>CAVOVH010000016.1:0-6122 GCA_963699805.1 uncultured Cytophagales bacterium | reverse complement strand
TTTCATGGTAAAAAGCATCATAATTTTCAAACAGATCTTCATAATAGGGTAAGCTGACCACCTGGTCTTTTTCGTATCCCAGGTCACTGTTATTCAGGTAATTCAATTGTTGGTAGGTAATCATGGTGGCGATGATCAATATGATCGAGAGGGCAAACTGGACCACCACCAGCACCTTCCTCAGGTTCCCCTTTTCTTTTCCCGATCCCTGCTGACCTTTTATGATCAAGACTGGTTTAAATGCCGAGATGACGAATGCCGGGTATATTCCCGCCAGGATGCCAATGAATACTGAGAATACGATCAGTCCGGATATTAAGGGCCAATTGGAAAGGCTGAATATATGCAGGGATTTCTCTGTAAACTCGTTCATCCATTCCAGTGCAAAAAATGATAATCCAGCGGTAAATACCACTGCTACCAATGCGATGGCAACCGATTCACCGGTAAATTGTAATATGAGTTGATGTTTATAGGCTCCGGAGACTTTCCGGATACCTACCTCCTTGCTTCGTTTGGTTGCCTGGGCCGTAGATAAGTTGATAAAGTTGAAACAGGCGATCAATAATATAAACAAGCCGATTATGCCCATCATATATACATTGGTAATGCTCCCATTTGTTTCTTCTTCAGAATCCAGGTGAGAATACAAATGGATGTCCGTTAATTTCTGCAGGTATAGCCTGGTCCAGGTGGATGGCATGGGTGCATTTTCACTGCCAGCCATCACGCCCATATGATTATCGAGAAAGGCGGGAAAACGCGCAGCGATGTTGGCTGCGTCGAAGGGTTCTTTCACCAGTACGAAAGTCCCAAATGAATTATTTGCCCAGTTTGTTTCCAGGCCTTCCTTTCCATAAATTTTTGGGTCATTCAATGTGGAAAAGGAGATGAACATCTCAGGATGCCAGCATGATTGATCCGGTAAATTTTTAAAAACCCCGGTTATTTCAACATCCCAGGAGTTAAAAATTTTCAACCGTTTCCCCAATGGACTCTGTCCTCCAAATAATCTTCCGGCTGTTCTTTCCGATAAAATGACTTTCTGAGGCTCATCAAAATTTCGCAGGGGGTCTCCCTGGGTTATATCGATGGTAAAGATTTTGAATAGCGAAGGATCTGTAATGTATGCCTGGTCGACATAAAGTGATATGGGTTGTTGCAAACTGTCCTGATAGGTGGTCAATATACGGCTTTGATAGGTACGGGCCACCTCTTCAAATTCAGGAAAATCATTGTTGAGTAAAGGCCCGAAGGGCGGAGCCAGGTGCCCCAGATGCAGATTTACGGATCCGTCGGGAGACAGGAAGTCACGGGTAATCCGGTAGATCCGGTCGGCATTCCGGTTATACCGGTCATAGCTCAGCTCGTCTGTTATATAAAGGTAGATCAGCAAACAACAGGTGATGGCTACTGCCAGGCCAAAAATATTGATAAAGGAAAATGTCTTATGCCGGATGAGATTCCGGAAAGCGATTTTGAGGTAGTTTTTCAGCATATCTGTCCATTCTACAAATAATCTGCCAACAGGCCATAAGGGCTTCAATTGGCTGTTATATGTAAATTCCCTTTCCGGCAAAGATCATTTCCTGTCCGTATATGAACAGAAACCATCCACAATGGGACACCAGAAAAGATGAATTCTGATCAATCAGGCGGTGGAAATTATCGAGAGTCGTGCTGAAAGACAGCGTGAGTTTTAGGAGTTGAACGTAAGTCTAATAATTAAACAGATTTGATGTAAGAGCAATCCCCACCCTTTTCCTTCAGCAGAAATACGGCTATTTGATTTCATTAATTCAGTCTGAAATAAGAATAATGGATTTATCCAATGGTAAAAAAGTTACAATCGTTACTAAAATTATGGCCTATCCCCGATCTCTGACTACCAACATTCCAATCACCAGCATTCGGGCATTTTTTTGATACCAATAATACTTCTTGAATATTTAATAAATAGTTCTTATCTTCTCTCAACATTTTTGGTAGCAGGGCAGGTATTTCTAGAATCTTAGCCCAATTAATATGCCAAAATGCCCCCAAATATTAATAAGAGAAGATCCACCTTCCTGCAAAATCGTAGTATGCCTTTTTCGAACCGGACAAATTCCCGGTCATTGTCTTTTAAGATTTACACTTGCCTTATTTATTTCAGCAGCCATCCTGCCATGGGTTTAATCAAAATCTGCCCCTATGAAAACCATTTACTTATCTATTCTTTTACTATCCTTCTCTTTCACCTGTCTCCAGGCACAGGAAAGAGAGGTCAGTGGGACTGTGACCAGTTCGGATGAGGGATTGCCCCTGCCCGGAGTTTCGATCCTGATTGTTGGATCGGTGACCGGTACCATTACGGATGCTGAGGGTAACTACAAGTTATCCCTGCCATCCGGAACCACTTTACGATTCTCTTACATCGGATACAGGAGCCAGGTGTAACCCTTCAGCTAAAAGTGGACTGATTTGAGACAAAGGTTAAGAGATAGTTTATTATATTTCAAAACCTTAATATCAGTTCAAAATTCATGGCTAATCCTCCCGGTTATCACATGCAGGTTAAAAAACGCAAAGTTGAAAATTGCAAGAATATTCCGGAGTGCTGGCTCATTGTTTAAGGCAATCTTCTTGAAAATCGATCCCTGTAGTTTATGTTTTACATTTTTTACATGTTGCATGGGAGGTCCCCGTATTAACATTAAAATAGTAAAGGGAAATTGATTTTTTGTAAGAATTAAAAAGTCTTAATTTGACGAAAATGACCGGCTATGAATGAAAATTATATGTGAATAACGGGCACAATCTTCATTTTATTTGTTCAGTTCATTGGTGCAATCGAATATTCGAACGTTAATATGGCTTTATATGAATTTGAAAAATGAATAATCTCACCTTGTCAGGTCTTTTATAAGACGCTGAGGAGGGATAAAAAAAATATCAAAAAAGTTCCCAAATTGCGAACATTTTTTTAACTTTGTATGTTAATATGAAAAGGATACTTGCTAAAAGTACGCTAAGATCTTTCTGGGAAAAACATCCTGATTCAGAACAATATTTGAAGACCTGGTATGATACAGCAATGAATGCAAATTGGAATAATCCAAATGATGTAAAAAAGACCTATGCAAGTGCAAGTATTCTAAAGGAAAATAGAATTGTTTTTAACATAAAAGGAAATGCATACAGGTTGATTGCTAAATTCAATTACGAAAAGCAATGGATGTTTATACGATTCATTGGCACACATAACGAATATGACAGGGTTAATGCAGACACAATTTAATGTAATTAAAATGAATATAAAACTATTAAAAACGGAATCAGAATATCAAAAGGCCTTGAAACGACTTGAAGATATTTTTGATGCATCAGCAGGAAGTGTGGAAAGCGATGAAGCGGATGTACTTGCATTATTAATAGATGAATATGAAAAAAAGAATTATCCGATAGATGCCCCGGATCCAATCGAAGCGATAAAAATTCGAATGGAAGAGATGCACCTGAAACAAGTAGATCTGATTCCTGAAATTGGAGGGAAAAGCAGGGTTTCTGAAATATTGAATAAAAAACGAAAATTGACTGTTGAAATGATAAGAAAACTTGCAACCAGGTTAAATTTATCGGCCGAAGTGCTGGTTCGGGACTATAACATTTCGACATAGTCTGCAACAGGTGACTGAGCTAATTATTATCCAGTCTTGCCCCTCGTTAGAGTTTTAAGGAAGAATCTGTTAGGGCAGCGAGAGAAAATCAATAATCGAATTATCTATTTAACCCTTCCCAAATCCGCTTCAAGATCATTGATTTTCTCTGAAATTTCGTATCTTGTATACAGAAAGAATATCGTGCGGCTGATTCTTTAATCAATACAAAAACAGCCATGCAGGAACGCCGGTTAGCGGCCATTATGTTCACCGACATCGTGGGCTACACCGCCCTGATGGGAAAGGACGAGGACCGGGCATTCGAGACCCTCCGGATCAATAAAGAGATCCACACCCAGCTGATCGAAAAACACCATGGCACCCTGATCAAGGAGATGGGTGATGGGATCCTGGTGAGTTTTAATTCCTCCACGGTTGCGGTTCGATGTGCTATTGAGATCCAGGCGGAAAGCAAAAAACAGGAGATTCCCCTTAAGATCGGCATCCATGAAGGAGAGATGGTCTTTGCAGGCGATGATGTGCTGGTGATGGGGTGAATATTGCTTCACGATTGGAAGCCGTTACCGAATCGGGAGGCATCACGATCTCAGAAGCCATCTACCGCAATGTAAAGAACAAACCAGGGATCTATACCGCTTTTCTTGAGGAGAAATTATTGAAGAACGTGGATGAACCGGTAAAGATATACCAGGTGAGTGACCAGGAAATCCATGTTGGGATTAAAAAACCTATAATGCCGGCAGGCTGGGTAACAAAAAACTGGGTGTATGTATTAGTTGCCGCAGTTGTTCTTCTGATCGCGGCAGTATTGATATGGAAATTTATACCTGAAAATGAAAAGGATCTGGCTGTTTCAGAGGTTGTATTAGACAAGTCCATTGCCGTAATTCCTTTCCAGGATAACAGCCCCGACCAGGGGAATGAGTATTTCTGCAACGGGATTAGGGAAGAAATTTTGAATAATCTGGTGATGATCAAAGACCTGGATGTGAAATCCAGGACATCAGCGGATCAGTACAGGAATACTGATAAAGACGCGATCACAATTGGCAAAGAACTGAATGCAGCCTTTATTTTGGAGGGCTCAGTTATGAAATACGGCGAAATGTTTCGATTGTTTGTTCAATTAATCGAAACTGCCACGGACAATCACTTGTGGTCAGAATCTTATGACGGTAAATATTCCGATTCAATATTCGTCATTCAAGCCAATTTGGCAAAGAAAATAGCCTCCTCATTAAATGCAGCCATCACCCCTGCTGAACAAAAAAGGATAGAAAGACCGCCCACTACCGATCCTGTAGCGTGGGACTTATATCTTAGGGGGCGCCAGTTAATGTTTGCGCGAGATCATGAGGCAGCAGAGGTATTATTTGACAGGGCCCTGGAACTTGATCCAAACCTGGCACAGGCTGTCTGGGGAAAAGGTTTTATTGCTCTTTATAGCGGGCCAATGCTTGAGCACTATGATACTACCAGGCGGTTTCCCAAGGCCAGGAATGCCATGATGTATGCAAAAAAAGCCATTGAATTGAATCCAGATTGTATTGAGGCGTATAATTTATTAACAGATTGCTATTCTAAATTATGGATATGGGATCTACAAACTGAAAATGCATTAAGAACAGTTGAATTATTCCCAAATGACTACTGGGCTAATTTAATTTTAAGTAATAATTATTTCGGCAGTGAAGATTACATTAATGCATTAATCTATCTGAGTAAACCGATGAAAATTGAGGGTGTTGTAGATCCTGCAAATTATAATTTGTCTGGACTTATATTCATGACATTAGGGGATTATGAAAAGGCAGAAAAGTACTTAAAGATAGCGTTAAGCTTACAAGGCCGATATGGCTGGGGCCCGGTTACCGATTATTTCTGGTTGCAGACCGTTCAGGGAAAGTTTAAGAAAGCCAGCCATTTCCTGGATTCAATATGCGGTAAAATCAATTATGCTGATACCAGTAGTAATCAACAAGCCAAACTATTTAATGATGTATGTAATTGGTGTAATTTTTATAACCATTTTTATCTAAAAGATTATGATCAGGCCAAGATGTACTTCAACAGGGGACTTAAACAATGGAACGAACCACAATATGGCTTTGAAAGTGTCACGTATGCAGTTTTCTTCAAAAAATTGGGAAGAGAGGAGGAGGCCAATGCTAAATTAAAACGTTGGATTAATCACTATGAAACTGATTGGTCTAAATATCGGAACACAGGTTGGTGGCCCTTAGAAATATCATACCCCTATGCTACCCTGGGTGAAAAAACAAAAGCATTGGAATATCTTTCAGAAGCAGTTAATCATATAGAGCGTTGGAAGTATGACCAACATGATTTTATACTCATCGATCCAATCTTTGAAGATCTCCGGAACGATCCCGAGTTCAAAGCCCTCGTAAAACGTGTCCAGGAAGAAAAAGCCGCCCTCCGGGCTCAAGTCCGGGAAAT
>CAVOVH010000015.1:0-233923 GCA_963699805.1 uncultured Cytophagales bacterium | reverse complement strand
GAAGTTCCTACCACAAACGGTGAAGGAACGATTGCTCAGAATCCAGTTTTCAAAAGAACATGGAGGATATGAATCAGAATCAGATCCGAGGTGGATCCTGATGCGAAAAATTTTGGAAGAAATTATTCGGACCGCAGGAAATATTCCCATTATTCTCGCTCCTCTTCCCTACCACATGATCAATATGAATCCGGAATATAGGGATAGATTTTCCAATCTAGCAAAGGAATTTGAAAATGTTAACTTTGTCGATGTATTGGAGAAATTTAAAGCGGTGCCCAACACAGATGTATTGGATTTCCCTAAAGATGCTCATTACTCAGAATTCGGTCATGAAGTCATTGCGGGAGCTATCAGTGATAAAATAATTCAGGAAGGACTACTCAAGGTTCCGGATAAAAATCATTCCCAAATTCAATTAAAACAGGATTCGAATTCAAAAAATAAAAAACCCACTTTTATATTAGGAATATCAGCTTTTTATCATGATTCCGCAAGTGCCCTCATCAAAGACGGGGAGATCGTAGCGGCTGCTCAGGAGGAACGGTTTACCCGGGTAAAAAATGATGCCGGATTTCCTTCAAAAGCGATTAACTATTGCCTGGAGGAAGCAAGAATTAATATTGAAGACCTGGACGCCATTGTTTTCTATGATCATCCATATTTGACGCTGGAAAGGATCATCGCTTCCCAGATCGCAGCCTATCCCAAGGGTGCACGGATCTGGAATGAATTATTTCCCAAATGGGTTCAGACCAAAATGCATATCCCGGATATCATATGTACTGAATTAGGCTATCAGGGAAATATACATCTGGTGAAGCATCATCTTTCACATGCCGCCAGTGCATTTTTTGCCTCCCCTTTCACCAATTCAGCCATCCTTACGATCGATGGCGTGGGGGAATGGGCAACCGCCACCATCTCTTTGGGAGAAGGAAATAAAATCAAGATATTGGAAGAAATGAATTTTCCAAATTCTGTGGGATTGTTGTATTCTGCATTTACCTATTACACAGGCTTTAAGGTGAATGAAGGAGAATACAAATTAATGGGTCTGGCACCCTATGGTGAACCAACTTATGTGAAATCTGATCAAAGATCATATTGTCAACCATTCATGAGGATGGATCCATCACCCTCAATATGGAATACTTTGGATTCCAGGAAGACCTGAATATGATCAATGAGAAATTCGAAGAATTATTCGGAGGACCTGCGAGAAAAAGTACCGAGTTAATTACCAAACGGATCCGGGATATCGCCCGGTCCATACAAGTTGTGACTGAAGAGATCGTGATAAAAATGGCCAGACACGCCAAGAAAATTACCGGTGCGGATCATTTATGTTTGGCGGGAGGTGTTGCCCTGAATTGTGTAGCCAATGGCAAACTATTACGAGAAAATATATTTAAAGATATTTGGATCCAGCCGGCCGCAGGAGATTCCGGTGGAGCGGTAGGTGCTGCTCTATCATTATACTATCAGAAATTCAATAAAAACAATTCTAATAGAAAAGAAGGTATAACCCTACAAATGGGCTCCTACTGGGGCCCATCATTTTCAGACGATGAAATAAAAGCACATCTGGATTCATTTGATTATCGATATATCCAATTAAAACCGGAAGAAAGAAATAAGGTGGTGGCAGATTTGCTGGCTCAAGGTAAAATTGTAGGACATTTTTCAGGAAGAATGGAATATGGCCCCCGTGCTCTGGGAGCGAGATCTATTCTCGGGGATCCCCGGAATGAGACCGCACAATCCACCCTGAACCTGAAAATTAAATTCAGGGAATCTTTCAGGCCTTTTGCTCCTACTGTATTGGAGGAAGATATTGGTGAGTATTTCCAACTGGACCGTCCAAGTCCTTATATGTTACTCGTAGCTGATGTAAATGAAAACAGGTGCATTCAGCGGAGAAATGGAAATGAAACCGATCTGATAAAAATTGTCAATCAGAAAAGAAGTGACCTGCCCGCTATTACCCATATCGATTATTCCGCCAGGATCCAGTCTGTCAATCAGGGAAAATCACCCGGTTTATTATGATTTAATCAAAGAATTTAAAAATAAAACAGGATACGGAGTCATCATCAATACTTCCTTTAATGTAAATGGTGAACCGATCATCTGTACCCCCAAGGATGCCGTTACCTGCTTTATGACTACCCACATGGATGCCCTGGTAATGAACGATTTTCTTCTATTGAAGGAGGATCAGAAGAAAGTAGATGAAGAAAAACTTAAATTCAAGCGGATTGAGAATAAAGGAAATGTCTCAAAAAACAGCCTGAAAGCCAGGAAGGATGCGGAAAGGATCTATCAGAAATATTTTCCGGAGCTAAAAAAATTCCAGGAAAAGATCACTACCCTGCAATCAATCAAAGAATCGACCTGGACTCCATCACCAAATGATCTTTATTTCGATGAAATAGATCCGCAAAGAAAGATTACCCCAGATACGATCACCGGGAACTGGATTGGCATACCTGAAAAGGATAGGGAAAAATTCACTCATTTCCTGAAAGACGTGATCAAGTTATCTTATAAGCACAAACTTGAAATATCTGAAATAGAGAATACGGTTTCAGAATCCATCTACGTCATGTTCTGATTAATCACTCAAAAATACTTCATCATCCTTTTGTGAATATAATCGAATAAATTATATTTTTCACATAATTAACCAGATAGGGAACAAATTTGTATTATTTATAAATTTTTCAGGCTATTTGTATCTTTTAATGATATTTTCATCATAAACCTGCATTTAAAAGAATACCAATTTTTATTATTAGAAAAATTTGATAAAATGTTTGTAAAGTATTAAAAGAATATTAACTTTATTAATATTTTTATGTAATATATTTAAATAATACAATTATGAAAAACGCAAGAACACCCTTCTTACTGTTATTTTTCGCAGTATTTTTATGGAGCTGCGAATCAGAAAATAACGAGGTTCAGAATGAACTTACCAAAACCGCCATAACAAAATCAGAATCGGCCAGAGTGGCCTTCGATCATGAATGTGATGATGAATGTGACATTCCCTGTGAAGAAGATTGCGAAACCGCATTCGGATATTATTGTCCGGATGGTTGTTTGCCGATAGATGCCATTTGTTTTTCAGATTGGGGCTTTAATCGATGGGGATGGTCCGTTAATTTTACTGCCGGTGATCGATTCGTTCTAAATTTAGTAGCGGCTGCTGGCCAATGCGATGTTACAAAAGGCATCGATCTGGGGCAATCTGTATATGTTACCCCGACGGAAAATGGATTTCATGTTTACTATGAACTTGTATTTACCGAATATTGTCTGAATGAAGTTCATTTCTATATCGGGACTGAACCATTTCCGCTGGATAAGAAAGGTGAATATACTGCAGCTCCCGGAAAATATACCTATGTGAATGAAAATATTTCAGATCCGAAACGGCATTCGTTTGATATCGAATTAGATTATGAACCGGGTGACGAACTTTATGTAATTGCGCATGCTGTGGTATGCGAATGTGATTAAATTTTCAGTTTTAAAGAGATTTAAATCAAAATTTAAGAGCCGGTAAAGTTTATATTAGGTAAAAAATATTTAATAAGCCGCGAAATATTATTCGGGGCTTTTTTATTATTACCTATCTAATTTTTCTGGTTCAAGGATAAATTTATATTACTTGATCCGTAAATTTCTGTTCTGATTTATTAAGAAAAATACTCCGATAAATTAAAAAAATAGTCTATATTTAAGGTCCTATAATATAAAACCGTCCGGTTTGTCGAAAATTGATAAGTAAAAATTAAGAAAAATGCTGTTTAATTCATTTGATTTCGCAGTCTTTTTCCCTTTCTTTTTTGTGATATTTTGGGCTGTTGCTAGCCGAAAATTATGGTTTCAGAACCTGATCATTATAATAGCAAGCTATTTTTTTTATGGCTGGTGGGACTGGCGTTTTTTATCTCTTATCATATTCAGTTCATTCGTTGATTATTTCGTTGGAATTGGATTATCCAGGCAGCTAAATCAACAGAAAAGGAAATTACTCTTATTCACAAGCATATTCGTTAACATTGGATTGCTGGGATTTTTCAAATATTATAACTTTTTCACAGAAAGCTTTACGGAGGCATTTTCTTTTTTTGGATATCCAATAAATGGTACTTCCCTGAATATTATTTTACCCGTAGGTATCAGTTTTTATACGTTCCAAACTTTAAGTTATACCATTGATGTATATCGCAGAAAGCTTGAACCGACCCGGAACATGCTGGCTTTTTTTGCCTTTGTCAGCTTCTTTCCCCAACTGGTTGCGGGCCCAATAGAACGTGCCACCCATTTTTTACCACAATTTTTTAAAAAGAGAACGTTTGATTATGCAAAAGCAGTGGTTGGAATGCGCCAGATCCTCTGGGGGTTTTTTATGAAACTGGTCATTGCCGACCGGCTGGCAATTTATGTTGACAATGTTTATGGAAACATAGAAAATCACAGTTCCATTACATTAATGGTTGCCACCATCTTTTTTGCATTCCAGATCTATTGTGATTTTGCCGGGTATTCCAGTATTGCCATCGGACTGGGTAAATTGCTGGGATTTGATCTGATGACCAATTTTAACCGTCCTTATTTTTCTCATTCGATATCTGAATTCTGGAAAAGATGGCACATTTCATTATCCACCTGGTTCAGGGATTATGTTTATATACCTCTAGGAGGGAACCGGGTCAGTAAAAATCGCAATTACGTAAACCTTCTTATTACATTTGTTGTAAGTGGATTATGGCATGGCGCTGCCTGGACCTTTATGATCTGGGGAGCCATCAATGGATTATATCTTATTTTTGATAAAATGTCAGAAAAAACCGTTAACCAAATCTGGTCTAAATTGAATTTCAGAAAGGAAGTCCAGTATCGAAGTCTGCTCAGTTTCTTTACCACATTCATATTGATCAATTTTGCCTGGATATTTTTCCGGTCCAGTTCATTAAACGATGCCTTCCTGGTGATCGAAAGGATATTTACTGCGCAAGGTACCTTGTATATCGGAAAATTGCCAAGTCTTATATATTCCATTTTCGGAATCGGGATTCTAGTTTACACGGAATTCGATGAAGAACTTCTTAATTCTAGGTATACATTGTTAGAGAATCCACTAAAACCAGTGCGTCTGTTTTCTTACAGTTTTTTAATCATTCTGATACTCCTGTTCGGGGTTTTTGATGGCGGACAGTTTATCTATTTTCAATTTTAGTAAAATGATTAAAAAAATCATTTATAATAGTATAATCATTTTGTTTTATCATTGCCATGTTGGATTTTTCGATTGGAAAATTATTGAAATATTTTTATTTCAAACAAACCTCCGGGCAAGATTACAAAACAACGTATTCCATGGAAGTAACACAGGCGGATATTCTGATATTTGGATCTTCCAGGGCACTGCATCATTACGTTCCTGATATCTTTGAAGATTCATTAAGTCTGTCTGCTTATAATACCGGTCGTGGTGGACAGTTCTTTTTTTATCAGACCGCCATTTTAAAATCTATATTAAAACGATACACACCAAAAATTATCGTTCTTGATTTTTCCGGTTCATTTGAGAAAGATCAGGAAGAATATGACCGATTATCATGTCTTCTACCCTATTATTGGGATCATTCGGAAATCAGAAAATACGTTGATCTCAGAAGTCCATTCGAAAAAATCAAATTGATCTCCCATATATATCCTTACAACTCTCTTTTCATGGATATTGCTATCGGTAATTTAAAAAAATATTTAGTGAAGGAACCTGATAAGAAAGGATTTGAGGTATTAAATAAACAAATTAAAATTGAAATTGATTCATTAGATTCCAGTTTCGAAAACGATATTGATGAAAATAAATTAATGGCGTTCGAAGAATTTCTATCCCTAGCAAGATCGGCCGGATCCAACGTTTTCGTTATTTATTCTCCTGTATATTATTTATATGACGAGGATCCTTCCATCGCTATTTGTAACGATCTTTGTAAGAAGGAAAATGTTCCTTTTTATGATTTTTCAAAAGATCCAATGTTCTTAAATAAAAAAGAATTGTTTGCTGATAAAATTCATGTAAATCAATCAGGGGCCATCTTGTTCTCCCAATTGGTTGTGAATAAAATTAAAAAGGTGAAAGATTTATGTAAGCTCCCCTTTTTTCGGACGGGTTTTTAATCGACTGGAAATATAAATAATTAAATTTTATTATTATTATTGAAATGTGAAATGTGGTAAACTCGTCAGAGTTTTCCACTGTTCACATTTTTTAATAAGTACTCCACCGGAGACAACTTATCAAGAGAATCATGCCCCCTGTAGTGATTATAATCCTCTATCCATTTTTCGGTTAACATCCTGACCTGATTTAAATCTTCAAAAAGATAAGCATTAAGAATATCTCTTCGATATATCCCATTAACCTTTCTATAAATCCGTTCTGCATGGGCCGGCCAGGTTGTATATTTAATCTGGATATCATTTGAATGACACCATTGAACAAATATTAACGAAAGAAATTCCGGCCCATTATCCACCCTGATCTGCCTGGGCCTTCCTCGATACAATATTGCCTGATCAAGGATCCTTATCACTCTTTCTGCAGGCAGAGAGACGGCTGGCTCAACAATCAATGTTAAATACTCCCTTTTCTCAGACCACAGGTTTACAAAAATAAGTTTTTCTTTCTATTGATTTTTCTCTTGTAAATACTTCTTCAATCAGAATGCAGGTTCTATCAAGATTCCAGAAAGGACTCGTCTTGATCTTGACAGGGCTTTAGATTTTTCCCGAAAGTACCTCCTTTAGAATCTGGTGATCAAGGCTTAGATCTGCAAACATTTGCTTTAATCGACGGTTCTCCGCCTCCAATTCCTTGAGCTTTTTTAGATCTCCAACCTCCATGCCTCCATATTTCTTCCGCCAGTTGAAAAATGTGCTGCAATGTATGCCATATTTACGGCATATTTCTTGAACATCTCTTCCCCCTTCGTGCTCCTTGAGCGCTTTGATGATCTGGGATTCTGTAAACTTTTTCCTTTTCATTTCTTTAATGGTTTAAAATTACATCTTTTGTCGAATTCTAAACCGTCCAGTATTGGGGGAAGCTTACAAAATAAATTTTAACAGTTTATTTATCCATTTTTTAAAAAAAATATTTTTATTAACAAATTGATTTCTTAATTTAGAAGACATTTAATATTTGTCGAATGGAATAAGCTTTATCCCTTTAAGCTTATGAAGTGAGCAAACTTATAAATCTTTTGTAAAAATTATTAATCTTTAAAAAGCACTACTATGAAAAATACTCCTATCCATTATAAACAGTGGTTATATAAATGTGGTTTTAAACCTTAAAACCAATTATTTCGATTCCAATCGATAAGGTATCTTGATTTCCTGAATTTGAATACTAGTAGGTTATCAGATTTAGTTTATCAGAATCATCAACATATAATAAATGCATTTTAAAATCGTTTTATTGTATATTTCAAAGAAAATTTTGGATAAATCCATTGCCCGTAATTGAATCACTATGATCGTACCAAACTGTCACCTTAATGGTAAGAAAACTTATGTTTTTAGTTCAAGAAATGAATTATTATCATATATTCAGGAGAAAAAGACCATTCTTATTGCCATGAACGCTTTGAAAATTGTTCAGGCAAAAAATTTTATTGTAGATCTACTTGAGAATAATATCGGTTATCCCGATGGATTCGGTGCAGTCTGGGCCTTAAAAAATCGTGGATATAAAGATGCCATAAAGATCCCAGGTTGTGAACTTTGGCTAAATATTGTTAAAAGCTGGTTTAACAGCAGGACTTTTTATTTAATTGGTTCAACACAATGGGTAATTGAAACGGTTGTCGATAAACTGAAATCTGATTTTCCCGGAATTAAAATTCTGAATTACAGAAATGGCTATATAAATAACGATCTCGATAAAATGGAAATAATTCAAGATCTAAAACAAAAAAATCCTGATATTGTCTTTGTAGCAACCGGGTCTCCAAACCAGGAGATCCTAATGAAAGAAATGCTCGAATATCACCCGGCTTTATATATGGGATTGGGAGGAAGCTTCGATGTTTATGTGGGTTTATTAAAGCGCGCTCCAGAATTCTGGAGGAAATACAATCTGGAATGGCTATATCGACTAGTAATACAACCAACAAGAATTACAAGACAATTACAATTGATACGTTTCTTCTATCTTAACTTATTGGGCCGAATTTAAATTCCCAGTTAATTTCATAAAAGTAATTTCAGTTTTAGGTACACGGTCAAATTTCTTGACGATTGCGACTTTTTATTAGGCGATCCAGCGATTTAATTCAGAAAATAAGACTTCAAAAATCAATTAAATCCAACATAAACCAATTCATGACGGCCAGCATTAAAACATACGTCTTTCTTATAGCCTTTTTAAGGAACTGAATATTCCTGAATGCGAAATAAACCTCGAATTGGATCTGGATCCCGTGCTGAACAAGTGGGGAACACAATGATCGCTTTTGAATAGGTTTTGGAACTGGAAAAACCAGAGTGGGAGTTTGTGGTGGGGGATGTAAATGCCACACTCGCATGCTCAGTAACTGCTAAAAAAGAACATATTAGATGATGCCATATTGCAGCAGGTCTGCGTTTGGGAGATTTGACTATGCCGGAAGAAATCAACCGATTGGTGACCGACCGGTTTTTCAGATCTATTGTTAGATCCTGATCTCTTGACAACTTTTAATTTGCGGAAGGAAGGATTTACTTAGCATAAATTAAAATTCGTGGGTAATATCATGATCGATATACTTTAAACAAACAAGGAAAAGGCCAGGAATCTGAAAATAAGTAATATTTTAAAATAAAATAAACTGATCCCGGAACAGAATGTAGAATTTTTTAAATCAGATCCTCGTTCATATGCCTTAAGAACAATGCACTGTCCCTCCAATGTAGACAAAAAGGAAATCCTTGAATCTGTATTAAACTTTTTAACTGATAAGGTAACCCCTCATATGCCCTTGATATGGACGATTTATCCCCGGACATAAAAGCAGATAATAACTTTTGGGGTTTGGGATAAAATTGTTTTACCTCCAACTCGATCCTTGGTCATCCTATAGAGTATCACGATATGTTACGACTTAATCTTGATGCAGGGATCATGCTAACAGATAGCAGAGGCCTTCAGGAGGAATGGTGTGTTCTGGGTGCTCCTTGCCTTACATTGCGATGGAATACAGAAAGGCCATTAACACTCCGTGTACGTGGTGACTCACCCGTTTTTGTGGGATATGATGTTTCGAATATACAGAAAGAATATCATAATATTCTTGAAAAGGGAAGCCTTTCCAGTCGCCCTGAATTATGGGATGAAAGTATAGTTGACAGATGTTTGAATTAAATACCGTCCTATAAGGTTTAAATCAAGAAGTATTGATTTCATTTGACATTTATCAGTACCTTGTTGTTTTAAACCTTACATACTTCCCGATATACATCAGATACTCTTTCCATGGTTTTTTAAAGAATGACCACTCCCCATTATATTGAATTTTTTCGCCTTTTACTGAATTTTTAAATTTATAAACACCATCCGATCCATGTGTGCTGGGTGGGATCCGGCCAAAATCAAATTGGGTGACCCCATCTGATTTTAATACATCAAATATCTTTTGTACTATAAAACGGGTTGCCCCGTTTTCCCATGAAAGATTAGAATTCGCCGCAAGAATGTCATAACTGTAATTTCCATTCACATAAATAATATTACTTGCCGCCACGATATTGTCTTTCGTTTTAACCTGAAATAACCTCATATTCTGGGTTTTAACCATGGAAAGAAGTGCCTTGGGATTCAACTTATAGCCCAGATTCTTCCTGGATGCCAGTTCAGAATACATATCCGAAAATATCTGCAGGTCAGATAATTCCGGCTGTGTTAACTCCTCAAATAAAAGTTCCGCCTTGATTGCCTTGTTATAATTATATTTCCAATTCCGGTTATATTTTATTTCGTCAGTGAGATTTATTAAGATTGAAAGTGGACAATATGAGTAACTTATTGGCCTTAAAAATCCTGCGCGTCTTATACCCACTTCAAATTCTGTTGAATAAAGATTGTTAGAATTGATTTCAATTGCGGCATTCGGAAGTTTGATTACCTCACTATAGAAATCAGTAATTTTTTCATTGGTTATATCATCCATTAACAATTCTCCTTCTATCATTAAAATTTTCCCGATTATTGGGACATTCTTTATCCTTCCCATAAAGGCTATATTGGATTCTTCACTCCTATCACAATAAAAAACCACGGTTTCACCGCGGGCAATCAGGTAATGATACCAACCTTCAGATTGACTGTATGGGATATGGGGAAATTTAGGAAATAATGAAAAAAACTGCTGAGATGTTAATTGATCCATAGGACTATTATTTCGGACTATATCTTTAAACACACTTAAGAATTTATCAAAAGTAAAAAATAAATTCAATAAATTATAATTTTATTTATATATTTTTGTATTTTTTTGATAGATCTATCGGTGCTTCTGATAGGACATTATTATGATCAAGATCATAAATCCTTAAAAAAGTAACCTGTTCCAAATCGAAGTTGAATTTTTTATCTATAAATGACGATTTTTCTACATTCAACTTCACGATGATCAACGCTCATCACATACAGATAAACTCCCTGGGGTAAACTTATGGTATCCCATTCCACTTCATAAGAGGATACTTCCTTGAAGGCATTGACTAATGTTGAAATTTCCCGGCCGAAAATGTCAAAGACTTTGATACTCACGAGACCGGGCTTAACAATTGAAAAGGGAATCCGGGTGAAGGAGCTGGTTGGATTGGGATAGTTCTGGGCCAGGCTGTGTTCCTGGATGGTGTTGGCAAAATTCTGCCGGCCGGGAGTACCAAGTTCATAGGAGGCTTTCCAATTTTCAGCCAGGTTATTGTCCAGGGAAGGATTAAGTAATTCCAGGGTAGGACCATTTCCATCGGGCTCTTCCGGCCAGGGAGTTTCATCATCATAATGAACCGAATCAACGAGGATATATCCAGGCCGGTATAACCTGAGTACCTCTCCCCCATTATTCAAACCAAATCCCAGATCTCCAACAACATTGTTGACTTCCTTAAAAACTTGTCTGAAAGAATAGATATCTTCACATATAACAAGATAGCTTTGGGGACCAATCTCTGATCCGGATGAAAACGTAAAAACATGATCATCATTTTCATCTAAAAAAGTCCAGCCTGAAAGATCAATAATTTCATCCCTTCGGTTATATAATTCCACCCAATCTCCCGGGTTACTTTCTTCTCCCGAATGATAGTTAATCTCGTTGATCACGACGAGTGGGTCCACTTCATGGGTAATTTCAAAATAAGCTACCAATGACAATTCCTCAGTAGGTACAATGTCAAGCACCGGGCTATTAACTTGCTGTGTCCCCCTCCCAGAAGAAGTGTATTCCCAGTGAGAAAAAGCATATCCGATGGCAGGGATGGCCTTGATGATCAAGGGAATATCCATAAAATAATCACCGGAATGTGAAGAACCTGGAATTACCTGTTTGTTGATCTTGATCAGTCCGGCTTCCGGCTGATCCGAATATATAGAAATATTGACGGTCCCAGGAAGGCCAAAATAATTCAGGACATGCTGGGTGGCGGGCCCTTTCCGTTCCGCAATGAACCTTTTCTGGTAATTTATGTGTCCCTCCCATTCCTCCAAGGAATTAAAGGTCGGCCGGATCCAGGACTCCGGATTCGGCACCAGCTGCCCGCCCCATCGTTCAATGTGCCTGGGAATCTCCGGTTCGATATTGGCTTTCAGACTGTCCATGATGTGATAAACCCGATCTGGCAAAAAAGTCGTATTCATATGCCAAGCATAACGTTGAATGAATTCATTACGGAAAGTTTCATTCTGCAGGAGGCGACGAAACAGACGGGTGGACCAGGGGGGATTGGGCCAGTTACAGTTACAATCGGGCTCTGTGGCCAGTTCCAGCGTATTCCGGTCGATATAAAAAAAACAGTTGTCCAGGTCAAAAATGATCCATCTCCATTTATCATATTGACCTGAATTGGCCCGCCAGAATTTTATGTTATTCCCGGGCCAGTCATTGGCAGATAAGAAAATTTCTGCAATCTGGTAATCAATGTAGTTATTGATATCCATCTGCCTGGAAATGTATTGATAAGCTTCGTCGGTTGTGACATCAGTTGCCATCACATAATGTAAAAGATTGTTATAGTGATCGGCACTTCCAGCGATCACGTTGGACGGATTTTCAGGATTTCTTTCCAGAAGATTTACCTCATCCGGATCGATATTATAATTACCCGCCACATAATGTTCACTGATCTTTTCCCGCATGTTATGAATCCCCCAATACTGGCCATTGATAAAAACCACCGTGGGCCGGTATGCCTGCCGGTCGATATCCATCCCATCCAAAATGGTCTGACCCATCCCATCCTTGAACATCGTATAGACTACATCATCTGCTGAGCTGCGTAAGATGAAACTTTCAAAGCTGTAAATGGGTTTGTCTTTAAAAAGCTGGTAATCAAATGATCCTTTTCCATAGATGCCACGTGCATAAAGCGCAAATGATTTCTGGGGATATCTCGTTCTAGAACATCCGCCATAAATCTTTATCCCAGCCTGCTGATTGATTTCCGACCTTCCATCCGTATCATAAATCTCCACATTTACCGGTCTTTCCCAGTCCTGATTTAAATTATGTGGGCTATCCGAACAATAACCTGGCACACCGTTTGTCCCGATTACATAAATTCCGATCTCATTGTCGAAAAGATTGGCCGGATCGGTCACCAGTGAAATGAATGGCAAATTGACCGGTTCATCAATAAAATAGGTCTGCGTAATGATATTCCCGGGTAATTTTCCATACGTATACGTACGAACCCGGAGGGACGTCGTCGAATCAATACGAATAGGTATTGAATATATTCTGTCCAATGAATCAGGTGGAGTACCGTCCAAAGTATAATAAATGTCTGCTGCCGGATCGATAACTGTCAGAATAACGGTTTGAGGACCCGAATAAAAACCTCCCCTGATGGAAAATGAAGGATCTTCACTCCTGTCGCCAAAATAGACCTCCGGATTGGCACTTCCTGGAGTCACGACATCAAAATAAGCCCAAGCTTGAAGATCATTCAAAATGCGCCCATAAGAAATGTCATCCTCCTGATATCCAAAATGAATTGAATCCACGACATTGCCATCAGGATCATACAAGCCTAGAAAATCACCCGACCGGCTCAATTTGAAATTGGTATGGATGGCAGCGTCATAATCATCGGCCCAGAATAACATATAACCTCCCGGATGTATGGTACTATCTAGCTGAATCTCCCATTTTTTCGGATCATCCGGATCATCGGTCAGAAAGTATCCCCTGATCATAACGCCCGTATCGCTTGGATTGTAGAGTTCAAACCAATCCGTATAGTCAAAGAATATTGGATTCCGGATGGTTGAAACATTGCTTGCCTGAATTTCATTAATTAAGAGGGATGGCGATTGTGAAAATCCAGGCAATATGAATACCAAGACAATTATTATTATTGAAAAAATACGATCCCCTACAGATACAGTCATCATATAATATCCTCCCAAAAAATCTTCTGACTGATTTTTGAACTATTGTATAATTCTCCTTTAAATAATTCGATGAATCAAATTTAGCTCAAATAATTCATTTATTATTAATAATTAATAGGACGGAAAAGTAAGAGTTAAAAAAGAAATTATTTTGATGGGGTCCTAAGGAACATACATAATGGTAAAGAAATATGTTGCGCGATTAACTCGTATAAATAGATCCCGGAATAAATCCGGGACAGGGATCACGGAATAAATTAGGGACAGGGATCCCGGAATAAATTAGGGACGGGGATCCCGGAATAAATCCGGGACAGTACCCGGGAGGTATTAAACAAAAAATAAAGTAAAAGAATAGAAAGGATAGGTAGGCACATATTGATCATTTCTTTAATTAAAGGTATATTTCCCTTAATATTAGAAATAATATGAATTTTAGTGGAATTTATTTAGCTATGCTGATTACCACAGGATTCTGGTTCAGTTTTTTACCATACCATTCCTTAAAAGCCCAGAATTCCTGGTCCAAGCAATTACCGGGGGTAGGAACTTTTTCTTCTCCCAGAGTGGCCGATCTTAACGGAGATGGTACAGGAGACATCATCCTAGGCGCGGGGCGAAAAGAATTTCAGGCCTGCGATTCAGCCATTATTGCCCTGGATGGCAAGAATGGGGAGATATTATGGAAAGTTCCATCCCCTGATCAGATATTTGGTTCAGCCACACTCAAGGATATCACGGGAGATGGTGTCATGGATGTTTTTATTTCCGGCCGGTCTGCCGAATTGAAAGCCATCAATGGTAAGACGGGAGAAGTGATCTGGTCATTCGTTGAGGTGAACAAGCCAAAAAAGGGGAAAAAAAGGGAATGGTTCAATTTCTATAATCCGCAATTCATTCCCGATCAGGATGGGGATGGAATGGAAGATATCATGATATCGAATGGCGGGGATGTGCTTGCTGAACCTTATGATCCCAATCGTCCGACCGGTATTCTCGCTGTAATCAGCTCACAAAATGGGAATATTCTGGGGAAAGTGATGGTTCCCGATGGGAAGGAAACCTATATATCGATTGCGGAGGTCGAAACTGAAGATGGAAACGACCGAAAAATAATTTTCGGCACGGGTGGTGAAACCATCGGAGGTAATCTGTATGTGACCCGATTATCGGATATCATGAATGGGAATATAGCCAATGCCACCAAGTTGGACAGCAGTGCATCCAAAGGGTTCATCGGACCACCTGCCTGGGTTGACATCTCCGGGGACGGATATCCTGATATCATTGCGAATGCAGTGGATGGCCGTTTGCTGGCGTATGACGGCTCCACCTATGAAAACATATGGCATGTAAAAATGCCGGGAACGGAGGCGTACAGTTCCATTGCGATTGGAAATTTTAATGCAGATACGATTCCTGATTTTTTTGTTTCCTATGCTCAGGGAGTCTGGCCAAAATTGGACTGGACCAAACAATTTATGGTGAATGGGAAAAATGGAGAGATAGAATATACCGATTCACTGGGATTTTATCAGACCAGTACCCCGGTAGTCGCCGATTTTAATCTGGATGGAGTGGATGATGCCCTGGTGGTGGTCAATTACCAGGTGGTGGATGATTTTTATCGCAAATGGTTTTATAATATGCTGGTAGTGATTGATTTTGTGAAAAATGAAGTAATCGATTTAGGCATCAACAATAACGGTCATAATCTGTCATCCACTCCCTGGATCGGAGATCTGGATGGGGATCAATTGTTGGATATTATTTATTGCCACAGCACGAATGTCAAACATACGTATGCTTTTGATGGCATGCAGATCAACCGGATTGCCACCTCCATACCTGTTAAAAAACCCATCAAATGGGGCGCCTATATGGGAAGTCATTATGATGGGGTGTATGAAAAATAAAATTATGGCTTAACGCATCCCTAAATCCCATTAATAGAGGGGAAGATGTTTTTCATATAAGATCCCGGCTCAAGGCCGGGACAAGGATCCCGGATCAAATCCGGGACAGGGGGACGGATCAAGTCCTCGAAAAGGATCCCGGCTCAAGGCCGGGAAGGATTTAATTTCTATATCTATCTATTTAAATCACCTTATAATTTCCAGGCATCGGGATTGGATAAAAACCTTCTCCATTGGGTAAAACAGGTGGAGTTGAGTTCCAATCAACGACCGGGGGCATGAGTTGTATGGAAGAATTTAGAACTTCCTCCCTCGTTACCTGTTGACCGGAATAGGTGGCATATCTTCCCAAAATCGTAGTCAGAGTCGATTCCACTCCATTCTGAAAATTGTTCAACACCTCCCCTTTCCGGATGGAGGCGAACAAGGCATCATGCTCGACCTGGAAAGGATTCGGATCCTCTTTCCCGCGATGATCGTAAATCACATTTCCATTATAATCCCGGATGATCCCTGTATTCCCCTGCAAATCAACGGTTCCTTTGGTGCCAATCACCCGCTCAGCCACTTTATTCATACAACCCTTGATATGTCGGCATTGACTGTTCATAAGGCTCCCATCGCCATAGCTGAATTCCACATAATGATGATCATAAATTTCTCCATATTCTTTGCCGGTCCTGACCTGACGCCCACCTATCCCCTGGGCCGAAACAGGATAGGATTGTTTGGCCCAGTTAAACGCATCAATATTATGGATATGCTGTTCCACGATCTGATCCCCACATAACCAGGTAAAATAATACCAGTTTCGCATCTGGTATTCCAACTCGGTATATTCAGGTTTTCTTTCCTTCATCCAGACCCCCTCACTGTCATAATACACCTGTCCTGAAACGATGTCCCCGATGATCCCATCGTGGATACGTTTCATGATTTCCTGGTATTTAGGGCTGAAATGCTTTTGAAGGCCAATCACGACATTCAATTTCTTGGCATCCGCCAATTTTACCAGTTCAAATAACTTCCTTACACCGGCCGGATCGGTTGCCAGGGGCTTTTCGGCAAATACATGCTTATTCTGACTGATGGCTTCTTCCAGGTGATAGGGCCGGAATCCAGGAGGTGTGGTCAGAATGACCACATCCGTCATTGCAATTGCCTTTTTATAGGCATCAAAACCGATAAATTTGGCATCTTCTGTCACCATCACTTTATCTTTAACATTGCCTGAAGCACCCGACCAATCGGAGACTTCATCAGCGGTCAAAGCCTTGTAACTATCGTCCAGACGATCCCGGAATACATCGGCCATGGCCACGAGTTTTACATTTTCCCTGGTTGAAAGTGCCTGCAAGGCCGCTCCTGTCCCACGTCCTCCACAACCGACCAATGCCACTTTGATTTCCGTTTCCTGCGGATTAACATAGGCACTGGATTCAATGGATAAACCGGAGGCCATTAGTCCTCCTGATAAAACTGCAGTTTCTTTTAAAAAATCTCGTCGGTCGATTTTATTTATTGTTTTCATATCAATGTTTTTTTAGTATAAACAGCACTCTTTTTCAATATACAAAAATTCAAAGGCATTTCCTCCATTACCTGTATCCGATTTAAATGGATTTAAATGGTATTAAATGATTCAATATAATAAATCACAGAAAGGGAATGCCGGTTAATATTTACAAGTCACCACCCTTCCCTTCTCAATGTATGTTACCAGGGCATGGTCTACAAGGATCTAAAGACATGGTATGCACCATCTCCCAATTAATCTTTATTAAAAATATTTCAATTCCACAATCTATTCAGCCTCTTTATTCTTATTAAAAAGCTGGAAAATATGGATCTGGAATCCTGCACTGATCCCGAATGAACCTGAATATTCATCGATGATGCTGTAAGACTGGTAAACCAGGGCGGCTTCCAGCGCCACCTGTTTGGTAATAAAAAAGGCGATCCCAGCCCTGAGATCAAAATACAGATCGAAATCTGAATCTTTTTCCTTGGTACCCGAATAATTATAGGAATAAGTATTTGAAGTAATCCCAAGGCCACCATGTACAAAAAATTTGGTCCTGGAATTACCAAAATAATACCTGGCAAATGGACCAAAGGATAAGGTGAAATCGGTGTAATTTTCTGTATCTGAAACATAAAATGTCAGATTCCCTCCGACTGCAAACCTATCCTTGATGAACCAGCCGAGATCTGGGCTCAGGTAGATGGAAAACATATCGCTGTCAAACCCGATCCTTCCACTTCCGCCTAAAAGATTATATCCTTTTTCGATCTGTGCCTGAGTACATTGAAGGATAGTAAATCCAAGGATTATTGTGATAAAAAATCTTTTCATAGCTAAAAATATTAAGGGTTCTGATAAAAAAGAACGAAATAAGTTAGGGAAAAAACTACTTCCAACCAAGTAGAAAATTAAATATGGCAATTAATTAAATATAAAAGGGCGATATGACTTTCAAAAGGAAAAAATGATTAAATAATTAATTCAGGTTCGTTTAGATCCTTCCCCGGAAAATATCCGGGGTCAGGATGAAAAACGTAATTTTCAAATTCGTTACTTGAGTTTTGAATTACTGATTCTTTCATAGTATCTGAGATAAAATTTTGAATCACCAAAGGCAGGTATAACATCAATTTACCTATTATTTTTTCATCGTGATATTAGAATCAATTAGTCAACAGAACTATGCCCTTGCAAATTTTTTATTACTTTTAATGAGACATTATTTTTTCTATTTAATTTTTTAAGACGATGAAAACAATCAAGATCAAATACCTGCTTTTTTCTTTATTTATGCTCATGCCAAACCTTCCTTTTGCCCAATCAACAGACGGTTTGAGCAGGATCAGCGTGGAAGGTAACCATTTTGTCAATGAATCCGGCAAAACGATGGTCTTCAGAGGAGTCAATACGAGCGATCCGGATAAACTGGTAAGAGATGGCCATTGGGACCGCAGGTATCTGGAGGAAATAAAAAACTGGGGGGCCAACATCGTTCGCTTTCCGGTGCATCCCCGGGCCTGGCGTGAAAGGGGTCAACAGGAATACATCAACTTGCTGGACCAGGGCATAGAGTGGGCAACGGAACTTGGATTGTATGTGATCATCGACTGGCATGTAATCGGAAACCTGAGGACAGAAATGTACCAGAATCCCGGTTATGAAACCACCCAAAAAGAAACCTACGAATTCTGGCGAACCATGGCCCGGCATTACCGGGATCATACCACTGTGGCATTTTTTGAACTTTTCAATGAACCCACCCTCATCAACGGTCAGTTGGGTACCTGTACCTGGACAGAATGGAAAGCGATCAATGAAGAGATGATCACCATCATCCGGGCGCATAATTGCCGGGCAATACCCCTGGTAGCCGGATTTAACTGGGCCTATGACCTTACTCCCATCAACCGGGAACCCATTAATGCGGAGGGTATTGCTTATGTGAGTCACCCCTATCCCATGAAACGCGATAAACCCTGGGAACCCAAATGGACGATCGACTGGGGTTTCGCGGCTGAAAAATATCCCCTGATATTGACTGAAGTTGGATTCTGTGGTGCGGATGACCGGGGCGCCCATGTGCCAGTGATCAGTGATGAATCCTATGGCGATGCCCTGACAAAATATTGCGATGAGAGAGGTATTTCTTATGTGATCTGGGTTTTTGATCCCAACTGGGCACCTATGCTGATTGAGAACTGGGATTTTACACCAACACGCCAGGGCCGTTATTTTAAGAATGTTTTTCAGAATTATAAATAACGCTAAAATCTGAATGAGATTTGAAAGATCTATATCACGACCCAGAATGAAAAAATAAATGAAAATCAAAAATTAATTAAGGTGAAATATACACAATTGGGAGCAAGAGGCCCCATCATCTCTACTATGGGTTTCGGTGCCTGGGCAATCGGAGGAATGAACTGGGGGAAAACAGATGATGAGGTTTCCAAAAAAGCATTGCATGCATCCATCGACCAGGGAGTAAGTCTGATCGATACCGCGGATATTTATGGGCATGGTCATTCTGAAAAATTGATTGCTGAAGTGTTCAAAGAACGGGGAAAAGGAAATATCACCCTTGCCACAAAAGCCGGGAACGATTTCTATCATGCAACCAAGGAGGATGATCAGGGAATGGGGCCAATCATTCAGACCTATTCAAAGGATTACATCATCTTCGCAGCAGAACAAAGTCTTAAAAGGTTGAACCTGGAAACCCTGGATATTCTGCAACTCCACAGCCCCAACCTGGACAAGCTGGAAATGGACGAACCCTGGCTGGCACTGGAACAATTGAAAAAAGAAGGTAAGATCCTTCACGCCGGCTGGAGTGTGCAATCCTTCCAGGAGACAGAACATGCGAACATTCTGGATGCCCATCATGATATTCTGGATGTGATCCAGGTAAGATATAATTTACTGGAAAGAAAGGCGGAGGAAGTATTGTTCCCGAAAGCCATGCAATATGGGATCGGTGTCATTGTGAGGATCCCACTACTTTTCGGACTGCTGACTGGAAAATTTAACCGGGATACCCGGTTCGAAGAGGATGATCACCGCCAGATGAATCTTTCCCCTGATAAACTGGAATCCTATTTATCCGAACTCGAACGGATCAAACCATTATTCGAGACGTATCCGGACCAGACCAAAACCCAGGTGAGTCTCCGATTCTGCATCACCCATCCGGCCTGCCATATCGCCATACCGGGTGCCAAAAATCCATCCCAGGTGAAGGACAATTGTGCCAGTTCGGATCTTGGCCCATTGACACAGGAAGACCTTGACATTCTTGACAAAAAATGATCTTTATGAAGCATAAAAATATACTTTTTACATGGCCACTGATTTTAGTATGGATGGTCAGCTCCCAGCTGTTCACAGGATGTCAACCCAATCAGGAAAAGCATGTCAATATCATCCGGTCAGAGGATCTTTCACTAACTGCCCAACATGGCTTATCCAAATTAAAAGAATCATTTACAGATAATGGCTTCACGGTCCATGAATTGTCCGAACTGCCTGAAGATCGGGCAGGTACTTCCCTCATTTTGGCAACCGGAACCAACGAAGATGAAGCCCTTACGGCCATGAAAGAGGCAGGCATGGAACTCCCGCGTATACCCGAATCCCTGTCGATAAAAAAAGTCCAAAACCGGATTTTCATCTATGGGGCGAATGGGACAGGACTGATGTATGCCCTGCTCGATATCGCCCATAAAATACGGATCAATCCGGCCGATATCCCACTGGAAGACCTGGTCACGGAAACCACTGAAATGCCGGATATTAAAGACCGGTCCATCTCGGCCTACACCATGCAACGGGCCTGGTTCGAGGAACGATTGTTCAATGAAGATTACTGGGAAAAATATTTTGATATGCTGGCGGAAAGCCGTTTCAACAGTTTTGTGGTGATCTTCGGCTATGAAAACGGAGGATTTATGGCTCCTCCCTACCCCTATTTTTTTAATACCCATAATTTTCCCGGAGTGATCATGGGAGGGATGGCCCCGGCCATACAGAAAAAGAACCGGAATGCTTTTAACCGCATGATTGAAATCGCCCATGGTAGAGGGATCCGGGTGATTGCCGGCATCTGGGATCATATCTACCGGGGCGGCGTGCAGAGTGGCGGATTGATCGATAAACAGGATAAGATCAATGCACCTGAGGAGCATATGGTCTATGGACTGGATGAGGAAAACCTGGCAGGCTATACCAAGGCATCCATCCGGCAGTTCCTGGATGTTTTTCCTTCCATCGATGGGATCCAGTTCCGCATGCACAATGAATCCGGTTTAAAAAATGAGGAAATGGGAAGATTCTGGCATGAAGTTTTCGAGATGGTTGGACAAAAACGGCCGGATCTTCGTATCGACATCCGGGCCAAGGAATTACCTGATGTGATCATCGACGATGCCATTGCACAGGGTTTGAATGTACGGGTGGCCACAAAATACTGGATGGAACAGATGGGCATGCCTTTCCACCCAACCCATATCAACCGTGAAAATCAATTTGACCGCCGGCATGGATATGCCGATCTCCTATCCTACCCCAAACGATACCAGGTACACTGGAGATTATGGAACGGTGGGACTCAGCGTATCCTGCTCTGGGGAAACCCTGAATATGTAAGAAGGTTTGTTGAGAGTGCCCATCTATATGACGGCAATAGTTTTGAAGTTAACGAACCCCTGGCCACGAAAATGGAAACACAGACCCAGGATGAGGAACCCTTTGATCTGCTCAATCTGGATTACAAGTACTATGAATATGAATTCGAACGGTACTGGTATTTCTTCAACCTTTTTGGCCGGTTGGGATACAATCCGGATACACCCGATACCTTTTGGGATGAAGATTTTAAACAGCGGTTCGGTCAGGCGACGGGGCTGACCCTGAGAAAAGGATTGCATCTGGCCAGCGATGTTTTACCAAGGATCGTTGCTGCCAGTTATAACTATCATTATTTTCCTACCACACGCGGATGGGCTGAAAAAATGCATATGGGGGACCTTCCATTCTTTTCGAAAGGCGAAGGAAGCGATATTCAACAGTTTGTCAGTTTTGAGGAAGCCGCCAGAGATATCATAGAAGGGAATCCAGATCCAAGACGCTCTCCCTTTGAGACCAGCCAATGGTTCCTGGATAGATCGGATGCGATCCGCCGACAGATTATGGAAGCGGAAAACCAACAAATAGATCCCGGCAATAATGAATTTATTTCCACCATCACCGATTTGAAAATCGTGGCCAATCTCGCCAAATATTATGGATACAGGATGCAAGCGGCGGTATTTTTCAATGCATTTCAGTTAACAAATGATCTTTGGAGCCTCGATGAATCCATGGAATATGAACAGCAAGCCATTCAGGCATGGAATGATATAGTGTTGTCAGCGGGTGATGTATATACTGATGACCTGATGATGGGGATCTGCCGGTTGAATATGTGTGGCCACTGGAAAGATGATCTGGATCAATTAAAGGAGGAATATAAGCATCTGGAAACAATGAGAAATGATTATGAGGCCAAGCGCGAAAACAGCAACTTTTCCATTCATCATTTTCCGGTCAGGAGGTTAAAAACCGGGTCTCCACTTACCTTAAAGGCCACCCTATCAGGCATGATGGAAAATGGGAAGGTCTTATGTTCAATCCAACAGCAGAATGGCACTTTCCGTGAAAATGAAATGAATAGTTCCGAATCAGGACGCTATTCACTTGAGATTCTTTCTGAATCAACTGGCCCGGATTTAGCCTATTTTATTAAAGCTATAAACCAGGAAGGGAAAATTGTGTACTGGCCCGAAAATGGACCCATGAATCCAATCCGTGTGATTTTTTCCGATGATGATGACCCGCCGTCAGCCACCATCGATCGGATTACAACCGCAAAGGTGGGCCTGCCCATTAAAATAAACGCCATTGTCCGGGATCCATCCGGCATCGACTGGGTCCGGCTTCGATACCGGCATGTCACCCAGTTTGAAGATTATCGATCGGTGGACATGAAATATGAAAAGACCACCGGAAAATTCAAAGCTGAGATCCCGGGTGATTTTGTGATCAACCAATGGGATCTGATGTATTTCATTGAATGTATGGACGCTGTTGGGAATGGCCGAATGTATCCGGACCTGGAAGAAGAAATACCCTATATCATTGTCAACCTTAACCGGGATTGATATCTCATTGAAAAACCAGGATGATCGAATTATAATATAATAGGTCTTTTATTACTGACGACATTTTCCTCTGCTGAAAAGGATAAATGTCCTGAATATTCAAAATTCTTAATCTCATTTTCAGCATGTATAAATAAAATAACTTTTTAAAATCTTCATTCTATGAAAACTGTTTTTATACTTACATTCATTTTCTTCGGCTTATTACACATTTCTCCGACAAGAGCGCAAGAGGGAAATACCTTTCTCGATCTGGCGAAAATCAATACTGACAGGCAAAGCAAACGGGTCAGCAGTTTTGATAAAACAGGTGGAAATGGTGATAATTTTTCCAACATCCAGGATGGAGAGAAAAGGGTTCTCTTTGATGTGAAAGGTGCCGGGATCATCGATCATATCTGGATCACCATTGCTCCTCCTCCACCCGAATTAAGCAGGAATGATATTATTCTCAGGATGTACTGGGATGGGAATGATTTTCCTTCCGTAGCCTCACCAATCGGACCCTTTTTCGGCCAGGGATGGGATGAGTCCTATAATTTTGTATCGATGCCGCTGGCAGCAGGTCCCCGTCAGGGAAGGGCACTGGTCAGTTATTTTGCGATGCCGTTTTCTAAAGGTGCCAGAATTGAAATCGAGAATCAAACCGGAAGGAAAATCGATGCATTTTATTTCTATATCGATTATGTTGAAATGGATCAACTCCCTGAAGATATGGGAAGATTCTGTGGCTGGTATAATCATGAATTGACCGAAGCTCTTCCGGAAGGTGAAAATGAATGGGGCACCTTAGGACCACAGGGCAAAAATACAACCGGAAAAGACAACTACCTGATACTGGATGTGAAAGGAAAGGGACATTACGTGGGCGTCAATTATTATGTTCATTGCCCATCACCCATGTGGTATGGGGAAGGGGATGACATGTTTTTCATCGATGGGCAGGAATGGCCGGCCACCCTGAATGGCACCGGAACAGAAGATTATTTTAATTCTTCCTGGAGTCCGAATGAGCCTTATAACCATCCTTTTTTCGGAACGGCCCGGATTGCCGAGGGCTATGGCTGGTTGGGAAGGACACATGTATACCGGTTTCATATTACCGATCCAGTATATTTTGATAAATCTTTAACTTTCAGCATAGAACATGGTCATAATAATAATCTCACGTTGGATCTGGCGACAGTGGCGTACTGGTACCAACAGCCACCATTACAGAAACTGGGACCTATGCCTTCCAAGGAAGAAAGAAAGGTAAAACCTTTTATTCAGGCATATGATATCCATCTCTGGCGTCATGAATGGAGAAAAAATCATGGGAATGACCCCAAATTATGGGGGAATGAAAGAGATCAGGAATAGGTTCACAGAATAAATACCTAGGTTTTGATTTTATTATTAAATATCTTATCACAGGAACAAATGCAGAAATATGGAAAGAAGAGATTTTATACGATTGACGGGTGCAGGTTCAGCAGGCATTCTTTTATCAAATGCCGGTTTTCCCTATCCTGAAAACAAAAGGAATATAACCGTCAAGGAGGTCAACAGTTATCTAAGGTCGATCATTGAAGTCAAAGAGCCATCGGTGGACCGGATCATTATTGGGAATCCGGATTTGATGGTAAAAAAGATCGGAACGGCCTGGATGCCTTATTGGGATACATTGAAAAAGGCCAACGCCGCCGGCGTGAACTTAATGGTAGTTCATGAACCAACTTTTTATACCCATTGGGATCTCCAGGCAGATAAATGGGATTATTATGATGCCCCTTCCCCTGCCAGGGAGAATTATTTTGCATTAAGGGATGAAAAAAAAGCATGGATAGAAGCCCACGATATGGCCATCATACGCTGTCACGATGTGCTGGATAAAGTCCCGGATTGGGGAATACCTTATGCCTTTGGTCAGGCGCTGGGCTTCGAGAATAAAGATATCATTCGCTCCAAAAATTATTATAATATTTATGGTATCGAAACAAAACCGGCCATTGAAGTGGCACGACAAATTGCAGGAAAATTGAAATTAATGGATCAATCAGGAGTCGCTTTTTATGGCGATGAACAATACCCGGTAAGTTCGGTGGGCCTGGGCACCGGATGCATTTCCAATCCATTGGACTATGCTGAATTAACACCGGATCTTTTTATTGCAATCGATGATTCCATTCAGACCTGGACACAAACCACGTATGCAGAAGATACCGGAAAGCCCCTGGTGGTCGTTAACCATGGGACCAGTGAAGAGGCCGGTATGAGGTCCCTGAATGCACATCTTAAAAAAACATTCGGTGATTATGAGGTCATTCATTTCAACGAGGGTTGTACTTATCAATGGATTACTGCCTGAATTTATATTATTGATCATGCAAAATGAGATATTGAACAGGTTAACAGTTTATCAAATATTATCCTGAAAAATATATAAATTTTTATTTCGGCAGCTAGCCGGCCGTAAAGGGTCCCGATCTTGATCGGAAGATGAAGCATAATTTCTTTTACAATGATATTAAGTGGATCGCGTAAAATTTGTTAGTAAGCACGCATCAATATATATTTGGTTTTAGATGGTTTCTCAATTCATTTTTAATTAATTATTCAATTTAATTTTTTCAACGCATGACTATTTTATCCAAATCGAACAGAAGGGATTTTATTAAAAAATCAGGGATCGTTGCTACGGGGCTAATGCTCGCCGGCAGTACTTCCTATGGAACTTCACTGGCCAAAAAAGCCAGCAATAAACTACCCAAATGGAAAGGATTCAATCTCCTTGACTTTTTCTCACCAAATCCTAACCCATCCAGGGAAGGAACCACGGAAGAACATTTTAAATGGATGGCTGACTGGGGGTTTGATTTTGTGAGAATTCCCATGGCCTATCCCTCCTATTTGAATATCGACCGAAGCCGGAATATTACTCCGGAGGAAGTGTATCAAATCGATCATACAGCCATTGACCGGATCGACCGTCTGGTCAGCATGGCGCACAAATATAACCTTCATGTAAGCTTGAACCTGCACCGGGCCCCTGGTTATTGTGTCAATGCAGGTTTTCACGAACCTTATAATTTATGGACAGACAAGGAGGCACAAAAGGCCTTTTACTGGCACTGGCAGATGTGGGCAAAAAGATATAAAAACGTTTCTCCCGATAAAATCAGTTTCGACCTGGTGAATGAACCCAGCATGCGGGAAGACATGAATGACCAGCATTCCAGAAGAAGCGAGGTACCTGGTGATATTTATAGAAAAGTAGCAAAAAATGCAGCGAAGGCTATTCGCAAAGAAAATCCCGATCACCTGGTGATCGCTGACGGGAATAATGTGGGAAGAGATGTCATCCCGGAAATTACTGACCTGAATATTGCCCAAAGTTGCCGGGGTTACAACCCGGGTATCATATCCCATTACAAGGCTCCCTGGGCAAATAAAGATCCGGAGAATCTACCCGAACCTAAATGGCCGGGACAGGTGGGTGATCAATACCTGAGCCGTGCCATGCTGGAGGAATTCTATCAACCCTGGATCGATTTGAAAGATCAGGGAGTGGGTGTACACTGTGGAGAATGTGGTTGCTGGAACAAAACACCCCATGATGTCTTCCTGGCCTGGTTCACGGATGTGCTGGATATCCTTGCCTCGAATGGCATTGGGTTTGCGCTCTGGGAATTCAAAGGAACTTTTGGTATTCTGAATTCAGGAAGAGAGGATGTGGTGTATGAGGATTGGCATGGCCATAAGCTGGACAGGAAGTTGCTTGATCTGTTGATGAAGGCCTGATAAGCTGGAGGCTGGAAGCGGAAGCTGGAAGCTGGAAGCCGGAAGGTAAAGGGGAAAATGAATTAAAAATTAAAAATTAAAAATTAAAAATAAAATGGTGGTGGACTGGTAGACCTGAAACCTGCCCGAAGCTGGAAGCTACAGAAAGAAATATCGACTATCGAATTTTGAATATTGAACCGGTCATCATCATGAACAGTCGCTTGGGTTCTGTGGGGATTGCGGAGCCTCCCGAGTGACTGAATACCGGAGAACAGATCCAAAACCCGAAACCCGATGTCGTACGCAAAGAATATCGAATGATGAATATCAAGCTGGTCATCATTCGATGTTCATCATTCAAAAGAGATCCAATCCAGTTCCAGCAGATCATCGCCTTCCCCATAAAAGCGGATCCAGAGCGTGTGAATGCCGTGGACAGTCTCAGTTTTCCCTTCCAAAACAATCCATTCCGCGTTTTCACCTGACGGAACGTCAATGGATCCGATCGACTTGTTCCAGGGCCGGTCGAGCGCCAGGTCTACCCTCCCACCCTGTTTCCCGGATTTTACCCTGATAAGGAAATTTTCCGCCCCAGCACCAAAATTAAGATACCGGTATGCCGCTTTATCGTCATTGCGTATTTTCGTCAGTTCTTCATTGTTTTTTTCAAAAGCCTCTATCCGTACATTCCCGAATAATAAACATGCCCGTTCAGCCTCAATCCTGCTGAATGCATCCAGTGGTGGACCTGCCCCCTGGGAGGTCATATCCACCTCATCGATACTTCCATCTTCATTGAAATAGATGGGTTCCACACAGGCTTTCCGCATGGTGTTCGATCCATGCGTGGAACGATGATAAAACACATACCATTGATCATTAAATTCAACGATCGATCCATGATTATTCCACACGGCTGGATCAGAATGATCATTATCGATAATGACGCCCCCATAGGTATAGGGGCCCATCGGTGAATTACTGGTGGCATATCCGATACAGGTAGGGCGGTTTGCCCGGCCCATGTGGGCATAAACGAAATAATAGATTCCTTTCCTTTTCACCAGGTAGCCTCCCTCATGGAAAAAATGTTCTTTTTCTGTCAGTACACTGTCTTTGATTGAGGCGGGATCGATCTCCATCATATTGGATTTTAATTTTGCGATTTTTGCCGTAAACTGCCCCCATAAATAATAAGCCTGTCCGTCATCATCCACAAATACGGCTGGATCGATCTGGTTAATCCCTTGCAGATCGATGTTCGTACCGTTGACGAAAGGCCCTTTGGGAGAATGACTGGTAGCAACTCCCTCGGTTTGCTCATTGCTCGCCAAGCAATAATAAAGGTAATAGGTACCCTCTTTATATTGACAATCAGGGGCATAAAGTATCCGGTCGCTGTAAGGCACCTGGTCATTATCCCCCCTGGAGGAAAAAGCATTTTTTGTGATCTCCCAGGTTCTCAAGTCCGATGAATACAATACATGATGATCCCAGGAGCAATAATATTCCGGGCTTTCATCCCGTGAACCATAAACATACATTTTTCCATCTTCCCATTGGTGAGCCGACGGATCGGCAATGTACATCCCGGGAGGTACGATGGGATTTTGAGCCATGGCAGGCCCTGAAACAAGATTCATCACGCCAATACATGGTATCATTATTGCGGTTAATATTTTCATATATGAGTCAATGAGTATTAAAAAAGTACTTATTATCGAAATAAATTTTGGTAAAAAGTATTAAAACAAATATCCATAAGTATAGCCTTTCTGATTCATGTTTAATACTGAAAAGCATCTTTTTTCATAATAAACAAGATATAAAGTATATTTAGGACACTGAAATGAAATTTTTTAATTGTCTACAAATATTTACCCCATGAAAAACAGGATCAAAGCCGGTCGAAGAGATTTTGTCAAAAAAAGTTCAATTGCCCTGATGGGCAGTACCCTTATCCATCCTTATGCTTCAGCGCAAACAACTAAGGAAAAACTCAGGGTAGGTATTGTGGGTTGCGGAGACCGCGGTGCGGGTGCCATCGTGAATGCACTGGCAGTATCGGATGCTTTTGAACTGGTGGCCATGGGAGATACTTTTCGTGACCGTCTGGACAACTGTTATGAAAGTGTTCTACCCTATGATAAAAACGGGCAGATCAAGGTAGATGAAAAGAACAAATTTGTCGGTTTTGATGCTTATGAAAAGGTAATCAACCAATCGGATGTTGTTTTTTTAGTAACTCCTGCCCCATTTCGCCCGATCCATTTTGAGGCTGCTATCCGGGCTGGGAAACACGTATTTATGGAAAAACCAGTGGCAGTAGATGTGCCTGGTTATCACAAGATCATGGAGATCAGCAAACTGGCAGATGAGAAAAAACTGAATGTAGTGGTAGGACTCCAGATGAGATATAAAAAATCCTTCCAGGAATTGATCAACCGGATCCATCAGGATGAAATTGGAAAGGTTGTTTCAATCGATGTCTATTTTAATGTAGGTGCTCCGGTGATCCACCCCCGGCAGCCCGGTCAGACAGAAATGGAATATCAATTGAGAAATTGGCGGTATTTTACCTGGCTATGGGGCGGGCAACTGGCCGGTCAGACCATTCATCAGATGGATGTAATGAACTGGCTGATGCAGGATTTTCCGGTTCAAGCCAAGGGATTGGGAGGAAGACAAGTGTTCAATGGGCCCAACCAGGGAAATACCTGGGATCACCATTATACGGAATTTGAATATCCGGATGGCACCAAAATGCATGTCCAGAGTTTTACCATCAACCGTTGCTGGGGCCGGATGGGGTTTAATGTCCAGGGCACAAAAGGCTCAGCTGATGAAAACAGTCGCATTTATGACTTGAATAAAAAAGTGGTCTGGAACTGGCGAGCGGATGAGCCGAATGAATATGAAGTGGAACACGATGTCTTTTTTAATTCCATTGTAAACGGGGTACCTATTAACACCACGGAATACGGGGCTAAAAGCACCCTGACCACGATCATGGGAAGAATGGCCATGCAATCGGGACGCATTATGAATCTTGAGGAAGTCCTTCAATCTGAAAGGAGCCTTTTGCCTGAAAAATTTACCTGGGATGCAAAAATGCCGGATATGCCGGATGAAAGCGGCAATTATCCGACGCCCAAACCCGGGATCACGAATGTCCTATGAATTAAGAATTAAGAATTATGAATTAATAATTATTAATTAAGAATTATGAATTAAGACGAGCATTATTTTTCAGGGTCAGCAAAATGGAGGTTAAAATTTTGATTATTTGATCACACTCACTAATTAATAAGTTGAAATTATTTTGGTTAATAAACTGAGATTTAAATAATAACCTTAACCAATATCTGGTTTCCCGGGATTCCTTGTACGCAATATTCAGTTTAGCAGCAAAGTCTTTCCTTGAGAATCCCCCAATGCCTTCTTCAACATTTGCACCTATCGAGGTCCCCGATCTCAAAATCTGTTTTGAAAGCACAAATTCTTTTTGACTGAATCTTAAATCCTTATACAGATCAATAATCTGCAGCGCAAAATCAAAGGATTTCTCCTGAATAATATTGTGTCTTTTCATAGCTGGAAATTAATTGAACAAAAAAAATTATTGGTTCCTCCAATTTAATTTGTAATCGTATTCTCGCATTCTTATAATTCATAATTTTTAATTCTTAATTCTTCAATTCATTCACTGCTGTTTCCCGACTGATCCACAGCAATCACCTGATAATAATACTGGGGAAGGTTGTGAACCGTCCGGTCAATGTATTTTGTACTGATGGTGGTAGCAATTTCCTTTTCGGGGGTGGGAGTAAAATCCTTTTCAGACGATCTGTATATTCGATAATAGCAGAAATCTTCCTCCATATTGGGATTCCAGTTCAATACATTCCGGTCCCTGCCCTCAATTTTAGCCGCCTCCACGTTGAGTCCTGCCACGGCTGCCGGACGAATATCATCATAGCGGGTGGTGTAGACCGTGACCGTATTCGCCCCCAAAGTATCTGTAAACTGATGATCTTTTACTGCAACGGTTTTGCTGTATTCCTGAAGATCACCAAAATAATTAAAAGGTACATTCTCCGGATCGTAAACATATTTTCGAAAGACGGATCCATTCAAAGAATTCGCCATCTTGAAAGCCACAAACCGCTTTTCCGGATTTCTGTTCACCATGGCGATGGACACGGATTGATCTTCCTTATTTTTTATTGCACAAATGCGTATGAGTGAATCGGGCAGGTTTACTTCCAGGACTTCGGCCGGCCCTCTCAGGAATTTTGTGAATAATCCCAGGGAATAATAATTCGGACGGGTGGTAAAATCATCTACTTCCCACTTGAACACGCCCCATTTGTTAATATAGGTAGGACGATAGTTGGAAGGAAAATCACTGAATGTCCAGTAGCTGGCTGCATAAACTCCCCCATTGATCATGGCAATCAGGGCTTCGGCTACCTGCAGGGGAACATATTTTTCCAATGGTGTATTATTATATATAAGGGCATCATGACGCACCGAATCGATGATGTTACTATTCTGTTTTGGTCCGAATTCACCCACGATGAACCGTTTGTTCTTTTCTTTTGCCAGACTGGCTCCCCATTTCATTTTTTCATAAAAAAAATTATAAAACCCGGGATCGAAAAGGTCATACCCATTGATATAATGGTGTCCTCCATATACTCCTGTAATGTCATTCATGTTTTCCGCCGCCCATTGAATCGTAGGCCAATAGGTAAACGGTGAAGCATCCGTGGCCAGCAGTTTGATGTCCAGGTTCCGGGCATTGATTTCATCATAAAACAGCTGATGAACACGTTTGAAACGATCCAGATCATTCACCATGGAAGCCCATTGTTCCACAGACAATTCATTGGCCATACAATAATAGTTCAGCTGGTCGAATCCTTTGACCTGCTTGTAATACGCCAGGTTATCAACTTCCTTTTTCACATAATCAATTTCATGGGGATACTGATTGATCTCCCGGGTATCCCAGGTTGTGAAATAAAGTTCTGTATCCGTATCCTTCATCACCTCGAGATATTGTGAAACTTCATCTTTCTTTTGGTCATCCCAGACCTGATGATCTGTAATACGGGCGAAAGCAGGATTCAACTCACGCCACCGCTTTGCGAATATTTCCTCATAATGCCACCTGGGGGCATTGTGTAAATGATAAAATACATGAAATCCAATGCCCCTGAAATTTTCATTCAGTACCTCATCAGTAATTTCAATATCTGTTTTCTGAATATTTGTTGGTTGTTGACGGTCACAACCGGTAAATAAAACCAGAAGGAGAAGATATTTAGATAAATTTTCCATGACACTATTTTGTTGGGAAATACATTCAAAAAATCATCATGATTAGTTCCGGAAGGATCCATAAAAATTATATTCGAATCATAAAGATCTTCAGCACAACCGGAAGTATAATCATCTTTCAAATATTCATTCTTTTTATTGCAAAAGCCAAGCGATTGTTCTGTATTTTAATTTTAACCACTGGGTACCCGGAGGTAATGCCAAGAAGCTTGAATTGATTTCCCTTACGATATTAATAAAAAAAATTGCTCTGCGGTTGCCTGACGCTGGCAGGCTTGCGACCGCTGAGGTTAATAAAAAAATAAAGAGCTAATCATGCAAAGGAGTCACAAAGTTCTTTTTGAGTGTGTGACAGTTAACATTTATAGATGGAATTTATTTCCGATTCACGAAATATTTTTAAATTCAAACATTCGTTCATAACATCTTCAAACCGGATCGAAAAGATTTTTATCATTATAAAACAGAATAAACATGATTCCACAAGAAAACAGAAGATCTTTCATTAAAAGATCAGCCCTATTATCAGCCATCGCTTATATGCCTTATCAATCCTTTGCTTCCATGTTTGCTGAATCGAAAAGATCCTTCAGGATGAGCCTGAATCCGGGCGCGATCGGCGTAAAGCTCAGCCAGGAGGAATTGCTGGATATGGCATCCAAATATGGATTTGAGGCCATTGTTCCTTTTACAGATACACTTGTGGAATGGGGCGAAAGTGGTATTTCCGAATTTGTGGAAAAAATGAAAGTCAAAAACATCACCTGGGGTGCCGCCGGCCTTCCCATGAATTTCCGCACGGATGAGGAAACACATGTAAAAGGGCTGCATGAACTTCCCAAATATGCCTGGGCCTTGAATAAAGCAGGGGTCACCCGCATGTCGACCTGGATCATGCCTACCCACTCTTATCTGACCTACCTGGAAAATTTCAAACAGCATGCCCGGAGGCTCAAGGATATCTGTGAAATTCTGGGGGATCATGGGATCAGTTTCGGCCTGGAATATGTAGGTCCGAAAACCCTGATGAGTTCACAGAAATATTCATTCGTCCATTCCATGGCAGAATGCAAGGAACTCATTGGAGCCATTGGTGAATCCAACGTTGGATTTCAACTGGACAGTTTTCACTGGTTCTGTGCAGGTGAAACCAAGGAGGATATTTTAAGCCTGACGAAAAAAGACATTGTAACGGTCGACCTGAATGATGCCCGTGAGGGATTGACCGCTGATGAGCAGATTGACGGGAAAAGAGAACTTCCCATGGCTTCGGGTGTGGTTGACTTGAAATCCTTTATGGAAGCCCTGGCGGAAATCGGATATGATGGTCCGGTAAGGGCCGAGCCCTTCAACCAGGCACTCAATGACCTGGATAATGAGGAGGCGCTTAAAAAAACGGCTGAAGCCATGAAAAAGGCATTCAGCCTGGTGTAAAGTCAATAAACGACTAATATCCAGTCGCTCGGGTTGAGTGTGGCCCGGGGGCCGGTGTTCCCGAGTGACTTGGGTTTGAATTCCAACAATTTCAATCACTCGGCAGCCCTTCCCACCTACCTGGAAAAGCCAAGCGATTGATATAGATTGATATAGATCAATTACCGTATCCCAGTCGCTCGGGTTTGGTGGCTGTTTGAGTGGGAATTCCCGAGTGACTGGATTTTTGAATTCCAACAATTTCAATCACTCGGCAAAGCTTCCCACAAGCCGCAAAAAGCCAAGCGATTGTTTCCAAATAATTAATATTTGTGTAAATTCAATTACATTAAATTACAACCAGCAATATGTCAGAATTACGAAAAGCCAATACACCGGGCATTCCCTATTTTATAACCATGACCGTTATCGGATGGATAGATCTTTTTACTCGAAGAGAAATAAACAATATAATAATCAAGAATCTTCGATATGCGCAAATTTACAGGGGATTGGAAATATTCGCTTATGTAATTATGTATAGTCATATTCACATGATTGCCAGAAAAATAAATGGAAATTTAAATGATATTATCAGAGATTTTAAAAGTTATTCGGCCAAAGAAATCATCGATTTTATTCAGAATGATCCAACCGAAAGCAGAAAACAATGGTTACTCGGTTTAATGTCATTATTTGCTTCTACCCATAAGCAAAACAAAAATCTGATGCTTTGGCAAAAGACAAATTACCCCATCCCCGTGGAGGATAATAATTTAATCGATCAGAAAATTGAATACATCATATATAATCCCGTCAAGGCGGGCATTGTGCTGAATCCTGAGGATTATTACTATTCAAGTGCAAATCCGTTTTCACCACTTAAAGTATGCGAAGTATGATGTCACAATCACTCGGCAGCCCATCCCACAACCCGGAAAAGCCAAGCGATTGATCGTTTTTTTTGAATATCCTTACCCAGTCACGTATTCCAGTCGCTCGGGTTTGGTGGCTGTTTGAGTGGGAATTCCCGAGTGACTGGATTTTTGAATTCCAACAATTACAATCACTCGGCAGCGCCTCCCGCAACCCGGAAAAGCCAAGTGATTGATATAGATTGACATAGATCAATCACGCAATCTCCAAAATCCAGGCAATTGTTTAGGCGTACAAACCATTCATTTCGATGGAGCAGATCAGGTTTTTTTTAAAATAATATTACGGGATCCGTATTTTCAAAATCAACCAGGATCCATATTCTGCTTATTGCAGGAAAAACAAACATTTTACTTTATATTTTACTGTAAAAGATAGTTCCATAAAAATGATATTAATCATTCAAAATATTTTGATAATTTAAATCAGATTCATAACTTGACCTTGATTTGGGTATCAGAATGCAAAAATTATAAATCAAACAGAAAAAAAAGCTGGAATGTTCATTTATTGAATTATTCAAGCTTTTTCTTTTGCATTTTTTATAAAATAAATGTTTGTATTTGAAATAAAATTCCTAAATTACCGCGATTTTTAACTGGTCCAGTTGTAGGGGCCGGGAAACATGTGTAAATGTTAAATTTTTAATTAACTTTTAAATGTAAACCATGAAAAAACTTCTACTGTTGTTTTTGATTTCTACCTTCATGGTGTCCTTCTCGTGGGCACAACAAAGGGAGGTTAGTGGAACAATTACCAGTTCAGATGAAGGAATGCCCCTTCCGGGTGTTTCGATTCTGATTGTTGGCACCACGACGGGTACCGTTACGGATGCCGATGGTAATTACAAGCTTTCGGTGCCATCCGGAGCAACTTTACGATTTTCTTACATCGGGTATGTGAATCAGGAAATTGCCGTGGGGAACCGATCTGTGATTGACATTATAATGGAAGCCGATGCTACCCAGTTACAGGAGGTGGTGGTTACTTCCCTGGGTATTGAAAGGGAAACCAAGGCGTTGGGTTATTCAATCACGGAAGTGTCGGGTGATGTATTGACAGACGCCCGTGAGAACAACCTGGCCAATCAGCTTCAGGGTCGGGTTGCCGGGGTGAACGTATCCAGCGTTTCCGGTGGACCGGCTTCATCCACCCGTGTAATCATCCGGGGTAACAAATCCCTCCAGGGGAACAACCAGCCACTTTATGTGGTCGATGGTATTCCCATGGATAACTCGGATTTCGGACAAGCCGGTATGTGGGGTGGTCGTGACGAAGGGGACGGTATGTCCAGTATCAACCCGGATGACATCGCATCCATCGAGGTGCTGAAAGGTGCCAATGCCGCTGCGCTCTATGGTGCAAGGGCAGCCAACGGGGTTATCAACATTACCACCAAAAAAGGTACGGCCAGAAAAGGGATCGGGGTTGAATTCATTTCAAACTACGAATTTCAAACCGTTTACGATCAGCGCGATTATCAGGAGCAATATGGCCAGGGAGGCTATGTTCGTAGTAATCCTGATGATCCGGAATCTCCCCGTATAGCTGTTGCACCCCGTACACAACAGGAAGCATATGGCTGGGGTACCAGTTCATGGGGAGCCAAACTTGGCAGTCAGTCAAGCGCTATTCAGTTCGATGGTGTATCAAGACCCTATACTAATACCGGTGACAACTGGGCCCGTTTCTATCAGACAGGAAGCTCCTGGACCAATACACTGTCTTTGACCGGTGGAAGTGAGCGGCAGAACTTCCGTTTTGCTGTTTCTGATCTCATGAACGAGTCCATTATCCCGAATTCAGCATTCGACAGGCTCAACCTGTCCTTATCCACCAATTCAAAATTCGGTGAAAAACTGACCTTGACTGCCAAGGTCCTGTATTCGCATGAATACGCTGACAACCGGCCGTATCTGTCTGACTCTCCTGCCAATGGCATTCTGTCCATGTATTATGTCCCGGCCAACATCAATGTCGAGGATTACAAAGGAGACCCGAAAAAACTGGGTGCCATTGCTCCAGATACGCCACAGTCAAGTCTTGAACTTTGGGGAAAATCAGTGGGTGAAGAATTCCAGCAGGCCAATAACAACTGGCATCAGAACCCCTGGTGGGTTGCTTACCAGTTTAACAATGACGATACCAGGGACCGTATCATTACTTCCGGTCAGTTGAGATATGATATTACCGATTGGCTGTATCTTCAGGGTCGTGTTGGGATGGACTGGATGACCAGAAGGGAAACTGACCTGGTACCACAGGGTACCGGTTATCAGCGAGGTGGATCTTTAAGTGAAGCTGAAACCAACATCCGTGAAATCAACATGGACTACCTGCTTGGTTTTAACGATATGTTCGGCAAGATCAGTGTTAACGCTTTTGTCGGTGGTAACTGGATGCGCACGGAAATATGAAGACCTGAACCTGAATGGTAACGGTTTCAACGTTCCGTTCTTCGAAGCCATCAACAATACAGTGACCAGGAGCTGGGGATTCGGATACAGTGAATCCGGGATCAACTCAGTTTATGGACAGGCTGAAATTGGTTACAATGGATTCCTCTACCTGACAGGAACCTTCCGGAATGACTGGTTCTCCGTATTGAATCCAGATTATAACTCGTATCCTTTATCCTTCAGTTGGTGCAAGTTTTGTATTCTCCGATGCCATCAATGCACTTCCATCCTGGTTGAGCTTTGGTAAATTAAGGGCATCCTGGGCACAGGTGGGTAACGTTACCATTGGTCCGTATGATACCAACCTTACCTATTCACTGAATGGTGAATTCACACCTGGGTTATACCATGGCATCATTTTCATCGTGCCATGGGTAACAATGGTACGATCCCGAATCCGCAACTTCAGCCTTTGCTGTCCACAGAGCTTGAATTTGGTCTTGATGTCAGATTCTTTGAGAACAGACTGGGTCTTGATTTCACCTACTACGACCAGAAAACAACGGACGACATCCTGAATGCCACCATTTCCAGGGCATCAGGATTCGGCAGTACTTCTGTAAACCTGGGTGAAATGACCAACAAGGGTATTGAAGTACTGTTGAACGGAACACCCGATCAGAGGCGCATTCAACTGGGATATTTCCTTGAACTTTGCCAAGAACACGAACGAAGTGGTCTCGCTGATCGAAGGAACGGATGAACTGGTCGTAGGAGAACCGAGAAACAGGCACGTATTCATCAAACATATCGTTGGTCAACCCTTTGGGGTGATTACCGGTCGTGTACAAATGAAATCATCCCAATGGCGAACCTGTATACTACAGCGACGGTCGAAGAAGAGCGACTGATGAGTTCGTAATCGTAGGTAATGGTAACCCGGACTGGACAGGTGGTCTTAACAACTCCTTTACCTGGAAGAACTTCAACCTGAGCTTCCTGATCGACTTCAAGATCGGTGGGGATATCGATGTCCGGTTCAAATAACAGGCTTACCGGTGCTGGTCTTACACAAACAGACCCTTCAAGGCCGCGAAGGTCGAGGAGCCATTGACCATATCCGGTGTAACACAGACCGGAACTACTTCTGAAGGCGAACCGATCTTTGAACCGATCAATATGACCCTGACACCTTCCCAGGCACAAGCTTACTGGAGCAGTGGCGGAGGTGATGCCGATGGTATCACAGAAGCATATCTTTACGATGCTGGTTTTGGTAAACTCAGGCAGTTGACATTCGGATATAATTTCCCGAGGAAGTCTCCTGAGCAAAACTCCGTTTAACAGTTTATCATTATCCTTTGTTGGACGGAATCTGCTGGTTCTCTGGAAAGATATTGATAATGTGGATCCGGAATCATCCTATTCGAACCAGAATGCACAGGGACTTGAATATTTTGCATTTCCCGCAGTTCGCAGTTACGGTTTCAACTTAAAAGTAGGATTCTAATATTTAAAAATTGAAGAAAATGAAATATTTAAATAAATTAATTCTATTCGCAGCGGGTTTGATGTTGATTACAGTTGGATGTGATACAGATTCACTACATGACCTGAACATCAATCCTCAGGCTGTCACTCAAATAGATGTGAATTATATGTTCACGGCAGCGGAACTTTCCCTTGCATCGCAAGGCCCCTCGGGTGATAACCGTTACACTGACTGGCGGACAAATATCGGTCTATGCGGTGGTTACATTCAACAACTTACCACTTTTGGTAGTATTTCCGCCACCGGTAATTTTTACCGGCATAATGAGGAGTCCGTACAGTGTATCTTTGAATTCTCCTATAACGACCAATTGAAAAACCTGGCTGAAGTACTCAAGCAGACTGGCGAAGGAGGATTTGCAGAAGGCACCAAGAAGAATACCCGGGAAGCTGCCCGGATCCTGCGTGCCTGGACCATGTTCAGACTCACAGATTATTATGGAGCAGTTCCCTATTTTGAAGCCAACCAGGGTATCGAAGGGATCTTCTTCCCTGCTTACGACGAACAATCTGTCATCTATCCAGATCTTTTGAGAGAACTGGATGAAGCTGTAGCCGGACTAAGTTCCTCCAATCCCGACGATGGTTTTGCAGCCGCCGATATGATCTATAAGGGTCACATCGACCAGTGGAAAAAATGGGGAAATTCCCTCATGCTCCGGTATGCGCATGCGGGCCTCTGATGTAGCTCCTGATCTGGCCAATACGTATGTTACCAAAGCGATTCAGGGCGGTGTTTTTGAAAGTAATGACGACAATGTCTGGATCCCGATGTCTGTTGGTCCCAGTGAATGGACCAACCAGAACGGGATCTCCCGGGCATTTTATCCCGGTGACGGTGGTAATGAATGCTTTTTTGAGTCAGACATTGATCGACTTCCTGAAAGGTTCAGATCCCAGTTCAACGGCTGATGATGATCCAAGGCTAATGGTCTTTAGCGGCGGGATCGCCGTATGGAGTGCCGCCTCATGGGAGCTGATCGATGGTGATCCTTTGAATCAGTTAGGTATACCTCCGGGCTATACTGAAGCGGAAGTAGAAGTCATGTTGGGTCTGGGAGATATCGAACCACAAAGAACCTTTTCGAGAATTAACCACTACATGCTTGATGATGATGATCCTTATATGATCATGAACTACGCCGAAGTGGAATTCCTGCTGGCTGAAGCAGCAGAAAGAGGAATTGGGGGTGCTACCAATGCACAGGCTCATTATGAAGCCGGTGTAAGGGCTGCCATGCAGTGGATGGAACCCTATTTCGCCAATAATGAAGGAGTTGATGGCATTATTACGGATGCTCAGGTGGATGCATACCTGGCTACCTATCCCTATGGTGGTGGTGGTGTAACTGGCAGTGAATCCGCTCTCGAGCAGATCGGATGGCAGTTATGGGCCAGCCATTACCTGAACTGGTATGATGCATGGACCGATTGGAGAAGAATGGATTATCCTCCATTGATAGCACACACATCCGATGAATCGCCCATCACTGGGGGTATCATTGCTGTGAGATTGCCGTATCCCAATATTGAGATCGCATCCAATGCGAACTTTAACCAGACAAGTAATAACAATTATACTTCCAAACTCTGGTGGGATACAAAATAGTGGTTCACATTTAATGATAGGTGGTTTCATAACCACATGATAAGACCAAAAAGGTCCCTGAGGTTTCAGGGGCCTTTTTTTATGGATTCGTATTAGCACGCATCAGGAGACGCACGCTAACTATGGATTTCAGTGGTGCATATTGTTTCTGTCACAGGCTCATACAGATCCTTCGCGGTGAGCTCAGGATGAAAATATGCCTTTTTGAACCTACTGTTTCGAGGTAAAAATCCCATTCCCAGCAGAACCCATATAAGCTCCCCAGGCAGGTGGATTGTCAATCCTTACATTGGTTGATATCCTTTTAATTCTCATCCCTAAAAACAAAAGGGGATCGGAAGTTGGATTATAGTACTGACAGTGAACAATATCCAGATAACCATCCGCGTCCATATCTCCAATCCAGGGGGTTGAAAAAATATTTTTAAATTTTGCCAGATGCTCGATCTCTTTGACCAATCCTCTTTTGAAATCGATCAAAATCAGTTTATTTTCGATCTCATTGGTATTCTGATCGATATAACCACGGCTACAATCAAATTCGTTGATACTGAGGATCGCTTCATCGCTGCCATCACCATCCAGATCATAAACGACCGGCGACGAAAATCCGGTACATCCCATCGAATTCTTATAAACGATTTCACCATTCCTGCCATCCAGGAGGATCTGCAGCGAACCCGTATTATCCGGCCACTGACCTATGCTCACGAAGGTGAAAAAATCCGGAATTTTGTCGTCTGTAAAATATCCTACCGCAAAACTATTACTGGATTCAGCATTTTCAAGATGCCTTTCCCATAAGTGGTCATAGTTCTCTCCATCGATGGCAAATACAGTACTCCGATGGGAAATGGCAACGATGTCAAGCAAACCATCGTCTGTAATATCAGCCATCACGGGAGGAGCTATAAATCCATGACCCTCTTCCGATGCAATGATCCTTGCATTCGATAATTCTTTACCTGTCAGATCTGATAATTTTGCTACGTATAAATTGCCGGAAATGGTCTCCCCTCCCGTTCCAAATAAGATGTTTGGATCATCCGCTCCTGGTTGCGTAAAACACAGTGCCGACATATAAGATTCTTTACCATCCGGCATGGTATCGGCCGCGATGATGGCACCTGTTTTTATATCAAGCAGCATCAGTACACCTGGATTACGGCCCTCAGTAGAATAGGGTTCCGCCTTGGGATTTCCTCCATTCTGGACCATCAGTTCGGGAAATCCGTCCCCATTCTGGTCAGGGGTCAAAACACTGTTATAAAAATTACGATTGGCATATTGCAGGATAGGATCCTCTTCGTATCGATATTCATATACCCATATGATGTTTCCGGTCCTTCCATCCAGCGATTTCAGCTGATTCGATCTTCCCCCAATAAAGATATCCTGGATATCATCACCTGTAATATCATAAAAGGTGGCAGATCCAAATACCTGATCGATGGCTTCCTGCTGCCAGAGTAAGTCACCGGTTTTACCATCGAAGGCCAGGATCCCCTGTTCACAGAACTGGTATTCATTTTTCCCGGCTCCCATCACGATATCCAGGACTCCGTCCTTATTTAAATCCGCTGCCCTGGGAGAGGATTGGGAACCGATCACGGAAATGTTTTTGTCCCAGGCTATCTCTGTTTTCTTTGAGGAACAATGAGCAAAAAGCACTAAGATTGAAAAAAAAACGGTCAGGTTCAAATCAGATAATTTATTCATTTTAATGAGGGGAAAAGGCTAAATCATTTAAAATTTTATTGCTTAAAATAATTCAAACCTGAAAATTCAGTAGATATACTCAGAATTCAAAGCCGGATGGATGAAAAATATTGCGTGGAATGATAAGTCTATGCTATCCTTTGATTGGGATTTAGGATGCTGAATCGAGTTCAGTATAAATAAGATCCCGGAATAAGTTTGGGACAGGGGTCCCGGAAGATCCCTGAAGATCCCGGAATAAATCCGGGACAGGGATCCGGAACAGGAATCCGGGACAGGAATCCGGAACAGGCATCCCGAAATGAATCCGGGAAGGGCCGGGATAAATTTATTGTATGTTAAAATCGATCCTGATGTTCCAGGATCTTGCCTGGTATATCTGAATTTCCACGGTTTCTCCCTTGTAACTGATTGTAAATCCAAAAGGAAAACGTGTAACAAGAATCTTGGAAGTATTTCCAACAAGATACTGTGATTGATAATTACCGTTAATTACATTCAAACCAAAATTTGGAGCAGGTTGTGTTCTTCCTTTATGTTGTAATTCGATAAATAGTGCATTTCCATCATTCGTCGGATTTTCGGTTTCCGTCACCCGAATAGACAGTACATCCGCCGATCTGTAAGTTATTTCATAAGGAGATTCATATTCCCCAATATATTCATCTTTCTTCCAGAATCCCTTTTGTTCTACAATTGTCCCATCGGATTGTTTGATCCGTTTCGTCCCCTGTCCCTCTTTTAAACCTTTTTTGAATTCACCTTCGTAAACGTCTCCGTTTGCCCAGGTATAGGTCCCGGTTCCCTCCGGTAATCCTTTCTTAAACTCACCCGTATAGGTATCGGTACCTTTGGCAGTACCTGCTCCGTCCGCCAATCCTTTCTTACAGTCACCGTCGTACTGGCTTGAGATTGTTTCGAGCAGTACTTTACAATTATCCTGTGCCATGCTCTGATGTACCAGAAAACCTGTCACCATAAAAAATAGGATTACTTGTTTTATTGTTGAATGTTTCATGATTAAAAAATTTCTATTGTGTTCCAGAATAAATTCCAATAAATATTGCATCATAAATTTAATATAAATAATGATTTTATTCAGATTAACCTATACAAATTGTATACCAGGATTAATTTTCAAGGGAATTATCCTGGATAAATGATCAACCCCCGTTCATTATTCAGTTATATGGATTTTTTAATCTCAAAAAATAGACACATTTGATATTTAATTCGTATAATAATTTTAAAACTCCTTATTTTTTAAAATGATGAATTCCAGGATAGTATCTGTTTTATTTTTTCTTTTTTTTGTGCTGGTTCAGCAGCTACAGGCCCAGAACATCTATTACCTTAACAAACAAATCGTTGATGCCCTCGATCACATCGCCAGATTAAAAAATATGGATCCCCAGGCATCTACCATCGAAGGTTCTCCCTATTATCATGATGAATTTATTAAGGGAGACATATATTATGATGTCAACTGGCGGTATCCTGAGGTTCCGCTTCGCTTTAATATCTTTAATGATGAAATGGAGATCAAACCCGAAGGACAGGAAAAAATCTATGCCGTAGACCCTGAAAAACGGATTCAAAAAATAACCATCCAGGAGGATACGTTCTTCGTTGCAGATTATGAATTAAAGAGAAAAGTTGTGCCTGGATTCTTCAAGGAACTGGTACATGGGAAAGTGGACCTTCTGGCCAAACCACATGTGAATTTCAAGGAAAAAGAGGTGGCTAAGGGTTTCGTAGAGCCCAGTCCGGACCGGTTCATACGTATGCCGGACCAATATTATGTCCGAAAAAACGGGGGAATGGCTGAAAAGCTCCCCAGCCTCAAGAAACTGATCGAATTGATGGGTGATCATCAAAATGAACTGGAAGAATACACGAAAGAGAATAATATTTCTGCGGGGAATTTAGATGAGTTAATTCAATTTATATCCTATTACAATTCACTGGATCCAAGGTGAATTTAGTCGAGGAAGTTACTTCTGTTCTATGATTTCCACCCCTATAATCCCTCTCTGTTTGTATCCTATTACAATTCATTGGATTAAGGGAGCATCGGAAATAGGTTGAATAAGTAAGAAGTATTAGCCGGTAGGAATGACAATGGAGACAAAATAATCGCTTGGCTTTTTGTGACTTATGTGAAGGACTGCCGAGTGATTGTAATAATTGGAATCCAATATCCTGTCACTCGGGAAGTCCATTCCATTTGCCAACCGAACCCGAGCGACTGGAATCATGACATAGGGAAAAAGTCATTAGAATGAATAGGTCTTGTTGGCTAACCAATATTTCCCTATCCCTTTAATCAGCAGACAACTGGACCATTCCTCCATTCGGAATGGCTTCAAAAAGTACATAATCTCCCTTTTCATCCTCAAATTTCCGGACAAAAATCTTTTCTCCCTCCTGGGTTCCACCCACCGACCCCCAGGAATCCGGAATGTATGTTTTCAGGGTTAAGGGATAATCATACACATCCGGGTCCAGGGAATGGGTCAATGTTACGATCATTGTTTTTTTCTCTCCCGGTGCCACTTCGATTTGAGCATTCATCCGTTCCCGCATGTATTTAGTAACATCCCGGAAAGTGGCCACCCATAACTCATTCTCATGAGACTTAATATAATTGAAATATTCCGATAATTCTTCCCCAGTCTTTGATTCCCATCCTACCCCTTCCACTCCATGAAAGACCAGTACCAGCCAGATATTATCCTTCACCAGACAGGTATCGACCCAGGATTCCATCATTTCCATGGTTGTTGCCGTTAAAGCCCCGCGTTGCCATTGGACATATTCTCTGTTAAAAGATCCGGGATTTTCCCGGCTTCCCCGGTTTAATTCCGCCAGGTAATCTGCCGGCATCCGGTTCCTCAGGGCGGGATAAATCTCCTGAGCATATTCCATGACCCTTTCATCCTCTGTGCCATATGGACATTCTGCTGAGAAGAGGTGATCCAGGCCCAGGAAATTTAAAATATCCTCCCTGCTCTTTTCAAGTTCATGGAGTAAATTCTTTTCATCCAGGACCGACAATCTGGGATGTGAAATGGTATGACTTCCAAATTCATGACCCCGCTGAGCGATGGTTTTTATTTCATCCCAGGTTATGGAATTGCTTCCGGATTGATAGTCAGCAGGCCGCCGGATCGCCACTAATTCACCATTCCGGACCATTTCAAAGGCCTTGTCAATTTCCTGGCAGGCTTCTTCCGTCCTCCCGCTTTCAAATAATTCTCCTGCCCGGGTATGATATTCCCTTAATCCCCGATAAGGAGCATAAGCCGCAACGGAGGCTCTTTCGAAGAGATTCTCAGGGTTGGTAGGGGTTTTCGCACTTTCCCGTATGATATTTTCCATCGACCTACCAATAAATTCCGGTTTATACTGAGAACCCGGGATCTGTCCTGTGATGATATAAAAAGTAGCCGGAAGTCCCAGGCTATCCATGATGGGTAAAGCCACCCTGAACTGGTTGATGGAACCATCATCCCAGGTCAGGGAAATCGCTGCTCGTTTCCCTCCCGACCATTTGAGAACCTCGGTTTTACCGGATATGTCTTCCTTCTCCGGTGTACAGGATCCCAAGCCAACAAAAACTACCAGGAGCCACCCTATAAATGACTGAAATATATTTTTCATTATGACTCGTTCCTCTCTATTGATTGATTGCCCCTGATAATGCCTCTTTCAAACGGCTGGCAACAATCCTTTCCTGTCCCGGGCGCAGCATCCAGGTCGTAATCCCAATAGAATCGGAACCACCTACCGTTTCAATGGAGGGATGCCCGGACCTTAATTTTTCCCTGATCTCGCCGGCTGTAACCGGAAATTTCGCCTGATCCCAGGAGATACGTAAAGAGGGCACATGGTTGGCAACTTCCGGTACATGTATCTCAGCTTCAACGTTCGGCACTGAAGCTGCCGCATCACGGATCAACTGGATCTGCTTTTCCCATAAAGCCCAGTCTTTTTCATGATTCTTGTTCAAAAAATATTCGACTGCTGCCATCATTCCCAAAACTTCCTCCTTATTTACCTTCATTCCTCTTCCAATGGTATTGCCCCTGGGTGCCGCATGCATACGTGCCGCCTGGATATATTCTTTTTTACCGAGCAGCAAGCCGGCACTCTGGGGACCCCGCAATCCTTTCCCACCAGAAAAGGCAACAAGATCGAATCCCATTTTCGTATATTTCCATAGATTCTCTACAGGAGGTACATCCGCTGCCGCATCATTGAAGGTCGGAATATTGTATTTTTTAGCCACTTCCACCCATTCCTCATCCCGGATCTCGCCGACATAATTATTGGCATTCAGAAACCACATCATGGCTGTATTTTTATTGATCGCTTTTTCGAGATCCTTCCGGGTCTCCACTTCAACCAATTTCACCCCACAGTTCCTGATGGCATGATCATAACCGATCCGGTGTTTTTTCTGAATGATCACTTCAGTCTTCATCCCGGTGAGATCAGGCAATTGAACGACCTTTTCCTCATCCATACCGGTCAGGATCCCTGCAGTACCCAGGGTGATGGCCGAGGCAGCTCCAGCGGTAATCGTGGCATATTCACACTGCAGCAATTCCGCGATCCTGGCCCCTACCTTATCCTGCAATTCATCCAGGTTGACAAAATCATTGGATGCATACTGGATGGCGTCCACTACCTCTGGTAACATCAGGGATCCCGTCATTGCCGTATAGGTCCCTGCTGCATTGATAAAAGTACGCACCCCGAGTTCTTTGAAATAATCCCGGTACACCGGCTGGGCATAAACTGAATGGTTCAAAAGCAGACCACTCCCGAACAATCCCCCGACCATCGGCAGACCAGCCAGTCTTTTTAATATTTTTCTTCTTGTAATCATTTTTTATTTTTTAAATATGCTGCAAATTCTGAAATTAATCCAGGGCGGCAATACAGTCGATTTCAACCAGGGAATCACCTGGAACACCTCCATAAGTAGCAACGGTGGTCCTGACTGGAGGATTTTTCCCAAATCGTCCCCTGTATACCTTGTTCATGGCCTGGTAATCCTGTAAATCAGCCAGATATACATTTACCTTTAATACTTTATCCATGGAGGATCCGTTTTTCTTCAATTCTTTTTCCAGTTCATTCAGGACGTGGTCTGTATGTGCTGTGATATCCCCTTCAAAATGTGCTCCTTTTCCGGCAATGAATAAAAGATTTCCATAAGCTACGGCACCTGAAAAAAGCGGAACATCATCCTGCATATAAACATCCCCCACTACCTTTTTCTCCAATTTCCCCGAGTTAGCAAATACTTTGGTCTGAGATAATCCAAACAAGGCTGCAAGAGAGGCAAATCCAGCCCTGATCATGTTTCTGCGCTTATTTTCTGAATTTTTCATCATCTTAAAATTTTGGGTTAAAAATTATATTTATATTTTATTTATTTTCTGCCGGTAAGGCAATTTCTCATGTATTCCTGCTATTGATCATTTTTTTTCCATTCAGGACTGGCGATCCCATTCAAGTCCCAGACTACCTTTCCATCACGAAGTGTCAACTCACAAACCAGTTTTTGATTTCCCCTAATTTTAAATCCACCTGTATCAATAAAGCCAAAATCCCCTTCTACCCTCCTGAGCAAGGTCAGGTCAGCTACGGCATCGACACTTAAATGTCCAAGATCTTCCCGATGAATGTATTGAGCGGGATGCCAGGTTGATTCCGCAATGATCTCTTCGAGCTTTACACCCATGTTCAAAAATTTTGACATAACGTTCAACATAGTTTTCATTCCACCATTCATGCTCCCGATATGTAGATCCGTACTGATGGAATTGGGTCTGAATCCCTGGTCAAGTGCCGGGATTGCCTGCTCAAAAAGGAAACTTCCTCCACCATGGCCTACATCAAATATGATTCCTTTTTTTTGCGCCTCCCAGACGTAGGGTTTTACTTTTCCGTTTTCATCCACTATGGGGATCCTGCCTCTCACATGGGCAAAGGCATGAGTAAAGATATCCCCAGGCCTCAGTTTCTCCATCAAGAGGGTTTCCAGCGATAATTGAGGAATATGTCCGCCAAAATCGATCATCACCGGGACCTTGGCTATATTTCCAGCCTCTACCGCACGCTCTACCGGATCCCATTCTGCCCCACTATAATGAGCGACTTTAATTCCTATAATCAATCCAGGGTATTTGTTGGCCACATAAGAGGTCGGATCTGATTCCATATCCAGTAAATTCTGTTCAACTTTTCCACCTTTCATTCCATGACCGACAATATTCAGGAAAGCCAGTACACGGGTTTTTGAAGGGTCGATGGTCTGCTCCTTGAAGGTATTGAAATTCCGCCAGCCGGAACTTCCTGCATCCACCACGGTGGTAACACCCGCCCGGAAAGTAAAAGCATCCGGCTGTACGCTGTTAAAACCGTTGCTGTAATCAGCATCGGGCTCTGTGCCGTAAAACACATGAACATGCATATCGATCAGACCAGGGACCAGGTACAAACCGGAAGCATCAATGACCTGCTTTGATTGACTTGGATCGATCTGATCCGCCACGGCAGCTATCGTCCCGTTGGCTATCGCAACATCCATGGGGGTATTGATCCCGTTTTTCGGATCGATCAGGGTAGCATTTCTGATCAACAAATCAAATTGCTGGGAATAGGAAAAATTGGTATTGACCAGAATCATCAGGCAACCGAGCCAGACAAGGATTATTCTCTTCATTTTTGAATTGTTTAAATAATTAATCTCTGTTATTACGCTAAAAACTCACAATAAATTAAAAAAATGTTCCCTTTATTACTTAGCTCCTCAAAATACCAAAAAAAATATTATTTTCCTTTATAACTCATTATGAATACATGATTTGAAAAATTATTTTTTCTCGAAGACTGCTTCCCGTGCAATCTGGATATCTCTTTTTACCTGAGGAAGGTAATTTTTCCATGAAAACCATTTCGACTCCGGTGCATCTTCCGGGATGCTGACATGGGGAACCGGCATGTAACGATCCATCGTATGTTCCACTACATTTTCCCAGTGGTCAAGGGCCTTGACCAGAAAATCAATCGACCTGGCCTTATCCTGGCTATTTCCCTTCGTTCTGAAAAGTTGGAGGGAAACTCCTGCCCTGATTTTATCTGCGAAGTACAAACTCAGATAGCTCCAGGTAAAAAGATCTTCCCTTTCGGAGATCAAAGCACCCTTAAGATCTGATTCATGAAGATTAAGAATGTTCAAAAGTTCAATCGCATTCAGCCCATCCTGTTCCAGCTGATCGGCCAGTTCGATTGGAGTGATCATCTCCTGGGGAATGGATTTTTCAGCTGTAATCTTGTTTACATAATCCATGATCGAAATCATTTTTGGCTCCAGTGTTTCATGGAAGATAAGTTCATCGAGGGATATAAAATCGGAAGTCTCATCGAAAAATGTCTCTGAACTGGAAGGCCTGGGTGCCAGAAAACCTTCCGAATAGAGTGTATAATCCCAGGTAGACCGATAAAAGGAGGCCAGCTGCAAAGGCATCCTGGAAGCGAGGGAATAGGCATTCAGTAAAAGATGTCCTGTGCGAATCCCATACCTCCTGTTGAAGGCCTCTTCGAAAACCTGATCAGGTGTTTCCGGATCATATAACAACCGCCCCCACAATTTATAGAAGAGCCATTGTTTTTCGAATCCATACTGCCAGGTTTTTTCAGGGCTGATTTTCTGGGAATAATCCAGGGCGGGGATGTATCCTTCCGAGCCAATAAAATAGCCATTCACATAATCATGAGTATTGATGGCAATATGTTTCCTGATAAAATCCGGCTGGCCCCAGCGCAGAATAAAAAAATCCTCATTCCTGATCATCCACTCAATGTTGTAATTCTCAGGTTTCGGATTCCAGAATCTGTCGTCCACCACACCCGATTCATAATCATGTGTAATGGCAAGTGTCGGCGTTGAATGGCCGTGTGACCAGTTAAACTTGACTTCTACCAGGGCTGGTTCTTCAAGGTCGGCCACGTCAATCACACGGCGCATCTCGATTGGTGAACCTGAGAGAACGGACCGGTGCAGAAATTTTACTTTCCGGCCGGCCTGTTTCATGCCTTCCACAAAAGTTTCAGCGATCCAGTCCTCCCGTTCTTTGGCCGACATGCTTCCATTGAAGTTATTCATCCAGTCAGCCAGGGTGACACCTATTCCGGCAAGATCCTCGTACTCATCGATGACCTGGGTCACCGATTCGCGGGTATATTTTTTCACCAGATCTGAGCGGTCGTTATATTCGTCCGCACCGTAGGCTTTAGCAAATTCCGGAGAAACGACGATATTCCAGTTGACGATAAAAGTCTGGATCCCCCGTTGCTTTGCCATCCGGAACAGTATTTTCCAGAATTCCTGCCATTCGGCCAATTCTTCATCATTGAATGGGGTTGCTTGCGGATAGTTTTTGGCCCGGATCATATAGGGAAATGGATGCAGGTTCCATAGGGAAAGAACATTGAAACGATTTTCTGCCATCATATCCAAAAACTTTTCCCAGAAATTCAGGTCACGACAGGTCTGCATGTGTATGCTTGTTGCCGGGCTGTCGCGGTATGGAGACCAGGGCAGATTGAATTTAATGATCCTGTATTGGAAATGAGGATTGTTCATACCCGATTCAATCCCAAAAAGATCTGAATGAGTCCCGGCATATTCGGTCAGTTCAAGCAGTCCATACATGGCCCCGATCTCGTCACCTGAAGCGATGATGATCTTTTTTTGATTTTCAGGTCTGAGGATCTGAAATCCTTCCGGCATAATTTCGCCAGGCTGAATTTTATCATAAAGTTTTTTCACTTCATTTAAGGATTCCGGACCGGACAATACAAGTATATCTTCAGAATTCTGATCAGGGACCGAATGAATCGTAAGTTGAATGCCTTCCCTGATCAGGGTATTATGTAATTGATTGACTCCGTAAAAGACAGGTCCTGACTGGTGGTCGAATTTTATGGTCATTTGCGCATTTCCTGAAAAGGTCCAAAAAATACCAGTCAGCAGAAAACTCATGGTTCGTATATGAAAAAATGTTTTTAAGATCATCATGCTTTTATATCTTTTTTAAATCATCGATCACTCCCCTGTCCTTTTGAAACAGATTTTCTTTTGACCCAAATCCTTGACCGGGCAGGTAATTCCAATTTCAATGCCGATCCCTCCTTTGTCAGTGGCGATCCATTCAAGGCGTCATAATAATCAAAAGAATCGTCAATTTCCAGCCGGACCAGAACCGGATCCGGGTTATAATTCTGGATCATCATCTCATTCTCACCAAAAGGCTGACAGGCAACACGGACAGGGCCCTCCATATTGATGCCAAGAGGTTCATTGAATATTTCTCGAATGGTATTGGCCCAATTTTCCGGGATTTCCATCAGGCCTAATGGCCCGGGACACAACAGAACCTCCCCGACGGCATCAAAATCTTCCTGGGAAAAAGTGTGTACATTGAGAACAAAGATATTTTCATCACTGCTTTTTGTCAGATAAGGGATCCTGTTCCCTTCCAACAGCACTTCGAGCAGAACAGAAGCCCCTGATGTTTTTAAATCTGCTTCGATGATTATTCCCGTCTCCAGCGTATCCGGATGATCCTGGGAAATTACTTCATTTACTTTTTCCGGGTGAATATTTATAGGCCATTGAATTCCGGCCATGCGGGCGAATTCCTCACCGTTCCGGACATGAGACAGGAATCCGGTGGTGAAAATGATCCTGGTTCCTTCTTTCAGCGATTGGTCCACCTGATCATAGATGGATGGATCGGAAGCGGCCTGTGTTGGAAGCAATATCACCTTGGCTCCTTCAGGATACCGGGATACCGGGATGATGGGAATGCCAATCATGCCCATAAAATCCATCAGATACAGATCACTCCCGGCATCACTGTTGGGTGGCTTATAGGCGCTGATCCCGCTTACAGGAGATACAGCTACCTGCCGGGCAAGATCTGCCAGGTTTTCATATTCCATCCTTAAAAGATGCTGCCCGGGGTGCCCTTCCACCAAATTAAAATAATTAAACAGGGTGAGCTCCTGTGCGCCCCCCAGAACGGATTGATATGCCTGGTCGATGAAATCCCGGTCATTGCAATCGATATGATCGAACCAGGCGCCTCCCATCTTTTTCCCGGCCAGGGACTTCATCCACCGGTAATTGATGAATCCTTCATAGGGCTGTACAAACCCAAATCGCTGGGTGAATTGCCCTCTGGTCTCTGTGCCAATCCAGACCTCATCAAAAAGATCATTCTGACGGGGCACATCATACCCAAACAGATGGTAACGATCATACCATTGCGGATATTTGATAATCATTTTAATGCCCGGATTCACTTTATTTGGTGCTTCGGTAAAAATAGAACTGGACAGTTCCACCAGGAGGTCGCGCCGGTATTCCGGCCAGGTACGATCCCCTTTGGCCTCTTTTGAAAGTTTACTTGTATCATCGGTACATAAAAAATCATCGACGATGAAAGCATCAAAAAGAGGGGATGTCTCCAGCATGACCTTTTTCAGATCCTCCTGCGTTTTTTCCGCCTGCCAGTTAAACCAGGTATAACGTGCTTCCTGCCTGACACCAAAATTTTCCCCGGGTACGGTAGCAATACCTCCGACCACCTCAAATCCATGCTTGTGAAAAAAATCAACCACCGATTTCAATTGATCTGTTGGAACCACCAATCCGCTCCTGTAAACTTCTACATAAACCTTTGTGATGCCGTTTGCGTGCAGGATTGAAACGGCCTCCCGCCTTCCCGCCTCCTGGGATAATAATTGATCGACGGCATGTGCCGTGATGTAAACACTTAACTGTAAATCATCCTTTCGGTCGAGGGCAAGGGAAAGAATAGTATTTTCTGACTCCCGAATGGGCGTGCAGGAGAAAATCAGAACCGTTAAACCGGTGAAAATTAAAGTTTTGATCATATTAAAAATTTTTAATCGCGAGAAAGTTACCCCTGACGTATAATAACTACAGGATTGTTAGGAATCCCGCGAACTTAAGCAATTATCAAATGTATAATTCAAAGGATAACCAGGCACCTACAATTATTCGTACTTCAACCCAAAATAAACTACTTTCCCTTTTCATACTTCTCCAGATCAAACAAGTAGAGGCCACAACCGGCACCTGCCGCAGATCCCGCAATAGAAGCCTGGAAGGCGATCATTTTTACATCATCCGAGACCACCGGATTGGAAGAACGGTATCCGGCCACCTCACTGAAATGCGTGAGCCGTATGTATTCGGGACTTTCTTTGTCCAGTCTGAACTTATATATGTCAATATAAGCCGTTCCTTCCGGATGATGCTTATCACATTCGACCAGCGTATACACCCCATCCGGAAAAATACCTTCCGGTTCATCATATTGTTCAGGAGCCCTGGAATAATTGACCAATTCACCCGTGACCAGGTTACAACCCATCACCTCACTGCTGAAAATACCCGTGGAAGTCTTACCATACTGGGACCAGATCAGCTCATTTTCATCAGGAGGCCTGAAATTTTGCGGTTCCAGAATATCATCATACCGGATACTGTCGACTACCACATTCCGGTTATCAATGATAAGCTTTTTATCCATAATTTTTGGAATCCCATCTTCATATTCAATATTCCCGGTATAGATCAGTTTATGATCGGGTGACCAGGCAATTTTACTTGTTTTTCTCGATATGGCCGGCCCTTCGTTGATCTGCTCACCCGGAATGTTGATGGGTGGTTTTTGCAGGCTTTTATCCATCACCTGCATATACAATTGATATCGTTCCGGTCCACAGGTAAATAAAAGTCCCCCATTGGCCAGGCATAATACCCGGTAATAGCCATGACCCGCCGGGCGGTATTCAGGCTGTGTGATCTTCTGTGTCTTTTTTGAATGAATGTTCACCCGCCAGACATCCCCACCGGCGCTGTCAACGAAGTACACATATTCACCATCCAGCGACCATTCGGCTCTTTGGCCAAAACTTGTTAAGGGGGTAATATATTCAGGTAGTTTTTCACTCGGGAAACAGCCTTCCTGATTCTCCAGTTTACAAGCCACGATGCATAAAAAAATGAGTGAAATAATGCTGAATTTAAATTTCATTTTTTCAGATCCGATTAATTAAAAAAATGCCTTTTTCTTAAATGGCTAACGCCCTTTGCTTTCAAAAAACACAAGATAAGCAAAAATTGAAAATTCCTCCTAGGGATCGGATGCTTTATCTTGAAGCTTTAAAAATTTGATAGTGCGCTATCCGGGGATAAAGTATACACCTAACTATCGCGGATAAGGAACTAAGTAACAGGTGAAAACTATAGGTTACGGCATGATAATATTTTTAAATGACCTGCTATTCACTTAAATTGAACCCATCATTTATTAAAAAGATAAGTCTCATGCAAAAATCAATTTTTCTAGGCTTCATTTTATTTTTTACAGGCGTCCCCGCTTATGTTTTCTCACAGCATGGAGAAGATCGTTATGTTCCCGATCCAGATCCTCTGGTGCACCAAAAGCTGGAAGAATGGCAGGATCTTAAATTCGGTTTGCTGATGCACTGGGGACCCTACAGTCAATGGGGAATTGTGGAATCCTGGTCCATCTGTGCTGAGGATGAACCCTGGTGCCGGAGAAGTATGGATGATTATAATGCTTATAAAAAAGCCTATGAAAACCTGAAAACCACCTTCAATCCGGTCGATTTTAATCCTGAAAAGTGGGCCAAGGCCGCCAAAGATGCCGGAATGCGGTATATGATCTTCACGACCAAACACCATGATGGATTTACTATGTACGATTCGCGGTGGACCGATTACAAGATCACCGATCCGGGCTGCCCTTTTCACACGGATCCCAGGGCGGATGTAACCCGGGAGACCTTTGATGCATTCCGGGCTGTGGGTATGTGGGTGGGTCCCTATTTTTCAAAACCAGACTGGCATTCCCCCTATTACTGGTGGCCCAATTTTACTACGCCCGACCGGAACGTGAATTACAGCATAAAAAAATACCCGGAACGATGGGAAAAATTCAAGGAATTCACCCATGGACAGATTATGGAGTTGGTAACCGAATATGGCCCTGTGGATATTATATGGCTTGACGGGGGACAGGTCCAGCCGGTAACCGAGGAGCAGAAGATCCGGATGTTGAACAGTCCAAATTATAGATTCACCCGCATCGAGAATCAGGATATTGATATGGATGCACTGGTAGAAAAGGTACGCGAAAAGCAACCCGGGACCATCGTGGTGGACCGGGCGGTCTATGGAAAAAACCAGAATTACCTGACCCCGGAGAACCGGGTGCCGGAGGAAGCGCTCCCCTATCCATGGGAATCGTGTATCATATCAGGCGGTGGCTGGTCCTGGGTTCCTGATGCCCAATATATGAGTGTACGGGAAGCCATTCATCTCCTGGTGGATATCGTCGCCAAAGGAGGCAACCTTTTACTGAACATCGCCCCTGGCCCCCAGGGACAATGGCATGACGAGGCCTATGCGTTATTGGCAGGTATTGGTGAATGGATGAAGGTGAATGATCCGGCCATTTATGAAACCCGGGCGATCGCACCCTATAAGGAAGCAAATATCTGCCTGACCGGAAAAAAAGATGGAACCGTGTATGCGATCTATCTGGCGGGGGAAAATGAATCTTCTCTCCCTCCTTTTCTGACCATGAACACGGTATCACCTGAAAAGGGGGCAAGTATCAGGTTATTGGGTACAGGTACTCGATTAAAATGGGAAAAATCAGGACGTGGTTTCGTGGCAGAGATCCCAGCCAAGATCCGGAACAACCCTCCCGGGAAATATGCCTGGGTGTTTGAGATCTCGGGGATTGAGGAATAGAAGCTCGAAGCTGGAAGGTCAAAGCTGGAAGCTGGAAGGTCGAAGCTGGAAGCTGGAAGCTGGAAGGTCGAAGCTGGAAGCTGGAAGGTCGGAAGCTCGAAGGTCGAAGGTCGAAGCTGGAAGGTCGAAGCTCGAAGGTCAAAGCTGGAAGCTCGAAGCTGGAAGGTCGAAGCTGGAAGCTCGAAGCTGGAAGGTCGAAGCTGGAAGCTCGAAGCTGGAAGGTCGAAGCTGGAAGGTCGAAGCTGGAAGCTCAAAGGTCGAAGCTGGAAGCTGGAAGCTGGAAGCTGGAAGCTGGAAGCTGGAAGCTGCAAAGCGGGAAGGGAAAAAGCAGAACGCTGATTATCATATCAACATTGTTTCATATTGATACATACAATCGTTTCATTCTGAAACGATTTTTTAATATAAATAACCCCTGTATTTGTTATTTTACTGATATTCAATAACTTGCAAGTTTTGGCACATGTATTGACCTACATTGACCAACCAAAACCTTAAAACCATGATACGTAGTTTCCTCCTGATCACCATGAGAATCCTGTGGCGAAACAAAGTCACTTCTTTTGTTAACATCATCAGTTTAACCATCGGGATCACTTCATTTATCCTGATCATGCTGTATGTCCACCATGAAATGCAGTATGATCAATTCAATGAAAACTACCATAGGATTTACCGGCTTGAAGGGGATGATTATGGCAAACTCCCCCCTGTCATTGGAACCTATGTGAAGGATAAGTTACCGGAGGTTAAAAACATGGCCAGGTTAGCTGGAATGTGGAAAAATTATATTTATTACATGCCTGAAAATGATCCGGAAAATCAGAAAGAGGCTGAAGTAAATTTTTGCTATGCCGACAGTACAACATTTGATGTATTCACCCTGGCTATGGTAAAAGGAGATCAACGTACTGCCCTCAAAGATCCATTTTCGATTGTTTTGACGGAAAGCACTGCAAAAAAACTTTTCGGAAACGCCAATCCAATCCTGATGACCATTAAATTTAATAATAATCAATTCATGGTCACCGGAATTATCGAGGACGTTAAAAACTCGCATATTGAGATCGATGCTTTACTTTCTATGGAATCTATTCCAAAGGTCTTTCCGGATAGAGATCTTAATAATACCGGGCACAATTCATGGCTCTGGAGCGCTACCTATCTGCTGATGACGGATAAAATAGATAAGCCTCTCGTGGAGAATAAGATCAATGATGTATTGCGTGAGATCAATGACGGCAGTCTGTTTGACCTCGAATTCAAACGATTTCACTTTACGCCATTAACGGATGTCTACTTCAAGGGGAATGTTCACAACCTGCAGTATGGCCTGCATGGCAACCTAACATTGATCTGGCTTTTTTTCGCTATCGGCTTGTTTATGCTCGTCCTTGCATGTATCAACTATATTAATATTACAACCGCCAGATCGACCACCCGGTCTAAAGAAATTGCTGTCAAAAGAGTGGTCGGTTCATCTGCAAAGTTGCTCAGATACCAGCTTATCATTGAATCCGTGATCATTTCGCTCATTTCCCTGATCGTGGCCATGACCTTTATTCAGATTTTTATATCCAAATTCAACCAGTTGGCGATGGTAGATATTCAGATCAATGAATTGAACCAACCCTTAGCCTGGGCGGGGATTTTGTCACTGGGTATATTCATTGGAATCATTGCAGGTATTTACCCGGCTTTTTATCTGACTTCTATGAAGCCTGTGAAGCTGATCAAAAGAGATGGAAATAAAGGCTCCGGCGGGTCACTTTTCAGGCGGTTCTTAATGACCTTTCAGTTTGCCTTATCCATTGTTATGATCATTGGTATTATTGCCAATATTCGCCAGTTGCATTTCATCCGATCCGCTGACCTGGGTTTTGATAAAGAACAGATCATAACCTTCTCAACTCCCGCAGACGTACCAGAAGAGTACACATTGAGAGAGACATTCAGGGAAAGGCTGCTTCAGCATTCCGATATTTTAAAAGTAGCATTTTCTGCCGGCATGCCAGGTGGAGATGTACCTACCGCTTCATGGGAAATAGATGGAATTAAGCGAGTCATGGGCTTTTTCTTGATTGACCAGGACTTTCTGGATGTCATGAGGATTAAGATGTCTGATGGGCACGCTTTCTCTCTGGACAGACCAGGTGAAAAAGCCGGAGGAGATCGTCCAGGTATTCTTTTCAATGAATCGGCAGTGCGTGAATATGATATCAAGTCTCCAATCGGGAAATTGATCGAATTAGATAGTGGTAGACAAGGGGAAATTATCGGAATTGTAAAGGATTTTCATTTCCGGTCACTACATGATAAAATCGAACCGTTGCGTTTTATGTGGACCGCCCCAATGAGTGCCGCCTCCATAAAGATCTCTTCCCACAACATTCCGGAAACACTGAAAAATATAGAAAATGAATGGAAAAATGTTTGGGGACCAGTGCCTTTTAACTATCAATTCCTCGATGAAACTTTCGACCGCCAGTATAAAAGTGATGAGCAACTCGCCACCATCATTGGTTATTTCACAGGGCTGGCTGTGATTGTTGCCTGTCTGGGTCTCTTTGCGTTGTCCTCCTTCATGGTTTCCCGCCGGACCAAGGAAATCGGTATCCGCAAAACCCTGGGAGCTTCTGTTAAAATGATCTATATTATGCTTTCCTGGAATTTTATAAAATGGGTGCTGCTGGCCGCAGTTATTGCCTGTCCCATCGCTTGGTACCTGATGGATAAATGGCTACAGGACTTCGCTTATCATATCAAGCTAGGTCCGGACATGTTTGTAATAGCTGCTATATTGGCTATCCTCATTGCATTGATCACAGTTACCTGGCAATCGCTAAAAACGGCCAGGGCCAATCCAGTGGAGGCATTGAGATACGAATAGTTGCTCAAAACCGAAATCCCTGACTTCGCCGTTGGGATCGAAGCACTGCGATCTGAATAGTGCAGAACTATCAGGTATCTGAAAGAATATCCTGGAGATTCCTGCCTGCACTGGAATGACGGAGGAGAATGATTATATTTATAGTCCTGAACACTTTTTTTAATCATGTTCCCAAGGATCTATATATTTTTCATTTTCACCTCACTCATTTTTTCTTGTCATCCACCTGAAAAAGATCATCTGCTCGAAGAATTCCAGGATACTCCTCCTGCTTACAAGCCCTGGGTTTACTGGTACTGGATCGATGAGAACATCTCAAGGGAAGGCATTACAAAGGATCTCGAAGCAATGGCCCGGGTCGGGATCGGAAAAGCCCTGATCGGTCATGTATCACCTGGGGGGCAGCGGGGTGATGTCAGGATATTGAGTGAAGCCTGGTGGAAAATAGTGGAACACGCTGTCAGGGAAGGTCAGCGTCTTGGGGTGGACATCGGCTTTTTTAACGGTCCCGGATGGAGCCAGTCCGGTGGACCCTGGATCCGGAAAGACCAGGCCATGCGGTATGTGGTTAGCCGGGAACTTCAACTGAAGGGCCCCACGCTGTTCCAGGGAAATTTTTCCCTGCCAGATTCACTATTCGAACGCATTGCCTTGCAAGCCTTCCCTATTCAGAAAGCCTATGTTGGGCAGAATGTCCCGGGTATAGAAAGAATAAAATCCGATCCGGATTTCCCTGGCATCAATCATTTGTTCGACAGAAAGGAAAGCTCCCATTTTTCATTTCCGGATCGCTTTTTTTCAACCAATGAGCCCCTCTCATTCAACATCCGATTTAAAGATCCGGTTAATCTGCAATCCATAACTTTCGATTTTTTACCGGTTTCCTTTTATACTGAGATTACCTTAAAGGCCAGGGATCCGAACGGGGACTTCCTCACTATTCGCCAGTTCATCCTCGATCGACGGAATATCAATTTTGAGATCGGTCCCATGCGGTATGATCCTGAAACCTTTTCGTTACCCATCACCCGGTCTGATGAAGTCAGAATTATTATTTCCAACCTGATTGGAACACCGGGAGCCGGTTTGAAAGAAATTACATTCGGTACGGCAGCCCGTGTAGATCAGGCGATTGAAAAACAGCTTGGCAAAATGTATTCTGATCCCTTACCCCCCTGGAATGCCTATCTCTGGCCAGCCCAGGCTGAACCGGCGAAAGAAGATCTCATTGAACCAGACCAGATCCTCGACCTGACCGGGAAGATCGATTCCAAAGGCAACCTTACCTGGGAAGTGCCCGAAGGCAACTGGATCCTTATGCACTCAGGAATGATCCCCACCGGCGCCACCAATGTACCAGTTCCCCCGGAAGCCACCGGCTATGAATGTGATAAATTTACCGAGGAAGCGATTGAAACACACTTTGAGGCTTTCATCGGAAAATTTCTGAAAAGAGTACCTCCTGAAGAACGAAAATCATTTAAAACGGTGGTCATCGACAGTTATGAAGTCGGTCCACAGAACTGGACGAATGAATTCAGGGATATTTTTGAGGCACATTATGGGTATGATCCTATTCCCTGGATGCCCGTTTTCAGTGGACGGATCGTGGGGAGTGCCGATCTTTCCAACCGGTTTTTATGGGATGTACGGCGCCTCACCGCAGACCTGATCTCCCAAGTATACGTCAGGAGATTACGTGAGCTTTCAAATGAAAATGGATTGGATCTCTGGCTGGAAAATTACGGGCATTGGGGATTCCCCGGAGAATTTCTGCAATATGGTGGCCAGGCAGACCTGGTTTCCGGTGAATTCTGGTTCGAAAATTCTATCTGGGACCTAGGCCCCCTCGAATGCAGAATGGCAAGCTCTGCGGCACATACTTACGGAAAAAAACAGGTGTTTGCCGAAGCATTCACCGCCGGTTTTAACTTCCTTCAATATCCTGCGATCATGAAATCACGCGGGGATCAGATGTTGTGCGAAGGCATCAATCATTTCGTGCAGCACGTATCCATACACCAACCCTGGGAAGACCGTATCCCGGGTGTAACCGCCTGGTTTGGCATGAGCTATCAGCGTCATAATACCTGGTTTGAACAGAGCAAGGTCTGGATTGAATACCTGAAACGATGTTTTTACCTGCTTCAACAGGGTATTCCCGTTTCCGATGTCTGCTATTTTATCGGAGAGGATGCTCCCAAAATGACCGGTATTCTTAAACCGGGACTCCCGTATGGATATGATTATGATTTTATCAATGCCGATGTAATCCTGAACAGGCTCTCAGTTCAAGATGGACAGCTGGTCCTCCCAGACGGGAAATCCTATCAGTTGCTGGTCCTGCCACCTCAAGAAACCATGCGTCCGGAGGTATTGAAGAAAATTCGTGATCTTATACGGGATGGAGCAAAGGTTTATGGATCTCCTCCCTCCCGTTCTCCCAGCATGGAAAATTATCCTGATTCCGATGAAGAGATCAAATTGATCTCAAAGGATCTTTGGGGTGATCCTGATGGAACTTTAATCCTTGATCAAAAAGTGGGTACCGGAAGAATATTATACGGTGAACCACTGGACGTCGTGTTTGAAAAACTAGCTATGGAACCCGACATCCTATGTCCGGATACCACCCTCCGGTGGACCCACCGGAGAAGCGGTGAAATGGATATTTATTTTCTGTCCAATCCTGAAGAGATCTCCAAAACAGTCGAAATTTCATTCCGCACAGGAAATAAATTACCGGAATACTGGCATCCGGATACAGGCGAAACAGAAAAAGTAGCCCTTTTTGAATCATCAGGAAGTAGAACCCGGATTCCAGTCAGCCTGGATCCTTACGGGTCCTTATTTATTGTCTTCCGTGAACTTACCTCACAAACTCACATTCAATCCATCCAAAAAGAGGGCCTCCCCTTCCCATTAGACCCGGAAAGGCATAAATTTCCGATTGTATCCTATACGAAGGAAGGAAACATCCAATTCAGGACGGGAACATCCGGTGAATACATCTTTTGCTTCCCGGATGGTGGGAAAAAATCAGTCAGTCTATCCGGCTTCCCCAAACCATTGGATATCGATGGTCCCTGGAAGATGCATTTTCCTGAAAACTGGGATGTCCCGGTGGATACAGTATTCGATCAGCTAATTTCATGGACAGAATTTACACATCCGGGGATCCGGCATTTTTCAGGCACGGCAGGATATCTGAATACGGTCAATCTTCCTGACGAATGTATCCAGCCTGATCTGCATCTTTTTCTGGACCTGGGTGATGTAAGGATGATGGCCGAGGTGATCGTGAACGGGAAAAATCTGGGTATACTATGGAAAAAACCCTTTCGTGTGGACATCACCAACGCGGTTAAACCGGGTGAAAACGAACTGGAGATCCGGGTTACCAATACCTGGTGGAACCGGCTGGTCGGGGATGAAAAATATCCACAGGGATTCCCGGGAAGTGAGGTGGACCATCCCCGTACCTTTACCACGACTAAAGGCTGGAATTCGGAAAGCGAATTGTTGCCATCTGGATTACTGGGGCCAGTTAAGATCGTGGTGGAAAAGGAAATTGTGTTACAATAATAGGGTTAAAGGGTTGACGAGTTGAAGAGTTTGTGAGTTCGAGGATGGAAGCTTAAAGGGAGGAAGATAAATTATGTTTATCTCTAATATGATAAAATGATAAAACCCCAATTCTCCAGATCCCCAATTAAATATTACTTCTACAAGATCATCTTAGATCCTTGATAATAATTCGCATTTTTTAGACTAGATTTATTCAAAAAAAATAAACATGAAAAATATTTACCTGATAATTTGTTTTGTCATTTTTTCCACTGCAGCCATGGCCCAGAAAACGGACAGCCAACATCCCGATGTTCATTCCAAAGGCTGGAATGATCTTTTCAAGGCAGATCTTACCAATGCCGACTACCCAGCTGGCATCTGGACAATCGAAAAGGGTGTAATGACTGCCAGTGAAGACCAGGCCATCTGGACACAAAAAGTTTATGATAATTTTATCCTTGATCTTGAATTCAAGACCGCCGAAGGAACCAACAGTGGGGTGATCGTGTATTGCAGTGATAAAGACAACTGGATCCCCAATTCTGTGGAAATCCAGATTGCCGATGATTATGCTCCCCAATGGGCCAATGCGGCCAAGGACTGGCAATGCGGGGCCATTTTCGGACATCTTCCCGCCAACAAACAGCAGGTGGTAAAAAAACCCGGGGAATGGAACCGGTTTACCATCACCTGCCGAGACCAGAACATACAGGTTGCGCTCAATGATCAGCTCGTGACCGAGATGGACATGAGTCTTTGGACTTCCGGCACAACCAATCCCGATGGCTCTCCCATTCCCTCCTGGCTTAATAAACCTTTTGCAACCCTCCAGACAAAAGGATACATTGGTTTTCAGGGAAAACACGCCGGTGCGCCCATCTGGTTCAGGAACATCAGGATAAAAGAGCTGGAATAAACTCGAAGTCCAAAGCCTGCTTGAAAGGGTGGACAGGTCCGAGTTCGAAATTTTTATCACTTCTTGAATAACGACAGGATTAAATATCAAGCCTGTCTCGAAAGGATTTTACGGCCGATCCCTCGCGGGAGATCCCTCACGGGAGATCCCTCACGGGATAAACATTTTTTTGGATGGGACACGGGATAATGGGATAATTATAGAACCAATGAACCAATAAACCAGTGATCTACTGATCCAGATTGTCGTATAAATGTCGGGTACAAGTAGTTGTATTGTGTTGTCGTAAATGATGATATTTGTATAAACCATTCTTTAATCATGACCATTGGACAAACCATCCGGGAAGCAAGACTCAAAAAAGGGATGACCCAGGAAGAGCTTGCTGAAAAAACGGAAATCAGCGCCCGGACCATCCAGCGAATTGAAAATGGTGAAGTCGATCCCAGGTCCTATACACTTTTGTCGATCGCCAAAGTGCTGGAAATTGAATATGCAGCGCTCGTAAATTATAAATTGGAAAAATCTGAAAATGAGGAAACATTACGTGAGGATCATGTCTTGTTATCCATGCTTCATCTGAGCGGCTTGTTTATACTTCTTTTTCCTCCTATTCTCATCTGGTTATGGAATAAAGATAAGATCAGGAACATCCGGCAACATGCCATCGATGTGATCAATTTCCAATTAAGTATGATGATATTTCTCATTCCAGGCGGTATTCTGGCCATCATTTTAATAGGTATCCCAATCGTTATTTTCTTTGGCATGTATAGTACCATTGTCATCATCATCAATACAATCCGGGTACTTAATGATCAACCCTATAAATACCCCTTATCCATTCATATTTTAAAGGCCTGAAACAGACATTGAATCCTGATTCTGTAATCAATCAATTTTATAAAATTGATACGTGTTATTCCAGATAAATCCAATGGTATCTTTATTCAGCTGAAAATTCATCTTGTCGCCATCTTCCAGGTCAATAAAATCCGATACAGCCAAAGGGACCACGATATCGCGTTCCCCATTATTTGAATCAATTATGATCAGCTGATCATGATCCCGGTTGATCTCCACGATATAGTCACCAATGCCAGGCACCGGTTCTTCCAGTTTATAATGACCCACCAGTTTATCCAGCTGTACTGTGGACACAGGTATCTTTTCCACGACCTGGTAGTCTGCAATTCCCCAGTGATAATAGGTTGAAATGGATCTCAACAATTCTCCGATAAGCTCACCTCCATTATCGGCATTGGTCATGATAATGGCTGCATTTCCCCGGTGGGCAAAAGCGATCAGACTGTTTGTAAACCCGGCATTCTTACCTCCATGTTGAAATATGAGCGAATCTGCTTCCCATTTTAATGAAGGGCCGAGCCCCCATTCATTTTTATCCTTTTTCAGCATTTTTTGAATCATTTCCCTTGATAGAATTCCTTTAGATTTCCCCCCTAGGATTTCCTGGATTGCTATGCAATATTTAGCCAGATCCGTGGGTGTCGTCCACAAACCGGCCGCCGCCTGTTCGGGGTAATTGTGCCATTGCCCGGGAATCATATTGCCCCGAAAATCAAAAGCAGCACTCGCATTCTTCTGATACATTGAAGGTAAAGGTTGTTCATAGGTACTGTGTTCCATTCCAAGTGGACCCAGGATCTGTTGTTTCATGTACCTATCCAGGGGAAGTCCGCTCAGGTCTTCGACTACTTTCTGCATCACGGTATATCCTCCTCCTGAATACCGCCAGATGGATCCGGGAATGGTATCGACCATGATTTCCGGCGTATTCCCTTCCCCGTTCAATACCCGCATAAGGGTTGGAAATGAATCGTTCTGCTGATATCCGGGAAATCCGTGGACCGTCATTCCCGCAGTATGGGTGAGTAATCTTCGGAGGGTCACTTTTTCGTTCCGTGTGAATTTGTTTTCAGGGATTTTCCAGCCGGTGAGATATTCATTTACATCGGAATCCAGATCAATGACCCCTTCCTCTACCAATTTTAGAGCGCCCAGGGCCGCCAAAGGTTTGCTGATCGATCCGGCTTGAAATAGTGTATTTTCATCCACCTTTCGGCCATTGTTCGTATTGGCCATTCCGTATCCTTTTGTCCATTTTAATTTACCGTTCTGTATAATCCCAATACTTACCCCAGGCACCTTATAATGCGCCATTCTTTCAAGGATATTGTACTTGGTCAAAGGTTCGTCCTTAATCTGGATCGCCATTAAAAGTCCATTTTCCACGGCTTGGATATCTGTTGATGCATCTGAAATGGATCCTTTTTTACAGGATGAAAAAGTCAGGGTGATAAGCAGAATAGAAAGAAATAGATACTTCATTTTTTTCGGTTTATCCTTTTTAAAGGATAGTTGATTGAATGATCTTCGTAGAAATCGATTCTTAACTTAGTTGGTTTTGAAGAAAATAACAATGTTCAAATACAGTATTATTGATACGGAGAAGAAATGGTCCGTTTTTCTGGCAGATCGGACTGTACACCCAAAGTTGTCATCCCTGAAATCAGGAAACATGGAGAACTATCAGGGATCTGCATGAATGTGATGGAAATTCCTGTTCACGCTCGCGGCGATTACCCAAAGGCCTTCAGGAATGACGGAAAAACGGCTTTTGAAACAATGGTTCCAATAGATCCATCTTATAATCTTCAAATCTCTCAAATGGGAGTTATTTTTCACTGTCTCAAGGCTTGTCAGTCCAATAGCATCCACCCCCCATCCCCCGCTGGCGGGGGACATTGTATTCCATAATAAATACCATAAACAACAATCAAAAAAGTGGTTGTCAATTGAAGTTGAAAAAATTAAGTATCGTTAATAATCCATTAGTTTTCCATCGTGCCGTAAAACGTCCAATATTCGCGGATCATTCCTTTTATCGGGTATGATATCCCCAGCTATTATTCCCGGATATCCCAATTGAACCGTCAGTTTGTTTTCATCTGAATCATCAATCGGATCGATGATGACCCAATCGCAACTACTTGACATAAAACCATACCAGAAATATCCGGTATAAATAATTTCCCTGTCTGCCACAACGGCAAAGGGCTTCCTGGCAAGCGGATTGTTTTCCCAGTCAGAAAGGATCTCCGATAAGTAATCAGTGATAATAAATGTATGTGTTTTGCTTTGATAGGCTATGATTTCAGCATAAGGAATGATGATCGAATCATTCAGTTCCACCGTATTTTCTATGATTTTCATGGATTGATCCAAGGTTTGATAATTGGATAATCCATAAAAATCCACTGAATTACCCGGTATGCCATCAAGGGAACCTTGATCACAACCTAGTGCAAAAAAGATTATGCCAATTATAATAATATTCCTCTTCATTTCTAATCAAATTTAAGTAGTTCAAAAAATCAAGCATAAAAATTAATTGCATTCCAGGTATAAGACACTTATAAGACCTCAATGGTTCTATCCCAGATCATTTTTAAATTCCAAAACAATGAATGAATACACACTTCCTGGATACCGTATCATCGTCTTCAGCAAGGGTTTGATTAACTTTATTTGTCCTCACGTTTATTAAAAATCCCTCAATCCCTCATTCTCTCATTTAAAAAAATCTACATACCCCTCGTAGGCAATGAAAAACATAAAAATTGAAAACAGGAAGGTAATGCCGAGACCAGCATTGAGCCAGAAGCCATTCCTGTGATCACCCATTACTTTTTTATTGTTCATCATGATCAGTAAAAAGATGATCAGCAGGGGCATCATCAGGGGACTGAAAGCTTGGGAAGCGATCATGATAATCACCGGCCGGCCACCAAAGATGGGGATGATCAAACCTGACAGGGTGACCAGTACCACCAGGATCCGGAATAATCCACGTTTAAAATCACGGCTGATCCCCCTGGTAATCAGCGATCAACCAGGGTAATAATAACATATTAGGAAAAATGGAACTCAATCCGGCCGCGATGATCCCGGTAACAAATAAGGCTATGGCAAACCGCCCTGCCAATGGTTCGAGGGTACTTACCATATCAATGGCATTATCTACATAGATCCCCCGGGGATGAAGGGTTCCGGCAGCGCTGGCCATGATGGCGGCACTGACCAGAAAAAGTAAACTGGCGGAGATCAGGGAGTCCCTGCGTTCAATGGGCAGGTCTTCAATTTTCCAACTTTTCTCAGCGATCACACTGCTTCGTGAAACCAGTACCACAGCGGCCATGGTCGTACCTACCATCCCGGCAATGATAATATGAGGTTTTCCTGAGTCAGGAATATTGGGCACAAGTCCCCGAAATATCTCTCCTGCATCATGGATGATCATAAAATTCGTCAGGATGAAGGCCACCCCCATCACTCCGACCATCAGGGAAACGAATTTCATGAAAACGGAATGTTTTCCTGTCCAGAACAGGTACAAGAGGAAGGAAAGAAAAATAATGGATATAACACCGGTTGAAAATCCTTCATGATCTGAAGTCAGGGGTCTGGACCATTCCTGGATCACTTCTGCTACCACAGCCATCACCCCCATAATGGAACTAATTACCGTAACCATTAATCCGGCGATAATAAAAACAGAGGCAAACCATCCGATATGATTTTTTATATTAAACATGATGGTATTCCCTGTTATAATGGTGAGCCTGCTGATGGCGACCAGCATGATGAACGTAAAAAAACAGGAAAGAAACAAGGCCCAGGTAAAGGACATCCCATATCGGGCCCCTGCGACGACCATGGAAGTCACACTTCCTGTTCCAATCACGTATCCGACAATGAACAGCCCTGGTAAAATGGACGACAGGAATTGTTTAAATTTCATTCAGTTTTCCGGATCAATAGATCAATGGTTCATAGGTTCAACGTTTCATTGATTCAATGGATCAGGAAAACGGGATTTGTCCAGACCTGGCGACCATTGTAAAAACTATGGACCTGTTCGTGAGCACATGCAAAAAATCAAAACCCTACAATATTCCTCAATATATCAGCGTACCCACCCTATTATGGTTTCCCGCTTACCCAATCATCCCAGAAGAAATTATTCAGCCGTTCCAGAAGCTCCATACGATGTAATCATATTTTTTACCACCACCTCATCACATCACTAAATCACCCCACCGCCAAATAAATTACAGTTGGTTATTCATCTCCCGGAAAGCATCCTTGATCTGTTTTTCAGTTCCGGGCATGGTTCGTGAAACCATAGGCTCATATCCTCCCTCTTCATATGCTTTGTCGGTACAGAGATATCCGCTATTCCCATTGCAATGGGTATAGACAAAAGTATTTTTATAGGGAGAATCCTCCTTGATCTGCAAACCGATCTCATTCATTAATTCACCGGATATTCCTGCGATCAGAATATTTCCCACTTTCAGGGAAGCAACCCGGATATCCACGTCCGGACCCGGATCCAGCGAAACATTTGGCATTCTTGATTCACTGTTCTTCTTTCCAGCTGCTTTGATCACCTGTGTGGCCACTTCAAGTTCCTTTAAGGGATAGGTCTCTATTCCCTCCGCAACATTGATCACCTCATCGGCAAGTGTCTGCCCGATGGCATTAATATCGTCAAAGTTATCATTGGGTCCGTAAATCGGATTGATATCACCGGAAGCCCCTGCACTGACCATCACCACCGCTTCCGGATACTTGTTTTCGATCTCCCTGGCAGCAGCCCCTGGCCAGTCACCCGTGATCTGGTAATTCTCCTGCCCTCCGGTAGTTGCATGACAGGGCCAGTTAACCAGAAGACCTACGGTATTCCCCGACAGATCATCAATACGGATCACACCTACCTCCTGGTCACAAATTCCATCCGGATTTCTTCCCAGCCAGACCCCTCCTTCCGCATGTCTTGCCCGCCGGTTTACATTCATCTTACAGGTCCCTTTTCCCACGCCAATTTTAACGGGCTGAAGTCGATCATTGGATTCCTGCACAATCTGAACCAATTTATCCTGCAAGGTTTTTACATAAGTCGTTTCATTGCTGGATGGTTCCTCACCATAGGCCCGGGTCCTGGGACCTCCATGATTGTGAACAGCCGTGATCAGAATATTTTGTTCCGGGATTCCCGTTTCTTTCAGGATCCTCTGTTTGGTCTCATCCACAAATTCATTTGAGAATCCGATCACATCGCATGTGATCACACAGGCCTTGGTCAGGCTGTTTCCGAATACGATCGCGCTGGCATAGAGATCATCATGCACTCCTTTGAAAGGTTCTGATCGGGCCGCATAACCACTCATCCGGACTGGATCCGTTGGGGTGATCTTGATTTTTGAAGTACCCGCTTTTAACATTTCCGCTTGTTTTTCCATTGGAGTTGCCGACAATAACAGACCTGCCAGCACAATTACAATTGATGCCGTAAAATAATTCCTGCTTCTAGGTTTCATTTTTTTAAATATTTAAGATTCAATAATTTTTTTATACCCGGACAAATTTTAAGTAATCCTTTTCAAACAAACATTTTCTTTCTATCAGTCATCCTATTTCTCTCCCAGTATCTCGAATTCGCCTTCGAGCAAGATCTTTTCGGAAGAACTTCCTACCATGATCCGGAATATTCCCGGTTCCACGACCTTATTCATGCTCCTGTCGTAAAGGGAAAGATCTTCAGGCGTCAGTAGAAACTGAACAATACTTTCTTCTCCCTGGTGACAACCAGATCTTTTCAAAACCTTTCAACTCTTTTACGGGCCTGACGACAGTACTTTTCACGTCCCGGAGGTATAGCTGAACGATTTCTGCTCCTTTCATTTCTCCTGTATTCTTCACTTTTAAAGAAACCTCAATGTTTCCGTTCTTATTTGATTTTTCTGGCGAAATTCTCAAATCGGAATAAGCAAATTCCGTATAACTTAATCCATGTCCAAATTCCCAAAGAGGTTTTTTATTCAGGTCCGCATAGGAATTCCCCCACCCTTCTTCAAGCCAGTACGATTTGGAGGGCTTATAATTATAATAGACCGGAAGTTGTCCCGCATGTCGTGGAAAGGTCACCGGTAATTTCCCACTCGGATTATATTCCCCGAACAGAATTTCAGCGATGGCTTCTCCCCCCTTTTCTCCCGGGCACCAGGCTTCCAGTACAGCCGGGACATTATCCGCAATCCAGGGGGTAGCCAGCGGCCGCCCATTGATCAGGATCACCACCGTGGGAGTTCCCGTTGCATAAACCGACTTTATAAGTTCTTTCTGCAAACCGGTCAATTCCAGGGTGGCGACGTCGTACCCTTCCCCAGTGGTTCCCTTTTTACCGGCTGCCTGCCACTCATTTTCACCCAATACAACAATGGCTACATCGGATTTTCTGGCAGCTGAAACCGCTTTACTGATCTCATTCAATTCTTCCCCGATCACATTGCATCCTTTTACATACTGGATGCGTGTGGTGTTGCCTACCTTATCTTTTAATCCTTTCAAAACCGTGGTAATATCCTGAAGTACGACCTCGGAAGTATAATCTCCTAATTGGTTTTTGGCGTCATCGGCATTGGGACCAATGAGCGCAATGGATCCGATATTCTTGCTTAAGGGAAGTAATTTCCCTTCATTTTTCAACAATACGATCCCTTCCCGGGCTGCCTGAAGAGCCACCTGTTGATGTTCAGGAAGATGAACCGTCTCCACAGCCTTTTCAGGATTCACAAAGGGATTTTCAAATAATCCAAGCCTGAACTTTGTTCGCAATACCCGCCTGACTGACCGGTCGATCATGGCCTCCGAAACAATTCCTTCCTTCACATTTTCAAGCATCTCGGTCAGGTATCCCTGTCCGAATGAAATGCTCACATCCATTCCGGCATTAGCTGCCATTGCGCCGGCTTCCTTTTCATTAGAAGCCATTCCCGTATAAATAAGTGTATTGACACCATTGCCTTCACTCAATACAAGACCTTCAAAACCCAGTTCATACCGCAAAATTTCCGTCAGTATTTCATAGGAACTATGTACAGGAACGCCATCTATGGTCGGATAGGTGGCCATGACACCCAGGGCGCCTGCTTTCCGTATCCCGGCTTCCCAGGGAGGCAAAAACACTTCCCGGAGTGTCCTTTCGGATATTTCCATGGCTCCTCTTTCCAGTCCGCTTACCGGTTGACTCTGACCCGGATAATGACATAATCCTGCCACCACTTTATCATTCAGGGAAATATCGTCACCCTGAACGGCCCGGACAATGGTTTCTGCATATCTGGCACATAAAAAAGGATCTTCACTAAATCCTTCTATATTCCGTCCCAGGCGTGGATCCCTGTCGGGTTCAATAACCAGCGTAAATAATTCATGAATACCGATGGACCTTGCCTCACGGGCTGCGATGGTGTACACATCATGGATCAATCCCGTATTCCAGGTACTTCCCAACGCATGACCTTCAGGAAAGATGGTAGCGCCGGAACACATTAAACCATGCGTCCCTTCTTCAACCTGCAAGAGGGGAATTTTTAACCTCGTATTTTCCAGGCTGATCGTCTGTAACTCATTCAAAAAACGGGCCTGCTGGGCAGGTCCCTCGTGCAGGACATTATTGGGAACGGTGAAAAATCCTCCTCCAGGTCCTATCCCCTCTTCAAAATCACCCCGTGTGAATGATTTTATACCTTCCATCTTCTCAGAAACACTCCTTCCCAACTCAGTAAAATACCCACAAGGCATATTCAGTTGCCCTATCTTTTCGGCCAGCGTCATCCGGGATAGAAGATCTTCCACCCTCGTTTCAATTGGAGCGGAAGGGTCGAGATATACTTCTTTAATATTCAGATCTTTGCGGGCCGGATTCGATTTGACATATTCAGCAATGGTACCTACGGGTGCGATCCAGATACCATGTGACGGATCCGTGGCATATTCACAGATCTGTTCCAGGGTGGATGACCAGGTAGTCTGGAAATCCGGTTCTCCAATCTCATGACCAGCCAGAACAAGCCAGGCCCCATTTTCGCGGCCTGATCGATCAACGCTTTGATCTGTTCGAAACTTTTATTGTCCGATTCCATACCGGTAAGTTGTGCCAGGTCACAATAGACAGGATCATTGGGGCCTTCATCCATCCATCCCCTGCCGGTAAGGAAAAGATCACTCACCAGGGGAATGTAACTTCTCAGGGAACTCCCTCTTCCAATAAATTTCTGACCACAGGGAAAAGCAAAGGAAACAGGGCTAACACCCAGAGTTTCACTGATCATCCTGTTGGCTTCCTCCATTTCCAGGGCAATGTCCCTCAGTGTAAAAGATTCCAGCGCTTTTTGTCTTGCCCATGGGAAATTACCTGTACACGGATGTGTCAAGGTGTGGTTTCCTATTTCATGTCCTGCTTTGAGTGCATCCTTCCAACCTTCCAGTCGTTCGATCATCCGATCCTGAGAAACATAAAAAGTGCCTTTTACATCATATTTATTCATAATGGGTACACCCACATCGATCTGACTCAGCCGTGCGTCATCAAAAGTCAGGCTGATGGCCATTTTTTTACCATCCGGCCATATAAAATCAGAGGATTGGTTGGAGGCCTCCTGACTTCCATACCGTACCTGTGCAAACGAAGGAATACACCCTGAGAAAATCAGAAAAATTGAAAGAATATGATTGTACATTCGATGGTTATTCATGCTTTCGTCTAATTTAATTTTCATTTCTTATCAAAAAGTTGATCACAGGTTTTAATGAAAGCTTTCCGGATCACTTCCTTATGTGTATCATTCAGATTGGATGCAATGCAGAACAGGACCGTCTTTCCGACCAGTGAATCCAGGTGTGGAAGGGTTCCTTTGTCATATGTATAATCTTTGGCAAAACTGTTCTCACTCAATTCCCAGACCGATCGAGATCCCATGGAGGGTCTTTTCTGTACCAGTGAAGGAAGATTGTAATAGATATGCAATCCCCACTCGTCCATATGGATGGGATAAAATCCCTTGTCTGCGACATGAATTCCATTTTTTAATAAAAGGTCTTTAAACTGATAGGAAGTTTTCCTCTCTTTAAAAGTCATTTTGAGGAATCCTCCAGATTCCCCCGCAGGATCAGCAATCTTTCTGGGCCTCAAACCTTCATATTTTGAAATGATGCTGACCAGTTCATGTTTAAATTCCCGCATATGATTGATGATGGTGGGCAATTTTTTTAATTGAACCCTAGCCATGGCGGCGGCTAGGTCACTGATCCGGCATCCAATGCCCCATAATTGAAGTTCCGGCCTGTCAAGCACAAAACTACCATTTTCATCCTTGATGTAACCGGTATCGTGGATCCCAAAAGCACGTTCATATAATGACTGGTCATTGGTCAATACGGCACCTCCTTCCCCACAGGTCATGTTTTTATTGATCTGAAATGAAAAGATAGACATGTCGCCAAATGATCCGGCCATTTTTCCGAATTGAGAGGTTCCGGCAGCCTGCGCACAGTCTTCCAGCAATGGTATATTTTTGGACTTACAGATGGATACAATTTGATCGATGTCACCGATCACACCTCCCATATGCACAACGATCACCGCCTTGGTTCTGGGAGATATTTTTTTCTTAAGATCTGCCGGATCCAGGCTTATGGAATCATCTACATCCGCCAGGACGGGGATGGCTCCCAATCTGACAACAGCACCTGCGGTGGAAACCCAGAAATAACCCGGCATGATCACTTCATCACCTGGGCCCACTCCAAGGGCTGAAAGGGCTACCTGTAGGGCCGTGGTACCATTCGATACTGCCAAACAATATTTCTTCCCGATATAATCGGCAAATTCCTGTTCAAATTGTCTCGCCTCAAAAGTAGGTTTAGGTCCATAAAACCTGAATGGGGATTGATTTTTCAGTACATGGGTTACCGCGTTAATCTCTTCCTCTCCAATGTAATGGATACCTGGCCATTCCTGTGGAAGTTTAATTTCTGATTTCATCATTTAAAACAGTCAAATTTAAAAATTGTATTATTAGGACAAAAAAAAACCATTATACTCAATGGCGTCCACAAGATACACCTAAAATTGAATATATTCAAACAGGATTGAGTTGGCGATTATCAATATATTTTCCGGTGATTTTAAAGGGGTTTTTTTATAAGTTTTTCCAGCCAGTATTTTGTAATTAGACTTGTATATACTAGATTAAATTCAGCAGAGAAAGGTCCGGAGAAGTAGCAGAATATTGAATAAATCCAACACAGTCAGACCCGGCGAAGTCCAGGACCGGGAACATCCGGGATATACACGTGAAATATCTAATAATTCTTATGAGATACTGAATATCCTAATCTATAAGGGAGATCATTGAAGCTTACAACCTGCAGTATTTTATTCTGATTAAACTATTATGTATATTTAATCCTCGTAGACTATATTTAGGATCCAGATTCAAAATTTATTTTTTATTAAATAAAAATGGTTTTTTAATCTATCCATTGGTCGGTAAACCAAGCACTTATAATGTAATAATGAACCTTATTGCCTGTTTTTTGGATGAAAAATAAATACACCATCAATTTTGCTTTGTGGATAATTATCTTCTTTTGTCTGAATGGCTCCCGGACAGAGGCCCAAGCGATCTATTTAAGCGATATCCCCCACGGATTCATAGCCAATGAATTTGGCCCTCCCAATAAAGATATGTCATTTGAAAAAAATCCAATAACCATTGGAGGAAAGACATATCAAAAAGGGCTTGGCGTGCATGCACCCTCCTTGTTGTATATAGACCTTGAAGGCAAAGTATCAAAATTCCAGGCCGAGATCGGTATCGATGGTGAAGTATCACAAAAGCCCGAACGCATTGCCACACGTGACTCAATCAAATTAAGGAATGAATTTTCCATCAATAATCCCCGACGTACTCCCATGATTAGATTTATTATCCAGGGAGATGATCATATCCTTTATTCCAGCGGATGGATCACTGAATCCTCACCTGCCATCTCCATTGACGTAGACGTTTCATCAGTCGACCGATTATCCCTGATCGTTGAAAACGGTCCGGATGGTCCCAGGGATGGCCATGCAGACTGGGCCAACGCCCAATTAATCCTGAAAGATAATTCAGCAGGATCAGCATTCAAAATATATTATTACCCATCCGAGCTTCTTTTGAATCAAACTGGATTTATACCCGCTTCATCCAAAACTTTCCGGATTCCGGATTATACGGTGGGCCAGAATTTTTCTGTGCTCGATCTTTCCAACATGCAGGAAGTATATAGTGGAAAGATCCAGGAGAAATCAGGTGACTGGGGAAAGGTAGGGATTGGAGATTTTTCCTCCGTTATCGATCCTGGTCAGTATTTTATATTAAGTGGAGACCAGGTATCACTGCCATTCACCATCCATTCCCTGCAATATATAAAAAATCTGGATCAGCATCTGAACTGGTTTCTGATGCAACGTTGCGGAGATCCTGAAAATGGCTGGGAAAAAGGTCAACACCTGGACGATGGACGCAGGCTGGATAATGATGAACACCAGGATGTATCAGGAGGATGGCATGATGCGGCGGATCTGAGAAAATGGGGTATGACCATCAATGGATTATGGGCACTCAGTGAGATCTATCTTACCTTTTCTTCAAATGAAGTGTCAGATTTCATTGGAAAAAGCAATATGCTCTTTCAAATTCGGGATGAAATTACCTGGGGAAATAAATACTTCCGGGCCATGCAGGAACCGGATGGATATCTGATGGACCAGGTAGGCGGCGATGTCTATGAACATGGCGATAATAACCGGTTTACGGATAATATTCCCGGCACTCCGGATGATCGCTGGATTGTCACCACCCCGAATGCCCCTGTATTTCAGTATATGTTTGTCATAGCTCAATGTAATATTGCGCTGGCAGAAAAAAGTGAACCAGATAACCCTTATATTCAGGCTGCTGAACGATGTTATAGATGGGTATACAATAACAGGGTCATCATGAACATCCATGAGCTAGGGGCCGCGCTGACCGCTTCTTTAAAACTGAATGCCGCTACCGGGAAATCGGAATATATGGAAATGGCTGAATTGTACCTGGAAAGATTACTTCAATGCCAGAACACCACACACAAGCCCATGAATGGATTCATGGGATCCGTAAATCCTACTTCTGGCATCAGTGAAAAGGTGTATTCAATTACCAACTTATCGTATCAGCTTATTACTCCGAATTTCCCGATTTGGGCCATTGTAGAATCAATCCGGTATATCAAAGATCCTTCTTTAAGTGAAAAGGCGAAAAATGCTTTCCGGAGATATGTGGATAATTTCATTGCCTATTTTGATCAAAAAAGCACCTATGGAATCGTCCCCATGGCGCTTTATTTTGGAGATCCGGGCGGAAGCAGGCAGGCTGGTGATTATTATTACCGCTGGTGCTATGTGAATCATGAAAATAGCGAATGGTGGAATGGCATTAATCCAAGGATCGGATATGTGGGTGCCTGCCTGGTGCGTGGCGGAATGCTGATCAACCACCCACAGGCAATCCGGATCGGCCAGCAACAACTTGATTTTATATATGGATGCAATCCCTTCAATGCCAGCACTGTTACGGGGCTTGGATACAATCAACCTGAATTCTTTAAGACCAGTGAATTTGTTCCTCACACTCCGAAAATAGATGGAGCCGTAATGGCAGGTATTGGCTCCTCGGAAGAAGATATGCCAGTGCTTTTGCCTGAATGGTGGCAGACCACTGAATACTGGATGGAGGCAGTGGGCGGCACGATCATGTTATTGAATGAATTGAACCGTTATCAATATCAGTCAGAAAAGAATTTGAGATAAGTGTTTGAGACGAGACTGAAAATTAAATTTGAACAATCAAAACGAATCAATAATATCTTTATGAAAAACCTCAATGCATTTTTATTCGCGTTTATACTCATGATACCGGTATCATGTTCAGAAAAGGTTACTACCTTTCAGGAACCTTCCATAGCCATCATGGCCTATTATGTTCCTCCTAAAAATGATTATCATCCTGAAGATTTGCCTTTAGACGAATTAACACATATTATTTTCTCCTTTACGGAAGTAATCGATCAGGAGATGAAATTTAAAAATCCTGAATCCTCAGGAAAACTTACATCTCTTGCAGCGCAGAAAAAAAATCATCCACACCTCAAGGTAATGATCGCCTGTGGAGGATGGGGAGGCTCAGGTGGTTTTTCTGAAATGGCTGCTACTCCTGAAAACAGGAAAAAGTTTGTGGACAGCGTAATCCGCTTTATCAAACAATATGACCTCGATGGCCTTGATATTGATTGGGAATATCCGGGTATGCGGGGAGCGGGTAATCCTTATATTCCGGAAGACAAAGAAAACTTTACCTCTTTAATGCGAGAGTTAAGGGAAGCGATGGATGCTACCGGGGAGGATCTGACACTCACCTTTGCTTCGGCAGGATGGAAACGATACTACGATCATGTCGAATTGACTGAGGTAATGAAATATGCGACCTATATGAATGTGATGACTTATGATCTGGTAGGCGGTGGCACTCCCTTCACAGGACATCACACCAATCTGGGATGGGTAAGACCGGAAGATCTTGAAGGAACACCTGCCCACCAGATCATGAGTGAAAGGAATTTTCCCATTGATCCAAGATCCGCTGAAAAGATCATTTCATTCTGCATTGAAAATGGAGTAGATCCGGCGCAGATCGTGATCGGAGCTGCTTTTTACGGAAGGGCCTGGCAGGGTGTACCCCCCGTAAACAATGGCCTTTACCAGGAAAATAAAGGTGTATGGATCGGCTGGGCCCCCTATTCAGACATCCGGGAAAAATATGAAAGTAAGAATGGTTTTATGCGTTACTGGGATCCAGTGGCCAAAGCACCTTATCTTTATAATTCAACCGACAGCCTGTTTATTTCTTACGAAGATACCCTATCTGTAAAGCTGAAAACTGAATACGCGGTCGAGAACGGCCTTGGAGGGATTATGTTCTGGGAACTCAGACTCGATACGGATGAAAAGGGTCTGCTGGACGCAATTTATGAAAAGGCTACTCAATAAATCCTCCATAAATGATCAAAAATTAATCCTGGCAATTAAATGAAAAATGTATTGGCCATAACCCTTGCCGGAATGTTTTGGATTTTTGTAGCAGATTCCTGTCAGGACCATAAATTCAATTTTCATGAAAATAATGAGGGGATATTATTAACATACATTAATCAGAATATATTTTTTTACCAGATAAAAACAAAATCCAGGGATGGTCAATTCCCAAGAGCCAATTATATTCATCCTTTATACGGTTTAAGCGGTGAGATTCTTACAGAGGATTTTCCGGATGACCACCTTCATCACCGGGGAATATTCTGGGCCTGGCACCAGCTTTATATCAAAAATAAAAGGGTGGGAGATCCATGGGAATGCAAGGGGATCACCTGGGATGTAAAGAAGACAGAATATCATGCCTATAAAGATTCTGCCACCTTGATTACCTGGGTTACCTGGTTGGGTGACATGCCGGATGAATCAAAAAAATCCCCTTCACCGCTGATCCACGAAAAAACGGTTATTGCCTGTTACAGGCAAAATGAAGATCAGGTTGAGATTCATTTTGACATCCAATTGACCGCCATCCATGAAGGCACCCTGATCGGCGGGTCAGAGGATATCAAAGGTTACAGCGGCTTTTCAATCCGGACCAAGTTACCCAAGGATCTTACTTTTTATGCTATGAAAGGCAAAGTAATACCTCAGGATACCGCCATCCAGGCAGGAGGATGGATTGACATGACGGGCACCTTCGACCCGGATCTTGATCAGCAGACAGCGCTGACCCTGATGTGCGATCCGAATGACCCCTCTCCTTTTCACGGATGGATATTGCGCGATAAAGGGAGCATGCAGAATGCCGCTTTCCCGGGAACAACTCCAGTACTCATTCCCAAGGGAGAAAAGCTTCGAATGCAATATGAATTACTTTTACATAGGCCGGAAATGAGTCAGGAAAAGATTGAATCTATCTATGAACATTTTATTAAAGACAATAACTGATTCAATTTAAATTATTTTTTTACTAAAATATTATCGTCATGAAATCCTTTTCAAAAACAAACCAGAAAGTGTTCTTTCAAGGCTTTCTGATGGCATTCTGTCTTTTCTTTCCAGATATAATTTTTTCGCAGAATGTGGAAGCGGTCGAAAAACGACTCATGAAACAGGCTGAAGAAAATATTGAAAAATATAGAAAGGGTGATGTAATCATTGAATTCATGGATCCTTCGGGCAAACCTCTTCAGAATATACAAGTGGAAGTGGTCCAGGAACGCCATGATTTCCTATTCGGCTGCATCATTTTTGATCTGATCAGGAATGAAAACACCTACCGGGAGGAGCGCTTTAAAGAACAATTCAAAAGGCTATTCAATCTGGCCGTTTTCCCATTTTACTGGCCAGGATATGAAAATACACAGGGAATGCCGGGATGGGAAGCGATGTTGCCGACCATTGAATGGTGCCAGGCAAATGGAATCACTACCAAGGGACATCCGCTCGTCTGGGCATGCCAATCGGGTACCCCGCAATGGCTTCGCCAATACAGTGAAGAAGAAACCGAGGAATTACTTAAAGCCCGGGTGATCAACATTGTATCCGGATTTAAAGACAAAATTGAACTATGGGATGTGGTTAATGAACCAGTAAACGTAAAAACATGGCGAAATAAAATCAAAAATATGGATGATCCCAACGACTGGGGCGTGGAAGACCCGATCCCGGAGGTGGCTGATTATGTAGAAAATTCACTCAGATGGGCACATCAGGCAAATCCTGAAGCTACTTTATTGATCAATGAGTACCGGACCATCGCCGATCTGAAAGTACGGGAGCGTTATCTATCGCTTTTAAAGGAATTAAAAGCCAGAAAAGCCCCTTTTTCCAACATCGGCATTCAAGCCCATGAACCCCGGCAGGAATGGTTCAATCCTGAAGAAGTGTGGAAGACTTTTGACCTGTATGCTGATCTCGGGTATACCATACATATTACCGAATTTCATCCACAATCATCGGGTATCGCCATCACGGGAAACTGGCGGACGGGCAATTGGACGCCTGAAACACAAACTGAATTTACAGAACAATTCGTAAAATTATGTTTCGGACATCCAGCCGTCGCATCCATCAACTGGTGGGGATTTTCCGACCGAAATATCTGGCTTCCCGGAGGTGGATTGGTCGATGAAGAATATCAGCCCAAACCCGTATTTGAAATGCTCGATAAACTTATCAACGAGACCTGGAAAACCCATTTAAATCAGAATTCGGATTCGGATGGTAAAGTTTCATTCCGGGGTTATTTTGGAAATTATTCCATCCGCCTCACCTCACCCGATGGCAAGGTTCACACCTACCCCATTCACGTAAGAAAGGATGAGGCCAATGAATGGATTTTTCGTGTTGAATAACTCATGTGAAAGTTTTAAAAGCCCTGTAATACGTCATTCATAGGTTGGTGGTAATCTAAACAAATTAATGATCTGCTATTTAAGATTTCCGGGTCAGGCCTGAGAAAGAGGATAAAAGACTTTTTAGATGGATTATATATCAAGGATTAAACACCTGGTCAATGGCATTTAAAAGGCTCAGACTGTCACCCGGATGATCATGCGCCAGTTCCCAGATCATGATTCCTGAGAATTGCTCATCTTTTACATATTGAGCCTTTTGGGTCATAGTCGGAATTCCATTATAATAAATATTGGCCACCTGGTCATAGCCCCATGCATCAGGGTAAAGCTCCAGAATATCCGCATAGGAAATTCCTGCCCCCTGTTGATTGTCAAAATCCCTGCCGTAAAAAGGCACACCCAATAAAATATTTGTTTTAGGCCATTGTCTGTAATTGACCCAGTAAGCCAAACCCGTGGAGGAGGTGCTGGATCCCGATCCAATGGCATCATCATAAGAAGAATGAGGACCCGGGGCAGACCAGGGCCCGGTAAAATCATACGCCATCACTTGTACATGATCCACGTGATCGGCCACCTGGTCCAGGAAATGTTTACCTCCCCATTGGGATGCCGGTAAGTCAATGGAAATACCAAGTTCGAAGGGCATCAGTTCCTTCTTCAGTGCTTCTAAAATATCGACAAGTGCCTGACTTTCTTCATATATTACCGTACTTGTCAGACTTCCGGTCCAATATTCCCAATCCATGTCGACACCATCCAGGCAGTTTGCGAAAATATATTGACGGATTTCCTTGACCATTCTGTCCGCTGCTTTTTTATCAGCGGCAATCAGGGGAAAATTTTCGGAACCACTTCCGCCTCCTCCTACGGAGAAGTATACTTCCACTCCCTGTGCATGGGCTTCATCAACCAATTGGCTAATCCCGGTTAAAAAACCGGTATTCAGGGTTCCATCAGGATTGGGAATCGCGAATGCATACACGATACGCGTAATTTTTTCCCAGGGAATTTCTGAAATGGGGAGCGCCTCCTTTTTATAATAGGGATAAAAACCCACCACCTGATATTCATAATCTTTAGGTATAAAGGATCCTTCACAGACTGGTTGATCCAGGTAATCGTCCGTAACTATATCTTCCTCTGAACAGGAATACAAAAAAATAACGGCCAAAGAAAAAAATAAGAATTTGAGAAAAAAATGCTTCATTTTAAGTTGAGAATTAATAGACTTGTATTACCATTTTAGTGGTAGTACGCATCAAGATTTTTTAATAATGTGAAATCCCATTTAAAGGGTTTACCCTGAATACCTGGAGAGAATCATTATTACATCCTGCAAGAATATAAAGGGTATTATCGATCTTTAACTCCTGAAGACTCTTAACATCATAAGGAACAAAAAAACCACTTTCGAGATAATTCAAAGGTTTGAAATTTCCTTTTCCATCTCCGGATAAAAATAAGCCAATACCCGCATCATTCCTGGGAGTCTTCACCTCGGTACCATACATATTCCCCGCAAGAAGGATATCCAGATTCCCATCTCTATTATAATCGTTGATCAGAATATCATTAACGGATGAAAATTGAGCTTCCCTGGGAAGGGTATGAAATTCAAATTTTCCACTTCCCGTATTTTCCAGATAAACGCTTTCAAAGGTATTGGCCTGATAATGAAGCGCCTTCTCCAAGTTTTCTTTACCATAAATTTCATAAACATCTGCGCTGGCATAGGAAGTAAATGTCTTGAACTTATCATTGATCGCTGGCAATTGAACCGCAGCATCTTTCATCCTGCTATAGGGATATTTTTTCCCTGATTCATAATAAGTAAGAACAATATCCTTCAGACCATTGTTGTCGAAATCATCGTAATAAGCTTCGAACGGTTCTTCCATGGTTCCGGTATAATATGAATTGATCCCGAAATTACCTGCGATCAGATCCATATCCCCATCCTGATCCATATCAGCGGATTCAATGCTGAACCACCACCCTGTTTTGCCTTCCAATCCATATGATGCCGTTACATTCCTGAAGGTGCCTTCCTCATTCTGGAATAAGGTTACAGGCATCCATTCCCCCACCAGTACAAGATCAACCTGATCATCCATATTAAAGTCAACCCATCTGGCATCATTTACCATACCGATCCCATTCAGTTCGGGTGCAATTTCCCGTGTCATGTTTTCAAATTTTTCCCCAGTATTAACCAGAATAGTACTCGATTCAGGATCCGGATAAGACCACGGAATATGCCTTCCGGCTAAAAATAAATCCATATCCCCATCCCCGTCGAAATCCTCCGGGATCACCTTTGATCCGCTGATATTCATTTTTGGCAGCCAGTTTTCCGATTTTGTAAATACGCCGGATCCATCATTCAGGTACAGCCGATCCTGATACAGGGAAGACCTGGGTCTGAATTCATTTCCGCCACTGACCACATATAAATCCATATCCCCATCCTGATCAGCATCGAAAAAAGCAGCTCCCATGTCTTCACTCATTTTATCATTGTACAGGCTTTCACTATCCATGGCGAGAAAGGTGCCATCTTCCTTCTGAATAAATAAATGCCCTTCCTTTCCAGCCGCACCACCTATGAAAAAATCCTCAAATCCATCTCCATTGATATCTCCCGAAGCCATGCAAGGTCCTAATTCAGACATTTTATAGGGCAGGAGATATTGCCTTGAAAAATCATCAAATTCATTTTCTTCATGTTTATATTGAACACCCGTCAAATTGGTGATATTTTCAAAGAGTGGTTCCTTAGGATCCACCTTTTCAACCAGAGCCGCTTTCGATTTGCTGTAAAATATCTCCAGTTCCTGATCAGCCTTTACGTTTTTCTCAATATTTTCTTTCCCATCCGGCCATTTCACGATCACCTTGTCAATTTTATCGATTTCTCCCAATCCAAAATGAGCGATATGTTCACTCGTTGAATACATTCCCCTCACACTCGTAATCTCAAAGAACTGAATGCCATTCTCCATCTCGATCCATACCTTGGTACCTAGGATATTTTTATCTTTTTGATCCGCTACAGGTTTGACCCGCAAATAATGATGATCTCCCATTTTTTCAGCATTGTTCCGGTAAATCATGGCAGTATCATTGACATTATTCACGACAATGTCCAGGTCCCCGTCATTATCAAGATCGGCATAGGCGCCTCCATTCGAAAAGGTTCTTTCTTCAAATCCCCACATTTCCGTCATGTCCGAAAAAGTCAGATCGCCATTGTTCCTATAGGCATAATTATGAAGTTTAACAGATGGCGAGATATTCATGGCCTTATCCATGTCGACGATATCCCAGATACTGATATTCTCAGGATTTGGATTTTTTTCCAGGAACTGATGAATCGCTGCCTCAATCACTTTAGGAAATTCATTGGCGGCATCCATGTCCCGGATATCGCGCATGAGACCGTTTGCGATAAAAATATCCTTCCAGCCATCATTATCCAGATCGAGAAACAGTGTGGTCCAGCTCCAGTCGGTGGATTCCACTCCTGCCATGTTCACAATGTCACTGAAGAATCCATTGCCTCTGTTCAGAAACAGGGTATTTGTGAAGTATTGATAATATCCTCCATCGTTGACTACCTCCCAGAATGATTGGGTATTCATGGCGCCCATATTACTGTGACGTCGAAAATGATCCTCCGGAACCATATCCAGCACCATCACATCCAGCAATCCATCATTATTAATATCCCCGGCATCGATCCCCATGCTGCTGTAAGTTACATGACGAACCATTTCACTGGTTTTATCCGTGAAGGTCCCATCCCCATTATTCATATAGATAAAATCTCCCGCCCAGTAATCATTTGCCACCCAGAGGTCTGTCCAACCATCATTATTCAGATCACTGGCAGTTACACTGTTGGGGAAACCAGGTCTTGACAAACCTGCTTTAACCGTTACGTCTAAAAATGTATCGCCCTGATTTTCATAAAGCTTTGGTGCGTAAATATCCAGCAGGAGCTCTGTTTTATAGTAGGAAGAATACACACCGGGATTGGGTGGCTGTGTACATAAAAACAGATCGAGATCCCCATCCCTGTCATAATCAATGAATGTGGCATGCCGGGTTCTCTGATTGTCTTCTATACCATATTTCTTCGCACTTTCGGTGAAGGTATTATTACCGTTATTGATGTAAAGCTTGTTGGCCCATAATTCAGGTTTATCATCGTACAATTCCCGGGTAACATAAATATCCTGATAGCCATCATTATTAATATCCCCGAAAAGTACACCGGAAGACCATCCTCCATTGTCTACGATTCCCGCGCTTTCAGTGATATCTTCGAAAACCAGGTTCCCCCTGTTGAGATAAAGTCGGTCCGCTACCAGGTTGCCTGCAAAATAAATATCCTGTAAACCATCATTATTGATGTCACCAATACCAACACCCCCTCCCCCATAGTAATTGGAATAGAGAAGAATGCTGTGTTCTTCCGCATCAAATAATTCATTGTTGAAATATATATGGGTCTCATCCGGATTCAATAAAGAAAAGAGTTTCCCTTCATTATCCTCCATAAATCCATCTGCAAGTATAATTCCCGGTATCAGTATCAACAGATTTACAAGGATTCCTACTTTTTGAATGAATGACGATCTTTCTTCCTGTCCCATTTTATTTTTCTGCTTGTCTGATTTCGTTTCTAAACGTCTCATTGGACACTTTCCTGGTATTATATTTCCGATGATATTCCTGCAATTCCAAAGTCTGCGGATATTGATCCTTATTTGAATAAGGATATGAAATCAAGCCATGATAAGGAAGCGGTGCCACCGTATTTCCAAAAGCCGTATTCATGTCCCCATCTTTGACCCATCCCACACTAAAGATCAGGTAATCCCTTTTCCATCCATGAGGAAGATCTGGCAAAACATCCGCATTAAATTCCAGGGTCATTTCGTCCCCCGCATTCATGATCACATACTGATTTTCAGCTTCTATAACTAACGGGAGAACATTTCCATAACGGGTATAATATCCGGAAAGATCCCTCCATTTCGGTCTGGTGGATATTTTTTCATAATCGAACCAATGAGGGCCGTATCTCCCACCCTTCCTATATTTTTCGGAAAAGCCACGATAATGAAGGTCTGCTGATTCAGGAGATAAGGGCAGTCTATTATCAACTCCGGAAACCGGTCCGGATGTATAAAAAATATGATCCCAATAAATTTCCATGCTGGTCCGGATCCGGATCATAGGTACATCGGCAGAAACCTTTCCGGTCAGATCCACGATGACCGTTTTATCCTTGCCCATGGGAAAACCGATATTCTCGTATACCATTTCCCATTTCCCTTTTTCATTCATTACCTCCATGGAGGGAGGGCTTGCCTGCCATCGTTCCGATTGGGACAGACCTACATTGATGCTGGCATCCGTTGGGAAGATCCATCCATTCAGGAATAGATATAGTTCCTTCGAATTTTTAATATCCCCCAAATCAATGATCAAATCATGCATTTCAGTAAGACCCTGGTATTTTTCCTGCATAAAACTGGCAATATACTGATCATCCTGAGACAAAACCAGGGCGGTCAGGTCCTGACCTGAACCATCTCTGACCAAACGGGGAGATCTCTTCTTTTTAACATGGAAAATCCTGAGTTCCGGAAATGGAGGACCAGAAAACTTTTCATCCACATAAACATCTTCTGAATCCGGGTGATCGATCGCAAAAAGTCTAACTTCATCAAAATATATGGTTTCCCATAATTCGGAAGTGATCTGCAGGGTATACTTTCCTTCTCTTTCTTTCAATGATTCTCCCGGGATCTTAAGATATTCAACCGAAGCATTGGCAAAAGCATAAGCATTCGTCTCTCCCATGATGCCAAGTGGCATCCCAAGGGCGCTTTTCCACATCATATCTTTCTGGAATTCAAATTCTTCTCCATTCCACGTATAGAGAAAGGGGCATGATCCTTTTAATTCCTGCTCTTCAACCAGATCCTGATCGCTTCCTGGTGAAAATATATTCTGGGGAACCCCATTCGTCCACAGAATGCGAACTACATCCACCTTATCATGAGCGCCAAGTCCAAAATGAACATTGGGCGTGGTTACTGTTTTCATCTGATATAATTCTCCAGCCCTCACCTCTACCTTTGCACCAATCCCAAAATAATTATTTTTCCCACTTCCCGTCCTTATGCCTACTAATTGGATCTTGAGATGATGATTTGCATTGCCCCCGTCATTTCTCAACAGATGAATTCCTCCTTCCTTACCGGCAATAAATATATCCATATCCCCATCTTCATTATAATCAGCAATCACCGCCTGCGTACCTCCCCGTAAACCTTCGGGTAAAAGACCGGAAACATCCACGTATCCACCCTTTGTATCGTTATGAAATAAGAATATTCCCCTGCCACCGGTTAAATCTGATTCCCCAACCGTTAGAATATCGAGAAATCCATCATTGTCAAAATCAAAGAAGACAACATCGTTACTTTTGATGTCATTAAGTACAGAAAATACCTGATCTGAAGATGGATCTGCAGAGAAAGAGCCATTTCCCTGATTCAAGAACAATTGATGGTTGTTATTTTCCCCGATGATAAATAGGTCCGGGAATCCATCATTATTATAATCTCCTAGGGCAGTCTTCCAGGAATCATCATTATTCTTCAAGCCACTCTTTTCAGTAACTTCCGAAAAATTTCCATCTCTCAAGTTAATAAACAATTGATTTGCCCCGTTTCCGTTGATAATAAACAGGTCCACATCCCCGTCATCGTCCATATCCGCGAAAACTGCATCTCTGCATCCAAGAAGGTTATTCCCAAAAGTCATTTCGTCTGTAACATTTCTGAAAGTTTTATCCCCCAAATTTAAATACGCCTTGGTGGAGTTCTGATTGGCCAGAAAGACATCCAGATCACCTTCCTGATCCATATCAAAAAATAAAACATGATTTCCATTATCCGGATCTCCTACTCCGGCCCTGGCCGATACTTCCTGAAAAACCCCTTCACTCACATTGGCATAAAGCAGGTTGGGTCCTTCCCGGGTAATATAGAGATCCAGAAAACCATCATTATCATAATCTGTAAAAATGGATTCATACTCAATGCCACCATGACGTATGCCGGCTTCCGTGGCAATGTCCTGGAACCTGCCCATATTATTTTTTAATAAATAATGCGAAAATTCTTTTTTACTCACATTGTATCCGGCAACATAAAGATCCTGGTCCCCATCCCGGTCCATATCTCCAATGGCAAGGTGTGTGGAATAATACGTATCCCCTTCCTGATATTTCTCCAATGCAACCAGTTCATCCAATCCTGAGGATGCGGTAACATCCGTAAAATGCAATGCATCCAGCAGGGATTCCCCTTCGGTAAGAAATGCCGGCCTGGTTTCACTGAAAGAAATAATGGGCGTTCCTACCTTGGAAGCCCCAGTTCCCTTCAGCTCCTGGATGTCGGTCTGATAATGGTTGGTCAACTTCAGAAGATTATGAAGGATCCTGACCGAAGTCAGGGCATCAGTCAGATTACCCGATTTAAGATGGGTAACGGCCGACCGGTAATATTCAGCCGCCTCATCCGGAAATTTAGGTGAGATCCGCTCTATCTCTTCCAGGTTTTTCAGGGCCTCATCCGCCTGTTTGTTCCGGATAAGTGCTTCAATTAAATAAAGCCTGGCAACCATATTGGTGGGGCTTGTTTCAACAATTCTTCTCAAATACTTTTCCCACTGACTGATCGAATAGGAATCGGACCGATCCTGGTAAGATTCTGCGAGTCCATATAAAGTCTGAACATGGTCCGGGGTGATTTCAATGGATTTCTCCAACTCTTTCCGTGAGGCTTCTTCATCATTGGCCAGGTCGTATACCTTGGCTAGATTAAAACGGATATCGGGATCATCCGGGTTGATATCAATTGCCTTTTTAAGTTGCTCTTCAGCCTCCTGATATTTTCCCATCCGCATGTATACAATACCCAGATTGGCATATCCCAACGCATCATCGGGAGCCAGCTGAATTAATTTTTTAAATTCAATTTCAGCTTCTTCCAGTCTATTTTCTTCGAGATAAGCCAAACCTAGGGTCCGGCTCCTCAGGATTTCCCTGGATCTTGCTATCTCCACACTGTCCCGGCCAACCTGATCTCTCATACTTTCCTCTTTCTCATTTCCCCGCTTCAAATTGCACCCACCAGCCACCAGAAGACCTGTCAAGCTAAATATAAAAACGATCTGGTATAAAATATTAATCATTACCGGACGATAAATTAAATAAATTTAATGCTAAAATGCTTGCTTACGTATTTACCTTTCATAAAATTCAGACGAACGGATTCTAGGCGTCCCCCAAATTTACAGAAAATCAAAAAACCATCGGTGACATTGTGAATACAAAAGTTTATCCGTTCAGAGAGTACAAAAGATCTTGCAAACCTAAAGGAAAGTTAAATATACCTCATCCTGCTTAAGTGAATTATTGGCTTATAGCTGCAACCTGATCCTCATCCGGGTTAAAATAGCAGAAATTCCCAATATAAACAAGGTAAATAATAAGGATCGCAACACGCCTGGCCACCCCTCATCACCAATCAGACCGGAATGAGATAATCCCAGGATCGCATAATAAATATCCGGTAGTATATAGGTCAGCAATGGATTGGAACCTGCGGGTTTTATCAGGGATGCCCATTTTGAGATCCCATTTACATCCACCATCCAATACATTAGAATAAACAGGATCACACAAATGCCGGAACTGAAAAGGGTATAGCTGGGGGTACTCCCTATTTTAGCCAATCCAAAAGGCATGAGCAGCCACCCCGCTATAAACAGAATGATGGCCATGCTAACACCCCAGACAATTTTCTGTTGCAGGCTTTCTGCAAGCTTATTTTTGAGAAAGATCAGGGACAACAACAAACCCGCCAGCGTAATGGATGCCAGGGAACCGGATCCAAAAGGCCAGATAAATCTTGGCAAATCGTGAATAAAGCCAGCCCATCCTGCTTTGGTGGCAACATTCAGAAAAACAAGGAATACAAATGAAATGAGCAAGCCGGAAAATTTTCCCCTGAATATTAAGAAAAAAATACAAACGGATAGATAGGCCCAGCCAATCCCACCCAATATGGACCAATTGGTTTTATTGATCCATACTATTTCTCCTTGATCTTCCCTCCTGTAGATGACCAGAAGAAAAATAAGCAGTCCCAATCCTGCAAATTTTAATATTGTAAAAAGGATATCCCTTTTTCCCTCTGATTTAGGGTAACGGTTCCACAGCAAAATCACACCTATAAACATCAAAACGTTCCAGGCTGCATAACTGATCCCTGTCGCACTGGGATCCATATCCCTTCCATTCATGATCAAAAGACCTATAGCTACCAAGCTTAATGAACGCACAATGATGTGATATACAATTTTGACAATTGGATCCCCTTCGTTTTTTCTTTTTTCAATGGCCAGGGGAATGGCCATCCCTACAATAAAAAGAAAAGCCGGAAAAACAACATCCACATAAGTCAATCCCTGTTCTCCGGGCGGAATATGATACGTCCACCATGGCAATCCCTTCACCCCCGCCACATCATTTACAAAGATCATTACCAGAATCGTTAATCCGCGAAAAATATCAATGGAAAGTATACGGGGTGATTTTTTGAATTTAAGAGGTTCGGAGTTAGCCATTATAAAAAATATTTCAAATGATGAATGTTCATTAAAAAACCTGAATATAAATAAAACAGTTCAAATTTTTATTCAATGTATATTAGGATTCTAAAAAAATAATCAGTTTCTCGAATATTTCACATGATACTTTGGTCCTTCTCCCTTTCTGCCAGACCCGGATCCCTATCGTAATCATACTGGTCCCTGATGGTGCTCCCTTCCTCCGGACTTCAAGGTTGAAGGCTTCGGGTGTGTCATTTTTCTGCGATAATTTAGTAGAGGCCCTGGGTGATGCCTGCATTCGATGAATAGTCCAGCGAAGAAGGATGTAAAAACGACTTTTAAGACAATCCCTACAACATCGTAAGTTTTTAACATACATTCTGAATAGAATAAATTCTCCATGGCTTCTTCCAAAAGGAAGCACCAATTATTTTCACAAATGATTAATTTTATATATTGTTACTCTTATTTTTAAATGGTATGATTTTCAATCCTAACTCCGCAACGCTCATGACCGGTTTCAGATTTTTTATAATGGCCATCTTATCTTTCCTAATTTTGATCTTTGTTCCCAAACTCGTCAAAGCCCAGTTTAAAACCGAACTTGATGCAGGCTGGAAATGTAAAAAAGCTTCCAATATCAATGCGGAAGGTACTGAAATCTCCCGCATATCCTATCAAACTGAAGACTGGTTACCAGCTACCATTCCCGGAACTGTTCTTACCACCTTGCTGAATAATCAGCTGGTCCCTGATCCATTTTATGGAATGAACAATGAATTAATCCCGGATATATATGATTCGGGCATTGCCTATTATACCTACTGGTTTGTCAAGGATTTTGAGGAAAAATTTCCCATAGGAGATGAACAGGTATGGCTTCATCTATGTGGAGTTAATTACCGTTACGATGTATTTATAAATGGCCGCCAACTCAATAAAACCCCACTTGAGGGGATGTTCCTGCGGCAAACCTTTCAAATCACTTCTTTACTTTCCAGGGAAGGTAAAAACCGACTGGCTGTCATCGTACATCCTCCGGATCCACCCGGTAATCCGAATGGCGGACAGGGAGGAGATGGAGAGATCGGCCGAAGTGTAACCCATCAGTATGTAGCAGGTTGGGACTGGATACAGCCTGTGCGTGACCGAAATACTGGTATCTGGGATAAGGTATACCTTGAAAGAACAGGATCCATCAATATCATAAATCCCCATGTGATTACCCTGGTCCCGGGCAAACGTAACCCAGCTGATCAGGAAAATGAACCGGCCATCGTCAAAATATCTGCGGAACTGGAAAATCCCACCCGGGAGGATGTGATGGGTACCTTATATTATAAACTTGATGATCAGGTGAACTCGTTGGATGTGATCATTCCTGCCAATTCTACTTTTACCGTTCATTTTCCAGATCATTCTTTAGTGGATCCCAGGTTGTGGTGGCCAAATGGATATGGACCACAAAACCTTTACGATCTTTCGTTGGAATTCAAAACCCGGAATAATGAGGTTTCCGACCAGGAAAATCTCCGGGTTGGCGTACGGGAGATCCAGACTGAATGGAATACATTCACCCGAAGTATAGAAGTGCATGTAAACGGACAGAAAGTCTTTATCAAGGGCGGTAACTGGATCATCTCAGATGCTATGCTCCGGTTTTCTGAGGAAAGATATGACGCCGAAGTGAGATTTCACCGGGACATGAACCTGAACATGATCCGGATCTGGGGAGGGGCCATCATGGAACGCCCTGACTTTTATAAAGCTTGTGATAAATATGGAATTCTCGTCTGGCAGGATTTTGGGATGAGTGGCGACTGCAATGGAAGATGGCTTGATCCCAGGAAAAAGGAAGATCAATGGGAAAGAAGGAAATATCCCGATGATCATAATTTGTTTATCAGATCTGCCATTGATCAGGTGAAAATGATCCGAAATCACCCGTCACTTACCATCTGGTGTGGAGGAAATGAAATAGGTCCCCCGGAAGATATCGTCACCGTACTTAAAGATACACTCAATTCCGAACTGGATGGTACCCGTTTATTTATCGAAAGTTCTACTTCCGGAGAAATGTATTATAATTTTAAAGGAGGTGTAGGTGATGGTCCTTATGGGATCCAGGATCCTGAAGTATTCTGGAATGAACGTTCCTTCCCATTCAATCCAGAACTCGGATCAGTAGGGACAGGAGATTATGAATCACTGAAAAGGTTTATCCCAGACACCAGTATGATCGTTCCCGGGCAATATAAACCGGGGAATGAAGAGAACAATCCCAGGTGGCGGAATATTGAACCGGTATGGCGCTATCATAAATACCTGGGATATGGAGATTTTATTGAAAAATATGGCCAACCTGGAGATGTCAGGGAATTTTCAAAAATTGCGCAATTGGTAAATTATGATCAATACAGGGCATTGGTGGAAGGCTTCAGCTCCCATATGTGGGAATGGTATACTGGTTTTCTTATTTGGAAAACGCAAAATCCCTGGACTGCCCTGAGGGGCCAGATGTATGACTGGTACCTCGATCCGAATGCAGGACTTTACGGATTGCATCACGGAAGCGAACCTTTGCACATCTTGCTTGATCCGGTGACGCAAATGATCATGGTTATCAACAACACCTATCAATTTTATCGAGATTTGATGGTGGTGGTTCACACCTATGATCAGGAAGGAAAAGCCACCCGTATGTACCAGCAACTCCATGATATAGAGCCTGTGACAGTTAAAAATTGCCAGACCATCGGCCGTGGCCTTACAGCCCAGCGTGCAGAAAAAGGAGTCTTTCTTTCCATGCAATTGCTAAAATCAGAAGATGAGATCCTGAGCGAAAATTTATACTGGTTGCCTGATTCGACGGGGAATTATCCATTCCTTGAGCAGATGCCCAAAACCACGATAAAAGCTCAGGCAATAAGGAGCGAAAATGGGGAGATCAGCTTAGATCTTGCCAATGACCAAAATAATCCGCTGGCCTTTTTTCTAAGGATTTCTCTTGTGAACGCAGGTACTAAAGAAAGAGTATTACCTGTTTTTTATTCTGATAATTATATAAGCCTCAAACCCGGGGAGAAGAAAACAGTTCATTTAAATTATGATGCCCGGAAGGAGACTGACACATTGAAAATACATATTGAGGGCTGGAACCTTGATGAGATAATGATTGAAATCGATGGATAATAAAAGGTATCTATTGATTCTTAAGGACATTTTAGATAATCCGCATTAGGTTCCTCAAATGAAAATTACCAAGATAATAAAAACTTGGTCTGCATATCTGATAGCCTGGATTCTGAATGATAAAATTCGCATAAAAATGATTAAATTGAGCTATTGAGGTTAGAAATTGGGCTACTGAAGTTAGAAAGAGAATTGAAGTCAGATATAACTCCCAAAATTAAATATAAACATATGAAAAACATCAATATATATTTTGAATTCACGGTGCTGGTATTTCTGATCTTCATCAGTTCAAGGGTTTTTCCACAAAATGCAAATCTAAAGGCTGGTATCGCGAAAATAGATATAACTCCTACAGAAAATCTGTATATGGGTGGTTATGATGAATCTTGTCGTATGGGACCTTCTGAGGGACATTGGGGTAATATTTACGTCAGAGCACTTGTGATCGAGGATGACTTAAACAAAGTGGCATTCGTTGAACTTGACGTAGTGAGTTTGCCTCCTAACAATTATGATCAAATCAGGAAAAAAATCTCCGATGAGACTGGCATTCCTTTTCATCATATTATGTTGGGTTGTGTACATAATCACGCTGCACCTTATCCAGGTGGTAAAAATATTGATTCAGAATGGTATAAACATTTTGATAATAATATTATTAAAGCTGTAAAAAACGCCATTGCCGATCTTGAGCCCGTAAAAATAGGAGGAGGAACCGGAATTTCTGTCATCGCCATGAACAGAAGAAAAAGAATGAATGATACCCTGTCATATCTTACATTCGATGAAAACAATTCAAGTCAATCCTATGGTCAGTATAAAACGGATAACCCAGTGAAAATACGGGAGATGGCAGGAGTTTATCGCCTGGGAGCCAATCCCAGCGGACCGATTGATCAGGAAGTTGGAATCTTAAGGATTGATAAATTATCCGGTCAGCCAAAAGGCGTTTTTATAAATTATGCCTGTCATGGGACCTCTCTTGGGGGAAGAAACAACATGATCAGTCCGGAATGGAATGGTCACATGCTGGAATATATCGAACAACAATACCCTGGATTAATAGGAATTTTTGCACAAGGCGCTGCGGGAGATATAAATCCAAGGATTGTGGGTGGACTTGAAGGGTATGTGGATAATTTTGAAAATACAAAAAACCTGGGGTATGAGATCGGGAGAGAAGTTATCAGTGTATTTAATTCAATTAAAACAGAAATTCCGGAGAGTTCTTCCATAAAATTAGAAAATGATGCAATAGTATGTCCTAAAAAATACGGAGAAGTCGTCAAGGATTTTAAAAATACCACCCTCGACGTTCCCATTACCGTAATAAAAATGAATGAATTCACATGGGTGACCTTTCCCGGTGAATTGTTTCACGAGATCGGTCAGTCTATTAAGTCAAGTACTCATTCAAAATATCCTTTTGTTGTCGGATATTGTAATGGAAGTTTAGGATATCTTCCGACTCAGGTCGCTTACAGTGAGGGTGGTTACGAACCTTGGGCAACAAAATTTGCACCTGTGACCGAAAAGATACTTACAGTTGGGATAGAGAATATGTTGATTAAAGTATACTGATACTTGAAGATGGATTTATTATTCCCTTAATTTTAGGTCCTGTTGTAAGTAACAATTCACCGAATCTTTATAAAGCCCTTAAAAATTTACCGATTTAATCGACTTTCGGTTGGAATGGAATATCACGAATAGAAATCCTCCGTTAGGTAATGCATCTACAAAATTTTTCATCAAAGCAGGGTACTATTGTTTTCTTGTCCCGCTTTTCTTTTCACTTTCCTTTTGCCAGTCTGACTCTTAATTATTTAAAAGATCATCTGCGGCCAGTACGCAAAATATATACGATCCGGCTCCAGGCATCACATATTCCGACTGTTGCCACAGGTAGGGAAAATCTTCTTTCAATTCGGGATAATCCGGACGTACAAGTGCGGTTCCTGATACCATACCTCCTGGAATATAATACCACATATGCCTGTATACTCCGAAACCTGATGTAATTGAATGTGCACCTATCCCGGATACCAGGGAAGTACTGGAACCTGGATGACAACCCAGCACATAATTCAATACCCTGAGAACGAGTTCACGATTGAATAAATCCGGATATTTCTTTACCAGGAAATAATGTTCCAGGGCATATTGCTGGATATCCCATCCGATCCCCCAGATCCTGGGTCTCCAGGGAACACCAAAGGGATTGGTTGCCAGTGTAGAATCCAATTTGGCCTGATACCCATCCAATGCCTTCATATAATCAGATTTAAATTGAGCATCATCGATCAGATCCATCACCCTTGCTACTCCCCAGGCAGCCCTTTCCATGTTTTCCTTGATTTCAGGAAGCAGGCTTACTAAATGAGTCGCATATTTTTCTTCCTTCGTGGTGTACAATAATTCGACTGTAGCCAGGATCTCCTCCAGGTTGGTATTCCGTGGCACATAGGCATTTGGTTTTTTAACTGGATCATGGGTTTGTTCAAAATTCCAGGCATTTACAGCTGTCTCCAGGCATTCTCGTGCCAGATCTTCATCATATTCCTCTAAGGTTCTGCTGGCGGCAGCCAGGGCAGCGGACACTTCATACTCCAGACCTGAATCCCGGTTGGTAAAAACCCAGCGATCATCAGGAACACCCGAGCGGGTCAGTGTTTTTTCCTTGGGACCCAGTTTTGAATCATAGAATAACTGATCGGTTTGAGAAGCCCAGTCACCAGTGATGTTCCGTCCCTCCCGGGTTGCGATGATCCCGGCAAAACTATGCCCGGCTGCCCTGTATCCGGATAAAAGGTTCAAGGCGCCATGCCTTACCTGCTGAACAAAATCCGGAATCCCATCAGGCCGGTACATCTGGACTATCTGATCATCATAATTTATGGTAGTTTGATCATGAAATCCGTTAAAAATTTCATTTGCCAGAACCAGGTAGTGAGTCGTAGCTGCCTGGGAACCAGCTGCAAGATCATCATCCCCGGCATCATGCCAGCCACCCTGGTTCAGGAAAGGAACCGGAGTCAGTGATGCATAACTGGTTTCTGCATTTTCATATTGATGGTACCCGTCTACATGTTCCATGTCAAGTGGAGCTTGCAAAGCGTCATCCAGGTGACAGGGACCATGCCAGATCGCCTGACGGTCCCGCACTCCGATATGACACATCTGAATCGGGAAATACCCTTCCAAAGTAGGTTGCCAGATCCCTTCTTTATATACCTCCCGGTTGATGGAAAATGGCCGTGAAGTTTGATCCCCATAACTGATCATATACATCCCAGGATCTTTGATAGAGCTAAAATCAAAAACAGCATACTCATAACATAAGAATTTACCCCATAATTCGGGAACATGTGCTGAGACTTCATTCAGCTTATTATCATTTTCAATCCTGATTAAACGGGCATTATTCATCTGCCTGATCCTGGGATCCAGCTCTATGATGGCCTGTTTGATCTGTTCGGGATGATAACCTACCTGTGAAATAGCGATCATGGGGTCCCGCTCCCACCCTGTAATAATATTTGGACGAATCGACCATTCCACTGCATTTTCGGTGACACCTGCTGGCACATTAGATCTTACCCATATCCAGCCCCGGTCCGAATAATTGCGTTCATCAATCAATACCAGGTCCTCTTTTAAAGATTCAATCACAACCTTACGTTTAGGATCCTCCCCCGCCAAGGTCAAAACCTTTCCCTGTCCCATGACGGGGGGTTCAAGGTTCCCATTTTCATCAGCATTTATCGGACCGATGGCCTGCCTGGGAATGATGCCAAAATTTTCACCTATCTGAAAACTTTTTCCAAAATACAATGGTGGATAAAATTCAATGGCGAAATGAAGCTTGTTTTCCCATTCAGCCGGTATCGGTTTGTCGAGATCAACTGCCAGCCGGATATTCTGGCCATCTGGCCATACCCTGACCGTATACTTAAAATCAAAATCCACCTCATTCACTTGAGCCTTGATTATTAGATTATTCTGGTCAATTTCTCGCTCCGCACGTTCAGGATAGGGTAATCGCCTGCCAGCTACGCGATCCATTCGAATAAATCCATTGGTGGCAATCCTGTCACCATGCTGGATAAGTTCTATCCCACCCTGTTTTCCCCCGGGATAAAAATTATGGAAAGCCAGTACGGAAAGTCCTGGCGTTTCCAGATATTCCTGGTCGTTGAGGGTCCAACTTTTCCTGGGCGCTGATTGATCGCATGCAAAAAAAACCAGCACCAACAGGATCAGCAGATTATGAGAAAAATATGTTTTTAGATTCATGTTGAAAAATTTAGAAAATTCAATTTTTAGAAATCATTGTATCAATAAATCGTTGGCGGCCATTACACAAAAGATGTAGGAAGCTGCACCCGGCATTACATATTCAGTCTGTTGCCATAAAAATGGGAAAGGTTCCTTGAGCTCCGGGAAATCAGGCCGGATCAAAGCTGTTCCGGATGCCATACCCCCGGGAATATAAGACCACCAGTGCATATTAAACCCGTATGCAACTGTAAGAGAATGGGCACCGACACCCGATACCAGGGAGGTACTGGACCCGGGATGGCAACCCAGTACATAGTTGACCACACGCAGCACATTTTCACGGTCAAACATTTCCGGGAACACCTGGTTCAGAAAATACTGTTCAAGGGCATACCGTTGGATATCCCAGCCAATACCCCATATCCGGGGATTCCAGGGAACACCATATGGATTTTCAGCGAGTGTTGAATCCAGTTGAGATTGATAGGTCTTTAAAGATTCTCTGACCTCACTGGTGAAATTTTCATCCGCTATCCCCTTTAGGGTACGGGCTACCGACCATCCCACCCGATCGATATTCTTCCGGATAGAAGGCAACAGCGCGACCAGCCGATCTTTATATTGGTCTTCTCCGGTTGTCATATATAACTCGGCCGTTGCCAGTACTTCCTGTAACTCGTAATTCCTGGGTACATAGGCATTGGGTTGTATGACAGGATCATGGTTTTGTTCATATTCCCATGCACGCCTGGCCGTTCGAATGCATTCCTCAGCCAATTCATCATGATAGCCACGCAGCGTGCGACTGGCGGCTGCCAGGGCAGTCATCACTTCATATTCCAGTGAAGTATCCTTATTCGTGAACACCCAGCGATCGTCAGGTTTTCCTGAACGATTTCCCCTGACCTCATCCGGTTTTAAAGAGGCGTCATAAAAGTGCTGATCGGTAAGAGATGCCACATCCCCCAGAAAGGCCCTTCCTTCCCGGGTAGCGATAATGCCAACAAAAGAATGTCCGGAGGCACGATAACCGGATAAAAGATTGATCACCCCATGCTCAACCTGTTGCTCAAGGTCCTGGATGCCGTCCGGTCTCCGTAACTCAACAAACAAAGCATCCTTGTCGACCGTCGTCTGATCTACATCGATCCCAAACGTCTCATCTGCCAAGGCAAGAAAATAGGTGGTTTGTGCCTGAGAGCCCGCAGCAAGATCATTATCTCCAGCGTCATGCCAGCCACCCCGGTTCAACCCTGGAACAGGAGTCATCGGCTTGAATTGCGTTTCAGTAGTTGCATAAGACCGGTAACCATCGGTATGTTCGATCGCCACCGGAGCTTGTAAGGCATCATCCAGATGACAGGCACCATGCCATACCCGTACACGGTCCCGGATCCTCATATGGCACATCTGAACCGGAAAATAGATTTCCATAGTTGGTTGCCAGACCCCATGCTGATAGATCTTTTCATCGATGCTGAAAGGTTCTGATTCCTCTTCTCCATATTTGAGAATATATAAACCGGGTTCTGTGACTTTGGAGAAATCATAAATAGCATACATATAACGAAGAAAATTTCCCCATTTTTCTGGAATCCCCCTACTGACCTTCTCTATTGAGCCGTCTTCATTGATACGTTGTAAAACAGCCTCCTCCAACTGTTTCGTCCTGGAATCCAGCTCGATGATTCCCTGTTTCAGCTGCCCAGGATGATAGCCCACCTGTGAGATACTGATGACAGGCTTACGAAACCAATTGGGAAAAAGATTCGGAGTGATCACCCATTCCATCGCTCCTTTATCAACACCTTCAGGAATGGTAGCCCTGACCATAAACCAACCACCCAATGAGGTATTCCGATCATCAATCAACGAGAGTGTTCCGCTCAAATTTTCAATTTCAAGTTTCAATAATGGGTCTTCAGCAGCCATGATCAGTTTGGTACCCCGTGCAATGGGTAAATTCTCTATCCGGCCCTCAGCATCTCTGGACATCGGGCCCAGCCCTTCTACCGGAAATACACCAAATTGATCCCCCAATTGATAAGACTTACCCCGATAGGATACAGGGTACAATAAAAGGTCAAAAGTCACTTTATCTTTCCATTCTGAAGGAATGGGGCGATCAAGGTCGACGGCCAGATGAACTCTTTGATCTTCCGGCCATACCCGGATGTTGTAATCAAAATCAAATCCCTCTGTTTTGACCCTGGCTGTAATGACCATGTTTTCCTGATCTACTACTCGTTCCGCCCTCTCCGGACGTGGAAAGCTCTGGCCGGAAGGCAGTTCTACGCTAAGGTATCCATTCGTGGCCACTCTTTCATCATGGTGTATAAATTCGACACCACCCTGTTTTCCAACAGGATAATAGTTGTTAAACACCAGTACATTAAAACCGGGAGTTTCCAAGTATTCCCGGTCATCGATAGACCATTTAATTGCAGGGATCTTCTGAGAACAGTGATTTGCAGTGATAAGTACCAGCAGAGAGGTGCTGAAAATAGTGGCAATTCTTTTCATGACTTGTATATCTAATTAAAGTAAAACCCGTGAGAGATATCATTTTAAAAATCAGCCTCAATAAAAAATCAGTGGAGTTAAACATGTCGTCTGTTTACATGGGAAAATTTACATATTTTAAATAAAATAAAGTTGTTTTCAAATGAAAGCGTTGAAAAATACTGAATTCCATCATAAAAACTTAAATTTTCATCCAGGTAATATTCGATTGATTTGCTACTTCAATCTCCAGGGATCCGGCAATTCCCCCAAAGCGGATAATTAACCAGGCCACAATAGATTTTTTACTTGGGTTCATTAAATTCCGTATCAATTATATCCCCTGGATTTTTAACAGTTTTAAAAAATTAATATATTGTAAAAGAAGGAGGAACTTTTTATTTTGATGACTCAATTTTTGTATATTCCTACCTGATGCCTTTTTATTGGGGGAAGCTGATTTACTTGATTTTTAGCTTGAGTTTAATTTTATTTTTGTCGATTGATATAAACCATTTTTAATTATGAAAAATACTGGATTTATGCTGCTGGCAGCAGCTTTTATCATTTTCTCATCGAAGGCTTTCGGGAATCCTGAAATTTCCAATGTCAGGCAGAACCTGGATACCGTTGGAATATACGATAAACTGGAAACACGTTTTGACATAAAAGGTGATTTTGTGAATCCTTTTGATCCGGATGAAATCGATGTGACTGCCATTTTTACTTCCCCTTCAGGCAAGGAGTGGAAGATGTTTGGCTTTTATAATTATTCCTCATGGCAAACCATGTGGATGGTACGGTTTTCTCCCCACGAGAAAGGATCCTGGAAATACGTGATCCAGGTCCGTGACCGAAGTGGTGAGACGACCAGTGAGACGATGAATTTTGTAGTGATCGATTCCCCGTATAATGGACCTATGCAGATCGCTTCCAATAAAAGGTATCTGCAATATGCCGATGGATCCTCTTATTTTGGTGTGGGTCTATGGTTCAACGACGGATATGCTGAATTCAATGAGGGGAGAATTACGCCAGAAGAACTCGATCATCTGAAAGAACTTGGCGTGAATTTCATCAGTACTTTTATAACCCCGCTGGAAACATGGGGAAGTGGCCTGGGCAGATACGACCAGAATTTATGTGGAAGGTTGGATGAACTCCTTGAGATGTGTGAGGATCGTGAAATGCTGCTCAGTCTTAATATATGGTTTCATTCCTATATATCTGAAAAGGTCTGGGGAGGAGGAAACAGCCGGTGGAATTCCAACCCCTATCAGTTGGTCTGTAACGTAAAAGATTTTTTCAGTGACGATGAATCCTGGAAATACCAGGAAAAACTACTCAGATATTTTGTGGCCCGTTGGGCTTACAGCCGTTCCCTGGGCATCTGGTTTGTCGTTGATGAAGTGAACGGTACGGAAGGATGGGTAACCGGTGACAGCCTAGGGGCCGCCAACTGGGGACGGAAGATCCATGAATATTTCAAGAAAAACGATCCGTATAATCATCCTACCACAGGGACCAGAAGTGGTGGTATCAAGGAGTGGTGGCAGGAAGGATATGAAATTTTTGATATGGCCGGCAGGGAAATCTATGAAGCGCAAGGATTCCCCATTATCCGGGATGGAAGCATCGAATCCTCGGAAACCCATCCGCTGACCTACAGCTACCGGAATTATGCCGGTCAGGTACAGAAATTGTGGAACAATTTTGAGAAACCGGCTATCATCCCTGAAACAGGATGGGATCACATGTTTTATGAAATGAGTATGCCTGGATACCTTTCACAATATCACAATGCGCTCTGGGTCACCCTGGCAACAGGAACTGCCATGTCACCTTTCTGGTGGGCATATTCCAACCGGCTGAATGATAATGTGATCACTTATCAATTGCTGAATTTCCGCCAGTTCGTTGATGAAATCCCCTTTTCAAAACTCACCAATATCCATCCGGTAGCAGTTGAAAATTCAGATGGTGATGGATATGCCATGGGAAGCGATCAGCTGATTTTCGGATGGGTGGCGAATGCCAAAACCGATATGGCCAATAAAACAATTACATTGCCGGAGGTCGATCAGGGGAAATACAGGCTGAGGATCTACCATACCTGGAGAGGGGCATTTATTTACGATGAAGAAATTGAGAATAATCGTAAAAAAATAAGTTTTGAAATTCCTAAAATGCAGATAGAAGGATCCCATGCAAATTATGTGGGAAATGATCTGGCCTTCATATTGGAACCCATTGATTAGCCATATAAACACGTATCATGATACAAGTGTGAGAAGGTGAAAGTTCCTGGAGATATCCTATTCTATTCCAGTTATTTATACCTTTTCACACTTCAAATATCATCAGGTAGGCATTGGCCAGCGCCAGTATGACCAGCAATCCCAATCCTATGATGCCCATGATCCTGATCCAGGGTCCGTTTTGTAATGAGCCCATCATTTTTCTGTTGCTGGATAAAAGAAAAATTACCAGACCAACAAAAGGTGCAAATAAAATGGTGAAAGCTTGTGCTCCGATGATCAATTCAATGCCAAACTGTCTGAAAGTGACGGCAATGGTAGCACCAATGGCGATAAAGGTCATGATCAACAACCTCACCGGCCAGGTACGTAAATCCGTTGAAAGGGATAAGGTGTCGGCAAGTATACTTCCGCCAAGCGTGGCATTTCCTATCAGCGAAGAAAAGGAGGCAGCAAACAGACCTACCATGAAGATCCCGAATGCAAAAGGACCAAACAGGGGCTCAAGTACCTTGCCCAGGTCAGCAGCAGTCCGGACTTCCACTCCTTGTGTGTGAAGAACAGTTCCGGCCGTCATCAGGACAAGTATGGAAATAAAACCAAGGATAATGATCCCTGAAATACCTTCTCGGATACAGATCCTTTTATCCTGTACTTTCCAGTTTTTCTGTTGTACGAGATAAGACTGGAAAAAAGCCCCTACCAGGGAAAAACTCGAAGCAACCAGTGCAATCGACAAAAATTCGGAACCTTTCGGAATCACCGGCCAGAATCCTTCCAATACCTCCCCCAGAGATGGATTTGAAATCACCAGCGTGATCAGGAATGAACCTATCATGATGACCACCATCAGGATCATCACTTTTTCAAGCAAACGATAAAAAGATTTAAAAAATAACATGACGATGGCCAGAAGTGAAAAAAAGAGGGTCCAGGGCATTGGGGAATGGTTAAATAAACCACCAACCGCCAGGCCTGCCCCGATCGCATTGCCTGTCTGAAAGGAAATCGTTACACCGGTAATACATATTCCAATCACTACTGAATAGAATCTCCCGTATTTCTTTCTTAGGGTCTGCATCATGGATTGATCCATTGCCAATCCGAACCTGGCAGACATGATGGTAAATATGATCATGAAAAAGGTAGAAAGTACCACCAGCCAAAGCAGCCTGTACTGGAATAAAGAACCCAGCTTGGAAGTAATGATAAGGCTCCCGGGTCCGAAAATCAGAGCGGCAGTAATGATCCCGGGACCAATAAAACGTAAAATATTCCTGTGAATTATCATGGAATAAAAATAGGCAAATTACATTAAAAAAAATGAAGGTAAGCTCAAAGTTAAAAAATAGAGATTGAGGACAAAAAAGAGTAAACCGTATATTAAAATCATAGGCTACTATTCCAATAGATGACAAAAATAAAGCCCCAATCCGTTTCTGAAAAACTTAATGAGATTCGATTTTAGAACGGTACTTTTAAAAAAATTATATCAGAATTCAAATCGCATATCTCAAACCATACAAATAAAGGACCCAATGTATGCAATGTATTTAATGTACAAATTCCGGTTATGAAACTCAGTTTATATTTTTTTGTCTTGTAGTAATTATTTATTTTGAATAAATAAAAGTAAAAGAAAAAATATCCTGGAAGCGAGTATACTATTTGTGATAATAATGAAGAGACTGCAGAAACGTGTAACAGGACTTGATAAATTACCTGATAATACTTGCTTAATCATCTGTAATAATCTGAATAATTTAAGGATTTGAATGAGTTCTAATGGGTTTCCTTTTTATTGAGTTTAATTAAATTTTTTTAGTATGTATGTCAAAATTATTATTATTTCCCAACTGATAGTTTTTAATGGAATTGCCCTGGCACAAACCGGATTCCGGGGTAATCCCGGAAAACATACCGTTTTCCCTGAAGTCATCGATGATGTTCTTTATAATCCCGGAAAGGGAATTACAACAGCCAATTCGTTTGATGGCGATGTTGAAGGATATCCCACTTCAAGAATAGCTTACTGGCGTTTCTACTGGAGTGATATAGAACCTGAGAATGGTAATTATCGCTGGGATACAATTGATGAAGTCATTGAAACTGCAAAATCCCGTGGTCAAAGGGTAGCCCTGGGAATTATGCCCGCGAATGGCAGTGCTCCACCATGGTACAGGGATTTAGGTGCGAAGGGATTTGAATATACGCCGGAGCGTGGTGGAGGTAAAAGCTGGATGCCGGATCACAATGACCCATTATACCTGGAATACATGGGGCGGTTGGTAAAGAATTTTGGAGAACGATATGATGGGAATCCGGATATTGACCATATAGATATACGCTCCTTAGGACATTGGGGTGAATGGCATTTTTCATTTATTGAGCCCCTTCCGTTAGTCAAACCCGAGATCCGCAAAGCATTGGTTGATATTTATCTTGATAGTTTTGATAAGACTCCATTGATCATGCTTATTGGGGGTGAGAAGGAACTGGCTTACGCCATTGGTAACGGGACAGGTTGGAGAGCGGATTGTTTAGGAGACCTTGGGTATTGGAGTACGGATTGGAATCACATGAGGGATTCTTATCAACAGTCGCTGGATCAAGCGGATGCGAACGATGCCTGGAAGCATGCCCCTGTGTGTTTTGAATCTTGTGGAGTAATGCAAAGATGGGCTGACGAAGGATATGATATTGAGTTTATTATGAATGAAGCTTTGCGTTGGCATATTTCGGTTTTTAATAATAAATCGTCGCCGATACCTCCAAGATGGTGGGGTGAATTGGAAGAATTTATTAAAAAGATGGGATATCGTTTTGTAATAAACTATATCACATTGCCTTCAAACGTCAAATCAGGCCAAAACCTTCATATTGAAAGCGAATGGGAGAATCTGGGCGTAGCTCCGCCATATAGAAATTATCTTATCAGGTTTAAATTACTTCCTAAAGATCGTAGATCCCAGGGCATGATCATCCAAGATCCATCATACAATACCGATCTGAGGGATTGGCTACCTGGAAAACATACCTTGAGCTTGGATCTGGAAATACCTTCTGATATAAAACCGGGAAGGTATAATCTGGTTTTGGCATTGATTGATCCCTTTTCCAAAGAAGTTGCTGTAAAGTTGGCCATAGAAGGTCGTGATTCTCAAGGGTGGTACAATTTAAGTGAGGTTGAAATTGAGTGAGTAAAGAGGGTACAGTTATCCAAAAAAAAATTATAAAAATACACTTTCGAAATGAACAAAAGGATTGCCGAACTGACTGGGTGGGCTGATGAGTTGGACAGAAGCGGCGATTCATACTAACAGACCAGTACTGCTTGGAAGTTAATTGACTGGTTATTCCATGGTTTACCCTTGGATATGGATGTCTATCAGGCAATAACGTCAAGCGCTTTAATCCTACCTGGTGTATAGTTTGTTATAAACTGAGCCTCTTTGAATGTTCCTGATTTTAGGGGTGGACCCTTGAAAACCAATCAATGAATACTAGATAATCAGCTGGAAATAGGAGTTGATTCTATAAAACTTAATTAGAAAACCGTTACCCCATACATGCTATTTTAAAAATGTATCTAAAAGCGAATAAACAATATAAACTAACTGAATTCCGGTCCGCCAATGGCATACTGATACCTGAGTAACTCATTTTTTTCTTTTTCAACATATGCCATCGTATTACCATAACTTTTTTCGGACTCATCCAGCATATTGGCTATTTTATCTTCTTTTGAGAAATCGTTCTTAAGAAAATTAAAAATGCTTTCCTGATTCTTTTCAGATACCAGGTGATACATCCTGTCAAATTTTCTCAAAACGTAACTTCCCTTTAAAAATCCATCTTCCACCAGAACAGGTATATCGCCTTTACTGTCCCCATCCTTATTTTCTGATGAGAGTTTTTTTAACTTTGTTGATGGAACATCGATCAACACCTGGTCAATTCCCTGATCTTTCCAATGTAAAAGGGCTTTTCCCAATAACATTGCAGCCACCTCCTCATTATCTGCGATCAACGGACCCACATAAGGTTTCAATGCTCCTGGCCTGCTCATCACCAATCCTGCAACAGCTTTTTTGCTCCTGGCAATGAAACATCCTCCCTTGGACACTTTTAGCAGGGAACGGAATAAATTATCCCTACCTTCAAATCCTCTTTGATAAAGAAAATCACTGATGGAATCATACCGGAAGAAAGGTTCAAGAGATATGCCCGGCGAATTCGGATAGGATATGTGAACCGGCACTTTGCATCTCCGGATTGAAAAGGATTTTTCAAAACCAAGAAGGTCATACAGTTTTTTGCCTCCTGGTGTTGCATCCAGGCCCACAATCCGGCTTTTTCCTTTTGTTCTTGCCTTTTGCAGACAATGATATAAAAGACAAGCTGCAATCCCCTGCCGGCGGACCTCCGCATGCACCAGGATCATGCTGATCCATGAAATATTTTCTCCCAGGTTTACCAATGCCCCACTTCCTAAGGGGATATTTTTTTCGTTTGTTTTAATTTTGGCTAGATAGTATGAATGTTTGGCCATCTGGATCAATATTTCCAGATCCTTTTCGGTTTGATTCCATCCAGCCCTTTTGCTTAATATTTTCAAATGATCGATCTGGTCCCCTACCTCCTCCAGATAAAAATCCGCCAGTCGGTTTAGTTTCTGGTCTCTTTCCCTGGAAAGCAAGAAAAGATATTTTTCAGGTATGAGGATCTTCAGGAATTCTGGGGAACCATCTGCATGACGCCCCAGGTCGATCATCCGAAAGCCAAGCCTGAGAATTTTTTCTTTTTCCTCGACATAACAAAACCTGGCGTAACCATAGTCCGACATATTCGATGCTGATAAATTTAACTGTTTTTCAGCTGAATGATGATCTGGATGAAGGCTGGCAGGTTCCATGAACTCAGTATTTATGATCCGCACGTCCAAAATAGGTGGGCTTATCCCAGGTCATTTTTCCATTCATGACCCACCAGGAGGCTGCCTCGATCATCTCATTTATATCGTCCCGGTACTCACCAAAAGTTTTTTTGCATAATCTGTCGTTGGCCAGGAGTGCTTCAGCCTGTTCATCATCAATCAATTGGGGAGATCTGCCCATCAGGAGGCCCATTTTTTCGACAATTTTTTTAACCTTTACCGTCGATCCGGCTACATTCAGAATAAAAGAAGGATGGCTGCAAAATTCCAGGGACCGGATCGCGATCTCATTGGCATCCCGTTGAGATATCAGATTGACGGCAGGCATTTTCAGGGAAATTGGTTCGTTATTCCAGACCATCCGGGCAAGATCAACCAATACCCCATAATATAAATGTTGTGCATACATGAGCCTGAAGAAACATAATTTCTGATCCGGAAATTGCAGCGCTGTGGTAGCAAAGGCTCCTTCCCTGGCGACAATACTCCAGCCGTAGATCCCGGCCGGATCCAGGGGATCAGTTTCGATACATCCTCCCTCTGAAACCGGGGTATGCGGGTAAGGATTGCCAGAGGAAAAAACAACAACCCTGGAATGAGGGTATTTCTTCCCAATGAGATAAGGTACAATGGCGTTTATGTGAAAGGTCTTTCTCCAGTCAGATCTACTCCCAAATTTGAATCCCAGCATATATATCACAAAAGGAGCCTCCGGTAAAGATTGAATAAATTTTTCTTCAGAAAGATCGCCTTTCAGACAGGTTACATTCATTTCATTAAAGATGTCCCGATCCTCCTTATTTGAAAAGGTGGAGGCGACCTGAATATTCCGTGATTTACCAGTCAGACGATCTGCATTCCGGATCAATCCTACCAGCTCTTTTCCCATCTTACCACTTCCACCCAGCACGAGCAAGTCTCCATCCAGCCGCGAAACACACTGAACTAATTTTTCAGAGGGATCCGTCATAAAATCCCAGAGCTGCTTTTCGTTTTCTATATCACTGAATTTCATTTAAACTAAAATTATATCTGATTAATGTTAAAGAACTCATTTTCAGTTTTATATCCACTATTCTTCTTCCGGAATATATCCTGGACCTGCCCTCCAAGGAGGGGAATTTCGATCATTATTTATATTTTTATTAATCGTATTTTAGATGTATTCAATCATTTAAAATACGATTTTTCACTATTTAGGCAACAGGTCCCACAATGCTAATAATATTTTAGATCAACTATCCATTCCGGATCCCTACCTCCTTTTTAAAACTTTCCAGGTTTTCCCGGAGGAATTCATGATCAGTGATCTCCGGGTATTCCCGATATACCCGATCGATTGCTTCTGCCTGTCCGGAGCGGCCTGTTTCAGCAAAACAATTGGGAGCAGGTAGTAAACCAAGTGAAGTCAATCTGTATTTAACCCCCCAGACCGAATTCTCAAAATTTCCCAAGGCGTCGAATAAAGCCATATTACATCGGTTCACAGCATGGGCCAGTGCTTTTTCTGAAAGGCTGAAATCCCAATATCCTGTTTTCCTTTTATCCAATATTTTCTGAACCCATTTTACGGCAGCACGTGTATCGGTTGCCAGATGTCCAAGAAGCCCACCATGATATTGAACCACTGATTTTTCTCCCTCAATTTCAAATGCATATTCTCCCATCAGATCATCCACGATCCTGTCATCATTGCCGGTCAATAAAGTTAAAAATTCCTTTCTTGGGGATCTGGCGGCAGCTTCTAGCATGACCAATGAACGATAGGTATCGAAGGAGGCCCCTTTCGCCCCATAGGAGAATTCAAACAGGGATTCCCATAACTGAAGACTGAATGAATAGGCTCCAGGAATCGCTCTTTGTAATTCAAATCCAAATATCGGTATTATCATGGCAACGGTTTGAATCATGCCAATCACTTCTTTTTCATTTTTACCCGAAAAAGCAGTGGGGGCAATCATCACCAGGTCATAACCGAATTCAGCCGCCAGTTCCACCTGTTTCATGAAGTTATTCCCTCCTACGGCCGCCATCAGGATCATTTTTTCACCATAATCAACTGTCATCTCTTTTACCCACCTTAACCAGTCCCTATAGATCTCCAGATCGTTCAGTGCAAACTCCCCGGTATGTGCTCCTGGCACCACCGCAGTAGCTCCTGATTTTATATAATACAGGGTCAGTAACCGCTGGTAGGACTCGATCGGCGTTTTGTTTTCATCCAGTGCCAGCGGGCTGGGTACAAAAACACCTCCCTGTTGGAGTCTTTTTGTTTTATTCTTGGATAATGGAGCAAATATTCCTTTCACAAAATGTATTCGAATGTTTTATACGCTTAAATTACTGATGGTCCATGATCTTTAAAAACATACCAGAAAGTTTTTATAATAAATCCAGTCAAAGATTTTCTTTGATTCAATTTAAGATATGATCCTCTATGAGGTTGAAAAACAGAAAATAGATCACGTTTTCCCCAACTCATCCATTAAAGCCTCCAGATCAAGCGGCGCAGTATACATGATGAGCTGACCTTCATCATTTTTAGGCCATTCGTTTTCCGGTTTATCCCAATATAACTCAAGCCCATTTTCATCCGGATCATTCAGATAGATCGCTTCTGATACGCCATGATCCGAAGCACCTGAAATTGGATATCCTTCCTTTCTGAGACGATTAAAAATAAAAGCAAGATCTTTCCTGGTTGGATATAAGATGGCCACATGAAATAAACCGACTGAATTTTTGGGAGGCTGAAGACCATTTTTACTAAACCATACATTCAATCCTATATGATGATGGTATCCACCCGCAGAAATAAAAGCCGCATCGGTTCCGTAGGTTGTCATCAGTTCAAAACCGAGGAGATTACAATAAAAATCGAGGGAGCGTTCCAAATTCGCCACCTTCAAATGGATATGACCGATATGTGTACCGGCAGGTATTTTATAATCATCCTTTAAATTCATTTTTTATAAAGTTTTTGATCTTATCATATTCAATTTTTTTCTGCGATAAACCAACCAGGTCAATAAAGGAGTTAAAATGGCAGTTGTAATGGTGGAGGCCGCTACCATGGGTGTAGCCAATGCTGCCACACCGGCGAGCGAAGGATCTGCCAGAACTACCGCTTGAGGCGTGGCCACCGCATTTCCTGCAGTACTTGAGGCGGCTGCCCCGGCAATCCCACTACCGCCGGATAATTTATCGGCCATAATATTAAAAAAACCACCCAGAAAAGTTGTGAGGACACCTAAAAATATCCCTGGGATGCCTGCTTTCATTAAATTCTCAAGGTCCAGGTTGGCGCCTAAGGCAAAGGCGAAAAATGGAATCAGTAAAGGCCCTCCATTGACCAGAAATTTTCTCAGCTCACCATCCAGGTTTCCCAGGATCATTCCAATCAACAAAGGAGCTATCACGGCTATTAAATTCATGACCGAGATATTGGCTATTCCTGAGGCCCCTAAAGCAATGAGCGTGAGAAAAGGTCCGTCATTGATTGAAATGACCGCAATGGCACCAACATCAGTTTGATCTCCATAGGTTCCTGCAAGCGCCGCATATAATCCTCCATTGGTATTGCTCATGGCAGCAATCACGGCCAACGCCGACATGCCCCAGACTCCCTCCAATCCAAAAAAATAATTAATCCCCAGTCCAATGATCAAAGCAATAACAAATTTACTGAGGGTAATGGCTGCTCCTTTTAGCAGAACTTTCGGGGTTGACCTGAAAGAAATCCCAGCCCCCATACACAAAAGAAATGCCCCAATCAGGGCATTGGCCCCTTCCTTGAATAAGGCGGTGGTAAAACCTCCTATCTCCAATAGTTCCGGGAAAAAGGTATAAATGACTGATCCCACAAGCAGGGGAACCACCATCATTCCGCCTGGAATTTTATCGATGGTTCTCTTAATCTGCATCTTCCCTTACAATTCGCTTAATTTCACAAAATTTAAATGAGTTAATTATCGCACCAGTTAATAACATCCAAGAAATTTAAAGAAATGGCATAAATAAAGTTCACCGGAGTTAGTTATATTTTTCTTTTCATGGTTAGATCACACCGATCCGATAAATGCGCTGGAGTATATACCATAAAACCGTATTTTCGATACAATCCCAATGCTTTCGTCAAAACACTATTGGATTCTAAGATCATCTCTGAATAGCCTAGTTCCCTGGCTTTTTTCAGGGCATCTTCCATCATTCGTTTGCCAAGTCCCTGACCCTGGTACTCATTTAATAAATACATTTTCCTCAATTCACAGACAGAATCATTGATACGGTAAATCCCATACGAACCAATGATCCTACCATCTTGATCGATCACTGAGAACCATCCGTCCTGATTGAAATAATATCGATCAATATCTGACAGGTCCTGATCCGTCCCCTTCGGATCTGTTTTCAAACCATAATCAGACAATACTGTTTTAACCAATTCGAAAATTTTATCCTCCTCTCCACTTTCTGCTTTTCTTAAATGATACATATGCAGGCGGTTGATTTAAGGTTTTTATTTATTCCACTGAATAAGACGGTCAGCCAGATTCAACGCATTACAGAAACTCTGTATGGAAGCCTTCCCCTGATACGCAATATCGTAGGCAGTTCCATGATCCACGGAAGTCCGGATGATCGGTAATCCAAGTGTTACATTCACAGCATCGTCAAAGGCAAGTAATTTCAAGGGTATATGACCCTGATCATGATACATACATACAACAGCCTCATATTTCCCATGAACTGCCTGATAAAATACAGTATCCGGAGGTAACGGTCCTTCTACATCCATTCCTTCCGACCTGGCTGATTTCACAGCTGGTTCAATTTCCAGGATCTCTTCGCTGCCGAAAGCTCCGTGTTCTCCCGCATGGGGATTGAGTCCAGCCACGGCGATTCGTACCATTGGCCTTAGCCGGGTCACCGCTTGATGGGTCAACCGGATCACTTCCAAGATGTGTGCTGTTCTGATCCGCTTCAAGGCTTCTTTCATAGATACATGCATTGAAATATGGGTGACGATCAATGGATCAGACACGAGCATCATGGTAAAGTTTTCAACCTGGCAGAGTGCTGCGATGTGGTCCGTATGCCCCCTGAAATCACGATTGACCAAACGTACGGCTTCCTTATGAATGGGCAGGGTAACAATGGCGTCAATGGCGCCACCCAATGCCATTTCAGTTGCTTTTTCCATGTATTTCAGGGAGGCATTCCCTCCTTTTTCCGATATTTTCCCAATGGTCAGATCCTTTTCAGAAAGTAAGGCCAGATCAAAAATATTTAAATGTTTCCTCTGAAAATTCTCCATAGAGCTCATTTTATTGAGGGGTACATGATAGTCCAGATGTTCATTACAGAAATGAATGATCTCAAAATCGCCGATCACAAAGGAATTTTTCAATAATTTATTTTCTTTGAATGCTTTGAGAAGGATTTCCGGTCCCACACCATTTGGATCTCCCAATGTTATTCCAATCATATTCTTAATTTTTAATGCTTTGAATAATCCTGAGGAGTGTATCCTTTTCACCAAATCCTCCAGGCTTAGTGACCAGGTAGATGACCTGATCATAAATCTTCACTTTCGACAATACCACACCGGGTAAAATTTCATGGATAGGTTGGATGATAACTATATTCATCTCCCTGATCAGGGCCATCAAGGTGTCTCCCCCTATAATGACCATCATCACAACGTCATTTGTTTTTAAAATGCGTGCAAGGAAATGTCCAAAACGTTCTGCTGCATTTGAATAAACTTCCTTGGGAACTACGAAACCATGCTTTTTTTTCAAATATAACTGGAGATCTTTTTTCGTAGTGATGGAATTTATCAGAATATCTTCCCCATTCTGCAATATTTTCCTCGCTTTTGCCGCCAGGTCATCCCATCGATCCTGATGATTCATATCAGAATTCAAAAGCGACGGTTCAAGGTATAAACTTTGAATGGAGGTATCTTCCAACTTCCGGATCTGCTCCAGGGATACCGGATTTAAACTTCCGTTGATGATCAGACAGGATCCCGTAATTTTGATTGATTGAACATCCCGTGACAAAAAGGACAATTTCCTTGCAAAAACAGGAGCAAAACCAGCGGATCCCGCCACGACCGAGAACCAGTTATGTTCTTCCAGATAACCACCGATCCTGTTAAGATCTATCTCGGAAGAACAATCGAAGACAAGAATTTTCTTTCCACTGCCTGCTAATGAATCCAGGTTTTTTTTATAGGGGTATGAAAGAAGCACTGTTTCACAAGAGGTCTGTGGTTGAAGTATTTCAGGAATGTAACTGCTTGTCACCGGTTCAAGAGGATCTTCTGCAAATTTAGTTTGATGTAACAATTGATCTCCCAGATAGTGATAACCTCTCCTGGTAAACCGTTTTAATGCCGGATAGGCAGGTATAAAGGGGATTTGATCCATTCCGGTAGCATTCATTAATGCTTCCAGCTCTGCACCAATATTCCCCCTTAAGGTTGAATCGGTTTTTTTATAGATAAAACGGACACCATGATCCAACCCAAATCGTACTGCACGCATCACCTGACCGGCAGCACAGTCGGGAGAAATGTGCCGGCTTTCCGTATTGATAACCACCACTTCAACGGATTCATCCAGATTTACGTTGGGAATTTCCGGAGTAAAAACCGGGATTACCCTGGTGGTAATTCCTCTTTCTGCAAAGTGAACCCCCGCATCGATGGCACCTGTAAGATCGTCAGCAATGACGAGTAATTTTATCATATTCTGATTTTCATAATCAATGAAAAGATAGATTCATCTATGTCGCTCCAGCCTATGGAAATTTAATCAAAATTCCTTAGAGCGCCCTTTTGATCCATTAAATTGACTCCTGTTTCCATTATTTCTATATCGGAACGATCCCTTATTTCCCTTAAAATACCCTCTGATACATATATTTCATCCAGGTGTAAGGTATCTTTTACACGAAGAATGCGTTCGTCCCCCGGTTGAACATACCCGCAACTTCGTAAAGCATATTCGAATGCTTTCTGGTCTGTTTCTGCCACCACTGGTAATTTACCCCTTTCAAGAAAACCACTGGTAACGATATTGGTATAAGTAACATCATAGTCGATCTTTTCAGCCAGTTTTCTGGTTACCACATCGGCCAAACCCATCCCAGTGGCATTTCCATGAGATTCATCTGAGAGATTGGACACCATGATGGCTTTGATGGTGGGGCTTAATGGTTCCGGCTGTCCCTGAATTTTTAATCGGCCGATAATATTTGTATCGATACCTGCCCCGCTGATATTTTTCCCGATCCTGTCGAGGATCAGGACATCTATATTTTCAACCGGGAATGCAGGCCTATTTAATTTCGCAATTTCCAATAATTCAGGCTCCTTCTGTAACATTTCATTTGTCAGCAAAACCTTCACAAGCATGGTCTCATCGTAGGCATTTTCAACCAGTGCAATTCCCCCAATTATTTTTCCAATCGAAAGAATTTTTCTGGATGCAAACGGCAAAAGATCAGATAGGCCATATATGCCAAATTTATGCATGGTAAAGGCTCCTTTTTCTTTTCCCAGACCAATGACGGACATTTTAATCAATCCACTCTCATAGGTTCCCCGGAAATCAGTATGCGGTTTGATCTTATTGATCATGATGATGCCATCGGATAAAAAAGCCAGCTTATCCATAAACAATGGATTGGGATCCGCATCATTGGGTATTTCCACTACCTCCATGGAAGCTTTCACCGGTGCCCTCATTTTTTCTTCCGTGATACCATAATCACGGAGAATGGCCACTTGTCCTTCCGCTGTAGCTCCTCCATGGCTTCCCATCGCAGGAACGATAAATGGCATGGCTCCTTGTTCTTTTATGAAATCGATTGTTTCTTTAACCACTAAATCAAGGTGATTGGTCCCGCGGCTTCCAACTGCAATGGCAATTTTTGATCCTGCCTTTATGTGATTGACGAATCGTAATAATTCCTTTTTCAGTTCTCCTTTTACATCCTTCAATGAATTTTGAATAAAATTCTGGCGAATTTTGGTCAATTGAAAATTAATCATTTTAAAATATTTTAATTCATATATGTGCCTATAATTCCCTTAACTATTAATCAAAGTACAATAATAGATAGAATCCATGTGGCGAATACGGACAATATTCCAACCAGCAAGGTCCCCAGTGTCTGAAATTTATATCCCTGATTTACAGTCATTCCTGAAAATTGGGTAACTACCCAGAAATAGCTATCATTGGCATGGCTGGCCATCATAGATCCCGAACCGATTGCTACCACAACCAGGGCCCTTGCCAAACCAGAATCTAGACCAAGGGAAGATAACATGGGAGCGACGAGACTGGCGGTGGTGATAATGGCGACGGTTCCAGAACCCTGGGCTGATTTTAGGGCGGCCGCAATGATCACAGGTAACAGGATCGATAATCCTCTGACATCCGCCATGTTTTCTTCAATGATGACTGATATTCCCGAATCCTGCAAAACGCGTCCAAATGCACCCCCGCAGCCCGTTATGATGATGATAGAAGCTGCAGCCATCACTCCTTCTCCTAGCCATCCTGTTGTAGACAACATTTCATTGGTCAATTTTTTAGGAAGCAGGAAGGAAACGAGTACACCAATCATCAGCGCAGCGACAGGTTGTCCAATGAAACTGATCAAAATAGAAATTCCTCTTGTTCCGAATGGATTGGAAGGCAGTTCATTGATTGATCTCAATATGATCAGGAAAATAGGTAAAAGGATGGGAAAGACTGATTTGATCAAGGATGGCGCTTCGGTCATTTTTACGATAGATGACATCTCATCGTCCATGTTTTCAAGAGGCAGTGAATGATTCATGAACGGAATTCCTTTCACAGCATACAACCACCCTCCCAAGAGACCAATGAGACTCACAGGTAATCCCAGCAGAATGACCCATCCCAAATCTGCACCAAGCAGTCCGGCAGCGGCTACAGGACCCGGTGTTGGTGGAATAATGGAATGGGTCACATACAGCCCCAGCGCCAGTGCCATGGCACAGATGATGATTGAAATCCTTACCTGTCTTGAAAGTGCTTTGGCAAGTGGAATGAGAATGATGAAGGCGGAATCACAAAAGACCGGAATGCTTACGATATATCCGACAATGCTCAAGGCCAGAGGCACATTTTTCTTACCAGTCACCTTTAATGCACTATGTGCGATCCTGTAGGCCCCACCTGTTTTTTCCAGGAATTTACCAATGATTGAACCTGCCAGAATGACGATGCCAATATATCCGATTGTATTTCCGAATCCTGTATTGATGGAGTTGATCACCTGAATAGGCTTCATGGTGCCAGATAGAAGCCCGAATCCCAAGGCAGCCATCAGCAGGGCAAAAAAAGGATGCCACTTGAGCTTGGAAGTTGTCAGGATGATAAACAGAATGGAAATAATCAGGAGCAGAATCAGCCACATGATCGATCAGGTTTTATCAGCATTAATTTAATTAAAACGACATGAAGATAGTACACATTGCAGGAATTACATATGGAACCCGAAAAATTCATACTGAAAATCGGGCAATAAAATAATACCAGGATTATATGTTAAACCTATCCCAAAGGGATGCCAAAGGGCATAAACTAATTTTAGGACGCGACAATCCCGTCTCCCCATCTCCCCGTCTTAAAATTACCCCTCACTTCATTCCCTTTCCAGCAGATACCACAACGTTTTATACTGGGCACCGATCACAAACGTATTTTGCTGTTTCGTTCTTTTAACCCTGATTTCCTGACCCTTGTTACCCAGGGTATCCAATGCAAAAACTTTGAATCTTTCCACTTCCGAAAGTGTAATATAAGCCGGAATTCCCTCCGCCCGTGAGGGTTTTGTACCCCAATCAGCTCCCACACTGGTTTTATCTTCATTCCAGCCCATCCCGGTATTTTCCACTCTTCCCGCAGCAACCAATAAAATTTTACCTGCAGTCTCCAATGGATCGCCATCCAGTGAGGTCAGGGTAATGGTGGCCCAGTTATATTCCGTGGAGTCCATGGAGATGGCTACATTGCCCAACTCTATGTCCCTCCCGCCGATGTATCCAACAGCGGCTTTAACCGCTGTTGCATTTACTGTAAATACAGAGGTCAGGGAATCCAAGTTATCCCAGGTAAGCTCACCGGTTTCACTGGTCCAGGGACCTTCCGGTTCATTCACCGGTTCTGACAATTTCAATTCCTCACCAGTCAAGTTCACTTCTGTCGGACGTATCAAGGTGAGTGCCTCCGGAGCGCCTGCATGGGTCCATATCTGATCCATGCTGGTCGCTCGAAGCCGCATTTCCTGTTCGGATTCGACCAATTGTTGAATCACTGTATTTTTTGGCAGATACAACTGAACCTTGTTTTCCCCGGCATTTATTGTCTCCATCCGGAACATCACCGCCCCAACAGGAATGAAAATCTGCTTCAGGGGATGACCGGCACTTGTGAAAAATCCATTGATCTGACCTGCATCATAGGGACCATTATAATCGAAATGATAGATCCCATCCCAGTCCTGAAAGGCAGCAACGGCATTGAGCATGGGATACATTTCTGCGCAGAAAAAGTTCGGTGCCGGATGATCGTATTCACTGATGGTCAACGGCATCCCTGTAACCCTGTGTTGAGCAAACCTTTTCAAGGTTCCGGCATTTTTATCCGTGACCATGGATGAATTCCGGATCAGCCAATCGGTCCTGGACCAGGGTATACCAGGAAACCTGGGATGTTCCCAATAGGCATGCATGTCAATGTAATCAGAATAGCTGGCTTCCCTGTAAACACCTGCTACACCACTGTAAGAGGCCTGTGTGTCGGCAATGAGGGATTGGGCACCCAGTTCATCCCTGACATAGCTGATCATTTCATTGGCATAGGCCATCTCCGTTTCCACCAGGAAGGACCACATTAAATCTTTCTGTTCCAGGTTAGACTGATCATTATAGCCGTCGATTATTTTAAACAGATCCTGATTGCCCACTCCTTTTCCACGCGTTCCCAACCAAGCTTTCCATTGTTCCAGAAGAGCTGTACGATGTGCTATATTCAATTGGGGTAAAAGCCTCACATTGGTAAGCAATGAATTTTCATTATTGAGCTCAATAAAGGCAACAGCAGGTTCTTCAAGGTAAGTAGTGCCTGTATAGGGATTCCTGTGGGTCAACAAATTCCGGGCATAATCCTTTTGCATCTCAATATATGGACGGTAAAAATTGTCAATCGTTTTACCGTAATTAAATTGAGTCATATCATAATCCACCCCCGGATAGGTAAAAGACACATGGAGATTTAAATTAGAATAAATCCCATTTGATTTCAGTTGATAGATAAGCCAGTCCATTTTATCCAGCTGGTCCGGATCAAATTGTTCCCTGGACTCATCCCATATCCCATCAGGAGTAGATCGATTATCCATATGATGGAATCGGACCACATTCATCCCCCTTTTCGCCAGACTGGCAGCGATCCGGATAGCTGTTTCTTTTTCAGGGAAACAGGCTGAAAAAGTAAGGTTATCACCAAAAAACTTAATCCGTTGTCCATTTCCGTCTGCAAAATGCCCTTCCTGAACGGTAACAAATCCAGCCGCACCGGCATTCTTTTCATTCAGAAAGGATAAGTCGATTACATTTCCCGTAGTATCGAGGTCGGATACGGCAAAATCAAACCAGCCATATTCGGGAATTTGCTCGGGGACCTCTTCACAAGCAAAAAGAAACAAAACCAATAAACTCTGAATAAAAATTCTGGAATTTTTCAAAGATCGAAAAATAAAGGTGGTCATATTTTTATGATTTAGTGAAAAAAATAGTTACTTATATTTAAGCAAAACTCATTATATGATAATTTGCCAAGAAATCTCCGCTAAAATCCTGGATAATAAAATGTTAATTATTTACGATCAATTTATTGTGCCTACCCCTATACCCCTCAAGGGAGGGGAAATTTTACATTTTATTTAAAATCCCTAACACTCTCGAACATGGCCAGTATATTCTCTACCGGAACTTCAGGCAGTATATTATGAACCTGTTGAAAAACAAAGCCTCCTCCTGTGCTTAAAATTTCAAGTTGCTTTCTGACGTGCTGATATACTTGATCAGGACTTCCATTTGGCAAAACCTGCTGTGTATCGCAGCCTCCACCCCAGAATACTATTTCCTTTCCAAAATCTTTTTTGAGCTGATCAGGTTCCATGCCCCGGGCGGTTATCTGAACCGGATTAATGGTATCCAGACCGGCATCGATCAGATCTGGTAATAATTCCCTGACTCCCCCGCAGCAATGAAGCATTACCTTCACCTCGGCCAATTCTTTGGCCCTTTTCCACATCAGTTGATGTCGTGGTTTGAAAAACTCCCGGTACATTTCGGGTGAAATCTGTGGTCCGGATTGCATGCCCAGATCATCTCCAAAGAGGATGATATCGATGTTATTGTCCACAGCTCCCAGGAACCTTTCCAGGTTCTTGAGATGGATCTCCGTCAACCTGTCGAGGAAATCATGAACAGCCGGGGGATCCATGGCCAGCATCAATAAAAACTGATCATTTCTGTATAACATCTGGCCTGTTTCGAGAAGATTTCCTCCAAAAAGTCCGATAATAGCCCTGCTGGTTGATTTCCGCAATTTTTCTGCGGAATATTTCAACCGATTTTCGCCTTCCGGACCATCGGCCAGTGGTCCCGGTGGGGCTGTGACCGTATGCCACATGGATTCCTTCATCGCTGCATTGATATCACTTTTATCAGAATCCTCCTGGTAATAGGGATACCATATCTGTTCAAAAAAACGGGCTCCATCCGGCATTTGGGCGATGATCCTTCCCGATTCACTCCGAATGATCCAGCGTTTTTCTTCCCGTTCCGGATTTACCCAAACGGGCAAAAGGCATTCCGTACCGTCCGGCAGGACCCATGGATGCCAATCCTTTTCTTCCAAGGCAAATGCTCTCCCAAGCTCAATGGTATCTATTCCGAAAAAATCGAGGATATCTTCGTCCAGGATGGCAAGTTGCTGAACAGGATCATATACCCTGACAGGGGCTGGCTTCAACCCCAGTGCCTTCCTTAATCCGGGATACAGGAGGGCCGATAGTCCAGAAGACCGGTGTCCTGAAAAATCTACTGGAATACGGTTGGAGGATTTAAAATCAAAAGCTTTTAAAACTCTTTCTCGAGAAGTAATGGTCATCGATCATTCCATTTAATTTTTAAAAAATGTACTGAAAATGGTTCAAAAATTATTTCCTTACCCTCCGTTGCCATTCTTTCACCCAAAACATTTACCTCATGGCATTCGGCATTCTCTTTAAATTTAATCAGTTTTCCCGGATCCATTTGATATGTCTTACCTGATATTTCACGAAGCTGAAAAATAATTCCATTCCCCGACTGATCTGGCATGGCATTCACCAATAACAGTCCGGATATATCTTCAGAAATAACACTTCCCGTTCCCTTGCGTTCTGTATCCTTCCCGTGAGGCAATACCCTTCCAACCAATGGATTTCTGGATTGCCATCCAAATCGCGTGGCTGTGGCCTTATCCGGTTCTTCGGCTAAGGTAATAAAGTACCGCCACGTCAGTTCACCTTCCTGATAGGCCCTGAAATTGGTGGTCCAGTAATTATTGAGCACCCACGAATAAAAATGGGATGATGCCAGCTTATGGTCATAACTGAAATTTCCCAGATTCAGACCCCCCAGATGGAAAAGTGGTATTTCAGGACTACTTACCAACAACTGTCCTTTTTCAGAACGGAGGGCTACAAAATTCTGCACCGTGTTCCAGTCTGAAGCTGTTCCAGGAATCTGGTCTTTCCCCGGTCTCACGACCCCACCCTGGGCATCAAAAAGGATTTCACCATTCTCCATTTTAAACGGAAAGGCCACATACAGGGCTTCAGGATCGGTAACTGGTTTTTTATTCATTTTGTAAACTACTTCAATCAATGGTTTTTCATTATAAAAACGATACTCCACTGAAACCTGACCCAAAGCACAATCCCTCATAGTACCGTTGATTGAAAGGGTGGTCCATAAAGGACCCTCCTCCAGAAAATTGAGTGAAACTTCATTCAGGCTTATTCTTTGAGGTTCTTCCTGAAGTGTAAATAATTCCAGCTGATGCCGGTCAGAAAGCTTTTCATAAATCAGCTCACCTGGTTCCCAGATGACTTCTGGATCTACCAATTCATGATTCCAATCCTTGTATATCAGGGACGACATGGCCGAATTGTCAGGATTTATGCGCACTGACCAGTATTTATTTTCAAATTTTCCCTGAAATGATTGCTTTTCATTATTAAATCGGAGGCCATCCTTTTTCTCAATCCGAAAAGATTTATATCCCATGGGGGGGATATCATCCACCCATAAAGCCCAATAAGTCCCATCTGATCGACTGGACAGCGCCTGCGCCGGGATGGATTTCCCATTTTCATCCAGAATGGCAAAAGACTGCCCAGGCTCCAACATTTCATGATCGATATACACCTGCACCGGGCCAGACCTCGACCAATTCAGTGTATTGAATACAGATATGGAGGCCACATCATATCTCGGTACCTGTTCCTGCAGGAATCCCAATGCCTCCTCCCGCAAGATCCTGGATCTTTTCAGTGCCTCCCAGACATAGGAGGATTTTTCGGCCCACTGTTCCATGCTGTTTTCAGCATAAGGGTCAGATATGCTTTCAGCTGCACCAAAAGTATGTTCATCATAAAAGAGTATATGATCATAAATATCTTCGATTCGTTGATAAACCTGATCCTCCAACCCAGCTCCTAATACGGCCGCCATCGACAATAACCCCATTGTGATATTCATTTCTGCCTGGGCTTCCCTGACCGCAGCCGTCTCCCGGGCTGCTGAGCCAAATCCGTCCGTCCACCAGTCAGGCCATGCTTTTGAAATTTCTTCCAGTTCAGCACCATGGTTTTTTTCAATAGACCTCATGAATTCACTGGCTGTTGCACTTCTTAATTTGGGCCATACATATTGATCATTCCATGCTTTAATCACCTGATTGGGAGTTAATGCCGGAGGAGAATTATCAGTCACATAGCCGGAATATTGTAGTGAGATTTGGTCAAAAGGATACCCTTTTCCGTTCAATTCATCCAAATAATTCAAAAGATTTGATCTGAAACTATCAAGATCACCAGTATGAAGGAGCAGGAAATTGCCATACATATAATGTTCCCCGCGATAAGCAAGTATTTTTTTCCCGGATGGGGAGGTCCACCAGAAAGTAGTGGGCAATGCAAAGGGTATCCTTGCACGGTGTCCATGTTCACCCATGATCAGATATTTGACATCCATATCCGGGAAATAATCTGCGAGACACCAGCCAATCCCATTCACATCATCCTGCATGGCGGCTGTCACAGGGATACCTCTGTCATGAAAACGTTTAACCGGACTCAGCATATTCTTCAAGGCAGTTTCATCCGCTATTTCCGAAAGGTTAAAAGGCATGGCAGTGACTTCGATCCGGCCTTCCCGGATACGGTTTAATAATCGCTCAACCTGGTCTTTCGGTCTTCTTTGAAGATATTGGTCCACTGCCCAGGCACTCTCACAAGTCCAACGGAATCTGGCATCATCGGGATAGTGGTCAGTCTGATCACAAAAATCCAATGCATAATCAATAAACCTGAGGTGTTCCGGCAGGATCTCACTCTGCGGCCTGGTATAACCGATATCCGTATGGGTATGTTGTACGAGGTATATGGTCCAGGGACGTACCGGACTTACAGAACAGGTATGAATCCATTCAACTCCTTCCCCGGATTTTATATTTACAGAAATTTCTGTCTTATTTTCAACTTCCGGTATAAAATACTGAAACTCATTATACCCCGGCTTGATAGAAAAATTTTGGGCCGGCTGGTCATTGGCCTGAACCTGGATCTCCTTCTCCCGGTCAAGATTAACGACTTCTGCCCGGATTGCCTGAAATCGGTTCCCATTGCGATTGATAAGCAGATCCTGTGATTGAATACTGACCTTTTCCTCAACAGGATATTGAAATGTCATATACCAGATACTGCTGCCCGACGTTTTACCTCTTACCTGAAGAAGAACCGGATCCCCTGATGAGATCAATTTTAAAGGCAGAGTCAGGAATGCATATCCCATCACATCTTTATGCTGGTCGATCAGGGTGGTCCGTAGCCGTAACGAGGTACCCACACGACCCTTATATTCAATGTCGTTCATTTCAGCGATGACCGGGTTATTGAAGGTGATAAGGTCCTGGCCATTGGCCGAAAGCGTAAATTCCTGTTGATCCATTGAAGCATCCATGCCAAAAAGCCAAACAAATGAGACTGTCTTCCGGCTATAACCGGAAGGTAAGGGGCTCGATTTCCACTGAATCACCCGGGTTGAATCCATGGAACGGACCAACAGTGCGTTCTCCGCCCTGGGATCAGGACCTCCATAAGTAATGGTTTCTCCCTGCAGGTATTTCTCATATCCGTTCAGAAAAGCGTGAGATTGAGCAGACAGATTTGAAAAGGAACTTTGTATAATTAAAAGAACGGGCAGTATCACTTTAAAAAATTGCATATTTCCCAATTTAAAAATCAGATAGGTCATGTATTTTAACCCTCCTAAATTAACAAAATAAAAGTGGAATGAAACACGTGAAGGGGATGTTATGCTGCCATCAACCTGAAAAATAAATTGAATGAATATTTATAGAAAATCATTTGAAGAGGGCTGATCGAGTAAAAACATTGATTCTACCAAAATCAGTCAATTTTCAATTAATTCAGAAAATACATATCCAGATCCCCTTTGCCTTTGGTTTTGATTTTACCCCTGTACTCACCTGGAAATTCATCTCTGATCAGATCATAAGTATATGCGGATACATTAATCTTCCCTTCTTTACCGGCAGTTTCAATCCGGCTGGCAATGTTTACGGTATCCCCGAAAATATCATAGGAAAATTTATTCGTTCCAACAACGCCTGCCGTGACGGGGCCGGAATGAATTCCAATTCTGATTTCCCACTTGATAGCGTGTTCTCTATTACGTTCATTGATGTAATTGAGCATTTTCCTGGATGCCATCACACATTTTTTCGCATGAGATGATATTTTTCTGGGCACCCCACAAACTGCGAGATAACCATCTCCAATTGTTTTTATTTTTTCCAATCCTTCTGCAACGATTATATCATCAAAATGATGGAAAATATCATTTAGTTCATCCACCAATTTGCGAGCGGGAATACTGGCTACGATATTCGTAAAACCTTTAAAGTCTGAAAAAAGAACACTTACTTCCTCGTATCTGACAGGTATGGCTTGACCTGATTCCATGATTTCACGAACAATCGGCCCGGGCAATATTTTATACAAGAGATTCTTTTCTTTCTCCTGATTTTTTTTGTTCTGTTCTATAAAATACGAAAGAACAGCAAAAATGGCTATTGTAACCACCATAAGATGTGCCACAAAATAAAATAAATTCACTGGGGGTGAAATATCCGGATCATGTTTTAATAAAGGTTGCAAAAGAAGTTCAATAATCAGGGAAATCAGATAGAGACCCAACATTAAAAAAGCCAATTTTTTTCTTGTAAAAATTAATGATAAAATAGGTCCACCTACCAATCCGATAAGAACGGTTCCACCGGAATAAAGAATGCCACCGGTGTTCAAAACCATGACAAAAGAAAATGATAAATAAAATAACTGCGCTGCGATGACGAATCCCCAGATTCCCCCTCTGAATAAATGAAAAAGAATGAGTAATAAAATATGAAACAATACATAAACAACTCCCGCAATGGTCCAATTTCTAAATCCGAAAATGATGTAAAAAATCGTACTTGGAGTAAGCGTAAGAATAGCGAAGATCATTAACGTACACCAGATCTTTTTGGCAATTAATATCTCCTCATCATCTCCGTCTATCGAAACATAAGCGGTGAGCCATGTATTATATTTCTTAAAAATATTCGTGTTGATCCCCATTTAATTCAAGAAGCCTTTAAAAAATAGATGCGAATATCCAACACTTTGTTTACCCGATATCTCAATCAAGCTGAAGGACAGAATATCTATAAAAGGGTGCAAGAGCCCGATCCACGATACTCATTTTTATTAAACAAGGTAATGTAAGAATCGCGATTATACAAGGAGACAATCCATTTAAATATGGGTCATGCAGCAATAAAAAACCAGGGATTCAGCGAATGCATCTACCATTTAAATCGTGGATTATTGCAGACGATTAAATGGTCAAATGAAATTTTTATTTTCACAGGTTCTTAGGTCGAATCATCCCGATTAAAAAGGAATATTAAGATGGAGTTCAAAATTGTTTCGCATCCAAATATTGGCCTGAAAAATGGAAATAAGTTTCACCAAATAGCAAACATAAATATCATCCTTTGGACAAAGAATGAAGCGCTTTATTATTCATCTTTCCACTGCTCATCGGTTGATTCTTCTGCCTGTCCCCCATCCTGGGCAGGTGTAACATCTTCCTTTGAACACGCATTAAAAAAGCCAAAGAAGAAAACTGCGATCATTATGACGAGTAACTTTCTCATGATTTCAAGGTTATTTTAATATAAAAAATTGATTAAACTAAGAAAATAAAATATGATTTTACTAATTACTTATATAATAAATTCTGTATTTATGGATATGGTAATCGATTATTCCAGAATATTTTTAATTTTCCGAAAAAAGAAAATCAGAAGAAATTCTAACTGACATGTCTAAGTACATATGTACCCTTTTATTATTTTTTAGCATTTTTTCATTTGGACAACAGTCTGAACAGGAACTTATTGATTCACTTGAGCAGTTAAATCCAGCCGTTCTGGACAGTGTTTATTATAATTATTTTGTCAAATATGTATCCTCTGACATTGAAAAAGCTGAGGCTTATGCCATGCAATCGTATCAGGTAGCCAGGGAAACTGATGACACCGAATACATTGTTAAAGCAGGAAATGCCCTCGGTTATATCAATAATAAAAGGTCAAACTATCTGGAAGCCGAAAAGTACTATGTAGAGGCCATTGATCTCTCAATCAAAAATAATCTGAATGACCGACTGATCTATCTATACAATAATCTTGGATTGGTTTATACGAATACTTCCCAATATGACCGGGCTGTTGAAAATTATCTCAAATTGCTTAAACTGGCAATAAAACAGGAAAACTACAATTACCAGGGAATTGCCTATAATAATATCGGACTCATATATTATAAGATTAACAACATCAATGAAGCATTGAATTACTTTCAACTAGCGTTGAAGGTCAGGAATGAAAATAATATCACCCATGGGGTTTATGTAAATTATTTAAACCTGGGATTATGCTATAATGCGCTGGGAAATTACCAGGAAGCGAATAATGCCTTCCGGATGGTCCTGAATAACCAGGACAAAATCGATCCAAAAACACTGGCGGATACATTTTTCGGATTAGGGAGGACTTATTTCAACCAGGGATTGTATGAGGAGGCCATTGAGTACTTAACCCATGCCAAAAATCTCGAAATTAATAGCAATGAGACCATCCTGAATTCAAGCATCGAGTATTATCTGGCAAGAATATATTTTAACAGAAATGAAATTCAGGATGCACTGATTCACCTACAGTTAAGTCAGGATCTGGCTAAAAAGGCCAATTCATGGGAAAGATTAGAAAATAATTATTCCCTGTATTCCGAGATATATGAAAATAAAATGGATTACCCCCGGGCATATGAGAATTTGAAAAATTATGTATCCTATAAGGATAGTTTGTTCAATGAAAAAATGGCCAATAAATTCAAAGATGCATTCATCGCTTTTCAACAAAGTTTCAGTGATGACATTATCCAGGGGAAAGATGATCAAATCAAAAAAAACAGGCAGTTTAATTATTTATTAGGCATAAGTCTGACATTTGCGGTATTTTTTGTGTTATTCGCCGTCAGGGTTGCAGCCTACCGCAGGAAGATCAATCAACGGCTTGATCAACTGGTTAAAAAGAAAACCATGGAACTTTCCACCACAAACCGGCAACTTCTTAAATCGAAGAAGGAACTGGATACGTTTTTATATAAAACCTCACATGACATCCGGGGTCCCATTGCTACGCTGATGGGCCTGACCAATCTGACCCTTCTTGAAAATCAGAATGGACAAATCATCAATTATTTAAAGGAAATAGATTATACTGCTAAAAATCTTAATGAAGTCATTGGCAGGTTAACCACCATCAGTCATATTAACAGTCAACCTTTAAAGATTGAAAAAATTCATTTAAGCAGTTTTCTCGAAGAAATTATTGAACGCTATCAGAAAAAATACCTGGTATCAAATACCATAACCATCAATAATGATATTCCCGTTCATATTTATTCCGATAGAATTCTCCTGATCTATATCATTGAAAACCTAATAGATAATGCCTATAAATTTAAAGATCCGATAGAACACAATCCATGCATCCGGATCAATGTGAGTATGAACAATCATCTGATCATTAACATTGAGGATAATGGAATAGGCATTCCTAAAAAATTAACCCAAAAAATCTTTGATCTGTTTTTCGTTGCGAATGAAAAAAACAGGGGTTCCGGGATTGGATTATATCAGGCAATGATGGCTGCTGAAAGATTGAATGGCACGATCAAGGTAAAGAACCCATCCAAGCCTACGGTATTTTCGGTAAGTATCAATTATTCATAAATGTCTGTATTCGACGGTCTGAAGTTTAAGTCAAATTCAAAGAAAATTTTATATTCGGCTCGATTTGATCTAAAGCAGCTTGTTCGAAAATAAAGAAATTCCATAATATGAACAGTCAGATCCTTTTTTCGCGCATTTTTTAATAAAAATAAATGTTTCAATCAGAAAATAAGGGATTAAAAGAATAAGTAAATTTTTCTGATAAATCTTACTGAAATGAAAAAACTGAACTTTTTTCGCACCGGCTTAAACCTCAGCCTCTTATTCATCTTGGTTCTTCTGTTTCCAATGATCTCCGGATGTGATAAACATAAAGATGAGGAATAGGCGAATCTGATCGGAAAATGGACCATCTCTTCTTTTACATTGGAATTATCCATTGATAATAAATCCCTGATCCAGTATCTGATCGATGAGCTGGGGTTGTCCCAATCAGAAGCCGAAGCCTGGCAGGATCTGATTGATGCCAGCCTGCTTCAATATTACGCTGGGACCATAGAGTTCAAGGAAAACAAAACCTATGAGGCGAATATGGGTGGGGATATAAGTGATGGGACCTGGAGTAGGAGCAGCGATGGGAAAACCCTCATAATGGATGAAAGTATGTCTTATGAACAACTCATCAATATCGTTTCATTGACCTCCTCTTCAATGCATGTAAATATGACCCAAAGTGAATCTGATGACTTCAATGAAGATGGTATTGATGAGGAAATGATCATTGAGGTGGATATGCTGCTGAATAAATAATTTTTCATATCATACTACTTATGTTAATATCCCCCTAGGATTCATGTGTTGGATCATCCTTTATCATTACTATTTTTTTAAAGGATACGATATCATAAAGAAAAAGCCTTTCTCTTTTCTAAGTAATTTTATCTGGTCTACTCTTTGAAAAGGGTTGTTAAAAATTGTATTTTTAAATTACATGATACGTATCGGATAAATTTCATTCCGATTTTTTATTAGGATTGATTATCGGTAATTTTTCATAACATCTAACTTAGATCCAAAAACAAGAATTTTTAATTTATAATCATGAAAAGAAGAGATTTTATCCAAAAATCAAGTTTGGCTGCTGGCATTTCCATGATGGGCACTCAGGCAGTTCAGGCAGGATCCAATGCTTTTTCAAGTCATTCTCCCAAAAAGCGTACTTCTGCCAAAGGAAAAATTAAACTGGGACTTTATACCATTACCTATCTGGGTATCTGGTATGATGGCCCTGCCCTTTCCTTTGAAGAAATTATTAATAAGGCCAAAGAATACGGATATGATGGAATTGAGCTTGACAATAAACGGCCGTTGGGGAATCCAATGGATATCCCAGTGAAAAAACGGGACGAATGGAGAAATCTGCTGGCAAAAAATGGATTGGAGATCCCCTGTGTTGCTGCCAACAATGATTTTTCAAGTCCGATCCCGGAACATCGTGAATGCCAGTTATTGATGGTAAAAGAAACCGCCAGGCTTGCCAGGGATCTGGGTTCTCCGATCGTTCGTTTATTCGCTGCCTGGCCGGGAGTACCCATACACAATGGGGTTGGTACCTATGACCTGGTCCGTGGTGACTTTTATGATTTTCAACGGCAATATCCTTATGCAACCTGGATTGAGAGATGGAATTATGTAAAGGAAGGTATGAAGGAAGCAGCCGCTTTTGGTGAAGAATTTGGAGTTGTGATGGCACTTCAAAATCATGAACCTTTATTCAGGCACTGGAAGGATTGTTATGACATGGTAAAAGAAATCAATTCCCCCTGGCTGAAAATTTCACTGGATGCACCCATCATGACCCGTCATGATAAGGAATGGGTATCAAATGCGGTCAGGACTGTAGGTGATCTACAGATTCATTCGCATTACGGTGGCGAATATGAAAGGAATGAACAGGGTCTGGCAGTTCCAAAAATGTATGAATCGAAATTCGGCAAGGACCTTCCGGATTATGAAAACTATATACAATTGATGAATGAGATCGGTTACGAAGGTTATTTTACTTTTGAACTTTGCCACCCAGTGCTGAACGACAGTCATGAATACGAGAATCTGGATTACGTGGATGAACAGGTTAAACTGGCCGCCGAGTACTTGCGTAATATCATCAAGTCAACTGAAAATCTCTGATCATAATACAGGAATTATATTAAATAAAAGATTAATCCTGAAAGAATATCAAAAGTCAGTAAACGTCATTCTCAGGTTTCCGCTGGAGATCTTACCGTGCTGAATATTAACTGTTTTAAGATTTCTGCCATCACAGGAATGACGAATTAAAGCTTTTGATACTTCTTAGGATCATATTAACCATTTAAACGCATTTACGAACCTGATAATTCTGTAGAATTTCCATCAGACTTTTCCATCAGGACAGGCTTACGCAAATAGATCAACCGTCTCCAGAGCCATTCCAGCGGACCGAAACGATAGTATTTTAAATAAATCGGACTGATGATCAATTGTAGGATCCAGATACCGAACACGACAAAATACCATTGATACCTTTCCAAACATGCTGAATCCAAGACCAAGAAAAATGATATTGCAGATAATGGTAAGCATGATGTAGTTGGAAATGGCCAGTTTGCCGATAGCGGCCAATCCCTTAGAAAGCCAGTTCAAAATCTCCGATTTACAGAAGATCATCACCAAACCGACATGGCCCATGGCGGTAAAAAGTCTTCCTACATTATTGGTCCTCCCGGCTTCGGAAAAGGCCATCATATCAAAATTATGATTTATGATATGGCTTGTTTCGAAATAATTCGTTGGTATTCCTATCAGAAAGCCAATGATCACCATGAACCACTAAAGTCTGCATGGTTTCTCGGCGGTAAAAATACTCCATCTGAAAAGGGCAATGCCAATCAACATCATGCTTAACATATCCCAAACATCATATCGGTAAGCAAAAGATAACTGAAATCGTGAATTGATGGGAGCCAATGTCTTGACAATGGAAAAATAATCCTTATGCATGTCATCGAATTTACTCTGTATGGTTTCTGGATCAGGTTTATGATCTTTCCCTGCAAAGTTGAAAATCGGGCCCATCTTGTTGTTAAATGTTGTTCCTAACTCATGGAGATATTTTTTTCTTTACTCAGAATACTTTCCTGTCAGTAAAATTAAAATTATAAAATAACTTTTTACGTCAATATAAATCATATTGCAGAAACAGGAACAAATGTTGCATGCAGGAACTATAATATATGATACAATCAACAAACCTGTTGAAGAGAAATAAAATAAATTGGAAATATTGTTCGACCTGGAAATATTTCTTCGATTAATGCAAACCTGGCTGCATTATATATTTTATATTATTCTACATGAAAAATTTTAAAAATTATAAATTAAAAAAATTTTTGTTTGCGTTTTTTTTATTTCTACATTTCGAGCTTGACCAAAAATTACTACTATGAAAAAACCTATGTTATTAACCGTGATCCTGATCGCCATTGCAGGCCTGTCTTATGGGCAAACTGATTATATCATGTGGGAATCCATCTATCTGAAACCCAAAACAGACAATCTGAAGGAGCTGGGAGAAAACATGAAAACACACAACGACAAGTTCCATTCCCAGGATCCCTACAGGGCCAGTGTATGGAGTGTAACGACCGGGCCCCGTTCGGGAGGTATGGTGTGGTTCATGGGACCCTGTACTTTCACGGATCTGGATAATCGTCCTGCCGGTGGTGGACATGATGAGGACTGGCGTGACAATGTGATGCCGCATATTGCTGATGTATCCGATGGAGGTTACTGGCGGTTGATGGATGGCTTCTCCTATCAACCTGAAAATTTTACCCCCAAGGTTATGTGGATTCTGTATATTGATGTTAAGAGAGAGAAATGGGACGAGTTTAAACATCTCATGACGTCCATCATGAAGAATTATGAAACCAACAAATTCAGTAATTCCATGGGATTATATGAAAATGTGGCAAATGATGGGACAGGAAAAGATGCTGCCATCGTCTGGCAATATCAGAAATATGCCGATCTGGATAAGAACCAGGAATTCAGTAAAAAGTATGAGGAGATCTATGGAGATAATTCCTGGCGTGATTTTATGGAGGGTATCATCGATTATACAGATGATACACAGGAAGAAATGATGGAATTAATGCCTGCGCTGAGTTCAGAGCAAGAATAATTTTGATGATCATTCGATGAAAAAACCCCTTATTGGGGCTTTTTCATTTCTTTCTGTCCACAGATCCATTTTTTCAGAAAATATAATTTATGCCTGTAAATTTCCCCATTGCATTTGCGGTCACGAAAATTTACCCCTTCAATATACCCGCCATAAACAGGTTAGATTTTAATCTTCAGGGTGATGGAGGGGATCATGAGATCATTGCCATCTATATGAATTAAATTATTTTTATAGGATTACCTGGGATAGGATTATCCATGCACATCTTTACTTAATTTCCTGATTTTCAATTATTTGCATTCATTTTTCGACCTTGGATTTGTATAGAGATTTGATTGAAAGCCAATTAATTGTATTTTTTTTATATTTTCCCGCTAACCTTTTGGTCAATTAAAGTATTAATACCTGATTATTGATCTAATGGACTCAATATCAGCAGGTGTATGAAAAACAATAATTCAGCTGTGTTGATCCTTATCAATTAATAATCCTAAAAATTAATTTAAAACATAATGTTAACAGTCATGAAAAAATTTTTGTTTGTTTTTGGCTTAAGTATGGCCGTAATTTTTCAAAGTTATGCACAGGATGCTGGAGAAAATTTGCCCAATGTCATCAAGTTAAACCCGATCGCGCTGGCTTTTGGAAACTTTAACATGTCTTATCAGCGGGCACTGGGAAAAGCACATGCCGTACAGATCGGAGCAAATTACTGGTACAGGATTTTTGGAACTGATGTTTCAGGATTCGGTGCCAGAGCTGGATATCAGTTCTTCCTGACATCAAGAACCAAATCCGCCCCGGAAGGATTCTACATTGGACCACAGGTTTCTTTTAATTCAATTACTGAAAAAGAAACTGATGTAAGTGTTACTGCTTTTGGAGTGGGGGCCATGCTGGGATACCAGTGGGTATGGAACAGCGGATTATGCCTTGATCTGGGTGTTGGTCCTATTTACCAGTTCGCGAGCGAATCTGAGACAACCACCTCATACCAGGGTTTTCTTCCCAATGTGACCATTGCACTTGGATTTAATTTCTAATATTTTTCCAAAATAAATAAAGGCTTGTAAATCAGATTGATTCTATTTTACAAGCCTTTTTCTTTTTTCTTGATTACATCCTTAGCCTGCAGGATTCCTGATTAGGCAGATAATCTGACCGGTTCTTCCAATCCTTTTTTGACCATCTGTTCGGGTAAATCCGGTTTTTCGGTGATCTTTTTCTTTCGGAATGGGCTCAATATGAGCTTCATAAGATCCCTCCATGTCATATACCGGCTGAATTTACGGATGAGGCCCAATGTTTGCCATGGCCGGTGGATTAACCGGTATTTAAATAAATGTTTATATCCGGCACTTCTTACCCGGTGCACCTCCTTACAAGATAATACGGTCGGATCAATATGGCAGGCCCGGAACCATTTGTTCCAGTCTTTCACATCATCGATGATCCCCCTTTCCACATATTCCTGCCATAAAGGAGTGCCCCGGTATACACTTAAACGGTTAAAACCGAAAGTATCGATCTTCAGCCGGGCAGCAAACCGGAAACTTTCCATTATATCTTCTTCTGTTTCGTCAGGGGCTCCTACCAGGAAAAATCCATGTATGGTGTCGATGCCGCTTTTTTTGGCTTCATTGATGGCATATTCAATCTGATCCAGTTTCTGCCTTTTTTTGAGCCGGTCAAGGATTTTCTGGGTTCCAGCTTCCACTCCGAATGCAAGCATTGTGCAATGGGCCTTTTTCAATAAGGGAAATTCACTCACCGCCACAGAATCAACCCTTCCTTCACATCCCCAGGTAAACTTGAAATCGTTCTCAATAATTCCTTCACAAATGGCCTGGATGCGTTTCCTTTTCTGTAAAAAATGATCATCAGTCAAATATATCGATCTGTATCCGGCTTCATTCAGCTCTTTCATTTCTCCGAGTACATGTTCAGGAGATCTGCTTCTCCACTTTCCCCCGCTCAATAAAGGTATATCACAATAGATGCAAGTATACGGACATCCCCTGGAGGTCTGGATGGTACAGAATTTTTCCAGTGACAGGACAGCGGGTACTTCCAGGGGTAAGGATTCAATGTATTCGATGGGCAGACTTTTGCGATCCGGATATGGGAACTGGTCGAGATCCTGGATCATGGGCCTGTCAGGGTTTCTGATGACTTTGCCATTTTGTCTATAAACAAGCCCTTTAACCTGCTGAGGTTGAGTCATGTTCTCCAGGAAATCAGGCATCAGTTCCTCCCCTTCCCCAATACCGATGTAATCAACAAAATCACAATCCATTAAAATCAGTTCGGCATTTTTGGTCGCAAAGGGCCCCCCTGCAATGATAGGGATCTCAGGTGCAGAGGATTTAAGGAATCCGGCTACCTGTTTCATATACTTGTATGATGTGGTAGACAGGAAGGAAAGAGCGATCAGATCAGGTTTCTGCTCATTGATATCGTTTGCGATATTTTCCTTCTTCATTTCCGGATGGCAGGTATCAAACAATATGACCTCATGGCCGTATTGCCTCAGTACTGGAGCCAATGTTTGTATTCCCAGAGGTGGAAAAGCCATGATACGTACCTTTCCATCATCCTGTCGGGCGAATTTATCCGGCAACAACTGATAATAATCTTCGTCACGAACGTAGATTAAAAAAATTTTCATGATCTAAGGTTTTATTAATTCCCGGATAATTGATCCTGAGAATTTATCTGAAGATCTATCCGAATCCATAATTAAACTGGATAAAGTTAAACATTTTCCCTTAAATCTTCCTTCCTAAAATTTCTTGTGAAGTAAAATACTGATCTGGATATTTTCTCAGGTCCAAATAACATCTACACAAATTAGATTTGGGATTTCTGTTACTGATTTTGGGGGAAGTAATTTTGATGATATGTAATATTTATTCAATAATTTTGTTTTACAATAAAAGACTTTTCATATATGAGGAGAATCTGGATCATCATTTTTATTGTTGGATTTGTTTTTTCTTCCTGTGGTCCCAAACCCCAATATAAAACCCGGGAAGGCAGAAAGAAACAGAAATATTATAATAAACAACAGTATGATCATCCTGACCGGGATACTGAACAGATCAAAAGCATGAAAAAGAAAAACAAAAAATAATCTTTATCATATCCCTTTTGTGTTCATTCTTCATTTTGTATCCAAAAATGCTAAGTCCTGATTCTGGAATAATACACTGGCATAAATTCAATTTTCTATTGATTCACCTCTATAAATGGAAGGTATGTGTATATTTTATGAGTACTGTACGGGTATCGGAAAGCGGTAATTCAGGGGTGTAGCGATAGGGGGTTGTATTCAATCCTTCATTGTACACGATCCATAGATCATTTCCTTCCCTGAAATTATACCTGAACCGGACATTCGCAGAAACAAGATCCAATGTGTTGTTATATTGAATCAGGGCATTCGTAGAAATTTTATTATTGATGGCGGTACCAATTCGTAACCGGGTAATGTGGGCATCAAATTGCTGATTCCTTTCATTGAAACGAACTCTTTCATATAAATATTCCGCAGTCAATTCCAGGTGCTTCGACACATACCAGGCCGGATTGAACGCGAAGGAAAAGCGTGTACCGTCATAAAAAGTACCCGCTTCCACGGTTCCACCCACATTAAACAATTTTTCATAAGGCATCCGGTAGGAAGCAGCCACCCGGTAAAACGAATAATCTCCAACAGGGACATAGGCTGAATCGGATAGATAAAAATCTTCTTTAAGACTTTCAAAAGAACCTTTCACTAAAACAGATCCGGCAGAAGTGGTACGGGTGCTGAAACTCCACTCCGGGCCAAATTCGGCGGATTGAACCGAATTGTCCTGATTAAGAACATAGGTAAATCCCGTAAAGCCTAGTTTCTGCCATATAAACCGGGCATCATTGCTTTCATATAACCATGTATATGAGGCATCTCCGGTGACATATTTAAAATCATTTCGCTGTACAAATCCAATTCCCGGATCATAGTTGACCCCAGACCAGATGAAACCCAGGTCGTAACCAACTCCCTGGCGTCGTCTCCGTTGCCATTCCGCAACAATCCTCGCACTGTTAAATCCGGTGATATTTTCAATCCCGTATGGCTTATTATCAAAAGTCTGTGCATATTTCACGATCATATAATCATCTCCAAATAACCTGATCAGGCCATCCAGTCCATAGGCTACATTATAATCGCCATTGTCTCCCAACCTGCTCGTAAACATCCCCCCCACATAGGAAAACTCATTAAAAACACGGCGTCTCATCCTAAGTACACCGAAGTTTTCAGAGGGAAGTGAATCTACCTCAGCTGTCTGCATATCCAGGAATCCAAGATCCCAGATACCCACGCGGCCAACCACCCTGGCCCCTCCATAAATCGGGACCAGATCACTCTGATCCGTCAATCCAATGCGTCGGCTGTAAAAAAGCCTGCTCAATCCTCCGGTTTTGAAGTCAAATATTCCCGCTCTTTCTTGAAAGAACTGTCTTTTTTCTGGATAAAATAGGGAAAATCTTGTCAGATTCACTTGCTGATCATCTGCTTCTGCCTGGGCAAAATCGGTATTTAAAGTCAGGTCCAGCGTCAGATAATTGGTAAGTGAAATTTTCATATCCCCTCCTGCCTCCCATTTGAATTCATTTTCCCGATCATAATCATTTCTTCCTTCGTTCAGTTTATTCCACTGTGTTACACCTGCCAATGCATAAGGAGTGACATAAAATTGTCTCCTGCTCCTGATTCCTTTGATCTTGATTTTCTGTGCAAGAGAAGGTCGCAAAAAAGCCCAGTCGGTTATAGGCGGAATGGCCGGATAAACAATCCGTTCACTGCGGCGGGCTATTTTCCGCTGTACCGTAAGGCCCATGATCACTTCCCCATTGATTTGCTGAAAACGAAGGCTTGAAAATGGAATCCTGATCTCAGCAAACCATCCTTCCTCCGTAACCCGGGCCTTAGCATCCCAGAAAGTATTAAAATCACGATTAAACCATCCCGCCTGGGCTATGGTTCCACCGGTGCCGTCATTGGTGATCGCAGCATCATTCCGGATGGCCGTAGGTGTGGTTGAAAAAATATAACCCGTTTCATTGTCATTGTAAGTGTCGAGCATGATCTCAAAATGGTCGGATCCTGATAACCGGTCACGGTACAAAGTATTCCCGCGAATTCCTGATAAATCAGTATCAAACCCCTTCATGGAACCATAAAAATAATTTTCATCATGTGCAAATCTGAATTCCGTTTTTTGCGTTGGAGGCGATCCAGCATCGGGCTCATATTGGACTACCGGTAACGGATCAATAGCCTCCCATTCCGCTTCATCTGGCATGCCGTCGAATTCGATATGGCTGATTTCAGGAATGACCAGGTAGTTCTCCGCTTCCTGGCTGAATGTTTTCCATATCGGTCCAATAAAAAAGAGAATAAAACACAGAAACCAGAAGTGGTGAAACTTTACTTTTTTTTCATTAATGAAAACTTTCAATGATATTCTAAATCCAAAAAGTACATTCTATCCACTGATATACTCGAAAAAATACAGTCAAAAATTAACCATATTTTTAAATTGTTCCAACTATCTTAAATATTATAAAATAAGAATGAAATGCCAGATTGTATTCACTTCCTGATTTCCTTGCTGAAGGTTTTCATCTGGTATATTTCAGTAAACGGATACATGCGAAACAGAATACCATGGATGGTTTAGAATCTCCAAACAGAAAATCAGGATATTAAAAATAAGCAACAGGAGTACTTATAATTTGACCAGAATATCAGAAAAGTGATCCAGAAGAATACTAGACCGTAATTTTATGATAGCTTATTTGATGGCATCCATAACGAGACGTAAAAACGGTCCCAGTTCGGAGGGTACAAGCCATCTCGTAACAACCACCGTGTTTATATCCGGAATGATCACGATATAATTTCCACCAAAACCGGCTGCGTAATAAATATCGTCCGGTAGATCTTTCCATTGTTCAGGACCTTTATTCAGCCACCACATATAACCATAACCCTCATTAGCTTCCGAGGATGTTTGTACCTTACTGACCCAGTTTTCCGATAACAACGGATGGCCATTCCAGTTTCCCTTGTTTAAAAACAATAATCCGAACCGGGCATGATCCTCTGTGCTGATAAAGAGCCCGCCTCCGGAATGTCCTCCTCCACTGACCGACTGTATCTTCAGGCCGTCCATATCCACCCATGAATTGTTATAACCATACCATCTCCAGGTGCTAGAAGCTCCGATTGGATCCATGATCCTTTCTTTCAATACTTCAGGCAACGGTCTTCTCCAGACCTGCAACAAGGAAAAGGCCAGTAAATTCACCCTGACATCATTATATTTGAAATAGGTCCCAGGAGTATGTAATTCACGGTTCTTCCAGTCATCGATTCCACCTTCCTGAGAGGGTCTGTCCGCCCAGTCATACATCCCGAACAACGAGCCGGACCAATCAGAAGATTGATTCAATAAATGATGCCAGGTGATTTGATGATTGTGAACACCTTCAAACGTATCATCCCATACATATTGGTAAACCGGATCATGTAGGTCTTTGATCAGGCCATCCTCCCAGGCCAAACCTGCCACCGTAGATAAATAACTTTTTGTAACACTGAATGTCATGTCGACCCTTTTTACGTCTCCCCAGGAAGCAATCTTATATCCATTTCTTATGATCATTCCAGCAGGTCCCCCTCTTTCTTTTGTTGGCCCCGTGATTTCATGATAAGGTTCATGTGCGAAAGCTTCCAGTATGGCAATCCGTAAATCCCTTGAGCCTGAATATTCACGGGATTCAGCAAAATAAATGGCTTTTTTCAACAGATCATTATCAAAGCCCAGCTCACCGGGATCTTTTGCCTCCCATGGTCCATGCTTTGGAGGATAATAAGTGGATTGTGAAAATCCTTGTGATATAAACAAGCCAGCGGAAACTGATAAAAAGAGGGCTATTATTCTGTAAGTTTTTTTCATGGTAATGTTTCGATGTAAATAACTTGTACCTCCAATTTAAAAATATCCGGGATATAAATCTTTGAGAACCTGTTTTTTTAGCTGTGTATATGTATCTTAATCAATCAAAAATAAAGTCGCTTTTACAAAATAATCCATCATGAAGGTCAATCACAAAATTCTGACAATCTGGATCTTGTTTGTTTTCATTCCATCTTATGGCCAGTCATTGATTGAAGTCCGCGGTATCTATGGCAGTCCTGAACCATTCTGGGAACGTGGATATGATCTTTCAGAACTGGGCATAAATGCAGTTTTTATTCATTCTGGATCCATTGATAAGCAAATGTTGGGTAAAGTTCGGGCGGCTGGAATAAAGATCTATGCAGAATTTGCAGCCCTTAACGGGAAAAATTATGTGGAGAACCATCCGGATGCCTGGCCTATCAAAAAAAATGGTGAAAAAGCAGATCAGGCTTCCTGGTTCATGGGTGTCTGCCCGACTAATATTGAATTTCGTAAATACCGGATGGATCAGTTGCGGAACCTATTAAAATCATTTGATCTGGACGGTGTCTGGATGGATTATGTGCACTGGCATGCACAATTCGAAGAACCAGCGCCGATTCTTCCGGAGACCTGCTTTTGCTCATCTTGTCTTTCGGAATTTGAAAAAAGTGCAGGCATTCATGTACCCGGTAGTTCTACCTCCAAAAAAGCTCAATGGATCCTCGAAAATAAAGACCCGGAATGGCGTGACTGGAGATGTCGTGTTATACAATCCTGGGCAAACGAAATGCGTCAAATCATCAGACAGGAAAAACCGGGTGCCCTTCTTGGGATCTATCATTGCCCATGGGAAGACGGTGAGTTCAATGGAGCCAGAAGAAATATTCTCGGACTTGATTATGATATGCTCCGGGATGTTGTGGATGTATTTTCTCCTATGGTTTATCATGGCCGGATGGGAAGAGATCCGGAATGGGTGGCAGATAATATTGAATGGTTCAGCAGACGATTAAAAATTGATCGGAAAACCTTCCCAAAAGTATGGCCGATTGTTCAGGCTTATGATGATCCGAATCAGATTACACCATCTGAATTTGAACAGGTGCTGAGGGGGGGCCTGCAATCCGGATCAACCGGAGTAATGATGTTTACAAGTGATGCGGTGGCAAGAGATGAGGAAAAAATCAGAATCATGCAGAAGGTTTATCTCGAAACTGGCAAATGATATATAAAAGACTCTCTGGACAGCTTTTATCGAGTCGCAGTATACCTGCTTTATCGCAAACAGACCAAAGAGATTGTTTATAATCTATTTAATAGGAATCGCTTTACTTACGGTTGGAAAAGTGTAAAAAAAATATAGGTTGATTGCGTGATGCTCATGAAAGTAGTCTTCAGATCGTTTTCAACTTCCAGTCACCCGGTAAAGCCATCTAATGGAACGGCTAATCCGGTCGAATGGATTTACTCAACGGATTAATCTCCTTTTTCTTAAATAAGGCATTAAAGATAATCACATTGGTTTGACGCCATTTACGTCATCCCAGCATGAATGATTCTTTCCCGGGATTTTGAGGTGATCAGCAGGTATAATACAGGGACCAGGATCAGTGATAACAGGGTGGAGACAAGCAATCCTCCAATGATCGTCCAACCCATGGGGGCCCACATGGTCCCTCCCCTTAAGGTCAAAGGTAACAAGCCTCCGATTGTGGTAAAGGTGGTCAATATTACCGGTGTAAAACGAGTCTCACAAGCGGTAGAAACGGCCTCTGTAAGTGTTTTTCCTTCCCTGATCAATTCGTTGGAATAATCGACCAGGATGATCGAATTATTGACGACTATGCCAATCAGACTGATCAACCCGATAAAAGCTGTAAAAGAAAAAGTATTCCCTGTAATAAATAGAGCCAATACCGATCCTACCAAAGCGAGCGGAATAGCAGATAAAATGATCATTGGTTGTCTGAACGATCTAAACTGAAGAACGAGAACAGCAAAAATAGCAATCAAAGCAATCAAGCTGGCTTTTTCCATCCCTCCAAAACTTTCATCCCGGCTTTCAATTTCACCGGTGAACTTATAAGTAAACCCTTCCGGCCAAGAATATTTTACCAATTTCCCGTCGATCCGTTTTGCAATATCATTCAGGTTATATCCTTTCATAATATCTGAGGTAATGGTCACATTCCGGTCCAGGTTATAATGTGTGATCTGTCCGGACGATTTTCTGAATTCAAGCCCGGCCAATTGTTTCAAGGGGATCATCCTGCCGGTCACCGAGGATACATAGATACGCTCGAAATCAACAAGCTTGATCTTGTCTCCTTGCGGCAACCGAATAACAATATCGTATTCCTTACCAGCAGGATCACGGTAAGATGATACATGAAATCCTGCCACAGCGGTCCGTATAACCCTGTCGATTTCAACAATGGGAACGCCTACCAGACTGGCCTTATCCTTGTTGATGTTCAGATAGATATCAGTGCTTTCCTGGCTCAGTGGATTGTTAACATTTACAGTACCTGGTTCATTGCGTACATATCCTTCCACATCATGGGCCAATGATTTTAATACCTCCAAATCATTGCCTATCACCTTTATGGCAAGGGGAGCTTCGATGGGAGATCCCTGTTCAAATTCCTTCAGTTCAATACGTGTGCCGGATATTCCAGCGAATAACCAGCGAAGATTTGACACCAGAAGATCATATTGATCGGCATCAAAGTAATCGAGTTCCACATAAATCTCGGCGAAGTTTTTCTGAAATCTTTTGGGAAAAATATTGTAATAAATACGTGGATTTCCATGCCCAACATTACTGGCATAATGTCTGATCGCAGGTATTGTATCCAGTATATCTTCAATTTTTCGGGTCATTTGATCCACACTGGAAATTCCGGATCCTTCAGGGGCCACAATCCTGATCATGAACTGTGGTTTTTCAGCTTTAGGAAAAAAACTGACTCCGACCAGTGGAAATAAAGCAACGGCCCCGAAAATGAGCAATAAGGAGATTGAGATTATCATCCATTTATGGTGAATCGAATATTGGAGGCTTGTCCGGTAAGGACCTTCAATGAATTTATTCAACATAACTTTAAAATTGTATCGTTTTTTCCTTTTCTTCCTTTGATGATGTGTAAGAAACAACATCGCCAGGTAAGGGGTGAGAATGAGGGCGATGAGCAGGGAAGCTGTCAAAGTAAATATGACTGTAATAGGCAGGCTTTGTATGAATTTACCTGCTTTATCCGGCATTGATATAATGGGTATAAATGCCAATACCGTGGTGACCGTCGCACTTACGATCGGCCAACCCAGTTGTGTGGTTCCCCTGATGGCCGCCATTTTATTACTTTCTCCCAGCGAAATAAATCTTTCAATATTCTCGACAATCACGATGGAATTATCCACCAATAATCCCAATGAAATGACAAGTGCCGCAATGGTAATCTGCTGAAAACCGAATCCTGCCATATCGACAAATCCAATGCCGACTAAAATTGAAAAGGGAATGGCCATCATGACCAGAATGGAGGCCCTGAAACCAAGAGACACAAAAATTAAAAGACCCACCAGCACTATGCCACTCGTTAAATTGCTTAAAAAACTGCTGATCCGCCTATCCACACTCTTTGACTGGTCAAAAACCACGTGAATCTTCATACCAGTTCTTTTCACAGCATTATAATCACCGATGATTTTTTTTATTTTGTTGGTGATACTGTAAATATTATAATCCTGTTTCTGCTGTACTGATAAAAAAACCGCACGGTTTCCATTATATCGCGCGTAATAACGGTTGTCAGAATAATCAAAGTGGATATCGGCGATATTTTTCAGGTAGATGATCTGGCCCTGGTAAGATTTTATCACGATATTTCGGATATCATCCAGACTTGAAAATGATCCACTTGTCTTGATATTATATTCCATTCCTTTCAATTCAATATTACCCCCGGGTATGTTTGCATTATTGCTCAGCACCGCTTGATTGATATCATTGAGTGAAATATTCATCTGAGACATTTTTTCCAAATTGATGGAGATCTTTACCTGTTGTTCAGGAATGGCAAGTATTTCTACCTTCAATACTCCCGCAATTCTTTCTATTTGTTTTTTCAGTTCCTCGGTTACATCTTCCATTTGGTCATATGGAACAGATGTGGAGACCATGGCCAGTTGCATGATACACACGTCAGAACTGCGCCATCGCAGGATTTCCATTTGATAGATATCTGCCGGCAATTCATACTGTACACTGTTTACTTGTTGTAAGACTTCTTCATATTTATCATTGGCATCCGTTCCGAATGTAAATTCAATGGCAATATGGCAGATTCCATGCTCGATGGTCGTTTCCATTTTCTTGATATCATCCAGTTCATTCAAGGCATCCTCAATCGGAGATACAATCAATTCTTCAATATCAGTTGGATTAGCCCCGGGATAGATGATGATGATACTTGCTCCAGGCAGTTGTAAAGGTGGATCCTCTGTTCTGGGCATGGTGAAGAATGAATAAATTCCCATCATCAATAACCACAGAAAAAGAATAATGGTAAACTGATGGTTCTCTATGGCTAATTTTGGCAAATTCATATGCTAAAAATCGACAGGCGTTTCCGATTTAGAATTTATGAACATCATTAGATGGTATCTTGGTGAACATTCGGATCAATAATTATCTGGTAATCCTCACGGATATATTGTCCTCCTTCCACCACAATAGAATCACCTGCCGATAACCCATTCCTAACCAGGATTCCCATGTCATGTAAAGAAAAAATCTCAATCCGGTGTTTTTCAGGTAATCCGTTCTGAATGATCCAGACCTGCCCGGTCATCCCGTTCCCTTCCATCAAAGCTTCATATGGAATGACAGGTAAATCAATCTTGTAAGAAGGATAGATCATGGCGGTACCGATCAGTCCACTTACCAGTGTCTGAACTTGATCGATGAGTGAAAGCTCCACTTCGAAGGTGCCGGTATAGGGATCCGCTATTTCCGCGATCTCACTGACCTCAGCTTTTATATGCCGATCCGGGAATGCATCGAAAAAAAGGATGGCTGAATCGAGGAGATTCAAATGAACACGGTCCTTATCTGTCACATTTACCCGCATGATCCAAGCGCTTTCCGTTGAAGCATAATAAAACACAGGTTGCCCGGGTCCAACTATTTCATTTTCTTCTGCCAGCTTCTTTAGAATCAATCCATCGGAGGGGGCCATAATTTTGGAATGATTGAGGTTGAATTCGGCAATTCTCAAATCACTTTTGGCTACTTCAAGGGCCGTGGTGGCATTCTGAAATAATTCCAAGGTCACTACACTATCCTGATATAGATTCCTGGCCCGTTGATAATCTCTTTCCGCTTTACTGACCGATAGTCTGGCCTGGTTGACTCTTGATTGAATTTCGGACAAGGCTAACGTCGCCAAGGGTTGTCCTCTTTTCACTTTTTCACCCTCTTCGATATAAATTTCTTCAATAATCCCTCCCGTTTTATAACTTAATTTGAACTCAACTTTGGAGGCTAATTTTCCTGCAGTGCGAATAGATGGGACTACGTGTATATTTTGTACAGTTTGAACAACCAGATGCACAATCTCCGCTGATCTTTCTTCCGGTTTCTGCCTGCACGCAGTCACGGCAGAAAGCAAGATCACCAGTAAAATCCATTTTAAAATATTCCAATTCATAATTATTCACTCAGTGAATCAAGTGGATATAAACATGCCACCCGTTCCAGCATTACATAACGGATAAGATGGTCATAACGGGCTAAAATGAGATTCTGTTCCGCCTGGGTCATACTGGTTCTGGCATCAATGAATTCAAGCAGATTGGCCTGCCCTTCCGAATATTTTTTCTGTATAATCTGAAAAGCCTTTCGGAGTGCCATCAATTCAGTCCTGTTTGCCTTGATTCGCTCAAAATAAGCCTGCAGATCAAAATATTTTTCAATTACTTCCAGCGCAATCTGCTGCTGAGCCTCATTCCATTGGTAATTAATGATTTCCCGATCGATCCTGGATTGTTGTATGCGGGCCTGATTCTGCATTCCCGCAAACAGATCCCACTGTAAAATCAACGAAGCGAGGAAAAAATCATCATCAGGAGAAAGTTGATAATCCAATCCCTGAATTCCATAATCGACCGCTCCCACGATCGTGGGCAGTTTATTGGATTGGTTTAATTTTTCCTTGAGGTTAGTTACTTCCTCATAGTTTTCAAGTGCCTGCAACTCTTCTCTTCCTGAAATGGCATTGGCAATCAAATCCTGAAGACCCGGAACTGAGATATCAGTCTGGATCAATGAATCAACCAGTATTTCTGTATCAAGCGTTCGGTTCATTAAAAAATTAAAGTAGGCGGCGGTGGTCCGGTGATATTTCTGAGCTTCTGCAACACGTTGTTCATGATTGCTCAATTCAGCTCTTGAACGGTAGACTATATCAATGGTAATTTTGTCATTTTCAAATAATTTTTCATTTACCCGGATATTCTCCTCAAGCAGGGATCTTGTCTGATCATAGAGTTCCAGGATTTCAACTGTCTTTAAATAATCAAAATAAGCTTTCTGTATTTCGCTGATCAGAAATCGTTTATAGGTATCCAAATCAGCCTTCCTCACCCTGGATAATGCCGATTGAATTCTCGAATTAAAATAGATCTGGGGATTAAAGATAGGTTGCAGCAATTCGATCTTGGTTTCTTGTTCAGTGGGCCGGTAGAAAAAAAATTGCTGATTACTGATCTCCGGAAAATTATCCGATTCGGTCAGTATATTCAGTGTCTGGTATACCGGATTCAATAGATCTCCGACAGGAAAATCTATGGTCCGCCCCCCTTCTGCCACTGTATACCTTGCATTCAGGCTTATATTGGGATAAAATAAAGCTTGTGCTTCCTTTTTTTCATAAATGCTTTTTTCATAAATGCTATACTTCTGTTTCAGGGCAAGGTTATTCTCAAGTGCCTCCTTTACGTATTGATTTACTATGCCAGATTGGCCAAAAGCCACCTGACTCATATAAAAAATTAAAATAACTGTTCGCATTCCACTAAAAAATTATTTTGGTATGGATCCGTTCTGAACTATATCAAGGTGTGTCCTTAAAACATCTTCCACTTCAATATTTAAAATTCTGAACAGATGGTGATGATTGGTGATCACCATCAGGATGCCTAACATCTGGGACCACAATGTAGCCGTCAGATGACTTTCCGGAATATCGTTGCGAAGAGAACCATCCTGGAGTCCTTTTATTACGCAGCTGTGTACAATGCTGATCGGTGACTGATTCTTTATGTATTCTTCAAAGGCCCTTTCTCCGATGTTTAACCTTTCCATATTCGATGTCTGTATCTCAATGAATAGTTTGAAATAATCTTTATATTGATGGGAAAACAGGATAAATGTTTGACCCAGCGATATTAACTGGTCTTTCCCGGATTGATCTTCAACAAGGTTCTGTTGCATGAGTGTATTCAGAATTGCCGCTCCGCGTTGAAAAATGGCAAAACGTATATCTTCTTTACTTTTAAAGTATAGATATAATGTTCCCTTGCTCAGCTCTGCTACTTCAGCTACCTCATCCATGGTAGATGCTTCCATTCCCTTCGTGAAAAACACGCTTTCCGCAGCATCTAAAATGTCGTTGCGGCGATTTTCCTTTTCCCGTACCTTTCTTTCAGCAATACTCATGTACTAGTGAACATTTGTTTAACGAAAGTTAATTTAATGACTATAAGTCATAATTTCAACAAATCTTTACAATTTATTCCATTCACCATGATCATATTATATCCCGGCTATAATATCTCGTCTGACCAGGGGGCGTCGTCTGACCAGGGGGCGTCGTCTGACGAGGATGGGTCGTCTGACCAGAAAGGGTGGTCTGACCAGAAAGGGTGGTCTGACCAGAAAGGGTGGTCTGACCAGGATGGGTCGTCTGACCAGAAAGGGTGGTCTGACCAGGGGGTGCCACTTCTCTAAAAAACACAAATTGACTCATAAACTTACATATATCCATATATTTCCATTTATCTTTAGATACTATGAAAAAAAAATTCCTATTTTCAACTTGAGAAAAAAATAGCTCAATCATCTCATAATCTTTTATATGCTTGATAATGGTATTACGGTGGCTTCTCTTTTTCAAGAGTTTTTAACTGATCCCGAAGAAAGAAGGGAAATCGAACAGGAATTGATCAATTTTCCATCTAATAAAAGAAAATTGAGGATCATTCAAAAGATCATTACTTATTCCGGAAAGTATATCACTTCTGATAATTATAATCAATACGGAAACTGGCTGGATCATGTAATTGACAAAATCCATTCCCTGCCATCAAAAAATTCTGCCAATAATGCTTTTTTCAGTCATCATGATAATATCCGCGACTTTGTAATCAAAATCCTCAAATCGGCACAAAAAGATATAAAGATCTGCATGTTTACCATCAGCGATGATCCCATTGCGGAGACGGTTGCGGGGTGTCATAAAATGGGCATTCAGGTTAGGATCATTACCGATGATGGAAAAATATTTGACAAGGGTTCGGATATATATTCGTTGGACCGCACCGGAGTCAAAATCAAAATTGATTCTTTCAGAAGTCTTATGCACCATAAATTTGTAATTATTGATAATCAGAAATTGTTGACTGGAAGTTATAACTGGACCCGAACCGGATCAGACGTCAATAATGAAAATGTTCTTCTGACAACAAATGGCAATATTGTCAGGGCCTATAGAAAAGAATTCAAACGATTATGGAAAGGTATGAAACCCCTGCCTCATTAGCAAATAGAATCCATCCATAGCTGGGGATTTTAAGAAATCCCGTCAAGCACGAACTGGGAAAATCAAGCAAGAAAATTAAGGCTATTTTTATGAAAGTGTGTGTTATGCCGTTGGATCAGCAGATCCTCTATCCTGCGCAACCATTAAATATTTTTCAAAATCCCCACCAATCTTTCAATATCAGATAATGAATTATACATGGAAATCCCGATCCGGGTAACCCCCCCCTGCTCCTGAAGTCCAAGGATCTCCATGGCCCTGATCGCATAAAAATTTCCATTCCAGGCCGAGATTCCCTGTTCGGCGAGTACAGTACAAATATAATCAGGAAGGATTTTTTCATGGATAAAAGAAATAGTAGGTGCCCGCTGATCAACTTCAAATCCAGGACCTACGATCCGGAGTTTTTTTATCCCTTTAATTTCGTTGTAGAGTATTTTTGCCAATTGCTGTTCGTGGCGAGTGATCTGTTGCATCGCATTCACCAATTTATCCCTGGCTGTCAGTCCTTCTCCTAAGGCTGAAATAAACGCAATGGCTGCGTTCACGCCAGTGAGAGCTGCATGGTTGAGGGTTCCTGTTTCCATTCTGAATGGAGCATGCTGTTCCTGGGTTCGTAACCGGTCTACTGGCAAACTATCCAAAACGCCTGGTTTTGCATACAAAAAGCCCAGGTGAGGGCCATAAAACTTATAGGAAGAACATAAAAAAAGATCAACCCCTAAGTCCTGGACATCCACTGTAAAATGGGGCACAAAATGTACAGCATCCAGCAGGAATAAAGCGCCCACCTCATAGGCCAGTTTCCTGCCTAGCCTTACATTATTAACAGTCCCGAAGGCATTTGATGCCATTCCCATGGCAATTAACCGTGTATTATCATTCACCTTTTCCCGCATATCCTCCTCATTCAGGACTCCTCCCGGCATTAATTTCACTTCCCTTATTTTAACTCCCTGATCTCTCAGGGTGAGCCAGGGACCCCGATTGGCCTCGTGATCCAATTGTGTAATCAGCACCTCATCACCGGGTTTAAATATTCTGGCAAAAGCGTGGCTTAAACTAAAATTGATAGAGGTCATATTTTGTCCAACAGAAATTGTATGCGGACCCTCTGCCCCCAACAAACTGGCCACACTGGTCCGCGCTGTCCAAATGATATGGTCGGTCTGCCTAGAGGCCATAAATTGACCATGGGTATTGGAATTATAATAACGGTAATAATTGCTGATGGCTCTGATCACCCTTGAAGGCACCTGCGTTCCGCCGGGGCCGTCGAAAAATACAACCGGTTTTTTTTTGATTTCCCTTTTTAATGAAGGGAATTCATCCCTGATATTATCGAGTGTTAATTTTTTCATATTCATGTCAATCATCATTTAACCCCTGATTTGAAGTTACGACAAATAGGTGATCCGAAAAAATATAATTGATATAGAAATGGAAGAAAGATAAACCCTGTTAATCGAGCGCATTTACATTACTTCCCACCAATCATAAAACATTCAGAATGAGATTGTCTTTCGCATGATACAAAATTCCAAAAACAGGATCATAGCTCCCAGTGAATAGAATACTTTCTTCGAGGACCAGGTCATTGACTCGGGATAGATACTTGTTCAGGGGAATCGTGCGTTCACTTAATTTAACATACTGGATCAATAATTACAATTCTGACTGGTTCTTTAAATAAGACTCGATCACCCTGTCCATAAAAGCATTATTTTCTGCTTTGATCACCATTCTTTCCGCTTTTTCCTCAAACCACCCGACCGTTCTTTTTATGCCCTTCCTGAAAGGAATGGTTGCCTTGAATTCCGGCACAAATGATTTTATTTTCGCATTGTCAAAAATGACGCTTACCGCCTTGTCCCCCAGCAGATTACCTACCTGAAACGGATCAAACCGGCCAATAAAGTCAGAGGGAATATGGATTATTTCCGGCAATTCCCCGGCTGCTTCTCCCACTGCTTCATAGATCTGGTTCCAGGTAAGAATTTCATCTGAGGTGATATGAAAGGCATGACCGATGGCCTGCTGATGTCCGAGAAGGCCTGTAAATCCAAGTGCGAAATCTTCGGAATGTGTAATGGTCCAGAGTGAGGAACCATCCCCATGTACGATGATCGGTTTTTTCCTCCTGATCCTGTCAATGATGGTATAATCATCCCAGCTTCCAATTGCGACAGGGATCACCGTTTCATAGGTCAGGGAGGGTCTGACGATGGTCATAGGGAAATCGTTCTCACGGTAAGCCTTCATAAGTATTTCCTCACAGGCAATCTTATCCCTGGAATATTGCCAGTATGGATTTTTTAAAGGTGTTGATTCTGTGATGACCGGATGGAGTGGGGGCTTCTGGTAGGTGGAGGCGGAACTGATAAAGATATATTGTGCTGTTTTTCCTGAAAAAACCTGAAGATCACGTTCCACATCCTGGGGAAGGTAGGCTATAAAATTAACCACCACATCAAATATCATTCCCCTAAGCGCTTTTTTCATGGATTCAAGGTCATAGGCATCTCCATTTAATTGGGTCACCTTTGAATCGAATTTGGAAGATTTATTCCCCCTATTCAGATGATAGATTTTCAGATCCCTGGAGAGGGCCAATCGTGTGCACGCGCCGGATATATTTCCGGTTCCTCCGATAAATAAAACTTTCATAGAAACAATCGTTTAAAAAATTTGTTATTAGCTAGATGAATTTAAAAAAAACTTTCGGAATATTGCAGTTACAATATAATAAAAAGGCCTTCATAAAGAAGATTCAGCCTATCCAGCTTATATCATTAGCAACAGAAATTACGAAGTTAGTAGATAATATACCTATATATTTAAAATCCACCTCTCTTTAAAAATAGCATTTACCTATGGAAACAACCAATAATTTAGGCATCAGAATTGCCGCCCAACTGATCATATTCGGCTTCATTGTTGCTGTGTTAATCTTTGGAAAATCTGTGCTTATTCCTTTTGCCTGGAGTCTGATGATCGGGCTGGCCAGCGTGAATATGATGGAGAAAATTGAAAATAAAATCCATCTGCCCCGGGGCTTATTGATCATGTTTTTTATAATGTTCATCATCTCCATCATATTTCTTGTCATGTATCTCTTTTACATTGAGATCAATGTGATCCTTTCCGATCTGAATAGTATCAACCTGAAGATATCCAAGCTTTTACATGACACTTCCGTTCAGTTAGCATCTCTGGGAATACATATTCCCGATCATATTGACCGACAGTATTTCAACAACATAGTTGAAAAAAATACTTCATCAATTTTTTCATTTATTTCCAGTTTCGGACTGAATCTTTGGAATATTATCCTGATCATATTTTACCTATTCTTCATATTATATTACCGCGAGGTGATACCCATGTACTTTGAAAAGAAATTGAAAGATGTAGACAAAATACAAAAAACCAGGGCAGAGATCCTTCAAAGTGTTCAGGTAATCCGGAGTTACCTTACTGGAATGCTTCTGATAACACTTATTTCAGGCGTTATGAATTATTTTGTATTCTTGATTTTCGGTTTGCCCTATGCCCTCTTTTTTGCTTTTTTCCTCGCCATTCTGAACCTGATTCCTTTCATTGGCAATCCAATTGGTTTGATCGTGATCATTCTTTTCAGCTTTATATCCTATGATACGATGCTGATGCCCATTCTTATCTTCGTATCACTTTTCATTGTTAACTTTTTACAGGATAATGTAATCAGGCCCTGGATGATCGGAGATAAGCTGAAGTTAAATGCCTTCACCGTATTTATTGCGGTTATCTTCGGGGGCGCCATCTGGGGAGTTTCCGGAATGATCTTATTTATTCCAATTGTAGGCATCATCAAGATCATCCTCGAGAGCAATGATAAAACAACTCCATATGCTATTTTCCTGTCCGAAATCCCAAGTTCCGTCATTTCGAAACCTCCCAGTGATCTGGATGACTATTTTCTTAAAGGGTCCAAACCTGGCAAAGAGGATCTTGACTGAAAGCTACCCATGAAGAAATTCTTTATATCGATTTTGGCTGTAATCTTATTGTTGTTTTTCGCAACCATATTTACCTTATGGATATTTTCCAGGATCCATCATAAGACAACACATGAAGAGGTGGTTAATTTTTTAAATCACCATATTGCCCATCAGGTGCAATTCGGAGATTATAATCTTTCGCTGATAAAAAGATTTCCAAATATTCTTATCGAACTTGACGATATCCGTATCAATGACGGGGAACAGGAAATATTAAAAGTAGGTGAACTGGATGTGGTGATCAATTTAAAGAATCTCCGAATGGACAGTTTTGAGTTGAACCGAATTATTGCCAGCCAGGTAATCTTCAATTCCGTTATCGATGAGAACGGTAAAAAGCCGGTACTCTTTAATTCTCAGAACAAAACATACCAGCCTAAAAAACGGTATCTATCGCTGGAATCTCATGATCTGGAGTTAATCGATGCACAATTGTTTTTTGAAAATAAGGTTAAAGGGAACCAGGCTTATATTTCAGTTGAAAAAGGCCAGTTTGACATGGAAATAAAGGATCGTCACATTCGAATTCTTGGTGAAGCATCCGGTAAAATTGATTCCATCATTTCCAATCACAGTAAACTATTCTCGAATCTCCCAGTAAAGGCCGAAAATGCTTCCATCACGATCGACCAGGACCAACAACTTACCCATATTTCCGGAGATGCATTTTATCTACATGGAATCCGCCTCAAGCCGGAGATTGAATTTAAAAAGCAGGATGATGGACAAACCATCGATCTGGTTATTGTGGGTGAAAATGATTTCGATCAATTTATGGAAGCGATCAATCTCCAGTTTGGTTTTGAATTCAAACAGGTAAATCCTGGTGCGCAATTAAAGTTGGCTTATCGTCAGCATGGCTTTGTAAATCCTTTTAAACGCCCCTATTCCGAGGTGGATTTCGAGATCATGGAAGCTGCCATAGAATCCAGTAGTCTACCCTATCCCGTTACAGATATATGGCTTAAAGGAAATTTAAACAATGGGGATGACCACGATCCTTCCTCAAGCAATATTTTGATCGATACGCTATCCGCCAGGATCGCTGACAGTTATGTTCATTCCAAACTTCATCTTACCAATTTAAAGGATCCTTTTATAGATGGGGTCTTTCAAGCAGACATCAATCTGGCCCATCTTCTTGAAAATGGAAAAATCAGATCAAAAGGTAAAATTGAAGCCAATCTGGTCATCAAAGACAAAATCAGTGAGCTCAAAAAGGTTCATCTCGATAAGAATAAAGGTGTGCAGGGAAATGTAAAGTTAGTTAATGCAGACCTTGAGATCCCTGCAGAAAGTTTAAAGATAAAAATTCCCCACGCAGAAATATTGCTTGTGAACCACCAGGTTTCATTGCGCGAAACCGTCATTACTTTAAATAACTCCACTTTTAATCTCCAGGGCACACTGGAGGATCTTCAAAATATATGGAAGTCACAAGAAAGCATCAACGGTAATTTTCAGGTGGATTTTCATACCTTCAACGTGTCGGATCTTGCTTTGAAGAAAGACACCCTTTCAGAAAAAAAACAATCATTCAAAATTCCCGGTATTCATTTTAACATAGGGATAAATGGGAAAGAGTTAATTACTCAGGCTGGCAAATTCACAAATATAAAGTTAAAAACAGTGGTCGATCCCAATGGGATAGATATCAAGAATTTTATTTTCAATTATCAGGCTGGATCTGTGAATGGCAACCTTACCCTGAAAGTCAGCCAGGACAAACCCGAATCAATCAAAGGTAATATATCCGGTAAGTTTAATTCCCTGAACCTCGATGAATTAAAATTTTCACAAAAATCATCCAATTCAAAGGGAGTCTCTTTGCCAAAAGATACGGATATTCATTTTGATATAAAGGTAGCCCAGGGGAAATTTCAAGGCCAGGCTTTTCATAATCTGGATCTTGCAGGTGAACTTTTCGCTGAAGAATTAAAAATCGGACGGATGAAAACCAATATCCTTGGCGGTCAATTTTTCCTGTATGCCGATGCTAAATTCAACAAATCTCAGGGACTCTGGTATCTCAAGGCCAATGGGAATACCCGACTCTATCATTTGAAGGCAGAAGAGCTTTTATCCGGACAAAAAAATAAAAATGACCAGACTGAAAAAAATCGCAGATTCCAAATGCCGGAACATACGGATATTCAACTGGGATTTCAGGTAGATACGCTTGATTATGGGGATTTTAATTTTTATCAATTAAAAACCGGGATCTCACTCACTAAGGATCATCTCAATACCGATGAATTTACCCTGCGGCTTCCTTCAGGAAAAGCTAATGTCAGCCTGCGTATTCAGGATTACTTAAAGGAAAAACCTTTTATCAAAGGTGAGGTTGATCTTTTATATGATACCCTGGAAATCGAAAATCTGATTCAGGCAGTCTCCAGTTTTCACCCTCAGAAAACTTCTTCCCATCGGCAAAAAATATTTAAGATACCGGGAAATATTGACCTTACCCTGCATTTAGAATCAGACTGGTTCAAGTTTAAGGAGCTGCTGGCAGAAGATTTTCAGCTCGACGCCTCACTCAATAATGAGATTATAATGATCGATCTCTTAAAAACTTTTTACAAAAATAATCTTTTTGAAGTATATGGGAGTTTAGGCAATAACCAATATTCCCAGATCACGGGACATATTTACAATAAGATGGTAAGAATGCCCATGGAGGATGTCCTACAAAGTTTTGATAATTTCAATCAGGATCAATTCACCAATCAAAATACCAAAGGAAATTTATCATGGGAGGCAGATTATTATCTGACCCTGACTCCTACATTGCAGCCTCTGAGTGATCAGAATTATCTCAAATTTGATTTCACTATTCATGATGGAATCATCTCTGACAACGTAATGATTAATAAAACTTTGTTTTTTATAGGACATCGAGTCAAGGAAGAAATACATATAAACAATGCCACATTCAACACTTTTCTGTATAAAGACTGGATCATTATTAAAGATGTAAAAATAAACAACAGCATCAGTAATATCGAACTTTTCGGGAATTACCATCAACCTGATTCTCTGTTGGATCTGCATCTGAACCTCAGCCTGAATGACCTTTTTTTCAGGTCCGGCGCAAAACGCAAGATCCAGACGGATGAAGGCGTCATGAACCTTGAAAAAGATGCAAGTTTATTTATTGATCTTACAGGTAGCCTGGCACATCAGCAGATAAAGATCCGGAACAAACGAAACCATAATGCAGCCCATAAGGATCAGATGCAATTCATAAGCATAGTGGAAAAGGACTTCCAGAATCAGATTCATCAGTTTTATCAAAACAAGGAATATGTCCTGGGAAACCGGAAAATCAATTCAACCTTCGAACTAAGCATGGATTAAAGAACATTTTCCTATCATTTTACCATTTTTAAAATTAATTTTAGGATTCGAAATATTAGTAAAATCCATTTTTTAAATAAAATATATATTTATGGACAACAGAAGAAAATTTTTAAAAACTGCCGGTGCATTTGCTGCTGGAAGTCTTTTATTACCTTACGGGTGTTCTCCGAAAAAACAACAGGATGAATCAGAAACCACGGAGGAATCCACTCCAGTAGCCAAAAAGAAAGTAGGGCTCCAGCTTTATACGTTAAGGAATGAGATCGAGGAGCAGGGTCTTCTACCGGTATTACAACAAGTATCCGATATCGGTTATACCTGGGTAGAGGGTTTCGGCTATGAAGAAAGGAAGTTTCTTGGGGCCACACCAGCAGAACTTAAATCCATGCTGAATGACCTGGGTATGTGGATGCCCAGTGTACACTCAGTCACGGAAGTGTCTTCTGAAGGGGGCAAGGATGCCATCGTGGAACAAATGAAAACGACCGCGGATGATGCCATTGCCGCAGGAGCCAAATACCTGATCTGGGCATTTTTACAGCCCAATGAACGGCAAAGCCTGGATGATTATAAACGACACATCGAAACCTGGAACCAGTTCGGACAGGTATGTAAGGATGCCGGCATTCAATTCGCTTATCATAATCACGATTTCGAATTCACCACTTATGATGGGGTCCGCCCCTATGACATGATCATGGAAGAAACCGATCCTGATCTGGTAAAATTCGAACTGGATCTCTACTGGATCACTAAAGCTGGTTTTGATCCGGTTGAATATTTCCAGAAAAACCCTGGACGATACCCTCTCTGGCACGTGAAGGACATAGAAGACAGTGAAGAAAAATTCTTTGCTGAAGTAGGTAGCGGTACCATCGATTTCAAGCGGATCTTTGATGCAAAGGATACCGCTGGTTTGAAATATTTCTTTGTTGAACAGGATCAATCAAGGAGAACCCCATTTGAAAGTATCCAGATGAGTTATGACTATTTGCAGAAAGCTGAATTTGTTCCTGCATTATAGATTTAAAAAGAGGCTGCCTGTTTAATTGAACGATAAGGCAGCCTTTTTTATTCCATTATTTCGAAGTCAAGAATCAATTCAGTCATTTTTTGGGAATCTTCTTCCTTCTTCAGTTCTTTCTCCAGATCCCGCGTATCTTCTTCAAAGGCTAATTTCTCGCACTTTTGCATTACGGGCAATAAATGATTCAAAATTTGAATACGGTCGTAATGATCACAATCCCCAGTGGATTTAAGATCGAGAAGTCTGGCATTAAAAATATTGGTGCAAGCCTCATATAAATTTCTTTTTCGGACTGATTCGTATTTATAATCGCTCATCCCACCGTAATGAACATTCATTTTTTCTTCTTTTACATACATTTTGTCCATCCTGGTTTTTGAAACGTAAGTTTGCTCCCACAAATTGAAATAATTATCGCTCCACTCCTCCTTTTTATTCTCGAGCTGCCTATAAAAATCGGAGAAGTTCATAAGATGATTGTATGAATCAAGCGTAGATTCATACAATTCATAAAATTTATTCTTCAAATCAGTACGTTCAGAATCATTCAATTCATCAAGAAGTTGTTCCGCTTCCCCTACTGATTTATTAAAATTCTCAAATTCTTCTTCAACGATACTCAGGTGATAGATCTCAAGTAATTGATAGATCTCCACGGAATTCTTCTTGATCTTCTCAACCTCCTCCTTAAATTCATTTACCTGGGCCAACCAGTTATTTTCTCCATTTAGTGAATCGTTATCATCGTTGAGACGGGCGAGGAGAACATTGGAAAAAGTTAAAAAAATCAATATAAACAAAATATACTTCATGACTCGGTAATTATTGGTAGTCCAATCAACAAAATTATCTGTTAATAATAAAATACCTGATTATAAGGTGCAAATATGCAAACATTCATTTTAAAACCCGGGAGGAAATAACAAATGATAATTATTTAATCCGTTATTTCATTAATTTTATTCCTTTCAGATTCAATTCACTCCAGTTATCAACATCCGGAATGACCGTGATCACCTGAATTCCCGGATTTTCAATTTTAATCTCTCCAAGATCTCTCTCAACAAAGTCCGTCTGCCCACCCGTTCCCTGGAAAGTATATTCCTCCGTTTCTCCTTCTTTTTCAATTTTGAATCCGACCTGTTTTGCAGAGGTGCCAGCATCCATCATCAACTCATATTCCCCTGCATTTTCTATTGAGAACATAAACTCGATCCGGGTACCAGGATCTACCCAGTGCGTAATATAGGCTGCCTCCGTGAGGTCGCTCAGGATCGCCTGCTCATCGTATCCCCTATTGTGTATGAAACCATAGGCCGCCGGCAAATCGATCAGCCCTTCCTGTTCTCCCGGCATATTGCTGATCACATCGGGTTCACCCACTATTTCCATCTTGAGTACCGTATTGTAAGGTTCAGCCCTCTGACCCGAAAAATCGATCAGGATATCATTCCCCATGTCATTGAACGGAATTTCTATCCCATCGCGCAGGATCTGGACACTTTTTACTTCATTTTTAAGACCCGGAACCAGAATTTTCCCGTTCTCGGGAACATCAAATACATGCAGATAAAGGAGCTGATCCTTCCCGGATATTTTTTTTGTACATCGTCCCCAGAATAATTTGAAGAACGGACTGGCAGTGGTTCCATAAATGGACTCCCCATGTCTTTTCATCCATTCTCCCATTTCTTTCAACCTTTCCACACTGGGTTGAGGGAACAGTCCTTCCGCAGTAGGTCCCACATTCAATAAAAAATTACCTCCTTTGCTGGCGATATCAGCCAGATACTGGATCAGCGTCTCGGTTGATTTCCAGTTATCATCATAGTATTTGTAACCCCAGCTTGTATTCATGGTCATGCAAACCTCCCAATCATAATCCAATCCAGTAGGAGGAATATGTTGTTCCGGTGTTGAAAAATCTCCATTCCAGGGACCATAAAGCCGGTTATTTTCAATAATATTGGGTTGAAGGCCAAGTAATTCATGCAATTTCTGTGCGGCTTCCTCGGTCATTCCAACGGGAGTATCCCACCACATGATGGCCACCTCTCCATAATTGGTTAAGATCTCTTTCACCTGCGGATACGCTTTTTGCTCAATATAGGTCATGAAAGGAACCCGCACGATCGTTGAATCCCAGTGGGGTTCGTTATTACGCATTCCCCAATAGGCTCCACCCGGATGATGCCAGTCCTGTGCCTGGGAATGATAAAATCCCAGCTTGATTCCCTGTTTATTACAGGCCTCTGCCAATTCCTTCAAGGGGTCCCGGTCAAAAGGCGTTGCATCTACAATGTTGTAGGGATTTACCTGAGAATGAAACATGGCAAAACCGTCGTGATGTTTAGAGGTGATCACAATGTATTTCATGCCTGCATCCTTGGCCATACGCACCCATTCGTCGGCATTAAATTTCACAGGATTAAACTCCTGCGCCAATTTTTCATATTCTTTGACAGGAATTCTGGCATTTAACATGATCCATTCACTGATACTGGGGATCCTTTCTCCCTTCCATTCTCCGGCGGGTAGGGCATATAATCCCCAGTGTATGAAGAGGCCAAACCTTGCATCCCGCCACCAGGCCATTCGTTCCTCATCCGATAAGGTTGCCCCGTGTTTTGAATCTTTGATTCCGTTCTGTTGCTGGCAGCTGAAAAATAATAAAAAGCTCAGTAAAAAAATAAAAAGAGATTTCATGATATTCGAGGTATGTTCAATATAAAGTTGCAAATAATCATGGAAATTTCAAGATTTTTCAAAAATTAAGCTTGGCGTCTGGTTATTAATTAACTTTTTACCAACTGGTTCTTTTTGCCACCATATTTTTAAAATAAGCCTCTTCAATTCAAAAGAAATGTAAAAACAGGGTGAACAATCACCACTGAAACACCCCGGATGGCTCATGCGCAGCCGTCATAAGACTATCTATTAAAATAATAACCTCAGGATGCTGCTCAGCCACATTGTTCACTTCCCCCACATCCACGGAAAGATCATACAATTGGATGGGCGCATCCCGATTATCCTTCACACCCAGTCTGATCCCTTTCCATTTTCCATATTGCACGGCCTGTTTCCCCTCCTGTTCGTAAAATTCCCAATACAGATAATCATGCTTCTGCTGGTCATTTTTACCCAACAGTGTGGGGAGGAAAGATATTCCGTCCAATGAATCAGGTGGATCAACTCCGCCCACCTCACAAAGGGTCGGCAGTACATCCCAGAAAGCAGAGGTCAGATTGGTCGATGTACCGGAATTAATATGCCCGGGCCACCGGGCGATCATGGGAACCCGTATTCCGCCTTCATAAAAATCACGCTTATAGCCCCTATAAGGTCCATTTGAATTGAAAAAATCAGGATCGGCACCACCTTCCAGATGGGGCCCATTATCACTGGTGAAAATAAAAAAGGTATTTCGTCCAATTCCCAATGAATCGATCTTTTTCAGGATATCGCCAACGGCCAGGTCCAGGCGGACCATCATGGCAGCAAAGGCAGCATGGGGATTTTTCTGAGAGCCATAGGGTCCTTTTCTGAATTGGGGTCCTTCATCGATCCCTTGATAGGGTTTTTCCGGAAATCTTCCGAGGAAATGTTGAAAAATTGTATCATCCGGAACCAGCAATTCGGCATGTGGTATGGTGTAAGGTAAAAACAAAAAAAATGGATTTCCAGCCTGCTGATCTATAAAATCAAGGGCCTTCTGGTGGATTAAATCAAAACTGTAGGTTCCTTCCCTTCCGCCATCATTTTCATGCAAAAAAACGGTATCCCCATTATGCCATAGATATTCGGGATAATAATTATGTGCCAGTCTCTGACAATTATAGCCAAACCACTCATCGAATCCATGATTTTCAGGAGCACCTTCCGATCCGGGAGATCCCAGGCCCCATTTACCAAAGCCACCTGTAACATATCCTGCTTCCTTCAGATATTCAGGAAGCAATTTGATGTTGGCAGGAATGGGGTACTGTCCTTCCGGCTGCACTTCCTTGTTGCCGCGGATAAAGGTATGGCCCGTATGCAATCCGGTTAGAAGCGAGGACCGGGAAGGAGCACAAACCGTACTTCCTGAATAATGTGCTGTAAACATCATGCCTTCTGATGCCAGATGATCAATATTCGGAGTTTTGAATTTTTCCTGTCCATAGCATGACAGATCTCCGTAACCCGCATCATCGGCAATCAGATAAATGATATTCGGTTTCTGCTCCAGCCGCTCAGAGGTTTGCTGCTCCGGAGAACAGCCGCAAATAAAATTGCCTGCAATTATTAAATATGGGAAAATATTTTTCATGATCATCCTCCTTTATAATGCCAGTCCTGCAGCCAGTTAATCAGGTTATCTGTCCAGATGCTCAACTCAGGATCATCCTTGGCCATTCCTACCCCATGCGGGCCCTCCGGGAACACATGCAATGCAACGGGTACCTTATTCTCAATACATGCCTCGGCAAAGCTTATGCTGTTATATACAGGAACTCCCTGATCGGTGGCGGTATGGAAAAGAAATGCAGGAGGAGTTTTTTCCGTGACCTGGTAATTGTTGGAAAGTTGTTTGACCAAGGCAGGATCCGGATTCTCTCCCAACAACGATTTTTTGGATCCTTCATGGGCAAAATCATCGATGAATGAGATCACGGGATATCCCAGTATAACGCGGTCCGGCCGGGCGCTGAATCGATCTGCGAGATCATCTTCCGGATTGTAATAAAGATCTGGCTGAGTGGCCACCGTAGAGGCCAAATGACCGCCCGCACTGAATCCCATGATCCCAATACGTTCCGGATCGATCCGGTATTTATCAGCATTTTTTCTCAGAAGGCGCATGGCACGACAGGCATCAGCGTAAGCGCCTGGATACTTGTCCGGAAAAACACGGTAGGTCAATACAATCCCAACAATTCCATAAAGCGAAAACAAACGGGCAAAAGGTTCTCCTTCATGAGGTGCCTGTACATAATACCCTCCTCCCGGACAGATCAGAACGGCTGCCAATTTTTTATTTTCTTCTTCCCTGCTCCGGATGGCTGGATAGTAGATGCGGATTTTAGGCCTGTAATTTGGATTGCTGCCATTATTTTCAGAATCATCCTCCCATAAATACATTTCCTCGTCCTGGAATTCCGGATCGGGATCGGGAGGTGCTTTTAAAGTCCCGGCTTGCAATTCATCAGGCATGATTCCGAAAATACCTGCGGATATGACCGCATTGCGTAAAAAATCGCGTCTTTTATGTGATTTCATATGTTTTACTTTTTATGCCACCAAGAGTCCAAGACACAAAGGAAAAGCAATCTTATTCCGGTTAATTTTGAGCTGTGGTTCCCGAGGCAATCTTATTTTCAAATTATTTCATTCAATCCAGCCTGCAAATCCACCACCAGGAGACATTTCAATAAAATATTCCTGACCGGCCTCAACCTTTTTTTTCCCAATATCCATTTTTTGGGGCTGAACATTGCTGTCTGCTGCATCCCGGAAAAAATGCAAAGTATAATTACCGGCAGGTAAAAAATCAAGTTTAATCATCAATTTCCTCCCTTCCGAATTATTCATACCTCCCAGATACCAGCGCTCATGTTTTTTCCTGGCCATGACAATGTATTCTCCCACTTCTCCCGCCAGTACCCGGGTATCATCCCAGGTCGTGGGAACCTGCTTTAAAAACTCAATGCCCGGTTGATTTTGGTAATGATCCGGGTGATCACAGGCCACAGTGTAAGGGCTGAAATAAACGGTGAACATGGCCAATTGATGAGCCCTGGTATTCATTACTTCTGCCGGAGAACCGTTCCGGAAATTTTCAGGAGTAACGTTTAGAAAAGCTCCTGGTGTATAATCCATCGGGCCAGCCAGCATCCGTGTAAAAGGTAAGGTAACATTATGTTCCGGAGTGATCCTGGAAGACCATTTCGAATATTCATTTCCCAGTACCCCTTCCCTGGTCAATAAATTGGGATAGGTCCGGCTCCATCCTGTGGGTTTATAAGCTCCATGAAAATCAACCACCAGGTGATGTTCTGCAGCCTTTTTTACCACTTGATGATACCACTGCACCATTTCCTGGTCATCCCTGGCCATAAAATCAATCTTTACACCTGCGATGCCCCATTTTTCATATAAGGGGAAGGCTTCTTCCATCTGCCTATCCACATGGTCCCATAATAGCCATAAGATCAGTTTTACATTCCTTTTTTTAGCAAAATCCAGCACCTCCGGCATGTCCACAGCAGGATTGACGGTTGTTATGTCAGCTTCGGGATCAGCCCTCCACTCCCCTTCTGTGATAAAAGGTGGACCGTACCAGTGCCAGTCGATCAGCATGTACTCCCATCCCATATCCGAGGCAAGTTGAATGTATTGCTTGATTGTTCTGGTATCCATTTGAACTTCCCCGCTCCACCAGTGGTCCCAGGCGCTTATTCCCGGTTGGATCCAGGATGGATCTTCCAGGGCACAGGGATCGTTCAGATTATTGATGATCTGGGATTCGATCAGTTTAGCGGATGAAGAACCAATCATCAAGACTCTCCAGGGTGAAGAGGTTCCCGGAATGATTTTTACACGGCCACTATTGTCCTTAAGTGGAGAGAGATCACTGATCAGCGAAAATTCATTGTCTGTATCTCCGGTATTGTGCTTTCTCAGGTACATTCCCGCCCAATCGGTCAGATCGGCTTCTGTGATGGCGGCATAGACCTCATCATTAATTTTCACCAATAAAGGGAGCCCAATGATCGCTCCGGATGATATCCCCGAGATGTCCACGGGATTAAATTCGGATTCCTGATGCGTGGCATAGGACCCGTAATCCGCCACCCAGGCAATATGATCCCGGTCGAATGTAAATTCGGTCCGTTCTTCGGCAAGTAAAATCCAGCTCCGCTGTTCATAATTTGGAATAAACCGTTTCCATGATTCGGGAATGGTATACCTGAAAGCGATGCCATCGTTGTAGGCCCTGACTGTAAATACAATTTCTCTTTTAGGAAACCTGTTTTCCTGGATGTTGAAGGTCATTTGATTACAGTGGTTCAATACCTCCGCATACTGTCCGGCAACCGGATTCCAGGTTTCATTGATTTGCAAATTCTGGATCTCGACCACAGAAACATCTTTTCCAAACAGTGGGGCCTGATCAAATTTCAATTCAAATGTTGACCAGTCAAGGATGGTCTGCCCCTGGTAAAACACGGAGTATTGGATTTCATCAGCGACCTGCAGTTCAAATTGTACCTGATCATCTGGAGAATTCAGCAGATAATTTTGTGAAAAAGAATCCGGCGCGTTAAAAATGCAGCTTAAAAAAAATACTAACAACAAAGACTTTTTCATGAAATAAAAAATTTTGGATTGATCACCTAAAGATAAGTGTATTTTTCTTTAAATGGATTTTTAGATCTGAGTATGAAAAAATTGGAGACCTTTTTTAGTAATTTCATTTATTCCTCCTGGAATCGTTCCGGGACCTTTTCTCTTTCTGCCTTGGTTTCGAGATCAGACCCAGGAATGGAACCTGGGGCACAGGCTTCTTCAGCGTTAACTCCTTCCCTGATTCGTTCCGGGACCTTTTACGTAATTATACTGGATTAGCAGACAACCTCCGGGAGTGACCCGGGGAGATAAGTATCTCCGAAAATGATATCTTCCGGAATCTTTTCAAGAGGAATCACTGGATCCGGCAAATATGAAAACCCAGGATCATCAAGTTATTTACCCTGAATAGACCCGGTCCATGGCATCCATCACCTTTTGCTTCAAAACAAGTAATTTCTCTTTGGGGTCACCGGGTCCAAGTGTTTCCAGTGGAATATACCCCTCATAACCCTGTTCCTTGATCATTCTGAGAATTCTTTCATAATCAGGCTCTACTTTCTGGTCATCCAGGGTGACCAATTCCTTCACCTGCCAGTTAACAGCATAGGGAATTACCTTTTCTATTTCCTCGTACACATTTTTAACAGTAAAACTTCCTATATCGAGATGCAGTTTAAACCAGGGTGAATTCACAGTTTCAATGATCTCAATAATTTCATCGGCGGTCTTAATAAATTCATTGTGATTTTGAAGGGCAATGATGACTCCATACTGTGACCCAAGATCTGCACAACGTTTAAAATTATCCATCATCCAGCTGAGTGCCTTCTTTTTGCTTTCCGGATCCGGAATCCCACTCCCGGCAAATATACGTAAAACCGGTATGCCCATTTTCTGCGATGCCAACAGCCATTTTTCGATCAATTGGATATCCTGTTGGCGGTGGTTGGGATCGGGATCTGAAAAATTATTCCTGATCCCTGAACCACTGATCTCAAGGCTATGCTCGAAAACCATTCTTTTAAATTCAAATAAAAACCTGTCATCCGGTACTTCCGGGTATCCCGGGAAATAATAGGCCGTGGGATCGATGGCTAGATAGCCCTGATCAGAACAGAATTGAACTACTTCATCTAACTGAATGGTGCCTTCCTGCAACCCTTGATTGAAGGAAAAGAGATTCAAGGATATTTTAGGTTTCCGTATAAGGTTTGGGGAGCCTGTCTCCTTATGATGGTTCCCGGAAGCTAAAACGCCATTTGAAAGGAAAGGCAAAGCTGCCAAAAACTTGAGAGATTTTCTTCTGGAGTATTCCATAAATTATATTCAAAATTAAAATTGTATTAAACTTATAAATAATTTAAAAAAAATTATAAATATTCCCAACATTATATTATTTTTGAGTAACTACTAGCATTACCCTGAATATGAGTCAATTTAAGAAAGTTCTGTATTCTTTCCTTATCTCATCTCAAATTCTTCCTGTTATCATACTTGTTCAAAGCTGCAGTAATCCTGAAAATATCCAGTCTGATGGGAAATTGATTCTCAGCCTGGTGGATTCTCCGGTCGATTATGATGCGGTAAATGTGGATATCCAGGAAATCAGCCTTAAAACCACCGGGACTGAGGAAAACGATGGCTGGATCAAACTGGAGGGTTTTGTACCGGGAGCCTATAACATTCTCGAATTCACCGGAGGCCGTGAATTATCACTGGCCGATATGGATTTCCCTCCCGGAAAAATCACCCAGTTACAGATGAAGATTGGCAAAAACAATTCTTTGATTATTCATGACTATACCTCTTATTTATTGAATGCCTACGATTCTGAAAGTGGCCTTTTAATGAATGTGGACGTCGATATACGGGCAGGGGAAACACATCATCTTAAACTTGATTTTGACGCATCCCGATCGGTTACCGGACTCGGGAATACAGGGCAGATGTTAATTAAACCTGTCCTTCATTTATTCTCTGACGACAATACAGGATCAATAACCGGCAAAGTATTTCCTGCATCACATAATGTCCTGATCAGTGTTTTATCCGACAATAAAATTATCGCCACCAGTTATGCCAAAGAAAATGTAGCTACGTTTCTGATCCCCGGTATCACCGAAGGGGTATACCGGGTTTCCATGGTGATCAGTGACGACATTGAACAGAAATTTATTGAGAATGTAAAAGTAATTAATGGCCGGGTTACAGATATGGGTACCATCAACTGGTATGAATAAGGTTTTTTGCCCAAAAACATGATAACTGGTTCAAAAATCCCCTATCCACGCCAGGTTCACCAATCTTTCTGCGGATATAAACCTGCAATTTTAACAATTACTTCGACCGCTTTTTCCATTGAATGGATGGGAACGAATTCATACTTTCCATGAAAATTGTGTCCACCAGCAAAAATATTAGGACAGGGAAGTCCCATATAGGATAGTTTGGAACCATCTGTACCTCCCCTGATCGGCTTGATGATCGGTTGGACTCCCACCGACGTCATGGCTTCTTCGGCAATATCCACAATGAATTTGACCGGTTCTACTTTTTCATGCATGTTAAAATATTGGTCCTTCAGCTCAACCCGGATCCTTCCGTTCCCATATTTCCTGTTCATGAAATCAGCACAGTCCATGATCAGTTTTTTCTTCAGTTCAAATTTAGTACGATCATGGTCCCGGATGATATACCTGAACGTTGTTTGCTCCACTTCGCCATTAAAATCGATCAGATGAAAAAATCCTTCATATCCCTGAGTATATTCAGGTCGCTGTTGTACCGGCAGTGTTCCATTGAATTCCATCGCCAGGTGGATGGCATTGATCATGGTATCTTTTGCAGTGCCGGGATGTACGTTTCTTCCCTGAACGTAAACCGTGGCCAGGGCCGCATTAAAATTTTCATATTCCAATTCACCGATCCTTCCTCCATCGAGGGTATATGCATAATCTGCTCCGAATTTTTTTACATCAAATTTATCGGCACCGCGGCCGATCTCTTCATCCACTGTAAAGGCGATCCTGATTTTGCCATGTTTGATTTCCGGGTGTTTCTTTAAATATTCCATGGCGGTCATGATCTCGGCAATACCCGCCTTATCGTCGGCACCCAGAAGCGTTGTCCCATCCGTTGTGATCAGGTCCTGCCCTATATAGTCCAACAGATCCGGGAAATCCTTTGGAGAAAGGATCACCTTATCCTGCTCATTGAGCATGATTTCATTCCCATCATAATTTTTTATTATTTTCGGTTTCACATCTGCTCCAGACATATCCGGGCTCGTATCCATATGTGCGATGAAACCTATCACAGGAACTTTATTCCTGGCATTGGCAGCCATGGTAGCCATGATATAGCCATGTTCATCCATCTCTATATCCTGTAGTTCAAGGTCTTCCAGTTCCTTTATTAACAGTCGGGCAAGATCAAATTGTTTCAGGGTACTGGGGGTGGTCTGTGAAGTTTCATCGGATTGAGTATCTATTCTGGCATAATTAATGAACCGTTCAGTGACTGTTTTCATATTTTCTTTTATTTGTTTTAAAAAATCTCTTTCTGTATCCACCTGTCATCCAAAAATACTGGGAATGTGCTTTCAAAACAAACATTCTTCCAACCGTTCATGATGATCGTCACCTAATCTCCGGGGACATGAATGATCAGCCCGATCTTCCGTATTCCCGGGACTTGTATTTGAGTGAAAAAAAACCAGCGTGTCTCCCCTGATAGAAATTGAAAAATTTCATAATCTCTTTGCATCAATTTAATTCTCATTATTTTTATTCATGAATCTGTATAACCATGACAAGTTTTCGAATCAGACCCCGGTTCAGGCAATTAAGAAATGAAAAACCTGAAGAAATAGAGAATACCCTTAAAGAAAAGATCCAAGGCAACAAGGACCTATTTTCCGGAATATTCATGGAGGGGCATATTACCATCAAAATCAATTCAAGGAACAGGCATTTCTGGTCTCCCCAATTGAACCTCAGTCTTGAAACCGTCCAGGATGTAACGGTGATTCGCGGATTATATGGACCCAATCCGACCGTATGGGCGATATTTTTCTTTAGTTATGCATCACTCGGAATTATTGTGGTGATCGCAGGTATGTTCTTACTATCACAATATATGCTTGGTATGGAGATGAAACTCTGGTGGGTGATCCCTGCCTGCATTTTATCGGCCATCATATTGTATGTAATTGCACAAATGGGACAAAAAATTGGGGCCAGTCAAATGTTTGATTTACATCATTTTTACGAGGAAACAGTGGGTGAAAAGATATCGATCCTCTAACACGTTATAGTATGCGGAAAATATCTTTCTAAAAAGACTTTAAGAAATGAAATCACATCTGGTTAACAAGCTTGCACCAGGTATCCCGGTCTTTCACTTTGAAATTCAGTTCCTTTCCATCTTTTCTAACAATATTCAATCCATTGTTGGTGAAAAAGCCTGTTTTAAAAGGGATCACCTCCTGAATTTCTTTTGGCTCAATTTCCTGGTTATAACTTTCAACATCAGACTTGAAATATATCCTCTGATTGGTCAAGATCAGTTTCCCGTAGATTTTCTGTCCATTCAAATAGGTTGAATTGCTGGCCTTCACCACCATTTCATTCGGTTTAAGATCGATTTTCATGATAAATAATTTTTTAATGAACAAGTCCATTCTACTGGACACATTAATTATGCCAAAAAAATAATTATTTGATTATCAGATATATATAAAAATTATACCCGATTAGATCACATGAAAGTGTCCGGAAATGAAAAATGGCTGTTCGGTTTAATACAAATAATTCATTATCTTTCACGGTATATTTGAGGGGCAAATAGATTGCAAATCATCATGAATAAACGGTTATTTATTTTTTCAGGCCTGATTTTTAATCTGAATTTTTTCATTTCCTATTCTCAGGTTAATTTCACTTCCAGCAATCTCCCAATTGTGATGATCAGCACAAACGGCCTTCAGATCCAGGATGAACCCAAAATACCCGCTTTTATGGGGATCATCGATAATGGTTCTGGACAGATCAATTATATAACAGACCCTTTTAATGATTATGAAGGGAATATAGGAATTGAATTACGAGGATCCAGTTCTCAATATTTATTTGATAAGAAAAGTTATGGGATCGAAATCCGTGATGAAAATCTTCAGGATACCTCCGTATCCATCCTGGGAATGCCCGAAGAAGAAGACTGGGTATTGTATGGTCCTTATAGTGATAAGACGCTTATCCGGAATCTGCTCGCATTTAAATTGGCGAATGATCTGGACAGGTATGCATCCAGAACCCGATTATGCGAACTGATTCTGAATGATGGATATGTCGGGGTTTATGTTTTTATGGAAAAAATAAAGCGTGATCCGGCTAGGGTCGATATCAGTAAACTCAATCCTGATGAAATTTCTGGAGATGATCTTACTGGTGGTTATATCGTGAAGATTGATAAATTCGACGGATCTAACAGTGGCCAGGGATGGGCATCTCCCTACCGCCCGCCTAATTATTCACGTGCCGACCAGGTCATCTTTTTTCAGTATGAATATCCCAAAAACGACGAAATCGTTCCCCAGCAAAAGGCTTATATTCAACAATACATCACTGATTTTGAAACGGCCCTTTTGAATAAATCCCTCGGAGATATGGTATCGGGATATAAGACCTATATCGAAATGGAATCTTTTATTGATTATGCAATTATCAATGAGATCACAAGAAATATTGATGCTTACCGTTTGAGTACTTTTCTTCATAAGGATAAGGCAAGCCAGGATGGCAGACTGGTAATCGGGCCAATCTGGGATTATAATCTTGCCTTTGGTAATGCAGATTATTGCGATGGATGGAAGACCGAAGGCTGGGCCTGGGATTTTAACCACGTGTGCAATGAAGATTACTGGCTTATTCCATTCTGGTGGAAACGGTTCATGATGGATCCTGATTTCACCACCCAGCTTAAAAACAGATGGTTTGACTTAAGAAATCAACAATTCAGTACCCAAAATCTCCATGACTATATTGATTCAGTGGCGTCTGTATTGGAACAACCCCAAATCCGAAATTTTATGAGGTGGAACATCATGGGAAATTATGTCTGGCCAAACTATTTTGTTGGCAATTCATATCAGGAGGAGATCAATTATTTAAAAAGTTGGCTCGAACAGAGGCTAAACTGGCTTGATCGGAACTTCGATGACATTGTAACCGGAATCGGGGATGAACAGGAAAAGATCACACGGATCAACCTATTCCCCAATCCATTTGATCAGGAAGTCATGGTGGATCTGGAAAATCCGATGGAGGAACCCATGGTCTTTGAGGTTTATAATACGGTTGGCAAAAAGATCTACACAAGACAGGTGAATGAATCGAAAAATAATCCGGGAATCGTATGGGATGGAAGAGATGTTTCCGGAAAATCGATCCCCTCTGGGATCTATCTGAGTGTTGTGAAAGTAAATAAAAAGATTATATATCAGGCTAAACTGATCAGAAATTAGATTTTTTATTTCAATTTTAAGGAATTCCCATTGGAACCAGATTCTAGACTTTATCACATTGCTGAACATTTTCTTGAACTCAAGGGAAACACCCGCATCATTCCCCTGGGAAATGGTTTAATTAATGATACATATCTTATTGATAATAAATTATTTAAAAAGAGATATGTACTGCAAAGGATCAATCAGAATGTGTTCAGGGAGCCTGACAAAGTCATGCATAATCTTGTACGCATACTCGATCATTTGACAAATCAGCCCGATCCCCGATATCAGCTTCTCAAGATGGTTAAAACCTCTTCTTTAAATTGTTATATCGATGAAGAGCATGATTATTGGCGCGTATTCCAGTACCTTGAAAATACCCGTACCATTGATAAGATAACAGATCCCCTTCAAGCCCTGGAAGCAGCCAAAGCATTCGGTAATTTTATCAGAAGACTTGATCAACTTGATCCTTCACTTGTTTTTGAGACCATTGAAAACTTCCATAATTACCGGTCGCGAATTTTAAAGTTACATTCAGCAGTCGGAAAGGATGACCATAAGCGTAAGCAGCAATGTCTGGAGGAGTTGGATTTTATCGAAGACCGGATTCAATACATTGAATCATTTTATTCATTATCCCTGCCTTTGCGAATCATTCACAGTGATGCGAAAATCGATAACATTTTATTTGATGACCAGCTTAAGAAAGCGGTATGCGTCATTGACCTTGACATCGCCATGCCAGGATCGATCCTCTACGATTATGGGGATATGGTACGATCCTACACCAATAAGGTAAAAGAGGACGCACAGGATCTATCCGGGGTGGGTATTGATCATGAAGTCTTTTATCAGCTTACGAAAGGGTTCCTGGAGGAAACCATAACCCTGATGAATGAGGCTGAAATCAAGAACCTCATCCTGGGTGCCAAGATGATTATTTTGATCCAGGCAATCCGGAATCTGACTGATTTTTTAATGGGCGATGTTTATTACAAAATCCAATATGAGTCCCACAATCTGATCCGGGCCCGGAACCAGTTGAATCTTTTAAAATGTGTGGAAAAAGAAGAGAATTTATTTCAAAATATGATAAATTCGATCATTACAGAGATCAGTTAATTATAATATAGGGAATAGATTTGAAAATTTTGAATAATCACCTGTATGGCTTGACAAAATATTTTTTTTACATAGACCGTATATGAAAAGTAATTAATGAACACCATTCATTAACTGAACTACTTACAGATATCATTGATTTTTTAGAATAGGGATGAAAAATAAGAAATATTTTACATTGATCACAGGGGCAAGTCAGGGCATTGGAAAAGCCTTTGCCCTGGAATGCGCTGAGAAAGGGATGAACCTGTTTCTGGTCGCCTTACCCAATCATTTTTTGAGTGATACTGAAAAATTGATCAGAGAAAAATATTCAGTTGATGTAATAAGTTTAGGAATTGATCTTACAGATCCTGATGCACCCAGGAAAGTCTATGAGTTTTCCATCGATAATTTTATTCAAATCAATTTTTTGATCAACAATGCCGGATTCGGGACCAGTGGTTTGTTTGAAAAATCAGATGATGAAGTGAATTATAGAATGATCATGCTGAATACACAGGCCATGGTGGGCTTGACCCGATATTTCATTAAGGACCTGAAGAACAATATTCCCTCACATATCCTAAATGTGAGCAGCATGGAAGCAACCCTACCTCTCCCCTACAAAGCTGTTTATACAGGCACAAAGAGTTTTATTTACAGTTTTTCACTGGCATTAAGAGAGGAAATACGAAATGAAGGCATCAGTGTAAGTGTAGTATGTCCTGGCTCAGTATTGACAAATGAAGAAGGTCTTAAAAGGATTAAATCACATGGGGCCAAGGCAAAACTAATTATCAAAATGCCTGATTTCATTGCTCAATACACCATCCCGGCTGTGCTGAAAGGTAAAGTCGAGATCATTCCCGGCCTGTTACCCAGGATCCTGGTTAAACTGGGAAAAGGGTTTCCCACACTGCTTAAAATGAAGCTCCTGGAAAAAATATTCAGGGTATACCGGGATCATCAACCTGATGAAGCTAAATCGGAAATCCTCTCAAGCGGATCCTAATGGGAATTTAACCGGTTTACCAGTTGAATTTGATTCATAGATGGCATTGAATATTTCCACCGTATTCCTCCCTTCCACCGCACTCACCATGGGTTTACGTTTATCAATAATACTCTCTACAAAATCCTGCAGCTGCCATTGATGATAATACTGGATCGGATCGATCCTTCGAAAAAAATCTTCATCCTCTTTTTTCCACAACTCATGTAACTTTTCTTCACCCGGAATAGTCCAGATGTCATTAAACGGAGCTTCCTCAATTTCAGACATCCCCGCAATGAACATGGCCCCTCCGTCGGTCTGTACACCTATGGATGCCCCATTGCTTCCAAATACATGCACTTTACCATATAATGCCGGATTTTGTGAATTGCTGACGATGATATTCCCGAGGGCCCCATTTTTGAATTTGACCAGGGCCATGGCCGTATCTTCCACTTCAATATAAGGATGGTTAAAGTTTGCCCAATAACCGTAAAGTTCATCAATTTCTCCCATAAACCACTGGAAGAGATCAAGCTGATGTGGAGCCTGATTGACCAGTACCCCCCCTCCTTCCAGTTCCCACTTTCCCCTCCACGGATCACTCTGATAATATTCCTCTCCCCGCCATCCAAATAGGTAGACAATTCCAAAGATGGGCAATCCGATCTTCCCTTTTTCAATGGCCTGTTTTACCCTGACAACTGGTTGATATAATCTTCGCTGGCTGATCATACCCAAATTGAGTTTCCGTTCTTCTGCCATCTTGATCATCCGGTCGCAGTCTTCAAGGCTTACTGCCAATGGTTTTTCAACGATAACATGTGCTCCGGCTCTTAATGCTGATAGTACACAATCCAGATGGGCCGGATGCGGAGTACAGACCGTCACCATCTCAATCCCTTCTTCTATGATCATCTCTTCGATATCATCAAATGCCTTCAAATCATACTGTACGGCAAAATCAACGGCACGATCCTTTTTCCAGTTATATACGGCCGTTAATTCGCTCATTTCTATTTTAATAAGTGATTTGGCATGGATATGGGCGACTTTCCCAGCACCTATGATACCTGTTCTCAATTTTTTCATATTCAGGGAGTTAAAATTACTTTTAATAACCCTTTTTCTTTATTGTAAAGCCGATCAAACCAGAGAGCCCCTTCCGAAAGGGGAACTGTTCTGGAAATGATCTGATCCACAGCAATTTTTTTCCGTTCCAATAGACTCAAAGCCTCAGGATATTCTCCTGCAATTGCACAACTTCCCTGGATCTTCAGCTGTTCCGTTACCACTTTCTGCAACGGCATTTTGATTTCCGGTGTGATATTACCTACCAGCACCAGCGTCCCTCCTTTGCGAACATTTTCAAAGGAAATATCAAGGGTCTTCTGAACTCCCACCGCTTCGAAAACACAATCTACCCCCCTGAATTCGGTTAGATGATTTATGGTATGAGGGATGTCATTGATCAGGGGATTAAGGCCCATACTGGCACCCATTTCAACAGCAGATTCCAGTTTTGAAGAATCGACATCCAATGCATAGATATGCTGATACCCCCGGGAATGAAGAACCTGGACCAGCAACAATCCGATAATTCCAGTACCGACCACCATCACTTTGTCATCCGGGCTGGATCCACTAATGTTCACCGCATGAAGTGCCACGGCGATGGGTTCAGTCAGCGCCGCTGCCTCAAAAGAAACATGATCAGGGAGGATATAAAGAATATGTTCGGGGATGATAATGTATTCAGCAAAAGCCCCATCCTGTTTATATTCCCTACAGGACACGCCCAGCACCCTTCTTTTCTCGCTTAAATTATATTGCCCCCGCATGGAAAACCAGTCACTGGTATCATAGATCGTTGAATCAAAAGTAACTCGGTCGCCCACTTTCCAATCCTTTACCCCTTCTCCAACCTCATGAATGATGCCTGCGGATTCATGGCCCATGATCATCGGAGGGATCCTTCTACCGGATGTTCCGTCATATCCGTGAACGTCACTCCCGCATATGCCGGTTGCCTTGATACGGACTTTCACTTCCTTGGGTCCCGGATCTGGTTCAGGAATATCTTTATATACCAGCGTTTTATATGCTTCCAGTACGAGCGCTTTCATCCATCAATCCGATTTAATTAAATTTCTTTTCCTTTACAGGAAAGGATATTCGTTTTTGATACATCAACATTCTTAAATTTCTATTATTTTTAAAGAAAAACACAATGAAAAGTAGGATAATCTTTTTGATAATAGCAATTATTTCAAGCATGACACCCTTCAAACTGAGATCACAAACTTCCCCGGATTATCTTTATGTTGGTACTTATACTGATCCAGGCGGAAAAGGAATTTATGTTTACGAGTTTGACCGCACCAACGGAAGTGTAAAACTGGTTGAAACAGCGGGTGATCTTGAAAGCCCATCTTATCTGACCATCCATCCCAATAGAAAATTCCTGTATACTGTCAATCGAGGAAGGGTAATCCCTGATAAGAAATGGGGGTCGGTCAGTGCCTTTTCCATTGATCCGGGATCCGGAAGTTTGGAACATATCAATGATCAGCCCGCCTTTGGCGTGGAAGGTTGCTATATCAGTACGGATTCAAGGGGAAGGCTTGCTTTCATCGCCAATTACTCCACAGGTAATGTCGTTGTTTTCCCCCTGAAAGGAGATGGTAGTTTAGGTACCTTATCTGATGCGCAACAGCATACCGGAAGTGGTGGTGATCCTGGCCGCCAAAAAGGCCCGCATGCTCACTGTGCCTATGTTTCACCGGATGATAAGCATTTATATGTTGTTGACCTGGGAATAGACAGGGTCAAGACCTATGAAATTGATTATACGGGAGAGAAACTGATCCCGAAACCCAACTGTGACGGAATCACCAAACCTGGAACAGGGCCCCGGCACATTACCTTCGACCAAAAAGGAAAATATGCTTATGTAATCGAGGAACTGGCGTCCACCATTACCGTTTTTCAGCGGGATCCGGAAACGGGGGCGCTTCATCCGATCCAGGATATCAAGACCATTCCGGATGATTATACCGAAACTAACTATTGCGCCGACATTCACATCGATCCTTCCGGCAAATATCTATATGGCTCCAACCGCGGGCATGATAGTCTGGCCATTTTTAAGATTGATCCGGAGAACGGGACCCTCGAGAAGTCCGGTTATCAATCTGTTTCTGGAAAATGGCCCAGAAATTTCCTGATCGATCCAAAAGGGGAATATGTTTTTGTCGTCAATCAGAATTCAGATAACCTGGTGATTTTCAAGCTGGATCCTTCAACAGGTAATCTGGAAAAAATAAGTGATAATACAACCATTCCCAAACCAGTGTGCGTAAAGATCCTGACCCGTTGAGGATGGAGAGGTGGTGGTGATATCAGGTCATCTTGTGCGGATATATATGAAATATTATTTAACGGGAGAAGGAGAATCGGATAACCGGGGAATCAATTGAATATTTTTCCTTCCGGTTGCATCGAAGACATTTCCCAACCATATAACCCTTTTCTGCCTATCAGAACTTAGGCGGTCCCGTGGGTATGGCTATCTAATAAAATACCTTTTTGTATTGGGTCATTTATAATTTTTTCGATCTGAATAGGGTGACCACCCACCGAATTTTACATCAATGGTTAAAATGTATTAATACCCACTACATACCCTATACCATTATGTTGACCCATTCAATTGAAAAAGATCCGATAAGAAACAAGATAAATGAGAACTACAGCATCATTTATTGTCCAGAGTATGCCAGTTATTTTGCCTGTGATAAAAGAAAAAAAACTTCCAGAATCAGGAGGTTCCGCAGTGGGATCGTGGTCAAGTATTCAATGATTGAACGATTGCCTGAACCCTTGATATGGAATGGGGAAATTATTGAATACGAAATCATTTTTAACAAGAATCATCAAAAAATCATCGAGTGATTTTATAATCCTTCAAGGCAAGAACTTAATTCCCAAAAAAATTGTTACTCCTATACGAAAACACTGTAGATTAAACCGCCCAAAATGTGTGCATATCATGCTGTTTTCGATGATATGTTCATTATAAAATTCAGGTCAAATGTTTTAATGTTATTTCTTATTCCAAAAAATGAAAATATTCAGCCGATCCTTTATGGATGGAGAGATGATCCCGGCCAAATATACCTGCCAGGGAGAAGATGTTTCACCCCCGCTCTCCATGATGGATGTACCGGAAAAAACCAGGAGTCTGGCGTTGATCCTGGTAGATCCTGATGCTCCCTCAGGAAAATTCGTCCATTGGGTGATGTATAATATTCCTCCGGAGACAAGGGAATTGGAGGAAAATATTAAAAAGACAGATAAACTTCCAGATGGAACGATGCAGGGAATCAATGATTATGGACGCATCGGTTATGGAGGTCCCTGCCCACCATTCGGGACTCACCGGTATTATTTCAAGTTATATGCATTGGATACTATATTAAACGTGGCACCGGGAGTGAGGGAAACCGACCTGCTAAAGGTATTATTTCACCACAACATTGCTGAAGCTCATTTCATGGGGAAATATTCCAAACAAACTGTAAAGGTATGATACCGAAAATATCATATACTAGTTTCGGATCCATTACGGTGGAAGATATAGAATATGATTTTGATATTCTTATCAATCAGAAAGGTCTGGTCAGCAAACGAAAAAAAAAGCTTTCTAAAGCCATCTATGGAACTTCACATACGCTATCAGAAGACGAAGTAAAATACGTTTACGAAGATAGGATTGATGAGATAATCATTGGAGCCGGACAATATGGAATGGTCAAATTATCGGATGAAGCGGAAACTTATTTAAAGAAGAAAAAATGCTCTCCTGTTCTATTGCCCACACCTGAAGCCATTCACTACTGGAATAAGCACAAAGGTAAGGCGGTTGGGTTGTTTCATATTACCTGTTAAAATATTCATTATTTTTTTACTCTGGAGTCCAGTTTCTACACAATCACCCTGGATGCACCCTACTCCAGCCCGCCGAAATCAAACGACTTGATTTTATTCCTTAAAAAGGTAGGTTTTTATCCTGAGTTCCCCGCGAAGGATCTGTATAAATCCAGTAGAGATATCTTTTCCCCTGCTTACCCATTACATTAAAATAATCTACTGTGATTATCCGGAACAGACAATTCTCCCATTGAAGATCGGAATAGGTGGAGGAGAGGCTTTCAGTTTATCAACGATTTGTTATCTCCCTTTATTCGGTGGGCAGATTGTTCGGATCCAGCCTTCTCCCTGCCGAAGTAACAGCCGCCACGTTAAAAAATCCAACCACCTTTTCACTTCCTGTAGTGTGTATCACATTGGATGGCACATTGGAAAGAGGTTGTGCAAATAATTCGGCAAAGCCTCCGGGCCTATCAGTCTGAAGTGCCAATTCTGTCAGAAAGAAAAAGGCATCATTGCTGATAGAGTGTATTTCCACATACAACGAATCCCCCGGTTCATAAGGTGGAAGAAAATCATCGTTTTCATCCTGGTCAAAAGGATTGACGCCATCCCGGACCGGCTGGATGAACGTGATCCCATCCACCACACTCCCGGCAGTAAATCCGGCGTCATAGGCGATATTGATCTCGCTTGGTTTATTTAAAAAATTGCTATTTTTATAAGCCCTGAACCAGTAGGTATCCCCCGGTCCCACAAGGTCTACGGCATAAACTGAAGCAAAATAAGCATCCGGAAAGAAATCATTTCCCTCCTCAAAGCGGAAATTAATGCTGTCGATCTCAGGAACCCGGTTCATGGTAGTAAACGATTGGAAGAGGTCCTCTCCTACTGAAACAGCGAGGGTATATGATAATCCGATCTGGCCGAATAAAGTATCCTGTTCATCAGGATCCCAGAAATAATCGCCATCGACTGTTTCCGATTCAATGAATTGATAAATTTTCCCTTCCGAATCCGTGATGGTCACATCAGCACCTGTCACGCCGGGAAGTTCCTGGGCCTGGAAGTAAGGCAAGGATCTTTTTACTTTAATTACCTGTCTCTCTGGCTTGTTAGTGATCCAGGCATCGATCACGGTCACGGGATCTGCTTCGGGTAATTCCGGATAGATCACATCTTCGCAGGCCATGTTCATGACAAGGAGAAAGGATACAAGAGGTATATATCTCAAACTTTTCATCAATTAAAACTTAAAATTATAGGAGATTGCAGGTATTAGGGTACCTATGATCGATACCCGAGTAGCCGATGTGGGAATGGGCTCACCAGCAACTGGTCTGTCAGGTCCATTCGAAAAATAAATTGAAAATGGGTTTCTGCGTGCATAAAGATTATACACACCAAATACCCAATAATCTTCATTTTTGCGTAAATCTCCATTCTTTTTATATTTTTTGCCATGAAGAATGGCCGAGATGTCAAGTCGATGATAATCCGGGATCCGGATATTATTTCTTCCTTCAGACCCAATATACGGCACCAGATATTCCTGAATGTTATACCTGGATGTAGGGAAAGTGGTGGGAGTCCCAGATAAAAAGGTAAAATTAGCTGAAAATGTCCATCTCGCATTCAGATCATAAAATCCGGCAATCTTTAAATTATGAAGCTGGTCGAAACGCGTGGGATACCACTCGTCATTATTGATGCCTTCAACTTTTAATTCTGTCTTCCCGATGGTATAACTGATCCAGCCATTTAATTTTCCTGTATTCTTTTTAAAATAAAATTCTGCCCCGAAGGCCCGACCGATGCCAGATAGAAGATCCCCTTCCAGATATTCATTGATCAGCAGGTCTGCCCCGTCAATATATTCTATCTGGTTTTTTGTATCACGGTAGTACAATTCCACGGATGATTCATAATCATTATTGGCTCCGAAATTCTTAAAATAGCCCGCTGCATACTGGTCTCCCCTTTGAGGTGCAAGGTTATTGGTACTGGGTGTCCATACATCCAGCGGATTGGAGGCGGTCGTATTGGAGATCAGGTGTATGTATTGATGAATCCGGTTGTAACTGACTTTAACTGAACTGCTGGCATTTAACTGGTATTTAACAGATATTCTGGGATCCAGGTTATAATAATCCTGGATCACTTCGAAATCTTCATATCGTTCAACGGATGTAACCAGTTTCCGTTCACCAGGAACAATGGTCTGGTATTCATATTTATTGCCGGGACCAAGATACAGATATCCATTAAACCTCAACCCATACTGGAGGGTGATTGAATTCCCGATATCCAGTTCATTGCTCAGGTAGAGGCTACTTTCCAGGGCGAACTTTTTATCCAGCGTAATGTCGGCGATCTCCCCATTGCTTACTCCATACGCATTTGCAGGATTAAACCGGTAATAGTTAAATTCCCCTCCAAAATCCCAGGCATTATTGGGTTTCAAGAAAAAGGTTAGATGAGGTTTCAACGATATGGTCCTTATCCTCGATTCCCATTCGAATTTGTCCAGGTCATTGTCTCCAAATGCCAGGTTGTAATCATAATCGCTGTAAATCCCGGTCAGGTTGAAAAAAAGCCTTTCATCAAACAGATGGTTCCAACGCAAGGTAGCCGTGGCATTTCCCCAGCTGAAGCCCTGCTGGGCATCAAATTTGAATACATCCCGGCCAAAGTAGCCGGAGGCATACAACTGGTCTTTCTGGCTGAAATCATAATGGGCCTTCATGGTCAGGTCATAAAAATAGAGTTGGGCACCTCCATCCAGTACGTCGGTAAACGGCCTGGCCAGTACATCGATATAGGATCTCCTGCCTGCCACCACAAAAGAGGATTTATCTTTTACGATAGGTGCCTCCAGGGTCAACCGGCTGAAGATCGTGCCGACGCCTCCTTCTGCACCGAATTTTTTCTGGTTCCCTTCTTTCATCCGGATGTCAAGGATCGAAGAGATCCGTCCCCCGTATTGTGCCGGGATCCCTCCTTTGTACAGTTTTACATCCTTCACGGCATCCGGATTAAACACCGAGAAAAATCCCAACAAATGGGATGAATTGTAAACCGGGGCCTCATCCAGTAAAACCAGATTCTGCCCTACACTGCCTCCACGGACATTAAAACCGGAAGCTCCTTCCCCAACCGTACTAACCCCAGGTAAAAGCTGGATGCTTTTGATGATATCTACTTCACCCAAAAGAGCCGGAATCCGTTCAATGGTTTTTATATCCAGTTTATTCACACTCATTTCTACACTCTGTACATTGGAATTATCCTTTTCCGCCATGATCACCACTTCCTCAAGCTCTCTATTCACTTCCTCCAGTTCAATATTAATTTCCTTGTTTTCAAGCAAATCGATTTGCTGTGTAACGGTCGAATATCCCACATATCTGAATTCAATATGATAATTCCCGGGTTCGAGGGGAATGGAATAATATCCATAGGGATTGGTGATGGATCCTCCTTTGATCTCCTTCACATAGATGGTCGCTCCAATCAAGGCCTCACCGCTGGCCGCATCAGTAATATATCCGCTGATAGAATATCTTTCAAGGCTTTCTTCAGGCCGGGCTATTGTAAAGGCAAAAAGCAACAGGATGATGATCAGGATTCTTTTGGGCATCAGATCTTCGTTCAGTATTTTCACATGATAAACAAAAAACAGGTCAATATTGTTCGCGCTGAGCAAAAAATTGATCAGGAACCACTCTTGAAATATTAAATGTTTCTTGCGGATAAAGGTTTCAATTTATCCGTTAATTATATATTAATTATGATCAGCGGTTATATACTGTTTTGAATTGCTAATCAATTTCGTCGGCGATGATTTCAAAATAATCATCAATATCGCATAATCTTTCGCTGAGGAGCCATAACCTTGCCGCATCCTCCTTGTTCATTGATCCTTTGGATGATTTTTTTGGTTTCATTTTATCCCAGTATTTTCCCGAAATTCCACGCACCTCATCAGAGGAAGCCAGGTATACGGAGGTTTCAGCGCCTTCCGCGGGAGTTACTCCACTTAATCTCCGGATCCTCCATGCGAGACCATGAAATGAAATCGTATGTTTTAATCCGATATTTGTTTTAACCAATCCGGGTTGAACACAATTAACAGATATTTTTTCAATCGGTTTTCTCCGTTCAAATTCATAGGTAAATAGAACATTGGCCAGCTTGGATTGTGAATAGGACCGTAAACCATGATATTTTCTTGTCAGATTGATATCGTTAAAGTGCATTTTACCATGGTAATGCGAATCCGACCCTACATTGACAATTCTTGGATCGTCTGATTTGACAAGGGCCGGAAGGAGTTCGTGTGATAACAGAAAGTAGGCCAGGTGATTAACGGCAAACTGCATCTCTATGTTATCCTCCGTATAATTGAGTCTGGAATACCATGTGCCCGCATTATTCACCAGAACATCAACTTTTGGATATTTTTTAATGATCTCTTTTGCCCATTTTCTGATATATTTCTGAGAACTCAGATCAATGTCGAAACCATCGATATGTTGATTCCCGGATTGTTCAATCAGATCCTTAATGGTCTGATTCACCTTATCGGTATTCCTGGCGATGGTGATAACCGTTGCTCCCATTTTTGCCAATGCCAGGGCTGTTTCAAAACCAATGCCGGTTCCACTTCCAGTAATGATGCATACCTTATCTTTCATGGGAATTCTTTTGGGTCTTATTTATTACTTTTCGGGAGTTCATTCCCCATGGATTATGATTTATTCTTTAAATGTTTAAACACTTCAAAAAATCCTTTTCAATAAAGATTTTATTCCCTCAGCGGTTTCCCATCCGCCATGGTTACGAAAGTAGACAAAAAAACCATGATTATGATATATGTATCATTTTTCGTTAAAAAATCAAGGAAACAACAGTTCCTTCACCTTCCCTGGAATATATTTTTATCTGACCTTTCTGCGCTCTCATCAATTGTCTTGATAAGGTCAGCCCGATCCCTGAACCTTCTTTTTTGGTGGTAAAAAAGGGCATGAATATATAATCAAGAATATTAAAAGGGATCCCTGTCCCATTGTCCTCCACTTCAATGATCTTACTGCTCTCCTTTTCATAACTTCTCATCAGAATTCTGGGTGACGAGTGATCCGCCAGGGCATAAATCGCATTTTTTAAGACATTAAGCAGGATCTGCTCCACCATTTTTTGATCCATCTGAATTTCGAGACCAGGGGGTTTGACTTCTATTTTAATGGCTATATTTTCTAGAAACTGGCCGCTTTTCAGCAGGGATACCACACCCTGGATCAGATCATTCACATTTACCTGCCGCATATCCGGTTTGGGAATTTCTGTCACTGTTTTATAATCATCAACGAATTTCGACAATCCCTGGCTCCGATTGTGAATGGCTTTCAATCCGGCATAGGTGTTTTCGATCAATTCTTCGGTCATTTCTTTGGAACTCACGGTTCGGCCGCTCTTAACGAGGGTCTTCATCAAACTGGAAGAAACCAGCTTGATAGGTCCCACGGAATTGACGATCTCATGTGTCAGTACCTTGATGAGGATCTGCCAGGCTTCCGCCTCCTTCTCCTCCAGTTCCGGCCGGATATTCTGGAGGGAAACCAGTTTGATCCTTTCATCGTGGATCGTAAACTCTGAAGCCCGGATATACAGATTTTTGATCTCATTGCCTTCGAAAATTTTAAGAACCTCCTGATGCCCGGGATTGATCTTTTTCAACCGGGATGGAAGATCTTCCTGCACTGCCTTGAATCCCTGTAAAGAAACGACATGTGGAATCTGAAGTATCTTTTTTGCTGCATCATTCAATAAATGTACTTTTTCAGTTTTATCCCAGGCAATCAAACCGGTCTCAACATGTTTTACCACATTTTCAAAGTACTGGTGTTCAATTTCTTTTTGAATTTTCAGGTCCCTGAAATGTTCGATGATCCTGTTGAATTCCTTATATATCTCTTTAAAAGGTAGTTTTTTCTTTTTATTAAAGGTAATCGAACTGTCATCAAACTGGAAGGATTGTAGAAATAACAATAAATGATTATTGGTCGTATTTACATACCGGATCAACAACCAAATCTGAAGGATCCATACTGCAAAAAGGCTGATCGAGGTAACAATTTTATTTTCCTGGCTAACGGCCCACAGAAATAGTCCGGCGGTAATGGCAATCAGCACCACCTGTAAAATTACCCTGATATTAAACTGGCTTGAGTTCATACTTTTTTATTTTATCATATAAGGTAGACCGGTTGATCCCCAGTTCTTTGGCAGTCTTACTCATATTCCATTCATAAGTGATCAATGCATTTAAAATGATCTCGCGTTCATTTTCTTCCAGATTAAATGAATACTCAATCTTTTCAGCTTTCCTAAAATGCTCTTCCAATTGAAAGTCCGAACCCTGTAATCGGGTCCCTGAAGATAATATCACGGCCTTCTCAATGGAATGCTGCAATTCCCGAACATTGCCGGGCCAGCTGTATTTCTTCAATTTGTTGATTACCTGATCTGAAATTGATATTTCCTTTTTGTATTTTTTCCCGTATAATTTAATGAAATGATTGACCAGGTCCGGGATGTCTTCCAGACGTTTCCTCAAGGGTGGTAATTCGATCTCCACGGTACGGATCCTGTATAACAAATCTTCCCTGAAAATTTTATCCCGGATCATCCCTGGCAGGACCATATTGGTGGCTGTGATCAGCCGGAAATCGATTTCTCTTTCATGGTTTTCCCCAATCCGGCTGACTCTTTTGCTCTGCAGTACTTTTAACAATTTTGGTTGGAGACTTAAGGGCAAATTCCCGATCTCATCCAGAAAGAGCGTTCCCCCGGTGGCAATCTCGAACCGACCGACACGGTCTTCCCTGGCATCAGTAAATGCCCCTTTTCTATGACCGAAAAGTTCACTCTCAAATAAATTTTGTTGAATGGCTCCCAGATCCACTGAGACGAATATTTCCCTGGACCTCAAGGATTTTTTGTGAATCTGCCGGGCAATCACCTCTTTCCCGGTACCACTTTCCCCCGTGATCAGCACACTCGCATCGGTAACCGATACCTTGTCGATCAATTCATAGATATTTTGCATCAAGGGAGAATCTCCGCTAACAAAATGAAATTCTTTATCGATGGCATTCCCCAGGAGATGTTGCCCTGATTTCAACCTGTTTACTTCCTTTTTTGAACGGTTTAAGCGGTAAGCCGCCATCACGGTTGAAATGATTTTCTGCTCATCCCAGGATTTCTGTATAAAATCATTGGCCCCCTCTTTCAGGGCTTTAATGGCCAGATCCACATCACCATATCCCGTAATGAATAAGAGTGTCACCTCATCATCCAGTTCCCTGATCTTTTGCATCCAGTAAAAACCTTCATTCCCTGTCTGGATCCCTGCCCTGAAATTCATATCCAGCAGGATCACATCAAACCGTTCCTTCTTTAGGAAGGTCAATATCCGGTCAGGTACTGATTCCGTAATGATGGTCTCAAAATAAGGTGACAAGAGCATTTTTAAGGCAATCAGAAATTCTTCATTGTCGTCAACGATCAATATCCTTCCTTTTTTACCTTCCATGGTATGCAAAAAATGATTTCCCTAAATTGAACAAAAGTGTTGTAAAAAGGTACACAATTGTTGGAAAATCCAACAGCCCGGAGATTGACAATAATATATATATCTGAAAATCAATAACTTATTTTTTGGTATTCTAATTGGATACGTAATGATTGAATACTTTTCATCAAAGAGGATCAGAATGATTAAACATTATCTATATGTTCAGATTTAATTTAAAAATCGCCTTCCGTAATATTTTAAAAAACAAGGAATATACGCTGATCAACCTGTTGGGATTATCAATAGGGATCATGTCATTCCTGTTTATTTTTCTCTGGGTAAAGGATGAACTCAGCTATGACCGTTATCATGAAAATAGTGACCGTATTTACCGGATCGACTGGTATTCAGACATTCCCCAGACCAGAACCCCTCACCCCATGACCTATACCATGGTCAATGATTTTCCGGAAGTGGAGAATGCCGTCAGTATCACTCCTGTCTGGGGACCCGGGTTGACACAACCAGACAGAAGGGTAAAAAACGGAGAGATCCAATTCGAGGAGAATGGAATTTATGCCGCAGATACCACCTTTTTTAAAATATTTTCCTTCCCCCTTATTAGTGGCAATCCTGATAACTGCCTGACCGATGTGGGTTCATTGGTGATCACCGAATCCATGGCCCGCAAATATTTTGGTGAAGAAGATCCTATGGGTAAGATCATTACCATCAATTTCGGAATGGACGCTCCCTTCCGGATCACCGGCGTGATGAAAGACATCCCGTCCAATTCACATTTCCATTTTGATTTTCTATTGAGTTATAATACCTTGAAGGCGTATGAGGATGGAGAATGGTTCGAATGGGCTGACTTCGGTCATTATAATTATTTACTTCTTCGCCCGGGAACTGATCCAAGAGCGCTAGAGCGGAAGATGGTAAATTGGGTTATCCCATATCTTGATTGGCCCGAAACTTACCTCAATCAGCTTAATGAAGGCGTTATCGCATTTAAATTAACGCCACTGGATAAGATCCATTTATATTCCCACATCAAATGGGAATTGGAGGCCAATGGTGACATCTCCTATATTTACATTTTTACAGCGCTTGGAATATTCATCCTGCTGATCGCCATTATCAACTACATGAATCTTACCACTGCCAGGACTTCCTACCGGCAAATTGAGATCGGTATCAAAAAAGTACTGGGTGCGAACCGGCGAAAATTACGGATCCAATTCTTATTTGAATCAGTGGTTTCCTCATTGGCGGCCATGCTGATCGCTGTCATTTTATTTGAGATCTTTTCTTCCACCTTGGGGAACATCGCGCAAAAATCCTTCGAACTGGATTATACGGATCCGGTCATGATTGCCTTCATCCTGTCGCTTACCTTAATATGTGGAATACTGGCAGGTTTGTATCCGGCTTTCATACTTTCTGGATACCAGGCCAACAATATCCTGAAAGGCCAGAAAGCCAACAGGAAACACAAGTCGGTATTCCGGAATATCCTGGTCGTTTTCCAGTTTGCCATTTCGATCTTCCTGATCATTGGGACGATTACCATTTCGAATCAGATCAGATTCTTGCAGCACAAAAAATTAGGTTTTAATTCCGACCAGGTGATGGTCGTTCCCATCCAAGATACCCTGATCCGGCATAATTACGAATCGGCAAAAGCGGACCTCCTTACCAATACACATGTAAAGCAGATATCGGCCGTATCCAATATTCCAGGTCGCAGATTCAATCAGAATCCCATTCAATGGGTCAGTTCAGAAGAGGCATTTCCCTGTTCAGAAATCCGGGTTGACCATGATTTTATCAAAACACTGGGTCTTAAAATACTCAAAGGCAGAGATTTCTCAATTGACCGGGCTTATGATATGGAAAATGTATTTATCATCAATGAAGCCGCTGCCAAGCTATATGATTGGAAAGATCCGGTAAACGAAGACCTGATCTGGTACGATGATGAAATAACCCGCAGGGGAAAGATCATTGGGGTGGTGGTGGATTTTCATTTCCAGTCGCTGCATACTTCCATCGAACCCTTGATCATATACATCGATCCGGGAGAATTCAATTATTTCCTGATCCGACTGGATGCATCCGGTGTCAAGGAGACCCTTGCTTACCTGCAGGATAAATTTACAGGCCTGGATCCAGCCAATCCATTCAATTATTTCTTCCTCGATGACGATTTTGCAAAATTATATGCAGCGGAAGAAAGGATGCAAAAGGTATCCGGCTATTTTACCCTGCTTGCCATCCTCATCTCCTGCATCGGTCTCTTTGGATTATCGGCCTATTCGGCAGAGAGGCGGACCAAGGAAATCGGCATCCGGAAAGTAAACGGGGCTTCGACTGGAAATATCATCCGGATGTTATCATTTGATTATATCCGGTGGATCCTGATTGCCTTTATCGTTTCTGCTCCCATAGGTTATATCGTTATGAATGACTGGTTGAAAAACTTTGCCTACCAGGTGGGCAACTCGGGATTGATATACTTCGGAGCCGGATTGATCGCATTAATGATTGCTACCTTGACCGTCAGCTTTCAGGCATTTAAAGTAGCCAGGAAGAATCCAGTCGAATCGTTGCGATATGAATAAAGAAAATTATAGGTAAATGATGACTTTCTATTACATAAAAATCGCTTTACGCAATATCCTGAGAAACAAAGGATTTACGCTCATCAATCTGATTGGACTTTCCCTGGGAATGGCATGTTCTTTTTTTATGTTGCTGGTCGTGTATGATTTTTATAAAATAGATACTTTTCAAAAAAACCGGAAAAACCTTTTCCTCATTCAACAAACCCTACAGCTGGAAAGTGGAAAATATACAACTGACCGGGTGGGTGGCGCTACTGGACCCACTTTAAAAAATGCATACCCCACCATTAAAGATTTTGCCCGGATAGGGAAAGTTAGTAAATCACTGCTGACCTATTTTGGTGATGATCATGATACCACTTATAATCATACTGTTTCTCTTGTGGAGGATGAAGGCCTGGCAGTGGATGCTAACTTTTTTACCCTCTTTACATTCAAGATGATCAAAGGAAATCCTGACTACGCAATAAGGGATAATAATTTTATTGTCTTAACAAAATCACTTGCAGATAAATTCTTTGGAGAGAAAGATCCGCTTGGGGAAATCATTATTTTCAATGATGAAAAAGAATTTATGGTAACGGGTATCATGGAGGATGTTCCACTCAATTCAAGCCTTCAATTTACCTATCTGATTCCATTTGTAACGATGGATTGGCTGGGATTTGATACAGAAAGTTATGATGAGACAAACTTTCTCACTTATTTATTACTGGATGATCCAGCTGATGCCTCTCTGATCAATGCTGAGATAAATGAATTTCTGGAGTCAAAATATGATGAACAACTGGAGATCAATCGATTTATCACCAATATCCAGAAGGCATATATCTATGGTGAAAGCAGAAATTACCTCGCTTTATATGTGTTTTTGGTTATGGGCATTGGCATTCTGATGATAGCCTGTATCAATTATATTAATCTGACAACTGCCAAATCATTAGAACGCACAAAGGAAATAGGCATTCGAAAAACGGGAGGGGCAAACAAAGTTCAATTAATTGGGCAATTCCTGGGAGAAAGTGTGATATTATCCTTGTTAGCTGTACACCTGGCAATATTACTTTTAGAACTTACCTTACCCAAAATAAATCAGATCTTTGAATCCAATTTATTGATCGATTTAACCGACCCGGTGATCTGGATCAGCCTGTTTGGAATGGTTTTTATTACAGGCATTCTATCTGGATTTTATCCTGCTTTTTATCTTTCATCCTTACACCCGGTTTCCATCATGCAAAAATTCAAAACATCCGGGAAGAGGGGCAATCAGTTACGGAAAATACTGGTTGTCACACAATTTGCCATCACCCTGTTCTTTATTATCAGTACCTTATTCCTTTACAGACAATTTGCCTATATACAGACGGCAGATCTGGGAATTACCAAAGAAAACATTATATATATTCCTACCTGGGGTGAATTATGGATTAAATACCCTGAAATTAAACAGGAACTTCTTAAAGAACCCGGTATCGAGTACGTATCAACTGCTTCTGATTTGCCCAATATGGTTCAATCCGGAGATATTGATTGGGGTAAAAGTCAGGAGGAACATAATATGATCGCCAGGATCATGTGGTCAGGCGTCGACCTGGATAAAACCTTCAATCTGGAACTGATGGCAGGTCATTTTTATTCGGAGGATAATCCGGCTGAGTGGAAAGACGGGATCATTGTCAACGAGGAAATAGTCAAAATTCTGGGATATGAAGCGGATCCTATCGGAAAGTCTTTCAGGTTATGGGACATGAATAAAAAAATCATCGGGGTTGTGAAAGATTATACTTTTCAACCCATCAATGTGGGGGGGAAAGCACTGATTTTGCCCTATAAACAAACCGGAAAATATATCTTCCTTCGTGTTGCTCCGGGTTTCAGCATGGAGCATATCGTACGCGTCAAGGAGATCTTTCATCAATTCATCCCCTATTATCCGCTGGAATATCATTATCTGGATGAATTTCAATATCCATTTTTCGAAGCTACCGATGATATCATTCAACTCTTATTCTATCTATGCTTATTAGGGATAATAATTTCCTGCCTTGGATTGTTTGGGCTTGCTTTATATACGACGCAGAAAAAAACGAAAGAAATCGGGATCCGGAAAGTATTTGGAGCCTCAGTACTGTCAATCGTATTCATGCTTTCTAAGGACTTTCTTAAACTCGTCGCATTGTCCTGCATCATCGCCATTCCTCTTTCTGTACTGATGATGAAAGTGATTTTACAGTTCTTCACTGTCAAAATAAATATAAGTGGATTGTTTGTGACTTTGATTGTTCTCGTAATGATTCTCATCGCATTTTTAACGGTTGTTTGGCAGGCAGCTTCAGCAGCCAGAAAAAATCCGATAAAATCACTGAGATATGAATAAAAAACTAATTCCGAAATCCTCGAATTGACCTGGGTCGAAGATCCTCTTGCTAGCCTCAGGTCATAGATCCCCGAGCTTGCCTCGGGAATAAAAAGTTAATGGTATTGTAAAATATGAATCTTAAACTCAAAATAAAATATGTTACGCTTTAACCTCAAAATCGCATTACGGAATTTATTAAAGAATAAAGTATCTTCATTCATCAATATTTTCGGCTTTTCCATCGGTCTGGCCTGTTCCCTGTTCATCTTGATCTATGTTTATTTCGAATTGAGTTTTGACCGGTTCCATAAAAATTTCAAAGACATCTACCAGGTGCAACAGAAAATTGAATTTACAGGCGGGGAATATACATCCGACCGGGTGGGTGGAGCATATGCCCAGGCATTAATGAATGGATTTCCTGAAATCAAAGAGGCGACACGTATTGGCCAGGTACCGGAAGTGCTGATCAGTTATATTCCTGATAAGAACGGCGACCTAAGTGAGAAGCGGATCAACTTCATTGAAAAAAAGGGGATCGCCGTGGATTCCTCCTACTTAAATATTTTCACCTTTCCACTGGTCAAGGGAAATCCTCTCAATGCATTAACAGATATGCACTCCATCGTCCTATCCCAGGAAATGGCAGATAAATATTTTCCGGAAGGAGATCCTCTCGGAAAAACCCTTGTGATCAACGACAATATCACCGTCCAGGTGACCGGAATACTTGCCAAAGTACCTGTTAAATCAAATATTCAATTCGACTTTCTCCTCCCCATCTACTTAATGAAAGATATCAGTTTCCTGCATGACAGCATGGGGGGAACCGTTTACTATACGTATTTACTGTTAAATAAAACGGCTGATTATCAATACCTCAATACAAAAATTCCTTCTTATATTGAAAAACTGGAAGATGGGGAAGCGCAACTCAAAAGCACGCCCTTCCTGATGCCTTTCAAAAAAGTACATTTGTATGATGAAAAAAGGTCGTACATCGGAGTATACACGATGGGGACCATCGCGTTCCTGATCCTCATCACCGCATGCATCAATTTTATCAATCTTTCTACTGCCCGGTCATTCGATCGTGCAAAAGAAGTGGGCATCAAAAAGACGGAAGGGGCCACCCGGCGGCAACTCCTTATTCAATTTCTTACGGAGACCTTTATTATTACCATCATCTCGTTCCTCATATCCCTGATCCTGATTGAAATGGTGCTACCGGCATTTAATCAGGCATTCGGTTCAAGTATAAGTATGAACTTGATGGACTGGAAATTTTTATGTGGACTGGCTGGGATTATTTTGATAACCAGCATCCTGTCTGGTACCTATCCGGCATTTATGTTGTCATCCTTTAATCCGGTACAAGCCCTTTACAAGAAAAAATCAGGTAAGGAGGGTAAAAAACTGAGGAAGGTCCTGGTGGTCCTTCAATTCTCCATTTCCATATTCACGATTCTGGCCACTTCGATGCTGGTCAGCCAATTAAAGCATATGAAAACAGCGGATCTGGGTTTCAACAAAGAAGATATTATCATTATTCCCGCACGTGGAGACAGCAATAAAGAGTACGAAGTGATTAAAAATGAATTGATGACACACCCGGAAATTCTGGATGTAACCACCGCCTCAGACATCCCGGACAATATCAATTACGGTGAAATTGAATGGGGATCGACCCGGGAAATGGTTCATGAAAACCAGGCAATCGCCCGTATTATCCGGGTGGGTTATGATTTTGATAAAACATTCGGTCTCAAAATGAAAGAAGGCCGTTTCTTCTCAAGAGATCATGCAACAGACGTAAATAAAGCCATCGTTGTAAACCGTGAAACAGCCAATATGATGGGTTATGAAGATCCCGTGGGTAAACCGTTTTATCTGTTTGATGATGCATATACGATCATCGGCCTGGTAGAAGATTTTCAGTTCTTCCCGTTGAATCTGGGTGGCAAGGCCATGTTCATGGTCTTTTCTGATGAACAACCTTTGATATTCCTGAAATACCGGTCAGGGAACGCCAGAGAAGCGATCAATTATACCCAACAGGTATTTCAGAAGTACAATTCCAACTATCCTTTTGAGTATTTTTTCTATGATGATTTCGACCGGGTACTTAACAAAATAGGATTCGCTTCCAGCATCCTGCTGATCTATTTTTCATTTTTCGGGATTTTTATTTCCTGCCTCGGATTGTTTGGACTGGCCATTTTTTCGGCGGAAGTAAAAACCAAAGAATTCGGTATCCGGAAAGTTTTTGGGGCAACAGTAAAACAGATCGTTTTTGTCCAGTCAAAAGAATTCGCCTGGCTTATTTTCATCGCGCACCTGATTGCCGTACCCCTGGCTTATCTTCTTTTAAGCCAGGTGCTCAAATTATTTGCCTATAAAATAAATTTAAGTGTCTGGTATTTTATCATAATCATGATCGGAATATATGCACTTTCATTCTTAACGACAGGCTGGCAGGCTTTTTCTGCTGCCAGAAGAAATCCGGTTGAGGCTTTAAGGTATGAATAATACCGAGAATGTACATCCTCGTGCTTGCCTGCAGAAGGCAGACTTGATACAGGATAGAAGCATTGAAGCATTAATATAAAACAGCATCATGATACGCCATTTTTTTAATACAGCTTTTAGACATTTTTACCGGACCAGGGCATTCAGCCTGATCAATATTGTGGGGCTTTCAATGGGCATATCCGTAGCGTTATTGCTCTTTATCTGGATGCAACACGAAAGTTCATATGATCAGTTTCACACTCAGAAAGACCGGATCTACCGCCTTATCGTAGGAGAAGTGACTGATGAAAATGCATGGACAGGTACGCCTGCACCCCTTGCCAGTTATCTCAGCCGGCAAATACCGGAAATCGAATCCTGTGTGCGGATAATAGACCGTCCTGAAACCATTCTCCAGGCAAATGAAAAAATTTTCAATGAAAAGAAGGTTTTCCTGGTTGATTCCAATTTCTTTAAAGTATTTTCATTCGGCATACTGTCTGGAAATCCTGAAACCATTTTAAAAGACCCGTATTCGATCGTTTTTACCCAGAGTACAGCAAAAAAATATTTTGGGGACCTGAACCCGGTGGGACAAACCATGAGGTTCAATAACATGGACATGAAGATAAGTGGCATTGTGGCTGATCCTCCTTCCAATTCCCACTTTCATTTTGACGTTTTGGCGCGGTTTGACTTGTTCTATGAAAAACTGGATGATCAATATATGGATTGTTGGGGATGTTTTAATTTCAAGACCTATCTCCTGCTTAATAAAAATGCGGATCCTCATTCAGTCCTAGCCAAGATCCGGGAATTTACGGTGGAGCGGGAAGGGGAAGCCAGAACCTTTGAATCCCTCAATCTTCAACCGCTCACCGACATCCATTATGAATACATTCGCGGAAACTTTGAACCCGTCTTCAGCCGGAAATACATTGCGATTTATTCGGCGCTGATCTTCATTATCCTGATCATGGCTTCTATCAATTACATCAACCTGAATGTGGCCATCGCCCCGATCCGTTTTAAGGAAGTAGGCATCAAAAAAACATTCGGGGCCGACCGTTTTAAGCTCACCATTCAATTTATTGCCGAATCGGTGCTGGCAACACTGATTGCTTTTTTTATGGCCATTATCCTGTCTGAGGTCCTCCTTCCCTCTTTTAACCGGTTTATTGGAAAGCAACTTGATTTTCAATCGACGGATCCCGGATTGATTGGCCTGCTTACAATTTTTGCCATAATTCTGGGTTTGATTATCGGGATCTATCCGGCATTGATTACCAGCTCGGTTTCCGTATCCAGGATCTTGCAGGGAATGGGTCAGCAGGGTAAAAGATCATGGTTAAGAAATAGTCTGGTGGTCTTCCAGTTCATAATTTCCATTATTTTTATTCTTTCTGCTATCATTCTGAACAAACAATTACATTATATCCGGCATCAGAACCTGGGCTTTGACCGGGAACATGTGACTCAGTATCAGCTTCTTCCCGGTGGGGATTCAATCCATGAATGACCTCGAAGGATACCGTAGCCGTAACGGAACAATATAAAAATATCCTAGAAAATTTTTCCGGCATACAGACCGTTTCCCTCAACAATTTCGTTCCAAGCTCACTGAACCGAAACCATGGAATTTCTTATGAAGGTCAACATGAGGAACAGTCCATGAGTGTATTCGTGATCAGTGGTGACAGGGATTTTTTGGACACCTATCAGATCGATCTGGTTTCCGGACGGGAGGAAATTGACAATTTTGAATTCAATGGCACCTATGGATACATCCTTAATGAATCGGCAATCAAGGCCCTTGGGTGGGACCAGCCGCTGGATAAGTTTTTTTCCATCTTCGGACCAGGAAACACCAGGCAGAGTAATTGGGGTTTGCAGGGATTTTCATTACCGGTCTTTCCATCATGAAATAGGACCCTGTGTGATTATACTGGGCGAGCCTGGAAGTCAGGTATCTTTCAGACTTACCGGAGACCAGACAGATGATCTGATCGATTATGCCCGGAAAGAATATGCCCGGATATTTCCGGATACACCCTTTGAATATTTCTTTGTGGACGATGATTTTGATCAGTTATACAAATCCGAGATCCGAACCATCGGTGCCATCACAGTATTCACCCTGATCTCCATGATCATTGCCTGTCTCGGACTTTATGGCCTGGCTTCCTATTACACCGTTCAACGGACCAAGGAAATCGGGATCCGGAAAGTGATGGGGGCCGAAAGATACCAGATCATTTTAATGTTCTTTAAAGAGATCAGCCTGCTGATCCTTTTCGCCATCGTGATCGGAGTCCCGGTTTCGCTGATCCTGGCAAACAACTGGTTGAGAAATTTTGCCTATAAAACGGAAATAAACTGGTGGGTCATACCGGTGGCAGTGTTTTCCATACTGGTCATCAGCTGGATAACCATTGGATATCAGACCTTACGGGCAACAGGTAAAAATCCTGTCAATACGTTACGATACGAATAGATATGATCTCCCGGTGAAGGGATCCTTTAAATTAAAAATATGATTTTTTTCTATTTAAAACTTTTTTTCAGACATTTCAAGCGTTACCGGGTTTATCACCTGGTCAATATAGTGGGCCTTTCCATCGGCCTGGCGGCAGTCATTCTGATTGGAAGCTGGATCCAGTTCCATCTGAGTTTCGACACTTTTTATCCAAATCACACACAATTATTCCGGGTCATCCAGCAACTCAAGGAAGGCGACCAGGCTGAATGGGTAGCCCCTACTCCCACACCCCTTGCCGATGTTTTGAAAAATACAGTTCCGGGAATAATCAATGCCTGCCGGGTTCATTATGGAAGTGATCTCATCGTCAAGGGAAATGGCAAGATGGCCATCGAAAAAAAAGTGATCTACGCCGATTCATCCTTTTTTAATATGTTTAATCCAGACTTCATCTATTTCGATGCCACGGCCCTCCATTCCAAGCATTACGTAATGTTGAGTGAATCAACGGCCCATAAATATTTTGGGAATGAGCCCCCCATGGGAAAGACATTGGAACTTGCCAACCAACAGGAGGCAATGGTAGCAGGGGTTTTTCGTGATCTGCCCCGCAATTCACATTTTGATTATGAAATAATATTGCCGCTTACATTGGCAATCGAGTTGGGGCATGAAATTTTTCTGGATGAATGGCATCCTTTTGATGAGATTTATACCTATGTGGAAAACAATGAAGAGGTGGATCCGGCCTGGATCAATCGGCAAATTTCCAGTATAAAATCAAATTACGACCAGGAAAACAAAGATGTTCTTGCCCTGCAACCAGTTACAGACATCCATACACGATCTGATCTGAGATATGATGAGGCCATCACAGTGGAAGTGAATACAATCTATATTTTTTCTGCCATTGCAACATTACTGCTTGTCATTGCCATTTTTAATTATGTCATTTTTACGATTGCCTTGTCTTCCAACCGTTTCAAGGAAATCAGCATCCGGAAGATCAACGGGGCAACCAGGAAAAACCTGATCTTCGGCCAGTTTTTATCTGCCTTTCTCCTTACCTTCTTTTCAATTGTACTCGGGCTTATCCTGATTGAAATATTTTCACCACACATACAAAACTTCCTTCATTATCCGGTGGCAGGTTTATTATTAAAGACCCCAATGTTGGTTTTTCTTGGAGCGCTACTATTGTCGATCACCTTTCTTACTGGAATTCATCCTGCCATCCAGCTGATCCGGATCAGTCCCTTATCATTTTTAAAACCTGTAATGACCTCCGACTTCAGCCGGAATGTTATACTTCGAAACCTGGTCATCCTCCAATTTGCTGTTTCTCTCTGCCTGCTGACCTTTGCCATGAGTATCCGGGATCAATTGAATTTCATACGGAATAAGGATGTTGGGATTTGATAAGGATCAATTGATCTCCATCCAGTTATATGATCGGTCCATGGAGATCCTTTGGGATCATCTGGATGCTTTTCTTAAAGAAATGAAGGAAGTGCCTGCGGTACAGGAGGCCACCTTTGCCTGCAGTTCTCCTGCCATTGTCGCTACTTCCGCCGGTGAAGTTGACTGGGAAGGCCGGGAAGCCGGCCAATCCCTGCAGGTGCAGTGGAACTCCGTATTTTATAATTATTTCCAGACGATCGGAGTGGAAATACTGGAAGGATCGAATTTCTCGGAAGATTTTGGCAGCCAGCTGGCCTCCGAGCAATCGGCTGTATTTATTTTAAACGAGGCAGCGGTCAGGGAGATGGGGCTGTCTCCTGAAGAAGTAATAAACCGTGAATTTGAATTGTATGGTAAAAAGGGGGCCTGTAATTGGCGTGGTGACTGATTTTCACTTTAAATCATTTCACGAGATCCATTCAACCCATGGCTTTTTTTATTCATCCTTATTTTTATAATGATGATCCTCCTCCGGGTCCATCCGGACATGGCTGGAACACTATTTCTTCCATCCGGAGGGTCTATCAGAAGTATTTCCCGGATACTCCCTTTTGAATTTTCCTTCGTACTGGAGAGATGAACCCTCTACCAGGAAGAAAAGGATCTGCTCGTATATAATTCAGGATTTGCCTTATTGATCCTGTTGATATCGACGCTTGGTTTATCGTCCCTTGCCATGCTGCTCGTTCATAAAAAAACCAAAGAAATCGGGATAAGGAAGATCAATGGGGCCTCTTCCCGTGAAATATTCAGGCTATTTTTGGCCTATTTCGGAAAATGGATCCTGATAGCCATGCTGATCGCCTTTCCGTTAAGTGCCTGGCTGATTTCACTATGGCTGGAAAATTTTGCCTATAAAACTCCCATCAGAATCCAATTTTTTCTGTATCCTGCCCTTTTCCTGATCCTCATTTCCCTGCTGAGTGTGCTGGTGCAGGTGATCAAAGCTTCCAAGGTCAATCCTGTGGAAACCTTGCGCTATGAATAAGAACGGAGAGCAGAGATCCTCGTGATTCCTACGGGTCGAAGATCCTCGTGCTTGCCATGGGGAAAGAAACTTTGCGCTATGAGTAATCATATCGTGCGGAGATCCCCGATTTATACCTTGGAGTGGAGGCATTGCGGTATGAGTTATCGTGCAACGCCAAAATTCTCTAGTTTTTCCAGAAGTATGATTAACCACCCCCCCGGAGACGTCATCCCTGAAGTCCGAACGCAGGGAAAACTATCAGGGATCTCTACGAATTTATCATAAAATCTTGCTCGATGCAGGTCAGGCTACGCACAGAAAGTAGGAAAAGTGATTTTGACCTATTAATAATCCAATCACCCGGCCCCCCTTAGGTCTTATTAAACTCGTGTGTTTGTGGAAGAATTGACGATCATTTCCGGAAACACAAAAATAACCTACCCATATAAGCACGGACAAACCAGGGTATTGAAGCCAGGGCTTCAACTCTTTTTAGGGAAATCTACATAAGAGCTGACATGAAGCCCTGCATTGGGAAGGTTTTGCATAGCTAAAGCCAGACTCGAAAAATCCGGCCAATCATCTTCCAAACTGGAAATCCACTGGATTGACCTGAAAATTATAACAGGATCCTATTTCATTTAGGAGGTCATTGGAATCACTGTCAAAATTATCACATTTAAAGATTTGTACGGATCCTTTCCCTGGCCCGGTTGGTAACTAAACAGAAAATAAAAAGGCATTGTTAATGGTTCTGTTTATCCACTAACAATGCCAAAATTTATAAGAAATTTTAATTATCAATGCTGAATGTCCGATTTCGATATTGGAATCAGAATTTTATTCTAACCCCAATATCCGCAAAGAACGCCTTATGCTTTCCAATGTCAAAATCAGTCACACTGGAAACATCGGTCAATGACCATTCATACTTTACATCCAGGAACAGGATCCAGATGTCAAGACCAGCTCCAGCAAAAACGCCCCAGGTCGGACTGCTGAAATCTGATTTATCAGCACCATCAGAATCTACTCCGGTTACAAAAAAAGCAGATCCTCCTCCCATGATCCGGAGAGCCGCCAGACTTTCTTCATTTCCCAGCAGATGATAGCCCACAGCTACTGGAACACGTATACCAGTCATATTCAATTTCAAGTCACCTACAGAGGTTCCTTCTACTACAAATTCCGTACTTTTCTTGGTAAAAAAAACTCCTGGCTCCAGGTAAAATTTCTTCCCGATCAATACGGTCCCACCAATTTCGTACCCAGCCCGACCTTTTGCTTTACCGCTGTAAGGATCTTTGGATACATCAGTAATCGTTAATCCGATCGCTGGTTTCAACTCAACTTGCGCATAGGTGGCCACAGACAGTGCCAATGTGGCAACCAACAAGGAAAATTTCTTCATAAATAATTGATTTGATGTTAGAAAGTTTTTGATTTAGATTTCAACTGAATAATTAAGTTAAATGGATCAACAAAATTGTGCACAAATTGTTTAAATTTTACTTAAAGAAATAAAAATAAATTTTGCAGATTACCCGGAGGCCAATCACACCATTTGCTTAAAAAGAAATGATTTAATTTCGTATCTGTACATTTTTAAAAGTATTAAAAAATCACTCATCACACTAAAAAATCATTTCTTTTAGACAGCCAATAAAACGAATCATTTTATCCATCCGTTAAACGACATTCTTCATTCAGAAAAATCTTCGGTCGATCACTCATTCGACCTGAAAACATTATGTTTTATATATTCCCTGCTCATTAAACATTTTGACATGATAATTCACTCCATTTGTGATTTTCAATTATATAAAAACCAACTTGATGAACTATCTGTATGGGCGTATTGTTCCATTATAACAATTACCAACGTATTACACCCATGAAAACATCCTTTTTTCTGCTCGCAGCATTCATGATTTTATCTGGCTCAAGTCCGACCATTCACACAAAGGTAAACTTGACCAGTCGTGAAGTGCTTACCAAGTGTATCAATCTTTATGATCCTGCCAATCATTGGGAAAATTATTCGGGGAAAGTGCATCTCAATACCATCTTTCCCGAATCGACCCATGAAGAGATCCTGGAGATCAACAACAGGACCGGTTTCTATCAGTCTACGATGCTACATCCGGATGGAAACATCGTCAGGGGAATGAATGGGCGTGAGTGTTTCAGTAAGATTGGAGACCAGACCGACCTATCGGAAAGACAGATTGAAGAAAATGGCCTTGACTGTCACAGCATCAGCCTGGCAAGAGAACATCATATCTGTCATTTTGGGTTTATACTTAATGCCGAAAAAGCGGGACTGGCATTGGAGAACAATGTTGAATCAGCGACTTTCAATGGATGGGATTGTTATGTACTCACTTTCACCGGGAACCCGGAGGAGGTAACACATGATTATTATGTGGGTATCCGGAAGGCATATATTGACAAAGAAGAATTTTTATTAAGAGGTTTATACTTTAAACATCCCGACTTTCCTCCCAGAAGTTGCATATATACCGGAAAGATGGAAATAAATCATATCTTAATTCCACAGGTCGTATCTGTTTATAATACAGATAACAATTCTCTTTTTTTTGTAGACGTCTTTAACCCGGTTAATTGATCCTGATCCAAACAGATCTTATTTTTCACCCAATCAATAAATACCCATCATGAAAAATTCATCTTTGAATCCGTTTTTCATCTTAATGATGATCCCGTTTTTTATTTCCTGTCAACAAACACTGAATCTGGAACAGCAAAAAGAAGCCATCCTTGCCGTGCTTGATACAGAAGGACAGGCTTTTGCTGCAAAGGATAAAGATAGATTGTATGGTCTATTTGTCCAGGATGCATTGAACACCCGGCTTGATTATATATCAAGAGAATACCAGTTGATGGAAGGATTTGAAGCGATCAAGTCACTTTATGAACAGTACTGGGGAAACTGGATACCCGAAGGAAACCCCAGGAATCTCAAGGAAAACGCCATCATAAGGGTATCCGGTAACAATGCCTGGGTGCTCTGCGACAACATCTGGGAATGGGACACGGAGGCAGGGACCATGAGGAATGCCAATACCCAGACAACATTCCTGGAAAAGATCAAGGGGGCATGGAAAATATCATTCATGTCATTCATGGCGAAACCTGCCGGAGAAAATGCCCTGGTTGAAATAGAAAGGCTCAGGAACGATCTGATCAGAAGTCTGAATGAAAATGATGTGGAAGGGATTCTGGCTTCCCATACGGAAGAAACGGTGTACCTGGTCCAAAATGATTGTTCCTATAAAGGCCTGAATGAGATCCGGCAATTGCAGGAAGCCAGGATCTCCCAGTCAGCCGGGTATAATGCCATCGGTAAGGTTAACGTAATTGAAACCCAGGTGTTCCCGGGAATTGCCTATGATCGTTTCGAATTGAAAATTGAAATGACCTCAAAATCTGATCAATCTCAGTTGACCATTTATAACCAGGGAATCTGGATCTATCATCAGCAGAATGATGGTTCCTGGAAACTAGCCAGGGCGATCGTGGCCGATTATAAACCTTGAAAAAATAGACACTTATTTTACCAAAGATTATTCATCTTGGTAAATTCCCATTTTATTCTCAATTACAATCTATTTAAAAATGAAAAAACTTGCTATTTCTCAATCTGTAATTATATTTCTGCTGATCATCTTTGTCATTTTTCTGATCAAAAGTGATTGGCCTTTATCTACCGATAAAATGGTTTGGTATGATAGTACAGGTTATGAACATGAATTTCATCGGGAGAAAGTATCGATGGAATTTCAAATCATTGATAAAACCGTCTGCTCAAAGGTATCAGATACGACAATTAACAAATCAGGGGTAGTAAATCTGATTCCAACGTTTATTAGCTTAGGATATAAAATTATTACTGAAGAAATAAAAAAACAATTAAAGAAATATACTGCTGAATATACGATTGTTAATAGTTTTTTAGAAGCAGATTTAAACAACTGTATCCCTGCCCTGACAATAAAAAGAGAATTTGATGACCAATTAAGTTTGTCAATCAAATTAGAGCCTGTGGAACTGAATGATCATTTAGGATTTACATTTTATTTATCGGAATTTGAACTCTCCTCTTCAAAAGCCAAAACAACGTCAGACAATAATATGCTTGATTACGTAATTGTACCAACGCTTTTTTATATAGAAAACGGTCAAAAAAAGACTCAGGTGATTTCGCCAATCGTTCTCAAATATGTAAAATTTGGAGATATGGTTATTATAAATAAGGAATTCAGAACAGAAATTATTCCATTTATACCATCGGCCTCTTTCACAGGAGCATCCATTAAAATTACTGAATCTAATCCTGCAAAAGTTAGGGTTGAAAACATACTTGCCAAGATGGAATCGTATGAGGATGAAGTCAAAGGGATCCTAGACTATATCCTGAAAAAAATCCTTGAAGATAAAAATGAATGATTTTAATTAAAAATTATTGACTCAATCTCCTTTAACCTCGTACAACCTCTAAAGGGGTAATACGAAGTTAAAAAAAACCGGCGCAGGATCTCAAATTTTTAGTTGCTTGGTACCTAAAAATGGAAACCTGCACCGGTGTCTCAAACCCAGATGTACTCAAACTTAGTCAGCTGAACTCCTTTATGCTGACTCTTTCTCCTCCCTTTATTTTCGAGCGATCCGCTTAAAAGCGTAGGATTCTTTTCCAGTGATCACGATCAGGTACAGCTCATCCCTGAGATTTCCCGAATCATAGATCCAGGAATACTGCCTGTCTGTCCTGACCTCTCCCCGGTAGATCTCTTTGATCTTTGCCCCGGTGAATGAATACAGATCGACGCTTACCCGATCATTCGCTTGAGGTTTGAACCAGATCTCAAAGGAGCTTGTAAACGGATTTGGATAAGCTTCCAGATAATTGGCCCCAAGCGCATCCACAGAAGTATCCTCTTCTGTCATCTCGCCATTGTTTTCTTCCCCGGTTCCTTCCTCCATTTCGATGTCGCAACCATTCACCACGTAGACAGGTCCGTCATCCACCACTGATTTGTTCTTCCCCTGATCATGGGCTACTTCGGCCTTGATTTCAGCGGTTCCAATATTGCCATGTACATCGGCCACTGCCAGATATACAGTATAAACGCGTCCGTTTCCGCCACCCTGTCTTTCTGCCAGGAGATGAACGATCCGGCAATCATCGGCCACCATGATGTCATCCGACGTATTTCCATCACCGTTACTGTTTCCGGGCTCGTCACTGCTCACTTCATCGATGATGATATCTTCCTCTGAAACTCCCGGACAATTATCCGTGACCGAAATGATGTAATCATCAATATTCAATTCAAAAGGTTTATGATTGGGAGGCCATTCCGATTGTTTTTTATCATTGATGGTAATGACCGGAGGTTCCACATCATATACGGTTACAGTAAAACTGCAATTGTTGATATTTCCGGAAGCATCTGTGACCGAATAGGTAATGTTCGTCGTTCCCACAGGGAAAAAGGATCCACTCTCAGGACCTTCCGTCCTCTCCATTACTGCATCCGGGCAATTATCGGAAAATGTAGGTTCATCATACGTGACAATGGCTCCGCATTCGCCCGGATCATTGTCCACTTCAATGTCGTCCACACAATGGATCACCGGAACCTGGATATCCAATACCGTAATGTTGAAACTACAGATGGTCTCATTTCCCAGCCCATCCTTGATCGAATAGGATATGGTCGTAACGCCCACCGAAAAGGACGATCCGCTTTCCGGACCTTCCGTTTGTTCAACTGTAACCTCATCAGAACAGTTATCAGTTCCTGTAGGATCTTCAAAGTTCACCGTGGCTTCACACACATTCGCTTCGGTTTCCATTTCGATATCTTCCGGGCACTCCACCATGGGAGGTTCATCATCCAGCACAACGGAGATTTCGAAACAAGGGTTTTCGTCAGGATCAGCATCATCAACACAATCCCCTACACCTCTGACATGATAGGTTAAAGTTTCTTCCACAGTAAGGGTGATTGATTCGCCAGTCTCTAATATTTCTTCTTCTTCACGGCATGCTCCCAGATACCATTGCCAATCAGTGGCGTCATTAAGTTCCCCGGTAACGGTCAGTGTCACCTCTTCCCCCGGACAATAGGTTCCGGCTCCGGTTACTTCGGTGATTTCAGGAAGAGTACACTGAGGGAAAGAGAAAGTGGTAGTAATTAAAAGGATAATTGTAATGAGTAGAAATTGCTTCATATCATTTCAATTTGGTGAATATTTTATCTTATTTACCTTTAAAAGTATGTTAAATTTAAGAATAAATTGCATAAAATCAAGTTTTTAGGATAAAAAGTTTTGAGATTCATGGAAAAATGATTGGCTGCGAAGATACGAGGGCGTGGAAAATTTCATTTTTACCTGGGATCTTCCGTATAAAAAATCCATGGATGTAAACAATCATTCCGGATTTGTCAACCCAGAAGTCCGGATGCAGGGAGGGCTATCAGGGATAGGTATGGGTCTCGGGGAGATTACTGATCTCCTCCCGGGCCATCCAAGCAGAAGTTGTCAGGATGATGGAGGAGGCACCGGCCATCAGGAATGATGACCTCCACAGGAAGTTGCCCTTCACTGCCACCCCGAATGACCGCCAAATCCGGAATCGTCATGCCTGAATTCCGGATGAAAGGAGGATTATCAGGGATCTGTACGCATGTCATGGAGATGCCTGCTTTCACGCATGGCCGACCCTCAAGACCCACAGGAATGACGTTCACTTTTGTTCTCTATGGAGAGGACAACTTACCATTTCCATGGAGTCTTCGTGTGGAAGACTCCATGGTATGGATGAGTGGACAATTTACGCCTTTACTACTTTCCCGTCTTTTAGATCCCAGGCCAGGTAAGCCTTTTCCCGGAAAGACTGAACCCCCATCATGCAGGCCACCACCCCGTAATAGGCAAAATTCTGATCACATTTCAGCGCTTCCCCTTCCCGGATGGCATTCAGTAAATTCCGGTGATGTAAAGTAACGTCTTCTGCTCCGTTTTTGACATATTTGATGACATGGTCCTGATCCAGGGTTTCTCCTGTACCGGTAATTACCGATTGGGTGCTTCCCTCCTGCGCAGTGATGGTGAATCCTTCCCGGGTAAATTCCAACGTAGCCTTATTTCCTCGGATCAGGTGACGGATGGGGGTATCGTTGGCAAGGGATGACACCACCAGCGTCGTCATTCCCTCCGGATAATCCACCATCATGTTAAAGGTGTCGGGGATCTCTCCTTTCGTATCTTCATAATGCCACAATCCGCCACTGGCGACCACCCGGCTTGGGAAACTCAGCCCTACAGCCTTGATAATCCTTGATATCCGATGGATGAATAGATCGGTGGCGATCCCTCCGGAATAATCCCAGTATTTCCTCCATTGAAAATAACGCAGGGGATCCCAGGGTCTTTTAGGAGCAGGTCCCAGCCAGGCTTCCCAGTCCAGATTCACACCCGGCTTGGCATCCGGATCCACGGCATATGCCCAGAAATCATTTCCGGCATAATTCCTTGAATAATCAATATGGGCCATCACCACATCCCCCAGGGCGCCATCGAGGATATACCGATGCGCCGTTTCATAGGAATCATCCGACATCCCCTGAACACCCACCTGCAATTTCGTTTTCGCCGATTTCATCTTTTCAACTACCTTTTTGGATTGTTCGATGCTATGGGTCATGGGTTTCTCGGAATAGATATGCTTTCCGGCGTCAATGGCCTCCATGATCATCTGAAAATGCCAATGTTCGGGGGTAGCGATCAATACCGTGTCGATATCTTTATCGCCCAGGATATTCTGATAATTTTTCTCGGGTTTTCCTTTTGTTTTTTCAGCAGCCATCTCCAACCTTTTATCGTAGATATCGCAGACTTTTGCGATCCCGATATTGTCACTTGATAGCATATTTAAAAGGGCATCCATATGTGCATTCGCCATGCCTCCACAACCAATGATCCCGTAATTGATCCGTTCATTCGCCTTCCAGATCCGCGAATAGGATTTTGCCGTAAAAGGAATGACGCTTCCCATACCGGCCAACAGCCCCATTCCGGCAGACTTCTTAATAAAATGACGTCGATTGATTGAATTTTTCTTCATGATGATATTGTATTTTAAAAATTTAAATTCTTATAAAAATGAATTGAACCTGTTTTATACGGTATGACGCTTATTCTTTTCGTTCCCTGAAATCCCAAATGCGAAACCTGATATATACCAAATTTCTGATTCATGCATTTCAGTAATAAGACTAAAAAATATGCTCAGTATATCGTACTTTTCAATTATGCATCCAATCTTAAAAATAATTAAAATTCAGAACTGAAGTTTAATTATTTTTATCTTTTCAATATTGACCGAGATTTTAATTACTGAATTGCCCATTTTCAACAACTATCAGAATTAAAAAAATATCTATTGTTTTCTTACACGATTTATTAACTTGACTCAAATTTTTTTAATCTAAGTTATGAAAATATATTTTTCCATCCCGATCCTTCTTTTTTTCATCTTGACATGGGCTGGCTGCCAACAAAATCCACCACTTCCCTATCAGCCATCCAGTGATATGATCCTCACGCCCACCGCTCCTGCTTCACCCAGGATCAATGGCCCGGGCGTTTATGGGATGCGACCCGGTTCACCGTTCCTCTACCGGATCCCTTGTACCGGAACAAGGCCAATCGGGTTTGAGGCAGAAAACCTTCCAGATGGACTTTCCATGGATAAAAATTCCGGGATTATCACTGGAAAAATTATGGAAAGGGGAACCTATCCGGTCCTCCTGAAAGCTGAAAATACCGAAGGAGAAGATTCCCGGGAATTCAGGATCGTGGTGGGCGATACCCTGGCCTTGACCCCTCCCATGGGATGGAACAGCTGGTACATCCATTATGACCGGATCAGTGATAGCCTGATGCGACAGGCAGCCGATCAGATGATCGCTTCGGGTATGGCGGATTACGGATATCAATATGTGAACATCGATGATTGCTGGATGATAAAGGCCGATTCGGAGGATCCGGAAATTGGTGGCCCTTTGCGAACCGAAGATGGTCAGTTAAGGACTAACCGGCGTTTCCCGGATATGCCCGACATGACGGAATATATTCATAAAAAAGGTCTTAAGGCAGGATTATACATTTCGCCGGGAACCACCACCTGTGCGGGCTATGCCGGGAGTTATGACCATGAACTACAGGATGCTGAAACCTTTGCGGATTGGGGATTCGATTTCCTGAAATATGACTGGTGCAGCTACGGCCGACTGGTGGATCCCCAAACCCGGGAGGATTATATCAAACCCTATCGGAAGATGTGGAATATTCTTCAGTCGCTGGACCGGGATATTGTGCTGAACCTCTGCCAGTACGGTATGGGAGAAGTCTGGACATGGGGCGCACAGGTCGGGAACTGCTGGCGTACTACCGGTGACCTGGGCCTCGAGGAAAACCGGGAACTGCCTGGTTTTTACTCCATCGGCTTCAGCAACGCCTTGCATTGGGAATATGCCGGACCGGGTGGCTGGAATGATCCGGATTATATCCTGATCGGATGGGTGGGTGATGCGCACCGGATGGGCATCGGAACCCCGACGAGTCTTACCCCGGATGAACAGTACAGTTATATGTCAATGTGGAGTCTGATGGCCGCACCGCTGATTTTCAGCGGGGATATGGGCCGTCTGGATGAATTTACCCTGAATGTACTCTGTAACCATGAAGTGATTGCCATTGACCAGGATCCTTCAGGAAGGCAGGCCAGTATTTTACGAAAAACGGATAACGAGCTTATATTGGTCAAGGAAATGACGGATGGTTCTTGGGCCATCGGATTATTCAACCTGGATTCAAATCCTGCTGTAATTCAGGTGTCGTGGGAGGAAACAGGAGTAACAGGAAAATGGACTGTTCGGGACGTATGGAGACAACAGGACATTGGCAGATATGATGGATTTTTTTCAGCCCGGGTACCTTCTCACGGTGTGATACTGACCAGGTTTTATAAGTAATTTATTGACAAATGATACATTGTATATTTAACTTTATACGCTTTCGAGATATACTTTTCAAATACTCTACTCAGATCTTAAAAGATCTCTTGAATGCTATCGCACTTCAATAGAAAATTGAATGTATATGAGGGAACAACTGCCATGGGTTCCCGGACTTCTTCAGACTTAGAAATCATTGATTAGGATGATCTTTTATGAATTCCCTTTGATAGTTGAGACGTATCATCCTCAATTGCTTGGATTCTTCTTTTTAAATGAAACCGGGTGAAATGCTTTGGGAATAATTGGAAATGTTTTCTCAATCATTGAGGCCTTTATTCTAATTATATTATGCGCAGTGCTATCACGATCCGGTTAAAATCTAAACGAAATTCTTCTTTGCAAGGAAGGAATTCAAGGGAAAAAGAACATAGGATCCCTCATCAATTATAAAAAATGGGAGCAAAAGACCAAATCCAGACATATTCTTTCGAAATTGGCCCAGTTTTTGAATATCTTTCTGAAAACCAAAAAAATAAAAGATCATGAAAAGGATATTTTACATTATTATAGTCTCCATCAGTATGACTTTTTATGGATGTGTTGGCGATCAAGGACCAGAAGGTCCTGTAGGTCCAACAGGACCACAGGGGCCTGAGGGACCCGCCGGTGAAAGTGGTTATGTCTTTGAATTCGAAAACGTAGATTTTACAGGACCCGATTATGAGGTCTTTCTGAACTATCCAAATGATTTCGAAGGATTGGCCTCGGATGTCGCACTGGTCTATTTTCTATGGGGTGTAGACAATGTCGGTGGCCAGGATCTGGAAATCTGGCGTCAACTTCCCCAGACTTCCATTTTGCCGGAAGGAACCCTGGTCTATAATTTTGATTTTACCCTCCAGGACGTCCGATTATTCCTGCAGGCAGATTTCCCACTTGACCAACTGACCGCCATCGACACCGATGACTGGATTGTGCGGATTGTGATCGTCCCCGGTAGTTTCTGGGCATCGAATCGCGTAGGTGATTACATGGAATACAACGATTTAAAAGAAGCACTCGGTCTACCGGATCTCCCTGCTCATGAGAATGTGATCAAAAGGAGAAGCATTCAATAATGTGAGAAAGGTCATTGCGTTAAGAGAAGGGGTTTTTACAGAAAGCCCCTTTTTTGTTCTTTTTTTTATGAATTAATTGTTAAACCAATTGTCTATATTTAGGTATAATTAAAATTACAGAAATGATAAAATCAGTCCTTACCATTTGTATCGGTTTAATCATAAGCAGTCTATGTCTCATAAATCCCACATCAGCTCAGGATGAAAAACAAGCCGAAAAATATGATCCTGACGAAGCACGTGCCACGATCGATGAATTCAAGAAGGAAGATCCAGAGATCGGTAAGTTTTTTGATTCCTCCTATGGATATGCGGTATTTCCTTCCATCGGCAAAGGAGCCATTGGCGTAGGTGGCGCAGGCGGGAAAGGAGTAGTATTCAAACAGGGTGATCCGACAGGAGGATGTAACATGACCCAGGTATCCATTGGTTTTCAGCTGGGTGGTCAGGCATACAGTGAGTTGATATTTTTTGAGGATGAAAAAACATATGACAATTTTATCAATAATAAATTCCAGTTCGCCGCACAGGCATCCGCCGTTGCATTAAAATCAGGTGCCTCCGCCGATGCTAAATACATGGAAGGTGTACTGGTTTTCACCATGGCCAAAGGTGGATTGATGTATGAAGCATCCATTGGAGGACAGAAATTCAAGTTTGTTCCCTTTGGGGAATAAGTTTTTATTTTTTTATAACCTCTAATACAATTTTGATCTTTTCAAATCGTTAAACAAGCAAAGAGCGTTTCACATTTTCTGATTGATGAATGCGCTGAAAAACCATCCGGTAAATAAGTTGAAATAAAAAAAGAATAATTTGCGAAACAGACATAAAATGAGTGTAAGATCTTCAACAATGTTTGTAATTATTCTTCAACTCTTTCCATTTGAAATAAAAAAAGTTATTCAGGCAATGTCATGATCATTTTTGATGGCGAATTATATAGTAACAAGGAGATCATTCATGTCCCGGGATATGTCCCAGGCAATTATCTGACGTAGCCTGATAAAAATATCAAAGAGACCCACTTATCAAGACAGATACAGTGTGCAGGGCCGGGGAGGTAAGTCTTTCCCGGTCCGTCCATTTTATGGGACCTCCAATTCAATTAGATCTCCATGATCACGTTATTTTTTTGTCTGGACCGACCTTCAGAATCACGATAAATGATGATCTCCAATAGGAAATATCTTATCTCTCATTTAAAGTTTCCTTCTGAATGACATAACCGGGGCAGGTTGATAATTGAAGCAATCAGCAGAACTCCAAACATTCGGATGCCAGCCTCAGAAGGAAATAATCATTTCTCAGTAAAGTTCTACCTGATGGGTCAGTTGTTTGAGCTGTTCCTGAAGGATCCTGATCACTTTCTGCTCTCCCTCGATCCGCATGTCGGTTAATTCATGAACTTTCTCACGCATATCATTTTCTTTTACATGGGCCAGCAGATGTTGTTCCAGTTTTGCTTCCCCCCCGAAGAAATCCTTTTCCTGTTTGTAAATTTCCTCACTGATCAAGGGACCTACGGAAGTGAGGATCCGGTTAATATTGAGCCATCGGGATTCGATCTCATTGATAAAAGCTTCATTCTTTTCCTTGTCCTGAATGATCATTTGATTGGCGTCCATTTTATAGGCAAGACTGGGATTAGGGCCCAGCGCATAGATCTTTTCAAGTGCCTCAAATATCTTTTGATAGCGGAATGAGACGATCTCATAAAGTTGTTTTTTATCTTCCACCCGCTTCAACCGTCGGTCAGTTCCTGCCATTTTGAAAAGATGGATCACGGAAATGATGATGACCGTAATCAAGGTGATCACCAATAGCATTTCGAGAAAATCGGGATTTGAATTCAGTTGTTGTAAAAGCATGTCTTTGGTTGTTAGAATGAATAATATTGGTAATGAAATAACACATCGGCAATCGGGTAAGTTCCTTTCTTATCAAGTCTATATTTGGAGTAACCTAATTCCAGACGATATAAAACATTTCCTGTATTTTTAGAGAATTTATTAATCGCATCTATTAATAAATAAAATACTCAATTTCAATTATTTATACCAGTAACTTCATAAATATGATACACCATTTATCACTTTTTAACTGAGATATATCACAGATAAAATCTTTGATGATTTACTAATCAAAATGGGATAAAAAACCAAATAAAACAACGGAATATCATGCGGTGTGCCGGCCGGTCCTGTGAACCGTTCATTTAGTCCACCCCCCACTTCAGAAAATTTTCAGAATTATTTTCTACCTTAATCCTGTGAAGAAGTATAGATCTATCAGTCGAACTGAATTCCTTAGAAAAGCTGCCCTGGCTGTTTCAGGAATCGGTTTCCTAGGTGGCCTGCAGCGTGGCTATGGTTCTATGCATCCGGATAACAGTCCAGAATTACGCACCCTGGGCCGTACCGGTATCCGTGTGACACCGATCGGAATGGGGGCCACCCGGACCCTGAATGCCAACCTGATGCGGGCTGCTTATGACCAGGGAGTCAATTTTTTCGACACAGGCCGATCGTATTCCAACGGCAATAATGAGATCACGCTGGGTAAAGCCCTGAAGGATGTCCGGGAAAAAGTGATCATTCAATCCAAACTGAAGATCCAGCAGCCGGAAAGACTGAATGCGCCGGATACCGCTGCGGATGTAGTGAAAGAAATGGAACAATCGGTAGTTGAAAGCCTGAAAGCTTTGCAGATGGATTATGTGGACATCATGCTGCTCCATGGCATGACCGATGTGGAGGTGATCCGTCATGAGGAAGTCATGTCCTTTTTGGAGGGGATTAAAAAACGCGGCCTTACCCGTGCTGTGGGATTTTCAACCCATTCCAATATGGCGGAGTTGATCCGGTTCAACAATGATGTCCAGTTTTATGATACTTTTATGTGTGCCTTTAATCATAAGGGTGCTTACACGCACTCCAGAAATGGACGCTACAGCTCCTGGGACCAAGATGAACTGATCGATGAGTTGCGCCTTGTCAAATCGAATAATATCGGATTTGTGGCCATGAAAACCACGTCCGGGGGTCCCTATCAGCCGGAAGGCCAGGAAAAAGCTACTTATAAAGATGCCTTAAAATGGGTGATACGGCATGATTTTGTAGATACTATCGCCGTTGCCATGAACAGTTTTCAGGAGCTGGAAGAAGATGTAAAGGCGATGCAAACCTGACCTAACTTATACCTGTTTTAAATGGCGGAATATAAATTTCTTAAATAAGATCATCATTTATAATCATTAAAAATCAATTCAGAAACTTTTAAGGGTTGTAATTTCCTCCCATGATTTTCAATAATATTCTTTTCACGATTTATGAAATCAAGAAACCTGTTTCTTCATGATGGATTCCAACAATGTTATTCATATCGTAAGGTATCGACCGGATTTGTTCGTGCCGATTTAACTGATTGTACGCCTACCGTCATGATACCCAATCCAATTATAAAAAGGGCTACGATTCCCAGTATATGCCATTCCAATTCTATCTGATCCGGTATTATCTGAAATAGGAACCGCAATCCCCAGAAGGTAATTGGACCGGCAATGAAAAATGCAAGGATCACCAATTTGATAAATTGTTTGGTCAAAAGATAGGTGATGTTTTTTTCATTCGCTCCAAATACCTTTCGAACCCCGATCTCCCTTGTTTTTTGTTGCGTGATATAAAGCGAAAGCGCAAACAATCCAATACTCGCAATAAAAATGGCAAAAAAAGCTCCGAAAAATATAAGTTTGGCAAATGGGCTGAATATACTGATCATGGTATCTATTTCATCATCTATGAATGAATATTCGAAAACATGCTCGGGAAAAACCTGGTAAAAAGTCTTTTCAATTTCCGGCAAGATTTCTTGTTCATCTTCTCCGGATAGCCTGACTAAAATATAATTTAGCCGTTCATTAGAAACAATAAATGCGATGGGCCCTGATCTGTTGAATATCAGATTTCTATCAATAAAATCAGGTACTGATCCGATTATTTCGGGGTGAGCTTGTGCAAGGCGATTATTTAGTTTATCAAAATCATAAAGTTCAATGGTTTCTCCCAGCGAATACTGATCGGCCAACTCAAGAAAAAAAGCCTGGTTAACAAAAGCAACCTCTTTTTCAGTATTATTAAGAAAGGAATCAGGATCCGTTTTATTCACCAATCCGATATGTAAAAGGTCAAAATAATTTTCATCGATATAAACTATAGAAATCCTTTTATCTTTATTTTCTTTCGAATTCCAGATAAAATAAGATAGGTCATTTCGCAAAGTAATGGGCACTTTAGAGGTTCCTGCTACCCCTGCTATGCCATGAATACCTTTTAATTGATTTTTGAGAAATGACATCCGCTGATCATTTTCATATTCTTCAACATTTATGGCCAATACATTCTCCTTATCGAATCCAAGATCCTGTGATCGCATATGATCATAAATTTTGAAAATAGCAATACTCCCAAAGATCATGACTATGGATACTATATATTGGATAACCACAAGTACTTTCCGCATAAATGAAGAACCCTGTTTATCTGATTTGCCTTTTAATGCTTTAATTGAATTAAAACCTGATAAAATAAATGCCGGATATATACCTGAAAATATCCCTGCAACCAATGCAGTACCAATTGCGATCCCCAGAAATGACACATTGGTTATAAGATTGGGATCAAGTTTGATCATAAACAAAATATTTGAAAACTGGTTTATTGCAGGAATTAATATTTGTAATAAAATGATGGCGGTCAGAAGGGATATCATTGCAAGAAAAATGGATTCGCCAAGAAATTGCCAGATGAGTTGTATCTTACGAGCGCCCATTACCTTTCGTATTCCAATCTCGCGAATCCTTTGTAAGGATCTTGCTGTTGATAAATTGATATAATTCAAGCAGGCAATTAACAGGATAAATATACCCAGAATTAATAATACATGGGTTACTAATTTACTTCCCCGTTGACTGTAGCCATCTTTCATAGGATTAAAAAAGATCGTTGGCAATAATTGTAGCTTAAGATATGAATATTGCATACCCAGATCAGGAAGAATATTTTTCGTTAATGCGTTTAGTTGTTCTTCTACCAAATCCGGTTGGGAATTTTCTTTCAATAACAGATAAGTAAGGCAACCATACCAATCATCTTCCATCCAACGATCGCCTTTAAAATGTCTAAGTGTATTGAAAGAAAGCAAAGCTTTAAAGATCTGATGAGAATTTGCAGGTACATTTTCAAGGATACCGGTTACTTTTAAAGCCAGTTTGTTACCCTGAGGATCATAAGTCACAATGGATTTATTCAGTGGTTCTTGATCTCCAAATATTTTTATGGCCAAATCCTGAGTTAATACAATTGAATTTGGTTCATTAAGTACTTCTTCACCATCTCCCTCTAATAATTTAAATGAAAAGATATCAAATAACTGGGGATCGGCTGCAAATACATAATCCTCTTTGAATTTTTTATTTTGGTATTGTAATTCAAGTGGCAGATGTGAAAGGCGAACCGCAGATTCAACCCCAGAAAGGGATTGATTGGCAAATTCAGCTACACAGGCTGCCGATGTCGACAACCTGAGCTGACCATTTTCTCCATCGTGATACCGGTTCACCCGATAGATCCGGTCTTTACGCTCATGAAACTGATCGTAACTGTATTGAAATTGAAGATATAAAACAATTAAAAGAAAAGAGGCAAAGCCCAGACTGAGTCCAGTTAAACTGATGATTGAAAATAGCTTTTGTCGAAGCATCATCCGGAAGGAGAATAAAAAATAATTTCTGATCATAATTATATGATTAAAAAATTAAGATCTGCCATAACTACCCAACAATTATGCCATTTACGGAAAAATTCGCATAGGTTGATGAAATAGGAACTGCGCAAGCTTAAAATGTCCAATATCGAACATCTTGCTATCCGAAAATGGACTGTCTTCCTATTGATTTATCTGCTATTACGAGGATCAAGCCTAATCGTGATTAAATATCTGAATTAATATAAATGAGTTAAAAAATAGCTCATAAATCATTGATTTATGAATGATCCAGATTCAAATCCAAGCTTTGATAACTAAAATCTACAACTTCAGATGAATGAAAAATATCGGATCGGAGAATGGGGTGTGGATTTTTTACCGGGGACTACCAGTTCCACACCTCCACCCCTGATCCTGACCATTAATACGGGTAGCGCAATAATGGTAAATTCATATGACGAATATATTTATAAATCATTTTCTAGCAGTATAAATTTTTACACCCGTTTGTATCCCAATAAAAAAATGACTCAAGCCAATTTTTTCGTTATTCATAAATAATTCATTATTGGCAAATTCCACGGGGAATACATACCTGAACTGAGTCTGGAACCGTACAAAAAAGATTTCCTGTTCTACGAGAGATCCGGCATAACCAATTAAAAATCCCCATCGAACCTCAGCATCCTTCACGACCCTACTTTGCTCATTAACTTCCTTGATATTTGCCATATTCAAAATCACACCTGCCTGTATTACCGATTTATAGGATTTCAGATAATATTTATAGGATGCCGACAGTTGTGGATTGCTATAGGAAATTTCCGGATTAAGGGCTCCTCCATTCAATGATCCGGAATTTCTTAATCCCTGAACTGAGCCCACATTTGAATGGGTAAATTCGAGGGAGAATCCATGAGGGGGTTTAATCAAATATTCAAATTCAAACAGAACCGGCATTTATACCTGAGAGACCGGATACTCGATGCTGCCAAAGAATCCGTTTGAAGTCCCGGTATATCCATGATCCTTCATATATTTTTTCAAACTATTCGCGAACTGTAAGGGACGCCCCCCATGGAAAAGGTCAAGGCAATCCTTTTTCGGGTCATGTATTCAAAGCGGTACCATTTTACGGTTTTCCGGTTTACTTCATATACTTTTCCATCCAGGTCATCCCAATTATAATAATTGATGCTTTTACCAGTCTTGGAAATGATCCTTGATTCTATTTCCAATCCGGATTCAAGGACAATTTTATCCTGGCCATATCCGGGAAGAATCATAAAATAGGTTAGGAATATAATTAATATCCATATTCTAATACTGATATTTTTCATGATAATGGTTTTAAATAATTATTTTGGTTATGATGATGGTTTTGGGATGGTATCCCATTCGGGATACTCCGGAGCGCAAAGGGAGGAATACCACTCCGGAAGTATCCGCAGGGATTTTCATCCCGCAATTTTTAATGGTTGAATTTAGGGTACCCAATCGAGAAGAAATTAGGCTCAATCACCCTTGAATATCCATTGAAGAATAATCAATCCAGTACAACCTGTAAATTCACACCCATTATTCCGCTGATGCTTTCTCGGTAATCCTTATCCAAATGAATCCCATAAAAGATGCCAGGCCGGAATGTCCCTCGCGTCAACTGGGCACCCAAATTGACCTGATTGATCCATCTGTCAGCCAGGTCACCCTTTTCCGTTACGATCATGATCCCATTCAATTCTGCCCAGGCAGCCACTGCATTGAATTGATAACCCCCTTTTACCCCGTAGTGAAGCAATAATTCCACATCACCATTTTCGTAGGTCGGTATGAATAAATCCGGGCCAATATCAACCCCAAAAACAGGCCCGGGTTTCTTGGTCAGGTTGTAACCAAAAGTACTGCTGATGGAAATCCCTTCCATGTACTGAACAAAATGGTAAGGATCCGTGATAGCTCCCATCGATTGCCGGAGATAATTGTCCGAACCGACTGTGGGAATAAAAATTCCGATAGCCAGCCACGTACTCCTCGCGTTATTGAGGGCTTTTTGAATCTCCACGTAGAGGTTTCCCAGACCCGTTTCATTGTATTCTGGCGTTTTTGAAACAACGAGGGGTACCTCCGCATTGATCTGCCAGTTGTTTTTCAATGGAAAATAACCATAGACCTTGTAAACGCCTGAGGCACTACTGTAATCTTCACCATATTCCGTTTTTTTAAAAAACGGCTTGTTGACCTTCAATCCGATTGACATTTCTCCGTCAAAAGGCGCCGGGGACATGTTGAAGTGTTGTGCCATGACTCCCTGCACGGAGACCAAGGCAACCAGAACGGTAATTAAAAATCCTGAGCTTTTCATGAGTTTTGTGTTTAGTGGTTATTAATTTTTAGTTTGGAATCTCAACTTCAATCGGCAAGCTGGATTCAGGTTCCGGACCCAGAATAACCAGCCGTTTCCATTCCATGCTGCTTTTAAATTTACGGGGTACTGAAGCGATGAGCGATAAAAAAGCTATCCTAATAATGGGAAATTATAAGGGCTGAATTGGTCCTTTCTGCATTTCAAGCAGAAATCTGATAAGATGATTGGGCGAATTTGGATTTTTTCAGAAGAATCCGGTTGCCTAAATACAGGATTTGCAGATTTTGCAAAAAAAAATTTGAGCCACGCGAAAATTTAATAATGGTTCACTCCCGCCAGCTATGCAATAGGCCATTCTCGAAGTAGAGGAAACGCCCATCCGGATAGGCCCACCTTTCAGTGATCAGGTTATTGAGCTCGCTTTTCTGCTTTTTTAAAGGTTCGCCCCAGGCGTCAAGTGCCATTTCTGGGGAAATACTCGTCCAGACCTTTCCTGCGGCAACCAGCCTTCCTTTGTTCTTCCCATATTTTTCGATCATTTGCTGAACACGTTCTTCCTCCGAGGTAACTTGAGATTGTTTTTCAACAAGTTTCATCTGAAGGGTATCATTACTCTGCAAGGCCTTCTCCTGTTCTTTTTTAAGCTTTTTTTCTTTTTTTTCAGACTGTTGTGCAAATAATAAAGCCGGTGTCAACAAAAGGATCAATAAGGTAATTCGGAACATAACAGTTGATGGTATGGTACAGCCACAAGATAAGCATAATCTTCATTTAAAAAAACAGGTATAGATCCTTCCTCTCCCCATGGGGTCTTCCATTACGAGACCGCATGGATTGTCAGGGAAGACTCGATTTTCAATATTAATGGATAAGTCAACAATTGCAGGGGATTTAACACAAGAATTGATCCCGATCCAGTATTTATTTCCAGACCAACCGAATTGATTTAAAAAGATCGGAGACAAACCAGTTCAAATTTTTTTTAGATCTTGACTTTCGTTAGAGATCACTAGAGGGGGGGCGCTAAGGGGACCTTAGCGCCGTCTGAGGTCATTTTTTATAATTTTTTACTCGGAAAATAAAATTTTATTTTTAACTTGAAAGATACATTTCAGTTTTTAACTAAAAAAAACGCATCATGGCTTCCTTTACCAACCTATCAAAAGTTTCAGTGGATAAATTAAAACTTGAGCAAAAAGTAAAATTGATGTACAAAAATGTTGCAGAAAATCCATCAGGTGATTATCATTTTGAAATGGGCAGGCTCCTTGCCTTGAAACTCGGATATTCAGCCTCAGATCTTGATCAGGTCCCACGGCAAGCCGTTGATTCATTTGCCGGTGTTGGCTATCATTTTGGATTGACCGATCTGAAACCCGGAAGTAAAATAATCGATCTGGGAAGCGGATCGGGAATGGATCTGTTTATTGCCTCCCTGAAAACAGGTGGTACAGGATCCGTGGTTGGCGTAGACATGACTGATGAACAGCTTAAGAAGTCACAGGAACTGGCCAGCCAATATGGATTTAGCAATGTGAGCTTTGTTAAAAGTTATATAGAAGAATTGCCTTTTGGAAATTCAGAATTTGATGTTGTGATCAGTAATGGAGTGATCAATTTATCAGCAGAAAAGGCCCGTGTTTTCCAGCAGATTACAAAAGTATTGAAAAAAGGAGGAAGAATGGCCATCTCAGATATTGTTACTGAATCCCAAATGCCGGCAAGTATCACCTGTAATTCCACCCTCTGGGCAGCCTGTATTGGTGGTGCTATACAGGAGAATGATTATTATACATTAATTGAAAAAGCCGGTCTTAAAATCAGAGAAACTATACACAATAAAAAATATGAATTTATTTCAAAATCTGCACAAGGTGCAAGCAAAGATTATGGAGTTAAAAGTATTTCATTATTGGCCGAAAAAATATAGAAAATAGAAACCATGAATACAATCCTGATTATTTTAGTTCAATTCCTCACTTATCTGCCATTTAGTGGGAATGACATTACGCTATTCACGAGTTTTTTCGATGAAGATGAAGCCAAAACCATTGGGAAAGCCGCTCCTGAATTTTCATTGGAAGACCTGGATGGAAATTCTCTCAATCTTGCTTCCTCAAGGGGAAGTTATGTGGTCATCCATATTGCTACCACCTGGTGTCCATTCTGCAATGCTGAAGCACCTTATCTGGAAGAATTATCTCAGCAATACAAAGACAAAAATGTAAGGGTATTGATCATTGATGTAAAGGAACCCAAGGAACTTGTTCAATCCAAATTACAGGACCGCTTCAATTTTTCATTCCCTGTTTTGCTTGACATGGACGGAAGTGTGGCCGCCAGCTACGCTCCTCCAGAGGTATTACCTGATCTTGCAAGGGATGAGGTAATGCTTGCGTCTAACCTTTTGATTGACCCGGAGGGAAAAATTCAGTATTTATCTTTACTAGATTCTAAGAATTTCGATGCTAAACTCATAAATTTGAGAAAAAGGCTCGATGAATTACTTGGTGCTGAATAATCTTTTCATCTTTATACTCTTATGGGTATGCATCTTTCCTGCACTCGGACAGCTACCCGATCATCAGTTTGTAGAAATCAACCAGAGCCCGGAATGTGAGATATATCCCGGACAACGCAAAAACCTGGAAGTCAGTATTAAAATACTTGAAGGGTATCATATTCAAGCCGATCAAGTTCAGGATCCTAATTTGATTCCCACTTCGGTAACTACTGTGGAAGTCCCATTTAACATTGTTGTGTATAATCCGATCTTTCCCCAACCCGAACCTTTTAAATTAAGAGATTTCCAGGATTCAATCATGGTCTTTCACCAAACCTTGCAAATATACATTCCTGTGGAGGTCAAGAATGAAGCTAAAATCGGGCAGCATAAAATTGCCATGAATTTAAATTACCAGGCCTGTGACTCTGTAAAATGTTATTTTCCCCGAGATTATCCCTTTATGATCAATGTGGTCGTGAATGAAAGAACTCCTGACCATGAGAATGAATAAAATCCAAAAGATTAAAAAAAAACTTTCTGCCTGAGCGGTTAATAACGTTTTATCTTTTAAAATATAATCCTTATATTTCTTTTATCTAAAGATCCATCTGATTGCTTTGTTTTTTAATCACTCGACAATTAAATAACCATTTAAAGTTCCATAAAAGATGACTTATCTTGGAAACTCGCGCCGTAATTTTCTGAAAACCCTGACCACTTCCACCCTGATCTCCACAACTTCAGTACCCACTTTTGCATCCGTAATGCATGAAAATAATAAAAACAGTAATACAAGGGATTTGGAAGTTGATAAATCCGGGATGCATCCAAACGACACCCCATCCTTCTATGATGGTCCTGCCTCTCCCCATTTTAATACAGTGGAGATCATCGGGAATACAACAAGGGCCCATCTACAACCGGGATTGGTATCGGAACGAATGGCCGAAGCGGTAAAGTCAGCGCCAAAGGGGAAAGGAACCGCCTGGGGAATTCCATTTCTGATCCCTGAAAATATTATCTATCTTAAAAATGAAATCCATGAGATTCAAATAAACCCCATTTCCGGGAATTGGCTCGTTTTTCTGCATACCGCTGATCTTTATCCACTGATACAGTCAAAAGATGGATTATATGAAAAACCATTCAAGGGTATTGGACATCTTAATGAAACAGTCGCCAATTATGTGATTGTATATGAGGATGGAAATAGACAAAACCTTCCTGTCCATTTACGGTATCAAGTCGGCATGTTCCAGCAGATATGGGGAGAAAACTGTATCGAATCTGTGGCCCATCATAAGCCGAGACCGGTCCGTTTCCACCATGAACAGACCAGTGAAGGCTGGGGCTGGACACAGACCAAAGTGGCTGCTGATGACCGGGGTAACTGGATCAACTGGCTCTGGGCCTGGGAAAATCCATTTCCGGATAAAAAGATTGTCGGATTCCAGTTTGAACCCCTCAATAAGATACCAGTCATTTTATCGGCCATCTCTTACGGGAAAGTCCAGTCCCATCCACTCAGATGGAATTCAAGACAAAAGGCACTGTTAACTTTACCAGAAGGAACCCAGTTTGATCCGGTTTTACATGAACATGGCTTGTTGAACCAGGTCCAGCTCGATCTTGGCCAGATCATCTCAGCAGTCCCCAGGTCGGCGTATCCAAATTCAGCCTGGGAAGCCTCCTACAACAATCAGATTCCTGAAATCTCTTCAAAAGAACTTATTATAGAATATGCAGCCCATCCCGAGGCTCAGTTCCATCTTTTTGACAAAGAGCAGATTCCCGTCGGATCACCTGGAAAAAAGATCATGCCCATTAATCCGGCCAATAAAACATTGAGGATCCTGGTACAACTGAAGGATAGTGGCAAATTGGTTCCTGTGAAGTTTCATGCCCATGGTGAGAAAGACGAATACCTGGCACCCATAAACCGTCACCGGGGCCCCAATAACGCCTGGTTTGAGGATTATAGTGTGGATTTTGTAAACCGCGGAACTCATAATTGTACCTATATCCCGGGCGAAACCGTGATCAAATTGCCGCTTGGTAAAGTCTTTCTTGAAATTTCAAAAGGTTTTGAGATCAAACCCATCCGGAAGGTTGTTGAGATCACGCAGCAGACTGAAGTGTTAACCATTCAGATCGAGAAAAGTCTTTTCTGGCGGGAAAAAGGATGGGTAACCGCCGACACGCATGTACATTTTCTTTCCCCCCATTCCGCGCAGCTGGAAGGGGAAGGAGAAGGTGTCAACATTGTCAACCTGCTCGCCAGTCAATGGGGAGAATTGATGACCAATGTAGGGGATTTCGATGGCAAATCGACTTTTGGGTCGAAAGAAGCCGGTGGTTCAGGCGAATACCTGGTAAGGGTAGGGACTGAAAACCGGCAGCATGTGATGGGACATATTTCTCTTTTAGGTTACGAAGGCAATATGATCACCCCCATGACCACCGGTGGTGCAGATGAATCCGCCATCGGAGATCCCATTGAGGTTTTGTTGACAGAATGGGCCCAGCAATGTAAAAACCAGGATGGCATTGTGGTTCTGCCACATTTTCCAAATCCCCGCCTTGAAAATGCGGCGGCGATTGTCACTGGAAATATCGATGGGGTTGAAATGACCTCATGGGGCAATCTTTATGGAGGCATAGATCCTTATTCCCTGACAGACTGGTATCGATATCTTAACTGTGGATACTTTGTAGCCGCAGTAGGCGGAACCGACAAAATGAGTGCGGGGACAGCCGTAGGGACCGTACGAACCTATGCCAGAATACCAGATAATCAGGAATTCACTTATGACGCCTGGAAAGAATCTGTCAGAAAGGGCCATACTTTTGTCACCTATGGCCCCCTGATCGACTTCAACGTGGATGGTAAGCCCGCTGGTAGCCAGATTGAGATGTCTTCGGGTGGGGGCACGGTGGATATCAGCTGGGAAGTAGCAAGTGTAACGGTACCTATGACAAAAGTTGAACTGGTCGTTAATGGTGAAGTAAGGGAAAGTGTATCCGTATCTCAATGGAAAGGTAGCGGAAACTGGCGGTTACCTGTTACGAAAAGTTCCTGGGCCGCCGTATTGGTCCGGGGACATTACCCCGATCAACCCGAGATCATCACGACCCATACTTCCCCTGTGATGATCAGGCTAAATAATTCACAGATGCTTGCGGCTGCCGATGCCTTGACCATCCTCGAACAGATCGAAGGTGCCATGGCTTACCTGGATACAATTGGCACCCGGGCCGATGAAAAAACCTATAAGCGGATGAGGATGGTATTGACCTCTGCCCATCGGACGGTCCATAATCGCATGCATGAGATGGGATATTATCATCAGCATACACCCACCCTTGATCATCCGGAACATCATTAGGGAAGGATCGAATTTTATATTTACGGGTTGGGAGGGACGGCACTTAAATCTATTAAATATATATCGGTCACTCAGGAGACCTTAGCGCTTTCAAGGAACTTTTCACCCTTCGTTCCCTCTTCCTTCTCCCGCCAAGGCAGGACCCGGTAAACATGTGCGAAAAAACTGAGGGAAATCATTCTATTATTCTGGAAATTCCTGGAGGAATAATAGTTATTCCAAATAGATATCTGTTGGATTGATTTTGTAATATAAAAAATTCACTTACATTGTCAGGTTAAAAAAACCAAACTAACTACTAAAACCATGAAAAGAAGAACTTTCGTCAAGAATTCAACCTTACTGGCCTTCAGCATGAGTGCCTTTGGAAACATCAGCTGGAATGGCCGGAATTTTGAGGGAGATTCAGCCACCACCACCGATATTCTGGGTCCCTTTTACCGGCCTGGCACTCCTATGAGAACCCATCTTATCCCGGACGGATCAAAGGGTGAAGTAATGCATTTAAATGGTACTATTTTCCAGAAAGATGGTAAAAAACCCCTGTCAGATGCGATGATCGAAATATGGCAGTGCGATGAAAACCAGTTATACGATAATACTTCGGATGATTACCGTTTCCGTGGTGCGATGAAAACCGGGAAGGATGGAAAATATAATTTCACCACCATCGTTCCGGTAGCCTATAAAGCATCGGATACGCAATGGCGGCCAGCGCATATTCATCTGCGTGTATCGAGTTCGGATCACCAGGACCTCATCTCCCAGATCTATTTCAAAGGAGATCCCCACCTCAGTGAAGATTCTAGTTCTTCCTCTCCCCTGTCTGCACATCGGATACTGGAGATCAATCTAAACCAGCAAGGGGAGCATGTGGTCTCTTTTAATATCGTGATGCGGGAAACATTTCCCCTGGACCCATCCATGTATAGCAAAATTACCGGTCTTTATAAGATGGAAAAAGGAAATGTAGAGTTCATCCATGACGGGGACCTCCTTTTTCTCAAATTTAATGGTCAATTGCAGGAAGGACTTACCTATAAAGGGAACAATACATTTGAAGGTGGATTGGGCTACATCAAAACAAAATTTGAATTACTTCCAGAAGGCGGTTCTAATGTGGTTATCACCATGGGTGATTATGATGGCGGTGACCTTAGCAAAGTGGTTACCTATCAAGGATCGAGATATCTTAAATATTGAGTCTGGAATATGCTGAGTCACTAAGGAGGTCTTAACAACTTAAGGTCCTACAGGTTAAAATAAAACTGCGGAGGGCACAAAAGATCCGCAAAGAATGTGATGGAGATTTTTAAGTGTCAGCCAGAGACAGGCTCAGGTATTGAATCAGTCTTCCTGGCTGACAGGAATCACGAGCAAGCATATCATGGGTAAACCCTGGAAGATCAGGAGGAATGAACAGCTTCCCCGGGGTTGTTTTCCCTTGGGCTCGATCATAGGGCACCCGATCAGGGATTTGTATGGATCGATACGTATTGATTCATTAATTCACGATTCGGTTGAATTTATAGGGGTGGATGGAGTTGTATCCCCCTAAACTCCTCGATTTCAGAAGCTGATTAATTACTCCTATTCCCGCCTTTTATCATATTTCAAAAACCAGTCATAAAGTTCTACTCCCGGATAAACTAAATGTTGTATCCAGTGACCCACTTCCGGTTCCCTGGTAAATTTCACCTGGTCATTGATCTTTTCCAGCCGGCTGACAAGATATTCCGTTTCCTCAAATGGAACCACGGTGTCCAACTTTCCATGAAAGGCCCAGACAGGCATATCCTTCAGTCTTTCAATATTGGCACTGATATAATCCATATGCCTGGTAAATCCACACATGGGTGCGATCGCGGCAAATTTATCCGGATACTTAACAGCCAGATACCAGGTTCCCGAACCACCAAGGCTTGCCCCAGTCAAATAAATCCGATTGGTGTCAATCCTGTAACGATGAATTAAATCTTCATAAAAACTACCAAACCATTCATCGGTCGACCACCTGATATGTTTGTGGCCTTGTGGTGCGATGATGACAAATGGAAATTCACGCCCCCGGTATACCTGATCGAAGGGTCCGTAATCATACAAATCTAAGGTATCCTCTCCCCTGGCCGAGCCACCATGCAAAAAGATGATCAAAGGCCAGGTTTTCGAGGTATCCGAGTTGTAACCCGGTGGGAGGTAATCAATATACGGATAGTCAACCTTTCGTGGATTCTGATACAAACCATTTTCACATTCCAGGCCAAATTGCAAGTTTCCCTGTTCATCCCAGTATTTTATATTTCCATTGAGTTGCCCATTTGACCAATATTCTTCCGATTCTTTCTGTCCATTTTTATACCAGGAAGTTGCCGGACCATTTCTCAATCCATGATGATAATTCCCAATGTATTCAATTTGCCCATTCTCGAACCATTCCTTATACCCACCCTCCTTTATATTGGAAAAATAATTACATTGATATTCTTCTTTGACATGCTTGTCAATGGAATGATAGGTAGCTTCCATCTGAATCTTTCCGTTTTCGAAATAATCCTTGACGTGGTAAAGATTATCCTGATCATCGAAACGGATGACCCGTTTAAAAATGACCGTATCGTATTTAGACAAGGCCTGATGAAGAAAGTATGTTTCAGGTTCCTGCGCTTTTAGAAATCCCGAGAATGACATCAATAAAATGATGAATGCCTGTCTCATCTTAATCAATAGGGATATTATGGTTGTCCGGCAGGAAGCATATTCCGGATGGCAGTAATTTTCCAATTTCCTTCTTTATAAACAACTATAAAAGTACTCCACATTCTCCTTGCCGTTCCATTGGCATTTTGTATTTCATATCTGGCATCTACGATCGCTGCCTCCGGATTGAGAAACCGTATTTTTTCGATTTTGATACTTCTTGTGCCTGGATTACTTTCCGAACTTCGCATCATCCCCGTTGTGGCTCCACTTATACCCTGTCTCCATTCACCTGAAGAAACCAACTGGTCTACATCAGTGGTTAAAAGACTGATGAGCAATACCGTATCTCTCTTCTCCCGTGCCTGAGTGTACTGATCAATGAGGGAATAAATAGCTTGCTTTTGATCCTTATTGGCTGTTGTGGCCTGGGCACTTAAGAACGTGGAGGCAATCAAATAGAAGCAGATAAAAAGGAAAATTTTTTTCATGACTGGATTATATTTTATAAAGGGATAATTTCTTCTGGGTTTAGCTGACCGGCTAACCCATCTGATGATTCTTCATATTCTTCAACTTCAAGCTGATTGGCCAACTTAATTTCCTTAAAATGCATCATTTTAGCCAAAATCAGAAATTCCTTTTAAATTCAAACATTAAAAGTAATATTTTTCTAATGCAAAATTGGTGGTTGAACATGATAAAGTTCCCACAAATTTATCAGATCCATACAGGTCAACGTCCACTTATATCCATCAAATATAATTTTAAACATAAATAATATTTTATCACTGAATAGTACTATTTTTGCAGTCAAGGGTATTTGTCGAATCTGCGAATCTGCTTTTTATCTCAGATTTGCATGCTTAAAAATCTATGGCGCAACAAACCCGCCAATTGGCAGCTATTATGTTTACCGACATCGTCGGGTATACCAAACTGATGGGCGAAGATTCTAACAGGGCGCTTGAATTGGTCCGCAAAAGTAAGGAAATACAACAGCCAATTGTCATAAAACATAGCGGTACTTGGCTTAAAGAAATCGGAGATGGTGCGATGAGTCAATTCAATTCGGCCCTCGATGCCGTTAATTGTGCCATCGAAATTCAAAAAATTTCCAGAAATAAATTTAAAGGATCCATCCGGATCGGCATTCATATCGGTGATATTACGTGCATAAATAATGAAGTGTACGGCGAGGGGGTGAACATAGCTGCAAGGCTCGAATCCATTGCAGATCCCGGAGGCATCTACATTTCTGAATCTGTTGAGAAAGCCATACGCGGACAATCAGACATTCAGGCAGTTTATTTAGGTGAAATCCAACTTAAAAATGTGGACTACGATGTCCGGACCTATGCCCTGCAGGGAGATGGCCTGCCAATACCAGATATGATGGAAATAAAGAAAATTTCTGGTCATTTCTGGGCCGAGTTTCAAAGAAAGGGAATATTACGCACGGCGATCGCTTATATCGTAACTGCCCTGCTGCTGATTCTATTGGTCTCAAATCTGCAATCATGGATAAAACTACCGGATTGGCTGGATACTGCTCTGATCTCATTTGTTGCCATTGGATTCCCGTTGGCTTTATACCTTGCCTGGCATTTTGAACGCAGCCCTCATGGATTTATTCGTACTACTTCTAAAAAATCATGGCGGAATCCATATCCTGCAAGCCAGCGAAAGCCTTTAACCAGTAATATGACCTTTGTTGGTCTGGTGCTTATAATCATCGTGCTATTTGCTAATACCAAATATCAGACGATACTAAACAGGGCTGAGAATACGAACGCTGAAATGATTTTAAATGATAAATCAATTGCAGTACTTCCTTTTGTCAATATGAGTAATGATCCTGACCAGGATTATTTCAGTGAGGGGATTACAGAAGAAATTATAGCCCGTCTGTCACAATTGAAAAATTTGCGTGTAATCAGCCGGACTTCAATCATTGCCTACAAGGCAAACACAAAGAATATCAAAGAGATTGCACGGGATTTAAATGTTCGCACCATTCTGGAGGGCAGTGTCCGTCGATCAGGAAATAAATTGAGAATTACGGCTCAGCTGATCGATGCTACGACTGATCAGCATCTCTGGACAGAAATATTTGATCGGGAGTCCAAGGATGTTTTTGAGATCCAATCCAATGTGGCCATTGCCATTGCCGAAAAATTTGAAATGAGTATATCCCCCTCTTTGGAAATCATGTTATCTGAAAATCCAACTTCAAGTTTTGAAGCCTATGATCTTTATCTGAAAGCCAGGTCAGTTGCTTTCAATTTCGCAGGTATGGGAGTGGGCACCTCAGTTACATCGAATGAGCAGTCTATCATTTTACTAAAAAAAGCACTGGAAATTGATCCCAAGTATACCCAGGCGCTTGGGCTTCTGTCCCAGGTTTATGCAGATCTGGGAAACCGGATCCCTGAAAGGAAATACTTATTGGATTCAGCAGTTATCATCGCAGAAGAAGCCATTCGTATTAATTCTGAGTCAATTGAGGGATATATTGCTCTTGGAAGGGCTCTTGGATTAAAGAATGGTGAGAAAGAAGCACTTCCCTGGTATGAGAAAGTTTTTGAGCTGGATCCATCAAAGGGTCTATTGGAATTGGGCAGAAGTTATTATAGAATGGGAAATCTCCCTGTGGCTATGAAATATTTTTCCCATAAAACAGAATTGGATCCAATTCAATACGACGGATACCTGTCTATTGCCAAAATCTACATAGAATTGGGACGTGAGGATTCAGTAAAAAAATATTTGGAAACTGCAAAAACATTAAATCCGGATGCCCGCGATATCTATGGGGCTGAAGCAGAATATTATCAATTTAGAGGCGAACCTGCCCTGACAGAGGCTCCAGCCCGAAAATATTATGATTCAGACACGCTTAATTTCAATAAAGCCATGGCCATTAGTCATTTATTTCACAAGGACTGGTACGGCGCTGAAAGCTATTATTATAGAACCAATTACAGGGATATGGATGTTGGATTGGTCCTGATCAGAACTCAACGTCAGGATTCAGGCAGGTTATTTCTTGAAAGAGCACTCAGCTACAGGCTTGAATTAGGGGATCGGGCATGGCCGGGAGATCTATCCCGAATATATACGATGCTGGGCGACAAGGAAAAAGGCCTTTTTTATCTGAGAGAAAATTTAGATAGTGGATGGCACAATTACTTCTGGTTTAAAACGGATCCCTTCTGGGATGAGATCAGGGACACGGAAGAATTCAAAAAGATTGACAGAGAATTTGAAAAAAAGAATAAAGAAATGCTCCTGGAGATAGCTCGAAATCAGAAAAATAATATTTTATAAGGGTAGCATCCAGTTAACTGTGTAAATGAGGTTCGAGTCAAAAGTTCGAATACTTTTTGGATTCTTTGATCTGATTGCAGCCTATGAAGAACAGAATCGGTCCAATAAGAACAAAATACCTTTTCATATTTGAAATGTTTTAGCAATTATTGTTGAAATAATTATTTCCTAGATTCTTAAATCGAAATTACGATTTTTTATCGGGCTTAGAATTAGTTAGCGGGCGTTTATTATCATAAAAAAGTCTTCAGGAGTAGTGGAATTTGTCTAGGCGAAGAAGTTGTCATGATATAGTTAACTATCTAGTTATATTGTTTTTAATGCCCGTTAACGGACCAGTGCTAGACGCCGTACCGTTTTTTTATTGAAAGTTACTTGGTAAACAGAAAATTCAAAGTCAATTCTACACTATTTGAGGATTACAGTCCCGGTATGGCGTATAGCACCTTGTTGGCGGTAGTTAGTGATACCCTCGATAAAAAAAAGCCGGTCATTTGACCGGCTTTTTCCCTGTTGAGTATCAATTTATTTTAAATCAAAACGATCAAGATTCATGACCTTGGTCCATGCCTCCACAAAGTCATTTACAAACTTCTCTTTGGCATCATTGCTGGCATAAACCTCTGCCAACGCCCTTAATTCAGAGTTTGAACCAAATATAAGGTCTGCACGGGTAGCTGTCCATTTGAGTTCACCGGTTTTTCTATCCCTTCCCTCAAACTCTTCTTTTGTATCAGAAGTGGCTTTCCACTCGGTACTCATATCCAAAAGGTTTACAAAGAAATCATTGGTGAGCATTTCCGGACGTGTCTGTAAAAACACCGTGTTTAGAATGGTCATAATTGGCGTCCAAAACACGCATACCTCCGACAAGAACAGTCATTTCCGGAGGGGTTAAGGTGAGCAATTGTGCTTTGTCCACCAACAGTTCTTCTGTAGAAAAGGTATACTGCGTTTTTAGATAATTGCGAAAACCGTCTGCCATGGGTTCAAGCACAGCCATTGATTCTACATCAGTTTGTTCCTGCAAAGCATCCATGCGCCCGGGTGTAAATGGAACCTCGATATCATATCCAGCATTTTTTGCGGCCTTTTCTATGGCTGCACAACCACCCAAAACAATCAGATCGGCCATCGATACTTTTTTATCCGTTCGATTTGCATTAAATTCCTTCTGAATGTCTCTCAAGGTTGTCAGCACCTTATCAAGTTGCTTCGGATTATTGACTTCCCAGCTTTTCTGAGGTTCCAGTTGAATGCGTGCACCATTGGCACCTCCCTTGTTATCCGACCCACGGAAGGTGGACGCAGAAGCCCAGGCAGTAGAAACCAATTCAGGAATTGTCAAGTCCTGAACTCAAGATGGTTGATTTCAATGTTGCAATGTCTTTTGCATTGATTAATTCATGATCGACTTCAGGAATAGGATCCTGCCATATAAAATCTTCTTCCGGAACTTCCGGTCCCAGGTACAATGGACCGAGGTCCCATGTCACGATGTGTCAGTTTAAACCAGGCACGGGCAAAGGCATCGTTAAATTCTTCAGGATTTTCAAGGAATCTTCTCGATATTTTCTCGTAAACAGGATCAAATCGCAGTGAAAGATCAGTAGTGAGCATAGTAGGTTTATGCTTCTTTTCTGGATCAAAAGCATCGGGAAAGATCTGGGATCCTCCATCTTTAGCAACCCACTGATGGGCTCCTGCCGGACTTTTGGTTAATTCCCATTCGATAGTTAAAGAGCATACTGAAGAATGTATGACTCCATGCGGTAGGTGTAGGAGTCCAGATTACTTCTAAACCAGAGGTGATGGCATCTGCACCTTTTCCTGATTTATAATCACTCTTCCATCCAAGCCCTTGTTCTTCAATACCTGCTGCTTCAGGTTCCGGGCCAACATGGGAAGCAGGTCCGGCACCATGGGTTTTACCCAGGGTATGTCCTCCTGCAATGAGTGCTACCGTTTCTTCATCATTCATCCCCATTCGTCCAAAGGTCTCGCGAATGTCCTTGGCAGCGGCAACAGGATCAGGATTACCATTTGGACCTTCAGGGTTCACATAGATCAGTCCCATTTGAACTGCAGCAAGGGGCTTTTCAAGATCCCGGTCTCCGGTATATCGTTTGTCTTCCAGCCATTTGCTTTCTGGTCCCCAATATACATTGCTGGCAGGTTCCCACACATCTTCTCTTCCTCCACCAAAGCCAATGGTTTTGAATCCCATGGATTCCAAGGCAACATTTCCGGTGAGTATCATCAGATCAGCCCAGGAGATTTTACTTCCGTATTTCTGCTTGATGGGCCAAAGAAGTCTTCTGGCTTTATCCAGGTTGGCATTATCCGGCCAGCTGTTGATCGGAGCAAAACGTTGTTGTCCCTCACGTGCACCACCTCGACCATCTCCCGTGCGGTAGGTACCGGCACTGTGCCAGGCCATGCGAATAAACAATCCCCCATAATGCCCAAAATCGGCCGGCCACCAATCCTGTGATTGGGTCATCAATTCACGCAGGTCTTTTTTTAACGCTTCATAATCCAGGCTATTAAACGCTTGTTCATAATTGAAATCTTCACCCATAGGATTTGATAAGGAAGAATGTTGTCGAAGAACGCTTAAATCAAGTTGATTCGGCCACCAATCTCTGCTGGTTTTAACGGTTTGCATGCTTGTATGGGATGGATCCTGCCCCTTTTTATCCATCTTGTTTTGCGTACACCCCGTAAAGGCAATGATCAGGCTGAATGCTACGATTACGATTTTTCATGATTTACTGTTTTAGGTTTGGAATAAGAGTCTAAATTACGAAAATTATTTTGTTTTATCAAATCGATATTTTCAATAAAACATTGGTAAAATTGAAGTGCATTTAAAAATTCAAGTATATACTGGCTGTAGCAGAGAATAGAGAGATTGGTTGTCTTCGTTTAATAATATTTTAGGTTTAATTGTATTGCTGCCAACGTTCCGCGGGTATGTTTTGTTTGGCGCTTTCGAAGTGCGTCACTATCCACCGCTAATAACGCTAAATTAAATGTAATCATTTTCAATTTTGTACAAACCGCCAAATTAAATATACCCGCTGTTGGGCGCTGCCATTATTTGATTAGTCCTTTATCTTTATCCAGTCTCGTTTATTTATCCGATAAAGATTTACTGGCATCTTTTTAAATTCTGTCTCTTTAGTTTTAATCATACCATTTTTTATTGCAACTCTCTCTGATCGTACATTGTCAATATGAATGATAGATATCAATGTATTAGTAAAATTATTCTCAAATGCATAATTTCTACATTTTATAGCAGCTTCTGTTGCATATCCTTTACTCCAATAACGTGGTATAATTGAATATCCTATTTCCAATTCACTCTGCCCATCTACATCCTGAACTAAAAGTCCGCATTGTCCAATAAGATTGTTATTGATCTTATCAATTAAAACATTCATACCTCCAAGATTATTTCTCTCTCTCTCCTTTGATCGTCTAAACCATTCTTTACACTGATCATAAGGGGAATCAATATCTTGCATCCCTAGAAAAAAACTAGCATCTGAATTATTAAAAAGTTCCAACCAACTATCAAAGTCGGTCTGTTTTAATAGTCTAAATTTTAATCTCTCAGATTCTTGTCCGTCAAGTAAATATTTCATGAAATCGTTTTGATCAGAAATGGTTGCGCCCAACGTCTGTATAAACACAATATTCCGTTTATATAACCATATCCTATACTTACTAATTGGCTAAAGATCACTTGTTTAAACTAAAAATTCAAGCCCACCATACTTTATCTTTTTCAAATGAAACCATCGACTGAGGTTGTAAATGAAGATTCAGGAACCAAGAGGGGTTGTCTAAATTAAGTGCTAAGGTTTATCCGGATCTCTATTCTTTGAATGGCTCTCCAATTCCTAACAGAATTGTTTACCTATTTTCTCTTGCCAAATGTCATTCTTTTTCCGTATATTGGTAGATTATGCCTGTTTTAACCTGTCCATTAACAATGCTTATGGCCGCTCGTCGAAATCACATACATTAAAACCAAAACTTATTGACCATGAAAAATGAATCTAAAAAACCAAACAACCCCGATCATGTGGATCCTTCCAGAATCATGCAGATCGGCATGGGATTCTGGGCTTCTAAAATTCTTCTTGCCGCAGTAGATTTTGATATTTTTACCCTGCTTGCCGGTGGAGCCAAGGATGCACATGAATAAAAAAAGCAACCCGTTTACATGACGGTCCCTTTATGATTTCCTGGATTCCCTGGTGGCACTTGGCTTTCTGAAAAGAACTGGAGTCAGGGAAACAGCCAAATACAGCAATGCAAAAGATGTGGATACTTTCCTTGTAGATGGTAAAAAATCCTATATCGGCGGATTACTGAAGATGGCCAACCACCGCCTTTATGGATTCTGGGGAACGCTGGAAGAAGGATTAAAAACCGGGAAACCTCAGAATGAAATCAAAAGAACAGGACATCCACTCTTTGAATCGTTATATGAGGATCACAAGGTGCTGGAGGAATTCCTGAATGCGATGGCCGGTGTTCAGATGGCCAATTTTATGGCCCTAGCAGATCAATTTGATTTTACTCCCTATAAAACATTGTGTGACATGGGTGGGGCAGGCGGATTGCTATCCATTCTGGTTGCCAGGAGTAACACGCATATGACCTGTACCAGTTTTGATCTGCTTCCGGTGGAACCACTGGCCAGAAAAAACATCAATGCCATGAGTTTAAACGGGAATGTTAAGACTAGGAGTGGCGATTTTTTCAAAGATCAGTTCCCTGTTGCGGATGTAATCACGATGGGCAATATCCTGCATGACTGGGGACTGGAGGATAAAATGTTCTTAATGCGAAAAGCCTATGATGCATTGCCTGAGAACGGAGCCTTTATCGCCATCGAAAATGTAATCGACAATGGACGGAAGGAAAATGCTTTTGGCCTGATGATGAGCTTAAATATGCTGATTGAAACACCGGATGGCTTTGATTATACCATGTCTGACTTTGATACGTGGGCCAAAGAGATCG
>CAVOVH010000014.1:0-69914 GCA_963699805.1 uncultured Cytophagales bacterium | reverse complement strand
TTTACAAATTACGGACTATATCCACAACTGCTGATATTTATATTGGGATATAAATGACAGGATGTTCACTATTGAAATTATTTAAACTCCTTTTTCACTTCATAGAACCTCACTAATTTCCTGGAAACAGATGCCCACGAAGTCAATTCTCCCAAATGCCTTCCAATGATAAGTGTATTTAACCATTAAATAATCAAAGAATTAAATGATGATCTCCTTCTCTTCAAAATCAGGTTAGTTGTTGATGTATTCTCGTAATTCTAATTTCTTTAAAGCAACCTACTAAATATAGTACTTGTTCAAGTGCGCCCGAATGCGGATGATCACCCAATCGAAGGTACTTTTGTAATAATCCCTTTTAAATTGTGAAATACTATTTCTAATAACCGGATTTGACTTTTTGTGACATTTTTTTTCATTATTTTTAAATGCTGATTTTTATTATGAATTAAACCCTCTAAAAATGGATCATCCGGAATTTTCACAAAAGGTTAAAAACTTATTCGAGGAGCATGAAAAACTGATCACCCGTAAAAACAGGAAAAGATCCTATTCCTATGGAATCTACGACAAGTACGAACATCCGGTGGTGACTGACAGGCATACACCGGTCTTCTGGCGTTACGACCTGGATCCGGAAACCAATCCCTCCCTCCTTGAACGGATGGGGATCAATGCCACTTTCAATCCTGGAGCCATCGAATTGAATGATAAGATCTACCTGGCTTTGAGGGTTGAAGGATGGGATCGCAAATCATTTTTTGCCATTGCAGAAAGTGAAAGCGGAATTGACCAATTCAGATTCTGGGACACACCTATCGAACTTCCTCAAACTGCCGATCCGGACACCAATGTTTATGATATTCGGCTGGTCAAACATGAAGACGGTTGGATCTACGGACTTTTTTGCACCGAAAGAAAAGATCCGAATGCTCCTCCAGGTGATGAGCACTCAGCCGTTGCCCAATGCGGGATCATCAGAAGCAGGGACCTCAAAAGCTGGGAAAGGCTGCCTGACCTGAAAACCCCTTCTCCCCAGCAACGTAATTGTGTATTGCATCCTGAATTTGTGAATGGACGATATGCGTTTTATACCCGCCCACAGGAAGGTTTTATTGAAACCGGTAAAGGAGGTGGAATCGGATGGGGCCTGTGTGAAGATATTCAAGATGCCGTCATTAAAAAAGAGATCATCATCGATCCCAAACAATATCACACGATCAATGAACTGAAAAACGGTCAGGGCCCGGCGCCCCTCAAAACCAGTAAGGGATGGTTACATCTAGCGCATGGGGTACGGAATACGGCGGCTGGATTGCGATACGTACTTTACATGTTCCTGACCAATCTGGAAGAACCCTGGAAGATCATAAAAAAACCAGGCGGATATTTTCTGGCCCCGGAATACGAAGAACGCGTAGGTGATGTGTCGAACGTGGTTTTTTCCAATGGATGGGTAGAAAGAGGGAATGATGAAGTGTTGATTTATTATGCCTCTTCCGATACACGGTCGCATGTAGCCACCACCACCAAGGAAAAATTGCTGGATTATGTACTCAATACACCGGAGGATGGAAAGTATTCCGCCGAATGTGTTGAGCAACGGATCTCCCTGATCGAAAAGAACCTTGAGATCATGAAGACGATGGGAAGGTGAGATTGTTGGGGAAACGGGGAAACGGGGAAACGGGAAACGGGGATACGGGGAAATGGGGATACGGGGAAATGGGGAAATGGGGATACGAGGAAATGGGGAAATGGGGATACGAGGATACGAGGATACGGGGAAACGGGGATACGGGGAAATGGGGATACGAGGAAATGGGGAAACGGGGAAACGGGGAAATGGGGATACGGGGAAATGGGGATACGGGGAAATGGGGAAATGGGGAAATGGGGAAACGGGGAAATGGGGATATGAGGATACGAGGATACGGGGAAACGGGGATACGGGGAAATGAGTGTCTCGTCCTAAAATTAGTTTATGCCGTCATGCATCCCAATGGGGCAGGTTTAACATTAAATCCTGGTATTAATTTACATTCATTATTTGGTCCTGAAGCTAGGTTCCGAATCCATAAATCCTTACATAAAGAATAATATTTATTGAACCTATTCCTATTGGATATTCCTTTTGCACACCTTTTGATCCTGCCCGGGAGCTCAGTAAGAAAACATACATTTAAATAATGTCATCTCTCACAATAATCCATTTATACCACTTGTGGCCTACCATTGGTGGGTATAAAAAATCAGTATGTAAATTCACCATTCAATAAATTTTTCAGGGATAAACCTCAGGAACCCGTAAATCTGGCAACAGGAATTCATGATAGTTTGTGATTGCTAGCAAGTTTGTATACGAACCTTTTTTTTGTAAGACATTATTCAGGCAGGGACATGGGCCATTAAAATTAAATTTTTACATTTTACATTGTTGGCCCTCGTGCCTTTCACATTGGCCCCCAAATTCTATTTACCTGTTCATTTCCCTGAACAATTCCGTCATTCCTTCCTGTATGCATCCACCGCTTTCCGGACCGATCCGTATTGCATTAACATTTTAGCAGCATCCTCCCGGGGAATGCCCAGTTCTTCCATGATCATCCGCGTACCCCGCTCGATCAATTTGGTATTCGTCAGCTGCATGTCCACCATCTTATTTCCCTTTACCCTTCCCAGTTTGATCATCACAGAAGTTGAGATCATATTGAGCACCAGTTTCTGTGCTGTCCCTGCCTTCATCCGTGTACTTCCCGTGACAAATTCCGGACCCACGATCACTTCAATCGGGTATTCCGAAACTTCGGCCAGTTTAGTGCTGAGGTTACAAGTGATACAACCTGTCACCAGGCCTGTTGCCCGCGCCTTTTCCACCGCACCGATCACATAGGGCGTACGACCACTGGCAGCGATGCCTATCACTACATCCTGGCCGGAGATCTGATACTCCTGGAGGTCCTTCCACCCCAGATCCGGATCATCTTCCGCAAATTCCACCGCCTTCCGGATGGCCTGATCGCCCCCCGCCATGATCCCGATCACCATTCCGTGTGGCACACCGTAAGTGGGAGGACATTCTGAAGCATCCACAATGCCGAGTCGCCCACTGGTCCCGGCACCTACATAAAAAAGACGTCCTCCTTCTTTCATTTTAGCGACAATCTCAGGAATGAGTTTTTCAATTTGTGGAATGGCATTTTTTACTGCATGAGGGACGGTCATGTCTTCCCGGTTGATGTTGATCAGGAGGTCCTTTATCTCCATCTTTTCCAGATCGCTGTAATTGCTTGGTGACTCTGTAATGCTCATGATGTAAACGTATATTCTGATAAATGATATTCAATCAACCCATTGATAGGTGCTTCTTCCACCTTGCCCATCATCAGATTTCTGGATTCAAATACCCCTTTTAAGATGCTTTTGAATCTCTTGGCGATGGAACCGACAAAATGGATTGGATACTCCCTTGATTCACGATAGGGTGTGATATAGTGAAAAACAAAATCTTCAAAGCTATGATACACCAATTCTTCGATATAGGTATGATGGATGTTTTCATGAATAAATTTGGAGAAATCTGCCAAATACCGGCTGGGCATGGGCTTCCGGTTCACATTCTCAAGGATCAGCTCCTTGGTGATCCCCAATTTTTCCCGGATGATATTGATCATATCAGCAGGCATTTCTTCCCTGAGAAAATCCCTGACAAGTTGTTTACCCAGATAGGCTCCACTTCCTTCATCACCCAATATAAAACCGAGTGAAGGAATCGATTTGACGATCTTCTCCCCATCATACACACAGGACCCCGAGCCAGTTCCCAGGATGCAGGCAATCCCGGGTTGAAAAAAACAGGTGGCCCGGGCCGCACCGAAGAGATCCCCGTTTACCTCTATTTCCGCATCCCTGAAGGATTCCCGCAAAGCCAAAGACACCATGTCTCTTTTTTCCTGGGAAGAACAACCTGCCCCATAAAAATAGATCGACTTAATACTGAGTGTATTCAGTTGTCTGGCAGCCTCTATGGCTTCGTTAATGATGTCATCCGCATTCATGTATTGCGGATTGATCCCGCCCGTTTTTGCCACGGCAGTCTTTCCGGCCCCATCCGTACATTTCCAATCCGTTTTTGTTGATCCGCTATCGGCTATGAGTATCATTTTCTTCATTATTTTGCTTCCAGATCCGGATTATCGTCAGGAGGTTCGCAAAACCAGGCAAGTTTTTCTTCCATTGACAACCCTTCGGGGAGATCTTCCGCAAGCGGGTGGGTATCCTTGAAAATCTCAAGCATCTCGATCTGAAGGGTTTGCAGAATTTCCTGGTTATCACGCTCTCCTGACACATCGTGCGTTTCCCCCGGATCATCTTCAAGGTTGTATAAGCGGTGCCGGATCCCCGTTGGTTCATGACCGGTGGCATACCCCTGTGCCAGGTCATGTTTTCCTGATGTAAATATATATTTCCACTTATCCGTCCGGACCATGGCTTTGTTATCGGCCAGGAATTCAGAAAAGACCACCTGTCTGAAATCAGCTGAGTCTTTTTCAAAGAATGGCCGTAGCGATTTTCCCTGTGCTTCGCCCAGGGGTGAGACGCCCAGGTAATCCATGATGGTTGGGGCTACATCAATGAATTCAACCATATTATTTTCAATATGTTTTTCGATTGGTTTATTCCCTGCCCGGATGATCAGGGGTGCCTTGACGGCTTCTTCCCACATCATATGCTTTTCAAATCTTTTATGATGATTGAGTAGGTACCCATGGTCCCCCAGATAGATCACCAGGGTCTGATCGGCCAGGCCGGCATCTTCCAGTTCCTTCAGCACCAGCCCAATATTTTTATCGAGATATTCAACCGAGGTATAATAAGCCGAGATGATCCCCTTTCTTTCCTCCTCGGTAAGATCCTTGAACACCAGTGGGATGAATTCATCATCTTCCGGAGATCCCAGGGGAAAAGGCATTTTATCCGGATCATAGGAATCACGGTATTCGATCGGGAAATTAAAGGGTGAATGAGGCTCATGGAAAGCCAGCCACAGGCAGAACCGGTTGTCTTTATTGTTCTGTATAAACTCGATTGCCTTTTCTGCATAATAGGTCCCGATATCATCCGCATCATAAAAACCCCCGGGCAAGGCTTCCGAATTCAACCAGATCCTGGCTGGATCCCTGAAAGGTTTCCAGGGAGGACGTACCTGAATGGAATCTGGCACAGGTTGGGGGGGATTATTTTCCAGGTATTTGAAATAATCACTTCTTTCAATTTTTAGATCAAAACCATGATTCAGGTTATTATTAAAATGATTTTTCCCAATGATCGCCGAGATAAATTCAAAATTCTTCAGATGATCTGCAATGGTTTCCTGTGCCTCAGGAAAAGAGGTAGTGAGTAAGGTCACTCCAGTGGCATGCGGGTATTTCCCGGTCAGAAGGCTTTGCCTGGAAGCACTGCATAATGGGGAGTTGGCAAAAGCATTTGAAAAGAGAATACCCTCCCCGGATAACCTGTCCAGATTCGGTGTGCGGACCAGTTCATTCCCCAGCGCTCCCAGCACATGGTCAGCATGATCATCACCGACAATTACCACTACGTTCCTGAGTGGTTCCGGTCCTTCCATTTCATTGGAGGTTTTCTGGGAACATCCTGAAATCCAGAGCAGGATAACATACAAAACTAAAAATAGGACCCATAAAGGATAACGCATCATATCAAGGGGTTTTGATTAAAAATCCCATAAAATTACAGAATGTGAACCTTATTTTATTATATTTCCCGGAATTCGGATTATTTTCTTTCTTTTAACGGATGGAGAAAGTTTCGTTTTTTCAGGATGTTTACGAGGTGGTAAAACTCATTCCGGAAGGAAGGGTCACTTCCTATGGAGCGATCGCCGGGTACCTGGGCACCACGAGCAGTGCCCGGATGGTCGGCTGGGCCCTGAATACTTCTTATACTGAAAATATCCCTGCCCACCGGGTGGTGAACCGGAACGGTTTGCTGACCGGGAAAAAATACTTTGGACATCCCGACCGGATGAAAGAATTGCTTGAACGGGAAGGGATCCGGATCAGGAACGACCAGGTACAGGATTTTGAAAAACTATTCTGGGATCCTATAAAGGAGTTATTTTAGCTCCCTTTTTTGTGATCAATAATAATCCGAAGAACATGATCAGGCCATTCAGTATCAGGACCTCAAATCCGAATTTATATCCCCATAACAAAGCTTCAGAATTCAGGCTGATCAGGTAAGTTAAGACTGGCGAAAGTATGGCAAGGAAGGGAACGTATCGGTCGATCACCTGTTTCCGGGTAAACAATCCAAAGGAAAACAATCCCAGCAAAGGTCCATAGGTATAACCGGCTACGGTAAACACAGCGGAGATGACGCTATCGTTATTGATGACCCTGAAAATAACAATCACCAGGAAAAGAATGAAGCTGAAACCGACATGTACACTGAGCCTGGCTCTTTTCTGATCCCGTTCCGATTTCCCATCCAGATTCAGAAAATCGACACAAAAGGCAGTTGTAAGGGCAGTCAGGGCCGAATCCGCGCTTGAAAAAGCAGCTGCGATGATCCCCAGTAAAAATATAATCCCGATGGAAACAGAAAAATGATTCAGGGCCAGGATCGGATAGAGATCATCGGACCGGGCTGGAACCTGGATGCCATTTTTATTGGCATAAATATATAAGAGCATGCCCAGGCTTAAAAACAAGAAATTCACGGGCACCAGGATCGCGCTGAACCAGTACATATTCTTCTGGGCATCCTTAAGACTTTTACAGGTCAGGTTTTTCTGCATCATATTCTGATCCAGACCCGTCATCACGACCACAATAAAAGCCCCCGCAAAAAACTGTTTCCAGAAATACCTGGAACTTTTCCAATTCCAGAAAAATATTTTGGAGTAAGGGCTGTCTTCAAGCAGCCGGGTATAATCGGCAAAAGAAAGATCCAGTTCCCTCACCAGAAAATAGATGGTAATCCCCACCGCCATGATCATGAAAAATGTTTGCATCGTATCGGTCCACACGATGGTTTTGATGCCGGACCGGTAGGTATATGCCCAGATCAACAGAATGGTGAACGTGACCGTTACCATGAAAGGGATCCCGAAAGCATCAAAAAAAGCAATCTGAAGTACGCCAGCGACCAGAAAAAGGCGCAGGGCTGCCCCCATGGTCTGTGACATCAGAAAAAAAAGAGACCCGGTCTTATAGGTACTGCGTCCATAACGTTTTGCCAGATAGGTATAGATCGAAACCAGGTTCAAACGGTAATAAAGCGGCATCAGGATCCGGGCAATGATGAAATAACCCAGCAGATACCCGATCACGATCTGGAAATACGAGAAAGCCCGGAATTGCGGCTCAACATCTGAGATAGACACTCCCACCTCCCCCGGGATCGAGATGAAAGTGACACCTGATAAAGAGGCTCCGATCATGCCGAACGCCACCACAAACCAGGGAGATTGCCTGTTACCAGTGAAAAAAGTTTCGTTGCTTGAATTACGCGAGGTGAACCACGAGATGAGAACGAGGATGGAAAAGTAGACGGCGATAATGGAAAATACTAAAACTGGATTCATGAAAACATTATGAAGTGCCAAAAATGAATATTTTTTTTATCTTTGTGAAGATTATGATTGTTATATTTCCTCAGTTCATATGAGTTTGCAATACCAGGAAGAAGTATTAGTTGATGTATTGGAAGATCAGGATGAAGAGGATCCCAGGAATCTGATCGTTTTTAATGACGATTATAACACCTTCGATCACGTCATACAGACCCTGGTAAAAGTCTGCAAACACACTTACCAACAGGCAGAACAGTGTACATGGCTGATCCATTACAGGGGAAAATGTACCGTAAAAACCGGATCGTTCCGTCAACTCCGGCCCATGCGGGATGGTATTTGTGACGCGGGAATTGAAGCCGGGATTTTTTAAGGGGTCATTCCAGAAAGCTCTCATTAAAAGATTAAAATGATCCATCCTTAGGAAGGTTTTAGAAATCCAATATTCAAATAGCAATTCACCAATAAATTCCAATATTCAAGCCGCGAATCCCAATCAATTCCTTTATTTGTGTCGTTTAAGGCCGATGGGGATTTGTTTTAAGTATCTTATATTGGATATTGGTTATTAATTTCTGACTTTTAAAAATTGTTTGTTGTTTGGTTTTTGTTATTTCCTCTTTGTTAATCTTGGGAATTTCATTTTGAGAAAAACTTCCTGTTCAGATCCACCGCAATGCTGCCTACCAACACAAAATCATTCTGGTCATTGTTTTCACCAGCATAATAGATCTCATCCGGGGAGAAAAAACTTCTTCCCTCCAGCCGGCATTTTACGTATGGAACGGGGATATAATCAAAACTTATCCCAATGTTGGTATTTTTAAATCCACTGGGCGTTCCCGTGCCTACCAGGATCTCTTTGCTGTCGTTGAAATGTTCGATCCTGGCCGCCAAGTGAAACCGGTCACTGATCCTGTACTGGGTAAGACCCATAATCGCAAAGATATTTCCCTGATCCTCGCTGTTGAACTGCTCCTGCGTTCCGTAATCAAGCTGAACCACCACATGCCAGTCGTTCTGAATGTCGTATCTGGCATAAAAATCATTATAAAAACGAATCTTTTTCTGTCCCGGAACCGTACTTTCATTGCCCAGGTAATTGCTGTAATTCAACACCAGGCTTTCATTCAGCCTGTAATTCAACTGAAGTCCAACTGACTTGGCATTGTTGGTTTCCGCAATATTCTGCCAGCCGTTCAGAACGAAGAAGCGGACATCAAAATCCTCACTTACTGCGACTGAAAGCTGGATTCCCGTTTGATAGTAGGGTGTATTCTCCGCCAACAGGGAACGCGTATACATCTCATTATCGAAGGAGAAGGTACTTTCGTAGCCGATATGTCCGGGCATGATCCCTGCGTCAATCCATATCTGGTCCGTAATTCTCACTCCCGCATTTGCCTCAGCAATGAGGCGTAAAAGATCACTGGATTCATTTGCATAATTGAAGATCGGATAGGTCCCTGTTTGTAATCCCAGGTTAGCCCGGATCTTATCATTGTTAAAAGAGGCTTTGATAAAACCCCAGTTCAGGTTGAATTCATTATGCCTGGCAGCCTGGGTCACATACTGGCGGTCCCTGTCGAGGGGTTTATTAAAATCGTAGGCATAATAAAGATCGATACCGGCATCGAAATTGAAGGGAGGATCATCCTGGGAATAGGAATGATGAGTTATGGTTAAAATACAAAGGATCAGGCCGATAAATTTATTCATATCTGAAATCAGTTTAGGTGAAATTAATTGAATTGACTTTGGTTTACTTTGTAATTCAAGCAGGTAGCGATAACTTTACGCTTTTACTTCATAATATAATTTACTAAATATTTTAAATGAATGGCGCTACTTTTCAAATTAATTAATTTTGAAAATACGTTAAAAAGTCTCGATTTTCAGGGAAAATGACTGAGATATTATCAAACCGGATCAAAACACTGGAAGAATCTGCCACCATCGCTAATGGCTCAGAAAGCCAGAGAATTGAAGGCCCAGGGAAAAGACATCATCAGTTTAAGCCTGGGGGAACCTGATTTTAAAACTCCCAAACATATTCAGGAAGCCGCCAAACAGGCCATTGATGAAGGAAAATATTTTTCCTATCCTCCCATTCCCGGCTATCCCGAGCTTAGAAAAGCCATTGCTGATAAATTAATCAGGGAAAATCATCTTGAAACGACTCCGGAACAGATCGTGGTTTCCAACGGTGCCAAACATTCCATCGCGAATGTTTTTTTGTGCCTGTTGAACCCGGGAGATGAAGTGATCGTTTTCGGACCTTACTGGGTTTCCTATATCGAAATGATCAAGCTCGCCCAAGGTGTACCGGTTGTGGTTGAAGGAATGCTTGAAAATGGATTCAAGGTAACCGCCCGTCAGGTAGAGGAAGCACTCACTGACAAAACCAAGGCCGTCATTTATTCATCCCCTTGTAATCCGACCGGTGCAGTTTTCGGTCGCGAAGAATTAAAAAGCATTGCTGGAGTACTATCAAAAAGAAAAGACGTTTACTTGATCGCTGATGAGATCTATGAATACATCAACTTTACGGGTGAGCATGTGAGTATAGGATCTTTTCCTGAAATGAAAGAAAACACCATCACGGTCAACGGTTTTTCAAAAGGATTTGCAATGACCGGATGGCGGGTGGGTTATCTGTCAGGACCGCCCTGGCTCGCTAAAGCTTGTATTAAAATGCAGGGGCAGTTTACCTCCGGAGTCTGTTCGATTGCACAAAGAGCCGCGTTGGCAGGCCTTACCGGGGATAGGACTCCTACCCGGGATATGGGCGATACCTATCAAAAAAGGCGAGATATGGTGCTTGATATGCTGAAGGAAATTCCGGATTTGAAAACCCCGGTACCTGAAGGAGCATTTTATTTCTTCCCGGATATCAGCGCTTACTTTGGTAAATCCTACGGGCAGATCACCATTAGGGATGCCAATGATCTCTGTATGTATCTGTTGAATGATGCCCTGGTGTCCACTGTTTCCGGACATGCTTTTGGAGCTCCCGATTGCATCCGCCTTTCCTATGCTTCCTCCGATGAGGATCTTAAAAAGGCGATCAAAAGGATCAAGGAATCAATGGCTAAACTTAAATAAATGTCTCTGAAAACCCTTGACGAAATATTTTCTTCTTTCTTCAATCAGAAAATTCTGATCATTGGGGATGTTATGCTTGATTCCTATGTATGGGGAAATGTAGAACGAATATCCCCGGAAGCACCGGTGCCGGTGGTCCAGGTCAGGAAAAAGGAAAAAAGATTAGGTGGTGCCGGCAATGTCGCAAAAAATATTGTTGCCCTTGGCGCACAGCCTTTATTGTGTACGGTGATCGGCGATGACTTGGAGGGAAGATACGTGTTGGATCTCCTTGACCAAAGGGGGATCTCAAAGGAAGGTGTGGTCCCCAGTATTTCAAGGATAACCACCATCAAGGAAAGATTCCTTTCCGGGTCACAGCATATCCTCCGGGTTGATGAAGAACAGGTGCACGACCTGACCTCCGACGAGAAACGCCAGCTGAAAAAAAAGATCAAAAAACTGCTACCCGAAGCCCAGGCAGTTATTTTCGAGGATTATGACAAAGGGGTGTTGGATAAGGAAATTATCCGGTTCACCATCGGTCTGGCCAATGAGCTGAAGATCCCGACCATCGTCGATCCGAAGCGGAAGAATTTTAATCATTACCGGCACGCCAATCTCTTCAAACCCAATCTGAAAGAGATCCGGGAAGGCATGAAGATCGATCTTGAAAAGGATGATTTTGTGGGATTGAAAAAGGTGGTAGATCTGCTAAAAGCGAAACTGGAGGTGGAAAGTATCCTGGTCACCCTTTCGGATAAAGGAGTCTATCTATCAACCGATCACCAAGATCACCTGGTGCCTGCCCATGTCAGGACCATTTCGGATGTTTCAGGAGCCGGGGATACCGTGGTGAGCATTGCCGCTTTGTGTATGAGCCTTCACCTGCCTTCCAGGTTTACTGCAGCCCTGAGTAACCTTGGAGGTGGACTGGTCTGTGAATACCAGGGTGTAGTTTCCATCGACCGTGAAAGGTTGCTGGAAGAGGCCAAAATCAATAAACTGGAAATTTCCTGATTGGTTACATCCAATAAGAGATGACATCTCTTCGAGAGATGTCATCTCTTTGATATATATCATTAACCCGCCAGATCCTTACAGGCTTTATAAAGATTGTCTACCAGTGCCGGGATCTTATCCTTCGGGGTAGCCGAAAAGGCCAGTCTTATTACATTGCCAAATACGATCACCCCTGTGCTGTATTTTTCCAGCAGGTGCTGCCGGATTTTTTCAGCCTCCAGGCCCTGTTTAACAGCCACGCACATGAAGTATCCCGAGTTGAATGGCAGCGGTTCAAAATACTTGGCATAGGCCTCATTTTTGAAACAGCCCTTCAGGATGTCATAACGGTTTTTAAGGATGTTGTATTTCTTTTTCTTGGTAGCCTCGTAAGTATCCGTGAGGTAAACATTCAGCAAGAGACTCTGGGAAAGGTGACTGATATTGGAGATATTGCCTCGAATGGCACCAGCTGTTTTAGCTTCCAAAGCTTCATACAATTCAGGCGTTCCTCCTTTCACTCCATAGGTAATGAATCCAACCCTGAATCCCCAGACATAATCCTCCTTGGTCGAACCGTCGAGCTTTACAGCCAGAAGGTTTTCGTGTAATCCTGCCAATTTTACGAAGATCGATTCAGGAAAAACGTTTTCGCCATACACCAGCCCGTAATAGGCATCGTCAATAATGACAACAACTTTTTTCCCGGATCTTGCCAGCTTTTCAAGCTCTTCGACAATAATTTTTACTTCGTGATTCAGGGGTGTATAACCGGAAGGGTTATTGGGAAAATTCATCAATAGGATCACCTTTTCCTGTTTTACGGAAGCCAGTTTTGTTGCAAAGGCACCAGTATCAAATCCACCTCCCTTAAACAAATTGAAAGTATCAATATGAGCGCCATATCCATTGTCAAACAACAGATCGTAGTTTTCCCAGTAAAGATCGGAAAGGATCACCGTGTCTCCCTCGTCAACGAACATATAACCAGCCATGCTGAGTCCATGGGTTAAGCCATTGGTCGCAATAGGCCTGCTGATGATCCTGTCTTTCAGTGAAGGATTCTTTTTAAATATGAATTCTTTCCATTTATCTCGAATTTCCGGTTTACCATAACTGGGTGCATAAGGGAATATATTCTGTACGGGGATCTTTATTAATTCTTCAAACTCTTCAAGGTGCATCGAAGAGCCATCATCTTCGCGGGCTTCGCCAATGGTGGCATTGATATTTTTGCCACGTGCCTGGGCTGCCTGTGATAAAACACCCAGTTTCGGAAAGAAAATATTCTTCCCCCTGGCTGAGAGCATTTGTACTACACTTGGATTGATCTTTTCAATGGTTTGGTTAAGAGATTGGGCTTGAGCATCCATATTTTAAAAAATTTTAATGTATAAATTAATGATAAACGAAATTAGAAAAAATTGAGGTTTATTTGATGATTGAATCCATAAATAATGGAATTTATTTTGAAATAATATAAAGCTCAAATTCTGTCCGCCAAAAAGGATTCATACGCTATAATTGAGCGGATCAATAATCTGAATTCTAAAAAAAATTTTATCCCCGAACTCACCCCGGTCTCATACCTGCACTAATAATCATACCTTGACTTTAATCATGGTATGAGTATTAAGTAATACTACTGGGACCCGGATTACCCGCATGTTAATTTTAATACCCATCCATTTCATTGATGTGAATTTCTTTTCAGCCTATCTATTTTTTGGTTAATATTGCGGTGATTTTTTCAGGTAAAAAATAAAGACTCAAAACACAGATCAATTTTTTCGCAGGAATATACATGTATCATTTAAAATAGTAATATACAATGGCAAAAATCAAACGAATCATTATAGGTCAATCTGGTGGACCCACTCCCGTCATCGACTGGGAGGTAGCCGGAATGCTGGCAGCAGCAAAAAAATACAATTATGAAGTATATGGAGCGATCAATGGCCTTGAAGGTATTTTACATGCCGATGTTCCCGGTAACATCGTCGACTTATCCAGGACTGACCCCACCCAGTTCATTTACAACGGACCCGGAGCAGGATTGAAAACCACCCGTATAAAGCCTGTCAAAGAACAATACCAGGCCATTGCAAAAAACTTGAAAAAACTGGGTGTCGACGGCATCATTTATATCGGTGGAAATGATTCAGCTGACCAGTTGAAAGGTCTTACCGATGAATCTGATATCAAAGCAATCCATGCCATAAAAACGGTGGATAACGACCTTCCGGTCACCCATCATTGCCCGGGTTTTGGATCAGCGGCACTTTACAATGCGACCGCTTTGAAAAATGTACACAATGATTTTTCATCTTACAAAGTCAGAGGCCGATTTAAGGACGGAAAAATCGGGATATTGAATGCACCTGTCGTGGTCTACCAGGTCATGGGAAGAAAAGCGGGCTGGCTGGCACAGGCTACTGCTTTTGCGAGGGTGGATCCCATGGGCCAGATGGATCCCGACCGGGCACCACATATCATCCTCTCCAAGGAAATATTGTTCGAAAAGGACAAATACCTCAGTGAATTGAGTGATATCATTACCAAGTTTGGTGAAGCAGTGGTCGTGGTTCAGGAGGATTTAACCGATGCGAAGGCTAAAAAATCCATTGCCGAAGTGTATGGCCAAACCGAACTGGATCCGCACGGTAACATCCAGCATGGCCGTGCTACCAGTTTTTCTCCCGGCGTATTTCTGGCTCAACTCGCTGTAAAAGAACTGAAGGTGGAAGCGGTTGCCCAGGTAAAGGAAGCCGTTCTGGTGCCTCAGCATATCCAGCGAAGCCATAGTACTTCATTGCCGGATGCTTCGGAAGCTTATATGATCGGATATAATAGTGTAGAAGCCATGGCCAGTGGTGTAACAAGAACTTCCGTCATCATTGAAAAAAAGGCCAATGGAAAATTTGCGGCCGGCCTGACTGATCTTGGAAATATTGCCCGAAAGGAACGATCCGTTGATTACCATTATATCAATGATCTGAATGGTCCTACTCAGGAATTCATTGATGAATTCCTGCCATGTATTGGAGGACCTATCGCATTGCCTCAGTATTCGAAAATGGTTTTCACCCCGGTGGATTTTAAAGCATAGTTCAGTTCACTGGTTCACTGGTTCATTGGTTCATTGGTTCATTGGTTCATTGGATCAGCGGTTCACTGGATCAGGGGTTCAGGAGTTTAAGCGTTCAGTGGAACAAGGATTCTTCAGAATAATAATCGGGAAGGTGGAAGCTCGAAGCTGAAAGCCAGAAGGTAAAAGCAGGAAGGGCGTTTTTGTTCTTCGAGCTTCGAGCTTCCAGCTTCGAGCTTAATTCATTCCAGGTCCAGTTCCCGAATGATGCGGTCAATCTTAGCATCCAGGGTATTCAGCGTGGCATCAAAATCAGATTTTGATCCTAGTTTTCCCTTCACGCTGAAGTAGAACTTGATCTTCGGCTCCGTACCCGAAGGCCGGGCAGAAACCTTGGACCCATCAGCCGTCATAAATTGTAATACATTAGACCTGGGAAAATCAATTTTTTGTTCCTTACCCGTATTCAGATCCTTTTCAACCGATCCCTGGTAGTCGATCAGTCTGACCAGTGGTGAGCCCCCAAGTTCCCGCGGAGGTTGGGATCTGAGAACAGTCATCATTTTCTGTATTTCATCGGCCCCTGATTTGCCCTTTTTGGTGATGGAGATCAATCTTTCCTTGTAAAAACCAAACTGTTGATAAAGCGCTATCAACGTATCCATCAGGGTCATCCCCTGATCTTTTGCATAGGCGGTCATCTCGGCAATGACGGCACAGGAGGTGATCGCATCCTTATCCCTAACAAAATCATTGATTAGATAACCATAACTTTCTTCTCCTCCCCCGATGAATTTCTTTTTTCCTTCCAGGTCATGGATCAGGGCGGCAATGTATTTAAAACCAGTCAGGGTATTGAAATATTCCACCCCGTAATGATTGGCGATCTCCTGGATCAGATCAGTGGTTACGATGGTTTTAACCACATACTGATTCCCATCCAGTTTATTTTTCTCTTTCCAGAGTCGAAGCAGGTAGTAGATGATCAGCGCACCGGTCTGGTTGCCATTCAGCAATTGCCATTCACCATGGTGATTTTTAATGGCTATTCCAACCCGGTCAGCATCAGGATCCGTGGCCATCACGATGTCCGCATCCAGCTTCTTGGCTTTTTGAAGTGCCAGACTCATCGCTTCCGGCTCTTCCGGATTTGGATAAACCACTGTGGGGAAATTCCCATCCGGGACCGCCTGTTCATCCACGATGTGCACATTTTCGAACCCGATCCGCTTCAGGATCTCCGGCACCAGGGTGATCCCCGTTCCGTGTATGGGTGAATATACGATCTTCAGATCCTTCTGATGATGGATGGACTCCGGAGACAACACATTCTGTTGGATCTTTTCCATATAGGCATGATCAATTTCCTCCCCGATCATCTGAATCCTGGATATATCCCTTTCGAAATGGATCTGTGAGAAATCCTTTATCCTGCTCACTTCCTCGATCACATTTACATCGTGGGGAGGGATCATCTGGGCACCATCATTCCAGTAGGCTTTGTACCCGTTGTATTCCTTCGGATTATGGGAGGCGGTGATCACTATCCCACTTTTACAGCCCAGGTAACGGATTGCAAATGACAGTTCGGGTGTGGGCCGGAGTTCCCTGAAGAAAAAAACCTGGATCCCATTGGCTGAAAAAACGTTGGCAGTCACTTCAGCGAAAAATTCACTTTTGTTCCTGGAATCATGTGCGATCGCCACACTGATCTCCTCTTGCGGATAGGTCTTTTTCAGGTAATTGCTTAATCCCTGTGTGGCTGCTCCCACCGTATATTTGTTCATCCGGTTGGATCCTGTTCCGATGATCCCACGTAATCCACCCGTTCCAAATTCAAGATCCTTGTAAAAAGCTTCCACCAGTTCTCCATCGCCCTCGGAAAGCATTTTTTCTATATCCTTTCTGGTTTGTTCATCTATATCGCTATTCAGCCATTTCTGCGCCTTTTCTTTGATTGATTGATCCATTTTTATCGTAATTTCATTATAAATTTCAAAAAAGATAATGCCTTTTATTTCAATCAGTAACTATTAAAACTATTTAAAATTAACCCGAAAAATTCACAAATTTTTCGTCCGAAACGCCGCTATAGTACAATTTCTACTAAATTTAATAGATATATATAGATTTTAAAATTTTATGAATTAACCAATGGTCTAAAAATGTATTATTATAGTTGTTTTTACAGAGGATTAACTCCCTGATTCATATGTTTGTATATGAATTGATTCAATTTGGTTAATATTCCAATTTTTTTAATCGTTTGCCAATCATAGAGGGCAATAGGACCTTCATGGAAAAAAAAATATTTCTTTGGTTGTCGTTCCTTTAATTATTAATTTACCTTAGCGTCGAGTGAAATTATATGGAAACTAAAAATTTAAATAATAAACTGGTCGAATTGGTTCTCAAAAAGAATGAATTGGACCGGCTGGATTATAATGATCCGGAATATGATACGGTGGAAGAGGAACTTCATGAGTTGGAGGATCAATTTGTTGAAAAATACGGGAAATTTCTTGAGGAGGTCCTGAAATCCGTCCATGAAGAATTCTGTCCGGATAATGAGGTTTTGTTACCCATAGCCTATCTGGCCAATAAATATAAGGTGGTGCAGAAAGACAATGGGGTAACGGAATTCGAGGTCGGACTGAACGAAGGGGTCATTGTGGATGTTGATAATTATTCCGATAAGCTCACGCGGCTGGTGCTCCTTCCAAATCCCACACGCCTGCTTCTGCAGATCCACAATTCGCATGCTGAAGAAGTCTGGAAACTGGAAGAAGTTTTATAGATAACCTAATTTTGATCTGACCTTATTCAACACGACCCGGTTTATTTCACGGGCTCTTTCTTCACCCTGACGGAGTTTGTTTTCAAGGAGTTCCAGGTTGTTGATGTACTCGTCATACAGGATCCTTTCCTGATGAAATTTTTCCAGGATCAGCTCAAACAAAGCTTGTTTTGCCTGGCCATATCCATAATTCCCGTTGAGGTAATTTTGACGCATTGTTCCCGTCTCTTCCCCGGATGCCAGAATTTTATACAAGGCAAAAACGGTGCAGGTATCCGGATCTTTGGGATCTTCGAGGGGCGTACTGTCGGTAACGATCGACATCACCTGTTTCCTCAATTTTTTCTCCGGAAGAAAAATATCGATGGTATTGTTGTACGATTTACTCATCTTTTGCCCGTCCAAGCCTGGAATGATCATGACCTCCTCATTGATTATAGGTTCGGGGATCACAAAAGTTTCCCCATATTGATTGTTAAAAACCTGGGCAATGTCACGGGTCATCTCTAAATGCTGTTTCTGATCCTTCCCAACCGGAACAAAATTGGCATCGTACAGAATGATATCTGCGGCCATGAGCACAGGATAGATAAAAACACCTCCGTTAACATCGGCCAGTCGATCCGATTTTTCCTTAAAAGAATGTGCGTTGGCCAGCATGGGAAAGGGTGTAAAACAACTTAAAAGCCAGGTGAGTTCACACACCTCAGGAACTCTTGATTGTCTGTAAAAAAGATTATGCTCCGTATCAAAACCACAGGCCAGCCAGGCGGCTGCCACCGCATAAGTATTGCTTTTCCTTTGTTCAGGGTCCTTTACCGTGGTCAATGAGTGCAGATCAGCAATGAAAAACAAAGATTCGTTTTTCGGATCTTTCGATAATTCGATGGCAGGTTTGATCGCCCCCAGAATATTCCCTAAATGTGGCCGTCCCGAACTTTGAATCCCAGTTAATATTCTTGCCATGTGGTACAGTTTTTGTTTGTAAAATAAGTAAAAATAACCTTGTAAATCGCGAAAATACATGTCAAGTTTTCATTAAACAATAAACTGAGTTAAATTTGCGTTAACTGAACGAAATCCAGATTGATATTATTCAAATCATGAAAATTAAAACAATTCTTACCCTGCTTTTTGCAATCAGCTTTCATTACTTGTTTGCACTTACGGATGGTCCGTCACTCAAATATGAACAGGAAGTTCATGATTTTGGGAAGATAAACGAAGCCGATGGATCTGTGAGCTTCACCTTTAAACTGATCAATGCGGGAAATGCCCCGCTTGTCATACAAAATGTCAGGCCCTCCTGCGGTTGTACCACGCCTGACTGGAGCAAGGAGCCCATCATGCCGGGGAAAACCGGATTTATCAAGGCGGTATTCAATCCCCTGAACCGGCCGGGTGCTTTCAATAAGTCACTTACGGTGACCACCAATTCCGAGCCTGCCGTCTCACGGCTTTATATCAAGGGTATTGTTGAGCCTAAACCCAGGACCATTGCAGATGATTATCCCACCGTACTGGGTGGCCTCCGGGTGAAATACCGGTCATTTAATTTTGGTAAGATCACTACAGAAAAACCAGTCACCAAATCATTCGATGTCTATAACGACTCTGAGGAGGAAATCACTTTTCTGGATGAAATAGAATCTCCCGATTTCATCAAGGTATCGGTGGATCCAAAAACCCTCGCGCCAAAATCACTCGGGAAAATCATCGTAACCTATGACCCGGCTGTAGAGAATAAACTGGGATTTGTATCCAGCCTGGTCGTTCTGAAAACAACCGAAGCTGAAAATGATGTGAAAGATTTCAGAGCCGTGGCTTCAGTGGAAGAATATTTTCCGCCCATGACCGCCGAACAACTTTCCAAAGCCCCGAAATTATCTTTTGAGAACACCATACATGATTTTGGGGATATCAAGGAGGGTGATCAGGTTTCCACGGAATTTGTATTTACCAATCTGGGGAAAAGCGTCCTGAACATACGTGAGATCAAGGCAAGTTGCGGATGTACCATCTCCAATCTCGAGAAAAATGACATTGGACCGGGGGATACCGGAACCATCAAGGTGACCTTCAATTCCAGGGGAAGAAGGGGGATCCAGCAGAAATCGATCTCCGTCTTTTCCAATGACCCTGCAAACCCGACGCAACGGATCACCATCAAGGCGAAGGTGGAAGTGGAAAACGAGAGTTAATAAAGCTGGAGAAGCTCGAGGCTGGAAGCTCGAAGTAAAATCAAAAGAAACAAGCTGGAAGCTGAAAGCTGAAAGCACAACGGGCAACGGTCAAAGTGAAAAGCAAAAGGGAATAACTATAAGTTCACGGCTCACCGGAGAAAAACCTAAACTCATGGGGCAATAAGACTCGATTTTTAACTTTAGATTAAAATTGCTCTTATTATCCCTAAAGAAATTGTCATAAATGTTCATGAAATATTCTTTTTTTTTTCGAAAATCAAAGATTATTATACTACCCGATCCATTCCAAATCATTTTATTGATGTGAGGCTGATGTGTTAGCAGTTATTTTTTAAACTTGTTTTGAGTCTTGAGCTTCCAGCTTTGATCCTTCAGCTTCGAGCCTCGAACTTCCAGCCCCCAGCTACTACCTTCAGCTTCGAGCCTCGAGCTTCCATCCTCCAGCTTCCAGCTTCCAGCTTTGAGCTTCCTTACCTCTCCAGCCAACTCCTAAACTCCCCTACTTTCTCACGGGATACGATCATGTCGGGATCATCCACCGTTTTTAATTTCAAACGCAACCGGCTGTTGGAATAGGCTATTATATCCTGAATGGAATCGAACTGAATGATATATTTCCGGTTGATCCGGAAGAAACGGGCAGGATCGATCATGGTTTCAAGCTTGTCCAGTGAATGATCGACCAGAAATTTTCTGTTTTCCTGTGTGATCAGAAAGGATGCCTTCAGTTCACTTTTAAAACAGCTGATCTCCCCGGCCGGGATGGACCTCAGGTGCTCTCCATATTTCACCACAAATCTTTCCTTATATCCACCTTTTCGGATCATTTCCCACACTTCTTTTAAGTTATCCTGATCAATGGTTCCGGCCTTTCCTGTACCGGTCAATTTCCGGTATTTCCGGATGGCCCGGTCCAGCTTTTGCTGGTCGATGGGTTTTAATAAATAGTCTATGCTGTTCACTTCAAAAGCCCTCAGCGCATATTGATCATAAGCAGTCGTAAAAATGACCGGGCACCCGGGATCGATCTGGTCAAAAACCTCAAAACTTATCCCATCAGCCAGCTGGATGTCAAAAAAAGCCAGGTCAGGAACATCATGATGCCTCAGCCAGCTGACCGTGGTTTTGATAGTATCCGTGATTCCGGCCACTTCGAGGAGGGGTACCATCGCTTCGAGCAGGTCCTTCAACCGCCTTACGGCTGCTTTTTCATCTTCTACAATCAATACCTTCATGATGGATCCATTTGTAAAACCGGCAGGATGACCCGGTATTGCCGGCCATCATTTTCTATTTTAACGGGTCTTTCTGTCAATATCTCAAACCTGGAAATGATATTCTTTAACCCGATGCCGGGAGTCCGGTCAAATTTTTGCTTTAATTCCGTCATGTTGTTCTCCACGACGATCTGTTGTTCTTCCATCCTGATCTTTATAGAAAGTGGATGTTCATCGGAAATCACATTGTGTTTAATGGCATTTTCAACCAGTAACTGAACGGCCATGGGGGGAATATAACCCTGTACCTTTTCATCCGGGATCTCAAGGGATAAATTCTCTTCATACCGTGCCTGAAGCAAAAATGCAAAAGCGCTGACAAATTCGAGTTCTTCCGCCACCGAAACCACTTCCTTGTCCTTCGAATCGAGCACGTAGCGGTAAACCTCCGAAAACTTATTGATAAACCGGACGGCCTTTTCCTTGTCTTCATAGATCAGGGAGGTCAATGCATTCAGTGTATTGAATAAGAAATGGGGATTGACCTGGTTCTTTAAAACCTCATATTTGGAAGTAATACTTTCCCTTTTCAGCTTTTCGATGTTAATGGCAGCCTGCCGCCAGGATTTAAAAAAGGAGATGCTGTAAATGATCAGCATGATAAGGATAGTAACGATCACTGAAATGAGGGTCGATTTTAGAATATCCTGCGACAGATCCCTGATATCAAGCTTCCTGTTCAGAATCAATTCCAGCAATAGATTGATCAGCGTGGCTACCACCGGCACGTAGATCAGCACTGCCACCAGTCCGATTAGAAATCTTTTTCCGGGTGTTTTCAACCAGGAGACATACCGGTCGATGTTGATCGCAATGATCTCATTGCCTTTCCACATCAAGGTCCACATGGTACCTGTAAACAATCCGATCACTAATATATTTTCGAAGGTATAATGACGAAAGAAGAAATAAACACTCACCAAAATACCTGATCCCAGGAATATAAAGATCCCTTCGAGTATATGCGTTTTGGTGATTTTATTTTTTGACACCTTTATTTTTTCCTGAATTTATAAAATATTCTTCAATGATTTCCGGTAATCCTCATTTTCAGGATCCAGCGAGAGGGCATTTTCATACGCCTGCCGGGCTTCATTGTTTCTTTGCTGCTGAAGATAGATCTCTCCCAGCAACCACCAGGCCTCATCTTTTGAATCCTGGAATTCCCCTTCCGCATGATCGATGAATTTGATCAGCGATAATTCACCCTGATCATAAAATTTGCCGCTTTCCTTGCTCAGTCGTCCGATGTGAAAATAAGCGGCATAATAATCGTCCTGGAGCTCCAGGATTTTTTCAAAAGCAGCAAGTGCCTCATCATATTCCTGAAAACTGGTCAGGATGATCCCCTGATTCAGCAGGGCGGCCTTGTTATCCGGATCAATGGCAAAAATCTTCTCGAACTGATCTTTGGCTTTTTCACGGCTACCTCCGGCAAAAGAAGGAGCATTCGCATAATATCCGGCCAGCCAGATCCTGGCTTCTATATGACTCGGATCCAGCTCGACGGCCTTTTCCAGTGATTTCTGGGCTTTGGGAGCATAAATGGCCTGCTTCATGAAATCAACCTGGGAGAGTAACTGAATATAATTAATCCCATTCCACGCATAATAATCAGCATTGTCCGGATCAATTCTTATCGCCTTATCAAACAGTTCCGAAGCCTGATCCAGCTCTCCATTTTCATAGGCAATTCGCCCAAGATAATATATGGCGAGATCGTTTTCCGCATTTTTTTTCAATTCATTCTGAAAATATCTCTCTGCACCATAATAATTTTTACCTTCAAACATGCGGATCCCGGCATTTTCCGCCTCCTGAGCCTGCAGAACATGCACCTGTAAAATGAAAAATAGGAACATCATCCCGGTTATCACCAGGTTTAACAAAAAGGTGTTTTTTAAAATCTTTTTCATGGTTTTATCATTTATTTAAATTAAAGATTTCTTAATTGATTGGTCTCGCGGTCCTTGCTGATGGTCCAGAACAACCCGAGGAAGATAAATCTTCTGGCCGGCTGACGGACCGGCATCCCTTCATAATGTCCGTCGGAATCCGGGACAAGGCTGTATTGATACCCGTAAATATGATCGAGGCCGAATACATTGGTCGCGGAAAAATGTAAAATCAGATTGGTCTTTATCAGGTAACTGTAATTAAAACTCAGATCAAAATAAGAAGGAGTTTTCCCCGAATTAAAAAGTCCTGTATTCGGATCATGATAGGGCCGGCTGCTGGCCCAGGTAAAGGTTGCCCCTATCTGCGAGCGGATCGGCGTGATAAAATGTTTATATACGATCGATAAATTATGCCTGGAAGCAAAAGAAGGCGTACTCTCTTCCGGGTAATCCCGGTACAATCTTTCCGTGTCCAGGAAGGAGTAGGAGATCCAGTAATCCACATTCCTGAACGTCTCGCTGTCGCGCCAGAAAACATCGAAACCCCTGGCATATCCAAAACCTTCATTGGTGTAATAAACAGGCTGGAAATGATCGGACCCATTGAAAGTGACCAGGTTTTTATATTCTTTCAAATAGCATTCGATTCTGAACGTACGCAGACCTTTGATCCATTGATAATTGAGGATGTAGTGCGTAGCCAGTTCGTCATTCAATCCGGACTGGATGCCCCGGTATTCCGCCGCGGGCCGCTGTCGGAACATCCCGGTCGCCAGGGAGATCTGACTGTATTTCCCGGTTTTATAGGCCAGGGATACCCTGGGCGACAAGGTGATATGATGGCCCAGGTCCGTATACTCGGCCCGCATTCCGATCCGGCCTCCCAGCTTTTCCGTCAGGTAAAGATCCGATTCAATAAACAAACCGGGCAGCCACTCCCTGAAAGTATTCGTCCATTTTCCATTTTCTACCGATTGTTCCAGATCCCTGTGATAGGAAAACCAGTATTGATCCATTCCTATTTTCAATCCTGCCTTTCCTCCTTTATCATATTGTACATAGGTTTTGGCATGAACCGCCGTGTAATCTTCTACCTCCTTCAGCATATCCATATGGGAATCATTTCCTGAATAGGTGGCACTCAAGCCACCATAGATCCTCCAGTTTTTTGTGATGAAGTCTTCATAATTGGCATTGGCATGATGGTAGACATTTTTCATTTGAACCGGGACATATTGACTTACATCAAGCCAGGAAGGCTGATCGAGTGACATGGAAGAAAGATCATTGGTATAAAAGACCCTCAGCATTCCATTTTCTGTCAACCGGTCTCTGTACATCAGTGTATTTTGCCAGGACCATGGAGCCTGGTCCCAGTTCGTATTCTGGGGGATCAGGTAAAAATAGGGAGTCAGATCGCTGTAGGCCGTTTCCATGAAAATGGACCTGCGGTCCCATTTCTGGGTATGGGCGATCGATCCACCCACCGACATCAGGGAAAGATCAGTCTGCGTCTGGATCGGATCATTGTCGGTTTTGAGGATCAGTGTACCTGACAGGGCCTGGCCGTATTCGGCTGAATAACCTCCCGTGCTGAAACTGGTTCCCGAAAAAAGAAAGGGTGAGAACCGCATCCTCGTAGGAATATTTTCAGGTGAAAGGCCATAGGCCTGCTCGACCAGCATACCATCAATGAAATTTTTAGTCTCTTCACTTTCTCCTCCCCGTATGAACAGACGGCCCTGTTCACCGACTGTCTGGGTTCCCGGTAACGTATTCAGCACACCCGGAATATCCGCCGTAGCTCCGGCGGTGGTGACGATGTCAAGGGGCCGGAGCGCCACCGATTTTTTTTCGTCACTGGCTTCGAAAAGGCCCGCAGAAATGATGAGGTCATCGAGCCTTCTGGTTTCTTCTTCAAGTTGGATCCGGAAAGATCCCGGATTTTCATTCAGATTTATATTTATTTGCCACGAAACATATCCAATTGCGCTGACTGCCAGTTCCTGGTCATCGGTAAGTGCGGTTTCAAATTCAAAATACCCATTTTCATCCGTTGATGTTCCTTCATAGGTGTTCAGCAGATATACATTCGCCCCGACCACAGGCTGTCCGGCTGTATCGTGCACCTTCCCCTGGATCTTTTTCTGCCCGAATGCCAGGCCGGAAGAAAGGATTAATAAAAGGAATAGTAATTGAGATTTCATCCTGATCCATATTTTCAGGATAAATTTCACCGGATTTTTTGGGTAATGAAAAATTACCTGACTGAACTGTCAGCTTTCAGGGATGAACTGCAAGATGAGGAGGATGGGATGGATGGAAGAATATTTTATAGGTCCTGGAACTTTCTCGAAGATCATCCTACCAGGTTTTGGGCCGGTCCTTTTTCTTTTTCATCCAGACAGGTGTGTTAATGTTCAGGTTATCATTATAAAAGGCAGGGCAAGGGATCGGTTTATGTTTTTCCTTCATACGTTTGAACCGCCCCGTTTGGAACTGATAGATCAGGGAAAACTCATGCGCCCCATTGGTCTTGATCCCCAGCTGGGAAATAGTGAAATCATAACTGTAATTGAATTCAAAGTTCCACATGGCAAACCCGATCAGGAAAATAAGGGCATCATGACTGATATAACTATCATCCTGGGGCCCGGTAAAACGTTCTATTGGGACTCCCCTGTACCAGATACCAATGTTCACAGGCTGATAGTAATAATTGATTCCCACATCGAGCTGATCAAAATCATCCTGAACCTTATAAACGAAAGAAGGTGCTATATGCGTAGGTCTTTCTGAAGCAAAAATGCCAGTATTCAAAGGTATTTTCATTCCGGCATGCGCCGTTATCTTCATGGGTAACCGGTAATCATCCTCAATAAAGGATGCATTGGGACGATTTAAATGAGACACCGAAGCCCCAAACCAAAACCGGTCATTATAAATCAATCCTCCGAAATCGAAATCAAAATAAGTAACATTCCGGACGTTGTTGATGGCCGGATCCAGTGAAGGAGTGCCTGCCCCCCCACCGAACTCGATCTGGTCGCCTGCGAGCATCTTGCTTCGATCGACATTCTGGATATGGTACGCGAACCGGATCCCCGGACTGAAGACCCATCGGCCAAAATGAAGTTTATAAGCATATACCATACCTACACTGCTGTTGCTTAATCCCACCGATCCCGCCTTGTCATTCAAGGCCAGTATGCCAAACCCGGAATTGAACTTGGGCTGATTCATGTCCCAGCTGAAAACATGAGTGATAAAAGCCTGTGGCAGACTCGGCCACTGGATCCGGCTGTTCACCGCAAGCCTGTGACTGAAACCAGTCCCGGCAAAACCCGGATTCAGATAGAGTGGCGATGCATAATACTGGGAAAATTGAGGATCCTGTCCGAAGGATTCGGTGACCAGAAATAATCCCAGAAATAAAAGGATCAGACTCCGTCTTTTTATTTTGCCGTAGGTACTTATTCTTCGATTCATATCTTTCCCGGTTTAATCAAATCCATCATCTTAAAAGAAATACGTCTCCCAGTTTGGTCTGCCTGGTGCCATCGTTCAGTTTCAGATCCAGCCGGTAGATGTACACATCAGATTTTGCCATTTTCCCTTTATAATATCCATCCCAGCCTACATTCTTATCATAACTCTCAAACAAGAGTTCCCCCCACCTGTTAAAGAGCTGCATATGAAATTCAACGGCGCCCCTTTCTACTGGCAGGAATACATCGTTGAAAGCTATGTTTCCGGGTTCACCGCCATTCGGTCCGTCCGGATTGGGTGTAAACACATTCGGCGTAGCCAGATGACCTCCGGGTTCAGCAATCACCGCTTTATAAATCAGGACGGAATCGGTACATCCCTCCTCGTTGGATACCCATAGATAAATATCATATACACCCGGATCGGTATAATAATAATAGGGCTCCTCTTCCGTTGAGGTATCCTCGACTCCTTCTACATCCCCAAAATCCCAGAAATACTGAGTGGCACCATAGCTCAGATTGGAAGTATAAACCGGCTGATCGGGTACATAAACGGTGGAGGGACGTACCCTGAATTGGGCAATGGGTGTTTCATATACCGTGATAAACATCTCGTATTCCTGCCGGACAACAATGCCCAGTTCGTTCGAAGCCTCCAGACTAACGCTGTATACGCCCGGTTCATAAAAAGTGAAGCTTGGATTTTCAGCATTCGAGTATCCCATATTGTCTCCAAATTCCCAGAAATACGTGGTTGGATCTGCATATTTCGATTTATTGATAAAATCCACCGTCAATGGGCTGCACCCTTCCCTGGGTATGGCATCAAAGTCCACGATGGGGGTGATTGGCTCGATGGTAATGGTCTGGGAACTGTGATCCACACAAGGCCCAACACTTACTTCCAGCATGATCTGGTATATGCCATAGGTATCGTAATCATATTCATTGATATCCGGATCGGTGGAAGAATTCCCGTCGCCAAAGACCCAGGTATAATCCCAGGGTCCCTCAGTGGTCAGATTCTCAATCGAAACTGTGCTGTTGGGAAGTACCTGCCGTTCCGGGGATGCAATAAAACCGGCATTCAACTCAGGCCAGACATCAACCTCCAAGGTATCCGATTCCATACATCCATACTGGTTAGTCCCGGTATAGATCAGTTCATAGGTCAACATCCCGGTCGTTTGGTTACGTAACTGATAGGTTACATAAGAGGTATAAACTTCTTCATTCCGTTCGCCGGTACCTTTTACCTGATAGAACCAGACGTGATCCAATACCCCGCCTGACCGGTTGATGGCATTGACATTTAAGGGGGCACATCCTTCCGATACATTTGACTCAAGATCCAGGACGATACTTGGCGAGATCCTCACCGGAAATACAGTAGATTGCTCACATCCCGTCACCGGATCCAACGCCGTGACCCGAACATTGAAAGTCTTGGCCGAAATGGTTGACATATTATAAAATGTATGGGAAACTGAACTTTCAAAAGTCGTCGTGTCATTGGATTCACCATCTCCCCATTCCCACACATATTCCACCCCATCAAGGATCAGGTTATTCGTAAAAGTAACGGTATAACCATCACATCCTTCCAGTGGATCATTGGCCGTCACGTTCAGTTGAACCGATGGATTCACCGTGATCTCCCGTGAAATCCGGTCCGTACAACCTTGAGAAGATTCTGCGATAAATACAACTTCATAAATAAGTGGATCGGTGGTGGTATTGTCAAACTCATAAGATGCATAAAGGTCGGTCGAGAATTGGATCAGATCCGCATCACCCAGGAGCCGGTAGTAATAACCGGTAGCAGGTCCCTGCAGGTTGCCGGTTGAAAAATTATCAAAATTCACATTAAGGGGAGCGCAGCCACTCAACTGATCTGCATTGAAGGAAGCCACCGGGGTTTCCTGAACGATGAAATCTGCCTGGCCGGTAAAGGTACCATTACAGGATGATCCATTTCCGTCGAAAATTGAAACGACCCGGTAATTTGTGTCATACATCGGATTTACTTCCACTGTATAAGTATGATCATTGATGTCATTGATCGTGGTCATCGTCCCGTAATTGGTCTCGTAGGTCAGCGTAAATGGAGTGGCTCCTGACAGGTTGAAGGTAAGGAGGGCCGTATCCCCCTGGCAAAGTTGTCCACCTCCGGTAATTTCCGCCATCGGAGAAGGATTCAATGTATAAACCACCTCGATGGGCATTCCATCGCATGCATTAAAATGTGGAGTGATGGTATAGGTGACCGGTTCGGGGAACAGTGAAGTGGAAAATAAGGTTTGAATGATATGGGTCCCGTTTGTCAGACCGGTTTCCGGGCTTGTGAATCCTGTGACGGCGGAAGAAGCCGTAACAATATAATCAAAACTCACATTTCCTGCGGGAGAGGTGTTGGTGGTCAGGGTGAAATTAACATCCTCACCATTACAAATCGATTCAGTCATAACCGTACTTTGGACTTCCGGAATGGGATTCACGGTAACCTGGATGGTCTCGGCTACGCCTTCACAGCCTTCCGCACTTACTGGTACGATCGTATAGACTGAATTAAGAGGTAAATTGCCCGTATTTGTATATTGATCATTAAAAATCGCTCCGATAGATTTCCCGTTGCCAATAACGGCATTGGCAGCGGCAGGGGAAAGACCGGGATCCGTCACAATATCTGTAATGTTGTAGGTGATTGCGGCAACAGAAGTTCCTTCCGTACCTAAAGTAATGCCGGTCATCACCTCACTGCAAACAATTTCATCAAGATCCGGAGCCATCACTGGTTCAGGATGAATGGTCAATGTAATGATTTCCGGAATTCCCTCACATCCTTCAGCACTGACAGGGATCACCTCATAAACCACCTCCAGTGAATTGTTTGTCAAATTGGTGAATACATCATCAGCGATCTCCGAAGAAGATTTGTTATCCCCGGTCGTTCCATTTCCGCTACCCGGGATCAGATCAGGATCCACCGTTATGCTGGTTATATGAAAATGATCGGCGGGATAGGATAACCATTCCATATTCAGCATGATGCCTGAGGGTACCCCACTGCAAACCTCCGTATCCAGATCAGCCGCAAGAACCGGTTCCGGGTTCACGGTAATGGTAATATTTACCGGATCTCCCAGGCAGCCGTCGGCACTGACCGGTACTACATTATACACCACATCCGCAGGCAGATTTGTCAGATTACTGAAAACATCATTGGAAAAAACATCGGCTGCCACTCCATTTGCCATGGTGGCATTTCCAGTATCTGCGATCAGGTTGGGATCTACCGTAATGCCCAGGATATTGTAATGATCCGCTGCAAGAGACACTGGTATCGTAAACAAAATGAGTCCGGTTGTCGAACCGCTGCAGATTATCTTATCCAGACCTGCATTCATCACCGGCTCCGGCAAAACAGTCAGGATAATGTCCACCAGGTCCCCTTCGCATGAGGAGGCTGACTGTGGCCTTACCCGGTACATCACATTGGCTGGATAGATCGAGGTATTATAAAAGACATCATTCTGGATGGCTGTTGAAGGCATTCCAGGTCCCGGGGATGCATTTCCAACTCCTGAAGATAGCAGAGGGGAAACCAGAATGGATACGATTTCATAACTGTCAGCATCCACAGATATTCCATTTGTATTAAAAACGATCCCCGATGGTTCCCCGGAACATACGGTGGCATCCAGGCCCGGATCCATGACCGGCTGAGGATCGACGGCAACAGTCACCGGTGTCATTTCGCCCCGGCATCCAAAGGAAGTGATGGGAACTACATCATAAGTCATCTGAAGTGGAATGGCCATTTCATTCCGGTACATATCATTTTGAATGATGTTGGATAATCCGGTACCGATGGTGGGCGTACCAATCAGATCCGGATCCTGGTCATTGAGACTCACTTCATATAATAAAGCGGGTGTGGAGGTGATCGTCGTGGCAAGAATGATATTAGTCGGTTCCTCACTGCAGAGTGTAACTCCCAGGTCAGGATCCAATATCGGTTCAGGACGAACCGTGAGGGTGACCGGAGTGACCTCTCCCCAGCAAGCTCCGTCAGCCGGGCTGCTCACCGGGATCGCATCATAGATCATCTGCTGATCCGTGGATGTTTGATTTACAAAAATATCGTTCTGGATGGCGGTGTTTAACAATCCGGTTCCGGTAGTTGGGGTTCCTGTCAAACCGGCATCCTGTGTATTCAATAGTACGTTATAGGTAGCAGCCGGTATGGAACTTCCATTCGTATTCAGGATAATATTGGCGGGAGTCTGGCTGCAAACCGTGTTGTCAAGATTGGGTGACAGTACAGGTTTTGGATTAACTGTCACCGTGATCTGTTGAGGAAGGGAAACACATCCGGTGTTGGCATCCGTCACCTCCAGCTGGTAATTCCTTGAAATGGGCCCTCCTGAAGTATTGGTTCTAACCAGAGAGGGATTGGCTGCCGTGGCATCATCAATATCCACATCGGGTAACCAGGCATAAGTATAGGTCCCGGAACCACCCGTAGCCGATGGGGATCCTCCCAGAGTGACCGGAATATCACTACAAATGGCTAAATCTGTCCCTGGATCTGCCACAGGCAAGCCCACGGATGCGATGTCAAGTGTCACGCCTGCATTGGAGCATCCCATGGTGGTTTCGACCACGGACAAGGTCCCTGACCATGGATTTGCCCCAAACTGAAGTACAGAAACATTACCCGCCTGGCTCAGGATGGGCTGATTCCCGTCGATTGGGGTGATGGTCCAGTTATAGGATGAAAGAGGTGATCCGGAAAGTCCATCCACACGGTAAAGGACGGGACTGCTGCTTACACATACCTGGGAAGGACCTGTAATGGGTGAAGTGATAGGGATAGGTTTTAATATAATATCGATACTGGTGGTGGCAGCACTTACCGGACCGGCTCCATCCGGGTCATTGGAAGTCAGGGTGATGGTAACAGTTCCGGAAGCTGTGTCTGCCGCACTGGGGGTATATACCGTTGAAAAAGGAGTTACATTGAAATAATCCTGGCTGAAGGTACCGGTGCCACTGGTGGTCCAGGTGGCTTCGGTGGCCGAACCAGTATAATATCCATCCAGGTTGATCACTTCATCGGCACAGAACTGGGCCCCATTGGCTGGACTGGTAATAAAGACTTCCGGTTTTTCATTGATCACGATATTGACATCCACAGACACTGCGGGACAAATACTGGGAGGATCGGCGGAAGTAAGCCGAAGAACGACCAGTCCATCTGCATCCTGAGCCGGACTTGGATCAAACACGGCGTTCAGATCGGAAATATTTGGCAGAAATGATCCCCCCGGTGTCCCGGAAACCACCGACCAGGTCCCTGTAGAAGCACCTCCGGATATAACGCCTCCCAAAGGAGCGGTGGCTGTTCCTTCTGCAATCAACTGATCACCACCGGTGGTCACCAAGACCTCTTCATGATAAATGACCTGGACAATATCAGTGACCATACAAGGTCCGTTGTTCACCGTCCATTGGAATTCATAGATCCCATAGGTGTCCACGTTCGCCCATGCATCATGGTCGTTGATTTCATCATTGCTGTTCCCGAAATCCACAGAAGAACCAGCCGGTTGACTCACTACGGACCAGGTTCCAATTCCAACTGTGGGCAGATTAGCCTCGAGCCGGTAAGTCAATCCACATGTTTCAGCATCTGGTCCGGCATCCGAAGTAGGTTGCTCCCTGAAATAAATGGAGATCTCCCCATAATCGGAACAACTGCCATTGGTTTCTGTCCAACGGAAAACATAAGGCACATCATTTCCATAAAGGTCTACCATCACCGTAGGATTGGGATCGGTGGCATCCGGCAGGATAGAAAGCAGGTTACCACCAACCGGGGCTGATTCCAGGGTCCAGGTCCGTGAAGAGGATCTGACATTCGGAGGGCCCAGGTAACTGTAAGGTGTGGCACTCAGGTCGTAGGTCAGAAGGTTACAGACATCGTCATTTCCGGCAACGGTTGCCACTGGTTGTTCATAAAACGTGACCGTGATGGTATCCGAATCGCTGCAGGAACCATTGGTCTCCGTCCAGAGGAAGGAATAGGTTCCATAAATATCTACTGAAATATTGGCATTGGGCTGATCCTGTCCGATCCCCCAGGAGCTTACACTGCCCGGGCCTGATAATTTCGTCCATAAGCCCGAGCCGATACTGGGCACTGCATTGAAAGTAAAATTGAGACCACACTGATCAGGTGCTACAGGCCCGCCGGCATCTGCGACCGGTTGTTGATGAACCGTCACCACATAAGGCTCCGAAACTGGACCGTTCCCGCATCCGTTGGAAGCAATTGCGGTGATGGAAACCACCCCGGGATTCGGAAAATCATAAGAGATCGATTTCATCATATTGGCAGCAGAAACCGGTAGGCCATCATCATAGGTCCAGGTATATCCATTGGGATCGTCGAGCGGATCCGGTGTGGAAATACCATAGGTAATGTTGGTGGAGCCTTCACAAAGATCGGCCACGCCAATGTCGATGACCGGTTGGGGTGGGGCTGACAGCGCTGACTGAATAAACACAACATTGGAATAATCGGTACATTCTCCGGATACATCCATACGCCTGAAATACGTGGATGAAGGCAGTGGCCCGGTAAAATCAAGCGTAACTGCTGTTACATCTACAGGCGCCCCGTAATTGACATCCCCGTTGGAAAGATCCGACCAGGTGCTGTTGTCAGGAGAATGCTGCCACTGGTAAATATAGGTTCCGGCCCCTTCTCCTCCTGTTGCCAATGTGCCGGTCAGATCATTGGGCGTATCTCCAAAACAGATCACCTGGTCAGGACTGATCACACCGGCGAAAAGTTCCGGCGTGACATCGAGAAATACATCGTTTGAAATTCCCATACAGGGTCCTGAAAATTCAAGTCTTCTGAAATAAATATCTGCTGTTACGGGCCCTGGATTATAGGTGGCCCCGGTGGCGCCGGAAATGTCGGTCCAGGAGCTGCCATCCGGCGAGGATTGCCACTGATAGGAATATACACCCGTTCCCCCAACCGGATTGGATCCGGATATGACCCCCGGATCATCATTATAACAAAATAAATTGTCTGCGATCGACTGATCATTACTTGGTGTAAGTCCGGGCACGACGGTGATAACCACGATTTCCGGATCCCCATAACACCCCGAGGCGGTGCTCACCCCTGTAACCGAATAGGTGGCCGTCTGATTGGAAAGGGTGGGATTGATATATAGATCGGTGATCGGGTTGGCACTTCCCGGATCCGGCCGGGCAGGGCCAGGTGCCATCCCGCCGGTAGTGACAGGTGGGGTATCCCAGAAGAAGGTGGCCCCACCGGTAAGATTATTGTCGAAGGTCAGGGTCAGGTTGGCCGCATCTCCGCTGCAGACCAGCTGGCTGAGGCCCGGAGTCACGATGGGTTTAGGTTGTATCGTCACCACAATGGTAAATGGATCGCCCGGACAGGATGCCGGTGGGGGACCAGTTGGGATGATGGTATAAGTCACATCGATCTCATTATTGGTTGTATTGGAAGGCGCATCCATAATATGTCCGGTCCCGCTGGTACCATTATCCCCCGTCCAGGTAAAAGAAGATCCCGGCATGTCGGTATACAGCTGCGGATTGATATCCACTGCATCCTCCGAACAGATGATATAGGTCCCGGCCGGAACATCTGTACCCACCGGTTTGGGATGTTTGGTAAGTGTTACCGGTATGCGGTTTTCCCCCGGGCAATCCCCTTCATAGGCGGCCCAGTAAGTTGCCGTTGTACCTGGTGTGATCGTATCCGGAGGACTTAAAACACCACTCTGACCCGGGAAGCTGGAATATAACTGGTTCCCGACCGACGGATCATAAGGATCAAAATCGTCATACCAGACCACATAATTCCCGCCTCCCCAGGGATTGTCATTTACCCGGATGCTGGGAACGGCCTCTCCATCACAATATTCACCATCTACAGGTCCGGTAGGATCTTCGGAGCCCACGATCAGGATCCGGGCGGTCCGCTTGATGGAGTTGTTATAGGAAGTCGGACCTGGATTATACTGGTTACAAATATTCCAGTTTTCAAGTGTGATCTCAAAAATATCGCCGATCTGTTCATAACCCGGGTTGGGCATGGTGATGCGGAGGGATTGCAGGAGCATCTGTTCCGTAAACGGATAAGTACGGGGGATCAACTGGGCACCGACCGGATCCTCATATCCGCCGAGAACATTCAGTGAAATTGCTGGCATAAAATCCCCATTCTGATCGGTCACCTTTACCCCATTCACATATAAATTGGGGATCTTCCGGCCCGGGTTGGTCCCATAAGTGAATCGTACATATCTTCTCCTGAGGTTGGCATAGGCCGTGTCATCTACAATGGGAGGATTATCCAGCGCGGCGATGCGGCAATTATAGTCAGTTGCATCATTGAAGAGGGTATCCATTGGCACATTGATGCAATGGTCGATCTGGAGCGGATCCAACTGAACAGAACCTGTATTTTCCTCATCCGTTTCCCAGGCAGGGAAAGGGATGGATTCTTCCGCCACTACATCATCATTCATCCCTTTCGCACAAATGAAATCCCCGGGATCGTCCAGGTCACCATCCCCGTTGGCATCATAGCCAGGGGTCATGGTCACAAAATAACCGCAGGGATTCTCTTTTGGATAAGTATGAGCCTCCTGAGCCCGGAATTCATACCCTGTCAAGGCAGATACAAAGGCAGGGGTGATCGAGACATAATCATAATTCCCGGCATCGTCATTCCAGTCGAAGCGTACCAGCAGCCTGGAAGGATCAAAATTCACGCTGTTGGCCATGGCCAGTTTCATGAGGCCCTGATACTGCTGTATCTTATCGATCGGGGCACATACACCACTGATAAATATGTTGAACTGACCCGAATTGGTAAAATCGGTGCACTGGAAGGTCCGTGTATTCAGGACGGTTGTAAGCGGCTGGGATGCTAAAGCACCGGCGGTGGTCATGACATTACCCGGAGGCGCATCATATCGGAATTCCACAGTCTGGCCCGGCATGATCACCTCGTTCAGATTCACCGCCCATTGCTGTACGCCGAGTTGGGTGGGAGCAGCATTCTGAAAGGTGGCGGGCGTCCCATCGATGGTGATGGTAAAACCGTTGTAATTAGGTGCCGAGGTGATCTCATCAGAAACATTAAAAACGATGAAGCTTTGATCATCATGATTATGATTGAGGGAAGTGATCGTCTGGGCAGATATTTCTCCGCATAGGAACAGCGCCATTATGCCTGTGACATAGAGGAAAAGCTTAGTCGAAAAAGTGAATGATTTTGACATATTGCGCTTCAAAAATTCTTTGAATCTCTGATCTTTAATAAGACAGAAAAAAACAAAGTAACCGTGTTTTTATTGGGCAAAAACAGCTTAAATGTAAAAAAAAAGGCTTTTTTGGAGAATTACAGGATGTGAGAAAAAAGGGGGAAAGTGACTTTTACTGAGGCTTTGAGAAGGGAATATTGATCCTAACCATCCAGCCCTGACCGGGCCGGCCTGAAAGGGGTATTATTTAGATTGGTCCCAAAAAGGAAGGCATTTGAGGGAAAATGATTTTATGATGCCGGAAAATATTTTTACTGAGAATAACCAAGGGGAAATGTTCAGCATAATGGTGGAATGAATGTAAGAAATCAGGCAAAAATCAAAAAATTAAAGGTAAAAAGCATGTTGACACCCCCTGATTCTATGTAAGATTCATCATGAATTAAACAGTCATTTGCAGTTTTTAGTAAAGACAGTTTCATTTGATAAGAATTTATTTATAAATTTATGACGATGTACAAATTCTGCATATGCTAACCAATCTGAAAATTGTTTTGTCCGTCATCCTCTGCCTGGTATTTCTCCAGACACGGGGCCAGAGTTTTTATAAGAGAAGTTATACGACACAGCTTGTACTTTCTGCCGGAACCGGTACGGCGAGTTATTTCGGTGATCTGATTGACGACGGGAAATACAATTTCAGACCTTCTCTCTCAGCAGGGGTGCGGTATTCTTTTTATGACCGGTTCAGCGTGGGAGGGGATCTTACTTATTTCCGTCTGGCGGGTATTGATGCGAATTATCCTACAAAAGCTCGCCGGAATCTTTCTTTCAAGTCGAATAATGTCGAGTTGAATGGTACCCTCCGTATTGCCCTGTTCAAGTCATCGGCCCGTTTTTATATGAGAAGGACTGTTAATCCCTACATCTACGGTGGAGTGGGATTACTCTGGTTCCAGCCCCGGGCAGAATATGAAGGGAAGAACTACAACCTGCGATCTCTGGAGACGGAAGGTTCCAGGTACAGTCCCTTTGTACTTAATTTCCCTGCTGGTATAGGGGTTAAGTTCAAAATGAATGCATTTATTGACTTTACATTGGATGGAGGGTATCGATGGGCCCTTACCGACTACCTGGATGATGTAAGCGGGGAATACCCCGACCCTGCATCTTTTACTGATCCAATCGCCAGGGCACTTTCCGACCGGAGTGGCGAGGTGGGTACCGATCCTCCTCTGGCACAACGAGGGCTTCCCCCTTTTGAAGAATTTCAAAGGTGGCCCCGGGGATGGAACAATCAGAAGGATGGCTATTTTATCCTGAATATCCGCGTCGAATATTACCTCAGTCCGGTCCGGGATACCTATCGTGCCATGCGGTATAAAGGTACACGTCAACGATTCAAGAGAAGAAGAAGATAGATCATTGGTTCATTAGATCTCTGGATCAGTGGATCAGTTAGAACAATCATTTCTTTTATTAAATTTTCCTTTTATTGTTGGAAGTACCTTTTTGGAGAATAGCGGCATATTCATTCATTTCCGGAGATGATTGCATCCCCTAAGTATGAACGTTCCGGATCCATTCCGGTGTCTTTTACGATATCTTCATGGAACCTCAGAAAAGAGAGGATCACTGGTCAATAACTCTATAGTTAATTTCTACTTTACTGGTCTACTAGTCTACTGTTTTACTGGTCTACCAGTCTACTGTTTTACTGGTCTACCAGTCTACTGTTTTACTGGTCTACCAGTCTACTGTTTTACTGGTCTACCAGTCTACTGTTTTACTGGTCTACTAGTCTACCATTCTACCGATCCACTGTTCACCCTTAAAAACACTTCCTGATCACCTTCACAATCCGCTCCAGATCCTCATCAGTCAACCCTACACCCGATGGAAGGCATAATCCCAGGCTGAAAATTCTTTCTGCAGTCCCGGTCCCAAAAAAAAGATAATTTTTATAGGCCGGCTGCAGGTGCAGGGGTTTCCAGACATACCGGCTTTCAATATTTTCTTTTATCAGGGCTTTGTGAAGATCATCCCGGGTCACACCTCCCGACTTCAATGGGTCTATCAAAAGGCATGTCAACCAACGGTTACTTTTTGCATAGTCAGGTTCTTCCTGGAATGAAACGCCTGGCAGGTCATTTAAGCCATTCGTATAAAAATCAAAAATGTATCGCTTTTTATGAATCCGTTCTTCCAGAGTCTCAAACTGGCCCAATCCAATGCCTGCATTCAGATTGCTGAGCTGGTAATTATAACCCGGTTCGTCAAAATGGTAATAGGGAACATCCGGGCTTTTTGCTTGGTTTGCCAGTTTCCTGGCCCTTTCAACGAGGGAGTGATCATTGGAAAGCAATGCCCCCCCGGTTGGGGCAGTGATAATTTTGTTGCCGTTAAACGACAGGATACTGACATCCCCGAACTGGCCCACCGGTTTTTGCTGGTAGTCGGATCCAAGCGCTTCTGCGGCATCTTCTATGACCTTCAATCCATATTTCTTCGCAATTTCTACCAACGGGTCCACTGCAGCAGTCATGCCATAATTATGAACATAGATCAGGCCGGCCTTTTTCCTGCTGGAAACCTTGTTCCTGTTGATTGGATTATTTTTCTCCAGTAACTTCGTAATAGCCCTTTCAAGCATTTCAGGATCCAGATCCCAGGAATCGGGTGTACAATCGATCATGACAGGTGTGGCCCCCACATAAAGAACCGGGTTGATCACGGCGGCAAAGGTGAAGCTCGGACAGAAAACAATATCTCCCGGCCCTAATCCGAGCGTTAAAAGAGAAAGATGAAGCGCGGATGTTCCTGAGTTGACTGCCACACAGAATTTTCGCTTCAGGTGCCTTGCCAATTGATATTCAAGATTTCTTACATGGATCCCTCCGGGAGCGATCCAGTTATCACGAATCGCCTGTTGAATGTATTTATCTTCCTTCCCACTCAAATATGGAGGGGAAAGCCATATCTTTTTCTTCATTAACCGTAAAGTATCTGAAAATTGATCAAAATTAAAATTACTAAATCAATAAGGAATATAATCAGACTTCCAACAGAATCCCCTAACAAGGAGAATTTAATCAGGAGGCGTGGTCACTTTGCATTCGGTGTTCCTCTTCTTTTTGATCCAACTTTGCTTGTGGTCTTGGAATGGTCAGTTCTGTTACTGGATATTTCTTCCTGAATAAAACAAAAGCAATCGCACAATAAAGGAAAAATATGATAAACAGGACGATCAGGGAAGCATATTTGCCTATATCCTGGACCAGGGTGAACGCCAGGCTGATGATCAGCATATTGGTAACATAAAGGATCAGGGAAGATTCAAAATGTGAAAAACGGTTTTTCAGCAAGAGATGATGCAGGTGATTCTTGTCTGCCTGAAAAGGAGATTTCCCTCGCATGATCCTTACGGTGAACATACGCAATGCATCAAATAATGGGATCGAAAGTATTAATATGGCAACCGTCGGAGCGTTTCGGATGGCAAAATATTCATGGATATATCCACTGTTCAGATCAATGAATTTAATGGCCAGTGTGGCAATGACAAATCCTATGATCAGCGAACCGGTGTCCCCCATGAATATTTTCCTTTTCTTTGAAAAATTAAAATAAAGAAATCCGATGAGGGCTCCTGCCAGTGAAACCGAAAGGGTCGCCATTTCAATATTCCCGCTGACGAAGAACCAGGTCCCGAAAGTAAAGGCAATGATGACGCCAATTCCACCGGCCAGACCGTCAATGCCATCGATCAGATTATAAGCATTAATGATCACGATGAAGACAAAAAGTGAAAACAGGATACTGTCAAAATAGGGAATCTCAAACAAACCGAAGATGCCGTAAAAACTCTTGATCCGTATATCCGAAAGAATGATCACGATCAAGGCGGCCAACATCTGCATCAACAGCTTTTTCGTCGCAGAAATGATCAGTATATCATCTTTTACCCCAATAAAAAATAAAAGGATGATGGATGCAATCACATAATTCATCCCCACCTCTTTCGAAAAATCAGAAAACAGCAGGACCGGGATCACCAGTGAAGCAAATATGGCAATGCCTCCAAGGGTAGGGATCCCGTCCTCATGCACACTCCGGATATTCGGTATGTCCATCAGATGTTTCATCCTGGCTACCCGGATAATCACCGGGATGGATGTCAGGGAAACGATCAGGGCTACGAAAAAGGAACAACAGGTCAGCCAGTCAATTTCGCTCATCAATACAGTTATCAGAAATTATCAATCAATTCTAAACCAGATCTATTATTTATCGCGTTTCAAATTAACCAAAATTACTATAATTAACAGATCATAAAATTGAATTTAACGGGGGTAAGTATTTTTATCTTTTTACTGATTCAAATGATCCGGGCTTTCATCAACAAATATTCCCCCAACTGGAACTGATGGAGTTTTGACAAGGGTTTTAAATAAAGGGTAAGAAGCCTGGGCTTAAGACCGTTTATTCGCCAGGCAAGTCTGTCCTCCAGGTTCGCCTTGATCCTTGTTGGCACATTCCCGTTGCTGAGACCGCCTACCCGCATTTTTATGATCGTTTCTGGTAAATAACAGGATGAAACCTCATGTTTGAAAAGAAATCTTAACATCAATTCATAATCAGCTGCTCTTTTAAAGTTCGTGTCATAATCACCATACTTTTCAAAAAGTGATTTTCTGGCAAAAAAAGTAGGATGGGGCGGCATCCACCCATTTAAAAATTTACTTCTGTCAAAATCACCTGATTTCCAGTTTCGGATGATCCTTCTGGGGTATTTTTTACTTACATAATGAAGATCCGCATATAAGGTATCTGATGATGTAGATTTCAGTTTATTGACGACTTTACTGATTATTTGGGTATTGTAATAAATATCATCTGCATGAAGTATTCCAATCACATCCCCGGTAGCAAGGCTGATCCCTTTATTTAATGCATGATACAGTCCTTCATCCGGTTCTGAAACAAATTTTGCGGTAGGAGGAAGGTATTTGCGGATGGCTATGGACGTTTTATCGGTGGAGGCTCCATCCACAATAATATGCTCAATCTTATCGTAATCCTGGGATTTTACCGACTCTACGGTATCTAAGAGTGTTTCGTAGGAATTATAGGTTACCGTAATGATTGATACTTTCAAAACCGATCTATGTTAAAGCCTTTGTTCACAAATTTTATAATTATTAAAGTAATTTCAAATCAAACTTGAAGGTAAGAAAAAAATAACTAAAATAAATCCAATTCTGCCATGAAATATATTACAGATGTAATAAAATTTAGGTTTTTAACGCGCGGCTTCTTTTTATTAACGCCGGGTTTCCCTGGTAGATTGTATAAGCTTCAAGATTTTGTGTGGCCACTGAGTTCAAGGAAAGCACTGAATGTGATTTGCAAATGACATTCGGTCCAACCATGGCTTTGGCACCGATCCATACACCTTCCTCGATAATTATCTCACCCACAATCAGGTCGAAGCTGCTTTTTTTATAATCGTGCGATCCCGTAAGGAGCATGGCTCCCTGGGATAGGCAGCAATTCGAACCGATCGATACTTTTACCAGGTTATCGATCCAGATCCCCTCCCCGATCCAGGTATGGTCCCCGATTTCGAGAAGCCATGGATATTTGATATTGACCCCTGGTTTGATGACCACTCCCCTACCAATTCTGGCGCCGAATAATCTTAACAACATTCTTTTGAATGAAGAAAGAGGTAACCAGTAGGAATTAATAAAAATGAGGTTGATATAATACCATAGAAATCGGACGAGTACTCCTTTCCCGGGATCATACCAGTGATTATCAAAGGTTGAAAGATCAGTTTTTGCCATATCCAATTTTTCGGATCCAAATAACAAATACGATGAACATCACCACATAAACCACGGTATTGAACAGGGTATGATGATCGATCCAGCTGAAGATCTCGGTTTTCCCTTCAGAATATAAAATGGCCAGGCCTCCGATCCGGAGGATATTCAACAAATTGATCAGGATCAAACCTCCGATCAGGGGCAGGATCTTCTGCTTCCAACGCGATGGATAAGCGATCACCAGTGCGAGCCACAGACTCATCAGTCCGTAACCCATGCAGGAATAGACCAGGGTAATCCCGCTGTTACCTACCTTAAGATGATATGGGAGCATTACCTGACTTTCAAATCCCGATATTCTTGAGAATACTTCACTGGCATATAAAAGGAACATCCTGTATCCTTCCACCAGGTTCAGCTTTTCTGCCAGGAAAGGAATATAAAATTTTCCTGCAGGCGAAGTACATCCGATCAGAGCCAGGCTGAGTCCGTAAAAGAACAGGTATAAAAGAATAAGCTTGATAACGAACCGTATACTGGGATGGATCTTATTCATGCGGTAAAGCTAAAAAAAGTAATTATGAAAATGTAAAATGATGGATGTAAAATATAAAAGCTGGAGGCTGGAAGCTGGAAGCTCGAAGCTCGAAGCTCGAAGCTCGAGGCTCGAAGTTCGAAGCTCGAAGCTGAAAAGATGGAACCTTAAATATTCCCCTCCCTGCTTGCCTGCCGAACCCCGATCATAATCGGGGGAAGGCATGGGAGGGGAGCCTGACTGCCGGCAGGCAGGTGGGATGGGCAGTGCATTGGGAAGGGGTGGGTATAAAACGGAAGTAACTTCAGCTTTAGAGGAAGGTAATGGAGGGAGGAACTGGTTGCAAACGAATTTTAATGTAGATTCCTATGTCCCCCGCTGGCGGGGGGAGGGGGTGGATTTATCGAAGGTTCCCGTGCCATGGTGGCTAAACAGAAAACATTTCCAAATATTGTTTCTTCAGATCCTGCTTTTCATAATAATTCCTCGCATACTCCCAGGCTCCCCGTGACCATGATCCATAGGTTTTTTCATCCATCCCTACAAAAAAATGGATCTTCTCCAGCCAGACATCCGGATCATCCAGGGACAATTCAAATCCCGCTTTCGCTTCCTCCAATCCATGCCACGGAGTCCGGTCACTGATCAGTACCGGTTTACCGGCTCCCAGGGCTTCAAAGATCGCATGGCCGAAATTTTCACCCAGGGTAGGAAAGAAAAACAAATGATAATCCTTGATATTTGATCTGATATCCGGTTGATCCAGATGACCGATCCAGTCCACGGATACCGATTCGGGCAGTGTTTTTTCAAGGCCATAACAATGCCTTGTATAAATGTCATTTTCCGGATTCCCGATGATGTGCAAATTAATTGGAAAATCTGATTGATGATTTTTTAACACCTCAAAAACATAATGAACATTTTTTTCAGGAGAGATCCTTGCGACGGTATACAGATGAAATGGTTTTCCCTCCTTTGGGGCAACTCCGTCAAACTTTTCCTTGGGCGGAAAGGGGACATTACCAATCTTTATGATCCGGCAGCCGGTTGAAAAATGTTCCCTGATCTCTTTAACTTCGACTTCTTTGGATGCATGAAAGGTCACCTTCTTTTGAAGGCCAAGTAACCGTAATAGCATTAAATAAGGGAATTTTTTCCATTTTTTGATATTAAGTGCCGCAGGGGCAAGCATCCCTCTGGGGGCCAGAATGATTTTCTTCCGGCGGAAAAATTTCATGACAGGGTACACCATCAGAGGAAATGAAAACATCCCGTTCAGATAGAGAATATCCGGCTTAACTTCTGTAACTACCCGGTTTACCATTGAAGTGGAAATGATCGTAGTATAATATACTTGAGCCTTTTCTACCTTAACCCATTGACCGAAACTTATATTTTCCATGGGTTCCTTTTCAAAAAGGTCATACGCTCCCGTCAGCACATACATATCAACTTTATCCCCAAGCATTTCCACCAGATTGGCCAAAGACTGCACCGGTCCGCCAGCTTTATAGGCGGGGACGTAATAGTCGTAGAGGATGAGAACTTTTGGTTTACGATCCAATATTAAGAATTATTTTTTTGCTCGAAGCTGGAGGCTGGAAGCTCGAAGGATACGAAGCTCGAAGCTGAAAAGATGGAATATTAAATATTCCCCTCCTGGGAGGGGAGTGTGATGGGCTGTGCATTGGGAAGGGGTGGGTATAAATCGGAACTAACTTCCGCCAGAGATCAAAATAAAAAAGCTCGAAGTTCGAAGCCGAAGCTGGAGGCTGGAAGCAAAAATATATACGGAAATAATTAGATAAATATCGATTACAAACCTCGGGATATCGAATTAATCAAGCCTTTAATCATATTGGCGATTTCAAAGGCATTCTCTTCTATTAGTTCCAGAGATTCATCTGAAATCCAATTCCTTTTATGAAATAGATTAATCAGGGTTATTGTCTCATAAAGAGAGGCCCTTGAGAAGTATAAATATTGAACAAATTCTTTTTTCGAATAACGTCCTTTTCCCTCTGAAATGTTCTGAGCGATTGATGCTGAACTCGATTCTAATTGTTCAATCAATCTGAAATGTTGTCTTTCCGTATTTAAATTTTCGGTTAGTTGTATTACCCGGTCAGCGTAGTCCAATGCTTTTTGCCAGACCTGCAAGTCTTTGAATTTGAAGTGTACTTTTTTCATAGCTGGTTTTGAATTTTAAAAATTAAAAAAATAAAATATTGTATTAAAGATAGCGGCTCATTCTATTATTTAGAAGTAATATGAAATTATCATTTTAGTTTTCTCTGCAGCATCTTGAATATTAAACTTCCTGCATCCGTGTAATTAGAATTTTTAGTTTCAATTCCCTTCGAGCCTCGAGCTTCCAGCTTCGAGCTTTCTTCCAGCTTCGAGCTTCGAACTTCGAGCAATTTTTCTTCCAGCCTCCAGCTTCGAACTTCGAGCTTTCTTTCAGCTTTGAGCCTCAAGCTTCGAACTTCCAGCTTACTTCCTGCATCCGTGTAATTAGAATTTTTAGTTTCAATTCCCTTCCAGCTCTCGAGCTTCCAGCTTCGAGCTTCACAGCCTCCAGCTTCGAACTTCGAGCTCTCTTCCAGCTTCCAGCTTCGATCCTCGAGCTTCAAACATATTCTATTCTCCTTCTCCGGCGATCTCTTTATACAGCTCCATGTACATCCCCGCGATCCTTTCCGGATCAAACCGTTTGATATTCTCCAACCCTTTTTTGATCAGCTCTTCACGGTAAGCATCATCATAGATCACCTTTCTTAATCCTTCCCGCATAGCATCCACGATCATACGGATCCACCAGGCAGGCTCCCTCCCCTGCCGTATCCGGCATGGCCGCCCGGTTCGAAGTGATCACCGGTCGTCCCACTGCCTGGGCTTCGAGGATGGGCAGTCCGAATCCTTCCTCGAAGGAGGCAAAAAATAACAGGTCACAATCCCGGTATAACTGGATCACCTCTTCATAGGGGATATTAAAATGATGGGAATAGTCGATCCGAGATGTATCCAGTTGGTGGATCTGTTCACCGGATAATTCTCCCAGAATGGTCAAAGAGCAATTCTGGGTCCTGCAGGCTTCCAGCATCCCTTCGAGGTTTTTATTGGGTTTGGTCCCGACCATCATTATATTCGGCCTGTCCCGGTTGAAATCATTGGGAGAAAATCCGGATACGATCATCACCGGATTGGGAATCACCCGTATCTTCTTTCTGGCAAAAGGAATGATCTTTAGTAATTCCTCCTTTGACCATTCCGAGATAACGGTAATGGTCCTTACCTTCCAGGCCGGTAGATAAAACCAGAAGATCCGGATGATCAGCCGGTTCAACCAGCTCCCCCGACTTGCTGAATATAGATCATGAATGGTCAGGATGGTTTTTTCGCCAGGTAGAAATAAGCTTACGTAATGGATATCTCCCGTGACATGGTTTATTGGAGATCTATTTCTTGCAACGAATCTTCCATTATTTAATATATGAAGAACGGAATCCGATTCAAAAGCCACCTGAAGTTTATTAAAAGACCATTCTTTCTGTATTATCGGAACAAGTATTCCGAACAGATTCTCAATCGAATTATAATTGGATCGTTGCTTCCTGAAAAATAATGAGAGATTGATTTTATCCGGCACGGAAATATCTGTCAATACGTGGTACCAGGTAACGGTTGAACAAATAAATAGCCAGGAAATAGGTAAACAATCTTCCCATGATCTTGATGGCAGGCATTCCATTGACTGCAACCAGAAAATACATGGGCACAATCAATATGAAACCCCAGACAATGTTGTAACTTTTCAACAATAGATATTTATAGATCATTCCAATAATAAAACCCAAAAGTAAGATTGGGAATCCCATCCCCAAAGGGCCAAAATCGATATAACTGTCTCCCATATATCCCAGGCTCATTGAAGTACCTCCTTTATAATTCGTTCGAAGACCGGTATATTTATTTAAATGGTCTGCATCATCGACGATGGGTTTATCCGGGAAAAATAACCTGGGAGTAACTATATGAAGGATCGCATCACGCCAGACAGTACCGTTTTCAAAAGGTACGACCTCGGGCACATAATTAATGCATGCCGAAAAGTAATCGATGTAGGATATCCGGTCCACCAGGGGAAAAATGCTGTTTTTCATTTTTTCCGCATCCATAGCCATGGCAAGATCAATCCATTTATTTATTGCCTCAAGTTTCCCAACTGTTACTTTCTGAGAGTATTCTCCTCCCGTCAGATAATTCCTATATTCGCCTTTAATGGATGTCCATAGAATTCCAAAATAAATCACCACGGTGAGAAAAAATGAAAAAATGATATATTGATTGATAGAATATTTCCTGTTCAGCGCTACCAGGGCGAATATTGAATAAAATAATATTTCCTTGAACTCAGAAAAAAAAGCTCCAAGCCCCATTATAAATTCGAGGAATATTAAAATATATAACTGAATTTTATATTCATTCTTTTTGTGTGCCAAAAAAAACAGAAAAAAGAAAAAGCCCCATTTGATCCATGAGAGAGCAGTATAAGCCTGAAACAAACCTGGCACCTTGTACCGGATCACATGAAGCAAACCCATGGAAATTGAAAAAAATATATAGAACCAGAAGAGTCTCCGGACATTGTAGGTCCTTAATATCCTGATTTGTTGGTTAAGATCGATATTGGGAATCCTCCTGGTCGATAAATAAATACCCAGGATAAAGGCAGCCAATCCGTACAGGCTCAAATTAAATGCTTCATCAATTTTCTGATTGTATCTGAAAAGTTCATAATATTCCTCAGCCGTAATTAGATCATAAAAAACTTTGATCGTAATGGTGAGCCATTGCATCATAATGCCAAAAAGAAGAATATTGGGTTCACCGGGGCGCCAGAACAGAATAAAGATAAAAGGGACAAAGGCAATACTGGTTAATAGCTTGAAGGAAAGATTAAAATCAAGAATGGCCAAAAAAAGAACGAATACCATCCCAATCCAGGCAATACCCGGAACACTGGTTGAATAGTTCCTCCTTAATAATCTGATTGTATTTTCCCCCGCCATTTAAAATTTGCCTGCAATAATATTTGAAATTAATGCTTTATCTTCATTCCTGACAGCAAAAAAATTAGAATATCCAAAAAATTCTCCCCATTTTTTATAATTAAAACCGTAAAGCCCATCTTTTCTGATTAAAAACACTTCATAATCCAGCTTTCTCAAATATTCTATACATCTGTATAAAGTGGATCCGCTTAATATCCAGTGGGGTCCGTATTCGAATTGGAGAAACCTGATTTTCTTATTCTTTAAATAATTTTCAGCCCCTTTTAGCACATAATAATCATTCCCTTCGGTGTCGATTTTACAGAAATCAATCTCACCGATTACTGACTGGTAATTGTCCAGCCGGTCTATTGAAACCAGGATCTCATCGTATATCATCTCATTCAATGGCATAAAAAGCGATGAAGTCTGATGATCAATGCTTTTCTCATAGAATTTGCCCGTATTTTTTTCATCCGAAAGACCTTCATTGAAAATAACAATCGATTTATCTTTCCATTTATCCTTCAGAATTTCAAAGGCCTTTTTCGAAGGTTCGAAAAGAAAAATCCTGAGATCCTGAGTTTCTTTTCTGATCTTTAGTATTTCATCCGTAAACTGTCCAAGATTAGCTCCAATATCTACCATGGTGTGAGACAGTGGGATGACTTGAGCCAAGATTTTCTTTTCCCCATTTTTATCAAATTTTATGGTGCTGGTTATTCTGAGCCTGATAATGGCATCAATCTGGTTTTTTGCTTTGATAAGAATATCAACCAGGGAGGATTGCCTGCTGATTAAAAGCTGTATTCTCCTTAATTGGTTCCTGAAGCTCATTCTATAGATTTCTGTAAATCTTTCTTATACCAGTGTGATAGATCGGATTGAGTATATGCAGCCATCTGCTGAATATCTTCCCGGTAATATTCCACTAATTTTTTCATTAATTTTTCCGAGAAAACCACTTTTGTAGATCTTTTATAAAAAATTTGTTTCAAAGGATCTTTCAATTTATCCCGGATCAGGAAATTCAATGGTTTGTAAAGATATGATTGTTGGATAAGCCTGATGAATGAAGTTTTATAAAATGTTCCTTCACTTTTATTTTTGTGAATATGATCAGCACTGAATTTTGTCATATCAATACCCAGGAAATCTGCCAGTTGCTTTTTTATTTTATCGGAATGATGTATCAGGTCATCGAAAAACAGGACAAGGATCTGCTTCCGGCCAAAATATTTCAGGAACTGGCTTATTTGATAAGAATACATTCCTGTTGTCAGAAATTCCTCATTAGAAAATATTTCCTGCTCAAAAGGCTTTTTTGCCAATCCCTGAATCCGATAGAAACTATACTGTGATAGAATGCGGTCAATAGGATCCCGTATTATATAGATCAGTTTAATCCGGGGATTATATTTAAATATCTGCATGGCTGGATCATTATATAGGGGATATTGGGTATAGCGGGTGGAAGCTTCGCCATATATTTTGCCCTCCTGCCAATTGAAATTATCATGATATCTCTTGATATTCTCGGTTGTCAGTTCTCTAATTACATTAAAAAAATTGAGTTCCTTGATCTTTGACATGGCGACCTCTTCATGACGGGCCAGGATCTCAAACAGGGTGGTGGTCCCCCCCTTCTGTGCACCTATGATTATAAAATCTATTCTTTGCGGATTCATTTGTTTAAACTCCGGTTTTTAAGCCCCGAAAAAAATGGGATCAATAAAAGATATGAAACTGCGAGTGCCCTGATCGCATTTAATCTGAAGAGTTGGATAAAAAATTCCCTCGCTTGTTTATGATTTCTTTTGACAATCGAATCCTTATAAAAAATAAGATTCACCTGATAGCCATCAAGTTTTCTTTCAAACTTATGGTGATCATTTAGGATCTTTAATAATTGATCGATCCTCAATTGATAATTGTGGAATTTAAGGGTTTTTATTTGACCATTCGCCGCAATCTTTTTTCTTTCATCCTTATTAAGTAAATAATGATTAATTTTTTCAATAAGTCCTTTTTGATCATCAAATCCTACAAAATCAGTACCCTCAATATAACCTAGTTCGGAAAGTTCAGCCGGCGAAAGGCTAAACAGTAAAGCACCCGATGCCATGGCTTCAAAACATCGCAGATTGGCATCCTTCAGATAATCATTCCTTCCAATATTTACTACAATCCTGGAATTTGTATATATTTTGATCATCTCCTCCCACTCGTAATATTTTGAAAAATCATTTGTCTTAAATGTGGAAGGCAGGACTTTAACAAAATTCCTTCGTACCGAATAATTGTTTCTTTTTATATCACCAATAAAAGCCACTTCGAGTTGTCTTTCTTTGTCATCCTGATGCCTGAAGCATTCATGATCTATCGCGTGAGTCAAAACTTCTGTTTTAATACCGTGCCGCTCAAAAAGGATCTTAAACTCAGGGTGAAAGACAATGGTGACATCAAACAAGCGGGAAATATTGATCCTGTTTTTTAATGTCGAAAAAGTATCGATGTGGAAACAAAATGTTGGCCAGGGTGAATCGTAGATATTGAAGGGAACCGGGCCGGTATCTGCATAGATCAGGCATAAGGGATGCAGTCTGTTTAACTGGGCATAATCTAGATTACCATTTATAAGATTTTCATTGCTCAAAAAAAACAGGGGATGTTTTCGTTCCAGGTATTTTTTATAATAAAACCGGATCCTGTTCATCTGATCGGGCGGATGTAAAAAAATAATAGATCTATCCGTGTTCATTCAAACAGGTTTATAAATTCATCGACCATGCGGTCCATGGAGAATTTTTTATAGGCCTCCTCATAGTGATTATTCCCCATTTCAGCTAATATTTTGCGGTCATTCAAAAATTTCTTTAACTGGCTGGCAAGATCATGGGCATTTTTATTTTCAAAATAAAAGCCATTGTATCCGTCTCTGACAATCTCGGGTAAGCCACCAACCCGGCTTACGATTACCGGGATCCTGTATAAAGCAGGTTCCAGGGCGGATAATCCAAACGGTTCATCATCGATGGTAGGCACCACCACCAGATCGAGTTGCGAATAGATCCGGTCCCGGTTTTCTTCGAATCCATGCCACAGGACCTGATCCTCGATGATAAAGGTCTGGATCTGTCTCTTAAGATCGGTACATAATTTTCTTCTCCTTTTCCGAAGATATGAAGTCGAAAATTAGAATAATCAGAATGAACAATGCGCAACGCCTTAATCAGGATATGATGGCCTTTCCGGGGAATAACCTGGCCAACGATCCCGATTTCAATTATATCTCCGGGTTTTCTGATGAATCCGGTTTCTTTAAATTCGATCCCATTATGAATAGTGATCGTTTTATCAGCTTCAATCCCTGTTTTAATCAAGTTTTCTCGGATAAAATCAGAACATGCGATAAAATGGTTTACCTTTTTAAGCATTAAAGGTAAACTGAGCTTTTGATAATAAAAACCTTGATATCGCTCATGAACATGAAAATAATTCCTGCACCTGCGGATTACAGGATAGATCATTAAAAAAATCCGGTAGGAATAATGCATTACAATATCCGGCTGAAAATCCCGGATGACCCTATTTATCTGATAAATGGCAGCAGGATAATGATACAGGGTTCCAAGCGTCCAAAGAGGTTTGTGAATATATAAAGAACCTATTTTAATCTCAGTATGATCAATATTTTCCTTCTTGAGCATCTTCCTGAACGTTCCATCATTCCAACCATTGATAATACATTTAGTTTGAAAACCATTCGATTTTAATCCTTTTATCAGGTCAAAAGCAATCCGCTCCAATCCACCTATATAAGAAGCACCCAGTATAAAAAGAATTTTATTCACAATTTCTTCGATTAACTTCCTACAAGCTGTTCCATGGTATGAACAATTCGGTTGTAGGAGAAATCCTCTATGATCCGTTTGCTTTCCAATCCAAGATGTTCCAATTCACTGTTTTTCTTTACCATGATTTTCATTTTTTCAGTTAAATCCTTTAGATCCTGATCACGGAATATATATCCATTTCTCCCCTCCTTCACCAGATCTTCACTGCCTCCTGCTTTATTACTGGTCAGGATGGGCCTTGCACAGGCCATGGCTTCGTTGATGGCCAGCCCCCAGGTCTCACCCGGACCTTTTGAAGGCAAAACAAAAACATTTCCCAAACGGTATACTACGGGCATGTTAGACTGATTCTGGAATGGAAGGAAAAGAATGTTGGGATGTCCGGAAACCTCTTTCTTAATACGGTGTTCGAGGGGGCCATTGCCAACGAGAATTAGGTATATGGGTTTAAGGGTTGAAGAGTTGAAGGGTTCATGTGTTAAAGAGTTGAAGGGTTGAAGAGTTGAAGGGTTGAAGGGTTGAGGAGTTGATGGATTTAACTGCTTAAAGGCCTTGATCAGTAGAAAAGGATCTTTTTTAGGGATGAATTTACCGGCAAATAGAAAAACGATCGCTTCCTCCGGTATACCAAGCTCTGCCCGCCATTGACGGGCCTTACTTTCATACATTCTCCCGGGTGAATCATAAAAATGATCATTGTCCACGGCATGGGGTATATAGATCAGTTGATTTTCAGGAATACCATGAGCCAGGAAATAATCTTTATTTGCCCTGCCCACATATAAGAATTTATCAGCTGATCGATAGACCCATGTAAGGAATATTCTGCGCAAGACACGCTTCAGCCCGGCCTTCTCATCCAACAAGGTGGAATCTCCCCTGAACCAGACCGGAATTTTCCCATGAAATTGACGCATCACCTGAAGATGGCTGTGATAATTCCAACCATACACCAGAATAAAATCAGGCCTGAATTGTTTGATACGTTCCAGGATTTTTTGATTCCGTATACCAAGAAACCGGCCTAACCCGGGATTTGAAGCTTGATTTTCCAGAAATTCAAACTCGTATCCATCCAGCATTGGAATATCCCATTTTATCGACCTTCTAAACCCGGCATCTATGCCCGTATTTTTATCACCAGAGGTATAAAAAACTTTTATTTCAAAACGATCAGAACGTGCCAGTTCTTTGAAGAGAGGGGCATTGTATTGAATAACATGGGAGGTAATAATGGATATCCTTTTCAAGCAATTAGTGAATAATATAGGTTATTCTTTATACAGGAATGATATTTAACAAATTCCAAAGTTCTGAAAGCAAAGTAAAATCCTCTCGGGCGGAAGTTACTTCCGCCCGTTGAATCTTTTTTCATCTTTCAGACAAAGGATCTCCTCCATCTTCCTTACCAACTTCCCAGCTGATTCTTTGGCGGAATATTTTGTTAAACCTTGCAGAACTGGAGCCCAATCAGCCGGCGCGGATAACAATCTCTTGAATTTTTCCTTGATTTCTGTCTTAAGTGATTCATCAACATTATCAAAGGCAAGGGTGAAATTATCTCCCTTCACTTCTCTGAGTACCTCATAGGCCTGGCTTCTACCGTGTAATAAAGCCATCACCGGCCGGGTGCTTAAGAGCGCCTGATAAATTTTGGAAGCCGTATAATGTGGTTCCGTACTGCCTATCACCATCACACCATATGCATTTTTAAGGAAATGCAGAATGGAGAGATAGGGCAATCGCTCCCGTTTTTCTTCAATTAATTCCTCTATACCCATTTCCCTGCTCATTTTTTGTAGGGTCTCTCCATCATAGGCACCTGTTCCAATAAAATAAATTTTTACACCAGGTGGCATTTCGGAATTTATTTTCATCTCCTTAAGAGATTGAAAAAATAAATTCATCAGGATCCGGGCTTTGGGCAGAAAGGCACCTGCATAAACGATGGGATAGATCGTTTTATCCGGATCCCAGGGCAGCTCGGTATTTACTGGCTTCACCTTATAGTCATTCGGATCAAAACCGTAGGGAAAAGCTAAATGGGTGATCGGTAAACCGGTAGATCGGTTGATCTGGAGACGGGGAAATGTGGAGACGGGGAAATGCGGAGACGGGGAAACAGGGAGATGGGGAGACGGGGAGATGGGGAAATGCGGAGACGGGGAAACGGGGAAATGCCGAGAAGCGGATACGTGGGATCGGGGTGAATTTGTGGAGTTTTGATCATCAAGAAGATAGGGGAAATTCCGCTCTAAAACAGGTTTATAGTATTCATATGCTACTCCCGTGATCAGAGAAGCCTTTTTTACAGCAATAGGTTCCAGGATCCTGGCCAGCCAGAGGCTCAATACGGAACGCCAATTCCTCCGGTTACTGATATCCCGGATCCAAGGATCGATGTAATCAATTCCATAGGGTAATTGATATTTATCATAAAGCCGGCGGCCCAGTAAGGAGGTGTAAAACGAAGGGATCGGGATCCAGATAAAATCAATATTTCGACTTTCAATCATTCTTTTTGCCTCCCGGTATAAAAATTTCATACCACGCAATCCGATATCCCCGATGATCCTGGGTTTCATCACCCGTATTGCCCTTGTATAGATGACTTCTACCTGATCGCTTACCGTATTAACGATCCCCCAATCCAGGGGTTCTTCGTAATATTGGTGGGATACAGTGAGGATAATGGGATGCCAATTGAAATTGGGAAGATTGTTGGAGATTAAACGGGGCCGGTGAACCCCAGCCAGGTTGGAAGGAGGCCAGTGGGGATATATGATCAATAAATTTTTTTTATCAGTTCCGGCCTCGGTAAGAAAGGTTGAATTTAAATAATCGGCCAGCTTTTTAGTTATATTCTTTGCCAGAAAAGGTCTGATGGCTGTTCGATCCATGATTTTGCCAGTATCTTTCATTTGTAGCTGAATAAAATTCAACAGGTACTCTCCTATTTTAGTCTCAATTTGTTCAGGATTGGGACCATCGAACGGCAGGACCATCCCTGTCTTGCTTTTCATGATAGTATCCGCAATATCAGATTGTGAATTCAGGATGGCGAAAATGGGTTTCTCAGCCAGCATGGATTGATACACCTTGGAAGGAGAATAATGCATTTGATCACTGCCCAGGATTAAGATTCCATCCGCTAACTTCAGGTGACCCAGGGTATCCAGGTAGGAAATTCTCCCGGGATGTTCAAATACAATTTTATTCCAGATGCCGGCTTCTTCCGCAATGGGTTTTATATAGGATACTATTTCACTACCATGAGGCTTCCCCGTTCCAATAAAATAAATTTCAATATCCTTGAGTTCATCTTTCATGGCGGCCATTCCACGGCAAAAATACCGGAATGGTTCCAAGGCCCTGGGCAGCAGGGCACCGGCATAGACTAATTTTAGCTTCTTATTTTGATTGAATAGGGTATTGGAAGGATCAACGGACACGTGTTCAAAATCCTCTTCATCGATCCCGATTGGCATGGATAGGAATTGACAGTGAGTTTTTAAATGGGGATTCCGCTTTACCACCCCTTCATAGTATTTTTCATTGACCCCGGTAAGCAGAGAGGCTCTTTTCACAGCAAAGGGTTCTAAGATTCCCGAAAATATTGTTGCCCACCAGGCTTTACTGAATTTTTTCTCACTCCCCGGGAAAAAATGCACCCAGGGATCCTGGTAATCAATCCCATAGGAAATTCCGGTTAAAATGTGTACAAGTCTGCCCAGGATAGCCGCGTAAAAAGAGGGAAGGGTAATGTATAAAAAACAGATTTTTTCGGTTCTGATCAATTTCATTATTCTGGAAAGTAACTGAAAAAAACCTCTCAATCCGATATCTCCGATCAACCTGAAGGGTCCGATTTTAAAAGCATTCACTTTTTCTACCCTTACGTATTCCGGGATCAGATCAAGGAGAGGATAATCCAGCTTTTCTTCATAATATTTCTCATGAACGGTAACCAGAATGGGATTTATGTTAAAATGGGGCAGGTATTTTGTCAGATATCTTGCCCGGTGAACTCCGACCAGATTGGATGGAGGAAAATGTCCGGATACAATGATGATATTAAGTTTTTTACCGGTGGTCACCGTGAAAAGATCTGATCCCAGGCAGTTTTTAATTTTATACTTTCCTTTTCCCAACCATATTCCTGGGCATTATTGAAGCGCCTTGTTTTTTGTTTCCTGATTTCGGAAATATTTTGAATAATTTTTTTCAGGGATTTCCTGATACCGGATACATCCTGAAAACATATTTCACCACATCCGGGATGGTCTTTCATAAATAATTGCTGTGCCTGGGTGTCCGTTGCCAGGATGTATAAACCTGCCTGAAAATAAGACCAGATCTTATTGGTCAGGCAGATCTGCCGGTTATAATCCGAGCGGTTCAACTCAATGGCCAGGCCCACGTCATATTGACCTAGCGAACGATTCAATTCAACGGGTGGAAGAGGTGGATGGATCTTAAGGAATGCTAGATTATTTGCCATTTCAGGATGAAAATTGGGGTCCAGATTCCCGGTCAGGTGTAATTCCAGGTCATCTCCGAAAGCTTTCATTGCCTCGATCATAAGCTCTAATCCCCGGCTATGCGAAATGTTTTGAGAGAACCAGATGAATTTTACTTTACCTGTCGGTTCAGTATTTAAAATGAACTCATTTTGCGGAAAACAATTATTGATCAGTAATCTAACCTTGTCAGATTTAAGACGACCACTGATGGCCTCCCTGATCAAAGGACTTGCGTAACTGGAATACGTTGCATCCGGTAAAATTTTTTCTAATAATATCTTCCTGCGCACAGTTTCATTTTTTGCATCCTTATAAATTTTTTCACCCGGATGATAATCCTCCACATCAAATGCAAAGGGTATGTTTTTTTGTTCTGCGTACCACCAGGCGGGGTATAAGGCGCCCATATTATGGCCGATCACCAGAGCATGATGGCCCCTGATCTTTTTCAGATATCTTACTGAAAAGATAACTTCTTTTGGAGACCGCATAGGCTGTTATTTTCAGATCCTTCTTATTCCACCGTCCTATTTTCCTGCAGATCTCTTGGACCAGGCTGCTCCTGATCCAGGGAATTGCCGGTTTCCGCAAGGCTGAAAGATGGGTTACCTTCACGCCCAGTTTTTCAACGATCTGATCATCCATTGCATCGCTCCATCCTCCCTGCCTGAAGGCCAGTATTTCAGGATCATCCTTCAACGCCAGGGCAAGCCTGACCTCTTTCAACAATCTTGGATTGGAGGATAAATTGGCGGTGGTAATAAAAAGTATCCTGGCCAATAAAGAAAATTATCTCAGTATATGACGTAACCTTGCCGGAAATTTCCAGCCGAACAGTCCGGTCAATAAATGATTGATCGAACTTCCTTTATAGGGAGGCCAGGTACTGCCCCCCAGTTCCTGTATTTTCTTTTCTGCCCCCGTTACAAGGTCCATCCGGACAGGAAAGGCAGAATAAACAAATTCCTGGTACTTGTTGGCACAGGCCAACCACGTTCTTTCGGTATCTTCCAACTTTCTGATAACTTTTTCAAATGATTGACAGGTTCGGAAAAAAGAATCCAGGGCCTGGTCTGATTTTGCCCGCGAGGTGATGGATTCCCGAAGACGGGATCGGTAATATATTTTTGCTTCATCACAAAAATATACTTTCTTGCTGGCAGACACCACCCTGGTAAAAAATTCCCCGTCCTGGTTAATCACAAGCGATTCATCCCAGGGACCGGCCATTTCGATCAGGGTTCGCGGTGTTAACCAGCAGGCAGTCTGTGACATGTGGGTCTTACAGAGCCATTCAACCGGGTTGAGATCCTCCTGGAGGGAAGGATGAGGCCCCCATTGGACCTTTTCATTCAATGGATCATTGGAATAAAACCTTCCCCATCGTCCGTTGGCAATACAATCCTCCTTCCCTCTAAATACATTCACCTGGACCTCGATCTTTCGGGGAGACAAAAGATCATCCGCATCTAAAAATTGAATGAATTTCCCTTTCGAAATTGAAAATCCATGGTTCCTCGCAGCGGGTGCTCCTCCATTTGATTGTTTGATCAAACGGATCTTCGTGCCGAATCTTTCGACCACTTCCAGGGTATGATCCGTACTCCCATCATCTACTACAATAATCTCAAGGTCTTTAAATGTCTGATTGAAGACTGAATCCAGGGAATCTGGAATATATTCACCTGAATTATATGCGGGAATGATTACCGATACCAGTGGGGCGGCCATATCAATCAAGGTAACTCAATTGCCTCATTTGTTCCATTGCTCTTGCGTCATGATAAAATTCCTTCATTCTTTCATGATGTTCTGGTTTCTTCCATTTTCCGATGGATGCATTGGATAATGGTCTGATCCCGTGAAACCAGGCTGAGTGTTTTTGAATGGTTGTATTTTTATCATAGGATCTCAATTTTTCTGAAAATGGTTCATCCAGGAAACCGAGTATCTTTTTTATTGTTTCTTCAAATTGAAGGACCAGGTCCTCATAGCGAACAGTCAAAACGCATGGATCATTCACATATTCCAGCCCGGCACTTACATCCATCACCCAGCGTTCAATGGGGACATGATATCCTTTTGTAGTCGGATGGTAGGAAGTACACACATCCCTTCCATCCCGGATGATGTGGATGATCCTGACTTTACGATTCAATTCTTTCAAGATCATAGGAATAAATAATACATTCCGGGGTGTTTTTTCGGACCATCTCCTGGCACTTGGTTTTATGTCAATCCTGATAAGCCGGTTGAATATCCTCAACCGGTGGACAATCCCATTGGCCCAATTCCAATTAAAAAATCTCTTCCAAACCAGGATATTGGTTTCATAATCTATTCCCTTAATATGTGGATGCGCATCCAGGATGGCAAGGAGCAAACTCGTCCCGGAACGGCCACAGCCGCAGATGATCACCGGTTCACGATTAAACTGAAACACCCTCCATAATGATAACACCTTAAATTCTTTTATGAATTTAAATAACCACTTCATCAGATTCAGACCTTTATTATTTTCGGTATTTCAAGTAACCTGCCTCTTTTAAGTGATCGATAGATCAATTTGATCTTGTAATTTCTCAGTTTTGATAATAATAATTTTTTCCTTCTCCCATTCAGAGGGCATTGCGTGTGTCTGATATATTTATAAGTGATTTTCAGATAATTGAGTGTAAATTTCCCCCGGTCGCTGATTTCCTGCTCGCCGTGTCTCCGGTACCAGGCCAGATCCTGTGGCATTAAAAGAACAGCATGTTTCTGGGATAACAGATGCCACATTTCATAATCGCTCGTCATTCTTTCGGTTGGAAATCCTCCTGTTTCCAGGAAAACCGATTTTCGGAAAATGACGAACAGGGGTGATTTTATAAGTATAGACGATTTAAAATAATTGTATTCATAGGCTTCTTCAGGACCCAGGAGGATGGGATAAGGACGCTCCCTGTTTGGCGGTAGCTGTCCAATGCCGTAGCCTGCTGCCTGAAACTTTTCCATGTAATGGACCATGATATCGAGGCAATGAGGATAAATGAGGTCATCTGAATCCACATATTTCAGGTATTCTCCTTTTGAGTATTCGGCGGCTTTGTTCCGGTTCGGGTAATCCCCCAGGTTTTTTTCATTCACATAAACACGAATCCGGTGATCTTTTGAAGCGAATTCACGGGCGATATTGACAGTATTGTCATTAGACCCATCGTCGACAATGATCAGCTCCCAATTCTGATAGGTAGATTCAATCACGGACTGAATGGCTTCTCCAATAAATTTCTCACGGTTATACGCCGTCATCAACACACTTACGAGTGGATTCTTATTACCGGCCTCCTTTCTCATTTTTTTGTTTTGTAGCCTGTGGCGCTATTTTACATATTTTTTCATGCATGAAATCCAGATGTTCTTCGCCCTGCCTTAACCATCTTCTGATATCCCGGTGGGCAATCGTAGTGGCAACCATGAGAATCAGGTTGTAACCTATCCATTTGATGGGCACTTTGTATTTTATATTCCAATAGATCAGATGGAATGGATATCCGACTTTATAAGGATTCTCCTTAATGTATTCAAAATTCTTATAAACATAATATAATACAGTAAGTGTCCGTCTATATTGATAATCGAAATTGGCATCATGGTAATGATATATTATTGCTGATTTATCATAAACCAGCTTTTTCCCACTGGAAAGCGCATCCCTTGCCCATGACATGTCCTCCCCGAAAGTGATTCGCCGGAAAGGAATTTGCAGTAAGACTTCTCTTCGGTAAACAGCAGTCACATCATCCCACTTACAGACATTGTATTTTTCCCGGGATGACAGATTTTCAAAATCTCTGGAATTCCCAAAATAAACTTCCCGCACACCATCAGGACCCTGTGGTCTGAACCACTGGTGGGGATTTTTGTCCGGTTCATGAGGGACTACCTGCTGGCCGCACACAGCAGCCACCTCAGGATCATCAAAATGTCTGACCATTTTTTCCAGCCATCGTTCATCTGCGGATCGGGCATCTCCCACCGTAAGCACTACCCATTCTCCAATGGCATACTTAACACCAAGGTTCCTAGTATCGCCATGGTTAAATTCTTCAGGTCTAATTTTAAAAATCCTCACATCCGGAAATTTTTCTAAAATGGAAAGTGTACCATCTGTTGATCCCGAATCAACGCAAATGATCTCGGTCTGATCATAGAGAGTTTGATTTCTTATTCCATTGATACATTCACGTATCGTGTAAGCAACGTTTTTTACCGGAATTACAACGCTGATTCTTATGATTTTGGGCATTATACGACTAGATATACTAAATAAATTTTTAAGGATAATGGTGCATGAAGAGACGAGCATTATTCTTTGTCTCTATTTCATATAAATTCGTTTTTCATAAATCATAATTTAAATTCAATAGGAATCGAAACAATCTTTTATCTAATATTTTTTAACATGAATCAAAATCTTTCTGGAGGGATAAGGATATTTCAGATCGCTGATTCGAATAAGCAAGAATTTTAAGATACCTGATTTGATGACTCTTATTATTAATCTGACAAGTACAAGTAATTAATTTTTCAATTAATAAGGAATTCGTCTTGATTACATGGAATACTATACCAATTATCTATAAGGATTATTCTTTTCAGAATTCAGGAATCTGTTAAAATTATTTTCATACAGAACTCTTTCAATTTCATCATAATTTTCTATTTTTTCCCGATAGCTCCCATAGGCCTTTTTCTTTACATTGGATTTTACGGCGTGTCTATTTATCTCCAAATAATCAAAAACCAAATCCATTACTGGTTGCCAGTTTCCATGTAAAAGGTCATTTTCATACGTAATTCTAATATGTGGGATTCCTTCAAGACTTTGTTCCTCAGTTCTGAAAATATTATGAAAATATTTGATCTTGGAAATCAGTTCATGGGGATCAACAAATAATTTATCCTGTTGAAATACATTTTCTTTTTTTAAGACCCAAATTTTATCTTGGTTTGCATTCAATAAGGAAAGGACAATATCAAGAATATTATTTCTTCTGATGTGAATTACCTTCCATCCACCATTCGAAAGTGATTTCAAGAAATGATATTTATTAACAAATTTTTGTCCTAATGCCTGGTAACTCATCAATTTGCATCCATAAATTGAGGCACCTTTTTTTCTGGCCTTTCTTGAAACTGCCTCCATGAATAGTTGGGGAGATAAAACCGTATGCACTGATTTTCTGGCCATAATTTCATGATCACAATAAATTTCCGGATGAGAATTTAATAGTGATGTGAGAAGTTCACTGCCCGATCTCCCAGTTCCATAAATTATAAATCTCTTATGTGGTTTGGTGGATGGATCTAATAACCAGAAATATTTTCTGATCTGATGTATCATTAACCGACTCGGAAGAGGAAGCAGATTCCGCAATATTTTTTTCATTTCTTCATATTTTTTCCAGCATGAAAAAATGAATATGGTCCTTCAGGAACAGTTCCATTATGCATTTATTTTGTTATCTTACTGGTCTTCTAAATGCCCACAAATCGATTACTTCCTGTACCCTCTCCGACCAGTCACTCACCTGAATGAATTCCACCCGGTCTTTATCCCGCATTTTCCAGGTTTTCATTGCCTCCATAATACATTTTTCAAGTTCTTCTACGGTATCTCCAAGGTATAAAAGGTCATTAAAATCATTTTTCAGATATTCATGAAAACGCGTCGAAACCACCGGGATCCCTGCAGCCAGATATTCATAGATCTTCATACTGTCGACATCCAGGGCAGGATGTTTCCTGTAAAGCACCAGGCCTACATCAAATGAGGTTAAAAGTTCGGCTACCTCTTCAGGTGAACGATGCCCATACATTTTTACATTTGGAAATTCCATTAATTTCTCTTGTTTATCGCTTTTATGTGGCTGGCCGACGATATGAATTTGATAGGAAGGATTCCGTTCGATCAGCTGATAAAAAAGGTCCCAGTCGATCCACCGGGAAAGGGTTCCCAGGTATCCGATCACCGGTGATTTTGAAATGGCCCTGTTTTTCCTTTTCTGATCCTGAAACCGATCAAGATCCACACCATTCCTCACACGAAACGTATTTTCAAATCCCTGTTCTTTCACCCAGGACAACATGCTCCGGGCCCCACTGATGATCCAATCAGCCGTAAGAAAAATATCATTCATCAGCCTGATCCGGTCTTCCCGTTCCACCGGGTCGAGATGTGGATCTTCGATCAGGTGATGATCCGCATCGAACACCAGATAACCTGGCAATCGGGTTGCTTTCCAGGCCAGGTATCCCTTTGGCCAGTAGGTAAATAACAGATCCTCCGGTTTCGAAACAGATCCGGTCTGCCGGAAAATTTGTACCCGGATCAGCCATCGGTTGAAAAAGCTGAATGCTCGTATATCCGGAAAAATTGTGGCGAAAAATACATCATAAACTTTATCCCCCCTCTTTCTTGTATTTTTCAACTTTTTGAGCATTTTGGGCCGGGTGGTCCGGTGAACCACAATGACACGGTCGATCCCATCCAGTGTTGCAAAGGCTTTCAGCAGGCAGGTATTCCGGCGGTAAAAACCCCTGGTCAGAAGATTCTCCCAGGTATCATCCGCACCGAAAAAATAAAGATTCATCGAAAGGCCCTCTTTATCTTTACCCCTAGGTTTACTAAATCATTTCCCAGAAGAGGGAAAAAAAGCGCTTTCCAGGTGCGGGCAATCTTCCACCCATCACGCAATGAAAGATAAAATATTTGAACAATCTGTTTCCCATCTCGGGCATTTAAGGCGATCTTGTACTGATAATTCAACAGATCGTCCCGGAAATTTCCTCCCAGACCCTGTCCCGGACCCTGTCCCGGGTCCTGTGCCGGGCTTGTCCCGGGATCATACCCGGGATCATACCCGGGATCTTTTCCGGGTTCCTCCACCACGCCCCCATCCATCAGCCTGTCTTTCCCCGTCCGCAAGCGTTCTTCATAACAGGCAAAAGCCAGATTCCTGTAAAAATCCACCGTACCGGCATTACGCCGGGTACTGGAAACCGGATTCTGCCGGACATAATAGGTGCATTCGTTCAGCACCGCCGCCCTGTATCGCTCGATCAACCGGAGCCAGAGATCGGTATCCTCGGAGGTTTTGAAAGCTTCCCGGTAACCGCCCAGTTCACGGATCGCTTTTTTTCTCATCAAAACCGTGGCATGGGTGATCGGGGAATAGGGATTAAAATCTTCCCGTTTCACCAGCCTGTAAGACTGTCCCTCAAACCAATGGTTTTTCGGGTGCCGGCAATCCCGGGCAATTTTCCCCCGTTCGGTCATAAAGGCTACTTGCATACCCACCATTGTTATATCCGCATGTTCCTCCAGGAACCGGACCTGCTTTTCCAGTTGATCAGGTTCGCAGATGTCATCGGCATCGTGCCGCCAGATGTATTCCCCCCGGGCCAGGGAAAGCCCCCGGTTCAGTGTCTTGGCTACCCCCTGGTTTTCCTGTTCGCAATAACGGATCTGCGAATCTCTTTTTCTTTTAATGATCTCCCCTGAACCATCCGTACTTCCATCGTTGATCAGGATATATTCCACGTCTTGAAAAGTCTGGCTGAGTATGCTTTCCAGTGCCTGTCCGAGGTATTTTTCTGCATTATAAACGGGAAAGATCACGGATACAAGTGGAACTGACATATTATGAATTAATTGCCAAGAAGGCACCAGGACACAAATGGTATTTATTTGTACAATGGCAAGGGATCGATATTCGAATCATGAACCCACCCCTACACCCCTCCATGGAGGGGAATAATTAATATTCATGGTTGATTTCTTGTTCTGACTGATCTATACAATTTAAGTACTGATTCAATCCGAAATGTTCCTGTTTTAATCTGAAGCTCAAACTTCCCCTCCTCCGGAAGGTGTGCGCAGGGCTCTGCGATGTAAGGGGTGGTTTTTACCTGTCATTTTCCCACACTGAATTCACTTTTGTATCACCCTTCCAATCCAAAGTTCGATATTCCCCTCCCAGGAGGGAAGCCTTTCTGCCGACAGGCAGGTGTGTTGGCTCCGGCGATGGCGAGGGGTGGGTCTTCCGAATCGTCATCCTCTCCCATCGCTCTTTCTTAATCACTCCTTGTATTCGAAGTTCAAACTTCCCCTCCTGGGAGGGGCGTAGGGGTGGGTTTTTTATCACTCAAATCCTCGTATTAAAATTCATGAATATCTTCCGGTACAATGGAAGCATCCTGTATACATGGAATTTTGATATCCGGGTATCGGTATATTTTTCTGCTTTGACCGCCTGGACCAGCAGTCGCTGACCCATCCGGCCGATGAAACGATCGAATCCTTTTGACTCAAATACTTTATTTTCACGGTTTAGATCCAGAAGCCGATACAACATTTCATCGGCTACCGGAAATTCCTTTACCAGCAACTGTTTCCCCCAAAGGAGCTTAAGATAGATTTCCTTCTGTTCCTTATTCAGCATTTTACCCGACAATCGTTCCAGGTTCATCAACTGGATTTTTTTGGCCAGTTCCCGCTGCTGATCTCGCTTAAGGGTACTGAGATTCGCCGGATGGGAATGATATACATGCAATACCTCTGGAATTGTATGTAATCTTGACATGCCCAGCAATTGCGACCATAATAAATAATCCTCGGAAGTATAATAATCCGGATCATAAGAAATATGATGCTGAATTAACATCTCTTTCCGGAGCATGACCGATGAATGGCAGAATGGATTTTTTTTCAACAGGGTCAATGCAAGCTGATCATGATGGGTGGGAGGTTTCTTCACCATCACTTTTTGATCACTGGATTCCTCGAACCAGCAACCACAGAGACCATGATCCGGATTATTCTCCAGGAATTCGACCTGCCGGGCAAATCGGGTCCTGAATGAAAAATCATCGTTATCCATTCGAGCGATGTACTTACCCCTGCTTTTTTTTAACCCTTCATTCAGATGAACAAGATAGCCCTGATTGACTTCCGAATGGAAAATCCGGATACGGTCATCTTGAAATCTTTTCAGCACTTCCAGGGTACCATCGGTGGACCCATCCTCGAAGATCAGGAATTCAAAATGAGGATACGTCTGGGAAAGGATACTGTTTACGGCTTTCTTTATGAACGGTTCCGCATTATAAGCCGGCATGATTACCGATACCAGCGGATCATTTACTGCCACAGGAGTTTTTTAAGTTTTATTTTGGTTTTATGATTCCAGAGCATATACCAGAATATTTGATACCTGGTAAGTAATGACTCTAATATAATCCGTATTTTAATGTACCAGGATATTTTTTTCTCCAGGAAGACCGTCTCGTATAGTTTTAATCCCCAATACCTGAAAATCTGATTTTTATACATGATCTTTTCCCTTTTCAGAATACGGTCTAAGATGATAAATCCCTCCCGGAAATTCAATCCTTTTTTTTCAGCCTCCGTGGAAACATTCTGATCATGGATCCGGAAATAGTTCAACCGTTTATTTATATAAGCAACCTTCCAGGCACTACCTGCAAGATCTGCCCAGAACTGCCAGTCCCCGCAATACCGGAAATAGGCAAACTCATAATTGGCCGGATCGATCAGCTTTTTTTTAAACACACAGCTACTCGCATTCCGGATCATGTTGTATTTTGAAAAATATTTTTGTGTAATACCCGGACCCGGATATGGTGAAAGATTCATCCGGATCGGGTGCCGGTTTCAGAACGGTGTCCTTTTCATCCACGTACCAGGAGGCACAAAACGCAAGATCCACACTCTTTTCCCGCTCAAAGAAATCCATCATAGTACTCCAGGAAAGTATCTGTCAGAAAAATCATCACTTTCCGCGATCCAGACATAATCCCCTTCCGCCAGCCGGATGCCCTTTTTCCATTGCTGAAAGGCACTTCCCGAGTTTTCTGTATTGACGAGAAAATGGGTAACTTCCGGTCTTCCTGCATATTCCTCCAGGATCTTCCTGCTCTCATCTGTACTGGCATCATCGAGCAGGATCACTTCGAAATCCCTGAAAGTCTGGTTGAAGATGGTCTCCAGGCGCTTCAGGAGATGTATTTCATGATTGTAATTGGGAACAATAATGGATACAGCAGGTTCCGTCACCATAATTTCAATGCCACTTATAAAACTTGAGGGTCCTTTCTTTTGTGTACGGGCCACTGATTTACTCTATTTTTACAATTCCTGCCGTATCTTCCTGCAAAATGATTCATTACAGGGACGCCCCCTCCTTCCTCGCATGTAAGGATTGTTGGTAAATGTGTTGATTTACAAAATACCGGTTCAATTTTTGATCAATTTCTGAAGGATCCCGTAGATCATCTCCCCGGCCAGTCCCACATCATGTTCCCGGGCCAGCTCCCGGGCCTTTTCGCCCATTTTTTTTCTTTTAACAGGATCATCCTTCAGTTCCAGTACCGCATCGGCCATGGCATGGATATCCAGGTAATCGACGGTGAGTCCTGCCCCCTGTTCCACCAGTTCACGGGTGCCTGTTCCCCGGTTCCAGCAGAGGATGGGCATACCGAACAGGGCGGCTTCCAGGGCCACTACCGGGTAAGGATCTTCCCGGGACGTGACAACGAAAATATCCAGTTGCTGGTAAAAAAGCTCCATTTCGGAAGAAATCCCTATGAATTTGACATGATCCAATAAATCCAGTTTTTGCAGATCTTCTGCTATGATGGTCCGGTGTTCTTCATCCACCCGGCCGGCCCACCATAGTTCCATATCCCCGATTACCTTCCTTTTTTTCAACTCCCTCCCCAGTAAAATAAAAAATTCATACCCCTTCCTCCAGTGGACGCCACCGGCAGAACCAATGATGAATTTACCTTCCGTTAGGTGTGTGGCTGCTGGTTCCCGTTCCCATTGACTGACATCAATATATTCGTAAACCCGGTCGATCTTCTTCACAGGAATATGATGCCGTTCAACCAGATTGTTACTTACCAGGTCGGAGGCCGCAATCCAGCGATCAATGAAGGGAATGGCCTTTTCGAAAGACTGACCGGCATTAAAATATTGAATGATGGCTTCCAGTTCATGCAGATGTAAAAGAGAGGGAGTATGATTCAGATCTTCCATAACCAGGGGCACAAGGCTGCAACTTCCCACGGAATTAAAATAGACCACATCCGGCCGGAAAAGTTTCATCTTCTCAAGCATATTCTTCTGGTGCCGTTGCCGGTTATTGGTCCGCATCAACCGGTCAAATAATTTTTGAGCGAAATTTGTTTGTCTAAGCGGAATATTCCATAGCAGGCATTCCCCGGTTCCCTGAAACATGTCCAGCAGATCGCCTCCATCGATCGCCACCATCAGTACATCTACATTTTTATGGGTTTTTAACCAGCGGACCAGGTTCAGCAGCAGGATCGGGCGCCCCGGTGCGGGAGGCGTCATGGGAGACGAACAGGATCTTCATGAATAGGACCTCCGTTCGATAAAGCAGTTTTAGATATTTCAGATCCTTCCCAGGGGTGTTGAACCAGGAATTGGTCTCTCACCTGTTTAAGGGAATTTCGCACAGTTTCGATATCGCTGGACTTATTGTTATAATTATGGAAAGTACCAAATGGAATGTCCAGGTAGGCAGGTTTATAATTCCTGTATACACGGAGAAGAAACCAGTAATCCATCGTATGGTGGAGTCTTACAGGGAATTTCCCGATCTTTTCCTGGACTTCCCTCCGGTAAAAATAGGAAAGTGAATTCAGGGGAATCGGCAAGGCCAGTATTTCAGGATGGTCTGCAGCCGGGTGGAAGGTTTGGAAATGATCTTATCCTTACCATCAAACATCATTAGATTTCCGATCAGGAATTTACACTCGGGGCGTTCTCTGAAAAACTCGACCATTTCCGAACAGGTTTTTTTCATATTCATCATCGGCATTCAGATATCCAATGATGTCCCCCCCGGACATCTTATTAAAAGCTTATCCTTACAAAGGTTATGGTATTTACCTGATCTATGGCGTGATTACTGAAGAGTTCGGGTTTCCGGGAATGACCGTGGAGAAAATGGCCAAACTCCCCTATCAGCCCGACCCCCGATATTAGTAAACAGCATATTATGCAAGGTAATGAGTACCGGGACTAACTCGTTCTTCGTATGTTCATTACTCCCTTTACCCTTCTCAGTTTGCGGATGAGGGCTTCCAGGTGCTGGGTGTCTTTCACAAAGAGGGTGATACTCCCTTCGAACATGCCATCTTTTGAATCGATGGAGATTGAACGCATGTTTACCTGCAGATCCTTGGAGATTACATCTGAAATATTGCTTACAATGCCCAGATCATCGATTCCTGTTACCTGCATGGTAATGGGGAAAGACGAGGCCTTTTCTGTCTGGTTCCAGCGGGCCTTCACCATCCTGTAAGGGTAGCGGGAGAGCAATTGTTGGGCATTGGGCAGATTCTTCCGTGTACGGTGATTCCTGAACTGATGGTTACAAAACCAAATATTGCATCGCCATGGATAGGATTGCAACATTTACCCAGCTTGTAATCCACATTGGCCAGTTTTTCATCGATTACTAGGAAATCGCTGGACTCCCTCATGGCATGGCTTACAGTTTTTCAACCGCCTCTCCTTCAATCTCTCGCCTTTCTGCTGCTGCAGGTTTCTTAGACAGTCGTCAATAGCTCCCTTGATTCCGAGCAGTACCACTTTGGGTTACATGAGATAAAGGTCAATGAATCCCTGTACTTAAAATTGATCTGGATCACCCGAGGAGCTTGTATCATTGACACTCAATTTTCCAACTTCCTGAATCTCCTTTTCAGAATCTCTTTCCCATGTTCCGACTCCTTACGCTTCTCTTCTTTCAGAGCCAGTTTAATCTTTTGCTTTGGCCTTGGAGGTGACCACTACATTCTGCCAGTCAATTTTGGGCTTCTGATTTTTTGACCTGAGAATTTCAACCTTATCACCATTCCTGAGGGTGTAGCCGAATGGGAACATTTTTTCCGTTTACCTTTGCTCCCACGCAGGTGGAGCCCCATCGGTATGAATATCGAAGGCGAAATAAGAACAGTGGCCTTTTCAGGAGAAATTTCTTCACAAGTTTCATGGAAGAGAGCCTCATTCTCCTGAAGAAATAAACTCCCAGAATAAGCAATGTGGCAAATAGACTAACAATACCAGCCATGCTTTTCATCAGGGCATTTTTCTTTTTCATCAGCTGGCTGGTAAGTTCAGTCTGGATCTTCAGGTTGTTGTTCTCCTTTTCCAATGAACGCGACCTGTACCTGAACTCCATCTCCATGGCTGCTTTTGAGATGGTTTCTATCCATCAGGCTGTCATGGTAGTTATTGTGGATGAACTCGTAATTATATGCTGATCTGTAATCTTTCATGGCCAGGGCAATGTCTCTTTTTAAACCGTAGCCGGTGGACAGGTGTTCCAGGGAGTTGATTTCAGCTGCTGAGGCCAGAGCCTGGTCAGATTTCTCAATGGCAGTGCTGAAATCCTTGTGAACATATGCTATGTTTGCCAGTCCAGGTAACAGCGCGTAAGTGCTTCCACATCACCCAGTTCTTCCTTGACCGGAATGGCTTCCATTAAAATATCTGGCAAGGTCGAAGTCCTCCAGTTTCATGTGGATTTCAGCCAGATGAATCAGGCAGTTTGAAATGGCTTTGCGATCACCAAGTTCAACTTTCATTGTCATGCCCCGTTCCACATACTCCAGCCCCTCTTTATGCTTGCCCATGGATGAATAGTTGGTTCCAATATTAATCAGGCAATTTGATACCATTACCCGATCATTAATTGATTTACCCAATTCCATGGCACGTTGATAGTATTCATGGGCCTTTTGAAAATTACTGCATTTATTCAGCACAACCCCCGAATTGACCAGGCAAAGGGCTTTACTTTGATCACTACCCTCCTTTTCGGCAATTTCCCGGGCCTTTTCAAAATATTCAAGGGCCCGTTCATAGGTTCCGAGATAGACAAATACGTTGCCCATATTTATATAGCCATTGGCCAACTGCATGGGATCTTTTTCCACATCGATGATGCTGAGAGATTCGCTGTAGACCCCCAGGGCTTCCGCATATTTCCCCTGGTTTTTATAGATGATTCCCATGTTGTTCAGGCAGCGGCTCGCTCCTTCCGGGTTTTCGTTCCGGCGGTAATAATCCAGGGCCGTTTCATAATAATCCATTGCCGTGGGAAAGTTACCCTGGTAGAGGTAGACATTTCCCTTATCCTTCATGGCCTCGTAATATGCAATGTCATTATCTGCTTCATTGTAAAATGCCATGGCCCTGTCAAAAGCCATAACCGCTTCATCATAAAGCCCATAGTGCATTTTC
>CAVOVH010000013.1:0-235428 GCA_963699805.1 uncultured Cytophagales bacterium | reverse complement strand
TCCTCAGTCTTCTTGCATGGATCCGGACGATGGCATCCAGTTGTGGATTAAAGTCCGTTTTTTTCTTCAATACCTGGGTGGCAATCACATATTCCTTTAATGATTCCTGCCGATCCGCGAGCGTTTCTGCAACGATGAACTTCAGGAATTCCGATATCACGAATGAATTTTTGAATCCCGGGGAAGATATGATACGTTCTACCTGTTTGTTTATAACTGTGGCCTCTAACGGGAGTTCCAATGACATCAGGTACTTTTTTAACTATTAATTAACATTCAAATTTAATTAAATGATTCATAAATAGGATCAAAAAAATGCTCAAATGTAAACTCTTTTGTCATTATTCCTGGCAGCAAGGGTCTTAACCTGAACCCGCTATCGGGTGTCTTTCGTCATCCTATGTTCGTCATCCTATGTTTTTAAATCGGGTTATATTAAGGCTATGTTTAACCCGGGAAAGAATGGAGAAAAGGCAAACTGACAATCGTCATGTCTGCCTGCGGACTTAGCCGATCGCAAAGACCGGCAGGTCTACCTATCATTACGCAAAAGATATTATGCCAGGACTACCATTCTGATCGAACAGATCCCTGATAGTCCTTACTGCGGTCGGACTTCAGGGATGACGACTCCTGCGGAACTATGATACCAATCATGTTAAAGGTTTTTTCCATGATTGACAGGTATAACACATTATTAATTAATTGATCTTTACAGACTTACATAAACTTGTCATTGGTACTTGGGGGAGAGAACTGAAAATAATTATTTTATTGATAATCAAAAGTATACAGAATTCTAACCCAACGTGACAGGATCGAAATGACATAATAGACACTTATGAGATAGCCCAATGAATATCACAGACATGAAAAGACTTATTTGAAAAATCCTTTTTCTCAGGCTAATCGGTGGAGTGGATCCATCCTATGAATAGTTTATAACCCAGCGACAATACGATCGCACCGGTAAAGAGTCCGATGAAGCCTGAGAAAATAAATCCACCGATCACACCAATGAATATCACCACCATGGGTACCGGAGCACCCTTGCCCAGTAAAATGGGTCGCAGGATGTTGTCAGAAAATCCAATCAATAAAAGAATTACCGTCCAGATGATCGCCGTCGTGATCTCATTATGTGCAAACACATAAATGATAATGGGTACCGTTATGATGAACAGGGGGATCTGGAGGACTGCTAAAACAAATATTAAAAGGGTCCATATTCCTGCGTAAGGGACGCCTGCTAACATTAAAACGATACCATGCAATAAGGCCAGTATCAGGGCTACGCCAAGGATCCCTTTCACCACGTTGCTGACTGTTTTAAGGGCTATGTCAGCAAATTCATCCCCTCTATCACCCGCCAGTTTTCGGAAAAATTTCCGAATTTCCTCACCCGCTCCTCCTATAAACAACAGTATCCCTGCTATAATAAGCGCAGCAATGATCTGAATGATTCCTCCTGCAGCGCTTATTATTCCGGACGCAATTTTCTTGCCTATACCCAATAGCTGGTCCTTGTACTTTACGATCGTCTGCTCCAGATTGCTGGAAGCGCTATTCCAGGTATCATACAATTTCTCTCCTACCATGGGCCAATCTTTTACCTTTTCTGTAGGGGCTGGAATGGTTAAAGTGCCCTGTGAATAACTTGCCTTGAGTGCCTTCACTTCGTCCAAAAGGGACCCGATCAGCAAGCCAGTTGGAAGGATAATGATGACAAGTATGGTAAAAACAATGATAAAGGAGGCCAGTTTAGGCTTGTCTCCCAGCTTTTCGACAAGGTATTTGTGGAGTGGATACAAGGCCAACGCAAGGATCAGGCTCCACATGATTATATTAACGAAAGGATACATAATCATCAGGCACCAGGCAACAATCAATAAGAGGATAAAAAGCCTGATCGTGACGTCATAAACTGAATTATTTGAAACCTTATTATTCATTATTTTAAATTAAAGCCATTTGACAAAATCTATAAATAATTGTTTTTCTCCGTGAGGTGTAAAAAGTGTCTTCTCGACTTAGATAGAGAGAACTAATAATGCATGTTTTTTTAAGTATCCTACGTTGTCAGATTCCACTTCCGCCAGTACGGGATCGGAATGACATTTTCGACACTTTTGAGACAACTACATGAGTATAGTAAGTTATTTCACCGTATAGCCTTTGCCTTCCATACAGGCGGTAAAAGCTTTTTTGAAATTATCCATCAGTTGTTGTTCCTGGGCGGCTGCAGCCTGTTCATTCTGCTGTTGTTCGGCCATATCACCTGAAATCCTTGCGCGCCTTCCTCCCAGACCACCCACCACCGCTCCTATCGCAGCTCCCTTACCGGCATCACCGGCAATGGCACCTATTGCTGCACCTGCGGCAGCCCCTTTGGCAGCGCCGACCACAGCTGATCCATCCGGGGACGTATCAACCTGTGCAGCTTGTACCTGCGGAGGATTGATGGGATCCACTCCCGATTGCTGTTTGGCCCAGTTATAACACGCTATTTCATCCGCTTCCTGGGTTTGCTGGTCCTGCTGATTACCGGGAAATACATAAAGACCCAGTCCGCTTGCAATAGAAGTATTTGCCGGAGGCTGCGCCGGAGTTTGTGCGAGGGCATAGCCTATTAATAGATACAGGATGAATGCAATTGATATTAGTTTTTTCATCATTTTAATCATTATGATTATAAATCATTCGGGTTAATAAATACATAGCCGAGTTGCCGGAGGGCATCCGCTTCATTGTAGAAGGTGAAACTTTTTACAATCTTACCGTTTTCAATCTGATAAATGGAATTTGCCCAGATCGTTACTTTGCCCTTATCATCTTTGTAAGTAATCTCAAGCTCAGCCCAGTTCGATACCCAGTCGCCCTGGTTATCACCGCTATCAATGGTGACGGCAATATTCCTGGACCGGTTATAGTGGATCCGTTCATACAGGTTTTCCACATTATCCTTCCAGTTGGCAATGGCCTGATCCTTCCGGACGGAGTCACCGTAGGAAGGCCCCATCCCGGTATAATTATCATCGAGATACAAATTCATGGCATCATAATCCATGTTTTCCACTGCCTGCACATACTTTTCGATCAGTTGCAGGTTTTTTTCCGCATTATTCCCAGTGCTTGAGCAAGCCCAAAAAAGAGGAATAACCAGAAGCATAAGAGCTGTTTTTTTCATTTTGTTTCTGATAGTTAAAAATCTTTTTAAGTTATGTATTTTAATTAATCCTGATCCATGGGAGTACTCATGCCATGACTTGAGTCATGGCATGAGATCAGTTGGCTGTTTCTTCTTCTTTTTTTCCACCGGCTCCGATGGGAACTTTTACATAAAAGTAAATGGATGAATTCCGGATCTTCATATCCGGCACCTCGCTTACATTCATCAGTCCGTAATAGTAGTTGATCCCAACCGCCAGGCTTTTGATCTGTTTTTTGAATTTATATCCAATGCCGCCTGCCAGACCTGCGTCGAGATGTTTGTATTCATTCTTAACGTTGCGGGTATAGCTCAGATCCCCATCCAGGGCCTCCACTTCAAAAATATCCTTCGCCTTGCTCCGCAATCCCAGTTGAAATCCACCTTCCAGGTACCACCGGTTGCTAAACCGCTGGTGAAAAAGAATGGGTACGTAAAAATAGCCGATCTTTTTCGTCAGGGTTCCATCGTGATACAATGAGTCAAAATCCGCGTCCCCCAGTGCATAGGTAGGCATACCCGTGGCACCGACATTTGATTTTACCAATACCCCGGTACTCAGGTAGGAATTGTTTTTCAGGAGAATATGAAAATAAAACCCCAGGTTAAAATTATTCAATCCTTCTGATTCGCCAATATCATACATATAGGACCGGTTGTAACCGCCGATCAATCCGAATTCCACTTGGTCGGTAGTTCAAGCGTTTCACCGAATATAAGAGAGATCAGTACCTGTGCCCGGACTGTTGAAGAAAACAACAGACAGAGCGACACGACAAGCAATTTATGGTTTATTCTCATATTCCTTTTTTTAGATTAAAATTTAATGCCAAGTCCCGGTTCGACCGACGTCGATTATTCCTATGTTAAAAAACTGTTTGTAAGATAAAGAAATTCATAGTCAAGAAAAATTCAATACATATTTCCATGAATTGCTACATTTATCTCTAATCATTTGAGGCCTCCAGTAATCTATTCTTTCTGTTCGATGGTTACTTTATTGATCCTGCCATTGAATTTTGAGGATGTGCCATAATCCGCCACCCAGGTGCCGTCATCAACTCCAACGTCGGCCAGATCATCTACAGAGAAAATGCCTGGTTGGGTTCTAGCGATACGGCCTTCAGCCATCTTGCTGCCATTAACCATGATCGTTCCGGTGCCCCCTTTACCGGGTCCACCTCCATCATATTTGAAGTCATACACGATGGTGTATTTTCCCGGCTTCAAAGCCTGGGAGGACATGATGTGAGTGGATTCCAGTCCGAGGAAATTATAGCTGAAGGCAGGCCTGCCTTCCTTCATGTAGAGAGATAATCCGCCAAACCTTCCACCCTGGCACACGATCACCCCATTTCCACCCGTACCCACTTCCACATCGGCGGTCATCGTGTAAGCGGTATTACGCAGGTCGATAAAGATATCTGTTCCGAGGCCTTTCATACCCTCCCCCAGCGTCATTGTATTTCTTCCCTCCATTATCATTGGCCGGCCCATGGCTTTGGCACTCATCCGTTCGAATGTGCGGTCATCAATCGGCAATACATGATATTTTTCAGCTTCCTGCATGAACAGGTCCTGCAAAGCTTTCAACCTGTCCGTATTTTGCGAAGCCACGTCAGTGGAAAGGCTGAAATCCTCCCGCGTATTGTACAACGCCCACTGGTCTTCCTGCAATGTATGATAGGGTTCTGCCATCCAGGGAGCTTTGTGAATCGTTCTTGCCAGCCAACCATCCTGGTAAATTCCACGGTTGCCAAACATTTCAAAATATTGTACCGTATGTTGCTCGGCAGCACCGGCATCGTTAAAAGTATAAGCCATGCTGGTTCCTTCGATCGGATCCTGTTCAATATTATTCACTATCCTGGGAGCGGGTATTCCGGAGACTTCATAAATCGTAGGAGCAATGTCAATTACATGGCCAAACTGGGAACGTATTTCTCCTTTTGCCTTAATCCCGGCAGGCCAGTGGATCACCATGGGATTACGGGTGCCTCCAAAATCAGAGGCCACCTGTTTCGTCCAGGTGAAGGGTGCATCCAGCGCGACAGCCCAGCCTGCTGAAAAATGGGGATAAGTGCTTTCCGAACCCCACTCATCATAGTGTTTCAACATTTCGGGGACAGTTTCAGGTACCTGATTAAAATATGTCATCTCACTGTACATGCCATTCATCTGACCTTCCGCACTGGAGCCGTTATCACCAGCAATGTAAATGATCATGGTATTATCCAACACGCCCAGCTCTTCAATAGTAGAAACAAGCCGCCCGATTTCGTGATCAGTATGCGCAGCAAACCCGGCATACACTTCCATCTGCCGGGCAAATAATTTCTTTTCATCGGCGGATAAGGATTCCCAGTCCTTGATATCCTTCGGTTTAGGAGCCAATTGGGTATTTTCCGGAATGATGCCCAGTCTTTTTTGACGGGCAATCGTTTCTTCCCTGAGTTTATCCCATCCCTGATCAAACTTTCCTTTATATTTTTCAATCCATTCCTTGGGAACATGATGGGGAGCATGGGTAGCTCCCGGTGCATAATAGATAAAAAATGGCTTATCAGGAGTCAGTGCCTGTTGTAATCGAACCCAGGAAATGGCCTGGTTGGTCATGTCTGTGGTGAAATGGTAATCCGGATCATCCGGTGTTTCTACCATGGTTACACCATCGTAAATCAGGGGTGCCCACTGATTGGTTTCCCCACCCAGGAAACCGTAGAATTTTTCAAACCCGGATCGTGTCGGCCAACGGTCCTGGGGTCCTGAATTTGAGATCTCCCACGGTGGCACTTCGTGGCATTTCCCAAACTGGGCGGTGTTATATCCATTTTGTCGGAGCACCTCAGCCATGGGGGTTATGGTTTGTGGACGTACAGCCGTATAACCTGGGAATGTGGAAGCCAATTCAGTAATAACCCCCATATTATTCGAGTGATGATTGTAACCCGTAAGCAATGCCATGCGGGTAGGTGCACAGAGTGCGGTCGTATGAAACCGGTTATACCTGAGCCCGTTTTTTGCCAGCTTATCCAGTGTCGGCATTGGAATCGGGCCTCCAAAAGAATCGGGAACACCAAAACCCATGTCATCGATCAGAACGATGACCACATTTGGCGCTCCTTTAGGAGCTTTGACTTCAAACCTTTGCGGTGGAGTCGCATTGCGGACATCCAATTCGGAATAGATCGGCCGGGCAGGTTCCCGTATGGGAAGAATAGTCCGGTCTGGCTCACCAGCAGCCGTGGTGAGTGTTGAAGTATCTTTGGTCCCAGGTTCCTGCGAACATGAAAACACAATGACACTCATAGCAAAATAGGCAAATAAGTGTTTCATAGTATTATATTCATTTTTACTGTTTCAGAAATTACCCCAGTTTTCCTTGTTTCTCAGGTAATCGAAGAGAATAGATCGCTAAGAATATCCATTCCCAGTATCATATTTCAGTTGTTGTTCAATTTAGTAATCAGACAGTTATTATATTTTCCAGTGAGGAAATGTTTTTAAAATATATTTTAAAGGTAGTCAAAAATGTGATCGTAGCATGAAAATATATGGAATTTACGGTTAATTAACATTACTTTTTTTTCGCCAAAAGAAAACAACAAATAGTTTGACAACAAGATTTCCGGAAATCATTTTTATGTTTCAGGTTTAGGTTTGTTTCCATCTTCCAATTATTAAGTCCTTTTCCTGAAAAAAAGGTGCTGGATCTTCTCCGGACCCATTACCCGGGATACTTCTTTGAAAGCAAAGAAGGGGATGAAACAAAAGAATACTACCACCACCCCTCCTATCCAGATATTGGTTAAATCCTTCGAGAGTTCTTCAATGGCTCCAGTCAGGTTAAAAGTATGGATGAAGCCACTGATAAATTTCTCTGCGATATCAAAAACGGCCACAAAGACTGTGAACAGAAAGGCTTTGTAAAAGACAGGGATTATTAAAGGTTTTTGATCAAATCTACGATCAATGCGCAGAAAGGCACCTATCATGATCACCTTGGCAAAAACCAGGGCTTTGATGACTCCCAGAAAGTAATCTTCGAGGTAAATCTCATAATGGGCCAGTATCATTCTTCTGTAAAAGATAAAAACACTGAAGAAAACGGCCATGTATATGGCATTTATCCAGTATTCAATAAACTCATGACGGAATTTCTGTTTCCATGTTTTTTTTAATTTTGGACGTTCCATGAATATTGATATTTAACTGAATTTTGTTTCTTCCATGGTTTGCTTTGCCAGATCGGGATTTATGCTGTAAATCGCATCATAATGTGTAAAATGGATCCTATGCTTTATTTCCTGATAGAATTGCGTTTTTTTCAGGCCATCAATGACCGGTCCCTTCACTTCGGAAAGGTGAAAGGTAATTCCTCCCTCCTTAAGTCTTAGATTAATGGCCTTCAGGCTTTCCAGCCCGGAGGCATCAATGCGTTGACAGCCGAGCAATTGAGAATAAAGTGTTTAACATCAGGATTTGAGGCCACAATTTCACTTACCTTTGCCTCCAGGAACCTGGCATTGGGAAAATATAAACTTTCATCGATCCGTGCCGAAATGATCTCAGAAGAAGTTACTACTTTGTGACGGTCAATATTTCTGAAGTGTTGTGTGCCCGGGATTTGTCCTACGATGGCCATGTGTGGCCTCGAGGTTCGGTAGAGGTACATCATGAGAGAAATACCAATACCTGCAATAAGCCCGGCAATAACGCCTAACGTCAACGTAAGAATAATCGTCAATGCCATGGCTATACCATCAGAGGGCGAATAGGCATAGGTAATTTTAACGGCTTTAAAGTTAACCATAGAAAGCACTGCCACAAAGATCGTAGCCCCAGTGTGGCACTGGGCAGGAAATACAATAATGGGGTGAGAAAGAGCGTGACAAATGCAATACCAATTGCTGTAAAAGCGCCTGCCGCAGGTGTTTCCGCACCGGCGTCGAAGTTAACGATGGATCGTGAAAATCCGCCTGCCACAGGAAATCCACCGGATATATGACGCCCCAATATTAGTCGACACCCAAGCCAGACCAGCTCCTGATTTGGATCGACATGTTGCCTTTTCTTTGGAGGCAAGTGTTTGTGCTACTGAGATAGATGCCACATATCCCACAATTGCAATAAGGAGGGCAGGAGTTGCCAACTGGCTCCAAAGTGACGGTCGAAGGAGGCAAAGCGATGTTTGGAAGACCCGACGGAACTGTTCCTACTATTTTCACTCCCTTTTGTCGAGCCCAAAACCGGCTACAACTAAGATGGTAATGATGATGGCAATGACCGGTCCCATTTTCGCAAGAATACCGGCAAGACCTTTGCCCACTCCGACCCTGGTCAACAGGTTTGCGAGATATTTGCGTACTAAAAGCAAAAAAATGAAGGACGATACTCCGATTGCAGCTGTATAGATATTGATCTGACCGAAGTTTTTTACCAACGAAATAAATTGACTGAAGAAATGTTCCTCCCTCAGAAGGGATCCCCAGCATACGGAGTCAACTGGCTGGTGGCAATCTGGATGCCGACAGCCGTCCCTAAGCCCGACATAACCGGAAAACTCATGAAATTTGAGAGAAAACCAAGCTTCAGAAATCCGAGCACAAGAAGGATCACACCAGTCAGTAAAGCAAGTAGCCATAGCAGCTGCCAGGTACTCAGGACGTTCCCTGGGTAGCTATTGGTGCAACTGCTGCAAGTGTCATCAAGACTTGTTACCGCCACAGGTCCTACTGAAAGAGATCGTGATGTTCCAAAGATAGCATATAAAACCAGGGGTGCCATTGACGCATACAAACCGACTTCCGGCGGTAAACCTGCGAGTTGTGCATAGGCCAGTGACTGAGGTACGAGCATGATCGCTACAATGACTGCGACGATCAAATCGTTAGTGAATGTCTTTCTGTTGTACATTGCTCCCCATTCCATTATTGGCAAGTAGCTTTTCAACACATTAGTCGTTCTTTCGTTGTAACTATTTTTGTTCATTTTTCTTTCATTCAATTGGCTTCATTTTTTAATACCCTCCTTTTCCCCACCCATCGATACTGCCAGGCAAAGCCTATTGCATCGAAATCACTTCCGGTGCGGGTTGAGGTACCCGTGCTAAAATAGAGTTTCAGTGAATGGTGGAGGTTAAGTGGAAGTGCAAAAGTAAATCCAAGACGTGTGTTTTGTTGCAAATCATTTCTCTCAACACCATCCAGGGTAGTACGTCCGCCCCAATAATAAGTACCATCCAGAGCCACCCAAATCCCCCCCCGGAAGCTGTAAACAACATGTCCCTGTAAGTAACTGATGGGATCCTGCGAACGGGTTTTGCCCTGATAAAAATCATGGTTAACTGTATAGAAAGAAGCCCCCCCCGACATTTCCAATATTAGATGACCGAATTTCCTGGAAATGCCAATCTCAGGTTTGATGGTAAAACGGTTGGTGCCGATATTGACAAGTCTATCCGGATCATATTGACTCAAGGGAAAATAAACCTGGAGACTCGCTCCAACAATCAGTTTTTGTTTATAATCCTTAAATTCGGACATGGATACTGCAGGTGCTCCCAGGAAATTCACTGTCAACCGTATTCGGGGATCACCAAAACCGGAAACCTTGCGGGAAACAGGTTCGCCCTGAAAATCTGCAGTCCCTGAAAGCCATGCATAGGGCAAGACCATATCCACTTTGCCTGACATTCCTCCAATTTTTATGGAACGGGCATAGGCCAAAACCGATCCATGGATTTTAATATTTGCGTTTTCCAGCGGTATGGACGGGTCAAATAAAACTCCACCGGCGGCATAGGCATATCCGGCCACTATAAAATTCAACTTAACAGGCAGGTTGGCATAAGCCCGGGGCTCAAGTTCCTGGGCATAAGCATGAGATAAGGTGATTAAAAAAATAATCGAATGGTATGGCAGAGCAAATATTCGTTTTGATCCTAGCAGGTACCATGTCATTATTTTTATAAACCTATGCATTCAGGTATAAATGATTATCCCTTAATCGTCAATTTTGCACTTCGGAGCAAGGCATCGCCCTCACTTTCGCTGTCGAAATGATACAACTTAGCTATGGTGATCCGTTTGGCCAGCATGCTTCCAGCAAGGCTGGCCAGTAAGGCACCGGTCAACGGACCTATCCAATAGATCCACCATCCCTCCCACTGTCCTGATATGACTGCCGGACCCAAACTCCGTGCAGGATTCGTACTGGTTCCGGAAATTGCCGCTTCCAGAGGGATCATGATCGCATACAGGACCGGGAATATAGCGGGTGTGTAGGAACGAATCTTTCTAAATCCGATGAAAACAATAAGAAGTAAAACCATGGCAAAGGTGGTGATTATTTCACCCGTTAAAACAGCCTGCATGGAGTAACCTTCGCCGGGCAACGAGGCACCGAATGCCACACTCTGGCCCATCCGGCCCCAGAACAGGAGGGGTAAGCAGCCAATAATCGCACCGGCCAATTGAGCCAATACGTATGTAATGGCAAGGCGTCCTTCAATCTTGCGAAACAACCAGAATGTCATTGTAACAGCGGGATTTATATGCGCTCCGCTTACCTTTCCGACAGGCGATAGTGCTATAGATGCACCAATTGATCCGAAAAGGAAACCGGTGATTATCTGGCGCACCTTAATGTTTGGTATAAGTTCTGCCATAGGACTGCCTGAGCCAAACATCAAAATGACCAGCGATAGCCCTCCCAGCAATAAGATGGCCGTACCAAGGAATTCAGAAACAAAAAATTTTGACCGATATTTGAGGTATTTTGCACTATTCACGCTTTCATCCTCATTCATCATTTTGATATTTATTTTTAATTTTCTCCTCGATGGTTGCTGCCACCGCGATATTTTATTTCAATGATAAACATAGAGCACACAAAGGACCGATCGGTAACAAAGATCACTGTTTACAAGATTTTAACACAATCATATTTGCCTTCGCTTCAACTACCTGATCTGTTCCAAAAGTGACGAGAAATTCGTTTTCACTCTAAATAGTCAGATTTTTACAGGACGATCAGCCCTAAGCCGTGCACAAGACTCACATAGCTCACGATCCAGAAGCGCTGACATATGATCAGGTAACCGATTCTGTATAAACTCCCGATGCGCAGGTGTTAATGTCGGGGCACCGCACTCACTACAAACCAATAGAGGTTGCTCGCGAACCACAGTTCCGGTAATAATGGTACGTCGGACGCCATCCGCATCCTCAATACGAATAGCACCTGTTGGGCAAACTTGTGTACAGGCTCCACAACCAATACAAAGCTCCCCAGGTCTTGTGAAATCAAAATAAGCAAGTCTTCCGGCTTTGGTGTCTGCCATACGTAGGGCTTCCACACCCATTTCGCTACAGGCAGCCATGCATTGGCCGCATCCGATACAGCTATCGCAGCGCAAACAGCGTTTAGCTTCATTGTGTGCCATTTTATCAGTCAGTCCTTCTTCTATTCGTACATAATTGCCTTCGCCGAGTACTTCTTCAGCACTTCTCTCAGGCATCAATGTACGTCGCAACAGAGAGCGATCTGCAGCTGAAGTCTGCAAAGGCGGTACTTCTGCATGACGAATTGGATTGCCCACTGATTTATCCATAGGAACATTTTTCAGCCAGGCATCAATGGAAGAGGCGGCTATTTTCCCGGAACGGATCGCTTCCACAGCTGTTCGCGGCCCATGCTCAGCATCACCACCGGCGAACACACCCGGAACGCCAGTCATCAAACTCTTAGAATCCGTAACGACAAAGCCACGGTTGTTTTCTACAGAGCTCCCTTCCAGTACAGATATATCGGTGCCCTGGCCGGTAGCCAATATCACATGATCCGCTTCAAGCTTCAACTGACGTGCAGCATTGAACTTAGGATTGAATTTGCCGGTAACATCCTTCACTGATTCACAAAACTGATAAATCACTTCTCCATCGTCATCGATGTTGACAGGACCCCAGCCCGCATGTATCTGCACCCCTTCTGCAACCGCCAGTTCAATCTCATTCGGGCTTGCCGGCATTTCGTTGCGCTTCTCCAAAGAAGTCAGGTCTACATGTTGTGCACCTTGACGCAGTGCGGTCAGGGCAACATCGATAGAAACATTGCCTCCACCAATCACCACAACCCTTGGTCCAACCCTAACTGATTTACCACTGCGAACAGCACGCAGAAAATCAATGCCTCCAAGTACGAAAGGCTGATGAACGCCTTCGATAGGAATGAGCCGTGACCGCTGGGTGCCAAGGCCCATAAATACAGCATCGTAATCTTTGCGAAATTCTTCAAGGCTGTTTATAGGAGAATTGGTGTGGATTTTAACCCCCAAAACTCGTATCTGGTCAATCTCCTGTTCAAGCAAATCAGGGGGCATTCGATAAGCAGGTATTCCGTAGCGAAGCATACCTCCGGCATGCTCTTGTGCCTCAAAGATCGTTACATCATGACCCATTGTTCGCAGGTAAAAAGCGGCTGTGAGACCAGAAGGCCCCGAACCTATGATGCCTATTTTTTTACCAGAATCAGGAGCTATTTCCGGTTTTGGATAGCCACCGTCACTCAGGCAATGTTCGGCAGCTTTCGCTTTTAGCGGACGGATGAAGACGGCACCATTGCCACTTCCACGAACACAAGCAGATTCACAAGGAGCCGGACAGACCAAGCCACATACAAGTGGCAATGGATTGTCACGTCTGATCACCTCAATGGTCGAACGGTAGTCGCCGTGACCCAGATGGGCTATAAAACTTGGAATGTCGATGTTGGCCGGGCATGTACTGTGGCAGGGTGCCACCTTGCGCTCCAGGCAAATATCCTCAGGGCATGATTCACGCCTAACATGACTTTCCCATTGATCGCGAAAGTGTCGCAATGAGCTCACCAGCGAACCGGCAGCCGCCAAACCTTGCGCTATCAATTTAAGTGCTATTTCATCCAGTGCAATAAGGTCCTCGGGATTGCCAGTTCCAAGGGTAATTGATGTTGTCAGGCGTGCAGCGCGTGCAAGGAGGCTACGAACTGCTTGTTCTTTGCCCTCTGCCAGGAGCCAATGACGATACAGTGCTCTTCTTGTCTGTTTGACTACGCATACTCCATCTGCCATTACCATGAGGGTAGAAGGTGTCGGATTGATACCTGCTGACATAAAAGAAAGAGGATCACATAAAATGTCAGACTTGGAAAGTGGTAAAAATCCACTCATGCCGTCATCAAAAACAAGCACAGCATCCTGACCTTCCACTTCGATGCCACCACCCCATGTTTCAATTTGCTTTTTAAGGTTTCCGGATCGTCGAAGTTCAACCAAACCACGCTGCTTCATGCCACGCCTCAAGGTCAATAATAAAGTATCAAGATTCGATTCACCTGCAAACAGTAGTGCTATGCGACACCACGTTTCTGGCGTGTGAATCAGCCTAGTATTATCAATGGATGGTCGTTCGCTCCAGCAATCTGGCTTTCTATTGTATATTATTTCAATTTGCCTGCGAGGAATGGCAATGTTGGCTAGTGACCGAATATCATCGACTGTATTTAGGAATACAGCTTCATGGCCAGTGAGTTCTTCAGGCAAATGCAGCTCAACTTTCATGCTATTGCGCAGCCCGGTAGCGATGATGACTCCTTCTGCCACGAGCTTAGCAGCTGTTTCGAGTATTTTTGCAGATCCACGGGCTCTTTCATCCAGGCTTGTTGCATCAATCACCAATATGGAAGGCCCATTACCACGTAAGAAATGTCGCCAGGCAAGATGCACCGGTCCTCCCGAACCACCACATTCCGCCAGGCCTGACTCTTGAATGCGTTGAAGACGCTGCATCGGTGTCAATAACCGCGCTTTTTCCAGACCGGGAAGCATATTTGCCAAGGTCTCAGCTGTGTTTATTTCACCGGCCAGGATAGTAGCATCTATGTCGAGCCATTTAGGCAGTTGATCAATTTCGCTCATAGCTTCTCCTTGTGGTTATTTTCTTCTTCGGCAATGATATGGTGTGCATAGCGTTCCCGTCGTGGATCCGGCAGTTCGGTGGCTTCACCAAAAGACAGACATCCGGTTACGCATTTGGTTACACATGCCGGCTTTAAGCCAACCTCAATACGATCTTTACAATAGTCACATTTTACCACCTTACGAGATACAGGATCCCATTGTGGCGTACCCCAAGGACATGCTGCAATGCAAGTCTTACAACCGATGCATAAACTGGATTCAACAAATACAATCCCGTCTTTCTCCCGCTTTTGCATCGCGCCAGTAGGACAAGCCTTCACACACCATGCATCTTCGCAATGAAAGCATGGCATAAAAACGGTGCGCATCCTTGGCTGACCGTCCACTGCAATTGGTCCGATTGACACAATTTTACATGGATCTGGCCCAGCCACCAGATTTTTATTGGACTTACAATGTACTTCACAAGCAAGGCATGATATGCAGTTTGCTTCGTCGTGTTTTAAGATATAGTTACTCATAGCTTATCCCCTATTTTAATACTGGCTTAATTTGAACACGTTTCTCAGTCATGGCACAACCACCTCCTGCGGGATCGAAATCGTAAAGTTTCCCACTTTGAAGCCGCTGATCAGCCACACCCACACCTTTGGCCCGAGTTGCCAGTGGAACTGTCGCACCATATCCATGTAGCATAAATACCGCATCGTTATGGATCCACTTTGTGACCTTAGCCCTCAAAATTCCCCTATAACTTCCACCACCACTTATTTCTACCTTATCCCCGTCTTTGATCCCCAATGGCTGGGCTCTATCTGGATGTATCCAGAGTAACTGCTCAGGTGCGATCCCACTAAGAATTGGATTGTTCAGGGATTGTCCATGGGCAAGAGAGCCGGTTCTTCCAAAAAGCAAATTGAATTCATTTCCCGAAGGAGCTTCTTTGGGCTGGTAAGGCGGTAAGTTCTCCAGTCCTGCTTTTTTCACCATGTCGCTTTCAATCTCAATTTTACCAGAAGGAGTAGGGAATTTGAAGGTATCCCGTTGAAATAATTTTGGTTGACCAGCCAGGTTTACAAATCCTTTCTCTCTCATTTCGGCAACTGTTACACCAGTTCCTTCGAGTTGATAGTTCCAAAGCTCTTCGATGGTATCGAAGTTCAGTACTTCTTTAATGTCCATACGTTCCAGAATTTCCTTAAAAATCCACCAGGCGGGGCGACTGTTAAATCGCGGTGCAATGGCCTGATCACGCATAGTAAAAAGTGGAATCGGAGCATTCATCTGAGCAAGGATGTTGGCACGCTCCAGGTAAGTAGATTCTGGTAAAATCACATCGGAGTACCAGCCAGTCTCGGAATATCGAACATCTATGGAAACAAGGAGTTTTAATTTATCCAATGCCTTTTTAGTCGTTTCAGGATCTGGTAAGCCAGTCAGGGGGTCATGTCGATAAGCAAAATAAGCGCCTAATCCATAGGGTTCTCCAGTTTCCATGGCAGCAAAAGCCTGGTGTAACATTCCAATAGCGGGATCCCATGTTGGATGAGTAGTACCCGCACCGTCAACGCGGGGTTCACGGACCTTTTCAGGTACCCGATCCATCAGATGTTTCAATCCTTTACGTCCATAAAATTCCGGGGATTTTCCAATGATCATGCCACCCGGAATCTCGATATTTCCCATCAGCGCATTAAGAATAAGTGCTGTGCGGGTTACATAGAACGATTGCTTATTACGGGCGGTCATCCATCCGGGATGAAATGTAACATGTGGAACATCTGCAGCAATCTCTTTGACAAAAGCACGAAGTTTATCAGGAGAAAGACCGGTATGTTGCTCCTGCCATTCAGGAGTAGTGTCTTTTACCGCTTCTTGCAGATAATCCATTCCGGAAACAAAGCGGTCAACAAACTCTTTGTCATACACTTCCTGCTTTAAAATTTCGTGAATAAGGGCAAGATTTAATGCATAATCGCTGTTTGGGCGAACCTGCCAGTAATCAGTTGATTTGCAGGCCGTAATACTTGCGCGTGGGTCAATATAGGTGCATTTCATGCCCCTTGATAAGGCAGCAGTAAATGCTTTGGCTTCCTTTACCATGAGTGATTCCATGATATTTCGTCCGTAAAGCACCACATGTTTTGTGTTCATTAAATCGATAAGCAGCCCCGCAACTCCAAATCCATAAATGGATATTCCGGCATTGTGTGCATTGCCGGCACAACCGGCATCGTGGTTGAAATAGTTCGGTGATCCCAGTGCCTTTACGAAAGTTTTGGTTAAGTCGGTAAAAAAGCCACCCCGATCGGATAATGCGATACCACGTCCACCGAATTCCTTAATTGTTTCCCTAAGTTTGTCTGCAATATAGTCGAGCGCTTCTTCCCAGGATGCTCGTCTTCCATTGACCGCTGCCTCGCGGCCCCTTGCGGATAAGTGGTGTCTGAGGACGCTGATCATCGTCATATTCGAAAGCCAGACCTGCAGAGCCCTTTGCACAAAGGCTGGCACCAATTGCATTGTCGTTGGTGTTGCCCTGAATCCAGACTGCCCGCCCATCCTTGACGGTCACTTCCATGGGGCAACGAACCGCACACATACCGCACATGCTATAAACAGTGCGTTGTCCGGGAGTGTCCACTCCTGAAACATTTGGTGACTTGTTAGAAATAATTTCGGTTTCCATTTTGTATTTAATTAGATAAAATTATATGTTGAAAAAGTAAATCAATTGGATCACACTTCTGAAAACTGAATAACCACCTTGATATCATCAGGCTTTCGTTCGAGAGCATTCATGAAATTCTCAGGTTTTTCACGCCGGGTAATGAGTTTTGCCAACCAGGTACGATCAGCTTTGGCCAGTGTTTGCCCTGCCCGGTACCAGTGCCGTTTATTTGCATTAACACTCCCGACAATCACATTATTCCTTAAAACAGCCGCCGCTGCTATATCAGCTATAGCAGCCTGGGTCATGATACCACCATGTCCAACTCCCGTGAGACAGATAATCCCATTGGCACCAAGTATTGTAATAGAGTCGGCAATAACCTGTCCTACACCCGTACATTCAAGAATTGCATCCGGCTCAAAACCAAGATCAGTTGCTCTACCGGAGTGATAGGTTGCGCCGAGCTCACGTACCAGGTCTGGCTTGGATCCGGACTCCATTCTGTCAAGGACGTGGATTTCTTCTATCCCCCAAATTTTCAGGCTTAGGGCAGCCAAAAGCCCTATTGGTCCGGCTCCTGTAACCAATACTTTCTTTGGTTCCCAGAAAGACCGCCGGCCAATCATTCCGATTTGTTCCATGGCCTTTGTGACCACGGTGGTGGGCTCCAGGAGAACACCAAGGATGCCCAGTGTAGGATCCACTTTTATCGCGTATTCAGGTTCTATCCTCCACCGTTCTGACATGTATCCATGAATCTCCTTTATACCGCGTTCTGTATAAAGTCCATTGCTGCACATGTCCCATTCTCCCACTGCACAATTCGGACAGGGAACCGGATCAGGGCGACGTACAATGCCTACGACCAGATCACCTTTTTTAAATCCCCCTGAGGTGCCCGGATCAATTACACGGCCAAGTGATTCGTGACCTAAAATAAGATGCTTCTGGTTAGGTGGCGCCCATCCATATTTTCCTTCGACAATTTCTACATCGGTACCACATACACCGACTGCAATGGCTTCTACGAGTATAGATCCTTCGTGTACATCCGGTTCCGGAATATCCATTAATCTTGCCGATCCCGGCTTCTTTGGTTCAACAGTAATTGCTTTCATTATTTTTATTTATATTTTTTATAGTATTAATGAGAAGTCCGGAGTCCGAAGATCAAAGTCCGAAGTCCGGATTTTTATCTATTTAATTTATTACTTCTAACTTTGGTCTTCCTGCTTCCTGCCTCCTGCTTCCAGCTTCCGGCTTCTGGCTTCAGTCTTCCGGCTTCCTACTTCCTGCTTCCGGCTTACGTCTCCAGGCTTCTGACTTCAAATACATGATACCCCCAGGCGGGCAGATCTAAATAAAGACCTCTTGAAACTAGTTCCTGCCATCGCGATCATATACGGCGCTACCCATAAGATCCCTGAACCGGACCGGTTGATCAGCCAGTTTGGAAAATGGCAGATGGACATAGCACTGACCAGGGTGGGGAGCATAGTTAACTGTAACCAGCGCCATTTCGTTATTTTCGCTTTTCCAGGCAAATGCCAGAAAAGAGTCCCAGGTGTCATTTCCTTCCCATGCCGGCTTACATTCGAGCAGACGCCAGCTTCCATTCCGAAAAACCGGATTTTTTAGTACTGAAAGTAACCGCTTATAAAAATTCTGCACGTCCGTATCGACCAGTTCCTTTGGTGCGCGGATCAGGTGCGGGGAAATTCGTTTTTTTCTTCCTTCAAATTGTCCCTGATGAAAAAACCGTAATCCAGGTGAAAAAAATGTGATCATTGCTGCTGCTTCATGTTTTGTCTGTTCGAAGGTGGAGGCAGCACGGGGTTCATCATGATTTTCAAGGAACCGGGCAAGTTTATCCTGATAATCCAGCCCGGCATAAAAATGTTCACGAACAGCTCCGGCATTACCTTCCCGTAATCGATCATAAAGTCGTTTGTCATAGGCATAATCAAATCCCTGTTGCTGGAGGGTCCACTCCATATCCCAGTACACCTCAGCCATGAAACAAAAATCGGGAACTTTTTCACGAACATCCTGGTAGCATCAGGCCAGAAAGATTGGGCCCTGCGGCCCCAGGTCCTTTCAAAAATCTCAGGAAGGATCAGCATGGCCATATCGCATCGTACACCATCGCACTGGCCGGAGATCCGAAGCAGCTCTTTGGTCATGGCCTCAACTGTTGCCGGATTGCTGTAATCCAGCTGCACCGTATCGGGCCATCCGGCAAAATAGGGATCCCGGCCATAGGCAAGTATCAAATCGCCATCTTTCCGTTTTACCCGGGTATAATTCTGAGGATTCTTTTCAAGATCATTTTCTGTACCTGATACAAAATATTCAGGATGATCCTCGACCCAGGGATGATCCGGCCCCATATGATTCGGAACAAAATCAAGCATCAGTTTAAGGCCACGCTTATCCAGTCTGTTTGCGGAGCCGCTTCAGGGCCGCATCACCACCGAGATCAGGATGTACCTGTATACCTGGCAATAGCAAATCCTGAACCTGCGATATCCTCCTCCTTCAGATCGGGTAATGTTGCTTCAAAATCCTGCCTGCCAATCCGGATTTTCACGGGATACTTTTCTGCCCAAGTTTACCTGTAGTCCATACACTCAGGAACCAGATCCAGTCAAAACCCATCTCCGGCAAAGTGATCCAGCGCAGCATCCGGAATATCATCGAGGGTGGCTTTCCGGCCCAGATTATGTGATAATTCCGTCAGCCATACCCTGGTATTGATCTGGTAAAGTGATGGATATTGGGGTGGTGATTTCATTTCTTCTTTTTTCTCTCTGTTTTTTTCTTCTTTTCAAGCCCTTCAGTCCCCTGGATGAAGGCCGCCCTCTTTCCATGCTTTATCAATTCCCTTGGATCAAGCATGCCATAAAGCTGGATTAACTTGGCAACAGCTCCTGTCCAGCCAGTCTGGTGACTGGCACCCAGTCCGGCGCCATTATCTCCATGGAAATATTCGTGAAAGAGAATGTAATCACGCCAGTGCGGATCTGTCTGGAACTTTTCTAGACCACCGAAAACCGGCCGTTTTCCATGCTTATCACGGAGTAAAGTTTTGATAAGTCGACTGGAAATTTCCTTGCTTACCTCGAAAAGGTTCATCATTTTTCCTGAGCCGGTAGGACATTCCACTTTAAAATTATCCCCGTAATACAGATAGAATTGTTGCAGTGCCCTGATAAGCACCACATTTACAGGCATCCAGACAGGACCCCGCCAGTTGGAATTGCCTCCGAACATACCTGTATTTGACTCGGCTGGCAAATAATCCACCCGAAACTCCTCGCCATGGACATTGAAAATATATGGATGTTTTTCATGGTATTTAGAGATGGAACGGATGCCATATGGACCTAAAAATTCATTTTCATCCAGCATTTTCGAAAGAATTTTTCGAAGCCGGTCAGGATTGACCAGTGCAAGAATTCCCCGTTCAGCCACACCAAAATTACCCGGACCTGTCGGATGAATCGATTTCATCAGTTCCGGCATTCTGCGCTCACGCTCCATTATATGATCTATGGCCTCGTCGGCATTTTTTCCCGTTGTTCCTTCTCAACGATGGTGGTAGCGCATAAGTGGAAGAAACCCCACCAGGGAGCGCACTTTGAGCCTTTGGGCACTGCCATCAGGCAACCGAAGCAGGTCATAGTAAAAGCCATCTTCTTCATCCCACATACCATCGGACCCGGCTTGTTCATGGCTGCCGCAATGAAGTAAAAATGTTCGATGAACTTGACGACCATATCTTCATAGGTCGGGTCATGAATGGCCAATTCAAAGGCCAGTTCCAGCATATTCTGGCTGAAGAGAGCCATCCATGCAGTGCCATCTGCCTGCTCCAGGTTGCCGCCGGTAGGCAGTGGGGCACTGCGATCAAATACGCCAATGTTATCCAGACCCGAGAAAACCTCCTTCAAAGACATTTTTACCAAAGCGGTCTTTCCGGTTCACCCACCAGGTGAAGTTGATCAGCAATTTCTGAAATGTTGCATGAAGAAACTCGATATCAGACTTCTCCTGTCAATGCCTGCTCGGTCCGATAAAGGAAAATGGCTAGCCCAGGCATGTACAGGTGGATTCACATCGCTGAAATTCCACTCGTAAGCCGGTATCTGTCCATTTGGATGAATGTAAAGCCCACGAAGCATCAGTTTCATTTGTTCCTTCGCAAAATCAGGATCGACAATGGAGATGGGAAGCGTGTGAAAAGCAAGATCCCAGGCTGCATACCAGGGATATTCCCATTTATCCGGCATGGAAATGATATCCTTATTGAGCATATGGTACCACTCAGAGTTCCTTGAATTCTGATATCCCGAGTGCAGCGGATTGGAATTATGTTCATCCAGCCAGTTGTCTCCATCAAAGAAAAAGAATTGTTTGCTCCATAGCATTCCGGCCAGTGCCTGTCGCATCACCATGGCTTCATCCTTACTAACGGAAGGCGGTGTCACCGACTTATAAAATTCATCGGCTTCACTCAACCGGTCTTTAAAAATCTTATCAAATTCTTTCCCGAAAGATTGTCCCTTCATATCTCCGGATGACTTCTTGGTTAGTCTAAGACGGACTCGATTTCGCCTGTCCAGGCATCGATGGTAACCATGATAATGTGCTGCAACTTTGGTTCCTTGTTTTTCAGGATTCACTGTTGCTTGATTACCTTTTACCACAAAATCGTTGATGCCGTCCTTTACATATGGACTTTCATTCTCAGTCCCGGGGAAAAGTTTCCTGTGATTTGTTTCATTTTCAGTAAAGAGCAAGGGTACATCTCCTTCACAGGAAAAGATAAATTCCCCGAGAATCGAATGTTTCGCTTTGACAACGCGGTTACACCTGTTTCTGTTTTAACCTGGTTTATATTCGGTTTCACTTCAGCCCTGTTGGATTCAGCGATCCAGTCTGACCAGTCATTCCGGAACCAAAGTGTGGGCAACAGATGCAGTTCGGCTGCCTCAGGACCGCGGTTGAATGGCCGTGATCTTTACCAGAATATCGTCCGGACCTGCTTTGGCATATTCAATGAAAATGTCGAAATACCTGTCTTCATGGAAAACGCCGGTGTCGAGCAAGCTCATATTCCATCTCTTCCCGGACCGTTGACCGTTTACCCGAACAAGTTCATCATAAGGATACGCTGCCTGCGGATACTTGTAGAGATACTTCATATAGGAGTGAGTAGGCGTGCTGTCAAGGTAGAAATAATACTCCTTGACATCCTCCCCATGGTTGCCCTGGCTGTTGGTCAGTCCGAATAGCCGTTCCTTGAGAATGGGATCCTTCCCATTCCACAGGGCCAGAGTGCAAAACAGAGTTGCTGCTTGTCATCCGAGATCCCGGCGATACCGTCCTCGCCCCATCGGTAAGCACGTGAACGGGCATGGTCGTGTGTGAAGAAATTCCAGGCATCACCATTTTCGCTGTAATCCTCACGGACAGTTCCCCACTGGCGTTCACTCAAATAAGGTCCCCATTTTTTCCATGGGACGTTCTTTGCCCTGGTCATATCTAATCTCTCGTGTTCAATTGTTTTCATTGTATAGCTCCAAATCAGGAGAATTTAAAGTTTAATCCGATTGACTTGAATTTATTTGATCAACTGACAGCCACCTTTTCTTTATTTTTTCAAGCTTTCTTATAATTAATGATTCTTAGAAACATTTTTTTAATTTTTTCCGGTACTGATAGTTCTAATTAGGTCTTTACCGGCTGCCTCTTTATCAACAAGAACGATCGCCTTCGACATGCATACATGCCCGGCAGGAATCGATTCATCCGCTTCACGCAGACGTTTCAACATCTCCAACTTCCCTACTCCCGGTAATCAGCCATAATATGCATCTGGAACGGTTGATGATTTGGAATGTTAAGGTCAACCTCCGTCTTCCCTGATAAAGGCCCGTCAGGGCCACATCCTCATCCATCATTTCCAGGACTTGGTCGCCTGGAACCAATGATGCCGTATGGCCGTCAATCCCCATTCCCAGATGAACCAGGTCCAGCACTGGTGGATTTCCGGCTATCTTTTGAAGTGTTTGAATATAATTCCCGGCCATCGAGTCCAATACGTTGTTTTCGACCGGCATTGCGTGGATATTTTCAGAATTGAGCGGGGAATGATTGAGCAAACAGGACTGCAGATGGGTTAGATTCCGGTCGGGATGCCCGAATGGTGCCAAGCGTTCGTCCACCTGGAATATATGTACCTTATTCCATGGAATATTCTCATGGCTAAGATACATCAACATCTGCCGGGGTGTCTGGCCTCCGCTCAGGGCCATCACAAATCTGCCCTGGGCAATTATTTTCCGTCGAGCCATCTCAGCAATAAATTTCGCGGCTTCATGAGCCACCGTTTCAGCATCTGCAAATACATGAATGATCATATCACATATGATTTACATATTTTTATTTAGGGATTATGTTGACCCGAAAAATTCATAAATTTTTTGCCAAAAGGGCTGTCCCAAAAGTAAAGATTTCAAATTTTGCTCATCTAATAACTCTTATCGTGCAGAGGATTATCCCGATGCATCGGGACCGTCATGTATTTTTTTGAAAATTAATAAGTTACATCTTTCTGGCATTCTATTTCGAAAAAAAATTATAAATAATCGAAGTTAATTTTAAGTTTACACCAGTTATCAGGATGCTGGTGATTGTTAAGTCCTCATGAAACTCCTTTACAAAATCGTCCTGATTCAAATCCCGAATTTACCAAAGGATCTTTTCGTGATGACTAATCATTCATTTTGTCTTCGAGTTCCCCAATAAATGGCAAGTCTTCCTGGATATCCATTTGAAGAGAGATCATAAAGTAATTTTCAAGTTGAATAAACTGCGCGGCTTTTACAGGAGAGACCACTTTCGACATACTTTTAAAGGTTTTCTGAAAAAGTTTCTGAATCGCGATGTTATTTGCGATGGCTTTATTTATTAAATCAGTCGCTTTTTCATTGGTAAGGGATCCATAATTATCCACATAATCGCTGATGATCAGTATCCTCTGCTTGCCCAGATCTTTTCTGGCCGCTTCATAGTTTTCATATTCAGTCCAGAAGGCAGTCGCCTCTGGTGGAGATAACTTCATATAATCTTCCACAATGTCTCTTTTTCCCATCCCCCAGAGGCTTTGGATCATGGATATCTCGTCGGAAGTCTGCGCTTTTATTCCCAGTGAGAGCAGGAATACAAAACAGATAATTAGTATTTTTTTCATTTTCTTAGTTAGGTTTTAAGATTATTATGTTAAAGCTTAAACGTAAACCCGGCACTGATGGCAAAATAGGACTGGGTCTCAAGGTCCCCGGCTGCAAACCCCGTATAATATTTCGCCCCGATCTTGAATCCCGTACTAAAACTCAGGTCATAGATCAGTCCGATCTCAGGTTTCAGGGCAAAATGCCAGGCCTCTTCTTTCAATGTATACAAGCCCATGTCTGTATTACGCTTGGAATAGATCGTGCCGATCCCCAGATTGACATAAGGATTCAGCTTCTCGCCAGGTTTGAGCGAATATTCCCCGGTAATCAGGATAGGTATATGGTTACTGTACCTGTATTGAACACCCGAAAGAGACTCTGGTTCAATTGTATATGTAGCATAATCTTTCTTTTCATAAAATACATTCCAGCCTAGTTCCGCGCCGGCGGAAACATTGTCGTTAATGTATCCTTGGTATGCAATTGAAACGCCCCTGAAACTGGCTTTGGAAATGAAATCACCCAAGTCACCGGCCCCAAATCCGATCTGGTACTGGATTGAAGTGTAACTTTGCTGTGCCCTTACCATGGCTGGAAAGGAAATACACAATATAAAAACAGGTATCAATATCTTTTTCATGTTCAGCTTTTGATTTGATCTACTTGATAATTAAATAGGGTGATTGTTTGAAAGCCTGGTCAATGGCCTTGGTAACACGTGTCGTATTAAAACTGCCAGAAACCAGCCCATTAGCTGCGGCAGTCCATACACTTGATGGCTCAATATAATTTTCATCATCTGCAACGAGGGTCATTACCAATGTGCCGGTAGTATAGGATGAAGCGGCAGAATATCCCCATCCACAGTAATAGTAGAGATACCAGCACCAGTAGTCAGACCAATAATAAATGGTGGTATTTGTCCATATTGCAGGGAACAAAACCAGATCTGCATTGGCTGGATCCTCGGTTTTTGTCCAGCCCAATGCCGCCATGTTGTCAGCTATTTTTTGCAAAATTTGTGTGTTGTAAGGTTCTTTTACAAATTCAGGATCTTTTCCTTCAATCAGGTTGCCAGTGATTTTTACGATTTTATCAGGCATAGAATAGGTAGCCTTACTGTTAAAATCATAATCAAAAGTGTAAGTCGTGTACACCAAATCCAGTTCGTCAGTATATTCAGGTCCCTGGGGATAGCAGGAAACCAGGTAGACAAAAAGGAGAGATGCCCAAAACAGGATCATTTTCTTTTTCATAGTTCAAGAATTAAATGATAAAATTTAAAAACCATTATTGTATCCGGTCAGAAAATGTGACCAAAATATTTTATTAAAGATAGACACGATTGTGATCCTGACCGATTAATAAAGTGAGTTAACGGTTAATAAACGGTACTGACTTTTGTTGAATATATCAACAAGTAGCTATAAAGCAGGGAAATAACATTTTTTTAGACGATTGCTGGGTCGCTAGAAGGACGGATAGGTCATCCTTATAAATTCATTTGAATATTCAGTAATGGTGGATAAGGGTGACAATGCAAAGATGAAACGATGCACGGACTAATCGGTTAGGTTGATGCCTGCATTTTTCAATCCACGGAGAATGGTCTGTTTTAATTGTTCATCCAATAAAAATGTGTTTACAATTCTTTTGCCAATATTTGGAAAATCAGGAGATGGTTCCAGGAGAATGGCCGCTTCTTTCCTGGCTTCCTTCTTGTTGCCGAGCAAACCATGAATGGATGTCTTCATTAAAGAATCCCATAAAAAGCCTGGGCGGTTGATCATGTTCGGCCCAGAAAAGAGCTTCATTAAACTCTTTATTCGCCAGGTAATATAAACAAAAGCCAAAATTAATATACCAGGGATAATAGGGATTCAATTGGATAGCCTCTAACATATATTCTATTCCTTTGGCATATTCACCTGCACAGATATATCCAAATCCGGCAGAACCTGTAAACATGACATTATTTGGATTTATGGAAATTAATTTATTTACTGAACGTAAGAATTCTTCTTTGTTATGATTCAACAGATTTGCCCAGGAAAGGTTCACATAAGCATGCTGGCAATTGGGATCGATATCAATTGCCTTTTGAATCCATTGCATTCCCGTCTTTACGTAATCAAAATCCTCCTGAGCATTCATGGCCCTTAAATTAAGGTATAACTCCCCCTTTAAGGTCCACAAAAGTGCATTGCTGGGATTATTTTTAAGTCCGGTTTCTACAGCTTTCATTGTTTCCTGAAGCGCTTCCACGGTAAACGTCTGATGGTAATGATTAAACCAGTAAACCGCATAAAGGTGGTCATAATCCAGCGGTATATGGTTATTCAGGGAATTCCTGTATATCAATCCGAAATAACCACAGGTCGCTGCGACCACCTTTCGAATGACCAAACTGTAATTACTCAGCCTGTCTTTATCAAAATCATCAATAAAATAAGATTCAGCCCAAATGAGTTGATTATTAATAATGGAATTCAGTTCTAAGGTTACCTTAATTTTTTTGTCAATCAGATAACAACTCCCTGTTATTAAATAATCCGTTCCAAGGTGTTGCCCGATCTCCTGAAGATCATTCAGCTTTTCAGAAACAATATTTGATGAATAATTGGATATGATCCCAATTTCATCGAACCGGGTGAGTTCAATACTCAGATCCTGACAAAAAACCGAAGAGATCACTTTGATTCTCTGATTATCATCGAAAGACTTCAGGGGTAAAATCGCAATTACCGGCTTGCGGCTTTTCCTCTGTAATGCGAATTTTCCCTGCCACTCAGTATTCGGGATCTCCAGCGTATTGTTAATTTCAAAAACAGGTATATACCTGCCTTTGGGTATTGATATTCTAACCGGATCATTCTGTCCCACATTCCCGTAATATTCCTCAAGAGATCCACGAAGCCTCCGGGCATGTATTCTTACAATGGCATTCATTTGGGGATTAAAATCGGTCTTTTTCTTCAGTACATGGGTGGCAATTACATACTCTTTCAGATAATCTTCCCTACCTGCCAGCCTTTCGGATACAATGAAGTCTAAAAAATCCGATAATATGGGAGAATTTTTGAATTTCTTTGAGCTTATTATCCGGGAAACCTGTTTTTTAATAATGGATGAATCGGATAATAAGTCTAGAGGCATTGGGACATGCTTTAACTGTTTATTAACATTAAAAAAAAACAAATTTAGTGATATTTTAAACAAAAATTAAACATATTCCTGTCGAATCCCTTTCTGTAGTATGGAGGACAAAAAAGACTTCCAGTCAAAAGAATAGTTGAATAGAGGATAATTCTTCTTGATGATCCGGATGCACATCGACAGCTTTCCGAGTCATTTATAATGTACCTGAGTATTATACGGGATCATTATTCTGACGGATTGTTAATCTAGATTCACTGGCCGGTGATCCATTAGGGAGTAAATCCCTGCATGTAAGCTATTATTTTACCTGTTATAGAATGTGATTATGTGTTTTTAAATGTCATACTGAAGGATGGGCACGGATGAGCTTGGGCCTGATCCAGTTCACATTACCCGGGCAGCTAAGGCGCTAGTGGCTGGGTAGTAGCCAGACATAATTCGTATTCCTCGTCAGACCAACTGCCCACTGCTGTGGCCAACGTGAGTGGTCGGACGAGGTTTGAAATCCACTCCACCTCCAGCGCAAATTTAAGGATTAAAAACAGGCGCGATGCAAGAATCCGACCCGAAGTATCAGGAACTTTCCAGTATAACCATACAAACTGAAATAAAGAATCCAAGCACGGTGGCTACACCGGCAAGTTTCCCGCCATGTTCAAAGGCTTCGGGTATCATTGAATTGGCCAGCATCATCAGGATGGCCCCTCCGGCAAAAGCCTGTATAAAGGCCAACCACTGGTTGGAAACGTCACTGAAAAGACTGTAACCAGCTACTGTGGCCAGCGAGCAAACCAATGCAATGAACAACCAGAGCAGGAATATTTTTTTACCGCTCCATCCTTCGGCCTTCATTCCGGTTGATCCTGCAATGGCTTCGGGCAGGTTGGAGATAAAGACCGCCACCAGCATCGCCAGGCTAATCATTCCCATTTCTGACAAACCCAATCCGATCACGACGGATTCAGGTATCCCGTCCAGAATGATGGCCAGTACCATGGGAATTAACAGTTTGGAATGCTGTGAAGTGGCACCGGTGATGGAAATGCGGCTTCCGAATTGCTCAATGAGCTTATCCGCGAAAAAAAAAGTAAAAGCACCAGCGAAGAATCCATAGGCCCCGAATCCGGTCCCTTTACCAATTTTTACTGCTTCAAAAATCAATTCATAGGAAATAGCCGAAATCAATGTCCCGGCGCCAAATCCCATGATGACCCCAATGGCACGTTTGCTTAATGAAAACCTGGAAGCAATAAGTCCCCCCAGAATTAAAGAGGAAGTTGCCAGTAAACCCCAGAAAAATGCATTCAACATAGTTAAAAGTTTTTAGATTGATTGTGTATCAGGGTTTCCTGAAAAGTGACCCTGAAAATATAAATTAGGATTTCCACCTGGGTAATCCGGTTTGAAAGGTGCAGGCGCATAATTTTCGTACTTAATCATCATTGAAGTGATTTTCACCGGCATCCTTAAATTCTATTTGTATCCGGGCCGATTTTTTAGTGGCGTCGATCCTTCCAACTTTGATAATATTTATTTCCTTAATGCCAAACCTCGTGCTTAGATCATTGATAAGTTCATCACGTCTGTCCGGATGGATCAGGTCCAGGTTATCGTAAGTAAGCAATTTGGTTGCATAAGGATCCCGGAACAGAAAGATATTCCGAAAGTCCGGCCAATAAAAGAATAGCCCCATCAGTCCACTGCAGCCTAAAAAATTCAATGTCCAACTGGTGCGAGTTGATTTTTTGCGGCAATGCCAGTGCTTAAAAAAATATAGGTCATTTCACGGGGTGAAATGGGTTCTGTTCGGTACCGTATCAGGCTGAAAATCGCAAAGATCCCTAATGCAAATCCAAAACTTATTTCGAGACGGCTGATAATGATACATAAAAGGGCGATCATGGCAGCCAGGAGGATATAGGTAAAAAGATATTCCTTCTTCCCTTTTCTGGGGAAGTATAAAAAGCGCGCTAAAATAAAGACGATAGCAACCGTATACCAGAATTTCAGAAAAGTTGTAAAAAATAATCCCATTTCATGTAAAATTAAAAATTCCAAATCCCAAAATTCAAGTTAACAATTCATGGCATTAAACAAATATCAAGATGTTATTTAACCGTAAAAGCGGTATGGGATAGGCCAAGATCATCATATAATTGATAGCACTGCAGCAGTACTGAATAAATTGGAAGTATCCTATCCGGAAGATTGAAATACTCTGATAATATTATTATATTATTCAGCCATAAACACCTATTTAACATAAGATATCATGAAAGAAATGATCTCACTCCAGGTAAACAGCCTGAATGTCTTCGTGGAAGCGGATCCAGAGACCCCCCTTCTTTATGTATTAAGGAACAATCTCGGGCTCCACGGACCTAAATTCGGGTGCGGACTGGAACAATGCGGTGCCTGTATGGTATTGATCGACGGGAAAGCACGAACCAGCTGTTTGCTTCCTGTAGCAAATGTTAAAGACAGCAAAATAACCACCCTGGAAGGATTGACCGGACCGGATGGCCGGTTACATCCTTTGCAGGCCGCTTTTATTCAGGAACAGGCCGCACAATGTGGCTATTGCCTGAATGGGATGATCATGACGGCGGTTTCCATGCTCAATGAGAATGCGGCTCCGGACCGGAAGATATTGAATGAAAAGATGAACCGGGTGTTGTGCCGGTGCGGTACCTATGCACGTTTTATCCGTGCCATACAAAGTGCCTCCAAACAGTTAAACAAAACCGGAAATTGATATGTCGGAAAAAAATATATCCAGAAGGAATTTCTTGACTCAGGCCGGGATCATCACCATCGGATTCAGCCTGACACCAGGTTGCCGATCAAACGGGAACTGAAGTAACCGGAGGAAATCCAGATCCTGCCCTCAGGTTTAGAAGGTCAATCCCGGATCAATGCCTGGTTACAAGTACTCGAAGACGGGCGTATCCGGATCTTTACCGGTAAAATGGAACTGGGGCAGGGCATTCGCATTGCCATTGCCCAGGTAGCCGCTGAAGAACTCAATACGGATCCAGAGATGGTTGAAGTGCATCTGGCGGAAACCGATGTCACCCCGGATGAAGGGTACACGGCCGGGAGCCGGTCGATTGAAAGCAGTGCCATGTCGGTCAGGTATGCGGCTGCGGCAGCCGGGAAGATCCTGTCGGACCGGGCGGCTGTCAAGTTGCAGACAGATCCAGATGATCTTTATCTGGAAAATGGCTTTGTTAAAGTAAAGGATGGCAGTGAAGCGATCTCGTTTGCCGATGTGCTCAATGGGCAACAAATTGAGGAAGAAGTCAAAGCACCGGTCAAACTCAAGCCCAAAGATGAGCACAAATGGGTCGGCAAGCCGGTTCCACGGAAAGACATCAGCCGGATGGTGCGGGGGGACTCAGTTTACGTCCAGGATTTAAGATTTCCGGGGATGGTCCATGCCCGGATCGTTCGTCCTGTGGGATATGGTTCAAAATTACTTTATTATGATGAAGCGGAATTTCGGAAGAATGTCGATGGTATTCTAAAACTGGTAGTGAATGGTAGTTTTATGGGTGTGATCACGGAAGAAGAATACCAGGCGGTACAGGCTCAGATGTTTCTGGAGAGGAATTCGAAATGGTCATCCTCCAGAAAATTGCCTACAGAAAGATCCTTAAAAGAGGTGATCAAATCATTACCTTCGGAACCCGTCCCGGTGGAGGAAAAAGGCAAGGTAGTGTTTACAGAACAATCTTTAAAAGCCAGTTATTCCCGGCCATATACCATGCATGGATCCTTGGGTCCCTCCTGTGCGGTCGCTTTTTTTGATGGGGATCAACTGCAGGTATGGAGTCATACCCAGGGGGTTTATCCCTTAAGAAGATCCTTACAGGACCTTGTCAATTTGCCCATCGAAAAGATCCGGGTAACCGGAGTTCCTGGATCGGGATGTTATGGACATAATGGGGCTGACGATGCAGCGGCGGATGCGGCCCTTTTAGCCTTGGCTTTTCCCAACCGGCATATACGGCTTCAATGGTCACGCACGGATGAACATGCCTGGGAACCCTATGGATCGGCCATGGTCATGGAATTTGAATCCGAATTGAGCCCGGATGGGAAAATAGGTCACTGGCGATACGATCTATGGTCCGATGCCCACAGTACCCGTCCTGGCGGGAATGCCGGGAATCTTTTACCGGGATGGTATATTGAAAAACCTTTTGAACCCCCATCAGGAGGAAATTTCGGAGGAGCATCCAGGAATTCCATCCCATATTATTCCATTCCAAATATGAAGATCGAAGGACATTCCTTTAAAGGTCCTCTTCGTGTATCTGCCCTGAGGGGATTGGGCGGATATGCCAATACTTTTGCCATCGAATGTTTTATGGATGAACTTGCGGATAAAGCCGGAATGGATGTACTTGAATTCCGATTGAAACATCTGGAGGATCCCAGGGCCAGAGACGTGATCCTGAAGATCAGGGAAATGACAAAAGATCAGCAGACCGGAGAAAAGGAAGGGATTGGCTATGCCTTTTCCAGGTATAAAAACCAGGCATCCTATATTGCTGTGGCTGCAAGTGTCAGCCTGATGGAAAATGGAAGGCCCGCCATTCAAAATATGTGGGGAGTGATCGATTCAGGAGAGGTGATCAATCCGGATGGTTTAAAAAATCAGACGGAGGGCGGTATGTTGCAATCGGCCAGCTGGATGCTTAAAGAACAGGTACAGTTTGACGAAGATCAGGTCATCAGTCTGGACTGGTACGGATATCCCATTCTCCGGTATGAGGAAGTACCCGAAATCATGGTTGAAGTGATTGATAGGCCCAATGAGCCTCCTTTGGGTGCTGGTGAAGCTGCCCAGGGCCCCGCCAGTGCTGCGATTGCCAATGCGATTTACCGGGCTTCCGGGAAAAGGATCCGGGATCTGCCGGTAAGTTCGCATTTCAGTCTAAGGAAAGTCAGCAAAGGAAGGCAATATTTCATGCAGAGGGCGCTGAGTTTTTTCGCAGAGAGCGCAAAGAATTTTCGTGGGAATAGACCTAGCCTACCTCTCCTTGTGATCATTGCGTTTTCTTTGCTGGACTTCCATGAAATAATATGGGCTTTTTGTAAAATTTTACAATCCCCTGCGAGAAATAATAAGAACCCCGGAGGGAAACCCTTCCTACATTCCCAGCAGTTTGAAAGGGAGTAACAGGATCCCGGCGATGATCTTAAAGATCAAAGCCACGGTAAATCCCAGGATCTGAAAAGGCAATAAAAGAATCCAGAAAAAGATCAGAAGAAAAAATACCCCAATGGCCAATGGCCAGCATAATGAAAACAGGATGAAGAAAAGTAGAAGCGCGATTAAAAATTTCATGACTGTTTGATTTACTTCTTTTCCAAAGCAAAATTTAGTCCATATTATTCATGTTTCTCATTATCAATATTTTTCAGGAAATAATCGTTCATAAAATCTTCAATTTCGGACATCCAGATGTTCATTTAAGAACAATTTTTTAAACTGAAAAAAACCCTTCTCAAAATATCTTGAGAAGGGTAAATTTTACTAAGAGATATGGAAAATTCTTTCTTTTGCCTAGTTGGCGGAAACCACCTTCACGATCCGGTAGACGACCCCACCCCTGCGGCTCAGTTCAAGTTCATTGATCTTACTGAGGCCCTCTTCAGGAAAGACCACGCTATCATCCCAACGTGGGGATAAGGCTTCTTTCAAACTGGGATAGATGTCAAAGGAAATCGAATTGAATTTGATATCATCGCCGGAGGGTGACAAAATGATGGCATTACCCCAGGCACGCTGTGAAGTTTTATCTTCATTCATGGCTGCCTTAATAAAAGGGCCCCAGTGTTCTTTTTCCAATGCAACCAGGTTGGATGGATTGGATGAATTGATATAATTCATCTTGATGAACTTATAATCATTCATAGGTACCGCACCGTCATGCTGTTCCCATCCCTGGGGGCTGACAAAGATCATGCTGGTGGTTGTACTCAATGATCCGGTTTCCATTTCACTCATGGGGACATCCGGAAATACCGCACTGGCATTCCAGGTATCTCCCATATTATCCAGGTCTTTAAAGGTATTTACAAATAAGAAATTGGACGAATTCTCGAGATCATAGCCCCCTACTTTTTGCAATAAAGCCCAGAATTCCAGGTTGCCTTTATCAATCCCTTTTTGGGCGACTTCACTCCAGTAGGTCGTTTCCCGAAATATAAATTCATCGACCTTATCGGCAGGTACATGTCTGTATTGATAGACACTGATACTTTGTGCTGAAAGTTGGGACTGAAAAATCAGAACCATGGTTAAAAGAAGAAGGGATCTCTTTAAAAGAGAGATGCTTGATTTGGTGTTTTTCATGATTTTTTTGTTTAGTGAATCGCGCAAGATGAAGAATAAATATGGAAGTAAAAAATATTGGAAAATTTTTTTTTAATTTGAATAAAAAATCAGGAAAGATTTTAGGATTCAGGACGGAAATCTTTTTTTTGAGATGCCGATCCGTTGAAACAGAAAACAATTCATCCACAGATGAGTTTTAATGAAATGAAAAAAAAGATACTTATTATTACAAGTTTTATCATGCTGCTGGCAGGATGTTATCCCATTTCTGTGTCCCATACGAAATGGCGTATCCGGTGGGATAAAGACAAAAAAGAAGGGAAAGAACAATTTTTCTCCCAGGCGCTTAAAACTTCCCAATCAAAACCACCAAATGTTGTTCTGATTGTATGCGATGACCTGGGTAAATATGAAGTATCAGCCTATGGTGCCCAGCATATTCAGACCCCTCATATTGATCAGATCGGAAAGGAAGGGGTGATCTTTCAGGAAGGATATGTCACCGCACCTACCTGTGCCCCCTCCAGGGCTGGCCTCATGACAGGCAGGATGCAGAACCGGTATGGATTCGAGACCCAGATCATGGAATTCTACCCGACCAACATGATTGAATATCTTTCCGGTAAATATATGGTCAATACAGATGTCTGGGTGCTGGATACCAAACCCCAGTACCCATCTGAATGGCAGGTGTACAAGCAGGGGGTCCCACCTGCTGAGATCAACCTGGCCGAGTTATTGAAGGGTTATGGATATCATACGGGCATTACCGGCAAATGGCACCTGGGTGCTTCCAAAAACCATGTGCCCTGGGAACGCGGATTTGATTATCAATATGGATTCAATGGAGCATTTTCCCTTTATACGCCTGAACAAAACTGGAATAAAGTGGTCAATTACGTTCATGAGAGTTTCAGCGCCAAATATCAATGGCAGAGTGGAAGATATGGCGAAGGGGCCATCACAGAAAACGGAAAAGAGATCCGTGAAGAAAAATACCTGACTTTTGCGATCCGGGATAAGGCCATTGAATATATTCAAAATCAAAAGGATCGTGATCAACCGTTTTTTCTTTACTGTACTTTCTCGGCACCTCATGTTCCCTTTCAGGCCCCTGTGGACTATTACTGTAAATATGATTATGTAAAGGATGAAAACAAGCGGGTTTATTATGCCATGATTTCGGCACTCGATGACGCCATCGGTGACCTTCACCAGGCCATCAAAGACATGGACCTTGAAGACAATACCATGATTTTCCTGATCAGTGACAATGGCGGAGCCAGTTATACCGGTGCCACTGATAATGGTCCGCTCAAAGGTGGAAAATTGACCCATTTCGAAGGAGGGATCAATGTTCCCTTCATGATGAAGTGGAAAGGCCATATTCCTGCCGGATTAAGATATGAGAAACCAGTCAGTTCCACCGATATATTTGCCACAGTAGCTGCCAATGTAGGAGCAACCTTACCCACTGATCGCGAATATGACGGTGTGGATCTGGTGAAATATGTAAATGGAGAAAGGAATGATACCCCGCATCAGCTACTTTTCTGGCGGGCAGACCATATCTGGGCCATCCGGGATGGGGATTACAAGATGATCCTGAGTACCCGGGATGGGTGGGCGGAGCTCTATAATTTAAAGACTGATAAATCCGAAATCATCAATTTGAAAGAACAGATGCCGGAATTATTTGAGACTTTAAAGCTGAAACACGAGGAATGGCAACACGTGAATCTTCCTCCAAAACCCATGTGGCCTCGGGTGATGGATCATAAATTTGTCCTCAATGGTAAGGAGTACCTTTTCCCTGCTTGATATGAAAAAATATATTTTTATAATTTTCATTTTAGTCTGTATTGCAGAAGGTTACGCACAGAGACCTAAATTATATCTTAAGGCTTACGCAGGGGTTCACTGGCATAATTTCGTATATCGCCAGGAGGTAAAATCGAGTGACAGTTTTTTTGGCTGGCAGGGTGGTTTTGGGTTCCGCGTTTCCCAAAAAAGGGTTTTCGGAGAAATCGATTTTGATTTTATCCGGAGTGGGGTTACCGTTTTCCTGGAGGACTCAGTCTCGCAGGCCCTGGATTACAATGAATTTAAATTTAAATTAAATGCCTTCGAACTGCCTCTGAAATTTGGTTATATACCTGTAAAAACTCCTTTTTTCAAATGGTATCTGTATACAGGAACCTCGCTGAGGTTTAACACCAAAGGAAAGCTCGAGATCTTCGGTCAGGAAATCAAAATAAGTCCCAAGGATGTGGATCTCAGGGTGCTCAATGTGGATTGGATCCTGGGTACCCAGATGGATATAGGCTGGTTGAACCTTGATATCCAATATGGATTGGGCCTCACAAATTCAACCAAGACGGACATCAGGACCAATTCTCATGAGATCCATCTGAACCTGGGTTTTTTGTTTTAGGGTAAATGATAGCAGACTTCTAAATATTCCTGTATTTATTGATTCCCCTGAAATGCATCTTTCACTTTTTTTGCATCCTTGGTCGTGCCTAACAGCATGGCGATCCATCGGGTATTCTCCTGTTGTTCAAGCATAATTTTTATTGCCATGGTCAAGGGTACGGAAAGGAACATCCCGATCGCACCAAAAATGTACCCCCAGAAAATAAGAGAAAGAAACACAACCAGGGTGGATAATCCCAGTCCTTTTCCCATCATCCTGGGTTCAACGATGTTTCCCATCACAAGATTGACCGCCAGATACCCTACGGCGGTCCAGATCATCCCTCCCAAACCCAATTGAACCAGTGCCAGCAAGGTGGCAGGTATGGCAGCAATGATGGATCCTATGTTTGGAATGTAATTCAATAGGAAGGCCAATAAACCCCATAAGACAGGATAATCGACGCCAACGATCAGTAGCCAAATCGTAACGAATACACCTGTAAATAAACTGACGATTGTTTTTATTGTTAAATAATGTCGAATACTATTCCCGATGTCATCCAGGTATTTTAAAGATTTATTCTGGACCAGTTCGATTACATTTGCCTTTATCATAAAGCTACGCATTTCCATCAGAATGAATACAGATATGATCATGATCAATAATGTATTAGAGACAATAGATCCAATTTCACTCAGGCCTTGTGCTGTATATTTTAATAAGTTTCCTGGGTTGATCAATTCTAAAAACTGATCTGAACTAACTTTCATCCCCCATTGATTTAACTGGTCGACTAATCCGGTGGTCATATTCTTGAGATTGGCACTGTAAACTGGGACATTTTGAGTAAAATTCGACAGAGAGTTGCCAATAAGCCCTCCGAATATCAGAAAAAGTATTAAAAATCCCATTAACACAATGATTACAGCCAGGGTATAAGGAATTTTCTTTTTATTCAACCAGATTATTGGATGAGCACTGATTATGCTGAAAAACAGGGATAGTAGAAAAGGAATGATAATGGATTTCGCCTCCATCATACCAGTAATAATGATGATGGCGCCGGCAACTGATAAAAAGGGTGTGAGGATATATGTTCGAAAATTAAGTTTTTCCATTTTAAATTGATTTTTTTTTGCATTCATATAGTCGGGGATGAAAATTTTAAACCCTTATTATGCAGATATTAGATTCAGATGTGTAATTTAAATGATTAATTAATAACTGAAATTCTATGAACAAGTTTTTTTTATTGATATCGCTCATCCTGTTTTTTTCATGTTCTTCAAATCCGGAAAAAGATTCGTTAAAAGGCGAAAAATTCGTCACCTGTTATGCCTGGTTAAGCGGACCAGGTAATGATTCAGATTTGGAATTGAAAGAATATTTTAGTGATCTGAAAAATAAAGGGATTGACGGGCTGATGTATAACGGAGGTCAGGATCCTGCAACCTATTCCCGGGTAGGAAAAATAGCCAAAGAAGCGGGACTTGAATTTCATACCTGGATACCTACCATGGTCCAGCGTTCCAATTCCGCTTTGAAACCGGAATGGTATGCAGTGAATGGACTGGGGGAATCAGCGTATGACAAACCTGCTTATGTGGATTATTATAAATTTCTTTGTCCAAGTCGAGAAGAAGTTTATCAATTTCTTGAAAACATGTATGGAAAGGTGGCCGATGTTCCGGAGGTTGACGGGATCCATCTGGATTATATTCGTTTTCCGGATGTGATCCTTGCTGAAGGTTTATGGGCAAAGTACGGACTGGTAATGGACCGTGAATATCCCCAATTTGATTACTGCTATTGTGATCTTTGTGTGGGGAATTTTAAGGAAAAAACCGGGATTGATATCCGGGAGGTGGAGGATCCCTCCCAGGTGGAGGAGTGGAAGCAATTCCGCTATGACCTGATTACCAGCATTGTGAACCGGTTGACGGATATGGTACATTCAAAGAATAAAGAGATCAATGCCGCGGTTTTCCCGGGCCCCAACTCGATTGCCAGAAAAATTGTCCGGCAGGAATGGGATAAGTGGAACCTGGACGCATTTTATCCCATGAATTACAACGATTTTTATTTGAAAGGTACTGACTGGATTGGAGAGGTCTGCAAGGAAGCGGTTACTGCGGTTGATCATAAAAAACCAGTGTATAGTGGCTTGTTCATTTGTCCCGATCCTGATAAAAAAAGCGGTGAACCCGATCCTGAAAATCATGGATTGACACCTGAAGAGTTAGAGCCAGCGATCCGTGCCTCTATGGAAAATGGGGCGGCAGGTATCTGTCTTTTCACACCCCGACGGATGACGGATGCGCATTGGGAAGCTTTTGCTAAGGCCATCCGGACGGACTATGAAGTAAAATAGATTCTCATGAATCAAAAACATCAGGGTCTTTATTTAGAACACCTTGATGGGGAAACTTAAAATATTCTTCTAAAGATCCATTTAGGCCCTTCGCATAGCTCAGGGTGAAAATAGGTTGGGTATAGTGATGAACTGTAAAAAATCATGTTTTCATCCTGAGCTCCTCGCGAAGGATCTAAAAGAATCATGATCTTTAATTCCAAACTTATTTGAAATTCAGATAATCATAAAACTCCCCACCTGGTATGCGTATAAATCCTTCGCAAGACTCTTGGAGAAAATCGTGTTTGGTGAAGACTAAATCATTAAAAAGAATCACCCTGCCATAAAATAAATTTTCTTTACTTATCTTCTGAACCTTCTGGGGATAATAATTTTACTTAACCGGTTCCAGTATAAAAGCCACATCCTGTCCGATATAACCGGCATGGGATCCTTCAATTTTCAGGATTGGAATGTCAAAAGAAACAGATTTACCTTTACTTTCAAGTTCCTTCTCTCCTTCATCCAGGAAGCGCCCGCCCCAGGTATGATATAACCGGAGCTTATATTTTCCTTTTCCCACATTGGGCAGGGTAACGGTCTTACCTGCCATATCCGTTTTGGCATTTACAGCCCAGCCGAAAATCAATTGATCACTACTCATTGCATAAGCATCGCCTTCCGAATTATTGACTTCTATCGGATGAACGCTTGTCAATTTATTAAACGGGATCTGATCCACAAAATTCCGGAAGCTTAATAGCTGGTAGGTAACCACATTGTCATTCAAGGCCCGTGAGTAGGACCACCAGAAAGGCGACATCGCGGTTCCTGTGGCCAGGGTTACCCAGAGCGCGTTGTGGTATTGTGATTTGTATCCGGGCATGCTCATTTCATAAAAAGTATGGTCCCAGCCGGTTTCCGGTATGATGGCTGGTTTTTCAAAACCATTCCATAGTTTCTGAACCTGACCGGCATAATTCCTGTAGCTGTAGGTCAGGGGATGCGTTTCGGAAGATTCGATCTGACCATCCTTGATAATGGGAAATCCCTGGGCTTCATAGATCTCTCGTCCTGCCATATCAAAGGCTTTGTATCCATCCTGCCACCATTCGTTGATCCCACCACTCCGGGTTCCTGTGGTGAGATGCTGCCATGGATCATGCTGCTTGAAATAATCATGCACTTTTTGACCCCAGGCACCTGCTGCCAGGCTGTCTCCCATGGCCCATCCATCCGTGCCATTGACCTCATCCACCACAAACCAGATGGCCATCGAACGGCTGTATCCCCAGCGGGCTATGAAATAACGGTATAATTTTTCCTGGTAATTCCATGCTTTTTCACTGCTGTAAAAATCTTTCGCCGGTGTAACCATCTGATAGGGATTCGTGGGCCAGGCAACATTAAAACCTCCCCAAACTGTTTCTGATAAAAAGGAATGGAACCAGAGGTTCAGACTCAATAACATATCCCGTCTCTCCAGTTCATCGAGAAGTTCATCGATCCGGCTGCTTAATAGTTGATCATATCTTCCCAGACCGGTTCCCCAGGTTTCCAACGGCACAATAAACCGGCTGATAAAGTTTACGCCACGCTCTTTCAGATCATCCAGCACCTCCGTGTCAGTCATGCCATTGTACCAGAGACCGACTCCAAAATATGGGGTACCGTCATCATATTCCAGGTATCTTTTATTCTGTGAAACCCGGATCGGACCATGAAAAGCCGACGGGATCGCTTTAAAAGATTTATTTTCACTGGTGATCTCACCGTTCTTATCTTTAATCCGGATCGTATAATTCCAGATGCCTTTTTCATTGGGTGAAAACCTCACATTAAATCCTGACCAGAATGTCTGGTTATAAAAGGCAGGTACTTTCCACTGCTTTCCCGATGGAGCGACAAAGGTAGCCATGATGTCAATCTCATCCGGATCGAATGGATTGTTATATTCGGCTTCGATGCGTAGACTCAATTCAAATTTTTCATATAAACCTACCGAATCGGTAAATTGCCAGATCATATTGATTTTTGGCTGACTATATGAACTGATTGAAATGCCAAGTAAAAGCCATGAGGCTAAGGTGAAAATCTTAAAGTGTCGCATGTCGGTAATTTTAAAAAAGGTTTGATTTAAAAGAACTAATCTCAAATTGATCATTTTATGAAAATTCAGACAAAAGATACAATCTTATTCTTAATAAAAAGATAGAATTCCAGGTGAAAAAGAAGGGATTTCAGATAATTCCATGAGATAATTTAAAAATCAATTTTGAAGATAAATTGAAGCACGATAATTTTTAATTTTTTAATTTTGAACCGCACCATTCTCATGAAGAACTTCTATCAATTTTTGGTAAAATCATCCCCTGGTTGAGTTTGAGGCCAAGTGAATTGCTTCTCTTCCGTGGCCCTGCAAAAGTCCTTTTCTAATTAAGATTATGTTGGCCTGACCCATTTGAAATTCGGGTAATTATAAAGCTACCGGGCGGGTAAATGAAAAGATCCTTCGCATTGTTGAGGAAATGAGTTGTGGTTGGTAAAAGTAGGTTGTTAAAATGAATATGTTCTTTTGTTTTCCATTTGACCTTACATTTTTATGAATCACATTGTTGACATAAGTTAAATATATTATTTTTATAACCATATAAGTTAAACTTATGACATTGACTCAGTTGGAGTATGCATTGAATGTTGCTAAAAATGGCAGTTTTAAAAAAGCGGCCGAAAAATTACACCTCAGCCAGCCAGCCCTGAGTATGCAGATACGAAAACTGGAGGAAGAGGTAGGTATTCGGCTGTTTAACCGGGCAGTAAATCCTGTCAGGCCAACATCAGATGGGGAATTGTTCCTGGAAAGAGCCCAGGAGATCATCAAAGCGGCCAATCGTTTGTCCACCTTTTTCCGGGATCAGTCCGATACTTATAATGGGATGCTGAAGATCGGGATTATCCCTACCCTGGCCCCATTTCTTGTTCCACTCTTTGCAGATCAGTTACAACGTGAATACAGTGAATTCAAACTGGATATCCATGAAGTGATCACCGAAAAAGTAGTGAACGGCGTCCGTTCAGGAGACCTGGATGTAGGGATCATTTCGACACCGATCCATGTATATGGCATTCAGGCCATTCCGTTGTTTTACGAAAAGTTTTTTTTCTACACTACGGAAAACGAGTCCACCTCCAAACTCGAGATCGATCTCAGCGAGATCAATTATAAAAAACTCTGGTTACTGGAAGAAGGAAATTGTTTTCGCGACCAGATCAACAATTTCTGTGATCTGAATAAGATCAGAAAAAATAAAGATTTTGTATACCGTAGCAATTCCATTGATGCCCTCATCAGGATCGTGGATACAAAGGGTGGTTTGACCATCCTCCCTGAATTGAGTACTTTATGCTTATCGGCGGGCCAGGAAGAAAATGTACGGATCATTCATGGTATCCCCAAGGCCAGGGAAATATCCATGATCGTGGCCAGGCATATTGATAAAGAAAGATTCATCAATAAACTCAAAGAATACATTCAGTCGAACATCCCCAGGTCCATGCTTTCCAGCGAAGGATTGGAAATTGTGGATCCCGAAATCAAGTTGGTTTAAAAATGAAAAAATTGTATTTCTTATTCTTTTATGCATTCCTTTCCCCTGATCAAATTTATGCCCAAACTGAACTGGCAGGGACCTGGCAGGGAAAATTTGAAGGTGATTATATGACATCGGAGGTTATATGGAAATTTTTAGCGCAATCGTATGAGTTGGACCTTGACAGCGATGGCTCCATCGAAGTATCAGGGAAGTGGGAAACGGATGGAAAACGTTTGTTCCTGTGGGATGTAGGAGGACCTATGGCGTGCCCTGAAACAGAGCGTGGGGAATATACCTTTGAACTAATAGATAATTCATTAAAACTTACATTGGTAGAAGATAATTGTCCGGGCCGTAAAATGATGGGACCGACTATTGATTGGAACAGGAAAGAATGATCTACTTCGCAGCATCCGGGTCCTTGTTTCAAGAGATATCGAATTGAACTAGTAATTCCCGGAGCTTAATACATGATCAGTTATATCAACCCCTGGTAGCAAAATGAATTTTGAGTGGACTTCGGGTTTATTTTTGAAAATTATCCCGGGAGAACATTTCCACGGCATGGGCCACCTGTTCAGGTTTGCCCAGCACATAGGCGATATCTCCAGCCTTTAATTTCTCATCCGGACCTGGATGTTCTAGAATTCTTTCACCCCGTTTTAAGGCGACAACCGTTACACCAAACCTTTTGCGAAATTGAACTTCTGATAATGACAGGTTCGTCAGTGAAGAACTACCATGAATGATAAGGCCAGATATTTCAATATTGGGGATATCTTTCACAAGTGAAATATCAGAAGATGTTTCCTTTTCCCTGAAAATACCATAATGGTCCTCCCGGATCTTTTCGATGGCAGCAGTGATCTTACGCCTTGGAATCAGATATTTTTTAAGTACCCGTTCGAACAGGTTGATGGCTGTTTCAAATTCTTCAGGGATCACCTGGTCAGCCCCCAGTTTATATAATTCCTCGATATCCTGAACATATCTGGTCCTTACGATCAGGAAGGCATGCTTATTCAGGTTCCTGATCTTTTCGGTCATCGCCATGGCAGTGATCAGATCTCCAATGGAGATCACCACCATTTCAGCAGTATTTACATGTGCCTTTTGAAGAATAGGTATATTCAAAGCATCGCCATAAATTACGGTTTCTCCCAGTTTCTGCTTTTTCCTGACGATGTCCGGATCAAATACGATGGAAATATAAGGGAAGTCCATATAACTGGCCATGACCGAAAGATTTAAGGCGCGTGAATCCTTGCCGATCAATACCAGGTGATTTTTCAGATCAGGTATTGTTATTTGTTTCAGGGGAAATATTCCATCAACAAGAAACCGGGGTACCGGTAATTTCAGGATTAGATTGGCCACTGGAGTTGCTATCTGAATCAGAATAGGTGAGATGGCCATGGAAAGGATGGCCACCGATAGAAATAGCTGAAAATAAAAATCAGGAATGATCTGGTAATCCAGCCCCAATTCCGCAAGGATGAATGAAAATTCTCCTACCTGGCTGATGGCAATTCCCACCAAAATGGTCCCTTTCAATGTATGGCCCAATACAAACGCACTCAGGCTGCCAATCAGCATTTTAAGAAGAATTACCAGGATGACGGTCGATATAACCAGAAAAAAATGCTCCATTACAAAGCTCAGGTCAAGCAGCATCCCGATAGAAACAAAGAAAAAACTGGTAAAGGTATCTTTGAACGGAACGATGTTGCCAAAAACATTATGGCTGTATTCCGATTCGGAAATCATCAAGCCGGCCAGAAACGCACCAAAAGCCAGTGACATGCCCAATTCAGCTGTAAATAAAGCGATGGCGAGGCAAATCACCAGGATACTCATAAAAAACAACTCCTGGTTTTTCGTCATTGCGATCATATGCAGGATCTTGGGCATCAACCAGCGGTTGCCCACATACACCAATCCAATAATAAAAACCGCCTTAATGATGAGGATTAAGATCTGGGATGATAAATCGATCGATTCACCTCCCAATAGCGGCGCAAATAATAAGAGAGGAATGAGGATGATGTCCTGAAAAATAAGGATCCCCAATACCGTTCTTCCATAATTCGAAGTTATTTCTGAACGTTCCTGCAGGATCTTTAAAACGACGGCTGTACTACTTAGTGCAGTTATCAGGCCAAGGTATACCGAGGTTGTCCAGTTTAACTGATATAATCTGGCAATCAACATGGCCAATAGGGTCGTAGCAGACAACTGTAAAAACCCACCCAATAACACGATCTTCCTGATTTTCAAAAGATGATTCAGGGAGAATTCCAGCCCAATGGAAAAAAGAAGAAGGATGATCCCTATTTCTGCCATTAATTCAATATCCGATCCCTGAATCAGGGCGAGTGCATACGGTCCCGCAACAACTCCCGTGAAAAGATATCCAATGATCGTAGGTAATTTGATTTTGGTAAATACAAGATTTACCAGGGTGGAAAGTGAAAAAATAATGACAATATCTTTCAGTATCGTCAATTCCATATAGCTACTTTATTTTGATTGAGCCCCCTACGGGAATTTATTTTCCTAAAGATAATGGAAGGAATCAAAAGGTTTGCAACGCATGATTCCAAAATTTCAAAATGAATCTAAAGTGAATTTTATAAAGAGATGGCAATAATATGGTACCATATTTGAATTATAATATTCAAAGAATGTCAATATTTTTATTATATCATCATTTTGGGTCAGATCGGATATTCTAATTGGATTGGTGGACAACAATCTTTTACATGATTAACTTTGCAGAAAATATCATCCTCAAAAAAAAATCATGCGATTATTCCAACTGGCACGGGAAGTGTCGAAAACATCCAAAGAAATCATCGATTTTTTACATTCGCAAGGGATCAACCGATATTCCGGATCGAATTCAAAAATGGATGATGAACATGTTCAGATGATTCTTCACCAGTTTAAACCTGAATCATTCTCTTCTTATGAGAAAAACGATCCTGTATATCTAGAGGATAGGGCCCGGGAACCTGAAGAGCAAGGCACAGAAGTATCAGCCAAATTGGAGCCCCAATCTGAAAAAAAATCTGATCAAGGAAATATTCAACCGGGATCTGAAGAAGCGGAGGTCATTCGGGCTCCAAAGATAAAACTTCAGGGCGTAAAAGTGGTTGGAAAAATCGAATTACCGGAGAAACCCCTCAGAAAACGTGAAACCAAGCCAGATGAGGGTAGTCTTGAGATGGACTCGAAACCTGATCACACAAAGAGGAAATCTAAAAAATCCTCTGCTTTGCAAAAATCAAACCGAAGCTTAAGTTTTCTCGAAAAACAGAAACGGGAGGAACGGAAAAGGGAAAAACAAAAAAAAGACCGGCTGAAGAAAGAAAGGGAGAAAAAACGGATTCATTATCAGAAAAATGTTCAATTCAAAATCCTTCCAGCCCAGCCAAAAAAGAAGCTAAGATCAAGTGAGAAAAGAGAGGAAAGCCTGAGTCACCGGAATATTACTCCAACGTATAAAAATCCTATCAAAAGGTTCTGGGCATGGCTGAATGGAGCTTTTGACCAGTATTGATCACATTTTTTTCATCGTATATAAAGGTTAAAAGAATTAGGAAGACTGCTGACATTATTTATCTTCAATCGTCATTCTGACTGATATTTTGTATCTTTAATCTACCTCATGCATTTTTTTTATTTATTATAGATCAATATGATTTTCCTTCGAAATTTTACCAAGACAGTCCTTCTTACCCTGATTGCCGCGTTCTATTATTCCTGGCAGCCGGAACCGAAGGTTTTCGAATTGCACTTTTCGGGTGAAGAATCAGAATACAATCTTGAATTGAATGATTTGCAGCCTGAACTGCCTGCCGATTGGTCCACTTTTGAATTTATGGTATTGGAATTGAAAGTTACTACACCCCAGCGGTTTGCATTTAAAGTGTATACTCCGGGAGGAATGCGTAGAATTCTGATTCAGCCTGTGGGACAAAATGTATGGTTTCGTGCCGCCATTCCCCTGCAATATTTCAAGGGCAGGGATACTTCGGGACATGATATGGCTGCAGCCAATAATCGTCCCAGAAACTCTTTCTGGATGTCGGTATGGGGTCCATTCGGCGATATATCTCACGTGGACAGCATGGGGATCCAGATGGAATATCCTGAAGGGAATCCTGAAATGATCATTCGTTCGGTCGTTTTATCAAATGAAGATCCCGGATCAGAAATCCTTGAAAAACTTCCTGTCATTGACAGCCTGGGACAATGGATATATTCAGAGGATGAGCGAAAAATAACAAATTTCGAACAACTCAAAATAGCCTGGATGGATGAGGAGAAAAAACTTGAAAACAGGTTTAATTACTGTGATTACGGAGGGATTCAAGATACGATCCTTCACTCAGCGGGATTTTTCAGAATTGAAAAAATAAATGAGAAATGGTGGTTTGTCGATCCGCATGGTCACTTGTTTTTATCGATGGGTGCCGATGTAGTGGGCTATGTTCAAGGTACCAGAACCAATAATCGGGAAAATTATTTCCAGGCCCTCCCTTCCCTACAAGAGGATGGGGCTGGACAATCATTTCATAATAATGATTTTGTCTCTTTCTATACCTGGAACCTGCAGCGCCGTTTTGGAGCGGAGTGGAAAACCAAATGGGAGGATTATGTAATAAGAAGAATGGATTCCTGGGGATTAAATACCATCGGATGCTGGTCATTTTCTATGGATGAATATCATAAAAAGCCATATACGGTGTGGTTGTCAGGCTGGAATGAAGGGGTGGAGAGTTACCTGGGAATGCCAGATGTTTATTCAGAAAATTTCGCTATAAATGCGGATCATGTTGCGAAAAACATATGTGCTTCATTAAAGGATGACCCATATGTATTGGGTTATTTTATTGGCAATGAACCACCCTGGCCTGACCGTGAACCGGAACTTGCTGATTTGTTTCTGAATGGGCCGGAGAATACCACCCAACAGAAACTTAAGTCCTTCCTGGCCATTGAAGACAGCCCGGAACGCCGGAAGCAATTTTTCATTACCGCTTTTGAGAAGTATCTGACCATTATTTGTGCTGCGGTAAAAAAATATGATCCCAATCACCTGAATCTGGGCATTCGTTTTGGAGGCTCACCTCCGGAAGAAGTGATCGCCCTTGGCAATATGTTCGATGTGTACAGTCTGAATGTGTATGGTGATGAACCGACTGAAGCCATCCAACATGCCTACCAGTATAACGGAGGTCGCCCGGTTTTAATCGGTGAATTTCATTTTGGATCTCCTGGAAATGGACTTGGTGCAGGGCTGGTCCAGGCACGTGATCAGGAAGAAAGAGGTGTGGCTTATGGTTATTATGTTGAACAGGCTTCGGCTATACCTTCCTTTCTGGGCGCACACTGGTTTCAATGGATTGACCAGCCGGTCACTGGACGGATGGATGGTGAAAATTATAATATTGGACTGATCGATGTGACAGACAGACCTTATTGGGATTTTATTGAAGGTGTACAACACACACACAAAAATTTGTATGAAATACATATGGGTAAAAGATCACCCAGCCGCCAGAAGGCACTAAAGCAATGATTTAAGTTTGCATTCTTAAATGGTTGATATTCTTATCTTTCCATGTCTTATCCATTTACCGGGATCTGAATACGATTGGCATTTTTTGATTTACGCCGATGCGGATAAACAAAAGAAAAAAATCAACGGATCTCTACCTCGTCCACAAAGATCCAGGATGGCAACCCGGCTCCAAAATGCCAGATTGGTGCTTCTCCCCCATTGACCGCCACGACTTTCACATACCTGGCATCCACCGGGGAAAATGACAATGAAAAATATTGAACATCATTGGTTTTGCTGGTTCTTGTCAAAGGATATTTGTTTTCCAGATGTTCCAATCGTTTGAAATTTTTCCCATCATTTGAATAATAATAACTGACCCGCTCAGGAAAAAACACAATATGATTGACTACCTGTAAAAAAGCACTGGAAATTTCATGTATTTTCTGAGCGGACCCCAGATCGATCACAGCATCCAGATCATTGCCATCGAATCCCAGCCAGTTTGCATAAAAAGAGCTGCCACCAAATGCCCCATCGGTCAATACCAGTGGATCTTCGTCCGCATATTTTTTAGGAGGTTGATTGAGTTTTACGGATTTGCCAAGTGCTAAATTCGGTAGCCGGGCTCTTTCCAGCGTCTTTTCATAAAAATCAATGTATTCATCCACTGTAAAACGCATTTCATTCATATTGATAATCTCGTTTGCAGCGCAGGTTTCTCTGAAATCCTCAAGTCGTTGCAATAATCTCGCCGGGATCTCCCTTTTGCCATGTAGAGTCTCTGTCAGCATATATGGAGGCTCAAGGTTCTTTCGGCAGGCTTCCAGTATCGCATAATCGACGCCCAGGCGGGCTTTCTTAACACGGTTCAACAGATCAGGCCGATCGGCAACTGCCGTTTCTGCCTGGGTAAAAAGACTGTCATATTTATTCAGCAGGACAGGATTGAGAAATGAAGTAAATGCCTGGGATGGGTCCCCGTAAAGAAATAAAAAAAAGTCAGGGTCTGATTTTATGGATGCATGAATGGTCTGGATATATTGGGAGATCATAGGGCCGGCTTCCTGGTAGTAACCATCGATAAAATCTTGCATGAGGCTGTCTACATTGATATCGGGATCCCATAAAAGGGAAGCAGTAAGATATGACCGCAGTTCGAACAATTCACTGGGTTGATGGCTGTGCTGTTCAAAGATCCACCGGGCATGATTTTCCCTGAATAACCGGATATTAGGCTGTAGCGTTAACAGATTGGGAAAAGGAGCCAGAAAGTTGGTAAATTGAGTTGTATAATCCCAGATCCGGATATTGTTGGATATCGCTCCCCATTCTTTCAGATCCTGGGCAAAATCAATACATTTTTCCTCAATGGGGGCACTCCGGTCACATTCAATGGAACACAGGGTGATCAACACATTGGGCTCGGGTTGGATCGATGAGGGTGCCTTTCGGGTATACTGATAAGCCAGGGTTGATATTGTTTTATCGGGAATCTTGCGGGCAATCCTGTTGACAAAATCGATCATGGAACCTGATGGTGAACCCTCCCGTTCATTGATTTCGCTACATGCCGTACATTCACAGTATTGCGCGTTGTCATCCTGGCTCACAGAAATGACACGGGCTTCAGGAAATCTATTCAATAAAACTTCTACTGAATCACGGACAATCCTGAAGACTTCGGGATTTGTAAGGCATAACTGAGTAGGAATTCTTTTACCATTTCGTAAGGCATAGTATTCGGGATGTGATCGATAAAATACCTCCTCCGGCATAAAAACATGAAATGTATGGACCCTTGCGGTGGGCACATAGGTGGGAAAAGCTTCATGAGTCACTTTTCTTTGATCAGCAAATGCAGGATAATCATAAAATAACCGGGAATGAACAGTTCGCGTTGTAATTTCCGGGATGTATGTATACTGAAAGGAAGCTGGTATTTTAATTACTTCGCTATGAGGAATCCTTTCCGCATCTGGTGCATAAAAACGGCAATCTAAAAAACGTTCCAGGAAAGTATATACCGCAAATAACGTATTCCGGGGATTACAGCCAAGGATTATAAGCCGGTTATTATTTGATTCTATATATATCTGATTATCAGCTAATTTTATGTTTTTATTTAAAGCAGTATTACCAATTAAAATTGAAGCTTCATTTACATCGGTACTTTCATGAGCGATCGGAATTCTTACTCCTCCTATTTGTTCCAGATAACGCTGCAATTCGGAAGCACTCCGGAGTTCCAGGGAGTCTGGGTCTTGAGGGATCACGATCACGTAATCAGAGGTCCCGTTTTCACTGAGGATCAGGCCATCCTGCTGGGTGCAGGAAGAAAAGCAGGTAGCCAGGCAGGCCAGGTAAAAAATATATTTCATAGGTAAAATTGTTTTTGAACTAAAAAGTAACCGGTTAAATTTACATGAAACAAAATATTTTTTACAATGAAATCGTACATTCCAATCTTTTTTCTGTTCATAAGTTCGTATGCATTATCCCAACCAGCGGATATTAAAATCGATGCCCTGGTCAAGCCGGTAAAAGTAGAAAAGACCATCCGGGTGGGAGGGCCTGATGCCGATGTAAAAGGATTCGACCAGCAGGCAATCCAGATGGCCATAGAAACCGTCGCAAAAACCGGAGGCATCGTTAAGCTTGATCCTGGAACATATGAGCTGATGGCGCCGGTCAGTTTGAGATCGAATGTCAGCCTGATCGGTTCCGGAAAGGAAACCGTATTGAGAAAAATCGAAGGTGTTCAGACCCGATTCATGGTCGATGCGGATTACGGCGAATTGAAAGTGACCGTTGAGAATCCTGACGGATTTCTGCCGGGAATGAAGATCCAGGTGACAGACAGCGAACAGAATTCCTGCTGGGATGTATCCACCGCTTATATCCTGGATATTCAGGAAAACGTGATCTATCTCGATAATTATCTCATCCGCGATTACCGGTCTGACCAGGATGGTTTGATCTCAAATGCCAGTTCAGTCATCGAAGTCATCGATGCAGAAAATGTGCTGGTTTCTGATTTGACTGCTGATGGAAATAAAGCGGTGAACTTCCTTACAGACGGGTGTAACGGTGCCGGAATATATGTTTTCAAATCCAGAGACGTAACGATTGATAATGTTTGGGTGAAAGATTTTAATGGGGAAGGGATCAGCTGGCAGATCACTGAGAATGTAACGGTTCGAAATTCTGAGATCAGCGGAAGCGGGAATATCGGCCTGCATCCCGGGACCGGGTCTCCCCTTTCGGTCATTGAAAATAACGAGGTACATCATAATACAGTGGATGGATTATTCATCTGCTGGCGGGTATATAACAGCCTGGTGAAAGGGAATAAATTCCATGATAATGGCCGCTATGGCATTTGCACAGGGCATAAAGATACCGATGTATTGTTTGAGTCAAACCACATTTATGACAATGGCAGCGATGGCATCAATTTGCGGGGGGAGCGTGAAGTGAATGCCCCGCACCGGAATACATTTGCCGGGAACATCATTGAAAACAATGGGGTAAACGGTGGTGGATATGGTATTTCCATTAATTCACCTGCGCAGGATCTGGTGCTGAAGGAAAACACGATCCGGGATACGGAGAAGGGTACACAGAAAGCCGCCATCTACATTTATGAGAATGGCTCTGAACCGAAGCTGGAAAACAACCGGATCGATCAACATGCCCTGGGTGTGGTGGTGTATGAAAAAAGATGACAGATCCTTCGCAAGAATTCAGGATGAAAAATGCTCCTGAAAAGTACGAAATTACAATCTATTTTGTTTTTCCCCTGACCCCGGATTCATTCCGGGGTCAGGGTCTATTCGTATATTTTTCGAACAGTTTTATCCTTATTCGATTTCAATCGAGCGAAATCCTATTTAACCCAAAATCGTCAATAGAAATTGACGATTTTGCCGAATAAAAGTCAGACGCTCTTAATTGATGCTTAATAACTCTACCTCGAAGATCAGGGTTTCATTGGGTCCGATATCCCTTCCGGCACCTCTTTCTCCATACGCCAGTTCGGATGGAACATATAATTTCCACTTGGATCCTACCGGCATTAATTGCAGGGCTTCCTGCCATCCCGGGATCACACCGTTGACCGGGAAACTTACAGGCTCGCCACGATCGACCGAACTGTCAAACACAGTACCATCAATGGTCGTTCCATGATAATGTACCGTTACTGTCTCGTCTCCTGTTGGAATGGGGCCTGTGCCTTCTGTTATGATTTCATATTGAAGCCCACTTTCGGTGGTGATCACATTTTCTTTATTTTTATTTTCTTCCAGAAAAGCGAGACCGGCTTCCTTGCTTTTTTCTGACCGTGAAGTTTGAAGATTCTGAAAATATGTGTTAATCACCATACTGCAGGTCGTTTGGTCCAGTTTCAATGTTTGGTCACCCAATACATCATTAAATGCTTTTGCCAAAGCGTTTACATTGACTTCATCCATCCCCTGAGATTTTATATTCTGCGCGATATTCACACCCAGACTATAACTCACGCTGTCAATCTCATTGCTCAATTGAACCTCTTTTGTCGACATTTCCTGTCCGCTGCAGCCCATTAAAGTTGCAAAGCCAGCTGCTAAGACCATTTTTGATAATAATTTCATCTACTATAATTTTTATTTTAAGGGGCCAAAAGTACAGGATATGATTCATTATAAATACTAATTGTTACTTTATTTTCGAATTTTTCCCTCTGATGGACGGGGAAAGATCAAGGCTCTATTCCACATTAATTATCCGATCTCCCGGTCTTCAGACAGGTTTGAACTAAGTGACTTTAACAGATTTCTTCCCGCATTCGGGAGGTCAAATTTTTGTGGTCGCATATAAGAAAACCAATACCCCGTTCCTTATTTCTTCCAGCCCTTATTACAGGATTCTAAAGATAAAACCGGAAAATGTTGTCTCAGTTGGATTATCTGCCCGGATTGCTCATAAAGGCAATGTGTTTACTGTCGGGTGACCAGGAAGGCACATTGATCGTTCCCTGGCCTCCGTAGAGATAGCCAATAACCCTGGGGGCACCCCCGGAAGCTGGCATCAGTCGTAATTCCACCCGCTTATAAGCCGGATGATCATTGGCCAACACTTCTGGCTGGAATGATATAAAAACGATCCATTTCCCGTCCGGAGAAATATGTGGGAACCAATCCTGATACTCATCCCATGTGATCTGTTCCTGTGAGGATCCGTCCGGCTTCATCCGCCATATCTGCATGGTACCGGTTACACTTGAATTGTAATAAATGTATTTGCCATCCGGAGTGTATTCTGGTCCATCCACATGGGCACCTTTATTAAAGGTTAATTGTACTTCATCACCTCCACTAATATTTTTTCGATAAATATTGTAAACAGTAGTATCTCTTTGAGCCACATAAACCACCTCTTTGTTGTTGGGTGCCCATCCATGCCAGTAGGAAGGAGTTCCTTCAGTAACCTGTTGGGGTTCTCCACCCGTGACTGGAAGAACGTAAATGGTCGATCCTCCACCGGGTAATCCTTCCCGGTGATGACTGATCGCTAATTTTTTCCCGTCAAAGGAAATCCCATGGTCATTATTGAGTCTGTCTGCAGATCCGGTATTGAACAGAACCGGTTCACCCCCATTTACCGGGATCGTGTAGAGTTTTCCCCCGCTGTTATATAACAGACGATTTCCATCCGGCATCCAGTTAGGAGCTTCGAATCCTTGATCCGACTTGTAGATCACTTTTCTTTTACCATCAAATACATTCATGGTCTCCAGCCTGGAACCCAAAAATCCCTTTTCGTATGGATCATAGTTTTCAGGAATTGGTTTGTCGATCCTGACATTCCAGATCCTGGCTTCTTCAACCACTTCCGGGTTGTGTGAACAGATAAAAAAACCCGCCAAAACCTCATCGGGCATATTTTTCATTTCCTGTGAGCCCACTTCCTGCAGTGATTCCCCGCAATAAGCTACCCTCATGATAAATGCCTTGCCTTTTCGCTCCAGTTGAATGACCTGGACATTCTTTTTGGTAGAAAAAATTTCATCCTCAGGATCCCGCATGGCCTGACCTTTACCAACCCGCCATTGCATGACCGTAAGTCCATCTCCATGATAAACGGCACTCATGTGTACGGCATCTTCTGCAGTCGATTCCCTGACCATCCATCCTACTTTCCTGTGCGACTCGACCCCTTTGCCCACAAATTCAAAGTTGGCAGTCAGTATAAAATCACCTTCCATCTGATTGTATGTATAATGAAATTCATCTCTTTCAAACCAGATATTATACCCAGCGCCTTTGGTCGTATAGGTTTGTGTGGAATTATCATATACGGTGGATCCTGAATTTTTAGGATTACCTATATCACTGCTATGTTGAAAAACGCCCATTTGATTGCCCTGGGCATAAGTAAGATTCATAAAGATCATAGCACAAAAAAAGATATTAATTGACTTCATTTAATTTTATTTAATAGGGTGTTACAAAAGGAGCAAATATATGATAGTTGCCCATAAAAATGATCATTATTCGACAAACATTCGAAGATTATCTTAAAACCGGATAATGTATCTTAGGATCCCGGATCTCCACCCAGGGCAATTGATAAAGCGTAATTACCTGATCATCGGCATACACATCCATGTATTCGCGGAATCCTTCCCTAGACCCTCCCGGATCACCCCATTGCATGAACCATGTCCATCGTGGCTGGCTTTTGATGATTTCAGGGCTCGGAACCCTTCCAACCTCACCGAGTGCGATGGGTTTGTTACCAGCCAGGGCCACCATCAGGTCATAATTTTCCTGGTTAAAACCTTCTGTATAGACATCGGTAGCCAATATGTCTACCACATCATCTCCCGGATAATAGGTTTCATGCGGATCGACCCCATTTTTAAATTCATTGGTATTAAAAACCCATATCAGATTATTGAGTCCATGAAAATTCACCAGCCTGTCATACAGCATACGCCATAATTTTTTATATCCGTTTTCACCTGGTTTTTGGCCCCACCAGAACCATCCGCCATTCATTTCATGATAAGGCCGCCACAATACAGGCACTCCGGCATACCTGAGCTGTTTCAGGAACCAGGCGATCACATCAACCTGGGACTTCCATCTTTCATGGATCAAGGTGCCGGGCGTGATCAGATCATTCCATTCCTGATCAGTCAATTCACCCTGTATTGATTCACGAAAGGTAACCGGTTCATCCTCGGTTGGGGGTACGGCATGCCACATCAGGGTGATGATAAATCCTTCGGCGTGGCGCCTGATGGCCTCATCTACTATATTCTGACGGTAGTTAATGCCATCCCAATATCCCGGGTAGCTGAATCCGAAATCCTGACCGAATACAGCCGGATATTTATTGGTCAACCGATGAACCACCGGGAGACGTGTAGATCCTACCAGTGGGGCACAATGCTGTCCGGCCATGATCTGTTTGCCTGAAATATTATAAATATATTCCAGAAGCTGAACGGCTTCCGCGGACGGATTGGGTGTTACGGGTTTGATTTCCGTATCCTGCCCTTTTGTAAAGGGGACGTAGAAAAATAGAATAAGGATAAGAATCGACAATGAATTTTTGAATCTTCTGATCATGACTTAAATCGGATTTAAATTTATTTTCTGTTTAATAATTTCACTTTATAGATGTATGTTTAAATAGGACTATTCAGGATTGACACTTATTTCTTCCTTCACATTAAATCCCGAAATCACCAATTCCGGCTTTTCCCCACGGGTATCTTCCTGATTAAATTCCATCCGGATGACCTTTTGTTCACCGGGCATTAAAAAGACATAATTATCGTCATAAATGACCGGTAAAATCCGGTCCCCAGTATTTTTACGGATTACTTTCAACCGGACCATCAGTGCCGGATAATCAGATGGATTCTTTAAGGCAGTAATCATTTCCCACTCTCCAGCTCTTTTTTGCATTTTACTCGAGACATCCAGATCAACATCAGGCAGATCAAACAACGCGGTCAGATCATATTCCGCCAGGTCCGTATATCGCCAGTAATCAGGCAATTTCTTGTTATTCCTTTCCAGTCCCCGCCAATAAAAATTTTCTGACAGTAATTCTTCATTCTTCATCAATTTCAACCTGATGAAATGAACATCCGTGAGATTACCCGGAAATTCCATCTTGAAACATCGAACGGTGCTGTCTTCACTACAATCAAGATCGGCTTTTCGCTCCCATTGAATGGATCCATCCATATTGATCAGTTCCGCTGAGGCATTCAATCCCATTCCTTTCCGGCTGCTATAATTGACCACTTCTATGCTATCACTTAAAGGATTCCATTGAATGTGTAAAGGTTCCGATGCCTTTTTACAGCCAAAATAGGCGGCGGTTGGTTCAAAATAATAATCATAGGTCTGCCAGACCATGGATGGCCAGGCGGGATGACTCATCCAGAGCAAAAGACCCATCCGGTATTTGCTTTGTGCTTCGAACATGGCACGATATCCCCTGTAATTGATCCATTGTGCCAGTTGTGTCCAATTTTGTACATTTTGTATCTCTCCAAAGTTTATATCCATCTGTTGATTGAAGGAAGTGCCTCCCTGCGCTCCTTCGAGGCAGAAATCATGTAATCCCCACATTCGGCCTTTGGGCCACCTGGTGGAGTCAGGCATCATTTTCTGAAGACTCTCATACGTTACAATGTTTGGCATTCCCATCTCACTATGAAATCTGGGTGTGGCGCGACTTTCAAAATATAATTCCGGAGGTAATGACCGATAAGGCCCTCCCCCGCTGACAACCCCAAAAGCGGAATTTGATATATAATGAATCCCTGGATGCAAGACAGGTAACACATTCCGGATGGCTGAATCAAGTACCTCCGGAGGATTTCCTTCATTCCGGCCAACATAAAGGGCAATGGAGGGGTGGTTGCGGATACGAAGCACGAAATTATTGACATTCTGCATGAACATTTCATTGTTAAAAGGATTGGGGCCATCTACAGGATTAGCAAGCCAGAAATCCTGCCATACCATGATCCCATATTTGTCACAGGCTTCGTAAAATTCGTCATCCCCGGTTTGTCCGACCCAATTCCGGATCATTGTAAAATTCATATCCTGATGATATCTGACAGCAATGTCGTATTCCCTTCGCCGGTATGTCAAATTAGATTCGGAAAATCCCCAGTTACCTCCCCTTCCGATAAACCGTCTCCCATTGATCCAGATTTTTAATATTCCCCCCTCTTCACGGTAAGTCATTTGTCGTACTCCGGTCTTAAAAGATTTGCTATCCGTAATCTCACCCTTCGAATCCCGGAAACTCAGGTTAACATCGTATAAATTCGGATCTCCATAACCATTCGGCCACCAGAGTTTGGGGTTATTCAACCTAAGTTTAGGTTGGATGTCAGGGTTTAAGTAAATCTTTTTCTCTTCAAAGGCTTCCATTGTGACAGGATGATCGATGGATATTTTACCAAACTGGCAATGAAGAACTCCCTCCACCACCTGAGAATCATGATTGCGCAGGGTTAATTCTATATCAATATCTGTCGAGGAGGTGTCAGGAAGGGGCAATACGGTCCTTACAAAAGGATCATCTACGGTAACTACCCCAGTGCTCGTCAAAAATACATCATTCCAGATACCAATATTACGTCCCCGGATGGTTGGGATCCAATCCCAACCAACAGAGGCATGAAAAGTGGGATTATCTGCTCCCAGGGCACCCCCATTCTTATCCGGGCTCATGATCGTTTGTTCTTTTACATTTCCCGGATGCGCATTTTTAATGATCCTGACAGCCAACACATTTTCTCCGGTATTGACCACCTCGGATATGTCAAATTTAGCATGGGTAAAAGCTCCTTCAATTTTACCCAGATTTAATCCGTTTAAAAATACGTCTGCTTTCCAGTTGATCCCGTCAAAATTAAGAAAGATCCGATCATTATGGTTGGTGAAAGGATTATCAAAGGTGTTTCGGTACCAGAAATCCGAATAAAAAAAAGATTCAGAGATCATCAACTGATTGTCTCCATCATTAGGATCAGGTATGGCGCCTATATTACGGTAACTCATCAGTACAGTACCTGGAACCGAGGCGACTGTCCAATCTTCATCGGGATATCCTGATCGCGATATCTTCTCTCCTTTTTCCTTGACCATGGAGGCACGTTGCAATCGCCAATTGCCTCCCGTCAGATCCATTCTGTTTCCGTCTTCGGTCTGTTTTTGCTGGTGTGGATGGATCAGGATTCCTCCTTTCCCAAAAACCTCCAATTCACTTAATAGATATCCCTCAGGATTGTCAGATTCCAACATCAGAACACGGACGAACCTTCCTTCTTCAAGTTCGCCAAGTGAAATTTCATCCATGATCTGATCCCCGGCTAGTAATTCATGAATGTTTTTCCAGGAATTTCCGTCTTCTGAAATTTGCAGAAATCCTTTGGAAGGGCGCCGGATCCAGTGCAGATTAATTTTGTCAAATGAACATAGTTTGCCAAGGTCCACATAAACCCATTCTTCCTGATCCCCTGCACTCATCCAGGTGCTGCAGAATTGATTGGCCGGGCTGATAAGTGCCCATTCACCCATGTAAAAAAGGTCGATTCCACCGAATCCCCAGCTGATTACATTGGAAGCCTGAAAATTCACTTTATAATGTTTTTTATTAACAGGTGTTTGTAAATCGAATGATTCATTAAAAATTCTGAAACCCTTAGGAGAAAATCTTCTCCATCTTCTGGGCAAGGTATCTCCCGGATAATCTTTTCCAATTATGGTTCCAAGTTCCTGCCAGTTTTCACCATCATCAGACCCCATCAAGGTGCATGACCAGCCCAGGGCCTTTCGCTCGTCAAGTTGTATTCCGGCACCCACTCTCACGCTGTCAATCATGGGTGGAGTTCCTCCACCCCAAAGGTCAATCTGCATCCATCCGGCAGCACTGTCAATGCTAACGGAAGTAACCCGGTTGAAATCAATCATCCATTCCCTTTCATTCCTTGGCAGGGTTCCATGCTGACTCGTGGAAGCCGAAAACCAGACTGGAAGCTTGGTTTCGATGATCCCATCGGTGATCAATTGTGCGGTCAGATTGTAATCATAACTGCTTGAATGATAGGCTGGACGGTGAAAGGCAAGGTTTGTTACATTTTTCTCATCAATTTCCTGAATCGGCGAGAAATCTTCCCGGGGATCCCCGGGATAAATCCCGATGCCCCGTGTATATTGATCATGCTCCGCCTTGCAGGCAAATAAAAGCAGGATCAGCAGGTTAATTAAAAGAAAGATAAAGGGATTGAATTTTTCCAAAAATGAATTTTCAAAAATTCTCAATTTTTTAAAGGGCATGATGAAATTAATTAAAAAATATTATGATTAAATCTCAAAGGGATTCACCATTCTTTACAAGATATGGATGAATTTTGAAGATATTTTGAATTGTTCAATTTGTCCTTCTGCCCGTATTTTCATTCCTTATATTTATCTCAAGTGCCTAATGATATGCATTGAATCCCGATTATTTACAAGTCCTATCTACACCAAGATAAAATAAAAATTAAAATCACCCACGCCGGATGAACTAAATGTTCCATCCTTATATTTTTAATGTTATTTTTATAGATAATTTTTTCTTTCAGATCATCATATTATTAATCAAAATGGCAAGAAAATTCATCCTTGTGTTTATACTCATCCTGTTTTCAGGATACATACTATTTGCACAAAATTCATATGAAAATTTTAAAGTGGCTGTCTATGCCCGCTCCTATGAAGTTCAGAAAATGGAAAATCTGGAATGGCTGGATTCCATTTGGAATATCATCACTCAACAGGTTCATGTAGATAAAATATACCTGGAAACACACCGTGATCTGGTCATCGCGGATCAAAATACCCTGAATAAGGTTAAAGAATATTTCAAGGAAAATGGCATTGAGACCGCCGGCGGGATTACTTATACCATCGATGAAAGTAACCGTTTTCAGACCTTCTGCTACAATAATCCGGAACAGCGCAGCAAAGTACAGGAGATCATTGAGTATACTGCAAAAAATTTCAATGAAGTCATACTGGATGATTTTTTCTTTACGAATTGTAAATGCAACTTGTGCATTGAAGCAAAAGGTGACCGAAGCTGGACTGAATACCGTTTGCAATTAATGGATGAAGCTGCCAGAAATCTGATTGTAGGACCCGCTAAAAAGGTGAATCCAGAGGTAAAGGTGATCATCAAATATCCTAACTGGTACGCTCATTTCCAGGGCCTGGGATTTAACCTGGAAACAGAGCCCGAGATTTTTTATGGTCTCTACACGGGAACAGAAACCCGGGATGCGGTAACAAGTGCCCAGCATCTTCAACCCTATCTTGGATATGCCATTTTCAGGTATTTCGAAAATCTGAAGCCAGGATTTAATATGGGAGGATGGGTTGATACGGGTGGGTCACGATATCTTGACCGTTATGCGGAACAACTCTGGCTTACTTTATTTTCAAAAGCCCCGGAAATCACCTTGTTTGATTTTCGTCAATTACAAAGACCTTTAGGACAATTTGAAACCGCCACATGGCAAGGCACAGGAACCAGCTTTGATGTTGCGTCTATGGGAAAACCGGTAGTTGTTGAAAATAAACCGGTCGAACCAACCACCATAGCCAGGGCTGCCGGATATGCTTTTGAGCAGGTAGATCCTTATCTTTCTTACCTGGGGAACCCCGTGGGGATTAAATGCTACCGCCCCTACCATTCGGTGGGGGAAGATTTTCTTCCCAACTATCTTGGAATGATCGGTTTGCCTATTGACATCGTTCCCGAATTTCCGGTAGAGGAAAAAATGGTATTGTTAACCGAAAGTGCAAAATTCGATCCTGAGATCGTTTCCAAAATCAAAAAACAATTGCTGAATGGAAAATCAGTGACCATCACCAGCGGCCTTTTAAATGCACTTCAGGATAAAGGAATCATGGATATTGCCGAAATCCGTTTTACCGGTAGAAAATCCCTGGTGAATGATTTTATTTCTGGCAGGCAAATAAGCCAGTCAGTGGAAAAAATATTGATTCCTCAGATTCAATACCTGACCAATGATTCGTGGGAGATTGCTTCTGCACTGGACGGACCCAATGGCTGGCCCATACTTCATGAAGCTGAGTATGCGGATGGAAGTTTGTATGTATTGACCATCCCTGAGAATTTTGCCGATCTTTATCAACTTCCAGTACCTGTTTTGTCTAAAATCCGGTCCATTGTGGCTGGCCATTTAAGGGCGCAGCTGGAGGGTGCTGGAAATATCTGTTTATTCCTTTATGATAACAATACAATGATCGTTGAATCATTTTCAGATGATCCCCAGGATATCAGGATAGCCATTGACAAGGAATTTACGGCACTAACAGACCTCAGCAACAATAAAAATCTTTCAGGGTCCATTCGTGGTGCCCGGGGAGGTTGGAGTGAAGCAAGGGAACCCGAAAAGCTGGTATTTGAACTGAATCTTAAGCCCCATTCATTCCGGATTTTCAAGCTGGCTCAATGATTTCTGACCCACACTTCAAACCGGAATATCAGGAAAATAACCATTAATAAAATAGGTGGCTATCTTTCATCATATCCTGAAAGAATCTACCCAGGACCGGGAGTAGTTTTTGTCACATGAATGATGAAATTGTATCTTTGAATAGTACAATTATTAAAGATAATCGTCTATTTTTTATATTATTTTGTTAATTTAATTCATTTATAAAAGAAATCATGTAATAATGCTCATTAACCTATCTTTCATCTACAGTAATTATATTTTCTTTAGAAAAAAATGGATGGAATATAGATTTTTTATTTCTGATCGGAAATCTTGATTTTTTTATATTTTTCAGGGAACCATTTTTTCTGATAATTGTTAGAAGAAGTATGAGAACGATCAAACAAATCCACCCCGCAAAATATTGTCCGATTGAAGATCTGATCACTTATTCACCATTGCCATCCCGATTGGCTGATCAGATAAATCCATTCCTTGCATTGAATCATTATGGTCCCCAACACTATATTCCTGAAAATAATGGTCTTCCATTTAATCCACATCCATCTTGTGGAATTGAAAAGGTAACTTTTATACTGGATGGGGAAATTTTACATAAAGATGCCCGGGGCAAGGAGCATGTGATCAAAGCAGGAGGAATTCAATGGATAACTGCCGGACGTGGCTTGATTCATGCGGATACTTCTTCCGAAGAATTTAAAGAACGTGGGGGTCACCTTGAAATCCTGCAGCTCTGGATCAACCTTCCTGCAAAACACAAGAGGGTGTCTCCCAGGTATATAGGTCTGCAGAAAGAGCAGATACCCATCCTAAAATTTGACAATCAGCGGATTGAAATGCAATTAATTGCCGGAAACCAGGACCATCAAAAAGGGGTGGTTGAAACAAAATCAGAAATCACCATGGCACTGATCAATTTTAAATCGGAAGGAGAATTGACACTTTCCATACAAAAGGAATACAATATCTTTTTTTATGTGGTCAGGGGGACCTTACAGATAAATAATGTATTTGTAAATAAATTGAACCTGGTCGAGTTCAACATGGACAAAGAACTTCTTGTTATCCGCGCCATGAAAGACAGTGTCCTTCTTTTTGGATTTGCAAAACCCATACAGGAACCCCTGGTAGTAAACGGCCCATTCGTAATGAATACTGACCAGCAGATCAGGCAGGCCTATAAGGATTACTACCGGGGTAAAATGAGCTGGTTGTAAGTCCAATCATTCTAACTCTCATTCCTGCACATTACCGCTTTTTCACTACAAAAGCCTTATCTTTCTATTTTTTAAGCTATAACCACGATCATTACTGATTTTTGTACATATTTGTTTTTATTTACAAATTCCATTTTTTAAATATTGAATTCTTATTACATCATGAAAAAATTATTGGTTGTTTGCTTTTTTTTAGTTGCCTATCCCCTCTTTTCACAAACCGGGTTACAGATAAATGATAAAGGGTATTTTGAAATGCCTGGCCTTAATGTGATCGTTTTCAGTGATATATATCCAGAAGGACATCAAACCGGAGTCACCGTTATTCAACATGGTAACCGGGTGGCTGCGAATGGAGATCTAAGGCTTGAGATTTCTCCCGGTCAGTGGTCACCTGTACCCAAAGGGGGCAAGCAGACAATCGACCTGGTCAACAGTACCATTTCTCAGCGTCTATGGTATCCTGACTCAAGTAAAAATCAACGCGGATTTAATCCGGTTGTATATCCGGATCTTGCATTTTCCTATCAGGTCAATGTAACCGCCCTCGAAGAAAACACATTCCGGGTCACTATCGATCTGGATAAGCCACTGCCTGAACAGTGGATAGGTAAAGTTGGTTTTAATTTTGAGCTTTTCCCTGGCAATCTTTTTGGGAAAGCATATCTGATGGACGGCCAATCCGGGATCTTTCCGTTGCAACCCAATGGTCCGGTCAATGATTATTTCGGTGAGAATCTCGCCGATGCAATGGCCATGGGTAGTGAATTGATCGTTGCACCTGAAGAAGCCTATCAGCGCATGAAAATCGTCTCAAAGAAGAGCCCCTTAGAGTTGTGGGATGGGCGGACAAACCACAACAATGGCTGGTACATCGTTCGTAGCATGATTCCTTCCAATGCAACAAAAGGTGCCATTGAATGGGAAATCACACCAAATATCGTGGAGGGCTGGAAATATAAACCGGTTATCCAGGTTTCGCAATTGGGATATCATCCCGGTCAGCTTAAAATTGCGGTGATCGAGGAAGATCCTTCGGACCAGGCTATGAATGAATTTTTAATATATAAACTCACTGAAAACGGACCGGAATTGATTAAAAAAGGATTTCCAGGAAAATGGGGTGAATTTCTCAGATATCAATACCTTACATTCGATTTTTCGGATTTAAAGGACCCAGGAATGTATCGGGTAGTTTATGGCTCGAGTCAATCCAATCCCTTTAAAATCGGAGAGGATGTTTACCAGCGGCACGCCTGGCAGCCCACACTGGACTATTATCTTCCTGTACAAATGTGTCATATGCGTATAAACGAAAAATACAGGGTATGGCATGGTAGCTGCCATCTGGACGATGCGCTGATGGCTCCGATCAATACCAATCATTTTGATGGCTACCGTCAGGGTCCTTCTACCCTTTCGAAATACAAACCACTGGAACCTGTACCAGGCCTTAACCAGGGCGGCTGGCATGATGCCGGTGATTATGATCTCAGGGTGGAATCCCAAATAGGTACTGTTTGGATGCTTTCACTGATGATCGAAGAATTCGGCCTGGATTATGATGCCACCTTGATTGACCAGGCGAAAGGAATTGTGGAAATACATGTTCCAGATGGCAAATCAGATGCTTTGCAACAAATCGAACATGGACTACTGACGGTACTAGGCGGTTACCGTTCGCTTGGAAGGTTATACCGTGGGATAATCTGTTCGGATCTGAGGCAGTATGTGATGCTTGGGGATGGCTCCACGATGACAGATAATCGTGTTTATGACGCGGATCTATCAGAAGATGAGATGGAAAGCAACCGGTCTGGCAAATTGGACGATCGGCTGGTATTTACAGAAGAAAATCCACGTAGGGAGTTGTATGTGGCTGCGGGATTGGCAGCTGCATCCAGGGTACTTAGATCATCCAATCCGGAGTTGTCAGCAGAGTGCCAGGAGACTGCCCTTGTCCTATGGGAAAACAACCAGGATAACGATATGCCGGTTTCCTCCAAGGTAATAGCCTTGTCGGAATTGATTCTGACCACCGGCGATCCGGAATTGGTCAAAGAACTGGTGAACTTGAAAGAAAATATCATCAGCGAAATAGGTCGATGTGGCTGGGAAGTGGGTCATGTAATACATAAAATCAACGATAAAAAATTCAATAAAGACATCAGTGAGGCCGTTGCTGCCTATCAGCAGGATCTCCGCACCAATGCCAACGAATCGCCTTATGGCGTGCCCTACAGGCCAAATATCTGGGGTGCAGGTTGGACCATCCAAAGATTTGGAGTTGAACAATATTTCTTTTACAAAGGATGGCCGGAACATACTGGTCCTGATTTTTTTGTCAATGCCTTAAACTTTGTACTGGGGGTTCATCCCGGGATCAATACTGCATCTTTTGCGTCTGGCGTAGGTTCTGAATCGGTGAATGTAGCCTATGGGGTTAACCGGGCCGACTGGTCCTACATTCCGGGTGGTGTGGTTTCTGGGACTGCCCTGATACGCCCTGATTTACCAGAAATGAAGATCTGGCCTTATTTCTGGCAACAGACGGAATACGTAATGGGAGGAGGTGCTACCAATTATATGTTCCTCGTGATGGCTACCGATCAGTTATTCAACAAATAGGCATGCTATGCGGATAAATTGATGATCAGGGTTCGTGTTTAGTCCCAGTGAAAACAAAATCGTAGGAATCTCTTCCAATCAGGATTTTTCTTAAACCGCCTAATGGATCCTGTGTCCTGAAAACCTGACAAAATTTCAGCTTTATTGATTTGGTTATATAATTGATCTATTTGGCATCATAAAGGAGGTCATATGGACGCATATTCTAAAACAATGACGAAAGCGGTAGAGAGAAACGCAAATGCGGTCGTAAAAATTGATATTGAGCAAAAACGAAACGATAAATATTTTCAATCAGGTTCCGGTTCAGGGTTTATCATTTCGAGCGATGGATATATTTTTACCAATGCACATGTGGTAGAGAAATCCGGCAGAATCAAAGTGATCCTTCCCGATGGAAGAATTGAAGAAGCTGTCTTACTGGGAGTAGATCCTGATACAGACCTGGGAGTCATAAAAATTTATTCAAATGGTTTCGATACGGTTACTATTGGTGATTCTGACTTATTGAAAATTGGTCAGCTGGTAATCGCGATTGGAAATCCTTTTGGCTACCAGCATTCAGTGACTGCCGGTGTGGTAAGTGCCCTGAGCCGAACACTCAGGTCAAACACTGGCCGGTTTATTGAAAATGTTATTCAGACAGATGCAGCGCTTAATCCTGGAAGTTCTGGTGGCCCGTTGATCAATGCAGATGGTGAAGTAGTTGGTATCAATACGGCCATCATTCAACAGGCTCAGGGAATGAGTTTTTCAGTAGGTATCAATACCGCCAAGGATATAGCCGGATTGTTGATCAAGGATGGTAAGGTGACCAGATCCTATCTGGGAATTATGATCCAGGAGATCAATCTTTCTCCCAGAATCATAAATTTTTTCAGGCTTGAAACACAGAAAGGATTACTGATACAACAGGTTGAACCCAATACTCCAGGAATGACTGCGGGTTTGCAGGAAGGAGATATTATGATACATTTTGATGGAACTGATCTAATAAACAGTCATGACCTGTTTAAAAGACTGGACCAGAATTTAGCTGGTCGGAAAATAGACCTTAAGGTACTCAGAAGAGGTCGAATTGTTGATTTACAAGTCGTTCCCGAGATCAGAAACAGTTAAGCTGTCATATTTTAGCATCCACTGGACATTATAATGAAAGATCCTGTTTAAACTGGTATTGAAGATTGGTTGTTAAAATGAATAGGTTTTCTTCCTGAATCCCTCCACCTTCATTACATTTCGGCAGACAGGAGTAAAGGATCTGAACGAATCAAGATCATTCATTCCGAACCTATTAGAAATTCAAACAATAATAAAACAATCAAACTGGTACACGAACAGACGTTTCTCCCGATGAATATCAGGTTCAGCTTTGAACCTGTTCACTGCATGCCTTGTCAAACCATCGAAGAATTCAAAATTTTCAGGAAAAGTTATTTATTCTTAATTCAACGTAAAGTGATTATAGGTATTCAATTGATCATTTCGGATTCATAATTGATCATCTTAAAGCAATTTTATTTTTTGAAATTCTTTATCCTATTTTCCGGGATCCGGTATCTCCTGCCCTTCTATCCAGGGTGCACCCATTTCTGATAAGATTGCACTTAATGCAGGTATCTCCACATCCCGAATCTGTTGTAACTGATCCCTTATTTTTATCATTTCATTCCGGGCAATCGTCAAAGCCTCAGTAAGGGAATGATTGGGTCCATAGGTTGAGAAGGACGTGCCATAGACCAGAAAATTCATTCGATCTTTTACATTGGGCCGGTCCTTTTCACCAACTTCTTCTTTTGAACGGTTCCCATTTAATTCCGATCAAGCTCATATAAGTGCTGTTTTAGCTGTTGGATCCTTCGGTCAAGGTCGCCCGGATTATTATTTGCCAGGGAAACTGCTTTCTGCATGGTATTGACCTGTTCAAATGTTTTATTCAGTGCGACAGACGTGGCGGTCAGGGAGCGGTTCAATTCATCGATGTCTCTCCAGAAAGAGACAGTTTGTTCAGGCGATGATCCTTTTAAAGCTCCCTGTCGCAACCTTTTTACAGTGAAGGTAACTGGATCTGATAAAGGACTGATGACTCCATCAATTTCCTTGGAAAGAGAGGCAGAATATTCGCCTGGCGCCACCATCCAACCCTGCACCATTTCTTCCTCCTCTCCGGCAGACTGTTGCTCCAGGGTAATTGCATCCGAAGATGGATATCGAAGATCCCACGCAATACGATGAAATCCTTTCTTGACAGATCCTGTCAATTTTCTGACCACTTGTCCATCTTTGTCCTTGATCGTGATCCATATTTTCGGCCTTTCCTGTCTGCGTTCGGCTTCCACTTCTTCCCAACCCGGGAATCCGACCGGCTGATCTGATTTTTTAAGTTCTTTTTCCTTATCTTTCCGCATCTCCGCCATTGTTTTATAATCCTCTTTCAAGTAATACGTGATCATGGCACCAAAAGGGGGATTGGGGGCTGTATAATAATCGGCACCCTGCGAACCTACACCGGGACCAAAATCTAAAACAGGACGCTCTATATACCACCATGCATCCCTGACAGGGAACAAAGCAGCTTCTTTTTTTAATTGATCTTCGGATACATGGCGCAAAACGCTGTAGTCGTCAAATATAAAAAAACCCCTTCCAAACGAAGCTCCCACCAGGTCGTTTTCTCTTTTTTGGATCGCCAGATCCCTGAATGAAATCGTCGGTAATTCCCCTGTAAGTTTGATCCATCTCTTCCCGGCATCGATGGTAAAATAAATACCAAATTCAGTTGCTGAAAACATAAGGGAAGGATTGATGTGATCCTGGAGAATACGCCAAATCAGTGTTCGATCCGGTAGATTGCTGCGCAGAGATTGCCAGGTTACCCCGCGGTCAGAACTTTTTAACAGATATGGGCTTAAATCCCCGAATTTATGATTGTCCAGTACAACATACACGGTGTTTTCATCGAACAGATCAGCCTTAATATCATTCACGAAAGCCGTTGGAGGAACTCCGGGAAGGCTTCCAACCTCTATTTTTTTCCATGACTCCCCCCCATTTTCGGTTATCTGAATGAGCCCGTCGTCCGTTCCGGCATAGAATAATCCTTCTTTTAAAGGAGATTCAGCCAAAGAAGTAATGGTATTGTAGGTCGACATGGCCAGAAAATCCCATGGCTCGTCCCAGCCCCATGTCTTTTCCATGATGGGCAAGGTGATCCTCTCCTGATTTCGTGTCAGATCACCTGAAATCGGTACCCAGCTGTCTCCCCGGTTATCGGACCGCCAAACTCGCTGCGATCCATAATACAAACGGGTAGCCAAATGGGGACTGACCAGGATGGGCGCATCCCAATTAAACCGTTCTTCACTTTCTCCTGGTCCCGGCTGAGGCTTGATATATACAATCTCCCCAGTGGTCCTGTCAACCCTGGCGAGGTTTCCCTGTTGCCATTCGGAATACATGATATCCGGATTCCCGGGTTCTGTTGCCGGCTGATGGCCATCGGCAAAAAGAGTCAGAAACCAATCCGCATTTCGGATCCCGTAATAAGCATCCGTTCTGGAGGGTCCTCCCTGAGTTGAGTTATCCTGGGTCCCGCCATAAACATAATAAAAAGGTTCTGTATCATCTACAGCGACCTTATAAAATTGAGTGACCGGCAGATTGGCAATGAAACGCCAGTTTTCTGCCAGGTCAAAGCTTTCATACAATCCCCCATCCGTTCCCACCAGTAAATAATCCGGATCGTTTTCCCGGAAGGCAATGGCATGATTATCGGAATGCTTATTTTCCTCCTGCATTGTACGAAAAGTTTTTCCACCATCTTCCGATACCTGCATTCTTACATCCACCAGGTATAACCGGTCAAATTGATGGGGAGAAGCATATAATTCCTGGTAATAATGTGGTCCGGTGGCTCCTGATACGGTGGCTGACTGTTTTACCCAGGAGGTTCCCCTGTCGGCGGATCTGTATACGGCTCCAGTGCGTCGATCCATCTCAATGGCTGCATAAACAACATCCGGTTGCTGTGGAGAAATGGCCAGTCCTATCTTACCCATATCCGTTTGAGGCAAACCTATGGTTAACTTTTCCCATGTCTCACCTCCATCCTTACTGCGGTAAATGGCCGAACCCGGTCCGCCACCCAGATAGGAGGCTACATTCCGGTGCCTTTGCCAGGTGGCTGCATACAACCAGTCAGGATTAAAAGGATCCATGATCAGATCTGTAACACCGGTCCATTCATCAACCTTCAGGGTTTTTTGCCATGTATGTCCGCCATCTATGGTTTTATACAAACCCCGATCGCCTCCTTTATTCCATAAAGGACCCTGGGCAGCCACCCATACAATGTTGGATTTATCCGGATGCACGATAATCCTGGATATATGATGAGAATCTTTCAGCCCCATATTCTCCCAATGGTCCCCTCCATCATTGCTCCTGTAAATGCCATCCCCATATCCCACATGTCTTCCCCCTACATTTTCGCCGGTACCCACCCAGATCACATGCGGATTGGTAGGGTCGATGGTTATACATCCAATGGAATAAGATTTTTCCTTATCAAAAATAGGGTTCCATGTTACCCCGGCATTTCTGGTCTTCCACACACCACCTGAACCGACGGCAATATACCACATATTATCATTGGCAGGATGAATCGCAATGTCAGCTATCCTGCCCGACATAAACGCAGGTCCTATATTTCTCAATTTTAAACCATTAAATGTCGAATCCGTCAGATAGGATTCAGTTTCTTTCCCGGGTTCTAAATTTTTCTTTTTCTGGGAAAAAGATTGGCTGACAAACAGAAAAATCAATATGAAAGTCAGAAAATAAGCCGTGTGTCTTTTCATCGAAGCATTTTTTTTATTTTTCAATATAATTTTAATATTTAAAAAATAATAGCCAATCAACAGATGTTAAAACAATCATTTACTATTCCCGCCCGATTAATGGTAAATTTACGATGGCATCAGATTAATTTGCGTGAGAAAAATCATTCATGTCGATATGGATGCTTTTTATGCATCGGTTGAGCAACGAGACTTTCCAGAACTTAGAGGCAAACCCATTGCAGTAGGTTCTTCTTCCTCCCGGGGTGTGGTTACCACAGCCAGTTATGAAGCCAGAAAATTCGGGGTAAGATCTGCCATGCCCTCGGTTACTGCCAAACGATTATGCGCTGAACTGATTTTTGTTCCACCACGGTTTAATGTTTATCAGAAAGTATCCAGACAGATCCGTCAGATATTTTTAGAGTATACAGATCTGGTGGAGCCGCTGTCGCTGGATGAGGCTTTCCTGGATGTCACCCAGAATAAAAAGAATAATCCATCAGCTGTAAGTATCGCAAAAGAAATCAAGCAGAAAATCAAAGAAAAAACAGGATTGACAGCATCGGCTGGTATTTCTATCAATAAATTCCTGGCCAAAACCGCTTCGGATATTAAAAAACCGGATGGACTCTATCTCATCCCCCCGGAAAAAGCCATTACCTTTGTTGAGAGGTTGCCCATTGAAAAATTTTTTGGCGTGGGAAAAGTCACGGCAAAAAAAATGCATGAAATGGGAATCCGAAATGGCTATGATCTGAAACAATGGTCAGAAATAGACCTTGTAAAAAAGTTTGGGAAATTAGGTAAATATTATTACCAGATTGCTCGGGCAAATGACAACAGGGAAGTAAATCCGCACCGCATCAGAAAGTCGCTGGGTGCCGAAAATACATTTTTGGAAGATCTGAAGGATATGAATTCCATTAAAAAAGAGCTGGATCAGATTCTCGTTATTTTATTCAGGAGAATGACTCGGACACATACATTAGGAAAAACTTTAACCATAAAGGTGAAATATTGTGATTTTCAACAAATTACAAGAAGTCAAACTTTTTCTGAATGGATTGCCAGTAAGCAGGGAATCAAGGATATTTACCTGGATATGCTCAAGGACATTGAAATAAGGGATGGGATCCGTTTATTGGGATTGACATTATCCAACCTGAATCACGAAATTGAAAATAAGGAAAAAGGAAGCCCCGATGTACAATTGGCGCTTGATTTCTGAATTTTGATATGTATGAATATATCAATCCTGTATAAATTACCCTTCATTTCCTGAAGTTGATCTTAATCTTTTTCAGGAGCCCGTGTACCATCTTACCCTGCAAATTTTTGAAATGGCCGGATCAGTCAGAAATTTTAAAAGTGATTTTGACTTTTCTATTTCCCCAGAGTATGGCTGCCTCATGGTCATATCCCATAAAAATATCGATTTTCCTGGTCCAGCGGTCATTCATTTTATCCATTACCTTATAGATACCATTAAGTCCCTCAATTCTGACTTCCCGATTCCGGGTTAAACCCATTTCGATCAAATCATTTGAGACAGCAATGGCCTTCATGTCGGCTGTAAGCCGGTCACCCCAGGCACCAATGCCCACACTTCCTTGTTTTGTTTGCTCCTCGATGGCATTATAGGCGGTAGCTGTTACCCAAAGTGAAGTATCTTTCGAAATAAAAGATGTGCCTGGATGTTGAATGGGTAGATCTTCCTGTGAAAAAACCAGTGTTGAAAAAACAATTGAAAAAACGATAAAATACTGAGCCATGAATTTTTTTTTACACCAATACCGCGGTTTTATTAAACTATTTTTAATCTGTTTGTATGTCAATCTATCCGGAACAATCAAACCGGAATTTCAAATTATTCAAAAATTATGATAATTAAATAATTTTAAGCATAATTTGATCATATAGCCTTATGTTCGTCAAATTATCATATGAAAAGCTGAAAGATCTTATCGGCCAGATACGTTCTAGGGGATTGTTCTATGAATATGAATTCGAGAAGCATCGTTTGATTGTTTTCGATGAAAATGCACAATCCACTTTCAATATCAGGTTACCTATCCACCTTCCCTATCCGGATCTGGAAAGATTAAATCCGTTAAAATGGGTCATTCTTTTGATACAGGCGGGACATGGTGCTTTGGGTTTTATGGAAAATGACAGCCTTGTGGATCATAAGGTGATTTCAACTTATATGGTCAGAAAAAAACAAGGAAAGAGTCAGATCAAATATTTGAAAACAAAGGGAAAATCTCGGGCCGGGTCAAGGCTCAGACTGGCCAATACGATCCGGTTCTTTGATCAGATCAACCACCGGCTTCAAACTTATTTTGACGACCATATCATTGATCGAATTGCACTGAGTTGTTCCAAAACCTTACTCCCTTATTTATTCAGTTCAAAGGTGTCCTCTCCTTTTAACAAACATGATGAAAGGATTTACAGGATCCCTAAAGATCTATATCCACCAAATTTTAAAGTATTGAAGGATACGATGCAATTTCTTCTGAAAGGTGAAATATGTTTTGATCCTTCGCATCAGCAACTGGTAAATGAGCTAATGGCGATTGAATAAAATTCTTGAAGAGGATGGCAGGTAAAATCCGATCCCGAATTACTGACGAATTATGATTCGATTAAAAAAGCCATCCTGATATCAGGATGGCTTAAAATACAATAAAATTTATCGCCACGTTAAATTAACGGATCACTTCAACATTTACTGCATTGAGACCTTTTTTTCCTTGTTCAACTTCAAACTGAACCTCATCATTTTCGCGTATTTCATCAATGAGTCCACTCTGATGAACAAAAATATCTTCACTTGAATCATCTGGTTTAATAAATCCATATCCTTTGGAATTATTATAAAATTTTACTTTACCTTTTTTCATTATAACATTATAAATAATTGATAATAGCTACAAAGTTGTAAAAATTTATTAAATATCAAGCAATTTATCTGACAAAAATATTTCAGAGAGGATTTCATTCACCTTAATTCCATATAATCCGGAGTGTTTCAGTCAATATTTTTGAGGTATTTAAACAGTTCACTATCAGTAGAAATGATGATGTGTGTTTCCTTATTAAATGTTTTCCTGAAAGTCTCCATTGATTTAAGGAAACCATACAATTGTCTGGAACTGGATGAACGGTCATAAGCATTCGCATAAATCGATGCTGCCATGGCATCAGCTTTCCCTTTGATTTCTTCTGCTTCCCGAAATGCTTCGGACTGGATTATATTCAGTTCCCTTTCTTTTTCCCCATTGATCCTGGAGGCTTCCCCCTGCCCTTCAGATCTGAATTTATCGGCAATCCGGTACCTTTCACTTTTCATTCGCTCATAAACCTGGGTACGCACATCCTCTACATAATTGATTCTTTTGAATCTCACATCAAGGATGGCAATGCCGAGATCTTCTGCTTCCCGATTGGCTGCTTCCTGGATCATATTCTGTATGTTTTTTCTTCCTACCTCTATCTGACTCAGGGTATCTTCTATGATTTCGCTGATTGTACCCGAGGAAATAGGGGTTCTGTTGCTTGTACGGACGGTTTCTTCAAGTAAATGATTGGCGATGAAGTCCCTGGTTTCCCCATCCAGAATATCATCCAGCCTGGATTGGGCTCCTCTTTCATTGGTGAGACGTTTAAAAAACTGCAAAGGATCGGTAATCTGCCACCTGGCATAAGTATCCACAAAGATGAATTTTTTATCTTTGGTCGGCACCTGGTTTGGGTCTCCATCCCATTCCAGATAACGTTTATCGAAATAATTGGCTTTCTGAATAAATGGTGCTTTGAACTGGATTCCAGGCTCCGTAATTGCATTTCCAATTGGTTTTCCAAATTGTGTAACCACCACTTGTTCGGTTTCATTAACGATGAATAAACTCTGTGACAGGACAATAATTACCAGTAAGATGATTGCTGTTACAATGATTGTTATATTTTTATTCATTGGTAGAATTTTTTATTGCGTTTTCGGTGTTGTTCAGTTGCATTTGCAGGAGAGGTAATACAGAATTGCCTTCCTGATCAGTGATGATCTTCTGCCCCAATTCGGGAAGTACTTCGCTCATGGTTTCCAGATACAATCGTCGCCGGGTTACCTCCGGTGCCTTGATATATTCTTCGTATAATGCCTTGAATCGAGTTGCTTCACCCTCTGCATTATTCACACGCGCAGTGGCGTATCCCTCGGCTTTTTGAATCGTTTCCTTTGCCTGTCCACTTGCCTTGGGGATCACTTTGTTATATTCTGATTTAGCCTGGTTGATCAATGTCTCCTTTTCCTGCTGGGCTTCATTGACCGCATTGAAAGCAGCTTTTACGGGGTCGGGAGGTGTCACATCCTGCAATACTACCTGGTCTACTCTCACACCCAGTGAATATTCTGTGCTTAATTGCTGAATCAATTCCTTGAGTTTACCGGCAATTTCTGTTCTGCCAACCGTTAAAACTTCGTTAACCGTCCGGTCGCCCACTATTTGTCGCATGGCCGCCTCGGAAATATCCCGCAAAGTATTCTCTGGATTTCTTACCTTGAATAAATAATTATAGGGATTATCGATGCGGTATTGAACTACCCATTCAACATCGGCCAGGTTGAGATCGCCAGTCAGCATCAATGATTCATCCTGGGTGCCTGATTTTGAAAATTCGGATTGAACACCTGAACTGATCGTCCTGTAGCCAAATTCCAGCTTTTGCTGGCGTTCAACGGGTACTTTATATACCGTTTCAATAAAAGGCAGTTTTAGATTTAAGCCGGACTCCACCGTCCTCGAATATTTACCTAACTGGGTAATGACCCCGACCTCCTCAGGTCCGATCTGAAAAAATATGCCAAACAAGGCAATCACTCCAACGATAATGGCGATGGCTGTTTTCAGGTTATTCAATATTTTTCTGAAGACAACGTTCAGCTGATTGTTATTAATTTGATATTCAGTCATTTATTTATTTTTTTTCACCTTGTAACCGATATTGTCTAAAGTAAAACATTATATTGACAATAAGGTTCTGTATTCTTTTTTTTTTGATTTAATGCATTTATAATTCAAAATTGATCTTTCATCCATTCATGTTTTGTCATTCAAATTCATGAAGAGGTTTGGAAGGAACATATTCTGGTTAATTCTCTGTAGAAAATAGAGAAAAACTGGTAAAAAAGACTTATATTTACTAATTGTAGAAGGGAAGGAACATGATATTAAAGTCAGTAATTTGAATTTTATCTTGTGTTTCAGAATGATCCATATCCCTTTTATTGATTTATCAATTCATGATTTGAATAACATCTTAATTTACAATTTACACTCTGACTCGAAATTCATTTTAATTATATCAGAATGATCTTTCAATGTGAAATTTACTATCTGAATAAGATCATTGAACGGATGTCCGATAAACCTGTGAATGCGATACAGAAAAATGTAGATCACAAATAATAAAGTTAAACTCTAAATATTAATTGATTTGGCTAGACCTATAAATTCCAAAGTAAACCTGAAAGATGGTTATTATATTGAAGTTTGCAATATTGGAGCCAACAGTGGCATTAAAATAAGAAGGGACACCCTTGAAGGCATACAAATCGCATTAAAAAAGTACAAAAAATTTTATGATGTGAATTATATGGGAAAGATCAAGAATGGAAAGAGAATAGACAAATGACACTGTAGGAATTTCCAGCTTTGCCGGCTTGGCCGGAATATTTATTGAAAATCCTGCTCCATCCATGTTGAAAATATCCTAAATTGTCTATCTTTATGTTCATTAGAAGGTGATTGCTGAAAAATTCTGCATGGAAATTAAAAGTTGAATTACATTTTATAGGATACTGAAAACCTTGATAAGGATACCATCCGTGAGTTAATTAACAGTATCTCTATCGTATTTGATCAAGAGAAACCTGCAAGCAAAACACACTTTATTGATTCAATCATCTTTTTAATGCACCAATTTAAATTTGCGGAAGATTGATCCGGATTTACATTTTGTGTCGAAAATTGAAGAAGTATAAGAATCAAACAGGATAATTTAATACAGTATGTTCTCACAATATCAAGCCCATACCTTTCATATCCCTGTCATGGGAACGGGATATACCATTGATACCCCGGTAAAGGTAGCTCATTTGGGAATCACTTCCGTAATTTCCATTGTAGATGATATGCTCATTGAAAAAATGCGTGAATTTTATTGCCGGGAATTCGATCTCCCATTCAAAGCGATCAACACATCCATTGAAGATTTCCGGGCAAAACGGATAACCGCCTATTTAAATCTGATCAATCAAATTGTGAATGAGAAATTTGAGAATTTAAAAAAATCAGTTCAGGAAACAGAATCCGATATAAAAAAATACATGGATCTATTACCTGATATTTCATGTATGAAACAATCCTTTTATAAATTTCTGAAGGAGCATGATTTTAAAGAGGAGTTCCTCAGTTGGGTTGAAAAGAACCTGGTCGCAGGGAAGATTGATGTGAATATCATGACCAAGGTAGATAAAGAGAATTATGTCAAGAATCTCAAACTTCCCTACATTTATAACGATGCTCATGCCGCGCTCAGAGGCTTTGCGCAAAGTGATCTGGAGTCTTCGGTTGTTTTTTCTGCCGGAATGAATCCGCGCCTCTATGGATACATTGAAAGTTTTGATGATTTTTATCCGGGCAAAAATGGGAAACTTAAGAAAAAGATAATTTTGAAGGTAAGTGATTTCCGATCAGCGCTGATCCAGGGAAAATTCCTTGCCAAAAAAGGTTTGTGGGTTTCCGAATTCCGGATTGAATCCGGATTAAATTGTGGTGGGCATGCCTTTGCCACCCAAGGATTATTAATTGGACCCATCCTGGAAGAATTTAAAAATTCCAGAAATGAATTGAAGCAAGAATTAAACGAAATACTCAATAACGCATTAAAGGAAAAATCGAAGGATATTCCTAACAGGCCTCTGAATTTCAGACTTTCTGCACAGGGAGGAGTCGGTACCAGCAAGGAGCATAATTTCCTCCTGGATTATTATGATGTAGATTCTGTTGGTTGGGGTACTCCCTTTCTGTTAGTAGAGGATGTTGTAAATATTGATGAAGATACACGTCAATTGTTGATAGATGCGAAAGAGGAAGACCTGTATTTAAGCAATATTTCTCCCCTGGGAGTTCCTTTCAATAATGTGAAAGGCAATTCAAAGGATGTTGAGAAACAGCGCCTCGTTTCAGAAGGAATGCCAGGAAGCACTTGCCCGAAACAATTATTGATCCAGAATAAAGATTATACCGACCGGCCACTTTGTACTGCATCTAAACAATACCAAAAACTTAAACTTCAGGATCTGTCAAAATCAGATATGGCACCCCGGGAATATGCCTCCCGTTTTAATGAGATAACTGAAAAAGCCTGCCTCTGTCTCGGGCTTAGTGATACTGCGATGGAAAAAGCTGGATTCAAGAAGAGTGAAGAGAAAATGGCGGTCACCGTATGTCCGGGGCCGAATATGGCGTATTTCAATAAAAAAATATCTCTAAAATCAATGGTAAACCATATCTATGGAAAAAAGTCCGTGATATCCCGGAAAGACAGGCCAAATATGTTTATTAAGGAATTATGGCTTTATATCAACTACTTTAAGGATCATTTTAAAAATGTACCTTTATCGGGATCCGATTCTGAATTAAGACAGATGGAAACATTCCGGAATAATTTAATGGACGGCATCTCATATTATAGAGATCTTTTCAAAAAATATTCACATCGTATTGATGATCATGGGGAGGACGTCCCTGTTCAATTGGAATTAATTGAAAAAGAGTTAAATTCAATGTCAGAAAAAGTAATGGGTTAATCATGCTCCTTACTTCTAAGTTATAAAGTTAATTAACCAAAAAAGATGAAAAAAGGTACAGTAAAGTTTTTCAATGAAAGCAAGGGATATGGTTTCATCAAGGATACTGAAACAGATCAGGATTATTTTGTCCACGTTTCCGGCCTGATAGATAAGATCAAAGAAAATGATGAAGTAGTTTTCGAACTGGAGGAAGGCAGAAAAGGACTGAATGCCGTTCAGGTCAAACTGGCCTGATTTTTAATATTCAATATTTCTCTGGCCTGATTCAAATGACGTTCTTCATGTGAGACCAAAATTTCGATGGCTGTATCCAGTGGATAAATAATGTTTTTATTGGCCGGAGAATGGATGATCAGATCTTTATTTAAAAAAAATTCAAGGGAGTTAATTTTACTTATTAAACCTTCCTGATGAATGTTAAATTGTTCGATGATCTCCAAGGAAATGATACTGTACGAGGGTTCCCATATTTCCACTGTCCTTGACCTTTTTTTCATATCTGGCTGCACGTATTTCAGGACCAGTTTGCCCATCAAGTATGGGATAAGCGGTATTTTTCCTGCAAGAGGGTTTTTATAAGTATCCTTTATCACTTCATTAAAAACAGGAAAATAAGATTCATTGGTAGTTATGATGTGCTGGATTACCTGTGCGATGCTCCATCTGTCCGGGCCAGGTTTCCAGTTAAGATCGGCTTCGGATAACTGGCCGAATTCATGAATGAACAATGCGGTGATCTCCCGGATCCTGTTTTCCCAGTATACAGTTGGAGCTATCATGTAGAAAATCTGATTGATTACATCTTAAATTAAGTAATATTCTGCTGACATGTTGATTCTATAATCAATAAATTCAAATTCATTACATTTGTTTCCGAATAATTTACCCTCTATTTTCATTGGGTACATTCAACTTTTATTATTGTGGATTTTTCAGGACTTAATATCTGGGAATTACTTCTCGCCCCTTTATCTACCTTTATAATTGGATTTTTCTGGTATGGCAAGACCCTGTTTGGTAGTTTATGGCAACGTCTGGTCCATTTATCGGATGAAGAAATAAAAAAAAGTAACATGCTGCTGATCTTTGGATTGAGTTATCTTTTAAATTTTATCATTGCTTTCTTTTTATCCGTATTTATTGAGATTGCCATGATGCTGGGCTCCAATGCTTTGCTTGCAGGAATTTTTGCATCCATCCTCTGTTTCGGATTTGTTGCCACTTCTTTTGGCGTCAATTATTTATTTACACGAAAGTCATTCAAGCTTTATCTGGTAGATGCCGGATACCTGATGCTCAGCTTTTTTGTAATGGGATTAATCATCGGAGCCTGGCATTGACAATGAAGAGAAGAAATTTTATCCTGAAAACTGGTCGTTGGATGGCAACATCCGGGTTACTGGGACTTTCGACTTCATGCAGGAATCTTTTAAATGAGGAAGAAGCCATACGATCTGATATGAAGATCCCTTCCGGTTTATTTTTCAACATATCCTTGGCTGAATGGTCCTTGCATAAAGGAATCTGGTCCGGGACCATTAATCATCTTGATTTCAGCCGTATTGCAAAGGAAAATTTTGGTATCGAAGGGGTGGAGTATGTCAACCAGTTTTTTATGGATAAGGCAGAAGACATCAGCTATTTATCAGAAATGAAAACTCGGGCTGAAGACACCGGGGTAAGGAATTTGATGATCATGATAGACATGGAAGGCAGCCTGGGCATTCTTTATGACAAGGAGCGGAATAAGGCAATCGAGAATCATTATAAATGGATAGAAGCCGCTCATTTTTTAGGATGCCATTCCATCCGGGTCAATGCAGCTGGTAAGGGGGACCGACAATCAGTGGCCGACGCAGTAACAGACAGTCTTGGTCAATTATGTGCATATGCCTATAATTCGAATATCAATATCATCGTTGAGAACCATGGAGGCTATTCAAGTGATGCGGATTGGCTTACCGGTGTAATGGAACAGGTGGATCATCCCAATTGCGGTGTGCTTCCTGATCTGGGCAATTTTACGATCAGTCTCTTCCCTCCCATCCATGGTGATCCCTATGAGGGGGTCAGAAAGCTATTGCCCTTTGCAAAAGGGATCAGTGCGAAATCCCATGACTTCAATAGTTTGGGAAAAGAAAAAAGCATCGATTATGATAAAATGTTCAAGATCATACTAGATTATGGTTTTAAAGGTTATGTTGGGATAGAATATGAAGGGTATAAACTTAGTGAATATGCCGGAGTCAAAGCTACCAAAAAATTATTGATTGAAACCGGAATGAAGGCAATGGTCGCCTGAAATAATATTGAGTACGCGAAAAAAAATTTAAACCAATATCCTGCTTTTTGTTGTTCCGGAAAATGTCTTAGTGCCCGAATATAGCCTGAATTAAAAGTCATTCCCATCAAACCGAAACCATAAAATCGTTCTTCTGTTCCTTCCGGCATTGAAAATGTCTTTTGTGTTAACTTCATGAGTTCCATATTCCAATGATTTAGTGATCTTTATTATTGGACGGAGGATATAATACTATAGCAACAAGCTCAATTATGGGGATTTGCGGCGTTCTTTGCTGAAAAAATCCTGCAGGATTTGATCAGATGAATTAAAGGCTTCTTGCAGGAGGCCATAGAAGATGACTTTTCCATCGTCAAGAAATACAATCCTGTCGGCAATCCTCAGGATACTGGAGATCTGGTGAGTAATAATGACCATGGAAATTCCCAGTTGTTCTTTCAGGTCAAGCAGCAAATGATCCAGGGAGGCCAAAGAAACAGGGTCCAGTCCAGCACCAGGTTCATCACAGAACAATAAGGGAGGATCCATGATCATGGCCCTGGCAAGTGCGGCTCTTTTCAACATGCCTCCGCTTAATTGTGAGGGGTACAATTCGTAAACATCATTCAGGTTTACCAGATTGAGCTTCATCAGCACGATTTTTTTGATCATTTCCTCATTTAGACGGGTATGTTGTTCCAGTGGCAGTCCAAGATTCTCCCCGATGGTAAGTGAATTCAGTAAACCACCATTCTGATAAAATACGCCCATTTTTAGGTAAAGTGCTTTCTGGTCTGCTTCGCTGATTTCTGCCATATTCTTCCCGAGTACAGAGACATATCCTTCCTGAATGCCATAGAGTCCCAGCAAATGTTTAAGTACAGTTGTTTTACCAGAGCCACTTCCTCCAATGATCACCAAAAATTCATTTTCATAGGCCTTAAAAGAGACATTATGCAAAACCTGCCTGTCTCCAAAGGAAGCAGAAAGATCGTTCACTTCGATGATGCAACGGTTGTCCTCCATAATTGATCAGTAAAATATCAGCCCCATAATGCTGTCGGCAATGATGACCAATGATATGGCTACAACCACAGCCAGGGTGGTCACTTTTCCAACACCTTCCGCTCCTTCAGATACACGAAGACCAAAAAAACTTCCGGTTAGAACGATCAGACCAGCAAAAACCAGACTTTTTAAAATGCCGATCAGGATGTCCCGGTTATACAGGGACTCACCCATCCGGTTGATGAAAACCGTAGGAGAAATATCCAGATAAAAATAAGCGATAAACATACCTCCCAGGATACCCAACACATCAGCAATGATTGTTAAAAATGGCATGGTGATGAAACTTCCATACATTTTGGGGACGATCACAAACCTGATCGGATTCAAGGCCATGGTTTTCAATGCATCCAGTTCGGAGGTAACTTTCATGGTGGCGATCTCAGCCGCAATTGAAGAACCACTTCTTCCAGCAACCAAAATGGCAGTAATCAGCGGGCCCATTTCACGCATCATGGCGATCACAGTTAAATCCACAATAAAAATATTGGCGCCAAAATTCCGAAGCTGCGCGGCCGATTGCAAGGCAAGTACGAGTCCGATGATGAAGGAAAGTGTGCCAACAATATAAACTGCATTCACACCAATATGTACGGCCTGATTATAAAATTCTCCTTTTCGATGCGTTTTTTTTCTAAAAATGTCGGTTATTGACCAGTAGGTGACATTGGCTGTGAGTGTAATAAAAGTCGCGACATAATCATAAAAAAAACGATACCCCTTTTCTCCCAGGCTGGCAAAAAAAGAAATTTTATGAACTTCGCCTGCTGATTCAACATTTTGGTATTTGAAAATTTTCAGCTTATCCCGGATGGATTCTGACCCGCCTTTTAAGACTATCTGGATATTCTTCCCGGCTAATTTCTCCTGGAGATAATCAATACATGTAACTCCAGCACTGTCAATCGACTCCAACCCATCAAGATTGATTGTCAGTAACGAATAATGAAACTGCTGAAATTTATTTAATACCCTTTGAATAAAATCTTCAACATGCGGGAGTGTTAAGGATTGATGGAGGTAAAGCACATCACCTTCTATTTCAAAGGTAAAAAGTGAATTCGGTTTTGTGTTTGGATGAAGTGGATCGCTCATGAATCGTGTAAAAATTTCATTAATAGGGATATCTCAGTTTTTTTCAGGGTTCTCCTGAACAATTTTTTCAGAAAATCTTACAAGTTCTGTGTAAAAGATCTCACCAATAGCTGAAGCCAGCAGATTTATATCTTTTTCTTTCAATATAATCTGTTTATCAGATCGATGATGAAGGATTTCAATACCTTCCTCCGCCTCCATCAGACGGAATTCGACCTCCAGGTGGGCTGCAAAAGAATTGTTTTCCTGGACGACTTCCAGGCGATAAACGGTGGTCTCTATCTTATAAATGGGATCCACCCTCCAGAAACGTTCAGACGTGCTTTTGAAAATGGGTTTATGCATAAAATAATCAAGCATGATCCTCGTAAAGGAATCTGTCGGCCTGATCGCCCACTGGTAGTAGGCATAATAGGTGATTTCTTTGGAATTGCTCCGGTTGGCGATCTGGGTTGAAGCATAGGCCGGGTATACATCCACCTGCTCGATTTCACAATATTGATCGATGGCCGGTTTCCGGTCGAATGTTTCGGTTTTCAGACTGTCATAGTTAATTTCAATCACATAATATTTCGTGGTAATAACTTTTTGACTTCCACAGCCAGCCATAATATAAGTCGTAATGAGTGCTATGAATATGGATCGAATCATAAATTAGTTTTTTAAATCCTGGTCTGGAGAATCTTTTTGCTCTGTTCCACGGATGAGAATCGAGGGATTATCATTGATCTTTCGCGAGGCCTCAGCAAGATTCTCAAGCGTTATCTTCAATAACCGGAGACTCTCAGAAAAATCCTGACTGCTTCGGTTCAGGTCATTGTCAACCTTCAGGAGCAATTCCTGTGTTTCCTTGGCAACATTTGCCATATTTTCAATCATTTTACCAACTTCTGCTTCTTTCAATTTCAGGGATACAATTCTGAAATTTTCCAGAATATCCCCCACCGTATCACTTTTTACGAGATTATTAATTCGGGTCAGGGTTTCCTGCAGGGATTCACTGGATTTATTCAGACGGCTGCTGATTTGTCTTGCATCCGTAATTGTTCTCCGGATATCATCTTGACTGTCAGTCACCACGGAATCAACTTTCGATAAAGTCAGATTTGCATTATCGGCTAATCGGGTAATTTTCTCAATAAGGGCAATGATCTTATTCATGTTGTCAGGTTGAGTAAATAACTGCAGGTTATTTAATACCTTTTCAGCCTTTTCAGCAATGATCTCTGCTTTTCCGGTAATTTCTGACGTGATGGATGAACCAGGATTTATATAAGATTCTGGTTCCAGGGAATTGGCCTCATTCGACCCCCCCCTAATTTCAATGGTTTTTAATCCGGTGATACCAATCGAAGAAATATCAGCTTCTGCATCTTCCTTGATCGGGGTACCTGGTTTGAGCGCCAGTTCCACGATCACGATGTTCACGTCTTCCGGATCGATGGTAATGTTTGTGATGGTACCCACTTTGATGCCCAGGTATTTAACTGGGCTTCCAACTTCCAGCCCCCCAACCGAAATTCCCGTATAAGCAACGAAATAAGTATCTTCCTTTTTAAAAACCTCACGAGCCGTGAAGAATGCAATGATAATCAGAAGGATCGTAGAACTAACCACTAAAAAAATACCCAATCTGATTTTCTGAGCCTGGTTTTTCATTTATAAATTTTTCATCAAACCAACTTTTCCTGAAAACATAAAACTGGTGCAATATAAATGTAAGAACAAAAAACAATAAAATTAGTGTTATGTAAACTTCACAACAATTAATTTAATATAATAAATTGAGATTTTAAAAAGAAGGAAGGACGGTTATTGTTTTTAATGTTTGGGATCAGATGGTCATTTTTAACTGTTCAATATGTAACAAAGCAGTCTCTGATTAATGAAAAAAGGCAATAATCCTTAATAAGACCATTGCCTTCTTTATTCCTGAAGAGGTGATCGCAAAATTTATTTGGCGCTCACATTAAAATCCACTTCGAGTTTTTCCCAGAGTAAGGAAACCGTTCCATTCTTATTGATCTTGAAGGTCATGCTTTCCATGGTTTCCGGAGATTTTTTGGGTTTTACATTTACCTTCAGCACATCTTTTGTGGGATCATATTCGAAGGCACCCCACTGATCAGGTACGCTGTTAAAAATAATGGTCCATTCGTCTTTTCCAGGGATTGTAAACAGACCATATTTACCTGCAGGTAAGGTTTTGCCTTCCACTTTTACATCATTGGACACCTCAAAGGTAGTTGCCTCGTTGGCTCCGGTCCTCCATACTTTGTCATATGGAACCAGATCTCCCCAGATCGTTCTGCCTTTTACTCCGGGTTGACTGTAGTCAATGGTAACTGTTGTGTTTCCGATTTTTTCGGTAACATTCGCAGGAGGACTTGGTCGTTTTGATTTATCGTCCTGGGTGTAACCTGATAATGATTGCAGTGAAAATGCAATGGTTGCGGCGAACATGAATAAAGTCCAAAATGTGTTTTTCATTTTTGTTTGATTTAAAGTTAAGGTATGATTTAGGTTTAATTAGTAAGAATCACTTAATTTAATGTTGTATTAAAAAACTCATTAAGTTATAAGGCTTGTGTATAATAAAAACGGGAATTATCGGACAGGGTTTAGAAATATGTTTGAGAAAAACTTTATACTGATCATATTCATTGTATTTTCATTCGTTTTTACAACGCTGAAAGGTCAGAATATTGATTTTTTCAATTATTGGACCTATTATTCAGATATTGAGAACTCACTGTATAAGCACCATTGTGAAAATGCTTTCCAACTCCTGAAAATAAGAAAAGGAGAAATTGACAAGTTAAAAACCAAGGAAGACTGGATCGGTCGGCAGGCATTTGTAAGGGAAAAACTTTCGGAAATCATCCATCCCTTTGCCGAAAAACAACCTTTAAATGCTCAAATTTCTGACATTCTTATCAAGGATGGGTACCGGATCGAAAAAATTATTTATCAATCCCTGCCTGATTATTATGTTACCGCAGCAATGTATATTCCAGAGGGAGTTACCCAAAATGCACCTGCTATATTTTATGCTTGCGGACATAGCCTGGAGGGATTCCGGGCCGATATCTATCAGCACATTATTATCAATCTGGTCAAAAAAGGATTTGTTGTATTTACAATTGATCCGATGGGTCAGGGGGAACGTTATGAATACTGGGATCAGCAGGAAAATAAACCCGTATTTCCAATTCCTGATCATCAACATTCATATGCAGGCGCACAATGCCTCATTTCCGGATATTCGATTGCTTCCTACTTTATCTGGGATGTGATAAGGGGCATTGATTATATGATGACCCGGCCCGAAGTGGATCCGGAAAGGATTGGCATGACAGGTAGATCTGGTGGAGGGAATTTAACTGCCTACCTGGGTGCGATAGACGACCGGATTGTTGCCTCGGCCCCTGAATGTTATATTACTAATTATGAATACTTATTGAAAACAATTGGACCTCAGTGTGCCGAGCAAAATCTATATCAAATGGTCCTTCAGGGACTTGATCATGCAGATTTTATCATTGCCAGGGCACCCAAACCTACTTTGATCATTAGTACAACAAGAGATATTTTCAGTATTCAAGGTGCGAGAGAGAGTTATTGGGAAGCTAAAAAAATGTATGATATGCTTGATGCAGATGAAATGCTCGATATGGTGGAAGATGACACAATACATAAATCAACCAGAAGGAACCGGGAGGCCATGTATGCCTTTTTCCAGAAATATCTGAACAATCCAGGGAGCCCAGAAGATCTCGAAGTAAAAGTTCCTGAAATACATGAACTGCAAATAACCAAATCTGGACAAATACAGACCGCTTTGAAAGCAGAAACGGTATTCTCATTGAATAAAATGATTGCTCAAAGACAAATCGGAAAATTGGAAGAATCACGTTCTGATTATGAAAAACATCTTGAAGAAATACCTTCCATAGCTGCACGGATATCAGGATATAAAGACCCGGAAAGCAATGTTGAACCGGTATTTTCAGGGCGCTTTGTGAATCCCGGCCACATCATTGAAAAATATTTGATTGCAGGAAGTGATCATTATATGCTTCCGATCCTATTATTGAAACCAACCGGATTTAAGCTAAATGAGATGATCCTTTTGCTTGATGCACAAGGTATGGAAAATACGATGACCGAGGACAGTCTGGTTTACCAGATGTTAAACGAGGGTTATTCTGTATTATTGGCTGATTTGCCGGGCATTGGAAAAATGGGTCCAGGATACATGAAGGGAGATTCTTATATAGAAGGCACTTCTTTTAATCAATGGTTTGCAGCAGTTCTGACTGGAAAATCTCATGTGGAATTAAGATCCCAGGATATTGTCAAAATAATTCATTTCATTAAAGACAATCATAAAGAATTTACAAATATTACCGCCATTGCCAAAGGTCCCCTTGGAAGTGATTTGCTTCATGCATCTGTATTTGATCCTGAAATAGAGAAAGTATGCCTGATCAAGCCTTTTTTAAGTTTTGAAAGTATTGCTACTACTCAATATTATGAATCCGCATATATTCCTTTTACAGTTGCAGGTGCTATTGGTTCATATGACCTTCCGGATCTCCTGGCCGTGATGGCTCCTCGAAAAATCCTGATCATTGATCCTGCTCAGGCTGATGGAATGCCTGCTTCCGAAACAGAAATACAGAAAATATTGACTTTTCCAATCCAGGTTTATAATGATGAAGGATTTAAGTCACATTTTATCTTTAAATCTCATCTGAGAACCGGGGAAATTCAAAGAGATTTATTAATATGGCTTAGGGAATAAATTGGAACGATATCCAGCTTATTCATTTCATTTAAAAAATCGAAATTTATCTTTCAGATGTATTCTGTCAAGTTCGCTGAAAGTGAAAAATCGAATCATAAATAATACCATGAAAAATAACGAAAAATCCTCGATCTCTAGGCGCCATTTCATCGGAACCACTGCTTTGGCCGGTCTTTCCATGGCAGTAAGTGCAAAATCATACAGGAAAATTTTAGGATCCAACGACCGGATCAATATTGCATTCTTAGGATGTGGCGCTCGCAGTCATGGGCATATGCGCATGGTCAGGAATTCTTATGAGGACAAAAATCTCCAGGCAGTAGCTGTATGTGATATCTGGAAACTGAACCGGGAAAAAGCTGCTTCACAGTGCAAGGAGCTATTTGATACAAATGTGAAGCAATTTAAATATTCTGAGGACCTCCTGGGTCATAAAGATGTAGATGCGGTCATGATTGCTACCGGAGATCATCAGCACGCCAAAATTCTGGTTGAGGTTGTAAAAGCAGGAAAAGACTGTTACTGTGAAAAACCCATGGCCCAGGATATTGAGGAGGCCAAACTTGCCAGGGATACCGTTTTGAGTTCCCAACAGGTAGTACAGATGGGTTCGCAATGGGTAAGTGAGCCTATTCAGCTAAAAATAAGGGAAATCGTCAGGTCAGGTAGATTGGGACAAATCACCAAAATTGAACAATGCTGGAACGATAACAATCATCGTTGGCACGAACCCAATGATCCGGATGTAGCTGCGATCCGGGAAGAGGATACCGATTGGAACCGTTGGCTGCTGGGAAAACCTTACGAACCTTTTGATCCATGGAAATATTTTGAATTCAGAATATTCAAGAAATATTCTGGTGGGATCACCTCCCAATGGATGAGTCACGGTATAGGTCTGGTCCATTTCTATACCGATACAGCCATTCCAGACACCATGATGGCTAATGGAGGAATATTTGGCTGGCCTGACATCCGTGAAAATCCGGATACTTTCCAGGCCCTGGCCACCTATGAAAAAGAAAATTTCCTGTATTCATATTCATCTAGTTATGCCAATAAATTCGGTGATCATACGATCATCAGGGGAAAAGAGGGAACATTGTTCGCACACGGTGGTGAGGGTAGTCCACGCTGGTTCTTTATTCCGGAACATCTCGATTTACCTGCAGGATTTGATTTTTACAAAGGATTGGAGAACGCAGTTAAGAATGGCATTGCGGAATTGATCACCGTTCCTGAATTCGAAGGGAACATACCTCCAACCGCCATAAGCGATGACAGCAAACCACATCTTGATAACTGGGCAGATTGCATTAGAAGCAGGGAGCAGAGAACGAATGGGCATATCATGACAGGTTACTGGCATTCCATCGGCATCATCATGGCAACCAGGGCATTCAGGGAAGGCAAAAAACTTTATTGGGATCGCAGGAATGAGCTGATCACTGATTCGTCTCCAGGAAATTAGCGCATTATATTTTCAATGGTGGATTGTATCGCATCAGCGATCCTCAGGGAACCTAAATCGGTCGGGTGAACGCCATCGACCGTACATTCATCAAAATCATGTCCCAATATTCCTGATCCATCCAGGAAAAAAATATTCTCATCACCTGCGTTTTTTCTATCATCCACCAGCTGCTTTTGAAAATCCCGTAAATGTATCAGGTTCTGATATGCCTTTGTCTCCTGAGTCGCAGAGGCATAACGGATCTTGGAAACTACCAGGATTGGTACCTTTGGATGATTTTCTCTCAAAATATCAATAAAAGGACCCAACGTATTGACGATGGTCTCATTCGCATTCGCTTCATAATCCAGGATGATAAAGCTTGTTCCGGGTATTTGATTAATCAGTCGGGCCAGTTCAGGTTCTCCCCTTCCATTACCTGAAAATCCAAGATTCACAAATTGCACATCTAATTTGCGACTTAAAATGTTTGAATATGCCATCCCAGGCCTTGATACACATCCTCCCTGGGTGATGGATGTCCCATAAATTACAATTTTACCTGATAACGTAAAGGGTGGCGGAGGTTCTATGCGAGCTCCCTCCTCTACCCCTATTTGAAGGGAATTGACCCCGTTATACAAGGGGAAATTAAGGGTAAAAGATTGCAATTCCCTTTCTTCGGAGTCGTAGAGCTCAACTTGGTATCGGGTAGTATCATGAGGAAAACGGCTGGTTTTCAGATATCGCTGCCCTTCAGAATTACCAACATACAGATCAAATCCACTCTGACCCGTTGCCGGCATGTGATACATCCCGGATCTTTCCCGGAGTTCAACCTTTATGAGAATCTTTCGGCTGTCTGTCCGGAACCTGACCTGTCCGCCGGCTGTATGATTTGCAAGCTGATCTACGGCCTCCCGAATCGGCCATTCCGGATGGATGGGTAAACGCCTGTAAACGCTGTCTTTCCTGATCCATTCAAATCCAATCAGATCAAATGGCTCTTCACGCGGATCAAACCAGATAATTCCATTCGCATCGGCCTTCTTTAAAGCCATGTTGGGATCCAGTCGCTGAGAAGTGGGAACCTGTGACAGTCCAACAGAATTAATACTCAGCATTATGATGAAAATTCCAGTTGCTTTTAAAACATGCGTCATTTTAATAAATTATTGATTATTGATTTATTAATTGTAAACAGGATTACAATTTAACTTTTCGCTGCTTATTATTAAGATACATTAACAATTATTTTATTGGCTTCGACCATTGATTTTTAAATAAAAATGATTATGGATTACAAAAATTTCCATAATTTCATTATCTGACGAATCAGTAGTATTTCAAGAAGTGATCAAATAATCTTGCATATTTTTATTTCCTTTCTTAATTAATATTCTTATTCCGGGAAAGACGCATCTAAATCAAGGGAAACTAAAAACTTCAAGAAGATTAAATCTAAATATAAATGAAAAATAAATGGGAAAATGATGATGAACTATTCGATCTGATGAAGGGAAAGCTATATTCAGCTGTAATTGGAGATGTCATGGATCAGGTCGGTTTTTTGGATCAATTTCTACCCCCTTCTATCCATCCACTCAATGACGAGATGATCATAGCAGGAAGAGCGATGACTGTATTGGAAACGGATATCTCTGTGGAGGTTTCGAATGGGGATATTAATCATGATCTGGTTAAACCTTTTGGTCTGATGTTGGATGCATTGGATGATTTAAAAGAAAATGAAGTATATATCTGTACAGGGGCGTCACCCAGATATGCTTTGTGGGGAGAGCTAATGAGTACCCGGGCAAAAAAATTAGGAGCCGCTGGAGCAGTACTTCACGGTTTCACAAGAGATAGCAAGGGAATCCTATCACTTGGATTTCCCACCTTTTCGATTGGAAAATATTCACAGGACCAGGGACCCAGGGGTATGGTGACCGATTTCAGAATTGAAATCAAAATAGAGGGAGTCCGAATCCGGCCAGGTGACATCGTATTTGGAGATATGGATGGAGTTTGTATTATTCCCAGGCAGCTTGAAGAAGAAGTCATTCATCGGGCCCTAGAAAAGGCAGCGGGTGAAAATAAGGTTAGAAAAGCAATACAGACTGGAATGAGTGCAGGTGATGCTTTTGAAAGATTTGGGATCATGTAGTAATTAATTGGCGTAAATATATTTTACAGAATAAAAAAAAGATGCTGGTCAATTTAAAAGGTAAAAATATACTGGTTACCGGAGGCGCCGGAGATGGTTTGGGAGGAGGGATATGTGAAGCAGTAGCTGAAGCAGGTGGCTGTGTCATTGTAAATGACCTTAATTTAGAAATGGCTAAGGAAACTGCTAAAAAGTACAAAGATGCTTTAGCCGTTGCAGGAGATGTAAGTCAGACCGAAGATGTCGATCAGATGTTCGATGTTATTAGAAATCGATGTGGGACGATTCATGGCGTGGTTAACAATGCGGGAATAGGATTAGGCAAATATGCAATAGAAGCTGATGAAACAGAAGTCAACCGCTTATATGATGTCGACGTAAAAGGAATCTGGCTTGTTTCCCGTGCATTTGTAAAACAATTATTGGCATCCAATGAGATCGGTCATATTGTCAATATTTCATCCGTCCAGTCATTCAACACCATGCATAGAATGGCTTTATACGCCAGTGCAAAATCAGCCGTAAATGGACTGACAAGAGGATTGGCTGTGGAACTGGGCCAATACAAAATCAGATGCAATGCGGTGGCTCCCGGGTATATCTATTCTAAACAGAGTTTGAGTATTATTGGCAAATGGACCACTGATCCTGAGAAATGGATTGAAGATCATAAAACGGACCACCAATGCCTGGATTATTTTACTAGCGCGCGTGATTGTGGCAATGTGGTGGCTTTTTTACTTTCTGATTTAAGCAGGAGCATAACTGGTCAAACCATCTATGTAGATAATGGTACTACAAATCTTCTGTATAATAACAGTATACACATTATAAGGTATAACCATATGTGATGGATCATGAAAATTAAGAGAATCACTGCTTTTGAAGTACTTGTACCCACCCATCCGGGAGCAATAGAAAGTAAGGGGTTGAATAAACCTTTACACAAACTTCCGGTGGGCACAAAAGAAGCCTGGTCTGTACAATTCGATGAACTATCTAAAATCATACTCAGGATAGATTTGGAGGATGGGATCGTTGGCTGGGGAGAACTCTACAGAGATCATAGCTGGAGTATAGTTGATCGTATTGCTGAAACAATTATAGGACAGGATATCAATACATTCACCTTGCAATCCCTTCCTTTTTTTTTCTGCAGAGAATATGATGGCTTTGAGTGTGCAATCTGGGATGCCTATGCGAAAGCTCACAAGGTACGCGTCGTTGACCTTTTGGGAGGGCCAGTAAGGGAATGGGTTAAAGTGGGCGCATGGAGTGGCCACAGACGATTGGAAGACGTAGCGGATCTGGCAAAAAAATACAATGAACAAGGTTATGACTGTATCAAATTTAAGTGTGATTTGAAAGATGATGTGATAGGCTGGTGTCAGGAAGTTAAACGGGCAGCACCAGGCATGTCGGTCATATTAGATCCAAATGAACGATGGGAAAATTCAGGGGAAGCAAGAAGACGTATTCATGGATTGCAGGAAATTGGAAATGTATTATGCCTGGAAGATCCAATACCAAGATGGAAATTAATTGAATTTTCAAAACTACGCGAATATGGTTCAGTGCCAATCGTATTGCATATTTCACTTCCCTACATTCAACACGGTCAGCGAATAGATAATGCGATAGATGCCCTACTGACTTCAGCCGTGGACGGTTTTAATTTCAATTGTGGATTAGCAAATTTTCAAAAGCTGGATCACATTGCTTCAGCAGCAGGTCTCCCTTGCTGGCATGGCTCAGAAGTGGATCTTGGAATACTCGAAGCCATGTATGTTCATTCTGCCGCCGCTGCAAAATCCTGCCTTTGGCCGAGTGATCTATTTGGCCGCATGATACGGGTACATGATTTATTAAGGGAGCCACTAAATTTTAAACCTCCCCATGTAGCGCTGCCGAAAGGTTATGGATTGGGTATTGAACCGGACGAAAATAAAATTCGTCAATATCAGATAAATGAAAAGACCTACCCCTTAAAGAAATGATTTGGGATCAAATGACATCACCAGAAATAGATGCTTTAAATAGAAGCATCCCAGTAATACTCCCGGTCGCAGCCATAGAACAACATGGTGCACACCTGCCTCTCGCTACGGATCGAATGATCGGAGAATATTTTTGTTATCAATTAAATAATGAAATCCCAGATCAAGTACTCATATTGCCTGTAATGAGTGTCGGGTGCTCTGAACATCATATGGAGTTTTGCGGGTCATTAACCGTTCAGCACAAAACTTTTTTGCGACAAGCTGAGGAAATACTGGGATCAGTTACCTTTCATGGCTTTAAAAATCTCATCCTTTTTAATAGTCACGGAGGTAATTTAGGTATCGGACAGGTAATTGTTGAGCATTTTGGAAAAAGACATCCGGAGTGCAGGATTGTCTTTGCGACCTGGTGGAAGATAGTAGGAGAATCCTTATTTGAATTGAATGAAACAGGTGCAGGTGGAGTCGGGCATGGAGGAGAATTTGAGACCTCTCTTATGATGAAAATTGCTCCTCAGCTGGTTCAACATCATAAAATCAAAAAAAAGCAAAACAAGGATAGTTTTGAATGGGCAAATGGGGATTTACTCAGGGGACCAAAAGCATCCTTGTATAGAAGCATGAAAACCATGACCCCCAATGGAGTTTTTGGGGATCCGCGGAAAGTCTCGGCCGAGAAAGGACAAAAAATTGCCGAAAAGGTAGTAGAGGCACTTAAAACAATGGTTCTGGACCTGATTGAGAGATCCTAAATATATTATCCATTTAAATTGGCTGAATCCCGCCAGATAGTTTGCTTAAAAAATCACGATAGATCTTGAAGGATGGGGAATATCTCATATCATGACACCGTACTTCAGCTGGAGAGAAAGTATTTGAGAGGAATTCAATCTTAAAAATCTTTAAGTAATCTTCGATTGATCAACTCTTCATAAAGCCTTAAACAATTCATGTGAGAATAATCGTTTTCCAGGTGCATAGCAAGCTTCAAAGGTCCTCCCTGATTTTCTTCCAATACCTGGTCGAGCCATGTGAGAAGATCCTGTTCCGGTGCCTCTTTCAGCATTAATTTCAAAGGCGGTTCAAGGTTGATCTCAAAGTCAACTCCCATCATTTTCCGGATTTTAGCTATGGAGGTGTTGGATCCTGTATCGATCACCGAAAGATGATCTATTTGTGAGATGGCATCAAGAATATGGTCGGATGGACCACATGAATGAAGCCTGACATTGCCAAATGTTTTTCCTATCTGACTCACATAGGGCGTTATAAATTCAGCATACTGATCATTTGAGATCATGGTGCCTGAACACTCCCCAACATGCACCGAAGCGATCGGAAATTTGGCGATCCCTGCGAAATGATTTATCAATAAAATATAAACATCAGTGATCCATTGATGAACAACATGTAACAGATCCGGATCCATCATGATCATGAACAATGCCTTTTCACCGATGAGTTTCAGTGAGGTTGTGATGAGGCCGTGGATAGTAGCCCGTCCTGATTTATCCCAGAAAAAAGGAGGTATAACATCCAATTCGTGGTGATCAGTTTGAAGTTGCCCGATCTGGTCAGTCAGTTGCCGAATATAGGGATGATCCTTGATCCTCTCTAATGATGGGAGGTCTTTCGCTGTAGAAATGTAATTTAACGGATTCCCCAGGACGTCTGCATCCTTATCCGGGTAACATATTAATTCAGCGCCCATTAACATGGCCAGTATTAGGTTCGGCTGTATGCCTCCTACCAGTACCTGTTTTTCATCACTAAAAGTAACCTGCATCAGGTTAGCCTCCATATTATACACAGGATAGTACGAAAATTTTTTTCCGACAAAATCGTTTATCTTATTATCCTGAATTCGTCTGAAAACCGGATCCCTATAATACTTCTCATCAAACACAAATCCACCATTTTTATGTAGCCATCCTTTAGAAACACTTGCCTGGAAATAGATCATAGGACTGTATATATAAACTGTTCTCGATTTAATTTATTGCATCACATGATGGAGGTAATGTCAATTTACAACTATAGAGATAATGCCATGTAATTTTTGAATATACTTCCACTAATACAAGTTTGCCAGGAGTATTTTTTTCAATCTCTCAGGATAATCCGATTAAAATTTTTTGTTACAGATTTTAAAATATCGTAAATTTTGATGCTACAAGGAAATATTTTTTGCCATCTAACAGGACATTCCTTATGAAAGTGATGAACAGACGAAATTTTATTCAAAAAAGCAGCTCTCTGGCGGCTATTTCATTTGTCCCCCGATATGTACTTGGAGGAAAAGGGTATACCCCCCCCAGCGATACATTGAATATAGCAGGAATTGGGATTGGAGGTGTCGGACAGCATTTCATAAAAAGTTGTAAAGACGAGGGTCAGAAAATAATAGCCTTGTGTGATGTTGATCATTCGTTCTCAAAAACAGTTTTTGAGCAATATCCTGATGCCACTGCCTATTATGATTACCGGGAGATGTTTGAAACCGAAAAGGATATTGATGCAGTGGTAATTGGAACGCCCGATCATAGTCATGCGGTAATTGCCATGCATGCTCTCAGGTCGAAGAAAAATATCCTGTGTGTAAAACCTTTGACACGTACCATCCATGAGGCTCGGGTTTTAACTGAAGCGGCCCGAAAAGCAGGAGTGGCAACACAGGTTACCGCCTCTTCGCGCTTAGATGAGCCTGTACTTCGGAACACCGAGATTATTCGGGCTGGTGTGATTGGAGATGTAAGGGAAGTGCATTGCTGGACAGACCGGCCGTGGTGGCCTCAGGGCATGACTAGGCCAGTCGGTGAGGATAAAATTCCTGAGACACTGAAATGGGATTTGTGGCTCGGTCCCGCAAAGGAGCGGCCATTTATAAAAAGCTGGGGAACCGATTCACTGGTCATGCAGCAATTGAAAGCCAAAGTGCTCGTTTATGATGCGGTCTATCACCCCTTTAATTTCAGGGGATGGTGGGATTTCGGAACGGGTGCCATGGGAGATATGGGTTGTCATTTCTTCAACAGGGTCTTCCCGGTTTTAAATTTAAGCCATCCCATCGCCGTGTATGCGTCTTCAACCAGTGTATTTGCTGAATCTCCTCCCCTGGCAGCCATTATAACCTATGAATTCCCTGAACGAGATGATATGCCCCCCGTAAAATTGGTTTGGTATGAGGGAGGAATTATGCCCTCACGCCCAGACGAATTAAGGGATGATGAGGAAATGCCTGCGAATGGCACGCTTTATATCGGGGAAAAAGGAAAAATCCTTAACGACAGAGTTATCCCTGAGAGTAAAATGAATGAAGCCGAGTCCCTTCCCAGGACGCTTCCCAGACCTCTATATCCCGAGGGTAATATTGTAGTACAGGAGTGGATAAACGCTTGCAAAGGAGGACAGCCTGCCAGTTGTAATTTCAATGTAGGAGGAGAACTCACAGAAATAGCCTTGCTGGGTAATATTGCCACAAGAACTGGCAAAAAAATCTATTGGGACCCTCAAAATCTCAAGATCTCTAACAATGAGGAAGCAAATGGCTATATCCATGAATCCTACAGGTCCGGATGGACTTTAAATGAATAGTAATAATTATTTGAAAAATTTGAAATTTTAATCCTTACATCAATGAAAAAGAACCCTTTAATAAATCTCTTAATTACAGGCATAATCGGCGTTAGCTTTTTTTCGTGTGAAAAACCTGAGAAAAAAGCAGATGCCAGCCTGGAAGTAATCCAAAATATTGATAAATCTCTTTGTGTGGGAAGGTGGTCCCTTTATCTGCCCGGAGGAGCAGGATGGCTGGAAATCATAGATAAAGAGGATTATTATGATGGCAATCTATTATGGTATGGAGGAAGCGTACTGCCCGTCGGCAGTGTACTTTTTGCCAAGGATGCCATGAAGGTGCCCAGCTCCTGGGAAGTGGTCAGAGAAAAAGATGAAAATGGCAATCCTGTACGTGTTCAAATTTTGACAACCTGGAGAACCTTTACAATGGTAAATAATGACGAATTGCAAGGAAGAGCATATATCCCTCAAAGGAATGGCATTGACGTTGATATAGTTGAATTCACAGCAAAACGGCTGCCACCCATACCCCCGGCACCTGACCTTTCAAAAATAAAGTATGGAAAACCGATAGATCTATTCAATGGTCAGGACCTGAGTGGCTGGACATTGACGAATCCTGAAAATGTTAACGGCTGGAAAGTTGAACCAGGTATCCTCACCAATGATCCGGTTCAGGAAGAGGGCAAACCACATATTCAGTATGGAAATCTGAGGACTGAGGAAACTTTTGAGGATTTCAATCTTAAAATTGAAGTGAATGTTCCGAAAGGAAGTAATAGCGGTATCTATTTACGAGGTATTTACGAAATTCAGGTCATGGATAGTTACGGAAGCCCCTTGGACAGCCATAATATGGGAGCACTATACAGCAGGATTACACCTTCAGTATCTGCCGAAAGACCGGCTGGTGAATGGCAGAACCTTGATATTACTTTATTTGAACATCATTTATCCGTCATTCTGAATAATATTAAGATCATTGACAATCAACCTGTCATGGGCGTTACCGGTGGGGCTTTGACAGCCGACGAATATTCACCTGGTCCAATCTATTTACAGGGAGATCATGGAACGGTATCTTATCGAAATATTGTTTTAACACCCATGGAGAAATAAACCTGAATTTTATCGCTCAATTTCAGGTTTTAAAATGATTCGTACTACCACTTTCATGGTAGTACGAGTCTGATGCACAGGTCCTTCGCTGTGAGGTCATGATAGAAATGTACTCTTTTAGCGTATTACAAATGAATATAATATTTTCAAAAATTCATTTTCGGTTTCACACCGTGGTTACTTTAATGTTATAATATTTTGAACATAATCTTGTCTTTACGATGAAAATGAAAAATCCTGGACTCTTAACCATATTTGCTATAATAATTCTCATCACAGGTGCTCCAAAACATGCCAAAAGTAATGATGATCAACTTGCAACCAAAGGATGGAAAATTTCAGTAAATCCAGAAGAATCTGTTCTCACCATTGAATATGATAAGCTCGGTGTCGTGTTAAAGGATCTTCAACTTCATGTGAAACAAGGTGATGAGTGGCAGAAATTATCAGATTGGAAGATCATTACAGAAGACGATCGTCTTCTGATACATACTGAGTATCCATCAACCGAATGGATATTTTACATACGAAACAGGGTTTTAGGCATCACAACTAATGCAGGCGAGGGTATGATTACTGCTGTTGCACCTGCCGATGTAAACCGTTTCCCTGCACGTATGATAGATTTTAGTGGCAGGGCGAAACCGGTTGCATGGAAAGGGACGGATGAAATAGGTTATAGTTACGGTGGAAACCAGACTAAAAATCTTTCTTTTCTTCCGGCAGAAAATCCGGATGTTCTGTATCTCTCATTAGGGCAGGTATCCAGCCGAAACATGCACTGTTTATTTGATCGAAAGGAAAATACTATGTTAAAATTTTCAGGCGATACCCATATGTGGCGTGAAAATAATGATTCCGATCAGATGCAAATTACCCTTGGGGTTGGTAATTCCTTTCCTTTGGGTGGAAGCCTGGATGTAGAGATCCTTACCATTTACAATGATTATTATACCCATATTTTAGGCCTTCCATTATATGAGCCGATGAACGATACACATTTTAAGGAGCCCCCTGTGATCTGGAACAGTTGGACCAATTATTATTACAAGGTTACGGAAGATGATGTAATTAGAAATGTTGATTGGATTGTTGATAATCTAAGCTCATATGGATTGAAATATATTGTGATAGATGATGGTCCGGAACGTGGAGAACATGGTGAACATTACTGGATCAGTAACTGGAACAAAAAAACCTTTCCCCACGGTCCTGAGTGGTTGGCCGATTATATAAAATCAAAAAACCTTAAAGCAGGATTGTGGGTGGTTCCCAATTCTTATGCGGGGGCCATACAAGATCATCCCGAATGGTACTTAAAGGATAAGGAAGGCAACTTTATTATGGACTACCATACTCCGGCCCTGGATTGCACGAACCCAGAAGTACTTGATTTTTTAACGAAGTTATTCACTACTTTAAAAAACTGGGGATTTGAATACTATAAATTTGATGGTGAATTTGCCTTAACCGAATACATACCATCGGTCAATAAAGAAAATCTTTACGATAATATCATCACCCCCTTAGAAGCCTACCGCCACAGATCAAAGGTTATCAGAGAAGCGGTTGGAGATAAAACTTTTATCGAGGGTTGCCCAGCCGGAACCCCTTTGCAGGGAATCGGGATCTTTAATTCCTATTTTAATGGAGATGATATTTATAACAGTTGGCTGGGTATGTACCCATTTTTTAATTCCATAAACGCAAACATTTTTCTTAACCATATTGTCTGTTATCTGATGCCGGGCGAAGGCATTTGCGTCAGTCCAAAAATAAATATTGAGAAAGCGAAAACCATATATAATCCGGAATTTATCCGCGTAGCTTCTTCTCGTGAAGCAAGCATCTCCAGTGTAGGAACAACAATGAATGAGGCACGTACGATAGTCACATTTGCCGCTTTGAGTGGCACACCCTATAGTTTTGCGGATAAACTTCCGGACTTGCCCGAAGAACGAATCGAACTCCTCAGAAAAACACTGCCTGCCATGCCCATTGTTCCCATGGATTTGTTCAGCAGAGGTAGCTATAGTACATGGAATCTATTCGGGGAGTTTACCAAGGAATCTTATACACATGATTTTCCCCGCATCATTGATTTAAAGATCAACAGTGCTTCAGGAATATACGATGTTGTAGCAACCACCAACTGGGCAGGTGAGCCTCAGTCCAGGAGTATTTCCTTTGAAGATAAACTAGGACTGGACCCTGAAAAATTATATTTAGTCTTTGATTTTTGGAACCATACATTAATGGGCACTTTTCAAGATCAGTTTACGATCAATATTGATCCCCATGATACGCGAGTATTATATATACGACCTCTTTTGGAAAGACCTCAATTTTTGGGAACTAGCCGTCATATTTCAGGGACATTCAGCATTGAGTTACTTGAATGGGATGATGAGAGGCTGATCTTGAGCGGTACATCGAAAACCATCCCCGAAACGCCTTATTCCTTGTTTGTACATGTTCCCAATGGATTTTATTTATTAGATATCGACACGGACGCAAAGGTCCTCTCTCAAAAAACGGAAGACCATTTGCTCAAGGTGACGCTGAATAGCCGGGATGAAAAAGTGACCTGGTCCTTAATGTTTAAGGGAGAATGATAAATTTAAACCGGAATACATTATCAGGCATGATTGCAATCCTTTTGTGGAGCACCACCGTTGGATTGGCACGTAGTATTTCCGAACAGGTTGGGCCGTTAACCGCCGGTGCATCCGTTTATTTAACGGGTGGTGTGCTGGCATCCTTATGGGTACTTTTACGAAAAAATATTTTCAGGAAATTCAAGCGAACCTCTATCAAATATCTTTTCGTCTGCGGCTCACTTTTCTTAATTTATACCATCAGCCTCTTTCTGGCATTGGGTCTTGCAAAAGACCATTATCAAACCCTGGAAATTGGTTTGATCAATTATTTATGGCCGGCATTGACCATTTTAATTGCCATACCTATTTTTAATAAAAGAGCGAATTTTTGGTTAATCCCTGGTACCTTCATGGCCCTCACAGGTGTATTTTTTGTTATCATAAAGGGGGAAGATTTTTCAGTTAACATCTTTATTGCACATATTCAAAATAATCCTGTTGCTTATGGAATTGCCCTGATTGCAGCACTTTCATGGGCGCTTTACTCCAACCTGGTCAGATTTATCAGCAATCCGGATAATGAAGGTGCTGTTCCATTTTTTATTTTAATCACCGGAATGATGCTGTTTCTCCTGCAATTTATTTTTCCGGAAGAAGGCAGTTTTAATGCCGGCATTATTGTGGAAATTTCAAGTCTTGGGATTGCCACTGCCTTGGCTTATAATCTTTGGGAAAATGCCATGAGAAAAGGGGATCTGATATTGGTCGTGTCTGTTTCCTACCTGACCCCTTTTTTTTCTACCGTATTCACGGCTTTCTACCTGGGGATATTACCTGGAATTTATTTGTGGATTGGTTGTCTCCTGATCATTGCCGGATCGTGGCTGAGCTGGTATTCTGTGAATTCACGATTTGTTAAGTGATTCCGGTAATTCATTAAATCATTATTTATGGCTCAGTGAATCCCGGAATTTTCCTGAGAACATGAAATGAATTGTTATACTGAGTTTCTTCAAATATATTTATGTATCCATTACTTAAGTAAAATGAATCATCAAATTTCACAAAAGGAATTGTATAGATGGTGTTCCATTCCTTCAAACAAGCTTGAAAACCATCCGGATCTTCGCATATCCTTCCAAATCGTAAAAGATTCCGAGCGCATGGGCGAAATAATGGCCCGGGACTTTGTTGAGGAAATTAAAAAAAAGAATGAAAAGAACGAATCCATCCGGGCCATTGTTCCCTGTGGCCCAAAATCATGGTATGAGCCTTTTACCAGAATGATCAATAAGGATAAAATAAGTCTTAAAAACCTCTCGGTATTTCATATGGATGAATGCCTGGACTGGCAAGGCAGGTTATTGCCCAAAGCCCATCCCTATAACTTCCGTGGATTCATGGAGAAACATTTTTATGGCGGGATTCCTCCGGAACTTTCTGTTCCTGCGGACCAACGTTTTTTTCCAACACCTTTCAATATTCCGGAAATCAACCAGGCAATTGAGGAGACCCCAATTGACATTACACTTGGCGGATGGGGACAAGACGGCCATATTGCCTATAATCAAACCCGACGTCATCCTTTTAACGCCATTTCTCTTGATGATCTAAGGAATGCCACCACCCGCCTTCAGGATAATAATCTTGATACCATTATTGCGTTGGGACAGCGAAGTTTCGGTGCTGCCTATCAGTTTGTTCCACCAATGTCTGTTACCCTGGGTATTAAACAATGCCTTTCTGCTAAAAAAGTAAGGGTGTACAGTGATACAGGAACCTGGAAGCAAACTGCTCTCCGGGTGGCGCTCTTTCTCCGCCTACCGTGGAATATCCATTTACACTATTACAGGAACATCCTAACGCAATCATTACAGCAACGGAAGAAACAGCCCGGCATCCGATCAGTGAGAACCCTGACTGGGATTTTTTCGGCGATTCGGGATATTATGATATCCGGTAAATAATAGAATTAATCGTAGTTTAATAAGTAATATAAACATTATCAATATCAAACCAATATTTAATGCCATTGTTGGGACCGGCGGAATTGGGACCGGTAAAATTTACCTTCTTGAGGGCAATCATGATTTAGGAAGGAATGAAAGCAGAATGGGACATCTCCTGTCTGTGAAAGATTTCTGTAAACTGCATATCATTTTTCATTATGTAGCCATTTTGTTGAATGATCTTAAGACCAATACCCGGATTTACCCCATCGGGGCTGTCGGGGATGATCATCCGGCAAAAGAGTTATTAACAATGATGAAAAATGCCGGCATGAATATGAAATATATCAAATCCATCCTTCATACGCCCACCCTGCATTCAATCTGCTTTCAGTTTTCCGATCATTCCGGAGGGAACATAACCGAGAGTCAGAGTGCCAGTTCCCTGGTTTCAATCGATATGATGTGGAAGGCTGAAACAATCCTTCACGAAAACAAATCCATGGTATTGTCAGTTCCCGAAGTGCCACTTCCCAGCAGACTTGAATTGATCGAACTAGGATTTAGAAATCATGCTTATGTGCTGGCTTCATTTGTAAGTGATGAGATGGAAACGGTTCTTAAGCTCCGGGCCCTCGAAAAAATAAACCTGATTTCTGTTAATCTGGAAGAGGCAGCTGCCCTCGCAAATGTTTCCCTGAATGCATCAGTCAAGGATATTGTGGAAAGATGCATTCAAGTAGCTTCTCAATTCAATCCTGACATCAGGATTTGCATTACATGTGGCAGCCAGGGAATTTATGGTTATGAAAAGGGTAAGACTGAATTTATCCCGGTTATTGAGGTTCCTGTCAGAAATACCGCAGGCGCCGGGGATGCTGTACTTGCAGGAATTATGATCGGATTGGTTCTCGGTTTCCCATTCATTGGTAATAGAATACGGTCATGTTTAAGGATGGGCCGATTAATCGGTGCCATGTCGGTGACCTCAGATGATACGATCAATTTCGATATCAATCTGGAAAGATTGAAACAATTTCAAAAAATCTATGGAGAAGAAATTGTATAATCACATACTTTCATGAGAAATATAGCTGATGTAATCAAAAAAAATAATATAATAATACTAAGCCCTCATTATGATGATGTACCACTTACCTTTGGAGGCTACCTGGATGGTTTAGTAAAAGCTGGGCTGATCCTTTCCAAAAATATCCGGATTATACAGATCTTCAGCCGTTCCAATTACCAGGCCCGGGATGATAAAGGGAATAAAGACATCAGCCTGCAAAGAATTCAATACGCCACGGGCATCCGATTGCTGGAAGACCTGAATTGCCTGGATGAATTGCTGGGGCATGGTAATTATATTTATGAACTTAAGGGAGAAAAGGAATGTGCGATCCGTCAAAAAGTATGGAAAACAGGGGAAAAGTTTGAATTTCCCCATGGCAACCTGGAAAACTTTGATACCGGAGACTGGGAAATTTTTGAAAACATTAAAAGATACGCCAATGACTGGCTCATGCAGGAAGATACTGCTATTCTCCTCCCTTTATGTGTCAAGGAACATATCGATCACGTCATCCTCCGGGAAGCTGTCATGAGTACCTGGAAGGAATTGAAGCATCGGACAAAGGCATTTCTTTATTTTGGGGAAGATCAACCTTATACCGGATTGGCAGATGAACAGGATTGGGAAAAAGTAAAAAAATTTCTCAGTAGATTCAAGCTGGAAACAATGGATTACCTGATGGACGAAAACCGCAAAATGGAGTTGGTTTGGAAACATTATTCCACCCAGGTTGAAGAAAGTTACAGAACAGGTGTGATCAACCGGTCCATTCAGTTAAAAAAATTAAACAAGGCCGATTTTGGTGTGGAAAGAATGTATAGAATTATCGGTAAAGTTCAATAGCTTATATCAATGAGATCTTTTTTCAATTTTATTTGGTTCATATGATTTCTAATTCACTTTTATAATATGAAAATCATGGTACGAAAACATTCTGGCAGATTGGTTGGCCTTCATGTATTTATTTTATTTTTAATTCAATTTTCAATGGTGGTGGAAGGAAATTGTGTCGTAAGTGACCTTGACATCCCATGGTGTAAATCCCTCTCATACGATGGTGGAGGTTACTGGACAATTCGTGTTCCAGTTAAAATAAAAAATAATTCCAGGGAACCGCTTCTCGGTGATCAATTCAGAATTGCTCTTTCCAACAATAACAGTACCTCCGCAATGATTGGTGCATCAGTAGCCAGCCTGCGGGTTGCCAATAAAGATGGGGTTGAATTTTTCTTTGAATTGGAAAATTCAGCTAACACCAGAAAAAGGAGTGGTTTACTTTCACCGGGTGATATCATCACCTTCCCCGTGGAGGCAGAAGTTGATTCAACTTCCCTCCTCTATTTTTATGCAGGCAATCCCAGGGCCTGGCTACCCCCTGACATCAGGAATTTTACAGAGGATACTGGATATTTAGAACATATCGTTAATGAATGGCTGGAGGTCAAAATAGACAATCAATCGCTGGATAATGAAATTCAAATTCAACTGGAGTTACCTGAAATACTTAAACTGTCTGTTCATAAAGCAGAATCCTCCTGGATACCCGGAATTCACTGGGAATACAGGGTGCCAATATATGTTCAAAATTTCGGAAATATGAACATACCAGCCGGATCAACCATCATCAATACAAGACATATTAAAAATCGACTTGGAAAATTATTTGGTTTTAGTAGGAATTATGCATTATGTCTTATCGATCCTGCCCGTCCCGATGAACCATTGGATGTATCAGGTAATTTAGGTGAGCGCATCCGGACCATCATTCAAATCGAGCCTTTTTCCGAGAAAACACTTTGGCTTTATGTAAGTGAAGACCGTAATGTAAAAGGACAAAGCAGGGTCGTAGAAATGTTTTCTGAGACCAGGGATCATCCAGATCTCTTAAGCCGTGCAGGAGAGTTTGAATCCAAAAAAAAACAGGAATGGCCCCTGGCAGCCTGGACCGTAGATCCCTTGATAAAAGTGTTTCGCCAGGATCTTATTCCTAAATATTCGGATGATAATATTCACGTTTATACCGGACGGAATTGCTGGAAGGCCTTGCAAATTGCAGTACGTTCTTTGACGGATATGGAGGTTACCATAACGATCACCTCTTTAAAAAATATCGACGGTAAAGAAATTCCTGAGCCCAAAATCTATCAAACAGGATATGTACCTGTTGATTTTCCAGTCCGGTATTACAGAACCCCAAGGATCTCATCGTATACAAGATTTTATCCAGATCAAGCTGGTTCAGATGGATGGCCGGATCTCTGGCCGGATCCACTTATTCCCATTGGAAATAAATCATCATGTAAATTAACTGCTGGAAACACGCAACCATTCTGGTTTGACATACACATTCCTGATAATGCACTTCCTGGCGTCTATAGTGGGCAAATCATCATGGAATCAAATACTCAAAAAATCTATCTCCCGGTAGAGGTCAAGGTCTGGAATATAATTTTACCGGATAAGCGGCATATTCCGGCAATTTATGATTTGAGGACTGGGCCAGGGAAAAATCCTTTTAAAGGTGACATGCCTGATGAAAAGGATTGGTCCATATTTTTAGCCAGATATAATATTTCCCCGGGTTTATTGGCTGGAGCTGAACCCAGGTTTATCTATAAAAATGGCAAAGTGCAGATGGAAACAAAAGAATTTGATGAGGCAGTACATTTTCTGATCGATGAATTGAACAATACGATGCTGTATACTCCCGGATTCTTTTATTCTGTTGGCTGGTATTCAGGTGCAAGACCCATTTTTGATTTACAGCCGTTTTCTCCGGAATATGTGAAAGCCTGGAAAGAGGCCTATGGTATGTTTATTGATCATATTACCCGAAAAGGGTGGCGTAAAAATTTTATTCTTTATCTTTCGGACGAACCCCGAGTACCCATTGCGTACCAAGCCATCACAAAAGTATCAGAAATGGCAAAAGAAGTAGCCCCAGATGTTCCGATTTATGTGAGTTCATGGGACTTTATTGAGGAAATTGAAGGACATATTTCTGCCTGGGGAATCGGTGCCCAGGGACAGTTTCCTGTCAGCATCCTCAGAGAAAGAAAAAAAGCAGGAGACCATTTCATTTATACCACTGATGGGCAACAATGCCTTGACACACCCTTTCCGGCAACCGAAAGATTAATGCCCTGGTTCTGTTACCGCTATGGAGTAGAAGCCTTTGAATTCTGGGGATCCTCCTGGTGGACTTTTGATCCATGGAAATATGGATGGCATGCATTTTATAAAGAAAGTGGTGGAGAACAAGTAAAGAATCCGGTAAGATATCCCAATGGAGATGGTTATCTCGCTTATCCGGGTGATGATATCGGTATTTCCGAGCCGGTTCCTTCTATCAGACTGATTGCCGTTCGAGAAGGTGTTGATGATTACGAAATATTTCATGAACTGGATAAATACGCTGTGAAAGGAAACCGGGATGCAAATGAAACACTTGACATCGTTCGATCCCTGGTTATACAGCCCTATCCGGGAGGCATGATTTCGACGAGTTTCATGCCAGATCCGAATGCTATCAGGCAAGCTCGCATTGATGCCGGAGAAGTACTGGATCGATTACTCAAATAAGAAATACAAATCTGGAAAGAGTTTTTGGATGATAAATCTTTAACCTCCCATTCTTGACATAAAATATCTTATTTAAGATTTTCTGATAGTATGTAAACCGCTGGTTTTTCCGCTTGTCATGATAGAACCATTCGGGTATTCAAGATATGATATATCAATTTATCTATCATTCCATTCACCTATCAGTTCATCCAGTATTTTTATATCTTCTTCATTGGTTTCCAAAAGGATCCTGTTCCCTTCCAGAACGATGTCTTTTTCTTCCGTTCTGTTATAACGGACTGCGGGTATTCCCTCAGCACAAACCAGGATATTATCTTTTACCAGGTTTGTGGTTGCCCTGTGAAATCTCAAAGGAGACCGCGCGATATTATAGATTAAATTCGCCTCAATGGTTATGCCGGTTGTTCCCTCGTCTAGAAACATCCCATTGCTTTCTGCACGACCTGCATTTATTTCAACGTCATGAATATGATTTTTAACAATTTTACCTCCCGGTTGCTGGCCCAAGGTATAAATACCCCCTCCATCACTCAATTCCTGCATAATATGATGGATGTGATTTCCTTCTATCCGCAAATCACGGCAAGGGGTAGGTTCGGTACTCCAGAGCCAGCCTGCCGAAATACCCGTATACGGCAAATCCGAAATTTGATTACCCTTCAGAAGGGTTTGCGCCGTGATCCCACTCCATATGCCCACAGCTCCGAAAAATTGCTGCCCTGCCTTTGTAATAACGCAATTTTCGACATGGTTGCCAGTAGCAACCTGTTCCGGAACAGTCCTCCACCAGGGAACCTGATCGATCAGGCGTTCGCTGTCTTCGCCAATCATTATGCCATTACCGGAAATATCAGATAATGAGCCATTGATCAACGTACAATGAGAGGATCCTTCTCCAAATAATACGCCGGATCCCCCCAAATGAATGAATGAGCAATTATTAAATGTACAATTTTCTGCCCAGGAAGTCTCTATGGCCGACGGAACTACGTTCCATTTATTTCCTCCTTCACGTGGATCAAAATGACATGCCTGAATGCCAGCATATCCCTTTTCCGGGAGATTAAATGAACAATGACTGAATGTGATTCCTTCAAATGAAATATTACGAATTCGATTATCTTCTGTTCCTTTCAGGATTAGCAGCTTTTCTGCATAAGGCGCGATTATTTCACATTCTTCTGGAATGATACCCTCGGGAAGATTTACATAGACTAATTGCATTTCCATGTCAAGATACCATTCAAAAGGTTCGTCAATAAAGGCCATGGAGTTTTCCAGGAAATAGCGGGGATATGGCTCCCAGTTTCCAATGGTGAAAAAGTCAAGACATTTTGCCCCCATTGAATCCACGGAGGTAATTTTGTTTTGCTGGCTGTCTATTTCTTTGAGGTTTATCCGGGTTATGGACCAATCATGCAACAGGATCAATTCAACCTCGTCTGGATTTTCCGGTAACGGAAAGTCTCCTGGATTGTAAAAGAAATTCGTACGGTTATCCTCTCCAATTTTAGCTACTCGAAGATAGTCTTTATTGGGATGCCTGGCTCTTTGAGCCCGTTTATCGTTAATGAAAAGTTCCCTGAATTTCCATGGTTTTCCATCCACTGATGGTACATTTGCCACCCACAGGCCCTGTTCATTCTTTTCCCACCCATTAATCTGCAACCCTCCTGAAATGATCGGTTTCTCACCAGGTATGGCCTCGTAAATCACTTGAAAATCGGCTTCACCGGAATCTCCGGGTTTGAGAATAATTGGCTCCCGAATCTGATAAACTCCACCCTCCAAATAAACCGTTATGTCCTGCTGCTGTTTTTGATTCAATATGCGCCGGACCGCTTCAGTAGCTTTTTTTATGGTTGCGAAGGGTTTTTTCGGAGTGCCCGGGTGAAAATCATCTCCCAATGGGGAAACATAAAACGCTGACTTTTGCGTACAGCTGAAAACGAGGAATAAACTCAATATAATTAATCGTATGAATCGCGATAACATCATATCATTTTATAAATGCTGATTTTATTTTTTTGGAAACTGTTTGAATATTTCCAGAATTTTATACGGCAAAATAGGGCCTCCTCTCTTTCCATTTACCCCTGGTAAAATCAGGAAATTCCACTGGTTGGCTCTTTTCAATGGATAAACCAGAAAGAGGTACGATAGCACTCATGGTTACGGAATCGTATACATCAATCGGGGTATTGGTTTTATCTCTTACCGCTTTTACGAACAGTTCCAATTCGAGACTATCCACACCTCCATGCCCTTCACTGGTATTTTGTATATTCTTCCACCATTTATGTAAGAATTCACTCTCATACGGCATAAAAGGCTCCCATTCATGATATTTGGGACTTTTTCCAGTCAGGTAAACTGCTTCCCTTTGTTCATTGTAAATACCCAATGTACCCTGGGCCATCCATCTGTTATCATAGGGACGCGGTAATTGCATGTCATAATTAATAATGATCGTCTTCCCATTGTTTGTTTTCAGGGTGGATGTGACGATATCTCCCTGCTTATACTCCAGGATTGCATTTGGATGGTCGGCTCCGAATCTTCGTTTCATATACGCATTAATACCTTTTGAAGCAGTAGCAGCTGAATAAATCTGATGAATGGTATCACCGCAATTAATATCCATCCAGCTTAATACCGGACCCAAACTATGTGTAGGATACTGGTCCCGGTTATAATTGATCAGGTATTTGGCACCCCATCGCTGGCTGCCGTCATTGGCATCAAAAAACCAGTGATCAATACAGTCATGTGAATGAGCGCAATGACAATGCACCATTTCACCTAACAAACCATTGCGGATCATATTAAGAACAGCCAGGTTGTCCCTTCTGAAACTCCAATTTTCAAGCATCATACAGGGAATCCCAGTACTTTCGGAGGTATCCACCAGGTCCCAACATTGATCCAGTGTGATGGCGGCAGGAACTTCAACAGCCGGATATTTACCCTGTTCCATGGCATATTTGGCAATGGGTGCGTGACTGTCCCAATACGTGGCAATAATAACTGCATCAATATCATCACGGTCTAATAAATGTTTATAACTATTATCATCTTCAAAATATCCCTCCGGTCTTTTCCTGCCAGCATCTACACAAACATTTATGGCATTGTCGAGATGCGATTTGTTTATGTCGCAAAGAGATACGATCTCAACACCTTCCATTCCTGTCAGGATTTTAAGCAAATGGGAGCCCCGGTTCCCGGTACCAATTACACCAATTTTTACGGTTGCATTTTTGCTTCTCCGGGAGATGCCGTAGGAAGGCACCTGGAGTGTAAGTCCTATCCCGGCTACTGATGCTTTTTTGACAAAATCACGTCTTTTAGTTTTAATATTTTTCATAATTTTATTAACTAATGAATAACATAAAAAAATAATCAGGATACAGTGTTCTCGATATTTAGGATGTTCAATAAACAAGCTGCCTTCACATAGCAGAAATCCATGCGCTTTCGAAATTTCTGTTTATAAGCCAGTAAAATATCTATATTTATATCATTGAAATAAAAATAAATATAAAATGAAAAACAACTTTATTCTCATAATAACCCTGGGAATCTTACTTATTACATGTAACACCAGACAATATCATCTTATAGATGTTGCGAATCCCCGATATATCCCAAACACCGTATTTATTTCATCAGAAGATCTCACATCCTCGAAATTCCAGCACCTGCTTACAAAATATCAACTGGATACCGTTTTCCATGGTGAAACAGATGAACTTAAGAGAATACTACTTCTCAGACATTGGATTAAATCCATCATAAAAATTGATGATTTTGGTGATCCATATCCCGGGGACGGTTATGCAGAAGGGATTCTTGACGCTGCCCTGGAAGGACATGGTTTTCATTGTGGCCATTTTATGACCGTACAAAACGGGATCATGAATGCCTATGGATATGTGACCCGGCCAATCGGTGCCGGTCCCGGGGTATCTGGAGGACCTGATGGTCATCATGGAATAAATGAAATCTGGCTTAATGATTACCAAAAATGGTTTTTATGCGATGCAAAATATGATCATCATTTCGAAAAAAATGGTATTCCATTATCGGCTTTGGAAGTCCGAGATGAATATTTAAAAAATAAGGGAGCGGAAGTAATCATGTTAAAAGGACCAGATCGTTTTCCGATTGAGATGGATGAGGAGATAGGAGCCTCGAAGGAACGTTTTATGCAAACATATACCTGGATTGAGTGGCATGTGTATAATGACATGTTTACAGCCTGGCCTGACTATCAGACGAAACTGATTATGTATGAGGATGACTACTACAGGGATCATACCTGGATATGGGACGGAAAACCACACTGGGCATACAATACGGAATACCTGATTACTGAGAAAAACAGGGAGGCAATCGATTGGACACCCAATACACTCAGTTCGGAAGTAGTGATTGAGGGTGATCAGGCGTTCATTCAACTGAACTCCAACATGCCCAATTTAAAAGAGTATCAATTGAGAGAATCCGGAAGCGAGGAGTGGCTCCCGGTTAAAAATACGGTTGAAGTACGACTGGAAAAGGAAAAAAATGAAATTCTTTTCCGGGCAATAAACCTGGCTGGTGTGGCCGGACCGGAACATAAGGTATTGATCATGCCCGAGTAAAAGATGATATACCTCGAAAATTTTTTAAAAATTCTGCTACATCGATCATTCATAATACATCATGCTTTGGAGGCTTTCTTCATTTCCTGCAAATATGATGCGGTCAAAATATAATGTGACATCAGGACCGGCATTATTACCGTAGTAATACCCGAAAGACACATAATCATAAGGTGCTTTTTCGTCATTAAAACCAATCGCTCCGGAATAATCTACAATTTTTTGAGGTGTATTGTTTTCAGCATCCCGTAACCATACTTCACAACGCCCATCCCCCTGGTAGTCATATTTTAAATGAATAACAAAATGGGTCCAATTTCCTTTTACGATTGGTTGACCCTCGTGAAGGATCATTGTAGTAACGGACCTATTCCCATCTGTATTACATTTTTGGATAGCGTACCTCCCCCACACCCTCCATACGTTATTTCTAAGCGCAATGGAAAATGGTGGAGAACGCCAGTTATCACATTGGCCAAGATCGTCCGGATAACCATGGAACTGGTAAATTAAATTCCAATCAGCATCATGATTGTATCCGACCGGGACAAATACACTAAAAGCCTGGTAGATATCGGTGCCATATGGAAACGGGATTTGATTTTCGGGTTGCGACATGGTTTTCATGCAAAAGTTCTCAGATGTAGCGTATTGACATCCGGGGAAGTACATTTCAGCGCATTTATCATTTTTCGCATATTTATCTGATAAAACAGGTATATCCGGCGGATTGGGGATTGCTTTAAAATGTTTATACTGTGAGCATGTTCCGCAATTGTCCATCATATATAACTCATCCTGCGTAAACTGCCTATCGCCATCATATATCCAATTTTTTTGTGCGATGACCTGAGAAAGAGAAAAAAAAATAGCAATAAATAATAATAAAGATGCTGACTTTTTCATATCGGCTGTGTTTTAGAGGCCAAAATATTGTTTTTTCGCAGGTTATTTAATAATTTAATTTACCTCTGCCATCCATTCTATAACCATTTTATGGATCAATTCCTCTGCCTGTATCATCCAGGTCAGATCTTCCCTTTGGCTGGCAAAATGGAAATACCTATCAGGAACATAATTATCAGGGTAAGCAATAAAGCGTGTTTTTGAATAAACACTTTTCAAATTTTCCCACGAAGTATTAAACCCATCCAATGCTGAACCTACTTTTTGTCTGCCTTCATTTAATGAGTTTTCATCAGCAGTATCGCATTGTTTTAGCGCAAGCAACAGTCTGGGGGCCGTTATCTGAAAATCATTAAGCGCCTTAAAAACTTCCCAGTGGTAACGGTTTCTAGCTGATTTAGCATATAGCGTATCAATAGCTTTTGATGTTATCTGGTAATCGTTGACAATTTTTTCAGCAGCGATCAATCTCTCCTGATACTGTTTTGTCCATTTCCCGGGATCATTGTGATCTGGAAGTTCAATAACAATATCAGAAAAATCAATTTTTTTCATTTGTTTTTCCTTTTCAGCCTCAGGAATCCAGTGTGCGAGTCCGGGCAAATTAATTAATGCATTTTCAATATCGGTGCGTGATCCCTCTCTCATGAATGCATTACTCCAGAATGAGGCTGCTTTGGTGAGCATGTTATATAATTGAGCATAGTCCGGTTCCACAACGGCGAATTCCTTTTGCAGATATGCCTCATCAAATTCTTCAAGCGAACGGCTTGTTGGATACCAGCTATATTCTGCCGACGCAATAAATCCCCTCCAATAGGTTTCGAAATGGGGTGACAGGTCGTCCCAGGCTGTACACAACATGCCATCTATCCCTTTTTCATCCGCCAGTTGAAGAAAACTTTGAATGGCAATCAGACCGCCGTCGTTCATACTGCCTGTCCTCTCGTCTTTTGGAAACAAAACAGCACCCGTTTGTGCAGCTGTGGAAACCATAGCCTGTAAACCATTTTTATTATACCAGTCAAGGGCCATCATATTGCCTGGCAACCTACCCAGTTCATAATTCCATCTCATATACACACATTTCTTCGGAAAATCCTTGATCAGTATATCCAGTTTTGGCTCTCCGTCCTTCCAGGCAATTGAAGCCTCTTCAGTGTCAACCTGATCATCATAGGTGGTTTCATATACGCCAGCCTGTTTGAGAGGCATATCGTCCCAGAAAATGGGTGTACGCCCATTCTCGGTGATAAAATTACATACCCTGTTCAACCAGTACAGATTTAAACTCATTGCTCCCTCTTTGTCAGCCTTTGGTTTACAACGGGGGCAAAGGCCGATGTCACCGATTTCATCTCCTCCAATATGCAGGTATTTTGAACCCGGAGTTGCATCCATGGCATCTTTGTACATGTCAAACAACACCTGGTAAGTTCCTTCATCAACAGGGCAAAACACCCATCTTTTGTCTGGTATTTCTCTCAAATTGGCATAATGTTCATGTTTCAGGATAAAAGTGGCATGGCCGAGTCCCTGAACAAGTGGAGAGATCTCAATATTTCTTTCTGATGCATATTCCGTTAGATCTGCCATTTTTTCAATACTTATGGCCTGTGGTGCGCCTATGAGGGGTTGTCTTACATAACCTAATTTGTCTTCAAATTCAAAGATCACTGCATTGATCTTGTAACGGGCCAACCGATCAATACTCTGGTAATAATAATCCATTTGATCAAGATGATGCTTCACATCAAAATGTACTGCCCGGTATCCAAGCGCAGGATAATCAGTGATTTTACAGGCTGGAATGATGGCTTTAAAATCTTGTGCATCCTCTAATAGTTGTTCAAGCGTCTGGCAACCATAGAATATTCCGGCTTCTCCAGTTGATTTTATAATTACATTGCCATTCTGAATTTTCAAAACATAACCTTCAGGATTCTTTGTTTCTTCTAATGCCGGATCAATGACAAGCTTAAGAACATTTTTGTTCGGAATACCAGTGACCGAAAGTTTTGAGAGGATCTCTCCCATTACCGGCCTTTTTTCAATATTACCAATATCAATCATGCTGAGATCCCCGAATTCCAGCCCTCTTCCCTTAAGCAACTCGATTTTTTGAGGTTGGGGGATTACCTTGAACGGGTAGGTCAGGTTTTCCGGAAGTTTTTTATCACATGAAATTCCCGAAATCATGACCGCAAACAGAAGGAAATGTGTATATAAATTTTTCATATTTGATTTATGATTTTCATTTTTAGACAAAAACAGTAATTTAACCAGATCTAATAAAAAGTTTTATAATATATCTGCAATATGAAAAATTCTCAAAGAATTCGTTATTTCATTCCTGTTTTTTATTAACATTCCAAATATGAAAAAAGGATTTATCTCCATCGTCTTTTTGGTTTTACTTGCAGGCTGTATACAAAAAGAAGAGAATTCTTCCAAAGCCTTCATTAAGGAGTATGGCAATGTCCCCAGTAAACTTCCTGAGGGAAAAAAATGGAAACTTGTGTGGTACGATGAATTCAATGGAACTGAACTTGATACCACTAAATGGGGATTCCGGTTACACTTAATGCAGCAAAGGCATTCAACCTGGACTGAAGAGGGTGCGGAATTAGATGGCAAAGGGAACCTTTTAATTAAACTCTATGAAAAAAATGGAGATTATTATTCTTCACAATTGCAAACAGGAAGAAATTATATGGACAGACCTGGTGATCAATATGGAACATCAAAATTCGTCTGGCCCATCGCTGATATTGAGCCACCGAAGTTTGTTCACAGGTATGGATATTATGAGATTCGATGCAAATTACCGACACAGGAAGGATGGTGGGCAGCTTTCTGGTTACAATCCCCTGAAATCGGGTCAACCCTCGATCCAACTGAATCAGGAGTAGAAGTCGATATCATGGAGAATTTCAGCAGGGACAGTATCATCAGCCACAACATTCACTGGAATGGATATGGCAAAAATCAGAAAAGTGCCACCTCAGGTAAAAGACAACTGCAAGCCACAAAAGATGGATTTCACACTTTTGGATTGTACTGGAGTCCCAAGGGCTATGTATTTTACGTGGATGGTAAAATTTCCTGGGAAATTGGGGGTCCAGTTTCTCATCGTGAGCAGTTTATTCTATTATCTACAGAATGTAATGGTTATCGATACGATGGCCCTGTGCCGGATTTAAAAAAAGCAGTACTCCCAGATCAATTCATAGTAGATTATGTGAGAGTGTTTGATGAAATAGAATAAGACTGTATTTAAAATCCTGTGTTACCTGGCATCATCCAAATCCTCCCGGTTATCAACATATCCCTGCGGAGCCATACATGCCGGAAATGGCTTATTAGGATCACCAAGTCCATCTCCATCCTCATCTTTATAAAAAATTTTAACCTCGCAATCTCCGGCCTCAATGGTCTGATACAATGCTCTCAGTAAAGACAAATCACCTAACGTATCCGAGGAGATCTCCCAGATCATTACTCCGCCCAGTTTCTTTTTTGCCAGTTCGGTCTTCCTGATAATCATAGGAATGCCATTATAATATCTCATTCCCGTTGAATCCACGTAAGCGAGTGAAGGATCACCCTGAATGATCTCTCTATAATCGATATACCGTGCCGGGGGTGTAAAATCAAAACCATAAAAAGGTAAACCCAATATGATCCGATCAGGAGGTATATTCTTTTCCTCCGTCCAGAATTTGATGGCTTCTTCGGCATAAGAATAAGGAGAATGCGGGCCGATATCATTGGGTCTCCATATACCTGTTTTATCATATACCATCACATTGATGAAATCATACGCATCCAGGGCTTCCTGATGAACTGCTTCATGAAAATGCGTTGCCCCAAGGGCAGCGGTAATTCCTTTCCCTTTCGCGTGCAATGCCTGCCGCAACTCGATCACGAAGGGATTATAAGATTCGCCAATGTAGGGTAAAAGGTTCCCCTCAATATCAACATCCACCCCATCCAGTTTATTTTCTTCTACATAATCCAGAATATTTTTTACAAAGGCCGATCTGTTTTCAGGTAGTAATACAGATTTCCATATCGTTGTATCGGGTCTTCCGCCTCCTGCCAAAGAAATATAAACCTTTAGCCCTGCATCATGACCTTTCATAACAACAGGTAAAATATCTGCATTCCGGCTGAACACGAGTTTGCCATCTTTATCCGGATTGGCAAAAGCCAGGTTCAGGTAGGTCAACTTGTCCAGTTCGAGTTGGTCGATTTGATCAAATCCTCCGCCAGCCAGGTAACCAACAATTTTAAAGTCAGTATCATCGACATAGATATCAGGGCCTGTTGCATATGGTTTTTTTTCGCAAGATGAAAGAATTATAAAAAGGAGGCCCGCAAGCAATAATGAATAGAAGTATGAGGTTTTCATTTCAATCAGTTTTAAAAATTCATTGATGAAAATAATTAATTTTGGTGATTTTATTCCACCCCTTCGCCTCCCGAAATAAATACGGGACAGTCTCTCCGAGGCGGGGAATACCTAGATTTTAATATAATATATTGTTTATAAATGATATTCGATAATTAAATGATAATATCTGTATAATTTTTATATCCTTCCTGGTTTTTAGCTTTCTCAATAAATGCCAGCATATTCTCAAGGGGCACGTCCCCTTCTACATCATGAGAGGGTGCGAAAATATAATCACCATCCTTACCCATTGTCAGTAGTCTGTCGCATTCTTTACGAACTTTATCTACTGATCCGAAAGGTAAAATCCGTTGAGTAGATAAACCTCCATGAAATGTCAAACGCCCTCTATAGGCGGGCAGCAGTTCATAGATATTCATAACTTCAGGTTGAAATGGATTAAAATTATCCAATCCGATTTGTATGAGCGGATCAAAAAGTTCGTCCACATCACCGCAGGAGTGCATAAACATAAATTTTCCTGCTTCCTTGACCACCTTGAATATTCTGCTCAAATACGGCTTGATAAATTCATGCCAAAATACTGGACCCATGATCAGCCCTCTCTGTTGGCCCCAGTCATCCCCTAATTTCACCGCATCGATGTCAAATTCAAGCGCACGATGAATTTGCCGTATATTATATTCGCAAATCGCATTCATCAGATCATGGACAAAATCGCGATTCATGAGAAAATCCAGGAGCAAAGTTTCCATACCCCTCAATGTCCAGGCTCTTTCAAATAAAGAAAAACCGATCTCGAAAATACGGAAACGATCCGGATATTTCTCAAGAAGAAAAGGAATGTTACTGAAATACCGATCCGCTACAGGATCAGGGAAAGTATACGCCATTAAGTTGGGCTCAGTTATCACCTGTCCTTCCACATTTCCAATATCCTGATCGATGGTCCGGTCCCAGATCACACCGAAAATATCTTTAAAACGGTTATTCCCTATATTTTCAAAGTAACCAATTTCCTCACCCAGTACAAGAAAATGGTTATCAGTTACTTCCATCAGATCATCAGACCCAAAATAATTCAGTATCTTCTCCTTTGCTTCTACGGTAAACCCGAAATGCCAGGGAACATAGGGTGGTTTTTTATGCTCCAGGACTTTCCTTACCACTTCACGTTTGGTCATTTTTTTATCGGGTTTTATTTATTCTCCTACGCAAGATTAAACCGTCCTTCATCGATCCTGCTTCGCTTCATGGATCATTTCGCCAATCTTGATCCTTGCCGCATCCCACTGTTGGGCATCATAACTCCAGACATCCAGATTACCGATCGATCTTTCACCAAACGGATCTTTGATGATCGTGTTAACAATATCATTCACTCGGCTTTTATTTCCATCGAGGGCTGAAAGTAAACGCATATATTCATATTCCTGTACACCATCTCTCATCGTTTTCAGTCGTATTGAGGGGCATGCTCCGTTAACATTGGGAATAATTCCAGGACTGTATATCAATAAGCCATTTCCATTTAATTTTTTATAACTAAATTCTGCATCTGAATCGGCCCCTGTTTTATAAGTATCTTTCCATGTTTCCGGGTCATACCAGGCATGTTCCCAGCCAGCACCAACTCCCCAGCTAATCCATGAGTACGTGTTATACTTCCAGCAACTCCAACTGATCGCGCGGTCATTTACCAAAGGCAAATCAATAAAAGTTGAGCTTCCCACCCAACTGTTTACCTTGGATTCATAAAGCATCGGACCATATATCCAGTCTTCTATCCCCATTTCCTGGTATTTCCTGATTTTATCAATGTCATAATTTATCGTATGTGATGCCCAGGAATTGATTGAGTTTTTAACCACTGCCATGGCCTCTTCACTATAGCTGCCGTCAATTCTGAATCGGACTTCAGGATAATCCTCCTTGAAAATTTCACCATAAAACACCATCCGGTCCCAGGCTTCAGGAAAATAGGATTCATCCAATCCATTTAAATAAACTGTTAATTCCGTTTTCTCTGGATTAACCATATCCTGCAGATGACTGCGCACTTCTCTGATCACATTTCTATACAAAATTATGTTTTCCTGGTTGCGTTCCATTTCCGGCTTTCCCGTATCAGGCCATCCCGCATCTCCATGCTTTCCATATACATTGAAAGGTAAAATGAATGCTTCCAGAGGCTCGCCATATCCTGGACCGTATTCATAGCCGTATTTTGATGTGAAGGCTTCTCCTGTAAAATATTTTTTAAGCCGTAAATCGAAGGAATCCCAGCCTAAAGCCACCTTCCTGGCGTCTGTAATTTGCAGATCAGGTTTATAGGTAGGGTCCATTAATGAGATTCTATTTGACTTAAAAAGCTGATAGATCTCTAATTCCTGTTTTTCATTCATGCTGCTTAAGAAACCTTCATGCTGGAGGCTGGCCTTCAACTTATTTTCATTAGGAATGGCAAAGTCCCAGACATTAAGCGTTACTGGAATTTTCTGGATCTGGTCACCAATAGCCACCAAAATTTCGGAAGAATAGAGGCCCGGTTTTGCTTCTTCATATTCAAAAGGGATGTATTGGTCAACCCAGATAATCAAAGATTGCTGATTTTCAATCCGGTTATTAAAATCGGGAAGTTCCAGGGGGAATACCCACCTGCGTCTGACTTTTGTAGAGTCCATCTGCACATATCTGAAAGGTATCAATGCATCCGGATACCAGCCGTTACCAAGAGAAGCCTTGGGATAACCAGTACTCGGTGTTTTAACTTCTACAGCCCATTCAAGAAAAAATTCTGGATCGATCGTAATTTGGTGATCCCCATTTTCGAAAGGAGGCATTTCAACCACGATACCTTTTAGCGTTGAACCTGTATTATTGATCAATACAAGCTGAAATGAGAGGTATTCGCCCCTCGCTGCATGTAACGAAACTTTTTTACCATCATAAATCCAATTTTTCAAGAGTAGATTTTTTTCAAAGGATTGTGGTTGTTTTACCGCATCAAATCTATCATCAATTATTTCATTGGTGACTGGATCCAACCGGATGGAAGATGGTAAAACGCTTAAGGTCCAACCCACCTTTACTGGGTCAGTATTTATTAAACTGCAACTTTGAAGTATAAGACTTAAAGAAATGATTTTCAGAATTTTTATCATAAAAAAATCGAATTTGAATTAAAAAAAATTTATCCCATTTTAACAAAAAATAACCAGATAAAGAAATACCAGGCAAGTAAAAAATCAGATTTATTAATTAAAATATATGATATAAAAATTATGAATTATATAAATTATATAAACAAAATGGTTTAATTTTTGTCGAAAGTTTTATCTCAAATAGGTAACAGCGTGAAAGATAGACAGATCCCTTTTTTAATCGCATTAACAGCCATTTTAATTTCCTTTTCCTGCAACAGATCTACCGACAAAGACCTTTCATTAATTCCTGAAGAATATCTGAATATGGGTCTTCCAGATCCTTCAGATACATGGGATTACATAGATTATACAGAAGCGTGTGTAGTATTGAGTAATATCAAATCCTTAAAACCTTTTTCCCTTCCCAAAAAAGGAAGTAAAAAATCAGGAGATATTTTTGATCGATTGATTAATCCGGACAACCTGTTATTTTTGCAGGATGATAACTTATCCTTGAATGAAAAGGCCTATCGGATACAGAAATATATCAACGTACAAGGATGCTTTGTCACAGCCTATACGGATCTTAATACGCAGGTACAGTTTTACAACCGTGAATTGATCGATCTGTATCTATTCGGGCTAACCATTGCCCAGGACATGCTGGATCTCGGAAATTTGATCAATGAATCCATCGATGAGAAGGATATTGAAATGCAATATGGATTCCGATCGATACGGTTCATGTACATCACCATGGTGCTCTATGTATTAGACAATCAGCAGAAATCTTATTTTTTTCAAGAAAATGACCTGGAAAGATTGAGCAACTTCGTGTATAATTCAGTATTGATAAACCGGGAATGGATGGAGGATGCGGTGGTGGAGGATATAAGAAAACAGGTACAGAAGATTGTTCAAGACACCTCATCTGATGGAGTCAGAAAAAAATATAATATGCTGTTGGATATCTTGTGAGAGATGTATTGCAGTTCAATTAATATCTTTCATGCAAGATAGATGGTATAAATTGATCTCAATAATTCATTAAAGCATTATTGAATCATCGATCTGTTTCAGCTACTGCCCAATCAAACGATCCATTTTAAAGATAATAGAGAATTTATATTCCTTTCAGGATTAAAAACTAATTCTGTAAGAGGTTTGGATTTAACCAATTTTTGAATCCCTCGAAATGAAAATAAATCATTCATTTTTTTAAATGCCACATTCTTGGCGATTATTCTATTGAATTGAGGAAAAAAATCAATAAATTAAATCATTGACTCAGATTTTTTGGTCCCATTATCAAAAGAAAAAAAATGAAAAAGGATTTTTTCTCTGTTCCCTCCATCACGTTTATCAGTTTTTTATTGCTGGTCTCTCACATATATTTATCGGTTCCTTCTTTTGCTGACATCCGGATATGGGCAGCCGGTAGTACTGAAAAAATTCAGAGAGATAACCGCTCAGATCTGCCTCATGACAGGATCTGGAATGAAGCAACGAGAACAGTTAAAATCAATGGTGTCCGCGGGGAACATGTTCCATTTCAAATAATAATCACAGCGGATCGTGTGAATATCTTCGGAATTACAATGAAAAAATCAGCCTTGATTATGGAGAAAAATGCCATTCCTGTGGAAGATATACAACTTTACTTCGAGCATATCATCAAGGTATATACACCTTCCGGCATTCATGGTAAAAAAGGCTACTGGCCGGATGCACTTGTTCCTCTTGCACGTCCTTTTGATATCCAATCCGGAGAAAGAGGAAGGCCTCCTGAATTGCGGAACCAGCCAATCTGGACTGATGTTGTCATTCCTTATGATCAAGCGCCCGGCACCTATACAGGTTCGATAAAAGTTTTCTCAGGAGAAGAACAACTTGGACTGGTGAATATCGAATTGACCATCTGGGATATAAGGATGCCAGCGGAAAGACACTTTCCTGCGCTCATGAGGATAGGCTCTGGTGATGTTGCCAGATTACATGGACTTGACGAAAACAGTCCTGAATTTCAGGCATTGTATTATAAATACCTGGAGCAATCACTGAATAACCGGGTGGATCCCAGGTTTCTAATGTCTTTCGGATTGGAGGGCCGAATTGAGGATGAAAATTATATTCTTGAGTGGACCGATGAAAGAATTGAAAATTTCTTTATTGAAAAAGGGCTCCTGATGTACCAGATCTCTGCGGCGCCTCCCAACCTACCCAGGGAAGAAGGGGAAGAACCCTTCTCAGAAACTTACAAACATCATGTTAAGCAATATATCCGCCAGGTGATCGACCACGCAAAAACAAAGGGATGGTATGAAAAATTAGCATTTCTTTGCCCTGTTGATGAGCCCCGCAATGCCGAAGAATATGAAGCGGTTCGAAGATGGGCCCGGCTGGTTAAGGAAGTGGACCCGAATGTCAAATTTATGGTTACCGAGCAGCCACTTCCAGAGAATCCAGAATGGGGATCTTTTGCAGGACTGGCGAATTACTGGATCATACATGGCAATTATCTTGCAAACGAGGACCATGTCCAGGCGGTCTCGGAACGTCAGAAAGACGGAGAAAAGGTGATATGGTATATCAGTTGTGATCAAGAATATCCGCAACCCAATTATTTTATTGACCGTGAAGCTGCAGATCCCCGGATGATTTCCTGGATCACGTGGAGATATAAGCTGGGGGGCATCCTCTACTGGACTACCACATTCTGGCGTGAGGTAAAAGACCCATGGATAGATCCCGTAGTCTGGAAACTTTCGGAATGTAATGATCCCCTCTCAGGAGAAGGTTCTCTCATTTATCCGGGTAATCTTGCCGAAAGATATACAGGTCAGGAAAATGTGTTTGGCCCTGTCAGCTCGATCCGTTTTGAATTGCTACGGGAAGGATTCGAAGAACTTGAACTTCTCACCCTGCTCAAAGATTTAGGCGGAGGATCGGAAGCTGATCAAATCGTAGAATCCATCTGCAAAGGCATCAGGGATTTTACACGGGATCCGAATGCCATTGATGTGGCAAAAGATAAGATCATTCAGGAGATTCTTAAGCGAAAGTAAGAAGACTTTTTTCATAAAAATCGACTTTCATTAAAACACACTTTTTTGATTGGTCAAATGTCGTTATCAAGAACCCTGATCGGAGTATTGTATTCATTATGGTGAATTTTAATAAATCATGATTTTTTATAAAACGATTGGCCATGGAAAGAATATTTTTCATCCTGAGCTATATGTAGGATTTGATCCGGACCTTTGTTTAAAGGCTTCTCACGGTTAGTTCTTCATTCCCTTAACACACTCAATCACCCCATCGGCCATGTATTGGACTTGATCGTCAGTAAGTGGATAAAGTGGCAGATGCGTGAACTTATGCAGAAAAGCCTCTTCCGCATTCGGACAGGTTTTCCGGATTGCTTCTGTATCATATCCAAGTTGTTTCATATATGAAAACCGGTACAAGGGGGCAAAATGCGGGATCTGGATGATTCCCTTTTCATTCATCTTAGCCTTAAAATCCTGTATGTCACCTTTCAACTTCTTGTGATCCAGCTGAAACAGATAAAGATGATAGGTGGCTTTAATAACATCGGAATCCATAGGGCAGGGAAATATTTCTTCAACATTCTGAAATCGATGATTCAGGTATTCTGCATGACTTCTTCGTATTTTTATGATTTCAAAAAGTCTTTTGATTTGATTGAGCAATACCACTGCCTGGATCTCAGTTGAAGAATGGTTTCCTGCCATCGAATATAGCCCTCCTTTTCCTTTCAATGCCACTACATCATAGAGCCATTTATCGATCGGATTCGAAATGTCAAAACCACCAAACCGGCTTTTGGCAAACTGTTCCCCATAATCCGAATTGGTGACAACAATTCCCCCTTCTCCCAGGGAATTGATGTTTTTAACTTCATGAAAACTATAAGATCCGAAATCACCGATGGTCCCAATGGCTTTCCCCCTGTAACTACCGCCAAAAGCATGTGCAGCATCTTCAACAACCATCAGGTCATGTTCTTTTGCCAAGTTCATTATCGTGTCCATATCGCATGGGTATCCGCCAATATGGACAGGCATGATCACCTTTGTTCGTTTAGTGATTTTCCTTTCAATATCCCGGGGATCAATATTCAGTGTCACTGGATCGACATCCGCCAATACTACCTTCGCTCCTATCTGCAAGGGATAGGTAATGGTAGAAAGGAAAGTGATGGCCGGTGCAATCACCTCATCTCCTGGTTTCAATCCAGATAATTTAAGCCCGATTTCGAATCCCGCAGTGGCATTGGTAACAAAACATGCATATTTCACCTTGAGGATCTTTTTTACTTCCTTCTCCAAAGCCTGAACCTGGGCGCCCAAGGATAGTTTGGTGGCAAGTTGTCCTATTTCAAACAATTTTTTAACTTCTTTTTTTACGATTGATATCTGCTGTTCATACGAAGAAAGATCCTGCCCTGATGGTATAATGAATCTAATAATGGATTCAATGTCCTCAATATTCAAATTCTCGCCAATTGCGGCCCAGGGGACCTTTGCAGCCCCGGTGTCATAGCGGAAGTCAGATTTTGCTTTTTCATTGCCCATGATATTGCATTTAGGTTTTAAAACATCTCTATCATATTATAATGTTGATAAATATCTCTTCATCAATTTTTTAAAAATAATTGATCAAATAAATCATCCTCCAATGATGCCCTGTCTCATTTCCATGGCTCGATCTCCCTTTTTATCACTTTGCTGATCCCCAGAAGAAAAATCGCATTGCTTGGCAAAGGTTCTGTAACCACCTCTGAATATACAGGTTGTACAGCCTGGTATTTTTTTGAGCCAATGAGGTTTACCTCGACGATCTTTTTACCTAACCTTTTATTGGTCCATTCATATGCAAAAAACCGGATTGGATTATTTTTCGGGTCTGTTGAACATTCGACGACATCGGCCTCATAACAATATGCATTTTGAGGAGATCCTGTATCGCCTTCAGCAAGATCCAATGATTTTTCACCTCCCGGATTCCATTCGAGTATATTAACACCATATTGTACCGGGATGATCTCAATATAGCCATCTTCATATACTACCTCATACCAACCGAGGAGGTCGGCCGTATCAAAAGTATTATAAATGTCAAAATATGATTTCTGATTCCCTGCCGGAAGTGCACATGCATGCAGGAATATCAGGCTGCTTACATCTTCATTAATTTCAATGCCTTTTAATTCGCCTTTTAAAGGATTTTTTTCTTTACCCTGTACACCAACGCCAATCAATATATTTTCATTTTTGTTTAATGCTTCTTGACGCATAAAATATTGTTTTCCATTCCTTAATTCACCTGTTTTTAATGTTTTAAGATTGATATTAAACACATCCGTATTCGATGGCAGATTAAAACGTGAGGAGATATCAACAGGTTTCACAGGATCACCATCCTCGCTTGGCGCAGTATAACCTCTGAAATTATGTCTAACGGTGGGTAACATCTCCCATACATAACCAGCTAGATCGATTGATTGTATGGTATGTTTCGACCACAACAAATTGGCACAACCTAAAAAATCAAGTACTAGATCTTTCCCGAAGGTAAATTCATTGGTAGAGATCCAACCTGAAGGGGCCCCTCCGATGAGATCAAAATCAAGAATTCGGTTATCCCAGTTACTGATATTGGGTTTAAAATTTCCATAGATCTGGGTGAAACCAAAATGATCCAATTCCAGATCCTGTTCGTGTTTTCCCCAGAACCAGTTAAACATCAGTATATCTTTTGGGATCGATTCCCGGACCACTTCCGGCCTGAGACCACCAGGTGTCTGATATTTTAAACCAGTGGCGGAAGTTTGATCATGAGGCCCTTTCCCCCTGATGCTTTCCAGAAGGAAATCACCCCACATGGCCATTTTTATATCTTTCTTTTTCAGATAACTGTAAAGCATATTTACATCTTTTGCAAAAAGTTCTGAATAATCTTTCCCTTTGCATCTTGGACAGACATCCAGGGGTGCCCCGCGCCATTCATCATGCCCGATATGAATCATTTTGGGATTCATTACCTGGATATATTCATCCAGCACATCAAACACCAGATCATATGTCTTTGGATTTGAAGGGCAGTAGGTATCCGGCCAGATGTCTGCCTCGTATTCTGCCAATTCAGGGTGACGGGTTAAAAGATAAAATCCATGTGTCAATGAAGGTATTTCAGGTATTACTTCAATATAATTCTCATTGGCAAATTCAACGATTTTCTTCACATCGTCCTGTTCAAGGATGAATCCGTCTCCGGCATCCTGATGACCGGAATTTCTGGTCTGACCATGAATGCCCAATAATTCACTTGTTCTGGTATATTTCATATATTTTGAAAACTCGATCCATCCTGCATTTACCTCAGGATGCCTGTTCAGTCGCATGCAGTTCACCTCCACAATGACCTTGTTGAATTTGTACAAAGCCATAAAATCTCTTAAAAAACGCTTAAAAAATGATATATTTTCCGGTCCCGGAATGTACAATCTTATTCCCCTGAATGGCATGACAGGCCAATCCCTTACCTTCACTCCAACCAATCCAAATCCATTATTTTCATGTACCAGCTGTCGGAGGGATTGAAATCCATAAAAAGCGCCCATGTCATCCCATCCGGCAACCACCACCCTGTTCGTTTTAACGACCAATATATATCCTTCTTTGCCCGGACTTTTTGAGGTAACTTCAATCTGGTTTTCAGTGCAATAATCACTGATCAGCGGATTGTCGATTACACCCATCGTGATGTATCTTCCACCATCATCAGGGACCTCGGATACTCGTCTGATGTTTGGCGCTATGCCATATTTATCACTTAATTCCCTGACAAGTGACCGGGCAAGTTTGAGATCGTTTTCAGTAGCATACTGGGGAATGAGAATCAAAACCTGTTCATCGAGCATAAAAATTTCACCATTTTTTTCCAACTCCTGGGGAATGGGAAAGATGAGGGTCTTTTCCTGGCTGAAAACAGCCTTTGGATTCAGTAAAAAACAAAAAAGCAAACAATAAATAAAAATCAAATTACTGAAGGATAAAACCTTTTTTGAAGTGATCATGGTTATTCAGTTGTTTTTAAATACGTCATAATAATTTTAAAGCTTTTCAGTGTTTAAGTCTGCAATTGGAATTTCATTGTTTGAAGATTCTTCAATCAATTTTAAACTTGTTTTACGATACGAGATATGAAAAAAGATTAAGTCTCTCATAATATGTATTCTGCCTCAAATAAAAATATTGACAACCTCTTTTTACCCACCCCTACACCCCTCCCAGGAGGGGAAGTAATACGTTTTTATAAAGAATATTGATATTCAAAATATATTCTTTTTACCTATAGAATTTATTAGTTGTACATTGTATTACTTTTTCTCTCCAATGATTTCCAACAACCGATCCCGCATGGCATCATAAGCATCCCCATTCTGTGGCCAGTAAACCTGATCTTTCATATCTATTTCATCCATTGCCTTCACCACGAGCTCCCTGGCCATGGCTTTTACCTGATCAGCACCGATCTTCTGTTCAGCTAACCAGAGCAATTCATAATCCTGTTGTCCCCGGCGAATATTTTTAAGTCGGATGGAGGGCATAATCCGGTTGATGCCACGATTTTCTTCCGGTTGATGAGGCATTGTTCCCGGATAAAAAAGTATGCCATCCCCATTGCCCCATTCCAGATGTTCATTGATAAATGTCAGCGGTTCATTAAATATCCTTTGCTGCAGCCTCCCTTTCGGTCCCTGAGAATTATGTCTCCAGTGTGTACTTTGCCAAACGAACCAGGTATTGATATTATACAGGTACTTGATCCATCCATTTACGCGTAGATCCACTGCCGTACCTTCCAGAATGACGGATCCGTATCTCGGCCTGTTGCCATTGTAAAACCAATAATCTTTCCCCTCTTTTCTTAAGTTTTCGAGTCGATCAAGTTCGACTCCGTCATAGGCATCCCAAATATCAACCGCCTCCTTTAAATCTTCAACATACCCTGACGTAACCTGTAATTTCAGTCTTTTTCCAGGACCCGGATTCGATTTAATCCATCCGGCTTCTTCATTGATAAAGGAATACTGCGCAGGTCCAGGTTCATCGATCATATATTTGAAATAAGTTACATCAGGTGCATTTTTTTCGAACCACAATACCCATTTATCGGATTCCTCCCGCATTTTCTCTTTCGAATTTCCCAAAATCCGGCCGCCATACATGCCCACCGGGAACAATTTTTCTCCAATACCTTCTCCCGGCCCATGATATCCATTGGCAGGAGTATAGGCGGATCCATCCAGGTAGGGTTTGTAATCTTTCAAAATTTCTTCGTTATAGATGGATTGATGCGCCCTAAATCCTCCTACCAAATCAATCCTGTGCAAGTGAGCCTCGGATTTGATCATCTGCCCGATCTCTTCCTTGTTAAGAGCGGGAAAGTATACGCTCAATTCATCGATGTCGGAACTGTATACCCAGACATTCGAGTGATTTTCATCTGGCATATAAGCATCAATAATTTCTATTTGAACAGGAATTTTTGAGTATATCTTCCCTTCAGCCCATGTCTGAATTTCAGACTCATAAAGGCCGGGAGGATATTTTCTGTCCCTGGGTAGATATAAATCTATCCAGAATCCCTGGTTAAGACTTGCTGCCCTTGGGATAATATCAACAATATTCTGGTGTCTGTATATTTCCTCCTCAGTAGGAGGAATCGTTAAAGGAAAACCTCCTTTCCCTATTAAAGCATTGGAGGGTATCAGTGCATCGGGGATCCACCCGGTCATTTTGGTTGGGGCGCTTTTTTCAGAACCATAAAACCAGTTTGGCTGGGTAGCATTTTTAACCTGCAAATAATGTTGGGAAAAAAATTCCGCGTACCCCTGATCGCCGTATTTAATGGCACTACTACCCCAGAAAATTATGCCGGACTTCTTATGAACCGGTGGATTCATGGATATTTCCAATCCCCGGGCTCCGGTGCTGTCTACCTCCACGATGACTTGAAAACCAAGAACTTCATTATACAGCCCTCTAAGGTGAATCCCATTCCCATCCCAGATACTATTGGCTACTTTTGCCGGATGGTTTGTCTCATTTTTGAAAATTTTCTCCCCATCCCCAACTGCCCAGACACGCACGATCTGTGCCTGGATTCTTATTGAAATCATGATAAAGAGAAATGTGGCAATTAATAATCTAAATGTTTCTAAGAACCTCCTATAATGCTTCATTTTTTTGATTGACTTTGAATGGTTTGTTAATTTATTTTTCTTGGTAAAAAGACCCGCACTCCATCGTGCATGCTGTACAAACGATATTGATCCCCATCGAATACCAGTATCGGGCTGGATACATCTTTTGCCTTACCTTCCGGCGACAAAATGGGATTTTTTTCATATTTTGTCCAATGAATCAAATCATTGGATACGGCAATATTCGAATTCCAGGTAGCCCAGTCTTCATCCGGGCTGGCATGATAATATGTATAATATCGCCCTTCATATTTGACGATCTGATCCAAAGCAACTGCCTCAGCATCATAATTTTCCGGGCCTCTTTTAATTACCGGATCATCCTGTACATTGGTCCAGACAAGTTGATCAGTCGACATCGCCAGCCAGATCCCAAGATCTTCCCGTTCATAAAACAGATACCATTTATCATTTTCAATCCATAACGTTGGAGTTCCGTATGCTCCCGTATCAATGGGTTCTCCATTGGACTTTCTGATATCCAGATCACCTGCACGCTGCCAGTGAATCCCATCTGAGGAAATGAGCATATGGGCAATATCATTCACTCCTTCGGCCACCATAAAATACTGGCCAAGATGTTTCACCACCATTACATCTTCCGTCCAATATTCGTCAAATATTGGATTTCCAGGATAGCGGGTCCATTGAAAACCATCCATCGAGGTAGCATAACCAAGGTATTTGGTCGCATTATCAGCCGTATCGTACCCGGTATACCACATCTTAAAAATACCTTCGTCCCTTAAAATATAGCCCCGTTCACGGATATAGCGATCCCAGGTAGCTGTCCCGGTCCCTGTAAAAACCGGATTGTTTTTGTATGGGACGAAGTCGACCAGTTCTGGTGGAAACAGGATAGACATTTCGTTGTTGTGATCAGTTCTTTGGGTGCATCCAGGCAGGATGAAAAGAAACAGTAGTAAATAGTAAATGAATACGCTTTTCATTGTTTAGTATAGGTTTCGTTCTTCAATAAAACATCTCTTTCTTTTCCTGTATAGGATGTTATTTTAATTTCATCTGCGCCCTGAGGAATATACAAGACACGTGAAGAATGAGAGAGATAACCACTGCCGTAATAAAATTCCCGGCGTTCAGTTTCGCCGTTATCATACTTTATCATTGCATAAGCATCCTCTTTATTCAATCGAACAGAACCTGCATCAGATCTTTGATTCTCAAATACCCTCATTTTTCCGGAATTTTGAGCGACCAGGATCAGGGAATTTCCATCGGTCATGCTTAATTCAGCCATCCCCTTGGCATCTCCATCGACAAAAAATCCACTTTCCCTGGCTGGAACTGAAGAAAATCCTCCTTTTCCATTGCCTCTTAGAAAAAGGCCAGTAAATGCATCAAATTGTCCATCTTCAACATTCGATGAATATGAATTTCCGACCAGAAGGAGGTCCATATTCCCATCCTTATTGAAATCATTTGCAAGCATTCCGAAAACCGGTGCAAACTGACATTCGATGGGAAGTGAATGGATCTGAAATGTTCCGTTACCCCGATTCTCGAAATAGGCAGTATTAAAATACCGGCATTCCGCTTGATAGACACCTTTCATCTGTCCCTCACTAAAAATATCATGGATGGTCGCCCTTGCGTAATCCTCATAATTCGGGAACATCTTCTGCAGAATGGGGATCTGGTTGATCATTATATTTCGGTGATAAATCGGATAACTCTCACCCTGAATGTAGTAGGTACACACTGGATCTATTTGTCCATTGTTATCAAAATCCTTGGCAAGGATCCTCATTGGCTGATCACTGGAAACCTTAAACCGGGTATTCAATCCCAGATTTCCTGCCACATAATCCATATCCCCGTCTTTGTCAAAATCTGCAGCCACCAGGCTGTTCCACCACCCCGTATAATTTTCAATGCCTGAGCCGGCTGTCACATTAATAAAATTACCATGGTCATTTTTGAATATTGTAACAGGCATCCATTCACCCGCCAGCATTAAATCTATCCAGCCATCCTGATCATAGTCTGTCCATAAGGCGGCAGCGATCAAACCTGGTCTTTCCAAACCTTCACCAGCCTGAGCCGCAATATCTGTAAAATGAATCTCATCAGATTCCTGGCTGTCATTCCTTAAAAGAAAGCTCCTATCCGGCAAGGGATAATTTTCCAAGCGTACACGACCACAGACAAAAAGATCAAGATCTCCATCTTTATCAAAATCAGCGGCTGTAACCTGTGAGCCACATACCCTGTTTTCCGGAATGGCATCTTCTGCCAGGATGAATTTTCCCGCACCCTTGTTCATATATATTCTATCTGAATAAAATGGATTGCCGGGAGGCAAACCAGTTCCCCCACTCACTACATAAAGATCATTATCGCCATCACCATCCGCATCAAATAATAAGGCCCCCATGTCTTCAAAATTGTTATTCCCGGGTAAAATATGGGAAGTAAATTCACCTGTTTTGTGCTGCATAAATACTTTCCCGGATGAACTGGTGGCACCTCCCACAAAAAAATCATCCAGCCCGTCTCCATTAATATCTCCTACGGCTATACCAGGGCCTTCACGTGAGTATAGATGTGGAACTAAAGGTTGAATATTAAAATCCAGGAATTCTCTTTCAATATGATTGAACTCTATTTTAGTAGTGACAGAAACCTCATTAAATAACTTTCTATCTTTTTTCTTTTCATATTTTACATTTAAGAATATCGCATCATCATATTTTAGCTCTAATAGCTGATCGGAAATAACATGATATAACAATTGTTCATGCCCATCCGGCCATACAATTGATAAAGAGTCAATCAATCCAGCGACTCCCAAACCGAAATGGATTTTTGGATCTACCATGGATTGGAAACCCCGGACAGGAAAATGCTCATAATACTGGAGTTTATCGCCATAATATAGGGTGATCCTGGCTCCTATTCCTTCCTGATTCAGTTTACTCCCCTTTAAATGGATACCTAAATAATGAAAATTCGTATCAGGCTTCTGCTGTTTGATCAAGTTGTTTTGATAGACTGAAGCAGGATCATTCAGATTATTTAAAACCAGGTCAAGGTCGCCGTCGTTGTCCAGATCTGAAAAAGCTGCTCCTGTCGAATAGGAAGGCTGGTCCATTCCCCAAACTCTGGTTTTGTCATCGAAAACGAGATTTCCACTATTCCGGTAGATTACATTAGGTTTCTTAACATTCCCCCTTTTCCGGAGATCCTCCATTAATATTTTGCCGAGCACACTGAAAGGTATATTTGGATTTTCATTCATTTTGGTCTGCCATAAAGCCGAAAAATCCATATTGGTCAGATCCTGTGGAATTCCATTTCCGATAAATAAATCCTTATAGCCATCGTTATCGAAGTCGGCAAATAATGGGGCCCAACTCCAATCGGTCTCAAATACGCCTGCAAGTTGTCCGATCTCACTGAAAGACCAGGTTCCTTCAATTGGGCCATTATTCAGTTGCAGCATATTGCGAATGTATTGTCTCGAATATCCCTTCATTTGTTCAGCCTGATACCTGCTGAAATCGCGCATATTGCCAGCCATGATCCTTTTTCTGAAATAATCCTCGGGAAGCATATCCAGCGTAAACACATCCACCAATCCGTCGTTGTTGATATCGGCTATGTCCATGCCCATGGCACTGTAGCTTAAATGCTTAAAATAGCGCTGGGCCATATCCTTAAATGTACCATCTTGTTGATTGATATACAGAAGGTCATTTGATATATAATCATTGGCTACATAAACATCGGGCCATCCATCCTGATTGATATCCCCGATACAAATCCCCAGACCAAAGCCATCCCATATAATTCCGGCCTCCCTGGATACATTCTGGAAAAAAGGCAGATTGCTGAGCGGATCAATGCCTTCATTTCTATAGAGACGGTCCGTATTAATCATTAAACCATTGGGGCTACGATTACGGACCGTATTTTTATTGGGAATTTTCATAGAAGATGTAACCAGGTACATATCCAGATCACCATCCAGATCGTAATCAAAGAATACCGCCTGGGTGGAATATCCGTCATCATCCAGGCCAACCCTGTTCGCCTCCTCACTAAAAGTTATGTCACCCGGATTTCCATGATTGATGTACAGCAGATTGTGGTAATCATCCAGAATATTCCCCCCCACACATACATAAATATCCATCCATCCGTCCTGGTTCAGGTCGGCCATGCTCACCCCGGTGACCCAACGTCCTGAAGTATTGATACCCGATTGTTCCGTAATATCCTTAAATTTCAAATCGCCTTTATTCAGATATAACCTGCATTTTTCCATATTACCTCCAAAAAAAATATCACTCAGGCCATCGTTATTCACATCCGCGATGGCTACACCGGCTCCATTGAAGTAATATTCATAGAAAAGTGAATTGAAGGTATCTGTTTCATGCAGGGTGTTTTTAAAATAAATGCCAGTTTCTTTTGGGGATAGCATCTGAAAAAGAAAGTTCTTGCTTTTTGGAACTTCAGAATGATCATTGCTGCAACTTGTAAGGATCAATCCTGAAGTCATAGTACCCAAGGCCATTAAAATAAAAAATATAAAACAGTTCTTATCAGTCATTAACTCAGGTGAAAAATTATAAATGTCCTATTAAAAGTAACCAATTGATTGGTATATTCTTTTCGAATCCGGATGAATCAGTCAATCAGATGAATTCTACAGGATCCTTCCTATTTAATGGGTGTAAAAAAGCCGTGGATAAATGACCCACGGCCTTTTTTTTAAATTGCTATAGAAAATATATAAGTATCATTCCCCACCCGGTGTCGGGTAACCCGGATTCTGGGTCATCAGCGGATTAAGTCTTAAATCAGTCTGAGGTATTGGCCATAGATAATCATTCTGATCACAATTGGCCTCTATATCCAGCCTATCAGGCCACACGTCACAGAGTATCTCTTTTCTGATAAGATCAAACCAGCGGTCATACTCAAAGAATAACTCCATAGTTTCTTTGCTGGATTACGGCCGCATCAAATTCCTGCTGGGACATTGATAAAGTCACCCTTGGATCATTGGGATTGGCCACCCCATCATTGGCACGGTCGATCACCTGATTCACTGCATCGACGGCTGCCTGTGTCGGTCCGCCATTGGCCATATTTTCAGCTTCCGCAAACATCAGCAGAACATCCGCAAATCTTAATAAAGGTATGTTTGCGGTTGACTGTAATCTTTCCATGGTCTCCTGATCATCATACACAAATTTCCGGACAGGTGGTGACCCTCTATAACTCATTTCCTCCCATGGAATCACCATCCCAGTCTTCCAGGATCATATAAGCTTCCTTACGCGGTTCATCCGGATAGCGAAGTGCCCAGGTTCTTTCCGTCCCAAAATCCAGCCATCCAAAGGCCATCGATCCCGGTAACCAGATTTGAGGTGGAGTTGCTATATCATCAGTGGTCGCATTAAAACACCAGATATTTTCAGGGCCTAATTTATTCTCAATTTTAAATACGTCGCGTACATCCGGTATCAGGTTATGATAACCACCTTCCATCACTGCTAGTGCCATATTTCGCGCATCTTGAACATGAGAAGGATCCTTTAAAGGCGCTGAGGCCATGGTCAGGTATACCTTTGCGAATAAAGCCCGGGCAGCGTCTTTTGATGGACGACCTGGAAATTCATCCCAAACTTCCGGCAAACCATTCAATGCAGTCTGTAGATCAGCTATGATCAGATCATATACATCCCGGACTGGCTGCCTGGATATTTCACCGTTCACCAAATCTGTTTCTTCGGTAATGATCGGGACCTCACCATAAGCTCTTACAAGCGTGAAATAATTAAATGCTCTCAGAAATTTAGCCTGTCCCATTAACTCGTCCTTTGTTTGCTGAGAAACCGTAGGCCCCAGCTTATCATCAATAAGGGCCTGAATAATCGGATTTAGATCAGCTATTGAACGATAATGAGCCCTCCATACCCAGTTGTTAAAGCTTGCGCTAAAGACAAGGTTTGTATTATCATTTGCATCATCATGGAATGCGCCCCAACCGTATGAGTAATCACCCCACTGTGAATACATTGCACCCATTGAACCGGTCAATCCGGAAATAATCTGATCTTCAGTGTCGTAAAAATTCGCAGGACTTGGAAAATCCAGGGGTTCCTCATCCAGACTTACACATCCGATCATAACCATAAGCAAGACTGCCGCCATCCACATTAAGTTATTTAATCTAATTATAAAATTTTTCATTGCTATATCAGTTTATTTTCGTTCATATCAGAAAGTAAAATCAAGTCCAAAAGTATAGGTCTTGGCCGTAGGATATGCGCTCAGATCCACACCAATCATGGCATCATTCTCTGTGAAGTTAGCTACTTCAGGATCATATCCTGTATAATCAGTGATCGTAAACAGGTTGGTGCCAGTAAAATAAAGCCTGATTTTATTAAATCCAATCTTCTGTCAAAAGGCTTTGATTGAAAGTATAAGCCAAGGTTAGGACTTTTAGCCTGATAAAAGAGGCATCCTCTACCCACCTGGAAGTTTCATTATCAATAAATATCTTGTTTTCCAGTGCCTGAGATTCACGGTATGCCCCATCAATCAAACCAGGGACATCCGTATCCTGGTTTTCCGGTGTCCAATAGTTCAGTACTCTGGGGTCGTTTGCTTCATAGGATTCTCTTCTGATCCTTAACTGGTTAAACAGGTCGACTCCCTGCATCCCCATGAAAAGGAAGGATAAATCCAAGTTTTTCCAGGTAAGTCGGTTGGACCAACCCCATGTAAAATCAGGATATCCGTTGCCGATGACCACCCTGTCATCTTCATCCACAACCCCGTTTTTATCCGCATCCAAATAGTGTGGAATCTCCAGGAAGCTGGCCATATGCGCGAGCTTCTTCTGCCTGATCCGTTCCCCAGATTCCAAGAAACTCCCATCCTCTCATCGTTCCAAATGGTTCCCCGACTTCAAGCACCATGAATTCACCCAAACCATATCCACCAAACGTAGTGGAATAAGTAATTATCTCATCAGCCCCCAGGTCGAGAACTTTGTTCCGGTTCATCGTGAAATTTACTGAAGTATTCCAGTTGAAGTCACCCACAATCGGATCCCCACCTATTAATATCTCCAACCCTTTATTTTCAATAGAACCAATATTATCAATTATACTGCTTATACCTATATAACCAGCCAATTCCCTGGGCATCAGCAGGTCATCCGTGACTTTCTTATATACATCAATCGTAGAAGTTAATCTCCCATTAAACATCGCCAGATCCACGCCAATATTTGATTGAGTAGTGGTTTCCCATTTTAAATTGGGATTCGCCAGGCCTCCTATTGCAAATCCGGTATTGGTGGGTGAAGTCCCATTGTAAGGATAATCAGGGCCCCAGTCTCCAGGTTCTGAATAAAGCCTTGCCAGTGATTGATAAGGACTGATCCCCTGGTTACCTGTTTTACCATAACTGGCACGTATTTTAAGATCTGATATGGTAGAGGATCCTTGCATGAAACTTTCTTCGGATAATCTCCATGCCACGGATCCTGATGGGAAATAACCCCATTTATTATCAGCGCCAAATACTGATGAAGCATCTGCCCGGTACGTAAAAGTAGCCAGATACCTGTCGTCATACACGTAGTTAATCCGTCCCAGATAAGAAAGCAAGGATCGCTCGTTGGCCCATGAACCCATTGAAAGTTGCTGGGCTCCTGCTATATTATTGAATCCCAATTGATCCACAATAAAATTCCTGGCCGTAGTATAGTACCCATGACCTTTATCATAGATCTGCTCCAGAACACCTGTTGCAATTAGATGATGTTTTTCAGCAAAAGTATTTTCATAGGTAAGAATATTGCTATTCTGATATCTTTCGGAAGAAGATTCACTTAAATATCCTTCTCCATTATTTGCAAAACCTGACATCGTCTTTGTATTATAATAATCCCTTCTTTCGGTATTTGTGATTAATGCCCCCCCTGTAATTTTAAAGCTCAAGCCTTTCACTATTTCAAAATTAAGATAAAGGTTGGCATTGTTCCTGTAAGTCGGTCGATCCATGACCGGTTCTACTGTGCTGGCCAATGGATTCCATGTGTCGCCAGCGGCTAATCTCGGATCGGCACGTGAATAATTGCCATCCTCATCATACACGGGAGTGGTTGCCGGCCAACGCGGGGCCACATTAATCGCCTGAGCCACAAATGCCACATTATCTGCCCTTCTAAAAGCAGGGGATTTGTAAGTTTCTTTTGTGAAAGCCCAATTCAAGCCAAAATCAACCCTTTCTGAAATATCCGCAGCAATATTGGCACGCAAAGAGATGCGGTCATAGGCGGAAGCCTTCAGAATCCCTTGATGGTCAAGATAGTTTGTAGAAACCATATACTTCAGACGGTCGGTGGCTCCGCTCACACTGATTTGATAATTTTGAATGACACCCGTTTCATAAATTATATCCTGCCAATCTGTACCAAATCCCTCTCTTTCGTACCTTGCGATATCCTCTTCGGTAAAATTGTATATCGGTGTATTTCCACCACCCGTATTTATACTCCTTTGTAAATTATTGAATCGGGCATATTGCGCCGCGCTCATGACACCTATTTTTTTGGCTAATTTCTGAAGTCCTACCGACACACTGGCATCAATCACAGGTTTTCCTAATTTTCCCAGTTTGGTGGTGATCAGGATCACCCCATTGGCGCCACGGGAACCATATATAGCAGTGGCCGACGCGTCTTTCAGGATCTCAATGGATTCAATATCCATTGGATTCAGGGAAGTCAGATCCCCTCCCTGCAATCCGTCGATCACGATCAATGGCTGATTTCCCCCATTGATGGAATTATTTCCTCTGATCCTTATCAACGTTTCTCCCCCGGGTGAAGCATCCGTATTCAAGACATATACCCCACTTGTTCTTCCCTGCAATGCTTGGTCGGTCCTGGCCAATGGTAACTCCGTGATCTCCCTCGAAGGAATGGTAGTAATGGCCCCGGTCAGATCAGATCGCCTTTGAACACCGTATCCAGTGACAACTATCTCCTCCAACTGTGAAATATCAACTTCTAATCTAAGGTTGATTTCAGTTTGCGAACCAACTTTAACCTGCTGTGCTTTATATCCCACATAGCTAAAGAGCAGAACTGCATCCGGACCAGGTACGTTTACTGAAAAACTTCCGTCAATGTCCGTTATGGTACCAGTAGTTGTTCCCATTATTAGAACATTCACACCAGGAGCAGGTAAATTGTTCTCATCAGTTACCTTTCCTTTAACCAGTATTCCCTGTGCATAAACTGCCGCTGAAAATATAATCAAAAGAAAACACTGAAGCATAAAGCCACGTAATACAGGCTTTAATAATCCTGAATAGGATTGTAGTAGTTTTAGATTCATATCGATATGTTGTTAAAATGATAAAAAATTAAAACAATGATAATTATAAACGGGGGTTGATTCTTATTTTATATTTAAAAATGAATTTCGTTTCGTTATCTTAATAAAGTACTATATTATTTTTTTTAAAGTCAAGACATTTTTTGAATTAATTCACGGCATTTATTAAGGTTTCAAAAGATAATTATGTATTAATTCTTTTGAAATTAATTTTGCTACCATTTCGGGAATGGGAGGTTAAAAGCAGAGACCAGAGATCCCAAATCCTAAAGACGATGTGACTTTCAGAAGCGCATGAAAATTTATTTGAAACAATCCCACGAATGGTTTAAATCCCGATTTGTTAATACCCACCAGGTGATATCGGGCTTTTTTTTGTTTCCTAGGCTGAGTTTATAGGTGGTCATTCAAGAAAATGATCACAAAGAAGGATTTATTTTCAATGTGCCCGAATCAATAAAAATTTCGTTGATAATATTTATCAGGCAATGATGACTTCTATGCCCAATTTCTCGAGATTTGTCTTGTAATAAGGAGGGATCCCATCATCGGTTACCAATATATGGATCTTGGAAATCGGGCAAATGATCGCCAGGTTTCTTTTAAAAATTTTACTGGAATCCGCCAGCACGATCACCTGTCGTGAAATCTCAATCATTGTTTGATTCAGGTGTGCTTCCTCGATATTTGGGGTCATTAAGCCGTAATCAATATCGAAGCCATCAACGCCCAGAAACAACTTATCACTCAGGAAACTTTTAAAACTTTTTTCAGCTGGAGTGCCCACCAGGGATAATGATTCCTTTCTTAGGAATCCGCCGGGCATTATGACTTCCTTATTCTGACTGTGAGCCAACTGGTTGGCGATATTTAACGCGTTGGTTATGACAGTAATGTGACATTCGGGGGATATATTTTTCGTCATCTCCATCGTGGTAGTCCCCGAATCAATAATGATCGTATCCCCATCCCCAATCAATTTTGCGGCTCTTTTGCCAATTCTCTGCTTCAGTTCCAGGTTTAACTTATGCTTCTTTGAAAGTTCATAATCGATTCCAACCCGATTGGTCTTAATGGCTCCTCCTCTGGCGCGGATAAGCATATTTTTTTTCTCCAGCTGTAATAAATCATTCCGTACTGTTACTTCACTTACCTCAAATTGTTTGCTTAGATCGTTGACAAATACCTGACCTTGCCCATCCAATTGCTCGAGAATTATGGTTCTTCTCTGCACCGTATTTCTTTTGGTCTTTTCCATCTTATTTAATTCGAATAGTTCACCAAAAAAATTTTTATTTACCCATACGGCCTGCTTTAAAGTTTCGAATGATATAATTATAAATATAAATAAAATTTATCTAAATCAAATGAAAGATAATATCTTTTAAATACTTATTATTATCTATTATTTTTCATATCATATCATTTGTTTTCTTAAAAAAAATATTACCTTTATTATCCTATAAAAAATAACTTTTTCTACTATTTTTTATGAATCATACAGGCCCATCTAATTATCTGGACAGGAATACAACATTTAAGAACAACACTTCTTTTGAAATTTCCAGTCAACCAGATCTCTGGAGGCAAACCTGGCAATATATTCTGAAACAGCAATTCGATCTGAGGAAATTCCTGGATCACGTTTATAGTAAAAAAGAATTGGTAGTCATCCTGACCGGGGCAGGCAGTTCGGCATTTATCGGAGTGGCCTTACAAGGTTCGTTTCAAAAAAACACCCATGTATTGACCCGGGCTATCAGTACAACCGACCTGGTGACCCATCCTGATCTTTTTCTTCAGAAAGAAAGACCTACCCTGCTTGTTTCATTCGCCCGATCGGGAGATAGCCCAGAAAGCATCGCCGCTGTAAACCTGGTAAATGAATTATGTACCCAGGTTTATCACCTGATTATTACCTGCAATGCGAACGGTAAATTAGCCCAGGAGAAAAATAAAAAAAATAATCTGGTATTCTTATTACCTCCGGAGACCAATGATAAAGGATTGGCCATGACGGCCAGCTTTACCTCCATGCTGTTAAGTGGAATTCTGATCTCAAAGATCCATGATATGAAAGATCTGGAAAGGCAGGTATCCATATTGGTTTCTTATGGAGTCAAAATATTAAAGAATTATTCGGAAAAACTATTTCAGATATCTAAAAAAGATTTTAAAAGAGTGGTGTTCCTGGGATCCGGTCCGCTTAGGGGAGCTGCCAGGGAATCCCATTTAAAATTGCAGGAACTTACAAACGGGAAGATCATTTGCAAACACGATTCCTTCCTTGGTTTTCGACACGGTCCAAAAGCTGTCATAGATAAATCGACCCTAGTCATTTATTTGTTCAGCAATAACAAATATGTGGAACAATATGAAAATGACCTCGTCTCCGAAGTTTGTAAACAGGAACTTGGGATGTATGCCATCGGAGTATCTGAAAGTCCAATGGAGAGAAATTATTGCCTAGATCTCGATATTATCCTTGGTGATGGCATTGGAACGATCGATGAGTCGTTTATATCTGTTTGTGATGTGTTGCCAGCTCAAATTTTAGGATACTTCAAATCTCTTGGTCTTGGATTCAACCCGGATAATCCTTCTGAATCCGGCGTCATTTCGAGAGTAGTCCAGGGAGTTAAGATATATTCATACTGATTCAGCATGCAGAAAGGAAAACCCTGGTTACTGTTTGCCATTATAACTACGACTTTCTGGGGCCTTTGGGGTGCCCTGATCGAGATACCTGAAAAAAGTGGTTTCCCGGCTACGCTTGGCTATTCTGTCTGGGCATTGACCATGATATTTCCTTCCCTGATTGCACTTTGGTTAGTCAAATGGAGGCTGGAATTTAATGCCCGTTCAATTTATCTTGGTCTTACGATTGGATTAACGGGTGCCGGTGGCCAGCTCATCCTTTTCTTGGCCCTCAGATCTGGACCCGCTTACCTGGTATTCCCTTTCATTTCTTTGTCTCCTGTAGTCACAATTATACTTTCGTTAATTTTTTTGAAAGAAAAAGCCAGTATACGTGGCTGGATTGGGATTTTTCTGGCTCTTTTGGCCATACCGCTGCTGTCGTACCAATCAGTGGAGGGTATCCATTCTGATAATTATTTATGGATCCTTTTATCCCTGTTGGTTTTCCTGGCCTGGGGATTACAGGCTTTTGTGATGAAGTTTGCCAATCAATCCATGAGAGCCGAAAGCATTTTTTTTTATATGATGTTGACAGGTATTGCACTTATTCCGTTCGCAATCTGGATGACAGATTTCAGTCAACCCATTAACTGGGGATTTAAGGGCCCCTGGATGACCGGAATGATACAGATATTGAATGCGGTAGGAGCTTTGATGCTGGTATATGCCTTCCGTTATGGAAAGGCGATCATCGTCAGCCCCATGACGAATGCGTTGGCTCCTGTTATTACAATCATCATATCCCTTTCAATTTACCAGGTAATTCCGCATCTGATTATCATGATCGGAATCGTACTTGCGGTATTTTCGGCATTTTTGCTGGCACTTGAAAATGAATAAACTAAAGAACTGATTAAATCGGATCGATTATGGCACGGTATATTAATGTTACTGTAAAATTTTTAAAAATTTTCCCCCTCCTTTTTTTGTCAATTATTCCAATTAATTGTTCAAAGGACTCAGAACCCGAAAAAGAGGTCTCGGATATCAAAGAATATACAGGTTTTCTTAAGATCCCCGGTATTGGCTTTCAGACATTTGGCAGGTTTGCTGATGAGGATCAGAGTTTACGTGACATGCCTTTCAGTTCAGGCTCAGCATATTTTCGCTGGATGTGGGAACAAATTGAACCTCAGGAAGGAGAATATAACTGGGCTTTGATTGACGGGCATCTCGAAAGGGCACATGAAAATGGTCAAACACTTGAATTCCGGATCATGCTGGAGTGGCCGGGTGAATACGAAGTTGGCATTCCGCAATGGCTGGTTGATAAAGGCGTCAGCATGCGATGGACCAATTGCGAAAATGAAGATTATTACAGTCCTGACCTGGAGGATCCGGTGATCAAAGCGTATCATACAAAATTGATCCGCACCATAGGCGATCGGTATGACGGACATCCCGACCTTGGTTCCGTGGATATTGGTTCGGTGGGCCTCTGGGGAGAATGGCATGAATACTGTCACCCTGAACTGATGCCTAGCCGGGAAACACGTAATGAGATCATAGACCTTTATTATGAATCTTTCCCCAACACACCGTTGATTGCCCTTGTGGATGACAAGGAAGGCATTGCCTATGCAGCAGCAAAGGGACGTAGTGCCTGGCGGGGTGATTGCTGGGGTAATTATCTGCCTGATGGGATGGGATGGAATCATCACCATGATTCCTATTGGCCCGCTCATGAGCTGATTCCCGATGCGTGGAAAAATGGTCCGGTCGCCCTGGAATCATGTTATACCATGAAAAGCTGGTATTCTGAAGGAAAAGCCATCACTCAGATTATCAATGACGCCATTGCGTGGCATGCTTCTCTGGCACATAACAAGTCCGATTATATCCCTGATGAATATAAATCTGAGGTCGAAAGACTGGTCATGAATCTGGGATTCAGACTGGTGTTAAGAAAGATAAGTTTTGAAAAAAGTATTGATCCGGGGTCAAACCTTGGCATCTTACTGGACTGGGAAAATAAGGGAATTGCTCCACCCTATCGCGATTTTCGGGTTGCATTCCGGCTCAGGGACAACCGGGATCAAATTCAGGACATAAATATATCAGCGCAATCTATCCGCGGTTGGTTGCCAGGCAGTATTTCAGTAGAAGTCGAATACCCCATTCCTCCAGAATTATCAGCCGGGGATTATGCCTTGGAAATGGGACTGGTATTCCACAGTGCTCCCGATCGCCTCGTTCCCATCGCGATAGAAGGCAAAACAGCTGACGGATGGTATCCTGTAGGAGATATCAGGATCGAATAATCTAATTAACAGTTAACATGCGCCTAAGTATTTTAATCTTTATTGTATTTATTCATTGTTCGTCCTTGACCTCTTATTCTTTTGCTTCAACAATCGAGTTCTGGAATACACAGAGAAAAGGAACAAATTATTTTAATCAGGTCCCCACTGAAACATGGTTTAGGGAGGCAAGTGAACTTGGAGTAGAATGGGTCCGGCTGACCTATGATAAATGGAGTTCAGCCCATCGCGATTTTTTGATTGGGGATGCCTCCAATTACCAGGGCTTAGTTGAAGAAGATCTTGCCATATTGGAGCAGGTGATTCAATGGGCTGAAAAATATGACATTAAACTCGTAATCACTCCGTTAAGTTTGCCAGGTAGCAGGTACCGTCAGAATAACAATTTCCAATGGGATACAAGATTGTGGGATTCCTATGAATATTGGGAACAATCCATCCGGTTCTGGACTGATCTGGTTTCACAACTAAAAGATCACACCAATATTGTGGCATATAATATTATAAATGAGCCCTGTCCTGAATTTGGAATGGGAATTGAAGAACATATTGGCCCCGGAGAGGTTTCAAGGTTTCTGGATTGGTATGATGAAATCAAAGATACTCCAAGGGACCTCTTTCAATTTTACAAGAAAATTATAAGTGCCCTCTTAAAAATAGATCCAGATGCAGTAATGATGCTGGATGCAGGATGGTATGGTCAGCCGGGTGCTTTTTGTTATTGGCCGGAGACTTTCGCGGGTAATAATATTTTATATGCTTTTCATATGTATGAACCCTATGAATTTACTTCCAATAAAAATTATAAAGAGAAAAACAATTATGTCTATCCGGGAAAGGTCCCTTTTGGAAATGATACTATTTATTGGGGTAAAAATACGATTGAAGGATATTTCAAGCCATTTTTAAATTGGGTGAAACTCCAAGGCATTTCCCCGAGCCGCATCGTAGCGGGAGAATTTGGATGTATGAGAAAAAATGAGGGAGCATCCGAATATTTAAGGGATCTAATTGATTTTTTAAACCGGAATAGATTTCATTGGGCTTTCTACTCATTCAGGGAAGATGAGTGGGATGGCTATGATTATGAATTGGGAACAGAGCCCCTGAGCTGGAAATACTGGCAGGCCAGGGAAAGAGGAGAAAACCCCTCATTGCCAAGAACGGATAACCCCCTTTTTGAAATATTAAAACAGGAATTTGATTATATCAAATAATAACATAATTTATGCTCGATTATAAAATATCAAGTGTGCAATTTTTAGTCATATTTTTTTTGAAACAGAAAGTAATCACGAAAGAAAAAGATACCCATTTTATTATCCTATTTCTCTTTCATTCAATGTTGCATTAAAATATATAATGAATATTTATACCATACTTTAAATTATTACATCGTGACACAAACTGATTTGAATAGCCAAAGATCGGTAGAACGTTTGTTCTCACTGGATTTCTTCCGGGGACTTACCATGTTTCTGTTGATTGCGGAATCGACAGAAATCTATTCCCTGATGACGAGCGAAGTCTTTGATGGAACGCTTATCAGTGCTATTGGAACACAATTCCATCATCACCCATGGCATGGGCTTCGTTTCTGGGATCTGATACAGCCCTACTTTATGTTCATTGTCGGGGTTGCCATGCCTTATTCCATCGCAAATCGAAGGAAAAGGGGCAAGCGGAAGCAGATATCAGCAAACATATTTACCAGCGGGCACTTTTACTGCTCCTGTTCGGATGGGCTTTATACTGCATAGGTCCCGGAAAAATAGAATTCAGGTTCCAGAATGTGCTGGCACAACTTTCCGTAACCTATTTGTTGGCCTACCTGGTCATGGATAAATCCGTCAGGACCCAGATTATTTTTTCCCTGATCCTGATTGCCATCACTGAATTGATCTATCGTGTTTTTCCGGTAGCGGGATTTAATCATCCGTTTGTGCCCAATGAAAATTTTGGCACCTGGCTGGATCTTCAATATGGAGGAGCCGATTTAAATGGACATTGGGTATCTTTTAATGCCATTCCAACCGCGGCCCATACGATATGGGGAGTGCTGGCCGGACAATTACTGATGAGCGACCGGACAAACCAGCAAAAACTAAGAATACTTATCATTGCAGGTGTGATTGGCGTAGTTGCTGGTTATGCCCTTGATCCGGTCACGCCCATTATCAAACGCATCTGCACCTCTTCCTTCATACTTGCGAGTGGTGGATGGACAATTTTATCGCTGGCTTTCTCATACTGGTTAATTGATATGATGAAGCAGAAAAAATGGTCAATATTCTTTGCGATCGTGGGGATGAATCCCTTGTTCATTTATCTGTTTGCTCATGTAGGAGGCGCTGGATTCATAGAACGAATCATACATCCCTTTTCATTCTTAATATTTGGCTGGACTGGAGAAGTTACCGCAGCATTGCTTACCAGTTTGATCGTTCTGTTTTTACTTTGGTATATATGTTACTGGTTATACAAAAGAAAAATCTTCATCAGAATTTGAAATGTTTATCAAAAATCTATAACTAAAAAGGCGGTATTATTGAAGGCTTAATTGTGAATGATCATGAAATCCAGACTTTTCCCATTACTCTCTTTCTTTTTCTTCGCTTCATTGGGATTTCTAAATGCCCAGCAAGGAGAAGGAGATTTAAAACTACTTGATTGGAAGCCGGTAAGTCAGCTGGTAGTGAAGGAAACCCAGGTACTTAGACCCAAATACCCGGTGATCGATATTCATAACCATCTCGGTGATCTGGAAAATACAGAAAAATACCTGGAAGAAATGGATAAAGCGGGCGTTTGGAAATGCGTCAGCCTGGATGGCAATTCGAAAGATGATTTCTTTAAAGAACATCTGAAAGTTTCGCAGTCTGTAGCCAAGGATCGATTCATTGTTTTTTTCCGGCCTGATTTCAGTGGGATTGACGATCCGGATTTTGGAGTCAGAGAAGCTGAAAAGCTGGAAAAAGCGGTTAAGATGGGTGCCAGGGGGCTGAAAATCGCCAAGAATCTCGGGCTTACTGTTAGGGATAAAAGTGGAAAGCTTGTACCTGTGGATGATCCCCGTCTGGACCCCATCTGGGCAAAATGCGGGGAATTAAGGATTCCGGTCATGATCCATGTATCCGATCCCAAGGCCTTTTTCACCCCTGTTGATCAGTTCAATGAAAGATACGATGAATTGGGAGCCCATCCGGACTGGTCGTTTTATGGAGATGAATTTCCTTCCAAAGAAGAAATACTAGCTCAACGCAATCGTGTATTTGCAAGGCATCCGAATACCATTTTCATCGGTGCCCATATGGGTACCCTACCGGAAGAATTGCATGTAGTGGCAAACTGGCTTGACCTTTATCCAAATTTTTATGTGGATATAGACGCCAGGATCAGTGATCTCGGCCGTCAACCCTATACCGCAAGAAAATTTATGATTGCCTACCAGGATCGTATTTTATTTGGCACCGATACAGAACCCAATGCAGAATCCTACCGGATTTATTACCGGTTTCTTGAAACAGACGATGAATACATTGATCCAGCTGGTGGGCATCATCTGCAGGCTCGCTGGATGATTTATGGAATTCATCTTCCGGATGAGGTTTTGGAGAAATTATATAATAAAAATGCCTTGAAAATACTGGGCATGTTTGATGAAGATACTTTGTAAAGAGACTGGATTACTAAAATAATGCCATGCAATCAGGTTTTCATAATGAAACCTCGATTTTTGTTGTAGGGCAAGCCTATGGAATGAAATAATTATATTTTAATATCAAATCTTTTTATATCATGAGCAATAACAGTTTGACAAGACGACAGTTTATCACCACAACATCAGCCAGTGCAATCGGTGTCATGATTGCAACAGCAGCTCCTTCCTGCGGAAATCTGAATAAGGTTACAGATAAACCGGCCCTGCTGGGTGGAAATCCGGTAAGAACTTCCGGTTGGATGGATTGGCCAGTCTGGGATCCTGAGGCTGAAGAGTCCATGTTGTCAGTATTGCGAAGTGGGAAATGGTACCGGGAATGGGGAACAAATGTGGCTGAATTTGAAAAGCGCTATGCTGATTTAATAGGTACGAAACGTGCGCTTGCCACAGCGAGTGGTACCACTGCTCTTGAAACTGCGTTGCATGTGCTGGGTGTGGACGCCGGAGATGAGGTCATCGTATCGCCTTATACCTTTATAGCTACCTACAATGTCGTATTTAATCAGAAAGCGCTGCCAGTTTTCGCAGATACGGACCAGGAAACATTCACCATCAATCCGGATAAAATTGAAGATAAGATCAACGAACGGACAAAAGCCATTTTACCAGTTCATATTCTCGGATTACCAGCCGACATGAACCGCATCAATGCCATCGCCGGGAAACATAATCTCGTCGTGATTGAAGATGCCTGCCAGGCCTGGCTTGCTGAATATGAGGGTAAAAAATGTGGCAGCCTGGGTGACCTGGGATGTTTCAGTTTTCAGAACTCAAAACACCTGCCCTCCGGAGAAGGCGGTGCGGTTACCGGAAATAACGATGAAATCATGGACCTCTGTTATTCCTATCATAATTGCGGCCGACCTTATGGTAACCACGCCAGTGAATACAGCGGCTACCCATTTCGCGGCGGGAATAAAAGAATGATGGAAATGCAGGCGGTTATCCTGATGTCCCAGATGCAACGGATTCATGCAGATGCAGACAAACGGCTGGAAAATGCCCTGTTCCTAGATTCCAAGCTGAAAGAAATACCCGGGATCATTCCCTATAAACTCGCCAATGGAGCTACCCGATCGGCCTATCATCTTTACCCGTTCCGGTACAAAAAAGAACATTTTGACGATTTGCCCCGCGAAAAATTTCTGAAAGCATTATCTGCCGAGGGTATCCCCTGTTCGGAAGGATATGGACCGCAATACCATGATGGCCTGATGGAAGAAGCATTGAATTCTACAGGATATAAGAGGCTGTTTACAAAACAACGTTTAGATGCTTACCGCGAAGAACTGAAAAATCTTCCCGATAATGACCAGTTAACACAGGAGGCCGTCTGGTTGTTCCAGAATATGTTGCTGGGTGATCGTAAAGATATGGATGATATCGTCAATGCCATTCAAAAAATATATGAGAACAGGGAACAACTGCTATAATCAAAAAGAAAGGGGGCTCCATCCTGCTCTTGTAAGATTATCCGTCATCCTGTATTTACTGAATCAGGTTTTGTTTTGTCAGACTGTCCTCGGCCAGGGTAATAAAAACCTTCAGGACCCGAGCAAAGGACCGATGGAGCAGATGATGGAACAACGTACCCTTGCGTACAAAGATCAACTTGAGAATTATTTACAGCGATGGATCCTTGAAGGATATCCTGAAAGGGCAGAAATTGCATGGAAAAGGGATTACAGTAGCATCGATGCATTTGAACGGAGTGTTACATCCAACAGGGAACAATGGAGGGCCATCTTAAATCCACCGGAGCTCAGGAAAACCGGATCTCTCAAAAAGGAAGCTCATCCTTATTTGAAAGACATTCATGCAGAATGGATCGAACTTCCGCTCGGCCCTGTTACCGCCCAGGCAATCCTGGCATTCCCGGAAGGGGCCAGCAAAAATGATCCCGTGCCGCTTGTGATCGCTCAGCATGGGATCGGGTCCTATCCGGAAACCCCTTTTGAAATGGATAATGAAGCCTATCACGCTTATGCACGGGAATTGCTGAAAGCTGGATTTGCTGTTCTGGCTCCCTTGAATTTACGTGCAAAAGAAAACAGAAATTATATTGAACGCTTGTGCCGGCTGATCGATACCACCTTGCCAGGCATTGAATTGGTGCGTTTGCAACATTTACTGGATGTGGTACTGACCGATCCAAGGATAGATTCAGACCGGGTGGGCATGTGGGGCGTATCGCTGGGTGGTATGGCAACCATGTTCTGGATGCCGCTTGAATCAAGGATCAAAGCAGGGGTCGTGAGCGCATGGTTTAACCACAGGCTTAATAAAATGGCCATCCCGGATGACCGTTATGTTAGTTTTTTGGTGGTGGATGAGGAGCATGCTTTTTTCCGGGGTTGGCTGACTGCTTTTTCTGACCATGATGTTGTCTCATTGATATGTCCCAGACCGCTTTTAATCCAACATGGTAAAAGTGACAGAATTGCACATTGGCCCCAGGTTATTGAGGAATTTAAGATCGCTAAAATCCATTACGAGAAATTGAATATTGAAGACAGAATTGAAATGTACCTTTTTGAAGGGGGTCATGAAGCAGGAACAGAAAGTGGGATCCTTTTTCTTAACCGGTGGCTGAAGCCATAAAAAATTATCAGCATTGCATACTTGCACAAGTGGCCTTTTCTATCACGGGAATATCACTTTATTTTCAAAATAATTTTTTATATCTATACGATGTCTTTCATAATGCAACCATTGGGAAATTGGCATTCAACCGGGATTTTTTAAAGGAAAGCCATATTCATGTGTACAATGAATGGGAAACATTTAATCTCATTACACAAAAGAAGTTTTGTATTAATTCAATGAAATTATTACATTGCGATTTATTTTGGTAAAAATGAAACGTCGGGAATTCGTTAAGTATAGCTTTGGTACGCTTCTGGCATCACCGCTTCTCTATGGCTGGCCTAAACCACTTTATGCAGATGCCTATGCATCTCCGGTAATTAGCATTTATGACAAAATGGTTGCCAGTCTTGGATTTCAGGAAGGTGGCACCTTGAACTCAGATGGAGTCATTGTAGACAAGATCCTTACTTATGATATGATCAATGCCCGGGCCGCCAGAATGGTGGATACAGCGGTCATGAAGCTTACCAACCAATCAAGTGTTGGAAAAGCCTGGGAATCACTTTTTCCAGCCGGGCACCCCAATATAAATACGAAAATCGGGATAAAACTTAATTTTTCGTATGGAGACTGGAAAAATGACGTGGAGAATGATTGGTCTAAGTTTTACTGTCCTTTTGGGCCTAAATCCGCTGTGACCGATGCCATTATTACAGGACTCACCCAGATGCTGGATGGCACATTCCCGGTTGAAAATATCACTTTATTTGAAAGGATGTACTCCGTGGGAACCCGGCAGTTTTATCCTTTGATCCAGGGCTATCGTCCGGTTACTGTTGATAGTCAGGGCCTTTACAAAGACACTAGACCCGGGGCATGTGGACAACACTGGATCTATGCGACCAATCCTTTAGAATTACCGCCGGAAGCCCCTCAATTTATCGCGGCCCCTGATTATCCTGAGCCCTATCAGGCACCCCAACGGATTTATCAAGCGGTTTATTCCAATGATTTCCTGATCAATTATGCCATCGGCAAAGATCACCGGGAGGCAGGAATTACGGGTGCGATGAAAAACAACTATGGATGTACTGACAATCCGGTAGGGACCCATGGATCTGAATGGATGCGTGAGGACAGTCCCTATGCAGGTACCCGCTTATGTGTTCCGGCATTTTATAAAAATATTAATGAGCATTCTCCCTACTTGCTTAATATTCTGGATGCGATCACGGGTGTTTATCAGGGGGGCCCTCTGTCAGGCAAAGTCTTTCAGACCAATATGCTTGCTGTCAGCCAGGACCCAGTAGCATTGGACACCTATTTGCTCAATATGATCAATATGGCCCGAAAGCAGCATGGAATATCTGCAATCGGGACAACAGATGGCAGGACTCCTGAGGGTCATCCAAATGCTTCATTTCTGCCGATCGCCTCTGAAAAGCATGAATTGGGCAGTATGTCATTGAAAAATGTTCAATCCTTTGATTTATCTTCTGAACCACGGGAATACGAATTACCGACGCTTCAGAATAGTCATTCCCGGATCAGCGAAGTGAGACGGTCAAATGACAGGTATCAGGTTCAGGTTTTTCTTGATAAATCCAAAAGAAATCATACCATAGAATCCAGAATTGAAGATCCCAGGGGAAAAGTGATCAGGTCTTTTAAATCTCAATCAACGATTTCTTCAAGCGCCACACTTGAATGGGATCACCGGAATGATCTGGATAAGACGGTGAATGACGGCATCTATGTCTGGAACATCAAGGTAGATGGAAGGTTACATACCGGGTCAATCAATGATTTTAATCCATTTTTATAAACGGGAATATAAAAAATAGTTTTTATTTTAACCGTTATTGAATGAATCCAGCTTTTTTATTCTGAAATGACATTGTTGGATTCACAATCGTCATTATTCCGTAACATTTTATTTTGAAAATATCGGCCATGATAAACCTTCCGCCGATGATCATTTGATTCCAGGCAGATTAATGAATTTTTTATGGAATTGTTGCGCTAAGAATTATCTTTTTATAAGGCTACCCAATTAACCAGAATAGAGCTCCCCGAGACTAATTGAATTTCCAGTATCATGTTTACAACCATGCTTCCCCTCCATATAAGCAAACAAGAGTTCATCAAATTAACTGTAATTAACCGTTCCTGATAATTTTTTATCATCCTAAAGATCCGTCCTGACTTTTGTGAATCCCAGGGAAAAAATGTTTACATAGGGATTCGTTAATAAACCGAATAATTTTTCATCCTGGTCTCCCCGCGAAGGATCTAGATGGAGTTAAACAGAAATCCTGTGTTATAAAAAATATCGACCTGATCAAAAGAAATATTTCCTGATTAAAATTCGATTGTACCAAAAAATTCAGGCAAATGAAAATCAGGTGCCGGATTCTTCACCGGTGCCCAGGTGATCCAATGGGGATGGGAAGATTCATCGGCACATTTATAAAAATTAGCCTTCCATTCAGAACCTTCAGAAGGATTGGCAAAATCATGATATTCCTTCAGAATGGAAAAGGGGATCCGGTATTCAACCACCCAGGAAGTCTTAGCCGCCATTTCAGGATCCACAATTTTTGGTAAGGTGGTTGCCACCTCTATTTGGGAAATATGTTCCGGGATGATGGCTACACTCCCTGAACGGGGCTTTATCTGGTGATGAAACAACATGGTTCCTCCGCAATTCATTTCCAGGTTGAAATAACCATGCTCAATCTTTCCATCCGGAATGAAGAAAAACTCCACACAACTATCCTTATACACCGCATCCTGGTTTTTAGCATGTACCGCCTTTACATATTGGTCCTCTACATGGAAAATAACATAAATTGCTTTTTCGTTATAAGCGACTTTGGCGTAAGTGACCGGAAAATGGGCCGGCTTCTCCCCCATATAATTTGTCAGCTGAATTGCTTCAATGTCGTTCCATGGGTATTTATCCCACACGGCATTGATTTCAACCGGGTTGTTCAGCTTGTTTATATGATAGGTCATGATCTCTTTTTTTTGATTGCATGCGATAAGCATAGGAAGAACCAATGCAAACCAATGTATTTTACTTTCCATGAACGATGATTCATAATAAAACAGAAATTCCAGATGTCTATAAACATTCGTAATTTCCTTATTTTATTTGATTATCCCAAAAGTGTATCCAGATTCCCTCCTGCTTTAAATACGATTAATCATATTCCGAAACTGTAGTATGGCTCAGTGAGATCCACTGGCTGGATTTTTATCAAGGACTCTATCATACTAATTATTTTTTATTTATTTCAGAGAGAAATCAGAGAAAATATTTCCATTAACGTGGTTTTTTTCCGATGTTCAAGATTTGATTGTGGGGCCGTGATTGGATGGCGAATATTTTAACCGTCAGGCATAAAATTCAATTATGGCCCGATTTTTAATAGAAGAATTATCCTCCCGAAATTTCTACGATCTGGAAAATGGATTTTGTGAAGTAAATTAACGATCTCAAATATAAACATGAAACAGCGAAAACTAATCTGGAAATTATGTCAATGGGGAGTCGTGTTACTTTCAATCATCACCTTCACCCCTCTTGTAATTCCGGCGTACACTTATATGCCAAAACTTTTAGGATTACCCTACACGCTCTGGACTGGAATAATGTTGTCATTGGGTTACACGGTATTGATTTTTATTGGGATTAAAGTTCATCCTGGTGCCAATCATAAAGACAAAAATCTATGATTACCTGGTTTTGGATCTTCAGCATTGTCTACATCGGGTTATTAATATACGCTTCCACCCGGACTTATAATAAAAAAAGGAGCCTTGATGATTTTATGCTGGCCGGCTCGAATATTGGGGCCATGCTGGGTATGTTGACTTACGCCGCCGCTTTATTCAGTGCCTTTATTTTTATGGGAATGCCTGATTTTTACAGGGTACATGGAGTGGGCGCCTGGATATTCCTTGCCGTATCGGACGGTGCGATGTTCTTTTTCATTTTCTGGTTTGGGTATTATCTTAGAAACAAAGCAAAAACAGTAGGTTTTAAGGGGATGGCCGGTATGATGAGTAATGTCTACCAGACAAAATGGGCCGGTTATATAGTATTTGTGGGAGCTTTTCTTTTCCTGATACCTTATGTGGCAATTCAAATCAGGGGTATCTCTATTTTTTTCAATGCGATTTTCCCGGAACTGCTTCCTTCCTGGGGCTGGGCATTGATCATAGTAGTGATCATGCTTGCCTACGGAATCATCGGTGGATTAAAAGCCATTGTATTCAGTGATGCCATTCAGGCACTCTTGTTATTGATCGTTTTATGGATCATAGGATATAATTGTGTGAAATATTTCGGCAATGTAAGCAACCTCTTTAATCAGGTACAAATGGTGGATGACCGCCTCCTATCCACCCCCGGTCCCCAGGGATTATTTACCGTTCAATTTTTAATGGCTTCCTTCATCTCCATTCTTTTACTACCTGCAACACAACCCCAATTTTCCACAAGGATCGTGGTTATGAGAAGCATGAGAGAAACCTACCGTATGGCCGCAGGTCTTTGCCTTGTTTCGCTACTCGTGTTTATTGCAACTGCTTTTATAGGGATGTATGGGGCAGTCAGATATACAGCGGCAAGCACCCGGGATTTTATATCGAATACACTGCTTTTTGATCAAGGGGAAGCACTCGCCGCGCTCGCAATTGTAGGTTTGTTTGCGGCGGTTCTGTCAACTTCAAATGCACAGGTATTTGCGCTGGGTTCAGAATTCAGATCCCTGATCAAGGGAGATGATAAATCGGTCCTTCTGAAAACAAGGATCTCCCTGGCGCTCTTTACCGTGGTTGTTTTGATATTTTCAGTGATGATGAGTGATGAACTGGTATTGCTTGCCAGGGTAAGCTTTACCGGGACATCTATGATCGCTCCAATCATCCTGGTTGGAATATTATCGAAAAAACAACCTGGAAAGGAATTGATCATCGCTTCGGCGATCGCTCTATTCTTATTTTTAATTTCACTATCGGAATATATTCCAGACGAGATCTGGGGCATTCGGGTTGATTTGGCTCTTCATGGTTTTTTAGTGCTGGTAATTCTAATTTCTTTATTTATCAGATCTCTTAAACCAAAATTGAATTAGCAAATGATAGATTTTGAATCAAGTTTTGTGAAGAAAAAAACATTCATTACCATGGGACAGATCCGGGAATTATCTCTATTCAAATATTTTATATTCATGGAATCCTGGTTTACATACATTTAAGACTGGTCATGTTGTTAGCAGTTTGTCCAAATCCTTCGGTTGATACTTTTGTATGGGTGGAGTCGCTCGCGCCAGGAAAGGTACACCGTGCCTCCCGGGAAAAAAGATATCCAGGTGGTAAGGGCATTCATGTGGCCCTGGCTGCGGCAGAATTGGGTGAAGAAGTTACCCTTCTTGGTTTCTGGGGAGGTGAAACGGGAAGATGGATTAAAAATGAATGTAATAAAAGGAACATCCACTGTATTGGTCCTGAATTGAAGGATTGGTCAAGATCCTGTATCACCTTTAAATCTAATGGCGTTTACGACGATACTGAATTGCTGGGATGTGGACCCGAGATCTCGCCTGCAGTCTATCTGGAATTTAAGAATATCTTTAATGGTCATGTGAATAATTCCGGGGTCATAACGCTAAGCGGATCCTGGCCTGAGGGTGCTCCCTCTTTTGGTTATGCTGAATTGATAAAGGAAGCTAAAAAATTTGATAAACCTGTATTTCTGGATGCTACCGGTGAATCATTTCAATTGGGTTTAAAAGAAAAACCTTACGCCATTCATCTGAATGATGCCGAAAGCAAAGAACTATCGAATTTATCGGATATGCATGACATCATCGATCATTTCAGGCAATATGCTGAACTGGTTGCCATTACTGCAGGCAAAGAAGGATTATTCCTGGGCATCAACGATGAACTTATTCATGGGAACGTGGACATAGATCGCATTTACAGTACAGTAGGAAGCGGGGATTGCCTGACCGCTGGGCTGGCCATCGGTTTTATGAAAAAAATGGATACTGAGAAAATGCTGAAACTTGGAGTGGCGTGTGGAGGGGCCAATTGCCTGAGGGAAGATCTGGGTATGCTTTATAAGCATGATGTGGAAAAGCTGCTGAAAAGAATAAAAATTAATAAAAATTGTTAATCTGAAAATAATTTGATGCCTTATATCATTTAGATCCCTTTTGATGAAGAAATATGATGTTTTGGTGATTGGAGAGCTCAATGTTGATTTAATTCTTAATCATATAGACGCGTTCCCTCGTATCGGGACCGAAAGATTGGCCCAGGATATGCAATTAGTGATGGGGAGTTCATCCGCAATATTTGCCAGCAACCTGAGTGTATTAGGACCCCGGGTGGCTTTTCTGGGCATAACCGGGAATGACGAATTTGGGAAACTGGTGATGAATGCACTTCAGGCAAAGCAGGTATCTACCGAATATATCATCTGCAGTAGCCAGTATAAAACCGGGGCTACCATCGTGTTGAATTATGGGGAAGACAGGGCCATGATCACACATCCCGGGGCGATGGAACATCTGACGAAGGATAATATCACTTCTGACATTCTTAAACAATGCCATCATATCCACATTTCCTCCGTCTTTCTTCAGCCTGGAATCCAGTCTGAACTCCGTCAGATCTTAAAGTCCGCAAAAGAACTGGATATTACGACCTCACTCGACACACAATGGGACCCACTGGAAAAATGGAATCTGGATCTTAAAAAAATACTTCCATTGGTCGATGTATTTCTACCTAATATTCAAGAAGTTATGGCATTGACAAAAACGAAAAATATGAATCATGCAATTGAGACTGTAAAAGAATATACCAACATAATCGCCATTAAAATGGGAAACAAAGGGTCATTAGGCATTTATGAGGGAAAAAGTTTTCCATCGAAACCATTTTTGAATAAAAAGGTAATCGATGCCATTGGTGCGGGTGATAGTTTCAATGCGGGATTTATTTTTAAATTTTTACAACATGCGGAATTAAATGAATGTCTTCAGTTTGGGAATCTGATGGGGGCCATCAATACAACCGCATCAGGTGGAACGGCTGCTTTTGTTAACTATGACAGCGTGAAAGAGAAAGCTGAAAAAAGATTTAATTTTTTAATTAATGGATAGGTAATTTATTTAAACGGAATGAATCTGCAGGACAAACTTCAGGAAATGAGGGATCAGCACCGTGCGCTGCTCGCCACCAACTTTTATAATTTTGAAACGCTTAAAGGCCTGATGGAGGCCGCAAAAGAGACTCATCTTCCAATCATATTGCAATTAACAAAAAGTTCCATCGATTATATGGGTTTGCAGAATGCGGTTGCTATGGCGCGTTCTGCGATCGATTATTATAAAGTGGAATCATGGATCCATCTTGATCATGGCGATTCAGTGGATCTTGCCGAACAATGCCTGAAAGCAGGTTTTGATTCCGTCATGATTGATGCATCAGAATTATCGATTGAAGAAAATATTGAAATGACCAACAAGGTGGTAAGACTCGCTCAAAATTATGGTTCCAATGTGGAAGCAGAACTTGGATATGTTGCTAAACTCGGTCAGTCGAGAGATAAATTAGATTATACCGAACCCAGTGATGTCAAAAGGTTTGTGGATGTCACTGGAGTGAACGCATTGGCCATTGCGATTGGCACCGCTCACGGTTTTTATAAGAAAGAGCCAAAGCTTGATTTCGAAAGACTGCAGCAGATCAATCAGGTTTCATCCGCCTGCCTGGTTTTGCATGGTGGATCAGGGGTTCCTGATGATCAGATCAGACAAGCCATCAGGCTGGGCATCTGTAAAGTCAATGTGGCCACTGAAATCAAAAATATATTTATGCAACACATTAAAAAATTGATGAGCGAGACGGATGATATCGATCTACGAAAAGTGTTTCCCCCTGCAACTGATGCAGTTAAAAAACTGGTTATTAATAAATTAAAACTTGTCTCTTAAATACAAGCTTAAATCATTCCTTTCCTGATTTCCAGGTGTCCGGAAAAATTTTCTCCGCATTGAGCCTGTATATTTTATCCACTGTGTTTTTGGGTAAAGCCAATCCCTTAACTGAGTCATCCAGTTCCGGTACGGTGAACATCTCCTCTGTATTAAAATATCTCCAATCCAGCATCCATCTTTCATTCATGTTCTTTTTTAACTCCTGGGGATCCGTATCCTCCAACTGTTGAAAATCGGTTCCATAGAGTATCCGGTCCTGGTATTTCAAGATGAAGTCCCTTACCTTCTGATAATCCTTCTGTGACTGATACTGTAAATGACTGATCCTTTCCGCCAGATCTACGGAGGCATTCGGATACCGGTCAAGAAACTTTGCTATCTCATCAACGCTCCATTCCAGGCTCGCCAAATGCGCCCCAATAAAAGTAAGTGAAGGATTTTTATCAAGCATATTATTCCGGGCTTTCATCTGTTGTTCATAGGACGGTAATTCAGGATGGAGATACATGTGGAATTCCGGATGTGCGCTGAAGTAATTGTAATCATTTTTCACAGTCATCTGATCCAATGGCAACCAACAGTTTTTAGGTTCTCCAGCATGGCTTATCAGCACTTTATTTTGATCTCTAATGAACCGGAATATATCATCAAATTTAGGATCCTCCAGCATAATCAGGTTACCGTTTCCCTCACGGGCATCCATTCCGATGTTTTTCCATACTTTTACTCCGACCGCACCATTGGAAAAGTCTTCTTTTAACTGGTCAATCACCCGGCCACTCCATCCCGGTTCATCCCATCCATCCAGTGTAAAGGCGGTACTGAATATAAAAATATCGGGATGCTCCTGATAATGTTTGATTCTGACTCTTAGCTGCTCGGGAATAGGTGGATAATCGGGCACCACATCTACAGCCATCACCATCAATCGAAAATGATTGGCCCGTGCCTCATCGATCATCCAGGAGGCTTCGGTATTGATATGTGCATGTACATCAATTTTGGAGACCTCGCTGAAATCTTCCATCGTATAGTGATCTATTTCCATTCCGGCCTGTTTTTTCCCAGTATGATCACTGCAATTTAGGTGATTCATTAATATGGCCCAAACTAAAAGTTTAAAATACGGATTTTTTAATATCATCATTTGATTTTGCTTTTGATAACGAAAACCGGATTCATGAATTATTCAATCATTGATTGGTTAAGGCCAAATCATTCAGTAATGGCAATTAATTCATTCACCAGCAGAAAATTATTATTGATAGGCATTGTTTTCAGTTCAGAAGCCATTATTTCTCTGGTAATAAATCCCGGGTCTTCCTGATTCTCTATGGCTTTGGCCCATTTAACATAGATATTTCCAGGTTCTTCCAATTCCATCTTTTGAATCAATCCCTTGGCATCCATATTACGATTTAATTTTTTCAGGGCTACTATTTGTAAATAGAAGGCGGTATTTTCATTTTGATCATCCGGGATTCTATAATCCGCTACTACATTATAAAGCCTATTAGCCTCTGAATTTTTTCCCATTCTTTCATAACAATACGCCAATACATAATTTTCAAGTCTTTCATCGACCTCATAAGGCCTTCCGGCACCCAGATTGACAGGCCATTGTTTTGCTTTTTCAGCATAATGGATGGCAGCATTATATTTTTTCTTTTTCAATTCACCATAAGCCGCCCTGATACAAGCTTCATGATAGATATTGTGTCCTTCATTAGCTCCTTCATAGGGCAACACATCAAAGGAATCCAGAAATTGAAGACATTTCCTGTATTCTCCTGATCGCAACAGGGCAGCACCATAATTAATTCCCAGAATGGCCATTTCCGGTTTTTCTTTCAGCGCATTTTGAGCAAGTTGAGCTGCTTCTTCAAATTTATCTTCAGTCATTAATAGTTCGATCAATGCGAGATTAACTCTCCAATCCGTATCATTGAGTGATTTAGCCCTCAGGATCGCTTCCTTTTTAACGGCTGAATCGCCTGCAAATAATTTGGCTTTCGCCAGATAAAATGGAGCGTAATCCGGCTCGTTTCCACATTGTTTCATCAAATCCATCGCCTGATGTTCAAGACCTTTTTTCCAGTAGATCAAGGAGGCATAATACTTTAATTTCCAATCATCATTTGATTTCATCAGTTCTTCCAATGCAGCCAATGTTTCTTCCCGGTAAGGAAAAACGAGATCAGGGGATCTATCGAGCCCCTTTTTCAACCAGTTTTCCCGCTGATCTGCCTCTAAAAAGGCCAGCCATAGCAATACCGTCACATGTTCCGGTGCCGCCATCAATATCACCAGGCTTTCTTCAGGAAATCCATATTGATAATATTTAATGGCTAAGTCCAGATATGACTCGAAGGGCAGTTCATTCCTGATAAGTTGCTTAAATTCGATTAAATCCCTTTCACCTCTTCTGATCCTTTCAAATGCGACAAAGGGATTGGTTTCATCCAGCTCATAAAGATTCGACAATATTTTATCCGACAATGGAAGATTATCTGTCTGTCTATATATAATGGCTAAAATTTCCATTGCTGCAAGGTTATTCTGATTGAAAGTCAATGCTTTCTGTGCATATTCGGTTGCTTTTGAATACTTTTTCTCAGAAAGGAATAATTCAGCCAGTTCCGTATAGGATGCCGAACGGTAAGAGGTGGACTGAGCGGCTATGGAGAATCCACTTTTTGCTTCATTTTTATGATGTAGTTTGGCATTGATTAAACCATAAAAATAATTTGCTTCCGGATCGTAGGTATCGATGGCAAGGGATTTCAAAACAGGTTCCAATGCTTGTTGATACTCCATCCGTCGGTAAAAACTGAGTCCTAGCCGGTTTAGAGCTGGTGCAAAAGCCGGATCTTTTTCCAAGCTTTTTATATAAAATTCTTGGGCTAAAGCATAGGCATTCCCGTCGATATATGATTGTTGTTTTTCCAATTCGAGACCTTTCGTGTAAAGGCCAATGGCCGAATTCCAATCAAAATCAGTATTTCCTTCCAATGGCCGGTTTACAATTCTTTCATCTTTGACAGACTGGTAATCCAAAAGATGATTTCCTAATTCAATGGTGAAATTTTCTCCGGCTGCTATTACAACATTTGTAATAAAAAGATCAAGTGGCTTTAACTCCACCTTATTATCGAGGATCACCCGATTGCCTATTTTCAGCACTAAATTCTCACTCAGTTTCTGCAGGGCACTGAGACGGATCTCCACAGAATCCCCATCCCGGATTACATTCAATACACCATACCTTGAGGCAGCCACCATGCCACCAGTCCCCTTCAATGGGAACCAGATCTCCTTCATGATATCTGAATCATGAGGGATAAATTCCCGGTGTTTAAAAGGCGTATAACTACTTTGTGTCATTGCCTGGTTGAAGAGTTTTCCGGATTGAAATTCAATGTACTGACCCTTGGTATCGGTCAGCAGGCCTTCCCATATCATTCCCTGGGGTGACAGTCCCCAGATCCAGAGTTTTTTACCAGGTCGCTCATCATAATCGCATAGATGACCAAATCCGAAATTATCGTCATGCCAGTATCCTCCCATATAATCCGTATAGGCATTGAGCACATGATAGGATTTATAGCCTCCGAAATTATTGTTTTCATAAAAGGATATCTCCCTCCCCTTATCAACGGGCCATTTTCCCACTTCTCCCCCATGACCAATGTAATGACTGCCCGGATAAATGAATTCCAGGTTTCCCGCTGTTTTGGCTGCTGCATTCATATAATGATAATAGGTTACCGGTACAGAATTTGTGTTAAACCAGGAGGCAACCGTTTCTACATAAGCTTTATCTTTGGGTAGGTTGATTTCAACATTCCAGCGGGTCTTGGTATGTAAATCAAGTGCACCGATTATACAGGAAACACTTCCATCTTCATATTCTTTGATCACATAATCCTGAGGCGTGGCACAGGTGGAAACATGACTCATAATCCCGAAGTTATATTCCAGTCCGCCAGAAGTCCAGGGACCTCGTAGCGCCACATCCCTGAACTTAACTACATCATTGTAATATAAAAACTCACCTCCCGTTGATTTTTCTATGGCCCCCCATATTTTACCTCCGATTTCCGGAGTAATATATACTTTAATAAAATCATTCTCCATGATCACCATATTCCATTCCTGTTGCGTACTTTGATTGGTAAAACCATCAAACCTGCAATAGGGATAACTTTTGTTCATATCAGGTACAGGATTGGGATCGGAAAATAGATAGGTCTTCATATTGACCTTTTCTTCATAGATCATGGCCTTCTGGGCTGAAACCTGGTTGTGGATAAGCATCAAAAGTAAAAAAGCAGGGATATAAAATTTCATTTTCAAAGTATTTAGGTTTCGTTCGACACTTTATAATCGTCCTGATTAATATTAAATTACTTATTAAGTTTTTCAATCGTGGTAGCGATTTTCTCCCTTACATCAAGGATCCTTTCTGGCTGGTCCGGGAACCTGATCGTATGTTCCTGGGTATCCTTTACTTCCATGGGATACTTCTTCAACATATATTCGTCGACCATTAGCAGCTGCCGTGCTGACTGATGGTACGGATCATCTGTTTTCCCTGGCGTCTTTTCCAGCAGTTCATTCAGGATATTTAAATATTCATAATCCTCCATACTGTCGCGAAAGATCTCAAGACGGATGGAAGGCAAGGGCCAGCCATCAGGGCCGGGATAGATGAGCTGGCCCTCTCCATTATAAAAATGATAGGTACGGGAATCCCATCCGGCATTTGGCCATTTTTCGCTCATAGGTTTTCCCTTTTTTACATTTCTCCAGAAATAAGTAGTACTCCAGTGTTCGAATCCATCCACACCATACATCCAGCAGTACCAGGCAATAAGCCGTTGATAAATGGCCGGGCGGTCGATGTAAAAATTAGGCGCTACTCCCCTGGCCAGTGTACAGAAATAAGTCCAGATCTCATCACCCGCCGCCTGGGTTTCAGGAGATTCCACCAGTTTCCAGGGTGCCCAGATATCGATCAGATCCTGGAGGCCGTACTTTTTGCTCTGTTCTTCCCAGAATACGTAAGGTCCTCCCTCAGCAAATAATTGTAATCTGAGATCCGGATCAATTTTCCGGATGCGTTCCGCACGTGCTTTTACTCCGGTCCATTCGAGGGAGGTGGGCTCATCCCAAAGTTCAATCAGTGCCTGATCCATCCATTTTTTCTCTCTCAGAAATTTTGCGTACGCTTCAATAAAGGCATACACCTTTTCGGCTTCTTCCGGCTCATAGGGACCTTTCTTCAGTTGAATAATCGAAAAGCGTGAAAGTCCTCTTTCCAAACCATATTGAAGTACTTTTTCCACCTGAGTAAAATCATAGTTGCCTGACGCATCCGGAGTCTGATCCACATAGTGAGTACCTGCTGAACCTGGGTTCATCCGGTTTTTTAACAACAGATCACAAAATCGCAAATACCATTCAAGTGGGTATTCTTCCAGATTATAAAATCCGGCAAGCATATCAAGATCATCCCAGGAGTGGGTTTTCAGGTGACTTTCTACTGGCAGGGTGAAATCCCATACCCGGAAATGGATTTCCAGGGTTAGGGATTCTCCATTGGAAGATCTCGCAGAGACTGTACCTTCGTAAAGACCTGCCGGTGTATCCGGGGGAACATAAACAGTAATCCAGAATGGTTGACAAATGATTGAACCAGGAACCGTGATGGGTTCTTTTGCAGGAATCAATGGGTCGGGATGCCATCCTTTATCAGCCACATACGCTGCCTGCCAGTCAATCCAGTTATAATCAACCAGTGATACATTGATATTTTTCGATGGAATTCGTGAACCATCCACATTGACAAGGTCACTTAATCCAATCTTCAGATTTTTTATGTCATCGCCGAATGGCATTACGACCAGTTGGAATGATTCGTATTCGTTACGAGCGGCAGAAAAATTATAAATATTATTCCATGTCCCTGGAAAAGGTTTATCTGCCTTCACTTTTATCACAGCATGTGTGGAAGCAATCCCAAAGGATGAAACTTCCTTCCAATTATTCTGTGCACTCCATCGTACCTTATGAATATATTGATCCACCTTGTTTTCCAGAATATCGATTTGGTCAGAAAGTTCATTCCAATGCTGATTTATCCAGGCCGAATCAATTTTTCCCTTTACCTCTTCTATTTCACCGGACAAAGCCTCCGATTGTTTCCTTAAGTTTTCTATCAGGGGAGTATTCACCCGACGGAATGCTGCAACGGCTTCTCCAAGCTTCATGCGGATACGCTCAAGTCTTTCTGAATTGGGTTCAAGCGTAAACCAGAAGCCCCGGTTACGAAGGAGCACCTGCCCTTTCTCAGAAAAACAGGTAGTGGTGGCGTAATAAGTGCCTTCGGAAGGCAATTCAAATGACAAATCTTCTTGAAATATTCCCGGAGGTACTGAAAGCTGGTAAGTATATCTCAGGGGTTTGTCCCTTAAAGGAAATTCCATATCAGAACTGGCTCCCTGACCGGATTGATTGATGAATTTTGGTTTATCCTGAAAAGGAATCAATTCAATCTCACATTCAATATCGATCTTTTCACTTCCCGTATTATTCGATTTAAAATTGAGGCTGTTTTTCCCGGGTAGCGGATCAGGCCATTTGCCAAATTGAAAAGTAGCGGATATTTCTCCGGAAAAGGAACAGGTGCCCTCCCACTCGGCTGATTCGCCAGATGGAAAACCCCTGCTCAAACTCAGGGACCAGGTCTCATCCTGCGGTGGGTTATCGATTCCCATATCTTTAAAAGGAATCTGAAATTCTGCACTCCAAAATTCCTTATTGATAACAGCTGCATAGGTCCAGGTGCCATTCCAGGCCATATCCCCATTTTTCCAGTCAGCCATGGTACCTTTCGGATCTCCCATCAAAGCCACAGATGTTTGGCCATTGCTCAATGTTACACGACTGAAGTTCCTTCCCCATAAAAAAGTGTCGTGAATCCGCTTGTCCGGCACCTCTGTAAGGAGTGTCAATGCTTCCGGATCCGAATTTTTAAAGGCGACATAAAGATTATTTTTATCATATCCCAGATATACAATGACGGGATCCCGGGTATAAGCGTCGAGCGTCCATACTACAAAATCAGACAAATTAAAACATTCTTTCCATACTGCATCCTCTATTTTTCCATCGATCAAGGGGGCAGGTTTCACCATTGGCAGGTTGATTTCAGCTTTGTATATCTCTCCGAATCCCAGATAGGGCAAAGAGACCAGGAACAAGAGAACTAATTTTGAAGCCAGTTTTTGGATCGTTTGCATTTTCATCATGATATTTTAAAAAATTATTAGTATCGTGGTAGATGTATAGGGATAATTATACCTGGAATGTTTCTTTTCTTCCCCCGTGTTGTTGAATGGTTCAACCATGAAAAATCATCACATACCGGTATATCTACTTTAAAGTAAAATAAAAATGAAGTATTCCAAAATCGCAGGACCAATAATTTTTATTTTAGAATAAGGAATTGAAAGAAATTTTACCTGGACAAACAATAAAATGGAAAATATTCGAAAGAAAATATTATACAACCTTGGCGAGGTTGTATGCTTGTAACAAAAAGACTTCGAAGATGAATTACCCAGGAGGGATTACATTTTATGATCGATGATAATTGAATCCCGGCCGGGATTAAGGACATTAGATAATTGATTGTTACCACAATGCTACCCCGCCGGCGTGGCATTCGAAAGGTGTTGCTTATTTGTCATTTTCTTCAAATCCAAAAAAAAAATTGAATTTGCACCTATAAATGTAAAAAAATCGTCGCTAATACCGCTTTCCATGGATTCATAAAACGAATAAATTTTAAAACAATATCCCATACATCAGATCAGGGCTTTTCTGACAGACTGTTCAGCAATTTTCCGATTTTGTTCCTGTACTGGATCAGTGCCTGGGGATCCTTGTTATAATTCACAGGTCCGGATACCAGTGATTCAGGAAGGGCTAACAGATTTAGTGCTTCTTTAACTTGTTTTTTATGTTTTCCATCATCACATTTGACCATTTCTTCCAATAAAATTAAGTACTCATAGTCTTCAATGCCATCCCGGATATTTTCAAGCCTTAAGCATGGAACAGGCTCCTCAAGAAATTTTCTTGAATGATCATTTGTATTCCTGTTGGGTGGATAAAAAAACCGCCCATCCCCATTGCCCCAACCGCTTTGTTTTCCATATGGCAAGCCATATCCTACCGTATATGACATGGGATCCTCCCATGGATTTTGAAGGTAGTATTCCGGAGAGGCGGTCCGGGAATTCCAGTAATTGGCCGACCAGACCAAAATACCTTTCATTTTAAATTTATAGGATAACCAGAGCCACATACGCATATTGACCGCATCATGGTCGATAAAAAGACTCAGGTAGGGAGACTTGGGACAGCAACATACATACGACCAGAACTCCCTCCCCTTGGCCACCAGATCCTTCATGATATCCGGATCAAGCTGTCCGATTACTGTACAACTGATCTCGGTCACATCCATAATATCCGGCCCGGGCTGGTGTTCCGTTATAAAACGGGTAATCCTGGGAGCGGAACGGTGAATGATCTCCATTCCTTCACGGACAAATGGATAATTTTCGGTATTAGGTTCATCAAACCAGTATACGTACTCTTTTCCCAACCAGCCCATTTCTTCGAGATGGTCCTGAACAATGGTAAGATATTTTTGCATCAGGTTGTCGTATTCAACAGTACCCTGAGTAAATCCATTGAATACACCCCTTTTTTGGTTGAAGAAAGTTCCTGAAGGTAAACCTTCCAATGAAAGGTTATAGGCATTAAAACCCAATTCCTCCAGATATTTCTTGCCTGCCTGATCAAATTCTTCAAAATCAACCGACAGATCCAGGTCTTCCGGATTCACTTCAAAATCACCCTGTATTACCAGGTTCTGATTGCTTCCTGAGCCGGTAAATCGAACATCATCAAACCAGGCGGTCCCTGTGTACCTGCCCGAATTATCCCGGAAAACCGGAAATAAATGAACACTTACATACCGAATCTCTTCACGGAATGGCCGGATCATCAGGGTATCCCGTTTCCATATTCCATTTCCAGTAAATTCATCCATCCTGTTCTCGAAGAGCATCAGTTGTTTGTGCTCGTCATAACATTGAAGCAACACACAATACTTTTGTTCAGTTTGTGCGGTTCTAGCATACCAGTTTAAGACATAGGTCTCCTGAGGATCCACTTCAATCAATGAGTTTGTATGTGCTTCTATATTCAGTTCAATTTCATCATCTATCACCTTGAGTGCCTTATTCCCCGATACAACTGTTTCATCACTGAAAATCCCCCCCGTCCAGTTTAAACCTTCCACCATCACTTTCATGGGATAGAGTGAGAATGGATCGGTGGGAGCGATTTTATATTCCTGCATCAACCTATAGTATTTATCGGTAACCTCTTTAAGTTCCTCATCGGATTTCAGATTATGATATTCACTGATTTGCTCAGTACCGATACCAAAGGCAGATCTTACCGTGGGATTCTCAGGTATCCTGAAGTTCCAGACCTGTACTGAAAAGGGAATGGTCCTGTTCCATCCTTTGGCCATCAGCTCAATAGAACCCGTATAGGTCCCGGCGGTGGCAGTTGCCGGAACATGTACTGTAATAAAGAATGGATTATTTTTATCCATTTGAAGATCGACCGGCTGGTTGAATAAAGGTAACGGGTCGGGATACCATCCGGCCTTTCCATAATCATCCGTAGGACGGATCACATGTACATATTCAACTTTCCTGATAGTGATCTGACTCTGGGGAATGGATACATTCGATTCATTTTTTAAATCTTCGATTTTAATCTTAAAGTCTTTCAGGGTTTTATGAGGAAATAAAATAAGCTGTAGCGATTCGTACTCATTGGCCGCCGCAAATAGTTTCAATGACTTACTTTTTCCAGAGGGTACCGGGTCATGAAACATGATTTGATAAGGAACTTCGGCCCACCAGACAGCGCAGACTGCATCATTTCCAAGCGGATAACCGTTATCAGCAGCCCGGGTGTTGATCACACCAGAGCATAACATAACCATCGTTGCAAAGGGTAAAAGTTTTTTGAAAACTGAGTTTTTCATGACAATTAGTGGATGTTAATTCTTAAAAATCTATTGAAAAGTCTGTTTATATTGCTAATCTGTATAAGCAGGCATTATCGTTAAAAAAGGATAATCCATCATTATTTTCTGATAGAAATTTTACCCATTGTATACCATCCATCTTCCCTGATGCCACTTATTGCCAGCTTTACTTTTGGTTTTAAATCATCCGGGGAAATGATACCCAGATCTAAGTCATAGGTTCCCTCCGGTATATTATAGGGAAGAAATACCCGGTCATCATAAATAATATCACCGGGAAGCCAGTCTTGAACCGGGGCATCGGTTAATAATATTTCGGTTCGGTTTTCATTTCTTAACCTGATTGCCAGTTTAAAATCTTTATAGCAGGGGGCCACTCCCTGGTTTTCCCACCAGCTGGTAAACAGGATCGGTCCATGGGGTTTCACTTCAGCAGGATAGGTCCATTTCCTCAAGGCAAACCGGTATCCCATTCTTTTAAGCCATTCTTCCACCAGGGGTTTCCATTGCTCAGGAACAGGGGAACTTTTGGCATTAAATGAAGATACATGCCATTTCAAGGCCTGATCAAAACTATATTTTATTGTTTCTTCATCATATTTTTCCCTTTCCAGCCAGGACATGAAGGTGCCACAAATCTCCATGGTGACCGGTGCTTTTTCCCAGGCATCCATCATGCCGCTTTTAATGATATCCTGAGGGTAAACATCCAGCATATGACACCAGCCATCCCAGAATCCCATATCTCCCAGGCAGTCAATCCTCCAGCCAACATGTCGCATTTCCGGACCCTGGCCATTATCTCGTCCATCCGGCCAATTGGCTGCAATCGGCAGACCCTCCACAAGTACCCCAGGATCTGGTGCATCTCCGTTCAATGGCTGGAAAATCAATGGAGTTTTTTTAAAATTATCTAAATAAGATCTGATTAATTTTATTCGGGTGTTATCGCTCAATAAATGCGTGCCATCTCCTTCCCCCCAATAGCCCACAAATGAAATATCTACACTCTCAAGGTCCGGGTGGCCATCATACCGGTTACCAAGGGCTTGAATCATTCCTCCGAAGTATTGAAGAAATCTTGGATCTTCCGGATCAACCCTCCATTTGTCTGATTTCAGATTTTTCGCATCCCCCACCATTTCCCGGTACCAGGCTGGAACATCTTTCGCATCATCTCCCTCATAGGGAGAAATACGTAACATCAGGGTCTGTCCTCTCTGTGCCGCCGTATCGAGCGCCTTGTCAATCATTCCCCAGTTATATTTTTCTTTCTCCTGTTCAACAAATCGCCAGTTCACCCTGAAATAAGCAATCGTGGTCTGAGGATAATCCTTATTGGTCAGATCACCATCAAAATCCTGATATTCAATAGGGAATCCTTCTGTCCAGCGGGATCCCTCATTCAGATCATCTCCGTTGAAACGCTGGAAAGTGGTAAAACCGATGCCAGGATTGAGCAATACCTCATCGATTACGATGGGACGGACGGTGACCCTTTCCTGGACATCCTCCTGTGAATGAAGGGTTCCTGGTAAACTGGCCAGAAACGTTGCTACAGTGGTAGACCAAAAAATATTTTTTTTAACCGGGATCATGTATTTTAATACCAAGAGTTACTATCTTAAATGTTTATTTTTAATTATTTCAGCGGATATTGAATACTTTTTTTAATGCGGAATCGTCAATAAAGACTTGATCCATTATTTTATCAGCAAATGAAGATCATCGTTCCATGAAGATAAAACAGATACATCATATAAAAAAATGAACCATTTAATTTCCTTTTCTGACCCTATTAAATCTTTATATTTATAGAAACGATGACAGGTCAAATTGAGCCACGTATTTCCGATATTGGTTTTATGGAATCTAAATACCGGGATCATTCCCTGTAAATATAAATTGATATGAACTTAAAAAAGGAACATAATACGATGAAACCTATTATTTTTATTTTAGTAATCATACCGGTTCTTGCCTGGGAATGTGGATCCAGCGGCAATAACAAAACGATGGATACAAAATTCCAGATCTTTGAATCCTACCACCAGATCCATGTATTAAAAGAGGGCCGGCATCTTGCCTCCTACCTGTATGATTCAACCTTATTGAAACCGATCTTGTATCCTGTGTATTCACCCTCCGGCATTCTGATGGAGAGACAGTATCCATTTTATAGTGTAGCGGGCGAAAGTCACGATCATCCACATCATACAGGACTTTTTTTCACATATGGGTCGGAAGGTGAAGTCAATGGCAACAATTTCTGGGCAAATCAACAGGGATTAACAAAAATACGTCATTCCTCTGTGAAACAGATGAAGTCTGATTCTGATCAGGCCATTCTCGAAACACTGTCCCATTGGATCGACAAGGATGGTAAAGCGATCCTGGAAGAAGACCGGATCATGGTCTTTAAGGGGGATGAAATGAATAACAGCATCGATTTTATGATCCGGTTAAAAGCAATTTCTGAAGATGTGATTTTCAAGGATACCAAGGAGGGAATGTTTGGAATACGGGTGGCAGACTGGCTATCAGAAGAACGGGGTAATGGAACCTATTTAAATTCCCAGGGAGATACGACTGAAGCAGGTGTCTGGGGCAAACGTGCAGAATGGGTCCGGCTGGAAGGTTCCTCTGGCGGAAAGAAAATGGGTATTATCATTATGAATCATCCTGAAAGTGTTAATTTCCCCACCTACTGGCATGCCCGCGGTTATGGATTATTTGCCGCAAATCCCCTGGGTCAATCTGTATTTCAAGAGGGACACGGGATTGAAGATCCGGAATCCTTCAACTATGTCATTAAATCGGGCGAAACAGCTCTGTTTAAATTCAGGATGATTATATATGAAGGAGATCTTTCGGCAGATCAGATTGAAGCGAATTATAAAGAATACAGTTTATAGGTTACGGTGGAGGTTTAACATTATATGCTGCTTATGAATATTTGATGTTTGCTCCTAAATTGTAAGAATTCAAAGAAATCCTCCGGATTTAAACAGATGAAAGGTTATCGCTGGATCGTACTGGGATTGTTATTTGCAGCTACGGTAATCCTTTACATCGACCGTTCGGCTTTGGGTATTCTTGCTCCTTTTCTGCAAAAAATTATCGGGTGGTCGGAAGAACAATATGGAATCATAAACAGTGTTTTTATGCTGGCCTATGCTACGAGTTTTCTGATCATGGGACGGATAATCGACAGGGTGGGTACCCGCAGGGGGTATATCCTATCCATAGGCATTTGGAGTTTGGCTGTAATCAGTCAGGCATTGGCCCGTACCTGGATTGGATTTTCTATATCCAGGTTCAGTCTTGGGGTAGGTCAGGCAGGGAATTTTCCGGCAGCAATCAGGACTGTGGCAGAATGGTTTCCCAGCAAGGATAGAGCACTGGCGGTTGGTATTTTCAATGGTGGATCAAACGTAGGTACCCTTCTTGCTCCTTTGATTATTCCTGTCCTTGTTTTGGGTTTTGATGACTGGAGAATAGGTTTTCTTTGGACTTTTCCGGCCAGTGTGGCCTGGATAATTCTCTGGTGGAAATTTTATAATACGCCTGAAAAATCCAGATATGTCTATGATTCCGAACTTGATTACATAAACTCTGATCATGGGCCGGAATATGCAGTTAAAAGATTCAGGCCAAAAGACATACTGCCGCAAAAAGGTTTCTGGGCAATTGCGCTGGCCAAGTTCATGGCTGATCCGGTCTGGTGGTTTTATCTTTTTTGGGGAGCTAAGTTCCTTAACGAGAAGTTCGGAGTGAACCTGAAAGAAATCGGCTTGCCTTTTTTTACCATTTATCTTGTCTCCTGGGGAATTGGCATCTTTCTTGGCTGGTTTTCTTCACTGTTGATGCGCATGGGCCTGGGTTTAAACAAAGGCAGGAAATTCAGTTTGCTGGTATGTGCTTTTTTTGCCTTACCGGTAATCCTGGTCCCTCATGTTTCTAACATGTGGGCGGCAGTAGGTCTTATCGCTCTCGCTGCAGGCGGACATTGCGGATGGTCGGCCAATATATTCAGTATGATGGCCGATATATTTCCAAGGAATGCAACTGCTTCGGTTGCCGGTTATGGTGGATTTGCCGGCGCGATAGGAGGCGCCATTGTGGCATATTCGGTTGGCAGTTTGCTGCAGAATATCGGTCTGAATGGCTATATAATAGCATTCACTGTTGCAGGATGTGCTTATCTTATTGCTTTGTTGCTTATACATTTGCTTGTCCCACAGATTAAAATAATCAATATTTGATGGATTAATAATGAACAGTAAAGAGAGGGTATTAAAAAGCATTAATCATGAAGAACCGGACAGAGTTCCTTATGATCTGGCAGGAACAACAGTTACTGCGATTACCTGTAATGCCTATGTAAATGCAATGAAATTCAAGGGATATTCTACTGAATATCAGTTACCTCTAATTGATCCGATTCAGCAGATTGTCACTCCGGTTGAAGAAAACCTGATCATGCTAAAATCCGATACCAGGCGAATTGGCGCTCAACGTATTCCGGATTATAGGAATAACAAAAAGAATATCGGGAATGTGGAAATGGTAACCGATTTCTACGGTTGTATGTGGGAACGGAATACGGATAAAGATTTATATTTCAATCAGGTCAGCTTTCCTCTGGAAAAATATCCCACCCTATCTGAATGCATTCATAATATTCAATATTCCAACTGGGATCATTATAAGAGCATCTTAAGCCAGGATCTTTCCCGTCAGATTAAAACTGTAGACGGTTATTGTTGTGCGGCTGACCGCCACATTGCCGGCCTGACGGAGAATTCACTCCGTGTCCGGGGTTATGAAAAATGGTATATGGACACGGTCATGGATAGTAAGGGAGTGGATTATCTGCTGGAAAAAGTTCTAGAGGACAAGATCAGGTATTGGGATTTCCTGATTGACTGGGCTGAAAAAAATGATTGCCAGGATCAAATCGACATCATATCCGAATGTGATGATCTGGGAACACAAAGTTCTACAATCATCGATCCGGTTGACCTGCGGAGAATGGTTATTCCCCGTTTCAAAATATTGTTTAACCATATTAAAAAACGATTACCCCGGGTAAAGATATTCTTCCATAGTTGTGGAGCCATCAGGGAACTAATTCCCGACCTGATTGCCGCAGGCGTTGATATTCTGAATCCCGTTCAATACACTGCTGCAGGTATGGGTCTGATTGACTTGAAGAAAGATTTCGGGAAAGACCTGGTCTTCTGGGGAGGAGGAATAGATACCCAGTCGGTTCTGAACGGTAAATCACTCCGGGTGATCAAGGAAACGGTAAAAGAAAATATAGATATTCTGGCTCCTGGCGGCGGATTCATTTTTGCCCCTGTTCATAATATCCAGGATGATGTACCACCGGAGAACTTCTGGACGATGTGGGAAACCCTGCAGGAATATGGTAAATATTGATCGCATTAATACATTAATTAATCTATAAAGTTATGAAACGAAGAACATTCATTAAAACTTCTTCAATAGGCAACCTGGGATTGCTAGCCTACCCATACATTCTCACTGGCAAAAATTGGAAAGGTGCCAACGACCGGGTTAACGTAGCGGTCATTGGAATCCACGGGATGGGACAGAGTCATATCGATTCCTACAAGAAGATCAAAAATGTGGAAGTACGGGCACTCTGTGATGTGGACAAAAACCTTTTCCCGGGTACCGTCAAAAAGCATTTTACTGACCTGGGTTTGCGGGAGCCAAAATTTTACCAGGACTTACGGAAGCTGTATGATGACAAAGAGATCGATGCAGTGTCTGTGGTTATTCCAAATCACTGGCATGCTTTGGCATCTATATGGGCCATCCAGGCCGGTAAACATGTATCCGTGGAAAAGCCCTGTTGTCATAATATTTATGAGGGATTAAAACTGCTGGAGGCGAGAGATAAATACAAGGTTATTGTTCAGGATGGAGCGGAACAGAGGAGCAATCCCTGCGCTTTGAGTATGGCGGAATACCTGCATTCCGGAAAACTTGGTGAAGTTTACCTGGCCAAAGGAATGTGCTATAAATGGCGTGATTCCATAGGTATATATCCGGACGGACCGATGCAGGAAGATGAAAAATTTTCTTTTACCGTTGGCGATACGAATTATGAACCACCCTATACACGGGAATACCTTAAAAATGTGGATTATAATCTGTGGCTTGGGCCGGCACCGGAAACGCCTTTCAACCGGAACAGGTTTCACTATAACTGGCACTGGAACTGGAATTATGGCAATGGTGACCTGGGAAATCAGGGCGTACATGAAATGGATATTGCACGCTGGGGTTTGAATGTAACATTACCCGTTAAAATAACTGCGATGGGAGGCCATTTTCTCTTTAAAGATGCTCAAAATACACCCAATACAATGATGGCATTGTACGAATTTCCGAACAAGGAAGCAAAAGGTGATACAAAGAAAATATTGCAATTTGAAGTACGGCACTGGATCACCAACCGGGAAGGCTTTCCAGAACCTGTTGAGACCAAAAATAATACCTATATGACGAGTGCTTCGAACAATATTGGCAATCTCTTTTATGGCTCCGAAGGTTATATGAGTAAGAATGTTGATGACTGGCAGGTATATAAAGGACGGGACCTCCATCCGGCTGAATCGGGACAAGGCCTTGGGGATCATTATGAAAACTTTATCCTGGCTATCAGGGAGAACAATCAGAAATTGGCAAAAGCAGATATCCAGGATGGTTTTTACAGTAGTGCATTGATCCACCTTGGAAATATAGCCTTTCGATTGGGCAGGTCTTTGGAGTTTGATCCTTCCACTATGAAATTTATCAATGATAAAGAGGCCGATGCTCATCTTACACGGCAATACCGGGCTCCATTCGTTGTACCGGTTAAAGTCTGATATATTAATGAGAAAAGGGTGGAACACCCGATATACCTGATTTTTAAAAGTAAAAAGTAAGGTACCTTGATACCCAGAGAAGGTGAATCCGCCTCCTCCCGTCGTCTAATGATCATTTATTTCAGGTTGGAAGATAGACCCAAGTTGTCCATCGATTTTAAAAATAATCACCTTATGGTATAACCTCGTAAGTCAATGCTGGTGTTATAATGTCTTCCTTTGCCTCCGGATCACCTTTTGCCGGGCCATACCATACCCCTCCCCCGAAAGTAATAATATATATTTTATCAGGATCAAAAGGATCTGGCTCTACCCGTTTTCCCCATTTAAAGTTATACCCCTGAATCCTTTCCCAGGTGTTGCCCCGATCCTCAGAACGGTAAGCCGATGCATTGAATCCACAGGCGTAATATACGTTGTTCCTTTCATCGATGGTGATATCATGAATATGTTGGTCGACATCCATTGCTTGTTGCCAGGTAATACCATCATTTTCTGAGATAAAAATTCCCCCTCCAGTGTCAGGTGAAAAAGTGCCATTGATTGGTCTTCCCCAGGCAGACAGGAGGATTCTTTCTGGTTTATCAGAATCGATGGCAAGGCTGGTTGGACCATTCGTGCCCTCAGGCAAGGTCATTCTTATCCAGGATTCCGCCTCATCATCTGAGCGGTAAAGCGCCCCGTCACCATCATTCCCGATACTTCCATCATCACTTCGCCTTGACACAACTAAAAATAAATCACCATCATTTTTCCGGCGTGTGATCCGCCAGGCAAAAGGTTCATCCCCTGTGATCCCCTTATTTTTCTGAATCCAGCTTTTGCCTCCATCAGTAGATTTGTATACACCTTTTCCGAACACACAAACATATAACGTCCGCGCTTCTGGATTGCTGTCTGGATCGATCAGGATATGCGTACATGCACCTTCTCCGATTTCTCCGCTTACAGAAACCCAGTTTTTTCCTGCATTTTCACTAGCAAGTACACCACCCATATACCGATCCACCCCTCCATTCCTCCACATTTTAGGCCTGGGAAGATCATGATTCCTGCTCATGACCGCCCATACTTTATTTTTCACTGCCGGATCAAAAGCAACCCAATAGGTACTGTTATACCATGCTCTTGGAACACCATTATTATTTGTGGCGCTTGTCCAGCTTTCACCTCCGTCACAGCTCCCCATCAAACCAGTATCCGTATTGGCCATCAGAATATGCGAGGTGTCGGAAGGATCAAAGGCCAGCATATAATTGGTCGTTACCTGCAGACCGGTCGAGGTCCAACCACCCCCTTCTTTTTTCCTTGTATAAACCTGCTCCCAGGATTCTCCTCCATCCATGGTTTTTACTGTCCGTCCAAAATCCGTGGTAAAACAGATGTCCGGATTATTCGGGGCGACACCTATTGCGAATGGATTTTCACCCCATCCGGGTCCGAACCTTTCGTTGAGCCACCCACTTATAAAGTTGGAACCCACCTGCTGGCCTGAAAGTCCTACATTATCCTTCCATACCAATTCCCAGGTTTCTCCATAATCTTCACTTTTGGCCACACCGATATAGGTAGTGTCCTCATTGATATTTAAATTGGCATAGGACACGTAGATCACTTCCGGATGATTCTGGCAGGTAGCGATGGCTCTCCATTCCGGCAATTCTGTACCCGTTTCTGCCTTCGAAACCAATCCTTCCTGCCGGTTTTCCCAGGATTTTCCAGCATCTGTGCTGATAAAAATCCCCGATCGATCACCACTGGGATTAAAATAAGATTTTCCTGCGATGGCATATATGATAAATTTGTTCCTGTCAGCCGAGTAACCGCCGGCAAAGGAGGTGATTAGTTCTACTCCCTCTGGGCTTCGATTCCATTGATGTTGATCCCCTTCTACAGTAAGCACGCCTGTTTTTGCTGTAACATAAATTTTCCGGTTATCTGCGGGGGAAGAGGGATCCACGAAAATGTTTTTGACATCGTCCTTTAAGACCATTTTTTTTGACCAGCCGGTACCTCCCTTTTCAGAGGTAAAAAGGAAGGTTTCATGATCGATCTCGATCGCTGCATAAAGCTTCTGTGTATCTTCCGGATCCACAGCCATTGCCCAAACCGTACGTAAGGTACTGTCTTGGGTCACAATAATCTCGCTGGCATGATCACCTTTTGATATGATTCCCTTAATTTCGGCAGGGGGCGGATACAAAACCTCCCATGTATCTCCCCCATCCCGGCTTTTGAATAAGGCAGATGAACGTGCATAGATCACCTCGGAATCATTTGGGTCAAAGACATAAAAACGAACCACCCCTCTGAGGTTGAACATCCTCCATGATTGACCTCCATTTTTAGTGAGGTAGGATCCGGTCATATCGCAACTGACAAAAGCAAAATTGGGATCGTGCGGACTTAAAGTAGGAGAAAACATGGCACCACCCCCACCGGGTCCGGTATAACTCCAGGAATCCAGCCTTCCATTTGGATTGGCAGACCTCCTGTCCTCAAGTAGGGCACTTTCATTTCTTTCAGTACAGTTGTTCAGGAAAATTAACGACATTACCAGAAATGTCAGGCATATTTTTCCTTTCATAGTAATTTTATATGATGAGAAGATTGAAATTTTAAAATTCATTTTATAAAGAATTTCTTCACGGTTATCCTGAATTCTTTTAAAAAGGACAAATTCATAATCACTTATTCAAAGACTCGATCTTCATTGCGAGCTTTTCCCTGATTTCCAATAACTTATCAGGATCTCTGGTGAAATCCCACCATTCGGGACAAACCTGATTTACCATATCTTTTACAAATTCTCCTTCCCCATTTTTATCAAGAATGGCAAAGTATTCATAATCTTCAAGGCCTTCCCGGATATTTTTAAGCCTGATAGAAGCAACAGGGCCATCAAATCCGGCATCAAATCCAGGATAAAATAAGATCCCTCCCCCATTAAAATATCTCGTATCATATTCTGTTGAATCAGTGCTTTCAGAACCCCATGGACCCAGTGTGGGGGATATCCAGGGACTTACGTCGTTATACCAGCCTGAGGTTGTCCAATAGAGCAGTCCATTGATATGATATTGATGATTCAGCCAGGTCGGGATCCGGTACATGATCACAGGCTGATCTATGTGCCAGTATGGAGGATTTTTATCTTTCAGGTTTTCATAATCAGGGTGATAGGGAGGCGCAGGTTGAACCAGCGCTGTGTAGGACCATACTTCATCTCCATGATTGATCTTTTCATCGATGGTAGGCCGGTCTACAAAACTGAAAAGGGGGCACCAGATATCAATATACGGATCAAGATCAGGCCAGGATGGATCCTGTTTATAGGTCTGTTCCACCACCAGTATCTGAAGTTCAGGAGCAGCATCTTTCACTACTTTGCCCAGGTTTATCACCTGGTTATAATCTTTCATCGAATTGGGCTCATCAAGCATGTAGAGATAAGCCCGTTCAGCCCATCCGTTTTCCTGAATGTACTGGTAGATTTCCCGGTAATATCTTTTTGATTTTTCTATGGCTCCAGGATCCGTTTGATTGGCGGGTGTGGGACGATCACTGTTTGAAGTATTCGTCATAAACGGGGTACGGGGAACTTCAAAATCCGCCAGGTGAGTTTTATCAATATAGGTTGTAAGTTTTTTATGGCGTTCCGGATCTACATTGATAGAGCCATCCTCGTTTACATCCGGCATAAGGCTATGAGGGATGGGTGGACTGACCCGGTGTCTGGCCAGCTCATCACAGAATCTCATTTCCGTATTCTTAAACTGATCTGATTCGCGCTCTATTCCCCAAACCTTTGCGATCAGGGAAAATTCTCCAAGGTGAGTACGATGGCTTGCAATTTCAGGTAAGGCAAAGTCCCAGACAGTAAGGCTCACAGGAATGGAAGCCGATATCCCATCCTCTGCAAACACTCCTAACGATCCTTTGTATATTCCGGCTTTTGTCTCTACCGGAATATAGACATCGACCCACAAAGTACAACTCTGACCAGGATAGATATTGATGGGATATGCACTGTATATGGGTGTTCTGAACGGTTCGCCGTCCTGAGCCTTTAATTTTTGATTGGCTTTTATTGAATCACCGGTAACCGGATTAATAAAAGGCAATAAAGGATCAGGGTAGAGCCCTGGAGGCAACTCTGCCCGTGGTGTAGAATGGGGAAGGTAAACATATTCTTCCCGGAAAATATCCAGATTTGTTTTATTTATCATTCCCTCCTCATTTATCAAATCAGTTATTTCGACCCTGATATTCTGAAGATGATTCTTTCTTCCTGCCGATATCACTACCTGAAAGGCTTCATATTCATTTTTAGCGCCTTTAATGTCAACCTCTTTTTTTCCCTCAATGGAAACTGACGGCATTGCACGTTCCATGGAGCTCAGTGCTATGAGTTGAATCTTTTTATAAGGAGTTTGGGCGCATTGAGAAAAAAAAATAAAAATGGTAGATAAAATAAAGGACTTTAACATATTATTTTTCATGGAACTTAGTAATTAGCTTAAAAAAATATCAATCTGCAACAATAAAAAATGGACCAATAATTACCTGCTTTTAACAAGCCTATATAATAAAATATTTAAAATATCATTAAGAAAGGGGTATTATAAATATAGTAATATTTTTATTGGTTTCATATTCAACCTATGACATTTTCAACATCTAATATTAATAGATACTTTATATATAGATGAAATATATAGACAAACTAATAGTCATCATCTCACGGCTCAATTTCTTTTTGAAAAACTTACTAGTAACATAATACATGAATAATTTTTATAAAATTTAGCAATTCAAAGATCTCGATTTCATATTTGAATATGTTATTTATAACTTATCGTCAGGCGGCGATGTGATATTAAAATGAGCAAGTCATTCATCAGGATTCAATACAGGCTTTTGAGTTTTTTCCTGTTTTATCGAAGAGGAGATAAGAATTAAATGTTACTTTAGAATCGGATTGATTATAAAAAAATAATCGATATGGTTTTATAAGGGCTAATCGAACTTTTTTAATAACCTGCTACCGAAATCGAAAAGGCAAGGGGATCTTTAATTTGTATTAATTTATCCACCTGGTTTCAATCATTTTTTGATAAATTACATACCTATGTACTCCAGAGAAAATTATCTGATGAACAATCTAAACAAGAATTTCATTATTATAAATCCATTTTTTTTTTCTGCATTAATTTCTTCAGCCCTGACAATTATTATAGGGTGTTCATCACCGGAACCTGATTTTGAGGAACTGCCGGAGTTTAAAAATGTGAACGGGACACCCTATCTGGTAATGGCTCAGCAGCCAGGAGCGTCCAACCAACCTGTTAACATCAAAAAAAATATCGAACATATCGAATCCATGCCTTTCGACGGTATGTTTGTTCAAATTATCCCATGGAGTTGGACTGTTATGAATGGTGATTCCATGAGCTATGAAAATATATATTCTGAATTATCAGTATTGAAGGGTGTTTTTAAAAAATTTCAATACAATTTCCTCTACATTTTTATCAATTATCCTGGAGACTTTTGGGATGACCGGGTTTGGGAAATCACCACACAAAATTTTGCCCTTATGGCAAGAGCTGTCAGGGAAACAGGCTTAAAAGGTATTGTATATGACAACGAAGAATACCAGGAAGGAAGATGGTTGAACTACGGAGAAGATTACAAAAATCCAAATTACGACCTGGATGAACACGCTGAACAAGTCATGTTTAGAGGTAAACAGGTAATGGAAGCCATGGTGATGGAATTTCCTGAAATCGAAATATTCAACTACCACGGACCATATCTTTCCGAACCCAATTTCCCAATTCCGCAAATCATAAAAGGTCAGGCGGCAAGTTGGGATAATTATGAGTTACTGGGACCTTTCTTTGTCGGCATGATGCTTGGCAAGGGTGAAAAAGGAACCGTAATTGATGGTGGAGAAGTATACCAATATCGTCTTGAAGAAGATTTCAGGAATTCTTATCAAATCAGGAAGTATGAAATAGCATCTGAAGAAACGGATTCATGGTTTATTCCCGCTTATATGAGGACGACCTGGCCAGATGATATAAATATTTCCTTCGGTGTATACAATCGTCAGTGGAAACCAGATTATCCCATGAATCCAGAAATCATGCGAACAACACTTTTCAATGCACTTTCAGTAACTGACAAGTATGTCTGGTATTACACGGAAGAAGATAATTGGTTGGAGCCAGAAAGAATGCCACAGGAATGGATTGATGTAATAAAAGAAAATTATAATTTGATACACAAAAAACAGTAAACGATTCAACTTGAGTATAAAGACGATTTTTGAAATTAAAAAGATTATGCTGGTGTTAAAGGTTTATTGGTTTATAATGTGATACAATAAGCATGAGAAATTAAAAAAACTTACGATTGATTAATAAATTGAAAAAATGAAAACTAAAATCAAGACAATTATTTTGTTGATTATGTATGGATTAATCAATACATTATCCGCTCAAATAGTATATCAGCCACCTGTAAAGAAACTGGTGGAGTTCAGCTGGGCTTCTCCTACCACTCTGGAATTTAATAAAAATATTAATTTGTACGAATCCGGACCTTTCGATGGTGTCACTGTGAAATTATCGAAGGAAGCAGGCGGTGGAAATATTTTTATGATTGATAATTGGAGTGAGGTAACCGAACAGGCCAGGATGAATGAATACAGGATCGTGAAAAGCATCGGTGAGAAGACCACACTCGAACACAATTTCCTGGTCCTGTATGGTGCCTCCCAGATGAACTGGTTTTCTGATGAGGATTGGAAAGATGCAGAGGCATCTTTACGATACGCAGCCAACCTGGCACGAGTGGGTAAATTCAAAGGTATCATATGGGATCCTGAACCATATAAACCAGGGAGAAATCCATGGAAATATGAGGATCAGCCTGAAAATGAAAAGCATTCTTTTTATGAATACTATCTCCAGGTCAGAAAGCGTGGTGCTCAATTTATTACGGCTATCCAGGACGAATTTCCCGGTGTAACAATTCTTTCATTGAGGGAATTTTCAGATTATCAGACAGGCTCACCATTCTCTCAAGCCATCATTCCAATTCATGATATCAATCAGGCAATATCGACATTGGAGGGGGCCTGGTGGGGGTTGCACCTGCCGTTTACTTTGGGCATCCTGGATGCCATTGCCGAAGATGTTAACTTCATTGATGGCAATGAAGAAGCATATTATTATACCTCGGCACTGGAATATTATAAAATACGCAATGATATCGAAAACGAAATGAGAGCACTCGTTCCAACTGGCTTGCATCAAAAATATAAAGCCAACTACCACCTGGGTCACGCAGTCTCAACTGACTACATTGCAGGAAATTGGGCAGGATTGCTCAATGGATTTTCTTATAGACTTTCAGGGCAGGGTGCTGTGCTCACTCCTTCCGAACGTGCACGCTGGTTTGAACACAATATGTATTATGCTTTACAGACGTCCGATGAATATGTCTGGTTGTATTCGGAGGATATGAACTGGTGGACAGGTGAACGGGTACCGGAAGGATTTCCAGAAGCTTTGAATCGGGCAAAAAGGAAAGTTGAGAATGCAGAACCACTTGGATTCAAAGTAGAAGAAATGTTGGAAAAGGCCCGGGAAACGGCTGAAAAAAAAGAAAAATAAATGAATAAAACAATCAATCAGATTCCGCAAGGCCGATTAATTTCATTGGATGCCCTGAGAGGCCTTGATATGTTCTTTCTGGTTTGTCTTTCATATATTTTTTTAGCCTTACCAGACCTATCAGGTAATGCGGTATTTACCTGGTTGGCAAGCCAATGTGAGCATCCAGATTGGGCGGGATTTACGGTGTACGATATCGTATTCCCCATGTTCATATTTATTGTTGGCGTTGCCATACCCTTCTCCTTTTCAAAAAGGATGGCCAGGGAGGGTGGTAAAAAAGAACTATATAAACATATATTTATCCGAACAATTACCTTGATGATCCTAGGTATTGTTCTTTGGAGGTCACCCGGGGGGCCACATCCGGAATATGGCTACTACAGCGTACTTTACAGGATCGGTTTCAGCTATTTTTTTGCAGCCGTCATCATGATGAACACAGGTATAAAAAGCCAGATCTATTGGGCATTCGGGCTTTTTATCGGTCATTGGCTCTTGATGCGCTTTGTTCCTGTTCCCGGATATGGTATGGGAGATTTCAGCCCTGAGGGAAATCTGGACACCTATATAGGTAATCAGGTAGCACATTATCTTTCACCTAATTTCAGATATGTTTTTGATATATCCCTGATCCCCAGTGTATCCAATGCACTCTTTGGCGTAATTGCCGGCCATTGGCTGTTGTCGGATAAAAAACCACATGACAAAGCATTATGGCTGCTTATCGCAGGCATCCTATTTATTTTCGCAGGGCTGATCGTTCACTTTGATTTTCCTATTAATAAAAAGTTAGGTTCCCCCTCCTTTCACCTGTTAACCTGTGGGATCAGTACTTTTTTACTTGGTGCATTTTACTGGTTTATTGATGTAAAAGGGTATAAGAAATGGGCGTTCTTCCTGGTGGTTGTGGGTGTTAACTCGATCACGATCTATGTAGCTGTCTGGTTGATTGATTTTAAGGCGATTGCAAATGTGTTTGTAGGAAGATTTGATTTTGGTAATGCACATATTCTGATGTTAACTGTTGTTGCCTCTACCTTCAAATGGCTGTTTTTGTATTATTTGTATCGACAGAAAGTTTTCTTAAAAATATAGTTTAAAATGAAGATCCGTTATTATTTATTTTTGATTTTGTTTACGGTTCTTATACCTCAAACCGTTTTTGCGGTATCTAATGGTGATTCTACAGTAACCAATCGTGATTTTACAAAAACGCCCTATCCGAGAATCGGGATGCTTTGGGCTACGGTTCGTGGCGAGCGAAGTGTAGAAAGCACCGCACGTCATGATTTAATTATGTCGGGGCAGAAAGCGCTTGGCTTAAAGCCAAACCAAGAACCCGTTGGCCTTGCCAACGGATTTACAGCGGAATCCATTGAAGATGCAAAGAAACACATTCAGCAAATTCGACAAATCAATCCGGAAGCAGTGGTTATTGCTGATTTGCTTTTTTATGAATATCCTGACGAGTGGCTTCCAGAAGATCATCCCTGGTGGCTACGTAAGAATGGAGAGAGACAGCAATTTTGGCCAGGAACACATCGCATGGATTGGAACAATGCTCAATACCAGGCTAAAATAATTGATCAAACCGTCGCACTGATAGAGACCGGCGTGGATGGCGTCTTTTATGACAATTTACGTAACGAGCCGAATGCATGGGTCGCATTTCTAAGTAAATTACGGTTAGCCGTGGGTGAAGATTTTTTGATATTGGTGAATGCCGGATACGATGTCGGTACTTATAATTTTGCCTACCCGTATATTAACGGGATCATGTACGAATCAGGATGGAGTCACAACCGTACCGAATGGGACGAGTGTATCAAGCAAATACAACATTCACAATCACTTTTGCGTGAACCCAAAATCAGTCTTATCGAGCGTTTTGAAGAAACCCGAGACAGCGCGGGCTGGCCAGGTGATCCGCAGAGAGGACAAAAACCTGAGGAAGATCCTGCAGCACGACATTGGAGCTTATGTTTTGCGCTAACCATTGGTGATTTTTACTACCTTTTTTCCGATAACACCAGCCATCGTCACGATTGGTATCCTGAATATGATACTAAAATTGGATTGCCTATCGAGAAAGGATTTAGAGTCAATTCACATGTTTGGATCCGCCATTACGAAAAAGCTGTGGTGGTAGTAAACTTACCCGGTGCGAAAGAGAATTATACCGTTGATTTTAAGGAATCACGACGCGATTGTTTTACTGGAAAACAAGGAACCCAATTTGTGATCCCCCCGGGAGACGGGCGGATTTTGTTGATAGATTAATTTAACTTTATTTAAATCAACTGTAAAAATGGCATTTACTGAAGAATATAAATTTTATAAATATAAGTTTGTTAAGCATTGTTTATAATTCAATTTATAAATTGGTAATGAATAACTGGGATTAAAATATAACAGAAAAACCATGTCGCGGATATGTAACCGTTCAGCCAAAAGTATGACTTAACTTTAGCTTTAATTATTCCACTTTAGTTTGAAGACGTACACTAGTGAAGTCTCAGTAGAGTTGGGATTGACTATCCGTGAAAAATCTCCATTTCTAAATACAATGATGGTCCAATTATCCAATGACTGGTTTGGATACATCCCCCCTAAACATATTTTTGATGAAGGTCATTACGAAGCCGTTGTTGCCAAAATCAGTCCAGGTGAAGGGGAAAAGTTGGTTGATGAAACTCTGAATTTATTGAATACCTTAAAAACTCCCTGATCTGCTTCAAACCACTGTGATTTTTTTTGATGGGAATATCACTTCAGGGTGCTATTAGCATTTCCTCAGTAACAATTTTGAATTATTGTAATACAATCTCAAATAAAGCGCCGTCATATTTATTGTCAAATTTCACCAAAAATCCTTTTTGTCCCAATTCCCTGCCATTCAATTGTGCTATTTCTTTACCTGATGGAACTTCGTAAACTATGTATATCATTTCCTGATCAAGAAAGTTCACAAATACCTGTCTTTGCGATTCCTGGGCACCCTGGCGGAATACACCCACAATCCCTCCACTTTTAGTAACTGTATTGATGCGTTGAAAGCCATCCCAATTCCCTTCCTGAGGCTCACCAAAACCTGTTAAGTCCTGCCTGAACATCAAATAATTGTGATGCTTCTGACAAGCCTTTAACCAATCCCCATACTGTTTTATTCTCTCGCGTTGTTCTTCACTGAGTTTTCGAGGATCCCCCAGAAGTATAGGAAGGGTGCCTGCAAGGGATTTGATTGACAATTCAATCATAGGATCATCCAACTGCTGGTTCCCGATCACCATTGCTGTGGCAGGGATTACCGGTGATCGCCACCATGCCATCTGTCTTACTCTTAATGATCCAAAAGGAGCCGGTTCTTCAAAATTCGAAAGCCAGTTGCCTTCGGCATGTTTACACATGTCATAATCAATGAGTTGAAATGCCCCCATGGTCTCGAATGTACAATCGATGAATAACTGCGGTGCCTCCTGATGCAATTCATCAAAAAGTTCCCACGTTTTCTGGTACAATACCAGCAAAGATTCTTCACGATCACGATAGAAAGGATTGTTATTATTATGATCACCAGATCGGGTTTTATCAGTAGTATAAGCTCCGGTTGCCACAGCAAAGTCTCCTTTGATATATTCAAGGCCATGATTTTTCACCAGATCCAGAATCACTGATTTGATATGCTCTTTCCATCCGGAAGCCATACTCATTGAATAAGTTTCCCATTGATACATTTTATCGAAGTCTGCATGCAAATTGATTGGTGATCCATCTGCTTTACGAACTAACCATTCCGGATGTTGCTGATAAACCTCACTTGTTTTCTCAGCAGCAGCCAGGCTGATCCACAGGCCCGGCTTCATTCCTTTTTGCTTGATATAATCAAAGACTGGCTTCAATCCATTTGGGAATTTATCTGGATTGATGCCCCAATCTCCGTAATTGGTCTGCCATCCATCATCGATAATGAATTCTTCAATACCACATTCTGCCGCAGCATCTGCCAATTCTTTAATCAAATTTTCATTGATATCATGCCTGAAGGGCATCCATGTATTATATACAAACAATGGTTTTTCCTTAATTTCGGATAAACGAATTCCCATATGGTCTCTTACGTAATCACTCACAGGACCATTGATCACTGCTGACGGATCATTTGTTTTTGAATATGGAATAATAAATACCCAAGTGCTTTGCCATGATTCACCAGGTTTCAGCCATTGCCTGAATCCAAAGGTTTCATCATCATGGGTAAGCCCAATAGTTACTTCGCGAGGATGAAGATTGGCAGTAGTTCTTTTCATTACTCCCGGAGCTTCGTTTCCCAAAGCTATTCCCCTCCGCTCTCTTACGTAATGTATAATTGTGAGAGGATCATACCAGTTTCCTATATACTGACCAAGGGCCTTTTGTCTGGCATAATCATGCATGAACCAGGCGTGTGTAAAATCGACAGATATTGTTAATGCCTCTATATCGGGATTTTCAATCTTAATATCTTCACTTCCATTATTTATGATTTCAATTTGTTTACGAATGACAGGTAAATCGGGATAGAGCATATACCTGATTTTGATCTGAATGCCCAATGAATGATCTCCTCCCTCCTCCAATCTGATTTCCATTCCATTTCCTTTTAATCGATCACTGATGGCGGTAACTTCAATGACGTTCCAGGAAGTTCGTCCTGAATATTCACGATCATTCGCGGTAAATCCAAATTCTCTATTCATATCATCAACATAAGATCGTTCCTCAGAGGCCCCCTTCAATGATGTTGTTGAAAAAGATTTATTGTTTGAATCCCATTTGATAACTCGTTCTACGGTCTCGTTTTTTAGAACCAATACGTTCTCTTCCCAATGATTATAAAATTGACAAATACCTTTTCCTCCATAAAGTAAAAAGAGTGAAAACATCAAAAAATATGAACCTTTCATTTAAATATATTTATTTATTTCATTCATAATCAACATCCTATCACAAGATAAAAAATATTGTGGATGTATTTAAACAAGTTCCAATTCCCGAACAGTTTTTCCCATTAAATGTTTTTTATACTTGCCTGGTGTACAACCTTTGATCGCTTTAAATTGCCTGTTGAAATTGGATAAATTTTCGAAGCCGGATTCATAGGCTATCTGAGATATGTTGAAATTATCATTCGTCAGCAATCGGCACGCATAACCAATCCTAATAGCTAATAAATATTGTTTAAAAGTCATCCGGTACATTTTTTTAAATGAAGTAAAAAAAGTCGTATTGGACATGTTTGATATTGAAAGCAATGTACCGATCCGGATCTCTTTCTGAAAGTTTTGATGTATATATTCGATCACCTTGCGTAATGGCTCATTTTCATTTGCCCGGTAAGGTTCGAGAAATGCAGGGCTGGAAAGAAGACGATATTCCCCGGTTGTTGCCAGTATTTTAAAAATTGAGAAAAGGGCATAAAGTCTGTTGGTGGCATCCATAGACAACATTTCTTTCATACAGGCAATGATTTTATCTCTTGACTGTCCATAAAAATAGAATCCCTGCGAACTTTTTGAAAGGAAATCATTTAAACCGGTGTTTTCCTGTAAATCAAAAAATCGCTCGCCAAAGGAATCATGCAGGAACTGAATGACAAGCGCATCGCCTGCAAACTCTCCACTCTCATCATAATAGTTTGCTTTGCACCTCCATTCATGCGGCAAATATGAACCGAGAAAAACAAGGTCATTTTCTTCAAACCTTTCTATATGGTCTCCCACCAACCGGATCCCTTTGCCACGATTGATAAAAACCAATTCATACTCAGGATGATAATGCCATCTTTCAAATGAGCTTTTTTCATGATAATAAATAAATGAATGTTCAGGGGATTTGAATAACCGGACTTCACGAACTTTCATACGGTCAATATCTAGTATTAAAATTCATAAAAAATAGCATATATCTTCAAATAAAGTCTAATATATGAAGAATTATACCATGATTTCAAGGATTCGTATCAATTTTACCATGCTTAATTTTGTAGATTTAGTTGAAGGTAAAAATTATTATTTTTTGTAGATTGTACAGGTCCTTTATGAATTTAGCTTCTCACAAGGAAAAGCCTTTTTTTCAGTAACATCTTCCATGGAATTAAAATTATAAGGAATGGTATATTTTAAACTAAACCAGAGAATCCTATTTTTCATTTTTGTGATTATGATGCTCGAATCAACCTCTTTCGCCCAGTTATTGGTAGGTGTTGGAAAAACAGACATCACTCCTGAGTTAGGAACGCCGCTTGAAGGATATTATATTGAGAGGCTGTCCACAAATGTCCATGATCAGTTATATGCCAAGGCCATGGTCCTGAATGATGGTGTGGAATCACTGGTTATAATAATCGTGGATGTTATCGATGTAGCTCCTCTGGGTTTCCGTGAAGCGAGAATGAGAATTCATAATGAATTCAATGTTCCTGCATCGAATATTGTCATATCGGCCACCCATACCCACACCGGACCAGTTTTCAATGATGACTATGAAAAATGGATAGCGTCCAGGATCTTCGATGCCACAACAATTGCTTTTCAAAATTTACAGCCAGCTGTTATCAAATCAGGTATCGGAAAAGAAGAAAATGTTTCCTTTCATCGCCGGTATATGATGAAAGACGGAACGGTAAAATTCAATCCAGGTGCCCTGAATCCGGATATTGTCAGACCCATGGGTCCCATTGATCCTGATGTCGGCATATTATATTTGGAAACACCTTCAGGTAGACCGATCGCAATAATGGTCAATTTTGCCATTCATCTTGATACAGTGGGTGGTACTGAAATATCAGCAGATTTCCCCTATTTTATGAATCAGGTACTCCGAAAATTATTAGGGGAAGAAACGATTGTATTTTTTGGTTTTGGGACCTGTGGGAATGTCAATCATTTCAATGTAAAAAGTCCGGAAACACTGAAGGGATTTGGACGGGCTGAACGTATTGGATATGCCCTTTCCGCCAGTGTGATCCGGGAATTCCCAGCTCTTGAGAAAAGTGAGATTTCCCGGATATCATCGGAATCGGAAGTATTGTATTTGAAAATTCCGGAGTATTCTGGAGAACAGGTGGCAATCGCCAATATGAATGCTAAAAAAGAATCTGATCATGAATCTTCGACTCCCGAAATAAGGGAGGCCATGAAGATTTTAAAAATTCAGGAAAGGAAAGGGGAGCCTATTGAGGCGGAGGTCCAGGCTTTTGGATTGGGCGATGTCGGAATCGTGGCATTACCCGGTGAGATTTTTGTTGAACTGGGTCTGGAAATTAAAAAGAGATCTCCCTTCAAACATACTTTTATCCTGACTCTTTCGAATAATTCCATCGGGTATGTGCCGAACGCTGAAGCATTCGATTATGGTGCATATGAGGTAGAAGTAAGTGAGATCGCCAAAGGGGAAGGTGAACGGTTGGTCGAATCCTCCGTCGAACTCCTGAACCGTATGAAGAAATAAACCCAAAGAAATATTTTTTGCCATGCGACTTAGATCAATTTTATTTATTTCTCTGTTCGTGAGTCTTTTTTCCACAAACAGTGTTTCTCTTTATGGTCAATCTTTCACCCTGTCAGCAGCCAGTGATCTTTTCAGAGTTTTCGAAGATGGATACCGGTTACCCGAAATGACGGATACAATCAAGGTATTTGGCATTCGGGGTGAAACCATATCCGGACAATTAATAATAAACACAAGGAAAAAACTGAACAGTGTGCAGGTGGAAGTAAGTCCGTTGACACCTCAAAATAGTGGCAAAACCATATCAAAGGATTACATCGAATGGAACTTCGTGGGAAGTATTCCTTTAACCGAAAATACACCCAATCAACCACCTCAGATACTCACCCGGACAGCTCCTGCCCTTTTCCCGGATTACCTGATGGAAGAAAAACAGATCAGTTTGAACAAAAATATAAGTAAATCCATATGGTTGACAATACATATTCCACAATCCGCTAATGGGGGTGATTATATTGGCCATATCAGCGTAATGGGCGACCTGGAGAATAAATCATTGCCATTGAGCCTCAAGGTATATCCCCTGAATCTACCTGAAGATCGACATTTGAAAATTGCTGAATGGTATAGTACCGGACATTTTGAAGATTTACATGGAGTTAAGGAAAAATATTCTGAAGAGTGGTTTGATATTCTTAAGGCTTACGCAGAAAATATGGCAGATCATCGTCAGAATGTGTTTCAGGTTCCCATGAATTCAATTGTCATTCACCGTTCGCCCAAGGGAGAGTTCTTTTTTGATTTTTCGCGCTTTGATCAAATCGCCCAGGTTTTTTGGGATACAGGTAAGATGGATTATCTGGAGACGGGAGAACTCACACGATTTGGGCAAAAGGTATGGTTTGATACCAAAATTGAATTTAAGGAATTTACTATTATCAATGATCCGGATGGCAAGGAAACAAAAATGCCAGGTCTTGAAGTAATTCCGGAACTGTTCCCCGCTTTTGAAAGTCATCTTCGACAGAAAGGATGGCTTGACAAAACCCTTTTTCATGTTAAAGATGAACCAACCTTGCGGAATGTAAGGTCCTGGAATGAGGCCTCTTCCCTGATAAACAAGTATGCCCCAGACCTGATCAGAATTGACGCGATCGAAACCACCTTCTTATTTGATGAAATTGAAATCGCCATCCCCAAGTTGGATTACCTGGACGGCTGGTATGATGTATATGAAAAAGCAGCCCGTGGTGGTACGGAGCTATGGTTTTATACCGTAGGTATCTACCAGGCAAGTGGATATCTCAATAAAACCATAGATATGCCTTTGATTGATAACAGAATATTGCATTGGTTGAATTATAAATATGATCTGAGAGGTTTTCTTCATTGGGGCTGGAATCAATGGACTGAAAATCCCTTTGAAGCTACAGGCATGCATATTGGCGATGGATGGCACGTATATCCCAAAAAGGACGGAGTGCTGAATTCGCTGAGATGGGAGCAAATGAGGAATGGCTTACAGGATTATGAATTTTTCTGGATGCTGGAAAGCAAAATCCAAAATCTGAAAGATTCTCTTGGATCCCGTTTCACATGGATAGATCCAAAACAAAGAGGAAAAGAAATTGCCGGTGAGGTCGTAAAGGATTTACTTGAACATACTGAGGACCCGTGGATCCTATACCAGGCGAAAAAAGAAGTCATAAAGGAAATACTGGATTTTTATCAATCGCCGAGAGTTTATATACAGACCAATCCCCCAGTAAATGCCAAACCCGTAAAAGAAGGATCTTATTTGGTGGAAGTTTTTGGCTGGGCCGAAAATGGCACTGATATACTGGTGAACGGAGAAAAATTAGAGGTCAATGAACAGGGCATGTTTCTTTATAACCTAAACTTGTCGCAGGAAGAAAACCACGTAATCATTGATGCAAAAAGTGACCTGGGAAATAAAAAAATTGTCCGAAGTTTTATCGTCAATAAATAATCATGAAATTGCTGGTATCCGGAATATTTGTTTTTCTTCTTGTACAGTTCAGCTGTGCCCAGAATAACCAGTTCAGATTTGCCGATAAGATACAGGTAATTTTGAATAATACGAAAAATCTGACCTATGATAGAGGCGATCGTTTACCCTTATATCTCTGGCCAGCCATGGATCCTGGCCAATTAAGTGATGAAGAAGCTATACAATTGGTTGATACCCTTGATTCAAGAGGAATTGGACTTATTGCTGCCTGGAAATCAGAAAACCGTGAAGAGGCACTCTCCCAGGCGCTCACCATTGGTCGGGCACAGAAAAAATTGGGTATTGAAATTCATATCAATGCCATTGATCTGTTATACGCATTCTATAATGGGGATGAACGTACTTCCCATATTGATGAAAATGGTAATCCCTTCTGGGATACGAGTTTTGGAGGAAAAAAAGATATGGGATGTCCATTTGCCATAAATTTCAGGAAAAAGGAAATCCGCGAACGCCTCGAATTTTACCTTGAAGCATATAAAAGAAATGAGCTTTCAATAAATTTTATTTTTGCAGACTGGGAGATCGATGGTCCTTTGGAAGTGAATCGTGCCTTTGAATCTTCACAGAAGTGTAAACGTTGCCGGGAATATCTGGGAGAAAGATTCAGTTTTACAACATTTCAAAAAAGAATGAGGGAAATGCGCTCCTATTTGCAGTTCTATACATTCAGTCAGCCAGTATTGTCAAGATTCCCGGACGCCCTGGTTGGAAATTATGCTGTATATCCACATGATGGATATCGCTACTGGTATGATTATTTTGAATATTTCGTCGATGGTCAACCACACCAGGCCGATCAGAAAGCCAGGTACAGAAAGTGGTATAATGAATTTGCAGGAACAGGTTTTTCCTTTGCCATGCCAGTATCCTATACATGGGCGCCAATTTTTGAATGGTATGATTTTGAAAATAAGGATTATAGGTGGTTTTATAACATGCTGTTAGTCGCTAACAATGCAGGAAAAAGCACGCCACGATCTATCCCTATTATCAGTTTTGTACACTGGCATACCATATTTTATCCGTTTGAAAGGGATCCATCCATCACTCAGATGAGCCAGGAAAGTTATCAGGAGTTACTTTGGCACATGTTGTTGCGCGGAACGGATACATTTTTCATGTGGAGTGATCAGACGGAATACCCGGAAGAGGTCAGACTGGTACATGAAGTATATGCGGAGGCGCAAAAGTATGGTGATTTTCTTCAGCAAGGATTTCCGATTTCTTTTGATGTCCCGGAATATCCGGGAACCGTCGTTTCAGGATTGATTCTGGATGATCAGGTACTCATTCGAAGGACTGATTTTGGAGGTGATCGGGAACCTGTAAAAATAATGGCAGGGTCCACTGAAATAACTGTAAATCCCAGTCCCGGTACATGCCAGATAATCTCATTGAATGGAATAAATTAAATTCTATGAACCAATAACTACATTTTAAATATTTATGTGATGTCCCAAAAAATCGCCATTCATGGAGGATCAAAGGCCGTTACCAGCCGTCTTGCCGGTTGGCCAAGCCTTGATGAAAAAGCAATCAACGCGGTAGAGCAAGTTTTAAGGTCCGGCAAAGTAAACTATTGGACTGGTCCTAAAGGCATGCAGTTTGAAAAAGAATTTGCAAAATGGCAGGGAAGTAAGTATGCCATCTCGGTTGCCACAGGCACTGCTGCATTACATGTTTCCCTTACAGCCCTTGGTATCGGACCGGGTGATGAGGTGATTGTGCCAAGCTATACTTTCATTGCATCCAGTTTTTCAATCGTGCAGGCCGGCGCTATTCCTAGATTTGCTGATGTGAATCTTGAGGACCATTGTATCAGTGTAGCCTCGGCTGAAAAGTTGGTCAATGAACGGACCAAAGCCATTATGCCTGTCCACCTGTATGGCAATGTATGCAACATGGATGAAATCAATACATTGGCAAAAAGATACCGTCTCTATGTAATTGAGGATAATGCAGAAGCTTTCGGTGGTTCCTATAAAGGCAGTAAAACAGGCACCCTGGGTGATATTGCCGGATGCAGTTTCTGCCAGAATAAGACATTTACAACAGGCGGTGAAGGGGGAATGGTAAGTACTGATAATGAAGATCTTGCCTGGCTGGCCAGGAGTTTCAGAGATCATGGATACGATGTCAAACGGCGATTGAGTCTTCTGGAACTAGAACAAAAACTACCCTATATTCATAATATGGTTGGATGGAACTATCGCATGACAGAAATGCAATCGGCGATTGGACTTGCTGAACTGGAGAGAATGGACAATTGGAATATGCCCACAAGGCGTCGCAATGCTTATATCATCATCGATAAGTTAAAAGATCTGCCGCAGGTGTTATTTACACCCATTGATACGGAAGATCGCTGTAACGGATGGTATACCATGGCTTTCTCACTGGATATTGAAAATATGAGATGTAATATGAAGGAATTTGTAGAGGCTGTTACCGCAGAAGGAGCACCGGTATGGAAAGTCTTCTGGCCACAGTGTCACACGGAAAAGGCTTTCCAGGAACATCATGCATTCGGAAAAAGTGGCTTCCCATTTAAATCGAATGAATATGCGGATCAGGAACATGCAGATTATTCCCAGGTTGAAGTTCCGAATGCCATATGGCATGAATCACATACATTTACCTGTTTTGCCTACCCCACCTATACCATTGAAAATTGTGAACAGATTGGGGACGCCATCAGAAAAGTAATCATTGCCTACTCAAAATGAAAGGAGGAAATATTGAAAAAGATCGTTAACTGGGGAGTGATTGGTTCAGGAGGTATTGCCCGAAGAAGGACCATCCCCGAAGGAATTACGAAAGCACCACATGCAAAACTGGTTTCCGTGTTTGATATTGATACAGCAGTAAATGCTGAGGTCGCCAGAGAATACGATGCCACAGCTGCTCAAAGCATACAGGATCTCCTGATGACTGACATTGATGTAGTGTATGTTGCCTCTCCAGTGCATAAACATTTTGAACACGTGGCTAGCTGTGCTGCGAGGAAAAAACATATTTTTTGTGAGAAACCGCTTGGACTTACAATAGAAGAAGCGGAAAAGATAATTTCAATATGTCAAAAGGAAGGGATTTTACTGGGTACCGGATTATTAATGCGATTTCTTGCCCAGCATCAGGTCGCATTAAAAATGATCAAGGAGGGAAAATTGGGTAAACCTGTTTATGGAAGGGCTCAACTATCCTGTTGGTATCCACCCATTGAAGGTGCCTGGCGACAAAATCCTCAAACAGGTGGTGGAGGATCATTGATGGATATGGGCAGTCATTGTATGGACTTGCTTGAAATGTTTTTTGGAAAGGTAAAAAGTGTCAGCTGTTTTGTCAATAACAGCGTTCATGCTTACCCATCCGAAGACAGTGCAGTTGTCTTATTGATGTTCGAAAATGGGGCAATGGGTACCATAGATACATTTTTTTGCATTCCGGATAACAGTAGTAAGAATATGCTTGAATTATATGGTTCAGAAGGCAGTATCATTGCCAAAGGAACGATTGGTCAGGGTGAATCGGGGGAGATGGTTGCATATCTGGAAGGTGACGATACAGGATATAACGCCCAGCAGGAAAGAAAAACTTCAGAAGGAATAGTGATCTCCCCGAACCCTGTAAATACGTATATGGCAGAGATTGAAGAATTCAGTCAAGCGATTCTCGAAAACAGAACTCCAAAAAATAATGGACACATTGGTCTTCGTAATCAGAAAACCTTGGCTGCCTGTTACGAATCCGCCAGAACAGGGAAAGTTATTGAAATTGATTGAGAAAAGAAAAAAATGCCAAGTCTGCTGGTCTGGACTTTCAGAGTGAGCTGAATGACTAAAACCGGAGAATGTTAAACGATGAAAAAAATTTAACCGATCATATAAGCTTGGCAATAAATATTGTGCTGAGATTTTAAAAAATTAGAATGTAGAACATATTTTCCTGATATTGTTTTATCATGAATATAAATAAAAACTAACATGCGCACTTTGAGTAAATTAGCCCCTGGTTGGTGGGATTACACCACGCTTGATAAATCCATTCTGGATGATGCTGCATCGCTCGATGCAAAAGATCTAATGCAATTGTCTAGAGAAGGATTTAAAGTCGTTATGTATGATACCCGCGAAGAGTTTTTTCTTGCAGAGGCCCTGGAATACATCAATGCCTGGCGTCAAGCAACAGAAAATGATCCGGCTGGTATCTGTGGTCCGATCGGACCGACAGAACAGCTTCCGCTCGTTGCACAACTCGTCAATGACCTGAATTTATCCTTGAAAAATTGTCATTTCTGGGGAATGGATGAATGGGTGGTGGATGGAAAAGAGGTTTCAATGGATTTTCCTCTGGGATTTGCCAGGGCTGATATGGAATTGTGTTTTAATCGGATACGGCCTGAACTGGCCATGCCTTTTGAGAATATACACTTTCCTGGAGTCGATGCCTCGAGATACGCTGATAGTTGGAATAAAGCAAGGTGCATTTGCATGCAGGGTGGACAGGGAGAAGTGAAGCACTGGGCTTTTAATGACCCGCCTAAACGTGAGGGTAAATATAAAGATGCCCCACCCCCACCCGAGGTGTATAGAAAACTCGGAACACGAGTGATGGATCTTCATCCATTGACCCTCATGCAGAACGCACGTACCTCAGGCGGAGGTGCTATACAGAATATTCCTCATCAGGCAGTAACAGTAGGTCCTTTAGAGACCTGGAAAGCAGAGAAGGTTTCAATCTGGCACCCAGGTCATCACGATAATCCTTTTGGAATGAGATTGACTGCCTTGATGATCTCCAAACGTATCCCGGATTCCTCCGTACCCATGTCTTTGTTGGCGGATCATCCAAATGTTCAGTTTAATTATTTAAGGGGAGCGCTGGGTTGTGTTGAAGTAGAAATGCATTAAAATGAAAAACCGTGTTTTTGCGATTGCTGCCCACCCGGATGATATTGAATTCGGAATGGCAGGCACCCTGATTCTCCTTTCAAAGACCGGATGTGAAATTCACTATATGAACATGGCCAACGGATCATGCGGAACTTCTGAGTTCGATACCCATTCAATCATCCAGATCCGTTTAATGGAAGCTAAAAATGCAGCAAAAAGAATGGGGGCTCTATTTCATCCACCCCTGGTCGCTGACCTTGAGATATACTACCATAAAGACCTGATTGCGAAATTGGGATCGATCATAAGAAAAGTATCTCCCGATATACTTTTGATCCCCTCGCCGGATGATTACATGGAAGATCACATGAATACATGTCGTCTTGCTACAACGGCGGCTTTTATACGGGGCATGCGTAATTGTCTGGTAGATCCTCCAGTGGATCCCGTACAAAATGATGTGACAATTTATCATGCCCAACCCCATGGCAACCATGATGGATTGAACCGCCTGGTTCATCCTGATTTTTTTATAAATATTGGCGGAGTTTTGGACGAAAAAATCCAGGTGTTGGCTGAACACAATAGTCAGAAAGAGTGGCTGGATCGAAGCCAGGGTTTTGATTCATATCTGAATACAATGAAAGAATATGCCAGGGAAGTTGGAAAATCATCTGGCCGATTTGAATTTGCCGAAGGATGGAGAAGGCACAATCCATTGGGATTCTGTGCGCCAGATTCAAATCCGTTGGTCGACCTGCTTCAAAAATTTATTAACCGTAAACAGGGGGATTTCGGCGGTTAAAAAAAACGTAGAGCCTGCGCAGGTAACGAAATGAATAGATTACCCTCTAACTGGCTGTCGGTGAAACCATAGCATCAGCTTTGCGGATTCACTGCCATCCCGGGGGTTAGAAAAAATAATAGATTTCAACCTAGCGGTTTCCATCCGATCTTTTGAGCTTTGATTGCTTAAGCTGTCTGAACATTTCCCGCAATTCAGGAATTCCCTTGATTAACATTTTCAAGGACATATATGAAAATGAAATAAACGAGAAGGCGATAATTATGGTCCAGAATATAATATAACTCTTCATACTTTCTGAATTAACTTTTTAGATCCAAAACGGTTTTGAATAAAATTGCCAACTAACATGCCAAATAAGGCCAGCAGGAAACCGCCCCATCCCATTTCCGAGGCATAAGTGGTCTTTATATTTTCAGGCAATAACAAATAGGCCAATGGAGGAAGTGCCCCCAGGGTAATGGCTAGGTATGCTCCGGCAGTTCTTGTCCTATGCCAGTAAATACCGAATATTAAACAAACCAGCGTACCTGGTATGAATAACATGCCGGTCATGTTGAGATAAAAATATAAATAACCTTCCACCTTATGAAAAAGTGACCACCAGATAATAAAGATCATCACTGCGGCCATAGTGATCCTGCTGACAAGTAGTTGTTTATTGGAGCTTAATTCCTTCCCGGCGAAAATTTTATACGTCGTTCCAATCAGATCCTGTGAAACGACCGAACTCCATGAGAGCAGATAACTTGAATAGGTGGACATGGAAGCTGCTAAAAGGGCAGCCAGTATCAATCCAAGTGCTCCACGAGGAACAAGCGTAATGATCAATCTGGGCAAGGCTTCCAAAGGCTCAATGGAGGGGCCCAGATAGGCCAAGGCCATAATTCCCCAGAAAACTGGCAAGATGGCCCTGGATAAAAACAATAAGCTGGACCAGGCATAAATTTTCTGACCCGTCTTTGTATCCTTGGATGAAAAAAGTCTCATGGAAATCGCCTGCCAGCTCACCAGAATGGAAGTCCAGAAGAGAAGTTGCCATATGATAAATCCAATACCGAATTCACTTTCTGTAGCAGATGGAAAAAAAGGATTGATCCCTTTCTCTCCGTAATTTGTTTTGACAACATTCAGGATCTCTGTCCAGCCCACCTTGATGGTTCCATAAAAAGTGATAAAGATCATGCCCAGGCTCAGCAAAGCATACTGGAGATAATTGGTAAGGATCACAGATACCATTCCCCCCATGAGGGTATATAAAAGTACGACGGTTAAAAGGGCTACCATGGTCAATAGAACATATTGCTGTGGAATACCCGTGACAATATTGATAAAATTCGCCTCAACGCCTGGAAATACACCGAAATTAAGTATTCCTCCGATGGCCATTAGCATCCCCACATATAATCTTACATTGGTATTGAATTTCCGGGAGAAAAACTCTGGAATGGTCATGATCTTCATTTCAATCAATGGCTTGATGATAAATCCGGTCCTGCCCAGAACATAAAAAGCGATGGCGGTTGGAAAGGCAACCATGAATGCTACAAATCCAGCCTTAAATCCCATCTCCGCATAATAAACATAGGTGATAATGCCTATCTCGGTACACATCATAGAAAGAAGTCCAAGGTGGAATCCCATCGACCGGTCAGCTACCAGATAGTCACTGATTCCTCCCACATACTTCTTCATGATTGAACCGAAATAAAAGATTAAAATGAGATAGATAAAAATGATGATGATATCCAGGTAGCTCAGATTCACAGTATATTCATAAATAATAAATAACCAATTCGTTGTAATATCTTAAATATCCTTCTTAATTTAAAAAAAGTTGCTTTTTTTATATTTATTGAACAGTATCAAGGTTTTCTCCGAAATAAGGAATTTTTAAATATCGGAATAAAAGTAATGATTTCGTACTTATATATTTTTTCGACATGAAACGTTCCACTGTCATTTTTTTTGCTACTCTATTTATTCAATTCAATTGCCAGCAAATTACTGAGCAAACAGAAAATCTTCTCGTCAATCCGGGTTTTGAAGATATGGTCAATTCAAATCCTGCTGGTTGGGTATTAAAAATAGCTGATCAGGCCCATGTTTATCAATCAGGAATATCGAAACAATCTCACGATGGTCAATATTCCATGATGTTCGGCCGGGTATGGTCGGATGCCTGGGAAATGAATGGATTCAAAACAGAAAATCCAATTCCCATTGATCCGAAAAGTAAATACTTCGTTACTTTCTGGTACAAAACTGAGAACATCGAGGAATATCCAATCCCACTCGTTGCACGACTTAATGTTCTCAGAGAAAATAAAGGCCCCCTACGGTACCAGAAATTCATATCGGCCAGTCCTGAATGGAATCAGGTAAAATGGCTTGTCGATACTTTGCCTCAGGATGCCATCGATGCGGATCTGGAATTTTTTATCTGGATCAGGACAAAAGGCTACCTCTTTATTGACGAAGTTGAATTGAAGGTGGCAAGTCAGGCAGACATTCAGGATTTTTATGAGTGGAGGAAATTAACAGTGCCTGAAATTGCCCAGGAACCTTCGCATGAATCTTTGCCTCCTACCGGATTTTACAATATAAACCAAAGTGGAAATCGATGGTGGCTGGTAGATCCCAAGGGTCAGCCGACCTGGGGTATTGCTACGATGGGTGAGATCCCGGGGAAAAGCGGAAATGGCAATATTCATTTAACGGAATGGTTTGAAAATGAATATGGGGGTGACCGGATGAAATATGCTGAAATGCAATACAACCTGCTGGAATCCTGGGGCATCAATTCTTTCGCTGGATGGACTGTGGAAGAATATGCAAAAGTAACTGAGGAAAGGTTCAATCGCGGGAAATCCTGGTTCCCAATGTACCAGGTACTTAATTTTTCCATCATGGGAGCTGATAAAGATTATTATGCCCGGAACAATAAGGGGGAACTCAAGGGGGTTCATGATCATTCTTTTCCTGACCCCTTCAATCCGGAATGGAGAAAAGATGCAAAAATCAGGGCCAGTGAAATGATTGTCCGTTATAAAGGAAAACCATGGTTTGTCGGATGGTTCATGGACAATGAGATTGATTACAGTTCCCTCTTTGAGTATGTATGGGGGGAATTTTCATCCATTGAATTTATTAACTATCTGAAAAACCGATATGGTGATATTAATATATTAAATGAGGCCTGGTCCTCCAATTTCAACCGGTATAATTTTTCTTCTTTCGAGGACATTTTATTAAATAAACCGTCCCCGGTTGAATGGGACGATCCGCTTTATCCGGATTTTATTGGATTCGAAAGAATGATGATTGAAGAATATATTGACTATACCTATAACATGGTGAAAGAATTGGACCCGGATCACTTGATCATCTCGAACCGGCTGAACCTCGATCCCATGATGAGCCTGTATCGTACCATCGATCTCTGGTCTAAATATGATGTGGTCTGTGTGAATATATACCCGGAAAATTTATTCCTCGGTTTCAGTAAAGGCGAATTGGAAATTATGGATTGGATCCACAAAAAGACTGGCAGGCCCATCATCATTGGGGAATGGAGCATTCCGGCCATTGATTCCGGCCTCTATGATTTTGGTGAAGATCCGTTCGGAAGGCCGCTGGATTGGAGCTGGCCCCAGGTTGTAAAAGATCAGAAGGAAAGGGGAAAAGTATACAGGACCTGTATGATGCAACTGGTATCCAGACCTTACTTGCTGGGAGCTGCCTGGTTTAAAGTATTCGATGTTGATTCTCCCACCAGAAGAGCCAACCGGGGATTGATCGACGGCAATCATCAACCTTATACCGAATTTGTTGATATTTTCACCGAAACAAACCGGGAAATCAAAAGTAAACTGAATATCCCCTGGTGAGTGGAAATTTGGATTATATATAATTCGTTTATGTTTCATATTAAACGTCCGGAAATTTTACCTAAATTGATTAAGAATAATTATCAGGAATCATGAAAAAAATAAAATCCACCAAACGCAGAAATTTTTTGAAGCAAGTTACACTGGGTACCGGTGCACTGGCATGGGGGCTGAATGGATGCTCTTCTGAAAAAAGAAAGGAACAATCCATAGCAGTACTACCTTTTCAGAATCAGACTTTCAATATGTGTGGCTACAGTGCTCCTAAGATTGACACGGTCCGCATTGGTCTGATCGGACTAGGAAGCCGGGGGTCGGGTGCGGTTGAGCGGATCATGCAAATTCAGAATGTAGAAATTATAGCCCTGGCAGATAAAAGGGAGGAACAGGTGAAATTAAACCAGGAGAAGCTGACTAAACACGGGCTGCCTGCTGCCGCTGAATATTACGGTAGTGAAAACGAATGGAAAAAATTGTGTGAAAGGGAGGATATTGATCTTGTATATATCTGCACACCGTGGGCATGGCATACCTCCATGGCCGTTTATGCGATGGAACAGGGAAAACATACAGCTACAGAAGTGCCTGCGGCAAAAACCCTTGACGAAGCCTGGCAGTTGGTGGAAACCTCTGAACGTACACGCAAACATTGTATGATGCTTGAGAATTGCTGCTATGATTTTTTTGAGCTCCTGACCCTGAATATGGCCCGGCAGGGATTCTTTGGTGAAATTGTGCATGCAGAAGGAGCCTATATTCATACGCTGCTTGATGCCTTCTTGTTTGCAAAAGATGTATATTCCGATATGTGGCGTTTGGAGGAAAACAGAAGAAATGGAAATTTATATCCAACCCACGGACTGGGTCCGGTTTGCCAGGCTCTGAATATAAACCGCGGCGATAAAATGGAATTTCTTACATCCACCTCTACAAATGATTTTCAACTGGCACAAAAAGCAAAAGAACTGGCCGAAATGGATGACTTTTATTCAAAATATGCAGGGGTCAATTTCCGCGGAAATATGAATACATCGATCATTAAAACCTACCGGGGCAAAACAATCTTGGTGCAACATGATGTTACTTCTCCTAATGTATACTCTCGCATCCATCTCTTAAGCGGGACAAAGGGGAGTGCACGGAAATATCCGGAGCCCGCCAGAATTTCGGTTGGTCATGAATGGTTAGGTGATGAGGAGATGAAAAAGCTGGAAGAACAATATACTCCGGAAATCGTGAAACACATGGGTGTCATAGCAAGGGAAGTCGGAGGTCACGGAGGAATGGATTTTATCATGGACTGGCGATTGATCGACTGTCTGCGCAATGGGCTGCCACTAGATCAGGATGTATATGATGCAGCACTTTGGAGCTCCATAACTCCCCTGAGCGAACAATCGGTGGCCAACCGTTCCAGTTCAGTGGATGTACCTGATTTCACCAAGGGTTCATGGGAAACAAATCAACCCGTTGAGTTGACCCTTAAAGGTGGAGGTACCACGAAAGCAAGACGATTGAAGGAGTTGACGGATTCTTAAAAAGGTATTGGGTTATCAGAATCAGTGACCGATATTCTTAAAGTAACTGCAAAATTCTATCAGAAAGCTGAATTTATTCGTCAAGGTCTTCCTCGCCCGCCAAAGCAAAGGCGGCGGCGGGTACTCCTTCTTGCCTTTAGGTACAATCCGGCAGGAAGGACCATTCCCCAGCAGTATCGTCATCCTTGAAGACTGAACGGAGAGAGGGATATCAGGGATCTGTATGAACGAGCAATATAGATTCCTGATCACCCACATCCTAAACCCACCATGCCGTCTGGAATGACGACCCCACAAAAACGTTACTTTTTCGGTGGTTGGGATGGCCGTACCTCAATCTTGCTCGGTAAGGTCCGAGGATCCATTTGCAAAAGATCCACTACCAGCTCACCAATGTCCTCGGGATGTATTTTCCAGGCATCCGCAGAATTTGGATCCTGATCGTTGAAGTTGGTCGATACGGAACCTGGCATGATGGTACTGACATTGATCCCTTCGTGCCGCAAATCAAGCATGATCGCCTGTGAGAATCCAACCAGTCCGAATTTACTGGCATTATAGGCAGAGCCCCCAGCGAAAAAATTAGTGCCTGCCAGACTGGCAATGGTGATAATATATCCCTTTGTTTTTTTAAGTTCAGGGAGTGTTGCTTTTACACTATTAAATACCCCGGTAAGATTGGTATCTATCGTCTCAGACCACTGTTCTTCGGTCAATTCTTCTATGGATCCAAAATGTCCTAATCCAGCATTGGCGACCAGTACATTCAGTTTTCCCCACTTATCAATAACCATTTTAACAACCTTTTGTAGATCTTTCAGGCTTCTTACATCTGCCCCTATTCCAAAGGCTTCTCCTTTGCCGGCTTTATTTAATTCTGAAGCAGCTCTCTTTGCTCTTTCCTCTGATCGACTGGTGATAGCCACTTTCATATTCATGTCCATTAAAACCCTGGCAATTCCATATCCAATACCTTTACTTCCTCCTGTGATTAGGGAGATCTTGTTCTTTATGTTTTGCATCCTATTAATTAGTTGTCTACTTACGAATATATTCTTTTCATGGGCAATTATGAAATATGGATCATGCATAATCTATAAATTTTAAAACAATTTATAGATTCTTTAATAATGTCCGTGAAAGGCCTCAGGTTTCATTATTTAACTCTTTGGTGAAATATGTTTAATTTATTTTCAAATTTATTAAACATATTTAACCACAGCATGTTTAGTAGTTATTCAATTACACAAACTAAACTTTTATTACTATGAAAAAAATTGCCTTTTTGAGTCTGATTATTCTGTTTGGAATAATAATTAATTTTAATGTAAACGCCCAATCCAAAACGATTGTCGAGTTAGCTAGCGAAACCGCTGATCTGTCCACGCTGGTTGCAGCTGTTAAAGCCGCCGGGCTTGTTGAAACTTTAAATTCAGCTGGTCCATTTACTGTTTTTGCGCCGACCAATGAAGCCTTTGCAGCCCTTCCGGATGGTGTTCTGGAAAGTTTATTAAAACCTGAAAATAAATCTAAACTGGTAGCAATTCTGACCTATCATGTAGTATCGGGAGAAGTGATGTCAAAAGATCTCAAGGATGGTCAAGAGGCAAATACCGTTGAAGGTGAATCTATCATCTTTGATCTTAAAAAAGGAGTGAAGGTGAACAATGCCAATGTGGCCATGGCAGATGTGAAAGCCTCAAATGGTGTGGTGCATGTTATTGATCAGGTGATCTTACCCCCCTCAATGTAATCCCAAAAATTATTCAACAAAAAAGCCTCTTCAACATGATGAGGCTTTTTTTATATTCTTCAATCGACCAGTTTACAAATGTCTCTTAACCAACATTCCTGAAAATATGTCAAGATATATCCCGATATCGCTCCTTTTAATTTGTAACACATTACCTAAATGATTAAAATTGTAAGTTTAATTATATGAATTCACTGAATATTAATGAATAACAATCCAGAATTAAAGGAAAATATTGTCATCAAATTTGCCGGTGATTCAGGAGATGGTATGCAGCTGACAGGCAATCAGTTTACAGATACTGCTGCCAAATACGGAAATGATCTGGCCACTTTCCCGGATTTCCCGGCAGAGATCCGCGCACCCCAGGGAACCTTGTATGGCGTATCCGGATTTCAATTGCATTTTGGAAGCCGCCAGATCCATACGCCCGGAGATGAGTTTGATGTGCTGGTCGCCATGAATGCAGCGGCATTGAAGACCAATATATCTTTTCTGAAACCCGGTGGCACCCTGATCATTAACACCGACGGTTTTGATGACAAAAACATCCGGCTGGCAAAATATGATCCTACCGAAAATCCGATGGATGATGAAAAATTGCTATCCGATTTTGTGGTTCATAAGATTGCCATTACCCAGTTCACCCGGAATGCACTCGAAAAATCCGGTCTCAGCATTAAGGAGATCGACCGGTCAAAAAATATGTTTGCACTTGGCTTCGTCTACTGGCTTTTTAACCGGAAAACTGATTTTACTGAAGAATTTCTGAAAAAGAAGTTCCACAAAACCCCATCGATCGCTGAATCCAACATCAAAGTATTGAAAGCTGGATATAATTTCGGTATCACGGTGGAAGCAACCACTTCCAACATCGATGTAAGGCCTGCCAGACTGGAAAAGGGGACCTACCGGAATATCCGGGGAAATGAGGCCATCGCGCTGGGCATCGTATCCCTGGCCCAGAAAACGAACCTGGATACATTTTTTGCAGGATATCCCATCACACCAGCCTCAGATATATTGCATGATCTCGCCCGGATGCGACAGTATGTTTATACTTTTCAGGCGGAAGATGAAATAGCAGCAGTTACTTCAGCAATTGGAGCATCTTTCGGAGGCGGACTGGGAGTTACGGCTTCCTCAGGACCCGGGATTGCCCTGAAAACAGAAGCGATCGGTTTGGCAGTGGCACTGGAGATACCCCTTCTGATCATCAATGTGCAAAGAGCAGGACCATCCACGGGGATGCCCACTAAAACGGAACAATCCGATCTTCTACAGGCATATTATGGCCGAAATGGAGAAACACCCCTACCAGTTATGGCCGCAAAATCTCCCTCGGATTGTTTTGATATTATTTACGAAGCCGGAAAAGTGGCCATCGAACACATGACTCCCGTAATGGTGCTGAGTGATGGGTACCTTGGTAACGGATCAAGTCCCTGGCGGATACCTGATCCAGAAAAATTAGCGACAATTTGTATACCGGTAGCAAACGATAAACATGTCCGGGAAAACCAGTTTTTGCCATACCTCAGGGATGAAAAACTTTCAAGACCCTGGGCTGCTCCTGGAAAAGCGGGCTTTGAACATCGGATCGGCGGACTATCCAAAGAACATAAGACCGGTAATGTTTCGTATGATCCTGATAACAATGAAAAAATGACCAAGATCAGGGAAGCGAAAGTTGAAAAAATTGCGGAGTACCTTCCGGATCAGCAGATTGAAATCGGAGATGAATCCGGGAGGATCCTGGTCATGGGGTGGGGTTCTACCTATGGCGCCTCATTATCGGCGGTCAAGGAGATGATCCATGAAAATCATAAGGGAATCGGATTTACCCATATAAGGTACCTCAGGCCTTTTCCAAAAAATCTGGAGAAAATTCTTTCTAAATATGATTTGATCCTGATTCCTGAGCTTAATAACGGGCAGTTGATCCGGATCATTCGGGAGCAGTTTAAAGTGCAGGCGGTTGGAATCAATAAGATCAAGGGATTGCCATTCACTAAAACAGAGATCAAAAATAAAATCATCAATGTGTTAAAGGAGGTTCCAAGTGAAACCTAAAATGAAAATTAAAAATCCTGCCGGGATCAGAACAAAGGCTCAGGTAAAAAATAAAATAACCATTCCCGGTAAAGATTATGCTTCCGACCAGGAGATCCGATGGTGTCCGGGATGTGGAGATTATTCCATTCTAAAGCAGGTTCAGTCTGTACTGGCAGATGTAAATATTCCTAGGGAAGAAATCGTTTTTATATCCGGCATTGGGTGTTCTTCCCGGTTCCCTTATTACATGAATACTTATGGAATGCATTCCATCCATGGTCGTGCCACCGCCATTGCTTCCGGATTACGGGCTATCCGGCGGGACCTGAACATCTGGATCGTGACGGGTGATGGGGATGGGCTTTCCATCGGGGGGAATCATCTGATCCACCTGCTCCGCAGGAATTTTAATGTCAATATATTGTTGTTTAATAATGAAATTTACGGTCTTACCAAAGGCCAGTACTCGCCCACCTCTCCCATCGGCACGGTCAATAAAACGGCCATGTGGGGCACCATCGATTCTCCCTTTAATCCCCTGGCACTTGCACTTGGAGCGGATGCCACATTTGTTGCCAGAGGCCTCGATGTAGATCCAAATTTGTTACGGACCGTATTAAAACGAGCCAATGATCATAAAGGAGCTTCCTTTGTAGAGATCTATCAGAATTGTAACGTGTTCAACGATGGAGCTTTTTCGATTTATACTGATAAAACATTCAAAAAAGACCATACCCTCATCCTGGAACACGGCAAGCCGCTGATTTTTGGCAGCCACGACGATCAAGGGATCAAACTGGATGGTTTAAAACCGCGAATTGTGGATTTGTCGAATGGGGATACTCCTGGCGATCTGTGGGTACATGACGAGAGCGATCCAATAAAAGCATCCATTTTAAGTCGTTTTTCCAATGATCCGGTAATGCCGAGACCTTTGGGAGTCTTATATGCATCCCAACGGGCTACCTATGAAGATCTTTTGCACGAACAAAAAGAAAAAGCCATCAAACAGGCCGGCAAACCGGATCTGATTACTCTCTTTAAAGGAAAAAATTCATGGGAAGTGAAATGAAAGGGTATACTGGTAGACTGGTAGACTGGTAGACTGGTAGACTGGTAGACTGGCTAGACAGTTCTAAAGCTTTGGAGAAGGTTAGCAGAATGGCGAAATCAGTATCCTATCTAATAAAAGTTATTAAGTCATTAGTTACTAAGTTATTGAGTGTATTAAATTGAATTAATTATTGAATATTGCCTTTGTCTGTAACTTTGGGAATTTCATATACCTCGCTGAGATTTACTTTTGCGAATTGTACAAATTTTTTAACTTTTCCATTTGTTCGATATGGCGCCTTGCATGCAACAGGAGGAAATGTATGTATTGGTAAACATCCAGTTTGCCAAGTTGATATACGCTCATGGTGGTTTTCTGAAGGATTCCTTCCCCATTTTTTAGTTTTTCAAGAATTTGCATCAAACTTTGTTGCTGAATGCGGAATCTGTTGGAAATCTCCGCAACGGGTATTCCCACTGGCAACATATGCACCGGACTTTGCCATCGAAAAGTATGGGGATCTCCAATTGCTTCCAGATCGGGAGTATTGAAATCATAGCCAATCAGTTCTTTTTCAAGATCCCTTTGATTCCCTTTACGGATGGCTTTTTCTGACCCTTTAAGGATCAGTTTTAACAGGTAATGATTGGTGAGTGAAACATGTTCAAGGATTTGGTGCAGGTTCCAGCTTTCCTTATCCTTATTGCGATGATTTAAATCATCTTTTTCAAGTAAAAAATGATTTAAGTGCTGAAAAACACTTTCGATTTCCCCTCGAAGTTCAGATATAATCTGATGGATATCCTTCATGTCGATTAATTAAACAATCAATTTTTAAAATTAATTAATGCGAATCGATTTCCCACATCGAGCATAAAATGAATTGGTTCAAAATGCGACATACCTGGTCCGGCATACCTCGTCTGACCAGGACGGTTGGTCTGACCAGGATGGTTGGTCTGACCAGGACGGTTGGTCTGACCAGGGTGGTTGGTCTGACCAGGGTGGTTGGTCTGACCAGGAGGATTGTCGCCGGGGGGAATCGGGATTCTTATTTCTGCAAGTTGAAATTATCAGGAAACTGGATGGAGGATTTCCACCACTGTTCTGTCGACTTTTCATCCACACTGGCAAAATCCAATTGGTTCCAGATAAAAGCTTTTTCCATTTGCTCGCCCAGTTCAAGCAGACGTTTGCCATTCTGGACTTGCTGATCGCTCCATTGCCTTAGTGCCTGCTGCAGGGATTTTTCCCCCTTTAAATGGGTGATGAGGTCGGTTACATTATGATATCCCTTGAAAACACCGGAACCGGTGAATGGCTGGATCACCATGCCTGCATCCCCGATCAGACACATGTGATCTCTGTAATATGATTGAAGTTCCAAGGTGTAAATTACCTGGACATAGCTGTTTTGTGTTTTATTCACCACTTCCGCATAATAGGACGGAATATTTCGGGATAAAAAGCTTTTCAGTTCATTCTCTTTTTCCTTTCTCATTTTTCCTGGTGGCAGGGTACCACTCCATATTCTTCCGGCCTGATCTGTCATCAAATCATCCATTTCTTCAGCAGGAACCGGTATATAGGCGGCCCAGTTAAAAATCCTTTCACCCTCCCGGATCGAGCCCTGATGACTTGGAATAAAGTAGATGACCATGTGTCCGGGAAATCCGCTATAGGAAAGTCTCGGTAATGTGTCATTCAATGGCCCTTTTTTATCCATTTCTGATTCTGGTAATAATCCGCGCCATAAAACATACCCCCTGTACTTCAGATCAGCGTCCGGGAACATTAACTCTCTTCCAAAGGAATGATACCCATCTGCGAATAGCACCAGGTCAAATTTCTCTTTTTTCCCATCGGATGTCCTGATGATTATTTTATCATCAGCGCTAAGTCCGGCATGAATCACTTCTGCCCCGGCATGGTAATATTCATCCGGAACCTTGCTCCTGAGATCATTCCACAATGTCTGCCAGTGAAAAACAACCAGGTTCATGGGCATTGCCCAGGCCGTTCTGCCATAAGGTTCAAATTTTTCACTTTTTCCAATAAAAGGCATTTCAGTAATAGAAAAATAAGGGAAATTTTCGGATATCATACACTCACCGATCAGTTGATCCATTAAGGCGGGCAGGGTTCCCATTCCGCCTCCTCTACCAACGAGGGTGGCACCGGACCTTTCAAAAATCATTACGCGGTGGCCTTCCTCCCGCAGAAGGATGGCTGCTGTACAACCTGCAATGGAACCACCTACGATACCTATTTTCATACTTCAACTTATTTTTATATAATCAAATGGTAATAATTTCCTCACCGAGCAGATAAAGTTATAAAAACTCAAAACGCATCAATGAGACCCTCTCCTGGCTCCCGCAACCTATCCGGAGCCAACCTCCGGGAAGGGGAATAATTTTTTACAATTAGAAATAAGATGTTACATAAATTAATTATTTACAATGAATTAAATAGTATATATTAATTTAAAACTTCATATACTATTACCGGTTTAACCTTATTTTTCAATTTAAATTCACCCACTTTATTACATTGAAACGATTCTTTAATCTTTTCATAATTTGATTCCGTGATCAGGATCTGACCCTGATCGGCAACAGATTGTAAACGCTGGGCAATGTTCACCTCATCCCCGATCACCGTATAATCCAGTCTTTTCAGGGTGGCCGATCCTGTATTGCCGGAAATCATCGGGCCACTGTTGATCCCGATGGATACCCTTGGAGAAAATCCCACCTGATCCGAAGATTTTGGCAAATCATCAATTTGCTTTCGTACGGCGAGACAGGCATCGATCGCACGATCGAGATGAAAATCCCCTCGAAAGACAGCCATAATGGCATCACCGATAAATTTATCAATGTATCCATTCTGGGCGATGATCTCTTTGACCATCACATCAAAGTAGCTGTTAAGTAATTTTACCACCACATCAGGAGATTCCCTCTCACTGATGGCACTAAAACCGCAAATATCGATGAAAGCTACAGTCGCTTCTATGGTTTCATTGATCATGAAGGATGATTCAAATTCACGGCTGTTCATGAAATTGAGAACGGTTTCATCCACATACATTCTCAATATATCGTTTTCTTTAACGGCTTTAAGTGTTTCATGCATCTGCCTGACGTGTTTGATGGTTTTTTCCATGGTCACCTCCAGATCATAAAAGTTCACTGGTTTGGTAATAAAATCAAAGGCACCCCGGTTCATGGCTGTACGGATATTTTCCATATCCCCATAAGCCGAAACCATGATCGATTTAAGTAAGGCGTGCTTTTCTGAAAGTGCAGAAAGCAGGGTCAATCCGTCCATTTCAGGCATGTTGATATCGCAAAGGACAATGGCTACATCCGGGTGTAATTCAAGTTGCTTAAGCGCATGTTTACCATTCATGGCAAATACGAAATCATATTCCTGTTCGCGGATTTTTTTACGGAATTTCTGCTTGATCAACACCTCGAGATCTGCTTCATCATCCACTACCATTATTTTTACCATCAATCTATTGTATTAATTTTATCTTTCAATATAGTAAAATCAACCGGTTTTGTAAGAAAATCATCTGCCCCCAGTTCCATAGCCCTTTTATAATTATCAGAATCACCATAGGCAGTGATCATCATCACAACGGGAGGAGGAACATGATGTCGTTCTTTAATATTTCGCAATAACTCAAGTCCGCTCATCCCCGGCATGTTGATGTCAGAAAGAATGAGCACTGCCTCATGCTGATAATTGGATAGACAGATCAAAGCCTCTTCTCCGGAATAGGCAAATACAAATTCGACTTCCCCTTTACGGATCTCTCTTCTGAATCGTTGCTCAAAAAGAGGTTGAATGTCTTTTTCGTCGTCAACAACTAATATTTTCATTCGTATTCAATTTATGGGTAATATTATAATAAATTCAGTACCGGAACCTTCCTCCGTTACTACCTCGAGACTGCCATGGTGGCCTTTTGTAATGATATCATAACTCAGGCTCAATCCGAGACCTGTCCCCTGCCCGGAGGGCTTGGTAGTGAAAAAGGGTTGGAAGATCTTGTCGCGGATAATTTCCGGGATACCGGGACCATTGTCCTTGATTGAGATCCGGATATTTTCCTCCCCCTGGCCATCTCCTGTGGGAGACATTCTTTTTGTGGTTAATTTGACAATTGGTTTATAGTCTTTTCCTTCTTTTATTTGTTTATCTGAGACCGCGTAAAACGCGTTATTTATCAGATTCAGCAGTACTCTCCCTATTTCCTGCCCGATTACATTCACTTTTGGAATCGATTCATCCAGGTCTGTTTTAAAGTCAGCATTAAAGGATTTATCTTTAGCACGCAATCCATGATAGGCCAGACGCAAATATTCTTCCGCCAGCAAATTGATATCAATAGCTTCTTTCTGACCTGAATTGGATCGTGAGTGTTGAAGCATACCCTTCACGATATCACTGGCCCGTTTCCCGTGATGATTGATCTTTTCCAGGTTTTGTCTGATGTCTTCAGTAATGGCTTTTACTTCCTCCATGTTGCCATTGATCATCCCTTCTTCCATATCCTCGATAAGATCTACACTCACCTCCGAAAAATTATTAACAAAGTTCAAAGGATTTTGTATTTCATGGGCGATACCTGCCGTAAGTTCTCCCAATGAGGCCATTTTCTCGGCATGGATCAATTGTGTCTGGGCTGCTTTCAACTCCGTTAATGTGTTTTCTATATGACTTTTTGCTTCCTCAAGTTTCCTGAAATCCTCATACCGTGCGTAGGCAACCGAAAATGCTTCAGCCAGGGATTTCGCCATGGCCAACTTTTCATCATCCAGCTTTTCAGCGCTACCCACATAGAGCATACCCTGTTCAAAGGGAATCATCTGCAGGGCCAGGTATTCCGGGGCATCCTTCCCTGCCTGGTAGCGGGTTGGACTATCGATCAATCCCTGATCGATCAATGATTTTGTGAACTTAATGAATTGTTTTTTGTCCCACTCTTCACGATAGACCTTTTGTTTTTTCCAATGGTCAACCGTCGCCCGAAACAAGGGCAGACTGTCATATTCAGAATGCCATGCCGCTAGTGACTCACCGGATGGTGTGGAGAGATAAACGCTGATCTTTTCATTTACATCGTCTACTATAAATACGCCGCAACGGAAAAAAGGAACACCCAGTGTTGTCAGCTCACGCCAGATAAGCGGTGTGATGCGGTTAAGATCATCGCTGGTTCGCATGGAGGCGATTTCTGCACGAACACGGTCCAGGGAGGATTGTTGGATGGCCTCTTTCTCCCGTGCTTCCACCTGTTTCAGGTCAAGGAACCGGGTATAAGTCTGATCGAAAGTCCTGGCAAACCGCTTGAACAGGTCAACGTCTTCAAAAGGTTCCCTGGTTATGATCAACAGGTAACCCTGTGAAAAATAGGCAGCATGCCACCGCTGCCATTCCGGGAAATTTATTCCCGCTTCCAACATGCCTTTAAAAACATTGCCGGTTTCCGGCAGAGACATCAGATATTCGTAATGTGATCTCAAAGCATCGCCTCCCGCATCTTCGTAGTATAATTCTTCTCCTTTTTTCCAGTGATGGTACATATTTTTAGTGGCCGGATCCACCGTGTTGGGTATGTAAATAGGTGGCTGGAATTTTCCTTCTGCGCTCATCCAGAATTCACCTTCGATTTTTTCTTTGTCGAGTAGCACAAAACCCGTCGCGAAAAGATTACCTCCCAATTCATTGAGTTGCTGAAACATAAGTGCAGCTGCATCTAAAAGTTCATTACTATTTTGCAATGCCATGGTACGGGCCCTTACACGTTCCAAAGCAGCTTCAATCTGTGCTTCACGTGCCTGAGCCTCTGCTTTTTGAATATCAAGAAAACGCGTATAAGACTGATCAAACGTTTTGGCAAAACGGGACAGGATATCGAATTGGGCACCTGATAGCGGCACAGAAGATTCCAGCACCAGATAACCGAAATTATTAAATGAACAAGACAAATATACCTGCGTTTTGCTTTGCATACTGTGTTTGATTGTTTCAGGTAGCAGCGAAAGGTCCGTTTCTGTAAACAAGAATGCATCCCATTCCTTTTTGTCGTGTCCTTTCAGGATGTATTGCCATGCTGCTTTTCGCTCACGCCAGGCTTTTATGTGTTCCTGATAAGGGTAATGTTCATGGTACTTTATAAAAAGCCCAAACGATTCACCAGATTCAGGATTTGACATCCACCAGGTTGATCCAAGTGTGGTAGGATCAAAGATGCAAATGAAGGTCCGGTTGAAAATAACGTCAAGTTTTCCTATTTCGTTGGACAACTTATGGACTAAATCTTTAAGCTCTACAGATTTTTGCATGGCCATTGACCGGGTCCGAACCCTTTCCAAGGCAGACTCAATCCGGGCCTCCCTTGCTCGGGCTTCTGCTTTTTGCAGATCGAGGAAACGGGTGTAAGTTTGTTCAATAACTTTTGATACTCTTTTGAGTATGTCGGCTTTATCTTCCGGTATTGATTCATTACCGATAACCTCCACCATTCCGTACTTGTTAAAGGCATCCGCAAAATACATTGGATCGGGAGTTAGCATACCGCTTTGTACAACAAATTCCTTAGGAAGATTTTTAAAATCAGATTCATTCAGCAACCACTCAGCATAATCGACTTTGGCTTTACCCTTCATGATATACTCTCCGTATTCCTGACCCTTTTGCCATGATTCGAGCATATCCGTGTAATAAGGGATATCGATATAAGGTATGGTATAACTTTCAGGATATACTTCATGCGAATAGCCTGCAAACCAGTGTTGAGCGGACAGATCCTCCTGGTAAAAAATCAGACTGCAAGCCGGAACCACGAATTCCAAATCCTGCAACTGTTCAAAAATACAGGCAATTACCTCTTTCAATTCGTCACTTTTATGCATGGCCATGGATCGGGAACGTACCCGTTCTAATGATGCCTCAATCTGCGCTTCCCGGGCCTGGGCTTCTGCGTTTTGGAGATCGAGGAAACGTGTGTAGGTCTGTTCAAAAACTCTGGCAAAACGCTGCAGCAGTTCAAAATCCTGGTCAGATATGGGCTCATGAGTGGCCACTTCCAGATAACCATATGCAAAAGGTGCATGATTCTGAATCATATGGGTGGCTGCCACTTCCCCTTTATGATATTCGAAACCGTGACTCACCGAGTATTTCAACAAATCTTCCAGTTCTCTACCTGACAGAGCAATATTGAATGGCTTCCCTCGACGCCAGCCTTTGATTTTTGCTTCAACGACAGGATGTCCATCAAGGGGGTACGTGATAATTCTGTGACTGGATTCTCCTTGCATCGAAGTATACCAGCTTTGAAGGGTGGCATTGGCTTCATCAACAATACCAATGAGACATCTGCGCAGGGCAGGCATGTTCAGTTCCTGTAACTGGTGAAATAAAACGGATGCCACAGAATCCAGCTCCTCACTTTTGTGCATGGCCATAGTCCTGGCCCGTATCCTTTCCAAGGCCAGCTGAATTTCTGCCTCACGGGTCTGTTCCTCAGCTTTTTTCAAATCCAGAAAGCGGGTATATGTCTGTTCAAAAGCTCTTGTAAAACGAATCATCATTTCAATTTGATCCGTTGCAAGCTTTTCCCCATTAATCATCAATAAATATCCTTCCTTGAAATTGAAGGTATGCAACACCAATCTTTCCGGCGAAAAGGCAATCAGCTCTGCTGCAGTAAAAGGAAAGTTCGGAGTGTGTTCCGCGATGAATGTTTGATGCTCAACCGTTTCCTGCGGATCAAGTTCCATTATATGAAAAGGTTCCTGTTTTTTCCAGCTTGCCGTAATGGTACGCATCACCTCTGTTTCTGTATGTGGAATACCGAGGGGTTCCGGCATGATGGAACCATCAGCTGGACTTGAATCATAATTCCAGCCTATTTTTTCTTCTTCATCCATCAACACATATCCGCTTGTCAAACTGGAGATACTCAAATTGAAAAGCTCCTTGTATAATAATCCTGCGGTTTCCAGCAATTCATCGGTATTTTGCATGGCCATGGTTCGGCTTCGAATCCGCTCGAGAGCGGCTTCGACCTGTGCTTCCCGGGCCTGGGTTTCGGCTTTCTGGAGGTCGAGGAAGCGCGTGTAGGTTTGCTCGAAGACTTTTGCGAAGCGTTCAAGAATTTGGAACTTTGATTCAGGCAATGGGATGACATCAGCTGCTTCTAATAAGCCATATTTCATGGTTACAAGAGAAAATACGTCTACTTTCCCCGCCCTAATAGCATTTTTAGCACTTTCGGGAAAGTTTTTGAATGCGGTCTTTTCAAAAATGAGCTTATCGAATTTTCGTTTCTCTTGCCCTTTTAAAGTGACTACTAAACGAGGTGTTTCTTTTTTCCATGCCTTCCAAACCTGTTGAAAGAATGGATGAATTATTTTTGGGACAGGATAACATTCGGGCAACCTGGCCTGTTCAGGAACAGCAGACCAGTATTGCAATTGTTCGTTTTCTTCATCACAAAGGATGAGTTCACACCCAAGTGCTGCCAAACCTAGAGGTATCATTTGTTCGTAAAGAACAGCTACGACTTCACGCAGTTCATCACTTCGATGCATGGCCATAGTTCGGGCACGCACTCTCTCCAGTGCCAGTTGAATTTCCGCTTCCCGTGCATGCTCTTCGGCCTTTTGTAGGTCGAGGAAACGTTTGTAGGTCATTCCAAAAACTCGTGTGAAACGGATCATGATATCAATTTGATCCGCAGACAATTTTTCTCCACCAACCAGTAATAGATATCCTTGTTTGAAATTGAATGTGTGTAACTTCAATTCTTCCGGAGAAAAGGATATGAGCTCTGCGGCCGTATAGGGGAAATTAAGGCTTCGTTCAGCTATGAATGTTTGATGATCAATGGTTTCCTGAGAATCCAGTTCTACAATATGGTAAGGTTCCTGTTTTTTCCAGCTTGCTGTTAGGGAGCGCATCGGCTGTGTTTCTGAACAGGGTGTACCCATGGGTTCAGGCATGATTGAACCATCCGCGGGATCGGCATAGTAATACCAAACTATTTTTTCACCTTCATCCATTAAGCTATAAGCACTAGTCAAACTGACAATTCCCAATTTGGCCAGCTCCTGATACAGTACTCTCCCTGCTGCACGCAATTCATCGGTTTTGTGCATGGCCATGGCTCTGGCCCTAACTCTTTCCAGGGCAGCCTCTATCTGTGCTTCCCTTGCCTGGGCTTCTGCTTTCTGCAGGTCGAGGAAACGGGTGTAGGTTTGTTCGAAGACCTTGGCAAAACGCATAAGGATGTCAATTTCTTCTTTTTGTATGTGCTCAACATCAATAGCCTCCAGAAGACCATGCTTCATCGATGCACAAGAAAAAAGTACATAGTCATGGGAAAGGATATTTTCTTTTACACTATCCGGTAAGTTCTTAAGTTCACTTTTTTCGAAACACAAAAGGTCAAATTTCAGTTTGTCTTCTCCTTTTACTTCAATCGTATCAAATCCTACCTGATTTTTGTAAATGGTCCAGAATTTTTTCAATGCCCAATGATCAAGTGTCGGAACAAAGTACTGCTCAGGTAAAACGCGTTGAGCAGGAGAAGAAAGCCAGGTTGTAAATCCAGATTGATCTTCGTTAACAATTCTTAGCTGAAAACCCCATCTCGCAAATCCAAAAGGACGCAATTGTTTAAAAAACACATTTACAACTTCCCGGAGTTCTGCACTTCTGTGCATGGCCATGGTCCTGGCTCTTACTTTTTCCAGCGCCATCTGGATTTTTGCCTCTTTTACCTGTTCTTCCGCTTTTTGCAGGTCATAAAACCGTGTGAAAGTTAATTCGAGAACCCCGGCAAAACGTTTCAGAATGGTTATTTCATTTGCATCAAGTGGCTCAGAACCAGCCACTTCCAAAACCCCGTATTTCATGGTGGCATAGGAAAGCACCAGGTATTCCGGAGAAAGCATACCCTCGATATATTTCTCAGGAGCTTTTCCGAATCCTGTTTTGGTCATATAAAAATCCTTGAGTTCTTCCAAGGCTTTTCCTGAAAATTCAAATGCATTAAATTTTTTACGCCTCTTGAGGTCGGCATAGACTGCATCCATATACCGGATTTGACCAGGTTGAAAGGGTACCACAAAGTCCGGTAGCATGTCCACTCCCCCTAATCCTGAACCATAATAAGTCAGATCCATGGTCTTTTTATCCAGGATGCCGATATTGGAATCGTACAACTCAAATCCGAGCTTTCCCATTTCATCAAACAGAACCGAAACCACCTTTTTAAGATCATCACTTTCCTTCATCCGCATAGCAAGGTTACGGACACGATCAAGTGACTTCTCAACCATAAGCTGAAGCTTCAGTTTATCTAATTCAGGGTCGGTTCTTTTAACCATAATTTTTCAAGTTAAGGGAATTTTTATAAAAAAGGAAGTTCCCTCTCCTTCCTTACTTTCAACTACCAATTCCCCTCCATGTGCCTTTATGATATCGTAGCTCAAACTCAAGCCCAAGCCCGTCCCCTGCCCGGTGGGTTTTGTGGTAAAAAAGGGCTGGAAAATCTTATCTAATATCTCAAAGGGGATGCCATTGCCATTGTCACTCACCACGATCACTACACGGTCATCTAACTTTTTTGATGAGATTGAGACAATGGGAGAATAGTAATGATCTTTGGAATCTGTTAAATCCTCTGGATTTAATGATTTCTTTTTTTCTGTAACCGCAAAGAAAGCATTATTGATCAAATTTAGCAATACCCTTCCGATATCCTGGGGGACCACACTGATCCCGGGAAGTGAATGGTCCAATTCCAGTTTATATTCCGCATTGAACGACTTATCCTTTGCCCGGAATCCATGGTAGGCCAGCCGAAAATATTCATCACACAGGGCATTGATGTCGGTCAACTCTTTCTGACCTGTGCTGCTTCGGGAATGCTGGAGCATGCCTTTTACAATCCCCTCAGCCCGTTTACCATGATGATTGATTTTTTCCTGGTTACCGGCAAGATCTTTTGCGATGGCTTTCACTTCTTCATAATCGCCATGGAAAATAGCCTCTTCCAGCTCGGCAATCAATTCTCTGTTTACTTCCGAGAAATTATTCACAAAATTCAGTGGATTCTGTATTTCATGGGCAATACCCGCGGTAAGCTCCCCCAGGGAGGCCATCTTCTCAGATTGTATCAACTGCTGCTGGGCCTGTTTCAATTCAACCAATGCTTTATCCACCTGTTTTTTGGCCAATTCCAACTTATTAAAGTCATCGTAGCGGGCATAAGCTGTAGAGAAGGCATTAGCAAGTAATTGAAGCAGGTCCAGCTCTTCTTTCCCTAATTGTGATAAGTTGCCCACATAGAGCATTCCCTGCTGAAAGGGAAGCAGATGTAGGTAAAAACCTTTTGGGGGAAGCGTTCTGAGATATTGATCAGGTGAAGAAAATATGCCCTGATCAACCAGTACGTGAGCAAAATCTTGCATCGCTTTTCTATTCCAATGTTCGATGTATATTTTCTTCTCCTTCCAATGGTTCAGGACTTTGGACACAAAACCAGGTGTATTATAAGACAGGTGGAATGCTGCAATCGCTTTTCCATCAGGTGTTGATAAGTAGTTATGAACGATCTCCTGGTCTTCATCCATGATAAACACGCCACAACGGATAAAAGCAACATTCAGAACAATAAGTTCTTTCCAGATCAATGGAGTTATATACTCCAGGTCATTTGCAGTACGCATGGAAGCGATTTCTCCCCGCACCCGGTCAAGGGAAGCCTGTTTAACAGCCTCGTGAGCCTGTTGTTCTGCTTTTTTCAGGTCTAGGAAGCGGGTGTAGGTTTGCTCGAAAACTTTGGCGAAACGTATGAAAATATCATAGGCTTCAGGAACGGGTTCAAAGGAAATAAACATCAGGTAGCCTTGGGAAAAGAAGGCACAATGCATAATTTGGAACGTCGGAAATGTCTGGCCTACTGCCGCCATTTTGTCCGCAATTTCTTTAAATACAGGAATCGAATTCATGTATTCATAGTGCGTTTTCAATGCCTCTCCACCCTGTTCTTCCACGAATAATGATTCACCTTTTTGTGCAGATTTATATATCCTCAGAAAAATATCTTCTGAACTTAAAGTTTTGAAGGGTGGTTGAAGACGGTCTTTTCCGGCCATCCAGGCGGTAGCTGCTTTACGGTCATCATCCCAGATGTTAAATCCGCATCCAAATACCGGAACACTCAATGCTTCCACCTGCTGGAAAAGCAACATGGCCGCATCCTGTAATTCATTGCTATGCTGCATCCCCATGGTTCTGCTTCGCACCCTTTCAAGAGCTGCTTCAATCTGGGCTTCCCTGGCCTGGGCTTCGGCTTTTTGGAGATCAAGGAAACGGGTGTAGGTTTGTTCGAAAACAGCACTAAACCTCCCAAGCAATTGCAAATTCTCATCAGATAACGGTCTGTAGGATGTTATCCCCAAATAACCTTTGGAAAAATAGGCATTGGTATTAATTCTCCTCACCTTATATAATTCATCACTCACCTGAACGCCCTGGGCTCTCAGGTAATCAAACCATGGAGCACTTTTTTCCGGATTAAGGTCAACCACCACAACGGGTTGCTTATTCTGGAATCCTTTCATCAAGGGCTCGCCATGTGTCTTTTCACTTGCTTCAATCAGGTATTTCCTTCCGCTTTTAGACCCTCCCTGTTCGGTAATCCAAAGATCAAAACCATTACCTTCATTGTATATCAGGAAAAAACTCCGGTCAATATCTTCCAATTCATTTCCCGATTGCACTTTTTTGAATTGTTCAAACAGCAAAGTGACTGTATCCAAAAGCTCATCACTTTCATGAATTGCCATCGTTTTGGCACGCACTCTTTCCAATGCCAACTGAATTTCTGCTTCTCTTGCCTGCTCTTCGGCTTTTTGCAGATCCAAATACCGCTGATAGGTTTGCGCAAAAACGGAGCTGAACCTTTGTGTAATTTGGATTAAATCGGGTTGAAATTCCCTGGGGCAGAACGCATAAAAAAATCCATGATTGAATACGAAACCGTAATGGTACTCTCTGTCAGGTAATTTTTCTATTGCTATCTGAAGTTTATAGTCAGGTGCATTATTGATCATTTGGTAGTAATTGATCAAATCTTCTCCTTCCAAAACATATTGATGGAGGGGAACCTGCTCTTTCCAGGCCTTCCGGGCACTTTTGAGCAAAGGGTGCAAGGTCATATCCAGGTTGCCGATATGCATGTTGACTTTCTCCCCATCTTTTCTAACCGTCCAAAGCTGGTTGTTTTCGTCTTCATGATTCAGGATACCGATACCAAAGCGGGTGCTTTCATCCACCCCTAATGTAGTTAGTTCATCGAACATCCTGATGATACATTTCGCCACATCCTCGCTGTTATGCATGGCCATGGTTTGAGCCCTGACCCTTTCAAGTCCTGCTTCTATTTGTGCTTCCCTTGCCTGGGCTTCTGCTTTTTGCAGATCGAGGAAGCGGGTGTAGGCCTGTTCAAAAACTTTTGAAAAACGTTTGACTATATCAATTTCCTGTTCTGATAGTGATCTTCCGGAAAAGTCGTTGATAAAAATGGAAGAATTCTTCTGAAAGGCAGCGGAATACGAATAGGTTTCAGCGGCAAGACAATGGTCTTTTATTTCCTGAGGGGTGTATTTATAGTCGGTAAATTCAAAAATATGATTAAAAAAGGATCTACTCTCCTCAGCGTTGTATCTTGGCGAAATAAAGTCCAATCCTTTGTCCTTGGCCTTCCAATAATCATCGAGAATGGGGTGATCATAATAAGGTTGATACACTTTAATGGCAGAGGGGTGACCGGGACTTTCCATCCACTCGATCTGATCTTTTGAGCCCTCGATATGTGTGACGATGGCCACACCATCTGCAACCGGCATATCCAGTTCCCGTAGTTTATCAAAAACCACCGTGGCTACTTCACCCAATTCATCAGCTTTATGCATGGCCAGGGACCGACTTCTTACTTTTTCCAGGGATGCTTCAATCTTTGCTTCTTTTGCCTGTTCTTCGGCTTTTTGAAGGTCAAGGTAACGTCTGTATGTTTGTCCGAATACCCCGGCAAATCTTTTAAGGATTAACGTAGCTTCTGTCTTTAAAGGCTCATTGGTAAAGGCAAATATGGCTCCTTCTGAAAAGTAGAAATCGCTGAGTGTTTCCTTTTCCGGCAATTGGTCCATATTGAAACTTGTCGGATATTCTTTGTAACTATTAATGGTCTTATAATACCCCCGTAAATATTCACCCTCCATTTTTTGGGAGAAAAATGAATCCTTTCTCTCCCAGGCCATCCGGACATTTTCCAGTAGCGGATGTATTGATACATCTAGATAACCAATGACCAGTGATCCTTGATCTCCGGAAGTTGACTTGGCAGTCCATATCTCCGAGAATTTTGATTCACTAAATATTACAACGCCGCACCGATTTGACTGAATGCCCAGATTAACCAACTCGCCAAACATGGTTACCACGGTGTCGCCCACATCTGCGCTGTTGTGCATCGCCATGGTTTTGGAGCGTACTCTTTCCAAAGCCGCTTCGATCTGTGCCTCCAGTGCCTGAGCTTCTGCCTGCTTTAGGTCATTGAAGCGGGTATAAGTAAGATCGAAAACTTTCCCAAAACGGTTGAAAATATCCATTTTTTCATCTGAGAAGGGTTCCAAACCGCCTGTTTGAATAGCTCCGAAATGATTGAATGAATAAGACAAATACACTTTATCCACCGAGGCCATTCCTGCTCTTACTTTTTCAGGGAGGTGTTGATATTCAGTTTGGGAAAACAGTACCCGGTCTGTTTCCTCCTTTTCCTTCCCGGCCAGTTCATACACCAACCTTTTCTTTTTTGACTTCCATGCCTTGATCATGGCCTGGTAATAAGGTAAATCCAGGTTTTGAATGTGAAAGGGAGCAGCTATACCCCCTATTTCGGTATTGTAGGTCCAGGCCTCCAGCGAAAGATCTTCCGGGTCAATGATGTAGATGTAGCACCTGGTCAATGAAAAATCCAGTTTGATTAACTCCTTGAAGACCAGCCCGACGAGAAACGCCAGCTCACTGGAATCACGCATAGACATGGCCCTGGCACGTACCCGCTCCAAAGCTGCTTCGATTTGCAATTCGCGGTTTTTTTGTTCCAGTTCAACCGTTCTTCTTTTCACCGCTTCCCGGAGCATCAGGTTTTCAGCAGCGATCTTTTGCGTGCCTATTGTTTCCCCTTTTTCTGCCTTTGAATCCGGCGTGGAGAAATGCTGGTAGATAAACCGCCAGCCTTCTTTATTCTTTTTGAGTGCGGAGGTGAACCTGAATTTTCCATAATACGTCCATTCGTTTTCGATGAGAAAATAACTGTCGAAAATTTCCGTCACAAAAATGAGCCCTTCGAACTTTTCAAGGATCCTCCTGTTGTTCCTGATCACCACCTTTCCCGCCAGTTGGTCTGCTGTAGCTTCAAGGAATTTGGTGGTCTCTGCCCTGTCCAGGAAATGCTCATTGGCTGTCGATCCAATAAAGTGATAGCGGTCATCAAAAAAGGAATCATAGGTTTTGACGTCTCCGTTCAAATAGCTGGTCAACCAGGTATCATAGACCTTTGTCACTTCTTGATGTTCTTTTTTTGTTAGTACCATTGGATATAATTCATTTTTTTGAATTCGTTACAATAAGAAAACAACCATCATCGTCATTCCTTTTAAAACAGGAATCTCTTACTTATTGAGAATGAGATTCCCATTTTCAGGGGAATGAAGTTGCCGGAAGTTTGGCGAGTTGTTTTCTTAGATTCGTGAACCAGAATACATAATTACCCTTTAAATTCTTATAAACCAATATCACGGTACAGCTTCCAAACACCGTCTTCTTTTTTCCAGACGACCAGGTACCGGAATGTATATTTTAATTCCCCCTTATCACTTCTACCTTCCGCTGTACCTGTTTCCATCAGCAATTCACCATCGGCAGTCAGTGTCAAAGTGTTGAAAGTGACGTGTTGGGAGTCGTTTTTAATGGCATTCCGAATCCATTTTCCCAGCGCCGGCGGTATCTCGGCACCTTTTAATGTTCCAAACTGCGCATCTTTGGTGTACATATTTGCAAGCGCCACAGAATCTCCTTCAAGTATATATTTTGAAAACTCTTTATCCCTGCTTTCAATGACAGGTCTCTCTTTTTCAGTATCCACCGTGTTTTGAGCAAAGCACATGGAAAACGAACCGAATAGAGCAAAGCATAATAATATCTTCTTACTGCGGTTCATGGCATATTTCATGTTTTTCCTTTTAATCATTTCATCGTGGTAAGCGGATAATAAATTCACAACCTTGCCCCACATTTGTTTCCAATTTCAATTCCCCTCCATGCGCCTTTACAATATCGTAGCTCAGACTTAAACCAAGGCCGGTGCCTTGTCCGGTTGGTTTGGTCGTGAAGAAGGGCTGGAAGATCTTATCCCGGATATTTTCGGGGATCCCCGGACCGTTATCCACTACGTGGATGGTTATTGAGTTATTAAGTTGTTGGGTTATTAAGGTTGCTTTCGGGTTTTCGACTTCTGCTACGGCTTGAAAAGCATTGTTGATCAGGTTCAGTAATACACGACCAATGTCCTGGGGAACAACTTTGATTTTGGGCAGGTCAGGATCCAGTTCCAGTTTGTATTCTGCGTTAAATGATTTATCCCTCGCCCGCATGCCATGGTAAGCCAATCTAAGGTATTCGTCACACAGGGAATTGATATCCGTCAATTCCTTCTCACCTGTACCAGTCCGCGTATGTTGGAGCATGGATTTAACAATTTCACTGGCCCGCATACCATGATGGTGTATCTTTTCCAGGTTTTGGTCAATATCATCCAATATTTCCCACTCCAACATTTCGTCCTTTTCCCCTTTCACCTTTGACCTTTCAGCCTTGAGCTCACCCATCAATTCTTTGCTTACATCAGAAAAGTTATTTACAAAATTCAACGGATTCTGTATCTCATGGGCAATACCGGCGGTGAGTTCGCCCAGGGAGGCCATTTTTTCCGATTGGATAAGCTGAGCCTGGGTGGCTTTCAGGTTTTCATGTGCTGCCTCCAAACCGGCATAAGCTTTTTCTATTTCACGAGCCTGTTCAAGCTCTTTTTCCCTGGCATCTTCGCGTGCCTTAGTCAGCAATCTCCTCCGCTGGATACGATCAACAACAATAACACCTCCTATAAACAACATGCCATATATTGAATAGGCCCACCATGTTTTCCACCAGGGTGGAAGAACGGTGATCTTTAAACCAACACCCTGCTCATCCCGGTTACCCTGACTGTCAGCTCCGCGCACCCGGAGGATATATTCGCCGGGTGGCACATTAACGTAACCAGGTGTTTCACCTTCCCGAAGATCCTTTCTCCATCCCAAGTTGTCGTAACCTTCGAGCATGAATTCGAGTTGATTGGCAGCTGGATCGTAATAATCAAAACAGGTGACCGAAAAGGCAAAAATGTTTTGATTATATTTCAATATCAACTCGTTAGTGTGCCAGATAGGATCCTGCAACATGGATTCTTCACCGGGCAGGATTCTTTTTCCAAGTAATCGGAAAGAAGTAATAGCGAGATCGGGAGGATTAGGTGTTTTAGAAACCGCAATTTTATCGGGATAAAATGAAAGAAAGCCTTTTTCTCCCGCAATCAGAATCTCACCATCGTAGGAGACGTGAAAATAGCTGTTGGGTGCACCAACAGAGTTCACGCCATGGGATTCAACATAGGGGAAAAATTGTTCTTTTTCCGGATTGAATTCAAAAAGATGGTTCCCATCATAAAGCCAGATCCTTCCGCCTTTCTCCATCGTCATCGTTAATCCTGAGCTTCCACCTATCAGAGTCATGTTGATGTTATTTGAACTGTATTTTTTACGGGTTCCATCTTCCGGGTTAAGTCTCTGGATACTGCCTACCTGGTCTGCGAACCAGATATTGCCTTGTTTGTCGCGCGAAATATAACTAGCGCTGCCACCAGCCACATCTTTTATAAAATGCGTAAAGGATTTTCCATCGGGATCGATCCGGTCGATAAAAATTGGTTCATAGGAGCCACTGCCAAGGCCACTGCCACCACCAGCCCAGATATTGCCTTGTTCATCTTCAAAAACACTTTCCACTACATTTCCGCCAAGACTACCCGGATTGGAGGGATCGTGCCTGTAATTGACGTAAGCCCCGGTTATTGGTTCAAGCTTATATAACCCATCGCCACCGGTGGGGATCCACAGGTATCCCAGCCGGTCCTGAATGATGGGCCTGCTCCACCCCCTATTCATTTCGGAGAAAAATCGCCGGTAATCCCCCGAGTCCGGATCGCGTCTCAGCAAACCATTTTGAGTTCCGATCCATAAAGCTCCCTCTCTGTCAAGTGTAAGGCTGTTGATAGCAAGAACCGGGATTCCTTCTATTACATCATTGTTGATGACCGCATCAATATTGCCGGTTTTGATATTATACCGGATCAATTGTGGAGACGCGAGAGCAAAACCTATCCAGATATTTCCTTTACGATCTTTAACAATAGACTGCGCAACTCCCCCAAGCGGAACATTGGCATTTTGCAAATTGAAAAATGGAAACCGGGAATCCTGGATCCTTACTTTAATTACTTTCTTTCCATTGCCACCGGTTGCCAGCCAGGTTACCCCTTTAGCATCCTGGAAAGTCTGCCAAGCATGATTGACCATCAGATCCCCTTCATTTTTACCCGCTTCAAAATGCCAGACAACACCCACATCCGGATTGTAGACATTCAGACCGCCAGGGAAAGCAGTGATCCAGATAAGACCTTCGCTGTCTTCATATATAGAAGATACATGGCTTCCTGCAGATAAAGTGGCAGGCGTTGATCCTCTTAAAAAAGGACGGGTTGGTTTTCCTGGATTTCCCGGATCATAATTAAGACGGGTGAATGTGCCCTTATTCCTATCCATCAGATGCAATCCGTCTCCGCTAGTTCCCACCCAGAAATTCCGATGGCTATCTTCGAAAATAGCCCTCACTCTGTTGTCTATCAGGCTTTGGGGATTGTCTGGATCATGCATGAATCGGGTAAAGGTTTCGGTCTCCGGATTGTAACGATTCAGGCCTCCAACGGAATTATCGTTGTTGAAGAAAATATTCGTTCCTACCCATAATGTTCCCTGCCTGTCTACATACAGGGCCCGTACCTGATTGTAGGAAAGGCTGAGGGAGTCTTCCGGGTTATGATTAAAACGCCTGAACTTTCCGGTTTTTCTATTTAACCGATCCAGGCCATTATTTCCTCCCACCCAGATATATCCTTCCCGGTCCTCGGTGATGACTGAGTTGGTATTGCTGCTGAGGGATTCAGGATCATCCGGATTGTGGTAGAAACGGGTAAAGGTTTCCGTATTGGGGTCAAAGGAGGTCAGCCCTCCGTCGGTGAAATGTGCCACCCAAAAAATGCCTTTGCTGTCAAGGAAAATGTCTTCACAATAATTACTGGCAAGAGAATTCGTGTCATAAGCGTTATACCGGTAGGTGATAAAGCTTTGTCCGTCATACCGGTGAAGCCCGCCCTGTGAAGCGAACCACATGAAGCCGATACTGTCCTGCAAGATCTTCTGGACACTATTGCCAGGTGCGCCTCCCGGTAACTGAAACACATCAAAGCGGGGATTAAAATCCGGGACATCACCGGAAACCGGTGGTGGGACCAGCGCAATCGTTACGGGAAGAAGAAGTATGAATAGTTTGTTCATTTTTAAAGTTTGTTGACAGGTAGTAGTATAATAAATTGTGAACCCTTGCCCCGTTTAGATGTCATTTCCAGCGATCCCCCATGCGCCTTCACAATATCGTAACTCAAACTCAATCCCAGACCAGTTCCCTGACCGGCAGGTTTGGTCGTGAAGAAGGGCTGGAAGATCTTGTCCCGGATATTTTCCGGGATCCCGGGGCCGTTGTCCGCTACTCGGATGGTTATTGAGTTATTAAGTTGTTGGGTTATTAAGGTTACTTCTGGTTTGTAGTCTCTACTACCGGCTTCTGTCTTCGAGCTTCGGGCTTCAGACACGGCCGTCTCCTTCGCCCTCTGGGCTTCGGCGACCGCGTAGAACGCATTGTTGATCAGGTTCAATAATACACGTCCTATGTCTTGCGGTACCACCTTGATCTTCGGCAGGCCGGGATCCAGTTCCAGTTTGTATTCCGCATTGAACGACTTGTCCTTCGCCCGCATACCGTGATAAGCCAACCGCAGGTATTCATCGCAGAGCGCATTGATGTCGGTCGTTTCTTTTTCTCCTGTACTAGAGCGGGAATGTTGCAGCATACTTTTCACAATGCCTTCAGCTCTCATTCCATGATGCTTTACCTTTTCTTCATTTTCTGCCAGGTCCTTCAATATTACCTGAATTTCTTCCTGGTTATTTGATGCTACTGCATCTTTCAGTTCTTCAATTAACTCCCTGTTGACTTCTGAGAAATTATTTACAAAATTCAACGGGTTCTGTATCTCGTGGGCAATACCGGCGGTAAGCTCTCCCAGTGATGCCATCTTTTCCGATTGTATCAGCTGTGCCTGGGTAGATTTTAATTCAGTCAAGGCAATTTCCAGATCTTTTTTTTGTGTACTTATTTCCTCATTAAGCTGTTCCAGTTCCAGGCTTCGCAGTTTAAACATTTCCACCTCCTGCCGTGTCTTCTCAACCCGGTGAGATATTTCGAGGTTAAGAATCTTTTGATTTAATTCAGATTTATGGATTTCTTTTTCAAGATTATGATATGTTTCAAGATGAAGCAGCGCATCAACAGTTAAATTCTTTTCCTTACTGATTTTATAAAATGCATAATGAACTTTAGAAAGCAGATCATTTGCTTTTATTTCATTGCCAATATTCAAAGCATCTTGAAGCAGTGTAACTGTTTCATTTGAATACTCATTATTACCGGTATACAATTCTGAAATTAATACATACGCCTCGGCCTCCCCTTTTTTATCTCCAATCTTTTTTCGTATTTCAAGTCCTTGTTTAAAGTATTTTAGCGACTTTTTATGTTCATTTAATTGTTTATACACATTCCCTAAATGAATCAAAACGTTCCCTTCACCTTTACTATCTTTTATTGCTTTGGAGATCTTCAGACTTTGATTATAATAATCAATTGCCGTATCCAATTGTGATGCTTTGAAATAGCATAAGCCAATATTATCGAGGCAACCCGCTTCTCCCCATTTATCTCCGGCTTTTCGACGTAATAAAAGGCTTTGATTAAAATAATCCAGCGCCGTTATGTAATCGTCATTTTCAAAATAAATAAGCCCGATATTATTCAGGCTATAAGATTTAGAAACCCAGTCTTTTACTTTTTCAGCAACAGAAAGGCTTTTTAAAAAAAAATCCAGTGACTTTTCGTAATCGCCCAAATATTTGTAAGTAACACCAATATGATATAATGATAAAGACTCTCCTATTTCATATTGTGTTTCCTTCCTTAATTCAAGGCTTTTAAAAAGGCTATTCAATGAGTTTTCATATTTTCCAAAACTTCTTTCTATTATTCCAAAATATTCATAAACGTCTGATGATCCCCGCAAATCATTTAATTCTTGAAAAAGCAATAATGCTTTTTCAAGATATTCCTGCGCAACCTTATGTTTTGAAATGCGGATATAGGAAAATCCTAATGTACGCAAAGCATTCGCAAGACCCGGTTTATAGTAAATCTCTTCAGCAAGAGAAACGGCTGATTTACTCAAACTGAGTGCCTTAGTTGAATCACTTACACGTTTATCCCAGGCATCAGCATTCAATGTATCAACCTGCTCTTTGATCAAATTGTATCTATTTACTTCCATACAAAAAAACTATATAAAATTCACACTGAGCCGTAACGGAATATTTGCAATCAAGATTAATGTGATTCATTTTGTACCCATTTACATTTTTAGTCACACTATTCAGATTTATAGCTTATGAATTAATTACAATACCCATGGCAACTGAATATTGAAAGTACTTCCCTCGCCTAACTTTGTTTCCACTTTAAGTTCACCCCCATGCGCCTTCACAATATCATAGCTCAAACTCAAACCCAGGCCCGTTCCCTGACCTGTGGGCTTGGTGGTGAAGAAGGGCTGGAAGATCTTGTCGCGGATATTTTCCGGGATCCCTGGGCCGTTGTCCGCTACGCGGATAGTTATTGAGTTATTAAGTTGTTGGGTTATTAAAGTTACTTTGGGGTTTTCGACCTCTGCGACGGCTTGAAATGCATTGTTGATCAGGTTCAGTAATACACGACCAATGTCCTGGGGAACAACGTTGATTTTGGGCAGGTCAGGATCCAGTTCCAGTTTGTATTTCGCATTAAATGATTTGTCTTTCGCCCGCATGCCGTGATAAGCAAGCCGAACGTATTCATCGCAAAGCGCATTGATATCGGTCAATTCCTTCTCACCTGTACCAGTCCGCGAATGTTGAAGCATGGATTTAACAATTTCGCTGGCCCGTATACCGTGATGGTGGATTTTATCCAGGTTTTGTTCGATATCATCCAATAATTCTCCCTCCAGCTCTTCATCTCCTTCCCCTTTCACTTTTGACCTTTCAGCTTTCAACTCACTCATCAGTTCCTTGCTAACCTCAGAGAAATTATTTACAAAATTCAGGGGATTCTGGATTTCATGGGCAATCCCTGCGGTTAATTCTCCCAAAGAGGCCATTTTTTCGGATTGGATGAGTTGAGCCTGGGCAGATTTAAGTTCTTCCAGTGATTTTTTTAAAGCGGCATTGGCCCGCTCCACATCAGTTCGTTTTTTTTCGAGTTCATCAATGGTTTCTTCCAGAAGAACCGAGGTGGTACGTTTTACTTTTTCAGTGCGCTCCAGCTTAAATTCAACAATGGTAAGTTCCTTATCAATGGCTTTGATTAATTTCAGCAGGAATTCTTTTTTTGATTGACTTAGCTCATCAGATTGCTCAATACTTATTTTAATATTCTCAAGATCCCTGTTCATGTTTTATTTTTCTTTAAGTGCCACCCAGCAACATGTCAGGTTATGGTACTCATGATTCCCATTGGTTGCTCTTCCAAATTCACCATAGCTGAAGAAACCAGCCAAAGGCACATTAAATGTATTTTTTACTCCTTCAATTTCATCGCTGATTAACGGCCCCAATGCGGACAGGCGGCCAACGCAGGAAAACATGATCAACGCGTCGGCTTCTTGCAATTCATTGGATTTAACTTCCCGGCAATCGTTCACTACTTCGTCGATAATTTCAAAATCGGGTGGAAGGGATAGCTGAACTTTAGATCCCTGTTCTACCATTCCATTTGACATCACCGAACCATTTTCGTAGTTAAGCATTAAAACTGGCCTTATAATTGGATCTCCTGTTGACCGATGAAGGATCATGGGATAAGTACTGGTGTATTCGGGAGGGATTACGGTTACTTTGTCTTGTTTTTCGAGTGTGACACCCATGTATCTGGCCACCAAATCCAATGCAGGTTGATCATCAATGGTATAGATCCACCAGCCCTCCGCTTTTGTAATCGTTTTCAGTGTTCCAACTCCTTTTACCCCTGAAGTCGCACGACCTTTAAAATCAATCTTATCCCCATCGAAAGCAAGCATGATAATACCTGCGTTACTTGACTTGCCATTGCTGAAAACGAAGGTGCCTGTCATTTTCAGGTCATCACCAGCCATGGCCCCATATATGATTGTATCCATTCCCGCGGCATCTTCAATGCCGCGTATGATAAATTCTCCATCTATCCGAAGACCGCTTCCAGCAACAATAAATGCTGGATTTCTAAACCTTATCAGGGCCTGTTCAGCGAGATTTCTTGCCTTACTCCGGGTATTGTCTTCCGCAGATTCTTCAAAATACAATTCGAATAAGGACGGATCTATTTCCAAAAGCAGGATGGCCGTTGATTCATTTCCAAAATCGCCATCTATGAATTCCCCCGCTGTAGTAATTCCAAAAACCATGATCCCCATTTTATCAAGGATTTTACTTATCGACGCATTGTCCTGCATCACCGAAGAAAAAACGATGGCTAAATTTGGTCCGAACCCATCTGTTGTACTGTTCTCGAGAGCTTTTTGGATATCTTGCAATGATTTCCCTTTGATTGATTTTGCTTTCATAATTTTATTTTGATTATTTTTCTTTCAATGCTACCCAGCTTACTGTTGTTCCCTGAAATTCACAGCGACCTTCATCCAATTTTCCAAATTCACCCAGGGAGAAATAGCCTATCATGGGTTTGCCCCAGGTGGATGCCAGCCCTTCTATTTCTGTGGAAATTAAAGGACCGAATGTCCCTAATCTTCCTACACATGAAAAAACCAGCAGCACATCGGCATCCGGCATCTCCTTTTCTTTACTATTTCTGGTACTTTCAACCACTTTGTCGATCACATCAAAATCCGGTGGAAGGGAAAAACGGAATTGTTCTCCTTCATTTACACCGCCTGCAATCATGACGGATTGATCGGCTGGGTTAAAAAACAGCGCAGGCCTCATAATAGCATTTCCTGATGCCCTCTCAAACTGTAATGGATAGCCCAGGTCTGTTGGAATAAATCCACTTCCTTCTGAATTGACCCTTACTATATCATTCCCTAAGAATCTTTGAATGACATGCATCGCCGGTTCATTGTCAATGGTTAATGCCCAGGAGCCTTCACTTTTCGTAATTTTTTTCGTAGTACCTACCGGCTTCCATCCTGATACAGCCAATCCGCTTATCGCAACCTTATCCTGATCAAGGATTAGTGCAGGTAAACCACCTGTACTTAATACTTCCTGGGTAAAAATGACCCCTGAAAAGTCAGTCGGATCACCGGTACCACCACCTGCGATCATGATATCTTGGCCTGCCGCATCTGTCAATCCTCTGATAACTTCATCGTTGGAAACTCTCCAATCCAATGGTGCAATGATGAAGCCGGGATTCTTAAAAGCGTTCTTACCGGCTAAACCTGTTTTATACCCTGCTTCGTATGCAGAAGATCCCTCGTAATCGGTTAATACTATTTTGAAATTGTCCGGTTTAATATCCAGAAGCATGACAGAGATATGTCCCTCCGTAATTCCTTGTTCAGTAAAATTTTGGGGCGCTGTGACCCCAAAAATTGCAATACCTTGTTTCCCAAAAATTGGGCGGATCGGTTCAGCATCTTCCACTTTGCTTAAAAGGATAATGGCAAGGGTTGGTTTGAAACCATCTCTTGTACTTTCGTCAAGCGCTGCCAGTATTTCGGAAGGCGAATTTCCTTTAATTGATTTTGCTTTCATAATACGTTCATTTATTTTTCTTTTAACACCACCCAACTGCAGGTAGTTGAATGAAATTCCTGTTTCCCATTGGTTCCAATACCATATTCTCCATAGGTAAAGAAACCGGCCATAGGCGCATTCCAAATATTAAATAAACCTTCATTTTCCATGTTGGTCATTGGACCAAGGGCGCTCAATCTTCCTGCACAAGAAAATATCAACAAAGCATCCGCTTCTTGCTGACTTTCTTCCTTTATTATTTTTGCCTTGTCCAGCACATTCTCAACGATCTCAAAATCGGGCGGGACCGAAAACCTGAAACTAGTTCCTTCCGGAACCGGGAAGTCTGGCTTGATCGCATTATTATCGCTGTCCGCCAAAAAAGGCGTTCTGAGTACAGGATATCCTGCTCCTTCCACTTGAAAGGGATAATGCAAACCAATATCCTCAAACAGTATGTTGTAATGATTGCGATTTAAATGAATGAGCAGGATGGCTGCCCCGCCTTCACTCTGATTTCCATCAATGAACTCTCCTGCAGTAGTGGCTCCCAATACATCGATCCCCTTCTTGTGCAAAAGTTCACAAATGGCATGTCGATCCAGCTTGATAGAGGCAAATACAATGGCAACAGTCGGATGGAAACCATCTGACAGGCAATTGCTCAAAACCGTTTTGATTTCTTCGGTAGATTTTCCTTTTATGGAATTAGCTTTCATTTACCTGGTTTTTTTCTTTTAACACGACACTCACTGTGTTGGAACCATGATACTCAATATCTCCACCGGCCCTTCCTATTTCTCCATTGGAAAAGAATCCAACCATGGGCACATTCCAAACATTTTTCACACCTTCGATTTCTTTGCTCATCAGCGGGCCAAAAGAAATATACCTGCCAAGGCAGGAATACATGATCAATGCATCTGCTTTGTCTATTTTGCTTCTTTTCAAGTCATCTGCCGCTTCGATCACCTTGTCTATTACTGATAATTCAGGTGGTACTGAGAAACGGAATTTCGACCCCTGGGGCATACTACCGCTACACATGACGGCTTTTGTTTCCCAGTCTATACCAAAGATGCCACGCATAATTGGTGCCCCTTTATCCCGTTGAAGCTGAATAGGGCATTGCACGGCTGTTTCAACCACTACTTTCTGAATGGTATCTGCTGTAACAGTATCAAGTCCTGTAAATCGTTTTACTACATCAAAGGCAGGCTGATCATCAATGGTATAAATCCATTGACCCTCGCTTTTTGTGATTGTTTTTACAGTGCCCAGTGGTTCCCACCCACAGGTAGTCACTCCCTCAACAGCTACTTTCTCCGAATTTAATGCGACTGCTATACAACCTCTCGAACTAGATTTTCCGTTTGTAAATACAAACTGCTCAGTCATAGTAAAGTCATCACCAGCCAATGCACCGAAAACATCTACATCCAACCCGACAGCGTCTTGTAAACCACGTATTATGAGTTCCGGATCGGTTTCAAAATGGCTTACCGTAATTAAGAAGACGGGAGATGGATAAGTCTCCTTCGCTTTGTTTCCCATCTCCACGGCAATGTTTCTATCGTTCACGCCATCCAACTCAGCGAATTGAATCAGAAAATAAGAGGGATCGATTTCCAGAAGTAAAATGGCCGCACTCCCTTCACCAATTTCCTCATCTATGAATTCACCACCTGTAGTCGCACCATAAATGGCTATCCCTTCTGCATCCAGTATGTCGCAAATAGCGGTACGATCTTGCTTAATGGATATAAAGACCACTGCAAGAGTTGGTCTGAATCCATCAGTCATGCTATGTCGTAGTGCTCTTTGAATTTATTATATTGTTTTTCCTTAAATAGATTTTGCTTTCATATTTTATAATTCAATTCGTTTTTATTTTCAATATATTGATGAATTCAGTGCCCTCATCTTGTTTTGTTTCCACCCTTATCTCCCCACCATGCGCCTTTAGCAATTTAGTCAGCCTCATTTTCCAGCCCGGTTCCTTGCCCGGTTGGCTTGGTGGTGAAGAAATAATCTCATAAAATGTGCAACTTGTTACATCTTTAGCGACATCAGCCGGTTCTTCATCTTCTTATCATTTTATTTTGCAAGAATCATTCCGTGTGTGTGTGTGTGTGTGTGTGTGTGTGTGTGTGTGTATGTGTGTGTGTGTGTGTGTGTGTGTGTGTGTGTGTCTGTAGGTAGGTAGGTAGGTAGGTAGGTAGGTAGGTAGGTATCTTAGTCTATCTATCTGTCTGTGTGTGTCTGTCTGTCTGTCTGTCTGTGTGTGTGTGTGTGTGTGTGTGTGTGTC
>CAVOVH010000012.1:0-210962 GCA_963699805.1 uncultured Cytophagales bacterium | reverse complement strand
GCCGAGACCCGGTCGCGAGCACATCCCGGGCGGTGCTCGGACCTTCAGGTTGAGGTCGAGGGCCACACCCTGTGCACAGGTGCACAGGGTGTGGATAACTGGGAGTAGCGGTTCCCGGGTCGCACCTGGTCACCGCCGCACCATGCACTTGTCCGCCGCGATCGGGGCCTCCTCTCGGCCCTGTGCCAGCCGCTCGGGCTCAAAGCCGTCTCAGGGCGCGCCGATACATGTACCGAAGGGGGCCGCGTCTGGGTCATTGCCGGCCCGGGCCTCCCCAGGGTGACCCCCGCCTCGGCCCATTGCCCCCCGCGGGGGTCCCCTCACGTCAGCCGTCGCGACACCCGGGACGTCGATGCCGGTGTTGAGGTTGGTGAGGGCGGCGTAGGCGTCGAGACTCGCCCAGGGCAGTTGGGGACGCGCGTCCGGCCGGTCCGTCGGCCACGCCAACCCAGGAGCCGTTTCGCCGGTCCCACCGCCGGCGCCCGATCGATGGTGTCCGCCGCGCGCCCGTGACCTATGCGGCGGCACCACAGAGAGGCCCCCTCGGTGTTGCCCCGTCCCGTGGCAGGCCTCTCTCGTGCGCGAGGCTACCCGTCCGTCGGCGGTGCCCCGAAAGACGAATGGGGGGATTTTCCGCGGGGACAATCCAGGTGCCGGCCGGCCGGGGGAGGCCCCGCTGCGCGACGGGGGATGTGCGCTGCGGGGCCTCGGAAACCCGGGCTGGCCCCGCCGCGTCGACGACTGGGCTCCCGTGACCAACAGGTTAGGCACGCCTCAGTTCGGCGGTCAATGCGTCGGGGGGTATCGAGAGCCCACCGAGGCGACCCCATAACGCCGGCCTCGCTCCTCGCCGAGCCGCTACGCCCCACCGCTGACAGGGTCCACGGAGGCGCCGACGCCGGCCGCAGTGTGCGGTCCGACGGGGACACCGTGCACGAGTGCACCCGGCTCCAGCACTCCAGCAGCTCCTCGCAGCGCATCCGCATGCGTACGGCGAAGTTGGCTCCCTGGGAGGGGTCGAGCATGAAGGTGGTGACCCCGAGGACGTCGCCCGCTCCGGTCCAGTAGCGGGCCGCCGGAGTTGCCCGGGCCGATGGCGGCGTCTGTCTGGAAGTGAGTGTCGTAGATCTTGGAGATGATGCCGGTGGTGACCGTGTCAGTGCGGCCGTAGGGGGAGCCGATCGCCACGACGGGTCACTGCCACCGTAAGGGGCTCGTGGCGGTCTCCAGGGGCGGCAGCCTGTCGGGGATGAACACCAGGGCCAAGTCGTTGGCCTGGTCCCGATGAGTACAGTGAAGCGGCGTCCTGCTCGTCGCCCTTGGCCACGAAGACCTCGGGACCCTCCGGGTCGGTGCAGTCCTCGATGACGTGATGGTTGGTGATCACCGCACTTCGGTAGCCCTGCGGTCGGGTCGGCCACGTCGATGACGAATCCACTGCCGCCGGAGTCCCCGCAGTAGACGGTGACCACCGAGGGCATCGCCGCCTCGGTGACCTTCGTGGCGTTGAACGCCTGCTCGGCCTCGCTCGTCGAGCTTCTCGTTCGACCGAGGTGAGGTTCTTGTTGGTCTTGTCCAGCGAGTTGATTGAAGTCCATGAGCGATTATCCGGAGAGCATATCGAAATCCCGGCCGACCTGGTGGTACTCATGGTTGGAATGGAGGCCCGGGAGGATGCCTATGAAATTGCCCGGCTGACAAATATCAGTCAGGATAAAGATGGCTGGTTTATAGAAAGTCACCCGAAACTGGAACCGGTAGCAACTACAACAGATGGTATTTTTATTGCAGGGACCTGTGTGGCCCCCAAAAATATACCCGATACGGTGGCACAAGCCAGGGCTGCAGCAGCCCGTATCCTGGGACGGATCGCCAAAGGTAAGATCGAGGTGGATGCTACGTATTCTGAAGTGAATGAGGAATTGTGTAGCGGTTGCCGGTTCTGCAATGATCTCTGCCCGTATAGCGCCATCGAATTCAATGAAGAAGAAAATCATAGCTTCGTCATCAGTGCTTTGTGTAAAGCTTGTGGCGTATGTGTGGCTGCCTGTCCTTCATCGGCCATTAAAGGCCGTCATTTTACGGATCAGCAGGTGCTGGCACAGATCGATGGATTGTTCGATAAGGTGGAATATGAACTCGAAGAGCCGGTGAAATAAAATTTGTTCTCAGTAGGGGGCTTGAAAAAGTAATTTCACGAAAGTTACAAAGAAACTGAACAGTAGAATTCTGAGGTTGAGGATCTGTTGATCTTCAATATGAACGGTTGTCGTCATCCTGACGGGTTTGCGGGTAGACTTTGGACGAGAACGTAAATTCCCCACTGTAATCTTATGGATTCCGGCTTCTTCTCCCTGCAGTCAGACTTCAGGAATGACCATTCAGTGAGTATAACCTCATTCACATCAAGTTGATAGATTATACATTGAAAGAAGCCTCAAAGAAAAATATTTCAATGGTTATATATGTGCTACAATAACTACAATAAGTGGTCATTAGTCACCAGATTTTGTACCATCTCCATGACCTCCTGACGGATTCGATCATATTTGGCAGCGATCGGGGGGCTGAATTCATTGGAGAAGGTAAGATCCTCCACGATCTCAATGGCTATGATGCTGACCTGACCGGGGATCGGGATATCCAGTTTTTCTGCCAGATCGAGTGCCGTCAGGAACGAAATATCATGAAAACTTGATATATGCAGGGTCTCCCGGAAATCAGCCGGAGTTAAAAAATAAACCGTCCCGGGAATGCCATCCCTGGTTTTAATCGCATCAATGATGATCACTTTCTTATAATCCCTGATCATTTCCAGGATGTCCATTCCGCCAGCGGCAGCCGTCATGAAAGTTACAGCAGGCAGATCGAGCTTTTTTTGTAATTCATTCACCAGTTTCGGCCCAATACCATCATCGGTCAGGATATCATTCCCAATTCCGAGAACCAACGTACCTTTTTCAGCTTTCTCCATAAAAATTAAAACAGATTGAAAGGGACATTCCCCTTTACGTATTCAAAAATAAAGCTAATTTTTTTGATACACCTGATCGCCCGATTATTCATTCAAGGATATTACTCGCTGTCCGGATTGGGATGGATCCGGGACTATTCAATTAAAAAGGATATTGTTAGCTAGGTTTTTTAAAATCTTACCAATAATTTTAATAAGCACGAGACGATCGGATTTTTATTTTTTTTAAGCAGAATGCAAATCATTTTTAATTGTATCGCATGGAACGTCGGAAATTTCTCATTCATTCAGTGCTTTTTGCCGGAGGTCTTTCTCTTGGTTTAAGTTCCTGTAAAAGTAACGATCCAGACGTTTTACAAGGGATTCAGGATTTCTTTCAACGTGTGGCCAATCCGGATGGTTCCTTCCGGCCAGGCATCGATCCGGACTATCCAGGTACCTCGGATACAGGGCTTTCAGGGATTGCAGCCCCCACTTATGCCACCATCCTCAGCAGGACTTTCGGGTGGGAACTTCCTTATCCGGATAAGACCACGGATTTTTTTATTTCTTGTCAACGACCTGATGGTGCTTTTTATGCACCCTCAGGAAGCATGGATCACCAGGCTCCCCTTGCCAAACTATACAATACGGTTCAAAGTGTGGTGGCGCTGCGTCTTTTGGGAATAAAACCGAAATACGATCCGATGCCCGTCATCGATTATTTTTTTGAAAATCAGGAATTCACGGAACTTCCCCTTTATACCACCAGTTTTTTCCCACTTTTCTTTTGTGCCCTCGGACAGAAAATGCCATCGCAAATTGACCGCAAAATGCGTGAATACATCATGCAGGAACAGCAGGAAGATGGCTATTTGCAAGATCATGTAGCTGCCACCTTTCATGCGGCCCATTATTTCCGTCTTGTTGGAGCGCCAACCCCCAAAGCGGAGGCAATGGTGGAACGTGTGCTCCGGGATCAGAAAGCGGATGGATCCTGGCACCTCTGGGAGCCGGATTGGGATGTGCATGCCTGTTTCGATGCCCTGTTCATTCTCCGACAGCTTGCCGATCAGCAGGATCCCAGGGTGAGGCAAGCCAATCAAAAAGCTTCTGACTGGATATTGACATGCCGTCAACCGGATGGTGGTTTCACCCATTTCCCGGATGGAACCATATCGGATGTAGATGCGGTTTATTTTCAGGTGGGAGGACTGGTGGAAGCAGGTTACCTGAAGGTGAAAGAATCGATTGAACAGGAAGAGATCCTGGGCTGGGGACATGCCATGGATCCGGATAAGCCTTATTCCTGTATATGATGCTGCTTGCTTTAAATAATTCCGGAAAATCCGCCATTAGCAAATGGTCGGCATTTCATTTCTTTAAGACAAATGATTAAAAATTACCGATATGGAAATCAGAAAAAATTATTGTAAGAACCTGCTGGTTAATGGATTATCCCTGTTGTTGTGCTTTGTTTTATTTTTGATACAAGGTTCTGCCCTGGGCCAGATGAATGACCCCGGGTATGCTTTCAGGCAGAACGAACGGCTTGGCCGCGGTGGAAACCTGGGCAATATCCTGTATAAATGGGATAACTGGGATAAAGAACTCGAAATTGAAGAAATGGAGATCATGAAAGAAGCCGGAATGACCGGGATCCGTATCAATACCAGGCCATTTCTTCATATGAACAAGGATCCTGAATATACGTTTTCATGGAACGAAGCGAATGGATACAGCGAGGACTCGCTTTTTGCCAAAAAGCCGCCATATTTCATATCCAATACATTTTTTGAAAGATTGGACTGGACGGTAAAAGAGGCACTGGAAAGGGGATTTACCGTGATCATTGATAACCACCAATACCGGGTAATGGGAAAAGATCCAATGGCGTTAAGGGAGATGTTTATTGCCTCATGGGAGCAGCTGGCAGAACATTATAAGGATTATCCCGACAACGTCTATTTTGGATTGCTAAATGAGCCAAATAATAACCTGACGCCCTATTTATGGAATTATTTCCTGATGGATGTATACCCGATCGTCAGGAAATCGAATCCGGACCGTACCCTGGTGATCGGCCCGGGCAATTGGAATGGCTTCAGTGCGCTTGATGAATTGAAACTCCCTGAAGATGACCGGAACATCATTGTGGAGGTTCATTATTACAGTCCCCATAAATTTACACATCAGGGGGTCAATGGAAACCCCACCGGTGTGACCTGGCATGGAACTCCGGAAGAGAGGCAGGCCGTAGAGGATGATTTCAGAAAAGCGGCCGACTGGGGTAAAGCGCATAACCGCCCGCTATTTCTCGGAGAATTCGGGGTCATCAAGGATGCAGACCAGGAATCGGCGGTTAAATGGCTGAAATTTGTTGTGGAACAGATGGAGATATACGACATGAGTTGGTCGATGTGGGACTTGATGGGATCCAATATGGGCGTTTTTGATGAGGAGAAAAGGACCTGGATCAAACACCGGAAAGATGCCATCCTGCCCCCTGGGAAATAAACGGATAATCAATACGTGCCCCAATTATTGTAGAGATAATGTGAAATTGTATCCACCCCGGGTAAGGCGTGACACGCATGACTATTGTGTATAATCAGCATATAATCAAAAGATTACATTATTTCAGCATCGGGTATTTTCTGCCAGACATATAGGTTTATGGATCTCTTTGATACGATATGCAAAACGAGGGTACAACCTCAGGGAGGTTGAATAACTGTATCAAATATTCACACGATGCCTAATAACTGCGGAGGGATTCCATTATCTTCTCGGACTATAATGGAATCCCTCCAGGGTTTATAAAAATAGAACATGGATGGTTACAATAAATCCTACCTCGTCAGGTAGCATTTATAAAAAGTAAAATATTTGTCAACCCTTTCAAATCTTTAAAATTATGGTGACCATCCCTTGATGTCAAACTGCCAGCATTCCAAGTTGGAATTTTCCGGTTTCTCAACGGGAATTCATTGCTTCGAAATGCTGTCCATGGATTAATTTTTTCGCGAGAACGATGATTCATTATTCATCAATATTTCTTAATTTGGAGTCAGTCAATCTAAAAAGATTTTTTACACTCAATTTTTTTCCTATGAAAAATCGTATCCTCCTAGTCCTGGTTTTATTCCTGTATATATCATGTTCAAAACAAAATGCAGATAAACCCACGCAAGTATCAATCGACCTGGATCAATTTCCCCTGAATGTCCCTGAAGAAAATGCTTTAATGACAAAATGGGAGAAAAAAGTGGTTCATCAGACCCGGCTGATCGACGACATGGAACAACCGGCAGGCTGGCAGGTTAGCGGGATCGGGGAAATGAGTTATACGACTGACCGGGCCAGGGATGGACAACAATCGCTTCGTTTTCGGACTTCCCTGCGCGATGAAGAACATTACCGCCGGAATCGCAGTGATTGGGGCTCTTTCAAAGGCACCCAGGGAGGCAGTACGTCTATTAAAATTCAATTTGAAGAACCCCAGGATTGGTCAGATTTCAACCGGATCTCGTTTTGGGTATATGTTCACCCTGCCTCGATGCCTACTTATACGATCTATTTACAGATGGAATGTAATGGTGTCATCTACAATGCATCATATCCACGGAAGTCACATTTTGTTCAGGATCTCAAGCCTGGTCAGTGGAATCATGTCCTTTTTGAAGTACCCCATCTGAAACGGGACCAGGTAACAAGTTTCAGCATTATTCAAATGTTGATCGGACATCATCCGGAAGAAGAAGGTATTGTAACCTATGATTTCGATCAATTGGAACTACAGAAAGTCGATGCGGATCAGTTTGAGGGTTGGGAAGTAACCCCTAAAAAATTCACATTCAATCACATCGGGTACCGTCCGGGAGACCGGAAGAGGGTGCTGGTAGGGGAGGGCGCCGGTGATGAATTTCAGCTGATTGACTTGGAGGGGGAGGTAGTTTATTCGAATGTAATTCAAACCATCCGCAATGAAAGGGGATCTTTCCGGGTGATTGATTTTTCAGATTTTATGGAAAAAGGGGAATATCAAATCCGGAGTGGTTCGCTTGAATCCAATTCATTTCCGATTGGTGACCAGGTATGGGCGCAGCCGTTATTTAAAGCGATCAACTTTTTCTTCTGTGAGCGGTGTGGTTATGCTGTTCCGGGGATCCACCTGGAATGCCACAAAGACTGGCAGGGATTTCGCGGTGAAACAAAGAAGATCATCAACGGAGGATGGCACGATGCGGGAGACTTATCACAGGGTTCGTGGCGAACGGCCATGGCCACCTACGCGATGTTGCTGAACCTGGAGGAAATGGGAAAGGCAGAGGATCAGACCAACCTGGCCGAACGTATACGGGAGGAGGTTGCCTGGGGGCTTCAATGGCTATTGAAAACGCGGTTCGGGGATGGATATCACATGAGTTTCAGTGTGATGCGGATCTATACCGATAACGAGGTGGGAACCATCGATGATGTGGTCTCACCTGCCGTCAATATTCCGTGGGAAAACTTCCTGGCTGCGGCTGTCCAGTGCAAAGCGGCTGGGATGCTAGAAAAGTCCCATCCGGAACTGGCCGAGCAATCGCGTATTGCCGCTCTCGAAGACTGGGAAGCCGCGGCAGCCTCTCGTGAGACCTGGGACCAGGCGGATTACCGGGAAGCGGCCTGGGGAACCACCTCATCGGTATTGTTGGGTCGCATGACCGGTGATCAGAAATATTCGGAATATGCCATCCGTTTCGGCCGGCTTTTAATGCAATGTCAGGAACAACATTTTGTGGAGGGAATACCCATTACCGGGTATTTTTATACCAGTACGGAGCGTAATCGCGTCGTTCACAATCACCATGCAGCATTTGAAGAAGCACCACTCATTGCGTTGAGTATGTTATGCCAGGAATTCCCGGACCATGAAGACTGGATCCAGTGGTATGGAGCTGCTGTCCTGCACAGTGAATTTTTTATGAAAAAGGGCAGCCAGATATCCGCACCCTATGACCTTTTGCCGAACTCAGTATGGAAAAGATCCGAGATCCTTGCCATTGAGGATGAGCAAAGAAGAACGGACATGTTGAGGCAGTTTGAAGATGCTACGCCATTGAAGGGAGACTATGCGTTGCGGACTTTCCCCATCTATCCTGATAACCTGTTCCATGGGAATACGAACATTCAGATGTCAAGCACCTGGGCATTGGCAGAAGCTTCCCGTTTGAGAAACGACAAGGAAGGTTATCAACTGGTTGGAAAACAGCTTGAGTGGGTGTTAGGGGCCAACCCATTCGGGCAAAGCCTGATGTATGGAGTGGGCTATGATTTTGCTCCTCATTTTGCCTATTGTCTGAAGGATATTGTAGGATCTTTGCCCGTTGGCATGGATTGTCTGTCAGGGGATCAGCCTTACTGGTCAGCTTCCAATGACGCTACCCATAAGGAAATTTGGGTCGAACCCGTCAACCGGTTTCTGGGAGCACTGTCAGTATATAACTCACCCACTAATCTGCTGACCCGTGATGAAGAGCAGGAGGAAGATATCCAGCTCCGGACTGAAACCCAGCGATCCGGTCAGGAGCTGACCATCCGTATTTCGGCAACGGGAACAGGAAGTCATGAGTTGGAACTGAAGACATTTAATGCAACCGCTTCAATGGATAAAAGGCAGATCGATCTTTCAGGGAATGGATCCGCTGAAATACAATATGTCCTGAATATACAGGATCCTGATATGCCGTATGTGGCAGTTATTTCGATAGATAAAAATCCACAGCTGAGAATAGAGATCGTGGGATCATTGGTGGAGACGACATTTTAGGAAAATTGATTTATTTATGATTATTTTTTCTTGAACGGTAGTTATTTCCGTCGAGCAAACAACATCCACTGTTTAAATCAAAATTCCATCAAAAGGATATCATTCAAATAACAGAACCTCCAACATCTTTACAATTTTAATCCCTGCTTTCAGTTCATAGGCAGGCTCAAGCTTGGATAAGGAATGTTGGCTTACAGATCATTCACTTTCTTTAAATATTGGCTTTCTCCCGCCTTCCAGTTATCACTGAAAGAATCCTCATAAATACAATTTTGACTATTAATATTAAACTGCCTGAAAAACTGTCAAAACTTGAAAAGTATCCTTAGTTTAAACTACTTTTTCGCCTATATATCATGAGAGCCAGGCAAAGGATTATCGCTACAGCCAACCATTTTTTTAATCGGTATGGGATTAAGGCCATTACCATGGATTTTCTGGCATCGCAGATGGGCATTTCCAAGAAAACCATCTATGATTCCTTTAAGGATAAGGATGATCTCATTCTCCATTGTGTCAGGTTGAGAATTCATGAACATCAGTGTAAGTTCAGGGAAATTGTAGAACAATCATCCAACGTCATAGCAGCCGTATATGAGATCAGCGTCAGGAGTCAGGATATCTATCAGCAGACCAATCCATTATTTTATCTCGATCTGAAAAAATATTATCCTGAAATATATGCCAATTTGATGAATAAAGATGAATTGAGAAATGATTCGGTTATCTATACCATGATAGAAAAAGGGATAAGAGAAGGAGTATTTGATGAAAATATCAATATTGGAATTGTCAATATTTTCTGGCAGGAATTAATTGCATTCATCCATGACCAGGACAAACTTTCTGCAGGAACCTATCAGCAACAGGAGCTGTTTGAAAATATCTTGCATCCATTTATCAAAGGTTTATGCACGGTAAAAGGCATGAATCTGCTTAACAGATATGTTGTAAAAAAAAGTAAAGAACGTGTTTCATGAGGTATATCAATTTCAGATTTCCGTATAAGAAGACGGTTATTTTATGTTATTGTATGTTGGGAATATTGGATACGGGTTATCCGCAGGATCAGAAAGTCCTTCATTTATCGTTGATCGAAGCCCGGCAACATGCCATTGAATTTAACTGGCAGGTAAAAAATTCCAGGCTCGACGTAGAAGGCGCTGACAAAAGGATATGGGAATCGGTGGCAACTGGATTGCCTCAGGTTGACGCCACCATGGATTACACCAATTTTATGGGAGCTGATATCATATTCCGGTTTGATGAAAGCCTTCCGCCAACCACGATTCCTTTTAAGCCAACCTCCAACCTGGTTTTTTCAGTGAACCAGTTGATATTCAGTGGAAATTATATCGTGGGATTGCAGGCAGCCAAGATATATAAGCTCCTGACTGAAAGAAATTATGAAAAGTCAGAAATGGACATTAAAGAACAGGTCACTACCAGTTATTACTTAGTGCTCATATCTGAGCGAACCCTGGAAATAATCCTACAGAACCTGACCAATATGAGAAAGACCTATGAAAACACAAAAGCCATGGCCAGGGTGGGAATGGCTGAAAATACAGATGCCGATCAATTGGAGGTCTCCGTCACCATGCTTGAAAATGGTGTACGTTCAACAGAAAGACAGATTGAGCTGTATTATAATATGTTGCGTTTTCAATTGGGGCTGGATATCAATTCTGAGATCCACTTGAAAGAAACTTTAGATGAAACCTTAGACAAGGTAATCATCAGGGCAGTACTTGAGGAGCCTTTTAATATCGAAAATAATATTGATTTCAGGATCATATCTACGCAAGTGGATCTCAACGATAAGCAATTGGATCTGGAATTCATGAATTATCTTCCCTATATCAATAGTTTTTATAATCACCAGGAGAAAATATTAAAACCCAATTTTGATATGCAACCTAAGAACATGATCGGATTAACCATGAATGTTCCTATATTTTCCAGTGGCATACGGAGGGCCCGGGTTGCTCAGGCAAGAATCAACCTTGAAAAAACACAAAATACAAAATCCATGGTGGAAGAACAGCTACTTCTACAGGAAAAACAATTCAGGTTTAATTTGAGGAATTCTCTTGAGAGGTACGAGAGTCAGAAAAAAAATGTCGATGTGGCCAGACGGGTCCTTAATAGTTTTACCTTAAAATTTCAACAAGGAATTGTAACCAGTCTTGACCTGACCATAGCCAATGATAATTATTTACAGGCCGAGAACAACCTGATCACTGCCATAATGGAATTGCTAAGGGCAGATCTGGATCTAGAAATATTATTAAATATCCTTTAAGAATTTTATGAATAAAATGAATAAGAAGATGCGTAATTCATATTTATTATTTTTTGCTGTCCTATTCCTGTTATTTATGGCGGAACAGTGTTCGCAAAAAACCGATGGCAGTGGAATAAATTCAGAATCACCTGTTTCGGCGACGGAAATTTCAAACAGCTTGAAGCCAGAGATGGTAGAAGTGATGAAACTGAAAAAACAGGAGATAGATCATTCAATTGAATGCACTTCCAACTTAATCGCATTTGAGGAGATCCACCTGGCATCTTCATCCCCTTCGAAAATCGAAGAGATCTATGTTGAAATTGGCGATAAGGTAAGAAAAGGAGACCTTCTGGTACAAATGGACAGGACCCGGTTGCATCAGGCGACCATACAGCTTAAAACGCTTGAAACCAATCTTGGCAGGTTGGATACGTTGATCAAGACAAATACCATCTCGCAACAGCAATATGATCAGGTAAAAACTGAATACGATCTGGCCAAATCGAATGTGGAATTTCTTGAAGAAAACACCAGGTTACGGGCACCCTTTAGTGGCATTATCACCGGGAAGTATTATGAAGATGGTGAATTTTATTCAGGTTCACCCAATACACAGGCAGGTAAAGCAGCCATTATTTCGATCATGCAGATCAATCCGGTTAAGGCGATCGTGGATATATCCGAACAGTATTTCCCTGATCTACATCAGTCATTAAAAGCGGATGTTTTTTGTGATATATATCCGGGTAAAGTATTCAAAGGACAGGTATACAGGATTCATCCCATCATCGATCAGATGTCGCGTACCTTTCAAGTAGAAATCAGCGTTCCGAATGCCACTGAAAATTTGCGCCCGGGGATGTACGCTACCGTGGCGGTTTACCTGGGTAAATCCGAAGTGCTTGTGGTTCCAGCCATTGCCGTACTGAAAATGCAGGGATCTAATATAAAATATGTCTTCCTGAATAATCAGGGAAAAGCAAAGATGGTGGAAGTTGTCATTGGAAAACGATTTGATGATCAGCTGCAGTTGATCTCGGATGAACTACAGGAAGGAGATGAATTGATCATTACCGGCCAATCCAAACTGGTGGATGATGCTCCCATTCAAATCGTCAACAATATTTAAAATGATCAAATCAAAATTCATTCGATCATGAGTATCTATAAAAGTGCCGTAAGTCGTCCCATCACCACCTTAATGATATTTGCTGCCCTCATGGTGATTGGTTTTTATTCTTTAATTCAATTACCGGTTGATCTTTATCCGGAACTCGAACCCCCCTATATATCCGTGATGACTTCCTATCCAGGAGCGAATGCAAGTGATATAGAAAATAATGTAACCAGAATATTGGAAGACCAGTTGAATGCCATCGACAAACTGAAGGAACTGTCTTCTGTTTCTTATGATAATCTTTCCATTCTGAATCTTGAATTCCAATGGGAAAGTAATCTTGACGAAGCAGCAAACGATATCCGGGATGCTATCGATTTGGTGGAGGATTATTTACCTGAAGATTGTGAAAAACCCGTGATATTCAAATTTAACTTTAATATGATCCCGGTCATCTTCTATGCGGTAACCGCCGATGAAAGTTATCCTGGGATTGAGAAAATACTCGATGAGAAAATTATCAATCCATTGAACCGCATCGATGGGATTGCCTCCATTGGCATGATGGGTGTTCCCAGAAGAAAGATTTACCTAGATGTTGATCCAAGGAAACTGGATGCGTATAACCTGACCGTGGAACAATTGGGAAATATTATCCGCGCGGAAAATCAGAATACACCCTCCGGTAATATTCGCATGGGACAACTTGATTATCAACTCAGGGTAGAGGGTGAATTTATGGAAAGTGATCAGTTGAGGGACATTGTGATTGGGAGTCAGAGTGGGAAATCAGTTTATTTACGCGATGTTGCTGTGGTGAGAGATACGATAAAGGATCTGACCATTGAAGAAAAGATTAATGGAAAGCCTGGATTGCGATTGTTCATCATGAAGCAGTCAGGTGCTAATACTGTTAAAATTGCGCGGGATGTTACAGCAAGAATGGAAGAATTAAAAGCAAGCCTTCCCCCTGATGTTAAAATTACCACCATCCTGGATACTTCGGATTTCATCAGGGGAAGCATCAACAACCTTTCAGAAACACTCATGTGGGCATTTGTATTTGTGGTTCTGGTGGTTTTAATATTTCTGGGGCGCTGGCGAGCTACATTAATCATCGCCCTGACGATTCCAATTTCCCTGATCGTTTCTTTTATTTATCTTTTTATTACAGATAATTCCATCAACATCATTTCTCTTACCTCCTTATCCATTGCCATTGGTATGGTGGTGGACGATGCCATTGTCGTGTTGGAGAATATCAGTACCCACGTCGAACGTGGAAGTACCCCACGGGAGGCCGCCATTTATGCAACCAATGAAGTCTGGGTTGCAGTGATTGTCACCACCCTGGTGATCGTTGCCGTATTTTTTCCCTTAACCCTGATATCCGGAATGACGGGCGTTTTATTTCGTCAATTGGGATGGATTGTCTCCATCACCATCGTTACTTCTACCTTGACAGCCATCACATTAACGCCGATGTTAAGTTCAAAACTCTTACGATTGAAATATAAGAAAAAGAAAATCAGTCTCTTTTCATATGATCAGACCGTGCAAAAAGGGTTAAATGCCATTGAATCCTTATATATCCGGTCCCTGAAATGGTCGCTTAAACACAAATTGATTGTGACTGTTTTTTCATTTTTAATCTTTGCGGGATCCATGTTCCTTGCCGGTCAGATTGGAGGCGAATTTTTACCTGAGGCTGACGAAAGCAGGATCATGGCCGTTATTGAATTACAGACCGGATTGCGTGTGGAAGAGTCTTTAAAAACGGCAAAAAAAATTGAGCGCATCATTGATGAAAGATATCCTGAAGTGATTGTCTATGCTGAATCAGCTGGATCAGACGATGAAGGAAGCATGTTCAGCTTGTTTTCACAGACCGGATCCAATATCATAAACTTTACCATGCGCCTCCAGGATGTCGATGAAAGGAAGCGGGATGTATGGACCATCGCCGAGGATTTTCGTAATCAACTCAGTCAGTTTCCTGAAATAATTAATTATTCCGTCGCCACATCCAGTTCCGCGATGGGAATGGGAAGTGAAAATAATGTAGCGGTCGAAATATACGGATATGATTTTACTGCGACCGATCAGCTCGCAGCTGAAATCTCTAACAAGATAAAATTGATAGCAGGTGCCCGGGATATTCAGATCAGCCGGGAGAAAGAAAAACCTGAGTTAAAGATCATCCTGAATCAGGAAAAGCTTTCACAACATGGCTTAAATACTGCCCAGGTATCCATGTCCATCCGCAATCAGATAGCCGGGATGACAGCCACCTTGTTAAGAGAGGAGGGGGAAGAATATGATATCATTGTCCGGTTAAAGGAGGAATTCAGAAATTCAATATCGGATATTCAAAATATCACCATTACCAATCCTTTGGGACAGCGAATTAAATTAAGTGAGTTGGCCAGTATTGATGAATACTGGTCACCTCCCAATATTGAAAGAAAGCGAAGGGAACGGTTGGTTACGGTAACGGCGACTCCTTCAGGAATTTCTCTCGGTACCCTTGCTGAATCCATCAATGCGGAAATATCAAAAATTGATATTCCTCCTCAATTAATGGTTGCTGTAGGGGGTGCCTACGAAGATATGCAGGAAGCATTTATGGATCTGGCATTGCTTTTGATACTAAGCCTGATCCTTGTTTACCTCGTGATGGCTTCTCAATTCGAGTCTTTCATCATGCCTGCCATTATCATGGTTTCCATTCCTTTTGCCTTCACAGGCGTGGTGCTTGCTTTGTATGTTACAAATACCACCCTGAGCGTGGTGGCTGCCCTGGGTGCGGTATTACTGGTTGGAATCGTTGTTAAAAACGGGATTGTCCTGGTGGATTATACAAACCTCATGCGTGACCGCGGTTATGAATTATATGAGGCCATAACCATTTCCGGGAAATCAAGATTACGGCCTGTATTAATGACTGCCTTTACGACAATCCTGGGTATGTTACCCCTTGCCTTAAGTACAGGTGAAGGTTCCGAAATATGGAGTCCCATGGGTAAATCGGTTATAGGTGGATTGATGGTATCAACGTTTATTACGCTGATCATGGTTCCTGTTTTTTATGCCATCCTCGGGAGATGGATGAAGCGCAGTAAAAAGGAAAAAGTCCTGAAGAAATATCAGTTCCTTGAAAACGGATTGGAACAACAGAAAGAAAAAGTAGCCACCCAAAACACATGATAGAATGAAGGCCGTAATGATTATCTTTAACCAGGCAAACACCGAGAGGGTGGAATACATGCTGGACCATTTAAATATACGGGGATACAGCCAGTGGGAAAACGTAACAGGACGGGGGACAAAAAATGGGCTTCCCCATCAGGGATCCCATACCTGGCCGGAAATGAATTCAGCGATCCTGACCGTTGTGAAAGATGATGTGGTGGATGTATTACTGGATGCGGTTAAAAAACTGGATAAAATAAATGAAGAGGTAGGTGTCAGGGCATTTGTCTGGGAGATTTTAAAAGAAGTCTGAAGCAACGCACCTTTTGGAAATGGCTTTGACTAACGTTTCGGCAGAAAGGAATGAAGGATCAGTACAGAAATGAAATATCTAACTGATTTTTCCAGGATGATGCCAGGACATTGTTCTGAGATTTTTCCATTTTCCCCGTTTCCCGGCTATGTAAGCCGTAGCTTTAACGAAGGCTGGTCTCCCAATCTCACCATCTGAAGTTTCAGCGAAAATTTATTTCCCCATATCCAGGTCTCCCCATATCCAGGTCTCCCCGTATCCACCTCTCCCCGTATCCAGGTCTCCCCGTCTCCCCGTCTCCCCGTCTCCCCGTCTCCCCGTCTCCACTTCTCCAAATATCCTCTTTTCACATTCCCTTTCAATTTCATTGAAAATACCTGTGATTATGTTTAAATTACTTTAACTTTTTAAGGCTTGAGGAGAACGGAATTTTTAATTATAACCCCCAAACCTCATGTGTGAAGAAAAACATTACACAGTTCCTTCCAAGGAATATATGTCGAAACATTTTAATTCAGGAGCATTCAAGGTGACCATTGTTTACAACCTGAACTATTCTGAGGGATTGAAAACAGAAAATCTTCCAGATCAAACAAACCGGATGATATTATTCAAATGAACGATTAATGAATGAATCCAAAGATATAATCAGGGAAGGCGAACGTCGTCAGGCGACCATCTTATTTGCGGATCTTTCGGGATTTACGGGCATGTCAGAAAAGATGGATCCGGAAGATCTCACCTTCCTGATCAACGAATGTTTGAAGATCATGGGTGCCTGCATAAAAGAGCATGAAGGAACCATCGACAAGTTCATGGGGGATTGTGTCATGGCCTTATTCGGGGTACCTGCTACCATCGAGAACGCTCCCCAGAAAGCCATCAATGCGGCCATTGAGATCCGGAACCGGATCAATCAATTCAGCCAGAACAGTAAAGTCCCATATCCGCTTGACATCCACATCGGCATCAATACAGGGATGGTGATCGCCGGACCGGTTGGTTCGGATGAGAAAAAAGAGTTTACGGTGATGGGGGACGCGGTAAATGTGGCTTCCAGGCTGAAAGATATTTCTTCTGCAGGCCAGATCTTTGTCGGCCCCGACACCTACAGGTATACCAAGGAAAATTTTGAATTCAGAATCCTTGAACGGGTATCCATCAAGGGGAAGGACGATCAAGTGGAAGTCTATGAACTTTTATCCATCCGGGAAAAGACAGACCGGAAAGGCTGGCGTTCCAGCCGGATGGTTTCCTCGGTGCTGGTGGGGCGGAACCGGGAATTGGATCAATTATCCCTGCAATTGCTGAAGGTGATCAACGGGGAGGGATCGATCGTCAATGTGGTGGGGGAAGCGGGCATCGGGAAATCCCGGCTGATGGCAGAACTCAGAACCAAGGAAGAAACTGGAAGGATTACTTTGCTGGAAGGGCGGGCGGTTTCTTCCGGGAAGAACCTGAGTTTTCATCCGATCATCGATCTGTTAAAAAAATGGTCCGGGATCAAGGAAGAAGATACAGATAAGATCATCTCCTCAAAACTGGAGAAAAAAATCCACGTATTCGCGAAGGAAGAATCCGGGGAGATCTTTCCGTTCATTGCCATTCTGATGGGATTGAAACTGAGCGGAAAATATGCAGACCGTACGCGGGGTATCGAGGGGACTGCCCTGGAAAAACTGATCCTGAAGAGTCTGAATACTTTCTTGAGCCGGATGGCATCGGTTCAGCCGGTGATGATCGTTCTGGAAGACCTGCACTGGGCCGACCTCACTTCCATTGAATTCCTAGAATCCCTTTATCGACTCTCATTTGAAAATCCGATCCTGTTTGTCAATGTTTTCAGACCGGGATACAGGGAGACAGGCGAACGGATCCTCCAGACTATCGGGGAGAGATATTCCTTCATGTCCATAAATATCCAACTGAAACCCCTGAACGGGGGGGATTGTGAGAGCCTGATCCATAACCTGTTGCGGATTAAAGGGTTCCCCTTAGATGTGAAAGATCAGATCGTACAACGGACCGGTGGGAATCCGTTTTTCATCGAAGAGATCATCCGTTCCTTTATCGATGAGGGGATCATTGTGATCCGGAATGACCGATTTGAGGTGACCCGGAAGATTGAATCGGTGGTGATTCCGGGAACCATCAACGAGGTGATCATGGCCAGGATCGACCGGCTGGACGAGGAATCGAGATCCCTGCTTAAAATCGCCTCAGTAATCGGAAGGAGCTTTTATTATAAGATCCTGACCCATATGACAGAAATAGAGGAAGCGGTGGATCAGCGATTGGCCCAGATGGAAGAGATTCAGTTGATCTCGAAACAGCATAAAAAGGAGGAGGTGGCCTATTTATTCAAGCATGCACTGGCACAGGAGGCTACTTATGAATCCATTCTGCTGAAAAAAAGGAAAGAATTACATCTGAAGACCGCCCGTACGATCGAGAAGATATTTTCCGACAAACTATCAGAATTTTACGGGATCCTGGCCTGGCATTACAGCAAGGGAGAGGACTATATCAAATCAGAGGAATACCTGTTGAAAGCAGGGGAAGAGGCCTTGCGCACATCTGCCTCCGCCGAAGCCATTCACTTTTACCGGGAGGGATTAAAATTATACCGGTCACGGCACGGAGAAGAAGCGGATCAGGAAAAAATAGCCCTGATGGAAAAGAACATTGGGATTGCTTTATTAAACAAGGGCCAGGCAGTGGCTGCGATACCCTATTTTGACTATGTATTGAATTATTACAGGGTTAAAACCAAAGCGAATAAACTGGAAACCGGATTGATGGTGTTATCCGGAATTTTTCATCTGGTGATCGCCCTCTATCTTCCAACATTGAAATGGAGAAAAAGTTTATCGCCCACTGATCAGGAAATTATTGATCTATTAAACTCCCTAATGGAATGTAATGCTTTGTCAGAGGCCACACGGCTTCCTTATATTTCATTCCTCTACATGAAATGGGTTACGGGACGGAATCTGTCGAAGTTTAATCATGGGACTTTCCATCTTATGGCTTCCACACTCATGTTTTCTTATGGTGGAATCTCATTCCCCCTGCATCGTAAAGCGCTGGAGTTTGCTAAAGAAAGGGTGAAACAGGGTGATGTTTTTGAAAAATTAAACTACGCCATTTCAAGAACATTGAATAACCGGATGGAAGGGAACTATACAATCCATGCATATGACCCGGATCTGGTTGAAGAATCCCTGAAGATGGGAGAATTAAAGGCTACAAGTTATTATCTGATCTTTTCTTTTTTCATCGAACTGGGACAGGGTCGTTTTCAGGAGGTCAAGTTGAAAATTGCAAAGCTGCAGGAGATGGGAAAAATATTCGACAATAATATCATAAATCTTTGGGTATTCATTGCCACTGCCAAACTGATGACAAAAAGTAGAAAGTTACAGGAGGCACTTTCCGCAATAGACCAATCCATCGAATTGAGTAAGAAAGTGGACGACAGAGCGCATTTGCATTGGGCATATGAAAGTAAAGCTTATATCCAGTTCCTGATGGAGGATATCCCGGGGGCAGAACAGTCCATGGAGCAGGGCAGTCAGTTTTCCCCGGGAGGAACCCTTTATGTGATGAAGACCACCCAGGTTCTGAGCCATTTCCTGATCCAGCTCCATCATCTTGAAAATGTACTTTTGAACGGAGGGAAAGCAAATCTTAAACCAATCAGGAAGGAAACCATGAAAGTAGCCCGGGAAGCGGTCCGCGTGGCGGGAAAGATTGCCGATGATCGGGTAGAGATCCTGAAATGTACGGGAACCTATTACTGGATAACCGGGAATCGTGGAAAGGCATTGAATTGGTGGAAGAAGGGAATAGCCGAAGGTGAACGGCTGGGAGCCTTACCCGAGCTTGCCCGGATTTACTGGGAAGTAGGGCGGAGGTTGCGTGAAGATAAAAGTAAAATTCACGAATTAAATGGCCTTTCGGCCAATCAATGTCTGGATAAGGCCGCCGACCTATTCCGGGAACTGGATCTGCAATGGGATCTGGATGAGATGGAGAAATTTAAAATGGTCCAGACTTCCTGATATCAGAAAAATTGAATGAAAAAAGGTATACCTATCCGATCCCTCCTTTTACCTGCTGTAACTTTATTGAAGGCAGGACAAGTCGGGATGAAAAAGTATATGTTTTTTTTATTCCGGCTAACATTCCTTTGTCATTCCGATTGGAATGAGGAATCTGATAATGACACTCGACGGAAACCTACTCTACACCTGGAAGAACGAGAATAAGTAATCGGATCCTTCCACAAGGTCAGGGTGACAGAGTGTATGTGATAAAAAAATGATCTTCCCGAATAAAGCTCACAACCATTTTTTAAAAAAAACCAGAATATCCTTGCGCATCTCCTCATTTTCAAGATGGGGTACCTCATAGATCTTCAATTTCCAGGCCGCGGGGGCTCCTTCCTCCGTATATACCCGGGTCAGGTTCTCATCAATGATTTCCAGCCCTTTTAACGGAGTTAAAGGATCAAAACGCCCGGCCAAGCCGAAATGGGGCCGCGGAGCGATCAAGGCATTGATATCTGAAGTTGAAAAATGATTCAATAAATCTGGTACATAATAATAGATCCCATGAAGATCCAACCCCTTTTCCTCGATCAGTGTTTGAAAGTCTGTCAAACAACATAAATCGACACAAACTGAGATACGCTCATCCAGGGCAGCCAGCCACCAGGCCATGGTACTTCCCATCGACATACCCATCGTACCGATCCGGTTGGGATCCACATCGTCCCGCGATACAAGGTAATCCAGTGCCCGTAAATTATCATAGACCATCATGCCCCACATTACCTGGCCCTTCCACAGCATTTCCTTGAAGATCTCCGATTCGGAGGATCCATGGCGTTCCCCGAATCCCCAACTGTCAATGCACAATCCCGCATACCCCTCCCGTGCCAGGGCCAGGGCATAGGGTGGACGCTGCATTTCTTTCCTTCCATGTAAAAATTCATTTTTCCCAACATCGTACTGGCCAAAATGGGAATGGTTGAAAAGGATCACTGGGATTTTCCCGGAAACGTTTTTTGGCCTGGTAAAATAAGCCGGGACCTTCTCAAAGCCATTCAGATCCATCAATAATTTCTCGATCACCATTTCCCCGGAATCCGTTCTTGATATTACTTCCACCGAAATGGGCCTGTTCCGGTCAGGCAAATGTCCCAGGAGGTTGTACAATTCAGTACGATGCTGTTCCCTTCCTGCCGTTAATTGATCATCTAAGGTTATGGATTTTTCATTGCCGTTTTGCGGATCCTGGTTTTCATGATGTTCCCGAGGATTACAATTTTCCAATAAAAAAATTATCAGGAGAAAGATCAGATTTAAAAATTTATAATTCATAATTTTTGATTTAATAGATACAACTTCGTATGTGCATCAATATAATGAAACCCTACTTAACTTTCTTAATGAGTGAGAAAAAAGAAAGTACAATTGAGAAGGATTGAAATCCTTTGGCGTACTTTTACGTAAATATTGTCTATAAAAAAAAGCTGTTGTCATTTTCTATGGAAATTCATTAACTTCAGCCCTATTTCCTAATCCAAAATTCATGCAAAAAAGTCAAGTGAGGAAGTTAGCCGCCATCATGTTTACCGACATTGCTGGATATACCAGCCTGATGGGAAAAGATGAATCTCTTGCATTGCGTCTGTTGAATACCAACAGACAAATTCATAAAACACTTATCAAACAGTATAATGGTCAGTGGTTAAAAGAGATGGGGGATGGGATCCTGGTCAGCTTCAGTACCATATCAGATGCCATCCATTGTGCCGGGGCCATTCAGGCTGCAGTCAGGGAGGTAGAAAACCTTACTTTGCGGATTGGCATTCACATGGGAGAAATTGTCGAGGATCAAAACGATGTTTTTGGAGATGGGGTTAACATTGCTTCCCGAATTGAGGCCCTTACTCCGCCTGGATCGATCTGGGTTTCAGAGGCCATCTATAAAAATATCCGGAACAGGACCGAGATAGTAACAAAATATGCAAAAACGGTTAAGCTGAAGAATGTGGAGGATCCAGTACTGATTTACTCGGTACAGATGGATGAAGTTTCTCCTCCCCAAGGGAGATCCGCCGGGATCAAAAAACAGGCACATTCAACATGGTTAAAATCTACGATCTTTTTTCTGACCTTATTGACCGTAATTATAATTGCCTTGGGACTGATCTGGAAAACCGGATATTTTAATGCAAGGACAGGTGTGTTGGAACGATCCATTGCTGTTTTGCCCTTCGATAATCTTACCAATGATCAAGAAAACGGACACTTCGCAGTGGGTATCCAGGACGCGATCCTGAATCATCTTTCAAAATTTGAAGATATGCGGGTGATCTCCCGGAGTTCGATGGAACAATACCGGGATTCAAAACTTTCAATCCCAAAAATAGCGGAACAGGTAGGAGTCAATTATATCCTGGAAGGCAGTGTGCAAAAAGCCGCCAACCAGGTACGCGTAACGGTACAGTTGATCAATGGAACCAATGACAATCATCTGTGGGCTGAAACATATGATCGGGATATCACTGAAATATTCGCTGTTCAAAGCGAAATCGCGCAAAAAATTGCCCAGGAGCTTAAAGCCATTTTAAATCCGGAAGTAGTCCAGGTGATTGAGAGGATCCCAACTAAAAACATGGATGCTTACGAATACTATATCAGGGGATTAGAAATACAAAATAACGCAAAGGAATACAGTGATATAAAACGAGCAGGATATCTTTTTCAGAAAGCCATCGAAATGGATCCTAATTATGCAGACCCCTACATTGGACTGGCCCGTTGTTACGCAACGTTGCACTGGCAGCTAAATAATGAAAAGGAAGTCATGGACACGGTGTTGAAGATCATAAATAGAGCCATTGAACTTGATCCGAAAAGTTCCGATGCCTATTCCTATAAGGGATGGTTTACTTTTTTTGGATTGAACAATCTGGAAGAAGCGGAAAAATATTATGCGAAAGCAATCGATCTCAATCCCAATAATTTTGAGGTTTATTATACGCTGGCCCGATGGATCTATCCTCATGCGGAAAAACCTGATCTGGTGAAAGCCCTGATGTATGCAAAAAAAGCAGCCAAGTTATCCCAGGGGGAGAAATTAGGTGAATTGCTGGATGCCGTAGGTTATATATATTTAAATCTCGGGATGTATGAGGAGGCTGCTGAATTTTACAGGCAGGCAATCGATCTGAATCCCACCTGGCAGGGTAACAGTGCCCAGTGGTGGTTGAACATTATCCAGGGGAAATTTGAACAGGCACTTGGATTTGCTCAAAAAAATGTCGAATTGTATCCAGAAGATAATAAAAGTTACCTCGAATTAGCCAGGACCTATGTGTACCTGCAACAGTATGATACTGCTTTGACCTTATTTGATAAATGGTTTTCCATGTATAGTGAAACCAATCTGAACAGCTATGAATACAGGGTCTATTCGGATGAATATAAGTATGCTCTAATACAGACAGGGAAAAAGGAAAAAGCCCTTCAACAGATACAGGAAAAGATCAAATATTCCTATGAAATGCTTGAACTTAGATCCTTTAACGAGGCTGGTGGGATTTTTTATGATCTGGTCAGGTTAAATGCTCTCAAGGGGAATAAGGAAGAAGCTTTAAAATACATGGAGAAACTGGAACAGGCAGGATTTGCCTTTGGCAGTCTCAGTTGGGCCATGGTCGATCCATTGCTGGAGAATCTGCGCGATGAGCCTGAATTTACCACGCTCATTGAGAAAGGTTGGGGAAAAAAATGGGAGCTTCAGGAACAGGTAAGAAAGCTGGATACTGAACAGGATTTGAAGGTGATGCGGAACCGATAGAATCCCCTATTTTTGGTTAAAATGAGCCACTTAGATTTTCTTTTGTCCATCGGGAAAAATATATGATCCGATTAAAAGGCATACTGGAGCTAGTAAAAAACTAAGTAATCCGGCATAAGTTGTACTAATTTCTGGTCTGATTAGCGAAACGATGGGAGGGATTGCACTTGCGATAAAAGCGAAGTAGACACCTGCAGCACTGGCTTTTTTCCAGTAAATTCCGCCCACTACTCCCGTAAGGGTTCCGGCGAAAGCCAGGGACCCGGTTAGGGCAATGTAGCGGAATACAGTTTCTGAGAATTCATAATAAATCCCCCAGTAATAAATAAACACTCCGATGATGATAATCCCGATACGCATTAATATCATCTTCTTTTTTCCATTAAATGATTTTTTACTAAGGGGAGTAATTATATCTTGTACTAATATAGCGCTGAAAGACAACAAGTAACTATCATAAGTAGACATCGAGGCGGCAAGAAATCCCACCATGATTAATCCGATAAATCCTGCTGGAATAATGCGGATCATCAGCTGCGGGAGGGCTGTTTGGGATTCCGGGATTACACCAAGGACTGCAAGCGCTGCAATGCCCCAGAGCATGGGCACACAGGCCCTGAAAAACATAAAGATACTGCTGATCTTGTATAGTTTTCTTGCTGTATTAATGTTATTCATACTGAAGAGCCGTTGGACTACCGGTTGCCAGGTCGACCATCCGCTTGTATAATAGAGCATCGTCCATAATATGAATAACAGGCCGTATCTCGGAGCATCTTTCAGATTGAATCCAGCCTCCCCATAATGTTCTTTTACTGCCCCGACCATACCACTCAAACCCCCAGCATTTGAAAAAGCAAAGAAACTGATTATAATTATACCGATCAGCAATACCATGAACTGAAATACATCGGTAATGATCACCGAATGCATTCCCCCGAGCATGGTATAACTGACTACGATGAGAAGGATGATGCCCATGACCAACGGAAGGGAACCAGAAGATAATCCCATGGCAATAACCAGGAATTTACCTTCGACCTGGAGAAAAATTCCCATATTCAGGATACCAGTCAGGAAAATCAGCACACCAGCGATCCATCTGACGCCAGTCCGGAACCGTATTTCAAAATATTCAGGTAAGGTTCTGATCCCCAGTGAACGTAAATGACTGATCACAAATCCGGTTTGACCAATCACCCACATGGTAGCCGCTGCGATGACGCCGGTAACAATGGCAACAAATCCATTTGAATAGGCTTCCTCTGAAAAATATATGATCGTCACCAGGCCCATCTCAGTGCTGGCCAGGGTGGCAATACCACGAAAAGCACGAAGTTTCCGACCCACTAAAAGGAAATCATCGACCGAAGAAATATGTTTTCTTGCTACCAGACCTATTAAAAGGCTTATAAATAAAAAACCGATGATAACAGCCCAGTCAATGAAGGAGAAAGTATTGGTCACTTAGTCAATTTATAAAAGATTCAACTATAGATTAACAGGTTGACCGGACCTGGCCGATTGTTCCATTGCCTGAACCACCCGGGTGGCCTCCAGACCGTCTTCTCCGGTAACGACCGGATCAGTTCCATGGGCAATACAATCAATAAAATGTTCAATAGAGGCTGTACAGAATCCCGTGGGTTTACCATTGATGTCTACAATGCCAAGCACATCAGGGAATCCACTTCCCTCTTGTGTATATTTTTCAATCATTCGATGATGGCTGATATTGACATAGGTGCTTCCTTTTGAGCCGATAAATTCTCCTTCAAAATCAAATACGTTAGGAGCATTCTCAGCTATGATCCAGCAATTCTCAACATATGCAGAGGCGCCACTGGAAAGCTCAAGAATCGATTGATAGAAATCCGGGGTCTGTATTCCCTGGCCTTTGAGAACGACGGACCTGCTGACTGAGTATACTTTTTTTATTTCTGATCCTGATAGCCATCGGATAAGGTCAATCGTGTGACTTCCCAGAAAATGAGCCGGAGAAGATCTATCGGCCCATTCCAACATTTTTGTAGGTACGTAAATCGTATCGTTCAATTTTACATTGATCATCAATAGATCTCCCAATTCACCTGACTCGACCATTTTTCGCACTTGAATAAATGGGATATTCCAGTGGTTGTGAAAATCGACCATTAACTTTACACCGTGCTTATCTCTTGTCAAAAGAATCTTTTCACATTCTTCAACGGTCATGGCCAAGGGTTTTTCAACCAAGACATGTTTGCCAGCTTCCAGCGCTTTAAGCACAAGCGGAGTATGGGTAGGATCGGGAGTGGCTATCGAAACAGCCTGTATATCAGGATTTGCTAGTAATTCCTGTAAGTTGGTTGTATATGAATTAAATCCATATTTTTCAGCAAATTGCCGGGCACGTTCCTCGTTTTGATCACACACGGTTATCAATTTTACCAGGGGGGATGCATAATAGGTGCGTGCATGGATAGAACCCCAAAGACCACATCCTATCAATCCAATACCAATTGTTTTCATATTAAAAAGTATAAGGTTGGCAAAATTTATTTTTCCTTAATAAAATAAACTTAAAAATTTAAATGAAGCAATCAAAAAAAATGACCAAGTACATACAAGATGAATTACTTTATAGATTCAACCAATAATTAACTTTCAACACCAGTGCCCTATTTTTTGGCCCCCAGAATTCAACAAAATAATTATCCGTGTATACCACGTAGATATCAGACATGGGCTGGAATCGCCATTGAAAACGACTGTTGATGTTGAAATTATCATCTTGCGTGTTGTACTGAAGGAAGGTGGTCCAGAATAGGGATTTTGAAAAGTTAATCTCAATCCTGGGACTGATGAGAAGTAACTTTTCTTTTCCATAGGGTTCGGGAAAACTCAGATTATTCTGCTCAAAATTGATGGCAAAATTTCCCCAGGGTTGGGCACGGTATTTAAGACCCAGAATATATTGACTTCGTTTACCATTATAAAAACTGCCGTATGAGTATCCTGCCCGTAGACTGAACCTTTTCCGTTGATCTGTTTCGAAAGTAGTTTTTCCATAATCAAAAGAATAGATCCCGGCAGGTAAGGGTTCTGCGTCAATGAAATTGAATGGATACAATAAGTTGACGATCGTATGATTATAGGTGATTTCGAATCGACTCGTATTGGTAAAAGTAAGATTGTAGTTTAATTCCAGGTCATTATTGAGGGACGAAAAGGAAGTATCCGAATCCAGAATATACCGAAAACCAATTTGATGTGAAATTATTTTTGGATTTAATTCAGAGTAAAATGTGTAACTGAATCTGGTAAACCAGTGGTTATATCCTATCAGGATGGTGGTATCCCGTTCGGCATCATAATATTCCTGGCCTGTAAAAAATCCCATGTCAGCGACGTAATCGGGGCCGATCCCTGCCAGGTTGGTATAAGCACTGATGTTTTTGTTATCATAACCAAAACCCAGGTTATAAAAATAATTCTTTGAACGGGATCCCGGATTGAATGATTTTGCATAGCCTCCAAAAGTCTGGATCCGGCCATCCACCGAACGGTATAAAAATTCAAGACCCAAATTTCTATTATAATCAGGTTCAGGACTGTCGAATGCCTGTCGATTATGGAAATATCCTTTAATGATAGAACGCGCAAATACCTGTTGGTGAAAGGCTATGGCCGTGTAATTCTGAGACAGGAATTCATCGGTCTTTTTGGTTTGGAGATTCATCAGGCCGATTCTTAGATCTTTTGTTACATTCCCGCTTAACCGGGCACCATATAAAATGGGTATTGTATTGCCTTCCTCATCCAGTCCAATCCTCCTTGAAAAAAAAGGGCGCATGGGCGGGATGCCAAAATCCTCAAAAATATCGCTGTTTTCAAGAAAAAAGAGACGTCTTTCTGGGAATCGTACATCAAACAGAGTCAGATTGGTAACCTGTTCGTCCACCTCCACCTGTGAAAAATCAGGATTGATGGTGACATCGAAATTCAAACTGGTGGTGATGGCCACTTTCCCGTCAACACCAGCCTGAAAATCATTTTCCCTGGGAAGATCTGTTTCTTTGTCCCGATTGGTTGATCCAAGGATATAAGGGATTACAGAAATATTTTTTTTGACTTTTTTAGGCGGGTGGTTCCAAACCAGTTCTCCCGTATAACCCAGGTCCAGTTCGGTAAATTCTATCGGTACGGGTGACCAGGTGTGGATACTATTGGATCCGGCATCAAGCCTGAAAAAATTGATGCCCCAGACAGTTTTATTATCATTAAAACGCAGTGACTTAAAAGGAATGGCGATTTCAATGACCCAATGATCCGGGAAATTTTTAACAGCAGAAAACCATTTGTTATCCCAGGCTATATTGACACCATCAGGGGTCCTTCCTGGCTCTAAATTTTCACGGCGACCTGTCTTTCCCGTAATAAGCATTTCTGTCTGGACACCTGCCGGACTGATTCCAAAAACAAATCCATTGGTTCTTTCATTGACCGGATCAATCACCACACCAAATCCATCTCCCTTTTGGAAATCCGTATCCCTTTTTAGCGTTTGGATCACATAATCATCATCACCATAACAGATGATCCCTATGTACAAATTCTGATCATCATTTAAAAGCCGGACTTCAGTTTGTATTTCAGGATCTGCCCGTCTATCATCAACCGGATAACTCATCCAAAAACTGTTCGCCACTTCAGCTTCCTTCCAACCGGGTTCTGAGAGATTGCCATCCACTGTGATATCCTCTTCGGTAAATTTAATATGTACCTGATATGGGCTTTGAGGATTGGAAATTCGATCTTCCTGTGAAAAACAAAAAATCGGATTGAACCAATTAAAAATTAATAATAGGATGATATATCTATCTTTGGCAAAGGGCATTAAAACAATTAAAAGGTCATTTTTATTTAAAAATAAATCATCGCCAAAAATATCAAATCAATCTGAAATAATACGCTTTTGGGTTTGAAACAATGAAGTGGGAAAGAGCTATGAATGCCGCGGATATTGAAAAGATATCGATTAAGCATGAAATGGATTATGTATTCAATTTAATCGAGCATTTGTTTCATTTCATTTTTGTGGTCCAAACCGAAAAAATAACTATATTGATTTTCATTGTATGTTCATTGAAAATACCATTATGAAAACGCTAATTTTTGTCATTTTTTTAAGTGCGGCAAGCTCCGTGAATTTTTTATTCGCTCAGAAGCTTGCCGATTTTAAATCTGAAACGGTAACCCCCATTTTGGAAAATACAATCCAGAACGGATTCCAATTCAATGGTTATACCAATTACTGGCACGACATTTACCGGGAATGGATCCGTTATGGCAATCTTTTTAAAATGGCGAATTCCAATATCCCCCTTACCATCGCGCAAAGCAAAAGAGATCTTGCCGATGATATGGGAGTTCCAGCATTGACGATGCAGGAGGGATTCCTGACCGGGCTTCTTTCTGAATCGTTTGAACGATTAGATCAGCCTACCGTACAGCAGCTGGAGGATAAGATCAAAGTGAGTAATGTGCTCGTCCTGCTGGATCCAAACTCTGATTCAGGGGCAATTCTAATGGCTAAATATCCGGAGAATCAAGCAATGAGTGAAAAACTGAAGAGTCATCAGGTATTTGCAAAGAATTTTAAGGAGATAAAAGCTTTTTACCTGGAAAATGAAGGCCGAAAGATCTTTGTCCTGTCATCCACCGACAGGGAGTCCATGCAGAAGGTGAATCTTCTGATTGAAAATACGATCAATCTGGTGAAGGAATACGATTTGCATCGGGGATGGTTTGGCGCGAAAACCCTTTTAAAAAGTGTGACCTGTACTACCGGACATCCTCTGGAAGTGATCGGCAGAGGCATGAATGAAGGAAATACCTGGTTTGTATTCGATGGATATATGGATTTTCTGGCAAAGGACGAATTAACGGACTGGCTTTCCAGGGTTAATCTCCCGATCGTATCGGATGTGGGATTTTCCCCGATCTATGGATGCAGGGACTATGAGGGATTACAGGTACAGAGCATGTTTACCAATGAATCCTGGATCGATTATGCCCATAGTAAGGGCGGCTATGTCTTCAGGAATGTATTCGATACCCTGGCGGATCCATTTCATTATGATGGATATATAGCCAGCGAAGGCAATAAAGAACAAATAGATCAGGAAGATGTTCCTTTTATTTCATCCACTGGCGAGCTGGATGAGGACGCGATCTCCTGTATGGTGCTATTTGTAAAAAAAGGGGAACGGTTAACCAATGAAGCCATGTGGGATGCCATTCTTGGCCGCAGGGAGGTAGCGGTCCTGGATATGGGGAAGATGATGGGACCAGCCACTTTTCGGAATGCGCTTGAATTGCTGTTGTTAGACCGGGTCTACCTCGAAGAATATTTTGGAGATAAAGTAAGCCTTGAAGCAGAAATGGATAATTATCAGTTGAACCTGACCATCACTAATTTTTATCCACATGCAGTGAAGGGTAAACTGGAGATAGTATTACCCCCAGAACTGAAAACGGAAGTCGATTTATCTTCTGAGTTGAGCTTACCGGCAAACAGCTCAAAAAAATTGTCGTATGCGATCCACCCCTCAGCAGAGGCGATGAACCGTACCAATCCCATCGCCGTGCATTACCAGTGGGAAACATCGAAAAAAAGTACCTTGACGATGCTGGATCTTCCTCCTGCCATATCGGTACATAAACTTCTTTATGACCATGCTCCCGAAGTGACCTATCCGGTTACCATTCACAACTTTTCATCTGAAAATTCATTCCCTGTGCAACTGGAGGTTTTAGATGTGAACAAATCCGATAAAATAGTTTTTAAAAGCAAACAGACCTGTTCAATACCTACCGGCACTTTTGGTGATTTGTCTTTTAACCTAAAAGTACCAGCAGGCAATTATCAGGTGAAATTATCAGCGCTTGGGATAGAGCAGATCAGCCAGCTGGGAGTAGGCAAAGCATCAGGCAAGCCGTATCTGTACGAAGTTGACCTGAATAGTGATGGGATCATGGAATACCGAATGGAGAACGACAGTGTACAGGTAACCCTCCTCACGACCGGAGCCAGGGTTATCGAGTATATCGTAAAATCACGGGATGATAATGTCTTGTTTAAGCTCTGGCCGGAAAAGGCTGTGGATGATAAGCGGGAATTCAGGAAACGGGGATATTATCCGTATGGAGGATTTGAAGATTTTCTGGGGCAGGGGAGTATGGAAACCCATCAGGTATATGATGCAGAAATCCTCCGGGGAGAAGGTGATTTCGTCCGGGTAAAAATGACAGCGGATTATTATGGAAACAGACTGGAAAAGATATTTACCCTATATGGCAATTCTCCCTTACTGGAGGTCCGCTTTGCCTTAACCTTTAAAAATCCCGAAGCCAATGTACTGGGGCCCCAGCCCATTGTGGAGCTGGGCAGAAGACACTGGACCGAGGATGTCTTTACCATCCCGGAATTGGATGGATTACATGAATACAGAATGAAACCGGAAAGATATTACGGTAGAGTATTTCATATGAAGGAGGGCTGGAATGCCGGATATGATACCAAGCAGGATGTTACTTTCGTAGGTGCATTTCCAGTCTCACAACCTTTATTTCTTCATATGTGGATGAATCATCCGGCGAATAGTGAGGCGCATCATTATTATGCTGAATTTCAACCATGGACACCCATTTATCAAAAAAGCACCATGTATTTTTCCTATTATATATGGGGAGCAGGCGGACCATGGGAAAATGGAGTTAATGCTTTAAGAGATAGAAATCTAATTTCCATACGATAATTTTTTGTAATCAAGGACAAGTAGTATAAAAATTTCACAAATGGCACTTTTCAATAATTCAAGCATCATGAACAGATCAGGCATGGGAGTCAGGACCATCCTGATAATTTTCTTTTACCTCTTTACTTATCAATCTCTTTCTGCTCAAAGGTCAAAAAGTGGTCAGGAGCTGATCATCAGGGCAATTGAATTGGATTACCCATCCCCAGGGATCCCTTTTTATCACTTCAAAGCAGAACTCGAATTACCGGAATCTTCGATCATCGAAGTGGAAGCCGCAGTGGACGGCAAGGTACTTCGGGCTACTGAAATCAGGCGTGAGGATGAGATAGAGGATCTGAGCAAACCACCATTATCCGAACGTCCGCCATCTGGATACAGCATGTCACAGGATGGGACCTATTATAAAAATCCGCATGTGATCGGCTGGGTAAAATGGCAACCTGATCAGACTTACTCGATCCGTTTATCTGTCCGGATGAAAAAATCGGTACATGCATCAAAGGAGGATGTTGTATTATCCGCCGAAAAACAAGTGACTGCACCATCGGGTGTAAAAGTCTTCGATCAGGCTTGGCCCAAATATAAATCGGTAGTGGTCAGCGAAACGGCCGGGATCGACCGGTCTGATGAACCCGTGGAAGTACTCCTGGCTTTTTATCCTGATGAAGCACAGCATCTGACCCGGGAGATCAGGGTGGTGGCTGTGGATCAAAGAACACATGAACTGCAAGAGGTAGTATCCCAGGTATATGATATCCAGAAATTTCTGGAGGAGGATGATCTGGCCCCGGATGAGAATGGCGTACCCACCCGGGAAGTACCATTGTGGATGCCGACCATCACAGCACGGGTCGCCTTTCTGGCCCATGTTCCTGCAAGATCAAGCCAGGTATTTTTAGTCTATTATGGCAATGAGGATGCCCTGGCCAAATTGTATGAGACTGATTTGAGGGTTCAGGGAGAGCAGCCCGGTTTGTATATTGAGAATAACCGGATTTCTGTTGTATTACATCCTGAATCAGGTCATCTGGACCAGATCGCATTAAAAAGCATGCAGGAGGATCCCTTGTTCCATCGGATGGAAACGAATGGGGCCATTCATTGGAATCCCGGGATTTATGTGCCACCAAGGGCATGGACGCATACGGCTGACTGGAAACCGCCGGCCCATACCAGCTCCGTGACCGGACCCGTGATAGCGACCAACGAAATGTGGGATCATCTGAGGGGAGTACCCGAAGTGGATGCTTCGGTACGGTATGAATTTTATCCGGGGATGCCCTATTTTATAAGCTCCACATGCATGCGGATCAATGAAACGGTACAGTGCCTGGCCTTGCGTAACGCGGAAATTGTCTTTAAACGTGAATTAATGACCTTTGCCGCGTGGTATGATATTTTAAGAGATTCGATCATCACCTACAATGTCAGTACCATGCCGGACCTGACGGACATAAAGATGGAAGCCGATATTCCATGGATCACCTTCTTTAATAAGGAGACTGGGATAGGATTCGCTGGAATACAACTGGATTATTCAAATGCAGGGATTGAATCCAGAACCCGGCTTCTGAATCCGTTTTTCTATATTACCGGGGGGCCATGGATCTATTGGGCCCGTGGGCTTTCCCATCCTTTCTTGTCGTCCAACATGCAACAGGTGGTTCCTGCTTTAAAGGGAAGTGTTTTTTCAGAAAAATGGGCCTATCTTATCTATGAAATTGATAAAGGCAATGAACCATATGCTCCGGTACTCGAGTGGGAGCGACGACTGAAAAATCCCTTACGGATTCAGCTGGTGGAGGAAGTGGATGACCGGGTTTCAAAAACAGTGGTTGAAATATTCATGGATGAAGGCAGAAGTGGCTGGGAGGAAAGGGAAACGAGTAAGCATGGGAAGGAATAGGATCTGGTAAAACAGTAAAATCACAGTTTTTATATATTTATAAACAAAAATCAATGCCATGACATCCCGCAGGAATTTTCTGAAATCAACTGCTGTATTGGGTAGCCTGTCTGTGTTGCCAGGTTATATCCAGGGAAATGCGAATTCCCCGACAAATCGGATACCTTTTGATTCAAAAAAGGAACAAGTGAAAAGCATCATAGGCAGTTATGGGACCTGGGCGGATGGACTTGTGGGAGATCCTCCCTCATTATCTTTCCGCAAAAAAGAGTGGACCGATCTGGATCCCTGGAAGACCAGGGCCATTGAAAAAGCCAGGGAATTGATTGCCTCCCCGGACGTTGGAAGTACCCCTCAGGTAAAAGTTGAAAAGAAATACGAATATGATGGACTTGAGATTGAGGAACTCAGCTGGCAGTTACCCTACGGTCACCGAACAGAAGCCATCTTACTCAAACCCTTGAATTTCAAAGGCCCTTTACCTGCCATCCTCGGCCTGCATGACCATGGAGGCAATAAATATTTTGGCAAACGTAAAATCACCAGGACCTCCGATCCGATGCACCCCATGATGGTGGAACATCAGAAGCAATACTACGAAGGTCATGCCTGGGCCAACGAGGTTGCCAGGCGCGGATACGTAGTCCTGGTCCATGATGCCTTTACATTTGCAAGCAGGCGCGTACGTTTTGAAGAGATGACAGAGATCCCATGGGGAGGCAGTTCTACGCATGGAAAAACCGATAAAGATCCGGAAAGGGTTGAAAACATAGAGGTGTACAACCAGTGGGCCAGCGAGCATGAACATATTATGGCCAAATCGTTATTCTGTGCTGGAACCACCTGGCCTGGAGTTTTTCTTGCTGAGGATCAACGTGCGCTCGATGTATTGATCGCCCGCGAGGAGGTCGATAAGGACCGGATAGGCTGTGCCGGACTTTCCGGTGGCGGCCTGCGCACGGTTTACCTGGGGGGAACGGATCACCGCGTTCGTTGTGCGGTCTGTGTTGGATTCATGACTACCTGGAGTGATTTTTTGCTTAATAAAGCTTATACACATACCTGGATGACGTATACACCACTATTGCCCAAATACCTCGATTTTCCTGAGATCCTTGGATTACGGGTTCCCTTGCCAACCATGACCCTGAATAACAGCCAGGATGGTCTGTATACGCTCCCGGAAATGGAAAAAGCGGATAAAATATTGCAGGAAATTTTCCGAAAAGCAGGTGTGCCGGATCATTACCGTGGTGGATTTTATCCAGGGGATCATAAGTTCGATGCCAGCATGCAGCAGGATGCCTTCGATTGGTTCGATAGGTGGCTTAAATGACGATTTAACCAAAAAACTGCTTGCTGGCCGCATGGTTGCCGGAATGACTACGGAGTAATTTCCACCAAAGCAATACCCTTTGGAGGGAGCCTGAAATGCAATTCTATTTTCCCGTCCGAATAGGAAGTCAGCCATCTTTTCCCATCAACATCGGTTACATAGGTATTCCCTGCGGCAGGGAGATCATAATCTCTGGCAGAGAAATGGATATTGACCGGAAAAGGATCCGGGCTGATGCTTGCCAGTGCAATGCCGATGTTTTTGTCCGCTGATTGCCAGGTACCATAATGGATCAATGGGTACCTTCCCTGGAAGGAGGTAACATTGTCTTCCCCTCTGCCAGCATAGATCGATAATCGGGAGATCTGTATTTCCTTCTCAGGGATTTCTAGGATCGGCGATCTCAAAAACTTGCCATATAACAAATATTTCAATCCTTTATACCTGATTTTAGCCAGGTTTATGAGGTATTCGATTTCATCTTTTCTCTCTTTAGCCAGGAATGGCATGTAGTTGGCAATGGCGGGTTGCATGCCCCAGACAAAAGATCGTGCCTGTTCCATCAGGAATTGTTCATTGAAGTTTTCATCCAAAAGCTTCAGTGGTTCATCAGGTGCGTATTCCTCCGGCCAAAGTTCATCATAAGGAGGTGAAAGCAGGGAAGAATAATTGCCATAGGATACTGCATACTGATGATAGACAGCCTGGAACATCGGAATGGTTTCCCAGCCTCCCGGACCTGCATATCTTTCCTTACTGACCTGCAAAGTTAAAAAGGCATCGAGATAAGGGATCCAGGCTTCCCCACCACCCTCGCCCGTCAGGACCGGTTGATCCTCCTCTGGTATCTCTCGGCGGATCAGTGCGGTGAGCTGTCCGAAATGATCTACCCAGTAATTTCCGCCTCCGGTATCGTGGGGGTGATTCCTGTCATAACACATTCTGGACAGGCAGGCCTGGTCCATATATATGCCATTCAATCCGTATCCCTGAATTGCTTTTCTGCCCAACGAAGCATACTTATCCTTCCAGAACGGAGTGGCAATGCACATATTGGTGAGGGATTTGCCGGTAAAAAGATTATAAACATGTGATCTTAATGCCCCGTTAATATCCCTGACGGCATATCTGGCGGCATTATCTTCTGTCCAGCTTTCAGTAGAAGTCCCCCATTGCAGTACATTCATATATACGATCGACCGGATGCCTTTCTGCCTGGCTCCGGATACGGCAGCAATAAAAGATTCTTCTCCTTCCCTGGGTGGAAAATACTCAGGGAAACCCACATCGTAGGCACAGCCGTGCCACCAGTGCCAGAACACATTGACAGGCAGGTCAAGCCGCTGTTTCAGATCAGAAGCAGGTCCCAGAACATATTTTGATTCACCCCTGTTCCAGATCCACAAAGCCGTACTGTCCAGCCATCCGGGGTTCAGGTGGTTTTTAAACCTGCTTTCAGCACACCATTTCTGCCGGATTGCCCAATCACGATACATTTCCGCAACCGTTATCCAATCCCCTTTGAATGATCCGATGATCGCTTCATAAGGAGGAGTATAAGCACCTGATTCCGGATCAAGGGCCGGGAAATTATGCATTTGAAAATTTAGAAAATTCAATGAATCAAGTGATACTGAAAAACTTTTTCTATAAGCCAAAGTGTCGTTACAGGCGGCGTAAAAACCACCTTTCTCTGCTTTGTACAATGAGAGGCATTGCATTGAAAGCTGACCCGGATAATCCCATTCATATTTTTTTTCGGCGCCCTGCATCGCAACCAGATGTTTTCTGGGAAGCTTAAGTTGCTGTCCCATCCAGAATGGGACGGCGAGATTTTCTTCCCCCAGGTCTTTCAGACCCTTAATATCAGGAAATACGACTTCATGAATCGGTTCCCCTGACAATCCCTGTACCATTATTTTCCAAGAAGACAGGAACTGGTCCTCATCAAGTTTGATCAAAACAGTGATCCGGAATTGTTTGTTATTCAGGCTGGCAAAATCCCCCCAGGTTAAAACCAGGGTATTTTTATCCGGTCTGATAAAGGAAAAAACAGATGGGATGGAAGGATCCAGGAGGGTGATCTCACCCGCATGTAAGAAGCGTATCCCCCAGGGTGGTCCCGTAATCTGACTTGCCTCTATATAATCGATGGAATGGATGAGGTCTTTCATTTCAATCAGTGCACCATTCCTGGCGTCAAATCCCAACCTTAATTTTCCATTATCCAGATACAGGATCCCTTCACCTGGGGTAAGTCTGCAGCCTGACCAGTAGAAAGCCACGATCAGCGGCAAAATAAAGAAAGGGAAATTTTTAATATATTTCGGCATATTATGCAGCAGAATATCCCGGCATTTCAAGCTTACTCCATTAGTTCTTTTTTGGTCGAAAGGTCACCATCCGGAATTACAACCGCAACCCATGGTAATTCAGGGTTTATAATCCTTCCACGCCATTCAAATATCACCGAATTTCCGGAATTCAGACTTAATACTTTATGGATTCCTTTGATGCTGAGATTTTCAGCTCGGATATCAAGTGTATGATTCCCACTGCCATGAACATTCACTTGGATCCTGATCTCTTCTTTTCCAGTTAAAGCCAGTGACAATTCAAAGTCCATTACCTGGCCGGAGCTGAGATCCAGGTAATAGGTACCTCCCGGAAGGAAATTCCGTATTATGGATTCATTATTACATGTTATCCTGTAACGGCCTTCCGGGATCATCGCCCGGAAGCTACCGGATGTTTGGTCAGGTTGGATCACCATTTTCTGACCGGAAATGATATCGACAAATTCTATCATTGATCCGGTATTCCCTTCGACAAGGGCTGGGCCTGCCAGATCCCGCATCAACCCGATCCATCGTATCACCGGGTATACCCAGATCTCTTTATAGGTCCAGGAATTCTGTACAGGCCAGTAAGGCACATCATTTTCTCCCCTGGTCTGGATGCCTACAGGCAATCCTCCCACCATGTCACCAGACATAACAGAATACAGGGGGGGGAAATCGTACCCTTCTCCCCACATGGTGCTTTGTGAAAAGGGATTACGGCCAATCACCCATTCCAGCTGGTGCTGGGATAAACTGAGCGATTCCGGATCATTTCTCAGGTGAGCGGCCCAGGCATTGGCCTGCGCCTGCGACAGGATGGTACCGAAGTGTCCCCGGTAATCCATCCATACCGGGAATAACCGGAGATAGTGATCCTTTCCCAGTGGAATTCCCTCGAGAACCTGTTTTCGAAATGATTCATGCCTGCTCTCAGGTGCCCCCAGGTATTCCTGGTCGTTGTAGATGGAAGCAGGGAAGACACCATAAGGATTTGTATAATTGGCAATCGTCTGCAGATATTTGGAATGCAGGGTGATGGTGGAATACCATTTCATCCAATCGGGATGGTCAGGAAAAGCTTCACAGAGCATGTTGAGCGCCTGAATGGGTGCATGCTCCCTGCCTTTATGAACATAATGTAAAATCCGTTTCCGGTCAGGACCTGTGTAAAAGAAACCGGTTAACGGGATGTCCCAGTCTGGTTTTGACTTCTGCTGGGAATTGACGATCACTTCAGCCCATTCGACGGCTTTTTCAACGTATTGTGGATCGCCCGTTGCCTTCCAGAGATCCACCGAAGCCACCACTCCGGCAGCCGGTGCCTCATGTACCACATTGTCGGAATCAAAATTACCCCGAAATATCGACCCGGATGTATTCATTTCTGCTGATTTCATGCCTTCCACGGCGAATTCCCAATCTTCAATGGCCATTTCCAGCGCATAGGAAGCCAGACGCGGTCGATCTCTCTTCAGTACCCTGCTGGCGATGGCCTCCGCTGCGGAAGCCACAAAATGATCCATCGGTGTGTTGCGGGCCGTGGCAATCACATCATCAAAATCACCGATGATGCCATTCGTTCTTCTTGTACTTACTGACCCACCATTCCGGTATCCATCCCGGAAGCTTGTTTTCATGATCCAGTCAAGCCCCCATTTTGCTTCCTCCAGCAGGCGTGCATAAAGTTCCGGGTCTTCCCCCCTTTGTTGCATTCGCTCGGCGAGGCTGAACATGAAATAGACCGCGTCGCCGGTATTACTGAGTCCCTGGGTAAGATCACCGGCATCGTGCCATCCACCGTTGATGACGATTTGCTGGTCGTCATGGAGGCATCTCCAGTCGCGGTGACAAACCCAGTGCACACCGGGAATGGCAGTTCCGCACCGTTCCATATAGAAAAAATTCAAGGCCTTGAGGATGGTTTCTCTCCATACATTGGGATCGATCCTGAAAGGTTCTGTCCGAATGGTTCCCGTCTCCAGTACGTAGGTTCCTGCTTCCCGGATTTCCGTGAAATCCATCACCTGGTAATTCCCCAGATGTGTATTCACGGATTCCAGGGATTTTGATAATACGGTTTCACCCGTCCCCTGATTGATCACATGAAATTCACGGGCATTCAATCCGTTCGCGATCGCCGTTTTAATAGCCCCGGATTGATAACCAGTATGGGAATAGGAGATTCTTCCCGGCCATACATCCCAGCCTTCGATATGATCTGGCTCCACTTTCTGAAGTTCCAGCAGATCCAGGTAATAAGTAGCTGTATCCGTCGCCTCCGGTTCATTGCCGGCCAGATAATAGGATATTTCCAGACTGGTGACCTGATCACGTGCCACATTGCTGATCTCCCATACTACATGGTTCCATTCATGATTCCTCAGCATAAGTGAGGTCTCGCCTTCCTGCCCGAAAATTGCCGGTAATTTTTCAATGCCATCATTGAAGATCCTGAGCTCAATCCAGTTCACAAAAAATCCCGGATTGTCTGGATGGATCCACAACGAAATCCGGTTCCAATCCGTCCAATCCTCTTGATCAAACTGTCTTTTCACCCCGGTAGTACCCCACCCCCGCCCACTTTTTGGGCCGGGAACATTCAATTTAGTAGGGTTTCGCATCCGGAGGGATTGACCCCCATCTTTCGATTTTTCTCCGGTGAGGACCATTTCCGTAACCTTTAAGCTGACTTCCGTGGACTGTGCATCCACACGGGCATCCACCACCTGCTGGGCACCGTTTGTGAAGGTGATCCAATGGTCCAGACTTTCCATATCATCAAGCAGCCTGTTCTCCAGAACCTTTTTGTTCAGCCATCGGTAGGCAGCGGAATGCTCGAAATTGGCTTGCATGGGTTTTCGGTCAGATTTAAAACCAAAAAGACCAATGAAAAGAATAATTATAAAAATCAGGGATTTCATCATATTACTGTCCTTTGTGGATGTTTAAAATTTCATGATGGATTAGTTGTCCAGATGATATAAAAAAATCAGGATGATTAATCTCGGCCTGAAACCATGGCCCTGTCACAAGATATCTGTTTTATTTTATATCTCCAACCAGGGTTTTTATTTTGATTTCATTACATTGGTTAAATAAAAAAATACTGATTATAAAGGTTGGGTTTTTTTAGCTTTCTAATGCCTGGCAAACTGGTATTTTTCTCGTTTTGCCCATTTCAAAACCTGAAATTTTTTATATTCATGTATCATTAAAAACATAATAGAGGTATGCCTGTGCATCTTCCGGATTTCCAGGTTTTCGTAAAACCGTTTGGTCCCAAATGTAACCTGGATTGTGCCTATTGTTATTATCTGGTAAAGGATAAGCTCTACCCGGAAAGCAGATCCTTCCGCATGTCTGATTCATTGCTTGAGGAATACATTCTACAACATATTGAAGCTGGTCCGGGTCAGGTAATTCACTTTTCCTGGCATGGAGGGGAACCCACATTGGCTGGACTCAATTTCTTCCGCAGGATTGTAACATTGCAGCAGATACATTGTCCCTCCCATAAACAGATCATCAACGGCATTCAAACCAATGGGACCCTCCTGGATGGGGAGTGGTGCACATTCCTATCGGATCATCATTTTATCGTCGGGATCAGTCTGGATGGGCCACAGGAATTGCACGATGTTTACCGATTCAGGGGATCTCAGAAATCGACATTCAGTTTGACTTTGGCTGGATACGAACGTTTGATAAGATATAATATTCCCACGGAAATTTTATGCGTGGTGAATGATAGGAATGTCAGACATCCACTTGAGGTATACCGGTTTTTTAAAGATCTGGGTGCCCGGTATATTACTTTTTTACCGCTTGTCGAGTATCGGCCTGATTCCGGAAACCTGGTAAGTTCCCGTTCAGTGCCTCCAAAAGCATTCGGTCTATTCTTAAGCACTATTTTTGAAGAATGGAAGGAAACAGATATCGGCCAGGTAAAAATCCAGATCTTTGAAGAAGCGATCCGTACCGCATTCGGGCAGGAACATACCCTATGTATTTTTAAGGAAACCTGCGGTGGCGTTCCTGTCCTGGAACACAATGGGGATTTTTATTCTTGTGATCATTATGTGATCCCAGATCATCTTATTGGAAATATCCGGAACAAATCACTGCGTGATCTTTTACAACATCCTGACCAGATTAACTTCGGTCAGGCCAAACTGCGTACCTTGCCTGGATATTGCCGGATTTGTGAAGTAAGGGAGATGTGTCATGGGGAATGTCCCAAAAACCGTTTTGTATTGGCCCCTGATGGAGAAGAAGGGCTTAATTATTTATGTGAGGGCTATAAATATTTTTTTAATTATGTCAAACCTTTTGTGATGGAGGTAGCCTCATTATGGGAAAGGCAAAAAATTAACCGACAGGTAGTTCAACAAAAACAATCCCCCTTATCCAAACCCGGACGCAATGATCCCTGTCCATGTGGCAGTGGAAAAAAATTCAAAAATTGCTGTATGATCCGTTGATGTTAACGGAAACCTGGACCAGGTATCTTTAAGTTTCAGGATTTCAGCTTTTCCTTGAAGAAATCGATGGTCCTTTTCCAGGCCAGTTGAGCTGCATCCTTATTATAGCGTTCCGGATTTGAGTCATTATTAAAGGCATGCGCGGCTCCTTCATAGATGTAAATCTTATAATCAATGCCCGCTTTTTTTAATGCTTCTTCAAAAGCAGGGATCCCACTGTTGATTCGTTCATCTTCCCCAGCGTAATGTGCAAGAACAGCCGCTTTTATCCGGGGAACATCTTCCGGGTCGGGTTGTCGTCCGTAATACGGAACGGCCGCCTCCAGATCAGGAGAATTCACAGCTACCTGGTTGGTCATACCACCACCCCAGCAAAATCCGGTACATCCGACTTTACCGGTAGTCATTGGATTGGTTTTAAGATACTGGACTGCCGCCACGAAATTTTTTACAGTGGAATCATTGTCCAATTTCCCTATCATTTCTCTTCCTTTATCTTCATCTTCCGGGGTGCCACCCAGGGGGGATAAAGCATCAGGAGCGATGGAGACAAATCCTTCCTGGGCCATTCGCCTGGTCACATCCTGAATATGGGGCACAAGACCCCTGTTCTCATGGATTACGATCACTCCAGGTAATTTATTGCTTGATTTTGGCCTGGCAAGAAAGGCGTTCATCTCCCCTGTTTCTCCCGGATATTTAATAAATTCCGTATGGAGATCTTCCTGAGAAATATTGGAAGCTTTGGCCTCCTTCTTTTCGATTAAAGAAGATAAAGCCATGGCAGTTGCCGTACTGCCGGTGAGTACGGTTAGTTTATTGAGGAATTCACGACGATCGATCTTTTCATGCCTGTATTCCTCGATGGTTTCGGATAATTTTGGATCTATCATGATTTTTGTTTAAAAAATTAGGATCATTTACATAAGAGAAAGTGCATTCTGCTTATTTAAATTTAAGACTGAAATCCCCAGGAATCAATTAATTCATGAGGTATTTATTGATGGATATTTCACTTTAAATTCTCATCAGAATTTTATTCTACTTTTAATTTATTAAATCATTGAGGTTTGAATTTTTTTTAAACAGAGACCTCAAAAATTCTGTAAGACTATAAGATACCAAATATAGCAACAAGGGTATGACACGGGTCTAAGATGATGCATTGGCGAATTTAAACCAGATGAGTATGGGTATCGGGAAAAGTGATCCCGGTGCCGATCCTGAAAGAAAAGATAAATTACATGATAAATCAACCCTGACTCACATAGTGATGCAGAATGTTTAATGTTCATTAATTCACGCAAAATTTCTAAGTATGAAATCAAACAGGCGCACATTTATTCAGAATCTTGGGATTGGAGCATCGGGTCTTACCATGGCTTCTCCCTTACTGGCTTCTTCCTGTTCCTCTCCCCAGGCACAAAATAAAGAGGAAAAAGATGACCAGGTACTTTTCATTGGGAATGACATTGCAGTGACGGATACGGAATCCGGTAAAGTGAGGGGATACCTACTCAGGGATATTTATCATTTTACAGGGGTCCCCTATGGAGCGGATACTTCTGGAAGTAATCGATTTAAACCACCCGTGAAACCTGAACCCTGGCAGGGTGTTCTTGATACCATCTGGTGGGGGAATTCGGCCCCACAAATTATGGAAAAACGGTATGCCAATGTGTATGCTTCGTTTATTGATCACTGGAACTATGACGATGTCAGCGAAGATTGTCTTCGAATCAATATATGGACGCCCAGCATCAACGATGGGAAAAAGAGACCGGTAATGGTTTGGCTCCATGGTGGTGGATTTGTGAATGGCAACGCGATTGAACAGGACGGTTATAAAGGAGAGAACCTGAGCAGGAAAGGGGATATCGTATTCTGTTCTGTTAACCATCGGTTGGGTCCCCTGGGTTTTACCAACCTGGCCGGTGTTGGGGGCAGGGATTTTGCTGCCTCCGGGAATGCGGGTATGCTCGATATTGTGGCGGCACTGGAATGGGTGAACCATAATATTGCCAACTTTGGAGGGGATCCCGGCAATGTAACCATCATGGGACAATCGGGAGGAGGAGCCAAGGTGACAACCCTGACAGCCATGCCTTCCGCCAAAGGACTGTTTCATAAGGCAGTAGTGCTCAGTGGTGCTTCCACCAGGTCAGGCGATAAAGAATATTCGGAGAAACTTGGATCTTACGTACTTCGTGAAGCAGGGTTAAAAACCAGTGAGATAGACAAACTTCAGGAAATTCCCTGGATGGATTATATAAATATCGCCAATGAAGCCGCCAGGAAACTGAGGGATGAATCGGGCGGTGATGGCTTCCGGGGAGGATTCAGTCCGGTAGTAGATGGTGAATACCTGCCTCAGCACCCTTATTTTCCTGAAGCCACTCCACTGGCTTCAGAGATTCCTATGATCATATGTTCCACCTTCAATGAATCATCTCCAAGTCGGAATAATCCGGAGTTGGAGAATATTACCTTTGAGGAGGTCAAAGAAAAGCTCAAAGAGGGTGCTGGTTTTTTCAGACAAAGGATCGAAGATCCAACCACCGCAGTCGATGCTTATGCCAGGGCATTCCCAGATAAAAAGCCTGTTGAAATATGGTCGATGATCATCAGTAACCGCCAGCGAACGATTGAACTCGCGGATGCAAAATCAGCCCAGCCAAGTTCGGTATATCTGGCCTGGTTTGGATGGCAGCCCCCTCTTTTTGATAACCGGATGCGGGCTTTTCATTGCAGTGATATCTGTTTCTGGTATTACAATACGGATTTGATGTTGACACATACGGGTGGAGGAGCAAGGCCGCGTAAACTTTCGGAAAAAATGTCAGATGCACTCCTTATTTTCATGCGGACAGGCAATGCCAATGGAGGCGATCTGCCCATCTGGCCAAGGTACAGCAAGGAGAAAGGGGAAACCATGATCCTGGATGATGTTCCCATCGTAAAAAATGATCCTGACAGGGAAGCCCGGGAAGCTTTAAAACCTTTGACGTGATTTTATTTTAATGCTGGTTGAACAATTTTATGAAAAAACCTAATATGAAACGATCTTCAATTCTTATCCTTCTTGCTGCAACATGTTTTTATCTGCTTTCGATTGCGCAACGTGATGTTTCAAATTACGAACAGAACTGGCCTCAATGGAGAGGACCTGACGCAACAGGCTATGCACCTTATGGTAATCCTCCGGTATTGTGGAGTGAAACGGAAAACGTGAAATGGAAAACTGAGATCCCGGGAAGAGGCCATGCAACTCCGATCGTCTGGGAGGATAGGGTATTTGTTATCACCTCTGTCCAGACCAGTCAGAAAGCAGAATCACAGGAGGCATCGAATGATCAAGCCACAGTTCGGGGCGGGCCGCCTTCTCTCCAACCCGAATACATCCATGATTTTATCGTGATGGCCATTAACCGGAAGGATGGATCATTTTTATGGAAGACAACGGTCTGTCAGGAGAGACCTGTGGATGGTACCCACGAAATGGGATCCTGGGCCTCTAATTCACCAGTCACAGATGGGGAGCACTTATATGCTTACTTTGGATCGAGGGGATTGTATTGCCTGGATTTTAAAGGGAATGTTCTCTGGAGTCGTGACTTCGGACAAATGGAAAAAAAGATGAGTTTTGGGGAAGGAAGCTCTCCTGTCCTGTATGAGGATAAGATCATCATTCTCTGGGATCATGAGGGGGATTCCTTCCTTTATATACTTGATAAAAATACGGGGAAAGATATTATGAAAATCCCAAGGGAAGAAACCTCCTCCTGGGCCAGTCCTGTGGTCGTTAGGGTAAATGGAAGACCACAAGTGATCACGAGTGCTACAAACAAAATTCGAAGTTACGATCTCGAAACGGGTGAGATCATCTGGGAGGGGAGTGGCATGACCGCCAATGTGATCCCCAGTCCCATCGTGTCGGGAAATAGGGTCTATCTGATGAGCGGATTTCGTGGGAATGCCCTGATGGCAATCGACCTGACGAAGGCAAAAGGAAATATATCCGGAACGGAGGCGATTGTATGGGAATATAATCAGAATACACCCTATACCCCCTCGGGCTTACTGGCAAATGGGAAATTGTATTTCCTGAGAAGTAATAATGGGGAATTAACCTGCCTGGATACAACCGATGGAAAGGTAAATTACAGCCTGGAAAAGCTGGAAGGCACCAGTACTGTTTTTGCATCGCCCGTGGGAGTGGCAGACAGGCTCTATGTTAGCTCGGAGAGCGGGATCACCTATGTGATCAGACAGGGCCCGGGTTTTGAAATTATTGCCAGAAATACGCTCGATGATGGAAATTTTGCTTCTCCGGCGATTGCGGGCAATGAACTGTTTATTCGCGGATTTCAATTTCTTTATTGTCTATCAGGTGAATAAGATTTAAAATTTAATATGTTCTTAGGATCAGATAAAAACGTGGTTATAACATTAAAGTCAAGCAAGTTTATATTATATGGTTCTAATTAGCCCGCAGTGTCAAATAATAATTGTACTGAAAAAGATTTTTTAAAATATTTGAATCATGAAACCCAAGTCAATCCTTCTATTTTTCGTTTTAATTTATTTCTGTCATGTCTCAAATGCACAGAAAAATAACTCAGAATACCTTCATAACTGGCCTGAGTGGCGGGGGCCTGAGGCTACAGGTTTTGCGCCTTATGGTAATCCACCCGTAGAATGGAGTGAGACTAAAAATGTTAAATGGAAAATTGAAATACCAGGCAGGGGCCATTCTACTCCCATTATCTGGGGAGATAGAGTTTTCATCCTTACCTCTATCAGAACCGATCAGAAAGCAGAGATGCTTGAAGGGCAGGACTCAGATAAAACAGAACGTGATTCCACGCTTACCTATGAGCTTGAGTACCTTCATGATTTTCAAGTAATCGCTATTAACCGGAATGATGGTTCCGTATTGTGGAGAACTTCGGTAATCAAGGAACGCCCCCTTGAAAGTACTCATGAATTGGGTTCCTGGGCATCTAATTCTCCTGCCACCGATGGCGAACACCTGTATGCATACTTTGGATCCCGGGGTTTGTATTGCCTGGATTTCGATGGAAACATTCTCTGGAGCCGTGATTTTGGACAATTGAAAATTGCAGGAAATTACGGCGAAGGAAATGCACCATCAGTTTACAAGGATAAAATTGTGGTGATCTGGGACCATCAAGGTGATTCATTCCTCTATATCCTTGATAAAAACACAGGTAAAGATATTCTGAAAATTTCGCGGGATGAAAGAACCTCCTGGTCAAGCCCGGTAATTCTTTCTGTGAACGGACGGGATCAGGTTATTACCAACGCAACCGGGAGGATCCGTGGCTACGACCTCGATACCGGAGAAGTTATATGGGAATGCTCCGGAATGACCCCTAATGTAATTCCAAATCCGGTTGTCGGCCAAGGTATTGTTTACCTGATGAGTGGATTTCGTGACAATATTTTAAAAGCCATTGACCTATCAAAAGCAAAAGGAGACATTACGGGAACAGATGCGATTTTATGGGAATATGATCATTATACACCTTATGCCCCATCCGCATTGTTAGCTAAAAACAGACTGTATTTTCTGCGAAATAATAACGGCAATTTAACCTGTCTGGATGCTGCGGACGGGAAAGTTAATTATGCTGTCGAAAGACTCGAAGGGGCCGGGACTGTTTTGGCTTCACCTGTAGGAGTACAGGATAGGTTATATATCAGTTCTGTTGGTGGGATTACCTATGTAATTAAACAAGGTTCTGCCTTTGAAATTCTTTCTAAAAATACGCTCGATGATGGCAATATTGCCTCGTTGGCAATCGTGGGCGATGAACTGTTTATTCGTGGATTTCAGTATTTATATTGTATATCGGAAGAATAAGAATTAAGTGGTTCGTATTATAGGGTTTTCAATAATTTTATTTTTTTTATCAAAACGAAGGAAGATTAATTATTTTATTCCCCACATTCCATCCACTGATCTGAAGAACAGGTGTTTTCCCCTCCAGCAAATAAGAGGGGACACGTACATTACAATCCAGTGATCCTTCCGGCGGTAGTGTAAAATAACTTGCCGACCAGAAACTGGGCTGAAGCTCTTCCCCATTGGCCATAAACTGTGGACGGATAAAAAAGGCCACTTGCTTGGTTGGGTTGGTGATCCTGAGATCCCAGGAACGGTCATTCCCTTTCACGGGGGATCCTTTGATCTGAATTTCCAGATCAGATGATTCCATTTGTTCAAGAGCACTGAAATCATTATCATTTTTCAGCCAGTAGGTATTTTCAGAAATTGGATTGCCCTGGTTGTCCTCGAGGATGAGCATGACGAACAGGATTCCCTCTTTACCGGATAACATCGTGGAGATCGGGATTACTTTTTTGGCAGTTTCGGCCGGGAGATCAGTACTAACCGATTGATTGAATAACAATTCTCCCTGCATGCTGTATCCCTTTACCTCTGCCATCAATCCGCTTGCCGGCTGATGGGTCCGGTTCACGATCGCTACACTCGAGTCGTTATAATTAAATTGGATATGTACAGGCTCACAAGCATTCTGCATAAAATAATAACCTGCATTGGGTTGAAGGTACCAGTCATAGATCTGCCAGATCACACTGGGAAAAGCTGCATTCAGTTTCCAGAGCATCACGCCTCCGGTTTCACTGAGTTTATGACCGGCTGCTTCAAAAATACCGCGGTAACCTTCCGCATTCATTAACTGCATTTTATTCGAAAATTCTTCCATACTGGTTGGTTCTCCATATCTTTTCAACATATCCGTATAATATCGGTCATATCTTCCATTACCCGTGGCAGCATCATGATATCCCCAGGTATTGTTGAAGGGGAAGGGCAGGTTAGTGTCCCAGATCAGGTCAGGAATGATTTTCTGGAGAGTATTATAGGGAGGCTGGGAAGGCAGACCCGTTTCGTCTTTGAATACCCAATCCTGTCCACGATCCACCCTTCTGTAATATTCAAGTGGGTCATTCCAGGTATAAGGACCCCCGCTGTATACGCCAGGAGGCAGATTATCCGGCCAGGAACCTTTCCACCCTTCCGGTAACCTTGCAAAACCGGAAGAACTTGGAATGAACGGACGGGTACCATCCAGCTCAATCACGCTGTCACGCATGGCATCATACAATTCCTTTCGAGCATGGCCCTCATTCCCGCCAGTCCATACCAGCAGGCTTGGGTGATTCCTGATCCGGTAAATCGTACTGGTCATATTCCTGATAAATACATCGGTTTCCAGAGGCCAGTCAGGAGAACCTTTGAATTCACCCTGCGTATCTCCGGTCACCCAGAAATCAGACCAGACCATCAGACCATAACGGTCAGCCAGGTCAAAGAAAACATCCGGAGGAGTAATGCCACCACCCCAGATCCTTACCAGGTTCACATTCGCTTCCTGGCAGAGTCTCAATTCATGGACATAGCGTAACGAGTCACGATTCAGCATCATGTCCGGGACCCAGGCCCCACCTACGAGATGCACCTTTTTCCCATTGACGTAGAAATCCCTGCGAAGTAATTTTCCTTTTTCGTCCACGGCTTTTGAACTGACCGTCCGGATTCCGAAAACAACAGAAGATTCGTCTGAGACCTCCTCGTTGGTAACATATTGGATCCGGATACGGTAAAGGTTCGCCCTGCCATAACCATTGGGCCACCACAGCTGTGGTTGCCGGATCCGCAATGCCTCAACCTCATTGGCAGTAAAATGGATCATTTGAGAGGTCCCTGATTTGATATCGACATCCTGCGAAAAACTGATCGGTGAGCCTGAAAAATTTTCCGGTGCAATCATGATATTCAGTTTGCCTTTCTGGTCCTGATCACCCTGGTTGGATAAGGTTAGATTCAATCTGAGGTCGGCGGAAGAAGTATCTGGAAGATTGGGTATTGTTGTAATAACCTGCGGATGCTGGATCGCGACAGGGCCTGAGGTCCGTAAAAAAACGGGTTGCCAGATGCCCATATTACGGTCCCTTACCGGGGGGATCCAGTCCCAGCCAATAGAACACAACATGGTCACATTTTTTCCGATATCACCCGTTGGCCCCCCATTTGCATAAAAATCTCCCAGGGCCTCCAGTTGTTCCGTGGCTGGAAGACCGGGATAATCCAATGGATAGATCATGACCATCAGTACATTTTCGCTACCCGCTTTGATATGTTTGCTGACATCCAGTGAATATTCCGCAAACATACCAGCCATCTCTGTAGAATCCGCAATCTGTTTTCCGTTTAACCAGACAGCAGCCCGGTAATTGATGCCTTTGAAGATCAGATGGAAATGACGGCCTTGATCCGATTCCGGAACTTGAAAAGTGGTGCGATATAAATAGGGGAGTTTCCAGGGATTGGGCTGGTTAGGCAGGTGACTGTATTGTTCCAGGTTATATTCCTGGTTGAATTCATCGGATGCATCCGGGATCCGCATATTGTTCATGCCTATATAAGGATCCGGATATACCTGATTCTGCACAAGTGCATTAAGTACGGTCGAAGGGACCTTTACGGGAAACCAGTATACATCAGGATGATAATCGGCGGTCGAAATGATCTCAGGAGGCTGATGAACCACTGCGGTGGATTGCATGTCAAATTGCTCCAGCTGTATTTGTTTAATTTCATTTTTTTGACTGACTGCCGAACAGGCCGTTAAATGTATAATTGCGATCGACAGGGAAAGCAAACCAATAATATTTTTCATCATGATGCTATCAATAAAAATATGTTTCGGATTAAGGATTTAAGAAATATCGAAAAATGAATGACTCCAAAAGTATCTTTTTTAATATAAAAAAGGATAAAAATTGGTAACTAAGTCTTTTCCCCCGGCAAAAATTAAGCACTCCGGAGTGCTCAAGGAGAAAAGGTCATCGGAATCTTATTTTAATCACCAAAATTTCAGACTTACCGATGGTGCGTACGGGTGGACCCCAGAGCTGGATGCCACTGGAGACAAAGAAATGAGTATCAGCTATTTTTTGATGCCCCCAGCTTAATTCATAAATTTTGCTGGTAATTAAATTAAAAGGAAATAACTGGCCGTGATGGGTATGGCCTGAAAGTTGGAGATCAACATGGGTCTGACGTACCGCTTCGAGATCGGTTGGTCGGTGGTCGATCAGCAATACTGGAAAATCTTTTTTCAGCAGATGAGTAAGATTTACAATATTGTCCCGGTTCCCGTTTCGACTGTCGTTTCTTCCCACCAGGTAAAATGAAGAATCCACCAGCAGGAAGGTATCCTGGAGGATGGTGATTCCGGCCTGGTCAAAAAAAGAAACGCTGCTGTATTCCCGGTGATGTTCGTGATTACCATATACCCCGTAGATGCCATACCGGGCGCGGAGATTGCGAAATAAAGCTTCGATTTTTGCTGTTCTCAGATCATCACGGTCCCCTTCCAGCATATCACCCCCGAAAAGGATGAGATCCGGCTGGACATGGTTCATTTTATCAATAAATCGTTCAATAAAGGAGAGCCGGGTCAGATCCCCGATGTGGAAATCAGACGCAAAAGCGATTTTAAGCTGCTGAATGCTGGATGAACGAGCAGGAATTTCAATGTTATATTCGGACAGATGGATTCGATTGAAATTGAACATACCGTATATAACAACCAGGGAAGGTAGCAAAATACAAGTGAGAGCCCCGTATTTCCTGAATTTATCACGCTTCAGAAATCCTGAGGGGAGCCATTTAAATATCAGATGGAACAGCAGGAAAAGATCAAATATCAGGACGAGAATAAATAAGTATAACATATAAGGCATGGTATAAAAGCCTATTTTCAGAAACGGCAATAAAAAACGGCTGTTTTCTTCATGCAATAAAATTTCAGTCAAAGGAAAAGCAGCCACCAGGACCAGGAAAGCAATTGAAAAAATCCATTTTTTGCTTTTGGGAACCAAAAGGTAGTTGAGCCGGAGGTAGATATATATACTGGGGATTAAATAGGCAGATAATAGGTAGAATAAAAACATATAAACAATATCGAATCTCGAAGATCAGTAAAAATTAAATAACGGGAAACTTAACTGAAATGAAGAGTCCTTACTGGCATGATGAAAAATCCCTGGATCTCATTTTTTAATTCCGGATGTCTTACTTATTTATGGTTACTTTCCCGGTGGGAAAATAGCGCTTAAATTCTTAATATAGAAAAATTATTCCGAACTGTTGTATGGATTGGCCTTTGCAACGGAAAAGTTTATTTGCCTGTCACTAATGCTGAAATATAAGGATACCAAATGTTTTCAATTTCCTTTTCTTATAGAACAATAGATGGATGAAGCATCTTAATAGAATCGAATATAATACTCTGCTGATATACATTGATTAATCTAGTCAAAATCCTTAACTTACAATAGAGATGAAGAGAATGGACATACAAATATTTAAATTATCAATTTCATCATGGCAACGATTAAATATACAAGAAGGCAAGCGTTGGCCGCTACATCAGCCGGTGCCATTGCTACCATGACCGGATGGCCATTTACTACCCTGGGCTCCAGTTTTACCGTGAAGGATAAACTGGCAGTCAAGGGGGGAGATCCCATCCGTACCGCCGGATGGCCGGAATGGCCCGTCTGGGATGAAACCGCAGAAAAGGGAATCATCGATATGTATCGAAGCGGGAAATGGTACCGTGACTGGGGTACCTATTGTCAGGAATTTGAAAAGGCTTATGCAGAACTGATTGGGGCAAAACGATGTCTGGCAACGGCCAGCGGTACCACCTCACTGATGATCGCCTTACATGCCCTGGGAGTGGATGCAGGGGATGAGGTATTGGTATCACCTTTTACCTTTATTGCTACCTACAATGCGATCTTTTCCAGCAAGGCGTTACCCGTTTTTGTTGATACGGATCCAGAGACTTTCCTGATGAATCCGGAAAAGATTGAAGAGAGGATTACGGATCGTACTTCTGCCATTCTACCCGTTCATATCTATGGTCTTCCCTGTGATATGGACAGCATCAACACCGTGGCCAAAAAACATGATCTCAAGGTGATTGAGGATGCATGTCAGGCATGGTCGGCCCGGTACAAGGGTAAAAATGCAGGCTTATGGGGCGATCTGGGCTGTTTTAGCTTTCAAAATTCCAAACATCTTCCAGCCGGTGAGGGGGGAGCGGTTGTCGGGAATGATGACCGGATCATGGATCTTTGTTATTCCTATCATCACTGTGGTGCACCGCATGGTAGTATTGAGGGCCCTACCCGTTATCCGGTAAGAGGACTTAATTTCCGCATGCAGCATGTACAGGCATTGGTATTGCAGTCCCAGATGAAGCGGTTTTTCGCGGATGCTGCTACGAGGGAGCGCAATGCGAAATACCTTGACGATAAACTGAAAGATATTCCAGGTATTATTCCATGTAAGCTTGTTGAAGGTGCGGAAGCTTCTGCCTATCACCTGTATCCTTTCCGGTATAAACGTGAGGAATTTAATGATATACCAAGGGAGAAATTCCTGAATGCGGTGGGAGCGGAAGGCATCCCACTTAGTAATGGATATGGCCCACAGAATAAAGCCGGACTGATCGAGGAAGCTTTAAGTTCGAAGGGGTATAAGCGACTTTTCAGCGAAAAAAGACTGCAACAGTGGAGAGAGGAAAATATCCTGCCGGGTAACGACCAACTATGTGAAGAAGCCTGTACGCTATATCAAAGTGTATTGCTGGGGACGCAGAAAGATATGGATGATATTGTGAATGCGATCACCAAGGTCTATGAGAACCGGGAGCAGTTGCTTGGCTAATTCATTGGATCCCTGTTTCAGTGGTTCATTGGTATTTATCGGGTTCTGATTTTTTCATAAGGCTTTCCAAGGGTGGAAAGTCGAATTGTTAGGGAATCGGTGTCATATTCACTCTTCAAGGGGATTTATTGTTTTTAAATATCCCGTAAGTAATGTTTCTATTCGCATCCATCGCTGCTGTATTTTGATGAAACCTGATTGGGAAAATGCATTTTTAATCTATCTTGTTAAATCGAATAAAATAAATGAGGAAATTAATAATGATCAATCAAAAATCACTTTTTAATAGTTTTTTACCTGCTTGCTTAATGATATTCTTTTCTGTCATCAATGGGATGAGCCTTCCTCCCGAGAAAAATAGCCCCCCTGATGCTTTTAAGCAGAATGAACGGCTGGGTCGTGGAGGGAACCTGGGCAATATTCTCTATGAGTTTGAGACCTGGGATAAAGAAAGGGAACAGGAACATCTCGACCTGATCAAGGGGATTGGCATGAACCATGTCCGTGTTAATATCGGACCTTTTGCGCATGCTGAAAAAGATCCCCCATACACACTTTCAGAGGATTTTATAGAAAGATTGGACTGGACAGTAAACCAGGCATTGTCTCGTGGGCTTGCCGTGATCATTGATAACCATGAATATCATGCCATGGCGGATGATCCCCTCGGGAAAAAAGACTTGTTTCTTTCTACGTGGAAGCAGTTGGCCGAACATTATAAAGATTATCCTGATGAGGTTTTTTTTGGTGTGCTGAATGAACCCAATGGCAACCTGACCTCTTATTTGTGGAATTACATTGGTGCCGATGCGATCAAAGTCATTCGGGAATCCAATCCAAACCGTACCCTGGTGATTGGTCCGGGCAGATGGAATGGCATTCAGGAGCTGGAATTTCTGAAGCTTCCGGAGGATGACCGGAATATCATTGTTGAGATCCATTATTACAGCCCGCACCGTTTTACCCACCAGGGAGCCTCCTGGAGCCAGGGAAGCGATGCCTGGCTTGGGACAACCTGGCGGGGGACTCCTGAAGAAAAACAGGCAGTGCTGGATGATTTCAAAATTGCAGTGGATTGGGCAAAAGCACATAACCGGCCCCTTTATCTGGGTGAATTCGGGGTCTATAAAAAGGCAGACATGGAGTCCCGGGTACAGTGGCTCACTTTTGTGGTCCAGGAGGCAGAAGCCAACCACATTTCCTGGGGTATCTGGGATCTGATGGGGACAGAATTCGGGATCTGGGATGAATCCAAGGGTGGCTGGATTGAGCCATTGAAGGATGCGATAATGCCCAAAAAATAGGAATGTTGCGTTTTGGGTATGCGAGGGAGGATTTGTTTGAGTTTTTTTCTTTAAGTTGTCCTACGACAAAAGTAGTAGTACGACGATGGGTACGCACATTTTGTAAATCAGTTTGAGGATTTATAGAATTTAGGTGTAAATTGGAAACAATACTTTTATTAATATCATACAATCTAAAAATCAACTTTTATGAAAAATATTCTCTGCCTTTTGATACTGACCACCCTGCTTGCCTCTCCTGCCTTTTCCCAGGGGGGCGGCTGGACCGATCTTTTCGATGGGAAAACCCTGAACGGCTGGTCGGTGCACAGCGGATTTGCCAAATATCATGTGGAGGATGGAACCATTGTGGGAACTGCGGTAAGGAACAGTCCCAATTCCTTTCTTTGCACGGATAAGGAATATGGTGATTTCATGCTGGAATTTGAAGTGATGGTGGATCCCAAATTGAATTCAGGCGTTCAGTTCCGGAGTCAAATCGCCCCGGAAGAACTTACCTATTGGTTAAGGAACGAAGAAGGTGAAATGCAGCCGAAAAAAGTACCCAAAGACAGGGTATATGGGTACCAGGTTGAAATTGCAGGTGCTGAAGTGGGAACTTCGGGCGGGATCTATGATGAAGCCCGGCGGGCGATGATCAGGCCATGGTGGATTGAAAAAGAGACGGAAGCCAGTAAGGCGTTTAAGGATGGGCAGTGGAATAAATATAAGGTTGAATGCAATGGCCAGTCCATCAAGACCTGGGTAAATGGCATTCAGACAGCCAATATCAAGGACGCCATGACACTTAGTGGGATCATTGGACTACAGGTGCATGATGTGGGCGATGATTCTACACCCTATGAAGTTCGGTGGCGGAATATCCGGTTGAAGGAGCTGAAGTAAGAATTGTACCCGGAATTGAGATTCATCGGACGGAATTAACTTCCGCCCGAAACAGGGAAGAGGGTGGCTGAAATTCGAATTCATTTTATATGGCGCACCATACCATTAAAAAGGGATATTCAAGTCTTGCCGCAAGGATCAATCGATTTCCGCAGGGAGCTCCACCGACAAAGCTATTATTCAAAATCCTCGAAATGCTGGTGAGTGAAAAAGAGGCCAGCCTGGTATCCTTATTGCCTGTCAAACCATTCACGGTAGAGAAAGCCAGTAAGATATGGAAAATGAACAAGGTGGAAGCACAAAAAGTCCTGGATCAGCTGGCAGATCGTGCTGTACTGGTAGATATAGAACTAAATGGGGAATCAGAATACGTACTTCCTCCTCCCATGGCCGGATTTTTTGAATTTTCCATGATGCGCATGAGGAAGGACATCGATCAGAAACTGTTGAGCGAATTATTTTACCAGTATATCAATGTTGAAGAAGATTTTATCAGGGACCTGTTCACCACAGGGGAGACTAAACTTGGGAGGACTTTTGTCCATGAACCTGCTTTATCGCATGAGAATGCACTTTATGTACTGGATTACGAACGGGCTTCTGAGGTCATTGAAAGTGCCACTCATATGGCCGTAGGTACCTGTTATTGCCGTCATAAGATGCTGCATATGAATAAGGTATGCAACGCTCCCCTGGATATCTGCATGACCTTCAATAACACGGCGGCTTCCCTGATCAGACACGGCATAGCCCGTCCGGTAGATCAAAAGGAAGGGCATGATCTGCTGCAGAAGGCCTATGATCATAAACTGGTACAGTTTGGGGAGAATGTCCGGGAACAGGTAAATTTTATCTGCAATTGTTGTGCATGCTGCTGCGAGGCCATGATCGCAGCCAGGAAATTTGCCATTCTGAATCCGGTGCATACAACCAATTTTATTCCCGAGGTAAGTGTTTTGGAATGCAATGGATGCGGAAAATGTGTTGACATCTGCCCGGTTGAAGCCATGACCTTGACCTCTGCCAACCACCCTAAAAAGCCAAAGAAGAAGAAAGCCGTTCTGAATGAGGAGATATGCCTGGGATGTGGAATTTGTGTCAAATCATGCGATAAGGGCTTGATCCAGCTAAAATCCAGGGAGAAAAGGGTGATCACCCCCCTGAATGGAACTCATAAAGCCGTGGCGATGGCCATCGAGCGGGGAAAATTGCAGAACCTGATTTTTGATAACCAGGTGCTGTGGAGTCACCGTGCCCTTGCGGCCGTTCTTGGTGTAATCTTAAAACTTCCTCCTGTAAAACAGATGATGGCGAGCCAGCAGGTAAAATCGAGGTATCTGGAGACTTTAATTTCCAGGTTTTATAATTAATAATTTGAGTAACCAATCTATCATGCTGAAATACCTTAACCTAATTAAGTCTTACAGAGCTCCCGAAGTCGTCATCCCTGAAGTCCAAACGCAGAAAGGAAAATCTGGGATCTGTAAAACAGGGTGAAGATTCCTGCGCTCGCACATGACTGGTGCAATAGACTGGTGGGAATGACAACAATGGCAGAACCCGTAGACGATCCGGGGGCGCGATATTCTCCGGAGATGCATTTGTTCCCGGCCCAGCCTGCGCTGAACCATGTCCTGAACCTGTTTCAGGATCTTTCAGTGTTCCGGGATCTTATTTTACATATCCGTAAAATAATTTGAAAAGACGGCGCATTGAAACCGATGAGCCAGAAATCCCCGGGGATGTTCCACCTCAAGAGCTGAGGTTACTTCCATTTAATAAATTTTATCCTGGAAACTTACCGAATAATCTCAATTGCCTTTTCCAGCAACTCATCCCTTCCTTCTCTCACGCCTTTGATGGTTCTCCGAACAGGAACAGTAGGCTGAATGCCTATAAGATGATGTTGTGAACCATCATGTTTTAACACCTTCATGCCTGTCCAGGTAACCCGGAATCCTCCCGGAAGGTTGAAAAAATTGACATTCCCATTGGTCCCGGCGGTAGGTTGCCCCACAATCTCTGCCAATCGATAATGCTCGATAAATCCCATGAAAGATTCCGCATAGCTGATCGCCCTGCCATCGGTAATGAAAACCACTTTTCCTGAGATATGAGGCTTTTCGGGTTGGATGAACCAGCCGTGATGCTGATATCCCGCTATTTTTTCCTGATCCGGATAGATGTACATGGGGACCTGCATCCAGGATCCTGAAGTATCTGCTTCCACCAGCAAATGGCTGATGACCTCATGATTCCGGTTAGGATAACCACGCAGATCAAAAATCACCCCCCTGGCTGTGGCCAGATCACCCATGATTTTGTCAATGTCGGCCATCGGCGTATTATCGAGGTTTACATAATAAACGTCATCTTTAATTTTATAAATGCTTTTCCTTGGCGCTGATATTGGATTTTTAATGTTTCTCGTTGCTTGGAGGTAAATCGGTTCGCCATTTCTGAGGATTTTTATATCAGCAATCGTTCCTTGTTCTCCATAACCAAATTTGCTTAACGATCTGAATCTTTTCCATTGATCCGATCCTGAAATATAAGCTTCCTTTTCCTGAAGGATCTGTTCGGCTGGGATCTCATCGACCAAAACAACAATATCTCCCGTTTTAAATTGGGCAGTATCTTTCGAATAGGTGATTACCACCTGATTTTCTATCCAATCCACCTGGATATTGAATCCTGCCTCTGTCTCAGCCATCTTATGGTATACTCCGCCATGACCATCCCGGATACTTGTCACCATTTTTTTCAGAGTATTATAAAAATCTTTCTCGTTTTGATTGGTAAGTACTTCTTCAAGAAAATCGGTTAATTGTTCATTCCAATCTACATTGATCACATTAAAATAGGGATAAAAGTGCTGAAAGACATTCCATGCAATTACAATATTCCCGATCCTTACATATTCATTGTTCGCAGATAATTCTTCACCTCCGATGGTCTTCAATTCATTCATCAAATGATCGAACTCTTTAGTGTTCCTTTTTGAAGTTTTATTGTCGTGCTGATCCAGTAAGTCCAATGGAACCTGGCAATACAAACCATCACAAAGTTCTTTATTGATCACTTCTCCCATTTTCGGGTATTCATTGAACAACATCCCTTTGAATACAACGCCTTTATTTTCTATGAGCAGGCATTTTTCACCATCCCATTTTATATCAGTAGTAAGAAGGTATGTATAACCAGGACTTGTCATATTCCATGAAACGGGATTCCCATTATTTTCTTTTTCAAAACCAGGATTGTTTATATCAATAGATTCCCATACACCTGTATCATTCTTAAAATACAATTTAAAGTCGTCAACCCATACCTTGCCCATTCCGTTCAGGAAACAACCAAAATAGATATTGGTAGCATCTTTTGCCACCTCACCCATTATTTCGTATTCCTTCCATGTGTCCACCTGAATGGGCCGGTCATCCATGTTATCAAAGAATCCCATCTGATTATTTTCCCGGTCAACCCGTAACCAAAGTTGCCCTGCATTACCTGAACCGCTAACTTCGGAACGAACATAGGCTGTCATTTTTATTTCTTTGCCACGCAATGGCCACGCTCCTAATGTCTGGGTTAGTGTCCCAAAGCCCGCTTGGCTGGCGTTTACTAATTTTTCACGGTTTAATCGGGTACTTTTATATATTCCACTGGAAGAACCAAGTCCAACTCCCAGATGTTGCCAGGCAATTATTTCCAGACTATCTGTATTTTCAGGAATTTTTACAGACTCGGGATTTTCACCCTCGCTATAAATCTGAATAGTGGGACCGATGGGTTTAAATAATTCTTTAAGTACTGCTTTTAATTCATCCGTTGTAGTTGCATTTATAACTTTTTCAGATCCGTAGATTGCAAACCTATCCCAGTCTATCAGGGAGGCCTGGTCACTGGGGTGAAAAAACCGTACATAACCATACAACTTTGTGAAAGCTCGCAGATTCTGAATGGTTTGATCATGAGGAATATTTGTTTCAACGGGATGGCAGAAGGTGAAAAACAGTATGAAGACACTGAATAACAGGCAGTTGGGAGAATTTAAAAATTTCATAAGTACCAGGAATTTTGTTAGGTACCGGATCACTTCACCAATAGATGGAGATCAATTCGTATCTTAAGAAACCGTTAAAATTCACGGCAGTAAAAATTCCCGAAAAATATTCGGAATATTAATAAGGAAACAAGCTATAAGTTAAAAAAAAGGGGTTGAAAATCAAACATATCCACCCTTCCACTCCACAACCTAACCGGAATATTTCCTGCCGACCTTGTTAATCTGAACGGAAATTTAGGCATTAATTATAATAAGTATTTCTCATGCAAATTTATCAGGTCAATTCTTTCAGTAAAATCCTTATTTTTATAATTTGATACATAAATGTTTTTTTATTGATGAACATCAAAATTTTACCATCATCTTTAACCAGGATATTATTACATTCCTGGATTCTGGTTGTATTCTTTTCCTCCTGTTTACAGAAATCAAATGATCCTGAAAGACAACGTCCAAATATTTTATTAATCCTGGCGGATGACCTTGGTTATGGTGACCTCGGTTGTTATGGCGGCCGGGAAATTCCAACTCCGCACATTGATGGCCTGGCTTCTGAAGGAATACGATTCACAGATGCCCATGTGACCTGCTCCGTATGTGGTCCGAGTCGGGTAGGCCTTTTATCGGGGATATACCAACAGCGGATCGGGTGTTACTGGAACCCCGATCTATGGGCTTCCAATGGTTGGCAATTACCTGATACCCTGAAAATATTACCTCAGTTATTGAATGAAGCTGGTTATGTTACCGGACATATCGGGAAATGGAACATTGCCCCTGATTCCCGACCCTATGTGGATGAAGGTTATGATGTAATGTTGTGGAAGGGGGCCTACTATCCGGATGAAGATGGGACTTATCAGGGTGTGGACAGACCGGACTTCAAAATAGAGCCACATGGCTGGGGGCCACCCCGTCCCGATGCTGAATACCTTACCGACCGGTTAACGCGGCATGCCATTGATTTTATTGAAAGACATCAACAAGAGCCATTTTTCTTATACCTGGCTTATAATGCACCCCATACCCCTCTGCAGGCAGATATAAGATATAAAGAGATCTTCAAGAACCTGAGGGAGGAACCCAATCAGATCTACGCAGGAATGGTGTCATCTCTCGACGAAAATATCGGTAAGATCACTGCAAGACTCAAAGAACTGGACCTTGAAAAAAATACGATGGTGATTTTTACCAGTGATAATGGTCCGGCCAGAGGAGGCACTTATATCAGGGGATGGCCTGATGACTGGCCGGAAACCTTACTGGGTACTGCCGGTCCTCTTCGAGGCCATAAAGCACAACAGTTTGAAGGAGGCCACCGGGAACCCTTTATTATCCGCTGGCCTGAAGTCTTACCCAAAGGGCAGGCATATACAAAACTTACCAGTACCCTTGACCTGCTGCCCACCCTGTGTATGGCTGCAGGTGCCCAAATCCCAGAAAACCTGACAGTCGATGGAGTCGATCTGCTTCCGTTTATGACCGGTAAAAATCGGAACGCACCCCATGATACCCTTTTCTGGATGACGCACAACCAGGGAGCGGTTCGGATGGGTGATTGGAAACTTTTAATAGATTCGGATACCTCTCAATTATTATTCAATCTGCAGGAAGATCTGGCTGAGGAATATGATATTTCGAAATTGCATCCTGAAATTGTTTCTCATCTTCTCCAATCCTGGAAAGACTGGAGCGAACCTTTTCCGATTTCTTTCAGTGATAGAACCAAATTCACCGTCAGGCAAGGAAGAAAAGAATACGGTGTAAAATGATTAAATTTTGACCCCTTTGGTTAAATTAAAAAATTATTACCCTTCATTTCTAAAATACTTAAGTTCAAAATGATGAATTCCGTTTATAAACTGCTTCCAAATACTCATTCAGCCGAATCAAAATGGCACTCTTTTTTGTTAAGAGGAATACCGGTCCTTGTATTTTTCATGCTGTTATTATCATTACCTGCTATTGGTCAGCAACCCCTTCGAGAAACATTTCCTCAGGATGATTTTGATATCCGTGAAGCAATGATTCCCATGCGGGATGGGGTAAAACTTTATACCATCATCATAACTCCCAGGAAGGCAACAAGCGCTTTACCCATCCTTCTTGAACGTACACCCTATGAGGCTGCCAACAGGCTTAATGAGCAACCAACGTCAAAACTCGCGGTCATGATAGACCCTATGTTTCTTGGGAATCGATACATATATGTATTTCAGGATATCAGGGGACGATTTAAGTCAGAAGGCAAGAACCTACTCTATCGGGTTCCACGTGGTGAATTCAATAAAACGGAAACTGATGAAACCACCGATGCCTGGGATACCATTGAATGGCTGGTCAAGAACGTCGCATCAAATGGCCGGGTTGGTATATGGGGTACATCCTATCCCGGTTGGCTTACCCTCGCTGCGCTGCGTAATCCTCATCCGGCGCTGGCTGCAGCAGTACCCTTTAATCCTGTCGTCGATGTCTGGAAAGCAGATGACTGGTTTCACTGGGGTGCTTTCCGGGCCACCTATGCTTTTGATTATATCTATGAGATGCAGACCCGGCCGGATGAACCTATAAAGTTTCCACACGATATCCGTGACAATTATACCTGGTCTCTCAAACAGGGAGCCGTCGGAAGCAGCCTCAGTAAATACCTGGATGAACGACATGAAATGTGGGCCAGATTGATGGAATTTCCGGCTTACGGTCCGTATTGGAAGAATGTTGCTGCTGACCAATGGTTCGATGCCCCTTCACGGATTGTTCCGACCCTCCATGTCCATGGTTTCTGGGACCAGGAAGATATTTATGGATCACCGGCCATTTATGGGGTACTTGAGAAATTTGATACGTCAAACAAACTCAATTTTTTTGCAGCCGGCCCCTGGTACCATGGGCAACACTGGTCGGATGGGAGCAACCTGGGGGACCTGAACTTCGATGAAAATACGGCCAAACATTTTCGCGAGGATGTATTAGCACCTTTTTTGCACTATTTTCTACAGGAAGAAGATACAGATTTACCTGCACCCGTTACTGTTTTTGAAACCGGGACGAACCGCTGGCGGACATTTGATCAATGGCCTCCGAAGAGCAGCACCGCCCAGCTGTATTTACAACCCGACAAAGGATTGGCATTCACACCACCTGTGATTGATCAGGCAAGTACCGAGTTTGTTTCGGATCCTGAAAAGCCAGTGCCCTATGCCCCACGACCCAATTGGGCGATCGATTACGATAATCCCTCCTCGATCGCGAAATGGCAGAGATGGCTGGTGGAGGATCAGCGTTTTGTCGACGGAAGACCAGATGTGGTTTCCTGGATCAGTGATCCGCTAACGGAGGCACTCACCATCAGGGGGTCTGTAATCGCTCATTTATTTGCAGAGACTACAGGTACCGATGCCGATTGGGTGGTGAAACTGATCGATGTTTATCCTGATGATGATCCTCAGCTTGAGATGTCGGGATATGAACTGATGATCAGTGCTGATATTTTTCGGGGGCGATATCGTGAGAATTATGAAAAACCAGGTCCGCTAGTGGCTGATAAAGCGCTCTTATATAGGATCCCGATGCCACAGGTAAATCATACCTTCAAGCCAGGCCATCGCCTGATGGTTCAGATTCAAAGTACATGGTTCCCGTTATACGACAGAAATCCACAAACATATGTTGAATCCATTATGACTGCTCCCATAGATACCTATCGTAAACAGCAGCATCGCATTCACCACAATTCAAAATATGCAACCTATCTGGAATTTAATGTAGACTAAGGTCATTGATCAAGGACATGAATTGAGAAATAATCGGAAAAGTAATATTCAAAGTGAATGCATAATAACTGACTATAAAGGTTAAATGAAAAAATTACTCATCTATAGTTTCCCTTTCCTCTTCCTGATTTATATGTCCTGTACGAAACAGTCATCCAGCGATCTTACTACGGATGTACTCATTATCGGGGGAGGGGCCAGCGGGACCATGGCTGGTATCCAGGCGGCACGCATGGGTATGAAGGTTACTATTATTGAAGAAACACCCTGGCTGGGAGGAATGCTGACCTCAGCCGGAGTAAGTGCGATTGATGGGAATTATAAACTTTATTCGGGCCTCTGGGAAGAATTCAGACAGAAAATCTATGCGTATTATGGAGGGCCAGAGCAGGTTAAAACAGGTTGGGTCAGTAACGTATTATTCGAACCACAGGTTGCGGCCGGCATCCTCGACAGCATGACCCTTCCGCTGGAAAATCTTTCCATATTCAAGGAATCGGGAATTCAAAACATCAGGAGAACAACGCATGGATGGGAAGCAAAGTTTGATCATGGAAATGAAATGTTCAATATTTCAGCCAAAATCGTCATCGATGCCACTGAACTGGGCGATGTTTTAAAAAGCGTGGGGATCCCTTATGATATTGGTATGGATTCGAAATATGACACCGGCGAGGATATCGCCCCTGAAAAGGCAAATGACATCATTCAGGACCTTACTTATGTGGCCATCCTGAAGGATTATGGAAAAAATGCGGATAGGTCGATTGAACCACCCCAAGGCTATGATCCAAACATGTTCCGGTGTACCTGTGCAGGATTCTGCGACCCGGACAGTTTGAAGAGAACCCTATGGGATTGTCAGGTAATGATGAACTATGGGAAATTACCCAATGGACATTATATGATCAACTGGCCGATCTATGGAAACGATTATTATGTCAATATGATTGAGATGGGACCTGAAGAAAGAAAAGAGGCAGTACAAAAGGCAAAAAATCATACTTTATCCTATATTTTTTATCTACAGAATGAACTGGGATTCCGGAACCTCGGCATTGCAGATGATGTTTTCCCGACTGCCGATCATCTGCCATTCATACCCTACTACCGGGAATCCAGGCGTATGAAAGGATGGGTACGTTTTACGATCAATGATCTGGCACGTCCCTATGAACAGGAAAATCCTTTATACCGTACCGGCATTGCCGTCGGGGATTATCCGGTCGATCATCATCATGCCGCTTTCCCTGATTACGAGACCCTGCCAGACCTGCATTTCTATCCGGTACCTTCCTATACCATTCCTTTGGGCTCCCTGATCCCTGAAAACACGGATTTTTTTGTTGTAGCTGAAAAATCAATTTCAGTCAGCAATATCGTAAATGGCACCACCCGGTTGCAACCTGTATGCATGCTGATCGGGCAGGCGGCCGGCACTTTGGCGGCATTGTCAGTGCAACAAAACAGGACCCCAGGTAACATACCTGTTCGGGAAGTACAGGGTAAACTTCTTGAATCCGGTGCTTATATTCTGCCTTTTTCAGATATTGATCGTGCGGATCCAACCTTCAATGCGTTGCAGCGGATCGGAGCCACAGGTATCTTAAAAGGGGAAGGAAAAAATATAGGTTGGGAAAACCACACCTACATTCATCCCGATAGTGTTTTAACAGGAAAAGCAATGTATGCAGGACTTCGGGATTGGCTGGAGCCCGGTGATCTTACTTTTACATGTAAAAATATGATCACATGCGAATTGGTGGTTTCAATCATTCAGAAAATAGGGGTGAAGTATCAGAAAAGGGATCCAAATGAAACCCTCGCCCAATTGATCGATGAATGCGAAAAAATATGTAATACGTATCAATTAATCTTTCCAGATTTAAATGATCCAGTCGATCGAAAAACATTTGCGGTCCTGTTGGATCAATTGGTGGATCCATTTTTTCTGAGGGAGGTTGATCATAATGGAAATTTTATTGATTAATATTTATCCACAAAAGATTATGAATAAGTTTTTAAATTACTTAAAAAGTATCATGAAATTTTATACGCTCTTGCTTTCTTTATCTATTTTGTTCGCCTGTAGGGCAGGGAAGGATCAATCGGCCAGTGCCGATTCAACCCTCCGGCTGATCACCTATAATGTCTGGTATGGCTTCACACAAGTTCCGGAACGGAAAAAATTATGGCTTCAATGGATGAAGGATCAGCAACCCGATGTCGTATCCCTGCAGGAGTTGAATGAATATACCCCGGATCAACTTGCTGAAGATGCAGCCAACTGGGGACATTCTCATTCAGTTCTGCTAAAAGAAGATGGATTCCCGACCGGCATTACTTCCCGTTATCCCATCGAAGATATCCAACGGTACTGGGAAGGCTTTCACCATGGTTTGATCCGGGTCAGGATCCAGGGGATTTATTTTTATGTCATTCACCTGCATCCGAGCAACTGGGAAGCCCGTGGCCGGGAGGTGGATCAAATCCTGAAAAATATCGGCAATTTGTCCGAAGATTCAAGTATCCTGCTGGCCGGCGATTTTAATACCTTTTCACCGGTGGATTCCATTTATTATTCCCATGAAACGCTTGAACCTTTTTTTCAGGCCCGGGACCAAGAATTTAATGAAAAAAATTTAATGGATGGGAACCTTGATTATTCCGTCATCCAGAAATTAATGGATCATGGACTGGTTGATGTGGAATATCACCAGCGGCCTGAGAATTATCAATTTACCGGAAGTTTCCCCACCCGGGTTGAAAAAGAAGGGGAGGATGGAGATCCGCGGCGGCTGGATTACGTTTTTGTAAGCAAAAATCTGGCTGATCAGGTGATTGATGCAAAAATTATGGCCAATGACACAACCTGGATCTTATCCGACCATCTGCCGGTAAGGGTTGATTTTAACCTCCGGCAATAATAACTCATGCCATCCCTTCAAGGGATGGCATGAGTTATTATTATTCGATCTCCGTCAATTTCACCGGACGGTTTTCCTCCATGGATTTTTTGGCGGCCAGTCCCATTTTTAATGAAATCAGTCCATCCTCTCCATCCACCGGCATCTTTTTGTTATTTATCAGGGCATCTACGAATTCCTTCATTTCATTTACATAGGACTTCTCGTATCTCTCCAGGAAAAAATGAAGCGGGAGGGCGCCGGAAATGTTTTTTTCCGTAAACAAGCGGTGATGGTCTTCATAATTATTGTCGGCCAGCAGCATTCCCTTACTTCCGAAAACTTCCAGCCGCTGGTCGTAACCGTAGGCGGCTTTCCGGCTGTTGTCGATGAGGGCCATGGAATCATCCTCAAAGGTGATGGTGATCACTGCAGTGTCAATGTCTTTGGCGATTTTAATGGCCGGATCGATGAATACGCTTCCCCGGGCATAGATCTCCTTCACGGCTTTCCCTGAAATATAACGGGCCATATCGAAATCATGGATGGTCATATCGAGGAACAATCCTCCGGACCTTTGAATATATTCTACCGGAGGAGGACCCGGATCCCGGCTGGTGATCTTAACGATATGCAGATCACCAATGATATCCTTGCGGACCATATCGTGTACTTTCCTGAAGTCTGGGTCAAAACGGCGGTTAAATCCCAGCATTAATTTTACCTGTTGGTCTTCAACCACTTTGAGAACTTCTTTCACTCTCGCGAGACTCAGGTCAAGGGGCTTTTCGCAGAAAATGTGTTTCCCGGCTTTGGCCGATAGCTCGACATAATCCGCGTGGGTATCAGTTGGGGAACAGATCACCACCGCATCGAGGTCTTTCAAACCGATTAATTCATTAAAATGATGAGTGAAGAAAGAGATCCCAAAGGATTCAGGGATAATCCTATATTCATCTGAAATCTCCATGGCTCCGATTACTTCCACTCCCTGGATTTTACGGCAAAGATTATCCAAATGGATTTTGCCGATCCTGCCCAGTCCGGCTACCGCAACTTTTAAGTTTTTCATTCTATATCTATTAATGTATGTTTTCTGAAAGATTCCGTGGCCAGCACGGCCATTTTGGAAGCCATATATCCATCAAAAACGGTGATTTCAGGCTTTCTATTTTCCAGGATGCAATGGACGAATTCCTGAAGCTCTGAAACAAAGGCGGGGCCGAAACGTGCGGGAAACGACCGGGAACATTCTTTTCGGATCCCTGTTTCGTCCATCAGTTCGACCAGGTTCATCTGCGGCACGGTACCGATCCGGATTGTCGCTTTGGTGCCTATGATCTCCGTTTCAATATTATATCCGTGGGAGGCTGTACGCCCTGCCAGGAAAAAAGCCATGGCCTCATTCTCAAATTGCATCAGGGCGGCTACATTATCCCCATCCCCATAATCGGCAAATTCAGGATGGGCAAAACACCCCCCGATAGCATAAACGGATCTGGGTTCACTTTTCAGGAACCATCGGGCCTGGTCAAAATCATGCACGGCCATGTCGTTAAATTGCCCTCCACTTTTGGGTAAAAAAGCCAGAATACCTTCAATCGAACTTTCAGGATCGACACTGTATCCGCGGAAAAGGACCGGCCTGCCAATGTATCCTTCATCCACTTTCTGTTTGGCATACCGGTAAGATTCATCATACCGCCGCATAAAACCTAACATGAATATCTGCTGGCTGCGGTTTTCAACCACTTTCATGGTTTCCTGGCATTCATGTAGATCATTTCCCAATGGTTTTTCACAGAATACATGCAATCCTGCCTCCAGGGCTTCCCGGATCTGGCTGCAATGAAGATGGGAGGGAGTGACGATGACCACTGCATCCAGATCACCATGACTGATCATTTCCGAATAATCGGGAAATGTTTCTTTAATGCCCAGTCTGGCTTTGGCTTTTTCCAACAGTACAGGATCCGGGTCACAGGCAGCGACGATTTCAGCATGTCTTATATTGAACCTAAGGTTTTCAGCATGGATAAAACCCAGGCGGCCAAGTCCTGCGATGCCGGTTTTTATTTTCATAAAATTACAGATCTATGAGGTATCATATTTTGCCAAGATGTATTAAAGGCCTAATTTTCTGATAAACTGCCGGTTGTGGATGGCACTTGATTTGGGGGCTCCCATTCCAGGCAATACATCCTGTTCCACCACGATCCAGCCGGAATAATTCCGGCTTTTCAGGATTTCAACGATCTGCCTGAAGTCTACATCGCCTTTTCCCAGTTCACAGAACACCCCTTTTTCAACCGATTTGAAATAGTCCCAGCCCTGTTTCCTGGCTTCTTCGCCTACCGAAGGGTCATAGTCCTTGAAATGAATATGCCATATCCTGTCATAATACTTCAATAGGGCTTCTTCCGGTTTCCCTCCTCCGAAACGGTAATGTCCCATATCCAGGCATAATCCCAGCAATTCCGGGTTAGTATGTTCCATCAGCATGTCCAATTCCCCGGGCGTTTCCACATACCCCGCGCAGTGATGATGAAATACTGTCCGCATGTCGAATTCTTTCAGGATCGTTTCGGCCACCTTTTCGGCTCCTCTACAAAAAAAATCCCACTTTTCGGGGGCAAGCTGGAGATTGGGAGTGATCCTGCCGGCATTCCGGGTCCGTTCCCGAACCGAACCATTATTATCAGCCAGGACAATAAAGGCAGTTGGAAATCCGGCATCAAACATTAACTTCGCCGTTTTCCTGGCACGGTCAATTCCTTCTTTAAGAGCTTCCGGATCGGCCAGTGCAATGGGAACAAAAGCGCCGAGTAAGGCCAGATTTTTCTGATCAAGCACTTTCTTTAACTGAGAAGGATTTGTTGGCATAAATCCCCAGTCACCAAGTTCTGTTCCCGCATATCCTGATTCGGACATCTCATCCAGGACCTCCTTATATCCCATGGGTTTATGGGAAAGGTCAAATTCAAGGGCACCCCACGAACAGGGTGCGTTGGCAATTTGGATCATAAAAAAATATTTAAAATTTTCGAGACCATTCTTTTGGCCACCGTTCGACAATGATTTTGGTTTGGGTAAAAAATTCAATCGCATGCCTTCCCTGGCCGTGGAGGTCTCCGAAAAAACTGTCCCCCCAACCACTGAAGGGGAACTGTGCCATCGGGGCGGCAACGCCAATATTGATGCCAATATTACCGGCCTTTGCCAGGCTTCTGAAGGTCCGGGCATGTAGCCCACTTGAGGTGAATATACAGGCCATGTTGCCATAGTTGTTCCGGTTCACGAAAGCGATGGCCGTGTCAAGATCTGATACTGCAAACAGGCTCATTACCGGCCCGAATATTTCGGTATTAATGATATTGCTTTTCTGGGGCACTGATTCCAGGATGGTAGGCCGGATAAAATTACCCTCTTCGTAGCCTTGAATCCTTTCTTTTCGTCCGTCCAGCAGGATACTGGCACCTTCCGATTCGGCCTGGTCGATCAAACCTGACACTCGGATTTTACTTTCCCTGGTAATCACCGGCCCCATTTCCACTCCAGTATCCAGTCCATAGCCAGTCTTCCGGTTTTTTGCTGATTCATAGATGCTTTCCCTGATAGCACCCTTTTGATCTCCGACGGTCAGAATATTGGAAGCGGCAAGACACCGTTGTCCTGCACATCCGAAAACGCTATCGTTGATGATCCTGGTCGACATTTCGATGTCGGCATCCGGTAGGATGACGATCGGATTTTTAGCACCTCCCTGAGCCTGTACCCGTTTGCCGGCCGTGGCAGCCTTTGCATAAATCTGTCTGGCAACAGCCGTTGATCCCACAAAACTGATGGCTTTGATATCCGGATGTTCCAACAATGTCTCTGCACTTTCTTTCCCTCCATGCACCAGGTTGAGTACTCCATCTGGCAGATCGAGCAGGTCGATCAGCTCAAAAACTTTCATCATGGTCAGTGGTACTTTTTCCGATGGTTTTACGATGAAAGTGTTTCCACAGGCGATCGCATACGGTAGAAACCAGAACGGGATCATGCCGGGGAAATTAAAAGGGGAAATGCTGGCACATACTCCAAGCGGTTGTCGGATCATAAATTCATCGATCCCCTGGGCAATATTTTCAGAGAATTCACTTTGGATCAGGGAAGGGGTTCCACAAGCCATCTCCACATTTTCAATGGCACGCTGCATTTCTCCCCTCGATTCCGCGAATGTCTTTCCACATTCCATGGTGATGATACGGGCCAGTTCATCCAGGTTTTTCTCCAATAGCCGCTTTAATTCATACAATGGCTGGACACGGGTCATTGCCGGAAGCTGGCTCCATTCCTCATAAGCCTTTTTGGCAGCCACCACGGCCGCATCCACGTCAGCGGCTGTATTTTTACCAAAGGGAACAAGTCCCAGGACTTCCTGTGTGGCTGGATTTAATACTTCGATACGATGATTTTCCTTGCTTGCGATCCATTTGCCGTCGATATAACACTTTAATACTTCCATTAAAAATATTTTAAACGAGTTGGTTCATGAGTATCAAAATCCAGGTTACTGATGACCCAGAAAAATATATATCAATATAGTCGTAATAAATAAAATTATGGATAAAACAGGGGCAAATTTCCAGGGAGTCATGTCAATAACTTCCATAGACTTCATATCCTTTTCACTTTTATCAGGATAGTAATAGGAAACAATGAACATTACGCCCAGGTTCAGTAAAAATTCAATGCCCCATACGTGTACAAAATGGATGTTGGTCTTTAGTACAAAAGTGACTATAATGTAGAATGAAAGCCCGGTGAATAGTGCAATCTTGGCACCCATGGCAGAAATTCTTTTGATAAAAAAACCTGCCAGCATGATGGAGGCAATGGGAATGAAAAAAATTCCGTTCAGTTGTTGCAATAACTGGTAAAGCCCTTCCGGTGCATTGGCGACCAGTGGAGCTGTTGAAATGGCAAAAATGGCCAGGATCGACGAGACCCCTTTGCCAACCTTCACCATCCTGTGCTCACTGGCCCTTTTGTTAAGATGTCTTTTATATACATCAATGCTGAAGATAGTGGCCGCACTGTTCAGCACACTGTTGAAAGTACTCAGAACGGCGCCCATGACCACCGCCGCAAAAAATCCGACAAAGCCAAGGGGAAGTACTTTTTTCACCAGTTCGGGGTATACGGTATCCTGGACATCATAATACTTGTCTCCAAAATAATAAAATCCGATCACTCCAGGCAGGACGATGATCAATGGGATGAGGATCTTAAAAACTCCGGTATAAAGGAGTCCTTTCTGCGCTTCCACAAGATTTTTAGCACCCAGAGCCCGCTGAACGATGGTTTGGTTCATGCACCAGAAATAAATCTGGTTGATCACCAGCCCTGTGAAAAGGGTTTCAAAAGGCAGAACGGAATCACGGGCACCGATCACGTTGAATTTTTCAGGCACTTTCTGATAGACCTTGGATAACCCGGTAAGTACATTACCATCCCCGATGTCCAGCAAGGCCAGTACAGGGACTAGCAGTCCACCAATCAGCAGCCCATATCCGTTGACCGTATCCGATACGGCCACTGCCTTTAATCCTCCGAATATGGCATAAATGGATCCGATGATTCCAACTACTACCACGGTGATCCATAAGCCCTCCGATTTAGTGACTCCAAGTACTTCTGATACATTGAAGATACTTTCAAGGTTGATGCCCCCGGTATATAATACAATGGGCAGGAGCGTGACCACAAAGGATACCATCAAGAACAAAGCGACCAGGGTCCTGGTGGCCGGATCATACCGGCTTTCCAGATACTGGGGGATGGTAGACAATCCCATCCGCAGGTATTTCGGTACAAAATAAAGGGCCGCAAATATCAGGGCAATGGCCGAGGTCACTTCCCAGGCGATGATAATAAACCCATTTTTATAGGAGGAACCATTCATGCCAATCAGATGTTCCGTAGATATATTCGTCAGCAACATCGATCCGGCAATGACGATGCCAGACAGACTCCTGCCTCCCAGGAAAAAACCATCGGAAGAATCAAGCTTGTCTTTTCTTAGTCTGAACCAGGCGTAAAAGGCTACAAAGCCTGTAAAAGCTAAAAATGACAGGATCGTTAATGGCTGCATTCCTTACAATGAGGTTGGTTTAAAGATAATATTTCTGGTTCTTTCTTTCTTCGTCATACTTTTTACGTGCTTCCTGTACACTTTTTAATTCGGATACTTCCGCCACTGGAACGTCCCACCAGGCGTAGCCGTACCCGGCTATTTTTCTTTCAGGGACTGTTTCAATGTAAATAACCGTGGTTTTACTGAAAGATTTTGCCTGCTTTAAAGCATTTTTAAAGGATGCGATGCTATCTGTTTTGATCACTTCCGCTCCCAGGCTGGCGGCATTGGCGGCCAGGTCTACCGGCAGATAGTCGCCCTCAAGAAGACCTGTATTTTGATCCCGGTATTTATACTGGGTTCCGAATCCTTCATTACCGATCGATTTTGATAAACCTCCAATGCTGGCGAATCCTTTGTTGTCGATTAGTATGATGGTGAGTTTATACCCTTCCTGAATGGAGGTGACAATTTCAGATGGCATCATCAGATATCCTCCGTCTCCCACCATGACATAAATTTCGCGATCCGGACATGCCATTTTAGCTCCGAGACCTCCTGCGATCTCATAGCCCATACATGAATAACCATATTCCAGGTGAAATCCTTTTGACTCCCTGGTACGCCATAATTTATGCAGATCTCCGGGCAGACTTCCGGAAGCACAAACCAGGACGTCTCCTGGATCTGAGAACTCATTCACTGCTCCGATCACTTCACTTTGACTGGGCAGTCCCTCTCCTTCCGGGGTATAGGCGGCCGTTACTTTTTCATCCCAACGCTTATTGTAATTCGCTACCTGATCCCGGTAAGATTTTTCGACCTGATAATTTCCTGTGTTCTCTGAAAGTTCCTGCAGTATCACCTTTGCATCCCCGTTCAAAGCCAGCGCACTGTGTTTAAAGGCATCGAATTCACCAACATTGATATTGACAAATTGGACATTCTCTCTTTGAAAAGCCGTCTTGGAGGCGGTCGTGAAATCGCTGTAACGGGTACCGATGCCAATGATCAGGTCGGCCTTCCGGCTGATTTCATTTGCCCCTTCCGTTCCTGTGGCACCTATGGCTCCCAAATTCGATGGATGATCATAGGGAAGGGATCCTTTGCCAGCAAAGGTTTCTGCAATGGGTATTCCGGTCAGTTCTACGAAGGTCCTTAATTCCTCTTCAGCTTCGCTGTAATGGATGCCTCCACCTGACACGATCAAGGGCGCACGAGCCCCTTTTATCAGTTTGATCGCCCTGACCAGGGCCGCTTTGTCTGGTCTCGGTCTTGGGATATGCCAGGTGCGTTTATTGAATAATTCCAACGGATAATCATAAGTTTCAGTCTGTACATCCTGTGGAAAAGCCAGGGTGACGGCTCCTGTATCTGCTGGAGAAGTGAGCACCCGCATGGCTTCCGGCAGGGAGGTGATCAGCTGGTCCGGGCGGTTGATCCGGTCCCAGTACCTGGAAACGGGCTTAAAACAATCATTTACTGATATATCCTGTGAAATACTGGATTCCAGTTGCTGTAATACAGGCGCCACATTGCGACGTGAGAAAATATCACCAGGAATCAACAGTACCGGCAACCGGTTGATCGTGGCACCTGCAGCTGCGGTCAGCATGTTGGTGGCTCCGGGACCGATGGAGGAGGTACAGGCGAAAGTTGATAAACGGTTTTTCATTTTAGCATATCCGGCCGCAATATGAACTGCCGCCTGCTCATTTCGGACCAGGTAATACCTGAATTCCGGATATTGTAACAATGCCTGCCCGATGCCGGCCACATTCCCATGTCCGAAGATGCCCAAGCATCCATTAAAAAAGAGATTTTCGTGACCATCTCTTTCTACGTATTGATTTTTAAGGAAGGAAATCAATGCCTGTGCGGCTGTTAACTTGATTGTTTTCATATGTAATCTATTTTTTATTCTGGCAGATCATCAGAAACCGCCATGAGCTTCAATAAATTCCAGGATCTCATCTTCATAAGGATTAAAATTGGCACATCCGGGTTTTGTCACGACATGGGCTCCGCAGGCATTTCCCATTCTGCAGCATTTATACCAGTCCCATGCTTTCAGGTACCCATAAATAAATCCGGCCGCAAAGGCATCGCCTGCTCCCAGGATGTTCAGGATCTTCACCGGGAAGCCGGGAACGACGATCTTCTGCTGGTCAGGCAGATAAACAGCGGCGCCCCTGGATCCGGTTTTCATGATAAAAGCCTTGATGCCTGTTTTTAACACCTGTGAAATGGCTTCCTGGATGTCACCTTTGATATCAGGTGCCGAGATCTGCTGATGTTCGATGGTCAATTGGGATATATCCCGGAGATACGTCGCCAGGATCTCCTCTTCCGTTCCGAGTACGATATCTGTGTGGTTCAGAAAGGCCCGTGCCGTAACGCCAAAAGCCCGGATATCATGCCATTGGTCAGCCCTGAAGTCAAGATCCAGCAAGACAGGGATCCCATCGGACCTGGCGATTTCGGCAGCCAGGAAAGCAGCACTTCTCGTCGGCTCCATATTCAGGGCAGTGCCTGAGATCTGCAAAAGCCTGCTTTTTTCGATTTCAGCGGCCAGGACATGGTCGATCGTTAACTGTGAATCGGCTGCATTGTCACGGTAATAGACCAGTGGAAATTTATCAGGCGGTTCAATGCCCAATATGACTGCCGAGCTTCTTGAACCATCGATCACCGGAATATGATCGGTGTTCACTTTTTCCTTTTTTAAAAAATTTAAAATAAAATCCCCTACCTTATCCTTTCCAACTGCCGTCAGGAGGGAGGCCCGTAATCCAAGACGGCTGCATCCTACGGATATATTCAACGGTGATCCCCCTACAAATGCGTTGAATCCTGAGATCTCCTCAAAGGGGGTTCCGGGTTCCTGGGAATACAGGTCGATTGAGGACCTGCCCATACACGTGACATCAAATTTTATATTTTCCATATTAATTTCTGTTTTTCACTGCCTGGACCATCGGTAACCGGGGATCTTTTCCTTTCCAGGAATGATAGATCCATCGATGATCGGGATCATCGGAATTGGCCAGTGATTGATCGCTGCCTGTCAGGAAATTCAGATAATACACATCATACCCATGTCCTGCCACTACCGGGTGGTATCCTTTCGGGACCAGCACTACATCATTATTACGGGCAACGGCAATCTCATTCAGACTCCTGTCAGCCGTATAGATCTGTTGAATGGCAAAACCCTGGGCTTTGTTGATTTTATAAAAATAGACCTCTTCGAGGCGAGCTTCTTTAATATTTCCGGAATCATCGAGAGTTCGCTCATCATGCTTATGAGCCGGGAAAGAGCTCCAGTTACCGGAAGGAGTATATACTTCCACGGAAACCAGCCGGTGACAATCAAAACCAGGCTCAATCAGGCTGTTGATCTGCCGGGTTGCATTGTCCCCACCCCGGATCTCAATGGCTGACTCCTCCGGCCTTTTAAAAACAGGAGGATGATCCTGATCGGTTTCGCACCAGCCATAGGCGATGTCAAGCCACTCACTTTCAGCGGTCAATTCGAAGGATGTATACCTGGGAAGGTAGAGCGTATGGGCGATTCCGCTGAACACATTTTCTCTTCCATCCCTGGTTTCCCAGTTACCTTTTTCTGTTTTGACAGAATAGTTCCCTCCCAATAAGATGATCCCATATTCATTCCCTCCCGTATACCCACTCCAGATTTCTCCTTTCTTCATCAGCCTGGCTTCAAAATTCAGGTATTGCCATTCAGCTTCTTCCCGAGTGATGCGCTGGTAAATCCCGGAATTTTGAGATGGTTTACATAATAATGGATATTTTTTGTCCCGGTTCATAGGTATTCTTTTTTGTAGTTTATATAACAGCTTTATCCAGTGCGCCCAATAATTTAAACTTGTCGATAATGAATTTTTTCAATTCCTGCATATAGGTTTTACCTGGAAGGATGGGATCGATCTGATCCGGAGATTCCTCAAAAAATTCCCGGTGTACCCGGGTCCAGATCAGCCTGGTGTCGGTGGCAATATTCACTTTACAGATCCCATATTGGATTGATTCCCTGAGTTCCCCTGGATCTACCCCTTTCGCTCCCGTTTTAAGTTTACCTCCTGTCTGGTTGATCCGGCTGATTTCCATGCTATTTACCGCTGATCCACCATGGAGAACCAGCGGAAAACCGGGCAACTTTTCCTGGATCTTCTGTAGGATTTCAAACTGGAGTCCTTCTCCTCCTGAAAATTTATAGGCCCCGTGGCTGGTTCCAACTGCAATGGCCAGGCTATCGCAACGGGTTAGATTTACGAATTCCTCGACCATCTCGGGCTGGGTGTACATACTGACACGTGAGGTTATATCATCTTCAACCCCACTCAGTAGGCCCAGCTCCGCTTCCACCTCAATGCCCTGATCGTGAGCAAGATCCACGATTATTTTTGTTCTCGCAATGTTTTTTTCAAAGGAATCATGTGATGCGTCGATCATCACCGAAGTATATCCTCCTGCATTCAAGGCAGAAAGAATATGTTCCTCATTGCCATGATCCAGGTGAATGGCATACTGGGTACCTGGAAACATGGAGGCGGCGGCCTGGATCATGGACAACAGCATTCCGTGCCCGGCATAATTCCGGGCTGCCGGGGTTGTCTGGACTATAAAGGGGGCCCTGGCTTTTTCTGAGGCTGAAAAGAGGGCAATGGTCTGCTCCATTGACCAGATGTTAATGGCGGCGATGCCGTATTTTCCATAACAATTCCTGAAGAGGACACCCGGTGTAACCAGCATAAAAATATCTGTTAATTAGAATGTATTGATCCGGATCTGAAAATCCATTAAAGATATGAAATTTAGTTTTTGGGAAAAAAAATTGTGATTGGATCTCAACCCTTGGAGGAAAGCATTGTTCTGTTTATACTTTTCCTCTAATGGTACAGCCTCAGCATTGAGCCAAGGCAATTAGGAATTCCTTGGTCGCACATGTCACTACCTAGTCAATTGACCAATTCCTTGATTCCCTCATGAATCGATTCCCCGCAGTGCCAGCTGAAGCCACCCAGGTATCTGAGTGAAGGCTGGAATCCCTATATAACCGATTCCCCTATTCCCCGAGTCTGACAGAGTCGGGCCTCGGGATCCCCGGTTTCCCAGTAATATTTATCCAAACACCCGCTTATAGTTCTCCACCAGGTAGCCAGCATAAGGTTTCACCATATTTTCAAGACCAGCCATCTCGCTTTTTGATAATTTTTTCAGATTCTTTAGTACCGCTACATTATCTTCAAGTTTCTGGAGGGTATCACAGCCGCTACAGAGTGCAGATACTGGCAAGGCATATACATACTGATGAAGCTGAGCATAGGTAATACCCGCTTTCCCTACTACATTCGGAATATCTTCGGTTGCAATTTCAGCAGGTGTGGTATCGATCCGTTTTCCCATCATACTGCCGCCCGCCATCGTTTTCATGGCAATGACTCCATATTCACGATCCAGGAGGGTCGGCAGTGCAAGATGTTGGAAAGATTCAAAATTCGGATCGCAGACATTCAAGGGCATCTGGCAGGTGTCCAATTCCAGACCACGTTCTTTCAGTATGTTCAGGAAATAGAGAATCGTTGACGGATTCTGGTGGCTGGTGAAGCCGATGTACCTGGTTTTCCCTTTTTCTTTAGCATCCAGGAATACATCCAGCACTCCTTCATTGAGGCGGTTATCCACATCTTCTTTGGTGGTGAAGGTATGGATCTGCCAGAGGTCGAGGTGGTCGGTTTTCATTGCTGAAAGGGACAGATCCAGGTCTTTCCTGACATCCGCGGCATTTCTTGAGGCACTTTTCGTCATCAGGAAAATATTATCGCGGTATTTGGGCGTGAGGAAACGGCCGTAATATTCTTCCGAGCGGCCCCGGTGATAGACCCGGGCATTGTCAAAGAACCGGACACCCAGTTCGATGGCCCGTTCGATCATTCGTTCGGATTCACTGGGATCTTCCGGGATCCCTGCATGGTATCCACCCATGGCAAATGCCGTTGTTTTTTCTCCATTCCGTATGATCTGACGCAGGGGAAGTACTTTGCCAAGCTTATCATCCGGGGGGCTCGCCATGGTCCAGTTGGCAAAAAGACTGAGCGCGGATATGGCAGACGTTTTTTTCAGAAATTCACGACGTGTTTCCATAATCAATGAGAATTGGTTATCTGATTTTTTTACATTTTAAAAATTCTTTGTTTCATAAGATCAAAAGTACATCACACTTTTTCACCTTCCTAAATTTAATATAATTTTCAGGTCATTGGAAAATTTGAGATTATTTTTTACTACTTTAGAGAGACGCGGATAAATTCAGGTTTTTGATTCATCCAAACATTTATTTAAATTATGATTACCTTTTTAGTTTGGCTGAAGGAGGGATTTTCCAAGTTGATTTTTCTTCCCGATAGCGGATCAATAACGCCACATGGTCAGTATGAACAAGCGATTAACTTATTTTTACAGCCTTCTCATTGGAATGACCGTTATTTTCTCTGCCATGATAGGCTGTAAAACCAAACAGTCAGATACTTCATTGACAGCCAATGAAATTTACCTCATTGGAAAAGAGCACACACAATTTTATTGGGAAAGTCTTAACAAAAATGATCTGGCAAATGCGAAGCACCATTACAGCCAGGTAATCAGAAGGATCCCGAAATTGCACCCGCGTATGTTGGTCTGGGCTGGGTATATTTCGACACTTTTTACTGGTGGTCCGAAGAATTCTTGAAAAAAGAGTATCTCGACTCGGTTCTGATCCTATGTGATCAGGCCCTTGCCATCGATCCGGATCTGGCGGAAGCCTGGCATCTCAGGGGAAAATATCAGGGTCATGCAGGGAATCCTGATCAGGCGATAAATGATCTGAACAGGGCCATACAGCTGGATCCTGGTGAAGCCTCTGTTTATCTTACCCTCGGATGGATCTATTGCCAGTTAAAACAGGAATATCTTACTGGATTTACATATTATGACAAAGCAAAGCAATTGAGTGAGGTGGGCGCATGGCCCCCGAGGTACCATAACGACATTGCCTACGGGTATATGAATATCGGGGACTATGATCAGGCTTTATTCCATCTGCACAAGGCGATCCGTCTCCAACCGGATGTCATGGAGCCCATTTTATTATCTTCCTGGTTGCTGGAAGTCCAGGGTAGGATTGAGGAAAAACTGGTATTTATCGATTCAATACAACAATTATTCCCAGGATCGAATGCATGTATCTCTGAACTTGCCTATACCTATGCAGGACTTGGAGAATTTAAAAAAGCAGAACAATATTATGCCCAGATGATCGATACGCTCAATAAGGAGGAAAGGATCCCCTTAAAATTTGCCCACCGGCTGGGTTATGTCTTCTGGAACCTGGGGCAAAGATCCCGGGCCATGGAATATTTTGATAACCAGTTATTATACTGCATGGAAAGTCTGTCTTCAGGCGAAGGATACCAGACTGTTGAATATGATCTTGCCGCCGTGTATGCCTTCCTTGGCGAGGAAGAAAAAGCACTCGATTATTTAAGACAATATGCGGAAAAAGGATTCACCTATGGGCTGCATGATTATATTTTAAGAGATCCGCTTTTTGAGAAGCTGTATGAAAATGAGGAATTCAAAGCCATTGTTCAGAAGGTACAAAAAGAAAAGGCAGCTTTGAGGATGAAGATCTGGGAGATGGAGAAAGCTTGGGAATAAATAATGAATGAAGAATTAAAAATTATGAATGAAGAATGATGAAATAACGAAAAGATATGCATTTCATTAATTGTACCGGGTTTGATAGTCATTATTCAATTCATACATATGGCGTTATATCGGAATTAAGGAATTATTCTTGCATTCAAAAGTCCTGTGAGGAAATTTTATAAATTCCTGGAGAAAGATACATACAGCTGATAGTTTGATGAACTGACTCTTTCATTCGTTCTTACGTCCAGTTCCCAGCCCTTTGTCTATCACCAGGAATCCCGATATCAGTGATTATTTTTTCTCCACAAATTCCTGTGCTCCTGCATCGTGATACCATGGAACGATAATACCGGATCCTATCCAGAATACCCAGTCAGCCAGATATATTTCAATCCTCATTTAACTTTTTAAAATGATTGTTACTTTGTAAATTGATGAAGTATTAAATTCTATTTTTTAACCTCAATTTGAATTTTTCCATGCAATGCCGGATACTTTTTAGAAATCGTACAATTAGTCAATTAATTGAATTCTTCGGCCAGGTTCTACAAAAAACCTGCAAGGTTCTGCGAATAATCATAATCCTTCTGGGCGCTCTTTTTTTAAATGATTGTAATGAAGAGGTAAAAGACAGTCCGATTAATATTCTGATCCTTACTGGTCAAAATAACCATGAATGGCAAAAAACCACAGCCGCGCTGGAAAAAATGTATAAAAAGAGTCCACTCTTTGAAGTTAGTGTCACTGAAAGTCCGGATACACTTTTATTTGAGGATCTGATCAATTTTGATGTGGTCGTCAGCAACTGGAATAACTGGCCGGAGAATGACATTCCATGGGATAAGAGACAGGAAGAAGCGTTTTTAAATTATATCAAGGAAGGAAGAGGGTTCGTGTTTTTTCATGCGGGGGCTTCATCCTACTATGGATCGGAAGTTTATCACCAGATCGGCATCGGCAGATGGGGTGCACAGACCTCCCATGGACAGCCTGCCAGAGCCCGGGTAATCCGTCTTAGTCCCACCCATCCGGTTACCGAAGGCATCAATGATTTTTTTATCCTGGATGAAATATGGGAAAAAGTGGAGATCCTTCCGGAAGTGGAAGTTCTTGCCAGTGTGATGGCAACCGATGAAGAGGATGGGCATGAGATTCGTGAGGATGTTGTGTTTGCGGACCACATTGGCAAGGGAAGGAGTTTTTATACCATTCTGGGTCATGACGAAAGAGCCTTGTTCAATACCGGATTACAAACCTTACTACTCAGAGGAACAGAATGGGCAGCAAGGGGCCGGGTGACTCTTGAGGTTCCCCAGGATCTGAAAAAAGAACAAAAATCCGGAAGTGAAAATTATCAATGGGATCAAACCGATACCTCTCTACAACTCGTACGAAATGGGGATCTTGTCTGGCGGTACAATTTTCGAAACCGCTTCGGCAAAACCTATTTTCACCCGCTTTATTTAAATTATAACCGAATCACCTGTGAAAGCCCGGAAGACCATCCCTGGCACCCGGGATTGTGGTTTTCCTGGAAATTCATCAATGAAGTCAATTTCTGGGAGTATAGGGATGAATTTAAATCAGAAAAAACCGGATTTAAATCCGAAGGCGTGACGGACCTGAAAGAAATCAACATCCGGAAAAATCCTGATTATTCAGCAAACATTGATTTGTCTCTGGTTTATTACCCTGAAGGCAAAAATCCAGTGCTGGAGGAAACGCGAAATATATTTATAAGTTCTCCGGATGAACAGGGATGTTATTACATCGATTATCAACATATATTTAATGCGACTTATGGTGAGGTGCTCCTCGATCGTACACCCATACTTGGAGAACCTGATGGAAAATCATGGGGTGGATACGGTGGACTTACCATTCGATTTAACCAGGATTTTACGGAGGCTGTAACCATGCCTGCCGTAGAATCTCCGAATTATCCAAAAGCCCCCTGGTTTTATATGGGATTCAACAGCTTGACCGGAGACCCTGCAGGAATCTCCATGTTTCAGCATCCAGGTTATACAACATCCTATACACGGTGGTATTACGCAAAAGATCCGTCAACCCCTTTTTTCTTTTTCACCCCTGCTGCGATCTATGACAAGAATATAAAGCTGAAAAAGGGAGAATCATTGACCCTCAAATACAGGGTGTGGATTCTGGGAGAAACATCGAAAGAAATGCTTGATTCAAAGTATGATGAATACCTCAATAATTGATTTTGACAAAATATGAATTCATTTCAAATTCCAATCCTATGAAAAAAATCATTGAATCGGGAAAACCTATTCCCAGAAGAAAATTTACAGAAATCGGTATAAAAGGCATGGCGGGAGTCCTCGTATTTCCAACTATTCTTCCCACAACTCGATGGAAGGGGGCTAACGACCGTTTGAACATCGGTCATATCGGGGTGGGAGACCGGGGAGGCTGGGAATTAAAAAATTACTTTTTGCCGTTAACTGATTCATATTCAGTGGCCATCAGTGATGTTCACCTTGACAGAATGGAATCGTGGGTCCAGCAGGTAAATCAATTTTATAGGGAGAATAATTTGAAGGCACCGGAATGTAAATCCTATCTCGATTTTGAAGAGATCCTGCAGAGGGAAGATATCGATGCTGTTCACATCACCACGCCGGACCACTGGCATGTAACTGCGGCAATCCGGGCAGCCCGGGCTGGGAAACATATCATGCTGGCAAAACCCCTTGGATTAAGTTATCCGAGCTATCAAACGTTGAAAAAAGCAGTTGCTGATCATGATGTACGTTTTCATTATGGTACCCAACAGCGGACCTATGAACATATGCAGGCGGGTGTGGCCATGATCAAAGAAGGTAAAATAGGCGAGATCGAAAAAGTATCCGTATGGTGTCCGGGTAAGAATCCGGTCAATTCTCCTGAGTGCATCGAAGTTCCAGTACCCGATGGATTTGATTTCGACCGGTGGACAGGTCCTGCGCCATTAAATACATATTGTCCGGACAGGGTCACTAATAACAGTTCCTGGTTCCAGTATGACTACAGCATAGGCTTTCTTGCGGGTTGGGGAGCTCATCCGCTGGATGTATTGGTATGGGCATTGAAAGAGCAGGTAAGTGGAAAATACAGTTGTGAAGGAACTGGGAAATTCTGGTCCGAAGGCGGCATCTATAATAATATTTATTCATGGGATGCCAGATATGAATATACGAATGGTTTGAAGGTTCATTTTGTTAGCATAGATATGGCTGAGGAGGTCATCGGTCACCGGGAAATAAAAGAAGAGAACGGGACCACTTTTTACGGAACAAAGGGCTGGATATCCCTGAGCCGGAATTCAGTCCAGTCCGATATACCCGAGATCGATCAGAAATTGAAAGCCTTGAATAGCGAGAATAATACCATGGGACAGGTATTCCTGGATATTATCCATGGAAAAATGAATGAAATCTGCCCGCTGGATGAAGCCATCATTTCCGATACCATCAGTCATATGGGCGATATAGCCATCCGGACAAAGAGTAAGGTGACCTGGGATCCCCAAAAAGGAAAGGTAACAGATCACAAAGAAGGGTCCAGACTGTATGTCCGGGATATGAGAGAACCTTACGGGGTGTAGGAGTTTGCCATTATATGAACATCCCGCAGGGATGCACTGAAAGGTCATCTTGATATTCTTTTGATTGAGGGAGTAGTCAGCCGATAGTTCTGCCAGCAGGCCATTTAGATCCAATCGAATAGATCACCTAAGAAATATTTGATATATAATTTTTATTTATTCCAGATAAAGGTATAGGTATATTTTATAATGAACGTATTCCTGTCGAGGAGGGGAAGGTTCGGATCTTCCCGGGTCAGAAAGGTATTGTAATTCCCATTATACACGAAGTAGAGATCATTTCCCTCGCGTGGATTGTACCGGAAACGGATGTTGTTGATCCCGAATTTATCATAGGTATTATACTGGAAGAACATCATTAAGGATAGTTTGGTCGTAAAAGTCAGCTCGGTTCTCAATCTGGCCAGGTGTGCCTTAAAATACTGGTCTCTTTCCGGAATATTTATCTGGTTGTATTGATAATCCAGTCCAAGATTAAAACTTGAATTAAGTCTCAGAGTTATTCCTACAGGGCCCAGGGCAGCCATGATGCCGTCGTAATAAGTGCCCAGGGTGTATCGCGCCTGGAATATAATCAATTTATTGGAAGGAGTTCCGAAACCTCCTTCCAGGGTGGTATAGTCATAATATCCAACAGGGAAAACCACCTCATCCGTGAGATCAAATGGTTCCTCAAGATATTCATGGTATTGAAAGAGGTCGAAATTGGCTCTGTACCCCTTTTTCATCGAAAAGCTATAACCGATCGATATTCTTGAAAGATCAGTGATAAAATCCACATTTCTCTTATTGATCCAGGCCCAGATCATTAATTGCTGATTAAGCATCCTTTTTTCTTCATCATTATAAACCCATCCATATCCCAATAAACCATAAGTACGTGTATAGTCTTCCATCCGTTCAAAACCCATTTCTGGATCGTAGTATTTCCCAGCACGGGAAAAAATAAAATCATAGGTCAATCCAATGTTGGAGCGGTTGGCCCAGTTAAAATAAAATTTCCCATGGTTAAAAACAGCGTTGGTAAGTGGCAATTCGCTGTCGAAAGTCTGCGCATAGTTCACATTGATGTAATCATTCCGGAATGGATTGTAAATAAGGTCCAGTGCTGCGTTAATATTGTAATTTCCCTTTGTATCAATTTTGGTGGTCACCATTCCTCCGGCATAACTCGTTGGATTGAAGACCTGTCTTCTGGCCCGGAATACACCATAATTGGTTGATTCAATTCTCACCAGGGAATCCGTATCCTCATCGATGTATTCATGTGAACCTGTTTGCATATCCATAAAACCGATATCCCATTTACCAGCCCGGCCCACCAGGCGGACACCCGCAATGATCGGGATGATCTCCCCTTCATATAGACCGATCCGGCGGCTGTAAAATAACTGATCCTCATAGCCGGTACGGATGGTAAAGATGCTGGATCGCTCCACGAAAAACTGTCTTTTTTCAGGGAAAAATATGGAAAAACGAGTCAGATTGACTACCTGGTCATCCGCTTCAACCTGGGCAAAATCAGTATTGAAGGTGAGGTCCATTGTCAGATTGCTGGTCAGGGAATACTTGACATCGAGACCTGCACTCAATTTTCGTTCATTATTCAATTTATAGGCGGAACTTGTCTCGTTGAGTTCATTGGCCATATCGAGGCCTGCCAGCACATAGGGGGTGATATAAACCGGGTTGGTTCGGTGTAATCCTTCGAGAACCACTTTTTTAGCCTGGGAAGGTTTCCAAACACTGAATGAACCGAGTTTATTGGATATCAGGGGGTAGACATTCCACTCCTGTTTGCTGGCGACCTGCCGCCAAACCGTCATGCCCATGTACACTTTTCCATCCACCTCCTGGAATCGCAGACTTGAAAAGGGGATGCGCATTTCTACATGCCAGACATCCCCGATCACTTTCATTTTAACATCCCAGAAAGTATTCCAGCTGCGGTTGAAAGGGCGTGCACCCAGGTTTACCTGTGCGTCATTGTCAATGGTAAAATCGGACCGCAATCCGGAAGGATTTGTTTCAAAGCAGAGGGCATTTTCGTTATCATTGAAGGTATCCAGAAGTATCCCGAAGTTGTCATTTCCTCCTTCAGCCCCATCCCTTTTTTTGGTGGTCGCCCGGATAACCCCTCCATTTGAATAATAAAGCCGGGCTGCCATGTAAAAGTAATCGTCGTCGAAGGTGACAAAAATTTCGGATTTTTCCGTGGGTTTGCTTCCATGATTCGGCCGGTACATCTCAACGGGTAAGGGCTTGAGTAGATCGTATGCGGTTTCATCACAGATCCCGTCAAAATTTATTTCTCCGGAGGCCCTTTCGATTTTTAAAAGATCCTCCTCATCCCTGCCATAGACCCCTATTGTATCAAAGCACAATAGTAAAAAAAATATCCAGATCGCCTTACACATGATAATATTGAATGATAGACCTGATGCTAAATTTAGTGAGAAAAAGTAAGTAATTAATTTATCATGATTTGTGGTTACAAATTAAAAATTACAAATCATATCTTAACTTACTTATTCCAGATAAAAGTATAAGTGTATTTAACCGTAAAAGTGTTCTGGTCAATAGCAGGCAGGGCAGGATACTCCCTGTTCAAATGGGTATTATAATTGCCGTTATAAACGAGATAAAGATCATTACCTTCCCTGGGATTATAACGGAACCGAATATTATTGACTCCGAAATGATCACTACTGCTGTATTGAAAAAACATAAGTAGAGAAAGTCTGGTGGTAAAAGTGAATTCTGTTTTTAGTCTCGCGAGATGTGATCTAAAATATTGATCCCTGGGGGCAATATTAATTTGGCTATATTGATAATCCAAACCCAGGTTTACACTGGGTGAGATGCGAAGGGTGATTTCAGCAGGACCTAATGCCAGAATTTCACCATCATAATATGTTCCCAGCGTAAAACCGGTACGTATAGCAACCAGTTTGTTGGAAGGGGTACCAAATCCTCCTTCCAGGGTTGTAAAATTATATTCTCCAACCGGGAAATTCGCTTCATCTGAAAGTTCAAATTCTTCTGTCAGCCTCTCGTAACTGTGCATTAATTCGATACGGCTTCTAAAACCATTTTTCGTGGCGAAATGATACCCTATGGCAGTTTTGGATATATCGGTAGTAAAATCTTCGTTCCGCTTATTCAGCCATGCCCAAATCATGATTTGCTGATTCAGCATTTTTTTCTCCTCCTCATTATATACCCAGCCGTAACTCAATGATCCAAATCCCTGTGTATAGTTCTCCATTAATTCAAAACCCATTTCAGGATCATAATACTGACCGGCCCGTGCCGTGAAAAAGTTGTAACTGAATCCCACATTGGATCGATTCTGCCAGTTGATATAAAATTTTCCATGATCCAGCAGGTTATCAGCGTAAGGAAACTCACTATCGAAAGTATGTACATAGTTGGCGGTAATATAATCGTTGCGAAATGGATTATAGATCAAGTCCAGGGCAGCATTTATGTTATATTTTCCATTAACATCAATTTTACTGGTTACCATACCTCCTGCATAGCTGCGTGAATTTAATACTTGTCTTCTCAGTCTAAAAACGCCATGATTTGTCGATTCAAGCCGTATCAGCGAATCGGTATCTTCCTCTAAATATTCATAAGAGGTGGTTTGCATATCCAGAAATCCCATATCCCATTTTCCGGCACGACCTACGAGCCTTGCACCACCAATGATAGGTATGATCTCCCCTTCATACAATCCGATGCGGCGACTGTAAAATAACTGGTCTAAATAGCCGGTTTGAACGGTAAAAATGCTGGACCGCTCAACAAAAAATTGCCTTTTTTCAGGAAAGAAGAGTGAGAACCTGGTCAGGTTAACCATCTGGTCGTCCACCTCCACCTGGGCAAAATCCGTATTCAAGGTGAGATCCATGGTTAAATTACTTGTAAGTGAATATTTAATATCCAGACCAGCGGTAAGTTTTGGATCAGTATTTATCTGATATTCCTGTCCGGTATCATTGAGTTCACTTGTTTGTTCCAGGCTTGCCAGTGCGTATGGGGTAATGTATAGGGGATTTTTTCTGGTGATGCCTTCCAGCACAATTTTTTTTGCCTGGCTGGGTTTCCAGATCCCAAACGACCCAAATTCATTGGACATGAGTGGAAAAACACTCCATTCCTGTTTGTTCGCAATAATTCTCCAGATTGACAAGCCCATAATTACCTGCCCATTTACCTCCTGAAATCTAAGGCTAGAAAGCGGGATTTGCATTTCGACATGCCAGATATTATCCTGAATAGTTGTTTTGATGTCCCAGAAGGTATTCCAACTCCGGTTAAAGGGTCTCATCATTTCTGTTACCTCCGCATCGTTTGCAATCGAAAAATCCGATCTCAGCCCGGTGGGATTTGTCTCAAAACATAACGCATTTTCGTTATCATTGAAAGTGTCCAGTAAAATACCAAAGTTATCATTGCCCCCATCCGCACCATCTCTCTTTTTTGTGGTGGCCCGGACTTTTGCCCCGTTTTCATAATGCAGACGTGCACTCAAATAGAAATACTCATCATTGAAGGTGATGAATATTTCAGATTTTTCTGTAGGCTTACTACCATGATTCGGGCGGTACATGCTAAGTGGCAGTGGATCCAGCTGATCATAAACAGGGTCATCACAGATTCCATCAAAATTTATTTTATCTGAAATCTTTTGGATCTTAAGCATTTCTTTATTGTCCATACCCTGCGTAGATAAAGGAAGGATAATAGCTAATAAAATAAATATCCAATCTGCCTTTTTCACTGAAAGAAATCATATTAAAAAATCAATCTAAATATAAATAGAAATGATATGTTATCGATTATTCTTAATTGCAAATCATTATTTTGCATGTTCAATGGGTCACTGGCAGATTGGTGTACTGGATGACTGGTTTAAAACGAATTATAATAATCAATTAGCTGCTGCAAATCTTTCTCTTTTTTACTGGAAAGTTTGTTTTCCTTGGAATAGTTGGCCAGTTCTTCTTCATAGTTACCCAGTTGACTGATCAATTTTTTAACATTTTTTACATATTCAGCAGGCTGCCCGGTTTTTTTTACAAAATATTGATCCGGTTTATTAATAAATCGGGCATCCATGGCCATCTCGTGGGTTGTTTCAGAGGTTGCTTCCCTGAATTCCACCTCCATTTTAATAAGGAGCGTTGCATTTCCACTGGTGACCAGTTTGAAAAATCCAGGAACCATTTTCATATCTTTTTCATACATAGCGGCGATGAAGGTGTCTTCTGGTATATAGACCATATCAAAGAGGGTATCTGCCCCAAGGGAGTATGTCGTTTCTTTATCAGGTCTTTTATATTCAATCTCATCATACAGGATGTTGTAGCGGAGGGGAATGTTTATAAATCTCAATTCGTGGTTATAGAATAGTTCTCCATAGAGGAATTCATCATTCAGATAGGGAGAACCATCGTAAACAAAATTAAAACTGTTCGTACGGATTCTGCCACCCAGCAAGGAAATGGCATCATCCAAATTTTTGGGAACATAATTTTCCTGGGCATGAACCAGTTGCAATTGAAGAAAGACAACAGGTAATAAAAAAAGTATGATGGAATATCTCATGATTACATTAAAAAATGGTTAATAAAAATACCTTTTAATTTAGAATAATTTTAATCAATAAACCTGAATAAAAGGATTGAATAACCGGAATTTTTTAAGATCATTAAAAAAAGATACATGAGCTATCAGCCACTCCTTCATTCCATTTTTATATCATAAGTTCTTTTAATTTTAATGGTCACAGGTCCCATCAATCCGGAGGGAGGCAACTGATAGTTACTCCATGGCCGGCGTTCCGGATCATTTCCATTGGCCACATTGCTCCGGGTATACTGTTGATCAAGGGGCAAGTTCAGGTCACCGATCAGACGGTTGAGCCACGTATTGGCCACTTCAACAACCAAATGATTTTCACCTTGTTTCAATAGACCGGTAATATCCAGCTCATGAGGAGGGAAAATACTTATCCCTGCTTCTATTCCATTGAGATAAACACGGGCCACTTCACCTACATGACCGAGGTCCAGCAGATAAACCTCTTCGGGGCTCCCTGTCTCTCCTTCAAAAACAAAAGAGATCCGGTACGTAGCTGTACCACTGAAATTTTTTAACCCCGGAATGGAAGAAGTGGTCCAGTCCATCAGACTGTCAAATTGCTGAAGCGGTCTCACCCCCCAACCATAGGGAAAACGGACATCCCAGTTCCTGTCCAGGGTTATGGTATTTTTATCCTCAGAAACTGCGATCAATGCTTTATGATCCTGATCCAGGATTAATAAATATTGACCGGGCTGATCCGTGGTAAAAATGATGTCTTTATCCTCATCGTAGTATCCCTGGAAAATATTTTCCGATCCTGACTGAGCGGGGAAAAGGATTTGATTATGATACTTTACATTTTCAATATGGGGAATCTTGTCCGGATGATCCTTCAGTATCACAAAAATGGATCCATAGGGAGGAAGTTGCAGGGGGATCTGAATTCCCCTTTCATTTTCCTGATAGATGGCGGCCCTTTGCATGGTTCCCGAAACAGGATTCCAAAATTCAGGTTGAAGTCCCTTTACCCTTAAATGGATTGTTCCGTGAATAAATACTGAATCCATATTTCGGATAAAATAGATCTCTTCATTCTCCGTAGTGCGGTGAATATAGTCAAGCCTGGCGTATGCCGGATCCATCTGGTACTCAAAGTCAGGATAAATCTCTTTATCTATCAGGATCTCACGGGGAGTTTTTCCAGTAATGATCCGTCCCATTCCATAATTTCGATCCCGTTTTTTCATCCTGCTGCCCCTTCCCCATATCTGATCAGACAGCCGTTCAAGTTCATTCTCTTTTTGCAAATAATTGCTCAGTCCATACACGGTTAATGGTTTGGGACCAATGATGGTGGCACCTTTTACCAGCAGTTCCTCCACTTTTTTCAATACTTCCAGGTCCATCCTTTCATCATCAGGCAGCACCAGGACCTCATATTCCATTCCGGAGGGAAGCTGTATTCTGCCTTCCTTTACTTCAGTAATCCGCAGAAGGACCTCGGTATTGAGATCGTCATAATCATAACCCGGGCCCAGATCAGGCTGGATATGCTTGGGTTTGGCAAAGTTCGGGATGTCATGTCCATAATAATAGGCCGCATCGGCCACAAACCGTCCTTCCATAAGCAGGGCACTGCATCGGGCCAGGTATTGGTGAAAAGGTTTTGACATAGGCCACCATGTCATCTTGGGATGGATATGAGTGCCTGCCTGGTAGCTCCAGCCGGGGATCCCAGCTTCGGGAGGGCTATGTGGCATGGTATGATAGACCACCCGTGTCATCCCTTCACAAAAAGCACGGTCGGCCAATGGCTTCAATTCAAATGGGCTTTCCTGCCAGTGATAACCCTGACTGGTGAAAGACTCCATTTCCACTACTTTATGACCGTAAATATGTGCGGCACTGGCAATGTTCTTTACCACCTGCATCAGGTTAAGTCCATCTTCCGTGATCCAACGGTTGTGCTTATTCCAGAATTCGCCCCGCATGATATCCACCGAGCCAAGGGCTTTCAGGTCTTCAGTAGGAACGTAATGAAGTGGTGGTCCGGGACCGCCCGATTCAGAAGCCAACAATACCCCGTGATCCCGGCAGATCTGACTGGCTTGCCGGTAATGGTTGTTCACGAACATTTCCGACACGGTCAGATGGTAATCGTACAAAAAGCGATTGGTGGTTTCATCATCCACTATTTTTTGACCAGCCAATACGGGAATATATGGATCTATTTTGTAACCGTGCTGTTCATAAAATGTTTCGGGCAGTTCGGGACTCCAGATCACATAATCTTCTGCTTCAAAGCTGGCCAGGTACAACCGCTCCAATGCACTTTTGTCAAGGTTCCCCATTCTTTCTTCCAGCCGGTCAAGGATAAATTCAAAATGATGCCTGGTTGCTTTTTTAGAGTAATGATCCATGATGAATCCATTGGAACGATCGCTTCGCATCCACATCTTCTGTCCCAGGGGAGTCACTACCCCCCTCACCAGCACCCAGCTTCCTGCAGGCAAACTGATATCCACCTGATTGCCCTTAATTTCTTCAGGATCGAAGTATAATATATTTTCAAAATCCTGGATCAGGTTGTTGGAAGAAACAGGATAAGCCACCAGGGCAACATTTTCGTAATATTCCGGGAATCCATCTGCATTTATCTGGGGGAACAGATCATAAGTGCCATAAGGTTTTTGGAATTTTCTTGGAATTTCCGGGAAACCAATTTCAGCGATCTCAGCAGGTCCCTGCAAGGTATCTTTCCAGAACAGAAGCCTCATGATCTTTTCATCGGGAGCAGTCCAGTCACCTCCGGCATTCCAGCCATTGGAGACTGAGAGACCCATCGACAGACCTAGCCTCCTGGCCTCCTGAAGGGCAAAAACAATTCCATCCAGCATTTCGTCTCCCATAAAGGGATTGCCTGGGGGGATGATGCCAAGCGGATCCGTAATCCCCATGTCAAAGATATCCGCCCCTCCCAACCCCATTTCTTTAAAATCCTTCAGTTCGTTCGAGATGGTGGCATAATCAAAATTGCCGTGTGCCCAGATCCAATAACCCCTCGGTTTGGCTGCATCCGGAGGATTTAAAAATATATCCTCAAGCTTTCCCTGGCTTTTCCCCTGGAAGATCGGGCTCAGGAGAAACAATAAAAGCATCAAAATGATCTTTTGCCTTTGGATTTTTCCCGGCGAATTAACTGTCAAATAAAACATCATGTTTATCATTTTTTTTTGAAAGTAGATACAGACCCAGGAAGCTGAGCAGGCTATTGACAACCAGGATATCATAACCAAACTCATAACCATGGAACCATTTTTCGGAATTCTGATCAAGAATTACAGAGAATATAGGGGCCAGGATACAAATTACCGGTATCCAGTGATCGGGGATCTTTCTTTTTGAATATAAACCAAATGCAAAAAGCCCCACCAATGGGCCATAAATAAATCCCGAGGTCCGGATAAAGGCGTACAACACACTTTCATTGTTTACCTCTTTGAAGACCATGATCAATACGAATATTAACAGGGTGAATCCGAAATGTATGGTCTGCCTGAGTATTCGCTGATTTGGAGATTCCACGCTGAAGTTCAATATATCAATGCAAAAGGAAGTGGTCAGCCCCGTCAACGAAGAATCTGCCGATGAATAAGCCGCGGCTGCGATCCCAATCAGGAAAAAGGTTCCTGCCATCTTACCGAGATAATCAATGGCCAGCATGGGGTAGAGGTTATCGGTCTGTGCCGGAATCGCGATATTTCCGGAAAGACTGAATAAATACAATGCTCCTCCCAGAAATAAAAACAGAACATTTGCCAGTAGTAAAATGATAGCGAGGGTAACTATATTTTTTTGCGCGGAAGGCAGATTTTTACAGGTAAGATGTTTCTGCATGATGGATTGATCCAGACCGTTTGTCATGATGGTCATCAACAAACCCGTCAAAACCAGTTTAAAAAAATTTTTTGGATCGTCCCATGACCAGTAGAAGATTTTCGAAATTCCCCGTGAATTCATGTTTTGATATAATTCGGTGAATGAATATCCCAGGTGGTGACTGATGGATCCAATGCTCAGTACCAGGGCAAGGAGCAGGAAGGTTGTCTGTAAAGTATCGGTAAAAATGACTGTTTTAATCCCGCCGCGATAGGTATATAACCAGATCAATAAAAGCGTCACGAGGACGGTCAGCCAGAAAGGCAATCCCAGGGGTTGAAAGAGGACCAGTTGGAGCACATGAGCCATCAGAAACAATTTGAAAGACGCTGTGGCTAACTGGGCCACCAGGAAAAAGATCGCACCGGTTTTATGCGTAGAGGTGCCAAACCGGTTTTTCAAATAGGAATAAATGGAGATGGCTTTAATTTTATAAAAAACGGGCAGGAGAACAAAAGCGACGACGAGGAGTCCCAGGGAATAACCCATCACCATCTGGAGATAGGAAAACTTCATATCGACCACCTGTCCGGGAACTGAAATGAAGGTAATCCCCGAAATCCCAACCCCAAGCATCCCATAGGCGACCAATGGCCAGGGGGCTTTCCGGTTGGCGATAAAGAAAGTGGCGGCATCCGCTTTCCGGGTGGTAAACCAGGATACAATGTATAGGAGGCCGAAGTAGACAATTAAAATTCCGATTACATATCCGGCACTCATACTTTCCGGATGATCACAGATTCAATACCCAGGAAATTGCCGAGGTTTCTGATGGTCTCGGCCCGATGTCCCGTTCCGAGTGCAAAATGATGGGTAGGGCTTTCCGCAAACCATCGTTTCAGAAATGTTTTGATATCGGGCTCAAAGAACCCCCGTGTATTGGTATTTCCGGTAGGTGGGATGGGACCACTCCTGGATTCCCCTTCAGCGATCACAAATTTGAACCGGCCATCGGATTTCTGGGTGATTCCCAGCATGGTGATCGGTCCCTCTTTGATCTTGAATTCCACGCTGGCCCCTTTTCCTGGTTTCCCATGGAATTTTTTCAAACTTCGCAGTTGCGGCCTTCCTTCTGCAATATTGATGTGATGGGGTCCATCATGACCGACCAGGACAAATCCTTCGTTGAAGTCTACTGGATGGAATTCCGCAAAACTGCCTCCCATTCCGAGCCGGTCCATGATCATCATGGCAATGCATGTTTTCAGATCCATTTCACCACACATGGGGAAACCTCCGGCGGTCAACAATGAATTTCCCACAATGAAATTGGTAACCATTTTTCTCATTTCCGAACCGGGCTCTCCTTCGTAATAATAAGCCAGGCCATCCAGCTTTTTTTCATGAATAAAATGTTCAAGGGCCACTCCTACCTGGGCGGCAGTTTCAAGGTCCTCTTTCGAGAGTTTTTCAGTAATGGGGTCAGACTTAGGGTCTGGAAAATCAAAAAAATCCTTTATTTTTTCCTCATAACTTTTTATTTCCCCCGCATCAGTATTCCTGAAATGCCAGATCACCTGTTCAGGTTCGGTTTGAACAATATGACATCCGAAAACAGCGGTGAGAAGGGTCGGATCGGTATGCATGTCCAGCATGGCTTCCAGCACATGTCCCATCTGACCGATCCGTGCGTTTTTCAGACTGTTGAGCACTTTGGCGATCTGGCAGTATTCCATGATCTCTGCCCTGGCGTCCTCATCCTCATAAAGGGTCCCGATGATGGTGGGAGGGATGGGTTTTCCAAATCGCATGGCCACATTGGTAAATTCCGGCATGGCACAGATATCGTCATTCAACAACTGAAGATAAGTGGAGGCTTCCTGGTAATTCATGGCCTTCCGGGGTTGCAATGCTACCAGCACCTTCGGAATGTCGATCTCACGAAAGATGGAGGCAATGGAGCTGGAAGTCGCATAAGTGAGCATATCTATAAATAGCAGGTCCAGGTTCGCCGATTTGATTTCCGGAACCAGTTGATAAGCCGTTTCAGCACAATCCGAAATGCCCAGATTAAAGGTTTCAACTTCTGATGCGCTCACCATTTGCTCAAAAACCGATAATTTAACCAGTAAATCATCCAGAAGGCCTTCAAACTGTTCCCAATAGGTATGATGACCAACACCCAGGATACCCACCCGGGCGTTTAATGGTTTGAGGCGTTCAATTTTTGCGGGTAATGGCACTATTTATCCAGTATTGTTTTTTTGTTTCATGAATAGCCAAATGTAAAAATTGTACCTGGATTTTCAAGAAAAAGATCAACAAATCGCCAAGAGGTATCAATTAAGAATCATTCAGATTTTGTTGAATGCATTAAAATCTTTCCGATTACAAAGTTTTTATAAATGGAACCTGCATATTAGTGGATTTTAATATTTTTTCAATGATCCTCCTACTGGAGATCCTGTTGGAGGAAAGGATGATATTTCGAAATCATCGATTTACATTCATCATTAAAGTTAATTGTTATATCCACTCAAAATATTTATCTTACTCACACTTTTTAACAATAGAATTAAATTGATTTTTCCCCAAAACTAATGTCCTGAATACCCGGAAGATGATAAATTTTTACTTCCAATAAATCAATAACCGATACTCACGATGAAAAAAAATCTAATCCAATTTATCTTTTTGACCTTTCTGATGTTGGGATTTTACTCTTCGAGATCACAGAATCATCTTGAGCGGTTTCAATTTGATCCTGAAATCAATTATATGGAAGATATCCCTTCGCCCGCCACATTTTTGGGTTATGAGCTGGGAGACGAGATCACCTTTTATCATGAGGCATTAAGTTATTATGAAAAACTGGCGGCCGTATCCGATCGATTGGTTATGCAGTCTGATGGGATGACCTATGAGCGCCGACCTCTTGTTCATTTGATTGTAACCTCTTCCTCCAATCAGTTAAAACTTGAATCGATCAGGCAAAGGCATCTTCAGATAACCGATCCATTTAAATTTAATAATTCGGAAGCTAAAACTATTTTGGAGGAGGATCCGGTAGTTATACTTTTTGGCTACAATATTCATGGCGATGAGGCTTCCAGCATGGAGACCTGTATGCAGGTTGCGTATCGCCTTTGTGCAGCCAAGGATACAGAAACAGAGAAACTCCTTGAGAAGTCCATCATTATATTGATCCCTTGTTTTAATCCGGATGGAAGAGACCGATTTGCATTCACCTATCGATCACAGCAGCAAAAACAGATTGTAACAGACCGGAATGATATGGAACACCAGGGTACCTGGCCATCTGCCAGGACCAATCATTACTGGTTTGATCTAAACCGGGATTTTATGTGGAATGTGCACCCCGAAACAAAAGCGGCTACTAGCATCATACAGCATTGGATGCCCCAGTTCATGGTGGATTATCATGAAATGGGACCTGATGAGAATTATTTTACAGGACCATCCATCGAACCCCAGAATCCACTGATCGGAACGGATCGTTTCGCGTTTGTAGATTCCTTAACAAATGCCGCTACTCAAGCACTGGATAGGCACAGGATCAGGTATGCAACCAAAGAAATATTCGATCAGTTTTATCCAAGTTACAGTGAATCATATGCAGAATTGATGGGATCAGTAACCATCCTCTGCGAACAGGGGACTACCCAGGGTCGTGCCATTCGAACCAAGGATGATTATGTACGCTATTTCCGGCAAAGTATATTTGATCATTATATCACTTCGATGGCTTTTCTTGAAAAAGCAGTTCAAATGAAACGTGAACTTCTTAGTTATACCGCAAACTTTCTGAATCCTCAAAAAACAAAAAATAAGATATATTTACTTCCAGATGATCCGGATGGATATTTATATGATGTATTGAATATGCTGATGCACCATGGAGTCCTTGTTCAGCGCACTACACAGAAAAGTAATTTTAACAACCTGAAAGGGTATGACAGGGATGATATCTTTTCAAAGTCATTTGAAAAGGGAACTTTTATCATTGATTCCAGGCAATCCCGCCATTTCCTCATCGAAACCCTGTTTGCGAAATCGCTTGAATTGAAGGATACTATTACCTATGATATCACCAGTTGGTCTATTCCACATGCCTATAATCTTGAAATCTATTCAACAGAATTTCCATTGAAGACGGAACTTGTGAGGGTTGAAGAACCCCTTCAAGTTCCGTGCTGGTCTGAAAAATCCAACTTCAAACTATGCGTATTTAATTGACTGGAAACAACGTAATGCCCCCAAGGCGCTTTCGTTGCTTTGGAAAAAAGAATATAAAGTTCGTTGTGCGAAAAGGCCATTTATTATAGGTGGAAAACAATTTTCCGCTGGAAGTGTGATTGTACTTACCGGAAGGAATCTGGACAAAAAAGATAAAATAATTGATGAGCTTGACAGCATTGCTAAATACACGGAGGTTGAAATATTGGGAGTAAATTCCAGCAGAACTGACAAGGGGCCTGATCTTGGATCCATGCAATATGTGCTCCCTGTTAAAAAACCAGAAGTGGCCATGCTGGTAGAATCACCTGTTAATCCCTACAATGCAGGGGAACTTTGGTATTTATTCGACCAGGAAACGGATATTGCTGTTAGCAGATTGAATATCAACAATTTTGATTTATGGAAGTATGATGTGCTGATCATTCCTTCCACCTATCAACCGCTGGATAAAATATTTTCGGAAGAAAAAATCAATTCATTAAAATTCTGGATCAATGAAGGCGGCATCTTAATCCTGTCAGGTAATTCTGTCGATTATTTTACAAAAGAGAAATCAAAATTGACTGAAGTTGAACTGATAAAAATGCCTGAAGACTCGTCTGAAAATGCACTATATCTTAAATATGCAGACCGTGAAAAATTCAATGCGCAGAAAAATATTCCGGGAGCTGCATTACTTACTCATGTGGATAAATCGAACCCGGTCGCATTTGGTTTAGGGGATACTTTTTATATGCTCAAAACGGACCAGAAATCGCTCAAGCCCATGACTAAGATGGAAACAGTTGCCTATTATGAAAAGGATTCGACAAAATTGCTGGTATCAGGATATGCCTCAAAAGATAATCTGGGGAAATTAGCAGGAAAAATTTCTGTAGGAGTTGTTCCCATGAATAAAGGGAAGGTGGTTTTCATTTTGGATAATACCCAATTCAGGATGTTCTGGAGAGGACCCTCCAGATTGGTCCAAAATGCAGCGATGTTATTGTCTGAGCGAGACTAATAATCATAATTCCGCTATTGACTATGATAATAAGAACCTTTATAAAATCAAAGGCATGGACGGTGGTTGAAGCAGTAATTCGGAGGACTGATTTAGCAAGGGATCATAAATAAAAAAGACCGTAATAGGAAAATCGAACTTTGCCGGCTGGAAGCGGAAGTATTGGACGTGAAAAATTGTTGTACCGGAAACAGAAACTTTTGAAACGATAAAAAACTGATAAAATGAAACAAAAATCCAATTCACGCAGGGAATTCCTGAAAAAATCGGGTTTAAGTTCACTTGCGGTATTAGGCGCCGGGATGCTCCCCTCCAGTACCCTTTCAGCTATTCAGGAGGTCGATGTCATGAAGATTGTCAGGGTAGAAGCAGTGACCTTCAGCGATCAAATAAAAATCGGGGGAGGTTCCGGCGGTTCGGGTGGAGCAGAATTCTGCTGGGTGCGGCTGCATACAGATAATGGGATCGTTGGAACGGGTGAAACCTATCCATTTTCTAATGGGGAGCTTGGAACGTTGAAAGATTATACACGGCATTTGATCGGGAAAGATCCGCGGGACATCGATGGGATCTGGCAATCATTCTATCATGACATGGCCATGCGTAACGCAGGCGGTGCGGATATGCGGATATTGAGCGCCATCAACATGGCACAGATGGATATATTGGGGAAAGCTTCCGGACTTCCCTTATATCGTCTGATCGGCGGCAAAACAAGATCGAAAGTGAAAGTCTACAATACCACCACTGATTATTGGGCGATCAACAATACAAAAATGGGTCCTGATACAGCAGAGATCGTGCGGTTTTTGCTGGACCGGGGGATCACCTGCATGAAAATTTACCCATTTCATGCTCAGGGACCTTACATCACTTCCGCAGAATTGGAAAATGGACTTAACTGGATCAGAGAGATCCGGGAAGTGGCAGGGCAAAAGATGGATATCTGTGTGGATTGCTGGGGGAGGTTCGATCTGCCAAGTGCGCAACGCATTGCAAAATCACTGGAACCTTACAACATACTTTACCTGGAGGATGTGATGCTGATGAATAATGCTCAATCATATGCAGCACTGGCCAGTGAAACATCTGTTCCCATTTGCATGAGTGAAACCCTCGCAACACGGTATGAATACAGGGAATTCCTTGAAATGAAAGCCTGTGATGTGATCATGTACGATCTCACCTGGTGTGGAGGTATCTCAGAAGCTAAGAAAATCTCCGATATGGCGGATACCTATTTTATCCCGACTTCCCCTCATACCTGCGGTGGACCCCTTTTATGGTTTGCCTCCATTCACATGACCACCGCCTTGCCAAACTTCCTGATCATGGAAAGCAATTACTGGAAATATACCCATCAGTATCCCTATTTTATCAATAATGTACCGGTACCTGAAGAAGGGTATGTCTCTGCTCCGGAGCTTCCGGGACTTGGCGTGGAGATCAAACCTGAGATATTCAAAAATGGGGATGCCCAGGTTGAAACACTTGCTGAAATATAAAGGAGATGCATCTTTCTGGTATTCAATTTATTTTTTTATGGTGGCTCTTATCCGGCCATCTGGAATTATCGGATGAATGGCCTGACTGGAGAGGCCCAAACCGGGATGGTACATGGGAGGAAACAGGGATTGTAACTGAGTTCAATGGAGATCAGATTCAAATTAAATGGAGCGTCCCGGTTTCAGCCGGATACAGTGGTCCGACGGTATCCGATCAAAGGGTATATCTTACTGATAGACTGGATTACCCGGAAAATAAAGAGCAGGTTCTCTGTTTTAATGCGCTGAATGGCAATAAGATCTGGTCCTTTTCCTACGATTGTGATTATGTGGGCATTGGTTATCCGGCGGGTCCAAGGGCTTCGGTTAACATTGATGGGGATCGTGCGTATTCACTGGGTGCCATGGGGCATTTATTTTGTTTTGAAAAGGCTAGCGGGAAGGTGATCTGGTCGAAAGATCTCAACACTGAATATCAAATCCGGATGCCCACCTGGGGGATTTCAGCCGCTCCCCTGATTCTTGAAGAGAAAATCATTCTCAATATCGGGGGAAGCGGAGAAGCCTGTATGGTTGCCTTGAATAAATTAACAGGGAAAGAACTGTGGAGATCGTTGAAGGATGATGCTTCCTATTCAGCACCCATTCTCATTGAACAGGCGGGGAAACCCGTGGTGGTTGTCTGGACCGCCCAGCATGTGGTGGGATTGGATCCGGAGACTGGGTCAATATACTGGGAGGAAGAATTCCGGCAGGAGCAGATGACCATCAATATTGCCTCACCGGTATATTATAATGGATATATTTTCGTAAGTAATTTTTTTGACGGGTCATTATTGTTGAAACTGGATGAGGATCATCTTACTGCTCATAAGGTCTGGCAGCGGGCAGGGAAGGATGAAAGGCATACGGATGCCTTGCATTGTTGTATCTCAACCCCCCTATTGAAAGGAGATTATATTTATGGAGTTGACAGTTACGGGGAGTTACGTTGTCTGGATTTGAAGACCGGTGACCGGATATGGGAAGACCTGACCGCGGTAAAGCAGGCCCGGTGGGCGAACATTCATTTGATTCAGAATGGGGTACTAACTTATATGTTCAATGAGAATGGGGAGCTGATCATTGCCAGGCTTACAGAAAAAGGTTTTGAAGAATTGAGCCGGGCCAGATTGATAGAACCCACCAAGGAACAGCTTAACCGCGGTGGAGAAGGAGTGACCTGGGCACTTCCGGCCTTTGCCTACAAGCATGTTTTTGTCCGGAGTGATAAAGAACTGGTCTGCGCGGATTTATCTGCGGATTGAACCTTCCTGAATTTTTCACCAATAAAGATTACCTCGTCAGACCAGACATCCTCGTCAGACGAACCAACGTGGTCTGACCAGCGGATCTCGTCAGACCAGTACCGTTAGATCAATACCTTCATACGTTATACGTCTTCTAAATAGTACTTACATTACCACCAGTATCCCTGAACCTCCAGGTTGGTGAGACCAGCTTCCCTGGCCCAGTAAAGGACCTCGCCATATTCAGTCCGGGTAATTCTACGGTTTATTTCCTGATAATCAGCTGCTTTATAATACGGATGGTATTGTGACATGATGTTGACATAGGTTTCCTTCGGGAGATTCTCTGCAATCCATTGAATCACTGCCTTGGATCCACTTACCCGGTTGGGCATCACCAGATGACGGATCATCAAACCCCGATACATCAGACCATTGTCTGTCGGCCGGGCGACACCTACCTGGCGGTTCATTTCCTGGAGAGCTTTTTTGGTAATTTCAGGGTAGCTTTTTGCTCCTGAGGAATATTTATCCGCCATCTCAGGATCAGAATATTTAAAGTCCGGCAAATAAATATCCACGATTCCATCCAGTTTTTTCAGGATCTCAATCCGTTCCCAGCCAAAGGAATTGTATACCAGCGGGATGTGCAATCCTCTTCCGGCTGCAATATCCACTGCTTTAACAATATGAGGGGAATAGTGTGTGGGTGACACAAAATTGATATTATGACAACCCCTTTTCTGAAGATCCAGCATCATAGCCGACAGGTCCCGGATGCTTTTCTCCGAACCCTGGCCTCCCTGGCTGATCTCCCAGTTGATACAGAACACACATCGTAAGCTGCAATGGGTCAAAAAAATAGTGCCAGATCCATCGGTGCCCCGGAGTGGTTTTTCTTCTCCATGATGCGGGGCGTAGGCCGAAATTTCCAACCGGGCATTGGCTCCGCAAAATCCCCTTTCCCCTATTAGCTTGTTCACGCCACATTCCCGGGGGCACAACCGGCAATGTTCCATGATCTCCCAGAGTTCTTCACCTCGTTGTTTTAAGAGCCCGTTACAGTGTAATTCAAGGTAGGGAAGATCAGAATCAGAGGTTGATCGGACGAGTTTCTTCCCTTTGATAAATGATTCGATTTTTCTCCCGGTCCCTGTTTTCTTCAGGTTGAAACAAAAAAAGATAGCACAAAAGCCAACAAGAATAACCTGTAGCCCGGATCTTAGAAAACTTCTTCTGGTAGGCCATTTCATATGAACCTCCTTTAGGAACAGGCCCTATTATAAAGTTACGGATTTTGTATAGGAAAGGATAGTTATATACAACGGATTAAAAAGTGAAGTTATTCTATTATGGAAGAGCGTATTCCAATGAACAACTCATTAAATCGTGAAGCGAGTGCTGATGAATTACTGTAGGAATCGGCAGTTATGACAACAGCTAGCTGTTTTTCAGGTACTACGTAAATTAATTGTCCTCCATGTCCGGAAGCATAATAGGCATTTTCTTCCTCCCAGGGGTACCAGTAATATCCATAATTTTGAAAAGAGGATTGCCGCCGTGTAGATTCAGCAATCCATTCCGAAGAAATGATCTGCCTTCCATTCCAGATACCGTTCTGTACCATCAACCTGCCAATTTTAGCCATGTCCCGCGGTGTAAGCCAAAGTCCGACGGCACCAAAAGTTAAACCATCAGCTGCTTTTTCCCATTGATATAAAGAAATATTAAGGGGATCAAAAAGATTTTCCCTGGCAAACTCTTCTTCCGTTTTTCCTGTGACTTTCTGGATGACCCCGGAAAGTAATTGCGGATTTCCATCTCCATAATACCAGTCAGTACCCGGAGTGAAAATTAAATTCTTATGCAAAACGTATTCAAGACTGCTGCCTTTCCAATTGATCAATTCCACCGTATGTTTGTCATTATCAAAATCCAGTCCGGTTTCCATGGTCAGAACATCTCGAATGGTTATTTTCCTCTTGTTAATATCATCATCAAAGTATTCGGGAATGAATAGGTATATTTCCTGATTTACGGAATCTAGGAAGCCCTGATCCACCGCAATTCCAACCAGCAGGGAGGTTATGCTTTTTGTAGCCGATTGAATGTTGTGAAATCTGTCTCTATCTTTTTTATCCCTGCAATAGGCTTCGGCAACCAGTTTTCCATTTCTTACAATAAGCAGACTATGAATGGCAGGATATAGATCTTCTGAATAAAAGTTTCTATACACTTCATTTATACCTTCTTCCGAAAATCCTTCCTGCCAAGGCGTCGAAATTTCCCATCCGTCCTCAATTGGTTCAGGTAGATAAACCTCATAATTAATCTTAATGTTTTCATCTTTCATACATCCAGAAAGTCCCCAACCTAGCAGAAATATCACCCATATGGATCGCGTGTTATTCATTACACTTTGCATTCTTTTATGTCATCTTAAAAAAGTAAAGTAGCTCCGATTGTGTGGGAAATGACCCTCAAATTTTTCGAGTATTCCATATTACTATTCAGATAATAAATCCTCCAAAATATCCTTAACTTCGATTTCTCAGAATAACGTAACTCATACGCAAGATCTACATTCATTGCAAAATGTTGATGTACTGAAGTTAATCTAAGATTTTCGTGTATTTCGGAGATTATCCAGCTAAATTCAGGATTCACTCCTTTATATAAAAATCTTTCCGGAGGTCTCGAAACGACCGACAGCAGTGGGAAACTGATATCGAGATAAAAAAAAGATTTATCTGAAAGCTTATAGTTCCATCTTCCATCCGCTCCCAGATAATAGGAGGTAAGCCAGTACAAGTGGCTGTCGTCCCAGTTATCATACCATCCCAGTTGCATGTTCAAACCTGTGATGCCCCCAAGATAAAACCCCCAGGTTTCATTCGCCCTGTTTATTTTCCAGAGATACCTGTAATTAATATCCGGATGGATCATCAATGAGGATACATCCGGATCATACCGGCTTTTTAAGCCCGTAAAATGAAGGTTGAACTCAAATGCCTGAATGGCATTGATTTTCGCCTTTTCATAGATAAAAGAAATGGGGCTCGGGAAAAAAGTTCCCTGATGTCGTATATCGTTGAGAACCTTTTCTTTGACTTGATTATGGGATAATCCGATTGTAAATCCAAAATATTTCTGCGTACCTGAATCTTTATCACTGGGAAAAGCAAACCCTGTATTAAAAATCATTAAAATAAGCAAAAAAGTTATCTTACTTTTCATGTTCCCGAATGCAACTATCATGTTGTACTGTAATGTTATATAAGATACAAAATCCCTATTCTTTTTCCAATATCAGACATGTCGCATGACAGCCTCCGGATTTGTTTGTAATGCCTTTCACACAGATAAAGAATTGTTGTAAATGGCATAATAACTTCGTTTTTGAATGATTCGAAAAGCAATTAAAAACAGATGCCTTAGCATGACATTGACTTTTAGGAAAATGGACCAAATATAATGCCATCATTTTACGTATTGAAAATCAATGTGTTACAAAATACCTTTTTCTTGGAAGTGTTGGATTTTACTATACATATGTTTGATTCTGAAGCATATTAATATTGATTTGTGGGGCCTTGCTTCCGTGACAAAAACCATGTATCACTACCTCATGATATAAAAACATCCGCTCAACACCATTGAGAAATCAAAGTATTTTCCCTAACTTGATTTAACTTTTTAAACCTTGACTTTAATGTCGGAACGACGATTGGCTGCCATCATGTTCACGGATATCGTCGGGTATACGGCCCTGATGGGGAAAAATGAGGAACAGGCATTACGCCTCCTGCAGAAAAATTCCAATATCCATAAATCACTTATTAAACAATATCAGGGAGAATATATTAAGGATATCGGGGACGCAATTTTAGCCAGTTTTACCACCAATGCGAATGCGGTAAGATGTGCCATTGCCATTCAACAGGCCTGCTGGAAGGAAGAATTTAAACTCAGGATTGGTATTCATGAGGGGGACCTGGTATTCGAAAAAGGAGATGCCTGGGGTGATGGTGTAAATATAGCTTCCCGGCTACAGGAATTGGCTGGGGAAGACTGCATTTTGATTTCATCCGCTGTATATAAGGATATTAAAAATAAAGCAGATATCAACGCTGTTTTTGTGGATGAAAAGATTTTAAAAAATGTGGAAGAATCCGTGAAGGTTTATCAAGTAAAATATGACATAAATGATATTGTAAAGGATCCTGTAACAAATAAACAAGTCAATCAGCGGAAATTCCTTTTGAATAAGCCTTATTTCTTTATAATCGGTCTTATACTGCTGATTATTTCAGTTTTTATCTGGCATAAATTACCGGAAAAATCAATCCCGGATGTGGAAAAATCCATCGCCGTTATCCCTTTTAAAAACCTGAGTTCCAATCCGGATGAGCAATACCTGGCGGATGGGATGATGGATGCGATTATCAATCATTTGCAAAAAATAAAGGAATTGGAGGTCAGGTCTCGCACTTCCGTTGAACAATTCCGTAATCCGACACAAAGTCTGCCCGAGATCGGGAAAAAACTGAATGTCAATTATATCATTGAAGGAAGCTTTCAGAAAGTCGGGGAGGAAGCGAATCTTGTTGTTCAGTTAATAATTACAAAAGATGACAAACATCTCTGGGCAAAAGAATATAAAAGAGACTGGTCGGATATTTTTTCTGTACAAAGTGAAGTAGCACATTCAGTTGCCATAGAGTTGAAAACGATATTAACCCAGGAAGAGCAAGAAAAGATTCATGAAAATCCCACGAACAGTTTATACGCCTACGATTATTATCTCCGTGGAAACGAATATAATATTAAATACTGGTTTAGTCAGGATGAGCAGGATTTTAAAAATGCCATACGATTTTATCGGTATGCCCTGTCACTTGATCCTGAATTTACCCAGGCATATGCGGATATGAGTTGGACTTTTTGGTGGAGGTATAATTGGAGAAAGGAACGGAATTCTGTTAATTATTTAGATTCTGCGATGGATTATTGTAACCTGGCCTTATCTATTGATCCGGATCTTTCCGATGGTTATACTTTGAGAGGTTTATATTATACCATAACCAATAAGGAAGAGGATGCTCTTGAGGATCTTCATCATGCCATTAATTTAAATCCGAATGATGCACGAGCCTACCGGTTTTTAGGTTTGCTATACCATCAAAGATTTAATTATGAACAATCAATTATCAATTATATCAAAGCTGAAAAGCTGGAACATGATAATTACGAATTATTGATACTCAAAGGTAAAATGACTGAATTTTATCTTGATATTGGTGATTATAACGCGGCCGAATCAATTATTGGTGAAATGATCACACTGGATCCGGACCATCCTACTGGATACCCATACATGTGGTTGGGATGGATGAATTCAGTACAAGGCAAATTTGATAAGGTCATTGAGGCATACCAGACAGTTCTTCAATTGTTTCCTGATTATTATTTTTTCTTAAGAAAACAAGCTGAGACCTATGCTTATCTAAAGAGATTTTCTGAATCCGAAGAATATTGGATAAAAGCGAAAGAAAAAATGAAAGTTGAAGGATTAAATATCAAGAGATATAATCATAGATATGCCTATACATTATGGATGAACGGTAGTAGGAGAGATGCCCAACAGCTATTCGATGAATTTATAAGCGATTGTAAAGAAAAAATAAATGGGGATTCTACCACTGAAAATAGTGGCGTATATTATAATCTGGCAGGTACCTATTCATTTTTAGGAAATAAGGAGGAAGCCTTAAAATGGCTACGAAAGCAGGAGAAAGAAGGGTTTACCATCGTTGATTTCCCCGGGTTTTTATATGCCTATGAAAACTTCATTTTATATGACCCTCTTTTTAACAATATCCGGAATGAGGAAGAATTCAAACAGATTGTCGCTCGGGCACAGGAGAAAAAGGCCAGCATCAGGGCGCGAATTGAGGAAATAGAAAAAAAGGGGATATAAATGAAATGATCAATGATCAATTGATAGATCACGCAACCTCCGGATTAATCCTGAAGTTATATGGGGATACGTTGCGGGCTTTAGCCTCTTGAATCTTCTAGCATGGCTAAAGCCATCGATATCGATTATAGCTTATACAGCTGAAGCAAAATGTGCTGAGATGATATGCAGCCACCAACCTCAGAATTAATCCTGAGGACCTGATCACGGAGCTTTCCGGGCTTCAGCCCGGGTATACCAAAGTACGGCTAAAGCCATCGATATCGATCATCGATCATACAGCTGAAGCAATATGTTATGAGATAAAATGCAGCCACCAACCTCATGATTTATCCTGAGGGCTCGATCACGAGGCAAAATGGGCTTCAGCCTATGGAAATCGAAGTATGGCTAAAGCCAACTTTATGAGCTTTCAACATAGAGCTAAAGCAATATGTTATGAGAGGATTTCCATACCGCGTGATTTATTTTGATTAGTTTTACCCTTCATATCGCTATGCACGAAATTCTTTTTCAAATCGGCGCCATCTACCTGGCTGGCATCACAGGTCTCTATAAGGGAGTTCCCGTAGGGGTTGCCCTCAATGCACATCCGGTGATCATTGCTGGTTTTACTGCTTTGGGCAATATCACGACCGTTTTTATTCTGTATTTTTCCGGGGAATCCTTCAAGAAATGGCTTTTTAAAAAAATAGGTGAAGAAAGGCTGGAAAGAAAAAAAGAAAAATTCACACACCTGCTGGACCGCTATGGAACGGTGGGACTTGGCTTGATCGTATGTGGTACCCTGGGGCCGATCCCTGCTGTACTTATTGGCGTGGCTGTGGTAAAGGATACCCGGAGGTTGATGATCTTTCTGATTATCGGGATCATTCTCTGGTCCGTGGGCCTGACGGCAGCTGCATTACTTGGCGTTGATTTAATGAGGCATCTGATTCAATAATTTTCATGGAAATCAATACCTGGTTTACAAGATCCATTGCTGTTAGATTGTCCTTTCTGGTTTTCATCATGTTGCTTCAAGTCTTGAAATTTATTCGAAAATCCTTAAATTGAATATCATGTATCGCAGCTTTTATTGATCTTCCAATTTTCAATTAAATTTCTATTTAGGAAATATAAATTTTTGCCTTAAATTAGCGTTCACTTCAATTTAAAAAATATTTATATGACAAAAGTTTACAAACTAATAGGTGTTTTTCTGCTGGTCGTTTATGTGATGGGGTGTAAGGATGAGGATCCGAAGCTACCGGTTCCTCAGGTGGATTTCAGTGTGGAGCCTGAAATAGTGGAGGTTGGGAAACCAGTGATTTTCAAGAACCTTACACTGAACGCCTCAAGTTATCAATGGAATTTCGGGGATGGTCAGACATCCACTCAAATAAGTCCAACCATTACCTATGAAGAAAGTGGCACGTATAAGGTTACCCTTACGGCTTTTACGGATGACAACCAGCGTGATTCCCTATCCAGGAATATTACGGTGGGCGAACGTGTAATGACTGGCATCAGCATCAATAGCTTTCCATTTATAAATCCAGAGGGAAATGACTGGGACGATCCGGCCGGACAGCCTGATTCTACCAAGCTTCCTGATTTTATCCTGGTCCTTGGGCCTCAGGATGATCCCAGTAGAATTATTGCCACCCCAATGCTGGTTGACCTGGCACCATTCGAACTGCCCATAGGATTTAATATAAATCCCGGAGGTGATCCCTACATTCTAACCAGCGAAGACTGGGAGCTGACCTTCATTGATTTTGACGGGACCGATATTGAGAATGCGCAGGAAGGTGATTTTGAGATTATGGAAGTCATTACTTTTAATCCGGTCACGATACCTACAGGTGTGGTGGATGAAAATGGGCAAGGATTTGTTCAGGTATCGATCGGGCTCTATTCAGTTGATCTTTTCTTTCAGATAGAATGATCAATCGGTAAATATAATGATTTGTGGGGATCGAATTGGCAATTCTTCGCATCCTCGGTTATACAATTCGGGGGATCTCTTTCAATTTTCTTTACCCATTTTATGATTAACCGATAACGAAGCTAACCGATTCACCAGTTCCTGAATGGAGGGATTGTTAAGGGTGGAAGGCTAATGTAAATAATCTATTATGTAGTTATAAACTTTACCGTACAAGCAAAATCTCGTATTGATTGCAGGGATTGAACAATTTAAACACGGTAAGTCCTTCTACAGGGAAATCAAAAGCATATACGCTCCCCCCATCAAATAACAGATCGGTAATCTCGGCCAGATTGGCCTCATCATCCGGACCGGGGGTTCCCGAATGATAGTAGGTATCAGTTAAACTCACATTAATTTTATTGCCTACTGTAGTCGTTGGAAGAAATTCGCGGACATAAAGTTCCGAGTTCCCACTTCCGTCATTCAGGATAAATCCGACGGCATTGGAAGGCTGGGAATTGGAATCGAATCCGTAATAAAACAGAAATCCCACCGCATTTGGGAATTTTTCAGCAATGATCTTTCCTTCCTCTGACAGGGAAGTACTGGTCTCATCGAAAATAAAAAATGAATTCACACTGTAAGGGAATTCAGCAATCGGTTGAAAAGCGGTCCCTTCCAGATCAAAAAGGCTGGCTACCATCGAAATCGAACCCAGGCCACTGATCTGACCCGTATATAAGGGCCCGTCATCAATCCCGAATGAGCAGAGGCTTGGACCTGTATTGGAAAATTCTGAGAATTTGATCGATTCAATTGAATATAGGGTGTTTTTCAATACAAATTCGAGTGGTTCCAGTAGGATCATTGCACCATTCTGTAATTGATAACCACTACTATGATTCAGAACCACAGCTGAAAAATCGGGATCTTCGAAATCTGTACCGGTGCCTGCCAGGGATGATTCGACGATGCGTTTGGCAGGATCCAGTGACCAGTAAACCGAAATATTGGCATCCTCCAGGATAATCTGTTGTCTGGATCTGGGTACTTCCAATGCCTTCGGACCGATGGTGGTAAATTCGTTCAGGTTTAGGGCTATATCGCGCGCAAAAAGGTTTTCATCATTGGGGGAAGCAGGCTCCAGGATGATATTCGTCTGGTCATTGGTGACATCTGAAATGCTCTTGAATATCAGTTTTTCTCCATCCTTACTCACAAACAGCCATTCAAATTCGGCCCCGAAAGTGGCCCCATCCAGTTCAAACATATAATGAAAAACGCCATAAGTTTCAAAGATCAGCTCCAGCCCCATGGCATTATCGATGCGCCATGGAATAGTGTGGTCAAAAAATTCTCCCTCATTGTCTGCCAGATCCGATTTGATCCGGACCTCATCATTTTCATCAAACTCGAGCAGCATAAAGAATACACCCGATTCATTGGTCGGTTTATATTCCAGTTTCCAGCCATTCGAAGGAGAGATCAGATCCGATCTTAAATTGGAAATGGCTTCCGTAACCCTTTGTTCGACGGGAGGAAGTTTTGCTACTTTCTCCTCATTACAAGCAAACATCAGGATCATCAGTATCAAAATGCCAGGATGAAAGATTTTCATTTTCATGCTATTGTAATTTAGACTGAACAACCTGCCGAACTTCTTCAAGATTCACCCCGGTCACCTTTTGATAATGGGCTGAGATGGAATTCAACTTTTCTTTGATCATGATTCTGCCTTCATTCCTCTTTTCACATTCAGGTGTTACACAAGACGCTTCCAGTATGATATAATTTTCGTAAAAGTTTTCTTCATAAAGAAAATGGGCAACTGTTTCGGCGAAGTCTTCATTTGGAGAAGCTGTTGCATAAGGAGAAACGAATCCTCTTTCCAGGGCATCTTCATTGGTCAGGGTAAACCAGGCACCGGAACTGGTATAGCCCTGTGGTGAAATGGTTTCGAATGCATTAGGCAATTTATAGCGCTGGTGTACGATATGCGCAAATTCATGGTAAACGGTTTGCAATTGTAATAAAAGCCAATTCATGTCATTCATGTCCAGGGAATTCACATCCGTAAAGGTGATCTGTGCTCCTGCATCCGCCGTTCCAAGTGTCACCGTTCCATCTTCATTGTAGATCAGTCCGCCAAGCAATACGATCTCCGCTGGCACATGTTTACGGAAAAAAACTTCGCCATTTTCAACTGAAAGGTATGGGTCAATCCAGAATTCATCAATCAAATCAAGCATGGGCTTCACCACTTCAAGCCGGGGAGGCGTCACGCGCTGTGTGGGGCTCACATACCGGTCCACGAACCGGTACCGGATGGCCATCCCGAACTCCTGGATAAAATGCGCATCAATGTATTGATCCAATTCATTCTTAATGGCATCGGATCCCTGGTAGACAGGCACATCAAGCGTTTCTTTTTCATAACACCCGTTCATCACCAGGATCATTCCAAATGACAGGATCAAGAAAACTGATTTTTTTAAAGATATCTTCATATTGCCGGATTTCATTTTTTTACCTGGGATTGGGTTGTAAACCTCCGACTTCTATGGCCGATGCCGGGATCTGTAATACTTTTCTGAGATCTTTTTTATCCAGGGTGATGGTTGATCCATCTGCCAGATTATGATCCACTTCAAGTTCAAACCTTTTGATATCGAACCAGCGGAGACCCTGAACAATAAACTCCTTCCTTCGTTCGATCTGAACGTAGATATCCAGGATAAATTTATCACTGATAAAAGGATCGCCTGCAACGCCGAAGGCCTCCCGCAACAATTCAATCGAAACGGTAACGGGCTGGCCGCTATACCGGTTATCGACCAGTACTTGGAGGTCGTTGATGGCATCATCCAGGCGGTTCAGCTCGATGAGTGCCTCCATCCGGTTAAAGAGGACTTCTTCACCCCTGAAAGCCAGGTGGATGTGATAAGGAGTTCCTACATTGGAATTCAGACTGCTTCGCTGGAACAGGCTCTGATACCGGATGGGGAATACTCCATTCTCCCCTTTTACCAAGGCAGGATTTTCCCGTTCATCTACCGTGCCCTGAAATGGATTCAGCCCAAATAAGTCATTAAACAGCGTAGTCGTTGGTCCATGCCCAAAATCAGTACGCTGTACCAGCGATACTTTCCTCATCAGAAGCAGATTACCTGGAAGATCAGGAGAGGAATATAATTGTGCGTACCCATCGATGGAGGAACTGGCATTCAGGAATTCATCGGAAGTAAGATCCCTGACAAAAACGGAAGGGTCATTCCCCAATAAATCATTGCTGTATTCAATACATTTCTGAAAATCTCCTTTGAAAAGATAGAACCTTGAGGCAAAAGCAAGGGCCGCGTTCCGGTTGAAATGATATTTTCCTGAGTTGGCAAAAAAACTATCATCGACCAACTCCAGTCCCCTGAGCATATCTGTTTCCACCCGGTCATATACTTCCTGTACCGTATTCCGTTTATAGGTCTTGATAAATACCGTTTCAGGTGTATCTACGTAGGGTACGCCCAGATCGGTGCCAGCCCGTTGAGCATCATAATGTCTTGCGAACAGGTTGACCAGCATAAAATGCCCATAGGCCCGGGTTAATAACGCTTCTGATTCGACAGCTCTTTTCCGTGCCTCATCTTCCTCGTTTTTAGCTTCAAGAGCATCCAGTATTGCCAACACTTCATTGGCATGTGCAATGGCGTTATAGGTGGCATTCCAGAAGAAAGTAGGAGTATCGGGTTCAGTGGCATCGGTGGTTTCATCTTCCCAGGCATAAGATTCCTGGTGATTGGTCCGCAGGTTCACGCCCCGTGTGTAGGCCACATTATCGGTCATCCAATCAGTAAAAGCATAGCTGGCGTCCGAATAAGCATTGGTCAATAACTGGGCGGCCTTTTCAAGATTGTTGAGCGCCACCCGGTTATCAGGGACTACATCCAGAAAATTATTACATCCGCTGATCAGCAACAGTCCCATAGCCAGTATCAGGCCTGGAATTTTTCCAGCAAAATTTGTATCGTATGCTTTTTTATTCATGCTTGTCTGGTCCTTCATAATCCAATATTCAAGGCTACTGTTATTGTTTTGGGCGGAGGAAGCGCCACACCACCTGTTGCGAAGAATTCGGGATCCTGTCCATTCAGTTTATCATCCGAATAGAGGAGCGCCAGGTTATTGCCTTCCAAGGTAATAAAAGCATTGCGGAATCCTATCCGTGTGATCCATGCTGAAGGGAAACGGTAAGAGACCTGTACAGTTCTCAATCTGACATAATCCCCGTTCGCCACCCGTTCGGTACTTTTATTATAGAGGTTATAGGCATTAACGATATCCCCATTGATCTGGGCCACACCTGCATCCAGGATCACGGGAATATTGGTCCGGGTTTCATCTCCAGGTACAGCCCAACGGTCAACCAGGTCGCCGGGGAGTGCGTCGAAATCAGTATAAACGGGGTAGTAAGCATCATTCAGCCTGATCTTGTAATCAAATTTATAAGACAGGAAAACATTGAGCGATATACCTTTATAGGAGAAAGTGTTGTTAAAACCTCCGGCACCCCTGGGCTCTGTAGGTCCTTCATAGATCAGTTGGCCTTCCAGGTTTTCACGGCCCTGGAGATCGAGATTAAAGACCTTTTCTCCCGTCTCATCATAAAATTCAGGGATACCCACCTGGTTCAATCCGGCAAAGCTGGTAGAGAAAAGACCTCTTCTGGGGCCTCCTAGCACCGCTGCCCCATTCTGGCCGATGGCATCCACCAGTCTGGGTCCGAAATCAAGTTTAGTGATCAGGTCCTTGGTATAGGAGATGTTAAAATTACTCGTCCACCTGAAATCGGCGGTCTGTATGTTTACTGTATTAAGCCCCACTTCAAACCCATCCGATTCCATGTCAGCAAAATTACCGATTTTTAGGCCCTGGCCACCGATCCCACTGGTTTGTACGATGCCGATCAGGTCGAAAGACTGCCTTCTATAATAATCGATGGAAGTGCTGATCCGGCCGTTAAATAAACCAAAATCGATCCCCACATTGAATTCCTTCAGTTTTTCCCAGGTCAATTCGGTATTGGTAAGATCCTGTATGAAGAGATATGGCTCAACATCCGTGGGCCTGATGGTAACTGCAGATTGCAGATTCAGTAAGGCACTGGATTCGGGAGGCAGGTTCCCGGATAGACCGTAGGTAGCCCTGAGCTTGAGATAATCGAGGTAAGTGAAATTTGACATGAAGGATTCCTGTTCGATATTCCAGGCACCACTTACATTCCAGGTGGGCAGATAACGTGCCTGGTCACTTTCACCTAACTGGTTAGAGCCATCGTAACGGGCTGTGAAATTCGCCACATATCTCGATTTAAAAGCGTATCCTCCATTGAGAAAGAAACCCAGAAACCGGTCTCTCTGTTCTTCCAGGGAGAAAATGGAAATATTCTGAAGGTTAAAAAATTCAATGATATTGGGATCCGTGATGACGATCCCGCCACTTTCATACACCACACCAAGACCCGTGGAACTGGTGGAACTCCGGTCGGAATAACGCATTTCAGCACCTCCAAAAATATTGATCTCATGTGATTCATTCAGATTTTTAGACCATTGTCCACTGATTCTTGCGAATAAATTCAATAGGTCATCCTGATCAAGGTATTTGAATCCACCTACCGGAAGGACTACCACCGGGTTCAGACCAGGATTATTGGGATCCCTGAATAACAGGTTGTTGGCATCCTGTATAAACTGGGTATCATCAGCCCGGTAAGCTTCCGCCTGATTACTTTTTTCATGTACTGTATGATCCCGGGTGGTATTGGCATATCGGGCCTGGAAAACACCATTGATCGAAAAATCGGTGATGGGTCTAAACTCAAAGTCGATCTGGGAAGCCAGGTCTACCACCCGGATATCTATAAAATTAAGATCAAGTTCCTGCAGGATGTTAAAGGGCGCAAAGTTCCTTCGGAAAAATTCAGGGTTACCATCCTCATCATAAGGCCGGATCGACCGGGCAGTGTTGAGCGCATAACTCAGGGGATTGATGTCAAAATTCCGGCTGTAACGTCCCGTAATCGGATCCAACTCCCTGTTACGTGTCCCCGGAACCTGCTGATTCCGGTAACTTCCCGTCAGTTTCAGCCCAAAGTTGAAAGCATCTGAAATAAAGTAGGAATTCCTAGCCGTTCCTGTAATTCTTTGTACTGCATCAGCGATCGTCTGTCCCTGATCATTCAGGTAGCTGATCGAGTAGAAACTATTGGATTTATCTCCGCCAGATGTGAAATCAAGGGAATGTTGCTGTTGAAATCCCATATCATTGAATAAAACATCGAACCAGTCGGTGTTGGCATTTTCATATTGATTCAGGAATTCTTGATTCAGGGTTCCGCCCGGACCCCAAGGCAGCTCATGTTCAGCAATGAGGGAGAACATTTTACCCATCGCCCCGTAATTCTGTGCCCTTACGGATGTGCTGATATCAACAAGCCCTTTTTCGAATAATTCCCGGTATACCGACATTTCTTCGGCAGAATTGAGCAGGTCAAATTGATTGTAGGTGGGACGTAGTTTGAATGAAAAATTTCCGGAATAATTGATCTGCAGATCCCCGCTTCTACCTCTTTTGGTCGAAATCACAATGACGCCATTGGCAGCCCTTGCCCCATAGATGGCGGTTGCCGAAGCATCTTTCAGGATCTGGATGGATTCAATATCATTGGGATTGATGTTGGCAATGGAAGAACTTACCAGGGTATTGGCATTCCCGGAAATAAAATCCTCCGTATTCACATCGGTGAGGTCTTCCAGGATCACGCCATCCACTACAAAAAGTGGTTGATTATTGCCATTGATCGAGGTGTTTCCCCTGATCCGGATCTTTGGAGAGGTGCCAAAAGTAGCCGAAACATTATCCACGGTGACTCCGGCGACCTGGCCTTCCAGCATCCGGCTGACATCCACTTCACTTTTTACCTGGATATCTTCCAGTTTTACCCTTTCGGCTGAACCGGTAAAAAGTTTCCGGTCGACTTCCTGAAATCCCGTCACTACCACTCCCTCCAGCACCTTGCTTTCTTCTTCCATCCTGACATCGATGATGGACTGACTGGCCACCTCGATCCGGACTGTTTGCATTCCAACCATTTTATACACCAGCACATCCTCACTTCCTGCCTGTATGGAATAATTCCCTTCCAGATCGGTGGTTGTTCCCTGCAAAGTACCTTCGATGAGTATGTTTACTCCTGGTAGGCCCAGCCCATCGGCGGCGGAAATAACTCTTCCTTTCACCACATTTACCTGCGAAAAAGCCGTGGCAAAAGGAATCATCAGGATGTTTATAATCAGTAAAAGTCTATTCATTCAGTCTAAATTAACCTATCATTCCAAATGGAAATTTATCAAACATTTAATTCATTTGTCGATAACGACCAGGAAAATTAATAAACGGAATCGCGGGGGTCTTATCTCCCTAGTGAATTCCAGCGATCAATTATTGACCCATTTACTAAGTTATATATTTATCCTATATTTTCTATGTTTCTTTTTCCTGTCTGATTAAATATGTTTTAAATCCGACAGGAATTTTTTCATTTCTTAATCATCTGATGAGTCAGAACATTCTAACAGCTTTCTTGTTTAGGCTTAAATTGATCTTTAAGTTAAAAACCCGGATTGCCGTGAATTGTTTGTTTCATTCATTTTATTTGAAGACATTAGAACGACTTCCCTATCTTTGTAAGAATTTATTCAGGACCTTTAAAGGCAAAATGGATCTCTGATTTAAATCTAACTCAATGAAATATATACTCACTATCACACTGACCATATGCTATCTAATAGCTCCAGCCCAGAAAAAACAACCAGATCCACTTTCCTGGCCCCGGGAAATTTTAATTGAGGACAACACCTTTACCCTTTATCAGCCACAGCCTGAATCCTTTCAGAATGATATTCTTGAGGGAAGAATGGCAGTATCCGTGAAACCCAAAAAAGGTGATCTGATCTTTGGTGCAATCTGGTTCAAAGCCCGCATGAAAACCGATATTGACAAACGGATCGTTGAACTGGAAAAGATTGATATCATCCAGACACGGTTTCCGGATGTTGATCAGGAAAAGATTGATCGTTTTGCACGTCTGCTGGAAGATAAAATTGAAGGATCATCGGAACTTATGTCTCTGGATCAACTGCTGGCCAGTTTGAAAATGATAGAAGAACAGCAGGGTCTCTCTGATAATCTGAAGAACGATCCCCCGGATATCTACTACCGTCAGAATTCAGCGGTATTGGTCATGATCGATGGGGATCCGATCTTTCAAAAAACGGAGGACAATAACGTCGAATATGTGGTGAACACTCCGTATTTTCTGGTTAAAGATAAGAAGTCTGGCCTCTACTATCTTCGAGGAGGCAAATTCTGGTATTCATCAAAACAGGTAATTACCGGCTGGTCAGATCTGGGAAAAGTACCAGCCAATGTTTTTAAATTGTCTGAAAAAGCCATGGAGGGATATAAGCCGGAGGAAGACTCGCTGATGATGACCCTGGAGGAGGCTCCTGAACTGATCGTCTCCACCCGTCCAGCCGAGTTGGTCGTTGTTGATGGTCAACCGGATTATAAATCCATTGAAGGCACTTCCCTTTTATATGTCGACAATTCCGAAAGTGACATTATCATGGACATCAATTCCCAGGAGCACTATATTCTGTTAGCAGGCCGCTGGTATTATTCAAAATCATTAAATGATGGTGACTGGAAGTTCCGCGAACCGGATGCTTTACCTGATGATTTCGGCCGGATCCCTGCAGGAAGTGATATGGCAAATGTCAGATCGAACATTCCAGGGACTGAAGAGGCGCAGATGGCTGTGTTGGAGCAGACCATTCCACAGACCGCCACCGTGGATCGTAAAACCGCCACGGTAGAAGTGAATTATGATGGGGATCCACAATTTACAAAGGTTACCGGCACTTCTGTTGCCTATGCCGAAAACAGTGATAAAACGGTATTATTGATTAATAAAAAATATTATTGTGTGGATGATGGCATCTGGTTCGAATCGACCCAGCCAAAAGGACCCTGGGCGGTGAGCGTGGATCGTCCGGATGAGGTAGATGAAATACCACCGGAGTCACCGGTCTATAATGTAAAATATGTATATATCTATGATTATACGCCGGAGGTAGTCTATGTGGGATATACACCGGGATACACGTGTTCTTATGTTTATGGAGGCGTGGTTGTATATGGCACCGGTTATTATTACCGCCCCTGGTATCATACCTATTATTATCCACGTCCTGTAACCTATGGATTTAATGTTCATTACAATCCATGGACAGGCTGGGGTTTTTCATATGGCTTCAGTTATGGATGGTTCAGTTATGGCTGGTACAGGCCGTACTACAGCTGGTGGGGACCGGGTGGTTACCGATATGGTTATCGTCATGGTTACTATCACGGTTACCATCATGGGTATTATCATGGATACAATGCTGGCTTCAGGGCAGGTTATATGGCAGGGAATAACGCAGGTCGGCCAAGTACCTATAATAATGTTTATAAAAACAGGGCCGACGGAGTCAGATCAACGGGTGTACCAAGACAAAGTATAGAACGGGGTCAGGCAGGAAATGCCCGGGACAGGATGAGCAGCAGCAATGACAGAGTAACCCGGGATCAACCAGCAACCAATGATAGAATGACCCGGGATCGATCCAGTGCCAATAGCCCGGCCACGCGGGACCAAAGCAGGATGCCGAGTCAGACCATTCCTTCCACCAGGCAGAATGATGTGTATGCCGGCCAGGATGGAAATGTATATCGCAGAGACCAGAAGGGAAACGTTCAGCAACGGTCCGATGGACGATGGGATTCATCCACCCGCCCAAGTAATCAGCAGCAGATCAACCGGGAAAGCCAGTCCAGGCAGCAGGGGGCACAACGGTACAATCAATATAATTCCAACCGCAGTTATTCATCGGGTAGTAGAAGTACGGGTACCCGGCCTTCCGGTGGGCGGACAGGAGGGGGAGGAAGGAGGTAAAAGATAAAATATATTTTCACTCATAATGTTTTTCTTCCTGCGCTGTCCACCTTCATAAGATCAGTTGGATAAATGCGAAGGATCTGCTCGTGAGTCATTTTGAGAACTTTTCATTCTCTGGTTTATAAATAAACAAGCACGAATGATCATGATTTGCTCAGATCCTTCGCAGGGCGCTCAGGATGAAAAGCATACCTTTTTAGGATTTGATCAATACAAAAACATTTTTTTCCTGAGTTAAGCGAAGGACCTGCAAGTATCCTTTCAATTCAGGCCTATTATTATGTGGATTCCAGGCATGAAGGTAAGAATAAAACTGTAGCTTTCAGAAGCTTCATGGGGCGCTCAGGATGAAAACGTAATCTTTTACAATGAGAGTAAAAGTATGGATGCTTTATTTTCGATCGGAAGTAGCTCCGATTTGACACCTGGAATAAGGCCATGTAGAAACTGCCTCTAAACAAAATTGCAGGTATTTCCGGTGCCTTTGCGTTTATTTTATCCTAAGAATCATATCCATGCTTGATCCCTTGGAGAAGCGATCATCCAATACGTTGATAAATCTATCCAGAATTTGTAACTTATATTAATTTCTGAGGTTGGCGGGGACAGGAATTATTTTTTAAAACATACTATCCGATGCAACGGGGAATTATTTATATCACCCTTGTTCCAGGAAGCACACGACCTTGTCGTTGGAGGTCATGTATTGTATCGGGAAAATGTCCTAAAAAAATCTTCAAGTCACTCAAATCGAAAAAAAATGAAAAATTTCCATGTTAACCGGAGAGAGTTTTTGCAGAAGACCCTTGGCTGTTCTTTATGTTTAACTTCAACTGCTTTCCTCACGGAAGTACTCGCTGCAGGGAAAGACAAAACCCGGGAGCAGATTCTTAATGAGTTGAATCAGAAAGTAGAAGAACTGATGCCGATTTATGGCAATTGTGCCCAGACCAGTTTTGCTGTGCTTGATGATCAATTTAAATTAAAAAGCAAAAAAATGATCCGGGGACTTAAACCGTTTCCGGGTATTGCATCTAGAGGGGAGACTTGTGGTGCTGTTTCAGGATCTATGCTGGCTTTGGGATTGTATTTTGAATCTCCCAAGAAATCAGATCCGTCTCAGCCAACGGAAACCATGAAAAATGCCAATGCTTTTTGTGATTCTTTTGAAAAGGAATTTGGATCTACGATGTGCAGGGGAGTACAGGAACATCAGTATGGCCGAGCCTATGATTTGAGAGATGAAAAAGAAAAAATTGAATTTATGCAGGTGGCTTCCAGTGGAAAGTGTATGGAGGTTGTTAAAAAAGCAGTGCGTTTTGCCGGAGAGATAATTGTTGATAATTCCATAGGCTAAGAATTAACAATTAGCATTTAATATTTAAATATAGCTCACATAATTGATCCCCAAATCTCAATTATTTAATTTTAAGGGACGTAGGAATCTCCAGGATTATTTTTTAATTATTAAAATCATGAAAAGAACTTATTTTTCTTCTAATTCAGCCATTTTCTCTTATTTCCTTTTTGTCATTCTGACCGTTCGGTGTAATAATCCCAATGATATGACCTATGAAACCATCAAGCGAGACATCGATCAGATCAGGGTGATCAACGCCCACGAACATCAACATCGGCCAGACGAATTTGGGGTTCATGAATTCGGATTTTACCATGTACTATCCACCACTTATTTATCTTCAGACATCCGATCGGCCGGAACTTCCTTTGGGGATCTGAATGAACTCGATACACTCAGCCTGGAAGATGCCTGGGTCCTGGTAGGTGATGGACTGAATAATTCAAGGAATACCAGTTATTATAATCATTTTGTAAAAGGTTTGGAGAAATTATATGGTTTTAAAGATTTGTATTTCACCCGGAAAAATATTGAAATACTGGATGCCAGGATCAGGAAAAATTATCAGAATTATGAAGGGTGGAGGGACAGTGCTTTTCACCAGGCAGGATTTGATTTAATGTTTCTTGACCAGTACTGGAATGTCTTCAACTGTGAGGTGGATGACCGGTATTTCGCACTGGTATTTAATATTAATTCACTGGTCATGGAATCCTGTAATCGTCCACAATCTGATAAAATGAAAAAAGGTATTTTTGAGCAGGCTGAAAAGGAAGGATTTACCATTCAGGAATTTGATGATTATCTAAAGTTCTGCGATCACCTTTTCCGTAAAAATGTAGAACATCATGCCGTATGTGTGAAAAACGCCATGGCCTACAGCCGTTCGCTGGATTATGAGGATGTTCCTTACGAGGTGGCCAGATCGCTTTTTACCAAACCTTCTGCCTCATTGACTGCCGAAGAAGCGAAAAAGATCCAGGATTTTATGTTTCACTGGGTTATTAAAAAATCCATTGAGTATGACCTTCCCATTCAGATCCATACGGGATACCTGGCCGGGAATGGGAATGTACTGGATAACGGTAAGCCGGTAAAGCTGAATAATCTTTTCCTACAATATCCCGAAGCCAAATTTGTATTATTTCATGGGGGATATCCCTGGACGGGTGAATATGCAGCCTATGGGAAGATGTTCCCAAATGTATACCTCGACATCGTCTGGCTGCCTCAGATCACACGGGAGCACGCTATCCTGGCCCTGGATGAAATGCTGGATTGTGTCCCTTACAATAAATTCTTCTGGGGAGGAGACTGTGGATTGATCGAAGAATCAGTCGGTTCGCTCGAATATGGAAAGGAAGTGCTGGCGGAGGTTTTGGCCAAACGTGTAAACAGGGGCCTGATGACGATGGAGGTGGCACAGGACATTGCCCATGGAATGTTCCGGGAAAACGCGATCAGGGTTTTCAAACTGGAAGAAAAGATGGCTGACCGCCCTATTTTTGATCGCAGGAACTTGTGACCAGTTAATTAACAGTTATTGATATCCAGTAAAATATATAAGATACTCTGATCGAATAAAGATTATTTACCCTTTATCGTAGACCAGTGTTTGTTTCATTTCCCCGCGGGGGGATGAACTCGTATAATCAATGAGAAGGTGATTGCCATCATCTGATTTCTTATAAATTTCAACGGTATTTATTTCCATACTTTGTCCCTCTCTTTCGAAAACCATCACAGTGGAAATGGTCAGGTTTTTCCCATCGTCAGACCAGTTTGCTTTTGATTTTCTCATGCGATTATTTACTGAGTTTTCACATTCCTTTCCATCCAGGCTCAGCTTCTCTGTAGAATTGTATGTTTCGCCGGACCGGTTTGTCAAAACTTTTTCCAGGGTCATGTCATTGCCCTTTTGCTGAATGGTCATTTTCAGGGCAGCTCTCCGGAATTGGCTGTCTCCGAAATTACTTGTTTCTTCATTCAGCTTCCAGGAGCCTGAAAAATCTGTTTTTTTACCTTGGGCATTCGAAACGTCAGGTACGGAACAGAAAAAAAGAACAACCAGGGAAACCGACGCATAAGCCAGGAGCCGGTTTCCTGCAGGATAATCAATGCTTGAAAATTTCATTTTTTTGAAGTTAAGGGGTTTTCGTTATTTATATTAAAACTGCCATTTCCAGGGTTTCAAAAATAAATTTACTTTATGATCCACGTAAAAAATGGTGGAATGAAAAGATCATTTACCGATAATTTTCCCAGGCCTGAATTAATTTAACAGCTTTTTCCCATACCTGATCTGATGGATCCCGGACGTTATCGACCGGGGAAAGGATAAAACCATCCGGTCCCAGCGTCTGCATCGCATGCTGTACCGCTTGTTCAATCTGTTCTTCGGTTCCTTCCTCCACCGTGACAAATCCATTCACCCCACCCCATATACACATTTTGCCTTTGAGCTGTGTTTTCATACGTCTCAGGTCGGTGCCTTTGCCCTGCACGGGATCAGCCCCGATCAGTACATCGATGCCCAGATCCACCAGGGTATCATGCAATGGCATGGATCCGCTGGTCAAAATATAGCCGTATTTTGCACCGGCTTCATGCGCCATTTTGACTTCCTTCTGAATAATCGGCTTAAAAAATTTCTTAAAAAGATCCGGTGACCAGAAATCGGTTCCTTCATACCAGGCCCTTCTGACAAAGAGATCGATCCCATAATCCAGGTAGACTTCCATGCGGGACCGGTTCCACTGGTCGATCATCTGCAGAAGTTCCTGAAAGAAATCAGGTTCAACCAAAGCCATAACGACCGCATTCTCAAGTCCGCAGAACCACGCGAGGGCATCACTTCCAACACCCCAGCCGCCGACAAGCAGCAGATCTTTTTCTTCAGCCAGAATTTTACCCAGCTCCCAGGCCTCCCGGCAGGTTTTCAGATCTTCTTTCACCGGGGGGATAAGTAAATGCTGAAGGGCTTTCAGATCCTGTCTTTTTTCAATCAGGTATTTCCGGCACCGGGGGGCCAGGAAATCATCCATAAAAGGTACCTGGGCATTGCCTTCCAATGTGTCCAGGTAGGGCCAGTCTTCAGTCTGGTTGACCGATACTTGCAGATCACCATCCGGGGTTTGATAGGATTTTTGCAACAGGCGATACCGGCCTCCTACCTGATCTTCCTTCCATTCCCGTGCGATTACACGCCGGTCGAATCTTACCGGGAACCCCGGAACATCGGAATGCCCGATTTTTTTATTTTCTGGAGTAAAATGCCGGAGGTCCACAAAAGTATCCAGCCCCAGTACCTGTTGAGTCTCGATGTATTCTACCGGGTCAAAAATGCCTAGTTCCTCCCGGATCCTTTCTTTCAATGCAGAAAAGATCATGAAGGAGAGGGGGATGTGATCAGGTTTTTCACAGTTTAAGGCGGCTAGTAAACGTTCCCGTGATGACATTATAGAAGACATATTGATAAATCAGGGGGTTAAAATATATCAGGATAATTTACGATTGCTTTCGCGCTTAATCAAGTAAATATTTTAAATTCACAGAATCATACCTTTACAATGAGCAGGGTTCGGGAATTTTTATGGGCCTGAACCTTCAAATCCAGTATGGCTTCTTCAACTTTCTTCATCGGAGGATAAAAAGGCGGAGTCAACATTTAGACGGCTTCCCATAGAACTGCTGTATTTAAAAGATCATAAAAGTTTATTTTAAATTTTAGGGGAAATCATTACCTTGTACATTAGGTAGAGGTAAAATTTGAGACATTTTTAAAGTGGTCTATTAAAGGAGACATTATATTAACGGTTAATTTTTTTATCCGTTTTACATCGTTTGGATACTGATAATCAATTAATTTTTTAATTGAATCTTCATCAAGTAGTAAAAAGATAAAATCAGAAAAACATATGAATCCATACGTTTTTTCAGCATCCTCCTTGCAGCAGCTTGAGGCCGAAATCAAGGGCTATTTTCAAAAAGGATTTAATCCCTCCCTGGCCATCGTTTTCAGCGCCGTCACTTTTAATATAGAAGATATTCTGAATTTAATTAAAAAGTATAAAATTGATGTTTTCGGGGCATCAACGGCCGGTGAAATAACCAACGGGAAAATGTATCAGGATACAATGTCTGTTATGTTGATGGATTTGGCCTCCCAAGCCTATGCGATCAATATTTTCGACCGGCATGGAAAATCGTCTTTCCAGACAGGCAGGGAGGCTGGAGCCTGGGCTAAGGAGAAATTTGATGATCCTGTCATGCTGGTGACCTCAGGTGGCTGGGAAACTGACGGGGATCAGCTCATAGAAGGGATCAAATCGGGAGCAGATTGTTCAATAATGGTATATGGAGGAGTTGCAGGGAATAAACTGATACAAGAAATGGATACATTCGCATTCGGAACACCGGGGATTGCCAACAATGGTATTGCCTGTCTGGTTTTTGACCGATCATGTATACAACTTTCCGGTATTACAGTTGGGGGATGGAAAGGCATTGGTACAAAAAAGATGATCACAAAATCAACGGGAAATGTTGTATTTCATATCGATCATCAGCCTGTATTGGAGGTATATCAGCGATATCTGGAAGTAGGAAGCAATTTCGACCTATCTCGTTCGAATGAAACCGGATTACTGGTGGAAAGACCGGATGGATCAATTGTAATGCGTGCTGCCCTGAGAATAAACGATGATAAATCAATTCTGTACGGAGGTTCGATGCCGGAAGGGGCGAAGGTGCGTTTCTGTATCTCACCTGGAAGTGAAGTGGTCAGTCAGACGGTGGAACAACTGAAGGAATTCCACGAAAAAGTACCGACGGCTGAGACAGGTATTTTGTTTTCCTGTGTATCCCGCCTGCAGGCCATCGGATCCATGCTCGAAAAGGAAACCATGGCATTATCTGATATCTGGAAGGTTCCATACAATGGATTTTTCACCCTCGGCGAATTTGGACCAGGCAATACCGGTCTCAGTGATTTCCACAATTTCACTTTATCGGTGGTCCTGATCAGGGAAAAATAGATCCATGGGCGTTATTTTCAATAAACTTGTATTCGGCCTTGAAGATCTGGATATCGATCCGAACCGGAAAATGGCATTACGGCTTGAGATTGAGCGCATCCAGAAGGATTTCAGAGACCTGGAATTCAGGCTGGAAAGGATGTCGAGAGACAAATCCACCCTTTATACGCTTCTGAACAGAACTTCCGAAGACCTGGAAGAAGCCATGCGGCAACTGGAAATAGAGAAAGGTAAATCAGAACGGCTTCTGTTGAATATCCTCCCGGCTTCCATTGCGGATCGGTTAAAACAGAATGAAGATATCATAGCCGATATTTTTCCGGAAGTATCCCTGTTGTTTGCAGATATAGTCGATTTTACTCCTTTGTCAACTCAGCTTTCACCGGACAATCTGGTCCTCATGCTGAATGAGGTTTTTTCCAAAATGGATGAACTTACGGAAAAACATAAACTGGAAAAAATCAAGACCATTGGTGATGCCTATATGGTGGCGGCAGGCCTGCCCGTTCCGCGTTCTGATCATGTAGAAGCCATCGCTGATATGGCGCTAGATATTAGTGACATCATCAGCCAGTTCAAGAGACCGAATGGGGATTTACTTTCCATGCGGATCGGGATCCATACCGGTCCGGTGGTTGCAGGAATCATAGGAAAGAAGAAATTCATATATGATCTCTGGGGTGATACCGTGAATACGGCCAGCCGGATGGAATCAAATGGAGTGAAGGATAAGATACAGGCTACCGCAGAAATTCACAATAAATTAAAAAAAGAGTATATTTTTAAAAAAAGGGGGGTCATTGATGTAAAAGGAAAGGGAAAAATGGCAACCTATTTTCTTACCAGCAAGAAATAGACAAACGATTCAACTTCATACAAGAACCATAATCGATCGACCTGGTTTTCTTTTCTGACAGCGGTCTTATTTTTAACCTGTATTGATTGTTGAAGTAAAATCCATAAATTTATACCAATAAAAATTCTTAATACTTACTTAAAACTATAATTTTTTTAACCATGAAGAAAGCAGCTTTTTTACCCTATTTAATCGCATTTACGTTCATTTTGAGTGGATCTGACGGACAGACCCAGGGATGGGTCATTACAGAATCGGACAACAGCCTTACCTATATCAGCGATGGATGGGTCAAATCTATTAACAGTGGAGAGGAAGAAGGGGATAACACCATCTTGTTTAATGCAGATAAGGATATCATCGTCATGATCGATGACGCAAACGAAAGATATGCCAAAGGTTCCGGAGAGGATTATTGCAGCGTTATGAAAGCCCTCAAGGAAGAAATGAACAAACAAATGCCTGCGGATCAGAAAAAAATGATGGAAGACATGATCAATGAGGCGAAAGCCAAACCCGCTCCAAAAGTTACCTTTACAAAAGGAGCAGGAGAAAAAATCGCAGGATATCAGACTGAAAAGTATTCTATTTATTCCGATGGTGAACTATTTGAGGAAAAATGGATCACAACAGATCCTGCATTAAAAAGTGTTATAGATGTATTTAAAAAATCACTGGACCTTTCCTCAAGAATAATGATTTGCGGGGTAGCGGATGAATCATTTTTAAAAAACTCACCGGAATTTTCTCCCGAATATAAGAATGTGGAACGTATCGGCATTGAACTGAAGAACGTCAGGTCGGAATTTGGAGATCAGGGAATTGAAACGGAAGTAATAAGTATCGAAAAGGAGGATATACCATCTTCAGAATTTGATACTCCTGAAGGCTACAGTGAAGTAAGTTTTAAAGATCTGATGATGGATATGATGAGCCATTAGAATTAAATTAGTCCTACTAAATACAGCTTACTCAACTCTGGACAGGTGAATAAAAATAAATAACGGGTTAATTATTTTTGATGCGAAGTCCGCAGCCGAAATAGCAATGAACGCAAAGTTTAATTCCACAACATATAAAGCTAAAATCTTAGCGTCCGTTGCGGAAACATAGCGTGCTTTGAGAGAAAGCTTAACACCTTCTTTGCGCGAAATTTTTACACCGGTTCAGGTAAAATGTACGGATAACGGTACGCCTTAGTCAGGTAACTATCGGCTTCCGGATCATTGATGAAGGTTTCCGTTTGCGGATTGAAATTCAGGGACCGGTTTATCCGGGTAGCGATATTGCCCAGATGACATAGTGCTGATGATAAATGCCCTTCCAGAATATCCGCATGCAATGCCTGCCGGTCTCTCGATCGGACACAATCCAGGAAATTCGTAAAATGATTGACCACAGCATCTGCCTGGGCAGGGTCTTCATTCCTGAAAATGGGTCCGGCTTCTTCTTTATAGGATGAAAATCCAGTGGGTGTCATTTGAAGATCAGCAAATGTCACCCTGCTATTCCCTTCGTCTTCACTTGCAATTCTCATCCATCCTTTCGATCCATAGATCAGGTTCCCGATGCGAACCTCTCCCTCAGGATTTGTTCCCAGTCCTCTTACTTCAAATTGAAGCATGGTCCCATCTTCATACATGAATTCCAGATGCTGGGTATTAGGTGTTTCCTGATCAGAATCAAAGACGAAATAATTACCCGTGCCGTGGATTTTTACAGGATGGGTCCATTTATTCAGCGCCCATCGGGCCAGGTCGGCCTGGTGAATTCCCTGATTGCCCAGGTCTCCGCAGCCCGTATCCCAGAACCAGTGCCACTTGTAATGAAAACGGTTCTCGTTAAACGGACGATAGGGTGCGGGTCCCAGGAAAGCATCCCAGTTCACCCCATCGGGTATTTGGCTGTTTTTCGTATGGCCTATACTTGCCCTGGGTTTCAAGCACAACCCTTTGGACATGTAAACGTCACCCAACCCTTCTTCCTGCAGGAAATCAAATGCTTTTATAACCGAAACGTTGCTCCTGGATTGAGTGCCTGTCTGTACGATCCGGTCGTATTTACGGGCAGCTTCCACCATTTTCCGGCCTTCCAGGACAGTATGGGAAACTGGTTTTTCCACATAGACATCCTTGCCGGCCTGGCAGGCCCAGATAGTCATCAAAGCATGCCAGTGATTGGGGGTGGCAATGGAAACGGCGTCGATGTCCGGATTATCCAGTACTTTCCGGAATTCGTTTGTCGTGGCCGGTTTATAACCTGTAAGTTCTTCGACTTCCGCCACGGTTTCAGGGAAAAACCTTTCATCGATATCACAGAGCATAGCGATTTTTACATTGGGAATCTTTGAAAGAGCCCGGTAATGGTCACGGCCCCGGCTACGAATCCCGATCACAGCCATGTTGATCGTATCATTCGGTTTTGATTTTTTTGAGGAGGCCATTACCATAGTCTGGCTGGCCAGCACACCGGCATAGGCGGTGGTTGTCTTTTTCAAGAAGCTTCTTCTATTTATGTCTTTCATCTGAAAAAATCTTTTTTTCTTAATATAATATTAAAATTTGAGTTCATAAAAAAAGTACGCAAGGAATTGCTTAAATATTGCCCACATAAACTGCTGAATTTCTTTCAAACATTCAGGGGTCAATTCAGGAAGTTAAAAACTTCAAAAAATATCATTGCAATCAGGGTGGTTGCCTTGAGATCATGGTATGATAAATATCAATGTAGATCTCTTTTCACTTCGGCTCCTGTTTTACCCACCAGGATATCCAGGTCAGCCCCCTGATCAGCCTGTTGCACGTGATCCAGATAAATGCGAACATAACCCCGGTTTGCCAGAGGTTCGGGAGGTTGCCATTTTCCCTTCCGCCTTGCTAATTCCTCATCGGGAATATCCAGGTTTAAAGTTCTTTTACCGACATCCAATTCAATAATATCCCCATTTTCAACCAGGGCCAGGTTCCCCCCCACCGAAGATTCAGGTGAGATATGAAGTACAACCGTTCCATAAGCAGTTCCACTCATCCTTCCGTCCGATATGCGCACCATATCCTTGATCCCTTTCCGGATCAATTTTGCAGGCAGATCCACGTTGCCGACCTCCGGCATGCCCGGGTATCCTTTGGGACCTACTCCTTTGAGGACGATCACACAGGTTTCATCAATGTCCAGTTCCGGGTCATCAATGCGGGAATGATAATCTTCCATGCTCTCAAAGACCACTGCCCGGCCCCGGTGTTTCATCAAGGCATGGGTAGCCGCTGAAGGTTTGATGACCGCTCCGTTTTCACAAAGGTTTCCTTTCAGGACCGCGATACCCGCATTTTTCTGTAAAGGATCTTTCACGGAGGCAATGATCTCCCGGTTATAACATTCGGCTTTTGCATAGTTTTCCCGGATGGTTTGACCATTGACTGTAATAACATTTTCATGTAATTGGCTTCCCAATTCCCTGAAAACAACCGGCAACCCGCCTGCATAATAAAAATCCTCCATGAGGTATTTGCCGGAAGGCATGAGGTTGACCAGTAAAGGGATATTACTTCCTAGTGTGTCGAAGTCCTCTAACCTTAAATTTACACCGATTCTGCCTGCGATGGCCTGAAGATGAATGATCAGGTTGGTGGATCCCCCGATGGCGGCATTTACGATGATGGCATTTTCAAACGCCTGCCGGGTGAGTATTCCGGATAATCGAAGATCTTCCTTTACCATCTCAACGATCCGTCGCCCGGATAACTGGGCCATCACTTTTTTCCGGGCATCTACTGCAGGGATGGAGGATGCTCCGGGAAGGGTCAGGCCCAGTGCCTCCACCATGGAGGCCATGGTAGAAGCAGTTCCCATCGTATTGCAGTGTCCGGCGCTTCGGGCTGCGCAGATCTCCGCCTCCAGCAGATCTTCTTCTGAGAAATTTTCTGACTTCTGTTTTTCCTTGATGATCCAGTTGAATGAACCCGATCCGATGGTCCCCCCCGGAATCTCCCATTGAGCATGGGACCTCCCGGGACGATGATGGTGGGAAGATCCACGCTACAGGCACCCATCAGGGTGGAGGGGGTGGTTTTATCGCACCCGGTCAGCAGGACCACCCCATCCAGGGGGTTGGCCCGGATCGATTCTTCCACGTCCATGCTCACCAGGTTCCTGAACAGCATCGTGGTGGGACGCATGATGGTCTCGCCCAGCGACATTACCGGGAACTCGAGCGGGAATCCTCCTGCCTCCAAGACTCCTTTTTTTACAATTTCTGCAAATTCCCGCAAATGTCCGTTACAAGGAGTCAGATCCGACCAGGTATTGCAGATGCCAATCACCGGACGGCCGCGGAAATGATCGTCGGGATATCCCTGGTTTCGGAGCCAGGACCGGTGAACAAATCCCATTTTATCAGCGCCTCCGAACCATTCCCGGCTCCGGAGTTTTATTTCCTTTTTTCTTCATGATCTTAAGTTAATGCCCGTTATCCGAGCTTGGTGTGATTATCTTTTTTTAAGGTAAGATTTTTTTTTTACAATCATCAGTTCCTAATCCATAATATGGATTATCAATGGATATATCACACAAAGTACGCAAAGATTACACGCAAAGTGTGCAAAAGATCCACGCTAAGAGCGCAGAGAAGGATATGGTATATATCCGGGCATTGTATAAAGTATCCTTGCGATCATTGCGTCATCTTTGCGGACTTTGCGAGATCAATTATGTTACCTAGAGCCGACCTCCGTTTCCAGCATGGTGATGGCTTCGTAAAGCACACCCGCTGAACCACGGAAGGTGCCGGATCCTTTGGGCTCATTGTTCACCGTATACCATTCATAAAATCCATCATTGATCCGGACTCTTTCTATCATGGGCAACAGGTTTTCGTATGCTTCCTCCAGGCAGTACCATACCGTACCAACTGCTGGATCATCCGGCCTCCGAACCAGGTCCAGTCGCCTCCGTTCTGGTAACCGTAAGGGTACATCCCCGGGTTTTTGAAAAAACCTTCCGGGTAGGGAGGGTATAAAGTGAGGCCAATGGAAGCGGCACCTGAAACTTTTACATTTTCCCGCATTTTTTTTAAGGATATTCTAATCTCTTCCAATGATAAAAGACCCGCTTCGATGGCCACTGCCGTACCGCCATGGTAATAGATTTCGTTCTCATTGAAATTTTCGGGAAAAGGGGAGCCATCCAGGTAAATATGCGGGATGAATTTCTGGTTTTTTGCATCCCATAGATGTTCACGGCATTGTTTTGCCAACTGGTCCCTGGTGACCACCCATCTGGCTTTTTTTTCTGGTAATAGTTCCATCAGGTTGTCCAGCGCGATCAGGAACATGGCATTGTCATAGATATCGATGGCATAATGGGTATCGTCGGTCAGGTATACTCCCCATTCGTGTTCGGGCTGTACGTCTCCCCAATCGGCGGTGGTGGCACCCCACAACAATCCATATTCCTCATTGAAACGGTGATCTATCAGGAATTCCATGGCCCATTCCAGGCGTTCAGCCACCGTTATATCACCCACTTTTTTCATCAGGAAGTCTTCATTGCCGGTTTTCTTCACATATTTATACACGGCCTGGACCAGCGATGATTCCTGGTCAGTTTCCACCGTGTTTTTATGCCCGGCATACCGGGGTTCAGGTTTGGAATAGATATAATCGTAACCACTGCCCGCCCGGGATACCGGGATAAATCCATCCATGATATTCCCATCATCCCCCTGCATCCTGAAAAAAACCAGGAGGTTTTCCTCGATCTCCCTGGGTTCAAACACCTCACAGGAAAGCTCTATAAATGTATTGTAATCCCGGATCCATACTTCCCCATAGCCATCTCCGGCGTTAAAACCGGTTTTGACCACTTCCAGTACCTTTTCTTTTACGAACCGGATATCGGGATTGGCCTTTATTCGTTCTGCAAGATCTGAATTTTCAGTTTTTTTGGAACTGCAGGATATCATTAAAAATAATATCAGAAACAGGTCAGGTATATATTTCATCTAGATATTAATTCATTGCTCATGGAGGGAGGAGGGACATCCACGCCCCATTGTTCGTTTGGTTCAGAGCCCATCACCAATCTCAATTCACCCCCCTTCATTAAATCCTTACGGTAAAACCAGCAGTTATCCAGCGGCTGACCGTTCAGATGTGCCGCCTGAACATATTTGTTTTCCGGACTGTTATTTTCAGTTTCGATGATCACTTCTTCACCGCTATAATAATCAGGATCCAGCTGGATGACGATCCGGTCAAAAAGAGGACTCCCGATCTGAAAGGTAGGGTTCATCGCGGTATGTCCCTGCACATCAAAAAGGCCCATGGAACCCATTACATACCAGGCACCCAGTTGCCCCTGGTCTTCATCCTGCCCATATCCGTAACCGTGGAGAGGAGTGGCGCCATAAAATTCATCCAGGATGGCACGGGTCCAGTACTGGGTAAGCCAGGGCTTTCCGGAATAATTGAACAGCCAGGCATCATGAAGACAGGGTTGATTACCATGATTGTATAATTTTTCAAGTCCTGAGAAACTATGGATCTCCTGTCCGCCACCAAACCCACTTTTTTGAGATTCAGTGAATGTCATTTCCAGCCGGTCATTAAAGAGATCCCTGCCCATCAAATCGATTAAGCCGGCCACATCGTGAGGGACATACCAGGTATACTGAAAGCCGTTTCCTTCCTGGAAACCTACCCAGGCTACCATCGGATCATAATCTTTTTTGAAACTGCCATCCATTTCACGGGGGGTGATGAACTTATTTTCCGGGTTAAACACATTCCTGTAACAAGTAGCCTGTCGGTGGAGCCGCTCATAATCCTCCGTTTTGCCAAGTGTTTTGGCGAATCCGGAAACTGCATAGGAGCTGAAACAGTATTCCAGCATGTGGGAAGTGCCGAAATTGAATACCCAACCATTTGATAACAATGTATCTTTCAAAGGGATATAACCCCGGGTCACGAAATAGCCGAGGTCATATTTCCCTGATCCAAAAGGACGGTCCTTATATTCCAGCTCGTTTTTTCTTGCCGCTTCGTAGGCTGTTTGCACATCAAAATCACGGATGCCGCATTGATAAGCTGAAGCCAGCATCAGGCCCATATAATTGGTCTGCACTCCATTGGTATAGGTTCCCGCTGCTTCCCCGTCATGGAGCCAGCCGGTCTCTTTATAAAAATCGATCACAGATTGCAGGTAATCACTGAAAAAATCAGGATAGGCCAGGGACCATAACAATCCCAGATTCCAAAAGGCTCCCCAGATCCCATCCGTATTATAATGGCAGTATGCTGGCTGGTTGTTTTCATCAAGCGGAATTTGTCCGGTGCTACCATCGTTTTTGGGATATTGGCCATTTACATCACTGGAGACTCCCCGGCCGAGAAGAGCATGATACAAACCAGTATAAAATTTTACCTTGTCTTCATCGCGACCTCCTTCTATCCGGATCCGGCCAAGCTTTTCATTCCAGGCTTTCCTGGCCTGATCCCGTACCTGGTCAAAAATATATCCGGCAGATTCTTTTTCCAGGTTTAATCGGGCATTACGGATGCTTGTGTAGGAAAGACCTACCTGCATTTCCACTATTTCATTTTCCTCTGTGGAAAAAGTTAAAAATAACCCGTTGTTGACTCCTTTTGTCTCTGGATTCCCAATCGTCTTAGCGCTGTCGATAAAGGTTCCGATCCGATCCGGTTTTTTATTTAAACGAGCCACAAAATACATTTTTACCCGGTTCCCGGGATCACAGAATTTTACATATTCAGGATAGGTAATCACATAACCTTCTATTTCCTTTTCACCGGCCATCCGGGCCATGGCTTCAATCACATCACTGCTTTCTCCCTGTTTATGACCAATATCGAAGATAAGGTTGGCTTGTTCCGAAGCCGGAAAAGTATACCGGTGGAAACCGGCCCGTTCTGTCGCAGTCAATTCTACACGAATATTATAATCTTTCAGGACAACTGAATAATATCCCGGTTCGGCCATTTCATCCATTTTGTCATACCGCGATCGATACCCTGCATCCGGATTGTCAAGGTCACCAGGAATGGTTTTTAATTCACCCGTGGTAGGCATGACCACCAGTCCGCCGACCTGGAATTCATGGAAATGTCCAAATCCTTCAATGGAGGTATGCCGGTCGTCATAGCCACAGGGCCCCCATCCTCCTTCGCTTCCATAGGCATTGGTATGTGGGGCCAGTTTTGCCATTCCAAAGGGCATGGAAGCCGGCGTGTAAAAAAACCAGCGGCCATGAACCGATCCGATGTTGGGATCCACATAATCCGTGGGATTATAGGTGAATTCATGTTTGCACGAAAAAAGTGAAACAGAAAATAAGATAAGAAAAATTTTTATCGACCGCATTTTAAATCAAATGATTAATAGTACTACCATTCGGCTGCCATTCACTATCCCGATATACCTAATAATCAATATAGATTTTCGGTATGAGAATTTAAAATTTATCAATACTTAATTTTATCCCAAATTTGTCAATAGACCAATTCGTCCGGAGGTTCGAGGGGCTATAAACACTTAATAAATCCCGAAATACTCAATCATTGAAATAATGTTCAACGCTATTAATTTCCTACCATTTATTTGGCATTCGAGGGTTAACCCACGACGAAGAATTACCGGATTTAAAAAAAATCAAAAATTTTTCCATCGGCCTTTGGCAAAATCGTCAATTTCTATTGAGGATTTTAGGTTAAATTGTTTCTGCCCGGAAAAGGCGTATAGAAAAGTGAGGACGATCCAAACCATTAGCCATGGGAATGTGCTTTGACCGTCTGGTAATGGAGTGTTGCACAGCTAAGAAGAAATTGTCTTTGAATTATCCCATCCTATGGGTTTTATCTTCGCCTTTTTCATTACACACAATTTCGTATTTAATGCCTTCTAAATCCTTAAAAAAAAGAGCATAATAGTGAGGGCCATATTCAGGATATAATTTAGGCTTGTTTACTATCCTTGCTCCAATTCCCTTTAAATCCAAATAAAGTTTGTCAACCGCATCACGAGATTCTGCTTTAAATGCAAGATGATGCAAAGCACCAGGTTTCCTGCGATTAATTGTATCACTTGAAAAAGCTTTTCTCGGCGAAGTGATAGCAAACGATAAAAAAGGATGGGTATATTCCACTACATAAAAATCATGTTCTTCAATTACGGCATTTACTTTATTCTTAATATCAAATCCTAAAAGAGGCAGAAACTTATCATAAAAAGGTTCTGCAATGTTCAGATCTTTGACAGTTATCTGTATATGGTCAATAATGGGTTTCATCATTATTTTTCATCTCACATAATACAAATAATCTGGGTGATATAATATGTGTGCAATGATACAAGTCATTTAAAAAAGAGCAATTTTATTCGATTTTCTTTCAACTTTTTTTGACATCCCATAATAAAGCAACTCAATACTCCTTGAGGATCTCCAGCATTTCCCTGTCCAGTTTATGGCCCTTATAATCCTCATAATTCACATCTTCACGGCCACTGTCGAGGATGCCAAATCCACCCCTGAAATTCCACATGGCCCAGCCCCAGCCCGCTCCTTTCCATTGTGACATCAGTTCCCGCATCCATTGCAGTACGACAGAATGCGGGGTACGACTGAATGCTCCAAATTCACCTACGTGTACACTCACTCCTTTTTCTTGCAGCCTTTTCCAGGGGTCGATCATCTGCAGTTTGATCCTTTCGGCATTCCAGGGATGGTCGATGGATACCCCCCATTTTTCGAGGTTATCCTTATAATGCTGGTTCATTACATCAGTCGCCCAGCGGAGTTCGGTGGATTCCAGCGGATCCAGTGGCCAGGTCGGTTCCGGCCAGCTCGTAGCACCATCCACCCAGCCCGCCAGGTAGTGGGTGATCTGAATGGGTTCATAACCCCGGGTACTCTGGACGATGTTCAGGTCGGCAAGGGAAGGGATCGGTTCCCTGGCCCACCACAAACCATCGGCGATGATCAGCCGGTTCGGGTCCACATCCCGGATCGCATTCACCACACGCCTCATCACCTTGTCGTGCAATTCAACCGGCACTGGTTCCTTACGGGCACTGGTCATGGTGGCGGGTTCATTCACGAGATTGAAACTTACCTCTTTATTGGGGATTCCCTTATATCTTTCAGCGAAATGGCTCCAGTGATAATCAAAAGCCTCCTGGGCTTCTTCATCCAGCCACAGGTTAAATGGTTCTTCCGCCGAACGGTCCACCGTATATCCGGGAGCCCTATGAAAATTCAGACTTACATGTACGCCATATTGTTTTCCAAATTCAACTGCCTGATCAATTTCCTTGAGTGGCTTTTCTCTTAATTCCTTCCAATTATTGGGATCCGACCAGCACCAGTACGACATGGGCAACCGGACAAAGTCGAAACCCAGTTCCGCGATCATCTCAAAATCGGATTCCCTGAAAGGATCGTTCATACTGGTAACAATGAATTTTTCCAGCAGGTTAAAGCCCCTCCAGCGTGGGATATTGGAGGCGGTAATGTCCGGTTCTTCCTGAGTGGTCTCCTTTTTCTGTCCACAACTGATCCCCACAGTGCTCAGCGCCGATGCGGCAGCTGTAGTTTTTAAAAAATCACGACGATTAATGGTTATCTTTTTCATAATTAAGAGATGGTTATATCAAAGGATTGAAGAAGGAAAGTGATCGATTTTCCGCTCCCTTTTAAATTCTACATTTTACATTTTCATTATTCTATTCATAGGCAATATTCCTGGCATCCATCAATCCCTTCATATACCCAAAGGCAAATACTTTTCCCGTCATCCCATATCCTTTGCTTTCTTCGCTTTCCCCGGCCATGGTGGGGGCATGATCCGGACGGATGGGGCCCACAAAACCGGAACGGCTGTAGATCTCGAGCATCTTGGCCATGTCGGTCGGACCATTATCGTGGAAGGTCTCATGAAACCTGTTTGCTTTTCCTTCAATATCCCTGAAATGTACAAAAAATACCTTTCCTGACTCGCAGAACTCCCTGGCCAGATCATAGATGTTCTCTCCCATGGCGCGGAAATTGGCCTGGCAGAAGGTGATCCCATTTACCGGACTGGGGGCGATGCTCATGATCCGGCGGTAATTATCCGCACTGGTGCAGATCCTGGCAATTCCCCTTAAAGGAGAGATCGGAGGATCATCCGGATGCAGGGCCATTTTCACATGATATTTTTCGGCGACCGGGATCACTCTCTCCAGAAAATAGGTGATGTTATCCCACATTTTATCTTCGCTCACTTCTCCCCATTCGGTCAGCCCCTGTTTAAGGGAATCTTCATAACTGAATTCACTGGTCATCGCACCACCCCGTTCAGGGATGTCAAAAGTGGTCCGGTACCATCCCAGTCCGGCCATAAAATTATAACAGATCATATTGATACCGGCCAGGCTGAGGGCCTCGATGGCTGCATTGGTGTTTTTGATCTCTTCATCCCGGCCTTCCAGGCCGAGCTTGATCTTTTCGAAAGGGACGGGATGGCCTTCAATGCCTGCAATGGTAAAGCCAGCATTTTCAAAATCTTCTTTGAGTTTACGGGCTGCTGCTACATACTGATCCCGGCCGATGTTCCAGAAAGGAACCCCCGCGATGGCATGCGTAATCCCCATCTGCTGGCAGATTGTCAACCTCTCAGCATCCCGCAGGCTGAGATGCATGGCCAGTTGAAGTTTTCCCTGCCGGGCGGCCATTAATTTTCTTCCAGGGAGTATGGAAAAAGCCGCTGTAGAAGAAGCGAGTGTAATATTTTTTTTGATCCATGATCTTCGGGAGTAGGGTGCCATTTTAAAAAATTTTTAATGAAATATTGAGAAAAAATAAATATACGATCTTTCTTGAAATTATCAAGAATCATTTCCCTTGGTTGTATATTCTTATGAATAGTAAAAGGAATCATTTAACAAATGCTGCCTTTTGCTACAATAAAAAATAATTTAAAGTATAAACTTGTGTGTAATTCAGAATGAATCCTGAAAGAGGACATATTCTATCTATTTTAGAATAAAAGCCACTATCGAGATTCCTCCTGAAGGACATTGTTGAGGTGCAAATAAAACCTGAGTAAAACTTTAATAAAATCAAAAATAACTATCCCCTCCTTTTGTCCATCAGCAGGAATCCAGATAGTTGGTTATTATGAATCAGATTAATTATTCGAATTTGGGTGTTTCTAAATTCCTGCTGACGGACACCATGCTTGATAAAAGTGAGCATAAGGTTATTTATTATGCGTAATACAGAAAAAATACTTTCTCCTATTGTCCTTCAGAAGGAATCCAGATATATTCCGAAGAAATTGTTATTGCAGGCATATCTCGAAAATAAATGTAAATATTATTTTGAACATGAATGCAAACCCATATTTTTATGTAGGTCCGGATCTCGTCGGTAAAACCTTTTGACGATTGTTGCAATAAAATTTTTAATCAAATGAATGGCTTAAAACATAAATCCGATATCGTTTTATTAAACATCCTTTCAGGAAAATTACATTCCAATATTTTAATGATTTTACTTGCGGCAAGCGCAATGCTTATGAGCCAATGCTCAGGAAAAAAAGAAGGGAACAACAAAAAGATGATCATATCATTTTATGTGGATGATACCAGTCCTGCCATTGCAGGTTCCGAAGCCTTAGGAACTTTCCTGGATTATTGCAAAACCCATGGTGTTAAGGGGGAATCAACCGTGGTACTGGGATATGACGGGGAATCCATGGCGGATGATCCGGATCCCAGGGAGGAGATTTTTCTTGAATATGCAAAAGGATCTTACGAGTCAGGGATCGATACCCATATGGAGATCATGACGCACCAGGAATTGTTTGATTTTGAGACGCGGAAGAAACGGGAGGAGGGCATCCATGAAGGTTTGTGGCTGCATGAACCAGGGGTGACCGCCGAAGAATACCGGCAATATTTTGAAAATATCCTGGCTGACGGGGAAAGGGCCGGGGTGAGGTATACAGGACTTACCTGGCCGGGATGTGGATGTGAGGCTTGTACCTTGCGGTATAATGAGTTGCGGGAGGAAGGTCCGCTGAAATTCAATCCGGCGGTCTGGGATGCCTTGATCCAGCTCGTGAGTGCGGGTAAATTCAGAACCCGGGTGATCCCCATTTTTTATGAAGCCAATGAGACGGAATTTGGAATATTTAAGAAAGCCTCCGATGGAGCCTTTGCTGTCTATGATCTGATGCCCAATGCCATGGATCATATGGGTATCTGGGAAAACAATCCCGACCGGGTGGATCCGGATTATTATATAACCGAAGACGGCAAATCCGGGATCATTCTCAAACATTTGCAGCAGGGAGATCCTTATTGTTTATGGTACATGCACTGGCAGGGCTTGAATCCGGAAAAAGGAGTCGGCTGGAGTGCCTTCCAGACGGTGATCGAACGGATTGAGAAACATCTGGGAGACCGGGTGGTCTGGATGCGGCCCAGTGATATTGTCACCCAGTATCACGATGCAGGGGGATGGGATTTTGTGGAGATTTTATAATCGTAGCCATCGATATTCCTACTGAAGGACAGCATATACAAAAAGATAAAAACGAGGCTCTTTTTTTTAACAAATGCAAAAAATACCTACCCTTCTTGTCCTTCAGTAGGAATCCAGATAGTTGGTTATTACGAATCAGAATAATTATTCGAATTTGGGTGTTTCTAAATTCCTGCTGAAGGACACCATACTTGATAAGAGTGAACATAAGGTTATTTATTAAGCCTAATACAGAAAAAATATTCTCACCTATTGTCCTTCAGAAGGAATCCAGATAAATTGTATAAACCAATCAGCTATGGAAAAAGGAAACTATTTTGTTTACATCACTACCAATCCCCGGAAGACGACTTTGTATACGGGTATAACCAATGACCTGCGGACCCGGATGTACCAGCATTATGATAACCGGGGTAAATGGAAAACCTTTGCCGGAAGATATCATTGTTACTGATTGATTTACTATGAACTGCATGAGGATATTGAAAGGGCGATAGAAAGGGAAAAGGAGATCAAGAACCTATCGAGAAAGAAAAAGGAAGAACTCATTTCTTCCATGAACCCCGGTTGGCATTTTTATGACCTGAGGGGTATGGAATGATTTTATCATTAAGGAGGTATCAAGATTCCTTCTGAAGGACAACGTGATCGGAAGGAGAAAACCTAAATATAATTGATATTTGTATACATCAAATAACGCGCCCCATCTGTCCTTCAGAAGGAATCCAGATATGATGGGAATTTCTACTATCGGTTATGAGGGTGAAATTCTAAATTTTCCGTCTTGTATTTTACTTCTTCAGACTCATCTTTTTCATCAAGCCTACCTGCCGGTCCACTTCCTTCAGGATCTTTTCCTCGATCTCCGGTGCCCAGATAGACGGCTGGCCATAAGCTCGCATCGATGTCTCGCCCTCATAGGCACCCTCCTTCAGCACCCGGACGGAAGGGATATAAGCCATCACATCGTTGGAATAAGCGGCAATGAACAGGTCGTTCCCCCAGGTTTTCCTGATTTTAAGGGCATAATCCACCACCACCTCACCTCCCAGGATGACCATCAACTGATCCCCCAGTTGCCAGGTCTGAACCGGATAAACCGGGTATTCAGTGGGTAGTTCCACCCCGTTTTCAATCTTCTCGACCATGTGGCTGGCCCATCGTTGCTGCCAGGAAGGATTCTGGGCAGCGATTTCTTTTAAAGCATCCAAAGGGAGTGGATCGGCGAATGGCAACCGGATCTCCTGGTAGCTTGTGTTCAGGGTGGGAGACAGCTCCTTCATGGGTTCTTCCAGCACCCTTTTGACTGCTTCGGCCAGTTCGTTGCCATATTGTTGTGCCAGGGGAACAGTGGCCCTGGGCAGGGCATTCTGGTCGGCACCACAACCTGCAAAGAACATGGCCGTGACGCCCGGGAAGGATTTCTCCAGGTTGATCTGTGTAAAGCCTGGATAGTCCCCGGACCATTGGTTAATCCCCAGGACGGTAGCATGACAGGCATATCCGAAAAGAAGGGCCTTTAGTTCTCCATTGGGATGTGTGATCCGGATCACCGGAACGGAATGGTCGGAAGGTCCGGCCAGATCGGAAGAATAAAGCACATCCGATTCCTGATTGTTACGCCGGTTCACGGCAAAACGGGCGATGCCCACTCCACTGGAGATCCTGGAAGGTTCCATTTGTTCAAATGCCTGATCCGCACACTTCACGATCTGATCCTCGAGGAATACAAGGTTTGCCTCGATTTTGTTGATCATCGATTCATCGAAAGGAGGATAAATGTCATAGAGATTCCGGTTGACCACCGGACCGCTATGGGTATGGGAACAGCTTAATACAATATTTCTTCTTTCCAGTTGATGCATCTTCTCGATCCTGCTACAGACTGCCTGCGACAATTCTCTGGAGTAGCCAATGATGTCGGTGGTGATAAAGAGCCCCCGGTTTCCTTCGGCATCTTCCAGCGCGAGTGCTTTTACCCGGAGATCATGCAGTTTTCCATCTGCCGGTTTATCTCGTGCGGCAAAGCCCGACATCCAGATATAGTCCTTGGGAGTGATCACCACGCTTGCCACCCCGGTTTTCCAGCGACCATTTTCGCTCGTGTTTTCCTGGGCTATCGTTTGGCTCGTTATTGAATGAACGTATACAAAAGCCATTAAGAGGAGGATCAGAGAACGGATTTTCATATTTTTCAGGATTTGAGTTTTTTATAAATTTAAAGTTTTTAAACAAAAGAAAAAACTGGGAGATAATTGTGATTGAGTTCGCCATACGTACAGGATATTCCTTAAATGGAAAGTATTTGTACTTGAATTTTCATCTAACCAAATATCAAGATTCCTCCTGAAGGACAGTGTGACTGGAGTAATCATACAGCTTTTTATTGTGCGAAATAAAGAAAAAACACACCACCTTCATGTCCTTCAGGAGGAATCCAGATAATTGGATATAGCGAATCTACTTTCGAGAGATGTTGTCATTTTTCATTTTTTAGCCCGAAATGGATAACTTTAATTTTTATTGAGAAAATTCATCTTGCAATACCCGGATCCGAAATATTTTGACTATGCCGCTTCCTGTCCACCGTTTCAGGAAGCATTGGATAAATTCACAGAAATTTCCAGCCAGTATTTTGCCAATCCTTCCTCTGTTCACCGGTATGGGGCAGAAGCTCAGAAAAAATTACGGAACCTGAAAAGGGAATTTAGTGAGCTTGTGCATTTCTATGATGGCAGATTGTTGTTGAGTTCCTCCGGAACCGAGGCGAATAACACCATCATTGAGGGTCATATGGCTCGATTTCCCGAAGGAAGACTTCTCATCGCGGAAGATGCCCACGATTGCATCTGGTATGCCACTAAAAAATACAAAAAACAGGTGGAGATTCTGCCCATCGATCATCATGGACAGATCAATCCCGATACATTAAAAAAATTGCTGGATAAAAAGATCACCCTCCTTTGTATGAACCACGCGAGCAATGAACTGGGCACCATTCACCCGGTATCGACCATCTCGGATCTATGCACTTTCAGGAATATCAAAGTACTTATCGATGGGGTGCAGGCCGTGGGAAATATCCCGGTTGACCTGTCTGCCATATCGTTTGATTATTACAGCTTTTCATCGCATAAATTCGGGGGGCCAAGATCCATGGGCGGAGTATTTATCAGGGATGAACAGTTCACCCCTCTTATATATGGGGGCAATCAGGAATGGAATCTCCGGGCAGGGACTGAAAATATTGCCGGTTTGGCAGCTAGCCTGGTCGCGATGCAGCGCTGCCAGGAAAGCCTGGAGGCTGAAATGGTTCGTTTGCGCAGACTCAGGAACTACTTCACCGACGGTATTACCCGATTCGTGCCCGAGGTGCTGATCAATAACCCCGGAAACGGCCTGCCAGGATTGATTTCCTTGAGTTTTCCGGGTCAACCAAGTCAGGAAATCATTGCAGGGTTGTCCTTGTCAGGATTTGCGGTATCAGCCGGATCTGCCTGTCATGCAAATCAGGTTGAACCTTCAAGGATCATACAAGCCATTGGACGGTCTCCGAATGAAGCGAAAGGAACTATACGAATCTCAATGGGGCATGGTACCATCGAAGAATCGGTAAATTCACTTTTGATAGCCATGGTGAAACTCTTACGGGATAAAGTCTAAATATGCATTTACAGGATCCAGACAAACTTGCCATTGATGATGCATATAGGGGTATCTCAAAATGGTCGTATTTAACCCTTACTGTTAAGGAAAAGAACCTGGAAGATACACTGAAAAACCTGGAAATGACGGGATTTGTTGGCATCACGATCGCGCCTTTTCTTCCCAATACGGGTATTCGAAAGATAAAAGCCTATAAAGGGAAGCATGGAGTCTGTTATGAAAAAGGCCAAAAGGCGGTCTACTCGGGAGCAGCTACAGCAGCGCTCGATGACGACCATCACCTGCTCCTAAACTCGGAACCGCTTCCAGTTTGTGAAAAAACCAACCAAGTTTTATCCCTGCCTTCATATGAACACGTAATCCGCATTATTCCGCCCGAAAAGGAGATGTCTATCGAACAGCCAGAATATTTCAGTTATGATTATATCGAAGAAGATCAGGACAGACTATTAAAAAGAGTAGGGGATATCCCGGAAATGGTCGAGCGTATTCCACTCTTCTATCCAGGACCCTTTAAAATGCTGATCCTTTTGGATGGGACAATGGTCAGACGGGGTAGGATCACCCATATCCCGGCCTCTGTATCAAAAGCATTAATCAAAAATGACCGGTTATTCCTGGTGGATGATCAACCTGCCGAAGGTAATGAATTCTATCAGGATGTTTTTCAACGTGTTGGATCAAAATGGATGTATGATGATTTTGTGGTCGGGAAAAAATCGGACCAGGCAGTCAATACGGATTTCACGAGTCTTTCAACGATTTCAGTGAAGATGAAAGAAAGGCTTTCGCAAATGGTAGATCATAAGAAAAGTTATTTTCTCCTGACGGGAAGTGATCCATTCGATCATCTGGGTTGTTGTCCGTCGGATGACGTCGCGGAGGCAAACCAGCTGGTCCGTGCCGGCATTCTTGAATCCTGTTCCCAAGCCGATTATATGAATGCTTGCCCGGTTACCTTCTATGCTTTCAAAGGTGAGATAAAATCGGAAAAAGAAGAAATTGAATTCGAGATCAATCTGGGATTCAGGGAGCAGGTATTGGGAAAGTTGAACGCAAGACCACCTAAAGGAATTAAAAAAGTAGTTAGATGGGTTATGTTGGCATTTGTGGCCATCAGTGTCCTGTTCGGGATATACAGAATGGTGTCCAATTCAAATCAGGTTCAGGATAAAAGTTTTTTTGAAAGGCTAGCTCCGGCAGGGGCTCATCAATCCATGGTTTTGTTGTTCCATTACCATAAACGATGTTACCAGTGCCTGAATATGGAAAAATATACACGGGAAGTCCTTCAGGAGAAATTTCAGGATGAAACCAGGGATAACCGGTTGGATTTTAAACTGATCGATATGGATGCACCCGAAAACCGGCAAATCGTAAAACAGTTTGGATTTATTTCAGCAATGATTGTCCTGGTAGATTTTGAAAACGGAAAGGAGAATAAAGTCAGGGTGGTCGAGGACGCCTGGAAATTTTATAATGACGAAAAAGATTTCAAATTTTTGATGCAAAAGGAAATCGATCAATTTATTTCTGAAAGTGATGAATGAAGTTTTCCTTTCTGCTACAGGTTGTTTCCTGCTTGGGATCATTGCAACGCTCCATCCCTGTCCTTTGGCAACAAATATAGCCGCTGTTTCCATGCTGACCGGATGGTCAAAAAAAAGTAAAAAGGCATTGAGGATCTTTATAGCATTTTTAGCAGGTTATCTGACCAGTTATCTTTGTTTATCCATTATAATTTCCACCGGCATTCTGACCATCCCCATTCTCAATAATTTTCTCCACACCATTTTCTCTGTTTTTCTGGGGCCTATGTTGATCCTGGTGGGAATGCTGATTGCAGACCTGCTTAATTTGAACCAGTATTATAAAGGTTCATTGTTGCGGTGGGTTGATAAAAGGCAATGGTCCGGCATTTACGCCTTTCCCATGGGGTTCCTGATCAGTCTCAGTTTTTGTCCGGCAACCGCCGCCTTGTTTTTTGGGATCCTGATACCCATGACCATCCGGCTGCATCAAACCATCTTGTTCCCCCTATTATATGCATTGGGTGCTGCCTTGCCTTTACTGGTGATCAGCATCCTGCTTTATCGCGGGAGCCGATGGGTTCCCAGTAAAAAATGGCAGAAAAGAATTCCTCAAATTACCGGATGGCTAATAATTGGGATCGGCATATTTCTCACCATCGAGCAGATCTATTTGTGAAGGCCGTTCCGGAATCCGTCCACTTACCGATTCATGTTCACCTTCCAGATCAGGTCCCATATTCAATCCGGGAGGGGTAATCGGAATTGCGTAAGGGAGAACTATATCATCTGTAGTTTGGAGGGATTTACTGATCAATAAAAATAAAAAAGGATTTCATATACCTTAAAAAATCAGTATCTTTTTGTACGCATAAATGATCTCCGGATTTATTTTTTTGGTTGGAATTATTTTAATTTTTTAAAAATGCATAAAATCTTCTTTTTTTCCATTGTGTCTTTATTAATCCTTATAACGGGCTCCTGGCTCATGAAGGATATAGCCCCGGAAAGACAATGGTCCATGTACCGTGGTTATCTGGCTTCCGGAGTGATGGATCAGACAAACCTTCCGGCAGACTGGGACATTCAGTCAGGAAAAAATATCAAATGGAAGCAGGAGATCCCGGGACTTGGTCTTTCCTGTCCTGTGATCTGGGGGAACAGCATCTTTATCACCACCGCGATCAGTGAAAAGGATGCAGAAGGTCTTAAAACCGGCATCTATGGAGATATTGGATCTGTTAATGATCAATCGGTACACGAATGGAAAGTCTATTGTTTTGATAAACTGACTGGTGAAATGACCTGGGAGCGTACGGCCTGTAAAGGGATACCCGAACAGAAAAGGCATCCGAAGTCTTCCCATGCGAATTGTTCACCAGCTACGGACGGGAATTACGTGGTGGCTTTTTTCGGTTCGGAAGGGCTGTATTGTTATGATATGGAGGGCAATTTACAATGGAAGAAGGATTTTGGATTACTCCGGTCTGTTTTTTTTGCAGTGGAATCGGCGGAATGGGAATTTGCCAGCTCCCCCCTGATCTATCAGGGAAAGTTGATCATTCAGTGTGATGTGATGGATAATTCCTTCATCGCAGCTTATGATCTGGCCTCAGGAAAAGAATTATGGAAAAAAGAGCGGGATGAATATCCGGGCTGGTGTACACCGAATATCTATTTAAATGAGGGAAAAGTATGTGTAGCAGTCAACGGGTATAAACATCGCGGGGGGTATGATTTTGAAACGGGTGAAGAAATATGGCGCATGTCGGGAGGGGGTGATATACAGATCCCTACCCCTGTGACCGGGCTGGGGATGATCTATTTCAACAGTGCCCATGGCAGGGAATCGCCCATTTTCGCGGTTAAAAAAGATGCCAAAGGGGATATCACCCTTCAGGATGATGAGACCCGCAATGATTTTGTAAAATGGAGCTTACCCCGGGGGGGATCTTACATGCAGACCCTGTTGATTTATAAAGACCTCCTGTATAACCTGGGATGGAATGGAGCCATGCAATGTTATGATGCCCTGACCGGTGAAAAGATCTACGACGAGAAAATAGGTAGGTCGGAAAGTTTTACCGCCTCACCGGTCGCTTCGGATGGTAAAATATTCATTGTGAATGATAAAGGTAAGGTTTATGTGGTGCAAAGTGGTCGGAATTTTAAAGTATTGGCTGAAAACGACCTTCATGATACCTCCATGGTGTCACCTGCCATTACCGAAAACATCATTTTTTTTCGGACACAGAAAAATCTGATCGCCGTTTCAAAAGAATGAGGTTCCTAAGACAGGGCGTTTTAATGGTGGGATCAAAGTATCCTGATCAGATTCCTCATTGCAATCAGAATGACAAGCAGGGAGTACCAAGAATGATCCAATTCATTTGCCTGGGTTGTCAGGTAGAGCGCTGGGCTTTACCGAGTGACTGAAACCACAGGCTAAGGAAATCACAATCACTCGGCATCTTTTCGCACCTCACCCAAAGCCTGGTGATTGTAGAAGAATCATAGAAAGATCCAGGAACAACATAATATTTACGGAGCAGGCAGCCATTGATGAAACGGTTATAACACTGGGATAGCCTCAGAGAGGTTGTATAATTGTAATAAAAGATGGTACAAAAATCGCCCAACCCCGGAGGGATTGCATTTAGGTTCGTAGAGACTATTAAACCCCTCCGGGGTTTGTGAAGATGAAGGTTTGATAATTTCAAAAATACTACTCCTCCGGGGGAGCATTCAGGAGTGATTGCCTAATTGTGATATTTTTCAACCCCCCAAAATTTTTGGAGGGCACCTGTGATAACAAAATGGGTGGTGAGGCTGACAATAAAAGAATAGGACATTCCTATTCTGACCGGAGGGAACCGATCAACTGCTTTTTAAGGTTGTGGCGGGCTACAAGCAGGATCCAGAGAAAGCCATTGAGGAGAATGATCCCAATGATGACTGCCGCTGTGGTCCACGAGGCATCTACAAAAGCAGAAAGAAGCGAAGGAAGGATGGCCGTAAAGGCACTCACTGTCCCAATCACCGTGCCCGTAATCAGTAAAACGAGGTGTTCCCGGATGAGCATGGTTAGAATGGACCTGTCCGGCAGTCCAACTGCTTTCAACAGTCCCAGTTCCTGTCGCCGGTCAAACATATTTCTGGCCAGGGAAACACCCAGCCCGATGGTACCCAATATCATCCCCAAACCACCCAGAAGTAAAAATATAGAAAGGTAGGTGTTTTCAACCTCATTGAAACTGGCCAGCCGGCTGGCAGCCAGATTGAGTTCCAATCCCTGATTGCGGAATCCCTTTTCCAGTTCGGCAGCAATCTTTTCGGAGGCTGTAAAATTGCCCTCTACCAGCATTACATGGGTGCCACTGTTCGAGGGGAAATGTTCCAGAAATAATGAATCATCGATCAATACATTGCCCTGGAATATGGAATTGGCCAGCCCTCCAACCAGCTTGAGTTTCATCGTTTCCCCCCTTTCATCCAGGTAGGTCAGGGTATCCCCCACCTTTAAACCCAGTCCCCATTGAATGACCGTCTGATCCGCCACGGCCGGGATCACTCCACCTGGAAGGATTTTCGTCAGCGATGACCAGGGATGGTCCTGATCCAGATCCGTGGTCTGCTTCACGAAGGAGAACCGGCCTTCCAGATCCTCTGCCGGGAATCCCAGTATCCTTGGTTGGGAGACCCTGTTAAGGTTGAGACAACTGGCATCATCTCCTTCATTTTTTCTCATTTGAATAAAGGAAATCGAACTTTCCATTCCGTATTTGAGACGTGCCGCTTCCGTATTCAGGTTAACGAGCACTGGCAAGGTGGTTTCTCCATAGAACAGAAAACCACCCGTTCCACTTTTGGGATCCCGTGAACCTGAATAGAGATCTTTCTGGTTCAATCCGGTGGATACGATCACAAAAGTACCTACTGCAAACAGAAGCACGATCCGGATACTCCTGGAAGGTTTGCGATACAGGTTATCTAAAGCCAGTGTGGACAATGAAACTTTATCCGATCCGTCTGCCCTTTCCTTCAGGATAAATGTGACGGTGAAAGACAAAAATGAAACCAGTAAAAGCCCACCCGCTGCAAAGAATAATCCCGGATTCAATGAACCACCCGATGCGATCTCAAACGTCAGTATACCAAGTGCTGCAAGCAGGGCTACCCATGCGCCTGGAAAAATCCACCGGAATGTCTTTGATGACGGACGATCCTGAATTCCCTGTTGAAGATGGATTGTTCCTGATTTTAATTTCCGGTAAATATTCAGGTACATGGTCAATCCGGAAAGCAGTAAGCCAGCGCCCATGCCGGTGATCAGTGTTGGAATCCTGACCTTTTCCTCCAGCACTGATGTCCGGATAATATCTGACCAGACCGTATTCAAGCCGAGGAATACTCCTTTATTGTAGAATACTGCCAATAGTCCTCCAATCAGGACACCCGGAATGGCGATCAAGAATCCTTCAACCAGGAATATTCGCCGGACCAATTGACTGGAATATCCCATGGCTTTTAAGGTGCCGGCTTCTTCCATTCGTCTTTCGAGGTGCAGGTTATATAACAACGCCAGCAGGGTGATCCCACCAATCAGCAGGAAAAAGCTCAGTCCCATGAACAATTGTGAGAAATCCACACCTCCATGAGCTGCACTCATCCCTTCTTCTTTCACAGGACTGATCCGGATCCCGAATTTTTGGGGCCCCAAGCGGGCGGTCAATGCCTGTTCGAGTTCCTCTTCAGCGGAAAAATCCGACGAAAACCGGATGGCAGTGCAGGAACCAAACCGGTTTTCCCATAACTTTTTACCCTGCCTATAATTAATGAATGCCTTGGGAGTGCCCCTCCATTCATTCCAGTAATTTTCATCTTTATCCCTTATTTTTTTCAGATCAACCGGAATACTGGTCTGCCAATCCCGGCAATTCCCAGCATCGGTCAATCCCGGGATGTCGGGCATCAGATCCCTGTCCGCAAACGCTCCCTGCATGGGAACGATATCTTTCACCCGGAACCACGTAGTTTTCTCTACCAGTTTTCTAAGTGGGCCGATCACAAAATAGCTGAGTTCAATGGAGTCGCCCGGTTTGGCTGCAAGATCATTCGCAAGCCAGGCATTGATAAGTATCTCCCCTGAATCAAGTGGCTGGTTATGATACTGAAAGGGACCTGCGCTGATAAAAGAATAGGGTGTTTGATTTGATCCGGAACTGAAAGCATTTACAAAATAGGTCAGGATCCTTTTAGAATCCGGATCAATCATTTCAGCAGCTTCGGTAACTGTCGGTTCAATGAAAACACGTGCCGATCTCAATTCCCACCCTGGCACCCGGGCACTGGATTTTAGTCCCAGGGACATGTCGGCAAGGGCCCAGTTTTTCTCAACGGATTGCAAAATGTTATTTTCTCCAATACCTGCCTTCCCGGGAAATAACAAGCGGTTGGCTTTTCCCGAAATTCCCATTTTTTCATTCAAAAAGGATAAGGGGAGAAAGACATTGTAAGGGGCCGTCTGGGAGGCTTTCAGATTGAAGCGGCCCAGTTGCTCCTGAGTAAGAATTTTACTTACTTTCAATCGCAATGAGACCTGGTTGTCATCATCTGATACAAAAGGAGCATTTTTAGGCACCTGGCTGATCTTATCAAAACGAAGCAGGAAAAAATCATTTGGGGACAGTTCCAGACGGTTGGCAAGATTTTCACTGATAAAAGTTTCATTCGATGCCGGCAGGGAAAACTCATTTTGACCCGGAACGATTTTTGCAAATTCTTCCGTGATCCCGGTTACTTCTACTGCATTTACCCGCAATGCACCTCCCTGGGAAGAGGCAATTCCACTTACTTGAAGAACCGGAGATGCCGGAAGGTCAAGATCCGCACTAACCTCCCTGGCAAGATCTGAACGAAAATTCCGATCGGTTCCCGAAAGCAGATAGGAGGTATTTCCGAGCCTGAGACGGACGGTTTCCTCGAGACTGGATTGAACCGAATCGCCCACCATCAAAGTACCTGTTATCACCATGGTGCTGATGGCGGTTCCTAGGATCACGGCGATATGCGCATGGCGATAAAATGCCAGTGACCTGAAGGCCAGCCTGAATGGTGAAACAACAGCCATTAATGGTTATTATTTAGTTTTCCATCTCTGAGTTCATAGATCCGGCTCATCCTGGAGGCGATTTCCTCAGAATGCGTCACCACAATCAGCGCAGTTCCGAATTCAGCATTCAACTGCAATAGCAGGGAAACGATCGATAATGCATTTTGATGGTCCAGGGATCCGGTAGGTTCGTCGGCAAGTAAAATCCTGGGTTTATTGATCAGGGCACGGATCACGGCGACCCGTTGGCTTTCACCTCCCGAAAGTACATTGGGACGTTGTTCCCTTTGTTCCCAGAGACCGACCTTCCGGATCAGATCATTTGCCCGGCTAAGTGAGGCTGAGTGGTAGCCGGCATCCTTCACCGGGATGATTGGGAGAAGTACATTTTCAAGAACTGTACATTGAGGTAAGAGATGATGCAGTTGAAAGATAAATCCGACTTCACGGTTTCTGAATTGGGTATGCTGTTTTTCATTCAGGGCTGATAAAGACCTTCCCTCGTACAGCACATCTCCTGAATCCTGCTTGTCCAGGGTACCGATGATATTCAACAGGGTGGATTTGCCTGAACCCGAAGGTCCCAGAATGGCCAGGGTTTCACCCTGACTGACTTCAAGAGAGACCCCATCCAGTACGATCCGTTGTCGATCAGGATTCCCGGAAGGATAAGATTTATGTATATTATCCAGTTTAAGCAACATGTATTTCCCTGTTTTGATTACCCAGTAATTCCTGATATATCCCGATCATGGTTTTTGATTGTTCCTGGATATTGAAGAATTCTTCCACGCCTTTTCTTCCTCTTTTGCTAAGTGTTTCAAGTTTTTGTGGATCTCTTAACAATTCTGCCAGGGAATCTGCAAGCCTCTCCGGATCATTGGGTGTATAGGTAATACCCCCCCCTGATTTTTCGACAATTTCCGGGAAAGCACCCAGGGCAGGCTGAACAACAGGAACGCCGGAGGCCATTGCCTCTATCAGATACAGGCCGAAGGCTTCCCCTTCCAGTACGGGAACGGAAATCATGGATACCTCGTTGAAAAATTTTTGCCGTCCATCGCCTTCAAAATCCTTATGAAAGAACACTTCATCCTGGATTCCTGATGCCTGTATTTTTTCCTTGATTTTATGAATGTAATGATTGTCATCTCCTGTATTCCCTCCCGTAATCATCAACCGAGTATTCTTCAGGTCTTCCTGCTGCTTCAACAGGATAAAGGCATCCACAAGTACTTCAAGTCCATTTTCCCGGCTCATTCTTGATATATATCCGATTACCCGATCTTTGGAAATGCTGTTCCGGTAGGGATAGTCCTCAGGATCCACGCAGATATGGTGGGTATAAAGTTTTTCTTCCGGTATGGCGAGCTGTTTTTTCATTTCCGCCGCATAATATTCACTGACCGCAAAAAAAGCATCAATATCCCGTGCCCGTTCACGCATGAGTTTCCATGTTTTAATCCGGAAATTATCATCCATGGCGTTCACCCAGGTATCCTCATCCTGTAAACTGCATACCACCTGGACATTAAGTTTTTCCTTGATCCGCCTGGCCAGCCCCATCAGCAATGCATTTGAGAGATGGATCACATCCGCCTGGCAATGTTCGGCAATCCACTCCACAAGGTGGTCCAGTTCTTTTTTTTGTTCCCCCTGTTCACCTAGTAACATGGAAATGGTCATATCTTCCAGGCCTTTTGGATTGGTTGAGCCGGCCATTTTGGCAGCAAATTTAAGAGCAGGTCCTGAATTCAGGATCTTATCAATCCATCCGGGAGCTTTGCGAAGGATGGGAAAGGTATGCTTGAGATAAAGGCTGATGGCCCCGTAGAATACAGGTACGTCTCCCAGGTCATGCTCATCCGAAAAGATAGGCAGATACATGGGCACCTTTACAACCCGGAGTCCCGCTTTTTTAAGCGATTGTACATGGGTGCTATCCCTGAGGCAATTTCCGCAATAGAAACTTCCACCAGAACCGGGAACTATGTGTACAACCTGCATTTTAGTTTTAATTAGTGTAAAAGATTGTTGGTCTTATTATTAGTATATTCAAAGTACCGCATCGACCTGATACTGTTTCAATTTTTTTAGAACATGCTAAGTTTTGCAAGAACCCTCCATGATAAATCATTTTATTTTATCCTTGACCCTTTAAGGGTTATTTTGTATCCTGGCTCTCAACAAAGGATCTATATGCTTTAATAGGATGTATCATTTTTATCCCACCATGAATTTATCAAATTTATCGACAACATGAAATCAGATGGATCAATTTACCCCCTATTCATTTCTCAAAACAATAAATATTTCCGTCCCGGGAACTTAAAATAATTTTTCCATTGATCACTGCAGGATTATGTGCCATGGCGCTGCCTATTTCATAGGACCATTTTTCCTGGCCATTTTCCATGTCGAGGATGTATATCATTCCATCCATGGTACAGGCTATCACCTGGTCCCGGGCGATCACCGGGGAAGCATCAATCCTTCCACCGGCATTGAATGACCACTTCAATGATCCGTCGAACCGATCGAAACAATATAAGAATTTATCTTCCCCACCAATTACCACATCATTTTCGAAAATGGATGGTGATCCCAGGATCGGCAGGTTGCTTTTTGGATTTTCCCATTTCCATTTAATACTGCCCTTTTCCAGGTCGATGCAGGAAAACTGCCCGTCATAATCGCCTGTGTAAACCAGGTTGTCTTTTACTGCCACAGATCCTGCGATATACGTGGCGATCTCCAGTTTTTTATCGATTTTACCTGTTTGGAGATTTACTGCATGCAGGAATCCGTCACATCCCCCGAACAATGCGTCATTTTCGTTGATGGCCGCGGCTCCATTCACGAAATTATCCGATTCATATTTCCAGACGGGATTGCCAGAAGCAGCATCCACGCTGTGCAGAAAATAATCATAACTGCCTACTACGATAAAGGATTTATTGTTTACACTATAATAATTAGGAGATCCCATGATCTGATTTTCGGTTTCATATTGCCAGCGTAAGGTTCCCGTACTCGCATTCAGGGCAAATAAAATCCCGCTCAGATTGCCGAAATAAAGTGTGCTATTGAGATATAAAGCAGGTGCTTCAATCGAGTTGTCTGTATCGAACTTCCACAGCAGATTCCCTTTCAGATCCAGGGCGTTCATGCTTCCGTCAATGCATCCGGCGAATATTTTGTTTTCCGCGATGATGGGAGGAGCCACAAAAGCATCGGTGGCCTGGTAGGTCCAGGAAAGTCTCAAGGGAATGGGGATCCTGGCCTTTGTATATCCATTGAGTTGCTGGTCACCCCGGAAAACAGGCCAATCATTTAAAGGCTGAGCCTTCAGGACTGACAGGCATAGGGAAATCATTATCCCTGCCGCAAATGTATGTCTAATCAGTTTCATTTTCTCGTATTGCCAATGCGCCAGTCGGACAGTTTTCTGCGCAAAGACTGGCGGTTTTTTCCAAGGCATTCACATCAACCTGATCAAACGGGACTCCTACCTCCACGTCAAATCCCTTGCCAATGAATGTCAGACCCAATTTTTCCTTGTGTTGAGAGGTAATCCGGACACAAATTCCACATTTAATACATTTTTCCGGTTCATATACGACCGGTTTATTCTTAAATATCTTCCTAACCGGTTTTCGTTCATCTGGGAAATACCTTTTCTGTACCGCCTCGTATTCATCAGAGTAGATCCGTAATTTGCAATCATTACGCTTACGGCAGTCGCAATGCATACATCGGGCCGCCTCCTTTATCATTTCTTCCCGATCAAAACCCCGGTTATTTTCCGTTCCGATCCTCGGCCCATTTTCCGATTCCGCCATATATGCAGCATATTCTTCCTGAATCAGACGGCCGAACCGGGAATTGAACATCCGGATCTCACCCCTGACTTCCTGTCCATTCAGGTATTGATCAACAGCAAAGGCCACTTCCTTTCCATGAGCGACCGCCCGGATCGCCACCCTGCCCGGTTTGATGGCACTGCCGATGGCAAAAACCCCTGGCAATGCGTCTGATGGGTATTCCTTTCGGTGATGAATGATCTGGCCCGTTTTTCCAATCCCTGAAAGTCAGCATTTGATTCACCGGTTGCAATAATGAGACTGTCAAATTCCGACTGGAGCTCTGGCAGTGCATCTTCCTTTAATTCATGATCCATCCTGAACTCGGCCCCCATAATACGGATCAGGTTGATCTCCTGGTCCAGCACTTTTTTTTCAAGCCGGTCATCCGGGATGGCGTACCGCAGCGCTCCACCTGGCAGAGGATTTTTATCATAAAGTACACATTGGTACCCTTTCTGCAATAAAAAATAAGCGGCGGACAAACCCGCCGGTCCCGTACCGATGATCGCAATTTTACGGCCATTTGTTTCTTTTATCCTGGTAGATAGGGAACAGGGTGTGAGAGATCGAAATCGGCGGCATACCTTTTTAAATGGCAGATCGATACAGCCTCATCCACATCTCTTCGCCTGCAGGCCCGTTCACAGGGTGCCGGACAAATCCTGCCCAAAACGGCCGGTAGGGCAATGTCATTTTTCACGACACGTAAGGCCTCATCGATTTTACCTGCCGCCAGTAAACGGTTCATCAGGGGTATGTCCATATACGCCGGGCAGTTGGTCTGGCAGGGGGCTTCACAATCTCCGACATGATCGCTCAGCAATAATTCCAATGCCGTTTTACGTGCTTCCATCACTTCATCATCCCTGGTAATTATATCCATGGAGTTTTCTGCCTTGGTGGAACAGGAAGGGATCAGCTTTCCATCAGCCCCATTGCGGACCAGGCAGATCAGACATGAGGGGAAATGCTCATGGTTTTCGAGAAAACACATGGTGGGGATCTCGATACCTGCGCGTTTTGCAGCCTCCAGAATGGTGCTCCCGCGGGGTGTTTCGATCATATTTCCGTCAATTCTAATTCGGATCATGATTTGTATTTAGTTCACTGTTACCGCATCTTCCGGACAAACCTGCCTGCAGCCGTCGCACTTGATGCATTTTTCCTGATCGATCACATGGATTTCATAGGGTGTAAAGGCTATAGCATCTACCGGGCAATTCTGTGCACATTTGGTACAGCCAATACAGTTTTCGTCTATGTGGTACTGGATGAGATCCCTGCATTTCCCGGTCGGGCATTTCCCGTGGATATGCGCTTCGTATTCTTCCCTGAAATATCGAAGTGTTGACAGCACCGGATTCGGTGCCGATTTCCCCAGGCCGCACAGGCTTCCTTTTTTCGTCCAGCCTGCCAGCTTTTCCAGTTCCTCAAGATCTTTAAAGGATCCTTTTCCGCTGCATATCTTGTTGAGGATATCCAGCATCCGGCGGGTCCCTATACGGCAGAACGTACATTTTCCACAGGATTCACTTTGTGTGAACGACAGGAAGTACCGCGATATGTCGACCATACAATCCGTATCATCGAGTACTACCAGGCCACCTGAGCCCATCATGGCGCCTACCTCGTTGAGAGATTCATAATCGATGGGTGTATCGGCAAGCCAGGAAGGTACACAACCTCCTGAAGGTCCGCCGATCTGCACCGCCTTGAATTTCCGGCCTTCCGGTACACCACCGCCGATATTTTCAACGATCTCCCGAATGGTGATGCCCATGGGCACCTCGATCAATCCCCCCCTTAACTTTCCCGGCCAGGGCAAATACCTTGGTTCCTTTTGATTTTGCGGTGCCGTATTTCCGTAGGAATCAACGCCATGATTGATAATATAGGTGATTTGGGCAAAGGTTTCAGTATTGTTCACCAGGGTGGGTTTATCCCAGAGTCCCTTTTCCGCCGGGAAGGGAGGACGTAGCTTGGGAAATCCGCGGTTCCCTTCGATGGAGGCGATCAAGGCGGTTTCCTCACCGCAAATAAATGCTCCGGCTCCTTCGAATATCCGGATATCAAAAGAAAAACCACTGTCCATGATATTTTCCCCAAGATAACCCTGTTCGCGGCAATTCCTGAGTGCTTCTCTGATTCTTTGTACTGCCAGTGGATATTCAGCCCGGATATAAAAATAACCATCTGTAGCACCTGTGGCATAGGCAGCAATGATCATCCCTTCGATGATCCGATAAGGATAGGATTCCAGGATCATTCGGTCCATGAATGCACCCGGATCGCCTTCATCACCATTGCAGATGATGTATTTGATATCTCCCTGACTGTCACTGAGTCTTTTCCATTTTTGACCTGTGGGAAATCCGGCCCCACCTCTTCCCTGCAGGCCGCTCTTCGTGATCTGATCGATCAATTCTTCAGGACTGGTTTCAGTCAGGCATTTATGTAAAGCTTTAAATCCTTCCCGTTGGATGTATTCATTGATATCGAGAGGATCCATAGCTCCGCGATATTTGGTAACAATGGGGACCTGCCCTCCGAGAAATGAAGAAACATGTTTTTCGCGGATATTCAATTCATACTGCCCGATCCCTTCCCAGTTACGGTCAGACTGAAGGTCTTCAGCCCAATCGAAAAGAGAAGTTTTAATCCTGTTCCACAATCCAGGCGGCCTGAAATGTTTTTTCAGGATCGCATTTACGTTTTCAGCATGAACGTTGGCATATAACACCGGTTCTTTTCCGTCCCGGATCACTTCCAACAGAGGTACCTGGTGGCACATTCCCACACATCCTACCTGTTTCAACCTCACATTTAATCCAGTGGACGATACTACATCCTCCACTGATTTTTTAACCTCTTCGCTTCCACTGGCTACACAGCAGGATCCGAGACCTACGCGGATCTCTCCCTGCAATTCATTTTTATGGTTGACAAGAATGGGTTTTTTCTGCTTTTTATTTTTCTCGAGCTCGAATGAATGAAGGGCTTGATGGACCCCCTCGATATCCACGTGTCCGTAGGTGATGACATCGATTAGTACTACGGGTGCCAGGGTGCAACATCCGAGACAATTGACTTTTTCAAGGGTATAATTGCCATTTTTATCGGTATGCGATCCTTTTTCCAGGCCTAGTGTCCGGCTGAATTCATCGAATACCAATTCGGATCTTTTTACGTGACAGGCGGTTCCTGTACATACTTTGATGATATGTTTTCCGGCCGGTTTCAGACGGAAATGATTATAAAAACTGGCTACACCAAGGATCAGGTCCGGGGAAATCTGGGTTTTTTCGCAGACCATTTTGAGTACCTCTTCCGGAAGGTAATTATAACTCGCCTGGATGGCCTGCAGGATCGGGATCACAGCTTTTTTTTCCTTCCCCTGTTCCTGAATGATTTTTTCCAGTTCCCGATGTTGGTCTGTCGTCATTTTGTTCCTATACAATATAAATATTCCGATCCCCTGATGTAGATGTTGCCATCTGCAAAGGCGGGTGTTGATACCGCTTTTTCACCGAGTTCCGGTTCCCCCACCAGATTCAATGTTTTGTCTTTTCTAAAAATATGCATGATCCCTTCCATATCCATGACATAAACCTTTCCGTCAACCATGATGGAGGATGCATAAATCCCCTGATCACACTCGTATTCCCATAAAAGTTCCCCATTTTTATTATCATAACAGGCAATTACCCCATAACTGGTGGCGATTATTAAAATGCCATCATCCGCCACAGGACTCGAGACCTCCGGAAGATATTCATTTGTTTCCCAGAGGATCTCGGGAGGAGTTCCAGGCCGGATGGCCACCAGATTGGCATATTCGTTGGCGGCATATACAATTCCATCGGAAAAAGCAGGAGAAGGACCCACTTCGCCGGTCAGGCATTCGACTGCCCAGAGTTCTTTTCCATTCGCAGGGTCATAGGCTGCTACATGCGGACTAGAAGAAAGGATCAATTCATATTGATCCCCCACCCTGGCCAGGATGGGTGAGGCCCAGGATATTTTCGATTTTCTAATGGTAGACCATTTTTCCTCCCCGGTATTTATGTTCAGGGCTAAGACCTTACCGGCCCTGTTGCCATCATATTGCACCACCAGAAGATCCTTCCAGATGATCAGTGAAGATGAATGGCCATAATGGTTATCGGGGAGACCCAGGTTTCTGCCCCATAAACGGGTGCCTTGCATATCAAAACATACCACATCACCGGAGGCGAAAATCGCCGTAATATGCTGTCCATCCGTGGCAATGGTCGGTGCCGCATAGCCTGTATCGTCGGTGGGTTTCCGTAAACTACCTGCTGGCCTTGGTATATCGTTTACTGGATGCTGCCAGACAAGATCTCCCGAATGCCGGTTATAACAATAAACGACCTGGTTATTTTCACTGGCCCCCGTGAGCAAAAGATGATCCCCCCAGAGGACCGGAGAATTGTATCCGGTAAGAGGTACCTTTACCTTCCATAAAATATTTTTTCCACTTGGTCCATTCCAGTCAACCGGTATATTGGTATGATTGGAAATGCCCAGTCCCCAGGGGCCCCGGAAAGATGGGAAGTTGTTGCTTATTTCTGCAGATGAAACACCGGTGGAAACTGTTTTTTTTGTTTCATCCGGAATGGATTCAGTCAATTCAGTTGCAACTTCAGGGACTGATTTTTCTTCAGACTGTCCGGGAACCACCGCTGCTGGAGTATTTTCATCCCCATTGGCTATGGGTTGTGGGATTGTCTCATTGATTTCCGCCGGTACCTGTTCAGATCGCGATCTCACGGTTATTTCTTCTACCTCCGTGTCATTTTTACCGGATTCACGATCCACCAAAGCATAAGATTCGGCAAGATGATCGTCAGAAAGAAATGCTGCGATCAGTGCCATGCCGAATATCATAAAAATCACACTTAAGATCCATCGTTGCGAGATCAGCAACTCCGTCTTCAAGGAAGATTCAGTTGTTTCAGGTTCAGTGATACGGGATCGGAGAGTGTGGAAGATCCGGAGGGCGATTACCAGGATCACCATGCTTCCAACCAGCAAGTATCCGCCCGTCCTGATCTGCCATTGTTTGTTGAAATAAGCTTTCCTGGCCATCAGATCAAGATTCCTGATCTCTTCTTTCAAGGTATCATCCTGGCGGTTATTTCCCAGCTGCTGGACAAGGTTTTCCATCAGTTTGTTTTCCAGGGGATCTGATCGCTTCAATTGCCAGTAATTCAGCATCATAATAATCCCGACAATGACGGAAAAAATGCCGGCAATGAAGGCAATGCGTAAAGCCAGTTTCTGTTTATTTATCGGATTCAATTCCATTCTTGATCAAGTTCATGTAATCTGGTTTTCCTACCGGGCAATAACTCATACAACGCCCGCAACTCACACAATTTCCTTTATCCGGGGTGTAATCCTTTCGGTACCTGAAAAGCGTTTTTCCTGTAAAAATTAAACCGAAAGCCAGTCCCAGAAATCCGCCAACCCACCATCCTCCTGTATAGAACGTTTCCCTGATCACGGCGGCCTCATCAATGAGCGTTTCCATGGTTTTGCCGGAGCTCAGGAATGCCTGTACATCCAGGTTCTCGGGATCGTTTCTTACCTCCGGATTTGTGATCAGCAATTCTGCCAGTTGGATGGTATGATTGGCCCTTGAAAGGAAAATATAGGACCTGGATCCAATGTATCCGCCCACCAGGATCAGCAGGGGGATCAGGACGATCGATAACAGGAACCGCCGTGTATCCTGGTGTGTGGATACTGGTTCGGGAGCAGGTTTATTGATCGCATCGATCGGGCAGGAATTGTCACAGAGTTTGCACTCAATGCATTCGGCGGGGGTAATGCTGAGGTGTTTCCAGGAGCTGCTTGACATCCAGTTCAGTAAAACTGAATATGGGCATAAAAACCGGCAATACGGCCTGGCCACGAACATTCCCAGGATAATAAAACTGCCGCCCAGCAAAAGCATCTGATAAGTGGCGTCCATTCTGAAGATGCCGACAAATGGGTCGTAACGGCATATGATAAAATCAGTCCCGGTGGCCGCATATAAAACGGCAAGCCCCAGGTACAGGTACGGGATCAGGCCGAGTGCTTTCTGCAATCCTTTAGGAAGGGTAATTGGCTTAAGAATGATCAATTCCTGGATCGCTCCCAGGGGGCATACACCCGCACAAAAAACCCTTCCTGCAAAGAGCGCAAATACAAGGGGTATGACAAAAAATGCCAATGCAGTGAGTGAGATGGCATAGGCTGGATCAGCCAGGGAAAGTGACACATTCTGAATGCCTCCAATTGAGCAAATACATCCATTCCTGTAGAAACCGAAATAGAGCAAAGCCAGTATGGAAAGATAAAGAATCCCCTTCCTGGACCGTTTTTTAAGAACAAACCAGGTGACAATGGTAAGGAATAAGATGAGTATCCCGACGTCCAGCAATTCCATGGAAGCCGCCCTTGGTTCCGGGGTCGTTGGGGAAGGCACCTGGTAATCGGATTCAAAATCGGGTCGTGGAAAACGCTGCTGTGCATAGACCATCACCGAGATCAATATACCTCCTAAAACGGCAAATATTTTATACAGGCTCCTCTTCAATTTTCTCCTTTTAACTTTTTGTAAAATCTCCTTTTATGTTGTAGGGTTGATCAATGGGTACTCTTTTCACCGCGCTGGACGGACAATTCCTGGCGATTGAACACTGGTTGCAGTTCAGGCACCGGTCGTGCCGTATTTGCAGGTGAAGCGATCCATTTCCAAAGGAATTACACCCTTTTACACATTTCCCACATCCAATGCACAGGTTTTCATTGATGGAAAATTCAAAAAAAGGTTCTTCTAAGAAGCTCCGCTTGATCGCTGAGGTAGGGCAGAGCTGGTTTTCAGCGGCGGTATTCAGATCCGTTACACCCGGTTTAAAATATCCGCCACAAAGATCACAATATCCACACAGGTCATAGGCATGTACGCATTTTACAGCGGATGGAGACATCACACATTCATCGGCACAACGCCCGCACTGGGTACATAAAAATGGATCGATCTGCCAGACCCACTCCCCGGTTTGTGTTTTCGGAATAACCATACCTGTCAGGCCGCCAAGTCCGATTACCAGGGACAACCGGGTGGAGTTCTGGATAAATTCCCTCCGTTTCTGGGTTTTATTTTTGGTTTTCTTTTCCATTTTCAAGTCTTCGGTTTTTTACAGGTTTATGGCAGCCATCAAAAAGACTGCAATGTGCGCAGGCTGGCAAATAATTGCAATCATCCGCATCGGCGTACTGGCGTCGATTGACCAGGAATCCGCTCAGAGAAAATAATCCGCCCGCCATGGCCCAGCGAATGAATTGATCCAGAAATTTTCTTCTTTCCATTCAGGTATTATTCCGTTTAAAAATCCGTACCCTGTTAAGGGTAACATCCAGCACATAAATTTTTCCGTTTTCATCGGCTGCCAGGTCCGGAGGTTTTGAATCCTCCTCAAATGTTTCCGGTCCAGCCACCACACTATCAAACTCGCCGGATGGTTTGTGAACCTTGATCCGGATGAGACCTTTTTCACAGGTCACAAAAGATCCGTCAGGGAGGATCACAAAATGAACAGGATTACAGCACCCGGTAAATCCATCAAGATCGAAGGAAGGTTTCCCCCAGAAAGCCCGTAAGGTACCTTCATCTGAATAATTTTCAATCTTCAATAAGCCTGTGTTGGCAACCCAGAGTGCTCCCTCCGGATCTATCGCCATATCGAAATAGGGACTTGGAAGGATAAATCCATAATTTCCCTCCAGTCTTCCCGTTCCATCAAAGGAATCGATTAATTCACCTTCCCGGTCATAACGGTGGACCACCCGGAGCCCTGCATCGGCTGCAAAAACCAGGTTATCTTTAAAAGCAAATGCCGTGATGAGGGAATTTTCTCCTGCTGTTACCCATGATTGTGAAACATTGCCATGCTGGTCGACCTGGTAGATCATTTTCCGGGAACCGACAAACAATATCCCCTCAGGGGAAAATGATAAACAGGTGATATCTTCTTCCATCGGGCGGTTAAAAATTTCAATGCCGGCCGTATCGATCAGCTGAACAGCATGCTGATAGACAATACCTAATTTGCCCTGTTGATAATCAATCCCGATGGGTTCCGTGTTCAATAATTTAATGCGACTGGTTTCTGTGTATTTTACCAGGGCCGGATCAATTTTCTTAAAATCATCTACCTGATAGGCATATGGATTCCCGGATGATTTTTTCAGGTTACTCTTCAAAAAATCACCCAGGATCAGATAACCGATCAGGATCCCAAGTAAAATCAGCAATATAACGATCCCATATTTCTTCATGCCACATTCATTGGTTTTTCCGGATATCCATGCAGAGCAACTGGTTGGCATCCCGTAAAAGCAGAAACCCATCGGCAATGGCCAAGGGAGCCCATGCATCCTGGGCATCAAAGACCTTTAATTGATCCAGCAGGATGAACTGGTCCCGGCTGGGCCTTACAATGGAAAGCATCCCGTCATCGTTCAAAATAAAGAATTTCCCATCGGCGATCATAAAAGGTCCGAGACCAAAACGGTTTGTTTTTCCACTGGTCCAGATAAATTTTCTGAAATCCGATGGATCCGTGCAGACGAACTGGTTCCGGAAGGCCCCAGCATCTTTCGGAAGAATGCCATAGACCATCCCATTGTAAAACACCGGTGTCTGCTGTTCGCATGCCAGTCCCTCGTTCGGCTTATATGCATATAATTGTTCCACCTGGAAGGTTCCATTTCCACCGCTTACCTGAAAAACCATACTGCCCGCCCCATATCCTGCCGTCAGGAAAATTTTCCCATCCGGTAGACATATGGGCGAAGGGGCCACCACAGAGCAACCCCATTTAAGGGATTGCCAAAGGATCTTACCTGCATCCGGACCGTCGGCTGCGATGCCAGTGAGCCCACCGACCCCACTGTATACATACATTTTCGTGTCCTTGAATACCCATGGCATCACGGAAGCATGGGACATCTTAATGGCGTCCGGATTGGGTGTTTCCCAGAGCACTTTGCCCGTCTTACAATCCACGGCGACCATCAATGCCTTACCTCCAGTGGCAATAATCGCTTTATCTTCGTCGATCAAAGGGCATTGACCTGTGTACCAGAAGGGTATCTGGGTTTCATATTCTTTCTCAATATCCAATCCCCAAAGCAGGTCACCCGTAGTCCGGTCCATGCACATCACATGCGATCTGGGACCTATGGTCAGGATATATTGATCGGTTACTGCTGGAATGGTGCGGGACATGCCGTGATTGCGTTTGATATTTACATTGTACCATCTTCTCCACACCTCAGTCCCCTCTGCCAGCGAAAAACACCGGAGCATATCCGCTTTCAAACCCTCATCATAATCCAGCACATATACCTTTCCCTGGTAAACGGCTGCCCCTGCATGTCCCTCCCCTAGATCGACCTTCCACTGGATCCTTGGATCCTGAGGACCAAAGGCATCCACCAGCCGGATACCGGATTTTTTAATATTATCGAAATCTGCTCCCCGGAAGCGTGGCCAGGTATCACTGAGTGTTGCTTCTCTTTCGGCAAACCGTTTGAAAAAGGCACCGATGTCAATGATTTCGGCCTCACCTGATTCATTCTTGCTCCGGTTATCCATGCCGGGCAGGCTGATGCCCAGATCGATCGAAGGCCCAGTAAGGTTCCACCATACCAGGGCAGCAATGAAGACTGCTGAAATGACTGACAGGATTATGTTAACACCAATTTTCAAATTCCTCCTATTTTAAGCTTTGATTTTAAAGACCATCAATACGTCTCCATGACGCATCAGAAGTTTGCCATCCGCAATATACGGATGCGCCCAGTGAGGACCTGAACCGGATTCGATCTTAAAGGAACTTACCACATCGAATTTGTCCGGATTGGGTTTTACCAGGGCCACATTTCCGGACCGTTCCTCATAGCAATATAACATCCCATCGGCCGATACGATCGAACCTTTCGTGATCCATTCCGTCTCGAACATCACTTTACCTGTGTTCCAATCCAGGCAAAGCCAGTTTCCTTTTGCATTACTAAGCCAGTTGGTACCATATAAATAATCCCCGGCATAAACATAATGGCCATGATGGGTATCCATCACGCTTGATCTCCAGATTTCCTCCAATGATTTGCCGTCATCACTCATTCTCAACATCACACCGTACTGGTCATAACCTTTGGATACAAAAATCCCATTTCCTTTGATCAGTGGCGAATTGGTATTGTTGGTGGCACCACGCTGAGCATTCGGGTCATCCGGCAGGTAAGTATATTGGGCTGAGATGCTGCCATCTTCCGGGGAAATGCCGAGTACATAATTTGCGGTCACGGCAATGATCAGCCGGACATTTCCATTTTCATATAATACAGGCGACACATAGGCCCGGTAATCATCCGTACTTTTTGTTTTCCACGCTTCCTGCCCATTGTATTTATTGAATGCCACCACAGAGGCTATTTTTCCCCCCGTGGTATAAATTACTTTATCGTCAACAACCAGCGGCGATTCGGCCAAACCCCAACGGTGAAGTTCCCCCTGGTATTTTTCATGTGCATTCACACTCCAGATTATCTCACCGTTTTTTGCATTCAGACAGACTACTTCACCTTTGCCACTCACCACATAAAGCCTGTCATCATCCAGCGTGGGGGTGCATCTTGATTCGGTATAAGTCTCATCCCAGGCTTTTCCATAAGGTACCTGATACAGGATGTTTCCTTTGATATCCACAGCACTTAGAAAATCCTGTTCGTCTTTTTTACCTGTAATATAAATGATGTCTCCGGATAAAATGGGGGAGGAGTATCCGCCTCCAAGGTCTTTCACCTCAAGGATCATTTCAGGCCCTTTTTCGGGCCATTGTTTTAAAAGACCTGTTTCCGGATAGATCCCATTCCGATTGGGTCCTCTCCATTGGGCTTCCTGGGCACTGGCGGAAATGAACAAAAACAATGCGAGCATATAGATGGCTGCAAATTTCATGTCTTAAACGTTTTGGTTTTATTATAAATCGATAATCACAAGATCGTATCCGGCCCCCATGCATCATGAACCCGTTGGAAAAATAGGTATGGAATTGTTCAAAAGATCCCACCGCATTTTTTCGCGTAAACTACGGGGCTCAAACAAATGTATGCATTTTAAATGCATCATTTGATGACAAAAATCATGTGTGGCGATTTTTTAAATGATCACCTATTCTTTGATATTGTAGGCAATCAGGGAATTCCCATGCCGGACATAGAGGATCCCTTCATGGATAACCAGGTGGGCCCAGTGCTGTCCGCTGCCTAATGAAACACGGATTTCGCTGAGAATCTCAAATCCGGAATCACCTGGTCTGACCAGTGCCAGTTCTCCACGCTGGCTGTACAGGTATAACAAACCTTCGGCGGTGATGACAGCCCCATTGCCGATTTCTTTGGAGGAATATAATACTTTACCGGTATCCCAGTCGATACACTGCCATTCCCTGTTCTCATCACCGGAGCCATAGATCCTGCCATCGATGACCACCGCTCCACCGATCCGGCTATCCATGGTCTCACAAAACCATTTTTTAGTGATCTGGCTGCCGTCTTCTGAAAGTTTGAGCATGACCCCTCCCTGGCCATAACCACTGAAACAGAAAACGGCCTCCTTGTAAAATAAAGGGGTATTCGGATGAATGTTGTAGGTATTCGTATGGGGATGGCTCCAAAGCAGGTTTCCGTTGTCTGCATCCACTCCCAGGATATAAGGCTCCGTATGGGTCACCAGAATTTTCCTGTTTTCCAAATTTACCATTAAAGGGGTACAATAGGTGGCTTTTTCACCTTTTCCCCTGGAAGACCAGATCAGACTACCATCGAACCGGTTGAGGGCAATGAGGTTATTTTGCTTTCCGCCTGGTGTGCAGAACAGGCGGTCACCATCGATCACCATGGTTTCATTGAAGCCCCATTCCATGGGACGTCCATCGAAATCCTTGGTAATATTTTTTTTCCATAACAGTTTCCCGGATAGGGCGCTCATACAGGACAGTTCTCCAAATCCGCTGAGCATATACATATAGTCCCCAACTATTACCGGCGTGGCCCTGCTTCCAGGGTAACTTATGGTAAACTCCTCTCCATAGGGTTCTTTCCATAAAAATTTTCCATCCAGGGTGAGGGAATAAATATATCCCATGGTCCCTTCCATGCCTGTAATGTAGATCCGGTCATTGGCAATAGATGGTGCAGAATAACCGACCCCAAGCTCATCATAATGCCATTTGATCTCCGGTCCGCCTGCCGGCCATTTCTCCAGCAATCCGGTCTCAGGATAAAATCCATTCTGGAAAGGCCCCCTCCATTTCGTGGGAGTCTGGGCTTGAGACAGGATGGTTACGGTCAGCATCAGGGATAAAATGATATAGTTTACTTTTTTCATGGGGATACCTGCTTAAAAAATTTAATAATTAAACATACGTTATATTCGCCGAATTTTCAATCATCAGTATAAAAAATGAAATTACTTACTTTTTAACGTTTCATTTGTCACACAACTTGGCAGATTCAGTATTTACGATAAAATTAATAATTCATGAAAAATAAAAAAAACAGGTTTTTTTAGCCCGGAGGTTCGGAGGGAAAATCGGATATGGAATTCTGTAATACTATTTCAGGACTAAATAATGAATTTCAGGATTATATGTTAAACCTGTCCCTCGGGGATGCCTACGGGCATAAACTAATTTTAGGACGAGACATCCCCATTTCCCCGTTTCCCCATATCCCCATCTCCCCGTATCCCCATCTCCCCGTTTCCCCGTATCCCCATCTCCCCGTTTCCCCATCTCCCCGTATCCACATTTCCCCGTATCCCCATCTCCCCGTTTCCCCGTATCCACATTTCCCCGTATCCCCTTATGATATCATGCAATAAAATAGTATCTTTTCTTTTCGAATTTTTTAATCCAAATATTTAGGTATATGAAAAGATTTTTTGCTCCCATTTTTATCCTGTTGATTTTCACAGGTAACCTTTTCGCACAGGTGAAGCTCGATTCATTATTGCCGGTACGTGGACTGTGTATCGCCGCACCCGATAAGGATCACCTCGAACCATTTGTCAAGTTCATCGAGGAGGAACTGGTCCCCATGAATGTGAATACCCTGGTACTCCGGGTGGATTATGATTATGAATTCAAATATCATCCCGAATTGCGAAGCAAGAATCCCCTTTCCAAGGCGGATGTAAAAAAGATGGTAAAAGCCTGCCAGCAAGGAGGCATACGGCTCATTCCCCAGATCAACCTCCTGGGCCACCAATCCTGGTATCAGCGGGTTGGTCAGCTGCTTATTGCTTATCCTGAATTCAATGAAACACCTTATGTGCCTACCGGTGAGGGATCCGGCGATATGAAGTGGCCCAATGAATGGGGATTGTATTGCCTGAGCTATTGCCCCTTGCACCCTGACCTCCACGCGGTACTTTTTGATGTGATCGATGAAATTGTGGATGTATTTGAAGCAGATGCTTTCCATGCCGGTATGGATGAAGTTTTTTACCTGGGGAACGATAAATGTCCACGATGTTCCGGAAGAGACAAGGCGGAATTATTTGCAGGAGAAGTCACCAGAATCAGAAATCATCTGGCGCAGAATGGGGTGGAATTGTGGATCTGGGGTGACCGGATGATTGATGGAAAAACAACAGGGATTGGCGAATGGGCGGCCAGTATGAACAATACTTATCGGTCGATCGACATGATCCCTAAAGATGTGGTGATCAATGACTGGCAGTACAACCGCCCGAATCCCACTGCCATTCTGTTTGCACTAAAAGGATTCAAAGTCATTACCTGTCCCTATGCCAGGGCGGAAGTGGCCAGGGTACAGCTTCAGATGATGGTGGATTTCAAAAAATACGCCACGGATGCAACCCGGGATAACTACTATGGCATGATGCAGACCGTATGGACAGGGGCGGATAATTTCATGGATGAGTATTATGGCCGGAAGGATCCTGCTGGCCGGAGGGGTAACCAGGTGGAATGTTTCAAGGTGCTTTTTGAGGAGATCAACAAGCTGGGGGAATAGGCTGGGGAATAAAGAATAGATAATGAATAATTATGAATAATGAATATCGAATTAAGGAAAACTGATATTCAGTGTTCGATGTTCGATAATTATTATTTATTCAATTCCAATGGATCGTCATCTTTGAAGCAGAATTGCGATAAATACTCTCAGTGATTTTTCGAACTTCGTCGGACCACAAGATTTGGCATGTGCTCAGAAAGCTGGTCAGGCGAACAATCCGGAGTTAAACTTTGACCCACGAAATTTAAACTGTTCGAAATTAGGTGTTCATGATTGATATTCATTATTAAATATCCGGTAATCTTAATGTTTCCTCCTATATAAATCATGAATTTTGCGTAAAAGGAAGACTGGTAGTTCGATGCCTTGAGTTCATGAAGATTTCTGCCCTCCGTTTAGGTCCATCCTTCAGGTTGGAAGGAATGACGTACCCCCGGAGCTGCTTGTCCCGAAGCCCGAATGTAAGGAGTGCTGTCAGGTTTCTGTGAGAGGTTATCGAGATCTCTGTTGGCCATCGTTTAATCAACTGGGGCGATAGCCATTCTGGGGTCTCGGCAGGACCAGGGCCTCATGGTTCCCAGTTAACCCATTCCGCATCTCCACGTCTCCCCATCTCCGCGTCTCCACGTCTCCCCATCTCCGCGTCTCCCCGTCTCCTCGTCTCCCCATCTCCCCGTCTCCCCATCTCCCCATCTCCTCGTCTCCCCATCTCCACTTTTCCACTTTTCCACCCACCTTTATGAAATCATTTAAAAAAATACTATCTTTTCCATTCTATTTTTTAACCCTAATATTATGTCTATGAAAAGATTTTTTACACCACTCGTATTCCTGATGATTGTTACAATCAATGTTTTCTCACAAGCTAAGCTTGATTCTTTATTGCCTGTCCGGGGGATCTGCCTTTCGGCCCCGAATCCGGAAGGGGTGGATATGCTGGTAAATTTTATCCATGATGAACTGGTGCCCTTGAAGGTGAATACACTGGTCATGCTGATCGATTACAAGTATGAATTTAAATCCCATCCTGAATTGAGTGGAGATAATCCCCTTACTAAGAAAGATGTTAAAAAGATCGTCAAAGCCTGTCAGGATGGAGGGATCCGGATCATTCCCCAGATCAACCTGTTAGGTCATCAATCCTGGTTCCAGCGCGTGGGCCAGCTGCTCAAGGCTTATCCGGAATTTAATGAAACTCCCTATGTGCCTACTGGGGAGGGTTCGGGTGATCTGAAGTGGCCCAACGAATGGGGGTTGTATTGCCTGAGCTATTGCCCCCTCCACCCTGATCTGCACGCAGTACTTTTTGATGCCATCGATGAAATTGTGGATGTTTTTGAAGCGGATGCTTTCCATGCCGGGATGGACGAAGTATTTTACCTGGGAGATGATAAATGCCCCCGTTGTTCAGGAAGAGACAAGGCCGAATTGTTTGCCGGGGAAGTAACTGCAGTACGGAATCACCTCGCTCAAAATGGCGTCGAGCTCTGGATCTGGGGTGACCGGCTGATTGACGGTAAAACCACCGGGATCGGTTTATGGGAAGCGAGCTATAATAATACCCACCGGGCCATTGATATGATCCCCAAGGATGTGGTCATCAATGACTGGCACTATGAACGGCCCGATCCGACAGCGGCCTATTTTGCCCTGAAAGGTTTCAGGGTGATCACCTGCCCCTGGCGGTTCCCGGATGTGACAAAAAAACAGCTTGAGATCATGGTTGATCTGAAAAAATATGCCACCCCTGCGGTAAAGGGAAATTATTTTGGCATGTTGCACACGACCTGGACCAGTGCCGAAAATTTCATTGATCAGTATTATGGCAGGAAGGAAGTGAGAACCGGTCGCGGAGGAAACTATGTGGAAGCTTTCAAGACACTTTTCGAAGAGATGAATAAGCTGGGGGAATAGGCTGGGGAATTAAGAATGAATAATGAATAATTATGAATGATGAATTTCGGGTTTCGAACATTCGATATTCAATGTTCGATATTTGATATTCATTATAAATATCCCATAGTCGTCATCCCTGAAGTTCGAGTGCAAGGAGGACTATCAGGGATCTGTTCGGATATCAAGGAGATTCCTGCTGAAGGACAATTAAAAGATACTGGAAAATGATTTGCAGATGATTGGAAGAAGCAAAAATAAATCCAACCTCTTATGTCCTTCAGTAAGAATCCAGATATAATTGTGAAACGTGCTGACTCGAAAGTGATTTCCATGACAATGTTCAAGCACCGACTTTCCTTCCAATGAGGTATCCGTTTTACCAGTCTACTGGTTTACCAATCTACCGATCCACCAGTCAACTATACTACCATTCTACTGGTTCCCAATAATAATCACCACCAATCATAAGAATAAAAAAGCCGGCCTGAGTCTGGGGGAAACCATGATTCAGTAACCCGGCCCAGGCCAGCGTGGGAGGTGCGTGGATCTTTCTTCAGATATCCTGGTATTGTTTCTTTGGTTTAGCGAAATAGATCATCAAATCCTCTGGCAATTAGTTAAACTTCCTTTGGTTTTAAAAATTCCTATTTCTGATTCCTTAATGGAATTTAAATATCAGAAGAAATGTTCTCACCTGTATGTCAAACTGGTTACATAAAATTAAACGCTCGTTACAAAAGATTTAAATGATGTTACATCTCTTTGAAAGAAGAAAGATTTTTAATAACTTATACTTTCCTTTTCATTAAAGGAACTTAATACAATCAGAGATGGCCCCCATGGATGATAAGGGCAAAGATCATCTTCTTTCCAGGGATGAAAAATTCCTCCGGAAATTAAAAGAGATCGTTGAATCCAACCTTGAAAACGAACAATTCGGCGTGGAAAACCTGGCCGAAGCGATGGCTATGAGCCGGATCCAGCTCTACCGCAAAATCCATCGGCTTATCGGTAAAAATGTAAGCCAGTATATCCGGGAGGTACGGCTGGAGCGCGCGATGAAGTTGCTTCAACAGGATGTCGCCAGCGTTGCTGAGATCGCCTATCAGGTTGGATTCAGGAGCCCCACGTATTTCAATAAATGCTTTCATGATTTTTATGGTTATCCTCCCGGTGAGATAATAAAAAAACATCTGGCAGAACAAAGATCAGTCGAAGAAATAGAAAATCAAAAAATCCGTAGGAAGGAAAAAAGAATAATGGCTAATCTGTACTTCCTTTATCCTTTTTATGTTCTTTTATTCGTGGTACTTATCATCAGTGTATCATTCTATTTTATCAAATTAATGAGGATTGCTACCTCTCCAGCATCAGCTAAAGAAAAAACCATTGCTGTCCTTCCTTTCCGAAATGAAAGTCCCGAGCCGGATAATGATTTTTTATGTAACGCCATGCATGATGATATTCAGACTCATCTACAAAAGATAAGTGATTTAAGCGTGAGATCCGGACAATCTGTTGAGCAATACAGGAAGACAGTTAAAGATATACCCACAATAGCAAAGGAGTTAAATGTAGCTTATATCATTGATTCATCGGTAAGCCATTTCAGGGACTCTGTTCACCTGCGGGTTAAATTGATTGATGCAAAAAAAGATGTACAGATATGGGCCGAATCCTTTACTTTACCTTATAATTTAGAAGTTATTAAAGTACAAACATTTATTACGAAAAGAATAGTCAATTCCTTGGGAGCAATACTTTCTCCGGACGAAATGAAAAGAATAATACCAAAATATACAAATAATATTAAATCGTATAATTATTCTATAAAGGGTGAACAGGAAATGGATAATTTTATTCGATATTGGGACAGGAAACATAGAGAATCGGCTTTATCATTGTTTAATCAGGCTTTGAAGATTGATCCTGAAAATATCAGAGCCCTGGTTGGAAAAGGAAATGTATATTTATATATCGGCGAGCCTGACTCTGTGATTCATTATTGCGACAAAGCTATTCTTATTGATCCGGAATTTTCAGGAAGTTATAATGTGAAAGCTTCTTATTACAATTATATAAAGAAATATGACCTGGCGATTAAGGATTATCTAAAAACAATTGAACTAGCCCCAAACGACGCCATGGCGCATAACAAGTTGGGTCAAATATATTTTGATAAGAATAAGGATGTCATCAAAGGATTAACCTACCTTAAGAAATCACTTGAGCTAAATGTGGACAGTCAACCTGATGTTTTTTACTGGTTGGGAATGTGTTATATGCGTATTGGTGATTATGAAATGGCAAAAGATAATTATCTGAAAATGATAGAATTGGGGTTAGACGGTCTTGGGATTGAGCAATATTCCTGGTGTTTGACGCTTCAGCGAAAACATAAAGAAGCATTTATATTTTTAGATACAATCTGTCACTTGCAGGATCAAGAGCGATTATATTATAGAGAATATTGGTATCACAGTTTAATGGAAAAGGATTTTATTCGTGCGGAAAAATACTATCAGGAATTCAAGGAAAAAGGATATGAACTTCATGCCAAGTGGAAGGTAGCACTTGCCGATATGTATATTCAAATGGGCAGAGATAAGGATGCCCATCTGATTTTGGAGAAAAGCCGAACATTTTATGAGAATCATTTAAAAAATTTTGGAGAAAACTGGTATAATACATTTAATCTTTCGCAAATCTATGCCATGATGGGTGAAAATGAAAAGGGCCTTATGTATCTCTCTAGAGCGGTTGATATAGGGATATTGTGGGGGTGGCAGGATATTTTAGAGATCAATACGGTATATAGGAATTTGTGGGATGAACCGCAATTTAAGGCCTTAGTCCTACGTGCCAAAGAGGAAAGATCAGCTTTGAGGGCGCAGGTGCGGGCGATGGAGGAGGAAGGGCGGCTTTGAATGATGAATTACGAATGATGATCATCGAACATTGGATATTCAAAACCTTTGGTTTAAAAAAACTCCGGCGCCCGGGAGATGAGCCACCGGAGTAAAAAACCAATGAAAACTGGATTGATTTTTTAATCTATCTTTAATTAGCTTTTATTTCATACTTCATTCTTTTATTATTCAATGGTTAATTTTTTCCGGCACCAGGATCACCCCTTTCAGATCCAGAACCAGGGCGGAAGATTTACTTTCATAATCAGGGTTGACGATAGCGCCGATATTCCCAGTTGCATTCTTATAATTCCCGACTCCATCGGATATATTTAATTTCATGGAAACATAGGGATTCCCTCCTATATATGAGCCATATCCATTATAGGTGTCGAAAAGGATGTCACCATTTTCAAAAATATATTCGAAATGTCCATCTTCGATCTGAATGTCTTTTGTTGATTTCTGATAGGTGAGGTGGGTGTGCCTGCTGCTGATCTTAAGTAATTCATTTTGATCCAGGACCCCATTCCCATACATGAAGGATTGTTTGATTCCGGATTGATTGCGATCGCCAATAAAAAATCCAACATGATCGGCCAGGATGATTCCATGTATCTCTATTCGTCTATTTTCTGGCTCTTCATAGGCCCTGATATCACCCACTCCCAATAAATCAAGGACATCGGTACAACCCGACAAAATGAGTAATAAAACTATTTGGAATCCTATAATTTCTATCTTCAGGAAAGAATTCATGAGTTTAGTTGGTTACAATTTCTGATCCATGAATCAAAAAGGCCTGTTCCTTTCCTGGTATATCAAAGATTGGAAATTTTTTCATTCCATTCATAGCAGCCTGGTTACCAAAAATTATATTGATTGTTCTAGAAATTATGGGCTTACAAAATGGATACCATATATTTTAATTATGTTACCTGGCTTCTTAATAGCATAACAGTATCAAGCGCCGGATCATCGCCATTTCAGGAAATCTGGATGAATCAGAAGGAAAAAACCTGGAAGCACAGGTCTCCAATAAAGGATTCCCACCAGAGGCTGACGAGCCTGCTTAAGGAATATGGATATTTTCTTTGGATATTTCTTGGCTTATAAATACCAACCCCACATTTTCCTGTCCTTTCTTTCAGCAGGAATCTTCAATACGGGGGCGAACTGGTCAATACTGATAAAGTGCCTTCCTTTTAAAGTTTCTTTCTGAATGACATGGACGGGAATTGTTGAAAATCGAAACAATCGGAATAATTTTTAACATCCGGTTTTCAGCTATTCAGAAGGAAATTCCCGATTTTCAAATAATGAATCATCAAATGATTCCTGATGAAGGAATTCATGAATTTTTATTGAATTTGATTTAGTTTTCACAAACCAGTCAAACACATTACCACCTATTCTGTCATTCAGGAGGAATCTTTAAAAGGGAAATACATTTCCATCCTTATTTCATTCTAAAAAAACTCCGGTGAGTTGTAGCGGATCACCGGAGTCATGTAAACCAGAATTACTTCAATCTACTGTTTTTGAAGTTAGCTCTTTACAAGGATGGTGCCTGGTAATTTTTGTTGTTGCAATCTGCGTATATAAATTGAATTCATTTAATCCAATTTTTTGAGTACCCAGATAGAACCCGACAGGTCCAGAGCCAGCCCCGCTGCATCTACTTCACCATCCGGATTCATGGCGGCATGTAAAGCTCCCATAGCCCTGGAATAGGCTCCGGTGCCACCAGATATCTGTAACATCAGATCACAGCAAACATTCTCACAGTTAGTGAATACTCCACACCCCGAATAGGTGCCAAATACCATGTCTCCGTTATCAAATACGTATTCAAACTGACCGCTCTCAATCTGAACATTGTCCATGGATTCCTTAAAGGTTACATGGGTTTGACGGCTGGTGATCTTCAGTTCGCCATTTGCAAACAGAATTCCATTTCCATGCATGAAGGATTCCTTTACATCGGTTGCACTGCGGTCATTGACATAAAAAGAAACATCGGTTGCATGCACTTGTCCAGTGACATGGATCTGATCTCTTTCATCATACGGATCGGTACCATCATCACCACAGGAAAACAGGCATGTTAGAAAGGCTCCCAGGATCACAAAGTATCCTGTTTTTAGCATAGTTTTCATGGTTTTAATCATTAAGTGAAACAATTAATTTTAACCAGAAATGAACAGGCCTATTCAATTCATTATTTTTTATTAAAATTGGAGATTTATACAATAGAGTGCATAGCAGCCTGGTTACGAAAAATTATAATGATTGATCAGGGAAATGACAAATTATTATCTCGTTACAGTTGATTTAAATTATGTTACCTGACTACCATATTCTATTCACAGAATATGGAGATCATTGGATTTTTTTCATCATTTCCTTCCGGATGTTTATTTTATTCGGGGAATAGGCGGAATTTGTGAATGTGAATCGATCCGTGTATGTGAATTCCATTTCGTACCACGGGGTGGAATTACTTTCACATGAGTCATGAATTTCTCTATTTATTCAATACGAAAATAGAGATTCCAGCTGCATTCAAATACATGAAATATCAGCCTGTTTGCTTTTAAGATTAATAAACATATCCAATACTTAAAAAAAACCATTATTATCTTTCAGCAGGAATCCTTAAATAGGAAGTGCGTGTCCTTGAGGCGACAGGAGAGCGAATTTTTGACTTTAAAATTTGTGATGTGTGATTTTCGATCGGTCAATGACTGATTGGGTGGACAAAAAAGGTTGAAATCTACAACATCACTGTAAACGCAGTCTCTTTACCTGGGATCGAGGATACTTTGATGGTTCCCCCATTCAAACGGATGATCTGTCTGGAAAGGCTGAGCCCGATCCCGGATCCTTTTTCCTTGGTGGTATAAAAGGGGATGAAAATATCCTCCAAGTTTTCAGGAAGTATTCCAATGCCGGTATCTATTACCTGGATTTGGATCCTATTTTCCTCATTTCTGGCTGCAAGTAATTCTATTTTTTTATGATTCACCTCCTTTACAGCCTCCAAGGCATTTTTCACGAGGTTGATTATTACCTTTTCAAGTTGTCCTTCGTCAGCCAGCATTTCGAGATTTTCCGGTATTACTTTCAAATGGAATAAAACATTGGTTTTTCTGCATTCCTCTTCAAATAGATTTTGAATGTAATGGAAAAGCTTTTGAATGGGGAAGGATGTGGGTTCGGGAGGGGGAATGAGGGTAAGGCTTCGATATTTTGTTACAAATTCCAGTAAGCCCTTGCCGGTTTCCTCAATGGTGTATAACCCTTCCACCGATTTTTGGATCAAATCCTCGCTGACGTCTTTTGAAGAGATGGTGCCTGTTTTATCCTCTTTTTTGAACCTGCTCGCAATTTTATGACTGAGGGAAGTGATTGGGCTGATTGAATTCATGATCTCATGGGTCAATACCCGGATCAATTTCTGCCATGAATCCAGTTCGTTGAATTCCAGTTCATGGATGATATTATGACAGGTGATGATCTTTCTCCAGATTTTTCCTGATTGAATGATGTTTGCCTTGATGCTTAACTGCAGGATCTCCGTTTTGTGGAGTGAAGATGGGTCCTTGATGACCATTTTATTGAGTAGAGGATTCCTGGGTGAAATCTCAAGCAATAGATCAGAAAAACCAGTGTGTATACCATTTAAATCATTGATGTGTTTTACATCAGTGACATGAAACATCTTTAAAAAAGCCTGATTGTATAAATCTACTTTTCCTTCCCGATCGAAGGAAATGATGCCAATATCGATTTGATCAATGATTGTCTGAACATAAATTCTTCTCTTTTCATTTTCGGTTTCGACTGAATTGATCAAATCGATCAGCCTGTTTAATGCTTTCCTTAAATTTTTATCCGCTGTCTGATGATTCAGGGGAAAATGTAAGGACCGATCCCTGCTTTGAATTGAATTAAAAAGAATGGTCAGATCTGAATTTGATTTATTTACATATTTAACTAGAAGGTAAACCTGTAATAAGATCAGCAGCCCCAACCCAGTAATTAAAAAATAATATTCGTCATGAGCATGGTAAACATAAAATGCAAACAAAAGGCAAAATATTGTCAGGAATAGTACACGGAGCAGTGTATGAATAAAAAACTTCTTATAAATCATATTTACCCATTTTGTTATAAAGTGTTTGTCTTGCCAGACCCAGTTCCTTGGCAGCCTTTAATACACTTCCCTGGTTATTGAACAATGCATTTTGTATTGCTTGTTTTTCAATCGCTGCAAGTGTTTGCCTTGTTGAACCAGAAACCGTTTGAAAATCATAATGAGATAATATAAAGTCCTCGGGTTTCAGAATATTCCCTTCAATCAGTATGACCGCTTTTTCAACCGTATGTTGTAACTCCCTTACATTACCCGGCCAGTGGTAATGATTTAATTTATCTATTGCCTGTGAATTTAAGCGGATCATGGGTTTTTCGTATTTCCTCCCATAGAGAGATACAAAATGATAGGCGAGACGCTCAATATCCCCTTCTCTTTCCCGAAGGGGTGGAATACAAATTTCAATCGTATTGAGGCGGAACATCAGATCTTCCCTAAATAGATTTTCCGCTATCATGTATTTGAGATCTTTATTGGTGGCCGAGATAAGCCGAATATCAACGGGGATAGCCTTATTTGAACCGACCGGTGTAATTTCCCTTTTCTGCAGAGCTGAAAGCAGTTTCGACTGCATATACGGCGAAATATTGCTGATCTCATCCAAAAAAAGGGTTCCGCCAGAAGCCGTATCAAAACGACCCTGCCGGTTTTCTTTAGCATCCGTGAAAGCTCCTTTAATATGGCCGAACATCTCACTTTCAAAAAGCGTTTCAGTGATGGATCCCATATCCACGTGCATAAATAGGGCATCCGACCGGTTGGATTGAGTATGAATTTCACGAGCCACCAACTCTTTACCCGTACCATTTTCGCCTGTGATGAGTACATTGGCTTCCGTTTTAGATACCTTTTCTATTAGCTTGAATATTTTTTGCATAGAGATCGATTCCCCTATCATTTTTGGGGAAAGCTTATGGTAACTTTCATTCAGGTATCGCTGGTTATTTTTGAGCTTAGTAACTTCTTTCCTGCTCCTCCTTAATTGGTATCCTGTTCTTACTGTCGCAAGGAGTTTTTCATTATCCCAGGGCTTTAACACAAAATCGGTTGCACCATTTTTCATGGCAGTAACCGCTAAGTCTATGTCTCCATATGCAGTAATCATGATGACAATGGCCTCCGGATCGATTTTTAAAATTTTATTGAGCCAGTAAAGTCCCTCATTTCCCGTATTGACTCCCGCCGAAAAATTCATGTCCAGTAATATAACATCCAATGAATGATTTTTTAACAGGGAGGGGATCCGGTTCGGATCATTTAGGATATGCATTATTTCAAATTCATCCTCCAATAATTGTTTTAAAGCTGTCAACACCCTTGGATGGTCATCCACGATCAATATGTTACTTCCCTTTAACATCGACAAGAATTCCTATACACAGCAAAATGAATTGCCATGAGGCATAATAATTGAATTATGACTAAAAAATTGACAAAGTTGCCCAATATTTGGACAAATAAATAAAAATTTCCCAAATATCAAAGTAATATATAATTCATTTTCAGTCATTTATATTTTCCGGCATATTTATTGGCTTCTGTATATCAAATATTCAGTTGTAAACATTGATCTGAGGTTGTGAATTTTTAAATTGTACCGATATGTTCAAAAATTATCTTAAAATATCCTTTCGACATCTTATTCGATATAAGCTTCATTCGTTCATCAATATTTTTGGATTGGTATTGGGCATGTCCAGTTTTATTTTCATTTTTATCTGGATCCGGGATGAAATAAGCTATGATCGATCTTTTAAAAACCACGAAAATTTATATCAACTTACCATTAAACACCCGGGTGGAATCAGCGATCCGAACGTACCCTATGCATTGGCACCCATCCTGGCGGAAAATTATCCTGAAATTAATCTATATACACGTATCTACCGGTTATCTAATATTACCACCTGTTCGTTCAAATACGATCGGGATAGCTTAAACCCTGTATCATTTTATGAAGAGAATGTTCATTTCGTTGATTCCAGTTTTTTCGAAATGTTCTCTTTCCCATTTATCAGTGGGAATAAGGATCAGGTTTTTAAAAGCCCAAACTCAATTGTATTGAATAAACAAATCGCCTACAAATACTTTGGCGAGGAAGATCCGATAGGTCGTAACCTGATCTTTAATAATCAGCAGAGCTTTACAGTAACAGGTATTGTTGATGTCCCATTTAATACACATTTAAAAATTGGAATAATCTTACCACTTAATCAAGATCTGAAAAATGACTGGAACTGGCGTGACCCTTCCTATGTTCTACTAAATGCCCGGATTAATTCGACTCATTTTGAAAAAAAGATCACGCAAGTCTTGATGAGTAAAGCTCCTTATCCTACTGAGAATTTGAAAATTGAATTACTGCCCATCTCAAGCTCCAACCTGCATTTCGGGAAGATGAAATACATATACATATTTTCCGTTGTGGCCATTTTTATCCTATTTATAGCTTGCATCAATTATATAAACATGACCAATGCGCATGCGATGATCCGAATTAAAGAAATTGGAATTCGTAAAATAGCAGGTGCCCGGCAGGGACAGATTATTTTTCAGATTTTATTTGAATCCATGTTGCTTTGCCTGATCTCATTATTTATTTCCATTATGCTGATAGAAGCCATCCTTCCTTTTTTCAACAGTTCATTCGGAAAGCATCTGGGTATAGGATATCTTAAAAATCCGGAGTTACTGCTCTACCTTTTTCTTATTGCATTACTTTTTGGTCTTCTGGCAGGATTGTTGCCTGCCTTTTTTATAAGTCGAAAAAGCCTTTTGCCAGTTTCCAGATCGATACCTGTCTTTAAACATAACCGTACAGGTTTTGACTCAGCAACCGTGATCATTCAGATTGCCATATCAATACTTCTCATATCGGCAACGGCCATGGTCTATAAACAACTCAGGTTTATTCGAAAGGCTCCACTGGGATTCAATATGGATTATGTTGTTCAGCTACCAATTAATCAGGAGCTTGGCAACCGTTTTAATTTTTACAGGAATGAATTATTGTCCAATCCCAGGATATCTCATGTCACTGCCGGACAGGCTCCTCCGTATAATGAAGATTATAAAACTTCGGGTGTCACATGGAAGGGTAAATCCACCGATCTATCTCCTAACGTTCGGTATTCGATAACACTGAATGATTATATCGAAACATTTGGTATGGAAATCGTAGAAGGTCGCAGCTTTTCGCAAGATTTTCGATCGGATATGTCAAACTTTATCATCAATGAATCTGCCGTTAAATACATGAATTTAAAAGAACCAATTGGAGAAACTATTGAATTCTGGGGGATTGAAGGTGAAATAATTGGTGTTGTCAAAGATTTTCACCATGTTTCTCTCCACAGGGAAATTATGCCGCAGCTATTCACCATTCATCCGAATAATCTGACTTCATTGAAATACATTTTTATTAAAATTGATGCCGGAGATGTTCCTGGGACGATTGCTTTCATTGAGCGAGTAACCAGAAAATTTGCCCCAGATTTTCCTGCTGACCTAAGTTTTATGGATGAAGGTATAGATAATCTGTACCGAAGTGAAAAACAGATGGGTCAGGTCATCACATATTTCGGCGTGCTGGCGATTTTTATATCCTGTCTTGGCATCTTCGGACTTACCAAATTTAATGTGGAGCAAAGGAATAAAGAGATTGGCATTCGCAAAGTAAATGGAGCCTCTATACACAACATTATTTTACTGCTTAATATAAATCTTTCTAAAATTGTTTTGATTGCCTTTCTCCTTGCTGCCCCCATTTCTTATATTCTGGTATATTTATGGCTTGAAAATTTTGCCTATAAAACCAATATTCCTCTATGGGTATTTTTTCTGGCGGGTTTGATGGCCTTCATCAGCACCCTCTTATCAATCGTGAATGTGACCTATACGGTTGCTAAAAGGAATCCGGTACATTCATTGAGATATGAATAATCTATACATGATTAGCCGTCGGTGCAAAAAGTAATTTTATTATTAGAAAAGAGATTATTTTCTATCTAATTGATGAATTGGCTAACTGACTCAAACGAAAAAAGTTGAACTATTTTACTATCCCTTAAATTTTAATTTGGCGATCATGAAAAGTCCATAGAAGTTAACTGGTTACCTGTTTTAAGGGACCCAAAAAGCCAAGCAACGGTTTTGGGCTTTGGAAAGAAGCAACTTTTTTTGAAAATTAATTATGTTTCTTAATGGTATGAAAGGATCGCAATAAACTAACCGTTGATCAGCCATTAAGATTCATATTACTTTAGATAAGTTGATTGATAAAGAGGGAGAATCTTTGTAAATTAAATACTCTTTTCCCGGAAAAGGACTTAAAGGCAAGTAGTTATGCCGTCTCTGGATTTACCAGATAAGCAATTCAATCAACTGTCCAGGGATGAAAAATTCCTCTGGAAATTACGAAAGACCGTTGAATCCAACCTTGAAAACGAACAATTCGGCGTGGAAAACCTGGCCGCAGCGATGGCCATGAGCCGGACCCAGTTGTATCGTAAAGTTCACAAACTAACCGGGAAAAATGTGAGCCAGTATATCCGTGAATTTCGGCTGAAAAAGGCCATGAAATTGCTTAAAGATAATGTGGCGAGTGTCGCCGAGATCTCTTACCAGGCAGGATTCAGCAGCCCTGCGTATTTCAATAAATGTTTTCATGACTTTTATGGATTTCCTCCTGGAGATGTAATAAAAAAACATTTGGAGGAAAAAAGAACCGCAGAGGACGGGGAAGGCAAGGAAATTCCTGTCGAATCATTAAAAAAGACCATCATTGAACGATATATTCTGTATACGCTCCTTGTACTCGTGGGTGTCATCCTCATCATCACGGGAGTTGGTTATATTGTAAAAGTGAAAAAAATAACAGTGACTGCTGGATCAGCCATAGAAAAAACCATCGCAGTACTTCCTTTCTGGAATTTGGGTCCTGATTCGGATCATGAATATTTCTTCAATGGCATGCAGGAAGAAATCTCCAATCAACTACAGAAAATTGGGGACATCATTGTTAGACCCAGGCAATCTGTTGAGCAGTACAAGAACACACAAAAAGACATACCCTCCATTGGGAGGGAATTGAATGCGGCATTTGTTCTTGAGGGCTCAGGATGGTTACTGGCAGATTCCATCCGGATGCGGATCAAGCTGACAGATGCCAAAACCAATGAACAGGTCTGGGGAGAAGCTTTTAACCTGCCGTATTCCGCAGATACAATTTTTGAGGTACAGGCCCAAATTGCAATCAAGGTGGCCACTTCTCTTGGGGCAGTCATTACCAAGGTTGAACAAAAGAGGATCGATTCCCGGTACAAAGTTTCGATCGAAGCCCTAAGATTACATATGAGAGGAAGACGCGAAATATCTGATTTCTGGGATGGTCTGGGCCGCCATCATGCAGATTCAGCAATGGATCTATATAATCAGGTACTGGCGATCGAGCCTGAATTTGCCTTTGCCCTGGCATCAAAAGGAGAGGTGTTTTTACATCGAGACGGAAACCTTGACTCCACGGTCTATTATTGTAAGAAGGCCATCCAGCTTGACCCAGAGGAGGGTTATGGATATTGGGTGCTGGCCGCCTGTTATCAGAAAATGGAAATGTTGGACCTGTCCATAGAGAATTTTTTAAGGACGATTGAACTACTGCCGAACGTTGCCGGACCCCATGCGAAATTAGGTTATCTGTATATCACCCATAAACAGGATGTGGTAAAGGGATTGCCCTATCTGAAAAGATCAATCGAACTCGCACCTTTGCGTGATCTTGACCACCTGATAGCGAGTATGTGTTATCTTGATATCGGGGATTATGAAAAGGCAAAAGAACATGCGATCAATACGATTATCTACGGAGAAATACACACCTGCCTGGGCATCTATCAATATTACACGTCATTGATTAACCAGCATCAATTGAACGAAGGCCTCGCTTTTCTTGATTCCATATCCAGTCTTATAAATTGTAAAGATATCTGTAATAGAGGATATTGGTTTATAAATTTAAATTTGAAAAATTTTGAACAGGCCGAAAAAGACTATCTTCAGTGGATTGATACTGGTAATAGCATGGAACTTAGTGACAGCATATTTCTTGCTTATATGTATAAACAGCTGGGGAAACAAGAAGACTACCAGACGACCATTAATTTCTGCCGGATAAGGTGTGAAGATCTCTGGGAAAAAAACAAAAAAAAATTTAATTATATAGGTAATCTAATCCCTTTATATACGGTTATGGATGAAGAAGAAAAGGCCCTGTATTACCTTACCGAATTTGAAAAAACCGGTTTTCATTTCAATCATTTTGATTTTATTGAAATTTCTCCCATTTATGAAAATATCAGGGAAAATTCGGGGTTACAGGCCATCCTCAAACGAGTTGATAAAAAAAAATCGGCAATGAGGGTACAGATCAGGGAGATGGAGGAAAAGGGGGGAGATTGATCTGTGAGTTGGAAGCCTGAAGCCGGAAGCTCGAAATCAGAAGTTGGAGGCTCACCGCATTTAAATGAGGCTATTATGGTCGAAAGAAGCTGGAAGTATCATTGATGACAAATGTGATTTTGAAGTTTTACTATTTCCTTCTGATGACATAAAATATGCAATTATTAAGATGACTAATACGTTTCGTACATTTTTGAGACAGCATCCCTATGTGTCATTCAGAAGGAAACCTTAAATGGGAGGTATTTTTTCTTTAATTTTTCTTAATACCAATGATCGAGATTCCTCCTGAAGGACACCGTGATTCATTGGGACAAACGTAGGCTAATTATTACACGTAATACAGAAAAAACGGTCTCCCAATTGTCCTTCGGGAGGAATCCAGATCATCCTCACTCTGGTAGTGGTTCATAAGAAATTTCTACGGTTGCTGAAGCCGGTGTGTAATCTTTGTAATGTTCACCGGTCCCATCTCTTATGGCAACGATACAATCCGCTCCGTCAAATGTCAATGTATTGGATTCAGGATCGTAAGCATCATTGGGATTATCCTGCCGGATCACGAAACATTTTAAAGTATCATCATCTGCGTACCATAAATCGATCCTGTTTTCACCATGCTTTTTGGTTGTATACAGGATCCTAACTGCATCATCGTCGAGGGTAGTTCTTGGATCACCAAAATAACCTGTAACTGTAAACGTGCCGGCATCCCATTCATCGAAATGGTCTCCGCTCAGCGTCAAAGTGAAGGGCCCCCCGGTTGTAAACCAACCTTGTCCATGGATATCAACTACTCCATTAAGACCACTGACAATAGCGTAATTATCAATAGTCTCGTCTTGGTCAGGTGGATTATCAGGCTTTTTGGCATGGGGATTTTGGGCCTCATCAGAAACTGCCGGATATTCCTTTTTTACAATCATCCCTTCTTTTTCGCATTGCGTAAACAGAAGCATCATGCTGAATGCACACAGGATTGTCGTTAGTCTTTTAAAATCCATAACTATAAAGTTTAAGTGTGTTTCAATATTGAGTTAAAAATGTTCACTTAATTAATTTCTTCTTTCGACTTATTGAATTATAAATATGGTTATTCAAACCGTGGGCTACATAGCAGTCTCGTTGCGAAAAATTGTAATTTTGAGACATGATTGGCAAAAATCAGGAATTATTCTGAACTGGATTAAATTCTTTTAACGCGATAAAGGGATTTACTGAAATATACTTTGAGTGCAATTGAGGTCCATGGATTTATGATCTATGGACAGGGCCAGTCAAATACTTTTCGGATTGCTTCTCTTTTGTACCTTTCAGTCAATTTTTGTATCTTTATATACCATAATTTTTGATGACCTTATTACTTTCAGCTTGGTGCCTTCAGTCTTCGGCTTAATATATTTAATTATCCCCGCCTAAAACCGGTATTTCTGGTAATGATTTTTCCTCCTTTTCAATACGAAACCAGTCCCTGACCTTACCTTGGGTATCCAGAAATACAGCATAGAGCTTGTTGTCATTGATTTCAATCACGATGGATCCACGGTACTGATCCGAGCTGTAGGCCATGGTGGGATGTCTGAAATGTCCGCCAGTCGGCCGGCTACCACTGACACCGCACACCACATAGATGGTGCCAATACCATGTTCAGTCTTTAGATACGATGTTGGGTGTCTTTTCTTTTTCCTTCTGAATTGATGATCATGGTTTTGGTGGTAAAAGTCCTGGAAAGCCCATAATGATTGGCGATAAGATAGGATCTTTCATACACATGGCTGTGACCGCTTAAAACAAGGTCCACCCCATATTTATCCAGTATCGGAACTATATTTTCCCGGATATGTGTCATTTTTCCTCCGCTCTCTGTATACGAGTCAGAGTCATAGGTTCCTTTCGTATAGGGGGGATGATGGAAAAACACGATCGTCCATTTCGATTTATCGGCCTTGAGATCACTTTCCAGCCAGGTGATCATATCACCATCCTTATCCAACGGCGTATCATCTGAATCCATGGAAATAAAATGAATATTGGCATAATCAAAAGCATAATATGCCTCAGTTCCCGATGGAATGCCCCCTGCCTCTCCATTGACAGGGAGAGAAAAAATATCATAATAGGGACCGCTCTTGGTTTCGGAATCAGCATTTCCCATATCATGATTGCCCGGAGTGGGCCAAAAGACCGTATTCTTTAATAATTCATCGTACATATGGTCAAACAAGGCAGACTGAAACTGTTCATCTGTGCCGTGGGTATAAGCGATGTCTCCCAGCATCAGCCATACATCCGTATGCCTGTTTTCCATATATTTCAGATAGGCATTTTTTACAGATCTGGCAATCGAGTCTGCGGTTCCAAAATCCCCGATCGCCCATATCCTGACCGTTTTTTCACTCGGGAGGGAGGGAGCGGTGATAAAGTAGAAGGAAGAATCAGGCTTTGAAAGTAAATGGTCTGAATTTCCCACCCCATAATAATATTTCGTATCCGGTTTTAAACCAGAGAGTTGGATCAAATGTTCCGTGGTGTCATTCGGATATTCGATTGTCTGGCTGAGATCTTCGGGAGAATTCCCATATATTACCCGGCTTTTGGTGGGAATATTGGTCCTCCAGCGGATGATGATGCTTGATTGGGTTAAGGACTGGAGATAAGGGCCCCGAACTAATTTAAGAGAATCGGATTCCTGCTGGCTGATATCATCCTGCAGATCCATTCCTGAAGGATCGCTATAAAATAATACCGACGTCAGTATGAATAAAAAATATTTCACGGTCAAAAAATGCTCGGAAGTGTAATGAATTTAAGAAATTTTTCCCTGGATACAAATGGAATAGTCAGCTAAATATTTTTAGGTATAGAACAGGAATAAGTAATATGATGGATAGATGATACAATGGAAAAGATTTATTTCAAGTAGGTGGAAAGATTTGAGGGTCCCTGAACAGGTCCGGGACAGTTCCGGGAAGATATCATCTCGAAATTTCTCTGTTTCCCCGGATCCACTTCTACTGAACCTTGTCCTGAACCTGGAACAGAATCTTTCAGTATCCAGGAGTCTGTTTAATTCATCCTACTGCCTTCGAATTCAATTTTTCTTCAGTTTTATTGATTAATTTGGCATACTAAGAGGAATAATTTTTTCATGTATACTCGATTTTAATCATGGTTCCATCCATTTTTTAATGTATAGCAGACTTTTAATATGATAATTATAATGAATCTCATGGGAAATATGCGAATTTCAACCGCCTGGATGATCCTTGCTGTTTTGATTCTCTTCGGGCAATGCTCGGCACCTGTAAAATGGTCAGAAAAAGAATCCGGTGATCATTTTTTGGTAACCAATGAAGGTGGACAGACGCTGGGCTACTCCCCATCTTCCGGCATTTCACTTATTTATGAAAAGGGATTTGCTTTTAAAGACCTGAATAAAAACGGGCAGCTGGATCCCTATGAAGACTGGCGTCTGACGGTTGATGAAAGAGCCATTGATTTGGCCGCCCGCATGTCGGTTGATCAGATTGCCGGTCTGATGTTATACAGCCGGCATCAGTCCATTCCGGCTGGGAGCAGAGGTTTCATGGGCGACACCTATGGGGGAAAACCTTTTGTTGAAAGCGGAGCACAATCCTCCGATCTTGCCGACGGGCAGAAAAAATTCCTCGAGGAAGATAATCTGAGGCATGTTCTGGTCACAAGGGTTGAAAGTCCCGAAGTGGCAGCACAATGGAATAATAATGCCCAGGGATTGGTAGAAGGACTCGAGCTGGGAATACCCATCAATATCAGCTCGGATCCCCGTCACCGTACCATTGCCAATGAAGAATACAATGCCGGAGCGGGAGGTGAAATATCCATGTGGCCCGGTGCCATCGGGCTTGCGGCCACCTTTGATCCTGATCTGGTGAGAAGATTTGGCGAAATTGCCTCGCAGGAATACAGGGGACTGGGAATAACCACGGCGCTTTCTCCACAGGTTGATCTTGCCACGGATCCCCGGTGGTCCCGGTTCAGTGGTACTTTTGGCCCGGATCCTCAACTTTCCGCGGATATGGCCCGTGCCTATGTGGATGGATTTCAGACCTCTACGGGAGATCGTGAAATATCCGATGGGTGGGGTTATGAGAGTGTGAATGCCATGGCGAAACACTGGCCCGGAGGAGGTACCGGGGAAGCCGGGCGGGATGCACACTATGGATTCGGGAAATTTGCCGTATATCCCGGGAACAACCTGAAATCCCATCTGATCCCTTTCCTGGAAGGAGCTTTTGATCTGAATGGCGGAACGGGTAAGGCGAGTGCAGTAATGCCTTACTATACGATTTCATATAATCAAGACCCCTCCGGGGCGAATGTGGGGAACGCATACAGTAATTATTTTATTGGCGATCTACTTCGTGGAAAATATGGATACGACGGGGTTGTATGTACGGACTGGGGGGTGACGAATGATGAAAGGGAAATGGATACTTTTGGAGCCACACCCTGGGGAGCCGAAAGTTTAACAGCAGTCGAGAAACATTATAAGATTATTATGGCTGGATGTGACCAGTTCGGGGGTAATAATGATTCAGGACCTGTGATGGCCGCCTATGAGATGGGAGTAAAGGAACATGGTGAAGCATTCATGCGCGACCGTTTTGAAAAATCGGCGGTCAGGCTTTTGAAAAATATATTCCGTGTTGGACTTTTTGAAAATCCATACTTGGATATTGATAAAACCAAAAAAACAGTAGGAGCGCCAGAATTCATGAAAGCAGGCTATGAAGCCCAGCTCAAATCGATTGTTATGCTTAAAAATTCAGGAAATACACTGCCCATTGCGAAAGGGAAGACTGTCTTTATCCCGCAACGCTTTATCCCTGCCAGCAGGGATTTTATGGGCAATGAAAGGCCGGAAAGATGGGAAGATCCGGTCAATCTTGAAATCGTGGAAAAGTATTTTCATGTGACGGATGATCCGGCAAAGGCTGATTTTGCTCTGGTGCTCATTCAATCACCCGTTTCCGGGAGGACGGCGGGGTATGATCGTTCGGATGTGGAAAAAGGAGGGAATGGGTTTGTACCTATCCCCCTTCAATACGGATCTTATACAGCTGAATTTGCACGGGATCCCAGCATTGCAGGGGATCCTCGTGAAAAGGATGTCATGAATCGCACCTATCGGGGCAAAACGGTAGTGGCTGATAATGTTTCTGATCTGAATATGATACTGGATACCCGGAAGGTCATGAAAAATAAGCCGGTCATCGTGTCACTTACTTTATCAAACCCAACCATGGTGGCTGAATTTGAAAGGAAAATCCAGGGATTGCTGGTAAATTTTGGCGTCCAGGACCAAGCGCTGATGGATATTCTATCTGGCGATGTAGAGTCTACGGGGCTATTGCCCCTGCAGATGCCTGCCGGTATGGAGACCGTGGAAGAACAGTTTGAGGATGTTCCCTTTGACATGGAATGTTATTCCGATTCTGAAGGGAATACCTACGATTTTGGATTTGGATTGAATTGGGGAGGAGTGATATCGGATGAAAGAACCGAGCGATACAAGAAATAAGTAGCTTCTCGTATTTATGGGGTCATAAAAGCTTAAAGACACGAGAATGTTTAAGTCGATCGGAAGGGTCAATGATCCCGGTCGGTCCCTGAAAACCACAGACCTATATATATGAAAAAATCCGATTCCGAAGTTACCAATGTCCGCGGATCCACCTGTGCTGAACTTGATTCAGTATTCCCGAGTTTGAATAAGATAATACGTTTGAATGGCGGGCCTGCATCTCATGACGAATCAAGGAGTTGGATGGCAGGTTGATCACCGCACCTTGTCAATCATAGCCTAGGCGAAGGTTGATCAATTTATTACTACATCGCCATATCACCCCTGAAGTATATTCATAGTGCTTCAGGGCACCTTTTCGCCACATCACCTAATTACTTTATCACCTTATCACCATCTATCTACTGCGACCATTCCGTTGGCTCCCGGTCCCAGCGGTGTTTTTCCAGTTCCTTTTGCAAGGCCGGATCCAGGGGGCCTGCATCGCTCGCAGCAAGATTCATGTCCACATGACGTAGCTTCCGCATACCCGGGATGATGGTGCTTATACTGGGTTCACCCAGAATGAACCGCAGGGCCATTTCAGGCATGGTCATGCTTACCGGTACCAGTGGTTTCAGCGCATCAGCATGTTCCACACTGGATCTCAGGTTTTCCGGGACAAAATAAGTGTTCCGCCAGTCACCTTTGGGCCAGCTGCTTTCCAGGGTCAGATTGCCGGTCAGAGATCCTTCATCAAAAGGGACCCGGGCAATGATCCCCACATCCTGTTTCCGGCAGGCTGGGAATAATTCATCCTGGGGATTCTGGTCAAAAATATTGTAGATCACCTGTACAGCATCGATGATCCCGCTGTTCACGGCCTTCACACCATTCCAGGGTTCCCAACGGTTGATGCTGATCCCAATGGCATGAATGAATCCCTGCTCCTTCAGATCCATCATCTTTTTGACCCACCGCTCATCCTCGAGCCAGAGATCCTCCCAGGTATGAAACTGCATCAGATCGAACGCCTCGAGCCCTGCATTCTTTAAACTTTTGTTCACATATTTTTCAATGTGATCAGGTGGAAAGCAGGCATCGGCCGGATACTCCCGTTTACTGGGCCATTTAAAATTCTTTGGTGGGATTTTGGTAGCCGTATAGATCTTTTTATCCGGATTTGCACGAACCAGTTCGCCTAGTAAACCTTCACTTTTACCAGCTCCATAGGCCCATGCCGTATCAAAAAAATTACATCCCTGGTCCAATGCACGTTGGAGGGACCATCTGGACTCCTGATCCTCAGAACCGGTCCAGCCACCCATTCCCCACATCCCGTACCCGATCTCGCTGACTTCCCAACCAGTCCTGCCTAATTTGCGATACTTCATTTTTTTATTTTTTGTGAATGATCAATTATATAATAAATATATTTAAAAATCTTTTTTCTGATTCATTACTTTTATAGGTAGAATATTTTTTATCTGATCTGAAAATAACATGAAAAAGCTTTCCGTATTATCTGGACTTATTTTGATTATGATTTGTAATGAACCGAATCTTGCTCAGGAGAACCCGACGGATTTTCCCAGCGCCGAGATCAGCAACAAGCTGGTCACCATGAAATTGTACCTACCGGACCCCGAAAAGGGATATTACAGGGCTACCCGGTTTGACTGGTCCGGGGTTATCGCCAGTGCACAGTATAAGGGGCATAATTATTTCGAATATTGGAAAACAACACATGATCCACTGTTCCATGAGGATCTTTCAGGACCTGTGGAATCCTATAATAAACCGGGACTGGGTTTTGAAGAGGCAGGGCCGGGTGATCCTTTTATCCGGATCGGTGTTGGCATCCTGGAACGGCCGGATGATAAGGAGTATGAGACCTTTAAGACCTATAAAATGGTGGACAATGGCAACTGGACCATCACCAAAGGAAAGGATTGGATTCAGTTTGAACATGAGGTTAAAAGTGATATTGGATATGGGTATTTATATACAAAAAGGATTGAATTAAAGAAACAGGAGCCTGGTTTTACCATCACCCACCAGCTGGCCAATACGGGGACCAAAAAAATAGAGACCGATCAGTACAACCATAATTTTTTCATCATCGATGGGGAGAAAACAGGGCCTGCTATCAGCATAAATTTTCCATTTAAATTATCCACTGATAACGACCTCAAAGGACTTGTGAAAATTGAAGATCAAACACTGACCTTTTTGAAAAATCTGGATGATCAGACTGTCTGGATGGAATTTACCGGAATTGGAAAAGATATACAGGACCATAAGATCACCGTGAAAAATAGCAGAACCGGAGCTGGGGTCACATTTGGTGTGGATAAACCCCTTTACAGGATGGTTTTCTGGGCCTGCGGAACCACCTACTGCCCGGAAAACTTTATTCTGATATCTGTAGCGCCGGGCAAAAAGGAAACCTGGACCTCGGATTATACATTTTTTGTCGACAAATGAGAACCGGAAAATCTTTCCGTTTCCGTGAGGAAGTGTTTTCTCCTCAGATGATTCCGGGAAAATCAGATTCTTCCATGAACTTTCTAAAGGGCGGCCTGATTTTTTGAAGTGAAATAAAAATGAATCTATCCATCGTCATACCTGTATGGAATGAATCCGGGAAAATTATTCCCGAGATCGAAGCGGCGATTCTTTTTCTTGAAATGAAGCGGTTGAGTGGTGAAGTGATCATTTCAGATGACGGGAGCAGGGATGGTACAGTCAAAGCGATTGAGAATTGGTCTATAACCGCAAAAATACCAGTCAGAGTCTTGCAGAATCAACATCTGGGGAAAGGAAATGCCGTCAGGAAAGGAATACTCAAGGCAAAGGGAGACATCGTTCTTTTTATCGATAGCGGCAACTGTATACCCTATGAAGACGTGTGGGAAGGAATCCAGTTGGTGGATCATGGGGAATGTGAGATCGCAAATGGTTCACGTTATTTGCCGGATAGCCGGATCCTGGTTCCCAAAGGATGGATAAGAAGGATACTCTCCTTTTCATTCCGGAAGTTCGTCCGTTTCTATATGCATATCCCGGCTCATCTCACCGATACCCAGTGTGGATTAAAGATCTATCGGAAGGATGTGGCACACACATTGTACAGCCAATGTTTTACCCAAGGATTTATTTTTGACATTGAGATCATATTACGAGCCCAGCAGGAAGGGTATTCGATCCGGGAATTCCCGGTGCGGTGGAGCTCCGACCCGGACAGCCGGCTTTTTATTTTCCGTTCATTTCCTGGAATTTTCAGAGAGATGCGGAGGATCAAACGGGAATTGACAATAAGTTCGAAACTCAAAGCTCGAAGCTGAAAGGATTCATCGGGCTTTATGCTTCGATCTCACCATTCTTTTTCATCCAGCCGGATTGCTTCTTCTGATTCATTCCATATTTTCTGACTGTGTTACCCAGGCATCCCAGGCATCCTTCCTTACAAACACATCGAGATAAACATGGGGCCGCAACTCCGGGACCTTCTCAAAAAGCGGGAGATACAAATATCTTTGACCTGGGGGAGGGGCTTCATAGATCTTTTTTAGGATCTGAGGTTCAAATTCAGGGGAAACGATCATAATCGGAGCTGCCGCCTGGTCCATGTCTACATGGCCCCACCATCCGGTATTCGGATACATTCGTAAATACCAGGGTAATGGCCAGTAGTCGTGATGGCCGGCCACAATATCTATCCGTGTGTTTTCTCCCGAAGGTTGAGCCGCTGCTACCTGTTTTACTTTTTCCATCAGCCTGAAAACATCTTTGCTGGTATGGCCATATGCCCAGGGATTCGATGGATCCGCATCATGGATAAAATTCAATTCCCAGGTCTGGAAACAAAGCTGGGCCAGACCGATGAAAAGCAGTAAATAGACCCATCCTTTCACTGTTTTTGATCTGGCATTCCGCAAGATCATCGAAAATCCATATGCGGCCAGCAGGATCCATCCTGTGTAAAATGGAAGGAGATTCCAGGGTGTTTTATAGGGCATTGCAGAATAGATGATCCCCGAAAGCATTGAAAAAATAGCGATAAAGAAAAAAATTCGGGATTCACTTTCTTGCCACCTTTTCAAGGCAAAAACAAATCCTACCAGGACCCCAATGATGAGAAATGCCTCGGTCCATATTCCTCCTCGGGTTCGGTTAAAAATCAATAATTGCAGATAAAAATACCATGGATGGATGTGTTTTTCATAATCCCCGGCTTTTTTAAAATAATTGGCGTAGGTGGCGAACGAATCAATAATTCCCTGCGGATTGCTGAAAAAGGATGAATAGAATAATACAGATACCAGCATTGCACTCAGGAGCATCCAGGTTAGATCCAGGATCCTTACGCGTTTTTGAGTCGACCATTTTATGCGTAATTCCCGATCGATGATTAATAAAATCAATGTCGTCACCATCAGGCTCCCAAAAGAAATGATCCAGGTTTCTTTGGTGGCGATCATCAACCCCAGGTTCAAACCTGACCAGATGGCCCATTTTGTCTTTTGTGAGTCCATCCAACGGAAAAAGCAGAACAGGAATCCGTAGATAAAAAATACCAGCAACATTTCCTGGATATAATACCGGCTGAAATACACCATGACTGGAGAGACAGCAAGAAACAATGCGGATAAGATCCAGGCGGAATTCCGCATGAAACTTCTCACCAGAAATAACAGCATCACCAGTCCAGCCCCGAAAAAGGCGGGAACCATACGAAGCGTAAATTCCCTCACTTCTGAAAGTTTTTCCTGGGAAAACAGCCGGGCAGGGATCAATGTCAAATAATTCAGCGTGGGACCGTGAAATTCATTCCGGTCGTACCGGTAATATCCTTCTTCCAGTAATTTTCCGAATTTTATGGCATGCACGGCTTCATCGGTATGCATGGGCCTGAGATCGAGGGAAACCAGCCGGAGCATCAAAGCAATGCCTGCAATGGTGAAGATCAGAAAAAAAGATTTACCTGACATTACCTGGCGGGCTTTCCATAGACTGCCACTTCAATATAATGATTCACCTGGTCATAGCTATTGCCATTGCTGTAAAGCCGGACGAACCTGGCTTCAACCCCCCTTCCGTCTATCAATTTCCCCTCGTGTGTTTCAACATAATGAAGATCTTCACCCACACCCAATCCATAGGAATTGTCGTGGTCATTATTAAATAATGTGGTGACTCCCACGATAAAATCCGGATCATCCGATACCTGAACGATCACATCCTTGTAAACCCGGGCTTCCAGGTGATAATGCCAGAAAAAAATGGCATAAAGTGTATATTTTTCTTCGAGATCAATCATGATATATTGTTTCCCTGGGGCCAGTTCCACAAAAGATCCATCCATGGCTTCCTTATCCCCATCGGTGATCAGCTCGATTTCCCCGATGATGGGATTATTGTCAGAACTTTCCACATATTTATGCAGTGCCACATTGGTGGTGCCAGCCGGGGCCATAACGGGTGGCCTGGGTTTTCCAAGGGGTTTTTCCAGGTTGGGCACGTTAAAATCCTGGGGTGTCCCGATGAACATCGGTTGAGGGAGCTCCACATTCAGGGGCGCCATTTCCTGGCCATATGAATGCATCTGAAAAATGAGCAAGACCCCAAAAATGAGGGCCAACTTCTGCTTAAATAATTTCATACTTTATCGATTGGTATTGATATCATTTGATTTCCTTGATCACATTTTAAAAACCTATCTCCCGGAGCAATTACCGGATTCAAATATCCCTTAAACAACCCTCCGATACGCACCCAACTTTTTTTATTTCTTAAAATACAACTTCAATTTTCCTCATTCATGATCTCCAGGATCCGGTCTTTAAAGTCCTCGTCATCCGTTCGGATCAATGCCTCATTCATCCATTTTTTCTTTGCTTCGGCATGCTCATCCGGCACGTTTTCAAGTAAAGTCAGGAAGGAGGCTTCTGCTTCCTGTTGAAGATCCTTTTCCTTCAGCAGACCCCCTGCCATTTCAAGTCCCTGCACCGAACCACTCTTTCCAACCGCTGAAAGGATCATTTTCTTTTCTTCCGGATTGATTGCTATCTCAAATGCTTGCCTGTAGGCATGAATTTTCCGGTCAGGGTCCAGCGAGGCAGATTGGGATAACAACTGGATGTATCCCTGCAATGCCAGTGTGTGTTTTTTAATATCTTCTGAATTTTCGATAAGCTCTTTCAGATCCATAACCGGGGCGTCATTGGGCCAGACCGATAAGGCTTTGATCGTGGCATACTGGGTCTCCGTATTAGGATCATACAGAAATTTACGTAAGACCGGGAGCGCTTCATCATTTCCAATATTTCCCAGCACCTCAATCATGGGGATCAAGGTTTCTTCATCCTGGATATGGGGGATGGCGGCCAGGAGTTCATCTGTCCGTTTGGCGATCGAGGTTTTCTTGTTGGCTACCAGGGTGAGGGTTTTTACCAGTTCATTTCTTTCTGCCCTTCCCGGGGCACTTTGCAGAAGCCCGATCAGATCGTCCAGGATCACCGGATCTCCAATTGCACCCAGTGACCGGATGGCTTCTAACCGGATACTTCTTTCCGGACTATGTGCATATTCCAATAAGAGGGTGACCCCTTCCCTGATATTTCTTTCGCCCACACTCCGGATCAGTTCTACCTGTTCATCCGTACTGGCCTCAGGAATAGCTTCCAGAATGATCCGGTTTGTCTGCTGGTCTTTTAATTCATACAAACATTTTCGGGCGTATTCCTTTTCATTGCCGCTGGCCTGGGCTGCTTTTTGAGCAAATGTCAAAACATCTTCCGGGTAACCGATATTGGCAAGTGATAAAAATCCTGCCATGCGGTATTCCAGGTCCTCATTATCCAGTGCGTGTAAGGCCAGGGGCCTGATGGCCATTTCATGCCGTTCTGAAAAAGCGATCATTAAAAGCTTTTGAACTTCTGCTGAAAGTTCCTTATAAATCTTCTCAAACTCATTAAAATCAAGATCACCCGGATAGTCCCTCAGTACTGGCATGGTGGCCCGGATAAGGCGGAGATCTTTTGTTATCAGTATGTTTAAAAACATCGCCTCTGCCCGGATAATGGGATCTTGGAGCATGCCCTGCAAAGCGGCCATTTTTATGCTTAATGGGGGATCGGTATCATATACCTCCTCATAGATCGTAAAACATATTTTTTCATCTCCCGAACGGTGTAAATGATCTGCGGCGACCAGGTATTGATCGGCTACCTGCCATTTCAGGGGAGGCGAAAGGTGTAGAAACAACTTCCCCAGTGTTTTGGCGGCCTGGGTATTCCCGATTGCGCCCAACGCATCAATTGCCGAAGAAGAGATGAGTGGATCCGCAGAATAAGCATGGTCTTCGAGCAGTTTTATGGCTTTTGGATCTTTTCTGATAGCGATCGATTGTATGATCCAGGCTTTCAGTTCATCATCGGCTGTTTTGAGGTGATCCCGGAGGATCTTGTCAACGGAAACATCAGGGATCATTTCAATGGCAGACAATGCCATTTCTGAAGTGGTTTTTTCATCCAGCAGACTTGTTAAAGCCGGAATGGATTTCCCGGTAGCTATGGGACTCAAAAAATAACATACGGATTGTTTGCCGGCCAGGGAGGCATCTGATTGCAGGAAATCGGTCATCATCCTTTCCGCTTCACTTTTTATTTCCGGAGAGGCATAAATATCCGTCATTATATTCCGGAAATCATTCAACCAGGCCCGGGATCCATAATCATAATCTGCCAACTCGTCCAGGACTCTTTTTAATTTCTCCAGTACTTCTCCATCCTGGTATATATTTCCCCATACCTGAACGGATGCAAAAAAAAGTACCCCCAAAAGTATTAAGGCGGCATGTTTCATTCGAATGGCGTGCATCATAGTAAAAATGTTTTTTTATCAAATATTCCAGGGGCTTCGCATGGGCCGGGATAATAAGCGGTTGGCATCCGGGTCGTTTTTAAAAGATTCATTTTCCGGATCCCAGTATAATTTTTTGCCCATTTTTATGGCAATATCCGCCTGGTGACAGACCGTATCCGATCTGACGGCCGTTTCAATAGGGCACAAAGCCTCCTGCCTGGTTTTAACAGCATCCAGGAAATTCCGGCGATGGTCATTGCTTCTGGGAAGCTGGATCTCATTGGGACCGATCACAGTACGGAGCAGGTTATTCGGATAGGCATCGATGTATCCTCTCCTTACCAGGATCCATCCTTCGCTGCCTTCAAAAAGCATTCCCATGGCTCCGTGGGTATAAAGTGGTTCTTTTTTCCTGGCCGTCATATGATCCATGTGAAGCAATTTTACACCATTGGCATAAGTGTGTTCCACATCAAATTTCCAATACGTATCATATAATCCATCTTCGGGAATGATGGCGGTGCCTTGAACTTCCAGGGGACCGGTATGGTCTGCATCCATAGTCCATTGGGCAATATCGACATGATGGATGCCCCAGGCTCCCGACAGACATCCCAGAGAATAGTCAGAGATCAGGGTAAAGTTGCGCGTACATCGTAGTTCCGTATATGGTTTCCAGGGAGCTGGTCCGAGCCAGAAATCATAATCCAACCCTTCGGGCACCGGTTGTTCAGGTTGTGGGAGAACAGGCTGATAACTCGCGGATCCAATGACGATCTTTTCAAGGTCTCCGATCCGGCCATTCCTGACCAGTTCCACGGCAAACCTGAACCGCTCATCCGACCGTTGCTGGGTACCATGTTGAAAGACCACCTTATACCGGTTTACTGCATTTCGCATGGCCTGGCATTGCCTGAAGGACAGGCTCAGTGGTTTTTCATAGTACATGTCTTTATGCTGCCGGGCAGCTTCAATCCCGATCAGGGCATGCCAGTGCTCAGGGGTCGCGATCACTACGGCATCGATGTCTTTCCTGCCAAGCATTTCCCTGAAATCATCGTAAGTGGCACATTCCTGATTCCCATACTTTTCATCGATAATTCCTTTTGCCCTGTCACGGTGTTCCTTCCGGACATCACAAACCGCCACCAGTTGTACATCATCATATCCCAGAAATGATCTCACATGACCCGTTCCCATCCCACCAACCCCTATGGAGGCAAGTATGATCTTATCACTGGGAGGCACTTTGCCATTTAAACCTAGCACATGGGAGGAAACGATCGTGGGCATTCCCAGCAATCCCACCGAACCGGCAACGGACCGTTTCAGAAATGATCTTCTTTTAATTACTTTTTTCATGATCCGATTTTTAGTCATTTTTGAATTATTCCTTCCCCGCCAGCTGAACTACCTGGTTGTTGAAAAAGTCAATGCTTTTCTGCATCTCAGGAAGTGATTGACCGAAATGATAGGCATATTCAAGCCCGATAAAAAGGCCTTCATGATCCCCGGAATGAAGCACCTGGAAAACACGGTCAAGATCAGCGATCCCTTCCCCCCAGGGTACATCGTGCCCCTTGCCATTACTTTTGTCGAGATCATGGACATGCAATACCATCATTCGATCTCCAAGTACTTCAATGGCCTGCAAAGGATCTATCCCTGACCGGATCCAGTATCCAATATCCCCACAAGCCCCGATATACCGACTCTTTCCATTGATTTCTTTCATTAACTGCTCCGGCTTCCAATAGATGGGTGAAAGTTTCTCCCCGTGATTGTGTATCGCCAAACGGATATCATATTCCTGGCAATATTTTTCAATCAGGTCCAGGTCGGCAGGGCGGGGTTCCGAAACAAAGGCGACCACCCCCATTTTTTTACCGAACTCGAAAAGTTTTTTACATTCGGTATCTGTGGAAGGAAAATCATGGATATAATAATTAGAGATCTGAATTCCGGTTTCGATCAATTTTTCCCGGATCTTGTTCAACTCGTTTTCACTGAGATCAGCATTAAATTTTTCCCGGCTATCCGTACCCACTTCCTGATCAAAGTAAGCTTCCATTTGCAGAAAGCCCAGGGAAGATGCCTGATCGATCGTTTCCATCAGGGTTTTATCCTTGAAACTGTAAGCGCTCAAGCCAAAGGTCCACCCAAGTTTTTCCAATGCACTTATGGCAGGAGTTAGCTTATGATTGGGCGTGGCCGGAGCTTTCAGATCCCCCAGCGCATACTGGATTCCGGAAAGATAGTGATTCAAAATGCGTGTATCCCAGTTGATATTCGGATTATCACCAAAAGAGGAATAATACACACGCCCTTTACCGTATTCCCTGATCCAGCTAAGGGCAAGGTCACCATCAGCTCTTCTTTCAGGTAAAATTCTGCGACTCATACTGGTATCGGTCCCGGAAATATCAATCGACATCAATACCCTGACATGATCTCTCGAATAAGGTTCGGAAAATTGAAACACTTCATCACTGATCTCAAACTTTTCATATCCGATTGTTCGGTTTAAAGGATGATCCGTCTCCTCCACCTGGATGGTGATCCATTCGTTTTCTTTCCACGGATGACCGCCGTTTTCGTATCCGCCCAGCATAATCCCGAAAGCTGGGAACTGATCATATACGGGGTATTGAACAAAAGTGGCTGCCGCCGCATGGAGGCCAATGAATCCTCCCCCGCCATAAACATAATCAAGCAAATTCATCCTTAGATCCGGATCATCGAATAAAACGCCTCCTGTATTATTGAAGCAGATCGCATCAAATTGATTTAATATTTCAGGTTGGAAGATCAGCGTATCATTGGAAAAATAAGTCTCATAGGCTTCCATTTTTTTACCCATGGCCAGGATCGCATAATTGGCATAAGGGATAGAATAATGCCCGGTAAGTGGTTTCCGGTCCTGGCTGACATGCAGATTGAATACAAGAAGCTTTCTTTTCCTTTCCAGCAGGGCAGGCAATTTTTTTGGCAGGGCATTCTCTATCTGCGTTTTAAAATCGCTGGAAATAGGATAAAAAAGTGATTCAGCCTCTCCAGCCGAATAGATTTTCTGGGCAGTAGATGTACCAGTCGTCCATAAAACAAGGAAAGCCGTCATAATTCCGGTCAATCCTCTGCTAAAAAAAGTGAGTTTGTTATTTTTCATAATTCTTATGATGATTTTCCTGCTTTCCCTCTGTTTTACCAAATGGCAATTAATTCTCCGGAAGTAATGTCTGAAATAATATTCCGAATAATCAGATATTGGAAAAAATTAAAAAATATGTCCTGAATATACTAAAAATTAATTTTTCAATGTGTATATATCCGGACCAAATAAGTGAAATTGTTAGTGGAGCGGTTAAAGGTCCACGTTTTTGGAAAAAATGACCCGGGTGGAGAGAAAATGGCGGGGCAAAAATACGCTGACGCAGTAGTTTGACTTTTTGAATATTCATTCCATTGTTATTCAATTACAATTTCTTTATCTTATAAAATAAATCATTTAATAGTTTGTTTTTATGCCTGGCCGACTCATCATTTTAGCGGGGCCTTCCTGTGTTGGGAAAAGCCCCCTGGATAAAGCGCTCGGAAGATTTTTTCCTGACCTTAAAAAAACACTTCAGACACTTGTTCTTTACAATAGCCGGAATTCCAGACCGGGTGAACAGGATGGCGTTGATTACCATTTCAGGTCGCGGCAATATATCGATTCCCTCAGAAAGAAAGATCAGTTTGTAGTGATGGAAGTCAGGGGAGACCTGCAGGCCCTGGATCTGTCTGATCTGACCATAACACTCCGGCAGGGGAATGTCTTTTTTGAAGGCAATCCTTTCATCGGATATTTACTTTTAACGCACGAGGGCCTCAATAAAATACCCAAACTGAGTGTTTTTATGTCACCGGTTTCCCGTGAAGAGTTGCTTTTTTTTAAACAACACAAAACCGGGATTTCTCCGGCTGACCTCGTGACGGATATCATGCGGAGGAAACTTCTGCGCCGGACAAAAAAACAGAAATCCGAATTGGCGCTCCCTGATTATGAAAATATTGAAAAGAGGGCTTCTAGTGCCTATTTTGAATTGGGTTTCGCACATCATTTTGAACATATTTTACCGAATCATGACGGGGAGGACAGTGAACATTGGGATGCCTTCCCTTATCCCATCGGGGATGCAAGGATCTCACTTTTGTCTTTTGTCAGCCTGATGGAAGGAGAGATACCCGAACATGCAGAAAAATGGGAACCCGGTCTGATAGATTGAAAAAGCAGGTGATTTGATGCCTTTCGGGAGGGATTTATTCGTTTTAATGTTCATCCTAAATCTTCCGGGATTCATTGCTTCAATAAATAATTCTCAAACGAACTCCGATTCTTTAACATTCCGACCATTGATGATTATCTTTGCGGCCTGAGCATGAACATTATTTCATCCTATACCTTAAAACTGATTTCCGGGATATTGTAATCAATGTTTTTTAGGACAAGGTGTTACCATTGTATCCATTGAGATATTAATACTCGAGAGGAGAAAATTGCAATTAATTATTAGCATTATACTATTTTGAATCCAAGAACTTTCTTATTAAAAAATTCAACCGTTATGTTATTTCTACAATCCAGATTTCTTGCATGGGATCTCTTATTCTGGGAAATATTCGGAGATAAATTACTTATTCATTCATATGCGAGGATACCTCGGCATGATGTCTTCAGACCTGGATATCAGTCATTCTTATAAAAAAAGGATCTATGTGTAGGCAGCCATAAATGTATATTCCGAAAATCAACCATATCATCCCTTTTCTTTTGCTGATTTTCCTGTTCTGTCATGACGGAGTGGCCCAGCGAGAAAACGGGGAAGAAAATCCGGAAGAGCAACAGGAGGAAATACTGGAAGAAAATCAGGAAGAAATTCCGGATGAAAATCAGGAGGAAGAACCGGTAGAAAAACGTAATTCTATTGAAGGAGCCGGACGGTATGAATACTGGGCGGATGGATTTCCTGACCGCTATTTCCTTTATCTTCAGTATGGAAGAAAGATTAAGGAGCATCAGCTTTTTCTACGGCTGAATTCGGTCTGGCGGGCAGGGGAACAAGGATTACAATATGAAGTTGATTTTTATCCCAAATTTTCACCAAAATCCTACGGATATTTTAATATCGGATATTCCAACTCACCTTTATTGCCCAGATTCAAAACAGCCGCTGAGGTATACAGGAGCCTGAACAAGGGGTGGGAAGTGTCTTTGGGAATTCGTACGGTTCATATACCGGATTACAATATATTTTCAGTGACAGGGATCGTAGGGAGGTATTTTGGGAACTGGTATGTATATGGTCGGCCCACCATCAATTTTCTAAAGAATGATATCAACATGAATTTTCTGGCGGAAGCCAGGTTGTATGCGGGCGACGGCAAATCGTATATCGGGATGATGGCTTTATATGGTACGGATGTAGGGGTGACCCGTGATTTTAATGCCATCGAAAATTCATTCGGACTGGAGTCGTACCTGATAAGATTCAAAGCCCTGGTGAATGTATCTGAAAATACAGATGTATCCGGCGGATTGGATTTTTCCGGATATAATATTCCGTCGGCTGGAAAATATGTATCGGTTGTGGGAATTGATGTAACCATACGAAGGAGGTTCTGATGGATTTCTATGAAATCATAACATGGGCTGTCATCATTTATGCCGTGATTTATACCGGCACAAAAGTGATATTTTCGGTGGTGTCCCTGGCACAGATCCGCGCGTATACAAAAAAATACCCACATATTTCAACCGAGGAGGAGGTGAGAAGCATTGTAAAAACCAAGGGCCGCAGCCTTCCCCTGATTTCTGTCATTGCCCCGGCCTATAATGAGGGACCCATCATCGTTGAATCTGTAAAATCTTTTTTAAATCAATCTTATCCCAATACGGAGGTCATCGTTTCCTCCGATGGTGGGACAGACGATACCCTGGATCAACTAATCCAATATTTTGAACTGTTTGAAGTGGATTTTAAGGGAAAGGAAAGTGAGAACATTTTCCATCAGCCGGTAAAGAGATACTTTAAATCAAAAAGATTTGACATCACCACTTGTGCCTCGAAGCCCAACACAACACCCCAGTCTCCCCAAATTACATGTCATCAAGATTCAATACCACTTCAATAAAAATTGCCATATCTCGTTATCGTAGAACCATTTCCCTCCAAATTTAAACTACAGGCCCTAACCACTCCACCAATAATACACAAAGAAAAGTGCCTCTTGTAAAATAGGTTTCTAGCATTTTTACCTCATAACTTTACCAGAATGATCCCAGGCTCCTTTATCTTCCCTCAGATTGATACAGCATGTTTTCATTGATATGTTTTTGAAAAAAGAAACACCATTATACCATCCACCATGCCACACAAAAAACCTCCCAAACCTTGCTACACTAGTGTTAAACATCGCTGCAGAGGAACTGACTCTGTAGTTGAGCACAGTTACTTTCGGGTCCCCAGGTGGGAGCTGGGGCCCCTTCTCCCCACTCCCAATTCTCTGAATCACCTATCCTCTCAGCTGGTGGGCAGTCAAAACAAGACCCACTCCCCACCATTTGGTCACTAGGGTTTGGGTTTATTCAGCGTCAGTGACCTCCCACTTCTTTCCACAGCGGATTTTTTTGCTACCCTCGGCAAGACTCAAAACGTGACTTCACAAAAACCAACAAGCAAACAAAGAAGCAAACACCTCCCTCTTGGGCCTCTGTAGCATCATAACATCTCGTGTAGAGCATCTTTCTTTCTACTTCCCACTACAAACTATCTCTAAATAGCATAGAGAATACAGGTATGTCATTTGTTGTGTTGTCGTATCTGTTTTGGTAGGTGCAGGTGGCATTTTGTGTATCAGCATGCCAAGCAAACCACCTCCTTGTTGGGTCTTTGTAGCATCATAACTTCTCCTGTAGAGCTTATTTTGGGATACTTCTAGTTTCAGTCTGCTTCCTCAAGGTCTTGGGGATAAGGGTATGTCATTTGGTGTGTTGTCGTATCTGTTTTTGCAGCACTACATGCCCGTATCTGTATCAGTGTGATGCAAACCACCTCCTTGTTGGGTCTTTGTAGCATCATAACATCTCATGTAGAGCATCTTTCTTTGTACTTCCTACTACAAACTATCTCTAAATAGTGTGCAGAATACAGGTATGTCATTTGTTGTGTTGTCATATCTGGTTTTGTGGTGCTACACACCCATTTCTGTATCAGCGTGCCAAGCATTGCTGAGATGGTTTGCCAGATTTCTTTCATTTTGTGGGTGATAGGAGCATGTATCAGCATCTCTATGGCCTTTGCTATGCAGTATACAAAGTGATTTATTATTAGTTGCTTTCTTGTGACTGCCATCTTGTTTTTGGACTATCGGGGATCCTTTTTTGTCAAGTCATGATCTTTCTTTATCTCACACATCTGCCCTGCTTTTCTTATTGCAAACCAGATTATTGTAGCTTTTGGGTTTGCTACCATGCCACCAGGGATCCTGGCCAATGTGCTGCTTGCAAAGGGTTTTCAGAAATGAGTACAGGTAGTGAGCAGTTGGAATAGTGTTGCCAATGCCATTGCAAAACTATATCCACTCAACGTTTTGAAACATGATGAGACATCCATCCCCAGAATTGGATGTGTTTTGGTGGAACTCTTTAGCTCTTGCAAAAGAATCTGGCTTGTAGTGATTACTCCACTTCAACAAGGCAAAGTCATTGTTCGAAAGCCTGGTTTCAGTGCATGAATACCAGAGTGTAGCAATGTTTGGAGTTGACTTTTATGTCCCTGTTTTATGTAATTGCTTTAAAGATAAATAGTGCTTTTTGAATGCCAGCAATATTGCAGTCTCTACTACCCATTCAAAGTACTAGTGTGAGAACTACAAGTAGTCTTTTACAGTAGAATGGGGCTTTGCAACAACATAGCTTTTCACTAGAGAAATCACTATCCCTGACTCTTTAGAATATTAAAGTAATACTATAGAATGAAACAGGGAGAGTATTTGTCTAGAAAGAAGGGCATAGTGCATGCACAGAATTTAAAAATCAAGCTTTTGGTGCTGCACCGATGACCATTTTGAAGCATGAATTGGCAGGGATCTGCCACATTAAAGTCAACCCAACTAGGCATTTCCTTGCCTCTTTATATTCATGGTAGCAGGTGGTAGATTGTTGGGGGCATTCAATTGACCAATGCATGGTCACATGATGCTACAGAGGCCCAAGAGGGAGGTGTTTGCTTCTTTGTTTGGTGTTGTCAGGAGTCAAGTCACATTTTGAGTCTTGCCGAGGGTAGCAAAAAATCCACTGTGGAAAGAATTTGGAGCTCTAGTGAGCTCCAAGTTCTCCAGGTCTCTCCCCAGCTAGAGCCAAAGATATGTAGTGTACATATACTACAGTAAACCTCATCAAAGTTCCCCCCCCCCCCCCCAGGGGGAAAACTCAGGGGGTCTCACAGAGACACTAGTGTAAAAATCTTCTCCCCCCCCAGTTCCATGATTCATTCAGTCATGAAGAATCTTTCATGATTGACCAGTCCCAGATGTTATCTGGGTATGTTCATCTGCAGAGGGTAGGTGATCATGTCCCAGATGTTACAGATATCTAAGATGTCACAATACATGTGTACCATGTGCCACTTCTCTCACTTGTCAAGCAGAGCAAGACAGGCAGCTACTTTCTGAAGAGAATTGCAACAAAAACATCTTGTACAGCATGCACCACAGGGTGAGTGAATAAGAACTGCATTCATTGCTTGTGCAAGAAGTGCTATGTACATAGCTGCTACTGACACTGAAAAGTACAGTGCTCATGGCAAAAAATAGTAGTGCAATAGTTAACTCAAATTCTTTTATATATACTGTAAGACAAGGATGCTAGATATTGTCCTCAGTACTATGTAGATAGGCATCTGAGTATGTAGATGACTCAGTCCCATTTCAACAATGAGTCATGAACATGATGTCAAGGGGGGGAAAACTTGGGGGCCTCTGAGAGGCTAGTGTAAAAATGGTTTTCCCCCAGGGGGAAAACTTTGATGAGGTTTACTGTAGTAGCTGCTTATGTACTATGTATACTGTATGTACTGGTATGTACTTACTATACTGTATGCTCTAGACTAAATTTTGAAATCATCAGACAACATAACCTATACAGTACAGTATGATTATTTTCAATTCATACATAGCTGACACCCAAGACCAAAGTACACAACATCAGTGGGAAGTGCCTCTTTTTTGATTTGACTGATTCATTCACCAACAAGAGAGAGAGTGATATGCTCTCCCTACCAATCAGAAATCAAGGATTCATCAAGAACAGGATCAATGGGCTACTAGCTCAATTCCAGTGGATCTGAGTGACAAACCACAAGTCAAATCCAATCTAGAAAAACCACCACAGGAACATGCTTAATGGAGTTCCACCCTCTCGGTCAACTGAACCAGACCAGATGACAGACTCCCAAAAAGGGTGTGCTCCCCATGAAGGGAGTGGGTTATTTTTGGTATTTAAGGCTTCATTTCTAACACTCCCCATCACTTGACTCTCTAAGCATAGCATGAGGGTGAGTGTACTGTTGGTTTCTGTTTTCTGCTGTTGTTGCTTACACCCCCGCCAGCTAGGAGTTGCCTAAGCTCTGCATGTGCTGACTAGGAGAACGTGCCCCTGTTGAGAACCATTTTAACACAGCAACCACCCAGGCTTCCAACCCTCAGCCACTGTGTTCCTGATTTGCTACCATGATGGAGTTCTACCCTCTCGGTCAACTGAACCAGACCAGATGATGGACTCCCAAAAAGGGTGCACTCCCCATGAAGGGAGCAGGTTATTTTTGGTATTTAAGGCTTCATTTCTAACAATGGTGATTTGTCTCTGGCTGAACAATTTCAATTTGAAGAGGTTTAACAATTAGAGCTGGTTGGCAAGTTTGCTTTCAATTATTATGACAAAATCCTGGGTTCCGCCTCTAAGTACATACCAAAAAAGTGAGGGCAGGAAAACCAACAGAAATCAATTTGTATGGATAATAAATGCAAAATAAAACTCACTCTTTGCTGTACCATATTGATTGATTCTTTGATATGTAGTTAGTTTTAGTTTAACTAGTGGTTCTCTAGTGTCCAGCCCTCATCTTGCGAGGTCCAATAGCAGGACGAGCTGCCACTGTGACCTTTGGGATGTCGGCTGGTAACAGTACAGTATCATAAGCAGTTGACAGTGAGTACTGCACCCGTATCACCAAATTTTTGCAAAAATCGTCCCGTCACTCAAAAACTCTTTTCCTCCTCCGCCTGTTCTCCCGTGATACAACACGGGTTGACCCTCAACCTACCTACCCTCACAGAATACCCTTGTGAGGTTGCCCACCTATCTATTGTTCTCAGTAGTGTCAAGGAACACTAAGGGGAGCTAGGTTGGGTGGGGGCAATGCAGACTGGGTCACAATAGGACAATACGGTGACCCCAACGCTTTCACCATGCTGTATCATGGTGAAATTGGTGGTCATCTGTCCCTCCTCCATGGCATCCTTTTTGGATCAACATGGCATATCGCGTGTGTGTCACCATGGTGGCTTTTGGGGACAACAATCAACATAACACACAAAGGAGCAATATCCCTTGCCTCTACATAACTAGTAGGTACTAGAGAATGTTTGATTGTTGTCAGAATCAGTCTTTTGACCCACAGAAACACCTCCAACATGCAATTTTGACCATGAGTCGGCTGATCTCCATTTTTTCACTACAATGAATCAGCTCTGTCGATTGACTCTGCTACAACACCTCCCCTATGCCCCAGATAGGTATATGAACGTAATGTAATACCATGGTGTGGCCCTGAATCGCATCTGTCGTGCAATATCACCATGGTATTGACCGCGATGTTACGCGGCGGAATGATGGATTTTTTGAGGAAACGGGACGATTTTCGCAGCGGTCCGGTAAATTTCTACGTAGCGTTTCTACGGGGCTGTCAACTGCTTATAGTCATGATTTGAGAATTGTTCGGCACTGTCCGTGTTTTAGTAATAAATGTCTAGGCATATGTAAACACAAGACATTAGATCGCTTTTCTGCGGCGCGCGCGCTTCTGGGGTGAACGGAACCCGAACTCCTCTCTCCATCGATTTTTGGCGTGGCTGGGATTGGTGGGTGAGATTGGATTCCGATCGAAGTGCGGAGGGTCGAGAAGCAGATTCGGTAGAGAGCCGAGCGCCAGTGGCCAAGACCCGAATAAAAAGTCCGCTGTGTTGCTGTTGCAGTTGCTTTGCTTTGAGCAGCGTTTTCAATAAGAAAAGAGAGTAACTGTGAGACAAAGTGGCAGAGAGAGAGAATAGATAGTTTTAATAGGTATCTCTCATGAGCAGCGACGACCGGGAAGATGAGGTATATTCGGCGCTTGGTTCTGCTGGTCAAGCCGGCTTGAATATGCAGCAGGAACATGTTTTAAGGCTAGAAGCACAGGATCCTGCTCAGTTCCAGCAACAGCTACAGTTAGAGCAGCCAAGCCCTGTATCTGTACCTCCGCAGTCTCTGGGGCGGGAAGAACACCACAGTAGGGGCTGCCCTCCAGCTTAGGTCACCACGGATGATCTTATCTGTGCATAGTGATTTTGCTGGCACAGACCTACAAGTGGCCAGGAGGCCGCAGAAGTTATCTGAACGCCAAACGTTCTTCATTTTCATCAAGATTTTATTCCGGATTTTGGAAGATAATCGATTGCGACAACGAGCAAAGGCTGTAGTAAAAGAATGTACAAAACGCAATCGCTTGGGGGACGCTGATTACACGCCACTGATGGACACGATCGAGAGACGACTCCGGCCTACTGTGGGAGAACAGCGCTGGACACGAGCAAAAGATTTTTTGCACCATTGCATGCGGCGAAAAGGGCTTCTCGAGGAGGAGTCGTTGTCTCTGCCACTTCCAACGGCTGTGTAGAACTCTTCAATCTCGGAGTAAATTTTAAGTCTAAAGATTGGTGATCAGACCTTGCTAATGTAATTGACAACGCTTCATTGTCTAGTGTTTAGCTTAATTTGCTCCGCAACTGACATGAATTGCAGATTATTTGTCGGCAAATGCTGCTCTGATCTAAGGATAGCCTAGGTGGTGTCGGCTCAGGGGCTCAAGCACCGCGTCCGTTACGTATAATTTACTGACTGAACAATATGCCCAAACAAAGCTCTACAGATGACTGCATTTGGAGCTGAAAGCACCATTGTCCGACCTCGACTCTAGATGGCCTTCAATTATGATATTATCGAAAACGACTTTACGTTTTCTCCTGAGGACACGGTTTACTTTTCAAGCGAGGATTTACAATTCACGGTAATGGCATGGCAAAACAGTTTTGATTTTTATTTTTGGTTTGATCCGTCTGATTATGGATGGGAGCAATGCACGATTATTGGTTTCGATTATCAAGTGGCTCCTGTCTCTGAGCTGTACCGATTAAACTACTTTGTCACAGGCGAGAGTATTCCAGTAATGGAGGGATTCGTTGATTCCCATCGGTTAGACTCCATAGCCTATTATGAGAGACTTGATGAGCGCTTCATCGACCCGATCGAAAATATTGCTTCACCTGTGTACATATCCGGCCACTATCATGCCCAATCCTTCCCAGTTTTTCCCGGAAGGACAGACACAACAAATCCAGGTCTTATGGATGTTGATAGTTTTGCAGTTACATTGTATTTATCAAACATTACAGTGGGGATTGATGACGATGTTTCTCGACCATCTGAATTGATTTTTCACCCCCCGTCTCCAAATCCATTCAATGGTAGTACCAAATTTGAATTCAGCCTTACCGGTTCCAGGTGATTATACTATTTCAATTTTTGATTTAAAAGGTTCAGAGGTTTGGAACCGAGTTGTCAATTCTTCCGACGTCCACTACACCTTAATTT
>CAVOVH010000011.1:0-229564 GCA_963699805.1 uncultured Cytophagales bacterium | reverse complement strand
CCAGAACGCCGGCTCGAGGGTCGTTCGCGCCCGAGGCTGATCCGGCATCTGGGGGCGGTTCGCGGATGGCGTCGTAGCATCGGCTCCGTGACGGGCCAGCCGATGGAGATCGAGGTCCCAGGCTTCGATGCATGTGCTCCCGGACTTCCTGGAATGGGCCAGCAGCCAACGTTCGGTTGCCCTTCGGCCCGGACCCGATCCTCGTGGAGCGAGCGGGACGCCGGGGGTACATCCTGGACGACGTCTACTCGGCGGTGGCCTGGATCGCTGAGGGGGGGGGGGGGGGGGGGACGAACTGGTGCGGGCTCTTCACGACCGTGGCGTCGCAGCGGAAGCCTCGGCGCCCAGGCCGCCAACCAGAGCGAGTTCCTGGCCATGGTGATGAGCAGTCGATCGCCCGTCCCTTCCCGAGGCGTGTAGCGACGCAGAGCCGGCGTTCGGAGGGCAGTCCGAGTGACAGAAGCGCTCGGATCAGAGCGACCAGCCGGCGTCGATCGGGATCACCGCCCCGAACAGGTAGGACGCTTGTGGCGAGGCCAGCCAGGCCAGTGGCGCTGCGTCCGATCCATTGCCCGGCGCCGGGCTGGCACGGCCGTGCGAAGCGACTCCTGGAAGGCCGGGTCTTCGAAGACCTTTATGCCGCGTTTGAAGGCCAGCTAAAATACAATCAGGAAGTCTTGGAAGGGGCGCATGGATTGCCAGTATGCTTGCCGCCGAGTACCTGCCGGTAACCTGGCGTTCGGTACTTACCATTGGCTGCATCGAATCGGGGGTGGATGTATGGCATGGCGGTGCCAACTACTATACCATTGCCCAGATTTCTGTTGGTCAGGTAGATGCGGCTAACGGACTGATGGCTATTAAAGACCAGATTTACGATAAGAAAAAACTTACCTGGAAAGAATTGATGGCTGCACTTGAGGCCAACTTTGAAGGCGAGCACGAACGCGTGCATAAGATGGTGTATGTGGATGCACCAAAATATGGCAATAACCTTGGGGAACCGGAAAAGATGCTGAAAAGAGTAAACGACAGCATTCTGGCAGCCTTTAATGCTGTAGATGGCGGTGGCAATTACCTAGGTAAGGATACTCTTTATACCACTTCGCTCGACCAGTATACCAAGAGTATCCACAACCTTATGGGTAAAGTGACAGGTGCATTGCCAACGGGTAAAAAAGCAGGCCAGGCCCTTACCGATGGCAGCTTGTCGGCCATGCCGGGTACCGATGTGAATGGACCTACCGCATTGGTTATGTCTGCTGCAGCAGGTAACGATGCAGTAAAGTGGACAGCTACCCATATGAATATGAAAGTGCAGCCCGACCAGTTGAAAACAAGAAAAGGAAGGGATCAGGTATTTGGGCCTTGTAAAAACCTTGTTCGATAATGGCGGCTACCATATACAGTTCAACTGCCTGGATACAGCAATGCTTCGGGATGCACAGAAACATCCTGAAAACTACCGCGACCTGGTAGTTCGTGTAGCTGGTTTCAGTGCCTTCTTTACCAAGCTTGATGTAGGAGTACAAAACGAAGTCATAGAACGTACCCTGCAAACATTCCATTAGCATTAAAAGATTACCGGCACGGGATTTCTCCATGCCGATTTTCTTTTAATCTGAACTAATTAAAAAAAGTATGAAAAATAATAAAAGAATAGCCATTGCCATTGGTGCCGGGTACACGCCTGGCATTAATTCCATTATTATGGGAGCTGCTATTTCCGCCCACAAAGCAGGCTGGGATGTAGTAGGTATTCGTGATGGTTTTGAAGGGCTGCTCTTTCCTCAAAAATATCCAAATAATGGATTAATTGACCTGGGGCCTGAGGTGATCGGCAAACTAAACCCAATGGGGAGCGATGCCATGGGCACGGCTGCAACAGTCGATCCCTTCAATGTAAGGACCATAAACGAGCTGGAAATGGTGGAAGAAGTGGACATGTCTGATACACTTCTGGAAAACCTGAAAAAGGAAAAAATCGATGCAGTAATCGCCATCATGATGGGCAGGGGATTAAGTATCCTGCACAAACTCAACCTTAAGGGTTTGCAATCGATATGCATTCCCAGAACGGTAGAAAATGATATGGCTGCCACAGCCGTTGCTTTTGGATTCAATACTGCACTTAGCTTTAGTATCGAAATGCTCGACAGGGCCAAGCAAGGAGCCATTTCATCAAAAAAAATAGGGATTGTTGAAGTCCTTGGATCACAGGCTGGCTGGTTGGCATTGCAAAGCGGCATAGCCGTATTGGCTGATGCAGTCGTATTGCCGGAATTTCCGTGTGATGTAAATGCACTGGCACAACACCTTAAAACCAGGATTACATCTGATCATCCGTATGCCCTGGTGGTTGTAGCTGAAGGAAGTTCGTTCACTAAATCTTCCCGGTGTGACAAATGATACCTTAGACGATTTGAAAAAGGCACTTTCCCCATTGGCTACAGAAGAATAATAATGAATTTGTCATCAATAAAAGCGGTAAGGCAGCCAAGACACTGGCGCAAGCCCTACAACAGTCGCTGGCAGATGAGGTATTTCCATTGGTGCTCGGTCCATGGACTCGCGGCGGTGAGGCCACTGCTGTTGACCGACAATTAGGATTGGCGTACGGCGCTGCGGCTGTAAAAGCGCTTGAGCAAAACAAGTTCAGTACGATAGGGGCATTTGTTCCACCACGAATTGACTTTGTGCCGCTCATTGATGCACTGAATAAAATACGTACTGTGCAGCTCCGACAATGAATTTATGAAAGTAGCCGGTGCATTGGGAATTTACACAGGAGCATAATTCAACAATCATGGAAGATCAAAACTATTTAGATATAAAAGGCCGTGTATTGAATATACAACGCTACTGTGGGGAAGACGGACCGGGAACCCGGACAACGGTATTCGTAAAAGGATGTTCCCTGCGTTGCAAATGGTGCAGCAACCCGGAAAGTATTAAACCAAAACCAGAATTGGATTTTAGTCGAAAAGTTATGCAAAGGTGCTGCCGCATGTGGTATTTGCCTCAAGGAACCCTTTCCTCAAGGAGCATTTTATGTAACGGAAGGAGATGATGATAAAGTGCAAGCCAACTGGGATTTAGCCAACGCCTGCACCGAGGAATTGGCAGAATTGTGTCCTACCGGAGCCATTGGTATGTTCGGCAAAGAAATGACCGCCCGTGAAGTGCTTGACGAAGTGCTTAAAAGACGAAAGTATGTACCGCAATACCGGAGGTGGTGTGACCATTAGTGGTGGCGAGTGTTTGTTACAGCCCGATTTTATGGCGGCCATTCTGCGCGGTGCCCAGGAGAGCGGCATTCATACTGCTATTGAAACGGCCGGAAATGTGCCCTGGGATTTCATGGAAAAGGTATTACGGTATGTAGATTTAATGCGACACGACAATAAGTTGATGAATCCTGAACGTCATAAAAAATGGATGGGCGTGGATAACAAGCGGATACTTGAAAACTTCAAAAATGCATATGAAACATTTCCAAATGTTGAATTCATCACACGAACACCCTTAATACCAGGCATTAATGCCGATGAAGGACATGTTCGCGCCGTACTGGAGTTTATCAAACCTTATAAGAACGTGATTGACTATGAGTTGCTACCTTATCACCGATTTGGTCTTGGGAAAATATGAGTTCTTAGGCAAGGTTTACGAATTGCAGGATTACAAAACACCTTCACCAGAATTGTTGGCTCATTTGCGTGGTATTATTGACGAGGCTTTTGGGAGAAGTGAATCAGAAAATGTTTAAAGCTAAGTATTTAAATATTTTGAAAAATGATAATCAAACACCTCGACCAAACATGCGAAATATTATAAAAATCAGCGTTTTTCAATTATTCTTCTTTTCACCACTGATTGTAGAGGCCCAGGTGCTGATATCCCTGGTATTTGGAGAAGCGTTAAATTCTGAAAAGATTGAATTCGGATTGGTCGGTGGTATGAATCGATCCTATATCAATACCATCAGCGCTTCTGAAGGGGTGAACAATTTCAACCTGGGATTTTATTTTCATATTCTCATGAAAAATAATTCCTATCTAAGCACGGGGGTGGGTGTAAAATCTACATAATAGAGGGCAAGTTATATGCGCATTATGATGAGCAGGCTGTCAAAAATGAAGATTAGCAATTATTTTGCGATTGCCATACTTTCTTTGAACCTGGTTTATGTCTCGATTGAGAAAGGGAATGCCCAGGATATTCAGGTGGATACGCTCTGTCCGTAAAAAGACCTGAGTGATGTGCTTAGAAAAGCGCTAAACAAACCACCAAAAGTCAAATCTGAAAATACCAGCTCATTTATCTTCTTCCCGATCATTGGTTCGAATCCCGCTACTGGATTTATGGTAGGTCTTGGCGGGCAATATGCATTTAAAAAACCGGAAAATAATCTGTATTCCATGATGAGTGGAAGTCTCCAGGTGACCACAAAAAACCAATACCTGGTGATCTTCAAAAATAATATCTATACAAAAAAGGAAAGGATATTTTTTACCGGCGACTGGCGGTTTCAGATATACTCACAATCTACTTATGGTCTCGGCACTAATGCGCCTGAAGGAGGTATTGTGGATTATCAGTTTGGATTGTCCGGCCTGCCAACGACCATAGACTCCCTTGCCCAACCTATGGAGTATAATTTTCTCAGAATTCATCAAACCATGGCTTTTAAAATCAAAAAGAACATGTATCTGGGCTTTGGTTTGCAGTTGGATGCATATTCTAAAATTGATGACAAAAAGCTCAATCTCACTCCAGGTGAAGAATTTTATACTTCCAACTATGCGTATAGTATTAAAAACAGGTTTGATCCTGACCAATACGTATCTTCTTCGCTGAATGCCGTGTATGTCATTGACAAGCGAGACAACATGATTCAACCCTACAAGGGATATTTCCTTTCGATTGGATGGCGAGGGGATTTAGAATTATTGGGATCAGAAAAAAATGGTAATATGGTGAAAGCTGAATGGAGGAGTTTTCACAATGTTTCACCTCGCAATCCAGCGCACCTGGTTGCCTTCTGGCTGATCAGTGAACTTTCTCCTGATGGGCAATTTCCATATATGACCTTACCCGCTACTTCATACGATCAGCGCAGCCGAAGTGGTCGCGGCTATACGCAGGGAAGATTCCGTGGGAATCAATATACTTATGGCGAAGCGGAATACCGGTTCCCCATTTCAAAATGTGGCGGGTTATGGAGTGGCGTTGCTTTTATCAATGCCACCACTGCCAACAATCCTGCACAGGATCTCGCACTGTTTCAATCGATCAAGCCGGGTTATGGCGTTGGGTTAAGAGTAATGCTGGATAAGGCCACACGCACCAACCTGGTGCTCGACTGGGGGTTTGGCGAAAAGTCAAGCGGATTTTATTTGGCAGTTTCAGAAACATTTTGATCGGACATTCATAAAAACTTGCAAAGTTGGTCTAATACAGTGCAATACTCAATTTAAGATTTGAAGGAAGGCTAACGCCAGGATAAACGATCAAATTATAAAAGCAAAGAGCGGCCTATCGTCAGAACCCGTCAAGCGTTTATCAACGGCTTCGTACCTCAGCTGCCCTTGACTGAACTTGTCAATTGACTAAAGAGGTTATTGAAAATTGAATAAAGGAAAAATTTGAAATAAGCCAAAACTTAGAAAGAGCACAGTTTACATACCCATCGGTTAAAACCTTTTAAGTAGCAGTTGTCAGACTGCCCCATTTTTAAATCAATCCCTGCTCTTTTAAATCGTATATCAAATCTGAGATGTGGGCTTTACCCGACTTTTTCAAAATATTGGAACGGTGAGTGTCTACTGTATAAACACTCAGGAATAGCTTTTCAGCGATTTGTTTGCTGTTAAAACCGGATTCTATCAGTTTAATAATTTCCAACTCTCGTTTCGTAAAAAGTGGGCCAATCTTCAAAAACTCCTCATCAGGATATTTAAATTGAGTAAGGTCTTTTGTTTTCAAATAATGGAAATCATTTTTTTTCATGTTGAACCAACCGACATCGCTAATGACCTGCATCAGATAAACTGCCTTATGAGGGGTGGGAGAATAAAAAAAATAGGCCTGACAAAGATAATTGCTATACACATCGGCAACATTTTTCATTCTAACGGTGAATGATACTAATGCACTCCCTTTATTGGTCTCCAGCACTTCCTTTTCTATCAAAAATGTTTGGGCTCTTAGGATGGCAAATCTACTCAAATCATCCGGATGAATGGCTTCTACAAAATGAGCCGGATTAAGCTCCTCCGGTTCAATACCCAATACTTGTCGAATTTGTTTGCTTGCAAAAAGGAACTTTATCTGACTCAAGATCAGAAACAGTCAAGAACTGATTGTTGGCATCCAACACTTCGTTCAGCTTCTGCATGATGGGATCTTCAGAGATTAATATTCTGAAAAGCATCCGGCAAGTAGGATTCGATAAAATCAAAAAATAGGCTATAACTGTATGGCTTAATCATTACAAAATATTTCTCGACGGTTTACCGTGCAAAAGTAACAAAAATACCGATTACTCTGTATTGTCCGAGAATCTTTGCACCGGTAATTTTAGCATCAAGAATCTGAGCATATTAAAATGTTAATACACTTACCGGAAATTGATCTGAAGAAATAATGAGTGAATTAAACGCAAATATATTTCGTGACTATTTTGGAGGCAGCTGGTCAGGCAGGATCAGCAAAAACGGTGATTTTCAACGTGAAGTTGTTTTTAATTGGGCTGTAGCATTTGATAAGTTCTCCGCGCTTGGCCAGGAAGAAGGTTTGGCGACTCCTCCTAATGTTGGTGTTTTAGATGACACCAAACAAATCTCCTTATCAGGTTGGCGAAGTGATTTGCGAAGATGGGTCAATATATGGCATAACGAATTTGGCGGATACGGTGAATTGCATTGGACTTCCATGAATGAAGTTGAGGGCACCACAGTGCTGTATGGTTTTGTTCATGAATGCAAACAGGAAACTGATGACCCAACCGATCATATTGTGATGTGCGAAATGTACAATCAGGATAAATTCAAATACACCATCAATAGTTTCAAGAAAGGGCTTACTGAAATAACTGCCACAAGAATTCGGACAAGAGACGAATTGAAAGAAATAATGGAAAAGCAAACTCGCGTAGTATCCGGCTTTACGGAACTGAGTTTACTTTGAAAACTTTAAATCAGAAATAATCAAATATAGATACAGGCGAAATTTAAACACAAAAATCATGGCAAATCAAAAAAAACAAAGTGACAAGACACCGGACGTTAGCGCTGGTTTGGGCGATATTGCCAATCTAGTTCTTGGTAAACTAGACGAACATGGCGTTACATTGGAACAAGCTGTAGCAGCTATCCAGGCTGCAAGTAAAAACCGCTCGAAAAAACCGGCTGCAAAAAAAGCCCCCGCTAAAAAAGAAGAAGCCAAGAGTAAAGCAGTGATAACAATGGTAAGTGGTCACAAAGACAAGCAGAGTACCACTGAACTGGAAGGAAGTATGGTATACCAACTGTCCCATGGTATCGGCTAACAATATTGATCAGGAACTGGGATGGTGTCGTGAGGAGTTCAAAAAGATTGGAATTGAGTATGACTACTTCCGTCATGCACCTGAAAACGACTGGTACCCACACTATATACATAACCTGGATAATCTGATTCGTTTTGGTGGACTCTATCCGCCAATTGCGGTGAAGGCAGACATTCGTGAGACCGTATTATTGGGCGCAACCAATGTTTATGAAGGAGGTTGTATGGTTGTGAGGGCTGAGGATAACCTTTTTAAGATGAGTGACTTGAAAGGCAAAAAGATAGCGCTCTCGAAGAGCCTGAACACCATCAAGAATGACTGGTGGCGTATTCAGGAACATATGGGGATCTATAATATGCTGATGCTAAACGACATGACCATGGATGACGTGGAAATTGTGGAATTCCCTTATCCGGACGACTGGTACAATGACCCGAAAATGTTAACTCCAATTAACAACCCTTCAGAAACCTGGTTGAAACGTGATCACAAACATGACCTTGCTTTCCGTCCACTTGAAACAGCATTATTAGAAGGGAAAATTGATGCGATTTACACCCAGAGCAAACCTTTGCAACACCTGCAGGAGGATACCGGTAAACTCGCGATGATTGAAGATTTGACTCGTTACCCGGACTGGAGAGTACAGGTCGCCAACACACCTGCTGTTATCACCTGTACAAAAGAGATGGCTGATAAGCACCCTGAATTAGTTCTTGCCTATATGAAGGCTATGATAAAAGTAGGACGTTGGGCCAATGAGCACAAACGGGCGGCAGCGGTAATCCTTAGACAAACAAACTTTTTATCGAGATCCGGAAGATACTTACGAGGGTATTAAGCATGTGGATATGGTACCAAGTTTAAATGCAAAAAACATGCAATGCATAAAAATTGGCAAGGATTTCATGCTGAAACACGGCTATATCAAAAATGATTTTGACGTAGAAAAATGGGCTCGACCGGAATTCCTTGAGCAAGCAGCTACCGAAGTACTCAAGGAAGAATGGGAAAAAAGAAGCTGGAGCAAACTTGAAAAAGGTGGAGGACTTAAGGCTGAAAGTGTCAGGTTAGGTTAAGCTCGCTTTCATAATAATTAAGAATGATATAATACCTCATAAAACAATTGAATTATGGCAAATCAAAAGAAACAAAGTAGTAAGAATCCCGATCCGGTAGCCGGACTTGGTGATATAGCGAAATTAGTTCTCGATAAACTAGACGAACATGGCGTAACCATGGAGCAAGCAATAGCAGCAATAGCAGAAGCGGGTAAAGAAGCGCCTGCAAAGAAGCCAGCGGCAAAAAAGCACCAGCTAAAAAAGCACATGCCAAAAGTAAAGCAGTAATAACTGTAGTCGACGGCAAAAAATTAAGCACTGCTGCGCTGGACTGGAAACAAGTATGGTATACCAATTGCCCTATGGTATCGGCCAACAACATTGACCAGGAACTGGGATGGTGTCGTCAGGAATTTAAAAATAAGGGCATCGAGTATGACTACATGCGTCATACACGCGATAACGACTTTTACCCACACTACAGACACAATCTTAAAAACCTCATTCGCTTTGGAGGTCTTTATCCACCAATTGCTGTACACGCTGATCTTAGCAAATTAGTACTGTTAGGCGCAACTTGGGTGTATGAAGGTGGGTGTATGGCTGTGCGTATTGATGATGACATCCATCAAATGTCGGACTTGAAAGGCAAACGAATAGGCCTTTCAAAAAGTTTGAATACGCTTAAAAACGATTGGTGGCGCATACAGGAACACATGGGTATTTTAAACATGTTGGAGCTAAACAACATGACAATTGACGATGTTGAAATTGTGGAGTTCCCTTATCCGGATGATTGGTACAACGACCCAAAAATGTTGGCGCCAATGAATAACCCAACAGATTTATGGGCAGCAAGAGATCATAAACACGACCTGGCATTTCGTCCGTTAGAAAATGCATTACTGGAAGGGAAAGTTGATGCCATATATACCCAGAGCAAGGTTTTCCAACATCTGCAGGAAGATACGGGTAAGATTAAAATGATTGAGGACCTGTCAAGATATCCGGACTGGACCAAACAGGTTGCCAACACACCGGCGATTATTACTTGTACAGAAGAGATGGCTGATAAGCATCCTGAACTCGTTGTCACCTATATGAAAGCAATGGTGAAAGTAGGACATTGGGCCAATCAACACAAGCCTGCCGCAGCTGTATTACTCGACCATCAGACCTTCTACCGTGACGCACAAGACACCTACAGAGGCATCAAAGATGTTGATATGGTGCCAAGTTTGAATGCACAGAATATGAAAGCCATTAAAATTGGCAAGGACTTTATGCTAAAACACGGCTATATCAAGAATGACTTTGATGTGGATAAATGGGCAAGACCTGAATTTCTTGAGAAAGGTGTTCATGCGTGGATGGAAGATGAGTATGCTGCAAAAAGCTGGAGCAGACTTAAAGAAGGCGCAGTTTTAATTAAGTAGGCATAAGATCAGGTTAAGTAAATCAAGCCTATTATAAGAACAACAAATAACAGTTTTGACGCCAAACTACAGCAGTTTGTAGTTTGGTGCTTTAATCACTAAAAAAGATGATTATGTTTAAAAATGCAATTCAAAATGCTACGGATGAGATCGTGGACAAAGTCACAAAAGCGATTGATCAAAAGCTTACGAAAGAGATCATTCACGAAACGATTAATGAAGTAGCGGAGAAAGTCTCAGAAAAAATCGCTGCTAAGGTTACGAAGGAAGTCCTTGATAAAGTAACAGAACAAGTGGTGCAACAGGTGACAGATCAACTTATGCATAAAACTCAAGATTTACTTTCCAATGCAGCAAGAAATCCCGGGGATTTGATTTTTGACAAGTTGGGAAAGAGGATAAAAGAATGATAAATACCTAAGTGACATAGGCATTATTGGAAGTGATATTTCGGATGAGTGCCATGCGCGAATATTCATATCAACTTTTGTGTAAATCATGACAAAGTGGATAAATAATTTACGACTTGCATGGAAGTCGCCAACCTGGCGATGGGCTTTGATTATTGCCGCGGTTTCGGATGCATTGGGATTTGGCGTAGCGTTTTTTCCCCCAATACAATGGGTATTGGATGCTTTAACCGCAATAGCTCTTTTATTGGTACTGGGATATCGCTGGAAACTCCTAATCGCTTTGGCTATTGAAGTAATTCCGGCTATTCAGTTATTTCCGGCCTGGATACTTGTTGTAGGAGCAATGGCTGCTACAGAAACCCGGACTACATCGACAAAAATTAAATAATATATCATCTGATTAACAGATTAAAAAATGAATACGTCTTACAAATTAGATACCATCATCAAGGTAGACGAAAGCTTATGCATTGGCTGTGGTAGCTGCATCAGAGTCTGTCCCGGGTGCCTTAATAACTAAAAAAAATGATTTCCCTGCCCCAATCGAAGACTGCTTGGGATCAATGTATAGACTGTGGCCATTGTGTAGCTATTTGTCCTACCGAAGCCATGCACCAGCGATCAATGAGTCCTGAAGACTGCTTACCAATTGATATTCATCAGATTCCCCAATGGGAGAAGGTGAAGCAGTATTTAATGACACAGACGCTCTATTCGAACCTATATCAATAAACCAATAGAGAAAGAAAAGGTGGAAATGTTGTTGGATCTTTCCAGATATGCTCCCAATGGTGCTAACCGTCAGGTGCTTCATTGGGTTGTGGTTAATGATCCGGCACGAGTACACAATATTGCGAAGCTGACCATCGACTGGATGAAAGAAATGAAGGAAAAGAACCGGGCACTATATGATGAAGCCAGGCTTGAACTTTTTATTGATCCATGGGATGCAGGAAGTGATCATATTTCCAGAGGAGCACCCTGTATTATTATGGCTACTGCGCCAAAAGATGAGCGGACAGCTCCACCTGCTGCGATGATTGGCATTCATCAAATTCAGATGGCAGCGCCAGCCCTTGATCTTGGCACATCCTTTACTGGTAGTATTAATACAGCTGGTCAGGGATACCCGCCTATTATTGAAGCATTGGGAATACCGGAAGGCTATATTCCTTTTGGTACATTTTTAATTGGATACCCGGCGGAAAAATACGAACGCATTCCTGTGAGAAAACCGCTTAATGTAACTTGGAGGTAATCTGGCAAAACACTGAATATTAAGAATATGGCTGATGAAAAATTAAAAGGAGTTTAAAACCATTGTGGTTGATCGACAGACAACGGATTGGTTGTTGTAACTCTCAACCGTCCTGAGGCGGGCTAATGCAGTCAACACAGATATGGGCCTAGAATTGCTGGACGTGTGGACGGACTTCGTTCGAAATAACGACGGATCTAAGGTGTGTTGTTTTAACCGGAGCCGGCAAAGAGGCGTTTTGTGCCGGAGGTGATATGAAACAACGAAAAGGGATGAATGAATATGCTTGGCGGCATCAGCACGAAATTTTTGAACAAGCCTTGTGGACGATGATGGAATGTCCGGTACCGGTGGTTGCAGCTGTGAATGGTAAAGCATTTGGCGGAGGCTTGGAAATGATCCTTGCTGCCGATTTTGCCTATGGTGTCCATAGTGCACAATTATGGTTTCCTGAAACAACGATTGGCATTCTTCCCGGTGTGGGAGGCACCACAACGCTGCCACGTATTGTTGGCGAACGTCGCGCCAATGAAATTATTTTTAGAGGCAAGCCCTTTAGTGCAGCTGAGGCCTTGAAGTGGGGTATTTTTAATCGTGTCTATAATGCTAATGATTTGATGCCCACTGTAATGGCTGTTGCCGAGGGTATAACAGAAAATGCACCATTGGCAGTGCGTCAGGCCAAAAAAGCGATACACGAAGGAATGCAAATGGATGTGCGTACCGCATTGCGTTTCGAAGTGGAGGCATATAACCGTTTGACAGGTACTCAAGACAGAGTAGAAGGCAACTTGGCATGGAACGAAAAGCGAAAGCCAATATTTAAAGGATGCTAGTTAGTAATAATGGAGACTAAAAAAAATAAGCAATCAACATTGGCATATGATCTTGGATTGATGTTGAACCGAGAGTTGAAATCTTTCTGCAAAGAAATTGAAATGTTGCCAAATGAAGAAAGTCTTTGGGATGTGATGCCGGGAATTACCAACCCGATTGGAACATTAGCACTCCACGTAGCCGGAAATCTCCGATTCTTTTTGGGAGCAGTTATTGGCGGCTCATCTTACAAGAGAGACAGAGATGCTGAATTTAGTATTCGAGGGATGTCTCGTGAACAGGTAATAAAAGAGCTGAATTGTGCAATGGAGGAAATTGAGGAAGGGCTTAAACTCGTAACCGAATCTATGCTCTCAGAAAAATATCCGGTGGCGCTTCACGGAATCAGTATACCAACAAGCAGATTCCTTTTGGGGCTCGAGGCTCATACTGCTTTTCATCTGGGAGAAGTAGGTTATCTGCGCAGGATTATGACCGGTGAAAATAAAACATCTAACGCCGTAGGCCTTGAGCCATTGGCGGGTTAAAGAGTTGAATTTGAACATTAGAAACAGGAAATAAGTGAGAAACATTCAAAACACAGTATTGTACAATTGGTTTCAAGTAGTTTGGAATGAAGGTAGGTCTGAAGCAATTGAAGATTTCTTAAGTGAAAAGTTAAGTGGGGATTTTTCTTTAGAATCCTACAAGACCTTTTTTGAAAACTTAAACAATCAGTTTAAAGATATTACGGACTCGGTCGTTGATGTTATCTCCCAGGATGATATGGAATCCGCACTCGTTGATGTGAAAGCGACGCATATCGAAAGTAATAAACAAGTTGCATATGCCGGAATTAGCATTATCAAAGTAGAAAACGGCAAAGCAATAGAAACCAGAAATGTATTTGATACTCAATTAATGTATCAACAATTGGGCTATGAATTAATTGAAAAGAAAAGCTAGATAAATGCATGCATTATCACTTATCGTCTTGAAGCTAAAGGGATGCAGTAGGGCAGCATTATTCAATGGAGCCATGTTCAGTAACAGGTCAATGTAATTAAGAATGGAAAAGAGCCCGAACAAACTTAAAAGATGGATTGTGCCCCTTATAGCCATGGTGGTATTATTCGTTTTTTTGGTCTTAATCTCGGTTTCAATTGTATTAAATGTATTAAACAATAGGTTGAAGAATATAGCCGTCATTCTGGAGGAAACGGCCGATCAACACATTACGGCCGACATCGAGCTAAATACTGACCTACCGCTGAATTCTAAATTTAGGATTGAAGATGAGGTGACAGTGGGCATCAATATGCTTGTCGAGAGTGTTATTCCTATTAATGTCGAAATCCCGATCGATCAAAAGTTGCTGGTTCCATTTAAGATTGGTGTAAAGGATTACATAAAGTTGGATACAACAATCATGATTACCGATGATGTATTTGCCATAGTTGAAGATACCCTGCATTTGGATCAGAAAGTTACCATGCCGACATCGAAAGGACGGGGAGTTAATCTGCCGATCAAGGCAAGTATTCCGCTCAACGAAAGAGTGAAAGTTAAGGTTAACCAGGCCATACCGGTACACAGTGTGGTTCCGATAGATTTATTGATTATTGATACACTCGCAGTCGGATTAAGTATTAAAGTGCCCGTAAATGTGATGGTGCCTGAACGCATACCCGTGAATACTACCGCTAAAGTCTCATTTCCTGAGGCCATACCGGTCGTTGGAACTATTCCTGTTGCGATAACCATCCCGGCGGATATACCCCTGGCGGAAACCACCTTGGCGGAATATTTTATAAAGTTAGCCCGTGGATTGCGCGGGCTGACAAGTTTGAAAACCCCGGAACCTGTAAATAAATGAAAACAATTTAAATCAAAAATGAAATGAAAACGATTCAAGATTTTTCAAAATATGCTATCAGTATTTTATCCATGCTTGCATTATTTTGCCTGACGCCTGATACCGCCTGTTTTGCGCAAGAAGCCAATTCAGAACTCCCCAAGGAAAAACAAACGACTTTGGGACTCTATGTCACCTCCGCCGAAGCTTATGAAAAGTGGAAAGCAGCTCCTGAAAAAGTGAAAATTCTCGATGTACGCACACCCGAAGAATACATGTATATCGGCCATGCCGAGATGGCATTGAATATTCCTATATTTTTCCAGACCTATACATGGGATGCTGAAAAAGGACATTTTAGTATGAAACCCAATCCGGAGTTTACGGAACAAATTAAAGCGACTTTTAAGCCGGATGACATCATCCTGATTACTTGCCGGTCCGGAGGACGCAGTGCCATGGCTGTTAACCAATTAGCCTCCTTGGGCTATAAAAATGTGTTTAATATCACTGATGGTTTTGAAGGCGATATGGTACATGATGAGGGAAGTGTTTTCAATCAAAAACGCATGGTAAACGGATGGAAAAACTCAGGAGCCCCATGGACATTCAAACTCGATCCAAAATTGATATTAACTCCGGCTAATCAATAGATCCGTAAAAAGAGACATCAATTTTTAATAAACTAAAGTAATATCAAACAGAATGAATTTTCTCAAACAACCCTTGAACATAAAAGTAGTATTCTCAATGCTATTTTTATTAGGTATAGGCGTAAACTTTGTTTCGGCGCAAGAAGATACCGTCAATAAAAAATGGCATTTCCTCGCAGAACCCTATCTGATGTTTCCCTACATGGATGGTGAAACTGGAATCGGGAATAACCTGATCCTGCCTGTGGATGCCAACCCGGGTGACGTTTTTAGCAAATTGCAGATAGGTGCCATGCTGTACCTGGAAGCCCAAACAGACAAATGGGCCATTACCTCAGATTTAGTATATATGAACCTAAACCAGGAGCTTACCCCCGGGATAATCATTCATGAGGGAGATGTTACAGCGAAACAACTGATATGGGAGATCGCCGGTTTATACCGGTTGACTTCTTGTCTCGATGTAGGCGTAGGAGGACGTGTCAATTATCTTCAAACAAGTGTTGATGGATGGGTCAATGTGCTCCCGGCAGGTATCGAGCCCATATCCGGAAGGCACCACAAGACGTGGTTTGATCCTATTCTGATTGCCCGGTTCAAAACAGATGTCAAGGACAAATGGCTATTTCAATTGAGAGGTGATCTGGGAGGTTTTGGAGTGGGATCAGATTTGACCTGGCAACTTCAGGGCTATGTGGGCTACCGATTTACAAAGCTATTTCAACTGTCAGCCGGCTACAGAATTCTATCAACAGATTATTATACAGGTGAAGCGCCTAAAGACTTTGTTTTTGATGTAGACGAATTCGGCCCGGTGGTACGATTCGGGTTTAATTTTTAATAAACGGTTTGAAACAAACAACATGAAAAAATTATATTTTTTATCAGCACTTTTTATTTCATTATGTATAAGCTCTTGTCAGCCAGACGAAGATCTCATAACCCCTGATCTCGATCTGATTTATAAGGTGAAATCTACCGAGATTTTACTGCGTGACAATACCTGGGGTTTCCATGATTTTATTGTCGATGTAAAATATGAAATGAGAGCTATACCCCTACTCGCCAATGTTGCCGATGCAGACGGCATGGTACAACCAGGCCAGTACAATTCGCTTGCAATTTTCGGAAATGACCATCGACAACAGTTGTACTCCTATCAATTCGAAACGGTGAAAATTAACAGGGACACTACCGGTACGGGGTTATTTCATGATTTTGCATATTACAATGTGCTCAATCGGACAAAAATTAAAATCAATCCGGACAGCATCGGCAAGGCGACCTATGATTATAAGTATTTGGAAGATGAAGAGCTTTTTGTGATGACCTCAGACCAACTAAGCAATGGCACCATCAATGATGCAATCAACAAGGTGATCGCCGATGCCATTTTATCGGGAAAACCCAATGACATCGCCAATGCCGTTGTGGGTAATATCTTAGGAAATGAAAATCTGCAGGATACCATCCAATATTTACTGTATGACATGATCCATGGCAAACTGGCAGCCATCGCGGAAAGTCCTGAAGAAATATCACAAAAATTGGCATCTTTTATCCTGGAAAAATTAAAGGAAGTAGATTGGGAATCACGGGTGTATGACAAGCTGGTGGAACTGCTTGAAGCCCTGAAAGTGGAGGATCCCGAACAGGCGGCCCAGGTACTCGCGGCACAGATTGCTGATAGAATTGAAACCAGTACCAGCCAGTCCGATATTTATGATGCCATTCTTCCCGTGCTTGAAAAGTTTGAAAACGAAAACCTACCGGAACAGGTTACGAAGATTGCGGAAGCGATTTACGGTGTCATAGCAAAAACCTTTTCAGAGGAGAATCTTTATGAAAGGATCTACCCGGTATGGATCAATTTCTCAGAAACTGATTCAAGCAGTCTGAGTTCCGTTGCTGATACTTTGGGAGCCGTGATTACGGATCATTTTTTTGATGCAGGGACTTTGGCTAATTCCCTTGAGCCGTTTATGGCAACGCTGCGTAGTACAAGTATACTTAAAATACCAGATTTAGCTCAGGAAATTATCGATGAAACGCTGATACCCCTGGTGGATAGCCTCAATGCCACGTTCCTATCCCTGGATCTTGACCCAGATTGGGTCAGCATTAAACCCATTCTTACTTCATCACTTACGGTTATCAAGGCATCCATAGACAATCAAACGGATACAGAAGCTGCGGCCAGCCTGGCTGAAAATATTATTGAGATAATGGATTCGGCAATTTCCCGGGCAGTAGAAACAGCCATTTTCTATTTTCAGGGAATACCTGCAGAGCAGGCTTCACAGGTAATTGCCGCCTGGATCAGTAATCTGGTGACCGTAGCCGAACCACAGGTTGTCTCATTTCTGGAAGGGAAACTAAACGAGGTGGCTGATTTGTTTCATGCGGAAGAGGTGGCGGAAGAATTATCTGCAAAAATCTATGCCGAAATCATGGAATTTTTTGATGCAGATAATATCTACAACCTGATCCTTCCCTTCATGGAACGACTCAACGAAATAAATGTAGAAGCTGCCGCCGGGAAAATCGCTGACTGGCTTACAGACCTGGAATTGATTAAAGACAATATATCAGAAGAACAGGTTCTGGAAGCATTGGCAGAAGTGATTGGCCAGCTGATTGGTAATATGAATGTCGATGAAGCCTCCCAAAAACTGGCCGATCTGATATTGCAAAGTGAGATTATCAACAGCATGGAGGGTCGTGTCCTGAAACAACTGCTGGAGTTAAAAACCTATGAGTTCCTGCTGGAACTTGGCAGGGATATCAATGCCATAGAAAAGGTGGAAATCTCAATCGTAAGGAAGTGAATATAACCGAAATAAATAAGGTCTTTGAAAAAGCTTTTACTGGTCGGAAATAGGACAGTTGGACTGATTGCAGTGCGAAACATCGTATTTTTCCTGCTCTGCCAGATTTTTTGCACACACTTTTTGCATGCCCAGGATGTCACGAATCAACTCTGGCTTGAATACCGTCCAACCTACACGTTCACACCTAAATTCAAAGTTGACATGAGGTTTTCCTTCAGGGATGAGTTTGCCGAGACGAATTGGCATACCTGGGAAGCCCGGTTTATTCCGGTACTTAAGCTTTTTAAGGGTTTGGATGTGAATCTCGGTATGTCTTTTTTGGAAACCACACAGAATGTCTATTTGACCACATCAGAAATCCGCCTTGCTCCAGGTGTGCGCTATAAGTTGCCTTGGGAAAGGGTTGAATTGGGTGCGTGGGCGAGAGTTGAGTTGCGTTGGGTGTATAACCGGGAACCTGCGGAATGGACGTATACCATCCGGCCCAGGCTACGGATTTTCTCAGACATACCGATCAATGCAAAAAGCATGAAGAAAGAGGACTTTTTTTATGTTTCTTCATTCTTTGAGTTCTTCTATCAGAATGACGAGGATTTGCAGGAGCGGTATGCGAAGCGCTATTGGTTTCGTCTGGGTCTCGGTTATAAATTAAATCACAATTTCCGATTCGAATTTCTTTACAACCGGCAGGATTCTAAAAATACCATCAATACAGACTTCGATGAATTAACAAAAGAAAACATTTTCGTGATTGCCGTGAGGCATAACCTGAATAAACCAAAGAAATAACAGGCAGGGGTAATTCCCGCTAAATATCGTAATCACATTTTTTATTTAAACGAATTAAACCTATGAAATCATTTTTTACTTTTTTCATGATGATGATCCTGTCAGGGTACAGTATTGTACAAGCGCAGGAAAAAAAACCATACATCACTACCTATATCGAATTCCCCATTACCTGGGCCAATGCTTCGGACAACGGGAAAGATCTGGGCGGAGCGGTACGGTTTACGCCATTCTTTAACTTCGGAAATAACCTGAACATTGACTTTTCCGAAAAAGCCGGTTTGTATGTTGGATGGAGTATCCACAATACGGGTTTTATCTATGATGTGGACGAATTCACACGGAAAAAAGTTCGTAACTATTATCTGGGTATTCCTGTTGGATTAAAATTCGGAAATGCGGATAAAGGGTATATCTACGGTGGATATGAAGTTGAATTTCCTTTTAACTATAAGGAGAAGACATTTATAAATGAGGAAAAAACCAAGTTCAGCACCTGGTTTTCCAGTAGATCTGCCATCCAGCAATCTATTACAGTTGGGATACAATCGCCATACGGGGCAAGTCTGAAATTCAAATACTATTTTACTAATTTTTATAAACAAGGTTATTCTGAATCTGATGGCCAGGGCGGCACTGTGAAACCCTATGAAAACTTCAATGCCAATATATTCTGGCTTTCATTGACTTTCGAGCTCTTCAGAGGATGGGATTTTGTTTATGACTGAGCCCTCAAACCAGGTCAATAAAAAAAGACAGAATGATGAAACCATCAAACAGTACTTCAATAATAAGTCCACTTATTCTATCCATTTAACAAAATAAATTATTATGAAAAACAAATTCAAACATTGGTGGATGACCCTAATTAAAGGCGTTATCCTAATTTTACTTGCATTTTTTGTATTCCGACATCCAATCGGAGCGCTTCTCGGATTGGCAGTCTACATTGGCGTCAGCTTGTTGATCACAGGGATCCTTTTAGTTATTTCATCACTTGCATTACGCAAATACGATGATAACTGGGGCTGGCAACTGGTGGAAGGGATCGTAGACCTGCTTTTTGGATTCGTCTTACTTTCCAATCCAGGTATAACTGCTGCAATATTCCCATTTATTGTAGGCTTCTGGATGATGATTTATGGGGTGATCTTATTTGCCGGATCCTTTAAAGCTAAAAAAGAAGGTGATGTCAATTGGTGGATGTCCTTGATTGGAGGGATCTTGGCCGTGCTCTTTGGATACTTTATCAGTGCAAATCTTCTTGCCGGTGCGATCGCTATCACCATGTGGCTTGGGATAGGTTTGCTGATATTCGGAATTGTAAGTATCATGATAGCATTGCGGTTGCGGAAACTGGACAAGGTTTTCAACTAAATGCCGGAGAATTTTAATTTAAATTTTTTGATACCGGTCTTATAGATTTAAATCTATGAAAATTTAATATCCATAAGACCGGTTTATTTCGGTGAAAGCATCTAAAAGGTTAGAAAATCATTTTCATTCCTCTTAGATAAAATAATCAGCCTCGATTATGGAAAACGAATCAATAATACCCCGAACCAGCGCCTCCTCCATATTTTACTCGCTTGCCTCCATCGCATTGGTAATAGTGGGATTAATCTATTTTGCCGGTATTATCAAGCCTTTTGTTATCGCTTTTCTGGTCTGGTTTATTATCAATCAATTAAAAGAAGCTCTAGGGAAAATTACTATAAAAGGCAAATCTCTTCCAGGTGGTTTCAGGAGTATGTTGGCCTTTCTGATTATTTTTATGCTCAGCTACCTGGTTGCGGAATTATTAATCATAAACCTTGAGGGTATTGCAGTGTTAATGCCGGAGTACCTTTCGAACCTGAATAAGTATCTTGTTGACTTGAGTGTATTAATAAACAATCCGAATTATACTGAGTATCTTCAGAAATGGATCAAAGGGATTGACTTTGCTGGCCAGGCAACATCACTGGTGAATTCATTTTCGGGATTTGTTGCCAACTTTGCCATAGTCCTTGTATACGTTATCTTCTTTCTCCTGGAAGAAGTTTCGCGAAAGCTAAAACTTGATACGCTGTTTCCGCGGAAGGGTAAAAAGTACAATAAATTTTTGAAAAATTTAGGCGACATCAGCCACGCTATTCGTTCATATATTTTTCAAAAAACAGCCATCAGCCTAATCACCGGAATTGTAAGTTTTGTTATCCTGGTAATCATGGGTATTGAATACGCTTTTTTATGGTCATTCCTGATTTTTATATTAAATTTTATTCCGTACGTTGGGCCTTTAATATCATCCCTGTTTCCGGCAATCTTCGCCGTCCTGACCACAAGTAATCTAATGCAATTTGTCTATGTTTTTGCTGCCATGGAAGGCGTTCAGATTGTCCTTGGAAATTTTGTGGAACCTAAAATGATGGGTAAGGGTACAAACCTTGGACCTGTAACAGTAATCGTTGCACTTGCCTTTTGGGGAATGATCTGGGGCGTGACAGGCATGATCCTGGCAGTACCTGTTACGGCTGTATTGGTAATTGTTCTCAGCCGTATTCTTTCGACTCGTTACCTGGCTATTCTTTTGTCAGAAAAGGGAGAAATTATGGAAATGGAAGATTAATCGACCTGAATTTGACGATATTTTGTGTTGTAAGCATTTCCATATCCCTAAAATTGAGAAATTATATTAGGTTTGGATGAGGAAAATACAAAAAAAGGTTGTCATTTTCCTTTGGAATCATTAGAAAGGGATGAGGGGTTTTTCTTAAAAATATGACCAAATCTTGAAATGAATAGGTATTTGTGGTGCGCACCAAATTATATATTATATTTATGAGGAGTTAATTTTTATAAGAATGCTAAGCAATAAGATCAGTGGATATGGAGTGAAAATCCTGACTTCATCTTTTGTTTCATGGAATAGGAAGAAGTTATGGTCAATTGCAAAAAAACATGAGAAATGTAGAACACGATCATTGCTCGGTTCAGTTTTATTTGTATTCATTTTTTCGTCCTTCCCTGCATGGTGTCAGCTAAATCAGGTACCACAAACTGACACCTTGAACAAAAAACAAATCAGGGCACAAAAAAGGATTGATTTTAAAAAAATTGAAGATAGGAATTACTTGAGGATAGGATTTGTGCATGCTCATTTAGATACAGAGCTTTCTTTTGAATTACCTGATAGATACCTGATTGCAAAGATCGGACTTGAAGACGATTTTGGCCTTCCCGGAAAAAAAACTTTCATTACCGCATCCTATATCAATCGGTTAACACCGTCAAGTGGTATTTATGCAAATTATTATGGTATCGACCGATCTGAAAACCGGCACACCGATAGAGATATTATATTCAAGGACGATACAATACCTGCAGGAGTTAAAAGTACTGGCTATTTTAATACCAACGTGGTCAGTATTGGCTACCTTTATTCAATTAAGCAAGATCCCGATGCCTATTTAGGAGCTTTTATCAATATCTATTTTATGTGGTTGGATACCGGTATTCTATCTGAAATTGGCGATATTGATACAAAAGTGAGGCTCGTTGCCCCATTGCCTAACGTTGGCCTGATCGCAATGTTCAAGCTTACCAGTTGGTTATACCTCAATGGTGACGTCAGTTTTTTCTCCCTATATACAAAAGATTTCAGTGGATCGCTTTATAGTTTCAGTGCAAAACTTCTTTTCAAGCCTACACGTTGGTTGGCATTTGACCTAAGCTATCAGGAATTTGATATTCGTGTGATTTTCCCTTACGAAGAAATAAATACCACTGTGGATTACAACTTCAGGGGCCCGGCCTTAGGTATGTCTTTCTTTTTTTGATAATTATAGATTTATAATAAATATAAATTCAATGGATATAATTTTTTATAAGATTGAAAATAATACATTCACTCAAGCCGATGATAATATAAAACCGGAAGACTGGGGAGAAAAAATAGATTGGATCGACATCCGTACTAATAACCGGAAGGAAGTCGTAGATTATTTTCGCAAATTGAACCTTTTTAATAATGTCCTGGATTGGATTGAACATCCTGAGGAATATCCTTTCTCCAACACTTTTGGAAAAGCCAGCACCATAAACATTGCTATATCAGATGCAGCAAATATTTATAAAACTGATTATATAAGTTTTTTATTAGAAGATAAAGTAACCGTCACCATCCTGCCCCAGGCGAGCGATATATTTAATGAGAAAAATCTTTCAATATATTCAGAAAAGAAATATCCCTCATTCGTCAATTTCTTATTTAACGTGTTAGTAATAAAAATTTTAGCCCAGAATAACGTAAACATAAGTGCTGCCCGAAACCGGCTTCAGGCTATTGAACTCATGCTTACAACGGATGCTGAGAATATTTCATCACAGGATTTAATGTCTTGCGAACGGGATATCAGTCAGTTGTCTGATATCATAGAGGATCAGTATGTTGGATTCGAAATTCTGGCCTCGCTCAACTCTATTAATCCTCGAAAAGATGATATTCAGCAAATAAATAGACTAACAAAAGGATTTGAGCCATTGGATAAATCAGTGCGGCGGCTGGAAAAGAAAGCAGAATCATTGCGTTTACAGTATATGCTCTATCAACAGGAAAAATCTACCAAAAAGATAAACGTGCTTACCATAGTTCAGGCTGTTTTTGTGCCCCTGACCTTTATTGCAGGTGTTTATGGGATGAATTTTGTAAATATGCCGGAACTAAATTGGCAATTTGGTTATTTACTTGTTTGGTTGGTTTTTGTTGGTGTGGCAGGTGGATTACTTAGTTATTTCTACAGAAAAGGTTGGTTCGATTGAAAACTGATGACGCATTAAATTACTTTTGCGCCCGAAATTCATGGGAAAAGGAACACCGGAACTTGCTGGATGTTTCCTCCTTTTTTGTGGAGCGGATTTGGGATCAAACATCTCTATCATGAAAGTTAATTCGATGCTAAGGATCAACTAATTATCAATTAGTTGCTCATTTTCAGTTCTCTCCGTTGAGGTCGAGATAACACTTTTGAGAAAGTCTCAAGTGTAACCAACTAAAAAAGGCCCCGATCCGGGGCCTGAATTATTTGAATTAATTTGATTTTGTAAGAAAGGATTTATAACAGGAACGTAACGCCTACTGTTCCCCCCGACAACACGGTTCCTCCGCCAAATTCGAGGTTAATACCAATCTTGTCATTGAAGAAGTATCGTCCGCCGACATGGATACCGATAGAAAATCCACCGCTTCCGGAACCGGAATAATCAAAGGCAGTTCCTCTTCCATCATAATTAGTATTCCATATATAATATCCAAGGCCCAACCCTGCATACAAATCCCAGGGGTCCGGCAGTTCGATCAATTCATTGAAATGGTAATCTCCCCTGCCGGTAATGCCAAAAATGCTATGCTTCCATTTATATCCGGCATAGCTTTCGGAATAACCCTGATAGGATATCCCGCCGCCCACCGTAATGTTATCAGCTACAGGGGCTTCAAATCTGGCGAATATCGGAATTCCCCAACCGGAAAATCCAATTCCTGCGGTTATCATGTTGGTTTTATCGGTATACGGATTGAATTGGGCATTCACCAGGGTAGTAGATGAAACCAGGACTATCAAAATAAGAGCAAGTATTATTTTTTTCATGGTCGTTAAATTTTGTAAAATTTGTGGAAAATTAAATCTTTCAATTACCAATCTCAATAAATTTTAAATAAAATTTTTAGTTCTGAAAAAATTTAATTTTTTACTCTGGATCTATCGAAAGCCGTCTTTTGCGGAATTCAAATGGATGATCCCTGAATTTTCTAAAAATCGATTCTGAACATTAAATTGGGAGTAATCCCAAGGGAATAACGTTGAACCTGTTCGATTTGGCCCTGATCATCGATCTTATAATAAATATGGATCACATTCTGATGATCCAATACATTCCATATGGATGCGCCAAGGGTGGCCCTTGTTTTTCCAGATCCTAACCGGAACCAGTATTTCGTTGACAGGTCCACCCGCAAATAATCGTCCAGACGGGATGTATTGGGATCCTCATAATTGATCTGGTTATCTATGCTAGATTCTTCTTCTGAGGGTTTGGTATAGGGTATTCCGGTATGCCAGTTTAACCCTGCCGATAATTGGAAATGGTTCGTCTGATAACTGGTCCCAAACGTGATGGCATGTTTGATATCCAGGTTGTTGGGGAATTCAGTTGGCTCAAATTCTACGAATTCATAGGTGTTTTTTGTGTGCGAATAACTCAACCAGGTGGAAAGGTTCCCGAATTTCTGGTTGATCAGGAAATCCAGCCCGAGAATATTATATTTTCCACTGGATCGCACATACTGATATTGATTCTGGAATCCCTGACTGGAAGAGGTGATCCCATCTACCGCTTTGAAATATCCTTCCAGACTGATCAACAGATTTTTCCGCTGGTAATGGATCCCCATCGAAGCCTGCTTGCTTTTAATGACAGGTATATCTTCATTGTTTGACAATACCCACCGCCGTTTTTCTATCCCGAGAAAATCATTTTGATAATCGATTACCTGGGCCGTGGTCTGGCTTTTCATTTCACCCAGTATTTCTACAGAAAAATAATCCTTGATCCGCTGGTTAAAAACAAACCGGGGCTCCGTGATCCAGCGATCAAACTTCGGGAAGTAATTTTCCCGAACACCCACCCGGATATTCGTTTTATTCGATTCAGAAATGTAATTACCTTCAACGAAAATGGCATGATTACGGATCACACGTTTGATGTACCTGTGAAAGACAGGATTGTTGATATCTTCAAGATTTCCGATCCCCACTTCAAAAAACTGATATCCACTTAACAGTTGAAATCGATCACCGGGTTTCCAGTCAGACTCCAGTTTCAGGCCTGTATCCATCACTTCATTTTCCTGGATCAATCTCTGATTGTTGAAAATATCATGATTGACTGCATTCAGCTGATAGGATGAGAGATAAACAAAGGCCCTGATCTGGAATTTTTCATTCCAGGCCCGGTTATAGGAAATTCCTGAAGCGATACTTCGCTGCTTCAGACCACTTGTTTTGGAATCAACCAGGGTATCATACGTAGCATTTTCCTGGTAATCGATATTATTGCCAGCCTGAAGAAAATGAATCCTTAATTGATCCCTCGGAGTGACATCGTAGAGAAAATTTAGGCTGAAATCATAAAAATAAAAATTTTCATCAGTCGTAAGGACAGAATCCGTGGCCGTTGACGAGTTGATTATTTCTGTATCCCTGAAAGCGCGATCATAGTATTTCCGGTAGGTAGGTGTTTTAAGCAGGTCCGCGATGGATCTTCTTCCGGATACCTGAACTGATGCTTTTTTTGAAATGGGGATATTTGCGAAAATGTCTGCATTGATCATGTTGATCCCGGCGCCTCCCGAAAACCGGGTGGATACCTGATTGTCAGTACGCATATCGATCGTTCCGGAAACGCCATCTCCATAGTAAGCGCTCGTTCCGTTCTTGATCAGCGAGACGGTCTGCGTAAGATAAGGATTGAATGCGGATATCAAACCAAAAAAATGGCCCGATTGATACATTTTAATGCCTTCCCATAAGATCAAATTCTGATCATGCGTTCCCCCACGTATGTTGATATCCGATACTGTTTCATTAACACTCTGGATCCCGGGCAATGCCTGAACTGTTTGAAGTACATCGGGCTCGATCAGACCTGGAAGGATTCCCAGTGTTTCCATGTCGATCACAAAGGTTCCGTCTGCTTTTTTATCGATTCCTTCAGTGATATAATTGGTTACAAAAATTTCAGGCAACCGGATGAAGTCCTGCCGGAGATAAATCGTATCGCAATGGCCAGAAGAAAATGATCCGGATGAAAGGGTGAGGGTCTGGTATCCTAAAAATTGAACAATTATGTTTTCTTTCTCATCCACAGGCTCGAATTCAAAAAAACCTGCTTCATTGCTGATGGATACCCGTGGACCTGACCGTATGGTTGCCCCGATCAGCTTCTCGCCGTTATTCAGGTCCATTACAATACCACAGATCTTCAGTCTGTCCTCAACTGGAAGGCTGATCGTGATGAAACGTTCATCCAGTTTCTGGAAGGTCAGTGAGGTATTTTTTTCGAGATATTTCAAAACATCTTCAAGTCCCAGATCATCGGCAGGAGGTATGATCAACTTTCCGGCTATATTTTCATCGGCATAGGTAAACGAAACCTGATATTTTTCTTCCAGGATCCGTAAAACTTTTTCAAGGGATTGCCTGCCAGATTGTTCCTGTGCGGCAACCTGGAAATGGATGAATATGAAAAGAATTCCCGTTAGAAAGCTTCTATTCGGGATTACCGGAAAGGACAATCTTCTGATCTTTTTCTATTTGATAACGTAAGTTCAAGGGAATTGTGATAGACTGAAGGGCCAGATTCATGTCGGAATTTACAAACCGGCCTGTAAATAATTGATCAAGGTCCATGTTTTCAGTTATAATTGACACATCATATTGTCTTTCAAATTCCTGGACCACCTGGTAAAATGGAACGCTGTGGAATGAACTTTCATCCCCGATCCAGCCAGGGGAGTGTTCCAATAAATCATCTGACCTGGTTATTTTTCCATTGAGCATCCGGAACATATGATGGGGGGGGAGTTTTGAAATTTCCCCGGCACTTTCTACCTGAACCAGTCCTTCGTAGCAGGTCACTTCAAAATAATAGGGCCTGTTTTTAACATTGAACTGGGTTCCCAGTACAGTTATGGTTCCTGCAGAAGTGTATACATCGAATCTGGATCCATGGGTGACCGAGAAGTAGGCTTCGCCGTCCAGATTGACTTCCCGCTTTCGGTCCCATTTCTTTTCAGAATAGGAGAGGTGGGATTGGGCATTCAGGATCACAGAAGACGAATCCGGTAATCGGAATTCCTTGTTTTCGGCAGTGGTAGTGCGAACTGTTTTTGCCGATTCATAAAAAAAGAGATAGTAAATACCAAACAGGATCACCAGAACGGCTGCAATCCGGAAGATGGATTGAGTCCAGTGCACAGAGACCGTTCTTCCATGAGCAGGTTTTTGGGCATACACTTTGCTCCATTCCTTTTCAACTGGGTAATCCGGGGCGCTGAAAGCCCTGAGGGATTCGGACAATATCTGATAAGACCTGAACGTTTCGGTCTTTTCGAAAATTTCCCTTTCTTCCTCATTCAGGGATCCTTCAATCCACTTTTTGATGTATTCCTCTTTTTCCATTTATTCCATGTGACACTAATACAACAGATCTATGTTCATTTTTCCTACCTGTTTATAATAAATTATTTTTTTTCCATTTTGTCACGAAGGATCGACAGTGCGGTATAGATCCGTTTTTCAACCGCTTTCCTCGAAATTCCCAGCATTTCTGCGATTTCCTGATGTTTTTTCCCTTCGATCCGGTTCAAAAGCAGGGTGGTCCGCTGGTCTTCCGTCAATTCTTCCAATGCATTTTTTAACCGGATCATGTATTCGTCTTCCTCCCGTAAATAATCAGGTGATTCAATTCTTTCTTCCCTGGATTTTTCCAGGTTATATTTTAACACCGTCTTCTTTTTTGCCAGGTTATTTAACATCTGGTTGTTCGCTACGGTAAATAAAAAGGAGCGCGCTTTTTCGGGCAATACCTTATGACAGTGATTCCAGAGTTTAACAAATGCTTCTTGCACCAGGTCCTTGGGATGATTCTCCGCACCGTATTTATAGTATAGAAATTGATAAAGATCTTTGGCATGCTTTTTAAATAATTCCTTGACAAGGGCTTCGTCGCAGCAATTTTTATCCAGCTTTTCTCTCATCCAGGAATGGGTTTTGCGTAAAAATATAAATAAAATATGAAACTCAGGCAGGAATTTTATGAGAGCGTGACTGATATAAATGTTGTAACTCAATGAAAAAAAATACAGGGAGCGGTAGGAATTAGAAAAATCAACCTGTTATATAAACACTAAGCGATAAAAACAAAATCATGTACTCGTACATATTCCGAATATCAATATTGATTCTCTTCTCCCTTACCATCTTGAGCGGATGTCAGAAAGAGGTAGTGGAAATCATCGATCCACCCAGTGATCAGGTGATCACGCCCAATTCGGCGGTGGCCGACCTGGTTGAAAAAACCTCCCTTAAAGACGGTTCACAGGATAATATACTCGATCATGCCAGTTGTATTTCATTGGTTTTACCTGTTAAGGTCAGGGTTGGTGATATGGAAATCGTGGTTAAAACAGAGGATGATTTGAAAATGATTGAAAATATGCTGAAGGAACTGGAAGAAGGGGATGATGCCGTACTAATATTCCCGGTTACCGTCCTGTTAGCAGATTATACGGAAGTCTCCCTTCATGATGAAGTTGAACTGGAAAACCTCCGTGATCAGTGCCGGGAGACCGGTGAAGATGATGACATCGAATGTGTGGATTTCAAATTTCCGATCATTTGTTCCATATATGATACGGAAAATCAACTGTCCGATGTGATCACCGTCAATAGTGATAAAGAACTACATGATTTTTTCGATTATTTCGATGATGATAAGGTCTGTAGTTTTGAGTATCCGATCAAAGTGATACTGGCCGGAGGAGAAGAAGTGACGATTCAGAATAACGATGAATTGGAAGCTATCCTAAAGAGTGCCGGGAATGAATGTGATGAAGAGGATGACCGCTATGAAAACGATGACCATGCAGATGATCATAATGGGGAAGAAAACACTTCTTTATCGGCCATCCTTGGGGAAGGTATATGGAAGGTGGTGGAATATCAGAAAGGGGATATCGATGAGACCGAAGATTATATTGACATTCAGATGGATTTCAATTCCGGGGGCAGTGTAATCGCAAGCAACGGGACCAGCGAGGCGGAAGGCGCCTGGTCGGTTACAGGTGACAGCGGATCTGACTATCTGGTACTGGATTTTGGCACAATTGCACCATTTGATGAATTCAATGAGGATTGGGAAATCATTGAAATCAGCGAGACTAAACTTGAATTAAGAAATGTAAGTGGTGGTGACGGATCAATAAGTAAGCTGGTATTTGAAAGAATTAATGGCGAATAAAAAGAAATATGTTATTTGAGCAATGAATAAGTCACACAAATAAACATCAGAGATATGAATGAATTATTGAAAAGATCCGGTTTGGCAATACTGTTGTTAATAGGATTATTGATAGTAAGCTGTAATGACAGCGGGGATCCATCCCTTGCAAATGTAAGAGTGGAAATGAAAGCCGTTTCGAACCTGGGCCAGTTAAATGCTTCAGGTAGGGTGATGGCTGCCAACGTAACATTCCAGGAAGCCCTGGTCGGCGTCACAGAAATAGAATTTGAATCCTTTGAATCCGGGGATGATCATGGAAATGATGATCTTAATGATGACAGCAATGATGATGGAAGCGACGACCGGATTGCAGGCAGCAGCAGTGGAGATGATGATGGAGATGATGAGGGGGAAAACGATGATGAGGATGAGATTGAATTCCAGGGCCAGTTCGTTGTGGATCTGATCAATGGTACGAGCACCCCAGACTTCGGTATTGCCGATGTGGTTCCGGGTCTTTATAAAGAAATTAAAATCAAAATCAGTCCGATCCTGGAGGATGGCAATTCCATATTCATTTCTTTTGAATATCAGCCGGACGTCGGAGATCCGGTAACAGTTGAATATTCTAATCAATCCTCCTATCTATTTAAGATTGAAAATAATCAAGGTATACAGCTAGAAGAAGGACAGCTCAACCAGATTCTTGTTTTACTCAACCTGGATGAATTACTCGCAGGAATTGATTTCAGTACCGCAGACGTAGATACTACAGATGGTGTAGTCAGGATCAACAGCACCTCCAATCCTGAACTTGCCAGTATGATCGAATCACATTTAAGCAAGGCTTTTGACGCGGGTGAAGACAGGGATGGTGATGACTGCATTGATGATGATCATGGTAATAATGATCATAGTGATGATGATTAGTGAGGGTTAATGTATCATTCACTTCCTTGAAGGCGCTATTGGACCAATAGCGCCTTATTTTTTTCCCTGTCTGAGATTAAATCCTAGAATGAAGAATCTTCCTCCAGATCCTGAAATGGATGAAAAAATCATTTTCCTTTCTTCACATTTATACTAAATTTCTTCTCATCCTGAGGTTTCCGAAGGATCCGTACGTTACTAAATTGCAGAAAAAGGTATACCCGAATCCAAATAGTATAAAATGTTTTGATCAAAGATACGTTTAGACCCTTCCCGGAAGCTCAGGGCGAAAAGTCATCCAGGGATTTATCGGACCTTATGTAGCTGCTTTTTCATCCTGATCCTGAAATGAGGGTAGATAGTGCATTTTTTAGGAATATGAAATCCAAAAAGACTGTTTTCCATCCTGAGCTCCTGCGAAGGATCTGTACGACAAATCACCCGATATCCTCGTCTTTTTTATATCCGGGATCAACAAATCCATTCTACTATTGACCCAGTCAAGTTCCTACAATGTTAAAGTTTGTTAAATAGTGTGCCATTATGACATCGTTTCCCGTAATAATCAACCAGATGGAATACAATTTGATGTATATGATCTTGAAAATAAGAAATTAAAATGTTGAAAATCAATAAAATATATCGGGAAAAGACAAAAAATCAATCCCGGATTATCAATTACTAAACCTAAGAAAGGAGGGAATTATGGAAGTAATTGAATGGACCAGCAACCTGAAACACAGGATCGCCGATGTGATGGAAAAGCTATCAGGTAAAGAAATTATCATCAAGTGGCCTCCCAAAACAGAACTCGCTGTGGTTCCGGTTGCCATAAGGTCAGGCCAAAAGACAGGTATTCAGCAGACAACATTAATCATATGAAAAGAACAATAATATCTATGAGTTTTAACATGGCTGATGAACAAATAGGTATCAGCTTAAATCAAATCCAAATGCTAGTTTTAAATCTTAAAAGAACCAAAGAATTATGGACAAAAATAAATTAACAACCTTTAAAAAATCGAGTACAATGAAAAATTACATTGTAACAGCATTAATTGCAATGGTGGTATCCCTCGGGGTATTCTGGGTTTCACCCGAAGTGTTTCACAATACAAAAACACTAAAAATTGAACACATTGACGGAATGCCTGCCCAGGGGGCATTATACACCTTGAATGAAAAAAATGAAGTAGTCCCGCTTGATTTTACACAAGTGGCTGGGGAGGTAATGGATGCAGTAGTACACATTAAGTCTACACAGACATCTCCTTATGCATCCCAGGGTCCTCAACAATACCGGATGTTACCGGATCCCTTCAAGGATTTTTTTGGCGATGATCTCTTTCAGCGGTTTTTTAATCCAAGAGATCGTTACCAGCAAAGTCCGCAACAACCTGAAAATCCCCAGGCACGGGTTGGAACAGGTTCAGGGGTGATTATCAACAGTGACGGGTACATCGTTACCAATAATCACGTGATCGCCGATGCCGATGACATTGAGGTTACCCTCCATGATAACCGGACTTACAAAGCTACCGTCATCGGAACCGATCCAAGTACGGATGTCGCTTTGATTCAAATCAAGGAGAAAGGATTACCCACGTTGGCGTTTGCCAATTCTGACGATGCAAAAGTAGGAGAGTGGGTATTGGCCGTGGGGAATCCATTCAATCTGAATTCAACGGTGACTGCCGGGATTGTAAGTGCCAAATCGAGAAATATCAATATCCTGGATGATCAGAATGCCATTGAAGCCTTCATCCAGACAGATGCGGCCATCAACCCTGGAAACAGTGGTGGTGCCTTGGTCAACCTCGAAGGGGGTTTGATCGGGATCAATACCGCGATAGCCAGCCCAACAGGTGCCTATGCAGGTTATGGATTTGCCGTACCTTCCAACCTGGTCAGTAAAGTGGTGGAAGACCTGTTAAAATATGGGGCGGTTCAGCGTGGGTATTTAGGTGTTACGATCCGTGGTATCGATGGAAACCTGGCAAAAGACAAAAATCTGGATGTCACCAAAGGCGTTTATGTTGACAGTGTCCTTGAGAAAAGTGCTGCCATGGAAGCTGGGATCAAAGCCGGTGATGTCATTCTGAAAGTCGATGGCATGGAAGTGAACAGTGCCCCTGAATTGCAGGAATTGATCGCAACCCATAAACCAGGTGATCAGGTAGATCTCATGTTGGCCCGTGGCAACAAAAATCTTGACGTCAAGGCAGCCTTGAAGAACCGTGAAGGAGAATCCAATATTACGGCTTCCAGCCGGAGCGAATTATCCAGCATACTGGGCGCCGAGTTTAAAGACCTGGACAGCAAAATGGCCAAAAAACTGGAAATCGATGGCGGCGTGCAGGTAACCAAACTTTATGCCGGGAAATTAATGAAATTTACCGATATGAGAGAAGGGTTCATCATCACCAAAGTGGATGGTAAAGAAGTGACCAACACCAAGGAACTTACCAAAGAACTGGAAAATAAAACAGGTGGAGTCCTTCTGGAAGGCATCTATGAAGATCTGCCTGGAGTATACTATTATGCTTTTGGGATGTAAATCTTAGTTTTATCTTTCAAATTATGAAACAACGGGTCGTGAGACCCGTTTTTTTTATTAGTGAATTGTAATATGAATGATGGATTATAAAGATTATTACCGGATATTGGGAATCGATAAAAAAGCCAACCAGGAGGAGGTAAAAAAAGCATACCGGAAGCTGGCAGTTAAATATCACCCGGATAAAAACCCCGGGAATAGTCAGTCAGAAGAACGATTTAAAGAAATTTCCGAAGCTTATGAGGTCCTGAAGGATCCAGAAAAACGGAAACAATACGACCGCCTGGGAGCCAATTGGAAACAATATCAGCAATCCGGATTTGAAGGATTCCAGGGAAAAAGACCAAGGAGCCGTCAGTATCAGTATGATTTCAGAGGTGATCCTTCTGAATTCTTTGGAGGACCTTCCGGATTTTCCGATTTTTTTGAAATGTTTTTCGGGGGAGGAGGCCGAAGAAAAGGGCATGACTTTTTCGGGAATTTCGGCAATTTTGATGTTGAAAAACCTGGAGCGGATCTCACCGGTAATTTGAACATCTCCCTGAATGAAGCTTATCAAGGAACAGAAAGGCTGATCGACCTGGGGAATGAAAAAATCCGGGTAAAGATCAAACCGGGAGCCTATGAGGGTCTCCGATTACGTGTCCGTGAGAAAGGCCAGAAAGGAACAGGAGGCAAAGCGGGGAATCTGTATCTCACTGTCCATGTATCTCCAGGGGCTGATTTTGTAAGAAATGGGGATGATCTGATGAAGGAAGTTCCAGTCGATCTGTTTACTGCTTTGCTGGGTGGCAAGAAAGAGATCGTTACCTTTTCCGGCAAATTAAATATAGTGATCGCGGAAGGTGCACAGAATGGCAAACAGTTAAGGCTGCGTGGCAAAGGAATGCCTATCTATGATAAACCCGGCCAATATGGAGATCTGTATTTAAAACTAAAGGTTCATTTACCTGAAAGACTCAGCAGTGAACAAAAAGAATTGGTAAGGAAACTGAAAGCAAGTTATCATAAACAACACTTATAAAAATATGAAAGGAAATTTTAATACAATAATCAATGGTGAAAAACCTGTTCTGGTTGATTTCTACGCGGACTGGTGTGCGCCTTGTAAAATGCAGACACCCATCCTTCAGGAAGTTTCCAATGAAATGAATGGAAAAGTTCGGATTATCAAGATCGATGTGGACCGGAACCAGACTATTGCCGTCAGGTTCGGAATCAAAGGTGTGCCTACCCTGATGATATTTAAAAAAGGAAAGCCGGTATGGAGCCAGGCAGGGGTAGCCAGAAAACAGGAATTGATCGACATCATCAACCGGAATCTCTGATCTGATTTTTGGATGAATGACCTCACCAGTAAATCTTAAAAATATTCACAGAAATAATAAACTTGAATGAAAATGGAAAATCCGAAAAGTCAACTTAAAAACCTACCCGGAAAAATGAACCATTTGAATGAACTTAAAAAAGCCAAAACCAGCAAAAATACGCTAAGATTCCAGAAATTGATCAATAAGATGTTGCCGGCTTTACGGACCTATGTTGCCCGTAGATTGAATCTGGCCCATTCTACCGGGCTGATCGATAAATATGGGATTTCTCCTGAAGAAGTGATCGACATGGTATACCTGACTGTGTATGATCGTTATGAACAGAATCAAAAGAATATCCCGGACCTTGAAACCTGGGTCTACCAGGTCGTGGATGAAGTACTGGATGATCAGTTAAAAGAAAAGGCTTTTGAAGCCGACCATTTGGTCTATCTACAGAAGATCGAAGACCTGGAATTATCCGGACTGGAAGAAAAATTTTCCACCGATGCAGAGGGGGAACTTATCATGGATGAAGATCTGGATGATATTTCCTACCAGCAAAGGTTATATAATCCGGCGGATTTTATTCAGGACACGGAAACCCTGGAATCCATTGAGTTCCAGTTATCTGAATATGATAAAATCAAACTGCATGATGAGATCCAGCGGCAACTGATCTCATTCGCTGAGGAAGACCGGACCATTTTTGACCTTTTCTGGATTGTGGGACTTTCCATGAAACAGATCTCAAAGATCAAAAATATATCCGTTTCCCAGGTGGAAGATACGTTGAAAAGGGTGGGAGCCCACATCCGAAAAAAGCTGACCAAACGGCCTGGGAGTTGGAATCCCTGATTTAATAACAAACTGAACGAAACTTTGAAACACATGGCAGTCGAAATCGGGGACGTATGATTTTCTACGGCGGCATCATGTCCTATTTTTTATACAATATCATTAATGGAAACTGATAGAGTACCTTAACTTAAAATTAGTGGGTTGATTCTTTAAAGTATTAAAACAGCAAAGTTATCAGATAGATCACCAGGGTAATGAGGCCCAGGATAACATAACTGAGCAATTCCCCTTTGATAAGTGAGGATAATGATCTCATTATTTTCATAGTAAGTAAAATTATAGAATCAAGGTTTCTCTTAATAACGATGAAGTGTTAATCAGGTTTTGCCACCTCCATTCATGGATTTAACACTCAGGACCCTTAAAAATTTATTTGAAAGAGCTGTACGGATCCATTGATATCTTCCCAACATAATTTCTTATATTGAAATTCTGTTTCATCAGATATAAATCCGTTCACTCATTCTTTTTTAACATGAACATGTCAAAACAAAAAAGATTTGCTGCATCTACCAGAAGAAACTTTATGGCAAAAATGATGATACTGGGGTCTGCCGGCCTGGGATTGACTTCCTGGCAAACTCCCGGGCAAAAAAATAAGCTTCAGAAGAAAGCAGGGGATGCTTTGGATGATTTAAAAATAACCCGGATCCGGTTCTATCAGGCCCCCACGCGATCCATGGTCAACCAGAGCGCTCATATTGTCACGATCGAGACCGATCAGGGAATCACAGGAATAGGAGAAGGGGGTACTGCATTTCTGGTGAGTCAACTGGCAGGACTGCTGATCGGTAAAAATCCTCTGATGATTGAACATTTATGGCAGGTCATGTACCGAGGGAATTTTTATCCCCCTGGCCGGGAGAAAATTCATGCCTTAGGTGCGCTGGACATAGCCTTATGGGATATCAAAGGCAAGGTCCTGGATGCCCCCGTACATCTTCTTCTGGGAGGCAAGGCCCGGAAATACATAGAGTGTTATGTGACCGCATATCCGGGTAACATGAATCTCCAGGAAAAAGCCCGGGCTGCTATGGAGGAAGGATTCAGGGCTTTCCGGATGAGTGTAGCCGATCCAAGATTCGGTTCAACCTTTAATTCCCATTATGCCATCGCAGACACCCTTAAAAATTGTGAGGAAGTCCGGGAAGGGGTTGGACCAGATGGGGATTGGTGCATTGATTTTCATACCCGGCTGGATCTGAATGATGCTGTTTATCTGGCGACCCGGATCGAAGACCTTCATCCTTATTTTGTGGAAGACCTGGTCCGGAGCGAAAACCCGGACATTTATCAGAAGATCAGAGAAATGGTGAAAGTACCCATAGCCGTAGGTGAGCAATTCGGGGATCGATGGGATATCGCCGACATGATTGAAAATGATTGGATCGATTATTCACGCATATCGCTGCCGAATGCTGGGGGCATCACTGAATTCATGAAAATATCATCTTTATGTGAAACCCATTATGTGGGACTGGTCCCTCATTTTACCGGACCCGTTGCCACAGCCGCCCTGGTCCATGCCTGCATTCCCTATTCCGGGCCAGTGCTGATGGAGATGCTGGGCAATAAAAAGCCTGATCTGCCCCATTTGCCGATAAACTATGATTTTAAGGACGGGAAAATGTGGCCGAATGACCGGCCCGGACTGGGTGTGGAACTGGATGCCAGCAAGCTAGAACTTCAGGCAGAAGTTACTGAATATCAGGAAGGAGTACCGCAATTTTACAGACAGGATGGATCCTTTACGAATTGGTAAAAAACACGGGTAATTCTTGCATGTCATTCAGAACCCTTATAATTTCCCGGATCTAAAATCTTGAAAAGACCAGAAAGTTGAAAAATTTCATAACTTTTCTATCTGTTGCCTGTTTTGTTCTTTCGCAGATAGGTCTTTCCGGTTGTGAACATAAAAAAGATAAACAGATCTTTACCTTCCGTTTGGGCCATGTTGCCAATACCGACCATACCTGGCATAAAGCCTCTGAATTTTTCAGTGAACTACTTAAAGAAAGATCCAATGGCAGGATTAATGTCGAGGTTTATCCCAATGAACAACTGGGCAAGGAAATCGAATTGATCAGAAGTATTAAATCGGGCATTGCTGACATGACCATCACCGGTGGAACCTTACAGAACTGGACGGATATTGTTGCTTTTTCAGATATGCCTTTCATCTTTCGCGATTCAACCCACATGAAAAAATTAGCGGAAGGCCCTATCGGAAAATTGATGGAAGAAAGAATACTGGAAGAAACCGGGATCAGGATCGTCACCTATTTCCAGCGAGGACCCCGGCATCTGACCTCAAACAGGCCGATAAGGCATCCTTCAGATCTTAATGGACTTATTATCAGGATCCCGAATGTTCCTTCCTATACAGTAGCTTGGAGCGCCCTGGGTGCCAATCCGACCCCGATGGCTTTATCCGAAGTATTTACTTCCCTTCAACAGGGAACCATTGAAGCCCAGGAAAATCCCCTGGCGATGATCAGCAGTACCAATTTGTACGAGGTCCAGGATTATGTGAACCTGACAGCCCATCTGCTGAGCTGGGCATACGTCGTGATCGGCGAGAAACAGTTTCAGCAAATGCCTCCTGAACTGAAGGAAATGTTCCTGAAAGCTGCAGAGGACATGCAAAAGTATGAACACCAGTTGTTCCTGCAGAATGAAGTTTCACTTAGAAAAGAACTTGAAAATAAAGGCATGACCTTTATCGAAGTGGATCAGAAGGCTTTCAGGGAGATCGGGTCGCAGGCCGTGTATCAAAACCTCTCACCCGAGATGAAAGATTTATATGACCAAATCATCAGGATAGAATGAAAAAGGAAGATAAGATCATCACCGGATTTTTGGAATGGGGAACCCTGGTAGGAGCCACCGGCTTGATATTGACGGTGGTCCTTCAAATTGTAACAAGACGTTTTTTCACGGATAGTGCACCCTCCTGGACCGAAGAAGCCTCACGTTTCTTTTTTATTTATGCGATCAGTTTTGCGGCAGGACTGGCTCAGAAAGAAGGGTATTTTGTAAGCATGGATTATGTATACCGGAAATTTAATCCAAAGATAAGGGGAATCCTCGATCTGATCATCACCTCATTTTCGATCATCCTGTTCGGTGTGATGTTGATTTTTTCCATTCAGTTTATTCTCCTGGGAACGACAGAAACTTCTCCGGGTCTGGGCCTGCCCATGTCCATCGCTTTTGCAAGTATGTTCATTATGAGCGGTTCGATTTTATATTTTCTTTTGAAACAGCTGATTCACACGGCCAGAACCTTTAAAAAATGATTTTATTACTCATCATTGTATTCACCCTGTGCCTGATCCTCCGGTTCCCGATCGCTTATTCCATTGCCATCACATGCCTCATCTACGTAGTCATAAAGGGAATTCCACTTATCATTCTACCCCTGAAAATGTATTCAGGGATCGATGTTTTCGTCCTGTTGAGCATCCCGGGATTTATTCTGGCCGGCAACCTGATGAATCATGGAGGAATCACTGAAAAGATCATTGATTTTTGCAATCATATCTTTGGCCATATCCGTGGTGGTTTATCCCTGGCCAACATTGGGGCTTCCATGCTTTTCGCCGGGATCTCAGGGACTGCTGTCTCTGATACCGCAAGTATCGGTTCCGTCATGATCCCGGCCATGAAAAAAGAAGGATACAAACCTGATTTTGCCTGTGCCGTTACGGCTGCTTCTTCCACCGTAGGTCCCATCATTCCACCCAGTGTTCCCATGATCATTGCCGCCACGTTGACCGGATTATCCGTAGGGAAATTATTCCTGGCAGGAGCCATTCCCGGATTATTGCTGGGTCTGGGATTCCTTATAGTCGCATACGTTCTGTCCAAGAACCAACCTCATAATAAGCAGGCGAGGAGTTCTTTTCTGAAAATCTTGAAAGGATTTTTTAACACCTTTTGGGCATTGCTGATGACATTCATCATCCTTTTCGGGATCATTGGAGGTTTTTTTACGCCTACGGAAGCTTCCATTGTCGCAGTCATCTATGCCGCTTTTGTCGGATTATTCATTTACCGTAAATTGTCCCTGGTAGAAATTCCCCGCATTGTATTGGATTCTTTCAAGACCTCAGCTTCACTCATGTTGCTGGTCGGTTTTTCCAACCTGCTGGGTTGGATCCTGGTGACAGAAAGGCTTCCTGTTTTAATCTCGGAAAGTCTTCTGGGCTTCACCACCAATAAGTTTATCATTCTGATCCTGATCAACCTGATCCTGCTGGTGGTGGGCACTTTTATGGAAACGATCGCTGCCCTGCTCATCCTTTTTCCGGTCTTATTGAATGTGGCTGTTTCCGTGGGCGTGGATCCCATTCAATTTGGCGTGATCGCCGTATTAAACCTGATCATCGGGCTGACCACTCCTCCGGTCGGGGTATGTTTGTTTGTGGCATCAAGTATAGGTAAAATTTCCATCGATGAAGTCAGCAGGAGTGTTATCCCGTTTGTGCTGGTGAGTATTCTGGTGCTTTTACTGGTTACCTACATTCCGCAAATATCGCTTTTATTACCCAACCTGTTTTACAACTAAAACAGGGAAGACAACTCGAACAATTATTAAATCCCTGAACCAGCGAAACGCGTTTGAATTCTCAGAAAGAAATTCAAAGCATTCTTAATGCTACCCTGGTGTGTTAGTATTTCTCTAATAATCCATGTTCTATTTTCGCTAACCCTGGAGGAGTCTCATCTTTGTTATAATCGATGTAATTTTTATACCCACCCCGGAGGGGTAACCTATTTGTTAGAATCGATATTATATTTATAATAACCCCGGAGGTGTCATATTTCTGTAACAATCCATATCTTATACACACAAACCCCGGCGGGGTTCCATCATCAATGGGAACATGGAACCCCTCAGGGTTGGTTCATCTTAAGTTTATTTTAAACGTGGAAGAGCAATGAGTCAATCTAATTCTTCATGTATTAAGTATTTATTCTGAAATTCGAAACTTCCCCTCTTGAAAGGGGGCCGGGGGGGGATGTTTTATCCCATAATTCCCGATGGATGCCGGAGCCTTAAACGTGAAAAATTTATAAATTTTATGATTAAGTAGAAAAGAGTTGGTGGAAAATGTGATTAACGGGAAATTTTATTAATTTTTGAGAATCACGAGGGGAGCTTATACTTAAGGTGGTTGAATTCCTGCGAAAAGCGGAAATCAACTGCCCAGAAAATAGTTATTACGATTAAAAATCAAGAATAAATTAATGGGAAATCCCTATATACAATTACATCCGGAGGATAATGTGTTGATCGCTCTCGAAGACCTTGAAGCCGGTAGAAAAGTGACGTTTAATAGAAAAGAAATGATCATCAAACTCCCGGTCCCTGCTAAACATAAATTTGCCATGAGGGATATGCTTACTGGCGATGAGATTCTGATGTATGGTGTACTGGTAGGAAAAGCCCTGCAACAGATCCGGGAAGGCGAGCTGATCACGATTCAAAATGTCATTCATGCTTCAGAGGATTATTCGGTGGGGAAACAAAATACAAGTTGGAATGCACCCGATGTATCGGCATGGGAAAAAAGAACTTTTGACGGTTATTACCGGTCAGACGGAAGGGTTGGGACGGCCAATCATTGGGTGTTCATACCGCTCGTTTTCTGTGAAAACCGGAACATCGAAGTGTTGAAGAAGACACTGGCAGAATCTTTGGGCTATACGGAGGATAAGGATTTTCTAATTGACATCCAACCCCTGGTTAAACATTATCAGGCAGGAACGGACCACGAAAAAATTCTCCGATCCGATATCATACGTACGACGGCGGAGGTCACGCAGAACCGGATTTTCCGTAATATCGATGGCATAAAATTTCTGATACATGAGGGAGGGTGTGGAGGTACCCGTGATGATTCTGAGGTATTGTGCGCATTACTGGCTGGCTACATTACGCATCCAAACGTGGCAGGTGCCACAGTCCTGAGCCTGGGTTGCCAGCATGCACAGATCCCGCTGCTTCAAAAGATGATTGAGAAAATTGATCCGACATTTTCCAAACCCCTGGTGCTGGTTGAACAGCAGAAGTATTCAAGTGAAAAGGAATATTTATCTGACGCCATCAAAAAAACCTTTGTAGGATTGATCGAAGCCAATAAAAATGAAAGAAAACCGGCCACTCTGAATAAATTGATCCTGGGCCTGGAATGCGGCGGATCGGATGGTTTTTCAGGGATATCGGCCAATCCGACCCTTGGATATGTTTCGGACATGGTGGTTGCATTGGGAGGGATTGCCATCCTTTCAGAATTTCCGGAATTAAGTGGCGTGGAACAGGAACTATTGAACCGCTGCGTCAACAGGGACCTGGCAGAAAAATTCGCGGTGATTATGCGCCAGTATGCCGACAGAGCCATGGCGGTGGGATCCGGTTTCGACAACAATCCATCCCCCGGGAATATCAGGGATGGTCTGATCACCCATATCATGAAGTCGGCCGGCGCGGCAAAAAAAGGAGGGACCTCACCTGTTACGGATGTACTTGATTATACCGAACAGGCGGTCACACCCGGTTTAAATCTGCTTTGTACCCCGGGAAATGATGTGGAAAGCACCACCGGACTGGCGGGATCCGGGGCGAATGTGATCGTTTTTTCCACCGGGCTTGGTACACCCACCGGTAATCCTGTCTGCCCGGTGATCAAGGTTTCGAGCAACACCTCTTTGTATGAAAGGATGAATGATATCATTGACTTTGATGCCGGATCAATCCTCCGGGGAAAGGATTCCATTCAGAGCCTAGGTGAGAAATTGCTGGATTATATCATAGAAGTGGCAAGCGGACGAGCGGTACCCGCAGCAGTAGTAAAGGGACAGAATGATTTTATTCCCTGGAAAAGAGGAGTTTCATTATGATTATTTGAAGTATTTCTGTAACAATTCATTATTCTGTTTTCACAAATCCCGGAGGGATTGCATACTTGTTAGATTCAATGTTATTTTAATAACAACCCCAAAGGGGTTCCATCAGCAATGGAAACATGGAACCCCTCCAGGGTTAGTTCATCCCCGGTGTAGATTTGTTACCATAATAAAACCTTTCCGGGGCTTTATTATTAATAGGATGTTTCATCAAAGAGATATAAAATTAATAGAACATATCCGAAGATAAAGGGGGCTTGAAAATAATGGAATAGATATATAATAGATTGATTATTTGATAGTTACTAAAACATGTCATTGCAGGGAACGAGGTGAAATCAAGCATAAAAAGATTATTCCTGCCATTGGTAGGATAGAAATGACAGTTTTGGCACTTTTAAGACAGCCAGAAAATGTAATTTTAATTTAAATAACATATAATAAAATGAAACTGATCAGATTTGGAAATATCGGAGTGGAAAAGCCAGGAATTATGATCCAGGGGAAAAGACTGGATTGTTCAGATTACTTTGTTGACTGGAACCGGGATTTTTTTCAGGAGGGTGGGTTAAAGAAACTGCATGAAATTGCTGAAAAAGAATCTTTAAAAGAAGTCCCCTCAAAAGAACGTTGGGCAAGTCCGGTGGCAAGACCCGGTACCATCCTTTGTGTGGGGCTCAATTATTCGGATCATGCCAGGGAATCAGGCATGGAATTACCCAAAGAGCCTGTTCTGTTCATGAAAGCATCCAATACCATCAGTGGACCCTATGATGAAGTGACCATTCCGAAAGGGAGTGTAAAAACAGATTGGGAGGTGGAATTGGGGGTTGTATTGAACCATGATATCCTGTATTTAAATGACATAAAGGAAGCAGAACATGCCATTGCCGGTTATTGTTTGGTTCATGATTTATCCGAAAGAGATTTTCAATTGTTCCGGGGTGGCCAATGGGTAAAAGGAAAATCCTGCCCGGGTTTCAGTCCGGCAGGTCCCTATCTGGTCACTAAAGATGAGATCAGAAATGTGATGGATCTTGGAATGAAACTGACCGTAAATGGAGAGAAAATGCAATCGGGTAATACCTCCCACATGGTATTTAACCCGGCCTACCTGGTATGGTACATTTCCCAATTCATGAAACTGGAAGCAGGTGATCTGATCTCCACGGGCACCCCGGCGGGGGTCGGACTCGGGAAAAAACCACCCCGGTATTTGAAGGATGGGGATGTTGTTGAACTTGAAATCGACCAGCTGGGCAATCAGAAACAGCATTTTTCAGCTTTTAAATCGCACTAAATGATTGAATTAAAAAATAAAACAGCCATTATTACCGGAGGTGCAAAGGGTATCGGGGAAGCCATTTCAAAAGTGTTTCATACCCTGGGTGCAACCGTTCACATCCTTGACGTGGATGAAACGCATGGCCGGGAAGTGATTCAAAATATTGGGGGAAATGACCATAAAGCTCTTTTTCATGTTTGCGATGTTTCTGATCATCAGAGGGTAGGCGAAGTTTTTGATTCCATTGTAAAACAATCGGGACGATTGGATGTATTAGTGAACAATGCCGGCATCGCACATATCGGCACAGCAGAAACGACCACCCCGGAGGATATGGATCAATTGTACACAGTCAACGTAAGATCCGTATACAGTTGTTCTCATTTTGCCATCCGGCATATGAAACAAGGTAGTGGCGGATCCATCGTAAATTTATCATCCGTAGCTGCCGTAACGGGGATTGCCGATCGTTTTGCTTATTCGATGAGTAAGGGCGCTATCCTGACCATGACCTATTCCATTGCAAAAGATTTTATCAAGGATCGTATCCGTTGCAATGCCGTGGGTCCGGCAAGAATTCATACGCCTTTTGTGGATGGGTATCTGGAAAAATATTTTCCCGACCATCAAGTGGAAATGTTCGATAAATTGTCGAAAACACAGCCCATTGGCCGCATGGGAAATCCAGAAGAAGTAGCCCAGCTGATCGCTTATCTCTGTTCCGACCAGGCCAGTTTCATCACTGGCTGTTTTTACCCGATCGACGGGGGATTTATCACGCTGAATACCGGCTGAGTGTAAAGTCCCGGATTCATTCCCGGACCCCTGTCCCGTATTTATTCCGGGATCCCTGTCTCGGTTTATTCCGGGATCCCTGTCCCGGTTAATTCCGATCTTACCGGTAAGATCCAAGTCATCCACATTCTCTGCGCTTCTTCCGAGATACCTGCGGTTAATTCAAAAACAAGATTCTCTGCGTTAACCTCTGCGATTCCTGGGGTTAATTTTCCAGCAAACCAGCTCCGCGTTCTCTCCTTTGAAATAGATTCCGGTATGCCGCCATTTGCATGGTTTATCTCCGCCCATTACTTATCTGATTTTTATCTGTGGATAAATTAATTAATTTTTAACTTTTTGCTTTTCCTTTAAAATTCCTTCAAAAATTAGCGTTATTTTCGCAGCGTTTGATTTGATAATGACATGTTAAAGCGCCTTTTATTCATTTTTTATTTTTTTGTATTTTTCTCAACTTATTTGCCCGCTCAAAAGATCAATGATGCCTTTGAGATCCATTGCAACAAAGCGGTAGATGAAATTAAGGTTGACGGCGTTCTGGATGAAAGATCCTGGCAGGTGGCCGAAGTGGCGGATCATTTTTTTATGATGCTGCCTATGGATACCAGCTATGCCAATGCCAAAACGGAAGTACGCGTCACCTACGATCAAAAGAATTTTTATATCTCAGCCGTATGTTGGGATACACTGCCCGGCGGATATGTGGTGGAATCCATGAAGCGTGATTTTAACTTCGGGGGGAATGATAACTTCCTGGTCTTCATCGATCCTTTCGATGATAAAACCAATGGATTTTCTTTTGGAGCGAATGCTGCAGGTGCCCAATGGGATGGTTTGCAGGCAGATGGAGGAACCGTTAACCTCAATTGGGATAATAAATGGGAATCCGCTGTAAAGAATTACGAGGATAAATATATCTGGGAAGCCGCCATTCCTTTTAAAACGCTTCGATATAAAAAAGACATTCTGAAATGGGGGATCAATTTCAGCCGCCTTGATCTTAAATTAAATGAAAAATCTTCCTGGACCCCGATTCCCAGGCAATTTCCTTCCGCTTCACTCGCTTTCACTGGCAATATGATCTGGGACGAATTGCCACCCCCTCCGGGTACCAATATTTCCCTGATCCCCTATATGACCGCCTCCACCTCGAAAGACAAGGAGGCAGGCACACCCGTGGAGAATAAGTTTGAAGCCGGTTTTGATGCCAAGGTCTCTATCACACCCTCCCTGAATCTGGACCTGACAGTGAATCCTGATTTTTCACAGGTGGAAGTGGACCGCCAGGTTACCAACCTGAGCCGTTTTGAACTGTTTTTCCCGGAAAGAAGACAATTCTTCCTTGAAAATTCTGATCTTTTTGCCAATCTGGGTTTTCACGGAGTACATCCCTTTTTCTCCCGCCGGATCGGCCTCGAAAGTCCCATTTATGCAGGGGGCCGTGTAAGCGGCAGGTTGAATAAGAACTGGCGCCTAGGAGTGATGGACATCCATACCGGTGATGCAGGCGCACGTTATGATTCGGAAGGAAATCTGGAAAGGGGAGGGATCCCTTCCCAGAATTATGCAGTGGCGGTGCTGCAGCGGCAGGTTTTTGCCCGTTCAAACATTACGGCTTCCTTCATCAACCGGGAATCCTTCAACCTGGATTATGCAGCGCATGATTCCAGTTTTACTGAATATAACCGTGACCTGGGTATCGAATACAACCTGGCATCTGCCAATAACCTCTGGTCTGGAAAATTTTTACTCCATAAATCGTTTAGCCCGAACCTTTCGGGAGATGATTTTTTTCATGCAGCAAACCTGCAATATGACACCAAAAAATTCACGGTGGAATGGGTTCATAATTATGTGGGGCAAAACTATAATGCCGAGGTCGGATTTGTCCCCCGCACGGGATACTTTCAGATGGCCCCTGAATTCAAATACCGCTTTTTTCCTAAATCCAAATGGCTGGTATCCCACGGTCCCAGCCTGGACGTCATGAATATTTTTGATAAAGAATTCGAAATTACGGATAGCGAAACCCAGCTGGTCTATGAATTTGATATGTTGAACCGGAGTACTTTTGGTGTTGGAGTGGCCCATAATTATATCCTTTTGCTGGATCCTTTCGATCCGACCAATTCCGGTGGGGAAGAACTACAGGCTGGATCCGATTATTCCTGGTGGCATACAGGCTTTTCCTATCATTCCACCCCGAAAAAACTTGTCACCTATAGCCTGGATGCGTCTTATGGTGGTTATTTTAATGGGGACCGGTTCAACGTAGAAGGAGGGATCGGTTACCGGTTCCAGCCTTACGGAAGCATCAACATAGATTTTGATTACAACGATATTCAACTCCCGGATCCTTATACCAGTACAAATTATCTCCTACTGAGCCCCCGTCTCGAATTGACCTTTACCAATAACGTCTTCCTCACCACCTTTGTACAGTACAACGAACAGGCCGATAATATCAATATCAACGCCCGTTTTCAGTGGCGGTTCCTGCCTGCATCGGACATTTTCCTGGTATATACCGAAAACTACCTGCCAGGAGATACCCTGGGATCCATCGATTTTTCTAGCAAAAACCGCGCACTGGTGCTGAAGATCACGTATTGGTATAATATATAGTCGGAAAGAAACATCTTCCTAGTTCAACCGTTCCCGGATCTTATCCGCGATGGGGTCACTCAAACAATCGCTTGGCCTTTCAGGAATTTTGCGTAGTGATTGCCGAGTGATTGTGATCATTGAATCCGACAATGTACAGGCTTCGATTCCAAATCAATCGGGAAACCTTCCCACATGTCCACTGAAACCCGAGCGACTACATTGAAGGGAAAACTTTTCTCTGGAGACTGGTGTTCCCGGACCCGTTCCGGGATTTTATCGGGATCTTCGGATGAAATTTCTATATGGCGCATAAATATCCCCCTTGAGTTTAAAACAGAAAATACAGGGTTTCAATAATGAAATATTCATTCCTCTCACTCATCCCTCAACGAATTCACCGGGTTATCCTGGGCCGCCCGGATGGTTTGTGTCATGACAATGATCTGGGCCAAAAGCAGGGCAAAGATCCCGGTCACTACGAAAACCCAGAAATGAATTTCCGTATGAATGGGATAATGCCGCTCCAGGTATTGAGTTAACAACCACCAGGAAACCGGGGCGGATAGGAGATAGGCCACCAGGACGAGCCTGGAAAAATCACGGGTGATCAGGCGCACAATACTCGTTACCGAGGCGCCCATCACCTTCCGGATACCTATTTCCTTGGTTCTCTGCTCAGCTGTATAGGCCGCAAGCCCTAACAAACCCAGCCCTGTGATCACAATGGCCAGGGTGGCAAAAAGATTGGAAAGACTGCTGGTGAGATTGATGTATTTGAACTTTTTATCGAATTCCTGGTCGGCAAACCGGTATTCGAACGGGTACGCAGCATTGTATTTCTCAAATATCCCTTTGATCTGCTGAAGGGAAGCCTGGAGATCATTCGTTTTCCGGATGCGGACGGTGATGTATCCTCCCCAGTCATCCATGATGGTGAACAAGGGTTTGACTTCCTGGAAAGGGGATCCCATCAGTACATTATCAAGGACACCGATCAGGGTTCTTTTTTCACCCCACAAATCCAATTCGATACCCAGGGGGTCTTCCAGACTCATGAGATCCAGCGCTGCTTTATTGACCAGGATGGCAGACGAGTCACTTGGAAAGTCCTTTGAAAAATCCCGCCCCATCAGTATCTTGATGTCCATAGTATGCGCATAGTCATATTCTGTGGTAATGGTGGTGAAGAGTACGCGCTGTTCTTCGGGTTTACCCGGCCAACCCAGGAAATTATTGGAGTTTATCTGGGTAATCGGACTGTTGGATACAGTCACGCCTTCCACGATCCCGGATTGAAGCAAATCATTTTTCAAAGCGGAATAATTCCGATCCAGCTCCTCATTGCGATCCACCATGATGAGGTTTTCTTGGTTATAGCCCAGTTCCCTGTTTTTAACCATTTGTATCTGATTATAAATGACCAGGGTGGCAATGATCAATAAAATAGAAAAACCGAACTGCAGTATAACCAGAATCTTCCTGGGCAGGCTGCCCCGCCGGCCCTCCAGGATCCTTCCCTTGAGGACCTTCACCGGCCTGAAAGAAGAGAGGTAAAAAGCCGGATAACTTCCGGAGATCATTCCGGTTACGAAGATCACAGAAAAGGAAAAAAGCCAGAATCGAATGGAAGTGTATGGTATGGCCAATTCCTTTTCCACCAGGTGATTATATAAGGGCAGGAGGAGTTGCGCCAGCAGGATGGCCAGAACATAGGCAATCAGGGTGATCAGGAGGGATTCCGAAATGAACTGAAAGATCAGATCAATCCTTCGCGAACCAACACTTTTCCGGATCCCCACTTCCTTAGCCCTTCTTTCTGATCGGGCTGTAGCAAGATTCATGAAATTGATACAGGCAATGATGAGTACGAAGACGGCGATGAGCGAGAACATCCGTACAAAATCAATCATGCCTCCTTTTTCCTGACCGTTTTCAAAACTTGAATGGAGATGCCACCGCTCCATCGGATACAGGAACAGTACGGGTTTAAGTTCTCCTTCATCATGTTCCACCAGCATGGGCCCGATGGCTTTATTCACCTCATCCAGGTGAGAAGGGTCTGATAATTCCACAAATACCTGGAAGGAATAATTGCCCCAGTTATCCTCATTGTCTATGACCCAGGGATTGATAGACCGCCAGTATTTCCTGGGAAGAAGAAAGTCAAACTCAAAAGAGGAATTTCCCGGAATGTCTTTTAAAACTCCCGAAACCTTCAGGTCACCGGTGTCATCGACGCGGATGATCCGGTTGATGGGATCTTCATCCCCGAAAAAGATCCGGGCCGTTTCTTCGGTTATGACAATCGAAGAGGCATCATTCAAGATATCCGGTGCGTTCCCATAGATCAGTGGAAATTCAAACATGGTAAGGAACTCCTCGCTCACATAATATCCTCTTTTATAGATCCTTTTTTCTCCGACGGTAAGGAGGTGGTCCCCGCCCCAGTCCACTACCGCTACATTTTTGATATGCGTATTCGCAGTTTTGAGTCCTTCATAGGTGGGCAGGGGAACAGATTGCCAGGTATTGATGGTATTGTCAAACTCCGAACTCACCCAGAGTTGATATAGGCGGTCAATCTTGGGCTGGAATCTATCGTAGGAAACTTCATCATACACCCATAAAAGGATCAGGATGCTGCAAGTAATGCCGATGGAAAGTCCGGCAATGTTGATGACTGAATAAATCTTGTTCTTTAAAAGATTTCTCAGCGTAACGATAAAATAGTTGCGGATCATGATGTCAATGAATATGTGTTGTGAGTTTTAATAAGGAGACTTTTGGGATAAGAAAAAGTTGCATGAAATTGGAAATAAATTTCAAACTGTACCTTGGCCCTGAAAGGTCTATCCGGTATTGAAAAAGATGTACCGCACCTTATTTGAAGCTTTACAAAATAACATAATGTCATTTCAATCCACAGAATAAATGGCTCCACGGACCCAAAACATTCAGTAATTTATGGCTGTTAAATTAGTAGGATTGGATGACGAAGGTGCTCCAATTTTTGAGTCTTTAAAAAAGACCACCAAGCTTTACATCATGGTAAAACAAGATTTCATTGATTATTTGAATTTTTACGTTGGTTGTGGTTCATAATTCTTTAACCAATTGAAAAACTTCATCGACTGCTCATAGTGATTCATTGGTCACTATAAGAACTTCATAAGGCATTGGAAAAACTTCATAGCTTCATTGAGTAGCTTCTTAATACACTGGAAATAATTCGAAGCCTGTTTAAATAGCTTCATGGTTTACTTGAATGAATAGTTTGTATGCTTATATAACTTCAAGGAACGTTTGAACTTGTTCGCATGTAACTGGAAGATTCATGAGCTGTAAGAAAAAATGAGTCACGTATGACTAATATATGATTGATCTTTAATGACATACGCCTCGATACTTAAATGATTCATTATGGTTTTGGGTGAGACAGTTATATCATGAAAAGGGCACCCATAATCTATGAAAACCCGATGCCTGGATCCCGGATGCGTCCAGGCTCCTCTAAATCTATCGATAATCATTAAATTTAAACTCCTGGAAGGGTTGCAAAATCCGTTTCGGATTTTTAAATTGTTGTCAAGTTTCAACCAGAAGCTTTTGAATTAAATTATTGTTTCACCTTAATTAAACTGGCTATGTATCAAACAAAACAGTTTCATTTTAACTATGATGAATTCCCAAGGGAAATGATCTTAAAGGTCAAGTTCATGACCCGGGACCTGGATGCGTTTCAGGAATTCGGTTATGATCAGGAGAATGCCGAAAAAATTGAGAATCTGATCATAAGTTTCACTGATTTTCCAACCGATGAGGAACTGGAAGGAGAGATAATGATTGCTACTGAGAAAAAAAATTTGCTGAAGGTAGAACTGCTGGAATCCATCCGGAAGATCATGGTCCGTGTGAGCATCCTTTTTGATAATCACAATCCACATTACAGGAAATTCGGGTTCGGATCTATCTCCAGGATGACCGATGAAGCTTTGTTCCGTACCGGGAAGCGTGTGGCCCGAATTGCAGAAATGTATCTGAATGAGCTTAAAAAAACGGGTTTGTATAAGACGGAGCTGAAGGAGTTGATCAATCTGGCGGACCAGTTCAATGAAGCCATCGAAAAAAAACTGGATGCCGTAGCAGACCGCGAGATTTCCAGTATGGAAAGGACCGGGCTGGCCAACCATATCTACCAGGAGGTCCTGGCGATCTGCAATATTGGAAAAGAGATCTGGAAAAACCGGAATGAAGCCAAATACAATGATTATATCCTTTATGATTTCCCTGTCACTAAAACTCATCAAAAAGTGGAAAGTCAGGAAGGGGAGGAGCATTGAATTGAAGTAGAACAGGATTCTAATACTTGGCCTTCTTATTCCCATCGAAGACCGATGATCCATGGGAGAAGGGTGTGAAGGGTAGAAAGTATTTTTGTATGGACTGGGTACTTAAAAAAATCGCGTTTTTATCCTCAGTTCCACGAAGGATCTATCCGACTCTGAGTGAATATATATACCTGCTGGAATACAAATAATGATATGAAATAATGCGAGAGATACGTTAAGACCCTTCGCACAGCTCAGGGTAAAAAGTGTGTTTGGTTAAAATTGAATTAATAAATGGATATCTTTTCATTCTGAGCTCCCTGTGAAGGATATGTACGATATTTAATTTTTAATGAATATTGAGTAACATAATTATATAATCTATATCTATTAATCTCATGACCAGCTATTGTTTTTACGTCTACATTACTACCAATCCCCAAAAATCAGTATTGTACACCGGGCGGACCAACTATCTTGAATACAGGCTCATTGAACATTATTTAAACCGTGGTAAACCTGACACCTTTGCAGGAAAATATTACTGTTACAATCTTTTATATTTTGAAAATTATCAATATGTTGAAGATGCCATTCTAATAGAAAAAGAGATTAAAGGTTGGAAACGAATAAAAAAACTAGCTCTTATTAAAGATTTTAATCCAAGCCTCAAGTTTCTTAATGCACAAGTCATGGATTGGCCCCCGTTTGATCCGCATCCAAGAACTGATTTTTATTTGTAAACGCGGATAGATCCTTGTCAGGAGCGCAGGGTAAAAATCGTATTTGTATGGATTGAATAATCAAAGAAACTACATTTTCATCCTGGGCTCCCCGCGAAGGATCCGTACGATGCTTGCTGTATTGTCCATATCAACCATTACTGTAATCCAAATAATTATAAAATGATTGAGAAGGGATACGAACAGGCCCTTCGTAAAACTCAGGGTAAAAAGCATATCTGTATGGACTGGATACTTAAAAAGTGCACGTTTTCATCCTCAGCTCCCCGCGAAGGATCCGTACGATGCTTGATGTATTGTCCATACCAGCCAATACTGTTATCCAAATAATTATAAAATGATTGAGAAGGGATACGAACAGGCCCTTCGTAAAACTCAGGGTAAAAAGCATATCTGTATGGACTGTATACTTAAAAAAAGCACGTTTTCATCCTGAGCTCCCCGCGAAGGATCCGTAAGATGCTTGCTGTAATGTCCATACCAGCCATTACTGTAATCCAAATAATTATAAAATGATTGAGAAGGGATACGAACAGACCCTACCGGGGGAATAAATCCGGTCACAGGTTAAAAAATGTGATTTTTGAAGTTCAGATTATTACATCACCGACTTCCGCCCCGAAGACTTCACCTCCGTTTGCATCTGCTGTTGGATCTGGTTCCTTATGCTGCCGAGAAGATCCAAACATTGACCTCCGGGTAATTTATGGAGCCCTGTCACCAGTATATGGATCTGCTGTTCATCGAGGGCCAGTTGAAATGTTCGGATATTTTTCTCCATCATTTATGTCTTTTTTAATCTCATGTGATCTTCAACAGATATATACCAGGATACTTCCCAAATGGAATCACAAAATCATCTCAATAGATAATCTTTATTTTGTTATATTTAATAACGTTTTAGTACAAAATGTAACCTTTTTTGGTTTATAAATAAGAAGATTTCAATCAAAATATATATTTCCAATAGGATTTTAGTATTTTTTTCATTGAGTGTGCGGGAAGTTCAGCATAGAATTTAATAACCTTCCAAAATTTCCTGCGCCTTCCGCAGTTCAATTATTTCCGCCGGATCCGCCACAATCCCAGGATCAACTGGGCCAGCCCGGTCACGAAATACAAAGGCTGAAGCCCGCATTGATATCCGATCCAACCCACCTGGCTGACGATCCAGATCATCATGATCGCCCCGAACAGAGTGGCCGTTTCTCCGGATCTCCTGTATTTAAGTAACGTCGCAAGATTACCACCCAGATTCCCAAGCCCGTTAAAAACAAAAAGCACCTTACCCGGGACCAGGTAATTGGTAAAAGGTGTGTTTTTCAACCATTCAAGTGGCATTTGTAAGCCGGTGCCACTTGGATCCTTCATCAGCAGATAATCCCCAACAATGCCACTCAAACCATTAAAAAATTGTATCAACAACAATGTGATTATAAGTATTATAACAATGCGGCCATAAGTATTATGACTCTGGTAGCAATTTTCATCTTTTAAAATCGGCTATTGATCTAGTATAAAATAGGCCTTATCCCTGAAAATTTTAAATAAAAGACGGTTTAAATAAATCTCAGCATAACAGCCGCAAGCGCACACTTTAAAATAATATATTCAATGCCAGGTAGGAGTCCCAGGTTTTCATCTGTTATATACAGTAGTTAAAAAAAAATGTTAGCAGGTAGTCGTTTTTCAAACACAAGGATTCCAGCCCCCTGGATGCTTCGGAGTGGGCTTCAGAATATTAAGGATAATAAATATTCCTTTTTAGTTCTATGAACCAAATGTGTCAATGATCAACCGTAATAGACTGTAAGTATGAAATGGATGGACCCGAAAAGGATTGTGTCGGATAGAAGGTTTGGGAATTTATTTGTCATTTTGACAAAAATTAATCCTTTCAATAATATTTATCCTGTTAATAATCATTACTTTATAATTCTGGTTCCTTTTTGGCATTGGGAAGGTCTGCGTAATGATTTTTGACCATTTTATGTTTTTGAAAATAATCCTTATGATCAGAAAGCCTGGCTAATACTCTTTGAATTAAACATGCAGTAGCATCAAATGCCTGATTTACTGAACATGTTATTGATGTAACCGTGAATTATCTATTTATGCAGGCGCATCGCTTTTATGTCTATTTTATGGTTAGTATCGTTGTACTGGCCACGCTCCTTCTTTTGTATAAAGGAATGCCTTATTACAGCACCTCATTGGAGGAGCGGTTCTATCACCCGGATCATGATCTTTTCAAGTCCAGCGGTTTATATGGCCATGGATTCGGGATCATCGGTACCTTGATGATCGTGGTTGGGGTATTTTCCTATATGGCCAGGAAGAGATACAGGTTCCTTTCACGGTTCGGCCGGCTCAAATACTGGCTGGAATTCCATATTTTTCTTTGTGTATTAGGACCCATCCTGGTCTTATTCCATACTTCATTCAAATTTGGAGGGATTGTATCGATTAGTTTCTGGAGCATGGTGATCGTGGTGGCCAGTGGAGTCATTGGGCGGTTCATTTATATCCAGATCCCAAGGACCATTGAGGGCCGGGAACTGAGCTTGAACGAAGTGAGGGAGATGAAAAGCAATCTGGATGCAAGCTTAAAAAACCGGTATAATCTCGATGAAAAAAGTTACCAATCCATCTTGTATTATACCAATTTTACCACACAATACCAGTCCAGGAACTTGATCAGCCGGGCGATCCAAAAACATATGGAGGATTGGAAAAGGGTCAGGCAGGTGAAGAAAACCCTTCGGAAAAATAAATTGTCCAGCACCCGAATCAAACAGGTGACCCGCATCATTAAAAACGAGATCACCCTGAATAACAAGATCGAACGGTTACAGACCATGCAGCAGATGTTCAAATACTGGCACATCGCGCATTTGCCTTTTGCACTCATCATGTTGGTCATCATGGTCATTCACGTGGGGATTACCCTTGCATTCGGAGCAACATGGATATTTTAACTGATAATATATGTCGTTGGAACAATTGACCACCTATTTGATTGCCTTTCTTTTTTGCGGCATCATCCTGTATATCTATCTGAGAAAGCTGAAAAAAACTTCCAAAGAGGTAGAAGCAAAGGTAGAGAAGGCCAAAGAGGAGGGACTCTTTGAGCCGGTATCCCTCTATCCAAAGATTGATCTAAATACCTGCATCAAAAGCGGTGCCTGTGTAACGGCCTGTCCTGAAGAAGATATCCTGGGAGTCATGAATGGCCGGGCGACGTTGATCAATGCCTCGCAATGCATCGGACATGGTGCATGCTTCCACGCCTGTCCGGTAGAAGCCATTTCCCTGGTCATAGGGACTGAGAAAAGGGGTGTTGACCTTCCGCATATCGACCAGGACTTTCAGACCAATGTGCCCGGCATCTACATCGCCGGGGAGTTAGGGGGAATGGGACTTATCAAGAACAGCGTGGAACAAGGACAAAACGCAGTCGAAAACATCATAAGATCCGGTATTCGAAGAGATCCATCTTCCTATGATCTGATCATTGTCGGAGCCGGACCTGCCGGGATCGCTGCCTCGCTGATGGCCAAAAAACACAATCTGAATTTTTTAACGCTGGAACAGGACTCCCTCGGTGGTACTGTTTTTACCTTTCCCAGGTCCAAAATCGTCATGACTTCACCCATGCATTTGCCCCTCTATGGTAAAGTACAGCTTTATAACACCAGTAAAGCGGAATTACTTGGATTATGGACGAAAGTGCTGTCAGAAAACAACATTTCGATCAAAGTGCAGACAAAAGTGGATGAGATATCCTATGCGAATGATCATTTCAGACTGAAGACAAATACAGAGGAGATTTTTAAAGCCAAAAAAATTCTCCTGGCCATTGGAAGGCGAGGAAGCCCAAGAAAATTAAATATTTCCGGGGAAGACACTGAAAAGGTAGCTTACCGGTTACTTGAACCGGAGAATATTCAGGACAAAAACATCGTAGTGGTCGGTGGAGGGGATTCTGCCGTAGAGGCCGCACTGGCCCTGGCTGAACAAAATAAGGTGATCCTTTCCTACAGGAATGAAGCCTTTAACAGGATCAAGCCGCAAAACCGGGAAAAACTAACTCAGGCAGAGCAAACGGGCATTTTGAATGTTAAGTACCGATCCAACCTCTTATCTGTCGAGAAGGAATATGTGGCCATGGAAATTGAAGATAAACGCGTCAATGTCAAGAATGACCTGGTTTATATTTTCGCAGGAGGGGAATTACCTACCGATTTTCTCCAGAAAGCTGGAGTCAGGATCACTAAAAGATTTGGTTACACTTTAAAAAAATACGGTTAGGATGAAGCCTTTTATTCTATAAGTTCATGATGCAGAAAAGCGTACTATATATCATCCTGATCCTGATCTTTATCACGGTAAAGGCCAATTCGCAGATTTCACCCGGTGAATTGTCCCATGCCCACGCCGATCTGGAAGGGATTATGAAATGTACGGAATGTCATGTATTGGGCAAAAAGGTGTCGAATAACCTGTGTTTAGATTGTCATGATAATATTAAATCCCTGATCGAACAGAAAAGAGGATATCATGCCTCTTCTGAAGTGATGGGAAAGGAATGCGCTTCCTGTCACAGTGATCATCATGGAAGAAATTTCAATATGGTCCGTTTTGAAGAGGAAAATTTTAAACATCAACTGGCAGGATTTGATCTGACAGGAAAACATACGCGGATCGATTGCAGGGATTGCCACCAGCCCGATCTGATCGCAGATAATGATCTTAAAAAAAATAAAAATACCTTCCTGGGGCTGGAAGAGGAATGTCTGTCCTGCCATGAGGACGTCCATCAGAAAACTTTACCCCAGGATTGTGCCAGTTGTCACGATACAGAGACTTTTTCTCCCGCCGCTCACTTTAATCATGAGGAGGCCGATTTTAAGCTGAAGGGAAAGCACAGGGACGTTGCCTGCATTGAGTGCCACGAGGTAGAGCAAAAAAATGGAAAAGAGTTCCAACGCTTTGTGGATATAGATTTTCAGCATTGTACTTCCTGCCACGAGGATGTGCATGATAATAAATTCGGGCAGAACTGTACGGAATGTCACAGTGAGGAATCCTTCATGGTGGCAAGCTCTCTTAAAAACTTTGATCATCAGATGACGGGCTTTAACCTGCTTGGCAGGCATCGTAATGTGGATTGTAGAAAATGCCATGTAACCAATTACACCAATCCGTTATCACACAACCGTTGTGTATCCTGCCATGCAGATTATCATAACCGGGAATTTGTGAAAAATGGCGTCAATCCTGATTGTGCCGAATGCCATACGGTCAATGGATTTACCAATAGTTCGTTCACTCTTGAGGAACATAATGAGGGTGCCTTCTCATTGGAAGGAGGGCATTTAGCCACACCCTGTTTTGCATGCCATAAACAGACAACCCGATGGCAGTTCCGGGGTATCGGTGAAAGATGCGTGGACTGTCATGAGAATGTTCACGAGAATTATATCGATGAAAAATATTATCCCAATCAATCCTGTGAAAGTTGCCATTCCATTGCCACCTGGAAAGAAAATCATTTTGATCACAGCCAGACCAAATTTGTATTGGCAGGTGCGCATGACAAACAGGATTGCATGGCTTGTCATGGACATGATGAAAACAATACGGTTCGTAAGTTTGAGAATTTTAAGGATTTATCCATGGAATGTGTGAGTTGTCATCAGAATGTACACCGGCAGCAATTTGAGGATAGGGGAGTGACCGATTGTAAAAAGTGTCATGGGTTTGAAAATTGGGAAGCCATTTATTTTAATCATGATAAAACCGCTTTTAAGCTGGATGGTAAACACATTGAGGTGGATTGTGCTGCCTGTCATAAAGAAAAAGAGGAGCAGGGTGAAATTTTTGTTCTGTATAAACTAAAAAGGTTCGAATGCATAGACTGTCACCAATAATATTATTGTTGGGGTTGACGATCAATCTGTTCGGTCAAAACCCACATGGCATTCATTTCAAAACGGATTGCAGTACGTGTCATACGTCAGCCGGATGGGAGATCTCTTCTGAATTCTGGAAAAATAATGTACCGAACAGCACCATGATCTCCACCACCACCGGATTGCAGCTTCCTTATAAATCAAAAGGATTTGACCACAACAGAACTGACTTTCCTCTGCAGGGACAGCATGCTGTGGTGGATTGCAGGTCCTGCCACCAGACGTTGGTATTTTCAGAAGCGCAAACGGAATGTATCTCTTGTCACACCGATATGCACAACCAGACGGTCGGTACCGATTGCGCGAGATGTCATGCCCCCGAAAATTGGCTGGTGAATAATGTCACTGAACTTCATTACGAAAATGGATTCCCACTATTGGGCGCCCATACCATGGCCAACTGCTTTGAATGTCATGAATCGGCATCGAATCTTACGTTTGAAAGGATCGGAAATGAGTGTATCAATTGCCACCTGGATGAATATACAGCTACCACCAATCCAAATCATGCAAGCGCTGGTTTTTCGACAAACTGTATTGAATGTCACAATGTCAATATGCTGGATTGGTCTACCGAAAATATCAATCACAACTTTTTCCCGCTAACCAGGGGGCATGATATCTCAAATTGTGCCGAATGTCATTCTTCCGGTGATTATGCAAGCACTTCCAGCGAATGTATTTCCTGTCACCAGGCAGATTATAACGCTTCAGTCAATCCAAAACATCAGCAGCAACACTTCCCTACGGAATGTATTGAATGCCATACGACGGATCCTGGTTGGACTCCGGCAGCATATTTAAATCATGATGCGGAATATTTTCCCATATACAGTGGTGCGCATAACGGGGAATGGGATCAGTGCCTGGATTGTCATACCAATGCTTCCAATTATGCCGAATTCAGTTGTACGATCTGTCATATCAATCCCGAAACGGATGACCATCATGCTGGAATTGGTGGTTATTCATTCAATAATCAGGCTTGCCTGGCCTGTCATCCAACCGGGGATTCGAACGACAATTTTGATCACAATCTGACCCATTTCCCATTGACCGGTGCACATACGACCACAGAATGTATTGAATGTCATGCACAGGGCTATGCAGGGACACCCACGGATTGTGCCTCCTGCCATACCACCGATTTTAACCAGACAGTCAATCCCAATCACAATATCCTGGGTCTATCCATCGATTGTGCCTCCTGTCATACCACTGATCCGGAATGGAATCCGGCCACATTTGCTAACCACAACGATTATTATGCACTGAAAGGGGCACATGCTGCCATAGCCAACGATTGTGCCACCTGTCATAACGGAGATTATAACAATACGCCAAACACCTGTGTGGGATGTCACCTGGACGATTATAACAGCACCACCGATCCAAATCATATGACCCTCCAGTTTTCGACCGATTGTGCCTCCTGCCACTCGGAGAATGAATGGGTGCCGGCCACCTTTGATCACGACGGACAGTATTTTCCGATCTATAGCGGGAAACACAATGGAGAATGGGACCAGTGTCTCGACTGTCACACCAATCCTTCCAATTATGCGGTTATAACCTGTACCATTTGTCATGCCAATCCTGAAACGGATAATCAGCATGAAGGAATAGGTGGTTATTCATTCAACAGTCCGGCCTGTCTGGCCTGTCATCCCACCGGAAGTGCAGAAGATAACTTCAATCACAATCTTACGAATTTTCCGCTGACCGGGGTTCATACCACCACAGAATGTATCGAATGTCATTCTCAGGGCTATGCAGGAACCCCAACGGATTGTGCTTCCTGTCATACGACCGATTTTAATCAGGCCACCAACCCCAATCACAATACCCTGGGTCTATCCACCGACTGTGCCTCCTGCCATACGACCAACCCTGACTGGAACCCGGCTACCTTTGCCAATCACAATGCCTATTATGCCTTGAACGGGGCACATGCCGCCATCGCCAATGATTGTGCCACCTGTCATAACGGAGATTATAACAACACGCCAAACACCTGTGTCGGTTGTCATCTGGACGATTATAACAGTACGACGGATCCAAATCATGCCACGCTTCAGTTTTCAACCGAGTGTGCCGTATGTCACTCGGAAAATGCATGGAATCCATCAAGTTTTAATCATAATAATACCGGTTTCCCACTTACCGGAGCCCATGTTACGACTCAATGTCTGGATTGTCATGCACAAGGCTATGCAGGAACACCCAGTGATTGTGCTTCCTGTCATATGACCGATTTTAATCAAACTACCAATCCCAATCACAATACCCTGGGTCTTTCAACCAATTGTGCATCCTGCCATACTACCCAACCTGACTGGAATCCGGCAACCTTTGCCAACCACAATGCATATTATGCCTTGAACGGCGCACATACAGCCTTCGCAAACGATTGTGCCACCTGCCATAACGGAGATTATATTAACACACCTAATACCTGTGTCGGTTGCCATCTGGACGATTATAACAGCACCACGAACCCAAATCATGCCACCCTTCAGTTTTCAACTGAGTGTGCCGTATGTCACTCGGAAAATGCCTGGAGTCCATCCAGTTTCAATCATAGCGAAACCGGTTTTCCACTTACCGGTGCCCATATTACCACTCAATGTCTGGATTGTCATTCACAGGGTTATGCGGGGACACCCACTGATTGCGCTTCCTGTCATACACCTGATTTTAATCAGACCACCAATCCCAATCACAATTCCCTGAGCCTTTCCACCAATTGTGCAACATGTCATACTACAAATCCTGATTGGAATCCGGCCACTTTTGCCAACCACAATGATTATTATGCCTTGAACGGCGCACATGCCACCATTGCCAACGATTGTGCAACCTGCCATAATGGAGACTATAATAATACCCCGAACACCTGTGTGGGTTGTCATCTGAACGATTATAACCGGACCAGGGATCCAAATCATATTACCGCACAATTTCCAACCGATTGTGCAAGCTGTCATTCAGAGAATGCCTGGGCGCCTTCCACTTTTAATCATGACGGACAGTATTTTCCCATTTATAGTGGAAAACATGCACAAGCCTGGGATCAATGCATCGAATGCCATACATCACCCTCTAATTTTGCGGTTTTCAGTTGCATCGATTGCCATGAACATAGCAATCAAACAGAACTTGACAGTAAACACCGTGAAGTTGGTGGATATTCATATACAAGCCAGGCATGTTTTTCATGTCATCCGAGGGGAGATTAAATGTTTAACAAATTTATCTAAATGAGGTATCGCTTTCTCGTATTCATTTTTTTTGTCATGGCCATTTCATTATATGGCCAGGACAGCCCCATTTCAGAGAAAGGTACTGTCTCTTATATCTCTTCTCAAAATGTCTATGTAAAATTTGAAACGACCGACAATATATCTCCCGGAGACACTTTATATATCAGCAAAGGGGACCAGCTGATTGCTGTTTTGGTGGTCGATAATAAATCATCAATCTCCTGTGTATGTACACCCTTATCCAATCAGAAGGTTAAAGTATCGGATCCCATATTCACCCTAAAGAAAGAGTCTAAAAAACTCGATAAGGCCATTGAAGAAAAGCTCCTCGAGGAAAAAAAATTGGCTCAGAATGGGGAGATAAATTCGCCAGGTGATCCTGGACCGCGTTTTTCATCAGGTCAATCGGCCTTAAGGCGCAATTCCGATAAAAATAAACAACAATTAGCAGCTCCCAGTGTACTTTCTGATCCGGAAGATACGGATGAATTTAAAGAGAAATTGAATGGAAGGGTTTCAGTAACCTCCTATAACAATATATCCGGAGAGCGAAAAACAAATACCATGCGATATGCTTTATCTTTTCGAGGGAATCATCTGGCCAATTCCAGGTTTTCGGTTGAGAATTATATCACTTTCCGGCATACCCTCAATGAATGGGATGAGGTGAAAAACAATCTGAGCAATGCCCTTAAGGTTTATTCGCTTGCTGTGAAATATGATTTCAACCAAAAATCCAGCATCACGCTTGGCAGAAAGATCAATCCCAGGATATCAAGCATGGGCGCCATCGATGGACTTCAGCTGGAGGTGGGGATGGGAAATTTTATGCTGGGGGTAATCGCCGGGTCAAGACCGGATTATATGGATTATGGATTTAATAGACACCTCCCTCAATACGGAATGTATCTCAGCCATGAGTCACATCATGAAAGCAGGTTTCAGCAAAGTACCCTGGCTTTTATCGAGCAAAGGAACCATTCAAAGATTGACCGGCGATTTATCTATTTCCAGCATTCTGAATCCCTTTTGAAAGATTTATACCTGTTTACTTCCATCGAGATGTCCCTTTACGAAAACATCGGCGATGTACCCAAGAACGTATTCAGCCTTAATAATCTTTATTTAATGATGCGATACAGGTTATCCAATCAATGGAACTTTTCGGCTTCCTATGATAACCGGAAAAATATCATCTACTATGAATCATATAAGAATTTTATTGATCAGCTGATCGAGGATGAAACACGGCAGGGATTGAGGTTCCACGTAAACTATCGTCCTTTCAAAAATGTGATGTGGGGCGTAAGTACGGGCTGGAGATTTCAGAAAAATAACATGAATACTTCCCAGAACCTCAACAGTTATCTGACCTTCAGCCGGATCACTTCATTAAACATCCTGGCTACCTTGAGTGCGGATTTTTTGAAAACCAATTATCTGGACAGCCGAATTTTCGGGATCAGGATCTCCAAAGAGATAATTCCGGGGAGATTGAATGCAGACATCAACTACCGGAATGTGTATTACAGATACTTTAATTACGAAACAGCCACCCACCAGAATATTGCAGGATTTAATTTTTCACTGAGAATTGTGAATAAATTAAGTTTATATACGTACTATGAAGGTATCTTTGACGATCTGAATCAGGTGTATAACCGGCTGAACGTAAAACTCGTTCAACGGTTTTAACGGTTATATTATAAAATAATCAGATTTTCGGATCGTGATATTTATGTGAAAATTAATAGATGAAAAAATCCAAGATGTTAATGAAAAAATTAAAATTGCCCCTTATCGTTTTTTTATTTGGTTTACTAATGGTTGCCTGCACCTCCAAACCCAGGGTAATCGAAGGACAATCCATGGATGTTGGCGCACCCGTTGGCAATATCGAAAGCCAGTCTGATCTACCGGTTTCACCGGACGAAAGGCTGGAAGCACACAAGGTAGTGGTGGAGGAAGCGTTGAACACGGAGAGGTATACCTATCTCAACGTGACTGAAAACGGGGAGAAGTTCTGGATTGCCATTCCAAAAAAGGAAGTCGAAATTGGAGGCACCTACTACTATCAGGGAGGACTTTTAAAAAGAAACTTTCAGAGCAAGGAATTCAACAGGGTATTTGAGACACTTTATCTGGTCTCAGATGTGATTCCCTATTCACCGGATTCAGAAATGATTCCCATGGAAGCGGGAGGCTCCACAAACCCAGCAGTTCATAATCACCCACCCATCAATGTGGAACCTGCTGCAGGAGCGATCAAATTATCGGATTTATTTTCCGATCCCGCAAAATACCAGGACAAGCAGGTCATAGTCACAGGAAAATGTGTCAAAGTAAATCCAATGATCATGGGCAGGAACTGGGTACACCTCCAGGATGGTTCCGGCGATAACCTGGATCTGACGGTTACCACGAATGACAATGTTCCCCTGGGTACCATTGTCTCGCTCGAAGGCATCATCGCACTGGATAAGGACTTTGGTGCAGGCTACAGGTATGATGTGATCATGGAAAATGCCAGTTTAAAATGATCCTATCCCGGGATGAATGAGATTTCAGGAAGGATGTGCAATTAATTCCTGGTTCCAGATAATTTTACTTTCTGATAATGCTGGTTCCTCCACCAGGCCAACAGACAGATCGTAATTAAGGTGAATACGGTGTAATATACGAAAGGAGGGATGGGTATCGGATCTCCGGCTGCATAGGAATGTAATCCCGAAAGATAATAATTGACCCCGAAATACGTCATCATCACCGATGCCCAACCTATGAGGGAGGCCACATTAAATGCATAGGTGCTCCGCATTCCAGGAATAAATCTCATATGCAGGATAAAAGAATAAACCAGGATGGTCACCAGTGCCCAGGTTTCCTTGGCGTCCCATCCCCAATAGCGGCCCCAGGATTCATTGGCCCAGACGCCCCCCAGATAAGTACCTATGCTGATCATGAATAACCCGCCGATCAGGGTCATCTCGCTGATATAGGTCATTTCCTTTATCATTCTGTTGGTGTTTTCCCCATTCTTTTTATTTCTGAATACCATGAGTAAAAGATTGATGACACCAATTATCGCACCCAGCATCAAAAAGCCATAACTGCCCGCTTCCATGGACACATGAATGGTCAGCCAATAGGACTTTAAAACAGGGACCAACGGGGTGATTTCCGGATCCAGCCAGCTAAGGCCTGCGACCATCAATATGGTTGCTGAAAGGATAGAAGTGGCTGCCAGACCCCCAAAGGATTTTCGTGCAAATATCAAACCAGCAAGTGTCGTGGTATAAGCTATATAAATCATGGATTCATATCCATTGCTCCAGGGTGCGCGGCCTGAAACGTACCATCTTAAACCAAGGCCCACCGTATGCATGATAAATCCAAACGACAGAAGTCCAAAAGCAATTCTGAAAGGCCATTTTAGATCTAAATTCGGTTTAAAGACCGATGTAAAAAGCAAGCCTAAAAATATAATTCCCAGCAAACCGTATAATTTGCCAAGCCTGCTGAAAATATCCAATTTATTCAGAATTAACTCTGCCTTGATTTTCGTTCTTGAAGGGAATATATTCCCGCCATTCTTTTGTTGATAGTGATGTAATTCGGCAATCATCTGGTCGGATTCAGTCCAGTTATTTTGTGTGACAGCACGCTGTACGGAGGATATATATGCCGGATAAAACTGTTCAGCGAATGAATTCCCTGATTCCTCCTGTTGATGGCCTGTATGCGTGTGCGCATGATCCCCAGGTGATTGCCAATGATAGGTTAAATCACCTGGTACTGGAAAGGCCCGCATAAATCTTCCTGAGAAGATCATGCTGCAAATGTTTACTTTCTCGTCCAGCTTTAATATTTCTTTTTCAAAAGTACCCCGATCTCTTTGGGGAGTGTTGTAAGCATTTCTAACCTGATCTTTTAATTTATAGGTTCCCTGTATCTCGAAAAAATCCCGGTAGGAAACCATTTCATCTGCAACCCCTAACAGGGTTCTGATATCCTCATTTTTGCCCAGTTTAATGACCGGAATCCCATACCAATCTTTTGGATTGATGGCCATACCCAGAATAACCTGCTCGGCCGACAATCCAAATAAGGTTTCCTTTCTGGATATTTTCCTCAGTAGTTCATTGGCGAAGGTGTTCATGGGTTTCAGCCTGCCATTATAATCCTGTACAATCAACCTCCCAAAATCATTGGCATGGTGATCATCCACCGTTTTAAAATTCAGTGGAGTAGCTGTATTACAATAGGCCGGTGTTGAAAATGAAACCAGATGAAAAATCAATAAGACCGCAAGGATCTTTCCCACCTGCTGTAGATTTTTGATATTTTTCGATAATTGGCTGAAACGGCTTTTCCTGCTGAGAAGTGTAAGAAGCATCCCCAGTGTAAGCAAGGCATACCCGATATACGATATCCAGGTTCCCAGTCCATCATGATTCACACTGAGGTAGGTCCCCAATTCATCCTCATCAAAAGAAGATTGAAAGAACCTGAATCCGCCATAATTCAGAATGTGATTCATATAGATCCTTTGATCCCTGTTCAGATTGGTCCGGGGATCCATTAAGGTAATTTCACTGGCATATGAAGAAGCGCTGTTGGTCCCTGGATATCTTTCCATGATAAATTGATTCAGTTTAAGCGCAAAGGGCAGATATACTTTTTTAGCCCCGTAAGAAACCGCAAAACTTGTATTTCCAATCGTGATGACCTTGGGCAATCCCTCGATACCTTTGGAGCCGAATACATAAAAAACATGATCTTGCCCGTCCAGGCTTATTTTTAAAACAAGCCCTGCCATGCTGGTACTGGTCATCTTATCGGATGAAGATACGATTTCGACTTTTCCTTTTGGATTAAAATCTCCAATTACAAAATCCTGCCGGCCATTTGAATACAGACTCCGTAATAACAGGGGGTGGTAAATGGATGGCGAAAGCGTATCCCTTTGCTGGGTAGCCATCTGCATCTGGGTATAGGTATAGATCGACCGGAAGCTTAACCTGTTATCCTCATACTTGATGTTAAAAGCCTGATCGACTTCAGGATTGCCGAAATTATAAAGCATTCCCCGGATATTCACCTGGTCTTTATATGTAAGAAAATATTCTTCCCGGCCATTCATACCTCCCATTACCAGTTTTAATACAGGTATGCCGTTTTCGTCACTGACGACTGTTTCATTTGGATTTGGAATAAAATCAAGGACCTCAATCTTTACTTCCTTATTGCCGATCAGGTAGGATTTATTAAAACCATTATCCCCCAGGGTTGAAAATTCAGCCCGTTCTTCTATGAGAAACTTTTTCCCTTCGTTTTGAGTCTCTACCTGAAGATAGGATTCCGATGATAAAAACGAATTCACGGCATCTCCTTCTCGTATATGCATCATTCCTTCACTGCCGAAATACCTGGTTACACCAGAACCCAGCAGAATGATGATAAAGGCTGCGTGGAATGTAAGGATCGCCCATTTTTTCTGCTGAATCATCCGGAACCTGAAAATATTCACCACAAGGGATATTCCAAAAAGAATTAAAATCATTTCAAACCACCAGGATCTGAAAATTATCTGCTGGGCGGAACTCGTTCCAAAATCATTTTCAATAAAAGTGGCAGCGCCAATGGATATGGCAAATAGCAGGATATATATTCCTGCAGTGGTTGTGGAAAAGAGCTTATCGATTATTCTCTTCAGCAGTTTCATGGAAAAATATTTTTATGGTTTTGGTTTTAATGACCTCTTTCATTATTCTTAAGATCGGTGTTACCTGGGTTTTATCTCATAAAAACCCTGTGCAGTTTTCAGGATTATTTAGTAAATCAGATCATATGCTGTCATGGCCTTATCATTCGAACTAAAAACAACAAACGCTGATTCGTGGCATAATATTGTTTTTTGATTCGCTCAGCACATGTTTTCATTTCGGCAGTAAACAATGATGGCCCAATTGCATAAGCCGATCAACTTCGTTGTTTGTTTAGTTTACTTTCATAGAACAGAAAGACTGACCTAATTCCTACCTGATTTTTAGTATTTTTTTAATTATAATAAAATCATGGGTGGCAAGGACAAAGGAGGACTTCTTCTTTCTTTGTTATACCGAAAGCCATGAGGAATCCGACAAAGTCATTTAATCAAAGGTTATACTGCTATCAGATTGATAAGAATACATCATCAGATTCTTGATATTTTCAAACCACACGCCCAGATCCCATATTTTTTATTTATGTTTATGGTACATTATATACACAGAAGTCATGGATAGAAGAAAATTTTTAGAAAAAGGATCACTGGGAACTGCCGTACTCTTTTCATCATTTTACATACCCGCTAAATCCGAAGAAAAAAAGCTTAAAATAGGATTAATTGGTTGCGGCTGGTATGGCATGGTGATCACAAAAGCTGCTTTCAAGGTGGGAGGTGTGGAGGTGATCGGGATCTGTGATGTTGACTCGGATCATCTGGCAAAATCTGCGGATGAGATTGAAAAATTACAGGGCAAAAGACCCGGAACTTATAAAAACTATCAGGAACTGATCGATATGAAAGGGCTTGAAGCGGTTTTCATTGGTACTCCTCCACACTGGCATGCGCTTCAGTTTATTGCAGCCTGTGGAAAAGGACTTGATATTTATTGCGAAAAACCCCTTTCCTATGATGTAAATGAAGGAAGGGCCATGGTCAGGGCAGCGGAAAAAGCCGGGAATATTGTCCAGATCGGATTCCAGAGGAGACAGAGCGAAGCCTTTAAAAAAGCCAAGGAATTAATCGGTAACGGGACTGCAGGGACGATCCATCAGATAGGGGCACAGATACACTATAATCCTGTTTTGCAGGACACCACGATCCAGCCACCTCCAGAATCCCTGGACTGGGAAGCCTGGTGCGGGCCGGCACCCAAACTGGATTACAGGCCGAACATTGGACATATGGCCTGGAGACTGGAAAAAGAATATGGTAATGGTCATCTTGTGGACTGGGGCATTCATCACATCGACATCATCCGGAAAATCATGGATTTTGACATGCCTGACCGTTTCCATTCGGAAGGCGGACTGATGGTTTTGAAAGATCTGATCACTACACCGGATACCCTTAACGCAACCATGCATTTCAAAGAGGCTCCGGTGATCTGGGAGCACAGGCTCTGGGGGTCGGGTGACCTGAATCCGCAATTCAACAATGGTATATTCTTTTACGGGGATCTGGCAACCCTGTTCGCTTCCGACCGGAAAGTCATTATCATGCCGGCAGGCAGGGATCAGGAGCAGCAGGTGATGGATATTCCAACGGAGGGGATGCAGGAAAACCACATGGCTGATTTTTTGAATGCAGTGAAGCAAAAGGATAGGAAAATAATTAGTTGTACACCTGAAGATGCATTCAAATCAACCGCCACAGTACAATTGGCCATGATATCTTATTACACGAATTCAGACGTAGAATGGGATCAGGATAAAAAAAGCATAAATGGAAATCCTGATGCTGAAAAACTGTTGGCGAGGAAATACAGAAATAAATATGATCGCCCGATGATTTGATTATGAAATCGCAACGCGCCTGAAGAACGAGCAATAATAGTTATCAAGGGTAAATGACACGAGCTGTTATTTGAGATGGAAAATGTATTAATTTTAACTTTACATGCCTATTTTGCAAATTGAAAGCTGCTTAAAATTAAGTTCAGGCTAGGATCTACTTTTAATCCTTTATCCAAATAAGCACCATGACGTCACAAATTAAAACAACTGAATTGCTCAAATCTTCACTTCAAAAGAATGAGGTTCTGGGAACTTTTGATGATTATATTAAAAAATTTGATATAACCAGAACCACCCAGGAAGAAAGACTCGAGGAGGCAAAACAACTGAATCAGGAATTTTATGCATTGGTAACAGATTTTTATTTACATGGATGGGGACCTTTATTTCATTTTGGTGTTAGAAAAAAAGGAGAAAGACTGGAAGATTCATTGGTTCAACATGAGTTTTACATGATTGACAAACTGGGATTGAATGAAGGGGAAAAATGTCTGGATATTGGCTGCGGTGTAGCCGGGCCAATGATGAATATTGCAAGGAAATATAAAGCGAAAATCGTGGGAATCAATAATTCTGAATATCAACTGATAAAAGCGAGGAAATTTATTGAAGAAGCCGGATTAGAGAATTCATGCTCCTTTATTCATGGTGATTGGATGAACATCCCCTTGCCGGATGCTTCTTTTGAAAAAGCCTATACCATTGAAGCATCCCTTCACGCGGCTGATAGGCGAATTGATCTATTCAAAGAAATTCACAGGCTGTTAAAATCCGGTGGAATGTTTGCAGGATATGAATGGGTGATGAAAGACAAGTATGACGATAATAATGTTGAACAAATCGCGATTAAACATGCCATTGAATCTGGAAATGGTATATCAAATCTCAATTTTACAAAAGATGTAAAAGAAGCATTGATAGGAGCTGGCTTTGACATTCTTGAATGCAGGGATATGTCAAAAATGTGCGACCCGGAAACTCCCTGGTTCCTACCCTTGAAAGGGGAAGGTATTTCCATCAAACAAATCCGGAAAAGCCCGATTGGTCGATTTTTCATGAGAAGGCTCATTACAATTCTTGAATTCATTAAAATTTTGCCAAAAGGAACCTTGAAAGTCAGCCGGTTATTGAATTTTGCCGGTGAAGCCTTGGTAAAAGGAGGTGAGAAGGACATTTTTACACCCATGCTTTTATTTGTGGCAATAAAGAAATAAATGTAAGTGGCAAAAATTATGACTGGAAGTAATGAGTGCGACAAGAGATCATCTTTATTACTTTCCTGAAAATAACTTTTAATTTGACAAGTATTTACCATGAAAATCAATGCCATCATAACAGGGGCAACCGGCATGGTAGGCAAAGGAGTCCTGCTGGAATGCCTAGATAGTCCGGAGGTGGAATCGGTGATGGTGGTTGCCAGGAAAAAAACCGGCTTGAACCATGATAAAATGAAGGAGATAATCGTCCAGGACTTTTATGACCTCTCTTCCATTAAAAAGGAACTGAAAGGATACAATGCCTGTTTCTTCTGCCTGGGCGTATCGGCATTGGGCCTGAATGAAGAACAATACACAAAAATAACCTATACGCTGACCCTTCACTTCGCTGAGACCCTGTTAGCGCTCAATCCGGAAATGGTGTTTAACTATGTTTCCGGAACCGGCACTGATAGTTCAGAGCAGGGGAGAGGTATGTGGGCGCGGGTAAAAGGAAGAACGGAGAATGCCATTTTAAATATGGGTTTTAAGGATGCCTATGCTTTCCGGCCGGGCCTGATCATTCCGGAAAAAGGTGTAAAATCCAGTACGGGATGGTACAATAGCATTTATGTGGTCATGAAGCCTGTTTTCCCATGGCTTAAAAGGCAGGGTTTGGCCACTACCACTGTAAAAATAGGGAAGGCGATGATCGCCACCGTCATTAAGGGGTACGAAAAAAAACACCTGGAAAATAATGACATTAATCAAATTGCAGAATAATTAAAAAATAATCAATATGAGGTCTATCCATCGATACATTTGGGCTCAGTTACTTTTTTTCCTTGCCTTCATCCCTTTTGCCCAGTCCCAGCTGGTCGTTACTCCTGATAAGCCGGATGGAATTTACAGTACTGGGGAGACAGTTCAATGGACACTTCAAAAAAGCGATACAATTGATTTGAATCCAGTAAGATATACACTGAAAAAAGGAGGGCTGACAGTGATCGGACAGGGGTCGGTTTCTTTTGTTGATAACCTGGCAAAGATCAACTATACCTTTGGTGAACCCGGAACTGTCCTGCTGGAAGTCCGATGGGGTGCGGAAGATTCATGGAGAAATAGAGCGGTAGGTGGAGCAGTAGCAGATCCTGATCAATTGAAATTATCTGCTGCAAGACCTGCTGATTTTGATGTTTTCTGGGAATCGAAAATCAATGAACTGGCTGAAGTTCCCATGAATCCCATCCTCGAAAAGGAAGAAAGTGGAGCGGAAGGAGTGGAATACTGGAAGATCACCATGGATAATATCCGGGGGACCCATATCCAGGGACAACTGGCACGGCCAACCAAAGGAAAGAAACTTCCAGCCTTGCTGATCGTACAATGGGCTGGGGTTTATCCCCTGCAGAAGAGTTGGGTGATCGACCGGGCACGTGATGGCTGGCTGGTGCTCAATATCAATCCCCATGACCTGCCTATTGATAAAGAACCCGAGTTTTACAAGGAACAGTCACAGGGTGCCTTGCATAATTATTGGGCAATAGGAAATGATGACCGTGAAACCAGTTATTTTTTAAGAATGTATCTTTCCTGTTACCGCGCCGCAAATTATCTGACCGAAAGACCTGACTGGAATGGAAAGACCCTCGTAGTCATGGGGGATAGCCAGGGAGGTCTACAGGCCTTGATGACCGCCGGCTTCTATCCGGGAATAACCGCCAGCCTGGCACTCGTTCCTGCCGGTTTCGATATGCTCGGCCCGGAAGTGGGGAGAAAAGGTGGTTGGCCGCAATGGTATGAAGCTATGGAAGGAAAGGATCCTGTTAAGGTGCATGAAACCAGCCGTTACTTCGACGTAGCCAACTTTATTCCCCGAATTCAATGTCCCGTGCTGGTAGGAGTGGGCCTGCTGGATGAAACATGTCCACCGGAAGGGATTCTCGCCGGATTGAATCAGCTTACCACGCCAAAGGAAATCCTGATACTTCCCAAATCCGGACACCAGGACCGGCTGGGATCCCAGGAACCTTTTAAGCTCAGAAGAGAAAAAGTCTGGCTACCGGCCCTTCGATCCGGTAAAAAAGCACCCGTTAATAAATAGGGGAGATGCCTTGATGGCCGGTGTATTTTAATTGAAGCTGCCAACTTACCCAGAAATCAAGACACCAGGAAAAACTGATTTTTCTGCCATCTTGTCTTTGCGCCTGAGTGCCATTACATTTCATTTTGACCCAAATATTACAATGACTTCCAGATTTTTTTGATATATTGATATCCGTTCTATAAGCTCGTTATTCCTGTTTATATCACAATAAGGATCGACATGAGGAAATTTTTCATTTTAATTCTGATAAGTTATTTAATTTCAGGTCCACAATCATTCTCACAGACCTACAACATTCTTGATTATGGTGCGAAGCCGGACCGATCCACACTTAACACCCAGGCCATTCAGCAGGCCATTGATGCCTGTTGGGAAAAGGGAGGAGGAACCGTTGTCATTCCCGGGGGCACATTCATTACCGGATCCATTCATTTGAAGACCGGTGTCAGTCTTAATCTGGAAAACAACGCGATCCTCCGGGCCAGCACGGATATCTCTGATTTTCCCGGTGACCAGTCCAGTAAAAGCCTGATCTTGATCGACCGGGTTGAAGATGCATCCATTACCGGGAAAGGAACAATAGATGGCCGGGGAGATGCTTTTACCGTGGCAGAATCCGCTCCGGATCGTCCTTTTCTGTTACTTATCAGGGATAGTAAGCACATCCTGATCGAAGATGTGACACTCAAAAATTCTGCATTCTGGACACTGAAGTTATTGGGAAACCAACATGTAAGGATCCAGGGGATCAGCATCTATTCTCATACGAATTTTAATAACGATGGCATTGATATCGACAGCAAAGATGTAATCATATCCGATTGTATCATTGATAGCGATGATGATGCCCTGTGTTTTAAAAGTGACAGGAAATCTATCTGTGAAAACGTAGTGGTCACTAATTGCATCCTGGCTTCCAATTGTAATTTGATCAAAATGGGAACCTCCAGCTTTGGAGGATTCAGGAATATTTCCATCAGCAACTGTGTTTTGAGACCGGCTTCTGAATCAAACATCCGGTTTTGGAATAAAACTATTACAGGAATAACTGATTCAATTACAGGTATTTCGGGCATTGCTCTTGAAGTTGTAGATGGAGGTTTTATGGATCAGGTCACCATCTCAAACATTTCAATGCAGGGAGTCCAGACGCCCGTCTTCATCCGTCTGGGAAGCCGCCGGAATCCTACCGGATCACTGAAGAATGTATTGATCAGTAATATTGCAGCCACTTCCCACAGCCTGATCCCGAGTTCCATCACCGCAGTTCCGGGATTTTATGTTGAAAACGTAGTGCTGCGTGACATGATCATACTGTGTAAGGGCGGCGGCACTGAGAAAGATGCAGCACGACAGGTTCCTGAAGTGGAAAAGGCTTACCCGGAGAACCGTATGTTTGGATACAGCCTTCCAGCCTATGGTTTATACGTGCGACACGCACGCGATATCACCCTCGACAATATCCGGTTCAACCTCATCCAACCCGATGCAAGGGTAGCACTCTGGCTGGAAGATGCACATCAGATCCAAATCAGGGATCTGAGAACAATGGAGGAAAAACTCAGCATGAAGGAAGTCAATACTTCAGGGGTCACTATAAAATGACCAATGAGAAATGTACAGGTATCAAGTTAATGCCAGAAATCAATAAACGATTCAAATAAACAGGTAAACAATTAATCTGATCATAGAAATGTCCCTTGCCCATGAAACTTTTGTTATTCAGTGACATTCATACCAACAAAAAACGTTGTCAAAACCTTATTTCATTGTCTAAAAAAACCGATATCCTGATTGGCGCCGGGGATATTGGCTCGTTAAGGATGGGAATCAGAAAGACGGTCAGTTGGCTTTCTGAAATAGAAAAACCTACCTTATTGGTGCCAGGCAATGCTGAAAGTTTTGATGAATTAAAAGAGGCATGTAATCTATGGCGGTCCGCCATTGTCTTGCATGGAACGGGAATTGAACTGAAGGGTATATCTTTCTTTGGCATCGGTGGAGGTATTCCGGTGACTCCTTTTGGTTCCTGGAGCTATGATTTCTCAGAAGAAGAAGCAGAAACCTTATTGGAGGATTGCCCGGAAAACGGGGTGCTGATTTCCCATTCGCCTCCCGAAGGAATCCTGGATATTTCATCACGCGGACAACACCTGGGAAGTACGTCCATCCGCCAGGTGATCGAGAAAAAAAATCCCAGGCTGGTAGTATGCGGCCACATTCATGAATCAGGGGGTAGAATAGAAAAACTGGGAGATACTATTGTTGTGAACGCAGGTCCATATGGCTTGTTATATGAATTTGAGCTATAAATTCCCAATATTTTACTTTCGGCTTTAAGCTTCATTGACGGCCCGAATCAAAGCCCAGGCATTCAGCTTTGATCAATTCACGCTTAGTTTCCTGCATTACCATATACATTCTACATTAGACATTTTACATTTAAATTCTACATTCTGCGATAATACCAACATTCAAGCCTTTCCATCTCCCATTATTTAAGTATTTCCTTCTATAATTCATCCACGTTGTTTACCAAAGTCTCTATTCAAAAACATGTTATAAGGCTTATTTTGATATAAATAATATAAATACTCATCAATTCCGGGAAAAATGCCTACCTTTGTCATTCATATTAAAAAATACTTATTGAATAACTTCAAAAAACTGGGACTCTCATCATCGATTATTGAGGTCCTGGATCAAATCGGATTTAAATATCCAACTCCTGTACAAGAAAAAGCCATCCCATTACTATTGCAGAAAGATCCAAGAGATTTTATTGGAATTGCACAAACCGGAACCGGTAAAACTGCTGCATTTGGTCTTCCATTGATTGAACTCATCGATGTTAATCAGAATGCGACGCAGGCATTGATCATGGCGCCGACCCGGGAACTCGGCCAGCAGACAGCCCAGCAATTGATTGATTTTTCAAGAAATCATAAAGAACTCAATGTAGAAGTGGTATATGGGGGTGCATCCATCACCCAGCAGATGAAAGCGCTGAAAAAGCGTGTGCAAATTGTCGTTGCAACACCAGGTAGGTTACTCGATCTGATCAACCGCAGAGCAGTCAACCTGGAAAACGTAAGATACGTGGTACTTGACGAGGCAGACGAGATGCTCAACATGGGTTTCATTGACGACATTGATAAGATCCTGTCATATACGCTTAGCGACCGGGTGATCTGGCTTTTTTCGGCCACCATGCCTCCGGAGATCCGGAAGATCGTTAAAAAGTACATGGAATCACCGGTGGAGATCTCTATCAATCAGCAGGAAAAAATCAACAAGGATATATCTCATAAATTTGTAACTACCAAGACTGCCAATAAAATTCCCGCCCTTCGCCGTTTTCTTGACATGCAACCGGATATGCGCGGGATCCTGTTTTGCCGGACCAAGAGAGAGACCCAACAGATCTCCGATGATCTCAGCAACCTGGGATATGGCGTGGAAGCCCTTCATGGGGATCTTTCCCAGCCACAGCGGGATGCCGTCATGAAGCGGTTCAAGGCGCGTTCGATGCAATTACTCATCGCAACGGATGTTGCAGCCAGAGGCATTGATGTCAGTGACCTGACACACGTATTGCATCATACACTCCCCGACCAGCTGGAAAGTTATACACACCGGAGCGGGCGAACAGGACGGGCAGGAAAAAAGGGAATATCCTTGGCTTTCATCAATCCCAGAGAAGGAAAGCGGATAGAAGAAATTGAAAAAAAGATCGATGTTACCTTTGAGCGGATTGAAGTCCCCAGTCTGGAGGACTTAAAGTCAAGCCGCATCCATCACTGGGCAAATCTGATCATCAATACAAGGATTGATGATCAGGCTGAAGAAATATTGTATGACATCAATGGCCGTTTTGCACATCTCAGCAAAGAGGAATTACTGAAACGATTGATCACCACCCAGCTTGACCATCTTTTGATCCGTTCAGAAAATGGCCATAACGAAGAGGATGGTGATCTGAATGAAACCTTCGGGGGATCGAATCACCAGCATGCACGGGATGGTTTTCACCGTTACTTTGTCAACATTGGATCCATCGATGGAGTGACCGAAGCTGACCTGATCCATCTCCTTTCTGATGTATCGGGAATAGACCGTAAATATTTCGGGGATTTAAGCATGCAAAAAAACTGTTCCTTTTTTAATGTGGACCATACACATGACAGGGGACTGAGTGAACGTTTTATGGGTATTGAAATAGAAGGGCGAAGCATCCGTGTAAACCGGGATGAAAATGAAAACCGTCCCAGACCCTCCTCCAATAAAAGAAGGGTTGACAGGAATCGAAGAAAGCCAAAACATGAATTTCGTCGATCCAGAAAAATAAGACGTTGATTGCTGATTTCAGTGGATAGATATTAATTGTAATCCATTATATATACAAATGTCGCGGAATTACTAAATATTTATTATAATAAAAGAAAGGACAAAAAAAATGGGAAGAAAAAACCAGAATGCGTACATCAAAAAACAGAAAGAAGAGAAAAAGCGAAAAAAGAAAGAACAGAAAAGAAAAAAGATGGAATACAGAAAAAATCAGGATTCCAGCAGTGATTTAAAGGATATGCTGGCTTATGTTGATGAGGATGGAAACATCACCTCAGAGCCACCTGATGATAATGATATTAATCTTGCTTCCAGTAAATCGTAAGACGGAATTAATTTAAATGGCCAGTTCAGAGGGATGATTCGGGATTTAAAAATTAACCTACAGAGTGCATGAGACAACTTAAGATTACAAAGCAGATCACAAATCGTGAAAGTGAATCGCTTGACAAATATCTGCAGGAGATTGCCAAAGTTGATTTGATCACTGCTGATAATGAAGTGGAACTGGCAAAAAGGATCAGGCAGGGTGATCAGGTAGCGCTTGAAAAACTCACCAAAGCGAATCTCAGGTTTGTGGTTTCCGTCTCAAAACAGTACCAGAATCGTGGGCTTACCTTAGGGGATCTGATCAATGAAGGAAACCTGGGATTGATTAAAGCAGCTAAGAGATTTGATGAGACACGGGGATTTAAATTTATATCCTATGCGGTCTGGTGGATCCGTCAATCCATTATTCAGGCGCTTGCTGAACAATCCAGGATCGTACGGCTTCCCCTGAATCGGGTAGGATCCCTTACTAAAATCTCACGGGCATTTTCTGATCTGGAACAGAAATTTCAACGTGAACCATCACCCGAAGAATTGTCAGAAGTATTGAATGTTACCTTGGAAGAAGTGAATACCTGCCTGAAAATTTCTGGCCGTCACTTGTCAATAGATGCACCCTTCGCCCAGGATGAGGACATAAGTATGATCGATCTACTCGAAGACGACAAAGAGGATACGCCAGATGCCGGATTATTGAAAGATTCTCTTAAAAGAGAAATTACCAGGGCACTGGCCACGCTTACCAGCCGGGAATCCGACGTGATATCCTACTATTTCGGATTGAATGGGAACAATCCTATGACACTTGAAGAAATAGGAGAGATATTTCACCTGACCAGGGAACGGGTGCGCCAGATAAAAGAAAAAGCCACCAGAAGACTTAGATACACTTCCCGGAGCAAGGTATTAAGATCTTATCTGGGATAAAAGGAATCTGTAATATCAGACAGGAAAAGTATCTGTGAAAGGATGTGGCAGATAAAAAATGAATTTAATAGACTGTTGGGTAACTCCGCAGTTATAAAAAGATATAATAATTAAATAAAGTAGAGTACAATCATGGTGAATTCCATGAAATTTATAACCAATAATTTTAATAAAAATGAAAGAAGGTACAGTTAAGTTTTTTAATAATGCCAAAGGTTTTGGTTTTATTAAGCCATCAGATTCAAGTGAAGACATTTTCGTACACGAAAGTGGTCTTATCGATGAAATTCGTGAGAATGACAAAGTAAAATTTGATGTAGAAAGAGGAAAAAAAGGACTGAATGCAACCAATGTTGAATTGATTGACTAATATCATATTTATCTCTTTTAAGAAAGCCATTTGAAAAAATGGCTTTTTTTATTCAAAAGAGGTATGAAAATTATCCAACTCCTCCTTAATTTCCATATACTACTTATCCACTCTTTCCTCGAAAAAGTGATCAGGAAATAATATAGAAAGACCGAAAAATATTAAACTCAATCTAACTGATCTTCCCCACCAGACTACCTATCCTGGTTTTTTGCAGGCATGGATCCGAATTTGATTATTTTCCGATTATGGTATCTTTTAACGAATAGAGGATGGCGAGTACATCTTTTTTGGTTTCTTCATCCTTGCCATGCTTATCCAGTACTTTCAGAATATCATCCATCACATGCATATATTCAGTAGCATTTATGTTCATACCCCGATGGGTCGTTGGCATATCCCTGCCTTGATAGAGCTGTGGTCCGCCTGATCCCATACAAAAAAAAGCAACAGTATGTTTTTTAATCTGTTTTAAGATTTCCGGCCTTTCCTGATAGGGTAAAAAACGGGCACAAATGGCAGGATTTTTCATATGCTCTTCTACAACATCATCTACAATGATGGAAATCTCTTCTTCTTTTCCCAATCTTTCATAAAGACTGGCAATTTTTTCTTGTACTTCATTCATGACATTAAAGTTTGGTTTGTGGTTAATATTCTTAAATAGATAATTCTTCAATAATATGCAGATATAAATCTATATTCTAACAAATTTGATTCAAATAGTAGTTCATTTGGCTCAAAAATCAACAGGAAATACTTATGTCGGAAAAGAATAATATTAAATTTGGGAAGAATCCATTTTGTGAATACAAGGGTGAATGACTGCCTTTGATTTTTTAGAATCCTATTTTGTTTGGCTAAAATCAATCAGGATCTTTAGCATATACTTTAATGATTTAAACATTAATATTTTATAGTATTGTTTCATTTGAAAATCAGTATCAGACTAATAATTCAATCGATGAAAGCCTTTTTACAACGAGCTGACTTTCCTGAAGTATTTCATATCACTTTGATACTTTTCCTTTTAACTGGGTGCAATCCCGGGACAATGACCGAAAAAATGGACAAGAGCACGCATGAATCGGATTCCGTCCATAGCCAGACCGATCTTTCCCACATAAAGGTCGGTTATTGTTCACCCTCTCTCAATGCGCCATTTTACGTGGTCCTGTCCAAGTATATCCGAAAGTATGCAGAAGGATACGGAATGCAGTTCGTGATGACCGATGGACAGGATGACATCATTAAACAGATCACCTCCATGGAGGATCTGGTGACCACCGGTCTTGACATATTGATATTGAATCCATTGGACCATAAAGCACTTGTTCCTGCCGTCAATGCTACTGCCGGGAAGGGTATACCGGTTTTTATTGTGGATAGTCAGATCGATCCCGTTGCCAAATACATAACGAGTATTCAAGCTTCCAATGAGGGGAATGGAGAGTTGATCGGCGAATGGGCAGTCAAAATGCTCGGCGATCAGGATATCCAGGTGGCGCTGATCAGTGGAAGTCAGGGCAATCCGGTGGGAAGGGAAAAAAGGCTCGGCTTTGTCAGGGGATTTGTTGAAACCCAATTGATGACGCAGGGAAGCGCTGACCTCAATATTGTGAGCCAGGGATGGGGAAACTGGACTCATATCGGGGGTTTGGAAGCCATGGAGGACATCCTGGTGGCTTTCCCTGATATTGATCTCCTGGTAGCTGAAAATGATGCGATGGGAATGGGGGCATTAAAAACGATAGAAGAAACGGGAAAATCAGAAAATATCCTGGTTGTGGGTTATGACGGACAAAAAGAGGCCTATGAGCTGATCAAGGAAGGTAAATTTGGGGCCACAGCACTTAACAGCCCCGAAGCGCTCGCCAGACTCGTGGTTGAATCGGTAGTAAAATACCTGAATGGAGAGTCATTAAATAAGATCATCTATACGCCAGCGGTCCTGATCACAAAAGATAATGTAGACCGGTATTATGATCCTGAAGCCTTATTCTAACAGCATGTATCGTGTACAATTAAATAATATTTCAAAATCCTTTGGTGGAATTGCAGCTTTAAAGGATGTTACCTTAAAAATCAGACCTGGGGAGATCCATGCACTGGTTGGAGAGAATGGGGCAGGCAAATCCACCCTGATGAAAATATTATCTGGTGCTTATTCTAAAGATACGGGTAAGATCCTGATTGACGAACAGGAAGAAGTGATCAGGAATACCCACGACAGTAAGAAACTGGGAATTGGAATAATCTATCAGGAATTTTCACTAGTACCGGATCTTTCGGTTGCGGAAAATATTTTTTTAAGTCAATTGGGAAGGGAGAGATCCTGGATGAAATGGAAAAGCATGAAGAGACAGGCTGATACGCTAATCAACAGCCTTGGATTCGATATCGATCCTTCTGTAAAAGTTGGTAAACTGAGTATCGCCTATCAGCAAATCGTTGAAATATCAAAAGCCCTGTCAGAAAAAGCCAGGATCCTGATCCTTGATGAACCATCCGCTGTTCTGGGACCCAATGAAATACAAAAATTGTTTGAAACCCTGATTCAACTTAAAAAGGAGGGGGTTTCTATCATTTATATTACCCATCATCTGGATGAAATATTCAGGATCGCCGACCGTGTGAGTGTACTAAAAGATGGTATCTCAAGTGAAAGTCTGAATGTATCCGAAACAAATAAGGACAGCCTCATTCAATTAATGCTTGGCAGATCGCTGGATACGATGTTCCCTGAACATGAAGCTGAGATTGGGGATGAAATATTGAAAGTTGAGGCGTTTAATCTGGAAAAAAAATTAATCAATGTATCATTTCTGGTCCGGTCGGGAGAGGTAATCGGTCTTGCCGGACTGGTTGGAAGTGGTCGAACAGAAACTGTAAGGGCACTTTTTGGTGCGGATAAGGTGACCGGAAACATTTATTTTCGAGGGAAAAAGATCCGGGTTCGAACGCCCCATGATGCAGTAAAATTCGGGATCGGAATGGTTCCTGAGGACAGAAAGCGACAGGGCGTCGTCCTTCCCTTATCCATCCGGGAAAATATAAGCCTGGCTAATTTTAATAAAGTAACTGATAAACTCGCCTTTATCAATGCAAGGAAAGAACTTATAAATACTTCGGAATTAATAACAAAATTGACCATTAAAGCAACCAGCGTAAATATGACGGTGGGGGCATTAAGCGGGGGCAATCAGCAGAAAGTTTCCCTGGCAAAATGGATCAATCGGGATTGTAAAGTGATGATCATTGATGAACCGACGCGGGGAGTTGATGTTGGAGCGAAGGTGGAGATCTATCATCTGATCCATGCGATTGCGGATCGGGGAGTTGCTGTGATTATCGTGTCGTCCGAAACCACTGAATTGATGGGTATCTGTGACCGGATACTCGTCATGCGAAAAGGGGAAATTCAGGGTGAATTGCAAAGGGAGGAATTTTCTGAAGAGGCAATCCTGCGATTATCCATAGGAGCATGAAATGACTGGAACGATCAATTATTTAAATTATGTCAATTATTATCTTATATAAATGAAGACTGGTACCAGAAATTATTTCCAATTCTTAATTGAATATAATACGATTTTTATATTCCTGGTCATGCTGGTGATATCCGCGCTTGCTTCAGATGCATTTTTCACACCAGCCAATTTATTCAACCTCATCAGGCAGGTCACCCCGGTAGGCATCATCAGTATGGGAATGTTACTGGTGATCCTGACGGGAGGGATTGATCTTTCTGTAGGTTCGGTGGTGGCCATGGTCGGTGTTTTATGTGCATTGTTTACGCATATGATGCCCCTGCCGTTAGCATTATTGGCTGCGCTGATCGGAGGACTCCTGGTAGGAAGCCTCTCCGGTTATCTGGTTGCCTACCATAGAATGGCCCCTTTCATTGCCACCCTGGCACTGATGTCAATTGTAAGGGGCTTGGGGTTTATTTTTTCGAAAGGCGCTCCCATTATTGTGGATGATCGGGCCGCAGTGTTAACGGATTTTGGAAGTGGGAGTTTTCTGGGTATCCCAAATCCGGCATGGATCCTTTTTCTGGTTTTTGGCATTACTGCCATCCTGTTGAAATACCATGCTTTTGGACGGATTGTGATTGCCATCGGAAGCAATGAAGAAGCGGTACGGTTATCGGGGATCCGTGTTCCTGCCTATAAGTTCAGCGTATATGCAATCGCCGGTGGATTATCCGCCATCGCAGGCATCATCCTGACTGCCAGGACTTCAGTGGGAGCACCAGTAACCGGAGTTGCGATGGAATTGGATGTGATTGCAGCGGTCGTGATTGGCGGGGCAAGTCTGATGGGAGGGAAGGGATCGGCCATCAATACCCTCCTGGGCGTATTTATTTTAGGGATGATCGGGAATATCATGAACCTGATGACCATTCCTGCCTATTCTCAGCAGGTGATCAAAGGATTGATCATCATCTTCGCGGTATTGTTACAGCGATTTCAGGATTAAAAAAAATAAGCCACGAAGACACAATGACACTAAGTTCAGATTTTTATTTTCCTGCGGTTCCTGGTGCAATTGTACCTTGGTGGCGAAAACATAAGAAAATACATGTTTAGGGCAATAAAATTAAATGCGACCAACCTCTATAAACTTCCTAATGAAGTTAAGGTGCCCAACTATGACCGGTCTATGATTAAAAAAGGAATCATACACATAGGAGTGGGAAATTTTCACAGGGCCCATCAGGCTTATTATACGGACAGAATATTAAATCAGGACAGACTGGATTGGGGCATATGTGGGATAGGTATTCGCGAGGAAGATGTAAAAATGAAACAGGTTTTAATGCAGCAGGATGGATTATATACCCTGATAGTCAAGGAGTTGGATGGAACTATGAATCCAAGAGTGATTGGATCGATCGTTGAATATATTTTTGCGCCCGAAGATCCTGAAGTTGCAATTAAAAAAATGGCCACCAGAGAAGTGAAAATCATTTCATTGACCATTACCGAAGGAGGGTATAATTATGATACTTTCAATGGATATTTCATGTTTGGGGAGCCATCCATCCAATGGGATTTGAATCATCCGGAACATCCAAAAACCATATTTGGATACCTTACCCAGGGCCTTAAACGCCGAAGGGATCATGGACTACCTGGGCTTACGATCCTTTCCTGTGATAATATTCAACAAAATGGAGATATATGCAGGAAAATGCTAATGACCTATATAGAGAAAGCGGAACCCGGATTAATGGAATGGATGAAGACGCATGTTTCCTTTCCAAATTGCATGGTAGATCGGATTACGCCGATAACCGTACCTTCGGATATTGATCAATTGAAGAATCAGTATGGTATCGAAGATAAATGGCCAGTGGTTTGTGAACCTTTTATTCAATGGGTGATTGAAGATGATTTTATTAACGGAAGGCCGGAATGGGAGCAGGCCGGAGTTCAACTTGTGCAAGAAGTCGCACCCTATGAAAAAATGAAAATCAGGTTATTAAATGCAGGGCATTCATTACTTGGACTATCCGGGTCTTTGTATGGATACCAAACGATCGATCGGACGGTAAGCGACCCGTTATTGGTAAAATTACTCCGCAAATTCATGAATGAGGAAGTAACACCCATTTTGGGAAAAATCGAAGGGATTGACCTGAAAAAATACAAAGACAGCCTGATTCAGCGATTTGGAAATCCGAATATAAAGGACCTCTTACCCCGAATATGCGGGGAAAGTTCTGCAAAGATCCCCAAGTTTTTATTGCCTACCATCAGGGAACAACTTAAGACGGGAGGGCCCATCCGGATCGGGACCTTCATTGTTGCTGCCTGGTGCCGGTACCTGGAAGTAGCCGGAACCCCTGGATTCGATTATAAAATACAGGATACCCTCGCGAAGGAATTAATAAAGGCAGCAAAATCTTCTGTTTACAGGGATCCGCTTTCATTTTTGAAGATAAAAACTGTTTTCGGTGACCTGGTCGATTCCAAGCGGTTTGTGGATATGTATTTAGAGATGATCCAACAACTCCGCCAGTATCGTGTTGAAGATGTAATCCGGCGTTTGATTTAAAAGTCACTCAGACATGGAGGAACCAAGAATTAATTTAGCCTCCCCTGAGTAACGGCACCTTTGTTATTATATATTATCCAAAATAAGGCCCTGGTGCCATGGTTATTGTGTCGGTTGGAATTAAATCAAAATATTCCCTACGTGGTTTTACGCCTTGGTAAAAAATTTTAAATCATACAAGTTCCTTTGCGTCTTCGTGCCTTTCTGGCTAATTTTATTCATCATAGTCACTTGGAGTTTTTGTACTTATAGGGCTAATTTCAGTATTTAAACCATACATCCATGCGACAGGCCATCATGTTAAGTCCCGGTTTAATAGAATATCGTGAAGTAAATGAACCTGAGATACTTAAAGACGATGAAATTCTTCTGAAGATTAAAAAAATAGGCATCTGTGGTTCCGACATCCATGTATTTCATGGACAACATCCTGCGACACCCTATCCAGTCGTACAGGGGCATGAATATTCGGCGGTGGTAGAAGCGGTGGGTAAAGAGGTAAAAAAAGTAAAGCCTGGTATGAGGGCAACTGCACGCCCACAACTGGTATGTGGTCAATGCGGTCCCTGCCGAAAAGGACAATACAATGCTTGCCAACATCTGAAAGTAGAAGGATTTCAGGCGCCAGGAGTTGCACAGGATCTCTTTATCGTTCCAGAAAACAGGGCGGTGGTATTCCCGGATACCATGTCATTTGAGCAGGGTGCCATGATCGAACCATCGGCTGTGGGAGCCCATGCCACAGGGCGTGCTGGTGACTTAAAAGGAAAAAATGTGGTGGTTTCCGGGGCTGGAACCATCGGAAACCTGGTAGCCCAGTTTGCCAGGATCCGGGGTGCAGAAAAAATCCTCATCACGGATATCAGCGACGATAGGCTGGATGTCGCCAGCCAATGCGGCATTGATGGAATTCTGAATGTTCGCAAAACGCCTTTTGAAGAAGGCATCCTGCATTTTTTTGGAAATGATGGATTCCAGGTAGGCTTTGAAGCTGCCGGTGTCCAGGAATCTCTGGATGTCTTGATGAAATATGTGGAAAAGGGAGGAACAATTATCATTATTGGCGTATATGCTCAGAATCCAATGGTCAACATGTATTATTTGGGAGAGCATGAGTTGAACGTTTTTGGTTCAATGATGTATCGTCACGAAGATTATGAAGCAGCCGTAGAAATGATCGCTTCGGACAAAATTACGATGGATCCCTTGCTGACCAGAAGTTTTCCTTTTGAAAAATACATGGATGCTTACCGGTTCATTGAAGAGCAGGGCGATAAGACAATGAAGATAATGATTGATATGTAATGAATAATCAATGCCGAAGGACCTAAAAAATCGCAAAGTTTTTTTTGATTAAAAAAATCTTTCTATTGCTATAAATTCCCATCTTTATCAAGTTTAATTCGCAGATCTGGGGCTTCAACCAGCTGAAAAGTGGCGGATGCAAATTTTATCTCTCCATTAGTTTTATCAACTTCACTTAAAATTTTTGTAAAAAGATCGTTTTTTGTTATTCTTCTTTTTTTGTAATCAACAACATATCTGATAGTGTACTCTATCCAGTTATCATTTGCAATGATTGATACCATAGGATCAGTTTGTGCATTTTCTAAAAGAAACTTGCGTTGCAAGGAATGCCATTTTTCTTGTGATTTTTCAGAAAGATCGCCCGCAATATCATTGGCAATTCGATAAAATATTTCTTTAGCCTTATCATAATTGCTCCCATACTGTACGGGAATTTTAATTTCATCCCATAAGAACGGATAATCTCCGGAATAATTAAAAACAGGTTCCTTGAAAACAAAACTATTTGCAATTAAAACAATTCTGCCATTATACAAATCGCCATCAACCCATTGTCCTATTTCCATAATGGTTGTGCGCAAAACGCCAATATCCATCACATCACCCTTAATACCCCCCAATTGAACACGGTCTCCTGTTTTATAAAATCCCCCAAACATGATCGCCAACCAACCGGCGAATGATGCGATTACTTCTTGAAGGGCAAAAGCGATGCCGGCACCGGCCACCCCCAAGGCCACTGTTAATCCTCCTAATTTATTACTGTAGACAATGGCAATTAATAAAATTGTAAATATATATCCTGCGACGGTTGAAAATTTCTTAGTCTTATATCGATTATTGCTGTCTTTAAGTTTTGATATAACATTCCGTTGAATAACTTTAATAAGTATCCAGATGATAATAATACCAAAAAAAATAGTGACGAGTTTTCCAATGGTAGGATCGAATAAAATTTTTTTAATTTGTTCTTCCATTTTAAGATATCTTTTATATAAATATATATTTCTAAAACTACTTGCTGTCAGGTGTCGGTAGAAGTTGTAGCAAGAGGTAAATTTTGATTTTATCCAGCAAAGCGTAATTCATTTAAAACAGTTAGAACCATCCTAAACAAAAACTCACTTTGCGACTATCGTTTCTGTCAACCGGATATCAGACGAGGAAGCTCCTACCATTATATCAACTTTTCCTTTTTCCAGCACAAAAGCATGTTTGTCTTCATCCCAGTAACTCAACTCATCCGCCTTTAAGGGAATTATTACTGGAATACTTTCACCGGCAGGAATATGGATCCGTTTAAATCCCTTTAATGCTTTGATCGGCCGGGCTACTTTTGATTCGGGATGGCTGACATAGAGTTGCACCACTTCATCACTGTTAACCGATCCGGTGTTTTTCACAACCAGGGAAATATTCACAATCTCTCCATCCCGGATGTTCGATTTATCCATTTTAAGATCAGAATACTCAAAAGTGGTATAACTCAACCCATGACCAAAAGCAAACAGCGGTTCATGCTGGTCGTACATATAGGTTCGGCCATGTCGGATGTTATAATCCAGGATGGGTAATAGCTGGTCAATCGAAGCAGTCCAGGTCTGTACCAGCCGGCCGGCAGGACTTTCATCCCCAAAAATGATATCAGCCACCCCATTGCCCAATTCCTGACTGGATTGTGTAACATGAAGAATGGAAGGAATATTTTCTTGTGACCAGGAAATGGCATAAGGAAAACTCGATACAAGAACGAGTACCGTGTTGGGATTGGCTTCTTTTACCAGCTTTACAAGGTCTTCCTGTTCAAGTGAAATGGCTTGCCGGTCCACCTCTTCGCGTCCATCACTGGGCACGTAACTTTGTCCCCATCCCAGGCCGTAACTTAATGGGTGGTTGCCCACACATACGATGGCCACATCGGATTCGCGCGCAGCGATTACTGCTGAATCCGCTTTATTGGTGGCCGCATATCGGATTTCTACCTGGTTATCCGCTGCTTTCCTAATCCCTTCCAATACAGAGACCGAGTAGGGTGGAGTGCCGGCATACCAGTCTGATACTACAAGATCAGCACTTGGGCCGATTACAGCGATGGATTTGATTTCATCTTTATTAAGGGGAAGTAATCCTTCATTCTTCAGCAATACGATTGATTTTACCGTTGCCTTTCCTTGCCAATTCCCTGGCCTCCGGTTTGGTCCAGGGACGCACTGTGTCTTCAATCCCGATATTTAAATATGGATTGCCTGGACCATTGTCCAGGAGGCCCAGTTTAAGCATCACCCTTAAATTGCCCCGTACTACCTGGTCAATATCTTTTTCCGTGATCAGCCCTTTTTCCAACGCATCGGGTACAGCAGGTTTATACCTGTCCAGGAACATGGTGATCCCCGCTTTGATACAGGCAGCAGCCGCTGCCGTCAGGTTTTCATAATAATGATGGGAACTGACCAGGCGGCTGAAACCACCCCCGTCCGTACAAATGATCCCATTCTGACCCCATTCATTGACTGTCACCTCTTTGAGAACAGGATGTACCGTGCAGGGAATGCCGTTGTATTTATTGTATGCGGCCATATAGGCCCGGGATCCTCCCTCCACAATGCCTTTATAAAACGCATATCCATAATATTCCCTGAATAATCGATCATCAAAATCAGAGGAGTTGATAAACCGGTTGTTTTCGTTACTATTCGCCAGGAAGTGTTTCATCAGCGAGGCAGTTTTCCAATATTTTGGATCATCTCCCTGCAGTCCTTTCACGTAGGCCACCGTCATGACAGATGCCAGATAGGCATCTTCCCCATAACATTCTTCGGTGCGACCCCAACGGATATCCCTTCCCAGGTCGGCATTAGGGGCCAGCACGATCAATCCAGCCCGGCCATAATTTGAATTCTGGGTCAAATAACGCGTTTCATAAGCCTCCCAGGATGCCAGCTCCCGATGCAGTTCCGGATCCCACATCTGTGCCAGGCCGATTGCCTGTGGAAACGTCGTAGTGGGGGCTTCTCCTTCTCCTTTTACTGCCCAGTTCGCAGGACCACTCCAGGCAAGTCCGTGCAAACCTTCCACAATCCGTGTGCCCTTCACATCCAGTCGGGGGATTCCTCGAAAAAATGGGGCGAGATGGTCGATCTTTTCCTCCAGGGTCATCAGCGAAAGGAGATTGTCGACCCGCTCCTCGTCAGAAAGTTTTGAATTTTGAAAAGGATAAGTTTGGGTAAAGGCATAGGAATGCCCGAAAATAATAAAACTGAGAATTAGGATTGTTTTTTTCATCATTGGGTCAGGTTAAAAAAATTCACTTACTAAGATATTCAAATTAACCCGGATGTAAAGAAATTGATAAGAATCACATGGCTCAGGGATAAAATATTTTATATGATTTAATCATTATACCAGATATCTCAAACACAAAAGGCTCTGATTTGTAATGAATGGCAGGAATCATGTTAAAGGCATTTTCAGTAATTAAAATCTCTCCCTTTTCAGCCAGGTCTTCACCAAGTTTGCTTGCGATATTAATTGGGTCGCCAAAAAAATCATGATCCTCTTCCAGAAATAAGAATTTACCATAATCAATGCCGATACTGATAAAAATATCGAGATCATCAGGATATTTCGTATTTGCCACCTCAAAAGCCACTTTCATATCGATTCCTGCCTGAAGTGCATTCTCCGCCGTATCAAAAAAGGTAAAAGCATTATCGGCTTCGAATTTTACCAGTTGCCCGGACCGGTTCTTAATGATGGGTTCAACGGTTTGTTGCATTTTTTTTATGAGTGATAAATAATAGACAATTCCATGTGTTTTTGTTTTTAATGAAAAATCTGCCATATCAAGAATTAATATTGCCCCTTCGTGTCCGAAGTTCTGCCAGATCTCATCCTCGATTTCTTTCCTGGATTTTCCGTTATTCTGGTTGATATAATCTGCCAGGAACTGATTAATTTTATTTTGTGAATTCATTCAACTTTATTTTCGACCTGCAAAGATAATCAATCAAATAAATGTCACAAGCTGCAATAGTTCCATGCCCAGGAATAAAAGAGTCGGATTCTTCGTGCGTCTTATTTTAATATATCTTATTTTTAAAGATTGTTTCAATTAATTTTCAGGGATTTTCCCTATTAATTGTAGATTTCTTTGTTTAATAGGTCTTTTCATTGCTTTTCTGGAAAACGCTTCTGAAGGCAATGAAAATAGAAGTAAAAATCAATAGGACTGTTTCAAAATAGATTAACATATATTCATATGAATACGGATACTGTATTTGAAGAGATTAACCAGCTAATCAATAATCTGATTACCGGTTTTATACATCTCATTCCACGATTAATTCTTGCCCTTATTGTCTTACTCGTTGGCTTATCGCTGGCCTGGATGACCCAAAAATTAATTAAAAAGTTCATTCTTTACCTGGATCGGAATATTAACGAAAAATTAAAAAATCGGCTTCTGGCAGTAGATTTAAAAAACTCAGCTGTATTTATATCCAAAACTTTTTTTTGGATCATTCTGGTAATATCCATTGTAATTGTCACTCAAATTTTAGGTTTACCGATTCTTACTACCTGGATTAGTGGATTAATTACCTATGTGCCCAATATTATAGCTGCCATTGTCATTGTTTTCTTTGGAATCATAGTGGGTAAGTTGGTAGGAGACCTGACCGTGTCGGCAGCCTCCCGAACCGGGATTTCCACTGGAAAACAATTGGGCAAATTTGTACAATATAATATCCTCTTTATATCCATCATTATTGCCATTGATCAGATTGGAATAGATATTCTGTTTCTTACTATTATTTTAACCATAATCCTTGCAGCCTTGTTATTCGGGGCCGCCCTTGCTTTTGGACTTGGTGCCAGAACCTCTGTAAGCAATATCCTGGGATCCTATTATGTACAGAAAGAATATCAAGAAGGGAACACAATTCAGATAGGGGATATAGAAGGGATCATAATAAAATTTACGCCAACAGCCGTTTTATTGGAAACAAAATCTGGACGGATCTTGATCCCTGCCAAGGATTTTAATGAAGAAAAAACAGTACTCATCAAGAATAATTAACTTATGAATACCGATCAAAAGTTACTGAAACGTTTTATTCAAAATCATACCGGAGATGTTGTTCAGATAATTGAAAAGCTTGATAATGAGGAAATTGCCGAGCTCATAACCATTCTACCCTCAAATGAAGCAATTCTTCTTCTCAGTCAGATGGACCGTTATAAAGCTGCCCGGTGTCTCCAGGTAGTCGATATTGAAATCGCGATTAATCTTATTGAAAAATTATCTCCCTCAATGGCAGTACTGATTTTGAGACAAATTGATAAACCCTTTCATGATTCAATTCTGGATCAACTTTCCCTTGAACATTTAAAATCGATACGCCAAATTCTTGCATATCCTCCCGATACGGTAGGGGCATACCTCGACCCATTGGCTTTTACATTACAAGAAGATTTAAGTATTGGCGAGGGATTAGAAAGGATAAAAGAGCATCACTCTTATGTGCTTTCACCTATTTTTATACTTTCAAGAAATCAATTACTGGTTGGATTCATTCAAATAAAAGATCTTTTAACCAACAAAAAAAAGAAATTAATTCGTGCCATTATGAACCCGAATCCACCGAAAATTCACGCGGGTATCAATATAAGGTCTTTATTGGAAGAGCAATCCTGGAGTGAGTCATTTTCCATTTTGCCCGTAGTAAATGTTCAAAACATTTTTCTGGGAATAATAGCGAAAGAAACCCTGAGGAACATCAATTCAAAAGAAAGATCATTGGATCGCCAGGCAAAACAAGCCAGTATAGAATTGGGTAACCTTTATCAAATCGGCTTTTCAAGTCTTTTTCGAACGGCCTCTGAAATAATCTGGGAAAACAAAACTAAATAATATGTCCTTAGCAGCATCTGAAGTACAAAAAAATCTGATAGATTATTTTTTTCAAAGATTTCCCGAAGAAGCGGCAGAAATCTTAAACGGATCTTCGACAGAAGAAATTCTGCATTATTTAAAAGGCCATTCGCCTGATATATCCACTAAAATCCTCCTGCGTTTAAACGGGGATACCATTTCTGATGTTTTGGAGAAGATGGACAACCTGTTTTTTTCACAGCTTATACCACTGATCGATCCTTATACCATTGCGCTTTTAATTTCCAGGATTAACGAAAATCTGGTTAACCAGAAACTCGCATTATTACCGGAAAAACTGGCGTCTGAAATCAAAGAAATAATGACGTATCCGTCAGAATCAGCCGGTTTTCTAATGGATACCCGAATTATCACCTTTAGTCCGGATAATATTGTTACAGAGGTGCTCAAAAGACTCCGAATGCATAAAGACCTCAAAATACTTAATATATATGTGGTGGATCCTGATGGAAAATTGATAGGACGAGTTCCGTTACAGGTCATTGCTACTTCATCTCCGAAAGAGAAGCTGAAGGACTTGATGGAAACTTCAGTCAGTGTTCATGCCATGTCTCCTCAGGAAGAAGTTGTAGAAATTCTTAAAGGCGGCAAAATTATCAGTCTTCCAGTTGTGGATCTGGATAACACGCTTCTTGGAATTATCCGATATGACGCATTGGTTAAAGCTGCTCAATCAGATGCCACAGAGGATGTTCAGGCGATTTTCGGGGCTGGAAGGGAAGAAAGGGCCTTGTCCAAAGTGACCCTAGCTATCCGGAAAAGATTACCCTGGCTGGAAATCAATCTGGCTACGGCCTTTTTAGCTGCTTCTGTGGTTGGGATTTTCGAGGATACCATCGCCCGTATTACGGTTTTAGCGGTTTTCCTTCCGGTAGTGGCAGGACAATCTGGGAATACTGGTTCACAAGCTCTGGCAGTAACCATCCGCGGATTGGCACTAAGAGAATTCCGGATCGGACAATGGCTGCGAGTTGCCAAAAAAGAATTAGCAGTTGGCTTTATCAATGGGATTGCAGTTGCTTTGACCACCTCATTGATCGTTTATATCTGGGCGTCTTCATTAGGTCTGGCACTGGTGATAGGCATTTCCATGATTTTATCGATGGCAATAGCAGGATTTTCAGGTGCTGTCATTCCCATTCTGCTCAAATCGATGGGGCAGGATCCTGCACAATCATCCTCCATTGTACTGACCACTGTGACAGATATCGTAGGATTCTTCAGCTTCCTGGGGCTGGCTACCCTATTAGGGGCAGCACTCGGCATCACTTGATGTGCTTTTATTGGCATTATTTTTAAAATATATTCGTTTCTGTTTTATTAATAACTGATTATCAATTATTTATATTGACCTGTTAAAATAAACATCTTATAGAGCGCCGCTGAATATAAGGAATCCAATAATCTATCATTTTAGGGTGGGATAGAAGCAATAAAAATATAGCTTCTCTTAAACTAATTCCACCGTTACTGGTTATACAATCATGGGAATTATTAAATTAAGATCAAAAGCAGGACAGGAGTCGGTCTGGGATTATCCGAGACCTCCAAGACTAGAGCCGTTTACGGGACATATTCGAATTGTCTTTAACGAGCAAATCATCTTCGACGCTCACAAGGCTTTTCGTATGTTGGAAACCAGTCATCCGCCGACGTATTACCTCCCGATAAAACAATTCAAAAAGGGGATATTCGTACCCAATCCAAAGGCTTCCTACTGTGAATTCAAGGGTATGGCTAGTTATTTTGATATATTGGTAAATGGGAAAAAGGCTACGCAAGCCGCCTGGTACTATAAGAAACCCAATGCTGGTTTTGAGCCGATAAAAGATACTGTTTCCATTTATGCGCACATCATGGATGCCTGTTATGTAAATGATGAAAAAGTTAAAGCCCAGGATGGGGAATTTTACGGTGGATGGATCACATCGAATATACTGGGACCTTTTAAAGGGGGCGCAGGAACTTGGGGATGGTAAAATGTTCTATAAGGAAAATAATTGATGATTATCCGGGTTAAATTAAATGTGCTAATATTGAAAATTATGTTTTCACAACTTTGTGACCATTTTTGACTAGAAGAAATTATGCTAATACGATCATAGTAGATAAGTTTAGCGTATTGATTTTTCAAGTAAATCATTTTCGATTTATCTTAGTTGTGAATTACCATTCGGATGCTTCATAACTACTTAAAAATAGCCTATAGGAAGCTTTTCAATCACGGTAAAGACCGGTCATCCATTTATTCCTGGATCAACCTGGGCGGATTGACTATCGGATTGACGGCCTTTCTGTTGATTGCGGATGTTGTTTTTTATGAGCTCAGTTTTGACCGGTATTATCCAAATTACAAGAATATTCACCGGCTTACTGTAGAAAGACTTGAAAGTGGGGAAGTCACCATGCAGAGTGCCAAAACCTATGCCGGAATAGGAGAAATACTCATGAATGAGATTCCGGAAGTGGAACATTTTGTACGCATCCTGAGTGAAGAATGCATGTTTACTTATGAACCGGAAGAAATCATAATCAACCGCCAACAGACTTTTTGGGCGGATGGGAACATCATAAAATTTTTCGGCCTGGATATGATCTCAAAAGGGCAGTTGGAACTGCTCAATACGCCTAATCAGGCCATCATTTCAAGAACTGCTGCTGAACGTTTTTTTGGGACCAAATGGGAACAGTCTAATGACCTCATAGGGAAAACACTCCTTCTCAACGGGGGAGTCCCGTTTATGATCCAGGGTGTATTTGAAGACCTTCCGGAAAATATCCACATGAAAGTAGACTTTATTGTGAGCTATTCCACCCTGATGGCTTTACTGGGTGATTTCATGAATACGGTAATGCCACCTCAGTCCAACTTTGTCTATAATTACCTTGCCATCAGGGAAGGAGCGGATTTAAAACAGCTTGAACTGGCTATCAATGAAATTATTGACCATCATACCGGTGAACTTGACGATCAGGTAAAATACAGTTTCTTAATGCAGCCCATTACCTCGATCCACCTTTATTCCCATTTCAGTGACGAACTGAACTCGAATGGCAACCATTTGTTTGTGATGGTACTGTCCATTGCCGCCTTCCTGATCATCATCGTTGCCTGGGTCAATTTCATCAATCTTACCATCGCCCGTGCAATTAGCCGGTCCAAAGAGGTAGGGATCCGGAAAGCCATCGGAGCTGGAAAGGGCCAGTTGGCAACCCAATTTATGATGGAAACGTTTTTCTCAGGGTTTGTATCGATGCTGATTACAATTGCAATTACATTTGGAATCGGCAATATTTTCAATCGTGTAACTGGAATTTCAACAAATCTGTTCAGTATCCATACCTGGCAGGTTTGGGTGGTATTTATCGGAACATTCCTTGCTGGAACCATCCTGGCCAGTATTTACCCAGCACTGATATTATCCTCTATCAATCCCATAAAAGCGCTCAGGGGAAAAAATTTTAAATCCAATGGGTACGGACTCATGCGTCAGGGACTGATTCTGTTTCAGTTCTGCGTAGCCATGCTGCTCCTGTCAGGTACGGGGGCAGTCTACTACCAGGTGGAATCGATGCGGCACCAATCCCTGGGCATTGATCTGGAACAGGTTTTGGTCATTCATTCTCCCAGGTCCATGATCGGAAATGCTGAAAGAGCCATGTATTTCAGACAGTTTAGGGATTTTCTGGAACCTGATCCGGAGGTCGTTTCCGTGTCTTCGGGGGGCTGTCTGCCGGGTGAAAAATTTCTCTTCCACACGGAGGATGTTCATGCAGAAGGAAACGATGCACAGATCAACTGGTCATTTGATATAGCTTCGGTCGACGAACGCTATTTGTCAACCCTTGGTATACAATTAATAGCGGGAAGAAATTTTGATGAAAGACCTGATGAAGAAAACAGAGTGATCCTAAATGAGACAGGAGCCCAATCCCTTGGATTTCAAAATCCTTTTGAAGCGATAGGCAGATATATCCGCATCAATCAGGCAAATCCGGAACAAATTGTAGGCGTATTGAAAGATGCACATTTTGAGGGGCTTCATACCTCCATCAAACCCCTGCTCCTCAGATACGGCCATGATTATGAATTTGGATTTTTCCCCGTTAAGGTAAAGACAGCAAATCTCCGGAAAACCATTGACAAGATTGAAACCCAATGGAGAACGACCTATCCGAAAGATCCCTTCGAGTACTTCTTTCTGGATCAATTTTTTAACCGGCAATACAAAAATGATCAGGCGTTTGGCCAGCTAATTGGTACATTTTCTCTTCTGGCTGTTTTTATTTCAGGAATTGGACTTTTTGGATTGATCTCTTTTACCACCTTCCAGAAATCTAAGGAAATCGGAATCCGCAAGGTAATGGGAGCTAATGTATTTTCGATTGTTAAACTGCTGACCGGGAATATATTGAAGCTCATCCTGTTGGCTGCTCTGATTTCATTACCATTCGCCCACTGGATCATCGGGCAGTGGCTTGATACGTTTGCATACCGGTTTCAGCCTTCCATATGGATGTATTTCCTTCCCCTGTTCCTTCTGCTGCTTACCTCGATGGTTGCCGTAGGTAGGCAGACCTTAAAATCAGCACTGGGCAATCCCGTGGATGCCATTGCATATGAATGATGGATGATTAAAAGTGTAAATACTGAGTTAGTAGAAGGCATCCCTTTCTGATTATCTGAAAATTTGGCAAGAATTGTATTTAATTTTTAATTTATTTAATATTCATAACTAATTAATAATCAATATTATATAACAATTTATTAAAGTTATAAATTAATATACAAACATTTGTTAAATGAGTCGGATCAGTCAATAATTCAGCAGGGTGGGGAAGGGGCTGTTCAGGGCACATACGCCCATGCTGGAGTGGGGTATTTTTGTTACCTTCATTACTGGAATCTTTGAGGAAACCAATTCTTTTCTTCAGGCGTTAAAAAATATACCCTGGACACCAATGAAAAAATTATTTTTCATATTGGGCACTACTTTTCTGGTTGCCTGCAGCAGAAATAACCCTGCTACAGAATATCTCAGGGTGTAAGCCGTATCCAATGCTCCGGGATGGTATTGGAGTGATGTTAGTGTGAGGGAAAATGTCCATCTGGTGTTGTATTCTGTTTTTAGAAAGCAGGAGAGAATTTTAATGAAAGGAGAGACCTGGCCAAATCCATTGAATATTTTAAGAACTCAGAAATATTTCTGGATTCCATCCTACAGCACAATCCACCACTGAATTGGAGCCTTTATATCAACGGTAAAAAAAATTTACTGGAAGCTTGTTGAATTAACAGTTGATGAGCAGACAAAATTAAACCACGAAATAAAACTGGAAAAACTAAACAATGTTGAAGCTCGGTTTTATCCGGATGAATAGCAGGCTTTTTCACTTTACTGATCCAGGATTAAATATTCTCTATATCATCTCAAGGTTTCAAGAAGCAAATCCTACCTATTTATAAGTGGCAGTTAAATATTAGAGAAAATTATTATCTTTAGAAATTAAACCTGCCGATCTATGCTTGACTTTTATCAAATTGTAAAGGATAATCTAAGTTTCAATCGGTTTGAATTCAAAGAAACCGTTTGTCTGGAATACACTTGTCCGATCGATGCGGAGCAAATCGGCATTTATTCAAGAAACGATTATTTGGTACATGTACTGAGTGGCAAAAAAACGTATAAGACTGTCAATGGGGAATGGACAATTGAACCAGGGCAGTCGCTTTATTTAAAAAAAGGTGCTGAGATCATACACCAGTATTTTGATGATGAATATTGCATGCTTGGTTTTTTTCTCTCTGACGATCTGATCAGGGAAACCTACCAGGAAGTCCGGGGGCAGATAAACCTGAATCATGATAAAGACCCCATGGTATTTACAGCTACCCAGGTACATTCATCGCACTTTCTGGATGGTTATTTTCATTCCATGCTCAATTATTTTCGTGGCATAAACCGTCCGCCAGATCATATTCTGGTGTTGAAGCTAAAGGAACTTCTGATCACACTGATGAATTCTGATCCTGTGCTTACAGCTTATTTCAAAAATCTTGCCGAGACAGATAAGCCTTCCCTGGAACAAATCATGGAAAAGAATTTCTGCTTTAATCTTAAGCTTGAGGATTACGCTGAATTATCTCACCGTAGTCTATCCACCTTTAAAAGGGATTTTCAAAAAATATTTAATCAACCACCAGGCAAGTGGTTATCCCAGCGAAGGGTACAATATGCAGCCAATATCCTGATTAATTCTAATTTGAGTGTCTCTCAAGTGGCCTTTGAAACAGGATTTGAAGATTTGTCACATTTCAGCAGGGTATTCAAAAAATTGATGGGGACCAACCCAACCGACTATAAAAAATCATTGGCGATGAGCTGATTTCTTTAGATTGAACTGATTAATCAAATGAACGACCTTTTTAGCAAAATTTAATTTTTCCATGGTGCTCAACTTTGTACTGAACAAACAAATAGAGCATCATGGAAACCATACTTCACCATCAACCTGATAAAGATCGTATAATCAATCAGTCGGATTTATTCCAATTAAAAACATCATTTTTCACAAAGTCTCTCAGTAAGCAGAACAATAATTACCAGAACGATTCAGTTCCTTTTCCAACATTCCCAGTTGAAGATCACACCGAATTAATTACTCCCAAGGCCTTGTACCAAATGACATCCGGAGAACTGCCTGATCTTTGGGAGGTATGCTATAAATTATATCATACTTTCCTTGAAAAAAATGCACCCTATTCTGCTTTACAATTTATTCCTGTACTTAAAAATGTCCTTTTAATAAATCCTGAGGAAATAGAGCGTTTTCTCCAGAATCCTGAAACCAACCATGTATTGATGCAGAATGAATTACTTAAAGTTGTTTTGATCCATTGGAAACCGGGAAAATACAGTGATGTACATGGCCATCCGGTGGGAGGGTGTGTTTTTAAGGTATTGCAGGGACGTATTGAAGAAAAGCGTTATACACCTGATCAAAGATCTGAACTGCTTGCTGTCAGTACCTATGCGCCGGGTGGCCTGGGATATATTGACGACCAGATGGCTTACCATGCTGTTGGAAACCCTTTCAGTACATCTGCCATTAGCCTGCATGTCTATACGCCTGGATTAAAAAAGGCAAATATATAAATGCCATTTCAAATAATTTTCAAACTATTTAAACACTTAGAATCATGGAAACAAAAAGAAAATTGGTGGTCGTAATCACAAATGGACTTGATAATGAACGTTCGTCGGTTGCATGGAGCATTGCCAATGGTGGCATCAAATCAGGTCTCGATGTATCGGTTTTTCTGGTCAGTTCGGGAGTGGACTGGGTCCGTAAAGGGGCTGCTGAAAGGGCACATTTAAATCCGGAGGATCCAACTATGAAGGACATGATACAGAATGTGATAGACAGTGGCTGTTCCATAGGGGTATGTCCACCATGTGCCAAGGTACGTGGATATGATGAAAGGGATTTTCTGGATGGGGTTACCATCGTTGGATCATCTGTCATTCATGATCCGGTAAAAGAGGGTGCGGCTTTACTTACTTTTTAAGGAATATCAATCCAATTTTGGCCAATTGAATGAATGACAGCATTTACTCAATTGGCTTTTTTATACTTAAGGCAGATAAAACATTATGTTAAATAGAATTCTTTAGGCGTAAACTTGGAAAATAGGGAATGATCTTACCAACGTTTTCAATGGTATTGAGCCTTGGCCAAGTGGGTATTTAATATAACGTCTTATTATATAACAATTGGGGAACAGAAATTAAAATTTTCTTAAACTTTCCAGGAGCATACTATTTAATATAATATACAATTATATAATCAATCAAATAAAGATAGAGTTTCAATATCCGGAATTCCCTTAACATAAAATCTTTTCCGATATGTAACTTTACCAAGACACAGGCAAACCGCGCAGATTGCATATCTGATTTTATGTTAAATACTCCCTGCGGTCGTATTACGGGAATTCCTTGATTGTTATATAATTTATATTATGTTAAATAACATTCATAAAAGTACCGGCCTTTGTGGCCGCTGACAAGTGGCGATGCTCCACCCTATCCGAAGGAATGTAGAAAAATTATTGAATAATGAATTGTGAGCTAAAGATTGATTAAAGATCAGTGTTATTATTTTCTATGGTCTTGGATAACAAAAAAAAGGCTGTCATAAGACAGCCTTCACAAAACAGTTTTTTCTTTGATATTCTGGACTTATTTACCTCCGGTATTAGGACTTACACCGAGTGCTTCCAGTTTTTGCTGAACTTCATTCACTTTCTCGTATTCTTTCATCAGGGAATAAAGCGTTTGCAGGGTCTCAAGTGTAGGAACATCATCAGGACGGACTTCGTGGGCCTTTTCAAAAAATGGCAATGCCTGTTTGAATATTTCATTGGCCTCCAGTTCTACTTTCTTCCCTTCTTTTTTATAGGTCTCCAGGTCCATGTCCTGTGCTTGGTGTAAAATATCGGCACCCTTATTATAATAATCTACCCCGAGGTTATACAGCGCATCAAAATATTCAGGATTTTTTTCTATACTCTTTTTATACCAGTTGATGGCCTCATCGAGATCGTCAGAAGCATCATACAGATATCCCATTTCATAATAAAGTACATGATCATCCGGATTTTTATCGATTGCTTCCTGGATATGTTCCTTCGCCTCATCCACTTTATTGGCGATAATCAACAAGGTGATCTCATCCTGCTTCAATTCCGGGTCTTCGGGAAATTGATTTCTGGCCCGTTCAGCGGCGACAATTGCTTTTGCAGTGTCTTTTACGACTGCCCGGTAAGTATAAATGATGTTCCGGTGTACATTCACATCCGCCATGCCATGATCAGCGAGATATTCAAAGTTCTTGAGTGCCAGATCGACATCATTTAGTTGATTGGCAGCATACCCGGCATACATCCAGGAAGTTGTATCGTCCGGATAGATCATTTTAGCCTGGTCGAAATTTTCAATGGCTTTCTCATAATCCTCATTCTGGTATGCCTCAGCAGCCTTATTAAATGCAGCACTGTAAAGACTGGTTAACCTTTGATCGGAGAAAATATAATAAGTACCGGTCTCCCCTTCCATTTCTTTTACTTTTTTAAAGGAATCGACAGCCACCTGAAATGCATCATCACTCAGATTCTGTATGGAAGGATCTTCTGAATTATAAATTGCTTCATAAATTAATCCACGATAATACCAGGTTTTTACCTTATCCTTCGTTTTTTCATAATCAACGGCCGCATCAATGATTGACTTCGCTTCAGCTATTTCATTTTTATCAAGAAGTATCTTAGCTTTTTCTATCTTAGGACTAGGCTGTGCAAAAGCCACCAGCGAGGATGCCGCCAAAAAAATCAGTAATAGATGTAACTTTTTCATGATGTAGATATTTTCTTAAAATAAATAATTTATTTTTCAATTTGACATATAAAATTCAATAAAAAACAGTAATTGAACTGTATTATTTTTTTTCATCGGGGACTTCTTCTTCCCCTTCTTCAATATTCACTATTTTTTCAACTCCACTGATCTCATCTTCTTCATTTAACCGGATCAATTTGACGCCCTGGGTAGCTCTTCCCATAACGCGCAAATTAGAAACGGAAATACGAATAGTAATGCCTGAACGGTTGATAATCATGAGATCATCCGAATCAACAACTTCTTTTATAGCAACAAGCTTGCCAGTTTTGGGTGTCACGTTAATTGTTTTGACACCCTTCCCTCCTCTCCTGGTAATTCTGTATTCTTCAATGGAGCTTCTTTTGCCGAATCCTTTTTCAGAAACGACCAGTAATTGAGCATCCTCACGTTCAATGCAAACCATTTCCACCACCCTGTCATCATTTCCTTCCAGGGTGATTCCCCTGACCCCCGCAGCTGATCTACCCATGGCCCGTATTTCCGATTCATGGAAATGAATTACCTTTCCGGAACGTTTACCAATCACAATGTGGTTATCCCCATTGGTCAACTTGACATTCAGAAGCCTGTCACCTTCATTGATGGTGATCGCATTGATACCATTCTGCCTAGGTCTGGAAAATGCTTCCAGAAGCGTCTTCTTAATGGTCCCTTTCACCGTACACATGACGATGTAATTATTATTGATATAGTCATCATCATTCAGATTGTGTACATTGAGCACTGCACTGACCATGTCCTCCGGCTGAATGTTGATCAGGTTCTGGATGGCACGCCCTTTGGTGGTTTTAGCCCCTTCAGGAATCTCATAAACTTTTTTCCAGAATACCTTTCCGAATTCGGTAAAGATCAGTAAATAATCATGGGCATGGGCAACGAACAAATGATCCGTAAAATCTCCATCCTTGGTAATAACACCCCTGCTTCCAACACCCCCTCTTCCCTGGAGACGGTATTCTCCGAGTGAGGTCCGCTTGATGTATCCCTGATGAGATATTGTTATCACCATCTCTTCATTGGGGATCATGTCCTCAATACCTATTTCTTCTGAACTATGAATAATTTCCGTCCTTCTTTTATCTCCATAACGTTCTTTCAGCTCAATCAACTCATTCTTGATGATTTCCATACGTTTATCCTCATTTTCGAGGATCTCTTTCAATTCACTGATGAGTAGCTGAAGCTCTTGATATTCTTTCTCGATCTTTTCCCTTTCAAGTCCCGTCAGACGTTGCAAACGCATATCCAGGATGGCCTTTGCCTGAATCTCAGACAATTCAAATCGCTCCATCAGGCCATTTTTCGCTGTTTCAGGATCTTTCGATTTTCTGATGAGATCGATCACCTCATCAATATTGTCCAGTGCAATAATGTATCCCTCAAGAATATGAGCCCGCCGTTCTGCTTCCTCAAGTTCAAATTGGGTTCGCCGGACAACCACCTCATGCCGGTGACTTACATAATTGGAAATCAAGCTTTTAATATTCAATATCTGAGGTCTTCCTTTAACAAGAGCAACGTTGTTTACGCCAAATGAGGATTGTAATTGTGTATGTTTGTACAGGTTATTCAAAACAATATTCGGTATGGCATCTTTTTTGACATCATAGACAATTCTAAGGCCATCACGATCAGATTCATCCCGGATATCAGTAATTCCTTCAATTTTCCTATCGTTCACAAGGGCTGCTGTCTTTTCGATCATGGCTGCCTTATTAACCTGATAGGGTATTTCTGTTACAATGATCTGATCTCTTCCTCCCGAGGTGTTTACAATTTCAGCCTTCGCCCGGACAACCACACGTCCTCTGCCTGTTTCAAAAGCAGATCTAACGCCCTGGTATCCGTAAATAATGGCCCCTGTTGGAAAATCAGGTCCTTTTATATGTTCCATCAAACCCTCAATTGTGATTTCGCGGTCATCTATATAAGCGATAATCCCATCCACCACTTCGGATAGATTATGGGGTGGCATATTCGTAGCCATTCCAACGGCAATGCCAGAAGAGCCATTGACAAGAAGTCCAGGTAGTTTAGCTGGCAATACAGAAGGCTCCTTGAGGGAATCATCAAAATTCGGTTGAAAATCAACCGTATTTTTATTAATGTCATTCAACATTTCCTCGGCGATACGCCTAAGCCTTGCCTCCGTATACCGCATGGCCGCTGGAGAGTCGCCATCAATCGAACCGTAGTTGCCTTGACCGTCTACCAATGGATACCTCAAAGACCATTCCTGAGCCATTCGAACCATGGTATCATACACAGAAGAATCTCCATGTGGATGATATTTTCCGAGTACTTCTCCTACGATTCTTGCAGATTTTTTGTAGGGTCTGTTATAGATGAGTCCGAGTTCGAGCATGCCAAATAATACCCTCCGATGAACGGGTTTAAGACCATCTCTCACATCAGGTAAAGCTCTTGAAATGATCACCGACATGGAATAGTCGATGTAGGCACCTCGCATCTCCTCTTCAATATTAATTGGGATGATGTTCTCGTTCGCTCCTTCAGCCATGTATTATGAAATAAAATCAGGTTTTAAGTGATTGCAAAGGTACATAAATTTCTCTAGCACAGGTAGATTAATGTGTCTTATTTCGATAAATTGAAGGAGATTATTCTGAAGAAATTGCTGAAATTTTTCAATAGTCCTGTCCTGGGAATTTTCAATACCCGCCACTGACCTTTCTCCGGTTAAAAAGTCGGTATTTATGTAAATTTGGATAGTTTTCCCCAATCTTTGGATTTTGTTTTTTATAAAATGGTTGCCCGCGATAAGCTTCAGCTCCATGAACATGTTTTTTCTGTATTCGACATGTTTTATTGGTAAACTTTTTTGGATAATCATAGCCAGTCGGATTTTTTGCTTTTAGAGGACATCTCGGTAATTCGGGGATGTTGTACCTGAATCCAAAGTGGATATAAACTGCCGGTTGCTGGTGAGTAATGGCTCCTACCCCATCCAATGAGATCTTGTAATTTTTAAATTCATAGGATGGTCTGAGATACACCTTGAAATACTCTGAAAATTCATATTCTATGGGAAATCCCACGTTAAAAAATATACCCTGACTGATCACACTTTTGTCAAATGCATTGCCCATTTTTACTTTTCCGATCTGTATATCCACAAAGTAGGACCAATCCATCCGTTGATATACTTTCCCTCCCACCACGCCAAAATATCTGAAAAAAGTAGTATTTTTTACATTTGGATTATATTTTCCAAGTATCCCCTCCCCTACAAACGGACTCATGGTGGGCAGGGTATGCCATTCAAAAGAGATACCCGCTCCCAGTCTGAACCGTTCCAGAAAATTATAATGTACAATCAAGGTAAGAGGTATGGTAGGTGCGTTTCCTTTGAATCCAAGTCGCACCGTATCACCAAGTACCTGATTATTCTGATCAATGTTTTCGAAACGGTCAACGGCAGTTGATTCTGGTGCATTTAACCAATTCTGATATCCTGTAAAAGGGCTGTTTGAGGAATCTGCCAAAGCAAACAGATACAGGCCAGCATATAAAGAATCATCCTTGTTAATGACACCATATCCCGGCAACTGATGCTTATATAAAGTACGCCCATAGCCCGCTGTAAAGCTGAAGGAAAAATTATTGAGGAATTCCCTGAACGGATTTTTTTTGATTCGCTGATCAATAAAAGCAGCATAAGGGTCATTGATCTGCCCAATAGCTGGTAAGACAATCAAGGCACTAAATGCCAGAAGGCATAACGATTTTATAACACTTTTCCTGTTCAAACGCTAACTTTGCTTCGAAATTTATAGAAAAACGACAAAATTATCCAGAAATTTTTTAAAAATTAAAGTATTTTTTAAATGCAGCCGTCTCCCGATCTCTGCAATTTTGTCAAATTCTGCTTTTGAAATTCGCCTTTTCTCAATCAGCATCATATGATCTTCCTCCCAGAAAAAAGTCTGCATAAAGCGGATAAATATGTAAGGTGTATTAAAAACCAGCTGATTTAACTCTGCGTCACTCAATTTCTCCGTCTTATCCGTAAAATTCCTGATTCCCGACATATCAACTGACCGGTCCATTGCCATCCGTATAATTTCATAAAATTTATCCTCCCACTGTCCGGTGGCATCGATCAGGAATTTCATTGCATAGACAACAGGATCCTTTTTCAGGTAGTATCCTCCTTTTGAAACCATCCTGGCTTTTTTATGCAAGGCCATCTCTTCCATTAAACTCACGGGACCTTTTGCCAGGGCAATTCCCACAGCCGGCGTCAAAAGGATCAGGCAGAAAAAATCATGATCGCTGATCTCAAGGTAAGGAGCTTCCTTTTTTTTGAATTCTTTTTTTAAAATACGTACCGATTCAAGCAGTCGTGGATCTTCAATAATTGCGGTAATTTCAGATTCATTGAACATGATGTATCTCTATTTCCTAATCTAATTTACAATAATACTTTGGTTAAATAAAACAGCCCGGAAATAAAAAAAGGCCTATGTAAAAGGCCTTCATTTTTTATATTATGACTGATTTTTAGTCAATCTTTGCTTCTATTGCAGAGTACCTGGCCTGCAGGGTCGGATCACTGGACAATCCTGCCTTGATGGCTTTGTAAGTGGAGGCTCCCATGGCATATTTCGCCATCAGGTTAATGATTTCTTTCGCGGCATCTTTCCTTTCCTCGATCTGACCATTTACAAGATCAAGGAATTTGATTTCCCAGTCTTTGGCTTCTATGGCTGCCAATTTATCCGCATCACCATTTGTATCCTGAAGTTCCTTGAATCGCTGTCCGGTCATTCCTTCTTGCTTGGCGATCAGGTCGTTTACCATCGGGCTGATCGACGAGACGATACTTTTAACCGCAGCATTGGCAATCGCATATGCTTTCAGATCGTCATCGGAGATTTCATCCTGTGCAAAGGCCAATCCGAATCCGAATACAAAGATGAGTAGTAACACTAGTTTGTTCATTCTTTTAATTTTTTTCCAATTTTAATTTATAAACATTATCCCAATTTAAATTCAAGTGTCGAAATAACACATTTCTGAAAAGAAAGACAATAATTATTTTAAAAAATTAATTTACTAAGTTGCTGGTAATAAGGATTATAATAAAATTCATCTTTTAATTAGGACGAACAGATGATCAGAAGGGCTGTTTTGATGGAATTCGAATTCGGGTAAATCTTTTATTCTACAGAATAATTTCCTGCCACAAACTTAATACAAATAAAGGCGGAGTCCAGAAATCTGACTCCCGTAATTTCATATCTTTACAAGAATTTTCAGATTGAAAAACCGTGTCGTGAGCGCATTTGGAACCCCATAATAAATATTCTGAAAATCCCGCACCCAGTAGTAAGTGATATTATTTGCACGTCCGGTTAAATTCAGGATCTCAACTCCAAACCATATTGACTCCGGAATCCTTTTTTTGAAAAAAAATATTTTGGAGAAGCCAATATCCACCCGCTGATAAGAATCTCCACGAAAAATATTTCGGGTCTCCAGGTTCCCGGGAGGACCAAAAGGTAAACCCGAAGCGTAATTTAAGTTCAGATAAACCCGAAATGTTGGGAAATGGGGTAAATGATCCTGGAAAAAAATATTAAAATTAACGAGTTGGTCGGAAGGTCGAGGTATCCAGCCTCGATCATCAAAATACAGATCCTCCTTGGTTGTGAGAAATCCCAGGCTGAACCAGGACTCATCTCCAGGAATAAATTCTCCGCTGATTCTGAAATCGGCCCCCGCAGCATATGCTTTTGCCTCATTATTGGCATAATATCTGATCCTCACATTATCTATGTCATAGGGATTCACATGACTCATATGTTTGTAATAGGCTTCAGCCACGAATTTGAAAGGTCTTCCCCAGAATGAAAAATTGTAATCCATTCCCGCTATAAAATGCCGGGAAGCTTGGGCTTTTACTTTTTGATTCAAATGACCATCGAATTGTCTGAATTCCCTGTAAAGTGGAGGTTGCTGATAAATGCCCACTGCAGCTCTTAAAACAATATCCCGGCTCCAATCAGGCATGTAAGCATACTGAAGTCGGGGACTTACAAGTAATTGGTCATTTAAATCAAAATAATTCATTCGAATCCCATAGGTAAGGGCATGATGATTCAGAATGAGGGCATTATGCTGGATATAAGCAGTATACTGGTTGCCCTGTGTATTGTTTTCGGCTTTTATCAATTCTGTAATAGTCACATAATCCGCAGAATCAATGAAACTATATTCATGTAAATGATCTTCAAATTGCTGATAGGAATAACCTATCCCAAATTCAATTTGATTGCCCTTACCCAGGATAATTTCGTTTCTGGATTCTGCATTGACTACATTTCCATCCAGCAAATTCCTCGCGGATTCATAATCTGTACCGATTCCACGCAAGGTGAGACATTCATTAAAAGTATCTGAACCAGATCGTTTGTCTATATCACAGATCCGATAACCGGCTTCCACATCAAACATTTCTCTTTCACTGGTACGAAAATCTGATAGAATCAATTTTGAAATGAATCTGTCGGAGAACCGATGCGTCAGTTTGATACCAGCCTGAAAGGTGTTATAATTTAATAATTCCTGACCTATGAAGGCAACAAAAAGGTTTATTGGTCTGCTAAAGGTCCCAAAAGTTGTTTCCCTGCTCTCTGGCACTACCCGGTATCGATTTTGAGTATAGCCGAACAAAATCCCCAGGTCTGTCTGATAATTCTGATCATCATCCTTTTCACCAAAACCTGCATGAAGATATCCCTGAAAATCGGTAAATCTCGGAAAATACTCACCACTGGTTTCCAGGGTATTCAAAATATATTCAGTTCTTTTCTGACGAACCCCAGCAAGAAAAGAGACATTCTTCTTTTTATTGCTTCCTTCCAGGTGCATACTGCCCCCCAGCAAGCTCAACATGGCAGATCCCTTCCAAGATTTAGGCTTCTTATAGGTGACGTTCAAGCTGGACGATAATTTATCCCCGTATTTCGGCTCCCAGCCTCCAGAAGAAAATTCCACAAAGGAAGCCAGGTCCGAATTAACAAAACTCAAACCTTCCTGTTCACCCGCTCGGATCAGAAAAGGCCTGTATATCGGAATTTCATTTACATAAATAAGATTCTCTTCAAAATTTCCACCTCGTACTGAATAGGTGCTGGATAATTCGTTATTGCTGATGACACCGGGTAAAGTGGCCAGTAATTGACCGATATCACTAAATGGTGCCGGTAAAACTGCCACGTTTCTGGGTTCAATAAAGCTGACACTTGCTTTCTGTCTTAATGCTTCTTCTCTTCCGGATGTTATTTCTACCTTTTCAAGCACCCTTATCTTCGCTGCCAACTGGATATCCAGTCTTCGATGTTCCTCATTAGATAGCCTGATAGTTTCTGTCCTTTCCTGAAAGTTTATATGTGTGAACTGAATGTTAAAAACCGTATCAGCAGGAAGCATGATTCTGTAATGTCCAAGACTATCGGAAGTGATCCCGATATTCAGCTCCAGTACATTAATAGAAACCATTGAAATGGGACTTCCCACTGAGTCGGAGACATAACCACTGAGTGATCCCATCTGAGCGTCGGAATGGATGACGGAAGAAAAGACCAGCAGACCAGTTATCAATGATGATATAAATCGTATTTTGATGGCTGCTTCCAAATCAGGTCTTTTCTTTCAATGCCCTGATCGTCTGGATTGGATCATGGGATCTAAAAATGAAAGTCCCGGCAACAAATACGTCAACCCCGCTCTTCTTAAGTTTTTCAATGTTGTCCAGGGTAACTCCACCATCTACCTCGATCAGCAGATCCGGATTGAGAACACGAGACATACTCCTGAGCTCCCTGATCTTTTCATAGGAAAAATCAATGAACTTTTGTCCTCCAAATCCGGGATTTACTGTCATGATCAGAACCATGTCAATATCAGCCAGGATGGGTCTTAAGAGACTGACGTCCGTATGTGGATTCAGGGCAACACTTGCCATGATGCCTTTATTTTTAATTTGATGAATGGTACTATGAAGATGCGTACAAGTTTCATAATGCACCGTGATATTATAAGCCCCAGCTTCTACAAAATTTTCTATGTATCTTTCAGGATTAATGATCATCAGGTGAACATCCAGGGGTTTTTTTGATACTTTTTTGACTGCCTGTACGATTGGAGTTCCAAACGATATATTAGGGACGTAGACGCCATCCATAATATCAAGATGTACCCAATCGGCATCGCTTTTATTGATGATCTCTATCTGCTTTTGCAGGTGCAAAAAATCGGCATTCAATATGGAGGGGGCAATCAGAGACATGGTCAGGGAATTATAATTTTGGCACTTCCATTCAATTTCCCATAAAATAGATTCATTACATAAACTCCTCTTTTAATTCCGGCCAGATCCAACTCCAGTCTATGGGAATGATCAAGATATTGCGCATCTAACTCGTATACTTTACTTCCTTTAACATCGATGATATCAATTCGTATATTTTCACTCAGGGTTTCTCCAACCAATTCGACAAATAACTTTTTATTATCAACAGGATTGGGATAAATGCTAAAACTGGAAGAAAGGGATTTTTCCTCCAGGGCAGTAATGAGAGACCTTATCCGGCGATAATCAGGTATGCCATACCCCAGCAGTGTATCCGGTTGAAGATATTGAGATCCCCCTCTTTTTATCAGGTCGATGATTTCCATGTTATTAAGCTCTGGATACACTTGCCACAATCCTGCAGCAAGGCCTGCAATCAATGGAGAGGCAAACGAAGTGCCACTCCCTGTCGCAAGTTCGCCATTATATTGCACAATTTTTGTTCCCTGTCCCAATGCCACAACATCCGGCTTGATCCGTTTATCTGAAGTGGGTCCTGAGGAACTGAAATTGATGTATTCCAGATTGGAATTGACAGCGCCAACTGCCAGGGCTGAATCTGCATCTGCAGGTGCAACCAGTTTTTTCCAGCTATTATTCCCTTCATTTCCCACACTGACCACACATACAATTCCTTTAGAAGCTGCAATATCGGTTGCCTGGGTGATGATTGCGATATCACCATTCATCTCTTCATAGGTATAATCCATCGAAACATCATCAAAAGTATTATATCCCAATGAGGTATTGATGATATCCACACCCACACTATCTGCATACTCCGCCGCAAAAAGCCAGTTATATTCCTCAATGATATATTCTGTAGGAACATCTTCTGTCACGCAGAGAATAATATTGGCATCATAGGCGATCCCTTCATACACATCTGCCTCGTACCCTGTAATGGTAGAAAGTACCCCTGTCCCATGATCATCATATTGAAAGACATTTTCCGTATTCCTGATAAAATCTTTGGTGGCAATGATTTTATTGTCTTCAAGTAAATGTTTGAAATAAATACTTTGATCAACTCCTGTAAAACCTGCATCAAAGATTCCAATGAATATATTGTTTCCTGTAAAACCATCCTGATGCATCAGATCTACACCTAACATGCTGTTTTGAAGGGCATTGGTGAGGGTACTTTTTCGCATGGAATGATCCTCGGCAGATGAGACCGTAAGCCGGGATGAAGCTTTTATCAATCTTTCACCGGGTGCCACAAATTCCACTTTTTTTACGGCTGCAAGCGATTCAGCCGCAGGAAGTAGATTTGCTTCCATTTGGACCAGTACTGCATTGAACCAGCGGGATTTATGAAAGACATCAATCCCCAGATTTAACAATTCATCGATATAATTCTTATTGACCGGTAAATCCTGAAGTTTGATAGGAACCTGGTACCTGTTTCTTCGATCGATCGCCCGTTGTGATAGGAATGCTTCAGGCTGGGTGATGGAATATTCTGAGTTGTCCTTATCGGAAAAAAAGACCATGTACCGGTTCACCTGTGCCCATGAGACATGTGAATAAAGTAAACTGAAAATGATGAGCACGGCTATTCTATTCCTTTCCATAATCAATCAAAGTCTGACGGAATTCCAATCCAGTATGTATTTTCTGCTCTCCAAAACAGTCTGATTCCTGACAGTATTCAAGAATACTTTTTTGAATGAAAACGAGGCCGATACCGGCCGCATAGATCTCATACCGGATATCTTTACGAACGATCTGATCATCAAAATCATTTTGTACCACCCGGATAAACTGTTCGGTTCCAAGATCCATGCCCCGTTCAGCCAGATCCTCATCCGAGTATATATAATAAAGGGGATCATATGTATTAAAAGCATTCCCATCCCAGGATAACCCAGACTTAACGGGAAATATGAGTTTCACATACGGCACATTCTCCTCATAAATTACAAGGTTTGTGCGGCTTTTTTTTACCTGATACACCCTTACGGGTTCTTCATCCCATGAAGCTGATAGATCCCGACGTTTATAAATGTACATATCATAAGCGATTGCCCCAGATTGATCAATCGACGAATCCTTCACTATTTCCTTAACATAGTAAAAGGAGGAGTCTTTCTCATTCTGAATGGTATATTGAATATCAACCACTTCAAAAATCCTGTAATTTCCCAGGTCAAGAGGGAAATAAGCATATCCCATCTCAGCTGTCTCGCCTTCAATCGGTTCTGTATCACATGCCGCCAGTGAAAATATTCCATAAAGAATAAATATACCAGATAAAAAGGTAAACCCAAATGGATAATTCTCCTTCACACACCAAATTTAATGACAAAAATAATTAAACCCCGAAAATAAAATACAGTTCAGGTCATAATGGCTCCGGCAATGGCAGCGGTCATCATGGTAGCCAGGGTGGCCGCGATCAGTGCCCTGATGCCCAATCTTGATAGATCTCCCTGCCGGTTTGGTGCAATTCCGCCGATCCCTCCTACCTGTATGGCAATGCTACTGAAATTGGAAAAGCCACAAAGTGCATAGGTGGCGATGATCACAGATTTTTCACTTATAATATTTTTGTCCAGAAGTTCACTCAAACTCTCATAGGCAACAAATTCATTGATCACGGTTTTTTGTCCGATCAGACTGCCCACCTGCAATGTATCCTGCCAATCTGTACCAATGGCAAAGGCGAATATCCGGAATAATTGTCCAAGAAGATATTCAAGCGATAATCCATTGAATTGCCCGTGGGTATCCCCTATTATAAGTGAATTCAAGCCAGTCCATTCCCCGATCATATCCCTGAGAACAAAATTCAATAAATAAATGATCGCTATGAATGCCAGAAGCATGGCCCCGATATTCAAAGCCAGCTTCAATCCCTCCGATGCGCCTCTGGACAATGCATCGATCAGATTCACTCCCATCTGTTCTCCTGAAACTGATAGATTCGGATCAATTTTATCAAATTCTTTTTCAGGTATCAGGATCTTTGACATCACAATGGCAGCGGGTGCATTCATGATAGAGGCACTGAGTAAATAGGCTGCAAAACGGGCTTGCTGAACCGGATCATCTCCGCCTAAAAAGGTAACATAGCCAGCCAGAACCCCGCCTGCTATGGTGGCCATCCCTCCGGTCATTAAACACATCAATTCCGAAGTGGTCATTCTTGCGATGAAAGGTTTTACCAGCAAAGGCGCTTCTGTCTGACCAAGAAAAATATTCCCGGCCACAGAAAGACTTTCTGCCCCTGACAATCTCATGGTTCGAACCATGATCCATGCGATTCCCTTAACAATTTTCTGAAGCACCCCCAGGTAATAGAGGCCTGTTGAAATGGAAGCAAAAAAAATCACCGTTGGAAGTACCCGGAATGCAAAAATATAACCGAAGTCATTGGTTGCCAGCCCATTGAAAAGAAATGCGGCCCCATCACCTGAAAAACTCAATAATTTAACGAATGCCCGGCTGATCCAACTGAAAATATGTTCAACAACCGGAACCTTGGTGATCAATAATCCAAAAATAACCTGGATGGCAACACCCATGCCCACGAGTTTCCAGTCAATGGATTTCTTGTCTCTGGATAGAAGAAAGGCTACGGAAAGTAAAAAAAGTAGTCCTAAAAATCCCCTAAGGTAAATCATGTGCGAGTGACTTAATTTCTTCGATTCAATTCATCACGGATCTTGGCCGCTCTTTCATAATCTTCCTTGTCAATTGCGTCTTTAAGTAATTGTTGCAGTTTATCGAAGGAATAATCCTTTAACGACTTCTCTGCAGATTTATCCGGTGGTGGTGTTTCTTCCTTTTTTTTCTTTTTGCTTTCCGGCGCTACTTCAGTTTCTTCTTCTGATTCTTCTGACAAAACGATTCCAGCCTCGGCCATGATGTTCTCATACGTAAAAATGGGCGCATTAAATCTGAGCCCGATAGCAATGGCATCCGAAGGTCTTGCATCTATTTCAACCGTCTTCTCGTCGCTATTGCAAACGATCTTGGCAAAAAATACACCCTCTTTGAGGTCGGAAATAATGATCTCATTAATAATAAAATGAAAAGAATGACCGAAAGATTTAAAAAGATCATGCGTCATGGGCCGGTTAGGGACTATTTTTTCAATCTCAATGGCAATAGCCTGGGCTTCAAACATTCCTATGATAATAGGTAATCGCCTGTTTCCGGTGGTTTCACCAAGAACAAGTGCAAATGATCCGGATTGTGATTGACTTGATGATAAACCTAATATTTCTAATCGAATTTTATCCACGCGTCTAAAATAATTTATTGATATTTTTTTATTGATTCAATTAATTTGGGTACAACCCGAAAAGCATCCCCTACGATCCCATAATCAGCCACTCTGAAAAAAGGAGCTTCCGGATCGATATTTATCACCACAATATATTTTGAAGAGCTCATGCCCGCAACATGCTGAATGGCACCTGAAATTCCAACGGCAATGTATAGATCAGGGCTTACCTTAATTCCAGTCTGGCCAACATGCTCACGATGTGGTCTCCAATTTTCATCGGAAACCGGCTTACTACATCCTTTCGCAGCTCCTAATACGTCGGCAAGTTCTTCGATCATTCCCCAATTTTCCGGACCTTTCAGTCCCCTACCTCCCGATACAACAATATCCGCTTCTGACAACAGGATATCGCCTTTTACTTTATCGAATCCTGTGATTTTCACTTCCGACGCATCGTCATCTGGACGAATATCCGACTGAATTACCTCCGCAGAAAGATCATAATTCCTGATTCCACAGGCATTTTTCTTAATGGAAATAATCTTATTTTCAGTAATTAATTCAGCAGTTTCAAATGCCTTCCCTGTATAGATCCCCCGTCCTACCCTGCAACCATTCTTGAGATTCGGCAAGGAAGTCACATTTGTGACAATAGCAGCACCCGTTTTTACAGATAACATGGCTGTTACCGGATCGGCCAGCGCTGACTGGGCTGTTATGAAAAATTCCGGCTGATTTTCCAACATCAGTTTATACAGGACATTTGCGTACGACCGGATCCTCGGCTGATCAAGTATCTTATCTTGACAATGAATGATTTTGCTGCATCCGAACTTACCTAAACTCTTTATTTCATTTTCATCAATGGATCCAAGGATCACTCCCACCACATGATCCTTTTTTTCTGCCGCTATTTCTGCTCCATATGAAATTGCTTCCAGGGAAGCCTTTCTTATCTTTGTCTCATCTCTCTCTATGAATACAAATACCGGCATTTATTATATTACTTTCGCTTCATTGATTAATAGTTCAACCAATTCATCTATGTTGTCCGGATCAATCAGCTTGACTTCACCCCTTGATGGAGGAAGTGAAAAATGTTCAGTTTTAACTCTGATACCAGAATCCACGGGCTCAATCACCTCAAAAGGCTTGGTCCTGGCAGTCATGATCCCACGCATATTGGGTATCTTCCACTCTGCTATCGGTTCCTGACATCCTGCGATGAGCGGAAGCCGGGTTTCAATAAATTCTTTTCCCCCTTCAATCTCCCGTGTTAATTTAACCTGGTCATTTTCGATGATCATTTCCATCACTGGTGAGAAAGTAGCCATGCTAACCATCTCGCCCACCAGTGCATGCACAATCCCCCCATTGAAGTCGATGGATTCACGGCCCATCAAAATCAAGTCATATTGATTTTTACTGATTGTTTCTGCAATCTGTCTGGCAACATAATAAGAATCTGTGGGCTCGGCATTGATCCTGATCGCCTGATCGGCACCTATTGCCAATGCTCTTCGCAAAGTAGGATCAGCGTCAGACAAGCCAACATTCAAAGCGGTAACGGTAGCCTGATGGCTTACTTTCAGATCTACGGCTTTGGATATTGCATAATCATCATAGGGGCCAATAATAAATTGAACATTATTTGTGTCGAACTTGGTATTATTCTCAACAAAGGCAATTCTACTGGTTGTATCCGGAACATGAGTTATGCAAACCAGAATTTTCATTTACTCTTCTTTTAGCCCAAATTTATAATACCTGATGAAGATAAAGAATTATATTGCAAATTAAAATCAGTTCAGAATGAATAATAGAATCGAGGAAATCATTCAAATGATTCAAAATGATTCCAGTGATCCATTTTTATGGTATGCGCTGGCCCTTGAGCATGACAAAATCGGAAATAAAAAAGAAGTAGAGGATTCATTCGACAGGCTTTTGACTCATTTCCCCGATTATCTGCCTACCTATTATCAGGCTGCCCATTTTTTCTGGGAAAAGGGAAATATGGAAAAAGCGAAAGCTGCTTTTTTAAAAGGGATCGAGCTTGCTGAAAAGGACCAGGATATTAAAACTGCCCAGGAACTCAGAAATGGTTATCAGAATTTTCTGATCGATATTGATGATTGATGATTAAGGAGGCAGATTTCAATTTAATGGAACCTGAAATCAAGTTTCTCATTGTTTAAAAAAAGCCAGATCCTGCTGGAACTGGCTCTAACCTGAATAGAAATAGTAATTATTTTTTCACTTTATCCACAATGGCCTTAAAAGCATCAGGATGATTCATGGCCAGATCTGCCAGTGTCTTACGGTTGATTTCAATTCCAGCTTCTTTCAATCCCCCCATAAAATAGGAATAGGATAATCCATGTTCCCTCACTCCGGCATTGATCCGCTGGATCCACAATTTCCGGAAATCTCTTTTTTTAGCTCTCCTGTCCCGGTAGGCATAGGTCAATCCCTTTTCGACGGTATTTTTTGCTACTGTCCAAACATTTTTTCTTCGTCCCCAATAACCTTTGGCTAATTTGAGGACTTTTTTTCTTCTCGCTTTCGAAGCGGCATGATTTACTGATCTTGGCATTTTAATTGGTGTTTTGACATTTGGCGTCCTTCAGGAACTTATGACCAAATATCTGGTTTAACATAGAACCTTATCAGATGTTCAACATTTTTTTCACTCTGCGAACATCTGCCTTATCCACAAGCGCATCATGAGTCAGGTTACGCTTTTGTTTTGTTTCTTTTTTTGTCAGGATATGACTTTTATAGGCATGTTTTCTTTTTATCTTATCTGTTCCTGTCAATTTAAACCTTTTCTTGGCTCCTGATTTCGTTTTTACTTTCGGCATTTTTAGTATATTTATTTCGATTTACCACTATTTTTTGAAGAAAGGATCACAGTCATTCTTTTTCCTTCCATTTTAGGCATCTGCTCCACTTTCCCCAAATCTTCCAGCTCCTGGATAAACTTCAGTAACAAAATTTCCCCTCTTTCTTTAAAAATGATGGTACGTCCGGCAAAATGGACATAGGCCTTCACTTTGGCACCATCTTTCAGGAAATTCATGGCATGCTTTAATTTGAAATTAAAATCATGTTCGTCAGTATTAGGCCCGAAACGGATTTCCTTGATTACCGTTTTCTGGGTTTTTGCCTTGATTTCCTTTTGTTTTTTCTTTTGTTCATACTTGAACTTCGAATAGTCGATGATTTTGCATACAGGTGGATCGGCATTGGGTGAGATCTCAACAAGGTCTAAACCCTGGTTCTCTGCCATTTCCAAAGCCTGATGGATGGGGTAAACCCCCATCTTTACATTTTCACCTACGACCCGTACTTCACGGGCCCGTATTCGTTTATTGACACGATAGGGTTCTTCTACCACTCCGCGTCTTTGGAAATTTGGTCTTGGTCTAATAGTTTGTCCTCCTTTTTTATAATAAAGTGCAAATATCGCCAATAATTTAAACTAACAAAATAAACCAAATAAAAGATTCATGTGAATCCCGATTATTCATTAGCTCTTTGAAAACGAGTAAATGATCATCATTTAACATATTTAAATTCAATTAGATACCGCTGCGGCTCATCCTTGGTAAGCATAATTTTTATAGATCACGTTTAGGACAATGAATAAAGATCTTAAATATTAAAATCTATGAATAATTCCTGATCACAAAAGAAATTGTACTTCATGCGCTCTTCCTTGCTCCGCCAACTGCATTTCGCTAAAGTTATGTGGCCGCAGAGAGCATCTGCGCACAACCCCGTCTGCAAGCCTTTGGCATTCGATGGAAAAAGAGAAGAATGATAAATTAGCTAATTTTTCGTATTTATATTTATTGGCCCTGGGTTAAACTAACCGCCTTTTCCTGATTGAAAAAATCGATGAATTCAATGATCTTGAATTTACCGATATCACCCTGTTTATGTTTCCTCAATGAAACTTCGCCTGCGCTTTCTTCTGTTTCCCCAACAATCAGCATATGTGGTATTTTTTTTACTTCCGCATCCCTTATTTTGCGTCCTATTTTTTCATCCCGGTTATCAACAAAACCACTGATCCCTTCCTTTTGAAGTATTGCAAATACCCGGTCCGCATAATCTGCATATTTCTCTGAAATAGGTAAAATGGCCACCTGGTCTGGAGCCAGCCATAATGGAAAATCTCCTCCGCAATGTTCAATCAGCAATGCAACGAATCGTTCCAAGGACCCGAATGGAGCACGATGGATCATCACAGGTTGATGACGCTGGTTATCTGCCCCAATGTATTCCAATTTAAAACGATCAGGCAAATTATAATCTACCTGAATGGTTCCCAACTGCCAGCTTCTCTGCAGTGCATCCTTGACCATAAAATCAAGCTTGGGTCCATAAAAAGCAGCTTCTCCAATCACAGTCACTGTTTTGAGCTTTTTCTCCGCTGCCGCTTCAATGATATCTTTTTCAGCCTGATTCCAGGCCTCATCACTTCCTATATATTTTTCTTTATTATTGGGATCCCTTAAGGAAATCTGGGCCGTAAATTCTCCAAATCCAAGAGCATTGAATACATACAACACCAGATCAATCACATTTTTAAATTCATCTTTTACCTGATCCGGGCGGCAGAAGATATGCGCATCATCCTGAGTAAAACCGCGAACACGGGTAAGCCCATGCAGCTCACCGCTTTGCTCATATCTGTATACCGTCCCAAATTCAGCCAATCTTAGTGGAAGTTCCTTATAACTTCGTGGCCGGACAGCATAAATCTCACAATGATGTGGACAGTTCATGGGTTTTAATAAAAATTCCTCCCCTTCATTCGGCGTATGAATCGGTTGGAATGAATCCTTCCCATACTTTTCATAATGACCTGAAGTCATGTACAGTTGTTTATTCCCGATATGAGGGGTTACTACTGACTGATATCCTGCCTGGACCTGAGCTTTTCTTAAAAAATTTTCAAGTCTCTCCCTTAACTGCGTTCCTTTCGGAAGCCATAAAGGCAGGCCCATGCCAACTTTTTCAGAAAACGTGAATAATTCGAGCTCTTTTCCAAGTTTACGATGATCTCTTTTTTTGGCTTCCTCCAGTAATTCAAGATACTCCTTGAGTTCTTTCTGTTTAGGGAAGGTAATTCCATAAATGCGTATAAGCTGCTTATTATGTTCATCGCCCCGCCAGTATGCACCTGCAACATTTAACAATTTAACTGCCTTAATGTTGCTGGTATCCGGAATGTGTGGCCCTTTACACAGATCGATAAAATTTCCAGAATGATAAAATGTAATATTTCCATCTTCCAGTTCATCTATCAGTTCCAGTTTATATTCATCACCTTTTTTCCGGTAATAATCGATGGCTTTCTTTTTGCTCACCTTCTCGCGAATATATTCGTTCTTATTGTGGGCAATTTCCATCATCTTTTCCTCGATCTTTTCCAGATCGGCGGAATTGAATTCCTGTTCTCCGAAATCTACATCGTAATAAAAACCCTGATCAATGGGAGGACCGATTCCGAATTTTATGCCCGGGTATAAAGCTTCCAAAGCCTCTGCCATCAAATGTGCCGAACTATGCCAGAACGTAGATTTCCCCTGTGGATCATTCCATGTAAGCAATTTAATAGCAGCGTCTTTTTCAATTTTTCTGGTCAGATCCCATATTTCCCCATTCACCTGGACAGATAATACATTTCGTGCGAGTCCTTCACTGATACTCCGGGCGATCTCTATTCCAGTCACCCCCTTTGGATACTCTTTTACGGAACCATCCGGTAAAGTTATTTTAATCTGATTATTCATAAACCTAATTCTCTATGCTTTTTGGTTTAAGTAATGGAACAACAGGTCGGTTGTTATATTCCTCGGTAATCCTCTGCAAATATGACAAATAATTTCTTAGTTTATCAGATTCATACAAGGCGATTGGATTTTCAGGATCTTTATCAAGTACCTGTTCATATATATTGAGTGCAGAATAATAATTCTGTTTCCTGGCAAATACTTTTGCTTTGGTGTAATAGGGCAGAAAATAATTTTCATTCAACTGAATGGCTTTATTTGCATAATATAGAACCGAATCATAAGAATAAGTATCGAGATAGACCTCTGATAATGCGGCACAAGCCTTATAATTATTTTTATCTTCTTTTAAAATATCGAAAAGTATATCCTTGGCTTTTATGAATTGCTTCTGATTCTTCAGCAACCGTGCGTAAGCCGTGTTGATATCAGGATTATCAGGATCTACCGAGAGCCCCTGATTGATCACCCTGATGGCTTTTTCCTGGTCATTTACCGCCACAAGTAAATCCACATACTGGGTAATGGCATTAATGGAATCATATCCATCATGGATGGCAGATTCAAGGCTTACGAGTGCATTCACTGTATCCCGGTTCTGCATATAACAAATGGCCTTGTTATAATAATATTCATGATTGGCCGGATTCATTTCAATCGCATAATTGATCTGATCGATGGCTTTCAGGCTTTCCCTGGTTTCATAATACAGCTGGAATAACAATTCATGCAATTCTATGGACTCATATCCATCAAGGAAAAGTGTTTCTGCAATGGTGAGAGCTCGCTGACGATTACCAAGTTTATAGGCTAATTTGGCTTTTATAAAATCAGCTTCAGGATCAGTACCCTTGAGCGCCTCGTATTTCTCCACTGCTTCACCCGCAGCATCCATTTTATTCAATGCCAGGTACAACTCAGCCATTTTAAGATATAATTCGGGATTTTGGGGATCCTTTTTGATCATGTCGTTCACATAGGCTGCCATCTGTTCACGATTGGCAACCTTCTTATTCTGAATATCCACCATTTGATCAGGATCCTGTTTATTTCGCGAACAGCTTAATATGACAATCAAAATGATGAATATGGAATATGGTTTGATCATAAGATTCAAAATTAGCGGGAACATGTTAAAAATAACAGGATTAATGGTTTATAATATTAACTGAAAACTAATTTTGACTCCAAATGGACGGGCATTGGGCGTATCGAGATAGGTCAGACGATGAAAAAAATCGATCCTGATTATCTTCAAGATATTTTCAATTCCATACCCTAATTCAATATACGGCATATTTCCCAATGATTGAAAACTTTGAATGGGTGCTCCACTTAAATCGAATTCAGGGATAAGGTCTTTGTTCAGTTGATTCGCGCTTCCCCAGAGCACGTTGGCATTGCCAACCATTCGCCATTTTAATTTTCTCATGAAAGGAATCCTGTTAAGGATAAATCCCTCAAAATGATGCTGATAACGTAAGCTGGTATAAGTATCACTTACGAATTCAAAATAATCCATGAGATTATAAGCTGCGGTGGTATAGAAAATCGTTTCATTCCCGATATGCACCTCGAGAAGAGGGTAAGGAACCGGGTTAAAAACCTTACCAGCAGAAATCTTATATTGTGAGACCCCAAGCAATCCCAGTTTTATTTTATGTTCAAATGTCAGATCGAGTTTATGATATTCAAAATCTCCCCCCAATACCCCTTTTAATCCATAGGTATACTTCCCGGTGATGGCAGGGGCTTTTCTGATACCCGTACTTATCCGTTGATTTCCATTGATCACAAATGTTTCATCGCGGGCATATCTTAATTCATAACTGATGGTTGAGTTGATAAAATCTGAGGCAATATCGCCATTGCCAGGTTGAAGTTCTTTATAATATGCAAAATTATAAAGGGGAGAAAAAGATTCTCTCCAGAAAGTGATGTTTTGGGTAAATCCAGCACCCAGGTTTGAAGTCAGCCGGAGTCCATTAATATCACTGAAATAAGGCTGATTTAGGGTTCCAAATCTGGTGAGTGCAAGAAAAAAGTAATTTTCTGTCAGCGCGTTCCATGGCAAACCCACCTGATCGATGTCATACCTTTTGGCATAAATCAGTTCCGTCCATCTTTTCCGGTTAAATATATAACTGGTTACGATGCCATATTTAAAATTCCGGTCATTAAATCCATATGCCCCATACGCTCTAAAGGTAAACTTTTGACTGAAATATTCGTTTGTACGCAATCCCAGCCGAATCCGATGACCTTCTATATCATTGTATGAATAAGCATACAGGATGGGTCCAAAGTCAAATTTTCCCCTTCGGAAATATCCGTTGGATATGGTTTTAATTATGTCAGAATAGGTTTTTACAACTGGAATGTCAGTAAGTGAATCCACCAGACTGAAGACCTGTTTCTCCTCTGCTGAGAGAGAATCATGCCGGTGAACATCCCAGAATTTTATATCCTGTGCCTGGTAATCTTCATTCAATTCAATGGGATTGTAATAAAATTTACTTTCTCGTTCCCGCCCAGTTTCCCATTGTGTATTGGAAATATAAAATTTGGCCAATAGTCCGGCAGAATTTTCAGACAATGTTTTAATCCGGATAATCACACGTGTTTTTGACGGCAGCCAAGGTCCCTGTTTGGTGGGATTTAAAACCTGTTGAATTTTTATCGATTCAATAAAATTCAGATTGGCGGAACCAGTTACCGTCACATCGAGTTGTTTAAGTGCATAAGTGTCCCTTGTAATCCAGATGGTTCCAGTAAAGGCAAGATCTTCATCATTCCTGGGATAAACATTCAATTGATAACAACTGGTTCCTTCTATCTCAATACTGTCAACCAACTCATAATCATAATAAAATTTCCAGCCGTCAGCAATCGGAGAGATGAATTCTTTTTCCAGGATGTTCATCCAGTTTTTATAAAAATTATATTCCTGAAAAGAAGATCCGGTGAGTTGTGAGATAAGACTACCATCTTCGATCCCAACACCGGAGATCCTCGTTTTCAGTATTTTTTCTTTCCTGGATTCAGGATCATTTTTGACAAAATATTGGGAAAGTGTTTCTGAAACAAAAATAGGTAGAATCTGCCGGTCATTTTCATCTTTCACGATCTGAATACTGTCTAGCTTTTCAAGCACATGATGGACCAGCTTTTTCTCTCTAAACTTATCAGAAAGGTTATTTAATGATATCTCGATCCGATTATAACTTTCATATTCAAAAAAATCAAGTGACCTTTTATCGTTTTCGGATTTATGATCCATAACGAGGCGCATAATACGATAGGCCGGGTTTTCTTCTGCCACAAAAACCAGTTCTTCCAGACTGATCACTTCGGGTTCAAGTCTCACATTGATAACCTGGGAAGTACCATTAATTACCGGAATGAATTTTCTTTTGTACCCTGTAAAAGATATGACCAGGCTATCGACAATCGTATTGGTTGTTATTTTATAATAACCTTCAAAATCGGTAGTGGTTCCCAACTGGGTCGTTCTGAAATAGATATTTGCAAAAGGAACAGGTTCTCCAGTGGAAGCATCCAGGATTTGACCGGAAATGATCGTGGTTTGACTAATCCCTGTTAAAGAAATCAAATTGAAAATAAAAACAATCAGAAGAAATTTATTCAACACCGTTTAGTATTTGGATTTTTAGTATCATCCCATCAATGACCCAGAAGATGTGAGTTTTTTCAAGTTTAAACGGATTGCCATGGAAATGTTTTCGGAATATTATGCTTTACATGGGAGCACCGGTAAAGCAAGTTCAATCGTTAAACAATCCCAACTGATCACTCCGGTTGGACGGTTTTTCAAAACTGAAATCGATGGTGGATCCCACATCATAAACTTCTTCATCAGCATGGAGGGCTTCATTGCTACTTTTCCCGTTTCCATTATGTTTTTTGGTCTCCGATGGGACCGGTTCTTTATTCGGGCTTTTTTTATCAATCCTATTTGTTGCGGGATCCCCCTTCTTCATATTGGCTTTCCGGGTATTTTTTTCCTTCACTTTTTCTGACTTCTTTTGTATGTTTTTCTTTAATGAGGAAGGCGGTGTGGCTTGATTTCCTGATCCTGCATTTTTCGACTTGTCTTTATCGTCGGTTTTTTCCTTTGTTGATTCATTTTCTTCCGCCCTGAGGTTGGATATGGCTTTAGAATTCTGAACTTCAGAATTGTTCTCCGTTACAATAATCGTTTTCTCATTTCCCTGATTATCTTCTTCTGAAAATTCAGACCCGGGATCTTTCTGGTTGATGGAATTAGTGGATGCAATGTTTTCCTGAGACTGCCCATTTTTCATCAATTCAACGGAACTGATTTTTTGAGATGCGAGCTTATTGCCAGTTGCTTTCCAGCCTTTAACCTCAATGATTTCATCCAGGTTGAAAATTTCCTCTTTTCTGGCATCCTTTCTTTTGGTATCATATTTTACCCTGATCTTTCGATCCTGATCCGTTGTCGCGATCTCAAGCCTGGAACCCTTATCTTCCGAAATGAAATAAAATTTCTTCCCGGTTGAAGTCGTTTCAATCACAAACCGCTTAATATAATGTGACTTGTTTGCACCATGGAAATAGACGGCTGAAATTGTCTTTTCGGGATCAAATTTCTCAATGCAACACACATGATCAGGTTCAAATCGCTGTGTAATATCAAAAGCTACGTGGCTGTATGATCCATCCGAATAAATCACAAGGATCTGGTCATCAGGTTTGAAATTACCAAGGAATTCCCCCCGCCCATCCCGGTTCAGTTTCCCGATGGACGCATCATACCAGATATCCAGCCCACCCAGGGTTGAAACACCCTCGGATTTCATCTGGATCTTTCTAACCGGATACTTTGTTAAAATATTTCCCTGGGCATTCCGGCCTTTAATTTCAATCGTCGAAAAATCAAAATCAAAGACTTTATTCCGGGCTTTGCTTCCGGCCGTTAAAAACAAAGTAATGGTTTCGGCCTCACCATTCGGATTGGCAGACAAATAGTGGGTTTTCGATCCAGGATTTCCTTTTGTCAGATCATATGCCTTATCGCGTGTAATACCCATTACCTGAAAACGTTTGACCATCGATTTGCCTGATTTGCCATCAAGATAAACCATGTTGTACACCATGCGTTCATCGTTTTTGTTGAATACTGCGACATAAATTATGTCCTTACCCACAAATACTTTTTCGGCAATTCTTGTAACTATAAAATTACCATCCTGTCTGAAGGCAATGATATCGTCCAGATCTGAACATTCACTGATGTATTCATCCTTCTTGATTCCCCATCCGATAAATCCATCTTTCCTGTTAACATATAATTTTTGGTTATTGGCGGCTACCACTGTGGCAGTGATGGTATCGAAGTTTTTAATCTCTGTCTTTCTTTCCCTGCCTTTTCCATACTTTTCCTTCAGCCCTTTAAAATAGGCGATGGCATAGTCGATCAAATGTTCCAGATGGTATTCTACCTCTTTCAGTTCATCCTGCAATTTTTTCAGTTGTTCATCGGCTTTGTAAGAATCGTATTTTGAAATTCTCTTGATCTTGATTTCGGTAAGTTTAATAATATCATCTCTTGTAATTTCCCTGTAAAACTGTGCCTTATAAGGCTCCAATCCCTGGTCGATGGTCTCAATGACAGCCTCCCAGGTTTCACATTCCTCAATATCCCGGTAAATCCTGTTTTCAATGAATATTTTTTCAAGTGATGAAAAAAGTATTTTCTCCAAAAGTTCAGCCCGACGGATTTCGAGCTCTTTTTTCAGTAAAGCGGTAGTTTGACTGGTACATAATTTCAGGATCTCATTTACGCCGATAAACCTTGGTTTATCATCAATGATCACACAGGCATTTGGTGAAATTGATAGTTCACAGTCCGTAAAGGCATATAGTGCATCGACTGTAATATGAGGGGACTGACCTGGTGCCAGGTATACCAGGACCTCAACATCCCTGGCTGTATTATCTACTACCTTTTTGATTTTAATTTTACCTTTATCATTGGCTCTGATAATGGATTCGATCAAATTGGTCGTAGTAGTTCCGAATGGTATGTCTTTGATTATGAGTGTTTTCTTGTCAAATTCTTCAATTTTTGCTCTAACCCTAATTTTTCCCCCTCTCAATCCTTCATTATATTCAGCAAAGTCAGCTGTTCCTCCGGTTGGGAAATCAGGAAGAAGATTGATTTTCTTTCCTTTCAAAACGTTGATAGATGCATCGATTAATTCAATAAAATTATGAGGTAAAATTTTAGTGGATAATCCAACGGCAATCCCTTCTACTCCCTGTGCGAGCAAAAGCGGAAATTTTACAGGCAGTGTGATCGGTTCTTTTTTACGGCCATCATAGGATAGTTGCCATTGGGTCGTCTGTGGATTAAATACAACCTCCAGGGCAAATTTGGATAATCGGGCTTCAATGTACCTTGCCGCCGCTGCACTGTCACCGGTCCTGATATCTCCCCAGTTTCCTTGTGTGTCGATCAGGAGTTCTTTCTGTCCTATCCCCACGATGGCATCTGAGATGGAAGCATCCCCATGCGGGTGATACTGCATGGTATTACCAATGATATTGGCCACTTTATTGAACCTTCCATCATCCACCTCCCACATAGCATGCAAAATCCTGCGTTGAACTGGTTTTAATCCATCTTCGATAGCAGGAACAGCTCTTTCCAGGATCACGTAGGAAGCATATTCAAGAAACCAGTTCTGGTACATTCCAGAAACGGGAATCACATCATGTATTTTCTCGTCTTCAGGACCATCCTGATTATTGAACAAATGCTGATTTTTATCTTCGGCCATAATGATTAAACTTCTGCAGTAACCAGATCTTTCTCAATTTTCAGATTATCTATGATAAAGTTTTGCCTATCAGGTGTATTCTTTCCCATATAAAAACCCAATAGAGAAGATATGCTGGTTTCTTTATGCAATATGATCGGTTCCAGCCTTATTTCTTCTCCGATAAAATTCCCGAATTCCTCCGGTGAAATTTCACCAAGCCCTTTAAAACGTGTGATCTCAGGCTTGGCACCCAGTTTTTCAATGGCGCGTTGCTTTTCTTCTTCATCATAGCAATAAATGGTTTCTTTCTTATTCCTTACCCGGAACAATGGTGTATCAAGTATATACAGGTGTCCATTTCTTGCCAGATCAGGAAAAAACTGAAGAAAAAAGGTCAATAGTAACAACCGGATATGCATCCCGTCCACATCTGCATCCGTAGCAATGATGATCTTTCTGTATCGTAAATTTTCAATCCCATCTTCAATATTTAAAGCATGTTGCAACAAATTAAATTCTTCATTCTCATATACCACCTTTTTTGTCAATCCGAACGAATTTAATGGTTTTCCCCTGAGACTAAAAACTGCCTGGGTTTCAACTTTTCTTGATTTTGTAATGGAGCCACTGGCTGAATCTCCTTCAGTTATAAAGATCATGGTTTCATCACCTTTACCACTGCCATTTTCGTTAAAATGAGTCCTGCAATCCCGGAGTTTTTTATTATGCAGGTTGGCCTTTTTCGCCCGCTCATTCGCAAGTTTCTTGATCCCGGCCATGTCCTTACGTTCTCGTTCTGATTGAATGATCCTTTTTAACAGGGCATCAGCCGTTTCTGAATGCCTGTGCAAAAAATTATCCAACTCCTTCTTAATGAAATCATTAACAAAGGTTCGCATTGTAGGTCCCTCAGGAGCAATATTCTGGGAACCCAGTTTGGTTTTCGTCTGGCTTTCAAAGACTGGTTCTATTACCCGAACGGAAATAGCGGCTACAATGCTGGCCCTGATATCCGAAGCATCAAAATCTTTCTTGTAGAAATCACGGATGGTTTTGACCACCGCCTCCCTGAAAGCTGCAAGATGCGTTCCTCCCTGGGTGGTAAACTGACCATTTACAAATGAATAATATTCCTCTCCATACTGGTTGTTATGGGTGATGGCTAATTCGATATCACTTCCCTTGAGGTGAATGATAGGATAACGCAATGTTTCCTCATCGGATTTATTTTTCAGTAGATCGAGCAGGCCATTTTCAGAATGAAACTTCTGCCCATTAAAAAGAATGGTCAAACCGGAATTCAAGTATGCATAATTCCAAATCTGGTTTTCAATGTATTCAGGAATAAAGTGATAATGCCGGAAAACAGTTGGATCCGGTTCAAATATCAACAGCGTTCCATTTCGCTGACTTGTTTTTTCTTCTTTCTTTTCCCGAACCAAATTACCCTGCTCAAATTCAGCATAAGTGGTTTTTCCATCACGGAAGGATTGCACCTTGAAGTAGGCTGATAAAGCATTGACTGCTTTGGTTCCAACACCATTCAGTCCAACTGACTTCTGGAAAGCCTGCGAGTCATACTTCCCTCCTGTATTTATTTTGGAAACACAGTCGATTACCTTTCCCAATGGAATGCCACGTCCAAAATCCCGGATTTCCGCCCGATGATCCCCAATTTTAACCTCAATCGTTTTTCCATGGCCCATTACGTGCTCATCAATGCTATTGTCTATCACTTCTTTAATCAACACATAAATCCCATCGTCCAGGGCAGAACCATCGCCAAGTTTTCCAATATACATGCCGGGTCTCAACCTGATATGCTCTTTCCAGTCAAGAGACTTTATAGCACTCTCATCATAAATAAATTCCTGAACATGATTGTCTTTTCCCATCTTTATATCTTCCCGATTATCCTAATATTTCATTATAATATCTTGTTTAATTGAGTGAATATACAATGAAATTCATACCAAAAAAACCAGAATTAATGCAATTATATAATTTGTTAAATTAGTTGAACAAGCTTATCTCTTTGATTATTAATAACTTATAAATACACATCTAAACCAAATAATAATCGCAGCGGTTTTCCGTTTCCAGTATTTAAATTTTACTTTTTTGACCAGGTCTGAAATAGAAAACCGGAAAAAGCATGAGCCAAATGAGTAAAAGAAAAGGTCCGAGGTAAACCAAGGAAGCTATGCTGGCATAAGTATAATCAATGGCATTGTTGGCAAGTCCAATAAAAATTACCAACAAAATAAAAAATATATTCACTGCCAGAAACATACCTCTAAACCAGATGGCAAGATCCGGTTTTTCAATGTCGTTAAAGCGTGTATTCAACACATACGTTCTAAACAGGAAAAAAGTCAATTGCAACAGAAAAAAGATCCCAAGGAATGAGTAGAAAAACATATTTCTTATAATCTCATATTCGATATTCCCACTGGCAGAAAATATGATTCCAACGGGATCCGGCAAGAAAGCATATACGATCAATAAAATGGCTGGAAAGAGTATTATAGAAAGCGTTGTAAAAACCCTGATTATTCTGTTCATCTTCATTCAGCTACTTTCACTTTATTCATTATTAGTCAATTACGATTGCAAAGGTATATCAAACATTTCATAAGGATCATTTAATTTATTTCAAATGCTTTTGAGTGTCATTTTGATTATCTTCCCCGGTAATTTGAAATCTAAACTGGAATGTTTCTTTTTAAGATGAGCCATTCGTGGCTTTTCATGGTAAGCTGGTATATAATCTTTATTTTTTCCTGCTCCACTTCTGTATCACTTAATATCGATAAAGAAGAATGGATGAAAGATTATGATGGATGTTCTGGCTACCGAATGGACGTGTATGATAAAATATTGAAGGAAAAAGATCATTTACTTGGCTTGTCGACAGGGAAAATCCTTGAAATACTTGGTAATCCCAATATGAATCAATTGTACAAAAGGAATCAGAAATTTTTTGTGTATCAAATTAGTCCCGGGAGCGCATGTCTACACCAAGATACCGGCGAGGAATTATTCTTAATTTTTCGTTTCAATGCCATGGGCCTGACAAATGAGATCTATCTGAATGATGAGTTCTCCCCTACTGAGTAATCCTTATTTGAAACAAAGGGCTGCAGCACCTAAAATACCAGCATTGTTTCCAAGGGTGGCCTTTTTAATATCTAACTTATCCGTATAATACGGGGTCAAATTTTTCATTAAAACTTTTTTCATCGGCTTGTATACAAAATCATAACTCTGTGAGATCCCTCCACCCACAATGATGGTTTTAATATCAAATAACCTGATGGTGGAGACCAATGCTTCCCCCAGATATAATCCTATTTTTTTAAAAATTTTAATGGCTACTTTATCTTTTGTTTCAGCTGCTGAGACAAGCGTTTTGGTATCCCAGGAAGGTATGTTGTCTCCAAGAGGTGACTTTTTCGTTTTTTTCAGATAGTTATTGACCATATCAGTCAAACCAGCTTTGCCAATGATATGTTCCAATTCTCTTCCCTTCTGGGACATGATATGGCCTATTTCCATCGCGTTTCCATCTCCTCCTCTAAATACTTTTTTGTTGATGATGGCTGCTCCTCCTACACCAGTCCCAAGGGTTATAAAAATATAGTTTTCTGGCAGTTTCTCCTCACCAAAATAATATTCCCCCAATGCCGCAGCATGTGCATCATTATCAAGGTAAAAGGTTTTACCCGGAATGCTTGATTCCAACGATTCCACAAGATGTGTATTACTGAGATCTTCCAGATTTGGCAATTCAAGTGTAGACCTTCCGTCGGTTGAAATTGTTCCAGGCACTCCGATCCCAATTTCTTCCACTTCAGGATATTTTTCGAATTCAGTCTTCAATGCTTCAATAAAATTATCCACAAAGTTGCCATTTTCCTGAAGTGTTGCGGTAGGATGCTTAATTTTTTCCATCAAGCCTCTTTCTGAATCCACGAGGCCAATTTTAACACTCGAACCTCCAATATCTACGCCAAAAAAATGAGACATAAGATTTTATTATTAATTTGAAATCAACCAGCCTGCAAAATAAAAAAAATACTTCATATTAATCCTGGATATAGCAAAAATCTCTGAATAATATTCCTGAACATCAATTTTACTTCCGGAGCCAATTGATAGACAATCTAAATTTATTGTTTTCCCAGTTTCTGCTAATACCATTACTTGGTTCTGAATCGCAATTAAAAACGAACATTCAGTGATCGATTGTATATAATGGCATCAGAAGGAAGAAGGTAGCGAACTATTCTTGAAATTAACCGATAAAATATTCATAAATATCTATTTTTGTATATAATTTTTATAATCCCAAAATTTTAAAACAAGTAAATTATGAGTTTAGGAACAAAATTCAGGGCTGGCGTTTTACACGGAAGTGAAGTGAAAGAATTATTAGATTATGCCAATAAAAATAATTTTGCACTTCCGGCTGTGAATGTGGTCAATACAAGTACCGTAAATGCTGCGCTTGAAGCCGCCAGGGAAGTGAATTCCCCTATTATTATTCAATTTTCAAATGGAGGTGCCGTTTTCTTCGCCGGAAAAGGATTATCGAATGAAAATCAGGCCGCAGCCATTGCAGGTGGAATTTCCGGTGCGAAGCATACACAGTTAATGGCTGAAAAATATGGCATTCCTGTCATCCTTCATACAGACCATTGTGCCAAGAAATTATTACCGTGGATCGATGGTTTGCTGGATGCCGGTGAAAAATATTATAAAGAAACTGGTGCACCGTTATACAGCTCACACATGCTGGATCTTTCGGAAGAACCAATCAAAGAAAATATTGAGATCTCTAAAAAATACCTCGAGAGAATGAGCAAAATCGGCATGACCCTTGAAATCGAATTGGGTGTGACAGGGGGTGAAGAGGATGGTGTTGACAATACGGGTGTTGATAGTTCAAAATTGTATACGCAGCCTGAAGAAGTTGCCTATGCCTATGAAGAATTAAAGAAGGTTAGCGATAATTTTACCATCGCAGCAGCCTTTGGAAATGTTCATGGCGTGTACAAACCAGGTAATGTAAAACTGACACCTATTATCCTCAAAAACTCACAGGATTATATCCAGAAAAAATACGGGACTGCTAAAAATCCGGTGAATTTCGTATTTCATGGAGGATCAGGATCGGAACCCGAAAAGATCAAAGAAGCCATTGAATATGGAGCGATCAAAATGAATATCGATACAGATACCCAATGGGCTTTCTGGGAAGGTGTACTGAATTACTATAAAGCCAAAGAAGGTTATCTGCAAGGACAGATCGGAAATCCTGAAGGTGAAGACAAACCCAATAAGAAATTTTATGATCCCCGGGCATGGCTCAGAGAATCCGAAAAAACATTTGTAAAAAGGTTAACACAGGCTTATAACGATCTGAATTGCATTAATAGAAACGCCTAACAGAATGTATGCCAGGTATTTCATAGTCTTCCTGGTTATAATAATTTTAGGCTGCCAGTCTGATAAAACTGATCGTGCAAACATGGTAGCAGATCTGGTCACTGAGAACCTGCTTTTAGAAAAAAGCACACAGAAAAAGATCGTGATCTACCAGATCATGACGAGGTTATTTGGCAATAAAAAATCATCGAAATACCCTATGGGACCATTGAAGAAAATGGCGTTGGAAAATTTTCTGATATAAACGATGATGCCCTGTCAGCTCTTTATGACCTTGGTATAACTCATATCTGGTTTACTGGAATCATTGAACATGCCGTACTTACCGATTACCGGAAGTACGGCATTCCTTTAGATGATGCGGATGTTGTAAAAGGAAGAGCAGGCTCTCCCTATGCAATCAAGGATTATTATGACGTAGATCCGGATCTTGCCGAGCAAGTAGATCAACGGATGCAGGAATTTGAGGCATTGGTCAAACGGACACATGATCATCAATTGAAGGTAATTATTGATTTTGTTCCGAATCATGTGGCCCGTAAATATCATTCAGATGTTAAACCCACCAATATTAAAGATCTTGGTGAGGCTGATGATGTCTCATTCAGCTTCAGACCTGATAATAATTTTTATTACCTTCCCGGGGAACCCTTTAAAATCCCCGAAGGATATGACCCCTTGGATAAATTACATGATTTTCAACCAGAAGACCACCTTTTTGTAGAAATTCCTGCGAAAGTCAGTGGAAATAATGTATTTAAGGCCCAACCCGATATCTCAGATTGGTTTGAAACCGTCAAACTCAATTATGGCATTGATTTTTCCAATGGAGAAGTGAAGCATTTTCAACCCATTCCTGATACCTGGAATAAAATGCGGGATATTCTCTTATTTTGGGCCTCAAAAAATATAGATGGTTTCAGATGTGATATGGCCGAAATGGTCCCGGTTGAATTCTGGCAATGGGCAATCCCACAAGTGAAAGCCAGGAAGCATGATATTTTATTCATCGCGGAAATTTATAATCCGGAGCAATATCGGAATTATCTTTTTGCTGGAAAATTTGATTACTTATATGATAAGGTTCAGCTTTATGATACGTTGAAGCATATCATTCAGAAAAAAGGGGAAGCCAGTAATATCACGGAGGTCTGGAGATCTTTAAAGGGTATCAATCATAAAATGCTGAGATTTCTCGAGAATCATGATGAACAAAGGATCGCTTCCCCTTATTTTGCGGGAGATCCTTTCAGAGGGATTCCCGCCATGGGGGTCACCAGTTTTTTATACAATGGTCCTCTGATGATTTATTTTGGTCAGGAGGAAGGAGAACCGGGTGCAGGTATTGCGGGTTTCAGTGGAGAAGATGGACGTACCACGATTTATGATTACTGGGGAGTCCCTTCGCATCAGAAATGGATGAATGAAGGAAAATTTGATGGGGAAAAATTGAGTGAGAATGAACTCAAATTAAGGAAAACGTATCATGATATCCTCAATATCAGTAAATTTCATCCTGTAATAAACGAAGGTGATTTTTTCGATCTATACAATTATAATTCATCTTTGGGGAAGGAAGTGAATGACGATGTTTATTATTTCCTAAGATTTACGGATGCTAATAGTCTTTTGATAATTGTTAATTTCAGCGATATTGAAACTTTTGACCTATCTATCACCTTGCCGGTTGTTATTGAAAATCACAGATTTTTCAGTCAGGGAAAGAAAATTACAGCTACTGACCTGATGGACAAATCCGTAAAACCTGAAATACTCATGGGTGAGGATCATGGTTTGATCAAACTCAATTTGAATCCACTGGCATGCCATGTCATTGAATTTTGATCAGGGATATTTAAATACGACTTATTTTAAAAGTGAGAAATACTTTAATTATTGATAATCAAATAAATACGTTAGGGGATTAGCCTTTGTCCTGCTATTTCCGGATACCCTCCCCGGCACTCGGCTTTTTCGCTTAAATTAATATTTAGAATGGTTTTGGATTTTTCAAAATAAATTAATCTTGACTGGTATTATTTTTTTTATTTGCTTTCACAGATTTTTATAAACCCGAAAACAATCAAATAAAATGGCAATAAAACCCCGTCTTTCTTTCTGGCAAATCTGGAACATGAGTTTTGGCTACCTCGGCATCCAATTTGGATTTGCGCTGCAAAACGCAAACGTTTCCCGGATATTCGAACAATTAGGAGCAAAAGTGGAAGACATTCCGATATTCTGGGTCGCTGCTCCTGTTACAGGCTTGATTATCCAGCCGATCATTGGCCATATGAGTGATAAAACATGGAATAGATTGGGACGAAGAAGACCTTATTTTCTGGTCGGTGCCATACTGGCCTCCCTGGCGCTTTTCATTATGCCGAACTCTCCGTACTTGTGGGTTGCTGCGGGCATGCTTTGGATCATGGATGCTTCCATCAACATTTCCATGGAACCATTCAGGGCATTTGTTGGAGACATGTTGCCAGATGACCAGCGAACTTCTGGTTTTGCCATGCAAAGCTTTTTTATAGGAACCGGGGCCGTAATCGCCTCTGCTCTCCCTATATTGACCGTAATTGGCTAAATATCAGCAATACGAGTGTTGAAGGAATGATTCCCCGATTCCGTAAAATTTTCATTTTATATCGGAGGTGCAATTTTCTTCTTGCCGTTTTGTGGACCATAATTTCTACCAAGGAATATTCTCCTGAGGAAATTGTTGCATTTTGAAAAAGGAGATCAGGATACTTCCCCTTCGCAAGATAGAACTAATGGTATATATGAAAAGAAGATCCGTTACTTACGAAACAGTTTATTCTGGATGATTGCAGGTGGGGTTATCACCTATCTGATCCTTCACTTTCAATTGAACAAAGAATTGCACATTCTGGGTTTCGGATTTATTTTCTTTGGAATGATCCAGCTGATTACCGGATTACTTTTGAAAAAACAGATTCAAAATGGATTGACTGAAATCATCGAGGATCTTTTTCATATGCCCAAGACCATGGGCCAGCTTGCCTTTGTACAATTTTTTTCCTGGTTTGCTTTGTTCGCCATGTGGATTTATACGGTCCCTGCTGTAACAAGCCATATTTATGGCACCACCGATCCTACTTCTGAAAGTTATAATGTGGGTGCCAACTGGGTAGGTGTATTAATGAGCGTATACAATGGCTTTGCAGCCCTGGTAGCTTTTCTTTTACCCGTCCTTGCCAGAAAGACAAACCGGAAAATAACGCATCTGATCGCACTTTCTTTCGGCGGACTTGGATTGATCTCATTTTATTTCATAAAAAATCCTGATTTGCTGATCATATCAGAAATTGGGATTGGATTTGCATGGGCCAGTATACTTTCAATGCCCTACGCCATCCTAACAAGTGCGCTTCCAGCCAGAAAAATGGGGGTTTATATGGGAATTTTTAATTTTTTCATTGTTATTCCTCAAATTCTTGCCGCAACCATTCTGGGATTCATTACCAGTCATATCTTTGAAGGACAAGCGGTATACACATTGATCCTGGGAGGGGTATCTATGATCCTGGCTGGAATGATTACCTTGAAAGTTGATGACCATCAACCCGGATGATTGACTGCTGATTACTGAATTTTTTTTCAGATTTCATTGTTTTAATTATAAAGAAACTCCGGTTCCACAAGCCGGACCAAACCAATAAAACAATGAAACTTCAGCGTGACGAAATGGTACTTTTCCTCGACTGTACATCCTCTTCCCAGAAAAAAACGCGTGCCTATGCGCATTCTATTTCCGATCATATCAGGGAATACACTTTTAAGGAATATAAATTTACCACCTCCATGTGGCGTGATATCCTTGATATGCTGGGAATAGAACCCAAACACCTTTTAAATAAGGCTGATCCCAAATATCAAAAGGAAATCAAGGGAAAATCTTTTGATGAGGAGGGCTGGCTGAATGTTCTCGTCAACAATCCCTGCCTGATCAAAGCACCCATTGCCATCATGCACGACCGGGCGGTTCTCTGTATTTCACCCAAGGATATTTATAAATTGGAGTCGAGTTTGGAGGCTCAATATTGAATTATTTTTTATTTTACAAATTTCGCAGGGAATCACAAAAAAATTTGTGATTTATAAGGGCAAATAAACTGACTATGTAAAAAAATTTAATAGTTTATTTTACAACCTCTTCAATATCATTATTTTGAGAAATTGAGAGGTAAGTATTATTATTTTCAAAATCATAATCAAACAATTCTATATCCTTTTTATATAATTCTCTAACAAATTCCTCTGATTCATTATCATAATATTCAGTATAATGCTGGAAATTATTTTTTCTATACCTTATACTAAAAATATCCCGAAGGTTTTTAAGTATTTCCAAAGGTGTATTTTGAAATTCCCTGATTATACTCTTGGATTTATTTGTGTGTGGAAGATTTGTGGGAGAAATTCCCAGCTTTTTACAGACAATATTAAAATCATGTTTCAAATTTTCATATTTTCCAACAAAATCAACTAAGAGATTTTCTTGCTTATCAAATATAAACTGATATTGAGGTAAGATATGACAATATTCATCACTCCATGATGGATGGGGAAAATGATGAAAGAGAAAGGTTTTAAAATCATATCGATGAGAATGTCTTCTAAATTTATATTCTGATACAATTCTATCCCAGGGATTTCTTACAAAAGCAAATTTGTAATATTCACTAAAAGTTGATTTATCAACCAAGCCATATTTTAAATAATCACTCGCTCTCAAATGAGGAGGTGGCGGCTCAAACCTAAGATTTTCTGATATATTTTTATAATCTTGAACAAGATAAGAAACATTTGATTCCTCTTGACTTAATAAGATTTTAATACTTGTTCCAGCAGACTTGGGAATATGAATAAAAATGCATTTATAACTATGGGAAATCATATTAAAAAATTTTATATTAAATATAATTATTAAAAGGAAAAATATCACTAATACTTTATGAAATTATTTTAATTTCATAAAAAATTAATGAAACAAAATCAATAAAACCAAAAATAAATCTTTAGGAAAAATTTGATAATCACTTATTTAAAATTCGAATAATTATTATTTAGAAAAAATTTTGATTTTTAAATTTTATTGAATTAAACATTTTTTAAATCTATAATTCCTTTTTAATTATTAGAAGGAAGATACAGATTCAATAAATGGATTATTAATTATAAGTTAAATGCCATGTTATTTTTTAGGTATTCTTTGTATTATTACAATATTAAGTTGAAAAATACCTTAATTTCATTTCCGGGATTTAAATATTTAGCACTTTAAAAACTTTTTACATTCAAAATATAAATTATAATATTTTGACCTAATATTTCCCTACAATCAAAATGAAAGATAAATTGAAGATTGGCTTATTAATTGATGACTATAATCTTCCTGCCTGGAATATCAAAATGCTAAAGAATATTATAAATTATCATGGAAGCGAAATTGTTTTGATTGTTAAAAAGGACAAGAAAAAGAATATAAAAAATAGATTTGTCAGATATATTTATTCAGATTTCAATTACTTTCTTTATCGATTATACAGTAAAATAGATAAAATAATATTTCGCGCTTCCCCAGATGCGTTTAAATCCAAAGATATTTCAACCGTATTGCCATTAGATAAAATCGAAATCCTTAAAATAGTCCCTTTACAAAAAGAAACTGGAGATTATATTAATAAGAAAGATGTTGAACAGATAAAGAAATATAAGATTGATATACTGATAAAACTTGGCTTTAAAAATTTAATGGGTGAAATTTATGATGCTGCTAGTTATGGAATATGGGCATATTTTATTGACGATAAAATATTATACGAAGATTCTCCACCTGGATTTTGGGAAGTGATGGATTATAAATATGATACAAATATTAATATAGTAATACTTAATAATAATCGGAAAGACTATAAACTATTACTTAATTCACGATTTCAAACAATTCATTTAAGCGTATACAGAAATCTAAATAAAATTTACTGGAAATCAACTTCCTTTCTACCATCTCAAATACGCGAATTATATGAAAAAGGTGCTGATGAATTTTTTAGAAGAATAGATCGTTTAAATAATTTCTTTAAATATAACTCTACAACTTCGAAAGGGTATCCTAAAAATTCCAGAATGTTTTTTAAGGGATTTTTAATGATCTTATCCTATACAAGGATTAAATTAAGAAATATATTCTTCATCGATCAGTGGATATTATTATTTAGTTTTGACAATGCCTCTACAAATCCAAATGTGTTTTCTTCATTCAAAAAAATACTCCCCCCGAAAGACCGATTTTATGCTGATCCATTCATTCTAAGAAAAAAAGACAAATATTTTATTTACTTCGAAGAATTAATTTTCGCAGAAAACAAAGGATTCATATCTGTTATCGAAATAGATCGTAACGGAAATTATAAAAAACCTGTAAAAGTGTTAGAAAGGGATTATCATCTCTCCTATCCTTATTTATTTGAATATAATGGAGACCTATATATGATTCCTGAAACAGGAACTAATAATGATACGATTGAATTATATAGTTGTCTGGAATTTCCTTTTAAATGGCAATTTGAAAAAGTTCTTATTGAAAACATTAAAGCATTTGACTCAACAATTATTTTTAAGGATGGGAAATACTGGTTGTTTACCTATCTTGAATGTTATCAGGGAAGATCATTAACCCAAGGATTATATTTGTTCTCTGCGGATGAACCAATATCAACTAATTGGAAATACCATGCGCAAAATCCCATTGTCCCTGATGCGATTCTTTCCAGACCCGCAGGTCATTTTTTCACCCAAAATGATCATCTTTATCGACCCTCACAAGATTGTTCAAAGCATTATGGGTATGGGATGAAAATTTATCAGGTTTTAGAACTTTCGGAATCTAATTATGAGGAAAAAGAAATCGATTCCATTTATCCGGACTGGGACAAAAACGTAATTTCCACCCATACCATAAATTCAGTTGAAAATATAACTGTTATTGATGCGCAATTTCGAAGGAGAAGATTTTAGGGATTTTTGATCAGGGACCTGAAATTTCTTGTATTCATTTTAATTTCAAATAAAGAAAAAATAAGAATTGCTTACTTTTGCAGGATATGAAAAAAGTGGCATACTATACACTGGGTTGTAAACTGAACTTTTCGGAAACATCTACCATTGCTCGATTGTTCGAACAGGAAGGTTTTATTAAAACTAACTTTGAAGATGGTGCGGATATTTATGTGATCAATACATGCAGTGTCACAGAAAATGCTGATAAAAAATGCAGGAAGGTCATACAGGAAGCACAGAAGATTTCCAAAAATCCCTTTATCATTGTGATGGGTTGTTATGCTCAACTGAAACCCAAAGAGATTTCAACCATTCCGGGAGTGGACGCCGTACTCGGAGCCGCTGAAAAATTCAGATTATTTGAATACCTCAAAGACTTCAACAAAAAATCCAGGACTCAGATATTTTCGTCAAGGATTGAGGAGGCACATGATTTTGACCACGCTTTTTCCCTTAACGACCGTACCCGAACCTTTCTAAAAGTGCAGGATGGATGTGATTATTCATGTTCGTTCTGTACCATTCCACTTGCCAGGGGAAAAAGCCGGAGCGATACCATAGACAACATACTTCATAACGCACGAAAAATTGCCTTGCAAGGAGTTAAAGAAATTGTGCTTACGGGTGTAAATACGGGTGATTTTGGAATAAGGAATGGCATACGTGAAGACAGGTTTATAGATCTTGTCAAAAGTCTGGATACAATTCCAGCTATCGAACGCATCCGGATATCTTCCATCGAGCCAAATTTGCTGACTGATGAAATCATTCATTTTGTGTCTCAGTCACAAAAATTTATGCCCCATTTTCACATTCCCCTGCAATCAGGATCCAATAAGATCCTGAAAAAAATGAGAAGAAGATATCAAAGGGAACTATATCAAAACAGGGTCGAGACCATCAAATCCGTGATGCCGAATGCCTGCATCGGGGTGGATGTAATCGTCGGCTTTCCTGGTGAAAAAGAGGAAGATTTTCTGACCACCTATGATTTTATCCGGGACCTCGATATTTCATACCTTCATGTATTTACTTATTCTGAAAGAGCAAATACGCTTGCTGTAGAAATGGATGAAATCATACCCATGAAGATCAGAAATGAAAGATCCAGCATGCTCAGGAATCTTTCAGCTAAAAAAAGAAGAAAATTCTATCTCGAAAATTTAGGAACAGAAGAATCAGTACTGTTTGAAAACGATATTGAAAATGGAAAAATGTTTGGATTCACAAGGAATTACATTCGGGTTACAGCAAAATATGATCCCCTGTTGATCAATGAAATTCTGCCCGTTCAATTGAAAGAAATTAATCATGATGGGTATGTAGAGGTCGAAGAATTATACCGGAAAATTGCTGTCTGATTTATTTTTTAACAAATTTATTAATCCGTTTGTTGATCACTAGATAATAGATGCCCGGTTCCAGATTTCCAACCAGAATTTCCCTGTTTCTTCCTTTAAACCTATTCAAAACGTAAGGCTTCAATGGGATCAAGTTTCGAGGCCTTGAAGGCTGGATAAGAGCCTGAAATTAATCCGACCACAATACAGATTGCAAATCCCACAAATACCCATAACCAGGGAACAATAAAGGTTCCAGCCCCGATGATAGTCGCGATCAAATTTCCTATGGTAATTCCCAGAATTACCCCCCCATGCCACCAAACAGACAGATCACAATGGCCTCTATTAAAAACTGTTCCCGTATTTTTCTGGGATTGGCGCCAATGGCTTTCCGTATGCCGATCTCACGGGTTCTTTCCGTGACAGATACAAGCATTATATTCATTAATCCTACGGAAGCACCTAAAAGGGTGATAAATCCAATAATGAATCCTCCGATTCGCAAATACGAACTAATATTATCGAGTTCTTCCTCCAATGTCATATTACGTGATATATCAAAAGAATTATCCTTACCGATCGGATCCTGACGTATAGATCTCATCAATCCGGTTGCCTGACCGATAGCAAACTCCATGTTTTCAGGGTTTTCAATAGAAGTATTGACGTAATATCTGAAATTTGAATATCCTGTATTCAGCCGAATGGCACTTTCAATGGGGATAATGATCGACCTGTCTGAGCCACTGTCCCCTCCCAGCGCTCCTTCCTTTTTCAATACTCCCACAATCCTGTATTTATTTCCATAAAAGGATATCTCCTGATCAATGGGATCTTCATTGGGTTCAAATAACCTATTTACAATTTCACTCCCGACTAACACCACAGGACGGCCCATTTTTACTTCATAACTTGAAAAATTTCTGCCTTTATCCAGATTAAATCCTTCAATATTGAGATATTGTTCATCTGAACCGACGATCCTCATGTTGGGATTGGTTTTTTTCGACAAACGTTTTACTTCAGCCGTCCAGGAAACATTGGTGGAAAGACTCACCTTGTTAGAATATTTATAGAGTTCCTTGAAGCGTTTGCATTCGAAATATTCGAGTGGTGGATATCTCTTTTCTTCTTTTCCCGAAACATTCCTGCTTCTGTCTGTACGTTTAGATTCAATTTCAAATGAATTTGCTCCCAGATTGGAGAAGCTATTGTTGATGGAAGCTTTCATCGCATCTATGGCCGTGAGTATACCCACCAGGGAAGTTATCCCTATGGCTATGATCAGCGCGGTTAGAATAGAACGAAGTAAATTGGCAGATATTGACTTTAGACCTTCCTGTAGGTTAATAATAATATTCATGAAGTTCTATTCGTTGTTTTATGTATAAAGATACTTGGCAATCAATTATCAATTGGGTAATATTACTTAAATGTGTCAATAATTATTTGAAAGGTTAAATAGTATGTTGAAGCTCAAATCGACCATTTTGATCCTGTTTCTGGTACCCATGCTGTGGATGCAGGCAAATGCATCCTATATTCTGATCTCTATGGACAGAACTCAGACCAACCATTTGAAAGCTTATGGGATTGCCTACTGGATACTCCAGAATGAAACGGAAATTGATTGGCTGCTCAACTATCGGGGAGGAAGCTTTATGGTAAAGTACCTTCCTAAATTCGAAAATGAACTGGTGATACGTGGAGTTAGTTATACGGTTGTTTCAGATGCCCAATACAATGAGATCTTAAATGAAATTGCCAGTCCATCTTCAAATACGGATGTGATGAAATTGGAAAAAGCCCCTAAAATTGCTGTTTATTCTCCAAAAAGTAAACAGCCGTGGGACGATGCTGTAACCCTTGTTTTGAGTTACGCAGAAATACCCTATGATGTTATCTTTGATGAGGAAGTAATGTATGATGAATTGCCCAAATACGACTGGCTGCATCTGCATCATGAAGATTTTACAGGTCAGTATGGCAAGTTTTACAGGAGTTACAGAAATTTTCCATGGTATATTGAACAGCAACATGAATTTGAAGAAAGTGCCCAAAAACTGGGTTTTGATAAAGTTTCCATGCTCAAACTCGCAGTAGTAAAGAAAATTAAGGAATATGTGATTGGCGGAGGATTTTTATTTGCCATGTGTTCGGCAACAGACACATTTGACATTGCCCTGGCTGCAGATGGCGTAGACATCTGTGAGGTGATGTACGACGGCGATCCGGCGGATCCAATGGCTCAGAAAAAACTAAATTTTGACAACACACTTGGCTTTTAAAGATTTTTTGCTGATCAGGGATCCCCTGGAATATGAATTTTCAACCATCGATCAAAATCAACCTGAAAGAGCCATTACGGAAGAAAATGATTTTTTCACCCTGTTTGAATTCTCTGCCAAATGGGATCCCATACCCACCATGCTCACACAGAATCATGAAAAGATCATCAAAGGTTTTATGGGGCAGACAACCGCCTATAAAAAAGCACTGATCAAACCGGAAGTTGTTATCATGGGGGAAAACAGACAGCTGAATGAAGCGAGGTATCTGCATGGGGTGATGGGGAAAGGATTCTTTACCTTTTATGGGGGGCATGACCCAGAGGATTATCAACACCTAGTCGGTGAAGAACCGACCGACTTAAACCTGCATCCCAATTCATCCGGATACCGGCTGATCCTGAATAATATATTATTCCCTGCAGCCAAAAAGAAAAAACAGAAAACCTGATCAATCCCTTGGATATCACCTTCATTCTTGTTAATCCGGCAGTTCCGGAAAATATTGGTGCTTCTGCCCGTGCCATTAAAACCATGGGATTTAAGAAATTGAGACTGGTCAATCCGCCTGATGATTTTATCGAAAAGGCCAGGATTCTTGCCCATGGATCAAGTGACATCCTCCATCAGACTGAAATATATGATGCATTTGATAAATCCATCGAGGGACTTGATTTTTTAATTGCAACCTCTTCAAAAAAGCGCAGGACCAATGAAGAATATGTAAGTGCAAATGAATTAGAAGACCTTTTAAATCAGAAACATAAGCAAGTGAATCATATCGGAATTGTATTTGGCGGTGAAGAATCGGGATTGGCTAACAGCTTTATTAAAAGATGTGATGTGGTTTCATTTATACCCTTAATGAATCCTTATCCTTCACTTAATCTATCACATGCCATCATGATATATGCTTACTTACTTTCAGGATTTACAATACCTGTCATCAAAAAGATCGAGAACACCCAGGAAGCCAGTTTAAAAATACTCAAGGAGAAGGTTAACATCATTCTGAATGAAATTGAGTTGAAGCAAGCTCATATTATCACTCCAAGGATTTTTGAGAAAATATCGTTATTAAAGGATGATGATATCAGTTTGATGCATGCGATATGCAATGCCTACCTGGAAAGAAAAAAGCATTAATAGATTGCGGCTATCTGTGATTCAAAGGTTTCTGATTAATTCAGCATCTCCTTCATGCCATTCCATCCATAGGTCTATCAAATAGCCCAATTAAAAAATGATGGTCTGGAGCCTTATAATTTTTGATGAAAACAATTGAGGGATGGTTATTTGAGTTCCTCCTTCATTTATTAGTCATAGAACATCCAGCTTATTCCTAGGTCCATGACCCTGGGCTGTCCGGTATAATATGGAGTGGTAAAATAGCCACTATTCTGGCCCTGGTTTACATAGGTCATTTTCAAAAATAATTTGACGGTACCGATCTTTATATTTACATAAAAATCCGCAAGGAAATAACCCGGTATCTGAAATTCATTCTGAAGGTAGAATTGCTGGGTAATGGGATCATAACCGTCTGCAAAATAACCATTCCTGAAATGAGTATCCAGACCTATGGAGGTAAGTAGCTTATTATCAAACAAATACCTGGAATAAAATAAATTTGAATTAACAAAAAGGGTGGGTATCCTGAAAGCATCGGTTGCCTGATCAGTTCCCGTTTTAAGCGTATAGATAAGGGTTGTATACCAATGCAAATAAGGAGTAATATCAAATTTGACTTCAATGCCTGGAGAATAAAGCTGAACGGAATTACTGGCTTGATCCGGTCTTTTAGCCGCATCAAAATAGATATAATTGAATATGTTAGATACCGTCATTTGGGGGTAAAGGCTTAATCTTTTGAAGTCCAATTTGAATAACCCTTTAAAATTATCAGATTGAACAGGTCCAAAATCATTGTACCACTCATAATGATTGCTGAAATACCTTTCATGTATGGCACCGGGTTCGTACATGTAGCGCCGATAAGATAATTCCCAAAGTCTGTTTTCATATACTGCCCCCAATTGATGATTTCCATTATTCATCAGTTCACCAGATATCTGTAGAAAATAGGTGCTGTCATTATCGTATCGTAAACTTCCTCCCAGATAGGTTTCATTACGGGTTTCATCTTGCATTAATTCAGAGGGCACAAAATTCGTTTGTCTGAAACGGAAATACGCATTGTAAAAAGCTTTTTTCCAATCCCCTTTGATCCCTGCTTCATTGCTGAAAGATCTGAATTTATCCTTGTGATTGGTTTCCTGGGTATTGAAAAGAAACTGGTCAAAAAAAGAACCATCTGCACTCAGGTTTTCATCAATAAAATAATTGGAAACGAGTGACCTGGAAAATTCATTATAAATCGTAAAAAAGTTAGCTATATTGAACTGCTGATATAATAAATATTCAATATCCAATTCCCTGCTATATGCATTTTCCATATTTACATTGACATTATCTCCAAAAAATTCATTATCGGACTCAAAATTTGAATCATCAATTCCCCCTGATTCTGCCACCTTATGATTGATGCGGGAGAAGGCACCATAAATAAAATAGGTACTGTCCTTTGTCCAATAGTACATATAAGCATCATAGGCAGTAGATTCCACCTCGTTATCCCCCCTGCCGGTAGAGCTGATCTGCTTGTTGATCTTCAGGGTTTGATAATTGAATCCGAAATTCCAGTTCGGCTTGATACTTTGACTATGTTGAATAAATGTCTTATTCCGGTTTCCACCCCCAAACACGGTATATATATGGGTATAAGGTGATCTTGTATTATAAAGTTGAATATCCTTCATATTAAGACGGTATGGCTTATAAACATAATATCCCGAAGTTCTTCCAATGGTTTCCGGTGGTTCATAAAATACCGGTTTCGCCGCTGTGCCAATATTCCCCAGGTCCTGGAGTTTATTATCATATAAATTCACATAATTATACACTTGAAACCTGGTTATGGAAGTGTCCGGGAAATACATTCGGTTTCGATTGAATTTGATATCATTCAAATAGGTGTATCGGGTAGTGGTGGGCCCATAAACATTCTTGGTTGAATCATCCAGGATCTGAGCAGATAGTTTGCCACCCAAAAATAATAAAACCATAAATATTTTAATTGTCCTTCCAGTCACTTCCAGCTCTTAATTGGTAAATTGCCTGATGGTTTCAAAGATCATGTTATCAAATTCCTCACCATATTCGACAAATTTATAGGTTATCGGTTGAAAATAGACCGGATAATTTGTTAATTTCTTTTCGTTATCGGTATTTATTATCCGATAAAGATCCTTTTCAGTAAATAAAATGGATACACGATCATCATTCGCTTGATCAAAATACGCCAGGATGATTTTGATATCATCAAGGGTGAAGAAATGGTGATCAGGATAACGAAAATGTTTTATAACCTTATATTTAGTTTCAAGATATTTTTTAAGTGGATCAGGATTGGCGATGCCAGTAACCAAAATAATCTGTTCATATATTGGCCTTTTTTTCAAGCCTAATGCCTTAGGTGCTTCATAATGAATATAAGAGAAATAAACCGATTTGTCCGATCCTGCATATCGTTGAACTTTGAGGATGATGTCTAATTTTTCGTCTTTTGAAATAGATTGAGGACATTTTGAAACCACAATAACATCTGCTCTTTCGGCACCCTTACGTGATTCCCTGAGTAATCCGGCGGGAATTATAAAATCTTTGAAAAACAACCTGTAGTAATCCGTGATGAGAACTTGAAAACTCGCCTTGAGCCGTCTGTGCTGATAGGCGTCATCAAGTAATAAGATCTCTGTCTCAGGATGATCTTTTAAAATGAAGGGGATAGAATACACCCGGTCTTCCCCGACGGCTACCTTCACCTCAGGCCTGAATTTGTAATAAAATTGTATGGGTTCATCCCCCATCGTAGTGGCGTTATCCGCTGGTCCTGCGATCCTGAATCCCTTTGTTTTTCTTTTATAACCCCTGCTAAGGGTTGCTACCTTGTACTTATCTTTTAACAATCGGAGAATATATTCGACCATGGGTGTTTTTCCGGTTCCTCCAATAGTTAGGTTTCCAACAACAATCACCGGGATATCAAATCGGAAGGATTTCAATATGCCCATCGCATAAAGCTGTTTACGGATATACATGATGAATCCATACAACCATGAGAATGGTAAAAGCATCTGTTTCAGGTATCGCATTTAAAAGGAGGATTTGATAACTTTACGATAATGCAAATTTCTCAAATTATGACTAAAATCAAAGATATATTAAAATTCCTGGAAGATTTTGCTCCCCTTTCCTACCAGGAGGATTATGATAATGCAGGACTCATCGTTGGTAATAAAAATCAGGATCTGACCGGAGTCTTAATTTGTCTTGATTCAACTGAGGAAGTGATTCAGGAAGCCATAGAACATAAATGCAACCTGGTGATTGCACATCATCCTATTATATTCAAAGGACTGAAAAAAATTACGGGCAGCACTTATTTAGAAAGGGCCATTATAAAAGCGATAAAGAATGATATAGCCATTTATGCGATGCATACAAACCTGGATAATATACTGGAGGGGGTTAATAAAAAAATAAGTGATCTGCTGAAGCTCGAAAATCAGAAAATTTTATCCCCGAAGCCTGGAAAACTGATGAAACTAGTGACATTCATTCCCAACGAACAGACACTTCAGGTGCTCGATGCTGTTCATCAGGCTGGAGCTGGCTCAATAGGAGATTACGATCATTGCAGCTTCAGGACGCAGGGGACAGGTAGGTTCAAACCCAATGAGAATGCTGATCCTCATATTGGAGAAAAAAATAAAATGGAAGAGGTTCGAGAGGATCGGGTGGAAGTGATTTTTCCTGATTTTAAAAAAAATGATGTTCTGTCAGCTCTCAAAAATGCTCATCCTTATGAAGAAGTGGCCTTTTATTTGCATGACCTGGCCAATGAATCAAATGAAATTGGATCGGGCATGATCGGTGAATTAAAAAAGAAAATGAAACCAGATGAATTCTTAAAGTACTTGAAGAGATGTATGCAGCTGAATTGGATCAAATATACCACCTCCGACAGTTCCTCCATCAAAAAGGTGGCTGTTTGCGGAGGCGCGGGTTCTTTCCTCCTTTCCAGAGCTATAGAGGCAGGTGCAGATGCATTCATTACGGCTGATTTCAAGTATCATGATTTTTTTGAAGGGGACCGGAAAATCATGATTATGGACATCGGACACTATGAAAGTGAACGATATACAAAAGAATTGATTTATGGGTTATTGAATAAAAAATTTAGTAATATTGCACTCCGTTTATCGGATATAAATACAAATCCTATACGATATATTTGAAACTAAATGGAAAGTACTGTAACTCAGAAACTTGACTCACTCACAAAACTCCAGCAACTTGATTCCGAACTTGATGATCTAACCAAAGTAAGGGGTGCCTTACCGGAAGAGGTAGAGGATCTGGAAGATGAAATTACGGGATACCAGACAAGGATCACGAAAATTGAAAATGATATCGCTGATGTTGAAAAAGGCATCGAAGATAAACGCACTGCCATCAAAAATGCTGAAAAGCTGATTGGAAAATATGAAGAACAGCAGATGAATGTGCGGAATAACCGGGAATACGATGCCATTACAAAAGAAATCGAACTGCAACAACTTGAAATTCAGATTTCTGAGAAAAAGATCAAAGAAGCCTATGAATCACTGGAAGAGAAAAAATCACAGATAGAATCAACCAGGGAACTCCTCAACGAACGAAATAAGGATCTTTCAAGTAAGAAATCTGAACTGGACGTAATTATTTCTGAAAGTGAAGAGGAGGAGCAAAAATTAATGAAGGCCAGGGAAAAGGCAACCAAACAGATCGAAGACAGGCTGCTAAAATCCTATACAAAGATCCGGAACAATGCCAAGAATGGACTTGCGGTTGTTTCCGTAAAAAGGGGAGCTTGCGGAGGATGTTTCAATGTGGTACCTCCCCAGCGTCAGGCCGAGGTCCGGGAAAAGAAAAAGTTGATCGTTTGTGAACATTGCGGCAGAATATTTGCCGATGTGGAAGATGTAATTGAAGAACCCGAAAAGAAAAAAAGAAGTCGGGTAAAGAAATAATAAATTCTCAAAACATTGAATTGTTTTTCCTTAAGATGGGTAATGAAAGTTCATTACCCATTTTTATTTGTATCACTTTTTACTATTCATACAAACTCAACCGCCCAATCATTATCCACGGCGTTGATCAGAGCCTACCATCATCTGCTGGAACTAAAAGTTGACTGGAAAGATCAAATCACCGAAAAAGAATATGATCAGGGATCCGACGAGACATTTAAAATTTATACCGAGAGTTTGTGTGATTTTTTAAGCCTTACACTCAGGCATGATGATTCATTGTATCAGACCTATATTAATCGTGAGAAAAAACATCTCGATGAACTGGATGAACTCAATGAAAATGATGAATTTATTTCTTTTGTAAAGGCGGAAATCAAATTGCACGCTGCCATTATCCGGTTCAGATACAATGATCAATTTTCCGGAGCCATTCGGTTGATTCAATCTTACAATATTGTGAAAACAAAAATTGAAAATGAAAATACCCCTGTCTATTTCTATAAAACAGCAGGAGTTTTAAATATACTTTTATCCATTGTACCCGATAAATATGATTTCTTTTTGAATTTAATCGGCATCCACGCTGAACTTTCAACTGGTGTTCAACAGCTTAAGAAAATAAATGAAACATATAACTTGTTTCAATTTGAGGGTCAGATGATCCTGGCCCTTTTGAATGCTTATTATCTGAATGATCCTGAAAAATCTGCTATTATTTTGAATGAAAATAGGGCAGAATGGCAACATGGTTTGCTCTATCAATACCTGAACGGATTGGTCTTCATGAAGATCCGGGATAATGACAAGGCAATCCTGGCTTTTTCATCATGCACCCAGTTCAAGGGGGATCATATGGAAATTCCATCGAGTACGTTTTACCTGGCTGAATCATTCTTAAAGAAATTAGATTACAGTCTTGCCCGGGAAAATTATTTGAAATATCTAAGTTTAGAAAATAATGATGATTTTGTAAAAGCCTCGTATTATAAACTTTCTTTGATTTCATTATTCAATAATGAAATTAAAACTTATGAATCTTATAGAGAAAAAGTTTTAACCGAAGGAACTGTTTCTACAGAAGCGGATAATTATGCTTATAAATTAATAAAAAATAATTATCAACCACATCCTGAAATTCAAAAGGCAAGGTTATTATTTGACGGGGGGTATTATGACCAGAGTCTGAATATTTTGAAATCTATTCAGGGAGATAAATTGAACGCTGAGGAAAAACTGGAATTCAATTACCGGTCTGCGAGAGCCTATCAACTCCAGAAAAACTATTCAAAGGCCACCCATTTCTTTGAGAAGATGTTTGAAATGACCTTCCAGGATCATTACCTTGTAGCGAACGCTCACTTACAAATGGGTTATATGCTTTATGAACTTGGGAATAAAGATGGTTCCGAACGACAATTCAGGGAAGCCTTGAGATATTCAGGGGAATTCTATAAGGAAAGTATCCGAAATGAAGCCAAAGCCGGATTAAGTTTAATGGAGGATTAAAATTATTCGAAATAAACCGCATTATAAGAGGATGAGCGTTAAAAGGTTCGTGTTAAAAAGGAGCCTCTTCTCCTGGACGGTCTTTTCCCGGGAATTTATTTTTATCATCTGGAAGATTAAGTCGGCTTTTAAAAGTTACATACCCCCGACTGCCTGTGGATCCTTGACCAGGGCCATCCTGATTCTCTGGTTCCGAATCAATATCAACAAACTTGGTAAGATGGCCAATAAATTTAAGATTGACCGTCCCCGTACTTCCATTCCTGTGTTTGGCAATGCTGATTTCTCCTAGTCCCTTGGTACTGATCCCATTCTCATCCTCAGTAATTCCATAATATTCAGGTCGGTAAAGGAATAATACCATATCGGCATCCTGCTCAATGGACCCGGATTCGCGAAGATCAGACAACAAAGGTCGCTTATCTCCACCTCTGGTCTCCACTGCCCGGCTGAGCTGTGAAATTGCAATCACTGGAACACTTAACTCCTTAGCAATATTTTTAAGTGCGCGTGATATGGAAGCAATCTCCTGTTCGCGATTCCCACCATTGGCTCCCTTTGAACGGTCTCCGGTCATCAGTTGAAGATAATCCACTACAATCAACTGCACCTGGTGTTGCGAAACCAGACGTCTGGCTTTGGCGCGAAGTTCAAGTATTGAGAGTGCCGGAGTATCATCAATAAAGATCGGTGCATCGGTTAATTTGGATGTTTTATAGACCAGTTGTTCCCACTCATAATCTTCGAGATTCCCCTTCTTGATCTTATCACTTTCCAGTTCAGCTTCGGCAGAGATCAACCTGTTAACCAGCTGAACCGCTGACATCTCCAGTGAGAAGATGGCAACCGGACGATCAAATTCAACTGCTGCATTACGTAATGCGGATATTACCAGCGCAGTTTTACCCATTCCGGGTCGGGCGGCTATGATCACAAGATCCGATTTCTGCCAACCAGAAGTAATTCGATCGAGGGCGGTAAATCCTGAAGGAATACCTGTCAGACCATCTTTCTGATTCTTTTTGAATTCCAGCTCTTTGATGGCATCGTTCATCAATGAACGCATGTTGTCAAAGTTTTTGCGGATGTTCGTTTCTGATACATCAAAAAGAGACTGTTCCGCCATATCCAATAATTCAAAAACATCAGTAGAATCCTCGAAAGCTTCCTTCTGGATCTCCGAACTGATTCGAATCAATTCCCGTTTGATCGCCATTTCAGTGATGATCCGGGAATGATATTCAATATTAGCAGATGAGTTAACACGGGAAGTCAAACCGGCAATATAGTAAGCACCTCCTACAAACTCTAATTTGCCATTTTTTCGAAGTTTATTGGTTACCGTGAGAATATCAACTGGTTCTGAATTCTCAAAAAGTTCCTTAATGGCCGAATAAATCTCACGATGTGCATCTTTGTAAAATATATCAGGCTTTAAGATTTCTATAACCTGGGAGAGTGCATCTTTCTCCAGCATGAGGGCGCCCAATACTGCTTCCTCCAGTTCAACTGCCTGGGGAGGGACTTTCCCTAACTGCGAATTGAGATCAAAATTAGTGATTAATCGCTGCTTAGGTTCAAACCGAATTCTTGATGACTTTTCTGACTCCATTCTCCTGTATCTATAACGACTTCCTTAATAAAAAATTAATGAGAGGTTGTGCAAATTTAAGATTAACCTCATGGTTTCAAAAGGAATGATCATTTTAGTTTTAATGTTTTTTTCCACAGATATTTTACAATTATCAACAAGAATAAATAGTTTTTCACATATTATGCACAGCTTTTCTTAAGGGTGTTTTGGGAGACCGTGGTTTTGTTATATTTTTGGAAAGGAACTATGAAACCAGGTAACCACCGACACATTCATTTTATTGCCATCGGCGGAAGCGCCATGCACAACCTGGCCATTGCTCTTTCTCAACAGGGATATGATGTTACTGGTTCCGATGATGATATCTTTGAACCTTCACGCTCAAGATTATTAAAGCATCGCCTTCTTCCCCATGAAATGGGTTGGTTCCCGGAAAGGATCACCCAGGATATCCATGCTGTGATTCTTGGAATGCACGCCAGAGCAGATAATCCGGAACTATTAAAAGCACAAAAATTAGGTTTGAAAGTCTATTCCTTTCCTGATTATATTTATGAAATAAAAAAATCGGCTACCCGCGTCGTGATTGCCGGATCTCATGGGAAGACTACGATTACCTCCATGATCGCCTTTGTACTTGCTGAGTTCGGGGGAAATTTTGATTATCTGATCGGGGCAGGAATTCCCGGTTTTGAAAACATGGTCAAAATTTCGGAAGCTCCCCTGATGATACTTGAAGGAGATGAATATTTATCTTCCACGCTTGATAGAACACCCAAATTTATCCGGTATCACCATGACATTGGCTTATTGAGCGGCATTGCCTGGGACCATATTAACGCATTTCCAACCAGAGAATTATATATTGACCAATTTCGAGAATTCATTAATAATACTCCGGATCAAGGTGAAATCATTTATAATGAGGAAGATAAATTGGTTAGAGAATTAATTAAAAATTCGCCTGGAAAATTCCTGACCATTCCATACACTACCCCAACCTATCAGGTTATCGATGAAAAATACTATTTTGTATATCATACCCAAAAAATACCTTTAAAGATTTTTGGGAAGCATAATATGTCGAATATGGCTGGAGCCATAGCGGTTTTGAGGCGTCTTGGATATCAGGAATATGATTCAATAGAAGCACTGAAATCCTTTACTGGAGCTGCCAATCGCCTGGAAAAAATTTATGATCGTCAGGATGTGATCATTTATAAAGATTTTGCCCATTCTCCCTCTAAACTGAGATCAACCTCCCAGGCAATTAAAGAATTATACCCTGACAGAAAAATCATCAATTGTTTTGAATTGCATACATACAGCAGTCTGAATAAAAACTTTCTTACTGAATATAAAAACACCCTATCCCCTGGCAATACGAACATCGTATTCGTTAATGATCATACATTGAAGATTAAAAGAATGGATTACCTGGATGATGAGATGATCAGAGATGGATTTGCCAGTGAGGATCTGTTTATTATCCGGACGAAGGAAGGACTGCTAAATTTCCTGACAGAACATATTGAAAAAAATACGGTATTGTTAATGATGTCTTCTGGCAATTTTGGAGGATTGGATTACGAAATATTACGAAACTCTATACAAATTAAATGATAAAGATGTACCTGCACTTAAAAAATCCTCTTATCTTTTTTGACCTGGAAACCACCGGAACAAATATTGCCAAAGATAAAATAGTAGAAATCGCTGCGGTCAAAATGCTTCCCAATGGTGAAAAAATAACACACGTCCAATTGGTCAATCCCTTGATACCAATCCCTCCGGAAGTCAGTCTGATTCATGGAATTACGGATGAGGATGTAAAAAACGCACCACCTTTTAAAAATATTGCCAAAGAACTTGCCAGGTTCTTTGAAGGCTGTGATCTGGCGGGTTTTAACATTATAAAATTTGATGTCCCACTCCTCGTGGAAGAATTCCTGAGAGCCGGGGTAGATTTTGAAATAAGTAATAAAAAATTATTGGATGCCCAGAAAATCTTCCATCTAATGGAAAAAAGGAATTTGGCATCCGCCTATAACTTTTATTGCAATAAGGATTTGGAGGATGCCCATTCAGCCTTGGCTGATACCATGGCAACCGTAGAGGTTTTTGAAGAGCAAATTAAAAAATATGAAGGAAGGGAGGTGAAAGATCTGATGGGTAATTTGATCGGAAAAATTGAAAATGAAATGAGTGTGATTCATCAAATTACCAATCAAAACATGGTGGATCTGGCAGGACGAATGATATATAATGACAAAAATGAAGAAATATTCAATTTCGGCAAACATAAAGGAAAACGGGTTATGGATGTATTCAAGAGTGAACCTGCATATTATGATTGGATCCTGAACAGTGATTTTCCACTGGATACCAAACGAAAATTGACACAAATAAAGCTCAGGTCTTTTAACCAAGTATAATTATTTGTATATTATTCTTGACCCAGAATTTATTATGAGCAAATTTCAAATGAGAAAAAAGCATGCCTAAAGTAATTATTGTTTCCAATCGGTTGCCTGTCAGGATTGTAAAAGAAAATAACAAACTTGTTTATCATCCAAGTGAAGGAGGGCTGGCAACAGGATTGGGATCAATATACAAAGAAGGTAATAACCTATGGGTTGGATGGCCAGGAATAGAACTGAAAAAGGATCGGGAAAAGGAGGAGGTGAAGACTGAGCTTAGTAAGGAAAATATGGCCCCTGTATTTTTAACCAATCAGGAGCTTGAAGTATATTATGAGGGATTCAGCAATGCGACACTGTGGCCTCTTTTCCATTATTTTAACCAGTTTGCCATCTATGATCAAAAATTATTTGAAGGATACAAGGATGTTAATTATAAATTTTGTGACATCGTAGTTGAAAAGGCAAGACCTGGGGATACCATCTGGGTACATGATTATCAACTTCTATTGCTGCCTCAACTTGTTCGGGAAAAGCTGCCGGATATCAGTATTGGTTTCTTTCTTCACATTCCCTTCCCTTCCTTTGAGGCTTTTCGTTTATTACCCTGGCGCCGGGAAATTCTCATGGGGATGCTTGGAGCGGATCTGATCGGCTTTCATACCTACGACGATATGAGGCACTTTTTAAGCTCAGTCAGCAGAATTGCTGCCATCCCTAATTCAAAGGGTATGATTGCCGTTGAATCAAGAAATGTGGAAGTGGATTCCTTCCCTATGGGAATTGACTATCAGAAATATCATGATATTGCTTCCTCGTCGGAAACGATCAAGAGAGAAGTAGATTACAGAACTTCGCTGGGAAAACATAAACTGATCCTGTCAATCGATCGACTCGATTATTCAAAAGGTATTCCTCAAAGATTGAATGCACTTGATCAGTTTTTTGAGAAATTTCCTGAATTTATTGGGATAGTATCTCAAATAATGATCGTCGTCCCTTCCCGGGATAATGTGGGTGAATATAAACGACTGAAAGAAGAGATCGATCTGCTTGTTGGCAGAATCAATGGAAAGTATGGCACCATTCATTGGACACCCATCCATTATTTTTACCGGTCTTTTTCATTGCATTCCTTATCTGCTTTTTACCGGATGGCCGATGTAGCATTGGTCACTCCGATGCGTGATGGCATGAATCTGGTTTGCAAGGAATTTATAGCCTCTAAACTGGACCAAAAAGGTGTGTTGATTTTAAGCGAAATGGCAGGAGCTTCCAAGGAGTTGTCTGATGCCCTTTTAATCAATCCCAATGATATCGATCAGATGGTAGATGCCATTCATCAAGCTTTGATAATGCCCCCTGAGGACCAGATGGCACATATAAAGATCATGCAAGAATCTCTTAAAAGATATAATATTCATCACTGGGTGAAAATATTTTTTGACCGGTTGAACAATGTCATTGCACGACAGAGATCCCTTGCCACAAAGATCCTGGACAATAATCTGATCAAATTGATCAAGGAAAAATATGATCATGCCACCAATCGGATATTATTTCTTGATTATGATGGAACCCTCACTGGCTTTTTTGACCAACCACAAAAAGCAAAACCAGATAAAGACCTGCTTAATATCCTGAAAAAATTATGCAGTGACAAGAAGAATAAGGTAGTGATCATTAGTGGACGTGACCGTAATACATTGGAAGAATGGGTAGGTCCATTGAATATGGATATTATTGCCGAACACGGTATCTGGGTTCGTGAAAAAAATAAAGACTGGGAAACCTTTACCCTATTAAAAAATGATTGGAAAGATGAATTCCGTTTAATCTTTGAAAATTATGTGGATAGAACACCTGGATCCTTTATAGAAGAAAAGGATTATTCCCTCGTGTGGCATTACCGGAAAGTAGAAACGGGTTTGGGAGAACTCCGGACTCGGGAACTGGCCAGTCATCTGAGGTATATGGCTGCCGATAAAAACCTTTCGGTGCTGGAAGGCGATATGGTGGTTGAGATCAAGAACTCAGAAGTAGATAAAGGCCGGGCAGCCGAAAGGTGGTTACAAAGAGGTAAATACGATTTTATCCTTGCAATTGGCGATGATTGGACTGATGAGGATACTTTTCTAGCCATGCCTGAAAATGCCATTACGATCCGGGTAGGAAGAAGTACTTCGCAGGCTAAATACAGGATTGATTCATTCAGGTCCGTCCGTGAATTTTTTAAAAGACTTTATTCTATTCGTACTACCACTTAAGTCGTAGTACGAGGGGGAATTGTAAGGATCAACTTTTTCTCTAAATTTAATCTGGGATCCATCAAATGATGAAATGAAACAATTTAGAAAGACATTTTTTCGGTTTCTTGCCAGAATCAATAAATTTATTCTTCCAAGGTACAGTCAAAAAGAACTATCAAAATTGTCAAAATTCGATAAGCTGATCATTGTATATCGCTATTATATTACAAAGAATGCGCTTTAAATATCCAATGTATGTTAGGGATGACCAGTTCTTGCATTAAATCTTGGAGTGACCGCCCGATAATGAATACTTTTTATAAGGTAATTGGCTCTAAATCCTGATAATACTCTTTTTATCTTCCTTTCACATCACCCAATCAATAGGCAGAAACAATAAAAAACATCGGATTACATTTTTTAGCACACCCAGTCAAATCTCAAAAAGTGACCCTATTTTCCATATTTATATGATCCTCCCCGGGGTAGGAGGGTGATTCCAGCGATCATATATATTTCTGTTATTCAGTCATTTATATCATATGTCTTATCTTTTTAATTGAATATTACAGACTTCAGATCCATTATAACAAAATTCGATTGTGTTGAATAAATCCAATCTTCATAAAATTGAATCAGTGAATAATTTGTGCATTATTACACAAATTATTTTACATATTATTTGTTTATTTATACATTAATACTATATTTGAATTATAATGTTGTGTAATATTGCACATTATGGATATGGAAACAAAACATTTGGAAAAACTGGCAGAAAAGGAATTCAGGCGTTATGCAAAAAGTAATCTTCCCAATCCAAAAAAGATTACGGAACTGGAACAAACGCAATCCCTGTTATTTGAACTTCATAATCTTATGAATGATTTCAAAACCAGATTCAATCACATCCCAATTGAGGCTCATTTGATTTTCAATGCATATAAAAATATTCAGGACAGAATGGTGTATGATAATTTTAAAAAGTCCTACCAGCAGGTGTTATGTTAAAAGAAGGTGGTGATGATAAAGGGGACGTAATTTACGTCCCCTCCCCTGTTCGGGTATTTTATAATTTTATTTACAGCATCGAAGTAAATAGATCGGGCAGATTACAATATTTTCGTCAGCCTGTGAACAAGAGGCGGAAACGGATCACCAAAACCGAATTCTCCAGGATTTATAATACAAAAAATATACTTGCCATCGATCCTGTACAAAATACCAGTATCGAGGGAAATCATTTTCTTTTAAAATTTTATACGGTTTGATTTTTTAATAATTTGCGTAAACTTTACAGAAGCTAGATTATTCAACTTTTATGGGCATTCAAGAAAGAAAACAGCGTGAAAAAGCAGCTATGCAAAAACTCATCCTGGAAACGGCAAATTCCCTTTTTCAACAACAGGGAATCGAACATGTATCGATTCGAAACATTGCCTATGAAATTGAATACAGCCCGGCAACAATTTATCTTTATTTCAAGGATAAGGATGAAATATTATTTTATCTAACCAACAGCTTTTTGGAAGAATTCGAAGACAAATTGAAAGAATTCAATTTTATTAAAGATCATTTCAGCAGGTTGAAAAACATTTCTCAGTCATGGCTGGATTATGCAATCCACAACCCGGGAAAGTATCAGATGATATTTATGACAAATGATAAATTGCAGGATATTAGTTTATATCAATACCTTAACGAATCGGTAACACAATGCATCCACGCCAACCAGTTACAGAGAATGCCAACTACGGAGGCAAGTTCGATCATTATTTCTTTTCTTCACGGTATGTCTGCACTTGTAATCAATAAAAAATTCAATATTGAGTCCAAATCAGAATTACTGGATCATCTGAGTGAACTTATCAACCGCTTTCTTAACAATATGAAGGGTTATTCTCTGGCATGATCTTTTGAATGATTTTCTAGTACCTCCCAGGTATGATCTGAAAGCAATTTTACAGCAGCTTGAAAGGATTTAAACGGCATTTCCCTACCCCACTCTTCAGGACCGATCATGGATAATATATAATCATGGTCTTTTTTCAAATACAAATAATAGATATGACCAATAACAGGTTCGAAATTGATTTGTGATTGATAGATCTTTTCTGATACCTTAACTCGCTCCTTGATATGGCTGGCTTGTTCCGCAAGAATTTTCATCTGGTGGTAGAGTTGTGCCATTTGCCGTTCCGTTTGTTCTTTCATGGCGGCCATAGCCCGGCCTTTGATTTTACCCTTATCTTCCGGTTTGATGACGGCACTGCCCAGATGATGTGGAAAACTGATCAAACCGGGATTTTCAGCAATATTTTCAGGTTTCTCGTGAAAAACCTTTTCTTTTTGATATGTATTTTTCCTTTTCCCCATTTCCCCAATTCATCACCCATTCATTTGAAAATCTTCAGGTGTATTTTCAATATTCTCCTGATGACCACCCGGAAAAGTGGTTCTTCTGGAAAAATCAATGGCAATAAAAATAAGAAGCACGATAAATAAAATACTGACAACAATAAATGCAATCTTTGATTTCTTCATGCTGTTACTGACTTCCTGCCTGTATAACTTTAAATTCTACCCTTCTGTTTAACCGGCGGGTTTCCTCGGATCGATTGCTGGCAATAGGCCTTGATCCGCCATAACCTGTTCCGGCAATACGATCTGGCTGGACTCCCTGACTTATCAGATACTCTTTCACGACTTCAACCCTTGCTTGTGATAATTCTACATTTTTTCTGGCATTTCCCTGATTATCGGTATGGCCACTCAGCTCGATATGAATATCAGGATTGTCCATCATCATTCGATAAACATTATCCAGTTCAACAAAAGCGCTATCTACCAAATCAGCTGTTGCCCTGTGGAAAAGTACATTATTAAGTTTAAAAATTTTGCCCACTTCAAGAGGTTCCAGATAATAATTTTTTAAAATTAATGATTGGCCTGAGTCATTTAAGTGAATTTTTTCTTCGACATTCATAAATCCCTTCGCGCCGACCCTGACAATAAAATCATTTTTAGAAGCAAAATCGATCTGATATTCGCCGGTCAGGCTGTCAGCGGTAATTTTCGCAATCTCTTTTTCATCAGGCAAAAAAATAGAAAAATTAGCGGCCAGAGGTTCATTGTCATCGGCATTAAAGACCTTCCCTTTAAAAACCAATACATCATCTTCAGCAACAAATTCCTGAATGGTAGTGTCTTCGGCGATGATAATCTCCTCCAGGGGTTCAATCACTTCTTCTGGTTTCAACTTATAATATTTAATATCACCATATCCATCACTGTTTAAGGTTGAGCAGAATATCCCTTCATCGCTTCCAGGTAAAACAAAGTAATAGAGCTCCCTTCCATTGGTATTAATCAGGCTGCCCAGGTTAACAGGTAAAGACCAGTTGCTCCAGGAATCATCCAGTCTTTTACTCATAAATAGGTCCATACTGCCCTCTCCCCCATGGCCATTGCTTGAAAAGATCAAGGTCTCATTATCTGCAGCTAAAAATGGCGTTTTTTCCTGGTATCCGGTATTGATCATGGAACCAAGATTTTTCACATCTGTCCATGATCCATCTGCTTTTTTGAAACTTACATAAAGATCTTCTGCTCCCCGGCCATTATACGATTCAATGGAATGGATCATCAGATTCCCATCATATGAAAGACAGGCACTTTGATGGTCGGATATATTACTGAAAAAGGGAACATCCAAGGGTTCCGGAAAGGTCCATCGTCCATTTGAATAATAGGAAACCGAGATCCCTTTTGTTTTTGGTTTTTTATCATCAGGGATATAATGTCCAATCAGATAAAATGCATTCCCATCCATCCCGATCAAGGCATTATATTGGCTGTTATTCCAGGGTTCTCCCATATTTTCCGGTTTGCTCCATTTCCCCTCCGGATCTTTGATTGAAAACCAGATATCTCCCGGATCTTTTCTTCCGCCGATATTCAAAGGATGTTTGGACCTTGTAAAATACAGGATATTTCCGTCCGGAGATAAAACAGGTGCTTGTTCATCATATTCACTATTAATGGAATCAGATAATGGAACAACCATGAATTCTCTGTTCTGGGCCAATAAATAATCAGAATGAATAAAAAATAAAAGACAAAAACCTAAAAAAATTATCCCCTTCAACTTCATAATATTAAAAATTTTTCAGCATCAAAATTCATAAAAAATAATCATAAAAACATTTAAAATATACTTTTTTGCCACTTTTTAAAATGATCATCCTTTTCTGCTAATCCATGGATTATCGCGAATATAAAATCTCCAGGGCAGGAAAGCATCTTCATCGGCATAATCCACCCCCACCCGGGAGGTGGCAACAATCTGATTATCGTTCACCAGAATGCCCGAATCCTCTATCCATATCCTTTGAGATTGTAATGAACATCCATATAAATTCAGATCAATCCCCATTGCCAGACTGAGTGAACCAGGTCCGGAAGTAATCTTATACAAGTTAGTTTTTCCCCTCCTTTCGCACATTGTATCTAATCCAGATATGGGTTCCAGTGCCCTGATCAATATTGCATTTGGAATACCCATACTGCTGGTCACAACATTAAACATATGGTGAATACCATAGATAAGATAGACATAAGCAACACCGCCCTCCTCGAACATGATCGCATTTCTTCTGGTCTTCCGATTCGGATAAGCATGACTCGCCCTATCAATCTTCCCGCTATACGCTTCAGTTTCAACTATTTTTCCGGCAGTAATTTTTTGATCAATAAATGTGTACAATATTTTCCCCAGAAGATTACGTGAAATTGCCACTACATCCTCACCCATATAAAAATTCTTATTCAGCATGCTCCTTTGATCCGAATGAAACCTATATCAATAAGTATTACAAAAATTAAATTATTTAGTAATATAGCAAATTAATAATCACTTAAACCAACAAATTAAAACCATTTTCATGATGAAAAATTATCTTAAACTATTATCTATCAGTACTTTATTTGCATTGATCTTGATTAATACTTCAAGAGCTCAGCAGATACGGACGCCTGCACCCAGTCCATCAGCTACTTTTGAACAGCGGGTAGGATTAACCGACATCACGATCAATTATTCCAGGCCTGGTATAAAAGGCAGAACCATATTTGGAGATTTGATTCCTTATGATAAATTATGGAGGACCGGGGCCAATATGGCAACCAAAGTTGAATTCAGTGATGATGTTAAGATCGAAGGCAAAGAATTGAAAGCGGGGTCTTATGCATTATTTACCATTCCCGGAAGAGACAAATGGACCATCATTTTTAATACCAACTGGAACCAGGGAGGAATTGGCCAGTATAAGGAGTCGGAAGATGTTTTGCGTGTTTCAGTAAATCCGGAAAAAATGGCGGAAAAAATTGAAACATTTACCCTTGATATCAATGATATAACGGATACGGGTGCCAAATTATGGATTTTATGGGAAAACACAGCTGTTCCTGTTCAGATAGATGCAGATGTAGATGCCATCGTAATGGCGGATATTGAAAGAGCGTTGGATCCTGCAAGCGATGCAGGAAATTACTTTGCAGCAGCAAGTTATTATTATAATACCAACCGTGATCTGGATCAGGCCCTGGAATGGATCAATAAATCCATTGATCTTGGAAATACGAGATACTGGGTAGTTCACCTGAAAGCCAATATTTTGAAAAAGAAGGGTGATTGTGCCGCTGCTATTAAAGCCGCAGAACAATCCAAAACATTGGCTAAAGAGGCTGGCAATGATGATTACGTAACATTGAATGATAAATTGATCGCAGGTTGTAAATAAAATAGGATCATTTAGCGGCCCAGAAATTTATTGCTTCCTGGATCCAGATCCCCTCGGAAACATAGTCCCGGATTTATTCCGGGACTTTCCTATGCTGAATTTATTCCGCATACATGGATTTTTACCCGGACATGTGTGCCGAAATTATTTCGGTATTCAGGGATGTATTCCGGGTCATTGCCCCCACTTGTCTTTACTGAAACCAATTCAGTATTATTGGATCAATTCCACTATCCTTTAATTTCCGGTCGCCCGGGTTTATCAGAATGCTGAGCAGACCTCCCGAGGTAATAGAAATTTAATGTACAGGAATTCGGAATAGAAACCTGCCTGTTTATACTGTGGGCAGGTTCTTACTCAAAGAAAATACTGAATGGATAATAATGGCGACCTCTAATTGGATTTGTACATGTAAGCCGTCTGGAATAACTATGCTTCATAATGCGTTTAGCTAAACACGAATTTTTCGGCAGGCTCTGGCAAAAGAAGAAAATCGCATACTTAAAAAAGTAATTTGACCGGAATTTCAGAATTTCTACTTTTTGATAATCAGGCTGAGAATATAACCAACCACGATGGTAATCATAAATCCTATTACGTTATACCATAAATATCCAATATTAACGATATTCAGAATATTCATAAAATGCAATAACAGGATCAGGACTTCAGCAACAATGGCGGCAATGAAGATGGAGGTAGCCTTGATGGATTTAATTAAAAAAGCAGCAATAAAAATCCCAAGAATGGTTCCGTAAAAAAGGGACGCTACTATATTTAAACCCTCAATCAGGTTTTCGGCCTGATTGGCAATGAATGCGAAGATAATGGCAAGGCCACCCCATATGGCTGTCAATATTTTGGACACAATAAGGGTCTGGCGATCGTCACTTTCCTTTTTATAAAGGCGTTTATAAAAATCCACGGTTGAGGTAGAACCCAGGGCGTTCAACTCGCTGGAAGAAGATGACATGGCTGCCGAAAAGATCACTGCCAATAATAATCCAATGATTCCACGAGGCAGATAATTCATAATAAAAGTAATGAAGACATAATCTGAATCTTTGGTGTCATAATTTGGATCTGATTCAAGAATAAGATTCTTGACCTTATCTTTAATTTCTGTTGATTGTTTCTGCAGTTTTATAACTTTAGCAGAATTCTGATCAATTTTCTCACGATCTCCGTTTTCTAGGGCGTTTTTCAGATCAAAAATACCTGCCTTCTTGGCTTCAAAATTTTTTTGATGCTGCTCTTTAAGAGAAATAAATGCCTCTTTATGTTCCTTCAATAAAATATTATCCACTGCAGGCTTTTTAAAATAAACCGGTGGCTGAACAAATTGATAAAATATAAATACCATCACTCCTATAAAAAGAACAAAAAATTGCATGGGGATCTTCAGTAAGGCATTGAACATAAGTCCTATTCTGCTTTCCGTTACGTTTTTACCTGTTATATAACGGGCTACCTGGGATTGATCGGTCCCGAAATAGGATAAGGACAAAAACAAGCCACCTGTGATTCCAGACCAGAAGGTATACCTTTTACTAAAATCCAATGAAAAATCCACCGCATCCAATTTGCCTAGTTTTCCGGCAATTTTGACTGAATCCAGAAAGGAAATCTCCCTGGGAAAAAAATCAATGATCAGAAAAAAAGCGATAAACATGCCAACCATAATGATCCCCATCTGGTACTTCTGTGTCAGGCTCACTGCTTTAGTCCCACCTGTTACTGTATATATAATGACCAGAACTCCTACCAGCAAGATCGTAAAGCTCAAACTCCATCCAAGAATGCTAGAAAGAATGATGGCTGGTGCATAAATGGTGATCCCTGCCTGCAAACTTCGATGTAGCAAAAACAAAAATGCAGCCAGCAATCTTGCCTTCAAATCAAATCTTTTTTCCAGATATTCGTACGCCGTATATACTTTCAGTCGATAAAAGATGGGTATGAATACGGCTGAAACAATAATAAGTGCTAAAGGCAAACCAAAATAATTCTGTACAAAATCCATTCCATTCTCAAAAGCAACACCAGGCATCGACAAAAATGTAATGGCGCTTGCCTGGGTTGCCATCACGGACAATCCAATGGTGCCCCATTTCATGGAATTATCACCCAACAGATATCCATCAATGTTTTTACTCCCCTTTGTCTTTAAGGAACCATAGATCACAATGAAGCCCAGCGTCCCGAATAGTACGATAAAGTCGAGTAAACTCATGAAAATATTTTTGTGAATAGATAGAATAACGTGACAAGTACTCCAAATACAGCCATCACGAATACATATACCTGTATCCAACTTTTAAAAAGAGGAGGTTTTTGATCGAATGTGGATTTATCTTTTGTTGGATCAGCCATCTATTTTATACAACCGGAAGATAATTAATTAAATGCCGGGTATCGTTATTTTTATGGATTTCAAATCCATTCCCGTTGTAATGCAAGATATACAAACTTAAGTTAACATGCTCAAAAAGATCCATATCTGCCACCGAATGACCTGTGACCCAGGCGAGGAGAATTTTCATGGCTCTTCCATGCATACAGACCAGGATGTTATTCTCCTCCATATTATTCAAAATATGCTGAATGGCTATTTCCTGTCTTGATTTCACTTCAACAGGACTTTCTCCCCCATCCAGTTTTAAATGAATGTTCCCTTGCTTCCAGGATTCGATAATTTCTTCGTAGATGCGATTTGTTTCCGCGCTGAACTGGATCCCTTCCGAACGACCCCAGCTGATTTCATTCAACCCGGGAAGAATCTGGTGGGGAATTCCCTTTTCAATAAATTTTTCAACCGATTGAATGGTCCTCCTGAGGGAAGAGGTATATACTTTTTCAAATGGATAATCCTTATATGCCTGATAAAACAATTCGGCTTGCCGGTAACCATTTTCATTTAAAGCTGAGTTCACACCGCTTCCCTGCACAACTCCGGTGCGATTGTAATCCGTTTCTCCATGCCTGATTAAAAAAATTTTTTTCACGGCCAATTTTAATAATTTTGCGCTAAAGAATATATATTTCATCTTAATTGCAAATATTAAAATGATCAATCCGGAAGTATCCCTTAATATTCTGAACGAAACCAGTAAAAATACAATGGTCGAGCATCTTGGTATTATCTATACCGAATTAGGCCACGATTTCATCAGTGCCAGCATGCCGGTAGATCATCGAACCCACCAGCCCCATGGTCTGTTGCATGGTGGGGCCTCTGTGGTACTGGCTGAAACGCTTGGAAGTGTGGCGGCCAATTTATCAGTTGACCAGGAAAAATATCATTGCGTTGGTTTAGAAATCAATTCCAATCACGTCAGGAGCATGCGTAATGGTTGGGTTTATGGAACCGCTAAACCGATACATATCGGGAAAACGACCCAGATATGGGAGATCCGGATAAACAATGAACAAGGGCAACTGGTTAATATCAGCAGACTGACCATGGCTGTTTTAAGAAATCAAAAAGGATAATCGATTGTGCAGACATCAGAAATCAACAAAGAGACGATAAAGGAAAAAAAGATTACTTTATCCATTCAACAATTACTCGAGGCCGCTTATCATTTTAATTATGCGATGGCAGCCTGGCAGGATATTGGCACTGAAAAAATTAATGTAATTGTTGACCTTTCGGATCATTATAAAATACCTGTGGCACCTGACCTGGAGACCATGGAACCTGGATTTCTCATCAGTCCTTTCTTAAATGAATCCAATCATCTTTGTTATTTGATAAAAGCGGATATTCATCTGGAAGGAAAAGATGGAAAAAACCTTTCACTTTCACCTAAAACATTTATTGAAAATAACGGTATTAGAGAGATCAGTGAATTTGCTTTTTCAGTCTGGAATCAACAACAACCTCAAAATCCCTCCTTTTATCAGAATTCTTCAACGGTCGAGTCCTTTTCAACAAAAAATGACTTTAAAAATCTGGTGCAATTGGCGATTGACCATATCCAGGATGGAAAATTTCAAAAGGTCGTGCCTTCCAGGAAAGAAACGATTGTACTACCTGATGATTTTAATCTGCCGGAAACGTTTATCAAGCTTACGAAACAATATCCCGACGCTTTTGTTTCCTTTTTTTCTGTACCTGGCAAAGGAACCTGGTTGGGAGCAAGCCCTGAAATTCTGATTGACATTGATGAAGAAGGTATATTTAGAACTTCTGCGATAGCTGGCACACAATTATGGAATGCTCAAACTGAGCTTTCCTCTGTGGCCTGGACCCAGAAAGAGATTGAGGAACAGGCGTATGTCAGCCGTTATATCATCAACAGCTTTAAAAAGATCAGATTACGTGAATTCGATGAATACGGCCCCAAAACAATCCGGGCAGGGAATCTCGTCCATTTACGGACCGATTTTATTGTAAATACCCATGAAGTCAACTTCCCACAATTGGGATCTGTGATGCTTAAACTGCTACATCCTACATCGGCAGTATGTGGAATGCCCAAGGATACATCAGCCAATTTTCTCCGGATCCATGAAAATTATGATCGCGAATTTTATAGTGGCTATCTCGGTCCAGTCAATATGGAGAACAGAACGCGGCTTTTTGTAAATCTCCGATGTGCACAATTATTGGATCAAAAGGCATATCTGTATTCAGGTGCAGGGGTCACCATTGATTCAAATCCTGATAAAGAATGGGAAGAGACCTTGATAAAAAATCAGACGATCCGGGAAATCCTGTTGTCTTCCGAATAAAGTCTACATGTGCCTTGTCCTGATTATTATCGATTGGTCAAGGGAAAAATTTAAAAATAGACCACTATTATCAATACAATAAACCTCTTCGATTTAGATATTAAGTTAAATTTTAACTACCGGCAGTATTTCTTGATTGCATCCTCAGCACCAGGCACTTTTAAATTCTGGGCCATTTTAAAATCATTACAGGCACTGGAATTTCGCTTCTGACGGATGCGGATGGCTCCCCGGTATAAATAAGCCTCTCCCAGGTCATGATTAATATTGATGGCTTTTGTATAAGATTCAATTGCATCATTGAATAGACCCCGCATATGACTTACCCGGCCATTGAGATAGTGTGCCATGGCATTTCGATCATTGATATCCAGCGCCTTGTTAAAATATAATCCAGCCTTGTCAAAATTTTCATTACGGTAATAATAATTCCCAATACTCAGATATGCATTGTCATTATTATCATCTAGTTCCGTTACTTTCATAAAATCTTCTAGCGCCTGATCATAAGCTCCCAATTCTTCATAAGCTCTGCCCCTGTTATATAAAGTTTTTACCTTGTTGGGTCTCAACTTAAGATAATCACTATATGCCTCTATTGCTTTTTCATACTCTCCATTGTTAAAATACATATCCCCAACGGTAGACTGATCCCTTTTGCATGAGGACAGGAAAATGAAAAAAAACAGAACAACAAAAACAATTTTCTTCTGCATATTGATCATGGTGAGATTCAAAGATATTCTAATTTAAGGACTTGACAGGTGAGAAAAAAGGACAAATTCAGGAAAACTATTTAAATCCATTATTAATTTTTTCAAAAATATGTTTTCTGGCCGTGAATGGAAGAATTTTAAAGTCTGGGACCCAACATAAAATAATTATTCAACAAAATGAGGATTAACCTTCACTCCTTCAAAACCTATGATTTCACATCCCGCCCTCCCGATAAACATATGGGCCTCAACACGGATGGGAATCCTACTTTCATCGGTTGCAAACCAGGCGGTTATTGAATTTTCACCTGCAAAAAGTTTATTATCCGGCATTACCGGTACCAGTTTGAATGCTTCGATCTCCCCCAGCTTTGTGTTGACAAACTCCTTCCCCATATATAGAATGTTGAATTTATATATTTTATCTTCAAAAAAACCGTTCATCTTGATTGTATCACCTATTTGAAAATTTTTGAAATCAATGGTTCTGAGAAAGGTATATCCTGAGATCAGATCCAGCATATTGGATTCTTTAAATTCATAGATCATGGGCTCATCCAGGCGTCCGGTATTGTTGTTAACCACCCTGACATCGATGATCCCTTCGTCGTGATTAAAGTTGACGAATTCTTTTTTCCTGAATTTGCCTTCTTCAATATACCTCCAAGATTTTACCGGGAGAAGATCCGATGTATCGACCAGGGCTCCCCATTGATCATTGACCGTGGAAACGATCGCAGCTGCACCGGCAGTTCGCCCATAGACATCTATTTTATAACAAACCTTATCAGAGACGTAATATTTGATGGGATTGATGTGAATTTCAGCTTTTCCTACAGTAAAAATGCTATAATTCATTCTATAGTACAGTTTTTCTCCTAAAATGAATGGATATTTCGAGATTTGGGTTTGTTTCGTTTCCTCAATGTTTCCATTGAGCATAATGGGCAATATTAAAAAGGAGGTCAATATGGTGGCTAAGCGCATCATTTTTTATCTCAATTACACGGTCAAAATCAAACTTCTCTTTATTAATACGCTCAAAACCTGATTTGTGATTCAGACAGCCACTTCATTTTCTCTCAACGCAGCATTCAATGAGGTCTTTTTGTCTGTACTTTCTTTACGTTGTCCGATTATCAATGCACAGGAAACCTGAAATTCCCCGGCCGAAAATTTCTTGGTGTAGGACCCGGGAATGACCACCGATCTTGCAGGTACATATCCTTTAAATTCCTCCGGCTCTTTTCCGGTTACATCAAATATTTTGGTGCTGGCAGTTAAAGTCACATTAGCACCCAATACGGCTTCTTTCCCGATCCTTACTCCTTCCACCAGGATACACCGGGAACCTATAAACGCATTATCCTCAATGATGACAGGAGAAGCCTGGATGGGTTCGAGGACACCTCCTACGCCCACTCCCCCACTGATGTGCACTCCTTTTCCAATCTGGGCACAACTTCCTACGGTTGCCCAGGTATCAATCATTGTTCCTGAATCTACATAAGCCCCTATATTTACATAAGAAGGCATCATGACCACATCCTTGCTAACATAGGATCCATATCTGGCAATGGCATGCGGTACTACCCTTACTCCCAATTGATCATACCCTGATTTTAATTTGATCTTGTCATGAAACTGGAAAGGTCCTACTTCAATTAATTGCATTTTCTGGGTTGGGAAATACAGAATGACCGCTTTTTTAACCCACTCGTTCACTATCCAGGAGTTATCGGAATTCTTTTCGGCGACGCGAATGCTCCCGGTATCCAATTCATCTATAATGGTTTTGATCGCAATGATCGTATCTTTGTCCTTTAGTAATTCTCTGTTATCCCAGGCTTTCTCTATTATTTCCTTTAAATCATGAACCATATTCAATAAATTAATGCGTTAATCACCTAATTAGTCAGGATTGAGTCGAATTTCAGTTGTCATAGCATCCCTCCTTAAGCCGGTCGATGACACCCGGATGTATGAAAAGCTTGGCCTTTCACTCGCCCAAACAAATAAATATGAAATAAATATCATAGGGTTTTCCATAAAAAAAAATATTTTTCAAACAAATGTAAATACCTTCCCGGTTTTTCATTTCAAAAGACTTGGAATTAGCAGAATAATCCAACCTTTCAAATATTTTAAAATAATACTTAAAGTAAAGCCTAAAATAATTATTATTAATTCACATGATATTCTGTTAGTTACACTACTTTATTCAATAATTACTCGAACTATTTTTATTTATGATGTTCAGGAAAATTATTACCGAAATATTGTTTACAATAGTGGCTTGTTTTTTCCTTTAAATTATGTGCTTGCCTATTGGGTAAGGTTCAAAGAATATCTATGTCATCCCTTCATTGATTATTATCTGGTGGCTGAGCAAGGTTATATTAAGGAAATGCCATTTATTCGGAAAAAGGGTATCTTGCTACGAAATCTATATGCGGATATTTATTCTGATTCCGCTACCTCCAGAAAAGCCGACAATAAGATCAGGATCCTGTATTCGGGCACGATTGCAAGATCTTACGGGATTTTTGATATTCTCCATTTTATTACTAGGTTCCATGTCATATATCCAGAAATTGAATTCAGGATTGTGGGATATTGTGGGCACGTTCCCACACTTGAAAAGCTAAAAGAATTCATTTCGGACAAACCATTTATCGAGCTGATTGGAGGTAATGAGTTGGTACCCCATAAAAAGATCATAGAAGAAATCAGGGCAGCGGATTTCGGGATCCTCCACTATGAATTGAATCCAGCCATAAAAGGATGTTTTCCTACCCGGATTTACGAATACATGGCAAACCGGCTTCCCATGCTCATGCAGAATTATCCACCATGGTCAGATTTTTGTATAAAATACATGGCCGCCATTGTAGTTGATTTTTATACGAACAATTTTTATTCAATGATTAATCAAATGAAGAACACCTCATTTTATAATCAAGGAGTTCCAAATGAAATATATTGGAAGGAAGAAGAAGGGAAATTATTAATCCTGTTTGAAAGAATGATCAAAACTTCCAAAGAGTAAATTCTGTCCCATATTTAATAATTAGGAAAATTTGTAATAAAATCAAAAAAAATTTTAATAGAATGAGAAATTATAATTTGAAATATTTATATGATTTATTAACCGAGCAGCATTTCGATCTTACAAATTTCTAATTAATTGCTCAGACTGAAATCAATTTTCCTTTATAGATATATTCCACTATTAAATATATATTTCCAAAAAAATTATAATAAAACTTATTATCAATACGAAATAACCCTTTGCTTTTAGGGTATTTCATTCCTTCCGTTCTTTTTACTTTTAAAATCGAAAAAACGAAGCCCTTATAATATGTAAAAGAAAATGGAAATTGAGTATCGTGATAATTTGCCAGGACATATCCCTCAAAAGAATCATTCTGATCAAAATTGTCAATATTATGTTTCATTTTCAAAATTCTATGACAATAGGATGCTTCCATATGGGATTGAGCCTTTGGAATTATCACAAATTCCTTGCGATGCAGATCGTTTAATATGTCAGAAGCCAATTTAGCACTGCAATCCATTCTTTCCTGGTAGGTGGCTTGAGGATAGAAATCACTACTTTTTTGATCAATAATTTCACCATGATCCCATTTTTCATCCATAAAATGAATGGATACATCACATGTACTTCGTTGAAAATAAGTTTGCACATATAATGGGTATCCCCCTCTTAATTCAGGAAGAAAGGATGGATGAATATTTAATGTTCCCAATCGTGGTTTCTGAAAAATTTCCCTGGGTATTTTCTGGCTGAAGGATGCAACCAGCATGATATCATATTTTTCCAGATTTTTTATATTGAAACCATCATATTCCAAAAAATCAATATTGGGATAACTTTTTAAGTGATTCATATTCTTTGATGGAAAAAGGAAAGTAATGAACTGTTTCAGTTCGTTCTTATAAAGTGATTGATTTATTTTTAATAGAATCTTTTCATTTATCTTATCAATCGAATAGGCAAGGTTAAACTTCCATATTTTTTTGATTTGCTTTATCAATGGTTTTCTTTGTCTACCAAACGGAGAGGAGATAATGATATCTATCTTATTTTCTAATAAGAATGGGGTATCAAATAATGCTTCCAGTACCGCGCTTAATAAATGTTTATTCCCTATTATTAATATGTTCTTTTTCATAGACTATCCTGAAATATCCTACGTAATTTTTTAAAGAATTATACTCAGAAATTAACGTTCCAAATTATTCTTTCTGCTGATTTATTTTTACTGAAAGGTATGATTTTCTAATAATCGATAAAAATATTATCATAAAATTTATGGGAATAATTTGTACTATTTAACTAAATAAAGCAGAACAGAAGGTATCCCTTTATTGGAGCAGACAATCGGAAATTATTATTAAAAATTATATAAACCAAAAAGCTCATCAAATATGACTCATCCTACCGTACTTATAAATTATTCTCATTTACGGTTATTTTTTATCCAATTTATAAATTAAACTAGTTCAGAGCCACTTATTACCTTAATGATAAATATTTTGCATCGATTTAATATTTATAATATATCACCTGACAGGTATCATGGACCTATCATAAATGATCTAATCTATAAATCTCGAATTAATTCCACAGCATTTAATTTATGATTATTTCTGTTTATTTATGTATTTTCATCTTAACAAAGACACTTATGCTAAGTTTTGCAGAAGAGAATTATTTAAAAACCATCTATCATCTCTCAAATGGTGGCATTAAGTCGGTTTCTACCAATGCCATTGCAGAAAGTCTGAAAACAAAACCGGCATCTGTCAGTGATATGCTAAGGAAGTTGAATAAAAAAGGGGTTATTTCTTATGAAAAATACAAAGGAGTTAATATATCTAAATCGGGTAAAATACAGGCGCTGTCAATTATCAGGAAACACCGTCTATGGGAAGTATTCCTGGTGGAAAAACTGAATTTCAACTGGGATGAGGTACATGAGATCGCCGAACAACTCGAGCATATCCGGTCTTCTCTTTTAATCAAGCGACTGGACGAATTCCTCGGTTTTCCTCAATATGATCCCCATGGGGATCCGATCCCGGATGAACATGGAATGGTTCATTCAAAACCAAAAACCTCCCTCACTAAACTTGAAATAGACCATGTTGGAATACTCGTTTCTATTAAAGACACCAGTGATCTTTTTCTTCAATACCTGGATAAGGTCGGGATCTCGATCGGCTCACGAATAAAAGTACTGGATATATATCCATATGACGGTTCAAGGGAAATTTTAATAAACGGAAAAAATAAATTATCAATCTCACAGGAAGTAAGTGAAAATCTACTATTAACACAATAAAAAACTGAAAAACAGGTTATTAATCAGTGGTTTCAATGAACAATAGTGTTAAGATTTAAGGAAATAGACAATAACTCCTAAAACCCTGAAAACAAGTGCATTGATTTTTGTATTTTTGCAATCTATTGGATCAATTAAAAATTAATCATGAAGCAAGGAAAGGTATTGATAATCGGAATTTTATTGACATTTCTGATTAATTTCAGTTCTCCGGAAACATATGGACAGGAAAAAATTAAATGGTATACCATTGAACAGGTACAGGAACTAAACGTTAACCAGCCTAAAAAAATATTTGTGGATGTATATACCGACTGGTGCGGGTGGTGCAAAAAAATGGATGCTACGACTTTCCAGGATCCTAAAATTATTACGCAGCTAAACGATCATTTTTATGCGGTTAAACTGAATGCGGAAGGAAAGGAAGACATCAAATTCAAAAACAGGATTTATAAATTTGTATCACAGGGACAACGAGGATATCATGAACTTGCCGCCGCCTTTTTGAATGGTCAACTTAGCTATCCCACAACGGTTTATCTTGATGAAAACTTAAATCTGATACAACCCATTCCTGGTTATTTGACGGTAAAAGACCTGGAGCCCATTTTGATTTATTTGGGGGAAGGCCGTTATAAAAATCAGACCTGGCAGGAATTTCTTACACAAAGTTATTCAAAAAATTAATTGCGCATACAGGATACCATCGTAGCCTTGGCCACCCCGCCCGGTGTCGGGGCCATTGGTGTAATCCGGTTATCCGGAAAAGATTCGATTAAGATCGCCAATCAGGTATTTCATGGGAAAGATCTCATGAGGGTTCCCTCCCATACCATTCATTTCGGTACCATACGCGACAAGGAGACAGTTCTTGATGAAGTGTTGGTTTCCGTTTTCATTGAGCCTCACTCCTACACCAAAGAAAATGTAATTGAGATCTCCTGTCATGGTTCCCAATTTATCATCCAGCAGATCATTCAGTTACTCATCCGTCATGGTGTCCGCCTGGCAGATCCCGGAGAATTCACCAAAAGAGCGTTTCTCAATGGGAAATTCGATCTGGCCCAGGCAGAAGCCGTAGCCGATCTGATCATGGCAGATTCCGATGCGGCTCACCTCGCGGCACTCAATCAGATGCGGGGAGGATTCTCCCATGAAATCCGGGCCTTGCGAGAACAGTTGATCCATTTCGCTTCCATGATCGAATTGGAACTGGACTTTGTGGAAGAAGACGTGGAATTCGCCAGCCGGGATGACCTCCGAAAACTGGTCAATGATTTGATTCAGGTCATATCTAAACTGGTAGATAGTTTCAGTCTTGGGAATGTGATTAAAAAAGGAGTCCCTACGGTGATTGCCGGAAAACCAAATGCAGGGAAATCAACCCTATTGAATGCCTTGTTGAATGAAGAAAAAGCCATCGTCACAGAAATTGCCGGTACCACTCGGGACTTTATTGAAGACGAGATCCATATCGAAGGAATCACTTTTCGGTTCATTGATACTGCAGGTATCCGGGAAGCCAGGGACAAGATTGAACAGATCGGTGTCGAAAGAACCCGTCAGAAGATGAAGGAAGCCAGCCTGATCATTTATATGTTCGATCTGAAGGAAGAAAACCTGGTCGAGATCAACAAAGAAGTGAATAAACTGGAGAATCTAGGCATCCCCTTCCTCAGGGTTGGTAACAAAATGGATGAAGCACCTTCTTCCTTGCTTGAGGAATTGAAACATCAAAAAGATTTTGTTTTGATATCTGCCAAACAGAAAGAAAATCTGGAAGAACTGAAATCAAAAATCCTTGAAAAAGTAAATCTTGAGGGATTCCGAACAGGTAATACGATCGTGACCAATCTCCGCCATTATGAAAGTCTCTACAATGCCAGAAATTCCTTAAATGATGTGATCGGTGGACTCGAAAGTGGTGTGACTGGTGATTTTATGGCCATGGACATCCGTCTGGCCCTCCATTACCTCGGCGAAATCACCGGCGAAATTACAACGGATGATCTGCTTGCCAATATTTTTTCGAAGTTTTGTATTGGAAAGTGAAGCATACTTGCGTGTGGATATTGACGACGAATACTTATTCTCAAAATGCTAATTTTTTTTGTTTCTGTAATCCTCTTTCATGCAAATGGCCAACAATTAATATATTCTGAAAATAATACAATTATTTATTGATATTATTTAAATTTGTGACAAGTACGATTTCCTTAATTTGTTAAGAATGGGAAAACAATATTGTAATGATCTTTTGAAAAAATCATGAAAACAGATACAAAAGTTATTATTTTAGGTTGCCAACATGGAGGCCTCGCAATTGCGCGTACACTGGGCAAACGGGGAATTTATGTCGTCGGCGTGACACATGATAAAACCGAATTTGGTTTATGTTCCCGTTATCTGAAAGAAACCGCGATCTGTCCACATCCTAAAGAAAGGCGAGCATTTGTAGATTTTTTGCTAAAACGGGTTGACATCTGGGCCAATGCTCTCCTACTAGAAACAAGTGATAATTTTATGCTCGCCCTCTCGCAATATAAGGCTGAATTGAGCGAACACTATCGATTGATTGCCCCGGATGCAGATATTGCAGATATTTTTATTGAAAAAGACAAGGCTTATGCTCTTGCGGATACTGTAAATGTACCGCATCCAAATATTTTTAAGCCAGAAAACCTTGAAGAACTCGAAGCGATTGCGAATCGGATCCTTTTGCCTGTTATGATTAAACCAGTCGTTTCACATGAATTTGTACAAATTTTCAATACCAAATTATTCATTTGTGAGACATTCGATGAATTGCGTGCATATTTCCGGCGCACGCTGGAAGTAAATCAGTCTGTAATAATATCCGAAATTATTCCAGGTACCGATTACCGCACAATGGAAAAGGTGCAGCTTTACATCAACACAAAAGGTGATATCAGCGCCGAATTTTTTAACATCAAGTTACGTCAATCACCACCCATGTATGGTAGGATGCGTGTCGGGAAAAGTACCCCTGTCAACCAGGAAGTGCTCGAACTATCTAGACGGTTACTCAAACAAATCAACTATCATGGATATGCCAGTGTGGAATTCAAGCGTGATTACAGAGACAATCAACTCAAGTTAATGGAAGCTAATATTCGGCAGCCACTAAGTTCAAATCTTGCGATCGCATGCGGTGTTGATTTTCCATGGATTATTTATCAGGATTTAATAATGGATAAGCAAGTGCGTATAGATCAATATCATGAAAATACCTATCTGATAGATCTTACTGATGATGTGCTCAATTTTATCCGTCTCGATCCCTCAAAAAATATAATCCGATTTCTACAGCCTTACTTTGGACGTAAGACCTTTATGATTCTGGATTGGCGTGATATGAAACCATATCTGAAAAGCTTACAGATTCTTGAGTATCGCATCAAAAAAAAAATAGGTATTTAAAAAGACTTTATTTAAATCAACTCCACAATAGTCAAAAATACTGATTTTGAGCATAATGAAATTTGGGATTAATAGACGTATAACTGATATTTTATTGATCTAAACATTTGATTTGAAATTCCTTAATCAATGTGATGATTTCTGTATATATAGGAGATATTTATCGAACATTTTCTAAATATTTTTATAAAAACTCATTAGATTATTATGGATTGATAAAAATTATTCTTGAAAATCTCAAGGTAATTATAAAAACAAAATAAAAAATCACATTTTTATTTACTATTTCATTTTCTAAAAATTTCTGTAGATTTTCAATTTGATGCTAATCCCCATGAAAAAACTTTTCTTTCTTTTACTTCTTTTACAATTTACTTATTGTCCATCCGGTCGCAAATCAGCCATCCACAAAAATGAAGATCCATTTAAGATTTCTGAAAATATCTTGCACGGAATGCTAAAAGAAAAGGTAAATAAAACTGATATAATTGGCTTTCTAACTACAACTTTTCAGAATGCTGATAACGATACGACACAACCTAATTATATTTCAAATAATAGCTCAATTTTACGTGGAATGAACACCACTGATATAGGTAACATTCTCGAGCAGGAAGTGATTATGGCAAAAAAATGGGGAGCTAACATATTAGGTACAAGAATCGATTTCGGTATGGGACTTACAGAACCGGCCATTAATAAATTACCCGAACTTTTAAATTCAGCCATTCAAGATATGCGCCTTCTTCGCAAACATAACATGAAATGTATCATTGGAATAGGAGGCGATCTTTTTCCTAATCAAACCAGTAAACAAGATGCAACATTCTGGGATCACCCACAATTGGAAAGAACCCTGTGTGATATATGGGAAAATATTGCAGAAGCTTTACTTGATTACAGAGATGTAATTCATGGTTATTACCTCTGGGGGGAGCCTCTTGATCGCGCCCAATTGCCATACCCACCTAGACAATGGCGTCCAATAGCGGAAAGTGTTCTCAAAGCTATCAGGGAAGTAGATGATCAAACTTGGATAATATTTCAACCAGGACCTGGTGGGCAACCGCTTGGATATAAAGATATGGAACCGTTACCCGACGACAAGGTTATATATGACATTCATTATTATGCTCCACATCAATTCACTCATCAGGGAGTTTCAGTAAGTGAAGCGACCGGCATAACTGAAGCGATGGAAAAAATAAATGTACCCTATCCATTACCAATGGAACAATATAAAAGTAATTGGGAAATTACATATTATCTCAAAACGTGCTATCCCATACCAAGTGAATTGATGACCTCATTCAATAAGGCATTACAAATAGAGATATTACGGCCAGCAATTGAGTTTCAACATAAATACAATGTTCCAATCATTGTACTTGAGTTTAGTGTTGTGCGTTGGGCGCCTATTCCAGATTCTGCAAATTATTTAAAGGAAGCAATAGAAATCTTCGAACAATTTGGGTGGAGTTGGTTGTATCATGCCTGGGGCATGGAAGGAAATCACTGGAATCTTTTACTTGGAGAAGGAGCCGAAAATTTTTGGAAACGCGGAATGTCATGGCCCACTGAACCTGTACCTTATGAAACAGAACGGGCCAAAGTAATCAAGGCTGGACTAGCAAAAAATAAAACCAGATAATTTTGGAAACAACTTTAGTACGAAAAGCTGAAAATCTTTTTCCAGTTATTAAATAAGAATATCTTCATGATTGGTAATATATATTAATTCGGCCTGATTAATTTTCGGACTTAAACGCTATTATGATTGTTTAATCTACTTAATATACATCGAATAATATCATGTTTTACCTCCACCTGATATTCCTTATTCTTACTTTTAATCCATGTAACTAATTCCTCAATAGTAGGATAATCTCCTTTGCCATCAAAGAATGATGCATCATCAATTAATATAATATGATTAAGTAGTGTACTATTAAAAATAGCCTCTAATTCCTCGATTATTGGACATACTTTATCTCCTTTTTCAGTTATTCCCCCAAAATAATGTGCGTCAAGCCAGAATATTACTGGCTCGTCAATATCATCCAATATTTTAGGTAATACTTTCCCACTATCTCCATGAATAACAATAACATGCCTATCTTTTATAAATCTACGTTTTGCCTTTTTATATAAATTGGAACTTAATTCTATTGATATGATCTTTTTGAATCTTGATTTTTGTGCTTCTACCATATCACCACGGTAGGTACCCGTTTCTATAAAGGTTTTATAGGAAGATTTTTGCTGATATTCCCCAATTATTAATTGTTTTAAAATACGGGGAGGAGGACCCACACACCCATCAATCTTCCACTGTTCAAAATACTTTTCATTCAAATACTTTTTGATTTTGTTCAATATAATTGGAGGAATAAATGATCTAAAAATTTCCTTAATCTTAGTTTTCATTTCTTCACAAAAAAAAGTACGATAGATGTTATATTAAGATTTAGGTCGAATTTATTTTGATCAAAAAATGATTCATTGTCAATAATTAATCTACATCGTAGAGGAGTAAATTTACTTAAAATCTGTGATAGCTAAAATTCAAAATCTAATAAAGGCTGATTTTTTCTTTAAATTGTATTTTTGTATACTCCTATTAAGCTCAATCATTAATGAGATATTTAAATTGTTTATTCAGTTAGTTTTCCCAGGAATCTTTAGATTATCATTTAATGGTACATTTTCCTAAGGAAATTATATTTTCTTGTTAAGATGGAGTTAATTCCTCTATAAAAGACGGATTTTTCTCATTGAATACTTTATCTAATCTATTCAACAAATCTTGGGCTAATTTTTCAATTTCAGGTGATAGTGGAATATTCTTTCCTTTTTTGATTGAACCAGTGTGTATTTCCTTGTATATCTTATCTCCTGGAAAATTCTGTTCTGATTTTTTATAAATATCACGTATTACTCTGCCAGGAAATTTTACCAAATATTGGTATTTACACAGTAATACTCTTTGATTTATATCTAAACCTAATCTGAAAAACAAATTATTACGAAGAAACCAGAATAACACAGCGGCATCGTAAGGATTCATATCTTTAGAAAAATATCTCAATATTATTTGTCTTTCTTCATCTGAAACGTTTTCTGATCGCCAATTATCTGTATTATTGTTTATAATGCGCAAATTTCTAATTCCATTTTTTAAGCCAAATTGTTTAAGATCTGATGCGGCAACATCCTTATAATGCCTATATACCCATAAAGCTTTTCCGTTTTTAAAATGATTGAGCAGTTTTAAAGTATTCTGAGATTCAACCAGCGGCTTCAAGATTGTGAATGGAGCACGGTCTTTTTTGATGGTCTTCTCAACAATATGAAGTGGATTTAAACGAAGCTTACTAGTCGAATACTTTCCAGACAGCTTACTGAATTCATTATAGACATTCGTATTCAAATCATTTTCAAATATTCGTATAAGTAAAGTAGTTCCTGATCGCTGACAACCGACAATAAATAATATATTCTTTTGTTTAGAATATGGGATAAAGAATTGATAAATTCTTTTTTTCAAATATTTAAAACTTTTGCTAAACTTACGTTTTAATTTTTTTTCCATTTTCAAGAGAACTTATATTCTAGCAATTAATGACAGATGATTTCTTCCCGGAATGGAGGAAAATCAATATTACTTACAACACCAAAACAGTCAAATTATTGATGAAATATCTATTAATCCATCGAATATCCAGATTACCTTTTAAATTCAATATTTAATCTTAATTCAATTTTAGTGTGTATAATTTGATAAATATATTTAATTCAAATAATATTATACAATTCAACTATATAAAAAAAATTATATCAAAAATAAATATTATTCAATAAAAAACGGATAGAAGAAAAAAAAAATTACGTCAGACTGAATTATTCGGGCTATGAAGGAAAGAAAATAGGATGATCAATTAACATATTGGCAAGAAGTTATAACTCAGAATAGTGACTTCAATAAAGACAAATCCACACTATACGAAAATTAATTGGTTTGAGTAAATATCCCCCCGGATATGTGATCAATCTCAATGTTATTTTAAACTGCAAGGAAGGCTGATGTGTTAGATAATTCAAATTAAAATATCTTTACTTAGGTTTGATTGAAATTTATTTTATTTAGATAATCACTTTTTATAAATACCTATTGTAAGAATATTTTCTTTGGTGGAAAATTTCCGACTTTTATTATATAAATTCCCTTTTTATTTCCATTCAAATCTACAGTAATTTGAGATCCATTAACTGTCGATTGATCTACAACTCTACCTGCCAGATCATATAAGACATAAGGCAATTCTTCTACTGAATATTTGTCTAATGGTAATTCAATAGTACATATCCCATTGGTTGGATTCGGATAAATTGATAGGCTTCTTTCTGAGTCATCCGGTTCAATACCTGCAATGATATCGAAATCTCCTTCTTTTAAAATTTCAATAGCAGAAATTTTTGGATTACCTATAACACTGGAAAGTTCAATTGTTAATTTGCCATCATATACTGAGATTTCATTGAATGTTCTGATTGTAGCCTTTAACGGTCCGACATCCGCATTGATATCATAGTTGTTCAATGTGCCCTGTCCATCCTCGACATTTACATTAAATACTCTTGCGCCAACCGCACCGGATAAATAATATATCTCAGCAAAATGGAGTCGAACAGTATAATTACCGTATCCCGGTACGGGAATATTATACTTTAATGCCCCAAAGCGTTCTGTTTGATATAAATAATCATTATTAGTACCTTCAATTGGATCACTCACATCATAAACAAAGCCATCATCATAATATTGATCCTGAAGAAGATCAGTTCCTCCCAAAGTAAATGTCGTCCCTCCGGAATTAACACCGGTTACCGTAACCGGGCTATTTGCGAGATTTTCAAAATCACCATCCTCAACATAAATAGATATCGATTCCGAATCAGTACCGTTATTGGCATCTTTAACGGTAATCGTAAGCGTATACCTTCCTATATCATTTTTAGTAGGAGACAGTGAAAGTAAAGCAGTGCCATCTTTATAATCCGTAAAAGTAGCAAATCTCAGATTTCTGGACAAAGAATAGGTGATGGCATCTCCGTCCGGATCAGTAGAAGAAAGTAATTTATCAAATTTATTGCCATTTTTAACATTGATGTTGCCAACACCCTTCAACTGAGGATTTGAATTACCGTTCATTCTTTCATTTACCGTAATTTTAATAACTTCAGAATCACTGGCATCATGCGTGTCAAATACCGTGATGGTTATATTATAGGTGCCTGAATCACCAGGTTTGGGATTTAATGATAATATTCCTGATCCGCCCGGGTCGTAACTCATGGATATAAAGCTAATATTAGGTGAAATAGTATAACGCAATACATCTCCATCAACATCATTTGAAGAAAAAGGGATATTTAATTTTTCATTTTCTGTGATGTCAATATTACCGATTGTGGAAAATACTGGAGCAGTATTTTCCGCTTCTACATAAATAGAAATTGATTCAGAATCGCTGCCGCCATTTTCATCTGTCACGGTGATGGTCAACGTGTATCTCCCGACATCTCCTTGATCAGGTGATAATTCCAGTATTGCGGTTCCATCTCTTTTATCAGTAAATATGGCAAAACGTAAATTCCTTGACAAAGTATAACCCAATGCATCACCATCTGAATCGCTGGATGAAAATGTTATGTTTAACTTTTGACCTACCTTCACGGTTTTATCACCAACGGAATTCAGAACAGGGGCTGTATTTACAGCTTGTGCTTCATTTACAGTGATATGAATGGTTTCTGAATCTTTGGCATTATTATCATCCGTCACTACTATGGTTAAATTGTATTCACCCGCATCTCCCGATTGAGGCGAAAGTTTCAAAACAGCATTGCCGTCTTGTTGATCATTCAAGGTTATAAATCCAAAATTAGGTGACACCGAATAGGTCAGTGCACCTCCATCCGTATCGGTCGCTTTCAATTCCAGATTTAACGTGCTTCCTTCGACAACTGTTTGGTTTCCAATTGAAGTTAAGACAGGCGCAGTGTTAGTAACCACTGCCTTATTTACAGTCAAAGTAAATGTTTTTGAATCCTGTCCATTATTTGGGTCGGATGCAGTTACCGTTATTGTGAAAGTTCCCGCATTTCCAGATGTAGGGGCTATCTTCAGTACACCCGTACCATCCTGATTATCAGTTAAAGTGACAAATGAAAGAATTGGAGAGTATGAAAGATAGATTGCATCGCCATCAGCATCACTTGCTGATAGTGGTACATTTAATATTTTATCTTCTGTAGCCGTCTTGTTTCCAATGGATATTAATACGGGAGGGGAGTTTGGAACGACCGCCTGATTTATGGTCAGCGTAAAAGTCTCTGAATCTTTGTCGTTATTTGTATCGGATGCGGTTACGGTTATATTATAAGTTCCAGCATCATCAGAGGTGGGGGCTATTTTTAATATACCTGTGCCATTCTGATTATCTGTGAGCGTGATAAATGAAAGATCTGGGGATACCGTAAAACGGATTGCATCTCCATTTGCATCGCTTGCCGATATAGGTACTTCCAAAATTTTACCTTCGGTAACTGTCTTGGCTCCAATTGTGGTTAATACTGGGGGTGTGTTTGGTACGACTGCCTGATTAACAGTCAATGTAATAACTTCGGAATCTTTCGTGTTGTTTGGATCGGACGCTGATACGGTTATATTATAAGTTCCTGCATCTTCGGATACTGGTGATATTTTCAACAATGCTGTTCCATTCTGATTGTCCTTAAGTGTAATAAACGAAAGATTAGGGGATACTGAAAAACGAATTGCATCCCCATTTGGATCACTTGCAGATAATTGCACATCTAACACATTTCCTTCAGTGACTGTTTTGTTCCCAATGGAAGCCAATGTTGGGGGCGAGTTACTGGTCGTTTTTCTGATCATATACCTCAAATCCCAGTCGGCTGGATTAAAAGAAGCATAAGTTGTGGTATATTTAGGAAGACCTCCCACCTCAGTCTCATAATTGATGATTGATCCTTTCGATCCGTCACTTAGCATTTCATTGATGATCCTGGCATCTATTGGATCCCTATCCCAAGGCCTTGCTCCCACATTTTGTACCATCTGGTTTTTTAAATTACTTGCCGGTGTCGGTTGGATACTATTATGCCATGTCGGGATGGAAGAAACCAGGTGTTTTGAATCACCGGAATATAGTCGAACACTTCCTCCTGTCCTGTTTTTAGCAATATTATCTTTCATATAAATTTTAACCAAAGCATCAGGTTGTGCAGGTGTGGCAGTCACCAAATCAACAGTACTTGGCGTATTCGGCCCATATTGTAATACATTCCCAATAACCGTCATATAACCCCATTCCGGGTTTCTTCCGCTCCATTCAGTTCCCTCAACATAATTTATTGCCCAATCCCCCGGATTATAAATGTAATTATTGACAACCACACCCCTTGATCCTGCCTTGAACAATGGATTTCTTCTATTGTTACTATGTAATAAATTGCCAACAATTGCAACGTCTGTACTATTATCCCCTACAATCAAACCCATAGAATGTGGATTTTTCGTATGAGTGGCATACATCAGGGCTTCAGAAATTATACAATTACTAATCGTAATATTATGAGGTGAATTGGCTCTCCACTGATCAGGCGTACTCCCTTCAAATGGAGAAACCCAGGGCCAGATACCTACATTTTCATCCACGGACCAACTGAATGAACAATGATCAAGGATAATGTTCGAACTGCTTGGAGAAAAACAATCGGGTTCCCAACCGCTTGGTCGGCCTACTGCACCAGGCCTAATCCGTAAATGTTGAATGACAATATTGTTACCATACGATTGAATAAATCCTCCCACAATGGAAATGCCTGGTGGTGGAGCAGTTTGACCAGCAATGGTAACGTCCCCATATTTGATTTGAATTTTGCTATAAGGTAATGAGGATATATTAATCACTCCACCCACTTCAAAAACAATGATCCGAGGTCCTGGGGTATCTATGGCTGATTTGAGCGAACCGGCACCCGATGCATTGAGATTGGTGACCCGTATAATCTGACCACCCCGTCCACCCGTAATGGTAGATGCCCAACCTTGTGCACCAGGAAATGCGGTATCCTGCGCATATCCATTAAAAAAGAAAAAATTTGAGAAAAAAGCAATTAGAATTAAAACCCTATTCCAACACTTCGGATTCAAAGAAATACTCATTAAATTTTACATTACACTTTTTACATTACACTAATCCTCAAACACAATATTCAGGGAGTGCTATTTTTTAGAGTTGAAAAAATACGCCAAAACTTACAACTATATAAAAGTCACCTATATAGGTTATTATTTCTTTTCAAAGAATACGCCAGAATCATAACTATCTGATTATTAAAAAATTGTAAATAATAGAATCAAATCATTTTGTCAAAATGACAAAAAATTTCCTGGACTGAGAATGTGGTCCCTCAAATAGTACTTCATATAAAAAAATAAGTCATGTAAATAAAATTCTAATTTCTAAAAATAATGTGTTTGATCTTAAATAGAATTTCATCGAAATGCTTTTTATAAAATGATTAAAAATGTTTACCATTTTAAAACCTTAATGATCCATTTATTGTCTAATCGTAATTATTGTTATTGAATTTCAATGGAGTTCATTTTCAAGGATGGTCATTTGCCTTAAAAATTCAAATTATTCAAATCGGAAATAGAGTGATTGGAAAATATATAATTATCGGAAATGAAAATTCATTTAGAAATATGCCATAATTTTGTTCGATTTTGGTAACACAAACATTTAATTTATTGAATGACGTCAATCCAAAGATAATTAAGGTATGCCTATTTTATACTTTTTTTAAAGTTGTAAACCTACGCATAATATATGTCGTCTCAAGATCTTTAGGTCAGCGCAGTTTAATTGTATTTTTTTTATTTTAAATATTATTTTTAAAATATAAATTATTATTATAATTTTACGCAAAATAAGAATAATTATAATATTTATAAGAATATTATAATATCAATTGGTTTATTACCGTTTGATTAATAACAATGAAAAATAAGTGTCGCTGAAAGATGTGATCGACGTGGCGAAGCCATGACCATTTTACAGATATTTCCATCAATATTCTTAAAAAATATAGAGATCTGAAAAACATGAATCTAAATATCATAATAATCTGAAATATTGAATTTCTTTAATACATTTATAAATAAACAACTTTCCAGACTTTCTCCCACCAAGAAAAAAGTATTTGCCAATATCTCATGGGCACTTGGTGGGAAAATGATTAATATTCTGAGCACTTTAATTGTAGGAATATTTGTTGCCCGTTATTTAGGTCCTGAACGTTTCGGAATTTTAAGCTATGTGATGAGTTATGTCACCCTTTTTACCATTGCTGCCTCTTTCGGAACTCCCCAGATTTTAATTAGAGAACTTTCAAAAGGCGACAGGGATCCTGATATTATTTTAGGTTCAACTTTTACAGTCAGGATCACCATGGCCATCGTAACAATTATATTGATTATTATCACAGTAATATTATTTGAAGATGATACATTCACACAATGGGCTATTATTTCGTTTTCAATTGTCCTTATAGTACAAGCAACGGATATAATCAAAGACTTTTTTATCTCCGAACTGAAAAACGAATACATCATTAAAAGTGAGATTATCCGGACCATAATCAGTGCGACTATTAAGTTATTATTATTATATTTCAAAGCTTCTCTTTTATCATTTATAATTGTTAATATCCTCGACTATTTCATCATTGCAATCTCACAGTTTTTTTTCTACAAGAAATATTATTCTAGGAAAATTACATGGAAATTCGATAAAAAGGAAGCCCGCTATCTCCTGAAAGAATCTGTACCCTTATTGTTATCCGGTGTAGCGATCATCATTTATCAGAAAATTGGTCAGATTATGGTGCGGAATATGATCGATAATAGTGCCCTGGGACAATATTCAATAGCCATAAAATATGTTTCTTTTTTAATGTTTTTTCCTATCTTGATTTCAAATACGGTAACTCCTCTACTGGTTAAAGAAAAAACAGTTTCTGAAGAAAAATATAATTTCAGGATTCAACAATTTTCAGATACACTTTTCTGGGGTACTATCATTTTATCAGGAATTATAAGTTTAGTTTCTGTATTTGTGATCAGATTACTCTATGGCCTGGAATATGCAGAAGCCGGAATAATCTTAAGAATTTTAATCTGGAGTCCGGCGATTACTTCACTGTCCATCAGCTCCGGACAATGGATCATTATCAATGGACTTCAGAAATATGCGGTAATCAGAAATATTTTAGGAGCGGTATCGAATGTAATATTAAACTTATATCTAATCCCAAAATTTGGCGTTATGGGGGCAGTATATGCCACACTGCTTTCCTATTCAATAGCCGCTTATTTCGCCCACTTTTTTATCAAAGCCTATTGGCCATTGATACCAATACAGAGTAAAACATTATTTTTGGCTCCATTCCGGTATCTTAGTTTGATGTTTAAAAAAATCAATCTTAGTTATGCTAAAAATATTTAATAAAACGGATTTTACTTATTCATCACATTGATCAATTATATTATATAATTTAAGATTTTAGATTTTGTTCATGAAGAACCTGCGCGATGTAGTAAAATCCAATATGTGCCTTGGGTGTGGACTATGTACTTATAATCCTTCGGATGGTTTCGCGGTAAATTTGATATTTTCATCAAAAAAAGGATATTCAATCCCTGAAACCAAACATATGAATTCAACCAACGCTCAATTCGGATTTGAAATATGTCCAGCCAAGGGTTATCCCATCATTTCTCTGGCAAAAAAGTATCATTTAGGTAATCAATACGAACTTGATCTTGGATATTATAATCAATTATTCGCAGTTTCCTCTACCGGCGAAAAATATTTAAAAAATTCATCCTCTTCCGGTTTCATGACTATACTTGCTGATTATTTACTTGAGAAAAAAATTGTTGACAAAGTCGTGGTAACCGGTTTTGAATATACGTCGGCTGGACCCAGGGCATATGCATATTTAACAGATAAATCTTCGGAACTCATACGCGCACAGGGGTCAAAATATTGCCCTGTAGATTTTTCCAGGGTACTCGTGGAGTTAAAGGAAAATAAAGATAATTTAAGTTATGCAGTCGTCGGGACACCCTGTCAGATAGCTGGGATAAGGAACCTGCAATCAAAAACGGAAAAAATAAATATTAAATATTATATAGGTAATTTCTGTGGTGGATTTAAAAGTTATAACAACCTTAATAAGTTAATCAAACTGAATAAATCAATCCCGGGAAAGGTGGAATTTTTCAGGTTCAGAGGAGGAGGCCAACCCGGATCATTAAGAATAGAATCTAACAGAAAAGTTGCAGAAGTCCCCTACCCTGATTATGTCAAAACAACGGGCTTTACAAAAGTTCCCAGATGTCATTTTTGTGTCGATGCCACGGCCGAACTGGCCGATTTTGCTTGTGGAGATGCCTGGTTACCCAGATATATGCAGTCTCCACATCCATGGTCCTTTATCATAACAAGAACAAAACAAGCTTCTGAAATAATGTATCAATTGATTGACTTAAAACGAATTATGAGTCACGAAGTTTCAAAGGAAGATGTAATTAAATCTCAAACAGGCAATCTTAATTCTAAAAAATACCGTCAGGCCAGCAGAATGAAATTATATAGATTGTTACATTTACCAATTCCCGCAATAACGGAAGGATATTCAAAAGAAGAAAATTACTCGTTAGGGTTTGAATTGAATGTCTTTATCAGTCATCGTATTAAGTGGATATTTGAGAAACTGAACATGTATAAGTTTTTTTATTACAGCAATCGGTTGACCAAAAAAGTCTTATTCAGATTTTTTAAGGATATCTATGAATAATTTCCTGGAAAGAAAATTAATTTAATCCCAAATTATTTATTTTATAAGAAGGCTAACATAAATCCTCTTATTAATATTTAATAAACAAAATGAAAATAGGAATTTTGACGTATCATTATGCCACTAATTATGGCGCTTTTTTCCAGGCTCAATCATTACATATGTTTCTTAAAGATCATGGTTATGATGCACAAATCATTAATTATATTGATAATAAACATCTATGGTATGAGTACAAACTTTTCTTTTTCCATAAAAGATATTTAAAAAGGCCAATGATGGCATTAAGGAATTTTAATAAATTCAATAATTTCAAAAAGGCACAACGTCTTTTTAATTTTAAAGAGAGATATCGGAAGGCATCAGAAATCAAAGGATTCGATGTAATCATTATTGGAAGCGATATTGTCTGGAATTATCAATATCATGATCTCGATAATCCAATTTATTTTGGTATAGGTCTTGAAAATACTAAAATCATTTCTTATGCTCCTAGTTGTGGAGGTCTGGATCTCTCAAAAGAAATTCCGCAATATGTAAAGGATGGTTTATTTAAATTTTCAGAAATAAGTGTTCGGGATAGTAAAACAGCCTCCTTTGTAAATTCTATTTTGGGCTTCAAACCAAAGATCGTCATTGATCCGACTTTATTATATCCTCCTATCGATAAATCAAATCCACCTGAGAAATCTGAATATATGCTGATTTATGGTGGTATATCTGACAATCTACATGTAGATAAGATTGCAGAATATGCAAAAAAATCAAAATTACAAATTATAAGTGTCGGTTATAAAAACGATTTTGCCTCGAAAAATCTGGTCAGTATAGGCCCCCTAGGATGGTTATCTTATTTTAATCACGCCAAATATATAGTTACAAACACTTTCCATGGCACCTTATTCAGCATTATTTTCCATAAAAACTTCTGTACAATCAACCGGCCGGCAATTTCTACTAAAATTGAATTTATTCTAAATCAGTGTAAGCTCGAAAACCGGGTAATAAATCGTGAGGACGATTCCGTAATGGATGTTCTGAATACTAATCCGGATTATGAATTGGCTGATAAAGTAATTCATGAACTTCAGGAAGATTCAAAAAAATTCTTACTTCACGCTCTGAAATCATGAAAGTACTCCATGTCAGTGCAACGGATGCCGGATCAGGGGCTGCTATTGCGGCATATAGATTTCATGCCGCACTAAGAAATTGTACCGATATTGAATCAAAAATGCTCGTAGCCACTAAACGTACCCAGGATGACGATGTGATTGTTATATATGATACCTTTTCGAAAAGGCTCTGGTTACGAATCAGAAAATATCTTGACAGGATACTAAGCGGATTAATTTTTAAATCCGATGAGGTCGAACAACGTTTATCCTTATGCATTATTCCCTATAGCTTGATTACAGAGAAAATAAATAAAATCAATCCGGATATTGTTTATTTTCACTGGATTCACGATGGTATTTTTTATATTAAAGACATTTTAAATATACCCTATCCTGTTTTTTGTACGATGCACGATACATGGTATGCCTCCCTCGGACAATATATTAAAAATGAAAATAATATTGATTCTTATGCTGATAATTACTTTTTCAAATTAAAAAAGAAAATTTATAATAAGAAGAAACCCATATATTTAACCGTTTCCACATGGATGGAAGAATTGGCAAAAAAAAGTTCGCTATTATACAATCAGCAGGTGACAACCATACATGATTGCATTGATACCAATTTTTTTAAGCCCATCCCTACAAATATTGCCAAAAATACAATCAATATTACTGCTGAAAAGATCGTTTTATTTGGTGCCTCTAATTTCAGCAGGAATAAAGGTGAACAATTTATTGAGCAAATTTGTGATTATTTTGAAAACAGACAGGATGTCGTATTTGTATTTATCGGAAGAAAATTTAATGTCATTAAAAAGAATGTGATACAAACCGGAAATCTTTCAGATGCCTATAGTCTTATACTTTACTATAGTGCTGCCCATGTACTAGTAGCTCCTTCATTTCAAGAGTCTTTTGGTTTGGTTATGGCGGAATCAATGGCATGTGGCACTCCGGTGGTGGCATTCAATGCTACGGGTCCAAAAGATATTATCGATCATAAGATAAATGGATATCTGGCACAACCATTTGAAGTTAGTGATTTAATTTCAGGGATAGAATGGATTTTAGATAATGAAAACTATAATCAGATATCAGAAAATGCCGTTGAAAAAATTAAAAAAAGTTTCAGTTACCCGGTTATTGCAAAAAAACTGTTGATCCTGTTTAAGAAGTCCTTGGTAAACAATCAAAATATTTAAATTTCCATTATCTAAATGAGTTTTTTATTAAAACCCAAATATTTAATCCTTTTTCTCATTTTTTTATTCATATTAAATCAGGCATGGTGGGTAATGTACCAATGGCCATGGTTGATCTTCTACTTTACTTTTGTTCTTTCTTTTATTTTTGTCATTATATCGAGAAAGAATGTGATTCCATCGAAAGACGAACTGATCTTACTGGCTTTTCCAGCATATATGTTTATTAGAGGTCTTTTCTCCGAAACCACCGGATTTTTGGTGAATTTATCATTCATCCTTTTTTGTTTGTCTTTTCTTTACTTTGGACGAGAAAAGTTTAATATGAAACTTATTGCTACCGTCATTGTTATGGTAGTTTTCATACAATCTCTCATTGGATTAATTGAGTTCATTCAAGGACATACATTTTATATTACCTGGCGAGAAGAACGTTATTCTGAACTTTTAAATTATAAGTGGGTTGCGATTGGTTCAACTGCGATGGATTCAAATTATTTAGCTTTGAATATTTTACCAATCATACCATTGTGTATGTATTTGGCAAAAATTACATCGAAAAATTATTTTAAAAAAATAGTATACATTTTAATCGTTTTTTTTCTTTTTGTCCTTTTCCTTACTCAATCCCGAGCAGCATTTTTCTCCATTTTTATTCTCCTTGTATTGGTCGTATTCAAGAAAAAAAATGCATTTAAAGTGACGATTTTCACCCTAGCTTTTCTCATTCTTTATCTTTATATATCCAATAGGGAGTTCTTTGAAGATATTTCATCATTAAAAAATCTGGATCCAAGTGCCTGGATCAGAATTTCCATATGGCAGAGTCTTTTATATGCCTTTCTTGAAAATCCGATTTTTGGAATCGGTCAGGGCCAATATAATGAATTATCCATACATTTTCTTAGAATGTTAGGGATAAAAACTGAATCGAACTATATGCCAATGAATATGTTTCTGGGAACCCTCGCAGAACTAGGAATTATTGGTTTCGCATTGTTGGCAACTTTAATTCTTAATAATATCCGTCTGTTGAATCACCAGATCAGATCAGTAATTTTTGAAAGTTCAACCTTTGCTAAATATTTTCTAATGTCATTTATTTTGTGGCTGATTATGTCTTTCAGCTTGGATGGGTCTACCACTTACCTATTCTGGATTTTAATAACCTTACCACTTATCAATAAAAAAAGTGATTATCAATCGACCGTAGAGAATGACAGTCCAATGGAGATCAGTCATAAATTTTATACTGAAAAGTCATATATTTTTAAATGAAAGAAAAAATAAGTAAGAAAGCGCGTGTTATTGCTTACTATCTTCCACAATTCCATCCCATTCCTGAAAATGATGAATGGTGGGGAAAGGGATTTACTGAATGGACAAATGTAGGGAGAGCAAAACCTTTATTCAAAGGGCATAATCAGCCCAGGGTGCCGGCTGATCTGGGATATTATGATCTAAGGATACCTGAAATCAGGGAAGCACAGGCTGAAATGGCGATAAATGCTGGAATTGAAGGATTTATGTACTGGCACTACTGGTTTGGAAATGGGAGAAAAATTCTTGAATTGCCCTTTAATGAAGTACTTAAATCAGGAAAACCTGATTTCCCGTTTTGTTTAGGATGGGCAAATCATTCATGGAATAATGGTCAATGGAATGCTGAGTTTACGACCAAAAGAATTGCATTAATAGAACAAACATATCTTGGGAAAAAGGATTACGAAAATCATTTTCATGATGTATTGCCTGCCTTTTTAGATAATAGATATATTAAAATCGATAATAAACCCATATTTAATATTTATGCTCCTAATGATATCCCGGATAAACATATTTTAGTCGATACTTGGAATAACCTGGCAATTAACCATGGACTCAATGGTATTTATTTTATCGGGATAGATAAACTAAATTATCATCAGGAATTGATGGATGCAGGATTTAATGGCATAAACAGTAGTAGACAATGGCATGCTGAAAGTATGGTGAAGGGAAAATGGAAAAAAATATTTATCACGTATATCAATAAAAAATCGAAAAAGCGTCTTCTCGACACGTACAGTTATAGTTCTATTATTAAACACCTCTTTGATGAGAATGATAAAAAGGAAAATTTTTTTCCAACAATAATACCGCAATGGGATAGATCACCCCGGGGAGGGAAACGTTCAGTAATCTATTACGGCAGTACTCCTGAATTATTCAATAAACATCTAAAAACTGCATTGAAGCTGATTGAACATAAAAAGGATGAGCATAAAATCTTATTTCTGAAATCATGGAATGAATGGGGAGAAAGCAATTATGTTGAGCCTGATTTGAAGTTTGGACATGGATACCTAAATGTAATCAGAAAAAATATTTTGGATATTTAAATGGATACCGCCTTATAGGTTATATCCTTAAAATTTTGCGGATAGGATTGTTGATGAAACCATTGAATACCCAATTATTATGGATGTTATTTTTTCCATATTACCAAACAAGTTAAATAATAAATATTACCACAAAATTGAAAATTTTACATCTCACATATTCATTACAACAAGGGGGGGCAGAAAGATTAATTGTCGATCTTTTAAATGATTTCAGTAAAATACACGAGGTATATTTATGTACCTTATGGGATGATAAGAACACAAAACATATTTTTTTCAAAAATCAGCTAAATAAAAATATTAAATACGTCAATCTAGGTTCAGTAAAGGAATTTAAATTGAAGAATGTTTATTTAATATTAAAACTTATTAATAAACTGAAACCCGAAATTGTTCATACACATCTGGGTCTATTTTATTACTCGGTCATCCCGGCTCTATATTTTAGAAGGATTAAGTTTTTTCATACCATCCACAGTGATGCCTTGACTGAAATTGAGAACAAAAAATTCCGGCCCATCAGACGCTATTTTTTCAAAAATGAGATCATTAGAGCGATTACAATCTCAAATGAGTCTCAAAGGTCTTATAGACAATTTTATAATTTGAAAAATTCCTATCTCATATATAATGGCAGAGAATTGCCCCAAAAATCACCTCTATTCAAAAATGTACAAAAGGAAATTATGTCATTTAAAAAGAATGAGGATGATCTTGTTTTCCTACATGTGGGCAGATTTGACTGGCCAAAAAACCATCAGCTTCTCATTGATGTTTTCAATCAATTATTGGATGAAGGGAATCATTTGATTTTACTGATTTTAGGAATGGATTTTGATTCAAAAGGGGCGGAATCATTAAAAAACAGATCAAAACCTGGTATCTATTTTATCAGTGAAAAAACAAACGTTGCGGATTATTATTTAAATGCAGATGCCTTTTGTCTATCTTCCATTGCTGAAGGATTACCGATTACTTTGCTGGAAGCTCTTGCCTGTGGTTGTGTGCCAATTTGTACATCCGTTGGAGGCATAAAAGACGTAATTAGGGATGGAATAAATGGTTATCTCGATCCTGAAATTACTATCCAATCTTATTATAAAACTGTTAAACGTTTTATCAATCGAAAAAATGATATTTCTAAAGAAAAATTGATTCAATATTTTCAAGAGAATTTTTCAATCGAAAAATGTGTGAAAGAGCATTATGAAATATATTCTCAATAAATGATTTGAATGGGACTAATAAATTCAGTTTGAATAATAAAATAATATATTTTGGAAATTTTTGATCATTATACAATTCGATCTCAAGAGGCATAGAACATAATTTCAATTGAGAATATTACATATCACATATTCATTGCAACAAGGAGGGGCTGAGCGGTTAATTGTAGATCTATTAAATGAATTCAGTAATAAAAACCAGGTTTATCTATGTACTTTATGGAATAACAATGATTCAAAAAATATTTTTTTTAAAAATCAGCTTAATCCAAAAATAAATTATGTCAATTTAGGTATTGGAAAAGGATTTAAGTTGAAAGATGTCTATTTAATATTTCGACTTATTAATAAATTGAAACCGGAAATTGTTCACTCTCACTTAGGTTTGATATATTATTGCATGATCCCAGCTTTGGTATTTAAAAAAATTAAATTTTTTCATACGATACATAATGATGCCTTTGTCGAGATCCGGAATAAAAAACTTCGACCTTTAAGACGATTTTTTTTTAAAAGGGAAATAATCCGGGCCATAACCATATCTGATGAATGTCAGAGATCTTATATTCAGTTTTACAAACTAAAAAATTCATATTTGATATATAATGGAAGAAAATCACCTGAAACATCAACTTCAATTAATCAAGTCAGAACAGAAATCAGGTCTTTAAAGAAGAATAAGGATGATTTGGTATTTTTACACGTCGCCAGATTCAATTGGCAAAAAAACCAACTACTTTTAATTGATGTTTTTAATAAATTACTAGAAGAAGGAAATCATTTAATATTATTGATACTCGGAATGGATTTTGATTCTAGAGAAGCCCAGTCTCTAAGAGAAAGTTCGAAATCAGGCATTTACTTTTTAAATGAAAAATCAAATGTAGCAGATTACTATATGAATGGTGATGCATTTTGTTTATCCTCGATTGTCGAAGGATTGCCAATCACTTTATTGGAAGCTCTTGCATGTGGCTGTATTCCTATTTGCACAGCTGTTGGTGGTATTAAAGATGTAATCAAAGATGAGATATACGGTTATCTGGATCATGCTATAACCGTGAAATCTTATTATGAGACAGTTAAACGTTTCATTAGCCAAAAAAATAAGATTCCGAAAAGTAGATTAATTAAATATTTTAATGATAATTTTTCAATCGAAAAATGTGCTGAGGAACATTATGACATTTATTCAAAATAAATTAATTCACAGATAATCCTTATTTAAAGATCATAATATTTTGTAACATACAATATTAAGTTATTTTAGGCGACAAAATATTTATAAATTCTAATTGATTACATTTAATGGAAGTACTTCATGTCACAAATAACTTTCCAACAAAAAATCATCCTATTTACGGAATCTTCGTAAAAGAACAGATCGATTCATTAAGTGAAAAAGGAATTGTAAATGAGGTATTTTTTATTAATGGCCGGGAGAAAGGAAAAATGGAATACCTGAAATCAATTTTTCTTCTAAAAAAAAAATTACGAAATAAAAAATACGATATAATCCACTGTCATCATGCGTTGAGTGCTCTTTCTTTAATCCTGAGTGGATCTCGAAAAAAAAGTAAGATCATTGTCTCATTTCAAAATGATCCAAAATATGAAATGGGAGAGAGAATTGGAAGATTTATTATAAGAAATTCAGATGGTTGGATATTTAAAAATAATTCTTCATTTATTCAAGATAAATATGCTTTTCACCTGCCAAACGGAGTAAATACTGAACTTTTTAAACCCCTCGATAAAAAATTAGCCTGTCAACACTTAAAATTAAATCCTGAAAAAAAATATATCCTGTTTGTGAGTTCATACCGGATCCGGCATCAGAAACGTTATGATCGTTTTAAGGCAACTGTAAATGTTTTGAAAAAAAAGATCCCAGATATTGAAGAAATCAAATTGATAAACATAAAAAGAGAGTTGATGCCTTATTATATTAATGCAGCAAGTGTCCATTTATTGACCTCTGATTTTGAGGGATCTCCCAACTCAGTAAAGGAATGCTTGGCTTGTAACACTGCTGTCGTCTCAACAGACGTAGGTAACGTAAAAGAATTATTGGATGGGGTTATTGGCAGCTATGTGTCTAAAACAAGAGATGAAAAAGAACTTGCTGAACTAGTGTGTCAATCGTTATCAATCCAGGAAGAAAAAAAAATGAATGGTCGTGAAATGCTACTGAAAAAGAATCTAGATATAGATTTGGTAGCCGAAAAGATGATTGAAATCTACTATGATATCATGAATAAACTGTAAGAATCAACAATTTGAATTTTACGTGTTAGATGTAGATATTTATTACATTTTTTTACAATCAATCAATGACCTGGCAGATTTTTTCAGAGTAATTTGTGGATTTGAAGATACATCAATTATAAATTAATCAGAATATGGTCTCGAGGGTTGATAAACATCTCGCAAAGCGCTGTGCATTCATTGTCTTGAGTTTGGTCCTTTAATATATCTCATTTCCTTGATAATTAACTTTATATGAGAATTCTTCAGATAAATCATTCTCATTTTATCCGTGGAGGAGCGGATGTAGTCTATTTCAATACAGCTTCCTTATTGAAAGAGAAAGGACATGAAGTCGCTTTTTTCAGTACTATTCATGAAAACAACAAAAAAATAGGATTGAATGAATATTTCGTTCATTCAATTAATTACCACGATGCTCCGTTTTTTCCAAAAATAGTCAATACCCCTAAATATCTTTATAATAAAGAAGCATTTCAAAAAATAATCTTAATAATCAAAAAATTTAAACCAGACATCGCTCACGTTCATTTATTCTATGGAACTTTGTCTGTTTCAATTCTTCATGCTTTAAAAAAGATGAGCATTCCAGTGGTTCACACGGTTCATGACTACCGGTTATTATGTCCTGTATATTCTTTTCTGGATAATAATCATCAGATCTGCGAAGCATGTAAAAATCATCAGTTCTGGAATTGCTTCGTTAAAAGATGTTCTGACGGAAACATTTATCAAAGTGCGGTAGTTGCGGCAGAGGCTTATTTCTGGCATTATGGTTATCAACCGTTACACTTGATTGATCATGTCATTTTTGTGAGTAAATTTATTCAATCCAAGCACATAGAATATAATCAAGCCTATGCAGATAAATCTTCGCATTTATATAATTTTCATGATACGAATACGGATCTGGTGAATTTTCCACGAGGAAAAGGAAATTATCTGCTTTTTTTTGGCCGTTTATCTAAAGAAAAAGGAATCAATACCTTATTGGAAACCATAGCTGGTAAAGAAGTAAATCTCGTTATCGCCGGGAAAGGTCCATTGGAAGATTTGGTGAAAAATTATGCCCAAAATTTCAAAAATATCAGGTATGTTGGTTTTCAGCAGGGTAAGTCATTAAAAAACTTAATTCAAAAAGCTTCTTATATCATGGTTCCTTCAGAATGGTATGAAAATAATCCCATGACGATCGTTGAGGCTTTTTCATTAGGTAAACCTGTCATAGGTGCAAGGATTGGGGGAATCCCTGAATTGATCCAGGAAAATTATAATGGTTTTCTGTTTCACTATGGCAATAAAGAATCTTTATTGGATGCTCTAAATAAAGCCGTGAATCTCAGCGAAAAGGAATATCAGATTTTTTCTGATAATGCACTTAAATTTGCGAAGTTGAACTTTAATAAGGAAACTCATTACGATTCATTAATAAAAATATATAAAAAAACAATAAATCATCACCATTCTGCTGGGAAAAACGAACTCAACAATGAAATGAAACATTCAATTAATAATGACAAGAGTATTAAAATAAATAAAGTAAATAAAAAAGATCGATCTATTTGAAAAAATAATAAAATGAACGGATTAATTTTCTGACCATTAACCGAAAACTATGAAAAAAATATATATTGCAGGTTGTGGAGGTATGCTTGGGGAAGCATTTTACAAACAGTTTAGTGAAGAATATCACCTGAAATGTTCGGATAAAGATGTCAATGCTCCCTGGTTATCCTTTCTTGATTTCAGAAATTTCGAAAATTACAGAAAGGATGTATCCGATTTCAATCCCGACTTCCTGTTTCATTTAGGTGCTTACACTGACCTTGAATTTTGCGAGGATAATCCTGAGGACACCTATGCAACCAATACATTGGCAGCCGAAAATGCAGTTTACATATCAAATGAACTGAACATACCCCTTTTATATATTAGCACGGCCGGTATCTTCGATGGGAAAAAAAACGTATACGATGATTGGGATATACCCAATCCATTAGGCGTATATGCCAGATCAAAATATATGGGTGAAAGATTTGTGACTGAAAATGCATATAGATACCTGGTCTGCAGAGCCGGATGGATGATGGGTGCCGGTCCTTCCAAGGATAAAAAATTTATACAGAAACTGATGAAACAGTTAAAAGAAGGGAAAAAAGAGCTGTTTATTGTAGACGATAAGGATGGCACACCTACTTATACACATGATTTCGCGAAGAATGTTAAATTACTTATTGAAAAAGAATTTTGGGGACTTTATAACCTTGTTTGTGGTGGTCAAACAAGCAGGTTGGAAGTAGCCAGGGAATTAATATCCACACTTGGATTAGAGGATAAAATTAAAATCACACCAGTGGACTCCAGTTACTTTAAAGATACTTATTATGCAGAGAGACCTCCGTCGGAAAGGTTGATCAATCGAAAACTTGATATTAGAAAATTGAACATCATGCGGGATTGGAAAGTAGCAATGAAAGAATATATTCAAGACTATTATTATAACTATTTATAATTGGATTTGACTGATAGACTGAATCAATTAGTTCCTGCTTAGACTGTTGCCCAAATGAAAAAATGCAAAGATAAAAAAAAGGTACATATGTACTTTGATATGTCGGTTAGAATTTCTTCTGAATTTCTTTTTTCTGTAAATTCAAAATATTCTAGAATAATCGATTACTATATCAATAAATACAGAATTTATTATATAAGTAGTATTTAAAAAATGAAACCAGTTACTAAGAAAAAAAGGGTTGCAATCATTGGTACCAATGGTTTACCCAATCGTTATGGAGGATTTGAAACCTTGGCTGATAATCTGACTCGTGAGTTAAATAAACAGTTTGATTTTACTGTATACTGCAAAAGAACAGAAAAAAGTAAACGATTACGATACTATAATAACGCAAGATTAATTTATATACCATTTAAGGCAAATGGCTTTCAAGGGGTATTATATGATTTGATTTCACTTTTCCACGCCTGGTTTACGAATGATGTCCTGCTCTATCTGGGTCCCGTGTTAGGATTCATTTTGCCTTTAAATTTTCTTTTTAAAAAGAAAATCATTGTAAATTTTGGGGGAATGGAATGGGAAAGAGAAAAGTATTCCTTCCTCGAGAAACAATATCTCAAACTCGATTATAAAATATCAGCATTATGTGCCAAATACAATGTAACAGATAATACCATTCTTTCGCAAAAGATTAAAGAGATTTCAGACCGTGAAGCAGTAGTGATCCGATATGGTGGAGATCATGTTAAGAGAACGAATTCTCATCCCTCATTAATCAAAAAAAAGCACCCTTTCATTACTGAAAAGTATGTAGTCAGTGTCTCCCGGGCTCAGGAGGATAATAATTTACATCTGTTATTGGAGGCTTTCGAATCCATTGACAATCTGAAACTTGTACTTATTTCAAATTGGGAAGTTTCTGAATATGGAAGAAATCTTAAGAAAAAGTATGGTGATTCTAAAAATTCAATCTTACTGGATGCCATTTACGATCAAACCGAACTGAACCTCATTAGACGAAATGCATTTTTATATATACACAGCCATTCGAAATGTGGTACAGCACCCTCATTGGTTGAAGCAATTTGTTTAAATCTACCAATTTTATCTTTTGATGTCCCGACAAACAGGGAAACCACCAGGAATAGTGCACTTTATTTTAAAAATACATCGGAATTGATAGAAATCCTGTCCAATTTAGAAACGAAAGTATTGGATAAGATAAAAGATAATCTCAGTATACTCGGTTCCACCGAGTATACTTGGAAAAAAATATCAGATCAATACAGCCATTTATTTAATGGCCAAATGCATTATTAATTTGGATAAAGAATATGAATATATCTTCCAGTGATAACCAGCAAATAAATTTTAATACAGGTTTTTGCATTGGTTCCTGATTTCTCAATAAAAAGTCTAAGATTCAATCATTTAAGCTACCAATTGATATTAATTTTAAATAATTTATTTTATAAAATAAAAAAAGTCATATAAAATATATTCAATTTTAACCGAAACAAATCATTAATTCCGCCTTTGGATTTTGATTGTTTAATCAGTTTTTTTTATTGATTATAATAGTTTTAATAATAAATTCAGCTTACCATTCCAAATTACAGAATTGAATTCATATTAATATAATTATATTTTTATCATGATGAACTTGTAATATATTTATATTTTATTGTAATAAAACTTGATTTTTAAATTTAATTTTATAATATTTGGCTCAGTATGTTAAATGTACTAAGAATTAATAAAAATATCACTTTATAAATATTTTGTGGTATATATCTTAGTTTACAAATTAAATAACCCGGCATTAAGTTGAACATAAGGAAACTAACCGATTTACCCAAAGCACTACCCAATGAAATTTGAAATTGATCTGACCACAATATATTTCCCAATCTGGTTACTGGCATTAAGTGCTTTTATCCTTGCTTTTGGCATTTGTTATATGTCCATACCCCCTGTTGTGAAAATAGCAAAAGCAAAAGGTTTATACGATTTACCTAACGGACGAACCTCCCATCTGCAGGCTACCCCTTATCTGGGAGGGATTGCTGTTTTTACTTCCATTGTGCTGTCCACGGTAGTTTTTGCTGGGATTAGTTTTACCAAAGATCTTGTCTATATACTCGCAGGATTAATTATCCTTCTTTTTGTTGGCCTAAAGGATGATATGCTTGTTATTAATCCGAAAAAGAAATTGATCGGGCAACTTATTGCTTCAGGGATAATTGTTGTTCTGGGAAATATGCGAATAAATAGTTTTCACGGCGTCATGGGTATTTATGAAATTCCTTATTTTGCAAGTGTATTATTTACTGTTTTCGTATTTATAGTAATTATCAATGGAATCAATCTGATTGATGGGATCGATGGGCTTGCCTCAGGCATCAGTATCCTGGTTTCTCTTACCATGGGACTTTGGTTTTTGTTGTCTGAAATAACTCCTTATGCGATCATGTGCTTTGCGATGGTCGGATCCTTGAGTGCTTTTTTCTATTTCAACGTCTTTGGTAATAAAAATAAGATCTTTTTGGGGGATGCCGGGTCATTGATTGTTGGCATGACGATCGCAGTCTTTTCAATAAAATTCTTGGAAAATCAGCCTGGTTTCCTTGATTATATTGCAGTTGGCACCTCCCCTGCCATTGCTTTCGGAATCTTAATCATTCCGTTATTCGATTCACTGAGGGTATTTATCCTAAGGACCATTCAGGGAAGATCACCTTTTTCGGCAGATCGGCAACATATACACCACATTTTATTAGACCTCGGATTTTCACATTTGAATGCAACGCTTGCAATCATTTCAGTGAATCTCATTTTTATATTGCTGTCACTGTTATTACAACCAATTAACAACAGTGTTATGCTCATTCTTATACAAATTACGTTGGCCAGTGGATTATCCTATATGGCGGTCATATTACTTAGAAGAAAAAGAGAGAAAAAAATATTCGGCAGGCAACCGTCTGGAAAAGAAATTGAATTATTTACTCGTTCCGTATCTGATGAAAATTATCAGGATGATAAAAAAAAATCAACCAAAAAAGATAAGATCCAAATCATGAATATTCAAAACACTTAATACATCCAAAAAAATAAATCCAGCAATCTGATACCAACCTAAATAAGATTACTATTAATTCCCTGGCGTTTATTATAAATTTGTTTTAACCAAGTGTAATGAAAAAGAAAATTTTATTTGTTTCGGATTGGCCTGATGCGTCCGATAATGTAAAGGTTTTGCAGGATTATTTGGATCAGGACTGTTCAGAAATCTATGAATGGGAAGTATGGAGTTGTAAAAGGAAAGAGGACAACCGAAAATTATACAGGTGGTACAGCTATACCAGAGGAGCACTACATATCTTAAAAAACAGGAAAAAATATCATGCTTTTTTTATATGGCAACAAATGATCGGGTATATACTCTTCGAAATAATGAGTATCAGGCGGTTAAAAATTCCAAATATCGTATTTTATACTTTTATCTATAACACACCAACGATTTTCAGGCATTTTAAAAAACATATGGTAAAAAATGCCTTAACACATTCAAAGGGAGTGATATGGGCTTCGGGTGAAATGGCAAACGAAGTCAAAAACGACTTTAAAAAATTCCAGGATAAAAATTATTCCACGGTCAATCCCATCATGGACGTGATCGACCTCAACATTCCCGTTGACAAGGAACTGGATGATCCGTATTTTCGAAACGGAATTTATACTGCTGGAAAGAGTGAAAGGGATTTTAATGTGGTGATCCGGGCATTCAGGAATACAGATGTACCGGTAACCATCGTTTGTCCTGATGAATATCCTATTACTGAATCCAATATAACCTCGAACATCAGAATACTGCGTTTTTCGCAGGTAAACCATGAACAGTATTATGCATTGGCCGGCCAGGCATTCTGCATTCTGATCTCAGTGGAAAATGAAAAATCCCCATGTGGTCAGTTACTGGTTAATTTCGCCATGGAAAATTCAAAACCTGTCATTGCCACGGATTGTTACGGTGTGAAAGATTATGTTGTGAATGGAAAAAATGGTATTTTATTTAAACTCGGCCAGGCCGATGAAATACGTAAGGGCTATGAAAAACTGATAAATGATGAAGGTTATACACAAAAGATTATCGAAAACGCAAAAAATACGTCAAAAATAATGAGTCGGGGAAGTTTTATTGAAAAGATTATTTCAATAATTGAGGATAAACAACCTGAATCTAAAATCATTGAAGTAAATATAGAAATAACATAAAATTATAAAGAATTAGCTATGAAGGTTCTTATTCTTGCGGGTGGCCGAGGTTCACGACTGTCAGAGGAAACCACGATTAAACCAAAACCCATGGTCGAAATTGGCGACAAGCCGATACTCTGGCATATCATGAAAATCTATTCTAGTCATGGATTTAACGACTTTGTTATTTTATGTGGTTATAAGGGATATCTGATAAAGGAATATTTCGCAAATTACCGGCGCCATATGTCGGATCTGATCATTGATCTGAGAACTAATCAGGAATACCATTTGAATAACAACGCAGAACCGTGGAAAGTTACCCTCATCGATACCGGTTTGGATACGATGACCGGAGGACGTATTAAACGAGTTAAAAATCTGGTAGGCAATGAACCGTTCATGTTAACCTATGGAGACGGGGTATCCGATATCAATATTAATAAATTGATTGATTTTCATAAATCCCATGGGAAAGCAATCACCATGACCTCCTCGCAGCTTAAAGGACGTTTTGGAGCACTAGCCATCGATGAAAACGAACGGGTACTTTCTTTCCAGGAAAAACCTAAGGGGGATGGGCAATGGGTTAATGCAGGATATTTTGTTTGTGAACCCAAAGTATTCGATTTTATTGAGGATGGCGATCAAACAATATTTGAAAGGGATCCGTTAGAAAATCTGGCAAAAGCCGGGGAATTGTTTACCTATAAACATACCGGATTCTGGAAACCAATGGATACCCTCTGGGATAAAATGCAACTAGAGGAAATGGTTTCGAGCGGGAAGGCGGAATGGATTAAGTGGTAATAAAATTGATTTGCAAATAGGGGACGATTTTGTTAAGTAACGGAAATCTAAAAATTGAGGAATTACTATTTTCACCATTGAATTATAAATATAAGGCCTTTTTAAAGAATCATTATAAAATATAAGAGTATCAGATATGAAAATATTAATAATCGGTAATCTTGGATATGTGGGTCCGATGGTCGTAAAACACTTCAGGAAAACATATCCGGAATCATTTATTGCAGGATATGATATTGGGTATTTTATACAAAACTATACCGCCAACGGCGTAGTGGGTGATACATTATTAGATAAGCAATATTACGGGGATGTCAGGAAATTCGACAGCTCTCATTTAAATGGATTTGATTCCATTATTTATCTGGCAGCGATCTCCAACGATCCGATGGGTAATGTATTTGAATTACCTACGCTGGATATTAATTTTAAATCCGCTGTCAGTATAGCAAAACATGCTAAACATCACGGGGTAAAACATTTTGTTTATGCAAGCAGTTGCAGTGTGTATGGATTTGCCGATACGGCACCCCGTACTGAAAACTCAGATGTGAATCCGCTGACTGCCTATGCAAAATCAAAAGTATTTACCGAAAGGGAATTAAAGCCATTAGCTGATGATAATTTCCAGATCACGTGTCTGCGTTTTGCAACCGCCTGTGGTTACAGCGACAGGTTAAGGCTCGATCTGGTGCTGAATGATTTTGTTGCCAGCGCCATTGCCGATAAAAAAATTACCATATTAAGCGATGGCACTCCCTGGCGTCCGCTCATTCACGTGAAAGACATGGCCCGGGCCATGGATTGGGCCATTCAGCGTGCCGATGGAGAAAATTTTTTAATCATCAACGCCGGCAGTAACCGCTGGAATTATCAGATAAAAGAATTGGCAGCAGCAGTTCAAAAATTATTTAATGATATTGAGGTCAGTATCAATACGAATGCGGCTCCTGATAAAAGATCCTATAAAGTAAGTTTTGATCTTTTCGAAAAATTGGCGCCTGGTTTTCAACCGGAAATTAGTTTGGAAACTGCTGTAGAAGATTTGAAAGCCGGTTTACAGTCTATGCAATTTAGTGATACTAATTTCCGTCAATCAAAATTAATACGTTTGAAAATGATCCAACAACTGATTGACGACGCCATCGTTGACAATAATTTATTTTTATCAAAAAACAATTTAGAACAAAATAAAAACGGAATTGAACGGGCTACTCAAATAGTCAAGTAAAGGAACAAGCGTACTTAGTAACAATCGGACGGTGTAAATAGTATGAATTAAATTTGTTTAACTATGGTGCATGCCAAATTTAAAATCAACATTTTTAATGAAATTTACGGAAACACCACTGAAAGGTAGTTATGTGGTCGATCTTGATCCCTTTCAGGATGAAAGAGGCTGGTTCGCCAGAACCTATTGTAAAAAAGAATTTGATTCTATTGGGCACACAAAAGAATGGGTTCAATTGAATCATTCTTTTACAAAGAAAAAAGGAACCATCCGGGGAATGCATTATCAATTGCCACCCTACAGCGAAATAAAATTGGTGCGTTGTATTTCGGGTTCGGTTTATGACGTGATCATTGATTTAAGAAAAGGATCATCCACTTTCTTGAATTTTTTTGAAGTTGAACTTTCATCAATAAACAGAAAGATGCTTTATATTCCGGAAGGATTTGCGCACGGATTTCAGACATTGGCAGATGATAGTGAACTTCTGTATCACCATTCTCAATTTTATCTACCGGGTGTTGAAGGTGGAATAAAATATAATGAACCCAAAATTAACATTCAATGGCCATTACCGGTGGGATCTATTTCATCACGGGATATTTCTCACCCGTTCATAGATGATCATTTTAAAGGACTTTAAACATGAAATGCAGATTTTGTAAAACAGAACTTACCAACCTTTTTATTGACCTTGTGAATTCACCTCCATCTAATTCATTTTTAACTGAGAACCAGTTAAATGAACCGGAAATATTTTATCCGTTGAAGGTATATACCTGTCATGAATGTTTTCTGGTACAAATAGATGAATACAAAAAATCGAATGCTATTTTCGATAGTAATTATGTTTATTTTTCATCTTACAGTACCAGCTGGTTGCAACATGCCAAAGATTATACAGATAGGATGGTTAACCGTTTCGGTTATAATGAAAATTCACTGGTGATTGAAGTGGCATCCAATGATGGTTACTTATTACAATATTTTAAACAAAAAAATATTCCGGTACTTGGGATTGATCCAACAGCAAATACTGCAGCCGCAGCCAAAGAAAAAGGAATTGATACAGTGGTTGATTTTTTTGGATCCAAGCTTGCACATGAATTAATATCAAAGAACATCAAGGCAGATCTTTTAGTGGGGAATAATGTGCTTGCCCATGTACCGGATATTGTTGATTTTGTGGGTGGCATGGCAATCATATTGAAAGAAACTGGAGTGGTGACCATGGAGTTTCCTCATCTGATGCAACTGGTTGATAATAATCAGTTCGATACGGTCTATCATGAACATTTTTCGTATTTGTCTTTCCATACAGTAAAAGAAATTTTTGCGTCCCAGGGGCTGGAAATGTTTGATGTGGAAGAATTACCAACCCATGGTGGATCTCTGCGTATTTATGCTAAGCACATCAACGATCCAACCAAGCCCATATCTAAAAATGTACCCACATTGTTGGAGAAGGAAGCCAAAAGAGGATTAACCACCCTTGCTTACTATGACCATTTTCAACAACAGGCACTTAAAGTAAAATTGGATTTAACTGAATTTCTGATTTCCCAGAAAAGAGCAGGCAAGAAAGTGGCCGCATACGGTGCCGCTGCCAAAGGGAATACCATGTTGAATTATTGTGGAATCAAAAACGACCTGATTGAATTTGTAGTAGATGCTAATCCACATAAACAAAATAAATTTTTACCCGCCAGTCATATTCCTGTGGTGAATGAACAATTTCTTAAGGAAACTAAACCGGATTATGTAATTATTCTTCCATGGAATTTAAAGGAGGAAATTACAAATCAGCTTTCCTATATCAAAGATTGGGAAGGAAAATTTATAGTAGCAGTTCCTAAGTTACAAATTTTAGCTTAGCCGAATCAATGAAAAACAATGTCGGTTATCAATTAGATTAACTGAAAATTTTATTCTAAAATACTTGTTATATATAATATTCAGAATTATTGATTTTTCATCAACGATTGAAATGCCTGGAGTAATCCTTTTCTTTCATTTATAAAGTACATTTTAAATTGTTGGACTAAAATATAATTCTGCCTATTAGTTTTTTTTATTAATGATAAAATATTAATTAAAGTTTAACATCTTTATAAAAAAATCACAATAATGACATTAATATATTATTTCACAAACAGAGCTAATCTTATTCAACTGTTTTCCTTTGTTATATTAATAGGACAATTTTCCTGTATCAGTTATAAAAAATTGAATTATTTCGGGACTGAATCCGAAGCGGAGGCCAAAATTTATCATGAAATCGATAAACCCCAGGATTACATAATTAAGACCAATGATAATTTGTATGTAAGTATATTGACTTCCAATCCGGAATTGAATGCCATTTATAATCCTGCAGTTCCCGCCAATATATCTACATTGGGTGGAACTACAGGAGGAACCTCAACGAATTATGGGAGTCCGGAAAGTCAATACCTGAATGGATATATGGTAAATAAGGAGGGACATATCGACTTACCCATTATTGGTAAAATTCTCGTAGATGGATTGACATTACCTGAGGCAGAAGATAAAATAAAACTGCGTGCGACTGAATTCCTGAAAGAACCTGCCGTAAAGGTAAAACTTCTCAGTTTTAAAGTGACAGTTCTGGGAGAAGTCACTAGACCAGGAATTTATTACAACTATAATGTCAGCTTTACAATACTGGATGCAATCAGTTTAGCCTCAGGTAATACGGACTTCTCTAATATAACCAAGGTAAGAGTGCTCCGCCAAACACCGGCAGGACTGATCGCATACCGGATGAACCTTCAGAATTATGAATTTTTATCATCAGAAGCCTTCTATATACAGCCGGATGATGTGATTTATGTAGAACCTGCCAAATATAAAAATGTTGGACTGAAGGCCCCGGTGGTTACACTCATTTTAACAACAGTTACCACTGTATTGTTGATCGCAAGCTTTATAGCAAACCAATAATTATTCAATCAAAAACTGCATTAAAATATTCGATTTACTAAATTTGTATATTAATATAAAAAGCTATGGTTAATAAAACGCCACCTCTGAATAAAAACATTCCTGAAGACGATGTAAAAAATTTTAAGGAATATCTCTACAGAATTAAAGGGTCATGGTATTGGATTGTGATCTTTGGGTTACTTGGATTTACTGCAGCCTATTTAATTAATCGTATTATCACTCCCACTTATGAAGCTTCTGTCAAATTATATACTCCGGATGAGAATCGGGAGATGGGTATTGAAAATTTATTTCAAGTTTCTGGATTAGGTACAAAAACCAATGTACAAAATCATATTGGCATTCTCAGCTCTTTTTCCATTGCAAGACAAACGCTGGAAAATCTGGATTGGCGGGTAAACTGGTATGAAGACAACATCATTGGAAAGAAAGACTTGTATAAATATTCGCCTTTTAAAATTGAAAACTTCAATCCGTTGCTAAATTTACCAAATATCAATGTTTATATCACTCCGAATGACAATAAATATTGCACAATTTCAGCGGACGATAAATTAATGATTGGGGGAATTGAACGGCATATTCAATTTGAAACAGAATACGAATATGGTGATACCCTACGAAACGAATTTTTTAATTTTGTTCTTAATAAAGAACCTGGCGTATCCGTTGAAGAGGGGAAAAAATACAGTTTAGTCTTCAACGAACTTAATAAACTGGCGCTCAGATATCAGGATAGATTAGATATTTCGTTAATTGACCCCGATGCAGAAATTATTCAATTGAAATTAAAAGGTGAACAACCGGAAAGGGAAGCTGATTTCCTCAACGAATTATGCCAGGTGTTTATAGATTTCGGTCTCAGGGCTAAAAATCGAACTTCAGAAAATACTGTAAATTTCATAGATGCACAGCTTACCGGAATCGTTGACTCGCTGCAATCTGCAGGAAGGTCCTTTACCAACTTCAGATCCCGGAACCGGATTGTCGATTTAAATCAGGAAGCCGGGTTGGTTGTTGAGAAATTGGAAGAACTTGAATCCGAAGAATCCATGGCCCAAATGCAATTGGAATATTATCAAAATTTGCAATCCTATCTTGGTGATGCAGATAAAATGGAACAAGTAGTTGCACCCTCCGTTGTCGGAGTTACAGATCCTGTTTTGAATACCATGGTGGTTAAGTTGAGTGAGTTATATAGTAGGAGGAGCACCTTGAAATTTAGCGTACAGGAAAAAAACCCAAGTCTTCGTGCTCTGGAAAATGAAATTCAATATACAAATCAAACACTTGAGGAAAATTTAAAGAACCTGATCAGTAATGCAAAATTTCAACTGAATAATCTGAAAGAAAGAAAGAATCAAATCAGTGGCCAACTGTCAAGGCTGCCCAAAACGGAACAAGATCTAATCAACATAAAACGTCAGTTTGATTTGAATAACGAATTATATACATTCCTTTTACAGAAGAGAGCAGAAGCAGCCATCACCAAAGCATCCAACGTCCCTGATGCACAAATACTGGATGCAGCCAGTTTGGAAACGGCCATCCCATTAGGCCCGAATAAAATATTAAATTATATACTGGGTTTGCTAGTTGGTTTTGGATTACCGATTTTTATTATATCCATTCTTTTTTATTTTGATAACACTATTAAATCAAAAGAAGACATCGAACAGGAAACCTCAGTACCCATAATCGGTACCATCGGACATAAAAGAAAAAAATCGGAACTTGTCGTTATTAGTGATCCGCATTCTGGAGTGGCAGAATCATTTCGAGGCCTGAGAACCAATCTTGATTATTTTGGGTCACAAAATGAACATAAAGTGATTGCGGTACATTCAACGATATCCGGAGAAGGTAAGACTTTTACGGCTATCAATTTGGCATTGAGTATAGCGCAGAATAACAAAAAGGTTTTATTAATAAGTGCAGATTTACGAAAGCCAAAAATTGAATCAATATTTAAAATAACCGATGGAAATTCTGGATTAAGTAATTATTTAATCGGTCGAAGCAAGATTGAAGATATTGTAATCAACACAAAAGTTAAAAACCTAAACTTGATCCCCTCAGGTCCTATACCCCCCAATCCAGCTGAATTGCTGGGGAATGGAAATTTTGAGAAATTAATTGGTAAGGTGAAAGAGCATTTTGACTTTATTGTAATTGATGATGCGCCTGCCTCTATGGTAACGGATCCTGTCTTAGTAGGAAAATCTGCAGACGTCAACTTATTCGTTACCCGTGCGGAAGTTACGAAGAGAGATCAGATTAGAATGATTAATCAGTTTCAGATCTTGGGAACCATGAATAATCTGGTAATCGTTTTAAATGATATACAAAATGGACGATCCGGTTACTACAATTATTATGGAAAAGGGTATGGGATTTTTGCTGAAAAGAAATCCAGGAATAATAAAGAAATTTTATTGGAAGAAACCACGAATGTATAAAATTGGTTCGTATTTCTCTCATTTTCAATTTCTGCGAAATACTCGCTTTGATTAAAATCAATTCATTTTTTTAAGTGACATGAGAACGATCATCAGTTAATAAAGACTGATTTTAAACAAAATAAGATAACTATTAGAGCATTCTTTATAGCGATTATCATAAAATCATTTAGGTGTATTCATTGTTAAGAATCAAATGGGCAGATGTATGAAAATCTTTTAAAGAGTCCGTGTATTACGGGATATGTCTATCATTCTGTTACATCATTCATAAAATGGTATTGTCAGTATATCAATAAAATTTTTAATGCCGGAATATTGAAGTCGACTAACCTACAGATCAAGCCCCACTTATAAAAATTCTCAGTTAAATTCATTGCTGATCATTCCTTCAAATCAGAAAATTCCGTTTAATTTTTTAACGCCAAACTAAAAATCTCACTGGCTGATTTATTACAATTATCAAATAGTTTGATTTGCTCCTCGTTGAATAATTAAAAGTTCAAATTATTTTTTATATCCAAATATTATAAATGGACATTTTATCACCCAGCCAGTTTTTTGAAATTCAAATCCATTTTAAACATATTCCCCATTCGCAATCAGAAAGATGGTATAAATATCTTCTATCCCTTAGGAAAGGGATCGTTTTCTATTGCAATTCTTTGGAAGATCCGTCTATTGCTGTAATGGGGAGAATAGGTAAAATCCCAATTCTCGGAAAACTTCTGATTATTGAAGGTGAACTGATTAATGAGAATGTTTCCAACGAAAATATTACAGAATTCTATAAAGAGTTGATTCAACTTCCATACATTGGAATCATCATTGATTCCAATGTTATTTATTCAATCGAATATGAAATTGGCGTCAGGAGGGCAGGATTTACCCGTCCGCTTGGATTTTTCCTATGCCCGTTGACCATCATGGTCGATCTTACTACTCCTGTTGAATACAATACTCAATGGAAAAAGAATTTTAAAAAAGCCATACATGCAGAATTAATTTTTATCGAAGTTGAAGATCCGCAATTACCGGATTTAGAAACATTCTCAGAAATATTCAATAAAATGGCAACAAAGAAAGATATTGGGCTCCATGTAAATCCCGATGAATTATCGACCTTGGTGGATGGAAATACATGGCGTTTATTTTTTGTAAAAAGCAAGGAAGGAGAAATCCTGGCAGGGAACATTTTATATGTAAATAAAAATTTCAGTTATCTGCATTTAGTTGCCAACTCGGAACGGTCCAGGCAGACAGGAGCTTCCGTTTTCGCCATTCAAAAAATGTTGGATAAAATAACAAGTGAAGGAATTCAAATATTTGATTTTGCCCGTATCCCACCCAGAGCGGATGCTATGGATGGAATTTATCAATTTAAACAATCGATAAAAGGAAAGAAAATACAATATAATGGAGAGTGGGCATTCTATAAAAATACGCTGGTTGAATATTTGTATTTTCTAATCAGGAAATATTATTACAAACAACTCAGATATTAAATCATAGGTAAGAATAAATTTTTCATCTATTTGGATCGGAATTATGATCCATCTATGTATTAAGCCAGAAATTTCCTTTAATTTCTGGTTCAACCATCGTTTGAAATTGAATGCAGCCCCTGCCATTACAGCATTGATCACATCGCCCTGTACACCTTTCAGGAAATTTCTCTTCATCATGTACTGATTTTTCATATGACTGATAACCGGCTCAATGGCTGATCGGCGGCGAAAGTATTTTCTCATCTTCATCTTTTCATAGGCCGTAGATCCGGATCCCAAAGGTGATGGTTTTATAATTTGGGTTCCATTGACTGTTTTCTTCACTTTATATCCACGATCAACGATGGCTGCTTTTACTTTCCTGCCTGTTATTTGTTCAACCTTATTCAACGTATCTTCTATGGTTTTACTATCATTAGGATTACCTGTATAATTGACCACCGCCAAAACCATATTTTCCTCTTTACTCATCGCTACCGATACCTTAGAACCAAATTCAAATTTTTTCGCTACCTTACCTTTAGCTATACATGCTACATGTGGCTCATGTAAACTGTAGATCTTGTTCTTATCCAGTTTTTTCTGATCCAATACCCGCTGCATATAGATCTAATCGATTGAGGTATTGTGGCAACTGGCTATCGGGCAATTTCCTTTTTAATTCCCTTATCAGACGGCCAGCTATTGTGTGCATCTTACGCTTGGCCTTCTCTGCCTTGCGGTAGTTCTTGGGATGATGCGCAAATCGTTGCATCAACATTAATTTCTTTAATATCCTTTTGTAACTCTGTCTTAACTTGACCCCTTCACGTTTTGCAATCTTTTGACATTGTTCGATGATTCTTTTACTCAGTTTCACATCGGTTGGATAGGTGATGTTTTTCTCCTGGACCGTGGTGTCTAAACTCACTATTTCCATAGCCCTTTTTTTATCCTTCTCTGGCTGGATCTTAACCGATATCTCCAGGATTTTCTCAACACCATCCCCCCCAATTCTATTTCGAAAATGTACCAGGTCCGAAGGATCACATGGCGCTTCCCATCGAAACTCTGATTCTCCACAGAAATATTGAAAATATGGATTCTGAACCCATTCCTTCACCACTGTCTCATCGCCCAGTCCCTTGATCTGTTTCAATATTAGTAATCCCACCATCAATCGGATGGGTTTTGCTGGTAAACCTGTATTAGAATATAGGTGTTTATACTCGTTCTCAAACTCGTGCCAAGGCATTTCATCGGCCAGTAATACAAGACTATGACGTGGATTAATAATCTGTTTCAAAGTTGATTTGAACATATTGATCTGGTTTTGATTTGGCGATTTTCCTATCAATTATCTGCAGGATTTTAATACAAAATGCGTATTTTTCTGCAAATAAAAAACAATTATTTTACCTTTTTATCCACATTAATATGTTGATAACCAATATGTTAATTCGATTTTAAGGATCAACTAATTATGTCAAATACTTTATAAAAATAATTCCAATTTTCATTTAATATAAAATGATTCTTTCTAAGTTGTACCCCCCTACTTTGATGATGTAAACTCCTTTTCCATTGCCTGAAAGATCCACATTGGTTTGGTGGGAATGTATGGAAGACTGATCGACGATCTTTCCCGCCAGATCATAGATGACATAAGATAAATCATGGTTAAAATTAGAACCGGAAGGTAATTCCAATGTAAAGATACCGTTTGTCGGATTGGGGAAAATGGATATAACCTTATTAGTATTATCAGACTCCAAACCCGCTATGATATCCAAATCACCATCCGTTAAAATTTCAATAGCCGATATTTTGGGATTATTCACCAATTTTGAAAAGGTTATAGTAAGCATTCCATCATATACTGAAATTCCTGTAAATGTTTTTGTTACAGCAGTCAATGGACCAACGTCTGCATTGATATCATAATTTGATAGTGATCCCTGTCCATTTTCAATATCAACATTGAAAACCCTGGTCCCGATTTCTCCAGATGTATAATACAATTCAGCAAAATGAAGGCGGACCATATATTCTCCATAACCCGGAACCGGAATATCGTATTGCATTTCACCAAAACGTTCCGTAAAATACAAAGCATCATCTTCGGTATTGGCGATATCCTGATCAATATCGTATACAAATCCCCCAGCGTAAAATTGATCCTGTGCAAAAATGGATCCTCCAAGGGAATAAGATGCCCCCCCTGAATTAATTCCGGTTACGTACTGAGGAGCAGTAGGATCAATCGTTGCCGGGTCATCTGGTTCAATGATTAGCGAAATAGTTTCGGAATCACTTGCATTATTCACATCCGTAACGGTTATTATCAGTGAATAAGTTCCTATATCACTTTCATCAGGAGATAGATCCAATATCGCGGTTCCATCCTGATTATCAGTTAGACTGGCAAATCGAAGATTGGGCGATACGTCATAGGTCAAAGCATCCCCATCTGCATCGATGGAACTTAACTGGGTTTGGAACTTTTTTCCATACTTTATCTTCACATTGCCAACCGCTCTCAATTCAGGAGCCGAATTTCCGTTGATTTTTGGATTAACGGTAATGGTTATGGTTTCAGAATCACTGGCGTCCTTATCATCCAAAACGGTGATAGTGAGATTATAGGAGCCGGCATCCCCTGGTTTTGGAGATAGCGATAAGAGGCCAGAACCATCCTGACTAAAAGTTATAGAACTAAAACCTAAATTTGGTGAAACGGTATATCGCATAGGATCTCCTTGTGCATCGCTCGATGACAATGGTATATTCAAAACTTCATTTTCAGTTACAGCTTTACTACCAATTGGAGCCAAAACAGGTGGGGTATTTTGAACTACGGCTTGATTTACTGTGATCGTGATGGTTTCCGAATCTGTTGTGCTGCTAGCATCAATTACACTTACGGTGAGGCTATAGGATCCCGCCTGGCCGGACACTGGTGCCAATTGGATCCTGCCGGTGCCATCCTGAAAATCAGTCAAGGTAACAAAAGCCAGATTGGGAGAAATTGAAAAGTTCAATGGATCCCCATCTGCATCAGTGGCAGATAACTGTACGTTAATCACATTTCCTTCCGTGATCGTTTTGTTCCCAATGGTTGCCAGGACAGGGGCTGAGTTGGAGGGAGGAGCTGCATTGATCGTAATGGCTATTGTCTCCGAATCACTGGCTGTGTTTGAATCAGTTACCCTGACTGTCAGACTATATGATCCGGTCTGCCCTGCTACCGGTGCCAGCCTGAGCACTCCCGTTCCATCCTGATTATCTGTTAAGGTTACAAATGCCAGATTCGGGGTAACTGAAAAGGTCAATGCATCCCCGTTCGCATCAGTGGCGGATAGCTGTACATTTATCACACTTCCTTCCGTGATCGTTTTGTTCCCGATGGTTGCCAGGACAGGGGCCGAGTTGGAGGGAGGAGCTGCATTGATCGTAATGGTTATTGTCTCCGAATCACTGGCTCTCTTTGAATCAGTTACCCTGCACTGTCAGACTATATGATCCGGTCTGTCCTGCTACTGGTGCGAGCCTGAGCACTCCCGTTCCATCCTGATTATCTGTTAAGGTCACAAATGCCAGATTCGGGGCAACTGAAAAGGTCAATGCATCCCCGTTCGCATCAGTGGCGGATAGCTGTACATTTATCACACTTCCCTCCGTGACTGTTTTGTTCCCGATCGCGGCAAGCACTGGAGCGGAATTTGGAGAAGGATTAACGATGATCGTAATGGTTTCGGAATCTGCCCCTCCATTTCCATCCGCAACCCGGCAGGTAAGACTGTAGGTCCCTGCCTGGCTTGTGGTGGGTGCAAGCCGTATCACACCGGTACCATCATTGTTATCAGTTAAAGTCGCAAACGCCGGCTTGGTAGGCAGTGTGAAGGTAAGAGTATCGCCATTGGCATCGGTGGCCGAAATCTGTACATTCATTGTATTCCCTGCCGTAAGTGTTTTGTTCCCGATCGCAGCAAGAACAGGAGCAGCATTTGGAGGTGGATTAACGATGATCGTAATGGTTTCGGAATCTGCACCTCCATTTCCATCCGCAACCCGGCAGGTAAGACTGTAGGTCCCTGCCTGGCTTGTGGTGGGTGCCAGCCGTATCACACCGGTACCATCATTGTTGTCAGTTAAAGTCGCAAACGCCGGCTTGGTAGGCAGTGTGAAGGTAAGATTATCGCCATTGGCATCGGTGGCCGAAATCTGTACATTCATCGTATTCCCTGCCGTAAGTGTTTTGTTCCCGATCGTGGCAAGAACAGGAGCAGCATTCGGAGGCGGGTTAACGGTTATCGTAATGGTTTCGGAATCTGCACCTCCATTTCCATCCGCAACCCGGCAGGTAAGACTGTAGGTCCCTGCCTGGCTTGTGGTGGGTGCCAGCCGTATCACACCGGTACCATCATTGTTGTCAGTTAAAGTCGCAAACGCCGGCTTGGTAGGCAGTGTGAAGGTAAGAGTATCGCCATTGGCATCGGTGGCCGTAATCTGTACATTCATTACATTCCCTGCCGTAAGTGTTTTATTCCCGATCGCGGCAAGAACAGGAGCAGCATTTGGAGGCGGGTTAACGGTTATGGTAATGGTTTCGGAATCTGCCCCTCCATTTCCATCCGCAACCCGGCAGGTAAGACTGTAGGTCCCTGCCTGGCTGGTGGTGGGTGCCAGCCGTATCACACCGGTACCATCATTGTTGTCAGTTAAAGTCGCAAACGCCGGCTTGGTAGGCAGTGTGAAGGTAAGATTATCGCCATTGGCATCGGTGGCCGAAATCTGTACATTCATTGTATTCCCTGCCGTAAGTGTTTTGTTCCCGATCGCGGCAAGAACAGGAGCAGCATTTGGAGGCGGATTAACGGTTATCGTAATGGTTTCGGAATCTGCCCCTCCATTTCCATCCGCAACCCGGCAGGTAAGACTGTAGGTCCCTGCCTGGCTTGTGGTGGGTGCCAGCCGTATCACACCGGTACCATCATTGTTGTCAGTTAAAGTCGCAAACGCCGGCTTGGTAGGCAGTGTGAAGGTAAGAGCATCGCCATTGGCATCGGTGGCCGTAATCTGTACATTCATCATATTCCCTGCCGTAAGTGTTTTATTCCCGATCGCGGCAAGAACAGGAGCAGCATTTGGAGGCGGATTAACGGTTATCGTAATGGTTTCGGAATCTGCCCCTCCATTTCCATCCGCAACCCGGCAGGTAAGACTGTAGGTCCCTGCCTGGCTTGTGGTGGGTGCCAGCCGTATCACACCGGTACCATCATTGTTGTCAGTTAAAGTCGCAAACGCCGGCTTGGTAGGCAGTGTGAAGGTAAGATTATCGCCATTGGCATCGGTGGCCGTAATCTGTACATTCATTGTATTCCCTGCCGTAAGTGTTTTATTCCCGATCGCGGCAAGAACAGGAGCAGCATTTGGAGGCGGGTTAACGGTTATGGTAATGGTTTCGGAATCTGCACCTCCATTTCCATCCGCAACCCGGCAGGTAAGACTGTAGGTCCCTGCCTGGCTGGTCGATGGTGCCAGCCGTATCACGCCTGTACCATCATTGTTGTCAGTTAAAGTCGCAAACGCCGGCTTGGTAGGCAGTGTGAAGGTAAGATTATCGCCATTGGCATCGGTGGCCGAAATCTGTACATTCATCACATTCCCTGCCGTAAGGGTTTTATTCCCGATCGAGGCAAGAACAGGAGCAGCATTTGGAGGCGGGTTAACGGTTATCGTAATGGTTTCGGAATCTGCCCCGCCATTTCCATCCGCAACCCGGCAAGTAAGATTATAGGTCCCCGCCTGGCTGGTGGTGGGTGCCAGCCGTATAACGCCTGTACCATCATTGTTGTCAGTTAAAGTCGCAAACGCAGGCTTGGTAGGCAGTGTGAAGGTAAGATTATCGCCATTGGCATCGGTGGCCGAAATCTGAACATTCATCACATTCCCTGCCGTAAGGGTTTTATTCCCGATCGCAGCAAGAACAGGAGCGGCATTTGGAGCTGCCGTTACCGTTACCGTGATACTCTCCGAATCACTGGCACCCTTCGAATCGGTGACCTGCACCGTCATATTATAACTGCCGGCATTCCCGGCCTGTGGCGCTATCCGTAACCGTCCCGTTCCATCCTGGCTGTCTGTCAAGGTCACAAATCCTGGATTAGATGATACTGAAAAATTCCTAGAATCGCCATCTGGATCGCTGGATGACAATGATACATCGAGTGTATTCCCTTCAATAACATTTTTATTTCCAATAGCATTGAGAACCGGGGGTGAATTTGTTGGGACTGAACTACCTCTTGGAGCCACATCGTTATAACCAGCACCATCTATAGCTCGTGCAAACCTTACTTCATCAAGATAATTTGTTATATAAATCTCAGGTCTATTTTCACTCCAGTAGCTTCCCATCTGCAATTGGCCAGCTGGTTCGGCAGGATTTCCACATCTATCATAATAAAACATATTTGGACCAGTATCATCGACAACTTGTGTCCCGTCAATCCAAATTTTTACGAATCCATCATTATCAGGACTTAAAACAAAATTCATCACAATATCCATCCATCTATTTTCATAATTTCCAATAGGTGAGTACCAATCGGGATAGTAATAAGCTGCACTTGCCGAAGGGGGAGTAGAGTAAGGATTTCGAGTACCATATTGTTCTGAATTGAGATTATCTACAAAGATAGCTAGCGCGTGATAAGGTGTCCATCCATGGGAAGTTGGATACACACCAATGGTTATACCGTTTGGTCCGGAGGTACCACATTTGGACCAATCCCCATCATTCACAATTCCGTGAAGTTGAAAAATTAAATCATTAACACCTGCCCAGTTATCCATTGTAGCTGATGGATTATCTAAATAATAACTAATTCCAACCCAGTATTCCACATGCCAATCAAACATTCCAGGTTTACTCCCATCTCCAGCTGAAGTATTTCCCTGATATACGGTTAACATTTCAGCTCTTCTATCATTATGATGTATCTTTATACAATTGTTCCCGCCTCTTGGGGTAAATGTTCCAGAATTTACAATACTGAATTGTGTTGGATAAGAAATTGCAGCAGTTTTCCATTCCTCCCAGATTTTACCATCCTCAAATCCAATATTTGAAGACTTCGGGAATAAGATTTGGGCTTCAGCATTATATAATAGAATAAAGGAAGGATCGCACCTGTCAAAAAAAACAATTTCATCCAATTACTAATTAAATTACCCATTACTTTCATCACGCTTTCTTCAACCAATCATTAAGGGACTGTGTGCTTTGATTTACACTACGCTTGAATCTACATTAAATAAAAAAATAAGCTCAATGCAATTATCCTTACCCAAATAGAAAGCCAAAAATATAAACTATTGATATACAGAAAGATATGAAAATAATTACGGTTTAATTTTTGTCAATATGAAAAAAAAATTCCTGAAGTGAGAATTTAATTTTTCCAATACGAATATCAGAATAAACCTATATTTAAAGTTAATTTGACTCTATAATGATAATATTGAACTATTCAAAGAAAAATAGAAATTGAGGGTTATTTGAAATTAATATTAATATTTACATTTAACTCATATAATGAATTAAGGATCGATAGTATAATGGAACCTTGATATAATTATTTTCATATTTAAAAAGTATTAACTCCCTTCTACGTTAAAAAACAAGTATGAGGCAAAAATATTATTATTCTTAAAATAAGCCTTATATAACCATCCTTCTACAAACAGTATTGAAATATTCAAGCTGCAAATACCTTTTTCAGGTTAATAAGGAAATTAGGCCGTATCCTTAATGAGCAGAATAATTAAAGATTATTTGCAGGGGGCTAAAAACGGATCCTAATTTTCAGGTTTATAGATTCTCAATTTAAACTTTATATTTTTCTTCATTTTTGAGTACAAATGATATTCAATTCAACAGTTTCCTGGCAATTCGAATAAATACCAGATTACTATTCATTCTTTTACATAAATCGATATAAGTTTTATGCAGAATTGGATCTCTTCAAGCCGCAATCCATGAACATTCTATTATTATGGGTTTTAGATAATTATTCCCCCGATTAACCATTTCACTATCGATTTCCCTTTCTCTACTAGAATTATTAGTCGAAGTGATTCCCACATATGAGGCGAATTATCAGATTCTAAAGCAGTTAATATCATTGTTTCCGTTAAACTTGTCATCGTTGTTATTAAGCCTATTCCTAGGATGCTCATCAGCAAATCCAATTTTGGTTGATAATATTCCGCTTTAGACAATTCCCGTATTTTCTTGGTTATTTAAAGAAGATCTTGTCATAAAATATTATAATGACTTAGTAAAAATTTAAATGACTCTGTACCACTATTGTATGATAAATCAATTTTATCAAGACATTCGATAAATCTTCTAGACCAACAGAAATTTATTTTATCAATTTCTGTTGGTATTTTTTTTCCAAAAAAAATAGATGAGATTTAATTATATTTTTATATCGTATTAACTCTTTTGATATTGTTTGTCTGGTACGTAACAGGTGGCGATCGTCAAGATGTTTTTCTTTATGTACAAATATTGCATTAAGATCTCTATTTCGTAATTATTTAGCCAGTTTATGACTATCAATTTTATCCGTTTTGTATTTTTTCTCACGATCTGTGGTAGGGACGTCAGCAGGATTAGCAACTATATTGTTTATTCCTGATGACATTAATTTATTATGGATCCAGAAGTCACAAAACCCAGCCTCATAAACACTATAACAAGTTCCATTTGGAAAATTCTTGGAAAGATATCGGTATAAAACATCTGGATTTGGTGGTTGTGTAAATGATTTGTGATAAAGATAATCAGTATAAATTGACACCTTCCAACTCTTTTGGTGTACATCAATACCAGCATATATGTTTTGACCAGTAAAGTCCATTATGTTATTTTGATTTGGCATAAGATTGATATTTAAAATTTCTAGGATTAATTGCAGAAAAATGAAAAAAGTGCAATAGCTTATTCTTTTTTAAACATAGGACCTAAATAACTGGACATTTTTAAAAACAGTTTAGTAGATTAAATTTAGGGAATCATGAGTAAACGAAGAAGTTTTTCAATGGAGCAAAAGCTCCAGATCCTTCGGGAAGCAGAGAGCGAAGGGATGCTGGCTACCTGCCGCAAATACGAGATCGCTCAGAGTTTGTTTTATCGATGGAAGCATGCCTTTGATCAGAAGGGAATGGATGGTCTTCAGACACAATACTACCAGTTGGATCCGGAAGTTAAAGCCTTGCGGGAAGAGAATGAAAAGCTGAAGAAGATCATTGGCAAACAGGCCTTGGAGCTGGAAGTCAAGAATGAGCTTTTAAACCTGTCTCCGACAGGCAGAAAACGGAACAGCTCAAAAGGCAAGGAAAATGGTGATCATCCGCTATAAGGACATAGTACCTGTGAGGTGGTTATGTTCCTGGACGGGCCAGGCGGTAAGCAGCTGGTATTATTCATCGAGTGATGGAAGGCGAGGTCGTGCACCCAGCAGCTATACCTTTCTGCAATCCGGCTTGCGGGTAAGCAATCATCAGGTCGTAGACCGGATCCGTGACCTGCTCAGACAGGAGTTTGTTTGTTACGGATACGAAAAGATCACCAGTGAGCTTCGGGATGAGGGATATGTGATTAACGCCAAAAAAGTGTACCGGTTGATGAAAGAAGCTCATTTGCTTCACACCAACAGCAGGATAAGGACCAATGGACGGCGGACATTTGTAAAAATGCGAAAAATACAGGCTGAATACCCGATGGAGCATTTGTCCATGGATATCAAGTATGTATATATTCATGGGGAACGCCGTAATGTCTATCTGCTCACCGTGATGGATATTTTCACCAGGCGGGTGCTGGGACATCTGTTAAAAGCCAGTATTCGTCAGCATGATGTGGTGCTGCTGATGGATGGGATCATCCGGGCTAATCCTGTAAAGAATGTAACGATCCGCAATGATAACGGCAGCCAGTTTATTGCCAACAGCGTACGTAAGTACCTTTTCGAACAGGGAATTAACCAGGAATTCACCCATATCGCTACCCCTGAAGAAAACGCATACATCGAAGCCTTGCACAGTACCCTGGAAAGGGAAGTGATCCGAAGATACTGGTTCGATTCTTTTTACTATGCGAAATGGAAGATCGATGAGTATTATAAATTTTATAACCGGAAAAGGAAACATCGCTCACTGGGTATGAAGTCCCCGGAGCAGTTCCTGGATATTTTTGAAAATTTTAACCTTAAACAGAAAATTATACGTCAACCTCTACTAAATTGAAATTGAATTTCTGTCTAATAATTAGGGGTCTAATACAAAAATTATCAATAAAGAAATTAAAAAGGTATTAATATAGTAATTTTAAATTGTATAATATTAATAATAAAACCGAGTTTCTGACAAATTTTCTGACTATGATGATATTATAAAATTAGCATGATGATAGTACTAATCAATTTACCATGGTAAGCATCCATTTATTTTAGTAAAACAGCCTTATTTGATAACCCCAGTAACCAATAGGAAATAGTATTCATAAATTTTAAAATGTTTAATATCTCAATCAGTAAAATTTCAAGAATTCGATAATTAAATATCATTATCAAAAAAGGGAATGAAAATAAATTAACAAATGTTTATTTCACATTAACTTTAATAGATAAGATCTTCATTTTCATTTCTCGATAATGTTTCATAATAAAAACACCATAAATGGTCACGAATGCTGGAATTTCACAATTGCACTTTTTTTATTTGAAATATTATTTTTATAATAAAATAATGTTGGTTAAATTTGGAATAATTCGAAATATGAATATAGTCATATTCCTTATAAAAATAGTGAAATTATGACGCCTATATTCAAAAGAAATATTCAATGAATGTAATTGATGTGGCGAAGCTTTATCTTTCCTTAAATATCTCGATCTATAACAAAACTCTCTTTTAATTATAATCTATACAATCAAGTACTAAATCTTATAAATTTCTTGAAATGAGAATATTTAAGAATATTCTTAAAAAATCAAACAATTCAATTTGGTAACTGTTGTAAAAAATTTTTTTTCACTTTCAATCATACAAAGTGTTAATTATATTTTACCATTGATCACTACCCCTTATATCGCCAGGGTAATCGGTTTGGAAAAATATGGTGTAATAGCATTCGCCCTGGCACTTTGCCAGTATTTTGTCGTATTTACAAGTTATGGATTCAACTTAACAGCTACACGCAATATTTCGAAAAATAGATCGAATACTCATGAATTATCGCTTATTTTCAGCAGGGTTATGTATACTAAAGTTTTTCTTTTTAGCATATCCTTACCAGTATTTATTGTGATCGTAGTGCTTGTACCAACCTTCCGATCTAATTGGATTTTATATATTTTTTCATTTATTGTCAGTAGTGGATAATGTGATCTATCCCCAATGGTTCTTTCAGGGAATTGAAAAGATGAAATTTTTAACCTATTTTAAATTAATTACCTCCTCATTGTATGTTATTACGATATTCATCTTTATTAAAGAGGAATCAGACTATATATACATCCCTTTACTTCGCGGAGGATCATTAATAGTAACAGGACTGGTTTCCCTGACTATGATATCCAGTAAATTTAAAGTCAGATTGGTGAATATCTCATTAACCGAGATTAAGGATGAATTATTTAGTGGTAGATTCGTATTTCTTAATCAACTACTACCACAATTATACAATAACAGTTCCACTTTTTTATTGGGAATATTTGCTCCTGCCAGTTCTGTGGGACTTTATTCAGCTGCTCAAAAAGTAATTGATATTGGAATACCATTCATCCGGATGCTCTCCGCATTCTTTTTTCCCTCATCTTTCCCATTCCCTAGATAATTTTAAGGTTTGGAGAAAGATTATTATTGTGGCTTCCTCATCCATTGCCATCATGTTTATGATTTTCGCCAAACTGATCTTTATTATTCTATATACACCCGAATTTTATGAAGGTGTTTATATAACCTATATTCTTGCTATTGGAATTATTTTTCTTGGTCTTTACAGTTGTTATGGAACGAATTATCTAATCATTATAAGTAAGGAAAAAGAATTAATGAAAAATACCCTGCTTGTTTCATTTATTGGCCTGGCTACCGCATTCGCTTTTGTATACTTTTTACATGCATATGGGGCAGCAATCAATGTAACAATGGTAAGAGGATTTATGGCTTTAGGTGCTTATATTATATATACGAAAAATAGGGATGACAAACTTATTTCAATGGCTAAAGTGTAATTTTAATTTATGAAAAGAATATTTCAGAATATTTAATTTTTAAAAAATGCTTTATAAAGCGCCATTAAGAAGAATCATTATAATTCTTATATTGACTATTTATCTGATTATCGACCTGGTGGTTGGATTAAAAGGTGATACTTCAGGAATTGGAAAAATATACTTGGGATTGGCTTTGCTCGTATTAACAGGAAATATTTTCTTATTAAACTTCAAACTGAATATTATCGACTTATTTTTTTTTCTATGGTTTATATGGGCATATCTGGGCTCCAAATTTTGGAATATTGAAACTTTTTTTATAGGATTATCCGGACCAATATTTTTTACTTTGCTAGGCTTAAATATTTATTTTTTCATTGGAAGAATAAGTATTCTATCGGAAAAATTACTGGCTTTCAGGACTTTCGTTTTTGGCGGCGTATTATTAACCTTTTTAACGATTATATTGAGACAGAAATTGGGATTGGTGGGTGCCAGGTTTAATCCCGAGCATGTTAATGCCAATAAAATAGCTTATTTTGCGATTTTATCAATTTTCTGTTTGATTATCCTATGGAATGGAAATAAAAACAATAAATACAATATTCTTTATCTGGCTTTGTTTTTATTCATTAACAGTGTCATTTTATTTACTGCCTCAAGGAAAGCATTTTTAGGTGAATTTTTTTTTATTTCATCGTTTTTCATTTATAAATACAAATCCAGAATATTAAAAAATCCAGGATATGTAATCGCGGGAATAGTGATTATTTTTTCTATTTATTTCGTTTTTAAAGATTCCTTTATGGAATCGACCTTAGGTATGCGTTTGACAGAAGCCTATGAACAGGAAAAGATCGCGGAGAATCCTGAAGAAAGAATGACTGGACGGGGCCATCATTATGTACAGGGATTTATAGCTTTTAAGGAGCACCCTATTATCGGAGTAGGATTGGGAAGTATTAATGTTTATTTTGGAACACGACTTAAAAGTCATTCAGAATATGTATCCATGTTTGGGGAGACTGGTGCGGTGGGTTTTATATTATATTTTACAGCTATTTTTTTATTATTTAAAAAATTAATTAGAGGAAAAAACAGATCGCCGAACGAAGAGAAGTCCGATTATGTCGTGATTATCCTATCTTTAATAACCATTTTATTGATTGCTTTCGGTCGGTGGAATTACGATGTAGCACCCTATTGGATCTTCATGGGCTTGGCCAGAAGTTATCTAAACTAATACCTCATCCGTCTCATCCCATTATATAGAAGACAAGCCTTTCTTACAATCAATCTGAACAATAAAAAATTTTATTTTTTTCTGTGAATGATATTTTTCTTTGATGATTTTTCGATTTTCGAATAAATTGACCTTTCATTTACATCACTTTGAAGAGATAAACAAATAAAAAATTCGAAATATGTTAGTAGGAATACATCTTAGTCCCTTAAACCAGTTTAAAGAATATTTAATTAAATACGAAGAAATATTACGGTTCAATAATATCAATACTATAAGGTTATCGTCAAATTCTTCTGATTTTTGGCATATCATTCCGCAATTGAAATTGTTTATTTATCAATATGGTCAATGGGATATATCAAAACAAAATGCAGAAGTTATTCTGCCAATTATTGAAACAGAATATAAGATCAAATGCTTTCCAAATCTTCGCACAGCATGGACATTCGATAACAAGATCAAGGAATATTTTCTCATGAAAGCCAATAATATGCCTATGGTCCAAAGTTGGACATTTTGGAACAAGGATTATGCAATGGAATGGGCATCCAAGGCTGAGCTTCCAGTTGTATTTAAACTTACCGGAGGTGCCGGGTCAAGAAATGTGATCCTTTTAAAATCACAAAGATCTTTAGTAAGGATTATTAACAGAATGTTCAATACAGGGATACTTGATAATTCCAAGTTTGATCAGAATTCCTTAAATAAAAATTCAATCGAAAATCTAATTTCTAAAATATCCCTTTCTAAGAAAAAATTATTGCATAAGGACATTCATTTTCGGCATTTGTCCCCCAATTGGATCCCACATATTAACTATGTTTACTTTCAGAAATTCCTGCCGAATAATCATTTTGATACTCGGGTAGTAGTAATTGGAGACAAAGCATTTGCATTTAGAAGAATGAACAGAAAGAATGACTTCAGATCCTCTGGTAGCGGCATCAATGATATCTCACCTGAAAAAGTAGATATAAATCATATTAAAAAAGCATTTGAAATCAGTAAAACCATGGGCTTCCAGTCAATGGCATATGATTTTCTTTATAATGAGAATGGCGAATCAGAGTTTTGTGAAATGTCCTATACTTTTCCAGACAAAACAATATTCTCATGCCCCGGATTCTGGAATGAAAATTTAAATTGGCAGAAAGGACATTATTGGCCACAATACATCCTTTTGAAATCCCTCTTGAACTTGGATCTGATACAACCTGAAAACATCTAAATCATGAATATTGGATTACTATTGGGAACCACTTTTGTGGGTGGCATGGAAAGACAGGCTGCTTATTTATCTGAAGGATTTATTGAAAAAGGGCATCCAACCTTTGTATATGTCGGTTCACTAAATGTTTCCCTTAAACCTAGATCCAAGGTTAAGTTCCCTAAAGGAATACTTTACAATCTGTGGGGAACCCGTTATACTGAAGGTATTACAATAGAGTTGCTTAAAATCTATTGTAGAATACATAAAATAGACATCCTGATAGGTTTTCAGGTTGGGGCAATTGAAATATGCAATATTGTAAAGGGATTTGTAAACAATCTAGTAGTAATTGGCAATATCCGGGGCACTAAATTTGCTACGGATCCAACCTTTGAGAAGCGATATCAAGATGCCTGCAAGCAGACAGATGGAATAATCACGAATTCAACCGCAGTATTGCGAATGATTAATGAACGTATCCTTGGCAATTCAAAAATTCCCTCAGAATTTATTCCTAACATCGTAAAAATCCCCCCCGCAGCAGCGTCCAAATCTGATAATGTATTTAGGATCTTGTTCGCGGGCTCACTAACCCAGGTTAAAGATCCATATACGTTTCTGAAAGGGGCGATATTGGCCATGAAAAAGAATCCTCGAATATCTGTTTGGATAGCCGGAGATGGACCCTTGAGAAATAAAATGGAAGATTATGTAAGGGCAAAAGGCCTGGAAAGCAAAATCACATTCCTTGGATCAGTAAAACCGGAAGAAGTGCCTTACCAACAAGCTCATCTAGTAATCTCCTCCTCCCTCAGGGAAGCGTCCAGCAATACCATACTGGAAGCCTTGGCGCATGGGGCATGTGTTATAGGAACTGAGGTTGGCGGTACAGTAGAATTATTAAAAAGTAAACCATTCGGTCGATTGATCCAGACCGGCGATTACAATGAATTGGCTAGAGAAATCTTAAAATTTTCAACCCTTGATCCTGGAAAAATAAAAGAAAAGGGAGAAAAAGCCAGAAGTTTTTATTCAAAAAAACTTTCAGAAGGAAATAATAATAGATAAATACTTTAAATTTCATTGCAGAAGTTTAAGCGGTCATTTCAATTCCAACAGAAAGTTGAAGCCCACATTAAAAATTGTATTTCGAAATCTCATTATAACCATTACGAATAACATTTAATAACATTAAGTGCATTTAATTACCAACGATCTCGCCAATTAATATTTAATTCATACAATTTCTATATGATTTCAATAATGTTTCATTCTACAGGATTGGAAAATCACAATTGGAGATCCTCTCCTATTTCGGAGCCAATCAGTCAAATGAATCTCAAATTGAACCAGATCAGGAAAGAAGGATATCGGACCCTTACATATGAAAGAAGCCTTTGAATTTCGAAGATCTTTAAGGGATAGACTCATCCATATTAACTTCGACGATGGCTACCTTGATAACTGGGTTCATATTTTTCCAATCCTCGAAGATTTAAAGTTAAAAGCGACTATCTACGTTTCAACAGATTTTATAGATCCGAGGGATATTATAAGAACGCAGAACAATTCTGATTACCATTATACATCCGGGCCGGAAAACTGTTGTGCGGGTTTTCTCTCTTTTAAAGAAATGCAAAAAATGGAAAGTTCAGGATTGGTCGAGATTCAATCTCATTCAAAAACGCATACCTGGTATTTCAAGGGTCCTAGAATTGTAGATTTCTGGCATCCCGGTGCAGCCACCAAGAAAGGAGGCCCCGTTTGGATGCTTTGGAACCGGTTCCCGGAAATGAAACCCTTTTATTTAACACAGGCAGAAAAATGGGAAAAAAAGATCCCATATGGAACGCCGATCTATGAACATGGGAAATCATTGGAAACCCGTCGGTATTTTCCTGATAATGAAAAAATTGAAGCAAAACTGATCGAAATGGTTGCCTCAAATTCGAATTTTTTCGCGATAAAAACTGGAGAGAAAAATTATATCGGGTTGTGAAAAATGAAAAATTAATTCGAAGGGATCATATGAAAGCAAAACCGAATATAAAGACCGTATATACGAAGAACTTTCAGAATCGAAAAAAAAACTGGAAAAAGGATTGGGTCATTCAATCCATGGCATCTGCTGGCCTGGAGGTGGGGTTGAAAAGGAGGTGGTTGAAATTGCCAAATCCATCGGATATAAATATTTTACCCTTCCGAGTAAATGGAAAAAAGCCCCAAACGAATATTATCATGAGATGATTCCAAGAATTGGACCTCTATCAATACTTACATTTAATGGACACGACATTTCTGTTCCTTCAAAACGTGATTTTTCATTATATTTAAGATCAGTTAATGGATTTAAAATAGATAAAATTAATTTTTTCATTAGAAGAGGAATTAAATATTTAAAAAAATGAATCACCGTCTTTATTTCTTAAAACTATACTATGATATCTTTTCGTCGAAAAAAGATTTCAAAAATGGGATGTCCTTCAAGAGAAATCAATGGTTAACTTTTGATGAATTAACTTCAATTCAGTCGAAAAAGTTATTAAGCATATTAAAATATGCCGCTAACTATGTACCCTCATTTTCAGGTATGAAAGAAGTCCTAGAAGATGGACTTCCTGTAAATAGCAATACTAGTTGAGCAGGCATAAA
>CAVOVH010000010.1:0-365535 GCA_963699805.1 uncultured Cytophagales bacterium | reverse complement strand
AGCGTCTTGTAAACCACGTATTATGAGTTCCGGATCGGTTTCAAAATGGCTTACCGTAATTAAGAAGACGGGAGATGGATAAGTCTCCTTCGCTTTGTTTCCCATCTCCACGGCAATGTTTCTATCGTTCACGCCATCCAACTCAGCGAATTGAATCAGAAAATAAGAGGGATCGATTTCCAGAAGTAAAATGGCAGCACTCCCTTCACCAATTTCCTCATCTATGAATTCACCACCTGTAGTGGCACCATAAATGGCTATCCCTTCTGCATCCAGTATGTCGCAAATAGCGGTACGATCTTGCTTAATGGATATAAAGACCACTGCAAGAGTTGGTCTGAATCCATCAGTCATGCTATGTCGTAGTGCTCTTTGAATTTCTTCTGTTGACTTTCCTTTAATAGATTTTGCTTTCATATTTTATAATTCAATTCGTTTTTATTTTCAATATATTGATGAATTCAGTGCCCTCATCTTGTTTTGTTTCCACCCTTATCTCCCCACCATGCGCCTTCACAATATCATAGCTCAGGCTCATTCCCAGCCCGGTTCCTTGCCCGGTTGGCTTGGTGGTAAAGAAATGATCTAATTGAAATTCCATTTTGTTACATCTTTAGCGACATGGGCCCGGTTGTTCATTTTCTTATCATTTTATTTTGCAAGAATCATTCTCCTCCCCCTGGCCTCTTGTAAGAGGGGGAAAATCGATATTCCTTGTTTACCGATCTTCCCCTCCGGGAGGGTGACATTGGGGGAGGTTACATCACTCATAATCATCATTCCAATTTTCTATAGTGTTGTTATCAAGTTATTATTTATCACAGGACACTTTTCCCTAAACAGGCAATCTTATAATAAATTCCGTCCCCTTCCCCGTCTCCGATTCCACCCTGAGCTCACCTCCATGCCCTTTGGTCACGATATCGTAGCTTAGGCTGAGTCCAAGTCCTGTTCCCTGACCTGTAGGTTTCGTTGTAAAGAAAGGTTGGAAAATTTTGCCTTTTATGGATTTCTGGATACCAGGGCCATTATCATGTACATATATTTCAATATGACTGTTCAGTCTTTCAGTCGAAACAGTGACGAAAGGCTTGTAATCGCTGTCCAACTTCACTGAAACCTTATTTGATACTGCTTGGAAAGCGTTATTGATCAGGTTGAGTAAGACGCGACCAATATCCTGTGGAACAACATTGATTTTGGGTAAATCAGGATCAAGATCGGTTTTGAATTCTGCATTGAATGACTTATCCTTTGCACGGAATCCATGATACGCCAATCTCAGGAATTCATCGCAGAGCGCATTAATGTCTGTCAGTTCTTTTTCTCCTGTACTTGAGCGTGAATGCTGAAGCATACTTTTAACAATGTCCTCGGCTCTTTTTCCATGGTGTTTGACCTTTTCCTCATTTTCTGCCAGATCTTTTAGGATCGTTTGGATTTCTTCCTTGTCATCGGATTCCATTGCTTCTTTTAGTTCTTCAATCAATTCCTTGTTCAACTCAGAAAAATTATTAACAAAATTCAGGGGATTCTGGATTTCATGGGCAATACCAGCGGTGAGTTCCCCCAGGGATGCCATCTTTTCGGTTTGAATGAGTTGGTTTTGGGTAGTCTCTAGTTTTTCCAGGGTGGTTTCAATTTCCTCCTTTTGCTCTATGAGTATGGCATTTGCTCTCCGTTTATCTTGATTATTCCGATATAATACAATACTGAGAATAAGGGTAGAAAGGAGTGCGCCGGTAATGCTGAATATCCACAGTCGCTGGATCCTGCTTTCTTGCTCTTTTTGTAATTTTTCCTTCTCCAGTATATCTATTTCTTTTTGACTTGTATCAAGGATTGATCGTATCTCGGCATCTGCAATACGATTAGTTTCATCCAATTTGTCTGATTCGGCTCGAATTTCCTGATGCATTTTCAAATATTTGTGGGCCATTTGCAGATCACCAATTTGATCATAAATCTCGGATAGTAGTAAACTAATTCTTCTCTTGACAATGGTATTATTAGAATTGAGTGCATTCTCCATTTCCAGGCATTTCAATCCTTCTGTTAATGCCCTGTCGTAATTATCAATTCTTAAATAACATTCCGCAAGGTAAAGTTTCATGAAAGGGGCTGCCCATCTATTGTAGTCTAATTCGTTAAAGCCCTCAAAAGCGCTGTTAAAACATACTATGGCTTTTTCATATTGTCCCTGATTTAGAAATATTTGTCCTTCCGCATCATTATATCTTGCCAGTACATAGATCTTATTCTCGGCAATTGTATCATGAAGGGCCAGTGTCATATATTTTCTGGCTTCGTTGTATTTTTTTAATGCAATCAATGGAAAAACCAGTGTGCCATAGGCATTATATAAGTTATCGTTGTCCTGAAGTTCTTTAAGGGCAATTATACTTTTCATGTAACTATCCGCCGCTTTGCTATTCATATTTAAATTTTCATACGAAATACCAAGCCAAAAATGAGTTCTTGATAACAACTTCAAATCATCAAGTTGATTGAATGTCTCCAAACTTTTTAAATAATATTCGATGGCAAGTACCCATCTCCCCCTGTCTCTGTAATTTGTGGCCATCGTATTTGCGATAAGGCCAATAGTTATTTCATTCTCATGACCTGTTATCAGTTCAATCAATTCATGTTCTATTTCCTTTGCTTCCTCGGTCTTGCCTGAGAGGATTAATTCATTCATTCTTTCTATGGACAGAAGAAACACAGGGTATACCTCCTCAATTGCGGCAAATAAACCTTGTGCTTTTTCACTCATTACTATTACCTCATCAATATTGCCGAGTTGGTAATTCAAATACACAAGCCCAAATAAAATATTTGCTTGAATTTCTATGTCTCCTAATTCTTCAAAATGTTGTAGTGTTAAGGCAAATTGATTTTTTAATTCTCCAAATTCAGTCCCCATGTTGTACCCCGGAATATTCATATAGGTGTTATATTTTTCAAATTGCTCGTCCAAACGACGAGATAACCATTGCGCTTTTTTTTGATAGAATGTGCGCATGTCATTATTCACATGATAACCAGCCAGGGTAAGATAATACATTATCATTCCTTCCTCATATTTAAGCGCCTCGGATAGTTGTCGTGCAGCATGAGTCGCAACGAAACCTTCATGGTATTTCAAATTATAGAAGCAAAGCCGGGCATATTCATTCATCAGTCTTACTTTTTCTTCATCCTCTTCCTTTTTAGTTTCCATTAAATGATTTAGACTATCCATTTTCAGCCAATAGGGTGATGAAGAATTTTGTGAACTAACAGGATTGATCAAAATTAGATAGATCAGTATGCTAGACATGAATAATTTTAATTTCATATATCTTGTGGAATGGTTATGATGAATTCAGTTCCTTTATTTTTTATTGAGTTAACCTCAATATTTCCACCGTGTGCATTCATAATATCGTAGCTTAATGAAAGTCCAAGTCCTGTTCCCTGACCTGTAGGTTTCGTTGTAAAGAAAGGTTGGAAAATCTTGTCTTTAATTTCATCCGGGATTCCCTGACCATTATCCTTGACACAGATCTCCACTACACCATCCAATTTATTTGTTGTAACAATCACTTCAGGATTTACCACTCTTGCCACAGCGTAGAAAGCATTATTGATTAGGTTAAGAAGCACACGACCAATGTCTTGAGAAATAACATTCAGCATGGGTAAACTTTTATCAAGTTCCAGTTTATATCCTGCATTAAACGATTTGTCTTTCGCACGCATGCCATGATAGGCCAGACGCAGGTACTCATCACAAAGTGCATTGATGTCGGTCAACTCTTTTTGACCTGGGTTGTTTCGGGAATGCTGTAGCATGCCCTTAACAATTCCTTCAGCCCGCTTACCATGCATATTGATTTTTTGTTGATTATCGGAAATATCCTTTGCCAGGGCAATGGCCTCGTCTTTGTCACCACTTCTAAGCGCTTCCTCCATTTCCTCGAGTAATTCCCCGTTCAGTTCCGAGAAATTATTCACAAAATTCAGCGGATTCTGAATTTCATGGGCAATGCCGGCGGTCAACTCACCGAGGGAAGCCATTTTTTCAGATTGGATCAGTTGCTGTTGGGCCTGTTTTAAATCAACCAATGCCTTATCTACCTGCATTTTGGCCAATTCCAACCTGTTAAAGTCATCATACCGGGCGTAGGCAGTCGCGAAAGCATTGGCCAGAGATTGAAGCAGATCGAGTTGTTCATTGTCTAAGGGTGACAGGTTACCGACATAGAGCATTCCCTGCTGAAAGGGCAGCAGGTGAAGGTAAAAACCTTCTTGGGGAAGGGTGCTGAGATACTGTTCTGGTGATTTAAAAATATCTTGCTGTACAAGGATGCCGGCAAATTCTGCCATGGCAACTTCATCCCAGTGTTCGAGATACATTATTTTCTCCTGCCAGTGATCCAGGACATGCGCTATAAAACCGGGCGTATCATAGGGCAAATGGAATGCCGCTATCGCCCTGCCCTCGGGAGTGGATAAATAATTGTGAATTATTTCCCGGGTTTCATCCATGATGAACACACCACACCGGATAAATGGTACTTCCAGACTATTCAATTCTTTCCAAATCAGTGGTGTAATCAGTTCCAAATCATTCGAGGTCCGCATGGAAGCTATTTCGGCACGAATACGGTCGAGTGATGCCTGTTTTGCTGATTCCCTGGCCCGGGCTTCTGCCTGTACAATATCATCAATACGCGTATAGGTCAAATCTACCACTTTGGCAAATCTTTTCAGCAGGTCTGCCTTGTCATCCGGAAGTGGTTCGCTGCCAGCGGCTTCCAGGCATCCATGGCTCATCATGGCATGTGAAAGATATACATGGTCGATGGCATACACCGCCTTCTTATATTCATTGGGAATTTTCTTTAAATCTGGTTGTGAAAAAAACTGATCCAGGTATTTCTTGTTCGACTCGCCATACATTTCTGCTGTCCGGTATTTCACCCCGGATTTAAAGTCCCTGAAAAATTCATTCAGAAACGGGTGATCGAATGGTTCTATGGTATAACTTACCGGCAAATCCGCCTGTCCCATTCCGGATCCCCAAGTGGTCATGTGGTTTCTTTTTTTGTCCACAATAATGATATTACATTCATACAATCCGAATCCCAGTTTCTTCAATTCATTGAAAACAAGGGCAATCACTTCCCGGAGCTCATCACTCTGGCGGATGGCCATGGCCTTCCCCCGTACTCTTTCCAGGGATGCTTCGATTTGTGCTTCCCTCGCCTGATCTTCTGCTTTTTTAAGATCTAGAAACCTGCGGTACATCTGTCCGAACACCCGTGCAAACCGGACCATGATGTCATTTTGATCTTCATTCAGGGGCCGATGTGAAATGACATTGAGGGATCCTTCCGGGAAGAAATATGTAGCGATTGTTTCCTTTTTGTTGTACTTCTTTCTTTTGGGATAGGTCAGGTACGAAGCAAGCTTCTTATAATAACTGACCAAGTCTTCCCCTTCCAGCTGGTATGCAAAATACGGTTCTTTCTTTTTCCAGGCTTCGATGATCCCTTGATACATGGGGTGAATATGGGCAGGTACCATTCCCAGTATCCGGTTCTCCACCTGCTCTTTCATTTCCGAACGGGACCAGACTTCCACCGTATTCTTTTTCCCGTCAATGAGCGCAATGCCGGTGCGTATTGCATCAATTCCAAGATTTTCAATTTCCTGGAAAAGCACATCCGAGGCATCGACCAATTCTTCGCTGTTGTGCATGGCCATGGATCTGGTCCTGACTCTTTCAAGCGCTGCTTCTATTTGTGCTTCACGTGCCTGGGTTTCTGCTTTTGTCAAATCGAGAAACCGTTGATATACCTGTTCAAACTCTTTTGCAAACCGGATTACGATATCAATTTCTTCATCCGATACCTTCCTTGAATTGGCAAAACCAATGTATCCATATTTGCAATGTCCTTCACAACTGTATAATCCGTCAGGGAAATCTTCAATCTGGAATCTCGCTTCCTCAGGCACTGATTCAATCACGCCGGCCAATACTTCAAATAATTGAGGAATTGACTCAGGAGGATAGATCAGGTTTTGGTGGGTATGGGGTAGGCTGTCTTTCCATCTTTTCACCGTATCCGCCCAAAGATCCATTGCATCCAGACTGATGGTTTGTTCACCTATGTTGCGATACCCTTTTTTACCTGTTATACGTAAACCGAAGGTATTGTTCGGAATATCCATCAGCGTGAGAAAAGCAAATTTGGGATTGATGTCAAGAATATCAAATTGATTGAATAATACACTCAGCACTTCATTCAGTTCCTCGGAGTTTTGCATAGCCATAGCTCTGGCCCGTACTCTTTCCAATGACAAAGATATCTGAGCTTCACGGGCCTGGGCCTCTGCTTTCTGAATATCAAGATACCGCTGGTACAATCTACCGAATTCTGTAGCAAAGCGCACGACGATTTCTTTTTCCTCCTCTGTCGCCCTGCGGGTATGATTAAAACCCAGATAACCAAATTTACAATGACCCTGGGTGGTATATATACCCTTGGGGAAATCCTCAATGCGCATTTTTGAGCCTTCCGGAAGTGCATCAAATATTTCCGCCATAATTTCCCAGATTTGAGGCAGCGCTTCAGGCGGGTAGTCAATACAGTTTACTCTATTTTCATCACCCTCCTTCCACTGCTGATAGGATGATTGCCACGCTTCCACTTGATCAATATCAATGATCTGTTCCACCAAGATGCGTTGTCCCGCCAATCCAGTCATCCGAAATGAAAATGTATCATTTTCCACGTCAAAGAGCGTAAGATGAGCAAATGATGGCTTGATGCCCAGAATATCAAACTGCTCAAAAAGTACGGATAAAACATCACTCAGTTCCTCGGAGGAATTCATGGCCATTGATCTGGCCCTGACACGTTCCAATGACAATTGTATTTTGGATTCCCTGGTCTGTGCTTCCGCTTTTTTCAGATCATGGAATCGTTTGTAAGCCAGGTCAAATGCCGCTCCGATTTTTAATAATATCAATTCCATTTCAGCCGGTGGCGGCTGGATAAAATCAACACATAACCTGCCGCCGGAAAGGGTAACAGTCGGATGCCATGTCCGGGTTAATCCGGATGACTCAATGAACTGCCTGGTCTTTTCGGCGTAATCAGGATCGAACTGATGTATCCATTCTGCCGTGGCCAGAAATTCCTTTTTGGTCCCTGGCACCACAGAATACTTCTCATCGATCGCCCAGGGTTTTCTGAACCATAGATCTTCAGGCGTTTCCTCCAGCATAAATTCGAAATCAATACTGAAATGGAAACCCGATTCTGATTCATTCAATTCAGTCAGATCCCATATCCTGATCTTTCCGTTTTCCTGTTTCAAATGAATCGTGGAGGCTGTAATCCCTGGAATTTTCAATGATTCAAGTTCCTGACGCAGTATCGCCACCACATTCAGAATTTCTTCCGATCTATGCATGGAAAGTGCCTTGGCTCTGATCCTTTCCACTGAAGACTCAATCTGCAATTCCCGGTTCCTTTGCTCCAGCTCTACCGTCCGTCTTCTTACTGCCTCCCGCAGTTGAAGGTTCTCTTCTGCAATTTTTTCAATGGCAATATTCTCCCCTTCCTGTGTTTTGGAATCCGGCATAGAAGAATGCTGATGAATAAATTTCCATCCATTGTCTTTTTTCTGCATCAGAGTAGAAGCTCTGAATCTTGAATAAAAAGACCAATCACTATCAATCATCACATAGATGTCGAACAGATCGGTGACAAGTATAAAAGTCTCCAGTGGATCCACCCTTAGTACCCTGTTACGTATCTGTGTTTTCCCTGCCACCTGGTCAATCGTATCCATCAGGAACTTTAAGGCATCTTTTTTATTATAAAAGACCTCTCCATCCGCACTGCCGATCTGGTTGTAATCATCATCAAGCAAGGAAGAAATCGTTTTTGTGTCACCTCTTATATAGCTATCGAAATAAGTTCCATAAATCTTCAGAATTTCGCTTTCCTGTGCTTTGTTCAATTTCATTTCCTATGAATTAAAAGGTATGATGATAATGAATTCACTTCCTTCACCCACCCGGGTCTCCATTTTCAATTCCCCTCCATGTGCCCTGACAATATCATAACTCAATGACAGGCCCAACCCTGTTCCCTGCCCTGTGGGTTTGGTAGTAAAGAAGGGTTGAAAAATCTTATCCCGGATCTGATCAGGGATCCCTAATCCATTGTCTTTAATTCGTATCTCCGCCTTGCCCTCATTCCGTTTTGTACTGACTATCACTTCAGGTTGATATCCAGCAGGTTCCTGTTTTGCCTTCTTATCCACCGCATAGAACGCATTATTGATTACATTTAACAATACTCTTCCAATATCCTGAGGGATTATGTTAATCTTTGGGATTGATTCATCAAAATCTGTAGTAAAATCAGCGTTAAAGGAATTGTTTTTGGCCCTGAGACCATGGTATGCCAGCCTTAAATATTCATCTGAGAGGTTGTTTATGTCCATTAATTCTTTTTTCATATCACTCGTTCTGGAATGTTGAAGCATCCCATTCACTATTCCACTCGCACGTCTGCCATGATGGACTATTTTTTCCTCATTTTCCAGAATGTTTTTTGTGATAATCATTGCCTCATCCGTTTTTCCGGTTTTCAATTCTTCGAGCAATTCCTCTATCAACTCCTTATTCACTTCTGAAAAATTATTCACAAAATTCAATGGATTCTGGATCTCATGGGCAATGCCTGCTGTGAGTTCACCAAGGGATGCCATCTTCTCGGACTGGATAAGCTGGGATTGCATGGCTTTGAGTTCAGATAAAGTGGCCTCGATGCGGTTTTTGGTTTCTTCAAGCTGTTTGAAATCCTCATAACGCGCATAAGCAAAAGAAAAAGAATCCGCCAGCGATTTTACGATATCAATCTGATCCTCTTCAAGCGGTTCATGACTCCCCACATACAACATTCCTTGTGCAAAAGGAATGAACTGAAGACTCAAGGACTCCAATGGTGAATCCCCAGCCTGATATTGCCTTATTTCTTTTATTTGTCCCTGTTGGTACATAGACTGCACCCAGTCCTGAAACTGTTGGCTATTCCATTGTTCCGTATACAGTTTTTGCAGGCGCCAGTTCTCAACCATATTTGAAACAGTTTCAACACTTCCAAAGGCCAGATGAAGCACTCCCAGAGACTTTCCTCCGGGAGTGGACAGGTAGGCATGTACAATTTGTTCATTTACATCAATGATAAACACCCCGCACCGGAAAAAAGGAACACCGAGATTGATCAGTTCCTTCCAGATCAGGGGGGTGATTTGGTTAAGATCATCAACCGTGCGCATGGAAGCTATTTCAGCCTGCACCCTGTCAAGTGCCGTTTGCCGGTAAGCTTCACGTGCCTGTGATTCTGCTTTCAGCAGGTCAAGAAACCTCATATAAATCAATCCGAAAACCTGTGCAAACTGTGTGACGATGTCGCATTCCTCCTCCGTGAGGGCCTTGGTCGTGTTCACATTGAGTGCGCCCTGTGAAAAAAAGAAAGAATAAAAAAATTCCCTGTCATGAAGAATCCTATGCCGGGGTATCGAGAGATAGGTGGACGTCATTTGATAGTATTGCTTTACCTCATCACCATTGAGCACGGTGAGCGCGAAGGATTGCTTCTGTTGCCTTGCAGGAATCAGATTTTCATAAACAGGATGAATATGCAAATTCACGAAATCCAATATTTTCATCACTTCCTGACTATCCGAAACGCTTGTAAGCCAAAGTTCCATGGCGTCATTCTCATCATCAAAAATTCCAACACTGGTGCGTATTGCATCAATATCCAACTCTTTCAGCTGGTGAAACAAGACCGATGAGGTTTCCAACAATTCAACGCTGCTGCGCATGGCAATTGTTCGTGAACTGACCTTTTCAAGCGCTGTCTCAATTTTTAGCAACCGGTTTTTTTGATGCAATTCAGCAATGATCTCCTCCATTTGACTTTCAAGGGATGCATTCCTTCGGCGGAGTCTATTTAACTCTTCCTTGTCCATGTCAGTTCAGATGAGAAAAAGTTTCAAGGAGGAAACCATAGATTTTAGGTGCAGCATATGTGATGAAATCATTCCAGCTGTAAATCATACTTTCAATTGCAATTGTAAAGATTCAATAATCAATTTGTATCTACCGGATTTGTGACCCGAACGCAATGGTGCGAATAGCCTGAAGAATAATTCACAATGTTTATATCCAATTGATCCTGGGTAATTATTCAGCAGTTAATGGTTCGATAATGGCCGAAACCTCGGTGATGCTATTGGCAGGGAAGCCTCCAAGCCGGGCGTGTTCCAGTATCAATTCCTTATCGGGAGCTATATAAATGCAGTATATTTTATCACCCGCCACGTAGCTATGAATCCATTGTATTTCAGTACCCAATTTACATAATACATCTCTTGACTTCTTTGAAATCGATCGCAGCATTTCAGCGGTGAAAGTTCCTGCTTGCGGTATATTCCGCTCAATAATAAATTTTGGCATACCTTTAAGTGTTAAATATTTTGATATCAAAAGAAAATAAACCAAGTAATTTAGTATAAATAATTTAGATAATTACATTAATACATGATAATTTAGCCAGTCATTACCTAATAAAGGTGCCAAAATTCAGGTTACGAAATCACTTTTCCCAACTTTTAAACGGGCAGCACTTTACTGGAGCAGGCACCCCTCTCTATCCCTATTTTAACCGTTAATCCCCACCGTCAATAGATTTTCATATGCCACGTCCATCGATGAACCAAATCCTGTTCCCGGTTCTTTTGATTCAGTGTTTAATTTTCGCATTCAAAAGATCAAGATCCTCCTTCTCGCACAATCCCCCGGTCCGGAGGACAGGCATTATGGCAGCTAATTCTCGTCTCGGTTCAGACATTTTATTCAGTGGTAATTCATTCATCATCCTCCTTATCAGCGAGGACGATGGGATGTCTGTCAGTTTCAGAATCTTCTCCGTTCCTTTGAGGGTTTCCATTTTCAGCTACGGTTGCTTTATCCATTTCAATCTCCGGTTTCCATTCAAGATCCGCAGGATTAAAGTATCGCCGCTGAAAGAAAAAGCCCTTCTGACCGTAGTACCCCAGATGGCGGGCATAGAGGATGATATGCGATGATGCTGCACTATATCCGCCGAATCCTCGATCACATAATCGGCAATATATACATAGCTGGAAGAAAATTCCTTTACAGCCGCTTTCAATTCATCGACCGAGAGTTGGTCAATTTTTTCATTTACTCTTTGCGTATTGAGGGATTCTTCCTCATCCATCCAATCAAAATCTTGGTAGCCTTCCCGGGTAATATGCACAGCCATATGCCCCATTCCATCATAAACAATGTACCCCGTCCCCCTTTTGGTCCAGTGATCTTCATGCCATGCACCGGATGAATCCTGGTTCTCGGAGATGTATAATTTATACATGCCGGTTAGTTGATCCTGGCCGGTATCTTTATTATTCTTTGTGCAAGCGTAAATAAAAAGAATGCCTGAAAGTAAACCGAATATTTTTATCCGTTTACCTTTCAATAAAAGGCTGATTATTTTCATTAATTATTTTTTGGGTTCTGTCTTCCGGATCGAATATTACTTTAATCGACCGATGTATTCATTGTTCTTTTGGATACCGCTAATGTAGCTGGTCTTATTGATGGATTTTCTGTAATGATAATTTCCATGTAGATCCCTTTTCTTCTATTTTTCCCATTATAAACAATGATCCAACCTTCAAAATTAAACAACTTTATGAAAGCAAAAAGTAAAATTTTCCAAAATCAAGGAAATATATGCTGAACAAATGAAAAATATGCTATCAGGATGCCTGTCTGGAGGATCTCAGTTAAAATACCCTCACGTTGAACGGTTTGTTTTGATCCCCCAAGCGTTGTAATCCTGTTGTTGTCGTCTGATCAGCCCAATGTGTCATAAATATTCTTCAGTATCAATCCATGAGCCATCTTTGTATCCGTTTTGGATCCGGGAATTTCATATAATAAATGATATTTTTCATTGTTCCTGTGATGATCCTGAATTAGTTTCCATAAATTCAATAACATTTAATTAATTGTACGGTTATTCTATAATAATTTTTTTCTGTCATGAAATATGTATTAATCACCGGAGTATCCACCGGTATAGGTTATGATACCACCAAAGTATTTCTGAAAAATGGATATTCTGTCTTTGGAAGTGTAAGAAAAAAAACCGATGCCGAGAGGCTTCAATTGGGATTCGGGAACCATTTTACACCCTTATTATTTGATGTGACGGATCATGATGCCATTAGGGAATCTTATAAAATTGTAAAAGAGAAATCAGGTAAAGCCGGTCTGGCCGGCCTGATCAACAATGCCGGCATCAGCTTGAATGGGCCCATTGAATTTACAGACGTGGATACATACCGTTATCAATTTGAGGTGAATTTTTTCGGGCAGATAGCAGTAACCAAAACTTTCCTGCCCTTACTGGGGGCCATAGAAAACAGATCTTTCCCACCCGGTAGAATAATAAATATCAGTTCTTTATCCGGAGTGATCCCTTATCCTTTTATGAGTCCATACTGCTCCTCAAAATTCGCCCTGGAAGCATTTTCACATTGCCTGAGGACAGAATTGCTGGCTTATGGAATCGATGTGATCATTGTCGGCCCAGGAGCCATCAGGACTCCCATCTGGGATAAGGTGCCAGAACCTCCAAAGGAACTGCTGGAAAGTGTTTACGGGAATACGATCACAAAATTTAAAAAACGCGTGATGAAAACAGCCGAGACCGGAATTGATACGGAAATTTTTTCAAATAAACTGTTCAGGATCTTCGAATCAGAAAATCCAAAATACCGGTACTCGATCGTTAAAAATAAATTTTTCAACTATACATTGCCTAAAATGCTGATCAATACCAGACTGATGAAAAAATATTTTTTAAATATGTATAAGTAAATTTCCAAAATGTCACAGGGGATATGGAAAAGCTAATAGTGAATAGAATGGAATGGATTAATGATTAATTAACGCTGGGAAGGTTTCATTTTGCCTAAAAAATTCAACCAGCCGGAATTGTAATTTGATTTGATTTATAAAAACAATTGAATAAAAAAATTGGTTAAAAGGAAAACAACCTATATAACAAATTGCTATTTTCAATCATAATAACCTTTGCCCTCCTGATGCAAAATCCTGAAAAAATTTTATTGACTGACTTTGACGAAGAAGATCTGAAGAATTGGATCATTGTCAATGATGGCGTGATGGGTGGCCTTTCCACCAGCCGGATACAATACCTTCCTGAAAATCAGGCTGAATTTTCCGGAGAAGTGTCGCTGGAAAATAATGGAGGTTTCGCTTCATCGAGAATGAACCTGGAATCAGTTAATTTAGAGGGTTGTACAGTCATTTCCGTACGCCTGAAAGGGGATGGTAAAAAATACAAATTCAGGATCCGAACAGATGATCAGTGGGATGGTGTTACCTATTCCGTTGATTTTTTAACCAGAAAGGATGAGTGGATGGAGATTGAGTTGCCATTTAAAGAGTTTAAACCGACCTATAGGGGCCGGATTTTAAACGAGGTCGGTCCATTGAATGCAGCTGAGATCAGGCAAATTGGATTACTGATATCAGATAAACAATCAGGTCCATTCTCTGTGACCATGGACTGGATCAAATGTTTTTAAAGGTAGAACGGATTGTTTTAAACATTGGAATTTAATAATTGCTGAAAATCAATAAATTATCTAAATATATCTAAATACATAGTTTAATTAAAATTTTCATGGCAAAAACAAAGCTAGACGGCCTGGAAGTCAACAGTATAGGCGAACTACCCGAAATTGGTTCAATGGCGCCGGACTTCACGCTGGTAAGATCCGATCTGTCGGAATCCTCCTTAAGCGATTTCAAAGGGGACCAGCTAATCCTGAATATTTTTCCGAGTATCGAAACAAATGTCTGCGCCAGTTCGGTAAGGCAATTCAACTTGCTGGCCTCGAGAATTCAAAATGTGAAGATCCTGTGTATCTCCCGGGATCTGCCATTTGCACACTACCGGTTTTGTAGTGCAGAAGGAATCAGTGAGGTGATCACCCTTTCAAATTTCAGAGATGATGGTCATTTTGCCCAGCGTTATGGCGTATTACTGATAGACGGACCTTTCAAAGGTCTGAATGCAAGGGCCATTATGGTGTTGGATGAACGTGGTAAAGTGGTTTATACCCAGCTGGTCGATGATATCGGAAACGAACCGGATTATGATGCCGTCATGGCTTCATTGACTATCCATTAAATTGACAAATTCTTATCCCAGCTCAATAAAACAAGTTTACATGGTTCCTAGTACTGATGAAAAGCCATCGAGATAAATTCCAGCACTTCCGGCAATGATTCACGCCAGTAAGTCCATGAATGACTTCCATCCCGAACCCTGAATTCATGCGGGATTTCTTTTTTACGCATTGCGATATGGATCAGTGAATTGCCTTCATACAGAAAATCATCATCCCCGCAATCAATGTACCATCTAACCGATTTTATCTCATCAGCCGGAACCGTATTGATCAACTCCAGCGCACTGTATTTTTTAAAGTAGGCTTCAATCTGTTTATCAGAAACGTCTTCATTATAATATCTTTTATATTGCTCTTTGGCTTGTTCGAGTGAAAGAGCTCCGGTACCTGCACTTAAAGGGCAGGCTGAAGAAAAAAGCTCAGGATGATGCAGTGCATATATGAACGTTCCGCCTCCACCCATGGATAGTCCGGCGACGGCCCGGTATCTTTTTTCGCCTTTGATGCGGTAGGTTTTTTCTACAAAAGGCATAAATTCTTCAAAGAAAAAGTCTTCATAACGCCATTCATTTTTGGCATCATTAAAATAGCCGCGTCTCCCGGTATTGGCGTCCGGCATCACAATGACCATCGGGGTAGACTTACCTTCCCTGATGGCTTTATCCGTAATGTATAAAACTTCTCCAAACTGAACCCATCCGGTCTGATCGTCACCACTACCATGTAAGAGATATAGTACAGGATAACTTCTTTCCGAAGTTTCGTAATCGGGCGGAAGGTAGATGGCATATTTTCTTTCCATATTCAGAATGGTACTGGACATGGAAAGATTGTCTAACACTTTTCCGGTCTGTGAAAATCCACTTAAAGATATTATCATTAATGACAAGAGCACGAGAATAAAAATATTTTTCATAATAACAAAGTTTTAAAAATAGGATTGTTGTTTTATTACAGTTATAAATATTAATGTCATAAAGGCACAATAACGCCAGATATTAAAAAATTTTGAGTAAGATCACATTAGACGATCTTAATTTAATTCAATTTCAATTATATATGAATAAATGGACCCTCTTATTTGATTTTATGTCCTTCTATTTCGTATGATAAGTATAAATGGAAGTATATGAACAACAGGTCTTTCAGGAATTAAGCGTATGGAAAAAATCCATATTCGCTAGACCTTCCGCAGCAGGGAGTATGGCAAAATCGATCCAAACGCGTATCAATAAAATGATCCCGGACCGGATCCATGAAATGATCACCAATGCCATCAGAAAAATGACCAAAACGGTTATTTTTGGTGCCCAGCTCACAACATTTCCAACACCGTGTGAAGAATCATTATCTGTCATTGAAAATAAAGTCAGGAAGAAAATAGATATATATAGTAAAACCGCCGCAGCTGAGGGGGCGGTTACTGGATATGGAGGCATTTTAATGGGTTTGACCGATCTCCCCTTATGGTTGAGCATTAAAATTAAATTACTTTTTGAAATTGCCACCATCTACGGGTATGACCTCACCGATTACCGGGAACGACTTTATTTGTTATATATCTTTCAACTTACTTTTTCTAGGCACAAACAGAGTAGGGAAGTTTTTATCCGCATGCAGAACTGGCGAGTTGAACAGGAAAGATTGCCCAAAGATATCAATCAGTTTGATTGGAGAACCTTTCAGATCGAATACCGGGATTACCTGGATCTTGCCAAACTTTTTCAATTGATCCCGGGTTTGGGGGCGATCGTTGGATTTTATGTAAATCATCATCTGACCCGAAAACTTGGCATTTATGCCATGAATGCTTACCGGATGCGCCGATTTGATAAAAAGAAAAGAAGTTGATCGGCTTCTAAAAATCCCGGTAACCATAAATAAATCCTTTTGTAATTCGAATTTGTAAATTATCTTTGAAATTGGGCCATTTTTGATTCGCCCGCTGAAGACTGATATTGAACCTGGAGAATGCCTTTTGAAAAGCGATCCCATTAAATTATATCAATTATGCGAAATTTGCTTATTTTAATTTCACTTTCATTTTTTTCATTTACCCTCACTTCATCAAAGGCAGCCCCTAATACCATGCTTTCAGGAGCCTGGAAATCGGACAAAGGTGTGATCATTATAAGTGGGGATTATTTTTCCTATGCCGAGTTCAATGCAGATTCTAAGTCCTTCACGGGAACTTATGGGGGAAAATGGTACCTGGATGGAGATAAAATAAATCAATTGATAGAGTATAACACCTACGATCAATCAATTGTAGGACAGGATCTTTCTAAAACTATTACTATAAATAATGATATATTAACTATTGATAATGAGAAATTTATCCGAATAGACAATGGCTCACCTGGTAAATTGAATGGCGCCTGGCTCTTTGCCGGACGGAAACAGGAGGGTGAGTTGACTACCCGCGATATCAACCAACCTAGAAAAACCATGAAAATATTATCAGGAGTAAGATTTCAATGGATCGCCTACAATACCGATACGGGTGAGTTCTTTGGAACAGGGGGAGGTACCTATTCTACCATCGGCAACCGTTATACGGAATATATTGAGTTCTTTTCAAGGGACGAATCGCGTGTAGGTGCCTCCCTATCATTCGATTACGAATTGATAGATGATGTTTGGCATCACCAGGGTTTGAATTCCAGGGGAGAGCCCTTATATGAGATATGGTCCCAAAGGAAATAGATCTAAAAAGTCACCTGTGATCAAACAGACTTTTTTCTTTTCAAGGAGACGCCGACCAGTACAATCAATATACCCAAGGCAATTCCTATGATCTGCCTGTACCCAAATCCCGGATCTCCAATTCCCAGATAATCAATGAATACAAAAAAGATCACCACCAGGGTTCCGACGATCATCAGTATTTTTTTAGTAAGATTCATAAGGCCTGAAATTTAAATGTTAAAAAATATAATTTTTCTATACTTAAAATATCAAAATTTCCGGATCAAGGATCTAACTGATCACTTGGCCAACAAATAATATAGGATTTTATTTAGTGATAATCCAATTATTCAGCGGATTATTAATTCAATTCACTTAGGATTTAAATAATGGAAATGAGAAAAATGTATTTTAAATAATTTGTCAGTGTAACAATTGAAGCCAAATATTTTAATAAAAAGGGTTACCAAAACATAATAAAAGTACCAATAATATGTTTTATCTGAAATAATATTTAACTTTCGGGATTAATTAACTTTAAAACTACTATGGAAAAACTATTAACACATCTAAAATTTCTTTTGTTCATCGGAGCCTTTGTTTTAATTTTTACAGGATGTAAGGATGATAACGGGGGTAATCCAGAACCAGTAAATAATCTTCTTGGCACCTGGACGGTCACGAATTCATCACTTGATATCAGTGTGGATGGCCAATCACTGACAGATTATTTTATCAATGTAGGTGGATTATCACCTGAAGATGCCGCTTCGTATGCTGCTTTATTTGAAGCCATTTTTAAAGGATCATTATCGGGATCAATTACATTTAAGGATGATCATACATATGTTTCGAATTTTGCCGATGGTCCAGATGACGGCACTTGGAATTTAAGTGCTGATGGAAAAAAATTGACCATGGATGCGGGCACGATCGATGAAACGGTAATCGATATCATTTCGCTTACAAGTAGTACAGCGAACCTCTCTTTCACCCAGGAAGCTACAGAAGATATGGATGATGATCCTCTTACTCCGGACGAGACCCTTTCTATTGATATAGACTTGACACTCATAAAAAGTTAATTTCGTTTTTTAAAATAAATAGATTGGCCAGGTGAATTTTAAAATTCACCTGGCTTTTTTTATTCAAAATTCCATCAGATTTTTTGTTATATTGTATTCTTAAATATCATATCAAATGAATTCAAAGTCGAAAATCTGCTTCCCACTCCCTGTGCTGATTATATTAATGATGGTCCATTTGACAGCCTGTGCTCAATCAGGCAGAGAGAATCTCTCACTGGACCAGAAAGTGCAACAATTCCTTGATAAAAACAGCCGTGACTGGAGAGACATGAATGTTCCCTACCAGGACGGACAGGTATTGTATGACTTGATCATTAAAAATAACTATACTTCTGCTCTTGAAATTGGGACTTCTACGGGTCATTCCACAGTCTGGCTCGCCTGGGCCATGAGCAAAACCGGGGGAAAAGTGACTACCATTGAGATCAACGAATCTCGGCATAGAGAAGCGCTGAAAAACATCCGTGAAGCAGGGTTGGAAGATTATGTGGATGCACGCCTTGCTGATGCACACCAGCTAGTAAAGGAATTGAAAGGACCTTTTGATTTTGTGTTTTCGGATGCCGACAAGGGCTGGTATACCCAGTATTTCAAGGATGTGGATCCAAAACTGAAACCTGGCGGATGTTTTACCGCCCATAACGTATTGAATGGTTACGGCGGAACACAGGAATTTGTGGATTATGTAAGCAATTTGGATAGCTACCAGACAACCATTGATAAATCGAGCAGTTCCGGGATTTCCATCAGCTATAAAAAGACAGAATAAATTATCGGTCGTTATCCAGGCATGACCGGCTGCAATGTAAAATGTCAGCCATTTCCACTGGAATCACGAATTAAATGATACTCTAATTCATGCATCATAAGACAGGTCAATGCACACCAGATGTAAATGGATCTTTTAATTTTCAGCTACTTTTATTTTGTACGAACCGCTTGTCAGCGGATGCGAAAAAATGATGAAAAGATAGGATCCATCAGGAAATTCCTGAAACCAGATGCGGATCGATATTCTAAGTGGTTATATAGTAATCCTTTTTCCCAATTCGGTCATCATCCCCGCATCTTTTGTATTGATTATTCTCCACACATTCAGCGAAAACTGAATTTCAATGGGTCCTGGTCAACCATTTGTCTGCAAATAAACCGTGATTGAAAAGCGATTGGCATGCATGGATTATTTCATCCGATCAAATGATACATGATTGATTGCCTGGATTATCGGCTGTAGATTGAATAGAATTTATCGTAGCTTGGAGCGACCAGGATCTCCCCTCCTACATCGACTACTGGGTAATTGACATACCCTTTAAAATTTATGGATTTAATTTTATCAAACATTTCCTGATAATTTTCATCATCATTGTCTACTTCCTTAAATGAATAGTGTATACCCTCACGATCCATTTTTTGTATAAAAGCCATGCAGTGCGGACAGGTTTTACTTCCATAAATAATAATTTCTTCCGCATTTTTATGAGAAGTCGAGGATTGATCGGGAATGGATAGTTTCTTTTCCTGATGGTTTGCATGATGACATGTCTGAGATAAAAATAAACACGTACCTGCCAGTATGGAAAGTAATACTTTTTTACATCGCATAATTTCCTGCCGGTTAAGACTATTATTATAAACTTAAACAATTAATTGTAATTTTATACTCTATAAAAAATGAAAACAATATGGATATTGGTCATTGCTGTGGCGCAAATGAAATCTTTGACCTGAAACAGGCCAGAAAGCAATTGAAAAAATACCGCCGGAGAGGTCCTAGGGGTTCCACCGGAAAATTACTAAATCAAATAGGACAGTCCTCTATGAACAACAAAACTTTGCTGGACATCGGGGGTGGAATTGGAGCCATTCAATGGTTCTTTCTGGAAAATGGAGGCAGAATGACCACCGATGTGGATGCATCCGGAGCCTATCTTAAAACTGCAAAAGAATATTCGGTTGAAATGGGATGGGATGATCGGTGTGAATTTATGATGGGAGATTTCGTTGAGGAAACACTGGTATTCGAAATCCATGATTTTGTAACCCTCGATAAGGTAGTCTGCTGCTATCCGGAGTACCGATTGCTGCTGGAAAAAGCAGCCAGCCATTGCAACGAAACCCTGGCGCTGACCTTTCCTGTGCAAAACCTAGTCTCCCGCTTTTTAACATTGTTGAACGGATTTTACTTTTATTTTAAAAATAATCCATTCAGAACCTATATTCACCCACCATCAGAAATTGGCAAACTCATACAATCCTGTGGGTTCGAACGGGTGTATGCAGGTATTTCCTTTCCCTGGCATGTGCAGATCTATCGAAGAGTTCAGTCCAGTCAAAACCGATGAATTTTCCATCACAATTTTACCTGAGCCCGGAACAGGATTTAATTAATCGTATACATATTTCCAGCTGCCATCTGCCTGTCTTTTCCATACCGTATGAAAGATTCCTTTGGAGACCATTTCCCTTCCCGTGGAATCCTTCAAAGTAAAACTAAAAGGCCCGTAAGTATAGGCAAGATCTCCGCAATTTGAAACCTCCACAAAGGCCGGTTGCCAGGTAAGCAAAATATCCTTCGAGGCAGACTGGTTATAATAAGCGGCAATTTCCTGTTTTCCTCTGACTAAATGATCGTTCCTGACAAGTACAGCGCTGTCATCCGCAAAGTATAAGAAAGCATCCTTGATTCCCCATTCTTCGACCTTTTCCATAAATTCTTTTTCCACAGAAAGTATTTCCTCCCTTTTACTCTCCTTTCCATCTTTGATCTGATAACAGCCCATGATAAAAATGATGATAAAAATAAAAAACGCCCTGTAAATGGAAATCGGTTTAATGAGTTGCATAATTTTGTTTTTCAAGATAAGTAAAAATATTTCTTTACTCATGACAAGTTAATATTCCAGAAATCAAATCGGATATAACATCGATCCATATTTAAAAAAATTATTAATCCTGAAAGGAAGTACCATCCATATCTTATATATTTTTGTCCAATCAATTATATTATGGATACTCATATTTTACCCGAAGAAATCAGAAACAGGCTGTTTCAGATTGGTTCAACCCTCCTACTGATCCTATTATATTTTGTTTTCAGGGCGATCATAAAAAGGCTCGTTAACCGGCATGCCCGTTTGAATTCCATAGAACGTTCAAGAGAACTTTACATTAAAAAACTCATCAATATTCTGATCCTGATCCTGATCCTTGTTTTGATCGCCGGCATCTGGGAAATATCCTTCAAGGGCCTTTCACTTGGTTTTGCCTCGGTTTTCACAGTGATTGGGGTGGCTTTGTTTGCACATTGGTCAATCTTAAGCAATCTGACAGCCTCCATTATTTTATATTTCTTTTTCCCGTATAAGATAGGCGGAAAGATTGCGGTAATGGAAGGAAATACAACCATCACCGGAACCATACTGGATATAACACTCTTTTACATCCATATCAGGACCGATCAAAACAAAGAAATAACCTTACCGAATAGCCTGGCTTTACAAAAGGTCATTGAATACGATTAAAATGATCAAAAAACACTTTCCTGGCTGCGTGGTATCCACACATTCCATGAACCCCACCCCCGGGAGGTGTGGAAGAGGAACATAGGTAGACACGTTGATCCGGTGTGGTATAGGGCGACCAACGGGCTACGGGCCTGGTAAATAGCTGGGTGATATCCTGTTTGCCTCCATTGATATCGCCTCCCACCAGATTCGGATTAAAGGACTCCAGTGCCTGTGTATTGTGACAGGAACGATGCAGAATAATATCTCTAAATCCTGGAGCTGCTTTTTCGATCTGGTCCTCTATAAATACCGACCGATCTTCCAGATCTCCATATGGAACATGGCAATAAGCCCATGCCGTATGTTTTCCAGCCGGAGCCCGGGAAGGATCAAACAGGGAATGTTGAGCCAGTATGATATAAGGATTTTCTGAATTTTTCCCATTATGAACCCCTTTTTCAGATTCTTCAATCTCTTTCCAGGAATAACCCAGATGTAGGGTTCCGGCCTTTCTGCAAAGTTCATTCCTAAACGGGACCGGATCACTGAGCGCCCAGTCGACCTTGAATACACCGGCACCATATGAATAATTGGCCAATCTTTTTCTATAAAACTTATTGAATCGGGTACCTTTCAGGCTGAGGATCTGCCGGGGGGTCAGATCCAATAAGTATGCATCCGCAAGAGGAAGTTCTCTCAGATCTCTCACTTTATGATTTAGTAGCATTTCACCACCAAGGGATTGATAATAACCCGTCAATGCGCTGGTGATCTGCCCGGCCCCTCCTTTTGGGAATGGCCAGCCTTTTTTATGAGCCAGGATCAACAAAACGAGCCCGAATGCAGTGGTTGCCAGGTTATCCAACGGTAATGAAGAATGTGCCGCAGCCCCATAAAAAAAGGTTTTCACCAGATCCTCCTTGAAGTTTGAATGAATAAATTTTCTGGCTGATGGAAGCCCTAGGCGGATAAAATAAAGCATACGTCTTAGATCAGAAGGCCAGGACAAAGGACCCAGCACATCCGTCTGTATCCGGTCCCAATCATGCGTCAATCGTTCGAAAATTTCTAAATATATTTTCTCATCAATTCCAAATTGTTGACTTGTCCGTCTCAGGTCCGTGAAGGCTGCCATAACACGGTCATTATCCATTGGATGAACGAAAGGAATATCCGGATGCACCCATTCTAACCCATGATCGGATAATGGTAATGTTGAAAAAAAAGGGGATGAATAAGCCAACGGATGGATGGAGGATCCAATATCATGCCTGAAACCAGGCAAAGTAAGTTCCAGGGTACGGCAGGATCCTCCGGGCAATGCGAATTCCTCTATGACCATGGTTGAAAGCCCTTTCTGCTGAAGATAAATTGCTGCTGCCAGGCCATTGGGCCCGCTTCCAATTATGATCGCATCGGTTTTACCAGTCATCCTTATTTTTATTCATATACAAAAAAGAAATCAATAGATTGAAATTTACTTTAATAATTTGAATTCTTTTATAATTGCAGTAGATTTCCAGCCAATTGATAATTCCGGGTTTGTCAATTTATGTAACTTTCTTTTCTGGTTGGTTTTTTTCAGTCATCAGACATTCAAACTTTTATTAATTTATTTGTCTGAATTAAAATGATCATTAAAGTTTTAGATTCATTCTCAAAATATTTTTTATTATCATTGCGACGATTCCAGAAAGGGGGAGTATGATGCTTATCTTTTACATACTTACATATGATTGATGAAGATTTACTGAATAAAGCCGCCAACCAGGTAGAAATCCTTCATAAAAAAAGTGGGAAGGAAGGATTTTATTTTCATAATTTCAGATATATCAAATCAAAGATAGGAATCGTCAGGGAGCTCGCCAATCAGTACCAGATCAGTAATTATTTTCAAAAACCACTTCTCCTGGCAGCCTGGTTCAGGGATGCGGGTCTGCTGATTGATTATAAGAAACCTGTTTCCCATAGCATTTCCACGGCTGAATCTTTTTTACAAGAGAACGGTGTTGATGAAGAATTTATTAAAAAAATTACCTCCCTGATCCGAACCTCTTATACTCCCAGGGCGAATCCTTCCCTGCTGGAAAGAATTCTTCACGATGCGGACAGTGCTTATGTAGGAAAGAAAAGTTTTATAAAAAAAGCGGAATTACTTCGGATGGAATATGAATCTTTTCTCAATAAGTTTATTGATGATTATGATTGGGAGAAATATCAGTATAAAATTTTATCCGATGCTTCTTTCCAAACAGAAGCGGCCTTTAAAAAATATGAAGCGGTCAGGGTAAAAAATTTAAAAAAACAGAGGGAGCGGATGAATAAGGTCCGTAAAAAGACTTCCCGCGAAAATAAGCGCATGGATCTTGGCCGCAGCATCGATACGTTTTACAGGATCAATTTTCGAAATCATTTCAATCTGAGTTCTGCCATCGATCGAAAATCCAATATGATGATCAGCATCAATACCATGATACTTGCAGTAATCATTATCTTTGCCGGTCTTGGTTTCACCTTTTATAATAAATTCAGCAACAATAATTACCGGTTTTTAGCACCCGTCATCACCCTACTGCTCAGTTCGCTGTTATCTGTCGTTTTTGCCATTTTATCCGCAAGACCTAAGGTGAATGGCTATAAGGTCGATCCCGACAGGATGGATGGAGATCACCCTCCTTTTTCCAGCTTTGCAAATTTCATGAACACCACATTTAATGATTTTATGATCCGGATGCGTGAATTGAATAAAGATCCACGGACCATTTATGATGACCTTTCTGCAGATCTCTATCATCTAGGTAAAATTCTGAATGAAAGATATCGATTGTTACATTGGTCCTACACGATTTTTATGATTGGAATCGGAATAAGCACCTTACTCTTTGTTTTCATTTTCGCGGATGCCATCACCCCGTGAAAAAACTTCACAAACCAGGCGTTCCTCAGGCCCTGTTATTCAGGAAAAAATATTAATTCAAACACCTCAAAAAGACTCAATTTTTATAACTGCAATCCGATTGAAGAGAAGTGGAAAGAAGACACTTCCTAAAAAAATCGATTGTTTTTGCTGGAATTGGAATCGATGTCCCCTGGCATGCTCCAGGTACCATGCAGCCATTTCCCAGTGATGTAGAACGATTTCAAAACAGTATATTTATTGCTATGGAAACCGGAGTTGCAGGCATCCTGGCTTCGAAAGGTTACGATGAAGTGAGACGATCCACTCTGAAAGCATTTGGGATTTAATTGAACAAATCAATGGATCCTGCATATAAATTTTGATTTCGTTATTATTCAATAGATAATGCTATATTTTTTTTTAATTAAAATATTATTAAAGGGGTTTGCCGAGCAAAACAATATTTTCAAGCGCATCAAATAACAACTGGTTATCTTTCACTGTAGCCAGACGTCCGGAATAATAATCTTTTACGACCGTCCCTTCCTGGAAAAATCCTTTCACAGAAATGTTCGTGGAAGTCGGTTCCATCACTACCATCACCTGATCGGTAGTGGGATCGCCCGCCAGTGTCCGTGTAAAAATATAAGGTTTATCACTGATCTTATGATGAATACCTGCTCCAACAGCCGGATGTTCTTTTCTGAATTTGCACAATTTACTCCAGTGTTTAAAAACTTCCCCAACGGTGAAATCGCCTTTCTGTGCATTCGATTCAAGATCTTCCCAATTCATAAAGGACCGGAGATGTGCATCCCCCTGGGCCCCTGCTACATCCAGCGGTCTGGCGGTCTCATCACCATAATAGATCTGAACCGTTCCCGGAGAAAGTAGTAATTTGGTCCCTGATTCAAATACTTTTGTCCTGTGCAGATCGAATGGCCCGCTGTCGTCGTGAGAGGAAATATAATTCATGATTCCCGATCCCTTCAATTCATTATTCAATTTGTCTGAATAAAAGCTGAATAACTCCTCCATTGATTTTTCGGCATCCGTCTTAAATGAAAAATTGATGAGACTGCTGAATCCTTCCTGGTAAAAATTAACCAGGGAATCCCCATAATTATACAAAGGCGCCTCATGTATATTAAAGCCATATACCTCTCCCACCATGAAAAATTCATTCTGATCTAATATTTGATCGGGATGATTATTTTTCCATTCCCGGAAAGCCACTTTTACTTGTTCCCGTAATTCCTGCCAAACCCCTGGTTCAACATGCTTGGCCGTATCCACCCTGAATCCATCGATGCCCAATTCCCGGATGAAATCCGTTAACCATTTGATGATATAGTATTTCGGAGCCCTGGGATATCCGGTTCTTTCAAAAAAAGAATGGAGTTCTGACATTTCATTTTCGAGACGCCCTTCATTCTCCCATTTGGAGCTCAGGAATTGAGGTAACCCTACTCCAATGTCTTTTTCAGTCCGGATGTCCGGTAAATTTTTCACCAGGGTACAGCTGACAGCCGTTTCAAATCCGGTAAAAGTGCAGGTGGGCGAAGTCCTCACCCAGGTGTCCGGCCAGGCAGGCTCTCCGGCTATTTCTGGACCCGTATGGTTAAGAACTACATCGAGAAGGATCCTGATCCCCTGTTGATGTGCCGTTTCAACCATGGTCTTTAAATCATCCCATGTGCCAAAATTAGGATCAATATGGGTCCAGTCGAAAGTCCAGTATCCATGATATCCATAGGTTTTACCGGTACCCTCATCAGTAAAGCCATGTACCTGTTCGACAGGAGGTGTCAGCCATATCACATTCACTCCCAAATCATTAAAATATCCCTCTTCAATTTTTTGTGTAATGCCTTTGATGTCTCCTCCCAGAAAGCTCCGCAATTTGGAACCGTCTCTTTTTCGGTCAAAGGAGAAATCATTGGTGGTATCCCCATTGTAGAAGCGGTCCGTTAAAAGGAAATAAACCGTGGCATTCTCCCAGTAAAATGGGATTTTATTCTTTTCTGAAATTGAATCTCCATTTTTCTCAGGTGCCATGCAGGATAACACCAGGGTGGCCAATAATATCAATAGGTTTATTTTCATGATTTTATAGTGAGCTCTGAAAATAAATAATAATCACTTAATCCTTGTCGGCACATTCTCGAGGTTTGCCTGATGTGCCTTTTTGATCGCCAGGATCTCGTCAATGATCTCCGGTTGTTCCTCAGCTAAATTGTATTTCTCAGTGGGATCTACCTCCACATTGAACAATATGGGCGGATCATGTTTTTCAGTCTGCACATCTGGACCATAGGGCCTTATTACCGTGATAAAATGGGCTTTCCAGGCCCCTTTCCGGATCGCATATAATTCTCTTCCTTTATAAAAATATACCGTATCCTTACCGGTTTTCCTGTGACCAGTCAGAACGGGTAAAATATCAACACCGTCCAGGATCCGATCGCCAGGAACATTTGCTCCAGCCAATGTGGCAAAAGTCGGGAACAGATCAAGTGTAGTGGCTACTGCCGAGGATACACTTCCCTTTTTAATCCTTCCTGGAAACCGTGCAATGGCGGGTTCGCGCATGCCTCCTTCCCAGGTAGAACCTTTTCCTTCGAACAATAAACCGGCTGATCCACCCTCTTCCCTCATAGCAAGCCAGGGCCCATTATCACTGGTAAAAAAAACAAAAGTATTGGTATCCAATCCGGTTGTCTTGAGTGTTTTAATAATTTCCCCAACGCTCCAGTCAATTTCCTGTACAACATCGCCGTACAATCCCCGTTCGCTGGTTCCGGCAAAATCATCGGATACATACAAGGGAACGTGTGGAAAAGTATAGGGAAGGTATATAAAAAATGGCTCATCAGCATGTTTCTCAATAAATCTGATAGCATGTTCCGTATATCTTCGGGTCAGGAATCGCTGATCGGGTTCTTCCTCTATGATCTCCGTTCCAAGGATCAAAGGAGTAGGGGGAAATTTTTTTGCTCCCTTCCATTGATTCTGGGCCGGACTCATATCGTTTGAATAGGGAATACCAAAATAATAGTCGAATCCTTGGCTTGGGGGAAGGAATTCGGGCGCATGTCCGAGGTGCCATTTGCCTATACACGCTGTCGCATATCCCTGTTCTTTCAACACTTCCGCAATGGTGATCTCTTCCTGTGGCAATCCTCCCCGGGTATCCGGGAAAAAAACACCCCTTCCCCCACACATCCCATTCCTTATCGGCAATCTACCGGTCATCAAACCGGCTCGGCTGGGCGTGCAGATAGAAGCAGCCACATAAAACTGGGTGAGTTTTACCCCCTCAGCAGCCATTTGATCCAGGTTGGGGGTCTTAATCGTAGGGTTTCCAAATATACCCAGATCTCCATAACCCAGGTCATCCGCAAAAAGCAAGACAATGTTCGGTTTAGCCTCTCTTTCTGACTGACTCAATCCGGATGTACATGATGATGTAACTATGAAAAAAAACAAGAAAAAAAATGTTGAAAGTTTAAAAATAGCATTCATCTGGCGCTGATATTTAGATTTAAAATATAATAAAAAGAAATTGTCAGACCGATGCAAATTACAATAAAACCCATTTTTTAAATAATCTGATCCGGAACATTTTTTCCTTTCAGCAGCCCGACCATATTTTCGGCGGCTCTTTTCTGCAATTCCAGGGAGGAATATTCAGAATACCAGGCATAATGACCCGTTGAAACAACCCGGGAATGATCTGTCAGGGATCTTTGCTTTGATGTAAGTGGCTCATCTTCCCAAACATCGATGCCAGCACTATGGATCCTGTTTTCATTCAGGGCACACCATACATCCCTTTCATTCATCACGGGTCCCCTCGCTGTATTGATAATAATCGGTCTGTTTTTAATCATTCCAATTGTTTCCCGGTTGATGAGATGATAGGTTTCCTTGGTCAGATTACAGTGGAGGGATATCACGTGACTTTCGGCCAACAGTTCATTTAATTCGGACCGGATTGCCCCCACTTTCCGGAATTTCACTTCTGCAATATATGGGTCCGCGGCTAGAACTCTCTTAAAAATATGTCTGCAGTTCGATGCGAACCGGCTTCCAATACGGCCCAGACCGATGATGCCCAGGGTTTTATCATGTAGCTCGAAAATATCCGGAACTGGTGGCTTCCCAAAACGGTTATGGATATCCACCATACCTTTTGGCAGGGAGCGCAGGCAGGCAAACATAAGTGCCATGGCATGTTCTGATACACAATTTGTCGCATAACCCTGCACATTGGCCACTTTCACCCGGTGAGCTTTCGCTTCTTCCAGATTGATATTATCATATCCTATCCCATAACGCACGATGGCTTTCAGTTCCGGACACTGATCGAGAAAAAACTTATCGATTTCAGTCTGCCGGATGAATAAACCAGTTTTATCCTTTGAAAATTCGATTTTCTCTGAAATATTTCCGTAATGATCTCTAAAAACCTCCAGTTCATATCCATATTTCTTTACATGTTGTTCTTCAATTGAATAGGAAATATATCCGGAATCAAGCACTCCTATTTTCATTATGGTTAATTGTTTATACTCGGCATATTTTATTAATTATCGCCTGAATATAATGGTTTTTATTCTAATTCAGACCTCTACAGATCCTTTGGGGGCCTCAGGATGAAAAACGTACTTTTTAGCTTTTGATCTTCCCTGAAAAAATTTCTCTTGCTGAGCTCCGCGAAGGGCCTGTAAACATTTTTATTGATTCCCATATGACTAATGGGATGAAATACCACAACAGCAAACACCCTTTAACCAGTATCGAATAGACCCCTCGGAGCGCTTCAGAAAAAAAAGTAGCCTTTTATTTACCTTTCAAAAGATCCAGCAAACATTTCAAAAATGTTTATTTAATGAATGAACAGCCTTCAGAATGATCATTTTCATTAATCAAACTTAATAATATAGGGTTTAGGTCTGACTGCTTTTATTTCAATCGAACGAAAAACCTTATCGGCTGTAGTGATTCCCTCTAACGGCCAGATAATATTTTTGGTTGAATCGGAAGTCAGACTCATTCCAAGGATCTCAGGCTCTACCTGCTGACCAGGAATGGAATTTATCTCTCCTGAATATATCAGTGCAGGCTGACCGTTCCCATATTCATCCGAGGTCCGGTTCACGGGATCCGTTTCTTTATAAAAATCATTATAGTCGCCTGAAAGGTTCATCTCAATCCAACACTGGAATAATGAATCCCGGGGAACTTCCACCCGGATTGTGAAAGACGCATCCCTGGGGGTTGCTCCTGTAACCGCATCTGTCTGTAGAAATCCATTCTTATCTGAAAAACTGCCTGTTTCATTCAGATGAAACCAGTATGGCAGAGCAACGGGAACTTCAGGCTTACCTTCCCAGTCATTTTCATAGGCCCGATGGGTGACATAGATGTTTTCCAGCTCCCCTCTTCTGTTTTCAAGCCATATGGCAAAGGTAGGAGGTTCTCCATAGGTGGATACCTGAATAAGATCAGGATTCATCCGGATCCTGAATTCAAGTTCGATCCTGTTCCAGGTACGAATGTAGGCAAATGCGATCAGCAGGATGATGAAGGCAATACCTCCGGGGATTACTTTTCGCAAAATCCTGCCTGTTATTTTTTTCTGCATTCAATTAATTCAACTGATTTCAGGCAATGTAAACCCATCCCGGTATTTTCCCATGGCCATTTCATTGGCTTCCGGGTGGTTTTTAACTAATTCTGTTTCCGGATCTATTTCAAGTTGGACATTATTCAGCCTGTTGGACATGTTGGCATAATGCAGCATCGTGGCGCTCATATGACCCTGGACGATATTGGCATTGGGCACTTCCCGTGAACGGATACAGCTCAGGTAATTCCGTAAATTGTCCTGCAATGGAAATCTTCCGGGCATCTGATCCACTATTTTCCCTTCATCCCCAAAAACCTGCCAACCTCCTCCCATTCTTCCCAGGATCATCATGGCGTCTGTTCCCTGGATGATGATCTTTGAACTGTTGGTGGTCCAATCAGGAAATTCATCACTATAACGTATTTCCGGAGAGGTTTTGATGAGATACTGGCAAAATTCCCCCACCTGTAAGTTGATTGTAAAATTTTCATAATCATACACCACATTCAAAACGTCGGGGACTTTCCGGTCATCCCCTAAGGCATATCTCCCTCCCGCACTGCAGACGGTTCTGGGCAATCCCGGATTCCCAAGGACAAAACGCATCAGGTCCATCTGATGAATGGCATCTTCCATACACATGCCTGCGCTGTATTCCCAGTAATAATGCCATGATTTATTTCGTGAAACACTATAAGGTGCTTCGGGAGCCGGACCAAGCCACATATTCCAATCAATATAGTCCGGAGTGCCCTGTTCTGGCTTTTCATTAAGCGGAACCGGGCCGTTCAGGTATCCAATCACCGTCACATTCAAAATTTTCCCCAGTTTTCCTGAATTTATATAGTCAGCCGCTTCCCAATTATACGCTGCATTCCTATTTTGCAGCCCGCACTGCAGAATACGACCGTAATTCATGGCTGCAGCGGCCAGTTTCTGGCCTTCCGTTACGTTATGTGTAATGCATTTCTCCAGATAAACATCTTTTCCTGCCTGCATCGCCCAAAGCGAAGCCAGCGTATGCCAGTGCGTAGGCGTAGCGATGATCACGGCGTCGACGTCCCTGTCGTCAAAGACCTGTCGCATATCCCGGACCCGTTCAGGTTCGTATCCCTGGATTTTACCCAATTCAGTTATGGCCCTTCCGCCCCGGGTATCATCGACATCACATATATATTTAAATTCTGCATTGGCCTTTAAATTACCGACTTCCAGTGCGAGATTGGTACCCCATCCCCCCGCTCCGATTTGTGCCAGGATGATCTTATCATTCGCACTCATTTTTGGATTTCCGGCAACCAGTTGCTGGGATCTGTATCTTGGAACTTCCTGAATCGTAGTCTGGTTATCAGGGGATGCAGACTCAGGTGCATTTGAATGGCAGGAGGTCAGCTTAAATCCAGCCGCTCCCAGTAAAGAATTGACGAGGAATTTTCTTCGTTTCATAATACCCTTAATTTAATTTTATAGAACTCTAATAATGAATGTTTTATGAATATCTAAATAATTAATTCAATATCTGACCAGCCTTCTCCTTTACTGAGGAGGTCAAAAAATGACAGGAGCAGGATGATACAAACGAATAAAACTTTTAACTTCATCATTTATGATACCATCTCGACATCGATCTTCAACAATTCTCCCAGTTTAATGAGTTCTTCGGTGTAATCGCCATATACCCAGACCAGGTGATTTCCGTAATCAGCCTGCCTTCTCATAAATTCATCAGCAGTTCCACTTTCCTTACCCACGATATACGCCGACACAGAACAGCCTCTGAGATCCTCTTCATATCCTTTTGAACCTACCAGTTTACCTTTTAACACCAGCAAACCCGTTGCTGTTGGATTCATCCGTGCCACGGTCACCGTCTTTTCTTCATTATCCATAAAATCCACCACGGCTTTGGTCCCCCATCCTGATTCAACGAAACGGCCTAACTGAAACGGAAGAGGTTCCTGATCATAACCATTCATTTTTAATCCAGGCACACTGTGGTTGATCTCCATTTTACCCTCCTCCCTGTAAAACATATTGCCCATATGCGATGATTTCCGGGATAACGACATCAATAGATGCATGGAAAGCAATCCTCCCAGGTCTCCTTCACAGGCGGATGGAATGCCAAGATCTTTAAATAAGGTGTGGATCAGGCAGGGTGTAATATTCCATTTCTGAGGCAGACGGCTAGTGCAGAATTCAAAACATTCAATGGTAAAGGCATTGCATTCATGTTTCTTCATTAACCGGATCACCGTATTATAAAATTCCATACTCCGGGCCACATATTCCCTGTCAAGGTAGGTTTTTTCAGCATTTTCATAGATAATGGCTGCCATTTCCTCCGCTTTTTTCCTTTCTTCCAGGCTGTCTTTGGAGATATCCATTTCCTGAGAAAGTTCATCATAGGAAATGGTTTTCAACTCAATTCCAAAACGGTCTTTCAGTTTTTCAGGTTCGTTAATACCTGCCACCGATGCCACGGAAGGCCATCCCCAGTTGGTCGGGTAGAGGATACGGGTCTGTGAAAAAACTTTTCTTGCTCTTAGAAGCCTCAGAATTTCATTTGTCTCTTCGGTTGAATTCGGAGTAAAGGCTTCCAATCCTAAACTCCTGCAATATGCTGATATATCGACGATCCGGCAATTCAGTCCCCAGGCAAATATCACGGGTTTTTTATATCGGGCGGCGATATCATAGGTCGCTTTTGAAGCGCCGCTTGGATCAATAAATATCACATCAGCGACGGCCATCTCCTTATCTAACTTTTGTAGATCGGCTTCATTCAATTTAAAGTCTTCCACAAAAAGCAACAAATCCGGGTCGAGGAATTCCACATTCGTAGGATCCAGCTTGAACTCATTCTTTGTGATCCGGCTGGAGAAAGCATTGAATGAATCCATTGCCCGTTCCTTCTCTTCTGCTGATGAAACCACATTAAAACGACAAGGTCCCTCCCATTCCGCGGTATGATACATGTTGGTCATGATGGGTTTGAGGACCAGTCTGGTTAAATGTGGACTGGGAATGTCAATGACTGGTAAATCATTAAAACGTGACGCTAAGGCACTGGGCACGTACAATCCATTGACCAGCGTGGTACCTGCTACGGCAATGCCCATACTGTTTTTGATAAAATGTCTGCGATCCATGATGGTTAGTTTAAAAAGTTTATATTATTAACAATTAAAATCATCTGGTTAGTTCTTGAGTATTAGCTGTTATTTTCCCCTATACAATCCTTATTAAAATATCCTGGAACAGCTCTTCCCTGTGGAATACCCCTATACGGACGGTTTTGAAATTCTATATGATCAAAACACCCGCCAAGAATGCCATTTAAAAAATTGAATGGAATATGGAGATGTACAGTCTGGAATGCAACTGAATCATATATCAAATGAGCCCATATGACTAAATCTCCAGCAGATGTATCTTTTGATCCAGTAAAATCCTCCCTCCAATTATTTCCACAGAAAGTAATCCAAAGAATTAGGAAGATAAGTGGATTTAAAAATTGTGTTTTCATTTATAATTATTCACTAATGCCGGAGTCATTTTAATAAAAATATCAGTGAATGCATGCTTTTAAACGGTCTATCCATTCCGGAATATCTTCATAGGGCCTGTCTTCTTCATATTCCAACGCCAAATACCGGCGGTATCCTTCATTTTTGAGAATTTTAATTATTTGTTCCGCATCCGCGGCGATCGGTTTCCCCCCCTCAATCGTTGATTTCATTTTAACTTTCAATTGAACAACCACCGCGTAGGGAGCAAGTTCTGCAATTTGCCGGTACCAGTCACTATTAAAATTACCTGTATCCAGGTTGACACCAAACCAGGGTGAATCAATTTCCTTAACAATATGAATCACCTGTGCGGAGGTAGTCGGGAAACCCCCATGGTTTTCTATGGCAAGTACGATACCTTTCCGACTTGCATATTCAACGCATTCCTGCAATGATGAGATTACCCAATCATAAGCATCCTCTTCCGTATGTCCATCTGGAATCTCGTAGCCACCGAAAACCCGGATGGTAGGTGCTCCCAGCACGGCAGCCTTATCGATCCAGCTTTTTACGTTTTCGACTTCTTCCTTTCTTTTGGCCCTGTCGGAGGTGACAAAATTATTACCGATCGCGGTTCCGCTGATATCCAGTCCCAGATGAAAACATTTGTTCCGTAATTCCAACAGATATGCATCCTCCTCTGATTCAAAATAATAAGAAGTCAATTCGGTACCATCCAGTTTTAAAGTATCGCAATAGTCGATGAATTCATGCATGGTCAGTTCTCCATTCCTGAACTCCGAATTAAATGAATAGGCTGACAGGCTGAGCTTAATCCGGGAATCATTAAAATTTGCTTTTTCGGGTAATGCAAAAAGTGAATTTTTACCCCATGCAGTAAAGCCAATTGCCATTGAACCTGATTTCAGGAAATCTCGTCGGTTAAGTGTTAAATTTTTCATATGGTTATAATTAGATTACTTCGGTTTGGGTATCGTATAGTTCTTTCAACCAATCCTGACGATATGCAGTATTCCCTCTGGAACGGGACAAACATCCGTACAGGAAAAATGATCAATAAAAATCTTGTCATCAATCATCCGGGATAAATATTTGCCTAATCACTCCGGGAATGTCTCTATAATCAGAATAAAACCTTGGATTCATACTACCGGTGCCCAGCCTGGTTCGTATTCCCTTCTCCACATCAGCATGGCCTCTCCATCCCCCATGATCGTGCCGTCGTCCGGATTGATATGCAAGGTTCTCCCGGTTTTCTGAGAAATATTCCCCAGGTGACATAAATTGGTGGATATCACTCCCTGAGGAATTGGTGCATTCAGTTTTTCTCCATTCCTGATTCCATTTAAAAAATTATTCATGTGATAATCATCCAATCCACCGGCACCAATGGTATTCAGGGTGGCACTGGTTTCAGATTCTTCCCGGCTCCTGATCACCTTCCCATCCATATCATAAACAATGTAACCATTACGATCGATCAGGGCAGTTCCTTTGGTCCCATGAATGGTGGATCCTCTTCCCCGCTCAAAAAACTGAAAAGGATTACAACTTTTACCTTCCCAGCTCATCATCTTATTCTCTGGAAACTCATAGCTTACTATTTGCGTATCATAGAATTCCCAATCGTCATCAAAGTGAAACCGCCCTCCAGCTGAAGTAACTTTAACCGGATAATCCACACCCAGCGCCCAGCGACAAATATCCAATTCGTGCAAACCATTGTTATTGACCTCACCGGTTCCCCAATCCCAGAACCAATGCCAGTTATAATGAACCCAGATATCCTGGAAGTCCCTCCTGGGAGCTGGTCCCTGCCATAAATCCCAGTTCAGCCAATCCGGAACGGGTACCTTCTGTCCCGTTCCAATGGATTCCCGCGCATTAGAATACCAGGCTTTTCCAAAATAAGGTTCTCCAATAATACCCTTTCTGATCTCCTGAATGATTTCAATGGAAGTGGGTGCTGACCTCTGTTGGGTCCCCAATTGCATGATTTTCCCGGTTTTTCCCTGAACCTTCACCAGCCATTCACCCTCCTGTGGATTATGACAGGCTGGTTTTTCCACATAAACATTTTTCCCTGCCTGTGCAGCCATGATTGCCATCGGTGTATGCCAATGGTCAGGGACGGCAATCGCTACTGTATCAACATCGGCCTGCTCCAGTACTTTCCGGACATCCTCTACGGTTTTTGGGCTGTTTCCGGTAAGTTCTTTGGCCATTCCGGCCGTCTCCGCTAAAACTCTTGAATCAACGTCACACAAATAGGATATGGCGGTATTATCAGCCTTGGCAACCGCACTTAATAAAGCTTTTCCCCTTCCATTGAGTCCGATTATCGCAAAATGGATCCGGTCATTCGCTCCTTTTATCCTTGAATAGCTCTTTGCATCCATGAACATGGTAGAAAGGGAAATACCTGCACTCCCCATCATTGTTTTCTTCATAAATTTCCTTCTGGAATTTTTCATAAACTTTTCGGTTTATATGATCATCAAAAAATTCAAATTGGCCTGCAGGCTTCTGATATTATAATAAAATCAAATTCAGAAGACCTGGATCTAAAAATACACTTCTAAGATAAAAATAAAAAATACGAGTTCCTTATTACCTTCATCTTATGCTGTCTTATCTTAATTAAAATTAATTCATCTCAATATCCTCATACTCTTTGCTCTGGGATCCACCTGATATTTTGATCTTATTTTTTAAAATTGAAGTTGGATTTCAGTGAAATGATTAAACAAGTCCCCTGTTTACTTGACATTCTCCCATTTTTTTCGTATTAATACAAGTTGGAGTAAACTAAAAAAGGAGATATAAAAAATGCTGAAACATTCAAGAAATAATGAAAGTTATGTCAAAAAAGTCAACATGGTAATTGAAAAAGTCAAAAAGCAGGGATTTACCGATATCCGGGCTGATATTGATGATTATGATAAGCCTCCACGATTGATCAGCAAATCCACGAAAATTGATTTTATGCCGGATGTAGCGGCCAGAAAAAATGACACCAAAGGGTATTTTGAGCTATCCAAAAAAGAGAAAGACACGAAGGACCTGATCAACAAATGGTCCGTCTTGTCTACGCTTGCAGACATGAAAAATGGGATATTTCGAATATACGTAACTCACGGACATATGAAGTTTACACGCCAGCTGCTTACTGCCTTTGAGATCAACGCAGAAGTAATAAGACTCTGATCGAAGTCATTTAAAATGATTTACCCTGCCAGGAAAATCATTTTATTATATGTATCATTTAGGTCCTAATAGGAATTGAGCTGAAAATTTATAAGGCTCTTCCCTACCTACATTTATAAATTATCCAATCATTAAATAATCTATCGGGTCATGACTTTATAATAATCGAATGCATTCGGAAAAATGGGTATTATATGGGGAATAGTCACTTTTCACATTCAGTTTCATCATCATGCAGTGGATCAAAGAACCCGGAGATTTTCAGAAGAAGGATTTTCCGATTTTTCCTGACCTACTGGGCGATCAGATTTGTTGATTTTGAAGTGCAGGTTTTTTCTTTCTTGACAGATCAAAGATCATAAAAAGAGGACCTACCATAAACAGCGCATAAAAAGGAGCATAAATAAACTGGCTTAACCGAAGAATAAATTCTACCAGTGCAATGGTAAAAGCAACCAGAATCTGCCCTTTTCTACTCTTGACCGTAGTAGCTGGATCTGTGATCATGAAAAAGATGAATAATTGATACATGGGACCAGTTAAAGGAGCCACTTCAGTGAGGAAAGCATCTCCCGTGATCAAACTCCTGATAAAAGCAAAGAAAATAAAACTGATCACATAGGTAACGGTAATATGATATCTTTTTGCCCGTGTCACAATCACCAGTCCAAGCATCCATATGACCATCATCGGCCATATATTATTTCCCCATTGTATGCTCAATCCTGCCACGCTGAAAGGGGCGGCAAACAACATCCAGGAGATCCCAAAGTTGGATGGATTCCAGATATGACGTCCTTTGTATCTCAATACATATTTGGAAGCGATCGATAAGACCGCAGTTACGATGTAGGGCCACAATAAATTTGATCGGATCAAAATACTTACACTGATTCCGGAAATATAGGCGCTTGATAAATTTTTAAACCTTCCAAGCATCATGTAGGAGAGGACCAATTCGGTAAGGATACTTGAAGCGAGCGTTATCATAATTTTTGTATAGCCTTCCAGGATCCCGAATGAAAAATGCCCTACCAGCAGGATCAGGGTAATAAATACAGGAGGCACATATCTGAAATCGATCCTTCCGATCAAGGATCGCGGAGGTTCCGGCTTCTTTCTTTCTGCTTCCTGATGTGAGTTTTCCTCTTTTACACTGAAGGTATTTGCGATGCTCATATCTCTTCGGTTATCTGATGTAAATGATTCAATTGCGGCTGATAAATTTCCTGGACTTTTCCGGATGGCCAATGGATGACTGCCTTGTCTATACTGGATGCACTACCAAGTCCAAAATGAACGCGACGCTGATTCTGAGCACAAAAACCAATCCCTCCTGAAATAACCTGTGTCTGAATTTTATGATCCCAGATCAGATCTACCCTTGCCCCAATCGCACTTCGATTGCTTGTTGTCCCTGTCAGATCAAAAGTTATCCAATGATTTACACTGTCGACCGTATTTTTGTAAACCAAGGGAAAATTATTCTGATTGGCCACAATGATATCCAGCACACCGCGGTTCCAAAGATCCACCATCACGATGGAACGGCTGTCAAGGGTGGCATGGTCACCAGCCAATTCAGCGACTTCCTGAAAAAATCCTGTACCATCATTGAGCCATATTTTATTACGCTGGTATCCTGACTGACTCCTCCCCTTCATATCCGGCCAATTCCTGGCATCCGAGATGATGGTTTTATTTCCACCCGTAACCTTGGAATAATCATACCAGTAAGTCGTTCCTTTCTGAGCAGATATAAAACCATTCGCAACATAAAGATCCTGGGCTCCGTCATTGTTTAAATCCCCGAATTGTGCTCCGTAACTCCAACCGCCCAGTTCAATTCCTCTCTGGCGGGCAATATTCAAAAAATTGATTTTATGATCACTTTCATTTCTCTTCCAAAAGTTGTTGCCCTGAAGCAAAACACCTTCCTGTGTGATGTTGGTAATGTATATTCCCAAGCTCCCTTCATTCTGAATGTCGCCAAAAGTAACGTTCATGCCACTTTTAGGAGAGAATCCTAATCCGGCATCCGCTCCAATTTCTTGGAATTCCTGTCCATGAAGATTGATATAATATTCATCCACCCCATAATCATTGGCAATGATCAGATCAGGATATCCTGATCCGGAAAGGTCTGCCGCACCGGCGGCCAGTGTCCAGCGTGTTGAAGTCAATCCGACTTTTTCAGCAATTTCAATAAATTTTCCGTTTCCCTGATTCTCAAACAGATAATTCCTCCCCCCATTATTTGCATATTCAAAACTTTCAGGCATGATTCGGGTGGTCGTCAGGTGCCATAAATCAATCTCGGGAGGATAATAACCGCCTGCAAAAAGGTCGAGAAAACCGTCCGAATTGTAATCAAACCACAAAGCCGTATTTACATTTGCCCATTCCGGAAAATTCAAATCTTGGGTGACCTTTACAAATTCTTTTCCCCGGATGTTCCTATACAATTCAGACTGGCCCCACTTATAAATAAAAAGGTCCTCATATCCATCGTTATCATAGTCTCCCCATACGGCGCCCATCGAAACGCCGGTACCGGGTAGATTTATATCGGCAATCCCCAGCTCACTGCCCATATTCCTGAAGGTTCCATCCTTTTCATTATGATAAAGAGCATTCATAGCTCCATAGTGACTGCTGGTCAGATAAAAATCATTCCAACCGTCACGGTCAAAATCGACCACCGAAACCGAAGCTCCCATGGAAGCTATCTGGGGAAGTATATGATCAAGTTGTGGATCCAGCCGGGGAGATTGATGGATAAAATCAATCCCGGCTTTTTCGGTCACGTCAGAGAGGAAAAATCCAAATTGTTTCATGGAAAAATCAGTTGAATTCGCATTTTCCGCCTGAACTTTATTGCCGGACTGATATTTGATGATAATGGGCGATGCCAGAAAGCCGGCAAAAAAAAGATACAAAATGATCTTCTTTATTAACGTGGACGTATTCATTTACTCACTTATTCATCAGCCTTAAATTACCCAAACCACTAATATAAATTTTTTAAGGCCAATTTTACAAGATGTGTTTCTTTTTTCCATTAAAAATCCCCCAGATCAACCCGTTAGAAAATTGACCGTCCATAAGAACGGCCCATCCTTTCCTATTAAATGAATTGCTTTGAACAAAATAATTCCTTTTTTCCAAAATACATTTTTTCAAAAACAGTCTTCAAAAATCAAACCTGAAATGGTGGATAAATTTTAAAGTTAAAATTCCTGATTATCTGTAGGTTACAATATACGTACTGGCTCGAAGAAATAAAATAGTAGAAGTTGGCTACTATGATGTCAAAAATCTTTCTCAGTGACCGGTTTAAAGAAGCACCTCTTCAAAATTAATATCCTGACCAGCCAGTACGAACAGCGTGGAGCCGATACCCTGTGTTTTTATATTCATCAAATGATCATAGTAAGTTATAAAATCACTTCCAGGTTCTTTCAGGCCAAGGATGATCAGATCAGCCAGGGCGGATTCCCGCCGGAGGATCTCTTCAAAAGGTTTGTTGTGTGCGACGATCACGTGATCCTCAATTTTTATTCTCACTTTGCTCAGAAGGTTTGAAATGTTTTTTTGTGCCTCCTGTGCAGCCAGATCCGATTTTACGACCATATTTAGCCTTATTCTCACATCATTCCATGGAATACTTCGCTGGAGCAGGTGCGCAAGGATGATCATTAAGGCTCCATTTTTACGTAAACCACCCCACCAGATATCAATCCGTTCCCTATTCCCGAAATTTCTTATTTCATTTTCCCGAACAATGATCACGTTTCTTTTCGACTTATAAAAATGATGCACCATATTGCAATAGGCCGGATAATGCTCCTTGATGGTAGAATCTCCCAGAAGGATCGTATTGGGCACCAGTGATCCCAGTCCATAGGTCTCTACCAGCCTCTCAGCGCCCATGAAAGGATCCGCTGCCGAAATCACCCTGACAAGACTGATGATCCCCCGGTTTTCCAGGTAGTCCTTGATATTTTCTTCCATATTTTTTTTGCGGTCAGGACCGGTTTTATTTCCCGACAAAATGGTACCAATGGTCATTAATCCTCTGTTATGGATGATATCATTGGTTAAAGTGATCAGGTTCCATCTTTTGGAAGGAGCTCCGGATAAAACCAGAATATGAGGTCTCCAGTTTTTGGGATCGATGATACTGTTCAAATTCAAAAGGCCCAACCTGATCAGGGAAAGCCAGATACCCTCACGAACATCTCCCCAGGTAGATCTGAGTCCTCTACGTTCGAGCCAGATAAAGACAACCACTAAAAAAACAATTGCCACGCTTGTTGCCAGTGGATTGATCAGAAGCATCACCCCCATACATCCAAAAAAGCCCAGCAGGGAAAAGCCCCAGTGGACTTTAAGAACTGGGCGAAAGGAAGGACTCCCCACAAATTTTTCAATCCCAGCCGAAACATTTAACATCCCATAGGTTGCCAGGAAAAACATGGTCAGGATGGGAGCAATGATATTTAAATTCCCGAAATACACGGCGATCAAAGCAACTCCCATCGTAAATAAAGTGCCGATCCTCGGTGTATCATCTTCCCGGGTCCCTTTTCCCAGCCAACGCAAATATTTTGGCAATACACCATCGCGTGCCAATGCCTGTAAAACCCTCGGCGCTCCGAGCATGCTACCCATGGCGCTCGATAAGGTAGCTCCCCATACACCCAGTACGATGGCATCTCCCCAGAATGAAATTTTTCGCATGATCAGCGGATCCCGCACCAGGTTGACGGCATCTACCCTGCTGGCCAGGATAAATGGAATGAGCATATAGATCAGATAACCAGCGCCAACGGCGGCAAAAGTGCCCACCGGGATCGCTCTTGAAGGATTCTTTAGATTTCCCGACATATTTACACCAGCCATGATCCCGGTAACAGCCGGAAAAAATACTGCAAATACCGTCCAGAAATCTTCGGATTTTGATGCTGGCACCCCCCATAATTCAATACTACTTTCTTCCAGAGGTTTCCCGAACAACAAGGACAAAAGTGAAAGGACAATGGCAGCCATCACAAAATATTGAGATCTCACGGCAATTTTAGCAGATATCAGGGCTAAAATGCCAATGAGGATGGTCACTATCAATCCCACCACTGTTTCGTTCAGGTTTGAAAAAACGATACTGACACTTTCCGCAAATCCTATCGTGTAAAGGGAAACGGATAAAGCCTGCGCCATGTAAAGGGGAATTCCAATGGCACCCCCGGTCTCGATGCCCAACGATCTGCTGATCATATAATAAGCCCCACCCCCACGTACCTGTTTATCCGTAGCAATGGAAGCAATGGACATGGAGGTGAGAAAGGTAATGCTGGTTGATATGGTCACAATGATGAAGGTGCCCAGTAATCCCACATTCCCCACTACCCACCCAAAACGGAGGTACATGATCACGCCCAATATGGTAAGGATGGAAGGGGTAAATACTCCTTCAAACGTGCTTAATCCCTGGGACTTTCCGGGTGATCCATCTGTTGTGGTTTGCTTCAAATTTAAAAAATTCTTTACCTGTTAAATTAGGAAAGAATTTAAACAATTGATCAATTCATGGCAGAATTAATATGGATCATTTTTCCAGGAAGATGAAAATTCAACTTTCCTGCGCCAGTTCCTGATAAATACTCTCATAGAGTTCCAGGAATATACTGAACGATTCATTGGCCAGTACCTGTTCGTTCTCTAAGGCAATAAAAGCTTCACTTCTGATCCTGGTCAGGTCTTTGAAAAAGACAGATTTTTCATCCGGGGAATTGATCGCTTTTTGCCGGATAGCAAGCAGCTTTTTATAATAGGTGTCAATCCTGTTCTTTTTGATCTGCCTCATCCGTTGACGGGTAGAGGATATGGCACCGATTAGCACCACAAAAACAGAAAATATAACCCCGAAGAGCTCCGCATACCTTTCCATAACGGAGGGTTTGTCTCTGTCTAAGTACTTTTGCGCTCCAGGATGCAGTGGGAATGAAATTGCTCCATTCGAATAATTGAAATCGAGTAAACCGTACATTCTATCCTTCTGCGTCAGGCTGGCTTTTTTCTCATGGATGGTCTCAACGATATCATAAACCAGTTCATCGTCGAGGTTTTTTCTCGCAATTAAAAAATCCTGAATCGCAATCGTCAGGATGGGTTCCTCAGGTAATCCTTTATATACATGTTTGGGTAGAATATACGGAAAAGCTTTGGGATAATTCAGACAGAATCCATCGACTGCTGAACCGCGATTAAATAAAAAAGGATCTCCCAGGGAAAAAATAAGTGCACCATTCTCCAACTGATCACGAACATATGAATTTTTAAAGTGGGTCAGTGTAATAAATACATCAATTCTTTTTTTGGCTGTATCCGGATCATGACCTGATATAATTGTAGATGAAAAGGAATTCGGATCGATCCCATATCTTTCAAATAACTCCCTGAAAAAGAGGCTGTCCGTCCGGTCCATCATCTCAAATCCTACTCTTCGGCCAGCCAACAAATCTTTTAGTCTATCAGGTTTGGGAATATCCGGCTGATACATGATGATCAGGATCCTGGGCAGAAGGGGCACCAGTGTACGGATATCCTGTATTTCTTCACCAACTTCAGTATTGTTTGGGATAATGGCCAGATCAATTAAATCATTTTCCAGCCGGCTTAAGGTTTTGTCTTCCGATTCCTCAAATCTAAGTTCAATATTTATTCCATCTGTTTCCTTGATAATTTGTACAATCGCCGAATCATTGATGCGGGTGTAGCCGATCTCTGATACCTTTTCCATGATCAGGTCCGGCTTTTTCCAGATACATGCATCAATGATAAGGATCGGAACGACCAGCAGTGAGAATTGAAAATATTTCGAAAAAGAGGATTTTGTTTTGATATTCATATGTGGTAACATAAAGGAATTATCCCGGCAAATTCATTTAATTTAAGGAGTAAAACTATTTTTCTGCAAATTTGTTCATTCAAATAAATATTAACAATACTCAATTTATAATTCTTCCTATGCCCAACCAGAATTTGTGGTGAATTGATCCGGGCTTTTCTCCTGGAAATCGGTGTGATTTATTAGGTTCCTCTTCTAACACCTCACTGCCCTTCTTATAAAGAGGTCCATACAACCACCCATGACAAAGGACTGACAAGATCCTGCATTCAAATACTCAAATACGCAAATTCATAATCATCAGACTTCCTTCCTTAGCACTTCAAGGGGAGAACGATTAAGGATAGACCGGGTATTGAACCAGCCGACCAGCATTGTCAATAAAGAAACCGCTAACCAGATGATCACCAGGGATTTAAAATCAGGGTAAAATTCGATCTGAAAAAAATATTTTGCCAGTATCCAGGAAGTTACGATTGATAGAACAGATCCGGTCAATCCGGCAAAAATGCCAAGATAACCATATTCGATCAGGGTCATGCCCACCAATTGTTTTTTTAATGCCCCTATGGTCCGTAACAACACATTTTCCTTCAGCCGGGCATATTTGCTGTTAATCACCGCTCCGGACAATACCACCAGTCCGGTAAGTACGCTGAAAAGCGCCATGAAACGGATCACCAGCTCGACCTTATCGAAAATCTCATCCAGCGTGGCCAGGATCAGGGTCAGATCGATCATGGAGACATTTGGAAATTTCTTGACCAATGCTTTCTGAAAAGATGCTGATTTTTCGCGTTGATCGATCCGTGTGATCAACACATAAAATTGGGGGGCATCTTCCAGCGCACCCATGGGAAAAACGACCATAAAATTGGTCTGTATCCTTTGCCAATCCACCTCACGAATGCTGCCCACATAAGTTTTAATGGGCAGACCCTGTACATTAAATTCAATTTCGCTTCCCAATTCAAGCGACATTCTGTCTGCCATTCCTTTATCAACCGAAATAAATACGGTATCCTTTCCCATTTTGACACCCGGAATAAACTTTCCTTCCAGTAATTTTTCAGAATTGATCAGTGAATCCCTGTAGGTTACCCTGTATTCACGGGTCAACGCCCAGTTGGGGATATGGTCGGTGGTATCTTCCTGCCATTCTTTGATGGTGCGTCCTTTAACCGTCTGTAATCGTGTGGTTACGATGGGTACAAATTGCTGGACCTCTATATTTTCATCTCTGACAAATTTCAACAGGTCATTTTTTTGATAGGGCTGTATATCAAAAAGCACGGTATTGGGCCTTTCCCCTGATCCTGCAAATTCCACCTGACCGAGTAAACTATGTTGGATCAGGGCCATATTTGCTAGTAAAAATGATCCCAACCCGATTACCACTACCAGAATAATGGTCTGGTTATTGGGCCTGAACAAATTGGCCAGACTCTGTCTCCAGACAAATCCGGCTCCTGAAGGAAAATATCTCCGGGTGGAATGAATGATCAGCCACCCGATAATCCATAAGAATCCGAAAATCAATAGCAAGCCGGCCACAAACAGACTTCCCTGTACCAGGCTTGCCGTTTGATTGACTGCAAAAAGCCATGGAAAAAGCACCAGGCAAAACAGGATAAAATACCTGAATTTTGAGATTCTTTTCACAGGTTCTATAGAAGATCTCAGGATTGCCAGCGGAGAAACCAGGCGTATGCCGGACAAGGGCAATACAGCGAAAAGAACGGACATTAATACTCCTACCAGCAAACCTTCCGCCACTGGGATCCAGGAAAATTGAACGGTTACTTCTATGGGAATAAAGTCCTGTACAATGTTAGGCAGGAGATACTGGATCAGGATACCATGAAGAATGCCGATTGAGGTTCCTATAATTCCCAGTACCAATACCTGAAGAAAAAAGATATAAAACACCTGCCAGCCTGATGCCCCGAGGCATCTTAGCACGGCAGCAATTTCCTTTTTTTCCCTCACATAGATATGGACGGAACTGGCAACCCCGATACTACCCAGGATCAGGGCTACAAAGCTCAATAAATTGAAAAATTTATACAGATTATTGAAGTCCTCACCTAGGTTTTCTTTTTCTTCTTCAACCGTATCATAACGGTAATCAAACTTTTCCATCACCGGTTTTAAAACCGCCAGAACTTCCTCCTCTGTTTTATTATCAAAAAGAATATACTTGTGATAATCAATCCGGCTGCCATACTGAATCAGACCGGTTTCCTCCAATTTCTGATAAGGAATATAAACGGAAGGGGCAAAAGACGTACTGATGGTTGTATTTCCAGGAAATTGTGTGATAACTGCAGAAACAATAAAACCTGCCTTGCCCAATCTGAGGCTGTCTCCTAATTCTATGTCAAACTGCATGGCCAGGTTCTCATCGATCATGGCAGATTCTCCCCTGTAAAATGATTCGGGATCAGATCCTTCCCAGAATTTCATTTCACCATAAAAAGGGAAACGTCCCTCAATGGCTTTCACCTGTATCAAACGTGTCCCTTCATTCTTTGGGAAAAAGACCATTGATGCAAACTCTGCATCACCGGCATAAGTGAGGAATAAGGAATCCAGGATCCCGATAAACTCACGATTAAAGCCTTCCTCATCAGCGTCGATCTCCAGATCAGCGCCCAACAACTCCTTCGCCTGATCATTGATGTCACGCTGTAGATTGATATTGAATGCATTGATGGCCACCAGGGCCGCGATTCCAATTACGATGGAAGAAATAAAAAGGAACAACCTGCCCATATTATGTCTTGCATCCTTATAAGCAAGTTTCCAGATCCACCGGTCTTTCAGCAGATTTATTTTTTTCCTTTTTATTTTGATGATGTATTCCATACTCTCATTCGACCCGTGTATCTTCTGCCAATTTTCCTTGTTTCAATCTCAATATTCGTCCTGTATTTATGGCAAGGGGCATATTGTGAGTTACCAGGACTAAAGTGGTATTTTCTTCACGGTTCATCTGAAACAATAAGTCAGTGATGGTGGTGGCGGTCTCTTCATCCAGGTTGCCCGTAGGTTCATCGGCAAAAAGTATACTTGGATGGGTGATAAAAGCCCGTGCAATGGCCACACGTTGTTGTTCGCCACCTGAAAGTTGGGATGGATAGTGCATAATCCGGTCTTCCAGCCCCACCCTTGCCAGCAGGTCTTTTGCCTTTTGTCCAACATTTCTTTCCCCCCGTATTTCAAGAGGAATGGAAACATTTTCATAAGCGGTAATGGTTGGTAATAATTGAAAATTTTGAAATATAAATCCAACATACTGATTTCGAAGGTACGCCCGGTCATCTTCATTCATCCGGCTCAATTGCATTTCCATCAGGGAAATAGTCCCGGCGGTTGGCTGGTCCAGACCGGCACATAATCCAAGCAGGGTGGTTTTTCCACTCCCGGAAGGCCCCACAATTGATACTCCTTCCCCCCTTGTGACCTTAAATGAAATATCATTTAAAACGGTGATTTCCTTTGCTCCCGATTTAAATTTCTTGGTCAATTGCTGAACATCCAATATATATTCCATTTACTGAAGCATTAATAAAATGTAACTTTACTAACCTTTTATATGTAATAGTAATAAGGTTTTTTTCTCAAATTGTTTGGAAGCTTATAAACATATCCTAAATCTACGAATACTATATAAACAAATATGGCACATAACTTACTAATAATAGCGATTTATCTTTCAATTCACCCTTTACATTTCGGGGGTCTCCAGTCGACTTCATTCGTTCAAAAATATACCATCCTTTGTTTCGGAAACAGCATTACCGCCGGATACAATATGGACCCTGTATATGCCTATCCCGCCATTCTTGAGGATAAATTGAAGGAAAAAGGCTACGATGTACAGGTGATCAATGCAGGATTGAGCGGAGAAACCTCAGCAGGTGGCCTGGAACGTATAAACTGGATATTAAGACAACCCATTGATATTTTTATTCTTGAGTTAGGGGGCAATGATGGTCTCCGTGGATTACCCTTGGATCAAACAAAACAGAACCTCCAAAGCATCATTGACCGGGTTAAAGAAAAATACCCGGAAGTAAAAATTGTAATCGCCGGGATGATGGTACCTCCGAATATGGGAGAAAGATATGGGAATGAGTTTGTTAAGATATTTCCGGAACTGGCCTTTAAGAATAATGCCACATTGATCCCATTTCTGCTGGAAGGTGTTGGAGGGGATCCAGCGCTCAATATGCCGGATGGAATCCATCCCAATGCGGAAGGACATAAGATTTTAGCAGAAACCGCGATGGAGGCCATTAATCCATTATTAATTAAATAAATGGCTTCTGGAAGAGATTAAAACAGATTCAGCTTATTTATCCTTGATAAACCTGTATCCCACAAAAAGTTTCAAATTTCCATTACTGAACAAAACACTCTCCTTTTTCGCTATATACAAATTGTTGAAATCGCCTGCCAGTTGCAAACCCGTATAAAATCTTTTGGAATTATAACCCAATGCATTCATGCTCTTGATTTTATATGACACATTCCATCTAAAAGTATTCCTTTCTTCAGCCCTGCTGTCACCCAGGTTGAAATTCAGACCGGGAATAAAGCCTAAAGTCAGAAAAAAATTTTTCTTCCAGATGAAGGTATACATATATCCGAGATTAACAGCCAGGCTGATCACACTCACATCAGTCAGGTGCAATTCCTGGTTGAAATAATCTTTCAGGGGATCATCTACAATGGATGAATCGGAATCCATATTAAAAAAATCGAAACTGACTCCAAATATGGGACTTCCAGCGCTCTTTAATTGTATCTCATTCAATATGAATGGGGCTTTGAGTGAAAATTTATCATAATCGAATGCATACAGGTATTGTAATCCAAAACTGATGGTACGAACATCTTCTTTTATTTCGGGAAGGTCCGTCACGATATTACTGATTCCTGAAACATTATCTAATTGATGTCCATAATAATATTGAAGAGACCCTTCTATGAATTGTCTGCTGCTGAATACCCTTGCCTGAAAATTAAGTGTTTCGCTGTTTTTAAGATTTATATCTTCCCTCAGGCCGAAATTAAAAGCCAGGTCCAAGGCCAACCATTTATAGGCAAAACCAATCCCCAGGTTAATGCCATATCCGGGGCGGTATCTGAGACGCGTATGATTGAACCCATCCTTGATCCTGAAAAAATTGTATTTATTAATCGCTACTAATTTTAATGTTAAATGATCGGCATAACTTTTAATATAAGTGCTATCATGATTGCGATATAAGAGGTATTCCCCTAATTGTTTTAATTTATTATCCAAAGTGTCAGGATTCAGTAACTGACCTCGTCCCTGGAGGGATAAGATCCAGAACATTCCAACCAATATGTATTTATATTTTACAGCCATCCCGATTTAACCTGAAAAAAGAGATCTCCTCCTTTCATTCCTTTGAAAAATAATATAAATCGTTTTCAATTTTTTGAAAATAAATATAAATAAGGAACATCCCATTATTTTTTTTTCAGGATAAGGCTGATTGAAAAACAATTGCAGTGAAAAATTGGCCATAATTGAGCCGGAAAATATTACTGCTTTGTGAATAAAAATACCTATTGCATCAACAAACCGGCCAACATTAACAGATCAATCTCACCCGTTTTAATGGAATAAGCAGCATTTAAAAATCTGAGGTTGGCTTCCAGGAGATTTATCTGCGCTTCCCTCAGCTCCAGCGGAGAAGAATTTCCCACCTGGTAGCGTTCAATGGCTATTTCGTTGTTTTCACGTGCTACTTCCCGGTTGGCCTCTTCCATATTACGGAGTTGGATGTTATTCTGATAACTGATGAAGATCGAATATAATTCTCTTTCCAGGCTTAATTTGATGGCATCGTAATTCAATTCCGAGTTCTCGGCTGAAATTTTGGCATTTTGCACCCTCCGGTTCAGGTTAAAGCCATCAAACAGGTTCCAGGTGGCCGATACCCCATAAGTGAGCCCACTGGATTGCCGGCTCAATAGAAAACCGGCCTGGGCCTCCGACTTCGCATAATTATAACCTAAATTCACTCCTATTTCAGGAACCCGCTCCCCAAATAATTCCTTCTGAACCAGTCTGAATGCATTCATTTCATACTGGGCAGCCGTCAGTTCGGGATTGCTGTTTTCCATGGCGGTTCTCAACTCTTGATAATCGAGATCGGTGTTGAGTTTGGGATCAAAGACCACATAAAAATTCAGGGTCACTTCCCTTCCGAGCAATTCATTCAAGGCTGTTTTAGCTGCCGCCAGGTTTTCCTGCTGAATCATATAATTCGATTTATCCCGGTTCAGGTCTACCTGTGCCTGCAGGTATTCCATCTTGGAGGCTTTCCCAAATTCATATTTGTTCTTGGCAATTTCCAACCGGTCTTCAGATAATCCGATATTCTCTTGCAACAGCCCTAACCGGATCTGTTCGAGGGCCACTGTATAAAATTCTTTGGCAATCTGGGCAACTATATTTTGAATCACAGATTCAGTAATGGCAATTCCCTGTTTTTCGAGTTCTTCAAGCCGGTTCTTGGTATTAAACATGGTAGTTCCGTCAAAAAGAGTCCAGTTTAAAGCGGCACCGGCCGAAAAATTATTGGATTTGGCTCCGTTCCTGTTTTGTTCATCCCCGCTGATAAAAGTCTGGGAGGTATTTTCCACGGTATATCGCTGGGCTGCACTTAAGTCAAGGGTGGGGAGAAAACCGGCATTGCCATACGTGTTATTGTTTTCTGAAATCTGCTTCTGCCCTTCTGATATTTTGATATTAAAATTATTCTCCAAACCAATTTGTATGGCAGTAGCAAGTTCAAGTGTATCCTGAGCCATTGACTGGGTCAAACTGATAAAAAATACAATGTTTAGAACGATAATGAATCTTTTCATCTTTTATTATTCACTTTCTGATTTCTTCTATTTAATCCCTTAAAACCTCGCCATTCTCCCTTTAGTACCAGTAAGATAGGTATAGATGGCAGGTATGACAAAAAGGGTCAACAGGGTTGAAAAAATCAATCCCCCAATGACAGCGATCCCCATGGACACCCGGCTTTCAGAACCAGCACCCAGTGCCAGCGCAATGGGTAAAATCCCGAGAACGGTGGATAAACTGGTCATTAAAATGGGTCTGAAACGGGCCCTGGCAGCCCCAACTATGGATTCATATATATTCATCCCTGTAGCTTTCCGCTGATTGGCAAATTCAACGATCAGGATCCCGTTCTTGGTCACAAGCCCAATTAACATAATAATCCCGATCTGGCTGAAAATATTGAGGGTTTCACTGAAATACCACAGCGAGAAAAGGGTTCCGGCAAGGGCCAGTGGTACCGTAAACATAATGGTCAAGGGATCCATGAAACTTTCGAATTGGGCAGATAGTACCAGATAGATCAGAATCAAAGCGAAAGCAAAGGCAAAATAAAGGTTTCCCGAGCTTTCAGCGTATTCCTTTGACTGACCGGCCAGTGCCGTGGAATAAGTATCATCCAATACTTCATCAGCGATGCGGTCCATGGCTGCCAGTCCTTCCCCAAGTTTGACGTTACCCGCCAGGTTGGCAGATATCGTTGCCGAAACAAAACGGTTATAACGGTACAGTTGCGGTGGAGAAGATTGTTCCTCCATGGTGATCAAATTATCCAGCTGGATCAATGCCCCGTTATTGCTTCTTACGTACAAGGACTTTAGATCCAGGGGATCATTCCGGTTCTCTTTGGTCATCTGTCCGATTATATAGTATTGTTTCCCATTCATGACAAAATATCCAAACCGTTGCCCACTTAATCCAAGTTGTAGCGTTTGAGCTACATCTCTGACGGAAACACCCAGGCTTCTAGCTTTTTCACGGTTAATTTCAATCCTCACTTCAGGCTTGGTAAATTTCAGATCCACATCTACAAATTCAAATGCCGGATCCTGATAGGCTTTTTCCAGAAAAGTCGGAAGGATCACCTTGAGTTTATCCAGGGTGGGCGCCTGAATTACATATTGCACCGGAAGTCCTGAGCGCCGGGAGCCAATGGACTGTGGTTCTGCAATGAAGGCCCTGGCCATGGTGATCTTGTTGACATCAGGGCGCAGACCGTTTACAATTTCAGTTTGTGATCGTTGTCTTTTATCAGCATTCACCAGTTTGCCGATCATCATGGCAGAATTGGACGATGCACCTCCAAAGCCAGGGGAGGTAATGGAAACCACGGTTTCCATTTCAGGCACGTCCTGCTTGATTACGTCCAGAACTTTTTCTACATAAACATCCATATATTCATAGGATGCTCCTTCTGGTCCCGAAGCCATCACCCTGAATGAGGCCCTGTCTTCCATCGGGGATAGTTCTGAGGGAATAGTCTTCATGAAAAAATAAATGCCTACACCCGATACGATGATGATGACAAATGCCAGCCATCTTCTTTTCATGAAACCTTCTAAAAGATTGGCATATTCCTTATTTAACCATATGAAAAATGGTTCGGTCCAATTGTAAAAAAGATTGTGTTTCTCTCTCCTTTTCAATATCCGGGAGGAAAGCATCGGTGTGAGCGAAAGGGCTACGAAGGAGGAAATGATCACCGCAAATGAAACCACAATTCCAAATTCCCTGAATAACCGGCCGGTAAGCCCTTGTAAAAATATTACAGGTAAGAATACAGAGGCAAGCGCAACCGTCGTGGATACAACTGCAAAGAATATTTCTTTGGAACCTTTCAGGGCAGCTTCAATGGGTTTTTCTCCAGCCTCTATTTTCGTATATATATTTTCCAATACAACGATCGCATCATCCACTACCAATCCAATTGCCAATACTATGCCCAGCATGGTTAATACATTAATAGAAAATCCAGCCAAATACATCACGAAAAAAGTCCCGATGAGGGAGATAGGGATAGTAATGACAGGAATCAAAGTAGTCCGCCAATCCCTTAAAAAAAGGAAAATGATCAATACGACCAATGTAAAAGCAAGATAAATGGTTTGTTGTACTTCGGCAATCGAATCCCGAATGTATTCAGTCGAGTCAAAACCAATGGATGCATGAATATCTTCCGGTAAATCTTTTTTGATTGATTCCAGACGACGATAGAATTCATCAGCGATTTCAAGGTTATTAGAACCAGGTTGAGGAACGATTGCGTTCAAAACCATTGGAATACCGTTGCTTCTTAGAATGGATCGATCATTTTCCGGATAAAATTCAGCGTGACCGATATCCTGGAACTTAACAATAATATCTCCCTGTTCTTTGACAATCAAGTTGTTAAAATCGTCCGGTGTTGATAAACGCCCAAGGGTTCGGATTGTAAGCTCGGTACTGGTACCTTCCAGGGCACCAGTTGGAAGTTCCAGATTTTGGGAATTTACTGCTGTATATATGTCAAGCGGAGTCAACTCATAGGCCGCTAGTCTTTCCGGATCCATCCAGAGACGTATGGAATATCTTTTCTCTCCCCAGATCATCACCTGGCTTACACCCGCGATGGTTTGAAATCGTTCTTTGAATACATTATTGGCAATCTCCGACAATTCCATTAAATTCCGTTTTTCACTTGATATCATTAACATGACGATAGGGTCTGAGTTGGCATCGGCTTTGGTTACAATTGGCGGATCCGTATCAGGAGGCAATTCACGCATGGCCCGTGAAACACGGTCTCTCACATCATTGGCGGCAGCTTCCAGGTTTGATTCAAGTTCAAATTCAACAGTTATGGAACTCCTTCCATCCCGGCTGGCAGATGAAAGACTTTTAATCCCTTCAATTCCATTGATGGATTCTTCCAGGGGTTCGGTGATTTGTGTTTCAATTACTTCAGCGTTGGCTCCTACGTAAGTGGTGGACACGGTGATGATAGGCGGATCGACACTGGGATATTCCCGGATACCCAGGAAAAAGAAACCGATAATTCCAAAGATGAGAATCGTAAGTGACAATACAATCGCCAACACCGGTCGATTAATGCTGATTCTTGATAAACTAGCCATACTCCTTTTTCAGTTAAAGGTGGTTATATCCACCGGCATTCCCTGCCTCACCTGTAAAATACCAGTCGTGATCACGGTATCGCCAGGATTAATTCCTTGTGTGATTTGAACCTCAGTGTCGGTTCGTAATCCAATGTTTACATTTTCCTGGTTTACAAGACCATTTTTATACGTAAATACCTTATGACTATTTAATTCCGGGATAATAGATTGTGATGGAACCATCAAGGCGTCCGGCAATACATTTAAAATATAATCTATATTGGCAAATTGACCGGGAATCAAGACCTCTTCATCATTTCTGCAAATGGCCCGGATCGGAAGTGTTCTCGTTCTTGGATCAATGCGTGGTTCAACTGCATAGATAATTCCGATAAAGACATTTTCTGAAGCTTCTGTTGTAAAATTGATGCTATCCCCGATATTTACCAATGGACTGTATTTTCCCGGAACAGAAAATTCAATCTTGATGGGATTGATATTATAAATATTGACTACAAGATCTCCGGGCGTAATATAACTTCCCTCGCTGACCTGACGTAAACCGATGATCCCATCGAAAGGTGCATAAAGCTTATGCTTTGCTAGGCGTGCTTCCGTTTCTTTGATATCACTCTGTGTGGTATTTAAGGTAGTAAGGGCAATTTCATATTCCTCCCGACTGATGGCTTCTTTCTCCAGTAGCTGCCGCTGTCTGTATTCGATGGCCTCACTCAACTTCTGGGTATATTTTAATCTTTCAAGCTGAGCCACGATCTCATCATTATTGATTGATAGCAAGAGATCGCCCTTTTTTGCACGCTGACCCTCCTGGAAATAAATCTTTTCAATTTTTCCTGATATTTCACTTTTTAAAGCAACAGATTCATTGGCAAGTATCGCCCCCGTTATTCTGATAATATTCTCTATACGTTCTGGTTGGATAATTTTTGCTTCTACTGGTATTACTGAACTACCCTGCTGTACGGCAAGTTCCGGACCTTTTTCTTCGGGCATTAATTTCGGATATAGGATAAGACCCACAATAACAATGGCGATCACAATAAAAAGAACAGTTCTTATGGCTTTATTCATATTTTTAAAAAATCTACATTAAAAACCAAGCAGTTTTGTCGAATCACAGCTATAAAATTCACCAAAAATTCTGAAGAAAATTTATATTTTATGTTTATTTAATATATTTTATTTGAGCATAATTTCGATAAAACACCCCTATCCATTCAACGATTCTTTTTCCATTGATGGGATTCATCCTGAAATATTTCCCTGCCCCAGATGGGCAGTTCCTTTTTAATTCTTTCAACGGTTTCCTCACATGCATCAGAAGCGGCTTTCCGGTGGGGTGATGAAGTGAAGACAAACAGACAAATTTCACCGACATCCACCATTCCCAGACTATGGTGAACATGCATGCAGGAGATCGGATATTTTTCGAAAATTTCTTCCCGGATCCTATGCATCTGTTCTAACGCCATATCTTCATACGATGAATATTCAATTGCTGTCACCTTTTTATTTTCTATCAAATCAGCTCTGATCTGGCCCAGAAAAATGCTATGGGCACCTATATTGGTTTTTTCACCATGCTTCCGGATGCTTTCGGCAATAAAATCCGGGGATATGGCATTATTTACAAAAATATTTTTAGGTCTTTTTTCCATCATATGGATGATTTTTCAAATATCTATTCCATTCGATCACGCCGCCCCGAAGGCTGTAGAACATCTTATGGGACCCAAACAGATCCTGCAATTCCATAACGGCCTTTCTGCTGTTTATCCCTGCCTGGCAGATCACTACCACCTCCTTTCCTTTAATGGCAGTGTATTTTTCTTTCAGTTGTTCAAAGGGTATGCGGTGAAAATTTTCTGACTTTTCAATTTCCCGGATCTGTCCATTTTTACGGATATCCAGAATGGTCACATCCCCGTTTTCGAGCATGTTTTTGAGCTGTACCACACTGATTTCAGGCACATTACCTGTCTCAGGAAAACAAAAAAGTCGATAATCGAACTCCCTGAAATAATTTTCCGATTTCGGAAGCTGGACGGAGGCTTCTTCATTGGGAAAAATTTCAATCGAATAGGATTGAGAGGTCAATGCATCATAGGTTAATAACTGATTCACCAATGGTTTCCCCAAGCCGGTTAAGATTTTTATCGTCTCATTTGCCTGCATACTCCCTATAATCCCGGGCAATACACCCAGCACGCCTATTTCTTCACAGTTGAACACTTGATTTTCTCCAGGAGGCAAAGGAAACAGATCCCTGTAATTTACAGGTTTATTTTGATGGTCTCCAAAATTAAAAACTGCCAGTTGGCCTTCGTATTGGGAGATGGCTCCATATACCAGCGGCTTGCCTGATAAAACACAGGCATCATTAATGATATACCTCGACATGAAATTATCCGTGCCATCTATGATCACGTCATAAGCCGGAATGATTTCCAGGGCATTCTGATTTGTTAAACGTGTATTATAGGTGATGATTGTAATTTCAGGATTCAGCGCTGACAAGGTTGATTTTGCACAGTTTGTTTTAAGCTTCCCTATATCCTCCATCCTGTAAAGGACCTGCCGATGAAGATTGTCCAGAGTAACTACATCATCATCGGCAATTCCCAACATACCCACCCCTGCCGCTCCAAGATATTGTAGAGCCGGACATCCCAGTCCTCCTGCTCCTATCACCAGCACTTTTGCCTCTTGTAATTTTTTCTGGGCAGAAAGCCCAAAATCCTTTAGAATTAATTGCCGTTGATATCTTTCAAACATAACTCAATTCATGATCAACCGCCAGAGAATGGCGGTAAGAGCGCCACTGTACTGTTATCAAAAAGGCGTGTATTTGCTCGGATGATCTTCCGGTCAACCGCACAAGCAAAACGGGCATCCTTTAAATAAGGGAAAAGCAAATGAAGATGGACCATCAACTGATCCGTATCCTGAACATCATTAAAAAACAGGTCATCCTTTCCGGTGATTTCTCTAAGTTGTCCAAATATCTTTACATTAACCTTCATGTAATCCAATTCTTTTAATCCACATCCAGCCAGCTATAAGTGTTCCTAATATGTAAATCTCTTATTACCTGGTGAATCCCACCATCTTTACCGTGGTTTCATTACCCACCTATCGTGATCATGCTCCGGTTCCTGATCAATCTTGGTTGCAAATTTTCGAACTGATCCGTAAACTGTCCCCCCAGGGCTGCTTCCTTCCTGCCGATACATTTTGTTATTAAAGGGATCATATCTTCACCATGACGCAGTGCCGTCAGCAAATCTGTCTCATTCTTGGAGAAAAGACAATTTTTCATTTTTCCATCCGCAGTCAAACGCATCCGGTTACAGGTACCACAGAACGGAGCACTCATGGTGCTGATCACCGCGAAGGTACCTTTATGACTGTGTACACAATATTTCTTTGCAGTTTCATGCTGTTCATCTTCCAGACGTTCATAAGTATATTCCTCTTCGATCACCTGTAACATCTGCTTCCATGTAAATACCTGATTGGATGACCAGTTATTTCCATCGAATGGCATGAATTCAATAAACCGGATATGAACCGGTAAATCCTTCGTCCAGGCAATGAATTCTTTTATTTCCATTTCATTCAGCCCTCTGGTCACAACCACATTAATTTTTACATGAAAATCATTATTGATCAATAAATTAACATTGTTCATGACCAGATCAAATTGATCGCGCCGTGTAATGAATTTGAATTTTTTTGCATTCAATGTATCCAGGCTCACATTTACTGAGCGTATATTGGCCTGTTGAAGGATTGGAAGGAATTCATGGATCCGTGACCCGTTTGTAGTAAGTGTTAACAAAACAGGTAATTCGGACAATGAAAGAATGATCTTCTCTGCATCTTTTCTTACCAGGGGCTCTCCTCCGGTGAGTCTGATTTTTTTAACCCCCAAATCTACAAACAACGCTGCCAGGGTTCTTATTTCATCTGCCTGCATGAGTTTTGAAGCAGGTGTGAAATCATATTCCTCTTCAGGCATGCAATAAAAGCACCTGTAATTACAGACATCGGTCAATGAAATTCTCAAATAATCATGTCCCCGCCCAAAAGAATCCTTAATCATACAAAAACCTTTATTTTCAATTGATCTTTTAAAAATTTCCCATTCGATTGAGAACAGCAAAAATACATACAATGATCACTAAACCAAACTGGTCAATTTTTAAAAATAAACCTTTTCATCCTGGATGCAAAATCAACTGAAAATTACTTTTTAATCGTGAATATATGGTTGTTAAAAAAAAATATCTTTTTTTGAAGGAATAAATCAGACGAGATTGCTGGGCTCCTTCATAATTATTTATATAGCTTTTACCTTATTGATCGGGTTCTGGGTTTCCAGAAAGGTTAAAAATTCCAGTGATTTCATTCTGGCAGGACGGAAATTACCCCTTCTGATTAATACATTTGCACTTTTCGCCCTATGGTTCGGATCTGAAACCATATTCGGAGCATCTTCTGAATTCCTGAAATATGGATTCCTTGGTGTAATCGAAGACCCATTTGGCGGGGCACTCTGCCTCGTGCTTTATGCACTTTTTCTGGCCAGACCGCTTTATCGGAAAAACCTGCTGACCCTTGGAGACCTGTTCCGGGATACGTATGGCTCAGTCATTGAAAAGATAGGTACTTTTTTTATGATCATAACATTCATAGGTTATATCGCCGCTCAGCTGGTCGCCTTGGGAATTCTTATGAATGTTGTTTTCAGCACTCCATTGTCGACCGGAATACTTATAAGCGCGATTATTGTCGGAATGTATACGTTAACAGGAGGTATGTGGGCAGTATCTGTCACAGACTTTCTGCAAAGTATCGTTATTATTGTTGGATTGATCTGGGTATTCCTCAATATAACTGAACAAGGAACACTGATACCTAAAATGATAAAAAATGCCCCGGCCGGACAATTTGATCTTCTTCCTGAGTTAAGTCCACGGAGTCTGCTGGATTATGTATCTGCCTTGATGGTACTTGGATTGGGATCCCTTCCCTCCCAGGATATATTCCAACGTTTTAATGCGGCTCAATCAGAAAAATATGCCATGTGGTCCGGATATTTAGGATCCATTTTATACCTGATCATTGCCATGGTGCCCTTGTTTATCGCGCTTGCCATTAAGACCATCTATCCGGATTCACCGGTTTCAGATTCACAACAGGTAATCCCTCTGATAATCATGCGGCATGCTTCGCTTCCAGTTCAGGCATTGCTCTTTGGCGCCCTGATCTCCGCCATATTCAGTACTTGCAGCGGCGCGGTGTTGGCACCTTCCAGTTTACTGGCGGAAAATATCATTAAACCCATGCTCAAAAAGGATCTTACCGAGAAACATTTTTTATGGATCCTGCGTTTTTCGGTCTTTCTCATGACCCTGCTGGCAGTAATGATGGCAGTTAACCGGCGAAATATATATGAACTGGTAGCGGAATCTTCCATCCTTGGGCTGGTATCTATTCTGGTCCCCATGCTGGTGGCGGTATTTGGGAAAAAGTATTCCAGAATGGGGGCTGTACTCAGCATGATCCTTGGTTTCGTCAGCTGGTTTCTCAGCAAACATGTCTTATCGATTGACTTCCCACCCCATCTGATTGGACTGGCTTTCAGCATTTTAGGAATGTTTGCTGGGCATATAACCGACCGGAAATTTAATATCAACCTCAAATAACTTATTGTTAATTTTTTGATAATTTTGGGTTTATAATTTCTTAACATAGACGTTTTACCTATATTCGGCGCAAAACGGATTGATTTTTTAATGTATGGAAAATTTCTTTACCGAACAGACGTACTATGAATTCCCTTCTTTTGAGGTAGCCATTTATGCCATGTTGCTTTCCTTCGTACTAAGTACGGTTATTGCATTTACTTACCGGTTTACCTACAGAGGGCTCCATTATTCAAAAGATCTTTTCCAGGCCATTGTTCTCATCGCGATCATTGCAGCGACTATCATGATGTCCATCGGCGACAGCCTGGCCAGGGGGTTGGGTATCCTCGGTGCCCTTGCCATCATCCGCTTCAGGTTCCGGTTTAATAATCCAAAGAATATCATATACATCTTCGCATCCCTTGCCATCGGTATTTCATCTGGAGTTTATGGGTTTGCCATCGCATTGGCAGGGACATCCATATTCTCTGCAGTCGCTTTTATTCTGTTTTACTCACCGGTAGGTAGAAAGGAGTATTTTGATGTGGATTTATCTTTCAGTCTGGCAGACAGTAAAGGCATTGAGTTGGTAGAAACCATGTTATTGTCCCGTTGTATTGCCATACAGCTGATCGGCCTGCGGGAAGAAAAGGGGATAGAAAAATACGAATACCGTCTGCAACTCAAATCGGATGCGGATTATAAATCCTTATTCAAGGAAATAAATTCGATGGAATCGGTTTCCAACGTGCGTTTTAACAGTCGTGGATCAGTAGACAGGGTATAATATGAAACGAATAAACCTATTTGTGATTTTCTGGATGCTGGTTGGGATATTTCTTCTGATCATTTCATTGCATTATAAAATGCAATCGGATGCCGTGGTGGCCCAGGTGGAACCCGAAAAAGTAGCCATCAGCTTTCAGAAACCGGTAAAAGTCAAGGACATTTTTGTAATGCCCGGACAGGAAGTAAAAGAAGGCGAACTATTAATGGAACTGGAAAGACCCGATCTATTATATGATATTGATATCGTGACTAACCAGATGAGTTCCGTTTTGCAGGAAAAAATGATGTTTCTGGACAATATAAATGCACAAATTCAGCTCGCAAAACTGGAAAATCTATCAGAAACAAAAGAAATTGATGAAGAAATCAGCTTGTTAAAGGCCAGACTTAACCAGACCCAGGAAATCATTTCGTCTTTTGAAACGCTGAGTGGGGAAGAAAAAGATAAAATCCGGGATCAAACCAACCTTACTGAATTGAAGATACAGGTTCTGGAAAGGCAGAAAGAACAAATTTTATCCATTTATGAGCAGAAGATCAAACAAATGGAGGATCGCAGACAAAATGAACTTGACATTTATGATCTGCGGATGGAACGCCTTCAGAAGGAGGAAAATCAACTTTCTGCAGAAAAAACATTTCTTAAAAATTATTCACCCATCAGTGGAACAATCGGTGATGTCTTTGCCCAGGCTGGTGAACTGGTTTCTCCTTATGAAACCATCGTATCCATTTATGAAAAACATCCCAAAATCATCAAAGCCTATATGAATGAAAAAAACAAGTACCAGTTGAATGTAGGCGATGAGGTATGGGTGGAATCCAGCAACAGAGAATACAGCATCACCGGGAAGGTGGCGGAAATCGGATCGCGCATCACTTCCTATCCAGCACGGTTAATGATCGATCCGGAAATGAAAATCTGGGGCCAGGAAATTTTTATTGAAATACCTCCTGATAATCTTTTCCTGAATGGTGAAAAAGTACTGGTAAGAAGAAAATAAGGGAATGATTTATCAAAAATTTATTTTATATATCTGTTTTTCTCTCCTATCTCAATTCGGCTATGCCCAATTTTCAATCAATCAATTCCTGAGCCAGGCCAAAACCGATGTGAGATTGTACGAGCATGAACAGAAGTCCAGGTTTCTTGAGAAAAATCCCTACAAATCACCCTGGATACAGAGAACTGAATTAAGAATCAGGACCAATGATCTGAATGTGTCCGCCGATGATTACAGATTCAGGATCAGCCCAACCAATCCATTTGAAATCCGGGAAAATAAAAAGTATTACCAGATGCAGTTCGATCTTTTGTTTTCAGAATACCAGAAAGCACTTAATTCAGCATTGAATGAACGATATCTTCTGATCCTGGATTATCTGGAAAACCATGACAGGTTGATCCAGAAAAATAAACAGATCGTTTTAATCTCCGATGAAATCAGATTACTGGATGCCCAGGTGGATAATCCGGATTTTTCTCTGATTGATTATCTTGAAGCGAAAGAAAGTCTGATCCAGACACTTCTGGAAGCAAATGAAATGAAACATCAGAACGATTTGATCCAGGTGGAGATCCGAACAAAATATTCATTTGAAGGGAATATTCAACCTGATATCATTGACCTGGTTGATTTAAAAACACTGAGGAATTGGATGAATTCGCTTTTTTTTGATATGGATACTGCCAACAACATTCTGGTCAAAAGCCTGTATCAGGAAAATCTCCTGACTGAACAGCGTTTAAAACTTGAAAAAGCCGAAGACCGGAGAAACATCGGGTTTGTTCAGGCTGAGTATGACCGGGACCGCGGTAATGAACTGGATGAACATATGGGATTTCAGATCGGCATAAGAATTCCCCTTACCAATCCAGATCGCCCCGACATGAACCGGAGCAAAATTGACTTAATAGAAGATCAGGCCAGCCTGGTGGAGAGAAAAGCGGAAGTCAGCCTTCAATGGGAACTTAACCGGCTCAAGCTGAATTATCTCTTATCTCAATATGATCTTGTTTCCTCCGAAATAGGGAAAAATGATTTTATCAATATCATGACACTTTCGCCGGACCTCAAACCTAATGATCTGATTAAAGCCCAAAGAGCCATTTTAAGGTTGGAAAGACTGGAAAGCCAGATCAAATGGGAGATATACAAATCCTATATCGATTATTTATACTATTCGGGAAGACTCATCGAAACACCTCTGCGGAATTATCTCTCTTCCCATTTGACGGAATTGTGAGTGTTACCTGAAGATCGAAACCATTCCATTGATATGCTGCTTTAAGGCCCGAGACTCATTCAGCTCCAGAACATAATAATAGGTTGAATTAGGCAACAATTCGTCATTTACCTTTCCACCCCAATTATTCTGATATCCTACTGTATGATAGATCTTTCGTCCCCATCTATTAAAAATGGTTAATTCAGCATTTGGATAATGTTCAATGTTTTCGATAATAAAAACATCATTCATCCCATCCCCGTTCGGGGTTATGATATTGTAAGGATAAAGTTCCGGTATAAAGGTGACACAGGAAATGTTGGACCAGGAATAGGCTTCGTTCCCATTCAATTCATTGGCCCTGATCTTGAAACAATGCTCGAATCCAAGATCCTGGCTTATAAATTTATAGTTGGAACCAGCATGATCCAAGATCATCACAAAAGATCCATCATCCACCTGCATCCATACCTCATAATTCTCAACACCTTCCTTCCAGCCTTCGTAATCATTCCATTCCAGAACCACTTCATCTTTGGTGATCTGATCTACCGGCAGATTCAGCCATATGCTCCTATGTGGGATCGAATATATTTTTGATTCACAGTCAAGGTTGGTAACGATGTCATATTCATAGGATTGATCATCGGTAATAACGGAAGTATCCTGATAAACTTCCTGGTCCCGCGACAAGGAATCGATGACTGAGAGCTCCCGGGTCAGATAATAGGATTTTGAATAATTTTCATTTTCGGAATATTTCCACTTGATAAACAATTCATTAGGCATATTATTTTCATGTGTAACTTGAATAATTTCCATGGAAGGCCCGGTTATATGGATCTGAAGCAAAGCAGGGGCTGTTCCAAAGCATAGGCCTGCAGTATCCATGGCGATCGCCTGAATCAAGTATTCCCCGGGACAGTTATAATACAGCTCAGGTTGATAGGATAAGCTGACTGAATCCAGTGCTTCACGATCATCAAAAATCCAGGTAGCGATTTGATAGAGGCTGTCCGCCACCAACTTCAATTTAACCGGTTCATTGATCCCATATTCCAGTTTATCTGTCGAAATAAATGCTTCTTCCGCTGGTTTACGCTGAATGTATACACCCAGGGTATCCGATACCCCATTACATACCGTATCTGCAACACTTTCCTGTTCATACCATAAATGACCATATCCAAAGGATTCCCAATCCATTATCATCTCATGATTTCCCTGCCCATTGCCGACCTGGCCAAAATCCGTGTACCATTGATAGGTAGTACCCGGTACATAAAATGCTCGGTAACCAATGCCTGAAATATTGTCGGCGCACAATGAATCCGGACCCATTGGTGCTTCCGGATCCAACTGGACCTTGATCTTAACAGGCTTAAATACCGTATCCCCAACACAGCCTCTTTCATCCATCGACAATAATTTAATTAGGGAATCATTGTTTGTATCTCCCCAATTTATAAAAATAGTATCATTTTCCTGATGGAAAACAGCGCCTCCTTCAACAAACCATGTATTTTCATAGGTACCGGTTTCTTTCACAAAATAGGGAACTTCATTGGTGAAAGGACAAACCGACCTGGGACCCAGCAAATGAACCAGGGGATTAACAACGCGAACCACTTTGACGCTGGATTGTTCCGCTCCGGAAACGCATCCGGAGGAGTTGCTGATGCCCTTTAATTCAACAATATATTTACCCGGCCTGTCATAAACATGAGGAACAGAATCAGGGCGATCAGTAATAAAGATCTCCCCATCCCCGAAATCCCATTGAAACTCAGTAAACTCAAAATCTGTTTCAGGATTGAACCAGACCTCAGAATTATGACAGACCTGATCAAAGGGAACTGACGCTCCATGATCGTCCATTACTTGAAAGTTAAGATTCAGATTGGTCAATCCCGCTCCCGTGGGATAACCGAAAGATTCATTATTCCCATATCCATAAACATAGGCGATCAGTCCCTCCGAAGATCTTAAGGTATGGTTACCTGCTGACACGGACACTTTGGCATAAGAATAGTCCGGGCTATAGGGAACGGTTGAAAATCTCCCAGAGATGTCGTAACCGTCCAATCGAACGGACGGGACATCCGTAGTTTTGGTAACGATGCTTAAATTATAATTCTGTATGGTGGCTACGGTGGGTGCATAAAATGTGATTTTCTTCAGGACCTGTTCATTGGGATTAATTAAAATAATAAAAGGGTCACCAGTGGTTCCATCACAAGCCTGACTTCTGCTGAATTGTGCCACAGAGATCATCTTTTCAGATGAAATATAATTGACACCCTCCAGTTCTTTTAAAAACAGGAATTCTCCCCTATTAAGGGTACTTATCGTTTGTCCGTTCAACAGAATATCTGAATCATCTTCAGCAGCGATCACCTTGACATGATCTCCTTGATACCTGGTATTAAAGGAGACCGTAATGTACTCCTTTCCCCAGGTATAAACAGGATACATCTGGGCATAAAGATGATCATGCCCGTTAGGATCGTCACATTCACCCACCTTTGTATATTGATTCCCGGCAAAAACCGCAAATCTTTTACATTCACTGTCGGTATTCGCCACGGCCTGAATGATGGTGCCGGTCAGGTCACCCCTCGCCTGCACCTGATAGGTCTGGCCCTGATTCAAGGTAATAGAAAAGGGAATATGAGCCGGATTCCCCGCTTCGGTTATTTGAGAAGGTGTTATTTCAATCTTTGTATTATCTTCGACAGCCACCAGTAGAAACTCAGAATCAGAATTGTTATTGTTATTCCGGTTGCCATCTTCCCAATGTGAAATGACTACATAATCATTTCCCAGGGTATAGGTGGGCAATATGACCGCCATATCGGCACTATACTGTCTTTTGTTCATGGCATACACGCTCACATCCTGATCACTGGTTACATGAATCCCCCTGTTCTGAATAAGATTGGTGCCGACAGCCATCCCCAGCTGGGTTGGGATCACAATTCGTACTGTTCGATCGGGCAGGATCAGGGTATCCAGGGGGCTGAACCCGTTCAGATACAGCGGCATTTCAATAAGTGCCCGCGTGGTATCATCTGCACTGATATAAATTTCTAAAATGATCGGATTTGCGGGATCCTGCAACCAGTTATCCATAAATCCGATCCAGAAATCATCACCTTCCGTAGATAAATTCTGCCCGCTGGAATGAGCAGAACTTAGAAGTAAGGTTGCTGTTACCAGATAAAATAAAAATCGAATTCTCACGAGCCCAAAAATAAGAAATTACCCAATTCCTTCAATTATTCGACAAATTGTAAAATTACAAATCAATACCCTATTTTTCATTCAGAAATTTGATTGGATTCAGATCAGGGAAATATCGTATTTTTTTACCACTATGCAAGTAATCTTCGTAACTTAATAGGGATATTCTGAAATGTCTGGGTATGCGTTATATAGTGCTGTCATATATCACTTTTTTATCTGTTTCCTGTGCTGTATCAAATCATTCGGTGAGCAATGATGATCCATCCGGATTAAAAACAAATAAAACCAACCTCATTGATGAAGTAAATACCCCCTATCCTGCATTGGAATTGATCGACTACCTGAGACGTGTACCCGGAATTCAGGTAATTACTGCAGGAGGCACTCCGCAGGTGAGGATTCGTAGCGGGGTGAGTTTCATGGGTGAAAGCGAACCTCTTTATGTAATCGACAATATACGTGTGGGTAATGATTATTCGGCGGCGGCTGCGTCTGTTGATGTAAATGATATTAAATCAATTTCAGTTATCAAGGATGTTTCTTCCACCAGCTTTTATGGCTTCCAGGGCGCCAACGGCGTAATCATCATACATACAAAAAAACAATAATTCTGATCGTAAGTAAATGCTTTTTCAGATGAGATATTTATTTTCATATCTTTGAAGAAAAAGTATTTTAGACACGTGAAAGATCTAAATGGCCGGCTTTCTTTTGAATTGTTTGCCTCACTCCTTTTCATGGCGGCTGTTCCAGTTATTATTAAATTTACCAGTGTGAATCCCATTACCATTGGGATCGTGAGATTGCTGATTGCCTCCCTCCTAATGTCTATTTTTTTATTGATTAAAAAACAGAAGATCTCATTGAACTTTAAAAATCTCAAAAATTTATTTATAATCGGGTTGATCTTTAGTATTCACTGGATATCCTATTTTTATTCGATCAAGATTTCAACCGCCTCTATTGGAATTCTGGGAGCATCCACTTATGGAATTCATTTGATCTTCCTTGGTTGGATCTTTTTAAAAACAAAGCCCACCTGGATGGACGGTCTGGCCATCATCATTGCCCTTATGGGTACTTATATGATCATTCCTGAATTTACCTTATCCAATGATATCACGGCGGGATTGCTTCTAAGCATCCTCAGTGGGCTGTTCTTTGCATTTCTTCCAATTCTACATCAAAAAAACCAACACATGCCCAACAATGTCCGTTCGTTTGGACAATACATATTTGCATTGCCTCTTTTTCTCGTTTTAGGACATCAATTTGAATTTTCTTGGAAACCATCTGATATTTACAGCCTTTTATACCTCGGAATTTTCGGCACTTTCCTTGCCCATTCTTTTTGGATCAATGTTACGACCAAACTTCCAACCACATTTACCAGTTTAATATTTTATGTGGTAATCCCTTTTTCCATGATCCTGAGTTATGTCTGGTTGGATGAAGTCATGAATATTGATAAAATTTTGGGAGCATTGTTTATTATTCTGGCCAACGTTCTCGGTATCCTTCGTAAGTTTAAACGGGTACAGGTTCCACTGGATCTTGATTAATTACCTATTATGCAGAAAACTGAAAATTCAATCCTGGTAATATTTGGGGCCTCGGGAGATCTTACCTTCCGGAAACTCATCCCCGCTTTATACCGCTTAAATCAGTCAAAACTCCTTCCTGAGAAGTTTCTGATCCTGGGAGTTGGCCGGACTGTGATGTCTGATGAGGATTTCAGAAAAAAAGTCCTGGATGAAAATAAATATGTAAATTCAGAATCCGATCAACAACAGGAGGAATCATTCAGAAAAATGCTTTTTTATCTTTCTTTAGAGACGTCTGATCCAAAAGAATATAAAAAACTCAAAAATAGACTGGATGATCTTTCCCAGCTGAACCATCTGCCTGAGAATTATATTTTTTATTTATCCACCCCGCCTAACCTTTTTGAAACCATTGCCAGAGGATTAGCCCTGAATAATCTGAACAGGCAGCAACAGCATTATAAAAGACTGATCATTGAGAAACCATTTGGATATGACCTGGAAACTTCCCGGAAATTAAATAAAAGCTTACATGCCTGTTTTGACGAATCTCAAATTTTTAGAATTGATCATTATCTCGGCAAAGAAACTGTTCAGAATATTCTGGTAACCCGTTTTTCCAACAGCATCTTCGAACCTCTCTGGAACCATAATTATATTCATCATGTTGAAATTACGGCCGCTGAGGATCTGGGCGTCGAAAACCGGGCAGGATATTACGAACAATCCGGGGCGCTCAGGGATATGATTCAGAACCATCTGCTGAATCTCGTCGGGATGATCGCCATGGAACCTCCCATCGATCTGAATGCTGAGTCGATCCGGAGTGAAACCATTAAACTGTTCAAATCTTTTCGTCCATTTTCAAAAAAGGACATTAAGAATCATGTCATACGAGGCCAGTATCTTTCCTCACGTATCCAGGGGGAAACAGTAAAGGGATACCGGGAAGAATTGAATGTAGCTAAAAACTCAAGAACTGAAACTTTTGTGGCACTCAAACTTTTTATTGACAACTGGCGTTGGGCGGAAGTTCCCTTTTACATCCGGACGGGAAAACGACTTCCTGCCCGGGTCACGGAGGTTGTGATACATTTTAAATCCACTCCCCATTATCTTTTTGGCAAACAAGCTGACAGAATAGATAAGGACAATCTTTTGATCTTCAGGATCCAGCCGAATGAAGGAATTCTTTTAAAATTTGGGATTAAAAAACCTGGATCCGGATTTGATGTCAGTAGTGTCAATATGGATTTTTTATATTCTGCGCAGGCGGAATCTTATATTCCTGAAGCATATGAACGCTTACTGCTGGATGCCATTCACGGTGATGCCACCCTCTATCCTAGAAATGATGCCGTTGAAAAAGCCTGGGAACTGATAGATCCCATACTCGAAGAATGGAGGGAAAACAGGACACTTAAAATTTACGGATATCCAGCAGGTACCTGGGGCCCGGAAAATGCGGATTCACTGATTGAAGGGGGCCATTTGACCTGGCGTTACCCCTGTAAGAATCTTGTCGGAGATGGAATTTACTGCGAATTATGATTTCCAGGAATATTGAAATTTATCCGGATGTTTCGGCCATCGGGGATCGATTGGCTGAATTGCTTCAACAAGCCCTTTACCATAGGATCAGTTTTGTGCTTTCCGGCGGTAATACCCCGAAAATGATCTTCAGCCATCTCGGCAGATACCATTCCTCCATCCACTGGCAAAACATTGATTTTTACTGGGGAGATGAACGTTGCGTCTCTCCCGATCACCCGGAAAGTAACTACCTGATGGCCAAGCAATATCTGTTTGATGCCATTCAACCAGGAAAACTGAACATTCATCGTATCAGAGGTGAGGATCCGCCTGAAAGTGAAATGCTAAGATACCAGAAGGAAATAATCAGCCATGTGGCACTTGACCAAGGGAAACCGGTTTTTGACCTGGTGATGCTGGGCCTGGGTGAAGATGGCCATACGGCTTCCATATTCCCGGATCAAATGATTTTATTTCAATCGGATGACATCTGCGCGCTGGCCATTCACCCGAAAACCGGTCAGAAAAGAATCACCCTCACCGGTCCCGTGATCAACAAGGCGAAAACTGTCCTTTTTATTGTAACTGGGAAAAATAAATCAAAGATTGTTTCACAAATCATCTTACGCAAAGAAGGCAGCGAATTATATCCTGCCAATTTTGTTAAACCCGAACACGGTAGATTGTACTGGTTGATGGATGAAGATGCCTCATCTGATCTTTGATTTAATGGAAGGGAGGGTGAGTAAGAAACGGCTTCCCTCTTGTATCCTGGAAGTCAATAAAATTTCTCCATGAATTTTTGTCAGGGTTTCTTTTACAATGTACAACCCGAGGCCAGATCCTTTACTATCTTCGTGGGCCCGGTAGAACATATTGTAGATTTTTTTCTGGTGCTCGACACTGATTCCCAATCCGTTGTCTTCAACGATGATCTCTGCCTTTGAAGGAGTATAGTTGACTATTATTTTAATGTATTTAGTATCTTTTTTCTTATCATGATACTTGATGCCATTCGATAACAGGTTATTCAGAATTACCGAAATTCTCCTTTCGTCGCTATAAAATTCCCCCTCTCCTTTAATGGATACTTCTTTTCTGATATCTCCTTTTTCATCCAGATATTTGATTTCTTCCAATCCCTGGTTAACAATTTCCTTAAAGTCTATTTTGGATATCTTTACGGATACACTGGCATTCCGTGAATAATCAATGATATCACTGATAAATCTTTCCAGCCGTTTTATGCTTTTTTCGACCAGATCCAGGTATAATGGCATATTTCCTGATGCACCGTCTTTTTTCGCTATATTTATCAATCCCAGCACTGAATTCAGGGGTGCTTTTAAATCATGCGATGCGCTGTAAACGAATTTGTCCAGTTCTTCATTTACCTTTTTAAGTTCCCTGTTTCTTTTTTCGATCACATGAACCCGCTTTTTATAGCTGAGCCAGGTGATGGCAAAAAGAATAAATATTCCAATGATATATATCTCCGGCCGCTGATAGAAAAAGGGCTTGATCCTAAAAGAGAAACTCGCACCCTGTTCATTCCAGTAATTATCATTGTTACTGGCAATCACATGAAAGTTATATCTGCCAGGTGGCAAATTTGTATATTGAACTTCCCTCACATTGATGGTTTCATTCCACTTTTCATCAATATCTTCAAGTTTGTATCTGAACCGTACTTTTTTAGGAGCCTGATAGCTTAAAGCCGTAAATTTTATACGGTACCGAAAATTTCCCGATTCCAGAACGAGATTTCCGCTGGAGAGTGTTTCGCTCAAAAATTCACCGGAGCGATCAGTTAGAAAATCTGTAATGTAAACAGGAGGAATGGTAGTATTTTCTTTGACATTCGAAGGGTCAATGATAGCCACACCCCCCAGGGTAGGTATCCATATCTTTCCATCAGATGCCTTTAACGATCGGGTGGCACCCGTACATTCCTTGTTTCGAAGGCCATCGTTATGGTCAAAGACCGTAGTTGGAACGGCTTCAAGATTTCCGGCTACAAAATTCATCACATCTTCCTTTTTTAATCGGTACAGGCCAATATTGGAGGTCACCCATATACCATCCTCATCATCAAAAACAATGTCAAAAAAAGTGTCGTTCTGCGAAGTACTATTGAGCATAATTTCAAGGAATTTCCGGTCATCAAATCTGAATATTCCCACGTTCGTGGCAAGCCACTTGACATTTTCCCGATCGGTCATAACGTTGAAAAAAAGGATTCCGGACGGATCATCATTGATACTGAAGATCTTCACTTTTCCCAAAGGGTCGATTTTGGCCAGTCCTCCCCCATTGGTCCCGACCCAAATGTTACGTTCATAGTCCTCGTGGACACACAACACATAATTACCTCCCAGGCCATTGTTCTTATTATACACTTCCTGAAGTGAATCATCCCTGAATTTAAATAAACCTGCTGACCGGGTAGCCACCCAGATATTTCCCTGGCTGTCTTTCCTTATTCTCCTGACATCGTGCGCAGGCAAACCATTCTTTCGTGTAAGCAGGATCTCACGCAGGCCCTTTTTAATTAAGATCCCACTGTAACTTCCTATCCATACTTCATCCTTATTTACAAAACAGATATCGCGGATTCCATTCTGCTTAAGATTGGTTAAAATTTTATAATCATATATTCTATTATTGTTGATGATATTTATGGCTCCATCATCCGATCCCACATAAAAAATCCCTGGCTCCTTTTCTTCAATAATGTTTATCAGGTCAAGGGCAAGGCCATCCACTTCCGAATAATTAACAAAATTGCTGTGCTTTAATCTCATAACTCCCCCTTTTTTGGTACTTAACCAGAGGTTACCTTCATGGTCGAATACCAGGTCGCTGATTTGTCTTGTTGGGAGTCCATCTCCCGTGGTGAACAATTCATGGGTATTGTATAATTTATTGATCCTGCCAAGACCTATTTCCGTTGCGATCCAGACTGATCCATATCCATCTTCAATCATTTTATTGATTTCCATATCCTCTAAATAGGGTTCACTGGATATCAAGTTATCTTTCAGAAGGTTCAGTCCCAGTGTAGTTCCTATGTAAAGTAGATTATCATGAGTATAGAATAAGGTATTGATATCATTCGAATGCAGGCCATCCTTTATGTCATATTGCCTGTAAATATTATTTTCAATCACAATCAATCCATTCTTGTAGGTGGCTATGTAAACCCTTCCGACGTCATCGGAGGTAATATCCATAATGGTCGCGTTGGCTACCAGTGGATGGTCAACATGAATCACTTCGTTATTCCTGATATAATATAAACCTGAATTATTAGAACCAATCCAAACGGTATTATTTCGGTCTATATGAACATTTCGGATACTCTTAGGCAATTCCTGATTATAATCCGGATATGAAAAGTTCCCATGACGGTACAATACGATCCCACTGGCCTGTGTTGAAAACCATATGGTGCTGTCACTTGCATTGGTCAGGTCCATAAATGCATTTGAATTTAAAAAATTAAGGTTTTCGGTATCAAACAATTGGAATGAATTCCCATCAAACTTCAGTGCCCCATTAAAGCAGGTAATCCATAAGAAGCCATCCATATCAGTATTCAGTGCCGTCAGATTGTTCGAAATCAGGCCGTCCTCAGCTGTCCATTGCTTCAGGACCAGAGAATGAATGGGTTTATTGGGGTGTACCGATTTGACAACCTGTGCCATGGTTAACCGGCCATTGAAAAGGAGCATAAAAAATATCAGTCCCAGGTATCGAGTTCTCACAGTCTTAAAAAGTTTAAATAGCCGGATGGTCATATGCAAAGAATAAAATATTTTTTCAATTTTTAACTTCTAAAAATAATAATTTGCTGAAAACATGGTCCAACTCTGCAACCTCCTCCTTCCGGCAATAAAAAATGAACCACTTAATTTCAAAGCGAGTGATTCGGCAAATAAAATGCCCAATTCCGGCCGGATATTCAAGGTCCCTTCCCCGGAATTAAAATCCTGTACATAGGCCGGAGCAATTCCAATCCATAAACCTGTAAATTCAACATTGAACAAGATTTCTGCCTGCATTGCTCGAATTTTTCTGGTCATTTCATCCGGATCAATTGAGATCCCTCCGGAGATGGCCCCTCCCCATTCTGAACTTGCCTCCCCAAGTGAATGGGTGTATTTTATGTGTGGAAAAATGCCAATCCTTTGAACCGGCTTGTAACACAAGATAAATCCGGGCGACATAATGGGAACACCGGCACCATGCCCGTTATATTCCTCACCAGTCGGGAGGGATACTTCAAGATAAATAGCTGATGAAGCCAAGGTCCTCACTCTGTTTATTGATTCATAAGTAAGCATCTTCCATCGTAAAAGAAGATCTCCAATGCCAAGAAGATTTTCAATTCCCGTATATTCAGACCTTACAAATGGAACGTCGATGCTTATTTCATGCTTGTCCCGGAAAAGAGAAATACCACCTGAAAGTGAAAATTTCCATATGTTCCCCTTTTCGAAATCATAAAGTTCCCCTTTAAAATCAAGATGGTCATAGGGCATGGTAATATCTGATGGATTCAAAAATCTTCCATTGGGCAAAAGCGGCCATTCCGATTGTGCCGAAAGTTCAAAGGAAGAAAGAATAATAACCAGAAAAATAGATGCCCGCAGCTTCATTCTAATATTCAATGAGAAATATATTTAAAAATATAAGTATATTAAAAATCCGATACCATCATTTTTAACGCAGAAGAAGGATGCAATTAAGTCTAAAAAATGAAATATTAAAAGAACATTCGAATTCAAATACTTCACATGTAGTAAAATCGATCGATTACGATGGAAATCCTGATCCCATCGAACGGGAAAGTCCCTATTGCTTTTATGAAAATGTATTTCTACCACAATAACGATGAAAAGGAACAGAATTATTATTTTTCTTGTCATGATGGCATTTTCTGGCTGTCATCATCCATCCCAACAGGTTCAAGATGAAAATCCCATTATTCTGACCAGCCAAAACTGGCAGATGAAACCTTTTCTTAAAGCAGACAGTGCCAATCCTGTATTGACTCCCTCCAACACGTTGATCTTCGATTGTCCGATCCGTGGAGAAAGGGTTCGATGGGAAGAAAAGGATGTTTTCAATCCCGCAGCTATTGTCAGTAACCAGAAAATCTATTTGATCTACCGTGCTGAGGACGTAATTGGAAAATATGCCGGAACCTCCAGATTGGGACTGGCGGTGAGTGAGGATGGGATCCATTTTACCAAATATAAAGAACCGGTATTTTACCCGGATGAAGACAATATGAAATCCTATGAATGGGAAGGAGGATGCGAAGATCCCAGAATTGTAGAGAATGATTCGGGCAAATATTTCTTGACCTATACCGCCTGGGATGGAAAAATCGCACGGTTAGCTGTGGCAAGTTCAGAAGATCTGCTTCGCTGGACAAAACATGGTTTGATCTTTGGTAACTATCAGGAAGGAAAATATCGTGATCACTGGTCAAAATCCGGCTCCATCATCTGCAAACAATCTGGCGATCGATTGATAGCTACCAGAATTAACGGAAAATACTGGATGTACTGGGGAGATACGAACATATTTCTGGCACAATCAGAAGACCTGATAAACTGGAGCCCACTGGAAAATCCGGATGGATCCCTGAAAAGTATCTTTGGGCCCAGAAAAGGATATTTTGACAGTGATCTTGTTGAACCTGGCCCTCCTGCCCTCCTTACTGAATATGGAATCTGGATGATCTATAATAGTCGAAATCACCCGGAATACGGAGATCCAGCTATACCCTCCGGCACGTATTCTGCCGGTCAGATTCTCTTTGATATTCAGGATCCTTCCAAGGTGACCGCACGTTCAGAAGTGAATTTTTTTAAGCCAGAAAATGATTATGAAATTACGGGGCAGGTTGGGAATGTATGTTTTATTGAAGGATTGGTGTCTTTTAACCAACGATGGTTTTTATACTACGGAACGGCCGATTCCAGAATTGCGGTAGCTGTGTATGAACCGGGAGAAAAATAAAATCTTATGTCCATATAAAATTGGTTATCTGAATATCCTTATATTTCTGATAGAAGTTTTATAAAGAATTGTTATCTTGTATGGTGAAGGATCTGAAAAATGGCTTCATGTTCTAAAAATTATCATTGAAACTCATAGAGGAATCTTTGTTAAAATACGGCAGCTAAAGCTATGGTAGACCAGATGCAACATCAATTAGAGGAACTGAGGGAACAGATAAAAAACCTTGCCCTGGAAAAGCAGCGACTTGCTGAACGAGCAGAAGATATCTTTATTCTCACCCGGATTGACCGAACCATCCAGCTTGCGGCTTCTCATGATGCAATGATCACCTCCACACTGGAAATGATCTCTGAATTAAAAGGATTGCCTTTCTGTGCCTATGGCATTGAGGATCAAAACAAAATCAATGCGCCTCTCATTCATGTAAGTTATGCCGAATCTAGTAATATTAAGACGATTTATCTGAATGCCCATATTACCAATGAGCTTGAAAAGGGGAGCTATTTTACTTCCCATAAATCAAAAGATAATATTCTCTTATTTGATTCTTTTCGTGGAGATGCCTTCACCCCAGATTCCATCCTGTTGATCTCATACAAGACTGCTTCATCGAAAAATACCATTTTTATTTTTGCCGATCAGGATTTCATTCCAAATCACCTGTCTGAGAGGAGAACATTCCTTGAGGCAACCATCCAAATTCTTGGCCTAAAGCTTGACAAACATTTTTTACATGGAGAATTAAAGAAAACTAATCTGAATCTTGAAAAAATAGTCTCTGATAGGACCGCTGAATTATGGAATACAAACAACTTGTTGAGAAGTGAAATTGATGAAAGAAAAAAAACAACGGATCGTTTAAAGCAGATGAATGAAAAACTGAATAATTTCGTTTATCGTGTTTCACATGATTTAAGGGCTCCCATCACCTCTGTGGAAGGATTGATCACGGTGATAAAATTTGAACGAAAGGCCCACTCTGATAAAGTAGATGAATACATCAATATCCTGGAAGAAAGGATCCACAGCCTTGATCGTTTTATCCGCGACATCTTAAGTCACTCAAGAATATCCAATTCAGAAATCCAACTCGAAAAAATTCAATTTAAACAGATCATCAAGGAATGTTTTGATGAATTGAATTATATGGAAAACAATGATAAGATAGATCAAAAAATCCGCGTCCAGGGAGCTGATTTTGTGAATGACCGGGTTAGAATTTATGAGATATTCAGAAATCTGATCTCCAATGCCATCAAATATTCCGATCCCAATAAAGATAAAAATCAGATCCGGATCACCATTAAAACTGATCGAAAAACAGCTGCCATCGATATCCAGGATACAGGTATTGGGATCGACAAGGATGTTCTTCCCCGCATCTTTGAAATGTTTTTCCGCGGACACCAGCAATCAAAGGGAACAGGGATCGGGCTTTATATAGTGAAAGAAGCGGTTAAAAAATTGAAAGGGAACCTCAAGGTCACGAGCACTCCGGAACAGGGAACGCGCTTCAGCATACAGATACCCAACCGGCTTCAGGAGATATAAAAAAGCTGTCTCAAAAGTAAATTTCACGCCAAGACCTACAAAATCTCAATGTATCATCATTGAATAATCCATACATTGAGCTCTCTGTGTTCCTTTATTTTCTTGTCGTGAACCATTATTTCGAACTTTTGAGACAGCCTTTACACTATTCACTTTTTATATCAATGGGTTTGGTCCCTTTCCTCCAATGCTCCTCAATTTCTTCCAGCGTAATTCCTTTGGTTTCCGGAATGTATCGATATCCCCAGATCAGACCAATAACGCCTACAGCAGCATATAACAGAAACGCACCTGTAGCAGTAAGAAAATTTATCAGGGATAGGAAGGTAAAAGTTACAACGGCATTAAACAACCAGTTTGACAACGCGCCTATGCTCATCCCGACTCCTCTCAGTTTCAAGGGGAATATTTCTGAAATGATCAACCATCCCAGCGGTCCAAGACTGACAGCGAAGAAAATGATATATAATAAAACAAATCCTACCGTAAACCATTTGGCCATATCACCCAGAGATTCCTGAAAAGCAAAACTGATGGCCAACGCGACCAGTGCAATGGCAATTCCCGTCGTTCCAATAAAATAGAGCTTCCTTCTTCCGACCTTATCAATTACTGCCATGGAAACAATGGTAAATAAAACATTCACCGCTCCCACACTTACTGATGCAGCAATGGCAGCGGTTTTCGATGCAAAGCCGGCATTTTCGAAGATCACCGGACTGTAATAGATCACGGTATTAATCCCAACGAATTGCTGAACAAACATGATCCCGATCGCAATGAAAAGCGGTGTCCTTAACCAGGGAGCAAAAATATCTTTCCATGATTTTTCTGCCTCTGCATCCAGCGCAATCTCTTTTTTCATTTTTTCTATGGCAGTCTCGACCAATTCTGGTTCTTCGAGACGCTTTAATATCTTCCTTCCTTTTTCTTCCTTTCCTTTTCCAATGAGGAACCGGGGAGTTTCCGGCAAGGCCAGCATCCCGATAAATAAAATAAGTGCTGGAATTACGCCTACAAGGAACATCGGCCTCCAGGATTCCATATTGCTCTCATCGGCAAATCCCAGATCGCTCAGATAGGATACCAGGATACCAATGGTGATCAGAAGTTGAAATGAAGAAACCAATGCTCCCCGTTGTTTGGTAGGTGAGATCTCTGCAATATACATGGGCACCGCATAAGAGGATATCCCGATGGCCAGACCGAGAAACAACCTTCCGGCAAATAAATTTGTCGGAGTAGGTGACCAGCCTGTCCATAAAGCACCAATCCCAAAAATAATAGCCGCAGCTATGATTACTTTTTTACGCCCAATCACATCGGTGATCCTTCCACTGAATGCAGCTCCAACAATGGCACCTATTAAACCAGCTGTTGCGATCCATTCAACCTGTTTGTCCGAAAGAACCCAGAAATCCTTAAAAAAAGGAATGGCTCCAGAAATAACGCCTGTATCAAAACCAAATAAAAGTCCACCCGTTGCTGCAATGGCTGCAATCACGATCACCAGCCTCTTATTCTGTTTGATCTTTGTATTATTATTCGTCATATGCATTTATTTTATGTTTAAAAAAAATTGAATGCACTCTTTTTTAAAAAACCCGATTATTTTCATAAAAAACCCTGCTGTGTCAATACCTCCTCCCCAAATGTTTCTAAAAATAATACCTTTAAACTCCGAAAATTAAAAATATTTTTAATACATGAAAAAAATGCGTGGGTTTTTTATTTCTTTCAAGAAAATCCGCGGCTAATAAAAACATTTTCAATAACAAACGCAATGAAAATAAAAACAATGATTCAGGAACTTACCGGAGGTATTCTGATTTATTTTTTTTCACATTATCAATCATCTTCCAGTTTACCTGCAGGTAATCTTTGGGATCAAATTGGTTTGCTTCTTTGCGGTACATACATAAACGTTATATCTTTAATTAAAATTAATTGCCTGTTAGAAGAAAAATAAAACTCCGCCAGGTTCTACTTTGGTCTGTCATTTCAGCAGCTTTTATCGGTCCGGGTACTGTAACCACGGCATTGAAATCGGGTACATTGTATAAATTAGATCTGTTATGGGCGGTCTTATTTTCAATCATTGCCTGTTATGTTTTACAGGAAGCATCCTCGAGAATAACCATCGCGACAGGATTCGATCTGCCTGAGATCATTGCCTCCCGTTTCGGGAATAAACGGATATTAAATATCCATTATTTACTGATTTTCAGCATTGTATTCGGATGTCTGGCTTACCAGGCTGGCAACATGATTGGGGCACTGGAGGGTCTTGGTTTGGCGATGAATATTCCTCGTCCATGGATGATACTGGCACTTTATATGATCGCATTTGTGTTTCTCTGGAATGGTCATATACTTATTATTTCGCGATTTCTCGGGTTCCTGGTCGGCCTGATGGCCCTTATTTTTTTCTTACTGTGTTTTCATGTTGATTATTCATTTAGTACAATTTTTGAGCACACGCTAATCCCCCGCATACCTCCATCTTCCGGGATCTATATAATCGGTTTGATCGGTACCACCATTGTGCCCTATAATCTTTTTCTGGGCTCCGGAATGAGTCATAAACAGGATTTAACCGACACCCGCGTTGGATTAGGTGGTTCGATCTTTATCGGGGGAATTATCACTTTGTCAATTTTACTTTCCGGCACCCTGGTTTCAACGGACTTTTCATTTGAAGGTATTTTCACACTCCTGAATGTAAAGATCGGTCATTGGGCAGGAACCGGATTTGCCATGGGTCTGTTCGCGGCCGGACTCACCTCTTCCATTACAGCTCCACTTGCCGCCGGAATCACCGTAAAATCGGTAATCAAACAACTGGCTAAAAACAATGTTCAATCGAAATGGTATTTTCGTGGAACATGGATTTTTGTTCTAACCACCGGCACATGGTTCAGTTTTCTTGAATATCAACCGGATGCACTGATCATCACGGCACAGGCAATCAACGGGCTGATTCTACCCTTCGTTGCTTTTTACCTTTTTATTATACTCAATGATCCTTCCCTGCTGACTAAAAAATTCATGAATCTTCCCTGGTATAATATGCTGACCCTGTTGATAATAGCCGTCACCATATTCCTTGGATTCTTCCATTTTCTGGGAGTAATCAGCCGTCTTTTTGCCATTCAAATTCAACCAGCCATCTATATGACTTTTTCCGGATTAATTACAATCATCTTGATTTTCCGTCTGGTCATGATCACTTCCCGGAAAAAGTTGATTGTATGACCAGGATAGATATATTGACCAGGATATCAGAATTTATTCCTTGAACTGGGATTATCCAGGAATAATATCAGGGTCTATCCGGAAAAATCCATTGATGGCTGAACCAATACCATTGGCTGGAACTTTTTTGTGGGATGGTGATTGTATATAAATGTCGCCTGTTTGTTAATTTATTTTGTGCCTTAATTTCGATGGAGATCGATTCACAATCCAGCACAGTAAGCCGGCATTCCCCTCCCTGAATAAAACATTGAAGCCGTTGGAGATCAAAATCCAGGTTATCAAAACGGATCCTAAGTGTTGGTGGATTGTTATCCGGAAGGGTACTGGAAGGAATGATTTCGATCACAGGTAAAGGATTCATATTCACTTTCTCAATAAACGAAGCTATCTGACCAAACTGGTCAGTCATGGGAAAACGAGGCAACGCATAAGGGTCGGCAAATTCAGAGATCACTCCGGAATTCTGGGCCGCTGCACCATCGAATCCCATCTCCCGGATCATATTTATCATACCTGAATCATATTCTCCAAACGGATAGGCAAAAACCCTACAGGTATGGTTCAAATGTTCTTTAAAAATGCGCTGTGCAAGATTTACATCTTCCTTGAATTTTTCAACGCGTATCTCGGGTGGATCATTCAGGAAATAAGCATGTGAATGGGTATGATTGCCAATTTCGATCCCATATTCCAGAATTTCCCTTAATTCATCCCAATTCATATAATCCCCACTTCCTATCGTTTCCGTATTCACAAATAAAGTTGCTTTCAGCCCATATTTTTTCAGGAGGGGAAAGCCATGATGGTAAAAAGACTTAAAGGCGTCATCAATGCTGATGATCACATATCTTGTTTTTCCACCAATTGGCTCAGCCATTCTCAATAATTCCCCCAAGGTAATCACAGGTATCTCATTTCTGACCAGATATTTTAACTGATCTTCAAATAAGGAGGCAGATATATTTGTACTGGGATATTTACTTTCATTGAACCGGTGATATAAAAAACCATTGGCTGTAACCCTTATCTTTTTAATCGATTTTAAAGACGCTTGCAATTTTGAATCCGGCGGGGAACCCTGGTTGTCATTTTTGTTCTCACCAGATCTACAGGCAATGAAAAAAATAAATATTATTACGCTGAAAATCAGTTTAATATAATACATCAACTAATATTTCACTTTAATAAAATATTGGGGATCGAGTTCACAGGTATCATATTGGGTCAGTTGATTCTGAATCATCAATTCACCAATTTTTTTTACATAATCATTTCTCAATTCTGAATATTTGTTGAGGTACCAGATCAGTTCATATGCGTTATCGGTTTCAGCCCTTCTTTTTCTGAAATGGTCAAAAGCCCATGACTTAGCAATCGTATTGAAATAATCCTCCACGGATTCTGTGACATGACCATAACTTTTTAAATAAATTTTAATATCGCCCCTGCTTGAAAGCGATTCAATTCTGTCTTCCTGTTTACTGAACGACCAGATCCCATAAGCATTATTCCCCTGAAGAAAAAAACGGGAAGTACCCCATCCGGTCTCGAGGGCAGCCTGGGCCAAAATTATGGAGTTCGGATGTACCTGTTGCCGCTGATTGATTTCCGCAAAATTTTCTGTTTCGTATTTGAGAAAAAGATTTTCTATAAAAGCACTGTCGTTATGGGTAATATCCAGATTCGATTTCAATTTACCCCAGATATCGATGGTCCGTTTGTTTTCCTTAAATAGTTCATATTTTGCAACCAGAATGGCAGGCAACAACAATTCAATAAATTTGTGTTTCCTCAGATCCGGATCGAAAAGTGCGATCTCATCTATATTTTCATAGATCAGCGGCTTTACATAGCGGGATTCAATCGACTCAATATCGGCAGGATTTTCAACTCTTTTATATTTGATCACCAAAAGATTATGTTCTTTTTTAACCTTTTTCCCAATTGGAACATTTAAAATGAACAATACGATGGTGACCGCAAGTGCCGCAAAAATTATTTTGACAGCTGATTTTAAATGCATCTTTTTTAATTGCACGTAATAATAAAATTGCTGATCCTAAAAATGTTCATATTATATCATTCAAGGATCAATATATCATGTTCCCGGCTGAAAACATAATTTTCAATCGCAGTCGGAACTCAAATTCAGTTTTATTTTTTAAGTTTCTCAGCAAAAACCTTTTTGAATTTTTCAAGTTTTGGTTCAATCACAAATTTGCAATAAGGGATTTGCGGGTTGATATCATAAAAATTCTGGTGATAATCTTCCGCCTGATAAAAATTCTTGAATGGCTTGATCTCTGTAACGATGGGATCATCGTATGCACCTGACTGATCCAGCTTTTTCAGGTAATATTCGGTGAGTTCCTTCTGATTATCATTATGATAAAAGATCACAGACCGATATTGGGTTCCTACGTCATTTCCCTGCCGGTTCAGGGTAGTTGGGTCATGCGTTTTCCAGAATACCTCCAACAATTCTTCGTAATTTATCACTTCAGGATCATAATATATTTGTACTACTTCAGCATATCCGGTATTGCCATGACAAACCTGTTCATAAGTAGGGTTTTCAACATCACCCCCGGAGTATCCTGATACAACTTTTTTTACTCCGGCCAGGTTTTGAAAGATCGCTTCCACACACCAGAAACACCCGGCGCCAAAGGTGGCGATCTCCTCTTTTGAGGCATTCCTGGAACTCATATCTCTGCCATAGTTATCCTGACTGATCATCAAGCTAAAAAGAATCACTGCAATAAATATATGCTTCCCCTTCATAGAATTATCTTTTATGGCTATAAACTATCCTTTAGGCAAAAGGTTGTGAATTTAAATAATTGTAAGCCAGTAAAAGGCCTAATAGTAAACGATCTGACAATCTGGATGCAGTTTTCTGTAACTATCAACCTTTTTATCGTTAATCTTGGTGTTGTAACAGATCAGCACGTTTAAATTATCCATTTTTTCTACTGGAGAAAGCGTCTTCACCTGGGTATTGGAAATATCGAGCTGTTTGATATTTTGAAGTTTCTCCAGCGGTTTAATATCCTTGATCGGAATCCCGGATAATTTAATTATTTCGAGCTTTTCCATGTCAGAAAGGATATCAATATCTGCGATACCGGTACTGCTGATATCCAGATATTTCAACTGTGTCAGCTGACCAAGTACCTCAATATCAAGTACCGGCGATTGATTGATGGTAAGTTTCTCCAATGCCCTGTTCTGTTCGAGGGGAGACAGATCCCTTACTCCAGATCGATTAATGCTTAATTCTTTCAGGAAGAATAATTCATTCAATGGATTGAGTTCAGAAATGTTCACGCTGTCAATTCTCAGACTGTTCAAATAGCTGATGACATGAAGGTCATTTTTATCCGGATCGCTCTTAATACCTGCATTCCGTTTAAAGACATTTTTCCAATTTTCATTCAACTCATCCCACCAGGATTGAAGATAATGGGTCCTGTAAATGATCAGACATTCCGGATTCTGATATTTAAGATTGATCACATCTTTCTGATCTACGGTGGTCATATCGAGATTCAGAAATTTCAATCCACGTATTTTTGACAATTCACCGATGGATGCAATTCTGGTTGATTCCAAATTAAGATAGGTCAGGTTTTTCAGGTAACCGATCGAATCAATGTTGGTGATGTTAGAAAAACTACCGTCAATATAGGTTAATTCGGTTAATGAAGTAATGGTATTGATCTTAACCACGAAAGTATTGTGAAAATCCAGGTATCTTAGTTTTTTCAAAGGTGCCAGACCCTCCAGGGTACTTATTTTTTTATTCCCTGCGATATTCATTGAATCGATCTGGGTGATCCTCGCCAACTGGTCTTTTTCCGGATTCTGATCTACCTGAAATTTTTCCATGTAAACCTCTTTCCATTGCTGTGAAAGGTCAGTCCACCAGATCCTGAGCTCGTCCGATTCAAATATGATCAATATGGCAGGATAATCCTTCATGAAATTATCAGCCTGCGTTTTAGTGACCAGACTATGATCACAATAAACTTTCCTGATATTGGGCAACTGATGAAGTCCATAGATATCCGCTACTTTTGTTGATTCGATATTCAGGATTTCAAGTGAATTGTGATTGGAAAGCGGAGATAGATCAGCCACATCAGTTCCTTCCAGAATAAGGGTTCCAAGATTGACCAAATTAATTAAGGGGTCGATCGATGTAAGATTGGCAAAAGACAGGTCGAGATATTTTAAATTTTCCAGATTCCCAAGCCAGTCATAACTATCCAGAATGGCTTGTGTATAGATCAGGGTATTTAGGGAAGTGGGTAAAAAAAAGTTTTCAGTTGAATCGATCCTGCATTCGCTTAGATCCAGGTACTTCAGCTTTGTAAAATCAGCCAATACATTCAGATCCGATAAATGCATGGTGGACAAATTCAAATGATTCATATTGATCGCATACTTCAGATAGCCCAGATCCGAAACAGGAGTATTTGAAATGTCCAGATATTCAATTGCTGTGTGTACCCTTAAAGGAGAAAGATCACTGATGTTGGTATGTGATAAATTCAGGTATTTTAATTGATCCAGCTTAAAGAGGGGTTCAAAATCCCGGACATAATGATTGGAGGACAGGTCAAGCGAATCCATCGATACCAGTGCTTTCAATTCTTCATAACCTATGCTGTCCTTGAAGTCAACCTTGTTCTGGAGGATATATTTCCATTCAAAGGTCAGTTCATTCCACCAGTTCAGCAGGTCTTCTTTTTCACTCAGTTTGGTTGTATAATAACTTACAATTTTCAGATCATCTTCCTGATCATTATAGTTGATCTCAAGAAATCTTGTAATGGTTTGATTGATGGTATCACCTGTGATGGTAATGCCATTCAGATTCCGGTTCAATTTTACCAGGTAGAAAATTACGTTATTGTCGTTAACCATCTGTTGGATATCTTCGATTTCAAGCTTGAAGGATACTTTGTTAAAAAAGAAATCGATATCCTTCAGGTAGGCCTGGACATCCTTATTGGTAACAGTCGATCGGTTTAGGTCAAGATCATCTTCAATCTGTACTTCACTGTCCCTGAAGAATTTTGTATAGCTCTGCGTGATGATGATATCTTTTTCTTTCTGGAGTAATCGATCACCTCCGATATTGTTCAAGGTATATTCCAGAAAAGCAACCAGGTCCCGTACCCTGCTGATCTTGGAGGCAGCCGTATCTTCCTGGAAAGTATGCCCATATCCACTCCCTGGTAACAACGCCAGCGAGATCAAAAACACAAACAGGTAAAAGTCAGATTTCCTAATTCGCATAAAATATATAATCTCTTAAAAGCTCTTTATCTTCAGGTTTATATTTGACCAGGTTAGAAATCAACCATCCTGTATTAAATCCTGGCCGGTTGAAATAGGATACTTCGAAATACCAGTTTTCAATCTGGAAAAAGTGAAACTTGACATTCTTTACCGTAACAAATGACATTCTTCCTTTTCTGATTTCATATAGAAACAGGGTCAGATAATCCGGGTGGAATCCTTTGGCCACATACTGTTCTACACTATCCTGGTCAGCAAAAGCTTTTCTCAGGTTCATGAAATCAAGCTCATGGCTCATGGGATGAAGAAATTTTTTCGTATAGGTGGTATCCTTGATGAAATAATTCAGGAACGGTTCGAAGAAAACCCTGGTTATCACCCATTTATATCCCAGATTCTCTTTTTCAATTTTAAGAAAGAGGACCGCTTGAGATTCTCTTCCCTCATAGCGGAAGGTAGCATTTACCTGGGCAAACCAATTATCCTCATGAAAATCAAGATAAGCAGGATTGGATTTATCGTTGACCTCATTCATAAATTCGCGGGCAAGCTGACGATCCAGGCCCTGATTTTCTGAATCAAACAGCACCTTAAGAAAAGATTTTCTTAATGAATTGTTGCGATAATTATCATCACCTGGATAATAACGGTTCCCGTCGTCATCTTCTTCTCCATTGAACCTGTGGAAGAACTGATTCACCTGCTTTGTCTCCGCCCTGAATTTCTCAACGTCTTCCAATTCTCCGATCATCTGAGCGGAAACGGAAAAAGAATAAGAAAAGAATAAAACGAATAATAAATTCCTGATCATGTAGCCGTTTCAGTAACCCTGATATCTCCTAGCAATACATCCCAAAATTCAATGATTCTACCACGTATCTGGGTCTTTTTCTTTTCAACATAGATGGTTATATCCTTTTTGGTCGTATCCCTGTAATTTAATCCGTCATCTGATACTCCTTCAAACCGCTGATAGATCGTTACGACACCAACATAACGTCCGTCAGGCTGTCGTTCAAGATCACTGATATAATGAATGTTGTACCATTTGATGGTAACCCGGTCATAACTGAGCTGGATCAAGCGGTTGAAATATTCGCGGACTTTATAATTATTGATCTCTTCCCGGCTTAAAGAAGATACCCCAATCTCTGCATCTTCAACAAATAATTCTTCTGCACGGTCCATCACACGGTTTGCTTCGGAAAATGGGGTTGACTTATTGCCGATAATACTGATATATTTACTAAGATCGCGAACTTTCTCGAGTGCCAGTGAATCAATTGCTTTTTTCCTTTCCGGGGTTATATTGTCATCCTGAGAAAATCCTTGCTGAATTGACAATACAAAGAATAAAGCTAAAATATAAAAGGTGATTTTTTTCATGGTTGTGATATTTATCTGGTGGTTAATTCGAGTTCTTCAATTTTACCCTGGTCATTATAGATTACCTTGTCAATTTTATAAGGATTCTTTTTCTGATCCTTCAGATAATTTAAATGTTTCTGGATGTCTGTTGGCTTGTCATAATCTTTTTGTCCCCCTTCCCTGTAAAATACAATGAAGACAGGAGCATCCTTCGAGGCAAAATAGGAAAGTGCCTCTGAAATGTTCCGATTGGCTAAATTTACGTCACGGGCATTGGCAATTTCATCAAAATATCCATCTAGCTTTTCTTCGACGCTCCTTTCAGGGGCCGGAGTGGTTTTCTTAACTTCCTCAGCTGGTTTCTCCCTGACAGGGGGTGCTTCCTTGACTGCTTCAGTGGGTTCTTTCGTCGCCGAAGCCACTTTCTTTGAACTTTTACATCCAGTCATTAAGGCTACCGCCAGGAAAAGGATGATCAGGTAAACGACAGGTTGATTGTTTTTCATTTGAAATCCATTTTATGTTATTAAATACCCAAAGATAGGTCAAAGAAAAAATTGTGCCAATTTATACAACAGTATATTTTTCAATTATTTCCGATCATATTTATTCAATAAATGCCCAACAAGGGTTTCCCATTCTTCTTCCAAGGAGTTACCGGGCATTTTCAGGTTGGCTTTTGAATACCAGTACTGTGCATTCCACTCGTCACCTTCCACCCGGTGAAGGTATCCGTGAATCCAAGACCCATCCGGATCATGAATGTCCTGTGCGATTGAATGTGCTTTTCCCCAATTATCTTTTTTATCATACCAAAGGGCTTTAAGATATTTGGATACTTCTGGAGGATTTGCGTCCTGCAATGAATTCATAAATTGGTCATAATTCATGCGGCAAATCTAAGATCATTTATTTGCAAATTCAACATTAATAGCAGTTCCCTGTATCCTGATCTTTTTTACGCGGTTCAATTTTTACTTAAAAGGTAATCTCACCGGTCCTAAAAAAGCATTCTGGTCCCATTCCTTCTGAATCTGTCAAGTGACAGTTCGTGAGATATTGTTTCTTTGAAGTACTGATTTTTGACAGTTTTAAACAGATTGTGCAGAGAATCGGCCAGATTTCCTTCTCCCCGCATTCTTAATCCCCATCGTGATTCACTCACCTTTCCCTGATGTAAAGCACGAATCTGGTTCCAAACCTTATGTTCCCTTTCTGGAAAATGCCGATGTAACCAATCTCTGAAAATGATGCCAAGGTTTCCATTCAATCGGATCATGACCATATTTACATCGTAAGCCCCGGCGTTATGTGAATTTTTGATGATGGAAGGGATCTCATGATTATTCAATCCTGGGATGACTGGGCCCATCATGACACTCACAGGGATCTGATGTGCCGCCAATTTTTGGATGGTCCATAACTTTTTCTTTGCTGAGGCTGTCCGTGGTTCCATTTTCTGGCGTAATTCTTCATCAAGCGTAGTAATGGAAAAAATCACTTTCACCAGATTTTCCCTGGCCAGGTCCTGTAGAATATCCATATCGCGCAAAACCAACACATTCTTGGTAATGATGCTAACAGGATTTCCAAAATAACGGAAGACTTTGAGCAATTTCCTGGTGATCTTTAATTTTTTTTCAATCGGCTGATAACAATCCGTATTGCCTGAAAGTACGATCATTTCAGGTCTCCAGCTTGTACTTTTAAATTTCTGCTGTAATAAAAGATGAGCGTCTGGTTTGGCAATGATCTTTGATTCAAAATCCAACCCTGAATCAAATCCCCAATATTCGTGAGAATTCCTGGCATAACAGTAGACACAGCCATGTTCACATCCCTGATATGGATTGATAGAATGGGTAAATGGTATGTCAGGGCTATCATTCCTGCTGATAATTTCTTTTGGATTCTCACGGTAGATCCTGGTCACAGGAACATTCTCTTCTATCCTTTCATCCTGCGCCTCCTCGCGGGTATAAAAGCTCTTTGCAAACCGGTTTGGCAAATGGATCTGAGCACCCCTACCCTTCCTCATGAGCGATCAATTTTAAATTCCAATATATTTAGTAAAACTAATTATATTAGTCTTAAAATCAAATCAATTCATTCTTTTAATCAATTCATTCGGATCAAAGGTGATGTTAAATGCTTTTTCAGCATCCAGATGACTGGGATCAAAATAATCCGTTCGATAGGTTGCCAGCATGGATTCAGATTGTATTTCCAGGGGAAATTTATATCCTTTATATTCACTGTATTCTTTAAAGTAAATCATAGTCATCCTGCCTCCGGCTCCCTGAACATAATATCTGCTGGGCAGATGATCCTCATACAATTCGAATCCGGAAATAAATTTGTCATTTATGAATATCTCAAATTCTTTATCACTTTTTTTCCTTACTTCCATTTTTTCATTTTCCATCGCTAGTTGTTTAACGACCCGCATAAAATACTGATCATACCATTTCAGGTAGGCAGTAATTCTCTGAGGCGAAATCATCTCTATTGCGGATCCTTGAATGCTCCAGCCATCATTCCCATCTACTATATCAATAACCATGTTATTATTGGTGGATTTTTTATTCATGAATTTTGGTTCCGTCAGGGAGGTCCATTCTTCATAGATAAATGGTTCACCTTCACTCACTACGCGTGCAATGGTTCTTATGTAGACACTGTTTAACCGTGTCCATGCTTTTTTACCTCCCTGCGCTTTCAACATCGATTCTGCCATTTTAACGGCTTCCGGATCCCCCTTAATATCAAGTTTATCAGATCCACCACAAGCGTACAGCAACAGGAAGGATATAAGCATAAAAAGATTAAAAAATCGTTTCATAATCATACCCTTTAATTAAAAGGCAAACTAATTATAATTTTTGATTAAAAAAAAAGGGTATTGAAAATCAATACCCCTTCAAACCAAATAATAATCTGATCAGTTGATGGCAATTTGTTTACGCGGTTTGGCTTTCTTCGCCTCAACTTTTGGAAGTACAAGCCGGAGAATTCCATCTTTATAGCTTGCATTGATCTTTTCCGCATTCACTATATCCTGCGGGAATCTAAAGCTTCTCTGAAATGATTGATAGCTGAATTCCTTGCGATAGAAATTTCCTTCCTTATCTTTTTCCTCTATTTCATCTTTTTTTTCAGATTGGATGGTCAGAATATCATTTTCAAGATCAATATTGAAATCTTTTTTGGTCATTCCAGGAGCCGCCACTTCTACTGTAAATTCATTGTCATTTTCCTTGACGTTGACAGCTGGAAGAGTCGTTCCAGTTGTAGAAAAATTGGTCGTAAACCAATCACCCAGATCTCTCGTCATAAAATCATCAAATAATGATGGAAATGATGGAAACATCGGTTCTCTTCTTCTTAAAAGTGTCATAGTTTCAAACCTCCTTTCAAATTTGTCTAACTAACTTACCCTGGTTGCTGCAAAAAACATTCCGGCCGTAAAAATCTGTCAGAAAGTTAGTAAAAACACCCCTCATACGTCATTTTGGCACTTTTTTAAACTGAAAAGCCGTCAGTTTATGTCATTTTTTTTGGGATTCTAGAAATTTTGCCTGGCACCCTGGTATGATAAAAAAATCCGGCAACCTATTCCTCAAGCTGAATCTTCAGTCTCTTATTTATTTTCCCTTTGCTTTTATAGTCTGTGATCCGGATAGGCCCCACCTCACGGGTATTGCTGACATGGGTACCGCCATCGGCCTGAAGGTCCAACCCTATAATATGAATGGTCCGTATTTCCATTAATTGAGGGGGTAACAGGTTTATTTTGGTACGGATCAAATCGGGTATCTGATTGGCCTTTTCACGGGGCAGGATTTCTACTTCTACTTCCCTGCCCGTTTCAACTTCCACATTAATCTTTTCTTCAATTTCCCTGACAAGATCGGCGGTCATATTTTCAAATTCAAAATCCATTCTGCCTGATAAAGGTTCCATATTCCCCCCGGTAACCTGGGCCTGGTAGTCTCTCCATATCACTCCGCATAAGATATGCATGGCCGTATGTGTACGCATGAGACGATATCGCCGTTCCCAGTCAATTACGCCCTGAACGGTCTGATCAATTTCCGGCAATGCTCCCTCCACAACATGCCATAGTGCATTCTCTTTCTTGAAAATCTTTATCATTTCATCTGAAATTCCCGAAAAATGGATTATTCCCTGGTCGGAGGGCTGCCCGCCTCCTCCCGGATAAAAAGCTGTTTTATCCATCAGAATTGCCTGCTGGCCAGGATCAACGGCCAGAATTTTAGCTGTAAAATTTCTCAAATATGCGTTTCTATGATATAGGAGTTCTGTTTTCATGATGCATTTATTAATAGTAAAAAATCTGTTTCCTGTGGCGGAGTAACCTGTATTAAAATCTACTAAAGAATCCTGATAATAACAACTGGAAAAGTTCCTGAAAGACTGGTAAAAAGATCGTGTTAACTGGCAAGGTTCTCCAGTTGTTTTCGTATCATTTTTCCGCAGACAACACCCATTTATTTCTCAATTCATTTTCGAGCGCGATTAGACTCTTCCTGTAACTCTTCAGCTGATCCACGTAGACAAAATGGGATTGAATGGTATCAAATTTATACAAGCTTGAAGGATTTGGATCCACATGATAGCTTGACTCGATAATCTGACGATCCCAGACAATATTGTATTCATCCTGATTCCCTTTCTCCCGGTTGTATTCCTTTAACCGTTTGAGAGTCTTCCCGGTTGCCATTACCATTTTCCTCCGGTTGTATTTGGTTTCAAGTACGCCGATTCCCAGCGAATCAAGAATCGGATCTGTTACATCCTGATCCAGATGGTATCGGATTTTAACCAACCGGTTGTCAAGGAAATAAAGCATGATGAGACTTACCTCTGATTCAGCGATGCGAAGGCCAGGATCTTTCGCATAAAAAAACTTAAGCTTATCCTCAAAAAAACCTCCGTAAAATTCAAATGATCTCAGATCAAACTGATCATAGGTGTGCCATAAACGATAGGTTTGAGCGGGTGGTGGAAGCGAATGAATATCCTTTCTATCCCCACGATAGTCACCAGAGGCATCTTTAGTGTGGAGATCATTCCCAGTCCCGGGACGCTCGCATCCATATATTCCACATACCAGTAATAAAATACTCCAGAAATAGAGGTCGCCTCTTGTCGTCATATCTCCAATATTTGCTAATATTTGTTAAAAAATACAGGAAAATCAATATATCATACTGATCTGAATGTGTTTTTGTTTGCTGTCAAGCTCAAATTTTGCCTCCTCCCAGGTAGGTTTTCTGAAATGTGGTCTCACATTATTGGAAAAACAATAACCTTCTTTCGGAAATCCCAACAGGTTAAAATTCATTTTTTCATCCCCATTTTCATCGTGCATGACCGCAATCGCATAGGTTCCAGGTGATAAGTGATCAAACTGGATGATCATTTTTTCTCCCGGTATACCGTCCAAGATCTTCTGTTTCATCATATTGCTTGTTTTGGGAAAGGTCTCCGGTTCATCATAAATCGATGCGAGAATTTTCCCATCTGTAGATCTCAAATTCGTGAGTTCAATGATTACCTCATGCTCATATTCAAACTGAAAAGATCTTCCCATCACCAGGAAAACCGATAATAGCGTATATATTAGAAAGCTCATCTTCCCACTGTTTTTTTGACAACCGCTGTTTTTTCAATTTACTAATCGAATGACAAATATTATATATAATAAAATTAATTTTTAATTTTAGAAAATATTGAACCAATCGACCACTTAAACCTAACAATTTAATATTTAATATGTTTCAACTGACCCTTAATCCCGCCCGGTACCATGGCAGAAATAAAAAACCTCCTTTTTTTGAGGGTTGGTATTATCGGTTAATCGACAAAAATCAACAGGAATCACTGGTCATAATTCCGGGTATTTTCCGGCATTCAGATCCTGCAAAAAGCACCAGTTTCATTCAGGTTCTTGATGGGATAAACCTGAAAACCCATTATCTGGAATTCCCAACCGATCTTTTCGGATCAAAAAAACGGAAATTTGAAATCTCGATCAACGGAAATAAATTTTCCTCCACGCAGCTCCTGCTCAATCTGCACTGGGAAGATGTTTCGGTTAAAGGGAACCTCCGGTTTCATTTTCTGAACCCCTGGCCTATCACACTCGCCTCTCCGGGTATCATGGGATGGTATGCATGGGTCCCATTTATGGAATGTTTTCATGGGGTTATAAGCCTGGACCATTCAATTGAAGGAATTGTTCATCTTAATGGACGGCAAATTGATTTTACGGGAGGGAAAGGATACATTGAAAAAGACTGGGGACAGGCCTTTCCGGAAGCCTGGGTCTGGAAGCAATCCAATCATTTCGGTGAGGATGGGGTTAGCCTGACAGCATCCATCGCGATCATTCCCTGGATCGGAAAAGCTTTTCCCGGCTTTATCATCGGATTTTTATGGGAAAACAAACTGTATCGATTTGCCACCTATACCGGAGCCAGAACCACCCTGTTGGAGATTAAGGATAAATCGGTCCACTGGGTCGTTGAAGACAAAAAACATGTATTGGAAATGTATTCGGAGGTGGGGCCCACCACCTATCTGCGAGCCCCCACAATGAACGGGATGGAAAGGCAGATCTCAGAATCTGTTGATTCCTTGATTCAAGTAAGGCTTTTCCATAAAATTAAAACTGGTAAGACATTGGTCTTTCAGGGAAACGGACTTCACGCAGGATTTGAAAAAGAGGGCAATATTGACAAACTCATCCGGATGGTTCGAGCGGGTTGAGCCAGACTCTCTTTATTTGTTGATTTTAAAGCCAATCCGTTCCTTAATATCTTCTGTTTCACCTAATTCCCAGGTGATTACTTCTTCCACAAACAACTTAAGATATTTTATGAGATCGTTCTGACTTATTTTTTTCACATTCTTCAAAAGATCAAATTCCTTGAAGGAAATTTCCTTCTCCTTGATATCATTTATTTTCGGATAAACCATCCCGACCTTGATGAAACCGGAAGGCATCAGGCCAAAGATCAGATATCCCCCATGTTTTACGATCAACTGTTTTTTATTCCCTTTTACATAAAAGGAAAAATCCTGATCCTTCAATTTAAGGCTGACCGACTCCCAATGTTCGATATGATCCGTTACCAGAATATCAAATTTCAACCCGGCTTTATCACCCATCTCCTGGAGCTCACTTTGTAATTGTTTTTTTAATTCTTTCCAACCGGACTGTCTGGCCAGAATCTGATCCTGAATGATCTGCAGTTTTTTCGAAGCTTTGATCAATTCTTCCATAGTAAAAACAGATTATATACAAAGAAATAGAATGTAATAGAGAGTTGATCTATTTATCATTAAGTTTTTCATACCTCCATTAATCTACAATAGCTGATCCAGGGAAAATAGCTCCCTGGAAAAATATTCTTTCCGGGACTGATCAATTATTTTTTTCAATCCTGCGGTGAATATTAACACTTTTTCTGGTCTTTTTATCTCCTTTTTAAAGCCATTTACAATTGAGTGATGGGGATAAGTATGAATAAAACCTGAATTTCCGGATTGATCCGGATGTACTTTCCCCGGATGATGAATATTACCTTCCGGATATCGATTCATTCTGAATTAATAATGCCTGTCTGCAATAATCCTTTACCCTGGTACGTTTTAAAAATTAGTAATGACCTTACACCCAATTTTATAATCTTCTTGCCCTTTTAGTCTTCTGACCGTCCTGCATTTTTTAAAACTAACCATAAAATTATGCAGAACCATGAAAAATCTCTGATCGAGGAACGGAACAGGGAAGTCATTTATCAGATCGAGCGGATTAACCTGTCAGATTACGGTTACGAAAAATCCGGGAACGTAAAGGGGGATCCAGATATATATCAGGCCTATCTGAACCGGATTTTAAACGGAGATCTGGTAGAAGAAAACTATAAAGGTTTACCTGAGGAAGAAAAAATTGAAAAACGGGCAGAAATAGGTAAACTGGAAAAGGAAGAGAAAAAGATCTCCAAAGAAAACGAAAAGTTAGAAAAGGAAATTCAGGAAAAAAAAAGCAAAATTGACGAATACAGGCAGAAATTGCTGGATTTAAGAGAAAAACGAAGTAAAGACCCGGAAAAGGCCAAAAAGATGACCTTCAATTCTTTTAAATTCAACATCAATCTATTTATTCTTTTGATGTTATCCGCCTATCTGTTCTTTTTCTATATCTCGGCCGCCTATAAAGCACTTTATGTTGATTTTGAAGAAATTGCCGACCACATTGCTCAAGGGACCGGCATGGGAAGCATTATGCCTGGCCCATACGAACTAAGTGAAGCCATTTCCTATAATTTTCTACTGTTTCTTGTTCCATTCATATTTTATGCTTTCGGATGGGCATTCCATGTGATCCTAGAGATGAACCACAAGGCAAAATTTGTATTTCTCGGGGCACTCATCGCCGTAACCTTTACGGTTGATTTTTTACTTGCCTTGATCATCCATAACAATACTGAACTGGCCAAGGAATTGATGGGACTGAACACCACTCACTGGAGTCAAAGTTCAACATTCTACATCATCCTTTTTCTTGGCTTCCTGGTCTATATTATATGGAGCATACTGCTGGATTCATTATTGCGTGAATGGGATAAAGGTGAAATACCCAGGAATATCAAAAAAATCATCCTTCATCTTTTAAAAGATATCCAGGAACTTGAAAATAAAAAACGATCGAATGTTGAATTAAATGCAAAATTACATGCTTTAAGAGAGGATGTCAGTACGGTTATGTATGGTAATCTTAAACGATACGTTGATCAGTTTTCGACCGGATGGATCTCTTACCTTTCCCCCGAAAACATGAAAACGGCCAAGGAAAGATGCCTGGAGATAAAAAGGGATTTTGAGGAGAAAAATGGGATCAAGCCGGGTTTGGTAAGGGTAATCAGCAATAAAGCATAGCATTCCATCATAACCAAAAACAGAACCTCATGAAATTATATGCAAATACGTCGATATTATTTGGTTGCATCACATTATTATTCCTGTTTTCCTGCAACCCTCCCCAACCAAAGGGTACAAAACAAATGCGTATTAAAAACAATTTTATCGTGCTGCTTGACCTGTCTGACCGGATTATTGTACAGCCCGACCAGCCTGAACGGGATAAAGAGATCATTCAGCACATTTATAAAATTTTCGAACAGAATGTAAAAAAGGATCTGTATATCAAGTCAAGGGATGAGATAAAGGTGGTGATCGCTCCTCAGAAAGGGGCCGATCTACCTACTGAGGATATTGAAGACCGGCTTTACATCAATATGGACAACATCAATATCGTCTTCCGCAAGTCAAAGGAAGTGGAAAGAAGATTGAATTTTATAGCCGATCTTGATACCTTGTATCAGAAAGCTGTGTTCAGCACGGATCCGGAGGATTTTTACGGAGCAGATATCTGGAAGTACTTTTATGAGGACCTTAAATACGATTATGTCTCTGATACCTTGACGGAGAATTATTTATTTATATTGACCGATGGATATCCAATCGTCGGTAAGAATCCAAATAAATTACAGCCAATTAATTCCCGGTTCCCGAATTTAAATGTAGTGATCGTTGAAGCTGCACCCCGGGAGAAAGACCTGGAATGGGACCGTATCATGGAAAGATGGGGAGAATGGTTTAATGAAATCAGCATTCCTGAATATACCATTATCAAACGCAAGGCCATCACCAAGGAAAAAGAAATGATCGAGGAGATAGTACAGGAAAAAACAGGGAATGTTGCACAAATCAAATAGAGAACGGAATGTCGGGTAAGTGGGGATTTGATTTATAAATGATATTGGTTTAATATTCCAGCAGGAAAGAAGCATCACCATTCAATGGATCGATGTATAAGGTCTCATTTTTTTCATTGTACGAACCACCTGTAATTTTAACAGGTTTTTTATTCAAAGGATGTGGCAGCCGGATCGCCAAAACCTGGGGTCGGGATGGTGAATGGCAGCTGACGTCCCCTTCAATCTCTCCATTTTTCAAATTGGAATGCACATTCAGGGTGACTGGACCAAAATAAGTAGCAACATTTGTCAGGATAATTTTCTCCCCATCCTCCATCCATCTTCTCGGAATGCCACGCAGCATTTTCAGGGTATCGCCTTCTTCCATATATAACATCCAGCGGGATTGCATCAGGAACCATGCCTCTTCGTGCGTTTTATGGGAACTGACATGATAAAGATGTTCCCAGAAGCTGTAGGTCTCCCTGTCAGCCAGTGCTGAAAAGGTCGTATAATAAGTCTTGAGAAAGGGTTTGACCTTATCATTTTTCAACTCTAGCCAGCCATGACGGCTGTAATAGGGTTGGCTAAAAGCTGCATTGTTCTGGAGGAGTAACTCGGACTGGTATTTCAGCATCATGTTGGTAAGTTCTTCATCGGTATCCAGAATTTCACAGAATACCAGATACATGGGTCCCAGCATCACATCCCGTACGGTAAAAGTACCATGGGAATAGGTATTACCAGGTTCCACAAAAAGGGACTGCAAGCCAATGGATTCGGTCCAAGGAGGCACTGTCGGACACCAGGTACCATCTCCCAGCGGAACAGCCGGGGAATAAGCCACTGACTGAAAAAGAGATTCCCGGATGTCTGATTTCCAGGCCTGCGCCTCTTTTTTGACCATGGAGGCATTTTTTGGATCCACCGCATTCAACATTTCAGCGGTCCGGATCAAACCAAGATAACCATAGGCGTTCAACATGAACTGATGATAATCATCGGCCGGGTCCGCTACCCTGCCAGTGATCATTCCATAGCCTTTCCCCTTCAGGGAATCAATTTTATTATCCGCCCGCCAATTCATCAGATACTGGCCCGCAAGCAGGAAATTATCATGGTAGCGTCGTACCCAGGCAGTATCCTTTGTATAACGGAAGTACTCACCCATTGTCCATAAAGCAGCTCCCGTTTCCACCATATAGCCGCCAAAATTCTGGATCAATCCATCCTGATGCTGTTTCGCCAGGAAGTATTCGATCGACCGGCGGGCAATATCGTGCCATCCCCTGGAATTATAATATTGAATGATGGGAGAACTTTCGGTGCCGATCGGGCTGTAAACCCCAACAGCAGGTGTCAGGATGCCATCCGGATCATTTCCATAAGTGATGAGATCAAGATGCAATAATCCGGCATTCATCATGTCCTGGATACGTTTCTCGGGCAGCTGGATGTTGGAAGCTTTTTGAAGCTTACCCTCCCAGAAATACTTACAATCTTCATACCTTTGATCAAAATCCTGGTTTTTGAGTAAACGGGCCCTTTCACCAGAAATAGGAAAATGGGGCAGGTAAAATTCAAATACCGCACTGTCCCCTGGCTGAAGCAAAATAGCCACCTCTTCATCAGGCATGGGTTTACCATTTAATTTTGACACACAGAAGACCTGTCCGTCTTTAAAAGATGAGAACCCGTTTTCATGGTCATAGAACCATTGATAGTCCGCCCACCAGCCTCTTCCAGGCCGGACCGTTTTAAACCAGGCATATCTTGGAACCTGGGCACCGTTTACTGCCTTTGCCCTGAAATAAAGGATGGTTTCTTCTTCTTTTGATTCTTCTCCCTTTTTCAAATCCTGCAACTGCTCCTTCTGTTCTTCTGTGAACATATGACCATAACAGTAACTGTCGGCCACCAGGTAGTTCGTTCCTTCCAGATCTCCTGTGGATAATTGTGAACGCTCCAGGGAGGTAAAACATACAGATCGATAGGTGATGTCCTCATCGGTCAGGTCAGTATGTAATATTGGAAGCACACCCTGGTCCAAACTGCGTACCGCATCCAGGATGGGACCAATGCCGCGACCCAGCACAAACCCATAATTTAATTCCCTCCCTCCTTCCACTGGCCATTTTATAGGCTGGGAACCCATTTTGGGCGTGATGATCCCCATTTCGGTGGGTTCATTCTTACGGGCAAAATCAATTTCAAAAGTTCGGATATCGCGGCTGGTCCCCAACCAGGTGGGACAAGGTTGATCGCGTGTGACAGCCGCAGCCGATTCATAGGAATATTCAGGTTCCCGTTCAATTTGATCCAGTTTGAGCCGTGATCCCTTCTCAGAGATATATCGAACGATTTCATCATAATTTCTTGAATCATCCGATGTGGTCACGATCACCTTGTATTGCGGAACGTAGATGGGAAAATTTTTATTTATATCTCTCAGAAAAAAACTGAACGGATGGCTGCCGGTCAATACATGGACCAGGGTAGTATTACCGCCAGGACCGGTGTGAGTTGAATCGCACGTAACCCTAACTTTTACTTCATCCCCCGAATCCCCGGAACGGATTCGGAAATTTGATTGGCTGATCTTCCCTTTTCCTGAGAGGAGATAAATATTCTGCAACCTGCCATTCCGGATCATGATCCTGCCTTCAACCTGATTTGTCTTCCAGAGGATTGAAAACGCGCCTGTGATATCATTTGGCAATTTATTCTGACCTTTTACGGGATCCAGGCTTAGCATAAAGAAAAGAATAAAAATCCGCCGGAATGTAAGTTTCACGAAACCATCCATATCAGGGAATTGAAATTTTTTAATCAGGTGAATTTTTGAAATAATTGGCTTCATGCTCCCGTAAAATTAAAAAACACATCTTAAATCAAAAATAGGCAAGGATGGACTGGCAAACAATTAATTCCGGATCGAAAAAATGCATATCCCGAATTGCAAATCCGACCTCATAAATTCTATGGTTTAAGGTTTAAATGAGAGTCATATAAAAAACGTCATAATCCTCAACATCTCATGAAGGATCTGTACGAATTCAGATTATTGCCGTCAAATAGGTATGAAATCCAGATAATGATAAAAGCGACTAGACCGGTAAAGAGTAAGGCCCTTCCACCGGTTTCATGCCGGGGGAAGGGAGAGAAGCGTGTTAAGTGGAGATTAAATAAATTTCTAAAGCGTGCCCTTCCTGAACTTCTTCCAGCGAGCTAAAATCGCATCAACCGGCCAGGGATATCCGCCCATTTCCAGGCCTCCTGGAATTGTTTTTTGATTTCTTCTGCTTCCTTATCTTTATTCTGATCCTTTAGCGACGCTGCCAGGCCATAAAGCGCCCATCCATTGTCCTTATTTTTAATCAGATCCTCTTTGAATAATTTTTCAGCCTCTTCCGGTTGATGGGCCTGGAGTAAAGTGGCTCCTTCGATCCATCTGACAGGCAAGGACCAGGTGACAGGTTCGTTGTACAACAATGCATCTTCAAAGGATTTAGCCGTCTCGAGATCGGTAATTCCCTTCGTCAGATTCCCCTGATCAATTTTTTCCTGGGCCGTAAGAATATGGAGTGCTATTTGTCCCACTTTGTACGTCTCAGATCCTTCCGGATAAATGGATTTGAATGGTTCACTTTCAATGAGCGACTTCAACTCCATCATCTCCTTTTCAGCCTTATTTTCCAACTTTTTTGCCAGAAAGGCCAATCCACGGCCATAGTGCCAGACTACCATCGCATGCATATGTTTTTCGGAAGGTGAAGGCTCAGTGAGCATTTCATTCCAACTTTGAAATATCACATAGGCATGATACAAGGCAGTCAGGAATTCCTGGGTGAAATAAGAATCGTCGATATTCTCAGGTGAAATTTTGTTTCTCAGCTTCCTGGCAGCGGAAATTGCCATTTCGCGATTCCCAGCAAAACTTGAAGACGAGTAAAGAAAATGAATATTATGAGGATAATAGCCGCCCGGATAAACTCCCTGTGCCTGGCATTGGGCAATGTATTCTTCATCCGAGAGGATGGCATTCAGGTTTGAATTAATGGCCTTCTGATAAAAGCCAGTTCTAATGTATATGTGGGAAGGCATATGGACCAAATGCCCGGCACCCGGGACCAGACCTCCCAACCGGTCGGCACTGGGTAATCCTCTTTCAGGAGTGGTAGAAGGTTCCACGATATGAATATAATAATGATTGGCACCCGGATGATTTACATCTTTAGCCAATACTTCTTCAAGTGCCCGTATGGCGAGGATTGTTTCGGGTTTGGGATGTTCCGGGTCCAAGTAATAATCCCATGGCATCGTATTCATCAGGGCGGCTGCATATAAGGTTTTGATGTCCAGATCATCGGGATATTTATCATATAATACTTTCATGGCATCCGCATATTTTTTATCAAGCACCGACCTTTCCAGGGTAGTATCTGAAGAATACCTTGTTGACATGGCTCCGATCATATCCTGTTCTTTATCATCACAATCAGCTTTTAATTCGTTGGCCTTTTGCATGGCTTCCAAAGCCAGCTTACCATATTCATCACTCATCGGCAGATTGATATTGGGCCCCAGGCATAAAGCCTGGCCCCAGTATGCCATCGCAAGTGTAGGATCTAGCTGTGCCGCCTGCTTGAAGGATCTTAATGCTTCCATATGGTTAAAGCCATAGACCAGGGTAAGCCCCTGATCAAAATATTTCTGCGCCATGGCAGATCTTGAAGTGACTTTAAAGGAATGATTTCCCAATCCCTGGAACAGGGGGGCAGTTACATCATCATTGAGGTGATCCAGATTGATCGCCCCGCACATTTTAACAACCCGGTTAAGATTATTTTTAGAAGAAAGATTATGCTGGAACTCTTTCTCAAAATACAACATCTTTCTTGGTATGGAAGAAATAAAGACCAAGGTGACCACAGTCAGGCAAATAATGAGAAAAGCTTTCATGGCGTTAGGTTTAGTGTAAGTTTTGAATGAAGACAACCTTGAAAGGTATGAAAAAAGATCGAAAATAAAAACGAAAAATGACCCCAATTAAAAATATCCTGGATAAGTATCTCCGATCAAGTAAACAATGGGTATCATTATATAATTATACAATGAGCTTATTTTCATCCGTCAAACGATAAAAATTAATCATAGATAACTGTATTTTTATCATCAATTAGAGATTCCCTGTACCTTTATAATGAGATCATCTGAGAATCCAGTATACCTATGTTTATTGTTTCATTCTGAAAAGACTTATTTTTTAATCTTTATGACCATGAAAAAAACTGCAAAAACATATTACTTGTCCGGGTCAATCTTACTCATTTTGGCCATAGGACTTTACAATTGTAACCCGGCGAACAACGTGATCAGTTATCCACCCATTTCAGATCTGACTACCAGTGATGTCTATGAAGTTCAGGCGAATGGAAAAAGCATCTGGACTGAAAAATTCAGGACTGACATGGATATTGCTGCTTTACCTGAATGGTTTACCTCCACGCCCTATACAAGTGTACAGCAGGAACTACATATCTCTAATTTTTCCTGTAAAGGGCAGATTCAGGTTGAAATAATGGTCTCAGAACCTGTAAAAACCATTTCCATTCATCCTTACAGCCGGAAGATCATTCCTCAAGTGGAAGGAAATAAAGTGTCCATTAAGTTACCGGGCCCTGATAAATTATTCATTGAAGTGAATGATCTACCCCCCTTATGTTTCTTCGCCAATCCGGTGGAAGACTTGATGACGGATCCTGATGATCCTTCAGTGAGATATTTTGGGCCTGGTGTTCATAATCCTGGTATGATGAACCTGGAGGACGATGAGGTGGTTTATATTGCTGGCGGAGCCATTGTATATGGAGGGATCCGCACCAATGGATCTTCAAATGTGCGCATTCTTGGGAGGGGTATCCTGGATGGCAATTTCAAGCATCAGCGTATGGTAGTTCCCGAAAACAGTGACCAGGTCGAATTCAATGGGATCCTGATCCGTAACGGAAGAAACTGGACCAACACCATCGTGAACTGTACCCATGTAAGATATGAAAATGTGAAAGTGATCAGCTTCGGACCGGGCGGAGACGGGATCAATCCATTAGGCTCCAAGCATGTGACAATCAATAATTGCTTTTTCCGCTGTACAGATGACTGCATCGCTGTCAAATCACCAGATTCCACCTGGGTGGTGGAGGATGTGCTGGTCACCAACAACACCATGATTGGTTATGCTTTCAGTGATGGGATCACCATTGGTTTTGAGACAAATGGCCCTTATATCCAGGATATCACCGTAAGAAACTGTGATATCCTGATGGCCCGGGGTGGCAGCCGGGTGGATGGTCATTCCGCCTTCAGTGTGATATGCGATGGCCCTGCCGTGATTTCGAATGTACTTTTTGAAGATATCCGGGTGGAAGAACCTGTCCTGAAACTTTTTGAACTGAATATTACGGATGGCACCAAATATGGAATTAATCCACCAGGACATATCAGGGACATTCATCTTAAAAATATTTCCTGGAAGAGTGAAAGACCCATTATTCTACAGGGATTTGATGAGGATCACCGGGTTCAAAACATACTTTTTGAAAATTGTACCATCAAGGATCAACCTTTGACTGATGCAGGAAATCCCTTATTCCAGATCAATGAGTTTGTGGATGAGGTGCAATTCAAATAATTTCTGAACTCAAAATTATGACCCCAACTTCCAGTCGTACTGCCACTTAAGTTGTAGTATGAGCACAGGGTCCGGGGAAAGTATTCCTGGACCATGCAAAACAGATAACGCATTAAACAGATGAGATCTTTTCATTTTAGAGGATATAACGTAAATTAATTAAGCGTTCTAAATTTTTTGATCATGCCAACCATAGAAGAAATTTTACAGGGACTTTTCGACATTTCAAATACCTATACCTGGATGGCCATTATTTGGCATATTTTATTTTACTTCCTGATTGCTGCCCTGTTCCTCAATTGGAAACCCTCAAATCGTTTATTATCATTCCTGCTTGTCCTCCCGTTGCTTACAGTAAGTTTCTTTGCCTGGATCACAGGCAATCCTTTTAATGGAACTTTGTTTTTATTATTCAGCATTCTCCTGGCGATTTGGGGAGTAAAAAATCCCGAAGGATCCATTGAAACTAACCGGACCTGGTCAACCATCATTGGGGTCATTATCATCATGTTTGGATTGCTGTATCCCCATTTTTTAGATACGGATAATTATTTCATTTACCTTTATGCAGCTCCCACCGGATTGATCCCTTGCCCTACCCTATCTACAGTGATCGGATTTGCCATCTTATACAATGGATTTCAATCCCGATTTTGGTCACTGATCCTGGTGATTTCCGGATTGATCTATGGATTGATCGGAACTTTCAGACTACAAGTATATCATGATATGGTATTACTGGTAGCCTCTATTATTTTGATGATCATTGCTTTTCAAGTTCCTAAAAAATCTTTATCGATCCAATCAAAATAATATTCATTTATTAACCGTTTATTGCATTAGGGGTTTACATTACTTACTAAAAAACACAGTTCATTTGATTTTGTCTTTTACTACCAGCCTTCACTTATATTTTTTAAGACGATGAAAACGAAATATTTAATGCGATCACTTCTACCGATCCTTATCCTTATTTTCATGATGGCCTGTTCCAAAGAATCTGATAAGATTGCTCCAGCCGAAAATGAAGACTACCGTCTTTTTGTCTGGAATGATCTGGGCATGCATTGTCTGAATCCTACCTATGATCAACTGGTGATTCTACCGCCCTTTAATAATCTGATGGCGCAGGTGGTTAAAAGAGGAAATCCTCCCCAGATCATCACCGATAATATTTCACTGGAATACCGCATTTTAAATAACACAAGTTCAGCCGATAAGGCGGAATACGGCGGATTCTGGCAGAATGCTACCGAACTTTTTGGATCCATATTCGGGATTAGTTCTCTTCCCGTGGATATTGGATTGACGGGGAATGGTCTTTCCGGTACGATGACGAAAGAAGATGATCATTTTATCGCCTCAGGCATCCCTGTTACACCTCTCGATGACGATCTGAACTGGAATCCTTACCAGGTAGCAGAAATCAGTCTAAAGATCAATAATGTAGAGGTAATGAAAACTCAGGCCACCGTCCCTACTTCCGATGAGATCAATTGTGCCAAATGCCATGGTGAAAATGCTTTCAATGATATCCTTGCAAAGCACGACGCATCAGCAGGGACACAACTGCTGAATTCACAACCTGTATTATGCGCTTCATGTCACGGCAGTCCCGCCCTTGGATTGATGGATAAAGGATCTTCGGGACTTTACCTTTCCGAAGCCATCCACGGCTATCATGCCGATAAGGATGCTTCCTGCTACGACTGTCATCCGGGCAATCAGACCCAGTGTAACCGGAGTATTGCGCATACTGCCGCCAATGGAAACTGTACCACGTGCCATGGTGATCTGACCGAGGTCAGTTCATCGATCCAGGATGGAAGAATCCCCTGGGTCAATGAGCCCAAATGTTCGACCTGCCATCAGAATATTTACGATACGGATTCGGGCCAGGACCTGTACCGGAATGCCAGAGGCCATGGTGATCTTTATTGTACTACCTGTCACGGAAGTCCACATGCTATGTATCCTTCAAAGGTCTCATCCGACAACTATCAGCCCAATCAATATCAGCCGGGTGCTGCAAAAATTAAAACCATCGGAAGTTGCGGGGTTTGCCATAGCAATTCCAGGGGAGCAGGTAATTCAATAGAAGAATTCGGCGAAGTACATGGCGGATCAAATCCGGAAGTTCAGAACAGCTGCCACGTATGCCATACGGTGGTGAATGCCAATACGGCCAATTGGCCCCATCGCTATCAATGGACGAACAGCAATTAAATTAGTTAATAAATCAATAGAACATTCCTGATTGTGTTTGAAATATAAGCATATTCTAAATTTCAGTTCATTATCTGATTGAGATTAAAAATTTTATGAACTGATAAACTGGGAAAATTATAAATGCGATATAAAAATCCGAAGCTCCTCCTCAGTGGATCTTTGTGCATGCGCTAAAACATGCTTGAATTCATCCTGAATGTTTTCCGGCGAGGTCCTGCATTTTTCCAGTTCCCGCATTTGATTTGCCAGGTGATGAATGATGCTGTGACACTGGTCGATCTCATAATAATCCGAAATCAGTAAATAGGCCATCTCGATCAGTGGATACAGGCGATCACAGGTTAAAGATGATGCCGGGTCCAGTTCTTCAATCTTTCCCAGTATTTTACTCAGCTCGGATTTTATATAGATCATAGCGATGACAGGACTTAACTATTGTTAAATATTGTGTATTTGAATGGATTAACCATGATGTCCTGATAGTTTTGATTTAACAAACCTGAAAATTGGCAAATATCAAGTAAGTCTATATATATAAAAACAAAAAATATTGAACAATGTTCAATTTGTATCCATTGATATGTCCCGGTCTATTTGCTCATCCAACCTGCCCAATAAACAAATACCTGTATTCAAATAATCCCCGTTAATTCACCCTGATGTCTCCATGTGCTGCCCTGACAATGCCAGACTTTGAGACCATTTCAACATTGATGGTATGATCTCCAGGATTGAAGGTATCCAGGGTAAAATGAAAGGGAGAATCCTTTTGTATCTGCATCAGGTCAAAATCCAGGTACAATCTGACTTCCCGGATCTCTTCCTCATTGGCAGCGAATACCTGGATATTTAAAGTTTCCCGTTGTTCAATTTCCAGGGGCCCTTCTTCACGGGTCCCGAACATGAAATCCGCAGGCGCCGAGGAGAGATAATAATTACCGGATTGCCCGGTTTCTGTATACATCTTCATCCCGGCCTTTCTCAGCACATCCGTATCTTTCGTTTCCGGTATCCGGTGCATGATGAGACGGCTCATTACCTCCACACCGGCAGGTCCTTTCCCAAGGGAAACCAGCTCAACATCTAATACCTGACGGCCCGCAGGCAGGAATAATGTATCGGATAAGGTGGAAGAAGGATCATCGATCAGAATACGGGCTGTATCGAAGCGGGTATATACGTGGAAAACGGATCCCAGCTGGTCGGCACTGCAGGAATATCCCAGTTCCGCCCGATAGGCTCCTGGTTTTTTCACATCAATCTCAAAGCTCATCCCACTACCGGGATTTGTCCAGTGATCAAAGCGGAAAGCCGATTGTTCACTTCGCTGAACCGATCCTTTGAGATCAAGAACTGCGTCCAGGTTAATGGGTGTACTGGTTTCTTCCCAGTTACCGATTTCATAAACGGCCTGGTGAAATGCCCTTCCCCTGCTGAGGACACCGTTGTACCAGGATTCTATTTCAGGGATCAGTTGATTCGCGAGCTCAGCCTCCTGTCCGATGATATTTATTTTCTCCTGGGGATCCTCCTCCAGGTCGTATAATTCATAATAGACAGAATCCGGCCCTCCATACAAGGCATTATTTCCCCGGATCAGTTTATACTGTTGATAATGCATGGCAATGTGATGCATCTGGGGCTTTTCCATATTGATCTCTTGCCGCTGGATCAGGTAAAAATTGGTATTGTCGAAATACTTCCGTTCCTCCCATCCATCGACTTTTTTTCCCTGGAGTACCGGCCAGAAACTTTTTCCGTGAACAGGAAGGTTGTTTTCCGGGATCGGGATCCCGGCAATATCCATGATGGTAGGAAATATATCGATCACCCCGGACAAATCCTCCCGCTGCAATCCAGGTTGTATTTTACCTTTCCATTGAATATAAAAGGGAGTGATGGATCCACCTTCCCAGATGGTCCCTTTTCCTCCCCGCAACTCCCTGGCCCAGCCTCTTCTTCTTTCGGCCTTTTCCTCGTCATTCATTCGCCGGTTGCCGTAGGACAAATCAAACCCGGGGGAAGGGCCATCGTCGCTCAGGCACATGATCACCGTATTTTCCGTTAAACCGAGCCGATCCACTGCGGCGGTGATTTTTCCCAGATTCCTGTCCATCACCTCGATCATGCCGTACAATCTCGCCACATGATCGGAATACCCTTGCTCTTTATATTTTTGAAAAACTTCCGGCGGACAGTTATAGGGTTCATGGATCGACTGGAAGGGCACATAAGCGAAAAATGGTCTTTCCTTATTTTCATCGATAAATCTGACTACCTGATCGCCAATCACATCGGTGATGGGGCCCTCCACATTAATTACTTTATTGTTATAGATGACTCTTGTATCAAAGTACTGGTAGAGGTTTGAATGAATCCCTATGTCAAATCCGCGGTTCCAGGAAAAATATGACCAGGTCTTGCCACTGTGCCATTTACCGAAGGCGCCAGTCGCATAGCCCGCATCATGCAAAAGATTGGCGATGGTAGTCTCGTCCCGGTGCATAAAGTCTCTGCCGGCATGAACGCCCCAGACACCGGTTTCCAGGTGGTACCGGCCCGTCAGCAGGGATGCCCGGGTGGGCGCACAGGCGGCGCCACTCTGATAAAAACGGGTAAAATGAGCACCATTCTCTGCAATACGATCGATATTCGGGGTCTGGATCTGGATATTGCCTTCATAACTGATATCCGCATAACCGTAATCATCGACCAGGAAGAGGATGATATTGGGTTTGGAAGAGGGCGCCTGGTCCTGGATGTTACAGGAGAATAAAAAGAAGGCTGACAAAAGGATTAAAAAATTCATTTGAAAATTTTTCATTCGGGTATCATTTATTTCACTCAGTATGCATGGGAGGTGAAGATAGTGAACCCATCAGGTTTTTTCAAGAAAAATAATTTTAAAAAATGTGGTCGCCGGCTTGACATATAATGAGCATATGCCTAAATTAGTTCATCAATAAACGAGCATATGCCCAGAACAAAATGTTTACGACAGATTGAAAGTGTCCCGGATGCAACCTATTATAAGCCGGCGGGTATTCCCATGCGGTTTCTGGAAGAAGTGATCATCACCCTGGATGAGGCCGAAGCGATCCGGCTGGCCGATTTTGAAAAATATTATCAGGAGGAGGCCGCCCATCGGATGAACATCTCCCGGCAGACTTTTGGCCGGATCATTGAATCTGCGCATCAGAAAATCGCGGAAGCATTCATCCATGGAAAAGCCATCCGGATTGAAGGAGGAAATGTACAATTCAAAAATGAATCATCAAATATATAGATCATGAGAAAAATAGCCATACCGACAAAAAATGATTATGTGGACGGACATTTCGGACACACGGATTCTTTCAGTGTTTATAACTTGCAGGACGGACTTATCACCGAATCTGAAGTGATTGAATCCAACAAGGGATGTGGATGTAAGTCCAATATCATAGAAATATTAAGGCAGAAAGGCGTTTCTGTTATGTTAGCAGGGAATATGGGCGAAGGAGCCTATCAGAAGCTTCGGGCTGCCGGGATCGAAGTAATCCGGGGATGCAGGGGTAAAGTGGATTCGGTCCTTCTAAAGTATGCTTCCGGTGATTTAAAAGATGATGGAAGTCATTGCCAGTCGCATGAACATCATCGGCATGCGTTTTCTGGATAATTGCCGGGAAATTGCGTTAAAGAAGTAACCGGAAGAGTCAGGGATTCCTGCTGAGAGTTCACGTGTAAGAATTTTTTAAAAGTATCAAGGTCTTTAATAAAACATCTATCAACATTATTTTCTGTCATTCAGCAGGAATCTTCAATTCCCATTGGAAATACTTTGAATCAGCGTACCTCCCATTTAAAGTTTCCATCTGAATGATATGGAGGGGAAAGGATTTAAAAAGAAGAAAACAACCTACCACCCGACTTCCGGTGTCCCGGCTTTTCAGAAGGAAATGATCGGTTTCCACTATTCGCCGCGAGGATAAAATCCATGTATAAAACCTACTCCCTGAAAATTAACCTCCCATACGACAGCGGATTATGAAAAGCAGGCGGAGACCAGGCCGATACCTCACGGCGATCCGGATCCTCATCCCCTTCTCCCCTGCAAAAATCAACAAACCATTGATCCCCTGGTTTCGGAGGATGATTGGGCGCCGTATAAACCTGGGCAAATGGAATGGCGATCTCAAACGTCCAGCCTTCATCCTGGTCTGATGAATCATTCAGCGTCCCATTTAACTGAACGGCACTTTTCAACCCATCACAATCCCAGTCCCATAACTGTTTGATATCCCTCCTGGCATTGTATTTATTCAGAACAAACAGATCGAGAATGGTGTTCAGGGGATTGATCTCTATTTCAATGTAGGATTTTGAGGATCCATCGGCATTGATAAAAAACTCAACCACGTTCTCTGTCCACAGATAAGCATCCCTTTCCTTCATCGATGCCCATAGATGATCGTCTTCCACCTCAAAAGCCCCGTACAGGTATTCCTCGTCCCAGAGCCACCGGAACCGGGTCTTCAGTCTTGGTTCAGCCCCTTCCATGGTCACAAAAAATGCCTCCGGCGCTTTTTGCCATGCACTTTCATCTATTTTGCCATCCACGACAATCTCCTGGCCAGCATTGTAACACGCATACACCGGTTTATCTGTATCCTCCTGAAAACTCCAAAAAGTACTGATATGCAAGAAAAAGATTAAATAATTAAGCAGCATAATTTTAAGAGATGGTTAACTGACTTGCCCCTTTCGGCAAATCAAAACACAAGATAGATTCTTTTTTATCAATAAAAAATTTCCCGGATGTCAGTGATGACAGCTGAGGGGCCCTCTCCAGCACCTTCTCCTCACCGCCCGTACGCAGCACCGCCTTGCGGACCGTCCGGTTCAATCCGAGGGTAAACTGCCGGGTTTGAAAAGGCGCCCGGATACTGATGTTCTTCCCTTCCACTTCGAAGGTGGTCAGTTTTTTACAGGCCCAGTAGCGGGCGATCTCACTTAACTTCATCCAGATCAGGTGATCGTATTTCTGATGCAACCTCTGTACCACCGTTTTGAAAATGTTGAATCCAAGATGGGTGCCATTGTAATAAATGCCCGGCCAATGACAAACCATAATGGCGGGCTCTGCCTTTTCGATCACATCCACCATCCGGCCCTGGGTCAGATCCGGACTGATAAATAAGTCGGCATTTCCAGGATTCAGTCCATCCCATCCTCCGAACCAATCATCCGTACACCCGATAATATGTACGCTGCACCTCGGGTCATCTGTATCCAGACCGGATACATGGAACAGTTCAGGTTCCACGCTATCCTGTTTTTCTGTCCTTACATCACGGAAAAAATGAGGGATCTCTGCCTGGAATACTTCCCTGGTAGCCTCCAGGGTGGCCATAGCCAGGTTTTCCATGTTCCTGCTTCCAAATCCTCCCGGGGTAGTGATCCCTTCACAGGACAACCCTGCTTCCTTCAGGATATTCAAAGCATAAGCCAGGTAAGCAGTGAGCTCATCGGCACTTTTGTTCTGGCTCCATTCCCAGTTTTCCATGTATTCAGGAGTCGGATAAGGGTAGGGTAAACCCGTTTTTAGATCGATCACCCGGGTATGGCTGATCATCTCCGGATGAATGTCCCAGTCCTTCATCATGAATTCCCGGACCAGGCCGAGGCTATTCTTCAGTTCCTGCGAGGTCCATCCGGGGATAAACCGATGCAGACATCCCGTACAGGCCGGATAAGGCACCATGCTGTATTTCCCTTTCACCCCGGCATCCCGGCACCACTCCCCGAATTCCAGCACAAAACCATCCGGGATCTCCCTGGGCAGTTTTCTCCAGTCCTGCTTGTACTGGTCCGGGAATACTTCCCCAAACTGTGGGATCCCGAAATGGGCCATATTCACCAGGGCCGTGGAATCATCGATGATGAAACTGACCGGTACCCGGTTGCAGGGGTTCAGGGTTCGTACCTGCATTTCGGCAGCTGATCCAGCCCGGATCTGAAAAGCCGTCCCGGCATACATACCCGCAGCTCCGGACATACTTTTTCTGATAAAGGATCTTCTATTCATATTCATTCAGGTGTATTCTTTATATTTAATGATTCCATTGTGCTTTTACCGGTCCATGATCCCCGAAAACGGGATCCTTTGAAGGAAGTTTTACCTTCGCGATATTCCGGTCGGCCGTAGGCCGTTCACCCTCCTTTCCATCATTCATATCCCACGACTGTCCATCGGGATAGGCACCCACCACCCTGAAGTCCTGGCTCGATCCAAGATTCTTATGTGCCACACCGGCCGGGATCAGTACCACATCGCCTTTTTCGATCTCAAACACTTCACCGTCAGGTCCTCCTAACTGCACCTTACAATGCCCTCCATAAACACCCAGCACCTCATGGGCCGTACTGTGATAGTGATGGAAACCATAGATCCCATTCCGCCATGAACCCCGCCACCCATTCTGATAAAATATGTCTTCCACTACTCCGGGGCCCTCTTCCTCAAACCGGATCGCCTGACGGTATACGATCAGGGGCAGTTTTTCATTATTCGGGAAAATCCCGTCATCCTTGAGATGATAATAAAGTATCTCCGCTTCCTGATTGATTTTCCCCATATATCCCGGTCCGTTTGACTGTCCATTGGAAAAATGCAATATCATAAAAAAAATGATCATGAACCGAATCAATTGATTGAAAATAGTGCGCATCAATTTACAGGATTATCTGCTGACAGGCAATCCAAATTAATGATAATGATCATGGAATACCATCCATACCTGTTTTATATTTGCCAGGAACCTGTAACGGATCATCATGTATCGAACACGATTATCGATTGTTTCCATCATTTTATTTATTCTCTTTACCGGATGTGACCGGGACCAGGTCGAAATCACCGGTCAGCCGATGATCCAGATGATACCAGTCCGTGTAATGGAAGGGAACCAGCCCTTTGATCTAATGCATTATACCATCCGACTGGAACATTCATATCCGGAGGATCTGGTGCTGTTCTGGTCGACCGAAGGACAAACGGCCCTGGCGGGAGCTGATTTTACAGAAATGAAGGAGCAGAAAATGATCATTCCAGCTGGCGAGACCTCGGCAGATATCCCGATCGAGATTCTGGGAGATACCCTCCTGGAATTTACTGAACATTTTGAACTTCGGGTTCAGTATCCATTTAACGGGATAAATCAATCGTTGAGGGCGGTTATCACCATTGAAAATGATGATTATATCAACCCGGAAGTAGTAGCGGATGGCTACATGACTTCCCTGCAATATCCAGGCATGCAACTGTTATGGCATGAGGAATTTGACCAGGATCAGGTAAACAATGAATACTGGAATTACGATGCCCCAAATGCCTTTCCCATGAATTGCGGGGGAAGTGATGATGAGATTGGCCGGTATACCGGAGATAACGAACACCTGAAGCTCCGTGATGGGAAATTGATCATGACCGCCACTTTTGATCCGCTTACCGGGATCTACCGGTCTACCCGGGTCAATTCAAAAGAAAAGGTGAACATACAGTATGGAAGGATTGATTTCAGGGCCAAACTGGCCGGGGGAACCGGCCTTGCTTCCAGCCTGCTAATGCTGGGTAAAGATGGGGAATGGCCAGCCGCCGGGGAAATCGATGTTTTAAAAATGGCCGGCAAGGAATCCGGCTCGGTCACCGGTGGTCTTGTGTATGAGGACGAAGGGATCAAATCCCTGGAAAAAAAGTCCACACTGGCAGATGAACCTTTCAATCTGACCGATCATTTTCATGTGTACACCCTTTTATGGGAAGAAGACAGGATCACCTGGTTGCTGGATTATTCGCCTTTTTTTGAAGTCAGCAGGGAAACTTTTCCCGATGAATATATCTTTAACAGTCCCGGTTTTTTAAAAATAAATTTAGCGGTAGGAGGAACCTTTGCAGGTTTGCCCGATCTTTCCACAGAATTTCCATGCAGTATGGAGTTGGACTATATCAGGGTATACCAACCGCTCGAACTTATCAATCATGATTAAAAAAATGAAAAATCTAATAATTATCTGGTTTCTTCTGGGCCCGGTTGTCTTGGGAGGATGCAGCAAGGAATCGACCCTCCTCAAACCCGAGATCCGTGCGAATTCAATCACCGTGATGGAGGGAAATTCCGCCGTAGTAAGTGCCGATATATCACTGACACTTTCTGAATCCATCCAGGAAGATATTATCTTATCCTTTTCGACAGAAGATCTCACGGCAAAAGCGGGCAAAGATTATACAGGCATTCAGCAAGGCAGCCTTACCTTCCCGGCCGGGTCCACTTCCGGCACCCTTACTATCCCCATTCTGCAGGATGAACTGCTGGAATTTACAGAAGAATTCAAAATCATCCTGGAAGTACCCGCCAATGCCACTTTGCGAAGCGAAAATATTATCGTTTGGATACAGGACAATGACACCTTTGATCCCGGAAGCGATGATGAGGGAGTGATCACCCCCGAGACTTATCCCGATCTGACCCTGGCATGGGCAGAAGAGTTTACGGGTCCGACAATTGATCCAAATGCATGGACCTTCGAAATCGGAGATGGATGTCCGAATGTATGCGGATGGGGCAACAACGAACTGGAATATTATACCGACCAGGAAGCCAATGCGAAGATCGTAAACGGGAAGCTGGTGATCACCGCTGTGAAAAAAGAGGGTTATGATGAATACACTTCCGCCAGAATGATCACCAAAGCCAAAAAAGAATTTCAGTATGGACGCATTGACATACGTGCGAAACTTCCCTATGGCCAGGGCATATGGCCGGCGCTCTGGATGCTGGGAGGCAATATCGACCAGGTGGGATGGCCCCGGTGCGGGGAGATCGACATCATGGAGCTGGTGGGTCATCAGCCTAAAGTCACCTATGGAACGGCCCATTATGATGTCAGTGGATGGGCATCCAAGGGATCGTCCTATGCCCTTACTACGGGTCAGACCTTTGCAGATGAATTCCATGTTTTCAGTATTCTCTGGGAAAGGGACCATATCAAATGGTATGTCGATTATAATAAATTTTTCGAGTTATCGGCGGAGATGGTAGGCAGCACCTATCCCTTCAACAATCCTTTCTTTTTTATCCTCAACATCGCAGTGGGCGGCAACTGGCCGGGCGATCCGGATGGCACCACCGTTTTCCCCCAGACCATGGAGGTGGATTATATACGGGTTTTTCAACAGGAATGACAGGGGTGATTCCCAATAGACGATGAGCGAATTGTTTCAAGAAAAAAATCGAAAATCGCCATTCGCGAATCTGGCCTCGCGAATCCTTCGAAGATCCCTTTTTCATTTGGAAAAGCAAACTAAACAAGTGGCCTTTTCATCCTGAGCTTCGCGAAGGATCTGTAGGAATTTTAAAATGTATGTTTTCCGAATAAATCACAAATCACAATTCGCGAATCTGGCCTCGCAAACTTACATCTCCATGATCTGCAGCAGGTTATTCTCCCGGATATACGCTTCCTGGTCCTCCCACTCCACCTTCACCCACACATCCTTTTTACCTTTCACCTTCACCCGGTGACCCTGGTCGACAATCCCGATCAGTTTGGATCCGGCAGACGGACCAGCCATCAGGTAAGTATCGGGATGGATGATAATCCCCTGATGGTAGGATTTCCCAAAATTCACCACATAAAACAGGATCAACAGGGTGAGGATGGTATAAAAGAGGGAAAATCCGGGTTTTTCATGTAATCGTTGTTTTTTGTACAGCATATAGGATAAAAGCAAGATCAGCAGACTGCTCAGTGCCATGACCACCGTGAAATAATACCGGTGAAAAATATTGAGGAAAAATTCCAGGTCTGTAAACCGGTATCCCTGCAGGTCATATTTTTTTGCGATGTCTTCCATTTTCCGCAGGGCCCGTTTGTTATTGGTGCGCAGGTAATACAGGTTCAGATAATAGAGCGCATTGGCATAGTCACCCAGTCCTTCGCGTATATAGGCCATTTTCAGGAGCATGGCAGGTGATGCTCTTCGTTCTGACCGAAGCAGGTGTTGATAGATCTCGAACGACTGCGTATATTTTTTCTCGTTAAACAGGGTATCTGCCCGGGCAAGTTCCGGGTTGATTTCCTGGGCCCGGATGGGTTCGTGGAGGGTCAGCAGGATTATGGTAAAAATCGGGATAATTTTGAAAGTCAAATTTTGTATTCTAGTCATAAGCGAATAGATTTGCAATCCGATTCGGGGAATGCCCCGACAAATATACACAATAGATTGATTCCGTAGCTCAGCCGGTAGAGCATCTCCCTTTTAAGGAGAGGGCCCTGGGTTCGAATCCCAGCGGGATCACGAGTAAAGCCTACACAAATAGCTCCGCAAGGAGCTTTTTCTTTTTGGGAAGAAAAGTCAGGCTCGACTGAACTTTTCTTCCCAAAAGGAAAAAAATGCCACGAAGTGGCGATTTGTGTTGGTCTTGCAACTCTGATATGCCTGGGATCACCGCAGGTAATCCCAGCGGATATTATTCAATAGATTTAATCTTAAATTCCGACTAAAAACCATCTTGCAATTTACCGTAAATTTCTTCTATTAATCCTAACAATATCATGGAAAGCCAGACCTCGTCTGAGCTTGAACAGACAAAATAAAAAACACCTCGCGGCAGCGAGTGTTTGTGTTGGTTTTGCAACTCTGATATGCCTGGGATCACCGAAGGTAATCCCATATGTAATAATTTTAAGATCACACTCACCCCCTTTTCAAAAACTAATTTCCTTTTCCGATCGCACCCCCACCCACATATCGGTAAATCCAACCGCCTACATACATGTAATATTTTTCGATTCTCAATAATGTACAGATAACTTAATCTTTAAATTCATCCTTACGCCTCATTATTCACATATAAATGGAAAAATTCATGTTTTATGCATAAATTGAACTATTGATCGGGTAGAAGGGATATAATTTTTTAAACCATAATTTTTTTAATCATGCCCGAAGACAGACACCATGCTGCCATCATGTTCACCGACATTGTCGGTTATACGGCACTCATGGGAAAAGATGAGGACAGTGCATTTGATATGCTTAGAAGAAACCATTCCCTCCACCAGAATCTTATAGAAAAACATAATGGCAAACTTATAAAGGAAATTGGCGATGGGACATTGGCAAGTTTTCCATTAGCTTCAAATGCTGTTAGGTGTGCAATTGATATACAGAAAGAAAGCAAGGATCAAAACATCCCATTGAAGATTGGCATTCATGAGGGGGAAATGGTTTTTACAGGATCGGATATTATAGGTGATTCGGTAAATATAGCCTCAAGGCTACAAGAAGAAGCACAAGAAGGTTGTATTAATATATCAGCATCAGTCTACAGGGATATTAAAAACAAAGCTGATATTAAAACCAAATTCCTTGACGAAAAAACTTTTAAGAATGTAGATGAACCAATAAAAATATATAAGGTAATCAGTGAGGATTATGAAAAAGAAGATAAGACTGAAATGTCTACAACGAAAGATAGCCAAAGTTCAATAGTTGTCCTGCCATTTATTAACATGAGCGATGATCCTTCGCAAGAATATTTTTGCGATGGTATTACTGAAGAAATTATTAATGCGCTATGCCATGTGGGAAGTATCAAAGTAATAGCACGTACTTCTGCATTCATGTTTAAAGGGAAGCACCTGGATGCCCGTGAAATTGGTAAAACATTAGATGTGGATACTCTTCTTGAAGGCAGTGTAAGAAAAGCAGGTAATCGGCTGCGTATAACAGCACAGCTTATTAAAGTGGCTGATGGCTCTCACATTTGGTCTGAGGCTTATAATCGTGAGTTGGAGGATATATTTGCCATACAGGAAGAAATATCGTTGGCGATTGTGGAGAATTTAAAGATACGGCTTTTGGGAAAAGAAAAAGTAGCGATTGAGAAACGTCATACTGAAAATCTGCAAGCTTATAATCTATATTTAAAGGGCAGCTATTGTGCAACTTTATTAACTGCTGAAGGAAATCAAGAAGCATCGGAGTATTTTGAACAAGCGCTAAAACTGGATCCGAACTATGCGCTTCCCTATTATGGATTGGCAAATCTTACATATAGTGGTTTGGTTTTTGGAAGCATTCCTCCAAACGAAGGATACCCGAAAATAAAAACGTACCTTCAAAAAGCTCTTGATAAGGATAATACTGTTGCCGAACCCCATGCTTTAATGAGTAGTTTCGAATTGTTTTATAACTGGAACTGGGAAGCAGCAGAGAAGGAATGTATTAAAGCTTTACAATTGAATTCCAATTCTGCTCCTAGTCATAATTTTTATAGCTTTTACTTAACAATGGCAAAGCGTGATGAGGAAGCCATTAAGGAAGCTGAACTTGCGGTGGAGTTGGACCCTCTTTCTAGTTTTTTTAACACGTGGCATGGAGCGGCACTCTTATATGCCCATCAATACGATAAGGGTATAGAGGTACTACAAAAAACAGTGAAAATGTATCCAAGTGACTGGTTAGCACTCTATCATTTGGGACATACTTATGAAGCAAAATCTATGGTCAGGGAAGCAATGGAAGAATATGAAAAAGTACTTCAACTTTCAAATTGGCATGGGGCAGTATCCAACCTGGCAACCAGTTATTATTTGATCGGGGAAAAGGAAAAGGCAGAGAAGTTGTATAACAATTTGGAACAAAGATCGAAAAAAGAGTATGTGCCACCCACAGCACTTTATTCATATCAATTGGTTAAAGGTGATATGGATCAGGCTTATAAATGGTTACAAAAAGCCATCATTGAGCGAGATTATTTTCTGATTTGGTATACAGTTTGTCATACAAAAGGACATACTATCCCGGATGAACCAAGATTTAAAGCATTGATAAAACCCGTTATCTCAGGGAGAGAAGATAAATAATTAGTAAAACTATGTCTGAAGACCGCAGACATATTGCCGTCATGTTCACCGATATAGTCGGGTACACTGCCCTGATGGGATCGGACGAGGACAAGGCATTCGATATGCTCAAACGAAATCACGAAATTCACGACAACCTTCATCAAACAATTCAACGGCACACTGATCAAGGAAATCGGTGACGGCACGCTGGCCAGCTTTTCATCTGGCTTCGGATGCAGTTCGGTGTGCCATCGAAATCCAGCAGAAAGCATGTAAAGAGCAGAATATCCCCTTAAAGATCGGCATCCATGAAGGGGAAATGGTATTTGCAGGAGCGGATGTGCTTGGTGACGGGGTGAATATTGCTTCCCGCCTGCAGGAATCTGCAGAGGAGGGGTGCATTACCATCTCAGGCTCTGTCTATAGGGATATCAAGAACAAGGCTGGGATAAGAACGGTAGTTTATTGAAGAAAGTATTTCAAGAACGTGGATGAACCAATCAAGGTTTATAAGGTGATCAATGTGAAGAGGCCCACACGTCACATCAAGTACGAAAACCTCTGATTCCAGTTCTCTGAGAAAAAATCCATCATTGTCCTGCCTTTTGTCGATATAAGTCCTGATCAGGATAATGAATACTTCAGCGATGGTTTGACCGAGGAGATCATTACAGATCTTTCCTTCCTTGAAGATTTAAGGGTCATATCCCGAAACTCGGCCATGGCATACAAGAGCACAAAAAAAAAGACCAAGGAGATTGCTGAAGAGGTGCGTGTCAGGTATGTTCTGGAAGGAAGTGTAAGGAAAGCCGGAAATGATTTGCGGATCAATGCCCAATTGATCGATGCTGAAACCGACGGACATCTCTGGGCAGAAAAATACAGGGGAACCCTGGATGATATATTTGATATACAGGAAAAAGTATCCAGGTCCATTGTTGATGCACTCCATTTGAAACTTTCGTTTAAGGAGAATAAAAAAATTGGAGAACACCCCATCAACAATGTCAAGGCCTATGAATTACATCTTAAAGCCCATTATGAAATCATGCTGGTGACCAAAGAGTCATCGGATCGTGCCATACGATTTATTAATAATGGAATGAATATGATTGGAGAAAACGAGATACTCCTGGCTGATCTGGGATTGGCTTATCTCATGCTTTATGTCTTTTATTCAAAAGAAGATAAGAATTATCTTAAAATAGCTGAGGAGTGTATTCATAAAATATTTATCCAGAATCCTGAATCATCCATTGGCCATTCGCTGAAAGGAAATTTACATTTGAGACGAGGTCAGGTCAAAATAGCAATGATTGAGTTCCAAAAGGCCCTGGCATTAGATCCAAACGAGCTGGGATCCTTATTTCAACTTGGGTGGTTTTATACACTTGCTGGAAGAGGTAATGAAGCCCGGTCATTCTTGCTTAAACTGGTTGAAATCGATCCGCTGACTCCCATTAACCGTATGATTCTCGGGGCTATCGAATTCCTGGATGGAAGGTTTGAATCAGGACTGAAACATATCAACAGGGCCCAAGAACTTGAACCTGAAAATCCACTGCTTCGGTTTTGGGTAGCAATGGGAATGTCATACACTCATCACATTGTAGAAGCCTGTCAAATGTTTGACCGGATCAAAAGAGATACAAAAGATCATGTATTTGCCGCCTTGGGGCAATTTTTCAAATACGCACTGACAGGAGACAAAGAAAAGGCTTTGAAAGCAGTAACTGAAGAGCTGAAAAATGTGGCAAAAGAAGATGAAATGTACCCTATCTGGATGGCTGAATGTTATTCGATGATTGGCAAAAAAAAGGAAGCAATCGGCTGGTTGATCCAGGGAATAGATTACGGATTTTTACATTATCCCTGGCTATCCGGCAATGATCCTTTCCTGGAAAATATCCGGGACGAACCTCGTTTCAAGAATTTAATGGAAAAAGTAAAAACTAAATGGGAGAATTTTGAGGTATAACTGAAATAAAAATGTGCCGAAAGGCATGCCAAATGGTATAAAATGTAGAATGTGAAATGTAAAATGTAAAATGTTTAATATAAATCAATCATTCATAAATCATTCATTCACTCATTAGATATGCCCGAAGACCGCAGACATATCGCAGTCATGTTCACTGACATTGTCGGTTACACCGCCCTTATGGGATCGGATGAGGACAAGGCATTCGAGATGCTCAAGCGAAACCACGAAATCCACGAAAACCTCATTAAACAATTCAACGGCACACTTATCAAGGAGATTGGTGACGGCACGCTGGCCAGTTTTTCGCTGGCATCGGATGCAGTTCGCTGCGCCATGGAAATCCAGAAAACCTGCAAAGAACAGGATATCCCTCTCAAAATCGGTATTCATGAAGGGGAAATGGTGTTTGCAGGAAGTGATGTATTGGGAGACGGGGTAAATATCGCTTCGAGGTTGCAGGAATCAGCAGAAGAAGGGTGCATCATGATATCAGCCGCTGTTTATGGGGACGTTAAAAACAAAGCAGGTATAACGGCTAAGTTTATTGGAGAAAGGAAGCTGAAGAACGTAGATGAACCAGTGAAAATGTATCATGTGATCTGTGATGAAATCATTCCAGAAGCCATTAAAAGAGAACATTATGACTACACTTCTCCAGAAAAGAAATCCATCATCGTCTTACCCTTTGAGAATATAAGCCCTGATCCTGATCAGGAATATTTCAGTGATGGACTTACGGAGGAGATCATTACCGATCTTTCTCATATTCATGATATTCTTGTTATTTCAAGAAGCTCTGCCATGACGTTCAAAAGGACAAAAAGCACTATTAGGGAAATTGCTGAGAAAGTGAATGTTCATTATGTATTGGAAGGAAGCGTAAGGAAATCAGGGAATAATTTGCGGATAACCGCTCAGTTAATCGATGCGTTGAATGACGTGCATCTCTGGGCAGAAAAATACAGTGGCACGCTGGATGATGTATTTGATATACAGGAGAAGGTTTCCCGATCCATAGTTGATTCACTTGAAATCCGATTGTCATCCGACGAGAGAATGAATATCCAAAAAAGAAAAATTGAAAATGCATCGGCCTATCAGCAGTATTTATTGGCCAGGTATGAAATATGGAAGTTTACAAAAGAATCATTGAGTCGTGCTATATATTTATTAAACAACAGTCTGAACAGCATTGGCAGAAATGAATATTTGTTATTGGCTTTGGCTACCACCTATTTTCAATATGTAAATGGAGGCATTGACCCTGATATAAAACATCTCGATAAAGCACTTGAATTGATCCATGAAGTATTATCAATAAATCCAGATTCATCGAAAGCATATTATTTAAAAAGTGCGATACAAGAAACAAAAGGTGAGATAAGGGAAGCGTTTACCTCATGTAAGCGGTCTATTGAACTAGATCCCAATGATTCTGAAGCCTTGATCATGATGGCATTCCTGTATACAATAATAGGGAAACCTGAAGAAGGCAAACCATATGCCAGACATGCTATAGAAATGGATCCTTTATATCCGCTTGCCTATACGGGAGAATGGTGGGTGAATTTTTCAGAGGGGAGATTTGACAAGGCTCTCGAAACATGTTTTAAAATGTATAACATCGATCAGGATAATCTGTTATCGGCATGGGCCTACGCTCATGCACTTGTGTGGAATAACAAGCTAAAAAAAGCTACGAAGTTATTTGACTCGATAGCTGAGAAATATCCCGATCAGACCTGGGCATTGATTGGTAAGGCGCTCAGACATGCCATTAACAATGAAAAACAGGAAGCATTAAAATCGATTACTGAACACGTTGAAAGAGCAGTTGAAATGGATCATGTAACATCATGGTGGCTTGCAGAGGTCTATGCATTGATCGGTGATAAAAATAAAGCAATTGATTATTTGGAAAGAGCTACAAGGGACAACATTAACTATCCGTTATTCTCCAAATATGATCCACTGCTCGAAAATATTCGTGAGGACGAACGTTTCAAGAAACTCATGGAAAGAGTCAAATATGAATGGGAAAATTTTGAGGTATAACTGAAATAAAAATGTGCCGAAAGGCATACCAAATGGCATAAAATGTAGAATGTAAAATGTAAAAATGAAATTCGTTTTTAGCCACTCATTCATCAATCACTCATTCACACATTAGATATGCCCGAAGACCGACGACATATCGCAGTCATGTTTACCGACATTGTCGGCTACACCGCCCTGATGGGATCGGATGAGGACAGGGCATTCGATATGCTCAAACGAAACCATGAAATCCACGAAAACCTAATCAAGCAATTCAATGGCACCCTGATCAAAGAGATCGGAGACGGTACACTGGCGAGTTTTCCTCTTGCATCTGATGCTGTACGATGTGCTATCGAGATCCAGAAAGAAGCCAAAGGCAAGAACATCCCATTAAAGATCGGCATCCATGAGGGAGAAATGGTTTTTGCAGGAGCAGATGTACTGGGGGATGGCGTGAACATTGCCTCACGGTTACAGGAACTTTCAGGAGAGGGTTGTATCACCATATCAGGCAGGGTTTATTCCGATATAAAGAACAAAGTTGGGATCACCACCAAATACATTGGGGATAAGAAACTGAAGAACGTGGATGATCCTGTGAAGGTGTATGCGGTGGTGTGTGATGTGAATGAAAAAACCCAAGAGGCATTGCCTGAAAAATCATCCAACAAACTTCCATATTATATAATAGCTGGACTGGTGTTTATAATTGTTGCCTTCTTAATCTGGCAGTTTCTACCAAAATACGAAAAAGAAACCACCCCAATCTTAGGTGAATCTGAGACACCTGCGGTTGATAGATCAATAGCTGTTCTTCCTTTTACGGACTTGAGTCCAAATAAGGATCAGGAATATTTCAGTGATGGAATGATGGATGCCATTCTGATGCATCTGTATAAAATCGGTGATTTGGAAGTCACTTCACGTACCTCAGCCATGAGATATAAGGAAACTGATAAATTAATTGTTGAGATAGCAAATGAATTGGGTGTAAGACATATACTTGAAGGCAGCGTAAGTAAAGCTGGGAATAAAATACGGATAATTGCTCAATTAATTGACGCTACAAATGACAAACACCTCTGGGCTGAAACATATGAGCAAGACTTATCAGATGTATTTGCCATCCAGCGTGAGGTGGCTCAGAAAATCGCATCTTCATTAAAAGCTGTAATAACCCCAGAAGTGAAAGAAAGAATTGATAATATCCCCACAGAAAATCTTGAAGCATATGAGTATTATTTAAAAGGTGAAGAGGCGTTCTGGAAAGTATGGAAAACATTTAGTTCAAGTGATTTAGATGAATCAATAGAATTCTATGAAAAGGCCATTGATCTGGACCCGGATTTTTCTCTTGCATATGCTGGTTTAGGCAGAGCCTATTGGATGTTGTCAGAAGGAGCACCTGCTTACAAAAAACCAGAATTATATGAACTACAAAGGTCAATTTTAAATAAAGCGATTGATCTTGATCCTTATAATGGTTGGGCATATGCTGCAATGTGGGAAGTAAACATAATGTGGGATTGGGACAGTTCCGCTGCGCGCAGGAATCTGGATAGGGCAATAAAATTAGCACCTAATGATTTCAGAGTTCTCGAAGCTAACTTCTATCTGGAACTCAAATTGGGAAATTGCGATCAATTGAAATCAATCAGGAAATCAATTAAAAGGTTAGAGGATAATGTGGAACACCCCCTTAGCAGATGGAACTTATTAATCCTGCTTTGTCAGAAACAATTTGCCGAAATCGCCCGGGCTGGAAATGAATATTGGGTTGAAGATATTGATTTGCATGTCCATAGCTGGTGGGTATTGTTCTGGTCGTATTTAATTATTGGCGATTATAATAAAGCAAACGAAGTAATAGAAAATTATTTTAGAAGAGGTACAATATACTACGCTTTTAATGGTGTGCTAAAAGCAAAAGAAGGAAATAAAGATGTTGCCTTGGCTATGTATGACAGTTTAAAAGCATCATCAGAATATGTTTCAAATGAAGTGCTTGCAACAATTCATGCTGCTATTGGGAATAAAAAAGAAATGTATGAATATTTGAATAAGGCAATCGAAGCAAGAGAAGACCTGAATGATTTCATGTGGTTCCCCTTTATATCTGAATTAATAATCTGCGAAGATGATGCAGAATTTCAAAGGATTAAAAAAGAAATATGGACACCTCGAGAATAGGAACACTGCACGATTTTTATAACCTCCCCCCTTACCTACCCTATATTCATAACTAACTGAATATCATAATTAAACCGAGATCCCAGCGGATATAATTCAAATAATTTAATATACAATTCTATTTATACAGGAGCTGGCGCAGATGTTGTTTGGCGGCTAATGAAGTGGCTCATCTGTTCCCATCCTATTGATCGTCACTTTAGCCAGATAATAATATTAAGGACAGGCAAGGAAAAGCTTCTCCAATAAGGATTGGTAGTGTGAATATTTCGGGAAATTTAATTTAAGATTCTCAGGGAAAAATTCATCAGGCTGGAAGAGTTTAAGAAGTTTTTGAAAGACCATCCGGAAATTGTCAAGATATTGAAATAAAACCCCGGCTATTTATACCAGGGTTTAAGGATCGGTCAATTATGGATTCTTTTTAATCAACGAATATTGTTTATAATACTTCTCTCCGTATCGCTAATACTTTTTAATACATTTGAAATTTGAGCTAATAATTGAGCTTCCACTTGCTGAAGTTCGTACAAGTATTTGTATTTTAAATAATATTGTAAATTTGATGATTTTACTACTTGTATCTTTTGTTCTATAGATTCTAATTGCTCGTATAAGACTTCCAATTCATCATACAGATTGTATAAATTTTTATACTGTGGTTGTAAGATTGAGTTATCAATATGAACACTAATTTCATTAGTTGAATAAATTGAATTAGATACTGTTTGAGCTTTACAGAATTCAGTAGTAAAAAAAATCATACAGGCAATTGACGCGAGGATGAATATTTTAATATGGCGTTTCATAACATTAAAATTTTTAGGTGATTTAATAAGGTAAGGCAAAAAACCATGCCAAAATTCATAAAGCGCTGATTATAAAATAGTTGATTGATAAATATTCAATTTGAAATACCAAATCGGACAATTGTAATATATTTTTGTTCATTTATATTACAATAAATTAAGTAAAGGGATATCCGTTTATTAGTCGTTTATGATGTGTTAAATTTCAATTTTGGCTTGCAGAAACGTGCGAGAATCAACGATTCCCCCTGGGTTCGGCTCCTGTAGGCACTAAGGTCCCCTTTTTGCCTGAAAACACTCTTTTCAATTAATTATCAAATCCAGATTTACATTTCTAAAACAAAAATCGGACTTCCAGGATTTGCACTGTTCAAGCCCCCCTGTAAGTGCTGAAGTCAGCATTATTCTGGTCGATCCCCTTTTAAAAGTCTCTGTGAAGAGGAAGAATTCAAAGCCATCATCCAGCGGCAGATCAATAAGTATGCAGAAATCAGGACATAAATAGACTCTTTGGAGAAAAAAGGAAATTAAGGGTGGTGAACAGACTGGAACTTATCATTTAAATGGATTGTTAGTTTTAATACCGACACATTAAAATCCTTGATGAACCCCAATATGAGTCTGGCACTTATTCCTGCTGCAATATACTTGATCGTGTCTCCTATCAGCTTATATTCTACTCATGCCTAATCAATTTAAAATTAGATATAATGGAAGACTTAGCTAACCAATCAAAAATCACTTTTAATCCAACTCCATGGATCATTAAAATCATTCTCATAGCTGGATTTTGCCTGTTCACCACTTGCACGAGCAACCAAACAAAAATAGATTTTGCAAATGCAAAAGAAATTATTGATTTGGGATGTGTAGTGACAGAGGATCTTACTGAGAAGATTTGGGGGAAAGCTATCATGACATCACTTGGATTCGAAAGTCCAAATCATTTTGATGTAATCGAGTGGAAATTTGACATGAAAAATGGGTCTATTTCTGGTTCAAATGCGTACTACACCATTTTTAATCACGGTGGGCCGCATCTCGATGCTCCCAACCACATGGATCTTGGCGGCGGTCTCGACACTTATCCTATTGAAGCATTCATGGGTCCAATTAAGATTTTCGATGTCAGTCACTATGCAAAGGGACATACGGTTCCAATCGAAGTCTTTAAGGATAAAGTCGGTCCTGGTGACATCGCACTCATATACACAAAATACATACCTCCTCAAACACAGGATGCATTCCCTGAGGTCATAACCTTGACGCATGAAGCAGCGGAATATCTGGCATCCATTCCAGTCCGTGCATTTGGGACCGATGCATTTAGTGTAATGAGTACTAATGATGAAGTCCAAATCGAATCTGATTCAGAAGCTGCTCGAGTGGCTCCGATTCACCACGCTTTCCTTTCTCGCAAAATACCCATTTACGAAGGTCTTTTTCAATTGGACAAACTCCTTCCTGAACAAAAAATGTATTTCATGGGTGTACCATTGAATATAAAGGATGGTGATGGTATGCTGGTGAGACCTGTCGCTTTTGTTTTTTAACAAGGAATTACATGGTGGCATATGCCGGCTTGTCTCCCTGTAATCGCTAAGCCCGCCTGACAGGACGGGCTAGGGATCTTTAGTTTAGGTGATTTTTTTTAAAGGCACAAAGGAGCCCTTGGCGCCTACAGAAGGTATAACTGGAAGTAAAATGTAAAATATTGAATGTAAAATGTAAAATCACTGCATCACCACATCACCAAATCACCAAATCACCACATGAATATGCCCGAAGTCCACTGTATGATGTATGGTATATAAAATTACAGTAAATGGAAAACTTTAATCATTCATGATTTCCGGACTCCCGGACGGCGCGTCCTGCTGCCTCCAGGTTTTGCAGATTCATTTCTGAATATTTCCTTGACAAAATGACCCCATCCGCTCCTGCCCGTAAAGCAGCAAGCGTGGCAGCATAGGTATCATCGGGTGAGGCTTTTCGGCTACTCTTTCCGGTAGGGATCCCATTATCAATCCCGGGCAGGATAAGACATCTGCCTTTTACCCCTTCGAGTGCCCGCCGTGTTTCCCGATAGACATAATCGGGTGATAGGCCCGCTTCAGCGAGTTTTTCAAACGGTGCCTCATTCTCATAATTAAGAAGATGATTATTCAACCGCATGAATTCCTCCGGCGGAACATCCCGGAAAACAGTGGAACAAACATTGCGGATAAAGTTGACATACCTTTCCCCACCACAATTATTATAAGCTACCACCTTCAGGAAATCCGCCATGGTCGCCAGTTCTTCATAACTTCGCGTAGCCCGGAACAATGGATTGAAGGAATTTACATGTTCAATGTGAAAACCTACCTGGAGATCTTCCCTGACCGCTTTGACGGCCGCATTCACTTCACGCAATACCTGGTGCTTGCCCTGGTCAAACAGGCGATCCCATGCGATAATTTCCGGGTGGTCGAGCAAAACGCGTTGGAATTCAACGTAATACCCATCATTCGGACGCTGGTCTTTCAGCGCAGCCTGCACCAGCTGGTCGAGTTTCTGATAACCTTCCCTCACCCGTTCGAAATCAATACCCTGCTGAAGAGCGGCACGCTGATGGTGTTCACAGAAACAGGTCACCCGTGATGAATTGATTTCCTGAAAATGACTCGCGCCAAGAGCATTTAACAATGGCCCGTTGCGTTCATTAAAAAAAAGAATGCCGTCAATGTCGTACGATGTGCAAAGGTCCGTTACCAGCGAAGTCCAGAACGAACGGACATCCGGATTGAATAGACAAAGGGAGTTTGTTTTCCTGTCATATAAATCGACTTCAGCACATTCCTGCACACCGGGAACTTCCTGGCGCCATTGATCTTCCACTGAACAAAATACCTTGATCCCCCGTTCCCTGGCCGCCGGCAAAACAGCTGCCACGATATCCAGGTCCCCGAATTCCGTGGCGCGTGTATCTTTCAGGATCGTTTTTTGATAGAATTCCGGGTGAACCCTTGCATAATTCCCACCATGGAAAGATTTTTCATCCGAGTCCTGTGATCCGTGATCCGGGAATGGATGTCCCGGAATCTGTCTTCCTGACAATCCCCGGCCATAGGTAAAGGTTGTCAGGAAGATCGTATTTACCCCTCCCAGCTTCTGCAGGTTATCAAGTACATTTTCAACTCCTTCGTCCACAAAAGAAACTGCGCCGACCTGGATCCCGATGATCCGGTTTGCCGGCTGTTCCCATGACCGGGATGAAGCAAAACCGGACATGGGACTGGTGGCGGCAAGGGTAGCCAGCGCCGCGCTGTTCCGGAGAAAACCACGTCTTGTGGTGAAGTGGCCGGATGGATTTTTTCGTATGGAAGATTGGTTCCCTTTCATCGTTATCTGCATATTTAGTTGATATGACCAATACCCACCTAAGGATCCGCTTATCTACATGATTGCCTTAACTGTATGCCAGGCAGTTCATTTTCCATCAATACGACCTAAATTGACTTAAATGATATTTCCTTTAATGGATCGACCTTTGCATCGTTAAGAAAGTCAATAAATTATAATTTCCTATTTTTTTATAATCTTTCTCATGAAACCGGGATGAGGTATGTGGATTTTTCCGACCTGCCTGGTTTGTTTTACAGGTAATTAAGTTAAAAAAAGTAAGTTATTAATCAATGATTACCATTGAATTTAAATTCATCTTTAGTTAAGTGATTTTTTTTCAAAGGCACTAAGGAGACCCTAGCGCCGGCAACGGTTATTTAAGCTTGGGATGCCGAGAGAATGATCAGAAAATATCGCAATGATTCTGATAGCCTTATTATTAAGGAACTTATATAACCATACCAGGGTTATACAAATATTAACCACTTTAAATTCAAATAACCATGAAAACATTGATAGTTTTTACCTGTACTTTGTTCATCTCAGCGAGTTTATTGGCACAGGAGTGGTCTGCCGAACAAAAGGACGTCTGGAAAAATGTCGAGACCTATTGGGATCTGGTAGCGAAAGGAGATATTGAAGGATTCCTGAGCTATTTTCACGATGATTTCAGCGGTTGGCCGAACGCTTCACCTTTTCCTCATGATAAAGACGCGCGGGTAAAATTCGTTAAGTTTTCTTTTTCAAATACTGAAACAGTATTCTATAATATCACACCCCTGGCAATTAAGATTCATGGCAATGTTGCTTTCGTGCATTATTACTACTTGAATGTAACAAAGCATGGTGAGAAAAAAGAATCTACTGAGCAAGGACGTTGGACTGACATACTCATGAAACAAGGAGAAAAGTGGGTGATGATTGGTGATCATGGTGGCCCGGATCCTCTTGATGATTAAGGAAAGAAAACTCGTACTAACTCTCCATAGCCTATGGGATGGGGTGGTGTACGTATATTACTTTAAAGGCACTACGGAGACCTTAGTGACTGAAAATACCCTTTTTAATTAAATATCAAATCCGGATTTATATTTACGTAACAATAATCGGACTCCCAGGATTTGCACTGCTCAACCCTGTCAACCATTGCTTCCTGCTTTCCGCCGGATTGTTCCGGATTAATCTTATTAATTCCTTCACCTTTCAAAGCACTGAGGAGACCCTGGCGCCTGCAAGGCTCTTGAGTTTTGATGATGTTTTTTCAAAGGCGCTAAGGATACCTTAGCGTCTTGATGAGACTCCACCAGAGATAAAGGTTGTATTAAAGAGGACCTAAATCTTTTGTTTAAATTATTGAATCACTATTTTCATTTTCGATTTTTCAACGTTTATAACTGATCCACCATTTTTTATGAGAACGATATTTTTTATCATTTTTTTTACAGCAGCGATATCCACCATTTCAAAAGAAAGGTCAGATACCACCAAAGTCCCGGTTCACATATCGGGGTCCGTAAGCCTGAACCTGAATGGCATTGCACCTATTCCTGCCTTTTCTCTTGGAAAGCCTGCCATTGTCGCCAATGCCTCGGTTCGAAAGGGACGCTTCAGTTATGATCCACAAATAGCCTATGCCCTCAATTTCAAACCCTGGATCATCGATAACTGGTTTCATTTCAGCCTGTTGAATACTTCCCGGTTTGAAGTTCGAACAGGGGTTGACGTAAGCATGTTTTTCAGCGATTATGAGAGTCCCGACGGAACCAAACTACAGGGACAACGGTATGTTGCGCTGGAATTGTCAGGAAAATACAAAATATCCAGAAACAGTTCTTTCGAACTCATGTTCTGGCAGGACAACGGAATCGAAGAGGGAACCATCTCAGGGTATTTTATCAACCTGATGTATGATATATGGGATATCAGCCTGGGAAAAAACCTCTTGCTGGCCATCAACGTGCAAGCTTTTGGAATTGATTATACGGATAACAACGATGGATTATTCGTTTCTCCTAAACTGACATTAACCACCCCTGCATTACCTCTGATCCTCTTCAGCCAGGGAATCGTACCAATCTCTACCAATATTGAACCCCATCCTAAATTTCAATGGAATGTCGGATTAGGCTTCACTTTTTAAAATCACAATAACAAAGTCTTGTCAAAATGATAGAATTATCGGTTTTTGTTCGAAGTGGTACATGAAACATGGATCTGTAAATAACTAATATAATAGAGAAAAAAAATGGAATACGATACTTTCACCTACTTAATCGGTGGCGATATTCTAGTTGTAGACAAAGATATTGATGCCATTAGCAGCGCATTCAGTATTGAGGAAGAAAAATTTGTCCAGATGGATGCTTTGGTTGAGGATCATGGCATATATAATGATCCATCTGATTATTTTTATTCCGAAAGGTATAACAATAAAGTATCCTTCCTTAAAACCTTCATAATTCGAAACTTTATCTTTCCGAAGGTTAATAAGCAAGTATTAATTTTAAGGCAATCTTGTAGTAAAGGGTTATGCGGATAAAAACGTATCAGGATATGTTCATTAAACCTCTAATCCATTGCCATAACTCCCATCCTTCACAATGCAGATGCTATAGGGACCATAGCGGCTACCAGGCGGCCTACTGCCTACAGAGGGCATACAGAGTTTTTTGCGATTAAATCCGTTCTTTCACCTGTATTATATCTGATTCACCGGCTTTTTAAGCTATGAGGAAGTTTACAGACCTGACAATTACGCTGCAATGAAGAAAAATATACCCATTGAATAGTTTAAAAGTAAAACTTAACTTTAGTTTATATTATTCCGCTTTTGTATGAAGATCAACAATCTGCAACATTGCGATCAATTGATCTTATGGAAATTGAAATCAAGTCCGAAATTTTGGTATATAAGTATTTAGAAAATAATACTCAGGTTGTAATCATCTGATTTTTTGCTCATTGAAATAGTTCGGGCCTTTAATTATATCATTTTTAGTATCGTATGCGTCAGAAAAAGTTGCATTGGTTCTCAAATTTTGATTTTTTTTATTTTCAGATAACCATAAATTTTAAGCGAATGAAAAATTCATTGAAAAAAATTGTGGAAAGCCATAAAGCGCCGGAAGCGGTTACTTCACCATCCTATAAGGAGGAGATTGATCATCCACATGATAATCACAATCGTCGCAAATTCTTTAAAAAAACAGGAATGCTTTTTGGAGGAATGTCATTGGCCAATTTTATGTTTTCTTCTACAGAGGAAGCCATTGCCCAAGTCACTTCTAAAGTAAATCGGTCCTCAAGCCCGTCTGACTTGAAAATTACTGATATGCGTTATTGTATACTTCAACTCGATCCAGATGGAGGTTCACGCAATCCTATCATTCGAATCGATACAAACCAGGGTATCTCCGGATATGGTGAAGTGAGGGATGCAGCCGATGAACGTTATGCACTTTTTCTTAAGAGCCGTATTCTGGGTGAAAATCCTTGTAACGTGGAAATGTTGTTTAAAATTATCAAACAATTTGGCTATCATGGACGTCAGGGAGGAGGTGTAAGCGGTGTTGAAATGGCACTTTGGGATTTGACTGGGAAAGCGTATGGTGTTCCATGCTGGCAATTATTAGGTGGAAGATATCGGGATCAAGTGAGATTATATTCCTATATACCCGTAAGTGGGAAAGGTGGACCTAACATGGATGTCGAGAAGTTCAAAGAAGAGATAAAACAACGTACCGAAGTACAGGGATTTACATGGTTAAAATTTTATCCAAGTCTGGAAATGATCGAGCATATACCTGGCACAACTGTAAATTCAAAGTTTTGGTCTACCACCCAATACAATGATTTTATGTCCTATTACAGGACCAAACAACCTTTTACTCAGCAACAAATCACTGAAAAGGGTTTGGATGCACTTGCTGAATATGTAGAAACAGTACGCAATGTGATCGGGTATGAAATACCTCTCTCGGCGGATGGCTTCGGAAATTATGATTTAAATAACTGTATCCGTGTGGGCCAGGCACTTGACGTCTATCGATTGGCATGGCTTGAAGACATGCTGTCCTGGGAAATGACAGAACAATGGAAAATACTGACTGATTCCATTAACACGCCTACCCTTACAGGAGAAGATATATATCTGAAGGAAGAGTTCATTAAGATCTGTGATGCCCATGCAACGGATATTATACATCCCGATTTAGCTACATCAGGCGGCATCCTGGAAACCAAAAAAATTGGCGATTATGCCCAGGAAAAAGGTGTTCCAATGGCCATGCATTCGTCTGGTTCACCCATTCTTTTTATGGCCAATGTTCATTGTGCGGCTGCGACGCAGAACTTCCTTGCATTGGAGATGACAACACAGGCGGTGGATAATCCCTGGTGGGAAAATCTGGTAAAAACCACCGATGGCAGGAAATTGGTAGATAAAGGGTTTGCAAATGTGCCAATTTCTGCTCCCGGGTTAGGAATTGAATTGAATGAAGATGAAGTTAAAAAGCATCTCTATCCGAGTGATAAAAGCTATTTTGCGCCAACCACCGAGTGGAATGACCTGCGGTCAAGTGACCACCTCTGGAGTGGACGATTCACGATAGGCCAAAAAACAGGTATTATCCACAAATAAGATTGTTTCTTTAGAAATCCAAGACATTTAGTTACCATTAACAGAAAAACAGTAATATCATGAAACGCAAAGAATTTCTACAAACAGGTTTGGCAACAGGTGCGCTGATGGGATCTTCCGTCTGGGCCTCGGCAACTGATGCACCTCATCAGAATAGCCGGAATGATCCGGGTGATCAGGAAAAAGCAGTTCCATGGGGATATCATGTTGACTATGAAGAGGTCCGGATTGAGAGACCGCAGGAAGGTAAACCTCATAAAGGGAAGGTACTTATGGCCATCCAACCTCATTCAGATGATATTCCTTTGTCGGCCGGGGGATTGGTGGCAAAACTGATGGACGAAGGGTACACGGGATATTTATGTTCTGTATCCGATGATGCGAGGGGAGCAGGAACCTATGAACAAAACAGGATGGACAATCAGAATATAGCAAAGTTTTACGGCATGAAAGATTCATTTGAATTACTGATGCCACACCATCAGATGGACAACATTGGAATCCAGGATTTAAAACAAAGGTTCATTTTTCTGTTCAGATTTTTGAAAGTAGATACCCTTGTCTGCATGGATCCATGGGGACATTATGAAGAAAATCCCGATCATTATGTAACCGGACGAGCTGTGGAAGCAGCCAGATGGATTGCCGGAATGCAAGATTACCCGGAACATTTTGCAGCTGGAATTGGTCCTTATACTCCAAAAGAGCGGTATTATTATTCAAGAGCCGGACAGACCAATAACCTGATCGTGGACATCAGTAACTTTATGGATAAAAAAGTGGAAGTAAACTTGCTGAATCGTGCAAAAGGACCTGCAGGGAATAACGGAGTCATGCTCAGGGAAAAACTTGCGAAAGAGGGAAAAAAATTACCGATTCTTGAAGGAGATGACTATACAGCTAATTTCAATTTCACCAAGAATTTTGTCTTTGAAAAGAACAGGATCCTGGGAGAAAAATATAGTCTTGAATGGGCTGAAGGATACCACTATATGGCTGATATACCATGGGATAATCAAGTAGACGATCCCTCCTCTCCACTGCAGGAATATATTAAAAAGAACGCCATACGCTTATAGTATTTTATACTTAACAGGATGCTGAGCTAAAATTCAAAAACAGCTGATTCAAAATGTATGATGAATCCTTTTTGCCTGTAAACTAAGATTCCGCATGTAGGCGCTAAGCCCGCCTGACCGGTCGGGCAGAATTCCCTTAGTTCCTATAGGAGATTTAATTCGATTTATTGTATATTGTTGGAATAATGTACCGGCTTTTATATTTGCCGTTTCGTTTTTTGTGACGTATTTTTATTTAGATATTTTTTTAACCATCTTACAGAATTGGAGATTTTTTAGAGAAAACAATCCATAAACAAATATAAATGGGCAATGAGTGGGTGGTTTACCATGTTTTTTTAACTGTTTAAGTATTAAAATAAAAGGAGAAATAGCAATGAACAATTCCCAACAGAAACCTTTATCACGCCGTGAATTTATAAAGAACACAGGCAAATTCACAGTTGCATCAGCTTTGACTGCTGGATTCATTCCACATGTTCATGCTGCCGAAAACAATACCATTCAGGTGGCCCTGGTCGGTTGTGGGGGCAGAGGTGCGGGCGCTGCATCCAATGCGATGTCCGTAAAAAATGGGCCAATCAAACTGGTTGCACTGGCTGATGTATTCGAGGAACGTATTGCACGTAGTTACGAAAATCTTAAAAAAATTCATCCGGAACAGGTAGACGTACCTGAAGAACGCAAATTCATCGGTTTTGATGCTTATAAGGACGCCATGGACTGTCTCAGTCCAGGTGATGTTGTAATTTTAGCCACCCCCCCTGCATTTCGCTGGGTACACTTTACCTACGCCATAGAAAAAGGCATCAACGTCTTTATGGAAAAGCCCGTTACGGTTGACGGACCCTCCACGCGTAAGTTCCTGAAGCTTGCAGAAGAATCCGAAAAAAAGAATCTCAAAGTGGGTGTCGGCTTGATGTGCCGGCATTGTGAAGCCCGGTGGGAACTCTACGACCGTATTCAGGACGGTCAGCTCGGCGATATTATCACGTTGCGTGCCTACAGGCTGCACGGGCCTATTGGCTATTTTGCCTCGGATCCCAAACCGGATAATATCAGCGAACTCCTTTACCAGACAAAGCGGTTTCACAGTTTTCTGTGGGCAAGTGGAGGCAATTACAGCGACTTTTACATCCACCATATCGATGAATGCTGCTGGATGAAGAATGCCTGGCCTGTCAAGGCCCAGGCGCTTGGAGGAAGACATTATCGTGGGAACTCGATCGATCAGAATTTTGATAACTATTCCGTCGAATATACTTTCGCCGACGGCGCCAAGTTATTTCTTTACGGCAGGTGCATTGACAATTGTCTTAACGAGTTTGCCAGTTACGCCCATGGTAGTAAGGGTTCTGCAGTGATCTCACAGGGAGGTCATACACCGGCAAAGTGCCGTATTTATAAGGGACAGGATCTGGATAAGAAAGATGACATTGTATGGGCATTCCCCGAGCCGGAGCCTAATCCTTATCAGCTCGAATGGGACCACCTCATTGATGCCATTCGTGAGGATAAACCGTTCAATGAAGTGAGGCGTGGTGCAGAAGCCAGCCTTGTTACGTCGATGGGAAGAATGGCGGCACATACCGGCCGGGTTATTACCTACGAGGAAATGCTCAACTGTGAACATGAGTTCGCCCCTGGCCTTGATCAATTAACCATGAATTCTCCAGCTCCGTTACAGCTCGGTCCTGATGGAAAATATCCTGTTCCGGAGCCGGGTATCAATGAATTTGAGTACCGTTTTACCGTTTAGTAAATAGGGTCAACGATTCATAATTGAAAAAGTGGTATGGCTATGGGAATCGGGATAGATAGAGCAGAAAATCAGTAGATCTGGAGTTGATCTTGTGTTTGAAGTACCCCCTCCCGCAGGCGCCAGTACATTTTTAAAAGCTGGTTTATAATAGCCATCTATCAGGATTCCTCCTGGAGGACAAAGGGTTGGGATGTAATTTTTGTATCCAGGACGAGTCATGTTTATGCCTTTCACAAACCAAGTATGATGTCCTTCAGGATGAATCTCGATTGTTGGTTTTAGAAATTAATTACTCCTTGATTTTCAGTGACGGATTCCCATTCCGATGATAGAATATTCGAACTGAATTTATGCTGACTGAATTATTTATTCATCCTTCTTAATTCTTCATTATTCACAAATCCATCTCCCCCCGTTTTTCCATTTCCTTAATTTGAGCTCTGATGGCTGCTTTTTCATTCTCGGCCTTCTTGACGATGGCTTTGAATTCGGGATCGGTCCAGAGATTTTCAAATAATTGATCTATTGATATGTATTTATGATATCCCCATATAAATCCATCTTTTTCATATTTCCTGAGCCAATTATATGCTTCCTTTTTTTCTCCCCATAAAGCATGTATTCCTGCTAAATCATATGCTGCCAGACTTTTTCCATATAAACCACCACTGCTTGATGCTATTTTCGCATACTTCTATATGCTTGTTAAACAGTTTCCTGGCTTCTTCTTTTTTACCATTCATCCATAATATCAGCGCAAAGCGGTGTCCATTAAAATTTTCATCTTCGCCCGATTCTTTCGATTTTAGAAGCCATTTATTATAATATTCCTCTGCCTCATTATATTTTCTAAGATTCGCAAGCGTTTCTGCCATAATACTGAAACTTGAAGTATTATCTGGATATAGGGAAAGCAGTCGATTGGCGTAATAATATGCATCTTCAAATTTACCTTGTCTAATTTCCGCCCATATCAGGTTACGGTATCCTTCAATAAAATTTGGCTGTAGCCGTAGCGATTCTTTAAAATAATCTTCTGCTTTTTGAAATTCACCTATTGAAATATACAGTTGGCCAATATCACTGTATAACTGAGTCAACTCGTTTCCCCTTACTAATTTTTCTGCCTTTTTCAGATTTATTAGTGCTTTAATATAATCTCTCTTGATAAAGTAAGTGGATCCTAAATACCGGTATGCCTGTGCATTATTAGGATTTATGTCAATTGCCTTTATAAGGTCATCAATGGCTTTTTCAAATTCTCCTATATTTCGATAGTATCGCCCTCTTATCCAATACCCATCAGCAAGATTTGGATCTAAAGATAATGCCTTGTTGCAAAGTGATATGATCGTATTTTCATCATAATCAATAAATAGTTTTTGTCCAATCTCATATTCAATCGCCCGGCCAAGCCATGCGTAAGGTAAAGCAAATGTACTATCGCTTTGTATTGCCTGCTTAAATAGTTGCAAGCAATTCTCCAAATCAGCATTATTTCTATTCAAATAAAATCTGAAAAAAGCATCCCGGCCTCGCAGGTACTGGTCATATGCTTGCAGATTTTTGGTGGGTATTTTCTCAATTCTATTAAGAACCTCCGGAGTAATGGCAACTTCAATCTCATTTGCAATTGTTTCGGCTACCTCGTTTTGAACCGTAATAATATCTTTATAGTCCCTTCTATACTCATTATAAAATATATGATCATTATTCCTCGCAATCACTAATTGAATGGTAATAGATACCTGATCCTCAACTATTAAAAAATTTCCTTCGATTAAATAGCTTACGTTCAATTCTCTGCCAATTTCTTTTGCAGTTTTCGTTGTTTCCCGATATTGTTCAACAGATGTCCGGGGCATCACACGCAATCCTTCAATCAGTAGAAAGATGTCCTGTAATGGCATCCAGGACCCCGTCTGCTATATATTGTTTACTTTGATCTTCGCTTAAATACTCCAATGGAAGAACGGCGATGGATTTTTCAAGATTATCGGGATGTGGATTTTTAATGGTTCCAAATTTCAAATACATGTATAACAGGGCTGCAATAATGGTGGTAATTGTAATGGCAAATGAAAATCTTATCAGGATCTTTGATTTCCGTTTTTCCCGTTTTACAGATACTGAAGTAAGATCCTTGGCAAATTTATATTCAATGTCTTTAGGATTTGGAACGACCAAGCCAACATTTGAAATGGCATAGATTTCAATTGGTTTTTCAACATTCTTTAATTTAAATATCTTCAATAGGGTCGTTTTGATGGATTCCTGGTTTTTGATTTCGTCGTAGACCTTGTCAGAAATAAAAACACTCCCTGGAACCGCCAGGCATTCTATGCGTGAAGCAATATTTACTCCGTTGCCAATAATTTCATCTTCACTGAATATTATATCGCCTGTGTGAATTCCGATTCTTACCGGAATGACCGGATCTTTCAGGAATCCAAGCTGCATTTCGATCGCGCATTCTACTGCATCAATAGCGCTGTCAAAAATGCTTAATGTACCATCGCCATAATATTGTAATATTCTTCCGTTATGCTTCTTGGTGATGGAGTTGAATATCCGCCTGTGTTTTTTCCTGGTTTGGATGGCTTTTTCCTCATTTTGCTGCATAAGGGCTGTATATCCCTCTATATCGGTAAACATGATAGCAGCTAATTGACGTTTTTGTTCAGGCATATTTTAACAAGTTAGGAAAAATCCGGGATTATTAGCAAATAGATGCAGGTAGAAAAATCATCCTAACGAAAACCTATTATAAGTCAAGATTCAAAAGCTGGGGAAAGTATAAAGTGCTTATGAAAATTTAACATAGGCTTGATTCAGGGTGAAACATGGGAAGGTTCGGATTTCAGACTTGATTTTTGAGGTTAAGTTGTTCAATCTCAATTGGTGAGAAAGTTTTCACCAATCTATCAGTTTTTTGCAGAGTGTAACCCTTCAGCCAAAAGTGTACTGATTTGAAGCTTAGGTTAAGAGATAGTTTATTATATTTCAAAACCTTTAAATCAGTTTAGAATGACACAAAAAAAATCAAGCGAGAAATTAGTCCAAGACATCAAGCGTATAACTCTTAGAAAGTCCTCCTCGGAAGAAAACCTGCCTGCCAGTAGGCAGGAATAAGAATAGTAATCTTATAACCAAGTGATAGCGCATAAAATCAAAGATAAAATGTAAATTACAGTTAAATGTTATATTTCATTCTGTAGACATAAAGTATCATTCCTGTTATTAACTAAAAAATAAGCGGTTAAAATGAACAAATATGTGGACATTAGCCCAATCAAAGAGCTCGATGATCAATATTGTTCTTATGCAAATGCTGGTGAATTAGACAATTTCCTTTCAATATGGGATGACAGTGGCTCAAGGATGGAACCGGATAATCCTTCTTTCATTGGAAAAGAAAATGTTAAGAAATTTTTTGAACCTTTATTCAGAACCTTCAACCATGGTGTTGCCATCTAGGGGAAATAGAAATTCAGATATCAGGAGAGGAGATATGGCATTTTCCCTGGGGACATATACACCATCATTAACGCCAAAGGAAGGAGGTTCAAAAACAACTATTGATGGAAAATGGTTGGACATACTAAAGAGGCAGGCCGTTGATTCCTGGAAAATTTATGTTCATATGGTCAATTTCAATGCACCTCCGGTTGTTGACTAACCAATATTTAGATAGTAAATACAATATCGATTAGATTCAATATTATTTTGTAGAACAATTAAAGAATTGTAGCTCCGTCAGACCTTCGTGGACTAATTTGGTAAAAAATTAATATTTATTCCGTATTAGAAATTATTAACCACCAATTAAATGTATGAATCAAATGAAAAAGAAAATTACTATCATATACGTTTTATTCCTATCATTAGGATGGCAAACCATCGCTTTCGGACAGGAATCATCGGAAAAAATATTTCAGGTAAAAGGTTTTAGTTGTACTTCTCCAAGACATGAAGGTGTAGACCGTTTTGTGAAATTTATCAATGAAGAGCTGGCTCCCCGCGGGGTTAATACCTTGATTTTATTTGTTTGCGACAAAGATTACAACTATCAGTTTGAAAGTTATCCGCAACTCGCAGAACCGGGATCTCTGACCAAAGAGGATGTAAAGAAAATGGTTGCCGCCTGCAAGGAAAATAAAATCAGAATAATTCCACAGATTAATTTACTGGGTCACCAATCGTGGCGTAGCACACCCAATATACTTTTAAGGGAATTCCCGCAATTCGATGAAACTCCTCATATACAAATGCCGGAAAAATATGTCTGGCCAAATAGTGATGATTTGTATTGTAAAAGTTATTGTCCTCTTCATCCTGATGTTCACAAGGTGATTTTTGCCCTGATTGATGAGATATGCGATGTCTTTGAATCTGACGCTTTCCATGGAGGCATGGACGAAGTATTTTATCTTGGAGATGACAAATGTCCACGTTGTGCTGGTGTAGATAAAGCTGAACTTTTTGCCGGTGAGGTAAATAAAATCAAAAATCATCTGGCTGAAAAGGACAGGGAGTTGTGGATATGGGGGGACCGTTTAATAGATGGAAAAACGACCGGCCTGGGAAGTTGGGAAGCAAGCTATAATTACACCTTTCGGGCTATCGATATGATACCAAAAGATGTGGTGATCTGTGACTGGCACTACGAAAGGCCTGACCAGACCGCTGTCTATTTTGCCATGAAAGGTTTCAGAGTTATCACCTGCACCGGGAGATCGTCCGAGACTGCTGTCATTCAGACTGAAGACATGGCAAAATTCAGGAAATATGCCACACCTGATATGAAACCCAGGTATTACGGGATGATGCAGACTGTATGGAGCGGGACTGACGTATTTATAAATAGTTTCTACGGAAAGTCATCATCAGATGCCGGAGGAAGACAAAGTCCGGCGGATGCTTTCAAGGCAATGTTTATGAGGATGGACGAATTGGAAAAGGAGAACAGGTAATCACAAGAAAAATGAATATGAAAAGGTGAATAATAGATACAATGAAATATGGAGAAAACAAACCCCCATATTTCCCCCCTGTAGCCGCTAAGTTTCCCTTGGTGCCTAAAATACTCTTTTCGATTAAATATTAAATCCTGATTTACCTTTCCATTACAATAATCGGATTTCCAGGATTCGGACCGCTCAACCACATCATTCATTCCTTTCTGCTTTCCTCCAGATAGTTCCGGATCAATCGTTGCCTATCAAATGCACTCAGGAGATCCTCGCGCCTGCAGGGGAGATCCTGGCGCCTGCCAGGGCTTTTTTTTCAAAGGCATTAAAGGAAACCTGACGCCTACAAGGGAGTAGATAATGCAATTATAAAATTGAAGCAGTTTTAATCCTAAATCAGCCATATTTTGTGTTGAAGGGAAACATTGAGGTACAAAAAATAACTTTGAATAAATGAAAGTATCTCTTAATTTTATAGGGATAGGACTTCGGAATAGGCTGATGTCAGACACAATGCAATCTAAATCACTTTTACTCTTTTTATGCCTTACGGCTGTACTTTCAATGGTGCAATGTCAGAAAAAGCCTCAACGCTACATTGCTATTACGTTCGATGATCTGCCGGTGGTATGCCGGTGTGAAGAAAATGCCGAGCGCCTGGATATTACAGAAAAGTTACTTGCTACCTTTAAAAGGTACGATATGCCTGTCCTCGGTGTCGTTACTGAACGGAAGCTTGAAACAGAAGGTATAGTCGATCCGGAGCGGATAGTCTTATTACAAAAATGGCTGGGGGCAGGGCATGAACTAGGAAATCATGGATATGCCCATAAGGACATTAACGACATAACACTGGAAGAGTACAAGCAGGAAATCCTTTTGGGCGAACGGATCACTCGTCCTATTGCCGAAAAAGCCGGATTGCCCTACCGGTATTTTCGACACCCCTATCTATCTGCTGGTGATAATCTACAAATCCGTACAGATCTGAACGACTTTCTGAAAGAACATAATTACCGTGTAGCACCTAATACGATCACATATCAGGATTATACATTCTCAAGCGCTTACGAAAAAGCATTGCGTATGGGAGATATACTGCTGGCCCAACGCATCCGAGATGCATATCTCCCCTATACCTTAAAACTATGGGAAACTGCCGAACAACAATCCAAGGATCTTTTCGGACGTGAGATCAGGCAAATCCTTATGGTCCATGCCAATCGCCTGAACGCCGATGCTTTTGGTGATGTGGCAAAGATGATGCAGGACCGTGGATATACGTTCATTACTATTGACGAGGCAATGGAAGATCCGGTCTATGCAAGACCAGATTCTTACGACGGGCATGTTGGGGTAACCTGGCTATACCGTTGGGCAGCAGAGATGGGAAAGAAAAAATCTTATGGCAGTACTGAAGTGCCCCAATTCGTTCTCGATGCAACCCAAAGAGATTATCGATGAACTCCATTTGATAGAGAACAGATTATGTAAATTGTCACTTTGCTATAACCTCCAACAGATCATGGGTGTTGCCCTTCTACATAAAATGGACTGTTTTAGGACTAAGATTAAGAGATAGTCTACTACCTTTTTATTCATGTTGTAAGGTGAATTTCAAAACTTTTAAAAATCAAACAACCACAACAAACCCTTGTAGGCGCCAAGGTCCATTTAGTGTCTGGAAATACCCTTTTCGATTAAATATCAAATCCTGATTTACATTTCTATAACAATAATCGGACTTCTAAAAGGCACTAAGGAGACCTGAGCGCCTACAGAGCCTGCAGAGGTTGCGGGCTTAGCACCTTCAGGGGCTATTTTATGGAAGGGTTATAATTTTTCTTTACCTTATCAATCGTATCCAGCAATCCACCAGCATACAAATCATTTCGTAATTGCCAGAACATGATTCCACCCAGCTTATTGTCAATTACATATTTTGTTTTGAGCTCTACCGACCGTTTGTCATCATAGGTGATGAAAATTTTCTTTGAAGTATGATAAATGTAGGGTGCTTTGGCAATATCATCCCAATGATATACATACCCGCTGTCAACAGGAAACTGGGCATATAGGTTTTTGTAGGCCACTGATCCTATTGATTTACCAGGTTGATATAGTCCGCTATTCTGGTTATCAACCTGTTCATACATCCTTCCGTAGAAAGCCGCACCTGCAATAAGCTTTTCTCCTGGGATACCCAGTTTAATTAAATATTTCACGCAATAATCCACCGATCTTTCCTGACCGGGAGTCATATACTGACCATACTGTCCGGGAATTGAATGCAGCTGGTCAGGCGTAGAATATAAAGCAGTATGATGTGCTGTATTTTTGGAATCACTTCCAAGGGACAGGTGACGGTATTCCGGGAGCTTGGGCCGGTTTTGGTAACTTCCGATGTCATAGGTCATTAAATTCACGTAGTCCATATATTTCATCACCTTCTTCCATTCCACCACTGTTTCAAAGATACCTTCATGGGCGCCTGCCGCAAAACTCAGCTCATATTGATCCCCCAATTTCCTCAGCTCTTTGACTAATTTTGTAAAGTTCTTTTTATCCTCAGGGGCATACTGCTGCCCGGGGAAATGCTCAATATTGGGAAACTCCCAATCAAGGTCCAACCCATCGGTATTGAAGTATTCATGGTATTCCTTCACAGACCGCGCAAATTCCTTTCTCCCTTCGTCCGTTGCGAAAGCATCTGAGCATGTTTTGCAGCCCCGTCCTCCACCCAATGATAGGATCACTTTTAATTGAGGATTCTTCCTTTTCAGCGATACCATTTTCTGAATGGTCGCCGAATCTTCCTTCTGCAATGTCAGTCGATGGCCATCCAGTTGGCCAAAACAGAAAATAATATGTGTAAACTGATTTACGTTATAATGATCTAACTCGGCTGAACTCCCGAGATAATAGGCTAAAACCCTGATGTTATTTGCAGGTTGAGAAATTCCGAATACAGTAACCGCGCAAAATAATATGGTTACGAAAACCTTCCTTAATAGATCACCACTCATCTTAGTATGAATTAATGCATGGATAAATTTATACACGATCGGAATTTAATAATAAAAAGATGAAAATATGATAAATCTTGTATGAAACCCCTATTTCTTAGACCGAATATTGAATTTAATTGGGTAGAAGGTCACCTATCATGTATAGGTTCTGGACTCTATTGGAGATTAAATTATTTAATTACAGCTGGAAAGATATATGATGCCATTTTTCACTGAATTAGCAGTATAACAAATATTTGGCAAAGAACTTAATAGTTTGATTACCTTTATCCCCCAGGGACGTTTTTTAAAAGGCACTAAGGGGACCTTATCGCCTAAAGGTGAATTGTACTTTTTACCGATTCTTATAAATATCCTTCACCAATTAATTTAAAAATTATTATCAGTAAAAAGGCTATCAAAGTTATAATAACAATCCGTTGCAAAGTAAACGTTTGGGCTATTAATTGTATCAATATCAACTCCAGATGGTGGAAAGGACATTTCCGAAACACACACCTCGTACAAAGAGGGCATATCATTTAATGCCATATATTCCAGCTTAGCATTATTTGAAAGATCCAGGTAAACAAGTCGGTTTAACCCGAGGTCTAAATCAGTTAAGGCAAGATTGTGTGAAAGGTTCACCGAATTAAGTCCGCACCCAGCACACCACAACTTTTTTAAAGCCGTATTTTTTTCTAAATACAGTCCAAAGAAAAATTCATTCCCCGAGCATCTCAAATTTTTTAGAGCAGAATTTTTATAGATCTCCAGGAAGACAATATGGCTATTTTGACACGATAAGTTTTCTAAGGAATAATTTTTAGAAAGATCCAGCATCCCTAAATTGTTCGAATGGCAATCAAGAGTTACCAAATTGTGAAATGCCTCAATTCCTCGCAAAGAACAGATATTTTCATCACTGACATCTAAGTATATTATCCTTTCAGCCTCATTTAGACCAATCGTATTGTCTCCATTTGTATCAAAACCCCTTTCTATCAGTGCATTTAAAAAGTTTATGTCAGGGATATTTATCGGGGTATCCGGGATATCAACATTGGGAATCGGGTTCGTGTTAATTGGATCATAATAATCGCAGTGAAGTAGTAAAATCACTATCGCCATGAATGTCGTAGTTTTAATAATCTTTTTCATAAGCGTATCGTTTAACAGATCTTTTGATAAGAATCATTCACTGGAAAACTATATAATCTACAAAAAATGAGCATGATTTTCAATAGGCAATGAAGCCATGGATGGCAATTTTTTTAGTAAAAAATGCAAGCAAATAAGAACATCCATCATGGAAAAGCTTTACTGCCTAATATGTACGATTCGTGGGCAAATCATGTGATTATGGGATAATTTTAAATTAATTAGATAAAATAAACCGGCAAAATTACCAGGGCTTACCGACTTTGCTTCAAATCGGGAAATATAATCTTAAATAATCCGGAGCTGGTGTGTTTTCCAAACCTCGTCCGACCGTGAACCTGGGATTGTGTGCGGGGTAATGGTCAGACGAAGAAACATCGGATATGTTATTAATAACTATGGTGCTGAAGCGGATGTTCAGTGCTGGGATCGCGAAAGCTCATCAGTGCTCATTTTCTACCACGCCCCTTCAAACTCATCCTGTGACTCAGCTGACCTGTACGATAGGGTTGTAAAGCGAGGTTAATATACCATATAATTGAGTTCAATGGCTTTTCTGGAATAGAATCCTTCATTTTAAAAAAGTTGTTTATTTGGATAAGGAACTTTCCGGGACGCTCCACAGCCCACCCTTCATTTACATTCCGGAGTGGCAGGCACTGGGCCGCATCCTTGCATCGAGCCTGTAATTAATTAGCACAAGGTTTATCCTGACCAAAGTTTAATTAAGGTCTCTTGTGCAAGGATTGGTATCGCAAGTACAGTATAAATGTGAATGAAATAATTAAGATTATATTCATTTTAAAAACCTGAGTGCTGGAGGTGGTGAAGTACATCCTGCCTGCTTGTTTCACTCTTGTTGTCCCAGTTATGCGTTGGAGCTGTTTATAAATTTTCCTGTTTCGAGAAATTTAGTCAAGTCATTGAGTAATCTGACCATGGGAGCCCCATCAATGACATCATGGTCAACCAGAATGGTCATGTTCAGCATCTCTCTTATTTGTACTTCTTCATCCACCACAACGGGTTTTTTTAAAACAGATCCGATGCCAAAGGAAATGGGATGCACTGATTTATGAATAAACCAGCCATTAATCCTTCCCATCATTCCAACCGAGGTAATCACAACGTTTCCCATTTTAGGGTAAACAATCTTTGGATTTTGAAGTAATATTTTCCAAACTAACCTTCTAACGAATCCTGGCAAATGGTAATAGATTCTTTCAAAGAAGGTTGATCGTTTATGAATGACCATATCATGAGCGGAAAGTTCCTGGTTTTTGGCATTTTCTATTTCTGTGGTTATTTCAGCCGCACTTTTCTCATTTGTCTTCTCGATTACGACGGGAATTGGAACTTTTTTATCATCCATCTTTTTTTCGATGATGATTGAAATGTTAATGTTTTTGAAGATGATAAGTTTCTTTTTGTTATAAAGGAATGCAGCAGCTTCAGGGTGTTTTTCCAAAACACTGCTGATCACTTTAATGATCCAGGCATTAAATGAAATATGGATACCATTTTTTCTTATGTTGTGCAGCTTTTTTCTGCTTTCCGTAACGTCGAATTCGAGCAGGGCGCTGATATGATGTTTATATAATCCAATCGAAAATGTGTCGAATGTTGCAATTCTTGATTGGGGGATCCTTTTATAATAGTATGCATCTTCCATCCTGCAAGGTTAATAAATTTTGTCTTGTTTTGTGCATACCTGCATGAAGTATAAGGGTTGGTGGGTAAAAGCAGTCGCTGTTAAATACCACGCTGTGTTACGAACCATGATGAAAGTTCGTAAAAATCAGAAAAGCAGCCAAACCAATCGACTAAGGTATTGATTTTACCTGCGTGTTGTCAGCTGGTGTAATGGTCTCCGGCGTCTTAAATTTGATTAAATTCTGTTTATAAGGTGGCTTGTTGTTTTGGCTTTTTAAAAGCCCTAATAATTAATATAATGATGGAGATAAGCCATCCAATGGGATAAGAAAGAATAAGAACGTCCCACCACCATTCACGTTTTGGGTCAAAACCACCGAGGGAGGATACATACCATAGGGAGAAGACACCAACGAGGATCATTATCGCTGCTGCCAGAAATATTTTATGATGGCGGTCGTGTGTTAAAAATGTTGCCAGCGAAGTAAAGATGCAACCTACAGCTATTACTATCGATCCTTCCATTGGATCAATAGCACCAATTATCAAAGCAATTACGCCAATGATGATAATGACGCGTGTCCATTTTACTTTCTCCCTCATCTGTATAAATTTTAAAGTCTGCTATTATGATTCAATGTCATTCTGTTAAGGTAAAATGACTTCCTGACGATTTATACTTTCCATCAAGGGACCGGCTAAAAAGCCCTGCCATCACGAAGAGAGGTTATGATTATTAGCCTTTGTCGGGCAATCGTTGCTTTCTTCGTTTTGTACTTAATCTCTTGATTTCCAATATGTTTCTGCTTCTTTCTCCATCTTATCCAATCTTGTATAGTAGTCTGGAAATTCTTTAAGATGTGCCCAGGCAATCTTTCCTGTCAAGCCTTTATCATTATTAGTGACATTAGTTTCAGGATATCTTGTCCCATGCTCTAATTCTACATTCAATCCCCTTGTGAATTCTTCAAGGTTGATTTCATTCCAATTAATGCCAAGATCATCACCAATTTGTTTTGCATCTGCTGAATTTAATTTTTCCATGTTTTTAGTTTATTTATGTATGTTGCCCAACTTGTTCTTAAGCGCATTACGCTTATTCCTAAATTAATTCAAACCTTATTTTTCAATATCACAATTTTTTTTCACAAAAAGTTCTGGTTGAAAATATTTGTTGGTCATTCTTGCAAGTAGCCACAGGATATTCAGTCGGTAGATTTATCGGCAAGAGCCCGGAGGATGTTCCGAACCTCGACCGACCATGAACCAGGGATTGTGTATGGAGCCCTGAAGTATATTTAAATAACTTCAGGGGGGCCGACGAGGAATGACCGGAGCAGAATCAATTTCGAATAACGATCCGGGACGCAATTATTCCGGCCATCCGGGAACCACACTGGTACACAATTCTGCCCGATCGTCCGTTTAGAATAGGCCCTTTTATTATTCACTCCTGAGCGTTTTCACCGGATTCGTATTGGCAGCTCTGATAGATTGGTACCACATGGTGAAGCAAGCCAGTAGAAATGCCAGCATTCCGGCTCCAAAATATACCAACGGACTAATACTTGTTTTATAGGCATATTTTTGAAAATACCAGTAAATACCATACCAGGCCAATGGCGTTGCCAGTATAAAAGAAATGATGATCAACCGGCTGAATTCCTTCGAGAGCAGCAATACGATATTTTGCACAGAAGCGCCCATGACTTTTCTGATCCCGATTTCTTTGGTACGCTGTTCTGTCGTAAAGGCGGTAAGCGCAAATAAACCCATGCACGCGATAATGATTGCGAGACTGGAAAATACGGCAAACAGTTTCCCGAGTTTTTGTTCACTGGTGTACATCCTTTCAAAATCCTGGTTCAGGAATGAATAGTTGAATGGTTCTCCGGGAGCCATTTTCTTCCAAGTATCCCTGAGCATTTCAATCACCTGATCGGTTCTTGCTGCATCATATCTGAATGTGAGAAAACTTCTTTTGTCCGTTCCGAAAAATAAACCCAGGGGGCCGACATTTTCGTGCAGCGATTCAAAATTGAAATCCTTTACTACCCCGATAACTGTCCAGGTCTCCTGCTTGTTTCTTTCTTGTGAACCATCCGGATTGTCCTTTTGTGTAGCGATCCTCTGCCCGATGGCATCCTCACCAAAACTAAGCCGCCTGACTGCGGTTTCATTCAAGATCACAGCGGTAGAATCCGATGGGAAATCCCTCGAAAAATTACGTCCTGCAACAATTTCCATGCCCATGGTGGGAATATAATCGTAATCGACGCTCCATTTTTCGGCATTCACTGAATTATCGGGTGTTGGATCTGATCCATATTTCCAGAGTAAAGGCGTTTTACGTGCGGAACCGGGCCCCGGGAAATAGGCGGAAATGGTTCCATTCAAAATGTAATTGTTTTTTAATATTTCATCCCGGATGATGGGCAATTTATCACTTGCATTATATACTTCCCTGAGAATAATGACATTTTCTTTGTTGAATCCCAGCTTTTTGTTTTTGATAAAGTTCATTTGCTGGTACAGGGCGATGGTAACGATGATCAGAAATATCGATATGAAAAACTGGAAAATCACCAGTGCGCTTCTTAGAAAAAAGGAATTAGGCCCTTTTGTCAATTTTCCCTGCAACACGGCAGCCGTTTTGAATCCAGAAAGAACCAGGGCAGGATACAGACCCGCCATTATTCCAACGAAAACTGCTCCTACAATTACCGATAAATAAAACAGGACATTATTCCATGGGATAGTTAATGAAAGGTCTGTAAAATCATTAAATATAGCCAGCGCATACTCAGTAAGGGCCAATGCCAAAATAAATGACAATAAACTTAAAATAATCGATTCGGCCAGAAATTGTAATAAAAGGGCCTTCCGGTCCGATCCCATTACTTTCCGGATACCCACTTCACGGGCCCGCGTGGTTGATCGTGCCGTGGCGAGGTTCATAAAATTGATGCAGGCAATGACAAGGATGAACAAGGCAATCCCCGTCAGCAGATACACATAAGCGATATCACCATTTGCTTCGAGCTCATTTTGCAGATTGGAATGAAGGTGAATGTCCAACAGCGGACGCAGGTGGAGGGTGAGTGAGTTCCCGTTCGCTTTAAAATCTTCCATGAAGGTCGCTCCAAGCACGGATGCTGCCTGGGGGACGAGGTATTTTTCAACCATTCCCGGTAACTTGGCTTCAAGGGCTTTGGGATCGGCCCCTTTCCGCAGCAGGATATACGTATTATAAGGACTGCCTATCCAGTAATTGTTTTTCGATTCTTCCAATCCTTCCATGGATAAGAACATCCGGTAATGGAAATGGCTGTTATCGGGAATATCTTTGAATATGCCAGTAATTTTATAGGCATCTTTATTATCCTTGATCAATATTTTGCCCAAAGCATCCCCGTCGGGGAAAAATTGGGCAGCAGATTTTTCACTGATAACCATCGAGTAAGGATCCTTCAAGGCCGTTGCCGGATCGCCGGCAATAAAGGGAATCGTGAATATTTTAAACAAGTCATTATCGGCGTAAACTACCCGCCATTCGACGGTATTTTCATCCTCCCGTTTAAAAAGAAAGGAACCCATAGACCTGAACCGTGTGGCAGCTTCAATTTCCGGGTAATCACGAACCATGGTCCCAGCCATTGGCGGTGTAACTGCCGCTTTGTTGAAATAATTTCCACTTAATAATAAATCCCAGTCAACACGGTAAATACGTTCCGCATTGACATTGTATTGATCATAGCTGAGCTCAAACCTTACAAATAATAAAATAACCAGACATGCCGTGATGCCGATGGTGAGGCCGAAGATATTTATGAGGCTGTAAAAGCGATATTTGACCAGATTCCTGAAGGCTACAATAAAATAGTTCTTAATCATCTTTGTATTCCATTAACCAATTCTCCTGTAATAAAATTCAGTTGTATGGATCCGCGGAGGATGGCCGGTTTTCCTTTAACTAAAAAAAGTGTAATCCATTGATTTCTGAACCAGTACGGTGTCATAGATCATAATACTTATCAACCCTGTAGCAAAAGAAATGCCACGTGATAAAAATCAGTGTTTCAATACATTACAAAAAATATCAAAATCCATTGCTGTGCGATTTCAGTCATTCATGGTCGATTCCGGACGGTATGAGATCCCCATTTATACTGCCGGAACCTCGTACGGCCATGAACCAGAGATTGTGTGCGAGCCTTGAAGTACATTTATACTACTTCAGGGGGTTCGGCGAGGAATGACTGGAGCCGTTACTAATAACTATGGAGCTGATGCGTATGTTGGGTGCCGGGATCGCAAAAGCTCATCGGTGCCCATTTTCTTACACGCCCCTTCAAACTCGTCCTGCAGGCACCAAGCCCGCCTGACCGAACCAGATGGGTAGGGTATTCTTATTGCCTACAAGGGTTCGTGCCAGATGATTTATGAAGAGCAATTTTTACTAAAATAAAACCCCCACCTCCACGAATGAAGGCAGGGGTTCCAAGCACTACCCATATGAAAAAATGAAAATCAGATAAATATCTTTACAATGCAATAACGAAATAGAACTACTTAAAGTTCCTGACAAATAACCTACCGTGTTTGATTAAATATAATCCCTGAATGGCATGGCAGGATCTGTATGAAAGGATTTTTCCGGCTTTGAGGATTTTAAGAAGCTTTTAAAACATCCGGAAATTACTCAATTATCATAGAATATCTATAGCAGGTTGATCAATCATTTAATGAAAACCATTCAGTATTTTTCATACTATCTTCAAGAGCAAAACCTAACAATACTACCGCTCCTGATACGATACAACAAATCAAAATAATTGAACTTGTTTTACTGGTTTTCTCATTAATAAGATGAATTTCTCTTATGTCAGATTTGGGTAAAATCAGATTAATTGACTTGTTCTTTATTTTCTGGACGCCATATAAAACATTATCTTCCACTTTAATCTTTTCAAAATACATTATCCTGTCATCGATGGTAATTATTTTAACTTTTGCATTTGATTCAAATGCCTGTTCGGGAGTAGCAGTTTGTTTATAGTAAATCTGGCAACCCTGAAATAAAATTGTTACCGCGAGAAATAAGGCAACCGGTTTAAGGTATTTATATAAAAGACTTATCATAGCTAAAAATTTAAACTATCTTTAATATTTTTTATAATGCTTTCAGGCTTATGAGATCATAGCCTTCAAATTTCTGACCTATACTGACATTGTCATGAACTCCATTATTTAACGCATTCTATTGGATTTAACGATTTATTGATAAATGGAATAATGGTACCCTCACCTTATTAATATTGAAATTTGTTGCAAATCCTTTCGTATTATTATGAAATGCAATTTCATGTCTCGAAGTATCGGGAGGTTATTAAAATTTGCAAACGAATATCCCAATACTGCCATTATTGTGAAGAATTGAGAAAATCTATTCTACAGAAAATTATAGGAATTCCCCCGTGTAGGTGCTAAGCCCGCCTGACTGGATAGGTAAGGTCACCTTAGTGTCTAATAATACCTTTTTTAGTTAAATATTAAATCGACATTTACATTTCAAACACAATAACCAGACTTCAGAATTTGCACTGCTCAACCTTCATTCGTGAGCTTGACTGACAAATCCTGGTTCGGCCGGATTATTGTGAATATAATCTGCTTTTTGATCGATCCTTTTTGGCGATCCAGGCCAGCAAGAATGATTGTCATGATTCCAGACTTGATGGATTTGTTTTTGAGAACGTTGAATGCCATACTGCGCAAATTGTGTCTATAAAGGCACTAAGGGGAAGCTATGGGGACTTTAGCGCATTTAAAGGATTTTGTGTCTTTAATCACGCTGAGGAACATCCGTGCCAATTATCGCCTTCACCTCTTTAAAATCGTACTACCCCTTGCTTTGCCAGGGCCTGTGAGTAGTCGTACGGGTCGAAAACTATAAGAACCATAAAACAACATGGACTGCGTTTGATGCAGGGCTAATCCCTTTGCAGGAGCTCAGGAAGGGAAAAACAGTTGTCCAGGTTGCTTATTTTTTAAAATAGAATTTTTTCTGGTACACCCTGACATAATCGATATCATGGAACTGGGGAAAAATGGTGGTCGAATCCGGATCTCCAGGCCAGCCACCTCCGATCGCCGTATTCAGGATCAAATAGTGTGGGGTATGCGGAATTCCGGAAGTCGTTGCATGGAGAAGCTGATCATCAATGTACCAGCGAATGGAATCCGGCTCCCATTCCAAAGCATAAACGTGAAAGTCATCCGCATAATTAACGGGCCCGTCCCACGTACCTGAACTTGTTTTTTTCTGACCATCAAAGGTATAGTAATGGAGCGTCCCATAGAGAATATTTGGTTCATGACCGAGGAATTCCATGATATCGATCTCGCTGTACCATGGGCGTTCTTCCGGAATAAGTGATTCCTTACCATTCTCAACCGCTTCGGCCATGATGTATTCCATTTGCCAGTCCCGGTTCTGTGGATATAGCCAATAGGCCGGCCAAATGCCTTTTCCCACAGGTAATTTCCCGCGGATCTCGAAACGTCCGTACACTGGGGCAAATTTGTTCTTTGTATCCAGCCTCCCACTGGTGTATTCTTTGGATCCGTATTTTCTGACCTGGCTTCGTAACCTGAGCAACCCGTTTTCGACATATACTTCATCCGGGACATAATATTGAAGTTCATGGTGTTTACTGGTCTCACGGAGTAGTACATTCCATTTGCCCAGGTCTAATCCGGTGCTATTAAAATCATCTTCCCAGACCAATTCCCAATCGTTTTCTGCATCCGGACCTGAACTGGAAAGCAAAAATGTGGCAGTGAGTAGTACCACAAACAACAAGAAAAAAATAGTACTTTTTTTCATTTTTTGAAAAATTTATAAAGTGTCGAATTCAAGGACATTAAGGTTTGCAAAAAAGTAAGTAAGTTTACGAAAACGGGTTGTAAGATAAAAGTGAAATGGATATTGAGCGTTATATTTATTCACCCCGGTATTTAAGAGGTCTCCTATTTTTTAATATGAAAACCTGTTTCCATCAGATCAGTTGTATTTTGATACTGGCCTTACATTTCGGGACCATCCATGCCCAGCCGAAAAAAATTTACCTCGCCCCGGATGACCATACCGATTATATGTGGACATCTACTGAAGAGGGGTATCGGCAAGCATTTCTGGAAACCCTGGATTATTATATCCAGTTGAATGATTCTACAGCCCTTGAACCTTATCCGTATCAAAGCAAATGGAATTGCGACGGTTCGATATGGGTTTACGAATATGAGAAAAACCGGAGTAAGGAAAAATTTGAACAGTTGATCCGTCAAATCAGGGAGGAAAAAATTACCGTTCCATTAACGACGACTGCTAGTTTGATGGGGATCGCCCCCATGGAAGCCATTCTGCGTGATATGTATTATGCAGGTTCACTGGAGAGAAAATATGGAATTGATCTTGATCTTGCCCTCAACATGGAAGACCAGGTATTGCCTCTGGGACTTTCATCTTTGTGGGCCGGTGCGGGCGCCAAATATTCATGGCGTGGCGTGTGTGCGTGTGCGACCCAAGTAATCGGACTGGAACATCGTACACACGAAATATACTGGTATAAAGGCTTGGATGATCAGAAAGTGCTTATGAAATGGTATTCGGTCAATCCCTCCATGATTACCAACCGCAAGGAATACCGTTATAATTTAGGGACCTACCTGGAAGCATCCAACCAGGCCAATGCCATCATTGATTTAAAGAATTTAATGAGGGACGAGGTCAGGTACCCTTATCATATTGCCGGTGCGTTTGGTAAAGGCGGTGATGACCTGAAAACCCTGACCGACAAATTTCCGAATGTGGCAAAAAACCATTCGGATTCTGAATACCAGGTGATTGTCTCCAACGAGATCGATTTTTTTCGTGACATGGAGATAAACTACGGAACTACTCTGCCCGAAGAAACCGTTTCCTATGGTAGCACTGAATGGGGAAATAGTGTGGCTTCCCTCGCCGAAGTCTCGGCAAGTGTCAAGCGTTCCATTGAACGACTTCGCACCGCCGAAGCCTTGTACACACTGGTTGCCATCGAAGATCCGTCATTCGCTTCGGACCTGGCCGAAATGAAGGAAAAAGCCTGGATGGCATGTGGCTTGTATTTTGAGCATGACTGGACTTCCGACGGTCCAATTACCCGCAAACAACGCGCAGATTGGCAGCGTAAAATTGCCGGCCAGCTTAACCGGTATGTGGATACTTTATATCATCGATCTTTGTCGAAACTGGGTGAGCTTATATCCAAACCGGAAAAAAACCAGGTGTCTTTCTTCGTCTTTAATCCGCTGGGTTGGACGCGTTCGGATTATAGTGATTATCCATACAGTGGCCCTCAAGACATTGTAGTGAGTGACCAGATCTCAGGCCAGGAAGTGCCGTTTCAATTCATTGAAAAAAAAGGTGAAAATTTTCTTCGGATTTGGGCAAATGACATCCCATCGTATGGTTACAAAGTATTCGGGATTAAAAAAGGTAAGGCTTCATCTGATGAGGAGCCGGCGGCCACCGTCCGGGACAAGGTGATTGAGAATGATTATTATAAAATTACTTTTACTACACTAGGAACGATCAGCAGCCTGATCGATAAGAGAAATAACAATCGCGAATGTATCAATCCGGTTAACAAGTTGTATGCCAACGACCTGGGTGAAGGTGATAAATCATTTCCTCTGAATGACAAGCCGATGCACATTGAAAATGCAGGCCCTGTATCGGTTACCCTTGTGGCTGAATCCTATAAACCGTACCGGCATATTTCGAAAATAACTTTGTTTAAACACTGTGAACGGATCGAATTGGAGAATTACCTGATGCAGAATGTGGGTGAAAAGCCGGTCAACTATTCGTTTTCATTTGATCTTGATTACCCCGAAATCTGGCATGAAGAAGCGGGAGCTATTTTAAAGGCCAAACCTTTATCGGAGGGAGGGCATTACGCAGAGAAAATATGCCGTTTAGACTGGCTGGTACTGAACCATTTCGCCGACATGTCAGACAACAATGGACTGGGCATGATTCTTTCGAACCGTGATGCGTATTTTATGAAACCTGGAAACAGCACAATTGAAAAACTCGATGATAAAACACCGCAAATCAATATTATGGCAACAGGACAGGTTGATCAATGGCTGGGAATTGAAAACCAGGATGGAGATTCGTATTTTGAGAATTTCTTTGCCATAAAACCATATCATAACGGGTACAATGCAACAAGGAGCATGAGATTTTCGCTTGAACACCAGAATCCATTAATCAGCGGAACGATTACCGGAAAATCAAAAGACTTTGGCTTACAGTTTTCATTGTTCGGGATTTCAGATCCCAATGTGATGATATGGTCGGTAAAACCAGCTGAAGAAGGGATTGAAAAGGGTGTCATACTCCGTATCTGGAACCTGGATGATGAAGATGTTGATTGCACGATTGATTCTGGTTTAAGCATTCAAGGTGTCAACCAAACCACACATGTTGAAACCGATATGGAAACAGTTCGTCCTGTACCAGGAGATCTGGAAATAAAAATTGGACACAACCAGCTAAAAAGTTACAGGTTGCATCTGAAAGAATAGAAATAAAAGAAGCACTGCCAGATTCCTGTCATCCTGGAACTTTACCCGTAGTTTTTTTATGCTTGTGGCAAGCGGTTATATAAACACAAATACCTGTTTAGATACAATGCCTGAATTATACTAATTATCTAAAGATCATATGTATATTCATTAAATTCAAGGCAATTGATTATTATCATTCATAATTGGAATGCTAAATTCGGCATTTATATCAGACCTTTCTTTTTCAGAAAATCAAATTTCCTTTTCGAGTTGAACTCCCACTCTCTTATTGGAAACTATAAGTACTCCTCGCTATAGATTATCTAGCAAAAAATAGTTAAATTCCATAAAAAATCGGGTATATAAGAAGTTGGCTTCAAGCCATCATAAATTTATAAGCCATGCCCGAAGACTGCAAACTCGCGCTTGTCCTCGAACGCAAAATGAAACTTGGTGCTTCGGGAGTCATTATACCTGCCCATCTCATTTTATTAATTCCTAATTTTACCGTACCCGAAATGAGTGAAGACCGACGATTAGCGGCAATCATGTTTACTGACATTGTCGGCTATACTGCCCTGATGGGATCTGATGAGGATAAAGCATTTAATATGCTCAAACGAAACTATGCCATCCATGAAATCTTAATTAAAAAATTCAATGGCACACTGATCACGGATCCGGTCAACGACCTGATGATTGCTTACCCGCAAGCCAGATTGCAGAAAGGTATACCTGCTGGGAGTACGACCCCGCTTTCCTTCACTCGATGAATAATAACAGCTGTTTATCGCCTGACCGGTCCAAGTACAAACCACCTCACCGGTACCATGTCCTTATAGCGGATGATCACCATTTTCCCTGCCTTTTGAGCTGTTCCGTTTTTCCTGCCTGTCGGCAGACAGGTTTAAAAGCTCATTCTTGACTTCCAGCTCCAAGGCTTGCTTGCCAAAGATTTTCTTCAGCTTTTCGTTCTCTTCCCGCAAGGTTTTAACCTCCGGATCCAACCGGTAGTATTGAGCCTGAAGACCATCTATTCCCTTCTGATCAAAGGCATATTTCCATCGATAAAACAAACTCTGTGCGATCTCATATTTGCGGCAAGTTGTCAGCATCCCTTCTGTCTCTGCTTCCCGAAGGTCCCGAAGTCTCGGATGGAGCTTCTGCTCCATAGAAAAACTTCTTCGTTTACTCATGATTCCCTTGGCGAAGCCATGCATTAGCAAAATTTAATCTACTAACTGTTTTTAATAAACCGTCCAGTTATTTAGGGGGTCATTACAGGAGCTGATACTGATTTTTCTAACCTCATCCGACCATTAACGCAGCTATGAGTGGGGATAAATTGTCTCACGTGAAATACCCAAGTTCCCTCCCATTTAAGGATCCGTCCTGATTGACCTTTAAAAAAGGTCGGGAGAATCTCTTACAGGTATTTTGTCCGAAAAAAGAATTGGTTAATAAAAAAAGGAGTTTGATCTAAACTCCTTTTTTACTTTACATTCATTTTTATGGGCTGACCGGCAGTCCGGTTCCCTGGAAACCTGACAGGCAAACATGCGGAACGGTGGCTCCGAATTTCGAATTGATGGCATCAATGAAAACATTGGCCGTGTAAGCATAGCCACGAGTATTCGGATGCAGGCCATCTTCAGAATATGCACCAACGGGGGGGGCAAAGGTGGAGGCAATCGCCACCCCATCTATGACTAATCCTGAACTCAGAATAGAAGCACCCAGAAGGGCAGTATAGGCTGTGTTTACATCTGCCAGCGCCAGTCTGTCATTACTTGCATCAACCGCGCCTTCTATAATGGCGTTGAAACCAGCAATATTTGTTTTGATTTCGATAATCTCGGTCATCGTGAGGGCATACGTATCAGCTACTGGCCAGCTGACTCCCTGGATTGCCTGTGGATTTCCCATGAAGGGAGTACCCAGGACTGCCCCGGCAGAAAGTGGTATCAGGTCCGTTGCGGTAGCCTGGCGGGCCTGGGCGTAAGGCACCAAGTCCGCAGCTCCGTTTTCGATCATCAGCTGTGTCAGGTTTGTGAGAGATTCATCGGCAATCAATACGCCATTATTACCTTCCGCATACGTCAGAAGCCTCTTGTTATATTCTTCCAGGGTAATCTGCTGGAATTCCAGCATGGCTCCCAGGAACTGATTGTAATTGTCAGCCAGGCTGGCCTGAAGGAAGATCGCAGTTGCAGCATCCATCGTGATGCTATTGTATCGTATGGTGGTAAAATAGGGGAAGGTCTCAATCTCAGGGATGTTACCCACCACCCCCTTGAATACAGGATTTGCACCAAGCATGGTTGTGATCAGTCCATTGAACTGCAAATTAAAATTTGATACAGATGTCAATGGATAAGTTCCATCCGCCCCCAGGGCTGCATAGAGCAATGCATCATCTACCCCCAGCCATATCAAATAAAAACTTCCAGCTGCCAAAAGTGCTTCCTGTACGATGGATGTAACTCCTGGATTACCTGAAAACCGGGCCCACAATGGATTAAAATAGGGACTTGCGGGATTGCCGGTATCCGGTATCAGGGCCTGGCCCAGGTAGATCAATGGTACGGCAAAGTTGTTCAATTCAGCTTTATTTCCCGTAAAGGGAGCCGGTAGATCGGCCGTATTGTAGGGCGCCGGAACGCCCGGGGCACCGGCCGGAGCCGGCACTGCCGATCCCGGCCCACTCCCATCTGCATCGAACAAGATCAGCCTGCCCAGTATGATATTCTCTCCGGGAATTGAAAGTTGCACATTATATCCATTTCCTGAGTCAATATCAGGCTGGTTGAAGACTGCACTTCCACCGGCACAACCCAACTGCTGGGATATCATCCAGGCCATCGAGTTTGCCTGACCATCGTTGAATAAGGCCCCGGCCTGAAACCCGGCGACGAAAGAGCTTCCGATTGTAACAAATTTATCAACCGAAGCACTGCCCGAAGTCGCTCCATCGGGACATGAAACACATCCTGAATCCGGAACATCAGGTTTTTTCAGATCAATCAGTTCCTGTTCACAGGACCAGGTCATCAGGGTGATACCGAGAATTAAGTATTTGGCTATATTTTTCATGTTTTAATACTTTTAATCTGTGAATAATTAATTCTGGAATTGGTCAAAGGTAAGGGAAAGGTAGTATTGTTGACCAACGAAGGGCCCACCGAGATTGGTTCTGAAATCACCACCAAATAAATTGGTCCCGCCTAACTTTACAATGGTCTTGATCACGGCTATTTTATAGTTGATCTGGGCATCCAGCACACCGTATTCCGGTACATTCCAATTGCCAAAACTTGACTCCCACAAGAATTCATCCTGCCACCTGTAATTTACATAAAATCCCAGATTGTTGAATATTTTCCTGCCGCCGATACCTATGTTAAACTTGTGCTTTGGCGTATTGAATCCAGCCCTGTAATCGCCGTCTACATTAGAACTGAAATCATAGGTGGCAAAATTGTAATTACCACTTAAATGGTAAGAGCTGAATATATTATTATCGAAACCTATCCCCACACCATACGAATTCACCATACTGGGGCTGTTCACATAGGGAGAAAACAGTGACCCGGGTAGGATGGGTTCACCTCGGTGGCTCGTCGGATACTTGCTCGCTACAATATCACTACCTATAAAATCACTGTATTTAGAATAATAAGCGTTGATATCCAACATGAATTTATTCAATAACAATCCTTTATATCCGATTTCATAAGCTACCTGCCGCTCTGGTTTTAGATACTCAACATAGGCCGTTTCAAGAAGGTTGTCATTTCCTCCGATTGGATCCCCGGTATTGGGATCTAAAGTGCCGCCGGAATCCCTGAAAGAATTATATGAGGACTGGGTCCAGGCACCTCCTTCATGTATACCGTATCGTGTTGCATTCGCTGGTGTACTTCCGATGAGTATTCCCCCGGAAGACGGGAAATATATGTATTGAGATTGAGTACTCGGGTTTCTGAATCCGGTCTGGAAAGAAGCCCTCAGATAATGTTGTTCATTGAATCCATATGTCATGGATACCCTGGGGGTTACCTGGCCTTTGAAATTTTCATTTTTATCATATCTCAATGAGGCGACCAGTCTGAAAGCTTCAGCAAAGGTTTTTGCGATCTGTCCGTAAAAACCATATTCGTTTATATTGATTCTTTGAAAATCATTGCCTCCATCAGGTGCCTCATTGAATATCGTACCTTTGGAAAAAAGGCTATATCTTCTGAAATTCCCTCCTATCATGAGCTCCATAAATGAAATCTGGTCAAAATTATAATTGAACTCCGCATGATATAATCGTGAATTATCATAAAAGGATGCACCTGGGGGATCAGCCTGGAAGAAGTTATTACGTACCTCATCCATAAGTTGTTTGTACTCAGTTGTCCCTTCGGCCGGCCTGTCGCGGTCAGCATACTGGCGGGCTACTGTATGTGCTGCCTCCTTATCACCGGCAGGCACTCCGGGAATATACCCCTGCATGGCAAGTACATAGTACTGGGCGTATTCGGGAGCCCATTTCGCCACTGTGGGACTGTAGTATTCATTGGCATAGGCGCCCAGGGCGCTCATATTCCAGGAATCACCGGCTCCCGTTTCGGTCATATAGGCTCTTACAAAAAAATTGTTCGAATTCAGTTCCAGCTTATGGAATTGCTGGGTGAAATTTCTCAGGGCATACTTTTCAGCGCCCTGGTAAACAGAGCTGCCACCCCCATACCTGTAGTTATACGATAATTCAAGTTTATCCGAAATCCTATAATGCAAGGCTACATCGCCTTTGATGCTTTTTGCATCGTCATTGTCCAGAATGGCCTCTTCCCTGAATCCGGTCCTTCTCAGGTCGAGCGTGCCAAAAGTTCCCCCTATCGGAACGGGTATGGGCGTTTCATCACCGTAAAGATTTAATCCGTCAAAATTCGGATTACCGCTCAGGTCGATCTCAGATTCAGGCTTCGTCCTGTCAGTCCGGTAATCGTTGCCGATCCAATCCCTGGCTTTCAGGTACGAGAAGTTGATCTTAAAGGCGAACCGATTGTTGAAGGCTTTGGCATACCGGATGCCAACATTATAAAAGGGACTGGAAGATCCCTGGGCATCCGACTGTGTGATACCACCCTTTACCTGCGCACTCAGGCCCTGATATTCAAACGGGCTCTTGCTTGTCATGATAAGGATCCCGTTAAAGGCATTGGGTCCGTACAAAGCAGAGGCAGCCCCCGGAATTAATTCCATACTTTCAATATCGAGTTCTCCTATGCCTACGATATTTCCTGTTGGGAAATTGAGCAATGGGGCAGATATGTCCATCCCATCAACCAATTGGACCAATCTAACATTGGCGATCGTGGCGAATCCCCGTGTGTTGATCGCGTTGAAGTTCAGACTGCTGCTGCTCATCTGTACCCCCTTAACATTCGCCAGGGCATCGTAATACTCAGGAGTTGCAGATTGTTGAATGGATAAGAGATCCACCTTCTCGATGGTTACCGGTGAGCTCAGGATACTCTCCTCCATACGGGTGGCTGAAACAACCACCTCCTGTATGAGGGTTTTTTCCTCTTCCATCGTTATTTCCAATCCAGAAGTATTATAATCGGTTATGACCAGTTCCTGTGTCCTGTAACCGATCATAGAAAATATGAGCGTAAAAGGAGGCTGGGTTTGATGTACATGAAGATTAAAGCGTCCATCAGTAGATGAAATCGTACCGATCACAAGATCTTTCACGATTACGTTTACTCCAGCCAAAGGAGTATCATCTCTTGATTCTTTGACTATTCCGGAGATCTCACTGGTTTGAGAAAATCCGAAGTTTGTGGTGCAAACCGTGATAGCAAAAACCAATGTAAAAAGTTTAAAAGAACTTTTCATAGACGTCGTTTTAGGTTAAAAATAGGCTGTTCGATCAGTATGCGATGCAATTTATTTGGATGTTATCTAAATCGATTATTACAAGTTAAGATAATTTTCAATAAAGCAAAATAAAATGTATAGCCTTACTGAAAAGTTATTGGCAAGCGATATCCTCCATAAATTCTTCTGGTTTTCACCGGGAAGTGCAGGCAGAAAGACCGTTCCTCTTATATTTTATCCAAAATTTCCGATCTTAAACCATAAATATTTATATTCAGCTGTCCCATGGATGGATATCCTGGTCGTACGTTTTTCAGATCAGTCATCCCTGATAATAAGACATATACATAATTTCAAAAGGCGACAAAGAAAATAAAAGGGTGTCTCGTGATCCGGCTATCAACGCTTCGGTTCTATCCTTATAGGCATCTATTTTATTCAGGACAGCAAATATAGATATCTTTATCCGGAAGTCGATTTTAAAAGGTTCTTCCAGATTATGGCCTTGAAAGACAGTCAGAAAGGTCGTCCTGGGCATTTTCACTTCAATTCGACTATTCGGCAATGATACCCCGCTGCTGTTATCAGTACAAGAAAACCAGTTGCCTGGGATTTCCCTAATTAAAACTGCCCTTTTGTAATATTTCAGTATCGCTGCCGGAAAAATAAAGATGGAGCACCAAAGAAAAAAGCATCCTCAAATGCGAATTCAGTAGAAGGTACCGAAGGCAAAACGAATTCCATAAAAAAAGACACCAACCAAAGCTGACTCTTGGTAAGTTAAAATTGAATATATCGTTTATTCTCCTGAATCATATTTTTTAAATGGGATCTATAAATCCAAACAGTATAAATTAATAAACTAAGGATTTAGACAGTGAATATATCGGGTCAATTTTCTGAAGGAAGGTACCCATGAATTGATATATATTATGATATGTATTAACATAGTTGGCATTTTTGTATTGGGGTAAGAGATGGAGTTAATTAAATGGTTCTTTTCATTTGTTATTTGTAAATGAGCTAAGAATTAGATATATTTTATCAATTTACACAACTGAATAACAAATAATACCAATAATTACGAGCCGCTTATCCTTTCAGTTTTAAAGAGCTTTTATTTTTTGAATAATGATCAGTAAGGAAACCATATTTTTAACAATTTCCGCTATTGCTGGTATTGGATTTATCATTTTAAGTTTCTATGTAAAACGACACGAAAAATCCACAAGATCAGATCTTTTTTTCTTCACTCTGCTTTTTCTGAGTATCAATGTCTTCTCATATTTCTTCGAGTTGATATCGAAAGATTTGGCGGTTATGATATTCTGGAATAAGGTATTTTATACCTCCCTGATCCTATACCTTAATCTTTGGTTATTGTTTTCCATAGAATATGCATATGAAAACACTGTGTTATCAAGACGCTTTAAGCCCTTCTTTATTTTAATTGCTATCATTCCTGCAATTTCAATCTTCTTCTTAGTCTATACAGTCGATGGATTTTTCTATTCATATATTGGCACCAAACCTGTTGGCTCACTAACAGCCGTAAAGGTGAAATCAGGTTTTCTCTACTGGATACATTCGGTATATTCCTGGTGGTTGGTAATTGCCACCATGGTATTGATTTTGATTAAAATCTCGCGATTAGGAAGAATGTACCGTTTACAAGCAATGGCAATATTGATTGGTATTCTTACTCCAATGCTTTATAATCTAACTACTCATATCCTTTTCTTTATTATAAAAATTCCACCAATTCCTTTCAAACTGACTCAGTTAATGTACATTGTGACTGCTATTACCTTCACGTGGGGCATCTTTGGTGAAAGGTTTCTGGATATTGTTCCAATTGCGAGAAGAATCGTTTTTGATAATGTAGAGGATCTGATTTTTGTTTTTAACTTGGAAAGCAGGGTTATAGATAGCAATAATAGTGCGCGCAATTTTATACGTAAAGGAATTATCAATTTTCGTACTGATAATATAAATGGCAGAAGTATTGCGGAAATATTTAAGCAACACCCGAAAATGCTGGACATTATAAATTCCAGACAGGAAGGTAATTATGAAGTATTGTTCCAGCACGGAGACATATCAAAAATCTTTGATGTTAGCCTTTCCAGCATTTACGGCAACAAAAAAAGCCGCATAGGATATGTGGCTATTCTTAGAGACATTACTGAAATCAGAACAGCACAGGAACGCTCGGAAAAACTGTTGCTTAACATTTTACCAAAAGATGTTGCAGAAGAGCTTAAATCGAAAGGGAAATCCCCTGCACGTTATTTTAAGGAAGTAACCGTAATGTTTACAGATTTTAAGGATTTCTCAAGTGTGGCAGAGACATTAAGTCCTCATGAACTCGTATTTGAAATAGATACTTGTTTTAAAGTTTTCGATCAGATCATTTCAAAATACGGCATCGAGAAAATTAAAACCATAGGTGATTCATATATGGCCGCTGGTGGGCTCGGAACGGAAAGATCGTCAACTGCCGAGGATGTAGTGAATGCTGCAATTGAAATGCAATCGTTTATTTTATCAAGAAAGAGTGAGCTTCTAAATGAAAGCAAGCAATTTTTCGAAATGCGTGTGGGTATACATACAGGCCCGGTAATAGCAGGCATTGTGGGTATCAAAAAGTTCCAGTACGATATCTGGGGTAATACAGTAAACATAGCTAGTCGTATGGAAAGTAGCGGCTTTATTGAAAAGGTAAATATCTCCCAATCAACTTATGAATTAATTAAGGATGTTGACGAATTTGATTTTGAACGTAGAGGAAAGATAAATGCCAAAAATATAGGATTGATAGAAATGTATTACGTTTGTAAAAAAATAAAGATTGATCCAACGATCATTGGACTCTCAACTTAAAATATACAGTTGAAAATTTATTTTCAATACCCCATTGGTTCTTAATAAATCTGGTTACAATCAGTAAAACATTAGAAAAGGCATTCTTTTTGGATTTCACACCTTAATATTTCGGCCGGGTTGTGAGGTCACATTTATCGGTATATGGAATTTTTTCTCGAATAAAGTCGCTACTAAAAATGAGGAGAGCTTTCCCAGGAGGACGATAAGCGTTGTAGGGGGACCAGGACCGAACTGGAAAATAAAGCTGGATGGCCGGTGTTGTTTAATTTCAGTCATAAAGCTCCTTTAATGCATCAGTTTGTACATGCACATTCCTATGGAATTTCTCACAATAAATTGTTACCTTTAATATAGTATCGGGTTGAAATAAGGTGGGATTTCAGCAACCTTAGTTTTTTCAATCATGCCCGAAGACAGACGTCTAGTGGCCATCATATTCACCGACATCGTCGGCTATACCGCCCTGATGGGTAAGGATGAGGATAAGGCATTTGATATGCTCAAGCGAAACCATGCCATCCATAAAACCCTGATCAAACAATTCAACGGAACAATGATCAAAGAGGTTGGCGACGGTACACTGGCAAGTTTTTCACTGGCATCCGATGCCGTTCGTTGTGCCATGGAAATCCAGAAAGCCTGCAGGGAACAGGATATTCCTTTAAAAATCGGTATTCATGAAGGGGAAATGGTATTCGCGGGATCGGATGTGCTGGGTGACGCGGTGAACATTGCCTCCCGTTTGCAGGAATCAGCAGAGGGAGGGTGCATCACTATATCAGGATCAGTATACAGGGATATAAAGAATAAGGCAGGGATCAGAACGGAATTTATGGAGGAGCGATCGTATAAAAATGTGGATGAGCCGATCAGGGTGTATAAGGTATTGGATGAGCAAGCTGAGGAAAAAAGTAAGATTCTGAAATCGCGAATCCCGAATCGCGATTTACGAATCGCAATTCAGAAAAAAAAGTTAGCGCTGTTGATCATTACTGGGTTGGTAATAATTATTGCGACAATAACAATCTGGTATTTTTTCTCTATCAAGGAAACTTTCCCGGTTATTGAATAAACCGTACCCGTTGAGATCGACCGTTCAATCGCTGTCCTGCCATTTGTCAATTTAAGTGATGATCCCAGTCAGGAGTACTTCAGTGATGGGATGATGGATGAAATACTGATGAACCTGTATAAAATCGGTGATCTAAGGGTTACTTCAAGAACATCGGTCATGAGATAAAAAGGTACTACCAAGAGGATGAAGGAGATTGCCGGGGAACTGGGAGTCGCACATATTCTGGAAGGAAGTGTAAGAAAATCAGGAGACAACGTCAGGATTACGGTTCATTTAATTGATGCAATCAATGATAAACATCTTTGGGCGGAGAGTTATGACAGGGACATAAAGGATTTATTTGCCATTCAAAGCGATGTTGCACAACAAATTGCCAAAGCCTTAAAAGCCGAGATTACTCCAGAGGTGAAGGAACGAATTGAATATATCCCCACCAAGAGCCTTGAGGCCTATAATTTATATTTACAAGCCTATTTTCAGATAGACTTACAAACCACTGATGGAAGAGAAAAAGCCATAGAACTACTGGAACGGGCAATTGATATCGATCCGAATTTTAGTAATGCCTATGTGTCTCTGGCCGTTATGAAAATGTGGGGAGTAGCGTGGGCGCGACTGGGAGGTGGAATGGATACAGGAGAGACTGTGAAGATCGCCAAGCCATATATTCTTAAAGCCATAGAGATTGATGAGAATAATTATTTTGCACACAGTCGTTTGGTGTGGTATTACCTGTATTTTGAATGGGATTTTATGAATGCAGGAAAAGAATATAACAAGGCGAAAGAATTAAGACCCAGTTATACTGACACTGATTTTCTTATTACTTCTGGAAGATTTGAAGAAGCCTGCGAAGAGGCAAAGAAGGCAGTAGAATTTGATCCATTATCAAGTAATAATTGGTCTTCCATGATTTTGAGCAGTTATTTTGCAAATCGACATGAAGAGTCATTAAAAACAATTGAAGAGATTGAAAAAACCGGTTTGTCCGATTCTTATACCAATATGGAATCCTCCAGGGTGTATCTATATTTAGGAAAATATGAAGACGTTATAAATACTATAGATAAGCTAACATCACAATATGGGGAACTAAAAGCTTCAAGTTGGATATTGGGACTTTTATCCATAGCCAATTATTATACAGGACAGCGGGAAAAGGCAAAGGAATTTTTAAGGGAATTACAGGAGCAAAGTAAGATCAATGCCGGTGGCAGTTCCTCTTTCTATGTTGCCATGGTTTATGCCCAAATGGGAGAACCCGACCTTGCTTTTGAATGGCTTAAGAAGGCATATAAAACACACGAGATTGAGATGTACTGGCTAAAGGTTGAACCACCCTTTAATCCTCTTCATGATGATCCCCGATGGCAGGTGATGCTGGATAAGGTTGGATTTCCGGAGGATTAATATAAACACCTCACCTACCCTAATTCTATGCCTTACCCATGATCAAAATACTTATACAATCAGAGCTGGCACGGATGTTTAGTGTTGGAACAGGTCGAGGGTCATCTGTGTCTTTCAATACTTTCGAATCTGCATACTCATCCTACTACTTCTGAGCCCATAGGATGGCTCACCCGGGATGGACATCCCCAATATAATTTGCTGAGCGGCTCTAAAATTACGGGTTGTTTCTGTCTCACGTCATCCTCATTTCGCTCCATTGGGTCTTTTTACAATCCCACCTTTTACCTCCTTTACGCTATGGATCAAAATAAAGGCTGCCGGATCAACCCGGGTGACCGCTTCCCTGATGCGGTAGATCTCCAACCTGGTGACCACCGTCATGATGATATCACAATCCGTTTTTATGTCAAATGAATCCGGGAGGTATCCGCGTTCCCCTTTATAAACTGTGATGGCCTTTCCAAGATCCTTTACGACCAGTTCCTTGATCTGCTCCGCTTCCTTTGAAATAATGCTGAGGGAGGTATATTCATCAAAACCGTCCATCACGTAATCCGTGGTTTTCATGGCAGTATAATATACGAGAATGGAATACATGCCTGCTTCGATACCGAAATGAAAAGAGGTTCCCAGGACAACCAGTGTATTGAGGGTGAGAATGATCTCTCCTGAGGAAAAGGCGGATTTCTTTTCCGTGAAATGGGCTATGACTTCAAGGCCATCGATCACACCCCCCGCCCGGATCACCAGGCCAATGCCCAATCCTACCAAAAACCCGCCAAAAACGGCAATCAATACTTTATCGGTAGTAAATACAGGGATTTTTATAAAATACATCCCGGCGGCGAGAAGTACTACCGCAAGGAAGGCATGCATACTGAAGGTTCGCCCGATTCGATGGTAACCGATGATGAAGAATGGAATGTTGAATGCCAGCAGCAAAATGCTGATGTGAATTTTTGAAATCCCGGTGATCAGAATCGATAACCCGGTGATGCCGCCATCAATAAAATTGTTAGGGACCATGAAACCCTGCATACCCACTACAGCAAGAAACACACCCAGGACGGTGAGGAAGACTGAATGAAATGAAAATATGGAATGCCAATCGATTCTATCAGTACTTTTCATTCGCCTATGGGTTCTGGATTTTAAAATTGATTTGTTACGGAATTTCTCTTTCACAGAGATTTCGGAATCTGATTCAGCATTCATAACCATAATCTTAGATATATCTTTAAATCTTTAATTTTTCTTTTAACTGTCCAAAATCGATCGGCTTGGTAATAAAATCATTGGCTCCCCTGTTCATCGCATTTTCGTGGTTTTCAGCATCGCCGTATGCAGTGATCATCATGACCACAGGAGGAGGCTCCTGGTATTTTTTTCTGATTTCAGTCAACAGATCAAGTCCGCTCATGCCGGGCATATTGATGTCGGACAGGATCAGAACAACTTCCTGAACCGGTTGATTCAGGTATTCTAGAGCCTCTTCTCCTGAAAAAGCAAAAACAAAGTTGACCTGTCCGTATTTTATTTCCTTGCGAAAACGTTGTTCAAACAGCATCTGAACATCTTTTTCATCATCGACTACGAGAATTTTCATCATGTATTTTATATGGGTAGAATAATTATAAATTCAGTTCCAAGCTCCGGTCCAGCATGGTTTTCTGCTGTAAAAGACTTCACTTTCAACTCCCCTCCGTGTCCTTTGGTAATGATTTCATAGCTGATGGATAATCCGAGCCCCGTTCCTTCACCGGCGGGTTTCGTGGTGAAGAAAGGCTGGAAGATCTTATCCATAAAATTTGCAGGAATCCCATCTCCATTATCCCTGATACGTATTTCGGCGGACTCATCCAATTTTTTCGTACTTAGCCATACTTCTGGTACATACCCATTTAATCCTTCCTTTGACTTCCTCGAAACAGCATAAAAGGCATTGTTGATCAGGTTCAGGATCACCCTTCCTATATCCTGGGCAATAACCCTGATTTCAGGTAAATTTTCATCCATTTCGAGATGGTATTTTACATTGAACGATTTGTCCCTGGCCCTCATTCCATGATAGGAGAGCCGGAGGTATTCATCGGCCAGCGCATTGATATTGGTGAGGTCTTTGGTACCACCACTGCTCCTACTGTGCAGCAACATACTTTTTACAATGGCATCCGCTCTTTTGCCATGAAATGAGATCTTTTCGAGATTCTGACTAATGTTCCCAACAATTTCATCCGCTTCCCCACTTTCTTCAGCCGGCAAATTTCGTAAAATACCTTCCTTTAATTCATTCAGTAACTCGATGTTCACTTCCGAAAAATTATTGACAAAGTTCAATGGATTCTGGATTTCGTGGGCAATGCCGGCTGTAAGTTCGCCCAGGCTGGCCATTTTTTCGGATTGGATGAGCTGTGATTGGGTGGCTTTCAATGCATGATAGGCCTTTTCAATTTCCTGTGCCTGTGCCAATTCCCGGTCCCTTGTTCTTGACCTTTCTTTTTGGGCGATCCGGTTACGTTGAATACGATCCGTCAGAAATATGCCGGCAATTAAACATAGTGCATAAAATGCATATGCCCACCACGTTTTCCACCAGGGTGGCAGGATGGTGATTCGAAGACTGACGCCCTCCCTGTTCCAGACTCCAAAACTGTTAACTCCCCTTAGCCGGAAAGTGTATTCCCCTGGGGGTACGTTGATGTAAGATGGAGTCTCCCCATCCCTGACATCCTTACGCCAGCCCCGGTCGTAACCCTCAAGCATGAACTGGATCTGATTGGCTGATGGATCATAGAAGTCAAAGCAGGCCACCGCGAAGGAAAACACATTTTGGTAGTATGCCACCTGGATGGAAGAGGTTTGCCAAATGGGTTTATTTAAAACTCCATTCTGGTTGTTTGTACTGCCGCTGGTCATGCGCTCGTCGAGTAAACGGAATCCCGTAATGCGCAAATCAGGCAAATGAGCTTTATCATTCAGGAAAAGTTTTTCCGGATAGAATGCATGGAATCCTCCTTTCCTGGCAAAAAACAACTCCCCGTCAGCTGCGATGCTGCCGCTGCCAAAATACCCCTGAGCGGTTCTTACGCCATGGCTCGCATTGAACAGGGACATGGTTTCTGTCATTGGGTCGAACTCGATGAGGTCTCTCTCACTACTAAGCCAGATTTTCCCTGTCTTTGTCTTCACCATCGAAAGTAATTGACTGGAGGGCAACAGACTGTTGAACGGAGTGAATTTTTTCAACATCCCAGTAATGGGATTTAATTTAAACAAGCCGTCAATAAAATCAATGAACCAGATATTACCCGCCTCATCCCCGGTAATGAAAAAGGCCATGCCAGGTTGTCTTCCTCCTTTCACAAAATGTTCGAATGTGTTGGTTTGGGGAATGAACCGGTCCAGGAAAAGTGGTTTGTCCATTTCGTTCCATGGCGAACCGCCACCTGCCCATAAATTCCCTTCTGCATCTTCATAAAGGCCCCACACCCTGTTGCCTCCGATTGTTTTAGGATCGTTGGGATCATGACTGAAATTAATGAAATTACCCGTTTCAGGATCATAACGCGTAAGCCCGACATCCCAGCCTGGAAGCCAAATAAACCCTGTACGGGATTGTAAAATTGGAGCCAAGCCCGCCTGTAAAATTTCAGCGGGGATTTCTGCTGGCTGAAAACGTTGAAAATTGGATGTTCCCCGGTTGCCTCGGAAGTATCCTTTATCGGTTCCAAACCAAAGATTCCCTTCTAGGTCGAACGAAAAACCATACAGGAACCCCGGTGGATTCAGCGGATCACCAAATGGGATTTTCTCCTCCTTGCCTTTCTGGCTGTTTACCTTCAGGAGATTTATTGGATCTGTCTGTGCAATCCACACGTTCCCATCCCTGTCCTTCACAATACCATGTAGATAACGAAGCGAGTCTTCAAGACTGCGATTTGTATTAATAAAAGGTAAAAGGTCCCCCCTTTCCTTAACTTTGAAAACTGCCTTGCCTTCCCCTCCGCTTGCAATCCAAATGGTTCGATCGCGGGTCTGATAAGTTTGCCAAAGGAAATTGGTTTTCAGGTCATCTTTACCAGGTCCGGCTTCGAAGTGTTTAACGATTCCTGCTGCCGGGTTATATACATTCAACCCACCTTCAACAGCAGTAATCCAGATACGACCGTCAAGATCTTCGAAAATGGAAGTCACATGACTAAAGATTGGTAAAGCAGCCGGACTTGTCCCACGCAGGAAAGGGCGGGTGAGATTATCGGGATTGGCCGGGTCATATGTAAAGCGTTTGAACCTTCCCGTTGCCCTGTCCATTTGCTGCAGCCCGTCGCCGGCCGTTCCTATCCAGAAATTTCCCTGGCTGTCTTCCAGCATAGCCCTGACTTTGTTATTTGCCAGGCTTCGCGGATCGCTTGGATCATGTCGGTATTGGACAAAAGTTTCCGTCTTCGGGTCGTATCGGTTCAGCCCGCCAATTATTTCTTCCGGATCGTTGTCATTCCATGGAAGGCCCGTCCCTACCCACACGGTACCCTGCCGGTCCACATTGATTGCCCGAACTTCATTGCAGGAGAGGCTACTCGAATCGCCTGGGTCGTGTGGAAAGCGTTTTACCCTGCCTGTTTCCCGGTCGAGGCGGTTGAGCCCTTTTTGTCCACCAATCCAGATATAGCCCATTTGATCTTCAGCCACTTCCGACAATTCACCGTCCATCAAGCTTTCCGGATCATTTGGATCATGGGTATAGCGTGTGAAAATTTCCCGGTCGGGATCGAAAGATGTAAGGCTACCCTGTTGCCAATGCGTCAACCACATAATTCCCTTGCTGTCAAAGAAAATATACTCAATATAGTCGCTGGATGGGGTATTTGGATTATTGGCATCATAGAGATAGGTAATGAAATTTTTACCATCATATCGGTGCAACCCAGCCTGTGATGCGAACCAGAGGAATCCCACACTGTCCTGAACGATGGTCTGAACGCTGTTGCCAAGGGTGCCTCCCGGAAGGGTAAAGGACTCGAAGTGGGGATTGAAGTTGATAAAGTCGGCGGATGGTTGCTTCTGTGCATGGAGTATTGAAATGGACCCAAGCAGGATGGTAACCAATAAAAGTTGCTTCATGATCAATTTTATATTAATGGCAATTGAATAATAAATGTTGTACTTTCCTCCTGTCGTGTCGAATCAATCCTGAGCGCTGCTCCATGTGCTTTCAGGATATCATTGCTCAAACCCAATCCCTGCCCGCTCCAATCCTTTTGAAATGGTGGTGAAGAAATGCTTGAAAGTTTTTTCATATTTTAATTAACTGCGAAGAATTATCATCGAACCAGTCTTTAAAGACATCCTGTCTCTTTGAGGCAGCCCTTAAAGCAATTTAAGAGTAGGTTTGTTAGTGTATAACCTTCAAAGGTAAGATAAAAGGAAGGAATTAAACAAATTTTATGGTTGGCGATAAAAAAAATATATTTATCCCCTATTTCCCGGCAAAGGTTCAATATGGCGTACCCACTTGCAGGCGTGGAAGGATGTTGTGTTGATAAGGGCAGTGTTTCCGTGGCCAAATAAAACGGGTTGAAAGGTGAAAACTGCAGGTTGCTGGAAATGTTACGAAAGTGGTTGATTCAAAAACCAGAAAACGTCATCCTCGGGCTTGACCCGGGAAACTCAACCTATTGAATAATCATATTATCCAGATCCATCCTTTCGCCTGTTTTCCGGAGTTGACCAAGCAACGGCAAGCAGGCAGGAATGACGATTATTACAGCTTTTAAGACAGCCTTTTGATAACCTTTTTAAGGCTACATTTCAAGGAACTAATCAGAAAATTCTTATGTTATCAAGATACAGTTTTAAATCATTGCATTCAAAATGCAAGATCCTCAAAACGATTACTTCCAATAATTTAATCAACCTATAAAAAAGGAGGCTAATATGACCGAAGTTGATTTAATGTATGATTTCAGACCGGGAGTGGATCTGAATGCATACAATGAATGGGCAAAAAAGGCAATTACCACTACCTTAAAAGCACCGGGAGTCATTCAGTTCCGGGCTTTTAGGAATGCGCTGGGCAGTCCCTATATACGCGCTACTACGGTCTGGAAAAGTTTTTCAGACTGGAGTAGATTTACTGAGGGTGATGAATGGAGAAAAATAGAAGATGAATTAAGGGCGAAGTTTGCAGAGAATATCAAAGTAGGTATATGGGGCCCATCTCCCGTCGTACCTGAACCACTGAAGCCATAGTCAGAAAAAGTTTCTCAGTAAGTCGAAAAAACACCTCATCACGGTAGACCTGGGATTTTCTTATTTTTAGGTCACCCTCGCGATGACCGAAAAGGATTTTATTTAGAAATCCACCCTCACGAGGCATTCGGGACGGAATCCTTAAATGGAGAAATACATTTCTCCGCCGTATATGAATAAATAAAGTCATACAAGGCCAGGATCATTTTCAAAGGAAGGGCACCGATGACCCCGTACTTATACCATCTTTCAACATCTGCGCCAGATTCAGATATTCTACTGCTTCCTCCGGAGTAAGTTTTTGGATAGACGTGTTTCTGATCGAACCGGGCAGTGCTTCAGCAATTTTTTATTATCTTATTTTTCGATCGACTGGAATGCCAAAGGCGTAGGTGATCCCATGATTCAATGCATAAGAATATTAAACATTACCAATAACTTCAAACAAGTAAAACGATGAAAAGTATCTTACAACGTATGGTCCAGAAAGACAGGCAACTGGCCCGGAAAAATGCAGCTGCAATTCATGAAGAAATGAAACATCCGGCTACTCCGGATAACCGCCGGGTTTTCCTGAAAAAAACAGTGATGGGAGGTATGGCACTCACGGGTTTAATGGGTCTACCCATTGAAGACACCATCGCACATTCCACTTCAAAAGTCCAGCGTAACTCCTACCCTTCTGATCTGAAAATAACGGACATGAGGTATACCACCATCGATAATGGAACTTCCTTTACCAATGCGCGGAATGTGATCATCCGTATCGATACGAACCAGGGGATTTATGGCCTCGGAGAAGTGAGGGACGGGGCCGATCCCCGTTATGCCCTTTTTCTTAAAAGCAGGATCCTGGGTTTGAATCCGTGCAATGTGGAAATGATCTATAAGATCATCAAACCCTTTGGAGGACACGGACGTCAAGGTGGTGGAGTGAGTGCAGTGGAGATGGCACTTTGGGACCTTGTAGGTAAAGTTTACGACGTTCCTGTCTGGCAATTATTGGGGGGTAAATACCGCGATAAAGTGCGATTATATGCCTATTTGCCCGGGCATCGCCTTACCAATATGGATATGGAAAAATTCAGGGAGAGCTGCAGGCACCGTATGGAAGACCAGGGATTTACCTGGCTAAAAATGCACCCGGGGATCAACGTATATAGTAAGGAATCCGGTACTACTGTCAATACACCTTATATTCAGGGTTTTGAGGATGATGAGATCGATCATTACCTTTCATACCAGAATACCCGGCATGCCTTCACAGCCATCCAGGTGACTGACAAGGGGCTGGATCTATTGAAGCAGTATGTGGCGCAGGTTCGTGAGGTAGTCGGCTATGACATTCCCCTCTCGGCCGATCATTTCGGGCATTTCGATGTAAACAATTGCATCCGGGTGGCCAATGCACTCGAGCCTTACCGGTTGGCCTCACTGGAAGACCTTGTCCCATGGGACAGTATCGACCAGTGGAAACTCATTACCGAGGCGATCAACTCCCCCACCATCACCGGGGAAGATATTTTTGGCAAAGAAGCCTTTAGGGAACTTTGTGATGTGCATGCGGTGGATATTGTACATCCGGATATGGGCACGGCTGGAGGCATCCTGGAAACAAAAAAGATCGGGGATTATGCCGAAGAAAAAGACATCGCCATGAAAATGCATTTTGCCGGCACACCGGTTTCATTCATGGCCAATGTGCATTGTGCGGCGGCCACAGAGAACTTCCTGGCACTGGAGTTGCCCAACCAGTGCGCCGACAATTCCTGGTGGCCACAACTCGTAAATATGGTGGGCGAAAAACCCCTTTATACCAAAGGGTTTGCAAATGTTCCGGTAGATGCCCCCGGATTGGGCGTGGAACTAAATGAGGAAGAGATTAAAAAACATCTTCACAAGGAAGACAAAAGTTATTTTGCGCCGACTCCTGAATGGAATGAAAAGCGTTCGCACGACAGGACCTGGAGTTAGGTTGGGAAAACTCATGGTATGTCTCCAAATCATGACATGAGTTTTACATAAAAGGAAAAATGTAGCATGAAAAATGTAAATTCAGGCAAGATCCCCGATATTGTTAGCTCAGCTTCCCGAGTGGTCGTAAGAGGTCAATTTCTTCTTATGCCCGGGGATAACAGATAGATTTTGAAAACCAATATATTATGAAGATAAAATATGAAATCCTACTTTTAATGGTTCCTTTCCTCTTTTCGGGAAGATTCAGTAGCGCCCAGGAAACCGTCATCGTCCGGCCAAAAGAGATCCAGGATGTACTGGTCAACCCGGGGATTGGATTCATGACCTTTCAACGGTTCAACGGGGATACACTGAATTCAGAGCAAACGTGGACTGAAGGATTCCCTATCGAATACCAGTCATTTGGTGGCGATCTGACCAATGACCACTATCCCAACACCTCACTGGCCTATTTCCGCATTTACTGGAAATTCATCGAACCTGAAAAAAACCAGTATAACTGGAATTTAATAGATACTGCGCTTAAAACAGCAAGATCCAGAGGTCAGACCTTGTTGCTGAGAATTGCTCCTTATGGGACAGGTCCTGAAAGGGACGTACCTGATTGGTATCGTGAAATGATGGGTAATGAGGAAAATCTCCCGGAAGAAAAATGGCAGACCGATCCGGAGGATCCCCGGTATGTACGATATTTCGGAGGAATGATCCGGGCACTTGGCGAACGGTACGACAACCATCCCGATATGGAGAGTGTGGATATGGCACTTGTCGGCGCCTGGGGCGAAGGCGCCGGGTCGGAATTACTGTCGGACCGAACCCGTAAAGCGCTGGTGGATTGTTATCTCGAGGCTTTCCGAGATACAGATCTGATCATGTTGCTCACCGATGCAAAGACCAATGAATACGGGATCAGCAAAAGCAATGTAGGATGGCGTGTTGATTGCCTGGGAGATATGGGCGGCTTCAGTCCAACCTGGTCCCATATGAACGATTATTATCCACAAGCCATCATCCAATTCAGTATGGAGGAAGCCTGGGAAAAAGCGCCGGTCACGCTTGAAGTATGCTGGGTGATGGAGCACTGGAAAGATATGGGCTGGGATGTGGATTATATCATCGACCAATCCCTGAAATGGCATATTTCTTCCTTCAATGCCAAATCATCCCCAGTACCCGAGGAATGGGAACCCCATGTAGCACGCTGGCTGAAAAGCATGGGATACCGCTTTGTGCTTCGGAAGTTCACCTATCCTTCTGATATAAAAGCAGGGGAAGATATGGCGTTTACTTCCTGGTGGGAGAATAAGGGTGTGGCTCCCTGTTACCACCGGTTCCCTTTGGCCTTCCGGTTCTCCAGTCCTGATTATACAGAAATTTTGGTGACCCGTTCGGATATCCGTGACTGGCTTCCGGGAGATAATCTGTATGATGACAGCGTCCGGATCCCTGAAAATATCCCACCGGGTAAATATGAAATTTGCATCGGTATCCTGAACAAAACCGGAAAAAATCCAACCATAAAACTGGCCATTGAAGGGATCCAGGAGGAAGGGTGGTATCCCATGGGCAAAATTGAGGTGATGGAATGAGCATCATCTTTTTCTGGGTCTGGCATAATAATGTATAATGGGAAATAAAGGGAAAAAAAATGATTAGCTCCCATTTATATTCTATATATAGGTTGTCATAGCGATATTTACAATACATATTTTGAAAAAAAATATGAAATCACGTATGAAAAGGTTACTTCCCCTTATCCAGATATGGGTGATAATCGGTTTTTCCATCACCCTATGCAATGGGCAAAAAAGTGAAACGGAAAAGCCAGGAAATGACATCAATCGCATCACCGTCACCAATAATATCATTGGCTTTATGGATGTCGGCATCGGCTGGAACGAAGCAACAGTCCTAGAAGGTCGATGGCCGGAACATACATTTACTCAGGATGATTGGGACCGATATTTTGGGTTGATGGAATGGAGTGGCTGTCATTGGCTCCGGCATGCGGTTTCCATTACGGATTGGGAACCTGTGAATGACAATCCTAATCCTGAAAATACAGATTGGAGCGGATTCACATTCGACTCCGAAAAAATGCAACGGCACTATACTTTTTTTGATCAGGCTGAAAAACGTAACATCAAAGTTTTAATTACCAACTGGCGGCTGGGAGCAAAATGGCTGACTGACCAGGAAGAAAAATGGATACTGGCACATCCGGATAGTAAGGAAGAGTTTGCTGAGTCACTGGCGGCTCTCATTTATCATCTCAAACGAGTAAGGAAATATCAGAATATCTGGGCGCTATCCTTGTGGAATGAACCGAATGGAAATTGGGCCTATTCTGGCCCGAAAGCAAATTATCCGGAGACCTTCTGGCCACTTTATACAGTGGTACAGAATCATATGAATCGCCTTGGCGTGCGGAATGAGATTCTGCTTCTCGGGCCGGATACTTCTACGGGAGGCCACCCCGGGCACATTCCAAATATGTTATCAAAGTACGGACCTATTCTGGATGTTATCGCCGATCATGACTATTCGGCATTCCGTGGAGAGAAGATGGACCAGAGTGTTGCGGCGTATAGCCAGCTTATGGAAAACATTGAAAAAGTTGTTGGAAAAAGATTGCCTTTTGTAATTGGAGAATTTGGCAACTACGGATCAGGATCTCAGGCGGTTGATGACGATATCAGGGTATATGACGGAGCATTGTCCACTACTGCCTATCTACTACGCATGCTGAACCAGGGAGTCGCCGGTCTTGCACGTTGGGAATTTCATATATATGGGGATACATGGCGTAACTTCGGTGCGTTGACCCGTACGGATCCGGAATATATCTTCCGGCCTTATGGACCTGTCTTTTACCCTCATGCCATCACGGCCAGATACTTGAAACCAGGCTGGAATGTAAGAAGGCTACAAATTGAAGGCTCGAATGAGGAACTTTACGCCACTGCCCTGACATCCAGTCAAGGGGATATCACCATTCTCCTATTGAACGATGGCACCGATCAGATATCCTTGAATCTCAAACTTGATGTTCCCTTCCCCACTTCCGTGTTGCATCACCTATTGGTCACGGGTCCCATCCCGGAAGGCATCGTACAACAACCTGATGTCCTGCCTGAAGGGGCCGGGATGATAATAATCCTTCCTCCCAGATCAATTACTGCATTGACGAGTCTGCCTCCGGGTGACCTGAACCTTCCAGAAAAGCTTTCCCTGAAACGCTCAGAAGTCCTGAAGCGCTGATCAGGTGGGAGTTTTCGGAAAAAAATCACTCAATTATCATTGATCAAATTTCCGACACCGGTCACATTCTGGGTGATGGTGGGATTTCCTTTGTAATATATGTTTCCAACTCCTGTAATCGAAACGTTTAATGCATCCCGTACATTGACCCTGCAATCGCCCACACCGGTTGATACAATCGTGCAGCTCCCTACCTCAAGGTCATAGGCATTGACATTACCAACACCTATTAATGAAATCGATAATTCATCCTGGAAATCACCGGACAGATCGTAAGATCCCACTCCCAATATTCCAATATCACGTATTTCATTCATTACGATATCAAACCGGATCTCTTCTGCCTTTTCGATCGATATATTATCTTCAATTCCAATCATCAGGTTATTATTTATAACCTCATATGTTAATACATCGATGATATTTTGTTGCGCTTTAAGAATGACAGACTGGGGGTTTCCAAGTGTAACATATATATTGGCAATACCTGTGTTCTGAATACTATGAAATGATTTCAGATCAAGTGTTTGGGTAACCAATGGTCCGGTTCCGATTACTTTTTTATTATCCTGCGGATCACCATTCGAAAAACATCCATATAAGGATATGACTAAAATTCCCGATAATAAACTTTGTAAGTATTTCATCTTTTAAAATTTAATCCAGTGGAAGGAAATAATTTATTGATAATCATTGATTTACCATTGAATTTATTTGATCAATCAAAAAGCCAGGATCAATTACCTTGTCGCTGATGTTAAAAGTCATCCGTATAAATTTCTACGATTTTAGAACGAAGTAAGATTCCGGAAAGCGTGATTATTTCATTTTTCTTTAAAATATATGAGTGATGAAACGATTCACCATCTGTATCATGTAAATAGAGCCCCTGATAAATCCTGGAGGAACAATCCTCAGGATCCTTTCAAGCGTGACCCTGACGAAGGTAAAAACTTTTCATTCTTTGCGCTTCGAAGGTAGAGCCTGGCTTCCCGCTGGCAGCTTTCAGCCTTCATCCACCAGCTTTTTATCTCCAGTGTCTGATCTTTTCCCAGTCGTCTGTAAGCCTGAAATTCTTTCGGCAGGCGGAAACCCGGTCCCCGAGCACATTGATCCTGGTGAGGTCCCCCTCTCCCATTTTTGCATCGGCACAATGGACCAGGTGTCCAACGTCGTTAAAATCATGGCCCATCACCTCAATCCCGACCCGGTCAGCGGCAATGCAGTCGGTACTGGCGATGGCCACTCCCACTTCGATCGGATCCCCGAATAGGGGTCCTTTTCCTTCCATACCGACAAACCCATCAATCAACACGAGGTCCGGATAGGCTTGCTGTGCCATGAGGAACATGTTGTAGTTGAAATACCTGGGATCTCTGGCCACCGGATCCTTATGGAGCTTCCCTCTTTCATTTTTTCCATCCCCAAAATTCATGGGGGCGGCCAGCAGGATATTTTTCAATCCGAGTGTCACTACGGCCAGGTTGTGTGTTTTCATCACGGCTGCCGAAATAAGATAAGTGTCGGGATCAAGCAAAAGCCTGGAAGTCGAGATCGGCATCGGCTGAATATTACTGTCCATCATATTCACCACAGAATGCTGATCCTTACTCAGATCAAAAAATTCAACATTATATTTTTCCTTCAGCTTATTGTACCCGAAATTCTCAACGGGAATTTCAATGGGTTCTGCACCACCACACCCTTCGGCGATGATTACTTTCTTATTGTAAAAGGGTTTTAAGAATTCCAGCATCGCTTCGATATTATCCACATGGGTGGAAGCCAGCCAATCTTCTTTTTTCACCCTGGTAAAATTCGGCTTGATCACTACCTGTTTGTTGCCGATCGATCGCTTGATGTCTTCTTCGATCAGTTTCAGTGCATCAAACATGTTCGTTTTTCGGTCTGCTCCTCGGATCAGTGCCACATTTGGATTTGTGCTCTCGTAAATTTTTCTTTTTTTCTGTAAAACGAGGTTCGATTTACGGGTTGGAAATGCATAAGCATTCAAAGCGATCCCTGTACCGAGTACGCCTGCGGATAATTTTCTAATAAAATCTCTTCTTTTAACTTGTGTGGGCATCATTCACCTCCTGTATTACATGTTTATAACTTAAAAAATTAGGTCTACTTTCTTTATAAAAAATTTTCAGCACCATAAATGCCCGGTTGAAAAGAATCCATAACGATATTTCAATGAATTTCTGAACAGCGGTATTTATTGCTCTGCCAATCACTGTATTTTTCTGTACAAATTAATCAATTTTTCTAATAAAATGTTAAAAAGGGTACATTAAACCTTCATTTCATGTAAAAAACCTGGTGTCAGTAGTGGTAATCTGATTTATTAGGTAATGAGTGGCCAAAAAAGTAATAAACCAGGATTTTATCCATCATAAGGTTAAGTTGAATAAAGCCCCAGCTGAATACCGGACAGACCAGCAGGCATCTCTCCTTCATACGTTCAGATCCCTGATTTTCTCTAAGCGTCCGCCCTTCTGGAATTACCGCATAGTGGATGGATATTTATCCCAGGGAAATTTCACCGTATACTCAAAAGATCAGAAACCTATACAATTACTATCCAAACCAGGTATTTGTCTTGCTAAAGATCCCATCGGAAATAATGAGACCATTCAAACTGGGATTGATCATGATATTTCGATCAAATGTAACAACCTATCCTTTTATTACTCGTTTTAAAATATCACAAACAAATGCCGCGGGGATGAACAGATCACTCCATGCTCACCTTATAACCTTTTGCTTATGAATAAAAAGCTACACACAGAATAACAAAAAAAAGTTCGTTCCTTAAAACCAATACAACCATGAATCAGACAACCGGAAATTCCCAAACCCATTGGGATATCATTGTAATTGGAGGTGGCCAGTCAGGTCAGGCCACCGGGTATTACTTAAAGCAGAATCATGAGGATTTTGTCATCCTGAATGCCCATGAGAGACCTGGCGATTCCTGGAGGAAGAGGTGGGATTCTTTGCGCCTTTTTACGCCGTCCCAGTATGATGGATTGCCTGGAATGCCTTTTGATGCAAAGGAAGGATATTTTCCTACAAAAAATGAAATGGCAGATTATCTGGATCATTATGCAGGTAATTTTGGATTACCTGTAATGAATGGTGTGAATGTGATCCGGCTGAAAAAGGTGGATGATTATTTTGTGGTATATAGTTCCATTGGAGAACTGACCGCCAATAAAGTGGTGATCGCTTCCGGCACTCATCCAATGCCAAAGATTCCGGTTTTTTCCAGTGAATTGAATAAAGACATTCATCAGATCCATTCCTCTCAATATGTAAACCCGGATCAGATTTCTGCCGGTCCCGTCCTGGTGGTAGGTGCAGGAACTTCCGGTCTTGAAATAGCCATAGAGGTGAGTAAAAAGTTACCCACGTCAATTTCAGGGACACCAAACTTTCACATTCCTGATTTTATTTTTAATTACATGGGCAGTATATTCTGGTGGTTTGCCTCCCATGTGGTTACCATTCAAACACCCATAGGGAGAAAAGCCAGGAAAAAAATCCTAACCCATGGAGGGCCTTTGATCAGCATCTCGGCTCTTGACCTGGATATCGCGGGGGTCACCCGCTTTCCCAGGGTTTCCGGTGTTAAAAACGGCAATCCTCTTTTTGAAGATGGCCGGGAAGGTTCTTTTGCCACCATCATCTGGGCGACGGGTTTTAAGCCGGATTTTTCCTGGATCCGGGAGGACGTGACCAATGAGCATGGCTGGCCTCTTACGAACCGGGGTATTTCCAAGAAAGCGGATGGACTTTATTTTGTCGGCATGCCGTTCCAATCCGGACTGACATCGGGATTTGTCGGGGGCGTCGGCCGGGATGCTGCTTTTATTGCAAATCAAATTCATCGACGGTCATTACGTTCGGATAATAAATCGTAGCGCCAACAACTTATCATGTGTATTTTCCAGTCAGGTATCTTGGTAATGATGACCCTGATATAAATCGACAAAATTCTGTGAATAACACTTCATTGAACTTCAGGGATAATGAATCATGAAACCCTTCCGGGATTTATGGATTTCCGGATCGATATTTTAAATAATGCCACTCCTCCGGAACAGCCAAAGAGATACCTTCGACACTTTATATTTTCTTTAAATCTAAAAAGAATATTATTAAGCTCTTCCGGATAGCATAAGGTGTTTTATTATTTTCCTCCATCCAGGTCAGTAGAATACGGATCCTGATGAATACTGTATGAATTAATCTCATGATCCTGCCCCGGGTGATCCTGAGGGCAGAAGTAATCTCATCCTCTTTCAATATTTGATGATGGCCTGCAAGATTTCTGCACCCATGGTCAATTGGGATCCATGCATGGCATAATTGGATAGAACGATCGTTCCTGTTGACGTGGATTTATTAAATCCAAGATAAGCCGAATGTCCATTTGTATCTCCACCTGTATAAATAACCGTCTGTCCGTCATCCAACTCAAGAATGAACCAGGCAAGACCCTGATCTCCCATGGACCCCTGATGCATCTGTGGTTCGTGAGCCAGATCCATGGCATCTCTCAATGTAGTATTTATAAGACCCATATTTGCTTCCAGGTAGATAAACAGGTCATTTAGGGAAGATTTTATAAAACCAGCTCCCTGAAAAATATCATTGGCTACATAAAAAGAAGTTTCCTTTAAACCGGTATCGTATCCCTGGGCAAAGTTCTGTTCTTGTTCGTCTGTCAGAAATAATGAACTATTGTTCATGCCCAGCACCTTGAAAATATCTCTTTTTAAAACTGTTTCATAGGATGAATGATCAACAAGGCCAACGATATGCCCCAGCAATCCATATCCTGTATTTGAATATTCCCACCAGGTACCAGGTTCGAACTTAAGTTGGCAATAATGAGTCAGATAATCATAGACATCTTCTGTTGTGTAAACACTGTATGGATTCTTTTCATTAAATCCAGGTGGTCTTGGAAAAGAAGATCCGTCCTCATGTGGAGTTCTTGGCAGCCCTGATGTATGCGTGGCTACCTCAAAAAAAGTTATTTCCTTTCCATTCCAGGCAGGCAATGTTACCTGATCTGCAGGAAGATAATGACTTACTGTATCATCGGTGAAATTTCCTGTTAAATACAGATCGGCCATCAAGGTGGCTGTGAAAGTTTTCGTCATGGATCCAATATCGAATGCAGTGTTTGCATCGGGAGGATCGTCAACCTCCATAGATTTTGACCCATAGGAAAATACTTGTCTTTTTTGATGATTATCAATAATCCCGATTATAAGACCTACTTTAACATATTGATCAGCAATATGATTTACTTCCTCTTCAAGATTTTTAAATGATGATCCGGGTCGAGTTTCTTCTTCATTACATCCACTGAATACTAAAATCAGTGAAAAAACCATGATACAATGTAAATAGTTTCTTTTCATGGCATTGATCCTTAAAAGTAATATTATTTAATAATTGGTAAAAAATGATCCCAGATCATTACAATCTGTTAGTATAACGTACGATGAAAATTGTAGTCAGTCTGTTTTTTTAAGGATTATGCAGTGAATACATCTATATCTGCAGTTAAACCATTCATTTACATAACTTGAATTAAGATAAATTTCCGTGTGGTTGACCCATGAAATTTTAAATTTCCATTCTTCTTTTGATAATTTCTATTTGAATGTATAACTTGAGTGACGGTACCAAGCCAGGCTGCCCGGAAATTGAATTTTTTTTATAAAAACATAATTTTTTTTCAAAATGAAAACGTATTTCACCCATTTAATTCAGATAAGTATTGCCCTTTTAATCACGCTGGTCCTTCTTCTTTCCGCCTGTCAACAGGGTGATCCCCCTTCCACCCTGGCTATCAATGATCAGGGGTATTTTGAAATGCCGGGAGTCAACATCATCGTTTACGATGATTATTATCCCTCCGGGCATCAGAGTGGCCTCACCATCATTCAAAATGGAGAAAGGGTAGCGGCCAATGGGGATTTACGGCTCCAGGGCCGGCCGGAAGTGGGAGAAAAAGTGATCGATACGGTGGCCGGCACCATTCAACGACAGTTAAGCCTGCCGGAAATACCATTTACCTATAACGTACAGGTAAGTGTGGAAGGGGAGAAAGCTTTTTTCACCCTGAATCTTGATCAGCCAATCCCTGAAAAATATGCTGGAGACGCCTGGTTCCAGATAGAACTTTTTCCTGCCACCTTATTTGGCAAGAGCTGGAATATGGATGGACGGACAGGTATATTCCCGACCGACTCCTATGGCCCCATCGACGATAATGAGATCGAACCCTATGCTGAAGGTAAAATTTTGACGGTAGCCCCGGAAACAAATACCCAGCGACTGACCATAAAGACGTTAAATGGAGGGGATCTTCAGCTGACCGATGGACGGTTGCGTTCCAAAAGCGGCTGGTTCATCGTGCGAAGTGCAGTACCTGAAAATGCTACAGCAGGAGCAGTCCAATGGGAAGTAGAGGTTTTTCCCGTACAAAATTATACCTATACACCGGTGATTCATGTAAGCCAGGTAGGCTATCTGCCCGATGAACCCAAAAAGGCGGTGATTGAACTCGATCATCGGACAGATCGCCCAGGAATGGTCAGTATCTACAGGATCAATCCGGATGGTTCCAGGACCATGGCATTTTCTGAGGAAGCAAAACTTTGGGGGAAATTCCTTCGTTATCAATATGCTATCAGTGATTTCAGTATACTGACAGAGCCCGGCATGTACCAGGCTCAATACGGGAATGTCACCTCGAATATTTTCAGAATAGCCGGTGATATTTATGAAAGGTTTGTCTGGCAGCCAACCCTTGAATATTTTCTTCCGGTCCAGATGTGTCATGTCCGCGTCGAACAGGGGTCCCGTATATGGCATGACTGGTGTCATCTCGATGATGCCCTGATGGCACCCCTCAACCATGTTCATTTTGATGGTTACAGGCAGGGACCAGAATCATTTACTCATTATGTCCATCCCCAGCATGTGACCAACATCGATCAGGGTGGATGGCATGATGCGGGTGATTATGACCTGCGCGTAGAATCCCAGGCCGTCACTACCTGGAGGTTGGCCCTGATGTATGAATTATTCGACATTGACCTGGATGCTACCCGTGTCGATCAGGAAAACAGACTGGTTACCATTCATGATCCGGATGGTATTGCCGATGCCTTACAACAGGTAGAACATGGCGTGCTCACCGTGTTAGGCGGTTACCGCGGCCTGGGGCGTTTGTATGATGGAATCATTGCCTCCACCGGGAAGCAATATGGATTACAGGGAGATGGAGGTGCCATGACCGATAACCTTGTATATAATCCTTCCCTGTCAACGAATGCCAGAACTGCCTCCCAATCGGGTATCAAGGATGACCGCTGGGTATTCACCGAAGATAATGCCAGGCACGAAATGATCGGTGTGGCTGGACTTGCCGCCGCTTCCAGGGTCCTGAAAGATTACCGTCCTGAACTGGCCCGCGAATGTCTGCAGGCTGCTGAAAACCTCTATGCTATTTCCAGCAAAAAGGATATGGTGGATGACCGGGTTGCTGCTGCGGCTGAGCTTTATATTGCCACACAGGATGCGAAATACCTCAATGCGATCGCCGAACAAAAGGATTATATTCTTAACAATATGCCGGGAACCGCCTGGGCAGTGGGCCGGGTGTACGCATCAATCACAGATGAGGCATTCCGCCGGGAGATGGATGAAGCTGCCAAACAATATGCAGAACAAATAGAAATGGAAATGGCTGAAAATCCATTCGGAGTCCCCTATGAACCCAATATCTGGGGAGATGGCTGGTCCATCCAGACGAAAGGTTTCCGTCACTATTTCCTAGTCACCGGTTTCCCGGATGTTTTTAAGCCCGATCTGATCTACCATGCCACACAATTCGTGCTGGGTTGTCATCCTGGTAGCAATACCGCCTCTTTCGCCTCTGGTGTTGGAGCTTATTCACTGTTGCAGGCATATGGGGTAAACCGGGCGGATTACTCCTATATTCCAGGTGGGGTGGCTTCCGGTACGGCCATCATACGGCCCGATCTTCCTGAATTGAAGGAAAACTGGAGTTTCCTGTGGCAACAAACGGAATATGTGCTTGGCGGAGGCGGTACGAACTTTATGTTCCTAGTGCTGGCGACCAATGAACTCTTGAAGAAATAATATTAGTCACTGCATGACAACACTAAAAGTGATTCCATGAGCTTTTCGGGAATTTGGAATTTTCTTTGATCATGAATCCAGGTAAAACAATTCAATGGGTAATAATACTTTCTCTTCTGTTATTTTATTCATGTGATTTTCAGGAAGAGAAACAGGCCCAAATCAAGGGATTATTTGCTCCCGTTGAGATATTGAGAGATTCCTTTGGCGTCAACCACATATATGCAAAAAATCAACACGACCTGTTTTTTGCGCAGGGATATTGTGCCGCCAGGGATCGGTTATTTCAGTTTGAGATCTGGAGAAGACAGGCAACAGGTACGGTTGCCGAAATTCTGGGACCAAGAGAACTAAAGCGGGATATAGGCACAAGGCTCTTTAAATTCCAAGGTGACATGAAATCTGAAATGAATCATTATCACCCGGACGGAGTACAAATTATACAATCGTTTGTGGAAGGAGTGAATGCTTATATTCAGGAAATAAATAAAAATCCCGAAAAGCTTCCGATAGAATTCAAACTTTTGAATATACGGCCCGACCTCTGGACAACCGAGGTGGTTGTATCACGTCATCAGGGACTATTAGGTAATATAACAGACGAATTATCCATCGGAAGAGCCGTGGCAAGGATTGGATCTGAAAAAGTTAAAGAACTGTTATGGTTTCAACCTAGAGATCCCGACATTTCACTGGATTCGGCCGTCAAGGGCGATTTGCTCTTTGAAAATATCCTCGATCTATACAATGCCTTCAGAAGAGATCTCATTTTTGAACCTGGCGATATTAAAGGGATTGTCGGTGGTCAACCTAAAATGAATCAATTAAATAAGGTTTCATTTCCTCAGGAAAACGGAAGAAATATACATGAATTCACATTTTTAGGAAGTAATAACTGGGTAGTTACCGGGAATCTGACTGAAAGTGGATTTCCGATAATGGCCAATGATCCGCATCGTAAAATCATGATCCCTTCACTCAGATATATCGTCCACCTGGTGGCTCCGGATTGGAATGTGATCGGAGGGGGTGAGCCGGAATTACCGGGAATTTCCATTGGACATAATGACCATGGTGCCTGGGGTCTTACGGTTTTCAGAACAGATGGGGAAGATCTTTATGTTTACGACCTCAATTCTTCCAATTTAAATCAATATAAATATCGGAACCAGTGGGAAGACATGACATTAAAGCATGAAACCATAAAGGTAAGTGGATGTGAAGATGTACATGTGATATTAAGATATACCCGACATGGACCCGTAACTTTTATCGATTCTGTTAATCATAGAGCCTATGCCGTAAGATGTGCCTGGCTGGAGCCAGGTGGATCTCCGTATCTGGCATCGCTCAGAATGGACCAGGCTGAGAACTGGGAGGAATTCAGAGATGCATGTAATTACAGTCATATCCCGGGTGAGAACATGGTATGGACAGATAAAGATCAACATATTGGCTGGCAGGCAGTTGGAATAGCTCCGATACGCCGAAATTTCAGCGGCCTGGTTCCGGTCCCAGGGGATGGAAGGTATGAGTGGGATGGATATCTGCCTATTCGCGAAAAACCGCATCTTCTTAACCCTGAATCCGGTTTTATCGCTACCGCCAATCAAAATGTAACACCCGAAAGTTATAAAAACTGGAATGCCATTGGTTTTCTTTGGGCGGATCCATTCCGGGGTGACAGGATAAATGAAGTGCTGGGATCCGGGGAAAAACTATCGATGGAAGATATGAAGGCACTTCAAACAAATTATTTTTCAATCCCCGCAAAAATGTTGGTGCCCTTACTGCAACAATTATCATTTAATTCCGAAAAACTGAACCAGGCCAAAGAAATTGTATCGGACTGGAATTTTATTTTAGACAAGAATTCCATTGCAGCCGGTATATATGTAGCCTGGGAGAATAAAATCATAGAAATGGCAGAAGAACTCTTTATTCCTGAAGAAGTTAAGGGTTTGATTTCACTCCAGCTATCGAAAATAATTGACTGGGTATTGCATCCTGAAATCAGATTTGGACCAGATCCTGAAATTGGACGAAATGAATTTATGTACAAAACTTTTGTTGAGGCAATTAACCATCTTACACTCGAGTTAGGAGAGAATATGCAAAACTGGCAATATGGTCAGGAGCATTACAAACATGTTCATCTGAATCATCCACTGAGTTTTGCACTTGGAAATGAATGGAAATCCAAATTAAACAGCGGGCCAGCTCCCCGCGGAGGGAATGGGTATACGTTATGTGCAACGGGTGGAAATAATAATCAGACGAGTGGCGCCAGTTTCAGAATAATTGTGGATACAGGAGATTGGGATAAATCGGTGGGGACCAATACACCTGGTCAATCAGGTAATCCGGAAAGTCAATTTTACAAAAACCTTTTCAATAGCTGGGCAAATGATCAGTATTTTCCGCTCTATTATTCAAGAGAAAAAATAGAAAATATAATGGTAGAAAAATTCATTTTAGGACCGCTTGAAAATGAATAATTATACGGAACAGATTTTTTAATCTGAAGATTAATAAACTACCAGGGGCAAATTGGACTTAAAATTTATCGAATTTCATTATATATTTCTTATTTTAAGTGAATCGGTAAATAGACAATAAATGAAAACTTTGATTCGTCGCAGGTCTTTCCTGCAAAAAACATCCTTGTTGGCATCGGCTGTTTCATTCAGTCCTTATATCTCAGGTTGTGAAACCAGCAAAGATAAAATGGTTGCTGATTCTGAAATTCCCTTTCTAAGTGCAACTGAGTTAGCCAGTATGATCAGAAGTAAAAAAATATCATCGGTCGAAGTGACCAGACTCATGCTTTCCAGGATTGCTAAAATAGATACGAAAATCAACGCCATCAATATATTACTTGAAAAGGAGGCGCTGAAAAAAGCGATTGAAGCAGATGAGGCACTCTCCCGTGGAGAAATATACGGACCCTTGCATGGGGTTCCCATGACCATCAAAGATTCCTTCCGCATTCAGGGAGTAGTGACGACAGCTGGAAATCCAGTCTTGAAAAACTATGTCGCAGATGTGGATGCAATTGCCGTGGCCCGCCTGAAAAATGCAGGTGCAATCCTGTTAGGGAATACCAACGTGCCTTTAATGCTGGATGACCATCAGAGTTTTAACGATATTTACGGCAGAACCCTGAATCCCTGGAACCTTGAACGTTCACCCGGCGGTTCAACCGGAGGCGGAGCAGCCGCATTGGCTGCAGGACTCAGTTATCTCAGCCTGGGCAGTGATACGGCAGGTTCAATCCGGATACCCGCACATTTTTGTGGTGTTTTCGGCCATAAACCCACCATTGACCTGGTCCCCAAGAAGGGATCAATCCCTCCTCTTCCCGGTTCCTTGCCTTATAAATCCAATGGTTTATCCGTAGCAGGTCCCCTGGCCCGGAGTGCTGAAGACTTGAAATTATTGTTGGAAATATGCGGAGGACCCGTAGAACCTGAGTCCATAGCCTATTCCTGGAAATTACCGGAAGTAAGAAAATCAAATCTGAAAGAATTCAGGATCAAATATGTAATGGATGATCCACTTTGCCCCATATCGTCTGAAATAAAACCCGTCATTCACACGGCCATGGAAAAATTCAGAAACAAAGGACTTGACATGGAAGAAGGATGGCCGATAAATATCAATCCGGAGGAACAATTCCACAATTACGTCTATTTACTACAAGCTTATATTTCAGGGGGTGCTCCGGAAAGTGAAATTGAAAAGTTGAAAGATCAGGCAATGTCCGATGATAGTAGCCTGAGCAAAATCAGGGCAGAAGCTTATACCCAGCCACATAAATATTTTCGTCAGCAGGAATCCATGCGACTGAAAGCGCGTGAAAACTGGCAGGAATATTTTAATGACTACGATGCTTTTATAATGCCGGTAGCTTTCGTGCCCGCTTTTCCCCATATTTACAAACCTTGGTACCTGCATAATCCTGATCCGGATAAAAAAAGGATATTAAAGACACCGGAAGGTGACAGGGATTATGATGATATTATTTTCTGGATATCTTTCGCTACCCTCACGGGCCTGCCAGCGACCGTATTTCCTATTGGGTTAACCGATACCGGTCTGCCGGTGGGCCTGCAGATCATCGGACCCTATCTCGAAGATGCAACACCCATTCATCTGGCGGGTAAGCTGGCTGAAATAGCAGGCGGCATCCGGCATCCGGAAGGTTTCTGAACGAAAATCATCAATTTTCTCCATTTTTCATTTTTCCATAAAAAGGTTTTGGCTAAAAAACCTATTTATCCCGAGAATTCACAATAGGTTTTATTTCTGTAAATAACCGTCAAAATGAATGCGTCGACTGTCGTTTTTCTGATAGGTGATGGGCTTGGGATCCAGCCATTCAATGATCCGGTCTTTCAGTGAATAGGCAAAAAAATGATTCCCCGCAGGATTATAATGACCGATGAAATAGTGGTCCATGTATTCATCCAGTGAAAGATTAAATTTTTTAAAATCATCGGCATGCACTTCATTCATGTCGAAGAAGTTCAGGTTATTTTGTTCAATGAAATCGATCACCTCCCGGTCATATCTTGGGATCCCGTTTACCATGGGCCTTAAAACCCCATAGGGATCAAAATGAATGATCATCAGTTTTTTCTGATGCTCCCTGACAAATTTTTCAGCAGCTGTTAAAATATATTTGGTGGCTTCAAAAGAATATTTGTTCCGGAGTTTTTCCGCTGTTTTTATTCTTGTTTCTGTACCGGAAAAATCCAGTTCGGGCACTCGCAGGATCTCTGAAAGCTTTTTCAATCCTTTCCGGTCCACCTCATCGTCAACCATATCCAGGCTCAATAAATGAAGCTGAACCATCAGGTCATCTTTCAGCTTATCCACCATAAAATCAGGATCCGTCATCTGGTAGAGATCATTTTTTTTGCGGATGATGTTCTCCTTTTCCACCAGGGTGCCTGAATCAAGGTCCATTTCAATATTGGACCAGAAATTCCCATGGAACATGTATCCATTGTCGTTGTCCCATTTGGTATAATAGGTTACAAACCTGCACCGGAAGACACTTCGTACATAATCATCCCCCCAAAGATATAAGATCACATGATCCGCCCCATGTTTCGTCTGTTCTTCCCTCAGCATCCTGCGGTATGCCTGGTAAACACCGAATCCTCCCATTCCAAAATTCCGGATCGGTTCTCCCAGGTGACCGGCCAGGTATTCCTGCCAGGTTTCGGCATCACTCACCTGATGACACTGGGTAAAACTGTTTCCATAGGTATTGATCCGGCAGGGTTTGTCAGCATACACTTGCCTGGTCCTACTGCCGTCTTGCATGGAGGTGGAAATGGTATAACTGTCATCGATACCATCATGCGGCATGTAGTTGCCCAGGATATAACCGAGGTCAGGATCGAATTGCGCCCAGGAATTTTCATTCAGAAAAACATCCAGTATTTCTTTTTTTATGGCACTTTTTCTGAGGTATTCGATATATGATTTATTAGGATTATTCATAAAGGGTGAATTTAAAAGGTCCGGGAAAAAAGTATAGCCCGTCAATCCCATTGAGGAGGCTGAAGATGTATGTAAAAATTCTCGCCGGTTCATTTTTTTTCAATCGGATGGTTGAAGATAATAAATAAATGAAATTCCTGTTAGAGATAACTGAAGAATCAGTGGATCGGAGATTTAATGGTATCGCGTGTCTTCCCCTTTAAAGTTGCCTTCTGAATGACATGCTGGGTAAAGTACCGTATAGATAAAAGGATCGGCGATTTTTAAATGTATCGGTTTCAGTGATTTTCAGAAGGAAATCCTGATATTGAAAACTTTAATTAAAGGCACCAGCAATCAGCCAGTCATTATTTATCCTTATACACGATTATCCGGCTACCTCTTTTCCTGCATCGAGCTGAATTGATTTAACTTTCTATAAAACAATTCAAACGTTTTATCCCGGTTGATGTCATAACACCGAAGGATCTTCCCTTTTTTATTGGTAAAATCATACGAAAGATCCTGAGTCACTTCCGGGCAATCAACCTCTTTGAACGCAGCAATGTCAGGATCTAAAAGCGCCGCTATGTCGCCCAGATCAAAAAAACCCTTGGTATCAGACATCATCCAGTCATTCCCCAGGCGGTAATCATGCAGATACTTTCCCAATTCCCCATGTGGCCGCACTTCCCTGGCTGATTCGGACATCGGACAGGTGAGATAAGTGCCCGTATCAAACAATATAAAGCTCAAGGGAGAATGAAAGAGGATCCTGGTAGCATGGGGATCACCGAAAACATTAAAATTATAGCATTTATCTGGCCATTGGGTTCTTAAATGCCAGAAAACTACGATCCGGTCCGCGATCTCCGGTGCTTTTAAAAAGGCCGAGGCAATGTCAGTTGGGGCTCCAAGACCAATGATCCAAAGTGGATCCTTCGGAGAGGAATCCATGGCTTCCCGGATGATAAAGTCCACCCCCTCCGATTCCGATGGCTCGTATGGGTACCTCATGGGAGGAGCTCCCTTGTAAATGGGATATCTGCCATTCATGTTAGCCAGTTTCATCACTGTATCGATCTCATGGCATGACTTTTCAATGCTTTCCGGCCCTCCCGATAAATAGGTTGCACCGATGAATCCCTGGATATCAAAGCGCTCAGGTGAGAGAATGGCCAGTGACAAAGCCCATTGATCGTCAATTTCACATTTGGCATCGCTGTCGATGATGACCCGTATCTTCTTCTCTTTCGCAGGAATGACGGGCACCTTCCGTTTGCTGAAATCATATTGATCAATATATGCTTTCCGTTGGGAATAAACATCCTGTGCATTTGCCCCAAACAACCAGGAAAGGTAAAGAAGGGTGAATAAATAGTATAACTTTCCCTGCATAATAAGGTGTTATAAATTTCGATTTTATTGAATGATCATGGAATCAATGTAGCCATTATAAACAAATCGAATTAAAATTAAAAATACGATCCCAAATTACGATTTTTAATTTTCATGATGAAATCAAGAAACATTGGGTAAACGGATTATCAATTGGTATCAACCTAACCACGAAACTTGGTCTGACCAGGGTACTTCGTCAGACGATGGGAGGTCGTCTGACCAGGAAGGGTCGTCTGACCAGGGTACCTCGTCAGACGAAAAGGGGTGGTCTGACCAGGAAGGGTCGTCTGACCAGGAAGGGTGGTCTGACCAGGGTACCTCGTCAGACGAAAAGGGATCGTCTGACCATGTACGGGGGATCGGAGTACCAGGTTCAGCGTTTCGGGGAGTCTGAAAACACAAGCTGGGCAAATTCATAAAGATGATGTCGCCAGACCTGCCATTCATGGGATCCATCCATCTCATGCCAGACATGATTAACACCATATTTTTCCAGGTCTTGGTGAAACTGTTTGTTGTTTTGAAAACCACGGTCTAAATACCCGCATCCGATCCAAAACAATTTTAATGCTGCGTTAAGCTTCTCCACATCCTTGAATACACCGGAAAACGAAGTAGTCCTATCAAAATTACGAACACCCCCACTGAAAGCTCCTATCGAGCTGAAAAGATCCAAATGGCCCAATCCGATCCTCATGGCTTGTCCGGCACCCATGGAAAGACCGGCTATGGCCCTTGAATCCCTGGAGGGAAGGGTCCTGAAATTCGTATCGATTTCCGGGATCAGTTCCTTTATTACCACCTCATCAAAAAGATTTTCCTCACCACCAGGTCGGGCACGGTTCCCTGCACCGGGTACGGCTGCATAACCGTTGTCCATCACCACCAGCATCTCGACTGCTTTTCCTTCCGCCACTAAATTATCCATGATAAAGTTCATCTTGCCCTGCATGGTCCAACCCAGTTCACTTTCCCCAGCACCATGTTGCAAATATAGGACAGGGTATCGCCTGGCAGTCTCTTTTCTGTAGGAAGGAGGTGTATATATCAAGCATTTACGCATCGATTGTGAGATCTCGGAAAAATACCAGTGAGTCATCACATCACCTTTGGGATTGTTTCTGGGCTGATAAAAAGTAATCCCGGCAGCAGAGACTTCCAATCCACTGGTCCACCTACCCCAACCAAAATATGCCAGACTCTCCGGATCTGTGCTCATAAATCCGTCAACCGAAAGCTGATAATAATGAAATCCGGGACGGCATGGATTTGTTTTTACCCACCAGATCCCATCCTCTCCCTTTGAAAGATCATATTCAGCCGCACCCATGGCCATTTCATCACTCAGATTGATTACTTTAACTTCCCGGGCTTCAGGGGCAATAACCCTGAACGTTACCCGGTTCTGCGCATCGATCTCAGGAGGATTCATTAACTGTCCAAATCCTGATGAGAAAACAGAACAAATCAAAAGGTAAATCAAAATCAGATTTTTCATCTTCAAAATAATTTATAGATTAGCAATAGCACGATTATTTATCCGCCTCAAATCGATAAGCTCCACCCTCCACTGAAAAAACTGCATATCCTTCTTCCATTCCAATAAACCTGACTTGCGCTGAATCAGGCTTTTTCCCATTTTCAAGCACATCTTCCATCCGGGCAGCCGGTACATAAACGGTGGCGGAGCTGCCCACAGGAATAATAATCTCCATTGAAAACTGATCCGGTCGATTTTGCCAGCTGATCCCGGCGATCCCATACGAAGTATTATTCTGATAGTTCACGTATTCCATTTCATCGATGGGTTGTGGCCTGAAAACAATGTGTTTATATCCCGGCTTTTCAGGATCCGCATTCATTCCGGCAAGTTTCCGGTAAAACCAGGCCAGTCCACCCCCGAACATGGGATGATTATGGGAGCCAAACTGAATCCAGCCTTCACGTGTTGTGGTTGCACCTTGTTCAATCCAGTATCCATAACTGGGTGCCGTCCGTTTATTCATAGCTTCATAAGCCAGCTGATGCAATCCGTTATCTGATAATACTTCAAAGAAAAATTGGGTGCCGAAGATCCCGGTATCCAGGTGTCCCTCATTTGCCTCGATATCCTTTCTTAAGGCATCGATGACCTTTTCATATTGCTCCGGTGGAACTCCCATTTTCAAGGCGAAAATATTGCCTCCATTCTTCCCATAAGTACCCAATATCTCGTTATAAAATCTTTTGTGAAAGGCCGTCCGGGTCTTTTCTGCCATGTTTTCGTATTTCCCTGTTTCCTTATTTTTACCAAGTATTCTGGCTGCCCTGGCCGTTATATCCGCACATCTCCAGAAATAGAAAGTATGGACCATTTCCAGCGGTACGGTTTGATCACGGTAAGGGGTAGACCATTCCCCAAGATTCAACCAGACCAGTGGTTTCCCATCCTTTCCAACCGCCTGTGAGAACATGATCCCGTCCTCATCCACCCAGTTCTGCATATAGCGCACATACCCCTTCATTCCTTCATAATTAGCTTCCAACATATCCAGTGCCCCATAATGCAGGTAAAACTCCCAGGGCATGATGTTCATCGCTGCACCCCAAGCCACTCCCCCGCCACAACCGGGTTCCCAGGGGGCTCCATTCGGAACATATCCGGTTACCGGATTCTGTGCTCCCAGGATATCCTGGATCCATTTAAAATAAAAGGACTTTGCATCATAATTATGCATCACCGTAACGCATGACACCTGTCCATCTCCCGTATAACCTGATCGTTCGCGGTGAGGACAGTCACTGGCCAATCCCCCGTGCATGTTATCCAGCTGACTTCTTTTCCATATTTGATTGATCTCATTGAAGAGCGGATTAGATGTTTCGAATAGGGCCGATTCCTCCACATAGGTATTGACTGCTTCTGCGGTAAGATCTTCTTTCTGGAGCTCTCCGGGCCAATTGATGATCTCCACACCACTGAAAACAAACCAGTTAAACCGGGCTGCATAGGATTCAGGTCCTTCACCTCGTACTACATAGGAATTATCACCTGAATATGAATTGGATATATATTTAATCTCAATTTTATGCCCGGAAGGACCTTCAACCCGATTGAGACGAAGCCACCCGGATATTTCCACGCCAAAATCCACCAGGTAACGGCCATCCCAGTTTTTCTTGATAGATACAGGGCTGATCCTTTTTGTGACCCGGTCTGTGTATGGAGTATGAGCCACCAGCTTCCCTTCGGGCGCCTTCCTGGAAACTACATTTTTCCATTGAGAATCATCAAATCCGGGTAAGTTCCATCCGGGTTGTTCCTTTGTGGCATCATAATGTTCGCCATAGTAGACCATGTCCATCAGGATTGGGCTTTGGGAAGCCTTCCACGACAAATCACTCGTCACCACGTCCTCACTCCCATCTTCATAGGTAATATGGATCTGTCCGAAAAACCGGGGCGTACCGTAGGAACCGGTCCAGTATTTAGCAGCATTGTAAAATCCATTCCCCACAATACTCCCGACTGCATTCCTACCCTGCCGCAGTTGATTTTTGATATCATAAGCCAGATACATCACCTTATATTCCCTGAAATTATCCTCCAATGGTATATTCTCCTGGGTCAGGCCTGGTCTTTTCCCGTAATTGGTCTGATTGGGAACCAGTACATCCTCCCCGATCTTTTCACCATTCACATAAAATTCAAAATACCCAAGTCCTGTTACATAGGCTATTGCTTTTGATACAGGTTTTGTGATTTCAAATTCTTTCCTCATGTAGGGTGCAGGAGGAGGCATTTCCACCGGCCAGCCATTCGGTCCGGGAGGCTTGGGCAAAGCTTCCTCACCCTGCCAGGGGGCTCCGATCCATTCGGCTTTCCACTCTTTGGGATCAAGGATCCCCATATGCCATCGGGCTGGTTCGCTCCAATCCGATGCCTTTCCATCCCGGTCCCATACCCGAACCTGCCACCAGCAGTACTGCCGGGATCTTAATTTTTTTCCTTCATAAACCACACGGATGGATTGATCTGAATCTACTTTTTTGGAATCCCATAGATCAGGATCCTTGAGTAATTCTTTCCGGGAAGCAACCACCACCTGGTAAGCAGTTTGTTTCTGTTGCCGGTCTCCCTCCCGGGCCAGGTTGATCCAGGCGAGACGGGGTCGAAACACATCCAATACCGTTGGATTTTTAATGTATTCACAGGTGAGCTGAGTAGGCTGTATCTGCGCATTCAATCCAAAGAATATTAAAAAGTTAAATAATATCCATAAAAATGACTTTCTCATATTGATCGTGTTTTTGGTTATTTTATGAGGAACTGTTGATTAAAAAATATCGATAAAACTTTATCCGAATGTACACAATTCAAAAAATATATAAACTTTTGATGGGCTGAATCGCTGAAATAAAATCTGATTTTGATCATTATTGAAAAATGGGATGTATTTATGCTCCGGAAATTGATAATCTCGAACGTGGAACTTTCCCATTGATAAGAATAAAAATTCCACTAAACGATTCATCAAAAATTATTTATGGACATAAAATAAATTCACCAATTTTAAATAACTTATTCACTTAAACATTATATCTACATGTACAGCAATATACAGGATTTTCTGGTTGACTGGAAAATGGAAAGTCAATCTACCCTGAATGTCTTCTCCAGAATTGATGACCAGAAAAAATCGACAAAGATCAATGAAAACTTGCGCTCCCTGGAAAGGCTGGCCTGGCATATTACGCAGACCCTCACCGAAATGCTTTTCCGGGCCGGGATATTTGACCAGGATCAACTCGAAAATGCCCCTGTTCCGGATACAATGAAAAAGAACATGGAAATATATACCCGGTACAGCAAGGAACTCGCTGAATTGGTCAGGAATAAATGGGAAAATGTTGATTTAATGGAAAAAATCAACATGTACGGGAAGATGTGGGAAAGAAGGAACGTCTTATCCGCGTTTATAAAGCACGAGATCCATCACCGGGGACAAATGACGGCCATTATGCGTATGCTTGACATGGAGGTTCCGGGAATATATGGACCTGCAAAAGAAGAATGGTCGAAATTCGGGATGGATCCGCAGGACTGATACAGCACGTAGATAAGGGTAAGATTATTAACGGATTAAAACGGAATTGGAGCCGGGAATCATCCTTGGGATCACTTTAAATGGGATTTTGAATTGATTATTTTTTTTATTAGCTTGAAAGAAATTGCCGGATTGATATCCAGAAAACCATGGCAAAATTTTCTACCCTGATAATGGAAATACGGTATCTTAATCCGTTCAGCAAGAAAAGTAATTATTTCATTTTAACCAATCTCTTCGTCTTAATACCTGTATATTTTTCTTTTGCCCAGCCGGTGGAAGAAAATACCCAACATAACGAAATTGCCCCGCTGTTCACCTCCGACGAACCCCTGGAACTGTTCCTAACGGCTGATTTTAAAACCCTTTTAAAGACAAAAGATGCCGACGTACCTGAGTATTATCCTGCCCAGCTGAAATTGATTGATCCTGATGCAGGAGACAATACTTTCGAATTAAAGGTCAAAGCCCGGGGAATCTCCCGGAGGAATTTTGATTTCTGCACCTTCCCTCCCTTACTGCTGAATTTTAAGAAAAAAGAAACAAAAGGTACCGTTTTCGACGGTCAGAATAAACTTAAGCTCGTCACTTTCTGCAAGGATGTGAATACCTTTGAAGAATATGTGCTCAAGGAATACCTCGCCTACAAAATATTCAATATAATCACCGATACAAGCCTGCAGGTACGCCTGGTCCATATAAGCTATCAAGACTCCACCAGGGAAAAACTGATGACTGAACGATTCGGATTTCTGATCGAGGATATAGATCACCTGGCGCATCGTGAGGGAGGAAAAGAAATCGAAATGTCTCTGCCGCACCATGATGTATGTGACCGCACATCTCTTGATCGATTCATGATCTATCAGTATATGATCGGAAACACAGACTGGTGGATAGCCAAACCAGTCATGCACAATGTAAAATTGATTTCCATTAATTCCAGTCCTCCCATTCCCATACCTTTTGACTTTGATTATTGCGGACTGGTGGATGCAGATTATGCGGTCCCCGCAGAAAATCTACCCATTAAAGCCGTAACGCAGCGATATTTCCGGGGATTTTGCCGGATGCCCGGAACTTATGAAAAAACCATCCAGGTATTTCTGGACCGGAAGGAAAAGATCTATGATTTAATTCAGAATTTCCCCTACTGCAGTGATATTTCAATAAAAGTGATGGTGAAATATATGGATCAGTTCTATGAGATCATAAGCGATCCAAAGCAGATCAAAAAACGGTTTTATGACGCCTGTGAGATCCAGCATAAACATTTACACGAATTTTAGACCATCACAAAATACATTCAGTTTTTTTCTCAATTTTAAAAAATCATTACATCCCACTAAATTCATCTGAAAAATAATTGATTATTATTATACATCATTTTTAATTTACCGGCCATCTACCTTGAAATTCTTAAATTGTTTTATCTGATTTTTAGAACGGTTATCGTTAGATCTGAATATTATACAGTCCCTTTGCACCGGAAAGCTGAAAACGGCGAATACAGAGTAGGCATTACATTAACTTTAATTTTATGAATATCCTTTTACTCGTATTGATATCCGGCCTATTGATCGGGAATATTATCTTTCTGATCCATTATGCTGGCTTGTACCCATTTTTGCAGGAAGCCCGTAGACCACGGGTAGCCTTTTTTTCATTGCCCTCCAGATTCCTGGCAGAAAAAATAAATACACATGAATATCAGGTCCTGAGTGGATGGAATGACCTGGTCAGAAGATGGAGCCGGGAAAAGATTTATGACCTGAAGGATCCCGCTGCGGCGCTCGAAAAAATGATGAATCAATACCTGGAAGATCCTTCACCAGAAAATTTTGATATCATGGTACAGCTTTCCAATCATATCAGCAATCGGGTACGGTATGACGAAAAGATCGATGCGTTGATTGAGAAGATCTCACGGAACAGCATTGGCAAATCAAAAAAAGAATAAGATCATGGCCAATATCAGACTATTCGAACACAGCAATATAGCAGGCAGGCAATTGTTCATTACCAGCCCTTCTTCTCAACGTTATGTACTGGCCACTTCACAATTTCTGAATGAATTTGAATTCGATGACATCACCTCATCAGTCAGACTGAGTGCCAATCCGAAAGATCCTTTTCATACCTGTATTTTATTTGAAAATGACCGATTCGATGGAAAATTCAAGGCTTTTTCCTTCAATAATATCCGGAATATTATATCCCTTCCCTATTTTAATGATCTGACTTCCTCCGTCATCCTGGTTACTCATGATCAAACTTCCAGGGTGACAATGGTGGGTCTTCGTCAATTGGCGGGTACGCGGATTAACGAAGCCGTGGACCAGCAATTGAAAAATTTTCGGGAAGTATCCAGGAATGGGGAGGTTATATTGAAATTTTCCATCGATGCCTTCGAAATCGGGCAGTTCGGAAACGACCTGGTTAAAATTGAGATCCCCCTTGAAATACAAACTCCATTTCCATACAGGAATTACCAGGTAAAACTGGGATATTATATCGACTTTTTTATAACGGATCAGGATGTTTTGAAGGCGAATGTGGCTGGAGCATCTTATTGGATCATACCGGGAGTGCTTTCCGGGGCAATCGAAAAGCGTCTTAAAGTCCATTCGATGAATACCGCCCGGCTGATTGATTCAGAGCTCAACAACCTGTTGCATGAATTCAACTGGCATCGGTGGAAGGATATTTATCTTCTTCCTGGTCTCACCGATCGTTTCGATAAGGATTACGAGGGTAATGTGGAGGATGATTGTACATTGGTACTGGTCCAGGGGGACCCTGCCTCATAACACCAAAAGATTGATTTTTTAACAATTTTTGATTTCTAAGTGGAAAGAAATCAAAGCATGTAAATTGTCTCATTTTTTGGTTTTATCTTCATTGTTGAGAAAACAGTAATCATTAACGAATATTACTAAAATCATGATGATGACACGAATCTTCATTTTTATAGTTCTCCTTGTGCCCGCTTACCTCCTATCTGCAAAAAGTTATTATATTAATTCAAAGGATGGAAATGACACCGGATCAGGCATGCATCCCTCCGATCCCTGGAAAACGCTTACGAAAGTCAACAATCATCCATATGCGCCAGGTGATTCCATATGCTTTAAAAAAGGTTCCACCTGGACCGGTGAACTGGTGATCAACAGTTCTGGTATGGAATTCATGCCTATCCTGTTTACCGCGTATGGTACAGGGGATGATCCGGTCATCCGGAATCCTGGTATTAAAAACGGGGTTGCCATCCGGTTGAATGCGGATTGGGTCATTGTCGAGCATTTCCTGGTCCGGGAAGCCCATGAGGCCGGGATTTATATTTCAAATGGAGCGGATCATAATGTCGTCAGGAACAACGAAGCCACCCAGACAGGCATGGGCATCTCCATCCATGGCAGGCATAACCTGGTTACCCGAAATTATGCCCATGACCTGACCATCGTGGTCAATACCCCTGGTGGGGACGACGATTACGGCGCCGTCGGGATCTGGATGTTCTCTTCGAATAATGAAGTTTCTTACAACCGGATGATCAATTGTGAAGCACCAAGCCTTGATTATGGATATGATGGAGGCGTGGTGGAATTCTATGGAGATGTAGATAGCTGTTATATTCATCATAACTGGGGTGAGAATTGTAATGGATCTTTTGAAGTGGGTGGCAGGGGACAAACACTCACTCATAACGTCATTGCATATAATGTTTATATCAATAATGGTGTATCAGGCGGATTTCATGTAGGTGGCAAATTTGGTGTAAAACTGGAGGATATGCGCATAGAAAATAACATCTTCATCGATACGGCTTCTGCGGATTACGCCATCGGCTTCTGGAATGGTGATCCAGGTTCAGTGGACATCCAGTATCGTAACAATATTTTTTATATACCAAAATGCAGACGCGTAAGTAATTATTCAGCATTTATCCATGAGTACAACCTGTATTATCTGGGTGAAAAGATGGATCCGGGGCTGAAACCAGGAACGGGTGATCAAACAGGCAACCCTCTTTTTGTTAATCTGGAGGAAAAAGATATTCACCTCAGAAAAGATAGCCCGGCCATCGATGCCGGTACTGAGCTTGGATACAAACTGGATTTTGAAGGGAAAAAAGTTCCACATGGAAAGGCTCCGGATATTGGTGCATTTGAATATTAAACCTAGGGGAAAGGGTGGCGCGTTGATAAACCTGATTAATCGATATTTAAACAAGAATTTTCGAATGAAAATGATTTAATTAGTAGTTAATTGATCAAACTTTTTTTCAATAAAGATTTTTGAAACCCTTTTTAAACTTGGAATGAATACCAAATCTTTTTTAATGTTTTAATCCTGAAACAATATGAAAAATTACATCGTGTTATTTCTTTTTTTTGTCAACTCGGTGGCAAATGGACAAAATACCAACATACAGGTGATCCCGCAACCGGTTTCCATACTACAAATGGAGGGATATTATGTAATGGATCAAAATACAACGATCAGTTACAATAAAACCGAGGCCGGACCTGTAGCGGAAATGATAGCTGCCCGGCTCAGCGTCCCCACTGGTCTGGATATTGTTTTAAAACAGGGCACATCGGGTTCCATCCAGTTGAACCTTGACAATATTACCGAAAATCAGGTTGGTTCGGAAGGTTATGTATTGGAATCCTCGCCCAGAGGGGTGGTGATCAGGGCCAGTCAACCGGCCGGTTTATTTTATGGAATGCAGACCCTGTTTCAATTGATGCCCAAAGAGATCGAAAGTAGTCAGAAAACAGAAACAGCCTGGATCATACCGGCAGCCAGGATCACCGATTATCCACGCTTCAAATGGCGGGGGCTGATGCTGGATGTGAGTCGTCATTTTTTCACCAAGGAGGAGGTTAAGCAATACATCGATGAAATGACACGGTACAAGTATAATGTCTTCCATTGGCACCTGACAGATGATAATGGCTGGCGGATCGAGATCAAATCACTGCCAAAACTCACTGAAGTGGGTGCCTGGCGGGTTGAGCGGATGGGATATTTTGGCGAACGCGAGGCTCCCAAACCGGGAGAACCGGCCACATACGGCGGTTTTTATACCCAGGATGATATTCGAGAGATCGTTCAGTATGCTGAGGAACGTTTCGTGACCATCGTCCCGGAAATTGATGTCCCCGGTCATAGTATGGCAGCCTTAGCTGCTTATCCCGAATTGTCATGCACTCAGAATCCAGATACCCAGGTAAATCCAGGGTCTAATTTTGCCGACTGGCCCGGAGATGGAACTTTTACCATGTTCATCGACAATACGCTCAATCCTTCAGATGAAAAAGTGTATGAATTCCTGGACAAAGTGTTCACCGAGGTGGCCGCTCTTTTCCCGGGTGATTACATTCATGCCGGGGGTGATGAGTGCTATAAGGGTTTCTGGGAAAAAGACAAAGGATGCCAGGCCTTGATGAAAAAACTGAAGGTCAATGAAGTTGAAAAATTACAGGGTTATTTTATGGAACGGGTAGAAAAAATCCTGAACGAAAAAGGTAAAAAACTCATAGGCTGGGATGAGATCCTGGAGGGAGGTCTCTCGCCAGGCGCCAGTGTCATGAGCTGGCGGGGCATTAAAGGGGGAATAGAGGCTGCCGAAATGGGTCACGATGTAGTCATGTCTCCTACCACGTTTGCTTATATTGATTATACACAGGGTGATCCCACGGTGGATCCTCCCATTTATTCCACCCTGCGAATGGAAAAATGTTATAGCTTTGATCCGGTTCCGGAAGGGGTCGACCCCAAATTTATCCTTGGGGGTCAGGGTAATCTGTGGACCGAACAGTTGCCCACTTACCGGTCGATTGAATACATGACCTATCCGCGTGCTTGGGCACTCTCTGAAGTATTCTGGTCTCCCAATGAAGCTAAAAACTGGGATAATTTCATTGATCGGGTTGAGAATCAGTTCCGGCGTTCAGATATTGCCGGGAGCAACTATTCAAGAGCCATCTATGATGCCAAAGTGAAAACTCGCCGGAAAGATGGAAAGCTGATGCTGGATCTGTCATCCGAAGTAGCTGGATTGGACATATTCTATACCATGAACGGGACCATGCCGGATGATCATTCCACGAAGTATGTACAGTCAGTTGAGGTTCCCGATGGTCCGGTTACTCTGCGGGTGATCACATACAGGGATGGAAAACCAATCGGGCATCTGATCACACTGGATCGGAAAACGCTGGAGGCAAGGGCCAGGTAATGGAGACCGGGAAACAGGGGAAAGGTGGAAACGGGGGGGTCCTGAGATCCGCGCTGGTGGGTGTTCACAAGGATGCACGAATTTACGCACCGGTGTAATCATCGGCAGACAAAGATACCTGAAGACATGGGATGGGAAAAATGATATCAGATTGAAATATGTTGCTTCAGCGGTACGTTATCGATCGCCATCGGCATATCAAACTCTTACTACCACTCTATTCGTAATACGAATTTGATGTGTTTCATAGGATCATATGGCATGAATATCATCTACTCTTCTGATTAACCCTGAAGATCTTTTGATTTTAAGAAGCCGGGAAGAAACAACCCGAAAAAATAAATGCCCCCGGTGGCAGCGGTGAAATAATCCTCTCCAAAGGATGGGAAGGCCCAAAAGAATGCACTGAAAGCAATGAGCCAACCGGATACTCTCCTGGTCCAACCCTTTTCACGGAGCAGACAAAATCCGAAATAGGTATAAATGGCGCCGCTGATGATGGTTTGTAACAGAAAAACCAAAAGGAACCCCATGGAGAATTGCTCATGGAACAGGAACAATATCCCTACTCCCCCACGCCAGAGCAATGAAATACCATCGATAAAAAATAATCCACCAGCAATCTTAAAAATAATAACAATGAAGCGATCTAGGTCATCGGCATGCATAGGTGCAAGTAAATCGGATCAAAGATGAAAATAAACCAGAAAATAAGCTAATATCAACATTCTATGTTTCCGGTTCAGGTTGTTTTTTAAAAGAAATGGGTACGAGTAGTTTTATACTGATATTCCGGCCCATATTAAATACGCCTGTCCGATCGGTCACCGTGTTCTCCCCAGCATATTTTAACCGACTCAAATGACTTTGATAAGCGACATCCATTAAATTATTGATGATAAAATAAATGGAACATACCGTTTGTCCCTTTGAAAGGAAATCTGTTCCCATGCCGAAATGAAGAAGGGTATATCCTGGTGTTTCCGTTTCCGTTCCGTAGGCCGAATATATTTTAGTCTGCATGAAATAATGATCCAATCCGGCTTTTATATAAGTATTTTTCAAAATCCCCTTTTTAAAATGAAGATCAAATCGAAGGTTTGAAGAGAATTTCGGTGCAGGAATAAAAGGGAGATACCTGGTAGAATCGGTGGCATCTTTCTGAGCGCCGAGCACATACGCAAAAGAATTCTCAAAATGTATCCAGTCCAGCGGATGCGGATGGATATCGATCGTAGCCTCCCCCCCAAAAAGATTGGCATTTCCCTGCGTATACTTGAAAGTAGGGACAGGATCATTCGGATCGACAATCGAATCCCCACCATCTATACTGTTCAATTTTTCAGTATAGATGAAATTTTCAATATTGTTGTTAAAAACATCGATCTCCGCTGAAACATGATCTGTATTCAAACCGATCGCGTAATCAAACTGAAGGCTTGATTCTGCTTTCATATCCTGATTCCCGATCTCATACCGTTGGGTTCCTTCATGAATCCCATTTGATCCTAGCTCTGAAATATTGGGTGTCCGAAAGCCACGTGATACATTCAATTTGGTGAAAACCTTCTCTGAGATTTGATAAGTGGCTCCAATACTTCCGCTGAAATTGGAGAATGTCCTGGCAAATCCCTTAAACTTGACATAATTCCCTGAACCATTCCCGGTAGCAGGCAATCCGGCATCATCAAGTAAAAGTTCCTCTGAGGTCAGGTTCCTTACGTCATACCGGATTCCACCACTGATATCTAATCTGTTTATGTTTTTATTTGCAGTGAAAAATCCTCCCCAATCAAATAAATGATAAGCTGGAACCAGGAATTCGATCCCTTTGTTCTGGGAACGTTGGTACATCCCATTCACACCCATGGTTGCTTGCCAGCCCTTTCTTTCCGGGAATAAATAACGAAAATCATAATTCATTGTGTTAAGTAAAAAATATAATCCATATTGATCCGGATCAATTACATCTCCATATTCCTTCCGGTGGTTTTGCTGAAATGCCAGCGAAGCTTTAATACTGCCAGCATGTACAACGAAATTATTATTTAACACCACTTTATAATGTTGAATATCCTGATTCGGGATCCCCAATTGATAGGATTTCAGTTCGCTGTCCGGAACAATCCCCTCCTCAATAGTTGAATCATTGACAGCGATGTTTTTAATAAACCTTCCATTTTCGCTGTCCCGCTCTCCCTCCACAATGCCGGTATTGAGATAGTATGTGTCAAGGTGGAGGTGTGAATATCCCCAGGATTTATTCAATCCAATGATGCCACTCATATTGCTTTCCCTATAAGTAGACCCATAAACATATCCATCATATTTATTCTGATAGGCATGGGCTTGTTTTCCGCTGTATCTCAGATCCCATACAAATCCTTTCAGATTGCCTTCAAAATTTCCGGAATAACCGATCAGGCCATTATTGGACTGGTAGTTGATTAAAATATTTCCCCTGATCGTTCCCTGAGGTAAGGTAGGATAAGAAATCATGCTGATCACTCCCGCCATGGCATCTGAACCATAGGACAAACTGGCCGGTCCTTTCAGGATTTCAACCTTATTGACCGTATATTCATCAATTTCAATCCCATGTTCATCCCCCCATTGTTGTCCTTCCTGGCGGATGCCATCATTCACGACTACCACCCTGTTATACCCCAGTCCACGAATTACCGGTTTGGAAATACTAGGTCCACTTGTGATCTGCGAAACGCCAGGTTCCAGGGCGATGGCATCGATTATGTTCGTGGCAGAATTCTGTAATAAGTTCATTCTGGAAAGAATGGTGATGGGAGTAGGTGTCCGGTCTCTCTCACTTGCTTGAGTTGCACCGACTATAATGATCTCTTGCATTTCCTTCAACATGGGTTCCATGGCAAAATCACGGGTCTTGGTGGTTGTCAGATCAATGGATTCAATGATCGTCTTATAACCCAGGTATCTGACCTGAAGAAAGATATTTGTAAGAGGAAGATTATTCAGGATATAGGTGCCATCCACATTGGTAACGGTACCCGTTTTAAGATCAGGAATGTAAATTTCAACCCCGATCAGCGGCTCTCCGGTTTCTATATCTGTTATCTTACCAGATAGCGAGGTTTTATCCGGTACCGGATCTGCAGCCCAGGTAGTGATGGATTTAGATATTAATATACCAGCTGTTATTATAAGGATAAATTTCATTTTATAATCGTTATATCGTACTAAATGAAAAGTGATATTCAACCACGAACGGGTTGAATTGTCAATGGGTTTGATTCGGATCATCCGATTCGATCAGGTGGGGCTCGCAGGGCAACGAAATATTCTATTTTCTGAATGATCCCATTTATGATCTCAGGGAAAATAATGATGGATAATTCAAATATTCTGAAATCAATAGGGGTCTCAACCGGATCGAATGGGATGGTTAATATGAAATCACATAATAAGCAGTGATGTTGTGACAATTGCAGATGATGAGCTGCAGATCGGCAAAAAAAATCATCCCGATGGTTATAGTCATGAATGCCTTTTTCTATTTGAGGAAAAAAAAGCAGTACAATGAACCAAAGGGACAGATATTTTTTAAATTGTTTTGCCACGTTTGAAAGTGTAAACTCATTTAGTGGTTTAGCAACATATCAGCAAGTAAATCGTGTTTATTGACACTCCCGTCCGGTGTTCAATATCCTGTTTCACAAAGTTAATAAATAAGATCTATAGGTCCGAGAACATGTGCAGGCTTTCTTATTACTCTCATCTCTAATCTGATTTATTTATTAAAGGGTTTTATCAATTTAAAATCAGAAAGGTACTTGTCGATAAAAGACCAATCATGGTAAATGCAATAAATTGTTTTTGGGAATTTATTTAAAAGTGGGTTTATCGATTTGTAAAATTTTTTTCACAAAAAACACTTGATGTTACCTTTCTAAAGAAGAGAAGAGTTTTTTTGGCAAAATAATATTTGATTTTCAGTGAATATGATTAGGGCGGCAGGCAACCTCTGACATCCGAAGTGGCTCCGGCATTGCTTTGCAGCACCATAGAACAGCACTGAATCCCCTGTTTATGGTCGATGGACTTTGAACATTCGAGTCAATTCTGGAAATGATGTCATTGAATGGTTGTCAAAGGATCAGTAAAATATGTCGCCGTTCCTTTGCTCACTACCCAAATCTCCACATCCCCCAAAATCCCCTCAATCAATCATTCAATCAATCACTCATTATGCTGAGCCTCCCACCGGATTCGAACCGGCGACCTGTTCATTACGAGTGAACCGCTCTACCAGCTGAGCTAAGGAGGCTTTAGGAGGGCCAAATTTAAGCTAAATATTTTAAATTATTAAAAATTAATTGCCTATGGCAATCGGGGATCTTATCAATCTTACGACTTTAAGTCTTTCGAAACCCAATCTCAACCAATATTCTGAACTGATATACGGAAAATTACAATGAAATAAGGTTTGGAATCCAGCAGTAATGACCATTTATTTGGCGAAAATAAATCGAGATAACAATCACATCTGAAGTAATGACCTCTCCGGATTTATTCCGGGGTCTTTTGGTGATTCTTTGCTTGAATTCGTAGAAAGATCCCGGATCCCGGAACGAGTCCGGCAGGTCCGGGAAGGGTCCGGTTATTCTAATTGGATGGTTGGGGCTGGACCGGAAATTGTGAAAATATATCTGCTATGGCCTTTCGCAGGTTAACTTCCACCAATTCAGCCTTGTCGCTCAATACTCCGTATCCTGTACCCTGCCAGAGCAATTGTTTGTTATCCGCATCCAGAACATCAATGATGATCATAGTCGTTTTCTTGGAGATATCATCATACATCCATGGATCTCTTGACCAGTAATACGGATATCCATAATATCCATAATTATAGGCATAAGGATCGTAATAAGTGGGTTGCCGGTTTTCAATTTCCTGAGAGGTCCCTCCCTGGATCTTAATGATCAGGTCCGCACCCTGTACACTCACATATCCACGACGGCCCATCTCCTCAGCAACTGCATCAAAAATGCGTTTTTTGTTTTTATCGCTGAAGGAAAAATTGGAGGCCGGCATGTTATCCGGATTGAAGAATTTATAACTGTTGAACCGGGAGAAATCTTTGTTCTGAACATTCTCTGATTGGATCTTAAAGGTGGGCTTGCAGCCTACCAGGGAGACCAGCGGAATCACCATTAAATATATTAAAAAATGTTTACGCATATCAATATAAAAATCCTTAAATATCAATATTACAAATAAACAAAATGTCAGCAAGAAATAAATTCAAAGAATCAGATTGATTCCTGTTTTACCCACCCCTATACCCCCCTGTCTGCCGCCAGGCAGGCTCCCAGGAGGGGAATATCAATATTCAATTAAAAATTTTTTATAATATTAATTATTTATGTGCAATTCTTTTCTTCTCAAGAATTAAAAATGGACATTGATACTTTACAAAAGTGTGATTTTCAGGATTCTTACAACCTTTTAAAATACAACGGGGTCTATATAATAAAAATTTTATGGTCATGAAAAAATCGTTTTTATGGATTTTTGCCTTTGTTTTGATTTTCGGTTGTGATAATGGTGTGGATCCAATCGGTGACAACGAACCGGTTTTGCGTGATCTTACGACCCAGGAAAAATCGCTGATTCTCTCATCCAATAAATTTGCCTTTGATCTTTTTCATGAATTGAATAACCAGGATGACCAGGCGAACTTATTCTTCTCTCCTTTAAGTGTGGAATATGCCCTGGCCATGACACTTAATGGCTCCGGCCAGGAAACCTTCGATGTCATCCAGGAAGTACTGAATAATGAAACCCTCAATGAAAGTGAAATTAATGAATCCTATCAAAGCCTCACTCAGTTTCTCCTGGGAATTGACAAGACCGTGTTGTTGAAAATCGCTAATTCGGTTTGGTACCGAAAGGATCTGACCGTCAAAGAAGCATTTAAACAGGCCATTCAGACCTACTATGATGCCAGCATTTCCGGACTTGATTTCAACGATCCGGGTGCAAAAGAACAGATCAATGGATGGGTCAGTGATAAGACCGAAGGGCTCATCGAGGATCTAATTGATCAGATCCCTCCGGATGTCGTGATGTATCTAATCAACGCAATCTATTTTAAAGCAGATTGGAAATACCAGTTCGACAAGTCGCTCACCCGGGAGGGACCTTTTTTACTGGAAGATGCGAGTCAGATACAAACTGACCTGATGACGGTGGAAGGAGCCAAAGTAGGTTATTACAGTAATGAAATTTTGAGGTTGGTGGATATCCCTTATGGTAACGGACAATTTTCCATGACCATCCTGATACCTGCCGGGGATCATTCGCTGAAAGATATTTCTGATACCTTTGATGAAACCGGATTTAATGAATGGGTAGCCATGTCAGAAACAGCAAAAACCACCCTGACCATGCCCAAATTCAAAATTGAATACAAAACATTATTGAATGATGCCCTGACAAGTATGGGAATGGGTATTGCCTTCACAGATTTGGCCGATCTGTCCAGATTATTTGAAAATCCCTTGGATCTTTATATCAGCAGGGTTATTCACCAGGCGGTAATTGAGGTTAATGAAGAGGGATCTGAAGCCGCTGCGGCTACGGCCGTCGAGATCAGGGAGACTTCCATGCCTCCTGAACCTGAAATTATCGTGATCAATCAGCCCTTTATCTTTATGATCCGTGAAAAATTTTCAGGAACTGTTCTTTTTGCCGGGAAATTGATGGATCCCTCCTGATTTTAGTCAGCATTTATTGATCCTCATCCCGCGTAAACGGGACAAACCGGACCGGAAGCAGGTTCTGTACTTTCAGCTTTCCGTTCTTTTTGGTCAGTAGCTGCAGATACTGAACCCGGTAAACCGGGCCTACAGGAATGATCATCCTCCCTCCTTCCTTTAATTGTTCAATCAGCGGTGAGGGTACCTCTTCAGGAGCAGCAGTAACGATGATGGCATCAAAGGGTCCTTCTTCAGGCCAGCCGGCATATCCATCTCCCGTCCGGGCATATATATTCCCATATCCTAACCTTTCAAATGTATCCTTCGCACGGGCAGCAAGTTCAGGAATGATTTCGATGGTATAAACTTTATCAACTATTTCCGCCAGGACAGCTGCCTGATAACCTGAACCTGTTCCAATTTCGAGCACCTTGCCGGATTTTTCCGGATCGATCGCCTCGGTCATGTAGGCAACAATATAAGGCTGGGAGATGGTCTGATTACTGCCAATGGATAAAGGACGGTCCTCATAGGCATAAGGTTTCTGGTTATCCGGAACGAATTCATGCCGGGGAACCTCCATCATGGCATTCAGGGTGGCCTGGTGTGTGATCCCCCGGTTCCTGATCTGCCTTTCCACCATATCTTTCCTTAACTCGGCATATTTGTCCTGGACTCTTTGCCATGGGGAAAGAATAAAAAAGAGAAGAAGGTAAAATACTTTCAGACTAGAAAACATGATCCAGTATGTGATTATGAGTAAATAAAATAATAAAAATCAGGCGGGAAAACAACAATTATTTTACTATCTGGATCATGGACCTCTCTTTTTTAAGAAACTGGCCCTGACCGTCGTATTTAACCTGGTAAACTTGATCTCCTTGCTTTAACTCGAATTCATATTCGATCTTACCTGGTTTTTCAGATAATTCTTTTTTCACAACCTGCCAGTTCTTAAATTCAGAATTCCGGATCGCTTCTTATACGGATTCATTGATTGATTTCGTAAACTGTATGATCACTTTTGATTTCTTCCAATTTCCCAGTGAATCAAAAGGTACCCTGAAACTCCTGCCACCCAGTAAAAGATCGACTTTCTGACCATCGAATTCATTTTCCCTCAATTTTACATAGGGGTATCCGGATTATTTGATGATCAATACGAGGGCAGTAATTGCCGTGGTGACAAGCAGAAAAATACGGTAGGCTTTTTCCGGAATAAACCTTACGACAAGAATTCCCAAAAATGCCCCAACCGCAATGGCTGGTAGTAACAGGAGATCGAGTGTAAAGGTTTGCAGGCTGATCGTCTCCCAGATGAAAACATGGAAAGGGATCTTAAACAGATTGATGATCAGAAAAAACCAGGCTCCGGTTCCTATGTATTCATTTTTAGGCAATCGCATGGAAAGAAGATACAATGCCATGATGGCACCTGCTGCATTGCCTACCATGGTCGCAAAACCTCCTGCTAGCCCCATCACGATCGGAAAGGTCATCCCGGCTGGAACCCGGACGTCTTTACGGATATCCCGCCAGACCAGAATTCCAACACTTAATATCACAATCCCCCCCATGATGTCCTTAAATACCTGGTCTGAGATAATATCGCCTACATAAATCCCCACCACGATCCCAACGACGGTAGTGGGAATCAGCCGTAATATATAAGACCAGTTGGCATGCCGGTGATAATAACTGACAGCGAAAATATCGGCCATACTCAGCATGGGCAGCACGATCCCTGTAGATAGCTTCCCTCCGAAAATTGCAGCCATGATGGGGATCATAGCCATCCCCGCTCCGGATATCCCTGTTTTTGACATCCCAATCAAAAGCGCGGAAAATATCATGAGTGATATTTGCCAGATTGATAAATCGAAGGAGAATAGATCCGTAAAAGTCAAAAGGCTACAGGGATTTATTTTTCCTCGGGAAATTTAAAGATAGAATCATCGATATCCTCATTGAAAACATATTCTTCGATATTCAATTTTTGAACGGATTGTCCGTTGGCCTTCACCTCGATCGAATGTGGCATCATCAATCCCTCCACCTCACGGTAATCACTGATATAGGTTTGAGAATCCTGATCTTTCATGGGACCGAAATTGATGGAACGGCTTTCCATCACCGGCAAATAACTTTGTTTGTCGAAATAGTAATATTCTTCGTCCCCACTCTTCTTGGTCAATCTGATCTTATAAGTTTCAACTGTATCCACCATTTCGGTGCCTACCAGTTCAACGGTATTTCCCTTGTCTTTATAATCGATCAGATCGCTTTCAAATTTTTCCTCTTTCATTGCCTCCATCATCTCGACAGGCATTTTCTGCGGTTCAGAGGTGCCCATCATGGGATTGATTATCCAACCAGTTTCCCCATCATAGGCCTGTACGATGGTATTTCCCTGTACCTCTACCTCAGTTCGGCTTAGATTAGGCTGTTTCCTGAAAATCAAAGCATTGAAGGTCATCCCACCCTGGTCGAAATTGGCCCTGATCTTCATGGTCCTGAGTTCTTTCCAGGCCTGAAGTCCACCGGTCTTTTTAAAATAATTCGATAAGATCTGATCGGCGTCCTGCGCCTCTGAACCATGGCCATAAAAGGACAGAATGATAAAAAATAAAACCTTTAATTTCATGATATTTTATATTTTATTCCTGCGATATTAAATAAAATAGCGTACATAATATTTAAATATTTGATTGCAGGTTGTAATTATTTTTAAATGGCCGAAACATTTCCTGATAGCCCTGATTGCAATTTAAATTGATGCACATGAAATATTTTTTGTTGAAGGGGTGGTAAATCCAGATTTTTATCCCGTATTTAGGGTTCGAATTTCAATACTATCGTGAAAATATATTAATTTACAACCATTTACTACTTCATCATATTATGAAATCTGCCCAGGAATTTATTGAAATCGATCCCGACCAACCCATTAAGATCAGCGTTTTCGAATCGGTAAAACTGAGGGACCCGTTCCATTACCATCCATCCCAGTTTGAGCTTACGCTGACTCTTGGAAGCGGTGGATTAAGGCTGGTGGGAGACCGGTTCGATGACTTCAGCCTTACTGATCTCGCCATCATTGGTCCAGGTATTCCCCACTGCTGGTGGAATAATTTCAGCCATCCGGAAGAAAATACAGAACATATCAAAGTAGTGGTCATCCATTTTAATGAACACATTTTCTCCGCAGAACTGTTAAAACGCCGGGAGTTAAATCATATTCGCAAATTATTTCAACAGGCGAAAAGGGGAATTGTTTATTTTGGAAAGATCCGGGATGAAATACAGAAAGAAATTTTAAAATTAAAAATTGATCCTGATTTCAGCACCTGGGTCTCGCTTTATTCCATCTTTGATAAACTGGGTCAGACGGGCGAATATACTTACCTAACAAGTTCAAATTATCATTTTGAAGGTAAAAAAGATGAAATTACGCATTTTGAATTGGTACACGCTTATATTCTGGATCATTTCAGGGATAAAATAAAGATTGGGGAAGTAGCTTCTCTGATTGGGATGAATGAATCAGCCTTCAGTCATTATTTCAAAAAAAGAACCCTGAGGAGTTTTACGGATTTTATCAATGAAATGAGATTGCATTATGCCGCCAGCCAGTTGACACATACTCCTAAAAATGTGGCTGATATTGCTTTCGAAGCTGGATTTAATAATCTTTCGAATTTTAACCGGATCTTTAAGAAATGGAAAGATATAACCCCCAATCAATGGCGGAGAAGGACAGAGCCACTCCTGTAATTCCAATCACAGATCCATATTGACCCCCTTTCGCATAAATCATGAATGACCAGAAAGAAAAAGGATAGAAAGAAGGATTTAAAAATCTGATTAATAAATAGATATGTGGGTTTATTTAAACTATAATTGGGGCTTGTTCAGTGGCATTTTATCAAAAATCTTCTCAATGGCATAGGCAGCCCTTTTTTTCATTTTTTCAATATCATTGGTCAGAATGCCTACGGCGGTCCCCTGCCAGATCAGTCTTTTATTTTTCGCATCCACAAAATCAATGGTAATGGCTCCCTCCTCGTACATTCCAGTAACCACTTCTTCCCGTTCCCAGTAATAATTTCGCTGCCCGATATAATTCATATCAAAACGGGGATCTGTTTCACGTGACTGCTGTTGTTGCTTTACCACCACGCCCACATTCAGGTAGAGGTCGGGATTATCAGAAACCGCAAAACCTTTATCCAGCATCCGCTTTCTGATCTCACTGATTAAAAAATCCATGCTTTCTTTATTATAGGGAAGGCTATCGTATCGCTGATATTCAATTTCATAAAAATCGTAGGTTTCATAGCCCAGAAAGGAGGTTCCTTCAATCTGGTCGGTGGAGATCCTGACCGGCACGCACATGGTGGCAGTCAGAAGGGTGATCATGAACAATGCCTTTATTCTCATTTTAATCAGAATTATTATTAAAGTTAAAAAATTATGCATCCAGGTGCAATATATTTGATACTGTCTCAAAAAAAGATGTTTATTTTTTTTGTAAGTTGAGTCCAAAGATAGAGATCCGACCATGTGGAGGTATATTTTGCTGGGCATTGTTTCAGTCAGTCTGGCATTTCTAATGATTTTTTACCCGGCCTCAAAGGAAATTGGAACCGGGATTGCCATTCTTTTTTTGTCGATCCTGAATCTCGAAAGTGGATTCAGGATCTATACCGAAGGACCTTTAAGAAATATGATCCGAAAATCCACGGATAATTATCTAAAAAGTCTTTCAACTGGCATTATTTCAACTGCATTGCTCAATTCCAGTTCACTGGTATCGGTATTGGTTATTTCATTTCTAAGTGCAGGACTGATCACTTTGAGGGCTGGTATTGGCATTATTTTCGGTGCCAACCTGGGCACCACCTTCACGGCCTGGTTGATCGCCTTATTTGGCCTTAATTTCAACATCTCAGTACTGGCCATGCCCATGATCATATTCGGGGTGCTGTTTATCCTGCAGAAGGACAAACCCATTAAAGGGGGTGGTTATATCCTTCTGGGTCTTGGCTTCCTTTTTCTCGGAATCTATTATTTAAAAACAGGTTTTGACAATATGCATTATGACATCAATCTCCTCAGTGGCAGGACACTGAATTTCGGAGCTTTGCTCGGCCTGACAGGAATTGGTATTGTAATGACCATCATCCTTCAATCCAGTGCTGCTTCCCTGGCAGTGGTTCTGACTGCCCTGGCTGCTGCCCAGATTTCCTATATGGAAGCCCTGGGGCTGGCAATTGGGACCAATATTGGTACTACTTTCACTGCGATCATCGGGTCCCTGGCTTCCTCCTCAGCCGGGAAAAAACTTGCCCTGGGACACTTGATTTTCAATCTTATCACGGGTCTTGTCGCACTCGTTTTTATTCACCAGATAATGAACCTGGTAGATGTTTTTGCGGCAATGATTCATATCGGTCCGGATGATTATACCCTGAAGCTGGCTCTTTTTCATACTACTTTCAATCTCCTTGGAATTCTGCTCCTGACACCCTGGATCAACCAGCTGCTTTTGCTGCTTCAATGGTTAATCCGGGAAAAAGAAGAAGATGTAATCCAGCCAAAATATTTAAATAAAAGTGTGCTGGAACATACGCAGAGTACCATTCAAGCCTTATTAAAAGAAACTGAACATATGTTGGATCATACCTTTGAGATCATTGCGCATGGTCTAAATACCCACAGAAAAGATATTCTTCAGGTAAGCAATGTAAGCATGCTGCTTGAAAAATCACGTGCAACCATCCCCATCGATATCGACGAAGCCTATCTGAAGAAAGTCAAAAACCTCTACAGCAAGATCATAAAATATGCTTCCCTGGCCCAGATGAAAAATCTTTCCGAAGAGGAGCTGCAAAGTATCATCAATATTAAGTTTGCAAACCGGCTCCTGGTTGAAGTCATCAAGGATCTGATCGATTTCAGGGTAAACCTGCTTAAATACCTTGATGCGGATAACCAGTATATCCGGGATACCTATGATAAATTCAGAAAAAGGATCCTTGGTATCGTCATGGAATTATTTGTAAATATCATTCATTACCCTTACCAGATCGATACTCCTACAAAAAAAGGCATGCAGTCCGCAGGCTATCAACTCAGTACCATCAAAGAAAACATCCGGACACAACGCGAAAAGACTGATGATCTTGAGGCGGAGATCAATCAATTCATAACGGATTTAATTACCAGGGAACTCATCAGCAGTCACATGGCATCATCCATCATCAATGACAGTGTATTTGTCACCCGGATCTGTTCCAATCTATTGAATGTGCTCGAATTGCTATATACGGAGATCAATGAATACGATATAAATGAAGAATAAAAAAGGATGATCCTTGATTAAATTGTCTTATCCTGAAATTAATCAGGTCTTATATAACGAATAAATGCAATGGCATAGGTCTGCCCGTAGGTAGCCTGAAAATAATTACCAGTCAATGCATCATTCACCGGATCATATTCCAGGTCATAATAGCTGCCCCTGTAGTTCTCATCATCAAACTCTACATAAATCCTGATCCGATCTTCCAGCTTGATCTGGGCAAGGGATACATGGATTGGTTTGGGATTGTAGTAATGGGTCTCCAATGATTTGTCATCATTGATCTTCGTAAATTCAAGGATATAATTGCCATCCGGCCGGATCCATGGACCGAGTATTGTATCTGCTTCCATTTCATTGTCGGGTGCCAGTGGGGTGTTTTTTTCAAGCTGGGTGGCTGATTCACCTGTTTTATCGTTGGATTCCGGAATATTCTTTCCATCGCTATTATTTCCTGAAATTGAATTCCGGTCCTCATTACTGGCCTGACGACAGGAAAAGGTGAAAAATAGAATAAAGAGGAAGCCGATTCGAATTAAACCTGGAAATGAAAACATGGTAAGTGAATTAAATGAGTCGGGGAACGGGGATTTGAACCCCGGACCTCTACGTCCCGAACGTAGCGCGCTGCCGGACTGCGCTATTCCCCGAGAAAAAAGACGTTGCGAATATAGTTCAAATTTTTCAGTTTTTTCAAAAAGATCCCGAATTGATTGGCTTCCTTTGGGGAGGGAATCTCTGCAAAAAGATCATTTTTCTGCAAGTTTTATTTCTTGTTAAAATATTTTCCCCCGTATTTTGAGTTTCATAATAAATATATAAATTCGTTATTATAAAAATCAGAAGCGGTAGTAGCTCAGTTGGTAGAGCGTTGGCTTCCCAAGCCGAAGGTCGCGAGTTCGAGCCTCGTTTACCGCTCTCGTTGTTCAACCTTTAATTAAACCAGTTATGTATTTTGTTTATATTCTTCAATCATTGAAGGATGGTTCCTATTATTATGGGATGACCTCAAATATAGAAAACCGCCAATTCCGACATCATAAAAATTACGAAAAATATACCCGGAATAAAGGTCCCTTGACCCTGGTTTGGTGTACACCTAAACCTTCCCGTCATGAGGCTCTCCTTCTGGAAAAAAAACTTAAAAATATGAAGTCCAGAAAACGGATCCAGCAGTTCATTGAAAAGTATGTCTAATTCTTTGGTCGCGAGTCCCGGGGTTCCCGCTTGGAGCAAGGTCTCGAGGATGCTCGTCATCCCGCAATGAACGGGATCGACGGCATTCGAGTCTCCTCTATCACCCAATTGATAGTCAGGCACTTATGAAAAACTGTAAGTGTTTTTTTGTTGCTGGTTTACGGTTTAGTTTAAACTCAGTTATGGACACTCAAAAAAATCCTTACAATATCTATTTCCTGGGATGACAATGTAGGATCACTGAGAAAAGATTTTACCAGCCTGGAAGATTTTAGAAAGTTTTTGAAAGAACATCAGGAAATGGCAGATCGATTATAATAAATCTTAATCTAATTATTTAAGGATAATTAAGTTCATAATTTTCTAACGCAATAACCCACCCAATAATAAAAAAAATTACTACACCCATAAAACAACTTAGACCTAATATCCTTGTACTTTTTTTACTTTTATCTAGATCAATAAGATGAATTTCTTTTATGTCAGATTGGGGTAAAATTATATTGATAGACTTACCCTTTATTTCCCGAACACCATATAAAACATCATCTTCGATTATAATTTTATCAAAATACATTTCTCAGTCATCGACGGTAATTATTTTAACTCTATTACTTGATTAAAATGCCTTTTCGGGAGTTGCAGCTTCTTTATTATAAACCTTACAACCTTGAAATATAATAGAAAGGACAAGTATTAAAGCAATTGGTTTGAAAAAAGATCGATAACGTATCATACCATAAAAAAATAGATACATATAAGGAACATTTCATCTAATTTTCTGGTTCCTATGCCTGATTTTAAATATTGCAATTTTTACTAAAAAAAACCCCGGCAATAATTACCAGGGTTCAAACCAGCTATGTATTTAGGATCAGCATTTGCAATTGTTTTAAATAAGCCATAAAAATACTTGGTTATACTACTGGCTTATCGCTTGAAAAACTTATGGCCACACACTTCCATTTTCCATTTATTTTTTTATATACTCCTAAATACTTCCCCTCATCTTCAATAAGGCCATCTGATCCTTTATATACGGTTCGGTTCCATCCACAATCCCAAGCCATATCTCCTGCCTCTGATATTATAATATCTGTCGACCCTCCCCTGATGGAATCAAGAATTTTAAATAACTCCGTATAGAAATTTCGAAGTGCTTTCAAACCCTCTATTTGAGGCATGTTGGGAGCCTGAGCAATAATATCATCCGCAAATAGATCGAGTTCCATTATTGCATCAACGTCTTTTTGCTGTTCTACTTCAAATGCCGTATTGAGCAAGTCTCTAATTGCCTGTCTTTCAGCGTCAAGGTCAATTGTTAAATGATTTTTCATGATTTTTATTGTCTTTGTGGTTTATATTAAAAGAACATTTGGGATGTGAGGTAAGTTCTTAAAATGAGAGATAGGAACTGCAATTTTTACTAATGAAAAAACCCCGGTATTGATCATACCGGGGCAAATTTAATTAACCAAGCACTACCCTAATGGATAAGAAAATTTTTAAATCAAATAATGATGAATGATTTGATGATTCACTTAAAAAATTGGGGAATATTTAGAAAAAATTCCAATATCATATTACCCAATAGTGAAGAACCAATCTTCCTCATAAATGTAATTGATTGTTTAATAACTCACAAGTATTTTCTTAAAAAAGTTATATGCAATGATATTTAAAGTTGAAAAAAAGCCCTATATTCTGGCTTTTCTCTTATTTTTGATAATTAAAAAAAATTACATTATCGATTTTTTCATATAAGATCCCTCAAATTTAAAAATTAAAGCCCGGCATTTCTGTGAATTCAACACCTTCGGGAATCTTGAAAAGTGATGGATCAATCAGTATATTTATTTTGATCGATGTGGCCTCCTGGTGGAGGGTATTGCCATACATTTCTAGATCAAGTTTTAATAAAATCCCATTCCAGACCAAAGCTTCTCCCTGTTCTCCTGTCCAGAGATCACATTCCCGATCCAGAAAGCTGGTTGACCCGGCCCGATTGAGCCCCATTTTTCCATAGACTTTCCTTAGAAAGGTTTCCGTAACATCTCCCTCTTTTAAATCCCTGAACATCGGATTCTTCATTTTTACCCCCTCCCCTGATTTCTCCAGATCATAGATGTATTGATCATCTCCAAGCGTAAGGGTGTAACCTTTCTGGTGTCTGCCTCCTTCCATTGCATCCAAAAACATATTGGACCGGAGCCCATAATCATCAAAATATAAGATTCCAACCCCCTCCTGAGTCCCTGAGAATTTATAATCGATCACCCCGGATTTTATTCCATATGGTTTCAGGTCTGTCTTTTGACCAAAAGCATAACTCACCATGAAAAATGCCAGAATAATTGATAATAGAGAACTTGTTTTCATATTAAGTGACTGGCAATTTGAACGAGTCATTGATTCATATATGTAGCAATACCTAATGTATCCGTAATCTACTAAAAGGTTGATTAAAAGGATTTAATCAATCACTTTATCCGATAATTTTCTTAATAATGATTGATTTAAATCTTAACAAATTCAACTCTTCGATTATTGGCTTTTCCTTCCGGACTTGAATTATCACCGATGGGGATGGTCTCTCCAAAACCTTTGACAGATAATCTTTCAGTTGCAATTCCCATTTCCACCAGTTTGTTTTTAACTGTTTCTGCCCGCTGTTCGGAAAGCTGCTGATTAAAATCAGTTTCCCCATCACTGTCGGTATGTCCTTCAACACTGAATTTCAAATCGGGATGTTGTTCCATTAAATTGTAAATACTATTAATAACGCCCATTGATTCAGGTTTGAGTGTGGCTTTATTCACGTCGAAACGAATACCATTGGCGATAATTTTACCGTCTGTAATCATCCGGTTAATCGCTCAAACATAACTTGAAATTATTCCGGATATCTTTAAAAGTAAATCCCATGTTAATGGGGTTTTCCACCAGATAGATGAAAAAAATCTCTTTTAATTTAACATCCATTTTTAAACTGTTCCCTGTTATAAATTGGTATATAGAATGTCAAAATGATCATTTTATCGCCATCCTGACCAAAATATACCATATTCATGGGATTGAAAAACTCATCAAAATATGAATATCTTACTTTCGAAAAGAATCGCATTACCCAAAAAGCCAAAACCCATGAAAAGGTATTTTTTAATTTTCATACTCATTCTATGCTCATCGCTGCTGACTGCCCAGGATATTGAAGATCTGGTTAGTAATTATAGTGATGAGAACGCCTACGGTTACCTCGAACCCCTTTCCGAGGTATTTGGTGCCGATATGAATTCGGGATGGTTCAGAGATGCCTATATCAATCACATGAAGTTTCAGCTTTATTTTGGCATTGTCACCACTACCGGATTGGTCAAAAACAGCCAGAAGACCTTTAATGCAACCTCCCCTTATGGAGGGACCATTTCGGCAGCTACCATTTTCGGATCCAATGAGCCCATCAGGGTTGAGCGTCCCAATGGACTGGCTGAAAACTATCCCGGCGGGATTAGTATGAATATCCTGCCATTGGCTGTCCCTCAGCTAAGCCTGGGAGGACTGTATGGAACCGAAGTTTCATTTCGGTTTTTTGCCATTGATATAAGTGATGATGTCGGGAAAATGGATCTGTTCGGATGGGGCATCCGGCATAGCATATCTCAATATTTCAATGAGCTGCCTATAGATATCGCAGTGGGATATTATAACCTTTCCTATAAACTGGGGAGTTATGTCGACGCCAAATTAGGTTTGATCAATGCCCAGGCGGATTATTCCATTGGTATACTTGATTTTTATGGCGGATTGGGCTATGAAATGAATAAGATGGATATCGAATATATCACGGATGATGAAACTAATGAAAAAGTGAAACATCATTTTGAAAACAGCCCATTCCGTTTTATTGCGGGAGTTAATCTCAATCTGGGTGTATTTAAACTACACGGCGATTATAATCTTTCTGCCAGTTCCGTTTTCAGCCTGGGAATGGGACTGGGCTTCGGAACGAAAAATAAGTAGACATTTAAAATATTAAAACCATGAAATACTTCATACCTTTTTGCATATTGACCGGGATTTGTATCCTGCTGACAAACTGTGAGGAAAAGGATTTTAAATTTGTTCTTGGAGATGATAATAAATATGATTTTGATTTATCTGGCACCCATGATTTTATAGATGACCATATAGTCACCAGTGATGATTTGATTGAAATAACCGAAGATCTTGATGACGAAGTCCGGCAGAATGCCCGTCAGCTTGAAATCGAGTATGTTAAAGCCAATATTCTTGCTCAATACGGAAATACTGCCACTTCAGCCACCCTTACGGTATCTATTGACTGGAATAATGATTCGACAGATATGGACATCCTTTTTTCAAAACTGACCGTGCCTGTTACGACCGACAGTAAGGATTATTTTATGATTACCGATCTTACCAGGGGAACAATTGATCTTCTTAATGAAAAATTGTTCAATGCAGTGAAACTAACCGATGTTTCCCCCTTTACAATCTGGGCTGCAGGTACCCTGGATAATGGTGATATTGAAGCATTATTGACAATAATCATTAAAGCTTCAGTCGTCTCTTCCGTAAGAGACGAATACCCAAAAATGATCCTCAAGGATTAAAAGATAGCATATTTCTTTAAATCAGGATTTTGTTCGTGTTCCAAAACGGTATCAGGTAAGTAGGTTTTGAATCAGATTTCTCCATCGAGTGATTTTTTGATCACCTGTGCCTTGTTGTGAACATGGAGTTTTTTATATATATTTTTTATATGGGAACGGACCGTTTCCACTGAAATATAACTTTTTTCAGCGATCTTTTTATAGCTCATGCCATCGACCAGTCCCATCACGATCTCTTTTTCTTTTTCAGTAAGCGGGGATTGATGCTGGTCCCGTTTCTGAACATCCTGGAAATATTCTATCACCTGTCTGGCAATCTGCGGCGACATGAAGGAACCACCCTTGTGGACCGTAATTATCACTTCCTTAATATCTCGGAATGGTATATTTTTAAGAAGATAGGCTGAAGCGCCGGCACGGAGTGATTGAAATATTTTATGTGAATCATGATATACAGTAAGCATAATGCAGTTGATTTCCGGATATTTATCTTTGATTAGCTTGATTCCGCTGATCCCTGACATCCCCGGAAGTCCTATATCCATCAACAATACATCTGGCAAATTATTTTCATGAATATGATGCAATAAAGCTTCTACAGATTCGCTTGAAAGGATACAGGCCATATTATCCTGAGCGTTAATATAATCGCTTAAAGCATTTCGTATGAGAGAATCATCTTCTACTATGGCAACCAGTATCATGTTTTGATTCTAGTTAAAAATCTTGAAAATTGAAATACCATATAAATGGTAGATTATAGTTTTTTTATTTTAAGCATTAATTCGGTCCCATCATGAGACCTGATTGTAAGTTCACCGTGAATTCTTCGGGCACGCATCTGCATGTTCCTTAATCCGTTTCCCCCTTTTTGATGCAATGGATCAAATCCTTTACCATTGTCTTTGATATACATTCTGAACTGATGATTGGTATTATCCAGAAGAATATCCACCGAACTGGCCGATGCATGTTTAAGGATATTATTGATCGCCTCTTTATAGATGTAATAGATATTCTGACGGTAATCCACTGGGATCGATTTATCCTTTGACATGCCTAAATGCCTGAAATTAATCTCGATATCCCCCATTGAGAAGGCATTCACATTAACCTCCTGCATTCTATCCAAGAGATTTTTAAGGGTGTCGTTTCGTGCATCGATTGACCAGACGATGTCGCTCATGGAAGAAATAACTTCCCTGCTGATCTCCCCGATCTTTTTGGACAACGTAGATACGATCTCTTTTTTTCCTGTATTCTGGATCTGTTCAGAATGAATGGCAATACGGGTTAAGGCCGAGCCAAAGTCATCATGTAAATCACTAGCTATTCTGACCCGCAACCTTTCCAGTTCCAGAATCTTCTGAATCCTATAACGATGGACCATATATATCAATGACAGGAAGAAAATAATGCCAAGACTCCTGAACCACCAGGTTTTCCAGAATGGAGGAATGATGGATATCTTTAGGCGAGTCTCGTTTTCTTGCCAGATCTGTTCGCTGTTGGTGGATCTTACTTTAAACACGTAGGTGCCTGGTTCAATCGCTGTATAATTCGCTAATCTCCTGTTTTGATTCTGCACCCAGCTCCGGTCCACGCCTTCCAGCATATAAGCATATTGAATTTTTTGGGGCTGCATAAAATCAAGAGCAGAAAATTCAAATGTAAAAAAGTTCTGACGGTGGTTCAGGAAAATTTCTTTTGTGGCATTCACTGCCCGGTCGCCTAAAAAAGTTTCATTCAACACATAGACATTGGTCATCACAATATTGGGAGAAAAGGTATTGATCTGGATACTATCCGGATGAAAAATATTGAATCCATTAATCCCGCCGAAAATGATAAATCCATCAGAGGTTCTATATCCGGCACCGCCGTTAAATTCATTGGCCTGTAACCCATCCTCCTCATAATAATTATGAAAAGAATTTAGGTTCGGATTGTATTTACAAATCCCATAATTGGTTGAAATCCAGAGATTCCCATGTTGATCATTCTGAATACTATAGATGGTATTATTGGGAAGACCATCATCGATGGATATCGTTTTAAAAGTCAGGTCCGGCCATTTGTCCAGGTCGGCATAACTCAATCCAGCTCCGGTACCTACCCATAAAATATTCTTCTGGTCCACGGATGAGCAATGTACTGCATACACGATGTTATCCGCGATGGAGGTTGAATCATCGGGATGATGAAGATACCTGTAAAATTGATCTTTCTTATCGTCATAAGCCGACAACCCTCCTCCCCAACTGCCAATCCATAAACGATCATTTCCATCCAGATACAACCGCAAAAGATAATTCCCGGGTAATGAATAAGGATCATCCGGGTCATTTTTATAATTTCTGACCGATTTCCTTGATATATTTAACCTGAACAGACCATTGTTGAAGGTGGCGATCCAGAGATGACCTTTCCTGTCCGGGCATAAGAAATTGACATATCTCCAATCTTCTTTTTCGTTCTCCATGGATTCAGGTGTGTAGGAGGTGAAAATCTGCTGATCCCGGTCAAAGACAAAGATCCCATTCCTTCTGGTTCCAGCCCATAAGTTACCAAAAACATCTTCCGTAACAGATCCGACAGCCAGTTTATTAGAGAGAATTGAATAATGATCCTGGAAAAGCAGCTTTTTAAACCGTTGGTTCTCCCTGATATATTTATTCAATCCTCCTCCTTCTGTTCCAATCCATATATCACCGTTTTTTGATTCAAAAATGGTGCCGACATCCTGATGGCTCAGACTATGCAGATCCTCGGGATCATGGGTGAGGTGGTGAAACCTTTCCCGTTCCGGATTGTATTTATTTAAGGCATTGGCTCCTATCCAGATCAATCCGGATTGATCCTCATAAACACTATAAACATAATTACCTGCCAGACTGCCCGGATCCTTAGGATGGTATTTAATGGATTCAAAACTATTCCGATTCTGGGATAATTTATTTAAGCCATTGGAAAAGGTACCGATCCATAATACTCCACGACGATCCTGCAATATACAGGAAATATCATCTCCACTAATTGATCCGGCAATTTCCGGATCATACTGATACCGTTTAAAATTATGACTGGACGGGATAAACCTGTTGAGTCCCCCCTCAAGCGTCCCAATCCAGATATTCCCTTTTTGGTCCTCATAGAGACAGGTGATTTGGTTATCGCTTAATGAAGATTCATCATCCGGATCGTACTGATAGTTCGTAATTTTCTTTATGCCTTCCGTTGTGATAGAATCAATACAACTCAATCCATTCCAGGTGCCTACCCAGAGCCTGCCCATTTTATCATGAAGTATGTCCCTGACCAGATTACTTGGAAAGGTATTAATGGCTCCTTCTGCACCCATATAATTAATAAAAGCATCCTCTTCCCGAATATATCTATTGATTCCTTCTCCCCAGGTTCCAATCCATAAATTTCCCTGTCGATCGATACTGAAAGAAGTTGGTCTTCTACCACGATATCCTTCCCGTAAAGTATCGGGATTATACCTTATAAAGAAATCCGAAGAAGCCGGCAATTTGTTAAGTCCATCCCAGGTAGCCACCCATAAATTCTGCTGATCATCCTCAATAATGTCCCAGATCCAATTGTGTGAGAGCGAACCAGAATCTTCCGGATGATGACGGTAGATGTTAAAGCCGTATCCATCATAGCGGTTTAAACCGTCCTGGGTACCTAACCATAAAAATCCCTGTTTATCCTGATAAATACAATTGATGGTGTTTTGTGACAATCCTTCCTGGGCACTTATTTTATAAAAATAATAAGACTGTCCATAACCACTTGTGATATTGGTTATAACAAAAAATAAAACCAACTTAATTATGCCTGCATTCTTGAAAAAATATGTTTTGGTAAAAACCATCAGAACCAGAAAAAAATTTTATTCTCAATCTATTCTACAGGTGATAGTTCCACTTATACAAAGTTCAACCATTATTTTGATTTGATCTGTCTATAATATATAATGATAAGTTATTGAAATAAGTTCCAATTACCAAACTTGATTAAACAGGCTATGCATCAGAAAAACAGGAAAATAAAGGCCAAATTTTCTAATTATCCTTCATTTTAGCCCAGGTATCCCGGAGGGTTACCGTACGATTGAAAATGATTTTTTCAGGCGTACTTTCAGGATCTACGCAGAAATATCCTTTTCTTTCAAATTGGAACTTATCAAGAGGACTGGCACCTTTTATACTGGGTTCCGCATAGGCATTTTCGATCACTTCCAGCGATTCAGGATTGATATGATCTGTAAAAACGGTTCCATCCTTTCTTCCGGCAGGATCTTCCACATCAAACAAGCGATCATAAAGTCTTACTTCCGATTTAATGGCATGATCAATTGATAGCCAATGTATTGTACCCTTCACCTTCCGTTGACTTCCGGCCATTCCACTTCTGGTTTCCGGGTCGTAAGTACACCAAAGCTCCCTGATATCACCAGTAATTTCATCTCTAATCACTTTTTCACATTTAATGATATAGGCATATTTTAACCGTACTTCCCCTCCTGGCGATAACCGGAAATATTTTGCAGGTGGATTTTCCATAAAATCATCCCGGTCTATGTATAATTCTTTTGAGAATGGGACCTCACGATATCCATCGGCTTCATTTTCAGGATTGTTCATCCCTTTCATCATTTCTACCTTTCCTTCCGGGAAATTGGTCAAAACAATCTTTAAAGGATCGAGTACTGCCATTTTCCGGAATACTTTCTGATTCAGGTCCTCCCGGATCGAAAATTCAAGCAATGCTACATCGATGATCCCATCCCGTTTTGCCACACCAATCCGTTCGGAAAAATTACGGATGGATTCCGGGGTATACCCTCTTCTTCTCAAACCGGAAATTGTGGGCATCCTGGGATCATCCCAACCATTTACATATTTTTTCTTTACCAGTTCCAGCATCCGGCGTTTACTCATCACAGTGTAATTCAGATTCAGCCGGGCAAATTCAATTTGTTTGGGCCGGTAATTCCCTTCCACAATATGATCCAATATCCAGTCGTACAATGGACGGTGAACCTCGAACTCCAAGGTACAGATCGAGTGCGTAACACCTTCGATATAATCTGATTGACCATGTGCAAAATCATACATGGGATAAATACACCATTTTCCATCGGTGCGGTGATGTGTCATTTTTTTGATCCGGTAGAGGGCGGGATCCCGCAAATGCATATTCGGGGATGTCATATCAATCTTTGCCCTTAAAACCTTTGATCCATCCGGAAATTCCCCATTTTTCATACCCTCGAAGAGCTTCAGGTTTTCTTCGATCGACCGTTTTCTGAATGGACTTTCAATCCCAGGCTGAGTAGGTGTTCCCCTCGTAGTGCTGATCTGCTCTGCACTTTGATCATCCACGTAGGCCAAACCTTTATGAATCAGTTTGATGGCATATTCATATAATTGATCAAAATAATCCGATGCATAATATTCCCGGGTTTCCCAGTCAAATCCAAGCCAATGAATATCGCTCTTAATTGATTCGACGTATTCGGTTTCTTCTGTTTCCGGATTGGTATCATCAAAGCGAAGATTGCAAACTCCCTTAAAAGTTTCTGCCAACCCGAAATTCAGACAGATGGATTTTGCATGACCAATATGCAGGTATCCATTGGGTTCTGGAGGAAAACGCGTAATTATCTTTCCTTCATTCAGGTTATTTTTTATATCTTCGGAAATGATGCTCTCTATGAAATTCAACTTCTTTTTCCCTTTTTTTTCTTCCATTTATGCTGCAGGAATAATAATATATTGAGAAATAATGGGTCACAAAATAAATCATTAATCATGTTTATAATAAAATATGATCCATTAATTTTTTGATTCCCAGTTAAATTTGAAAAATTATCTGCTTTAACAACGATTACCTTTTCCAGGATGATCAAATTAATATAAAAGAAGAGAGGTGTTAGATAATGTTTCAACTAGTTAAAAACCCGGATCTGGGCTTTTCATCCCTGGGCGATTACCGGCGGGCACTCCTGGTAGGCGAATTGGCCGTATTGACAATCATCATTAATCTATTTTATATTTTGCTGGATATATTGAATGATTTTCATAACAGCCTGTATATCTATCTGATCGTGATCCTCATTTCCGGAGTGGTATTGATCATGAATCGCGAAGGATATAGTGAATCTTCTAAATTTATATTGCTCATCACGCTTTTATTCACCGTTTTTGCCCTTGGGGCAAGCAATATCCAGGATACGCAAACCTACTTACTCTATTTACCGTTGATCATCATTTCATTTACACTCTTTGAATACCGGAACCTTTGGAAAAGTTTTATTACCGTGGGTATTGCCATTATATTTTTTACGATTGATTATAATACAGATTTTTCAATCATCCCCCGCTCTCCCCTCTCTCCAAGTGAAGTTGTGATCTTTACTGTATCCAACTATATTATCGGGATTTTTGCCACCGTCTACATCGGATATTATCTGGTTAAAACGAATTTTCTTTCCGAAAAAAAATTAATGAAAAGACAGGACGAACTGAATGAATTAACCCTTGAATTACAAAAAAGTCAGCTCAGGTATGAACTGGCCATCACAGGTTCCAATGCCGGACTTTGGGACTGGGATATTGCAAATAACACCATCTATCATGGTAAAAAATGGAAAGAAATGCTGGGTTATAACCAGGACGAATTTATCGATATCAGTATTGAAAATTTTTATTCCCTGATCCATCCTTCCGACGTAAACAATGTACAATCGGCGGTGGAACGACATCTTGCAGAAGGCGCTCCCTTCAGGATAGAATACAGGATCCGCAAAAAAGATGGAACCTATCACTGGTTTCTTGATTCCGGTAAAGCTGTCCTGGATGGGGATCAGAAGCCCGTAAGAATGGTGGGGTCCATCATCGATATCAGCGAAAGAAAAAAAGCCGAAGACAAAATTAAAAAGCAGAAAGATCTGCTTGAAAAAGCAAATGCTGAGCTTGACAGGTTTGTTTATATTACTTCTCATGATCTGAAAGCTCCCCTGCTCTCCATCCAGGGCCTGATCAACCTTGCAGAGATCAGCGACGATAAAACAGAGATATATCACTGTCTCGAGATGATGAAAGAGCGGGTCAAGGGACTGGAGAATTTTATTTCAGATATCATCAATTATTCCAGAAATGTGCGGTCTGGAATTATAAAAGAAGAAATAAACCTGAAAAATGCGATTAAAAGTATTGTGAATGAATTGCTTTACATGAAAGATGTGGAGAAACTGAAATTCGTGATCGATGTAGATCCGGAGTTGATCCTGATCTCTGATGAAAAACGATTGAACGTCATATTAAAGAACCTGATTTTCAATGCCATCAAGTATCAAAATTATGATCAGGAACATCCTGAAATTCTCATAGGGGCAGAAAAATCTGGAAACCACGTGAAAATAAAGATCCAAGATAATGGTGAGGGTATCCGGGAAGAATTATTAAATAAAATTTTTGAAATGTTTTACCGGGCCTCTGAGAAATCTACTGGTTCCGGCCTGGGTCTTTATATTGTAAAAGAAATGGCCAATAAATTGAATGGAACCATCGAGGTGGAATCTACCTACGGAAAAGGATCTGTTTTTACAGTTACCCTTCCGTTTTTATGATCAACTATTCCATTGAAATATTTTTTGAGAATCCTATTCTCAGTCCAAGCCCCCGATAATCAAAATTCTCAAACTGACTGATCACCTCGATCCTAAAAAAATTGAAAAGATTATCCAGTGCATAACCCAATTCCATATAATGATCCAGTGAATTTGAATGGAGATAATGAATCATCAGATCTTCCCGGATACCTGCCATTCGGGTATAAAGGATCTGAGTAATCAATAGTTTTCTGAATTGATAGAGGAGATGAGATTCGAAATGATATTTATTAGTGCTGTAATAATAATAATCGAGCATACGGAAGGAAGAATTTAAATTGCCTGTAATCAGTGGTGTTCGATTCCCGAAAAAATGATAGAACTCAGGAAAAGGGAAAATGTCACCATTTAAAAATAACCGCGAACCTCCAAAATAAATTTCGATCCGGTTACCAACGCCAAAGGATCTACCATACCCGACCCCGCCCTGGATCTTATGATAGGAAAACCGGGCATTAAGGTTTGGGGAAATCCGGAAAGAATATCCCAGGGTAAAAACCGGGGAACTTTCCTGCAGGATCGATTTTCTGCCATTCCGTTCAAAAAATTTTAGGAATGGATAATACTGCAGCTGGATGTTCGATGAATACAGTGTATAAGGATTGAATTCTGTTTCACCCACCAGAACATTCTCCGGATTATTGGGACTGTATTCCTTATTCTGGTTTGTAAAGGAATAATCGGTATGATTATTCAGTGCCCTTTTTTCTTCCCATGAAGCATCCAGCTTTAAAAGCAAAGCAGGTGATACAGGTTTTACGATTTTTAGATCCAGGAATTTCCGTTCGAATAATTTCATCAGATTTTCTCTGAAAAATAGTGAACTCACCATATTCAGCCAGTACGGAATGGGATTCTCCCTGTTGATCTGATAGATGTATTTTCCACCCGATATTTCTATCTTTCCCTTTCTCAGATGCTGATTGAAATTATATCGGGCATAAAGAAGACCATACCACCGACCTGATGAAAATCCATACCGGAAGGTTGGCCCGAACGAGAAACTCCGGTTGCTGTCCAATTTGTATTTATAATCCATCCCGGCATTTAAATTCCAACCTTCCACGGTATTAAAACTTAATTTATTCCATAAAGGTCGCCAGGTCAGTTCAGATCTTTTTGATAACGGATAATCGTTGCCTGTCAGAACATGTTGAATTCTGAAATTTTTATTTTTTTCATTTCTGATCGAATCCTGCTTTTTTTCTTCCAGGCGGATATCTTTCAGACTGTCCTTTAACTCATAACTTTTCTTTTCGCGGAAGGATAAGGGAATGGGACGAATCTCTTTCCAGAAGCTGGAATCTTTCTCAAAAGCAGTAGAATCAAAAGAAATGTTCTCTTCATACAATATATCTTTGTCGTGGTCAATGTTCTGCAAGGCCTTCTTTTCCGAGTCACGCATCATTTTCCGGATGTCTTTTTTTGTCAATTCCTTTCCGGGTGTAAGCTCCATACCCTCCTGTTCGTTGAATCCTTTTTCCAGCGAATCCAGTGGAGGCAATTTCCCGGCAGTGGAATCAGGTTGAATCAGTTGATCATTCAGGGTTATTTCATAGTCATTATTGACCGCTACATATTTGAATTCAAGCTTAAAACCCATAAAAGATCCCGAGACATTAAACCGATGTGTAACAGGCATCCACACTTCAGGTCCCACAGGCTGATAAACCTGTTTGATGTTAATATCAAATCCCTGATAAAAAGTATTAAAATCCAGGCTGTGTATTGCCCAGAGTCCCTCAATAATATATAAGTTGCCTTCAAATACGATGTCTCCTTTAACTTTAGGTTCAACATAAATAATATTTACGATGAAACCCTGATCTTCGAAAAAACCGACATACCTGAAATTATAATGACTGAATGCCTCCGGTGAAATGGGTGATAAGGCACCAGCGATTCTCGGTTGATAAAAGCTGGCTTTAATAAAAGGCATGGGATCGGGTGAATTATCATTTTCAGTGGTATTAACGGATATCACTTTCTGGGTATACGTATTGGGTAATTCGTACTGTATTTCTGAAAGGGATTCGACCATAAAAACCCGGCTTGAATCAATCCCCTCCTTCTTCAACCGGTTTCTGATAAAAAAAGGGGCGTTGATCAACCTTCCTGATCCTTTTACATATACCTGGGTTTTATAAGATTTCAACTGGTAGAGATGATATTTACTTCGTGCAATTACCCGCCTCATAATGGCATAAGCAGGATCTTCCTGACCAGCCTTATAGACCAGGTTTGGTAAAATAAAAGATCGTGGCTGGAGGATAATATTGAGCTCCACATCAGCATCTTTTATATCAATTTCCTTCAGCTGAGTTTCATATCCCAGAAACTGAATGATAAATGTAAAGTCCCCCTCAGTTAATTCAATTTCATAATAGCCTTCCAGGTTGCTGGTGGTTCCAAAGTTGATTTCCTTAACATATATGGTTGCAAACGGTAAAATTTCCCCTTCACTATTTTTAATAAGACCCGATACTTTTGCTCCATGAGAAAATACAGGAAACAATAAAACCGGGAAAAATAAATATATTGTTATTTTATGATTCATTAAAACCAAAAATCGATTCAATACGTGAAAATAAACAGAATCTGCACCAGGTTTGTCGTAAAATCATGGTAAAAAACAAATCATTTTTCATTTCTTTCATTTTAATTTTCCTGTTTCAGCAGTCAATGAGCCAGGAATTAGAAACCATAAACCGGCACCGTCGAAACAGATTGGCTGATGAATATTACGAAAAAGGTCTTCGTCTTTTTGAAAAAGACCAACTTCTTAAAGCCATCGAAAATTTAGAAACTTCCGCAAGCCTGGATCCGAAAAATTATTTGACCTATTTTTTCCTGGGTTCCAGTTATGAAAAAACCGGAAATCTTGAGAAGGCCCTGTTAAATTACAATGTATCTCTTGCATTAAAACCAGATTTTTCAGAAGGTCTATTCAGCAGAGTCATAGTCTATCGTCGTATCGGAAAATGTAAACAGGCCATCGAAGATTTAAACCATTTACTTGAACTCCCTGAAGGAGAAACACAAGTGATCTATTTCAGGGGAATTAAATTTGGTGAGAATGACATTGATACTGGCTTCGATCAATTACTCACCATGTCAACGCGGGAATCAGATATACACCGTCTACTGGGTCAGTGTTATGCAGATTTAAAACAGCAGGAGCTGTCTATCTATCATTATACAGAAGCGATCCGGTTAAGTCGCGGACAGGACAACCTTTATGTGAACCGCGGCCTGGTCTATATGGAATCGGGCAAAACGGATTCAGCGAGGAATGATTTTCAGACAGCCTTGGATATAAATCCCCAAAATGCACTGGCCAGATACAATTATAACCTGCTTGAGCCACAGGATATGATTGAATCATTGGATCGGATCAATGAAATTATACAGAGGAATCCCCGGTTACCCTTTGCATATGCCAACAGGGCCTTTTATTACTTTCAGCATGGAGATTATGATCTTGCGAAAATTGATTATGATTCGGCCATCAACCTGGATCAGAAAAATCATACCAATTATCTGAACAGGGGGATGTGCTATGAGAAAATGAATAATATGCAAGAGGCCCTGAAAGATTATCATGAAGCAACCAGTTTGAATCCATCCGATCCCAAAGTCTGGTATAATCTTGGAAATGTATATTATAAACAGGAAAAATTCAGCAATGCTATTGAAGCCTATACCATATCAATCCAGCTGGATCCCGGAAATGGTACCTATTATTATAACCGGGGTCTGTCATATTTTCAGAAAAGTGATCCTAATAAAGCCTGTAAAGACATGAAACAAGCCCTTCATCTGAAAATGGATCTGGCAGGTTCTTTTCTGAATAAAAACTGCCCGGCAAATAAACAATAGCTATTCCAAATTCAAACAAGCCAAAGCTTGTCCTGCTTCATAACCAATTCGACAACATCATCGCCCAGGTCATGGTATCCATGGTCATAACAGAAATAAAGAATGGGACCTTTCCCATTTCGAACCACACTCGTGACATATTCAAAATCAAATCCCTCCCTGGCTAGGGTATTCTTTTCAACTTTTCCCAGACCATACTGCTTTAGTCTTTCCAGGATGCGGCGATTTTTCCGGAGTGCATAATTAATTCTCCGCATGTAATTATTGGTGGATTGATTCTGCCGGTTATGATAGTTGTTGCGACAGTAATCGGAACAGAATTTCTTATCGGACCTTCCCCTGAGGATTGATCCACAGTCTAAACATAATTTTTTCATAGCTGGTAATAAAATTGATCTAAACAGGTTACCAATATAATAAAATAATAGGGTTTAATGCAATAGTTTTATTGATGATTTTATACCTTCATGGATAACAAAAACTGAATCTGAAATGGATATAGAAACAATACAGATTGAATTCAGTACGAAGGGAAAAACGGATATTATTGATATTACACCAAAAGTGACCCGAGCCCTCGAGGAAGCGTGTTTTACAGAAGGGCATGTAATCATATTTTCCATAGGTTCCACTGCTGGCTTAAGCACCATTGAGTATGAACCTGGGCTGGTCCACCAGGATGTCTCGTCCATGTTTGACAAATTTGCACCTTATGGACACCATTATCAACACAATATGACCTGGGGAGATGACAATGGAGCTTCCCATTTACGATCCACATTAACAGGCAGTTCTCTCACCATACCTTTCAAGGAGGGAAAATTATTGCTGGGAACCTGGCAACAGATCGCGTATTTTGATTTTGATACCAGGCCCCGGTCAAGAAAAGTGGTCATTCAAATGATCGGAAATAAATAATTTTGAAATTTCCTGTCCGCTATCTTATCCTGTTTATCATATTCCTCCTGGTTGGATTGGGATTAATCTTTTTCAGGAGAAATCCTGAAAAACCGGAATTTCGGGTTAATAAACATCGAAACGAGCCCACCTTTCAGCACGAAGGAAAAATATATTTCCTAAACGATCTGAAAGAAGACACACTTTCCGTGGTGGATATTGAAATTGTCGACAACCAAAAAGACATCATGCAGGGGCTGATGTTTCGCAGTCACCTGGGCCCAAACCAGGGGATGTTCTTTATTTTTACCGAAGAAGAAGAGCAAATATTCTGGATGAAAAATACCGAATTATCACTGGACATTATATTTGTGAGCAGGGAATTAAGGATTATTCATATTGCGAAACATACCGTACCATTTTCAAAGGAGCCCATACTCAGTATAAACCCGGCAAAATATGTGGTAGAAGTAAATGCAGGATATTGTGATGCTCATCAGATAAAAAAGCTGGATTTTATCAGATACGATGTAATGAAATGAATTTAATTTTAAGAATATGGAATCAATTACGAATTATGTATTAACTATCCTGTTTCTGGGTGGAGTGATTTTTGGATGTCAACAGCAAAAGAATTCAGATGATCCTTATAAAGATTCACGGGACATCTATGGTGAGGCCATTGAAATTCATGATGAGGTAATGCCCAAAATGGGAAAAATCATGGAATTACAGAAAATCCTTAAAATACAAAAGGAAAATGTGACGGATGAAAACGTAATCAATCAGGTAGACTCAGCATTGAATAACCTGGAAATTGCATATGATCAAATGATGAATTGGATGAGAAATATACCACGGATCCCGGAATACAGTCCCGGTGGAAATTCGGAAGAAGTGTCAGGCGAACCATTACCAGATCCAGGAGATTTGAAAGAATCCCTGATCAGGTCACTCGAAGAAATTAAAACAGTGAAGCGTCATGTGAATGAAAGCATTAAAAATGCTGAAAAATTACTGGATTCACTGACCGTTTCCTGATCAAATTTACTTGAATTGTTTATCTTTAAGAAACATGTGATCCTCAATCAAAGAGGATGATAACGTGACCATTCCCGGTAAAAATAACGTCATTTCGAACCTTCAAAAATTCTTCTTAAAATTTATTCCTTTTTATGTTATCCTGAATTGTATGAGAACCGTATAAGTAATAGGAAACTATTTTTTAATTTTTAGTTTACTTTCTGATTTTTAAATCAATTCTTACAATGATGAGTGCATACAATTTAAAAAACTGGTGGATATTAACAATCAAGGGAATTCTTACGTTGAGCTTTGCGATGCTAGCCACCTGGATAACAGTTACTTCTTTATCGCTGATCGTTACCATTGCAGGAATCCTGTTATTATTCAGTGGCATTTCGATGATCATTTCTTCCATTCTTCAAAAACTCCGGAAAGACCGGGCCTGGATTCTGACGGAAGGATTTCTCGATATTGTGATCGGGACTATTGTTCTGTCATTCCATGAATTGACAGCAGTGATGTTTATCGTTCTGATCACGATCTGGATATCATTTATCGGAATTCTCCAGATTGCCAATAAATACAGATTAAACAGCCTTTTCAATCATTGGGGATTTTTAATATTCAATGGATTACTGGCCATTGTATTTGCATCATTCCTATTCAGTATTCCCTTTAACAGTTTTGTAACGCGAATCGTAATGATTGGTTTACAATCGGGGATCTTGATTGGATTTATGGTCGTAAGTTCCTGTCACATTCGAAAACTCCTGACGGACATACAAATTGATATTCCGCAGAAAGAAGGGGAAGAGGGAAACCAGGAATTGTCATATTTTTAATTCCCGTATTTCATTTACAATCCTGATCTAAAATCGTGTACGGTTCCTCAATTTTAAATATGGTAGGTGAGGACAGGTAATTTTGCATAGTTTACTATATCTTCAGCGATACTGCCTTCCAGTAGTCGTGCAAATCCACGCCGTCCTTTGGTCGCCATGATGATCATATCCATTCCGAATTGTTCTGTGAAGCTTATGATCCCATCTTCTTCGTCCTCAAAATTATAAACGTGAGGATCATAATCTTCAATCTTATTTTTTTGGGCATAATTCTTTATTGCCGAATAATTTATTTTGTCATTTTCAAAATGAGACGGTGTATTGATCTTTACTAGGTGTAATTTAGCCCCGATCATATTAACAACCTTTTTGACAAGATCCACCAGGATTTCATGATCATCATTAAAATCTGAAGCAAAGGCAATATTCTTTATTTGGGTAAGTTTCACTTGATTACGGACTGTCAATACCGGACAGCTTGACCTACGTACTACTTTTTCAGCGTTGGACCCTACCAGATCTTCCTCCCAGTTACTTGTTCCGGTGGTTCCCATAACGATCAGATCCACATGACCTTCTGCTGTTTCTTCAGAGATCTGTCGATATATCGAACCCGTCTGTATCTTATCAAACATGGTAATTCCCTGAAGTTCAGGCCGCCCCATCACATTTCCCAGTCTTTCTCTTGTTTTTTCCACGAGTTTATAAAAATAGATATCATCCATGCCGGCATTTCCCGAGGACTCACCGGTAAAGCTGATATTCTCCATTCCAGCAAATCTTTCACCTTCCGGAACATCCAATACATGTAACAATTCAATTTCAGCATTCAACTCCAATGCGAGTTGGTGTGCCAGATCCAGGGCATAATCAGCTTGTTTTGAAAAGTCGGTGGGAACTAATATTCTTGCCATAATATTAAAATTATTTAAATGATCAATTGTTCAATTCAGATTAGCATTTAAGATATAAATAAATTACTCAAATTAGAAGTAATCAAAAAATTTGATTTTAATCAGGGTGAATATAAGCAACAAAATGAAAATATGTGAATAACTTGTGAATAACATCTCAAAAATGGCGCTTTTAATGTGCATTGCCTGTCTAAAATCAAGTGGAAAAGTTGTGCAATTCTTTTCGGATATTTTTTTTGCAGTATTCAAATCCAGCTCTATCTTAGCAACATCAAATAGTTCTTTGAAAGGTTGATCTGAAGCCGATGAGTTAACAAAATTTTATCCTCTATGGAGGATGGAAACAAAAAGCTCCGGATGCAGGATCGATCCTGAACCTGGCTTTTCGAAGCTGGTTTCAAGATCAGAATGTTGAATGAAATTCCCCGGAAATAATCGTTCACATTTAACCTGAAAAGATAGTTTGAGGTTAAGCAGTGGTTACGATCATTGTTTAGCGAAGGCGGGAAGCCATCAAGTCAAATTGATGTTTTCTCGCCTTTTTTTTTGCCTGTTTTTATTTGCGAGAATGTTAATAACCAGGTGGATAAGTTGTGGATTTCTTTTTGCGTTATTATTTTGGAGTATTAAATAAAGCGCCTACCTTTGATTCAACAATTCGATCTTTGAAGGTTTGTTCTGACAGTGGGGGCCAACAAAAAGTTTTCGTCTACGGACAAAAGCAACAAAACGGTCGCCATTTGATGGGTGGATTTCTGTAAAAGAGTTCCTCGTGGATAACTTGACAGGAGTTCGAGATGGAGATCAAAGTTCTTCGGAGCGGAGATAGAAGTCTTAAGCCGGATAAGTAGATTTGTCGCTCGGTTGTAATTACGGTTACAGCGGAGTGAAGGCGGGATAGATCAAGTAAAATTGATTGCGTCTCGCCTTAATTTTTTTATATCCACCTTATTTCGACGGCCATTCAGAATAGGAATGGCGGACAATCGCATTGGGAGAATTTCCCACGCCTTCCTTTCCCTTCAAACGGGGTACAGTATAAGCATCCAGGAGGGAATCCTCAAATGGCTGGATAAGGTCCTGAATTTCTTCCTGATCGAGCGGGTTATCAATTTTCATTATCCATTTTTTCTCCAACCCTTCAGGAATGATTACCGGCATTCTGGGTCCTTCACTTCCTTTGGGCTGGTTATGTATATGCGACATCATGTCATTGGCACGGGTTGTTACAATGCTACATGTATTGCGCAGCAGATCCTCCTCCTTGTAATGCCAGGTTTCCCACAGACCGGCCAGCAACATCGGATCACCATTTTTCATCTGAATGTAATATGGATAAGCAATGCCCCGATACCAGTGATACTCAAAAAATCCATCAACAAGCACGAGGCACCTTTTTTTCTGGGCTGCATTCCGAAAGGAAGGTTTATGAAACATGTCCTCTCCCCTTGCATTCAATGTCTTTTTACTTAAATCTACCGCCTGCTTGGGATCCTTCACCCAGAATGGAATCAATCCCCACCCATATAAGTGGATCTGATCAGGATTTTCATTGGTAATGACCGGAATATCCGGGTGATTGAATCCGTTCTCATAATATACAGGTTGAGCCCTTCCCTGGACATGATCCCATGTTTTATTGAATGCTTCTTTGGAGAGCAAACCGCCAAGCCTCCGGGCATATTCCGCTTTTTTCTTTGTCAGATAATTGATATTGTAACACATCTTATTTCTTCTTTGGCGAGGACTTCTTTTCAGAAAAGTCTCCTGAATTAAATATATGAACGTCTCTTTGTGGAAAGGGTATGGTGATGCCGGCCTCTTTAAGTGCCTGGTTAACGCGTACACGTAAATCACTGATGATTGTTAACCAGTCATCGAAATTATCTGTCCAGCACCTCAGTTCAAAATTCAGGGAAGAATCAGCAAATTCGGTAAATAATGCATAAGGTTTTGGATTCTCCATGATGTTCTGGCCTTTTTCAGCCACTTTTTCCAATATGTTAATCACCTCTTCCGGATCAGTCCCATAGGCAACCCCCACCTTGACGATTAACCTCCGCTGCATATCTGAATGGGTCCAGTTGATCAACTCATTGGAGATCAAATTCCCATTGGGTACAATGACCTCCGATCCATCAAAGGTACGGACCACACTTGACCGGATTCCCATAGTCTTTACTGTCCCAATCAATTGCCCGACTTCAATTACATCCCCTACCTGCATAGGTCGTTCAAAAACCATAATAATTCCTGAAACCAGGTTGTTGAATATATTCTGCAATCCAAAGCCGATGCCCACCCCGAATGCACTGATCAATATGGTAAGTTTATCAAGTTCAAATCCGATGGCCACCACTCCGAGCAGAAAAGCAACGGTAATGATCGTAAATCTGATCAGCGCTGAAACAGATGCGGCCACGTCCTTCTTTTTTCGGGTCTTATAATAAATCTGCTCATCAAGAATAAACACAATAAAATTGGATATCCACCGGGCAATCATAATGATAATTATAAATAGTAGAATATCCCCAATGGTGAATTTAAAATTGCCGATATTGAATGGATGGTCAACAATGCCCTGAAGAAATTGAAAAATATCGTCCAGAACAAGGAAAGATCCCAATAAGAGCATCACATACAGCAAAACCAGAATAAAACGTAATGCAGCAGCAATTTTTTGCTCAATATCCAACCGGAAATTAATTACAATATGTAACCGGCTGATTGATCTGTTAAATAATAAGGCGGTGATTATACCTATTATAATCAGGTACAGTAAATAAGCCAACAATCCATAAAACAAACTTCTGGACACTGCATAAGTTAGGTATATTGAAAATCGATAACTTCCCCAGAAATTCGCGATCATTGAAATGATCAGAAATATTACAAATATCTCCGAGATCAGCTTGGCCCCGGATGAGATGAATTTTGATTTAAAGAGGTGATACCATGTTCTGCGTAATAGAGATATGATCAAAACAAGTGTAAGCAGGTTAAGTCCTAATAAAAAAAATCTTCGAATGATGGCGACTTCCCGGATAGGTTCAACAAAAAGAGTAAAAAAGAAGATCATAAAGAGTAAACTGATCAGAAAATGATATTTCCTTTCAACCACATGGATAAAAAGAAAATAAAGTGGGAATAGAAAGATAAGAAAAAGAAAATTAATGATTATAGGAGGTTTATTTGGAAGGGTAAAATAAAGAATCGATAATCCCAATATCAGTGCGGTCAGCCAGTTATTTTTCAGGAGTCGCAAGGCAGTATTTTGATTTACATCCAATTCCTTTTCAAATTCAGTTCTTTTTATCTGGGATTTTACGTAATAAAAAAAGATCTGGAAAAGAACCAGGTACAATAAAGACAGATATACCTGTGTTATATTGGAATTGTAGTATGAAAGAATATCTTGTTTTCTAAGATTAACCAGGTAACCCGGGTCTAATTTCGAAGTTTGTTCCTTTTTCCCTGATATTATAAAATTCCATAACGGAGGAGCTGTTCTGGCAAACAGATCCTTATCCACTTCTTCTTTATGTAAATTTATTTTATCCAACATTTCCTGGATCTGAGATAATTGACGGTTTATTTCAATTTGTATCTCCAGGTACTTATTAATTTGATCCTGTAATTCTTTCTGGACATTTTTTATTCTTATGACCAGTGAATTTATTTCCGTCTGGATTGCCTCAGATACTTCCTTGAATTCATTTACTGAGCGTGTATTTTCCCAGATCTGATTCAGCTTTTGGATTTTTTTAATTTCACCATTAAGTTTATCAATTTCAGTCTGCAGTTGCAGGTTGTAGTCCGAAAGCCTCGACTTATACTGATTCAGATCAACATTTTTTCTTTCAACATCCAGGAAGGCATCAGATTTTATCGATTCCTCCTCCATGAGTCTATCAATGGAATCAATTTTGACCTTATAAACGGATAAAACAGAATCCACCCCTGGGATGCCTTCTGGAGGAACCAGACTTTGATTTATCTTCCGGATCATCTGGTTCGATTCTTCCACTGCATTTGAAATGGAAGTAAGGGGCACCTGCTTGGATTGCTGGGTTGTATCAGAAATCAGATCTTCAATAGACGTGAATTCCTGTGCCAGAAGGCCTGTAATATTGAACATGAAAAGAATGAAAATGATAGCGGCCTGATTTTTCATAAATATTATGTATATAGTGAAGATTATATTTTTTTAGAGCCAAAACAAGATTTTTATACCTTGTTGGATTTTCAATATAAATATAATCGGATCAATGAAAAATTCATTTATTTGTTTTGACTGGAAATATTCATTCCTACCCAACATAAATTATTCTTTTTAACTCTAGGATCAGATTCAGGCAGTTCCATCCCAGACGAACTCCTTGACTCCTTAAGTTGGATCAAAGCTGCTTGGAAGCTACCAGAAAATCATTGGCAGTCATGATACGGATCATCTTAACTGTTCTGTTCACTCCCCTGAAAACCACATTAAATCCCTGACCTGGCAGAAGGTTCGGAATCAATTCCTCCGCGATCAGCTCCTCATTTTCTCCATAAATCTGCACCTTATAATGATACAAGCTATAGGAAGGCAAACCATCATGATTTTTACCTGTAACATGAAAATTATTATTGATTACCTCTCCTTCCAACTGTTTAACGGGTGAAAATCTTTCCTTTACTACTGAATAGGATGGTTTTTTATTTCCATAAAGATCGACAATACCATGCACTCTTTGCCTGAATCTTCCTTTCCCCTCCTCTCCCATATGGGTCCGGTAATCATTCAGGCTAAAATAAATAACCCCGGCTATCCAATCGTGTTGATCATATATGTCTGTGTTATATAAAAAATGTTCAATTCTTCTGGGATCCCCTCCCTTGAAAACCGGCTCACACAATCCATATTCTGAAATGATCAGCGGTTTGCCGGGAACAAGCTTTTTGAAATTTGAGAGTGTTTCCTGAAGCATCTCTGAGGAAAGTCCATGACCATCCATATTATACCATAATCCTGAATAATCATTCCACATGAGGACATCTCCTAAGGTGGTACCATCCATTTCAGGATTTTGATGGAAGGTATTGCTTACGTAATTGATCAGCCGGGAAGAATCCAATTCCAGTATCTTGCCTTTTAATTCGTTTAAAAAATCCTTTATGGCTTGATCCTGGGCGCTCAATTCGTTTCCTATTCCCCAGGCGACAATGGAGGGATGGTTGTAATGGGCTCTTATCATTTCCTTTAACTGCTGTTCCGCAAGATTCCTGATTTCATCATTCAGCTGGTCAGGATAGGGTGCCTGCCATAGAGGAATTTCCTCCTGCACCAGGATCCCATTCTCATCACACCATTTTAAAATAAAATCATCCTGCTGCCAGTGAAACCGGGTAAGAACGGAATTGGTATTTTTCAATAATGACAGCATGTTTACCATACCCAGGGAATCCTCCCCCATCCCCTGATCCGGATCTGATCCGGGCATCCATTCAATTCCTGGAAGCCTGACCGTTTCTCCATTGAACAGTATTTTCTCTCCCCGTGTAATCAGGGAACGAAATCCAAACGTAGTTTCTGCATGATCTCTCAACACCATTTGATCTCCCACAGCCACCCTGAGGAGATACAAAGTGGGTACATTAAAATGCCACGGTTTTATATCCTCAACTTCTAAATTCAATGTCAGTTCAGAATCGATGATCTTCACTTTCTGATTGCCTTCTTTCAGGATTTGACTGGCAGGTTGGTTATATTCCCTGATCTGCCACCATACATCCAAGGTAGCCGTATTCGGTTTTCCATTGCCGGCGATCCCTAACTTTATTTTCAAATCTCCTTTACTTCCATATTTCAAAGTGGGTTCTACATGTAAAAAAGAAATGTATGGATTTTCAGTCTTTATAAGCGACACCCCACGGGTGATCCCCCCATCTGCGGACCAGTCGAATTTATTTTCATAAGGGATGGCATCCGCGCTGAACTCATTTGATACCTTTACGGCAATCAGGTTCTGTGAATCAAATGAAAGATGATCGGACAGATCGATTTCGAAGGGTGTATATCCCGCTCCCGTTCTTTTCAATAATAAATTACCATTGATCCATAGGGTGGCATCACGATAGATGGCATTAAATTGCATCCTGATCCTTTTTCCAGCCCAGCTTTCCGGAACAGTGAAAAACTTGAAATACCAGCCGGATCCATTGTAAGATTCCAGCCCATGCATCACGTTCCAGGTGTGCGGTATGCGAATCAATAGGGTATCGGAAGGAATTTTATCAGGAGAAAACCATTCCATTATTTCTCCCTGATTGAGTGAATCGATCACAAAATACCAATCCTCATTGAAGGATTTTTCTACTCTGAGTTGAGTCCCGGCTTCTTTCCTCCTGGCCTCATTGCATGAAAGGAACAGGATGGCTACCATCATAGTCCACAAATAGAATCTCATACGATGGGTTTTAAATTGGATTTCCCTTTAATATTTTCAAATTTTGATTGTATGAGGGGTAATTCCTTGGTGATATCCCCGGTCGGATAAAATGGTTCCAGGAATCGAACCACCCTTTTTTCCCAATCGAGCTGGGTTGGAATGATTGGAATTCCAGCTTTCACGGCAATATAATAAAAACCTGTTTTCCATAGATCTACTTTTTTCCTGGTTCCTTCCGGGGCAACGGCCAGACCAAATTTTTTCCTAAGTTCAACTTCCTTTACGACCTGATCAACAAGATTATTATTTTTACTGCGATCCACCGGAATACCTCCCAAGGCTCTAAAAATAAAACCAAAAGGCGGTTTAAACAAGCTTGATTTTCCCAGATAATTTGAATGGAATCCTGCTGCTCCTCTTGCGATCACACCCAAAAAAAAGTCCCAGTTAGTGGTATGGGGTGCCACGACAATGACAAATTTGGATATTTCATCCGGGATGTTACCCTCGATTCTCCAGTTAATTAATTTCAAAATCAGTTGCCAGAACCACCGCATGGATCTAAAACAGGTAGATACTTTCGAAGGATAAATATAATACTATTTGACAGATCACTGAAACCGATATTCAATCTTTCCAAACTCTTATTCCAGGTTGATTATCTTTTTAAGTTTCTTTCCACCTGTCCTGCTTACTGGCAACCTGCTATTATCATTGAGAATGGCCATATAACCGGATTTATCATATACTTCAAGCTGTTTCAGAAAATTGATATTTAATAGGCAAGACCGGTGGATTCTGACAAACATATGAGCTGGGAGAGAATGTTCAAGGTATGACATGGTGACCTGTTTTAAATAATTCCCCTGGATGGAAACGATCTTCACGTAATCATCTTCGGCCATGATATATCGAACATCCTCGATCCTGAGGATCAGAATTTTAGATCCTGTACGAACCGGTAACCGCTGCAATGGGGCATGGACCCCTTCGGATTCAGATAAGCTTCCTGTGAGCGAAGTCAGTGATTTTCTCATGGGGTTTGAAAGAAATTTATTAATTGCCTGGCTGAATCTTTCCCGGTTATAGGGTTTGAGCAGGTAATCGACGGCATTTTTCTCGAAGGCTTGTACGGCGTAATCATCATAGGCCGTAGAAAAAATGATGAAAGGTTTGGGATTTTCGATCAGATCCAATAACTCAAACCCCGATAATTTGGGCATCTTAACATCCAGAAAAACCAGATCCGGCTTCTTATCAATGATCATCCGGCACCCTTCAAAACCATTATCAGCTTCTCCGATCACCCTGATCTGATCGTAACTCTCCAGGAAATTCCTGATCAGATCCCTGGCAGGCTTTTCATCATCGATGATCAATGCATTAAATACTTCCATCATTTGAATCTTATACGGGTATTTTAATGGTTACGGAGAATTCATTTTTATCTTTCTCAGTTTTCGTATCAAGCAGGTCTCCCATTCCATAAATCAACCTCAGCCTTTCCCGTACATTTTTCAAACCAATCCCTTCACCTTTAACATTTAGATCCTGATCAAAATGATTTTTTAAGATCAAATATAAAAAATCATCTGACTGGCTCGCCGACAGGGTCACTTCAACGGAATTGAGACTTTCCTGAACGCCGTGTTTGATTGCATTTTCAAGTAAGGGTTGCAGGATCAAATGTGGCACCTGGAAACTTCCCAGCCAATCCGGAACCTCCATTTTTATCTGCAATTTATCACCAAACCGGATCTTTTCAATCTCAAAATAGAGTTTTGTAAAATTCAGCTCATTGGCTAATGTGGTAAGATATTGATTCCCTTTCTTCAGCGTTAGCCTGAAGAAATCTGACAGTTTTACGATCATCTCCTGGGCCCTGGCAGGATCAGAAAGTGTCAGTGAGCTGATTGAATTGAGACTGTTGAATATAAAATGGGGATTTATCTGGGATTTTAAAGCATTCAGTTCTGCTTCTTTGTATCTTGTTGCTATAAATGCCTCATTTTGAATCTTTTCCTTGAAATTCTGATAATAGACGAATAAATAATAGACCAAGGTGATTACGATATAATATAGGAGACCAAATATGATCCGGGCGGGGAACAATTGATTTGAGACCATGGAATAATCCGTATTTTTAATGATCATAGCAACTAAAAATCCTGCAATGCCAAGCCATAAACTGATGATAAGAGCCGCCGACAATGCATGTCCGGCAATGAGGTTGATTAATTTTTTTAATTCGAAATCATTGTACCTGACGATGTACCAAATCCCAATACCAAAGAATAAAAAAATCAGATTGTACACAATTCCATCTATCATGGCATAGGCCAAAGGAACGTTATAATAAAAAAAAAGTAAAAATGAATGGGCCACCATGATGATGACCCAGATCAAAAGATAAACAATTCGGTTTCTGGAGTTTTTAAGAACCGGATTTAGCATGTTTATTTTTATTTATGACTTTTGAGCTCACCTCCTCCAAAAAGCATGAGTCCCTTAATATACATCTCCGGTTCCTTTTTACCTAGATCTTCCTTTTTAAAATCCCTTTTATCACCAAAACCACCAAAAATGGTCACCATATCCACTTTAACATTCCAATTGGATGGTACGATCAGGGTGGATCCACCAAATAAAGTAAATACATCGATGTAGACAGGTTCATTGGCTAATTTCGCTTCAAGAAAATTGATCTCGGAACCTCCAAATATGTTGGTGATCTTCCCTCCTTTGAAGTTGTCGGAAGTAATAATTTTATCTCCTCCACCAAAAATAGAGACTGCATCCAGGTAATCCATGGCAGATTCACCACCGGTTGACCGTCCATGTGTAAAATATCTTGGAGATCTGTTCCGCAAAATCAGCGATATTCCAATGGCTATCAAAATAATGGGCCATAGATCCCAGAACCGGTCGATGTAAAGATTAAATATATCCGGCAAAAGGAACCAGAGTCCAATGCCCACAAAGATCAGGGCAGCCAGGACGGACTGACGGGTTAGTAAAATAAAAACACCGACCAAAACCAGAATCATTGGCCAGGTGAATAGCCAAGGAATATAAGGGAAGATATGAAAATTCCTTAATACAAGAACAATGCCGATGATGATCAGAAATCCGGCAAGTACCACTCTTTTATTTGTTTCGTGTGACATAGTATAAATTTTTTAATTCCTATTCAAAAATACGGGTAAGAGAAGATTAAGGACAGCAAAAATCGGTGAGCGTACAGATTCTACCGGTAAATGAAAAAAAAAATAAGCCAAAAGGTTTTCTCAAAAGCCACCTTAATCATGATTCCTTCCTGCTGTCAGACAGGGATGAATTTAAGTGGCCTATGAGAAAGCCCTTCTTTAACAGAATTTTAACTCATGGGTACCTCAATGATCAGGAACTGGCTATCAGCCGCAGCTTCAATTTCCACGGAGCTCGTATCAGTCAATCCAATACCATCCCTTCGTTGAAGTTCCTCATTGGCAACTTTTGCATTTCCTTCAATAACAAATAAATATATCCCGTTTCCCTCCTTTTTAATGGTATAAATAAATGTTTGATCATGGTCACTATGACCCAATATAAAGTAGGCCTCCTGATTGATCCACAGCGTTTCTTCCTGATCCGGCGAAATCATCATCTTGAGTTTGTTCATCCGGTCTTTCAATGGGAAAGCTTTCTGATCGTATCTTGGATCAATATTCCGTTTTTTCGGGATCACCCAGATCTGGAGGAAATTCAGGTCATCGGAACCGGAATGATTATACTCCGAGTGATAAAGACCGGTACCTGCTGACATGATCTGAACATCCCCTTCCCTGATTACCATTTCTCGCCCGGTACTATCCTTATGCACCATACTCCCCCGCAAAGGGATGGATACAATCTCCATGTTATCGTGAGGATGGGTATCAAATCCGGCTCCTCCGATCACTATATCATCATTCAAAACCCGTAATACGCCAAAATTCATTCTCTCTGGATTAAAATACCTCGAAAAGCTAAAGGTATGTCGGGTTTTTAACCATCCATAATCATGGTATCCCCTTGTATCAGATCTGTGAACTATTTTTTTCATGTTAATACATTTATTGTTTATACATATATATAATTAAAAATTTTTCAGGTTCTGATTTTATTTAAAATATCATTAATTTTTCTGGCTTCATTTTCATCACATTGAAACATTTGCTTGTTTAAAAGTTCTATTTCCAGATCAATTTTTTCCAATAGACCAAGGCCACGTTGCGTGATCTTCACATCCACTTGTCTTCTGTCATCGGGACACTCCTTTCTTTTTACCAATTCCTTTCTAACCAGTTTATCAATCAGCCTGGAAGCATTTGACATTTTTTCAATCATCCGTTCCTGAACCAGATTTACACTGGATTGTTTCGGAAACTGACCCCTTAAAATTCTCAGGACATTATACTGTTCCGGTGAAAGATCATACTTTCTAAAGAATTGGATATGTTGTGAACGGATCCAGCTTGCCGTATAGGAAAGATTGATCACCAGTTTTTCAAATTCATTCCGAAACTTTTTTATCTTTATGACTTCTTCAATTTCCATATTCAATGTATATACTTTAAATGTATATACATATATTGATATCCGAGGGTTTCATTTTAATTAAAAAATATTAATCTGATGAGATATGTTATTTATGGGATCGTAATATTGATCCTCGCAGCAGGCGTTTATGCTGGATATAGCTTCCTGACCACCAAAAATCACAGTCCGGCTGATACGCTTGTATACCAGGATGGTGACTTCCTATTAACACTTGATTATTCCCGCCCGTTTAAGAAAAACCGCCTGATATTCGGATCTGATCCTGAAAAAGCGCTTATACCCTATGGAAAATACTGGAGAACAGGTGCCAATGAAGCTTCTGAAATTGAATTCAACCGGGATATTAACATTTCCGATAAACAGTTAAAGGCAGGCAGATATCGGTTTTATACCATTCCGGGCGAAAAGGAATGGATCTTAGCATTTAATTCAGAATTAGGGAAATGGGGCTATGCTGAACCAGATTATTCGCTGGATGTTCTGCGCATCAAGACCTCTCCCCTACAGGCAGATTCGGTCTTTGAACAATTTCTGATCATAGCTGAACCTATACAGGCCGATCAGTTGACCATCAAACTCCTCTGGGACCAGACCATGGTTCCTATTAAAATTAATTATTGATCGTTATTTAACTGAGGAGAAACCCTTAAGATTCAAAAAAATCCTGAGCTCGGATCATTAATTATTCTTCCCGGATTTTTCTGAGGCCATGATTCTTTTCCTGGAGGGCCATCTATCTGGAATCTCGCTTAAATTGAAAAAATCGTACCTTTGCAAAAATTTCATTATGGCAAAAAGAGTCGTAGTTGGTTTATCAGGAGGTGTCGATTCGAGTGTTGCTGCTTATCTATTGAAGGAGCAGGGGTACGAAGTGATTGGTCTCTTCATGAAGAACTGGCATGACGATACGGTAACCATCAGCAATCAGTGCCCGTGGCTGGAGGACAGCAATGATGCACTGCTGGTTGCCCAGAAGCTGGGAATTCCTTTTCAAACCATCGATCTCAGCGAACCCTACAAGGAAAGAATTGTAAACTATATGTTCCGCGAATATGAGCATGGCCGTACCCCTAATCCGGATGTTTTATGTAATCGTGAAATCAAATTCGATATTTTTCTGGATGCAGCACTTGACCTCGGAGCGGATTATATTGCCACCGGACATTACAGCCGGATCGGACAGATCCAACAGGATAACAAATATATTTACCGACTTTTATCGGGTCTCGACCAAAATAAAGATCAAAGCTATTTTTTATGTCAGCTTACCCAATATCAATTAAGTAAAGCTCTTTTCCCCATTGGGGAGCTTACAAAACCGGAGGTCAGGAAAATCGCCAAAGAGCTGGATCTTCCCACCGCTGATAAAAAAGATTCCCAGGGTTTATGTTTTGTGGGCAAGGTCCGGTTACCGGAATTTCTCATGCAACAATTAAAACCGAAAAAAGGAGACATTATTGAAATTCCCTGGAATTTCTCCGCATATGAAAAACAGCCTACTAACCTTCCTTCCCAAGTAGTTGATGCCATGTTATTGAAGGAATTGACCACCGCCCAGGTATATCAATCGGGAGATGGTAAAAAAGTAGGAGATCATAAGGGAGCACATTTTTTTACCATCGGGCAACGAAAAGGCCTCGAGGTGGGAGGAACTCCGGAGCCATTATTCGTCATACAGATCGATACCGATCAAAATATTATTTACACTGGACAGGGAGAAAAACATCCTGGACTTTACAGGCAGGGATTATTCATTAGGGAAAAAGACATTCACTGGGTCAGAAATGATCTTGCCATCAAAGTCGGGCAGAATATGAAAATATCGGCAAGAATACGTTACCGGCAAGCCCTTGAATCAGCGGTGCTTTATCATGAACCTGAAGGTCTTTATCTCATATTTGACCGGCCAATGAAAGGTGTAACACCCGGGCAATTTGCAGCTTGGTATGATAAAGAGGAATTACTTGGATCCGGCATCATTGCCTAGGAAAGGAGATCGATCCGTGTAAAAATGTATGCAAGGTTTTCTTCATTGATGATCATTCGATAATAATCAGGATCTCTGAGTGGCACAGGTTCATATCCATAGTTTTTAAGATACCTTTTGCTCCTATTCTGATCAAACCAATGGATTAGGCGAATGTGATCATTTTCAATTTCAAGCGCCGTGATCCCTCTTTTTCCGATCACACAACCCGAATTAAAAAGGCATGGAACGGTGATGGCTGTATGATAAACATTTCTCTTTAAAAAGGATTCTTTGTCTTTCTTATACATTTTGAGCAATTCCTTTTTATGATTTACAATACTTTTTTTAATTCTTTTCAGGCTGTCAGGATCTTGGAGCACTGAATATTCCCTTGTCAATTGTTCGATCTTATGTTTCAATCTTTCTGCTTTCGATAAGGATTCAAATAACGGCCGATGTGTATGCCCGATAATGGATACCATCTTTCGGGAAGCGGAAAAATGATAGACCATTTTTTCTATTGCATACTGTTTGCGACTACTATGGGCTACCGAAAAATTTTTAATTCGAAGTGGATTGGCGAGATATTTCAAGGTAATTCCCAAAAGCCGGTTGTATTTCAGGTATTTGTCAGAAGCCTGATGTCCATGAAAAACAAAAACTGGATGTTCGTTCCATCTCAAGACCAGTCCATGATGCAAAGGATAACGGGAATCTTTTCCCTGATTCAACAGCAATCCCATATCATGATTGCCCACCGTTTTATAAAATTGTTCTTTCTGATGGAATTCGTCAAATAACCAATACAGTTCAGGCCATGCTCCTACAATCTTTTTTTCCCGGAACCGTTGTAATTCCTCCACGTCGCCGTTTAAAATCAGATTGAATTTATCCGGCAGGTAATAATGCTTCAATACATGAATAAAAAGTGCAGCATTTGCCTTGAAATCATCTTTTGCCGTTCCATTCCCAACATGAAGATCACTGAAAATCACCCATTTTGATCCAGCTTTAATATCAATTTTAACTGAATTTTGGAAAAGTTCATCCAGATGATTAAAAATTAGCCGAACATTTTTAAATCCAGCCACGATTTATTTGGAATTTACCTCAATATTAGAATTACGGAAGTTATTCTTTTAAAATTTGGATTATCAGTTTGTTAATTTAAAATAAATATTTGGTTTACCTGCGATTCATTCAGCAATGTTTTCAAGGATCGGTCTCAGATTGGCGGGTGAATACTTAATTGATTTAAGCGTTTTATGATCGCCCACCCGATAAACCATGTACTTTCCGTTTAATTTCCTGAAATAACTCTCTATATTTTCCTTTTCCCGATAATATACGACGGTAGCTTTTGCCTCATCTTCTGTTTTGCAGGCCTTGCTCATATTTGAACGTTGTACCTCATCAAAAAGGGCGCTGAATTTTCTTCCCAATCCAAATTCAAGCACCGCACCAGATAATACATACTGAATATCACAAAGGGCATCTGCAATCCCTTCCATGTCATGTTTTTCAATTGCTTCTTCAAGTTCCTGTAATTCTTCCCTAATCAGGGATACCCTGAGTTCACACCGTTCCGCAGAAGGTATGGTGGGGTGATCCTCAATGGGAAGAAAAAAAGTTTTGTGGAATTCTGCAACCTGGTTCAGTGAATCAATCTTTTTCATTCAAGTTAAATAAGTGATGATGATTTTACAACCAAATTATCCCCGGGTAAAAACCCATTGATTCCCTTTCGTAAGCTGGTCATTGTATTCGTAATCTTCCCAGTTAAACAATTTAATCTGATCAGGATCCTGGATCCTGTTTTTGACAATATAGGAAGTCATCATTCCCCTCGCTCTTTTCATAAAGATGTGTACCGGTCTGTAAGTCCCGTTTTTGTATTCCTTGAAAGCCGGCTCGATGATCCGTCCCTGAATTGATTCAACCTTTACCACACCGAAATATTCCTTCGAGGCCAGATTGATAATTGTTTTATCCTGCCAATAGGCGTTTGATTCGATTATTGACTTTGTGATTTTATCATTCCAGAAATCATACAGATTTTTGGATTTGCCGATTTTTAATCGGGTCCCCATTTCAAGGCGGTACGGGCGTATCAGATCAAGGGGTTTAAGAATGCCATGCAGACCAGAAAGAATCCGAACATGATCCTGGGCAAAGTCAAAATCCTTTTTTTCATACGACTGAGGGTCCATACCCAGAAAAACATCTCCCCGGAAAGCTAAAATGGCGGGTTTTGCCACCTCCTCGTTAAATTCAGAAGACCAGTTCTGATACCTTTCATAATTTGATTCGGCCAGGTTATCATTGATATTCATCAGTTTCTGGAGCTTCCGTGCTGAAAATTTTTTTAAATGTTCCACAAGTTCCTTCGATTCCTGCATGAAGGAAGGGATCGTATAATTACCCGCCACATTGGACATTTCAAAATTCAATCTTTTGGCTGGTGAAAGAATTACAATCATCGTTGTTCAGGATCTATTTTAATTTTACACAATTTCAAATATATAAGATTTTTAATACAGTTGATCCAATAACTTTCATTTCAGTGAAATTGTTGTCATTTTTTTGTTCATGGATCATTGGCTATGGATCATGGACTTTTGTGCCCTTTATTTTTCCGTGTGACAACATATTATTTCCACGCAACCTCTGAATGGGTCGCTCTTGATAAAAAAATTTTAGATTATGGGGCATTTCCCGGAGTTCACCGGTGAAGGAAAAAATACCTGTCAATTATACGGCTCTCCTTTCCCCATCTCACAATAATCTTTCAGACTTTTCATATAATGTCCCCAATGATAATTGCATGATGAAAAAAACTCCGTTTCTTTTTTCCATTCATAGTGCCAAAAATGAAGGAGGGTGCCTTTTTCATGAGAGCGGATCATAAATTTAAGCCGGGTACCGATCCACTCTTTATCCCCATCAAGACATTCCCATTCTACATATTTATTTATATCCAGTTTTACGATGTACATTTTATTATGATACTTATCAGAAAACCAGAATTCCGCTACCGAACCAATGATGGCGTCTGCCTTGGTTTTGGTAGTCCACCAGGATGATAAACCTTTCTGGGTGGTGATGGCCTTGTATACGTGGGAAGGGCTTGCATTAATATAGAGCAGGTGTTTGATCGCCGACATGATGATTGCATAAAGAAGTCAATGATGATTCATTGATTAAATTACTAAAAAAAGAATTAAAGTTAATTAAAAATCTGATTTTCATACTTATTTAAATATCCGTCAATCGACAGCAGGATTTCTATACCAAAAGCAATTCAATATGATTAAATCATTCAATCAATCGCATACTGGAATGTAAGAAAAAGAAGAGGCTGTTAACATTTTGAACAGCCTCTTTCTTTCAATGCTTTATTTTCCCGGTGGAACAGGAGGTGGAACCAGGTTATTGATAGGTTTTATAGATTTTAAAAAGGCAAATACCGCTTTTATTTCATCGTCAGTCATTTGTCCTATACCCTCCCAGGGCATGGGAGGCAGCAAGGTCCTGGCTCCCTGGATTCCTTTGGCTTTCCCCTCCCGTAAGGCAATGAAAAACTGTTCTTCTGTCCAGTTTCCAATCCCGGTGGGATCAGGTGTCAGATTGGCTGTATAGGAAATCCCCCAGGGACCTACCCATTCCGTAAGATCCTGAGTAACTACCAGCCCTTTATTCTGGATATCCACCCGGTTGATATCGATACCGGGCATAGTGGCAGGATGACCTGATAATCGTAAGGCCATATCCGGTACTGGACCCTGGTCGGTCATTTTTTTCGGTGTATGACAATCGTCACAGCCCCCGATGGTTACCAGATGTTCTCCCCATTTTATCTGGCTTTCAAAACCACCAAAACTGGTTTTCGGGGAAGTGATTTCAACATTATCCATGTCTCGTGTTGGTTTTTTGGGTGCACACCGGAATAATGTAAACGTAACAAAACACATAGCTGGGATGAGGATCAGCAAGAACTTTTTCATGGTCATAAAGGTTTAGTATGTTTGGTTTTTTTTAGGCAATCGATCAATCTACGCAAAAAGATTGATAAGTCTGTATAAACGAACAGAAATATTTAATTTGCAGTAATGCTACGGCAGGTAAAAATGGCAACCCTCAGGCATCACCCGTTTGATTGTTGGTATATTACGTTCCTGTCATTCAGGTAATTCAATACAAAACTAAAATTACGGGCATCCTCTCCTATATTTTCTGGTGGTATAATGCCCATTTGTTCTATCTTTTCATTTATCATCAAATGCGCTACGGCGCAACAGGTATACCCCGTGGTACGTGCCATGGAAAGAATTTGATTTTTGGAATCATATCGGTCAAGCAATCGGTAAATGACGGTATGGCGGGTCCCTTCCACATCCATTCCCTGCATGATAATTTTCATAACTGTAAGGTCTCTCTCTCCCTCTTTTAATTTCCATTGAGGGAACAGTAATTTAGAGGTCAGATCGATGGGGCGGATATTTCCCCCATTCATTTCAACGGGATCATAAGAAAAAAAACCTCCGGCTCTCAGCACGCGTAAATATTCGATCGTACCGGGATAACGGAGTGTTTTTTCTATCATCTCCGGTATTTTCATGGTACGGATCAATGTTCTCAATCCATCTGTATTAAAAGATTCCAGTGTTCCAACCTCATCGAAGTCAACCATTTCCGGATCAGACAAAGCTTCCCTGGTAATGACTTTCCCTCCTGATACAAATCTGGCAGGCCGGATGTATTCTTCAATTACATCAATGGGCGAAAAAACTGCTTTGTATTGCCATGGCCATTCGCGTTTTTCCGGAAGGCCACCCACCAAACATTCATACCTGGTGATCTTCATGGTCCGGTTATAACGGCCAAGGATCATGTTTCCCATACCGGGTGCAACCCCACAATCCACCACGGCTTTAACGCCATTTTTCTTTGCCAGGGAATCCAGGTCAAATGGATCCTCAGGGAAAAATGAAATATCCACCACGTCTTTTTTAGCTTCTATGATCTTCCTCAGGGTATTAAATCCAAGATACCCCGGGACTGCGCTGATCACCAGGTCGGCCCTTCCCAGCAATTTTTCAAAATTGCCGGCATTCAGATCGGCTTGAATTGTTTCGATCTTGTGATGCATGCTCCTCAATCTGGAAAGGGGAGCATCTTCGATATCCACGGATGTGATGTCATGATCTTTCGCCAGATCTCTTGCCATGACACTGCCTACCCGGCCGGCTCCAAGAATATAAACATTTGACATGGATAAATCAGAATTTAACGGGGAATGACAATTTTTCCCGCCCACGTTTTACGATCACGGTGGTAGTATCCCCCTTTTCAAATTTAGATAATGCGGTCATATAGCTCATCATATCTGTCACCTCCACCTCACCCATTTTAATCACTACGTCACCTGTCATGAGTCCTGCGCGCTGTGCAGGCCGGTCATCGGACACACCATCAATCCGCATTCCATTCCCATCGAACATATAATCCGGGACTACCCCCAGGGTCACTTTAAAACGGGGAGAATCTTTCGATTCATCCTTGGTTTTGGTAAAAGCCAGCTTAGGTTGACCATTCAGACGGGTAATCAATGAATCTATAAAGGCTGTTACCACGTAGATGCCTCCATAATTAATCTTATCAGCATCGTCCGTGGGCTTATGATAATCTTCGTGAGTCCCGGTAAAAAAATGGAGGACCGGAATATCCTTAAGATAAAACGATGTATGGTCGGAAGGTCCGACACCAGATTCCTCCGTCATGATTTTGAGACTATCAATCTGAATCGAATCGATGGCAGGCAGCCATTCAGGAGATGTTCCTACACCATTGATGGCCAGCTTATTTTCTTCATCCAGGCGACCTACCATGTCCAGATTGATCATATAACTGACATGATCCAAATCGATGGCGGGATGCTTGGTAAAATAATTAGAACCGAAAAGACCTTTTTCTTCTCCCGAAAAAGCAATGAAGAGATAATTATTTGCCAAATCTCTTTTCATAAGTCTATCCGCCAGCAACATCATCAGAACTACTCCGCTGGCATTATCATCCGCACCATTATGGATTTCTACGTCTCCCCGGTGAAGGGAACCTTCTTCCCCAAAGCCAAGGTGATCGTAATGTGCACCAATCACGACGGTATTTGGCTGATGATTGTCAATATATCCGATCACATTCCTGGCGGTTACTTTCAGAGAATCACTTTCTTTCGGCATTTCATGAGGGTTTTGCATGGGGGTAAATGTAAAATCCTGAAAATAACCATCTTCTCCTTTTGGCTCCAGACCAATTTCCGAAAAGCGTTCAGCGATGTATTCCGCTGCCTTTTTTTCAGAAGGAGTTCCCACTTCTCTGCCTTTAAGCGAATCAGAGGCGAGATAATACAAGTCCTCCTCAAGGGTCTTAATATCCTGACGGGCAGTATCCCCAGGTTTACATCCCATTAAATACCCCAGGGCCATGGCCATGAAAATAAATAAGTTCTTATTTTTACGAATCATTTTATTCCTCTGATTTTATTGGATAGGCAAATGTAAATAAATGTGAAAGAAAAAAAGATTACACTTTAAATATTATCCTGATGAAGTTCTATCAATATATCCTTTTTCTGATTATTTATGTATCCCTTTCGTGCCAGCATCGTTCAAATAACCCTTCCGAGAAGGAGGCGGATACATTGAAAGCAGATAACTCGATTGTATATAGAGGAGAATCTCATTTTAACTCCCTGAAACAACTTTCGTTTGGGGGAGATAATGCCGAAGCGTATTGGAGTTTCGACGATAGGTTGATGGTATTCCAATCCAATAATAAATCATGGGATCTCGAATGCGATCAGATTTTTTATTTTAACTGGAAAAATGAGGATCTGGAAAATTCCAGGCCCGTGATGGTAAGTACCGGAAAGGGCAGAACTACCTGTTCCTATTTTTTACCGGGAGATACCACGATCATTTATGCATCCACCCATCTGACCGATCCGGTATGCCCTGCAGTTCCAGGCCGCCGTGAAGATGGAAAATATGTATGGCCCATCTATCCTGGTTATGACATTTTTACTGCTGACCTTCAGGGAAATATTATCCGTCAGCTTACCCATGAACCAGGTTATGATGCAGAAGCCACGGTTTCGCCCATGGGTGATAAAATTGTTTTTACCTCGTTGAGAACGGGCGATCTGGAATTATTCACCATGAATATTGATGGTTCTGAGTTAAAACAGATCACTTTTGACCTGGGATATGACGGGGGTGCCTTTTTTTCACCGGATGGCAAAAAATTAATTTTCAGGGCCAGCAGACCAGAAACAGAAGAAGAAATTGAAGAATATAAGTCTCTATTGAATGAAGGGCTGGTAAAACCAACCGAAATGGAGCTGTTTATCTGTAATGCCGATGGTAGTGATCTGAGGCAGTTGACGGATCTGGGCCAGGCCAACTGGTGTCCATTTTTTCATCCTTCCGGTGAAAAGGTCATATTTGCCTCCAATTATACCACCGAGCGGGGTTTCCCTTTCAATTTATACATGATCAATATCGACGGGAGTGGACTGGAGCAGATCACACAGGATGATACCTTTGACGCTTTTCCTGTTTTCTCAAATGATGGCCGGTATCTGGTTTTTTCTTCAAATCGCAATAACCAAGGTACGCGCGACACAAATCTATTTGTCGCCGAATGGAAAGATTAAATAATGGTTTTTAGTCAAAATAAGATCGTACTCTGGCTGAAAAGATCAGGACTGCGGGCTTTTTCTTTTTTCTCATCAATGGGCTGATCCGGCTTGGTATCTTTTTATCTGTTTAAACGATGATTTGCCGACCAATTTCGAAAATCCAAGAGGATTTTCAGGACGAATATTTAAAATATTCATCCTGAAAATTAAAATGTATTCGTAATATCCTACCAGTCTTTTTTCTTCCCATTTGAGTTCAAATAGAATACCCTGGAAATATTAAATCCAAAATGAATATCACCATTTCCCCATTTACCATCCGTTTCCGTAATAAATCCTTTTTCGATCATTTGACGAGAATTGGTAAACATCAGCTGAAATACATGTCCACCAGTCTCAATGTCAATGCCAAAGGATAAAGAGTTATAAATGTCATTGGCTTCATTGCCGTTAAAACGTGGATAATATTCGCCTGTAATGGCAATACGCTGACTTATTTTTATCCTCCCTCCTATCCCAACAGTATAAATCGTATTCTCGTCACCTGGAATTTCAACGTAATTTCTATGGACCAAGGTGGGCATCAGTTGCAGGGACAAACGTTCCCCGAATTTTCTGGCCAATAACACCTGTGCGGAATAAGCCAGTTTCTGATCGAAAGGAATTTTCGTGTCCGGTTCCGAAGGTCGCAACGTCTTGATGTAAACCCCTCCCGTTAATGTCAGGGTAAATGGATTGTTTTTCAATCTCGTGGATTGTTTCAATAACTGGTATTTCAGGAATCCGTCATATACTTTATCAAAAGAGCTTCGCCCGATCCCAACTGTCAGTTTATTGGTGATGCTGTAATTCAACCCGAGACGGATATTGGCATTATCCAATCCAAAAAATTCATATGCACCAGAATTCAGCCTTCCAAACCGGTGCATGATCATAAATTCCAATACTCCACGGTCTCTCACCTCAATCGTTTGACCGTTTATCAGCCTTGTCCCCTTGAAAGTATTACTGATCCAGACTGTTTCCGATGTATCCTTATTTTGTTCCAGCAAATCAATCAGTTCATCCTGGCAATACCCTCGAAAAGGGATCATTACCCAGACGATCAGAAGAGCCAATAAGCTATTTTGATATAACCATTTATTTATTTTCATACGGAACATATTCAAATTTTATAGTTACTTCTACTTCTTCGGCAATGTTATAAAGAACCACCCTGGGAATTTTTATATTGTAATCTTCCAGTTTTATCGAAAATAAAGCCTCCAATACAATATGATCCCCTTCTTTAACGCCCTTTCCGGATACGGAAATATCCCGGGTCACTCCATGTATGGTCATCTTTCCCCTGGCCTTCAGATCCTGTTTCCCTTCTACCTCCGAAAATCCGATAATGTCTCCCTGAAATGTAGAATTCGGATACTTTTCTGATTCCAGATAGTTTTCATTGAAATGCTGCTGCATTAATTTTTTCTCAAATTCAAAATTTTCAATGGGGATGTTAAATGCAATTTTCCCGGTTGTCGTGTCGTAAATACTCAAACCTTCCTGATTGATGGCTTCGATATTTTCCAATGGTGCCTCTGAGAAAAAACGTACGTAACCGTTCCGGGCAATGTATTTCTGTCCCAGCGCATCCAGTGTCATCCCGGATATGAGCAGGAGGATCCATAGGAAAAAAGCGATCCGCTTAGTTATCTTCCGCACCATCGTCCACCCAGCATGCTATCGTCTGAATTTCCTCGTCTGTAATGCTACGATCCCCGGGAGGCATGGATCCGTTGCCCGTCCTGGTCCTGATACTGGCTGCATTGGCAATCACATTATTTTTATTTGCCCAGCTTATAATTCCGCTATTTCCATCGTGGCATCCCGATACCGCACAATTCGTTGTTATGACCGGCATGACATCGTCTGTTAAACTGGTTCCATTTATCATATCGACGGAAGCAGCGACCAGGCATCCATTGGCATCCTGAGCCATCAAGGTGTAGGTGCCCGAAGCCAGACCTGAGAATTCGGGATTGTCCTGGAAAGATCCATTATTCAGCCTGTATCGATAAGGGGCCTCTCCACCTGTTACTTCGGCTGAAAGTATCCCATTTTCTGTATCACATCCAGCTTCCGCTGATAGATCCACGGTCATAATCAAACCTGAAGAACTCTCAACAATACCCGAACCGGTCGTTGAACATTCATTTGCATCCATGACGGATACCGTATAATTACCTGCGCCCAAATTTTCAAAAATGTTAGATGATTGGAAATCAGTCCCGTTAATGCTGTACATAAAATCTCCTGAGCCGCCTTCAGCCGAAATGGTAAGTTTTCCATCATCTATTCCGCAGGTAGCCTCTGTGGAAGTAATCGATTGTATATTTACCGGGTTTACGTCACAGTCAACCGGATCCGGGGCCTTATCACTGGAACATCCTTCGAAAATGATCGTTGCCAGGGACCCTAAAAGTATTGCATAACTTATCAGTTTCAGATTTTTCATGGTTATTTGCATTTTAATTGAAGTTTAGGAAAGGACCCGGGAACCAACTTCACCTTCCCGGCAACACATCTCCCGGATCCTGTATCTCCTGTTTAGTTTGCATTATCCCCGACATTACCATTGGCTACGACGGAGAAGTCGTTGGTACTTTTATGTACATTCACATGTCCGTTGATTGCTGTCATCTCATCATAGGTGATCGGTGTATTATCATCCATAAATTCAACCTGTGTCAGGCTTTTACCGGTCGCTCCGTTCACGGCATTCAGCCCAATGATAATTCCCCCTCCTGTTAAAACATCGTTCGCATGAATATGGGCAGGATGCGTATCTGTTTCTGATGTTCCGGTGAGAGAGATTTCAACCAGTGTCGTTTCATTTTTTCGCTCGAAAAAAGATACTGTACCTGAAACACCGGATCCACCGACACCTGACAAACCATACGATTCTGAATTGCCTGTCAACACATTCTGTCCAACATCTCCCTGGGATACAATGGTCTGCAATTGACTCCCGCTTAGATGAACATTGATATATCCGTCTATCTCAATCAGGTCATCATAGGAAATTGCGGTTCCATCATTTAATTCAGTCACATTGGTCAAGCTCATCCCCCTCGTACCATCAACTGATGAAAGATCGATGGAAATTCCCCCTCCTTCTGCAGCCGTATTATTGTGTATATGGGCCGGATGGTTATTACCATCCTGTGTATTATTCAGCACCAGGGTAACCAGGGTTTCATCATTCCGTCTCCTGGTAAATGTAGCTGTACCTGACACATTATTTCCCGTTTTTGCTTTCAGTTCATATTCTTCCGAATCACTGGTCAATTCATTTTGACCAATATCCCCCTGCACAATAACAGTTTGCAGTTCAGATTCACTCTTATGGGCTTTGAAATGCCCATCGAATTCCTTCAGTTGGCCATATGTAATGGGTGTATCATCATCGGTAAGACTCACATTCGTGATACCTATGCCCGACGACACATTAACCGGATTCAGACTGATCACGATGGGGCCCCCATCCACTACATTGTTCGCATGGATATGATTGGGAAGATCCTCCGTGCCATTATAATCCTCCACCTTTACGGTAATCAACGTTTCACCGCTTTTCCTTTCCTGGAAAAGGACCTCCCCTTTAACAGAAGGGTCTATTTTCCCAAACAATTCATAATCCTCCTGCTGCCCGGTCAGCTCATTTTCTCCAATGTCAGTGAAGGCCACGATGTTGCTTAGATCGGAAGGACTTTCATGGATGTTAATATGTCCATCAAAATCAACCAGGTCATCATAGGAGATGGTATTATCATCATCCATGGATTCCACTTCAACTTCAAGCTTTCCCGTGGAGCCATCAATATCGCCTAGACTGATCACAATTCCCCCACCTTCAATTTTTGAATTCTGATGGATATGAACCGGGTGGACTCCTCCTGGAGTTCCGCCAGTAATACTAAAAGTGACTAAAGTTGTATTTTTTGTGGTTTCGGCAAATACAACCGTACCGTTTACCCCTGATCCAGCCGAAGAAACCAGGCTGTAGGTAACGCTATTGCCAGTTAGATCCGGAAGATTACTGCCGGGATCAGGATTGTCATCATCATTGCATCCGGTGAAAAGCAGGACAATGAAAAGGGCGATGAATGTCCCTGTGATCAGTAACAACGAGCGTACGATGGACGTACTTTTCTCATTAACATTTTTTTTCATGTTTGTAAGGTTTAGTTTTTAGCTATTGAAATTTTCTTTTACTTCACCTGAATCTGTATTTCAGTGATATAAGCGCACCGAAACTATTCAGTCTGACTTTCGCAGCGGCTATGTCCTGGATGGGCAATTTTAAATAGGGCTCCAATTGCCAGGACCAACGGTCACTCACAATTCTGGTATAGCCGGCTGATAAATTTACAATACCAAAATAATGTTGATTTTTATTGCTGATTTCATAATCCTGGATGAGACTCGGATTGTATTGATTGTAATATTCGAAATGATATTCTTCGGTCAACATCAAATATGTAGATAATCCTGCACCAGCAAAGAGCCTGTTTTTCTCATTTTGAAAAACGGAATAATAAAGATTTACCGGGATATCCAGTACATGACAGGCAATATCCACCTGATCAGGCACCTGTCCATATGTCCAGATACCTGGATAAGGAGCCGAATATTCATCATGTACGGCATATTTCTTTCTGGAATGTGATACACCGACCATCAGGCTCAGATTTTTCAGAAAGAACAACTCAAATCCCAATCCCACAAAGGTTCCCGCACCATAAGAATTAGCTCCTACCCCACTGAAATCAGGCCCTATACTGAAATTCAATGAATAACCTAACCTGTGGCGCTCTTTTTCTGAAGGGACCACCTCCAAAGTAGCGGTTTTTTTCCCGAAAATTGCACTTTCTGAGATGGGCCCGCTTGATTCAGGCAATCCCAAACCTGTCAACTGGCCCTCTCTGAATTTCTGGTTTCCTACATGATCCATGATCGATCCGTCCTGTCCCCCCTCTCTGACTAAATACATACCCTCTTTCTTCCCGCTATTCTCTGAATCGATTCTTTCATCCGGGACCGAATTGACCACGCTGGCATTTATAGACTCCACACCTGTTACTTCCTGGTCATTCCTTTCTACTTCTTTTATTAATAATCCTTTATAACCGGCATTCTCATTTTGCGATGGACTTTCCTGTTTGGTCACTGCGTTCTTTTGTTGCCGGGAGTCCTTTTGGCTCACCTTATACAGTCCTTCTTCTTCATCCTTTTCCCCCCTTACATCCTGTTGAAATCCAACATCCAAGCCAGTTTCTTTATTCAGTTGTGTCCTGAGATCCAACTGCGTACTATTATCTGCATCTTGACCGTTTCCCCATTGGACGCGGTCATTCATGGGTGAGCCCGATGTATTTTCCAATTGGGTTTCTGCAGTTGGTATAGAACGACCATTAGATAATTCAGATGTGGTTCTATCCGGACTTCTAAGGATCAGCCAGGTAACCATCCCCAATAATACGATGATCAATCCCCCGCTAATTTTCCAGAAAGCCGGGTTGAATTTCTCCCACCGGTTTAATCTTTGTTCAAATCCATCCCAAGCCGATTCATTGAAAGGGTATTCAGCCTGTTCGGCAGCCTTTTTAAATATGGAATCAAATTCCTTATCTGGCAATTCGTATAAATTCATGCCTTTCAATTTTTTTTAACATTTCACGCAGGTTCAATCGTGCTTTCGCCAGATTCGATTTTGACGTTCCAACCGATATCCCCAACATTTCAGCAATTTCTTCATGTGTGTATCCATCGATCACATGGAGATTAAAAACAGACCGGTAAGCCGGTGTTAAATGCTGGATCAAACGGATCAATTCTTCGTGACGAATTTTCTGTTCCACTGTTGGTTGTTCCATTTCCACCTCATTATCTTCAATACTCATCTGGAATTGATGTTTCATTTCCCTTTTTAAATGATCTATGGAAGTGTTGATCAGGATTCTTCTGAACCAGCTTTTAAAGGATCTGGATTGATCGAATTTTTTCAACTGGGTAAACACTTTCATAAAGGAATCATTTAAGACCTCAATAGCATCCGCCTGATTTCGCGTATACCGCATGCAAATACTCATAGCATATCCGAAAAATTGCTGATAAAGCAATTTCTGACTCTTCCGGTTATTTTTTTCACAACCTTCCAGAATTTGAATCAGATTTTCGTTTTCGCGTATATCCACTTAATTAATTTGACACCCCCAATACTGGAAAAACAGTCGAATGGTTGCTTCCTCCCGATAAATTTTTTTAATTAAATTGCATATTACTGAATTTCAGCTGATTATGCAGATGAAAAATGTTATTTATTTTTTGGGTGGATTAAATAATTATATTCTGTGAATACATCCGTTGTAATAAATAATTTTTGAGGTTTTATTCCTTCCTAAGAAAGAAAAAAATCAGGAAAATGGTAATAGTCAAACTTTGAATATACAGAAAATCCTCACCACCCGATTTTCTTTTGAGAGCTGGAGTCCTGATTCATCAGGTCAGGACCTGAAGGAAAACCATTTTTCAACTTTCCCTTTATAATCAGAATGAAAAGTTTTATGCACAAATTCATTGGTTGAAGGATTGAGGGTGTAGAAACTGCGGTATTCTTCAATATGGTCGCTGATATCATGAAGCGCCCGGATCACCGTATTCATTTCCTCATTGGTCATGGTTGGATGGATACTTAGTCGTACCCACCCGGGTTTAAGGGACAGATCTCCATGGTCAATATGGCTGGTTATTTCATGAGATTGGTCATAGTCTACGTTTAAAAGAAAGTGTCCATAAGTTCCGGCGCATGAGCATCCTCCACGTACCTGTATGCCATAAAAATCATTCAGCAATCTAGTAATCAAATTATGATGGATCCCTTCGATGTAAAATGAGAGGACCCCCAGACGGTCCGTGATATTTTCGGCCAGAATCTTCAATCCTTTTACTTCCGGCAGTTTTTTAAATGCAATATCAAGCAATTCCCTTTCCCGCTGATGAATCTTATCTATTCCCATCTGTTCTTTCAGGATAATGCTCAAGGCGATCTTATAAGCCTGCAAGAAACCAGGCGTTCCCCCATCCTCCCTGGCTTCTACATCCGTAACATAACTGTACTCATTCCAGCGATTGGTCCAGTTTACCGTTCCCCCGCCAGGATGATCAGGAATACGGTTCTTATATAGCTTCTTATTAAAAATCAATACTCCCGAACTGCCCGGTCCGCCTAAAAATTTATGAGGAGAAAAGTAAATTGCATCCAATGATTTCATAGGGTCTTCAGGATGCATATTTATTTCAACATACGGTGCAGAAGCGGCATAATCCACAAAACATACACCTCCATTTTCATGCATGATCCGGGCCAGATGATAAAATGGTGGAATATAACCGGTCACATTCGAACAGGCTGAGAATGCGCCAATCTTTAACTTTCTATGCGTGTATTTTTTAATTTCTTCAGTCAAATGATCCGGATCAACTATCAGATTATCATCAGGTTCAATGACTATTACATCGGCAATGGTCTCGAGCCATGAAGTATGATTGGAATGATGTTCCAGATGTGTTATGAAGACCACAGGCCTTTCTTCCTCAGGAATCCGGATGTATTTTTCTAGTTTTTCCGGCACCTTCAATCCAAGAATACGTTGAAATTTACATACCGCGCCAGTCATACCGGTAGCAGCCGTTATGATCACGTCATCTTCATTGGCATTTACATGATCCTTAATAATCCGGTGAGCGTAGTGATAGGCATAGGTCATCAGCTTTCCTGTTTCACTTGATTCGGAATGCGTATTGCCGACCATAGGCCCTATCTCATTCACTAAAACATCTTCTATTGGCCGATAGAGACGACCACTTGCGATCCAGTCGGCATAAATGATCTTTTTAATACCAAAAGGTGTTCGTATGGCCGCATCAATGCCGATGATTTGATTTCTATACTTTTTAAAATAAGACTCCAGTAAAGATCTTTCAACTGTCGATTCCATCTACCAAATAAAATATGGTACAATATAAAAGAATTTGTAAATAATACCGGATGACTTATGACATTAAAATCAAAAAGGCAACAGATAACCTTCCGTTTGAGTCAGGCGTTTATACAGCTTCTGTATTTGCGTGGTCATTTCACCCCGGTTGCCCCCGGCGATAATCCTGCCATCCACCCGCAAAACCGGAGTTATTTCACCCATTGTACCGGTAACAAAGATCTCATCCGCAGTATACACCTCTGAAATGGTCAATCTTTTTTCTTGAATTGGGATCTGATTTTCTCCGGCCAGACGAAAGATCACTGCGCGTGTTATGCCCGGCAGGCAACTTTCTGCCAATGGCGTTAACAATCGATTATCCTTTATAATGAATATGTTGGTGGCATTGGTTTCGCTGACGTATCCATAAATATCCAGCATAATGGCGTCTTCCACTCCTGCATAGTTGGCTTCAATTTTTGCTAAAATATTATTAATCAGATTATTGTGATGAATTTTAGAGTCAATACATTGAGGCGGATTCCGGCGGATGGAGGAGGTGATCAAAAAGATGCCCTCCGGATCATAGACAGGTTTTTTCCATTCAGCCAAAACGATCAAAGTACATCCCAATACATTTAAACGCGGGTCCATTCCCGAGGTGGTCTTCTCCCCGCGTGAAAGCGTGAGACGTATATGCGTTTCATCCCGCATCTTATTCGCTTTCAGGGTTTTTAAAATTTCATCTCTGATTATCTGTATGGAGGGTATATTCTTGAAATCCATGGCCCGGGCCGAATCGATCATTCGCTTGAGATGTGCATCCAGCATAAATATCCTACCATTGTAAACGCGCAGGCCTTCCCAGACTGCATCCCCTCCCTGCACAGTAGAATCAAAAACGGAAACTTTTGCCTCTTCTCTGGGATAAATCTGGCCATTTATGTTGATAAACAGATGCTGATTTCTTGAATCCGGCAAATTGGGTTTTATCATTTCCTTGATCTTAAATTTTGATAGAAAAGTTGACTAATCGTTCATAAAATACCACACATTGCTGGTAGAGAGAGTTGAACCGGACCGGAATATCTTCCTCCTTGGGAATGTGTTTAATAAATCCCGAAGTTTGATGAAGTGACGTATACCAGTATTTAGCCCAGATACCATCGTACGCTTTGGGTCCCTCCGGCCAGCTAAGCATCTGATCATAAAATTTCAGCCCAAGTTTATTGCATAAAATCTTTAGAACCAACCGCGGTTCCGACAATAATGTTTTAGCATCCAGCACCAAAGGTTCTTGTCCGGATTCATGAAGAAAATTAAACAATTCCCATTGCCTTTGTAAGCCGGTATCACGTAACACAGGATTGGGAATCAGATTTAAAAGAGATAAAAGCATCTCTCTGGGATCTCTGATCAAAAAGATATTGGAAAATTTCAGGAGAAATTTATAAGGCAGATCTACATAATGGTGTGCCATGTTTTTAGCAAACACATGAAGAGGTCCATCATTCAATTGAATCAATGATTTTAAAATTTTTTCACCATCCGTTTCCATGGTTTTTATAACTTCCTCTCTTCCGGGATGTTGAATATCCACCCTTGAAAGATAGTATCCATAAAGTGGTTCATCCAGTACCTCCATATCAGGCCGTTGTGCAAAAGAATACATCAATGCGGTGGAGATATTGCGTGGGCCTGATAATAAATGGAAGATCATGAACTACCTGTTAAAATATGGAGGATTAAAAATTTTCTAAATCCGAAAATTATTAATTTTTTCTCGTTAATCTTTTGATGCACCTAGCAGGGTATTATCCAGTTTTTGAATCAATTGATTATAGCTGTTCCTGATCCGTACATATTCCCGTTTTTTACTCGATCTTAGAATCCATATTTTAAAACTTTCCCAGAACCTGTGAATCCATTCCTGGTATATTTTGGCGAGTATTCCAGTAATAACTACGGAGATCAGATATAGAAATACATACCAGCCATTGGGGAAAAACTGATAAAAGATGATGGCCTGTATCAAATAGGCAACGGGAAATGAAAGAAGTCCTATTGCCAGTTTGACCGAACTTTGCCAATGGTCATCCCGTACGGTAAACTTGCTGATGATATAGGGAAGAAAAAGGGCAAGCAAATTATTCAACAGTCCATAAATATAAATGGGCCAGAATAAAATCAATCCCAAATAGTTCTTAAACCGCTGAAGACGGGTATCAAAATAACGGCCCAGGTAAACCGGATCAAAATTTGATTTCAGTCGTTGCTTGAAAAACCGGTTATTGGCAGCCTCAAATCGTTTGAATTCATTTCTCCCGGCATTGCTGAGGCTATCCATTCCTGAAATAATTCTATTATATGCGTGAAACCGATCCACCAGATTTTTATAACTCATTTTTAATTTCCGCATATAATGGGGTGTATAAATTTTCAAAACGTTCTCATAAAATTTATACGAATCGGCGTTATTGATATTTACGGTAAGTGCGGTGAGTGATTGATAGATCCTGTCCGCCATTTCGCTGAAGGTTTTTGACTGGTTGATCTGATAGGTATCCTTAAAATCCTTGACCTTGATAGGATCACCAAATTGTACAAATAAATCAGACTGAAATTTAGAATTATCATCATAATTGATCCCGACTGGTATAATGACCAGATCATCTATATTTCCGTCTTCATTGATGGCCCGGAATGCGATGCGCATGATCCCTTTCCGGATGGTGCGGATCCTCCGGATCTTACTATGATTGCCTTCCGGGAAAATGATCAGATGTTTCCTTTCCAGTAAAATTTTAACACATTTATTGAAGATCTCTTCATTCTTTGACAACATATCCACTTTGTCCCGTTTACGGTAAACAGGCATCATTCTCAGTGCCCTTAATAGAAAATTGGCAACAGGTGACTGAAATATATCAGCCCTGACCAAAAAATAAGGGATCCGTTTGTCAACGGTAGCCACTACAAGGGCATCCATAAAAGCATACTGGTGATTTGGTGCAAATATGATGGGAGCATCTAGGGGGATTTTTTCAATTCCCCTGACCTTTATTTTCCGATAATAAGCCCGAATGGCGATCATTACCCAGGTTTTCAGGATGAATAATCCGATTGATTGAAAAAACTTATATATTCTTTTCATTGAATCGTTTAGACTTATTATGCTATTGTTCTCTTTCAATCCCTACTGGGAGAATATCGATATCTGAAAAATCTTCACTCATTTTCCACTTTTCCAACTGATTTCCAAGGGTATATATCAGATTGACAAATAAACGCAATTTCATAGATGAAGTTTTAGTTCCAACTTTTTTGAAAACCCTTTTTTTATCATACTCAAAAAATCTCTGCCACCCAATGGAATATAAACCGGCAGAAATTGTACGGAATTTAAGTAAAAATACCAAAATGATTAAAAGAAGAAGATATTTATTAAAAAGAGGATCAAATTTATAATACAACCGGATTATCTGAAAGGCAGGAAAAGGATCGGCATCCTGATTAAACCCTGCATGTTCATTTCTCAGGATAACGATCCTCAAACAAGTTTCATAAGGCTTAAAATCAAGCCTGATTCCATCTCGTGTAAAAGACTGCATCTGGTGAACAAAAATGCATCAACCGGTTTTAAAACCCAAATTCATGAAGGGTTATCTCCCGAAAGGGAAAAATGCTTTACACGAAAAGATTATTTTATTATCAGTCCTCCTGATCAATTTTTTTAAGATGCTTGGCACCTTTGATATCCAGGTCATCCGAAAGTTTGGATAAAGTTGCCAGATCAATCTCTCCTGAAAAGCTCAATAAGAAAAATTCATCTGTCTCTTCCACCATCATCAGCAAGTCACTGATTTTTCCCTTGCTCTCCTTTATTAAAAAATTAACCTGGCTATCACCATCATGGACCACCATCAACTCTTCAAATTTTTCTTTTTTAATTTCCTTTTTAAAAGACTCAATATAACCTTCATCGAGGCTGGATTCATGACGGTCAATCTTATGAATATTGATCGACTCCAATCCACTGATCGCTTTCAGAAAGTCTCCCGCTTCCTCATCATTGGTGTCGATATCTGTCAATAGTTTTAACAGCCCTCCTTCAATGTTGATGGATAGATACTTCCCATCACCTTTATATTTTTCATGAAATTTATCAATCGCTTTTGATTGAGCCAGTGCCACAGTACCTGCAAGCAGGAATAAACCGAATAAGAATATCTTTTTCATTTTATGATTGGATTTATTGGTCTTCTTTATTCTCCTTTAATTTTTCAAGATGATTAAATCCCTCTATATCCATGGTTTTAGATAATCTTGAAATATCATCCAGGGTGAGATCCCCTACCATACTCATCAGAAAAAAGTTGTCGTTGCCGCCAATTAGCATTAGGAATTCATTGATTTTACCATCCTTTTCCGAAATCAGGAATTTGATCTGTTCATCTCCTTCCTTGATGACCATTAAATCATCATAACCTTCCTTGGGCAATGTCTTCAATGCTTCCCGGTAGAGCTGTTCTTTTTCCGCGTATTCATCGGTGGTAAGAATTTTCAATCCTTTCAGTTTCCGGATCACATTCATTACATCCTCTTCATCCTCGCTTTCCGGGATCTGAGCGATCAATCCAAACATCCGGCTTGTTATATAAATGGTAGTAAAATCTTCCCTGCCTTCGTATTTACTGAAAAATTTGCTGATGGCATCTTCCTGTGCCATGCCAGGAATGATCAGTAATATGCCTACAATCAATAAACAAAACTTTTTCATATTTCTTTATAATTTGCGTTTCGAACTACATCTTCTGCTTTTCTAAACTTGTTGAGTCTGGATACCTCTTCCTTACCTTTATTTAATTTTTCAGAAACAAAGTACAGCACTCTTTTTGTTTCCTCCAGTGCCTTTTCGGGATCGCTGAAAGTATCTACGACTACTTTTTTGGCCTGATCTTTTACCCGGATAAACCGTTCATGAATGACAAAAAAAGAAAGCACCAATAATATAGCCGCCGCCACCTTATACATTATAATTAAATACCTTTGACTGCCATGATTCTTTCTATTTTTAACCAGGGTCATCATTTTATCATCAAAATCCTGGTTTAGTTCCTTCTCCCTTTCTTCTGAAAAAAACCGGAACAATTCCTCATATTTTTTAAGTTCATCGGGTATTTCCTCCTGTTGAAAATAGGATCTTAACAGACCTTCTTCTTCCAGGGATGTTTCACAATTCCAGTACTTTTCAAGCAAAACCTTTGCTTCATTAAAGTCCATAACGTTCAGTTTTTAGTATTTTTTTCCTGAGATTATCTCTCGCCCTAAACAAGGTTACCCGCACCAAATTCTGATCAATGCCCATGATTTCCCCGATTTTCTGGTAGGAATATCCCTCAATTTCCCGCAGAATGATCACTTCTCTCTGTTTATCCGGTAATGTTTCAATCATCCTTCGAATATCCGTCCGGATCTCAGCCCGTTCAATGATGAGGTCTGGGGTCTCACTATCGTATTCATTTATTTTCATTTCCTGAGGATCCATTGAATAACTTCTTTTCGCACGGATTTTATCCAAAACCATATTTTTTGTAATCGTCATACTCCAGGCTTCAATATTATTAATCCGGCTGATATCATTCCGTTTATCCCAGAGTTTTAGAAAAACTTCCTGTACGATATCTTCCGCCTGGGTCTCATCTTTAAGATAGGACCTGGCATATCGATACAATTTCTGTTTCAACGGAATTATTTCTTTTTTGAAGTACTCGAGATACATTTCAACAGGAAGACGCATGTATTAAAAAAAAGTTACTGCAGAAAAAATATTTTTAATTTCACATGTAGGATAATGTATAATAAAATATTGACAATAGTCATAAAAAATTATCATATTTACTCTCATACCGATCAAGCTTTATGTTATATGTTTCCCTTTTTGATAGTACCCCATATTCGGAATCATTTACCGATGATCTGATATTACATGGCGGTTTGCTTTTATCCTCCTTCCTGATTATCATCCTCTTTTTATTATGGAGGGCTTATGAAAATAAAAAGAGATCCAATATAAGTCTTCATGTAAAGAACAAGGAAATCGAAGAAGCTCACAGGGACATTGAAGAGAAAAACCGGATCCTCGAGAGCAATAACCGGGAACTTAAAGAAGCCAAGGATCGGGCGGAAATGGCTTCACTGGCCAAACAGGAATTTTTATCCAATATGAGCCATGAGATCAGGACCCCCTTGAATGCCATCATCGGAATGACAGACCTTTTATTGATGGAAAAACCCAGGAAAGATCAGCTGGAGGCACTGAAAAGTATTAAGTTTTCAGGGAAGAACCTGCTTGTGCTTATCAATGACATCCTGGACATATCCAAAATCAAGGAAGGAAAAATAAAACTGGAAAAAAGCCCTTTTCACATGCATGTCTTCCTGCAATATATTGAAACTGCATTTGCTACCAGGGCGAAAGACAAAAAGCTTGATTTTAAGGTTCAGGCTGATCCGGATATACCCGATTATCTGGTAGGTGACCAACACCGGTTGGCACAGATCCTGAATAATTTAATTGAAAATGCGCTCAAGTTCACTTCCGAAGGCGGAATAGAGATCAGTATTAACTGTCTGGGAAAAACAGATAAAGAGATCGATTTAAGGTTTTCGGTAAAAGACACCGGCATTGGCATGACGAAGGAGGAACTGACCCGGATCTTCGAGAGATTTGAGCAGGCCCGAACCGAAACCACCCGGAAATATGGAGGGAGCGGCCTTGGATTATCCATCGTTCGTTATCTGGTAAGCCTGCATGGCAGCCGGATCAGGGTGAGGAGCAAACCCAGTACCGGTTCTGAATTCTTTTTCGAAATAACGTTGCCCATTCATGAAACCGTGGTTATTTCAGATCTTGAAGATGAATTGGAAATCGGGGTCAATCAAGGGACCTCCCTTAAAAAAATCCTTCTTGTGGAAGATAATGAGCTGAATCTGAAAGTTGCCAAAAAATTTCTAGAGAAATGGAATTATGATGTCGATATCGCGGAAAACGGTAAGATTGCGATCGAAAAATATTCACAAAACAGTTATGATCTGATCCTGATGGACCTGCATATGCCGGAAATGGATGGTCGGGAAGCCACCCAAAAAATAAAACTGATGGAAAAAGAAGGTGAAATGCCGGTTCCTATCATAGCATTGACCGCCGATGTCATGATGGAGAACATCAATGAATTATATGGTCTCGGAATTTCGGACTACGTATCGAAGCCTTTTAATGCTCCGGATTTGAAAGCCAAAATAGAAAAATATACGCGTACCAGGATCAACGGGTGATTTTCGGGTCAACTGACGACAATTATTTCATCGGGTGATATTTATATAATTTCCACATGTCACCATACACCAGAGTATACTCTCCACTTTCCTGATATTCCTTTTCTTATTTCCATAATGATAACCATTACAGGTTACGGACAGTTTCAAGATGCTTTCAATCCCAATAAAGGTGATTAAGCAATAACGGGACTTGAATCATACTGACCTGCCTGGTGCCCGGGACATATATTGCATTGGCTGCCTGATCCCACCTAATAAAACTCAAAAAAAAGCGGTTAAACAACCCAAAAATGCTTCAATGAGATTCTTTGGCGGGTTACAGAAAACCGGATAAAGGATATCCTAAAAAATTGGATGAATGGCTTAATTCAAAAGAATCATCTTGAAAAATAATATCATACTTATGCCCCAAAAATGTACAATCTTTCATGGTATATAGCATCTCTTAACTATTTGATATTTGATCATACACTATGTCTATTTTAACGGATTGACTCTACTGTTGCTATGGATACTGTGAGGCAATTCGATTTACAAATTAATAATCGGCTATGAAAAAGGAATCTGTATAATGATAATAATTCCTTCATTGATGAGGTTATTCTATCTTTTATGTTAATTTCCATGAGAAAAGCAACCTATAGCGTATTTTTTGCATCTAAAAGCATAAAAAGCAAAAAGCAATGCCATGCTAAAAAATTATTTCAAAATTGCCATCCGTAATATTTTAAAATATAAGTTTTATTCATTCATCAACATTTTTGGTCTGACCACAGGTATTGCAGTCAGTATGCTTATCTCTTTTTATATTTTTGATGAACTCAGTTTTGATCAATTTCATCAGGATGCAGACCGTATATATCAGGTCTATCTGAAAGGCGTACTTCAGGATAAACCCATTGAGGGTGCAAATACGTGTGCACCGATCGCTGCTGCCAGTATGGAGGAGATCCCGGCTGTAGAGGATGCAATCAGAATCAACATGTGGAGAGACGTGGTTTTCAGGTATCAGGACAAGATTTATACGGAAAAGAAACTACTGCTCGCTGATTCGAATTTCTTTAATTTTTTCACCTTTAAATTATTGGAAGGAAATCCTGACAATATACTGAATGAACCGAACCAGATCGTTTTGAATGAGACCAGCGCCAGGAAATACTTTGGTTATGAACACGGGAAGGGAGAAACGCCACTTGGTCAAATGGTGCTGATGGGAACGGATAAAACGAACTGTGAAATTGTCGGTATCATGGAAGACCCGCCCAATAATTCTCATTTTGTGTTCGACATGGTCTATTCCATGATATCCTGGGACTTTAGCAAACGTACGGACTGGACCAGTAACAGTTTGTACACCTACCTCAAATTACGTGAAAATGCTAATCAAGCAGAGGTACAGGAAAATATTACGGCAATGTCCGATAAGCATGTGGGACCAGAAATATTAAAATACCTCGGCATCACCCTTGAGGAATGGAGAGCTGCTGGTGGAGATTATGGTTATTATATACAACCCATGCTGGATATCCATCTTTTTTCAAACGTGGAAAGCAACATTGAACCTCCAGGAGATATTGCTTACATATATCTTTTGTCAGCTATCTCCATTTTTATTATTCTGATTGCCTGTATAAATTTCATGAATCTTGCGACTGCAAGATCTGCGGGAAGGGCAAAAGAAGTGGGTATAAGGAAAACCGTAGGAGCTACCAAGAAGAGTCTGATGTTCCAATTTCTACTCGAATCCATTATCATTAGTATTATATCCACCATCTTTGCCATCGGGGTTTTGTGGTTTACATTACCGTACCTAAATCAACTGACGGAAAAAAGTATTGGGATCGAATACCTGGGATCAGGGAATTCTTTGATGGTTATATCCATCATGATGATCCTGGTGGGGGTTATGGCAGGAAGTTATCCGGCTTTTTATCTGACCTCCTTTCAACCAGGGAAAGTACTGAAGGGAGTTTCCAGTAAGGGAACCAAAGGGGGCTGGATCCGAAGTGTGCTGGTAGTATTCCAGTTTACCATATCCATCTCTCTGATCGTCAGTACGCTTATCATTTATAAACAACTCAAACTTGTTCAGCGAAAGAACCTGGGTTTTGACAAGGAAAATGTACTGATCATTGAAAATACGCGGACTCTGGGTGATAACAAATTGGCCTTCAAAAATCGACTCAAAAATCTTGCAGGTGTTAAGAATGCCAGCATTGCAAATTATGTCCCCCCCCATGTTTATAGCAACAGTGTATATTTCCCAAATGGAATTCAAGAAGAAGGTGTCTTATTTTACCAGATCTACACAGACCAGGATTATCTTCCGACCATCGGACTTAAAATGTTTTCAGGTAGGTTTTTCTCGGAAGAGTTTCCTTCGGACTCATCTTCTGTAGTCATCAACAAAAAAGGAATGGAGGTACTAGGATGGTCAAGCCATGAAGGGAACCGGATCGCTGAACCAAACCGGGATGGATCCCTGGAGTTTCATGACGTGATCGGTGTAATGGAAGATTTTAACTTTTCATCCCTGCACGATGAAATTGAACCCTTGATAATTTTTCTTGCGGATTGGGGCAACTTGATGCCTGTTCGACTTGAACCCGGTAATCTTCAAGCCGAGATAAGTGAAATCGAGGGCATATGGAAAGAAATGGTACCAGGGGAACCTTTTGATTATTCTTTCCTCGACCAGAACTTTGACTCCTTATTCAAAACCGAACAGCGTTTGGGTAGAATATTTATCATATTCACCTCTCTGGCCATATTCATTGCATGCCTCGGCTTGTTCGGATTGGCTACCTTTATTTCAGAACAAAGATCAAAGGAAATTGGCATTCGCAAAGCGATGGGAGCAAGTGTGATGAGTGTTGTGATCTTACTAACCAGGGAATTTACTAAACTTGTATTAATAGCCACGGTAGTAGCTATACCCGCAATTATATTCCTGATGCGGTGGTGGCTTGAAAACTTTGCTTACAAAACCGATATGGGATTAACGAGTTTTCTGATTGGAGGTGTGGGTGCCCTGTTAATTTCCTGGCTCACCGTGAGCTATCAATCAATTCGGGCAGCAACGGCCAATCCCACTGTTGCCCTGAGATATGAGTAGATTAGGATAAGGAACTCGGGTAGTGTATCCCTTCATTATTCTATACGGCCTAATACGCCTCTCACTGGAATAGCGTAAGGAAAATAGGAAACCAAAACAAATCACAAAATAAGTCAGGCCGGGATGCGACTGATAGATACAAGCAGAACAATTATGATCTGAATGGGATTTTTATATTGTGGAATGGCCAGTCGTGAGACTACCCATAAAATCAAATTAACGGGAAAAGAGAGGGAAAAATCCGTTCCTATCTTTACCTTCAACGCCGATGTCATAATGGAGATAATCAAAGAATTATATAGACTGGGCATTTCCGATTAAGTATCCAATCAATTTAACGCCCGGAATTGAAATCCAAAACAGAAAAGTTCATCCGGACCTGGGTTGATGGGTGAAGTTCGGTTTATCGGGTGATATATGTCTGATTTCCAGAGGAGGATATACCTCGGATATTGATCTTTCCGCCACGTATTATCATTTTGTCTTCACCTGAATTTCCTATTGCTTTCAGATTGCCTGAACCCGCCTCCAGATTAAAACTTAAATCATCTTCCCCGTTCAATAGATCAATTTTGATATTACCCGAAGTTGCTTTGAAATCAGAATCGCTGGTGAGAAGTATATTTTCCCCTTTAATATTTCCTGAGGAGGTTTCCGCACTCAACTTTCCATTCAACTGAATCATGGTGATATTTCCTGAACTGCAATGTGCAGCGCTATTGCCAACCAGATTTTCCAGGTTGATATTACCCGAAGTTGTGTTGATTTCAGAATCTCCTTCCACATTCTTTATCTTGATATTGCCTGAGGTAGTGGTGGCCCAGAGATCTCCGCTTTGTGTTTCAACCGATACGTTGCCAGAAGTACATTTTATATGCATTTCCCCATCTGTATCACCAGTCTCAATATTCCCGGAGGAGGTCTGCAGATTGATATGACCGGAACTGATGTTATGCGCTATAAGGTTACCCGATGAATTATCAACAACAATTTCCACATTTCCGGGCACATCAAATCTGAGCAAACTTTGAATATTTCCCCAGATCGACATCGGAGATTCTACCCATACTTCAACATGATCTCCCTGCTTTTCATATTTGATTTTATACTTATCGGGATCTCCGGAACCTCTGATGTAGCCTTCCATGCTTAAATTTCTGCTGGAAGTACCGTTTAATTCGACGTTACAGAATTTGCCCCGAACTTCAAGTGACCGGACATTCTCAAGGTCAAAACTTTCTTCTGCCAGTTTTTCCTGAGCGATTAAATCATTTTGACTAATTAAAATTAAAGCAAAAAGAGCTGACGCAAATAGTTGTGATTTCATGGAATTCCAATTTTACTTTAATAAGACAATAAAATCCGGATAAGGTTGCATGAATTTCAATATTTTTTGGCCCTGATTGAAAAAACATACGGGATATCCTGTTGCCATTTTTTATGGACCCATTTTGATTTGCCTATTTCTATTCCATCCGGGAAAATCGGATAGGGAGAATAAAAATGTTCGTTTAGGAATTCTATCTGTAATCCGGAATATATTAATGAATTAACTACCTTTCCAATTCCGTGTTGCCAGTTGAATTCCTGGTTATGAAGGGCAATATCCGGAGCAGCATAGGAAGATACATTGGAGAATTCCAATGGGGATCCGGCGGAATCATATGGATATTTAATATGCAGAAATTGTTCATCCAACATCCATAATAGAGGATGAAACTCGACGAGATAAAAGATTCCTCCGGATTTTAAACGTTCTGATATCAATCTGGCCCATTCCATTAAATCGGGCAACCAGGAGATCACCCCATAAGATGTGAACACCCTGTCATATCTTTTACGAATCTTTTTATTTATGTTATAAACATCGGACAGAATGAATTCTACTTTAATATTCAACTCACCTGCCAACTCTTTTGCTTTTTTGATGGCCACTTCAGAAAAATCAACTCCCGTAACCTCCGCCCCCATTCTCGCCAGAGAAATCGAATCCATGCCCATGTGACATTGCAGGTGCAAAACAGATAGACCGTCCACCTTTCCCAATTCATTACTTTCTATTTCATTTAAAGTATTGGCTCCGCTTAAAAAGGACCCAAGGTTATAAAATTTTGAATTAATGTGAATCTTGGCCCATTGGTCCCATAGTTGTCGATTCTTTTTGATTCTTTCGTGCATGTGATTGCCAATTAAAATCCTGATCCTTCCATGAATGAATTTTATAAATAAATTTCAGAAAATTTGTAATATTACAAGTTAGTAACCAGAATATTTTTTAAAATCATAAGCTTTCTTTTATTTTTTAAATAAATTGTTTTGATATTAAAATTATTTATGGGATTTTTGAACTTCGTTTTAAAAACCAAGTCTTGACGGGTTTAAAACCAACATGAATATCTTAAACTTATATTGTCTGTGATTACCATCGTGCTCGTGATTCCCTACCAGGATTCGTGAGAAAGGATATATATTAACTGGATAAAAAAGCCTTTCTCGCTAGAAAGGCTTTTTTAATATATTTAAATGAAGGAAATAAACAAATACAGCAAAAAAATCACTCAAAATGAGTCCCAACCTGCCTCCCAGGCCATGCTGTATGCCCTGGGTATTCAAGAAGAGGACCTCAAAAAAGCCCAGGTAGGAATCGTAAGTACCGGCTTCCAGGGCAATCCCTGCAACATGCATCTGAATGACCTTGCCGAAATGTTAAAAAAGGTGTGGATGCACTCGATCTCTGGGGCATTATTTTTCATACCATCGGCGTAAGTGATGGCATTCCGAACGGAACTGAAGGAATGAAATATTCCCTCCCATCCAGGGATATCATTGCCGACTCCATTGAAACCGTTGTTCAGGCACAACATTATGATGCGGTGATTCCGATTGTCGGATGTGACAAAAATATGCCTGGTGCCATGATTGCCCTGGCCAGGTTGAACAGGCCCGCCATACTGGTTTATGGCGGGACGGTAAAAAAAGGATCTGGAAGGGTGAGGATTTGAATATTATTTCCGCATTTGAAGCCTACGGGAAGAAACTGAAGGGTGAAATTTCAGATTTCGATTATAAAGGGATCATTCAGAATTCAATCCCTGGTGCAGGTGCCTGTGGCGGTATGTATACGGCCAATACCATGGCTTCAGCCATTGAAGCGCTGGGCATGAGTCTGCCATACAGTTCGTCCAGTCCGGCGGTCAGTCCTGAAAAAGCACATTGAGTGTGAACATCTGGGTAAGGCGATAAAAAACCTGCTTGAACAAGACATAAAGCCAAGGGACATTATGACCACCAAGGCCTTTGAAAATGCCATTACCCTGGTTATGGTCCTTGGAGGTTCAACGAATGCCGTACTGCATTTAATTGCCATGGCCAATGCAGCCAGTATTTCATTGAAGCTGGATGATTTTCAGCGAATCAGTGACCGGACACCTTATATTTCGGATCTTAAACCGAGTGGAAAATATCTAATGGAAGACCTGCACCAGATCGGTGGAATTCCAGCAGTCATGAAATATCTTATTGAAAGAAGGATATTTGCATGGCGATTGTCTGACCGTGACCGGAAAAACGCTTAGAGAAAACCTGGCAGATGTCAGATGATCTGAAAGATGGACAGGAAATCATCAGACCGGTTGATCAACCTTTAAAGCCAATAGGTCATATTCAGATCCTGTATGGCAATCTGGCCAGAAGAAGGAGCTGTTGCTAAAATCACAGGAAAAGAAGGGGAGAAATTCACAGGACCGGCAAAGGTATTCGATAATGAATATGATGCCATCGAAGGCATTGGCAGAACGGTGAAAAAAGGAGATGTGATTGTGATCCGTTATGAAGGACCGAAAGGTGCTCCCGGAATGCCTGAAATGCTTAAACCCACCGGTGCCGTAATCGGAGCAGGCCTTGGGAAAAGATGTTGCCCTGATCACCGATGGTCGATTTTCTGGTGGATCTCATGGTTTTGTAGTCGGTCATATCACGCCTGAAGCACAGGAAGGAGGAACCATTGCCTTGGTAAAAGATGGCGATATCATCACCATCGATGCTGTCGAACAACTCCATTCGATGTTGAATTGAGTACAGATGAAATTGAAAACCGAGAGAAAGAACTGGAAAAAGCCACCTTATAAGTATAAAAAAGGAATTTTAGGAAAATATATTAAACTTGTTTCATCCGCATCGAACGGATGTATTACTGATTAAAATTATATGGGATATGTCAACATTGGAAAAAACCCGGACATTAGAAAGTAAGCATAAATTATTAAGGGTTACCGGTTCAGAAGCGGTAATTCTATCCCTCCTGGAAGAAAAAGTAGATACCATTTTCGGATATCCAGGAGGAGCAATAATGCCAATTTATGATGCCTTGTACAATTATATGGATAGGCTAAACCATATTCTGGTGAGGCATGAGCAGGGAGCTGCACATGCTGCACAGGGATATGCGCGGGTATCAGGGAAAGTCGGTGTATGTTTTGCTACCAGTGGACCGGGAGCTACCAACCTGATTACAGGAATTGCGGATGCCAGATAGATTCCACACCGATTGTCTGCATCACAGGACAGGTCCCTTCTCATCTGCTGGGTACCGATGCATTTCAGGAAACAGATGTATTAGGCATATCGATGCCGATCACCAAATGGAATTTTCAGGTGACCAGTGCAGAAGAAATTCCTGATGCCATTGCAAAAGCATTTTATATTGCCAGAACAGGCCGGCCAGGTCCAGTATTGACTTGATATCACCAAGAATGCACAGTTTGGTGCCTTCGATTTCAAATATGAAAAATGTGAGAAGATCAGGAGCTATCACCCCTACCCCACGCCTGGTGATGACCAGAAATTCGAAGAAGCTGCTGAACTGATCAATAACGCAAAAAAACCGTATATTCTGGCCGGTCATGGCGTGTTCATCTCCAATGCCGAAAAAGAAGCTACTGGCATTTTCGGAAAAGGCGAATATACCAGTAGCCCAGACGTTACTTGGACTTTCCTGTTTTCCTCCGGATCACCGGAATTATGTTGGATATCTGGGAATGCATGGCAATTATGGGCCCAATATTAAAACCAATGAATGTGATGTCTTGATCGCCATCGGGATGCGGTTTGATGACCGGGTTACCGGTGATCTTGAAACGATATGCAAACAGGCAAAAGTGATCCATATCGAAATCGATCCTTCCGAGATCAATAAAAATGTGATTGCACACGTAGGGATCAATGCAGATGCAAGGTACAGCACTTGAAAAACTAATTCCTCTCGATCAAAAAGAATGATCATAGTGACTGGATCAATGAGTTCAAGGAATGTGACAAGATCGAATACGAAAAAGTCATCAAGCATCAGATCCATGCCAATACACCTAAAATAAAAATGGCCGAAGTCGTTCAGTTGCTCTCAGATATTACCAACGGGGAAGCCATCATCGTCACCGATGTCGGACAACATCAGATGATCGCCTCCAGGTATTATAAATTCAGGAAACCCAATCAGCATGTCACCTCTGGTGGCCTGGGGACCATGGGATTTGCCCTGCCTTCTTCAATGGGTGCAGCTTTGGGTTCAAAAGTTCAATGATGTCATTGCCATCATTGGAGATGGAGGTTTTCAAATGACCCTTCAGGAATTGGGAACCATCTCCCAGTACAAAATACCAGTAAAAATCATCGTATTGAACAATCACTTCCTGGGAATGGTAAGGCAATGGCAACAGCTGTTCTTTCGAAAAAAGGTATTCATTTACCGAAATGACCAATCCCGATTTTGTAAAGATCGCCGAAGGTTTTGGGATCAATGCAAGAAAAACAACCGAAAGAACTACGCTTAAAGAGGATATACAACGGCTTGTAAATACTCACGGGGCCCTATTTCCTTGAAGTTGAAGTTGAAAAGGAAGACAATGTATTTCCCGATGGTTCCCTCAGGCGATTCTGTATCTAATATCCGTTTAGAATAATAAAAAATAACAACATGTCTGATATATATCAAGATTACACCGAAACTGCTTTACGAAAAAGGTACACGATTTCAGTTCTGTCAGAAGATCGTCCAGGATTGCTCAACCGGGTCACGATCATATTCACCCGAAGAAAACTGAATATTGAAAGCATCAATGTTTCCACTTCGGAAGTTCCTGGCGTAAGCCGGTATACACTTGTGCGTAAAACCACCAAGGACCAGGCTGAAAAGGTGGTGAAACAGATCAGAAAACTCGTGGAAGTACTGGGTGCTTTTGTATATGAGGAAGACGAGATCTATTATCAGGAAATTGCACTGTATAAGGTGCCAACCAAGATTTTTCTGCACGGCAATAAAATTGAAAACCTTGTTCGATCCAATAACGCCCGGATCCTGGTAATTGAAGAAGATTATATCGTGATCGAAAAGACCGGTCATAAGCATGAAACACAACAACTTTTCGATCTGCTCAATGAATATGGGGTACTTGAATTCGTCCGCTCTGGACGGGTGGCCATTTCCAAGTCAAAACGGAGAACACAACATTATCTGGACGAACTAGAAAATTCAGAAACACATATTTTAAATTCAAACGGAAAAGATAAATATGGCAAAAATTAATTTTGGTGGCGTTGAAGAAAACGTCATCACCCGGGAAGAATTTCCACTTTCAAAAGCACGGGAAACTTTAAAAAAGGAAACCATCGCCATCATTGGTTACGGCGTACAGGGACCTGGCCAGGCATTGAACCTGAAGGACAATGGTTTTAATGTGATCGTCGGTCAGCGAAAACCTTCAAAATCTTATGAAAAAGCACGTAAAGATGGCTGGGAAGAAGGTAAAAACCTCTTTACGATAGAAGAAGCCCTTGAACAAAGGGACAATTATTTTTTACCTTACTTTCGGATGCTGCTCAAATTCACTTGTGGCCTACCGTAAAAAAACATCTGTCTAAAGGAAAATCGCTTTATTTCTCTCATGGATTTGGCATTACCTACAAGGAAAGAACCGGAATCATTCCGCCGGAAAACGTGGATGTGGTGCTTGTTGCACCCAAAGGATCGGGCACCAGTCTTCGAAGATTGTTTGTTGAAGGCAAAGGCCTGAATTCAAGTTTTGCCGTCCATCAGGATTATACGGGAAAAGCCAGGGATAAAGCCATTGCGCTGGGTATCGGAGTAGGATCTGGTTATCTATTTGAAACCACATTTAAAAATGAAGTGTACAGTGATCTGACAGGAGAAAGAGGTACCCTGATGGGAGCTATACAGGGAATATTTGCAGCACAGTATGACATACTTAGGAAAAAGGGTCATTCGCCCTCTGAAGCTTTCAATGAAACGGTTGAGGAATTGACACAGAGCCTGATGCCACTGGTTGCAGAAAACGGAATGGACTGGATGTATGCCAACTGTTCCACCACCGCACAACGGGGTGCCCTGGACTGGTGGAAGAAATTCAGGGATGCTGTGAAACCGGTTTTTGAGGAACTTGTATGACCGGGTTGCTCGGGGAGAAGAAGCGCAAAAGTCCATCGATTCCAATAGTCAACCCGATTACCGGGAAAAGCTAGAGGAAGAATTAAAGGAAATGCGTGAATCGGAAATGTGGCAGGCAGGTGCCCAAGTACGGCAATTGCGTCCTGAAGCCGGTAAAAAATAATAATTACTGCGGGAATACAGCATGTCTTCAGAACGTATTTTTGTTTTTGATACGACCCTCCGAGACGGAGAGCAGGTGCCAGGATGTCAATTGAACACCATCGAGAAGATCCAGGTGGCAAAGACCCTGGAAGAACTAGGGGTAGATGTGATCGAAGCAGGATTTCCGGTTTCAAGTCCGGGAGATTTTACTTCGGTTGTTGAAATATCGAAAAATGTAACCTGGCCAGTCATTTGTGCGCTGACCCGCGCCGTCGAAAAAGACATTGAAGTAGCTGCCGATGCTTTAAAGTATGCCAAAAGTGGCAGGATCCATACTGGCATTGGGACCTCCGATTACCACATTAAATATAAGCTTAACTCAACCCCTGATAAGATCCTGGAACGGGCTGTGGCTGCGGTGAAATTTGCAAAGAAATTAGTCGAAGATGTCGAATTTTATGCGGAAGATGCCGGAAGAACAGATAATGAATACTTGGCAAAAGTCATTGAGGCAGTGATCAAGGCCGGAGCCACGGTGGTAAATATTCCGGATACAACCGGATATTGTCTTCCGGATGAATATGGAGAGAAGATCAAATACCTTAAGGAAAATGTCAAAGGTATCCAGAAGGTAATCATTTCAACACATTGTCATAATGACCTGGGAATGGCCACAGCCAATACCATTTCGGGGGTGCTTAACGGAGCAAGACAGATTGAAGTCACCATGAACGGGATCGGCGAACGGGCTGGCAATACTTCCCTGGAGGAAGTAGTGATGGCATTAAAAAGTCATAAAGAGCTGAATTATAAAACAAACATCAATACCCAGCAAATCCTGAAAACAAGCAGGTTGGTTTCCAATCTCATGAACATGCCGGTTCAGCCCAATAAAGCCATTGTAGGAAGGAATGCATTTGCTCATTCCTCCGGGATCCATCAGGATGGGGTATTGAAGCACCGTGAAAATTATGAGATCATCGATCCGAGGGATATTGGACTGACTGAATCGACCATTTTACTTACAGCAAGAAGCGGACGTGCTGCCTTGAAACACCGATTGAAATTATTGGGCTATGAGCTGACCAAAGAAAAGCTCGATCAGGTATACCAGGAGTTTTTACTACTGGCCGACAGAAAAAAAGATATTCGTGATGAAGATATTGCCCTGCTGGTCGGCGAAGTCCGTCATGAAGATAACCGGATCAAGCTTGATTTTCTGCAGGTGGTTACTGGAAAAAACCTGAAACCCATGGCAACCGTAAGTCTGGATATCTCAGGTGAATTATTTGATGCAACGGCATCTGGAAATGGCCCGGTGGATGCCGCGATCAAGGCGGTCCAGAAAATCATTACCAAAAAAATTATTTTGGAGGAATTTCTGATCCAGGCAATTACTGGTGGAAGTGATGATGTTGGCAAGGTTCATATGCAGGTCGAGCATGAAGGAAAAATTTATTATGGATTTGGAGCCAATACAGATATCATTACAGCTTCTCTAGAAGCATATCTTGATGCGATAAATAAAATAAAGAACAAAAATAAAACTTAAAATAAAGTAGAATTTATCAACGTGAAGCCGAAAACACTATTCGATAAAATATGGGACGCCCATGTGGTTCATGAAGTGGACGAAGGACCACAGGTATTGTATATAGATAAACATTTTGTACATGAAGTGACAAGCCCGGTTGCTTTCCTGGGACTTGAAAGCAGGAATTTATCCGTTTTCAGACCTGAAAAAACGATTGCCACACCCGACCATAATGTTCCTACCATCAACCAGGGGCTCCCGATCAAGGATGCCCTGTCCAGAAAGCAGGTGGACCAGCTCACCATGAATTGTGAAAAACATGGAATTCAATTATGTGGATTGAATCATCCCTGGCATGGGATTGTACATGTGATCGGACCTGAATTGGGCATTACCCAGCCCGGCATGACCATTGTGTGCGGAGACAGCCATACTTCCACCCATGGTGCCTTCGGTGCAGTTGCTTTCGGAATTGGCACCAGTGAAATTGAAATGGTGCTGGCCACCCAGACCATTTTACAGCCAAAGCCTAAAACGATGCGTATAAATATAGACGGTGATCTTCATCCGGGAGTATCATCCAAGGACATCATACTTTATATCATATCCAGGATTGGAACCGGCGGCGGAACCGGATATTTCATAGAATATGCCGGGTCAGCCATCCGGAAATTATCCATGGAGGCACGCCTGACCATCTGCAATATGAGTATCGAGTCTGGAGCCCGAGGAGGCATGATCGCACCCGATAAGACTACCTTTGAATATCTAAAAGGAAGGGAATTTGCCCCCAAGGGAGAGGAATGGGATAAAATGGTTAACTTTTGGAAAAGTCTTCCATCGGATGAAGGAGCTGAATTTGACAAGGAACATCAATTTAATGCAGAGGATATCACCCCGATGATCACCTTCGGAACCAATCCGGGTATGGGATTGAAAATCAATGAGCCCATTCCAACGGTGGATTCTATCCAACAATCCAAGCAGGAAACCTTCCAGAAATCATTAAAGTATATGGATTTTAAGCCGGGTGATTCTATGCTCGGTAAAAAAGTGGATTACGTTTTTGTCGGAAGTTGTACGAATGGCCGTATCGAAGACCTGCGTGCCGTTGCACAGGTCATCAAGGGAAGAAAAAAGGCAGATAATATCACCGCCTGGATCGTACCCGGATCCAAACAGGTTGAAAAAGCAGGCCTACAAGGAAGGCATTGTTCAAATACTCGAAGAGGCTGGATTCAAGTTGCGACAACCGGGTTGTTCCGCCTGTCTGGCCATGAACGATGATAAAATTCCTGCAGGAAAGTATGCGGTTTCCACTTCCAACCGAAATTTTGAAGGTCGCCAGGGACCGGGGGCAAGAACCATGCTTGCCAGTCCGCTTACAGCAGCTGCAACCGCCATTGCTGGTCACATTGCGGATCCCAGGGAAATTTTATAAAGAACAAAAATATCGATTATGCCAATAGATAAATTTAAAACATTAAGATCTACAGCAGTTCCGATGCCGACCGAGAATGTCGATACCGATCAGATCATTCCTGCCCGTTTTTTAAAAGCGATCGAAAGAAAAGGTTTTGGGGAAAATCTCTTCAGGGACTGGAGATATGATCAGAATAATCAACCCATTCAGAATTTTGTTTTGAACAGCACGATATATTCTGGCAAGATCCTGGTTGCCGGTGAAAACTTCGGAAGCGGATCAAGTCGTGAACATGCTGCCTGGGCCCTTTTTGATTATGGATTCAGGGTGGTTGTGTCCAGCTTTTTTGCCGATATTTTTAAAAATAATGCCTTAAATAACGGCCTGTTGCCTGTACAGGTTTCACCTGAATTTCTTGAAAAAATATTCAACGCCATTAATAGAAATGCAGATGCCGAATTCGAGACCGATCTGGTGAACCAGAAATTTACCATCCTCAATACAATGGAAGCGTTCCTGTTCGACATCAGTGCCTATAAAAGGGAATGCCTGTTGAAAGGTTATGATGATATAGACTATTTATTAAGTCTGAAGGATAAAATAGAAGCTTTTGAAAATCAACAAGGATGAAATTATGAAAAATCAGGAATCAAACCTTGTGAGCATCATGGATACCACCCTGCGGGATGGAGAACAGACGACAGGGGTGTCTTTTTCAAGCAATGAAAAATTAAATATTGCAAAAATATTGTTGGACGAGGTAAAGGTAGACCGTCTTGAGATTGCCTCTGCCCGTGTTTCGGAAGGAGAGTTTATGGGATCCCAGAAGGTTGTGGATTGGGCAAGGGAAAATGGTTATCTCAATAAGGTTGAAATTCTTGGATTCGTAGACGGTAGCGTCTCCTTGGACTGGATCAACAATGCCGGTGGAAAGGTGATCAATTTATTGTGTAAAGGATCATACCGGCACGTTACTCAACAATTGAGGAAAACCCCGGAAGAGCATCTGAATGACATCCGGTCATCCATTAATTATGCCTCGCAACTGGGCATCAAAACTAATATATATCTGGAGGACTGGTCCAATGGAATGAGAAATTCAGAGGATTATGTATTCTTCATGATCGAGGGATTAAAGAATGAAAATGTAGACCGGATCATGTTACCAGACACACTTGGGATCCTCTCCCCTGATGAAACTTATGCGTTTTTAAAGAAGATCCTGGATCGGTATCCAAACCTTAATTTTGATTTCCATCCACATAATGATTATGACCTGGCAACGGCCAATGTGTATGCTGCCCTCAAAGCTGGCATCCGTTGTATCCATACAACAGTCAATGGTCTGGGGGAACGTGCAGGCAATGTGCCCATGTCAAGTGTGGTGGCGATCGTGAAAGATCATTTTAAACTGGATTTGTCGATCGTTGAATCCAAATTAAGTAAGATCAGCAGAATGGTAGAATCCTTTTCAGGAATCCGAATACCTACCAACAAGCCGCTGATCGGTGAATTCGTATTCACTCAATGCAGTGGCATCCATGCTGACGGGGATCATAAGGACAACCTGTATTTTAACGATCTGATGCCGGAACGATTCGGCAGGACACGAAAATACGCACTTGGCAAAACCTCCGGGAAAGCCAATATCCGGAAGAACCTTGAAGAACTGGGAATTACCCTCGACCAGGAGGCCCTTAAGAAGGTGACGGAACGAATTATTGAACTGGCTGATCAGAAAGAAACAGTAACCATAGAGGATCTTCCATACATCATTTCAGATGTATTAAAAAGTGAGGCCATTGAGCAGATCATAACCTTAAAGAATTATGCGACCTCGCATGCACTTGGTCTCCGGCCGGTCACCGGATTAAGTATCGAAATCGATGGGCAGGTCTATGAAGAACATGCTTCGGGTGATGGTCAGTACGATGCGTTTATGAATGCATTAAAAGGGATTTATAAAAAACTGGGCCGGTCATTACCCCGGCTGATCGATTACGTGGTTACCATCCCACCGGGCGGTCGAACCGATGCCCTCGTTGAAACCGTGATCACCTGGGAGCTGGACAAGGAATTTAAGACAAGGGGCTTGGATCCGGATCAGACGGTTGCAGCGATCAAAGCCACCATGAAGATGCTGAATATCCTCGAAAATGAATATAAAATGAAACAGACGCACGTTTGATGACAAAGAAAAAAATAGCTGTATTGCCAGGTGATGGCATTGGTCCTGAAATTATTGATCAGGCCATTAAGGTTTTGAATGCCATCGAAAAAAAATTCAATCATCATTTCGAATATAAAAATGGATGGGTAGGTGCCGCCGCCATTGATCTTACCGGGAATCCCTATCCGGATGAAACACATCAGATCTGTATGGAGTCAGATGCGGTTCTTTTCGGTGCCATCGGACATCCCAAATATGATAATGATCCTGGAGCAAAGATCAGGCCTGAACAAGGGCTCTTGTCTATGCGGAAAAGACTGGGTTTATATGCAAATATCCGTCCAACGGTTACCTTTAAATCATTGATTGACCGTTCTCCGCTGAAGAACAGAATTGTTGAAGGAGCCGATTTTATCACCATCCGGGAACTTACCGGCGGAATCTATTTCGGGGAACCGAGAGGAAAAACTGAAGATGGTCAGAAAGCTTTTGACACCTGTGTATATTCCGTTGAGGAAATACAACGCATTTCGAAACTGGCATTTGAATATGCACAAAACAGGCGTAAAAAATTAACAGCTGTCGATAAAGCCAATATCTTGGCTACCTCCAGGTTATGGAGATTGACGATCCAGGAAATGGCTAAGGATTACCCTGATGTGGAGCTTGAATTCCTTTATGTGGATGCAGCTGCCATGCGGATTATCCAATGGCCTACAGGCTTCGATGTCATCGTTACGGAAAACCTCTTTGGAGACATTCTGACCGATGAGGCAAGCGTGATCACCGGTTCGCTGGGAATGTCGCCTTCCGCATCGATCGGTATTCATACCTCAGTCTTTGAACCCATCCATGGCTCTTATCCACAGGCGGCCGGGAAAAATATAGCCAATCCGAATGGAACCATTCTTTCTGCTGCCATGATGCTGGAACATGCCTTCAATATGCAGGGAGAAGGTATTTTGATCCGACAGGCAGTCGATGCCTCGCTGGATGAAGGGATGGTCACTGAAGATCTGGCTGATAAAGGCATGGGACATTCTACTTCCGAGGTGGGTGACTGGATCGCCGATTTCGTAAAAAATTCTTAGTTATTCGAAGCCATGTGATCCCTCATGAATCGCTCTTGAAATGAGGAGATTCGTACTAAAGTTATTCACTGGCACAAACCCCGGAATGAATCAGAGGAGGAATATACTCAGGCGATGCACGCTTCCCGGACCTGCCTGGGCCGATTTTATTTCGGTGTTCCAGGATCTGATAGGGCCGGACGCTTCCTTAAATGTGATAAACTCTATTTTCCCAACGAAATCAGGTTGGCAAAGATCCTGAAAGCCCCGGGCACACCGGCCGGCAATTGCCGGAACCAGGATAATGAAGTATAAACATAATATCCTTTTCCATACTGAGCCACGAGCAATCCGCCTTTTAACGGATCCTCTCCTGTATCATGACTTGATAGCAGGGCAGCATAATGATCGTCCCAATCAATGGGAAAATACAATCCGCGTTCCTGGATCCAACCATCAAAATCCTGACCTGTGATTTTATTTGGGAAATTAAGAGCCGGATGATCCGGTTGTAGAATGGTCACCCCGGCATCTTCCTCTGAAACCCGTACCTCGGCAGAATTCCTCGAAAATTCAATGGGGTAAGGCATCACAATAGCGGATTTCATTCCAATCCGCTGGTTGTTATATTGGATGATCAGGTTTCCCCCATTCTTAACGTAGGAAAGAAATTGATCCTGATATCCGGATAAAAAAGCATCATTATTAAAAGCCATGATTCCAAACACTATGGCATCAAACTGATTCAAATCTGTTTGACTGATATTCTGTTCATTCAGATAGGTAATGTCATATCCGATCTGTTTCAAGCTCTCACCCACCTCATCGCCGGCACCCATCACATAAGCTAACTTTTCACCTTTCTTCTGTATATCCAGCTTTTCAACAGTTGTCTCGGCGGGTAAAAAAACGATCTGTTTGGGAAAATGCTCGTATTCGATCCGGACCATCCTACGGTCAAAACGGTCATTACCACTAACCGCGACCGCCTTAACAGTTCCCCGTGAGGCTTCAGCGGGAGGATAAAGAGTAAAGGTGAAAGATTCACCCGATTCAGCCGGAATGCTGAAAGGAATTTCCTGTGGTATATAACGCCATCCTGCAGGTACGTCAAGGTGTAATTTTCCTTCAACGGATTGATTGCGGGTTGTCAGGGTTACTTCCATCGATTTACCCGTATCGTCCGGGAAAATGTATACTCCATTGTTGATCTCTGAGAATAACCTGGGCCCGACTTCAAATGGCTCATACTGTTGTCCGCGCATCCGGTCTGTCCATGTATACACTACTGGAATGTCATAAGTGATCTCTTCACCTTTTAAATTCAGAAGCGCCTGAAATACGAGCGGAACCTCATTATTGGCCATTCCGAGGTTCAGTTCATCTGTGATCATATACTCGTAACCTTTCCTGGGATTTTCGAGCCAATAGGGACTCGTTTCTGGAACAGACTGAGTTAATGGTCTGGAAATCACAAATTCAACCGGCTGGTTGTTCTCAAGAGAAGTATTTACCAACGAATCAATCGCCACCTTTGTTGAAATAATTTTTTTCAGAACCACTTCCTTGTCTGACCGGTTGGTAAATTCAAAATGAAAAGAAACCGGATCACCCGGACTGGCATAGGATTTATCCGTTGTAGACTCAAAATATAGTCCCAGGCAGGCTTTGATAAGCTCGTCGACTTCTTTCCTCTTTTTTTCTCTCCAGAATTCATCATCCACCTCCAGGATCTTTTTCCTGATATCCAATAACATGGGAAGGGAGGCAGAAGGATCATTAAAGTTGTAATTTTTCAACGTTTCTTTGATTAATTGCTCGATTTCAGGCTGGTTAAGCCGATTCCAGGTAATATCGATCTGGTCAAAAATATCTTTTTCCGGTTGAGATCCTTTCCAATATTCAAGATATTCTTTAGAGGTGCCTCGGGTCCATGTCACTCCGAATGCCTGACTCCGGTGCTGACTCCTGGCATCCGCACCTAATTCCGAATAGGATAATCCGCTCAATGGATCGTATTCTCCTATATCCACTGAAATTACCTCTTTGCCTTGCTGTTTATCAGAATTCCACCATGGGGCTCTATTCAGGAAAAGTCGTTCAGGTTGCCAAGGAGCCACATATTTTAACTGGTCAGGAAAAACATTCGGATCACCGGCTTTTTCAAATGCTTCCGCAGCCAAAAGGGCTGAGGCTTCATGCTGTCCGTGACCGGCACGCTTATCAGGCGGGAAACGGGTGATCATCACATCCGGTCTGAATTTTCTGACAACCCAGATCATATCCGAAAGCAGATCTTCCCGGCTCCAGATTGTCAATGCTTCTTTTGCACTTTTGGAATATCCGAAATCCATGGCCCTTGTAAAAAATTGAGATCCACCATCCACCCTTCTTGCACTTAATAATTCCTGTGTCCTGACGATCCCTAGTAATTCTCCCTGTTCAGGTCCAATCGAATTTTGACCACCTTCTCCTCTCGTAAGGGATAGATAGGCGGTATTTACCTGCCTGGCTTTTGAAAGGTAGGTGATCAGGCGTGTGTTTTCATCATCTGGATGCGCGGCGATATATAAGGCACTTCCCAATACATCCAACTTCTGAATGCCTTTATAGATATCCCCGGACGTATAACGGTTGGGTCGTTGAGATAATACTGGATTGAAAGATGCCGAGAGACAGAGAATGATTAAAAACCGATTGAATAATTTCATGACAGATGTCTCCTTTAAATAAGCTTCAAATATGACTAAAAAATCTGAAAAAATTCTGAGAATTGAACAAAAGTCAGCAGGATAACGATCACGAAAACGATGACATTCCTTCACGGGATATCACCGTTCAATCATATTCATTGCCTATGTTAATATTTCAAACAAATTGCATTGCAATAATCCGTAAAACCGATGTGACTGTATAGATCTCGAACAGAATAATCAATGTTCAGTTCCCCATTATAATAAGTTCCATTGCCCTCGATCTCATAGGGTCCGGCCGACTGCAAGGGGATCCATACCCTGGATCCGTTCACTTTTGCCCAGACTTCAATCCCGGAATCATAAAAATTATTGATATATATGATATCCGCTGAGTAAGGATCATCGTGGATAAAAATATCAAAATAAGCCTGAGCAGCCAATGTTTCACTCCATTCATCTACCTCATAACTTCCCACCAACCGGCTCGCCGGACTGTATACCTCCTCCACCACGATATGACAACCGGAAATCAGAAAAATCAACAGGAGCGGAAGCAGTTTATTCGTTTTCATCTCAATAGAAATTTAAGCCTGCTAAATTAAAAACAATTATAATGCCAATTACATAACCACTTCATTTTCAATATATTGTCAAATATTATTATCCATGAAGATACTTTTAATACCAATAAGCTGAACGTAATGAATTCCGGGATTTAAGTGAGATCCTTCCTTGGATATATCAAACATGTTATTGGATAGAAGGATGGATTCGATGGGTAATAAATTCCTTGGGCATTCATGATGGAAAATTCACAATCCTCAACGACAATAGGGTATTTTATGATAATTCAATGCTCCTTTTGCTTCCATTGCATTTAAAGGATCGCCTTTTCAATTTCCTTTATGTCCCTTCACTTAAAATTTTATAATTTACAGGTGATTTCAGGCAAAAAATAAAAAGGAAGCATAATCAACCACAGAATCAGAGGGAATGGTTTTTCCGGAATTTCCGAACTTTAATAACTTACAATCCGGTTCCGGATAGTTCATTTTTGCATAATTGATCAAGGTCATGATGGGCCCATATCCACAAACTGAGGCATCGGTGTTTTTAATTTCCCTGTAAACAGCACGATCATTCATCAATAAAATGGCATTGATGACTCTCCGGTCTGTCCTGGCTCCCGCTTCAGGAGTTACAAAATGCGAAAAATCCGATGAAGCCAATAGCAGAATCCGTTTTTTTAAAATCTGATTGGCCCGTGTGATCTTTTCTGCCAGCAACACCGCTTGCTGTGGATCCTGTCTGAGCATGCTGACCGGAACAATCTTAAATTCATCGTTAAGAAAAATCTGTAGAAAAGGCACCATGACCTCCCCGGAATGCTCAAATTGATGTGCATCAGCTGATTTTGGAATTTCCATTTCATTCACCATTTCCATGTCGATCGGAACCAACCCCAAAGGGGTTTTCCATTGATCATATTCGTCGGTCGCCACAGAAGGCCCATATCCATGATGATTGGGATTTACGATTATCACCGTATCGAAAATCTGTTTGGAAAGATGAAGGATCTCAAAGACATGGATGGCTTCGTAACCGGAATACACATAACCAGCATGGGGGACGATGGCTCCGATGATATTTTTTTCTGCCAGCGAGATATTTATTCCCTGGGATTCCTCCTGATGGATCTTTTTGATCAGTTTTTCAATCCCATCCTGGGTTCCGGGATAGAATGATCCTGCAACAGCTGGTTCCCTGATCTTCACGATTTGAAATATTTTAAAATTAATTTCCCGCATTGATCGCAATTGCCTGCCTTATCCAATCCGGTGATCTTAACGCTATATCCCGTACGTTCAATCAATAAATTGGAACAGGATGGGCAATAGGTATTGGATCCATTTTTAGTACTAATATTTCCCAAATAGGAATAGGGCAGATAACTTTTTGCGATTTCAAACAAGGTATCCAAGGTTTCCTTTGAGGTGGCAGGTATGGTCATCATGTACGCCGGGAAATACCGGGATAGATGCAAAATGGTTTCTTCTCCCAGCTCTGTTTTGATCCAGTCAAGCATTTCATGGAAATCCTCATGCTGATCGTTCAATGTCGGGATGACCAGATTTGTGATTTCAAGATGTTTCCCGGCAGCACTGATCCGTTTCAGGGTTTCTTTGACAGGTTTTAGCCGGGCCCCACTTTGATTTTTGTAAAATTCATTTTTAAATGATTTCAGATCGATGTTGAAAGCATCGATATGGGGTAATAATTCATCCAGTGGTTCCCCGGCAATAAAACCATTGGAGACCATCACATTCTTTAATTTAGCCTTTTCGGTTTCCCGTGCGATATCCATCATAAATTCATAGTAGATGGTCGGTTCGTTATAGGTATAGGCGATACCGATACTGGAATCATCACTGAAGGCTATATTCAAAATCTGATCGATGCTGTAATGATTCAGCCAGGGATAATCATCCGCGGTGGTCTGGGAGATATCACAGTTCTGGCAAAACCCACAAGTGAAGTTACAGCCGATGCTGCCGAAGGATAGAATATTTTTTCCCGGATAAAAATGATAAAGTGGTTTTTTTTCAATGGGATCGAACTGGATCGCAGAAACCAGTCCATAATTTTCAGTCTTTAGATGACCATCAATATTTTTTCTGACACCGCAGATTCCGCGGTTGCCAGGATCAATGATACAATAATGCGGGCATAAATTACATCTCACCTTTCCCTGCTCGAGGGCTTTAAAATATTTAGCATCCCGCATAAGCTTTACGAATTGATTAACTCCCTATAAATTAACAGAATATTTCCGGATATCAGAGTCTCGCAGAAAAAAAAACCGGAATCAGTCATTCGCAGCCTGTAAAAATTTGCCGATGATGGCCGCCATGATGATGGCGTTGTAAAATTGTCCCACCAGCCCGATAATTACTGCTATGTTTTTTGCCGGTAATGAAAGCGGGGAAATATCACCATAACCGATGGTGCTGAGGGTGATGAAAGAATAATATAACAGATCATTGATGGGTGTTTCTGATATTTTATAGGAATCAGGATTTACATGATAGATTGTAAGAATGATACAGAAACCAATAATTCCGATCAGAATATAACCTGTAAATGCACCTAATACCACATTCAATGTGATTTTATTCGAAGTGAAGATCTGCGATAATAACTCCTGTAATAAAATCACAAACATGATAAAGAGAAAAATGAAGCCAATCAGATTAATGATCCTGGGGTTATCGATGAAAATATCCGAGATTTGACCAATGATTCCCAAAATTCCCGCGATGATGACAATGCCTCTTTTAATTTTTGACTTTGATTCCATTAACAGAATGCTGGTAATGATTAAACCAATAAAGAATATGGAATCCAGTAGTTTTTCTATATTTCTTTGAAAAAAGCTAGGCAGAAAAAAAAACGATAAAAGCGCTAAAAGAAACAAGGGATATTTATAATCTTCTTTAAAATCAAATCCCAGGTCAACGACTTGTTTTATTCTTTTCATGATTATTAAAATTTTTTCCAGTCAGGTGCAGGAAAATTACGCATTACATTGTATCGTTCATACGATTCCCAGATATCCCCATATCCCAGAACACGGGGATCACAAGTTTCCAACAGGTGTTTTTGTAATTGATTGCGCATCGTCATAAGTATTTCCTGATAATCCGGAAGATCTGATAAATTATTAAGGCAGCCCGCATCCTCGATGATGTCATATAATTCCTCCATGGGTCGTTTTGCAACCGCCAGATCAAAATAGATCTTCACCAGCGAATCCTTTCTAAAAGTATAAACATAATCTTCTGTGAAATCATCGATATCATGGAAACCGGCAACCAGCATATTGTTTTCATCATATCTTACCGGTGCGCCGGCCGGCCAGCGTTGTGGTTTGAAATTCTTAATATAAAGAAACTGATGGGTTCTTAATGCCCGGATCGGGTAGGAAAGATTATTCCACCGTGAGCAGGAATGTCTCTCCCGGGCACTGTAAATAGAATTTCTGTCCGGTTCCAGCAAGCCACTTTCAGAGGATATCAAAATATTTTTAAAGCTCTTGCCAGACATGGTCAATCCGCTGCCCGGCAAGGCGGGATGTTTGATCCCGGTTATCTCCAGCAAAGTCGGGGCAATATCCACCAAACTGATCAGGTCATCAACGATGCGTCCAGGTTTGATCCCCGCTCCCCACCGGATGGCCATGGGCATATGAAAACCATATTCATAGAGATTGGCTTTTGCACGAGGAAAGGGCATCCCGTTATCGGAGGTAACTATGATGATCGTATTGTCCAGTTCTCCCCTTTTCTCCAGTAATTCAATCATCCGGACGAGGTGCCGGTCAAAATGTTCTATTTCATATAAATAATCCGCCATGTCTGATCTCACTCCTTCCGCATCAGGTAAAAAGGGAGGGACTATGATTTCATCCAGGGAAATGCCATTCTCTCTACCAATCCCCGTCTGATACCGGCGATGAGGTTCGGTAGCTCCATACCAGAAACAGAAGGGCTGTCCTTTTTTTCTGCCTTTTAAGAAGGCCTCAAAGTTTGCTGCATAATCGACCTGGTTGATATATTCGGGTACATTTTCCGATAGGATCGCACTATAATCCTCCCCTGCCGGATTCCGTGTTCTTCCAGACAGATCCCATCTTCCTGGCCCCCAACCCTTTCCTGTATATCCTACATGGTATCCTGCTGAGATCAGTAACTCCGGATAGGTTATAAATTTTAACGGAAATTTGCTGGCATGGGAACCTGCATCTTCCAGTTCCCAGACATACTTGCCGGTAAGCAGAGAAGCCCTGGAAGGGCTGCATCCAGGAGCGGAGGAAAAGGCATTGTTGAAAAGAATACCCTCCTGGGCAATCCGGTCAAATCCAGGAGTATGTACGGCCGTAAACCCATAAACTCCTGCATGCGGATAGGATTGATCATCACTGATGGCCAATAAAATATTTGGAGGCAACTTCTCATTCAAAGAATTGAAATTGGAAAATAAGATCAAAAAAAAGACGACTGATAGGATCCCGATGATATAAAAAAATGAGTTCTTCATGAATCTTTGCTTAGTAATAAATGAATCTTTTTATCTTCTTTTTGAGCGTTTCTATAAATTCATTTTCCATGATCTCTAATTCACTGATTTTCATATACTGCGATGGATATATACGCAATATAATAAAAGGCGACAACTTCAAAAAATTGAAGAAAATGAAGTTCCAATCCAGCCAAATTCATTGTAAATTCGGTTTTAACTATTTATATGAGGTTCAGAAGAAAAAAAGGTGCCATTGCTGCAGGAGATGAACTCACAGCGCAGGCGGCCTATGAAATCTTAAAAGGAGGTGGAAATGCATTTGATGGTGCACTGGCAGCTACGTTGATGAGTTTTGTTGCCAGTTCATCCATTACTTCCCTGGGAGGAGGAGGATTCATGATGGCAAGAACCGCCAGAGGAAAAGTTCATTTTTTTGATTTTTTCGCCCAAACTCCCTTATTTAAAAAACCGATAGAAAATCTGGAATTTTTCCCAATACTGGTTGATTTCGGGGATAAAACCCAGGAATTTCATGTAGGAATGGGTACAGCTGCCACACCGGGAAATCTGGCGGGAATTTTCAGGATCTATGAACAGTTTTGTTCCCTGCCTTTTCACGAAATTGCCGCTCCTGCCATCCATGCGGCCAGGAATGGCATTTTACTTCATTCCCAGACCAAATACCAAGCAGATATCCTGAAGCCTATATTTGAACTTTCTGAGGAGGGTAAACAAATCTATTATAACGGGGATCATATCAAATCCATTGGAGATAATGTTAAATTACCATTATATGCCGATTTCCTGGAATATGTATCACATGAGGGACCCAGGGAATTTTATGAAGGAGAAATTGCCCGTCGTATCAGCGATGATTGTTCTTACCGGGGAGGATACTTAACACGGGAGGATTTTTTACAATATAAGGTAATCGAGCGTGATCCCCTTCAGTTTAAATACCGGGATTATGATATATTTACCACTTCGCCCCCGAACGCAGGGGGGCCTTTGATCGCGTTTACTTTATCCCTTTTAAACCAGTTTCCTTTGGGAGAAATCCCCTGGGGTTCAGATAATTACATCACAATGCTTACGCATTGTATTGAAGCGACCACACAGGCAAGAAAACAGGTTTTTGAAAAGGGTATCTATCAAGATGACATTTTGGATCAATTGTTTGAAAGGAATTATATCGGAAATCACTTTGAAAAGATCCAACACCGGATCCGGAAACCAGGAAATACTACCCATGTCAGTGTTTCGGATGAGGCCTTGAACCTGGTATCCGTTACAACCTCAGTCGGTGAGGGCTGTGGATATTACATTCCCAACACACATATCATGTTGAATAATATGCTGGGAGAAGAGGATTTGAATCCCACTGGATTTCATAACTGGAAAGTCAATCAAAGGATCAGCTCGATGATGTCCCCTACCCTTGTGATGAAAAGAAATTTTCCGGTTGCAGCCATGGGATCCGGAGGGTCGAACCGGATCAGATCGGCCATTGTTCAGGCCATTTCGAATTATATTGACTATCATATGGACCCGGATGAATGTGTCAATGCACCCAGGATCCACTGGGAAAAAAATAACCTGGATGTAGAACCGGGATTTGATCTTGATATGATAGATGAGCTTATCCTTCCTGCCGGTGCAGAAAAGATATACTGGACTGCCAAGAACATGTATTTTGGAGGAGTACACGCTGTTTTTATTGATAGTAAGGGAAATGGTATACCGGCAGGCGACCGGCGACGCGTAGGGGCTGTTAGGGTTTTAAGCTGATTCGGATGATACATTATAATGGTTCTTCTGAAATCTGCCTTTTTTTGGTCCAGCCAGCACTTTATTTTATTCTGATCAGATCCATCAAGGATTCAGAAAGTAAACACGGCCGGTCAAAGATTCAGGGCAATTCATTTATCCGATAACCATTCAGATGATCTCCCCGAGTTGATTCATCAATCCTGCTCGTCCAGGTTCGTCGGGATATAAAGTGATGACATTATCGGATTGAAATACTTCTTTCGTATTAATATCCATCATGGATAAATATCCATTCCAACCTGCACCCTGGTCCATCAGCCAAACGTTATGATTTTTTATGGGGCATTGGGAAATGCCGTGTGAAGGTGTATGTCCAATGTAAATCTCAGCGTAAAATTCAGGTAGAATCTCCTGCCGAAAAGATCTCTGATAGATATCCCGGTTCCAGTAATAATCCTCTTCCGGATCATCGGTCAATTCAACCGGTTTATCATAGGTAAAACCAGCATGTACAAAAAGTCTTTTATATGGATCAAGATAAAAGGGGTTACCCTTTTTCAGGAATTTAAGATGATCGGCAGCCAGCGTGGTTTTTTCCTGGTACGCACGGACAGTGATCAAACCACCCTGAACCATCCAAATCTCCGGTTTATAACCTTTTTCAAGCCATTGCATAAACCAAAGGTCATGATTCCCCTTGACATAATGGAGATTTTTTATCTTCCGGAATTCCTCGATACATTCCGGAACCTGAGACCAGCCGTCAGAAACATCACCCAGAAATATCAATTCATCCACCTGATGATCAAAATCAGCCTTTTCAAAACATTGTTTCAAGGCCCTGTACGCGCCATGCAAGTCCCCTAGTACAAAAGTCCGCATAATGTTTGATCCACCACCAGGAATTAAATCCACAGGAATCCTTCAAAATCGTCAACCTGCATTCCATTTTTTTGTGCCTGGTAATCAGATTTATAGACGACAAAAAGAAGAATAAGGTTGATTAATGATCATAAGTTAATTGGGAAACCGGCGTATTGGTTAATCGGTGAAGGGGGGGATCCGGGTAATTGTCAAATCTGAAATTCCTCGATATTCTTCAATCAACCCAACAAATGATGTCCTGCATCTCCGTTTATCCTTAGGCAGGAAAGTTCAAATCCAGTGCCAGATGTCTTGAAATGTCATCACCACCTGCAAAACATAAGCCTAAATGTATTAATCAGGAGGCAGGCCAATGAATACAAAGACTTGCTATAAGTCTTCATAGGTGGTGTTCAAGATATACAATCCTTATATATGATAACATAGATCTGCCATCAATCATCTATTTCTCCACCTTTCCATTCATTCACTCATTCGCTCATTCAATATTCATCCATTAAATAGCTCAACTCCACGTCCTGTCCCAGGACTGATCTTCATCCCATTCCGGAGTAGGAGCAAAATATTTTTCACCCTTTCGCAGATGTTCTTTGATCACTTCTTCATTGAGGTCTACCCCCAGGCCCGGTTTTTCAGGAACTTTCACATACCCCTGGTCAATGATAGGCTTATCTGCCACTACGAGATCTTCCCACCAGGGAGTATCCACATCATGATTTTCTAGCGACACGAAATTTTCAGTCGCGGCAGCACAATGAACATTGGCCAGGAAGGAGATTGGAGTACCCGCAAAATGCATGGCCATGGCTATTCCATATTCTTCTGCAAAATCTCCAATCTTTTTGGTTTCCAGGATTCCCCCGGCCGTAGCCAGATCAGGATGTACCATATCGACCGCCTGCTGTTCGATCAGTTCTCTGAAACCGTCTTTGAGATAAACATCTTCCCCTGTTAGGGTGGGTGTGTTGATGGCATGTGTGATCTCTTTCCACTTGGAAGTATAGAACCATGGGATCAGGTCTTCCAGCCAGGCAAGCCGGTACTTTTCCACGGCCTTTCCAAGTTGTATGGCCGTATTGGTATCAAAATGACCGAAATGGTCTGCAGCCAGTGGAATCTCATATCCGACAATATTCCTGACCACGTCGATATATTCAACCAGCTTTTCAAGGCCAAGGTCGGTTATCTGGATCCTGGTAAATGGATGTTTGGTAGTTCCCAGACTTCCCAGTTCTTCACTCCACTGTTTACTGAAGTCCCATGCATCGGCTCCCACCAGGGCTCCGGGGATATCCTTGATCAACTGGATCCCGAAATCCATCTTGAGGAATGTAAATCCTTTTTCGATCCGCCCACGCATTCGTGCCGCATATACCTCAGGGTCCTTTGAGGAAGGTGTATCTGCATATATCCTTACCTTATCGCGGTATTTACCACCAAGTAACTGATAAACCGGGACTTCATAGGCTTTCCCAACCAGATCCCATAAGGCCATCTCTACTCCAGATACACCCCCGCCGAGCCGGCCATGTCCTCCAAACTGTTTGATCACCTTAAATATTTGTTCCACATTGCATGGATTCTTGCCCAGTAAACGACTTTTCAAGAACAAAGCATATTTTGGACTTCCATGATCTCGTACTTCTCCCAACCCATAAATTCCCTGGTTAGTATCAATTTTAATAATCGGAGCTTCACTGGTATAGGCAATGCGTAGATCGGTTATCTTCAGATCGGTCGGGGCTGAACTGCGATTCACCTTCTGGGTAGAAAATTCTACTTCCTTCGTGATGTTCCCATCGAACATGAGACCCAGTGCAAGTCCTCCCATTCCGGCCTTCTGTATGAAATCTCTTCTCGGATTGACTTCCTTTTTACGCATATTAGCCGGTTTATTTAGTAAGGATTTTAACATTTTATTCATCATGATTAGAAAAATTTAATTATTTTTAGTTCTTTCGAAAAAATTAAATGCAACCCAATTTTTTAAAATAAAACCACTTTTGAAAGGATTTTAAAAATTATCAGAGCAAAAAGATACATTTTTATTGTATATGAAAACAAAAAAAATAATTTATACGCTCCTTTTAATCCTGGCTTTTATCTGCCTGGGAATATTTTTAGTGCTTTATTTCTCTGGCAATGAAAAACTGACAGGGCCATTTCTGACTACTTTTTTCGTTGCCATGGCAGTTGGATTCCAGGGATTTCCCAGGATTAAAAGTTTCTCATACACCATCTGGATATTCGCTGCCGTAACAGCCTCCATGTATTATCCTGAACATTTCACCACCCTGGGAGATTTCCAACTGAAAAAATTGATTGTTCCCCTCTTACAGATCATTATGTTCGGGATGGGATCCCAGATGAGTATCCATGATTTTACGGGAGTGATCAAAATGCCTAAAGGAGTGATCATCGGGATATTTTCCCAGTTCACGATCATGCCACTTGTTGGATTTTCGATTGCGTCCGTTTTTAACTTCCCTGCTGAAATTGCCGCGGGGGTTCTTTTGATCGGATGCGCCCCAAGTGGACTGGCTTCCAATGTCATGTCCTACATAGCCCGGGCCAACCTGGCCCTGGCCGTTACTCTGGCAGCCATTGCCACCATGTTGTCTCCGGTCCTAACTCCCTTTCTAATGAAGATACTGGCCGGTCAGTACATCGAAGTGAATTTCTGGTCGATGATGCTGGATATCATCAACATGATGATCCTGCCAATCATTGCCGGATTCATTTTCAATCTTTTCTCCAAAGGAATAGAGACCCGGAAAAGCATGATCGTACAATTATCCGGGTATTTTCTGGTCATTATTCTTAAAAACTTCATTTATTTGAAGTCGACTTCGGCTATGTTTAGTGCAGCATTTACATCCTTTTTATGGGATATTTTCTGGTTTTTCTTCCTCCCCATGGTTGTCTCATTCATTTTAAAGACCATTTATAAGGATTTTGAAACCTGGATGGATAAGGTACTCTCCTTTATATCGATGGCAGGAATTGCTGTGATCATTACGATCATAACGGCTGCCGGTAGGGATAGCCTGCTTGATGTTGGTTTGCTGCTCATTCTTGCAACCCTGATCCACAACTTGGCAGGATATTCACTGGGTTATATGTTCGCAAAAATATTTAGAATGTCAGAGAAGGATTGCCGTACCGTTGCATTTGAAGTAGGCATGCAGAATGGTGGGCTGGCCTCAGGCCTGGCATTGCAAATGGGAAAAATTGCCACGGTAGGTCTTGCTCCCGCCATTTTCGGACCCCTTATGAACATCACAGGATCTTCCCTGGCCACATACTGGCGAGGCAAACCGGTTAAGGATGAGGAAGAACCGATAGTATCTGAGACATAGTTAAAACAAAAATTGAACCATTATATAAATTTTTACCAACATGAAATTAAAAATAATTAGCACCCTCATGATCAGTTTCCTTTCCCTGGCTGTCGTGGCTCAAATAGCACCGGGGGATGATATGATGCAATTTTATTCGCAGGAATGGAAAGGCGATAGATCAACGGACGGACGTCCTGAAGTATCCGCCGACCTACTGAAAAGATTGAAAAATATATCCATCGAGGAGGCCTGGGGTATCCTCCGGGGAGAGGGATATAATAATCAATTCGAATCGGGTTGGGAAATGCTGCACCCTGATCAACCCTTTGTTGGTAAGGCGCTGACAGCTCAATATATGCCTTCAAGACCGGATTATAGCCAAAGGATCCTGGACAAAGGTCATGGCGAAGGGCGGATAGGTGCCGCAAACTCATGGCCCATCGATATGCTTCAGGAAGGTGATGTATATGTGGCGGATTGTTTCGGTAAAATCATTGATGGAACACTCATCGGTGATAACCTCGGAAATTCCATCTATGCAAAGTCGAAAACCGGAGTGGTTTTTGATGGAGGTTCCCGGGATCTGGAAGGTCTTGAAAAGATCGAGGGATTCAATGCCTTTGTGCGTGGCTGGGACCCTTCATTCCTGCGTGAGACCATGTTGATGGGAATCAATATACCAATCCGTGTAGGAAATGTTACTGTTTTTCCGGGCGATGTAGTATTGGCAAAAAAAGAAGGAGTCATTTTCATACCGCCGCATCTGGTTGACAAAGTAGTGATCAATGCCGAATTCATCGGATTGAGAGATGCATTTGGCCACCAGAGACTGATAGAAGGAAAATATACACCCGGACAGATCGACGGAAAGTGGTCGGATGAGATCAAAGAGGATTTTCTTAAATGGATCGACGCTAATCCGGACCTGCTTCCGATGTCACGTCAGGAACTTGACGAATATCTGAAGAACCGTACCTGGTAATCCAATATTCGGGGAATAAAATAAAAGCCGGCATGTGATACCGGCTTTTATTTTGCAATCTCTGATTACGGCTATCTGCAAAAAATCTGTCTCCCCGTTATTCAGGTAACGGATTGATCAAGCAGGGCATCTGATAAACCCGGATCCCTTTTTCCTTCAGGCATAAAAAATGTAAGTGACCATCAAAAATCAGAAAACAGTCTTGATGGAAGTTCTTAATTTATTCAGAATCGCCTGATCTCTTCGATAAATGTCATCATGGAATACAATCCCTCCCCATTGATCTGTATCAACAGTGAAATATACCAGCAAAATTGTGACCGGTTCTTTTAAAAAGACCGTTCTGGTAATTCTTGAATCAACAATTTCCTTTATTTTTTCCGCATTGTACCTGTTTTCATCATTCAGAAGGATTTGAGCCAGAATAAGCGGATCTTTTACCCGGATACACCCATTACTGAATGCCCGGGCACTTTTACTGAACAGGGACTTACTGGGTGTATCATGCAAATAAATTGAATATTCATTGGGAAACATGAATTTAACTACACCCATGGCATTGCCTGGCCCGGGATTTTGAACCACTGTATATCTGAAATTCTTGAATACCAGCGTATCCCATTTTATACTCAATGGATCAACGGCATTTCCAGCTCCATCCAGGATGCTATAATTATTTTTTGTTATAAATGAGGGATCGGCTTTCATTTTATCAAAAAGTGAACGGTACAGAATTCCCCGAGGTACTGTCCAGCTGGGATTAAAGACAAGATATTTTAATTGACTGGTAAAAACCGGGGTCTGCGTATCCACTGCGCCAGTCATGACGGGTGTATCCCATACAATACTTTTATCCTTTACCACGGTTAGATGAAAGCTGGCAATATTCACGAAAACCATATTTTCATCTGCTCCTGCCGATAACCATCTTAAACGCTCCAGATTCACATCAATTTTTTGAATTCTGCCTTTGATGGACATATTGAGATATTGGATGGTTTTACTCCCGATCACCCCATCGGGATCCAGTCCATGCACCCGCTGAAAATTGATTACTGCTGACAAATAAATCGAATCATAACGATCGGTGATGACTATTTGCTCCGGAAGATATTCCAATTGCTTTAACCGGTTTAAAATATTCCTGAATTGTTGGGTGGAATCCCCTGGCTTTATGGCCTTGCCAATCATAATCGGATCCCATTCATCAGTTTTATTGTCAATCTCCATCCATTTCGCCCTTTCTTTTACCAGTTGCCAATAAATATCGAAGGAAGGATGATGTTCCTTCAGATCCTCCAGCACCTTCCCTTTTCTGGCATTTTTCAGAAAATCTTGAATGGAATCCTGATAGATGGTTCGTTGCGGAAAATTCCAACTGAAGAAAAAATCCCTGGGATTCAGTTTCCCGTTCAGAAGGTGGTGCGCATACAACAACAATCCATCCGTTAGCAATACATCAAACTGGGGATTTTCTCCCGTTATCTCATTATGATACAAAGAATCTAAAACAGGTACATGGTAATCCTGTGCAAGTAATCCGAACTGATTTGATTCTGCCAATGCTTCGATGCATCTCAAGGCATATGACTTATCGTCCCAGAGTGGTTTAAAATTATTTGACTCATAGATCTCCATCAAAAGATCCCGGTTATACACTGGTTCCTGTAATACAGGTAAAATTGACTCAGTCTGTAAATATTCGATTAACTGGCGGATATTTTGAAAATTCAATTCAACCGCAATTAAAGGATGAAAAAATATCAGGAAATGAAACATCAATGGGAAAAAGCGTGATTTTTTCATGAGATTTTCGGGTAGTGATCAATTACATGTTCCGGCACGTATTAATCGGCTAAAAATTGAGAAGCCTCCAGGTAATTTTCATCTGCAGAATAAATGAATAATACGGTCTTGTCTGAAATGGTATTGATCAGGTCTTCGTGGATCCTGGGTGGAACCGCAGGACAACCATAGCTCCTTCCCAGCCGGCCATGATCATGAATGAATTTTTCCGTGGCATACCAGGCTCCATGCATTACGATGGCCCTTTCTTTTGCCATATTGTTGATATTCTTTTCGATTCCATCCAGATACATCGAATACCCATTTTTACCGTAGTAGGTACTTCCAGTTAAATAAAAGCCCAAACTGCTCTGAAAAGATCCCTTGATATTTGAAAAGCTTCTTGCATAAAGGTTCCCACTGTTTTTCCCATGGGCCGAATAGGTATGAAATAAGATTTTTTGATGGATAAGATCGATTACCCATAATCGCTTTTTATCGGATGGAAGATTCAGATCAATGATCGTAAGAAAAGGTTTCTTTAGATTCAGATCATAAGTTTCACGGATATTCTTATAACCAAGATATGCTTTCTGAAAAACTTCCCAGGATGGTTTACTGATATCCAGCTTTGAATAGACATTGAAGACCGGATCTACACTGCCTGAATAAATATTTTCAGGAGTTCCCAACAATAAAAAAACAGAAATAAGCAACTGATTCATCTCCTCAGATCCGACCTGATATTTTTTTCTACATAATATATCCAAAACGTTAATGTAACCTAAAAAATTATATTTTAAGCTACCTTTGTAGGATATTATTTTGAAAATATTATCCTATATATTCATCGGACTGGTCCGCTTTTATCAGGGCGCTATATCCCCCTTGCTGGGAAGTCATTGCAGGCATACTCCGACCTGCTCCCAATACACCATAGAAGCCATCCGTGAATGGGGACCTTTCAGAGGCACCTGGCTGGGAATGAAAAGATTATCCAGATGCCATCCGTGGGGAACACACGGCTACGATCCTGTACCCAAAAATCCAAAAAAAAAAAGGCTTGTGATGTATCAGAATGACAAAATATATAAACATGGAGAAACTTGCCCGGAAATGGTATTAAAAATAAATTGTAATTTTACACGCTTTATCGATGAAATATGGAATACCCCACGAAGCTAATTGAGGATGCAGTAAATGAAATAAGCAAATTGCCGGGTATTGGTAAAAAATCAGCTCTTAGAATTGTCCTTCATTTATTGAAGGAAAGTAAAGAATATACAGAATCGATCTCAGAGGCACTTCTGAAATTAAGGGAAGATACAAAATATTGCAGGATCTGCCATATGATCAGCGATACGGAGGATTGTACCTGTATGACTCCCAGGAGGGATACCACTGTGATCTGTGTGGTGGAAGATACGCCCGATATCATCGCCATCCGAGGAACGGCCCAATACAACGGCATGTTTCATGTTCTTGGTGGATTGATCTCACCAATCGATGGCATTGGCCCGGAAGATCTGAATATATCATCCCTGATTGAAAGGATCAAAAACCAGGAACATCCTGTCCGTGAGGTGATCCTGGCTTTGTCATCAAGTATGGAGGGCGATACAACTGCCTTTTATATCGCCAAAAAACTCAAACCCTTTGGAATCAATATCACAACCATCGCCAGAGGCATTCCGGTGGGAGGAGAACTTGAATTTACGGACGAGATCACACTGGGAAGAAGTATTGTAAAACGTATCAATTATGATTTGAATGTGGACTGAAAACAATTCATATATCATCCTTGCTGAGAGGATTTCAATTAAAATCTTCCTGATATTTTTATTTTTCGTCTTGCCTGGTGTTTTCTCTCAGGCAGTCGCACAGATAGATGTGGAATCCCAATATAAACTGATCATGGATGAGGGAGTGGACCTTATGGAAGCAGGAGATTATGAAGCAGCGGATAAGAAATTCAAACAGGTTTTAAGAAATTTGGATGTGCTGCCTGCTGATATAACCTTCTATTTTGGTAAAAATTCTTATTTCCTTGACCAGTATAAACAAAGCATTAACTGGTTAAATAAATATCTTGAACTCAAGGGTACCCAGGGACGTTTCTTTAATGAATGTGTGAATTATCTCAAACGATCGGAACTCGCCTACACGCTTGAAACAGAAAATAATTCCCAACGGGTATTGAATGAATTTTCCCAAACCAATGAATTCGACTGTAAAGGAAAAACCCATTTTCAATGCCCACTATGCAGCGGGGAAGGTGTTCTTATAAAACCGGGAAAAATGAACAATACGATCTATCAGACCTGTCCGTTCTGCAACGGGAATGGATTTCTTTCCTGCGAGGAATATAAAAAATATCTGAAAGGTGAATTAAAAACGGAAGAGTAGAGATCAGGGCTCCTTTCTTTCGTTCAAATCTGACCGCCTAATCTCAGGAATATTTAAAAATCATTTAATTTTGTCGTTTACTGGTTTCAGTTTCTCACTTGATAAACAGTCACGGTCTATTTAAAATGCTCATGGAATTGTATAATAAGACGGACGGAAAATTTTTAAAAATGAAAATGGGAAAAAGTGATCATAAAAGGATCACCATTTCCTTTTATAAATATTACTGGATCCGGAATCCTCAATTATTCCGGAATCATCTATACCTGCTTCTTAATGATCTGGAGGTATTGGGTAGAATTTATGTGGCAAATGAAGGTATCAATGCTCAGATCAGTGTTCCGGAGGAAAATTACAGCCTTTTTCAATCCAGCTTGGACGAAATTGAATTTTTACAGGGCATACGACTGAATGCTGCGGTAGAGGATAATGGAAAATCATTCTTTAAGCTCAAGATAAAGGTCAGGCCAAAAATTCTGTCAGATGGTTTGCAGGATGATACTTTTAATGTGACCAATATAGGCAAACATTTGAATGCAAAAGAATTTAATGAACTCACTGAAAATGACAATACCCTGATTGTTGATATGAGGAATCACTATGAGAGTGAGGTCGGTAGATTCAGGGATGCCATTTGCCCGGACGCCGATACATTCAGGGAAGCCCTATCCCTGACCGAAGATGAATTAGCGTCCCATCGCGATAAACATATTATCATGTATTGTACTGGTGGGATCCGTTGCGAAAAAGCAAGTGCCTATTTTAAACACATCGGTTATAAGCATGTATACCAACTGGAAGGAGGTATTATCAAATACGCACGAGACGCCCACAAATTAGGCATTGAAAACAAATTCATCGGGAAAAATTTTGTCTTTGATGAAAGACTTGGGGAAAGGATATCGGAAGACATCATTGCCAAATGTCATCAATGCGGAAAACCATGCGATACACATACGAATTGCAAAAATGTTGGCTGTAACCTTCTCTTCATTCAATGCGAAACATGTGCAGAAGAAAATGAGAGATGCTGTTCCCGGGAATGCCTAGAAATTTTACATTTACCTGAGGAGGAACAAAAAAAATTAAGAAAGGGAACAGATGCAGAGATCAGGATCTTTTCAAAAGGAAGGTTTCAGGGATTGCCAATTAAACCTGCCCCAGTGATCATCGGTTGAAGAATGGGGTCTATTTTCGTATTTATTCCTGTCAGGACGTAACCCTCTCCTCATATTAACTGTCAAAAGAAGTGTAAATATAATTTCTTCAAGGAATCACAGATACTTAATTTTTATAACTTTACCCTGTATTAACTCAAAATAATCACTTATGAAAAGCTATTTGAAAATGGCCGGAATTAATTTTAATCTGTTGATATCGGTCCTGATTTTCCATTCCTGTGTTTTTTCCAATGGCAATTTCGGCCCGTCAGTGGAAGAGGAACGTAAGGTAGATCCTTTCAACGCGCTGAGAGTATCCAGCGGCATTGATATTACATTGAGCCAGGGTAATCGGACCAGGGTCATATTGATTGCGGATGAAGACGTTATCAATGACGTGAAAACCGAGGTAATTGGAGATGAATTGCGATTGTCAGTGGATGGAAACTGGTTCCGGAGAGGTCGTGTTGAAGCCCGGATCACTTTTATCACCTTAGAGAGTCTCGATGTAAGCGCTGGATCGGAGGTTGAATCAGAAGAAACGCTTCAATTTGAAGATTTGAAGATCGAGGCCTCAAGCGGCAGTGATATAAAATTGTCATTCAATGCGAAGGAAGTGGATGTTCGAGCTTCCAGCGGTTCAGATGCCACGCTGCAGGGAAGTGCACAACGTCTATTTGCAAAAGCATCCAGTGGAAGTGACATCGATGCATATGATTTTGAAGTGGAAAATGCGGAACTGGAATTATCGAGTGGATCGGATGTAAAAGTATGGGTCACAGGCTCCCTTGAAGTAGATGCATCCAGCGGAAGTGACGTTTATTATAAAGGAGATCCGGAATTATTGAATATTAATACATCCGGGGGATCGGATGTGAACAAAAGATAAAGTTTTTAAGGGGCGCAAACAGAAACCAGGGTAGGACTTGTTTTCTTATCTAATAGATCCCCGTCCAGAAGTAATGATTGTAAAAAAGACACCGAATGATCCTTTCATCGGCCAGTCTGCTCTTTTTAAATCAGGCACTATCATTTACCTGAATTATTCATTCAGGTAAATTGCATGTAAGAACGATCACTTTTCTAATGGCAACCTGAGACAGTCATTTTTTACCTGAAACTCCGAAATGCTATGAATAACTATGAAATAATCCAATCTTTCATGATCATTCAAAGCTGAATGATGTTCACCGCTCTGCCATGTATTTCCGTCAATCCGCCTTGTATTTTTCAGATTACCGATAAATTGTGTAATTTTCAAAAGCAATTTTTTAATCTTATATGAAGTTAACCTATCGGTTCATCGCTGGATATATTTTTTACTTGATTCCCATTTCGTGTACAACACTTAGTGACGAACCGCCTTCCATTTTATCGGAGAATTACCCATCTACCCCATTACTCCATCAGTATGAACATTTTTCATCCAAAATCATCTCTTTGAATGGAATATGGAAACTAGCGGAAGGCAGTATGGACAAGATACCTGACAGCTTTACTCACGATATATCCGTGCCCGGACTGATCACACAATCCACGCCTGCTTTTACAATGGTGGGAATCCCTTCGCCGCAGCGCCAAGCCTTCTGGTATAAAAGAAATTTTAGCCTGGATCATGAGACAGCCTCCCAGGTTTTACTGAAGATCTATAAGGCAAAATACGGAACCTCCGTTTTTATCAATGGTCAATATGCAGCTAACAATACGCTTATTTTCACTCCTACAGTGATCAACATTTCTCCTTTTTTGAATAAAAATAGTATAGAAAACGAAATCATTATTCGCATAGGGGCACATATAGAATCATTACCAGATACCGTTTCTACAGGTGGAGAGATTGAAAAATTCAGGTATATCCCTGGCATTTATGATGATGTCGAACTGATTCTCTCAGAAAATATTTTATTTAATTCAGTTCAGATCGGAACCGATTTATTGAAAAACGAAGTATTGATCGAAAGTGAAATCTACAACTATGGAAAACCTGAAACGGTCAAGCTGACAGCCATCATTTTCGACCCTCAAACAAATATTATCACGGCTCGCGGTAAATCTGATCCAATCAAAATTACTACTGGTGAAAAGCAGAAACTACGTATGACCATTCCCGTTAAAAATCCCATCTATTGGAGCCCGGAAAATCCATATCTCTATCATTTGAAGTTAAGGGTGGGAAATGAAATCTACACCACACGTTTTGGTTTCCGTTCTTTTCGTGTAGATCCTGATTTAACTTATGCTGCCTATCTGAATGAAAAGCCCTATTTCTTTCGGGGTACCAATATCGCTTTATTCCGTTTTTTTGAAGATCCATTATGTACACATCAACCCTGGGATGAAACTTGGGTTCGTGCTTTATTCCAAAAATTCAAATCCATTGGGATGAATTCTGCACGGACATGCATCAGTTCTTTTCCCAAATTCTGGTATGAAATAGCTGATGAAGTAGGATTTGCATTATTTGCAGAATATCCGATGTGGTATGCATTGAAAGAAGGAGTGTCACAATCTGATTGGGAAAAAGAGCGAAATCATCCTCAACGAAAATATGGCATCTATCCGGAAAAGCTTACCACAGCCAGGTTGGTTAATGAATATTCTCTTTGGATGAAAGACCTATGGAATCATGCTTCAGTGATTGCTTGGGATGCCCAGAACGAAACCTGGACACCTTATACTGGAGAAGCCATTCAAATCGTACGGGATCTGGATCTTTCGGCTCGTCCCTGGGATAATGGGTGGTCGCCACCAGTCTCTCCAAAGGATTACCGAGAAGCACACCAATATTACGAAAGCTATAAAGACATAAGTAAAGAAAAGAAGTCGGCTGACAAGATCTTTGAACCCTTTAAGCTGAAAGACCTAGCCTATAAAGAAAAAATTCCCGCTACGTTTTATCTACCTTATCAACATGCATTCAAATTACCGGTTAACCGGTATTTGAATCAGCCCTGCATTTTGAATGAATACGGATATTTATGGCTCAATAGGGATGGTGCACCAACTTCATTGACCAAACCTTATTACGATGCTGTTTTGGGTAAAGATGCTACACCTGATCAACGTCGGCAACATTACGCATACATGCTGGCAGCTTTGACGGAATATTGGAGGTCGGTAAGAACCTGTTTTGGTGTTTTACACGTTTTCGGACTGGCTCATTCTCATCCTGAAGGTGCCACCGCCGATAATTTTGTCAATATAGATCAATTGGAATTTGACCCGTATTTTGATGAATTGGTTCCAGATGCCTTCAGCCCCCTTGGAATTTGTATTGAATCATGGTTTACTGAACTTAATCCAGGTAATCCCAACGATATCCCGGTCATAATCACCAATGATCTTAATGAGTTAAAAATAGGGACCGTCCGGCTTTCTCTACTGAAGGGCGGAAAAGTAATACGGGAAGAAATCAGGAAATTTAAAATTGATGCCATGGATCAGGAAAGAATCTGGATGAGGATTGAAATACCAGTTGAAAATGGAGAATATGACATGCTGGCGACCCTATCATCCGATCAAAAAGAAATTAAATCATACAGAAAAATAAATTTGAGCTCCCAATCCGACTAATTCAATGAAGATGCTCAGCCTCTTGAATTTAATTTTTTCATTTTTACTCACGTATCATAGGACATCCCTATTGTTAGTCATATTCTTTATAACGATATCCTGCCAGAATAGCAGGCTTGAATTGGAATCATACGATAATAATCAGGAATTCCAGGACCGTCTTTCATCAGCGTATTCTCGTCTTATTTCCTCGGATATACGGCCTGTCTTCACTGAGGATTTTATTCTGGCAGATATTCGGCTGAATCCGGATTATTCGAGACGTTTCTCTAATTATAGTGGCGACCTGTCAGGAAGGTATATTGAGGTAATGGCAGTACAGGACGAGAAGAAGGAAAACGAATTTCTTCATGAACTTGTCAAAACTGCCATAAAGTATCAAAAAAAGGATGGCCGTTTTGGCAGTGATTCACTTGATTTTCGAACCAAAAATATCACCGGGGAGCATATGGCCTTACTGTGGGGCAATGGACGTTTGCTTGTTGGATTAATGGCATATTACATAAAATTCAAGGATCAGGAAGTACTGGAGGTGGCTAAAAAGCTGGGTGATTTTTATCTGACCACCTATGATGCCTGTGCAACGGAGGAAAATATCAGTAAACTGGCAAATTTCGGTGCCATGGGAATCATCTGTTTTACACAATACATTGAAGGAATGGTTCAATTATACAAGGAAACCGGAAATCCGGAGTATCTTGATATTTGTCAGAAAGTTTATCCGATCTTACCGCCCAGGGGCACCCAGCATTCACACGGGTATCTCTCCACACTCAGGGGCGTTTTGAAACTTTATGAAATAACAGGCAACGAAAAGGAACTGGATTTTGTCAGAAGCCATTATACCGATTTAAAAAATTCAACGGATTACACAATTTTTGGCAGTGTGATGGAATTTTTTGGCGGCAAGGGATTGCGCGATGAGGGTTGTGCATCTGCAGATTTCGTCAGGCTTGCCCTGCATCTTTATCAGATCACGGAGGATCCACATTTTCTTTATGATGCAGAAAAAGCACTGTTCAATGCATTATATTTTAATCAGTACCCTACCGGGGATTTTGGTCATCATATCCTGACGAAAAATAAACAAACGGTTTATGAAGGTGTAAATCAAAGTTCAGCAACTTTTACAATTGATGGTGTATCCTCTCACTACCGGATGGCAGCCTGGTGGTGTTGCACTATGCATGGGTTACGGTGCATGCAGGATGCCAGGGAGCAAATAATCAAATTGAAAGATGGAGCCTTGTATGTCGATCTCTTCCTGGAAACGAACCTTTCAATCCAGGGTTCTGATCTAGCCATTTCGCGCATTACTCATTCTGATTACCCATTGTATTATGAATTTGAATGGAGTGCATATATTCCGTATGAGCTCTATATGAGATTTCCGGAATGGGCAACCCGAATGGAAATCTATAAAAATGGGAAGCTTTTAAAGGTCGAGAGAAAAGGAAATTATTTACATATACCGGAAAAAATAAATAAAAAGGATGTTCTTGGTGTGGGTTTCGAACTTCCAATCCAACTGATTGACCTAAAAGGCAAAAAGGATTTTTCGATTTCGCAGTATTTTTCAGGGTATATTTACTATGGTCCATTTTTAATGGGCATTGATGATGGGTCTGATCCTGTTTTTCTCTCCGAACCCAATGATAACGAACTGATCGTTGAATCGATCCGGGAAGCGGATGCGATCGGGAAGGCTCAGGACGGAAAATCATTTCCTTATCTGGTGGCCAGATATCATCATGCCGGATTTCCATCAGAACTCCAGACCATGCTGAGGCCGGTAAATGAATATGCCTTTGAAAACAGGCCCAATGCGAGCATAAAATTTGAATTTGAATCTGAAAATGAGAAATCACCTTAGATATTTTTTAGTTATTCTGCTGGTTGCAGGAATGGTGGGATGTAAGGAAGAAGTTGATGAATCAGGGGATCATGAAGAAAAAGTGCCTTCTTTTAAAATACTGCAGGAACACTTCAAAGATCCTCCCATCTCATACAGTACGGCGCCCTTCTGGGTCTGGAATGATCAGATAACCAAGGAAAAAATTGAAAGACAGTTAGAGGATTATAAAAATCACGGCATCCATATGGTATTTATCCATCCTAGGCCTGGACTCATTACGGAATATCTTTCAAAAGAGTGGATCGAATGGATACGTTATGCGGTTGAAACAGCAAAGAAGCTGGAAATGGAAATCTGGTTGTATGATGAAAATTCTTATCCAAGTGGATTTGCAGGAGGCCATGTCCCGGCTTTAATGCCTGAATCATACAACCAAGGCGCTGGTCTCCAGCTTCGTAAAGCACAAAAAATAATCCCTGACGATTCAGGTAAATATTTTCTGATCCTGAAAAGAGTCGGCAATCAGTTTGCAAACATTACAAATGGGATCAGGCATTACTACAATCAACCGGGTGATTATTATGTTTTTTCAAAATGGTATTACCCTTCCGGGGAAGCGTGGTTTGGTGGATGGTCCTATGTGGATTTACTGGCTGAAGGCGTAACGGAAAAATTCATCAAACTCACCATGAGGGATTATGAAAAAGAACTTAGCGATGATCTGGGTACGGTGGTGCCAGGTATTTTCACGGATGAGCCCAATATCAACACTCGTGGAGGTAACAGATGGGTGATCCGGTGGACCCCTGCCCTTTTTGAAAGATTTGAAAAAAAATATGGTTACCAATTGCAAACCTATCTCCCCGCCTTATACGACAACATTGGAGATTACAGGAATGTAAGGCATGACTTCCATGCCCTCTTGCTGGATCTCTTCATAGAAAGGTGGGCGAAACCCTGGTTTGAATATACAAAATCAAAAAATTTAAAATGGACGGGCCATTACTGGGAGCACGGCTGGCCTAGCCCCATCCATGGGGGTGACAATATGGCCATGTATGCCTGGCATCAGATTCCCGGTATTGATATGCTGTTCAACTCGGAAGAAAACCGGCCTGATCAATTTGGTAACATCCGCGCCGTTAAGGAATTAAGCAGCGTAGCCAACCAGATGGGACGAACCCGGACACTCTCAGAGACTTATGGAGGATCAGGGTGGGAATTGACTTTCCAAGACATGAAGCGTCTCGGGGACTGGGAATATGCCCTGGGTGTTAATTTCATGAACCAGCATCTATCCTATATGACCATTAAGGGAGCCCGGAAAAGGGATTTCCCACAATCCATGTCCTATCATACTCCCTGGTGGGATAATTACCAGGTCTTAAATGATTATTTCCATCGATTATCCTACACGCTCTCAGCAGGCATCCAGGACAATAAGATCCTGATCCTGGAGCCCACCACTTCTTCCTGGATGTATTTCTCTCCGGTACAGGATGAGGTAGAACCGGGTAATCAGGGATTTGTTGAAAAATATACCCACTCATTTCATTCTTTTTTGGATCAGCTGGAAAAATTCCAGGTAGAATATGACCTGGGCAGCGAACGCCTTATCCGGGAGTTTGGGCAGGTACAAAATGGCAAATTTATCATAGGTGAAAAAGCCTATGACCTGGTGGTATTGCCTCCCCTTTTTGAAAATTTTGAAAAAGAAACCTTTGAAAATATCAAACGATTCCTTGCTGCTGGTGGCAGGATTGTATCATTTGGTAACCTTCCATCACGCCTGGAGGGTAATTCAAGTTCTCAAATTTTAAAAATCAAAAGAACTTACCCTGATCAATGGATTGTAAAAGACACCCTGGAAGGACAGATCATCGAAGAATATTTTTCAAATGATATTCTTCACCCTATGGCTCCTGAAAGATGGAATGGCAAGGTATTTCATATGAGACGCCGGCTTGAAGATGGAAATTTAATATTCTGGGTCAATTTTCATCAGGAGAAAAGTGCTGACATTCAATTTGAGACCGTAGGTAAAACGGCGATACAATTGAACCTGCTGGATGGATCCATGAAAATACTTCCTGTAGCTCCGGTGAATAATAAATTGGAGATTAAGTGTACTTTGCCCCCTTCCAATTCCATGTTATATTTTATTTCTGATAGGGAAGTCCCGTCAATGGAGCAGATGAAAGATCGAATGCTTCAGAAACAAACAATAGAAAGCACCAAAACTGAGATAAAAGCAATCTCATCCAATATGTTAACGCTTGATTACTGCGATTTGAATCTTAATGGAAAAACCTATGAGGGTATTTATTTTTACAATGCGGCCGATTCGATATTTAAGCATCACCTGAAGGAGCCCTACGGTTTCAACTACAATCCATGGAGTGTTGCTGTACAATATCGTACCAATATACTGGATAAAAACCGTTTTGACAGTCTTTCAGGATTTGATGCGATTTTTCCTTTTTATATCGACGACCATTTTATTCCGGAAGATCTGAAAGCCGTGGTTGAATGGCCTCAACTTTATCGATTTAAAATCAATGGGAAAGAGATAACTCCGATAAAGGATGAATGGTGGCTGGATCGCAGTTTCGGTGTATTGGATCTGTCGGATCGGATCCAAAATGGAAGAAATGAACTTTGGATCTCAGCACATCCCATGGACATCCTGGCTGAACTTGAGCCAGTCTATCTACTGGGAAATTTCGGATTGAAATCAATGGAAAAAGGATGGAAAATTACTGAACCGGTGAACATGCATTTTGGAAGCTGGAAAACCCAGGGGTATCCCTTTTATTCGGACCAGGTTGCTTATTCCCGACATTTTTATCCTGATGACAAATTTGATGGGTATACTGTAAATTTAAATGCATGGCAAGGGACCGTTGCGGAAGTTTGGGTCAATGGAAATAAAGCCGGTATTATTGGCTGGGATCCTAATGAACTGGAGATCAGTCCTTGGGTCAGACAGGGTGAAAATGAAGTTGCCATCCGGGTGATAGGAAGTTTAAAGAACCTGCTGGGCCCTCACCACAATAATCCTGGCAAGGGTGTGGTTACACCGTGGAGTTTTTTTTATGCCCCCGAAAACCAGCCGGCTGGACTGAATTACGATCTCCTTGATTATGGATTATTCGAAAAATTTGATATCAATGGATATAGTGAACTGGAACATGGAAAATGACGGCAGTATGACATTTAGAAACGGAATATTTATTTTATTAATATTCTTCCTAATAGGCTGCCGTCAGATCAGGGAAACCATCGATTATGTGTCTTCCCGCCCGAATGTACTATTGATTTTCACCGATCAACAGTCCTTCAATGCCATGAGTGTTGCCGGCAATCAGGAATTATCAACGCCTTCCATGGATTATCTCGCTATGCACGGGGTCATGTTTCCCGAATCTTATTGCACATCACCAGTATGTTCACCTTCCAGGAGCAGTATCATTACCGGTAGAATGCCCCACGAAACGGGTGTCAACTGGAATGGGAATATCCCAAATCAAAATATTCCCAACATGGGTCAAATATTCACGGATGAAGGATACAATACATATTGGGCTGGAAAATGGCATCTTCCGGAAAGCTATCCACTCAGATCCGGGTCAAAGGACAGGAGCATTCCCGGGTTTAAGGTTCTTCAATTTTATGATACCACCAGGAACTGGCCTGAATGGGGACTCGGAGATACGACTGATTCCTATCTTTCAGAAGCAGTGGTGCAGTTTATCGAAGGATATGAAGAGAGTAAACCATTTATGATGGCGGTTTCTTTTTGTAATCCACATGATATTTGCTACGTGCCAAGACGTCCCGAGACATTTTCCCGGGCAAGTGAGATCAATGAACTTCCTGAATTACCCGAAAACTTCGAAATTCCTGACATGGAACCTGAAATTGTAGGCATCAAAAGAATTGAAGGCCAATATGGTATCGAGACTACCCTCACCCGGAACTGGACTGAGGAGGATTGGCGTGCTTACAGGTATCATTATTTCAGGATGACAGAGCGGGTCGATCGGGAAATTGGTAAGATATTGCAGGCTTTGCAAAAGAACAGTATGCTTAAAAACACCCTCATTGTATTTACCAGCGATCACGGGGATGGACAGGGAGCTCACCGATGGGCGGTTAAATTAAGTTTCTATGAAGAAGCCAGTAAAGTTCCGTTGATAATTTCCTGGCAAGGTGTGATCCCTCAAAACAGGATCCTTGAGGAAACAATAACATCTGGCATCGACATCCTTCCTACCCTTCTTGATTATTCCGGAATTGAACCGAAATTATCCTTTACCGGGAGGAGTCTCCGGCCAACAATTGAACAGAAGGATCAGGAAAATAGACATTTTTCAATAACGGAACTTGCGGATGATCCAAAAGACACTGCCCGGATCGGTCGTATGATCAGAACGGATCATTTTAAATATTGCTTGTATTCGGAAGGACAACTCAGGGAACAGTTCTTTGACCTGGAGACTGACCCTGGTGAAATGAATAATTTGATCGGTGATAATACTTTTTTCGATGAAATTAATAAGCATCGCCAGCTTCTATCAAAATGGATGGAACATACAAATGATAAAAAAGGCGAACTACTTTTGTTAAAATGAAGTTAAAAAATAAAAGACTTTCAATAATGCGTTCGTTATTAATCAAAGAGGCATTTTTTAAACACCCGATAAGTATAAATCAATGAAACGGAATATATTTCTAATAGTAATCTCGATAGTCATCATTGTGGCCTTTTTTCTTGCATCAAAATTTAAACAGGACACTACAGAAGACCTCGAGATATTCACACAAGCTAAAAAAGGCATTTTTAAAATAGAGATTACTTCTTCCGGTGAATTGGACGCAAAAAATTCAGTAAATATAGAAGGCCCGTTTGGTTTAAGAAGGGCCAGGATATGGGAGGTTAAAATCGAGGACCTGGTGGATGAAGGAACCGTCGTTAAAAAAGGTGATTATGTGGCACGCCTGGATGCATCGGAACTTTCCGACCGGATCGAGAACGAAGAAAATGATCTTTTGCAGAGTACCTCTGAATATACACAGGCCCGGCTGGATACCGCTCTTGAACTCCGGAAAGAAAGGGATAACATGGTCAATCTGAAATATGAAATTGAGCAGAAAAGAATTGCGTTGGAACAATCTCAATATGAACCTCCTGCAACCATTAAACAGGCGGAATATGATCTTGAAAAAGCCTCACGTACCTATGAACAGGCCATAGAAAATTATCAATTGCTGAAAGAAAAGGCGGTAGCACAGGTAACGGAGGCAAGGGCTGAAATGATGGAAGATCAAAGGAGGCTTGATTTTCTGAAGGAGATCAGGGAGGAGATGGAAATATTCGCACCGGAAGATGGCATGGTAATTTACAATCGAAATTGGAGGGGGGAAAAACAAGGTATCGGAAGTACCGTTCGAGCTTGGGATCCTATAGTAGCCACCCTGCCCGATCTGAGTAAAATGATCTCACGTACCTATATCAATGAAGTGGATATCAACTTTGTAAATGATGACCAGGAAGTACAGATCGGTCTGGATGCATTTCCCGAAAAGGAATTTACAGGAAACGTTGTGGAAGTGGCCAATATTGGCGAGCAGCGACCTAATACCGATGCGAAAGTATTTCAGGTGCTTATTGAGATCCATGAATCAGATACCACGCTCCGTCCCGGAATGACAACCTCCAATAAAATATTGGCGGAAGAGATTCAGGATGTTGTATTCATTCCCATTGAATGCATCCATAGCCAGGGTGACTCCATCACTTATGTGTATAAAAAAGAAGGATTGGGTTATATTAAGCAGGAGATAATGACCGGAAAATCGAATTCCGATGAGACCATTATCCTTGCCGGAGTGGAAGCAGGAGATGAACTATACCTCTCGGATCCGGAAGGAAACGAAAAAAAAGAATTGATTCTAATATCATCAAACTGAGCTTTCCCGCATGTACAAGCGTTTTTCAGCCATCTTCTCAATTTCTCTGGAGGCCGTCCTGGCCAATAAAATGCGTTCATTTCTGACAGCCCTGGGAATCATTTTTGGCGTGGCCGCTGTAATCTCAATGGTAGCCATTGGCTCAGGAGCCCAGGAAGAGATCATGGAACAGATCAAATTGGTGGGTGTTAATAATATCGTAATTCAACCCATTGTGGAACAAGAGGAAGGAGATGTGGAACCCCAGGGGAAAATTGATATGGAACAGAAAAATCTTTCCACCGGACTGACTTTTTATGATGCGCAGAGCATTGAAAAAATAGTCCCAGGCATCAATATGGTTTCACCCGAGATCATCATAGATACCTACGTGACTAAAAATGCCTTCAGGCGATCTGCAAAACTGGTGGGGGTTGAAAATGAATATTTTAAAATTGCTGCTTTTGATCTCTCGGAAGGAAGATTATTCAATGATGAACATCTCACCTACGGTCGCCCGGTATGCATTATCGGGAGTTCGATCCGTTCAAAGTTTTTCAGTGAAGAAGACCCACTGGGTAAATACCTTAAAGTTGGCAACCACTGGTTGCGGGTGATTGGGGTTTTGCAGGAAAGATTTATCTCCAAAAAATTTATTTCGAACCTTGGGATCCGGGATTATAACATGGATGTTTATACACCCATCAATACCGTTTTACAGCGGTATGAAAACAGGGCCCTTATAACCGATGCAAAAATTAAAATGTTCAACAGGACAAGTCCCGAAGAAAGGGAGGAATTCCCTAATTATCACCAGCTTGACCGGCTTGTTATACAGGTAAACGAGACCGGTAAGCTGAATGGTATCGCACAGGTCACCTCTAAAATGCTGGAAAGGAAACACAACGGGATCGTGGATTATGAAATATCCATTCCTGAAATGTTATTAAAGCAGCAACAGCGAACCAAAAGTGTATTCAATTTCGTTTTAGGAGCCATCGCCGGGATATCCTTACTGGTGGGTGGCATAGGAATCATGAACATCATGCTTGCTTCTGTACTTGAAAGGATCAAAGAGATCGGCCTCAGGAAAGCGGTAGGTGCAAAAAAAGAGGACATTGCTTATCAATTCATACTGGAAGCCATCCTGATCAGTTTCACCGGAGGAATCATTGGGGTAGTGGTCGGAATTGGAATTGCCTATACCATTTCCACAATTGCCGATATACCCACCATCATCAACGGATTTTCGATCATCCTTTCCTTTGGCGTAGCGGTAAGCGTAGGCATTATTTTTGGATATGCCCCGGCACGGCGTGCAGCAGCACAGGATCCAATCATGTCATTACGCTACGAATAGAATGATCAAGGATTTTCTGGTTTATTCATTGCAAGGATTTAGGCCAAAAAATGACATTCTCGGGGCTCTTTCGACGGGATGGAAAAATTCAATCCGATCTCCCAAAAGTCCTGCATAATGATGAGGGTACTGGCAAGTTTGAATTTTAAAATCTAAAAAAGTCTTGTCCGGTAAGTCCAAATGAATTGAATATTTATTATTTTTTTGCCTTATATCCTTGCTGACTTGATTATATTCACGCTTTCTTTTCGTTTAACAGGTCAAATTTTCCGTGTGAACAATTATGAATTTAAGCCAATACCCTTCTGAAGATGTTTTTGATGAAATGGTGGACCCACAGCACCTTGTTCGTCCATCCTACGAAAAATTCCTGGAAGATATTAAAAAATTATCCCTCAAAAAACTAAACCAGCTTCAGAGCGCAACAGACCGGGCACAGCGTCTGATGGGAATGACCTTTAATGTGTACGGGGAAGAAGAAGGTTTGGAGCGCATTTTGAAACTGGATATCATCCCCAGAATTATCGGAAGGGAAGACTGGGCACATCTGGAAAATGGTTTGCAGCAGCGCATTTATGCACTCAATCTATTTATTGATGACCTGTATCATGATCAGAAAATATTGAAAGACAAGATCATTCCCCATGAAATGATCTATTCAAGCCCTTCCTACCTTAAGCAATGCCAGGGAATGAATCCTCCCAAGAAGATCTGGTGTCACATTACGGGTACTGATATTGTACGAAATATTGATGGCAGTTTTTATGTGCTGGAAGATAATCTACGCTGTCCATCTGGTGTTTCCTATCTGCTCGAAAATCGTGAAATACTGAAACGGACCTTCCCGGACCTGATCAATAAACTGGGAGTTAGAATGGTATTGGATTATCCCATGAAACTTCACGATGTGCTGGATTATATCTCCCCCAAAAAGGATCCTGTCATTGCGGTCCTTACACCGGGTGTCTATAATTCTGCTTATTTTGAACATTCCTATCTCGCCTTACAGATGGGTGTGGAACTTGTGGAAGGAAGGGATCTGGTAGTGGAAAAAAACCACTTATATATGCGGACTACCCGGGGGCTCGAACAAGTGGATGTATTGTACAGGAGAATCGACGATACTTTTCTGGATCCTACTTACTTCAATCCTGATTCGATGCTCGGAATCCCGGGTATCATGGATGTTTTTAAAAATGGAAACCTGGGTCTGGCAAACACGCCGGGTACCGGAGTGGCGGATGATAAAGCGATCTATGCCTATGTCCCAAGGATCATTAAATATTATATGGATGAAGATCCGATCCTCAATAATGTACCTACCTATATTTGTGAAGAAAAGAAGGATATACAATATGTGTTGGAACATATGGATCAATTGGTAATAAAAGAAACCAATTCCGCTGGTGGGTACGGAATGCTGATCGGACCAAAATCGACTCGTGCCCAGATTGATGAATTTAAGCATAAAATAAAAAATAATCCACGAAATTATATCGCTCAGCCAACACTTTCTTTATCAACGGTCCCGAGTATAGTTGAAGAAGGAATTGAACCCAGGCATGTAGACCTCCGTCCCTATGTGCTTTATGGCGAAAAAATTGAAGTGATCCCGGGGGCTTTGTCCAGGGTGGCCCTGAAAAAAGGATCCCTGGTAGTGAATTCCTCACAGGGAGGTGGATCAAAAGATACCTGGGTACTGGAATAAACTGAAGAAATATGCTAAGTAGAGTTGCCAATTCAATTTTCTGGATGTACCGTTACCTGGAACGGGCAGAAAATAATGCGCGGTTTCTGGATGTAAATTTCAACCTGGTTTTGGATCTGCCTTCAGGAATGACGGAACAATGGGAACCACTTCTGATCGCGACGGGTGGACTGGATAATTATCTAATTTCCTATCAGGAATTCCGGAAGAACGATGTTATTGAATTCATTGGATTTGACGAAAGTAATCCAAATTCAATTTATTCCTGCATGCGCAGTGCCCGTGAGAATGCCCGTATGGTGCGGGAAAACCTGACCAAGGAACTTTGGGAGGAGATCAATAATCTGTATTTGTTCATTTATGAAACCATTAAAAAAGAGAAATGGGATAGATCGGACCCGAGAAATTTTTTCACAAAAGTGAAAAAAGGATGCCAGATCCTGTGGGGAATCAATGAATCAACCATTTCACGAAGTGATGGTTGGCATTTTGGACAACTTGGTCAGGCTCTTGAAAGGGCAGATAATACTTCCAGAATACTGGATGTAAAATATCATATCCTTTTGCCTTCCGTGGAATCGGTCGGAACACCCATTGATATTATCCACTGGGCCGCCCTGCTGAAATCAGTCAGCGCGTATAATATGTACAGGCGGCATTATGGTAAGATACTCCCCTTCAATATTACAGAATTCCTGATCCTGGAAAAAGAGTTTCCCAGGTCCATTTTATTCTGTCTGCAAAAAGCGGATTTCTCTCTCCGCAAAATATCAGGCAATCAATCCAGTGGATTTGCCAATAAAGCAGAAAAGAAATTAGGTTCCTTAAGATCGGATTTAGAATTTGCAGACATTAATGATATTTTTACAGGTGGGCTTCATGAATATCTTGATGATCTACAGAAAAAAATATCTGAGATCTCAAACGGAATTTATGATACCTATTTTAATCATATTACCTATTAAATCATTATCGCATGACATTCTGCTTGGGCATCCGTCTTAAATCAGGGATTGTGGGGATCTCGGATACCAGAATCACCTCGGGAAACGAAACTACCCGCGCTAAAAAGGTATTTGTTTTGAACCGTAAAAAACATTCCCTTTTCATCATGACGTCTGGCCTCCGGTCCATCCGGGATAAAGCCATCACCTATTTTAATGAAGTTCTTGAAGAACAGGACAAGGAATTTAATAAGCTTTATAAGGCAGTCAACGCATTCGCCGAACAAGTAAGACGGGTATATAAGGAAGACAAACAATCACTTGACGATAGTGGCCTGCATTTCAATCTACATGCCATCGTGGGCGGACAGCTGGAAAATGATGAAAGACATAAACTCTTTATGTTATATCCGCAAGGGAACTGGATCGAGATCGGACAGGCTACTCCGTATATCATCATTGGAAATACCGGATATGGAAGACCCATCCTGGACCGGTCCGTAACGTATGAATCGGATATCAAATATACGCTGAAAAGTGCTTTTTTATCCTTTGATGCCACCCGCATCAGTTCCAATGATGTGGATTATCCCATCGACGTAATTTTATACCTTAACAATTCCTATCACATTATTGAACACCGGTTTGATTATAATGATCTTGAAAAGATCTCCGATCTCTGGCGACAGAAAATCGAAAAAGGACTCAATGAACTCCCAGAAGGTTGGATGGATCAAATATTCAACAAAGTAAACCATCGGAATCTTGATGCATCAGTTCTATGAAGATTCAGCTATTTCACCATACCGTATATACATTCTCTCAATCCGTATTTCTTGAACCCCATATTCTTAAATTCAAGCCCAGGCCGGATCCCCGACATCAATTAAAAAATTTTGATTTAAAGGTATTGCCCGATCCGGCAGGCAGAAATGAATACCTGGACGAATCAGGAAATCTGGCCGAACTGGTCTGGTTCAATGGGGAACACCAGGAATTGACCCTGGAAGCAAAATCAGAACTTCTCCTTTTGGAGGAAGATCCCTTCAGCTTCCTGATCTACCCATTTCAGCATTATCAAATGCCCATTCATTATCCTTCAAGCGATGGGCTAAATACATATCTACAAACTACTGATGATCAGATTTATACCTATAGTTTTACAAAGCAATTGATCAATGAGTATGGGGGAAATACAATGGATTTTTTATTGTCCGTAACCAATAAATTGCATGAGGAAATTGAAAAAAACACCCGGCACAGTGGTCCTCCACATCCTCCGGATATCACATTGACGGATAAAAAAGGTTCCTGCAGGGACCTTACAGTACTTGAGATGGAAATCCTGAGAAAGGCAGGATTTGCCTCCCGCTTTGTCAGTGGTTACAAATTCAATGAAGATGAGGCAAACCCTGAATTGCATGCCTGGGTGGAAGTCTATATACCCGGTCCGGGATGGGTGGGATTTGATCCTTCCACTGGCTTGATAGCTGGTAAAGATTATATCGCAGTATCATCCAGTTTTTTACCAGCAAACACATTGCCCGTATCCGGAACATTCCGGGGTAAGGCAGAATCCCGCATGAATTCAACAATCCGGATTGAAAAATTTTAACCATTTATGCAAGAAACTAATATGTTGAAAATGCAAAATATCAAATTAAAAATCATGAGAATAGATATTTTTAAAAAGATCAAAACTTTTTTAATATTTTCGATATTGATGATGATAACCGATATCAATTTGTACGCACAGGATCTGACTGCCCGGGAGGTGATCGAAAAAATCAAGAAAAACGTCACCTGCGAATGGGCCAACCAAACTGTTGACACTTTTAAAGCAGGGGACCCTGATCAAAAGGTGACAGGGATCGCCACGACTTTCATTGCCACCATGGATGTCTTGAAACAGGCAAAAGATTTAAAGTGTAATCTGATCATCACCCATGAACCAACCTTTTATAATCACCTGGATGAGACATCAGACTTGCAGGACGACCCGGTATATAAGGCCAAAATGAAATTCATTTTAGATAACGGATTGATCATATTTCGTTTTCATGATCATATTCACCGTACCAATCCGGATGGGATCATGGAAGGAATGCTCGAAGAATTAGACTGGAAGGATCATGTAATCAGCCAGGACCCTTTGATCCTGAAATTTGACAAAATGTATGTGGGCGATCTGGCCAAGGAGTTGAAGATCGCCTTTGGAAAATCCCCAATCCGTCTGATCGGTGATCCAAATGCTTCTTTTACCCATGTCGCCTTTGCACCAGGTGCCCCCGGCTACCAGGCTCATATACAATTGCTAGAAAGGAATGATGTTGATGTACTGGTTGGCGGCGAGGTTCCAGAGTGGGAAAGCATTACCTATGTAAGAGATGCCGTTGGTGCTGGGATGAATAAAACCATGATCCTCTTGGGTCACGTAAATTCTGAGGAAGCAGGTATGAAATATTGTGCCGATTGGCTGGCTGGCTTTATTAAAAATATCCCCATTCATTATATCCCGGCAGGCGATCCATTTTATGCACCGAAATGATCTGCGTCAATAAATCTTTAAAATTGAAATATATCCGGTTCCTGGCGTTGATCGTGCTGATTGTTTCCTGTAGCCCCCAAAATAGGAAGGTAGAACAGGAAATGCGGAATCATGTAATCCCGGTCATTGAAGGAAACTGGTGGCAGGTTGCCGGGAACCCGGATCTGGGTGAACTGACCTCAGAAGAGCAACAACCGGTAGACTTCGGGATCTGGCAAGCCGCCGACGGTACCTGGCAGATCTGGTCATGCATCCGGAAAACGAAAGAAAAAGGACATACGCGATTGTTCTATCGTTGGGAAGGTGATTCGATCACCCAAACTGACTGGGAACCCATGGGAATCGCAATGCGGGCAGATACTACCCTGGGAGAAGCTGCCGGGGGAATGCAGGCACCCTATGTTTTGACCTATAATGGGAGATATCTGATGTTCTATGGTGACTGGAATCACATATGCCTTGCAGAAAGTACAGATGGGAAGCAGTTTCAACGAGTATTAAAAAACCACTCCCCCGCCCTTTTTGGAGATCGGGTTGAAACAAATACACGGGATCCAATGGTGATCTGGGGCAATGATCAGTGGTTTTGTTATTACACGGCACATCCGAATGACGATGGAGCCATATATGTCAGAACTTCAGAAGATCTGAATTCGTGGAGTGAATCTAAAATTGTTTCACATGGGGGCAGCCCGGGAAGTGGCAAACTCTGGCTGGCTGAATGTCCCCATATGGTTGAATATAATGGGAAATATTATCTGTTCAGAACTTATTCGTATGGTCAATATGAAAATGGAAAGCAGATCCGTGAGCCGGAAACGAACATTTATTGTTCTGATGATCCTGAAAACTTCGGAATAGATACGGATTCCCTGTTGGTTCAAAAGTTGCCTGTAGCAGCCCCCGAAATAATTCATCATCAGGGAACATGGTATATTGCAGCTCTGATGGCTGATCTTCGGGGCATCCGCCTGGCCAGGTTGAATTGGACTGAAGAACAATGATGAAAAAAGTAATCAAGATAACCGGGATCGTCGTTTTATTGATCCTTGTTGGGATCGTTTTGTTTCTTTATAAAAACCTGCATAACCGGCACCAGGGCTACCAATTAGATGTTGTGATGAAAGACCAGGTTTTAAGGCCCCTCAGGGTAGGATTTTCAGCGGTGCCGATTACTCCGAAAGTACCCGATCACTGGCATGATAAAAACAATGATGCACAGTTTAACCAAAAAGATGGGGACCTATACACGGATGACAATGGGAATGGTAAGTTTGATGCCGTGTGGATGGCTGGTTTTCAAAATAGAAGACCAGCCAACGGAATTCATGATGAACTTTGGGCGCGGACCTTTGTGGTAGATGATGGAAGATCAAGAATATCAATCACGGTACTGGATGCCATTGGTTTCATGCATGATGAAATCGTTGATGTGAGAAAAAGCCTGCCCGCAAACCTGAATATCACTTATAGCATCATTTCATCCACGCATACCCATGAAGCTCCGGATTTACTTGGCCTGTGGGGAGAAGGATACTTTTCCTCCGGTGTGGATCCGGGCTATATGCAATATGTCAAGGATCAAAGTGCCCGGTCGATTGCGGAAGCCGTCCAATCTATGAAACCTGCCTGGTTGATTTTCGCGGAAGACCTCAACAGTCTCAGGGATCTCGTGAATGATACACGGGAACCTATTGTTACTGATCATGGGCTCAGATTGATTCACGCCATTGACGCAAATAGCGGAAAGACACTCGGAACCCTTGTCGCATGGGCCAACCATCCGGAAACGCTGTGGAGCGATAATTTGTTGATCACTTCAGATTTTCCTCATTTTGTACGTGAAAATATGGAAAAAGGAATATATCTTCACGACAGCCTGGTCATGGATGGATTGGGTGGTATAGCAATTTATATCAACGGGGCCATTGGGGGATTGATGACGACTCCCCCTGATTTTGAAATATCGGACCCTGTTTCAGGGGAGGTTTATTCAGTTCCCTCTTTTGAAAAAGCTCAGGCTCAGGGAAAGCGGATTGCCCTGACGGCATTACATGCATTACATGACAATCCGGATACTTTAAAGACGGGTAATTTATCATTGATTGCAAAAACGATCGATCTTCCACTCAAAAATAATTTATTCAGGCTGGGTGCTTCCCTTGGGATTCTAAACAGGGGTACAACAGGATGGATGAACGTACAATCAGAAATATCTGTTTTTTTATTGGGACCAGCCAGCTTTATCACATTACCGGGTGAGATCTATCCCGAAATCATCAATGGAGGGATCGAAGGACCTCCAGGACAGGATTTTGAAATGCAGCCCCAAGAAATTCCTGCCATTAGGAACATGATGCCAGGGAAATATAAATTTGTTTTCGGAATGTCAAACGACATGATCGGCTATATCATCCCTAAAAGTGAATGGGATGAAAACCCACCCTTCCTCTATCAGGAATCTTCATCACCCTATGGGGAAATAAATTCCATGGGTCCAGAAACATCCCCGATCCTACATAAAAAGTTAACTGAAATAATTGATTCAATCCAAAATTAAACTAAAGTAGAATCACACTTTCTAAAAAATGCACCAAGAGTCTCCTCTGAAATTCTATACATCCTGAATATATAATGGTAATAGGGTGAAAATAATTCTACAGATGTACAACTAAAATGCGCCATTCCGTGTCAAAAAATCTGCTTCAAACACTTCGATAATGAATTTAACCTGAATTTGTCAATAGAAAAATTCGCCCGGAGGCCTGAGGGGCCATAAACATTTGATAAGTCCTAAAATACACAATCATTAAAATAAGGTTCAATGCTATTATTTTTTTGCAATTTGCATGGTCCGCGAGTATTAAACAAGGAATATGAGAAGATTGATAAGGTCATGGTACATCACCATGGCCTTTTTTAATTATCATTTTCATTTACGTGGAATGTTTTTATATTTGATCCTATTGATTTTTTAGTCCTAATTATTTTATAGACCATGAATTCCAGGGAAAGAGTCAATGCCTCAATCAATCATCGATCTCCTGATCGGATACCATTAGATATAGGATCTACAGGAGTTACAGGAATACACGTCCTGGCTGTTGAAAAATTACGTGATTTTTATGGACTTGAAAAAAAACCTGTCAGGGTGATTGAGCCTTACCAGATGCTTGGAGAAGTGGAGACCGACCTGAGAGAAATACTGGGAATTGATGTGATCGGTCTGAATCCCCAGAAAAATATGTTCGGTATTCCAAACAATGGAAATCTGAAAGAATTAAAAACCTTCTGGGGCCAGGTTGTATTGGTGCCCTCAGATTTTAATACCACACTGGATAAAGATGGAAATCTACTGATCCATCCTGAAGGGGATATCCAGGCACCTCCTAGCGGGAAAATGCCCAAGGCCAGTTATTTTTTTGATGCGATTGTGCGCCAGGAACCCATGGAAGAGGAAAAACTGGATCCAAAGAATAATCTTGAAGAATTTGGAGAGATCTCAGAGGACGATCTCAAATACTGGAAAAACGAGATCGATCATATCCATGGAACAGACAAAGCCGTCATTGCAAATTTTGGTGGCACAGCCATCGGTGACATTGCCCTCGTACCTGCCATGAATCTTAAATATCCAAAGGGAATCCGGGATATTGCCGAATGGTATATGTCCGTCATCATGCGCCCTGAATATATCCATGAGATATTCAGCAGGCAAACCGATATCGCTGTCAAAAATCTGGTAAAATTGTTTGATGTAGTAAAAAACGACATCGATGCAGTATTTATCTGTGGAACCGATTTTGGCACACAGGATTCACAGTTTTGTGGGGTCGATACGCTGGAAGAGATGTACCTTCCCTATTATAAAAAAATGAACGACTGGATCCATACCCATACTAAATGGAAAACATTCAAACATTCCTGTGGGGCCGTGGAACCATTCATCGACAAGTTCATCGAAGCAGGTTTTGATATATTGAATCCTGTTCAGATCAATGCAAAAGGAATGGATCCTGGACACCTCAAAAATACCTATGGTGACCGGATCACTTTCTGGGGAGGAGGCGTGGATACCCAGAAAATGTTATCCTTCGGCACACCAGCCGAAGTAAAAAAACAAGTGATGGAAAATATGAGAATATTCGGCCAGAATGGTGGATTTGTTTTTAATACTGTTCACAATATTCAGGCAAATGTGCCCCTTGAAAATATGGTGGCCATGTTTGAGGCGATTCACGAATTTAACAATTAGATACTTTTTGAGGCTTTAAAAACCGATCCGTGAAAATTTATTTTTCTTCCATCCGGACAAACGCAATTTTCTTCATTCTTATGGCAATCACCGTTGACATCCATGCGCAGCCAGGCAGGATTGCCTATTCGGCTTCGAATCATGAATTTACCCTGTCCAATCCTTTCTTTGAGCGAAGGATCCAATTCGATGAACATGAAAACAGGATATACACCACCTCTTTCCGCCAGGTTATATCTGGTCATGAATACATACTTCCGAATAGCCGGGAATTCAGTTTTTCCATAAATGGGCACACCGTATCTGGAATCGATGGGATTTTTAGATACAGGGATCATACCATTACGGAAAATCCGTTCCGAAGTACCCTGAAAATTGAATTTTCAGGCATTGAAGGATCTCCATCAGAGAATCTCCTGTTGCACCTGTATTATGAGATATATGGGGATCTGGCGATGGTTAGAAAATGGATTGAAATCACCAATACGAATGGTGTTGATAAAATAATTGAGAATCTTTTTATCGAGGATCTGTACATCGATCCATCCTACTCAACAGGCGTAGATATCTATAAATCTTATGGAAGGGAGTGGACCAAGCCTCCTTATATTGGAGACAAGAATGATCCGGCCATATTTATCAGGGGAAGCAGTGGAAGTTTTATCACTGGAAATGAGGCCCCGGGCATGATGAAATATACCTCAATCTACCTGGGACTGAATGAAATCAGGATCGGATTGAATCCGGCAAATCATGCTTATCCGTTCAGGAGATATCTATCAGCCAATGAATCTTTTAAATCTCCCGAAGTGTTTGTCATACTCACACCTGAAACCTCGCCGGAGATCGCTTTTGAAAATGATCTTGGAAAATACATTCGTCAATATATGGGGGTTAAACTTTTTGAAAAGGCAGTCCCACCCCTATTTCTATATAACACTTGGAATCCGTTCAGGACCCATATTGATGAAAACCTGATCCGGGAACTGGCGGATGCACTTGAGAACACAGGTGTTGAATATCTGATCATCGATGACGGCTGGCAGGATCATAACGGTGATTGGAATGTAAACAAAGAAAAATTCTCCCAGGGATTAAAGCCGGTTACTGATTATATCAGGGAAAAAGGCATGAAACCCGGCCTCTGGATATCATTGACCATCGCTGAAAAAGAAAGCAAGGCATTTAAAAAATATCATGACCAGGCAGTGGTGGATGTTTCCGGGAAACCCACCAATCTTCATGGTTGGAGCAATAACCTGGAGATACTGACCATGAAAATTGCTTCTCCCTGGTATGATCATATCAAAAAGAAAATGAGAAAACTTATCCTGGAACATGGCATTCAATATTTCAAGATCGACCTGGGAATGGTGAAATCGGCCTATATCATGGAAAAAGAACGATCAGGCAGCTATGATGAAAATGATTATTTTAAGGGAAGGGAAGAATACCTGTATGCTGCATTTGAAAAGACCAACGAGCTGTTTGACGAACTGGCAGAAGAATTTCCGGATCTCATCATTGACTGCACCTTTGAACTGTGGGGCGATTGGCATATCATTGACTATGCCCTTGTGAAGCATGCAGATGTAGACTGGATCGCGAATTTTGAAGCACCCCCACCTGAAGGCTCCCGGACTGTAAGGTGTCTTGCGTATCATCGCGGACTTACCATTCCTACTTCCAGTATGGTGATTGGAAACCAGAAAATGGAAGCCGAGAATCATGAGCTATCATTCATCTCAAATATGGCCTCTACGCCCATCATGCTGGGAGACCCCAGGAAGCTCTCAGCGACCGAAAAAGATTGGTTCAAAAATATGACCACGTGGTTAAAGGAAATGCATTTAAAATACCAGGTCTTCAAATATTATCAGACCAGCCAGGTCTTCAATGAACCAGGTCCTCATAACTGGGATGGTTTTGCCAGATTCAATCCCGAAGCGGATGGTGGAATTTTATGTGTGTTCCGGAATGATCAGCAAGATCCTACCCATACCTTTATCCTGCCATGGTGCCAGGCAGAGAATGCATATCTCATCGTAGATGTCATATCGAATAAGGAAGTGGGGGAATTTTCCGGAAATGAATTGAAAAATAAAGGCTTGAAGGTAACGGTCAACCGGATCAATCAGGCGGGAGTTTTCGAGATCAGACCTTTGGGAAGGAATGATTAACATGGATCAATATCATGTTTTTAGTTGATTTTTTTTAACATATTGAGGCGTTATGTATGAAGGGGATTTTTAAACATGTAAAAATCTAATAAATGACCAAAAAGGAAAAATTTGACCTCTTGTTTAAAGGAAAAGAAATCCATACGTTTAAACTTTTCAGACCTATCCTGATGCATTTTGCGGCCCGTTTCAGTAATCATTCTTATGCTGAATTTGCATCGGATCACCGGATCCTGGTCGAAAGCAATATCAAAGCGATGGAGTATTTTGATATGGACATGGTGGGCCTTATTTCCGACCCCTATCGTGAAACCTCAGCCTTTGGGGCAAAAATAACCTTCCCGGAAGAAGCCGTTCCTAAATGTGAAGCCCCGATCATCCAGACCTATGAAGATGTGAAATCCTTGAAAAATCCCGATGTATACCAAAATTTCAGGACCCGTGATCGGATTGACGGAGCCTCGTATTATCAGAAATTATTGAAAGGTGATGTCCCGGTGATCGGTTGGATTGAAGGACCGCTGGCCGAGGCCTGTGATCTGACAGGCGTCAGCTATATGCTCATGCAATTAATGATAGACCCAGATTTCTCACATTCCCTGCTAGATAAGGTAACGATCACAGCAAAGGATTTTGCCCGCGCGCAGATAGAAGCAGGTTGCGACCTGATCGGAATAGGTGATGCCATCTGTTCTCAAATTGACCGTGATACGTATGATCAGTATGTAAAAGAAAGACATCGTGAGATCATTCATTTCATCCACGAACAGGGAGCAAAGGTTAAATTACATATATGTGGGAATATTACCCATTTATTGCCTTCTATCCGTGAGGTTGGTATGGATATTCTGGACCTTGACTGGCAGGTAAATATGGATAATGCCTATGAAATCGTGGGTCCAAAGGTAATCAGGTGTGGCAACATTGATCCGGTCCTCATTCAAAATAAAACAGAAGAAGAGGTGAAAGCAATGACAAAAGAACTGATCCAGAAAGAATACGGTAAAAAACACATTTTATCGGCAGGCTGTGAGATCACGGTGAATACCCCGGTGGAAAACTTGCTTGCCATGAGAAAAGAATCGAATATTACTATCATATAAAAAAAGCAAATATGGATGATTTATTAAATAAAATCGCGTATTGTGTTGAATTTGGCAAAATCAACCTTCAGTCTCCCTATCCTCCGGATATGAAAGGACAACCCGGAGCCGATGAACTGACCCGGGAAGCATTAGACCAAGGTATTGATGCAGATGATATTCTTCAAAAAGGACTGGTCGTTGGCATGGAAAAAGTGGGTATCAAATTCAGAGAGAATAAAATATTTGTACCCCAGGTTTTGATGTCGGCCAAGGCAATGAATATGGCCATCAATCACCTGAAACCTTTTTTTCAGTCAGGCAATGTTAAAAGAAAAGGGACATTCGTTATTGGAACTGTCGCCGGGGATTTACATGACATCGGAAAAAACCTGGTCGCCATGATGTTTGAAGGGAATGGCTGGGAAGTAATTGACCTGGGGACCGACGTCAGTGCACAAAAGTTTGTCCAAGAGATTAAAAATCATCCTGGATCTCATGTGGGTTTGTCTGCGCTGCTTACAACTACCATGGTCAACATGGAACAGATCGTAAAGGAAGTGAAGAAAACGGCTCCAAATTCCAAGGTATTGATCGGGGGAGCCCCCGTAAATGAAGATTTTAAAACAAAGATCGGGGCGGATTTTTATTCCCCTGATCCACAAGGAGCCGTAGAATTCCTCAATTCGGTAGCTTCCAAATAATAACATGAATAAAAAACAGGCTTTTATCGATGCACTCAGGTACAAACCTGTTTTTCCGGTGCCTCATGTCATCCGGTTCACCATTGAAGCAGAAGAGCAATATTCAGCATATAAAAGTGGAAATTTTGATCCGGTGGAAGACACAGGCACTTATGCAATCTTTTCACAAACGAACAGTGGCTGGGAGGAAGTCAGACCTGGATTTTTCAGGGATTATTTTGGCGTAATCTGGAATAAAACTCTGGATAGAACCCTGGGAATTGTTGAACAATCACCGATTCAATCTCCAACCCTTAAAAATTTCAGATTCCCGCATACAGGCTCCCTCCCCGTTTATCAGTACCAGGTCGAGAATAACAGGGTATATCCCAACCATTTTCATATTCTTTCCATTGGATTTGCCCTTTTTGAACGGGCCTGGTCGCTGGTCGGTATGGAAAACCTGATGACCTGGATGTTGCTGGAGCCCAACTTTGTTCATGATCTGCTGGATCGGATCGCTGACTACAATGTGGAAATGATCGGTCATTCAGCCGCTTTAGGGGGAATCGACTGTGTGAGGTTTGGTGATGACTGGGCCGGACAACAAGGATTACTTTTTGGGAAAGAAATGTGGCTTGAGTTTATCAAACCGCCTCTGTTCCGGATGAGTGAAGCGGCCAGAAAGGAAGGTTTATTTGTCGCCCAGCATTGCTGTGGAAAAGTGGATGAACTGATACCGGAAATGATCGATGCAGGAATCCATCTTTTTGATCCTTTCCAACCTGAGGTAATGAATGTATACGAAGTTTTCAGGAAATATTATGGAAAGATCTCATTTATGGGTGGATTGAGCATTCAGCATACGATGCCTCAGGGTTCTCCTGAAGAAGTAGAAGAGGAAAGCATTCAGTTGATCTCGAGGTTAGGGGAAAATGGGGGATATATCTTTTCTCCCTCCCATGCGCTTACCAGGGATATTCCTCCGGGGAATATCGAAAGAATGATCAGTATTGCCAAAAACCAGGATTTTCACCTGGAAGACCAACATGGGTAAGGATATTTTATTCAAAGCCTTCCGCAATGAAAAAACAGATAGAACTCCCTGGGTTCCTTTTGTTGGATGTCATGGAGGAAAACTGATCCAAGTATCTGCAGATCAATACCTGAGATCACCAGAATGGATGATCAAGGGCCTGACAGAAGCCATCACCAGATATAAACCGGATGGCATTCCGGTTATATTTGATCTCCAGATCGAGGCAGAAGCACTCGGTTGCCAGCTGAAGTGGAATGAATCAACCCCTCCAGCTGTGATTTCCCATCCCCTGATGGAAGGAAATTCACTGGCCAGTCTGAAGATACCTTCACTTTCAATGGGCAGGATTGGCACGGTGATGGAAACAGCCACACAGCTACGATCAAAATTTCCGGATATCGCGCTCTATGGCCTGGTCACAGGTCCTTTTACTTTAGGCCTCCACCTCCTGGGTACAGATATTTTTTATAAAATGTTGGAAGCGCCTGAAGAGGTTCATCAATTGATGAAATTGACCTCAGAAGTATGTCGGCAGATGTCGGATTATTACATGGAACATGGCTGCGATATCATTGCCATCGTGGATCCCATGACAAGCCAGATCGATTCGGACTCATTTCAGCAATTTGTTTCCGGATACGTTACTCCCATTTTTGATCACATCAGAAATAAAAAACGGTTAAGCTCGTTTTTCGTTTGCGGTCATGCCCAACAAAACATAGAGGCCATGTGCCAATGCAGACCCGACAATATATCCATTGATGAAAACATCCCATTGGAATATGTGAAGGAACAGGCACAAAAATACAATATCAGCTACGGAGGCAATCTGAAACTTACTATGGTTCTGTTATATGGAACCAGGGAAAAAGTGATGAAGGAGGCACTGGAATGTATGGATACAGGCAATCATTCAGGGTTTGTTCTTTCTCCCGGATGTGACCTCCCTATGGATACGCCCTTTGAGAATCTCGAAGCCATTGCAGAACTTATACATGATCCCTATCAGCAGGAGGTGATCCGCACCATGGAACATGAAAAAGAGGGTGTGGAAATACTGAACATGCGGGATTATGGAAAAGCGGATAAAGTGATCGTCGATATCATCACCTTGGACTCAGAATCCTGTGCTCCTTGCCAGTACATGGTGGAAGCAGTAAAAAGGGTGGCCCCCCAATTTGAAGGCATTGTTGAATGGCGCGAACATCCAATCAAGAAGATCGAAGGGATCTCATTCATGTCCTCCCTCATGGTAAAAAATATTCCCACTATCTGTATAGATGGAAAAATTTCATTTGTTTCAAAAATACCTCCTAAAAATGAACTCATTGAGACCATCCAGCGAAGGATCAATGAAAAACTGAAACTAAGGATCAAATCAAAAAAAGGAGAATTTTTGATCTTTGGAAGGGATAAAACGGAATGCAATTTGATCTCCGGCCAGGTTAAAAAGGCCATGGAAGAAATGGGAAAAGAATTTGAAGTGACCTATATTACGGATCCGGAAAAAATTTCATCGTTTGGCATTGCGCAAACACCCGCCGTGATTCTAACCGAATATAAACTGAAATCAGAGGGGGAGGTCCCCGCGGTCATTGTCATCAAAGAATGGATCAAAGAAATATAAAAGTAATGAAAGATAAAATTACAGATGTTTTAATGAAGGGGAAAACCTTGGTTTCAGATGGAGCCTGGGGCACATTCCTTCAGGCCAGGGGGTTAAAAGCAGGGGAATGCCCGGAATTGTGGAATGTGGAACACCCGGATATAGTCTATGAAATTGCACGCAGTTATATAGAGGCTGGTGCCGATCTGATCGAAACCAATAGTTTTGGGGGAAGCAGCATCAAACTCGATCATTACCAGCTGGCTGGCAAGGCCTTTGAACTCAATGAAGAGGCGGCAAAAATTTCCAGGAAAGCGGCGGGAGATGATCATTATGTGCTGGGATCGATCGGACCCACAGGTAAGATCCTGATGATGGGTGAATATACGGAAGATGATTTTTACCAGTCCTTTTCGGAACAGGCTAAAGCGCTGGCCACGGGTGGATCGGATGCCATCGTGATCGAAACCATGTCAGATATCGAAGAAGCACGTCTGGCAATCCGGGCCGCAAAAGACCAGACAATACTCGAAGTGATCTGTACCATGACCTTTGAAAAAACAAAAAACGGAGAGTTCAGAACGATGATGGGTTATTCTCCGAGGGATATGGTGGCAGAAATCGTGAAAGAAGGAGTTAACATCCTCGGGGCTAATTGTGGGAATGGGATCAGAGACATGATCGATATTGTGAAGGAAATCCGGATGGCCGATAAAAATATTCCCATCCTCATCCATGCAAATGCCGGAATCCCATTCTACCGGGAAGGTCAAACCATATTTCCCGAATCACCGGATGAAATGGCTTCCATGGTCATTCCAATACTAAATGCCGGGGCAAATATTGTAGGGGGATGCTGCGGAACAACCCCCCTGCATATACGACGCATGCGGGAAATCATCAATAAAAGATAATAACACGTTGAAAATCCCTGTTTACCTGATCACTGGATTTCTTGGAAGCGGGAAAACAACTTTCCTTGATCATATACTCCAGTCATTTGATAAAAAATACCGCATCGGAGTGGTTCAGAATGAATTTGCCCCGGCAAATGTGGATGGAAAAGAACTCAGGGTGAAAGGAAGATCATTTGAAATACTGGAGATCAACAACGGATCTGTTTTTTGTATCTGCCTTCTGAATGATTTCATTCAATCACTTGCTTCCTTTGTAAAGGAAAAAAAACCGGATCTCATCCTCATCGAAGCCTCCGGATTATCTGATCCAGCTTCCATTGTGGAGATCATGCAGAATCCAATGCTGTCGGATCTTGTTTACCTCAGGAGAACCTGGTGTATCGTGGATGGCTGTCATTTTTTTAAGATCGAGAAAATGGTAAGCCGGATACGGCACCAGGTATTGATAGCCGATGCAATCATCATCAATAAGGCAGATCTTGCCAGAAAGACTGATATTGTCCGGGTCCGTGAACATATCAGAAAGATCAATCCAGTGGCACAGGTATTTGAAACCAGTTTCTGCAGGATCAATCTATCGTTTATGGAAAGTGGACCCGGTCCCTTCCCTATAGCCCATCATCATGCAGCAGAAATTCATTCTGTTGAGCAGCTCAGGCCTGAAATGGGTGTGGGCGTGTTTAAATCAGGGAGAAAGGTCAGATTAGGTGATCTGCAGGATCTTATCTATTCCATAGCCGGAACAACCATCCGGATCAAGGGAAATGTTTTGCTGGCGGATGGCCAAACTGCCTTGGTTCAGACAGTTTTTAATGATATTAATATTAATTTAGCTGAAAATATCTATGGTTCCACCTGTTTGGTATTAATGGGGGAAGATTTTAATCTATCAGATTTCAATAGAAAATTCAGCGCATTAACCATTTAACATGAACATTAAATCTTTCAAATTAAATCTTCAGGAGTTGGGACTGGATCCGATTGGGATCGAGAAATTTATGGGTTATAATCCGGGGGAAGCGCCTGATCCTTTCCCACATTTGATCAATGAAGTTTTAGATGAAGTGTCACCCTATTGCGATATACAGGGAGGTTACAGGATCTTTGATCAAATGGAACTGGAGAGAAAATCAAATCAAATCAAATTGGAAGATCAGGTATTTAATATTAAAGGGATCATCACCAATCAACTCAGAAAAGCAGAAATGGCCGCTTTGTTTGTTTGCACCGCCGGAGCAGGTATTGGAGAATGGTCAAAAAAACTGATGAGGGAAGGAGATCTCCTGAAAGGCTATGTCGTGGATGTGATTGGATCAGAAGTGGTGGAAGGTGCCATGGACCTTGTTCAGGATGAGCTTGAAAATGAAATGAAATTGAAGGGATTGGGAATTACTGACCGGTACAGTCCCGGATATTGTGACTGGCAGGTCAACGAACAACCCGTACTTTTTTCATTTTTCCCGGAAAATTTTTGTGGGATCCATTTATCTGAATCATGTCTCATGTATCCAATCAAATCCGTGAGCGGGATCATTGGGATTGGCAAAGAAGCCAAAAGAAAAGGATATATATGCAGTTTTTGTAATATGAAAAACTGCATATATCGTAATAAACGTTATGAGGTCAGCTGCTGATTTTATTCTGCTGTCCTACAGGGTACATGGATCATTCATGCCTCCAGGAGTCCCGAGATCTCCCGTATCATAAATTGAGCTTGACAAACACCAGTTGATCCCTGACTTTGCCATTTCCACATCATAAGCTCCGGGATCCAGATTAAGGGAAGCTCCATTGGCATCAGGAAAACCGGATGATCCGAAATTGACCGAACAGATCGCGGAGCCATTGGTCCCGTTATCACCGTAATTGGCAAGTATGATATCATCACCGCTATTGGTAAGAGATAAAGAAGATCCATAAATGTAACCCGACAGCGAGGTTGCATTGATATTTCTGGCAAGCACCAGATGTTCTCCCGCGTTAAGGATCACATGCTCATTGATAACGTGTTGCACTTCTGATCCTTTTTTAATGACGACCTGGAACAGGTCTATGGGTTGTAAACTGGCATTGTATATTTCAAACCACTCTCCTTCCGTATCGGTGATGGCGGCCGGATTATACATGATCTCAGTAATGAGGAGATCACCATAAAGAATGGGACCCTCTACCGGGATCATGGTTTCCTCTGTAATATGAATGATTTCGGAAAAGAGCGTTTCGTCCACCATTACTGAAAGACTTCCGGTTCCGTTAACCTGCCCCGCTTCAAGATTAACCTGATAGTGCGTTTGAGATTGGGGATCAGGAATTGATCCGGTAATTGTTTTTGTGGTGCTCGTTCCATCAGCATTCAGATAATGGAGGGTAGCTACAATTTCAAGTGCTTCAGTTGGGAAATAACCGGGACGAACCTCCTCCTTCCCAAAGACGAGCGTGCCGGAAACATTCGTAATGGAAGTACTGTAATCGACATAATTATCAGTGATTGAAGGCTGATAAATTACCGAGATCATACAATTGGCCATGACCGCGGTAATCGGGATCACCTTCTCATCCCCGTAATTGAGTGAAAACAGATCGGACTCACCTTCATAAAAAGGATTCTCAAAGGCAACGGCATTCTCATTCGGAGATTGCACCCTTACATAATAATTTCCCGGTTCCAAGGGAATGGAAGTGGGAACATCCGCCAGTCTGTCATAAGTCTGGTAAATCTGATCATCGGCCGTCCTGATTTCCACCTTAAAATTATCGGTCAGCACTTCCGATAACCTGGCATTTGATTCACTGATCGTTAATTCAACCTTCATATCGAGGGAAATACGTCCGTAAAGATCGGAAGCCTCTGGAGTATCCAGGGGATTTTCACAGGATTGCGCTAAGAGTGAAAGGCATACTACTATAGCATACCTCTTCAGGTTTTTAATTTGCTGGTTTTTCATAACTGGTTAAAATTGGTTGATCAATGATAAATAGAAATTGATATTTTAAAAAATTTTTCCTCTTATTTATCCGTGTCGAAAATGACTAAATTGTATTAATACTTTCTGGCATTGAATTAGATCTTTTCCGCTTACCAAAAAATAGATATTGGACATGGACGATCTATTCCCTAAGGGTGGTGAACATCCCCCATTTTCAGAGAGATAAAGGGGATAGAAGCCTGATAATCCCCATATCAAAGAACCCATCCCTCCCCTCGACCCTCCCACCATCATTGTGATTTTTATATAAATTAAAAAAATGTTGTATTTGTTTGTATTAATACATTATAATACATAAATTTCAAACGATTGTTATAACATGTTAAAGATCAAACTCAATTCCCCCGTTCCAATTTATGTGCAGGTGGTCAATGAAATCACCCAAATGATCCATCAGGGGGAATTGAAACCCGGTGATGAACTTCCGTCCATCCGTTCACTGGCATCCCAGTTATCGGTCTCCAATAATACCGTAGCGAGGGCCTATCTGGAGCTGGAACGACAGCATTCAATTATCAGTAATGGCAGAAAAGGGACTTTTGTAAGGGAATTAAAACCAGAATCCGACACAGATTATCAGAAGATCTTCAAAGAATCCATTATCAGATTGATCAGGGCAGGCATGGATGAAAAAAACATACAACGTGTATTTAAACAGAATTTAAACGAAATATTTAAATAGCAACATCATGAAAGACCAAGAACTGCTTATCGCCTTTTCAAGTGTATCTGTAACGACATGGATAATCCTGATCGTTTTTTACATTCAATTTTTAAGTAAAAATAGATTACTTAAAAATGGATATACCTATGAATTTATAACCTTTATGCAAAAAGATTACCGGACCAGGATGACAGCGATCGGCATTGCCATCCCCATTTTACTACTGATTGCCCTCGGCATATTCTGGGTATTTGCAGGGAGACCCGAAAAATATATTCACCTGACCTATATTTACGGGATTTTTCTGTCGCTGATATTCCCCATTTCAATCCTGGACTATTTTAAGACCAAAGATGCTTATCATAATCTGGTAAATCGGGGAAGTTTAATAAATGATCATGTAATGAAAACCAATAAGTTCTTCAATCCAACACTGGAACTTTTCATTGCCATCCCATTCATTATGTATACCCTCGTTCTCATTCATTTGCCATATATTGTTTATTTCCATCTTGTAATTCCCTGGATTCTTTATTTTGCCAGTATGAAATCAAAAATTTTCACACAGTTTATGCTGCGCGATGGTTATTTATATTCATTTATATTTATGGAATTGAACTATTTACTGGTCATTTTCTATATTGCAAAATATGGACTCCTTTGTCAAAACTGCCTTTCCCAAGAAAATAAATTGATTTCCCTGCTTCTGATGGCCATCATGTTCAGCCGGATGATTTACTATATCATGAATTTCCGTAAAGATTATCAGTCGATTTCCTCATAAATCAGTTTCGGATGGTAAAACTTTTTTATATATCCTTTCCATAAAATGATAGAAACTGGTAAAAATTCATTAGCTTTACAAGGAGTCATTTTTAGATATATCTAAATTTTTTTTTATTTTTATCGAAACATTTCTTCTGGTTTGCGTTAAATTGATTAAATAACCATGTATACATTACACGATTTACAGCCCGGGAAAACTGCCAAAGTCATAGGTCTTGCTGAAAGTTGCCAGGGATTTGAGCGGTTTAGACTGCTGGATCTTGGTGTGGTACCTGGCACAGAAATTACCTATGCGCTTGACAATCCGTTGCATGAGCCCCTTGCCTATTTTATCAAGGGAGCAGTAATTGCGCTCAGAAAGGATCAGTCAACAAAAATACTGGTAGAGATTAAAGAGAATTAGATCATGGAGGAAGTTAAAGTACAGGAAAAAGAAAAGAAAGAGATTAACAAACCGATTTCAAATCAATCCGGATGTGAAGGGTGTCCTACCTATCGTGAAGGGAATTTAAAACGACTGGGTATTAATGTGGCTGATTTTGATTTTGTGGTGGCTCTGGCCGGCAATCCAAATGTTGGCAAAAGTACGGTATTTAACGCATTGACCGGATTAAGGCAGCATACAGGAAACTGGCCTGGAAAAACAGTCGCTCGTGCGGAAGGGGGCTTTAATTTTGATGGACAGAATTTCAAGATGGTCGATTTACCGGGTGCCTACTCCTTGGTATCCAGAAGTGCAGACGAAGAGATCGCCCGGAATTTTATTCTATTTGGCAAACCTGATGTTACCATCATTGTGGTAGATGCTACCCGGCTCGAAAGAAACCTGAATCTTGTTTTGCAGATCCTTGAAATCACAGACCAGGTTGTTGTTTGTCTCAACCTGGTGGATGAAGCGGAACGTAATGGCATCAAGATAAATGAAAGATCCCTTGCCAGGGATCTGGGTGTTCCCGTGATCCCGACTTCAGCCCGGTATAAAAAAGGAATGAATGAATTATTGGGAGCCATCAGTGACGTGGCCAATCTCAGGTATCAAACCAGGCCCAGGGTTAAATCATACCGGCATAAAGAGTTGAATGAGGCGGTTATTAAGGTAAGTGATCAGTTAAAATCCCATTTCCCCGTATTATCAAGTACAGAATGGTTGGCGGAACGGGTCCTGGATGAAGACCATGATATCATTGATGCCTTAAAAAGTGGTGAATTGCTGGATCATGTTCAGACAAAGGAGGAATACGGTATTTTTGATGCCGAAAAACTACGGCATGACGGTACGATCATTCTCTCCCCTTATGAAAAGCAGATCAACGAGACTGAAACACTGGCTAAATCTTTAAAGAAGGATCTGATCCCGAAGTTTCATGATGAACTGGTGGAAAATAATTTCATCGAAGCCAGTAAAATAGCCATTCATTCGGTGAGTTATCCCGACAAAAAGAACGGGATCTACCTGGATCAGTTCATTGACCGGATCGTCACCAGCCGCATATGGGGCTTCCCGCTGATGTTTCTGATGCTGGCCGTTATTTTATGGATCACCATCATTGGAGCCAATTATCCCTCCCAGGGTCTTGCCTGGTTATTACTCGACCAGGGACACCCTTTCCTGAAAGGATTGATGACACAGATAGGCATGCCCTGGTGGCTGAATGGGTTATTGATCGACGGTATGTATCTGTCAACTGCCTGGGTAGTCAGTGTGATGCTGCCTCCCATGGCGATTTTCTTTCCATTGTTCACCTTACTGGAAGATTTTGGGTATCTGCCGAGGGTAGCTTTTAACCTGGACCGGTTGTTCAAGGCCGCCGGAAGCCATGGAAAACAGGCCCTCACCATGAGTATGGGATTCGGGTGTAACGCGGCAGGCATCATTTCCACAAGGATCATTGACAGTCCACGTGAGCGTTTGATTGCGATCATCACCAATAATTTTGCCTTATGTAATGGACGCTGGCCTACCCAGATCCTGATCGCGGCCCTTTTTATCGGCGGACTGGCACCTGCATATCTGGCCGGGCTGCTTTCGTCCGCTGCAGTGATCTTTGTTGCGGTTTTAGGAATTTTTCTGACTTTTGTAGTTTCATGGGCACTCTCTAAAACAATCCTGAAAGGTGAAGCCTCTGCTTTCAGCCTGGAACTTCCCCCCTATCGTCCTCCCCGGATCTGGCAAACCCTCTATAAATCCCTGATCGACCGGACGATGTTTGTGCTTTGGCGCGCCATCATCTTTGCGCTGCCGGCAGGTGCAGTGATCTGGCTCATCGCCAATATTTATCTGGGTGATAGCAGCGTGGCAGAACATTTAATTTCATTTATGAATCCATTTGGAATACTGCTCGGTCTCAATGGCGTGATCCTCCTGGCCTACATTGTCGCAATTCCGGCGAATGAGATCGTCATTCCCACCATCCTGATGCTTACCGTGATGGTAACTGGTGTTACCGGAATGGGTGAAGGTGCGGGAGTGATCTTCGAAATGGATGGAAGAGAATCATTGATGCATCTGTTACAGGCTGGAGGCTGGACGCTTTTGACGGCTGTCAACCTGATGATATTCAGCCTGATCCATAATCCCTGCAGCACCACCATTTACACCATTTACAAAGAAACGAGAAGTACCAAATGGACCACCATCGCCGCTTTATTGCCCTTGATCATGGGCTTTGTAGTGACGTTTGTGATCGCGCAGGTATGGAGGATGTTTGTGTAGCGAGGTGAAGCGGAGAAGCGGAGATGTGGAGATGTAGAAACGTAGAAATGAAGCTCGAAGTTCAAGGCTGGAAGCTGGAAAGTATGTGAATGCATCCTTCACAGTGCGATTGCACGATTCGCCGATTCCCCACATAGCCACATCTCCACGTTTCCATGTCTCCACGTTTCCGCAATATCTCATTCCTCTTTCTCCTCTTCCAGGTTCTTTTTCATCTTATCAACAAAAGGAAAAGAAAAACCAAGAATAAACCGCCATTGGCTAAATTTTAAAGTAGAATAATTTCCACTGTTAAAGATCGGCTCTCCCCCTCCATCCGGAAAATTGATGGGTCGCTCGAACTTCTCGGATGCTCCGGTATAAGTCGGCGCCCAGTGTGACCTCCGCCCATTTGGTATTGAGAGAAAAACCACCTCCAAAACGGTAAAAATCAGCCCGAAATACAGAATTATTAGCCTCTTGCTTATTCTCGGAAAATTGCATGATATTCGATGTGACCCCTGAATAATCGGTAGCAAAACTTGCGTAGAAAGAGATTTTTTCACTCAAATTTAACTCAACCCCGATCCCATAATTAAAAACCGGGTCCAATTCATCCACAAGCCTGAAATGCATTTCTTCACCTGTACTTTGTCCTGTGAATGGGGCAGTTTCGATCAGGGTATACCGAGGTACTTTGTCGTACCACTCCCCACTCAAATGTATAATCCCTCTTTTAAAATGGATACCCACCCCCAATCCTATGGCCCACGGGGAGTGAAAGTTCGATTGTAAGTTGTCCTGAATATCAAACAAATAAAGCATCATCATTCGATCCGTCACCCGTTGTATCGATCCCAATTAAATATTGTTCAAACAGGGCGGATCCCTTGCCCCGTAAATTCATTTTGGGAGTCGTAAAGGTCATCCCAAGGCGTATCGGGAGAAGATCCCACGCCATGCCCAATTTCCATATCAAACCATCTGTCTCATAACTATATTGACGGTCTAAAGATAAGGACACAACCTGGTTCTTCTCGTCCAATGCTTTCATATCCAATGCAATGGAAGCCGATTTATTGACAACGGATATGAAATTGGATAATCCCATACTGAATTTCCTTCCGATGGGAGGTGCCCATGTCAATCCGATCCATTCCTCCCTGAAATTAGTAGTAAGGTTAAGTTTTCCATTGAAAATTTCATTTCCGGGAATTACCTCAATCACTTCTCCCTCTTTTTCCACTCGGATAAAAAAATCAGCATGAGTTCTTTGACGGGTTAAAATGGAATAGGCAAACTTATGGTTTTTGAGGAATGGTACTTTGAATGTCCCGGCCACCATGCAGGGTGCACCTCCAAAATCGGTCTTTGTCATATCCACTCCATCGTTGATTCCATCCTTGATTCTAATGGTGCTCCATTCATATACCTTGGCACTGATCACAAAGGCCGGATTTTCAATCTGACCCAACCGGCCTGGATTATAGAAGACGGCCCCCAGATCATCCACACTGGCATTCACGGTCCCACCCAGCAACATGGATTTATTCCCATAATTTTCCGACCAGTAATGGCCATCCTGGGCAATGACGTTCATTTCTACTCCAACAAAGATTGTCAGGGTTAAAATGAAGTAAATAATTTTCCTGGAAAAGAGTGAATGAGAGACCATATAGGTAATTGTTAAATCATTTGTAAATATCAATATTCCCCTCCCTGTAGGGTAGGTTCCGGAAGTTCCCGGACCTGTCTACGCCGAACTTATTCTGAACTAAATTCAGGATCTTTCGGTGTTCCAGGATATTATTCGAGATCAAAGGGTGTATTAAAAATCTAAGTTCAATTCTTATTACACACCCCTCCAGGGAGGGGAAATCAGAATTCAATTAAAGTTCTTAGACTTGAAAAACCATTCATTTTTCAAATAATCTATTTTCTTTTAAAACGGTATCCAAAAAATAATTTACCTTTCCCGTGGCCAATCCCAATGTTTTCTTTTTTGTCGATTCTGGCGCTAGACACATCTCCTTCAATCAGAATACCTCCATAGAACCTCCTTGAATTATAGCCGATCGCATTCATGGTTTTGATATTAAATGATGGGAATAAGCCGATCAATTCCCTTTTATCTACACTGTAGTCTCCTGCCGATACTCCAAAACCCGGAATCAAACCAAGGGTAATATAAAAATTCTTCGCAATTACGATACTGTACATATATCCAAACCGAACACTCAAACTGGCTAAATTAAGGCTATGAAAAGTTAACTTGGGATTAAAATCAGGCCAGGCTTCTTCCGGAAGAATGGCCTTATCTCCGTCTAGCAGATAGGAAACGAAACTGGCACCAGCCACAAAACTTCCTGCACTTTTTTTCTGTATCTCATTATAAAAAAAGGGCGCTTTAAATGAGAATCTCCCATAATTAAAGGCGTACATATACTCCAGATTAAGATAAGAGGTCCGGATATCGTCTCTCCGGGTTACACTATCCGGAAGTACATCAGTCAGGTTTTTTGCATTTTTTATATCATATCCGAAATAATACTTATAGGCCAATTCGACATATTGTTTCAGCCCGAACACCCGCCCCTGGAAATCAAAGGCCTTACTGCTTTCCACATCATGACGGGGATTCCCGAGTTTAAAAGTGACATCGAGGGTAAACCATTTATAGGTAATACCCAATCCGGCACTTTCCTTTGATTCAGGCTGGTATCTGATCATTGCATCCGTATTCCGGTCCTTTAGCAGAAAAGAATTCTGTTTGGTAACGCCTAAGAGCCTCAGCGATAATTCATTGGTATAATTCTCAATATAGGTGGAATCCTGCTGACGCTTGAACCATTGATCAATCAGATTATCAATAAAGAATTGGTTATCATTTTTTTCTTTCTGTGCATAGGAAAAGTTAATGCCCATCACAAAAATCAGCATGCATAAAATCATTATCTGACAGACTTGACTTAATTTCTTCATACGCTTAAAATTTCCAGATTCTTCTCTTGATACCCTGCCTTTTCCGTCCCGAATAAAGTAAATCTTTTCATGGTTGAGATTATTAAATAATTTATTTTAAAATATCCGAAAGAATTGTGCTATATGATGCGGGTATCATCCTGATTAAATGTCAAATTATTAAGTATACTCTATAAAACCAGTTAGGATTCCTTAAAAAATTGATCTTTCCTGCCCTAACTAAACTTTTATTTTCCATTCGTGTATGAGATCAATACTTTCGCATCTCAAATTACATGTTATCTATTTTTTTCTCCCCAAAAAAAATAGGTTTATTTTTAATTCGATGAGAAGTTCCATTAAAAATCATAATAAAATAATGCCCAGATACGGCTTGCCTTGCCCGACGAGTCATCGATATTGTATCGTCTCCCATACAGGTATTCCAACCCGACCCTCATCCCTTCTACTATTTTCCAGAAAGCGTTGCCAGAAAAACTATAACTATAATTAAAGCTGTCTTCTGTTTGATAACTCCGATTGATGATTGAAGCAATCCCAAAAGACAGGTAGGAGGATATATCTTTTGGCCAGATGTGCCCATAGGATAAAAAGCCACCTGCCGTATGAAGTCCATTAAATGTTAATGTTTCCGGATTGTATGCCATATCCTGCCCCTTACGCTGAAAAGGATTCATAAAATGATTGATCGCTTTCCCATAAGTTGCCTGAAACAATAATTGATCACTCCGATGCAATTTCAATGTCCCGGACAGGGAAGTTCCAAATCCAAATGATGTGTCCCTGTTGCCATTCGGATCAATTCCTGTAATCGGTGCAATAATTCCCGATAATTGCAGTGAACCCAGTTTTCCATCACCATTAATTCTGGCTGTCAGGTTGGGTATGGTCTGCACGAAGGTGATATTGATGGTATCTGAAGAAATATAATCAGGAAGAGAATACTCCACTGCGACTGCATATAGGAGTCTGCCTGAAATACTGCTGCTAAAACGGATTTGAGGAGTTCTGCTTGTGATGGTTCCCACAGGTCCATTTGGGTCAACTGTAGCAGGAAGGGATGTAACATTGGAAAGTAAGGACCATGATTGCCCAATAAGGAAATTCCTATATTGCCCGTAAGCATGCCTGATCCTGTAATTGTTTTCTGGACCGGCGAAATCTGTTTCTAATCTGATAAAAAAGTCACCTCCGGCTGTTTTCCGTGTGATTTCAAATCCGATCCGTGAAAAGTTGAGACTGTTAAAGTAGTTTGGAACTTTATAGGCCTGATTACCGGTCGGAATGTCATAAGTACTGAAGGTGTTTTTATTTAGAAGATTTTTATTATCATAATAAGCTGAAAAACGGATTGATCCCAGGATACGCATCTGAAGTTTGCCTTCATCCGATATAATATAAAGACCACGGTCACTGGTAATATCCAAAGGGCTGTCTTCCCTTTTCTGTTCAACTGAATCCTGCGTAACTATTTCTGTGGTGGGTGTCAATAAAACGACCGTCTTTGCCGAATCCTGAGGCAAAACGGTATCATCCTGGCCATAGACATCGGTGGATATAATTAGCAGTATATAAAAGAAAAATAGACAAGGCATATGACCTTTATTTGTCATGATACTCAAGTGAAGATCCTGCCATAAGGGAAATCGTTTCCTTTTCATATTTTAATCCCAAGCATTTATGAACTATTCAAAAATTGGATAATTAACAGTCCGTAGAAGTTCAGTTTAGTAAATTAGTAAGGTTTAGGCTTTCATCAAACATTTAAGAAATGATTCTTATCTTATCGTATCCTATCCTATTGAATTTTAAAAACAATGTGATTTGCGAGGTGGTAGTGTTAATTAGGGTTCAAGTGTATATTGAATGCAATCCATAACCCTAAAACGGCATGATGGTGTTATTCCTTCCGAGAATAATTATTTCTTTGCGCAATCAACTGCGTCCCCATGGGTTAATTTTTTGAATTTCGATTACGCAATTCCTCGGTTTATTAAAAATCAAATAACCAAATAGCTCCCGGGTAAATAATTCTTCCAATAAATTACTCCCTTTATCAATAAAATTTTTATCTTATCCTCCACAAAGAACATTTACTTGCCCATGAGCCGATATCCCAATGAAACCTGGAAAACGTTATTTTTCCAATCGTCTACATTATAATAAATGTCCGTATTAACAACACTGAGACCAAGAATATACCTCAACGTAATATTAAAATTTAAAGGCAGATTTCCTTCTGCTCCCAACACCATCCCAATATCAGTTGATTTATAATATTCTTTGATTTCGAGTTTGTCTCCATCATCAGGAAACTGGTTTGCGCTCAAAAGGAAGCCAAATTGAGGACCGGCGTGAATATTTAAAAATTCCAATACCTGGTACCTAACCAGCACCGGTATGTCCAGATAGCTTAGCTTGTCTTTTCCCGAAAAAGAAAGATCACTCCATTTGGAACCTTTTTGAGAGATGAGTGCATCAATCTGAATGGCAACGGGATCAATAATGAAATAATTAACCGTTACTCCGGCATGAAAGCCGGTAAGGGATTTGGTGTCCACATTTTCGGCTTCTCCTGTGGTGACCTGTGTAGCTACATTGATCCCTGCTTTAAGACCTGCCCCAAGTTTTTTCTGGGCAAATAAGTAAGATGAAATACAAAAAACGAAAATAATCAATAAGGCAGTTGTTTTCATTCGAGACAATTTTTGAAGGTTTTTATCAATTTTAAAAAATCAGATGTTATCAATAATAACCGAATCCAGCTATCAAAAAGTTTCTGAAAATGTAGATTTATGATGGATTTACCAGAAAGCGCTGGAGAGGATCCCTTAGAGCCTCATTTTTGGTTTAAAAAATTGGTTGAGGGTACGGTTCGAAAATTTCCGGGTCATCCTTAGATGAATATAAATGGTTGGAAATTAAATCAAATCGTATTCAATCATTTCCTGCGTAGTTCACTCCATAACCACCCTTAACTTTATGATCCACTTTTATTTCCCATTAAAAAATAGTACCTGACATTCCTGTTTCGTATGCTCCGGTCATTCTTTTGTTTTAAATCCTAATGTTTTTAAATTATACCCGGTTTCAAAAAGATTCATATAAGTCTATTCATGTAAAAAATGATCATAAATAAAATTACCATGGGATACCGGAAAATCTTTTTATCAATAATGATATTACTTTTTGTGACTTACACAGCTCAGATTTATGCACAGCGTATCACCGTGGATGGAACCTATTTTAAGGTAAATGGTGATGAAATATTCATCAATGGTGTCAATACTCCCTGGGATAAGTGGAATGATTTCGGGGGACAATACAATCACAACTTCTGGAACAGTGAATTTCAACGGATCCGGCAGTCTGGTGGAAATGCTTCGCGGGTCTGGATCACCTGCAATGGGGATGTAGGCATAAACATAACACAGGATGGAGAAGTTTCCGGGGCAACCGATGCGCATTGGCAGGATCTGGATGACCTGTTCGAACTGGCCCTTAAACATCATGTATATATCATGGCGACCCTGATCTCGTTTGACCATACCAAGAATACCTATGTAAAATATAATTCATGGAGAAATATGTTGAATAATGACGCCATGGTTGGATCCTATATCGATCATTATGTTATACCGTTCATCAACCGCTACAAGGACAATCCATATCTCTGGTGTGTGGATGCCTGTAATGAAATTGAGTGGATGCATGAGAATACGGAAAATGGTCAGATAGCCTGGAACCGGCTCCAGTATTTTGTGGGCAGGGTAGCTGAGGCAGTCCATCAGAACAGCCCCGTCCTGGTAACTCTCGGGAGTGCAGCGGTTAAATGGAACAGTGATTGTTCAGGCTGTGAAGGCAATTTCTGGAGTGATGTAAATCTTCAGGCACAATATGATTCACCCGAAGCTTTTCTTGACTTCTACAGTCCGCATTTTTATGGTTGGGTGGTCAGGTGGTTCGGAAACTTTGCCCTGGATAAAACCCCGGAAAGTTATGGATTAACAGACAGGCCGGTGATGGTGGGCGAAAATCCGGCGACAGGCGTCTACAAACAGAATGCCAGTGGAGTCGATGAACTTATCGTGCCGATGGATGAGGCTTTTTTGAACACTTATAACAATGGCTGGAGAGGACTGATGGTCTGGACCTCCAACGGAGTGGATCAATATGGCAGCCTGGAAGATTGTGGAGATGGCCTTTTTAATTTTTTCCAGCAATATCCTGCACTGGTGGATCCTGCCATCACCAGCCTTACCAATGAAGAAAATCCTCCGAAGATCAGTCTATATCCCAATCCTTCTTCCGGGATCTTTTACATCCATCATCCTGATTTGAATAAATTCACGACACAATTATTTGATCTGAAAGGGAATAAGATGATGGAAAAACAATTCACTGGTTTTCAGGATCAGAAGCTGGATATCCAGTCCTTCCGCCAGGGAATCTACCTGTTGAATCTCAGTGCTGGAAATGATTCCAGAATCATGAAAATTATAAAATATTAGGACGATCGGGGATCTTTCTTAAACAACAACTTCCCGGAAATCAAAGATGTTTAAGAACGGTTCAGTTTGTTTTAATTGAATTGAATCTTGATTTTTCTTTTACCAAATATTCCGCTGCCCGTTTGGCATAATCGGATTTTTCTTTCCCCGCAATCGCCTCGATCTCTTTTTTCAGGCTATTTCCCTGGTCATCGAAGAAGGTGATCACATTGAGTGCATGGGTCAGTTCAAAAACTTCCGGCACATATCCTTCGGTTAGGCTTTCTTTTTTCAAAAGCGTCTTAAATTGTGAATCCAGAATCCTTCTCAAGGTAATTACAGACCGATCCGTCTCACCCAGTTCATACAGGGCTTCTGCCACCGCAATGCGAACCGACACATATCCATCATCGAGTAATTTGATCAAAGGATCCTTCAATTCCATGGCCCCTTCCCTTAATATCACGCAACCCGTAGCTCCCCAATACCTGATCGCCGGGTGGTCATGACTGAGCATGGCCTGCAGTTCTGACAGATTTTCTCTTTTTCCGGCAGTTGCGAGTAAAGCGGCATTCAATATTTCTGTATAATCTTTCCCAAGACCATGTACATAAGAATACGGAGTGGAACCTTCACTCAATTTCATCATCAAAGCTTCGGGTATGATGCCTGTATCATAAGTTTTGATCATCTGGTCAATCACCTTTTTACGATATTCCAGTACCAACTGTGCATTTGCCGGATCCAAGGCCAGATTATGAATACAATGAGGATCTTCCCGGATGTCATAAAGTTCTTCCTGAACTTTCGGAGAAAAAAAACGGGATTGGATCCGGGTGGTCCCGCCACTTCGAAAAGTTTTTTCCCAGGCTTGCATGGAAGGGGCCTTCCATAAAAACTGGATATGCTGACCATAGATCCGGTGTGGCATAAAATTTAGCCTGTACCTGAAATTTTTATCACGGACTGTACGTACCATATCATACCTTTCATCCATCCTTCCCCGGAAACCAAAAGCAAGCGCTTCCCTGTGTTCAGATGATGGGCCAAGAAATGTTTTTCCTTCCATGTATTCAGGTGGTTTAATCCCTGCGAGGCTTAAAACAGTCGGCGCAAGATCCACAAAACTGATCAACTGATTCACCCTTTCACCGGGATTCCCCGGGGCAAAGTGTTGATATTTTTCAGGGAACCGGATGATCATTGGCACTTTCAAACCGGATTCGAAAAGGAACCGTTTGCTTCGCGGCAATACACCCCCATGATCACTGAAATAAAAAACGATCGCATTCTCAAGGAGTCCCTGCTTTTCCAGCAATGCCAGCATGATACCAATCTCCTGATCCATCATTTGAATCCGGTTGTAATACCTGGCCCAGTCGCTGTACATGGATTCAGTGGGTGGATGATAGGGAGGTAAGGGTATATCTCCAGGTTTAAAACTGAATTTCCGGAGGCTGTCAGCAATTTCTGTATCTGAAAACGCGCGCCCCAAAAGTACACTTAAGGTTTCCTTATAATATTCCACCGCTTTTTCATCGCTGTGGATCTTGTCTTCGTGACTCATCCATGTATTATACATCAAAAAGAATGGCTGGTCTTCTGCCTTTCCTTTGAATGCATCTTTCCATTCCCACCAGTCATTGTCCCATACCCCTTCCTGAAGCGGGATATTATAATCGGTCTTTTTCCGGTTGGTAGTAAAATAACCGGCTTCCTTCAGATAGGCTGGGAAAAAACGGATATAATCCGGTATGGGATTCAAGCAGCGCATGTGTTGTGTTCCCTGGCTTGTGGCGTAAACACCCGTGATCAGTGTGGATCTTGAAGGTGCACAGACGGGTGCATTCGAGAAGGCATTTTCATACAGGATTCCTTCTTTCGCCAACTGATCAATATGAGGTGTATTTGCCAAACTATCACCATAGGCACCGATGAAGGGACTGTTATCCTCGCTGATCAGCCAGACAATATTGGGTAATTCCCCGGATGAAGATTCACGATGATAAGATTCTGCACACCCATAGTAAAGGAAAGTTAAAATCAGGAAAAAGTAGGTCGATTTATTCATACTCAAAGAAATTCAAAAAAATAAAAGTAAAAATATACGCTGCATTTCAAAATTTAAAGAACAGAATCGATTCATGCCGGATGATTGATTTAACAAGGTAAAAATAGAAGGGATAAATAATGGATAAAAAATCATTTTTTTATATTTGGTCCTGGAGAATTGTGAATTCCTGATCATGAATATTATCAGTAGACAGGGCTGGGTTTTGATTTTTTAAAAATAATCCTGACGCGAGTGAATACTTATGGCAGCATGCGGAATACAATAAATTAAATATTTAATAACCGATAATTTACATGAAAACAAAACTCATTCATTCTATAATTCTTTATTTAGTACTTTTCATTATTGAAGGCTGTCAGCAAAAACCTGTAAGAAATACGTTGGTTTCCATCGGAGGTGAAAAATTCCTGATCAACGGGAAACCAACCCTCCAGGGTGTGGTTTGGAAGGGAATTCAGATGGAAGGTTTGATACCCAACGCGCGGATGGTGCAGGGGATCTTTGATGACCAGAATCCGGAAACCGTAGATAAATGGAAGTATCCGGATACGGGAGAATGGGACCCCGAGAGAAATACCAACGAGTTCGTGGCTGCCATGGATGACTGGTACGCATACGGGCTCCTTGCTTTCACCATCAATATGCAGGGAGGGAGTCCCGAAGGATATTCAGCTTATCAACCCTGGATCAACAGCGCTTTTAATCCGGACGGTTCCCTGCGGGAAGATTACATGAACCGGCTCGAAAGAATCCTGAACAGAGCAGATGAATTGGGAATGATCCCGATTCTGGGTCTGTTCTATTTCGGTCAGGATGAAAATCTGGAAGATGATGAAGCAGTGAAAAGAGCTGTAGACAATGCCATTCACTGGGTATTGGACAAGGATTATAGAAATGTGATCATAGAAATTGCGAATGAATGCGATAACCGGAAGTACGACCGGTCGATCCTTAAAAGAGACAGCATTCCTGAGTTGATCCAACGGGCGAAATCCATTGAACACGATGGAAGGGGATTACTGGTAGCAACCAGCTTTAACGGGAATACGGTGCCCAGCGATGCAGTAGTCAAAGTCTCAGATTTTGTCCTGATCCATGGGAATGGCGTCCAGGATCCGGAAAGGATTACCGGGATGGTGAACGAAACCCGAGCACTGTCTTCCTATCGACCCATGCCGATCGTTTTTAATGAGGATGATCATTATAATTTTGACCAGCCGATGAACAATATGATTGCTGCCTTTAAAAGTGGTGCTTCCTGGGGCTATTTCGATTTCCGGAGAGAAGACGAATCGTTTGAGGAAGGGTATCAATCCGTCCCGGTAGACTGGAAGATCAGCTCGGAAAGAAAACGGGCATTTTTTAAGGCGATCAGGGAGATCACGAAGGGTTGGGAATAGAACTACTTTTAGTAGGATAATTAATCGAAGAATGGCAACTTTTCTCTGCACTTACTAACGTCATCCTGAACTCGTTTCAGGATTAAAGAATACTCTTCAAAATATTCTTCATTTCCACATTCAGGTCCCATTGACTGGCTACAGGTTGCTTGGTATAGGGAAGGGAAGGCATGTAAGGCACTGGTCCGAACTCCGTAGTGATGGTAAACCATTCACGCTCTTCCTTGGCACGTAATTCTACAATCTGTTTCCACCATCCAAGATGACGTACCAGGGCAAACTGGTTCTCGGGAGCTCCGGGATGATTTACTTGAGCGGATTGACTGTTACCTACCCGGGCATGTATATGATCAGTCCTTTTGATAGCCTCCTGCATGAATTCATCCTGGTCCTCCAGTAAACTTTCGGATACACAACACCAGTGTGAAAAATCTGCAGCAATTCTCAACTCCGGATAAACTTTGAAATATTGTCGCGTGGTATACGTTGAAAATGTAAATCGGCCCCGATGGGTTTCATGAACGATCGGGATTTTGGTTTTTTCGCTGATTTCACTGACCAGATCGATGATCCTGCAATTATCCTCAAAGTCAAAATAATCCCTTCCAGTATGCGAATTGATCAGCAAGGGATTGAAGGAAGCGAGATGTAGCAATTGTTTTTCCATCTGTAAAATATACTCCTCAACAGTTTCTTTTCCCGGAACTACATGCTGGTGACCGATCAGCTTCAATCCGCTCTTTACAATCAATCCCTTCAGATCCTTGCAATAATCCTTATTCGTGGGAATGACCATTTCCACTCCGTCGAATCCGGCTTGTCTCACCTTTTCAAAGAATTGCACAAGCGGCATACTTTCACTTCCCCAGAGAGGATATATGTACAAAATTTTCATAGTAAAAATTAGTTAATATAATAAGGTCACTAAAATCCGATTTCATAATCAGGTTGTTCCGGTTTGGTAATAAGCATTGAATTACCATGAAATATCAAGTAAACCGATGTCATCCGATTGCATTTCAAAATGCCCCTGAATTTTCGGCTTAATTTATCATTTTATAATACGGGATGGAAACATTTTTAAAAATATCTAAAATTAAAAATTTTGAGTCACGGGATCAATCTGATTATTAATTCATAAATTCATGCTATGATTTTACGTTTTCTGTTGTTCTGGGTGCCCATGCCACTCATTGATATCTTAAATGCCAGGATCCGTGAAAAGATTTTTACAAAAATTTTTAATGATTTTATATGCCATCAGCTTTCTACTTTAACACTTACGATCCTGATACAAGGCCGGGTATGGAGTATTTTCATCCTGTTCATAGTGATCCTGCCTTATCTGATTTATTCCATAAAGAATTGATTTTGCGGATGCCCAACAAATGCCTCGTCATGCTTTACCCCTGCCTCAAGACCTCTGAAAAGACTCATCTGTTCATGTTCATGATACCAATACACAGGGAGTTGGTTTTTAAGTATATTGGCTGTCTTTTTTTCGATTGATTAAATTTAATATTTCTTTTTAAGCTTTCTATTCATATTTTAGGCCTTAGTTTTCCAAATCAATAATTCAATGATTTTTTAAAATGAAAAATCTGACCAATCTATCCCTTCTGCTAATCACCATCGTATCTATGAACTGTCAGCCTAAAGTAAAAATCTGGGAGATATCCTCTCCGGAAGAAAAAGTCGTCTTTCAGCTAAAGCATGAAAAACTGGACGATGGTAAAACCAGGATCAGCTATCAGGTATTTTTAAATACCGATGAAGGGGAAAAACCGGTCATTCTTCCTTCGGAATTAGGCATTTTCCTCAGGACAGATTCATTGACCGACCATCTGAATTATGACTCGGAAAAAAGTAAGGTCGAAATAGATGAAACCTATGAAATGATTGCCGGCAAAAAACGGGTGATAAACAATCATGGTTTTGAAAAAACAGTAATTTTTACAAATGATCAGGAAAAACAACTGGCGATAGATTTCAGGGTCTATGAGGATGGTGTCGCATTCCGATACAGGCTCCTTGAAGGAGGAAATGACAGTTTGTATACTGTAATCGGTGAATTGACAGCGTTCAACCTAGGCAATACGGGTAAAACATGGATCCAACCCTATGATACAGTGACCATGTATACACCCGCTTATGAAACATTTTACCGCAATGAAATTCCCACAGGGAGTCATGCTCCGGGACACCAGGGCTGGGCCTTCCCTGCCTTATTTGAAACCAACGGAATGTGGATTTTACTAACGGAATCAAATCTGAAGGACAATTTTTATGGAGCGCACCTACAACCGGAAGCCGAACAGGGAATTTACCGGATCCGGTTGCCTGAGGAGGAAGAAGCAATGAAAACCGGACCCGCTGAACCCACCGAGCCATTGCCCATGGTAATGCCCTGGCGAGTGATCATGGTGGGTGAGTCCCTGAGTACCATTGTGGAATCCAATCTGGTCAATCACCTGGCAGATCCTTCCAAGGTTGAAAACATTTCCTGGATCAAACCCGGCCGGGCTTCCTGGAGCTGGTGGTCTGATCACGACAGCCCGCAGGATTACAATGAGCTGATCCCATTTATTGATATGGCTGCTGAAATGGGCTGGGAATATTCCCTGGTAGATGCCAACTGGAACAGGATGAAAAACGGTGACCTTAAAAAAGTGGTGGACTATGCCAATGAAAAGGGGGTGGGGATTCTTGTCTGGTATAATAGTGGAGGTCCTCACAACCGGGTGACGGAACAACCACGGGATGCCATGTTCCTGGAGCCTAGAAGAAGGGAAGAATTTAAGAAACTCAATGAATGGGGTGTCAGGGGCGTCAAGGTCGATTTTTTTCAAAGTGACAAACCGAACATCATCAAGTTATATCATGATATTCTTAAAGATGCTGAAGAATTTGAAATACTTTGCAATTTTCATGGATGCACCATTCCTCGCGGCTGGCGCCGGACTTATCCTCATATGCTGACCCTGGAGGCCGTACGGGGAGCTGAAAGTTATAGCTTTGATCCGAGATACCCGGATGCAGCACCATGGCATAATACGATCCTTCCATTCACCCGGAATGTGATCGGTCCTGCGGTCGAGGGCCTGTTCGGCGCGCCCGGCTTCTCGCTGGTCAACGGCGATCTGCGCAACTCCGCGGCGCGGGCGCGGGCGCTCGACGGGGTCACCGACGTGATCCTTCTCGCCGCGCTGGTCGGCGATCCGATCTGCCGCCGCTTTCCGGAGGTCACCCGGAGCGTCAATGATCACGGCAGCAAGGCCCTGTTCGACGACCTGCACGGCCGCGGCATCCACAAGTTCGTTTTCACCTCGACCTGCAGCAACTACGGCTTGCGACGTCCGACGTGCCGGCGGCCGAGGACGTCGAGCTCAAGCCGCTGTCGCTCTATGCCGAGACCAAGGTCGACTTCGAGCGCTACGTCCTCGCCAACCGGGCCCGGAGCGACGTCGTCCCGACCGTCCTGCGGATCGCCACTGCGTTCGGCCTGTCGCCGCGGATGCGCTTCGACCTCACGGTCAACGAGTTCACCCATCGGTTGGCCCGCGGTCTGCCGCTTCAGGTCTACGACAAGGACACCTGGCGACCGTACTGCCATGTGCGCGACATCGCTGCCGCGATCATCCATGTCCTCGAAGCGCCCGCGGATCGGGTCGCCGGTGAGGTCTTCAACATCGGCGCAGATGCCAACAACTACACCAAGGCGATGTTGGTCGAGGCGATTCTGAAGCACATTCCGGGCGAGGTCGAGTTCGTCGAGGGCGAAGTCGACGCGCGCAACTACCGCGTCTCCCTTCCACAAGCTGCGTGACCGGCTGGGCTTCCATTGCCGGCGCAGCGTCGAGACGTTCATCCCCGAGTTGATCGCGGCGGTCGAGGCCGGCCTGTTCGCACGAGTTCGACCAGATCCCCGGCGACTACGGCAACTATCAGGTCCGGGACGGCCTCACGTGATACCTATGGCGATCCCCAATCTCGATGCCCAGGTCGGCCGCTATCTCGAGCAGTGCGTGACCTCGACCTTCGTGTCCTCGGTCGGCCCGTTCGTCAGCCGCTTCGAGACCATGGTCGCCGCGGCCGCCGGCGCTGCGCGGGCGGTCGCGACGGCGTCCGGCACCGCCGGGCTGCACGCCGCCCTGGTCGCGGTCGGGGTCGGTCGCGACGATCTGGTGATCATGCCGTCCTTCACCTTCATCGCCACCGCCAACGCGGTCGCCTACTGCGCCGCCGACCCCTGGCTGCTCGACGTCGAGCCGGCCGGCTGGGTGCTCGATCCGACGCTGCTCGCCGGCACGCTCGAGCGGAAGACAGCGCCGCGGCGACCGGCTGGTGCACCGCGAAAGCGAGCGCCGGGTCGCCGCCGTGCTGCCGGTGCACACCCTCGGCACCCCGGCCGACATGGCGCCGCTGGTCGCCACCGCCCGCGCCTTCGGTCTGCCGGTGGTGGCCGACGCCGCGGCGGCGCTCGGCGCCACCTACCGGGACACCCCGGTCCAGCCAACTCGGCGCCGAGCTCAGCGTGTTCTCGTTCAACGGCAACAAGACCGTCACCGCCGGCAGCGGCGGTGCCGTGGTCGGCGACGACCCGGCGCTGCTCGACCTGGTCCGCCACCTGACCACGACCGCACGCTGCGGCGAGGACTACGACCACGACCGGGTCGGCTTCAACTATCGCATGAGCAACGTCGAGGCGGCGGTCGGCTGCGCCCAGCTCGAGCGGCTGGCCGAGTTCGTCGCCCGCAAGCGGGCGATCCGGCACGCCTACGACGCCGCGTTCGCCGACCTGCCGGGTAGCGCCAGTTCCCCGGTCCCGGCCGGGTCGAGAGCGCCTGCTGGTTCTCCGGGGTGGTGCTCGACCAGCGGTCCGCCGAGGCCTGCCGGGCGGTCCGGGCGACGCTGCGCGAGCGCGGCATCGACGCCCGACCGTTCTGGAAGCCGGTCCACCTGCAGCGGCCGTTCGCCCACGCGCCGCGGACCCCCCAACCGGTCAGCGAGCGCCTCTGGGCGCGGGTCCTGACCCTGCCTTGCTCGACCGGGCTGACCGCGGCCGAGCAGGCGACGGTGATC
>CAVOVH010000009.1:0-476419 GCA_963699805.1 uncultured Cytophagales bacterium | reverse complement strand
TCCGACATGCACAGCATGCACATACACAAAATGCGTCGTTGATATCGTGTGGCCTTAACACTTCATCGTCTCGTTGGGATTTTCCACGCCTCTCGTCAACTTAAGGGGACAGGAGGTGTTTGCATTTACTGTGATATTGGAGAACATCATTTTGTGAGTCGAGTTTTGCTATTTAACGTGAGAAAGGCGCGCGCAGTCACATCGAATTGGCACTCATTCATGATTTCTTCACCTCTAATCCTAAAGAGTATGAACGTTGATCAATACAAGAAAGATTCAAATCAAAGAGAACTGTTGCTGGAAACAAAGACTGCGATCCCAGAAAACTGCACCATTCGACAAAGAGGAAGCGCCAAAACTATTGACTCTGTCGTTTACGCCATCGCCAAACAGCAGCAGCAATACCGGCATGGCGCCCCGTCCAGAAGCAAGCGCCATGCCAAGGGCCGTCTCACTATCACCTACTGAACAGTCTGAAGACAGGGGTCATGTCGCTCGATACTAAGGAGACAAAGCCTGATTCAGTCGATTTAACCGAGGACACAACGGACGAACCTCGTCGTTCGAAGCGTGCCAAAAAATCGACACTGGTCTATATTGATGGGCAAGCCGTTTTGGCCAAGAATAACTATCAGATGAAGGGACTCACCTATCAGTACGGTACAGACTTTGAGACGACGCCAAGGGAATCGAAACGAAACAAGGGAATGACAAAGCCCAAGGGACCACCCCAACCGCGAAAGGTCACATCGCAAGAGAAGAAGAGAATCGAGCACAATAGTGCTGTAGTAAAGCGGATCAAGGATAAAAAGGAAAGACGCACCCAGTATCTAGTATCCAACCTCAATGTCATCTCGCCTTTCTTGGAGGAAAAAGTGGCAAAGAATTTAGCAAGGGCAGTTCCCAAAACGACGCCGCAAGATTCTCAGCCTCGTGAGCTCTTTATCCAACCCGAAGCCATTCAAGCAGAAATGAGAGATTATCAGCTAGCAGGACTCAATTGGATGGTCAAGATGAATGATTCCAATCTTGCCTGCATTCTCGGCGACGAGATGGTAAGTTTGTGATGATGTTTTTGTTGAATTTCTTACTGCCGTTTGCACTTATCGCCACCTTTTGAACCACTTTTCTGAAACAGGGCTTGGGAAAGACGCTCCAGACAATCTCGCTTATTTGTCACTTGAAGGAACGAGGCGTCTCTGGACCAAGTTTGGTCATTTGTCCCCTGTCTGTGATTTATTCGTGGTGCAAGGAGTTGGAACAATGGGCTCCTTCCCTCAAGTTCCTACGTCTCCATGCATCGTCCTCGGAAGAGCGGGAGGCTCAAAAGCAATCCTTTCAAGAAAAGGCAACCGAGTATGATGTCGTCATTACTACATACGAAATGGCCAAAAATCCAGGCCTACGCTCACTCTGGAGTCGTATACATTTCAATCTTCTCATCCTCGACGAGGGCCACAAGATCAAAGACGCGACCAACCAAATTTCTCAAGCTGTACGCCTGATTCACTGCGAGAATAAGATCATTCTGACTGGTACTCCGCTTCAGAACAATCTGATTGAGCTTTGGTCGTTGCTCAACTTTTTGTATCCGGACGTGTTTGTCAGCAACGATCGCTTCGCGGAAGCGTTCGACCTACAAGAGAATGTTGTCGACAAGGAGAAACTTCTCGAAGCTCACAATTTGCTGAATATCTTTATGATTCGAAGATTAAAGACAGAGGTGGAGAAGCTAATGCCCAAAAAGGTCGAAACCAAGGTAAGTACACTTTGCAAATGAACTGCTTCGCGTGTCTCTAGGTATATTCTGATTCTTATTGGGTCCTTCTGACTCTTTTCAGGTCATTTGTCCTCTTTCATCTATGCAAATCTACTGGTACAAGGCCATCTTGATGAAAGACATCAATATCCTGGCACGTGCCAATGGAGACGAAAAGGCTACTCCCGCATCGACCGCCAAAGTTTTGTCGAATCTCGTCATGCAGCTCCGCAAGTGCTGTCTCCACCCATTTCTCTTTGATGGGGCTGAAACTGACATTGATGGCACCACCTGCGAGGACTTGATTGCTGCTTCTGGGAAACTAGCCGTCCTGGACATGCTCCTCCGTAACCTTTACGAGAAGAAGCACCGCGTCGTTCTGTTCTCGCAGTTCACTCGTGTCCTTGATATTTTGCACGATTATTGTACCATGCGAGGATTCAAACATTGTCGTTTTGACGGATCAACTGCCCGAGCGAAGAGGAATCATATTGTGTCCCAGTTCAATGCTGAAGGGTCCGACTGCTTTGTTTTTTTAATGTCCACAAGGGCAGGTGTGTCCAATGGGTTTGAATTTACAAACGGCTGATACTTGCATTCTCTTCGACTCTGATTGGAATCCCCAGCCAGATCTCCAAGCGATGGCGAGAGTTCATCGTATTGGGCAAAAGAAGACAGTACATGTGTATCGTCTCGTTTGCGGTGGAACAATCGAGGAGCGTATGGTTGAACGGGCTCAGAAGAAGTTGTACTTGGATCAAATGGTGAATCAGGATTCACTTGCAGGACTTGAGGACGACGAAGAGCTAGCCGGTGTATCAAAAGGCGAGCTTCTCGCGACTCTCAAGTTTGGATGCGATGCTGTCTTTGGAGGAGACGTTGACAACCAGAACACACTTCCTACTCTTGAAGACATTGATGTAATCACCGATCGCAATCGTTCTGAGGACTTGTCTGAGGGTTCTGGAAAGCTCAAAGGTGCTACAACCACAGTCGCCGAATTTAAAGCAGAGGATGACTTTACTTCCACGACGAAGCTCGGCGGAATCGACTTCAAAGAGATTCGTGAGAAGCACAATAAGACCTCAAAGGATATGGGCGGTATCGCTGATACTTGGTTGAAGATTCAGAAACGTATTCGCAAGAATCGGATTGTGCAATTGGAGGCCAAGGGGAGTGGATACGGAGCTGTTTCTGTACCTGTCCTGGCATCAAATAACTATGATCTCGAGAACGGTGAAAGCTCGGTCTTCCAACGAGAACTTAGCGAAAGTAAAGGAAACTACGGCGAGATAAAGCGCAGAGTTTTGCAGTCTGGAATCGATTTTGAATCTCAGTCTCATTGCCAGGTACATTGAGTATGTGAGTTGTTCATTTCATCTACATGGTCTATTGTACTTTAACGCCCCCTTTTCCTGCGCGATACAGGTTTGCGGTGACGGAGGTACTATTCTCTGCTGCCCCCGATGTCCCGTTTGCGTTCATGCGGAATGCATTGGAGTGGACGACCCCAAGAACTTTATTTCTTGTCCTCACCATCGTTGCACAAAGTGTAATAAGAACACTCAGGCCGCTGGTGGGCTGCTTTTTCCTTGCCAGAGCTGTCCTTCAAGCTTTTGCGAAGATTGTCTCCCAAGCGAAGAGACTGGATTCCGTTTTCTGAATGGAGCCAATCGCTTTGGTGAGCTCGGCTTTCACTCGCATTACTTGTGCTACATTCACTGTTCAGCCCAATGCGAGGAATACGCAAAGCACGAGTTCAACTGGTCGCATCCCTCGAGCAAACTAGCTCCAGTGCCTCCCGCCTTGGACGTATCGCATGCTTTCGGGACTCAGGTCGACGCGAACATTGACGAAGCTCATTCTGAAGATATTGTCGAAAGCCGGCTTCGAAAGAGAACGGTGGTGAACTACAAGAACATGGATTCTACGATTTCCATGACTCCAGCCCCTCGTCTGTCACCCAAAAAGGCCGCTGAAGACCCGGATTTTGTAATTGACGAAGCAATTTGTGACGAATCCGATGACAGCCATAAGAAGCAAAAGCACACGTTTCGAAAGCTGCCACTCGACCGACACAGAAACCAATGTCGAAGGACTGTTATAACACAGTCCTCCCATGTACAGAATATGGCTATCTTATCAATTTATCGTGCCTCGACAACATGACGGTATTCTCGGGATACCGCAAAATGCCCGACGGAAGCGCTGGTCCTGCCGAACTGGTTAATCGCATCCCAAAAAGGCGACCGTCTCATTGCTGTAAATCGAGTGGATGTCAGTACCTATGAGTTCCGGCAAGTCCTCGACCTTGTGCGATTTACCGGTACTTCCGTGGTTCCCATTGTGGTAACCCTCCGCAAAATGCCTCGTCTGGGACGACCTCCCAACAAGTCCAATTCTTCGGTGGAGTCTCGCGACAAGTACTCTACTACCAGCGTTCGTGAGCGCTCTTCTTTCGATGGCTCCATTGCTCCCGCGTCTCAGCCCACGAAGGATCGTAACGGACTGTACATTCGTCCACCCGGTCGTGGCCGCAGTGGCATGTCTTGGGACTCCAAGAGAGGCCTATGGATCCCGGATGAAAGAAGTTTGTACACTTTCATTGCTGCGGGCCTACCAGCATTCCATGGAATGGCACTCATTACAATGCTTCATTGGCGAGAAACACTTGTGCACCAACTTGTGCTACCAACAAAGAAAACGCCCCCTTCTTCAAAGGTGAAGTATCAGCTCCAGCAATCCCGCCACTCCAGGCGAACCTCGCCCCGTCCAATCCAGCAAAAAGAGCCGAGCAAGTACCACCAAAGCAAGTTAGGGTCGTGAATAGTACCTCCGAGTCCAAACCATCCGCCTCCCTCAAACGCAAGGTTGAAGACGTGGCAGACGACGAAGTTATCGATCTCACGGGATCGGAAACTAAACGGCCAGCGAAACAAACCTCAAAACCGAAGAACCCTCCTCCGATCTCAACTTCAACAGTGCCGCCTCCTCATGATGAGGGCGAATACGAAGTGTCGATTCCAGTTACAGAGCATGGTTTGCTCCTCGAAGCGGGTAGTGCCAACGGTCGCACAGTTGTGTTTGGATATCGACGCGCTGCAGACGGGACAAGAGGACCAGCTGAAATTGGTAACCTCATTCGTCAAGCAGGCGACAGGATCATTGCTGTTAACTCAACGGACGTCTCGACCATGACGTATGCTGAGACGGTGAATCTACTTGTTGCATCCCAGAAAAATGCCTCCCATGTTCGTCTTCGCCTTCAGCAAGGACAGCCAGCATGCGCTGAAACTTACACTAATCAGGACCCAACGAAAACACTCAATCCACCCGCTCAGGGCGAATATGACGTTTGCATTCCGACAACCTCTCGCGGTCTCATGGTTCGTGTCGGAGACTTGGGTGGTTCGACTGTATTTCTCGAATACCGACGTGGTCCCAACGGAGAGCAAGGACACGCCGAGACTAACAAGTTGATTCGTAATGTTGGTGACAAGATTGTTGCCGTGAATGGTATTCCAATTAAGTCTTACCACCATGCGATTGGACTTATTCAGCAGAGCAGGGCATCCTCCTCCACTTACTTGCGGTTTCGGGAGAACCGAGACATCTAAACGATTGAACGTTTGATATAAAACAATCTAGGAAATATATATTACATGTTTTGAATCCAATTATCTTGTCTTTCTCGTGTTTGTTTCTGTCTCCTTTGTCATCTAGTCGAAGGATCGACGGCAAACCCTTTGACGGATACGAAAGGACGAGACATTCTTTCATAGATTCGATACATACAGTAGCTAGATTGCCATACGGATTCATCGTCACTTTGTAGTTAAGAGTCCCTCCAACTCTTGATGAATCGCGAGTACGTCAAAGCGATAGTGCGTTTCCTGTAGATATGGAGGTGGTGAAGGGAACGTCATGGCTGCTCGAACTGCTTCAACAGAAGATACACAGACATCTCATAATACAGTACAATCTATTCGCCTCGAGCACCTCGACAAAGCATCCATGGGGCTCAGTCTCTCCAAACAAGCTCTTGAGCGACGATCGAATGATGGTTGACAGCTCTCGTGGATCTGATATCACTGGTTTTGCTTCAATCAGCATGTACATGAACTGGTCGCCTCGTTGTTTTCTCTTTAACCCCATCTTGCTACCGTACTGTGCGTTTCCAATCAATTGTACCATGCAGTAACACATCATGATGATGAACTCCACAGCTCCACAGTGTGTCATCGGTGTGAAAAGGACAGGCGGACAGGTTTGTTGGCGCGAAAAATCGAAGACTCATGGACGTCGCGATGGGATGCGCCACGATGCGATGAAATAAATCACGTCTACCTTAGGTCCCTAACACTGTAGCAAGCAATCAAACAACTGAAGCAGAATGTCTTGGGATCGTAGTCGTGCCATTCCATGGTCAAAATTAAGCCAGACCCCGGGCTTGGACTTGGATGCCCACAAAGAACAGGTTTTTCGGGAGATGGCACAGCAAGAGATGCTGCAAGCGAATTCGGAACAGCAGGCAGTGGAAGGTGCAGAGGATTCTCAAGACAATACAGGAGTTCCACAAGGAATACCATTTTCTGGAATGGAAATGGCCAAGCAAGCTGCTTTTGGTGGTTGCATCGGTGCGTGCATCGAGCGTCATTACTAAATGTTGACAGTGTCGACTTGAGTAGTATGTGCTCCCGTGCTTAAGCACTTACACATCTTCATCCTATTCGGTATCTCCTCTCTCGTTATGTAGGAACCATTACTGGCAGTGTATTTGGCTTTATGGATAGTATGAGAACTGCGGGCGAATCGCAAGTACTACAAAAGGCCTCCAACATGTCCAAAGGCAAGTATATTATGCAAGGAACAACACGATCAGCTGCCTTATTTGGTGCCTTCTTTGGAGGATTCCATGTACTCAAGTATGGAGTGAGAGTAGCATCAAATCCTGGAGACTTTACAGAGATTGCGGTTGCTGCGCCAATTACGCTCGGAGCAATGTTTACTCAGCCGGCCATGCGTCCAGCAATGCCTTATGCTACAATGCTCATCTTTATGGACGCAATCAATATTTTTATGCGAAATATGGATGATTAATAGCATACTCGTAGTAACGAGCATAGAATGTAGTAGATACCTTTCTTTCTAGCTACAGAGATTACAGTGTTTTTGGTCATTTTGCTTCGTTAATAAAAGTTCCGCTCATTGTATATAGCCCGCTGTCAAATGACTGCCCTCCATTGAACCGATAAAATAAAGCGCTGGCCACTCGCTTAGTTCACTTTAGAATACCGAGTCATCAGTGCAAAAAGTACATCTGTCGCTCTGATTAACAAAGTGCATTCCAGCTTCGATTCATCTCCCATTACTTTGTTAATTGATTTGACTTTTTTCTTTTAAAGCTGAAACCTGGTCCTATTTCGGTGTTTGATTGCCACCACCGTTGTTAGCAGCCGATGAACGAGGACCGGAGCCTGGATTGTTTCCGCCGCCGCCGCCGCCACGACCATAACTTTGTAGTTCGCGCCAAGCTTGTTGCAAATCAAGAGGAGCATTCATATCGAGTCTTTGTCGCGGTGGTGAGTTTACCCCATCCTCATTATACTTCATGTAGACTAAAAGACCAAACCCAACCGAGAGACTCGTGGCAACAGCCAGAAGAATGCCATACTCAAGGGCATCACGTCGCGGATTTCCTCGTCTATTCATTTTTCAAGAATACTTTAAAATACTATACAGTGATCGCTCAACAGTAAAAGCACCTTAGCTAAAGGTACAAGGAGAATGGAATCAGACGACGGGTGATTGATGGCTGTGGCACGCCAAGCAAGCAAGCTTTTTGAGTGGCTGTTCCGTCATTGGAGGGAGTGTTCTGTTTTGTTCTGTGCGACACTTCTTTCTGCGGCGCACGTGTCAGCGAATTTCAGATCTTGCTTGCGATCTTTCGAGATGACTCCACCTTCAACTAACGGCATTGTCACACACCAACTGTTTCATCGATCCGATACCATGAAGTTTCCGTCTCTCGTCACCCTTGTGTTGCTTGGGTCTGCCTCAGCACTTGTCGCCCCAAAGTTCGCGCCACGAACAACTGTCAAAGCGTCGCGTTCCGTGAGTAATGCTATGCGAACTCCTCGTGCTATTGTTTTCCCCGATTTTATGGCAGGCCACGGGCATGCTGTCGCTCAAGCAATTCCTCACACTTGTTTCATTTCCATCTATAGCCTCTGTTTCGTCACCCTTCCTTTCTCCTTTCCACTCCGGATGCCGATGATGTTGTGACATCCAATGATAAGGCCGACGCAATCTTGGGAGAAATGATGGTGATTGACGACGATGACATGGCGACAGTAAAGCTTGAGATCCAGAAGAACTGGGGCTTTATTCTCACTACTGGTGTTGCTGATGTTGTCGCCGGATGTGCCGCCCTCGCTGCGCCAATCTATGCAACTGCTATAGCCCAGGTGACTCAGGTTGCTGCCCTTTTCGTTATTGGATTTTCCAACATTCTCGGTACCTTTTATGTGGAAAAAGGATTAAAGGCGCGCTCTCTCCTCCTCGGTGTGGCGCAGCTCGCCATGGGAACTCTCCTCGGAAACAATCCCATTGAGTTCAGGTACCTGGCGACACTGTCAATTGCATCTTTGGGTTTTGCAGATGGACTCTACCGTCTTGTCCTCGCCATCCAAAACGCAGACTTGTCTGGCCGTGGCTGGACTATTTTCGGTGGATTGGTCTCCATGGCAGTGAGTTGTTTGGTCGCTGCCAACCTCGACATTGCTTCATTGTTCGCCCTTGGTGCAGTCATGGGCGGCCTGTTTATCACTGCTGGATGGGGACGTATCTTTGTCGCTCTTAGTGGACGTGAAGATGCCAATGCAGTTCTCGATCCTGCCAATGCCGCTGCATAAGTCGCTATGTATGTGTTTAACTCTGTCTCTCTCTCGGAATGGATGCTGCGTAGCTAGCTAGCTAGACTGCCGCTTACCTTTACGACTATTCAAGTTAGCTACAGTAGCTAGGTCAACACGGTCTTGCAGTCATAAATGATTATCCACTAATAGATGTCACGTTGGTGGGTGAAAGTACATACAGTATGCTCTGGTAGAAGTAGGTCGCAAGAGGTAGAAGTCGCTTGAAGTCGTCGCTCTGATGCTATGCTGCATACGACTCCTTCGATCACTTCCACAGTCTTCGCTCGCGTCACTCATCAGCTAGCATCAGCCATCATCATCACCCCCATCCCCCGCCACTATTTAACAAACTACATCATCCCTGTAGCCCCTTAGAGACCTTTCCATTCAATCAAGTTGAAAATGAGCCAACAAGAATCAACTGAAAAGCCAAAAGATGACGGCGCCGCGCCAAGGAGCATTCCAGCGATTCCATCTGCGTCGAGCATTCAATCGTCGCTGAAATCATCCATCAAGGCTGGAGTGAACTCTGCAAACAAGTTCCTGGCTGGACTGGAAGATAAAGCCGACGAGTACGGAAAGCCAGTGGTAAAATCACTGCAGAATATTGAGCGCGAAGGTGAGGTCGTTGCGAACAAGGCGACCAAATTTTACGATCAGCGAAAGCAATATGCCCCTGAAATCATTGGCGGTTCGGCTCTCTTGGTTGGAGGTATTGTGGGTCTACGCAGAGGAAAACTCCCTGCTGTGACAACTGGTGCTGCAGCTGGATTTTTGGCGTACCTTGGAGTCTATGAATTGGACTTACACCGAATGCCCGACATTATTTTTGGGAAAGAAGACGACAAATGATAGTGGACATGACTGATGCAATTGGCGTGTGAATCGATAGTATGGTAGTGAATAAAATATGCTGTGTTTATCTGCAGGACACCTGATTTTAGATGTTGTCTTGATTGTCAACGGCTTATCGATTCGCTTCATCGCACAACTTGTTCCTTTCTCTTGCGTCCTGAACCTTGTTTAAGTCACCTCTAGCAATAAGTGGTATTCAGTGGCCAAGAAAGATGCTGCGGACAGGACTCTTAAGCATTGTTTGGTAGTTAGCTCTAGTCTAGTTTCCACCCGTCAGGCTGTTCCACAATCCAGCCAAGCCGCCCTCCTCTTGTTCTTGCAACGCCCTAGGCTTTCTTATTGGTACTTTGCCAGTTTCAAACTGATTGCGTAAATCATAGACATATTCCAATGCTGCTCGTTCTGCTTCTGTAAGCTCTGGGTGCCAATAATCTATAATCAAAACGACACGTTCTGAATCAGTAGGATTCCCCGTCGAGTGTTCAAACGACGTGTCAAGCGTCGTTAGCTTTCCCTCTTTCCATGTTCGAGTCTCTTCACCAACCTTAATCCAACAGCCTACATGTGGTGCACGAGATGACAATAAGATTGGGATCTTATCATGGGTGCAGGAGCAACAGCACAACGAAAGTAAAAATCGTACCTTCCGGGACTTGAATACCGAGATGAGATGTGAGTATAAAGTTCCGCCCATCACTGTGTGGCTCTACACCCGATCCAGGTGCTTGTCGAGCAAAACAAACGCCTCGTACTGCAAGTGGAATGTTTAGCGACTGTAGCAGCTCATATGTTTTCGGAAACTCAGCACAAACTTCAGTGTTCCAAACTCCCAGCCGCTGCAGTCGAATAGCACTCCATCCTTGCCCCATAACTTGGTTTTGCCATGCCGAATCACTCGCAAACATTTTTTCGTCTCTTGCTAGCTTTTCTTCAAACTCTTGACTAATCACATTGGCACTCTCTTCCAATCCAGTTGCCCATGGGAATAGGTCTGGTTCGTCGATTACATTCCAGAATGGCTTGGCCGTTAGACCTTCTACATGCTCTTCGGATGGCTGGTGACCTGGAGCATCACCTTTTGGTGGTGGAATCTCACCTCGAGCACTGTCCATAATGTGTTATGGCATAAGCGGTCAACGGTTGAGAGTAAATCATGGCGACAGGAACTCGCGCGCCGACAGCACAGCAACCAACTCACCTCTTGCCAAACGTTCGAATACGATCAATATCTTGACCTCTTGATGCATATACTTGCTCAACATCAATAAGACCCTCATCAACGTCTTCCCAAAACTGCATTTGTCGTTCGGTCAAGGCAGCAAGACAGCTGGAACGTTGATGTGATGATTGGCGCGAGGGTCCAACGGTGAAACTTGACGTGCTTCGCACGAGACAACAAAGCCAATGGCGTATCGAATCATTCTATACCTGTACAATTCCATGAAAAAAGTGCCTGTGGGCGTTTGGCAGTACAGTTTGAGTGCTAAAGACTGTAGGCTACAGTCTACAATAGACGATTGAATGCTGATGATGATGCGATGCGATGAATGATGCGATGATGATGCGGCGATGATCGTCATCGCCGAGAATATCAAAATGACCTTTGACACCTTTACCATGCTGATACTGAACATGCGATGCAAGCAAATAAATGCCGCCGACGATGACGAAAGCAGCCGGCGTACGATTCTTAACCTTCACGTGGCTAGTTTTCAGTGCATCAGCCTTTGCACCGTCACGTAATCCCTCTTTTCGATCAAGCAGTGAAGCTCTGAAAATGTCTACTGGCGAAACGACCTTGATTGAGGTGATCTCTCAACCGGACAAGGATTTTCTCGACAAGAAGGGGTAAGTGGTCCAAGTTTGCCGCTTGCAGTGTTTTCCCTAGGAGTATTGGCCGTGGTTTAGTTATCATGTCATATTTAAAGTCTGTATTTCATTTGTGCGCCGAAATTTTGGACGGTATCTTTGGATACCGAGACGCTGTCATCCCTATGATGGCAACAAGAACTCACTTTTTCGCTCCTTTCTCATGTCGTCCATAGCGTCTTTTCATGGGGAACGTGGGGATGTGGTGTCTCCAAATTTCCATGGACCTATGATTCGAATGAATCTTGCTATCTTCTTTCCGGTCAAGTGACGGTGACTCCTTCCGACGGCTCTCCTCCCTCCACGTTTGGTAAGGGTGATTTCGTGACGTTTCCCGCTGGAATGAGCTGTACGTGGGATGTTACTGAACCAGTTCAAAAGCACTTCATGTTCTTTTAATATATACAATGCGTTAAAATTAATAGTATGTCAACGCATCGGCTCAAATATAAATGTGCCGTAGATCTCAACACCTTCGTCTACTCCGAGTAGCACATTGACTCGATGCATAGCCACAGTGTCAATACGATGACCTCAACATGAACATTCCCCATTGTATCCCAAGTCTACGAATGCTTCGCACGTTCCCTTCGTCGTTCCTCAAGCTTCTGGACTCGTCTTCGTAAATCGTCCAGATCATCGCTCTGTTGAATTTGATTGACATGAATATATTGTAACTCTCTCTGCTGCTTTCGTTGCTCTCCCGGCATGGTTTCTAGAATTTGATTCTCTTCGGCTGATGACATGTAGTGATGATGGCCATTTGCACTTCCAAACACACGAGAAAATCCTCGTGCAATGGCGTCAAAAAAGATGGAAATCACTTTGAAGAGCAGGACAAAAACAAAATCTCCGAGGAAATTCACTACTGCACTTGAAGAACCCGAATTTGCAACATCACTGTCCTCCGAAAAGAGCTGTCTATCTTCTACTTGATGTACATGCCTCTTATCGCGGCGCGTTTTGTTGTTCGTCGGATGATGTCGGGGCGCGCCGCCATCTTCGTTTGCAATTCCAGATAGATCAAGCGGTGATGCCATCTTGAGTTTATATAAGAAGAAGAAAAGAAATGATAGGACTGGCTAAGTATAATACTGGTAAAGAAAGTTCATTCAACATCATCATGCTTCGTGCTCTCAACGGTCGACATCGCGCAGTCGCGCACCATTTTTTTCAGACAAGCAAGCAGAACAGACAAGCACGAGTTTTGTTCGTTTGTGCGTCCGTGCGTGCCATGTAATCTCGCAAGATCTTAACATGGGAAATAAGATCGCGCGCCGCAGAAGTACTTCATATATATCATAGATAGCGAGACAATGAGTGTTTGTGCCAACTGTTCCAAGAGCGAGGCTCCCCATACCTGCTCGAGATGCAAATCGGTGATGTATTGCTCGAGAGACTGCCAAAAAGCAAACTGGCAAAAGCACAAGACAATTTGCGTTCCTGTCGTTGCCGGCCTCAACCTCAAGGTGCTCAACAAGTGAGTCCAGGAAATGCTATTTCGTAACTTTGTTTGACTTTCTTTGTTCTCATGATGATTTTTCGTCTTTATTATCGTCTCAGTGAGCTCGTTTCTCATTGCAAGCCGCGCGCGCGAATGTCGGTTCCGCCAGGTGCCATCGCGATGGATGGCGCTGCGAATGCTACATCCAGGAACACCATCAACATGTTTCCGAGGGCCGCGTCGCTCGTATTGCGTCAGAGTCATACCTGTTCCACTGGACCTAGCAGCAGTGAATCCGACGAGAGCGTTAGTTTGGTCTATGCGACTAATCTCGATGCACGCCTGGGTGTGGTGAAAGACATCGAATCTCACCATCACTGGACCGATTTCTCTAGCATTTGGATCAGCCCAAGTAGAGCCGCAAGCAAACCCACCAAGAACTCCTTGCTCGTTTGCTGGTACCCCAAGCACGTGAAGTTCGACCTTCCGGTTGGCGACGTGAAGGCTACAGCAGACGAACTCTGCCGCAAAATTACTTTGGATATGGCTCGTCAGCATCTCGCTAGCGGCATTGCGGTAGACACCGAGACGCTTGAAAATTCCAAGTCCAAGGGGTGCAAGGAGGCAATCTTTTTCGTGGATGCCTTTGAACAGAGGATGCAAAAGCTCTCCTTGTCGGGTGAATCCGTTTTTCCCTCGGAAATGTCGGACAATGAACGTCAGTCTGTTCTCGCAAAGCTCTCTGACAAGACTGGATTTTCTAGTGCCAATATTCGTGTCCAACCATTTGCTGCCCTTTTTGGTAGCGACGACGAGTGTGTGAAATGTTGCGAGTACAACCTCATGGCCGCATTTCACAATTTTTTCATGACGCGTGGAGGTTGTGTCTTTTGTCCCACCGCGGACTTTGCTGTGCAGCAGGCCAAAAAGCCAAATGTACATGGATGTGATTTGGAACTCTTCTATGGAATGACGTATTGCACGCACATGGAAAAGGGAATGCAGTGGCAGATGGCCGGAATGCTTGGAGGACTGGGAGGAGGGAACAAGGGTTCAGTCAGTTCAAAAGACTGCAATGCTCGACTTGCCTAGGGGTAGGTACAGTCGATTCTACACTACAGGTGTAGACTTGGGATTGTAGCGGAATTCAGATGGGCTGGATGCCGCATATATTTATTTACATTTACTACTACTACAACTACTAAAATATTAGAAAAAGGGAACTGGGGAAAGTGCTTCGTGTTTCGTTAGCTGCTAGGTCCATTTTCAGTATAAGCTTATCGCAACGATAACCCCTGATGTTACTTTGCATGGATGATAATAGGCCCACCGCTCCGGCCTATGCAAAGCGTTGTGCTTGGAATGCATGTGCATAGCACATGAAATGTCGCCATTTAGCAGGGACATTTCAAAGACATTTTGATATTTTCTCGACGCCGCCGACCATAGTTTCATTCGCCATTATTATGCCATCACGACCGCAAGGCCTGTTGCTACCATACCATACGTTCTGTTCCTATTCAATTTTCTTAATCAAGTGATGTTTCGTAAGTGGAAAATTGCAACTGTGGCGATTCTTGGAGTCGTTTCAGTTGCAAAGGGCTTTGTGGTTCCCAGACAAGCGCCAACAACAAAGCAATCCGTACGACAACAGGCTACCGCTAACGATGCCGGAGACAGCAACGAAGAGAGACGTAAGCGACTGTTTGAATCCAAGGGATGGCCACAGATCAAAAAGGATATGAATACTGTTCCAGTCTTTTGTTGTGCAAATGGCGAGGGACAACCTTTAAAGTATCAAGTCAATGAATACGAGCTTGCATTCTTCTATTGTCACGTTCCCGATGCCAAGCGAGAACTTGCAAAGGCAAGAGAAGAAACATCCATTCCAGGGCTTGATATTGTTCCTTATCCTCTTGGAGAAGTCTTTGAAATGGTATCGGAGAATCAAGCAATTATTATTCCGAGCGCAGAAGATCTCTCAGCGGCAGGTTGTCCTACAGAAGTATCTCCTATTGGCCAACAAATTCCACTGTTTGCGTGCATGGAAATCATGCAAGAGCTGGAGGATGGAACAGCTGTGCTCCCGTTATTCTTTAAATTGGACGAGGCAAAGGCTGCACTAGGTATGGCACTAAAAGCAGATGGAGGTGATGCTACAGAGTTTGAAATCACGGGCTTGTCACTAGAAAAGGCAGTAGAAGCTCTGGCAACAGTTCCAGACACGCCAGCCTTTCAGTTTATTACACCGGCAGCCTCAATCGAGCATATTGAAAAGTATCTTAACGAATAGATGGATAAATACTCAGTAAACATCGATCGAGCTAGACAAATAATACCAAGAATCCTCGCAACGATAAACGAGATATGTTGAAATCTCACTTGATTCATTAATAAGTAGCTAATATCGTTCATTCATTCGTTTGGAGACATTTCGCATATTATTGTACACTTTTCCTGGCGGAGCTCCAAGAATCAAATCACAAATGGCATTTCGCGCCACTCGAATATTGGCGTAACTTCCCAACATGTGAATTCGTGTATCGGCAATGACGATTCGAGTCCGCGTTGCATTTTCAATGGCAAATCTCGTCTTTCCATCTTGTCCTGCCACACGTCCTACAGCACGACTCAAGTGATCACCTCGGAGCATTTTCACATCAGTCACTTGAAACGATTCGATATACAAGTCATCCAATCGAAGCAATGCGACAGCGTCTTGCACTTCAAATCCCAACATGAATGCAGAGCAAAATCTGCACCCTTTTGTAATGCACCAGAATCAATAGTATGTTGAGAAGTTTTCATTTCTACTGATCGAGTCTTTGTATTGAATCGAACCTACAGAATGCAAAAGAGTGTGAGAACGAACATGTTTGCTACAGTATCAAAACGAAAATCAGGTCCGTAGAAAGTATGCATCAGACTACGACAAAATGTCGCGCCATTTCATCTTGACAACATGGAGGCTTCCCAGTGGGTTTGTACGCATAAAGCGACTCTGAGAACAACTCCACGCGCTCGTTTCTTGGCAAGTTTCATCCTTTGCATTTTTGTTGGACAAATGTTCACATTTCGTCTCTTATACTTGCCTGTAGTTTGAGAAACTCCACAAGTGGTGTCAAAATCTGTTCCCAGTTTTCTCGTAGTGGAGTGTATCGGTGTGGAGGACATCGTACTCGACGGTATTCCGTTTTGCCACCGCGCGCCGCCATTGCCGAGAGCTGCGGAAACGTGGGTTGCTGTGCATCTTCCATTGGTCGTCGTCTTGCTCCTTGGCCAACGATGCACTCTGAAGGATTCGACTCTGTACTACTGAAGCATCAATGGTTGTAGTGGCATTTGACATGCCCATGTTGGCGGTATCGTCCTCCATCATCATGGTCGTCATGGTGATGTTGATCGGTGGGAAAAAAGTGGGAGTGGCGTTCGCGCCGCAAGTCAAAATCAGTGGCTCAAATCGTTTGGGTTGATGGGTCATGAGTCAATAACATCCCAGCGTTCATTTTTATAGAAATCATCGTGAGAGTGATTTTCGTGCTGGGGTGTGACAGACCTCATGCCTTTTGATCCACAAAATCTTCGACGCCGACAACCATGACGGACAATACCGTTCTTTCCTCCCTGGTTGACAAGTTAACGTCGGATCCTGCTACCTGGAAAGATGCCTCTCTATTATCAGTAACACAAATTACTCCATCTGGCTTGTCACTGTTGTTTCAAGTGTCGAACGAAATGAAAACACTTGTGCGCGACGATGGCGGCGACAATCGACTGGCCCACCGCGTCTTGGCCACCGTCTTTTACGAAGCATCCACACGAACATCGTGTAGTTTTCAAGCAGCCATGCAACGACTTGGTGGAAGTGTCCTTCATGTCGATGGCAAGGGAAATTCGTCGGCCGGCAAAAAAGGCGAGAGTTTGAGTGATACCATTCGATGCATTGAATGCTATTCCGACGTGACAGTCTTGAGACATTCCGTTACCGGCAGTGTGGAAAAAGTGGTTGCATCCTCTCTGAAACCAGTATTGAATGCAGGAGATGGTACTGGTGAACATCCTACTCAAGCACTCTTGGATCTCTTTACCATTTGCAATGAACTCAACATTTCACTGGATGATATACAACAACAAGAACAACCACTTACAGTAGTACTTTTGGGAGACTTGAAGCATGGTAGAACTGTACATTCCTTGGCCAAGCTTCTTGCTCGGTCTTCCTTAAACATTCAGTTGCGATATTGTTCACCAGAGTCCTTGCAAATGCCAGACTATGTACAAGACTATGTCTCTGACTATTCCAACGTCACGCAACAATCATGTTTCAATATACAAGAAGCGATTCAAGGAGCCAACGTACTGTATGTCACTCGAGTACAGCGAGAGCGATTCGATAATGAGGATGCGTACAATGAGGTAAAGGGGTCATACGTGGTGGATAACGAAATCATGTCGGCAGCGCCATCCGACATGATTGTCATGCATCCACTTCCTCGTGTCGACGAAATTTCCACAAGTGTTGACTCGGATCCAAGAGCAGCTTACTTTCGGCAAATGGAAAATGGAATGTTTGTGAGAATGGCCTTACTTGCACTTGTCTTGGGTAAGGCGTAGTAAGGGAACAGGTTTTGATGCGTGAAAAAGTCAGGAGATTACGAATAAGTTTAAATACTGTAAAGCAGTAACGTCTCTTCTAGCTCATTTTCATACGAGTACATATATATTTTCTATTATACATTATGATGACGTGCCTTAACGACTCGCCTTCAACAAAAATTTATTCATCAGATCAATCGAGTTACTCCTTCTTTGCCTTTCCCGCCATCAATGACAAGATGAGACTCCACAATATGCCCATTACACAGGTAAAACTGACTTGAAATCTCTGAGGAATGAGTCCAAACATAACGGCTTGGATAGGCACCCAGAACATTAGATTTTTCTTCCAGCAAGGTAGAAAGTTTGCCTTTGCTCGTTGAAAGGATCCTTTGGCATCGAGTCCTTGCATGTACCCCGTAAGAGCAAAAAAGACTACAGCAACCGAATAAATAACATTAGCATGAATTCTAAGACGAGTGCAAGTGTATAGAGTAGAAACTGACGTACCTGGATAATAGAGCAGTGGAACTACACACATTTGGTAGGTAAAGACGCGTTCAAAAACTGCAAGAGCGGGTGTTGCTTCAACTGTCAGCCCTGGAAGAGCAGAAATAAGTCTAGACAGAACACGTCCCTGACAGTTTCCAATAACGAATGGAAAGGCTGCGTGCTGAAACACGCGATAGCAAGAGTCAAATGCAGCAAACGAGGAAGCGCGCGCCGCGTCGTATGGCTTGTTGTCCCCGGCCTGAGCCAATGCATCACCAAGCGTCGCTAGGACGGCCCCCGTAAGCACTTTTGTTACTAGTGGGTTAGTAACCAGGCACTGACTGTAGGCCTCAAAGAGACTTTGCAACGAAGGAGCGAGTTTGGGAAGAGTCACTGTCAGAAGGACGGCAAGTGTCGACAAGCCAAGGCGCTTCGAGACGATATTGCTACCGCCGCGAACTTCGCTAATCCCATTACTATATGTTTGGAGTTCCGAGAGAAAGCCTTGATTCCGCGAAGCATTCTCTTCTCTCTTGATGACTCGTGCAGCCGCGTTCTCATCACAAACGACGCGAGGTGAAAGCGACCGCCGCCGATGAGGTCGAAGCGAACGCACTTGAAATGCTTCTGAAAGAGCAATAATGAGAAGTAGAAACCCAATGAGTGAGACGGTGGAACGGCATCGAGCTGTTGGCAGCATCATCGTCGTGATTTGTGACAGAACAAAATGAAACAACAAAGCTACAGAACAAGTCGCGACTTCAATTGCGTTCTGCGTTTCTGATGATGTCATCGTGGCCGGTGACGTGGTTTTATCGAGTCCCGTCTAAATCCGTCCCTGCTTACTGTAGCATTCAACTCTAATACGAAGTAGTACAGCACTCTTACCTGATAATTGTAGCTAGGACTACGATAAATGCTGCCTTGCACTAGGTTCCATACACTGATCCTTGTATAGCCAGGCGCAACTAGCTACATCATGTTATTTTCATGACAGAACGAGTAGAGAACTGTAATAGCAGGCCTACGTACCGTATGTTTACTGTACTGTTATTATGAGTTCTTAGTCATGACAAATTTGGTCGTTCCAGTTTTGTAATTGATAGGCAGCATATCATTCCAGTAATCAGAACCCAGCAATCCGCCGTCACCATCACGCATTTGGAACATTACCGATCCACGAATTCTTATTCGGCGTCTTGAGAAGCGAGCTTCCAACCTTGCTCCTCGGTCAATAAAGCCCCTGTATTGTAAAATTGTGCCATCGTCGCCCAACACTTGAAACGTGCACGTATCGAGATGCGTCGGACCAGGATCCAGTCGCCATCGAAGACCCTGCATCGGAGGTGCTACGTCAACTTGACCTTTTGGCCGAAAAATAACTGTTGAGACTCCAATGGTTTCACCACCAATCTCGTCTTTTACTTCCCACGATCCTTCGAGATCCTCTGGGTACGATGTCGCATTCTGTTTGCTTCTAAACGCGGATTCCCATACTGCAAATCTCCCTAGTTCCTCTTGAGCAGTTCTCGGCTTTGGCATTGTCATCACGTCACTCACAGGCTTAATGTACCCGCTACCGAGCTCTACTAGGGAAGCCATCAAACGCTCGTATGCATTACTGTAGCTCTGAATGAGAGGGAAAGGCGGGTCCAACGTTGTCACAATGCCGTTCCTATAACATGTTTTCAACAAGCTCACGAGGCAGTTGAGGTACTGCACCCCTGGCCTCGTCTCTTGTTCTGGACTGAAAAGCTCGATTTCACCAACGGGTCCAGGATACCACCTTTGTATGAATGCAGGCTTGTCTGCATCGAGAGTTTCCGACAATACTAGTAATTCTTGGTCGCCTCCGAACAACAGAGCGCGGTTTACAATGTTTGAAAGCACATTCAGCTGACGAGTCATACTAGGCTCTTCTGCGCTCAGCAAGACGCCACCCAAATCATCGTGATCCAACTCAAATTCTTCTTCCTCGGAGCTATCGGTTCCACGCAAGAGCAGCTTTAACGGACGAAACTTCTTGGCTTCAGTCACATTACTCGGATTCTTTTCAATCACCTTGTCTTTTGCTTGCTTGTTGTCACTTGTTGTAGTTGATGCGTTTATAATCTGTGGAGGAATTTCGACTTTCATGAGCTCTTGCTTCATATTCATCTTATCCAGCATGGATAGACAAATGTCTTGATCCACAAGCTTTGGCGAAATTCTCCTCAACTGCTCATTGCCCGGCACCTTTTCAAAGACTGTACCTACACTCTTTAGCACAGCTACAACACGACGATAAGATTCGTCATATATACCGGCTTCGATCACCTAGAACACAAGAAACGAACAGTTTATACTGTACATGTAAGATCTGCTAAACATTTCCAGTGTGTGACACATACACAACATAAATGCTACAGTAGCTACAAACACTCACCTCTGAAACACGCGGAGACTCTTCTCCACTTGTAGCAAGACTAAGAATACATTCTAGATATGCTTCTGCCAGTGAAAAGCCTGGAATAGCACTGTATCGCTCGCGAAAGGCTGTAACTTGATCAGAGACGTACTCTTCATCGGTTCGACTTTTCCTTGGTATTGGTTCTTTGCCGACAGTTTCGGAGTCTCCCCGACGTCTCACTAGAATATTAAGAATGGGACGTGGTACTGGACACTTGGATTTTGTGAGTCTTTGCTTGTGCTGCTTCCCGAGAGTTATTGTCGCGTTCAGCAGCCAGTACTTGACGTAGACTCAAGTTCAAAGCTTCTGCTGATGGCCACGACCTTGCCAAGAGAATACGTCGTACAGCACGATTAGATGCATTATTCAGTGCTCGAGTCAAAGAAAGTGATTTATCGGAAGTACTTGGATCCGCAGATGTACTGTACGATCGAGATAGCGACACATCCGCCGGAGCTATACAAAAGTCAATCTCGTTGACCTTGCCGCGATTTTCGACTGGCACTCCTGCCGAATCGTCATCACCAGTGTCACTAGTTGTGGGAGGAAAAGATTGTTCCGTCTCTTGCTCAATGTCTGCACCTGCGGTTCTTAAAGGAAACGGTACATGTCGTCGATGAGATACTTGGTGGCGAGTGAAGGGAGTGAAGGAATCGGCGCCTCCCGCCAACAAGAGAAATATAGCCATGGAGAATGCAGCTAATCGATCTATTGAAACGATCATTCTGTATCTTTCTGTACTGTATGGTATCAAGTGTATTAGACAATCACAGAAACCAACATGCACGTAGGGACTTAGTGCTGATGTGCAAGATGCCGATCAGGCGCCACGTGGAAGCAGTCCACCACATCCGCCCCCTTCCACATCACGCAGAGGCCTCGATCATAGGAGACACGCAGGTATCTATCTGATCTCATATGCATAAAAATGTTACACGCTCCGTTTTGAATCATTCCATAATTTTATATGTATTCAATGCGCTAGTTTGATTGAGAAAAAGCGGAGCTCTTGCTAATACAGGAATGAAAGGAACAAGTTCAAGGAAAGAACAGATACAGTAAATTTCTTGGTACACGTTGAAGAAGTAATCGCGTTCTCTGTCATTTTATCTGGTGATGGTATCATCGTAGGCACTACTACTGTTGGTCGTGTAGTCACCAAAGGAGTCGGTGACGTCGTCACTGAAGTTTCTTCTGGTGATGTCATCGTAGGCGCTAGGTCTACTGGTGGTTGCGTTGTCACTGAAGATAGAGTTGGTGTTGGATCATCAATGCAAACACTGGGCTCAGTCCAGTCAAAGTTAGGTCGACGAACGCCGGTATCCACAAAGGAGCTCACTTGGGCTGCATGTTGTTGGACGAGAATCACTCCGCAATCAGTGGATCCCGTGTTCGTAATATTCACACCATTTGTAATATTCTGAACCTCCAGCTGTGTTTGTTCAATATTGTCGAATAACGACACAAAGAGTGGGTCACCTTGGCGAATTGGAAACAATAGATTCTTCATGTCAGTTACATGCATTTGAATGAGCGACGCGACGTAGGCGCTGTTGCTTGTGGTGGTGGCGACCAGGCCATTCTCAGTGAATTGAACTGTACGATTGATTTTGTTTCGGTTGTCAAAGAGTTCATCAATAGTACCGGAGTAGGCGTCATTCTGGAGCCGTCGCTTGAGAAACTGGAGCTCTTGTTCGGACAAAACCCCGCCGTGAAGGGCCAGCACGTCTTCTTGCGTCCAAGCACTGCTCTTGGTAAGAAGTAGATTGCTTAACACAATTGCAGCACAAATCATAATGGTAGGTGAAAGCATGATCAAGAGAACGGTGTTTGGAAACTGTGAGAATAATAAGCGGAGTGAAAGAATTGAAAGGGCCTTGTGGCTTTTGGCTTCGGACTAATTGCCGATCAGCATCAGGCATCAGATCCTAAGGAAGCGCTACCCATGAGTACCAAAAACTTCATAGCCATACTTATGCTACATTCTGGTGCCATCGACAAGGTCGCGCTGTACAAAGTATGCTTCTCATCCTTTATTTCCGCTCTCGTCGCCATTTGCGCCATTCGATCGCGCCAGTGTGTCGGTGGCAGTCAACAAAATAATGTCATCATAAGTAAAAATATAGCACACTCCTCACTCGTGCGCACACCCAAACATTTACTTATTACCACTTATGTGAATCAATTTAAATTCCTAACTATGAGCAAAAGATGAAGGGTTGATAATCTCTGGGTGTGAATAGACATTCTCATGACGTGGCGCGCCATCTGCCAGCAGAGTGAGAAAGACGAGCTAGTGATGCCCAAAACCTGAGAATTCTCACCGACATGCGTCTGTCCGTCGCCCACCGCATTTGATAGCTACAAACACACTAAAACAACATGACTATAGCAAGTAAAACACTTATATATAAGACATCTATACATGTATTGACAAACTACTTTTTGTACAGGTTCGGCAGACCGAATCTTTCGAAACCAGGCATGGTAGAAACGTCCATTCCGGCGCTGAGCATTAGCTCGTATCCCAACTCCAACAGGTATGCTACCATGTGTAGCTGCTTATCCTCCAGAGTCGTGACACCATCCTTTTCACATTTATTCAAAGATTCAATACAGGTCTTATCCCACACAAAAATGCCCTTTGGCGAGTCGGAGTCATTGTTGTTGTCTGCTGTAAGTCGCTGCTCAACAATGTCGGAACGAATGAATCCAATTCCACAGAAAATCTCGAGATCCTCAAAGTATGCTCTCCATGGATATGGGCGAACGTTATTGTTTCGAACTGTAGTCGCAAGTCTGCTTGACTTTGCAGGATACTTAACGTAGAGGCTGGAGCTGTCATCGTTTCGAGCTGCACTTGCCATGTGCTCCTCGTGTCGATCCATCATTCCCTTGGAGTCGTGACGAGTACCAGCAACCTTACCACTACGTATCCATTCACCATGAACAGTGTCATAATACAAGTAGCATCCTTCTGCATTTGTAAACTCGCTATCCACAAGAATGAACCGATGCTTGGACCCAACAGGATTCTTGAGAAGACACTCCTTATCTCCGACTATTGTTGGCTCATCTCGAACATGACCTGCAAGAGTTACAATAGCAGCAAACTGGGAAAGATTCTGGCGAAAGAATCTCAAGGTGAAGTGACGTCTTTTGCTCTTGTCGACTTTCTTTTGAATATGAGACCCAAGATTCTGAACCAGTCGACAATACAAATCATCGGCTTGCGTCTTCATCTCATCAGTTACAGCATCAAATCTCCCTTCGAATGTTTCGCCAACCATGTCAACCCACAGACTATCATCAAGATACTTCGATGGATTAGGAAAGTTGTCGTTTCTTCCCATGAACTCTACAGTAGGTGGCGGGGCAACATTCTCCACGTCGAGCATTTCCACGTCAATACTTTCTTGTTCGGAAACCACAAGAACAACCGGCGCATTCCTCAATTCATAGGCCCATGAGATGTACGTTCGCTCCCCATCGCCAGCCTTTCCTTTCTTCTTTGGCCAGTTTGCTGCACCTTTTGGCTTGAGACCATTCCACATGCGAACATGAATGAAAGCCTGGAGACGAGCAATCGTGCAAGACTTCGTCTTCTCAAGATGCTCCAAGGTAATATTCCCGAACAGTACTCCTTCGCTATCAGGATTCGGATCATTGAGGATTTTCAACATTTCCTTTTCACATTCTGCGTTTCGCTCGAGAACCTGAAGAAGAGAAACTCTTGCCTCAGAAGCCTTCTTTGCAATCTTTGCCATTCGCTCATCCTTTAGCTTCTCCCGTTTCGCCAGTTGATACTCATGATTCAGCATCTTGGCTCGCTGAAGATGATCTGATTCACTCAGTCTTTCCACGATATTACCTCTTGCATCTACGTCCTTTGGGTACCCCAGCTCATCAAAGTACTCGTCCGTTACGTGGCCTTGCTTAATGGTACGAATATACACGTCTTTGAATGTGTTGAATACTGTTGCTTGATCTTGTAGAGTCTTCGTTCCTTGGCAGGTATGGATCATCGCATCAAGATCCGGCCATGCCTTGGACTTAGAATCAAGAACACCAGCGCGAATAAAGCCGTCGATTACAGTATTACAGTCTGCCAGCTGTCATGTAGTGAAAGGTATCACACCAACATTTGAGTGTAGTTTGTAACATGAATGAGACTCTGGACAAATCATAAGCTTACCTTCGTCAGCATACTGGGAAGACAGGCAAGTAAGTCCAACACAGGCTTCATCTTGCGGTCCTCGACAAAACATGCAGAAGAATCACGGAAGTGACTCTCCATTCGGTACCTCAACTGCTCACAGTAATTGTCCTTTGCAGTGACGAGTCGCGACTGTAGCTTGATTCCACGGAATAAACTCATCAAATCTGCCATCTGCTGTACAGCTGAACATGCAGCTGCATGCTTGCCTCGGACGATCAGGTTCTGCTCGTCGAGAGTTCGAAGCTTTGCATCCTTAAGCGCTTCAAGCTGTGGAATACATCCATCACACCAAGCAGCAGAACGAAGCCATTCCGGTACAGGAGTATTTGGATCCCATTCGTAGTCGACTTCTCGAATCTTGGATACAAACGGATAGAACACGCGCTGCTGATATTCTTCGAACAATCGCTTTTCGACAGAGTCCCAGTCACTATTCATTGCATTTGCTCGCACCATCGCTACGTAGCCATGTCCCTCTTGCATGATGTCTGATCCACCTATAGTGAGACCAGGTACTTTTGTAATGTGAATTCCACTTGGACAAACATCCGACGGAAGCTCCGACTCTGACAGACCGGTTCTCGTAGCCCAGATGGATGCGACACGGCCATTCCCAGACATAGTAAAGCTGAGACGGATGCGTTGACCTCGAAATTGCGAACTTTCAGATCCATCAGTATCCACAGAGTATGCAGACCTTGCAGAATATGACTCCTCTGGATTAAGAAGTTTCCATTCTCCCTTTTCCGAATTGTTGTTAACGCCTTCAAAGCCAAACACAGTCGTATCGTCAAAGGTAAACTGCATCCCAGGTTGGACAGGATACACCGATTCTCCATCGTTTGCCTCACGAACAATACGCTCAAGTTTCTGGGCACCATCACTGGCTGCTTCAATTGACTTTTTGAATCGAGTCGGTCGTTCATCCTCGCCAACAATCAGTCCAATAGATGCTTCGACACCAGCAAAACTTGCCGAGCTTCGAAGTGAATGCTCCCCAGTAAACCGTGTCATAGTCTTCTTCTGAACCTTTCCATGGCGCAGCTTCTTTGCACGTCTATCACAGTATAAAGCGAAGTACCGGTCGACGGAATGGCGATCCGGCTGGTGGGCTGTGTCCGACTTCCATTCTTTCTTGTCAGTCGATCGCTTTTTGGATATATCTACCAACACGCTATGCACGTCTGACTTAGAAAGAGCCATATGACCATCCTTTTCCATTTCTTGACAGGCCTGTATGAACTCAGGTGTTGTTGCCAACTGCGGTCTACCCTTCACGACCTTCCATGCTTCGGGAGGCTTGCCACTTCCCGTCTTCTTGAAAACATCACGTTTCTTCCATAGCTTTGCACACTGAGACTTTGAAACTGGAATGAACCCAAGGGAAATCCAGTGCTTAATCAATGTATCTCGAGACTTGGCCTTATCAAGATGCTCCATTGCCTCCTCGAATTCAAACATTACTTCGTTCAAGGGAAAAGGTTCCAGCTCAGGGGGGTGGTGGGTGCGTGGACGCGCGTACTATGTAGCCTTTGAAGATTTTACCATGTATTACGAGTATTGCTAGCCACACGTGTGTAATAGTCGTCGTGCCATCCACCAACACATGTTTTCACAATGCTACTCGGATACAATACGCACTCTTTACATTATAAATCGTGACTACAACATTCAGACGCCATGTAGGAGCTGTAACAGACGTGCAAGAAATGGAATATGTGTCGGCGGCGTTGCATCAAACCGTAGCTATGCTAGAACATATTTTTAGTCCAAGCGTATCTTGGTCTTTCCAAAACTCCATGACTTTGGTGTCACGCTGCTGTTGCTCGTTGCCAAGGAATCTGTCAACCCATCACCATCTTTGGCTTGCAATCGACTCACTTTATGAAACGAACTTGCCCCCGAGTGCGCTGTAAAGAGCCACGCCAACAATACCAATGCTGTACTCTGTGCAATCGCACCCCACGTTGCCACAGTTGGATGTCTCATGTAATATGGAACTGCCCAAGAGCATATCCAAGTCACGAGCGGCAAACTGAGAAACCAACATGTTCCAACGATTGCAAGTTTGCTGTAAAATGGTTGAAGTGATGTTGGACACGACTTTCGTGTTTGAGCAGTCGCGATGAGTAGCAATACACCAAGCACCATGCGAAAGATCATGAGTATTCTCCCCGGAGTGTGTTCTAGTGCATGATAGGCATCAAAGTCATCGTCAAATGTTCGTCCCCATTGTGCCAATATTCCATGCGATGCAAAAATCAAGACTGCCAAGTATCCTGCAGGAGACGGCGATACAAGTGCACCTGCTGGACTTCGCATGCCTTGTACCAATTTACCAACAAAGGATCCTCCTCCTTGAGGTACGTGAATGGCATCCGATGGCAATGTCCATCCAGATGCAATTGACAAGAGTAGCAACGCAACTACTGAATCACACATGGCTTCAAAGTGACTGGAAAGTGCATCGAGTGAATAGAAACCAATCCCGTCTCGTGCGTATGCTTTGAGATGAATCAGCTCGCAAATTGCCGATGTCGCATCGCAGATTCCCGCAGACATGACTAAAAAGAGTGCAGCATGGACAGTTCCACTCTTGAACAATAACTTGACAATATATAATCCCATGAGGGCTGTAATGAATACGGAAACTACAAGAGTGGCTGCATGAATGCTGGAGAGGCCCACTTCATCGGCCGACAGATGAGTCAATTGTACATTCTTTTCCGCTTCCTGTTCCGAGCTGTCGGAAAGTTCATGCATGACATTACCACCGACATCATTCCACAATTGTACTTTATAATGCAGTCTGGGTATACTAGAATCACGATAGACTTGTTCGAGAGAACAATCGTCAACCACCACGTACCAATAATGAGTGCGCGGTTCGGTATGTTGATCAAGTGCCATTCCAAAGTTTGCCACCCATTGGTACGATTCCTCTTCATGTTCTTGATGATGAAATTCTACATTCAACGTTTCTATAGCCAGTTTCTTTCGATCTGTACACAACAAGGCCTTTTGAAAGGCACTCCATTGAGTGTCTTGAAAGAGGTGGATTTTCAGTGACTGTTCCGTCTCGTACATTTCTTTGGAAGATAACGTGACACCCATCCAGCCTCTACCATAGGGAGATATCGCAAAACTAGTCAAGACTGCTTCTGAATTCACTCCAGACAGTTGGAAATCACCAGAGGCAGTCTTGGCATCGATTGTGTGTCGGAGGGAGGACGAGCGCCAAGAGCAAAAAGAGGAATGGCGCCGAGAATGCAGCCTGAAATCTGCGATAAACGCGTCTTAAACAACAGGATAGTCGTCATGATGTAGCAAATAGTGCAACAGCGACGATAATCAGGTGAACAACCCCTTAGATAGACTTGAAGACGCTTAGAGCAATGCCTGAGATGATGAGATGTGATGATGAGATCGTGACGCGATCGCCATCGAACGTCGCGCCACACGCAACGCGAGTCACGCTCAACGCCTCATCTACAGTATCTGAGCCTCAATCACGGGTTATGAGGGCGACAGGTCTGCTACGCCATCGTCATAGCAACATACTCTGATAATGACGATACAGTACGCTACTCAATACGATACCGCTTAAGCTAATAAGCTCCTCGTCTTTCTATGACTCTTCCGATTCGTCTTGTTGCTTCTCATCAGACTCCCACAAGAATCCAAACTGCAGACACTGCACAATGTGATCGAGCGATCCAATCTTCATCAATCAACTGATCCTGCAAGTCTGGCAAGCCTTTTGCATACTTAACTACTAGTGCGCGAGCCGACATTTCCTCGCCACCATTCTCTTTTCTTATTAGCTTGAATTCGTCAAGCGACAGCAACTCTTTGCTTTCGGCAAGACGCCATCCATCCGCCTTTAGTGCTTCCACCAAGTCGTTGATCACCTCCTTCATCTCCTCGTTTCCTCCTCCCATCATGTCATTCTTATCCCATTGATAATCTTCATCATCGTCTGAAAGATCATCATCATATTCATCCAGGTCATCATCATCGTCTTCTTCTGCAAGCTCCTTGATTCGAATCGACGGACCTCCGTATATCCATCTTCATTGCATGCTTCCTTGAGCTGATTAAAGCTCGTCAAGTCTTCCCATTCACCATATTCATTCCCAAGTTGCATAGTGTATGTTCCATTGGACAATTCTCCAGGCATGACCTTGTAGGCTTGTGCCACCTTCTTCATGACTTGATTGAAATCGGCTGCCTGACATTCTTCATACATTTGATCCAGTCCTTCCACCATGAATTCAATCGGCTTTTTCGCACCGCCACTACCACCACCACTGCCCGTTTTTCTTCTTTTTCGAAGCCATGGTTCGAACCATCATGGGTGCCGCGGTGGACAACGATGGAAAAACTGCGGATTGTGGCCTCGTGAATGTCGTTGCCGCCGAGCCGACCATACGAGTATTATTGGCAACCAGAAGACTGCTGCAGGAAGCCAAGGATCGACGAAAACCAATACGAGCTCCTAGCATGGTGGCTGATTTGCGTTTGTAAAGTAAGTTGAGACGATACGATACAAGCCATGCAGAGAAAGTTATTCCAGTGGCGAAAAAATCGATGGTCGGAGGGATCTTGGCTCGCTTGCAAAGGTTGGGGTTAAGATCCACTGATCTTGATGCTCGAGGTCGACCTCGTGAGAAAAAGCTGTTCTTCTGTTCTTCCGTTGGTGGAACTATCAGTTGTTGTGTACTGGAGACATTTTGGTGTTCGGTCGTGTGCCGTGCGCGCTGGCGCCCCGACTAAAAATGTAGCTCCAGTCATTTTTCATTTGCAAGTGCATCGTCCGTTGCTGTTGTTGTTGATATCGTCAAGATGGAGAGAGATTCGCTCGTATACAAGGCCAAGCTCGCTGAGCAAGCCGAACGTTTCGATGAAATGGTGGCAGATATGAAAGACGTGGCCAGTCAGCCGGTGGAGGTAGGAAATTTCCATGTTTTTAATTGAAAAATGGGAATCGACGACCAAGACTCAGCCTGTTTTTAAATTGCTTTCTTTCTTTCTTCAATGTAGCTTACGGTAGAGGAGCGTAATCTCCTTTCAGTGGCGTACAAGAATGTCATTGGTTCTCGTCGTGCTTCGTGGCGCGTCGTCTCTTCGATAGAGCAAAAGGGCGAGCCTGACAAAATGATTATCATTAAAGAGTACAAGGCCAAGATTGAAGGTAAGGCGGTGGTGTCTTAAGCTTCTTTAGAGCACCGTATACCGTGTATTGACGTTCTTAATCATTTTGTAGGAGAACTTGTGGACATCTGCAATGATATCTTGAGCATTATCGAGGATTCGCTCATTCCAAACTCGACTTCGGAAGAGGCCAAAGTCTTTTACTACAAAATGAAGGGTGATTACCACCGATACCTTTCCGAATTTCAGACTGGAGATGACCGAAAGGCTTCTGCTGCGGCTGCTCTCGATGCCTACCAGGCAGCCTCCGGCATTGCCTCTTCGGACTTGCCTCCGACTCACCCTATTCGTCTTGGTCTTGCATTGAACTTTTCCGTCTTTTACTATGAAATCTTGTCTGGTAAGTCTGTGCTGCTTGTGTTTTTGCAACGGATACTCGTGTATTCTAATATTGTTATTTTTTGTGTATTTTTTGAAATCAGCTCCTGACCAAGCTTGTCAGATTGCCAAGCAAGCCTTTGATGACGCCATTGCCGAGCTGGATACGCTCAACGAGGAGTCGTACAAGGATTCCACCCTCATTATGCAGCTTCTTCGAGACAATCTCACCTTGTGGACATCGGATCAAGCTGCAGACGCCGACGCTGCTGATGGAGCCGATACCGAAGAAAAGGCAGAATAAGCATGGTTGGGGTTTTTTAAAATGAATGTGATTATTGGTTGGAATAGTGTGAATCGTGTGCGGCAATTTCTAAGTGTCGTCTATGAAACAATAATGAATCAAAATGTTAACGACGTCTCTACTAGCTCGCACTCGGAATACTGTAGGGTAGCTACGAGTAATAGTGATATGATCTTGCTAGGCCTAGGTGGACGTCTGATAATGGTACATCTATCGTGGCGTAGTAGCTTTTCAGTGAATACAGGAAAGGAAATACATTACAGATGTAAACTTTTTCGGATGCACGCGAGTCTACATGGAATTGAATTTACGGTCGGGAAAGACGAGGCGAAGCTTGAGGTTTGGGCGTTTCTTTTGAATGGCAGAAAGGTTGACATTTTGGTGTTGCCATTGCCCTTCGTCACGAATGTAGAGGACCTTGAGGGACAATGGTAAAACATCAAAGAGCTTGGAGGTAAACTGGAAGTTTCCACCAAGAGCAAGGCCCAGAAATACGAGATGAGGACATACCTTCGTGTGGCGCCTCTTTACACCAACGATGAGATTACTCACTTTGTCGGAGTTCTCCAAGCCCATCAGCAGCAAAAGCTCTGATGGCGACACGATGGCACATTACTAGATTGTATTGTATTGTACACGCCGATAGATTCGAAAAAGCTAAGTTATAAACATAGATTATAAAGAATAAAGAGATATTATATACCATGGACTCTACTCTCGACGCGTTGTGCAAGAACAACGATCGGTTAGCAGATCGAGAGACCAACATCGGGCTGATGAATGCCTGTGTTTTCTTGGGAAGTGGATACATGTATGCATGTGAAAACTGTAAATCTTTGTTCATGCATTTGCAACTTTCAAGTCGCTTCTTGTCCTCCCGTGCTGGACAATGATTTCTAGTTCAATATATGCGCCGAAACTTGAGGTGGCGAAGATCGACCCACTCTGTATCTCCGCCATCGTATTCTAGACAAAGTGGACGCTTCTTGTTTCGTTCTTGTGAGGCGGTCGCTTCATAGTACTTTTTGCCATTCCAAAGCACTGCAACACGAGAGCCGACACGAACCTGCTCCAGTTCATGTGGTAGGACCATCCGTGCCACTTCTTTCGCGCTGTAATCTTCACGGTGACCATTATCATAGAGCACCTGATAGTCCTTTCCATCAAACGACAAGACTTTTCCGCTCCACCAGCCGCTACCTTCAACGTACTTTTGAGATAAGTGAAGCAAATGAAGTTAGTGATGACCAACAGCACGGTCTACAAACACACGATTGCTTCCTTCTTACCTTTCGAACGTGTGTTCCTACCGGATACTTTGCTGTCTTTGTAGCTCGAGGCTTTTCATCGCAAGAAGTAGTTCCACTACTCCTTTCTACAGGCAACTCCTCATCAGCTGTTTCGTATTCAGTATCGCTACCTCCAACTTGACCCCTTGCTTCCGTATTGGTGCTTTGATCAATAGCAGAGGGATTCGGTCCCCAAACAAAACCAATCTCTTCCAAGCGAGTTATTCGGAAAGGGACCTCCATTTCCCTTTCTTTGCTGTTCTCTGTTTGTGCACCCAACTTCCGAGACCATCGAACTCCTCGTCTGATGCTTTCGCCTGCCTACGAGTATAGGGAACGTTACAGTGACCATGCTTCCTCTTGAAGGCACACAACTGTCCAAACTGATGATCCCAAGTCGCGCCGAATACGTTCCAAACAAACCCAATCTTCTCTAGGCGTTCGATTCGATCCCGAGAAATAGACCCTCCGACGCCTTTTTTCCGCTGTCGCTGCCCTGTCACCCAATTATGGAGTGATTTGTTGTCGATTTTAGTAACGTTGCAGTGGCCATATTTCGTATGGAAAGCACACAGCTCATCATACCTTCGATCCCATTTCTGGTTTAATGCCGTCCTTGACATGGCCAGGATGTTAAGAAGTCTAGTTATGCTCACAATACAACACTTCTTACAGCATGACGCCGTCACCGTGTCAATTGATCAATAGCACACATGCAACGCGCACTCAACCGCCGATTCCTATTCTACTACCGCTTGCTTCCATCGTCGTCCACTAGGCACATTTAAACTTCGTCGTCGGTATCCGATTCCACAACGGTTTCACTCCGACGTCGCGTCCCACTTGCCAACACACAAAACTTGACTTTCCTAAGATCAACCCATTCGAAATGGCCTGAATCATACTCCAACTCAAATGGTGTCTTGCTCCAATTCTGTTCTGTGATTACAGTCGCTTCGTAATAGTCGTCATCGTCTGGCCAATGAACAGCAACCCGTGATCCTACCGATACCTTTGCTAGGTCGCGTGTGAGTAATATATCCATCAGATCCTTCTCTTTATACTCCTCCCTATCCCCGTCTTCATAGAGGACACAATAAAATGGTTCTTCGTAAGAAGTTACCTTCCCAATGAACCAGCCATGTCCTTCAAAGAACTGCAAAGGTCGGTCAGATGTTGAAACATCTAAATAGCCAGAGCCATAGAATGAAACACAAGAATCAGCTTACCTTCTTTACTTTTGTCCCGATATCGTACTTTGGTTTACCGTCTGTAGATGGCGTAGGTTGTTCCCCTTTCATGGCCCCATTGCATGATTTGTCGGGAATCGAGTCAGACGATTCAAACATGCGGACTTCCCCCTGATTCCCCGTTCATGCTGGTCTGATTGCGTTTCCCGTCGCAAATAGGTTCAGCAGCTTTCTCCTTGATTTCGATATGTTGACGCTTATTGCTCTTTCTCCTTTTCCCATCTTCCCTTGCAAGCATTGGTGTACCTTTCTCGTCCCCCTTTTCAGGCGTTTGACGTTTTCGAGTCCGACGAGATGATGTTGGTTCCTCCAGCAAACGAAAGCTACATCGACGGAGATCAATCCACTCGGCATTTCCATTGGTATATTCGAGATAAAAGGGTTTCTTAATGTATCGCCTTTGAGTGACGACAGCTTCCTCAAAGTGATTGTCGTCAGGCTTGCACACGGAAACACGTGACCCGACATGAACCTTGTTCACGTCAGGAGACGCTTCGTTTTCCGTCATAGGATTCAATCGAGGGCGTGGCATTACAAAATTCCTTTTCGATTTGCTGCCTGCCTTTTGCTTGGATTCGGATGGTGGTTCGATTCAGATTTTACGCTTCTTCTCGTTTTCGGAGTTGCTTCTCGCGCTGCATTACTCAATGCAGCAGGCGATTTGATTGGTGTTTGAGTCACAACGTTTCTTTTCGAGCAATTGTCGGCTTTTGGTTTGGAGTCGGGTTCAGACTTTACATTGCTACTCATTGAAAGTTCAGGTGTTGGTGCCTCCGCACAATCGATTTTCGGTTGATTCGTCTGACGGCACTTTGACCTGCGTCATCTCCTTTTGCGGTATTTCATCTTGATTCACAAATTCAGTCGCATCTGTCTGCTTAGACTCCACGTTATCACGTCTAGTACGTCTTCTTCCTCTTGGTGGCTGCCCTTCGAGGAGTACAAATGAGTATTCTCGCAGATCAAGCCATTCGCGATTGCCATTCGAGTACACTAGGAACAGTGGCTTCTTATCGATTCGTTCGCGACTAACCACTGCTTCAAAATACTGATCGTCTTTCTTCTTGTACACTGCCACTCGCGAACCTACTTGAACCTGTTGGAGTTCCGGCGACAGCACGATTGCCGCCAGTTCCTCGTCGTCGTATTCTTCGCTGTCGCCATCACTATACACTACATCATAATATGTTCCATCATACGAGGATACCGTTCCAGTGAACCACCCACTTCCATCAAACCACTATAATAGATGCAAAAGCAAGGAAACATGAGAAAAGGAGGCGTTGCGCCGAGTCACGAACAGTAATTGTGGCGCGCTCAAAACGAGATGACCTTGCTTCTTACCTTTCTGACTTTTGTTCCAATTGCAAACTTTGGAATCGCCTCTGATGATTCACCCTTTACGAGGCGCCTTGTAGCACCACCTGGACCTGGAATGCGCTTAGTGTTGGTGCCCGTCATGTCGTCATGCTCCTCTTCTTTTGTGGCGGTGCCTAAATGATGTTCAAGTAAGCAAAGCAGTTATTTTATTAAGCAGTATAATTCTTCTCGGAACGGTTACCGTCCCGAGGGGGCTACGCCCTCGGAAATAATCCTCGAAAGATTCCTCTTAAGAGGAATTTCCCCTGGAAATACCCGAGGATTCGTTCTGAGAAGATTTGTACGTATCGGGGTAATACGAAGGGGATGCCTAAGGGCATCCCTAAGGAATACCCTTGTAATAATCAGGGTACTTGTTTTCAGCAAAGCTGAAAAGGGATCCGGCTCTGCCGGACCCAAGACTACAATAACAAATTGTTACGCAATGAGTTCTATTGGAATTTTAGGGTTCATCGTATGGGCACATCATACGAACACAGTAGGTATGGATATAGATAGTAGAGCATATTTCTCTGCAGCAACTATGATTATAGGAATTCCTACAGGAATTAAAATATTTAGCTGATTAGCAACAATGTTTGGAGGATCTATTATTTTAGAGACACCAATGTTATTTGCAATTGGATTTTTATCTTATTCACAGTTGGAGGATTAACTGGAATCGCATTAGCTAATGGAGGATTAGATGTAGCTTTACATGATACATACTTCGTTGTAGCTCATTTTCATTATGTATTAAGTATGGGAGCTGTATTTGCCATCTTCGCAGGATTATACTATTGAGGAGGTAAATTAACAGGATTCAGATACCCAGAAGCATTAGGTAAATTACACTTCTGATTAACATTCATAGGAGTTAATTTAACATTCTTTGTACAACATTTCCTAGGACTTAATGGTATGCCACGAAGAATACCTGATTTCCCAGATGCCTACACTGAATGGAATGCCATCTCTAGTTACGGATCTATCGTATCTTTAGTAGCAGCATTATTATTCTTCTATGTAATTTATAGAACATTTGCTGATTTAAATGATATAGGAGTAGTAAATTCAGAAATCGAACATACACGACAATTTTTTGATGATTTAGAAGATTGTGAATTAAATAGAGGAGTAACTACTTTAGAGTGAACATTGGATAATCCGCCGGTGCTTCATACTTTTGAACAACAACCTTATATTGCAGGTTAAGTTTCACCAAGTTATTCGGAATCTACTATAGTAGTTCCAAATTAAAATTAACGTATATTATACTATCTTTTCCCCCTGTTAGCTTTGTTCCGCTTACCGTGACTTTGTAGGCCCCGCAGGGGTACTGAAGGGGGAAAGCATAGGTAATATTGAATTATTATATTAGTCATCTTCTTCGAAGAAAAATCACAGGTGTGGCGAAATTGGTATACGCTATGTATTTAGGTTGCATTCTCTTAAGAGGTGTGGGTTCAAGTCCCTCCATCTGTATGCATTATTATATGATAGTTACTTTATTCATTTCATAATTGACCTGATTTTTTTTCCATCTAAATCAAGTATTATAATGAGACTTTTTAAATTCCTGTCAATTTTCTGGCTATGTTTTCCGGTTTTTAATTCCCGGGCCGATGTGACCATCCCTCATTTATTCAGTTCTAACATGGTTATCCAGAGGGACATCGATATCCCGGTCTGGGGATGGGCCAACCCGGGGGAGCGTGTTACAGTCACCCTCAACGATCAAAAGGAGACAGTCAGGACCAGCCGGGAAGGAGTCTGGACCTTGAAGCTGAAACCCATGAAGGCAGGAGGACCCTTTGAAATGATGATTAAAGGAAAAAATGAAATTCTCTTGAATAATATTCTCATCGGGGATATCTGGGTATGTTCCGGGCAGTCCAACATGGAATGGCCGGTCAGTCGGGTCAATCATGTGGAAATGGAAATCGCCAATGCCAATTATCCGGAGATCCGGTTATTCACAGTGCCCAATAAGATCAGTTCAAAGCCACTCCTGGATACGGATGAGGCCGGATGGCTGCTTTGTACACCTGAAAACATACCTCCTTTTTCAGCAGTTGGTTATTTTTTTGGCAGGGATTTATACCAGGCCCTCAATGTCCCAATTGGACTCATCAATACCACCTGGGGCGGGACGGTGGCAGAATCCTGGACCAGCCGTGAAACCATCTCCATGGATCCTGATTTCCAGGATCGCCTGGCAGTACTTGATAATCTGAACATCCCGGAAGTCAATGAAGAGCTGGAAAATAAATTCGACCAATGGCAGGCTAGATTGAGGGAAATGGATGCCGGTTATAGCCAGGGCAGATATACCTGGGCTGACCCTGGGACCAATATTGAAGGTTGGCCGACCATGCAGTTACCCGCCTTCTGGGAGGACCAGGGATTACAGGAAATGGATGGTGTCGTCTGGTTTGCCACTGATTTTGATGTGCCAGCCGGTGTAGCCCAACTCGGAGTGGAGGTCAACCTGGGCCCGATCGATGACAGTGACATGGTCTGGATCAATGGGCAACTGGTTGGACAGATCTTCAATCATTATAACTGGAACAGGAAGTATACGGTAGATCCGAAGTACCTGAAAGAAGGCATGAATCGCCTGGTAGTCCGGGTGGAAGATTACCGTGGAGGGGGAGGGATCTGGGGTGAGAAGAACCAGCTTTATGTCAAATCCGATGAGTTCATGAAATCCCTGGCAGGCGAATGGCATTATAAAGTAGGAACCGATAAAATACCTTCTGATCCTCCGCAAACCAGCTTTGGTCCCAATAGTTTTCCTACACTGCTGTACAATGCCATGATCAATCCCTTGCTTCCTTTCGGGATCAAAGGAGCCATCTGGTACCAGGGTGAAGGCAATGCAAGCCGGGCTTACCAGTACCGCAGGGTATTCCGTCAAATGATTGAGGATTGGAGGGATCATTGGGGCCAGGGTAATTTTCCGTTTTTATTCGTACAGCTGGCCAATTTCATGGAGGTCAAACCCATTCCAACTGAAAGTGAATGGGCGGAATTGCGGGAAGCACAGACCCTCACACTCAGTTTGCCCAATACGGGAATGGCTTCTGCCATTGATATCGGGGAAGCGGGCGACATCCATCCACGGAACAAACAGGAGGTGGGCAGACGCCTTTCCCTGGCAGCCTTGAAAATTGCCTATGATCAGGATGTGGTTTATTCTGGCCCGGTATATCAATCCATGCAGATCGAGGGAAATAAAGCCTTGATCGAATTCAATCATGTAGGTTCAGGATTGGAGGTGCATGATCCGTACGGTTATCTGAAAGGCTTTACCATCGCGGGAGCGGACAGGAAATTTCACTGGGCCAGGGCGGACCTGGTGGATGATCATACCGTGGTGATTTATTCATCAGAAGTAGATGAACCGGTAGCGGTACGTTATGGCTGGGCCGATAATCCGCATGACCTGAATCTTTATAACCGGGAAGGATTGCCTGCAAACCCATTCCGCTCGGACGAATGGCCCGGGATCACCGCTGGAAAAAAATAAAATTAGGTGCGAATTTTAATTCTACTCATCCTGGCCTTTATGGCTTGCCAACCTGTTTCCGAATCGGATACGCGGAACAACATTGACAATTCCATTGTGTATACGGGGGATTCCTTAAGGAACATAGCCGTTCCGGTAGGTGGGATCGGAACAGGAGATATTCTCATTGGTGGAAGGGGAAATATCCGCGCGCTTGAAATTTTCAATAGGGCAGCCATGGATGAAACTCCTTATATGACTTTTTTCTCCCTGTGGTTGCAGCAAAAAGACCGGCCTGCTGATGCAAGAATACTTGAAGGAATGGTGCCTTTGGGTACTTCAGGGCCTTATGGCATATCGAGAAGGCAACTGGAAGGCATTCCCCGTTTTAATGAAGCCCGGTTTTCGGCTGAATATCCGATGATCCAGCTTGAATTAAATGATCCAGCAGTGCCCCTCACGATCTCGGGCGAGTTTTATAATCCCCTGATCCCCCTCGATGTAGACAGAAGCAGCATGCCCATTGCAGTATTTAACTGGACCGTGGAAAATACAGGGGAAAAGGAAGTATATTTTTCCATCGCATTCAATCTCGGCAATCCCTTGAAGAATCAGTTGAAGAATGGTGGCCTGAGCACCCTGGGGAACAAAAATTCATATTATTCAGAAAATGGCTTCCAAGGAGTTTTATTTGAGAACCAGGAAAATGAGGAATCTGTCCATCATGGTGAACTTGTGATGGCAACCGATTATAAATCTACCGAGGTTCAGACAGCTTGGTATGAAGGCGCCTGGTGGGATGATGCCACCGTATTCTGGGATGATTTTTCTACCGATGGACGGCTGAATGAACGGAAAGAAACAGTGGTCTGGAAGGGGAGTAATTGGTATGGGAGTGACCAGCAAACGATCGTCGGGTGTGTCTCAACCTATGCTTCCCTAAAACCAGGGGAGAAGGTCACCATCCCTTTTTATCTTTCCTGGTACATCCCGGGTAGGATATTGGAAAGCTCGCTGGCCTTTGGGAATCGGGAAGTTTCGAGCAGCCGGATCAAAAATTATTACAGCACAAAATTTACTTCTGCCACGGATGTTTTGAACCGGTACCACAAGGATGAGGAAACATTGTATGATCTCACATGCCAGTTTATCGATCAGCTTTATCAAAGCAGTTATCCCGATTATGTGATCGATGCTGTGTCCGCCAATACTGCCGCTTTGAAAACCAACCTGCTGATGCGGACGGAGGAAGGTTGGGTGCATGGTTTTGAAGGACTGGGTCCTGACGGAGGTTGCTGCCCGGGTAATTGTTCACATGTCTGGAATTACGCACAGACCATGGCCGCCTTGTTCCCTGAACTGGAGCAGAAAGTAAGGGAGGTATCCTTTTTACACGACACTTTCGACAATGGATATCAGTGCTTCCGCACGGTTTTTCCACTCGGGGATTACTGGTTCAGATCGGTAGCCGCCGACGGACAGATGGGCAATATTGTCAGGGCTTACCGGGAATGGAAAAATTCCGGAGATACGCAATGGCTTGCCAGGTTGTGGCCGAAGATAAAATTGGCCCTGGAATTTGCCTGGAAGGGATCCGGTAACGTGGAAGGTAAATATGCCTGGCAGGAGAATGCCCTGATCCCCTGGGATCCCAATAAGGAAGGGGTGATGCGCGGGGATCAGCACAACACCTACGACATCAATTTTTTCGGACCGAATATGATGACAGGATCATTGTATCTGGCTGCCCTGAAAGCGTGTGGCGAGATGGCCCAGGCCATGAATGAACCGGAAAAATCCAGGGAGTATCTTGACCTGTATGGCAGGGGATCTGCCTTGTATGATTCTTTGTTATGGAATGGATCGTATTATATCCAGCAGGTGGAAGTGATCGATGGTATTGACATCCCAGAACGGCTGAAATCCCCTCCTGATGAGGAAGGAAAGATCCTGCCCAAGTACCAGTTTGCTGACGGTTGCCTCACGGATCAGCTGCTGGGTCAGTTCCTTGCATTCAATGCGGGTCTGGGTTATGTGGTGGATTCTTCACGGGTCCGACAGGCCATGGCTTCGGTTTACAGGAATAATTTCATTCCGGATTTTTCGGATTTCGATAATGTACAAAGAATTTTTGCCTTGAACAACGAAGCGGGGGTAGTCATCTGTACCTGGCCGGGTAAAGACAGTCCCAGAATCCCCTTTGTTTATGCCGATGAGGTGTGGACGGGCATTGAATACGGTGCTGCGGCTAACATGATCCATGCCGGTCTGGTTAAAGAGGGTCTTGACGTGGTGAAAGCTGTCCGTGACCGCTATCGTGGTTTTAACCGGAATCCCTGGGGAGAGATCGAATCGGGAATGTATTATGCGAGGTCGCTGGCTTCATGGACTGTTTTACCTGCCTTAAGTGGATTTGAGTATGATGGCATCCATCATCAAATTTCGTTCTCACCGAAGATCAACACAGATCATTTTAGTACTTTCTGGATCTGTGCTTCTGCCTGGGGGAATTTTGAGATGAATCCTGCTGAGACAGAGTTATTCGTGTCTTATGGTTCCCTGAGATTGGAATCCATCCTTGTCGGTGATATTTCGGTCAGCTCGGTGAGACTGGGCGAGTCAGAAATTGAATTTGAGATATCCGGTGATAAGATCCTCTTTAAGGAACCGGTTGTGGTAAATGCAGGATCATCGTTGAAGTTGAGGTAAAATGGTTGTCTGAAGTCGATGATGGATCTGTTTAGAACAACGGCTCAAGGATCATCTCCATTTCTCCTCTCTCTCGTGTGGAAGTTACTTCCATGTGATGGATACCTCCCTTTTCCACCATCTCGCATAGTAATTAATTCCGGGCAATGGGTACCACCCCTTTCCCTCATTCCCACGCGGAAATTACTTCCGTGTCATGGAAATAATCTTACTATATATAAACCTGCTCAAAATTTTGAATTCAGAAGAATATAAGCCATTTTAATAGGTAAACGATATAACAATGAGAATTGAAGAAATCAAGCATTTTATTAAAAGATTTCAAGCCATCAGAAAACAAACCATTGAACTGTGCAAACCCCTTGCCGTGGAGGATTTTGTGGCTCAGCCGGCTACTGATGTAAGTCCGCCTAAATGGCACCTCGGACATACTACCTGGTTTTATGAAGCCCTTGTCCTTGAGAACTATGATGATGATTATAAGGAATTTGATAAGAGATACAACTACCTCTTCAACAGCTATTATGAAAGTGTAGGTGACCGGGTACAACGGCCCAACCGCGGATATATGACCCGTCCGACAGTGGGTGAGATCATCAAGTACCGCGAATATGTGGAGGATTGCCTGATCAGGTTTTTAAAATACAATGCAGATAAAATTGATGATTCCCTTGTATATATCCTTGAACTGGGTTTACAGCATGAACAACAGCACCAAGAGTTGCTGGTTACTGACTTTAAATACATCCTGGGCCAGAATCCACTTTTCCCGGTTTACAAGGAATATATTCCGGCGGAAGATGATATTAACAATACGAAGGTAAATTTTCTGGACGTCGAAGAAGGCATCTATGAAATCGGTTATCGTGGAAAGGAATTCAGCTTTGATAATGAGCTGGGTGTTCATAAAGTATTTCTGCACCCTTTCAGATTTCAGGACCGGTTGATCACCAACCGTGAGTATATGGAATTTATCGAGGAAGGAGGATATCGCAGGTTCAATTTCTGGCTTTCCGAAGGCTGGGAATGGGTTAAAACGAATAATATTTTTGCTCCTTTATATTGGCACCAGATCGATAGTGGATGGTTTGTATATACTTTGTCGGGACTGGAAGAGGTGAATCCCGAGGAACCTGTTACCCATATCAGTTATTACGAAGCAGATACTTTTGCACGCTGGAAAGGGAAAAGATTATTGACAGAATTTGAATGGGAGGTAGCTACCCTGAAATACGAGCCTGCTCCTTTAAAAGAATCTAATTTTGTGGAAAATGAGAATTTTAGGGCTTTGCCACCGGTAAAAGGATCCCGGCAGATGTTCGGGGATGCCTGGGAGTGGACCGGGAGCGCCTATCTTCCCTATCCTGGATTTAAAGAAGCGGAGGGAGCCATCGGAGAGTACAACGGCAAATTTATGGTGAATCAGATGGTCCTGCGTGGTGGATCATGTGCAACCCCGTTCAAACATATCCGCCCGACTTACCGGAATTTCTTTCATCCTCATTTGCGATGGCAGTATACTGGGATCAGGCTGGCAGAATCGGTTAAATAATATAGTAAGTAAAATCAGACTGGATGGACAAACAATTCGCGGAGGATGTAAGAACCGGATTATCCTCCAATCCGAAATACTTACAATCCAAATATTTCTATAATGAAGCCGGTGATAAACTTTTCCAGCAGATTATGGACGTGGAAGAGTACTATTTAACCATTTCAGAGTATGACATTTTCGACCGGCAGAAATCCGAATTATTAAAACATTTTTCGCCGGATGGTCAGCGATTTGAGCTGATCGAATTTGGAGCCGGGGATGGATTGAAGACAAAAATTCTAATTGAATATTTCCTGAAACAGGAGGTGGATTTTTCATATATTCCAGTTGACATTTCCTCCAATGTACTGAACGAACTTTCATCAACGCTGACAGTTTCTTTTCCTTCCCTTAAAATTCATCCGGTTTGCGATGATTATTTTCATACCCTGGAAGAACTCAACCAGGTTGATTTTGATAAAAAAGTCATTCTGTTTCTTGGATCCAATATCGGAAATTTCAGGGGGGATCATGCCATTCCATTTCTGCGTCATCTCGCCGCTGAAATGACTTCTCATGATAAATTATTGATCGGGTTTGATCTCAAAAAAGATCCTGAGATCATCCTTCGGGCCTACAATGACCGGCAGGGTATCACCAGAGACTTTAACTTGAATCTCCTGGTCCGGATTAATGAGGAACTGGATGCCGATTTTGATCTTTCCAAATTCAAACATTATCCTACTTATAATCCCCAGACAGGGGAAACCATCAGTTACCTGGTCAGTCTGGAAACGCATCAGGTAAAGATCAAAGCACTTAACCAGACTTTTAATTTCGATGAATGGGAACCCGTATTCATGGAGGTTTCCCAGAAATATTCCCTCAAAGACATTGAAAGACTTGCCATCAATTCAGGATTCAGGGTGGAGATGAATTTTTTTGATACAAGGAATTATTTTGCCGATTCACTCTGGACTTTGAAATAATACAACAGCCGGCCGGTTTATCGTATTGGTGTAAAAACGAATCCGTTTCCACTGTTCATCAGAATATTCTTTTGAGTGTTTTGGAAGAAGCAATGAAGTTTTCTTTCACTAAATAGCTATACCAGACGGATCCGCTACTATAATTATCCATACCTCATTACAATCCTATTCCGGAACATCGAAGTCCCCCTTGTGGGAAAGCCTTGCGGGCCAGTGAAGGGGGGTAGAGGGATGAAGAAAAAAGGAAGTTTAAATATCACAGTAAGATTCCCCCTTTTTTTATATGATATCTATTATCGATGAATAAAATGTTCCAATGTCGATATGACATTTTCCAGATCATGCAGGACTTCATCATCTGTAAATCTTATTATGCTTATTCCTGTTTTTTTCAAATATTGATCCTTCTGTTTGTCCTCGTTAAATTTTTCTTCATGAGTAATTCCATCCACCTCGATAGCAAGATTTAACTCTTTACAGAAAAAGTCAACAATATAATTTCCAATGGGTCTCTGCCTGAGAAAGGAATATCCATAAAATTTTTTTATCCTCAGTACTTCGCACCAAAGATGTATTTCAGCTTTTGTTGAATGCTTTTTTAGGGCACGGGCTAATCCTTTTAATTTCTTTCTATAATTGTAGTTATAGCTGGTCATCCCCCTTAATCCCCCTATCAAAGGGGGACTTTAGAGCCATACCTAAATGTAAATATCGGATAATTCATTTACAAGTGAGATTTTTGGATTTCATTTAAATCTTTAATTTAATCCTTCCGGAACATCGAAGTCCCCCTTGTGGGAAAATTTATTATTTTTTTGGGTTAATTTTGAGGTTGGCTTAAATACAAACCTATTATTTTTCCCCCATGATCAAGTTTTTCAGATCCTTCAAAGAATATACCGATTCAGGGTTTGGCACCAATCCTGAAGATCAGCCGGAAAGGCTGGTCAATAAAGATGGTTCCCTCAATGTGGTTCGTACCGGACTTGGTTTTTTCGAACACCTCAGTATTTTCCATGAATTGATCCGTATGCGGTGGTGGAAATTCAATGTCCTGGTCATTCTTTCCTATGTAGCCATTAACCTGTTTTTTGGTACCATTTACTGGACATTGGGCCTTGATGGTCTTGGATTGGCCGCCACTGGAGATTTTACGGAAGATTTTCTGCATGCTTTTTATTTCAGTGCACAGACTTTCTCAACAGTAGGGTATGGACGCATCAATCCGGTAGAACATGCCTCCAGCATCGTTGCAGTGATCGAAATGCTCATTGGGATGATGTACCTGGCCCTGGCGGCAGGACTGTTGTACGGGCGATTTTCAAGACCGGTTTCCAGGATCATTTTTTCCAAAAATACCCTGATGGCTCCTTACCGGGGTGGCAAAGGTCTGATGTTCAGAATGTCAAATGCTAAAAATAACCTGATCATTGATGTGGAGGTGCAGTGGCTTCTGACCATGAAAATAGAAGAAAATGGCAAAAAAATAAGGAAGTTTTATCAATTGGACCTGGAAAGGACCCGGATCAATATGATGGCCCTTACCTGGACCGTGGTACATCCCATCAACGAGAACAGCCCGATCAATGGATTCGATCGGAAAGATCTGGTGGAAGCGGATGCGGAATTCCTGGTCCTCGTCAAGGGCATGAATGATACATTTTCACAGACGATCCATGCCCGGACATCCTACAAAGCAGAAGATATCATCTGGAATGCGAAATTTTCAAACATTTATCATGGAGTGAACAAAAAAACAATTGTGAGGATCGACCAGATAGGACAATATACTCAAGTAATTGATTCCGGTTTTGTAACATAGAAATAAAGCTCTATTCTGGCTTTTTTTCCTTTTGGAATTATCAAAAAGGTTTTATCTTTGCCGTCCTGAAAATACTCTTTGCTTGGCCCAGACCGAATATGAATGGGACCGAGGGAATATGTAGGAATAAGCTTGCTTACGTTCTTAAAATTATGAAAAGCGCACGTGGCGGAACTGGTAGACGCGCCAGGTTGAGGGCCTGGTGGGAGTTAAATCCCGTGGAAGTTCGATTCTTCTCGTGCGCACCAATTCAATGAGTGAATGATTGAATGAGTGAATGATTGAATGATTGAATGATTGAGTGAATGATGTGCCTACCGAAACCTTTCTTTATCACCGATGTGTTACGCAGGTGATGAAGAATGTTGATTTCCCCGTCACCCTGTCCCCCCATCTCCCCGTCTCCCCGTCTCCCCATCTCCCCGTCTCCCCATCTCCCCATCTCCCCATCTCCCCGTCTCCCCGTCTCCCCGTCTCCCCGTCTCCCCGTCTCCCCGTCTCCCCGTCTCCCCGTCTCCTCAACCCCCGTCTCACCACTCATTCCCATTCTGACAGGTTATCCTCCCTTATTGGTACATCAATATGTTCCTGCAGGATCTCAAAACGGCGCTGTTCCTCTTTTTTGAACTTTTCCTGGTCGGGGTAAAGTTCAAGGGTAATGGATTTGGAGAGTGCCTGGTTCCGGGAAGCTGCAAAATCTTTGAAAACAATGGTATACCGGAAATCCCACCGGCCTGATTCCGATGCATGGTTGATCGGATAGACGGCTTTCATGTCCTGGATTTCGCCACGTTTTTTCAATTCCTTCAGGATCGGGTAATGGTTTTTTTTGTACAATTCCATAAATTCATCAAAATACCCCCATTTCACTTTGTAATAGAATTCAACTGTATATGGCACCTGGGCATGAACCAAAATTGGAATAAAGAAGATGATCAAAAGAAGAATATTTCTTTTCATGATATTATGGATTTAAATGTATTTTTACTGGTAATAATTTAGAATATAATTAAATATACAAAAAAAGTAAATTTCAACGCTTCACTTTGAACCCGTTAACAACCTAAGTTCAAGTCAGCGTAATGAAAGAAGAAGCGAGGGAGGTGATCCTCCTTTTCTTTTAAGTTTTCAACTTTCTGCTTTGTACATTCAGCCTTTATCGTTCAGCTGTCAACTGCTCAAGATCCAGTAATTTTACGATCTTATGGTAGATCTCTGTATTCTTATAGATCCCGGTGAATTCCTTTGCCCCAGGTCCCATGGCAAAAACGGGGATCAGGGTGGCGGTGTGTCCTTCGGTGGAAAATGATGGATTGATCTCATTGTAATCGGCTGACATCTCATCTCCCAAATTGGAGGCCAGGGCCATTCCCCCGGTTTCATGATCAGCTGTGACGATCACAAGGGTTTTGCCGTTATTTTCAGCGAAATCAAGTATTTTGCCGATGGTTTTATCAAAATCCAGCATCTCAGCGATCACATATTGTCCATTGTTTTCATGCGCTCCCCAGTCGATCTGTGACCCTTCGATCATCAGGAAAAAGGGTTTTCGCCCGGTAGATAAATACTTCAAAGTTTTTTCCGAAGCAACCGGCAGAAAATCCCCGCGTCCTTCGTGGGCGGCAGGCAATCCGTCGGGGGCGGCTAACAATCCATATTTCTGATCCGGCTTCAGATCAGGTACTTCATCGATATCATAATAAAGACTGAACTGATGGTCTTTCAACTGCTGGATCATGTCTTTCCCATCCTCACGGTTTTTAAAGAACTGCAGACCCCCACCCATAAAAATATCCACCTCGGAGGTGGTCAATTGTTCAGCAATCTTTTCATTCATATTTCTGGAGGGTACGTGGGCATAAAAGCCGGCCGGTGTGGCATGGGTAATGGAAGAAGTGGCCACCAATCCCGTTTGATAATTGTTCCGCGAAACATTTTCAATGATATTCATAACAGTTTGTTTTGCCGTATCCACGCCCAATGCTCCATTGTCGGTGTGGACTCCACAGGCAAAGGCGGTAGCACCTGCCGCTGAATCCGTGATCTTGCTGTTGGCAGCAGAGGTATTGATCAGCCCGACATATTTAAACCGTTGAAAATTACTCGGACCATCCGATTTAAAATAATAGGTTGTTGATACGTGGGCAAGTCCCATCCCGTCTCCAATCAACAGGATCACGTTGACAGGCTTTTCAGTTTCAGGTACCGTTTTTGTTTCAGGTGAGGTTTTCGGCTCACAGGAAATTATGAATAAGAACAAAAAAATAATGGCGTAAGCACCTCTCAAATAATTTTTCATCTTGATTTCAATATAGTTATACAAAAAATCGCACCAAATTAATCAATCTTCATGAATTGGAGTGCAATTCAAAATTAAATTCATGTTATCTGAAAAATTCCGGTTGACGACAAGGAATAGGGATACTTCCGATCATATTTCACTGAAATATTTTCTGGCCGCCTTCTTTACCCGGGGAGCCAGGAGCAAGGCGGAGGTCATGGTTGGAATGGCCATCAGGCCGTAAACCCCATCTATCAGACTGATCACCACATCAAGGGAAGTGATGGCTGCAAGCAGGATTCCACCCAGGTAAATATAGTTGTATAGATTCCTGTTTTTAACCTTGAAGACAAAGGTAAAACATTTGGTGCCGTAATAGGGAAAGGCGAAAAGAGTGGTCATGGCAAAAAAAGTCACGCAGACCATCAGGATGTGCTTACCAAATCCCGGTAGGGCATTTTCAAAAGCAGCGGCGGTCATCGTAATGCCATCCACCTCCACATTTTTCCATACTCCGGTGATGACAATCGCCAGGGCGGTGAGCGTACAAACCAGCAGGGTGTCAAGGGCAGGTCCCATCATGGCGACCAGTCCTTCCCGGATCGGCTCCTTCGTTTTAGCCGCACTGTGCGCCATGGGGGCAGTACCAAGACCTGCTTCATTGGAAAAGGTACCCCTTTTGATACCGGTGATGATCAACTGTCCCAAGGCACCCCCAAGAATGGCCTTTCCGGAAAAGGCATCCCGGAAGATCATCCCAAAAGCGGGGAGGATATCCTGATATTTCAGGATCAGGATGGCCATCACTGCACCGAAATACAAAATGATCATGATCGGAACCATTCGGCTCACCACTTTCCCGATCCGTTTGATACCTCCGAAGATGACGAGGGCAGCCAATATCATAAGCGTAATGCCTGTCATAAGGTTAATCAGAGAAGCCTGAGTGATGCCTGCCGGGACTATGTAAAGTTCCCGGATCGCCTGTGTGAACTGATTGACCTGGAACATGGGCAGAACACCGATCATACCTGCCAGTGAAAAAAAGACAGCCAGAGGTCTCCATTTCGGTCCCAGTCCTTCGGTGATCACATACATGGGTCCTCCCTGAAGTTTACCATTATGATCTTTTTTCCGGTACATGACGGCCAGCGAACAGGTAAAGAACTTGGTGGCCATACCAACAAAGGCACTCACCCACATCCAGAACATGGCGCCGGGTCCACCGGTGGCAATGGCAACAGCCACACCGCTGATATTTCCCATGCCAATGGTGGACGCAAGTGCCGTCGACAAGGCCTGATAATGACTGATGTCCCCCGGGTCCTGGTCCTCATTATATTTTCCTGCAAGGATCTGGATCGAATGCCTGAAAAACCGGAAAGGCACCAGTCCTGAATAAATCAGGAAAAACAGTCCACCTCCCAAAAGAAGGAGCAGTAGGGGATACCCCCAGATCATTTCGCTGAACTCAATAATATATTTGCCGATATTGTTCAAATAAGGAGTGGTATAATATTTGTTGCAAGGTGTATAATGAAAGATTAATTTTTGATAAAAATAAAAATATAGTAATTTTCAGAATTATCACCCGTTACATCATTTTTTTATAATTTTAAAAAGTTTTCAGGGGTATATATCGTGTAGTTATGAAACTGATGCAAGTCTTTGTCTTGGCAATCCTATTATTGCTGATCGGGTGTAAAAACAAATTTTCTGACGATCCAAGGGATCTATCCGTATTTGAAAGAATGGCTCATGAGCGAACGGATGATGATGAAATGGAAGATTTCATTGACAGCCTGATGCTCCGGATGACACTGGTGGAAAAGATCGGTCAGATGACCCAGTTGAATGAAGCGTTTTTTGGAGTGGATGGAAGTACAGTGGTGGGTACCGGTGGACAGGCCCCGGTCATTGATTCATTAAGATTGGCGGATGTTATTTCCAAATACCAGGTCGGCTCATTCCTGACAGGTGGAACACGAACGGCAAAGCATTGGTATGAGATCGGATACAGGCTGCAAGCCATTAACCTGGCAATTTCCAATAATAAAATCCCCATTATATTCGGCATTGATCATATACATGGCGCCAATTATCTCGCAGAAGGGACCATTTTTCCGCATAATATAAATCTGGGTTCGAGTTTCAATCCCGTACTGGCCAGGCAAACCGGGATTTTTACTGCCCGGGAAGCAGCCTCCCTCGGGCATCATTGGAACTTTGCCCCGGTATTGGATGTGGGAGAAAATAAACAGTGGCCCCGGTTATACGAAACTTTCGGGGAAGATTCCTATCTGGCATCCATCATGGGATCTGAATATATTCATGGTTTGCAGGAAACCAGCGTCGGTCCTTATTCAATGGCAGCCTGTGCCAAACATTTTGTAGGTTATTCTCTGCCTGCTTCCGGTTGGGACCGGACAGCCGTTGAGATCTCCAGACAACGTTTGCAGGAAGTCCTGATCCCTCCGTTCCAGGCAGCGATCAAAGCCGGTGTAAGAACGGTGATGGTCAATTCAGGTGAGATCAATGGAAAACCTGTACACGCTTCCTATTATTATCTGACTACAGTATTGCGTGACCAGCTTAGATTTGATGGTGTGGTGGTCACCGATTATATGGATATCATCAAATTGTACCAGGAACATCAGGTGGCTGAAAACGAAAAAGAGGCAACTTATATGGCCATCATGGCAGGGATCGATATGTCCATGACACCTACCTCCATCGATTTCTGCAATTACCTGCGTGAACTGGTCGAGGAAGACAGAATACCGGAAGAACGGATCGATCTCTCAGTCAAAAGAATATTGAGACTGAAATACCGACTGGGCCTTTTTGACCATCCCTATCCTTCCGACCAATATTTCTACGAAATCGGAAGTGAGGAAGCACACCAGGCAGCCCGCGATGCGGCGGCTGAATCCATCGTATTGTTAAAAAACGACCGGAATACGTTGCCACTGATCCGTCCAGGCAGGTTGGTGGTGGTAGGTGCCAATGCCGATTCAAGGATGGCTTTGTGTGGTGGCTGGACCTATACCTGGCAGGGGGACGATGAATCAGCCTACCCGGATTCGATAAAAACCGTGGTGGAAGCCTTAAAGGATGAATATGAAAATACGACCATTGTACAAACCGATGCGAAAAGTCTGCGTTGGCATGCGGGACTGGCAGATGCCATCGTGGTCGTTACCGGAGAAAAACCTTATGCGGAAGGTTGGGGCAATATTGATGACCTTTCCCTGCCGGATGAGGAGATCGAATTGATCGAGACAGCAGTATCAACCAATAAACCAGTTATATTGATCCTGCTGGAAGGACGTCCGAGAATTTTAGGCGAACTTTTCGATGAATGTGAGGCCGTGATTTTTGCAGGACTCCCGGGAATGTTTGGAGGGGAAGCGCTCGCAGGTATATTGAAAGGGAGGATCAATCCGAGTGCTAAAATGCCCATCACCTATCCCCTGAACCAGGGACATGTCATTTCCTATAATCATAAACACATGGTCTTTTCCCAATTGAATGTTCATAATACGGACCTACAGCGGTACACCATTGGAGAATTTGGGACCGGGAAGAGTTATACGACCTATTCATATTCTGACCTGGTTTTGTCCGACACCATTTTGAATGAAGAGAGTAAGATAAAGGCAATGGTCAAGGTGAAGAATACCGGTCAACGGGAAGGGAGAGAGGCCGTTCTTTGGTTCCTTACAGATGAAGTTGCGTCGATTACACGGCCTGTCAGACAGTTGAAACATTTCGATAAACAATTTCTATTGCCGGGAGAGACCAAAGAATTCATCTTTGAGATAGATCCCAGGTCACATCTGACTTTTCCTGACGAAAAGGGAAATGCTGTTCTGGAACCCGGATTTTTTACCCTGTCCGTGGGTCCCTTGAGTGCCCGTTTTAAATTGAATGCGCTGGAATAATTAATGTTTCTTTCTGAAGAATAAGCTACATGGATCAATTTTTTCGAGAGCTGTAATTCCAGGTTTATTTTTTCCCCTTCACCCTGTCATTTAGAAAGATACTTTAAATGGAAGGACGGTGGTCCGTTTTGGCCGGCTCGTCACAGTATTGAAGATTCCTGCTGAAAGACAAAAGGGAACAGGAAGGGAAAGTTATGATATGAACGAAAAGAAAGTTTATAAATAGTGTTACCTGATCTTTCATCAACGATTATTTTTCGCCCTTGGAAACAGTGCCTGTTTTTGTTATTCTGAATTTCCTTCTGAAAGTATATGAAAACAGGTTTTTTCGCAATTTACATTTCTATTCACCCTGAAGGTTAAAATCCTTTCTTTATTCTTAATATACTGCATAAAATCGGTACAGATTTGCGGCAACTGTTCAAAAATGAACACAATCTGAATTCACAAAACTTCACAAGATACTGATATACAGATAGATAAAAATTCTGGCATACCTTTCGTATGTTTTTTCATTAACAGTATCACCAAACAAAAAAAGGCCATGAAAAATTTATTGATCATCCTACTGACTGCAGTGACCATCGGTGTTGCGTATGCAAATACAACGGATAAGATGAAGGATACCTGCACTTCCGCCGAAGAGGATTTTATCTCCGCCTGCATTGAAAAAGAAACAGCTTGTTTTTCAAATAATAAGACAGGATGTTGTGTTCCTGAGGTCATAATCATCGATCAGCACGATGAGATCTTTTCAAAAGGAGACAGGGATAACAATGTTATCAAAAGATTCATGCTCATTTCTGATTTTTTAACTGAAGTTCAGGGAACGGTATATTATAGAATGAATACCATGATTGCCGATACCCAGAAAGCTCAATTAGCTCAAAAATAATCAGGAATGTCCGGAAGACTGATGGATCAGATCACTCTTACAACCTACCTGGAATTCAGGTTGAAAAGTAGTATGGTGGATATCGAAATGCTGCTTTAAGAGATCTTTCATGGCCTTCATCACCTCGCAAGCTTCACTGATTGTAAGGTCTTCCTCAAATTCCACATGCGCTTCAAACATGATCTCATCATCATTCAATTGCCAGGCATGTGCATGATGTATATTCCTGATCTCTTTAATTGCCGAGAGGTCATTGGCAATTTCTTCCAGGTCAATATTTTTCGGGGTAAACTGCATCAATACCTTGATGCTTTCGATTACCAGTTTCCATCCAAAAATGATCAGGTAAATGGCGATCACAAAGGATAAGATCGGGTCGATGATAGTGATATCGAAAAAATAAATGGCCGCCCCGCCAGCGAGAACTGCAATCGACGAGAGCATATCGGTAAATAAATGCAGATAAGCCGACCGGATATTGATATTCTTTTTGGAATCACTGTATATGATCAATACACTCAATCCATTCATGATGATGCTGAATCCGGCCAGTGCCATGACGAGGAAGGGATTTATTTTCACCTCGTCCGGAGAAAAAATCCGGTTGATGGATTCATAGATGATGTAGATTGCTATGATCAGTAAAAAGGATGCATTGATAAAAGCCGCAATGATTTCAGCCCGCTTGTAGCCGAAAGTCTGCTCCTTGGTGGATTTTTTCTTGGTCAGTTTGTTGGCAACATAACTGATCAACAGGGAGGAGGTGTCACTGAAATTATGAAAGGCATCGGAAAACAATGCCAGGGAATTTGCAAAAATGGCCCCGATAACCTGTGCCACCGTGATGAGTAAATTGAGGACAATGGTAATGAGCAGTTTTCTTCCTCTCAGGTCGACTTCATCATGATGATGACCTCCTTTTTGTTTCATTTAATTTACATTCAAAAATTATGAATCCATAAAATTAATGAATTCTGGATAATTGATAAAGGATCGGCCGGTCATAAGGTGTCCATAATGAGGTTCTGATCCCGGATCGGATCAGGCCGGTATTCGTCCACACATTGCAGGTCCTGAATAAATGGAAGGTAAGTTTTGATTCATAAAAAAGATCATATTTACCATATCCGGGATGATCCAGCCTGACAGGCCTGCTTTCCGGGTCCAGTTTAAAAGAATTCCTGATGTAATCGATGATCTTTATATACTGCGCAACACTTAATCGGATTTTAACCGATCGGGCATCTGATTCCGGTTTACTCCACAAAGTCACATGCATGGCCGACTGGCTGGGCATAAATAACGCCACGAAAGCAGTTTCTGGCCTGAGATCTGACCATTCCGGAGTATTCAGGTAAAATCCCTGGTCACCCCAGCCAAAAGCGATGTACGATGCGATTTCCATGCGATTTGTGAAATCTTCCGGATTGAAAAATGATCGCCAGTTCATGAACTCATTTTCCATGGGCAGGACAAAATCGGTATGCACCCCGTTGGAAACAATATAAATCGTTATTCCTTTCTCCACCTGTCTAAAACCGGAATTGACAGGGATAAATCCCAGCAGGACGGACATAAATAAATAAATAAAAAGGATTTTTAGAAATATTGCCAAATTGCCATCTATTTAATACCTGTGAAAAGCTTCATATTATCCAAACGACGTTTTTGTATAAAATAAAAAGGATAGGACCCATACAACCCAAAGCATAGTATTTTAATATATCATGATCATTTTCCAAAAAAAGTGGTGACCGACCCTTTCGGGCTGTTTAAAATGATCCTGTTATCAATGACCTGAAAATTCCCCACGGGACTGTAGCGCTTATTCTCGTCCTCAGTGGTCTGAAAGGCCTCAAAAGATGCTCGCCCGGAACCGGTAATCTTTACACTTACTTTTTTATCCTCATCACTCCAATTGACGACCACAAATGATTCCGGGTTATGGGTTCCATTCGATGCAAAAGCGATCATGGCGACCTGAGAATCCATCGACATGGTCCGGGCCACTGCCATCCCGGGTTGTCCGGCACGTGAGATTTGTTTGTAAAAATAATATCCTCTTCTGATCTCATAAGATCCATCTTCTCTTACCGTGAAGGCAGATCCCGGGTTGGGATCCCCGCCCACCCAGAGCGTGGGCCGCTGAATGCCCGCCCAGGGAATGATGCCATTCACTTTGGTGGAATAAATATTTCCATGCATCTCCTTGATGTTCTTGGCATCCATTTTACTCCAGCTGGTGGAGGTGACCCAGGCTTTCAGCAAGGGTCTTTTTTCACGCAATAAATCGATGCCCTGGGACGTATGGGGCCCGAACCACCGGCTTGTATAAGCCCCATTATAAAAACCATGACTGGTAATCAATCCAAGCTTTTGGAGGGCTTCCTCATCACGGTAAATATAATCGGCATAACCCCAGGTTGAAAAACGAAACCAGTTGGTGGGCTCTCCGTTGGTGATGCCTACCATACCGAGGCCCTGTTCATCCATTTTATCCCGCATCAGCGTGATGAATTCGACTACCTGCTCAGGAGGCCAGTACATATTGTAATCATGCCCTTTTCCAATATTGCCATGGGATCCATCGGCCGGCCATCGCAGCCAGTCCTCACCTTCGTTATGGAGGGAAACATATTTTACAGGTAATCCTTCTTCCTTTCGAAGGTACCGGACCCAGTCGATCATATAATTACACAGATCGTCCTTCATTTCGGGATCGAGATCACGGCCCCTGAGAAACTTTTGCCGGGTGGCCCAGGCCGGGGGCCCATATAAGGTGGTAATGATCTGAAGGTCACCTCCTCGTTCCCTGGTTTTTTTAAGTCCTTCCCTGACAAACATCCGGATATATTGAGTGGATTTATCATGATCGAACGGGCCATCAGGTTCGCGCTGGTGCCAGGGATCATAAAACATTTTCACGAGTCCAACTTTCAGACCATCTTCCCCGAATACGAGATCTATTATTTCCCTGCGTTCCTGTTCATCCAGTAAACTGAATCCACCATACTCCTGCGGATCTGAATCGTAATCCAGGGTCTGTGCCGTTTCAACATAATTAAATCCGAAGCCATCCCAGTCCCGGATAGGCTGATCAAAATAAACTTCGGTCCGGATAGCAGTAAAATCCTCGCTCTGCCCGGAAACGTCAAGAGTCAGGATCATCGAAAGAACAAACCAGGCAGAAATTTCCAGGAGGCGACTGTGTATATTGAATTTTGATGAGCGCATAATTCTAAAGTCTAAAAAGATTTTTACGATCACTGGTGAACAGGACTTAAATATAAAAACATTTTTTGACATCGGGTTAAATTGTTATAATTCAATTGAAATCACCGGAATTAGGATTTTAACAGCCGGGAACGCTGAGGATTCGCAGGGATATCATATAATTTTTTCAAAGAATCCATGTGAAAACTCATCTTATGACTCAAAGTCATCAGATGTTTAAAAGCATATCATCCGTGGCAGGGGTCTTCCAGAGTGCTGAAATATCATCAAAAGCCGCTCGGGTTGCCATGGCACCTGGAAAGGTCTTCCCGTATGACTGAAATAGGTGGACGAGAGACTTTTCATCATCAACAGTTGGTTGGGTCCTCCCGAGTGACGGAATATATGGATGAGAAATCTTTATCAATAATTACAATCACTTGGCAGTCCTTCGCACGAAGCCTTATAAGCCAAGCGATTGATTGATGTTTTATTTAAACTCTGAAGTACATTCAAACGATCTATGCCAAATTCTCCCCTTTTCGCTTTCCGCCTTGAGCTTTTATCCTTGGGCCTTTAGCTTCCCAATTGGAGCATCCTCTCATATCCATCGATCACCAGTTCCGCAATATTCCTTCCCATATAGTTCTTAATCATGTCCGTCGTGAATAATTCGGAATGGTTCCGGACACGGACATCCGTATGGTTTTCACTGTTCAGCATGCTGGCAAACATCAACCGGTAGCCTCCAAAATTCCAGGTTTGTCTTCCATAGGGGGCATCACTTGCGCAGGCGATCTGCCGGTCATGGGGATCTCCCGCCAGTGTATAGGTAATGAAATCACTTTCAATATGGGTGTCCCGTTTCGCACTTTGAATAAAAAAGAGGTTTTTATATTTCATGCCAAGTTCCCGGGTTTTCAGGTAGAGGGATTCCCCTTCCATGTAGCTGGCACCTCCGCCTCCCATATGCACCCCGATAATCCGGGTGTCTGCAAAATTTTCAGCGATTTTCTCCAATCCTTCTGCGGGTGTATAGGGCGTATCCGCGCCATAATGAAATGCGACTATACTCCTGAGCTCGCTTATTTTTTCTACGATCCTGAATACTTCTTCACCATCGATCGGGAAGGCGTTCTGTGCCGGATTCATCTTGACAATGGGGAAGCCCAGCTGAAGAATACAAATTTCTGTCAGTTCAAGCGCCTTTTTCAGACCCAGCGCCTTTGGGTCGGTCCAGCCAGCCGGAATCAGTTTTTCTGGATTTTTATTCGCCATATCGGCCACATATTGGTTGGCCTTTAACAGCCGTTGGAAATTGATTTCCTGATCCTGAAGATATGGGGTGGCCGCAGGATTCTGCCAGACAAGTGACATGTCTACGCCAGCCAATTCCATCTCTGCGAGAAGATCTTCAGCCGAAATGGGTTTTCCATGATAGTAATTTTCCGAATTTTTATACTTTTCGAGCAATGGTTGTGAAAGATTGTTAAGATCAGTAATGTGTGTATCCGCATCAATCACCAGGTTATTTTTGTTTTTTTTCAAAAAGTCGAATTGTCTGTTGATCCTTTCCAGGTTATGATTTTCCATGAATGATTATTTAATATTCAAATCGATTTATTTCTTTCAAAAGTGTTTCATCCGGCTTTAAATGGATCTGTTCAGCCAGTTCAGGGTTACACCAGATCATAACCTCGGAGTTTTCCGTTACCTCAATGGTTGAAATCTGTATTCTGGCCCTGATTATCAGGGTAGACTCACCGGCCCAGATGCCTTGTTCCTCCTGAACCTTGGTGACTCCGAGGACCACATTGGGCATCATAAAATCATCACAGGTATGGACAGGGATTCGAATATTTCCCCGGATGAAACGAATGGCTTCCTTTTGGTTCCAATCTTTGATCGTTGTATTTGTGGGCAAGTAGATCACATCTGAATTCTCATTGGCCAATTTAAATAAGGATTTCCATTCATCAAAGATATTGGTCAGCAGGGATGTTTCCTCCTCCGGAATTATCGGCGCTTTGAGCATGTAACGTGTAAAGACATTCAGTCAAGACCATGATAAAGAATAAAAAGGAAAAAGAAGCCGTCAGCCAGTAAATGCCTTTGAATAGATATTTGTTAATATTTGCGAGCAATTGTTGAAAAAAATTCAATAACTAATGAAAAAATCTCAACGAATATAGAATGAAAATCATATAACTAAAAATATACATGTTTTCAAGACCTTTTTTTTAAAAAATTTTGTTTGAAATATAGTGCCAACTTATTGCAATAATGATAGTAGCTTTCAAATCACTTAGGGATCAGATACTTTATTGATTTTTTTACGGATATTTAAAAATATCATATAAAATTCGTAATATATTTACAAATATGTCAATTTTTAATGGCTCAAATATTCTTCAATTATCGATTTCATATTTACGTCTAAGAAAAATATTTAAGAAAATAGCAATATACTTTCTGATATTTAATAAAAAATGAATTCGCATTAACTTTTTAACTGTGTTTTTGAAACTATTATAATTCTATGGTCTCTGACTGTCGAATTTGAATTAAAACTTTGTGTCGGACATACGAAAAATCTAACTTGAAGTGTGGTTTAAAATGGAATGAATCTAATTTTTTTACGCTAATCAAAAGTAGTTATGAGAAATTTTTACGAGCAATTCGGATTTCCGAAATTGTTGTTGTTCGTGTTTTCAATCTTTGTTTTCGGACAATTACATGCACAGGACAGGACAATTAGCGGAAAGGTGACTTCCGGGGAAGATGGCTCTGCCATACCGGGAGTGAGTATTATTGTTACGGGTTCGACTTCCGGTACGATCACTGACCTGGATGGGAACTATAAATTAACCGTGCCTGACGGGAGCCAGCCTGACCTTCAGTGCAGTGGGCTACCAGTCACGAAACATCGAAGTGGGTACCCAATCCATCATTGATGTGATCATGCAAACGGATGTTACTCAATTATCGGAGGTTGTCGTGATCGGTTATGGTACCCGTGCGAAAAAAGACCTTACAGGTGCGATTTCAGTGATGGAATCGGACGATATTGAAAAGAGCGTCCAGATGACACCGGAACTGGCCATGCAAGGTAGGATGGCCGGTGTATTGGTTTCCAGCCCGAGTGGTTTACCAACTGACAGACCCACCGTACGTATACGGGGTGTTTCCACGTTTGGAATCGCGGATCCACTCTATGTCATCGATGGGGTCCCGATCACCGAATTCGGTTCCGGTTATGAACAGGGACAGGCGGTGGTACGGGATATCCGGGGACAGATAAACATATTATCCATGATCAACCCGGATGATATTGAATCCATCTCTGTGCTGAAGGATGCCTCTGCCGCAGCCATTTATGGAGTACGGGCTTCCAACGGGGTGATCCTGATCACCACCAAAAAAGGGAAGGAAGGCCGCCCGAAAGTGGACTTGGCCTACAGTTATGGTTTTCAAAAAATACCCAATGTATACAATTTGTTAGGTGTAAATGAGTATACAGGATTATATCAGGAATCCTATGGGGCCAATGCGAGCGCTCCTCTTCCGGCAGTTTTTGATCCAACTGCCAATGATGCAGCCAATTATGCGGCTTATCTGGGTGGTAAACCCACCATCGACTGGCAACAGCCCATGTTGAACCAGGGAGCAAACATTGTGGATGCCAGTGCCCGGGTTTATGGTGGAAACGAGAATACCAATTACTATGTATCTACCGGTTATTCATATACCGATGCCCCCATCCTGGCCAACTGGCAGGAAAGGTATTCACTGGCTACCAATGTGACCAGCAAGGTGAACGATTACATCGAAGTTGGTCTTACTTACCGTTTTGCCCTGGTGAATACACTGGATCAGGCCAATAGCCTGTCACAGGCCGTCAGCGCTCCCCCATGGCAACCTATTTATCTGGAGGATGATTATTATCCCACAGGCAGTCCCGTGGAGGATAAGTATGGCTATGCAACTACTGTTGATACCGTGACCACTCCAAATCTGGATCATCCGATGTTTGGGGGCAGCAATGCGGACGCACCTCCCTATCTGGTGGATTATACCTTGAAATATGGCCAGGAAACGGAATCCAACTATGTGGCAAGAACTGATAAAAGGATCAACGAGAATGAATACCAGATCTTCCGCAATATCGGAAGTGCCTATCTTCAGGTGGAACCTATTAAAGGGCTGAAAATTAAAGGTACATTCAGTGCAGACTGGTTTTATAACCGTCGTTCGAATTGGACAAGCGTGAATAGTGACATGTTCAGCATTACACCTGGGAATCCTTATTCCCTGGCAGATGGACTTTCATCGGTCGGTTCATTGACTTACAGGAATTCAAAAAACTACAATATAGTCAAAGAACTCACCATTGACTGGCTCAAGCAATTCGGGGACCACAATATCAATGTGACATTGAGTGCCATGGATCAGCAATATGGTTTTAATTTTCTTCAATCAGGCTCTCAGTACATCACCCAGGAAGACAAGGAAAAACGGGGAATGATTGAAAGCGAACAATATACAACAGTGGGAGAGTGGACCGACCGGTATGCGCTGCAGGGATACATGGCAAGAGCAAGTTATAACTATGCCAGTAAATATTATGTAGATGTAACAGTAAGAAGGGATGGAACGTCAAGGTTTGCACCGGATTACCGTTGGGGTACTTTCCCATCTGTTGCCCTGGCCTGGCGGATCAGTGCCGAGAATTTCATGGGAGGGATCAGCTGGATAAATGACCTGAAGATCCGTGCAGGTTGGGGTCAGCTGGGTAACCAGGAAACTGCGGCCTTCGCGTACCTTTCAGGCGTGAACAGATCCACTGAATATTCCTACGGATCAGGTAACGGAGATCCTTATGGCTATACGGACCATGGATTATTCCTGCCGGATTTTCCAACGGAAGATCTTTCCTGGGAAACTACGACCACCACCAACTTTGGTTTTGACGGAGTATTTTTCAACAATCATATTACAGCAACGGTGGAATATTATGATCGTATCACCGATGGCATTTTGCAATCGGTTTCGTTCCCCTCCAGTGTGGGTAATTACAGCAATCCGATCATCAACGTGGCGAAAGTCCAGAATAGCGGTTTTGAATTCCAGTTGGGATATAATGGGTCCATCGGTGATTTGCAATATTCTTTCAGTGGCAACCTTACCACCGTGCATAATGAGGTATTGGAGGTATGGAATAATCAACCCTTTATAGTCAGCCCGGAACAGGCAGGTACCAATACGGATGTGCGGATTGAAGAAGGATACCCTTTATATTATATATGGGGATTTAAAGCGGATGGGATCTTTCAGTCCGATCAGGAAGTGGAGCAATGGCAATCGGAAAAAACCGATAACCAGGGGACGGCTGACCTCGTCAGCGCTGGAGACTTCTATTTCAAAGACGTAAACGGTCCACCGGATAGGGATGCCGGTTATGATTTTTATACACCCTTCCCGGACAACGTGGTCGACCTGAATGACCGGACCTATATTGGAAATACCATTCCCAAACATTTTTATGGATTTACTGCAGGATTGAACTGGAAGGGGATCGATTTTTCCATTTTCTTCCAGGGGATCGGTGATGTGTATAAGTATAATGAGGAAATGGCCAAAGGGGTAAGTATGAGCTCTACCGGTATCAACCAGTGGGTGAATGTGTTGAACCGCTGGACGCCGGAAAATCCTCATCAGTATGATCCCAAGGATAAAGTGAATTCATTGCCTAGGGCAGTCTATAATGATCCTGCGGCCAACAACCGTTTTTCAGACCGGTTTGTTGAGCAGGCAGGATTCATGCGGATCAGGAATATGACACTGGGGTATTCATTACCGACCAGTATGCTCAATTCGGCCGGATTTATCGATCGGGTACGATTGTATGTAAGCGGTTCCAATCTCTTGACTTTCACAAAATGGTCGGGGAATGATCCGGAAAACGATAATATTCCCATTCCGGTTACCTGGACATTCGGAGTTAACGCAACATTTTAGTATGAATTATGTTAAGAAATAAAAGTATCAAGAATATGAAAGCGTTAAAATATAGTTTAATCATCCTGCTAGTCTTGTTCATAAGTAATGCATGCAATAAAGATAATCTGGATTTGAAGCCCCTCGGTGATACGGAGGCAGATATTTTTGATGAACAGATCGATTTCGACCGGGCGGTTCTGGCTGCCTATGCAAAGATTGCGGATCTGTTTGTTTATGGAGGAAGCAATGGGGATCATCATTCTTTCTTCCTCTTACCGGGTGATGACATTACCACCACCAATAGTGGAGGTTCACAGCCGTTTGAGATCTTTTCAACTTTACAACCAGGCAATGGTTTTCTCAACAGGGATTACGACATCGTTTACCTGCTGGTGAATCGAGCCAATGTACTGCTGGAGAAAATCGCCATGGATGAAGAAAGAGATGAATCAGCTTATAGCAATACCGCCATCCGGGATCAGAATAAAGGGGAAGCTTATTTCCTTCGGGGATGGGCATTCTTCCTGCTATGGAATTATTTTGGCACCGCTCCGCTGGTAACTTACCGGATCAATACACAAGACCAGATCAATCCTCCAGAGTTCCGATGGGATCGCACTGCTGGATCAGGCCATTGCCGATTTTACGGAAGCCGCCAATCTGCTGCCGGCATCCTGGGATGCGACCAATATCGGCCGTGCCAACAAGAGTGCTGCCAATGGATACCTGGGGAAAGCCCTGGTATTTAAGGCAAGCTGGACGGGTGATAATGCTCTTTATTCCCAGGCTGTTACGGCCTTTAATAAGATTACGGATAAAAGTCTGACGGCTGATTTTAATGATAATTTTTCAGTAAATCGCGAGAATAACTCTGAATCGATATTTGAGACTCAGGCTGGACAGGCTTCCGGATCCGACAACGTCTGGTTACAGAATGATGATTTTTCAGTGGTTGGATCCTGGTCGGCTTATTATGGGTATTTCAATGAGCACTGGAGCTTCTGGGGTAATCCACCCTTTATTGCAACCACCAAACTCGTGAATGCCATCGATCCGGATGATCCCAGGATCGCACACATTGTGGATCCGGCAAACCGGCATATTTTAAAATATGTTCAGGATGATCAGATTGCAGATAGCGGGGTAGGTTCTTTGAATAATACCCGTTTATTGCGATATGCCGATGTACTCCTGCTTAAAGCCGAGGCCCTGAATGAAACAGGGGATCAGAATGGCGCCACAGGTCTTGTCAATGAGGTACGAACAAGAGCCAGGAACATGGGATCTACTGGTGTTCCTGCTGATTACGCAACAGGCGCTTCCCAGGATCAGGTACGTCAATGGATCATGGATGAAAGATTCGTGGAGCTGGCTGGTGAAGGTCAGCGATGGCTGGACCTGAGGAGGTGGCACGAAGCCGGCTTCATCAACCTGGCCAGTTTTGATTTCAGCTCTGATAATGCTTCATTCAATATTTCATTACCGAAGAATCTTTTGTATCCGATTCCTACCGGTGAAGTGGATTTGAACAAGAATATCACCCAGAACGCAGGTTATTGATTATCGGTTAAAACTGAAAGGGGCTTCAGGGCCCCTTTTTTCATCCTTTTACATTGATTTTGAAGGGGTCATATTTTTTTATTATGGGAAGAATTTTAATATATATTTTTTCGTTTTTCTTCATTTTTTCAATCGTCCCTGCCAAAGGACAGGAATGTAAGGTGTTGTTGGATGAAATTGCCGGTAATTATTCAGGGGAGTGTAAAAAAGGAATGGCCAACGGCTTGGGGAAGGCAGTAGGAAAATTAGCCATCTATGAAGGCCAATTCAGGAAAGGATTACCTGATGGGGAAGGAACGGTCACTTTTATGGATGGAAGAAAATTTACCGGGGAATGGAAAAATGGTGAAATATATGGCTTTGGGGAATTTACAGGGAATGATGAAAAGGTTCAAAAGGGTTATTTCAAAGGAACCATCGAGAATTTCCGCTATATGGGAGAAGACAAATCTTCTTTGCAGGGGTACAGGATCCTTGAAACCGAAAGGCTTGATAATGCCACCTATACATTTGTAAATTCCGATCCTTCAGGAAATACGGTTACCATCAAAATTTTTGAGAATAATATCCGGGAGATCACCAATTTTGAGATTCTTAAAATAACATCCGGAGTGATTCAGCTGGTTACCAACCAGGGAGGGAGGCTCAATGCAGAAATCGTCAGAGTCACCTTTCCGATCACCCTGGGATTACGGTATATCATTCCTTATGGAACTCAGGATACCACCTTGCCTGGTGGAGTCGCCAACTTGAATTCCCCCCGAAGAATTGAATTTACGATCATGGAACCAGGCCAATGGACTGTGACCATCACGCATAGATAAAGGATGCATAATGCTAAGTATTATTCCTTATTTTATAATGGGATTAACCTTTATGAAAAATAATAGATCTTGTGCCTTAATGGTTTCATGATCAATCCACCTTGCATTTATGTCTTTTTAGTACCATGATTAAACCCCCGTGCCATGGTATCTTATTGGCTTCCCCATAAAAATCAGAGGCAATTATTTTTCCACAGAGAGATTAAATACGATCTTTTCATCAATTTTGTCACCTTCTGTCGTAATCCCTTTTATAACAATGATAAAATTCCCGGTAAGTTTCGAAGGGTGAAACTGAAACTCAAATTTTCCTTCCGGATCAGTTTCAATTTTTTCATCCCAGTATAAAAAACTCCGAAAGTCCGGATAATCATCAGGCAATTCCTGCGCAATATTTCTTTTTTCGGACTGATACGCTGGAATTTGATAAGCGGCTTTTCCACGGCTTTCAAGTACCGGAACTGGAATTTCTGGTCGCAGATTGATCCTTAAAATCCCATTCACTCCGATGTCCCCGAATGACCGGATGGCTTCAATGGGCCGGATCACCTCAATGTTGAATATATCGGCTGTATTTATTTTCATCACTTCCCCTGGATCAACGAAAGGTTCCTGATTCACTAAGATTAAAGGATTTTCACTACAACAATAATTTTTGGCGCGGGCATCAAAAATCCGGATCTCATAGGTTCCCTGGTGATATTTGACACTCACCTGAGGTACGATTTCGCGGATGATTTCTGCCAGCGTTGAAAAAGGTACATAATCGTCCAGATAAATGACATGAGAAGGCTTGGCATCCATTATTAGGTTGGGAGGTGGTTTTTCATTTTCTTTATCAGGCGGCGTCAGATAGGATTGATCAATCAGATATTTTTTCGATGCATAGTTTCGGAATTCCTGTATGTTATTGAGTTTATATGCCGGGAGATTTAGATGGTATGTGCTATCCCTGAACAGCTGGTTCAAAAGTTCAAAACGATATTGTTTTTCCCCCTCCGGAACGGTTAATAATTTAAGGGAGTAAAAATCCCCAACAGAAGGTTCCAGGAACCGGAAATTCCCTTCCAGATCGGTTATATAATTATCAAGGATCAGTAAAGAGTCTTCCTGAGAAAAAAAATAAATTTTCTTCAAAGGAGCGGGATCACCATTGATTAGGAGTCTGCCATGCAGGTATCTACTTTCTTTCAAGAGCGAATCTTGATGAATCACCGGGTTTGAAAATGGACAATTCTGAAAATCAGGTAGATCTTGGCTGTCGATCAAAGTAGATTGACCCCTGTCATAAAATCTTTGATCAACTACCGATATCGAAATTTCTGCCTGTACGGCAATCTGATTTCCGGAAGTGAGATTTCCGATAACTGTAAACCCCCTCCCATTGGATTGGTCTTCCTCCAATTTACAATTAAGGGAAATTTTATTCGAGGTCATGTTCGGATTATCTGGTAAATCGACACCGCTGTTATCATCCATTTTTTTATCAGGACCAGAGATATCTTTCTCACTATCTGTCGGATTATACACATAGAGATAAGTGTAAATCCAGGGACTTGCTTCAGCTGACAAGGGATAAGGAAAAACGCCTAAGATATATTCCCCGGAGGTAAGATCATCGGGAATAGGCAGATATCCATGGGATTGGATCCCATCCCACCGAACTTTTACTGCTCTTTTTAACTCCTGATGATCTTCATACACTTTTAGAAGGGTAAAATACAAAGGCCAGCCAGAAGGAAGTAAGTTGGATGAACCTTTATACATTGAAAAATAGATTTGCTCCCCTGTAGAAAAATAGTGTTTATTTACAAGCATCGAATATTCAATATCCTGTCCGGCCACTTGGGTTCCGTTGGTTAGCGAGATTATTATGATCATAAGAACTATCATTCTATTCATCACATATATTTTCATTTAATGGCCAGCTTATGGGTGGTTTATAGGTTATATTCGGCAGATCATTGCATTCCGGGGGGCATGGAGCTACTCCGCATTTTCCCCCACCGAAAGAAACACATAACCAGTCACAGGGATCTCCGCAATACAAAGGTATTTCTTCTACCGGGGCATAATAAGAAGGTGGGTTTTCAGGTAAACTACGGTCAATAGCGATCTCGATATCCGAAGTACCTGCCACATAAAAATAGCCCAACACGATTTCAGCCGGATCCTCATCATTCGTTATATTGCCCCTGATAAAAGTTGGAGGAGGATCAAAAATACTCCCTGTAAGGTTGATCTGATCATTCAGGCTTTTTAAGTATTGGTAAGCATTTTCTGATAAACCAAGCTGATAGGTCGTAACTACATAGGGTAAGCGGCTGTTATAAGGGACTATTTTCACCAGTTTCCTGGCAATTTTATTTCCATTGATATTTTTATCGGATTCAATATTAAATGGTGAAAAGTCGGACACTTTTCTCCAGCACGGATCCCAGGAATATAAATACCACGAAATCGTTTCCCATTTATAAAAATTGGCCTGGTCGGATGGGTCATTTACATCCACATAGACATAAAATCCTTCAGGCTCCAGTTCTGTTTCCATCCTGTACTCATAATAAATTTTAGTGATTTCCGGCGGCTTGATCATGGATTCAGGTTCAGATAAATATTGTTTTCCATTCGGTAGAATTATTTCCAAATGATAAGTACGACCGATTTCTCCCTGGAAATTTTGATCCCAGGTTTTATAAACTCCATTTCCCAGTTCAAACAATTCTGAACACGCTCCCTGATCATCACGAATGCATACGTAGGCACCGGAAATATATTCCGCTATGCCATCGATATGATCGGAATAATTACCTGAATAGGACAATACCACCTGATAAGGCCCTTCCGCGCTGGTCATATGTCCCTGGACCACCAACCTCTGGGGACCCTGTTCTACCACCGTTTCATAAGGATCGATACATCCAGTTATGCTGAACACAAAACACATAAACAGGATCAGACGTAATTTTAAAATATTCTCCATTAGAATTTAAAATTGTAGGTGATGGATGGAATGGCAGCACCGATCACCGACAGGCGGTATGCCTGGGCAACCTTGTAACCTCTGGCTTTGAAAAAAATCGAATACGGGTTTTCCCTACTCAGCAGATTATATATTGAAAAGGTCCATGAACTTTCCCATTTTTTATTTTTTTTATGGTTCCCCTCCATGGTAAAAGAAATATCCAGGCGATGATAGGCGGGGATCCGTTCCTGGTTTCGCACTTCAAAATTAGCGATCAGAAAAGCTTCATACCCAAAACTTCCTACGGGGTAGGAGATAGGTCGGCCGGAATAAAATACATAATTCAGACTCAATGAATGACGTCTGGTAAAATCGTAATTTCCTACTACGGCCAGATCATGAAGTTTGTCATAATTTACCGGATAATAATCTCCTGAATTAATGGTTTCCTCCGGAAATCGGCTTTCCACTTTTCGTTCGGCCCTCGAAAGTGTATAGGCGATCCAGCCATTGAACCGGCCCTTGTTTTTCCTGATCAGAAATTCAGCCCCATATGCCCTGATCACGCCCTCAACCAGTTCTCTCTCCAGATTCCTGTTCAATACGAGTTCAGCCCCATCCTTATAATCCAGGCTGTTTTGGATGTATTTATAATACAATTCCACAGAAGTTTCGTAGGTGTTGGATTTAAAATTTTTAAAAATCCCCATGGTTATCTGGTCCCCGATCTGTGGCTCAAGATAACTGTCACTGAGTTTCCAGATATCCACAGGTGAGATTGCGGAGGTATTGGAGATGAGATGAATGTATTGCCTCATCCGGTTATAACTTGCTTTAAGAGAGGTATTTTTATCAAGGGCGTAACGAAATGAGATGCGGGGTTCTATCCCTCCATACTTTTGCATGATCTCACCAGATCCGTATTCCTGTTGGCCAGTAACCGTAGAAATGGATTTTGGTGCTGATGGATCATAAAGAAAAGTAGTGCCTGGTCCCATTAAAATATAAAACGAATACCTCAGCCCGCCCATGATCGTGATGTCAGGGCTTATTTTATATTCATGATTCATATAAATGGCCGATTCAAGTGCCCTTTCCGGATCCATGAGAAATGCATTCACATTCGATTCATTTCCGTCAGGGAGCAGATTGCCTAGTTTCACCCGATAATAATTCAGGTGGATCCCGGCATCCGTTTTATTATTGAGATTGGGTATGAAAGTATAATCACTTTTAAATCCGAAATATTGAATCCCAGCCTTCCATTTAAAAGCATTTTCAGGTTGCGTACCCCAGACTTTATAATCATAACTGCTGAAAATAAATGAATTCATGCTGAACAACCTTGGATTTATGGTTTTCGACCATTTAAGAGTACCGGAATAATTACTCCATCCATAGATCGAATCTCCAGGGAAATGGAATTTATCCATGCTGGTATAACCACTGACGGATAGATTATTCCGGGGATTGATCTGATGCGACACTTTTCCGATAAAATCATGAAAATAGGCCCTGCTGTTATTGATTTGCTTATCTGGAATAAAACGCAAAAGCCAGTCTGAATACGTTGCCCTTCCGGAAAACAGGAAAGTGGTTTTATCTTTAATGATGGGACCATCCAGGAGAAGGTTGCTGGTAACCAGTCCGATCCCGCCCTCCCCATGAATCCTGTTGTTGTTACCCTGCCTAAGTTTTACATCGAGTATGGAAGATATCCGTCCCCCATATTGCGCTGGAATTCCCCCTTTTGAAATGGTCAGGTCTTTGATAGCTTTTGAATTAAAGGCAGTGAAAAGGCCGAAAAAATGGGATGGATTAAAGATGGGCGCCTCATCCAGCAATATCTGGTTCTGATCGACACTGCCCCCTCTGACATTGAAGCCCGTAGCCCCCTCACCAACCGATGTTACCCCGGGAAGTAACATGATGCTACGGATCACATCCACTTCTCCCATCATGGGAGGGATCTTATTCAGGGTTTGAAGATTAATGCGGGTGGTTCCCATGGATATATCTGTTACATTTTTATCTTCGGTCATATCATAGACAATAATTTCCTGCAATTGAGTGGATTGATCATATAGGGTAATATCGATGATTGAATCCCTTTGCAGGGCAATCTCAAATTCTTCTTCTTCATAACCCAACGCTGTAAATGAAAAATGATAATAAGCTGATGGAAGGGTCAATGAATATCTACCATATTCATCGGTTAAAGTTCCCGTTTGTAATTCCTTTATATAAAGGGTTGTACCGATCAGCGGCTCTGAACGCTTATTATCCCGGACCGTCCCGGTTAAGGTATACTGTTTGGTTGGATCGAATATATAATCCATTTGATCACGAGGTTCTTGACTTGATTGTTCCTTCATTTGCCTGTGCTGTAAAATATCTTTTGTGATGATCAAATAGTTTGGGGGGAATTGTATGAGCTGCAGGTTAAGTTTCGGAAGAAGTTGAACCAATAAATCTTCTAAAAACAGATCTCTTAATTCCAGGGAAATTTCTATATGGTCAAACCAGGCTGGATTAAAATAAAGGATCAAGCCTTCCTCGTCTGCTTTTGATTTAAGGAATTTTGCATTTTCATCCTGGTCACCAACTAAAAGATTATCTGATTCAGGCTGCGAGAAACAGAGTGACGGGAAAAGGGAAAAAAAATAAAAAATTAAAATGGAGAATCTCACCACTTTTTTATAAGCTAAAATAATATTCAACACCTTCATTCAAGGGATCATTCATGATGATTTATATTCAAACAGATCAAACAAGGGTCCTGAAAGATTTGATTGCAAAAAAAATAATGACAATATGTTTCCTGAAAAATCAGCAGTCCGACCGCATCATTATGTTTAAAAATAATGGCAAAATTTTAAAAATTACGCAATTTTCCTGAATATTTTACAATTTTAACGCCCTTCATCTGCGGTTCTTTAATTAAAATCCTTGAATCCTGGGAAAGATAACCAGCCCCATGGTAGAACTCAAACCTGGCCGTCTCACCATTCTCATATTCAACCAGGGCATACCAGTCATCTTCTTCAAGTTCGATAAAACTCCCGCCTGGTGGTTGATTGACAATAAAAGCCTGTAGAAAGCCATCGTTTTCAGTCATGATGTATCCGAGACCATCTCCGATCTTTACTTTTGACAAAGCTTTTTTATCACCGTCAGCGATCAGGTTGATTTGATTGTTTTCAAGGAAGTGCCAGGAAAAATTCCCCTGGTTAAGCAGGACCGACCCGAAAGAAGCATCATAATAACCATAGACCGTTTCCTCCGAATAGCTGTTACCAATCAGGAAAAGATCCGGCCGACCATCTTGATTGAAATCGTCAAAAGCGATCCCATAAACCGGGGCAAACTGGCTTTCGTTGGGCAGAGAATGGATTTCAAATAAATTATTTCCCTTTTTTTCCAGAATAATGGATTGAAGCATGTTACATTGAAGATGTAGGGAACTGCTGATCTCTTCTTCGGTAAATGAACGGTTGAATGGTGTGGTACTGTATTTGTCGAAGGTCCTGAAACGGTATTCGAAACTTGGGATCTGATCGATCATCAGGTTCCTGGGATGAAGAATATAAGATTCGTCCTGGATATAAACAGTCGTGATGGGATCAAAAGATCCGTTCTTATCATAATCATTGGCGTAAATTTCTACCGGATGATCAATGGTCGGTTTGAAGAAAGAATTTAAACCATAATTACCCACGACATAATCAATATCTCCATCATGGTCCAGGTCCACACCGTGGATACTGTTCCACCAGCCGCTGGTATTTTCAAGTTGATAATCTGCCGTTCTGTTATTGAATTTTGTACCCTCATTGATTAAAACTGTAATGGGCATGTATTCACCGGTTATGATCAGATCAGGCAACGGATCACCATTGAGATCCGTCCAGAGTGCGGAGGTTACCATCCCGATGTATCCTCCCGTGATACCAAGCTTACTGGAAACATCCTTAAATTTTCCATCCTGATTTTCCAATAGATAACTTTTCGGAGTGGAAGGATATTTATTCGGGGTGATCCGGCCGCCGACAAAAAGATCGAGGTCCCCATCTATGTCATAATCTCCTGCAATCACACAGGACCCGGAAGATGTAATGGATGGAAGGGCATCTTCTGAGCGGGTAAAATGCCCGGCTCCATCGTTCAGATAGAGACGGTCCTGATATTTCAGATCTCCATCATTCCAGTTGGAACCACCTGAAACCACATAAAGGTCAAGATCTCCATCCTGGTCGGGATCAAAGAAAAGTACCCCCAGATCTTCATACACTGAATCCATGGGAAACGGGATGTTGGAAAATGTCTTATCAGGCTGCTGAAGGATAAGAAATCCGGGAAAGTTGCTGTCGTTTCCAACAAAAAGATCTTCCAATCCATCCTGGTTCACATCACCCACTGCAATCCCTGGACCATATTGACCCAGGTTGTGCATGATGATGGGAATTTGATCAAGATCGTTCCTTGAATGTTCCTGGTGTTTGATTTTCAGGTGATAGGCTTCAGTCAGGTCTGTAAACTTGAGCGTGTGGGTTCCTTTATTAAAACCCGGGATTATATGTCCCGGAGCGGAGGCAGGGGAGGGATCTTTCCGCAACCATAAGGTAGAATCGGCGTCTAGTTTTTGCCATTTCCGGGAGCTTCCGTCGGGCCACTGGAGGATCAGGGAATCGATGGACTTTGAATTGCCCAATCCAATCAATATTTCAGGGCCTACTGTGGATTTATAACCCCGGTAAGGCGAATATTCATAATATTGTGTGTTCTGTTGATGATATGCCCAGATCTTAAGGCCGATTTTCTCAAAATCTTTCACTGACCGGTCAAATTTTACTTTGAGAAAATGATGATCTTTTTTTTCACTGGTCAGATTTTTAAAGATGATCACTTCCTGGTCAATATTATTGATCACAAGGTCAAGATCACCATCTTCATCGAGGTCAGCATAGGCAGTACCATTGGTAAAGGTCGGATAATCCAGACCCCATTCCTTTGATTTATCCGTAAAAGTAAGGTCCTGATTGTTACTGAAAATAAAATTAGGCAATTGAACATCCGGAAGTTCGTTCATCGCCGAGATGGCCTGTTCTCTTTTTGCCTGACGTGTTCCAAACATCATGTTCTCCTGCAGGGTAAAATAAATATAATCCAGGTTGGTTACATCTTTCCGGTATCCATTCGTTATGGACAGATCCTTCCAACCGTCATTGTCATAATCCGCCAATAGTGGGGACCAGCTCCAATCGGTCTGATAAGCTCCAGTAAGATATCCGATTTCGCTGAACCGGTATCTTCCGTCATCGAATTTTCCCCGATTCAACTGAAGGGTATTCCTTAGGAATTGAGGGTGATATCCCATATCCAGGCTTTCATAGAACCGGGTCAGGTTTCTGTATCCGATCATCTGTTTTTGCCTTTGATTGCTCATGGGAAGCATGTCCAGTACAATGATATCCAGTAAGCCGTCATTGTTATAGTCCGCAATGTCCATCCCCATCCCGTTGTTGGTAAAATGTTTGAAATAAGTAGCCGATTGTTCAGAAAAAGTTCCGTCCCGGTTGTTGATCCAGAGCAGGTCATTGGATAAAAAATCATTGGAACAATACACATCCGTCCATCCATCCTGGTTGATATCACAGATACCAATGCCCAGGCCATAACCTTCCTGCAGGATACCGGCTTCCCTTGACACATTGGTGAAATGCCCATTTCCATCGTTCCGGTAGAGGCGGTCCGTACTCGGTCCTTCTCCATTTACCCTTCTTGGCCGCAGGGCATTCCGCAGTTTGGCTTCCATGGCATTGGTCAGGATATAAACATCGAGATCCTGGTCCTTGTCATAATCAAAAAAAACAGCCATGGTACTATAACCATCATCCGCAAGGTTCATTTCACTGGCCAGATCCTTGAAATGTGGGATGCCCTGTTCATCAACGCCCTGGTTGATAAAGAAGATATTGCGTTTATCCTCCGGTGTGCCCAATCCGGCCACACAGATATAGAGATCCAGGAGGCCATCCGCATTGATATCTATAAAGGAGGTTCCGGTACACCAGCGATCAGTGGATACGCCCGCCATGGCAGTGATGTCTTTAAAAGTAAGTGATCCCTGGTTCAGGTAAAGCTGGGAAGAAACCATGTTTCCGGCAAAAAAAAGGTCATTGAGACCATCGTTGTTCACATCCCCCACGGCCAGTCCGGCCCCATTGTATACATATTCAAAAACCACCCCATTGATGGTATCATTGATTTCCAGGTGGTTATTGAAGGTAATCCCCGTACTCCGGGAATGAAGGGTCCGGAATAGCTTTCCTTTCTCCTGGCAACTAAACAAAAAAAATCCAGAGAATAATACCAATACGAAGATTTTAATATAATACCTCATGCAATATCTCATATACGGCCAAATCCGGAGTCTGCTAATTTATTTAAAATTGATAAGAATTACTTTGTAAAATCCATTACTGTGATGTAAAAAGGTAATAAATAGGGCATGGGTGAGCCAGCGCTCAAAGAGATGAGGCTGTCTCAAAAGTGTCCAATATGTCATTCCGTGTTCCCCGATCAAGTCGGGGACCCGGGAGGAATCTGTTAATGATTGATAATCAATGATTTATTCTTTATCGGTTTTCTTCCCGCCACAGGCGGGATAGAAATGACACTTTAAGACGGCCTCCGAAGGCAATCCAGGAAACCCGTGGACCTGAAGGATTGATTTCCAGTATCCCCTGGGTCACCTTTTCTGGTGCCGGTGTTTGGACGGGCTTTGTGCGCCCGGTCACTGGTGTCTTCCTGCTTTTACCCGATTCAAGTATCGGAAAATGTCTCGCTCCCACACCAACTTCGATATAAAGAAAGAAACTATACTGGTTTTTTGATATCAGTCTTTGCAGAGAGACCTCTTTTAATCCTTGGATCAGTAAGGGTTTGTGTGGATTAAAAGCAGGCTAAATGCAAGGACTCGGCCCAGCGGCTGTGGAGCGTCCCTTAGAGTATCTTGTCCAAATAAACAACGCACAGGAAATAAAAACCGCTTTACCAGTAGAAAAATGTCTCGAGTAATGAGGCTGGAGATCCCTGTTTCCACCTGCCTAAAGGATCAGGAAGGCAGGGATGACGACGCTTGTGAAGGATGAAGATAAGGAAACGGGCACGGATGAGTCGTTGTTCAATCCAGCATCTATCATCCACGCCAGCCTGGGTAATCAAGAAGAGATGTCATCCCTTTAAGGGATGACATCTCTTTGGTGTTCATTTGCGCCCGTGTTGGGTACTTTGATATTCAAAATATTTTAAAATTCTTCCTCGGTTGATCAATTGTTGCTAATTTGAGGTGCCATGAAAAAAATTGTCAAGTACAGGATCATTTTATCACTATTATTCATGTTGGATTTAAATGCCGTCTATGCTGTGCAATCGGGAGATTCCCTGCTACTAAACTGGGAAATCGGATTTCATCAGGAAAAGAAAAAGATACCTGAAAACTGGTATCCGGCGGAAGTGCCCGGAGCTGTACAGCTGGATTATGCCCGGGCGAATCAGTGGGGACCCTACTGGTATGCCGATAACTGGAAGGACTATGGCTGGATGGAGGATGTGTACTGGACCTATCGGACGGTTTTCGATAAACCAGATTTTACGGATAACCAGCACGTAGTCTTTTTTTCAAAAGGAATTGATTATGAATTTGATATTTATTTGAATGGGGAAAAGCTTCATTACCAGGAAGGAATGTTCACCCCGGTCGATCTGGATCTTACGGATCATTTAAAGGATAAAAATGAATTGATGGTGGATATTTATCCTGCTCCAAAAGCGCAACAGGAACACCGTGACCGGTCACAAGCTGACCGGTCCGTAAAACCAGCCGTAAGTTATGGTTGGGACTGGCATCCAAGACTGATCCCTTGCGGGATCTGGGATGAAACAGGGATCCAGGTTATCAGCCGGAAGGGATTGAACGATTGGGATGTCGACTATCAGTTAAACGAGGAGCTTACAACCGCCAGCGTCACATTGACTTTTTCCGGTTCTGAAATAGAAGGGATGTCTTATGAGATCCTCATCAGAAACCAGGTGGATGTCGAAATTCTGAAGAGAACAGGGCAGATCGTGAACAACCAACCGGGCATTGATTTTGAGGTTCCGGATATTTTCCTTTGGTGGCCCTGGGATCAGGGAGTACCCTATCTGTATGAAGTGGAATTACGTCTGATGAATGAAAATGAGGTGAAGCAGACCGTTCACCGACGTATAGGATTCCGGCGTGTGAAACTGGTGATGAATCCTGGTACCTGGCAGGTAGAGGGATTCCCGAAATCCAGGAGTAATCCTCCCATGACGATGGAGATCAATGGACGAAGGATCTTCTGCAGGGGAACCAACTGGGTCAATCCCGAAATTTTCCCAGGGATCATCACCCATCAGACCTATGATACCCTTACGGATTTAGCATTAAAAGCGAATTTCAACTTATTGAGGATCTGGGGTGGGGCGATCGTTAACAAGGATGCCTTTTTTGAACTATGTGATGAAAAGGGGATTCTGGTCTGGCAGGATTTTCCCCTGGCCTGTAACCCATATGAAGGGACACCTGACTACCTGGCTGTACTGGAACAGGAAGCTTCCTCCATCATTCATCGGCTTAGAAAACATCCAAGCCTCGTGATGTGGTGTGGGGGAAATGAATTGTACAACAACTGGTCGGGCATGACCGATCAGTCCCTGGCATTACGTTTGCTCAACAGCCTGACCTTCCGGCTGGATCCTGCGCGGCCTTTTATCCCAACTTCCCCGATCATGGGGGTAGGTCATGGGAATTATGTTTTCAGGGATATGTTGACTGGCGAGGAGGTCTTTCAATGGATGCCACAAGCCCATAATACCGCCTATACTGAATTTGGAATGCCGGGTCCATCCTCCGTGGAGATCCTTGAATCCTTTATTCCGCCAGACCAGCTTTTCCCGCCCAAACCCGGCACCGTATGGGAGACCCATCATGCTTACAATGCCTGGGTAGGAAATACCTGGTTATGTGAGGATATGTTGAAAGTTTATTTTGGCTCCTCTGACAATCTGGAAACCCTGGTTGGCCGTGGTCAGCTTGTACAGAGCCAGGGATACAAGGTGATCTATGAGGAAGCCAGGCGGCAAAAGCCTTATTGTTCCATGGCTTTGAACTGGTGTTTTAACGAACCCTGGCCTACTGCCGCCAATAACAGCCTTATCAATTGGCCAGCCCGCCCCAAACCTGCGTTTGACGCTGTAAGTGAATCCTGCCGTCCTGTTTTGGCCAGTGGTCGTGTGAAAAAATTTTCCTGGAAGAAAGACGAAGAATTTACGGTGGATCTTTTTTTACTGAATGATTCACCTGAAAAAATTCCCCCAGGAAAAATGATTGTCAAGCTCATTGGGGATAAAGAACTCGAATTAATGCAATGGGATTTCATGGAAGTGCCCCCCAATCAGAACCTGGCAGGTCCAACAGCAAGGATCAGGATGCCTGACTGGGAAGGGGAAATGTTCGAATTGGTTCTGGAAATCGAGGATGATTCTCAATTGAATTCAAGTTATGTATTACTTTATAAGCCAGACAGGCAAACAACGAATTTTTTAATTCCTGAATTAAATAAATGATCTATAGATAGAAATATAATTATTCAGCCCGTTTTTTAAGTAATCAAGTTTTAATAATTGAAAAATGGTGTATTTGGTGGGTTTGATGATCAAGATTTGATTTTATAAGGCTAATCAGGAGCTTTTGCAAGCACTCTCTTTTGACTGAGGCCAATCAACTGGATTTCTTCCCCATTTCTGGCACATACCAGCAATTTCCCGGAGGAAGTTTTTAGCCATTTCATATTTTTAATGTCACCATCCGCATAGAGCCCGCTTCGTAGAAAGGGAACCGGCGTGAAATTTCCTTTTCCATCCCCTCTGAGGAGGATGCCAATGCCGGCGTCATTCCGGGTGGTTTCGACTTCCGCCCCATACAGATTACCCCCCATGATGATATCCATATTTCCGTCGAGATCTACATCTTCAGTCAATATTGCGTTCTGATTGGATATCTGGGCATGATTATCAAAAGGAACCATCCTGAACTTTCCATTTCCAAGGTTTTCGATATAACTCGATGCAAACGTATATGCTTCATAATGTAATGCACCGGCCAGTGCCGAGTCGCCAAAAATATCGGAAAGAGAAGCTATGGAGAAAGGATCATTTTTTGGAAATTTTTCTGCCAGTACCGGAATGGAGGAGATCAGGTCAACGCGGTCTACTACCGGATACTGTTTGCCATCCTGACGATAAGCCAGTATGATCTCATACCGGTTATTATGATCATAATCCAGATAATATACTTCAAAGGGATCAGATTCCGAAGCTTTGTATTTAAAATTCAGGCCCAGGTTTCCGGCAACCAGGTCCAGATCACCATCTTGATCAAAATCATGGGCAGCGAGGCTGAACCACCATCCGGAAGAATATCTGAGACCATTGTCCTCATTCTCCAACCTGGAGAATTTGCCCTGATGGTTTTCAAAAATCGTGATGGGCATCCATTCTCCGGCAAGGATCAGATCGAGATCCTGATCCAGGTCGATATCCAACCACACCGCATCGGTAACCATTCCCAGTTTTTTAAATTGGGGGGCTGATCCTTCGGTGATATTTACAAATTTCCCATTCCTGTTCTCGAGGAGGTAACTATCTGCCGGACGTGGATATTCTCCAGGAACCAGACGTCCTCCTACAAACAGATCGAGATCTCCATCCTGGTCAAAATCGGCCGGAACAGCTCTGGATCCACTGGACAGCATGGGTGGCAAAGCATCCGGGTCTTTTTTGAATTTTCCTTTCCCATCGTTCAGGTATAAACGGTCCTGCAAGCCTTCGGTTCCTTCCTTATATTCATTGCCGCCGCTTACTACATAGAGATCCGGATCACCGTCCTGATCAGCATCGAAGAAAAGAGCTCCGATATCTTCAAATAATCGTTCGTCTTGCCAGAGGCCTACATCGATCGATTCGAATGTGCCATCCTGATTTTGTTGAAAAAGCGCTCCCGGATACCTGAAAGCCCCTCCAATATAAAAATCATCCAGGCCATCCCCGTTCACGTCACTCACCGCCAGGGCAGGCCCCAGCATGGAAAGTTTATAGGGCAGCAAAGGTTCCCGGTAATAGTCGTCAATTTCATTTTCTGTATGTAGGTATTCAATTCCCCTTTTTTCAGGAATATCATAAAAATAAGGAACCTGATCCATACGGGATGGAAAGGTTTTATTCTCAGATTCATCGAGGCGAAATGTGATTTCCTGGTTTGCGTTGACATTTTCCAACAAGGAGGTCCTTCCATTTGGCCAGGTCACTTCGATCCGGTTCACCAGGGTATCTTTTCCCAGTCCAAAATGCATCACAGGCTCCATACTTGAACGGTATCCACGGGTAAGATAATGTTGCTGGTATTGAAATCGATCTCCATAATAGATCCTGACCTTGGCGCCAAGGGCCAGCTTATTTTTATCGTCTCCCCTCAATTGGATCCGTAAATAATGATTCTTTCCGGACCGATCTGCATGATTTTCGAATACAAAGGCATAATCATCGATATTATTGACCACCAGGTCGAGGTCCCCATCATGATCGAGATCACCATAAGCCACCCCATTGGAAAAGGAAGGTATATCCAACCCCCAATCCGCCGATACTTTTGAAAAGGTGAGATCCCCATTATTCCTGAACATATAATTAGAAATTTTTTTGGAAGGCATGGAATTTAATAACAAATCCCATTGAACCGGTTCGAATTCAAAATTATTGCCGGAAAGTTTCCGTACATCCCGATAAAGCTCTCCCCAGTCAATATTCCGGATGTCTTTCCGGATACCATTGGAAATGTACAGGTCTTTCCAGCCATCATTGTCGAAATCTGCGAAAACAGGAGCCCAACTCCAATCGGTTGTCGAAACACCTGCGAGCTGACCGATCTCACTGAAGGTATCATTGCCGTTGTTGAGATGAAGTACATTGAACATATACTGGTAATGATACCCCAGTTTGAGAGCCACCTGGAAACGATGATCTTTCATCCCCCCCAAGTTTTCCTTCAATCGCTGGTTATCTTCAGCCACCATGTCAAGCACCATGATATCGAGGAGCCCATCATTATTATAATCGGCCATATCGTTCCCCATTGAAAAATAGGAGATATGTTTGGTGGCTTCCTTGGTCACCTCCCTGAAGGTCTTGTCCCCATTGTTGAGGTAGATGTAATCATGCTCAAAAAAGTCATTGCTGACAAAAAGATCTTCCCATCCATCTTCATTGATATCTCCCGCTGCAACCCCATGGGCAAAACCGATGATACTGCTGTAAATGCCTGCTTCGGTGGTTACATCGATGAATTTGTGACCAATATTCTCGAACAGTTTATCGCCGGCAAATACATGAACTTCATTTCGTAAATATTCCGCATTCCCTCCTTCATATTTTTCAGGTCCCTGGTTCACAAGGTACATGTCCAGGTCCCCATCGTTATCATAATCAAAAAACGTAGCATTCACAGCATAACCGGGATGGTCCAATCCATAGTCACGGGCCTGCTCGCTGAAGGTGCCGTCTCCCTGGTTGATGAATAGCAGGTTCTGCCGGTCTTCTGCTTCCTCCAGACCCGATTTACCAAGGTATATGTCAAGATAACCATCATTGTTGATATCGATCATGGTCGTGCCGGTATACCATCCTTTTCCCATATCCGACAATCCGGATTGTTCCGTGATGTCCTTGAATTTTAAATTTCCCAGATTCAGATAAAGCTTGGCAGGGACCATGTTGCCAGTCAGAAAGACATCAGACCACCCATCATTGTTGACATCACCAATGGCCACACCTCCTCCACTGTAAAAATCCTGGTAGATGATCACGTTCATCTCATGAGTTTCAATGAGCGCATTGCTGAATTCAATGCCGGTACGGGAAGGTTTTAAAAGGGTGAATTGCTGATTTTCTTTGGTTTCCTTTAACGATTCACAGGAAATAATGGCTAAAAGAATGAATATCGTGGAAATGGCCCATGGCATATGATCCTTTTTCCGCAAAATACTGGATCGTATTTTCTTTATCCATCGCATGAGGGCAAAGATATCCATTTCGACACAGTATCGGAACGGCCTCTTGAGATTCATATTTTTTATCAGGAATCCTTATACGCTTTCGCGTTTCTATGATCGACCGGATGATTCACCGGTTTCCCTAATGTCCAGGGATAGAGTGAATGATTCTTGAATGATTGAATTTTAAATCATTTTCCCGGATCCTTGACCATCTGATGATCAAATAATGGATGGATGATTGATTTATAATTTTCCGCACCGTATTCTCATTTCCTTATCTCTCCACTTTTCCCTCTCTCCGTCTCCCCATCTCCCCGTCTCTCAGATTCACTGATTCTCCCACCTTCATCTGGATACTTCCTAAGGCCAACGCTTATGGTCCGGTGAGGTTCATCTGCTTCATTTTGAAATAATAAATGATCCCATTTTGACAATGATCTTTCATTTTTTATCTTATCGGAGATCTTGCTGGATCCGGAAAAACTTTTTATCAGAAGAAGATGTTATAATCTTATGTTTAAGATTGCCTGGAATCCTTTATATCAGCATCCATTACCGGTGGGACACAGGTTCCCCATGGAAAAATATGATCTGATCCCGGAGCAATTGATCTATGAGGGAACCATTCAACAATCCTATTTATTTGATCCGGGTGAGGCGGAAGAAGATGATGTATTAAAAGTACATGAAGCAGCTTACTGGGGCAAACTTAAAAAAGGATTGTTGACCAAACAGGAGATCAGGCGGATTGGTTTTCCCTATTCTGCCCGGTTGATCTCAAGAGAAATCAGTATTACGCAGGGTACCATTCAATGCGCATTGTATGCCAAAGAGAATGGGATCTCTTTCAATGTCGCTGGTGGTACACATCACGCTTACCATGACCGGGGGGAAGGCTTCTGCCTGCTGAATGACATAGCGATAGCAGCGTTTTATTTACTTGACCGGCTCCTGGCGGAAAAAATTCTCATTGTTGACCTGGATGTACATCAGGGGAATGGTACAGCCGCGATATTTAAGGCAAATAAACAGGTTTTTACCTTCAGTATGCATGGAGAGAATAATTATCCCTTATATAAAGAGAAATCGGACAGGGACATCCCCCTTCCAGACGGGATCACCGATTCCTTTTATTTGAAAAAACTGGATTTTCATCTGAAGGATCTCCTGGACATCTTTGAGCCTGATTTTGTATTTTATCAGGCGGGTGTGGATGTGCTTGAGTCAGATCAACTGGGAAGGCTTGGACTTACTCTCAGGGGCTGTGCTGAAAGAGATCGGAAAGTCTTTACTATTTGCCGGAAAAACAAAATACCGGTCGTGGTGGTTATGGGAGGAGGTTATTCAAGGGATATTAGATGCATCATTGAAGCCCATGCCAATACTTACAGGCAGGCTTCTGAAATGTATTTTTAATAGATTTTGGCCATTGAAATGATTATATTTATAGATAGAGAAATCGTTATCATATCAGGATATCGATGAATGATTTGGATGGATTACAGGATTTCAGGAAGATGTTTCAGGTTCGTGAATTAAAGATATTTAAAAGAGGAATTTATTTAACCCTTTCTTTTGTGCTTATTCTCTGGGCCGTTAAATCCTTAGAATGGGCTGAAGGATGGGACCTGGGATATTATGGGATCCTTCCACGAACCCTCAAGGGAAGCATCGGCATCCTGACCGGTCCGCTGATCCATGGGGATCTGATACACCTGATTTCCAATACATTTCCCCTGGTAATCCTGGGTCTTGGATTGTTTTATTTTTATCATAAGATCGCCCTGGAGGTTTTTGTCTGGATATACCTGGCTACTGGATTCTGGGTCTGGGTAATCGGAAGGGAGGCTTACCATATCGGGGCCAGCGGCATCGTTTATGGATTGATGATGTTTATCTTCTGGGGAGGGGTGCTTCGAAGAAATCCCAGATCACTGGCCATATCCATGATTATTTTTTTCCTGTATGGATATATGATCTATGGCCTTTTCCCGGGGGATGAAAATGTATCCTGGGAATCACATCTGATGGGTTCGGTAGCGGGAATCTTCCTGGCAATTTATTTTAAAAAAGTCCCGATCTATGTTGGAGAAAAGGACCCTTCAATTCAGCTTCATGATCAGGAAGAGGAGGAAGCGATGATCGATAAAGAAGGAAAATGGGATCATACCCATCCGGAAGATATTCATTTTCACTACACCTATAAGAAAAAATGAAGATCATGTGATACTGGAATATTGCTATGATAATCGGGATCTTCGTCCGTAAGCAAATAAGCAGGCAATTAAGCAGAAATATTTTATTCTTTCCTTATATTTGCGCTCGTTTAAACAAAATGAGAATAAAAAAGTGAAATATTTTTCCATCATATTGAATTTGATCGTACTGGTAGCTGTAATTGTGCTGTTCGTTTTACATTTTTCTGATAATAAAGCGGTAACCAGTGATCCTGTCATGCAGGTCAGTGATACCATCATGCCTGAGAAAGTTGTCATTGTTTATATAAATGAAGATTCTCTTTTAGAGAATTATGAGTATTTCAAGGAATTGGCAGCTAACCTTGAGAAAAAGAGAAAAAATCTTGAATCGGATTATACTTCCAAAGCGCAGGGATTACAGACCGAAATTTCAAATTATCAACGGAATGCCAGAAATATGACCATGAGTCAGGCCCAGGCAGTGGAAGAAGACCTGGTCAGGAAACAGCAAAACCTGCTTAGATATCAGGAAACCCTGTCCCAGGATATGATGAAAGAGGAAGCCGAGGTTAACAAGCAATTGTATGAGCGGGTTTCTGATTATCTGAAAGATTATGCCCAGGAAAATGGGTATACCGTTGTATTGAATTATAAGCCGGGCAGTGTATTGCTTTACGGACACCAGGCAATGGATGTAACCAAAGACGTGGTTCAGGGATTGAATGAGGCCTTTCAGGATTCAAAGAATGCCGGGACTCCCAAGAAAGAAAGTCCAACGCCTGCCAGTGATACTACCTCAGTGAATTAACTCGACTGAAGGTTAAAAGATAAAGAGAGGACGGGTGGTTTTTTTCTTCCGTCCCTGGAATGATTTAATCGCGAAGTAGTTATATACCACGGATAATGTCGAGATTACTCAGAGATAAGTTATCATATTTTCCCGATGCGCCCCATGGTGGCTCCTCCCTGAAGAAGGCTGCGCTTCATCCATAAACCACCGCTGTGTGTGATTATTTCACCATAATTTGGCTTCATGTAAGATTTAAGGAATATGTATCCTAATTGCATCAGACCACTGCATCAATCGAATTCATATATTTCGGCGTTTCTGAACAGGTTGAAGGCCAGTGAAATGTACATCACGTGCACGTTCAGGTTTTCATAAGGTTTTGTTCTTTCTCCCGTCTGGGTATCGACTTCCTCAAAATCCTGGTTGAAGAATTCAGTAAAATAATATTTGAATTTAAAATTAAATCCATAGGGTAATTGTACGCCCACCAGCAGCGAAGAATTCACAGTGGGTACCCGGTCTGAAAACCATACTGTGAATTTATCTTTTTGTTCATTAATGAAAGTTTTTTCCTTATAGTGGAAAGGGATCTCAAGTTCATAACCGGCATATAAGAACGCCTTATCGAGATTGCCAATTTTAATTCCAACAGGGATCCCCAGATTATAGGTCCTGAATTTTTTTCTTATGTCCTGATCCTGATCATAAATAAATCCGACATTCCGGATGCCCAGTCCAAGGAAAAAACCTGCCTTGTCTGTTACATCAAAATTGACGAAGGTTTGTAAATTCAGGACCGGGGCAAATCGCAGGATTGAACCTTTTTCATTGCCGTCTTGTTCGATTCTTGCAAATGAAAAAATGATTTCACCGCCTGAAGTAGTATAAATGTCAGTCTGGCTGAAAGACCTCTGATAAAAACCTGAAACAATGATCAGACTCAGAGCGAAAAAAAGTATCTTTTTCATCGTATAAAAACAATTTGTGGGATGCGGAAATTTTAGTGTGAATTAATAATAATTTTTCCAGATTTTAAAATATCACCTGGATTATTAAAAAATGTCATAGGGATCCGGTAATCTTCCCATAATTTCTGTTTCTCGGCAATACGGGTTCTGGAAGGTATTTTTTTTACATTCCGGATATAGATGTGTTCAACCCTTTCGGGAAATTTCCGTGCAAAGGAAGTGTAAATTTCAGGATCCTGCTGGCTGTCGTCACCAATAAGGATGAATTTCATTCTGGGAAAAACTTCCAGCAACAAGGCAATCTTTTCTTTTTTATGTGTGCTTCTGTTTTTCTTTTTCTTTCTCTTGAAAAGGTTTTTCCATTTCTTAAATGATTTCAGGAATATGGGGCCTACCGGGAGTTTCTGATGCTCCAGGAACAATCGGATCATCGGGAATAAATTGGCCTCACTGTTGGATACATAAAAAAAAGAATAATCCTGGGAGGTGAATGTTTGATATAAATCATGCATTTCTTTTACTGCTTTTCGCTTAAGCGCATTTTTAACCAGCAGGGTGCGGATCTTTTTAAGCGGATTTTTGGTATGGGTCACCAGGATGGTGTCATCAATATCTGAAATAACACCTTTGGCAGGATGTTCCCTGGAGTAAAAACATTGCATAAAAGGTTCCGGAAGTTCGATCCTGTATTTTTCACCCTTCTTGTGAAGAAAAAAATTAAAGTCTTCCTGCCGGACTTTGTTTCCATTTTCCAGGGGTAAATTTATTTTGATCAATCCATATTGATTGGTCAGGACGTGAAATACCTGTCCGTTAAAATGAATTTCAAGTTTTCTCCGGTTAATGGATCCCGGCATGTAAGAATTGATCACCCGTACAATGTTACGCCAGTATTTCTCCTTGTCCTTGACGTGTAAAAGTTTTTGATTGACCTTTACAATATGACCTTCAAGCCAGAATTTATTTTGATTCTGCAATCCGATCAATGGTAAAATTGTATACTTCGTGATGGCGGTTTCCAAAATAAAAATTTATATTATTGCCTTATTACTAATATACAAAGAAAGTTGCATACAGCATGAAAGTACTGGTAGTTCTTAATCCCATTGCCGGTGGCAGAGATAAGGAAGAATTTCTTGCTTTTCTTAAAGACCAGTTTAATCGGTACAACATTGATTCCCGGATTTATAAAACAACGGGACAGGAAGATGAAACCGAGATCAACGGCATGATCGAATCTTTTCAACCGGAAAGACTTCTTGGAATTGGTGGAGATGGTACGATTTCCATCAGTGCAAAATGCCTGATCGATAAAGATATCGCCTTGGGGATCATTCCATTTGGAAGTGCGAACGGAATGGCCCGGGAATTGGAATTGAGTGATGATCCCGGGGAAGCCCTGGACGACTTTTTAAAATCACGGCATTACAGGCAACTGGACCTTTACCGGGTGAATGATCAATATATCGGCATGCATATCGGTGACATCGGCCTGAACGCCCGAATTGTGGAAGGATTCGAACAGGAAAAGGGACGAGGCATGTTCTCCTATGCCAAACATTTTTTACGGGAACTTTCCCAGGGTGAACTCATTGAGTTTAAAATCGAACTGGAGGATCAGAAAATAATGGAAAATGCATACATGGTGGCTTTTGCCAACGCAAGAAAATATGGAACGGGTGTTGTATTAAACTGGATGGGGAATCTTTTTGATGGGAAAATCGAACTGGTAATTGCCAAGGATATTAAGATCAGAACCCTGTTGCTTGCCGGGATGACCAGCTTTAATAACGAATTGGCAAGAGATGATTCCTCAGACATCATCAGTGTTCAGAAAGCCAGGATCAGGACTGAAAATCCTGTAAGCGTACAGGTCGATGGGGAATATATCGGGAAACTTAAGGACGTTAAAATTGAAGTGTTGCCCGGTGCAGTGAAACTTGTATTGGTGAACCGGCAGAATACATGATCCCAGCAAAATAAAATCGGACAATCGGAATGGAGGATAATCGTTTCCCTCGCTTTACCTGGCGTTTTTTCATTTCTTCCGGAAGGGAATGAAATATAAGGCCATCACATTAAAATAATGATTTGGGGAAGTGTCAATGGTCTCACCAGGCAGGGCGACCGGGATATTCAGAAAATAACCGGTCGAAATGGAAAAATTACCAAACTTCAGGTTTACAGGAAAAGAAAATGAATAATTCATCAGACCGAAAACAGTCCTGATCCCTTCTTCAGGTTGAAGCGCTTCGATCAACTCGGGGTAATCTTTGTAAAGAATTAAAAATCTTCTGCGCCCTATTCTCTGGTAGAGCCTGCGAAGTGTCTGGTAGTTTCCATCAATATAATAGATGTTCTGGTTCCCGAATAAAATAGAAGCCGAAGGGATCAAAGTGATCTCGTCGATGAAGCCCACATTGGGGAAACGGATGGTGGCGAACATCTGGGGACGAAGTCTGTGAGCCGTTTCTTCCCCGAATAAAAAGGAATAATCAAATCCAAGAGAGAGGAATTTAATATCAATATAAGTTGTGAAACTTAACGCCTCCGTTAACGGATAGTAAACATTATCCTCACTTTCATTCACATGATAAAAATAGTGTTCGTAGGTGGTAATGATATTCCACTTGGGCAGGATATTTCCCATATATCCCAGATTTACAATGGTTGGATTGTATTCCGGCTCCATATCACTGTTCCAGTAACCAGTAATGTCACCAAAAAATCCCGTTTTGTGATAATAGCTTAATCCCCCAGAGAATCCATACTGGTTGATCCCAAAATCCCGTCCTGCATTCATAATATCACTGATATAGCCCATTCTGAGAATGAGAGAGGAATACCGGAAATCTGCTGAAATCAGACTGTCAATCAGATCCAGAATGGTAAGCGAATCGAGAGCCAGTTCTTCCAGTAAGAGAGAATCTGCATATAAGGTAGCTTGGATCAAAGAATCCGTTTTATCCTCTTGCGCGTAGGACGTACTTATATTGCCCATTGCAACGGGGATTGCAAGGAGAAAACAAGCTGCCCATCTTTTCGGTCCTGCTAACAATTCATTGGAGATCTTTCCATTGAAAAATTAAACACTGGATTTCATTCATATTATGATGAAACTCAGTTATTCCCTCTATTTCTCATTAAATCCTCTCTTCGATCTCTCATCTGTTCTCTGTTCAACTGCTGCATTTTTCTATCTTCCAGCCTGCGTAAGATCATTCTCCTGAAATCGTCTTCAGCTTTTTTCAGGGAGAGTAATTGCTGGGCAGATATGACATTGGTCAACCTCTGTCCATACTGTTTTTCCAATTGAATTTGTCTTTCCTTTATATCCAGGGACATATTCATCAGGTTCTTACTCTGCTCTTCGGTCATATTGGGGATGTCAACCTGGTTCCTGGCCCGTTGAAGATCCCTTGATAGATCCCTTCTTTTTTGATCATATTCATTATAAACCGGCCAGAATTTTTCAGCCTGCTCGGGTGTAAGACCCAATCGTTCCGTGATCAAAGCAATTCTTGCCGCTTCAATCCTTTCCCTGGCATCATTTCCCTGTCCATATCCCTTCTGGAAAAGAAGGAAAATGAACAGGATCAGTATATATTTATAAGTTTTCATACCCAGTTGTAATTTACATTTGTAATTCCAATTCGTAATCAGTCATGATGTCCTCGATCAATTCATCATTGATTTCCTCATCAGGAATAATATAAGGATCTATTAAATCTTCATCAGAAGTAATCAATCCCACGTCGATCGTTTCGATCAATTCATCCACACTCATATCACTCTCTTCCAGGTAGGCGATCAAACTTTCGGTCGGTACATTGGCCAGAAGTTGGTCGGCAGATCTGATTCCGGTTCCTGGCTGAAATATTCCAATAGTGACAAGTGCAAGTATGCTTGCGGCTACTGCCATTTTGATAAATGTGGGGAGTGATATCAATTTCCCATTCCCTTTTTTTGATTCCTCCCGGATCGTGTCTTGAAGACGATTCGGGAATTCTTCAAAATATTTGTCAGGAACCTTGAAAATGTTTTCTTTATTGATATCGTCCAGTTTCATCTGATCAATTTTATACTTTGACAATTTATCGGCACAAGGGTTTAATCCTTTCCTAAATATTCTTCGATTTTTTTAACGGCCAGGTGATAACTGGCTTTCAATCCACCCACACTCGTATCGGTAATTTTAGCAATTTCTTCATATTTCATGTCATCGAAATATTTCATATTAAATACCAGTCGTTGTTTGTCTGGCAATTTCAACAGCGCTTTCTGAAGTTTCATTTGAATTTCCGTACCTTCAATATAAGAAGAATGATCCAGTTTTTCACTTAATTCAGCACTTACATCTGCCAGGAAAAGCATCGACCTCCGCCGTTTCCGGGTAAGGAAATTCAGGCACTCGTGGGTAGCGATCCGGTAAATCCAGGTATATAGGCTGCTATCTTCCCTGAATTTATCGATTCCTTTCCATACCTTGATAAATACTTCCTGGAGGATGTCGTCCGTATCATCGTGATCAATGACCATCTTACGGATATGCCAATATATTCTCTGCTGATATTTTTTTACCAGTAATGAAAAACCAAGTTCCCGGGATTCGGCATCCCGGATCTTTTTTAATAGTTCTTTATCCTCCAACATATAATGCTTTCATCCCTTGGACAAAGTAAACATGGTTTTGGTTTAATTTATCCCTGGAATTGAATTAATCCCAATTATTCATAAACTTTTCAAAAAATGGAATATAAACAGTTCATCTCGCATTCATATTCAATTAGATAAAACAAGGGATTAACCCTCGATAAGCGCAATTTCAAATGTTCATTTTCAGACAAAAGGATGAATTCCTGCGTATTTGAAATCTTTAAATAAAAATGTAATTTATAAGATATTGTGCTTCATCGGCCCTATTTTGCACCACACCCCATCGTTAAGTTCTTCACCCTAAGCAACGGTTGTCGATGAAAGGTTTGGCACAAACATCCGATGCATCTATGCGCCAGCGCACTGGAGTATTTTAGCCCCCCGGCGCGGAGGCAAATCAGGCGAAAAATTTATGAATTTTTCTGCTTAACCTGCATCCATGTGTATATTAGTCAAAATATTATTTTGTAACTGGATGGACCTTACTTTTTTATGAGATTTGCACATAAAAAAACAGTTATACTGGGAGCCAGTAACAATCCTGCCAGGTTTTCCTATCTTGCCGCCACCCGGTTGCATCAAAAGGATCTTGATTTTGTACCGGTAGGAATTAAAAAAGGAACCGTGGCAGGAAAGGATATCTTGGACATTCGCCAAAGACCCATGATCGGCGAGGTGGATACCATCACACTCTATATGAATCCTCATAATCAGGTGCCCTACTATGAATATATCTTACAATTGAATCCCAGGAGAATCATTTTTAATCCAGGAACAGAAAATGAGGAACTCGCTGAACTTGCAAGGGCACATCTCATCGAAACAATATTCAACTGTACCCTGGTCATGTTAAACAGAGGCACTTTTTAGTCTGTTCTCCAGGTCCGGATTTCATGGGATCCCATTCCTCTTTTAAAAGTGTTCTCCAAACGGATTTTCCACAGTTGAAGACATTCAAACCTTGATCTGGAACCGATCAATCCTATTCTTTTTGTAGCTTTGTATCCGATATAAAATTTATGGGATTATTTTGCTGATTTTCACCGAGAATGACGATAAAAAATGTAATTTTGCAGGACAAATAAGCAAGTATGAGTGAAGAAGTAAGCAAATTAAACCAGCAAAAATATTCCGCACAAAATATACAAGTTTTAGAAGGATTAGAGGCAGTTAGAAAAAGGCCGGCCATGTACATTGGTGATATCAGTTTCAAGGGACTGCACCACATGGTTTGGGAAGTGGTCGATAATTCAATTGACGAAGCTTTAGCCGGCTATTGTACGGAAATCGAAGTTCAGATCCACGAAGATAATTCCATCATGGTCGTAGATAATGGCCGGGGTATTCCAACGGATATGCATGAAAAAGAGGGTCGTTCAGCACTGGAGGTGGTGATGACGGTATTGCATGCAGGTGGTAAATTCGATAAAGATACCTATAAAGTATCCGGGGGATTACATGGTGTGGGAGTATCCTGTGTCAATGCCTTATCGTCAAAGCTGATAGCGACTGTGCACCGGGATGGCAAGATTTATGAACAGGAGTATATGCGGGGAGTACCACAATATCCGGTCAGGGAAGCTGGGACGACCGACAAAAATGGCACGACCATCCATTTCCTCCCTGATGATATGATCTTTACGGTGAAAGAATATAAATTTGAGACCATTGCTTCCCGTCTGCGGGAACTGGCATACCTGAATGCCGGACTGGTTATCAGATTGATCGATTACCGGGAAAAGGAAGAAAATGGGAACGATCAGTTCAAGACTGAAGAATTCCTGTCGGAGGGGGGTCTTCGTGAATTTGTCAATTATCTGGACTCCAGTAGAGATAAACTGATCCCTGAGCCTATTTATATCAACAATGATAAGTCGAATGTCCCGGTGGAGGCGGCCTTATCCTACAACACTTCCTTTACCGAAAATGTAGTATCCTATGTAAATAATATCAATACAATTGAGGGGGGGACGCATATTGCTGGTTTCAGGAGGGCATTGACCCGCACCTTGAAATCCTATGCAGATCGATCCGGATTGCTGGATAAAGTTAAAATCGATATTTCCGGAGATGATTTCAGGGAGGGATTGACGGCCGTCATTTCCGTAAAAGTGGCCGAACCTCAGTTTGAAGGGCAGACAAAAACAAAATTAGGTAATTCCGAGGCTCTTGGAGCCGTGGATGCCAGTGTTGGGGAAGAACTTCAGCACTACCTGGAGGAACATCCCCGGGAAGCCAAATCCATTGTTCAGAAAGTGATACTTGCCGCTCAGGCCCGGCATGCAGCAAGGAAGGCCCGGGAAATGGTTCAACGGAAAAATGTGTTGTCCGGCACTGGATTGCCCGGGAAACTGGCCGATTGTTCTGACAAAGATCCGGGCGTGAGTGAATTATACCTGGTGGAAGGAGATTCGGCAGGTGGGTCCGCCAAACAGGGGAGAGACCGTAGATTTCAGGCCATACTTCCGCTAAAAGGAAAAATACTGAATGTGGAGAAAGCCCAGGAACATAAGATCTATGATAACGAAGAGATTAAAAATATCATCACGGCACTGGGTATTTCATTTGGAACGGAAGAGGACGATAAGGCCATCAATCTTGAAAAATTGCGCTATCATAAGATCATAATCATGACTGATGCCGATGTGGATGGCAGTCATATCCGTACCCTGATATTGACCTTCTTCTTCAGGTATATGAGAGAATTGATCGAACAGGGCTATTTATACATTGCGATTCCTCCTCTTTACCTGCTTCGAAAAGGAAAGACTGAAAGGTATTGCTGGTCGGAAGCTAATCTCGAATCGGTCATCAAAGAATTGGCGGGCGATGGAAAGGAAGATTCTGTGAGCTTGCAACGGTATAAAGGACTTGGCGAGATGAACCCGGAACAATTATGGGAAACAACCATGAATCCGGATACCCGCAGCCTGAAACGGGTTACCATTGATTCGGCCGCCGAAGCAGAACACTTATTTTCGATGCTTATGGGGGATGAGGTAGGACCCCGCCGAGAATTCATCGAGCAGAATGCAAAATATGCAAATGTTGACATTTAATGAAGAGAAAAATATATTACAATAAGGGCCTGTGTGGATAGACCCTTATTTTTTTTAATAAAAATTCATCACAGATGGCAGTAACAGAAACGGTGCAAACCGAAAAATTGATATACCAGAGTAAGCTGATTAGCCGTGACTTAAGCTGGCTGAAGTTCAACCACCGTGTCCTTGATCAGGCAAAGCATCTCGACAGATCCTTGTTGGATCGTTTGAAGTTCCTGGCAATCACAGATTCCAATCTGGATGAATTTTTTATGATCCGGGTAGGAAGTTTATATAATTACCTGGATTTCAGAAAGGAAAGAATGGATTACTGTGGGTTAAGGGAAAAACCCTTCCGGAAGCTGCTCTTTGAAAAAATCCATGAATTTACGTTTGCGCAGAAGGAATACTATAAAAAGAAACTGGTTCCCGAATTCAAAAAGAATGGCTTTGTCATCGCCAATGTGGATGAACTCAATGAGGATGAAAGAAAAAAAGTGAAAGATTATTTCAAGCGGACAGTATTCCCGATGCTTACCCCGATGGTATATGACAATTACCATCCCTTTCCCTTACTGATGAATCTGCTTCAGATTTTCGCAGTGGTTACACTGACCACCGAAAAACCGATCAAGAAAAAGCTATCCTTTATTCAGATACCTCAGAACTTACCTAAATTCTTTGAGATAGAACGGGGAAATATGATTGTCTTTGTCCCCATCGCTGAAGTGATCCGGGCTCATATCAATAAGCTTTTCAGGAACATTGAGATCGTATCGGTCAGCTTATTCAGACTGACCAGAAATGGTGATTTTACGCTGGAAGAAAGTGACGACATCGAGGCAAATTTCCTGGAAGAGTTGAAAAGAAAACTCAAAACAAGAAGAACGGGACGGGTAGTAAGGGTTGAGATCGAGGAGGGGAATGATGAATACCTGAAATCAGTTCTTATCAACCGTTGGGAACTCCAAGACGATAACTTTTTCATGGTCAGGAGGAATGAACTGATGGATTTTACCGCTTTATGGCAAATCATCAAACATCAGGATTTTAAAGACCGGATGCCGAAAAGTCATAAACAGATGCTGCCCCTCATGTATCCAGAAGATGGGGATGACAGCCTTTTTGACGTGATCAAAACACGGGATATCCTGATGCACCATCCCTACAACAGCATGGAGCTGCTCATTGAATTACTTGAAAAATCGGCGGAGGATCCAAAGGTATTGTCCATCAAACTGACGGTATACAGGCTGGCCAAGGAATCCAGGATAACAGCGGCTTTGTTGAAAGCTGCTGAAAACGGGAAGCATGTCTCTGTCCTTTTCGAGGTTAAAGCAAGATTTGATGAAGAAAACAATATACAGGAAGCCCAGAGATTACAGCGCGCCGGGTGTTTTGTGATTTATGGGATCAGCAATGTTAAAACCCATACCAAACTCTTATTGATCGTAAGAAAGGAAGGAGAGGCTGTTACCCGTTATGTGCATATGTCTAGCGGAAATTACAATGAGATAACAGCGAATTTATATACAGATATCGGCATTCTTACAGCAGATGATGACTATGGGAGGGATGTATCCGAATTTTTCAACGCCATCACAGGTCATTCTCTGCCAAATATTTATGATTACCTGATTACGGCCCCAAAGGATATGCGGCAGCAATTGATCGATCTGATTCGGAAGGAGGCTCAGAACGCCAAGGAAGGCAAAAAAAGTGGCATCATCATCAAGATTAATTCATTGCAGGATAAGCACGTCATCGCAGAATTGTATAAAGCCTCCAAAGTGGGTGTCCCCATCAAATTAATTGTACGAGGCATTTGCTGCTTAAGGCCTGGCAGGGAAGGACTCAGTGAAAATATAGAGGTATATTCCATCGTGGGGGACTATCTGGAACATTCACGGTTATATTATTTTCATAATGAAGGCAATCCGAAGGTTTATGGGGGAAGTGCCGATGTGATGGTCAGAAGTTTTGAAAGGCGGATCGAATCGTTATTCCAAATCAAGGATGAAAAGGTGAGGGCACAGGCTGTCACCATCCTGCAGTACAATTTACGTGACAATGTGAATGCTTACAAAATGAATGAGGATGGAACGTATACGGTGAAAGTCCCTGTTGGAGAAGAGCCTTTCAATATTCATCATGAGTTTTATAAGATCAAACCGGAGAATCTCTCTAGTGAGTGCCTGGTTTAAATTATTCCCCGTGAATATTTTTTACTTTTTGTTTTCTTGGCGTCCTTTGTAGGATCTTATCAAGAAAGACGGAGGGAATGGGCCCGACGATGTCTTAGCAACCTGCGGGTGGCAAAGGTGCTAATACCCATCCTTGTCAGAAGGAAATGATGAGAGGGTCCTTCTTGATTCCCCTTTCTTGATAGGTTATCATTAGATTAAGCTTCATGAAAAAAGACATAAAGAGACTTTTAAAAGAGAGGATCCTCATTATTGACGGTGCGATGGGAACCATGATCCAGCAGTATAAACTGTCAGAGGAGGATTACCGGGGAGAGAGATTCAAAGCGCATCATAAATCATTGAAGGGTAATTTTGATATTCTTTCCATTACCCGGCCTGACATCATAAGAAAAACACATGGTGCCTATTTTACTGCCGGAGCAGATATTGTATTGACCAATACATTTTCTGGAACACGTATTGCACAGGCTGATTATGGAACTGAAGAGGTGATCTATGAACTCAATTTACACGCTGCCCGGCTGGCTTCTGAAGTGGCTGCTGAATTTACTTTGAAGCAGCCTGAAAAGCCCCGTTTCGTGGCAGGTTCACTTGGCCCGACCAATAAAACAGCCTCCATTTCATCCGATGTAAATGATCCAGGGTACCGGGCCATCACCTTCGATGCCCTAAAAGAAGCATATAAAGAACAGGCCCGGGGTCTGATGGATGGAGGGGTTGATTTGCTTATTCTTGAAACCGTATTTGATACCCTGAATGCCAAAGCCGCCCTCTTTGGAGTGGAGGAACTTTTTGATGAGAGAGAAGAACGGCTTCCCCTGATGGTTTCGGGGACCATCACCGACGCCAGTGGAAGAACCCTGTCGGGGCAGACCACGGAAGCATTCTGGTACAGCATCGCTCATTTTGACTTATTGTCTGTCGGACTGAATTGTTCGCTTGGAGCAGATATGATGCGTCCCTATATCCAGGAATTGAGCCGTATAGCTCAAATTCCCGTAAGCATACATCCCAATGCTGGACTACCCAACGAATTTGGCCAGTATGATGAATCTGCAGCGTATATGTCAAATATCCTGGCTGATTTTGCTGAGGAAGGACTTCTAAATATCGTCGGTGGTTGCTGCGGAACAACTCCTGAACATATCCGGGCCATCAGTGAAAAAATGGCTCGATACAAACCAAGACAAATCCCGAAAAAGGAAAATTATCTTCATTTAAGTGGTCTGGAGCCTCTGACCATTCGCCCGGAAACCAACTTTGTCAACATCGGGGAGCGGACCAATGTCTCGGGATCCCGTAAGTTTGCCAGGCTGATCGTCGAGAATAAACTGGATGAGGCCCTGGAAATTGCGCGGGCCCAGGTTCAGAACGGAGCGCAGATCATCGATATCAATATGGATGAAGGAATGCTTGATTCCGAAAAGATCATGACCCGTTTTTTAAATCTGATCGCATCCGAACCCGATATTGCCAGGGTACCCCTCATGGTCGATTCATCCAAATGGTCAGTACTGGAAGCGGGACTAAAATGCATACAGGGAAAGGGAGTGGTTAATTCTATATCCCTGAAAGAAGGGGAAGAAAATTTTCTCCGACAGGCAAAACTGGTCAGAAGGTATGGAGCTGCTGTGGTAGTCATGGCGTTTGATGAGCAGGGACAGGCGGATAATTTTGAACGGCGCATCGAAATATGCAGACGATCCTATAACCTCCTGGTACACAAATTAAATTTTCCTCCTGAAGACATCATCTTTGATCCGAATATACTTACGGTCGCCACTGGTATCGAAGAACATAACAATTATGCGGTGGATTTCATCAGGGCCACCAAATGGATCAAGGAAAATCTTCCATTGGCAAAAGTGTCAGGAGGGATCAGTAATATTTCCTTTTCATTTCGTAGCAACAATGTTGTGCGGGAAGCCATGCATGCGGCCTTTCTATATCATGCCATTGAAGCGGGACTGGATATGGGGATCGTGAATGCAGGCATGATCGAAGTATACGAAGAGGTTCAAAAAGATCTCCTTTCCAGGGTGGAGGATGTACTTTTTAACCGACGCCCGGATGCGACCGAAAGGCTTACCCACCTGGCAGAAAAGATTACGGGTGGTGGAAAAAAGATCGAAGTGGATGATGCCTGGAGAAAAGATCCTGTTGAAAAACGGATTTCCCATGCACTGATCAAAGGTATTGTCGAATATATTGACAAGGATATAGAAGAGGCCAGGATAAAATCCAGGCAGACTATCGAGGTGATTGAAGGTCCTTTGATGGCCGGGATGAATATCGTCGGGGACTTGTTCGGGGCAGGGAAGATGTTCCTGCCACAGGTGGTCAAAAGTGCACGGGTCATGAAAAAAGCGGTTGCCTACCTGATTCCTTATATTGAGAAGGAAAATGCTGCCGACGGATCGGAAAACAAACCAAGATCAGCCGGGAAAATTTTACTGGCAACGGTAAAAGGAGATGTGCATGACATTGGCAAGAATATCGTAGGTGTGGTGCTTTCCTGTAATAATTTTGAGATCATCGACCTGGGTGTGATGGTACCCATGGAAAAGATCCTTGACATGGCCCAGAGAGAAGGAGTGGATATCATTGGTCTCAGTGGATTGATCACACCCTCACTGGATGAAATGGTCTATGTGGCAAAGGAAATGCAAAGAAGACAAATGAAAACTCCTTTGCTGATCGGTGGAGCCACCACTTCCAGGATCCATACAGCCGTTAAAATTGATCCATTGTATGCAGGACCCGTGATCCATGTGCTGGATGCATCAAAAAGTGTCCCCGTGGTGAGTAATTTACTCCAGTCGAATAAAACAGTTGTTTCAACTTTTGTGGCGGATTTTAAAAAAGAGTATAAAAAACTAAGGGAAGATCATGCCAGCCGGCAGGAAAATAAAACGCTTATTTCTCTGAAAGAAGCAAGGGCAAACAGGTTCTCTCCTGAATGGGACCTACTAAAAATAACCCGCCCTGCTTTTTTGGGATTAAAAACCTTAACCGATTATCCGTTGGAAGAGATTCGCAAATACATTGACTGGACGCCGTTCTTTCACAGTTGGGAAATAAAAGGACGCTATCCGGCGATATTTGAGGACAATACCTATGGCAAAGAGGCGAAACAACTATTCCATGACGCCAACCAGTTACTGGACCGGATCATTGCGGAAAAAATTATTACTGCCCGCGCCGTCATTGGATTCTTCCCCGCCGCTTCGAATATGGATGACATAGAATTGTATCGTTTTAATGGAAAAAAGGAGAACCGGTCCGAGATCCATACCATATTGCATCATCTTCGGCAGCAAAATAAAAAGGCGGAAGGACTGCCGAATTACAGCCTGGCTGATTTCATAGCACCGAAGGATAAGGATCTACAGGATTATCTGGGGGCTTTTGTTGTATCTACCGGGTTTGGTGTGGAGGAAGAGGCAAAAAGATTTGAGAAAGAACATGATGATTATAACAGCATCATGATCAAAGCCATTGCTGACCGGCTGGCTGAAGCTTTTGCCGAACACCTGCATGAATGTGTAAGAAAGGATTACTGGGGATATCAACACGAAGAAACTTTGTCCAAAGAAGAGCTGATCAAGGAAAAGTATGTAGGGATCAGGCCAGCTCCTGGTTATCCAGCATGTCCGGATCATCTGGAGAAAGGGATCCTTTTCAATTTACTGGATGCTGAAAAGAATATCGGAGTAACATTGACAGAAAGTTTTGCCATGACGCCTGCTTCCTCCGTGAGTGGTTGGTATTTTTCACATCCAGAATCCCGGTATTTCGGTATCAATAAGATCACTCGCGAACAGGTGATTGATTACGCTGGAAGGATCAACCGGAATGTTGAGGAGACAGAAAGATGGTTATCGCCGATCCTGGGATATGATCTATAATTCGTTAATCTATTTTGAATTGTCTTTCATTCAACGAATCTGAATTTTTTTCCAGGTAAAGCTTTTATATATCCCCTGAATTCCAGGTTTAATAAGTGGGAAGCAAGCTGGTTGACCGGGATTTGCGATTTCCAGCTCAATTCATCGATTAAAATTTCATGACCAGTTTTCTGAAAGACCCGGATGATGTTTTTTTCAGGGATCGATAAATCGGACCAGTTGATTTCTTTTTCAGGAACCGGTATATCATCCTTTGACCAGTTCATGATGTATTCGATGTCATTGATCGATGTTAAGATATGCGCCTTATGTTTTTTAATTAAATGATTGCATCCTTCACTGAACCTTGAATGGATGTTTCCCGGAATTGCAAAAACTTCACGGTTATAGTTGTTGGCATATTCTGCCGTAATCAAAGCCCCTCCTGTAAGGGCAGCTTCCACCACAATCAACACATCCGATAAACCTGCAATGATCCTGTTTCTTTCGGGGAAAAAATGTGCTTCCGGTACTATGTCTGGATCATATTCTGAAATAATGCATCCTTTTACTTCCATTTCCAGGGCAGTTTTTTTATGAAGTGCCGGATAGAGATGCCTGTAGCCACCAGCAATCACACCGATTGTAGGAAGGTTATTTGCCAGTGCACTGACATGGGATTTATAGTCGATTCCATAAGCAAGGCCGCTGATGATGGTGGGACGATGATGCTTCAGTTCATGTGTGATCTCTTCCACCATCGTTTTCCCATAGAAGGTAGCCTTACGCGTGCCGACGATCCCAATAGATTTCAAGGGATTTAAATCACCATGGCCTTTGTTGTATAAAATAATTGGAGCATCATACAGGTCTTTCAACCTGAAGGGGTATTGAGGATCGGTGTAGTAAAGGATCTTTATCCCTTCCCGTTGGCATCGGCTCACGATGTTTTCAGCCTTCCGTAGCTGGATTCCCTTTTGTATTTCATTTGCAATCCGAGTTCCGATCCCTGGTATTTTTATCAATCTGTGCTTAGGGGTGGTGAATACTTTCTCGGCTGAACCGCAATAACTGATCAGTTGTTTGGCAAGTACATTCCCAATGCCCGGAATCATGGTGATTCCCACGCGGGAAATAGTAAGCTGGTCCATAAAAGTTTTTTAATTTGCTGGTTTTACTTAAGTGATCTGGTTTTTCAGTTCCACCAGAAATGACCTGATCTCCTTCAGCGAATCGATCAGTGCCATCCGATCCTTGATCGGGTTTGTATTGTTTTTCAGTAAATCTTTCGCCCCCTGCAAGGTAAATCCCCTTTCCTTGACCAGGTGATAGATCAACTTTACATTATCAATGTCTTCCCTTGTAAATTGTCGGTTTCCCTTACGATTCTTTTTTGGCTTGATTATATCGAATTCACTTTCCCAAAAACGGATTAAAGATGTAGCGACATCCAGTTGTTCCGCAACTTCACCGATCGAAAAATACTTTTTTTCTATTACTTTCTCTTTATACGGCACAGCATTTTAACTTAAAACCAATGAAAAGATTTAGATAAAAAATAAAAAAATACAAACCCCGGTGATTAGATTATTCTGAAACCAAAATTATCAAAATTTTGTAGTTATGCCAGAAGAAATTGTAAAAGTTTTTAACAAAAATAAAAAACGCTTTTGCCGGTTTAACAAAAGCGTTGATTTTCATGAAATTATGATATTTTAAGACAATGACTGATTTTCAATGGAAGCCAGTTCCAGTATTTTTTCGTATTCTTCATCGTTCAGATCCATGAAGAAATAATTGACCGGATTCACTTTTTTTCCATCCTTAATTACTTCATAATGCAGGTGGGGTGCTGTGGATAATCCCGTATTTCCAACCGTTCCGATCTTGTCCCCTCTTTTTACTTTATCACCAACTTTTACATCGATGTCCTGCATATGCGCATATAAGGTCTTATATCCGAAACCATGACGGATGATGATCTGCCTTCCATAACCTCCGAAGTTCATGATAACACGCTCAATCACCCCATCTCCTGTGGCATAGATGGGCGTACCCCTTGGGGCGGTAAAATCACATCCAAGGTGCATTCGTTTATATTTGAGAATCGGATGGATCCGCATCCCGAATCCGGAAGCCAACCTGGTCAGTTCCTGATTGGAGACAGGCTGAATGGCCGGAGTGGCAGCCAGCAACTTAGATTTGTTCCTGGCCATCTGTAAAATTTCATCATAAGATCTGGTCTGGATGTACATTTGCCGTTTCAACTGATCCACTTTTTTCAGTGATTGAATGACGAGTTCCTCATCCACAAGATTGTTTTCTAGAATGTTCTTATATCGGTCGGTACCTCCGGTTCCTGCCAGCCTGATGGAGGCGGGAATGGGTTCTGCTTCAAAAATCACGCGGTATACATTGTCATCCCTTTTCTGGAGGGCTGCCATCATTGAATTGAGATCTACAAGTTCTTTTTCAAGCAAATCATAATATATCTTGAGTTCCTGATTCTCCTTTTTCAAAAGCATTTCCTTGGGCGATTCGAAGAAGGTGCTGAAAAGGATCACGATAATTACGGAAATGATTAAAGATACTGAAAAAAATCCAAGTAAATTTAAAATTACATCCCACGTCGAAACCTTTATACGTTCATATTTGCACGATTCAGTATCGTAATAGTATTTAATACGCGCCATAATATTTTATAAGCAATTAAAAGCTTAATTTTGCCGAAATTTAAAAAAAATAGGGTATAAACTGAAGTCGTAAACTGCAAAAATACGGCAAAGACGGCTGCAATTTATAAATAATTAAAGAAAAAAAAATCTAAATTTCTTAAATATTGCTTTAATGTATGAATTCTGAAGAAATCAGACAAAAATTTTTGGATTTTTTCAAGTTAAAAAGGCATGAAATCGTGAAATCTGCTCCCTTGGTGGTGAAAGATGACCCTACCTTGATGTTCACCAATGCCGGAATGAATCAGTTCAAAGATATATTTCTGGGTACCAAAGATGCAGAATTCGCCAGGGTGGCGGATACGCAGAAATGTCTCCGTGTATCTGGGAAACACAACGACCTGGAAGAAGTAGGAATAGATACCTATCACCACACGATGTTCGAAATGCTTGGGAATTGGTCTTTTGGAGATTATTTTAAAAAAGAGGCTATTTTCTGGGCCTGGGAGCTGCTTACCACTGAATTTGGCCTTCCTGCCGATCGAATTTATGCGACCGTATTCGAAGGAGATGCCGATGATAACCTCGGAAAAGATGAAGAGGCCTTTCAGTTTTGGAAGCAGATCCTGCCGGAAGAACGCATTCTTCATGGCGCTAAAAAAGATAATTTTTGGGAAATGGGGGAAACAGGTCCATGCGGACCGTGTTCCGAAATACATATTGATTTACGCTCTGAACATGAATTGAAGAAGATGGACGGGAGTCGGCTGGTAAACCAGGATCATCCTCTGGTAATTGAAGTATGGAATCTCGTTTTTATTCAATTTAACCGGTTAAAAAACGGGAATCTTGAAAATTTACCAGAAAAACATGTCGATACCGGGATGGGTTTTGAACGCCTCGTGATGGCCATCCAAGGGAAAACTTCCAATTATGATACCGATGTTTTTCAGCCCTTGATCCAAGAGATTGCCTTCAGAGCACATACTACGTATGGGAAGGATGAAAAGACCGATATTGCCGTCCGGGTAATATCGGATCATATCCGGGCGGTGGCCTTTACCATCGCTGATGGTCAGCTTCCCTCCAATAATAAGGCAGGTTACGTAATCCGTAGGATACTTCGACGGGCTGTCAGGTATGGATTCACCTATCTGAATTTTTCTGAACCGACCATATTCCAATTGGTGGATGTGCTTTCTGAACAATTTAAGCAGGTTTTCCCCGAGATCCATCATCAGAAGGAATTTATCAAAAGAGTGATCTATGAGGAGGAATCTTCTTTCCTGAAAACACTGGAGAATGGATTAAAACGCTTTGATCAGATAAAGTCCCAGATGAAGAAAGGAAATTCCATCATCGATGGGAAGATCGTCTTCGAACTGTATGACACCTTTGGATTCCCGGTCGATTTAACGGCCCTGATCGCCAAGGAAAATGGCTTGTCGATCGATGAGGAAGAATTTCAATTGGAAATGAATAAGCAAAGGGAACGATCGAAACAGGCGGCAAAGCAGGAGGCTGGTGATTGGGTAATATTGAAAGAAATTGATCGCGTGGAGTTCCTGGGATATGACCAGCGCCGCGCACAGGCAAACATTGCTCGGTATCGCGAAATAAAGGCCAGGGATAAAACACATTATCAGATCGTGCTCGACCGCACCCCTTTCTATGCCGAGAGTGGGGGACAGGTAGGAGACCGGGGTTATATACAGGCAGACGGAGATCGGGTGCACATAGTGGATACCAAAAAGGAAAATGAGTTGATCATCCATATCACACATAAGTTGCCTGCCGATCCCATGGCAGAGTTCACCTGCGTGGTAGATGAATATAAGCGCAGGCTGACAGAGAATAATCATAGCGCCACCCACCTGATGCATGCAGCCCTGAGAAAAGTATTGGGCGATCATGTTCAGCAAAGGGGCTCCCTGGTCAATGAGGATCTCCTCCGGTTCGACTTTTCGCACTATACACGTATGAGTTCTGAAGAGATCCGCGAAGTGGAGCACATTGTGAACCGGAAGATCCGCGAAGATATCATGATCGATGAAAAGAGGAACATTCCGATCGGGAAAGCAAAAGAGATGGGTGCCATGGCCCTTTTTGGCGAAAAATATGGTGAGTTTGTCCGTGTGATCTCATTTGATCCCTCTTTTTCCGTTGAATTGTGTGGAGGCACGCATGTGCCGGCCACCGGTCGGATCGGTCTGTTTAAAATCATTTCAGAAAGTTCGATCGCTGCTGGAGTGAGAAGGATCGAAGCCGTAACCGCGGATCAGGCGGAATCCTATGTCAATGAAAAACTCGACCAGTTGCAGGAGATCCATCAAACCCTTAAACAACCTAAGGATCTCCTGCGGGCAGTTGAAATGCTCTTGGCGGATCACAACAAACTTCAGAAGGAATTGGAAACACTCCAGGCCCGGAAAGCAGCCGATCTGAAAGATGAATTAATCAGCCGGATGAAACCCATTAACAATCTCAATGTGATCGCCGAGAAGATCCAGATCCCGGATGCTTCAGTCATGAAAAACCTGGCTTTCCAGCTCAAACAACAAGTGAGTGACCTTTTTCTGGTACTGGCTGCCGTTATTGACGGTAAACCCCTGATCACAGTGATGATTTCTGAAAATCTCGTGAAAGAAAAAGATCTCCATGCCGGCAATATCATTAAAGAACTTGCCAGGGAGATCGATGGAGGAGGAGGAGGACAACCTTTCTATGCAACAGCAGGCGGAAAAAATCCAGATGGAATTGATAATGTTTTAAAGAAATCGCTTTCATACATATAAAATATTAATAATACAATCATAAAACTGAAATTATTGTATTTTATCGATAATTTTGTTAAAAATATGTAATGTGAAGGAAGAGACAGATCAATTTGAACCCATCATTGGACTTGAAGTTCATGCCCAGTTACAGACAGAGAGTAAAATTTTTGCAGGGGATTCTACAAAATTTGGTGGCGATCCGAACACACAGGTGAGTGTGATCACCCTGGGACATCCCGGTGTTTTGCCCAAATTGAATAAGCTTGCGGTGGAGTTTGCCATAAAAATGGGTCTTGCTTGCGGATGTGATATTTCAAGATGGCAGATCTTTGATCGTAAAAATTATTTTTATCCGGATCTGCCAAAGGGTTATCAGATCACCCAGGATAAAACACCTATCTGTCTGGGTGGTGAGATCAGGATCAGGCGGAATGACGGAGCAGCCAGGGCAATCAGGCTGAACAGGATCCATCTGGAGGAAGATGCCGGGAAATCCATTCATCAGCCGGGAACAGACTCATTGGTTGACCTGAACCGGGCCGGGGTGCCACTGATCGAACTGGTCACTGAGCCGGATATTTTTTCCTCAGAAGAGGCTTACCTGGTGATGATGGAAATAAGGAAGATATTACGGTATCTTGAGATCTGTGACGGGAATATGGAGGAAGGATCCCTGAGATGTGATGCCAATGTATCAGTCCGGAAAAAAGGGGACCAAAAATTGGGTCAAAAAGTGGAGATCAAAAACATGAATTCCTTTCGTCATGTACAGAAAGCCATCGACTATGAGATAAAACGTCAGATCAATGAATTAAAAAAGGGACATCCCATCATTTCGGAAACCCGTACATTTGACGCTACCTCTGGGAAGACCTTCGGGATGCGTACTAAGGAAGAGCTGAATGACTATCGGTATTTTCCGGATCCCGATCTAAGCCCGTTGGAGATATCCAATACATGGCTGGAGACCATCCGGTCCCAGATGCCGGAATTACCACAAGAATTGGCTGAAAGATTGGTAAAAGAATTCGGTCTACCCGATTATGATGCCCAGGTGTTGACTGAAACCAAAGAGATTGCTTCTTATTTTCTATCAGTCTGTAAATATTCCCGGCACCATAAGATCATCTCCAATTGGATCATGGGCCCGGTCAAGTCATACCTGAATGAGCAAAACGTTTCAATGGACCGGTTTCCGGTTCCGGCCCAGTTACTGGCCGAAATGATCGATCTGATCCAGGAAGGTACGATATCTCATACAACGGCTTCAAAAGAGATCTTTCCGGCTTTATTGAGAGACAGCAGAATGTCCATCAAGCAGTATATCCAGCAGAAGGGTCTTTCAAAAGACATCGGTACGGGTGATATCAGGGCGATCATTAAAAATGTCTTGTCAGATCATCCGGAGAAAGTCGATGCTTATAAAAAAGGAAAAAAAGGAATACTGGGGATGTTCATGGGTGAGGTCATGAAACTGACGAAGGGGAAAGCAGATCCTAAACTGACCAGTGAATTGATCAGAGACCTTCTGGAATAGCTTCATTCTTATCATATAGTGGAAAATATTCCCCTTGATTCTGATCACTCGTTCTTAGTTTTGTTTAAAATCCAGTTGATAATATCCTTTCCTCGGTGGTGTAGGGATCAGTTCCATGAATCTGTGAATTTTTCGGGTTAAAACTTTTTTAGTATACTTACGTTCTAAACGGTAAAATAAGGAATCAGACCTTAAAGCATGAAATATATCAGTGTCCTATTTATGATCTTTTTATTTCTGGCCTGTACCCCGGCCCAGAATAAAAATCATGATAATTCTAAAATTATTACAGGAAAAATTGAAAATGTTGGGGTAGGACACGTAACGCTTGAAAAATTCGAAAATGGTCAATTAATTACGGTCGATACCCTCACAGTGAATGAGGATGGCACCTACTATTCAACCTATGCACTCGAAGAGCCCGGCTATTTCAGGATCAACTTCTATGATACGCAGTTTGTCAATGTCATACTGACGGAAGAACCGACCATTGTCAATGTGAATGGGTCTGGCCCGAACGCACCTTATGAAATTACGGGATCTTCCACCATGGATGCCTTGAATGAATTAAACCAGATCATGAATGAATTTAAAATGCAGGTTCAGAAGATCAATGAGGCTTATGGTGCTGCAGTAAAAGCAGAAAATCAGGACGAAATTGAAAAATTACAGCAACAATACCAGGAAGGACTTGCTGCTGTCAATTCGAAAGTAAAAGATAAGATCCGGCAGATGGGCGTTTCCGTAGCTGTCTTACAGGCTGTCAATTACGTTGACAAGGATCATGAATTTGCATTCATTGATAGTGTGGCACGGGTAGTTGAAAAAGAGATGCCTGATTACCAGATAAAAAAGGATTTTCTGGATGAGGTCAATGATCTCAGGAAACTGGCCGTAGGTTCCGTCGCTCCTGATATAGAATTACCCAACCCGGATGGAGAAATGGTGAAATTATCCTCTCTTCGCGGGAATTATGTTCTGATCGATTTCTGGGCTGCCTGGTGTGGACCCTGCCGTCGCGAGAATCCCAATGTGGTAAGAATTTATCATCAGTACAACAACAAAGGATTTGAGATCTATGGGGTTTCACTCGACCGGACGCGCGAAGACTGGATACAGGCGATTGAAAAGGATGGGTTGATCTGGACACAGGTCTCGGACCTGAAGTATTTCAATTCAGAAGCTGCCCGAACCTATAATATCAATGCCATCCCGGCAACCTACCTGATCGACCAGGAAGGAAAGATCATTGGTAAGAATTTGAGAGGAAAATCATTGGAGGATAAACTGAAAGAAATTTTTGGTTAGTCCTTTTTCAATTGATATAATTCCTGGAGTTTATCCCATAAAATCTTCTTTTTAGACCTGTTCTGATCTATTTCTTTCAGTGGATCTGCCAGCAGGCTGATAAATCCTTCGGTTTCATATAAGGTGTATTCCCGGCCTTTAAAGATTTCCTGATACGGGGTGGGAATTGAATCCAGGAAGCCGAGGATCCTGCATTCATTCATCTGATACTTTCCTAGGAGGTTCTCCTCTGAATCCGCTGTTTTGATATCAATCAGGATGATCTCATCCAGGTTCAGGTGAATGGCATGAAGTATGTTTGTAAGCAGATCATGGATCTTTTCAGGAAGTGGTTCTGAACCACCTGAACTGATCAGCAGGATGGTCTTATTGGTCAGTTTCTTTTCCTGATCCTCTTTCACCAGGTAGATCTCTTCCTGAATCAGGTATTGCAGATATTGGTCCATAAATGATCAGGTTTGTAACGGAGAATTTTGATTTACAAATATCCTCATGACCAGGTCAGTATTATTTTTTCCATCCAAATTTACCCACCAGTGGGACAAAACTGAAAAAATCATGTGATTCTTCCTTATATTCATTATCATCCAGCTTGATGATCCGCATCATTTTCTGAAGTGTATCATCACCCACCGGGATCACCAGGATCCCACCGATTTTTAGTTGATCCAGTAATGGTTGCGGGATTTCAGGGGCAGCGGCTGTGACGAGGATCTTGTCGAAGGGAGCAAAAGCCGGTAAACCTTTTGTGCCATCGCCATGAAAAAAATGGGGTTTATATCCCATCTTCGGTAAGAATGCTTTTGCCTGCAGGTATAATGTCTTGATATACTCAATGGTAAACACTTCGGCGCCCAGCTCAAGCAGGATACATGCCTGATACCCGGATCCCGTGCCAATTTCGAGCACTTTGTCCCCTTCCCTGATTTCAAGCAACTGGGTTTGAAAAGCAACCGTATAAGGCTGCGAAATGGTCTGACCCTGGCCAATCGGGAAGGCTTTGTCCTGATAGGCATGTTCCAGGAAAGCCTGGTCAAAGAAATAATGCCTCGGGACCTTTTCAATAGCACGGATGATCCGTTCATCCCTGATGCCTTTATTTTTAACAGTTTGGGCTAATTTTCTTCTTAGTCCTTTATGACGATAACTGTCCTCGAGCATGATGTTCTATTACATTTTAAAGTTAATATTAACCCCAAAAATTCACAAATTTTTCCTCCCTGCCTTGCTTTCACAGAGCTTCATCCCAGGCCTTAAAATTTGGCCAAAGGCTGCCGGCAGCGTAAAACTGGCAGGCAGGCGCCCGAGTTCCCGATCCGCATCAGGAAGTATAGCACAATTTACTGAAATTTACCTGAATTTGTCAAAGAACAAATTCACCCATTTGACTGGGGGGCCACTACTTCTAAAAAAGTAAGTACGATATAAATCAATAAATTTATATATAATAAAATAAATTTCATTCAGGCGAATGGACCTCAAGGGTTAAAAAGATATTCATGGATTTTAAAATAATACTAATTTATCCAATAGCCTGAAAATAAGTTATTGAAATTGTGCTTATCGGGGATTATTCCCTTGATATAGCTAATTTCATCTGAATACGATAAAACAGCTTAGTCACAAATTTTTAAATCGTTTATATAATTAGGATTAAACCGTACCTGGTAAAAATCATATCTGAAAGAATTATTTCTGTATCAGGTAATTTTCGGGTAATCTGGTATAAAAATAATAAATCCCACTTCCTGTCAACCAGCCGATCAGACCTCCCACGATAATATCGCCGGGATAATGTACACCTACATAGACCCTGCTGTAGGCCACCATGGCGGCCCAAAGAAAAAGCAAAGCCCAATATCTACCATTTTGCCTGAAAAAAAGAAACAGCAATGTTGCCAGGGCAAATGAATTGGCCGCATGTCCGGAGGCAAAACCATATAGGCCACCGCACCCGTTAACGGTATGTACAAATTGCTGTATATCCGGATTATGACAGGGCCGGAGCCGTTCGAAAAGAGGTTTCATAAGTCCAGAAGTCACCTGATCAGTTATGGTGATTGCAAGAATAATGAGCATCAGGGGGATGAAGGCTTTTTTCCGGAACTTCCAGAACATCCAGATAATGGCGATCAGGTAAAAAGGATACCAGGTTTCCTGCCTGGTGATCCAGTACATGATCCCGTCAAAAAATTCATTATGAAAGCCATTTAAAAATAGGAATAATTCCTGGTCAATTAACTTCAAATATTCAATCATGCGTTTTCCTTCAAATGAATCCAGTCAATATTTTTTTTCAGCAAGTCCAGGGTTTTCCTTTCCGCTGAATTCTTTGCTGGATGATGATCATAAACCCAGATGGCTGAGGATGGCAGGCTCATCAGGATGGATTCGATACGGCCATCGGTTTCCAATCCGAATTTGGTGCCCCGGTCCCAGACGAGGTTAAATTCAACATACCTGCCCCGCCTGATCCCCTGCCACTCTTTTTCTTTTGGGCCATAGGGTTTGTCTTTGTTCCGGTCAACAAGTTCCCGGTAAACAGGAAGAAAGGCGGACCCCACTGCCTTTGTGAATTCAAACATTTGTTCCATTTTTAGTTCATCCGGATCGGAAAGCCGGTCGTAGAAGATCCCTCCGACACCGCGAGTTTCATTCCGGTGTTTAAGAAAAAAATAATCATCGGCTTCTTTTTTTAAGGTTGGGTAGTAATCCGGATCAAATTGATCACAGACTTTACGGAGATATGTATGAAAAAAAGCTGCGTCTTCAGGGAAAATATAATGGGGAGTAAGATCCATGCCCCCGCCAAACCATCTTTCCCCCGAACCCATCTCAAAATACCGGGTATTCATATGAATAATTGGGATCATCGGGCAGGCCGGATGCAATACAATGGATATACCTGTGGCATAAAATTCCCTGTCAGGCATCCCCTGACTGTTCACCAAGTTTTCAGAGGTAACACCATAAACCTCGGAAAAATTCACACCGCCTTTTTCAATGATATTCCCGTTTTCGATGATCCTTGTCCGGCCACCGCCACCCCCTTTCCGTTTCCAGAGATCCTGACGGAATTTACTTTTCCCATCCAGCATTTCCAGCTGGGCACAGATATTTTTCTGCAAACGCTTAAACCAGCCTGATATTTCTTCCTTTAACATTTGCATGGATTAAAATGGATAGCCGATTGCCAGGTTCAGGATGATCGGATCCACCCCCTGTATACGGTCTTTATTCAATTGGGTGATAAATCTTTGACCGGCAGGAAGGGCCGGATTATATATTTTGACTCCTGCGTCGAGCCTTAAGAGCAGGAAGGAGAAATCAAACCGTGCACCAATACCAGCACCCACAGCGATTTCCTTATAAAAATTACTTAAAGAGAAGGCTGCACCGGGCCTTTGAAGATCTTTTGAGATCACCCAGATATTCCCCGCATCTACGAAAAGGGCGGTGTGAAAAAATCCAACCACCTTGGTGCGCAACTCGAGGCTTGATTCAAATATCAATTCACCAGGCTGTTCGAAATCATCATTATACCTTACTACGACTCCTCCCTCACTCGAAAGTGTATCGGCAGGGAAAAACGATCCGGGGCCAAGTCTCCGGGGACGCCAGGCCCTGATGCTGTTGGATCCTCCAGTAAAGAAATACTTTTCATAAGGCAATATATTATTGGGGGCATAAGATTTCGCGATGCCTAAATTCACCCGGAAAGCCACCTGACTTCTTGTCGAAATGGATACATATCTTCGGTAATCACCTGAGATCTTAATGTATTTGTATAATTCAAGTCCGGTGGTATCATTGTAGTTGATGTCGAAAAAGTTCAGCACCGACCCGCCAAATTCAATAAAAGATTTCAAAAATGCAGCGGCTTTGCTTTGATAGGAAGTATACCGGTTGTAATTTCTGGTAAATGAGAAGCTGGAGGCAAGTACCAGCGAGGGTTCAAATGTACGCCAGAAATTATTGCCCTGGTCTCGGATCCGGTTGAGTTGAGCCTGGAAGGTAGAATCCTTGATGGTGGAACGGATCAGACTGAAATCGGCAGCGGTTACGTTGAACATTTTTTCATAACCCTTCTGCCAGGAATAATCTACGTGGGAGTTGAAATTGGATCTTTTGTATTCGGGGCGGTTTGTAAAGGCAAATCCGGAGATCAGGCTGGTTTTCGGATTGAATTTTCCCAGTTCCGACTTAAGTTTTGAACTTAAAGGAAGAATGAATTGGGGAAAGGTCAGGTTCAGCGAGGCACCTGCTTCCGTACTGCTGTATATTTTTGAAGCATCGGTTACTGAGGCCACCCCTTCATAGCCGATCCGGCCCGAGATCTCGAGGATCTCAAGTCCATGGAATAAATTCCGCATTTTCAGGATCAGGTTATAAAAAGGACCCGGATAGCCCTGGGTAACGTTTACCCCGACCTCATTGGTCATCTGGTACTTTTTCAGGGGGCTTGTGAAAATATTCGCAATGAATTTCCCTCCAGTAGTATCATAATTCAGGTTCACAAACTTGAAATTATCAAGGTTGACCAGCTGTCTCTGGGTTTCAAGGGTGTTTTTCCGTGAATATTTTTCCTCTGGGTACACAAATACCCTTCTGTCCAGGATCTTTTTGGAATAATCGTCATCGATGTATTTGTAGGTGACCCCATTGTACCTTTCATAAAATCGTTTAAAATTGGAGGTGGAGGAACTGACATCGGTCGTGAAGATGACTGAATCAATGGTATATACTTTATGATTGGCACTCCTGGCAGGCTTATAGATCTGGAGGTTGATGGCCACCTGATGATCCCCGATGGTGGTATCGATCTGATAATTGATATACTGGCGACTGAAAGCGTAATAGCCATTATCCTGCAGGAGTTCTTCAATCCGGTTCCGTTCTTCCACCAGATTCTCCTGTCGGTACCTTTCCCCGATTTTAAGGTAACTGTCTTTGGAATTCATGGCAATGATGCTATCAATTTTCGGATTGCCTGTATCATAGATGATGGAATCGATTATATGAGGTTCGTTCTCCTGAACCTGGAAAGTAACAAAAACAAGTTTATCTTCCACCTTTACCCGCATGCTCGTTTGCGCATTGAAGAATCCATTGGTGTTCAGGTAGGTAGTGATCTGTGCGAGGGTAGCCTGGGCCAGGGTGGTATCAAATACGGCCAGGGGCTGTCCCAGGCGCATCAGGAAATTCCCGTCATCGATGGTTTTATCGATCTTGTCAAGTTTTTTTGTTTTTTTCCGTTGTATGCGTTCTGCCTTTTTGGATTTTTCTTCCTCGTATTGTGCGATTTTCTGATCGAACTGATCGCCGGTGACTTCTTTTTTCTTTTCCAGTTTTCCCACATCATAAGCCTTGCGGCCCCATTGGTAAAAATATACATAGGGTGAGAAATTCAGGATCGGGATTTTTTTATTGGGTTTCTGTTTATAAAATTCTTCGAGATTCTCCTTGGAAGTAACTTCATTGCCTTTTATTTTTTGATTGTAAAGCAGATATTCGCCTTTGTCAAGATACCGGGTGCCAAGGCAACCTGTAAAAAAATAGTTGATCAGAATGATAAAAATGATATAACAAACCCTTTTCACCCTTTATAGATATGGTCTCCAAGAAACACGTAAAATTTATTCAATCACTTCAATTCAAGAAATATAGGAAACAAGCACAAAGCTTCATAGTAGAAGGAGAAAAAAGTGTGTTGGAACTCATACATTCAAACCTTAAAATTAAGACAATAATTGCAACTAAACGATTTTTAGAGGATCATTTTGAATCAGTCAGTGACAAAGATATTGAATGGATTGAGGCCAATGCAGAAGTATTGAATAAGACCGGTACCTTTTCTCAGAATCAGACGGCCCTGGCCGTAGCGGCCATTCCCACATGGCCTTCCCTGGAGATGTCCGCAGTTAGGTATTTACCGGTATATGAATTTTTACAGGACCCTGGCAATCTGGGTACGATTTTAAGGATCTGTGACTGGTTCGGGATCGACGCCATCGTATTGTCCAACGATTCGGTGGATGTTTTCAATCCCAAGGCAATTCAGGCGAGTATGGGATCATTTACAAGGGTGAAGGTCTATTATAAAAATCTGAAAGAATTTCTGCGACCCACCGCCGGTTTTTCATTGGTCGGGACGGCATTGGGTGGGGAGGATGTTCACAGGTTTGTGTGGCCGGAGAAAGGGATGATCTTATTTGGGAATGAATCAAAGGGCCTCTCTGTTGATATACTGGAAAAATTGGATTTCAGGATCAGTGTCCCGTCCTACGGACTGGCTGAATCACTGAATGTTGCTGTAGCGAGCGGGATCGTTCTGGATAATTTGAAGCGGTACCGTAATGGGGTTTGAAATGGCGGGATTTTGACTGAAACACAGAGAATGCAGGGGAAATGCAGATGGAATTTTAATGAACCCCAAAGTGTACAGAGGAGGCGCAGAGGGAATTTTAATTTAACCGCAGGGGGCGCAACGAACTCGCAGAGGGGATATTAACTTGGGAGCAGAGAACACAAACTACTTGCTGAGGGATCTATGGTTTCTGTCAGGATTCATCAAAATAAATTAATCTCGGTGTAAATCTTTGTGAACTTTGCGGTTGATCTGCCTTTCGGTTAAATTATTTTGCAGTTAAATCAGGATCTCAACCCTGCACACTCACCTATCAGAAAAACTGGTTATCGTGCGAGGCTTCTTTTTTCATCTTTTCAGCCAATCTGAAACCCAGATAATTGTCGATCAGGTAATGGGCCAGGTAAATGACAGGTGTCAGCAGGATGGCGATGAAGAATTTATACATATAATTGATCAGGCCTACTGAATAGATCTGGTCCAGACTCCAGTTACCAAATACATAAAAGGCAATGCCTAGCACTACGAAACTGTCAATAAATTGGGAGACCAAAGTGGAACCTGTTGCCCTTAACCAGATCATTTTATGACCGGTGATATTCCGAAGTTTCTGGAAGATAAACACATCCAGCAATTGGGAAATTAAAAAGGCGGTCAGTGAACCAATGATAATTCCAAGCCCCTGCCTGAAGATCGTTTTGAAAGCATAATTAATGTCAAAAGGATTCCCACTCAGATCCTGATTATTCAATTCGACCCAGAAAGGCGCCGGGGGCAATAAGGTGACCATATAGATGACCACAAAAATAAAAGCAATGCATGCGGCTGTTAAAAAACTGATCTTTTTAACCCCGTTTTTCCCGAAATATTCATTGATCACGTCGGTGGTCAGGAACACGATGGGCCAGATCACCACACCCGCTGTTAAATTGAAACTAAGCGGTGTGTCCAGGAACATTTTCAGTTCAGCCGGCTCAACCCCGACCGTTCTTTCCAACGAAAAGATCTTGACCCCGATCAATTCAGCCAGGATGGCATTGGTCAGGAAAATCGCACTCAGGATGATGAACAGATTGGTGCGTTTGTCTTTGATGATCCTCGTATCTGTGATGACGGACATTATTCCTCAAGCTCAATTACATTACCCTCTATGGCCAGGTAACTTTCATTATAAATTTTTTTTGCCTCTTCGAGAATCACATCCAATTCCCGGTATCTTACCGAAAAATGACCCAGTAATAACTTCCTGGCCACGGCCTTTTTGGCGATCAGGGCCGCCTGCTCCGCTGTGGAATGAAAAGTGTTCCCTGCCCGTTCTGCCATATCATTTGCAAAAGTAGCCTCATGATATAATAGATCGACATCTGAAATGTATTTTAAAAGACTTTCATCATATTTGGTATCCGAACAGAAGGCATAACTCCTCGATCTTTTTGGTGGATAGGTCAGTGCTTCATTTTTGTATAGAAGTTTTCCTTTTTCATCGAAAATGTCCTCTCCCTTTTTCAGTTTGCCGATGTCGTTCAGACTGAAGTTTTCCGGAATTTTATCCTTGATGATTTTTGGCTTTTTTGGCTTTTCGTCAAACCGGAATCCTGTACAGAATATACTATGGTTCAGTGGAAATTTTTTCACCGTCAGATCCTTGTTTTCAAAAATGATATCCTGTTCAGTCCGGTCTGTGAAAAGATAAATCACTTCATAGTTCAAGATGGTTTCCGAATATTTTAACTGAAGATCAATGATCTCCTTAATGGGGGAGGGCCCGTAAATGAAAAGCGGTTTTGTGCGGCCAAATAGATGCATGGTCGACATCAGGCCGATCAAGCCGAAATAATGATCACCATGCAGGTGACTGATAAGGATATGATCGATCTTATTGATTTTTATTTTCAGCTTGCTGAGCCGGAGCTGTGTTCCTTCTCCGCAATCAATCATGAAGTAGGTATTGTTTACGAGCAATACCTGGGACGTCTGGTTACGATTGAATGCAGGGGCCGCAGAATTGGATCCGATTATTTTTAACCTGAAGGTCAACCTGTTATTCTTCGTTTTCTTTTTCCTTATCCAGTTCTTCCAGGATGGCTTCGATGGCGTCTTCTACGGTTTCCGTGATATTGAGTACCGAATCAAGCTGTGAAATTTTGATCAGTTTCATCACATGATCCTGTATTTTGGCGATCACGAAAAAGCCATTGGACTCTCCAAATACGCGGTTACCTACCAGGATGGCGCTGAGCCCGGAAGAATCGGTATATTTTACCTCGGTTAAATCCAGGATAATGTTTTCCACTCCTTCCGCATTAAGTGTAACGAGTTCTGATTTAAGGCTGGGAGCAAGAACCGTATCCAGTTTTTCTTCCTGCAATTTAAAAACGGTATACTTATCCTGTTTATCTATGGAATATTTCATAAATGAAATGTGCTTTTAGTGTATGTCAGATCAATTTACTGATATTTTTAAAAATTCTATCTGTTATATTCGAATAATCTGATTTTACAAATTTTTCTCCTGTAAAACTCTCATACAGTTCGATGTACCGGCCGGAAATATTATTGATCACCTCTTCGGTCATTTCAGGTACCTTCTGGCCTTCCTTTCCCTGGAAACCATTGCTGATCAGCCATTGTCTGACGAATTCCTTTGAGAGTTGCTTCTGAGGCTGTCCCTTATCCTGTCGTTCATCAAATCCATCCAGGTAAAAATATCTGGAAGAATCGGGTGTATGGATTTCATCGATCAGGTAGATCTTACCATCGTGGATCCCGAATTCATATTTGGTATCTGCCAGGATCAAACCCCTTTCCCAGGCCATCTCCGACCCTCTTTCGAAAAGTTTCCGGGTATATTCTTCCAGCTTAACATAGACCTTTTCCTCCACGAGACCCCGAGACAGGATCTCATCCCGGGTAATGTCCTCGTCATGTCCTTCTGTTGCCTTGGTCGTCGGGGTAATGATGGGTTCCGGCATCCGGTCATTTTCATTCAGTCCGTCAGGCATGGGCTCTCCACATAAAGTTCTTTTCCCGGAACGGTATTCCCGCCAGGCATGCCCCACTACATAGCCGCGAATGACCATTTCTACGGGGATCGCTTTGCATTTCATCCCGTAGGATACGTTCGGATCCGGATTGGATTCCAGCCAGTTTGGAACAATATCCCGTGTATTTTCCAACGATTTGGCCGCAATCTGATTCAGGATCTGGCCTTTATAGGGGATTGCCCTGGGAAGAATGACATCGAATGCGGAAATTCTGTCCGTGGCAACCATGGCCATTTTTTTATTGAAAAAATATACATCCCGTACTTTGCCCCGATAAAATCCGGTCTGATTCGGGAAAGTGAAATGGGTTTCTTTTAATCCTTCAACCATGTTATAAAAATTTTGAAGTGAATTTAAGCGATAGTTTTGTCAGTTTAAAATATTTAACTCTTTCGTTAATTGATTGTTCTCGAAAATTTGCTTCTTTTGAATTTTACCCTTCTGGTCATATAAGATCCACTCCCCCACTTTTTTATTTGCTGCATTTTCACCTTCCCATTCAACCTGGCCGTCCTCGTAGTAGGACTTGTAGGGTCCATGTAACCGGTGTGATTTACAGGTGATCTCCTCACGGATGCTACCCGAAGGATAATATTTCTTCACCACCCCGGAAATCATACCATAAACATAGGGTTGTTCCACTTCAATATGACCTTTTTTATCAAAAATTTTTCTCATCCCATTGATTTTTCCCTGCGTATAATTTTCCACCAGACTGTCCTTCCCATTTTTATAGAAATATGTCCACTGACCTTCGGGCCGGTCTTCCCTGATCGACTTTTTGGCCATCGGGTCCCCATTCGGAAAATATTCAGTGATCTGCTGATCTTTCCCCTCATTGGAAAAATGGATGGTTTTGACCAGTTTCCCCCTTTCATTGAAATAAGAACTTTCACCGGTCCTGATCCCATTTTTATAATGGTTCTGGGATTTGATCTTTCCATTATCATGGTAGGTGGTTGAAGTGCCATCCAACTTCCCATCCAGGAAATAACCTTCCAGTATCAGGATCCCGGATTCATTAAATGTTTTAAAACCTCCTGTTTTCTGACCCCGTTTGTTTTCATAAACGGTATTTAACTGCCCGTTTGGATAGTAGGTTTTGAATGCTCCGTCAAGAAGGCCTTTTTGATAGACCGCTTCCGATTTTACGTTCCCATTTTCATAATAGGTGGTGTTGCTGCCATCCTGAAGTCCGTATTGATACTCAAGGACTTCCCTGATCTGTCCGGAAGGGTAGTAATCCCTGGTATATCCATGGGGAATGCCTTTTGCAAATTCACTTTCGTTCCGGAGGCTCCCATTTCCATAATACTGAAGTACTTTTCCCACAATGGTATCCTGTACAAATTCAGCCGACTGGATCAGCATTCCGGTCGTATCATATACATTTAAAGGGCCGTTGATATGCCCCTGCCCGAAACTGATTTCACGCCTTTTCACACCTGAAGGATAGTATTCAATAAATTCTCCATCCCTGAGACCCTTCACATAATGACCTTTCATGGCAAGCTCACCACTGGGATAGTATTTAAGATATTCCCCATCCTTTTTCGATGTATCATTCTCCTGCACCGTATATTTTTCATTGACATATCCGGTTGAATCATAATAGGTGATGACGGGAGATTGGGAAAAGGCATTCTGGGTACCCATCAGGCCAATCATGAAAAAAAATATATCTTTTACTTTCAAATACATGGAAACAAACCCTTTCAATTTAACCTGTTAACCATGAACAGGGACATTCAAGATCTGAATGTGAATTTACAACTTTTCAATCACTATTGCGGAAGCCCCGCCACCTCCATTGCAGATACCGGCCACTCCGATCCTTCCCTTTTTATGGGCAAGCACACTGGTGAGGGTGGTGGTGATCCTGGCCCCTGAGCAACCGATGGGATGTCCGAGGGCCACAGCACCTCCAAATACATTTACCCGGGCGGGATCCAGTCCCAGCAACTGGTTATTGGCGATGGCAACGACTGAAAAAGCTTCATTGATCTCATAATAATCCACCTTTGCCTGTTCGATGCCCGCCATTTTTAGGGCCTTCGGTATGGCCAGCGCTGGCGTGGTGGTAAACCAGAGCGGATCCTGCGCGGCATCGGCAAATCCTTTAATGATGGCAATGGGTTTTAAATTGAGTTCCCTGACTTTATCTTCTGAAGCAAGCACCAGCGCCGAGGCACCATCATTGATAGTGGATGCATTGGCCGCAGTGACCGTACCCTCATTAGAGAACACAGGTTTTAATTTGGGGATCTTTTCAAAATCGACTGCCTTATATTCCTCATCCTCTTCAAGAAGGACAGGATCCCCTTTTCTTTGCGGGATCTCGACCGGAATGATCTCATCCTTGAAATATCCTTTTTGTGTAGCTTCTGTGGCTCTTCGGTAGGATTGGATCGCATATTCGTCCTGTTGTTCCCTGGATATCTTCATTTCCCGGGCGGTATGGTCGGCGCAATTGCCCATGGCAAATTCATGATAAACCTCCCAGAGCCCGTCTTTCTGTAAGCCGTCAATCAATTCCCCATGGCCATACTTATATCCAAATCTTGCCTTTGGTACATAATAGGGGATGTTCGACATACTCTCCATCCCTCCTGCGACCAGCAGGTCGTTGATCCCCAGCATAATGGATTGAGCGCCGATCATGATGGCCTTCATCCCGCTGGCACATACTTTATTTATCAACGTACAAGGTACCTGATGACCGATACCTGCTTTGATAGCGGTCTGTCTGACGGGTGCCTGACCCAGGTTGGCAGGGATCACATTTCCCAGAAAAACTTCCTGGACCTGATCCGGCTCTATCCCCGCCCTTGAGAGGGCACCGCGGATGGCCAAGGCTCCCAGTTCGATGGCGGTGAAGTTGCTTAATACGCCTCCAAACCGGCCTATAGGGGTTCTGGCGGCTGATACGATATAAACTTCTTTCATGGATCCATGCTATATTATGGTCAGGTTAAGATACACTATTTTCGGGGAGTAAGGAAACGAACGATCCGGTATTTTACCAATCGGGTTTTCCACTTTCCTGAGGCTGGGTGGGTTTTTTCCGTTGTTGCTGCAGATACTGAATTTCGTTGTTTCTCATGGCTTCAAGAATCTTTTTAGCCATTTCTTCCGAAATTTTCATATCTTCCATTTTCTGCGGTTCCGGTTGGTTTTCATTTTGCTGCTTCTGATCGTTTTCCTGTTCCTGTTGTTTGGACTGATCTTCCTTTTCTTCCTCCTGTTGGGGTTGTTGATCCTGCTTGTTCTGCTGGTTTTCCTGCTCGTCCTTATTCTGATCGTTTTGCTGTTGTTCCTGATCCTGCTGCTGATCCTGTTGCTCCTGGTCCTTATTTTTATCCTTGTTCTGATCCTGCTGATTCTGCTGATCCTGGTTTTGCTGGTTTTCCATCAGCTTTTTCAGGAGTTCATAATTGTACCTGGAATCTTCGTTATTGGGATTGGCCTTCAGGGAGTTCTTAAAATGATACAATGATTCCTTGTATTTTTTCTGGTTGTTTGCCAGGATACCCAGTTGCTGATAAGCCAGTGACTGGATCTCAGGGTCTTGTGTATCCGTCAGCTGGTTATATAATATTTTGCATTCGTAGTATCATTGGCATTGAAATAAGCATTGGAAAGGTTCAATAATATCTTATCGTCTTTTTGACCGAGTGAGTCCACCAGCAGGGAATATTTCATAGCGGCTTCCTGGTAATTTTTATTCTGATAGGCTTCGTCCGCTTCTTTTTTGATCCGGTTGATGGCGGCTATTTTATTGATATCATCTGCAAAGACCGATAAAAACAGAAAAAGAAGAATGCTTTTCATACCTTGATGGTTTTAATTCCGGTTAAAAGATCAAAGATCATCAACAGCATGGCAGCGGCCAGAAAATAATAATATTTATTGGCAGAAACATCCATGACCCGCGTATCCCGCAATTCCCCTTCGATCTGATTCAGGGTATTTATCAGGCGCGAAACATCATTCTTGGAATCATTGATCTCGAAATATTTACCTTCGGTTTTAATGGCCAGGGATTTCAATTCTTTGGAATTGAGCTTGGTGATCACTTCCCGGCCGCTCTGGTCCGTTTTAAATCCCGTTCGGGAAGGGATCTTACTGCCTTGCGAGGTTCCAATCCCGAGCGTAAATAGTTTGATCCCTGCATTGTGAATTTCCGAGGCGGTCTCTTCCGATGTGTCACCGAAATCTTCACCGTCACTGATCAGAATGATGATCTTGGATTTCTGTTCACGCAGGGAGGTATTTTCTTCCGATAATTTTTCCAATGCCAGTTCCAATGGCGGACTGAAATCCGTGCCGGTATGAGGAACCAGTCCGGAACTTAATGTTTCAATGAATAGATTCAAAGCACTCTGGTCAAAGGTGAGTGGGCATTGTACAAACGCCTCGGATGAAAAGATGATCAGTCCAATCCGGTCTGAGCTGAAAGCACTGACCAGGTTTTTCAATTCGAATTTCAGTTTTTCGAGGCGGGTGGGCTGGATATCTACCGCATTCATGGATTCCGAAAGGTCGACACAGATATAGAGGTCTTTCCCAATGGATTTTATTTCCCGGGAAGCTTCCCCGAAACTGGGTCCCAGAAGGGCTACCAACAACAGGATAAAATACAATGACCGGATGAGGATCTTGTAAAATACCTTGCGGTAACTGGTATTCAATCTTTTCGCAATGCGAACGATCCGGTATAAGTAAATACCATATAATGCGACAAAGAGAAGTATGAAAGTTATTTCAAGGATCCCGATCGACCTGAACCAAACCATAATGCCCTGTTTCTATCTTTTGTATAATACGCCTGAAGCAGTTTATTGTTGTTTCACGCGCAGTTACAAATATAGAAAAGAAAACAGAGATGGGCGTGAGGGTTTCTTTATAAGATGTTAAAATTGGTTAAATGTTCATGGGATCCCATTAAGGTATTTTTTTTTTGAGAATATTCGAATCTTGGGTATCTTATACTATATTTGCATTCCTTCCTGCCTGCCGGCAGGCAAGTTAGCAGATTACCCGGAGAGATGGGTGAGTGGCTGAAACCAACAGTTTGCTAAACTGCCGTACTCGTAAGGGTACCGGGGGTTCGAATCCCCCTCTCTCCGCTAAATCAATGAATGATTGATTGAATGATTGAATGAATTTGATCTCGAAGAACTGAAGGGGGATGAGAACGAAGGGTAGGCGGTTCGAAATCGAGTGAAGGGAGTGAGCGAGATTCACGAGGGCCTTGAGCGTATGCCATGTGGGCATGAGTAATCCCCCTCTCTCCGCCATTCTATGTAATGATGTAGTGATGTAGTGATGTTGTGATGTTGTGATGTTGTGATGTAGTGATGTTGTGATGTTGTGATGTTGTGATGTTGTGATGAAATTTTGAAATCCCAATAATTACCACATCAAAATATAATTCAATATTTTTCGGGGTGTAGCGCAGTCCGGTTAGCGCACCTGCTTTGGGAGCAGGGGGTCGAAGGTTCGAATCCTTTCACCCCGACATATATAAATAATTGATAATAAGGGTTTTACAAGCAAGTAAAATCCTTTTTTATTTTTCATCTTTTTTACGGTTTACACCATGGTTTACACCTTTTGGAGAAATGCCATCTAAAATGGGCTTTGCGTTCATTAAAAGATTTTCATATTTTTCTTTTGAATCTTTATCCCACATGATCCGGTTTAGTTTGTCCAGATCTTGAATTTCATATAGCAGTCTTAAAAATTCCTCTTTGTTACCTTTCCTGTGAGCAATGATAAGAGGCTTCAATCTTTTTGTTATATCCGGATCGATTTTATAAACAATATTTGTCGGGGCTTTAATTGCTATAATGCCTCGCTTGCCAACAAGGGCATAATATTTAGATGATTGTAAAAATCTGCCTCTATATAAATTTTTAAAAGTGAACCCATCCTTGGCCAAGGTAATATCATTTATATTCTGAATTATGGGCTTAATGAATGATTGCTGTTTATCATTCAGGTAATAAAATTTGATTTTCCCTGCTGTTACCTGGTCAATAATTTCACATTTCAATAAATCATTTAAATGCCGGTGAATGGATGGCTTTTTTATATCCTTTAGAACCTTTTCAAAATCTGCCAGGGCAATAATTGTAATCTTATCTGATTTAGGGTCCGGATTCAACAAATTGAGTATTCTTAATTTCTCCACCGAGGCGAAACACCTATAAATGGAAGCGGTTTTATTAAGATCATTCATATCATAAAAATTATGGTCCAAAATATGGAACAAAAATATTATTTATTATTCGTTAAATCAATAAAAACGTTTCATTATTTAATATTTCTTTATAATATTTGTTATGCAAATTAAAGATTAAACTGATGGAAACAAACCCCTTTGAAGTATTAGAAAAAAAACTGGGTCGAATTGAAACAATGCTGGTTCAACTAAGGAATGAAAAGCATCCGCAAAAAATCAAACGGATTGTCGGGATAAACGAATTTTCTCAATATTCCGGGTGGTCGAAAAGCAAATTATACATCGATTTGTCAAGAGGGGTGAAAATCCCTGGATCTTTTAAGGATGGCGGAAAATGGTTTTTCAATTTGGATCAGTTCGACACATACCGGGACGATCTTTCAATTAGATAAAAAAACCCCGGTTTTAGGGACCAGGGTAAATATTTTAAAACAATGGACGGATCAAATTTAAATAATGACATCGAGAAAAGCAAAAAGGAATCCTTCATCCTTTACGCTGGTATGTGGCTTCCAATAAAATGCCTGTCTGATGAACAACTGGGTCAACTGTTCCGAGCAATCTATGAATATCATACATCAGGGCAGGAACCAGCCGCAGACTCCTCAATATTAGTACCCTTCCTGTTTTTCAAAAATCAATTCATGTTAGACGAAAAAAAATATCAATTAATAGTTGACAGGAATCGCCAAAACGGACAAAAAGGAGGCAGACCAAAGAAACCCAAGAAACCCAGTGGGATTTCTGGGTTATCAGAAAAACCCAAAAAACCCGATAATGATAAGGATAATGGTAATGAAAAGGATAATGTAAATGAAATTGTTTTATACGAAAAAATCTGTCAATTTTTTCCAGAGAAGTTTTTGCCTGATAAGAATGAAAAAAAGAAATGGTTAAACGATTTGAGGTTATTAATGGAAAGAGATGGACTAACTGAAAATGAAATTATCGATATGGTAAAGTGGGCCAGGCAGGATGATTTTTGGAAGGCGAATTTCCTTTCCGTGAGGAAACTCCGGAAAAAGAATAGGGAAGGCATTCCGTATTTTATGGTTTTTCAGGAAAAACAGAAATCGAGCAACGGAGGAAAATATATACCTGATGAAAACGATCTTGACAAATGGATAACGGACGAATAGCCGCCTACGTGGATATGGCACATAAGGAAATCAAAGACAGTCTTCAGGCTAAAATATACCGGGTTGATCTTTCCGGTAACGACTTCATGAAAATAATCAGATGTGAGGCGGAAAAAATTATGGCTATCCGTGGCGATGGCAGGGAGTTTATTCCAACAAAGGAACAACAAGGGATAATCGATCAGCTGTTTTTGTATGCAACGGGAAATAAATCATTCAAAGGTAATCTGGCAAAGGGTATTGCCTTTCTTGGTCCGCTTGGCACGGGAAAGACATTAATCATGAGGTCATTTATCAACACACTTAATTTTTTTGTGGAGCCGAAAATCGCAGTGACCACCGCCAGGGATGCGAAAGAAGTTTATTCTGGTGGGGTTTACATTGATGACCTGGGAAAGGAAAGTCTTGAAATTGTCAACTTTGGAAATCATGAAAGGCCCATCGTTTCATTGATTGCAAAAAAATACGATGAAGGCAAAAAAATATTCATAACCAGTAATTTATCGGATGCACTTATTCAGAAACACTATGGTGCATCCATTGCAGACAGGCTAAGGGCTATGCTGAATTATTTTGTCATCAGTGGTAAATCATTAAGAAAATGAAAAATGGAAAAAATGAAAAAAAGCAAAGTTCTTTTATAGTAATTTACAATGCCTTTTGAAAAAAACGATAGCAGGATTAATAGAGAAGGCCGGCCGCTTGGAAGTCCTGATAGAATAACTCCAAAAATTCGGGAAATGTTCAGGAATTTGGTTGAGGAATTTATTCCGATATTGAAAAAAGATCTTTCATCGATGGATTCCCGTGACCGTGTGAATGCAATCATTAAGTTAAGCAACTTCGTATTACCCAAATTACAAAGTATTCAAATTAATGAGATGCCTGAAATCGCTGAATTATTAATGTTAACGCCAGAAGAACGTAAACTGGAAATTCTCAGACTAAAACGAGAAATAAAAAATGAACAAAACAGATAGATTATTATTTCTGAAAGAGGTCCATGAGGTAGAAGTTGAATATAAAAAAAACCCACTTGCATATAGGCTCGCCTTACTTGATAAACTTCGTGCAGAAGGGAAATTAAAAGAGGTTGATCCTGAGAAATTACGTCAATTCGATGAAATACGCAAAAGGTTAATAACACTGAAAAAATGAATCCTTTTGATAAAATCAAATTATTAATTGAAATAGAGGATATTGAGATGTATTCTCAGCCATCGCCATTGATAGTTATTCAAAAAAATGATAGCTCATATTGGATAAGTCTTGATGGAAGGTATAAAGAAATTTCTGAAAAAGAATTTAATAAATATTGTATTCATACAGAACATGTAATCCTTCTGACAGGTCATGAATCTTTAAAAAATAGTGAGAGTAAAAATTATTGAAATTCAAATGTTAATAGTACTTTTTGAAGCCCTTAACTTAGTAATAATACAATAGCATGTAAATAACAAGATCGTTCGTTTGATACACCATTCCGTAAGCCAGAACAGGTAATATTAGGATGCACAATATTCCTAATGATTGATTTAAATTTTATAATAAGAAAAGGGACAATGCTCTAGGACAAGAAATTAATAGAGCAGTTCATGGATGATATTGAAAATTTTAACCTTAAACAGAAAATTATACGTCAACCTCTACTAAATTGAAATTGAATTTCTGTCTAAGAATTAGGGGGTCAATACAAAAGAACCCGGTAGTAACTTTACGATATAAATAATTATCTAATTAAAGCATTAAGAAATTGTGAATTTTCTAAAGTTTATTATTTGTCAATTCCGGACACCGCTGTTGGAATTTCCAACAGCGACAAATTATGAAGTTATACAAATTTAAAAAATTAAAGGATTTTATTATTAGCATGATTATTGGAATAAATTATTCACATTAATTACTTTTTAAATTCTCTCGAAAAATGATCAGGTATTTTTTAATAAATTCAATCCGAAGTCTTAAAAGGAATAAAATTTTTACCTTAGTTAATGTCTTCGGACTTGCAATTGGTTTTGCATTCATATTAATCGCTGGTCATTATATACTGCAGGAGTATAGCTTTGATAAATTTAATAAAAATGCTGATAATATTTACCGATTATTAAGTACCAGCGAAGATAAAAGTTACCGGTCATCAATATTTCCGGCAACGTTTCTTCCGGAGATACAGGATAAATTGCCGGGACTAGACAGTGCGGTGCGAATCACCAATAACCCCGGCGGCACTTTGTTCTTTAACAATGAAGTACATGATGTTGACAATTTTATTTTTACCGATTACCAATTTTTCAATATATTTTCATGTCAACTTCTGGAAGGCGATCAAAATGACTTAAAAGTTCCGTTTAATCTTTTTATTTCAAAAAGTTTTGCTGAAAAATACTTCCCGAACGTGGCCCCTGTCGGACAGGTAATATTATTTGATAATAATAATCAATTTACTATAAAGGGTATTTTTAAAGATATTCCCGAAAATTCTGTTTTACAGGCTCAGGTTATTGCCAGTTTTGAAAGTTTAAGGACCATTAATCCTTACCTGTTCAACTCCTGGAACGCAAGAAGTACGAATATCTATCTGTTATTGCCTGATTTAAATGACCATGGGAATCTCATAAAAAAATTATCCGCTGTTTATTATAAAATCAAACCTGAATCTGAAGGAGAAGCTTATTTTGAACTTGAACCATTTTTAGATATCCATTTACATTCGACGGATATTCGATGGGATTCGGTTAAGAAAGCAGATATAAAAGTAGTAAATGGAATATTGATTTTTTCTCTGTTTATCCTGCTTATATCCGTATTTAATCATGCTCTTTTGAATACAGCACGTTTGAACGAGCATATGATGCAGCTTAGACTTAAAAGGATAATAGGTGCTGGTTCCAGACATATTATATTACAGTTAGCATTTGAATCCTTTTTAAATGTTCTAATTTCTGCAATTTTAGGATTTATAATTATAGAGATTACTTTACCCTTGTTAAAAAAATCAATCGGGCTTGATCTGAATATTGATAATTTTTTAGATCCATCTTTTATTTATGTATTTATAGCTGTATTTGGAATAATTTTTATTGGGATTTTTCTCTTTACTATAGTACCAGTATTTAATATACAGCTTAATAAAAGCATTATTCAGAAGCAATCAAAATGGAAATACTGGATCATAAGATCAAATATTTCGCTCCAGTTTGCATTTACTATTATCATGATTGCATCCTCCTATCTCATGCATCAGCAGATCCGTTTAATCTCGGAGAAAAATCTGGGATTTGATAAATCACAATTACTGATGATCAATAATCCGGATAGTTATGATATGGGTAAACGGTATGCCCAGTTTAAAGATAAGGTCCAGTCATTAACTGGAGTTATGGAAATTGCAGGTGCCAATAACGCTCCTCTTGAAAATATTAATAACGGCGGTTCATTTTATGTGGTCCCGAATAAAGACGATATGTTAAATGCCGGGCGAATCTGGGTTTCCTATAATTATTTTGATGTAATTGGCAGCAGTTTTATAGCAGGAAAGAATTTCCGTGGAAATGATGAATCAAATAAAGATAATATTATAATTAACGAAACAGCATATAATAGATTAGGTGAAAAAGATGTAATTGGTAAAGAATTAATTTACCCGGCTATCAGACAAGAGCCGTTTACTATTATCGGTGTTATACATGATATTCAGCAAGAAAAGGCAACCGAGGAAAATCGCGCTGCTGTTTATTTTCCACCTGAAAATGATAATGACTGGGGTCTTTTCAGAATAATTATAAAACTTGCTCCAGGGAATCCGGAAAATACTCTTAAAAAATTAAATAATATATGGCATGACCTCGCCCCAAGGTGGCCATTCACTTATACTTTTATGGATGAAAGTATAAATCAGGTATATTCCAATGAAATTTCATCTCTTCATTTACTTACACTACTGACAATAATTTCCCAATTTTTATCCTGCCTCGGAATTTTTGGATTATCCTGGTTTATGGTAGGTCAGAAAACTAAAGAAATTGGAATAAGAAAAGTAAACGGAGCCAGTACTTGGAATATCTTTACCTTGTTAAATAAAGATTACGTAAAATGGATATTACCTGGGTTGATAATTGCCACCCCAATTGCATGGTATGCTGTTGAAAAATGGCTACAAAACTATGCGTATAAAATATCTATTCACTGGTTCATATTCGTAGCTGCGGGACTAATAACTACATTCATTGCATTAATTTCCGTGAGCACACAAACCATAAAGGCTGCAAACGCTAATCCTGCGGATGCTTTGAAATATGAATAATATTTAAAATTGAATGATATTAAATCTGATTAAATGTTACTATTTAAATTTACATCACCACCCCCTACGCTTTCATTGTTAACTCGATTTGGCGAACCATTTTAAATAGCAAAAAGTTTTATTTTGTGATTTATTAAAAGTAGCCTGCCTTCAGTAAGTTAGGTTTTTCCCAACCATGAAAGCTTCCCTAAATTAGTGCCATTTTTAGGTTGGTGTTTTTAAGTACAAACTTATAACCACCTACCAATACTAAAGAATATATATAATAGGGCTGTGGAAGGTGAAATAATATGCATTTCCAATCTCTGTGGATATACCGGACTAAGTTGACCCCCCTAAATCCGGAATATTAAAAAATGTAAAGCTCGAAATTGGCCCGTATTTGCATGTCATTCCGGCAGATATTGACCCCTTTAATCGAATATATTCCGGAGGAAGTTGACCCCTCTGAAGATTATTCCGGAGCATATTGACCCCCCTTTTAATCAGGTTTTGGATTTAGCGGTTGATTTTTACCGCCAAAAAGAAAGAGCAGATATGGCGGGAAAACCAAAACCTATGAGTCAGATTAAACAACTAATGATTTTACACAAACAGGGCAAAGGCCGCAAGACCATTGCTCGGATCCTTGGGGTCAGTAAGAACACAGTAAAAGCCTATCTGGAGAAGCTGGAGATGCTTCAAAATCCATCTAAGGAAAAAGGATGGACTATGAATGAACTGATACAACTGGAAGATCCTGTATTGGAAGCCAAATTTCATGCAGGCAGTCCTGCTTATAAAGATGAGCGGTATGAGAATTTTAAATCCAGAATGCCTTATTTTTTTGAAGAGCTCAAAAGAGTGGGAGTTACCAAACACTTGTTATGGGAAGAATACAGGCAACAGCGGCCTGATGGATATGGTTATTCGCAGTTTTGTTTCCATCTGCAGCAACAACAAGTGGCTTCCAGGCCTTCGATGGTGCTGGAACATCAACCGGCAGATAAACTCTACATAGATTTTGCAGGTAAAAAGCTTTGCTATACGGATAAGAATACCGGAGAGCTTATCAAATGTGAAGTATTCATCGCCTGCCTTCCTTTTTCGGATTATGCCTTTGCCATGGCTGTAAAAGGGCAAACCATTGGTGATTTTCTTCATGCCTTATCCTGTTGTCTTCAGCAGCTTGGAGGCGTTCCCCGTGCCCTTGTACCGGATAATTTTAAAGCTGCTATTACCAAAGCCAGCCGTTATGAACCTGACATTAACCGGGCACTAGAAGACTTTGCCAACCATTACGGCACTACTGTATTGCCAACAAGGATAGGTAAGCCAAAAGATAAAGCCTTGGTAGAAAACCAGGTCAGGCTTATTTATAACCGGGTATATGCCCAACTGCGCAACATGCAGTATTTTGACCTCACAACCCTAAATGAAGCGATACGGGAAAGGGTTAAAGTCCATAACCAGACAAGGATGCAGCAAAAGCCCTACTGCAGAGAAGAACGTTTTTTGGCTGAAGAGAAAAAGATTTTAGCACCCTTACCTGAAGGAAAGTATGAACTGAAAAGCTATACAGAACTTACTGTAGCTAAAAACAATCACATACAGCTTTATGAAGACAAACATTATTACAGCGTGCCCTATCGCCTCATCGGCCAGAAGGTTAAGGTGATCTATACCCGTAACATGGTTTATATATACCATAAAGGCAAACAGGTAGCAGCCCATATCAGGAGCTATGTTGTCAGCGGATACACGACTGTCAAAGAACACCTTTGCTCTCATCACCAGCATTACAAAGACAGGAGCCCGGAATATTATATAAAACAGGCAGAGAAAAAGTCTGTATCGCTTCACAGGTTGGTATCATTGATATTCAGGCAGGATCGCTACCCTGAACAGCTTTATAAAACTTGTGACGGGCTGTTCAGCTTATACCGTAAAACTGAACCGGAACGCTTTGAAAAAGCATGTCAGATGGCCATCGAATATCAAAATTATTCCTACAAATTCATTCTTAACCTGTTACAAAACAGGATCACCGAGCATCAGGAAGAACCCCTTCCCCAAAAGAATTTACCCAAACATGAAAACCTGAGAGGAAAACAATATTATCAACAACAAATACCATTTAAACATAAATAATGATGAATCAGATAGAATCACAGATGAAACAGTTAAGACTGCATGGCATGGTTAAAAGCTGGGAAGCCCTTCAGGAATCAAGACAACTGCACAACCTTTCCCTGCAGGAAGGCATGGAGATCCTGCTTCAATCCGAAGAGCAGGAACGTAACAATCGTAGGTTTAAAAGGTTGGCGTATAATGCAGGCTTTCGTTATAAGGCTTCCATTGAAGAACTCAAGCTTATTCAGGAAAAAGGCATCGATAAAAACCTGATCACTTCACTGGCTTCATGTAATTATATAGATAAAGGTGAATCGGTACTAATTACCGGAGCCACTGGTTGCGGAAAAAGCTTTCTGGCTTCGGCACTGGGATATCAGGCATGTCTGGTGGGACACAAAGTAGCCTATCATAATACTCAGAAACTCATGATCAAAACAAAAATGGCCCGCCTGGATGGAAGTATATATGCTTTTTTTGAAAAATTAGCCAAAACTGATTTGCTCATCCTGGATGATTTTGGACTCACGTATCTTGAAAAACAACAACAAATCGATTTTCTGGAAATGATCGAGGATCGTCATGGAACAAAATCAACCATAATTGCAAGTCAACTTCCAGTATCGAACTGGTATGATGTGATCGGAGAAGAAACTATTGCCGATGCAATTTTAGACCGGTTAGTACACTCTTCTTATAAAATTGAAATTAAGGGAGAAAGTTTGAGAAAAAAACAGTAAAATTGTCAGCTATCAACGCTCTTTCAAATGTCAGGACCTGATAAGGGGGGTCAGTATCAACGGAAGGGGGTCAACATCATCGGAATATCCAATAATATTTAGCCATTGAGTAAGATAGAGAATAAGCTCATCAAGTAAAATTTTCGAGTAGATCTCGCCTATCAGAAACAGGGAAGATTTTATTCTTTGCTTTTATACAATCCAGTCGATATCTTTGCGGCTGTTTCAGGTAAGGATCCCGGCCACTTTATACTAACTGTTTTTAAGTATTATTATGGCTTTTTTTGTGAACCTGAATCAATCGAAAAAACGTTTTGATTGATACGAAGATAGGTCTGTAAAACCCATCATAAAAATTCGTCGGAATGCTGAAGTGTGGGTTAGGCAGAAGCCAAACAGATTCACATCCAACTTAAAAATTACACTGAAATGGTCCGCTAGCTCAATTGGATAGAGCAACTGCCTTCTAAGCAGTAGGTTCCGTGTTCGAGTCCCGGGCGGATCACTATTAAACATTTAACCCATTGATTTACAGTTGGTTATTATATTAATATACAGTATTGCAACGGATGAATTTAAAAAATGAACACTCAAATATAAAACGTTTTTATCTCAATTTTCCGGGATGGTAATATAGGATCTGTACGAAAAGATTTTACCAGCCATGAAGATTTTAGGAAGTTATTGAAAGATCATCTGGAAATTAAAAAAACTTAAAACAGGGCCAGAAATATTATAATAACCAGTAACTAATTCTGAAATAATCATTTTTCATGCTTAAGGCTTATTGCCAATAATATTATGAAAAATAAAAACGGAATTTTTTATCTCAGTATTATACAATTAAGGAATGTAAAATATATTGCAAAAGATTAAGTAAATATCTTATCCATTACTAGATAATTCTAAGATAAAACCTTATTTGATGCATTTTTGAAAAATATAATGATACTGAGATGCAATGTAAGTATTTTTATAAAATTAATTTTTTTTCATATTTTTTCTTTTTAAATTTATATTATAAATAATATATTTTTGAAATAAAAAAATCAGCTTATACCGATAGAAAAATATTCCAGATGTGTAATAATTAATAAAATTTTTTTACCAGCATCAATTATGAAAAATATAAAATATCTACAGTGGATTATTATATTCACTATTCTGACAGGATTTTACTCCTGTAAAGAAAGTAATGAAATTGCTCCTTATTTTAAAAATGGGGGTATTGCTTTTAATTTTGATGACGTAAATCTATCAGAATGGATGTGGGCTGATTCCATGCTAAGAAATTACAACTGGAAAGCCACTTTTAACATCTCGAGTTTTGATAAACTGACAGAGGAAGAAATTCAGAAACTTCATGAATTAAATAATGCAGGTCATGAAATTGCAGGTCATGGTCTCAATCACTTAAATGCCGTTGATTATATTTCAGCTGGAAAAACTAGTGAATATTTAAATGCTGAAATAATACCAATGATTGAATTGATGGAAAATGAAGGTTTTACCGTTAAATCCTTTGCATATCCAAATGGTTCTAGAAATGAAGAAACGGACAAAGTTCTTTTAAATTATTTTGATATTCTCAGAGGAGTTGGTTGGGGGGGCAATATGGATATATCTGCTCATAATTGTTTCTTTGATTACTCACCAGTTGTACGTGCTTTTGGTATAGATACACATTATTCATATTTCGAAGGACGTAACTACGAACAGTACATCATTGATTTATTGACTTATGCAAGAGATAATGATAAAATTCTAATTGTATATAGTCATATTCCTGTTGAGAATATTACTGAGGATTTTCAAACCAATATTTCCACGTTAGATTTAATATGTAATTTTATAAAAGAAAATAAAGGGCAGTATTACACATTGTCAGATTTGAAAAAAATGTTGAAATAAAAAATCAATTCCAATTAATTGTATTATAAACATTTATAATCGTTTAATTTCCAATTCTGGCTTTAAATAATCTGCGACATTCAACGATCCCCCCCTCGTAATGGTTTTTTACCATCGAAACATATAAGGGCTTAAAATCGATCAAATAAAACATTCATGAATAAGGGAATTCACCAACAGCCATGAAAGTAAGGTAAATTGGTATTGCAGAACAATTAAACCTTACGATTATGGACATGATAGAATTCCCTCAAATTATTGAACGCGGCTGTGGCCTTGATGTACATAAGGAAACCGTCGTTGCTACAATCAAAGGAACAGATATTCTCGAACAGACACAAACTTTTGGTACTTTCACTTCAGAGCTTGAGCAATTGGTAGGCTGGTTGCAAAATGCAGGGGTTTCTCATGTAGCTATGGAAAGCACTGGTGTTTACTGGAAACCCGTTTACAACATTTTGGAAGAATATTTTGAAATTATTCTTGTCAATGCCAGACACATTAAGAATGTACCAGGACATAAAACTGACAAGAAGGATAGTGAATGGATCGCTAAACTTTTATTGAGCGGTTTGCTTAAAGGAAGTTTTGTACCCCAAGAGCCTATTAGAGAACTTAGGCTACTGAATCGACACAAAAGGAAATTGATCGGGCTGAAAACAGCAGAGAAAAACAGGCTTCAAGGTGTCCTGGAAGAGGCTAATATCAAGCTAAGTTCTGTTGTAAGTGATGTCTTTGGTAAAACAAGTAGTGCTATTATTTATGCCCTGGCACAAGGAATTACCGAACCCGCATATTTATCTAATCTGGCTAAGGGATCATTGGTTAAAAAGAAAGATCAACTTCAACTAGCACTCTATGGAAGGGTTACGGAACATCATCGATTCATGTTGAATTTTATTTTAAAATCTATCGAATGGATTGATCAACAAATCAAACTTTTGGATGAAAGGATGGATTCTTATTTATGTCACATGCAGCAGGAAACCGAGCTTCTTCAAACCATACCTGGAGTATCGGCTCAAATTGCACTGGAAATTATTGCAGAAGTTGGAACAGAGATGCATACATTTCCAACACACAAACATCTGGCCTCCTGGGCTGGAATTTGTCCGGGTAATAATGAAAGTGCAGGAAAGAAACGCTCGTCAAAAATCACGCATGGGAATAAATTTTTGAAAACAACGCTAGTTCAAGCTGCTTGGGCAGCCAGTCATACTATGGGAACGGTTTTATCGGACACTTATCAGCGAAATGCTCAACGTAGAGGAAGGAAAAGAGCCAATATTGCATTAGGACATAAGATCCTCTCGGCTGCTTTCTTCATCCTTAGAGATAGAGTGGCTTATAAAAATCCATTACAAAACTCCCAAATTGCCGAACAGCGAAAGATAGCCAAGATCAAACGCCTTGAAAAGCAACTGAGTAATTTGAAGAAACATAACACGTCTGATTAACGATAAGGTCGTGGGGTTTTTGGGTGGAGAAATCCCCGCAAATAAAACTGACAACAGACGTTAAGAACCAACAGTTGTTGACTCCTTTATTGGGGAGAGCACGTAGAAAAAATTTTACTCTATTGATCTATTGTATAAAGACTTTCAGAAAAAAACCCTGACAATTTCTCACCAGGGTTTAACCAGCTATGTTATCAAATCGAAACCCACTTCAAAACCAAGACCAAAAGACGCTGCCCGATGTGCGATGGTAACAAATTCGAATTCGGATATGAAACTTTAGTCATGTGGAAAGTAGATGCTCAGGGTGCAGCCAACTTCGTTGACCCCGATCGAGGACGAATCTTAGCTTTTGTGGAGTGTATTGAGTGTAATTATTATATGTTCTTTAATCCACAGAAAATGGGGATGATTTGACTTTCCCCTATTTTTCGTAACTTGTTAAACTATGCCTGATCAGAGACGTCAATTAGCAGCTATTATGTTCACTGACATTGTGGGCTACACCTCCTTGATGGGAAAGGATTCCAGTAAGGCCATGGAACTGGTCAGGCAAAGTGTCGGGTTTCAGAAATCCCTGGTTGAAAAACATAATGGTAAATGGCTGAAAGAGATGGGTGACGGGGTCTTGGCTCGATTTAATTCAGCACTGGATGCCGTGAATTGTGCCATTGAGATCCAGGCAACAGCCCGGGCAAAATTTGAAGGTAAATTGAGAATTGGTATTCATTCAGGCGACATTACCATTGAGAATAACGATGTGTATGGAGATGGTGTGAATGTAGCTTCCCGTCTTGAGTCCATTGCGGATCCCGGCGGAATATACATCTCTGAATCAATTGAAAAAGCAATCCGTGGACAGCCCAATGTCCAGGCCAAATTCCTCGGTGAGGTAAAACTAAAAAATGTTGATTATGATGTACGAACTTATGCACTTCAAGGTGTCGGGCTTCCGGTTCCTGAACTAAGTGAGAAAAAACAACTTTCCGGAAGATTCATGGCTGAATTACAGCGTCGAAGTGTCATACGCGCTGCTATTACCTATATCATCCTCTCCCTGTTTCTGATCTTGTTGCTCCCCTATGTGAAATCCTTGCTCACATTACCTGAATGGGCAATGACAGCTATGCTGGTGGTACTTATTATTGGATTTCCGATTGCCTTGTACCTGGCCTGGAATTACGAACGAAGTCCTGAAGGTTTAATAAAAACCACCTCGCAAAAATCGTGGCAAAATCCATATAAGACGGGCCAAAAGAAACCGTTGAGTGGTAATATTCTAATCTGGATATTATTGATTGCCCTATTTGGAATCTTTGTTTACAATTATTACCGGGTTGATGAAGGAATCAATACATCCAATATAGAAAAATCGATTGCTGTACTTCCCTTCAGAAATGATAGTCCCGGTGAAGAAAATATGTACTTCTGTAATGGGATTAGGGAAGGAATATTGGACCATCTCGCAAAAATACCAGAACTAACTGTTGTATCCAATACGTCAGTAGATCTCTATAGAGAAGATCTATCTTCAATTGCTGATATTGCCAGAGAATTGAATGTTAATTATATTTTGGAGGGTAGCGTATTACGAGTTGGAGATCGGGCTAAAATTACTGCGCAATTAATCTATACTCCTGAAAATAAATACATTTGGTCAAACCAATTTGACAAAAAAATCGAGAATGTTGAAACTATTTTTATTGTTTTAGCTGATGTTGCCCAAGATATAGCAGGAGAATTGAAAGCAAAGATTTCACCTGAACTTCAGGAGCGCATTGAAACTATTCCTACCTCTGATTTAATAGCATATGATTATTATTTGCAGGGAAAAGAGTTTTATTATGCTTGGTGGAAAACTTTTAACAATAGTAATTTAATTCATGCTGAACGACTTTTTGACAATGCCATAAAGCGCGACTCAACTTTTGCCCTTGCTTATGCCGGGAAGGCAGCTGTTCTTGCAAGACGTGCCTATGAACAAGCAAATGTAGAAAAGAATTATCTGGATTCGGTACGTAAATATTGTGATAAGGCTATTTCATTGGATCCCAATACAGCATTCGCATATGTTATAAGGGGACTTTATTATAATGATATAAACAAAGTAAAAAAAGCTGAAAGCGATTTAAAAAAAGCAGTTGAATTAAATCCAAATGATCCCTTTATCATAAGAGGATTAGCTATTTTATATTATGATAAGATGGGAGATTATTTAGCTGCAATAAAATTGTTAAAACGGGCAGAGAAAGTCGGAAGAGATCCTGGGCATCTCTATGCAACATACGCTCGTATGTCCCATGTTTACAGGAATATTGGAGACTGGGAAAAAGTTGAGTTTTACATGAAAAAATCAAGGGAAATGAATCCATTGGTAGATCCTGATATTAGGGATTATATCGTACAAGGAAAATTTAAAAAAGCTATTGAAATCCTTGAAAACCGTCCTGATAAAGATCAGCGCCATATCGGGGAATGTTATCTGATGTTGGGGGAATATGATAGTGCATTGTACTACTTAGGGAAAGTGGAAGAAAAGAGAAAAGAGAATAATCCTGAAAATTATAATGTTAATGCCGCCGGAGTCAGATATGGACAGGCATTGGTAGGCGCAGGAAGAACAGAAAAAGGTATGGGTATTTTAAGGTATAATTTACAAAAAAATGAAAAGATAATAGATCTTGACAATGGAGGAATTTTCCAAGCCTTATTTGACAATGCGGGATTATATTCTTTTTTTGGTGAAACAGAAAAAGCAATTGAATATTTACAAAGATATAATGAAACATCCTGTTGGAGAGAGGGCACATTTTATTTAATGCTGGTAGATCCTTTATTTGATAACATACGCAATGCCCCGGAATATCTGGAAATGGTCAATAATGTTCATGCAAAGAATACCGCTATGAGAGAAAAAATTGCAGAGCTGCAAACTTCGGGGGATTTGTAAGGGAATAAAGTTTTCCACATATTACTACTTTCCCTACGGAATGTTCATTAAACTGTGTCATTTAGTTCAGATCAAGTTTAATTCTGTCTCCAAAAATTATAGTTAATTTCTGTAAAGTAATATTCCAGTTCCAAACAGGTATAGTCCATTTTTCCATAGCCCTTAAAGGTGCCAGATATACCAGTTTCAGCAATACATTTTCTGAAGAAAAGGTCCACTTGGTTTAACAGCGAACACTGAACTTAATTTATGCCCAATGCCTTTAGAATCCCAAATAGTCGCAAACAGACTCATAATCATTAAAATCGATGCCCGCATTGCCCAGTTCAGCATGAAGGTCGGCTACCCTGCCTGCAGGCATCACCGTGGATGCGGGTATCACAAAGATCCTGAACTTTCTCCAGGTTTTCGAGGAGGTATTTAAGGATCCGTCGACATTGAGCGTGGTCAGTATCATGCTGTAAGATTCTACATCGAAAGAAGCCAGGTAATTGACAATGATATAATTGTTCCCGCCGACGGCTACAATCCCCGGAAGTGAGATCCAAACATCTTCATCGTATTCATCTGGATTAAAATAGCCGACCACCAGCGTGGTATCCATCTTTTCCACCGTCATGTCCGGGATCAGGTAACTTACCACTGAGGTAAAGGTTGCGGGTCCATATTCATACAGAACTACATTGGCGTTTCCGGTCATTCCCTGAGGACCAACCGGGCCCTGTTCCCCTTGAATTCCCTGCTCGCCCTGGAGTCCCTGAAGACCCTGGGGACCCTGTTCCCCTTGTGAACCAGCGGGACCTGTCGGACCCTCCGGTCCTTCACAACTTGTTATTGCCAATAGGGCAGTAAAAATTACGAAAAGAAAATAAAAATATTTCATGTTTTAGTGATTTAGGGTGATGATAACAAAACTGAGTATTAAAATCTTTGATATGACCCAGGTGGAGAATGGATCGATGGTCCATTAATACCCATCCTGTTGACAACCGCAACAGGAAATAATTTTAAAGGATTTTTTAAAAAAAAATTCATTTGCCAGTGGATTAAAGGATTGATCATCGGAATTGATTCATTTTCTTTGATTGATATATAAGTGTACCTTACCATTTAGATCATGTTTTGAAAGATATTATAGACAGTAATATCCCACAAGCAAATTCAATATAGTAATTATTTGAATTTAATTCAATAAAATTCCCGGTGACGGTTAGTCGTCCTACCACTCCAGCGCCTAACGTGCCGGATGGAAATAACTCCTCCCACCACTCCCGGACTCCATGCGCTGGAAGTGATAGAACGGGTATATGGCGTACGAAAAGGAATAGATCACGGATAAATCACCGCACATGCCAGCTCCAAACACCCGCGCCAGCTCCGGCAGTGATCGATGCTTTAAAAACAGATCCCCAGACTCAATCCTAATGGGGTAAATTGGGCATTTACCTCCTCATTCCCGGAAATGGGGAGGGCCCCGTAGAACCGTATATGAAGTTTATTCGTTTTCATTGGCTGCAAACGGTAGCCGGCAACCGGATAAAGGCAATAATCCCGGCTGGATCCTTCCCAGACCAGGCTGCCCCCCAAACCGAATTCAAAAAAATGTCTTCCTTTCCCCAGGTTACAAGTGAGATGATGGGGCAGGGCAATGAAATAATCATTGGGAGGGGTCGTATAACCAAACAGGTACTTGATGGTTGGTTCATCGAACCCGATCCCCAACTTACCCGCTAATAAAAGGTTTGGATTGAGTACGAACAGTCTTTCATAATGCAGTGATAGGATGGAGGCATCTCCGCAGATATTTATCGCTGCATTGTTCAGGGGCCGTCTTTCAGCGAAATACACTTTTTTTTGGGCGGAGGAGTACAACGCCAGGGAAACAAGTAGGATTATAAAGATCAACTTTTTCATCCTGATCTTATCGTCTGGTGAATACAAAACATAAAAAAGGGGCCTTTCGTTCCTTCAGGAGGATTTAAAATTTGAATTAATTGCAAATAAAACTGCAACCTATTAGAATATTAATTGTTTCCCTAAAGGATATGTGGTACAGGGCGCCATCGAAAATAAACTTCCGGATGATTATATCCATTTATTGAGGAGGGTTAAATGTGAGGAGGATCAAAACTGGAGGAGACGTGAAGAACATTTGGATGTCCTCACGTCTCTTTATTAGCTGCATCATTTTTGAGAAACCTTATAATGCAGGCTCCGGATATTATTCAGCACTTTCACCTTTACTTCGGAATCCGGATCATGATTGGAATCTGATTTCCGCTTTTTCCCAATGCGGAAGGTATTGGTCAGCTCTTCCAGATAATAGAGGACCAGATTCACGGTATTGTCTTGGAAATTGATGGATTCAATCTCGATTTCTTTCGCTTTGATCCCGGTTCGAAGGAAAACATCCTGGACCAGTTCCTGCTGCTTTTCCGGCTTGATCAACTCAAGATCATTGTATTTGATCTTCTTTGACTGAAGGACCTTACTTAAACAAGTCTTTTCCAGGCATAATGAAAGTGCCACAATGGATACATTCAACAGGAGCAGTTCGGCCCAACTGTTGCCGATCGCATTGATGAATCCGATGGCAATGACAATGAAAAGATAAGTCATTTCCTTCAGTTGCAGGGTTTCACTGCGGTAACGGAGGATGGTAAAGATGGCGAACAGGCCAATTCCGGCTCCAACCGTCCATTCTGTGCTGCTGATCATATTGCCCATGATGAATATGATCAGATTGAACATAAAGAGGGAAAACAAGAAGGATTTTCTCTTTTTGGTGGTCCGGTAGATCCCGAAGATCAGGATAAAGGCGGCGATGAAATTGATGGCCATTCTTCCTATCAGGTTGATCAGGCTATCCCATATAATCGGTTCCATAATATTCATTTTAAATGTGAGAATGCATCCATTGAGATCGATGATGGCTTCTGATTGCCCATTTATTTGGTTTTATTGGATGCCAGTACGCTCTTTAATACGTGTTGATCTTTATCTTTTTCAAGCAAGACCTGATAAAATGCCTGTAATAATTCTTCTTCATTGCCAAAAGCATTTTTAACCGAAGCAAGAGCCGAATCCACAATTCCCTCGGGTCCGGGAGTGATGACCACCTCATTTAACCAGATCGGGGATTCCATCATCATGGCTTCCACAAAGAGGCCGGTAATCTCCTCAATGGGCTGACTGAAGGTTTCAAATCCCATAAAAGAAATATTGAGAGAACGGTCCAGGTAGTTCCCGGGGATCTCCAGCTCGAATTCTCCGTAATAGTCCGAAATGGTACCGGCTACCTGGCCATCTACATACACATGACAGTCTTTCAAAGGCATGTGATTCAGCCCGTTGCATACCTGTCCTTTAATAAGGATCGATTCCTGTGCCTGCAAACCAAAAGCTGCGAGCAGCATCAGGAGGGTTGTTGTGATTATTGCTTTCATGGTCTTAAAATTTGGTTTTGCACATTTGATTTTTTTTATACCCTTTAATGAAAGCCGGAGAATAAGGTAACCCGGTCAATCCATCCGTTAACTCATTGAATCTTAGGAAATTTAATCCGAAGCGATGGGAATTATTAAAAAAAGGCCCTTATTTCAACACTGGACATTATTTTATATATTCGTTGATTGAATCCATTTATTATTTGCAATAAATGACAAAAATTTTTTCAAAATATAAGGGTTACCTGAATCGTCTGAACCCATTAAGTTCAGAAACAAATGCAGATATAGTGGTCATTGAGAAAATCAGAAACGGTGATAAAAGGCAACTCGAAGCAATTTACAAGGAACATAAGGTGGAATTTGTAAATTGGATCACCGGTCAATATCACTGTTCTGAAGACGACGCCAAAGACATTTATCAGTTTGCCATCATCACCTTTTATGATAATATCAGGACCGAAAAGCTGAGTGTTCTGAACAGCAGTGTAAAAACCTACTTGTTTGCCATTGGAAAACATAAAGCCTTGGAACAGAAAAAAGCATCGGTAAAATACAGATATCTTCAGGAAGGCCAGGAACTGCCTATTCCGGATATCGGTAAATGGGATGATGATTTGTATGAGGAGTCGTTGCAACTGGTTGAAAAATGTCTGAAGCAACTGGGAGAACCCTGTAAAAGTTTACTAGAACTTTATTATTTCCACGGATTATCCATGGATGAAATTGCTGATAAAATGAATTATAAAAATAGATTCACATCTAAAAACCTGAAATATAAATGTGTCAACAGACTACGGAGACTTTATCTGGAAGAACTTAAAAAATCGGGAGGAAAATAACTATGAAAACCTTTGAAGAAAATATCGATCTCATTGAAAGGTACCTGGATGAGGACCTGGATCCTGCTGAATTGGAGAAATTCAATCAGAAACTCGAGCAGGATCAGGAGTTCAGGCGCCTGTTCAATGAAATGGATCGCCTGGTGGAAGGCATACGAATTTCCGCCAGCAAAACAAGCCTCGAAGAAAAACTGGCGAATCTTGAAAAATCCCTGCCTTTTCGTAAAACCCGGCAGGGAGTGGAGGAAACGCCAGTAATCCGCCTCTGGGACCGGGCCCGGCAATATAAGGGGGCCATGGCCGCTGCCATTGCCATGCTGTTTGTAGCGACCTTCGTATTGATCACCCAGGATTTCAAAACCGATCCCGGGGAATTATATGCCAAAAGTTTTGTGCCGTTCCCAAATGTAGGACCGGGGGATACCCGATCTGCCGAGAAGGATAACCAACAGCGTGCCTATACCTATTATGATATGGGCAGATATGAAGATGCGTTAAAGATCTTCACACAGATGGATATGGATACCGCGGATAAACTGTATGCGGCAAATGCCTATATGGCGATTGGAGATATTGCAAAGGCAATACCATTGTTGGAACAAGTGAGTGAGCGGGGTACCGGTTTATCCATACACGCCAAGTGGTACCTGGCCCTATGTAATCTGAAAGAAGAGAACCTGGCTTCCGCCAGATCTTTGCTTACAGACCTGAAGAACCTGGGAGGCGAATACCATGAAGAAGCGACCCGGACCCTGGAAAAATTGGATAAGATAAAATAATAAGCCGGGAGTAAACCAATTTAAATCATAATAACAACCAATAAATCAAATAAAGTATGCCTGGACTGGTAAGGGACCCCGTTAATAATTCCAAAGAAGGCCGCTTTGGATTCCTCCTCGATTATGAGGACGGTCACATCAAACCTTATCTAAAAGAGGATGAATCCTCCCGGTATTTTCCGGCCAATACCCCGGTCGACTTTGAACTCGCAGAGGCAAAAATCCATATCAATGGGCAGGGAAGCCCCTATACCATGGAGGTGGCTGTCAATGTGAAATATAATCCAGGCATTCTGAAAAGTGATCAGCCCATGGTTGAGAAATATATTGAACTGGGTAAGGAAAAGCTTGGTAAATACAAGAAAAACAGATACAAGCCCTATAATGAAACGGAAAAAACAGATATTAAAAATAAGAACGTCGTAATCTGATCAGGATATATAACCCGATGATTAAAACTAAAATAATGAAAGAAATTAAAAGGACATTTACAGGTTGCTTTTCATATTGAAATTCCTCCCCCAGATAAACAAACGATGCCCAGTGAACAGGATGAGCGTTATACTTATCCTGTTTTTTTATGAAATCCAGTTTGGCTTCCCGAAGCGACGATGAGGCCATTTTACCCTTTTTAAGATTTTTATAAAAACTCCCCATCAGTTCGGAGGAATACTTGTCGCTAACCCGCCAGAGGCTCATGATGATGGAAGGACATCCTGCATAAAAGAAACCCCGGGCCATGCTGAAAACCCCTTCGCCCCGGAACTCCTCACCGATACCGGATTCACAGGCGCTGAGGACCGCCAGGTTAGTATTTGACAGATCCAGCCCATAAAGTTCATGCATATACAGGATGCTGTCATCCTCCGGATCCTTTCCTTTCTTAAAAATAAGCCTGGAATTATCACCATCGGTTGTATCGGCAAATCCATGCACCGCCAGGTGGATCAGTTCATAATCCGGAGCGAGAATTTTAAACTGATGTTCGGTTGCGTCCTGTCCGTAAAAGAATTGGCTGTTTTTCGGCATGATCTTCCGGATGGAATTCAATTCCTCAGAGGAATAAAAGAGCTCAAACTGATCGCCTGCACGGAGATTATCTTCGGTAAAGGCATTGATATCGGAATAGCTGAAAGCCAGTAAGGTATTGTTGTTTTTCGTTTGTTTAAGTGGTTTCCGGCGGGATTGAAGAAAATTGAATGAATAAGAGTAACAGATCGATTTATCCAGAAGGAGATAAGGTAAACTTGTATAATCCACAGAAGTGGCTTTTATTGACTGTACCAGGAGAGCTTCAAAGGGTAGCTGGGCCAGATTGCCATCCGGGATGATCAGCAATTTGGAATTTTTCAATAAAGATGAATCCAGGTTGCCGAGCAGAAATTGATATCCCTGATAGGCATCCCGGATATAATTCCGGTAATCTTCATCCAGACGGTCCGCACGGGTTCCGGAGGATAACTGACTCAGGAGATGATGAAAGACCAGTTCGAATTCCCCGGTTCGGTCAGTTTTGATAAAATTTGTGTTAGCGCCATTGCTGCCGATCATGTAAATGGTCTTTTTCCCCCAGAAATATTCGATGCCTGTTAAGTCATGATCGACACAATAGCTTTGAAAATCCTGAAGATCTTTTGTCAGGGAATCATACCGGATCTGATAATAGGATGGATATTTTTCAGATATCTCGGAGCGGAGGTTTTCTATTTCCCGCACCACCTGGAATTTTTCTGTCTCAAGTTTTGCGAGGATATTTGAGTTGGGGTATTCCTTTAAGTTTTCCTGACCGATCTTCTGCTCATAATCCAGATTCAACATTCGCAGGCTATCTTCACGCTGTTTGATGGAGTATGGGAGATTGATGGATTTGCTCCGTTCAGCCTGTACCAGGGATCTGAACAACAGCATGGATTTGCTTTTTTCCATCAGTTTGAAGGCCTGATCAAGATAGCGGGTGTCCCGTGTCTGGTGGAATAATTCCCAGGCGCAATCAATGGCCATTTCATATCCATCGTGATAAAAATCTGAAAGAATAAGAAGAGAAGCATCTTTCAGTTTTGAATTCCTGGCCTGGTCATTCAGTCTGTCAATTATGTTGTAAATATTAAGTGCTTCAACCAAATAGTCGGGATCACCTTCCATGTCATAATATTTCCTCCAGGCTTTGGCTTTTTTATAAAGGATGTCAAAAATTTCCCGTTTATCAGGATCATCCTGTGATTCCGGATTGGCATAAATATCCTGGTTATTGAAATTGCCAAGATAAATATTGAGAGCATTTTGATAGTAATGGAGAGAAGAATCAAGCAGGTTCAGTTTATAATACAGATCACCGATCAATTCCACACAAGTAGAATGGTAATCTGTTTGATAATTTATCTCGTTTTGGTAAAGTGTATTGGCTGAGAAAAGATATGTTCTCGCATTTTTCAGGTCATTACTTTCCAGATAACCTTCTCCATAGAGAAGCAGAACGAAGGCCTTTTCATATAAATCATCCGGATAATATTCATTAAGTATCTGTTCACTTTCTTTCAGACAGTATATTGCTTTTTCAAATTGAGAGGTATTGGTATACGCTGTGGCGAGATTGGTATAGGCTAGATAAAGATAGATGACCATGCCATCCTCATTTTTGATTAATTCCAATAGTTTCTGGTAAATGGGAATAGAGGATTCATAATCCTGCATATAAGTATAAGTATTTGCATAAAAATAAGTGACGGTGACAAGTCGACTGAAATTGTTCACTGAATCCTGGCTTAAGATTTGTATGGCTCTTTCTCCATAATCAAGCGCATTTTTAAAATCGAACTGATGCCGCAAACAGGCAGATAATGAGGAGTATACACGTCCAAGCAATACTTCGTCATCCGGGAAATAGGTTTCATAAATGAGCATTGCTTCACGAAACGTCTCTTCTGCCTTTTTTAACAGTTGTTGTTCTTTATACAATTCAGCCAGAAAGTACAGACTCTCCCCGAGGCTTAGATAATCCTTCGGGTGATATTTTCTTTTTATTTCAATGGATCGTTCGATATGGGTGTTAGCCGAATCAAGATATATGGGTCCTCGTAATAAGTATTTCCCCAGATAAAGCTCATATTCCGCATGGATTAGACTGGTTGGTTTATTTAATTTTTCCAGGATGCTTTCCGCCTTTCTGATGAAAGGTAATACTTGATTAAAATATTCCAGCGACGTGTACACATTGGAAAGTTTTATATAACAATAGGCTAATAACTCCTCCTCCTCCGGTTTTAAATGCTGTATCGCTGTCTTATAATATTTTTCAGCCTTTATATAATCTTCCGGATAGGTAAATAATGAATCCGCCTTCCGGATCCATTCATTCCGATTTACCTTTTCATATAGGGGATCCTCCTCAGTTTCACGAGAGTAACCTGGGAAAGCCATGCCCAGGAATAGGCCAAAAAATACTACATGGTTTAGCCACCGGCGGATCCGTATAAAAAAGATGCCCATTTCCAACTTGAGGGTTTGATCGAATAATAAAATTAAATGGAAAGGCTGATAAATACAATGAAAAAACAATCTGGATTTGGTAAAAAACAATAATCCAGGATAAAATTTTATTCAATTTCTATAAGACTGTGGAATTCAAATTTTTTTCTGGGTATTTTTAATTCAAAATAAATCCATGGCATGAAACCTTCACGGATATTCAGCAAATCATTTTTATGGGCCATCCTTATTGTTCCCGGGGCTCTTTACGCACAAACCCTGGAGCCTGAACTCAGGCAAGGGGCCTATCTGACCGAAACACAGGGTAAAGAAAGGCTTAGAGAACTTTCCGGATTATATCAGGACCGTACCTCCTGGGAAAAAAGGGCTGACCTCATCCGTAAAAACATCCTGGCCGGAGTGGAATGGGATAAAACTCCGGAGCGTATACCAATAAAGCCTTTATTTACTAAAAGAACCATCCTGGATGGGTATACCGTGGAGAATGTTGCTTTTGAAAGTTTTCCGGGATTCTGGGTAGCGGGTAATCTCTACCGGCCAAGTAATCTGTCCAGCGAGAAACTTCCGGGCATATTATGTCCGCATGGTCACTGGAAAGAGCCGGACGATTATGGCCGCTTCCGGGAGGATATGCAGAAACGGTGTGCAGCCTTTGCCAGGATGGGTGCCGTTGTCTTTGCCTATGATATGGTTGGATATGGTGAATCGATGCAGGTCACCCATGAATATCCTTATGCCCTGACCCTCCAGTTATGGAACAGTGTCAGAGCACTGGATTTTCTGACCTCCTTGGAGGAGGTAGATCAGGACCGACTGGCCGTGACGGGTGCTTCAGGGGGTGGCACACAAACCTTTCTTTTGACTGCCATCGATGACCGGATCGATCTTTCCCTGCCCGTAGTGATGGTCTCCGCCCATTTTTATGGAGGATGTATCTGCGAAAGCGGACTCCCAATCCATAAAAATATTTATTGTGAAACCAATAATGTAGAAATAACAGCGCTGGCCGCTCCCAGGCCCATGATGCTGATCTCCGACGGGGATGACTGGACCAAAAATACACCGGAGGTAGAGTTTCCTTTTATCCGTCGGATCTACGAATTTTATGGTGCCGGGAACTCCCTTGATTTTGCACATTTCCCGGAGGAAGTACATGATTATGGATTTTCAAAACGGCAGGCTGCCTATCGGTTCCTAGCACAACATTTCGGGATGAAGCTGGAAAATATCCAGAATGAGCAGCATCAGGTCGATGAGGGTTTTGTTAAAATCCTGAGCCGGGAAGCGTTGGAGGCATTTGGAGAAAAGGAAGCGTTCCCGCAACCTTATATTCAGGGGGAGGAAAATGTGACGAAAGCATTTTTTAATAATAAATAACATTTTAAACGATCATTCAATGAAAAATCTGACATCCAGGCGAGCATCGCTGAAAAAAATAGCGGCAGGAACTGCGATCCTGAGCCTTGTAAATCCCATCGTTCATCGAGCTAAAGCGGAAACAAACCGTTCCTCCATTCCGGTAGAAGGAAAGATCCGTCATTCTGCCTGCCGGTGGTGTTATAATGACATTCCACTGGAGACCTTATGCGCGGAGGGTAGTAAATTCGGCCTGGGATCCATCGATCTGATCGGCCCTAAAGACTGGCCGGTGGTTAAAAAATTTGAGATGACCTCTGCCATGGGGAATGGTGCGGAACTGGGCATTGCCAAAGGCTGGAATGATCCTCAGTATCATGATACTTTGATCAAAAATTATCTCGAGATCATTCCCATTGCTGCCAGAGAAGGAATACAGAATATCATTTGCCTTTCCGGAAACCGGAATGGAATGGATGATGAGACCGGACTGAAGAATTGTGAAGCGGGCTTGAAGAAGATCCTGAGCTTGGCAGAAAAAAATAAGGTAAATATTGTAATGGAACTCCTGAACAGCAAGGTCGATCACGCAGATTATATGTGTGATCATACGCCCTGGGGAGTAGAATTATGTGACCGGATCGGTTCCGATCGGTTCAAACTCCTGTACGATATTTATCATATGCAGATCATGGAAGGGGATGTGATCCGTACCATACAGGAGCATCATAAATACATCGCTCATTTTCATACGGGTGGTGTGCCGGGACGCCATGAGATCAATGATTCGCAGGAACTCTATTATCCGGCCATTATGAAAGCCATCGCTGAAACCGGATTCACGGGATTTGTTGCCCAGGAATTTATCCCTACGCGGGAGAATAAACTTGAATCCCTGAAAGAAGCACTGGAGATCTGTACGGTGTGATCCAGTGAGTGCCTGAGAGACTCGACATTAAACGATTAAAGGCTGAAACCATTCATGCTCGTCTTTCTACATAAAGCCGAAGCATGATGTTTGGTCATGTAAAAGCTAGCCTGATCATGATTAATTAAAAAATACAGGTAATGCTTTTTTACGACTTTAGCCCATTATGACAACAATTGCTCAATGTCAGACTGTCACCAGAATTTTTTTAGGTTTGAAAAGAATGGCCTGCGCTGGGTCGGATAATGGAGGCTGTGTAGAAAATAAAATAATCAGTTAAATAGCCAAATAAAAATGGGCATTCACGAAGTTATTTCAGTTCTAAGTCGGAAATCTGCGAAATTTACACAACCCTATGCCCATCTCAAGAGGGGAAGTTTCGATATTCAAAAGTAGGATATCCATTGAAATGTGAATCCGTTTTACACAACCTCTTGATAACTGGATTGTTTGGCGAGTTCATCTATGTCCAAATCCCTTTCACTCCTTCTCTACACGTTTTACCATTTGAAGACTCAAGGAAAGTTAAGTTGGGTGAGTTCCCGTAAAGTTACTGACTTGATCTGCGTCCTGGTGGTTATTTGCACAGAGATGACGACGTAACCGATTACTAATTGTTGAAACCGTATTTAATCCAAATTTTTGTCTGTCCTGCGCATTTTAATCCACAAATCCTTCCGAATACAGGAACAGGACCTCTGTAATTTCACTGTTTTCTCCCTGGATCTTTTTTTTGTTTTCCAGCTCCAGGAAGAGATAAAACTCTTTCAATTCCGGGAATCTTTCATCCCTGGGTCCCACCAGGTCCTTGATCCGGGGATCCCCATTTTTCATCCGGAAGACATCTCTCACATAAAATGATTCATAAAGCCCTTCGTTGGGGTACGTATAGGAAATGGAATCCAGGGAAAGATAAAAATCCGTGAGTGTATCAAAACTTTCACCACCATTGGTCGACCGGAGAATGGCATCTTTTCTAAAAATATACTGGAGATCCAGGTCACGGGATTCACTGGTGGTGACGGTCCCGGTTCCCAGATCCCGGATGATGCTTTTTTTACTCCAGACTTTGAACAGACCATCATATAAATGGTTAATGGTCGGATTAAAATCAGGAATTTCATCTTCACAGGCAAAAAACGGGATCCATAACAGAAGTATCCAGTATTTTTTCATCTTAATCTTTTAAATCTAAGCAATCCCCTAAATATATCGAAGATCTTTTTATATAACGATAAACTTCAGGGGGAATGTTTTTAGTCGGACAAAATTAATTAAATTTAATAGGTGTAGCGAATGAATACAGATCCAATATTGGTTTCTTTTTGTCCAGGTGTCTTCTTGGCTGAAGATAAGTTTAAGCCATAAAGGTTCTAAGTCACAAAAAGATCACCAAAATCAGTTATGAGGGAAATTGAAATATGGCAAGGATGAATGCAATCCATTAAAAAGCGTCCATTAAAAAATCTTCATCGGATGAAAAAGTTACCTCTGATAGTATTCTTTCCTTTTGCCTATTACCAGTTATTCGCCCAGGTCCATATATATGATTTTGACTCGCTGTATGAAATCTCCCCACCATTTCAGCAGGAGGTGACTTCCTGGCAGAAGCGAGATGATCTGTTCGCTGAAACCACTCCACTCGAATTAACCCTCAAATCAGATTTCCGGAATCTCATCAGGAAAAAGTATGAAGACGAATACCAGGATGCCACACTGGAATTGCCTTATAATGATACCATTCTGATCACACGTGGAATCAAGATCAAAGCCCGGGGTAATTTCCGCAGAAGTACTTGTTTCTATCCACCCATCATGCTCAATTTCCCCAAAAAGAAGGTGGTCCTCGACCATTTGAAAGAATTCGATAAGTTAAAACTGGTCCAGTTGTGTAAGAAAGGGAGCAATTTTGAACAATATCTGCTCACTGAATATTATGCCTACAGGATCTATCAGTTGATCACATCCAACAGTTTCAGGGTCAAGCTCCTCAATATCCACTATATCGACACATCAGGCAAAAACAAACCCATGACCAATTTTGCCTTCATTATTGAAAATGAAAACCAGATGGCAGCCCGTCTCAATGCCCTGGTCATAAAAACGGAGAATATTCATTCGGAGCGGACAAACCGGCAGCTTGTAACCATTTTGTATGTGTTCCAGTTCATGATCGGCAATACTGATTTCAGCATTCCTGCATTACATAATATCAAGCTGATCAAGCCAAAAGATGAAGAGGTCTTCAAGCCCATTGCCATTCCATATGATTTTGATTATTCCGGCATCGTCAACGCTTATTATGCGATCCCACCCAGTGATTATCCCATCAAAACCGTGAGGGAACGATATTACCTGGGCTTTTGCAGGGAAGATCAGGAAATGAAAGATGTTTTCACACTTTTTAAAGATAAAACGTCCGGGATTTACGACCTGATTGAATCCTCCCCATGGCTGGATAAAAAATGCCAACTCACCATCACCCGTTACCTGGATGAATTTTACGCCCTGATCGATAATGAGGAAAACGCTTTAAAATATTTTAAAACGCACTGCCGGGTTCCCTGATCTGCAATGACCTGAGCTGGTTGACACAATTCACCATGCCTCTTCCATTATGATAGGCTGTTTTCCAGTTATGCGCTTTTGGTGCCGTTTTAATTTCTGGGTTGGTGTCTAATCCGCCTCCATACCAGCCACCATATGTATGGTCAATCAGGTACTTGTCGATGTACAGCCATTGCCTCAGAAAATACGTGTAATAATCGGTATCGTCTTCTGGATACAGGGCATGCATTAATAAAAGGCTGTTCAATGCCTCCACCTGGCTCCACCATGATTTATGATCATCGATGATCCTTAGGCTGTCCGGTGTCACATACAGTCCTCTTTCAAAGAATCCTCCATTTTTTTCATCCCATCCTTTCCGGATTGTATGATCCACCAGCATCTTACAAATGGAGGCTGTTTCTTCATCATACATTTCCAAAGCTTCAGCCGCTTCATAAAGGAGATAGGCGGTTTCAATATCATGCCCGAAGGTAACATGATCGAAAAACCATGAATTCCTCCTGTTATCCCCTTCCTGCATGCTCCCTGTCACATGGGTCCAATCAGGCTGGAAATACAATTGAAGGTATCCGGGTTCAGTCACCATCGTATCTCTTACCACATGGAACATTTCTTCCAGGCGTTCTCTGACCAGTTCATCGGGCCAGACATGGTACAGCGTCGTAAGGGCTTCCAGGATGTGAATGGAGCTGTTAAAATCTTTGTAACCACTCATCAAACGGTCATTGAGTGGGATCTTAAAGGTATCAGTTGACAACTGGGGAGCCCCCTGCCTGAGAAGGTTTTCATAATATCCTCCATTTACTGGGTCATGTGCCTTCTCTTCGATCCACTGAAATGATTTTTTTGCCCACTCAAGCACGTCTTCATTTCTGGTTACTTCATAGTACTGGGCCAGGCCATAGATGGCGAAAGCTTGTCCGTATATACGTTTTTCATTGTTCAGAGAGTCTATCTGGCTTCCGTCCTGACCTACGATGATGAAGTATCCTCCGAAAGTATCATCCCACAAATATTTCTTCATGAAGTCAAAACCCTGTTCGGCATATTTAAGAAATTCCTCCCTTTCGGGATATTGCTTATACAGCATCGAGGTGGTCCATACATGGCGGGCTGTATAGACAATTGACTTTTCCTGATGGGGAAGCTGCTTCCAGTCATAAGAAAAGTTGGATAAATATCCACCATAGGTTGAATCCATGATCCGGGGATACCATACATTGATGATCTCTTCCTGCAGACTTTTCTCCAGGGTATCAGCCATGTTTCCATAGGATCTTTCCACCGTAACTTTTTCAGCAGGGTTACAGGAAAAAAGTGATAATGAAAAATAAAGAGCAATTATTCCAGTGAAATATCGGGAAATATCACCTTGAAATTTTAAAAAAAATGATTTAATGAACTCCATAGGACGATATGTTTAATTTCTGTTCCAAATAAAATTAAATATAATATATCTTTATAATTAATAGCTACAATTAACAGGTATATCGCAGATTTTGTATAAAAATGAGTCAATTCATGAAAATTCGATCCAATTTTTTAGGAGTTTTATGGTGTATGCTGGGTCATGCTTTGTTTGCTCAATTGGCCGTTGAGCCGCAGGGCATTAACCCGGATATTCTGAGTACATTCTGGTCCGCCAACTGGATCGCTGATCCCGGTTCCGATCCCAATGGTTATGGAGTATATCACTTCAGGAAAACCTTTGAGCTTACTGAAAAGCCCAGTGAATTTATCATTCATGTCTCTGCGGATAACCGGTATCAGTTATTTGTCAACGGGAATTTTATTACCTATGGACCTGCCCGGGGTGATCTTCAACACTGGCGGTTTGAAAGCCTGGATATTTCAGCGGATCTGAAAAAAGGGGTGAACGTCCTCGCTGCCGTGGTATGGAATTTCGGAAAGGATATGCCATTTTCTCAAATGTCAAACCGGACTGCCTTCATCATGACAGGGAATGGCCCGGAAGAATCGATTGTGAATACCAATGATTCCTGGCGGGTTCTCAAAAATAAGGCTTATCAGCCAGTCACAGGCTTCGCGGAAGTGTTGAATACATTTATCGTGGTCGGTCCGGGGGACCGGGTGGATGGGAAATCATATCCCTGGGGATGGGAAAAGGCAGATTTTGATGACCAGGAATGGTCGCAAGCAGCACCTATTACCAGAGGAAAACCCAGATCGGTGGGAACCGATGGAGACTGGATGCTGGTTCCGAGATCCATTGACCTTATGCAGATCGGTTTTGATTCTTTTCAGTCCATTCGCAGGATGGAAGGAGTTGATTTAAAGGTAACCGATCTCAACAGCGGCCAGGATATAAAGATCAATCCCCATCACAAGGCTTCTTTCCTTCTGGACCAGGGATATCTTACCAAAAGTTATCCCAAACTGATCTTGAGTAAAGGGAAGGATGCAACCATCCGGCTGACATACGCGGAAGCGCTTTTTGATGAGCTAGGGCAGAAAGGAAACCGGAATGAGATCGAAGGGAAAAAAATGATCGGTAATTATGATGTCTTCATGGCAGATGGAGGCGATGCGAGAATTTTTTCGCCGTTGTGGTTCAGGACCTACAGGTATCTGCAGGTAGACATTGAAACAAAGGAGGAACCCTTGCTCATCCATCAATTATTCAGCAGTCCAACAGGTTTCCCCCTAAAGCAGAATTCTTCCTTTGAATCGGATCAGGAAAGGCTGGCGGAGGTGTGGAAGGTGGGTTTTAGAACGGCCCAATTATGTGCCGGGGAGATCTATTACGATTGCCCCTACTATGAGCAGATGCAGTATGTGGGGGATACGCGTATTCAGGCATTGATCAGCCTCTATGTGGATGGGACGGATCAACTGATGCGGAAAGCCATTGAATTATATGATCAGTCCCGCATCCCGGATGGTCTCACGCAAAGCCGGTACCCCAGTTCGAGCATGCAGATCATTCCTCCGTATTCCCTTTTCTGGATCGCGATGGTTCATGATTACTGGTATTATCGGGACGATCCAGGTTTTGTGAAATCATATTTGATGGGAATAAGGAATGTACTTTATTGGTTTGAAAACCACGTTGATGACCAGGGGATGCTGGGATCCCTGGAATGGTGGAACTTTGTAGACTGGGCGGATGAGTGGCCCTGGGATGCTGACAAGGGAGTGGGCGGGGTACCTGACGGGGTGGCCGAGGGGAATTCATCCAACTTATCCCTGCAATTTGCCTATGCGCTGGATATGGCCGCTGAATTACACCAGGCATTCGGTGATGAATACCATGCTTCCCGTTACAGGGAATTATCTGAAAAAATTAAAATCGCGACTTTTGATCTTTGCTGGGATGAACAAAAAGGTTTACTGGCAGATTCGCCGGATAAAAAACATTTCAGCCAGCATGCCAATATTTTCGGGATCCTGACGGATGCGGTTCCAGCGGATAAACAAAAAGAATTGATGGAAAAGATCATCCGGGATGAAAGCCTGATCCAATGCACCTTGTATTTCAGGTTTTACCTTGTCGAGGCCCTGAGAAAGATCGGTATGTCGGATTTGTATCTCGACCAGTTAAATCCCTGGTACGATATGCTGGACCAGGGATTGACAACCTTTGCGGAAAAACCGGATCCCACACGCTCCGATTGTCATGCCTGGAGTGCAAGTCCAAATTATGACCTACTGGCTACAGTTTGCGGGATCATGCCGGGCGCTCCCGGGTTCAGGACGGTGATCATCCAACCTGCTTTCGGACCGCTTAAAAATATCAAAGGCAAATTGTTTTTACCGGATTATAATGATTATATTGAGATTGAATTGATGCGGGAAGATCGCGGTGTAAATGGAGTGATTAATTTACCGCAAGGCCTTTCCGGTCAATTTATCTGGAATGATCAAACGTACCTCCTGCAAGGAGGGAAACAGAAGATCGATTATTAGGTATTTTTTACAATCGAAAAACGAAAGCAATTTTTGATAAATTAAAAATATCCGTTTTTAATACAGGCGAAGTGTCTGTAATTTCTATTATTCATTCATAAATTTTAGTATAATATGCGAAGAGAAAAGAATTTTTCAAGGAGGAAATTTGTGAAAGGGCTGGCTCAGGGATCATTGGTGGCCGGAGCATTTCCCTATATTGCAACAAGTAAGCCTTCAATGGAAAGGGTGATCCTTAAGCCGGAACCTCACCCGGACCGGAACAAGAAGTTTGCCGCCAATGACAAGGTGAGGTTGGGAGTGATCGGGACCGGGATCATTGGTTTTTATAATATCAACTCGGCCCTGACCGTTCCTGGTGTAGAACTGGCAGCTGTTTGCGATCTCTATGATGGCAGGCTTACTCGAGCAAAGGAAGTTTTCGGTCAGGACATTTTTACCACCAAGGATTACCGCGAAATATTGAACAGGAACGATATTGATGTCGTCTTAATCGCCACACCGGATCACTGGCATGATATCATTACCATCGACGCCATGAAGGCCGGAAAGCCCATTTATTGTGAAAAACCCATGGTACAGGAAGTGGCAGAAGGGCATCAGGTGATCCAGGCTGAAAAACAGTACAATGCCAAATTCCAGGTAGGGAGTCAGGGAGTCAGCTCCATCGTCATGAAAAAGGCGCAGGACTTATATCGTGCCGGTGAAATCGGTGAATTGATCCTCGTGGAAGCCGCTTATGACCGGCATTCTTCCCTAGGAGCCTGGCAATATTCAATTCCTCCCGATGCTTCTCCTGAAACGGTCGATTTTGATAAATTCCTGGGAGATACACAGAAAGTGCCTTTTGATCCGATCCGGTTTTTCAGATGGCGTAATTACCGGGCATATGGAACCGGAATCGCCGGGGATCTGTTCGTCCATCTGTTCTCCTGGCTTCATTGGATCATAAGTTCTGATGGACCAAATAAGGTATACGGCTCTGGCGGGACCCGCTACTGGAAGGATGGCCGGGATGTACCGGATATATTGACCTGTGTCGTGGATTATCCACAGTCAACCACCCATGCCCCATTTAATATGCAGATCCGGGTGAATTTCGTTGCCGGTGGAGGGGGAGAAGGTTCACTCAAGCTGGTGGGGTCAGAAGGGACCATAAAATTTTCAGGAAACACACTGACACTTAGTCGGTCACCATTTCCTGCCAAACCAGAGTACGGTGGATATGATTCCTTATTCACCTTCCCGAAAAACATCCAGGATGAGTTTGTAAAACAATACAATCTGAAATATTATAATATGCCTTCCACCATCAACGAACCCAGTGAAATGATTTACAGTCCTCCGGAAGGATATGATGAACGGGATGATCACTGGGCCAATTTGATCGCGGCGATTCGGGATGGGAAAACCATCGTTGAAAATGCTACATACGGATTAAAAGCGGCCGGCCCTTCCCTGGCGGCGAATGAAAGTTATTTTAATAACCGGATCGTCATGTGGGATAACCAGAAGCTGAAATATACCTAAATAATAAAATATACCATTAGCAAGAGTTGAAAGTAAAAACACTCGTACTACCACCAGTGGTGGTACGAGTATTAATTTTTTATATTATGACACTAAAATTATTCTCCATTCTTTTCCTGTTTTTTCTGGTCTTTACGCTAACCGAATGTAATAAAATGTCTGAATCCACTCCTCCGGGATCTCCGATCGCCCTGAAGAGTGAATATCAAACCAATCCGGTAGGCCTGGATATCTTACATCCCAGGTTTTCCTGGATGATCAATGATCAGTCACGGGGAGCAATCCAGACTGCCTATCAGATTCTCGTTGCCAGTTCCATGGACCTTCTGGCCAAAGATCAGGGTGATTTATGGGATTCTGAAAAGGTGGTATCGGATCAGAGTCATCTCGTCGCTTATGAAGGGAATCCGCTGGAATCAAGAAAAAGATATTACTGGAAAGTAAGGACCTGGAACAAGGGTGATCAGGTTTCAGCATTCAGTCTGCCTGCCTATTGGGAGATGGGTTTATTACATCCGGATGACTGGAAGGCGAAATGGATTGGCAAGGATGAGGTAGGTCGGCCGCCCAGATCAGTCATGCTGAGAAAAGAATTTGAAATCGGGGATGAAATCCATGGTGGCCGTTTATATATTACCGGACTTGGAAATTATATCGCCTATATCAACGGGCAAAAGGTCGGGAATGATCTCCTGACTCCGGGATGGACGGATTATCCAACCAAGGTTCAGTACCAGACCTATGAAATTACTTCGCTGATTAAAGAAGGCAAAAATGCATTGGGTGTGGTTTTAGGCAATATGTGGTGGAGCAGTGGCCTTGGATGGCAGGGAGGCGTGGCTTACAGTGATGGTCCACTCCGGTTGCTGGCTCAGTTGGAAGTTGAAACCCCAGGCGGTGATCTCCAGATTGAAACCAATGACTCCTGGAAGCTGACCCATTCACCCTATGTGGAGAACACCATTTATCATGGAGTCACCTACGATGCCCGATTGGAACAACCTGGCTGGAACGAGGCGGATTTTGACGACTCATCATGGGAGAAAGTACAGTTGATACAGGATGAAGGCCGTAAACTGGTTGCCCAGCAGGGACCTCCCATCAGAATTACAGAAAGAAGGGAACCGGTAGCCATCCGGGAAGTGAAAGCCGGCGTTTATGTTTTTGATTTTGGTGCCAATATGGTGGGGTATGAAAAATTGAGGGTGCAGGGTAGCAAAGGGAATCGCATTCAAATGAAGTTTGCCGAACTGTTACATGACGATGGCACGGTGGCCCAGGAAAATCTGCGATCAGCCAAGGCAACTGATTATTATATTTGTAAAGGAGAGGGGATGGAAGAATTTGAGCCGCATTTTACCTACCATGGCTTCCGGTATGTACAGGTGGAAGGACTTGAAAATGAACCGGATCAGTCTACCCTGACCGGACTGGTATTTCATTCAGCGGCTGATCCGACTGGAGAATTTTCCTGTTCTTCGGATATCCTGAACGCCTTTTATAAAAATATTCTCCGGGGTCAGAAGGGAAACATGGAAAGTGTGCCTACGGATTGTCCTCAAAGAGATGAACGCCTGGGATGGATGGGTGACGCCCAAATGTTTGCCCCCACTTCCTGTTATAACATGAATATGGCCAATTTTTATAAAAAATGGATGCGAGACATCATCGACAGCCAGGATCCTGAGGGATTTGTGCATGATGTAAATCCGGCCATCGTAGTAAAAGGACCTTCAAAACCCGCGTGGGGTGATGCTGTCGTAATTATTCCCTGGGTTGTACATGAATTTTATGCTGATAAACGCATCATCGAGGATAATTATGAAGGGATGAAGGCCTGGGTCGAGTATATGCGGTCGAAGAGTGTGGATGATCTTTATATCTGGGCCAATGAAGACAGCACCTGGTTTGGATACGGTGACTGGATCGCCGTTGAACAATCACCAGGGCAGCCTATATCTGTGGCATATTATTACCATAGCACGAAATTACTAGGGCAAATGGCCGCAATGATAGGAAAGGAATCAGATGCCCAGACTTACGAAGAACTGGCCGCAAAGATTAAAATCGCGTTTAACAACAAATATTTCGACGAGGAAACGAATAATTATGAGGGAGGTACACAAACCGCCAATCTCCTGCCCCTGGCTTTTGGCATTGTCCCTGAAGGACTTGAAGAAGAAGTTGCTAAAAACATCGCTGATAATGTCCTGGCGAAAGGGAAACATCCGACCACCGGGTTTTTGGGCACCGGATACATTCTACCCATGTTAAGCGATTACGGGTATCACCAGCTGGCTTTTGAAACAGCCACCCAGACCACCTATCCATCCTGGGGTTATATGGTGGAAAATGGAGCCACATCCGTATGGGAACTCTGGAATTCAGATTCAGAACCACCGGAAGGAATGAATTCACGAAATCATTTTGCGCTGGGATCGGTCGGTGAATGGTATTATGAATACCTGGCGGGGATCAGGCCGGATCTGCAAAGTCCTGGTTTCAAGCGATCCATTATCAAACCGTTACCTGCAGAGGGACTGGATTGGGCCAAGGCCAGTATGGAGACAAGTTATGGTCTGTTATCAAATTCATGGAATAAGACGGGTGAACAATTTAAAATGGACGTCATTGTTCCTCCCAATACGATGGCAGAGATTCATTTTCCAGTTTCAAGTGAAAAACGGATCACAGAATCCGGGAAGGTGATCTACGAGAATAAAATGATTACCGGGGGAGATGATCAGTTTAGATTGATCAGTGAATCAGACCTGGAAATCGTCATTGAGGCGGGGGCGGGTGATTATTATTTTATTACTGAATAAAATAAATCCCCCGGATACTTTCCGGGGGAATTTACGCTTGTTAATTAAATTGAAGAATAAGAAAAACTATTTGGACGCGAAACGAACAGGCTGTTCAATTCCTTCTTCGTAACTCATACGGTAATATTGAACATGATCCACTTCAGTCAACAGATCAGATCGCGAAATGTAATTTTTAATGATCTTATTATCTGCACTGCCTTTTATTACCAATTGATCCTCTTGATTGTAGATGAGAATTTCATTCACAGGATTGAGGGTTAACAGACAGTCCATTATATCCTTGGCATAGGAGTATTCACCGTTCTGATCGGCATTGTCAAGTCTGTTGGGACCTGCTACCGATATTGTCCCCATCCCCAGAACCAATAAGACCGTTAAGGGAAGGATCAAAGTTTTAAATTGAAAAGTTTTCATGGCTATTTAAATTTTTAATTTCCTTTTTCAGAATAAGAGGCTAATGCCATGCCATAAAATATAAAATATTGATATTCAGCTAGATAGAAAGACACAAGTCTATGGGATGTGTATCATTATCGGACACTTAATTATATTATGTACGGATAAGGTATGCTTTATGAAGATCCGGAAAAGTTATTTGTAAAAAAGTTTCAAGAGCCACCAGCGAATAGCAGAATTGATTATTTACTACTGAAAATTTTTCATCACTACGATGGGATGCATTAATCGCTATGGTCATGATTCATTTTGAAGTCTTAATCAGGGCCCGTTACAGCCTTTGATCTTGATATTTGGACCAAAGACCTATACCTTCTGGGGCTTTCTTTCTACAAAAAGCAGAAGCATTAGGTTATGATATAGCTGCTAAGCCTTATGATTTATCCCGAGTTTCAGACAAGTCACAAATTAGATTCTAACCATTAAAATTGTATGTATACAATAAACAGGAATTTATTGACCATGATGATCCCTGAACTAATGCGGATAATTATGGGTGGACAGGATCATGCATAAGGTAAAAAATCAATTCAGGAGCAGGATAAATTCTAATTCACCAATAAAAACTACCTGAGTATAACCAAAGGTGATCGAAATATTTTTAGAGGAATCGGGATTCATGTGATAATTTTTATAAAAATATTACATATCCTGTGCCAAAAAGTGTAAATCACTGAATTGTAACGAAATGTTTCATCGTTTCGGGAAGATATCCCGGATTCAATGTTCATATACGGACAAATGAATCGGGAAACTGTACGGTTTTATAGATTGATTTAGTAATCTGTTTTAAAAAGTCAATGGAGGTTTATTTTTTCAATAACAATCCACTCCGACCTCTTTTGTACGATCTTTGAAATCAGACGTAATCATTTATCTAGGTTCTACCAATCATCCGATTGAAGATCCTTTTCTGTTCTCTCATCGCCTCCACGAGGTCTGGAGGCTCGGTCCTGCATTCCAGCAAGATCCATCCCTGGTAATCCATTCCTACAAATAAATCCATCAATTGCGGATAGGGATAGTCACCGATATTCAATTCCCTGATATGGGCAATGTCTCCAAATCGATCTCTGACCAGGTTAAAATTATATTCCAGCCCTTTACCCAGGAGATCTTCATCGTTGGAATTCCAGCACACAGTTACATTGGGATGATCGGCTACTTTCATGATGGCGGCAATGTTGGGTAATTGGGCTGTTTCAGGTCCGTGAACTTCCAGCCGGATCTGCTGTCCATAATCCGCGCCGTATTTTCCCAGTTCATTCAAGGCAGCACCCACCTGTTCAATCGTCTCTTCATGAGGTACACCTTCGTTAAACTGGTTCGGTTGTACCTTTACCCCACTGCCACCCGTATCCCGACTTAATAGGATATATTCCTTGGTCAGATCAATGGAAGCCTTTACTTCCGCCGGATCTGTCTGGTGAAAAAAGGTATTGGGTCCATAGCCGATCAGTTCCACCGGACTGTCTTCAAATCTTTTCCTCACTTCCGCTCTTGCTTCTTTTGAAAGACTGGGCTCAACCCCATGGGCATGGTGATGCCGCAATTCAATTCCGAGAATATCTGCCTTTTCGCAATTTGAAATCAGGGTTGGCAGATCCCAATCCTTACCCCATAAATAGGTACATAATCCCAGTTGCATTCCTTTTTTTGATTTACTTTCCCCGGAACAGGATACCAGATAGGGGAAGGCGGATAGCGTGGCGGCAGCAATACCTGTTTTTTTTAAAAATTCACGTCGGTGTTTTTTCATCATAAAAAATTTATTTTACTCAATTTAATAAAAAGTACATTCCCTGCCTAATCGGGAAACAGGGAATCATCGATGCCCGGAATTATTTTCAGCGCATTCTTATAATATATTTTTTTTAATACTTCATCCGGGAGATCGAGTCCATAGATCTTCCAGAAAGCATGTCTTTTCCGGTAGTAATCGAAATATTCGTCTGCTGTTTCCAGTACCCTGAAATAGGTCAAATATTCTTCAGGTTCCCAGGCATCTTTTCCAAACATGATCCTGTCCTGATATTTGATCATAAAAGCCCGTGCGGATCTCGGTTGGCGACCCAGTTCTGCCAATACGGCTCCAATCTCGGTATACATATTGGGCATTTGATCCATCAGTTCACCCAGTTTCTGCAGGTTATTCCCATACCAGCCCAGGTGTGCATTGATAAAGAGGGTGTTGGGATGATTTTTAAAGACCCGGTGTTGTTCATCGATGATCTGTTGCCAGGGGGCAGGGTCCTTATCGGATCTTTTTCTTCCGGGCCGTTCCTTCAGTTCCAGCCATCGTTCATTTTGCTCATCCTGAGGTTCCCAGAAAGGAGCCGGATCAGCAGTATGAATCAGCACCGGAATTCCCAGTTCGGCACATTTTTTCCAGATGGGATCTATCCGGGGATCATTCACCGGCACTCTTTTCCCGGAAGTATCGAGGACACTAAAGCCAAGATTTTTAAATATCTTTAGTCCTTTGGCGCCGTTCCTGACATCTTCCTCCAGTTGCTTAACTGTCTTTTCAGCCCAGTCAATGTTGCCAATACCCTCAAAGTTTATATTGGCAAAAACAATAAATCTGTTGGGGTAGTTTTCTTTGATATTATCAATCATGGTCTTAAGCCGGTCCCCATTCCCTCCACTCAAATTAATCATCACCGCCATATTCATGCTTTCCATTGGGTCCACAAGTTCTTTGAGGTCCATGGTTCCCATGTTCCAGTGATGGCTGTGGACATCGATAAAAGGAAATTTTGACCTGGTGAGAATATGTTCGGGAACTACCAGGGTAGATTTTGGATCATACTTTTCAAAATTCATGGTGGGTTGCTGTGCCTGTCCTTCCATGAAGGTTAAAATGAAAATAAATGATATTGTTGCCCTACGATATTTCATTCTTTTTCAATTCTAGGTTTATAATGTTTGATAAAATGATTAACAAGACTTTCAATGAAAAAAAGGAAATTTCTTTTGATTACGAAATGGTAAATTAGAAAAAAATAGGATGTTTAAATTAAATTTGTCGGATAACATGATTTTAATTAAGGTTATTAACTGTCAATTTAAAAATAAGACATTTCTTGCTTCATTAATTATTTAAATTCAATTAGCTTCTTTAAATTAGTAATCCCGCATAAGCACATCTTCAATAGTTCAATTTGCGGCAAATTTCTAAACAATATATTTGCATAAATAAATTAATTTATTATTTTAAAAGTGGTGGAATACGGTTGGTGTAAACCTCAATTCATAAGGATTATTACCAGCCCGGAGTTCGCTTGACTCAGACTCTTTGCCAACTATTCTTAGGGAAAGGGTGTAATATTTGTATATGAATGGTAGATACATGAAGCTTTATATCAAATATATGGTAAGCTTGCGATGCAAAATGGTGCTGGCAGAAGAGCTGAAAAAACTGGGACTGCAACATCGAGTTATTAATCTCGGGAGTGTTGAAATTGAGGATACGATTACACCAGAACTGAGGGAAAAATTAAAAAAGAACCTGCTCCGGTCAGGATTGGAATTACTTGACGATAAAAAGAGTATTCTGATTGAAAAGATCAAGAATGTGATTATCGAAATGATTCACTATACAGATGAATTGCCTATTGTAAATTATTCCGATTATATCAGTGAAAAATTAAATTACGATTATACCTACCTGTCCAACATTTTTTCAGAGGTAAAGGGCATTAACATACAGCATTTCATCATCTTACATAAAATTGAAAGGGTAAAAGAGTTGCTCTTGTACGATGAACTTAACCTTACCGAAATTTCCTATAGACTCCATTATAGCAGTGTGGCTCATTTATCAAACCAATTCAAAAAAGTTACCGGCCTCTCTCCTTCCTTTTATAAACAACTGAAGAAAAAGCGCAGGAGCAACCTCGAAAACCTGTGATATATGTAAATTAATCACATAATTGTGTAACGCTTCACAGCGTGAATGTCGCCATCTTTGTTTCATAGTTGTTTATTAATATGGTAATCCAATCTAACATAATAAATATGAAAAAATCAATTTTAGTACTCGCAGCATTCACACTTATGACAGGTGCAATCATGACAAGCTGTAATACACCTACCCAAAAGGTAGAGAACGCACAGGATAAAGTAACAGAAGCAAACCAGGATTTAGATAAAGCCAATCAGGAATACCTGGCGGATATCGAAATTTACAGGAAAGAAACAGCAGACAAGATTGCAGCAAACAACCAAAATATCGCTGAGTTTAAGGTGAGAATTGAAAATGAAAAAATGGAAGCCAAGGCCGATTATAATAATAAAATTGCGGAACTGGAACAAAAAAACAGTGATATGAAAATGAAACTGGATGATTATAAAGCGGAAGGTAAAGAGAATTGGGAAATATTTAAAACAGAATTCAGTCACGATATGGAAGAGCTTGGTAAAGCCTTTAACGATTTTACCGCTAAAATTTAAAATAAAACAAAATGAAAACGAAAAAATTAATGAATCTGACGAAAAATATCTTCTTAGGTATTTTGATTGCGGGGATGATGATTCCTATCACTTCGTATGCCCAGAAAATTAAGTTTATGACTTCATCAGTGGTTCCGGCAGCAGAAGGTTATGCAAAGGTGAAACAAGACAATAACAAGAATTATGTTATTAAAGTTGAAATAAAAGATTTAGCTGATGTCGATAGACTGCAAACTTCAAGTGTATCTTATGTGGTCTGGATGGAAACAGACCAGGGAAATACAGAAAATTTAGGGCAGTTAAATAGTTCCTCTGGATTCCTTTCAAAACAAATGAAAGCATCATTAGAAACGGTATCCTCCTATAAGCCATCCAAAATATATGTTACGGCCGAAGAGAATACAAATGCTCAATACCCGGGGGATGAGCTTATATTATCAACCGACAGATTTTAAAGATAATCTTTCGACACAAGTGGTAAATAATTATTTAGAATAACGAGAAGGTTATTCACTACTTAAATTTTACACTCAAACAATTAAACGTAAAAAATTTATACGATGGGAAATCTACTTTATGTTTTAGCCGTAATCCTGCTCATCGGCTGGGCAGTCGGTTATTGGGGCTTCCATGCCGGAGGCATCATACACATTCTTATTGTTATTGCAATTGTTGCCGTATTACTGAGGGTTATATCAGGAGGAAGAATCTAATGAAATCATTGCTTTCATAAACATCATGTAAAAAAATAATTATGCGGTCAGTAAAAATATTATTAGGCGTATTGGTAGGCATGGTTTCAGGTGTAATGGTTGGTATTTTATTTGCTCCTGAAAAAGGTTCGGATACGCGGAAAAAAATATCCAAAAAACGAGAAGACTATGCGAACGCCGTAAAAGAAAAATTCAATCAATTTCTGGACAACCTCTCTGAAAAATCCAAAAGAATCGGTGAAGAAGCTTCCGATATTGTTGTAGATGAAAAAATTAAATCAGAAGAAAATAAAAAAAACGTAATAACTGCCACGGAATCAAATGATCAAAAGGTAATCTAGACCATGCAAATATGGTAAAATAAGCATCGTGAAAAAAACCGGGTAACTAAACTTTTTCCGTAGTATAGTAGCAAATTTATTAATGCATCATGGTTATCTTAATTAAATATTTATCATGAGGAAAATTTATCATCAATGGGATGCACTGGCGATCAGGTGGATTCTGTTATTTTGGTTAATGATGATGTTAAGTGTCCTTCCCGCCCTTGCGCTGATTGCGTTGCATTAACCAGCAGGATTGAGATTCTTTTTATTAATATGTATGTCAGGAGATGAAAATCACTGACAGGATACATGGGGTCCAGATATCCAAATATCATATACTTCATTTGCGCCCGTTTTGTTGGACGGTGGCTCCAAAAAGACCAAGAATACAATTGTTTATGCCGGTAATTCTTGGCCCAAAGAAATTTTGGATAATGGGGATCAAATCATGTTGCCAGGGAGTCCGATACCCTTAATATTACTGCCTCAAAGTATGCGAAGTGCTGAAAAACATGTGATATATGTAAAACACTTTCAGAATTGTGTAACGCTTACTATTGTAGATAATCCCACCTTTGTGCTGTAACTATCAATGGTCCATATTAAGTGGAAGAAAATGAACAAAACACACAAAAAAACATCCGAAAACTTTAAGATTTTTGGAAACTGGGATAAGCAGTCAAAACAACTAAAAGAAAAATTTCCGCATCCAACTTACGGAGACTTGGCGTTCGAAACGGGTAAAGAACACGACCTGTTCAAAAGGATTGGAGACAGACCGGACTATTTACATGAGGAGGTGATTAATATCATTACAAACGGTCAACCGGGAAATCTTTAAGCTCTCCCGAATGAATGAATAACATGGTTGGCGACAAAAAGATCTGGAACTCTAAAAAGTGATTCTTTGTCGTCTCAAAGTATTTTCTTATTCAAATTTCAAATGGATCCTTCTGAATTTAAAAAATCAAAAGTTTTTAACATTATTCAAATCATTGAATATGTCCCCAATTCAGTAGTGATCAAAACCATTATAAAAAAAACAACGGGCAATGTCAGCGCAGTTTCATTTGATTCTGGGGAGGCATTAACAGAAAAAATTTCCCCTTTCGATACCTTCATTCAGGTCATTGATGGGATCGCTGAAATTGTAATTGATGATATATCCAACTTACTCGTAAGCGGGCAGTCAATCATCATCCCCGCCCATACCCGGAACACGATCAAAGCAAATGTGAGGTTTAAAATGATATCTACCATCATAAAAAGTGGGTATGAGGATGAAAGCTAACGGTATATAATTATTCAAATAACGAGATTAATAATTATCATGGAAAACAAGTATAAAGAAGGTGATGTCGTCTATTCAAAAATAGATCCGACCCTGAAATTGGTAATCAGGCGTTATGTTAAAAGGATCTATTATTGTAAGATCCAGGAAGACGCAGGCCGAAAAGAGCTGGTCTATTTTGAACGAGAGCTGATGGCGCGTCCATCAATATGAAAAAATGTACATAGGGCATAAAGAATGGTAAAAAAAGGGTAGAAAAAGGCACTATTTAAACTAAATAAAATGCTGAATAACAACAATATAACTCAATATTCGACTTGTGCTCTTTTTATGTAAATTGTTTATCCTATCAGTGATTATTGTTAAGATTTAATTCATTTTCCATCATGTATTACTGGGAATGTGAAAATGGGGATTTAATTAGAGATATGAGTATTAATCTATTTTAATAACCAGCTATACGATAAAGTTTTAATTCAAATATTGACATTTTTTCCGCGAGGAGCCAAACATTATTTCAACAAGAAAGAGATTATGGTATGTAATCTTTTTAAATTCGTTGCAATCGATCAGAAATGTAATTTTAAAAAAATCATATTACATAATTTATTCCTTCTGTAAAAAACATGGAGTGATTTATTTTGTGGCGGCAGAAGATCATCCGCGTAATTTTGATAACATACTTTATCGTGAGGACATATAATAACTCATTACACAATAACTTGCCAACCTTGAAACAAATGATAGCCCATATTTCAATACTTGTGAAAGATTATGATGAGGCCATTGAGTTTTATAGTCAGAAACTTAAATTTGAACTCATTGAGGATACAAAATTAAGTGAAACAAAAAGATGGGTTCTGGTGGCTCCAAAAGGTTCAAAAGAATGTCGATTATTACTTGCCAAAGCTTCCAGTGAGGAACAGGAAAAAAGAATTGGAAATCAAACAGGAGGCCGGGTTTTTTTATTCCTGCACACCGATGACTTTGAAAGGGATTACAGCAATTTATTGGAACAAAAAATCAAAATTGTTCGGCCACCCTCGGATGAAGTTTATGGAAGGATTGCGGTATTTGAAGATCTCTATGGAAATTTATGGGATTTAGTGGAACCTTCAAATAATGAAAAGTATTAGTCAATTTCCCAGATAGTTTTTTGTTGTGAATTCTTTTAGTAGTCTTTGAAATTAAATAAGGTTGTTTTCCAGGTTCAAATCAAAACAAATAATATAATAAATTGATTTTAATGTAAATTCATTTCCGAACTGGTGAATGTAAAACAGAGCATTTTAGGATCCAAGGAAATTTGTCTGCCAAGAGGGTGACTCGCATCAAATTATTGAATAGTACTTCTAAGGGTTGTCTATGGCTGAATATTTTTTGCAAACCGGAAAAATCTTAATTGCTCACGATGACTCGCTTCTCAATCTATTTTCATTATTTTCGAATTCCCGGTAAGCTTTTGTGAATTAATCTTGCCTTGTCCTTTATATCGTACTATACTGGCGCCGGATGCATCTACATCAATACGCTGATTAATCGTCAATGATGCGTTACTGGCACCTGAAAGGCTGATATTTAGATAATCACAATAAAAATCAAAGTCAAATATGTTGGAAGCACCTGAGGCTTCAACGTCAAAGGATTCACAACTCCCGGTCAAGTTGAGAGTTGAGGCCCCGCTCATACTTGCACTGAGATTTATAACCTCCAATTCACCTGTAAATGAGCTTGCTCCTGATAAAAAGATGTCTGCATTTTCCGCAGTCAACACATCGTTAAGAATAATCCTGGATGCACCTGATGCTGAATATCCAGTAACATTTTTGGTGGTGAGGTAGGCATTCAGAGTTGCAGAACCATTGACATTGGTATTGTTACGAAATCCTATCTTCAATGTCCCACCCACTTTATCCACCTCAATATACTGGTGTAAATTATCATTGGCTTCTATTTCTATTTTTTCTTCAGTATCAGAAAAATTCACATAAACCGTAAAGGCAGATTCCACCTCAATGCGCTGATAATCAGAAAAGTCTTTTTGCTGAATACTTACCTCCTCAACGGGGATAACCGAATTGAAGCCATCACACGATAAAATGAAGACACTCAATAATAAGGTGGCTATTGTGATTCTTGTTCTCATTTTTATTGATTTAATAGTTGATAACATTAAATATGCATATTTGTTAAATTGATTAAAACGCTATCTTGTAATTGACCACAGGAATAAGGCCATTCATATAAATCTGGCGTATGGTATTACTTTCTACCTCGTAGTATTCATCCCAGACATTTAGACGGCCTGTTACATTTTGAATATCCAAGGAAAGGATCCAAGACCATTTCGGATTATTTTTTCTATAGTTCACGCCAATATCCAACCGGAAATAGTCAGGGGCCTTGGTTTCGAAAGCCGTCTCATAATTTCGAATATCTTCACCAGCTTCCATTGAGGCGCCAAAGTCTACTGGAATTGTTCGATACCCGCCTCTCCAGATGAGTCGAAGGTTGGTGCCAATCACGTTCCGGTTTTGTCGGCCGACCATAAATTCTTTGCCTCCTACGAGATTATAAATATATTTACTGTTAAACACAGTATTTCGTTCGATGCCATCAGGCATGGTATACTTCGATTCAAAAAGTGAGGCGGTTGCCAGCATATAATAATTATTGGAAAAGTATTTTTCAACTGTGATCTCAAGGCCATAATTCCTGCCAGTTCCTTCATTTACCAATTCTTCATTGGTGAAGCCACTCATGAAATTCAACGCTGAACCTGTCCCAGTTGTGTCATTGAGAAGTATTGGAACCTCAAATAAGTATTGGTAATAGGCTTCTATTCTGAAATGAAAATCTTTTGCAAAATTCCAATCATATCCAATTACATGATGCAAAGCACGGGTCATTTTGAGATGCTTGTTAGGAGTAATAAAACTTCCATCAGAAAGTTGTTGTTCAGCAAGGTAAATGGAAGCCGTCTCAGTAGTACTATGTAAACCTATTCCAAGACTGAAGCTGTGTTTTTCATTGAGTCGCCATTTGGCACCTATCCTGGGTTCAAAAGACTGATCTTCATTGAGTACCAGGTAGGTATAATGAATTCCTGAATTGATATCAAAGTTTGCATTGATCCTCCATTTCCATTGGAAATAGGCCTGATATCTGCTGCTATTTCCATTATTATTGATATGTGTCTCTAAAACATGGTCATCATAATTAAATTCTTTGGCTAATAAATCAAAATCCTGGTAAGTATAGATAATACCGGTGCGGATCGTATTTTTTGCATTGAATTTGTGATTAAGTAACGAACTGATTGTCAGTGTTCGATAGGCAAAATCCTCATCAACTGTGATTGATGGGATTAATTCGTGACTCAGTGAATCAACAATAACGGTATTATCTGTATAGGATAATGCTGCTACAGTTTTTAAATAGGTCTTATTATTTTTAAATAAATAATTATGGCTGATACCTGCCACACCAAGGATATGTTTTTCGGAATCCCCATAGGGATCGCTACGATATTCCCACTTTGTGGTATCCATTTCAGCCAGGTTGGCCGCTTTACTGATTCCACCCAGCCCCCATACATTAAACCGACCGAAATTTTTCGTAGGAAGGTTTATATTATAAGATAGATCCTGCCATTCTGGAGATATATCGGTACCTCCAATTGAAATGCCCAGATTGTTTAAAATAGCTGTTGTTGAATAGCGGTAATTAACCAGATAAGAAGCTTCCGAGTTTTTGGAAAAAGGACCTTCCAATGCAGCCTGGATGCCCATAATACCAGCCTGGAAGGCATATTCTTTCTTGTCAAAATTACCTGTGCGCAATTTTAAGTCAAAAACACTGGAAATCGCATTGCCATATTCTGCCGGGAAAGCGCTCGTTAAAAAATCCGAATCATCAAGAACCTGTGTACTAAGCGCGCAAACGCCTCCTCCAGCACCCCCTTCTCCATTACTGAAATGATTTGGATTTGGGATCTCAATCCCTTCCATCCTCCATAACATGCCACGAGGGGTATTGCCACGAACCACAATCTCATTATTTTCGTCATCAACAGAAGAAACTCCAGCGTATGATTGAATGGTTCTGCCCGGATCATTGATGCCTGCAGCTATTCTTGATGTAGATTCAACCGTTAAACGTTGAGAACTGATCGAAACCATATTATTGATAGGATCACTTAATATTTCTTCGGGTTTAATTACTATTTCTTCCAATGTATTTACAGCTTCCTGCATAAGAACATTCAGGACAACCTCCTGGCCGGTTGTAACCAAAATATCATTCAGATATACTTCTTCGTATCCTATAAAAGAAATTTTTAAACTTTGACGACCAATGGGGACATTTGTTAGTTTATAGTAACCATCTGCATCCGTTACTACTCCTAAAATAGGCTCAGATCCTATCAGGATCACGTAGGCGCCGATTAGAGGTGCTTGGGTATCAATATCCGTTACTTTACCTTTTATAGTTTGGGAATAATTTTGTGCCTGTGATATGGAAGAGGAAAATATACTTGTTAGAATAAATAGAATTATGGCATTTTTCATAGTTGCTGCTTTGAGTTTCGTTAATTTGACAATTAAATCATAGAATACCCTTATTGGAAATGAAACATTTTTTTTGTTTGTTTCAAGGGATCTGATCTTTGCACTTTTTTTACAACATCTTCTATGTGGCGATAAGCGTACTCTTCCGGTATATATTGGAATAATGTTTAGATCTGAACGAGTATTTGAATTTTTGTTTTTCATGACTTGATTGATTAGAGTTTTACGACATTCACGTTGATATTAATTAATGATGAGATAAAACTCGCGGAATAAGGGGGAAGAATCGACCGAATAAAAAAGTCGAACCATTTTGTTAAAGAAAAATTAGTTCGACTTTTTCAACTATATCGTTCGACTTTTTGTTAAGCGGCTGAACGCCAGCTCTTTTTACGATATTCAGTAGGAGTTAATCCAGTATATTTTTTAAAAAGTGTGTTGAAGGATGATTTCGAATTAAAACCTACTTCATATAAAATTTCAAGAACTGTCATATCACTGTTTTCAGGATTTTCGAGGATTTCCTTTGCTTTTTCAATCCGGTATTCATTTATAAAATCGAAAAAATGTTTATTCATTTTACGGTTGATAAAAAGAGATAATTCACGGATGGGAATATTCAGTTGATGCGCCAGTTCCATCATACTGAGTGATGGATTCAGATAGGGTTCTTGCGAAAGCATGTAAATGTTCAGTTCTTTTGCAAATTGCCTGTCCTCTTCTGATTCCAGGAATTGACACGTCGATATATGATCCAATTGTTCATTATTTCCATTTCTCCTGATCATGTCTTTAACTAATTGGACATTACTGTATATCCCCAAAAATAATCCTGGATTTTGAAGTGCTTTGACAAGTAACCAGCTCATGAAAATCAGTATATAAACCAATACAATATCTATGGCCGTGTCTAGATAATTCCAATTCAATAACAGTATTATATTTTTTATCATGGATATGATTGAATCAGCAAAAAGTAATATCGTGAACTGCATAAGCCATCTATAATTTCCTAAAATGGGATTGGAGAAATTTTCAATCAGGAGTTGTCTGTATTTTTTCAGCATTAGAAAAATAAGCAAAAAGTAAGTAAGGTATTGTATGTGCAATATCAGGTAGCTAATTTTAATTAATTCACTCTGAACGAATTGTTGTTGATCGATTTGTGATGATGTTTGCTTGATTACTTCTACGTAATAGATTGGGATTAACGCAATATTTACAACCAGGTACGGGAGAATATGCAACCAGGTAATTTTTCTTATTTTGAAATCACGATAAATAGATAATTTTATGAATAGATAAAATAATGGTGCCGTTAAAAATACCAAGGTACTGATCAACATACCTGCAACCGGAGAAATTGGGTAAATTAAGATTGATACATAATTAGCACTGGAATCTATTGCAAAAAATAATAGGTAAAGCGCCAATAATATATTGCTTAGTTTTCTTTCTGTTTTTGCTGAAAGTAGAAAGATGATAAATAACAATGCAATGAAATCGATAACAATTGGTAAAATATTGATTAAGATAAACTCCATTCAATAGCAAATGTTAATCCAGGATTTTTTTAATTTTTAGGCAATATATCAAAATTTGAGAATATCGTGCTTAATTAAGGTCTATTCATTGAAAGAAGGTTGAATTGTATACAAGTTGTAATTGAGATCTTCTTCTTTCGCGTCGTGTTCAATTATTGGATTAAGCAATAGCGCAATACATTCATTCCGCTGGAACAATCAATACTTCCACCCTCCGGTTGATCGGACTTTCCTCCCCCCGGGGCTTACTCTCGAGCGGCTGACTTTCACCAACGAACCGTGTTTTCATGATCCGTGAAGGTATTCCTTTCTTTTCGAAATAGGTTTTTACCTGCTCAACCCGTTCCCTGGAAAGTTCCAGGTTATATACATCCGTGCCCAATTGATCGGCGTGACCGGTCAGCAATACTTTCGATCTCTTATGATTATATAGATAAGTTACAATGGAATCCATTTTATCAATTTCGGAATCCCTGATCTTGGAATCATCCAGGTCAAAAAAGATCAGTTCGGAATTAGCCCTGATCAGGAGATCCCGGTTTTCCATCCGGCTACTGTTATCAGGATCCCGGATCTCGATTTCTTCCCGGTGTTCTCTGAAATTGGCAGCCGTTATTTCTTTGATGTACCGTTCATCCGCTTTCTGGATCGCCACTGAATATTCTCCCGTCAGTGCATTGCTCTTGGCTTTGGCGACCATTTGCATATCCTGTTTGCGGGAGATCCTGACCTCTGCTTCGACAGGATGACCTTCATAATCCATTACCACGCCATTGATCACGAGAGTGGGCAGTGGCTTTAACAACCGGCCCGGGTTTTTCAGAATGACCCGAATGATATCTGCATCCTGGGTATAGAAAATATCGGTGCCTTCCACATTCATCGTAAATCCGAAATCATCTTTTTCAGTATTAAAAACGGTTCCCAGGTTGATGATCTGACCAGGATTCCCTTCCGGATCGATCACTGTCTTGAAAATATCCAATCCCCCGTTTCCTCCATACCCCGAGGATGAAAAAAACAAGGTTCTGCTGTCTGCCGCGATGAATACTGACCTATCATCCCCCCGTGTACTGAGTGACATTTTCCTGGGATAGGTCCATTCACCCGCTTCATGAATGCTGATATACAGATCCATGGGCTCATCGTACCATTTTCCGGCAGCAAAAATGAAAAATTTGCCATCAGGAGACAAACTGGATCCATCCGTTGCATAATACCAGCCATTTTTTTTAATCTGTTCCAGAAAAAAACGATGGATATTTCCTCCCAATCCTTCCGGTTTTCCCCAAATGTTACCGAACAATTCTGAACGGTAGTAGGGACCACCCGTGGTATCCCAACCTTCCTTCCAACTTTGAAAGGATACAAACTGGCCATCCGGGCTGACATTGGGTTCATCTTCACCCATGGAGGTGTTAATCGTCGATCCCAGATTGACAGGTTCTGACCAGCTACTATCATTCCATTGACTGTAATAGATATCTCCATCAGCTTCTTCCTGATCATTGTATTTCGTGTAGGTTGGATTGCTCCAGGATTCTCCTCCCCGTCCGGACATAAAGAACAGATAGCGGCCATCGGGCGTGAGACAGGGATTGGTCTCCCGGTATGGGCTGTTAAGGCAGTCCATCGGCTGTATGCTGACAGGCTCTAGGTCACGGATGGTCAGTATTCCCGGTTGACCCAGGGAAATTTTAATAGAAAAGAAATACAGAACAAGATATAAGTAAACTTTATGCACCATCCGGATTTACCTGTCAAATAAATAACGAAAAAAAATAATTAATTGCATTAAATTAATTTAATTCGTTGTATATAATTTGTAGTGCCGGATCCGGCAGAATCGCGCATTACAAAGCAATTATTTTTGACATGAGTCCAAAAAGCGAACAAATTTTTTCCCACATTCTGATTGTACTGACCACCATTATCTTGATCCTTTATCCAGGCATGAAGTCCCTGGCGGATGGTTCACCAGAGCTGGCCGATCCAAAGGCAACCCGCAAAACCAAGGCTTTATTTATGAACCTTAAAAACATCTCGGGGAAAGGTGTTTTGGTGGGACATCAGGACGATCTGGCCTATGGGGTTGGCTGGAAAGATCAGCAGGATCGCTCTGATATAAAAGATGTTTGCGGCGATTTACCGGCTTTATTTGGTTGGGATGTCAGTAAACTGGGTCAGCGCCCTTTTAATATCGATTCAGTCGATTTCGAAAAAATGAAAAACTGGATCAAACAGGGCTACCGGATGGGCGGAGTGATTTCCATCAGCTGGCATATGGACAATCCGGTCACGAAGGGAGATAGTTGGGATAATACACCGGCCGTATACTCGATCCTGCCGGGAGGAGAACACCATGAGGAATATAAAAAGAAACTGGACCTTTTCGCCGAATTTCTGAATGATCTAAAAGCAGGATTATGGACAAGAATTCCCATCATTTTCCGGCCTTTCCATGAACATACGGGTAATTGGTTCTGGTGGGGCAGGGGAAATACCACGGCAGATGAATTCAAAGCCTTATGGAAATTTACCGTACATTATCTCCGGGATGAGAAAAAGATACACCATCTTTTATATGCTTATTCAACCGACGTATTTAATTCAGAGGAAGATTATCTCGAGTTTTATCCGGGAGATGAATACGTTGACATCATTGCCTATGATGATTATCGAAATATAAAAAATGCTGAAAGCAGATCGGAGTTTGAGAAAAGGCTGAAAATGCTGGTGAAACTGGCCGGGGAGAGGGGAAAAGTTGCAGCATTGTCAGAAACAGGTCTCGAAAAAATTCCCATAAATGACTGGTATACCCAGATCTTGCTGAAAGGAATCCAGGAAAATGCTGAAACAAGGAGGATTTCTTACGTGCTTTTATGGAGGAATGCCAATCCCGGGCATCATTACGCACCCTTTAAGGGACACTCCAGTGAATCGGATTTCCTGAAATTTTATAAAGATTCTTATACCCTTTTTATTACTGATTTACCTGATATGTACAGATACCCCTAATCATGAAGCGTATGAACCGGAAGATTAAAAATTTTTTAAAGGAACTTGATATTGAATTAAACAGTCATATTCTTCCTTACTGGATCAACAACATGGTTGATAAAGAAAATAAAGGTTTTTTCGGGAGGATTGACGGTCGTAATCATGTGGATCCTCAGGCTGGCAAGGGAAGTGTGTTGAATGCGAGGTTGATGTGGACTTTTTCTGCTGCTTTTAATGCAACCCATGAGGAAGATTATTTGAATATGGCCAATGAAGCTTATGATTATTGCATAAAAAATTTTATCAACCGGGAAAAGGGAGGAGTTTACTGGCTTCTCGATTACAAAGGGAAACCCATAGAGAAAAAGAATCAGATTTATGCCCTGGCTTTCATGATCTATGGATTGTCGGAATACTATATAGCCACCGGGATTTCACAGGCCGAAGAAGAATCGATTGAGTTATTCCATTTGATCGAGAATTACAGTTTTGACATCATAGGAAATGGCTATTTTGAAGCTTTTGATGAAGACTGGGTACTGTTGGAAGACCTCCGTTTGAGTGATAAGGATGCCAATGAAAAAAAGACCATGAATACCCACTTGCATATACTCGAGGCGTATGCCAATCTTTATAGAACCTGGGATGATCCACAATTACTAAAAAAATTAAAAAACCTGATCCAATTATTTTTTGAAAGGTTCATTGATCCGGAGAACCATCATTTCAGATTATTTTTTGATGAAAACTGGAACAGCCATGATCCCACCATATCTTTCGGACATGATATTGAAGGGAGTTGGCTCATCCAGGAGGCTGCCTTGGTCACCGGTGATGAAAAATTAATTGTTCAAGCGAAAGAAAATGCTATTAAAATGGTAGACCAGGTGATGAAGGAAGGATTTGATCAGGATGGCGGATTGTATTATGAGTCGGATGGGAAAAAGATCAAGGATTCCGATAAACACTGGTGGCCCCAGGCGGAGGCAATGGTCGGACTGATCAATGCCTGGGGAAATACCGGTGATCCAAAATACCTCGATCAAACCTTTCAGGTATGGGAATATATCAAACATTGGATCAGAGATAAAAGGAAAGGTGAGTGGTTTTTTAAAGTATCCAGAGAAGGGAAGCCCTACCCGGAAGAGGATAAAGCAGGTTTCTGGAAATGTCCCTACCACAATAGCCGGGCCTGCCTGGAGCTGATCCATCGACTTTCCTGAGTTTTTTGTTCAGAAATATAAATTAAACTCAATTTTTCCATTAGAAAAACAGCCCTGTTTTTGATTTTTCCGTTAAATTAAAAAAGGCATATAGGATGTAAAAATAGATTTTAATAGATTTTTTGTTAAATGGAAATCTTTTTGAGAAATATATTTTAAGCATCTATCTGAAAAATCAGAAAATCAAATTAATGTGAAAAATAATTACAAAAAATCCTGAATTTTTGGAACCAATTTGTCAAGGAAACGATTATGGTATTAGAAGTAGCTTTATTTAATTTTTTAATCTCATGAAACCTTTAGTGAATTATGTTTTAGTTGTCCTCATTTTACTCTTGTCGAGTCAATCATCAGGAGTGAAAGAAATCCTGGATAAACAGTTGTGGTATCAATGTGAATTGGAAAAAGTGGCCATGGATTATTATGACGCCATGTATGTAAAATGGGATGCCATCATTTTCCGGAATCTTTCGCGAAGTGAACAAAAACACATGGAATGTATCCAGTTGCTCACAAAAGCTGTTGGGAATGATGAATTAATTGATCTTCAGGGTGTTGGAAAATTCAAACACCCTGATTTACAGGATCTTTATGGAAAGGTAATGGTTCTTGGTGAGGAATCTCTCAACAAGGCAATGATCGCTTCTGCTAACCTCGAGGAAAAGAATATCAAGGACGTAGAAGCACTGATGACCATGTCAGAAGATGAAGATTTTCAGTTTTCAATGAATAATCTGCTGGAATCTTCCAAATGCCATCTGAACGTGATGGTATGCCAGTTAAAAAAACAGGGAGTGGGTTACAAACCCGTTCTATTGACCGTGAACGAATACATTGATTGTTTGAAGGAAACGCCGGGAGACATCAATGCCAAATTGACCGATTGCCCCGAAATGGAGTATGATTGTCCATTTAAAGATAATTAAGATCACATTTCCACATCGAGTAGTCTAAATCTTGACGATGGATTAGGTAGAAGGGGAGATATGAGTATACTTTCATTTAATTTAAAGCCACAGTGGTTGCTGTGGCTTTTTTATTTTTTTCCGGAAAAACATATGGCGGTAAAAATTGTTTTTATCTTTATTGAAAAAATGCAATTTGAAAGCAATTGTAATAGGTTCAGGGATTGCAGGAATATCCTCCGCTATACGTCTTGCCACTGAGGGTGTGGAGGTGGAGATATTTGAAACCAATCCCTATCCTGGGGGCAAATTGACCGCGTTTAATCAGGAAGGATTCAGGTATGATGCTGGTCCGTCACTATTTACGCTACCCGAACTCGTAGACGATCTCTTTGTTTTGGCTGGTAAAAATCCAAGGGAATATTTCAACTATGAACAGGTGGATATAACCTGTCATTATTTTTATGAAGATGGAACACACATACGGGCATTTGCTGATAAAAATAAGCTTAAAGAAGAAATTGACAGGAAATTGGGAGGATATGGATCAAATGCCCTCCGATTTCTAAAGGAAAGTGCCAGGATTTTTGAACTTACGGCTGATATTTTTCTAAAAAAGAGTTTGCACCGGTTTAAAAATTATTTGTCGTCTGAGGTACTCAAAGCACTTGTAAAAGCGCATACACTCCATCTGACAAGCTCCATGAACCAGGTAAATCAGAAGTATTTGAAAGATGAGAAACTGGTTCAATTATTCAACCGGTATGCCACGTACAATGGATCCAGTCCTTACCTCGCACCCGGAATACTGACCCTCATCCCCCACCTGGAATTCAATATCGGGACTTTTTTCCCGAAAGGAGGCATGCATCAGATTACTTTGAGTCTGGTAGGGCTCGCCGAAATGATGGGCGCCACCTTTCATTATCATCAAAAAGTGGATCGAATCGAGTTGAATCACAATAAAGTAATGGGCGTAAGGATAAAAGAAGAGATTATCCCGGCTGATCTGGTGGTGAGCAATATGGACATTGTACCTACCTATAAAAAACTTCTACCAGAGTTGAAGGAGCCCCGGCAGGTAATCGAACAGGAGAGATCGAGTTCTGCACTTATTTTTTATTGGAATATCAATAAAGAGTTTCCACAGCTTCATCTCCATAATATATTTTTCAGCCGGGATTATGATGCCGAGTTTCAGGCCATTTTTCAAAAATTTGAATTATATGATGATCCTACGGTTTATGTTCATATCAGTTCCAAGTTGAATGTTGAAGATGCACCGGAGGGAATGGAAAACTGGTTTGTAATGATCAACGTCCCCTGTAATGTGGGCCAGGATTGGGATGCTTTTATCAAATCGGCTAGGGAACATATCCTGAAAAAAGTATCCAGGTTATTGGGAGAGGAGATTGCTCCCTTCATTATCGGGGAATCAATACTCGAACCCCGCACCATTGAATCAAAAACTTCCTCTTACAGAGGATCCTTATATGGAGCAAGCTCCAATCACTGGTTATCGGCGTTCATTCGTCATCCGAATTTCCATTCTAAAGTGAAAGGTCTATATTTTTGCGGGGGAAGTGTACATCCGGGTGGTGGGATCCCATTATCTATATTATCCGGAAAAATTGTCCATGATCTTATAAAAAATGATTATGATCTCAAATAAACTAGTATTCCGAATTTCGATTATTATTATAATTGTTCTCTATGCAGTGGGTCTGCTGGGATTTCTGACCATCTACAGAAAATATATGATTGAGTTGACCCCGATCATCCTGATGATTTCCCTTTTGCTGGCCCTGGTCAACCATCATGAATGGAACCGGTTTTTTATCCTTTTTATCCTGTCGATCATGATCGGTGGATTTATCATTGAGGTCATTGGTGTGGAAACGGGTTTGATCTTTGGACATTATATTTATGGTAAAACTTTAGGATTTCAATTATTCAATGTGCCTTTACTCATCGGAGTGAACTGGTTCCTGCTTGTTTTTTCTTCGGGAATGATCACGAATTTATTGAAGACCAATTGGTTCTGGAGGGCTTTATTCGGTGCTTTTCTGATGTTATCTCTGGATGTTTCCCTCGAACCCGTTGCCATGACCTTCGATTTCTGGTCATGGGAAAACTATACGGTCCCAATTCAGAATTATGTTTTCTGGTTTATTTTTTCATTTATGTTCCAATGGGTTTTTCAGAGTATTGAATTTGAAAAGGTCAATCGTTTTGCCGTCGTTCTGTTTATCGTCCAATGGATTTTCTTTATGACCTTGTCCTTTATCATTAATCTTGTATAGCATTGGAAACAAAATATCTGTATCTGCTTTTAAATCTGATATCCTGGCTTCCTCCCTTTATGCTGAGCTTTGATAAAAAGGTGGCCTATTTCCGACGATGGAAATACTTGATCCCTTCCATTTTCATCGTTGGCGTGATCTTTATATTGTGGGATGTACTTTTTACCAGGTGGGGGATCTGGGGATTCAATGGTAAATACCTCACTGGCATTCAATTCATTCACCTTCCCCTGGAAGAATTGCTTTTTTTCTTCACCATTCCCTTTGCGAGTGTTTTTATTTATGATTGTCTCAAAGCCTATTTCCCGGAATGGAATTTTACACGGGCAGGTATCTGGATCGCCCTGATCCTGGCGCTTGTCCTGATGATGGCAGGGATATATAATCTCACCAAATGGTATACCTTGGTCACATTTATTCTCCTATCCTATCTGCTGTTTTACCTGGCATACCGGAAAGCAGCATATCTCGGAAAGTTTTTCATGGCCTACCTGATCGTATTGATCCCGTTTTTTGTGATTAACGGGATACTTACTGGGTCGGGAATCGCTGAGCAGGTTGTCTGGTACAACGATGATGAAATCCTGGGAATCCGGCTCCTGACCATTCCGGTGGAAGATCTGTTCTATGGAATGCTGCTGGTATTGGGAAATATCAGCTTATATGAATATTTTCAATCCAGAAGGTTTTCTTAAATGATTTTGATTTTACGCTGATTATTCATTTTGTTTCTTCCCTCACGCTCTGTTTCACTCAATTATTCCCGAATTTGGATTAATTTTATTCTTATAAAATATGATCAGACATAATGGTTATACATGTGGATTACACTCCGGTAGCAGGGCGGACTTATTCCCTGTTTGCGGGATCATCAGCCACTACGGGATACTATGACAGGATCAGTGTATTGGCCGATTACTTTATTCAAAAATTCGGATCAGCTGAAGAGGTACTTGGCATTACTGGTAAATTCCGTAACTCAAGAAAAAAGCTAAGAAGATGGGTTAAAGGCCCGGACCACGAGGGGATGGCCGGGATCATTCAGAAATTATCTGTGGAATTATCATCCTATACGCATCCTGCACAGGACTTCCTTCATTCACTTCATTGGATTGAAAAGTTTAGAGATCATCGGCTTTCCACTACCGAAGAACAATATCATTGTACAATGCTGGAAGTGGAGCTGGTAAACCGGATTAATAAACGGAGATTTGGGAAGGCGGATAAGAAAATCGCATTACTTCCCCATTGTTTACGTGATCTTTCCAAACATTGCCGGTCGGAAAAAGAAGGATTCGATGTCGTATGCAAAGGATGTTCAGGGAATTGTTTTATTCATGCATTGAATGATCTTTTTAAAAAATATCAGGTTGAACCTTATATCTGGATGGAAGGCAGTTTCCGGAAACTTTATTTCGATTTAAAAAAGAAAGATCAGGTGCTCGGTATTTTTGGGATCGCCTGTCTGGCAGAGTTAAAAGCGGGGATGGAAAAATGTTTGAAATATGGAATACCTGCCCTGGGAATTCCACTCGATGCCAATCGTTGTGCACGATGGACGGATGATTTTTATCCGAATTCTGTTAATCTGGAAGAGATAGAAAGGTTGCTGAAATGAATTTTGATATTTACGCTCACCAAAATCATAGCATGTATTGATCTTTCCTGTAAAGAACTACCTAATTACATTTTTGTAGATGAAAGCATTTCAATCAAAAAGGCTTAAAAATTCATAGAATATTGAACTTTTAAACATCAATAACGTTTGAAACCGTAATGATATTTTTTTTTAAAAAAAACGTTGTTTTTTGAAAAATATTAATAAAAAAACATTTAATATTACGAAGTTTTTAATATTCATTTTATCTTAACTAAATAACTGAATATCAATGATTTACGCCATGACAAAAATTATGATTGTTAAGAAAAACCATGAACAATAACCATGCAGCGGAGAACCTTTCCTCGGATGGAGAGGTACCGCTTAAACAGGCTGCTTTTGTTCACAGCCTTGAAAAGGTCAAAAGACCTTTACCAGCTCGGCCGAAAATCTCTGAAATACGAGTAATCAGCAAAAATTCCCGTCAATTTCTCAAAAAATTCTATCCTGGCGCTACATCACAGGATTGGAATAACTGGAAATGGCAAGTGCGGAACAGTTACCATTCATTCGAAGAACTGTCAAAAATCATCAACCTGACTGATACGGAAAGGGATGCAATTCGTGATCATGGGTATCATTTGCCTCTGAGAGTGACTCCATATTACGCATCTCTTCTTGCAGATAACAATGAGAGCAATGTGATCCGTAAGTCGATGATACCAACCATGTCGGAGCTTACACTCTCTCCCGGAGAGGAAGAAGACCCGCTGGGTGAAGAATTAACAAGCCCAGTACCTTGCCTCGTGCATCGTTATCCAGACAGGGTGTTATTCCTTGCGACTAATTTCTGTTCAGCATATTGCAGGTATTGTACACGGTCACATATGGTGGCCAAGAATCCGCAACATTATGATCTTGGGCATTGGGACCAGGCTTTTGATTACCTTTCCCGGCATCCGGAGGTCCGGGATGTGATTATCTCAGGAGGTGATCCCCTCACGATCAATGAAATTCATCTTGAATATTTAATATCGAGGTTGAGAGGCATACCTCATATCGAGATCATCCGGCTGGGTACCAAGGTCCCGATCGTGCTTCCGCAACGAATTACAAGGTCACTGGTCCAGATGTTAAAAAGATATCAACCCATTTATTTCAGCATACATTTCATGCATCCCAGTGAATTGACACCGGAAACCGTTGAAGCCTGTACCAGATTAGCGGATGGTGGTTTCCCGCTCGGAAGTCAGACCGTATTATTGAAGGGGATCAATGATAACGTTCAGACCATGAAAGAACTGATGCATGGTTTATTAAAGATGAGGGTCAGACCTTATTACATCTATCAATGTGATCCGATCCCGGGATCCGCTCATTTCAGAACATCCGTAAGTAAAGGATTGGAGATCATCAAGGGATTGAGGGGATTTACTTCGGGCTATGCAGTACCACATTATGTGATAGATGCTCCGGGTGGAGGAGGGAAGATCCCCCTGCTACCCGATTACGTAGTTGGTAAAGAAGGCAATAATCTTTTATTAAAGAATTATCAGGGCCGGATTTTTAAATATCCGGACACGGACGATGAATCATGATCCGCTTTCGCAAGATTACGGATATTGTAGCTGCACGTAATCAGCAGGCAATCGACCAGGTCAAGGATATTATCAGGATTCAATTTCCTGATCTGGGAGAAAATAAGATCGTACAATTTGTGGATCAATTGAAAGATCCACTGAAGTACCAGTTTCAATCGATGCTGCTGGTGAGCGATGATTCAAGAGGGCAGGTCAAAGGATTTGCCCTCTTGATGATCGCCGCTGACCTTAAATTTTTTTATCTGGATTTTATAGCCACGCGGTTGGGGAAAACTTCTGCGGGAATTGGGAGTGCACTTTATGAATATATCCGCGAAGAGGTCATGGCACATGGTTATTCCGGTTTGTATTTTGAATGCCTGCCTGATGATCCTGATTTATGTATGAACCAATCAATATTGTCTGAAAATCAACGTCGACTGGCCTTTTATGAAAAATTTGGAGCCCGGCCCATTATCAATACAAAGTACGAGACCCCTGTTAATTCAGGAGATGACTGTCCTCCTTATCTTATGCTTGATCCTCTTGGTTCCGACCATCTTCCTGAGGCCAGGCGACTGAGGAAAATTATCAGGGCCATCCTTGAAAGGAAATATGGGGATTATTGTCTTCCGGATTATGTTGATAAAGTGATCCGTTCAGTGAAAGATCCTGTCATGCTCAGGCCGTTCATGTATTATAAAAAGCAGCCCGTAACTAGCCTGATGAATGGGATCAATGAGAAAAGAAGAATGGTACTTGTGATCAATGACAAACACCATATTCACCATGTAAAGGAGGTGGGATATGTGGAATCCCCAATACGGATCAAAGCCATTCTGAAAGAGATCAGTAAAACCGAAAATTTTAAGGAGATACCCCCCAGGAATTATTCGTCCCAATGGATTGAAGAGGTCCATGATTCCAAATACATCCAGTATTTCAAGAAGGTATGTCAGGAACTTAAAGAAGGCAGATCTATTTATCCCTATGTATTTCCCATTAGGAATGCCACCCGGCCCCCCAAGGAACTTTCTGTCAGGGCGGGGTATTATTGTATTGATACTTTCACACCGCTTAACAACAATGCCTATATCGCCGCCAGGAGAGCGGTGGATTGCACGCTGACAGCAGCGGAAAGTATCCTACAGGGAGCGAAATCGGCCTATGCCCTTGTCCGGCCTCCAGGACATCATGCAGAGCATCACGTATTTGGAGGATTCTGCTATTTTAATAACAACGCCATTGCCGCAAATTATCTTAGCAAATATGGACGAGTGGCGATCCTTGATATAGATTATCATCATGGGAACGGACAACAGCAGATCTTTTATGAAAGGTCCGATGTCTATACCTTGTCCATTCATGGCCATCCTTCCTTTGCTTATCCATATTTTTCAGGTTTCGAAGAAGAAACCGGACAGGGAGAAGGGAAAGGTTATAATTTGAATTTTCCGCTGAAAGAAATAATAACAGGGCCGGAATATCATGTCTACCTTAAAAGGGCACTTGAACGCATCCGGAAATTTAAACCAGCCTATCTGATCGTTGCGGTTGGATTTGATACCGGCAAAGGTGACCCGACCGGCACCTGGACATTAGGAGCCAAAGATTTTGAGATGAATGGTAAAATGATCGCGGGTCTCTGGTTACCCACCTTGTTTGTTCAGGAAGGTGGTTATTACACCCGTTCTGTGGGGATCAATGCAAGGTATTTTTTCACAGGGTATTTTAAAGAATCCATTGGAAATAAATGATTGAATGATTCATGAAGGTAGGTATTACATATGATCTACGAACGGAATATCTCAAAATGGGATATTCGGAAGAAGAAACGGCTGAATTTGATAAGGAGGATACCATTGAGGCCATCGAGGAGGCATTGTCGAAGGCAGGATACCAGACAGACCGGATCGGGCATTCCCGGAATTTGATGAAAAAATTATTAAGTGGTGATAAATGGGACCTGGTCTTTAATATTTGTGAGGGTCTTTATGGAGATGGGAGGGAATCCCTGGTGCCCGCAATCCTGGATTCATACCGGATCCCGTATGTTTTCTCAGGACCAGCCACCCTTGCGGTGACCCTGAATAAATATATGACCAAGCGGCTGGTAAGGGATGCAGGAGTGCCCACCCCCGATTTCCGTCTTATTCAGTCAGAAGAAGACCTGCTAAATCACAAACCTCCCTTCCCTTTGTTTGCAAAACCTGTTTCAGAAGGAACAGGCAAAGGGATCGATCATCATTCGGTCATTCACACTGAAGAAAATTATCAGAAAGTCTGCTCCCACCTGCTTAAAAAGTTCAGTCAACCTGTGCTGGTCGAAGAATTTCTGCCAGGGAAGGAATATACGATCGGGGTGACAGGTAACGGACGGGATGCGGCGGTGATTGGGGCAGTTGAAGTGGCTTTTCATGATAAAAATGATGGGATTTATTCGTATGAGAATAAAGAGAACTGGGTGGGCCGGATTGAATATAAGAAAGTGTCTGATAACATTCTCAAAGCATGTGAACCCATTGCCCTTAAAGTCTGGGAAGTGACCGGTTCATACGATGCAGGCAGGATCGATGTCAAAGAGGATAAAAACGGTCAACTGCAATTTATCGAGATCAATCCACTGGCCGGGATCAATCCACATCATTCAGACCTTCCGATCCTGGCCGGTTTATATGGCATTAGCTACCAGGAGTTAATAGAAAAGATCATGGATGCTGCTGTCATAAGGGTCTCTAAAAAATGAAGGTGACCATCACCCATAACCGGATCCTGTCGGATTCCGCTCCGGAGGAGGCGGATGTACTCAGTCAGGTGGCATTGGTCAGAAATAGTCTGATTAAGTTAGGTCACCAGGTGGAAATCCTTGATATTGGCAAGGACCTTTATCAGGATATTTTACGAATAAAAGAAAAGAAACCTGAGCTTGTCTTTAATCTTGTCGAATCTGTATTTGGCAGGAATGAATTGTTATACATCCTCCCTGCCTTAATGAAGGCATTTAATATTCCTTATACCGGCGCATCTGTGGAAGCGCTTTTTTTAACCACCAATAAGGCAGTGGCAAAAAAACAGATGAAACGGTCGGGGATTCCGACCCCTGACTGGTTAGATATTGCAGATGATTTCCGGCTCGAAGAAAATAAAAAGTATATTCTTAAACCCCTGAGGGAGGATGGCTCCGTGGATCTTGATGAAGATGCGGTATTCAAGCCGGGTGATCCGGCACTTTTCAAACGGATTGAGAAGCTGGATCCCTCCTGTTTTTTTCTGGAAGAATTTATAGATGGCAGGGAATTTAACATCAGTCTTTTGACAAATCGCGGAAGGCCTGAGGTATTACCGGCTGCAGAAATGATATTTCAGGATTATCCTGCCGGAAAGGAAAGGATCATTGGATATAAAGCCAAGTGGAATCCGGATTCATTCGAATACCGGCATACAATCCGTAAATTTCATATTTATGAAAAGAAAAATGAATTGATCACGAAAATGCATAATATTGCGCTGCAGTGCTGGGAAGTGTTCGGATTGAAGGGTTATGCACGTGTTGATTTCAGAGTAGATCAGGGAGGACAACCTTTTGTACTGGAAATTAATGCAAATCCATGTATATCACCTGACAGTGGATTTATTTCCGCTGCTATGGAAGCAGGTTATAACCAGGAATATGTGATAGAGAAGCTGTTAACTGATTTAAATTGAGTTTATGGAAATTGTTTACCGTTATTTTCTGAAGCCACTGGATAAGAAGTACATCAAGGAAATCCTGGATTCTACCAAGGCATTTTATGATTTTGAGATCAATATTGCGCTTGAAATTGTAGATGAATACTTCCAGAAAGAAGATAAAAGCGGATATTATTTTATTCTGGCGGAAATGGAAGGGAAAGTGATCGGCTATGTGAATTATGGTCCCGTACCATGTACACAGACCAGCTGGGATATTTACTGGATTGCCGTAAAAAAAGATATCATGAGTAAGGGAATTGGATCGGAATTGATTGCGAGGACCGAGGAAATGATCAAAAAGATGAAAGGGAAAAATATCTGGGTCGAAACTTCCTCCAGAAAAGATTACCAGGCTACCCGGGCTTTTTATGAAAAATTGAAATATACAATTACTGCTGAATTGGAGGATTTTTATGCACCAGGAGATAATAAGGTGATCTATCATAAACCACTTTGATTTCTGGAATATTTTAACAATACTTGTTTCAGGTATTTTTATTCAGCTTATCATTCCTATCCATGAACCGTAGAAACTTCATGATCCAGGGAGGTCTTTCGGCCGGGATGTTTTTTGCACCTGGTTTTATCAAGGAAAGGGATAGGGCGAAAATCAACCGTTTCAAATTTTCCATATCGGAATTAAATCCGGCCATCATCGAATCCATCGAAGTTTGGAAAATCAAGGATGATTTTCTTATCCAGATAAAATCAAAGGATGGATATATGGGCAGGATCCCAGCCAATGAAAAAATAATCCATCTTCTGGGGGTTCTGAAGGACCTGATCATCCCTTTCTTTATAGGGAAAGATGCACGTGAGGTCGAATCATTGATCAGGGAAGTGTACCGGGTGAACAGCAATTATAAATATGCCGGTATGCCCTTCTGGATCTGTGTAGCCCACGTAGAGCTGGCCCTATTGGATATGCTGGCTAAAATAATGAATAAGCCAGTGGGTCAATTGTTTATGCCTCCGGTCAGGGAGCAATTTCCCGTTTATCTAAGTACGTTCGACCGGGAAAATCCAGCTGAAACCTATGTTGAAAATGTTCAGCGGAGCCTTGATGATTTCCAGGCAGTAAAAATAAAGATTGGAGGCAGGATGAGTGATAACCTGGATTGTATTGAAGGCAGAACAGAAAAATTAATACCCTTAATGCGGAATGCCCTAGGCGATGGTATCACGATTTATGTGGATGCCAATAGCTCATATGATGCTCCAAAGGCCATAGAGATTGGTCGATTACTCGAGGATTATCAATATGGTTTTTTTGAGGAACCTTGTCCCTGGCAAGATTACCAGAAAACCCTCCAGGTGGCAACGAGCCTGGATATCCCCATTGCCGGTGGGGAACAGGATTCCTCCCAGGTCCAGTTTGAGTATATGATCGATCAGAAGGTAGTAGATGTGGTCCAGCCGGATATCATGTATAATGGAGGATTCATCCGAACCTTAAGAATTGCCGCTTATGCAAACCTGGCCGGTATGCCCGTTACACTTCATAGTCCCCAGCAGGGGGCTTCAAATGCTTTCAAGATGCAGTTTGTTTCGATCGTAGAGAACATCGGACCCTTTCAGGAATATACTCCAGGGACAGGCTACCCATGGTGCTCCATAGCGCTGAACTTCTATGAAGGGAAACTTCAAATCGTCAACAGTCCTGGCTGGGGAATAGACTATGATGAGGACGTTCTGAAAAAGGCGATCAAGGTCTGATGACCATTTCAGAATCTTTTCATTCATACTTTTATTTCTTAATGCCTGGCCTGGTCTTTATCTTTGTTATTCATTTAAAATAATATTTATGACCAGGTGGACAACGAAGAATATACCGGATCAAACGGGGAAAATACTCCTTATAACCGGGGCAAACAGTGGATTGGGATTTGAATCTGCCAGGGCCCTGGCAGAAAAAGGTGCTAAGGTGATCATGGCCTGTCGTAACCTTGAAAAAGGAGTGCGTTCGCGTGATGAATTATGGGAAACAATACCCGGAGCCGATCTAGATGTTTGTGAATTGGATCTCGCCAGTCTGGATTCCATTTCCAGGTTTGTCACAGGGATTTATGCCAACTACAGTCATATTGATGTCCTGATGAACAATGCAGGTATTATGGCCACTCCCTATGCCACAACGGCTGATGGTTTTGAGCAGCAGTTCGGAACCAATCACCTGGGACATTTTGCCTTGACCGGAAAACTATTAAAACTTTTAATGAATATACCAGGAAGCCGGGTTGTGAATGTTGCCAGCTTAGCTGCACGGCAAGGAAAGATTTTTTTTGATGATCTGAAGGGAGAATGTTCTTATAATCCCTGGGATAGATACCGGCAATCCAAACTCGCTAATCTGCTATTTACCTTTGAACTGAAGAGACGACTGGATGCTGGTCAGGTGAATGTCCAGGTCATAGCCGCTCACCCGGGAGTATCTTCCACCAATCTTCACAGGGCCATGGATATGAGTTCGGTCCTTATTTCCAGTTATGATTTTTTATTAAAGGGATTGTTGCCGGATGCTACCAGGGGTGCATTATCTCTCCTTTATGCTGCGACAGCTCCGGATGCCAAGTCGGGAAGATATTATGGTCCGGGAGGCTGGTTTGAGGTGGCAGGTTTTCCATCAAACGCTCAAATACCCTCACAGGCAAAAGACCAGGATACAGCTGAAAAATTATGGAAAATTTCAGAAAAACTCACTGGAGTGAGGTATGATTTTGGAATATAACCTGATCATAGAACCAGATAATCACCTTGCTGGTCCTGTAAGAAAATAGGTTCGGAAAAGTGAAGGGATTTTTTTCTGAATTCTAATATTCCGATTCCACCGGATAGGAGAAATCCAGGTGGTCCCATTCATTATAGGATCCATCATACAAAAGGACATTGTAGCCCATGGCTTTTCCTACGGTATAAAGTACAGATGCCCTGAGGGCAACATGGCAATACAAAACCAGGATCCTGTCGTCACGTTCGATTATTTTTTCATACTTTTCTCTGAGCGAATCCGGTTCGAGGAGGACAAAATGATCATCTGCCAGGGTGGTCCATGTCAGATTTTTCGCTCCCTTGATATGTCCCGACCGTTGATAATTACCTTTTTCCCTACCGGTATAAAAATTTTCCTTTCGAGCATCGATAATGCAAATAGAAGGATTTACCAGATTTGACCTGATCCAGTCTTTATCCACCAGGATTTTAGTATTCTCATGAAGGTTCAGGTAGGTGCTGGCCGGAGTTGCAATTACCGAATCCCGGGAGACAGGAAAACCCCTGGCGTTCCATCCCCGGATCCCTCCATCCAGGATTCTTACCTGGTCAGCCAGTCCGAAATATTCAAAAGTTACATAAAGCCTGAATGCATGGGCGAAGGTATCCCATCCGGAACTGATGATTACCTCCTTGTTTTTTTCAATACCTCTTTTTTTAAGTGCCTCCGAGAAATCCGATGCCTCCGGCATTTCAAAATACAAACCGTCCCGGATGGTAGTGTAGGTATCATTATCTACGTACAAAGCGCCTGGAATATGACCCTTCATATAATTTTCAGGTTTATCCAGGTGTAATATGATGAGAGAATCGTTATTCAGATGGGCATCCAGCCAATTACTATCGACAAAAATTTTATCAATCTGCTGCGCATATATTTGGCCACTCATCAAAAATAAAAAAAGGATCTTATAAAAACGCTTCATTTGCATTTAATTGGTTTATAGGAAAAAAGGAGATCGATAACTTGTAACGGCTATCCTGCAAAACTCAATAGAATTTCCTGATCCGTACTTCAGTTTCTGACTGATCCTTCAGAAGGTCTACCAGTTGCTGCGTATCTGTTTGTCCGAAATGATATGGATACAATATTTTAGGATGAAAGAGCGACACTGCGTCAGCTACCATATCTGGAGTCATTGTATATGGGAGATTCATGGGAAGGAAAGCGACGTCAATATCTTTCAGATTTTTCATTTCAGGGATATTTTCTGTATCGCCACCAATGTATATTTTTTTGTCTCCAAAATGCATTACATAACCATTGCCTACACCTTTTGGATGAAATGGTTCTCCATTATTACTTGTATGAACCAGGTTATAGGCTGGGACCGCTTCAATCTTTATGCCTTTGTACGTCCTTGTATCCCCATTCTGCAGGACCTCTCCCATGTTTATTTCATTAAAACAGGCTTTTGTCAGAAATAATTTCGTATCCGGTTTCGAAATCTCCCCAATGGCCGACTTATCGAGATGATCACCATGCTGATGGGTGACCAGTATGATATCGGCTTTGGGAAGTATTGTATAATCGGCAGCCCGGCTGACCGGATCAACATGGACCACAAGATCATTGAAAGTGAACATCAGCGTGCCATGATTGACGAAATACATTTTCAGAACACCGTCTGAAGTCTTGATCACATCATAATTCAGTTCATCCTGACCCCTGGTAACTGTGAAGGTCAAAATGGCAACAATGAAAAAAAACAGGCTCTTCATGGTTATCTTTTTAAACAGGGCGTATTAATAGTAAATAATTGAACGTTATATATACCGGAACTACAATATAAGCACTTTTTTTATCAGTTAACAGCTTTACCTACCCTTTTAGAAGCACTTCGTTGTTGTGTATGATTAATTGTATGAATTAAAAGTAATTTATGTAAATCTATGAGCTATGAAAAAATTTGTTGTTATCATACTTACTATCTTCTGCCAGTTTTCATTTGCCCAGGTTCAAGAATCCTGGAATGCTGATCTGGGCGGACAGATCCTCTGGCAGGAAGTGACGCCCCTTGGGAATTTGATAGTCTGTACGGATCGATCACTTCAGGGACTTGATCCTTCCTCAGGCAAATACCTGTGGTCATTGGGTGATTTGGGTGGATTGCCCCGGGAAAGTTATCAGAATCTGTTGAATTCACCATTGTTCTCCATTTCCCGGGGGGATTACTTTTACATGATCAATCCTTTTAATGGAGATATTGTATTCAATTCAGAGATAGCAGGCATTGGAAGCCTGAAATTCCAGGATATGCTATTTAAATCCAATGGTGTATTGATTGCTGGGGAAAGGAGAGGATCCAACGATCCGGTGATGATGATGGTGGATGTATCTTCCGGTGCTGTCTTATGGACAAAGGACGAAAAATTCGGAAAAATTGTGGCTGTAAATGAATTATCTAAAGATGCTTTTCTCATGGTCACCCTGTTTTATAATTATAAAATTGAAAGTGCAACAGGTACCGTGGTATGGAAAAATGCCACCTCAGAAGAGACTGCCCAAATGGAGAATATGGGCGCCTTTGGAAACCTGATGAAAAATATGGCAGAATCAATGGCCGAGGATATGAATATCGAAATGCGTTTCTACCGCCACCCTGAACAGGATCTGTTTATTCTGGCCTCACAAAGGGAGAAGACTACAGGAATGACGTCCTCCACAACGGTATATTATGAAAGTACGTACTATGCCTACAATATATCGGATGGATCCATGTTATGGAAAAATCCAATCACCATGAATGGATTGATTGGCGAATTGGTATTTTATGGTGACCAGTTGATCATCCTTCCGGATGATGGGAACCGGACCAAGATCAATATGTATGATCTCAATTCACAGGATGGAAAATGGGGAAAGAAAGGTAACGGTGTTAATATTAAAGGCGGTGTTTATAATTATATCCGCACGGAAAAAGGATTTTTAATTGTTACCCGGACCGAGGCGAATGATTATCTAAATGTACTGGATCCAAATCTTGGTCTCATGACTTTTGAGAAACCGGTAAAAGTAGATGGTATGGTGGTTGGCGTTGTCAATATTCCGAAAGGATTATTGTATATCACATCGGAAGAGATGAATATCCTGGATCCTGCTACCGGCTCACTGCTTTTTGATAAGTCGATTAATACGCATCCTGCCCTGACAGCAGAGGCTGATAATAAAATTTATGCATTCGATACGAAGGAAGGAGTAATGAAAGTGATCGAAAAATCTTCCGGATCCGTATCGATCCTTTCAAGATCTGAGATCAACTTTGAAGGCAAGGAGATTCCGAAGGGAATCGAATTACGGGAAATGGGAATATTTATTTATTCAGAACAGAATGTAGCAATGATCGATTATAATGGAAACCTGAAATTCCAGAATTATTTTCCAGCTCCACGTGAACCTGGCTTGAAGCGTGCATTGATGTACGCCCAGGCAGTGAGGGCAGCTTATATTGGAGCCAACTCATATTATGCTTCAGCACAATTGAAACTGGTGGAGGACCAGGTGAAGGCGGATGATCCGGTATCTGGTGCCCTGGTAGAAGGATTCGGAGATGTTTACGGTGAATTGGGGGATGCGGCAACTGATTTTGCGGTAAAGACTTTCCAACAGGCCAATGCACGGTTTAAAGCCACAGCTCAGGGCAGGGATTTTCTTATCGTACTATCCCGGATGAACAATGATAATTTACTGATCAGAGTTAATAAAGATACAGGAAAGATGGAAGGATCCATTGATCTGGGCAAAGATCGTGAACCTGAATATGCGGTGGATGATGTTACAGGCCAGGTTTATCTGAAAACTGCTATAGCGGAGGTCGTGAGTTACCAATTGTAAATAGATTTTCAGATTGGGATTTTTACCATAAAAATTCATTCAAAAAAATACGTCCTATCGATCAAATAGCAATAGGGCGTATTTTTTAATGTATTCCTTCTTTCCCAATATTATTTGAATCAGGAGATCAGTCAGCATATCTATTTCCAGATCTCCGATCACGCTTAATCCCAAGTAACTTTCAGGATCTTTCCGGTTCCATTTTTGAAAATTTTCTCCCTCACTACATGTAAGCGATGTGATGCAACGAATCCATCCAGTCCACCCGAACTACACCAGTTCAAAAAATTCCGGTAATGTTCTTTCCCGGCGGTATATTCAATCACCCGGGTAATGAATCCGGGGATGCCTCCCGGTTGTGGGGAGATCCAGTCAGTCAATATGGCATATTTCGAGATCTGTTTAATTTCATCCATCAAACGGTGACGTATTTCCGGACTGGTTTCATGCAATACCATTTTGGCTATGGTAACATCAAATTCAAGATCAAAGAGAGCGGAAAGATTTGTTTTCTTTTCGATCAACCGGAATTCAACATGGCGATAGTCTTTTTTTTTCAGCATTTTATTGGCATAACCAATCATTTTTGGCGAGATATCGACACCTATGATCCGTTCGCATTGATCAGCAATGCTAAATGCCAGTGATCCAGTACCGCTTCCAATTTCAATCACCTTATCCTGTGGACTGATCATTTTTTTAATTACCCTGGAAAAGGATCTTCCTGATATGGGATCGATTACATTGGCATAGAACCAGCCATCGTACCAGTTGGATTTATGTTCTTTTTCCTGGATTTGGTAGGCCATGTTTTTTAAGTTTTAATGATTTAATAAAGGTATCAACTCCCTATTCCTGAATTCTTAGCAGCAGGTTTTGTAATTAGGTATCAATATATAAAAATTGTCGTGTAACTTTCTTAAGAAGTGGCGCTAAATGGTTAGTAGATGGAAATCCTTCTTTCTGAATTTTTGTAGTGCCCGGGGAAACCACAATAAGACCAGAAAAAATATCATTACCGTTTCATATTTAAGGGATTTTCAATTTCGAAATTGAAATTCCATTTGATCCGGTCCTTCTGTTCAGCGGCAAGGTATCCGATCAGAAAATTGATCTGGGCATAGGTTACACCCGCTTCATAATGAATATTTTCCCTGAAATTATCCAAAGGGGTATGATACACTGTTTTCAGCCAACGGTAATTTGCGTCAGATTTTTCATCCAGGGTATCGGATTTATGGAAACTGTTAATCACAAAGAGGGATGGAATGCCTTTTTTTACAAAATTGAAATGATCTGATCGCATGAAAATACTCTCTTCTGGGAGGGGATCAGGTACGATGGCAATTTTTTTCTGTTGACAAACCAGGTGCGCCAAATGTCCCAGTCCGGAGAATTCTTCACCAAGGGCCACGATTTCGTTAAGTGGTTTTTCCATCAGGAACATATCCGTATTCAGTGATGCTACCATGTCATCCAATGGAACTGTTGGATGATTCGCAAAATATTCAGATCCCAGCAGGCCCATTTCCTCTGCTGTGAGTGCGATGAACAGGACCGACCTTTTGGGAGGCCTGGTTAATTGGGTATATGCCCGTGCGATCTCGAGCATGATCGCGGTCCCGGCTGCATTATCATAGGCACCATTATAGATGGAATCCCCTTCCAAAGGTTGACCGATGCCTTCATGATCAAGGTGCGCGGTATAAACCATGTATTCTTCCTTCAGTTTGGGATCAGATCCTTCTATATAAGCCAACACATTGGGGCTTTTTTGTACCTCGAAGTTCTTATTTATTTTAAGATCCGGTTTCAGGGTGGCTTTTATTTTATACTGATTGGGGAGGGCCTTGCCGGCATTGTATTCCTGCAGGGAAAGCGTTGTGGTATCAAAAAGGCGGTTAATAATGTTCCAGTCTGCCATAAATACAGGAAAATCCAGGTAAGAGGATTTATTCGTTGCCCGGTTGAAATAATTTTTAAACCTTTCCCATGAAAATCTTTCCTGGTTTTCCATGGGGATGTACATAATTATGCCCGCAGCTCCCGCAGCCTTCAATCGGAGCAGTCTTTCATCATGCATGTGCTTGAGCGAAAGTTCGATAGACCTGTCCTCCGGATGCCAATAATAAAGTATGACGTATTTGTTTCTGACATTCAGTTTTTCCAGATCGTGATAACCAAGAGAAGGGTCCTGTACACCGATCCCTCCAAATACAATCTCCTTTTCTGCAGGATCAATTTGACCGGGTTCGGAAATGAGTATAAAATCTTTTCCTGGGACCAGGGATTTTGTTTCATCATTTGTATGGAGATCCATGGTGCCTTCCAGCGTTGATTTATTCCTGAATATCTCAACCATCTGATAAAAGGATGAATCACCCACACCTGGTTTCAATCCCATCTCTTCAAATTCAGAAGCGACATAATTTGCTGCCAGCTGATAACCCCTCGTAAATGGCTTCCGGCCTTCCAGGAGGTCATCTGCCAGGAAACGCATGTGGGCCCGGATGGCATAAGGTTTAATTTGATCGGAAGCGCTGATGGCATCTCCTGGAATTTCCTGGGCATTTAATGCGGTATGTAGCATTAATCCGGCAAAAAGCAGAATATATCTCATTTTCAATTGTGTCAGATCGTGAATTTATTCAACCAGTTAAATAAAATGAAATAGTTATTAAATTTTAGTCTTGCCAGTATCAGGAAAAGCTACTTGTTCTTATGGATTTCTTATCAACAAAAGAAATTTAAATACAAACGTTTTATGTTGAGCTCGCGGTGCTAAAAAAATAAACCTCAAAGCCCGCAGTGATCTCGCAGAGCAAATTTTATTATATCACCTATAATATCGTTGCGATTCTGTTGTGTTCTTTGGGATAAAATTTATAATCCTCTGTGTTTTCTCAATCCCTTATATGATTAAAAAAATTAAATTTCTTGCCTTTCAGCTTTTTAGTAAATACATTTCATTGATCCTGAAGGGCAAATCCTTCTTAATCCAATTTTATAATCCTGATGCAGTTATGAAATATTTGATCCCGATTGTTCTGTTATTTACTTTTTATTCTTCTAGGGGCCAGGAAAACATCCTGAACCTGAACAAACCAGAAAGAGAAGCCTGGTTCACCGGCCTGGGTTTCGGGATGTTCATCCACTGGAGCTATGATGTGACCCTCGGCATGGTGATCAGCCATTCGATGGTGGGCGCATCGGACGATTACCTGGATCGGTACATCCATGAGTTGCCTCAGTATTTCAATCCCAGACATTTCAAACCATCAGAATGGGCTGGAATTGCCAGAAAGGCTGGAATGAAATACGTGGTGTTAACAACCAAACATCATAATGGATTTTGCATGTATGATAGTCAGACCACGGATTATAAGGTGACGAATACCCCATTCGGGAGGGATGTGACCCGGGAGGTGCTCGAGGCATTCCGGAAAGAGGGACTTGCCATTGGGATCTACTATTCTCCTGATGATTTTTATTTTCTTCATCAGCAGGGCACCCTGATCAGCCGGACATGCCCGGAAGCACTCGCCTCCAATAATCAGGAGCTGAATGAATATGTGAAAAAACAAATGAGGGAATTGATGACCAATTATGGTAGGATAGACATCGTTTTTTTGGATGGATATGAACAATTTGCCAAAACCGAATTGGCGAAAGTCTGCTGGGAGATCGATCCGGATGTAGTGGTAACAAGGGGAGCGATGGAAACACCGGAACAGTTTCTACCTGATCAACCACTCCCTTCCCCCTGGGAAGCCTGTTACACTCTGGGCAACCAGTGGCAATACCGGCCGACCCATGAAAATTACAAGTCAGCCACAGAGATCATTTCCATGTTGATCCAAACACGGGCGCAAGGTGGTAATTTATTGTTGAATGTCGGACCGACCCCGGAAGGAACTATTCCTCAGGAGCAAACCTCCATCCTGAATGAAGTGGCATTATGGATGTTCATCAACCGGGAATCGATGCAGGATATTGAACCCTGGCAGGTAACCCGGGACGGAGATATCTGGTTTACCAAAAAGAAAAATGAACATACAGTTTTTGTCTATTTTACAGAGATTCAATGGGCGTATGGAGAACGAAAGGAATTTTTATTAAGATCGGTCAGGTCAACTCCACAAACGAAAATCTGTATCCTGGGACAAAATGGGAAGGTACTGGAATATCAGCCGAACATTGACCCGGCACCCGGATTTTCTGATTCGGATCAGGGGCTCCATATTTCGCTGATGCGCGCACAACGGATCTATAATGACCGTAAATGGCCCAATCCAGTGGTAGTCAAACTTGAAAATATAGATGAAAGAACTGATTGAAACCTCCACCCCGGTCTCCGGGCGGGCATTTCACTCTTTCTGCGCAACAAAATAGATCAGTTTATGAGGTTCAAGGCCATAATCCGCCATCCCCTCCTTTTCCTCATACCGGAAAATCTTAAATCCTCCGATCTCCAGGAATTTATTCCTGATTTCATTGGTCTCACAACCAAAAGTAGGCCTGTTCATGGCCAAGCCAGCATCCCGGTGAAAAAATTCGAAAAGAAAAATCCCGCCAGGTTTCAAGGCCGTCCTGATCCGTTCGGCAATGTGATCCACCTCCAGACATCCTCCGTAAATCCAGGCAATCAGGTCCCATTGGTTATTGCCGTAATTAAAACTCTCGAAGTCAGCAATGCTCGTGGAAATAGAAAGGTCATTTTCTTGTGCAACTTTCTGGGCATAATCGACCGCTTCATCGGCCAGGTCGAAACCGGTTACTTCCCAGCCCTGACTGGCCAGGTAGAGAGTATTGCGGTCCTGGCCCATGGCCACATCCAATGCTTTTCCAGGGGGCATATCCTGAATGGTTTCTTTCAGGAGCTTATTAACTTCCTTGTTGAATTTGTAGTTGGAATTATTCACCAGGGCTTTGTTCCAACGATTTCTGATCATTTCCTGTCATTCAGAATCATCCTGTTCTGATTGTCCGAAAGATTGTGCGTAGATCCAGACCAGCAAAAGGATAACTGATAAATATCTTTTGTTCATGGAATGAGGTTTAGTGGTTTAAGGATCGTCATGTCTGATTCTTTATTCAACAAGGTTATTAACTTCCTATTTATGAGATTTTTCATGAGATTTTCGTGAAAGTGATAAACCATGCTCCGGGGAATATCATAATATCTTTCCCCAACTTCCTAATTTAAGTAACAAATAATGGCTTTCAAAAAATCTCCGACCCTGGACAGGAAATTTATTCCTTATACCCTTTGATCCGTATACTATATGGATCAATTGGAGGAAGATGATTTGCCGGCCTGTCGAGGTAAAAATAGACACAGCTGGCCCAGTCGTCACCATGCCGTTCAAATAACCAGCCTTCAAACTCATCATAAGTTGAGGGTTGATCTTTATCACCTGTTTCATAAAGGGCGGTTCCCAGTGCCTCCAGTTTTTCCCGGTGGATTCCAAAGCAGCAGCCAATCTGGTGGATGGTAGCCCGGATATCCGAGTGAAAATAGACAGGATCAGGAATGTGGTATCGGTAAAAACAATATTGCATATGTTCATAATCTGCAAAGTGGGAACCCTGGAAGGCCTGAGCATATTGCCCCTGACCCCATCCAGTACCGATATAATCTTCCGTGCCTGTACCACAAAGCGTAGGATTCTTTTCGTCTCCATCCAGGTAGATCTTCACTTCTCCTTCCCCCCACCAGGAATCAGCATACAGATCCTGGTTGGCCATCACTCCAAAATGGACCCCCAGGAATCTTCCCCTGCCTTCCACCCGGGGCATGAATTCGTAATCCTCACGCAACCTGGTTGAATCTTCCCGCTTATAATAAGCATGAAAATAGAGCGCCTTTTCATCATGTTTGTCTCCCACAGTATAATCCACATCATAAAATATGGAAGGCTGTACCTGACCGGTTTCATTGACCAGAATCATTTTCATGCCATTTTTAAAAGGCATTGGAATGTAACTATTGTAACTTCTGCCTTCCGGGCTGGAGAACAAGGCGGTTTCAAAGGCAAACATTTTCCCCAATCCCATACCGAAAAAATATCCTACCGGCGCAGAAACAGCTGGTTTGACTTGGCCATCCCAGAAAAAATATAAGGTGAGCCCCTGTTGCATTTCCGGACCTTTATCCTGAATGGTCATCCAGATTCTTCGGATCGTACCAGAGGTCCCGGCCGGTTCATGGGCCAGGATCAGTGTATCACCAGCCTCCAGGGAAACACTTGGGCGACCTTTTCTGCCAGCGTTTTCAAGCCCTCCCATTCCTTTCCCGGCATCCGGATTTTCAGGACTTGCCCATTTCGTACGGATATTTTCAGGCATTTCATAAAAGGATTGCCCATGTCCCAGCTGTAACGAGATAATAAATGAAATCAGGATCAACATATTTCTTTTTATCAGGGCTTTGTTTAAAAAGTATTTTGTTCCCATGTCTGTATCTTATTTGATTATATGGATTGAATGATTGTAAATTACAAAAAATCATGAAATAAAAATTCCATCGACATCCCTAAACATTTCAGATGTCGATGGAATATATCCACTAAACCGGCGAAAAACTGAATTCCTGTACCTAAGCCGGAAAAGCAAAACAGGGATAGTTCTATTACTTTTTCAGTAAATCACGAATTTCAGTAAGTAAAACTTCTTCCCGGGGTGGAGCTGGAGGAGGGGCAGGTTTGGCCTCTTCTTTTTTCTTAAGACTGTTCATTCCCTTGATCACCATAAATATGGCAAAAGCAATGATGATAAAATCAAGGGCAGTTTGAATGAATGCCCCATAATTGATGGAAACTGCCTGGATTGCATTTCCCGCATCATCTATGGTTGCCTGTTTTAAAATTACTTTGAGATCGCTGAAATCAACACCTCCGATGAGTAATCCGATGGGTGGCATGATAATATCATTTACAACGGATGAAACAATCCTGCCAAAGGCCCCGCCAATGACAATACCAACCGCCATGTCGACAACATTGCCTCTCATGGCGAATTCTTTGAATTCTTTTACAAGTCCCATTTTTTGATTGAGTTTAAAGTTGATAGTTTAAAGAAAATTGAAAAATTTAAATCTGTTCTATTAAATTTTTTAATAATATACCTTAATAGATTGATCTTTGGATGGAATGAGCAGTCATTGCTGTACCACATATTGTTTTAGAGCATAAATGTATTTATTTTTTGATATAAAGCAATAGTGAATTCCGTTTAACCGGACCATTTTATTCATTTCCAGGTCTAACTGATGAAAATTCCAGATCGGGTTTAATTTTCTCCTAAATATTATCTCTAAAATCTGGTGGGCTTTTATCTTATGTAGTGTCAAAGGAATCCTTGGATGATCTTTCTCACTCCTCAAAAATAAAAACCTCTTCAATTTTTAATTGAAACACCCGTGAAATATCATAGGCCAGTTTCAGGGAAGGGTTGTATTTCCCCTTTTCGAGGAAAATAATGGTTTCCCGGCGGACCCCGACCATCCTGGCAAGGTCATGTTGTGTAAGATCGAACCTGGCCCGCAGTTCTTTGATCCGGTTATTCATGAAGGAAGCCTTTGAGATTGTAATAAAACCATCTGAAAACAAATATTAAAGCCATTCCGATCATCCCATATCCGAAAAAAATTCGAATATCCGTGACGATCCTGTCCTGGATGTAGATCAATACCAGCCATAAAAATAATGAAATATAAAAAGAGCTAGCTGCGGCTTTTTGAGCTATTTTTCTGGACATTTCGTCTTCTTCCGGCAATCCTTCCTTTTTCCTTTTCATTCTTTTGTATCCAATATAAATGCCTAAAATAAAGAATATGGAAATAATTCCAATGTAAAAATATTCGGTGAACACATAATTCCTGGTATCATCCAGCGAACCTGTCTGCAGGATCAAGATACCGGATAAAACAACGGCATACGCCACCATAAACAAGGGTAAAAATATTCTTTTCATGATCGTCGATTTTGAATGTTAGTAATTCCTAACAATAAGTTAGAAATATATAACAAAAATGTCAAATAAAAAAAGTTTTTATTGTGAATATATTTCAATATTAAAATATTTACTTGCTGGATAATCCCTGTAAATACTTTAAATAGTGTATAAATAATCCCCTTAAATAATCTATTAAATTTGCAATGAGGGAATCCGAAGCGGAAAAGAGGATTTATTCTTAAGAATATATAATCTGCCCATATATAATTCAGATTTTAAAAAAATCAAATATTTTCACATTCTTAAAGGTTTCACAACCATAAAAGTTTATTCTGTATGAATAATCAATCCATCTTTAGAAACCCAAAAATATTTTATTGCGCGATGCTGATGTTTTTTTCAGGTATCCATCACGTGCTTCTTGCCCAGACCGATTCGTTGATTCTGAAAAATGATGATATTATCGTGGGAGAGATTAAATCATTGGATCGTGGCATACTGACTATAGAGACAGATTACAGTGACAAGGATTTTAAGATTGAATGGAGTGGGGTTACTGAAATCCATACCGAGTCATTTTTTTTAATCACTTTATCAGATGGCCGAAGATACAATGGTACGCTGGAATCTCCCTCCCCGGGCAGAGCCACCATTAATATAGATGAAGGAGGAACAACTGAGGTGGATCTAATGGATTTAGTTTTCCTAAAATCAATCGATGCGGGTTTCTGGAGCAGATTATATGCAGCCATAGATGTGGGATATAGTCTTACCAAAGCAAATAACCTGAGGCAATTTTCTTTAAATGGTAAAATAGGATATCTGGCCGAACGATGGTCATTGGATGCCTCCTATAATAGTGTTTTATCCAAACAAGATTCAGTTGCTGATACAAAGCGAACAGATGGAAACATCACTTACCGGTATTTCTTGCCTAAAGATTGGTTTTTGATGGGAGATATTTCCTTTCTCTCCAATACGGAACAGAAACTAAATTTACGATCAAATGGCAAATTGGGTCTGGGTAAGTTTATGATCCACACCAATTCAACCTATTGGGCCTTCCAGGCAGGTGCATCATTTATGAATGAAAATTTTTCGGACGAATCACCAGACCGCCAGAGTTTGGAAGGATTTTTAGGGACTGAATTAAATATGTTCGACGTGGGTGACCTGGGTTTGCTTACCAATGCTACCGTATTTCCTGGTATTACTGAATCGGGGAGGTGGCGTGTCGATTTTAAGTTTGATTTAAAGTACGATCTTCCACTTGATTTTTATGTTAAACTAGGTTTCACAGTCAACTATGACAACCAGCCGGTGGAAGGTGCCAGTGAAACCGACTATGTGTTTCAGACTGGCTTCGGGTGGGAATGGTAAAGCAAAGGTTTCAATAAATGTAAATGATTTTTCATTTTTATTGGAAAAAACCGCCAATTCCACAGTCGCAAAAATCTCAGATTCCTTTTTTCTAATCAAAGGCCTGCCATCCAATGCCTGCACAATAAGTAGGAGATTAATGACGAGGGGGATAACTTCTCCATCCGCTGGAAATAGGATGTTATGATGATCGCCAGCGCATAACCGACCGCCTCGATGAGGGAAAAATTCCTGTATCTGACAGCTAACTTAATCATCTGAACGACGAGATACAGGAATTCGACTATAAAGAAACTGATTTTACAGCCGTTAAATTTAACGATCTATTCCCTTGAAGTAAGCCTGCATTCTTCGAACTGGCTTAGGATTTCAAAACCGAGCTTCTGATAACACCGGATGGCGGAAAGGTTATCGCTATGGACATTAAGACCTATATGATCCACCCGTTGAGCGAGTTGCTCGCATAAACAGGCTGTTACAATTTCCGCTAAACCCTGGTTTCGGTAGTTTGGATGTGTGGTGATATTTCCCAGCGCGGCTACACGGTATTTTTCGGAGTATACATGAACGCCGGCTACACTTACCAGTTGATTATTGATTTTTAATCCATAATACTGACCCGTCTGGAGCATTCTTTCATGGAACCAGTTTCCTGGATAGCTGATCCGGTACAGCTCCAGTAATTCATTACGGTTTCCCGTACCCAATCGAATTACCTGCGAGAAATCCTTGTTCCGGATGAAAGAATAATCTGAAAATCCCATCTTATAGTGTAAAGCGGGAAATTCCATATGATATACCTGCTTCAGGAGATCCTTGAATTCCGTGGAAAGATGGGCATTCAGATAAGAAGGCAAAAGATGTTTCAGAAGTAAAATTCCGTTCATTTCCGGTGGAAGCGGCTTATGATTCAGGGCCAGCAGCACGGGCATCCGGAAATCCTCGTAAAGTAAAAGGATCGAAATTAAATTTCCCTCCGATCCCAGGGCAATCCAACGGGTTTGAGGCCAGAAAAAATCATCCAGGTCCCCGATCTCATAAAGATGCATCAATGGATCCTTCCGCAGGAAATTTTCAATAAGCTGTTTATCGCGTATCACTGATACCTGAATGTCAGAATTCATTTTTCTTAAAGCGTCAGAAATGAATAAAAATCATTTTTATGAAGCCGGGATGATCCTATTAATGAATGATTCTCAGGCTTCCTCCCTTTTTATCCGGCCGGGAATTTTTCTTTTCTTTTTTTATTAAGGCATCAATTTCCACTGCCTCATATAGGTAGTTTCTTGCCAAATCAACATCTATTTCTTTCACATCCTGAAATGTCTTAATATATACCTGCTTCCGGTTGCCCTTCTCAAGGTATTGTATATCATCCTTCAATAAATAACCATTACAGAATCCCAGTTGAACTCCATTCATCTTCACATTTCCCCAGGGAATACTGGAGGGCCAGATAAAGCAGATCCTTGAATGCCGGTAATAGTAAGGGACATTGTACGATATTTTTTCAATACAATCCGGAATGCAATCCCATACAACGGCCCTTAACACATCTACAATTTTGCGTTCATAATCAGGAAGATATTCAAGAAAGTCTTCAACTGAATTAAATCTTTTGTTTTGCATACCCATTTATTATGATGATTCCAGATGCCTTGTATCTGATCCATTTAAGTTGAATCTGGCAATACTCCTTACTTATAAATATAGATAAAAATGAGAAATTGTTCCATTCATCTAATTCTGATCCGAGCTCAAATTTTGGATTATAGATTGTATTAACTCATCCTATTGGGTTCTAAAATCCCGACATCTCCCTTATATTAATGTAGGTGCAATATAAATCAATTCAATTCAATTTTTGAATTATGTAAAATACTGTAAAAATCGTATATTTCAATTGTCTAATTTTGAGGGGATCAATTCTTTAATTTTTTAGACTATTTGAAATGAAATACTTTTTAATTGTCCTGATGGTTGGCTTCTTATCTTCCTCTTTTGGTCAGCGGAAAGAAATTTCTCTAAATGGTGAATGGGATGTTGAAGAAAGTGAACTTTCAGAAGATATCCCGAAGCAGTTTACTCACCGTGGACCAGTACCTGGAATGGCCAACTTATGTAAGCCAGCTTTCAGGGATGTGGATGCTTTTGATGGGATTGATTATTTGAATAATTCGTGGGTAAGGGCATCGATAAAAAATATTTCAACGGATTCGCTTCAGGTTGGAATTTCCAGACAAAGCAGGAATTATTTCTGGTACAAGACCTCAGTTGAACTGGTTGATAAACACGAGCTCGTTTTGCTAAAGATTAACAAAGCGCAGTTTGGCACAAAGGTTTGGATTAATGGTAAGGAAGCAGGAAACCATTTTGGCTGCTTTACGACCGGATATTTTGATATTTCGCACCTTGTAGAACAGCCCGGTTTCAATACAATCCTTATACGAATAGGTGCTCATCCCGCTGCAGTACCTACTTGGGTCCCGACTGGCAGTGACTATGAGAAGCCCAAATGGACTCCCGGTATTTATGATGACGTATCGATAATTGCTACAGAATACCCATATATAGCCAATATTCAAGTAGCCCCCAATATTTATGATTCAAGCATTCAAGTACAGGCAAAGATTGTTCATCGAGGTGAAACAAAAAATGTAAATATGGACTATGCCATTCGACCCGCAAATGGGATAAACTACCTGATCCGTCAAAAAGGTGAATCATTTAAAGTATTGAACAATGACACCATCCTGGCATCACAAAGGATAAACGTACATGATCTGAAACGATGGTCACCTGCTGATCCCAACCTTTATGTGCTTGAGACGCGCTTAGGTAACGATATACAAACTACCAGGTTTGGCATGCGTGATTTTCATTTTGATACACGTACCAAAAGAGCCTTTCTAAACGGGGAACCCTATTATCTGCGTGGATCGAATATTACGCTCCACCGATTCTTCGATGATGATAACTGTGGCGATAAACCTTGGAATGAGGAATGGGTGCGAAAATTACTCGTTGAATGGCCGAAAAAATTTAACTGGAATTCATTTCGTTTCTGTATCGGGCCGGTTCCCCAATTCTGGCTGGATATAGCCGATGAAGCAGGGCTCATCATTCAAAATGAATTTTTTATCTGGCCATTCCATAATTACTGGGATACGCTTGAAATTAAAAAACAGGTGATCAACTGGATGGAGGATAACTGGAATCATCCTTCCGTTGCCTGGTGGGACATTTGTAATGAGACTGATACAGAAGCATTACGGTCGATCATCCGGGATGTCCGCCATCTGGACCTGTCAAACCGAGCCTGGGATAATGGATATGGCCTCCCCGTAGGAATTAACGATCCTGTAGAAGACCATCATTATAATATTTCATGGGATGGTTGGTCCTTCAATGAGTATGATGAAGGGGTAGCTGCAAAAACTACCAATTCACCCCATCCAACTGCGCATGCCACCGTGCTAAATGAATACGGTTGGTTATGGCTGAACCGGGATGGCAGTCCAACATTACTGACAAAAAGGGTATATGATTCAATAGCACCAGGATATTCCAATCAGGAACGGATTGAATTAGCAGCCTATTTACTTGGAATTGAAACTGAATATTTCAGAGCTCACCGGAACTATGCAGGTGTGCTCCATTTTACGTTTCTTACAGGAAATTTCGAAAATGTTATCACTGGAGATCTTTTTTCAAATATTGAAACCCTCGAAATTCATGAACCCTATAAAAAATATTTGATCGAGTCATTTAAACCTCTGGGGATATATATCAATTTCACCCAAAAAACAATGGATGAGGGAGCCTCTTCCAAAATAGCTGTGATGATGGTCAATGATTTAAAAAAGGATTTGTCTGGCCAGTTAAGTCTAAAACTACTCGATTACAATGGGGAAAGCGTTTCCTCTCAATCCAAAAATTTTAATATAATTTCACTGGGTCAGCATACTTACGAATTTAATCTCAGTTTCCCTATGAAAAAAGGCAAGTATTTTTTGATTGCCGAGGCTATATCTTCTGATAACATGAAACCCACAAAATCAATACGCAAAGTGGAAATAGTCGCAAAAAATAGTCATGAAAACTGAAATTCATCCCTCGTCAATAAAAATAATATGTATAATAGGCCTGGGCTTATTATATTCTGGTTGTAATACGTCAAAACAAAATCTGCCGGAAATACAAATCAGAAAGGAAGGCAGCTCATATAATTTGATTCGTAACGGGGCACCCTATTTTATCAAAGGGGTTGTCGGAAATTCCTTTGAGGATAAACTGAAAAAATATGGAGCCAATTCTGTACGTATTTGGCGCGAATTTCAGGAAGGACTCGACCAGGCCAACGAAGAGGGTCTTTCTGTTTTAGTTTCACTTCCCATCCGGGCTGAGCGGGATGGAATGGATTATGACAATCCCCAAATGGTAAAAGAACAATTTGACACGATTATGGAAATGGTGCGGTCTATCAAGGACCATCCGGCATTGTTAATGTATGCCATCGGGAATGAATTGGATTACATTCCGGGAACTTTGCCCTATAAATTATCCGTATGGGATGCAGTAAACCAGATTGCCAGTGCCATCCATCAAATTGATCCGGGTCATCCAGTGATGACCGTGGTGGGTGATTCCATGTTTGAGAAAATCAGGGATTTGAAAAAGAGAGCACCAGCTCTTGATCTGCTGGGATTAAATATGTATGGGGCTATGTTTGAGGTTCCCCGATTGCTTGAAGAGTATGGATGGGAAAAGCCATATGTCTTTACTGAATGGGGTGTATCAGGATATTGGGAAGTACCCCGGACCAGCTGGGGAGCTCCTTATGAGGAGAATACATCCGTCAAAGCCAACATTTACCGTGAAAAGTATCTGGATGTGATCAAGACCCATCCGGATCAATGCCTGGGATCCTATGTGTTTTTGTGGGGGTGGAAACAGGAACATACTCATACTTGGTTTGGCATGCTCGATCCTGAAGGGAATGAATCGGAAGCAGTCGGAGTTATGTATGAAATGTGGACCGGCAATAAGCCAGATAACCAGGCACCTCATATTGACTCCCTGACCATAGATGATGCTCATTACCTGGATGATGTGATTCTGGTTCCGGGATCATTGCATGAGGCCGAAGTGATCGCAAACGATCCGGATGGGGACGCGATTATCTTTGTATGGGAGATCCGGCCGGAAGCCGACTATGCGGATTATGCCGGGCAGGGAGAAAAGACTCCTGAGGTGATTAAAGGTCTGGTGGACGAGCTGGGAGGAAATAAAGTTACCTTTATGGCACCAGGTGAGGATGGCGCTTATCGGATTTATATTTTTTTGTATGATGGGGAGAATCATTATGCAACTGCCAATAAACCTTTTTATGTGGGGAATCCCATTTAAAAGATCCTGCAAGGAAAACAAAAGGCAGTTTGAGAAACTTTATTTTACTTTTTATACCTGAAATGGACCTGATGCGTCAGAGTAATTATCAACAAACCATCGAATCCTTACAACAGGTTTTTGAGTTTCCCAGGAACCTTGAAATAGAAAGTGATTCAAGGACAGGCATTGCCAATTACTGGATTGCCAGGTGTTTCGAACAAATGGGTAATCCTGAAGAGGCGAAGAAATATGATCAAAAAATGATTGGTTTTGAGACGCTTGAAGGCTGGGGAGGTGAAAAATTATCATTGATCGATTTTTACGGGGGATTATCTCAGGAAAAAATGGGGAATACGGGAAAGGCAAAGGAAATATACAGACGGCTCATGGAGAGGTCAGAAAAAATGCTCAATCGAAAACCAGAGGAAGGTCTGGCCCTCAGGTCGATCAAAGTTCGTCAGGAATATAAAAATCAACAGTCAGAAGGATATTTTATTCGGGGATTGGCTTATTGGGGATTGGATGATAAAATAAATGCTTTAAGTTCCTTCCGGAAAGCCCGGGATATTCAACCGGATCTGTTGGATGCGAAACTTTTTACGGATCGTAAACTGCCTTTGTAAAACCAAAATATATTATAATGATGAGAAAATTCTGGAGAATCATGTTTAAAATGTTTTTATGTTTAATTTTTGAGACATTTTTTTACATACCCCTTATAGGACAGGTTGTAGATACGCATTCGGAGGATTCAATTGCCGGGCATTCCGCTTATTTTGATGCTGGCCATCATGTATTATCCTGGTATCAACCGGAGATATCAGGAGCTGGTTTTGACCAGGTCATTCGGCTTGCTTCGGAATTCATGAAAGAAGGGGTTCCCATTGAACCCAGGACAGGCGAAAAACTGTATTTCGTGACTTGCTGTTTCCAGGGCCCACATATGCAGGACAATCCGGATGCCATTGACGGGATTTTGCCTGAGGACTGGATGCATAATCCGGCTTGTGTTTTTGCCGGATCCGTTCACTCCCTTGCCCTGGGATACCGGGTTTATTCCGGCGATGAAACCTATCTGGACCTAGTCAGGAATATGTTGGATTATCAATTGGAAAACGGTACCACTCCGGCAGGATGGGCGTGGGAAAGAGTGCCTTATGCGAGCTCCGATCCTTTTGAACGGATCTATCAGGGAGCCACACGATGGGAAGCGGACGGGATGCGTGGAGATGGCCTTCATGGCATCGAGCCCGATAAAGTGGGCGAGCTGGGTTATGGATATCTGCTTTTTTTCGAGATTACGGAAGAGAATAAATACCTGGAAGCCGCCATCCATTGTGCCGATGCACTTGCGGAACATGTTAGGGATGTCTTGAATGATGCTTCGCCTTTTGCTTTAACGAGTACCAACAAATCTCCCTGGCCTTTCCGACTCAATGCAAGAACCGGGAGGATCCTTGATGATTACTGCTCCAATGTGATCGAACCCATTAAATTATTCGATGAGCTTAACCGTATCCAGGACCGTATCCAACTATCCCCTGAAAAAATAGATAACTATCAGCAAGCCCGGAAACTGGCCTGGGAATGGCTTTATTCCCGGAATGGTCCCATCATTTCCGGTATCTGGAATGGTTATTTTGAGGATATTCCCAACGACCCCACCGAATCGAACCGGGTACAGATCACACCCATGGAAACTGCCAAATATTTAATGAAACATCCGGAATGGGATCCCAATATCAGTAAAAATGTTCCGGCACTGATCCACTGGGTAAATGCCGCTTTCCAGACTGATGGAATGGATGCCATCAAGGAGCAGACCTGGTGCTATGAGCCCATGGGAAGCCACACGGCCCGTTACGGTTCGGCTTGTGCCATGTGGTACGAATTATCCGGAGATCCCTGGTTTAAGGATCAGGCCCGGCGTTATTTGAATTTTGCCACCTATATGACCGATGAGAATGGAGTCGTACGGGTAGGTCCAAACTGGCCTGGCAGCTGGTTTTCTGATGGTTATGGAGATTATATCCGGCATTTCATCGATGCCCTGGGTGCGGTCCCCGAATGGGTGCCTGGTGATACCGATCACCTGGTCCGTTCATCATCAGTGGTTCAGAAAATAACCTATTCATCGGGAGGGATCAATTATCAGACTTATGATGCATCTTCACAGGAGGTACTCAGGATCACGTCAAAGCCATCCAGGATAACGGTGGATGGAGTGCCATTGGGCAAGGCGGAGGACCAAGGAAAGAATGGATGGACCTGGAAAAAATTGAAGGAAGGAGGGATCTTGAGGATCACCAAGGATCGGGGCAGGGAAGTTAGTATTTTAAAATAGATACATGGATTAGAAAGGAGAATATTAGATTTTGATATTCAATCCTTTATTTAGGGATGTTAGTTAGGATGCCGGGGAGAATAATAGGAGGAATCAGATGTCAATGAATTATAATCATTCTTAAAATATAAAACCAAAATTATGCTTTTTCCTGAAAAACTTATTAAAAATACATTAAAAGAGGCCTCCGGCATTTTAATGTCGAACTTTGGCGATCCGATCAAGGGAGAACTGAAAGAAAACCAGAGTTCCATCGTAACGGAAATGGACGTGGAGGCAGAACGGAAGATTGCCCATCTCATCAGTCAGAAATATCCCAGTCACAGCATCATTGGAGAAGAAACAGGAGCCGTACTGACTGGCTCGGAATTTACCTGGGTAATAGATCCCATCGATGGGACTTCCAATTTTGCATCTGGAATTCCCTGGTTTGGGATTCTGCTGGCAGTCTTAAAACATGACCAACCGATTGCAGCAGCCGCTTACCTGCCGTTTTATGATTTAATGTATTATGCTGAAAAAGGAAAAGGAGCTTTTCGAAATGATGAGCCCATCCATGTGACGGAAGAACAGAATTTGAAGAATGTTTTGATTGCCTATGCCACTGACTTTTCTAATGATGAAAAAAAGACCCGGATGGAAACGGATATATTAAACGATATCATAAAAAATGTAAGGAACATCCGGGCCACCAATTCTCTCGTCGATTTCTGTTATGTGGCGGATGGCAAACTGGGAGCCGCGATCAATTTTAATTGTAAAATCTGGGATATTGCTGCTCTTTATCTTATCATTCAGGAAGCTGGCGGGAAAATGACAGATCTCAAAGGAAATGATATCGTTTTTGAACTGAATCTTGAAAATTATTTAATAAATTATCAGGTAGTAGCGGCCGGGGATCCATTACATAAAAATGTAATTCAGATCCTGGGTCATCATCAAATATGATATTTGATTTATATGCTCAAAGCTGATTTAATAATGAGGCCATAATTATTTGCAATGTAAATGATCACTGCAGTTATTTTTGACATGGATGGCGTGATCGTCAACAGTGAACCTGTCTATCAACTGATTGAGAAAATGATGTTCCGGAACCTCGGCATTGAAATCGATCCGGAAACCTACCGGACATTTGTTGGGCTCAAAACCCTTGAAATGTGGGAATCCATTGTGAGCCGTTTTCAATTGGCCCATCATCCGGCGGATCTGGACAGGGAGGAAGAAAAAAGGTATCTCGAATCGGTTCGCAAAGTGAATGGCATGCTGCCGGTAAATGGATCCCTTGAATTGATCAAATTGCTGAAGGATCAGGGTTATCTGCTTGCCTTGGCTTCCTCAAATTCAAGGAAGGCAATTCAAGCCGTGTTGAGAAAATTCAGGATAAACGGTTATTTCAGTTTTGCCATGAGCGGGGAGCAGGTGGAGAGATCAAAACCGGACCCGGATATTTTTATTAAAACAGCAGAAAGGATCAGACGTGATCCAAAGGAATGCCTGGTCATTGAGGATTCATCCAATGGTGTAAAAGCTGCCCGGAGGGCAGGTATGAAATGCATTGCCTACAAAAATACTGAGACGGGTCCACAGGACCTTTCAGAAGCGGATTTAATTGTCCGGGACCTTAACGAAATAAGCCTCGAGATTATTCAAAACCATTTTTAAAATGAGAAAGCACATGAAATTTTTTTCTATTTTTCTCCTCGCGGTGCTGATCCTGCAAATCTCGTGCATGAAAGAAAAGGATAATTCTTCCGAAGAAATTCCAGTTTATACTAAAAAAATCACCCTCGATTTTTCACAAAAATACAATTCCATGGATGGATTTGGGGTGAACATTACACCAGCACAGTGGCGGGAGGGAAATCTTCGGCAGGCAATTGATCTGCTCGTTGACGATCTCGGGTGTACACTATTCCGATTCGATTGTTACGGGAAAGCTGATTGGCTTGATCCTGGAGAACAATTACCCGATAAATCATTCCCTGAAACATACCTCGAACAGGTTTATACCAGTCCGGTATTTGTCGATGCCTGGGAAACATTCCGTTATTTAAATTCAAAAGGGATTGAACCCATATTCAATATAAGTGGGAGAATACCAGCGGCGTGGGCGGGTACGGATGGAGAGCGCCTGGTCGATTTTGAAAGTTATGCGGAAATGGCTGCAGGTCTCCTTTCCTGGGCAAGATTTAAGGAAAACCTCAAATTTTCACTCTTTATGCCCTACAATGAAACGAATCTGGGATTCCCGGAGGGACCATTGATGAAGCCCGGGGATTGCGTGCCGTCAGCCAATGAAATCGTTAAACGATTGAAAAGAGATGGATTGGAAGATGTCAAATTGATCGTGATGGGTGATTCACACATTGTTCTTGAAAACATCGAGGTCTTTCTTGAAACCCCTTCCCTGAAAGAGAGTATATACGGATTTTCCGGACATACCTATGGGAATGGTTTTGAAGATGATTCACGAAGTCCGTGGCCCTGGGGGGATAGTCCGTTTAAAAAAGTCATTGACCGGATTGAAAACTCAGATTACAGTGGAAAGCCATTATGGATCACCGAATATGGAGACCTGGATCAGACGGGTGAAATTGAATTTGAGTTTGCCTGGAGGTCTACCAGAAGGTTGATCCGGTTACTCAACGATGGGGTATCCGCCGCACAGGCCTGGGACGCATTCGATAATTTTCACGAACACGACAACAATTGGGCGTATTATGGATTATTGAAAACGGATTCGATCCACTGGACTTACAATCCAAAAAAAAGGTACTTTGCCGCAAAACAGGTATATAAATTCGTAAAACCGGGATTTTTTCGTACCGGTATTGAATATTTTGATCCGAACGCGGATCATGTATATGCCACCTGGCTTGATCCCTTCAAGAATATTGAGATTTCAGCCTTTGCTTCAAAGGATGGAAAGGATCTAACCATTGTTGGATTGAGCAATGTGGAAGGGAATATTGAACTGGCCGTTGATCTGGCCTCCATTGCCAATGTGTTAAATGGACGAAAAATTTACCAATACCATACAGGACGGTATGAGGATTTTATAGAACACGGTCCTGTAACTATTGAAAATAACCGGTTTAAAGTGATCATTAGCGAAAAGACCATTTTTACTTTGACCACTTTGCATTAATTGATTTCAGGAATGAAGAATATATTGGTTGCAATTTCTTATTAAAAAAAATCATAGAATAAAAAAACGCAAAAATTAAACATGAATCAATACTTAATTACGGGCATAATATTAATATTTCTAAATTCAGGATGTATGGAAGGAACAAATCAATCCAGGAAGGATGGATCAGAAATTCTGCTGATGAAGAAAAAGATCCTGTTAGATGAGTCAGAGGTTGTATTCAGCCGTGCATCATTTTCCCAGGAGGATCTATCACTTTTCGATTTTCATCATAGCGAATGGAATATTGAGAATGGATGGCTGGAAGGGAGAAATCCAGGGAACCATCCGGGTATGGCGATCCTGAAACAGGAATTTAAAGGGAATATGTTGGTAGAATTTGAAGCCCAAACGATCAGTCCCAGCACCCATGACATCAATGTAATGTGGAATGGAGAATGGATCGATTCACTCGATCAGCGTGGCACTGCATATGTCGCCGGGCTGGAAGGGTGGTGGACGGGAAAAGTCGGGATCGAAAAATCACCCGAATATCGCTTTATGCTGGGAACTCCACTCTTTGATTTTCAACCGGGGAAGATCTATAAAATCCAGGCGGGTTCCATTGACGGACACTGTTTTATACTGGCCGATGGGGAGCTCTTACTGGAAGGCATGGATCCGGATCCGATTGATCATCAGAAGTATACAAAAGTGGGATTTGAGGCCTATTCAAGTCATATCAGGGTAAGAAATGTGATTATCCGGCGGATAAAATGGGAATCGGTGGATTTGCGTTACGATCCTGAATTTTAAATGAACGAAATAAGAGAATCGATAGCCTCCCAGTTTACCATTCTACCTTCTAATCCATTTAAATGCATTGAGAAAATGAAAATACATGCCGGAATTTTATTGGTCCTTATCCCGATCTCCTTCACCCTGGAGGCTCAAACCATTTATTATGACAATACCCGGGAAGGATTTCTGGTTTTTCATGAGATCAGGACGGATGGAGAAGGGAATATCCTTCCCTGGTATAATGACGATCCTGGAACTTCCTATGATCATGTCATTTCGCTGGTCTGGAATTTCTGGGATCATATGCGCAGGGATATGAACGGTTTGCCTTATTACATGAATCATCAGGTCTGGAGACCTTTGAATGATCCACGTGGACTCGGGGGCGATCAGCTGAATATGGCCCTCTCTTCCTGGAGACTTTTATATATGTATACGGGCAATGAAAAAGTAAAGGAAAACATGAAATTCCTGGCTGATTATTATCTGACCCACTCTTTATCATCGCCTGATGCGGCATGGCCCAATATTCCTTTCCCCTATAATACCCTGGTCTATTCAGGTTATTATGATGGGGATATGGTAATCGGGAAAGGTTATACACAACCGGATAAAGCTGGAAGTTTTGGGGATGAGCTGATTCATTTATATGAGATCACCGGAAACGAAAATTATATAATGGCAGCCATTGAAATTGGAAATACACTGGCGAGGCATACTGAAGCTGGGGATAATGATCACTCACCGCTGCCTTTCAAGGTGAATGTCTATAGCGGAGAAGTTGGGATTTTGAAAAGCAACCGTGGAGATGGTTCAGTTGCCGGAAGGTCTTCCTATACCACCAATTGGGTGGGGACCCTTCAGCTCTGGGCGGAATTGATCCGGCTTGATAAAGGTAATATATCCGAATATCAGCAAGCTTTCAACATCGTTCTTGCCTGGATGAAGGAATATCCGCTTAGAACAAATAAATGGGGACCTTTCTTCGAAGATATCCCGGGATGGTCGGATACACAGGTCAATGCAGTAACTTTCGCCCGGTTTATGATGCTTAATCCCGATTTATTCCCTGAATGGAAGACACAGGTCAGGGGGATCCTGGACTGGGTCTATGAAAAGCTGGGAAATGATGAATGGGTAGATTATGGAGTAAAAGTAGTGAATGAACAAACGGTTTATATGACCCCGGGCAACAGCCACACCTCCCGTCAGGCTGCGGCTGAGTTATTATACTTCGCCCTCACCGGGGATCAGCGGATGAGGGAGAATGCTGTCCGGCAACTCAATTGGGCCACCTACATGGTGGATACGGACGGGAAAAATTGCTATCCGAGGGATGAGGTTTGGCTGACGGATGGATACGGGGATTATGTGCGTCATTATCTGAGGGCTATGGCTGCTGACCCTTCCCTCGCACCTGACAACGCAAATCATATCCTGCATTCCACGTCGGTTATAAGCCAGGCCGATTATGCACCTGATCTCAATAAACGGCTAGGCGGAAGGATCCCCGATTCGGAACTTGATGTCGTGAAATTAGTCTACCGTACCTTTGATCAACAATCGGTTGAGACTGTCCGGATGACCTCTAAACCAACCAGGGTGACGATCTGGAATAATGAAATCGGCGAAAGGGAGGATCTTGACGAGGAAGGATGGGTGTGGCAGCCATTGGAAAGGGGAGGTCTTCTGAAGATTCGCCATGATAATGGGAACCTGATAAAAATTTATAAAGAGTGAAACATGGAACGAAATAGATTTATTTTGACATTCCTTATGCTATTACCGATTTTGACTGCACAATCCCAACAAATCGATTATAAGGGATTTCCTCAGTGGAGCTGGTATAAGGAGGGGAATACGGAATATTATTTGTATACTCCGGATCAGGTTAATCCCAGTCAGAAATACCCATTGGCCATATTCCTGCATGGTTGCTGTGGGGAAGATGATCACGCTACTTTACGAAATGCAGTGGATCCGCCAGCCAGGATGTGGCATCATTTTGGTGCCAATAGCCAGAACGAACCTACTTACATCATGGCTCCCAAAACAACCCGGGGCTGGAGCCAGAAATTTCCGGATATCAGAAAGGTCATCGATGATCTGATCAGAACGGGTAAAGTAGATCCCCAAAGAATTTATATGACCGGATTTTCCATGGGAGGTGCCGGAACCTGGGAGTTTTTGGAACAATATCCCGGATTGATCGCGGCCGCAATTCCAATGGGATCGGGGATCAGGGCAGACCTGGAGAAAGTGAAAGATACACCCGCCTGGGCCATCCGGGGTGAGCATGATTATTTTGCACAGAAACTTGACTCACAGGTAGCGGTCGTCCGGAAATTAAATGGAGATCCATATGGTGCATTGGAATGGGTGACTGGTGTGAATCCCCTCTTCACAAGTTTTGAAGGTTTGGGACATGGAATTCAATGGGATGCCGTATCCACCCTTGATCTGCTGGATTGGGCATACAGCCAGGTCAATGATGGGAATATCAAGCCGGTAATCTATTTTACTTCCCCATCTTACATGGAGATTTTTATGGCGGGGGAAAAAGTGAGGATTGAACTTAAAGGTCATGATCCGGATGGAAAAATACGGGAGGTTACCCTGAAATTGAATGGAGATGTTGTGAAAGTGTTTAAAAATGTGCCTTTCAAGACGGAAATACAGTTGGCAGAAGGAGATAACCAGGTAGAGGCCATCGCCCTGGATGATCGGGGCAAAAAAAGTTTGGCGAATATGATCATCCGAACAGATGTAATACCGGTGATTTCGACTGCGAAATTGCCAGATGGATTGGTTGGAGTATATTATACTGCAAAGCTGGTGGCTGCCGGGAATGAACCGGTAAAATTTCTATCAGAGGAGGAGAATATGCCAACCGGTTTGCGACTCGAGAATGATCAGATCCGGGGCGTTCCGGAAAAACAGGGGGAATACACGATCTCATTATCCGCCATCGACGATGATGGACAAAGAACAACCCGGAAGGTCGGGTTGATCATCGGGGAAAAACCAGCCGATAAAGTGCTGGTGACCGAGGTGAGATCCATCGCAGATTCCCTGATAAACAGGGTATCGGTGATGCGTATTGGCGAACTGCCCAACCAGCAGGCGGGTTCGGAGGTATCCTTCAGTGATATAGGGCCCTATGGGGGAGTGACCTTTATTTCTACCAGCCAGGACCAGGCAAACCTGTCTGGAGAAAATATATTGAGCTTTGACGTCGATGCGGATGTGATCGTTTATGTGGCTTTTGAAAAGCTGGACAACCTTTATCAATCCACCATTCCGGAATGGTTGAAGGAATTCGAACACCTCGATCGTGAACAGATCGTTGCTCAATATCATTATTTTGAAATCTACAGGAAACAATTTCCTAAAGGTAGAATTTCACTTCCAGGTGCAGAAGCCGACCGGCACAACGTGCTCAGGAATTATTTTGTGATGGTAAAAGAACAATGATTTCATGATACAATTATTAAGGGATTTATTCTAAACATTGGAAGGATATGCTGTATCATTATTTCAATGAGATATTTTTACTGGTTATTGCCGTTTTATTCTTTTCCTGCTCGGGTCCAAACATCACTGTGATCAATTCGCCGGATGGAAAGATTAAGGTAACTCTGAAAACGGATGGAGGCAATTCAAAAGATCAACTGACTTACAGGGTTGCCTTTAATGATCAGTTTCTTCTGGAAGATAGTCCTTTGGGATTTGAAATGTCTGACGGTTTGATCCTGGGACCTGCTTTCCAAATCCTTGGAATAAGAGATTCGGTGATCGATGAAGAATATTCCATGCCATTTGGAAAATCAGTCCGGATCAAGAGCCTGAGTAATCAGCAAACGATCTTTTTGCAGGATAAAAAAGGGAACCGGCTTGATCTGGTTATCAGGGTATTTAATGACGGAGTGGGATTCCGGTATTATTTCCCGGATCAACCACAGTATGATCACATTGAAATGGTGAAAGAAAATACTGGTTTCCATTTTGCCGGGGATCCGGAGTACTGGGGATTGCACCTCGACAGTTACACCACCTCCTATGAAAAGGAATATACCGCGGCCCGTATATCGGAAATTCCTGACACTTCACTGATCGCATTACCCATGCTGGTCCTGGTGAATGAGGACGTCTGGGTGGCAGTCACAGAAGCTGCTTTATATGATTATGCTGGGATGTATCTGCAACCTCTGCAGGATCATAATGAAATATTGACTGCCATGCTTTCCCCCCGTCGCGATAGGTCCGGAATCCTCGTAAAAACCAGTGGAGCGAGATTTACTCCCTGGCGGGTTTTGATGATCGGGAATAATCCCGGTAGGCTGGTTGAATCCAATATTGTATTGAACCTGAACGATCTGCCTCAGTTGGATTTTTCCTGGGTTAAACCGGGAACCGCCCTGGATGACTGGAGTTGCGACCAGACAGTGAAAGGAACCGGATGGGAAGGAGGGATGGATACACGTACTATGAAACACTTTATAGATTTCTGTGCGGATTATGGATTGGATTATATGTCGATCGATGCAGGTTGGTATGGATTGGACTGGTCTGATACCACCCTTGATCTGACCAAACCCATTCCTGAAATTGACATTCCTTATCTTGTGCAATATGCTAACAATAAAGGAATTAATGTCTTTTTGTGGACCTTGAGTACCTTATTAAAAAAGCAGATCGATGAGGTCATTCCTCTTTTTAAAAAATGGGGAATCAAGGGATTTAATGTCGATTTTTTTGACAGCGACGATCAGGAAACGGTGAATGTGGTCAATTCCATCGTCAAAAAAGCAGCAGAGAACCAGCTCATGGTGGAATTCCACGGGATCTATAAACCTACGGGCATCTCCCGGACCTTCCCAAACCTGCTGGCTCATGAAGCGGTCATGGGTCTGGAATATTATAAATGGGACAGCATTCCCTCTCCGGAACACAATTGTATCGTTCCATTTACCCGGATGCTGGCGGGACCAATGGATTATATCGTGGTGGGATTTACCAACCGGACACGGAGAGATTATGAGATCGTCTGGGATGAATTTAACAGCCTGGGTACCCGTTGTCATCATCTTGCCCAACTGGTAATTTTTGAGACAGGTTTCCAGGTATTCGGTGATTATCCGGATAATTACAGAAATGGTACCGGATCAGCGCTCTTCTCAAAAATAACAGTTGCCTGGGATGAGACAAAAGTCCTGCAGGCGAAGGTGGGCGACTATGTATCTATCGCACGGAGGAAGAGCGACGAATGGTTTATCGGGACCATCACCGATTGGACCGCCCGGGAATTAGAGATATCCTTGAATTTCCTGGAAAATGGAGATTATAAAGCTGAGATGTATGCGGATGCCGAAGATGCAGACCAAGAGGCAGAACATGCCGTTCTCACTGAATTTAAAACCAAAAAAGACGACACCCTCAGGATCAGCCTGGCTCCCGGTGGGGGTAATGTGATCCACCTGATTCCTGTTTATTGAATGAAGGTATAAATATCCGGTGTAATCATTCCTGAAGCTCGATCGAAGCGAGAGTGATACTGAATACGACCCGATAAAAATTGAGGATCCACCAGGTTCTTTGTATTGAAACTAACCGGATTGAAACGTCTGTAAAACAAATGCATGATTGAACTGATCCCAAAGGGTTAATTTAACAGGAATTGACGTCTTTCACGAAGGGAAAATAATAGATGGATACTATATTCTTGCATTGCCAACCCGGTTATACCCAATTGGCATTGTTTATCAGATCTGGATTCCCATGGTGTGGACTCCAGTTTTTACGGATCTTTAAGATTTGACAGAAATGATCTTATAAAGATCCTTCCGTCGGTCCTTCAGGTTACAGACGGATCCCTGATTATGGAGTTCCTGAAGCAGGGTTAGGTCAACATCCGCTATTAAGGTCATTTCCGTGTTGGGTGTGGTCTCCGCCTTAATCCCATTGTAGGGAAAGGCAAAATCGGCAGGCGTAAATACGGCTGATTGGGCATACTGGATGTCCATATTGGTAACCTTCGGAAGATTCCCCACACACCCGCTGATGGCCACATAGCATTCGTTTTCAATGGCCCTTGCCATGGCACAATGACGAACACGGGTATATCCGTTTTGTGTATCAGTCTGGAATGGAATAAAAAGGATCTGCATGCCCTGGTCGGCGAGGATTCTCGAAACCTCGGGAAATTCTATATCGTAACAGATCAGGATCCCTATTTTACCACAATCCGTATCATAGGACTGCAGGATATCACCACCCACCATCCCCCAGGAACTCACTTCGCTGGGTGTAATGTGCAGTTTTTCAAACCTTTCCCAACTGCCATCCCTACGACATAAATAACCCACATTGTATAATTTCGCATTTTTTACATAGGGCATGCTGCCCGTAATGATGTTGACATTATAGGAAACTGCGAATTCGGTGAATTTATCCCTGATCAGATCGGTAAATTCAGCCAATTTACGGATGGCTTCAGGTTCGGGTAAATGGTTATAAGCTGCCATCAGGGGGGCATTAAAAAATTCCGGGAAAAGCAGAAAGTCCGAATGGTATCCACTGACAGCATCTATAAAATAATCCACCACATCATACAGGCTTTCCAGGGTAGAAATAGGACGCATTTGCCACTGCACCAATCCAAGCCTGACCACCTCCTTTTCCAGGTCGAGAAATTTTGTTTCTTCTTGGTAATAAATATTATTCCATTCGATCAGGCAGGCAAATTCTTTTGAAGAACTATCCCCCCTGAGATAATTCTTGAGCACTTTTTTAACGTGAAAATCATTGGATAGCTGGAAACTGAGCACGGGATCGTATAATTCCTTATGCTGTACCTTGTGTATATACTCTTTCGGGGTCATCTGATCAGCATACTGACCATAACCTGGAAGACGACCTCCCGCTACGATGGCGCGCAGATTCAGGTGTTCACACAATTCCTTTCGGGCATCATATAATCTTCTCCCGAGTCGCATATCACGATATTCCGGATGTATGAAAATATCGATTCCATACAAAATATCTCCTTTTGGATGGTGCGTGGAGAAAGTATAATTCCCGGTAATTTGTCGGTATGTGTGGTTGTCCCCGAATTTTTTATAATCTATGATCAGGGCCAGGGCAAAAGCAACGGCCTTTCCATTCACTTCCACACAGAATTGGCCTTCCGGAAATAATTTCAGTAACCGGTCGATTTCCGTTTCTTTCCATTCCGGTTGGTCAACATCGGGATATGCCTTTTTTGAAGATTCCTTCAGGTCCCTGAAATCTTCAATCTGAAGATGTCTGAGTTGTACATTTAAGTCCATAAACACGAATATACGAAATGAAAATATAAATCCGGGGAGGTTATTGAGGCAGGCCGTTCCCTTTACTTGAAGTCTTTGTAAGGGATTCCCAGGTTTATAAAATTTGTATATCCGGACACCGGAATCTCCTTACGGAGGACCCCATAGAATCCCTGATTTTTTGGGGAGGGTTTCTGGAAAAGATTACTGATTCGATCTTTTGTTTTTTTGCGGTTAAAACTTACATATCCTCATCCTCATTCATCCCCAATAATTTTCAACGCATTCTGATTATATACCTTCTCCAGAACTGTTGCAGGTATATCCAGTCCGTTTAGCGCCCAGTGGTAGCCAAACCGGTTATGATCATAAAAATGTTCATCGGCCGTTTCAAGGATCCGGAAGGTGATCTGATACATACTTTTATCAATCCCCATATCGGTACCGTATACGATCCGGTCCTGGTATCGGATAAAAAACGCTCTTGCCGTCCGTGGAATCGGACCCAGTTCTGCATACCTGGCCCCGATGTCGATATACAGGTTTGGGTGACGATCAAGCAGATCGCCAATAATCGAAAGATCATAGGTGCAATTGGCGAGATGGCAGGCAATAAAAGTGGTTTGAGGATTCAATCTCACCGTATTCTCAAGAATGCGGATCATCCCTGCATGATCCACAATCCCAGGCTGATCATCCAGCCTCCATTCATAGGCGTTCATAAGTCCGTCATTGGTCGAATCCATCTTTTCGTACATCCATTTGGGATCGGCCACATGGATATTTACGGGCATACCGAGTTCTGCACAGGCCGAAAAGAAAGGGATCATTCTCGGATCATCCGGATGCATTCCCCAGGCAGGAGGTTGACTGTAAAACAGACCTTTGCCTTTGTCACCAAGTTCACCTACTCCCTTTGCACCCATTTTATAACATCTTTTCAGTTCCCGGATGGCGCTTTCCGGGAAACCAGCTTGATCATAACCCCGGAAATCGATGCCACACCAAAGTTCGAACCTGTCTGGGTACCGACCGTAAAGTTGTACCAGCGAATCAAATTTTTCGCCATGGGCATAGGTCATGACAATACTTTTCTGAATGCCCACCTCATCCATGATTCTCACCCAGTTCCGGATCTCTTCCGTGGTCTCTGCATTGGGATGTGAATGCATATCAATTACGGGGTAAAGCGCCTTGTTCACTTCAGTTTTTTGGGTTCGGTAGATACTCACAGGCCTGTAATCTTTTAACAGGATGTTTTCCGGATTATTCTGTCCAAATACAGGATGAAAAAATAGTATCAAAAGAAGAAGCTTGAATAATTTCATATTTTTTTCTTTTAATTTAACATGATCCGGGACTATATTAAATGTATCACGACTAATTTTTTTATTTTTACCAACGAAAAATATCAGTTTTATGGCTAAGATCTATTATGTTGGTGACTGGGCTGTATTAAACGGGCCAGTATTTGCCGAATCCCCATTTAATTTTGAGCACAAGGGGCTTGAGATATTCAATTACGGAAAATGGCTCAAGGATGCCCTTGAATCCTCCGGTAAACATGAAGTGAATTCCGTTCCATCCTGGGATTTTTATAAACTGGGACCAGGCGAATATGAAAGGATCCTGGAAACCTATGATGTGATTATTTTCAGTGATGTGGAAGCAAAATTATTTCAGCTGGCCCCCAACTTTTTTGACCGTGACAAATTTGGAAAAGGAATTCTGACCTTTCCCGACCGGATCCGACTGACGATCGATGCAGTAAAAGCAGGGAAATCGGTCATGTTCCTGGGAGGATGGCTTTCCTTTACAGGCGAAATGGGAAAAGGGGGCTGGGGGCGGACCAGGCTTGCAGAGATACTACCGGTGAGTTGTCTTGATTATGAAGACCTCGTTGAAAGTACCGAAGGGTTTACATCCTCCATTCAGGACTTCTGGGTGAAGAAATTTAAGAATATTGACTTCAGTTCGATTCCACCAATACTGGGATACAACAAAACCATTCCCCGTGAAGGATTTGATAAGGTGATTGAGATCAGTGAAACGGGTGATCCCCTGCTAGCCTATGGTGAAATAGGAAAGGGGAAGGTGCTGGCCTATATGAGTGATCCGGCACCACATTGGGGATGTAATTTTGTTTTCTGGAAATATTACAATCAGTTTTGGCTTGATTGTCTGGAATTGGTATTAACATAAAAATCTTTTGAACAGGTGAATAAAATTTCGACCGTCATATTTGATATGGATGGAGTGCTGGTGAACAGCGAACCCGTTCATCAGCGTCTGGAAAAAGAGATGTATGAGGAATTGGGTCTTAGGCTGACCTATGAAGAACAACAATCTTTTGTAGGTCAGTCGGCCATGGATTCATGGACATTTGTGATCAATAAATATGATTTGAAGGACAAACCCGAAGCCTTGCTTGTGAAAGGTAGAAGGAAATACCTGAAAGTACTCCTTGAAACGGATGAAGTGAAATTAATGGAGGGTGCGACTGAATTGATACATCGCCTGGAGGAATATTATCATTTATTGCTGGCTTCCTCGGCCACTTCCGTTACCATTGGAGAGGTCTTGAAGAAGTTTGACCTTGTGAAAAGCTTTCCTATATTTATTGGAGGGGATATGGTGATCAACTCAAAACCCAATCCTGAAATTTTTCTTAAAATTGCAGAACAGGCTGGAGTGCAACCTGATGAATGTGTGGTGATTGAAGATGCGGAGCATGGGGTGACGGCCGCAAAAAAGGCAGGAATGAAAGCCATTGGTTTTCAGAATCACCATTCAGGTACCCAGAATCTGAAAAATGCGGATCGGGTAGTAGATGGGCTGGATGATATTACCCTCGATTTAATTCGGGGATTATAAAACAGGGACTCGGAAACATCGAAGATTAATCATCTCGCGTTTTTTAATCCTTGTTTCAGTTTTGAAATAAAAATTTTTTAACATGAAACCTGGATCATTTTTTATCATTCCGTTTTGCATTTTCATTTCCTGCCAGACTGAATCCAATACCGATCAACTGTTTGTTCATCATTTGGTCAGCACAGATTTCACGGAAAATCTGGAAGGAAACCGGTACGGAACCCCGGCAATGGCCGATTTTGACAATGATGGGGATCTCGATTTTGGTATGTCAACTGCTGGGAAGGACGTCTATTGGTTTGAAAACAAGGGTAACTATCATTGGGAAATCCATATGATTGGAAAAATTCCCACTTTACAATTGGGAGGAGGAGCCATCGATGTTGATCAGGATGGTTGGCAGGATATGGTCATGGGGGGGTACTGGTTCCGGAATTCTCAGGATCCTGCCATGAAGAAATTCCTGAGGTTCCAGTATGACCCGGAGATCGACCGTGAAATTCATGATCTTGTATTTGAAGATATCAATGGGGATGGCAGGAAGGACCTGGTGGTCACCGGTGATAAGGAGGGATGTTTCTGGTATGAGATACCGCAGCATCCAACCATTGACACGATTTGGTCGAAGCATGCCATCACCCTGGATGTGCTGGACGATCGATCCGATATTCATGGTGGGTTTTTCCCTGGTGGGATCGGGGATATCGATGGAGATGGGGACGCCGATATTGCCATGCCAAACAGGTGGTACCAAAATGACAGTGCCGGAACGGTATGGACCAGAAAATTTTTACCTTATGGTAGTGGTGGTTATTGGGGATTGTCGGCAAGAAGTTGGATCATTGATATGGACACGGATGGTGACAATGATATTGTCATGGTAGGATGTGACCAAAAGGATTCCAGGGGGGCCTGGCTTGAAAACAGGGGGGAAGAAGAATATTTTCAGTTCATTGTTCATCTTCTGCCTTTGACGGCACCTGGTCGGCGGGGTTCATTCCATTCCTTGTGGGTGGCCGATTTTGATTTGGACGGCGATCCGGATATTTTTACCATTGACCAGGAGGATTGGGCAATATTACCCGAAGATGCACCCATCCGCGGATATATTTGGGAAAACCTGGATGGAAAAGGTCACGATTTTGCGGAACGGATCATCTTAGATGAAAATATTGGGGGACATGATGTCAAATTTGGAGATGTGGATGGTGATGGAGACCTCGATGCTTATTTCAAGGTCTGGGCCAATTATGAACACAATGCCTATGCAGGCAAACCTCATGTGGATTATCTGGAAAACCTCACAATAAAGAAGGATGAATGAAGAATGAATGCAGGCAAGCTTGAAAAACAGGTGGAAGGCATTTAAATCCCGTGTTACTATTTCAGGAATAAATGATGAATATAAATTAATATCAGGATTATATGTCAAATCTGTCCCTGAGGGATGCCTAATGGCATAAACTTATTTTAGGATGAGAAGCTTAATAACACGATAACCCGTTAACCTCAAAATATGAAAACACTCAAACTTTTTTTTAGCACATGGTTGATCCTGTTTTTTTTCGACTCCTGCGCTCAGAACAAGGAGGTCCGGATCATCGTCCGGGCTGATGATATTGGTGCAGCCCATTCCATCAATGAGGCGTGCATTGAAGTTTATAAAAATGGGATCGCACGGTCGGTTGAGATCATGATCCCCTGCCCTTGGTATCCGGAAGCAGTAAAATTACTGAAAGAAGTGCCTGGATATGATGTGGGAATTCATTTGACCATGACCAGTGAATGGGATCATGTAAAATGGGGCCCCGTGACATGTGCTCCAAGCATGACCGATGAAAACGGCTATTTTTATCCGACTTTCTGGGCGGGAGAAAATTTTACGGAAGCTCAGACATTCACACATAGTGACTGGAAACCGGAAGAAGTGGAGCAGGAATTGAGAGCCCAGATCGAGAAGGCTCTGAAAGACCTGCCTGGACGTATTTCTCATATGGGAATTCATATGGGAGGAGCTGGTGCAGATCCCAGGATCGCTGAGATCCAAGAAAAACTTTCAAGGGAATATGGATTGATGACTGACCTTGAATCCTATGGGGTGAAACGTTTTGATGGATTCAAGGGAGGAAAGGAAGCCGAAGAAATGACCCAAAATCTGATCGAAGGTTTGGAAAACATTGAACCCGGGACTTATCTGTTTGTGGATCATCCGGCTTTTGATACACCTGAGATCCAGGCTTTGGGACATAAAGGGTACACTGACGTAGCAGAAAACAGGGACGGGGTGACCAAGGCATGGACCGATCCCAGGGTAAAGGAGGTGATCGAGAAACGGGGCATCAAACTCATCAGCTATGCGGATCTGAAGAAGTAAAAGGCCAGTGTTTATTAATAGATTAATTTTATACCTTAAGGTGTGGTGGTTCCTGGATCTTAATACGGACGATTTGATGATGAAATTAACAGGTTTTTTTTATTTTCTATGCTGCTTTCCACTACTTCCGGGAAATAGTCAATCCAACGAACAACTGCCCTTGCCCAATCGCCGTCAGCTTGCCTGGCAGGAAGCAGAATTCGGTGTTATTTTCCATTATGATCTACATGTATTTGATAATCAGAAATACCGGCAGAAAGAAAACCGGACCAAGCCAGTTGAAGATTACAATATATTTAACCCTGTGTCGCTTGATACAGATCAGTGGATTAGGGCCGCTAAAAATGCAGGTGCTACTTTTGCCCTGTTGACTGCCACTCATGAAACTGGATTTGCGCTTTATCAATCTGAAGTGAACCCTTACTGCATGAAGGCACTGGATTGGAAAGATGGGAGGGGGGATATTGTCCGGGATTTTGTGAATTCATGCAGAAAATTTCAAATTAAACCTGGAATCTATCTTGGAATCCGTTGGAATTCTTTTTTTGGCGTTCATGATTTTAAGGTAAATGGATTAGGAGAATTTCAAAAGAACCGGCAGGATTATTATAATAAAATGGTGGAAGGGATGGTAAAAGAGATCTGTACCCAGTATGGGGAACTTTTTGAAATCTGGTTTGATGGGGGAGCCGATGATCCGGAAAGAGGAGCACCCGATGTATTGCCCATCGTCCAGAAATACCAGCCGAATGCTTTATTCTATCATAATGCACAATTGGCAGAGGCAAGATGGGGTGGGAGTGAAACCGGTACTGTCCCCTATCCTTGTTGGGCCACTTTTCCTTATCCATCAGTGGATTCAAAAACCTACCTCGATATTCCTGAAAATGATTTTGAACTTTTAAAACATGGAGATCCATTGGGAAATTACTGGATACCTGCCATGTCCGATGCCCCATTACGGGGTCATGGTGGCCGCCATGAATGGTTCTGGGAACCTGGTGATGAAGGACATATCTATCCTTTGAAAGATCTGGTCGAAATGTACTATCATTCGGTAGGCAGGAATTCAACGCTAATTCTGGGGCTTACTCCCGATCCTTACGGGCGGATACCTCAAACGGATTTTATTCGATTAAAAGAATTTGGTGAAGAAATACAAAAAAGGTTTGCGAACCCAATCTTTGAAATCTCCGGCTCAAGGTGACACCCTGCATATTGATCTTGAAAAAAACACACCGATAAATCAGATCGTATTGCAGGAAGAAATTGCTGTGGGGGAAAGGATCCGAACCTATGATATAGAAGTTTATTCAGAAGGGAGTTGGAAAATGATTACAACAGGAAGTTGTATCGGCCATAAGAAAATTGATGTATTTAATGAAATAGAAACAAACAAAATCCGGATCATCGCCCGTGAATTCCAAGATATTCCTTTATGGAAAACAGTTAAAATATATTATGTTCCCTGAGGACCCTATCCTGGTTTAGATTTTATCGGGATTAATTCATTTTTGATAATAATTTATTATTTATCTTCAAAGGATCGTAGATCAGAATCGTTCAAACCAAAAACACTCCATGATGAAAAAAAAAATTATTCAAATTTTCTGGATCGTCTTGCTTGCGTCCTGCACGAACAAACCAGTTTATGAAATGATATTACGGAATGGAATGGTCTATGATGGATCGGGTGGCCAGCCATTTCAGGCAGACATTGCTGTCAACCAGGATACCATCGCGGCGATAGGAGACTTAAGGAAGGCAAGGGGAAATATTGACCTTGATATCCAGGGATTATCGGTGGCTCCAGGCTTCATCAATATGCTGAGTTGGGCCAATGAATCACTGATCGAAGATGGTCGTTCCCAGAGTGATATCCGTCAGGGAGTTACCCTGGAAGTGCTGGGAGAAGGTCTGTCCATGGGACCGTTGAACGATGCCATGAAAGATGAACTACGGGAAGAGCAGCAGGATATCATTTATGATATTGAATGGACAACACTCGGGAATATCTTGATTTCCTTGAGAAGAAAGGCATTTCGACCAATGTGGCTTCATTTGTGGGCAACGGAACTTTACGGCAATATGTAATGGGTTATGAAGTACGTGTACCCACGCCGGAGGAACTCGAAAAAATGAAATCACTGCTAAAAACAGCCATGGATGAAGGCGCGGTTGGCATGTCTTCTGCCCTGATATATGTGCCCAGCCAGCATGCAAAAACCGATGAATTGGTCGAGCTGGCCAAAGTAGTGGCCGGTTATGATGGCATGTATGTTTCACATATCCGGGATGAGGAAGATCAGTTGCTCGAGGCCATCGATGAATTGATCACAGTTGCCCGGGAAGCAAATGTCAGGTCTGAAATTTATCATTTTAAAGCTTCCGGTGTGGATAACTGGCATTTACTGGATTCCGCCATTTTAATGATTGAAAATGCAAGAAATGATGGCCTGGCGATTACGGCCGATATGTACACCTACAATGCAAGTTCCACAGGGTTGAATATCGGCCTGCCTGGGTGGGCCCGGGCCGGGGGGCATGACGCGACCATGAAACTCATAGCGGATCCGGTAACCAGGGCCCGGATGATCAGGGAGAACAAGTTCCATGTAAGTGCGGATAAGATCCTGCTGGTTGGATTCAAAAATGAAAATCTGCGATCTTTAACAGGAAAAACTTTGGCAGAGGTGGCAGAAGAAAGAGGAATCACGCCCAGTGAAGCCGTGGTGGATCTCATCTATGAGGATGATAGCCGGATCCAGGTCATCTATTTTTCAATGTCAGAGGATAATATCCGGAAAAAAATCACATTGCCATGGATGAGTATATGTTCCGATGCAGGTTCATACACCAATGAGGGGATTTTTTTAAAGCAGAGCACGCATCCCCGGGCTTACGGATCATTCGCCAGAATGTTGGGGAAATACGCACGGAATGAAAAGATCATCCCCATCGAAGAGGCCATCCATAAAATGACCGGATTACCGGCCTGTAATCTCAAGATCCAGAAAAGAGGACTTCTCAGGAAGGGGTATTATGCCGATATCGTTGTATTTGATCCAGATGAAATACAGGATCATGCCACCTTTGAAGCACCTCATCAATATGCTACAGGTATGATCCATGTCTGGGTGAATGGAGAACAGGTTTTGAAGAATAGGCAACATACCAGGACCTTTCCGGGAAGGGTGGTACGTGGCCCAGGGTGGAAAAATATGGATTGATCTTTCTGATGGCGGGGATCTTTTATATGATCTGGATATTTTCCACTTTTCTGTCCTATTGATTTTTCTTCCTTCATCCAGTCCTATTTATCCTCAATTTTGAATATCTTTATAGCTAACGTTCTGATAAATACCAAGGACAAAAAAGGATACATAGGTCAGGATTGAATGCATGAGTTGTTTATGATTATAAAAAGGGTATTCTTTATTTTTCTGCTATTCCCGGTTTTTTACGGATGCAATCAGGATGAGCCAGCTATGGTGAGGATCAATGATCAATTCAGTCTTGAACTGGATGATCAGGTCAAAATTGTGGATGACCGGAACCATTCATTGTATGTAAACCTGGTTGAGATAGAAGAAAACCGGTGTCCTTCCGATGCATTCTGTGTGCAGGCAGGTCAGGTATTGGTAAAGGTAGTCATTGAAGATACCCGTAACAGTCAGTTTAGTACACTTTTATGTCTTGGTGACTGTTCCCCATCGATAACCAGCCTGAAATCCTTTATTTTTTATAATACTGAATTTACCCTTGAATTACTAGAAGTAAATCCTTTCCCTACAACAAGCAATCGTGAAGATAAGCGAAATGTGATCCTGAAACTTACTAGAAACTGAATATACAAACAATCCAATTCTTCCGAATAGGACGTATACTTAAAATTTAAACCGATGAATGATAAAAATTTCAGAAAAGACCTGATCGAACTGGTTAAGGGTGGATCTGCCCACCTTACCTTTGAGGAAGCCGTTAAAAATGTTAATCCGGAAATGCGGAACTTCCATCCTGATGCCAATCTTCACTCGATTTATGAAGAACTTGAGCACATACGGATAGCCCAGGAAGATATCTACCGTTTTACAATCGAAATAGGCTGGGTATCTCCGGTTTGGCCAGAAGGATATTGGCCGGCTAAGAAAGATGATATTACCGATGATGAATGGCAGTCCACCATTGATCGATTTAAAAATGATCTGGAAGGTATCCTCCGACTGATCGCGGATGAAGCGCTTGATCTGACAAGCGAAATACCTCATGGACAGGGGCATACCTATTTGCGGGAGATCCTATTGGTGGCGGATCATAATGCTTATCATCTGGGAAAAATTGTCGATATCCGAAAAAAGATGGGGGATTGGTATAATTGATTTTTTTTTGTATATTCCACGTTCTTTCCTTGCTGGAATGTATTTTTATGGAACGAATTTTTATTGAAGCCTACTGTGATCGGAAACGAAATGAAGTGATTCATGAACTGGAAAGGAAAATCACTGACAATGGGGGGTGGATCATGGATCATCAGATGTTTTCCAATAAATCTATTTCTTTGTGGGTGGTTACGGATCGGTTGAAATTGGAAAAGATGTTCAATGATCTGAAGTTGATCGAACTGAATATGAATGCTGAAAGGTTGAATAGCATTTTACTAGCATTTCAGTCCAATCATGATCCGGAAAACGTTATTCTTTCCCTGACTATTAATTTCATTAACAACTATTCCAATCTTAAGATAAAAATCCCGGTAGGTTCCTGAAACAGCATCAGCTTACACTCATGATTTCGGAGGATTAAAACTGGTATGTCAGCTTATTTCCTTCACAAAAGGAAAATAAGCTCAGTATGACGCATTAGAGATGATATTCAGGGGAGCAATAAGATCGCAACAATCAAGATCAATGCAAAACCCAGCACACCCAATACAAAATTTACGCTGCCTTCCTTTTCCTTCATGATATCTGTGCTATTTAATTTGTTGATTTATATTAAAAAATGACCAAAATCCATGCCAGATTGTTCTTAATCTATCCTGACATAAAAAAAATCTGGGATGCAAATATATATCAAAGAATATAAGAATGAAATAAACAGCGGAAAAAGCTGCCTGGCATTCTCCGTCAGGCAGCTTTTTTGAGAACCAATAGGTCATTTGATCACTGGTGTATTCAATTCAGCCAGTGAATCAGCGATTTCCTTTTCCGTAAGTTCATGTTCCGTGAGTTTGCCAGAGAAGTATGCATCATAGGCTGCCATATCAAAATTTCCATGACCACAGAGGTGGATCAGGATCGTCTTGCTTATCCCTTCTTCCTTGCATTTCTGTGCTTCCTGGATGGCCGTGGCAATACCATGTGTGGCCTCCGGTGCAGGAATGATGGCTTCCGCTTTTGCAAAAGTGATTCCAGCCTCAAAACATTCGATCTGGTGATGAGCCCGGGCTTCAATGAGCTTGTCTTTCAAAAGCTGGCTGACCAGCACACCAGCGCCATGATAACGTAATCCCCCCGCATGAATTGGTGCAGGAACAAAATTATGTCCCAGTGTATACATGGGGAGTAGAGGGGTCATACCAATGGTATCTCCGAAATCATATCGAAACTGTCCACGGGTCAATTTCGGGCAGGAAGCCGGTTCAACGGCAATGGCCCGTATTTTTTTTCCTTCTTCCAGATTCAGTCTCAAAAAGGGAAATGATATCCCGGCAAAATTAGATCCACCACCGAATGGAGCCACAATAATATCGGGCAGATCCCCTGCCATTTCCATCTGTTTAATAGCTTCCTGTCCGATCACGGTTTGATGGAGCAATACGTGATTCAATACACTGCCCAGTGAATATTTGGTATCTTCATCCATGACAGCTCTTTCTATGGCTTCAGAAATGGCGATCCCCAGGCTACCGGGAGAATTTGGATCTTTGGCAAGGATCTTCCGCCCCGCTTCTGTCCGGTCGGAGGGCGAGGGAAATACTTGTGCCCCCCAGGTGTTCATCATGACCTTCCGGTAAGGCTTATGTTCATAACTGATCCGGACCATGTAAACCTCGCAATCAATGCCAAAAAAATTGCATGCAAGGGCAAGGGCGCTTCCCCATTGGCCGGCACCTGTTTCCGTAGTGATTCTTTTCACTCCCTGCTTTTTATTATAATATGCTTGAGGGACTGCAGTATTCGGCTTGTGAGATCCGGTTGGGCTTACCCCTTCGTATTTATAATAAATCTTGGCAGGTGTGTCCAGCATCTTTTCCAGATTATAGGCACGGTACATGGGTGACGGCCTCCAGAATTTATAAATGTCCCTTACTTCTTCCGGTATTTCAATCCATTTTTCAGTGCTTACTTCCTGTGCAATCAATTCCATTGGAAACAAGGGAGCGAGGGCATCGGGTCCGATCGGTTCCATGGTTGCAGGATTCAGTGGAGGCATCGGTTTGTTCGGCATGTCTGCCATGATGTTATACCATTTCTCAGGTATTTCCTTTTCTGACAGCAGTATTTTTTTTTCTTTCATATATAATTGAAGATTATGTTAAAAAAGTTTTTGTTCCATCCAATTACCCCTTTGGGGTCTTGAAATATAGAAAATTATCATCCCTGATACAAACATAGTCGATCCATTTGATCATTTTTTTGATTGATCATTTTTTTGTGACCGGATTATTCCCGGATTTGTGAGAAGGCGTTAAAATAGGAACAATTTCCGGGGGCGGAAGTACCCTGACTTATAGGCCCTTAGAATTTGTGTTTAACAGGATTTGTTCCATCCTGAATGAAAATAGGAAATAAGATTGTAATTTTGCATGAAAAGGTCATTTCAGCTTGATTTTTACGCTATGGGAAAGTAGGGTTTATTATTTTTCGGATTTATTTAATTTATTATTAAATTTTAAATCAGATAAGCCATATAATGTAAAATCATCCAAAGTTTAACCAAGCAATTCGCCAGGGGATATCATTAAAATGAAATTATTCAGGGTAAGGTTTACAACAGAATATGAATTAACCCCCTTTGGAGAGGTGGAGGACATCATAGATGCATCGATGGTCCTGGGGATGGATCTTAAATTTCATAGTGGAGGATGGAATAAAGGAGAACCCACCACCTGTTACCATGAATGGAAAACTGATGCTGATCCTGAAATTGTAAAGAATTATCTGGAGACGCGGTATGGGAAATCCTTGCTTGATATCTATATTCAGGAAATGAATTTAACCTCGGGATCCGCTCACATTTCATGGGATCCATACAAAGACCGGATCTGATCCTGTTGGCATTCGAGTAAAAGTTTTAGTAATGAAGCCATCAATGCTGATCTTCAAATAATGCACTTATGCATTATCCATTTTGTCTGCTGTTTTCTACTTGCTTCTTTGAGCTTTGAGCTTGAGCTTTCACCATTAAGATTCACTCATCTTTCAATATCTCTGCAGGATTGATAAAAGAAACTTTGAGGGCATGATAACTGACCGTCAGGATTGCCACCAGGATTCCAACGAGCGAAGCGATCAGGAATACATACCAGGCAATTTCTGTTTTATATTGAAAGGAATCAAGCCATTGCTGCATGATGTAATAGGACACAGGAATAGCCAGGATAAAAGAGATCAAGGCCAGCCATACCACTTCCCGGTTCATCAGCAGGAAGAGTTGATTGACTGAAGCGCCCAGGACCTTTCGGATGCTTATTTCTTTCATCCTGTTGACCGCATTGATCCCGCTTAGCCCAAAAAGGCCCAGACAGGCAATGAATATAGCCAGGAAAGTGGATGCCGACATGATCTTCATCCAGCGTTGATACTGGCTGTACTGTTGTGTCACGTCATCATCCAGGAAACTGTAATCGAAGGGTCTGTTCGGATAGATCTCCTTCCAGGTGCCCTGAATTACTGCGAGGGTTGCTGGAATGTCTTCGCTGCTAATTTTAATCAATGCAGTAGTGATTTTACCTGTCCCCGCGTTGGTATAGAGGATCACGGGTTCAATTTCATTTTCGAGGGATAGGAAATGATAATTCCTAACCACCCCGATGATGAGGCAGGACGAGCTGTCGGTGCGCCAGTAAAGATGTTCCCCGATGGGATTTGTCCATCCGAAATCTTGGACGAGCGCTTCATTGACAATGATGGCCTCCCTGAAATCCGAAAGACGGTTCGGATCAAAATCACGCCCATCTATAATCTCCAATTCCATGGTTTTGAGGTAGTTTTCATTGACCCGGTAAGTAAAAGCGGAATGTTCTTCCCCTTCGATCTCGAAACCATTTTTTGACCATCCCTTGTTGAAGGAGGCGCTGGTTCCTGATACATGCAGGACGCCTGGTTTCCCCCTCAATGCCTGTTCCAGCCGGTTAACGGTGGTTTCCCCTTCGTCCGTCCACCCTGTTAAAGTAGGGATTACCAGAACCTGGTCTTTGTTGAATCCGAGATCTTTGGTAGTGATATAGCGCATCTGGCGAAACATGATCATGGAGCTGATGATCAGAAAAGCGGATAAGCTGTATTGCAGGATGACCAGACCACGTATCAACAGGGTATTGAATTTGGTTGAATTTCCGGACCTGAGAACTTTTACCGGCTGGAATCGTGAAAGGAAAATGGCGGGATAACCTCCTGCAATTAACCCGATAATAAAAACCAAGACCAGTAAGAACAATAAAAATCCCTGGGAGTGATCACTGAGGAGCGACAAGGTTTTGTCAGTAAAAGCATTGAAAGGTTTAATCAGGATCCCAGTCAGCATAATCCCCATAATCAGCGCGCTGAAAACAAGGATCATGGATTCTCCCCAGAACTGAGTAGCAAGGTTGGCAGGATTGGCACCTAATACTTTCCTGACCCCAACTTCTTTCACCCTCGAGGATGAATTACTAAGTGACAGGGAGATGTAATTGATGGAGGCGATCAAAAGGATCAATATGCCAATACCTCCCAGTATCAAGGAATAGGTTGGATTGCTGGATTTATACCAGCTCACTTCAGGATCCAGGTGGATATCAGTAAAAGGTTGGATCAACAGCTCGAAGACGGGCACATCCTCTTCCAGTGCTTCCCGCTCCCGGGTCTCCTTTTTTTCCTCGGCAAAGTATTTATTTTCAAAAGTAAGTAGGCGCTCCCTGAATGCCGGCAGATCTACCTGTGGAGACAGTTCAATGAATGTGGGGCAATTGAAGGAATGCCAGCTGGCCAGACTTTCATCATACCAGGGCCTGTTTTCCTGACGGATCAAAAGATTATAATGAAGGGAGGAATTGGATGGAGGATTCTCAATGATACCACTGATCATGTAATTTGTAATCTCCCCATTGACGTCCAGCTGAATGGTTTCTCCTATGGGATCGCTGTCCTCGAAATATTTTACCCGTAAAGCTTCCGTGATCACCATCTCACTTTTATCCTTCAGGATGGTTGCTGGATCCCCCTGCAATAACCTGAAATCAAACATGGAGAAAAAGCCGGGATCCACATAATTTACCCATTCCTCGAAAATTTTATCCTCATAAATTAAAATACCATTTCCTGATTCCCATCGTGTATTATGAAGAATATCCGGTATTTCATCGCTGATGGTGGGCCCTAGTGCGGTAGGCATCCAGGCTATCTTCCAGATACCATCCTGGTTGGTATCAAAAATACTCTTTTCTTCACCATAGGTATACTGTTTGGCTTCCACCCGGAACAGGGAATCTTTTTTTGAATGAAACTGATCAAATGATAACTCATCGGCAATGAACAAAAAAATCAGGATGCTCAGGGCAATGCCGATACTGAGTCCGGTGATGTTGATAAAAGAATAGAGTTTGTACTTACGTAGGTTGCGGAAACTGATCTTGAGATAATTATGCCACATGGATCGATTTTTTATTTAACAGATGTCGGGTACATGGAAATAGTTGCAATCAATCGCATTTTTTTAATCAGACATTTATAAAATTATTGTAATGACCGGTCAGGATTCTTAATAAATCGTAAGATCCAAGGAACATTGAAGATAATCTAGGATTTATTGAATATTTATCCTAATTTGATCTTAGCGCCCCCTCTGAAAAAAAAATGTATCATCGATTTCCATTTTTAATTTTTCTGCCATTCATTTTCTTTTTTTTTAATGCCTGTACAAAAGATGATTTACCAACATGTGTAGATGGAATTCAGAATGGTGGTGAGACAGGGATCGATTGTGGGGGCCCCTGCCGGTCCTGTTTATGTTTTAATGGAATTAAGGATGAGGGTGAAGAATGTATTGATTGTGGGGGAGATTGCTTTGCTTGTCCGAAAATTACAGGGAGATATGTGGAACGTGTTTTTGAAAGGATATTGCAATATAAACCTCCCTTTGAATATAAAAAGGGAATCACCGAACCCTTCGGAAATAATAAGTCACTCGATCTGACTTTTTATGAACCGGAAGGAGATACCATCCTGCAGAGGCCTCTCGTTATCATGATGGGCCAGACTACCTATGCCATGGATGCCGATGGAAGTTTTTTCACAGAAGGTATCAACTATGTTGGAGATTTTGTATTAAAAGGGTATGTAATAGCCGATATCAAGGGAATCAGACATTGGGAAGATAGCATTCCTATGGCAACTGAAGTATTTGACAGGACGGCCATGCGGATAAGTGCCGATTTCCGATCAGCGGTCCGTTTTTTCAAAAGTTATTCCTCATTATTCAGGATTGACACCACCAATATCTGGTTAATGGGGGCTTCCATGGGAGCCATGGCTTCTTTACATGCTGCCTATATTGATGAAAAGGATCTTACTCAGATGGATCCTAAATTATCTGGATATATTATGGAGGATGGAGGGATCAAAGGCAACGACAATTATGGTGAATGCAGTAGTTCCGTAAAAGGAGTGATCAGTTTAGCCGGAATGATCTTCGATGCAGCCTTGATCGATCAGGGAGAACCTTATTTATTAAGTATTATCGGCAAGGATGATCAGTACCGCCCCTTCGGATGTGAAATGGTGAAGGTCAACTGGATCGAAGAAGAAAGGCTTTTTTGCGGGCCCACAGCCATGATGGAGAGAATGCAGGAGGAAGGCTTTCAGGAAGAGGATTATTTATTTAAACTAACCGATACTCCACCCGCTGATCATTATGCTCCCTTCGACCCGGCTCAATGTCCGGAATGTGCGGATGAGATTACCGAGTTCATTGCTTCCAAATTGGATTATTGTCAATAAGCAGGATCCGTAGAAAATCATCTTTGCTTAAGATGATAAACCTTTAGGTGAGTCTATTCATATAAATATTATACCAAAGACAAGCTTATATTTCCTGCAATTAACTAGAAGATTAGATCATTATGACCTTTTCTCTAAAACCCAGTGCTATGTTGGTAGATTCCCTGATATTTTATCCCCTTATCGAACCATATCAATCTTCATTTCAACCTCGGACAGGTTGTGCCTTTGTAACAGAAAAAACGTAATCTAAAAGCCACCTAGGAGAGGTAGCATGGTATAAAAACTCCCTGTTTCCAATTCTGAAAAATCTATGTTATCTTTATTTCATATCAGTCATATTTCTTTTGCATTTAACCCGCCCTGAACGAAAGCGGATCAAATTTTTTAGATTGCGAACTGAATGGTACTCAAATTATATGAATCATAAAATATTACTGATCTGCTTTCTGATCCTTTTGAATTCAATTGATTTGAGAGGGCAAAATTTTTTTCCGGAAGAAGATCTCATGTCAACAGGTGTTTATTACTACCCTGAACATTGGAATCCTGAACAGTGGGAACGGGATATCAATAATATTTCCAGGTTAGGATTTGAATTCATCCACATGGCAGAATTCTCCTGGGCGATGCTTGAACCGGAGGAGGGAGTATATGATTTTTCCTGGCTTGATTCGGTCATTACACTTGCGGCAAAATATGGCCTGAAGGTAATTCTGTGTACTCCAACTCCTTGTCCACCTGTATGGCTGGGCATAAAATATCCGGATATTTATCTGATGGATGCCGTCCTTCAGCGAAAGGAACATGGCACAAGGGCCAATTTGTCGCTGACCAATCCACATGTAAAGGAGTATACCCAGAAGATCGTGGCGGAAATGGGCAGGCATTATAAAGGGAATCCAAACATCAAGGGTTGGCAGATCGATAATGAACCGGATGCCAAGGAAGATTACAGCCCCTCCGCGCAACTGGCCTTCCGGCAATGGTTGGAGAATAAATACAAGACGACACGGAATTTGAATGCGGCATGGGGAACAGCCTTCTGGAGCCAGCAATATCAATCGTTTGATCAGGTGAGGATTCCCAATGCCCATTTAGTTGGATGGTGGGGGACCAATCCAATGGCCCTCCTTGACTTTAAACGGTTTTCTGCTGATATGCAGGCTGATTTTCTTGATCTGCAGACTGGTGAACTTCGAAAGTATATTCCGACCAGTCAGTTTATTACTACCAATTACATGGTTCTCGGATCCAGTCCTGATCCACGGCGAACCAAATATCTTGATTTCCCTGCCTTCACTGCCTATCCAAATTATGGAAGTGATAACCTCGGGGAAAATGGTTTCCGGAAAGGTGATTACAGTTTGTTGATGTATGGCACCGATTATTTCCGTTCGGTTGGTGGAGTTACGGGGATCATGGAGTTACAGCCGGGTCAGGTAAATTGGGGTCGTTATAACCCCCTTTTAATGCCTGGCACCGTACGTATGTGGTTATGGCATAGTTTCGGAGGTGGTTGTTCTTTCGCCTGTACCTACCGGTACCGGCAGATTTTGTATGGGGCAGAACAGTATCATGCAGGCATTGTGACAACAGATGGCAGTACCCTGTCTGAGGGAGGAAAGGAATTTGCAGAAGTTATAGGCGAAGTTAAGAAATTAAGGAAAATATTTCATCCCGGGATTTCCATGCCGGAGGAACTGGAAAAGCGAAAAACTGCCATTCTTTGGAATTTCGATAACTTCTGGAACCTGGAAAATCAAAAACAGACAGCGCAATGGGATACCTGGGAACACCTGCTGAAATACCACCGGATACTTAAGTCACTGGGAACACCAGTTGATTTTGTGGATGAATCTTCGGATTTCAGTCAATATGATTTCCTGGTGGCGCCAGCCTATCAACAGGTTGATACTGCATTGGTGTTAAAGTGGAAAACGTATGTGGAATCAGGTGGAAATCTAGTGCTAACCTGCCGGACAGGCATGAAAAACAAAAATGCTCATTTCTGGGAATCAAATCTTTCAGGAATAATAAACGGATTAATTGGAGGAGAAATACAATCCTTTGATATGATGCCACCGCATCATAAAGGTCAGGTGGAACTGGATGACCGGTTATATGCATGGAATACATGGGGTGAACGGATCAAACCTGATAAGGGAACAGAAATACTGGCCCGTTATGCAGATCAATTTTATCAGGGAGATGTTTGCTGTTTAAAAAATAACCTGGGTAAAGGCACGATCTGGTATATCGGTGTTGATACCGAAGCAGGTGACCTTGAAAAAGAAATCATCAGAAAGATGTATACGAAAAATGGTATCAGTGTGGAAGATTACCCTGAGGGAGTATTGGTGTACTGGAGATCTGGATTTATGATCGCAGTCAATTATTCTTCGGAAAATTATCAGATCGATACGTCTGCGGGAGCTAAATTTATTATTGGAGATGCCGTACTGGCCCCAGCCGATGTGGCAGTATGGCGCCCGTGAGGATATAAATTCTGAAAATGAAGTATTCAAGGTTGGCCTGATTTCGCTGTAATTTTTAAATTAAAATTGTTAAAGTACCCGATCAATGAAAAACCTGTTTCAAGGCCGTTCAAAATGAAAAAAAACCAATCAACAAATTCAGATCCGTCAAAATTGGTTCGTCGTTCCATCATGAAAAAAGGAGCTGCATTGTTGGGAGCAGGAATCCTGGGATCTTACGTAAATGCATCTGGTGAACCCATGGATGAAAATACCAATTACTTTTTTAACGTGAGAAATTTTGGAGCGAGCGGTAATCGGGCGGATAATGCTACGCAACCAATCCGGGCAGCGATTGATGCCTGTTCAGGAGGTGGAGGCGGAACTGTTTTCGTGCCCCCAGGAGATTATACGGTGGGGACCCTTCCGTTAAAGAATCATGTTACGTTACATATCGAAGCGGGGGCCACGCTTTTCCTCAGCCAGGATCCTCAGGACTTTATTCCGGGTGCCCGCACCATGATCTATGCAGAAGATGCCGAAAATATTTCTGTGGTAGGAAGAGGAACGTTGAATGGACTGGCGAATTACGAATTTACTGATATGAGAGGCGTGGATCCGGAAATTGCTGATGAGATTGAGATCGCCCGGGAAGCTGGAGAAGATATGCGCCGGTATTACCGGACAGGTATGCAAACGTTTATGTTCGTACTAAACAATTGTGTAAATATCCTGCTCAGGGATATATCAGTGATTAACTCGCCCCTTTGGAATATTCGGTTCAATGATTGTAACCGGGTATTTGTCAGGGGGATCTATATTTTTTCTGATCTTGAGAAGGGGGTGAATGCAGATGGAATCGACATCTGTTCAACGAGTAATGTGACCATTTCAGATTCAGTAATCGTCACCGGGGATGATTCAATCGTCCTGAAAACACCCTTGCGGCAGGGACAGGAAAAAGCCAGCCCAGCCGAAAATATTGTGGTGACGAATTGTGTATTAACTTCTTCTTCTACCCCATTGATGATCGGTACGGAAACACATGCCGATATACGGCATGTGATATTCAGCAATTGTACCATCCGCAACTCAAACAAGGGATTTGGGATCAATGTGCAGGATGGAGCTACCGTAAGCGACGTTTTATTCAGTAATTTGACCATCGAGACCAGCCGTCGGCACTGGAACTGGTGGGGCAGTGCCGAGTTGTGCAAATTTATCCTGAAGAAACGGGGAGAAAGCTCCCGGCTTGGAAAGATCCAGGAGATCTTCATTGAAAACATCATTTCTCAGATTCGAGGTACCAGTGTCCTGAAAGGTCATCCGGAACAGCCACTGGAGCATATCCGGATGGAAAATATTAAGATCAACATGAAACCGGAGAATTATATCTCCAAGCGCACAACACATGCCATGGAAATAATGAATATAAAAGGACTGAAAATCAGGGATCTTTCCGTTGATTGGGCAGAAGATCAGACTGAGAAAAAATGGGGAAGTGCATTCTTTTTGAAGGATTCATCGGAGGTTGAGATCGTTTCCTTTTCCGGACGCCAGGGATTAAAAGAAGGCAATACGCCTGCAATCATGCTTGTGAATGTCCATGATGTATTGATTCGAGATTCCAGCGCCATCCCGGGATGTGCTGATTTTATTCATGTAAAGGGAGAAAAAATCCGTGATATTACCCTGAGGAATAATAATGCTAAAAAGGCAAAAGGATACATCACCTTTGAAGATGAAAGGTTGAAAAATGTGGTTGAAATAAATGGATGAAACCAGGAAAATTCAGCGATTATCTTCCTGAATTTATGGCATCTGTCGAATGAGTTTTTTAATGGTTGGACATAATGATTTTTAATTATGAAATATGGTGTATTTTTTGTCACCCTCCTGTTGATTTTGGCAGCATGTTCGGAAGAAAATTTTCAAATTAACGATTCTGGTGTTGTCATATATCCGGAAGGTAAAGAGCAGACGGTAGCTGTTCGGATTACTGTCATTCAGGATGATATCATTAAAGTGGAAGCCACAGCTACGACAAATTTTGATACCACAAAAAGTCTCATCGAATCGGGAATTTATCAATTTCCTGATTTTAAAGTATCACATACCAAGGGGCAGATAGTTCTGTCTACCTCAAGACTGCAGGTTAAGGTTTCCAGAAGCACGGGCCAGGTCGGCTTTTTTGATCTGAATGATCAACAGATTCTGGCGGAAAAGGAAGATGAGGGACGGTCCTTTGATCCGGTGATGGTGGATGGGGTAAATGGGTTTTCCATCCGACAGCAATTTGATTCTCCTGTAAATGAAGCCTTATATGGGTTGGGACAACACCAGGCACATCAGATCAATTATAAGGGAAAAAATGAAGAGTTGTTTCAATATAATACAAAAGTGTCGATTCCCTTTATTATCTCGACCCGGAATTATGGTGTTCTGTGGGATAACTATTCCTTGACCCGGTTTGGTGATCCGCGGCCCTATTCAAATATTGATCAGTTCGTTCTTTATGATAAGGACGGCCAGGACGGTGGATTGACCACAACCTATGTGGATGACCAGGTGAGCGGGCATGTATTTACGGAAAGGAAGGAAAAGGCAATCGATTACGAAAATCTGGAAACCATATCTAATTTTCCGGAAGGATTCGATTTTTCAAATTCCATCATCACCTGGGAAGGGGATCTTGTGTCTCCTGAATCCGGGGTATACAGGTTTCTCTGTTACTATGCAGGATATACGAAATTATGGATCGATGATGAATTAATATTCGATCGATGGCGTACGGCATGGAATCCTTCGGTTGCAAAATTTGATCTGGACCTGATTCAAGGGGAAAAACATCACATTAAATTGGTCTGGATCCCGGATGGAGGGATTTCCTATATTGGCTTGAAAGCACTTTCACCGGCAGATCCACAGGAACAGAATGATCTTTCCTTCTTTTCTGAAATGGGAAATGACATCCGGTATTATTTTATGGGGGGTATATCCATGGATGAGGTGATCAGCCACTACCGGACCGTGACCGGGAAGGCACAGGTGATGCCAAAATGGTCTTTTGGATTCTGGCAAAGCCGTGAAAGATATAAGACCCAGGATGAATTACTGGGAGTATTAAGCGAATTCAGAAAGCGCCACATCCCGATTGATAACATCGTTCAAGACTGGTCCTACTGGCCTGTCGACCAATGGGGAAGTCATGATTTTGACCTGGAAAGATTTCCCGATGCTGAGGGAATGGTAAATTCAATTCATAAGCAGAATGCCCATATTATGATATCAGTGTGGCCGAAATTTTACATCAACACCGAACATTTTAAGGAATTCGACAGGAATGGATGGATGTATCGGCTGGCCGTGGAAGACAGCCTCCGGGACTGGATCTGGCCAGGGTATATCGGATCTTTTTATGATGCATATGCTCCAGGTGCACGCGAACTTTTCTGGGAACAGATCTGTGAAAAGCTTTATACGAAAGGATTTGATGCCTGGTGGCTGGATGCCACTGAACCTGATATCCTTTCAAATGCCAGCATCGATTACCGGAAAGCCCTCATGAATCCAACTGCCCCAGGCCCTTCCACAAAATATTTCAATGCCTATTCCCTGGTAAATGCCATGGGAATTTATGAAGGGCAACGGTCCGCTAACAATCATGACCGGGTTTTCATCCTGACCCGCTCCGGTTTCCCGGGTATTCAGCGATATGGAGCCGTTACCTGGAGTGGGGACATCGGCACGAGGTGGGAGGACCTGAAAGCCCAGATTTCAGCCGGAATTAATTTTGCGCTCGCCGGCCTGCCCTACTGGACCATGGATATTGGTGGATTTTGTGTCGAAAAACGTTATGAAAGGGCAAAGGAGGGGAGTGAGGACATGAAAGAGTGGAGGGAGTTGAATACACGATGGTATCAGTTTGGTGCTTTTGTGCCCCTTTTCAGGGTTCATGGGCAATACCCTTTTCGTGAAGTGTATAACATCGCTCCGGAAAACCACCCTGCTTATCAGTCGATGGTCTATTACAATCGCCTCAGATATAAGCTGATGCCTTATATTTACAGCCTGGCCGGCTGGATCCATCTGAAAGACTACACCATGATGCGTGGACTGGCGATGGATTTTAGCCGTGACCCTGCTGTTTTTAATATCGCTGATCAATACATGTTCGGTCCCTCCTTGATGGTATGTCCGGTTTATCAGTATGAAGCACGATCGCGCAAGGTATATCTTCCAGAAGGACCGGGATGGTATGAGGCGTATTCCAGTGAATATTTTGAAGGAGGTCTGGAAATCATTGCTGAGGCTCCGTATAAAACCATGCCATTGTTTGTGAAAGCTGGATCGATATTGCCAATGGGGCCGGAAATGGAATACACCGCCCAGAAGCCGGCTGATCCTATTACCTTACTCATTTATACGGGAGAAGACGTCACTTTTGATCTGTATGAGGATGAGGGGAGTAACTATGATTATGAGAAAGGAAATTATTCGATTATACAGGTCCGATGGTCAGAAAAGAATGGGACGCTGACCATTGGCCAGAGACAGGGAACCTATGAGGGGATGATCGGGAAAAGGACGTTCAGGGTTGTATTTGTTTCAAAAGAAAATCAGGTCGGTATTGATACTGATTATGTTCCTTCTGAGGAAGTGCAATACGATGGAAACGAGACATTGATTCAGATTAATTAGAAAGGCTGCCTCGGGAAAGTGTACCTGATTTAAGTTTATAAAGGCAGGGTATTAAAAAGAATCATTTCGCTTCCTGAGCTCCTGTGAAGGATCTGTATGGAACCAGTTGAAAAAGGTAAAATATAATTGAGTTTCATTCTTTGTAAAGTAATAGACTGATTAAGATTTGCAAAGACACTTCACATGGCTCAGTGAGGAAAACGTTTTGTGTATACCCAAAATCCTTAAGTGGAAGGTTTTTCTTGATGGTTCAACCATCCTTCCCTCTATAAATACCGGGATAATGCAAATATGGAAACAGAAACTCAGCTCCTAATAATCCGGGGCTTTAAAGCACACCCTTCCCGCACGGCACAATTTCGGATCGATCGGGCCATTATCCGGCCCGCCGGCACCCATTGATTTGACACACCAGTAGATCGTATTGGGATCATCGGTGACCTGCCAGGGTTGACTTCCCCCTTCCAGGGTTCCAAAGGGATTTTTGCCTTTCAGATGACGACAGAGTTGAATATTAGCAGTTTTTTCATTTTTCATAACTAAACGGTCTTTAAAATGGCTCGTTTGATAATGGTTTTGAACATGGGAACTTTGTATCCATTCTTCCCCAGGGGAGTAGCGTCCTTCATGGCAATTTCTCCTGCATTGACAGCACTGGCATCATTGATCTCTTTTCCGGATAATGAATCGGCCGCAGCTTTTGCTTTCATGGGGACCGGTGATGCTGCACCAAGTGCGATCTCAGCCTTTTTACATCGATTTCCAGACAATTCTGCCACGATGGCTACATCGGCCATGGCCCAGTCATGAGATTCCCTGGCACCTTGTTTGATATAATAGCTTTTCGTGTTATCAGTAACCGCCGGAACCACCACGGAGGTGATCATTTCATTGGCATTGAGCACATTTTCTGTCCGACTGTCCTTGCTGGGATGGACGAAGAAATCTTCCATCATCACCTCCCTTTTTTTACCTTCAGAAGAGACAATCTCCACTTTTGCATTGAAGGCCAGCAGCGCAGTGGCAACGGATGAGGAATGAACACTGGCACAGGGCTGGTTATGAATAATGGCATGGAACTCGTTTTCACCTTCCTGTGCAAAACAGGTGCCGGAACCTTTCCGGTAACACTGGTGGTCGAGGGACCTGAAATACCAGCACCGGGTTCTCTGGGCAAGATTGCCTCCGAGTGTGGCGGAATTACGGATCTGAGGTGTACCTGCATGTGCCACCGCCAGGTGTAAGGCAAGATAACGGTCCCGGATCTGGGGATTAGATTCCATCTGGGATAGGGTCACATTGGCTCCGATCCTCATCCCGGATTTGGGATCATAATCTATTTTATCCAATCCTGGTATATTTTTTATATTGATGACCATCCCGGGCCTGACAAGTCCTTCCTTCATCAAGTCAAGCACATCGATCCCGCCTGCCTTGAATATGGCCGATGATTTGTACCCGTTTTTTGCCAGGATATCCGAGACAGTGGCATTTACTTTGCCCAGGGCATCTTCCACTGATTTTGCTTCGTACCAACTGAATTTATTCATGATAATTCTTTTTAAACTTTGTTTAATGCTTTGAGTACCTTATCGGGCGTGATCGGGATCTCATAAATTCTAACCCCGATGGCATTGTATACCGCATTGGCAATGGCCACTGCAGTGGCTATGTTGGCGGGTTCGCCGATTCCGTAAGCATCGGTGGATGACAGACCACTGTAATCTTCCACGATGATCGACTCAATTTCAGGGATCTCCATGGAATAGGGGAGCTTGTACTGATCCAGATTGGCGTTCATCATCATTCCCGTCTGCCAGTCCATTGAACGGTATTCATACAAGGCATAGGCCATACCCTGAATAACACCCCCATTGATCTGACTTTCCACATGGGCAATGTTAATGGGACGGCCACAACTATGTGCGGCCACGATCTTGTCTACCTTTATGAATCCGGTCTCTGTATCTACGGTGACTTCCGCGAACTGTACTGAGCCCAGATCCCCATAGGCCAGCCCCCAGGGTTGCTTGAATCCTCCATAATCATCTGAACGGCTAGCGGAGGCATAAATGGCTCCGGTCCGCATGCCCTTTAATGCATCCTGAAAGGTTATTTTTTTAGATGGATCATCTACCTGGAAAACATATCCATCGGCAGCTTTCAGTTTAGAGATTTCCGTTTCCCATTGACTGGCTACTTGTTCAAACAATTCAAGTTTGACCTTATAGGCCGCATTCCGGGCTGCGGGGGTAATCGAACCCGTCACTTTACTGCCTCCTGACGAGGGTCCATCCGGGAATAGGGTGTCTCCGATGCGGACGGTTACTTCCTCAGGAGTGATCCCAAGTTCTTCAGCGACCACCTGGGCCAGGATGGTCTTGGTCCCGGTCCCAATATCCTGAACACCGGATCTGATCTCCACGGCCCCATCACGGAAAATCCGGACCTCGGCGGTCGAATCCAGTTCCACGAATCGAGGCCAGGTAGATTGTGCCACACCAAAACCTTTTTTAATGGGGCCTGGATCTGATCCGGCGGGTTTCCTTCTCGACCAGCCGAATTTTTCAGCTCCGCGTTGCCGCTCAACTTTCCTGGCTTCACTTTTATCGATGACATCTCTCATAGCAAGGGGATCCATCTTCAGTTTTTCGGCCAGTTCATCGATGGCCTGCTCTACCCCGTAAGCACCCTGCACATTTCCCGGAGCCCTCCAGGCGGCACCAGGACCCGCATTGGTAAAGACATCGTATTGTTCCGTAGCAAAATTCGGGCATTCGTACAAGATCTGGGCGATCCTGCCTACTCCAGCTCCCAGGGCCACCCCGGCGGTACCATGCGAGCGCTGTTGAATGGCGGTGAGTCTACCATCCTTTTTCGCCCCGACCTTTAAATAGTGGATCGAATTGGGCCGGTTGCCCTGTGATACATGCTCTTCTTTCCGGTCAAGCATCAACCACACGGGCCGACCTGTCTTTTTTGATAAGATCCCGGCCATCGGTCCAAAATTTCCGGCACTGTGCTTGGCTCCAAATCCACCTCCCATATACTCGCAGATCACGCGTACCTTACTCTTGGGAAGATCGAAATATTCTGCCATTTCATCCCTGACCTGCTTTGTATTCTGGGTCGAAACATAGACCGTCATTCCCTCAGGTTTCCAGTCAACCACCACCCCATGCGTTTCCAGGGGTACATGGGTATGTACTTGTGTACGGTAAATATTTTCAACAATGACATCCGCTTCCGCGAAACCTTTTTCGAGATCACCCCTGGGACCACCGAAAAAACTACTCGTGGAGGGACCTCTTACATTCCCCTGTCCCTTATCTCCCTCATGGGTTACTCCCACATCTCCTGCATCTTCCTGTTGAATAACAGGAACGGTAAATACGAGGGGAGCTTCCGGTTTCTGCGCTTCCTCCACATCCACAACAAAAGGCTGTGCATCATATCTCACCTCGATCAATTGTATTGCCTCTTCGGCGATGTCAAGACTCTGGGCAGCCACACCGGCGATGGGTTGACCGGCAAATTTGATTTCAGGATAACTGGTATCCTTTTGTCCGGTTTCCTGGGCACCGGTAACTACATTCTTTATCACATGAACGGCGTAAACACCCGGGTGATTTTCAGCCTTCGATGTATCTACCGAGATTATTTTTCCTGAGGGAAAATTGGCGCGAAGGAATTTGGCATATAACATACCCGGTAATTGAATATCTGCCGTATATTTGGCTTTGCCAGTCACTTTGGCTTCTGCATCATATCTCTTTACCCGTTTGCCAACATGTTTTAATTGGTCATTTACCGGCCAGGCATCTGGTTCGTGAATGGATACTTCCCGCTCAATCTCGGTCAGATTATGATCCGGAATTCCATAAGGTAATTTTAATTTTTTCGTATTCATAGTTCAGTTTTTACATTTTTTTTGCTGCATCCAGTGTTGCTTTAAAAACATTGGGATAGGTCCCGCATCGGCAGAGGTTTCCCCTGATCGCCTTTTTTACGTCCTCAAGTTCAGGTCGTGGATTCGTATTGAGAAGGTGCACGGTGGACATGATCATGCCACTGGTGCAGAATCCACATTGGGTGGCGTCATGATCGATAAAAGCCTGTTGAACCGGGTGCAATTGCCCGTCACTGGAAATGCCTTCAATGGTGGTGATTTCCCGCTCACCTACATCGAGTGCGAGGGTCATGCAGGAATTTACCGGGATACCGTCCAGCCAGACAGTACAGGCAGAGCAGGATCCCCGGTCACAAACCACTTTCGTTCCCGTCAGACCCAAGTGGTCCCGCAAGGTATCGGCCAGTGTGGCCCGTGGTTCTACTTGCACCGTCCGGGTTCGTCCATTGATTTTCAATTTGACCAGCACACTGTCTGGACCCAAAGGGGTGTCTTCTTTTACTTCAGCCCTCGCCTCTCCCAGCAGACCGGTTTGTAACATGACTGTTCCGGCCGTCGTAATCCCGGCGCCTTTCAGAAATCCACGTCGGCTGATTCCCTTTTTTGTGGGAAACTCATCATTCGGACCCATTGGAGAATTTTTAAATTGTTTTTTTTCTTTCATGTTTTTCAACGATGTTTAAATGATCAACTATGCATTGCAGCACCCACAAATGCACCATGAGGTTGCGGAATTTAAAAGGATAACCTTGAAATTATAAAATATTTATCAGAGATAAAAAAAGTTGGGGAATTTTCTTGAAAAAACATTGATTTCATATAGAAATAACTGCGATTGCAACCGTTAAATAGGATAAGGATTTAAATTTTAGTGTATTAGTCAGGAGAAAATTTATTTTTAGTAAGGCGGCTCAGTGAAATATCATAGATTTTATTACTGATACATGATTTTCTCATAGATTTTTCCGAACTTATCAATGTGTCTTTTTACCATGATTTTCGCGGGTTGACCATCATTTCTATCATCTAAATATTTTTTATCATGGAAATAAAAAACAGAAGAAATTTTTTAAAGAAAGGATTATTGGGCGTGGCCGGCACTTCACTTTTTACGGGTACTTCTGCTAAAAAATTACTGGAAATAAATACGTCGGTTAAAAATCCGTTTGTTTATCGAACCTTGGGGAAAACAGAATTCAAACTGCCGATCGTAAGTATGGGAACAGGCGATACCAATAATCCGAAATTGGTACAGGCAGCGCTCGAAGAGGGAATCAAATTGCTTGCTACCTCCAGGTATTATGGAGAAGGAAATAATGAAAGGATGTTGGGCAAGGTGGTTAAAGGCAGGCCACGGGATTCGTATTTATTGATGACAAGTGTAGCACCCAATGCCATCGATCACCAGGCTGGAATTTTTAAACAGGAAACGGATGTCAACCTGTTTATAGAGGATGTGGGAAAAAGTCTGAAAGCCCTGGATGTAAATGAAATAGATATTTTACTGTTGCCATTTTCCGCTAAAAGAGAATCCGTTTTTTTTGAACCTCTTCTCCGGGCGATGGAGAACTTTAAAAAACAGGGATTGGCCAGGTATATCGGAATAGCCACCCACTCCTGGGAACATGAGGCCATCCGGGCAGCTGCCGACACAAAAATTTATGATGTGGTTCTTACCGCTTATAATTTCAGGAAAAATAACCTGGAAGAAATGCATGAGGCGATCGATTATGCGGCTGATCAAGGTTTGGGGATCATTGCTATGAAAACCATGGCCGGGAGCTATTGGGATAAAGATAAACAGGAAGCTATCAATGGTCCGGCGGCACTGAAATGGGTTTTGCAGAATAAAAATATTCATACTTGTGTACCGGGGATAACCACCTTTGATCAGCTGCAGCTTGATGTGGGCATTATGGGAGATCTTAGCCTGACGGAGCAGGAAAGAGCAGATCTCCGGTTGGGATACAGGCATGTCCCATCCGGGTTGTATTGCCAGCAATGCGGACAGTGCATCGATCAATGCCCTCACCGGATCGATATTCCTACTTATATGAGAAGCTATATGTATGCCTATGGTTATGGAAATATGACCAATGCCAAAAAGGCCATGGAAGTGGCCCATTTGAAGGATATTTCCTGCAGCGATTGCGGAGATTGTCCGGTCCGGTGTGTGATGAATTTTAAAGTTCGCGATAAAATCCTCGATATATCCCGGCTGGCCAGCGTGCCGGATGAATTCTTATTGTCATAAGGGGGCGATACAGAACCATCATGGACAATGGACCCCCTGAAGGCCGATTCTATGAATTTTCGGAATGGTAGCAAATCCCAGGTCTTTATCGCTGGAGCTTAAACTGAATGACAACTTTCACGGATCTATAAGAATACGTCTGGTGTTCCTGCCTGGCCTATTGGGTAAAACTCCCTCTAGGCTGATCTGAAAGACGGCAGGGATGCCGATGTTAGAGGACACAGAAAAAGTTCCGGTAATCAAGTATCACGCGTCTTTTTTTTCCCCCAATCAAAAAAAATCAGTATACATCTTAAAAGAAACAATCAGACCCGGTTCAGTCAGATTTTCCATTTATCTGTTGGATTCGCGAATAATATGTCAGATATTTAAAAGCTGACCGTTTATAAATCTAATCTGGCTTCTTAATGAGAGAATTCCCCGAAATAACCGACCCTACGTTTGAAAAAAAAGCATATAACACGATTGATAAATTCTGGCTGAGTCTGATCCGGGATGAACGGGATCTGCCTTTTGTTTATCTTACCTTACAGATCACTTTGATCATGGTCCCGCTCGGCATCCTATTATACCTGCCCTTTATTCAGGGTTGGATCTGGTGGGTAATTGCCCTCTTCTATTTCTATTTCAATAATTTTGTTTTCAAGGGACCGTTTGGCCTGATGCTCCATTGTACCAGCCACAGGCCATGGTTTAAAAAGGAATATAACTGGGCCAATTATTACCTTGCCTGGATAATCGGACCTTTTTTCGGACAGACACCTGAAACATATGCCACTCATCACCTGGGGATGCACCATCGAGAAAATAACCTGGAGGAGGATATGAGCTCAACCATGCCTTACCAGCGGGATAACATGAAAGATTTTCTGAAATATTTTCTGGATTTTTTCTTTCTCGGGGCTTATAGAACATCACGTTATTTTCACCGGAAAAAACGATTTAAATTACGTAACCGCATAATCCGTGGCGAACTGGCTTTTATCGTCCTATGTGTCGGGTTGTTTTTTGTCGATTGGCATGCCACCATCTGGGTTTTTGTAATCCCGTTTATCTTGTCCAGGCTCGTAATGATGATGGGTAATTGGTCGCAACATTCTTTCCTGGACCAAGATGATCCAGGAAATCTTTATTCCAACAGCATCACCTGTATCAATACCAAATACAATCATAAATGCTGGAATGATGGATACCACATCAGCCATCACATAAAACCCAGCCTGCATTGGACCCTGCATCCCGATCATCTTCGCTCCAATCTTCAGGAGTATGAGAAAAACAAAGCCCTGGTTTTTGAAGGGATTGATTTTCTGGGCGTCTGGTTAAATCTGATGCGCAAAAATTATAAAAAACTGGCAGGTCATCTGGTAAATATAAACGGGATGTTTTCCAGTGAGAAGGAAGCTATATTGATCATGAAGCGTCGCACCGCCAAGGTTTAAACGGGATATAATGGTTTCTATTTCAGAATATCTATATCAGCGGATCAATTGAAAATTGTATTAAATTCCTGATTATAGCCTGAAATAGCAGCGATCTTTTTATCGGTAATCCGGTTTAACATTCCTGTTTAACAAAATTCATATTTAACGCGAATTCCATCGTAAAGTCATCCCTGTTGGATAATTCGATGTAATGAGATCTTTTTAAGATTTTATCAATTTTCTTTCCGAAAATATTGGATTTTAAATATTGAAGCGCCCCGATTCCGGCACTGTTCCCGACAGGAATTATTTTATTATTTAGCTGATCGGGTAAGAGTCCAATCCGAATAGCTGATTGAATGTCGATATAATTTCCAAAACCACCGGCTAAAAATAATGCATCAATCTCCTGAAAGGCTAAATCCGCCATGTTGATCAATATTTTGATACCTGAATAGATGGCGGATTTAGCCAGTTGAATTTCACGTACATCCTGCTGGGTTACCTGGATTTTGTTTTCAGGGTGAATAACAAAGGTCTCTCTGAGCAGACCCGTTTCATCCATTAATTCATGCTGGAGTAAATAGGCTACTATATCAATGATGCCTGACCCACAGATGCCCCCAGGGGCTATATTCCCAATAACCTGGTATTTCTGTGGCTTCGAAAAACCCGATATGGCTCCGGATACAGCACCCATTCCACAGGATAAACTTGCACCTTCAAATGCCGGTCCTGCGGCAGTGGAACAGGTATAAGCTTCATCTCCTTTAATGAGTGCAATTTCACCATTGGTTCCTATATCCAGAAATAAATAATTCTTGTAAAGTGTTCTGATGGCAGCCATGCCGGCAACAATGTCCGCCCCGACATAGGCCGATATGCAAGGCAAAGTAATAACCTCCGCTTTCTCATGAATATGAAATCCGGTTGAAGCACCCTTTACCTTTTGTTTGCCAGTAAATTTTGGAGTGAAGGGAGCCAAAGCAATAGATAACGGATCTTTTCCCAGAAGGATATGCAGCATGGTTGTATTACCCGCAAAAACAAGTTTTTCAAAATTTTTCGGCCCCATCTTTTTTCTCATTTTAAAGGTATCTAATGCTGCATTGATAGATCCGACAATAGATTGCTGCAATTTATTTAATCCATCTTTATATCCCTGGCAGTAGTTTATTCTGGAAATAACATCTGCACCATAAATATTTTGCGGATTCAAAAAGGAGGCTATTTGCTCAATCTGGCCAGAATGCAGGTTTAAAAAATATAATACGACCGTGGTGGTGCCCAGGTCAATGGCGACGCCATATGGCCTGTTGCTTAGATGTTTTGAGGAATGGTTTTGATAGGGAAGGTCCTCAAGAAATTCAGTTTGGCTTGCAAGTATATTGACTTCATTTCTCTCAGGAAGGATCACTTCCAGATCATGAAGGGGATGATAGTTACAGGAAATCACGTTGCCTTCTCCGGGTATAATCAACCTGCATTTTCCACACGTGCCTTTCCCTCCACAGGGAGCATATACGGCAAATCCTTGCTCCCTCAAAATGTCCAATAATGAAGGGCCAACGTTTATTTCTACTGTTTCGATCTGCTCGGAAGTAATAACTTTAATTTGAATCATAAATACTTGTATCCTCGGTAAAGCAGTAAGGTAAAAATGCTTAGATGGTTTATCATTTTCAATTATCAATAGCAAAAATTTAAACATGATAAAATTAAAACCAACCCGAGATCAATATTTCCTTTGCTGGTTCCAGCATGTACAGTGAATAAAAAGATATTTCTTTCTAGATTGTAGAACTTATAAAATGTTTTTATATTAGTTCTACAATTTGGTAAGTAATAGATAGTTCCCTGCCTGGGAGGTGTGAATCACCAAATCCTGGACTCTCGGGATGTTTCATTCCGGATCAGGTCTTTTAATTAAAAAGCAACTTTATCCATGATAGAAACACGATTAGGGGAATTTGAAGAGGTCATCATGCTCCTGGTGGGTATACTGGGAGAAGAGGAAGCCTATGCTTTTAAGATAGCCAATGAATTTAAATCCCAGACAGGCCGGTCGGTCTCTATAGGCGCTGTTCATTCGACCCTCAGCCGCTTAGAGGACAAAGGTTTTCTGACCTCGGAGATGGGCAAAGCCACCGCCGAAAGAGGAGGCCGGAGGAAACGGATCTATACGATCACGGCTTATGGACGACGGGCCCTTGCAACCTCAAGGGACTTCAAAATGTCTTTATGGAGTCAGTACCCGGCATTGGGGACTGATTATGGAGGATAGATATAAGATCAATGAATGGGTGAATGAATGATTGAATGAGTGAACAAAGGAATGAATGACCACAACAACATACCGCCAAAATTCGCCAATCGTTTCCTGTGCTGGTTCCTAAGAGATGAATTGCTCTGGAAGAGGTACAGGGGGATTTGGATGAGCAGTACGAGCATAGGTTGAAGATCGGACTTCCGCGTTTAACGGGCCAGATTCAATTACTGGTACCAGGTACTTAACTACCTGCGGCCTTTTGCGATCAGAAATGCAGGGTCGATCTTTACAAACTTAAATTATTTAGATATGTTCAGACACAACTTCATTATTTCATTCAGGAATTTCAGAAGGTTTAAAACATCCTTTACCATCAACCTGACCGGTCTTGCTGCAGGTCTGGCATGTGCATTACTGATTTATACCTGGGCGAGGGATGAAATAAAGGTGGATTCTTTTCATGCAAACAGTGATCGATTATTCCAGCTGATGGAAAGGCAGCATCATGCCGGAAATATTGGGGTGACCGGCTCAACCCCCTGGTTACTGGCTGAATCCATGGAAGAAGAAATGCCTGAAGTGGAATATGCCACGGTCGCAACGCCTTTTTTCTGGTTTGATCCTTTTACACTCACCTTAAATGATAAAAATGTGAAAGCCAGGGGGATCTATACCGGCAAGGATTTTTTCCATGTTTTTTCCTTTAAGCTGATCGAGGGGGATCCGGACCGGGTATTGTCCGATAAAAATTCCATCGTCATTTCGGAGGAGGTGGCCCGGGGCCTTTTCGGCACGACCGAAAATATAATAGGAAAGGCAGTTGAATTTCAACATGAACGTGAGTTCCTGATTTCCGGGATCCTTAAAAATGTGCCCGCTAACTCCTCCATGAAGTTTGATATGGTTTTATCGGTCGATCTTTTAAAAGATTCACAACCCGATGCTTTTTCATGGGAAAACTCTGGACCATTTACCTTTGTTTTATTAAAAGAAGGATTTGATCCGAACGATTTTACCGGGAAGATCTCAGGTTATATCGGTACAAAAACCGATGCTTCTCATCGGTCGCTTTTTCCCGTTCGTTATGACAGGACCTATCTGTATGGAAGATATGATAACGGGCTCCAGAGCGGCGGAAGGATCGAGTATGTGAGACTGTTCTCACTGATTGCCATTTTTATACTCCTGATGGCTTGTATCAATTTTATGAACCTGACTACCGCAAGGGCTTCCCGGAGAATGAAAGAGGTAGGCATTAAGAAGACGGTCGGAGCACATCGCCGGTCACTTGTCCTCCAATACCTTACTGAATCGGTGCTGATCACATTGCTTGCCCTGATCTGTGCCGTGTTTCTGGTGTTCCTGGTCATGCCTTCATTTAACCAGATCACGGGAAAGAATCTTGCGTTTCACTTTGATTTTTCCCTTATTTTACCCTTTCTGTGTATTGTTTTGATAACCGGTATATTGGCCGGAAGCTATCCTGCCCTGTATTTGTCCGGTTTTAAACCGATCTCTGTAATGAAAGGGGATCTGCACGGGACTGCCGGAGAACGGTGGGTAAGAAAAGGTCTGGTCGTATTTCAGTTTACCCTATCCGTCATTTTTATCGTATCGGTGATCGTGATTTATAAGCAGATCGATTTTATACAAACCCGGAATATCGGGTACAACCGGAATAATATCATTTATTTTAATATTGAAGGTAAATTGAAAAACAACCTGGAGACTTTTCTGTTTGAGCTCAGGCAGTTACCGGAAGTGAAATTTGCATCGAGTGCAGGACAAAGCCTGGTAGGAGGTGGGAACACCACCTCGATTGACTGGGAAGGTAAGGACCCGGATGAAATTTTACCGTTTGCCTACCGGCCAGCCAATTATGATCTGCTGGAAATGATGGAATTGAAATTCATCGCGGGAAGAAGTTTTTCCAGAGATCATCACGATAGTTTAAATGTCATCTTTAACCGGGCCGGGATAGAAGCCATGGGGATGGAAAATCCGGTAGGAAAATCGATCCGGCTTGGGCCCTATAACTGTGAGATCATCGGAGTAGTAGAGAATTTTAATTTTGAGTCACTTCATACGCAGGTAGCGCCCATGTTTTTCATTTTTGCACCGGAATATACGGAGAAAGTAATGGTCCGGATAAAAGAAGGTGAGATCGGTGAGGGATTGAACCGGATCAGTAAATTCTACATGGCCTATAATCCCGGATTTTCTTTTGATTACCGGTTTGTTGACCAGGACTACCAGTTTCAATATGCAGCCGAGTTGCGGGTTGGCAAACTTTCCAGGTATTTTGGAACTCTGGCGATTCTGATTTCGTGCCTGGGGCTGCTGGGACTTGCTTCGTATACGGCAGAAAGAAGGATTAAAGAAATCGGTATCCGGAAGATTATGGGATCGGGAGAAATTGAAATCATACGACTTTTATCGGTTGATTTTACCCGGATGGTGGGGATTGCCATATTGATTGCCCTGCCTGTGAGTTATTTAATCGCCAGGAACTGGCTACAAGATTTTGCTTTCCGAATCGATCTGGAATGGTGGTTTTTTGCAGGTGCTGGAATAATGGCTTTAGGGATTGCATGGTTCACGATTGGATTTCAGACTTTCAAAGCCGCCCGGAGCAATCCGGTGGATTGCCTGAGGGATGAATAAGTGTTTAGTTATCCTTCACGTCAAACCACTCACAGTAGTCAAAAGAGTATTACACATAAATGGTTGCTATACACGCCGCAAAATTATTTTACCAATCCGTTCTAATCAGATCCTTCAAAAGCCTCAGGATGAAATAAATTTAATTTTGAATTTAACTGATGTAAAAATGCTTTTTACACTGAGCCCAGCAAAGTGTCCATACGAATCTTTATTTACTCCATCTCTTCAATCGGGTAGGAACTCACATTTACTGTTCATCTTTCAGCCATTTCCGTACAGATCCTTCGGAAAGCCTCAGGAAGAAAATCGTTTATTTATGTGCTCGTATCTATAAATAAAGTGCTTTTCGCAATGCGTCGTATGAAGTGTCTGTTCAGGTTTTAGATGAATATATATCTACAAAATCGACGAAATAGATTTAGGGATATCATCCATCAACTCTTTTCGTGAAGATCCTTGGCAGGAGCTCAGGAAGAGAAATGATTTATTCAAGGATCCGACCTTTACAAAAAATGTTTCTTTCGATGATTCCGACCGTCATCGGAAGATGTGCCTCTGGAGCTTTTCGAGGAATCCATATCTTCCACAAGAACGAGCAGTGTGGATGATTGGGTTTATGAGCTATTTAATTTCCAGCATCTTCACACAAACGGGTTCGGGAACACTCACTTCGAACCCGGTAGGGGTGATTCTTCCAGTGGACTGGTCTCTTTTAAAGACCACCACATTATTCGTACGCCGGTTGGCCACGAAAAGATAATCACCCCAGGGATCGATCAGGAAATTCCTTGGCCAGTCTCCTTCTACTGATTGAATGTCTACCAGGGATAGTTTTCCGTTTTTTTGATCGATATCATAGATGGCCAGGCTGTTGTGCCCCCTGTTGGAGGCATACAGAAATTTTCCTGCAGGGTCGATGTGGATGTCCGCACAAAAATTGGTTTTCTCATAATCGCCTGGAAGGGTGGATATGGTTTGGATAGGACTTAAGGCCCCATTTTTCGGGTCGATGGCAAAAACAGCCACCTGGTGCCCCATTTCCTCCAGTAGATAAAGGAATTTCTGATCTTCTGAGAGGGTGATGTGACGGGGTCCGGAACCCGGATCGGCAATGCCGTCCGCACCCAGGACCGGATCCATGATTTTTTCATAATAATTGATCCGGTAGGTTTTGACCCGGTCGGTGCCGAGATCGGCTGCATACAGATAATCATCTTTTGGGCTGACGACCGTGCTATGGGCATGAGGTCCCTGTTGTCTTTCCCCACCCACGCTGGAACCAGTATGCTGAATGACCTTGGAGGCATGTGCCAGCGATCCATCTTCTTCGATCGGATAGGCCGCTATGCTTCCCGAGCCATAATTGGCTATAAAAAGGATCCTGCCCTGGGAATCGAGAGATATAAAACAGGGCGCATTGCCATAAGAGGGTTGATCATTGATATGGGTCAATTTACCGGTGGAAGGATCAATGGAATACGAACTGACCGATCCCCAGGTTTCTTCCTCATTGACGGAATTCCGGTTAACTGAATACAAATACTTTCCACTGGGGTGAATTTCAATATAGGTAGGACTTTCCATACCTCCCAGTGTCTGAATCAATGATAATGTACCCTGTGAGCGGTCAAATGCATACACATAAATTCCCTTTTCCATGTCTCCTGAAAAAGTGCCCACATAAATATATTCCCGGGTCTGACCTTTAGATATTTGGGAAATAAACAGCAGACTTAATAGCAGATAAACGAATCTCTTTGGCATCTTGGATAAATTTAGAATTTCATAAATTAAATCACCCGTAAGTTAATTTTTTAATATTTAAATAACTTATAAGATACCAGGTAATGATTCAGGCCAGGTGAGAATTTTTGTGGTAGATTGATTATATGAATGATAGACGGGTCTTATTTTATGTTTAATGATTGGTGGGATTTAAAGAAATGCAATTTAGCCTGAATTTGTCAATTTCAATTGACGATTTTCGTTTTTATCCGGCATGAATCATCCCTATTTTTATTAAATTGGATTACACGGCTTTTTACGGATCTATTTTTAGTAAGAGCTACAAATTATTTTATTGAACATTACGTTTAATAATATTTTTGTAAATTGTAATGTTGATGATTTTAACATTTTAACTTCTGAATGGCAAGTCATAAAAAGATCATTCTGGTAACTGATTTGACACATTTTTTATTATTAATTTGAAAGTGACTTGAAAGTTATTTTTCACAGAGGTTTTATTGGATTTTTTTTAACTAAAAAGCATCGGCTTATCTGTCTTCAATGTCGGGAATTATACCATTAACGGAATCTGGAATCTTAGAGAAAATAATTATTTTTTTCAGGATTATCATGGACATGATGCAACCAGAGGCAAATTATGTAAATGCTGAATATGATCAGTTCTTCGTTTTATTAAGAATATATTATGGTTTACAAAAGTGTTTTATCAGCCATACTTTTGATAGTGTTGTTCTTATTTGAGAATGCCGTATTAGGGCAGCCGAAGATAACAAACGAAATCACACGTAATCAGGATGTTTATTTTATTCCTTTTTCCCACCTGGACCTTATGTGGGCAGGGACACGGGAAGAATGTCTTTCAAGAGGCAACCGTATCATTGTAAGAGCCATTGACCTGGCAAAAGAACAACCGGAATTTCATTTTCTCATTGAAGACATGGTTTTTGTCGACAATTATATTCAGTCTCATCCGGATTCTGAGAACCTGAAGGATCTTAAAAAGTTTGTGAAAGAAGGCAGGATCGAGATTGCGCCTAAATGGGCCGGCATTTTCCAGAATCTTCCCAGTGGAGAAGTGCATGTCCGGAACAATCTTTTTGGCAAACGTTTTTCACAACAGATATTTGGAGTGAATCCCTTGGTTTCACATCAAGGTGATATTCCTGGCTTTACTCCACAATATCCTCAGATTTTAGCAAAGTCCGATATTCCATATATGGTGATGACCCGGATGGGACCGAAAGATAGTTCTCTGTTTAACTGGATCGCCCCGGATGGTTCCAGGACGCTTGTCTGGGATACTGAAAAAGGATATGGATGGGGTGTAAGCCTTGGATTTCATAAAACGGAATTAAATGATCAGGAAAAAGAACGGATTGTTAAAGAGGTCAAAGAGATTCAATTGACCACGGAGGGTCCCGTTTATATGGCCTGGGGTGTCGATCTGTGGTCACCGAATGAAAAACTGATTGAAAATATTAGATTAATAAATCAGGAAAACACAGGTCTGAATTTTATTCCAGCCACACCCTCTAAATTTTTCAGGGCTGCAGTCAATACGCCAGGTTTGAAAGATTTTTCCGGTGAAATCCCGAATTCATGGCCCAGTGTTTCGTCATCTTTTCCACACATGTGGAATTTAGGCATCGCTGCCACGAGTACTTTATTATCGGCAGAAAAATTTGCAGCCATCAATTACGGGCTGGGCTATGCAGAATATCCACAGGAAGAGTTAAATTACCTCTGGAAGAAACTGATTGAATCCATGGACCACAATCATGATGGGCAAGGCGGATTGATCGCCAACGACCGCAAGATTGAATATTCAAATCTTTCACTGATACGGGGAGGTGAAATTCTTCGCAATATGGTCCGGAATATTGCCGAAAAAGTGGAGATCGCGATCAAAAAGAGTTTTCCAATCGTGGTGTTTAATCCAAATGGTTGGTTGCGAAGTGATATCGTGAATGCCCATTTATCACTTTATGGTGATGTAGGCCCGTTTCAGATTGATGAATTTAAAAAGGGGCTTCAATTGGTGGACGAAAAGGGGAATGAGGTTGCCTTTCATGTGGTACAACATACAGACGTAATATCACGGTCATTGGAATTGATCTTTGTGGCGAAAAACGTCCCAAACCTGGGATATAAAACGTACTACCTGATACCCGCCGAGAAAACGGAAGTTTTCCCGATGTCTACCCGTCTTGAACTGGATAGCGATCTTGATTTGAAAAATTCCAGCCGGCCCCTGGGTCTACAGATAATGGAAAACAATTTTTATCGCGTAACCATTGACAGGGCAACCGGCCGTGTAAGTGTGTTTGATAAAGAGCTGAACCGGGAAGTATGTAATAATATGGAAATTGTCGGCCTGGAGGAGCGCGGAGGCAATAATCCCAGTCCTGAGGAATTAACAGGTCGAACCATCTATAATAGCATATCTTGGACGGGTGTGGAAGAGCAGAATGCTGTAAAAACGGTTTTCAAAATTGAGGGACAAATTGCCGACATTCCGATCGTTCAACGTCTTGTTTTATATAAAGATCTCAAACGTCTGGATATTGAAAATACCATGGATTGGAAAGAACGCAGGTATATCCGGTTGGAACAATTATTTCCATTGGTCGGGGATGGAGAATTCTTTTACGGTGTACCTTTTGGAGCAAATGCAGCAACTCACCTGATGCCAGGGACTGGACCAAGATCCAGGGATGAAATTCAGCGGGAGGGGTGGGAAAAATATCGGGAGATTCAGGACTGGATATTTGCCGGAACAAGCGATTGGGGATTTACGGTTGGTTTGGACCATTATCTGGTACGTCTGGATAAAAATCTGATCCGAACTCAAATGTTACGGGGATTACGCTGGACCTCAGGCAGAATTACACGGGGAGAAACGGTTTATACCAATCAATATCCACCCCCTGGGCATTATATTTTCCATTATACATTTTCTTCAGGTAGAGGCGACTGGAAAGAAGCGGGTTCATTCAAGACAGGTATCGACTTTAATTCCCCCCTTATTCCTGTATCTGTTGAAGATGAACTTTCCAAAAAATCCCTTCCCCCCAGTCAGTCATTTTTATCATTGTCGTCAGACAATTTGGTGTTAAGTGCTGTTAAAAAATCAGAAGATGATCAAGATCTTGTTTTTCGATTTTATGAAATCAAAGGATCGTCTTTTGAAACTTCGCTGGAGTGGATGGGTCAAAAGCAGGATTTCCGGGAAGTAAATCTATTGGAAGAAAATCTGAATGATCATATCGATCAGGAAGTAATCGTCAAACCCTACGAGATTAAGACGTTGAAACTTCATCTGAGATGAAATAAATTGATTAACATCGGATCAAATCTGATACATTCATTTGCAAAAAAATAGAAGTAAATTGCTTTGAGTCAATTATTTAATAAAAGTTATAAAATTTTATAATTCTTAATAACCGGTAAGGATGATTAAATCAATTTCAGCAGTATTTCTAACAAGCGCCCTGGTTGTATTCACCTTAACAGGCTATGTGAATACAGTTACTGCCCAACCATCCGAAGATGCGGAAATTTATTTCGTACCTTTTTCACATCTTGATTTTTTCTGGGGAGGTACCCGCGAGGAGTGCGTTTCCCGTGGTAATCGCATTATCGCCAAAGCAATTCAGCTTGCGGATGAATCTCCCAGATTTCGTTTTTTACTTGAAGATAATGTCTTTGTAGCAAATTTCATGGATTCCCACAAAGGATCAGCTGAAGCCGAGGAACTGAAACGATTGGTAAAAGAAGGCCGGATTGAGATCTCACCTAAGTGGGCCGGAATTTTTCAGGGACTTCCAGATGGGGAGGTACATGTTAGGAATATGGCAATTGGTAAACGATATGCATCAGATGTATTTGGTGTAGATGCTCAAGTAGCTCATCTTGGAGATTTGCCTGGGTATACCCCTCAATTCCCGCAGATACTCAAAGGATCTCGGGTTCCCTATGTTGTAATAACCCGTATGGGTCCTGCCGATAAATCTGTTTTTAACTGGACATCCCCCGATGGTTCAAAGGCCCTCGCATGGAATGCCCTGAGTGGTTATGGATGGGGAACATTCCTTACCGTGGAAAACAGATCCATTGCTGAAAAAAAGGAGCGTTTTTTAAGTGATCTTGCAGCTGTCCAGAAAACAACCAAAGGCCCGATCATGATGCATTGGGGGGTGGATCTCTGGTCTCCTCCGGATGACTTGGTGAGCACGGTGGACGAATTCTTTACGCAAGTACCGGCAAAACTAACCATCTCAACACCATCTGGTTTTTTTCATCACCTGGAAAAAAGCCCTTCTATCCCTGACGTTTCTGGTGAGATCCCTTCTTCATGGCCAAACATTGTTTCATCACTGGTACATATCTGGCCTGGAATCATTCCAGCCACTAACACTTTACTATCGGCAGAAAAATTCGCGACCATTAATTATGCACTCGGCTATGCAGATTATCCGCAGGAGGAATTTGATTTTCTCTGGAAAAAGCTGGTCGAGTCGATGGATCACAATCATGACGGTCAGGGAGGAAGAGTTGGAGATAACCGTAAAATTGAATACCAGCAGTTATCCGTTATTCATGGAGGTGAAATCCTGCGCGACATGCTTCGTAATATTGCTGAACGGGTAGAAATTCCAGTAACCGGGAGTTTCCCCATGGTGGTTTTTAATTCACTTGGGTGGCAGAGGGACGATGTGGTTCGTGCCCATTTGACCCTTTATGGAAATGTTGGCCCCTATGATATTGATAATTTTAGAAAGGGAATGCGGCTTCTGGATGAGAATGGAAATCCGGTTCCTTTTTATGTGGAAGAATGGAGTGAGAATATTTCAAGGGCACTCCAACTGGTATTTGTGGCTCAAGATGTTCCATCCCTTGGTTATAGGACCTATTACCTGGTACCTGCTGAAAAGCAGGACGAATTCTCGGAGACTTCTATTATCAGGCTCGATTCAGAAAATGATCAAAAAGAACCCCGCCGGGCTTTAGGAACTGATATGATTGAAAATAAGTATTATCGACTTTCAATTGACCGTGCCACCGGCAGGGTCACGTTATTCGATAAAGATCTAAACCGGGATGTTTGCCATGATATGGAAGTGGCCGCATTGGAAGAAAGAGGGGGCAACTATATTGGGAAAGAACCACTGAGTGGTCGTAATTTCATTAACTTGATCGATGGGGTGAGCGTTTTGGAGAATAATAAAGTTCGGACCATCATTCAGATCAAAAGCCGGGTGGCGGATATTCCGGTTACACAAAACCTGATCCTTTACAATAATCTCAAACAGTTAGACATTGAGAATACGGTTGAATGGAGGCCACAGATCCCCCGGTTTATAAGAATACACCAGGTGTTTGCGAAAGCATGGGATGACGCAGAAATTCATTACGGAATTCCTTTTGGAGCAAATTCATCAGATAATCTGATGCCAAATGCTGAAACAAAAAGAGACGATGAAATAACAAATGAATCCTGGAGATCTTCACGCCATATTCATGATTGGATTCATGTGGGTGCCGGGCAGGAAGGATTGACCATAGCAACCGACCACCAACAGATCCGGTTCGATGAGGATGTCATTTATGCTGAAATGGTTCGTGGTACCCGTTATGTCTCGGTAAAGGTAAAACGCGGAGATGAGCTTACCTCCATGAATTATCCTCCTGACGGTATATATGTATTTCGTTATTCTCTCTCATCAGGAACGGGGGACTGGAAGATGGCCAAATCGTATCGCGCTGGCATGAACCTGACAAATCCTTTGATCCCGATAGCTGTAGCCGATGACATTACTAAAAAATCGCTGCCTCCAACACAATCTTTCTGCGCCGTTCAACCGGGTAATGTGGTCATAAGTGCATTAAAGAAAGCGGATCTGAGTCGTGACATCGTATTGCGAATGTATGAACTTGAAGGAGAGACTGTAAATACTCCGGTGTTATTTCTCGGGGATCAAACTTCATTCAAAGAAGTGAATCTCCTGGAAGAAGAAACCGATCGGACAATCCGGGAAAACCTGCAGGTTGAAAAGTATTCGATCAGAACAATCAAACTTAATTTTAAAAAAGGAGGACATTAAAAATGATCATTACGGAATATCTTCCTTCTCAATCCCATCTGCTCTGGCACTTGTGTTTACAGATGGGTATAAAACATGCCATTGTGAATGCTAAACCAGAGCGAACGGGACTGGGGCCGCCCTGGGAGATCGACTCCTTACGCCAGTTACAACAGAATTTTGAAAATGCAAAACTACAAATTTATGGATTGGAAGGCGACCAGTTTGATATGAACCGGATCAAATTGGGACTTGATGGGCGCGATGAAGACATCGAGCATTTTTGTCAGATGCTACGTAATATGGCCGAACTGGGAATCCCCTTACTCTGTTATAATTTTATGGCACAAATTGGATGGTTTCGCAGCCAATCGGACGTGAAAGGACGAGGCGGCGCACTGGTATCCCGGTTTGATTTAAAGGACATAATTTTTGAAAAGACCGGGGCAGGCGAAGTATCTGCAGATCAAATATGGGAGAATTTTCAATACTTCATTCAAATTGTTATGCCGGTCGCCGGGAAGGCGGGCATCCAGATGGCGTTGCACCCTGATGATCCTCCACTTCCATCTCTACAGGGGATTGGTCGAATTTTTGGAACGCCTGAAGCCTTCGAACGGGCCTACTCACTCGCCCCCAGCCCAAGTAATGGCGTTACTTTCTGCCGTGCCAATTTTAAATTGATGGGAGCGGAATTATCTGGCTTGATCCATCATTTTGGACAACAGAATCGATTATTTTTTGTACATCTTCGAGACATACGGGGAACGGCGGAAAGTTTTGAAGAAGTGTTTCATGATGAGGCAACAGAGGAACTGATGGAAACATTGAAGGAATGCCATAAAGCGGGTTTTAATGGCCCATTACGTTGTGATCATGTGCCTACAATGGCGGGAGAAACCAATGATCAACCAGGATATGGTACATTGGGGAGACTTTTTGCAGATGGTTATATTATGGGTATGATGGATACCTTGGGGATTCCCAGAAAATGAAGATTAATATAATAGAATGTTTTAGCATTTTTATTCTGGCCAAATGAATCACCTGGAAAACATCTTTTCCCTGGATCTGACAATTTTCAAGGAAATTAATTTGAAGAACTTATCAATGGCATTCGACCCATTAAATAGATATTATTCCATACAAGGGTAAGTATCGAATGAAATGAAAGATTCGGGAGATAAACGGATAAATACCGGGGAGGTAACCCTCAACAAAGGTGAACATAAACTGCGATGGTTTTTCGTAGTATGGCTAACCTTTTCATGTGTTTTAAACGTGGTTGATAAAAATACGCTGGCCATTCTTGGTCCGACTTTAAAAGAGGAGTTTGGTTTGAGCAATCAATATTTTGCAAATCTGCTGAACGCCTTCTTGTTTTCCTACGCCATTATGTATACCGTGGGAGGAAGGATTGTGGACAAATTTGGGGAAAAGATCTCAATGGCAGGATTTATAATCTGGTGGTCAATATCCTGCATACTCCATGCTTTCGCAAGAGGCGCTTTGAGCCTGGGAATTTTTCGATTTATGTTGGGAATTGGGGAGCCTGGAAATTATCCCGCTGCACTCCGGGCATCTGCCAGGTGGTTCTCTAAATCTGAACGAGGTTTACCTATCTCTATCTGGTCTTCTGGTGGTTCCGTTGGCAATCTGATCGCTCCGCCACTGATCGCTTTATTAACACTCTATTTGGGTTGGAGGATGGCTTTTATCGTCCCTGGTTTTCTGGGATTGATTTGGGTGTTGGTTTGGGTGTTGGTATACAGGCTGCCTTCCCCGCCAGTGGAACGGAAAGACATCTCAGTGAATTTCCTGGTTAATCCACCGAAAAAATCGGCGGAAAATATATCCCTGCTTGATCTTATGAAGGATAAAAAAGTCCGTGCGATCGTCATGGCACGTCTTGTTTCAGATCCGGTATGGCTTTTTTACATAAGTTGGACACCTATTTATCTGGCTGAAAGATGGGGCTACCATCTGAAGGACATCGGATTATATGCATGGATTCCATTTCTGTTTGGTGCATTCGGCGGTGTTTTTGGTGGGGCATTTTCAGACAGGATGATCCGCAGGGGTATGTCTCCTGTAAAAGCACGGAAGAAGGTTTTGTACATTGCAGGATTCATTGCTCCAATAGGAATGATCATCGGATTTGCCTATTCCTCTGCAATTTCGCTGGCCTTGATCGCCATCATAGCCTTTGTCGTATACATTTGGTTTATTAACACGGCTGCACTGGTAACCGATGTATTTCCGGAGCGAATGGTGGGATCCGTTCTTGGCCTGATGGGCACGGCTGGCACACTGGGTGGCATGGGACTCAACTGGCTGGCGGGTTACATCCTGGATCATTACCATTCTTATACTCCTATTTTTTTTATTGCAGGATCAGGTCATCTGCTGGCAACATTGATCCTGTATTTCTTTTTGAAAGAAAAAACAATGGTCAATGAATAAAAGACAGTAACTATTTAAATAACAAAAAAAATAAATTAATAATGAAATTAAAAAATCAAGTAGCCATTGTAACCGGGGCTGGCCGGGGAATAGGGGTCGCCCTTGCCAAAGGACTGGCACGGGAAGGAGCCGCTGTGGTGGTGAATTATTCGCGTTCTAAAGCTGAGGCAGAGAGGGTGGTCGGTGATATCCAAAAAGAAGGTGGTCAGGCAGTTGCAGTACAGGCTGATATCCAAGAATTAACGCAGCATGAACATCTCATTGCTACGGCCTTAAAAAATTTTGGCAGGCTCGACATTTTAATCAACAATGCTGGCCTTGAGTATCGGGAATCTTGTCTCACCACCACTGAGGCACAATTTGACCATACACTCGGGGTGAATCTTAAAGGGGTATATTTTTTAAGCCAGAAGGTCGCACAAGTGATGATTAAGGCGGATAGAGGGGGAAAAATAATTAACATTTCCAGTTGTCATGATTCAGCTCCGTTGAATTTAAGATCAGCGTATAGCGTGAGTAAGGGTGGGCTGAAGATGTTAACAAGGTCATTTGCACTGGAACTTGCAAAATATAAGATAAACGTTAATGCCGTTGCACCTGGTGCCATTCTTACTGAAATGAACCGCGAGGGATTATCAAAACCCGAAGTACGCGACCGCCTCTTAGCCCGGATTCCATGGGATCGCCTTGGAACCGTGGACGATTGTGTGGGGGCTGTCGTGTTTCTGGCTTCCGCCGAATCCGATTATGTAACTGGTGAGACCATCTATGTTGACGGGGGATTATTATTACGGCGTTTATGATCTTTCATTAATATTCAGTAACAGATTTGAAATTATTTAACAGATATAAAACAATGAATAAAAAAGCAAAAGAATCATCGGATAATGACCTAAATAAATCGGCTGATCATTTAAAACAACAATCCATCCAGCAGAACCAGGCAATGGAACAAATATGCAACCGGTATAAGCGGCTTTATGCAGGATTGGTCTTTGATGTTCTGGAAAGTATGGGTTATTCTAATCAGGCCGTTTCCCATGAAATTATGCCTCTTACCTTAGACATGAAACTCGCCGGTCCGGCTTTTACGATGAAAGGAACAACTACTGCTGTCAAGGATGAAAAGTTCCGTTATCGGAGGCTGGATGCAATTAAGTCAATGACTTATCCCTGCATTGAAGTCAGGGATCGGGGAACGACCTCCTACAATGTGGCATTATATGGAGAACTGACCGCAACTACCGCACGGGCGCATGGCGCGATAGGTGCATTGGTTGATGGAGGTACACGGGATAGCGGAATGGTGATTAAGATGGGGTTTCCGTTATTCGCCAGGTACCGGTCACCGGTTGAAGCTTTCGGTCGGGTAATGATGCTGGAACACCAGGTCCCCATACTTGTGTCCGGTGAATTGACGGAAACAGTTGTGGTCAATCCAGGAGATTTTATTTTTGGAGACCTTGATGGGATTTTAGTGATTCCCCAGGAGCATACATTAAAAGTTTTAAACGAAGCGGAACGGATTATGGGGATTGAAGACCAGGCAAGAGATGAATTTAAAACGGGAGCTGATCCGGTGGAAGTCTTCAAAAAATATCGCCGGCTTTAGGCTGGGTAATCAAAGTCAACATGAAATTCGGCAAGATTTCAGCCAGTCGAAAGTTGATTCCATACAAATGGGAGCTTATTATCCTGCTTTGGTTTGCATTTTTTCTTCACCAGGCTGACCGTCAGATTTTCAATAACCTGGCACCATTGATCATGGATGATCTGGCCCTAACGAAGGTGCAGTTTGGGCTCATAGGTACGATTTTTACGATTATTGTAGGGGTCACAGTACCGGTTGCCGGTTATGCAGGAGATACCTTACCCAGGAAATGGGTGATTCTTTTCAGTATCCTGGTGTTCAGCATGGCTACACTTTTAACCGGCATCTCTACAGGATTGATCATGCTGATTATCTTCAGAAGCATTGCTACCAGTGGAAGTGAAGCCTTTTATTTTCCGGCTGCAAATTCATTGATCAGTGAATACCACCATAAAACCCGTGCAGCAGGCATGGCCATCCACCAGACCGCCCAGTATATAGGGATTGTTGCCAGTTCCCTGGCGGCCACAGTGGGACGGCTGTACAGTTGGCGTTATGCCTTTTATGTCTTTGGCAGTCTCGGAATAGTAATGGCGGGAGTTATTCTCAGAAGGATGCGTAACACGGCCCCACCTGGCAAAAAAGTTGAAATGGATGCTTCATACGAACGGGGTCCCACGGTAAGCGAAACGATCCAGTACATATTTTCAAAAAAAACGGTATTGATCCTAAGTGTTTCTTTTGCCGGGATGGTATTTGTAAATATAGGTTACCTGACCTGGATGCCAACCTTTCTTCACGAAAGATTTGAGCTGCGGTTGGATACGGCAAGTTTTCTGGCTTTATTCTGGCACTATTTGGGAGCATTTATTGGAGTAACCCTTGGCGGGCGTTTGTCTGACCGATTCGTTCACTATAACCGGAATGCCAGGATGCATTTTAATTATTTTGGTTTGTTACTGGGGGCACCCTTTATATGGTGGATGGGCCAGGCTGACTCGGTCATTCTCTGTTGTACAGCACTTGCAGGATTTGGATTTTTTCGTGGTGTGTATGATTCGAATCTGTTCGCAGCACCCTTCGATGTAATAGAACCACGTTACAGGTCCTCGACAGTAGGATTGATGATCTCATGTGCCTTTATCATGGGCGCATCATCACCCACACTCATTGCCTTGATGGCGAAGAGACTTGATATGAGTGCAGCCATCAGTTCAATGGGAATTGTTTATCTATTGGCCGGGCTACTCGTTATCTTGGCACTGAATAAAACGTTTGAAAATGAGTATTATGAAGAAGTTAAGCAGGAAGCAGGGTCATAACTGAGCAGCATAGTATTATTAAACAGGGTTTTTTTAGATTTATTTTAAGGAACTCACCTGAATCAGGTAGGAAGTGATCTTTTTGATTTTTGTATTTTTAAAGCCACTCAATGAATAGATGTCACAGAATGCATAGGTAAAAGTTTTCCCAGGTTTTTTGACCGTACTGATCGTTCCGTCAACCGCCGCTGAATCGCCATGGGTGATGATGTTGTCAATTTTCAGATCAAATCCTTTCTTATCATTCGTTGACATGATCTCATTCATAAAGTTTTCTTTACCTTTTACGATCTTCTGGCCGGTGATCACCCAGGTGATATCCTCTGTTATATTTTTTTGAATGAACTCCATGTCATTGTTTGCCAGGGCCTGATTGAACTTCCGGAGAAATTTACCTTTATCCGTCATCGTAGTTTTTGTTGGTGAAGTCTAAAAGATACTGAATTTATCTTAAAAGTACGAAATGACCTCCCAGAATACATCATCAACCTGTTTCGTTCAGACCTTTCAGGGAAACTCAGGATGAAAACACGCCCCATAAAAATCCGATTTCTTGCTGGAGTTTAGTCAGACATATTCTAAGGCCTGACCCTAATCAATCATTCAATCATTCTCTCATTCAAAAATAAATTCGTACACCCGAAGGGACTCGAACCCCCAACCCTCTGATCCGAAGTCAGATATTCTATCCAATTGAACTACGGGTGCAAAATCAATGAATGATTTATGAATGATTGAATGAGTGATTTATATTTCTCCTCCACCATTATACACATTGCCAGCCATAACCTCAGTGGAGGGCCGGTCTCCACTTCTTCCTATTTCCCTTTCCCCGTTTCCCCGTCTCCCCGTCTCCACGTTTCCCCGTCTCCCCGTTTCCCCGTCTCCACCTCTCCCCGTCTCCACCCTCAGCTAAGCGCTTCCTTCACCTTCTCCGCCGCATCCTTCAACAAGACCGCGGAAGTGACCTTCAGCCCCGACTCATCGATGATCCGGGCGCCTTCCTCGGCATTGGTGCCCTGTAACCGGACAATGATTGGGATATCGATCTTTCCAATATTCTTATAAGCCTGGACCACTCCCTGGGCCACCCTGTCGCACCGTACAATGCCCCCGAAAATATTGATCAGTATGGCTTTCACATGCGGATCTTTGAGGATGATCCGGAAACCGGCCTCCACGGTCTCTGCATTGGCCGTCCCACCGACATCCAGGAAATTGGCGGGTTCCCCACCGGATAATTTGATCATGTCCATGGTGGCCATCGCCAATCCCGCTCCATTCACCATACAGCCTACATTGCCATCCAGCTTGATATAATTCAATCCCACTTCCCCAGCTTCCACTTCCAGGGGATCTTCTTCCGATTTGTCTCTTAACTCCTTGATGTCCGGGTGACGGAACAATGCATTGTCATCCAGGTTGACCTTGGCATCTACGGCCACGATCAGGTCATCGGAGGTTTTAAGCACCGGATTGATCTCAAATTGGGAAGAATCAGTGGCCACATAGGCTTTGTACAGGGAATGGATGAACTTCACCATTTCCTTGAAGGCCTTTCCTCCGAGACCCAGCGCAAAGGCGATCTTTCTTGCCTGGAAAGGCTGCAGACCCGCGGTGGGATCAATCCATTCCTTGATGATCTTTTCCGGGCTTTTGGCAGCTACCTCTTCGATATCCACCCCCCCTTCGGCGGAGGCCATGATCACATCTTGCCCCTTTGCCCGGTCAAGCAGTATGCTTAAATAATATTCCTTTGGCTCGGAAGCACCCGGGTAGAAAACATCCTGTGCGATCAGTACCTTTCCCACTTTTTTGCCTTCGGGACCGGTCTGGTGCGTGACCAGGGTACCCCCCAGGATGCCTTTGACCTTTTCCGGAACTTCTTCGGCGGATTTAGCAAGGACCACGCCTCTTGAACCGGTTTCTTTCACCTGACCTTTCCCACGTCCGCCGGCATGTATCTGTGCTTTGATCACATACCAGGAAGTTCCGGTTTCCTCATGTAATTTTTTAGCTGCCTGTGTGGCATTGGAAGGAGAGTCCACACAAATGCCTTCCTGGATGGAAACACCGTATTTTTTAAGGATCTCTTTTGCCTGATATTCGTGTATATTCATTAAACTAAAATTTTCATGAAACTAATGGATTTCTTCCGCTAATTCAAGAAATCCGGGAATCCTGCAAAACTAATCTTCAATAACAATATAAAATAATGTTTTGTGGATTTTAAGCCCTGGAAGAAGCCGGAAATTTAAAATAAAATTAGGCGACCTGATCCCAAATGGCTGAATTAAGTCTACGTTAAGGTCCAGGAATACTGAATCAGGTTCAGCACAGGCAGGTTCGGATAGGACCCGTAACGGGTCCGGGAACAATTGAACTCCGGAGACGGAACTTCCTAGGACTTGCTTCTACTGAGCCCTTTCCTGAAATTGTTTCAGGATCTTTCAGTGTTCCGGAGTCTGTTATGGAATAAACCAAAAGTATTTCTTTATACCCGGAGGATTCCGGATCGACTCGGGGACCAGGACTAAATTCAGGACAAGGATTGAGGTAATTCTGTATACCACAAAGCGTAAATTTTTTCCTTCCTTTCTACCTCTTACCCCATCGCGTAACTTTATATTAAAATTTTCCGCTTAAATTAATTATGTTTGCGTGGCGATAAAACCATTAACCGGATGCTTACAGGCAGGGGGATCACCAAATCGTACGGCTCACTGAAAGTTCTGAAAGGGATCGACCTGCAGGTCAGGGAAGGTGAGATCATTTCTATTGTGGGAGCCTCCGGGGCAGGGAAAAGTACGCTGCTGCATATCCTGGGAACGCTGGATAAACCTGATGAAGGATCCCTGCACCTGAATGATGAGGATCTCATGCGGCTTAGTCCGAAACAGATTGCAAAATTCCGGAATACAAGGGTAGGTTTTGTATTTCAATTTCATAACCTGCTTCCTGAATTTACTGCCCTTGAGAATGTCTGTATTCCAGGTTATATATCCAAAAATTCAACCATGATGGTCGAAAATGAAGGGAAAAGACTGTTGACTTTGCTGGGCATCCAGGATCGCTCCGACCATAAACCTTCACAACTTTCAGGAGGAGAATTACAAAGAGCGGCCGTGGCCAGGGCCCTGATCAATAAGCCAGCCATTGTCTTTGCTGATGAGCCAAGTGGGAACCTGGATTCAAAAAATGCAAATGAATTACATAATCTTTTCTTTAAACTCCGGGAGGAACTCAATCAGACCTTTGTCATCGTAACGCATAATGAAGAATTGGCTTCCATGGCAGATAGAACCCTGGAGATCCGGGACGGAATGATCGTCAACATACTCAAAGACCAGTAAATGGGACTTGATAGCTGCTTCATGATCCATCGACCGTTTCATCACACCATTTCCGGTCCTTTTAACCAGTTATATCCATTGAAAAATAAAATACCCAGTCATCTATAATGTATTGGTCCCGAGGTGTACTTCATATGTTACTGGCAGTCTTCTTTTTTTCTGTCATGAACGTACTGGTCAAGTTTGTGCCGGATATCCCGGCAGTTGAAGTGGTATTTTTCCGATCTGTGGTATCACTCATCATCAGTGTTTCCATTCTCCGGTATTTTAAGATCAACCTGTGGGGAAAAAATCATAAATACCTGATTTTACGGGGGGCATCCGGCATGATCGCCCTTGTGCTGTATTTTAAACTCATGCAGTCCATCCCGCTGGCAAGTGCGGTCACCATTCTTTTTCTTTCTCCGATCTTTACGAATATCCTGGGAACCTTCATTGTAAAAGAGAGGGTAATGCCCAAGCAATGGGTGTTTTACCTGTTATCCTTTGCGGGCATCCTGCTGGTGAAAGGATTTGACCCGCGCATTCAACCCATTCACCTGGCCATCGGGATCGGATCATCACTCTTTTCAGGACTGGCCTATAATTTTATCAGGAAGATCAAAACCGCCGAGCATCCCCTGGTGATCATATTTTATTTTCCCCTAGTCACCATGCCGTTCACCGGACTCGCTTCTTCCCTGAACTGGGTGACACCATCCGGGTGGGACTGGGCGGTCCTGTTGGGGATTGGATTGCTGACCCAGATAGCCCAGTATTTCATGACCCGGTCTTATCAGGCCGAAGAGCTGTCCAAGGTGGCCAATCTGAGGTACCTGAGTATTATTTTTGCCTGGTCATTCGGATTTTTTATTTTTGGGGAGACCTATAGCTTATATGCTTACCTTGGAATGTTTCTTGCTGTGTTGGGGGTAGTTCTCAACCTCTGGTACCGCCGGGTGCGCGTTGTGAAGGATTCAATTTCCAAACCATCCTGATCCCTCCTGATTTTTCTCCTGCTGTAACCCCCAATAGAGTCTTCCGTCATGAAACTCCATAGTACATAATGGAGGAATCAGTTTTCCAGATATTCCCTAATGGAGTCTTCCATAAGGAGACTCCATCGAACATTAGGACGATTTTGGTTTTCTGAAACCCTGGAATTCCTGCGGAGTCTCCAGGAGGAGAATAAGAGGATCCTACTCATAACGCCCCCAATGGAGTCTTCCGTAAGGAGACTCTATAGAAAATAATGGGGAAATCGACTTATCGGATCCCTGGTATCCTTGGTTGAAATCCCAGAGGCAAAATACACGCTACACGGTCGATAGCATATACCATTTTTAAATTCAATAATTCTTGGTGAGCCCCTGGGACCTGCCTTAAAAATTATAGCAGCACTGAAAATGAACCTCTTTACTATCTGGGAGAAAACCTTTAATTTTGTCCTATAAATTGAAATCATTATGTCAGGACATAGTAAATGGTCAACCATTAAGAGAAAAAAGGGGGCCATTGATGCGAAAAAAGGTAAAATATTTACCAAGCTCATCAAGGAAATAAGCATTGCCGTAAAAGATGGAGGCAGCTCGGACCCGGAATCCAATCCACGATTACGGCTGGCCATTCAGAATGCCAAAGGAGCCAATATGCCCAAGGATAACATCGAACGGGCCATCAAAAAGGCGGCCGGATCCGATGCCGACTCTTATGAAGAAGTAAATTATGAAGGATATGCCCAGCACGGCGTGGCGGTATTTGTGGAATGTATGACCGATAATCTGAACCGGACCGTGGCAGCCGTGAGAGCTGCTTTCAACCGGTATGGAGGGAGTCTTGGCACCAAAGGTTCACTGGAATTTATTTTCGATCACAAAGGGATTTTCACTTTTGAACTTCCGGATAATAAGAACCAGGATGAACTGATGCTGGAGATCATCGATGCGGGAGCCGAAGATGTGGAATTAGAGGAAGGATATGTGACGGTCACCACCGCCATGGAAGATTTCGGAAGTGTAAACAAGAAGATCGAAGAGCTTGAGATCGGGACGGAAACGGCCGAATTGCAGCGTATTCCCAAAACCCTGGTGAGTCTGGATGATGATGCATTTATGAAAGTAATGAAATTCGTCGACGCCCTGGAAGATAATGACGACGTACAAAAAGTTTATCATAACATCGATGTGAAGGAATCCCAATTTGAATTGGTAAACTGATTTCGTAAGAAATATATTGAGTATCTTTAGAGGGTTCCTGAATGGAACCTTTTTTTATATCATGAAATTGACCAAAGACCTGTTTCGCCCATCATTGGCCTTGCTCACTGATTTCTATCAGATGACCATGGCCTATGGTTACTGGAAAAATGGACTGGCCGAAAGAGAAAGCGTATTCCACCTCTTTTTCCGTTCCAATCCCTTTGGCGGTGGGTTTGCTGTCAGCTGTGGACTGGAATATGTGATCGATTACCTGGAGAATTTTTCATTTGATCAGAGCGATCTGGATTACCTTTCGACCATAAAATCAGGCAGCGGTGATCCCATGTTCGACCCTGGATTCATGGAGTATCTTTCGGGCCTCACCTTCAGCTGTGACCTGGATGCCATGCCCGAAGGCACAGTGGCCTTCCCTCATGAGCCGATCATCCGGATCAAGGGGCCTATTATCCAATGTCAGCTGCTCGAAACTCCCTTATTGAACATGATCAATTTTCAGTCGTTGATCGCCACCAAATCGGCACGGATCAACTTGTCGGCAAAAGGGGATCCTGTTCTCGAATTTGGTCTCAGGCGGGCACAAGGAATTGATGGGGGATTATCCGCAAGCCGTGCTGCCTTCATTGGAGGATGTGCTTACACTTCCAATGTGCTGGCTGGCAAATTGTTCGGGATCCCGGTGGCCGGTACCCATGCCCATAGCTGGATCCTGACCTTTGATTCGGAACTGGAGGCTTTTAAAGCGTATGCGGATGTGCTCCCCGACAATTGTGTTTTCCTGGTCGACACCTATGATTCCCTGCAGGGGGTCCGGCATGCCATCGAGGTGGGAAACCTGCTTCGCGAGCATGGGAAAAAGATGGTAGGGATCCGGATCGATTCCGGCGACCTGGCCTATATCAGTCAGCAAGCAAGGAATTTACTGGATGAGGCGGGATTTCAGGATGCTGAAATTGTTGCCAGCAATGACCTGGATGAAAACCTGGTGCAGAGTTTAAAAAACCAGGATGCAAAGATCACCATGTGGGGGATTGGCACCAAACTGGCCACGGCATATGATCAGCCGGCAATGGGGGGGGTCTATAAAATGTCGGCAATTCGGGATCAGGAAGGGCAGTGGATTTATAAGATCAAGTTGTCAGAACAGACCATGAAAATCAACAACCCGGGTTTACAGCAGGTAAGGCGTTATTATAATTCCAGCAAGATGGTGGCCGATATGATCTATGATATCAATTATGGGGTCAGTGATAAAAACACTATTTTCCATCCCGGGGATTATACAAAAAGGAAGCTGCTGGATGAACAGGTGCTGCAATCCAGGGATCTGCTGGTGCCCATATTCCGGGAAGGGAAATTGAAATATCCATTGCCGGATATACAGAAAATCCGTGAAAAAGTTAAATCTGAGCTGAATAACATGTATGCAGGGATCAAAAGATTTGAAAATCCACATACCTATCCGGTAGGCCTTGAGAAGAAATTACATGATAAAAAGATGGAGCTCATATTCAAGTTACGTAATTATGAACAACAATAAATGTGATGAGTTTTACTTATAATTTTCCCAGGCCTGCGGTAACGACCGACACCCTGGTGTTTCGGGAAGGCGATCAGTGTATGGAAGTTCTCCTGGTCAAACGGAGAAAAGATCCCTATCAAGGATATTGGGCCTTACCGGGAGGTTTTCTGGAAATAGAAGAAACACCTGAAGAAGGTGCCAGGCGTGAATTAAAGGAAGAAACCGGACTGAATATTGACATCCTGAAAGAGGTGGGTACATTTGGAGAAATTGACAGGGATCCCCGGGGAAGGACCATTACCATCGCTTTTTATACCTTTATTCATAAGACCAATAAGGGTCTTCAGGCCAAATCAAATGCCGCAGAAGTAAAATGGGTATCGATCAAAAACCTGCCCGAGCTGGCTTTCGACCACCGAGAGATCTTACAGGAAGGGCTTCTGAAATTGAAAAGTCATATCATGCTGGCAAAACTTGACATTATCGATTTTTTTGGTTTAGATATTAATAAACTGAAGAAAATGTTTAAATGTCTTGATTGAACATGAATGCTTTAGTGGTAGTTGACCTCCAATATGATTTTTTACCGGGAGGAGCGCTGGCAGTTCCCGAAGGGGACCAGGTGATCCCGGTAATCAATGGATTGATGCCTGAATTTGATCTGGTAGTAGCAACACAGGACTGGCATCCTCCAGATCATGGAAGTTTTGCTTCCAACCATAAAGATAAAAAACCGGGTGACCTGATTGATCTCAATGGTCTGGAACAGGTTCTCTGGCCCGATCATTGTGTGCAGGGCAGCCATGGTGCAGAATTGTCGGAAGAACTGAACCGGAGGGAGATCCAGGAGATTTTCAGAAAAGGGACCGATCCGGACATCGACAGCTACAGTGGATTTTTTGACAACGGGCATCGTAAATCGACCGGGTTGGCAGGATATTTAAAATCTCACGGCGTGGAAGAGGTTTATATTTCCGGTTTGGCCGCCGATTATTGTGTGAAATTTACTGCGCTGGATGCGCTGAAGGAAGATTTTAAAACCTTTCTGTTTATCGATGCAACACGCGCGGTCAACCTGCAGGCAGATGATTTTGAAAAGGCCATCCGGGAAATGAAGAACAAGGGAGTGCACATCCTAAAAAGTACGGATTTTAAATAATACGCATGGCATCACCTGGTGCAATGCCAGGACTACCAATACGAAATCGATCCATAAAAGAATTTTTCCCTCCGGATATTTTCTGCTTCGATTAAATTCCGGTGGATACATGCGATGGATCTGCGTCTTTATATGCCAGTGATATTTTTGCCTATTAAATTCAACGGCTAATAAAAATACAGATCATTACTGGTTTTGTACAGGCTCTTCACAGGACTCAGGGTAAAAAACAAGTTTGATATCAATCAAGGTATAAAATATTAAGTTTTTATCCTCAGCTATGCGAAGGATCTGAACGTAATCCTCATCATTTAAAATAATTCCCTCTGCGATTACCATGATTCCTTAGCGTCCTTTTTGGGAACAAAAAAAAACAGGCCTCGAGGCCTGTTTTTAACATCTATCTTTTATGATCTATCAGATCAGGCTACGCCGTCAACCTTCGCCATATGTTTCAGCAATTCTACTACCTTGGTTGAATAACCCCATTCGTTATCATACCAGGAAACTACTTTCACGAAGGTCGGACTCAGTTGGATCCCGGCGCCGGCATCGAAGATCGATGTCCTGGGATCACCATTAAAATCCGTTGATACGACCGCATCCTCGGTATAACCCAGGATCCCTTTCATAGAGCCTTCAGATGCTTTTTTCATGGCCGCCTTGATCTCATCATAGGTGGCAGGTTTTGCGAGTCTGGCTGTCAGGTCCACGACCGATACATTGGCGGTAGGGATACGGAAAGACATACCAGTCAGTTTGCCGTTCAATTCAGGAATTACTTTTCCAACAGCTTTGGCAGCACCGGTGGAGGAAGGAATGATATTCTGGCTTGCACCCCGGCCGCCTCTCCAGTCTTTCATTGAGGGGCCATCCACTGTTTTCTGAGTGGCAGTTGTTGCATGTACCGTAGTCATCAGTCCTTCTGCGATGCCCCAGTTGTCATTCAGCACCTTTGCGATGGGAGCCAGGCAGTTGGTGGTACAGGAAGCGTTGGAGACAAATTGCATGTTCTTGGTATATTTCTCCTGGTTCACACCCATGACGAACATGGGGGTATCGTCTTTGGAAGGTGCAGAGAAGATCACTTTTTTAGCACCTGCCTGGATGTGTCCTTCTGCTTTTTCCTTGGTCAGGAAAATACCTGTTGATTCCACCACATAGTCGGCACCGACCGCACTCCATTTAAGGTCGGCGGGATTTTTTTCGGAGGTGATGCGGATGGCATGTCCGTTCACGACCAGTTTGCCGTCTTTTACTGCGACATCCCCCTTAAAAGTACCGTGGGTTGAGTCGTATTTCAACATGTAGGCTATGTAATCGACATCCAGAAGGTCATTTATTCCAACTACTTCAATATTGGGATCGGTTTGGGCGACACGGAATACGAGGCGTCCGATTCGACCAAATCCATTAATTCCAAGTTTTATTTTTGCCATATGATTAAAAATTTAGGGTTAACGTTTAAAGGTCCAAAATTAGCCCCAAAAAAAGCAAATGCCAATCAACGGTGGAATTGTTTTTGGTCTTTCCCGGTGAATATCGGGATCTCCCGATGAACGTCGGAATGTCTCCGGTTCCTACCGGGCTTGATACGGGACCTGTTCCCGGGATCCGTCTTTCTAATTCATTTAAAGAACGATATGAAGATCCCGGAATTTTGCTGTGCAGATGATCCCGGAATTGATCCGGAATTTTATCCGTGATCTGGTGTATATTTTCACGAAAAATTCAAGCCTATCCTTTACCTAATTTCATAGGCACAAAATTTTTTTCCGGCAAGTTTTTGTAAAGTATCCGGGCTGGTCTATATTTGCACCACGTTTTGAAAAGCGTCCTGAATTCAAGTGTGGTTTGTTTCTTTCAAAGGTGATGCTCCAGAGATATTGAATAGTCCTTATTTGTTCTTTTAATTTTGATCCGTTCCGTTCGTCTAGGGGTTAGCCTGCCTGTGTGTAAAACTTCGGCAGGCAGGGACGCCAGGTTTTTCACCCTATCGGGTGACCACCCGCAGGGTGGCATCCTGGAATTGGTTTAAAATTAACGATATATTTAAAGTTGCTCCGTTCGTCTAGGGGTTAGGACGCCAGGTTTTCATCCTGGTAACAGGGGTTCGACTCCCCTACGGAGTACGAGAAAAAGCCACGCATGCGTGGCTTTTTTATTAATGGGTTAAAGAGTTAATGGGTTTATGAACTTTCTTTAGACAACAATACGGGGATGAGAACGAAGGGCAGGCAGGGGTTCGAATTCGAGTGACCGGAAGGAACGAAAATCGCGAGGGGTTTAGCGTATGCCTCGCGGGTACGAGACAAATAGAAGGTCAGAATCGCGAGGGGCTTAGCGCATGCCTTGCGCGTACGATAATCCCCTTCGAACAACTGAAAACGATTATAAACTCTTCCTACGATTCAATTGGCATGTTCTTGGGAGATCGTAGAACGAGGGCAACAACCTAATTCTAGTTAAGAGCTTCCTTGAAAAGCCACCTTAATTTCTCAAGCATTATTTATCTGGATAAGATACCTTACCGGACGTTCCACGACCACTGGGCCGTATCCTTGCATCGAGCCTGCGTTTAATCCCCTGCAGGTCTCTGCCAACCCGAAGATTAAAAGAGGTCTCTCTCGCAAGGATTGATATCATAAATCAAGTGAAAGTATCTTCAACAAAAATATTATAAAGCCAAAGTTAGAGCGGATGTTGGGAGATGGAAGTGGTATGTGTTCTCTGAGTCCTTTATGGTCTATGATCCTTCAAACTCGTCCAGTGACTATCAAGCCATGAGTTGGCGGAGGTAGTACGGGTATTACGAAATCCAGTTGATTAATCCTTCTATCACAGCCTCGCCAAAAGCCCATCAGTGGCAGGATGATTCATTCTCCCTTGCAGGTTCCTTATGGAAGACTCCATAGCGTATAAAACCCTGATCTGTGGAAGGATTTTCGAAACGGCAGATGGAACCTACAAAGTGATCCCGAAACTTCATTCGAAAAATTCATCCTTCCCCGTAGGTCTGAGACCAACGGGAGAATGAATTAGACACCCATGGGCGGAAAATCATTTACCACCCCTTAAGCCCTATTTTATTTTTGGCCCACTGTTTGCTCTATTTATATAAACTAATGAAAATAAGGTCATGAAAACACAACTAATAAATCGGATTGCCATTCTCTTCATCCTGATGTTGGGTTGGATGACAGCAAGAGGACAGCAGCAGTGGGAAGTTCCGGGTGATAACTTCAGCCTTGAAGGAGCACTTGAATTATTTAAAAAATCAGCATCACCTGAAGAATTTGAAAGAAGGCTCAATGATCCGGAAGCGAGAGTCAATAATCTGGATCTGAATGGTGATGGCTATATTGATTATATCAGGGTCATCGACATGTACGAGAGAAATGTGCATGCCTTTGTTTTGCAAGCCATAATATCTGAAAGAGAAAGCCAGGACATCGCCGTCATTACCCTGGAAAAACTGGCTAATGGCAGGGCAATCCTGCAAATTACCGGTGATGCCGACATTTACGGCGTTGAAACAATTATTGAACCAACCACGGAAGTAAGAACATACGCGGGTTTCAATACATCAAGAGTAATTGTGAATGTCTGGTCGTGGCCATTGGTAAGTTATATATACGGGCCCTATTACAGGGTATGGGTATCCCCATGGGGATGGGGCTACAGACCGTATTGGTGGAGTCCATGGAGACCCGTTGTATATTATGACTACTATACATTCTGGAGGCCTTACAGAAGTTATTATTCTGTATGTTATACACACAGAGTAGCCTATGCCCACCACATTTACAGTCCGTATAGAACGACTTCTGTGACCGTATATAATAAACATCATTCTGGAATAAAAGAATATAGGTCCGCCTATATCGACCGGAAGAGAGATTACCAACCACGTGACGGCCGCTATAACAGTCGCCAACCGGATAATGTAACATATAATTCAGATGGCAGGATCATTTCAGATGCCAATGAGCGTTTCAGTTCGAGGTATTCCTCTCGCAGCAGCATCGACCAGTCACGGTCATCAATAGGGCGTGAAAGTGAAAACACAATCCAGAGATCAAGTGACAACAGTCGACAGCTTTCTGAGAATTACAATGCTCAGCGAAGTATCGAAAGATCAAATAGCGATCCTAATTTGAGAAGATCTGATAGCAACTCAAGTAGGCAACCGTCAGCTGGAATATCTAACGGCAATACCAATATGAGAAGCTCTTCCGGAAATTCCGGTATCCAGAGATCTGATGTAAGACTGAATAATGAAGCAAATTACCGTCGAGCAAACAGCAGCTCTAACGTTCAGCGTTCATCAGACAGATCGAACGGAAATCCTGACATTCAAAGATCACAACAAAGATCAGAGAGTAATTCAAATTTCCGGCATTCATCGGGAGACTCAAATTCACAGAAATCGTATGATAGAACTTCGGGGAATTCAGGCACACGTTATTCCCCAGGAAATTCAAATGTTCCTAAATCCACCGGCAATAGATCGGGCATCCAACAATCTTCCAGCCGATCATCCGACAGTTCCAGTTCACAACGTTCTGGAAGCTCAAATCAGCGTAATAGTGGAAGACGTTGATCTTCCTCCTATTTCGCATAATACTCAGTTAAACGGATTAACCTGTGGTGCGAATCAGCATACGAGCCTGAATATTGCACAAAATAAATTTCTTGAACGATTAGGATGCGGTGATAACGGATTAAAGAAATTAGAAGTTTTTGAAAATACTGATCTATTTGGATTGTTATTCTGTGGGAACCAATTAGTTGAAATTGATGTAACAAACCATCCAAATTTAGAGTATTTGAGTCGCGGTAGAACCCGGATTACAAAACTAGACATTTCAAAAAATAAAGGATGATTGTCGAACTTCCGGACCTGATGGATCTGTTTTTGCGGACTTTGAATGCCATGTTGCTTAAATTTTGTGATCATCCATTCCTTTCTGCTTTCTATCGGATTTTTCCGGATCAATTTTATTAATTCCACCTGTCAAAGATACTAAGGAGACCTTAGCGCCTACAGAGGGGGAACCTTGTCTATGGGCAAACCGCGGTTGAGGTATCGGTGAAAACACGGCCTATGGTACTGGTTTTTTGATTCACATTGGTCTGGGCATAAACAATGTACCTTGAAAAAGGAAGCCAAAACAAAATATATTTGTAAGTTTTCATATCGAATCCCTTTATTTCATCATCTTTTCCCATCATATAAGGTTTTCGGGTCTTTCCATGACTCCAAGTCGGTAAATAAGTCTTCAGTTTTGGGTACGCGTATCAAAGGAATAAATCCGGCGGCAACAAATTTCTCCTTTAAGGTTACAAGCGATTTAAACCCACCACCATAAAAAATATTGCTGATTACTTTCCAATATCCGCTAAGATCGTAACATGCCTCTTTCCATTGTTTTGGGTATTTTTTCTTCATGTCCTTCGCCATATCCAAAGCAACGGCATAGTAGGCAGCACGGGCTTTTGCTTCTTTGTCGCCATGTAGAAGACTGGTAATGATCTCATTTTCGAGGCTTGCTTTAACTGCCGGCAATTCCTCATCGTAGGTCAAAAGTTCATATACAGATACAGGCTTTTCGCTTGGTATTTTGTAAACCACGGTGTTGTTTTCGATTATTTTGCTTCCACCATTCTCCTGGTTCACCATTTCAAACAGATCAATAATCCGGTCAGCGAAACTGATAATGGTTTCATCCATCGGCATGTTGTCGCGTTTGGTGTTTTTGTAACGATCAACGATCTGCCAGCCTTCGTTCATCATCCGGCGATGACCATATAGGGTACCCAATAAAGTTCCCAGGGTTGCACAATTGCAATCGGCATCGTATCCAAAATTCATCGAATGCCTGATGGTTTCAGCAAAGTTGCCATTCCCATAAAGGAAAGCTGCAATGATAGCGGCAGTATTCAGCTCAGAACCGTTCCTGTTTCTGGTAAGTTCATCTTTCAATTCATATTTTTGATGAATCAGGCGATGTGTTTCAGCGGGATCTTCGGGATTTTGACTGTGCCATCTTCTAACGTCGGTAATAATCTGAACCATCATGCTATGGGGATCAAGACTTGCAACCCCGGCATCCAAAATCTTATTAATATCGCTTTCGATAAAGGCAGTCGATATCATAGCGGTATAAAGCTGCGTTGTTTGTGCAGGTTCGTTATCAATGGCTACTTTGGTGTAATGCAAACCTATTTTTGCAGCGGTTTGTGGCATCGCCGGAGCAACCAATCCGTATGACTCACAAAGAAATTGTCCTGAAACGTTGAATTCGGCCCAGGGATTAAAAATGACACTTCCGGTCAGTGGAGGTTTGATACCCAAATCCATCAGATAGCGGGCATAGCGGTTGGCACACCAGATTCCGCGATTGATGCTGTTTTTCCAATAGGCGTTAATGTCATCATAAGGGATAAAGGCATTTCTGGTTTTTTGTATATTGTAAATATATACCCATTCAAAATCGGTGTCATCGTCGGTTTCTGCGCCTTCTGGTAACGAAGGAACATAAGTCTGAACATCACCATGTTTATCGTAGAATTTAAACTCGTAAGGCCATCCGTTCATATTACCGATCATCATACCGAACATTCCACCGCGGATTTTGTCAACCACCACCTCAGCCGGCAATGTTATCATTTTCTTTTCACTCGCCTCCTGTGCCGCTACTTCACTGACCAGGCCATAAAACAGGCAGAACGCCATTAATCTTCCAATCATTCGTGTTTTCATTTTTATTTGATAATTATCATGTTATATCAATAATCATTTCAAGGGCATTATTGATATCTTATATTGAGCTTACACGTAACACGTAATATTGCCTTGCAACCAAAAGTTCGGGCAAAAACCATCCATTTTCATCCTATTCAGTTCTCTGAAACAGGGCATTAAATCTTATTTTTTGGAAATATAATACTTCGGACTTTGACTGACACTTTTTTAGATTTGTATTTTGCGAAATAAGTGTTTTATAATGGCAAAAGAGAAAGAAGACATCCATCCTACGGGAAACCTCCGATTACACACGGAGGTCGATAATCTAAAAGTCTTATTGGACTCTGAACAGGTTCCAATGTGTGCGGAGCGGGAACCTCGGGAGATTGACCCGGATCAATTTTCTTAATTCCACTTTTCAAAGTCACTAAGAAATCCCTGCCCGCTCGGTCAGGCGGACTTAGCGCCCACAGGGGGTAAATAATCATTTTTATAGGTTTATTTTTTGAATAAAAAATTATTAAAAGGATCTGATCATGGTTCAGGAATCAATATGCACACAAATGGAATAGACGAAATGTCCATATTTTCATAAATCTGTTATCAAGCATATTAAAAAATCCTTCAGGATAATTAATAAATGTTTTACGATCAGGCTCCCACACATTATGAATAAAAAAAAAGTCTTAGGGACCTATAAAAATGGCTTGGGGATATGCAAAAATGGTTTAGGAACAAACAAAAATCCTTTAGGGATAAACAAAAACGACTTAGGGAAAGACAAAAACGGTTTAGGGACACACGAAAATGACTTAGGGACTAATGAAAATGGTTTAGAGATATATGAAAATGGTTTGGGGAAATGAAACAACGACCATTTTTATGCGGAACTAATGAATTTTTGCCTGTCCCTAAAGGAAAATCGCCTGTCCCTAAAGGATTTTTGCCCGGGACTAGGTCCTTTTCGGGTGGGCAAAAACCGTTTTTACCGTAAAATAGTGAATGGAAGGCTAGGAATATACCTTATTTGTGCCAAGATAATGGAAAATCGGCCAGAGATACCCCGTTTTTTAGGCTCCCTAAGCCAATTCCAAGATAAATCAGGGAAAATTAACTTAAGAATAGATCAAAACCTCATACTCTGACTTGCAGGAGGTCTACCGGTGTTCGGCCTTCAGGGACCAAAGTATTTCTTTTCGGATTCTTCTAGGGATTTTAATTTCACCATATAGTTTAATTGTTGATCCTGGTCTTTGGTAAGGATAATCAACCTTTGGTAAATATCCTTTCCAACCCGGTATATCCAGGGATTTAAAGAGGGATTACGGATCAACAGCCATTCAAGGTGCTGTTCAGCCTGTATAAATGATTTTAAGGCTTGTTCAGTATCATGTTGTTGGAAATACTGATGTGCTACCAGATAATAATCATGCACAAGCACCATATGATTCTGTGCCTCTTCTTTGTTGCTGGTCCAATTCCAGGGTACAGCAACCGTATCAATACCCTGAAAATGGAAGACAATCCCCATATCATTCAAACTGGTCAGCACTTTGGTAATCAACAGGGTCGAATCACTGATCTCCAGCACACTGTATATTCCCCCAAAATTGGCTTTGCTTTGTTTATCAATATCTTCTGGTGAATGTTTAATGTATTTTTCCTTGATAATCTCCCATTTACCGGACAATGAATAAGGTGAATTGAAATAGGTAAATGTACCGTTCTGGTTGTATTTTAAAGTGGAATACAGTTTTGTATTCGCTGTATCTTCTCTTATAATCATTTTGGAATCATCGACCAGCCATTTTTTTGAAATCAGCAGATTCAATTCATTTTCTCCGATAGTGAGGGCATTGGGATTATTGTATTCAAAATATTCAACCTGGGAATAGATTGGAAAGGACAGAAATAATAAAACAGATAATATGTAAACATATTTTTTCATATCTGTTTATGGTAGAGATCTAATAAAGATACGAATATCTCATTTCCGATAAAATACCATGCCAAAACCACTGGTATATTTTTGAATATTTTCTGTATACTTGACTGAAAAATCCTTAAATTCAATTAACAAAAGATCAGGATCTTGTTTCTTGAAAAATTCCTGATCAGACGGCCTGAAAGGGAAAAAAGAAAAAACGTAAAGTAAACCTTGCCATTCATAAATCACTCGATTCAGGGGGATTCATCATATTGTCTGCATCCATATTTATGATAATCAATCAGCAAAAAGCAGATTCAATCATTAAGATCTGTTTGCCATGCATCCTGGCAGGAGTTGTACCAACAATCTACCACCCGCCTAATTTTTTATGATTTAACGGACAAGAATTAACTTTTGCATTACCACCTGTTCACCGGCCTGCATGTGAAGATAATAAATGCCAGCTTTAGCATTGACGGGCTGCCAGCTCACCGTGTGTTCCCCGGCTTCCTGGGAGATAGATCCCCAATGATATATTGGTTGTCCAAGGGTATTGAAAATCGCACCCGTTATTCTGGCTGGATAACGCACGTAATAGCTGAAATTCACCGTTTCGCTGAAGGGATTGGGATAGGAGGGATGGAGTATAAATGGGGTATTTTCCCCTACTACCGGATTGTCAATGCTTCCTAATAAGGGATCGGGTACGATTAATGGGATGTATTCTTCGCTATTTACCAATGTGGCAAGACTGCCGATGGCCAGACGAGCCATGGCATGAAAGTAGGATTGCCTCAAGGCGGAAAGCCTGTCATGAATGGTATGGTAGAAAGGATTCTTATCGGAGAGATCTTCAATGATCATGATCGCCGGGTAGCCAAAATACCAGAAAGAATCATGATCACTGCCTCTGCTGCTTTCAGAGGTATATACCTGGGGATCCAGCGGGAATCCCCAGTCATCGATTTTAGATTTGACAAAATTTCCGATTTCCAGGGATCCTTCCATCATTCCGGAATGAATTCCCATTCTCCCGTCATTATTTCCGTCATATCCGATCATATCCAGGTTGATCACTCCATGAATCTTTTCTCCATGAAAAGTAGCTTGCCGGGCATACACCGCGCTGCCCACTTTACCCTGTTCTTCCCCTGCAAAAAGTATAAAACGGATGGAATAGGGGAAGCTGTAATCCGCCAGTACCCGTGCTGCTTCGATCACTGCCGCGGTGCCACTGGCATTGTCATCCGCTCCCGGGGCCCGGGACAAATAACTTTCAGATGTCGCGTCGTAATGAGCACAGAGAATATAATAATCATCCGGATAAAATACACCGGTCTTTGTGGCAAATACATTATTCAGGTTTTCTTCCGGGATGCTGCCCGGCATCGATGCCCAGCTTGACCCGGAATCAGTGGAAAAAGCAACCATCTTGCTACCGCTGGCCCAGATCGTATTTGCATCCAACATATCCATGCCATTGACCCACCACATCTGGACTTTACCCATACCTTTCCAGTTGGTGCCCCCATCGGTGGTTTTGAGACAGCTTCCGGCATTACCCACGATGATCCCGGTATTCTGATCCACAAAATCAATATCATAGTAATAATCACCCGTGCTTGACTCCATGAGGATGGTCCAATCCGTACCTCCGTTGGTGGTTTTCAGCACGGTTCCTAAAGAACCCACTGCAAATCCTTTGGTGGAATTCAGGAAATGAATCCCATGTAAGTGTGAACCAGTTCCCGTATTTTGCAAAACCCAGGTTTCTCCCCCGTTTGAGGTGTGGATCAAGGTCCCATGGTCGCCTGCTGCCCATCCTTCGTTTTCGCTGGTAAAAAAGACATCATAAAGTTTATTGGTGGAGGGATTCGCCCTGGTTTCCCAACTTACTCCTCCGTCGGAGGTTTTAAGAATGATCCCCTGATCTCCACAGATCCAGCCAAGGTTGGCATTGAGGAAATAAATACCCGAAAGGTGGTTTCCGATCTGTGAGGATTGGGTATGCCAGCTGACCCCATTCCCTGTTTTCAGGATGGTCCCGCCATTACCAATTGCCCATACGGTCCGGCTGTCAAGTGCAAAAAGCGAATAGAAAGAGGAACTGTCACCGGTGTATTGAACGCTCCAGGATTGCCCCCCGTCATTGGTTCCGTAAATTTTACCATTGGAGCCAGACATCCATCCGGTGTTGCTTTGATTCGGAGCAAACTTTATATCAAGATAATCCACGGTCCCTTTGAAAGGGGACAGATCAACCGTGTAACCCATCTGCTCCAGGCGGTTCTGAAGATAATGCTGTACCTTATAGATTTGGGGACTGTTGGAATATCGGGTCATGATCGAATCCCATTTTCCGTCGATCTGGTAAGGTTCCTCACCGGAAAGATGCTCCACTGTCTGATAAATCCGGGAGATGGAAACCGAATCAAGGATAGCCCGGATAAGCATAGTATCTCCGGTTGTTTGAGCCGGGAGGGGAAAGAAAATGAATATACAACAGCTTGATGTTAAATAAAAAATCGCTGTTCTAAGGAGTAATAATTTAAAAGCCCCTCTCATTGCATTAAAAAATTATACAAATAAATTAAGCAAAAATCAGATCAAAATCAATGAACAATGTTTCGGTGAGCGGTTATCATCGGCCATCTATTTTAACGTGAATAAAAATAAATCAATCTTTGATACATCCCTCCATACTACCATCCTGTTGGGCATGAGATTTGTACAAGTATATTTTAACTTCGGTTGTCTCCTTAAATCATATTGACATGAGAAAGTTATTTTTTTTAATCGTAGCAGCTTCCCTGGCTGGTTGTTCCACCTCGCACATCAATTACCAGACCATCCACTCTCCGAACCATTTTTATAAAAACATTCTGGTCCTGTACATTGAGGGGGATCTGAATTTTCATAAACTGGATGAAGATACGTATCAGAAGGGATTGATGGGGAGGTATAATGACCTGGCTAATATAGAATATCGAAACCACCTGGAAAAAGCGCTCTCACGGAATTTGAATGGTCCCCAAACAAAGGTTATACAAAGTAATGAGGTTTATCCCCTCAATGAACCGGTCCCTTACCGGGAATTTCTGGAAACCATGGCAGTTCAGCATATCGATGCCATTTTACTTATAAATCTAAACGATTACTTTTACAGGGCCTACCCTTCCTATCATTCGGAGACCGGTCACTATTATCAGGATTCGGAACCCAGTGCTTCCTTTCTATTTTATCTGATCGATGCCGAAAGCCTGAAACCGGCTTGTATGGGAGTGTCCAGGATTTATGGCCTTTATGCAGGTTACGATACCCTGAACAATAAATTCGCCAAGGGATTGGCCGTCAAATTACATAAGGAAAAGTTTGTATTTATTGCTTCAAAGGGATAGTTCCAGCATGTCATTCGTACATATCTTGACCTCAATGGCACTAAGGAGACCCTACCCGTCCGGTCAGGCGGGCTTAGCAACTACTGAGCTCTTATTTCAGAATGGACAGAAAATAATTGGCAAAAGAATCCAATCATCTGATCAATACAATTTGGGGATCATTTTGTGGGTCTTCATCCTATAATCTTTATATGGTTTGCCGAACTCCTTCATTAAGATATCTTCTTCTATTTTAATCCGGTAGATTATAACAAGTAAAACTGGAATGGTAATAACGAATAATGAAATGAAACTGTTCATCGCCACCGAAAGACCAAAACAAATCAATAATAATCCTAAATAGCTGGGATGTCGGATGCTTTTATAAATTCCATCTGTCTTCAATTGGTGGTTGGTGGTGATTACTACATCCACTGTAAATTCTTTGTTAAGTTGAATGATGGATATCCACCGGATCATCATTCCTGTCATAAAAACACCCAGGCCAACTATTGCGATGGACTGATTCAACAGATCCCATTTTTGATAATTGGCTGTGAAAAAGCCTATTGATAAACCCAGAGGTATGGTAATCCAAAATAGGGCAAGAGATTTTTTGTCATTTCTTGTTTTCAATCCCCTCTTTTTTGAACGTTTGGTAATCATCAGGACGAATTCAGACAGGAAAAACAGAATAGAAACATATATAACTATCTTGATGGTCATATTTTATTCTTTTATTTAATACTACTCAGGCGGAATCCATGATGTGGTTTATTCATCTATTCATCATGAAATTGTAATCCCCTGCAATATTAATTATGTTTTAGGATCATGAATCCCCATTGTCCCGGCTATATGATGCTGGATTAATTTTTCGATATAAGATAAATCCATAACAATAATACATATAAATTCATTGCGGTTAAATCAATGTAATACACGATATTGCAGGTTAATCTTTAACCAATTTAAAACAAATATCATGAAACAGCTCCTAATAGGTATGGTTGCCTTCCTGGCAATTTCCTTTCAATCCTTTGCACAGGAGAATCAGGATGAACATTTACTGGATGGGACTTCCATGGACTATTTTTATCAAAATGGGACCGCGGTGCACTTCGAAATTTTTGAAGGACAAATAAAATACAAATGGATAGCAGGACCGAATAAGGATGCGGAAGGTCAGGAAAAGTACAGGTCCAGGAAGATTGGAGATAAAATGTATCTCCTGAACTTTATGAATGAGCCCAGCTCAACTTTTGTTACCCTGATCTTTAATTTCAATCAAAATGTAATGTATTCTTCTGCCTTGATCGCTCCCGGAACCGATCAGGAACTAGTCTTGTTTGATGGTGGGATCATAGAACATTTGAGTCTGAAGGAACATTAATCCTCCGGTATTTTCGCGTATGACCAAATCCAGGCATTCATCTCCGCCAGTGGTCAGAGGGGACATTATATCCACTTCAGGTTGAATATTAACCTTCGAGCGATCACCCCGTATTTCCAATCCTTCGGGCAGTGGTATAAGGTGATTGAGCATAGAAATTAACTCCAGTCCCCCAGGAATCCCTGATAGCGATAACATCCCTCCAAGAGATGCATCTCTTGACTCATTCTGCCACCTCCCATCGCAATGGCTTTGGCGTGGTTACACGCATTTTTTGGACGAATAAAAACTAAAAAAATACGGAAGTATTGATTATATAATTACATTTATATATTGTTTTTATGTTTACATCATTCTGAGGATCTATTTTTTAAAATTACTTTTTGATCTTAATGCGTATTCTTATGAAAAAAATCAACTACCTCCTGGCCATTTTCATTTTATGCATGAATCTGCATCCGGTTTTCGCTCAAAATCAAAGTAGAAACCAGTTTGAAGTCCTGGTTTATACCAGTCCGGACCGGTGGCATAATGTTACTGAACCTACAGCCATTCTTGAATTCCAGAAGCTGGCAAACCGGCATGCATTTGGCTTGACCATAACACAGGTAGTCAGCAATTTTAATGATGAAAACCTCAAGAAATATGATGTCCTGGTTTTTCTTCACTCAACCACCAGGGATCTTTCAGAGGAGCAACTGGAAAGCTTCAAAAGATTTATTCGTAACGGGGGTGGATTCGTGGGCATCCACGCTGCTTCTGCCTGCAAAGGAGAAGGAGAGTGGTTCAGGAAACTGATAGGACGCACCTTTACGGATCATCCTGAAGAACAGACCGGTGTGATGCAGGTCCTGGATAAAAACCATCCGGCCACCATGCACCTTGCCGACAGATGGGTCTGGACAGATGAATGGTATTCATTTACGGAAGCACTCACCGAAAACCAGAAGGTTTTAATAACGGTGGATGAATCAACCTATGATCCCGACAGGACCTGGGGAGACGCAAACAGGCATACGGGCATGGGTGCTTTTCATCCGGTAGCTTGGTACCAAGAATACGATGGGGGTAGATCCTTCTATACAGCCCTGGGACATCTTTCTGAATTGTATAAGGATTCAAGATTTCTGGACCATATATATGGCGGTATATACTGGGCAGCGACAGGTCTGGGTTTATACGAATAAAATCCAGCTGAAAAAGTGATTCCGGAATAAGTACTTCGGAATGCCTGAACAGGAAATTCCCGGATCCATGTGATTTTTAAATATAAAAATAGTTTGGTTAAGTTATTATTACAGTATAACTGTATCTAATGAGGGGGTTGTGCAATAGATCTTGGCAGGATTCATCCGTGCCTATCATCCCGCATGTCCCTTCAAACTCGTCCTACTACAACGGTGATTCCGGCGGCGGTATTTGGCAGTACGCGTATCATGGTTTCATACCTTTTGGGCTACATAAAAAGTCACATTTTCACCATTCCAGTAATCTTCACCAGGCAGTAAAACCTTTTCATAATTCTTTATATCCATAAAATCAGCGGATTCAAGAATAGGGACCAGGTCTTTTTTTTCGTAATAATGGTTCCAGAAAATGTAAGTATCAACGGTATCATTTTCCCCGATCACAATATGATGATTGGCCCATACCCGGGCCTCCGGGTAGTGGTACCCGTTATTTAAAACAATATAGGGTGTACTTTTCCAGAATCCACTTTCCTTCACGTCCCAGGAAGGGGGAATTATTTTCCTGTCAATGTTTTTTTCATTCACTACATCAAAAATGAACAAACCACCCTTTTTCAAGATTTTATGGACGTTTTCCAAAATTTTGTCCCTTTCCTCAGGCAGCAGCACACAAAAATCAAGATAGATCATGATCGCCAGGTCAAACCGGCCATGAAGGTCCAGTTCCAGGTAATTCTGTTTCAGGTATTCGATATCCAGTTTTTTTTCTTTTGCCTGTTTGGTTGCATATTGAATCGAATTCTCAGAAAAATCAACGCCCGTGACTGCATGACCTTGAGCTGCAAATAGTTCTGAGTAAAGTCCAGGACCGCAACCCAGATCCAGTATTTTCATGCTGGATTTTTTCAACTTTTTCAGGATCCAGCTGGTAATTTTTTCAATCTTTTCTCTGCTTCTGCTCGCTATATCATGTTCGGGATTGATGTGCAATTCAAGCAGTTGTTTTGAGATGTAGGGATCGGTCCACATCACAGCGGTACCCTTCTCATACAGGGAAGGTTTTTTTGAAAGTCGTTTTATCCGTTCTATATTCATTTTAAATTCTTTTTTCACCAGTCGCTACCGGTGAATGGTTTAAAGGTATATAGAAGACAGGTCAAATTCTGCGGATCAGAAACTAAAAACAATTATCCCAGGATTTCATAAATTTGTACATACTTTTTTAGAATTAATGGATATGACTCAAAAAATTAAATTTTCATTTTCGAAAGTACTGCTGTTATTCCTGTCAGCATATCTCTTCCTCCAATGTTCGACAAAAAATGAGGATGTCTATCCTCCTATGATCATACCGGAGAATGCATTGGACATGTATCTGAATAATCCTGATAAAACTTACAGCTGGGAAGTTAAAAATTCTTTCAATGTGTCCGGTATGATGGTTTATGATCTTCTTCTTACTTCACAAAATTGGCATGAATATACATGGAAGCACCAATTAACGATATTTATTCCGGATGAGGCGATGTACGACGAAGCCTTGTTATGGATTACGGGAGGTAGTATAGAAAATGGCGAACCGAAATGGACCAATCTCAATGATGAGGAAAACCTGGCTTTTCTTTCAATGGCTTTAAATGATCATGCAGTGACTGCCGTTCTCAGGCAAACTCCCAACCAGCCCTTGTTGAACGGACTGACTGAAGATGCCCTGATTTCCTATACCCTGAATAACTTTAAAAATGACGGGGATTATTCCTGGCCCTTGTTATTTCCCATGGTGAAAAGTGCGGTACGCGCCATGGATGCCATCCAGGAATTTTCCAGGAACGAGAAAAATTTGAATATAACTGGTTTTCTGGTTGCCGGGGCATCAAAACGGGGTTGGACCACCTGGTTGACGGGTGCTTCGAATGGTCGCGTAAGAGCCATAGCCCCTGCGGTAATTGACATTCTCAATATGCCGGTTAATCTGGATTATCAGCTTGAAGTATGGGGTGAATACAGTCCCGAAATACAGGATTATGTGGATTTAGGGATTCCGCAGGACGTGCATACCCAGTTGGGAGCTGACATCGCCACCATGATTGATCCCTATTCTTATCGTGATGAACTCACCATGCCCAAAATGATATTTATCGGAACGAATGATCCCTATTGGCCAGTGGATGCGATCAAACATTATTTTGATGACCTTCCCGGCGAGAATTTCATTCACTATGTCCCTAATGCCGGACACGATCTGAATGGCGGGGAGGAAGCCATCCCTTCGCTCAGTGCTTTCTTTTCCTATACCATTGCCGGTCAGCCTTACCCGGAATGTTCGTGGGGAGTTACTGAAACGGGTATGAATATCGTACTGAACGTTACAGGTTCAGAGAACGAGGTCAATGCAGCTTATCTATGGTCTGCCAATTCACAGGACCGGGATTTCAGGGATGAGGAATGGAATTCAATCAGTTTGGAGGTGACAGATAATTCCGGAGTAAATACAACCTTGGAATACCCGGATACAGGATTCCGGGCATTCTATATTGACCTGGAATATACTGACCTCAATGAAAAGGATTTTACGATAAGCACAAGGATGTTTGTGGTGGATGATGACGAGATTTTATGAAGCTTCTCCCATCCCCACTGAGATTAAATTCATAATAATCAGTCCGAAGCGGGATTTATTATAAACCACATGTATGGAGGTTGAGAAGTGCGAATCCATGCAGTCCGATCGACATATTGGAAATATGAAGTTAAATTGAGTTTCAGGAATAAGGAGTGTTATAAGGCACTAAAGAGACCTTTCCGCCTACTGTGGGCTCAGCGCCTACTGAAATCAAAATCCCTTCAAACTGGGTCACGTTGAAACTGCAGGCAGTAGGTTATATTGACGATTGAACCAGACGTTTCATTTTTTGTAAACCTGTTTTGGCCACCGACAAAGCATCCTGCTCCCAGTATCCAGGGTTAAACAGTTCAAGTGACAATACCTTGGTACCACCCATTTTATAAAGATCGGCGAGTATTTCCTTCATGGGCGCAATCCCATCACCAGGATAAATTCTGTCTGAATCCTTGAGCTCCTCCCTGGAGATATTACCCGGATAATCATTCATATGAAAAATTTCCAGGATGCTTCCATTCAGCATCTTTAAGCCATTAAAGCCTGAACCGCCCCTGAAAAGATGGTATACATCGGCCAGAATGCGTACATCAGGATCATCGGCTGCGGCGGCGATGTACAATGCCTGACCGAGATGATGTAATGCGGGTGAAGGACCCCAGAACTCCAGTTGTGGCATCACACCGGTTTTCCGGCCCATCTCGATCACCTGCCTGAAACGTTCGCCTGTCTTAAGATAATCCAGATCCGATCCACTAAAGCCAGCAGGTGGTGCAGCGATCCTTTTACATTCCAGTTCAGCCATCATATTCATGTCCTTCTCCATTTGAATAATACCCTCACGGCGTTGATCCTGATCATCCACCATCCAGGTAGCAAAGCCGATGGCTCCTTGAACCTCTAGTGAATTGGATGTTATTATTTTTCTCAGTTCTGCCAGTGTATTTCCCTCGTCCAAATAGGCCTGTACATCGTTCACCCACAATTCAACTCCATCATAACCAGCTTCCCCAGCGATCTCGATGGATTTCACAAGTCCCTGCCCTTGTCCTCGAATCGTACTGGTATTCAGACAGTAGATAAAGTGGGAACCTTTTTCCTTTCGGGCAGTGGTAAAGGAGCTTAACGGTAGAAGCGTTGCAGCCGATGCAGCTCCAAATCGTTTAAGACTTTCTCTTCTGGTGATCATTGTATAAAATATTTGTCATCAATTTATAAACTTGGATACTCCCAATTATTTTTATAATCAGGAAAAATATAGGAATCAGCCTCAGGATTGTTGAGGAATTTCTGTTCTGAAGGCAGATATTCAAGACTTTTGCCACCTGTCCGGTAAGAAATGTTCGCCAGATTTGCCAGGATGGATGCATAGCAACCTTTATCGATCGGGCTATTGGTATGGACGTCGTTATTCCGGATACATGCTGCCCAATTGATCATATGATTATATTGATTGGCATAGGGCCCCTGCTTTTTTTGTGCTTCCATCAGAGGTTTGCCGTCCTGGCCGTTTGTGGGGAAGAGTTCATAACCCGTACGGTTGCATACCAATGTTCCGTTACTTCCAATCCATGCCACGCCATCTCCCCGGTTATACAAGGGGCTGACCTGGTGCTCCCATACGATATGATAATCATCAAACTGAAATACTGACGTCTGAACTGAAGGAACATCGGTCATGGTTTCTGGATGTTTGTAGCCAACGGAATATACTGATTTTGGATAAGTTCTTACATGGCCCAATGCGGCAATGCCATCCAATGCCGAATCCAGGTAATGTACCCAGTCGGTCTGTCTTCCGCCTCCATAATCCCAGTAATGTCGCCAACTGCGCACCCTCTCCCTGGCATAGGGACGAATAGGAGCAGGACCTGACCACATTGTGTAATCCAGGGTTTCAGGAATGGATTGTGGTACAGCATACGTAACCGGGTCTGTGCCACCATTGATCCAGGCATGGACTTTAAAAACGTCACCTAACACACCGCTCTTTAAAATATTGAAAGCTTCTATAAAATAATCCACACTGATCTGCCACAATCCTGTAGTCACTACGTTTTTATACTTCCGTTGCAGATCCACCATCAGATTACATTCCGCAACCGTTTTTCCGGTAGGTTTCTCTACATACACTGCTTTTCCAGCTTTGATGGCTTCGGCATATATATAGGTATGCCAATGGTCTGGGGTGGCCACAATGACCCCATCAATATCCTTATCCTCCAGAAGTTTGCGAAAATCAGTGTATAATGTTATGTTGCCGGCATTCACCGGAAATTTTTCTTTCAGGACCCTGGCTTGCTCTTCCAACCTTAACTGATCAACATCGCACAGGGCCGAACAGTGCACAAATGAATTCCCTTCCAACATGATCCGCATATTTGTTGCCCCAAAACCAAGGCCGATCACACCAATATTTACCCGGTCACTGGGTGCATTTGAAGGATAACCCAGCGGCATGGATGCATATAATCCAACTCCTGCCATGGCCGTTGCCGATTTTTTCAGGAATGATCTTCTGTTCGTATTTTTCATTTTTATTTCAATTAATTGAATAAAGATTCATTTTTTTATGGGTATTAAGTTATTGAGTCTAAAAAATGATTGTCCTGCTTCATCACGATTGTCTGTTCTTTTGTTTATTGTCCCTGAGAAGGTAAGAACAATAAAACGCAAAAAATAATCAGCATTTAATTTTCCTATTTTGGTAAAGGGTCCATTAATAAAAACCGTAAGTCCCTGGAACCTTGTGCCCGTTTATCTTATGAAATTTACAAACAATCACGGGAACTCAAAAGGATTATGTCGCCAATATGTATTTCGATGGCCTTGCCGGGGAGCTGTAACCGGCTTGGACAGGAGTGCGCTGATTTGCAACCTTGTCAGACTACTGACCCGGGTAGAAGCTTTGGGCTGTTGATCAGACGGGGGACCCTGGAAACAGAACCAAAATAATCATAGGGAGTTTTCGGTAAGCGCAGCATATTGCCGGGTGATTGGGATCCAAGGAAGAGATGACATCCCTCTAGAGGGATGTCATCTCTTGATAGGGGTATAAGTCGTGAAATTTTTTTATCATTGACGTAAAGAAATATTATCTTCTATATTATTCGTGTTATTTTGACTGTTCACATAGGTTCGGGCTTCAATGGGTTGAGCCAGGTTCTCTGCTCTTTCAGTTACGTTGTTTAATTGATTTAATGCCTCCTGGCTTTCGCTGACTAGTCTCAGCCCGAGAAATAAACTTGCTGACAAAGCCATTGTTCCAGCTAATAGCATAATATATTTCCACGTTTCCTGTCGGGTTCTTCTCACGTAATCTGCCTTTAGTATCCTTAATTCACTCCAAAAATTCATGATAAATAGAAGAGGGATTAAGATGCCGGCGAGTGAAGTCCATTTATGAATATCTTCCATGGTGTCTTTTATATCGACATCCTGGGCATTCATATACCCAATAAATGTTGATATTAAAATAAGTTCAAAAATGAATCCAAAAATACCTGCTGTCTTTAGCCAGGGTCGTTTTCCTGTCTTTGAAAAAATAAGGCTTATCTCATACGGAATAGCGGTTCCCAAAGCAATAAGGTAAGTCGAAGCATAATAACTTCCTGCTATTCTTCCTACTATGATGCTGTAAATCAGGATGTAAAAATATAGTATAGTTAGGGTAGAAATTATTCCTGTTGTGTATGCAACCCAATACTTCTTATCATGATAATATTTCAGTACGACCAGGGATCCTATGAGAAATATGATTGTCATGAGACCAAACCAGGACAAAAACGAAGGCAGCCTATAAAATTGTGGTCCGAGTTGTAGAAAAATTATAGCCTGAAATAAAGAAGCGGTGCATTGAAGTCCGATGAAAAAGATTCCAAAAAAGTACAAATTTCGATTCAGGCGTAGGATTCTTAAAATTCAAGCAGCATTACAGATAATGGGTCGCTAGGTGACCTGCCGGTAAACTTGCAGTCTGCATTGACCGGAAGCAATTTTGTCGTGGATCCGATCCATTGGCATGGATGAATAGTCATCGTAATCAACAGGCTTATTTTTCCTTCATTTTGATACCAAATCTTTCAATTTGTCTCCGGTGTCTGAGTATATGAACTATGGCATGTTCAAACAATTGTTCTACATCATATTGTTGTCCCCACCTTGCCGTTATTTTTTTGTTATTTTCAAATTCCTCGAGTTTAATGTCCGGATAATCATGAAACAGTTTTACGTTGTATTCAAACATTTTTGTCAATTCAGACTGATATTGATCGATTGTTTCGAATGTTTCAGTGGTTCTGTATTCAATTTGTTCGCCAAGGCTTTTTCGGATTACGATCACATAATTATATCCTGCCCTAATGACATGATTAAGAATTGATTGTATTGAAATACAATTTGGATCTTTGGTGTCTGTATCTATTATTAGTTTTAATTCTCCGGATGAAAAAGAATTGATTACCCCCTGAAGTTCAAGAATGGCTTTTTCATATTCGTCCAACAGCGCACCAATTGCTCCGTTATTTCTGAATGTTTTCATTTTCATTTTTCTTATCTCATTTTATTTCTTGAAGAGAACGGTCCACCCCTATTATATAAATACCTGGATGATTTGAAAATCGAGCTATAATTAAAGGTAATAAAAGGGGCAGAAAATTACAATTTCCCAGGGAAGGAATGGTATACTTTTTAGCACCTATTTCTGTAGATTGGAGCCATTAATCATATCAATCGTATATTGATGGCAAGTATCAACTTTGCCCCATCTGAATTACGTGGGGGAAGGTTATAATTGTTTTGCAAGAAACGGATAAAGTTCAAGCGCCCTTCATGGTTCTGTTTCATTCATTTTTACTTTGCTATCGGTTTTTACGAATGAGTAGAAATGCGTTGACTGACAAAAGTCCCATGAGTGTGATATAAGAAATTTTCTCAATCACAGTCCCCTGGAAATTTTCATTGATGCCATTATACAAAATCCACATAACAAAAAGGAGGTTGGCGATAATTGCTGCCCAGGAAAGTAAGTCAAAAAAAGGTGATTTTTCTCTTTCCATTTTTATGTGATTTTAAGTTTGATCTACGGAAGGGATGACATCCTTCTGAGGGATGTTATCCCTTAGATACTCGAATGACGACTTTTCCCCGGGCATGGCCTTTTTCAAGATAACGGATCGCTTCCGCAGCCTCGCTTAATGAATATTTTCTATCTATAACCGGTTTTATTTTGCCGGATTCAAGAAGTTCTTTAAGAATGGTCAGATCTTTTTTATTCGTCTGAGCGGTTCCCATGAGGCCCACCTTCTTTCCTCCGGCAGAAGAACCCAATGGCCCCAGCAACATATGTTCGAACAAACGGCCCATTGAAGTGAAACCAACAATGACACAGTTTCCCTTTTCATTTAAAGCACGCTTATAATCTGCTACCGAACGATTTCCAACCGTATCTAAAATAAAATCATATTTCTGTTCATTCCGGGTAAAGTCTTCCTTGGTATAATCAATCACATGATCTGCTCCGATCGATCGTACCATCTCCAGATTTCTTGTGCTGCATACGCCGGTAACTTCGGCACCTGACGATTTAGCAATCTGCACCGCAAAGGTGCCCACCCCACCCGAAGCACCATTAATCAGGACCTTTTGACCGGGCTTTATCATTTCTTCAGGACGAAGGCCCTGCAGGGCGGTGAGTGCTGCTACATTAACGGCAGCTGCTTCCTCAAATGTTAAATGGGCGGGTTTCAATACCAGGTTATTTTCAATCACACACACAAACTCGGCAAATCCTCCTCCCCAGCCGCAGCTACCGAATACTTCATCACCCGGTTTAAACTCAGTCACATTGCTGCCTGTGGCCTCAATCTGCCCTGCTACATCAAGTCCAGGTATCGTATTTTTCGGTTTAAAGAGTCCCATACTCAGTCGGGCGAAAGCAGGTCTACCTCTGATCAGATGCCAGTCAGCCGGATTTGCGGAAGCCGCATGAACTTTAACCAGTACTTCATGGTCCTTAGGAGCTGGTTTTTCTACTTCCCTGAGGTTAAGGACGTCGGGTGACCCATATTTCGTGTAAACTATGGCTTTCATTTTGTGTGGACTTATTTTTTTGTAATTGGAGATAAAAGCACAGACATCGTATTGTGCCTCCAGAGAATATAAATTTCTTCCAAGGTAACTTTTTTATGTGCTTGTTTCAAGCAGTAATGAAAGATATATTCCATACCGAATGTTGTTGTGAACCATGCTTGATGAATACTTTTTTTTAATGGCTGGTTTTGATTTGAATGCCAAAACCAATTACTTGTTTATCAAATAATGACACTTTTAGGCACCAAGGGGACCTTTACGCCTGAAGGGGGATTTTTTTTAAGGCTCTCAGGAGACCCTGGCCGTCCGGTCAGGCAGGCTTTGCGCCTACAAGGGGTGGTTTTGTATCAAGTCTTTATCGGCGGTGATGAAACTGGATTAGCTGCTTGGTCTGAATTGTCAATTAATCCTCCACCATGGCATATGCATTTTGTTGACAGTTTCCCACATGGTAATACATTTCAATCTTCTTTAATTTTCTTTCAATTTCAAGTGTTCAATGATCCCTGCTTCAAAATGTATTTGTTCATGCTCTGTTCTGGGAGCCCCCAAAGCCGCGGAATACATTACACTGTGATTGAAATTAAAGACTATGGTAGCAAAATTTGAGTTCGCTTCCACTTTGAAATTAACCATATACATTTTGTCTCCGATTTTCCTTGACCGATACTTTTCTAATCCTTCACGGCCTTCAAATGGACCTGCTATCCATTTAAAATTTATTTGTCCATCAAAGAATTCTACATGAACAGCACTTCCATTTTGATAATAATAATCCATTGACGTTCCATCCAATAAATGTTCATCAGGCTTAACTTGCCCCATTGAATTAAGTGAAATTGCCAGCGAAGCGCAAATTAGTAATACAATCAGTTACATAAGATTTGTGTTAGGGTTATTTATACATATATTTATTTGTCCCAACCCGATCGATGCATGATTGTTAACGACCTGATATGCCGTTATGGTGGTTTTATTTAACATCTTATAGTTCTGTATTTCTCTTGTTTGACCATTGGACAAATCGAGTGATTGCCACACCTATCGAGATACCCAGAGCAATAATTACCCAGAAACCAGCTTGGTTTGGTTTGCATGTAATTCTGGAATAGAAACTAATATAAGCGCCAAGTGTAACGATTACCGGTAATAGAACATAAGGCAATCCTTTTCTTTTTTTCATGTTTTAAGGAGTAGTTATATGGTGTGAGAATCATTTTTATTTGGCAAGTAGCATATTTATAAACAATGATATGTATTCCAGCATGTGACATAATGCATTTTTAATCCCTAATAGGATTTATACATTTTGGTCGAATCGAGATTCGACTGATACACGGAAATATTTATATTTCTTCGTATTCAATTCGAAGAATGCCCGGATAATGTCTGAATTTAATGCAAATCCGTGCCACATTCAAAATATGCGCTGTAGAACTGTGGTGGATATTTACATTCAACATTGCTGGTTTTGACTGAAAATAATTCAGTGAAGAATAGATATAGAAGTTTTTCGATTATCCCGATATCCGGGAAGAAAGTTCTGAATGTTTATTAACTCTGAAACAGTATCCCTTGGTGATTGATATAAATTTTGTTTTTTTATCCTCACCTTCTGCGGCAGGGCAGATTAAACTTTAATCCATTCAATACTACCATCATGCCCCCCCTTTTTTTCTGTCTGTAAGCCTTCCCGGCAATTACAGTTTAATCCTTTTCCCCGGATCAGCGGGCACCTGATACCGGAGATGCAACAACAATTACAGGAAGAAATATTATTTATATTCCACATAGGATCCGTTTACTTTCATAAAAAAACCCAGGCAATAGTAAATTGCCTGGGTTTTCTTTAGCTTCATTATATGGCAATCGGTTACTTGCCGCCACCTGTGTTCCTGAGCTGTTCCTCAATTTTGCTCAGGTTGAATGAACCGGGACTCTGACTGGGTGGATATTCCTTCATGGTCATCAGGAATTGTGATGCCAGGCCCTGGATGGGTACTATTACAAACGGATGATCAAGGAACCAGTCGTTATAAGTATTTGCGTTATGTTGTGCTTTCTCAAATGGATCGCGGCGTAGGTTGAAAAGTAATGGGGCACGCAGTTCAATGAATGGCTCGCGCCAGACGCCGAAGGCTTCACCGCGGTTTTCGAGGAACACTACTTTCCAGTCCTGATAGCGGGCAGCCACCACCTGGCCATCGTCATTCACATACCAGAATTCATTACGGGGCGATTGTTTAGCTTTTCCGGTAAGATAATCGAGCATATTATATCCATCGATATAGTTCTTATAGGTTCGCCCATTAATGGTTGTTTCTTTCAGAAGTTGTTCCTTGATGTCCGGATTGCCGGCAATCGTTGCAAAAGTCGGCAGCCAGTCTTCGTGTGCAACAATGCCATTGAGTACAGTACCAGCGGGGAATTGGCCTGGCCAGCGAACGAAAGCTGGAACACGGTACGCTCCTTCCCAGTTGGAGTTCTTCTCACTGCGGAAGGGTGTGGTTCCTGCATCGGGCCAGGTGTTGTAATGCGGACCGTTATCGGTTGAATACATTACTACTGTATTATCAGCAATTCCAAGATCATCGAGCAATTTTAGGAGTTCGCCTACCTGCATATCGTGCTCTACCATACCGTCGCTGTATTCATCCTGCCCTGAGATACCGCGATGTTCTGCTTTTACATGGGTGCGGAAGTGCATCCGGGTCCCGTTCCACCATACAAAGAAGGGCTTGCCGGCTTTAACCTGGCGTGTGATGAACTCTTTGGCGGCGGCAACTGTTTCCTCGTCAATGGTTTCCATGCGTTTCCTGGTAAGTGGTCCGGTGTCTTCGATGGTCTGTTTGCCTACGCGTCCGAAGCGGGGATCGACAGTAGGATCGTCCACTTCGGATGCCTTGCAGTGCAATACTCCCCGGGGGCCGAACGTTTCCAGAAAAGTTTTACCGTTTGCCAACACCATGTCACGTGGATAGTCCTCATTCTCTGGTTCCTCCTCCGCATTGAGGTGGTAGAGGTTGCCAAGAAACTCGTCGAATCCATGGATGGTCGGTAGGTGTTCGTTCCGGTCGCCCTCATGATTCTTGCCGAACTGACCGGTGGCATAACCCTGGGCCTTCAGGACCGTTGCCATGGTCACATCGGTTTTTTGCCAGCCTTGGGGAGCACCAGGCAGACCTACTTTGGTCATACCTGAGCGAACAGGAACCGAACCACTGATGAAAGCAGCGCGACCCGCAGTGCAACTTTGCTGGCCATAGTAGTCAGTAAATGTGATGCCTTCTTTCGCAATGCGGTCGATATTTGGCGTTTGATAGCCCATCATACCCCGGTTATTGAAACTGATGTTCTCAATGCCAATGTCATCGCCCCAGATAACGAGGATGTTGGGTTTTTTATTTTGTGCCTGCAGGAGGGAACTTTGCATTAAGAATGCAAAGGCCAGAATAATGAATGTTAAACTGATTTTCCTTTTTTTCATAAGTAATAATTTTGATTTAAGTTGTGATTTTTAATGCAGCTTTAGTACAATAAGGATTTGGTAAATGCCTCTATTATATAATTCAGAATTTATCCAACCTTCAAAGTTAGGTGATCAATGCAGTATTTTAACTGAGACAATATTACGTTTAAACAATATATTATACAAAAAGTTTTGCTGATTGCTTTTTTTATCTTCTTATCCGTAATCAGGAATAAAGGTATTTATTGGATCAATTGTTTGTAGTGTAATATTTCCACCACCGGTTCATGGCATCCAGTGTAGAGATGACATTCCTTCAGGGGATGTCATCTCTGCTTAAAATAAGTCACCCTGCTTACTCCCTGCTAAAACTTAAATTAACAAGATCTTTTTCGGTATTTATGAATTTTTGATTTGTTTTAAATCAAATTATTTAACTTATTGAACGATTTAAAAAGAAACGGACCACAGAATCTATAAACACAATTCCTATATATCTTCGATAAAGGGAATTTCCGGATAAATTTGAAAAACTACCAATCAAATAAAATAGAATTCACAAATGAAAGCTGTTGTTTATCATAAATATGGCAACCCCGAGGTTCTTCAATTAAAAGAGGTGGAAAAACCAGTTCCCAAGGATCATGAAGTCCGGATAAAAATACATGCCACGACTGTTACTGCCGTGGACAGCATCTTCCGAAAGGGGAACTCTTTTTTTGCCAGATTGGCCACCGGGCCCATACGCCCAAAAATACCCATTTTAGGGACTGAATTTTCGGGGGAAATTGAATCAACAGGCAAAGAAGCAAATTTATTCAAGGTGGGTGACCCGGTTTTTGGAGACAGCAGTACTAGTCAGGGTGCTCATGCCGAGTACACCTGTTTGGCGGAGGATGAGCCGCTGACGATAAAACCGGCCAATTTAACCTATGAAGAATCAGCTGCTGTTCCTTACGGGGCATTGACCGCCTTGCCATTCCTGAGAGATCACGGAAATTTTGGGAAAGGTCAGAAAATCCTGATCATCGGAGCTTCCGGATCAGTAGGCTCTTATGCGGTACAGCTTGCCAGGTACTTCGGGGCCGAAGTCACCGGGATGTGCAGTACCTCAAATGTAGAATTGGTCAAATCCCTGGGTGCTGATCAGGTCATCGATTACACCCGCGAGGATTTCACCCGATCCGGTCAGACCTGGGATATCATTTTCGATACGGTGGGCAAAAGTTCCTTTTCCCGATGTAAAAAATCCCTTTCCCGGGGAGGGGTCTATCTTACTACGTTCATTTCAATGTCCATTCTTCTTCAGATGTTATGGACTTCAAAGATCGGTCATAAGAAGGCCGTCATTGCATTCACTGGTTTGAGGGCAGCTGGCGAAAAAACCAAAGATCTGGTTTTCCTGAAAGAGCTCATTGAAGCAGGGCAGTTGAAACCGGTCATTGACAGAAGTTATCCCCTGGAACAGATTACCGAGGCGCATGGGTATGTCGATCAAGGGCATAAAAAAGGGAATGTGGTCATTACAATAATAGAAAATAATTCACAACAGAGATGACATCCCTTGCAGGGATGTCATCTCTTGATCCATAAAAATATCAAAAGGAATGGAACAAGTATTATCCAACCAATCGACTCCCAGGAAACCGCTCCTGCTGTGGCCTGGTGTGGTCATCGTGCTGTTTCAGTGGGTTCTCAGGTTTGGCATCCCTGTTGTTTTTACAGGGGCTGTTGCCATCAGCGTGTTTGGCGGCCTGCTTGGTGGTTTAGCGGTCATCGTCTGGTGGGCATTCTTCAGCAGGGCACCGCGATCCGAGCGGTGGATGGCTGTTGTCGTGATGATTGTTGCGCTGATTATAACACCACGTATGCTCCACGAGTCGATTGGGACGGGCATGCAGGGCATGATGTATTTTGTCTACGCCGTCCCTGTGCTAAGTCTTGCCTTCGTCATTTGGGCTGTTTCCTGCCATCGCCTCCCTGTTGTTCCCAGGCGCATCATGATGGTAACGGTCATTCTCCTGGCATGTGGAGTATGGATGCTATTCAGGTCAGGTGGTATTGCCTGGGATGGGAGTGCCGAGTTTGCCTGGCGTTGGTCGGAGACTCCTGAGGAAAGGCTCCTGGCCCGGGCCAGCGACGAAACGTTGGAAAGCTTGCCGGTACCGGCAGTATCGGAGACAGGAGCCGACTGGCCTGGCTTTCGGGGAGCCGGCCGTGATGCTATCATCCACGGTTTACTGATTAAGACCGACTGGTCTTCTTCACCGCCAGTCGAATTATGGCGCCGGCCAATCGGGCCGGGCTGCTCATCCTTCGCAGTTCATGGCAACCTCATTTATACACAGGAGCAGCGGGGAGAGGATGAGATCGTTTCCTGTTATTCTCTGAACACCGGCGAACCTGTATGGCGACACCGTGATTCCGCCCGTTTCTGGGATTCGCATGCCGGTGCAGGTCCACGCGGTACACCCACCTTCCACGATGGCCGGATCTACACCTTAGGGGCAACAGGGATCATGAACGTCCTCGATGCCCTTGATGGAACGGTGATATGGTCCCGTAATGCAGGATCCGATGTCAAAGCAGAGGTCCCGGGATGGGGTTTCGCAAGCTCACCCCTGGTGGTCGAGGACAAGGTCATCGTTGCAGTTGCCGGTACGCTCGTCGCCTATGACCTATCTACAGGAGATCCACGCTGGTTTGGCCCGGATGGTGGTGCCGGTTACAGTTCACCACATCTAATGACAATCGAAGGAGTTAAACAGATCCTGCTTATGAGTGAAGTCGGTGCAACCAGCCTGGCACCCGCTGATGGCAGCCTGCTCTGGAAACACTTGTGGGAAGAGGAACGAATCGTACAGCCGGCCATTATCCTTAATGGTGACCTCCTGCTCCCTGCGGGTGGTTTAAAAGGTATGCGCCGGATCGCTGTCACACAAGGTCCTGACGAATGGAATATCCAGGAGCGCTGGACATCGGTCCAGCTGAAACCCAATTTCAATGACTTCGTCATTCATAAAGGACATGCCTTCGGATTTAATGGCCCCATTCTCACCTGCATCGATATTGAAACCGGTGAGCGCAAGTGGAAAGGAGGACGATACGGAGGCCAGCTCATCTTGTTGGCTGACCAGGACTTGCTGCTGGTACTTTCGGAAATGGGTGAGCTGGCGCTGGTTGCAGCAGCCCCGGACAAGTTCCTGGAGCTCGCCCGGGTCCGGGCCATTGAGGGCAAAACCTGGAATCACCCGGTGCTGGTCGGTGACGTTCTGGTGGTTCGTAACAGCCAGGAGATGGCTGCGTTTCGGCTGTCTCTTGCCGGTGGCTGACAAGGGTAATTTTAGTGGCCACCACACTGAAATCCACGTTAGAGATGACATCCCTCAAAGGGATGTCATCTCTAACCTAAATTGAAGACATATCTATGAAAGCAATTGTATATCGTGAATATGGTTCTCCCGATGTCCTCAAACTGGAAGAGGTCAGAAAGCCGGTCCCTGGTGATGATGAAGTGCTGGTAAAAGTTCAGGCGGCATCCATTAATTCATGGGACTGGGATCTGTTGCGGGGCAAGCCCCGGTTGTTCCGTTTATTATTTGGGCTTTTGAGACCTAAATACTGGATACTCGGATGCGACATAGCGGGGCATGTGGAAGCCGTTGGCATAAACGTAAAGAAATTTCATAAGGGGGATGAAGTTTTCGGGGATATTTCCGGTTGTGGCTGGGGAGGCTTTGCCGAATATGTATGTGCCCGGGCGGATGCATTGATGTTGATGCCGGATGGCATGACATTCGAGGAGGCAGCAGCGGTACCTCAAGCGGGAGTCCTCGCACTGCAGGGCCTTCGGGACAAAAAACAGATCCAGCCGGGGCAGAAGGTGTTGATCAATGGGGCCGGTGGTGGTGTGGGTACCTATGCGGTGCAGATCGCTAAATTCTTCGGAGCGGAAGTGACCGGGGTGGACAGCAGGGAGAAGCTTGACATGCTTCGCTCGATCGGTGCGGACCATGTCATGGATTACAGGCAGGAAGATTTCACCAACACAGGTCACCAGTATGACCTGATCCTCGATATGGTGGCCCATCGTTCGATGCTCGATTACAAGCGTGCACTTTGCAGGGATGGGATTTATGTCATGATTGGAGGTTCGGTGGCCCGGATTTTCCAGTTGATATTTCTGAGACCCCTTATCGCAGGTACGACGGGGAAAAAAATGGAGATCCTGGCGCATCATGCCAATAAGGACATGGATTTCCTGAAAGAACTTCTCGTTGCAGGCAAAATTGCACCAGTAATAGACCGGCGTTATCCGTTATCTGAGGTCCCTGAAGCTTTCCGGTATTTCGGAGAGGGACTTGTACAGGGGAAGATAATCATTACGATTTGATAAAATCACGACAATAAATATAGCGGAATAAATATGATAAATTCTATCGCCGATCTTTCACCACGCAAAACCGCAAGAATCACAGGTTTTGGGTATCTGGTCATCATCATCGCCGGTATTTTCGCTGAATTTTTTGTCCGGTCCAGGATGGTCGTACCAGGAGATGCGGCAGCGACCGCCAATCATATTGTGGCTTCTGAGGAGTTGTTCAGAACCAGTATTGTCAGCGATCTGATCATGCTGCTGAGTGATGTAATTGTGGCCTGGGCACTTTATGTTTTGCTCAAACCGGTAAACAAAAGTCTAGCTTTATTGGCGGCATTTTTCAGGCTGGTGCACGCAGCCATTTATGGGATCAATCTGCTTAATCTATTTTTTGTTCTGCAGCTTTTGAGTGGTAATCACTACCTGGGTGCAATTGAAACCGATCAATTGAATGCCCTGGTAATGGTATTTCTCAATGCGCATCAATATGGTTATGATATTGGGCTGGTATTTTTTGGCTTTCATTGTCTGGTGCTGGGTTATCTGGTTTTCATGTCAGGATTTTTTCCCCGGAGCCTGGGCGTTTTGCTGGAAGTGGCCGGATTGGGTTATCTGGTCAACAGTTTTGCGCGTTTTCTTATAACCAACTATGAGGTTTACGAGACGATATTTACGCTGGTCGTTTTTATCCCGGCGTTTATTGCGGAATTGTCATTCACCCTCTGGCTTTTATTGAAAGGAGTGAAAGAAGTACCAGTGGAATAATGGTGATCCGGAAGAGTTGACATCCATTCAAGGGATGTCATCTCTTGATACATTATCCAAAAGCCTGAACAACATATTTCCTGAAGATTTTAAATGCTGGTCTTTTAGAGACATAATTACCCCCTGTAAATACAACGACTGCGTTTAATTCCGGGATGACCATGATGAGCTGGTCACCCCATCCTCCTGCATAAAACATCCTGATTCTTATACCCGAATGAGAAAAATGGTGAATCCACCAGGAATAGGAATAACCATTTTTTCCTGAACCCTCCAGCGGGATCCTGATTCCCTGGTTGCCTTGGAATGCATTCGCACTTTTTTCGGCCCATGCTTCGGAAATGATCCGTCTCCCATTCCAGACTCCCTCATTCAGATAGGTTACACCAAATTTAATCATGGCCCTGGATTTAAGCACCAGACTACCGGCTGATTCAATCACCCCATTAGGATATCGAATGGTCCAGTTGGCGGAATCTATCCCCAAAGGTTGAAAAAGATATTTCCAGGAAAATTCATCAATCTTCATTTGCGTGGCATTCTTAATAATTTCACCCAGAACGATCATATTTCCTCCCGAATAATTAAAATGTGTCCCTGGTTCATGGATCAATGGCCTTCCTAAAATATAGGTGATGGGATCTTTCTCCTGAAACCAGATTCCAATGGCATCGTTTTCGGGACTGCTGTAAGGTGCATTCCACTCATTCCATGCCAGTCCGGAGGTCATGGTCAGCAGGTGTTCAATGGTAATTTGATCTTTACCGTCCGTATTGAGATGCTGATGTTCAGGTAAATAATCAAATATTGACTGATGAACGCTCTCAATATACCCTTGATCGATGGCGATCCCGATACAGGCCGAAGTAATACTTTTGGTATCTGACATAATGGGATGTAACATATTCCGGTTAAAGGTCACCCATTCACCATGGTGACCAGGACCGTCCCATTTGTACTGATGTCCCTTAAAATATTCTTCAAATACCAGCTTGTTATCCTTGAAAATAAGAATGGAATGTACTTCCTTGTATCTCCCGCGCTTTATTTCATTCACTGCTTCTGCCAGGTATCTCGCGTCCAAATTCACTTCATCAAGGGTGCCTGTTTTAAGACCATCCTCCATCTGATCAGGGGGGCGATAGGTATACTGACCGGGAGATTCCAGTGAACAGCTGACACCCGATAATGCAAGAATTAAAACAATAAGCGCCGATTTTTTCATACCCAGGAATCTATATTCTGTGGGTTCTTTCTTACTTTCTTTTAACCCAAAAAGTGGTTTTAGAAATCCTGCCCGCCTGATGACCAGATCATAAAAGGCAAAACATCCCATGCCTGTAAACGCCACAATTAAGATGAATTTTAACAGGGTTGGAATACCCAATGGAAATATCAGGAACGAACCCAGGTAAAGGAAAATCATATGGATAATATAAATCGGGTAAGCTGCCTGACTCAAATAACTTAGGGTTTTGCTGGGGTGATTCAGGTATTTATAAGCAAAACCAAATACCGCAAAGATCCACATGTTTGATTCAACGGCCATCAGGTAATTGGGTGCCTTAAGTTGGAATTCCAGTAAACGCAGCAGATAAAGTAAAACAGCGATCCCAAGAAACATCCATCTCCAGGTAAGTACCGTTTGCCAGAAAGCCTTTCCACTCTGGACACAACTGAACCCGAATAAAAATGCCAGCAATCCAAGTAGAAATCCGTGTAAAGTCATCGCATACATCTCATAAATTTCGGGCTTAATAAATAGTGCTTCTAATACAAAGGGTACCACAATCATCAGCAATCCAAGTGGATTGCTGTATAATTTCTTTAGCCATCGGATAATGAAACCATCCTCATTTCTTTTTAAGTAAAAGAATATGGGAGATAACAGGATCACATAGATAAATATATTTCCAAGAAACCATAAATGACCTGGAGAGGGAGAATATACCATATCCTGATGATAATATTTTTGCCATATCAACAGGTGTATGGGGACAATGAAAAAAATCCCAAATAGGAAGGGTATCAAAATTCTCCTTGTCCGTTCGAGCAGTAATTGTTTCCAATTCCTCTTTCTGATCGCAAAACCAACCCCCATACCGGACACAAAAAACAACAGGGGTATTCTCCACACATTGAGCATGGTCATGGGGATCCACAAAAATTCCAGTGATTTTTCGTTTTGTATAAATTGAATAAATACTCCCCAGGGCTGAAAACCGATTCCGATATGATAAATTAATAGCAATCCAATCGCAATCACCCTCAGCCAATCTATATCGTATCTTCTATCTGTGGTTGTCATATTATTATTGATTTAATTTATCGCAACATTTCCGCTATTATGGGCCGGGTTTCTTCTATTTGCACAAAGTCCAGTTTCAGTCCCAGCGGCCCGAGGTCCTTACTGAACTGATCATAAATACCTTTGACACTATCGAAGGGGCCTGCAACGGATTCAAGTGCGGTAGATCCGAAATTGTTCTTCAGATTTTTATCAGCACCGTTCTCCAGTAACATTTTGACGATTTCAGTCCGGCAAAGGAAGGCAGCAGTATGAAGCGCTGTGGACCCATCGTTGTTGGTGATGTTCACATCGGCCCCGGCCCCGATCAACGTTCTGGCCACTTCCGTCTTACCAAATGTTGTGGCTATGATCAGGGGAGTGGACCCATAGGCATCTTTTTTATCCAGGTCCGTACCTGCCTCGATGTGTTGTTGAATGACTTTCAGATTACCCATAAAAGTGGCTGTATGGATATCCATGTCAGGAGGTTTGGATTCAGTCTCCGATTCCTGGGACTGACGCTGCATAATGTTTGGGTTCCCCTGTCTACCTTCACAGGCGGTTATTATAAGGAGCGAAGCTCCCATCATGAAAGTTAATACTGCTTTTTTTGAAATCATTTTTTGAATTTTCATCGTTTTGTTGATTTAAGTTTGACATTTTTTCGTTGGTATAAAGTTCAACCAAAACCAGATGTACTAATAATCAAAAAACACACTGATCATATCAAGTTTGCTGAAGCGGTTGTAATTATGGCGCAAGGGTATAAATTATGACGCAAATGAGGAGGAACCAGCTAAAATTTGTAATTTGGACCTAACTTTTTACGACCATGCCAGATTTCAGCTCCATAGACAATGATTTTTTAAATAAAATTTCAAAAGTTATCGAGGATAATATGTCCGATGAACGGTTTGGAGTTTCTGAGCTGGCTCGTGAAATAAGTATGAGTCGTTCCAACCTGCTTCGAAAGATAAAAACCTTAACAAAGATTTCCGCCAGTCAGTTTATCAGGCAGATTCGGTTAAAAAAAGCGATGGAAATATTGGGACAGACCTCCTTGACTGTTTCCGAAGTATCCTATCAAGTGGGTTTCAGCAGTCCATCCTATTTCATCAAATGCTTCCGCGATTTTTATGGCTATCCACCCGGGGAAGTCGGGAAAAGAGATTTAAATGAATCTGATTCCATTCAGTCAGATCAATCTTCGCGAACCCACCAGCTTGCTGCCATTATGTTTACGGACATCCAGGGTTATACGGCCCTGATGCAACGGGATGAAGTAAAAGCCATCGAATTCAGAAACAGGCACCGGGAGGTATTCAATACAATTACGAAAAAATTCAACGGCCGGATATTGCAATATTATGGGGATGGTACGTTGAGTACGTTCTCCAGTGCGATCGATGCAGTAAGGTGTGGTATAGAAATGCAGCTGGCCTTCAGGGCGGAACCTCAAATTCCGGTAAGAATCGGCATACATACCGGGGATATTATCGTCAATAAAGATGAAATTATAGGGGATGGGGTAAATATCGCTTCCAGGATTGAATCGCTGGCCGCTGTGGGGAGTGTTTTTATTTCCGAAAAAGTATATGATGAAGTCAAAAATCAGTCGGGCATACAAACTGCCTCCATGGGTGTATTCGAGCTTAAGAATGTGGATAAACCACTGGAATTGTATGTCATCACCAATCCTGGACTTGTAGTTCCGCAAGAAGATCAAATTACCGGTAAGGTGAAAAGTGAATTAGAAAAAGATGAGAAGGAAACCGTAATCAGGGGGAACAAAACGATTTTCAAATGGGTTTTGATTATATTGGCAATGATATCAGTTGGGTATGTGGTTTACACATCCGGCATCTTTGAAACGGGCCCACCAGTTGAAACATCTCTGGATAAAATTCCCACAAAAAAATCAATTGCTGTTCTTCCTTTCATCAACGACAGCAATGATTCCACCAATGTGTACATCATCAATGGTTTAATGGAATCTATCCTCAATAATCTTCAGAAAATTAAAGATTTACGGGTGATCAGCAGGACATCCGTTGAAAGTTTCCGAAATAACCCCAGGACCATTCCGGAACTGGCCAGGGAGTTGAATGTCAATTATATTGTGGAAGGCAGTGGACAGAAAATCGGGGATCAGATTTTGCTTAATATCCAGTTGATCGAAGCGCAAACTGATAACCATCTCTGGGGTGAACAATACAACAGGGAAACAAAAGATATCTTTCAACTGCAGAGAGAAGTAGCAAAAAATATTGCCGATAAAATACAGGTGATCATCACCCCGGAAGAAGAAGAGAGGATCAATAAAATTCCTACGGATAACCTGGTGGCTTATGACTATTTTCTAAAAGGGCTGGACTTAATGAATAAGGGAACACATGAGCAGCTGGAAGAGTCAATTCCCTATTTTGAAAGCGCCATTGAACAGGATAATGAATTTGCGCTTGCCTATGCTCAACTGGCCATCTGTTATTTTTTCCTCGATTTTAATCGGGCTGAAAAAAAGTATTCAGTTCAGATCAACGAAAATGCAGATAAAGCCTTATTATTCGATCCGCAATTACCACAGAGTCTAATGGCAAAGGCGCTGTATTATTATCATAATGGGGAATATTTACAGGCGCTCCCTCATCTTGAAAAGGCATTGAAATACAATCCGAACTCTGCATGGGTAATAAATATGTTGGCAGATTTTTATACAAATATTGTTCCTGATAGCGAAAAATACCTGGAGTATGCATTGAAGGGAATTCAATTGGATATCGGTGCCAATGATTCAATGGCCATAAGTTATGTTTATATGCATCTTAGCAATGCTTTTATACAAACTGGTTTTATTAGCGAGGCTGAAAAGTACATCAATAAATCATTGGAATTTAATCCAAAAAATCTATTTGCTGAATACATAAAAGCGTACATACTGTTTGCAAAAGACAGGGATCTTCAGCAGACAAAAGGACTTTTAATTGAAGCACTTCAGAAAGATACATCCAGGGATGATATAATAACCGAAATTGTGAAAATCTGTTATTATATGAGGGATTATGCAAGCGCTTATAATTATTTCAAAAAGTTAAAAGAAAATCAGGAAGCCCTGAATTTGGATATTATGAATAGGGGTGAATACGCTAAATATGGTCTTATTTTGTCAAAAATGGGACTGAAAAAGGAATCGGAAAGATACTTTTTGGATTATAAGAATTATGCAGAAAACGATCAATCCATTTACAAGCATTTAAGTTTAGCCGTGTATTATGCCTATCAGGGTGATAGAGAAAAGTCGATGGAGCACTTACGATTATTTTCAGAAGAAGACCATTATTATTATTGGATATTGATTTTTCTTAAAATCGATCCGTTGATAGACAATATAAAAGACCTTCCTGAATTCCGAAAAATAATGAATGATATCGAAACCAAGTTCTGGAATTGGCATGAGGGAATTAAATCTTCTCTTGAGAAGGAAGGCTTGATCTGATTTTGACTGTCATAATTAGGTAGGTTCGGATGACTCTACCCACCTGCCAGCTCCTATTATCCACGCCAGCTTCATCAACCCGAACTCACACCGCCACTCGTAACTACCTGATTCCGTTAAGCTTGAACACGAGTATTGAAGGACCATAAAGGAAGAAGGGGCTCGGAGGATCCAACACTTTTCCCAAAGCCTGGTATCCACCCTGGCTTCGGTGAAAGGCGATAAATTATTTCTTAACCTTTTCTATAAATCACACTACATTTCCTTAAAGTGTACAGTCCCAAATATTAATTCTGTTATTGTTTTGGACTGAAGGTCCAGCCGACAACATGCGTAGTCATATCTTCGTACCAGGATTGGATTTCATCCGCGGCAAAAACGAATATTCTGTCATGAGGTTGTTGTGGAGCCTTTCGCATCATGTGAATCCCCCAGCCTTCATGCACAACAAATTTACGGAATTTCAGATTGCCCTCATTCAGGTAAAGGTATAGCCGGGGATTTGAATTCCGGGGAAACCACCAGCCGCCGGCTGTCATTTCACCCACGATGATATCGGGGAGATTGTCCTTGTTTACGTCTGCCACGACAAGGCTATGTGGACAATAGATGGCTGTGTCGATGATGGTAACATTCCATAAGTTCCGGGGACTGGCAATATCACGGCAGAAGACACCAACACGCGCATCGGGAATCTCAGCATCCGAGGCCACAATATCCAACCTCCCATCGCCGTCCATATCGCCGAGATCAATCTGATTCATACCACCAAAACGATTCTCACCCACCCAGGCTGGCACATTTGGGAAAACAGGTGTTGACCTGCGATCCCAATTGCTGTAACGGTGGACCTGCCAGGGATCATTGCCGGGATCAGCAGGACACTCAGCCCAGAAATTACCACAAACCACATCCGCCCTTCCATTGCCTGCAATGTCACCGAGGACCAGTCCTGATTGAGCACTTTCTGCTTTATATGAACTCAAATCAGCGATCATATGTTGATCCCATGGTTGGGTGACGTCGGTGGGAATCTGATACCAATACAGTGTTTTTCGGTTAACAATAATCACAACACCCAGTACCAATCTGTCCGGAGTCCTCATTTCGAAAGGCATAATATCATGAAATCCTTCCTCACCCTTTCCTTTCCGGATACTGGTAATAGTATGTTCCTCCCATTGACGCTGATCAGGAACTTCTTCGTACCATAAAAGTTCCGTCTCCTGCTCGCCGGTAGACCTGCCGACTATCATCTCATCGATGTTATCGCCGTTTACATCCATTGCACAAGCTCCATTCTCATACTTTCCGGAACCCGCCGGGAATACTTCCGTGGTCGGCGCCGATTTCTGGATGGACCATTCCAGAATCCGGTCACCTGAGGCAGCAATCCGAGGCCCTTTCATTCCTCGCCGGTAGATAGCATTGCCAAAATGTTCTGCTCCTAATTGACTGATTAGCATCGGTTCGACCTTGACCGGGAAATTCATATCAGATCCATTCAGTTTATCGGATGACTGACGACAGGCTTCGATCCATATCATCAACAGAATCATACCGGCAAAGTAGAATGAATAAGAGGTGATTTTGACAATTATGCAGGATCTTGCGGTTACTGATGAAAGAATATTTAATGTTTTCCAAAATTGATGGGAAAGAATTTGACATTTTTGACCAAGGTGTGATAAAAGATAAAGCATGCTTTAAAATGTAAAAAATGGTGTAAAGATTAAGTTATAGAAATTTTTCTAAAAGTCGATAATTTCTGCATTGAATTTGATCAACCCACCCTGAAACACCTTCTTAAAAGAAAATCGACAGGTACTCCAAATAGTGATTTCCGGCTATTTGTTGTAAAGGCCTGGAAGATCCAATCTCATTTTTAGGTCCAAACATTCACATCCACTTTCTTCTATTTCATGACAAAGCTTACTGGGATGGGAGCTGGTCAGATCTTTAAAAGGAAGGTCATAAAGGAATAAAATGTTAATTGATTTACAGGTATGGATGAATCTTCATCCACTGATTCCTTCGGGAGTGTATCATACCCTTTTAATCAGCGGGATTGTAACTAGAATGTCTAAACTTTCATTCGGAATCCGTTTTTGGCGAGATACCCATGTCTAACTAAAGTGATTCTTATAAAAACTACAGGATAACATTTGTTACCTAGTTATCAAAAGGAAAAATCCATCAACTTCATGAAGGAATGACAGTCATCCACGATTCGTCATCCCTGAAGTCCGGACGCAGGGAAGATTATCACGGATCTGTACAGAATAGATATAGGTTCCTGATCTCTCTCTTCCGACTTTTTCGAGACATCAGGAATAACGACAATGGCGGACTTCGGAGAAGATTCGGTAATCGCGGATCTCATATTAAATGTCCTCTTCTTCGGTTTGAGCCCTGCCTATTGGATCTCGGGATCTGGGATCTGAAATAAATGTATTGTTTCCACCCAAATTTTTAACTACATTCATAAAGATTATACACGGAGGATAAATTCATGTATTCTGTCCTGTTCATTATTGCCTCTTTCCTGATATCACCCCAGGATACGATCCAGGATCCCGGTAAGGTGATATTACTGACCGCGGATTGTGCCATTCATCCACCCTGTGCCGAATACATTGATTCCGGCATAAAGACGGCTGAACAGGAGGGAGCCGCTTGTGTGGTTATCAAACTGAATACGCCGGGTGGATTGTTGAAATCGACCCGGGTGATCGTTACCAGTATTCTCGAATCAAAGGTTCCTGTTGCCGTATTTGTGGCACCTTCAGGATCCCAGGCAGCTTCAGCCGGTGTTTTTATCACCCTGGCGGGACATGTTGCCGCCATGGCTCCGGGAACCAACATTGGAGCGGCCCATCCGGTAAGTCTTCAGGGCCAACAGGATTCTGTCATGATGGAAAAAGCCACCAATGATGCCGCGGCCTTTATCCGCACGATCAGCGAAAAACGGAACCGGAATGTGGAATGGGCGGAGGATGCCGTGAGAAAAAGTCTTTCCATCACCGAAACAGAGGCTTTTGAGGAAAATGTGATCGATCTCATAGCAAAGGATGTAAATGATCTGCTGGAACTGATGGATGGGAGGGAAGTGGAAACCGTAAATGGGAAGGTAATATTAAACACGGAAAATGCAAGCGTCGAAGAGATTGAAATGAGCATGACACTGAAACTGCTCAGCATTTTAAGTGATCCCAACCTGGCTTATATTTTATTGATGCTTGGCATTTATGGCCTGTTTTTCGAACTATACAACCCCGGCGCGATCTTTCCGGGAGTGGTGGGAGGGATCTGCCTGATCCTGGCATTCTATTCCATGCACGCACTCCCAGTAAATTATGCCGGATTGGCTTTAATTATTTTTGCGGTTATTCTTTTTATTCTCGAAATTAAGGTGATCAGTCACGGGATTCTGACGATCGGAGGAATCATTTCGCTTTTTCTTGGTTCGATGATGCTGATCAAGGATGAATCCGCCCTGGAAGCAATGAAAATTTCAATTGAACTCATCATATTGATCGTGGCGCTCAGTGCTGCTTTCTTTCTGTTTGCCATCTCTTTAGGCGTCAAAGCACAAAGGAAGAAGGTTACAACCGGTCTGGAAGGGATCATTGGGAAAAAAGCATTGGTAATTACAAATCTTAAGCCCTTGGGGGAAGTTACAGTGCATGGTGAAATCTGGACGGCTGAAAGTGTGGATGGCAATATTCAAAAGGGAAGTTCTGTTCAGGTGATTGGCACAGATAATTTTAAGCTGATCGTAAAAAAATGTGATCCACCAACTTGAAATTTTTCGAACGAGTATTTATTCATTTTTCAACTTAAACATAAGGAGGTAGCCATGGAAATGACTCAAATGTATATAGGGATCATCGTCGTTTTTGTTATTTTGATCCTGGCCAGTGCGATCCGTATTCTCAGGGAATATGAAAGGGCGGTAGTTTTCCGCCTCGGACGGTTGATCAATACCAAGGGACCCGGCATCATTTTTCTGATTCCGGTGGTTGACAAGATGGTGCGGGTCAGTCTGCGCACAGTGGTGATGGACGTCCCGGAACAGGACGTGATCACCAAAGACAATGTATCATTAAAAGTGAATGCGGTAGTTTATTTCAGGGTAATACAAGCAGAAAAAGCGATCGTGGAGGTTGAAAGATTCCTCGATGCAACCTCCCAGCTTTCCCAGACCACGCTGCGAAGTGTGCTCGGACAATCCCAGCTGGATGAGATACTGGCAGAGCGTGAAAAAATTAACCTGAAACTCCAGCAGATCATTGACAGCCAGACCGAACCCTGGGGGATCAAAGTTTCCAACGTGGAAGTAAAGCATGTGGATCTCCCCATCGAAATGCAAAGGGCAATGGCGAAACAGGCAGAAGCAGAAAGGGAAAGAAGGGCCAAGGTGATCCATGCCGAGGGCGAATTCCAGGCAAGTCAAAAATTAAGAGACGCTGCCGATATTCTTGCTGGGGAACCAACCGCCTTACAACTTAGATTTTTACAGACATTAACGGAGGTGGCATCTGAGAAAAATTCAACTACGATCTTCCCTGTACCCATTGATATGCTGGCGCCTTTTATCAAAAAGGCGGAAAAGAATAAGAAGGAATAAATGGTGAACTGGTCGATCGATAGGATGGGGAGCAGGATGTAGGATTGAAGGGTGTCGCGATCTAAAATTAGTTTATGCCGTCAGGCATCCCAATGGGACAGGTTTAACATATTATCCTGGTATTAATTTACAATGGACAAAAGCGCAAAGGATTAAGGGAGAATCCCGGATCAATTAATCAATCAATCATTCATTCAATCATTTAATCATTCTCCCTGTAAGTAGATAAAAAATATGTTTAAAGAGTGGTGGATTTTTTATATCTTATGTAAGCCATTTTTTTCAAACTGTTAAATGCATTTTACATCATGGAAAATTTTAAAGATCTCAGCAAAAAACTTGACCAGTTGTTTTTTGCAATTGCTAAAACTGAAGCAAAAATCGAAGCCCTGGCCGATATTTTTATAGGACGGGAAAGAGATACTATCCAGGGGGATATCGGGGATGAATACGAAAAATTCTTTTATAATAACTTTGACCATCTTTCAGAGAAATACCGCAGCATGGGCGTGGATATGCCGCAGGATCCCGTGGCTCGAGGTGACTGGAAACAACCTGGCAGAAAAGAAAAGCCAAAAATAAAGTAATTTCTTTTTTTTGCACCTGATGATCCATGCATAAAAGACTTTTCACTGCCTTTCAAGGAATTGGATGGGTCGATTCGGATGCTTCACTAAAGTATGGGCATGGATGAATCTCTCCCTGGTCCAGTCTTCAATATTCCCCTTGGTTTTGGGGAAGATGGGGAACACATCCGATGATTTTGAGTCATCAGATGAGTAGATAACAGAGATTCCCTTCGATCAATTGCCACCACATGTTCCCGGGTTCCTGGTCTGACTGAGTTCGATATTATAATCCCCAGCTTCGGGAATGCTGAGGAAACAAATTATACCAATTCAGGAGGCTAAGATGCTTTCCATAATATCCTGTCGAAAGACCAGGCACCGCCACCCCGGAAAAACAAAAATAAACTTCCCAGCAGCATGGCCCAGTCGGTCCGGCTGGCATGCATCATAGCCCAGAAACCCTCGTTGATCAGGATATCCACTTTGGTCGTACTCAGGGCTACCACCATGATGATGATCAGGGGAATGGTGGCCAGGCGCGTGAGAAACCCCAATAAAACCAGAATTCCGCAAAGGATTTCAAAGGTCCCCACAAAGGATCCAAGGAATTCCGGTGCAGGAAGTCCGATCTTTTCAAAACGCCCAGCGCCCTGCAGGGCTGGAAAAAGAAACTTCTGAATGCCTTCTGATAAAAACACGACCCCCACCATCAAACGGATGAGCAGGGTAGTTTTCAATTCATCGGTAATAAAAATTTTTGGTTGTTTCATCGGATGTATGATTTAATCCGTACTCGTACTACCACTTTAATGGTAGTACGAATATAAAAATTACCTGCCAAGGAGTCGTTTCATAATATAAAGGTCAAGGGCTTCGTAATCCCGCTCCTTAATGTATTCTTCGATCTGTTGGTCGCTCAGGGAACGAGAGATATCAAGGAGGACATGGAACATTTCCAGGCTGTTGGAAAGATGGGCAGTGGCCTTTTTTTCTTTCTGGGTTCGCATGGCTTTTACATCGAGGCCCACCCATTCACCATTTTTGCCGTAATCATGTCTGTCCAGGATACGAACCTGGTTGAAGGCCCTGCGGAGATCTACCGATCCGAACGATTTATCCTGATCAAACTTCAGGCCGTTCTGGTCATTCAGGTGAACGGTCCACAATTTGTTGAATGCCAGTGCGAATCCCATTTCATCAGAAGGATCAAGGCCCGCCAGGATGGCATGGGCGCTTTCTATGTTAATTCCTACCCTTGATGGATCATCTGTCAGCATCCCGATGGCCAGGGCATGTCCCGTGGTCGGCAGGTAAGCATGGTCCATGGGTTCATTGGGTTTGGGTTCGATACAGATCCGGATCTTTGGATCATAAGCCAGCATCTCATTGATGGCGTCTACCAGGCGTTCTGTAGCCAGCTTACTGTCCTTGGACTCCCGGATGTATGTCCCCTCACGCGCCAGCCAGAGGACAAGGAGGTCGGTTTCCAACATGTTCGCAATGTCAATGGAGATCTTTGACCGCTCCATGGCATATTTCCTGCTTGCCGGATCATTGGCAGTATATCCCCCGTCGATGGTCCGGGGATCTTCCCATAACCGGGGAGCTACGAATTCCGCAACCAGGCCCAGCTTTTCCAGTGTCTTCCGGAGATCTATTGCCTCGTTTTCGATTTGTGATGCACTTTTCCCGTCCAATCCGGGAACCGCATCATCGTCATGAAGCTGGACCCCGTCAAATCCCAGGGATTTATAAATTTCCAGTTTTTTATTGAAAAGGATCGTTTTCCGTACCGGGGGACCAAATACATCGGCTCCTTCATGAATGTTCCAGGGGCCGAAAGTGAATCTGAAAGTACCTGCCATGGTTTTATTGGTTTATTTCAAAGATTGTGTGATTAATATTTATTTTATGAAGATAGGAAGAACCCCCTGATTATAAAAATCAATCAATAAATTCAATGATTAAATCAGGCGCTCCAAAAAACAAAAAATTTATTGTTTAATGAATCCTTTCGAAATACTGGATTCATTTCATCAGGTATGGAATTCAATGATTGGTTAAAAATTCTAATTTTTTGTTCAAATTTTCCTATGATATCCTGTTTTGAGACAATGGAGGTAATTATTGTACAAATAATTATATAACATATTTTGTGATTATTTAAACAATCCGGTTAATTTAAAGATTCCTGTCTTACATGAATTTTCCATAGCAATGGGTCGGTCCGTTGCCCCGCCTTTTTTATTGGATCACTGGATGTCTCGTCCTAAAATTAGTTTATGCCGTCAGGCATCCCAATGGGACTGGTCTAACATATAATCCTGGTATTAATTTACATTCATAATTTTGAGCTCATATAGGAACATTGCACTTGACAAATTTTAATTGTCAACCAGGGTCAACCAGTCTACTTGTTTACCTATTTATCCAATTGCCCGGGCACCTCGCTGAATTGGCCGGAACCGCATGTTTTTCAATGGTTTTAAGATTTTTTTTGGATCAGGTTTTTCGAATTGATTGGGTGACCTTTCCGGTAAAGTGACATAAATAGCTGTCTTAAACCTAAAAAATTTTTAAACTATGTCAACAACCATCTCTGTGATTCCCTATTATGAAGTGATCGATTCAATCCATGGTTTTATTCTGAAGAACAGCTGCACTTATTTTGACTGGTACATTGGCTTGACGGACAATGCTGAAAAAATGCTCTTTGAAGAGCATAAACTCAGCCAACTATCCGATAGGTGGATTTATGAAGAAGTTCCTTTGGATACGGATGCTTTCAGGATCCGGGAATATTTTTTGAGCATGGGGTGCACAGGAGGGTTGATAAGGAATCAGAAAAAGGTCAGATACATTTATGCTTACAAACGATCATCAAAAACAAATCCATGAATTCCGGTTTGATCGGAGTTGGCGATCATAAAAAATATTGTGCTCTGAAGGCACTCAAAATGGATCACTTCTCTTCATGTTGATATTTCCTCTTTTCGTCTCTTTCTCCTTTCAAGTCATTCAGAAGGAATCCTTCGTCTTTCAATTATTTGAAAACCGGGAATTTCCTTCTGATTTGAATCCCCTGGAATTGTTATATTGGTAATATTTAAATATATTCAATAAGGAATGATAAATCCAGTTAGAAATGAAGAAAAGAGACCTGACCGTCGAAGATCTGAAATACTTCACGAATGATCTGATCAAAATATACAATACTAAATATCCCAATGACCGGCTTCGCATGATCGATCCATCGAGCCAGGTGGGTGTTTTCGAGATCGGATCCACCGTTTCCAGGATCGCCGGTAAACTGGGGCTTTATGCTGGTTTTTCCTATGGAATCGAGGATTTGTCTGTCAAAATAGGGGAGATCAAAAGAAAACTTGGGGAAGAGGAGTGGTAAAACAAGAGGGAACTTTCCCGCACAGAAAAATTGTTCGACCCCGAATATTTGTAAATCATCAAATTTTACGATAAGTATCAGGAGCCTGATTTCCAGTGGGCAGCGTGCATGGACTTGATGGCACGGAGGATATCCCGGCGACTGACCTGTCCCACCAGCCTGCCTCTTTCATCCACGACCAGCAACCGTTTGTATTTAGAGTTCAAAAAAACATTGGCAACATCCACTACATCGGCTTCATAGGAGATGGTTTTCATCACATCCGTCATGTAGGAACCCACTTTACTGTCGCTGATGGGCTGATTGTGATAAACACTATCGATCATTACACGCAGACAATCCTTGTCGTCAATTAAACCAACCAATTCTTTATTTTCGTTTAACACCGGAGCACCGGAAATCCGTTTTTCAAGCAAGGTCTCAATTACCTCAACGATTTCCGTATCAGGAGTGAAGACGATCAGATCGGTGGCCATATAATTGGTGACAGATTCATACTTGGAGGCTTCCCTGATCTTGTCATCATGTGTTTCTTTCTTTTCGAAGTTAGGTCTGAAATTCATAATCTTTTTTTTTAATGAACCATTTAAATCCCAAAATAATCGGTTCCAAAATATAATTTACGATGAATATTTCTAAAAAACCAATTCCACAATTTAATAAAATATTATTGACGGAATTTATGCTCATGAATCAATAAGATAATAAAAAAAAATTTGTTAAAATTTCTGATTTCCAAAATGAGAGTAAGAAAAGCGTAAATATTATGGTATAATTTCTTCGTATCAATTTATAAAGAAAAAGAAAGTATATAGATCACTCATCTCTCAGCGTGGTGGCCGGGTTTGCATTGGCCGTTTTATAGATCGTTGAAGTGGTTGTTGCCAGACCAATTATCAGGATGACCAGGGAAGAAAAGACCAATATCAATATGCCCACCTCAACATGATATTTATAGATCAGTGACAATATTGCCTGTGTCAATACATATCCCATGGCAGATCCCAACACCATGGCAATGCAGAGAATGATAATAAATTCCTTATTGATCAGTAGAATGATCTTTTGAATGGGGGCTCCCAACACTTTCCGGATCCCAATTTCCTTGGTCCTTTTGGCTGTATTTAAGGAGGCGAGGGAAAAAATTCCGGAAATGGAAAGTATGATTCCGAGGATGGCAAGCAAATAAAAGGTCTTCTGAAGGTTGCTATTGTCGCTCAAGGCACCTGCAAATACCACATCATTTTGGGTTCTGCCGCTAAATGGCTTAAACTCGATTGTATTTTTCCATTGCTGATCTAGGTACTCCATCACATCGGGGATCCTGGTTTGATCTGTTTTAATTACCATTGACTGATATTGTTCCGGTTTCACGAGGTGGAACACCAGGGGTCTGGTCATAGAACCGGCATATACATATTCGATAAAATCGTCAACGATCCCGATCACATATTTATTCCCATCTCTGGTTTTGACAAGGGTTCCCACTTTCTGTCCATTCATCAGGTGATCGGCAAAGTATTGGTTTACTACAATATTCTCGGTAAAATCAGAAGCATGATTTTCAGACAATAATCTTCCATCCCTGATTTTTACATCCATGGTTTCAAGATAACCTTCTCCGACACCAAAATCCCATACTTCCACCTTGCTGGTATCAAGATTGACGTAGGTGACGAGTCCTCCAAATCCTATGTGATTCTGTGCCCCGGCGATCTCATTCAGATCTTTGTTCTGGTGAATGGCATTCCAGTAGTTCTGATAATCCTGGTGATTATCAAAACCGACATGAATGATCTGGTCCCGGTCATATCCGATGGGAAGTTGATTCAGAAAACTCGAATTCCGGGTAAACACAAACCCGGCGATCAGGACAATGATGGAAATGGAAAACTGCAGGGTCAAAAGGATCCTTGTAAATGGATTGGTCCCTTTCAGCCGGATGGTCCGGTTCAGAATCTGTACCGGTTGAAACCGTTTGCTGTACAGGGCTGGATAAAGACCGGCAATCAGGGAGGCTAAGAACAAAAGCATGATCATTCCCATGATCAGGTTCAATGGGGTGATATCATGCATATCAAAGGGTAATCCCCAGAGACCCCAGAATTCGGGTGCGATGAAATTGGCCAGGAGAAAGGCAGTGACCAGGGCAAGAAAACTGATCATCAACATTTCCAGCAGAAATTGAATAAAGATCTGGGTGCTGTTTGATCCCATAACTTTCCGCATACCTATTTCCTTGATCCTTTTCGACATCAGGGCCATCGAAGAATTGGCCAGATTGAAACAGGCGATCAGGAGGATCAGAAGGGCCATGGATGAAAATACGATCAGCACTTCTTCTCCCAGACGGAAATTAGCATATCCTCCATTCACCACTCGCTGGCCCAATTTATCGCTTTCTTTAAAACCTACGATATCATATCCGGCAATTTGCCATTCCGGTCGTTTTTCATTGTAGATCTCTTCATATTTTTTAAGTTGCGGTCGAATCTTATCGGCCGATACATTGGGATTCAATTGGACATATAATCCAGGTTGGATCCAATGGGTCCAGGCGTTGGGATCCAGATTTTCAGCATCCAGGAAATGATCAAAGTGAACCATTGCTTCGAATAAAAAACTGGAGTTGACCGGGATCTTATCGAATACACCAGCCACCTTCAATGGAACCGTCTGTTCCTGGTCGAGATAGAGGGTCATGGTTTGACCGACGGGATCGACATCACCAAAATATCTCTCAGCTGTCTCAACGGTTAGATAAATGGAAGATTTTTCCAGGCTTTCCGGGGAGTAACCGTGTTTAAAATGCATTTGAAACATGCTTAAAAAGTCTGGATCGACAAAAGCGATCCTTTGATTGAATGATTTTTTTTCAATGGCCAGGTTTTGTCCCCATAAAATATACCGGGACCATTTTTCAATCCCGCTCAGTTCAGATGACATCAGAGCTCCCATGGGAATTGGGGCCACTTCATGGCGAACGGTGCGACCATCTTCCTGTGTTTTCAGGCTATGGATCCGGTAAATAGGTTCCGTATGGGTATAATAGCGGTCGAATTCCATGTTATAGGCAAAAATGAGATAGATGGTTATGCTGAAGGCTAAGGCAATACCCAATCCCATCACATTGATTAAACTATGAGTTCTATTCTTAATGATACTTCTGAATGCGATCTTTAAATAATTTCTGAGCATAGGTTTTTTTTTATATCAGGATTCCTAAAAATGCCTGCGGGTTGCAATAAAAAGGGATTTTTACAATATTTATTTTTGCATATGATTATTTATACGGATGAATTAAGTGCATTAGTTGCAATATTTACTAATATCTATTGGGAGAAAAATTTGCAAATATGAATAAATATATATACCTTGATTATTCTCTCATTCTAATACCTATCTATTGCACTAACGGTTTGGCTACTCATCCCGGTAATTCCTCACCGGGATGATTTTTTTTAATACGCTAATATCGCTATCAAATTAAATATCAGTAGATCCAATTGATTTTCTTGAATATTATCCCTCTAATCGACATGCAAAATTCTATGCTTATGCGCCAAGGGAACTGTCAGCGTTTCATAAAGGATAGCATTCGATCTAATAAAAGGTCGTTTGGAATAAGAAGACGGGACACGTAAATCTCCAGTTTGACAGTATTTTGAGCATCTTTTTCTGTAGAATCTGAAAATATCAATAACCGGGCAAATTCATGCATATGCCCCGGAAAGGCAAACGATCCTCGAAATTGTTTAATGATTTAGGATTCCAGATTTGCGGATCAAGAATCGCGATTCTCAGTCTCAATAGTTTCTGTAATACCGCTGGACCGTAGAGGTCAACTGACCATAAATTGGTTTGGTAAATTCGATGAACAATTCCTGGGGAGGAGGTGGATCTATTGGTCGGCTTTTTGACAACCGGATTTGTTCTTCATCCAGGGCACGTTCATCCCCGTTAAAGCTCGCCCATTTGGATACCCAGACAAATTCGCCCGGAAATTTTTCATGCATGATGATCCGGTTTGTATTCCCTTCCATGATCTTCATGCTGAGCAATCCATTGGAGATAATCTCACGTGTATATTCGGTATAACTCGCTTTCACTGTTCCCATCACTTCTTTTTCGGTTCCGTCTTCCATTTTAATCTTTCCAACCACGACGCTGTCTCGCTGGATTTCACGTGATTTCTGATAATTGTTGGTATTTCCGACCATAAATTCATCGATCATCAATACCATGATCTGGTCTGGATTTTCAAGCCAGGTATCCTTTGGGGAAAAGAAACGGACAAATTCATTGTCAGCGTAGTGAAACAGATACTGGTCCACCTGGTCCTGGAAAAAGTCAAGGCTGATCTTATAATTAACGGTGGGAATCGGGATCTGTTCTACAAGCACCTTCAGGATCGCCATATTATGGGCCTCTTCCATTTTTTCTCGTACATCCTTATAGCCCGGGGAAAAAGTATCAGCCTGAAGGAAAAACTGATAGGCAGCTTTAGCTCCTTCTCGTGAACCTGTATTGAAGGCTTCCATGCCCGCAACATACTGTTCTTCCGCTGCCATCAGGGTGAGTGTACTGATCTCATTATAATATTTCTGTGGATCACGAATGACTGACATGGCTCCCGGACTCCGCATGATCTGTTCGTACAGGTAATTTAATCTTTCATATTCATCGATCATTTTACCATTTTTAAAAGGATCGTTGGAATTGCGAAGATTCTGGATCCGGTCAAGGTGATACCGGACAGACAAGGGATACGATCCTGAGAGAACCTCTCTGGATTTTTTATGATCCGGGTTTTTCCTCAGCCTTTCAATCGCCTGAATGGTCGACTGGTCATAGTTCCCCGATTCGAAAGCTTTCTTGCCGGATGAACAGCTTAAAACAATAAAAGCAAAGAAAAAAAATACTAAATAGCTGATAGTCTGTTTCATAACACAAATTTTTGCCTAAAGATAATATAAGATATTTAAAGAATAAAAATCTTTAAGTTCATTTTATTTGATCTGCTTGGAAATGAACCTTTATTTTTATTTTATTGTTAATGCATTATCAGTAAATTAAGTAAACGCTTAAAATCATGAAATTTTCCCGAATCTTGTTTTATTTATTTGTTATCCTAATCTGGTCCTGCACCAGCAAACAAGAAAAGGCCGGAGGATCTGAAACCGGTCAGGCGGATACCGAAGCTGTCACGGAGAAAGAAGGGCAGAAGAGCCAGTCCTGGATCGATGAATCTGAAATGGATAATTTATCCAGTAACTGGGTGGATGACGCTGATAAGGGACAGCTCAGCACCACCTGGACAGAAGATGCATTTTCTGAAGAATTAAATACGGATCCGGGTCTCGCTAATTCCTGGGTGGATGAATCAGGAGAAACCATTTATAAGAAAGCTGAAGTCCCACCAGAATTTGTGGGTGGAAAAGAAGATTTGTTCAATTATTTTAAGGATAACATCATCTACCCGGATGATGTGGAAGAAGGGGTTGTTTACGTGGCATTTGTGGTGGGATCAGATGGATCCATCCGGGATGCACGTGTCTTCAAAGGGGTTAAAGAAAGTATGGACCGGGAGGCCCTTCGGCTCATCAATGGCATGCCCAACTGGGATCCCGGGCTGATGGAAGGGAAGACGGTGGCATCCGTATATGGTTTGCCCGTCATATTCAGGCCCTGATGGGACCTGTTTAATCAGGGGAGTCCGATAAAGATACATTTCGTTGAATTAATGAATTTTACCTGGGTGGGGGAGGAACGGAGAAAAGAACATGATCCTCCATCAGTCAGGCGCGAGTACTCCTACCTTATTTCGTTTTTCCCGGATTTTACTGTCTTTTCTGGCTTATTATTGTATTTCATAGTCATATTCATTCACCTCGGCTTCGTGTTGGGTATCCCCTTCTATTTCCTTGCTCCGGTCATCCAGACACTTCCATTTTTTGGACTTCCCATAAAGAAACAGGACATCCCCCGGTTCGATCTCTGTATCCCCGGAGGGAATGACATGTTACATTTTCTGCTTCCATGGTGGTGAATCCTACACGGTGAGTTCAGATCGAGCCTGGAAATAGACCGCTTGCTTGAAAAGTTCGGTATGCATCAGGGAGATGGCGGACACCTTTGTGATCAGCTTTGATATGGATGTAATGATAATTAAGGATACCGATGAAACCATAGGAATTTATGATATACTCAATTTCAGGGGAATGGAGGGTCCCAAACTGTTGAAAATGTTCTAAGTAGAACACATGATCATTTTTTACAGGACTTTAATTGGAAGATGGATCTTCATTTTAGCTAGACATCTATTCCGGAGTCTTTTCACGCTGAATTTTTCCATGCTGAACTTGAGCCAATATTCAAAGGTTTTCCGGATTCTGGCCGTGGTGAAATCAAGTCTGCTTACTTTTTATAATTCTTATTCTTCAGGTAAGTAACAAAGCGCTCACAAAGACTATTTAACTCATTGGAGAGGAAGGTGTCACCCGTCGCATTCAGAATGGTCTGTGACAGGCCACCGAGTGTATCCACAAAAAATTTCTCCATTTCGTCCACGCGCATTTCCTTGGTCCAAAGATCAATTCTCAATGTATCCTGTCGCGCATCATCCCAGATACTGCATGCGACTGCCTTTGTTGCGGAAGGCATGTTTCCCGCATCCGAGGCTTCCCAGGAGATCCGGTTCGGTATATTCTTTTCATCAAGATTGATATGGAAGGAAATACTTGACTTTTTCATGATGGTCTATATATCGGATTTGAAACTTTGATATTCCAAAGTTAATTACTATTGGATGGATCCGGAGAAAAGTCAATCCATCTTTTTATTTTTTTTCAATAGTTGGATGGCCTTCTGCTGGTCTGCCGAAAGTTGCTGGCTTAGCCTCGCGATGTTCTCAAATTTTTTTTCATCCCGGATTCGTTGTACAAAGGATATCGTAACCGTCTTGCCATAAATTTTCTCATCGAAATCAAATATATTCACTTCGATCCGCATTTCATGACCATCGACGGTAGGCCGGTTCCCGATATTGAGCATCCCCTGATAAGTAACTCCATCGAGGGTCACATAGACCGCATAAACCCCGTCTGCCGGGATCAATTTATACGTTTCCTCCACCAGTATATTGGCAGTTGGGAATCCCAGTTTAGAGCCCAGTTTATCTCCATGGATGATGATCCCGGAAAGTGTAAAATATCTTCCCAGGTATTTCCTGGCCAGTGAAACATCTCCCACGCTTAAAGCTTTCCGGATGATGGTTGAACTGATGCCCACATGATCGATTTCATGTTTGGGGATCTCCTCAACTTCGAAACCATATTTCGGACCATCCTTTTTAAGGCTTTCAAAGCTTCCTTCCCTGTTTTTACCAAAACGATGGTTATACCCGATGATCAGTTTTTTCGTACCGATGGCATTCACAAGCACATTCTGAATGAATTCCTCCGAAGTAGTATTTGAAAATTCACGGGTAAAGGGGATCATGATCAGATGATCGATGCCAAGAGACCGCAGGATCTGCTGTTTTTCATCAATGGTATTGATCAGTTTTAAAAAGCCGGGGTCACTATTCAGAACCATCCTGGGATGTGGCCAGAAAGTGATCAGGACGCTTTCACCTCCTTCCTTCCGGGCGACCTCCACCAACCTCTTTAGGATCTTCTGGTGTCCTTTATGAACGCCATCGAAAGTACCGCTGGTTACGACCGCATGGCCGAGACGTTTGAAATTATTGGTACCGTGATAGATTTTCATACCCTTACATTACTTACAAAATCATCGATCGTCATGGCACGTTCCACCCGGTGCTCACCGATTGCCGTGCGTCTTAATTCGTCCAGGTAAGCACCACAACCCAGTTTTTCGCCAAAATCATGGGCCAGACTTCTTACATAAAAACCTTTCGAACAAACCAGTAAAAATTCAACAACCGGCAAGACAATTTTTGTAATCTCGAATTTGAATACATGGACTTTTCTAGGTCCAAGTTCAATCTCTTTGCCTTCCCTTGCATATTCATAAACTCTTTTACCTTCCTTTCTTACCGCTGAATAAATCGGTGGCACCTGATCTATTTCTCCCTGGAAAGAACGTGCCACCTGTTCTATTTTTTCTGGGGTTATGTTAGTGATATCTCTCGAATTTTCGATCCTGGTCTCTTTATCATAGGAAGGCCGGGTTGCACCCAGATAAAATGCGCCAGTGTACTCTTTGGGAAGATCCTGAAAATCCTGGATTTTTTTTGTCATTCTGCCGGTACAGACGATCAAGAGACCAGTCGCCAATGGATCCAATGTGCCGGCATGTCCCACTTTCCTGGTTTTAATGGTATTCCTGATCTTCTTAACCACATCAAAGGAAGTCCATTGATAGGCCTTATCAATTAATATCACTTCACCTTCCACATATTTTTCAAGATGAGCCTCCATTCAGAAATGTAATAAGGATGGCCAGCAGGCCCAATATGAAACAATAGACCGCAAAATAGATTAATTTACCTTTTTTTACAATACGGATCATCCATTTACATGCGATGACCCCGGTGATGAATGCCGCAAGAAAACCGGCAACGAGTGCGGTTCCGGACACGCCCCTTGAAAGATGTGGATTCTCGATCATGTCCAGGACATTCAACAGCATGGCTCCCAGGATGGGAATCAGTACCATCAGGAATGAAAAACGGGTGGCCTTTTCTCTATCGACATTCAGCAGGAGGGAAGTTGATATGGTAGCACCAGAACGGGATATACCAGGTATTACGGCGATGGCCTGGGCAATACCAACCAGAAAAGCCTTTGGATAGCTTATTTTCCCGGTGGTATTTCCTTTATAATTCGCAAAAGTCAATAACAGACCGGTGATCAACAACATAAATCCTATGAACATCGTTCTGCCCCCAAAAAATGCTTCTACATCCTTGCTGAAAAATACCCCCAATATGAAAACCGGTACTGCTGATAATAATATTTTCAAGATAAAATTGAGTTCTTCATTGTTCTTGAATTGTAATAATCCTCTGAAAATCTGTGAAATATCTTTCCAATAAACCACAATGGTGCTAAGGGAGGTGGCGCCATGAATGATGGTCAGGAATAACAGATTGTCTTGGGATTGTATGCCAAAAAGAACAGACCCAATCTCGACATGTCCACTGCTGCTGACGGGTAAGAATTCGGTCAATCCCTGGATGATCCCGAGTACGATCGCCTGAAATATCCCCATTTACTCACGCTTATCCTTCGCAAAAATGGCAAAGAACTCCACGATAAAGCCGGCAATGACGATAATCGGACCCAGTGTGATCCCAAGGAATCCGAAGCCATAATCTGCTTTATCAAGGGTCATAATAAAGAATCCGAGAGAGATGAGAAGGATCCCGATGACCATGATGATATAATTCTTTTTGCCGAAAGCTAATTTTGATTTATTACCCATAATGTTAATATAATTCGTCGAGAGATAATTTAAGATATTTTTTAATCGACCTAAAAGTAGTTATGAAAGCGATCACCGCACCAATTACCATGATCAACCCGAATAATCCAAAAATCTCCAAATTGTTCTGCAACTGTGCCAGACCTTCTATTTTTCTATTGGCATACTTCAAGATTACGTAAAGCATCAGGGATGCCAGTGCCCCGCTGAACAGGCCATGCAAAATGGATCTTTTCAGGAAAGGCCATTGAATGAAAGATGATTTGGCACCCACCAATTGCATACTTCTTATCAGAAAACGTTGTGAGAATAAAGCCAGTTTAATCGTATTGTTGATCAGTACCACCACAATGGCCACCATCAGGATGGCAAATGCAAGCAATACCAAACTTATTTTTGCTGTATTTTGATTGATGGAATTGACCAGTGATTCGAGATAAGTGACCTCAAACACCCCCTGCAGTTTCTCTAAATCGGATTTAATGCCCGCCAGGGATTCTGCATCCTGATATTTTTCGGCTATTTTAATCACAAAAACATCTCTTAATGGATTGTCTCCAAGAAAATCCGAGAAATTTTCATCTGTTTCATCAATGAATTGTTTGGCAGCTTCTTCTTTCGATATAAAAAGGATGGCAGATTCCTCATTGTCCTTTGAGATGAATTCACTGTTTGAAAGAATATTCTGAAGCCTGACGATATTGTTCTCTGAAATATTTTTGTCAAGATAGATCTGAACCTCAATATTTTGTTTGATCAGATGGGCGAGCTTCTGGGTATGAAGTAATAAAAGACCAAAAAGCCCGATAACAATGAGTGCCAGGGTAATGGAAAAAACAACGCTCAAATAGGGGTAACTGCCCAGCTTCTTCTTCTTTCTGTATTTATGTTCTTCCATTTGATCGATGTTCCGTCAAAATTAGCAAAAAAATCCAAGTCTGGGATTAATCGGAAGTAAATAAAAAACCCGCGCAAGAATAGATTCCTGACGCGGGTATCTTTTCGGTTGCTAATTAAAAAGAATTACTTATTATTTTTTACGATTTCCAATTCGTTTATCAGAGCAGTATCAGTAACGGGATTCAAAGGTGATATCTCACCCGTGTTGATCAGCATATAATAATTGTTTTTGTAATTCAGGAATAACCGTTTTCCATCGGAAGAATTTATTTCCAGAATTTCATAAGGAATATCTTCAAAATTACCGTACAAGGTCAACACGCCCTCACTGAGTTGATAATGGAAATTGTATTTCTTATGATGCAGGGTCCTGACTTCCGTTTTGCTGTATGTATCTTCTCTTACGGGATTCAGTTTGTTAAGATTATCTTCAGCGACATCCTCCATGTTCAGATCCTGTGCACCTTCAAATTCATCCACCACGTCGGGTACTACCACTTCCACTTCGCGGTTTGCTTCTGGTAAATCCAGATCTTCAGCTTCCTGCGGTGCGGTTGGGGAAGCTTTGGTCGTTTCTTCAGCCCGGGCCGTCGGTTTATCAACAGGTTTTTTTGTGCCTTCATCACCCAGATCTACCGGAGGTTTCACTGTTTCTTCCGGCATTTCATTTATTTGGATGCTTGGTTTTGAAGGGACAACTTGATTATCGGTGGTTATCTCAACCGTATCATTCGAAGTAAGTTCGAGTTTATTAGGTTGTAATGAATCCTGATTAAAGTATAAATAAGCACTGATGGCAGTGAGTGTAGCTACTGAGACAGTAGCCGCAATTTTCCAGCTATTTGGTATTGTCTGATACCAGCGCACGTTAATGTTTTCAAGGCGTGTTTTCAGTTCCAGCCTTCGGGTAGTTTTGATGGCATTAACGATATTCTTCTGCAATTCAAATTCACTTTTGAATTCAGGATCAGTGGCGATTTTATGTTCAACCACTGCCTTGTTCTCAATGGAAATGTTATCAGATAGATAATCATCAATCAGTTGCCGATAATCTAAATTTTCAGCCATATTTTAATCCATAAAATCGCTTGCAGTATATTTTGATTTGACTAATTCGTCCAACCGTTTTTTACATTTATATTTTTTTGTCTTCGCCGTATCCGTATTTGCGTATCCTAACTTCTCCGCAATATCATTCATCGACAAGCCATCGAAATAATAATACATTAATATACGGCGACAAGTATCTCCCAGTTCATTGATGCAATCACGAATGATTTTTTCCCTTTCTTCACTTTCCATATCCTGGTACTCAACATCATCTTTTTCTTCATTTGACAACCTGCTTTTCCTTTCCAGTTCCTTCCGCCACAAATTTAGACAAATACTGTAAATGAACGTACTGATTTTTGAAGTCATCACGAGTTTCCCGCTCATTGCTTTCTCCCAGAATACAATCAGCGCATCCTGGTAAACATCCCTCGCCTCATCTTCCGTACCACTATTGGAGATCACCAGTTTGGTCATCATCCTGTAATATTTCTTATATAAAAAATCCAGGGCTGATTCATCACCCTGAGAGATTTTAGCGAGAACCTCACTATCCTTCATTATTATTCTCGATTTTATATACTGTTACCAATTGTTAAGTAACCGGGCGACCCGTAATAATATAAATTAATTTAATAATGATCCATGAAACTTTCAGATAATTCATTAGAAAATCATATTTTGATCATGGAATTTTCCAAAACTACAAAAATATCATCATTTTCCTTAGGATTAATTCCAGCCATTCCAGTAAATTTTTCAAAGGCTGCCAGAATGCCACAGGAATTGGAAAATAAAACAGGGATCCACCCATTAACTTGAATAAATAATACGATTTTGTTTGAAATGAAGGGTGCATCTATTGTAGATTTGGGAATTAAACTGTTAAAACAAAAATATAATCTGAAAAAGATGAAAATGAAATGGATGGTTTTAAGCGTAATTCTTTTTTCATTCGCGATTTTTTCCTCCGCCTCTGTAAAAAGTGGAGCCGATGAACTATTAGGTCTTTGGTGGAATCATGAAAAAGATGCGCATATTGAGATCTATAAATGCGGCCAGCAATATTGCGGGAAAATTGTTTGGCTGAAAGAGCCCAATGAGGATGGAGCTCCCAAAAAAGATAAACACAATCCGGATGAATCTATGCAGGCCAGACCTTTGATGGGTCTGGATATTCTGAATGGATTTGAATTCAAGGAGGAAGGTTCCTGGGAGGATGGGAAAATCTACAATCCAAGGGACGGCAAGACCTATTCCTGTTACCTTAAAATGCTGGAAGAAGAAAAACTGAAGGTCAGGGGATATGTAGGGATCTCACTGATCGGTAAAACACAATACTGGGAAAAGGTTAAATAACCCGAAACTGAATATCAGCTGATTCTAAATGGAAAATATGAGTATTTTCTATCAATACTCAATAACCTCAAATATAGGCATTTACAGGATCTTTCAAGAGGCTTCATGATTATGCCTTTCATCAAGTTCCGATTTAAACTGAATCCCGTTATTTTTGTCAATGGAGAAATAAAATCTGAAACAAGATGAGACAATATCATGAATTAATGGAGCATATCCTGGATCACGGGATCAGAAAGGATGACAGGACCGGGACGGGTACCCTTTCAGTATTCGGATACCAGATGCGGTTTGATCTTTCGGAAGGATTTCCGGTGATCACCACTAAAAAACTGCATTTACGGTCGATCATTCATGAATTGCTCTGGTTCCTGAAAGGGGATACCAACATAAAATACCTCAAGGAAAATGGAGTGAGTATCTGGGATGAATGGGCTGATGAAAACGGAGAACTTGGACCGGTATATGGATACCAGTGGAGAAGCTGGCCCTCTCCGGATGGAAGAAATCATGATCAGATTAAACAGGCAGCTGACCTGATCCGAAATAAGCCAGATAGCCGGAGAATCATTGTGAGCGCCTGGAATGTTTCAGATATTGAACGGATGGCATTGCCTCCCTGTCATGCCTTTTTTCAGTTTTATGTTGCAGAAGGAAAATTATCCTGCCAGTTGTATCAGCGAAGTGCCGATGTATTTCTGGGAGTTCCTTTCAACATAGCCTCCTACAGTTTATTGACCCTGATGATGGCACAGGTATGTGATCTGCAACCAGGTGATTTTATCCATACATTCGGGGATGCCCATTTATATTCCAACCATCTTGAACAGGCCAGATTACAATTGTCAAGGGACCTGAGACCTTTGCCGACCATGTGGATCAATCCGGAAGTAAAGGATATTTTTGGATTTAAATATGAGGATTTCAAACTTGAAAATTATGATCCTCATCCACACATCAAGGCAGCGGTCGCCGTTTAGGGGAGCAAATACCGCAAGTCCGGATACGGCCTGAATTCCTGATCTTCAATGCCGGTAATGGCCTTCAATCCGGCCACGTTGGCGGAAAAAACAAAATCAGCTTCCATCAGGATGTTTTTACCTGCCTTTACTTCGTGAAGAGGGAGGTTCAATTCTTTCAGTTTCCGGAAAAGATGAGTTCGCATAACTCCACGGATACAACCCGTTTCAAGGGAAGGCGTATAGAAGGCATGATCCTTAATCCAGAAGATATTCGAATAAAGCAATTCGGAAATATTGCCTTCCTGATCGGTCAGAATGATGTCATCCAGCCCTTTTTCTTTTTTTTCAATCCCTGCCAGCACATAGGGCAGGGAACTCTGTGTTTTAAAAGCTGACCAGGGAGAAGGATGGTTAAATACACGGGTGCTGAAACCAACCCGGTCAAACACATCCGGAGATTGATCAACCCGATCACTGGCCAGGATCAGATGATGGGCATCCTGGTGAAGGGGCTCATAAAGCCCGCCCGTTTTTCGCCAGATGAGAAGCTTGATCTTAACGGAAGGAGACAATTGATTTTCCTGAATCAATAACCGGATCTGTCGCTCCAGATAACCAATGGTAAAATATTCCGGTAGCATGAGAGACAGCGATTGGCACCCATCTTTCGCACGTGCCAGGTGATCTTCCAGAAAGCAGATCTCTCCGTCTTTACAGATGATCGTTTCAAACATACCATCGCCATATTGGAAGGCCCGGTCACCTGGATCCAGGTGGAAATCTTTCAAATCAATGAAATTTCGATCAAAAATTGCTTTCATGTAAACATTTTACCACTTATATACTTTTCATGTCAGGGGAGTAAAATTATCATTAATCTTGTATTTGTTGAAAGACAAATAAATATAAAAGCTCACTCATGAGGATTTTTGGGAAATTATTTCAGGCATGTATCTTGATATTTTTAGCCACCTTTATGCCCCATATGGGATTTTCTCAGCAGGATGCCGATACGGTTTGGACCCTGGAAGAATGTATTGATTATGTGCTGGATGAAAACCTGACCATCAAACGCAGTGAACTTTCCGTAAGGGATTATGAAATACAGTTGTCTCAATCCAGGGCGGATCTATATCCTAATTTAAATTTTGGTGGGCAATATAATAATTTATGGGGAAGGTCAATAGATCCGACAACCAACCTTTTCAGTTCTCAGCGGATCCAGTCCGGGGGAGTTCAGGCTTCTTCCAACGTAACTTTATATGGGGGTTCCCAAATTCGAAATTCAATTAAAAGGAATAAACTTAATCTTGAAGCAAGCACGTATGATCTGGAGACTGCCAAGAATGATGCCATGTTAAATGTAACATTGGCTTTTTTAAATATCATTCTGAATGTGGAATTACTTGAAAATGCCACCTATCAGTTGCAGACTACCCAAAGCCAGTTGGAAACAACCCACAAGCAGGTGGAAGTAGGCGCATTACCAATCAGCAGGGAACTGGAACTGGTAGCCCAGGTAGAAAGTAATGAGGTAAGTGTGATCAATGCCGAGAATGAATTACGAATGTCTAAACTACGGTTGAAACAATATCTCCTGATCCCGGCCAATGCTCCTTTTGAAATTGATATACCCGAATTGGACATTGATCAGATGGAACCGGTGATTGTATCTGTCGATGAGGTTTTCAGAACAGCAGAAACTATCATGCCTGAAGTAAAAAGCGCTGATCTGGGAGTAGAAAGCTCGGAAATATATGTTAAAATTGCCCGCGGTGGCTTGGATCCAAGACTTTTTGCCTCAGGTAATATGTATACGAATTATTCATCAGCCCGTACTGAAAGACTGATTGATGGGGAATCCACGACCCGGACGATTCCCATTGGTTATGTGATCGTGCCTGATCCTTTTAATGTTGAATTGCCGGTATTTTCGGATATTCAAGTGCCTCCGACCGAGCCTTATACAGTCGGCACTCAATTCAAAGACAACTGGAGTTATTCCGTGGGACTAACCTTACAGGTCCCCATTTTTAATGGTTTGAGTTCACGCTCAATCTTCCAGCGGGCAAAGATCAACTCCCAACAGGCGGAAATATTGTCCAAAGAAGTCAGACTAAATCTAAGGCAAAACATTGAATTGGCTTATAATGATGCACTGGCTGCTTCCAAAACTTATAATGCTTCACTTAAGCAGGTGGCTTCCCTGGAGGAATCTTTCCGGGCTGCTGAAAAAAGTTATAACCTGGGTGCCATGAATATTTATGATTATCAGGTAGCCAGCAATAACCTTTTCAGGGCAAAATCGGATCTGTTGCGGGCGAAATATAATTATATTTTTACAGTTAAAGTACTCGATTTTTATTTAGGAAAACCTTTATCACTCGATTAATAATGGCAAAGAAAAAATCAAATAAACTGCTTTATATCCTTATCGGTTCTGTTGTTTTACTGGTCATATTTGCTGCGATCGGCAAAAAAGCCGGTTGGATCGGACAACAAAAGGAGATAGAAGTTGACACTGGCGAAGGCCGATCTCGAGACGATCATTGAAAAAGTGAGTGCTTCCGGTACCGTACAGCCTGTGACAGAGGTGAAATTAAGTCCGGATGTATCGGGGGAGATCATTGATCTTTGGGTTGAAGAAGGAGACTCGGTAACCCAGGGTCAGGAATTGCTTAAATTACGGCCGGATAATTATATATCAACTGTTGAACGGATGCGCGCCAATTTAAACCAGATGAAGGCCAACCTGGCGGATGCCAAGGCCCGTAAAGCCAGGGCACAGGCGCAATATGACCGCTCCAGTTATGATTTTGAACGTAGTAAACAACTTATGGCAGAAAATGTGATCTCTGAGGCTGATTATCAACTAGCTGAGGCAAATTTTAAAATTGCCAAGAATGATGTAGAATCCGCTGAACAATACGAACTGGCCGGCAAATATAATGTACAAAGTACAGAGGCAGCATTAAGAGAAGCGCTGGAAAATTTGAGACGTACTACTATCTATGCGCCCGTGAATGGAACGATCTCCAAATTATCAATTGAAAAAGGTGAAAGAGTAGTGGGAACTGAAATGATGTCTGGTACTGAATTATTAAGAATAGCCGATCTCAATGAAATGGAAGTCAGGGTGGACGTGAATGAAAATGATATCATCCGGGTTACGGAAGGGGATACTGCCATCATTGATGTGGATTCCTATACCTATACTGGAAAAAAATTCAAGGGATTGGTCACTTCCATAGCGAATACGGCCAATGACAAAACCTCCCCAGATGCAGTGACTGAATTTGAGGTCAAAGTGAAGATACTCAACGAATCATACAGGGATTTGCAGGAACAGGGAACAAAATATCCCTTCAGGCCGGGGATGACCGCCTCGGTGGATATTGTCACGGAAATCAAGGAAAATATTTTGGGGGTCCCGCTGGCTGCGGTAACCACCAGGAATCCAAATAGTCAGAAAGAAGGTGAGGGAGAGGAAACAGAAAATGTAACTGAAAGCAATAATTCTTCCATTCTTCCGACAGAAGAGGATATTGAAGTTGTCTTCGTCAATGATAATGGGATAGCTAAAATGGTTCCGGTCAAGACAGGGATCAGTGATTACAATAATATTGAAATTCTGGAGGGTCTTGAACAAGGACAGGAAGTAGTGACAGGGCCATTTGTAGTGGTATCGAAACGGTTAAAGGAAGGGGATAAGATCAAATCCCAGGAGGGAGACAAAGAAAATAAATCAGAAAAAACAGTTTCTGCTGATTGATAATCAAGCATAAAACTGATTTCTATTCTCACATTGATAATTGATTATTTTTAGCCCTTATGGCTGGAAAGTCCCTTGAAAGGATCCTGATCATACAAACTGCATTTCTGGGAGATGTTATCCTGGCCACCGGAATGGTGGAGAAGGTCCATCAGCACTATCCGGATGCTCAAATAGATTTTCTGGTACGGAAAGGCTATGAACCGCTGTTCGAGAACCATCCCAAGATTCACCAGGTAATCGTTTTTGACAAATCCCGGCATAAGATCATAAACCTTTTCAAAGTGATCTGGAAGGTCCGGTCGAGAAGATATGACATGGCCATAAACATTCAACGTTTTTTCAGTACTGGTTTGATCATGGCCTTTTCAAAGGCGATTATCACCATCGGATTTGATAAAAATCCACTGTCCTTTTTTTTCAGCAAGAAGATAAAACATGATTTTAATGCAGGTCATGAGATAGCCAGGAATCATGAGCTGATTTCCTGGTTTACCGACAACCAGCCCACCAAACCCAGGTTATACCCCCGGAAGAAAAACATTGAAACAGTTGTCGGATACCGGAAAGGATCCTATGCGTGCTTGGCCCCGGCTTCCATCTGGTTTACCAAACAATTTCCTGTTAATAAATGGCTCGAACTTATCGGTCAGATCCCGGAGACCATACTCATTTATCTGGTTGGCGGACCGGATGATCATGATCTATGCGAAGAGATTAAATCCCGGGATGGTTCACAACGGATCTTAAATTTATGCGGCAGGTTGAGTTTACTGGATACCGCTGAATTGATGCGGGGAGCTAAAATGAATTTTGTTAATGATTCGGCTCCTATGCACATTGCTTCGGCTGTAAATGCACCTGTTTGTGCCATCTATTGTTCCACCCTGCCTTCGTTCGGGTATGGCCCTCTTTCTGATCAGTCACATATCCTTGAGATTCGTGGGGATCTGTATTGCCGGCCTTGTGGGATTCATGGGAAGAAAACCTGCCCGGAGGGGCATTTCAGGTGCGCATATGACATCAGTATTGAACAAATGACAGAAATTACTTCCACGATCAAAAAATAATCAGAAATTAAGAAAGGCAAATACCTTATTCATTTCAGGTCATTCTTGGTTATTTAGATTTACCTCGGGAATTTCCGGGTCTGTGATTTGGCAGGTGGCTTTTTATTTTATTACCCACGCAACTGATGTTGAAACCAGGCGAACAATTCCATTGACCAGGCCATGCCTACATGAATCAAGGAACCTCCCAGGATGTTCCGGCTATAAAGAGCGATCACACCAAGGAAGTATCCACCAAAAAAAGAGCTGATGCATTCCAATGGGGGTTTACCCAGATGAAATAGACAATAGACTCCCACCATTGGATAGATACTCCCTATTCCCAGATACAGAATAAAAGCAAATACGAAGAAGCCACGAAAAATAATTTCAATGGTGAACAGGTTAAGTCCATACGCCAATTCATAGGGCATGCTGAATAGAATAAAAATATTTTCACAGCCTGATTAATTCCAGTCTTTTCAATAAATCGTAAACCTTTGATATGGGCAGACCAACTACGTTAAAATAGGATCCTTTGATCTTTTCAATTCCGATCATGCCAATCCACTCCTGGATCCCGTAAGCGCCGGCTTTGTCAAGCGGCATAAAATGATGGATATAATAATCAATTTCATTTTTTGATAAAACCTTGAAAAATACTTCCGTGCAGTCTGTCGTCAGATGAAACTGGTCTTCTATCCGGAGACAAACCCCGGTATATACTCTATGTGATTTGCCAGATAAATTTTCAAGCATGGCGGCGGCTTCATTTTCATCCGTTGGTTTGCCCAGGATCTTTCCTGAACGGGTCACGATGGTGTCTGCGGTTAAGATCATATTGGACAAAGTGGAAGGGCCAAAAGCTTCCGCTTTTTTGCTGGCGATATAGCCGGGAATTTCGTTTATGGGCAGATCCGGAGGGTATATCTCGTCAATGGATTGGGTCCTGATGGTGAAATCGATGCCCAATTCCCGTAATAAACTTTGTCGGCGTGGTGAATGGCTTGCCAGAATCAGGGGGCGTTTAAGTTCCATTAAATGACATTACAGTATGGGTTGATAAATTGTTCTTCTATTTGAGCTATTATCTTATAGAATACTTTTTTCTGATCCTGCTGAAAAATCTGCTAATCAGAGGCCTTGTTTTACGATCCATTTTCTTGCATTGACGAAGGCTTCCATCCAGGGAGTTATTTCATCATTTTTCCGGTTCTGCGGGTAATACCCCCACTGCCAGGGATAGATCGATCTTTCCAGGTGTGGCATGATGGCCAGGTGCCTTCCATCATGGGAAGCAATACAAGCTGCTCGATAATCCGATCCGTTTGGATTGCCGGGATAATTGTCAAATGAATATTTGGCAGGGATATGATATTTGCTTTCATCCATTTCTAGCTGAAAACGGCCTTCTCCATGTGCCACCCATATGCCCAGCGTGCTTCCGGCAAGTGATTTCAACAGGACCGATTTGTTTGGCTGAATGTCAACAGAAAGGAATGAGGATTCAAATTTTCCTGAGGTATTATGGAGCATTTTTGGTTTTAACTCCATTTCCGGATAGATCAGACCCAGTTCTACCATCAATTGGCAGCCATTACACACACCGAGACTCAGGGTGTTCTTTCTTTCATAAAACCCATCGAGTACCTTTTTGGCACCTTCATTATAAATGAAGGCTCCAGCCCATCCCTTGGCTGATCCAAGCACATCCGAATTACTGAACCCACCTACAAAAACGATAAAATGTATATCCTCTAAATTCTCCCGACCGTTGATCAGGTCCGTCATGTGTACGTCTTTTACATCGAAACCTGCCAGGTGAATTGCCCAGGCCATTTCGCGGTCCCCATTCACCCCTTTTTCACGGATGATGGCTGCCTTGATACCGGTCTTTTCTTTTCGGTAAAGATCCAATCCATAGCTTGACAATTTTCCAGGAGAATGATCCGGGAAATTAAACTTCAGTTCATTTTCTTTATAGTGATGGTACCGGCTTTCGGCCAGTGCAGGTGTGGTCTGGTGCCTGTCGAGCAAATAAGATGTTTTAAACCAGAAATCACGGAGGTAGTTTTTGTCCAGTTTAAACTGGTGGGTGTTAAAATGGATCTCCAGGTTTTCGGAATTAACCACCGTCCCAATTCGGTGAAAACGGATCTTTTCCTTATAAAGAATTTCCTCTACCCGTTCTTTTTGATTTACCTGGATTACCAGGCCGGGCTTTTCACTGAATAAGATCTTAACCAGGTCATTTTCACCGATGGGATCAAGGTCCAGCATCATGGATGTTTCATTATCGGTAAACGTCAATTCCAGGAGGGTGGTGATCAACCCGCCGGAAGCCACATCATGACCCGACAGAATGAGGTCGTTCCTTATCAGAAACTGGACCGTATCAAATACAGTAGCCAGGTAGGAGGGATCTGTTACCGTAGGAGTTTGAGCACCGACCTTGTTTAAAAGCTGGGCAAAACTACTGCCACCCAGGTGAAAATCATCCAGAGCTGCGTCAATGTAGTAAATGAATGAATTTGTATCGGGGACCAGTGCAGGGGAAATTACCCGACAGACATCGCTTACTTCAGCAACTGCCGAGACAATCACGGTTCCCGGAGCATAAACGGTGTCTCCATCCGGGTATTTCTGGGTCATCGAAAGAGAATCTTTTCCCGTAGGAATATTGATTCCTAACGAAATAACAAAATCACTGATCGCTTTCACCGCATGATACAAACGGGCATCTTCATTTTCATTTTTAGCAGGCCACATCCAGTTGGCGCTGAGTGAAACGCCTTTCAGTCCTTCTTCTAAAGGAGCCCATATCAGGTTGGTGAGCGCCTCTGCTACGGAAAGGACGGATCCTTTACCGGTATCAATTAGTCCTGACACAGGTGAATGGCCAATGGAAGTGGCGATCCCGCTTTTCCCCAGGTAATCCAGGGCTACCACTCCCAGATTATTGAGGGGTAATTGAAGTTTCCCACAGGTTTGCTGTTTTGCGATTTTACCGGTTACGGAACGGTCAACTTTATTTGTCAGCCAATCTTTACAGGCAACTGCCTCCATTTGCAACAATTGTTCGATATAGGATACCAGATCTCTCAGATCATAAAAAAGGTCGTCAAAAATTTCATTCCTAAAATCATCTCTGAGAATGGTCTTTGGAGGATTTCCAAACATATGTTCCACCTTCCAATCAATGGGTCTTTCGCCCGAGAGCTGGTCAGTAAAGGTTAATTGATGGTCCCCGGTCGATTTTCCCACTTCAAAAAAAGGTGCACGTTCGCGATCAGCAATCCTGTGTAAAAGCGGTATATCCTTTTTTTTCAGGATCAATCCCATCCGTTCCTGTGATTCATTACCAATGATCTCCCGGGCGGAAAGGGTAGGGTCTCCAACAGGCAGCTTATCGAGATAAATGGTGCCGCCCGTTTTTTCCACGAGTTCAGAGAAACAATTCAAATGTCCACCAGCACCATGATCATGAAGTGAGATAATGGGATTCCCTTCCGATTCGGCCAGCGCTCTCAGGGCATTATATACTCTTTTCTGCATTTCCGGGTTGGCCCGTTGAACGGCATTCAACTCAATGGCATTTCCGTATTCTCCGGTAGCCACAGAAGAAACGGCGCCACCTCCCATACCGATCCGGTAATTATCTCCACCCATCATGACGATCCTGTCATTTTTTTCAGGATCTTCTTTTTGGCAATCTTTGTGGTTCCCATAACCTACTCCTCCTGCCAGCATGATGACCTTATCATATCCATATTTTTTATTGTTTTCAATATGTTCGAAGGTCAATACACTACCGCAGATCAAAGGTTGACCGAATTTATTGCCAAAGTCGCTCGCACCATTGGAAGCTTTAATCAATATTTCGATGGGCGACTGGTAGAGCCATTTCCTGGGTTTCAGTTTTTTTTCCCAGATCTGGTTTTTTTCAAGCCTGGAATAGGAGGTCATGTAAACCGCGGTCCCGGCCATCGGGAAGCTTCCTTTCCCGCCTGCCATCCGGTCACGGATCTCACCACCGGTACCTGTAGAGGCCCCATTAAAAGGTTCAACTGTAGTTGGGAAATTATGTGTTTCAGCCTTCAAGGAGATCACACTCTGGATATCCCGCGTGCCAAAATAATCTGGAATATCCTGACGGTGAGGTGCGAATTGTTCGATTACAGGACCCTTGATGAAAGCGACATTATCCTGGTAAGCCGAAACCAGGTTGTCGGGGTTTTCTTTAGAGGTTTTTTTGATCAGTTGAAACAGAGTATCAGGCATTTCCACCTCATTAATGATGAAGGTCCCATTGAAAATTTTATGCCGGCAATGCTCTGAATTTACCTGTGAAAAACCAAAAACCTCGCTATCTGTAAGTTTCCTGTGCAATTTTTCAGATATTTCATTGAGGTATTGTATTTCTTCCTCATTTAAAGCCAGTCCCTCTTCCAGATTGTATGCAGCGATATCATCAATATTACGGATGGGCTCAGGTGGATGATGAATGGTGAAAATATCCTGATCCAGTTTTTTATATAAGAACTGCAGCATGGGATCGTATTCAGGTTGGTCTTCCACCTTTGTAAATTCCTCTATTCTGCTGATTCCATTTATCCCCATATTCATGGTGATTTCCACCGCATTGGTACTCCAGGGAGTTACCATTTCTTTTCTCGGGCCGATAAAATTACCCGGAATGTTTTTCTGGCCCTGGAGAAATCCGCCGCTGAAAAGCCATTCCAGTTTTTGTATAGATTTATCGGAAAAATCCTTCGAAGCAACAACAGAATAAATGATTTCATTTGGGCCCTGGAAAAAATGGATCATCTCTATGCTTATATTTTGTTTATAAGGTATAATGGCAAAAATATTAAAAACTACGATTAGAATTTGGAAAAACATTGAACAATAATCCTTTCAATTCATTTCCTTCAAAAGGAATCATTCAGTAGCTATGCATTGCCTCTTGTAACGAAGAAACTTTTCTGATTTTTCAGACAGGATGATTGATTTTAGGTAAAGTGATCAGGACGGATCTATTCTTACGGTTCTATTCTTTACATTCAAGGAGCCTGATCTTATCGATCCTGCGTTGATGCCGTTCATCACCTGGGAAAGAGGTTCCCAACCAACGTCTTACAGCCTCCCGGGCTTGATCGTTGGTTAAAAAACGGGCGCCCAAAGCAAGTACATTCGCATTGTTGTGGGTTCGGGTCAGGGATACGATCTCTTGAGGACCTCCATTATATAATCCTGCCCTGATTCCCTTCACCTTGTTTGCGACGATTGCCTCCCCCTCGCCGGAACCACCGATCACGATTCCTAGGTAGGTGTCAGGTTGTTCTGCCACTTTTTTAGCAGCCGGATAGATGTAATCGGGATAATCGTCCGATTCATCATAGGAATGAGGCCCGATATCCTTGTAATCAAGCTCCATTTTTTCCAGCATATTTTTAAGATTTTCTTTCAGGTCGAAGCCTGCATGATCAGAGGCAATAAATATCATTTTCAAAGATTTTTAATAATGCATTAATGGTAACATCTCAGGCGTATGAAAAGATTTTTTCATCAAAAGGCCTTTGGATCCGGCAAGATAATAAAGTTTTTATAAAAAAAATATTCGTCATGAAACGGATCGCTTCATTAAATTTTTTCCTCCTGACAACAACCTTGATCATGTATATTCCGTTCATTATCGTAATATCGCGATAAAACGATTTTGATATGGGAAGCAGCAAATCCTTATATTTCACAGAAGAGCAGAACCGGTTGGCCAACCTGTCAAAAGCCCTGAGTCATCCGGCACGGATCGCTATTTTACAATATTTGATCAAGAACCGGACCTGTGTGGTGGGTGCCCTTGCTGAGGAACTTCCCCTTTCACAATCAACCATTTCCCAGCATTTAAAAGAGATGAGATTGGTTGGCATCATCCGAGGTGAAATCAACGGACCGTCCATTTGTTATTGTATAGATGAGCAGAAATGGAAGGAATTAACACATACACTTCAGTCATTATTTTTCAATATAAATAAAACATGTTGTCCAGGATGAATAGTAAAAGAATTGCACCAGGAATAAATCCATTTGAATATCAGGAGTTTACTCCTGAACAGAAAGGTCATGGATCTGTGATCATTCAGGAAAGGGGCCCGGCTCTTATACTTGATCATTTGAATTCTCAGTTAGAACAATTATCCCGGCTTATTGGGTTTTATAATCGCTTTAAATTTCATGATAAAGCCAGTCAACTTGATTGCATCTGTGCATTGATGGAGCAGGTGATCTCTGAGAAACAACAGGAATTATTAATAGAGACCATTCATCAAACTGGATATGAGCGTATTCAAAAGGCTTTTATAGCCTTGAATCAGGTCTGTGAAGATATCTTCAGGGAGAAAGAAGATCTTTTCGGGATCCTGAAACGGCACCGTTTGAATTACCCCGTTCCGGATAATGACTCCTTGAAATTATACCGGATCAGTCAGTTCATGAATGTCACCCTGATCCATTTTCATATGCAGAAAAAAAGGGGATTCCGGCTTACCGATCTGCAACAGAAAATTAAAAAAGAATCAGCCATAGCGCTGGCACCTCTGCTGGAAAAGTTGATTAATGTAATACAGGAGGCGATTCCATTCCAGCATTCCATTTCCTGATGCTAAGATTACATGTTCAGTATTTCCCTTGCTCGGTCATCCATGGCTTCCGTCATGAATGGAATTCCAGTGACTTCTGCAGTCTCCCGGTTGGCTGCGATCAGGTCGTTTCTCCGGATCTCTGAAAGCCGAAATTTCCGGGCTCCTGCCATAAATTGCTGCAATCCGGCGGAAAGTTTGTCAGCATAACCACATAAAGCCACTGCACCAAAGGGGATATTTTTCATTTCTTCAATTCCGATCCGGTTTTTTACTGTTTCCCATTCAGAAAAGATTTCTTCGGGGAATTTTCCATATTCAGTGATTGAAGGAGGAAGTGCCTCCCAGTGACCATTTAATTCTGACATACGATCCGGATAGAAAACACTTTCTATATTACTTCCAAGGAATCCGGCAATCATCGGAGCACGGCCCAGGCAGATCAGTTTTGTATAGGGTGCGCCCAGTGCCATAGCCTTGAATAAATGATCTTCCCGTGCAAAACCTCCTGCGAAAGAAAGATCAGGCACTTTTCGGTTATTTCGATCCAGAATGGCACAATATTCATATGCCTTTGCGTGCAAAGGCAGAGAGGGTATCCCCCAATGCTGCATCATGTTCCAGGGGCTCATCCCCGTACCTCCTCCCGCTCCATCGATGGTCAACAGGTCGAGATCGGCATCCGAGGCGAAGCGTATCGCCATGGCAAGGCTTTCCATCCCGTATGCCCCCGTTTTCAATGAGATTCGATCGAATCCCAGCTTTCTCAGGTAAGAAATGGAATTCATAAAGCTTTCATGAACATCCTCTACAGTTTTTTTATCGGTGGCACCTAACCGGCTGTGACGCGCAAAAGAGGTGATCGCATGGTTTTCAAAGGCCCTAATGACTACCGGGTTGAACGGATCGGGATCTACAATATAACCCCTTTTTTTAAGAAATTGGGCATATTCAAGGCTGCTTACCTGGATCTCGCCCCCGATATCTTTGGCGCCCTGACCCCATTTGAGTTCCATGATCACCTGTTTGCCGTATTTATTGATGAGGTATTCAGCAACGCCATTCCGTGTATCCTCCACGTTCATCTGGATAATGATGGCACCATACCCATCATAATATCTGTTGAAATAATCAATTCTTCTTTCCAGCTCCGGAGCTTTCGTAATTTTCCCGTTTTTTATGATGGAATTCTGGTCTACACCCACCACGTTTTCTCCAACGACAATCGGAAAACCTGCCAGTGCTGCGCCGACTGCAAAACTTGGCCAATATTTGGCAGCAATGATGGTCGATCCCAAAGCACCGGTCATGATCGGTAGCCTGCATTTTGTTTTTATCTTGCTGCCGAATTCTGTTTCTAGGTTTACATTCGTAAAGATGCAATCATCCGGATCATAGGTCAGGTTTTCACTGATCCCGGAGGCCCCATAGGAGTATCCCTGGATCCGGAGGGCATGGTATCCAATGCCTGGGGAGGATGTATTGATGGCGCCGGCAGTGGCAAATCCGAATCTTCGTGGATATAACATTTTCCTTCCTTCCAGGCAGGAAAGCCAGGTTTCACATTTTCCTTTACAGGATGAATCGCATAAGGTGCATAATCCTGATTCGCAGGGGATGCCCCGGTTCACTGCCCCAAGTGCATCATTGTTTCGGACGAATTGTTGCATAGTTAAAAAAAATATTTTTAGTTGTTTGATTTCGACGAAAGAAAATTATGCTCTAGAAAAAGGAATCCAACTTTTCGGGACGTAATTCAATATAATAAAGATATTCTTAAAATTAAAGACTGGAAGAAAAAAACTTCAGATGGCTGTGAAATCAATATTTCAATTCAGCCAATTCATGTATATTTCAATAACCATCCGTATTTTTATACCAATGTTCCTTTTGACCTGGTTCATATGAACTTATTCTGATATTCCAGCTAAAAAATGATTTTTATTTGTAAATTATAGAATCATCCTTTAATCAAGATCAAAGGTGGTGGATTTTTTTAAAAATTTACTTCCTCCACAAAAATGGCGGTTACCAGTAATCATTATAACCGCCATTATGGTGGGTTTATGTATTTATATCCTATATATTTCAAAAGCATATTCCTATCTGTCTGATAATCCTTCCGCCTGTATCAACTGCCATATCATGACCCCTCAGTATATTACCTGGCAAAGAAGTGCTCATCGACAGTGGACCAATTGTAACGACTGTCACGTACCTCATGACCTTATAATCCGAAAGTACTATTTCAAGGCCAAGGATGGATTAAGGCATGCTTCCATGTTTACGCTTTGGATGGAACCTCAGGTCATTCTTATGCACGATCCCGGTAAAACGGTCGTGCAGGAAAACTGTTTAAGGTGTCATGATTACATGAATCAAAATGTATCCCTTGTACACAGTACATTGGCAAACAGTAAATTGGGGGAAGGCAGATTATGCTGGGACTGTCACCGGGAAGTACCCCATGGAAGGGTAAACAGCTTGTCTTCTACCTCCTTTGCACAGGTGCCCCTGTTAGATTCCCCGGTGCCATGGTGGTTCAGGATCAAAATGAAAGAAAAGAAAAATATTGAATAATTTTTAAAACAATGATCAGATTAAATGAAACGATTAAAAAAAAACCATGGGTCGGCTGGTTGATTTTTTTAGGCACCGTTGTGATTGTGTTTTTACTGGGTATGCTTGCCTCAGGTATCATCGAGAGGAGGGTTGAGGCGGTGTATGCCTACAAACCACAAATTGAGTTCAGTGAATTTGAACCCAGAAATGAAATCTGGGGCAAAGCATATCCACGTGAGTATGAAACCTATTTGCAAATGGCCGACACTACTTTCAGGAGCTTTTATAATGGATCGGCCATGATTGATATGCTGGAAATAGATCCCAAGCTTGTTGTTTTGTGGGCAGGATATGGATTTTCGAAAGACTACAATCAATCAAGAGGCCATGTGTTTGCTGTAAAAGATATTCATAACACATTGAGAACAGGAGCTCCTAACGGACCTGGAGAAGGCCCGATGCCAAGTACCTGTTGGACATGCAAAAGTCCGGATGTGCCAAGATTAATGAATAAGATCGGATTTGAAAAATTTTATGAGGGTAAATGGGCTGATAGAGGATCAGAGATTATCAATCCCATCGGTTGTGCCGATTGCCATGATCCCGAAACCATGAATCTAAGAATTACCAGACCTGCTTTAATTGAGGCATTTACACGACAGGGAAAAGACATTACCCAGGCATCGCACCAGGAAATGCGATCATTGGTTTGTGCCCAGTGCCATGTGGAATATTATTTCAAGGGAGAGGGTAATTACCTGACCTATCCATGGGACCAGGGATTTACTTCGGAAGCCATGGAAGCATACTATGATAAAATCGAATTTCAGGATTGGACCCATGCGATGAGCAAGGCGCCTATGCTTAAAGCCCAACATCCTGGATATGAAATCTATATGACCGGGATTCATGCAGAAAGAGGGGTGTCCTGTGCGGATTGTCATATGCCATACAAAAGCGTGGGTGGTCAGAAATTTACTGATCATAAGGTACAGAGTCCTCTGAATAACATTGCAAATTCCTGTCAGGTTTGTCACCGTGACAGTGAAAAAGAAATGATGAAAAACGTATATGACAGACAATGGAGGGTAGTTGAGCAACGGGATGAACTTGAGAAAAATCTGGTTCGGGCGCATATAGAAGCCAAAGTCGCATGGGAAATGGGTGCAACAGAAGCCCAGATGAAAGAGGCATTGCAGGATATCCGACATGCTCAATGGCGTTGGGATTATGCTGCTGCCAGTCATGGTGCTTCCTTTCATTCGCCTGTTGAGATCTTGCGGACAATTGCCAGCGGGATGAACATGGCCCAGGAGGCAAGGCTTAAACTGGCCAGAATCCTGTCATCACTGGGTTATAATGAGGAAGTGCCTTACCCTGACCTGTCCACCAAAGCAAATGCCCAAGCATATATTGGGCAAGATATGGAAACCCTGAATGCTGAAAAACAGGATTTCATTTCAAAAATCGTTCCCCGATGGATGGAAGAAGGAAGGGAAAGGGAAAAAAGTTATTAATCTTTTTTGATATGGCTCATTATAAGATAAGAATTGCTTTATTGTTGATTTTATTATTGATCCATTTTTTGTCTCCTGCCCAGGTTAAGGATGCCCATCTTTCAATTGATCTGACAGTCAGACCACGGGCTGAGTTCAGGAATGGTTCCTTTACGCTTAAAGAACCTGAAGATGAACCTGCATTTTTTATTTCCCAGAGGACTAGGTTAAGGATCTTATTCGGGATCACGAGGCTGAAAATAGGTGTTGGAGCACAGAATATCAGGGTATGGGGAGAATCAGGGCAAATTGCGCCGGAAGAAGGAAATAATACCATGCTGAATGAAGCATGGGCAGAATATGAATTTTTAAAAGGATTGAGTGTCAGGGTAGGAAGACAGGCACTCGTTTATGATGATGAACGCATACTGGGCAGCCTGGACTGGAATCAGGCAGGCAGGTGGCATGACCTGGCACTGATTAAATATGAACCTAATGGTCACAAATTGCATGTTGGAATGGCATATAGCCAGGATCAGGAAAATAAACTGAATAACTTTTACTCAGCTCCCGGAAATAATTACAAATCCATGCTTTTGTTTTGGTATGAAAGAATGCTGAATGAAAAATATAAATTTTCCCTTTTATTTCTGAATACCGGATTCCAGGTGCTATCAGACTCATCCATGGCCCACATGCAGACTTTTGGAGGCAATTTTTACAGGACTGGTGATCCCTTGTCTTTTACAACGACTTTTTATTACCAGAGTGGAAAGAATGCAATGAAGCAACGTGTAAACGCCTTCCTGGCATCATTATATGGTAATTACAGAATCGATGACCATTGGGATGTACAAGCGGGTATAGATTTCCTGACGGGCCGTGATATGGATGAAGCGGAATCCCTGAAAACCTCCGAATTTAATCCATTATATGGAACGCATCATAAGTTTTACGGATTGATGGATTATTTTTATGCAGGCGCTTCTCATGGCAATGTAGGTTTATGGGATAAATATGTAGGTGCCTCCTGCAGGCTCAGTCCAGATTTTTCGATCAAACTTGCCGGGCATTTTTTTAATTCAGCCGCAAAGGTCATTGCTGAAGAGAAACAGAAATCATACTTGGGAACGGAATTTGATCTCACTTATACATGGGATCTGATCAAAGGTGTACGGTTTTCGGGCGGATATTCACAGATGTTCGCCACCGAATCCATGGAGACTGTTAAAGAAAGAGGGGATCATTCCCTGTATCATAACTGGATCTGGGCTATGTTATTGGTAGATGTCAGGATTCTCGAATTGAATAAATAACAGAGGTTTACAGATCAGGACAGCAGGTATCTTTGGATTCAGTTGGGTAAAAAGAGAGACTTAAGAACCGAACGGAATGTCACTGATAACCTGTCCGATGTATAAATGGATAAACATTGTATATTTGATCCCGTAAACAAGTTAATTTTAATCTGTGGACAGATCGCTGATCGTAACCTACCAGGATAAGGAATTTTTTTCGAGCCGGGCCAAATGGTTGTTTCCACTTTTTGATCTGGAAGAATTTTTAGCCGGGAAGGAATTTCCGGTTGATGAGATGGAACTTACCGAAAGGGTGGCAGGTCAGGCGGCAGCGTTCCTGATCTCTCGACTTGGATTCAGGAAATGTCATGTTAAGCTTATCAGTGAACATGCGGTGGCAGTATTCGAGCGATTTGGCGTGGCATTTACCTATGATGAAAAAGTACCGCAGATCCAGTGCCGGACGGAGCACATTCTCATGCGTGAGATGGACCTCGAAGAAGCCTGGCAATTATTACGAAGAAGGGCTGGACGGGTTCATGGGGCAGATATCAGCATCGAGAAACTGGAAGTCAATATCCGCGGTCGTTGCATCCTCAATGGACTTGATCTGGAATTGAAAAGGGGCGACGGTATGATCATTTGCGGGGAAAACGGGGTGGGGAAAACCACTTTATTGCGTGCCATACTGGGCCTTCAAAAGATTAATTCCGGTCTCATCAAGATCGCTGATGTACAGGTGGGGAGTCTGGTCTGGAGAAAAAACCGTCATATTGCTGGATATGTTAACCAGGAAAGGACACGGAATATATTTCCCGTTTCAGCTGCAGAAGTCGTGGAAATCGGACTGGCCGGTCGACGTTTATCAAGGGAGATAATCCGCGAAAGGGTGAAGGCGGCCATGCGACGTACCGGGTGCATCAACCTGGCTGATCAGCCTTTTCATAAATTGTCAGGGGGAGAAAAACAGCGGGTATCCCTTGCGCGGTGTATATGCCAGCAGGCTCGTGTTTTATTATTTGATGAACCCACCACGTTTCTCGATCCAAAGGGCCGGGATGACCTGTACAATATGCTCATCGAATTATGGGAAAAAGAGGCACCTACCATTCTCATCGTTTCACACGATAATACCTGGATTGAAAGATTTAAATGGGAGGTCAAGGAAATGAAGGAGGGAAAGATATGGTAGAGATTTTGACGTATCCCCCGGTATTGCGTGGCTTCCTTGTGCTGATGGCAGCAAGTGTGACTTTTCCGGTAACGGGAGTTTATCTGCTCCGGATGAATCTTCTTCCGCTCAGGTTCATGCTGATGCATGGAGCCATTCTGGGAGGTGCCATTGCCCTGTCCTTTGAATTCAATCCTTTCTGGACGACCATTTTGGTCAACCTGTTGCTGGTCTGGTTCATGTCACACAGTGCACGTTCACTCGAAACGGATGCCGGCTTTATCAGTACATTTATCATGGTAGCAAGTATTGGTCTTGCCTTTGTCTTTATATATGTTTACGATGTTCCCTCGAAAGATACACTGGGTTTGCTCTGGGGCAGTCTTTATACCCTTACTGATGTAGAAATGTGGGGAGGGATCACCCTGGCACTGGTCATTGTTTCCTTGCAGGTATTCAGACGAAGGCAATTGCAGGCTTTTTTCTTTGATCCGTCCCTTGCATTTACCTCTGGCGTGAATGAATCGGCTATCTATTATACGGTGGTGATGCTGACAGCTTTTACCGTGGCCCTGGCAATGCGATTGATAGGTGCTCTGTTACTGGATGCGATCATCATCCTGCCCGCACTGATCGCCATGCTGCATGCTCAGAGTCACAGAACGGTGATCCTGTGGGCTTGCATCTGGGGAGGGATCTTTTCGCTGGTTGGTTTCTTCCTGGCCCTCTGGGTAAAGATCCCCACCAGTTCAGCCATTGCCTTGCTGGCAACGGTTGTTTTTCTCTTTTTTTACCTGGTATCAAAATCACGGAAATGATAAGAATAAATATAATTATATGGCTGCTGGTCCTGTTGATGGCCTGTCATCAAAGGGAGGAAGTGGGTGTAATCGCCACCAGTTCCTGGACGGCGGCATATGTAAAGGCGGCAGGAATATCCGATCCGATGATATTGGCTCCTTCCGAGATGCAACATCCTTCGGAATATGAACTGGACATCAATGACATTGAACGAATCCGTAAAGCCGATTTGATCGTTTGCGGGGGGTATGAGATCATGATGGACCGGATACGTGATGGATTAAAAATAGATCCTGATAAAATTCTGGAGATCAAAACGGATTATGACCTGGATCATATGCGATCATCCATCATGGCAATCGCGATCAAAATGGATAAGGAGAACATTGCACAAAAAAATATTGAAGACATCGAAATCACATTTGCCCATTCTAAAGAAAGAATACATCAAGCTGGGATCGATGAACAGCCGGTGCTCGTTCAGTTTTTTATCCAGCCTTTTACCCGGGAGCTCGGCCTGGATGTTACCGGTATATTTGGCCCCCGGGCACTGGAAGCTTTTGATATCAGGGAGCTGATGAGCCGGAATTTCACGCTGATCCTTGACAATGCCCATAATCCGGTATCTGCTCCACTGGTGGAATCCAGACGAGGCGTTAAAGTTGCTTATCTGATCAATTTTCCAGGGATTGAGGGAACTGTGACCCTGTCAGATGTAATCCGTTATAACACGGCTCAGATCCTGGAATCCGGAACAGGAATTGAATGAAATGGTATTATTTTAGCATTTGAAATTCTGTACCATTGATAAGAACACGGATTCAAAAGAAATCAATTTTAATATTTTGATTTTCCAGGAAATCAGTATTTAGTAAATGAAAATATACTGACAGCGATCCACCCATTTACTTCACACCAATCCCATCGTGATTAAAAATTTATCAAGTGTACTTAACCACCGCGATATCAACCTGACCGGCTCATATTCCATCTGGGATCCCAGTGGGGAAAAATGATTTAAATTCAAAATGATGCGAGTCAGATGTCAGATGGATTTTCCTTTAACACGATTTATTTCAAAAGAAGGCCAGGATATCAGAAGACTCAGTTTTACATTTCAAGCATATCATTTATATTCGTGATAGAATTTTCTTCTGATTTTTATTGAAGGGAAATAAAACCAAATTTAAATTTTTAACCCAAATGAAAAAAAGTAGCCTTCCTCCCGTTGTAAATTTTTCTTTCCCTGTGATCAAGGGTAAATCAATCCATATTAATATAAACATGCTGGTTATATCTGTATTTATGCTTATCCTGTCCAGTTATGTGTCACACGCTCAGCGATTATCACGCGACCTGAATGTCGATATCCTGATCAACCAGGCCGGGTATATTCCGCAGGCTGCTAAGATCTGTGTGGTAAAGAACAGAACCCCAGGAAAATTTGAAGTGATCGATGTAGTAACCAACCGGGTCGCTTTTGTGGGAGATCTTCAATCCAAGAACGGTGATTTTGGTACCTGGCTTACTGGCGACTTCAGTGCATTGAAGCAACAGGGTCATTATTATATTAAAGCGGATACCTTGCGCTCCTACCCCTTCGAGATCTCTGCCACCGTATATCAATCCCCCATCAATCTTATCGTTCATTATTTTTCACGGCAGCGTTGTGGAGCAAGTACCACTGGTTACCTGACTCCCTGTCATATTGATGATGGGATCCGGATGGATAATGGGCAGCACCAGGATGTTTCCGGAGGGTGGCATGATGCCAGTGATTTAAGGAAATGGGTAAGTGCCACTATTTATGGCATGATCGGCCTGGGCAAAGCGTATGAACTACAGGATTGGCAATACCGTGATAAGATCCTTGAGGAACTGAAGTGGGGGAACCAATATTTTCTAAAAATGCAGGAACCGGCTGGTTATGTGATGAATTATGTGGGTGGGGATGTGAAAAAACATTCCGACAGTAACCGCTGGACTGATAATGAAATGGGTGAAGAAGGAGGGGAGCTTGATTTTGTGAAACCCAATGCCGGTAAATCGATGGCCGATATGTTGTTATTCGATTCAAATGATGACCGTGTGATACGTACAGACGCCATGGACATAGCGGGTCAGTATCATTTTATTACCTCAGAAGCGATCATGGCACGAATTACGGCCGCCCTCGATCCTGATTACTCCCGGGAATGCCTGCAGGCTGCAGTAAAATGTTATGATTGGTGTGATAAATCTGATAAAGAAATGAATCCACTTTTATTGGGATCGGCCATCCAGGCCTCACTTGAACTTTATAAAACGACAAGGGAGGAGAACTATAAGGAATTTGCTGTTAAGATGGCTTCAGAGCTGAAAAAACTGCAGGTCAATGAACCTGGAAGTCCAATCAATGGATTTTTCATCAGTTCTTCTTCGGGTCGGGAGCCGCATAAGAATATTTCAAGAGGCTGTCTGGAATTTATTGCCTTATGTGATCTTGTGGAAGCTTTCCCGTGGCATGAAGATGTCGGATCATGGAAGGAAATGATTGAGGATTATGCGAATGATTATCTGCTGTTCATGTCCCAAAAAAATAATTTCGGGATCATACCTTTTGGCTTATATACCGGAGATGATCCTGGGGGAAACAGGCGGGCCGGGGATTACTGGTACCGGTATTTCATGCAACCAGAACTGGACTGGTGGGTGGGCATCAATGCCAACCTGGCCTCAGCAGGGGTAGGATTGAAAAAAGCAGCCGAAATACTCAAAGATCCTAAAATGAGATCAGCCGCTCAGCGGCAGTTGGATTGGATCATTGGTGCCAATCCATTTAACAGTTCCACACTGGTTGGTGTGGGATACAATCATCCCAAACACTTTCCCGGAAGTACTTTCTATCCATTGACTCCAGTGATACCTGGCGCAGTACTGAACGGACTGGGCGGGGATCATAACGATCAACCCGTAATTGGAACCGGAAATTGGCAGATTTCCGAATACTGGACACCGATGGTGGCCTATACCCTGTGGCTGATGACCGAATTAACAGAAATGGATTGACGAGGAAAGAACCGTATGCTCAGGGAAGATGTGGGGATGACTTGGAATGAATGATTGAGGCATATATTTGAGCGAGGCTCCATCTGTATTATCATTATTTTACATTTTCCTCATTTTGACTGATGACGTAAACATTCACCTTTCTGTTTGCTGAAAAAAACCTGTACCTACCAAGTTTAGGGTCGATAACAGGTTCATGATATTTTAATTTTCTTGTTTATAATAACCCTGGTCATAACCTCCGGAATTATTCAATATTACTATCTTTTAGATTCCCGTATAACCGGAATCTCAGATAAAGTAAACCCTTTTAAGGTGAAGGAATTCGGATCGCTTTCGTAAATCTTCTGTTTACTTTTAGCTTCTCAACCTTATATATAGATTGAGATTGATTTCCTAACAAACACAATTTTGCAGAATAGGACATAAGTTGCAATCTATTTAAAATATAAATATACTAAGAATATATTTTGTTTAACCAATAAATTAAAACATATGAAAATTTTACGTGGATTTGTATTTATGCTGTTAATTATCGGTTATTACTCCAGCCAGGCCCAATATAATACAGGTGATCCTGACCTTGATAAAACCCTGATTACCCTTGATCTTGAAGCAAGTATGGGTTTCGGTGCTTTCAGGACCAATATCATCAGGATGTACAATGTATCAGATAGTAATATCCAATATCTTACAGTAGAAATTGGAATGACTGCCGGAGATATTTATTTGACCATGGAAATTGCCAAAATAACCCAAAAGTCGATCAATCAGGTAGTTGAATCATATTTGAATAAGCGGGAAAAAGGTTGGGGAGCCATTGCAATGGACCTGGGTATCATACCCGGATCGGCTGAATTTGATAAATTAAAAGACAAATTAATAAAGCACGCCTAGTCAAGTAGCCGGATTTTATGGTGGTAAAGGCATTTTGAAATTGATTATTTCAGGTCAGAGTGCAATCTTCATTTTAATGAGGTAAAACAACTGATTTCACGAAAAGGATTTAAAGTCAACTGATTGAGGGAAAGGTTTATATCGAAATTGTGTGTTTTGTCGGTTGCCCTTACTTATCTTTTTCTGATCCAAGCCTTTGCTATTTCCATCTATTAAATGTAAGTCAGTGGAGTTTTCGAGATCTTTTACTCATGCTTAAAAAAGTGACCAAAAGATTAGTTCCCAGCAGGTTTTATCAATGTTAAATCCCGAAAAAATAAATCCTTATTTCATGTGATTATTTTTTTCTTTCTGTTGACCGGGTGCATACGGTTTGGCTGATTGGCTTCCTGTCATTTTTTTCATTTGTCCAGGTGGAACATGGCCTGTTGAATTCACATGAACTGTGGTTTTACAGCTGGAAACCATTAAAGTCATAAAACAAATTCCAAGCAGGTAATTCATAAGTTTTTTCATCGTAAAAAATTTTATTCAGACGCTTACATATTTTCTTTTGAGACAATTATAATATTTCTTTCTTAGAATAGGACTGATGGATAGGGATAGCGTCTTAAAAGTATCATATTTCTCACGACTTTGGCGTGAGAAATATGATACTTTTAAAATGAACTTTCAATTCTTTATACTATTTTTTTTCCAGTACAATTTCTCCCACATCCTTTACTTCACCCAGGATTACATCTACATTTTCCATTGGATAATCTGCATAGATTGAATTAATTCCCGGCTTAAAAACAAGTGTATATTGTCCTTGATCAACATCTGCAAAAAGAAATTCTCCCGATCCTTCCTGAGTGAAAGTTGATAAAACGGTTTCTTTGTTCTGGACGAGCATCACAGCAACCTCTTCATCAGCAGGAGACACAGTTCCTTTGATGGCTCCACTATATACATCAGTGGTTACATGCAGTACAGGACTTAAAATGTATTTTCCTTCCCCGGTTAGATGCACGATCGAACGGGCCGCATCAAAATCAAGTTTGAAATTATAGGTGATCCCGCCTTTTAGCATTTCGTGTACCTGTAATTTTAATCCGGATTGTTCCGCACTGGGTGTTTCCAGAGTGATCTCCTCGGTCTGTCCGTTCAGAATCAGCGTATTCTCTTCTCCTAAAATTAACCGGATCTGAGAGATCCTGCCAGCTGGAAAATCCGTATCGACCAAGGTAAGTTCCACACCTCCTGTGTATTCCAACAAGTCCTTAACACCGACATTGCTGTTTTCAAGGATGATCCATCCATTAGCGTCTACGCCGGCATGTTCATTGGTATGGACCGCAACACCCTGGATATCGACATTCACTTTTTCGTAGTCCCCCTCATCATCTACCAGGGTGACGCGCAATCTGGCTATCTGATCTTTATCCTGGCAGCCAGAAAATAAAAGCAGGGTTAGTAGTGCCGGTAATAAGCAAAGTCTAAAAGTTTTCATTCTCATGGGGTTTACATTTTACATTATTACCTTATATATGTATTGAATACACGGATGACTAGTAACCGGAAGGCAGGATATTATTTTTAGGAGTTGATTAAATGATTAACGATATTTTTTAAACATTATTATTAAGTCAATATTTCAAAAAAACAGGAAAATGAAAAATTTAAAAGGATTTGTGTTGTGGCTAATGTTGATCGGATTTATACAGGCGAATGCCCAGTATAATACCGGTGATGATGATTTGAACAAAACATTGATTTCTATTGATGCCGAGGCCAGCATCAATTTTGGGGCTTTCAGGGCGGATATCAGTGGGAGTTACAACGTTGCGGAAAAAAAGATCGATTACCTGACAGCCAATGTAGGTATGACCGCAGGAGATATCTACATGGTGGTTGAGATTGCCAGAATTACCGGGAAAACCATTGACCAGGTTGTAGTGGTCTATCAAAACGACCGTGGGAAAGGATGGGGAGCAATGGCAAAAGAATTAGGGATCAAACCCGGATCACCGGAATTCCATGCATTGAAAGGAAATGCAAAATCGAAAGGTCCTATGGGAAATCAGGGAAATAACGGGAAAGGGAAATCAAAATAGTTGATTCCACCTGTTAATCCTGAATTCCTGCAAGTAGAATTTATAATGGTTGATAAATGGGGATGGTCATTCAATCTGTTTTATTACAGGTTTTAAATTCCATCCTTCTACTTCGAGTATTGGTTTTTCTCCTTTCAAATCTTCAGCATTGAAATCAACTTTTAAGGATACCTTTTCGTTCGGAAGGAGGGAGAAGTAATTATCTTCCCAGAAAACGGGCGTTAAAAGATCTTTTGAAAGGTTTCTTTTGATCTTTGGATTTATTGCATAAGCAAGAGAAGAGGAAGGATTTTCAAAATCCACAGTAACCGTGTATTGAGTTCCTGTTCGTTTTACAGAACCTACAGAAATGTTCAGACTGGTTTCTTCAAGGTTGTTCAGTGCCGTAAAATCCGCTTTTTCGTCGCCTTTAACGGATAACCAGTAAAAATTATTTGAGATTAGTTTTCCGGAGGTATCTTTCAATTCGAGCTTCAGAAAATATATATTATTGATATCCTGAAGGCTGTCAATTTTCAGGATCTTTTTGCTTTCATCCGCCAAAACATAAACATATAGTTTATTTGAATATATAATTTCCATATTATCATTATAAACTTTTACAGAGGCTTGCAGGTCTGAAAAATCCTCGTAATACCCGTTGACTACATAAATCGTGCTGTCATCATATGAATATTGGATATGCAGCGGTTCACAGGCTTTTTTTGTTCCATAAAAGGCACCATTAGGAGTCAGAAAATAATCAAACAATTGCCAGAATAATGTCGGCCACGCTGAATTGTACATCCAGTAAATTATTCCACTGGAACGGTATTTATTTCTCGCAAAAGCCTCGAAAAGAGCTCTTGTAGCTTCTTTCTGGAAAACCTGTGATTTTATACTGTATTCTTCAAGATCACCTGGTTCCCCATATCGAGAATAGAGTCCTGCTCTGGCATCTGGGTAAAATCTTCGATGTAAACGTATATTCCAGGAATCAGAAATAGGCCATAAATCTTCCTCCGGCATCATTTTCCTCATACTCTCCACTGGAGATATTTGTTCACCGGAAGGACCTGCTTCCGTGTTAAACTGAAATTTTTCATACCAGTAACTGGGCAGCTGGTACGAATAGACCGAAGGAAAGGGTCCCATCCATAGTCCGGTATAGCCGGCAATATCACTTGAATCCTGCGTAGCGGAAGATTGGTAAGGCCTTGTTCCATCATACTGATCAAGTACCTGTATGTATCTTTTTTCGTATACAGCTGGTGGCGGACCGTCACTTCCATAAAGCCAGTCGATGACTGATGGATGGTTTCTCAACCGCAATACCTGATCTTTTAAACTTTTTTCCGCAATATCAGCGATATGCGGGGTCCAGGAATTCCATCTTTCCCATGAACTGCAGCAGCACCAGCCAACGATCAGCATAATCCCATTCTCATCACATAAATCGAAAATATAATCTGAACCACGGGGAGCTTCCATACGTAAAGCATTTAAATTCATATGTTTGGCGTATTGAATTTCAGCTTCCACTTTTTTCCGGTCGGGTTTCAACATCATATCTTCAACATATCCTCCTCCTCTTATCACTATATTTTTGCCGTTGACCTGGAAAACCCTTGTTTTTTTATCATCAAATGTGTTCATAACGGAGGTTATCTTCCGTATTCCAAAACGCTCCTTTTTAAAATCTGAGATACGACCGGAAATTTCATATGTCAAATTAAGGTCATACATATTCTGAGGCCCCACATTATGCGGCCACCATAAACGTGGTTTGGAAATTTTCAACTGGGGGAACTTTTCTGGTGAAAATTTAACTGTCTTTGTTTCTCCCGGCCCGAGTTTTACTTCACTTGAGAATTCGATGTCCTCTATTTTACCTTTAAATATACCCGATACCTCTTTTTTTATTGCATTTTTTAATTCTGCAGATATAGTCAGATCGGCTTCATCCAGTGACGTAATATCAAGGTCCGTAATTATTTGGGGATTTTCAATGGATACAGGCCCGGTAGCATTCACAAAAATGTCATACCAGATTCCCATGCCCCGGTCGGGTGGGGTTGGATTCCAATCAACCCAGGTGATTGTCAAGTCCTGCCCCTGTGGGGGGAATATCTCCATCGCGAGGCAATTTTTATCTCCGGCAATCGAATAGTCTGTGATGTTCAGATTATATAATCTATAGGCACCTTCGATCTCTGTGGTGTCTGCTATTAAATTTCCGTTAAGCCAGATATTTGCCTGATAGTTTATACTGGGTATATGAAGCCAGATGCTTTTTTTCTTATAATCACCTGGGAGATTAAATGTTGTTCTGTACCACCATGAAATCCTGAACGGACTGTCTTCTGGCATTTCTCTTCTCCTTCCAGTAATGTATCCAGGTATCTTTTCTATGTTGGTCCCAAAGTATGGATCAGGATACAACTTGTTTTCCACAAGTGTACCTAGAACTGTGGAGGGAACGTTTGCCGGATACCAGTTCTCTGTATTATAATTTTGAATAGATATATTTTCGCCTCCCTCTTTAATTTCTGCAGAAGATTGTATATTCCAGTTTTCCCGTAGATATAATTTATCGGTCGTATCAATAGGGCGGGAACAGGAAAGACAAAAAATTAAAAGAGCATTTAAGATCCACCAAAATATACCCTTATTCATGATCTTTATATTTGTGATTAAGCATATCTAATTTAATTTTTTATACGGATTAAACTTGGGATTTATGCTGTTTAATTTGATTTGAGTCTATCAAAATGTAAGACAGCAATTACCTCTTGTTGACATTCCAATTTTAATGAGTGATGTCTCCGGTAATCGCATTAATCGACTTTAGGATTTTTTCCCTGGCAGGTAGAAGTCTTCATTCGATAAACCACAAGATTCGGCTATCCTTTTTCCATAAACAATATCACCGGCTCTGTTATCCCTTGCGTCTGATCCATAAGTGAATTTTAATCCTTGAGATTTCGCATCTTTAATGAATGCTTCATGTGGTACATGTGCCATTTCATTGATTTCAATGGCAATATTTCTGGCTTTTGCTAGCTGAATGATGGTCTGTAATTTTTCTTCGGACCAAATCTCATAATAATCCCGCGCAATACATACAGGCAAGAATAAGGGCCAGCCGAATATATTAATTGGTTCATTCTCCAGGATACCGATGCAATGATCCATATATTTCTTCATAAAAGTGGTTGTATCATCAACCCGGGTATCAAATTGCCAGATGTGCATATATGTATTTTTCTCATCGGGGATAGTTTGTGGATCCATCAGGATATAGTCTAACTGGTCAAGTAATTCCTTTGAAAAATCCTTACTCCAATCACGAAAAACAGGTTGCAAGCCAATAAAAACCGGATATTTCCGTAGTCGCTTAATATGTTCCTCCAGGTCTTTATCGGTCTTGATGCCATAATTACTTCCAGGGTGTTGCACAATACCGAACTTCACTTTCTTTTCTTCCGATATCTTCATAATCTCGTCAATGCCAAATTGCCTTGCTTCATGAACATGCAGGTCCAAATATTGGTAGTCAATTTTATCCCTTTTCCTCTCACAGGAAAAGAGAGGTGCAGCAATGATTGTACTGGTGGTCATTGTAGCGGTTTTAATGAACCGGCGACGATCAACGTGGAACTTTTTTCTATGTTTCATTTTTGACTTTATTAAAAAATTTTACCAAGGAAAAATATTAAGTTATTTCAAATATCAGGCTAATAAAATTTCTATTGATTATGTTGTTCGGCGTTATCCGGCATTAAAATATTTTATTGATTTAATCTTTAATTCTGATAAATTAAAATCCTGGACCGGGTACAATAAATTTAATAATATTTGAGCCGACCTGAAATAAGCATCCGAATATTTAATTCATCTAATTATAAAAACAAAAGAGGATCGGATCACCCTTGTTAATAAGTAATTAATTTACCCAATCAGTTCGTCGTGCAAGTTCTTAAATCTCATATACGCTTCATCTTTAGAAAAAAAAAGCCTGCTAGTGGATAACGAAAAGGAAGAATGATCCTGTTTTTTGTTATCCAGGAACCATAAAAATTGAAATTTGCAGTTTTCGTCTAATTGATACGATTTGATTAGGATAGGTATATCCTTAATGGAAATTTTTGTGAACATCAGATTCAGTGAAGGCAGTTATCAAACCAATAGAATTATAAGAAATTATGGTTCATTTAAATTATATCGAGGCTGGTGTTAATGATTTGATTATAACAAATATGAGTTGTGAAAACTGCCTTTTGTTTTTATGGATATAAAAAATGAATTGATGGAAAAATATGAACATTCGACAATTTATGACTGTAATATCTGTAAATCAAAAGCATTTTCATGTCCAAACTTTTTTTTCAATTCGTTTACATATTCTGATAATTAATTCTATTTTTGTACCTCCAAAATGGAGGGGGCATTGTCCGATGGTGTAACTGGCAACACGTCTGATTTTGGTTCAGAAGAGTCCAGGTTCGAGCCCTGGTCGGACAACTAAAGTTAATCCCGGTTACATACATCGGGATTAATTTATTTTTACAATGCGTAATTTAATCATAATAATATTACATGGCGCCGTAAAAATTTTCTCTGGCACAAATTCACAGTATCTGGCTGAAAAAATTGCCCAACAGTTATGGTAAACCCCTTGGGTCGATTAACCATTCAGCAATTCAGTGATGGTGAAATGTCTGCCTATTTATACTGAATCCGTCCGGGGATGCGATGTATTTATCATCAATTCTACCTTTGCTCCTGCAGATAACCTGGTGGAGACTACTGTTGATGGTGGATGCCGCCAGCCGGGCAAGTGCCAAATATGTAACCGTTGTGGTTCCCTATTTTGGTTATGCTCGACAGGATCGAAAGGACCAGACCCAGGGTTTCGATTGCGGCTAAACTGGTGGCCAATCTGATTTCTGCTGCCGGTGCGAATCAGGATTATGACATGTGACCTTGCATGCAGGTCAGATCCAGGGATTTTTTGATATTCCTGTGGATCACCTGGATGGTTCCTATATTTTCATCCCTTATTTAAAGATCGTTAGAGTCTGAAAGACCTCGTATTTGCAGCACCGGATGTAGGTGGGACCGAGCAGGGCACGTGGTTTTGCCAAACATTTTGCTGTGGAACTGGTGGTCTGTGACAAGTATCAGAAAGCGGGCCAATGAGGTCGCCTCCATGCAGGTGATTGGTAATGTGGAAGGTAAAGATGTCGTCATCGTGGATGACATGATCGATACGGGAGGAACATCTGACAAAGGCAGCCGACTCTATTAAGGAAAAAGGTGCCAAATCGGTTCGGGCCATTTGTACACATCCTGTTATTGTCTGGGAATGCCTATGAAAATATTGAGAATTCAGTATCTGGAGGAATTGGTAGTAACGGATACCATTCCGCTTAAGAAAGAATCATCAAAGATAAAAGTACTGACGGTTTCCGATCTGTTTGCAAAAGGAATCCGGAAAACACATAATCATGAATCCATTAGTTCATTATTTATACATTAAAAATTAATAAAAAAGTATCATGAAAACAATTGAGATTATAGGGTATAAAAGAGCAAATCTCGGTAAATCAGATGCCAAAAGACTAAGGGAGCAAGGAAATGTCCCATGTGTCGTTTATGGCGGAAGAAGAACAAATTCATTTCCATGCACCCATGATTTTGTTCCGGCAGTTGATTTACACTCCTGAAGTGTATTTTGTCACATCTGAATATTGAAGGTGAATTATTACATGCATCCTGCAGGATGTACAGTTTCACCCGGTCAATGAACTCATTCTCCATGCAGATTTTCTCATCCTCCATGAGGAAAAACCTATCAAAATGGGAATTCCAGTAGAATTTCTAGGTCGGGCTGCCGGTATTCAGAAGGGGGGTAAATTGCAGGTTAAAATGCAAAAGATCCTTGTCAAGGCATTACCTAAGAATATGCCTGAGAAGATTACCATTGACATTACTTCCATGGAATTGGGGGATACTATTAAAGTCAAGGATGTAGTTGCCGAAAATTTTGAGTTACTCAACAATCCTAGGGTAACCATTGCGGCTGTTACCATACCTCGTCTTGCCAGAACAGCTGAAGAGGAAGAACTGAAAGCTGAGGAAATGGCAGAAGGAGAAGAAGGAACAGTTCCTTCAGCTGAAAGCGAAAGCGGTGAAGGTGCATCTTCGGAAGTAAAAAACGAATAATCTCGCACATTACCGTTCGATTATAAAAGGCTGTCAAAAGTCCGTTTTGCCAGCCTCTTTTATTTTATCATGAAATATCTAATTGCTGGTTTGGGAAATATTGGTCCGGAGTATGAACTTACCCGTCATAATATTGGATTTCTTGCCCTGGATCACCTCGCGGATCAGAAAAGAGTTGGATTTCAAGTTTCCAGACTGGCATTCACGGCTGATTTCAGATATAAAGGGAGGACGGTTCATCTGATCAAACCCACTACCTATATGAATCTCAGTGGGAAAGCCATCCGTTACTGGCTTGACCAGCTAAAAATCCCGGTTCAAAACCTGATGGTGGTGGTGGATGATATCGCGCTTCCCTTTGAAAAGATCAGGATACGGGCCAAAGGCTCCTCTGCTGGCCATAACGGTTTGGCCGATATTGAGTCCGTTCTAGGTACTACAGCCTATCCGAGATTACGAATCGGGATTGGGGAAAATTTTTCCAGGGGGAAACAGGTGGATTATGTACTGAGCAGATTCACGAATCAGGAGCTCGAAGCGCTGCCCTTCATATTTAACAGAACATCGGAAGCCATCCTTTCATTTACCAGTATTGGACTTGAGCGCGCCATGAATTTTTACAACTTGAAAAAAGGAGACGAATAATTTGATAGGGCTGCCTTATCAAACCACTCATCCATCTGATAATGGAATGCTAGTGGTAATTACGATTTTTTATCTGCTTTAAGGATTATTTGACCTTTTTCATGAAAATTCATTCTATCCTCTTTAGATCAAATCCATTTTATGTTACGATATGATTTTTATATGCAAGAGTCCCTCCCAGCAATTCATCTCTTTTAATTTCAGGACGCATTTTCTTTGTAAATAGAATGTGGATTTTATAGCCACTAATCCATGAAAAAGCCCACCTTCCAGGCGGGCTTTTTATCACTTTTTCTAAAGCGGAAGTTACTTCCGTTTATCATATATCTCTTATAATTCCTTTAGTTTAATGTCCCTGTACGATACATCATCTCCATGATCCTGAAGGCCGATGTAGCCTTCTTTTGCAATATCCGCCCAGTTTTCATTGTATTCAGGGAATTTACTTCCAGCTACCAGTTCATTCCATTCAGGGGTCCAAAGATGATATTCCAGCACGGTCTCACCGTTCTGTTTATGTACTACTGTTCCATTGTAAACTAGGATCTCAGCAGTATTCCATTCCCCTGCAGGTTTGGCATTCTGAGGCTTGGCAGGGATAAGATCATATAACGATCCGGATTTACGGTTTCCATCTTTTCCTAAATTGGCATCCAGATGTCTTTCATTATCCAATACCTGATATTCGGGGGCCGTTCTCCAGATCTCTTCAAACTGAGGGAGTTCCTGTCCCAGATAAAAAATCCCTGAATTTCCCCCTTCAGAAATTTTCCATTCCAGCTTCAAATGGAAATTACTAAATTTTTTATCATAAATAATATCTCCTCCTTCAGGTGAACCAGCCTCCCCACGTCCTGAACCTTTCATATGAAGTGTGCCATCAACAATTTCCCAGTCTGTCGGGAAAGTTTCTTTTTTATAACCCCTCCAACCATCGGAAGTATTCCCATCGAATAACAGCATCCATCCATCTGCTTTTTCCTTGGCAGTAAGTGTGTTAGGAGCCGCCGTTTCTTCTACAGCCTCTTCAGAAGTCGTTTCGTCATTAGCCTGCTCGCTTTGATTTTTTTGTGAACAGCTGATTACCATACCAGCCAGGGCCAGGAAAAGAAATAAATTTAATTTTTTCAAGGTTTTCATAACGTTTTATTATTTTGAAAAATAAACCAAATATTTATTTACACTTTGATTTTATATAAAAGTAATTTTTAAAATGGGAGTACGAAGTAACAAAAAAAAATGGATAATATTGAGTCTTTATCTAATTTTTGATAATATATAAGCACCAAAATATGAATTTATCATGCGAATGATTAATGATTGATTCAATGTTTTTACTGATAAATTTTTCGGTAATTTTTTTTTGCAGATAAATGACATCTGAATTTTTTTGAATTTCACTTTTTTTACCTAAATTAAAACACTAGCTGAACCCAATATTGAAGATTTTTTAATTGTTTAATTCATAAAACCATGAAAAGTACCGTTAAAGAACTCCTGGAAGAAAAAGGAAGCAATGTCTGGACCGTCAATCAAAATGAAACCGTATACAACGGCCTGGTGATGATGTCCAAGAAAGATGTGGGCGCACTCCTTGTAATTGATGATGCAGGGAAACTGGTCGGAATGTTTTCAGAGAGAGACTACGCCAGGAAGATTGTCTTGCTTGGGAAGTCATCTAAAGATACAAAGATCGGGGATATGATGACTACCGAAATCAGTATAGTAAGGTTAGAAAATACAATCCAGAACTGTCTTGCGCTCATGACGAAAAAAAAGGTACGCCACTTGCCAGTGTTTGATCAAAATAAGCTGGTAGGCGTAGTTTCCATCGGAGATGCCGTAAATCGTGTCATTTCAGATCAAGAAGAAACCATTCACAACCTGGAGGATTACATATACGGCCGGGCATACGGCGCCAGGGTAGATTTATAGGTAAAGGGATTTGTAGATCCAGGAACTGATTTGATCCGCCGCTTTTTTAACAGGTGCAGATAGGTTTTCCCCCAAACTGATATCGTCTGGATGTCCGCCCAGTATTAGATTGGCATATTGAAAAAATCAGAAATGCTTCGGAAGGAAATATATTGTGTATTAAAAATAAAGCCGTTGATATCTTTGACTGTCAGTAGATCATAATGGCCGGGTGCCTGATTGGGAAAATATATACAATCTATCAGGATGAGGACTTCCGGGTTGAACATATTGATTTTGCCAATGTATTTTTCGAGTGCAGATTCCAAGATCAGAACATTAAGATCAGGATTTTATCACCAATTTTATTCAAAAATATATCCTGATTTTTTTCAGGATATGGATTCAATCCATAAGCAGAACAATGACAATTTTCTAATAAAAATGACCATCTGAACCAATCAGAATGGTATTTTCTCTCCTTTTCTGATTTACCGTATCAGGCAGTAATTTATCGAGGTATATGGTATCCAACAGTTGAAGTGCATGGAGATCGCAGGATGGAATTCCCAGGATTATCCTTTTCTCGTTTTCCGGAGGAAGCGTTACATTTTGTTTTATTGGCAGGAAAAATACTTTCAGCGGGGTGACTGGCCGGGGATGATAATAAATGATAAATGGAACTTTTTCTAGATGGATTAATTCATAGTCAACCGCTCCCCATTGCTTTATTGGAGCATATAAAAAATATTCCTTGAAGATCTCCTTCACAACCTCCTCCCATTGCTCCATGACGAGAAGATATCCCGTCTTCATCGTTTTAAATTAAGAGTTTGGCTACAAACTGTAAATCAAATATTTTTTAAACAATCCTTTCTTTCAAAATATATCAATATATCAAATTCGTTATGATTATTATATAAATTAATAAAAATATTACGAAAATGCAAATGAAATCACCGATATAATAATATAATTTATAAATCTCATACCATGGCTAAAAAGTGCGGATATACTTTTGGAATTTAATCTGGATACTCTCCTGACAGAGCCGTGGTTGCAAATAATACAAAAAAATAAGGATCTATTTTTCAATAATGTGTAACAACCAGTCTGTGTATTCGAGTCTACCCGGATAATCTTCGGGTGGTGAAAAACTGGAAATATTACCTCCGTTCAATTCCCCCTGTTTTACTGATTTTTCGGTTGAAAGATCGATCCATTCATATTTCATAATTTTTCCTGAAGCATGCTGAAGGTCAACGCTGAACGAACCACCATATCTCAGATAGATCAGGTATTCTTCACCTGGGACAGCACTGCAGAAATGGGATGGATTTTCCAAAACAAATTCAGGGTGTGGCTCGAGTTCCCACCATTTGATCCGGTGCAGGAATTCTGAAAAAAAACTGAGGGATTCAGCTCCCTCATAAAGCATGGTATTTTCTGTAAAACAGGTATCCAAGGGCCAGGCACCCACGCCGGAGGGAGATTCGGAAAGGTGTGCCCGCCACACATGACCGCCTCCGTAACTATGCCCTGCGGCTCCACTCAGAAAGGCAGTCCATGCCCCGAATCGGATATCCATGGAAGTTGGATTGCCCTCGATAAATTCATACCAGGGCTCGGTGACCACAATAGGTTTTGGAGGCTCCCTATGATAAGCAGAGGTGACAATTTCCGGGATCAGTTCATTTCTCCATTTTCCATGTCCCGGCTGGCTCTGATTATAATCCAGCCATTCCTGGTTTTGGATCACTTCAGCGGTGGACCACTGAGGTGCACCAGCTCCCCCTTCCCAGCCGGGAGGAGTAGGATGTGCACTCGTGATCCGGTCGAAAGGGTCCTCACTTTTGATCAATGTTCCGAGTTCATTCCAGAAACTGAGATCAAAACCTCCATAATTATACATGTTGTATTCGCCAGCCAGTACCCAGATTACATTATAGGCCTGTAATCGATGTACCACATAGCGCCACCATCTTCTGATGTTTTCAGCCCCGATGGTTTTATTGATATTTTCCCGGCTCCACCAGGCATGGATCCAGACCGTGATCCCTTTCTGGTTTGCGTACCTGATCATTTCCTCCACCTTTCGGATTTGATCTAAATCCGGGATCTGGTAAGTGGCATCATCCAGAAGGGAACTGCTGGGGCCCCATCCGTTGCCGGCAAAGAATAACTGTCCTATGGTATAGTGTTGAGTAGCCCGTGTATCTGCCAGATTTTTAAAAGAATCGAAAGTAATGTCATCTTTGGTCCAGTTCCACCAAGTATCTCCAACCCACAGGAAGGGTGTACCGTCAAAATAGGTGAAATATCTTCCTTTCCGTTCCCCGCTAATCTTAACCTGGATCACACCTCTCCGGGTTGGATTATCCGTTTTTTCCTTCGCAGTCCATTCAGATACGGTGATTCCCCCTTTTCTATTATTCAGGAAACGGTCAGCCGATTGTGTCGTATAGCGCCATTCACCAGCAAAGGGAGGAGAAAACCGGATCTTCCATTGGTAATCACCATCCCAGAAACCTGGTATCTGGATGGATTTTCCGTTGGCTTCTCCCGATATCCCTGTAAATTCAGCTATTAAATAGGGCTTTTCTCCTTCTTTTAATCCTTCCACATAGGGCGAAGAAAATTGGCTCCGCGTGGAAAAAGATGTTTCAAATACTTCCCATGGATGAAGGGTGGATGCCTTTTGGGCCGTACTATTCAAATAAACTGAAAGGAGAATGAATAAAAAAACAAATGATCGCATGGCTTGAAAATATAAATGATTGAATTTGCAGAAAGTCAGTTTTAAAAAATGTGGTCTATTAATTTATAAATTAACCGAATCGTATACAAGTACTTTGGTCCACATGTGGCCATATTCATTCCTGAACTTATCATGGACCGGATGTTCCTGATAAATATCGTGTCCAGCTTTGTCTTTAAATCCAGCCAGGAAAGAATAATGATACGTATTATCTATGACGTCCCTGTTGGTGTCGGCTGGTTTACCGATATACAAGAGTTGGATTGTTTCCACCGTTCCAAGTTCCTGGAGTGCTTTTTCAAAGATCTTCCGGTTCTCAGAATCTTCCGGATTTTTCAACCAGAAAAATACATGGTGAAGAAAATATTTTTGATCAGAATCGTTTGCCCTGGAAAGATTAAACAGGGAGAATGCAGCTGTTGTCAGGCCGAGACCTGTAATTTTTTTTAAAAATGATCTTCTGTAATTCATCGGTTATTTAATGATTAGTGGAATTGAATAAGTAATTTTTATGCCGATTTCATGAATCCTGGAATACCAGGCATTTCCCTGGAACAGTTGGATCTGTTCTTTGGCAACCAACACCGGCAGGATGGTTTGATCAGGCAATTCCGGTAGTTTATTGGGAGCCCATGTATCTGAGAAAAGGGCTTTTAATTCAGGGTCATTTTCCCCTGGCCCCGAATCCTCCAGGGAAATCAAACATTTTTTACCGGTTTTATCCGTGTCGAAATAGAGCGTATTCCCACTGACTGACCTTTCCCCGATCAGGCGTCCGAAAGTTAATGATACAAATTCAAAGACGTCCAATGGGACTTGTACCCGGATGGGTTCGCCAAGATGGCAGACGAAGTTCAGTTTTTTATAGGAAAATTCAGAATTTAAAAGATTGGTTATTTTAAGGAGTGTTTCAGTCACTTCAACTTCAGCTATTTCCGGCCTGTTTTTAAGATATTTATACTGGAACCAATTTTCGATGGCATTCACCTGCTCCGCAAACCTCGCTTCATTCTGTGGTTTTTTTATTTTTTCAGTTTTCTTTTCGCTTTCCCCGGTCGAACTTTCCCGGTATCTATCAAACAATCCTTTCGCAAGGACCACATTGATTTTCTCGTATTCGGTATCCTGGATGGCCAGCTGATTTTTCTGGATAGTCAGCTCCCTGTTGAGTTCCAGGTTTTTTTGGGAAAGTTCATCACGGTCTTTTTCCAGTTGATCAATGGTTGATTTCTGTTTTCTAAGGAGGGGCACCATTTTTTCCCTGAATCGACGATCGATCCGGATCTTTAGGATATAAAGGATGAGTAATATGAGAAACGCAGCCCCGAGTACATAGATTCCGATTTCAATCCAAGTTGAGTCCATATTTTCATCAAAATTAACCGAGGACCCTATTCATTATCATTCAGCTGAAAGGAATGTTAGACAAATTGATTCAGAGGTACTTCTCTTGACCTACTTTCCGAAAGCAATAACAAGTCCGCCTCCGATATCTCCCTGAATTATGGATGAACCCGTAGTCAGACCAGCTCCCGTCCCTCCGGTACCTATGGTCAATCCGGCTCCTACCCATTGCACGGGCAATAATAAACGGGCATGAACCATGATCCCAACAACATCATTGAAAAAGTATTTGACTCCACCCTCCAATCCAACGGAAAATTTGGTAGCGTTCCCATAATTCGATTCTTTGGGCCGGATTGTGGTCCATCCCAGGACAAGTCCCCCAAATGGCCGAAGCTGATCCATATCAACCTCCTTCATGATGCCGAACATCCAGTATTCCTGGGAAGCGTCAAAAAGTTTTGTCTCAGGTTCACTTGCAGGATCGATGGTTAATTCGGAATTCATGTTGGTAAAAGAAGCTGAAATGGAAATATCCTCGAAAGGGAGGAGGAAATGAAGACCTAATCCATAGTTGCCATTTCCCTTGATCCTCAACCTGGCAGGTTGGTAAAAACCTGAACTTCCATCATTATAGGATACATCCACTCCTGCAGGGAACTGATATCCACCCATGGGAAGAATCTGTAAACTTTGAGCATGGATGATTCTGGTGATCCCAATCAAAAGCAGGATGAGACCAATGATTTTTATGAATTTTATTCTCATTGATTTTGTTTTTATCCGAAAATTAGCGCCAAGATACTCAAAATGTATCATTATTTATTTTATTTTAAGACAAAATCGAAATGAACTATCTCTTTGATAAATTGAACAATTTGATTCCTGATTGTGATTTCTCATGATTAAAAAATAGTAAATATCAAATTGTTCCTTAATTTTGTTTCCTTAAATTAATTTTCAGTACGTGATACAAATTAAATTTACTATGAAAAGAATCCAATTATCACTGATACTTGTTTTACTCGTTATCGGATTTTCCTGTCAGCAAAAATCTGAACAACAGGAAGGGCAAACTTCAGAAATAAAAGAGGAAGGACAAGCAGATTTTAAAAAAATAATGCCCAACTTCCCATCTGCTGCTGAATTTGCCGCCATTATACAATCCACCGGTGCTGATTTCAATCCGGATATCCTGACCGATCCTTCCGTGGCAGATCAATATACAACCACTAAGGAGAAATCGGCTGCCATGCTTGGAATGTATATGTATGACCTGGGTTATTGTGTTGCTTTCCAGAAACCGGAATTTACCGAAAAGTATTATAATGCTGCCCTATCAATGGCTCAATATTTAGGCGCTGAAAAGGGATTTCTTGAGATTCTCATGAACAGATACGAAGAAAATATCAATGCCAACGATTCAGTCAAAGCCTATTTTAAGGAAGCCTATCAGCATGCGGTACAAACATTCGGTACCTCAGAGGAGGAACGAGAATATTTAAGGACGATTTTTCTGGCAGGATTTTATTTAGAAGGATTAAATAACATGCTCCAGGTGATCAATACCTATCCAAGAGATGTTTTGGACAACGAACAGGCTACTCTAATTTTGATGCCCATCATAAAGGCGGTTTTAAGACAAAAAGACAACATTTATAATCTTTCAAGGATGCTGGATGAGAAAGTTTTTGAACTCGATAACGATGTGGAATATCAGAATGCTTTTTCACAACTGAATGATACGTATGAGAAATTAAATGTAGATCAATTGATCGCAGAAAATCGGATTCAGGAAATACTTAATAATGAAACTTTGCAGGCCTTGATCACAAGGGTAGACGAGATCAGGGACAGAATTCTTAAAGTTCAGTGATAAATAATAAAATTACATTTCGTGTTTAAAAGGCATCCTTTGGAATATGATGCCTTTTTTGTTCAAATGAATGAATGATTGATTAGGGTAACGACATAATCACGCCCCTTGTGTGCATAATAATTCAATCCGGGGTGATAAAAATTGATGGTCATGGACGTATTCATAGGTTCAAAATTGACTATATTGAAAGAACTTACAGGCGACACATCGTTTAAAAGTATATTATCCTTATCCCCATTATTGAATTCCCAGCTTGCATTAGATTCAGATTCGAAGATCAGGGGTGCTCCCGTGGCGTTGAAACCGGCAGGATTCAAGTTCGTATCCGTAAAAAAAGTCATGGAAAGATTTTCTATGATGTCATTGCCGACACAGGGAGGTACCAGGATATTATGTGCATCGGCCCAGGTCCCTACGAGTGATGGAGCTCTTTGCTGCAATTCAGTGTCTGTCGATTCAGGTACCGGCTTGTTACAATCTGACATACCTATCACTATCCCGAAGATAAGGAATGTTAAAATTTTTTTCATAGCTAAAAAATTGGCTTTTATGGCTAATAAAATGTATTATGAATTTACCGAAGGAAAATTGAAATAGAATTTCCTAAAAAATAAAAGGGAAGCATTCAATAAGTTCACACTTATCCTGTAAGGGGGAATTAGGGCTTTTCTTCACCATAGCCCATTGATCTGATAGGGGGGCATGTACGTTAAAGAAAAATATTAAACATTAAATTTCCATGGGAATTGAATTAATAGATCTTGGTTTTGATGAATTTTTTCAAAAGGAAGGAAAGCAGGATCGAGAATATGCCAGGGTGATCATGGAACACCGGGACCGGTACCTGATCCGGCATATAAATGGTATCTATGAGGCTGAAATCACAGGGCATTTGCGATTCATGGCCGCAACCAGGGCTGATCTGCCGGCAGTTGGTGATTGGGTACTTGTCATCATTCACGATGATCATTCTGCATTGATCCTGGAAATCCTGCCAAGAAAATCATTACTGGAAAGAAAGGCTGTCCATGATTATGGGGAAAAGCAGATCATCGGAGCAAATATTGATATTGCCTTCATCGTCATGGCATTGGACCATGATTTTAATCTGAACCGCCTTGAAAGATATATTTCGATTGTCAACGCAGGCAGGATCAGGCCAGTTATTCTACTTAGCAAATCCGATCTGCTCGACCATAAAACGGTTCGGGACCAGGTGCTTAATGTTAAAGACCGGGTAAAAATTCCCGATGTATTTGCCTTCAGTAGTGAGACCGGAGTAGGAATTGAAAGTATCCGGAAGCTATTTAAAAAAGGAACCACATATTGTCTGGTTGGTTCGTCCGGAGTAGGTAAATCAACGTTGATCAATGTCATTGAAGGAAAGGACACAATAAAAACCAAGACGATAAGCACGAGTACCGGCAAAGGCAGACATTCAACCTCCTATCGGGAATTGCGGATCCTGAAAGAAGGAGGTATCCTCATCGATACTCCAGGAATGCGTGAAGTAGGACTGGTGGACAGTGGGCAAGGGATTGAACTGACTTTTGAAGATATTAAAGAAAAAGCACGGAATTGTAAATTTGCGGATTGTACCCATACCAATGAACCGGGCTGTGCTGTCCAGCAAGCTATCCGGGAGGGTGAGATAGATGAAAAAACATTGGAAAATTATAAAAAACTGGAACGGGAGGTGGAGTGGTTTACATCCTCTCTGGCTGATAAAAGAAAAAAAGACAAGCAGACAGGCAGGCTTTATAAGCAGATCATGAAAGAACTGAAAAATAAAAAATACTGACCTGGCAGAACTTGATCCGAATTATTTATGGATTTTTTCGTTTACTAGCTCTGCTATGCGGTTGGAATGAGCCCAAATACCTATTAGTCAAAAAATATGCCTGTTTCTGAATGGCATTTAACAGAAACAGGCATAAAACATATCCGGGAAATGAGGATCAATTATCGTCCATTCTGCTTGTATCCTTCCACGATTTTTTCCACTACTTCCGGATCGAGCAGCGTGGTGACATCGCCAAAATTCTTTGTTTCCCCGTTCACGATATCCCGAAGAATTCTACGCATGATTTTCCCGGATCTTGTTTTGGGTAGACCAGGAACAATCTGGACTTTATCAGGTTTTGCGATCGGACCGATGATATTGTTGACGGTAATCTTGATCTCGTTTGTCAGATTGGCTACCGTTCGATCCGTCATATCGGCAATAACAAAAGCATAGATTCCATGTCCCTTGATTTTATGGGGAAAACCAACTACCGCCGATTCCACCACGCGAGGATGCTCATTGATGGCATTTTCAATTTCCGCAGTTCCCATTCTATGCCCTGAAACATTGATCACATCATCCACCCGGCCCAGGATCCGGTAGTAACCATCTTCATCTCTTTTTACTCCATCCCCGGTGAAATACAAATTTTTGAAGGGAGCAAAATAGGTATCATGCATACGTTTATGATCCCCATAGGTGGTTCTGAACATCCCTGGCCATGGGAATTTGATGCATAGATTTCCCTCGACACTGTTGCCTTTTAACTCCTTGCCATCATTATCCACTATGATCGGTTGAATGCCTGGCAGAGGCATGGTAGCATAAGAGGGTTTGGTAGGAGTGACGCTGGCAATGGGAGAGATGAGAATGCCTCCTGTTTCCGTTTGCCACCAGGTATCCACGATCGGGCACCTGCCTTTTCCTATGTGGTCATGGTACCAGTGCCAGGCTTCCTCATTGATGGGCTCACCTACAGTGCCCAGTACTTTCAAGGAACTAAGATCATAGGGAAGTACAGGATCCTGTCCGTAAGCCTCTAAAGCCCGGATCGCCGTTGGCGCCGTATAAAACTGATTCACCTTATATTTATCGACCACTGCCCAAAATCTTCCGGCATCCGGATAGGTAGGAATCCCTTCAAACAGGATGGTAGTAGCCCCGGCCAATAATGGACCATAAACAATATATGAATGCCCTGTCACCCAACCTATGTCGGCAGAACACCAGTAAATATCACCTGTATTGTACTGAAACACATTCATGAAGGTATAATAGGTATAGACCATATATCCGGCTATGGTATGAACCACGCCCTTGGGTTTGCCCGTGGATCCGGATGTATACAGGATGTACAACATGTCTTCGGCATCCATTTCTTCAGCCTCAATCTCATCCGGTTTCCCTTTGATAAGTTCATGCCACCAGTGATCCCTGCCATTTTGCATATTCACCTGTTGGCCGGTACGTCTGTAAACGATTACATTTTCAACACTTTTACAGTTTTTCAGGGCATCATCCACCACATCCTTTATGCCAATTTTTTTGCTTCCCCGGAAATTGCCGTCGGATGTGATGACCATCTTGGCACTGCAGTCATTGATCCTGTCAGAAAGTGAGGATGCAGAAAATCCCGCAAAGACTACTGAGTGGATGGCTCCAATCCTGGCACAGGACATCATGGCTATAGCCGCTTCCGGAACCATGGGCATGTAGATTACTACACGGTCGCCCTTTCCCACACCTTGTTCCTTGAGAACATGTGCAAACTGGCAAACCATATGATATAATTCGCGATAGCTTATTCTTCGTGGCTTATCATCAGGTTCGTTGGGTTCCCAGATAATGGCCGTCCGGTTTCCTGCCGTGTAAAGATGCCTGTCAAGCATATTTTCTGTAATGTTTAACTTGGCATTTTTAAACCATTCAATTCTGGGTTCTTCAAAATTCCATTCCACCACAGAATCCCATCTTTTTCGCCAGTGGAATCCATCTGCTATCCTTCCCCAAAAGGCATCCGGTTCGGTTAGACTCTTCTGATACTCATGAAAATAACCACTCAGCGTCTGTATTTTAATACTCATTTTCTTTAATATATTTATTGTTAATTATTAGAATTCCCGGCGAAATAAAAATGCATTTGATTTCACCGTTCATTGACGATCCCCTGTAAGGAGATTATTTAAGCCGACTGGAAATATGGTAAAATTTTGGAATTTTAACAAATGATGGAGGTGAAAGTAAATTTTATCCAAAAAGAGACTGAAAATTTCATCCAAGGAAATAAGTGGGATCCATCAGGATTATCTTACTGCATAAACGGCCTGACGCAGGGTGTTCAGGTCTATTCCATTGGGATCCCAGGCTTCCTTTTTGCTCATACCCATCCATTCTCTGATTTCATCATATTCCGGATAGTCCGGGTCTTCCAGGATCTGTTTTAAATCCATATAGGCATAACTACCTCCACAATCTTCTGGGGGGCATTTGCCTCTTCCATCCAATAAATCGGCAATGATCCTGTTTTCATCTATAATATCCTCCAACAAAATATGATGTATCCAATTATCTCCGAAATCATAAATATAGGTGATGGCCTGCTGAGTATGCGTGAAATAATTGCGCAGTTCTATTTTAGCTGCATTCTGGCAATCCGAATCTTCCCAGCCGGGAGCCCCAATACACGGATTTGATCCCCAGCCCCTGGGGGAAAAAAGATATGGATGATAATTCTCCCATCCAAATGCGGCCTGTATGACCCCATGCAATATGTCAAAAGACCATTGTGATGGAATTTGGATTCGTCTCCAGACACCTGGTGATGATATGTTCTTTATATTTATTTTGAATTGGAAAACCATAGGAGATCAGCAAAGGTAAGCGAATGTAAATGGATTTACTATCAACGGGATATAATTATCGGATACCTGTATTCCGGTTCACAATACCGCTGTTATTTTTAATCGGGGAGGATAAAATAAATTGAAAAATAATGGCAGATGCTTCCTGCAAGCACAAAAAGATGCCAAATGGCATGATGAAAGGAAAGCTTTTTCCAGACATAAAAAATAACACCCATGGTATAAAAAAAACCACCAGCCGCTATCAAAAAAAGACTAACAGGAGTGAGATTATCAAGCATGGAACGGTAAATAAAGACTGCCAGCCATCCCATGACCAGATAAATCGAGGCCGATAACCATTTTGATCTGATCTGGGTCTTAAATTTTAATAAAATGCCTACGATGGCAAAAACCCAAACGACCCCAAACATGATCCATCCGGTTGTTCCTCGCAAGTTGGTAAGCAGAAAAGGGGTGTAGGTGCCCGCAATCAAAATATATATGGCAGAATGATCAATTTTCCTTAATTTCTGTTTGGCTTTCAGGCCAGGAATTGAGTGATATAGAAATGAAGAAGTGTAAAGGAGAATCAGCGATAGCCCAAAGATCGTATAGCTTACCAGATGCCACCCATCTCCCATGGTTTCTGCCTTCATGATTATAACTATACTACCCACAAGGCTCAAAATAGATCCGAAACCATGGGTAATTGCATTGGCCACCTCCTCTTTGGGTGTATAGTTTTCAATTATCTTTTCCTGAAGCATATCGGTTTTAAAAGTAATCATTTTACTGATATATAGGCAATGATCGATAGCCAGGTAATCTGAATAAATGTTTGTACATCTTGGTCTAAGTAATTAAATTAACTCAAACTAATTTATCAAATATGAAACGAATCTTATTTTTTACATGGCTGTTATTACTCATGATTTCATGTGAAAAGGATCAGAATTCTACACGGAATGATTGGGTTGATTTATTCAATGGGCAGGATTTATCAGGCTGGTATACCTGGCAACGGGCACCGGAACCTTCCTCCAAGGTCGAGGGTATTCGAAAGGATAATAATGGTAATTATCTGGAACCCATTGGAAAAAATAAGGATCCGTTAAATGTATTTTCGGTTGTGGAAGAAGATGGACAATCGGCCATCAGGATATCAGGAGAAACTTTCGGAATACTGGTGACAGAAAAAACTTTTAAGAACTATCATTTACGATTGGAATTCAAATGGGGCAATGAAAGGTTTCCACCTCGTGAGGATGAATTGATGGACAGCGGGATCCTTTATCACTCCATGGAACCTGAAGGTGCCTGGGGTGGGGTTTGGATGAAATCAATTGAATGCCAGGTGATGGAGCAGGCGTGTGGTGATTTCATATGTGTGGATACAACCCTGGCCGATATTCCGGCTGAGAGACCTTCACCGGATGAAAGATACCGCTATAAAAAAGATGCCGGGAAAATAACTTTCAACCTGGATCAGGGATATTGTCAGAAGTATGAAGATCATGAAAAACCGACAGGCCAATGGAATATAATGGAGATTTACGTTTATGGAAATGAGAGTATCCATGCGGTAAATGGAAGGATGAATATGCATGCATTCAATCTTCGTTATCTTGAAAACGGCAAGGAAATTCCTCTAACAAGTGGGAAGATCCAATTACAATCTGAAGGAGCAGAAATATTCTATAGAAATATTCAGATCAGACCGATTAATAGAATTCCTGAGGATATATAAGCATTTGTTCATGAGGTTTTGATTCGTATAAAATTAGCTGCAAAACTTAAGACAGATTTTAATTATATGTCAGCAAGATCACTACCTATAAAATGGAGATCATATTTTTTATCGATTTATATGGCCGTACGATTAATGACAATTGATTGGGATCTGATTAATTGGAATCCATTGAAACCTAGATTTCCAGACACTAATAAAGAATACCATCAACAGGTTTTATGGGTTCTGGAATATCTTGTTCCCCCAACATTTGTTTTAAGTCGATTTCAATGGTTCGGCATAGAGATGTCATGGGTGTGTCGGCGATGGTGTTGTCAAAAGGATTTTTTAATAGTGATTGAATTTTATCAAGTGTTACAAATACATAACCAACCATTCCCCTGATGACTAATAACTGCCAGTCAAACTCATCGTAAAGACTAAGGATCAAAATCGTTGCAAAGATCCATGTGAAACCTTTCGTCATCCTTGAATAAATACGCGGAAAAGGTGTGTTTTTGATCCTTTCACAGCCACCCTGGATATTGTAAAACTCATTCAGCGTTTCTTCAAGCCTGACCTGCCTGAAGTCTTTTCCAGGTTCCTGGTTCATTAAGGATTGTAATTTTTGAGATTGCCGGTATAGAATTTGAGTCGGCTTATTTACCGTGGGAAGATAGCTCTGCCATTCCTTTTCCTGAAGAAATGGCTTTAATTCCTCCCAATTTTCTTGTTTTCTTAAGTGAAGCCTCAGGGCATTATCATAGGCAAGGAGACGATATATCAATTCTTTTTGAATGTCCTGTTCGCGCTGCTTTGTTTTTGATGTAATAACTGAAGAATTGATCAGTGAAAGGACCATCCTGGCAAAATTTCTGGATTGATTCACCAGCTGGCCCCACAGGATCCTGGCTTCCCAGTATCGATTGTACGCCTCATTGATTCTAAAACCAATCAATATTGATAGTACCGTTCCATAAATGGTCAGAGCAGGGGTTGACAAAAATTCATGATGAGGGAATAACAGAGACAAAACATAGGTAATTACACATAATGCCACCAGATACACAATGGCAAAAGGATTAAACAGAAACAACCTTTTCAGGGTTAGTTTTTATAGACAACCATAATGATGGATAACGATTCAGGCCCAAAAATAAGATCCTATTTTGAAAGATGAAACAAGATACCGGTCTTAGCGGAAAAGCAGAATCCTCTCCCATTGGTCAGACCAACCCTCCTGGTCAGACCAGGGACCCTCGTCAGACAAGTGACCGTCGTCAGACCAACCCTCCTGGTCAGACCAGGGGCTCTCGTCAGACAAGTGACCGTCGTCAGACCAACCCTCCTGGTCAGACCAGGGGCTCTCGTCAGACAAGTGACCGTCGTCAGACCACCCTACCTGGTCAGACCAGGTTCGTAATAGTTTGATTGGTTAATCAAGTTCACCCATAAAAGGAACAAGGCTTAAAATTTCCATGCGAATGCCACTGAGCAGGTAATGCTCCAATTGATAGAATTTGGCCGCTACTTTAACTGATGTCGACTTTTTAATTTTTTTATAATACGTGTCGATCAGCTTGTTGGACTTTTTTGACTGGACCATAATTTCTTTCATCATCTCATCAGCCTGTTCATCGGTCATGGATTCTATTTGAGCGATGTACTGGTTGAACAGGATCCAGCGTTTTGTTGCCAGTTCCTGCCGTTCGGCCTCATAGGCATCAAATAAACTCCAGAATTCACGCGTCTGGGCTGGATCGATTTTCATGAATTCCCTGGTCAGGGCTTTTTTCTCCATACCAAATGCAGTTACGAACAGATCTATATCTTCCTGGTTGCTCTGGCTGTAACCATTTCCTGCGATAACAAAGAAAAAAGATATTCCAATTATTATTCTCTTCATATCAACTTATCATTCAGTTTAATTTGACCTTAGAATTTTCCATATATAATTATATTTTCATAAAGATGCTAACAAAAGGATGGGTTCTAGCTGAAAAGTCCATGGATCTCTGATTCGATTAGATTCACTACGTAAGCGAAATCTTCAATATTTCGATCAAAATTCAACTGATTTGTGTTGATGGTCAGGATTTTACTTTCTGCATACTGATGGATCCAGTTTTCATACAAAGCGTTCAGGTCCCTGAGATATTCCAGCCTGATCAGCGTTTCATAGGCTCTTCCCCGGTTATGGATCCGCTCCACAAGCTTGGGAATATCGGCTTTCAGGTAGATCAGCAGGTCAGGAGGCTTGATGAATTCTGACATGGATTCGAATAAACCCAGGTACGTTTCGTAATCCCGGTCGTTCAGATAGCCATTGTTATTCAGGTTTTTCGCGAAAACATGGGCATCCTCATAGATGGTCCTGTCCTGGATGATGCTTCTTTTCATTTTCCTGATCCGCTGGTTCTGTTTGAACCTGCTGTTAAGGAAATATACCTGAATGTGGAAGGCCCATGATTTCATATCTATATAAAAATCCGGAAGATACGGATTGGTATCCACTGCTTCATATTGAACATCCCAATGGTAGTTTTTACCAAGTTTCTCTGCCAGGGTGGTCTTCCCGGATCCGATGTTACCTGCAATTGCGACGTACATAATTTCTTAAAAAGGTAGTCAAATTATCATTATAAATTTATCCTGAATGCAAAAATATAATTCCGACCCGGCGAACTGATTCCTGAACTATAGGTCCGATAATGTTTATCCAGGATATTCTCAATTCCAAAATTAGCAGTTAATCTGGATGAAAACTGATATTTTAACCGGAGGTTCAAGGTATACCAGGCAAGGGCGCCATCTGCGGTATATAAATATAATTTATTTTGTTCTGAAGGAGCCAGATCTTCAAAATTTTTATCCTCACTGTATGTGACATTCAATTCAGCCAGTAATCCTCCTTTTTTATAGTAAATTGAAGTCATGCCATATGCAGGAGGAGCATGTCGCAGGGGTACTTCATCGTTCTGGTCTTTACCATCCGTATAGGTATAGGACGAAAAGATCCCCCAATGGGGTGTTATATCACCCTTCAAAACAACACTGAATCCGTAGATTGATGCTTTTCCAGTATTGACCAGTGCCTGGACCTTTCTAAATTCACCGTCATATACCAGTGAATCCATTCCATTGAACAAAAAATCTCTTCTAACCATGGCATCCCTCAGCCAGGTGTAAAAGCCAACGGCATGAAACTGGATGTTTTTCCCGATATGCTGCGTGATTCCTATTTCTCCATTATAGCTATATTCAGGTTGCAGGTCTTTATTGGGCACGACGACATATCCAGGCTCTGAATCGAAAAGTTTACCCACATCATCGATATTGGGAGCCCGAAAGCCCGAAGAGAAAACCACATCGAGTTTCGTCATCTCTGATAGGTGATATACCAGGCCAAGACTGCCATTCAAAGCGTGGTTCGAAGTTGAAAATTCCTCAAAAGGGAAATCCAGGTCACTTTTATCTTCCAGACTTGCTTTCAGTCCGGTGGTTGTAAACCGGATACCAGCTGAGAGGTTGACCGCCTGGTTGAGTACCCATTGATAGTTACCGTAAAGGGCGGTGAAATAATATTGACTTCCCCCATCCGGATACCGGGTTGAGATGTACGATGATTCACCTGTTTCGATGTTTCTTCCGAACGCAGATGAACGGATCCAGTTAAACGAGGCATCCATTCCATAGAATAACTGATGCCGGTCGTTAAAAGATTTATCGAAATCTGCATTTACGTTTAATACATTTACCTTTTCCGTCCTGGACCGAAGCAGATCACTTTGATAATTCCGGTCATTCCTGCTTTCGTTCACCCATTGATGTGACAGGATGATCCGGGCCTCACTGAATGCCTGGCTTGAATTGTATAATCTCGCTTGAAGACGGTTCATCATCCATTTTTGGGGGCCATAATACCATTCGGCACTTTCAGGGAGACTGTCACTATCATACAAAATAAGCCGGTCGTATCTCGGGATGTTACTGGTATTGCTATAATAAAAGCCATAGTTCAGGTCGAGGTTATCTTTCGGACGGTAGGTGAATTTCTGGATCAGGCTGAACTGATCATAACCGGAAAATATCTGGATATTAACATTTTCATTCTGCACGATCGTATCCATGCCATGAGCATGAATTACATATTCGGTTCTTTTTCCGAAGTCCGGAAATCTGGAGGTCCGGTGTGCACCTGTCCTGAGATCATCGAAACCTGTGTAGGAAATGCTGGTGAATGAACCCAGCTTTTTACCTCCAATATTAAGTTCAAAATGGCTGGTCTTTTCATGAGCGGCTGTGGAATAACGCAAAAGAGCCTCACCCTGGATATTTGTCTGATCCGTGTTTGAAAGAAACGGGTCTTTAATATGAAAATCCATTACTCCACCCAAAGCGTCACTCCCATACATGACCGAGCCCGGACCGAAAAGTACTTCCGCCTCCTGTATGGCATTTACATCGACACTGATCACATTTTGAAGATTCCCACTCCGGTAAATGGCATTATTCATGCGTACGCCATCAATCACCAGCAGCACTGCATTCGCCGAAAATCCCCGGATCATCGGGCTGCCACCGCCCAGCTGACTTTTCTGGACAAAAACCTGGCCGGATTCCTGTAAAAGATCTGCTGAAGTTGGAGGATTTTCAAATTCGATATCCCTGGATTGGATCGTTGCGATGGTATTGGGTATGACGTCATGATTCTGTTCCCATCTGTTGGCTGAAATCACTACTTCATCAATGCGGATGATCTTTTCTTCCAGTTGAATGAGATGGTTGCCTTGGTTCAGGCCTTTCATGGGATAGGTTGCTTCATGGTAGGAAGGATGCTGGAAAAGCAGGATGTCCTCGGGTTGAAATCCTGACAAATCGGCCGAGCCATTGGCATCTGTCTGAACCGCCCTGGAGAAATTGACGTTGTATATCATCACATTTTCTATGACAGACCGGGTGTTTTTATCTATTACCTTCACCTGCTGGGCATGCAGGGGGATTAAAACCTGCAAGGAAAAAAATGTGAAAAGAAAATATCTTAACATGTACGAATCCGGCCAATTTAATGGAAGCAAATGTAAATAAATCCATTAAAAACAGGAGACTAAATGGATCGGGATATTCTTTTCAATCCTTCTTTTTTGCTGAGTGGACGTAGTTCATGATTTTGAATATAAGAATTGACCCATTCCGGATTGGTCTTTGAATATTCCCGTAAAGCCCAGCCAATAGCTTTGGCGATGAAAAACTCCTTTGAATTGGCCAGTGGTTGTATGAAAGAAGCCAGAAGATCGGTGTTCGTAAGGATTTTATATTTTAACTGGAACAGGAGACAGGATCGTTCCAACCAGATATTTCCGGATCTCATCCATTGATCCGTTATCCGGGGGATCCTTTCAGGGAATTTCATGAAGTAATGACCCACCAAGTTTACTGCAATAAAATCAACCGTGTCCCACCAGGATTTCTGGGTGATCATGTTTGCATAATGATCGATCCAATCTTTTTCTGCCACCCGGTTGTATTTTTCAGCCAACAACATGGAAAAATACTGAAATTCCCTTTCAGGCAATGCCCACAACTCCTGGATAACCGACCATATTTGTTCCTTGGGTGGGAGGGAGGATCTGGTTAAAAATGGTTTACTCAATTCCCGTCTTTCCGTTGATTTGATCCCCAGGAAATCGAACTGGTTTTTCATATAGGCCTTCATGGGGCCGGCATTATCAGGATTCCCAGCTGTTCTAAAAATATTTTTTATTTTACCGATATATGCATCCATGATCTTCAGCATAAAAAAGTGTATTTCTACATAAAATTATTGTAAATCAGGTTAGATTTTATAAAGACTGCCAGAATAAGAACGCGATTTCAAACTATTCATACCTCAGTGAATTCACTGGATTTGCTGAAGCCGCCTTGATAGACTGGTAACTCACCGTCAGCCATGCGATGATCAAAGCCCCACTACCTGCCAAAACGAAGACAAAAATGCCGATATTGATCCGGTAGGCGAAATTCTGCAGCCATTCGTGAATGATATAATATGAAACAGGAATGGCCACCAGAAAAGATATCAGAACCAACTTGATATAATCCTTTGATAATAGAAGAATGACCCCTCCGATGGAAGCTCCCATGGCCTTGCGGATCCCGATTTCTTTGGCTCTCTGTTCCGCAGTGAAGGTCGCAAGCCCGAAAAGTCCAAGGCAGGCTACCAGGATCGCGAAAAAGGTGAAGATCAGAAATATCTTTCCCAATCTCTGCTCTGCCCGGTAAATCGAATCGAATTGTTCATCCAGAAAGCTGTATTCAAAAGGAGCGTCAGTATTCAATCCCTTCCATTTATTCTCCAGCAAACGGATCACGCTTTGCACATCTCCGGATTTGTATTTTACTGAAATAATATTTCCCCAATCACCAAATACCATGGCCATCGGGGCTATTTCGGTTTTCAGGGACTGATAATTAAAATTCTTGACCACACCGATTACTTCATGTTCTGTCATGGGAGCATCCTGGTTGAACTCGCCTATGATATGGCCAAGTGGATCTTCCCATCCGATCAGGTCTGCAGCTGCTTCATTGATCACGATCGCACTGGAATCTGCTGGAAAATCCCGGGAAAAGAACCTCCCTTTTACAATCTTAAACTTGTAGGTGTTCAAAAAATCATAATCCGTATAATAGTAATTCAGCATGATATCTTCCTGTCCACGTCCTACCGGCCGGAATACTGAATTAAATCCTTGGTTTGGAGGCGTATTATTGGATAAGCATGCATATTGAATATCATTGTATTCTTTTATCTCCTTCAAAAAATTCCCTTTTTTCTCCCCCAGCACCGATCCATTGGATATGAGGATGATATTTTCCTTATCAAAACCCAGGTTCTTTCTTTGTAGAAACTGTAGCTGGTTATATACAAGCATGGTACAGATGATCAATCCGATCGATATGGAAAACTGAAAGATAACCAGTCCATTGCGGATGCCTGAGCTTTTCATACCAACTTTCACTTTTCCTCTCAGAACTTCGGTGGGCTTGAAGGAGGTAAGATAAAATGCCGGATAACTTCCCGCCAGGAAACCCACTAGCACTATCAGCACAGTCATTCCCAAAACCGATTCGGGCTTAAAAATGCTGGATATATGCAGTGATTTACCTGAAATCTGGTTGAAAACCGGCAGGGCGAAATACACTAAAACCCAGGCAATTAACATTGATATCACACTGAATAGTAAGGATTCAGTCAGAAACTGGCCGATCAGTAATCCTTTCCTGGCCCCAATGGTTTTCCTGATCCCGACTTCCTTGGCCCGGTTGGCAGACCTGGCAGTTGAGAGATTCATGAAGTTAATGCAGGCGATAATTATGATGAATAAGGCAATCGCGGAAAGGATGTATACATACTTAATATCACCGAAAGGCTCCAGCTGAGTTTCACTCGTAGCGGCTTTCAGGTGTAGATCCAGTAATGGGGTCAGAAAATATCCATAAGATCCCCCTTTTTCTTCAAACTCTTTGAGGGATATGCCTAAAAACTGCTGAACCTCTGGTCCCACATATCTTGCTACCATATCGGATATCTTTTCGTGTGTGTCCCCCCAGTCTGCATTTTCATTCAATAAAAAGAAGGTGGTTAAATTATTGGAGGTCCATTGGTTCCTTTTCATATAATCCCATGAACTCAGGGATAAAATCAGATCAAATTTTATGTGGGTATTGGATGGAGGATCTTCCACGATCCCTGTGACTTTATGCAGCCACTCATCATTGCCAATGTTCATCATTTTCCCGATGGGGCGGGAATCGCCAGGTCCCTGGTAATCGAAATACTTTTTGGCGAGCGATTCCGTCAATACGAGGCTATTGGGTTCTTTCAATACGGTTTCCGGATTTCCTTCCACCAGATGAAAGGAGAAAAGTCGAAAGAAGCTGGAATCGGCCAGTAACATCCTTTCCTCGGTAAAGGAGATCTCTTCATATTTAACGATCATATTCCTCCACAGGGTGAGCCGGCAAAAATCCTGGAGTTCGGGTATTTCTTCCACTCCGACCGGTCCTAATGGATTACAGGAAGAATAGAAAAAGAATTCCTGATCATTGAGCCTGCCCTTCAAGTAAACCTCAGCCATATTTTTGCCATTTTTATGAAACCGGTCGTAACTGAATTCATCCATGATATAAAGCAGGATCAGTAGAGAAACAGCGATCCCTACTGATAATCCAAACACATTGATAAAAGTGTAGAACTTCTGATTGAAGATGGTTCTGATCGATATTTTAAGGTAATTTTTAATCATAAGATGAATGTAATTGTGGAGCTTAAAGGTAAGACGTGAAAAATCAGATAAATGTAACGGTTATGCCAAAAATATACTCTTATTTTACAAAATCCAACGAAGCCTATTCCATTCGGGGAAAATATATCCTTGATTTTGAATCAATTAAAGGGAGATCAAAGACTTGTTGAATAATAATCAAAAATGCGCCAGAACTTTCTCTGATATTGTCTGCCCGATGGAAAGGCAGGAAGTCGCAGCGGGTGAAGGTGCATTGCACACATTCACTGCATTTTCATTTTCGTAGATCAGGAAATCATCTACCAGTCCACCATTCCGGTCACAGGCCTGGGCACGAACACCCGCTCCTCCAGTAATCAGGTCTTCTTCCTGGATCTCCGGGATCAGTTTCTGAAGAGCTTTGGTGAAGGCCTTTTTGGAAAATGAACGATGCATTTCGCCAAAACCAGTCTGCCAGTATTTTTTTGCCACTTTCTGGAATCCAGGCCAGGCAAGGGTTTCCACCAATTCTCCAAGATTGATATCTGATTTTTTATATCCTTCCCTGGCAAAAGCAAGCACCGCATTGGGGCCCGCTTCAATACCGCCGTGAATCATCCGGGTAAAATGGACCCCCAGAAAAGGGAAAGCAGGGTCGGGTACAGGATAGATCAGGTTATTCACCAGATATTGCCGCTCTTTCCGGATCTTGTAGTATTCGCCCCGGAAAGGAACGATCTTTACATCCAGATCCGGAAAGGTGAACCTGGCTACCTTGTCCGAATATAAACCTGCACAATTTACTACAAGTTGTGTATGATACTCCTGACTGTCAGTGATCACCCAGGCGGCATGAGATTTTTCATGGATATCCTTCACTTTTTCACCAAACCTGAATTCCACACCTTTTTCTTTCAGAGCGGAAAAGAATTTAGCCGATACCTCTTTAAAATCTATAATACCTGTTTGCGGGACATATAAACCGGCGATTCCTGATACGTGTGGTTCATGGTTTTTTAGTTCTTCTTTTTTTAACCATCTCAACCCTTGCAGGCCATTCTGTTGACCTCTCAACCGTAAAGCTTCCAGCCTTTCAAGTTCATCCTGCTCCGTAGCAACGATGATCTTGCCACAGATGTCATAAGTGATTCCCTGTTCATCACAAAATCCAAGCAATAAATTGTATCCCTCGATGCAATTTCGTGCTTTCAGGCTGCCCGGTTTGTAATAAATGCCACTATGGATTACCCCGCTGTTATGGCCCGTCTGATGCTGAGAAACACTATTTTCCTTCTCAACCATCAGGATGCTAAGATCCGGTTTTTTCTTTTTAAGTTGAAAGGCAGTTGCAAGCCCAACGATTCCTGTACCAATTACTAAAACATCGTATTTCACTTTGATTTTGTTTTTCCGCCACAAAAATAATCTAACCATATGACATTTTATGAATATTTTGTGCAAATCAATTTCACTTTCAGTAAATTATGATTAAACTCATATTTTATGTTACAATCAAAAAATAATTTTGTTTTATTCGCCTTTTAGCAAATTGCGTTTTAATATGAAATTTACTGAAGCAGAGGAAGCCGTTAAAATTATCAAGTCTGGTGATACCGTATTCATCCATGGAGGATCCCAGGCACCGCAGCGCCTGATTGATGCCATGGTCGCCCGGGCGCCCGAGTTAAGGGATATCAGGATTATACACATTCATCATGAAGGGGAAGCTCCCTATGTCAGGCCTGAATATGAAGGGATCTTCAAGCTAGAGTCTTTTTTTGTTGGACATAATGTAAGGCAGGCCACCATGGAAGGTTTTGCGGATTACATTCCTGTATTTTTAAGTGAAATACCTGGGCTCATGCGGGATGGCATTATTCCAATCGATGTGGCTTTAATGAACGTATCTCCTCCCGATAAACATGGATTTGTATCGCTTGGCTCCTCCGTGGATGTATCCCTGGCGGCTGTACAATCTGCGAAATATGTGATTGCACAGATTAATCCGAATGTACCCCGGTCTCTGGGTCTGGGATGTGTTCATGTAAAGCACTTTAATGATTTTATTGAATGCAATGATCCGGTAAGTGAATTGCCACTGCCCGAACCCAGTGAAACGGAACAGAAAATAGGCGATTATATTGCTTCCCTGGTGGAAGACGGAGCCACCTTGCAGATGGGTATTGGAGGAGTACCAAATGCCGTTTTATCTAAACTTTCCAATCATAAAAACCTGGGGATCCATACTGAAATGTTTTCTGATGGGATATTGCCCCTGGTTGAGAAAGGGATCATTACCAACACGCAAAAACGCGTGGTACCCGATCACATCGTGGCAACTTTTGTCATCGGGACAAAAAGAGTTTATGATTTTATTGACGATAATCCCCGTGTAGCCATGATGGATTGTGCTTTTGTGAATGATGTTCGGATCATCCGAAGGAATCCGAAAGTCACCGCCATCAATTCAGCCATCGAGATTGACCTGACCGGCCAGGTCTGTGCGGATTCAATCGGGACCAAACATTTCTCAGGCGTAGGGGGGCAACTTGATTTTATACGCGGAGCTTCCTATTCCAGGGGAGGGAAACCCATCATCGCCATCACTTCTCAGACCGGTAAAGGTATTTCTAAAATTGTCCCCACCCTCAGACCTGGAGCGGGAGTCGTAAGTACCCGGGCCAATGTTCATTATGTTATTTCCGAATACGGGATCGCTTACCTTTACGGACAATCCATGAAAGAACGTGCCCGGCGACTGATCAGGATCGCTCACCCTGACCACCGGGATGGATTGGAACGGGCCGCTTTTGAAAGGTGGGGCGGACACTGGTCATTTACTAATTAATGTAATTGTTCTCCGGATATTAATAGGCCTGAATTTCTTCCAATATTTATATTCGTAAGGAGAGCCCGGAGCGAGACTCGGAGGTCCGGAAAGACCTAAAAATTAAATCAAGTTCAGCGCGGAGCCCGGAATGAGTCCGGGAAGGTCCGGGTAAGCAACCGTCTCCGGGATGGATGTTTCCTCGGATCCATCCCGGATCAAGTCCGGGACCTTTCCGGAGTTTGTTCATGAATCATTACTGATATTTCATTTATATCATTTTCAGGGTCAGTCAAGAAGTAGCTTTAAGATCTGGCAAAACGTGTGAGTGAGAACAAAGAAGAGTCAGGAACAAAGAAGCTTTAAATATAAATATAAAATGTAAAATTAGAAATTTAGAATATAAGGGGGCGATCGCCCGATACAAGTCCTTAGTCCTGAATGAAAGTAGCCTTAATGAATCATTTTTCCTCAAAATCCAATGCTACTGAATTGACGCAGTATCTCATGCCGGTGGGTTTCGGACCATCCGGGAATACGTGACCCAGATGTCCACCGCAACGACTGCAAACCACTTCCGTACGGACCATGCCCATGGAACGATCCTCTATTTCATTGATATGATCTTTTGAGATGGGCTTATAAAAGCTTGGCCAACCCGAACCTGAATTATATTTTGTCTCCGAGCTGAATAATTCATTTCCACAAGCAGCACACTGGTAGATACCTTTTTTCTTATTTAAATAATATCCACCCGAAAAGGCAGGTTCAGTTCCCTTTTTCCGCAATACCTGAAACGCTTCGGGGGTCAACTCTTTTTTCCATTCTTCCTCGCTTTTTGTGATGGAATATTTCTCTCCAGAAGTATTTTTTACAGATGCTTCACGCTGGGCATGTACATGCAAGGCATAGAACAGAAGATAAAAAACAGGAATAAGATACTTTTTCATTATTGATTCGCTTTTTCAATTCATTATACTCATTTTAACCTGAAATTGTTTTGAATAGATGTATACGCCACGACATTAAACGATAATATTCTACCTCGTTGGGGAATTATGAACTTTGAGTTTACCTTTCATCATAAATTCTTCATCCAATAGGTCCTTGTCTTTTTTTTATTTTTATTTTTGGAAGGATTATAAGGCCGTTTCCTGTTTTTTGGTTTAATGGTCTTATGGGTATAGCCTGTCACCGGGTAGCAACTGTAAAAAGAAAAATTCACACAGACGATCAGGCTGAGGAATATCACTTTACGAAGATATTTTTTTACACGGTATAAAATCAAATTATAATTTGTTTTGAAGGCAAGCAAAAGTAAATATATTCGTCCTTAATTAAAATTATATCACCGCATCGTCGATATACCTCATGAGAAGATGAATTTTCTATTTCTCCTGTGTACCGTTATAACGATCAATTTCTTTTTATCATATATACAAGATCCAATTGATAGCTTAATGTCCAGGTTGAATACTGTCACTGGAAAGGATCAGGTGGATCTCCTGAATCAATTTTCAGAAGATTATCTGTATGATGATATCAGTTTATCCCGGGAATTTAGCGAGGAGGCTTTTCTCTTATCCGACCAGCTGGATTACAAAAGAGGTAAGGGCCAGGCCTTGCTTAACAGGGGGAAGATCGCTTTCCTGAACGGGAAATTCTCCCAATCAATTCAACTCCTGGACAGTGCTTTACAGGTTGCCCAGGCTCTAGAGGGAGTGGAATGGGAAGGAGACATTTACAGGTGGCTGGCCAGATCACACGAGGAAATGAATGAACTTGATAAAAGCATTTCCTGTTATCAGTCCTATTTCGATCATTATAATAGGTTCAATGACCTGGCCAACATGGCGCTTGCGTTGACCTGGCAAGGCGAGATCTTTCATCGTCTAGGCCGTATCAAAGAAGCCAGGGATCATTATCAGCAGGCACTTCAATATTTTAACAGGTTAAAGAATCAGCGAGGGAAATTTATAACATTGATCAAACTGGCGATGCTCGAATTGGATTCAGGTAACCAGTATCAGGCGTATAGTTATTTTCAACGAATTGATCAGATTTCAGCCGGAATTGACGATCAAGACCTGTTGTTGACCTATTTTCAAAGCAAGGCTGCCTTTTACGAACAGACCTTTCCCGATTCTTCTTTATTTTTTTTATTCCTGGCGCTTGGAATCACAGAAAAGGATGGAAAATCCTTTTCAAAATTATCCCTGTTGAAAGAAATATCAGATCTGTATACTGCCTCTGGGGAAAATGATCTGGCTGATCGATATAATCAGGAGTATTCCCGGTTATATGACAGTCTATTTGGAAATTCTCAGAAACCATCGACGGAATTGAGTGGCAATCCCCTTACCCAATCCGATTCCCTCGCCCATGAGCCCGCAGATGATTCATGGGTCCTGGGAACCGTTAGTGAAAAAAGAACCCACTTGGGATGGATCATTGCAGGTTTTGTTTTTCTCGTTTTGTCTTTGATTTTTTTTATGTGGAACCTGTACCGGTTTCGGAAAGTAAAGATCCATCCTGCCTTCAAACATGCAGCGGAGAACAAATCCATGAATATCAGGAAGGAGCCTGTAATGAGAATGATTCAAACAATATATCAAAAGGAAGCCCGTATCATTAAGCCACGATCGGATACGAAGGATTTGACCTCAAAAGAGGAAGAAGATCATCATGCGGCAACAGAAACCCCTGAACGAACAAAATCTGTTGACCCTTATCAACTGAGACCGCAGAAGGAAGATCAGGAAATCATAAAAATCCTGGGCTCAAAGAATGGCCCGGCGATGGCCCTGGATGAAAATCTTAATGTGAAGTTCGTCAATAAGGCTTTGTATGAATTGTTACAATACAGGAAAGGTGAGTTGAATGGTGTATCGATCGATCTTCTGTTAAAGGAAAATGAAGAGATTAATGAAATGATCTTTAAAAAGATCACCAGGATCCTCGAGAATGGGGAAAATGATGAGATTCCCCGCACTGTGCCTATAGTTTTCAAAAATAAATCAAGAGAATCCTGTCATTTATATGGGATCCTTTCTATATATCAGAAGGAAACAGAACTTTTGATTCTTTTTTACTTATTTACGAGGCAACCGGATCTCAGGGAGAAAAAGGAGGATCGGGCGGATTTACATGGTTCATTTGAAGGCCAGGAAAATCTCTATCATTCCCAGGGTCTGAAAAAGAAGGAATACTTAACTTTTGTATTTAACCGGCATTTGACTTCTATATATCAAATTCTGGATGAGAATCAGGCAATGGTGAATATTCAAAGAAGTGATTTTTACCTGGATGATAAACCCGGGATGTCTGACAGTGCACCGGTCAACACATTTAAAATCTACGAGCAAGTTAAGCATGTGTTAAAGAAAAATACAAATGATGGCATCCGGTTTCATGAAGAGATAAAAAATGATGAAATTCATACCCGGAATATCGGATGGATCTATGCATTACTTTACATCATCCTTGAAAATGCCATTGAATCGATCAAGGAATCAGGTGATATTTATTTCATCAGCGAAATGCAAAACAGTCAATATCAAATAAAAGTCGTTGATACGGGTGAGGGGATGTCATTCGATCTAAGGAAAAAAGCATTCAAGCCATTTTTCACAACGAAGGCATTTCCTGCAAATCAGGGATTGGGATTGTCTGTGGCCAGGGAGATCATGTTGCATCACCGGGGAGTGATCAAAATCAGAAGTAATTTCGGCAGGGGGACGGAAGTAATCCTTGAGTTTCCACGGGAATAAGGGCGTGGAAAAGAATAATATGTAGTAAAAGGTTGATATTTAGAAAAAAGAGGGGAATTCATGAGTGACAAATCGTTCAACATCCTGTATGTAGATGATGAGGAGCAGAATCTAATATCGTTTAAAGCGGTGTTCAGAAGGGATTTCAATATCTATACGGCCATCAGCGGGGAAGAGGCACTCAATTTATTGAAAGAGGAAGACATTCATCTGATTATCACAGATCAGCGAATGCCCGGCATGACCGGGGTGGAATTTCTTGAAAAAATCATTCCTGAATATCCTGATATAATCAGGATCGTCCTGACTGGATATAGCGATATCGATGCTATCATCAGCTCCATCAATACGGGTCAGATCTTCAGATATATCAGCAAACCCTGGGACGAAACGGAGTTAAGGATCGCCATTGAAAATTCGAAGCAGGTCTATAAATTACAGTTAAAGAACAAACACCTGGTCCTGGATCTACAAAACAAGGTGAGCGAACTCGAACGGACCCTCAAACTGTTCATGCGCTATGTCCCGGAACAAGTAGTCAAAAAATCCCTCGAAAATGCTGAGGAGACAATTCTTGAAGGGGAATTGCGAAAAATCGCCGTACTCTTCTGTGATCTCCGGAAATTCACGCAGATCAGTGAAGAGCAGTCACCTAAAGAGGTGGTTTCCTATTTGAATACTTATTATTCAATAATGTCTGAACCGATCAAAAAATACAATGGGATTGTAAATCAATACGTCGGGGATGAGATTTTTGCTATTTTCGGTGCTCCGGAAATTCTTCCCAATCCTGAGCAGAGTGCCGTTTTATGTGCGTTGGAAATGCGGGAAAAATTGCAGGTGCTGAATAATCTTTACCGCGACAAATTTCAGACTGAAATTCAGTTTGGGATTGGCATCAATTATGGCGATGTAATCGCGGGGAATCTGGGTTCAGAAGACAGGATCGATTATTCAGTGACAGGAGATACGGTAAATACCGGGAAAAGGATTGAAATGCTCTCAAAATATAATCCCAATTCGATCCTGATCAGCGAAACGGTCTACGATCCTGTAAAAGACATGATCGAAGCCAATTCGTGGGGACCAGTAGAACTGAAAGGTAAAAAGGGAAGGATGCAGGTTTACGAGGTTATTGGATTGAAACAATACTAGCCCATTTCATCCAATTCCTTATTAAGTTCTGTAATCGCCCGGTTGATAATGATTTCCAGTTCTTGTATCAGATCGGGTATTTTTTTGGTATTTTTCAGATTCCTGCCATATTCCTCGATTTTTAATAAGGCTTCCTTGTTTTCATTCATCCCCATTAAGGTGAAAGAAGGTTTGATGGAATGGGCTATGTCCCCTATCTTCTTCCAGTCTTTTTGCGCTAGACTGGTTTTCATTTCAGAAAGATAAACAGGAGTATTGGCAAGAAAGGTTTCTATCATATCTTTTTTAAATTCCAGGTCCTCTTCACTGATAGAATCCAGATAGGTCAGATCAATAATTTTATCATTCATGAGATTGTCATTCAGGGTGCAGATTCTATTCTTCTTTTTCTTTTAAATATCTATAGATGGTTGATTTTCCAATATCCAGCACATCCGCAACCTTCAGCACATCCTGATTGTATTTATTTAAGAAGTAATCGATGATCCGATGGTTGTAGTCTTTTAAAGTAAGTTCTTCATAGGTGAATCTGTCTTCATTTCTAACACTGGGAAAGTTAATATCATCGGTAACAATTTCCAGGCCATTGGCCATAACTGCTGCCAGTTCTATGATTGATTTTAATTCCCTTACGTTCCCCGGATAAGAATATTTAATCAATTTATCCTGTGCCTGACCAGAGATGGTCATTTTTCCCATTTCATTTTCAGTGGAGAACATATCCAGAAAATGTTTGGCAAGGATCAGGATATCAGTTCCCCGATCCCGTAATGGAGGTAAATTGATGGGCAATCCAAGCAACCGGTAATAAAGGTCCTCCCGGAAATTCCCATTTTTTACTTCTTTTGATAAATCCTTATGGGAGGCGACGAGGATCCGTACATCAACAGGTATGATCTGGTTTCCACCCACCCGGGTTACCTCCTTTTCCTGAATCACCCTTAACAATTTGGCCTGAAGATTCAGGTCCATTTCTGCGATCTCATCCAGGAAGATGGTCCCCCCACTTGCCTCTTCAAATTTCCCGATCCTCCTGGAAATTGCCCCGGTGAAGGATCCTTTTTCATGTCCGAATAATTCACTCTCTATTAATTCCCTTGGTACTGCGGCAATATTTACCGGAATATAGGCATTATTTCTTCTTTTTGAATTATAGTGAATGGCCTTGGCGACAAGTTCTTTCCCGGTACCTGTTTCACCGGTAATGGATACTGTGATATTGGTATTCACTGCTTTCTGCATGAGTTCAAATACCTGTTTCATGGCCGGCGAATTGCCTACAATGCTTTTTTCGAACTCATATTTTGAAGAGATTTCCTTCTTCAGGGTATTCAGTTCATTGACCAGTTGTACATTCCTTTTGGCATTAGTGATTGCGTAATTCAACCGTTCCTTGGTTTCCTCATCCTTCATGATGTAGTCATAGGCGCCGAGTTTCAGCAATTGAACGGCAATCCCGACTTCCTGTTGCCCGCTGATGATGATGACCGGAATATTCGGATCAAATTCTTTTACCTGTTTCAAAACTTCTTCTCCGGAAATATCCGGAAGTGTATAATCCAGGGTAATAATCGAAGGTATTTCGTGTATTGCTGCAAGGAGCGAATTCCCGGTGCCGAATTTTTTGATTTCATGATCAGGATTCAGACTGATGATATGATCCAGATATTTCAAGTACATCGGGTCATCCTCCACTATATAAATTTTGACCGGATTTTCGGCTGGCATAATAATTTTATTATTTTTTAATCGAGGTAAATATTGTAAAAAATATTGATAATTAAAGAAATTAATAAATTCATTTTATAGTCATGAAACGTTTTATCCGGTACGGCATGGTTTTTTTAGCATTGATCTTCATCGCCATTATTGTATTTTATTTCTGGGCCGGATCATCCAATCTTACAACCCTTGAATATGCTCAGGTAAAAAATTATGATACAGGCTCATCTCTACCTGTTCAGGATACCTTGAGTATAATTTCGTTTAATATAGGATATTTATGCGGGATGACCAACAATTTACCCGTACGTCCTGATAAGGATTTTTTCAAGAGCAACCTTGATCAGGCCATTGAACTTTTCCGGGATCAGGCCCCTGCCTTCATTGGCTTTCAGGAGATAGATTACATGGCGAAAAGGTCATATTATATGAACCAGGTGGATTCGATCGCAAATCATACTGGATTTTCCTATGGCGCTTATGTCGTAAACTGGGATAAAAGATATGTACCTTTTCCATACTGGCCTATCAGGTACCATTTTGGTAAACTCATTTCCGGCCAGGCCATTCTGAGTGAATATCCTGTCTTATCGAATAAGAGAATTGTGCTGCCAAAACCGGAAGGTAATCCATTTTTCTATAATGCCTTTTACCTTGACCGGCTCATCCAGGTGGTGGAAATGGAAGTGCAAGGGCAGATATTGATCATTCTCAATGTTCATCTGGAAGCATTTGACCAACAGACCCGGGAAACACAGGCTAGCATTCTAAAGGAAATCGTTTCCCATTATATTGATCGTTTCCCGCTCCTATTGATAGGTGATTTTAATAGCCATCCACCCTTTCATGATGTTCAGAATCATGATGAAAATACGATCCAGACCCTGCTTTCGATCAAAGGAATCCGGATGAGCGTAGATGAAGATGATTACATGTTAGACCCCATGAAATTTTATACGTATGACAGCAGGCATCCCACGGAGATGATCGACTATGTTTTTTACAATGAAAAAATTCTGCCCGTGTCTTTTGAAGTGCTCAGAGAATCTCCAGAAATCTCAGACCATCTGCCAGTCTATTTTAAATTTATCATCAAAAAAAATTGATAATCGCATGAATTATTATATTTTGCACGATTCAAAACAAAACGGGTATGAATAGTTTTTTTTCTGTTTTGCAGGAAGAGGAAAGACAGGTAATGTTTCGCGCTCCCATCCTGGTTTCCATTCTGATTGCAGGTGCGGATGATAAATTTGATAAAAAAGAAATCAAGGAAGCCATCGATCTGGCAAAACTCAAACTTTCAAAATCCAGGGAAATCCTGAAGGATTTCTACAGGATCGTTGGTGAAAATTATGATGTTAAATTGTCAGATGAAATCGATTCACTTCCCAGCAAAGCGATCAAGAGGAATCCCATCGTCATTGCTGAGTTGGAAAAACTCAATAAAATCTTACCCAAACTGGACAGAACCTTTGCGATCCAGTTTTATGAAAGCATTAAAGATATTGCCAAGCGCATCGCCACTGCCTCTGGAGGGATCCTGGGATATATGACCATCGATCCTCATGAACAGAAGTTAATGGATCTGAAAATGATCAAGGATCCGGCAAAATATAAATAAAAAAGTTCTCAATGCGGCTTGGAGAAAGTTTTGCAATTCCTTTCCGGTTGGTTTTTATCATCTGGGCAGCTTATATCCTGAGTACGACGATCCATTTTGATCTGGCACTCCTCGGGATCTATCCCAGGACCTTCACTGGCATGATAGGGATTCTTTTTGCCCCCATGATCCATGGAAGCCTGGTTCATCTGATTTCCAACACGCTGCCTCTTTTATTTCTTGGCACCATTCTGTTTATGTTTTATGATCGCATTGCCCGCCAGGTATTTTTCCAATGTTATTTTTTTACAAATATACTGGTCTGGATCTTCGCGAGACCATCCTATCATATCGGTGCCAGCGGACTCGTATACGGATTGGCCGCTTTTCTCATTTCATTCGGTATCTTCAAGAAAGATTTCAGATCCCTTTTTATATCCATCATTATCTTGATCCTTTACGGCTCCCTTATATATGGGGTATTACCGCTTCAGGAAGGTGTCTCATGGGAATCACATATGCTGGGGGCCATTGTCGGGATTGCCACAGCCTCACAGATGTCGAAATTTAAATATGTAAGCACGGGATAGGTTCAGAGGGTTCCTTTGGTACTTGGTATTCGGTTAAATCCTTCTTCTTGTCTTTTAACCGCCATTTTTATCGACTTGGCGAAAGCCTTGAAAATTGATTCTATCTGGTGGTGCTCGTTTTCTCCGGTCACTTTTATGTTCAGATTGCACTTGGCATGATCGGCAAAGGATTTAAAAAAATGATAGAACATTTCTGTGGGCATATCACCGATCTTTTCCCGCTTGAAGGAAGCATCCCATTCCAACCATGCCCTTCCTCCGAAATCAATGGCCACTTGGGCCAGCGCATCATCCATTGGCAGTAAGAATCCGTAACGCTGAATCCCTTTTTTGTCTTTCAGCGCCTTGGTAAATGCTTCACCCAATGCTATGCCGGTATCTTCTATCGTATGATGTTCATCCACATGCAGATCTCCTTTTACCATGATCTTTAAATCGATGTCTCCGTGTTTACTGATCTGATCCAGCATATGGTCAAAAAAACCAAGTCCGGTTTTTATCTCTGTATTCCCATTGCCATCCAGGTTTAGTTCGATCGTCACATCGGTTTCACGGGTTTTTCTTATTACTTGAGCTGTTCTCTGGCAGAAGATCAGGAAATGACTGATCTTTTCCCAGTCATCGGTATTGAGAACAGCCTCCCCGGATTTTTTATCTCCGTATAAGATGGCTTTCGATCCAAGGTTTTTTGCCAGTTCCACATCCGTAAGACGGTCACCAATCACATAGGAATTGGCAAGGTCATACGAACCATTAAAATATTCCTTCAGCATTCCCGTTCCGGGTTTACGGTTGGGGGAGTTTTCATGTTCAAAGGATGGGTCAATATGAATCGCCTGGAATTCAATGCCTTCTCCCTTCAGGATCTCCAGCATTTTCAGGTGTGCCGGCCAGAAGGTTTCTTCCGGATAGGAAGGAGTTCCCAGGCCATCCTGGTTGGAAACCATAACGAATTCAAAATCAGTCATCCTCCTGATTTTCTGAAGGCTGGAAATCACCATGGGGATGAAGGATAATTTTTCAAGTGAATCCACCTGCATATCATCTTCAGGTTCATGGATGATGGTTCCATCCCGGTCAATAAATAGTACTCTTTTCATAACTCCTCTTCGAATTTTTTCAATTGACTGATCAAGACAGCATTTTCTTCTGGTGTTCCGACAGTGATCCGCAAAGCATTTTCACACAATACGAGTTTTGATCTGTTTCTAACAATGATATTTTTCCCAAGCAGATATTGAAAGACCTGGGAGGCATCCTTAAAACGTATGAGCAGAAAGTTGGCGTCTGAAGGATAAATTTCCTCCACGATAGCTAGTTTTTTCAATTCTTTTTCAAGAAAAGAACGTTGATCCAGAATGGCTTTCACCATTTCATCTTTCCGGTTTTTAAAATTCAATGCTTCCAAAACCAGTTTCTGGGTTGCATCATTGATATTATATGGAAATTTTATTTTGTTAAGGATTTTGATGATATTCTTTTGCGCATAGGCAATACCCAGGCGCAAACCCGCCAATCCCCAGGCCTTACTCAATGTCTGGAGGATGATCAGGTTTTCATACTGGTCCAATTTACCTAAAAGACTCTCCGACCTGGAAAAATCAATATAAGCTTCATCAATGACCGTGATCCCGTCAAAATGATCAAGAATCTGTTCGATACTTTTCCGGTTGTAACTATTTCCCGTTGGATTATTTGGAGAACAGATGAAAATAAGCTTGGTGTTAGCATCAATTTTCCGGAAAATAGCTTCCACATTTATTTCATAAACAGCCGTCAGTGGTACTCTCCGTACTTCTGCTTCATGGATAGTTGCCGATACGGCATACATATCGTAAGTAGGTGGCATGACGATGACATTATCTTGACCTGGGGCACAAAACATTCTGATTATCAGGTCAATGGGTTCATCACTTCCATTTCCCAGAAAGATCTGTTCCGGTGAAATTTTTTTGATCCGAGAAAGTTTCTGTTTCAACTCGAGTTGGTAGGGGTCGGGATACCGGTTGAAAGTTTCAGCTATTACAGATCCAAATGCATTCTCATTGGCGTCCAGAAAAATCCCATTTTTTCCCGAGAACTCATCCCTGGCCGATGAATAGGGAGTAAGTTGGAGAATGTGGGGCCGCACCAACTCCTCAAGTTTTTTCATTTTCCTGAATATGTTTTAACCTGACCAAAACCGCCATTTTATGTCCATCCAATTTTTCAGCAGCAGCCATTTGAATGATAGTAGATCCTAAAGAGGATAATCCAGCTTCATTTATTTTCTGGAAAGTGATTTTTTTCATAAAACTGTCCAGAGAAACACCACTATAGGCCCGTGCGTATCCATAGGTAGGCAGGGTATGATTTGTTCCGGACGCATAATCACCGGCTGATTCGGGCGAAAAATTACCCAGAAAAACAGATCCTGCATTTATGACACCTTCTGCTGCAATTTCCTCATTATCCACTGCCAGGATCAGATGTTCAGGTGCATATTGATTGGATAATTCAAGCGCCTCTTCAATATTTTTCACCAGGATAAGTCGCGCATTTTCAAGTGATTTCTGAATAATGTGTTTCCTGGGCAGTTCGACTTGCTGTTCATTGATTTCTAGCCGGACCTTATTCAGGAGTTTTTCACTGGTTGTGATGAGAATAACCTGGCTATCGGCTCCATGTTCTGCCTGGGAAAGGAGATCGGCAGCTACAAATTCAGGTACGGCGGTATCATCAGCAATAACTGCCAGTTCTGACGGGCCGGCTGGCATGTCAATAGCGGTTCCTTTTTGACTGACAACCTGTTTGGCAGCCGTAACGAACTGGTTGCCCGGACCAAAGATCTTGTCGACCTTGGGAATGGTCTTCGTACCGAATGCCATGGCAGCCACTGCCTGGGCTCCCCCGATCTTCGCGATCATTTCAATGCCCACCAGATTCGCAGTATACAGGATGGCCGGGGTTATTTCGCCATCGCGGTTGCACGGGGTGCACATGATCACCTGCTTACATCCTGCAATCCTGGCAGGAATTCCAAGCATCAGTATGGTGGAAAACAATGGAGCACTTCCACCGGGTATATAAAGGCCCACCTTTTCAATTGGAACACCTTTCCGTTTGCAGACAACCCCAGGAGTGGTCTCTATTTCAAGGGTGTTCTGTCGTTGAGCCGTATGGAATTTTTCAATATTATCATAAGCCTTGTGGATGGCCTCCTTGAGTTCGGGCTTAATGAGTTTCTTAGCTTCCTCAATTTCTGCTGGATTGACAAGAATCTGATCCAGTTCAACATGGTCATATTCATAGGTAAATTTTCGTAAAGCTTTGTCGCCCTTCTGCCTGACCTTATTCAGGATTGGTTTGACAATTTTCCGTATCGCTTTTTCATCGATAGCTGGTCTTTTAATCAGATCCGGCCATTCTTTCTTATCAGGATATTTAACTACTTTCATTTCCTTACATTATCATCTTTTCAATCGGGACAACCAGAATTCCTTGGGCGCCAGCCTGTTTTAAACTATCTATGATTTCCCAGAATTTTTCCTCGTTAATCACCGAGTGGAGCGAGCTCCATCCATCCATGGCCAGGGGGACCACCGTGGGGCTTTTCATACCCGGAAGAATGTCAATTATATCCTTGATCTTATCATTGGGGGCATTGAGTAAGATGTATTTATAACTTTTTGCTTTTTGGACTGCATTGAGCCGGAAGATGAATTGTTCCAGAATATGTTCCTTTTCATCAGAAAGTTCTTTGCTGCCGATCAATACAGCTTCTGAATGCAGGATGGTCTCAACTTCCTTTAATCCGTTGCTAATCAGGGTGCTTCCTGAACTTACAATATCGCAGATCGCATCTGCAAGACCAATACCAGGTGCAATTTCCACCGAACCACTTATTTCATGGATATCTGCCTGAATACCTTTTTCTTTTAGAAATCGGTCTGTCAGGTTCGGATAGGAAGTGGCAATGTTTTTCCCCACAAAAAATCCAAATCCTTCATAATCCAATTCTTTCGGGATGGCCAGGGATAATCTGCATTTTGAAAAACCAAGATGCTGGATAATCCGGATGTCTTTTTCTTTTTCATGAACCACATTCAACCCGACAATACCGATGTCGGCGACCTTATCGGCTACATAACCCGGTATGTCATCATCTCTCAAGTAAAGGATCTCCATCGGGAAATTTGTTGCATCGGATTTTAATTTTCCCTTCCCGTTATTCACTTTAATATTGCATTCTTTGATAAGATCAAGAGATTCCTGACTTAATCTGCCTGATTTCTGAATTGCTATTCTGAGCATTTGTTGATTATCTATATAATATGGTTATGACTGTTATGATGATCCAGCCTGTCAAATATAAATCATTGGATTGGAACGAAACTGGTTCAAAATTAAATATATGAATACTAAATGAGAAGTGAATTGGTAATAAGCGGGTTAATTTTTAAAATATTTTAGAAATTCTTAACGAATCAGAAATATATTTGCTACTTCGAATATCCAAGGTGTATCATAATTCAGATAAATTAAATCGAAAGGAATTACACTCAAATTGAATAAAGGGATTGTAATCATACCAACCTACAATGAAGCTGAAAATATCATTCAGCTGATCGACAAGATAGCCGCCCTCTCCGTAAAATTCGATATTATGGTGGTGGATGATAATTCACCTGACGGCACGGCAGATCTCGTGGAGCATCATTTACGTTCGAAAAGCCATCTTCCCGATCTGGATGAGATTTTGGTCTATGTGAATAAAAGAGAAAATAAAAAAGGGTTGGGAACCGCCTATATTTATGGATTCAAGAAGGCACTGGACCTGGGTTATGAATACCTCTTCGAAATGGATGCGGATCTGTCACATAATCCGGATGATCTGAAACAACTCTATTTTGCCTGTGCGGATGAAGGTTATGATGTCGCCGTTGGATCGCGATATGTTTCGGGTGTGAATGTTGTGAACTGGCCCATGGGAAGGGTTCTACTTTCCTATTTTGCCAGTGTTTATGTAAAAATAGTAACTGGTATGCCCATACAGGATCCTACCGCCGGATTTATCTGTTATAAACGGAAAGTGCTCGAAACCATCAATCTTGACAGGATCCGCTTTATTGGATATGCCTTTCAGATAGAAATGAAATTCACTTCCTGGAAATATGGATTCCAGATCAAGGAAATTCCCATCATTTTCACTGACAGAAAAAGAGGGGAGTCAAAAATGTCAATAAAAATTTTTCAGGAAGCCGTATGGGGCGTCTTATCCATGAAAATTAACAGTTTATTCAAGAAATATCACAAAATCAGTCAAACCGGATCGATTTGATCGGTTGGATCCTGGAGATGATCAGGGTAGGAACGATCAGAACAAGACTGATGATGATCAGGACCAGGAGATTGATCCCTATTATCCCCGGCCACTCCCAACTGATGGGTACGTAATTCATATAATAATTTTCAGGATCAAGAGGAATGATCTTGAATTTTGCCTGAATCCATCCTAAACCTATGCCAATTAAATTTCCCCATAAGAGGCCCCAGAGAATCAGACGGATACCATGATACGAAAATATTTTCCGGATCATTTTATCGGACGATCCAACGGCCTTTAAAATACCAATCATTTGGGTTCTTTCCATGATGAGGATCAACAAGACAGAAATCATATTAAAAGAGGCCACAAAAAGGATGAGTACCAGCAAAATGGTAACATTTCGGCCAACCAGACTCAACCAGTCAAAAATTTCAATATGCTTGTCAGTGATTTTATCTACAAACAAATCATAATCCACCATATCAAACAGATAATTTTCTGCCTCATCGATCTTTTTAAAATCCTTGATAAATATTTCGAGCGTACCTACCAGGGAGGATCTCCAATCATTCAGCTGCTGTATGACTGATATGTCACCTATGATGATTTGATCATCAAATTCTTCCATGCCGGAGGAATAAATACCCGTAACGATGAATTTACGGATCCTGGGAGGATTCTGAATAAAATAAATCCTTATCTCATCCTCGATCTTTAAATTTAGCAGATCAGCAATTTTTTTACTGATCATGATTTCATAAGAATTGGAAGTATCCTTCATGTGAATGAATCTTCCCTCCACGAGACTTTGGCCAAATCTCTCCATGCTGAATTGTTTGTCCACTCCTTTAAATATCACCCCATGTATTTCCTGTTCGGTCTGGATCAAACCCACTTTATGGGCTACCCCCTGAATATGTTCGATGAAATCAACATGCAGCAATTCCTGGTAAATTGTATCTTCTTTGGAGATCGGCAATTCTTCATACGTTGAATTGAGGGTATATTTTGTAATCTGGATATGACCGCCAAACCCAACCAGTTTATCGGTAATGGTTTCCTGGAAACCACGCATGATGATAAACGACAAAATCATGATCCCAAGTCCTACAGCAATGCTGAGAATGGCGATTTTATGGATCATCGATGAAAAAGTATTTGACCCGGGGCTGCTAATTTTTCGTGATATAAAAAGTGGCAGGTTCAAGACTTTTTTTAATTAAAATGCTAATTTAGAACAGATTTTATGTATAAAAATATAAAGGATTCCATGAAAGAACGGATTTGCCTGCCATTTATTTTTTTCCTGACGCTGGCCGTAGGTGCTTCAGCACAACAAATTATCGTAGGAGCTGAAAGGACTGAACTTTATGAGGATTTGTTAAAAAATAAGAGAATTGGACTTGTCGTGAACCAAACTTCCAGGGTATTTGACAGTCATCTTGTTGATTACCTCGTCGCAAAGGACCTGAATGTGACCAAGATCTTTTCTCCGGAGCATGGATTCCGGGGTGTAGAAGATGCCGGGAAACATGTAGAGGATTCCAGGGATGAAAAAACTGGCGTCCCGATCCTATCACTTTATGGCGCGAACCGGAAACCTTCAGCAGAACAAATGGAAGGAATTGATGTGGTGGTTTTCGACATTCAGGATGTCGGGGTCAGGTTTTATACCTATATCAGTACCATGCATTATATGATGGAAGCATGCGCGGATCGTAATATTGAAATGATCATCCTGGACCGTCCCAATCCGAACGGGGATTATGTGGATGGCCCCGTATTACAGGAAGATCTGAAATCATTTGTGGGAATGGATCCAATCCCGATTGTTCATGGATTAACCGTAGGCGAACTGGCTAAGATGATCAATGGTGAAAAGTGGCTGGAAGGAGGGAAGTCATGCCGGCTTAATGTAATTACCGTTGAAAATTATCAGCATCAATACCTCTATTCCTTGCCGGTGAAGCCTTCTCCCAATTTACCCACTGATCTGTCAATCCGTCTATATCCTTCACTCTGTATGTTTGAGGGGACCATGATGAGTGTCGGTCGCGGAACAGATTTTCCATTCCAGGTAGTGGGTTATCCCGATAAATCCTTTGGCAGATTCGATTATACACCTCAGAAGACTCCCGGAGCAACCGACCCGAAATACAAGGATCAGAAATGTTATGGAACAGATTTCAGGGAACTGCAAAGGATTCCAAAATTCACGATCAGCTATGTCATTGAATTTTATAATAAATCAGGTAGAGATGAAAATTTTTTCACCTCATATTTTAATCAACTGGCTGGGAATATGGAATTGATCGAACAGATTAAAGCAGGATTGAGCGAAGAAGAAATACGTATCTCATGGCTTGAAGAATTGAGCAAATACAAGAATCTGAGGAAAAAATATTTGCTTTATCCTGATTTTGAATAGATCAATAAGAATGAGTAAAAAATTACGGATCATTTTTATGGGGACTCCTGAGTTTGCCATTCCTTCACTGGAGATCCTGATCAAAAATGGCTATTCCATTATGGCGGTGATTACGGCAGTTGATAAACCAAGTGGGAGGGGAAGGAAATTAACCTCATCCCCCGTTAAAAAATTTGCACTTGATCACGACATACCTGTTTTACAGCCCAAAAATCTAAAAAATCCGGAATTTCTGGAAACATTAAAAGGGTATGAGGCCAATTTGCAGGTCGTGGTCGCTTTCAGGATGTTGCCGGAAATGGTATGGTCGATGCCTGATCTCGGAACTTTTAATCTGCATGCCTCCCTGCTTCCCCAATACCGGGGAGCTGCCCCCATCAATTGGGTCCTGATAAATGGGGAAAAAAAAACCGGTTTGACTACCTTTTTTATCAGGCAGGAAATCGATACTGGAAATATCATTTTACAGGAGGAAGGACCCATATTCCCGGATGATGATGCGGGAACTCTTCATGACAGGTTAATGATCAAAGGGGCTGGTTTGGTATTGAAAACCGTCAGGGCGATCGAAAACGGGAACTATGAACTTATAAGACAGGAAGAAGTTCCCGGCATGAAAATGGCGCCCAAAATAACCCGCGACATGTGTAAGATCGATTGGAATCAAAATCAGGACGAGATTTATAATTTAGTCAGGGGCTTGTCGCCTTACCCAACTGCCTGGACAAAAATTAATGAGACGATCTATAAGATATATAAAGTGTTTCCGGGAGAAAAAAAGATGCTCGCGGATGTCGGACAATATCAAACAGATAACCGTACTTTTCTTCATATTCAATGTGCGGATGGATTGATCAACATCGAAGAATGGCAACCGGAGGGAAAAAGAAGAATGTCACCACCGGAATTTTTCAGGGGAAATAAAATATGACTCTATCAATCATTGTAGCCTATGCGGATCAGGGGGTGATTGGAGAGGGAAATAAGCTTCTCTGGCATCTTCCAGATGATCTGAAAAATTTTAAAAGGATCACGATGGGCCATTATATTATAATGGGAAGAAAAACATGGGATTCAATCGGGAAACCTTTACCCGGCCGAACGAATGTGGTGATCACACGGAACAGTGAATTGACCCTCGAAAACGTATTGATCTTCCATTCCCTGGATGAAATCATTGGATATGCAAAAAAAACGAAACAGGAAGAGATATTCATCATCGGAGGTGAACAGATTTACAGGCTGGCATTCCCACTGGCCGATAAATTATATATCACGAGAGTATATGGTTCCTTTAAGGGGGATGCCTATTTCCCAGAGATCAATCTGGATCAATGGTCTGTAGATTCCAGCACTTTCCATACGCGTGATGAAATACATCCATATGACTTTGATATGATGATCCTCTCACGAAGGAAGTGAAGAAAAAGAGGAAGTTGATTATATCTGGATTCATGTTGAAGCAGCCATCGTTTTCGCCAGATACCTCCTGCATATCCGGTAAGTGAACCGTGGGTGCCGATCACACGGTGGCAGGGGATGATGAGCGGGAGTGGATTTCTGGCGTTGGCATTTCCAACCGCGCGGACTGCTTTTGAATCTCCAAGGATATCTGCCAGTTGGAGGTAAGACCTTATTTCACCAAATGGTATTTTCCGTACCGCATTCAATACCTTTTTCTGAAATGGAGTACCCTGAAGGGTGATAGGTATATCAAAATTTTTCAATTTCCCGAGAAAATATGCATCTATTTGTCTGGCACATTCTAACAGCAGTTGATTGCCGGATTCCTCATTTCCTGTAGGATCGAAGGAAATTTCATGAATGGAGTCTCCATCACCCCGAATCCTTAACCAGCCAATTGGAGTGTTTAAGCAAATACGATCCATCGATTTAGTACTGATATTTAATGAAATTGAATGACCTAACCTTTTCTTCGGTGATCAATCGGATTAATTATATAAGAAAATGGCATTTACCCGGCGAAGGCACTATTCAGGCGGTTACCACCCCCGGGAAGAGCAGGGAGTACAAAGGCAATAAAATTTTAATATTTCTAAATTTAAATAAAAAAACCGCTTGAGCGGTTTATTCATAATTACAGGGGGGATGATAATGATTGATCAGATCATCATTAATCTTGACCCTAGTCGTAGAATTGTCTTCCCAATAGGTGCATATGCAATTGGCATGTTCCCGGGAAAAACATTCTGATTTTTTAACCATGTCTTTTACTGTGGAAATATTTTCTGTTGTGCCGACATATAATAAATTATGGTCAACCAGTCCATCGGCTTTTACGATCCTTTGTGTAACTACAAAAACAGCACCTTTATCTTTACTGAAATGATTATTGAGCGGGTATACATTGAAAGTGTACTTATGACCCGTCATACCCCTGAAATCAATGGTTCCTATTCTTGACATAATTAGTTCATTAGTTGTTAAAAAATAATTTTGTGTGCATGTGTTATAAATTTATGGTAACCTTATATACAATGTAATGATAATAATCATTTTCATGCAATCAAAGATGTAATTTTTCTGAATTAATGATAGTTTTTTTAAAAATATTTTTAAAAAATCGGGGTCGCAGAAAGATCAGAAAGTTAGAGTGATAGGACGAAAAAAAATGTATATGCCTATAGATTTTATATGACCTGGCATTTGTGAAAAGGAGTTAAGTTGATCTAATCCCGGTATCACTGGCAGCTATTATTTATCATAAAAATGATCTACCCAAAGCCACCGGAAAAGAACTGCATGAAATGAAAAGACATGGGGAAAATATCCCGGATTATATAATTATAATGATCTCGTATTATACCATGGCACATTAAATTTTTCTATATTTGCGCTGAATTATTTTTTAATCATGGATTACAGTGAAATAAAAAAACGGGTCATTGAATACAAGGATGAAGGAAAAAGAATTTTTACTACTTCATCCTTTCAGACGCATAGCATCGTTTTACTGCATATTATCAGTAGAATAGACCGATCCATTCCAATCTTTTTTCTTAATACCGGATATCATTTTTCTGAGACCATTGAATATAAAAATCTCGTTACTGAGCAGCTGGGTCTCAATACCATTGATCTCAGGCCCATGACTCCCAAATTTATGCAAAGAGACAGCATTGGAAAGTTGCTTTTCACTTCTGATCCTGACCATTGTTGCTACCTGAATAAAACAATGCCCATGGAGCTTATCCTGAGGAGTCATGATGTTTGGATAACGGGCGTCAGGGGTGAGCAGAATTCTAACAGGAAAGGTTTTAAAACGGAACAAAAGGCACCGCATGGTGTTATTCGTTTCCATCCTTTGCTCGACTGGACTTCAAAAATGATATTTGATTATCGAAAAAAATACGATCTTCCAAAACATCCACTGGAAGATAAAGGTTATTTGAGCATTGGTTGTGAGCCCTGTACCAGACGCATGGACCCCGAAATGCAGGAACGTGAAGCAAGGTGGTTTGGATTGAATAAAACCGAATGTGGCTTGCACACCGATCTTATAGTAAATTGATTTGAAATGAAAGTCCTAATTACTGGCGGTGCCGGGTATGTTGGAACGGAATTGACTAAAGTACTTGTCAAGGATAGTCAGATTAAAGAGATCCTCATCTATGATAATCTAAGCCGGCTTAATTACAATCTTTTTCTGGGCAAAAGACTGAAAAATTTTGAAAAAGTAAATTTTATTGCCGGGGATATTCTTGATTCGAGAAAATTACAGCAGATCCTTCGTGGGGTTGATGTGGTCTATCACCTGGCTGCAAGGGTAACTACACCTTTTGCAAATACCGATGCACATTTTCATGAACAGGTGAACCATTGGGGGACAGCAGAAGTCGTCAATGCAGTGGAGGATTCAGATGTTCAGAAATTCATATATACAAGCAGTACTTCTGTTTACGGATCTTCCACAGAATTTTTAAATGAAGAATCGATCCCAAATGCAAAGACTTTTTACGGCATCTCAAAATTACGTGGTGAAGACCATGTAAAGCGGTTGTTGAAAAAAATCAATACATACATCCTACGTTGTGGGAATGTTTATGGTTACAGCAAAAGTATGAGGTTTGATGCAGTGATTAATAAATTCATGTTCGATGCGAATTTCAATAATCGCATTTCCATTCATGGAGACGGCAAACAATCGAGATCATTTGTCAGTGTGAGCCTATTGTCTGACACCATGCTTAAACTGGTCACGCATGATGTTCCATCCGGGATTTACAATATTGTGGATAAGAATTATTCAATTCTTGATATTGTGGACGTACTAAAGGTACTCTACCCAACCCTCGAATTCATTTTTATCAATCAACATCTTTCACTCAGGGATCTAAAAGTCTCTCCGGATTCGTCACTTCGAAAATTTATCGATTATACGAATCCTTCTGATCTTTATGCTGAATTACAGGATTTCAAGCAAAGGTTTTCCTTTTAGGACATGTCTGGTTTTTTCTAATATATTGTTTTAAAACCCGGAGATCCAGGTTGAATCAATGCGGATAATACACATTGAGAAAATTCTATTTTCACGATGATCTCAATTATTTTTCACCTATATCTTTTATTCAGTGTATGGATTTAAAATAATTTCCTCAATGGATTTGGCCAATATTTGGAACATTTTGATATTAAATCCATCACATTCCAGATTTTTATTGAAAAAAATATAAAATCAGGGATTTTCCATTTTTTTAAAAACATTATTTTTCATAAAATTGTGTCAATTCCACTCCCGGGATCCAGCAAATCCTTCGGGATGAATCATTGTAAAATTACTTTTAACGATACAACGGTATAAATACTTGATATAAATTTCAGGATGTGGGTAACTTTTTTATGCATAATCAACCAGTTCTGAAAAAAATCGCACTTGGGACGCTGGTCACGATGCTTATTTTTTTCACCTCCATCATCACAGTCAGTGGTCAGTGTCCTGAAATCAATCCTGAAGAAGTTGAGATAAAAGTGGATCAGTCACGTCATCAAATCGACATTGAATACTCCTCGGATGTTAATTTCAGACAGATGGGGCTTTCATTATATAATATGGATGATGGATCCTATTATTTTGATTCAGAAAGAAAAAAACAGGTGGTTGAAAGCGAGGGATTATCTGTCTCTATCAGGAGCAACAGTGTGATAATAAATAACCTATCTCCTGGGGATTATGTGGTTATTATTGAAAATACGGGTTGTGAAAAACAGGTCATAGGCTGGGGATACTCAGGATTACCCCATTCGGGGATACGTATTCATGATTAAAAATCAGGAATGAAGAAATGTAAATCATTCATATTTTTTTTAGTTATCCTGTTATATGCCTTTCAGGTCAGAAGCCAGGTTTGCCCAACACCTGCATTAACGACCATTGATCCTACAGATGAACAATGTTATCAGGAAGAAGATGGGGCCCTTGTATTCACTTTTAACGATGGTGATCCTCCGGATGGAATAAATTTCAGGATCAGGCTGGCGGATTTTGATCTGGGTCAGGTAGTATGGGATGATAATGCCCCCTTTCCACTTCCTAATCAGGTACCACCACCCATTATCTCGGGCAATACGGTGACTTTCCAGGGACTCAGACCTGGAGATTATGTGCTGGCCTTGAGTGATGGAGATTGCGGACCAGGGAGCAATCCCACCTTGTATGGTGTGGGATATACCGGACCTGCTGATATTGGCATCCGTTTGGAGGCAGCACCCTTCCTGGGAGGAACCTTAAATCCACCCGTCTCATCTGTCTGTGAAGGTTCAGTAACAACATTGACCTTATCGGGTCATACCGGGCAAATATTAAGATGGGAATATTCAACAGATAATTTTTTGACCGATATCAATGATTTGGGGAATGCTGGAAACACCACCTATGATGTGACAGGGCTTTTACCAGGTATATATCAATTTCGTGTTGTTATTGATGTGGTCGATTGTCCAAACCAATTTTCAGTAATTTCCGAAGTAACCGTCATTCCCCTGGACGATCCCTCATTCAGTTATCCGCAGGCGAGTTACTGCCAGGGAGATACCAACCCGTTGGCCACGATCACGGGATTGGCCGGAGGGACGTTTACCGGTCCGGCGGCGATTGTATTTGCCAATGTGAACACAGGGGAGATCAACCTGACGGCCTCAACACCCGGCGGGCCCTATACCATTACTTACACTACGGCAGGGCCCTGTCCCAACAGTACGACCTTCAATGTAACGATTAATCCGGAGGATAATCCTTCCTTCAGCTATCCACAAATTAATTTTTGTGAAGGTGACCTCAATCCTGTGGCCACGATTTCAGGCACTCCGGGAGGTACGTTCACCGGACCCGTTGAAATTGTTTTTGCCGATGTCAACACCGGAGAGATCGATCTGGGTGCTTCAGTTTTAGGAGGCCCCTATACGATCACCTATACCACACCCGGACCTGATTGTCCGAACATTGAAACTTTTGAGATATCGATCCTTCCCCTGGATGATCCCTCATTCAGTTATCCGCAGGCGAGTTACTGCCAGGGAGATGCCAACCCGTTGGCCACGATCACGGGATTGGCCGGAGGGACGTTTACCGGTCCGGCGGCGATTGTATTTGCCAATGTGAATACAGGGGAGATCGACTTGGCAGCCTCAACAGTGGGAGGCCCCTATACCATTACTTACACCACGGCAGGGCCCTGTCCCAACAGTACGACCTTCGATGTAACGATCAATCCGGAGGATGATCCCTCGTTCAGTTATCCGCAGGCCAGTTACTGCCAGGGAGATGCCAACCCGGTGGCTACGGTCACGGGCACTCCGGGAGGTACGTTCACCGGACCCACAGAAATTGTATTTACCGATATCAATACGGGAGAGGTCAACCTGGCCGCTTCGACGCCAGGAGGGCCATACTCGGTCACCTATACCACACCCGGACCTGATTGCCCGAACATTGAAACTTTTGAGATATCGATCCTTCCCCTGGATGATCCCTCATTCAGTTATCCGCAGGCGAGTTACTGCCAGGGAGATACCAACCCGTTGGCCACGATCACGGGATTGGCCGGAGGGACGTTTACCGGTCCGGCGGCGATTGTATTTGCCAATGTGAACACAGGGGAGATCGACCTGGCAGCCTCAACAGTGGGAGGCCCCTATACCATTACTTACACCACGGCAGGGCCCTGTCCCAACAGTACAACCTTCGATGTAACGATCAATCCGGAGGATGATCCCTCGTTCAGTTATCCGCAGGCCAGTTACTGCCAGGGAGATGCCAACCCGGTGGCTACGGTCACGGGCACTCCGGGAGGTACGTTCACCGGACCCGCAGAAATTGTATTTACCGATATCAATACGGGAGAGGTCAACCTGGCCGCTTCGACGCCAGGAGGGCCATACTCAGTCACCTATACCACACCCGGACCTGATTGCCCGAACAGTGCCACCTATGAGATATCGATCCTTCCCCTGGATGATCCCTCATTCAGTTATCCGCAGGCGAGTTACTGCCAGGGAGATACCAACCCGTTGGCCACGATCACGGGATTGGCCGGAGGGACGTTTACCGGTCCGGCGGCGATTGTATTTGCCAATGTGAACACAGGGGAGATCGACTTGGCAGCCTCAACAGTGGGAGGCCCCTATACCATTACTTACACCACGGCAGGGCCCTGTCCCAACAGTACGACCTTCGATGTAACGATCAATCCGGAGGATGATCCCTCGTTCAGTTATCCGCAGGCCAGTTACTGCCAGGGAGATGCCAACCCGGTGGCTACGGTCACGGGCACTCCGGGAGGTACGTTCACCGGACCCACAGAAATTGTATTTACCGATATCAATACGGGAGAGGTCAACCTGGCCGCTTCGACGCCAGGAGGGCCATACTCGGTCACCTATACCACACCCGGACCTGATTGCCCGAACATTGAAACTTTTGAGATATCGATCCTTCCCCTGGATGATCCCTCATTCAGTTATCCGCAGGCGAGTTACTGCCAGGGAGATACCAACCCGTTGGCCACGATCACGGGATTGGCCGGAGGGACGTTTACCGGTCCGGCGGCGATTGTATTTGCCAATGTGAACACAGGGGAGATCGACCTGGCAGCCTCAACAGTGGGAGGCCCCTATACCATTACTTACACCACGGCAGGGCCCTGTCCCAACAGTACAACCTTCGATGTAACGATCAATCCGGAGGATGATCCCTCGTTCAGTTATCCGCAGGCCAGTTACTGCCAGGGAGATGCCAACCCGGTGGCTACGGTCACGGGCACTCCGGGAGGTACGTTCACCGGACCCGCAGAAATTGTATTTACCGATATCAATACGGGAGAGGTCAACCTGGCCGCTTCGACGCCAGGAGGGCCATACTCAGTCACCTATACCACACCCGGACCTGATTGCCCGAACAGTGCCACCTATGAGATATCGATCCTTCCCCTGGATGATCCCTCATTCAGTTATCCGCAGGCGAGTTACTGCCAGGGAGATACCAACCCGTTGGCCACGATCACGGGATTGGCCGGAGGGACGTTTACCGGTCCGGCGGCGATTGTATTTGCCAATGTGAACACAGGGGAGATCGACTTGGCAGCCTCAACAGTGGGAGGCCCCTATACCATTACTTACACCACGGCAGGGCCCTGTCCCAACAATACGACCTTCGATGTAACGATCAATCCGGAGGATGATCCCTCGTTCAGTTATCCGCAGGCCAGTTACTGCCAGGGAGATGCCAACCCGGTGGCTACGGTCACGGGCACTCCGGGAGGTACGTTCACCGGACCCGCAGAAATTGTATTTACCGATATCAATACGGGAGAGGTCAACCTGGCCGCTTCGACGCCAGGAGGGCCATACTCGGTCACCTATACCACACCCGGACCTGATTGCCCGAACATTGAAACTTTTGAGATATCGATCCTTCCCCTGGATGATCCCTCATTCAGTTATCCGCAGGCGAGTTACTGCCAGGGAGATGCCAACCCGTTGGCCACGATCACGGGATTGGCCGGAGGGACGTTTACCGGTCCGGCGGCGATTGTATTTGCCAATGTGAACACAGGGGAGATCGACTTGGCGGCCTCAACAGTGGGAGGCCCCTATACCATTACTTACACAACTCCTGGGCCCTGTATCAGCAATACAACTTATGATATATCCATATTACCGGTTCAAAATGTATCTTTTTCACTGAATAATCTATCAGGGAACAATGGAGATCAAATCCTGATCCCGGTCATTGTCCAGGGATTCACCGATATCCAGTCAGCTCAGTTTACACTGCAATGGGATCCGGCGATCATTCAACTTATGGACGTGGAGAATTTAGCCGGACTTACTGACCTCGATCTCACTAATTTTAATTCTCCAGATGCACAGACATTGATATTTACATGGTCAACCGCCCCTGGACAATCTCTGGCTGATGGGCTTTCCTTATTCGACATGAGGTTTGAGCTGATAGGCCAATCGTGTAATTCATCCACCATTCGTTTTATTGGTTCACCTGTTCCCATCCTTGTCACGGATAATAATTTATGCAATGCCAATGTTGTTATAACGAATGGATCAATCGGTGTTCTTGGAACGGGAGTTTCTGATGCTCCACTTGTAGCCTTTGGGGATACTGTGAATTGTATCAATGATCCTATTCCTGTACTTTCGGTTTCCGGCGTTAATATCAAATGGTATGCTGATCCTGCTTTGACCATCCTGGTAGCCACCACCAATGACTATATTCCGGCTATCGACAATACTGATCTTGCAGACACAGTCTTTTATGCCACGCAGACCATCGGTACTTGCTCGGAAAGCCTTCCGGATTCCTCAAGAATTCAGTATATAACAGTTCCAGAGCCACCTTCAATTCCACAACCGGTTTATACGCTTTGCCTGTTTGCGGCACCACCTTCCTTGGTGGCTTCAGGTACCAATGTACAATGGTTTGCAGATAATACACTGACGATTAAGCTGGCGGATGGGAACACTTTCATTCCTGCTCCGGGTGAACTCGATACAAGTGTTGAAGGAACTACAATATTTTATGTTACCCAGGATAATCAGTGTGGGATGAGCAGTTATTCAGAGGTCCAAGTTGACATGATAGATTGCGGAGTCAATTGCAATGATTTTGAAACCACCGCAAGTGCGCAGAATACCTCATGTCCGGAGAGCAAGGACGGAACCATCGATATCACAGTAACTGTTCCGGTTTCGGGTACTAATCAGTTCAGCCTTGATGGGGGAATCACTTATTTTGATTTTAACAATCCCAACAGCACACAAACTCCAGATACGTTATCAGTAGGAACCTATGAAATACTGGTTCGGGCGCTTGGGAGTGGTTGTTATCCGGATACTTCATTGGTAAATATCGAAAGTCAGGTCATTTTTACAACGACCATAGACAAGGTAGAGCCGACGTGTGGAATGGGTGATGGAGAAATTACCTTTTCAGTCGCTGGTGGCTCAGGAGATTACAGTTATACTTTACACCTCCCAAATGGTTCAGTGTTATCCAATACCTCAGGAGTCTTCACGGGTCTGAGATCCGGCGTTTATCAGTATGATCTTCTGGATAATAATTCAGGTTGCACCTTAACCTTGCAGGAAATCATCTTGAATGATTCTAATGCAATAACAGCCACGGCTGATCCTGATTCATTTGAAAATGCATTGTGTTACGGGGAACCAATGGGAAGAGCGATCATAAATGTTTCAGGCGGCTCGGATAATTCCTATGAATATTCACTCAATGGAAATACATGGACCGATTTTATTTCTGGAGAATACATTGAGAATTTGCCTCCAAACGGAACCTATATTGTTCTTATTCGTCAATCCGCTGCTGATCTGTGTTTCGAACAAGTTCAGGTAACCATCAATAATGAATATCCCCCGACGGATTTTGCGTACTCTTCCACCATGGCTTCCTGTGATCTGGAAGATGGATCGATCTCCATTGATACCATCACCGGAGGTGCAGCTCCTTATGAAATTTCTATTGATTTCGATCCATTTATTGCAGTAGATCTGAATAATCTCCCTGTTTTCAATAATTTAAGTGGTGGATTTAAAAATATCAGAATTCAGGATGTAAATGGATGTATATTTGAGAACGATCAGGTCTTTGTCGATTTTCCGGGCTACCTGATTGCTGACGTCCAGCACATACCCCCAACCTGTGCAGGTGAAGGAAAAGATGGGATTGTTTCTGTTTTTATCGGTTCCAATGTGAATACGATTCTTCCTCCCTATCAGTTTGGTTTTGCATCGGCTGGAACTCCTGAGAATGAGGTAGTGTTACAGCCCATTATACCTGATAACCTGGTAACGATCGATACTCTAGGCAATGGTTCCTATTATGTTTTATTTTCGCCCGCCAACGGTTGTCCAAGCCGTATGGACATCGATGTTGCCGGTGGGCCATTTGCCATTGATTTTACAGTTTCACAGGTGAATGATGCGGCATGTAAGGGTGGCACTGGATCCATTCTTATAGAAAACATAACCGGCGATGTAAATTCCGATTTCACCATCGAACTAATTGCCATGCCTTCCCTGGATCCGGTCTTTTCTGCTGATTTTACCTATGGAGATATTTCAGGTGGTCTTACGATCGATGGAACGCTGGCAAATGGTTTTACGGCGGGTGAATACAGGATCCAAATCCGTCAGGATCAGAATGGATGTGAACTGGTAGCTGTTTCGGATAATTTCATGATTTCCGAACCTGATGAATATTTTGATTTTAATGTTACTGGCATTGAGAATTCATTGAAGAATCTACCCACCGGATCCATATCCATTCTCTTATTACCCAGTGGTTCCGAACCCTATGAAACCAGTCTTGAGTTACGTACGCCATTTTTCCCAGGACAGGAAATCATCAGAGATTGGACCGGCTTCCCGGGGGGATCTGGAAATTACAGTTTCACTCATGAAGAGTTGTACAGTGGCATTTATGAGGTATCTGTAAGGGATCAGTTAGGATGTCTGATCATGCAGGAGGTGACTGTTGGATATGATTCTGCACTTTTGATACCCAATATATTTACACCGAATGGGGATAATTACAATGATTATTTTGAGATCAGCAATCTTCCAAAATCGGGATCAGGAACCAGCCTGGTCATTACGAATCGTTGGGGAAATATTATTTTCGAATCGGATGATTATAATGAAAATAATCTATGGAACGGGGGTGATTATCCGGATGGCACCTATTTTTATCGGTTGAATATTCCGAATCAGGGTAGCTATTCTGGTTGGATTGAGATCTGGCGGGGTCATTGACAATTATAGATTCAGTAAAAAATCCAGTGTGTCCACCTGGTCGGCATAATCCCATAATTCAGGATATTGTGCCTTCCCAAATGGCACTGCATTCTTGTATTTTGGAATCCTGGACACAATGGTTTGAATTTTTTCCTGGTGGAATAGCAGGGACGCTGATAATGAATCCAAATCTTTATACCGGGAATAATAGACCACGCTGATCGGGCTGACCAGTTTTTCTGACTCCTCAAGGATATAATAACCTCCATCATAAAACCTCATATTCGTGATCCTGGATAATGATTTCTGATAGACGTAGTTATGATGGTATTTTGAATGATCTATGATCCGTTGTTTACTTTTTAATTTTAAGCAAAGTGATCCCAGATCATAAGTTCCGGGCACATATATTTTAGATACGTTTCTGCATCCCATCCCGAAATACAGAAAAATATCGTCTGCCAGGCCGATAAGTTCCTCCTCACTTTCATTTCCATCGAGAACAGCGATGGAAGTCCTGTTTTTGCGAATAAGGTGTGGTAAATTCCGGCAGGTTGAATAAAAATAGCGGGCTGAATTATCGCTTCCTGTAGCAATAATGGCATCAACCTCCGTGAGATTGGACACTTTCCGGATTTGATCCTTGAAACGGGATTCTATTTCCAACAATTTCTCTGTTAATGCTGTCATAAGAATCTCATCCTGATGGCTTAATTTCAAATGGGCTTTATGTCCTGAGATCAGAACACATAACAGGTCATGAAATCCTACGAGTGGTATATTACCGGCAAGGATCAACCCGATATTTTTTCTTTGGTGCTTTGCGATCGGGTATCCTTTGATCCATTTTTCAAGTGTATCTTTTTGTAGATACCGGGAGATGCCGGATAAGGAAGATTTTAAAAAAGGGGGAATGAACCATGGATTCTGCTCTGATGCCTTCTGGTAGAGAGGATTGTGACCATTCTGGATCAGGAAATCGACATATCCTCCCAGTTTTACAAGCGCTGCTATTTTTTCCGCCACGTTCATAAAAAAAAATTTCTGTTTATTTCAACTAAAACATAATGGGCTTACATTTGTTAGCTTAAAAATAGTTCAAATTATCTAAAATTCAGTTTTATGGCGATAATGATCACTGATGAATGCATCAACTGCGGTGCTTGTGAACCAGAATGCCCGAATACAGCCATCTATGAAGGAGGGGTTGAATGGACCTGGGGAGGAGGGACCAATTTGAAAGAAGTTGAACTTGAGGATGGAACAGTGGCTGATGTTAATGAAAAACAGGAACCTTTTTCAGATGAATTTTATTATATAGTCTCCATGAAATGCACCGAATGCACCGGTTTTCATGAGGAACCACAATGTGCTGCTGTGTGTCCGGTAGATTGTTGCATCCCGGATCCAGACTATGAGGAAACTGAGGAAGAACTGGCAACCAAAAAAGCCTGGCTTCATGGTGAATGACCTATGGGAAGAATCTGATCCTTCGTTATTTCATTTTTGCCCTTTTAATCAAGTAAGCTGTTAAAATTTTATTGAAGTCCTGATTGATGTCCGATTCAATGAAATCAATCTTATACTGACCACATTTCAGTTTCAGGTCGTAATAATACTTTTTCATTTCTTTCCGGTAGCTTTCCCTTATTTGAGAAGGCTGAAGCCTTAGTTTCTCACTCGTTTCCAGGTCGATAAATTCATAGGGTCGTTCTTCAAACTCGAATTCATACTCAGTTTTGGGATCTGTTACATGAAAAAGCAATACTTCATGCTGATTATGCTTCAGATGGTGCAACGCGGTGATCAGTTGATCAATATTATGTTGGTTGTCAAACATATCGCTGAACAGGATCACGAGTGACCGTTTATGGATCTTATTGGCTATTTCATGCAATACACTGGCCACAGAAGTCCGCTTGGATATTTGTTTGTTGTCGAGCATATGCTGTAAATGGATGAACAGTTTGTTCAGATGGGCACCGGTGGATTTAACCGGTGTTTGATTTTCAATATGATCGGTAAAAGTACATAGGCCTACTGCATCCCGCTGTTTCTGCAGCAGATAGGCAAGTGCGGCTGATGCCATCACGCTGAAGGTGATCTTACCGAAAGTTTCTACAGGATAATACATCGAAGACGAATTGTCGATGAGCAGGAAGCACCTTAAATTGGTCTCTTCCTCATATCTTTTTGTAAACAGCCGGTCAGTCCGGGCAAATACCTTCCAGTCAATGTTCCTGGTACTTTCACCTGTATTGTATAACCTGTGTTCTGCAAATTCGACTGAAAATCCATGATAAGGGGATTTGTGAAGACCCGTAATAAATCCTTCCACCATCTGTTTTGCGAGCAGGTCTATTTTACTTATTTTCCTGATTTGTTGCAGATCGAAATTCATATTGTTAAAGATATCAATCTAATCGAAGAAAGTATTAAAAAATCGTAACGGAAATGGATATTTTTTTGAAATATTAATTAAAATTTTAACGCAATTATTGCATTTCTTCAGGATACACTTGCATAGTATATACATATTATACTATATTTAGTCCGATTTTGAACGAAATTTATATCGTAATCAACCAAAAATTCAGGATTGTGGAAGAGAACAAGGAATCAGGAAAAAATGAGATTTACTCGCAGCGGGTAAGAGCAGGTAAACGGACATATTTTTTTGATGTCAAGTCTACCAGGTCAAATGATTATTATTTGACTATCACGGAAAGTAAGCGAAGGTACAAGGAAGATGGTTATTTTTATGAGAAACATAAGATCTTTTTGTATAAAGAAGATTTTGAAAAATTCATCGAAGCCCTTCATACAACCATTGAACATGTAAAAACGGAGCTTCTTCCCGAGTATGATTTTTCCCAGGTCAACGTGTCTGAAGATGAAGGAAAACCGGATGAGGCAGATAGTGAATTGAAATGGGAATAAAAAATAAAAGATATATTTTACAGCCCTTGATGAAAATCAGGGGCTTTTTTATTTTTAAGGTGAAATCTCAAAATAGCGAATGAAAAAGACCATTCTGTATATCATTATCGGTATTGCCGTATTTATTTTTCTGGCATGGTATTTTTCAAATATTTTCTTTTATCTGGTTATATCGGGGATGATTGCCACCATTTTACGTCCTTTGACAAATTATATTAACGGGACCCAGATCTTCCAGGTAAATATTCCCCGGGCAGTTGCGGTTTTAATCGCTTTTGCCAGTTTTATTGGTCTGATTTTTCTTTTTATTTCCATTTTCATCCCTCTGATCCGGGAACAAATTGATCTCTTAAGTAACCTGAACTTCGAAAACCTCCTGATGAAAATCTCAAAACCAATGGAGAACCTGGAGGAATTCCTGATTAAGCACGATTTATATAAACAACCGAAAGGGAGCATCATTATGAATCTTAAGGATAGTATTACCACATTTATAAAAGAAGGAGGTGCATACGACATCGGTAGGGTTATCAATAATCTGTTTTCAGTTGCAGGGAGTGTAACGATTGGCATCATCGCCGTAGTTTTTATCACCTTTTTCCTTTTGTATGAAAAGGGATTATTCAGGAGGACCGTATTACGGTTAGTTCCAAATAAATACTTTGAAGTGGTTATTACCGCTTTTTCAAAGATTGAAAAGTTATTGTCCAATTATCTGATCGGACTTCTGGTACAGATGACGGCGATATTCACGCTTGCTACCATTGGCTTGTCAGTCGTTGGGATTAAATACGCAGCCTCCATTGCCCTTTTTGCTGCAGTAGCCAATGTGATACCCTATTTAGGACCGATTCTGGGCGCCGTATTCGGAATCATTGTCTCAATTTCTACCATCAACTATTCAGGATCTAACGAGATCCTTTTCATGATCTTTAAAATCCTGATCGTATTTGCCATTGTTCAGTTAAACGACAACCTGGTATTCCAGCCACTCATTTTTTCAAAAAGTGTAAAAGCCCACCCCCTGGAAATATTTATCATTATCTTTGTGGGTGCTACACTCGGTGGGATAATCGGGATGATTGCAGCCATTCCTGCATATACCATTGTCAGGGTTTCAGTCACAGAATTTTCACAGGGTTTTAAACAATATCAGATTTTTAAAAGCTAATTAAAGCATGGGACTACGATGTGGGATCGTTGGTTTGCCCAATGTAGGTAAATCCACCCTTTTTAATGCCTTATCAGACGCCAAAGCTGAAGCGGCAAATTATCCTTTTTGCACCATTGAACCTAATGTAGGGATCATTACTGTTCCCGATGACCGACTTGACACATTGACGGAACTGGTTAAACCTCATAAAACCGTTCCTACTGTCATCGAATTTGTCGACATTGCCGGCCTGGTAAAGGGAGCAAGTAAAGGAGAAGGATTGGGCAATCAATTTCTGGCCAATATCAGAGAGGTAGATGCCATCGTGCATGTGATCCGGTGCTTCGAGGATGAAAATGTGGCGCATGTGGATGGGAGAATTGATCCAGTAGCAGATAAAGAGATCATCGATGCAGAACTTCAGTTGAAGGATCTTGAAACGGTTGAAAAGAGATTATTGAAAAAAGATAAGGTGGCCAAATCAGGTGATCAGGCTGCTAAAAAAGAAGTCATCTTCCTGGAACATGCTAAAAAGATCCTTGAAGAAGGGAGAAACATCCGAGCGATGGGTCTGGATGGATATGAAAGGGAATTACTGACCAAAGATCTTCAGTTATTGACCTCTAAACCCGTCATTTATGTGGCCAATATTGATGAAAATGGCATCCGTGGAAATGAATATACCGAAAAGTTGCTGGAATTGGTCAGATCAGAAAACAATGAGATCATCCTTATAAGCGCGGCGATAGAAGCTCAGCTGATTGAACTGGATCATGATGATCGGCAAATGTTCCTGGAAGAATTCGGGCTCACGGAACCAGGTTTGAATAAATTGATCCATGTTTCATATAAATTACTGGATCTGATTACCTTTTTTACGGCTGGAGAAAAAGAAGTTCGGGCGTGGACCGTGAAAAAAGGATCCCGGGCACCTCAAGCTGCCGGAGTCATTCATTCCGATTTTGAGCGCGGTTTTATTCGTGCGGAGGTTATGAAATATCAGGATTTTATTCTGTATAAAAATGAACATGCCTGCCGGGAAGCGGGAAAACTGAATATTGAGGGGAAAGAGTATATTGTTCAGGATGGGGATATCATGCATTTCCGTTTTAACGTTTAATTCTCGCCAAACCTTTTGTGGATTCATAAAATTTAATAATTTTAGGTAATGATTTAAGGGAAGAAAGAGCTTTATATATCGCGGCTTTATTTAAAGCAAAGAAATTTATTAAATTTTTTAATTAATTTCTTAAAACAATTTTTTAAGTTAGTGGTTAATTTTTTGTAAAAAAACCCATTCAGAAAGCAAATTTTTAGGAAAATTTTTTCATATTAAATTTTTAATGATTTGAGAGTCAGATTAATCTTTATCCTTAAGAATAAAGGTGGATATGTTCCATTCCATCACCAATATTTACTCGCACAGCTGATAAAGGGTATATTGTTGAAAGGGGAAAAGGAAGAGTATTTCTCTTTTACACAATATAATTTTTCCGGATTAAAAGGACAGACCAAGATCAGCAGGAACGGGCTTCATTTTTTTTCAAGCAGGGTAACACTGGTTTTTTCCTGCATGAATAAAGATTTTGTTGATTATTTTGTAAAAAACCTGTTTGATTTCCCCCAAGTGGAAGTCGGTAATCTGGCCCTGATTCCCGAAACGGTGGAAGAAGAAGAGATCCCCGCTTTTGAAAATGTAACGAAGTTCATCTGTATCTCGCCGATTGTTCTGGCTACGCCTAAATTTAATGATCTTGAAGGTAAAAAATTCATTCATCCCGAAACAGATGAATTTTCTGACCATTTATACGAATCAACGATGCTCAGACTGGCAAAATCCAAATTATACCCGGAAGATAAACTGAAAACCTTCTTCAAATTCCAGATCGTACCCGATCACAATTATTTGAATAAGATCAAAGAAAGCCAGAAGAAATTTGCGAGGATCTACCCGGTTTATGACCAGGATGTGAAATATGAGATCAGGGGATACACTTTTCCATTTACCTTGTATGCGGCACCTGAAGTGCAGAATTTTGTGTTTATCCTTGGAATGGGAATGTTTACCTTTAAAGGTTTCGGTATGCTGGATCTGGCCAATATTGATCCTACCAAACGGACACGTGAATATAAAATTGAAAATTATATCTGACCGGAAATTTAACGATTCGTATTGAAATCAATATATCCGATCAGGTATTCAGAGATTTTTCCCTGGGGCATATAATATACCAGTATTTCATATTCATTCCGGGTCTCAAAATGACTGCCTTCCACTACCCATGGATCTTCCGGTGTATAATAAAGATAATCGTACCAACCCTGTTTTAATAAAAGGTCTGACAGGTATCCACCCAGTTCGGAATCGTATTTCATTTTAAATTCCGGTAATAAATTGTAATGGCTCAGTTTTCCATAGACGAATACTTCCGATGGCAAGGGTTGATCCGATTGTAGAAAAAAATGAACGTGGACATATTCCGCTTCAGTGGTTGGATCGCGGCCATCGATATTGGTGATAAAATATCCTCCATTGTAATCCTCCCACATCCCATAAAATTCTTTTCCCCTGCTTTTGTCCCGGTATAAAAAGGCATCGATCCGGTCGTCATTGATTATTACACGGTCTATATTTCGACCAGGAGCTTTGACAGAATTCAGATCGAAAAACCTGTATTCATTCCCGCCATAAAAATTATTTTCAAGATTAAAGTGCCGGTATTCAAGAAAATGATCCATTTCCCTAACAATGGTGGGTTTCAAATTATAGATTGCCGATACCCAGGATTGATTTTTCCGGATGATAATTTTGATGTCTGATTGCGGATTAAAAACTTCCAGCCCTGCATAACTGATCGTAAATTCGATCTGCTGGTGAGTTCTTCTTTCATTTATCCCGGTCGATCTTTCCACGGAGGGGGTGATTTTAACCAGGGGATCATATACGACAAAACGTGAGCTTAGTGTAAGATCATCCGGGTCATCCCTGCTGTAAACAACCAGTAAATAATTTCCCGGCAACGTCACCCTGGGAACCAGAAACCGGTAAAATGTGTAGGGGACTTTGGTGTTTACTGAATATTCGTAATCGGATATTTCAAATTCATTGTATATATCCAGGTATTCTATCGGTTTCAAACGTGAAGGTGTCCAGTCCCAGTTACAGTGAATGATTTTCGCTTGAAAATATCGTGCATCCTCATAAAGTTCATCGAATTCAAGTACCAATTGAAAGGGTTCACGAATATTGATCACGGCAGGTTCAATCTGAGCACCCAGATATCCTTTATTCACATACAGGTTTACCGTTTTAATACCCGGATTATACACCCTGTCTTCATAGATCAGATCGCGCTGATTGGAGCCTTTTAATGGATGAGAAGCATGCAGGAACAGGCAAGTGAATGTGATTGATAATAAAAACAGGTATTTTTGAGTCATCAATGTTTTCATAAGGTAAATATATATCTTAAGTGAATAAAATATTTTATTTCCAACCAAATCTGCAGGATTGGTGTCGTTGTATAAAAAAGATGCCCATATAATGCCAGGCATTGAATGAAAGAATTTGAGCAACTTATCAAAGGGTGTATCAAAGAGGACAGAAAAGCTCAAAAGAAGCTTTATGACCTTTTTGCGCCCAGAATGATGATGATCTGTCTAAGATATTCCAAATCGACGATGGAAGCTGAAGACATACTTCAGGAAGCCTTTATCAAAGTTTTCGGAAACCTGAAAAATCTAAGGGAGATCACCAACCTGGCGGCCTGGATTAAAAGAATTGTGATAAATACGGCATTAAACTACCAAAGAGGAAAATTGTATCTCTATCCTATGGTAGAGATAGGGAATCTTAATTTAAGCTATGAGGAGAATGTTGCCTTTTCTGAATTCAGACTGGAGGAATTGGTGAAAATGATCCAGGAACTTCCCTTGGGATGTCAGATGATCTTCAACCTATTCGCCATCGAGGGATTTACACATAAAGAGATCGCGGAAAAACTGAAGATCAGTGAAGGCACCTCCAAATCACAGTATTCCAGGGCACGGACCCTTTTAAAGAGTAAAATAGACGACGGAAGTAAGGACAATTATGGAAAGATCAGGAAATAAATTCGATAATTCATGGAAGGATCTTTTTGAGGGAGCGGAAATTCAGCCCCGGGAGGAATTGTGGACAAAGATCGATTCGACTTTGGCCAACCGACAGATTAGACGGTATCGCAGAAAAATTTTGGTTTATAAATTACTGGCAGCTGCATCTTTACTCTTTGCCATTGGAATTGGTTATTTCAGTATACAGGATTCCTTAAGACCTCAGAAGAGTACGGATCAACTTTCGTCAATTCAAACGGGACCTGAAAAACAGTCTGCAATTCAGAAGGAAACCATTCCAGGCCTCAGGCAAGATCAGAATAGCATAAAACAGGAGGCGTCCGGACTGAACGAATCCAGAGGAACGGAAACAATCGCTGCCATTCAGGAACCTCGCTTAACCGATCAGGAATTATCTTCAGACGGAACTGAAATGCCAATCCGAGATTTAAAGAATTCGAACCAGGTAAGCTTAACAACGACCATGCAAAATAATACTGAAAGGCAAATTCAGCATTTACCTTACCTCACCAATCGATTGAACCTGGAACCTTTGCAACCAGCTGGTGATATTCCAGACCCGGAGAGAAAGAAAGATCCATATGCGGATGATTGGTATGCTTTATATGAACAGACCCGCAAGGATGAGGGGGATAAAAAGGAAGGTTCAGAATTATGGGCCGGAGTAAATTTCTCATCCGGAGTATTTGATCCCAACATAAGTTACGGCTCAAATTCGGTCAGCCTCGCGGATCAGGCACAACTACCGATCGGATCCTCTTATGATCAGTTGTCGATGGTTCAGGACCCCAGTAATAATATTGCCAATTACATGAAGGCAACCCGGCCGGAAGAATCATCCTATAATCCGGAATTTTCGTACGCTTATGGGGTAAATGTTGGATATCAGATCAGTCCAAAATTTATGGTGCGAGGAGGAGTCTCCTATTTGAGCAGTCATACTTCAACCAATATCAATTCCTATATCAGCGATCCGGTCTCCAATAAAAAAATGCCGAACCAGGCCCTATATTCTGTAACCATAGAAAGTGCCGGGGTTAGTAGTGTGAATACGTCTATTGAAGACATAAAATTGAATAACACATATGAATTTATATCTCTTCCGGTAAGCGTAGGTTACTACCTGATAGATAAGAAGATTGAATGGATGTTGACAGCTGGTTTTAGCACTGATTTTTTCCTTAAAAACACGATCAGCGATCCTTCTAACTTCCTGGAATCAAAGGAGGTTTCGGCGGGGAGTGATTCACCCTATAATAATTCCTATATCAACGGAACACTGGGAACCATGATTAATGTTTCATTTGCGGATCATTACAGGTTCAGCCTGGAACCTGCCTATCGATTGGGATTGAGTGAATTTGCAAAGGACGATGCTTCCTTCACAAGCCGTCCCTCCACATTTTTCATTACGGCGGGGCTGTCCTATATATTTAAATAGAAGTGATTACTGGAAAAGAAAATCAAATATTTTTGTATCATAAAAAAATGAATAAGAGATGAAAAATTACGGAATAGGCTTATTGATTTTTCCGAGTGTTGTCTTTTTGTTGTCTGGATGTTTGAATAGTGATGAAACTACCAATCCATTGCTGGTTTCAAACACAGTTTTTGCAGAAGATGCTGAAGGGTGGGAGGCCCAGTTCTCAGAATACGAGCCGGGCCTGGAAGATTCATTAAAATTATCTTTTACTCACGATAAATTTATGGCCTCCGAATCCATTGGGGAAGTAACCGCAGTGGTTCAGTCAGGTTTTGCCTCCAACAGTGACCTTTTCATGTATATAAAGCGTCAGATCAGTGGATTTAAACCGAATACGGTATATAGTGTTGTATTTAACCTGGAATTATACGCACAATTGAACGAAGATTTTTCAGGTGATCTGGAGGATAACAACAATGGATCTTTTCTCAAAGCTTCTGTTTATGCAGAAGAACCGGATACCGTGATAATCGACGATTCGAATAATCCGGGGATGAAAATTGTGCTTACGAATTTTGAAAAAGGAGATGATAAAGTTACAGGTCCCAATATGGCACTTATCGGGAAATTGGAATATACCAGTGTGAACGAAACACCTTTGTTACTAATTGGCACCACCGAGGGTGACGATCTTCTGGGAACCACGGATAGTGAGGGTAAAATGTGGATGATGATCGGCGTGGACACCAATCAGCCCATTTATCAAAGTATATTTTATTCATTCATCGGCATTTCATTCAGGGAATTATAAAATCGAGTCAGAATACCAGGTTGAATTACAACCAAAATGCTTTATTCGGTGTCTTTTTAGTATGTTTTTTAAAAAATCATGGCATGAAAAATTTGACTCATCCTCTTTTTTATTTTCCGTTTCTGGGAATTATTTTATTTCTGTTGGGTTGTACGGATCATTGTGATAAACAGGTATCCTACACCTATTTTAAGCCCATATATACCACTGCCGAGGACATCAGGGCTTCCTTCGAATTCCGGGAACCCGAGGAGATCCATTATCCGGGGAAAATATATCTTCTGGGAAATTATTTGTTCGTCAATGAGATCGGTGAAGGCATACATGTCATCGATAATACCGATGCGGCGAATCCCCAGAAGGTAGGTTTTATCAATATACCAGGGAATCATGATATGGCTGCCAAAGGGAATATCCTGTATGCTGACAGTTATATTGATCTTCTGGCCATTGATATATCGAATCTGGATGATATCAAAATCGTAAAACGGATGGAAGGAGTTTTTAATGACCATTATTATATTCTGGATCAGTTTAATGATCAGGGAGCTGCCATTCTGGTTTCCTATGATGAGATTGATACAACTTTTAATGACCTCAGCGAATGCAATGATGTAGTACCCTCTTTTCTAATGTTTGGAGGTGTTCAGGCTACCATGGACATGGCCTATTCAGGGGCTGCTACCTTATCCGCTGAAACTAATTTTTATACGCCAGTGGCTTCCGCCGGAATTGGCGGATCCATGGCCCGATTTGCCATCGTAAATGATATACTTTATACGGTCGGGACGTATTATCTCCAGGTTTTCGATATTACTACCCTTTCAGATCCCTTAAAAGGGACATGGATCGATCTGGGATGGGGGATCGAAACCATCTTTCCTTACCAGAACAATCTTTTCATCGGGGCTAATAACGGGATGCATATCTATGATATTTCCGAACCTGAATCACCCGCTTATATCTCTACTTTTGCCCATGTGACAAGTTGTGATCCGGTGGTTGTTCGAGATACCATTGCGTTTGTGACCCTACGTTCCGGCACGGAATGTCAGGGTTATACAAATCAGTTGGACGTCCTGAACATCAAAAATCTTTATAATCCAACCCTTGTCAAATCGTATCCGATGGAGAATCCGCACGGACTGGGTGTCGATCAGAATGCTTTGTTTATCTGCGAGGGTGACTATGGATTAAAGGTCTATGATGCGGAGGATATATACAGCATTGATCAACACCTGGTGAAATATTATAAGGAAGTACATGCCTATGATGTAATCCCTTTCAATGAGATATTGATCATGATTGGTGAAGACGGACTCTTTCAATACAATTATGCTGATCTCGAAAACATAAAATATCTGAGCAATATTCCCATTATTCGTGAAAATTGAGAGTAGTGGTGAAATTTCTGATTTTTAATATCTTTTTGATAAGTCTGGCTGGATCACCGCTTTTCTTGTCCGCCCAGCCTCAACAACCGGTAAAAGCACGGGTACGCCTCCAGAATCAGGAATCCATTCAGGGTTGGATTCTGATGAAAGATATTCCCGTGATTCTTTCAATTTATTTGACCGAAAAAGATTCCATCGCAGTGCCCACCAAAATTATCCGGCAGATCACATTGGAAAGAGAAATCGAGGAAACCCCCCGAAAAATTGCTTATTTCAATAATACCATCATCGGCATCCTGACAGGGCGTACGAATTCACAATCTTCTTACCGTTCCATGATCACTGCCGAAATGATCAATGGAATTAAAATCAATACGTATTTGTGGACAGGACTGGGCATAGCCTTCGATCAATTCCCGGAAGTGAGCACTTTGCCATTTTTTTTAAGCCTGCGGGGCGATATGTTGAAACGGGCATTCACTCCCTTCTATTTTTTTGACATGGGTACAGGACCTTCATGGAACGCACAAGACCCATTTAATACGGAACAGGAAACCGATGCAGGTCTTATGTATCATTTTGGAAGCGGCATAAAAATATATGGCGACCCCAGGATCCATGTGATGCTGGCCATTGGTTTTAAAAGCCAACAGATAGAATTTACGCGCACCCTCTGGGATGATCAGGAAGAAAAAATTGAAAGAAACTATAAAAATTTCAGTTTCAGGATCGGAATTGGATTTTAACAAGTGATCAGTTATTGCATTTTAAAGATCATTCTGGCCAAGATCGTCTAAGGCCATGATAAGTTCTTCCCAGTTTTCATGCAATGATTCAATTTCCCGGGTGAGTTTATCCATCTCCATAGTGAGTGCATGCAGTTTTTCATAATCGGCATAATTTGCAGGTATCGCCATTTCATTTTCTAGCCCTTCTTTCTGTTTTTCCAATGAATGGATCCTTTCTTCTACCAATTCAAGGTCCTTTTTGATCGATCTTATCTGTTTTTTGAATTCCTTCTGTTCCTGATAATCGGCAAGGGACTTCTCCTTATTTGTTTTTTTAGCGTGGTTCTCATGTGATACGTTTGCCCTTTGCTGGTTATCGGGACGATTGTCCATCCAGTATAAATATTCATTCAAAGTCCCTGGATATTCCTTTATTTTCTGGTTTTCTATATACCATATTTTATTGGCTACATTTTCAATGAATTGCCTGTCGTGTGAAACCATGATCAGGGAGCCATTGTAGATGGCCAGTGCCTCTGAAAGGATGTCTACTGAATGAATGTCCAGATGGTTGGTGGGTTCATCCAGAATAAGGAAATTGGCTTTGGAAATCAAGGTTTTGGCAAGCGCTACGCGTGATTTCTCTCCACCAGAGAGGATCTCGATCTTCTTATAGGCATCGTCTCCCGAAAAGAGAAAGGAACCAAGTACGGTCCTTAATTCAAGTTCGGAATATCCACTTTGTGTATGCATCAGTTCCTCCAGTACCTCATGCCGGTAATCCAGGGAATCGATCTGGTGCTGTGCATAATAGGCATGGATCACCTGGTATCCCAGTGTGCATTTACCCGCATGTTTTTCTTCTCCTGCGATTATTTTCAATAAAGTGGTTTTCCCCATTCCGTTTGCTCCGATCAAGGCAATTTTATCACCCCTGATGATCTGGGCTGAAGTTTGGGAGAAGATGGACTGGTAGCCGTAGGATTTGGAAAGATCGGTGATTTCCAGTACCTGTTTGCCGGAAGGTTTCTCAAACCTGAATTCAAAAGCAATGGATTTATCCGTTTCTTTTGAATTTTCAATCAACTCAATTTTTTCCATCAATTTGATTTTGGATTGAACCTGCCGGGCTTTGGTGGATTTTGCCCGGAATCTGTTGATAAACTTTTCGGCTTCCTTGATCTTTTTCTGCTGATTGACGTGTGCGTTCTGTTGTAATTCAATCCTTGAGGATTTCTCTTCCAGATAAAAACTGTAATTCCCCTTATACTGGATCAGTTTTTCATCTTCGATTTCAATGATCTTGTTCACAGTATTGTCAAGGAATTGACGGTCGTGTGAAACAATGATCACAGCTCCTTCATAAGTTCTGATATAGTTTTCAAACCATCTGATTGACGGCAGGTCGAGGTGATTGGTAGGTTCATCAAGCAACAGCAATGAAGGTTTTTCAAGCAGTAGCTTCGCCAGCATCACCCGCATCTTCCAACCCCCTGAGAATTCCGACATAGGCCTGATCAGATCAATGGTTTTAAATCCAATCCCTTCAAGGATTTCCTCTGCTTTTGATTGTATGGCATAACCCCCATTGATCTCAAACTGGGTCTGAAGCGTGGAAAGTTTTTCAATTTTCCGAGGATGATGATCATGGGCGATTTCCTCAGTGAGATTTTCCATTTGCTCCTTCATGTCGATCAGTGACTGAAATGCCTGCATGGCAATGGAAAGAATTGAAAGAGTTTCATCGATTTCACCAATTTCCTGGGTCAGGATATCGACCGTTTTCCCCTTTTGAATAGAAAGATCACATTGATCGGGCTTTAATTCTCCAAGGATTATTTTTAATAAGGTAGTTTTGCCGCTTCCATTAATCCCTACCAATCCAGCTTTATCCCTTTCATTTATATGAAGGGAGGCTTTCTGATACAAGGACCTGCCCCCTATATAATATATCAGATTATTGATTGATAACATTCGAATGTTGCATGGGTGCAAAAATAACTAATTTAACTGATAACGGATCCCATGGGTTTTATATTTGATTTACCGACTGGCAGGACCCTGGTCACAGGGAAATTTATCTTTACATTCCGGACCGACAGCAATGAAAATGTTTAAATATCAGGGGAAGGATAAGGGAATAGAAACCTTGGTGTGATCCCAGATCATAGCCAGAAAAGCATCCGAATTATCCTGATTAAACTCGATCGTAAAAGGCTCATATATCACATCTGTTTTCTCAACAGGCACCTCGAATCTTAATACATCTTTTCCTGGATCATATTCATATGCTCCCCATTGTCCAAGGGCACTATTTAAGATGATGGTCCATTTATCTTTCTGGGGAATGGTAAAAATAGAGTAGGTTCCTGCCTTTACCAGGTTGCCCGCAAGGTAAATATCTCCAGTTGTTGTAAGTTCTGTGGCTTCATTGGCACCTGTTCTCCAGATTTCCCCATAGGGGACCAGTCCTCCAAATATTTCCCGGTCTTTTTTATGGGGTCGTCCATAGGTTATTTTCATATAGGTATCATCATATTTCATAGTGGTCATGTACATGGGACTTGGTCTGGGTTTTAACGCTTCCTGGGCAAAAATCTTTTCAAACGAACCATTGAAAATAAAAATACATAATGTCATGTAAAGACTCTTTTTCATATCTGAATATTTGTTGCTAGAATATTTAAAGATAAACAATTAAATGATATTAACTTCAGTCTCAAGAAGAATGCCAAATTTTTCGGCTACGGATTTCCGTATTTTTACGGACAGATCTGAGATCTCCTTTCCGGTTGCCTTACCATAATTAACAAGGATCAGGGAATGCTGTGGGTGGATGCCGGCATCCTTTATTCTTTTGCCTTTCCAGCCGCAATGCTCGATGAGCCAGGCTGCCGGGATTTTTATTGCATTCACTCCGGCATTATATCCCTTTATATCGGGAAATTCAGCTTTAAGACCTTCAAAATCCGTTTTATCTACTACCGGATTCTTAAAAAAACTTCCTGCATTCCCAATTTTATCAGGATCGGGAAGTTTATGCTGTCTGATCTGAATAATGGCCTGGCTGATGGAGGTAGCAGATATTCTGTTAATGCGCATTTTATCGAGCGTCTCTTTGATCGAATCATATTCAATGTTGAAATCCGGAATTTTATTTAATCTCATTTGTACTGCCTGGATCATGGTTTGATTTTTATAGGTCGTTTTGAAGATGCTTGTCCTATAACCGAACTGGCATTCTTCTTTTGAAAAGGACAGGGTCTGTTGACTCGGAATGTCGACAACAATGACGGATTCGATGAATTGTTTGATCTCTACACCATAAGCGCCAATGTTTTGAATGGGGGCGGCACCTACCTTCCCTGGAATGAGTGACAGATTTTCAAGTCCCTGATAACCCATCGAAATTGTTTTTTGAACTAATTTATGCCAATTCAAACCGGAATCGACTTCGATCCAGACATGTGCAGCATTTTCACGCAGTATCCTGATCTGATCCATGAAGGAAGTAATGATGATCCCGTCAAAATTTTCTTTAAAGAGGATATTGCTGCCTTCACCAATCACCAGGTATTTGTTATGCTTCAGGTCGTAATCATCGAACAGTTTCTGATAGTCGGAATGAGTTTCGAGGATTACCAGTTCTCTGGCAGAAACCTGTAAATGGAATGTATTATATTTTGTCAGCAAAGGATTTTTGAAAATTTTCATAATGCCTATCCAATATTAGGGTGACACTCAAAATTACCTCCTTCTGAATTACAAAAGAAATGAACGATCGTTGATTGAACCGAATTAATTATCCAGTATTCTGAATCATTGGCAGGATAATTGTCCTGTAACATAATGCATCATCAGGAAGTTAAAGTATATAATTGAAAACTTAAAATATTCCGTAAGTAGTCATATGTCTTATTTATGGCCAGTAACAGCAGATCCTTTTTAGGGTCTGCTTTTTTTAATTAAGCAATGAACCTCTGGCCACGGTGATACTGGGACCCGAAAGCAGATGATATTTGGATGGATCCCGGATTGTCATGTTGGGATTAAATGAGTTATTTTACATAAAATGAACATCTGATGAAAAAAGCCTGGATATTATTTCTACTTTGTGTGGCAGTCCGGACCGTTTCAGCACAGAAAATATTCTGGAGTGATCTGACCCGCCAGGATGTTCAACAGGCAGTAGAGGAAAGTCGTTCTCTTTTCAGTAAAGTGGAAATCGGGAACCGAGAAGTTCTAGCAAAATATCCTACAGAAGATTCTATCTATGTAGGAGAGCAGAGTTGGTTTTCCAGAGATCTATTTCTGGACATGTTGGTGGAACGGACTCAGGAAATTTCTTTACAGAATATTCAACTGACCGGTTATCGTTTCGATGATTTTCTTGAGCAATACAATCAGAACGAGATCCTGGAAAAGGTATATCCCATATTTGACAATCATTCAGTTCTGATCCGGATGAGTTATCAGAATAACCGGATCCAGGAACGGGTTATTATGGTTATGATAAAGAAAAGAGATCAGTGGACGATTACCGGATTTCACGGGTTCGGAATATTCCCGGAAACCCCACCGGGGGAGGATTTTCCGATGAAGAAGTACAGAATGGAGAAAATAATGGAAGCGGGCATTACATTCCCTGTGCCCGCTGATTTTTCGGAAGCAGACAAATCAGAAAACCAGGTCAATTTTTATCTGGAAGGTGAAACCGAACGGGATGCCGTATTTCAGGTATTGATCGATGAATTTAAAGCCAAGGTATACTATTATACCTATAAATTTGTGGAGTTTTCAAACCAGCAATATGAATTATCCGAACTGGTTGTCAGGTACCTTCCTTTTGGAATACTATTTGAGTATACGGTAACTGATCCGTATGGGACCAGAAATAAAGGCATTACGGTTGGGCTGAAAAGCGATAATAAAATGGTGGTGATTCAGTTTTATGCTTTTTATGATATTTTTCAGCTGAGAAAAGGTGAAATCATGCCGGTCTTCGATCACATCGGAAGATTAGGCTATTAAAAAGATCTTTTCAGGTTCACATTGGCGCTAATGGCCGGAGATATATTGCCCGCCTGGTCTTTAAATTTGACGAAGATCACTTTCTCACCATCCTCTCCAGGCAGCTTGAATTCTTTTACTGAGGACTGGTAGCTTTCCCAGAGGGCTCCTTCAAAGGAAGGTTCCGTACTGATCATCATCTCACTGGCATCTTCCACCTTAAAGTTCAGGGTGACTTTTTTATCAGGATCGTTGGTCCATCCCCTGCCATCATCCACCACGAATGATTCCGGCTTTGGAGGTCTTCTGTCCAGAATAATGGTAGATACGACTGGTTTGGACACATTTCCTGCTTCGTCCCGGAGAAAGATACCGATCTCTTTTTCGCCGTCTTCTCCCATCAGGGTAATGGTTTTTTCTTTTGCCAAGGGCTCCCATTCGCTCGGATCCTGTCCTTTTTGAGATATTCTCATTTCTACAGCATCTTTTGCCTCGATCGATATTTTTACCTGTTTAGAGGGATCATTGGAAAATTTTTCGCCGCCATTGACTGTAACCGTCCTGATTTCTGGTGGTTGGCTGTCCAGGATGACCATTCCGGAAAATACTTCGGTTTCATTCATGGCCTTATCCCGGAACTTGATGTAAATGTTTTTCGTTCCGTCACCTTCTGATACCTCATAGACCTTTTTGGGGATAAAAAGCTCCCATCTGGCATCAGAAAAATCCTTATTTTCAGAGATAATAAGTTTGTCTGCTCCATCAGCATTCATTTCGATCGGGATCTTATTCCCTCCCGGTAATACAAACTTATTGTTTTCATTGATCATAACGTTGCAGCCGGTTGGTGCTACCCGATCTAGGATAATGCGGTCACTGCTTATCCCTGAAAAATTTCCCGCTTCGTCCTGAAAGACAGCATATATCGTTTTCAAACCGTCTTCTCCATCCAGGATCCAATCCTTGGATTCAGCATAATCTTCCCATTGGCTTGTAACATCGGCTGGATTCAAAATGGGGGAGTTGGAAATGGCCATCCTGACTGCTTCTGGTGCCTTGATCGTTAATTTAACCTGTTTTTGGGTATTATTCGTAAAATCTGAATCCTCATCAATGGAAAACGCTTCACATACGGGAGGGGTATAATCCAATTTGATAGAAGCCCTGATTACTTCCGAAACATTTCCTGCAGGATCTTTAAACTTTGCATACAGGATCTTTTCACCTTCTTCCTCGGACAATATGAGGCTGGTGACATTTTTATACGGTTCCCATTCACTTCCATTAAAATCAGGATTTTCGGTCAGCATGAAATGGGAAGCTCCAAGTGCATTTAATTGAACGGAGGTACGTCTGGCCGCGTTCCGGATCCAGGGGTTGCCTTCATTCACGATCATACCCAAATCGCTGGCTGGGGTCCTGTCAAGGACGATGGCCGATGATATTACATTGCTGTAATTCCCCGCTTCATCTCTTAATCTTAAAAAAACAGTTTTTAATCCATCCTCGCCTTCCAGTGTCCAGTTAGTGATGGAGTCTTTGAGCGGTTCGAGTTTGATATCGGTAAAATCAGGACGATTTGTAATCTGCATCCCTTTCCCATCATCAGTCCTGATCGACAGTGTGACCTTTTTATCAGGGTCATTGGTGAATCGATTTCCTCCGTTGATTACAAGTTCACCTTTTGGCGGTTTTGTATCTAAAATCACTTTGATACTTGCCACGGCGGTAATATTTTCTGCCGGATCCTTAAACCGCATGAAAATAATTTTTTCTCCATCCCCCGGAATCAGGGGCCAATCAATTTTTTTAGGTGTATACAGTTCCCAACCCGTCATATTCTGGATTGCCTCCGTATTGCTGATCTGCATATGTGAAGCATCTTCCACTTCCATATTGATGGTAATCTTGGGGGTGATAGCCCATTCCCCACCATCATTGACCGATATCAATCCTATTTTCGGAGGGACCCGGTCAAGCATGATCTTGCTCATCCCTGCCTCCGATGGATTACCAGCCTCATCGATCAATTTAGCATATACGGTCTTGATCCCATCTTCATCAGCCAGCAATGTCCAGTTATTGATCAAGTTCCTGAAACCCATGGGATTTGAATCATGAAAATCTATGTAATTACTCACCAGAAGTTTCATGGCTTCAGGATTCACATTAGCAGTAAAACGAAGGTTGACCACCCCGTCCTTCTGATTGGTATACCGTTCGTCACCATTGATGTTTATGATGGGGGCCGGAGGACCTGATCTGTCGAGGATGATCTCATCCTGAATGATATTGGTGGTTCTGTTATTTGCTTCATCCTGGAAAAAAACACGAATCACCTTGGTCCCATCGGCGGAATCCAGTTGCCATTTGACCAGCATGAAATTTTCTCCTTCCTTAACTTTGTAATCAAGCATCTCGGATCTTCCCGGACTCACGATCCTGACCATTGTTGCTTCCTCTGCATGGATCTTTAAGTAGATTTCCCGTTCACGCGTATATTTCTCGTCGTCGTTGATCACCACCGAGCCATTCATTGGTGGGTGGGTATCAAGGATGATCTGGTCTTCGAAGACCGCACTTTCATTCATGGCTTTATCCCTGAATTTTGCAAATACCACTTTTTCCCCGTCTCCTCCATTCATATCGAGGACCCACTTTTTTGAAGTACCAAATTTTTCCCAACGGGCGTCAGCAAAGTCATGCCGGTTACTGACGATCATTTCTGCCAGTTCCTTGTCTTCCGATTGAATAAATATGACCACCCGGCGTTGCTCATCCCGTGTAAATTTTTCATCCTTATTGATGGAAATCACAACATCTGTGGGGGCTTGGGTGTCCAGGATAATTTTAGTAGCCTCTACTGGGGAAATGTTCCCGGCCACATCTCTAAGTCTTGAATAGATGGATTTTTCACCATCACCACCGCTCAGGGTAACCTCATGAGGAGCGGTGGAATATTTGATCCAGGGTACATTTTCAAGGGTAGGGTCTGTGCCGATTTTCATTTCGGCCACCAGGCTGTCTAGTAGTTTCAGGGATTTGATTTCGACGGATACCGAGGTCTTATTGGTATATTGATTTCCTTCGTTTACGCGGAAACCAATCAAAGGTGGAAAATTTTCTGGAGAATAATTCCGGAAGGTGTTGGCCTGGATTGATGTATGTAATACAATGAAGAAAAATCCCCCAAGGATTGCTGTTCTCTTAAGCAATTTCACGCCCGATTCATCTATTATATAACAAAAATCAATTAACAAAAAATATTGAGCAGCTCTTTATTTTACCGAAAAATAGCATTATTAAAATTATAAAAAAATATTATTCACTGAAAAGCTGGATTCCAGGTGTTCAATTTACCTCCCGAATATCAATAAAAGCCCTTTTACTCTTATTTGAGGTACTTTTCCATGGGGGTGAAATCAATATTAAAGGCATCTGCTACAGCCTGATACACCACCTCTCCCTGTATTACGTTCAGACCAAGCGCCAGTTCGCGGTTTTCTTTACAGGCCTTCCTCCATCCTTTATCGGCCAGCTGGATGGCATAGGGGAGGGTTGCATTGGTCAAGGCCAGGGTGGAAGTATAAGGCACCGCCCCGGGCATATTGGCAACACAGTAATGGATCACATCATCAATGATGTAGATAGGATCCTGGTGGGTCGTTGGTTTACAGGTCTCTATACATCCTCCCTGATCAACCGCTACATCAACCAATACGGTCCCGGCTTTCATATCCTTGAGCATATCCCTCGTGATCAGATGGGGGGCTTTGGCTCCATGGATGAGTACAGCTCCTACGATCAGATCAGCGTAGGGGATAAGTTCCCGTATGTTATACTCATTCGACATGAGTGTGCTTACATTGGCTGGCATAATATCCGCAAGATATCTTAACCGAGGTAAATTGAGATCCAGAATGGTCACATCTGCACCCAGACCTGCTGCCATTTTTGCAGCCTGGGTTCCAACAACGCCTCCTCCAAGGATCAGCACTCTGGCAGGATTTACACCCGGCACACCACCCAGCAATACTCCACGGCCTTTTAAAGGTTTTTCAAGATATTTGGCACCCTGCTGAATGGCCATTCTCCCTGCTACTTCAGACATCGGGACAAGCAGGGGAAGTGTGCCATCGTCTTTTTCCACGGTTTCATAGGCAAGACATACCGATCCGGTATCGATCATGGCGCGGGTAAGTTTTTCGCTGGAAGCAAAATGAAAATAGGTAAATAATAATTGATTCTTTTTAATGAGGCCGTGTTCCCGTTCAATGGGTTCTTTCACCTTCATGATCATCTCCCCAATTCCATAAATATCATCTATTTGCGGAAGGGTCTTGGCTCCTGCATGGATATACATATCATCTGAAAATCCACTGCCTACCCCGGCAGTTGCCTGAATGTAGACCTCATGTCCGTGTTTTTTAAGTTCCTTGACCCCGGCAGGCGTAAGGGCTACCCGGTTTTCATTGTCTTTTATTTCTTTGGGAATGCCAATGATCATTTTTATATACTTTTAAGTTGATAATATCTGCCCGGGAATCAAAACCTATGAAAAAATGATATCAATCCGTGATTCCCATGGCTTCAAGCGCTATGTAAATCTAATGAAAATAAATAAAATCAATAATCATAATTATATTTTGTTTTTATTTATTTTAGGAAATATTATATTGTTTGAAGTCTGAAATATTTTTATTTTAACAGATAATTTGTATAATATTTAATGATATGTAAGGATTTCGGGGCTGAATCCGGGATTTGTTATTTTTGAAAGAAAGGTTTTTTTCCTTATGTTTGTTTAGAGGCAAATTCCCTGTTTTACTGTTTAATAAATATTTTCATATAATAAGAAAAAATAGAAGGATCCTTGACATCGACAAAAACCATTAGCAAAATTAACATTCCGGTAGAAGAGATTCTTAAAGACTACAGACTTGCCGTTGCCAGCCGGGAAGCAAGCCTGATTGGTAGGAAAGAGGTATTTATGGGCAAGGCAAAGTTTGGGATTTTTGGAGATGGAAAGGAAGTACCACAACTGGCCATGGCAAAAGCATTCAGAAAAGGTGATTTCCGGTCGGGGTATTATCGGGATCAGACATTCATGTTTGCTATAGGGGAGTTGTCCATTCAACAATATTTTGCCCAACTATATGCACATACCGATATTCATGCGGATCCCTCTTCAGCGGGAAGACTTATGAATGGCCATTTCTCCACCCGTTTGCTGAACGAAAAGGGGGAATGGAAAAATCTTACTGATTTGAAGAACAGCAGTTCTGACATTTCTCCAACCGGAGCACAGATGCCTAGGCTTATTGGTCTTGCGCAGGCCTCCAAATGTTACCGGTTGATCGAAGGATTGAAACAATACACCCAGTTTTCCAATCATGGAAATGAAGTGGCTTTTGGAACGATCGGGAACGGAGCCACCGCTGAAGGTTGTTTCCTGGAAGCGGTGAATGCGGCTGGGGTACTTCAGATACCGATGTTACTCGCCATCTGGGATGATGAGTTCGGCATATCCGTTCCGAATAGTTTTCATATGATTAAGGGGGATATAAGCCTGGCTTTGGAGGGTTTTCAGAAAGAGAATGGGAAAACTGGATTGAAAATATTCCGGGTAAACGGCTGGGATTACCAGGCATGCTATCAGGTCTTTGAACAGGCCGCCAGTCTTACCCGCGAAAAACATGTCCCCACCCTGATCCATGTACTTGAGCTCACCCAGCCTCAGGGGCATTCTACATCGGGATCTCATGAAAGATATAAATCAAAAGAACGGCTGGAGTGGGAAAAAGAACATGATTGTAATGTAAAATTCAGGGAATGGATCCTGGAAAATGATTTTTCCACACCTCATGAACTGGATAAGATCGAAGAGGAAGGCAGAAGGATGGCACGGGATGGTAAGGAAGCCGCATGGGAAGCCTATTTTGAAAGTATAAAACACGACCAGATCGAAGCAGCTCAGATCATCACTACGGTTGCTCAAAGATCCAGGTACAAAAAGGAGATCCTGGAAATAAAAAGGGAACTTTCCAAGATACACAATCCACAGAAAATGGATTTTTTTAAAGCTGTTAAGAAAACCCTGATTCTGACACGAAAAGAAAAGCTCTCATCGCGGCAACGGCTGATCAATTGGCTATCAAGGATCAATGAGGACAATCAGGATTATTACAGTTCCCACTTATTCAGTCAATCCGACCAGTCTTCCATTAAAGTGAAAGAGGTCAAGCCGGTTTTTTCAGAATATTCAAAACTGGTGGATGGGAGGGAGGTATTACAAGCCTTCTTTGATGGGGCACTTGCCCGCGATCCAAGGGTAATTGCTTTTGGCGAGGATGTCGGAAAAATTGGAGATGTCAACCAGGCATTTGCCGGTCTGCAGAAAAAATATGGTAAGCTGAGGGTGGCTGACACGGGAATCCGTGAGACCACCATCATCGGACAGGGAATCGGATTGGCCCTGAGAGGGTTGCGGCCCATCGCTGAAATTCAATACCTGGATTATCTGATCTTTGCCCTGCAGACTATGTCTGATGACCTGGCTACCTTACATTATCGTACCAAGGGAGGTCAGAAAGCTCCGCTGATCATAAGGACACGGGGTCACCGGCTTGAAGGCGTCTGGCATTCAGGATCCCCTATGGGAATGGTCATTCACAGCCTTCGTGGGATTAACATACTCGTGCCGAGGGATATGGTGCGCGCTGCCGGATTTTATAATACCATGTTGCAATCAGATGACCCAGCCCTGATTGTGGAGGTGCTGAACGGTTACCGTCTGAAGGAAAGGATCCCGGATAATCTGATGGAATATAATGTTCCTGTGGGAGTCCCTGAGATCTTAAGAAGGGGATCTGATGTAACCATCGTCACCTACGGTGCCATGTGCCGGATCGTAATGGAAGGGGCTGAGGCACTTGAAAAAGTAGGTATCTCCATCGAAGTGATCGATGTACAGACATTGATCCCTTTCGATATAAATCGAACCATCGTTGAGTCCTTAAAGAAGACCAACCGTATTATTTTTGCTGATGAGGATGTTCCCGGTGGTGCCTCCGCCTACATGATGCAGAAAGTCCTTGAAGAGCAGAATGGATATCATTACCTGGATTCAAAACCTATCACGCTGACGTCAAAAGAACATCGACCGGCTTATGGATCGGACGGAGACTATTTCTCGAAGGCCAATGCGGAAGATGTATTCGATTATGTATATGCCATGATGAATGAAGTCGATCCGCGAAAATTTCCCGAAATATATAACAAGAATTATCATATTCCCCAGTGGAATCCGGAAGTCATCGATAATTGATCCAGCAAAAATTCAATTTTCCACCCGGATCGATTCGAGTGTAAAATCAGGAGATTCTACAATGTTGGATTTGTGAAGTGCCCGGTCTTGGATCTGGATGGATATTTTTAAGGAATCCCTGAAAAGGAATAACCAGCCCGAGGAAGTCATCCCATAGCGAAGGGTACCTTCGAGTGGCCTTTCTTTCAGCTGCCCATCAGAAATGTCCCGGTTCAAAAGAGGGAACCTCCCATCAAATGTCTGAAAATAGGGGGCATCGCGCCAGTCAAATTCAGTATACTGCCCGTTCTTTTTGGGGTAGAAACGGACGAAATAGTTATAATGGTTTTCATTGATCTCAACGAGGATGGTATCGATGGCTTCTCCATTCGAATTTCTCAATATGATATAGTCGATCGGGTTGTAATCCGGAAGACCTGGCTGGCTTCCGATACTGATGGTATCTCCGTTTTGATCGAGCACCACATCATAGGGCTGGTAAGGATCATTGATATCATAGGAAGTAAGCCCCATGTCTCCATCTCCATCTTCAAAATAGATTGATATGATCAAAGAGTCCGGACCATCCACTTCCTTAAATTCAATTTTGTCAAATTCGATGGCCGGAGTAACCGGAAGTTCCGGTGCCCGGGTACAGGCTGAAATGGCCAATACGGAAATAAACAGGATCGATATGAGGTTTTTCTCCATCATCAAACAGCAGTATACAAAAGTCCTCTCTCTTTTTATAATTTTGAATTAAATTAGGTAGAATTTTTAGTAATAACGTTTGAATCTTTGAAAAGTTTTAAGGAAAATATTCATTTAATCGATCAGAATTCATTTGAAACTGCCGCTCTTGGGCTTTTCAGGCATCAGGCTGTGCACAATCCCGTGTATGCAAAATATCTTGAATTTCTTGGAACCCTGCCGGCTCAAATACATGAGATTCAAGAGATCCCTTTTCTGCCCATCACCCTTTTCAAACAAAAAAAGATAAAAACAGGAAGATGGAAGGAAGAGGAGGTGTTTGAAAGTTCAGGTACTACTGGGATGCAGGTCAGTAGGCATTATATTGAAGATATTTCCTTTTATCATCACATTTCGACTTCCATTTTCCAATCCTTTTACGGTGATCCAAAGGATTACATTATCCTGGCCCTATTACCTTCTTATCTGGAACGGAAATATTCCTCGCTTGTCAGGATGATGGATCATCTGATACGGCTTACCGGATCGGATGATTCCGGTTTCTACCTTTACAATGAAAACGAACTGATACGAAAATTGAGGAAATTACGTTCGATAAACGGGAAAAAGATCATGCTATTTGGGGTTACCTATGCCTTACTTGATTTTGCGGAGCATTTCGATGAAGATCTGAATGGGATGATCATTGTGGAAACCGGCGGAATGAAGGGAAGGAGAGAAGAACTCATCCGCCGGGATGTTCATGAAATTTTGAAACAACGTTTTAATGTTCCGGTAGTTCATTCTGAATACGGCATGACCGAGTTGATTTCACAGGCCTATTCAATGGGTGAGGGCCTTTACAAGGCACCTCCCTGGATGAAAGTATATACTCGGGAGATCAATGATCCTTTTTCGATCGATAACGGGCTCTCCTACGGGGTGATCAATGTGATAGATCTGGCGAATGTGCACTCTTGTGCATTTATTGCCACCGAAGATCTAGGATCCGTAAAAAGTGATGAAAGTTTCGAAATTTTAGGCAGAATGGATAATTCTGACACAAGAGGATGCAATTTATTATTGAATTAATTCAAAAATAAAGTGTAAAATCAAATTTTTTATTTTGAAAAGCGTTTTGATTATATATATTTGCCTGTAATAAAATTGATATGTTATGCACAAATTACGAATTTTAGCTTTTTTCCTTGCTCTGATCGTCCTGGGAATATCTTCATGTGCTCAGAAAACTTGTCCTACATACATTAAAAACGATACACAGAAACAGGGTAAAAGCGAGACAAGGGTCTAAAAAATTACCATAAGCAGCTATATCAAAGGGCGGCATACTTAGTGACGTCCTCTGGCGTAATTTCCCTGTCGCTCATTATAACGAGCCTTTCTGTCACATTCCTCAGTTCACGGATATTTCCTGTCCATTGGAAATCATTCAGGATCTCCAGGGCTTCTTTGGAAATGGATTTTTTCTTTGCGCCATATTCAGCACCGATATCTTCCAGAAACCGGTCGACCAGGAGCGGAATATCGTCTTTCCTTTCCCGCAGGGGCGGAACGTGCAGAATGATCACGCCAACACGGTGATAGAGGTCTTCTCTGAATTTATTTTCACTGATCTCCTTTTTAAGATCTTTGTTAGTAGCGGCCACTACCCTTACATCCACTTTGATGTCTTTGTCACCACCCACCCGGGTAATTTTGTTTTCCTGCAGGGCCCTGAGCACTTTAGCCTGAGCGGACAGACTCATATCTCCAATCTCGTCAAGAAAAAGGGTACCCTCATTGGCCTGTTCAAATTTTCCGATCCGTTGTTTGACAGCAGAGGTGAAAGATCCTTTTTCATGCCCGAATAATTCACTTTCAATCAATTCAGACGGGATGGCTGCACAGTTCACTTCTACGAGGGCATTCTTATGCCGGGTACTTTTTTCATGGATCCATCTGGCCACGAGTTCCTTGCCTGTCCCATTTTCTCCGGTAATCAATACACGCGCTTCCGTTGGTGCCACTTTCTGGATAGTTTCCTTCAACTGCCTGATGGCATCTGATTCTCCAACGATATCGTAGGTCCTTGAAATTTTCTTTTTCAGGATTTTTGTTTCATTTACCAGGTTCGATCGATCCAGTGCATTCCGAATGCTGAGGAGGAGCCGGTTGAGGTCAGGGGGTTTTTCGATGAAATCAAAAGCTCCCTTTTTTGTAGCCTCCACTGCTGTTTCGATGGTTCCATGTGCCGATATCATGATAAATGGAATGTCGATCCCGGATTTCATGATTTCTTCGAGCACTTCGATCCCATCCAGTTTCGGCATTTTGATATCACAAAGCACGACATCATATTGCTTTTCATTGATCATTTCCATCCCCTTTTCCCCATCGGGAGCTTCCTCTACTTCATATTTTTCATATTCCAGGATTTCTCTCAATGTGTTCCGGATGTTCTTTTCATCGTCGATGATCAGTATTTTCGGCATGATGTAAGGTTATTTTAAAAATATGAAATGCAGGCCTGTAAGCCGGGTTCTGTGTCCCGCCACCGGCGGGATTCTTATCATTTATCTGGTCCCGATGTCACCACCGGGATCAATCGACCTACCCATTCTACCCTCAAAAGATTGAGCGAGCAACTCTTTCCCGCAAGGCGAGAGGCAGAATTTATTTGGTCTTTCAGCCCATAAGGTTTACCCTGCCCCCGGTGTCACCACCGGGGCGGTGAGCTCTTACCTCACCTTTTCACCCTTACCCTGAAGTTATATAGACCTGCTTGCAGCAGGCGAGTATACTTCAGGGCGGTATATTTTCTGTGGCACTTTCTGTTCCCGCTTGGCAGTATAATAAATAGACTACTTGGCGGGACCTTCCTGTTAGGAAGTACGGTGCTCTCTGCTGCCCGGACTTTCCTCCCCGCTTTTGACAGGGCGATAAGACAGCCTGCATTTCTCTCAAAATTACGAAGATTATTGATTTGTGTTTAGAAAAACGCTAATTCTTTGAGCAGGATCAATTAACATCCATGCCGGTGAATTTAAATTCCCATTCATCTGCTGTATTGGCCACTTCGAACAGGATTTCCTTCAGTCCTCCTTCATTTACGTTTTCAAGAAATGTTGAACCTTCCACTTTGATGTATTCATCAATGATTACAAATTTCGCATAGCAGGTCTTCGCATTTTCCATTAATAATTCTTTTAGATCAATGTCCTTATTGAGCGGACATACTTTTGAAGAAAATTCGATTCCGGTTTTATCATATTTTTCATTATGTTTTAGAATCGCAACAACGGCCTGATAACGGTTATCAGGCAGCGGGACAATGATGACGGATTTATTCTTGTCATACTCGGAAAATTGACCAGCAATATCGTTGGCAATTTTTTCCATTAATTCGCTGAAGTTGAAGTTCATGTCCAAAGATTTTCAGGTTGTGCAAAAGTTTTCAAAATAATCGTCTGATTACCTTGCATTAAAATTAATAAAACAAATGATAATTCCTTATTTAAGGAAAACTTTTGTGGCCCCATACCCGAATTTTTCTTTCTGGGCATCTTCATAATATTTAATATGCGGGTATTGGCTCAGGAACTTATGGATCTTGTTACGAAGGGTCCCGCTCCCAATGCCATGGATGAATGTGATGGATCGCACGTTATGGATAACAGCGTTTTCAAGTTTTTTCTCAAAATGTTCCATCTGCATTTTCAAGATATCCTCGTTATTGAGTCTCTGTGAATCATGCATCAGGGATTCAACATGAAGGTCGACCCTTTCATCCCTCGCATTTTGAGGCTGATCTTTCCTGCTCTTCGTGATATCCTTATCTTTAAAGAAAGCCTCTTTTAAAGATTCCGGATCTATGGGTTTAGGATCCTCGGTCAGTCTGATCAGGGTGGCCTCCAAATTTAGTAACGGGGCCTTTTCCTTTTTCTTCATTAATTGTGAATTTTTAATGGCTATTCGCCTGGATATTTTCAAACCCGGATCCGTTCCCTTTTCCTGAAAGAAGATGATATCCAGTACAAGCAATGGCCATTGATCCTGTTCCTTAAGGTTCCAACTATCGATTTTCGAATAGGTATATTTTCTGAGGGTACCATGGGACAATCCCCGGTACTGATCCTTTGAAAATGCATGTACAGTAAATAAAAGCATGTTTTCTGTCTGGTTGATCAGCCAGAGGTCCACATTGGTATTTTTTATTTCAATTGCCAGGAAAACCTCTGGGGATCTCTCAGGAAGTCCTGCTTTTTCATAAGAAGATTCAATTGCCACCGATTTTCTTTCAGATTTAAATCTGTCTGTTTCCTCCCGATCAATGGTAACCAGTTCATTTCTAAGTACCGGGATCAAGAAACCCTCTTCGATTTCCACTTCAACGGTTTTCGTATCGATAAATCTGCGGACGATTCCTTCCTCTTTTCCATGAAGCAACCGTACCCTGTCTCCAATATCCATTTTCAGTTTAAAGCTTTTTTATACGTGTCAATCGCTCTTTTACGGGCAAAGGTATGATCAATGATCGGCTTTGGGTACTTTTTGGTATTAAATTCAGGAATCCATTTTTTTATGTACCTGAATTCCGGGTCAAATTTTGTGGTTTGTGAAGCCGGATTAAATATCCTGAAATAGGGTTGGGCATCAGTTCCTGTTCCGGCTGCCCATTGCCAGCCCCCATTGTTTGAAGCAAGCTCATAATCCAGGAGTTTCCTGGCAAAATAGGATTCTCCCCATCTCCAGTCAATCAGAAGATGTTTTGACAAAAAGGAGGCAGCGATCATCCTCACCCGGTTATGCATGTATCCAGTTTTGTTTAACTGCCGCATGCCTGCATCAACGATGGGATATCCAGTCCGGCCTTCACACCATCGTTCAAAATCCCCTTCCTGGTTAGCCCACGGGACCCAGTCGTAACGGGGTTTGAAGGATCGGTTTACCACCTCTGGAAAATGATGCAGGATCATCATATAAAATTCGCGCCAGATCAATTCGTTGAGCCATACCTGATTGTATTTTTTAGCGATCCTGACCGCTTCACGAATACTTATGGTTCCATGTCGAAGGTGAATGCCCAGTCGTGTGGTCCCATTCAGGGCCGGGAAATCACGGTTTTCATGATAGGACCTGATTATATTCAGGTCTAAATCCCGGGGAGGTATGGTAATTACCGACCTTCTGAATCCGATATCCTCAAGGGACGGGATTTTTTCCGGACCGGACATGAACTTTCCTGGTAATAATTTCCCCAAAAACAGGGATTCGGCATGTTGATCGTTGAACTTTGATAGCCAGGCATTTTTGTAAGGAGTAAATACCTTATAGGGTTCCCCCAGGCTGGACAAAATTTCATCTTTCTCAAAAATTACCTGGTCTTTAAATGATTTAAATTCGACCGCCCGTTCTTTCAGCAAATCTTTTACTTTATCATCCCTCTTTTTCGCATAGGGTTCATAGTCATGATTGCAGAAAACAGTATTTACCTTATATTTTTCGATCAGATTATTGAATACATCCAGCGGCTTGCCATTTATTACGAGGAATCCTGATTTGATTTTCCTCAATGATTCATGGATCCTGTTGATTTCATCATGAAGGAACATGACACGTGCATCGTTTTTATCTTCCAGTTTCTCCAGTATTTCCGTATCGAATATAAATACAGGCAAGAGGGGGAGGCCGGCTTTCAACGCATGGTAAAGGCCTGTGTTGTCGTGAAGTCGCAGGTCTCGACGGAACCAGAATATATTTATTTTACCGGGAATTGGTGTATCCATTAAGGGTTTTTCTTGTAAGAACAAAGGTCCGATCAAAATGTTCGGATTTATTCCGATCCAGTTTTTGGATCGGCCTGAGGCTCCTGATAATCTTCCTCCATTTTTTTAATATCCGTTTCATCCTTGCTTGGAATCAATCCTTCATCGTACTCCTGGTAATTTTCATCCCTGGATCTGCTTTTTTTCTTTTTATTGTTTCTAAAAAGTTCTGTCAGGTTATCAAAACTTTTGGTATACTGGATGCTGAAACCAGCAGTAGCGGTTGTATTTCTTTGCGTGGTGCCGTAAAGATTATTGTAATTGAAGCGGTTGTACATTTTTGCCTTTAATTGACCATCTTCAGTCAGCAGGTACTCGATGGTCCAGTCACCGATGATATTGGATACATCGTTGGCATCTTCATTGGTTATATTGCCTGCCCGGGTCACCCGCAATCTTCCTTCATTAAAAGAATAAGAAAGCCGGTATTGAAAAGTATTGAATGCGTTCTGATCCAGGGTGCCCAGGTCAAGATCAATTTCAAGGTTCTCATCCAGCTGGGTGATCCAGTAACTCAACTGGTTGGAAACAAACTCACTTACACTGTTGCCGAAAGAGGTACCTACGCTAAAGGATCCTTCTTCGGCAAATTTTCGCAAAATAATGAGACTAAAAACCTGCCTTTTTAACTCCTGTTCATCGGCATGTATTTTGGACCGGAATGCGGCTACGGTGGTCTCAAAATTTACCCCATCGATCACCACAGTGTGTGGATAATCCTGGATATCAATGTCAAAGTTAATTTCAGGCGTCATTAAGGGTCCTTTCAACTGCAACTCCACTTCGGCCGGATATTTTCTTTTGACTTCAGGGTTCTGATAAAAGGAGCTGTCCTGGTTTATAAACAAGGGAGACAACGAAGCCACCTGCCGGTAGGTGGCCACCAGGTCAAGTTGTGCACCGTAGGGATCGCCTGACCAGATTATTCTGCTTTCCGGTTCAATAACAAATTCCTTGTTGATGACATTGTAAAGGGTGAAATTATATCCACCATTTTCGAAAACAAAATCTCCGAACATGTTAAACTCTCCCTGGGTATCGATGGTCATGCTCAACTGTCCATTTCCACGACCCCGGATGATATCTCCTGCAATCTGATCAAATATGATCTCTGCATAGGTCTCCGGAGTCACTTCCAGATCGAAATTAAGTTTGATGCCCTGAAGCTTCATTACTTTTGTTTCCGCTTTCAGATTCATTTTCTGCTGATCCCTAAAATCCTCGAACTGAATGAAATTTTCCTGGGTGATCTCGCTTGTACCATTCAGTGGAATGTAAAACCTTGTGCCGGTTTCTGTTACGGCATTGATGTCTATATTGATATTCTTTTCCTGGCCGGTAATTCTTAGGTTACCGCTCCCGAATGCGGTGCCATAATACAGGTCATTATCCCGGACGGTCGTATTTAGAACCAGTAATTTGTTGAATTCTCCCCGGATATTAAAACGCACATTTCTGAAATAATCGTGAAAAATACCTCCATTCAAGGTTCCGGTATTATTGAATTTATCCTTCATTACCATGTTCCTGACTCCGATCTCATCCTTCGTGAATATGACCTTGCCTTCGAATTCATAATTTGTTTTGAGGTAGTCAATCGTAATCATTCCCTGGTTCACATAACCTTCGCCGTTCAACACAGGTTCCCGAAGTGTACCAGTAATTTTAAATTCTCCCTGCGTTTTTCCTTTGAGATCTGAAATAAGATTTTCATAAAAAGGTTCGATCAGGTTGAGATTGGCATCGGTGAAATGAGCGGTGAGATCAAGTTTGTCGGTTTCTTTAAAAGGGTAATAATTTCCTCCCACATCAATGAGTTTTTTATTATTTTCATCAAATACTTCCAGTCCTATGTTCATCCGGTTTCCACGGATATCCCATTGACTCGTCGCAAATACATCGCCTACATCAAAATTCTCAAAAACCAGGCTGTCAATAACGATTTCGCTGTTAATGATCGGGTTTTTAAAAAACCTTTCAATGGTCACATAACCATCCAGGATGCCCGAAAATTCACGTGGCAGCAAGGGATTAATATTTTCAACCTGAAAATTGGAAATGTTGGTTTTAAAAATTTTTGTTGTGTCAACGGAAATATTCCCGGTGAACTCAATCTGCTGGTTTTCACTGGAGAGTTTGAAATCTGAAAAGAGATAATTTTTAGGCTGGATCAGGATTTGATTGTTTTCAGAAAAATTCCAGCCATCTCCCAGTACGGTCAAATCGGCCGCTTCAAATCTGACCCTGGTAAAGAGTGTATCAAAATCCACATAGGCCTGGATGTTCGCCTTGTTATTTTGAGTTTCCTGCTCAATATTAAAAGCCAGATCCACATGTTGATTCATCCAATTGGCAGTCAGGAATGCATTTTCACTTTCATTGCCATTCTCTGTAAATTGGCTGGCTGATCTTACATTCAATTGCAGGTTTACCATTGAAGTATCATTCATTTTGGTGGTTGAAAGATCGAGATGATTGTCAATGAAATGATAGTTTTTGTAAATAAGGGTATCCATGTCGGAATCAATAGCAATTTGTGAAACAGGGCCGCCTTTCAGATAGCCTGATATCTGTGTATTTTTAGCCACATAGAAATCCGGGATGAACAGTTGAGCAAATGAATTGATATTGACAAGTGAAATATTGTATTCAATATCATATTCAGTCTTCTTCTCCAATTTGGACTTTGAAAAATAAGAGGATATGGAATCCCTGTCATTCTGAGCAATCAGTAAATATTCTTTTACAACCCTGCTCAAATCACCGATCACCTCTGTCAACACATATTTTCCGGACATGTGGAGGTCCATATTATCGGATGAAAGTTCCAGGTAATTATATCCGTCTTCATGTTCTGAAATCATTTTGAGGTTATTGATTTCAGCTGACCTTCCATCGTATGATACATAAGATTTGCTGGCATGGATCTGTCCGGTCGTGTTATTTACGTTAATACCTTCCAAATTGATATTGATGATTGTGGACAGGGAGGCAGGTTTTTTTGAAAGATTCAGGTTCTGAAGCAGGGCAGTATCCAGTACGGCTACGAAATTGATCATTTCATTATCTTTTGTGAGGTCGATGGTACCGTTCAGTTCAAACTGGAGATTGGGGTCATTTATACTCAGGTAGCCGTTAAATATCTGGCTGGCAAATCTACCGTCGGTAACGATGTTCTGATAGTTGTAGCCCATGATGCCGATGTTATCAATGGCTGCATCCAGATAAAAATCAGCATCCGATTTATAAAGACCTTTTCCTTTGATTGTTCCATTCAGATCAAGAGATTGATAGACATCCTGTCGATCGAGAAAAGTACCCAGATCGAGGTTCTTGACTGCCAGGCTCCCGGAATAGCTGGGGACGTTATCTTCTTTATTCACCTTCAGGTTTATATCACTGTCGATCGTACCGATCTGGGTATAAAAGATGGCATCGGACACAAAATCGACCGGGAATCCGATAAACCTTCCATTAAAACTGGAGGTTCCGAATTTACTCATGCTCCTGATAATGTAATCATTTACATAGGGTTTGAGATCTTCAGGAAAAAGGATCGAATTGTCAATTTTGAGGTCAATAAAAGTATTTTGAAAATCCGGAAGCCCGTCCATATTCACCGATCCGCGGATCCGGCTCACAGTGCCCAGTGCCAGGTTAAAGTTTTTGACCTCAAACCGGCTTACGGCTCCTGAAAAGAAGCCATCCAGCCGGAAGCGGGCATTGTATTTTTTGAAGCTTTCAGCAAAATTCCCAAGGTCCCGCGTGTGGATGTTAGATTCCTTGATGTCTGCTATGATGATCACACTATCAGTAAAGGCCTTCATCTGCTGGATGCTGTCGAACTGAAATACCATGGAAGCTTCCAGGTGACTATCTCCGGCATCCAGGTTGAAGGTCCGGAAGACCATGGAATTATTGGTGATCTGGTAGAATCCCGAAAGTTTATGGACGTTGAATTGTGTAGCTGAATCAATGCAGGTCAGGTCATTGATGTGGATCTGGAAATTTTTCCCCCTGGATTGCAGGTTTTCTGCAATGGCATTGATCTTAAGAAGTTTGAACTGATTGTGATTAAATTTATTCTCTATCGTGTCCTTACCCGGATCAGAAAGGGTAAAGGTAGAATTGATCAGATGGATGTTTTTAATCCTGAAAGTACCTTTCAGGGAATCAGGCTTTTCCGCACCAGATAATTTTCTAATCCCTTCCACAAATACGTTGATATTAAAGGCATCACCGGGCGCGTTGCGGATGAGTTGTACCTGGGCGTCTTCTACCAGTGCTTTTTCAAGGGTGACCTGATTGCCCTGTATCAGGGATTTGAGATTAAAATTTGCCCTGATCTTTTTTGCTGCGATCAGCACTTCATTTTCCGTATCGCGGATCATCACATCCTTAAACTGGATATTTCCAAACCAGTAAATATATACATAACCGATGGAGATGGGGACACCAATTTTTTTCGAAAGATAGCTGGAAAGATAGGAGGATACTTTTGTCTGAACCGAAGGGAATTGTAGTGCGGTTGTAATGCCCACCATCAACGTGATCACAAACAGGATAATTACGATCAATACCTTCAGGAAAGTTCTGCGGTAAGATCCCCAAATCATTAATTTGAATAAGCTGTGTTTCCTCAATGGATCAGGTCCTTTCTAAAGTAATATACGAAAGAAATGTATTTTAATTATTTTTACCCTTATTTTCACAAAAATACAAGGTTTTATTCATTGATCCTTAATTAATTAGAGAATGTCTATCAATATTCTTGCCATAGAAAGTTCCTGTGACGAAACTTCGGCCGCCGTGATGGCCGATGGCAGGGTATTGAGTAATACGATCCTCAGTCAGGATGTCCATGAAATTTACGGGGGGGTCGTTCCCGAATTGGCATCCAGGGCCCATCAACGGCATATTGTTGCGATCGTTGACACTGCTTTACGGGAAGCATCGATCCATAAGAACGAACTGGATGCTCTTGCATTTACACAAGGACCGGGTTTACTGGGTTCATTACTGGTAGGGGTTTCCTTTGCGAAAGGGTTTTCTCTGGCGGCCGGGATCCCCCTGATATCCGTGAACCATATGCAGGCCCACATTCTTGCACACTTTATTGATGATCCTAAACCCTCGTTTCCATTTTTATGCCTGACCGTCAGTGGCGGACATACGCAGATCGTACTGGTTAATAATTATCTCGGAATGGAAATATTGGGTCAGACACGGGATGATGCGGTGGGGGAAGCATTTGATAAAATTGCAAAGATGCTCGGATTCCCTTATCCCGGGGGGCATTTAATTGATCAATACGCACGAAGGGGGAATGCTGATCGGTATGTTTTCCCCAAGTCTGAAATTCCGGATCTGGATTATTCCTTCAGTGGGATCAAAACGGCGGTCCTGTACTTTTTAAGAGACCAGCTGAAACAGGATGAGAATTTTATCGAGGCGAATCTCAATGACCTATGTGCCAGTGTTGAAAAGACATTGATCGGCATGCTTTTTGATAAACTCAAACAGGCGGCGGAACGGACCGGAATCCATGAGGTTGCGATTGCCGGAGGGGTGGCGGCGAATTCTCTTTTGAGAGCACGGATCCTTGAAATGGAAAAAGCCGGGTGGCGGGTGTACATCCCGAAATTTGAGTATTGCATGGATAATGCAGCAATGATCGGGATCACAGGATATTTTAAATTTTTGAATCATGATTTTTCGGATCTGATGATTGCACCGGATGCCCGGCTGCAATTATGATCAGCAGCATCATGTTAATTAATTTAATTTTTTGTATTTTTCGCCGGCTAAATTATTTCGGGGTTAAAGTGAAATAGAAATGAGTAAAGGCAAGATGGATTTCAGGAGTGACATTAACATCAGGAATAAAAAAGCTTCCTTCGAGTATTCTTTTATTGATAAATATATCGCCGGGATTGTTTTGACCGGAAGTGAAATTAAATCGATCCGACTGGGTAAAGTGAATTTACAGGATGCCTATTGCACATTTTTACATGGAGAGTTATTTGTAAAAGAACTGCACATTTCCCCTTATGCCATGGCCAAGGAAATATATCATGAGCCTAAGCGGGAACGTAAATTATTGTTAAATAAACGGGAATTGAGAAGGCTTGATACTAAAAATAAGGAAAAAGGCCTGACGATCATCCCAATACGCATTTTTTTAAATAACCGGGGCCTGGCCAAACTTGAGATCGCGCTGGCGAAAGGCAAAAAAATATATGACAAGCGCGAGAATATTAAGGAAAAAGACATGAAACGAGAGTTGGACAGAATGAGGATCTGATCATTCTGTTTATTTACTTGAGTTTGAATTTTTTAAAATACAATTCATTCCGAAATTAAATCTCCCCAATAAATCCGGAGGTTTTCGAAGGAATCGAACATATGGAAAAGGGTATTTGCAGAATCTGTATCGTTCCAGTCAGGAAAGATCCATCGGACGCAGCTGAAATGGTGACCCAGCTTTTATTTGGGGATCATTACAGTGTAATTGATTTTTCATCCGATCAGAGGTGGGTAAAGATCAGCATATATTATGATGGTTATGAAGGATGGATCGATGCAAAACAGCACAAGCAGATCAGCCTGGATTATTTTGAGGAAATCAACACCAATGAATTCCGGATATGTACTGATCTGATCTCCACGATTTTATATAAGAAAAAACCACTACGGATCGTGATGGGAAGTGTACTTCCCATTGCCCACACTGAACTTTTCGATATTGAAGAGCAGTTTGCATTCAACGGGGAATCAAAAAGTCTAGGCCAACGCCGGGAATATGAATTTTTAAAGACAGTTGCGTTCAAATATCTAAATACGCCATACCTCTGGGGAGGGAAATCGCCTTTCGGCATTGATTGTTCCGGATTTACGCAAATGGCATTTAAAATTACGGGTTACAAGCTCAAACGGGATACGGGTCAACAGGTTGGCCAGGGTGATGAAATTAAAGTGCTGCAGGATGCCTTACCCGGGGATCTGGTATTTTTTCAGAATGACCATGACCGGATCTCGCACGTAGGAATTTTGCTGGAGAATCAAAAAATTATTCATGCTTCAGGCTATGTCAGGGTGGATTTTTTGGATGAAAGCGGTATATTTAACGAGTCAAAAAATACATACACGCATAGGATGGCTAAAATAAAACGGATACTGCGATGATGAATAACCGGGTTTTGGTGTTGAATCAGGATTTCAGCCCTATCTCCATTTGTACCATACAGCGAGCCTTTTTACTGGTATTTCTGGAAAAAGCTGATCTGGTTACCCGGGCCAATGGAAGCATGATCCGGACCGTATCCCACAGTTATCCCATGCCTTCCGTGATCAAGTTAAAAAGGTACGTACACATTCCCTATAAAGGGGTTGTACTTACTCGCCAGAATATCTTTAAACGGGATGGGTTCAGATGCCAGTATTGTGGCACCAACCGTGATCTTACCCTCGATCATGTCGTTCCGAAAGCCCGGGGTGGCAAGACGACCTGGGCCAACCTGGTAACTGCCTGTAAAAATTGTAATGCCCGAAAAGGTGATTATACACCCGAAGAAATTGGATTGACCATTCGAACCCGACCTTTCAGACCCAGCTATGTGATGTTTTTAAGAGATTATTCCGGCTATGCCTATGAGGAATGGATCCCCTATCTCAAAACAGGGACCAACGACTGGTAACCATGATGGCCACTGTATTTTTTTAAAAATAATTTTATCATTATATCATCATATTTTTTTTATATTGGGCACATTTTAAAAATTACACAAGGTATCTATTCAAATCCTGATCTATGGGAATTAAAACCAGATTACAGCTTTCCACCCTGATGTTTCTGCAATATTTTGTTTGGGGAACATGGTACGTGACATTAAACACCTATTTAGGGGAATCCTTACACTTCACGGGTACGCAGATCGGCTTATGTTATGGTACATTCGCGATTTCAGCCATGATATCTCCTTTTTTTGTGGGTTTGATTGCAGATAAGTTTTTTGCCACGGAAAAGGTACTGGCTACCATGCATATCCTTGGAGCCATTCTTCTGGTAATTGCCTCACAGGCGAAAACTTTTGGATTTTTTTACCCGAGCTTGTTATTATATACGCTCTCCTATACACCCACCATGGCACTTTCAAATTCTCTTTCCTTTCATCAGATGGAGGATCCCGGGAAAGAATTTCCCAGTGTGCGTGTATTGGGTACCATAGGCTGGATTGCTGCAATGAATGTGATCGGAATATTGGGTTATGGAAGTTCGGTTGGACAGTTATATGTTGGTGCCGTAGCATCTTTACTGCTGGGATTTTATTGTTTCACGCTGCCTCATGTCCCTCCTAAAAAGGATGCGAATGTAGAGCTGAAAGAAATTCTCGGATTTGACGCGTTGAAATTGTTCAAATCAAAATCTTTTGCCTTGCTGATCATTGCCTCTGTATTGACCTGTATTCCATTGTCATTTTATTATGGATTTACTGCCTCATTCCTGTCTGATATCGGCATGAAATACATACCCAATAAGCTCAGCCTTGGTCAGGTTTCCGAAATATTTTTTATGCTGATTCTACCTGTTTTCCTGGGGAGGTTTGGAATAAAGAAGGTATTTATCATCGGCATGGCTGCCTGGCTCTTGCGGTACCTGTGTTTTGCCTACGGGGATATCGATCTCAATGTCTGGATGATCTATGCAGGTATTATTTTACATGGCGTTTGTTATGACTTTTTCTTTGTCACCGGTCAGATCTTTGTGGATAATAAGGCACCCAAGCATTTAAAAGGTTCCGCTCAAGGTCTGATCACCTTCGCCACCTACGGGCTGGGGATGTTTATCGGCACCTGGTTTGCAGGCCGGACCATCGACTATTATACCATTGGAGATATGCCGGAATGGACAAGAATATGGCTGGTGCCTGCTTTTATTGCCGCCTTTGTATTGATACTTTTTATATTCCTGTTCAGTGAGAAGAACAGTAAAAGAGTGGAAAATGCGTAAGATGTAGGTTATCAATTTGCGGGTAATCGGGTAATTGGGGAATCGGTTAATCCTGGAAACCGGGTAAAAGGGTAAATTGGGACATAGTGCTTTGCCAAGATAGGCTGTGTAATAAGTAAGTTTTACATTTCTGAAGCTCAATTAATTTTGAAGTACCCAAAATTATCGGATGAATATAGATAAAATATCCATCGTAATACCCCTACACCTCCCGGAAATATTTGGGGAAAGGCTCCCTCAAGAGGGGAAGTATTGGTGTTCAAAATAATATTTCGATTATAAATATCTTGATCACGTTTTTACAAAGACACTTATAGCACTTTGTTTTTCGGGATTGATTTTTCCATGATTCAAATTTTCTTTCCGGACTACAGGGCCTCTCAAGGATCGGACAATTGTTGATGATAACCCGATAACCAGTTCAACGGTTAACCGATTCCCCAAATCATTCACTTTTTTACCCCAATAAATCTATTGATTCAAACCCAAGGTTTGGTCTCTCTATGTTTTGTTCTTTGTTCCCTATTTAATCCGCTGTATGATTTTTCCTGATTTTTTATCTTTCAGGATCAGTTTAACGGTTCCGTCGGGTATCTTTTCTTCCTTGATCAGGTAATACTGATCGTCATAATCCTTCAGTTGAGGCCTTTTGCTGATCTGATCGCTACCCCGCCAGATATCCAGTTCCACCGGCTCCCATTTTTTTGTTTTGGCCGATTTATAACAGGCATCGATGATGGCGTTCACCACATATCCGTCGTAAAATGTTTCCATGGGTTGTTTTCCATCGTCCATGGCATTGAACATGTCGGTGAACATAAAATCATACCCGAGGGCATTGACCTCATCCCCGACAGGGAAAAGCCATCCTGTTGCGGTTTCAGCCTTCTCGGCCACATATTCGCCTTCACCCACCGCGGTGAACATTTCAATACCTGTACGTAGAAAATGGTTCAGGAATACAGTCCCTTCCACTCCCATCACTTCATCCCGGAGATCCATTCCGCCCCTGAAGCACCAGCTTACCTCAAACTGACCAATGGCACCTGAAGCATACTTGACCAATGCGATGGCATGATCCTCTGCATCGATGGGTTTTACCTGCGTGTCCGCCCAGCACATCACTTCAAGTGGTTTGATGTCCTTCCCAATAAAGTTACGGGCGATTTCAATGCAATGGCATCCCAGGTCGATGATGGCTCCGCCACCCGAAAGTTCCGAATTCCAGAACCAGTCGCTGTGGGGACCTGGATGGGTTTCCCTCGACCTTACCCAAAGAATATTTCCCAATGCCCCGTTCCGGATCGACTCACGTGCTTTTAGTGTTTTTGGCGTATAGCAAAGGTCTTCCAGATATCCATGAAAAACACCGTGTTTTTCAACCAGATCGAGCATTTCCCTGGCTTCCTTTGCATTACGACCCAGGGGTTTGGTTACAAGGATCGATTTACCGGCCTCTGCTGCCAGCCGGACCGCTTCAAGGTGTTGAAAATTTGGCAGGGCCACCACTACCGTATCAATATCGGGATGGTTCACTGCCTTTTTCATATCGGTAGTCCAGTTGGGGATACCCCATCGATCAGCCATTTTTTTGGCACTTGATTCGCTTCGTGAATAAACCACATGCACACGATCAGTTCGGCGCTGGCCATGAAGGGCGTGTATATAAAAATCGCCGATGAAACCTCCGCCGATCATGGCTATTTTTCTGCTTTTCATATTTTCCGTGAGTTTAGGTCAAAAGGTATATTTTATCAGTATTAAAAATAATGAAAAGATCGGAGTATGATAAATGCAGTCTGAATTTTATTGAGGATTTAAATAATGTAGCAATACCTTATGGATTATCCTGCACCTGATCCTAAAATTTATCATTTTTTTTCTTTTAGTCACTGCACTTCATCCCGGCAGGGCCTGCCTTGGAAAAGGAAAATTTTTCGGAATGCAGGGAATTAATGCAGGGAATTGTTTAAGAAATGGTTTGAAAAAGTCAGGCAATGAGGTCACCCACACCCTCCAGAATGTAGGTAGGCCGGTAGGAAAATTTATCGATATCTTCTCTTCGCGTGATCCCACTGAGGACCAGTAACGTATCGATCCCAGATTCAATGCCCGCGATGATATCTGTATCCATCCGGTCGCCGATGATGATGGATTCCTCGCTATGACAATCGATGGTCTTAATAGCATGCCGCATGATATAAGGATTCGGTTTGCCGATAAAATAAGCTTTTTTACCCGTAGCAATCTCAATCGGGGCGATCAATGCTTTGGTTGCTGGGGCAATGCCTTTTTCCACCGGACCGGAAACGTCAGGGTTGGTCCCGATCAGTTTGGCTCCCTGCAATACCAGGTTGATGGCATGTTCGAGTTTGTCATAGTTATAATCACGTGTTTCACTGACCACTACGTAATCCGGATTGATCTCATTCATGGAATAGCCTACATTATAAAGTGCATTGATCAGGCCGGATTCACCAATCACATAGGCACTGCCCCCTGGTTTCTGGCTCTGCAGGAAACTGGCAGTGGCCAGGCCACTGGTATAAAATCGCTCTTCTTTTACTTCGATACCCAGCCGGGAGAGTTTTTCGGCCAGCTCGCGTGGAGACCGAGCACTTGAATTAGTCAGGAACAGGAATTTTTTATCTTCCTTTTTCAACCATTCGACGAAAGGAATCACACCTGGAAGGAGTTTATTGCCATGATATAGCACACCATCCATATCAATAATGATCCCTTTCTTATTCCTAATTTTTTCAATGTGCTGCCTGGACATCCTTATAATACGATCATATTCATAGACAAGAATACAAATTAATTATAAAGTTATTTTTATTATTTTAAAATTGTTGGGTTCAAATGAAACAGATTACCTTACATTATTGTTAATTAGTACACATACCAAATATAAAAAATTTCAAATTTTAAAATCAATTAAAGCATGGAAGAACAAACTCCTTATATGATGCCCAGGATTGGCGACATCGCTCCTGATTTCGAAGCAATGACGACTCAAGGGATGATCAAATTTTCAGAGTACAATAAAGGAAACTGGGTGATCCTTTTTTCTCATCCTGCCGATTTCACCCCGGTTTGCACCACTGAAATGTCGGCATTTGCTGTAAATGAGGAAAAATTTGGTAAGATGAATGCCAAGCTCATGGGATTGAGCATCGACAGCATTCATGCTCATATAGCCTGGGTCAATAATGTAAAGAAAAATATGGGGATCCTGATGAAATTCCCAATCATAGCGGATATTGACATGAAAGTGGCGAAATTATATGGCATGTTGCAGCCGGGGGAAAGTGAAACGGCTGCCGTCCGGGCCGTATTTTTCATTGACCCGAATCGAAAGATCCGGTTGATCATGTATTACCCCCTTAATGTTGGCCGCAACATGGATGAGATTTTCCGAGTGCTTGAAGCGCTGCAGGTAACTGACAAGCATGGGGTGGCCTGTCCGCTGAACTGGAAACCGGGTGAAAAAGTGATTGTTCCTCCGCCCAAGACCGTGGAAGCCATGGAAGAAAGGGAAAAGAGCGATTATGAGATGATCGATTTTTACCTTGCGAAAAAATCCCTCTAAGCCACACTTGATAAAAGAATTTAAAACCCCGATTCATTCGGGGTTTTTTTATATTTGTTATTGACCCTTTCTGATTTCAATTAAAAATCTGAAAAGAGGGGGGGATTCTCACGAAACTAATAAAATGAATATGCGGAAAGTCGTCTATTATGTGGCTACCTCCATGGATGGGTACATTTCAGGGCCTGACGGTGATATAAGCGGTTTTGTCCAGGAAAGTGATGCGGTTGAAAGGTATTTGAAAGATTTAAAAAATTTTGATACGGTGATCATGGGCAGAAAAACCTATGAGTTTGGATACCGCTTCGGGTTGGAACCTGGTCAGCCGGCCTATCCGCATATGGAGCATTATATCTTTTCTAGTTCTTTGTGTTTTAAGACACAAAGCCGACAGGTACATGTCTGTAAGCCGGATATTAAAATCATCAAAGATTTAAAAAAGCAAGAGGGTACCGATATCTATTTATGTGGGGGAGGACAGTTTGCCGGATGGCTCCTTAGACAAAAAATGGTAGATATCTTGAAGGTAAAACTCAATCCATTTATACAGGGGAATGGGGTGTCTTTATTTGGGAATGTATCAAGAATGTGCAATCTGACATTTATACGGGGAAGTCAATTTACATATGGTGTTCAGATACTCGAATACCAAATTGAATATGGAAAACAAATAACAAAATGACGGCAAGCTTACTTTTGACTGCATCTGGTATGGTTTATTTAAACTATTTCCAGATACAGGCAGTTAATAATAACAATGTAATTATTAAAGTAAAGAGGAGGAAATAAATGTTAAAGTGGATAGATATAATCAGGTATGCCAGGAATGGTAATCCAGTGCCGGACCATTCAGTAAATAAAACAGAAGAGGAATGGCGTGCACAGCTTACTCCCGATCAATATCGGGTCACCAGGGAAAAAGGTACCGAAAGACCGTACAGTTCGGAGATGTGCAGTCTTTTTGAACCGGGTCTGTATGCTTGTGTATGTTGCGACACCCTTTTGTTCGATTCGGAGGAAAAATTCGAATCGGGAACGGGATGGCCTTCCTTTACCCAGCCGGTAAAAGAAAATGCTGTTGCCTATCATGACGATCATTCCCACGGGATGAACCGGGTGGAAACGGTATGCAATACCTGTGGTGCTCATCTGGGTCATGTATTCCCGGATGGTCCCGGACCAGGTGGATTGCGCTATTGTATCAATGCCGAAGCGCTGGTTAAGATTGAGAAAAAGGAGGAAAAAGCAACTTTTGGGGGTGGTTGTTTCTGGTGCACAGAGGCCATCTTTCAGCAACTGGAAGGCGTATTGAAGGTGGAAAGTGGATACAGTGGTGGAAATGCCATCAATCCGACTTACCGCGAAGTATGTTCAGGTCTGACCGGCCATGCGGAGGTAGTACAGATAACGTTTGATCCAGGAATGATCAGTTACGAAGATCTGGTAAGGATCCATTTGAGTACGCACAATCCCACCACTTTGAATCAGCAGGGAGCCGATGTGGGTACCCAATACCGAAGCATTATCCTGGCGCATAATCTGGAGCAGGAAAAGATCGTACATGCGGTTATTCAGGAAATGGCTCCTGCTTTTGATAAAGAGATCGTTACAGAAGTAAAGCCTATCGTCGTGTTTTACAAGGCCGAAGATTATCATCAGAATTATTTCAATAATAATCCGGAAGGAGGATATTGCACTGCCGTGATCTCACCCAAGCTCGACAAATTCAAGAAATTGTTTAGAGAGAAATTAAAAACACGGGAGACTTCGAATTAAGTAAGTATCCTGTGTTTTCTTGAAGGATCTGACACCTATTGCAGACTTCCTGAAAGCCTGTGAAAACTCATAAAAAGCCGATTTGGAATGGATTATTTTTTAATCAATTCCACGCGTCGGTTTCTGGCCCTACCGGCATCAGTTGAATTATCTGCGATGGGCTGATCCTCACCAAAACCTGTGCTGCTTAACCGGTTGCTATTGATTCCTTTGGCCACGATGGCGTCCATCACAGCTTTGGCCCTGCTTTCAGATAGTTTCTGATTGGAGGCATTATCGCCCTGATTGTCGGTATGGCCTTCGATGCTCAGGTTGATTTCCGGATGATCGGTGAGCATTTGAGTTATCTGTTCGATGATGGATTTCGATTCTTCTTTGATCGTTGACTTTCCCGAATCAAAATTAATATACAGGATGGCTTTGCCTGTTGAGCTCAGATCCCTGAGTATATCGTTCGCCGTAATTTCCTGTTTTACGTCAGCTTTTTCGATAATGGTAATATAATAATAATTCTCCCCTGCATTTATTTCTGCCCAGACCTCCTTTCCATTTTTTCTGACATTAATAAATGCCCGGTTACCAGTATACTCGACTGATTTTCCACCTATTTCTTTGGCCGCATTGGTATAATTTCGGATGATCTTTAAGGGTGCCACCTGATCTTCACTCTCATAGTAGATATAAGTTTTTTCGCCTTCGACGCTTACATCATTTTCATTCTCATCGACAAATTCTCCCGAACCGAATTCTTCATAACTGTAATCGGTAATGGTAAATCCCGGCATTCGATTGAACAGAGGATGGTCCTTTGATCCATCGATATCCTGTGCCCACAGGAACACTGGAAATAAGGCAAAGCATGTTGCCTCAAAAATAATTTTTTTCATATGGTAATCAGTAAAAAGTGTTATGAAAGGTAAGAAATATTCTGACTCATTGATTCAAGGATAATATCTTTTTTTTAAAGTAAAAAATTTGCATAATCTCATGAAAAACAACGAGGTATGGATGTAGAATTGTTAAAGGTTATGATATGTATTACGAGTTCATATGATAATTACCAGCTGATTTTTGCATAGTATTTTGGCTTAAGTGGATTTAAGTTTTAAATTAAAACAAGCAAAGATTTCACCAGCTATGAAAACCATTAGAATAGAACCCTTATTTCATCAGGGTAAAAGTCAAATTAAAATTAAATTCGAGTACAATCCGGAATTGAACGATCTTGTAAAGCAGATTGAAGGCAGGCATTGGAGTGATACGCACAAATGTTGGTATGTGCCAAACAATCCTTCCAGCCTCAAATCCATTTACAGGGTTTTTAAGGGGAAGGCATGGATTGACAGTTCCCGAATTTTCAGTAAGAAAAGCTTGACGATTGAACCTAATGATAAGGAAAAGGATGGTATCGTAAAAACCATTCCAATGATTTGCAAACCTGACAAGAAATTTTCCTTTAGAAAAAAGGTTCCTGAGGAATATGAGAATTTATTAAAACGTAGAAGGTACAGCCCAAATACAATAAAAACCTATGTCTCATTATTCAGGGAATTTATCAATTATTTTTCAGAAAAAAGGGTGGAAGATCTCACAGAGGAAGATATCCGGGAGTATCAGGACTACCTGGTGACGGTGCGTAAAATATCAACCAGCACACAGAACCAGGCGATCAACGCGATTAAGTTTTACTTTGAGAAGGTGCTAGGAGGGTCACGCAAGGTATACTATATTGAACGGCCCAGAAAGGAAAAGAAGTTGCCCACAGTGCTTTCAGAGGAACAAATATCAAAAATATTTAATTCCATAAATAATCTGAAACATAAGTCGATTCTGGCCTTAATATATTCAGCGGGACTTCGATCAGGTGAACTTATTGGATTAAGGATTCAGGATCTGATGAAGGATAAAGGATTAATTTTTATCAGGTCCGGTAAGGGAAAGAAAGATCGGGTAAGTTTATTGAGTAATAAAATGATTCCTTTAATTGATCAATATAAAAAGGAATATCAACCCAGATATTGGCTATTTGAAGGACCCAAAGGGAAACCATATTCAAAAAGTAGTGTAAGATCCATATTTAAGGCAGCATTGGATAAGGCAAAAATATCAGGACAATATAGACTACATGATCTCCGGCATAGTTTTGCAACTCATCTTATCGAGCAGGGAGTAAACTTAAGATATGTTCAGGAATTACTGGGCCACAGTAATCCGAAAACCACCGAGATCTATACTCATGTATCAAAAAAGAATCTGGCTGAAGTCAGAAGTCCATTAGATAATATCGATTTATAATCTCCAAGGAAAAAGTTAATGTACTGCGTTCTTGAATTTCTTATATAAACGTGTGATCTTTAATCAATTAAATTGAAAAACATAAAAGATATATAAACGCAATGCTGCGTTTATACAAACGTTGGCAAAAATTTAAATAGTATATCACCCTCCCTTAACGATCAGCCCGCAAATCAGGATCTTCAGCGCCCGTGCCATCAGGATCCCCTCCCGGTCACACTTCCCTGTCGCGCAATAAAATGTCCATTGCTAATACCATCCTCCTGGCCAGGCCGGAATAATCAAAAACTTTTGCCAACAATACGCTATAGCCCATCCCTTGTTTTCGTTTCACGTCCAGTTTTTAACTGCCGCTCTTTAGTTTTTCGTTCCGAAAAATAATAAATTGATCTTCGTTAGTTCAGGACGGGCCATAGCTGGCCCGTTAGGGGCAAGCCACCGTTCAACTTTTCTTGAAAATTCCTCGTTTATTAAATTTGGACATGTTACCTAATTAGCTAACTTTAGTGGATTGATCATCAGGTTAGAAGGGTACTTATTTATGGTGACGATCTTTGGGAGTTTTATAATAAGCAGCAACTAAAAGTCAAGGACCGTATAAACTGGACAATTAGATTAATTACAGAACTAAAGGTCATTCCGAAATATATTTTAAACATATAACTGGAACAGACTTATCATGAAATCCGAATTGTTCAGGCAAGTAATATATATCCGGTATTTTGTTTCTTTGAAACAGGAAATCTTGGTTGTTATGCTTAATGGATTTCAGAAGAAGACTCAAAAAACTCCCAAAAATCTAATTGAAAGAGCATTAAAATTGAAAGCGCAGTATTATCAGGACCAAAAAGAGTAATATAGTAGAATTTAATGATCATATAGCATAAGGAATATGGCAAAGTGGATGAACGTAAAAGGGAATCTGTTTGCAAGAATATGAGACATCCAACTTGGAGTAATGCTTCAGGAATTAAGAAAACTAAAAAATATGACCCAGGAACAACTTGCTCAAAAGTGCGGTACTACAAATACCTATATATCACAGGATTGAGAATGATGCAAGTTGATATACGATTTCCACACTTTTACGGATAATTAGAGAAAGTTTAAGCGGTAGTTTACATAATAAAAATTTCTGAATAAGTTATAGGTGGCCCAGCCCCTAACAAGCGGCTATGCAACCATGCCTTAGTTGGCTGGTAAAGCGTTTAGGGCCTTTAGACACGATTATTACCTTAATTGGAAACGAAATTGGAATTAAGGTGGCACGCATTCATAGCCGCCAACGTTGGCAAAAATTTAAATAGTATATCACCCTCCCTTAACGATCAGCCCGCAAATCAGGATCTTCAGCGCCCGTGCCATCAGGATCCCCTCCCGGTCACACTTCCCTGTCGCGCAATAAAATGTCCATTGCTAATACCATCCTCCTGGCCAGGCCGGAATAATCAAAAACTTTTGCCAACAATACGCTATAGCCCATCCCTTGTTTTCGTTTCACGTCCAGTTTTTAACTGCCGCTCTTTAGTTTTTCGTTCCGAAAAATAATAAATTGATCTTCGTTAGTTCAGGACGGGCCATAGCTGGCCCGTTGGCGATAATATTAACAGCTAACCAGCGAAATGAAGTATAGATAAATAAAATAAAGAATGAAAATTTTTCTACTGATAATATTATTAAATTTTTACTTTTTTAGTTCATTCTCACAAATATATTCCGGCCAATTGATCAATAAAGAAAGTGGACAACCAATACTATTTGCAAACATCGGAATAATAGGTAAAAATATTGGGACTGTTTCAGATGCTACCGGATGGTTTAAGATAGAATTAGATAGTAAATTCGATAAAGATACCTTATGTATATCATGTATTGGATATGAGAAGAGAACATATTTAATTAGGGATTTTAAAGACAACATAAGCAATGTCGACCAGGTCAAAATTGAATTATTACCAAAATCCTATCTATTGGAAGAAGTAATTATTCGACCAACTGATACAAAAACCTATACTTTAGGAAATTTCTGTGAATCAAATTCACCTTACGGAAATGCTTTTTATTCTGATATACTCGGAACAGAGATGGGTGTAATAATAAACCTCCCCCCGAAGAAGAATAAAGCATTTTTAAAAAACTTTAGATTTTATATGGGTGAATTTACCTTTGATAAATTTCCTGTCAGATTAAATATTTACACTTCGAAAAATGATCAACCTTATGAAAATATATTGGCAGAAGCGATTTTTCTTGAAATAACATCAGCAGGTGAATACATCATAGACTTGGAAAAATATAATATTATAACGAATGGGGATTTCTTTGTTTCGTTGGAGTATTATAAGATTGCAGATAAAACCGAAGGAAAGTTAACATTTTGTGCAGTTCATAATCGAAAGATGAATAAAGGGAACGGCTATTATAGATTAACCAGTCAGGGAGATTGGAAACGTGAGATGTTTGATAATGTAGGATTTTCGGTTCAAGTAGAATGCGAAAAATAATACTATCGCCAACAGCTAATATAGGTAAGCTGGGCGAAATTGAAAATTAATGGTAAGTATATGTAATAAACATATTAATGGTCTGATAAGTGGGTGGTTCGAAATGCCCAGCCTACACATATTAGCGAACCGTTATGCACAAGGAATATAATTAACAAATAATTAGAAATGCTTTTTTTAGGACTAGATTAGTATGACCGGAAATTATAAAATATATTACTTAACACTCATCGGAATAATAATCATTTGTCAATGTAGTTTTGCACAGATCAAAACTACAAAAGATCCCTTATGTCTCGAAACTGAATCTATTATATCAGGAGTTCATACCCTCTCTGTACATGTGAGAGATACCATTTCGCAGGATTCCGTTTATCAATTCTTTTTACACAAATTAATGCTACCTGTTTATTATACACCTTTAAAATATGGGCAGAGAAAATATGCCGGAATTTATGCTGGGAATATGGTATTAGAACCATGCGGTCCATATGACAATATTGATTACGCCTCAGATAATTTTAGAGCCATTTTTTATGGAATAAATTTAGAGGTTAAATCGCTGGCATCAAGCAAGCAGGTTTTGAATAAGCACGGTATTAAGCATCAGGTTAACAAAGGCTCCATCTATATCAGAGATAGTATTCTGTCTAATGAAAACATTTTTACCGCTTTATATGAAGTGAGTGATAAAGAAAAAAGAGATTCATTGCGGAATACGATGAATACAAAGGAAAACAACAAACTTGGCATTGAATATATTAAAGAAATATTTATTGGATATAAAGAGGACGTTAACTTGCTAAAATGGAAGAAATATCTTTATCCGTTGGAAATTGGGGAAAATGATATTTGTCAAATTAATGATTCTCTTCAATTTTATTTTATTAGAGGAAATATTAACGAAGTGAGAAAGATTACTTTTAAAATAAAATCTTTAGACGATGCAAAACAATATTTGATAAAAAATCAGTTTTTGTTTACTGAATCTGATAAAATAATCAAATTGAACCAAATACAATCCTTTGGTTTATCAATATATCTGACGGATGAGGAATGAAAGAATTTTAGTCTTTTAATGACCAAAATAAATATGATATTCTAAATCAGTAATTATTAGCAATTTTCTAGACAAAAATACAATATTGGGGTGAATACAAATAAGAATTAATCCCAGTGCATAACAATAAATATAGGTCATTGGGCGGATATTGCTAAATTGAAAATGGGTACATTTAATGAAACATATAACGGTTTGATATGATGGTGCTTTGAAATGCCCAACGCCCCATATTCGAACCGTTAGGCACAAGTGGCCTAAAATGATTATATTTAACAAATTTCTGGTTATGAAACGAGATAAAGCAATAAAGACCATCAATGAATTACCTTCCGAATTCAATCTTGATGAATTAATCGATAAACTTATTTTTATTGAAAAGGTGGAAAAGGGAATGGATCAGATTAAGGAGGGTAAAACAAAAACCCATCAAGAGGTAAAAGAATTGGCTAAAAAATGGTCAAAATAATTTGGACTGATCTTGCAATTGATGACCTAAAATCGATTCATGATTATATTTCAAAGGATTCAACTCGCTATGCCACTGAAATGGTTGAAAGGATAATTCAAAGAGTTGACCAGCTTGAAGACTTTCCGAAATCCGGACGCATTGTCCCTGAATTTAATAATGAATCAATTCGCGAACTTATTATTGAAAATTATAGGATCGTTTATATAGTCAGTGAACAATTTATTAGCATAGCAAGAATTCATCATAGTGCTAGATTGATTTCCTAAGTCCGGCCACCAGCGCCTAACACACGGCTATAGCACATCCCGATAATTCGTGTATGTTTAGGTTTTCATATTTACAGTAAATTTGCGTTATTGAACATAAAATAATCTTCGAATGAATCGGGACGACGCCATAGCCGCCAACC
>CAVOVH010000008.1:0-553614 GCA_963699805.1 uncultured Cytophagales bacterium | reverse complement strand
AGATGCACGCATCCAGATGAAACCCGCGGACGATGCGCAGTGCGGACGTTCTGCCCAGCCACACCGACAGGACTTCGTCCATCTCGGACGTGCTCATTATCTCGTCAACACCCAGTTGTTTCGTGTCGGCGTTTTCCACGGTGGCCGAGCAGTCCTCGCCCCAGCGCGCGGCGAGAGGATTCGTGGGCGGCAGAAACAGGACCTGACGTGCCATGTGGCCGCGCACGTAGTCGGGCCCGGGATTCTTGCGGCCCGTTCCAACGCGCACGCCGTCAGGGGCTAACAGCAATGCCGCCGATGGCTCGGCGATTCCGGTCAGGTAGTAGAAGGTCGGGTTGGCCCCTTCCGGGCCGCCACCGCGGACCAGGATAAGACCATCCTCGAGGGTTCTCATCAGCCGACGACGTCGATCGAGGTAAGGTTCGGTAGTCATGCGGGTCCTCGCTCCTTGATTATCTGCGTCGCTCGCGGCGCGAAGCGGCGGGCGCTGCAGGTGAAACTCGGTTGCCTGTTGGTAGGCATGCGCCACCGCGAGCATTTCCGTCTAGCGGTAGAGCCTGCTGTTGAACGTGATACTGGTCGGTGTGCCGTCCGAGCTGCGGAAGCCGTTGGAAAGGAAGACAGCCGGGTGCCCGGTCAGATTCGTCAGCAACAGGTTGTCGCCGCCGTGGCTGGGACAAACGTACAGATCGACGCGGCCCAGCGCCTCTTCCATCTCGCGCACCACCTGCCAGCGAATTCGATTGGCGTGCAAGTACTCGACGGCGGGAATGAACTGTCCTTGGCGAAAGACGTTGGGCCACGCATTGGCCGCCTGTCGCACCAGCAGGTCGTCGTGACCGCTGCGAGTCAGCTCGTCGAACGCCGTCGCCGCCTCGGCCGTCAGGATGAACGAGAGGGACTCGACGGGGTAGTTCTCGGGTAATTGAATCGGGACCAGGTCCAGACCGATCTCCCGTAGCGTGGTACCGGCCCTGATTTTATCTTCCGTATCGGAGGCAATGGTTCTTTTGGTGAAGAAGAAGAAAGATCTTATTTTCTCCCTCGATATAAACAGGAGTAGGATTCTGACAAGATTGATCATTGAATTCCGTTATCCGGATTAATTTGCCCCAGTTTTTCCCGACATCCTTGCTTATCTTCAGGACGATGTCGATCTGACCATGATCGCCTACACTGTTCTTCCGGCCTTCCGAAAAAGCGTAAAGCCGACTGCCATCCGACAATAAACTGGGGATGCGGTAAAATTCATAATGAGCTTCGCCTGATTGGAACACCTTAGTCGTATATTCAAGGCAAAACTTATGCGTATTATCTGTTTGTGAAAAGACTGGAGAAATCCATAGTAAATTCAAAATGTATACATATAATACTTTATGCCAGAATTTGTTCATCGATTCATTATAAAATTAAAAACACATTCTTCTTGAAAAAACCTTCCGGAGACATCCGTATATCCCGATTTTTGTTTCGGGTAGTGTATATTTAATTTGTACTGATGTTAAATATTACCATATAGTTTAGATCCTGAATAAAATGAGTCTTCGGATAATAATATTCGTGAAAATAAAAGAAAATAGAGGCATTATCTTAAGATTAAATTCATTTTCTGAAATTTTCCTTGAGAAAGAAGTGGAGGTATGAACATAAAAAAACCTTCCCTTATCACCGGCAGAAATAAGGACCAGATTGATTTTTACCAGGGTAAGCTTGGTCTATCAATTCTGGAACGGAAAGTAAGATCAGTTTCATTTTTAATTGGTCACACCAATTTGAAATTTTCCGAGTCAGAATCTTTTCCAAGTCTCCCTGGAACCATAACAAACATGCCCACGCAATTCCCTGATTCTTTTACTTATCAAGGATCTTTGATATAACGAAGGGAATGAATCTCCGTTGAATTCAGGGGGATGTTTTTATGACAGGGATAAAAAATTTTATGAGATCATTTAAATCGAAGAGATATAAAATTATCAGAATGTTAAAATACATTGATATATGCTTCTACTGCTACTTTATGGTGTACCGTTTGAGGATATTTCATATATATTATATATTTTTTTATTATATTTTCATTATAATATAAGTCGGCCGATTTTTTAATATGAATCACTGGAAACATGAAATTAATTAAATTTTTAACCTGCATTATCCTAGATAGCATGTTTGCTTTATCAGTTACTGCCCAGGAAATAATTCCTTTTTCTTCTGATCAATGGGATATCGAAGCGGAAGAATATGAATTGGCTGAATATAATGGATATGAAACCCTGATGCTTAAAGGGGGTATAGCCTATCTGAAAGATACGGACTTTTTAAATGGGATCATTGAGTTCGACATTGCGATCCCGAAACAGCGTGGATTTATGGGAGCAGTATGGAGATTACAGGATAGGCAGAATTATGAAGAATTTTATATCAGGCCGCATCAATCCGGGAATCCGGATGCGAACCAATACACGCCTGTCTTTAATGGATTGGCAAGCTGGCAATTATATTATGGGGAAGGCTATGGCCAACCGGTCAATTATATTTTTGAGGAGTGGATGCATGTGAAGATCCTCGTGAGTGGAAAATCAGGGGAAGTTTACATCATGAATATGGAGGAACCGGCTTTGATCATCTATGATATGAAAAGAGATCTTCTCGATGGAAAGATAGGAGTGGAAGCCGGGAATTTTGCGGCAGGAAAATTTGCTAACTTCAAATATACACTGGAGGATAAGCCTGAGCTGAAAGGCCGGATAATAGCTCTGGAAGATCCAGTCTATGGCACGGTGTTATCCTGGGAAGTCAGTAATCCATTTGCTTATGAGAAGGTCAAAGATAAATTGATTATTGAAAATAGTTTTATTAACGAGCTTCGCTGGACCGAATTGAAAAGTGAAAATACCGGGATCACGAATCTGGCAAAGTTATCGGATCTTTCCAGCGGCAATACAGTAATGGTCAGGCTGAAGATCAATGCTACTAAAGATCAGATGAAAGGATTTCAGATCGGATATTCCGATATCGCCCAGGTATATGTTAATAGCCTTATTCTGTATACAGGTCAGAATATCTATCAGTCAAGGGATTACCGCTTTTTAGGGACCATCGGCTATTTCGATGAGGTATATCTGCCCTTACAGCAAGGCATCAATGAACTGATCATAACCGTGACCGAGAATTTTGGCGGTTGGGGGATCATGGGAAAATTCAGTAATACCGAAGGGATTGCCTATTGATCCTGGCATGGTATCCGGAATTATATTGAATTTTTAAGCTTGATTTTTTCATTTGAAACGTCGCTAGATGTTCCTTCAATCAGCTTGCCTTAGCGAGGAAATATGCTTGGTTCTCAGGGCATTCACAGATGATCCGGAAAGATTGAATTGATGATTTACTCCTCTCATCGAGCCGGATAATGTAGATTACCATGTTTCAGTCAACACCATCGATCTTAAAAAGGCGAAGACCATTCAGGACCCGGATTAAGCTGCTTACCTGGTCATTAAAAATTTAAATATCCAGTTGATTATTTTCCACGTTGATCAGGGGAAATTTTACGCAGTGTCAAGATTCTATGCGCACGGAGGTCAGGTAGTCAGCTTTATCCGGGAAAGGGGTTTGGTTCAGAGTAACCATTTTGATCATTCCATTTTTGAGGTTTGCGGATCTGTTCATAAGGGGCCTGCTCCCAGCCTTCCCGCATTCATCCCAGACAATGTCCGGATGAATGACCTCTAAAACGGCATCCACATTTTCTACTGAAAAATGCTGATTGTCTTTCTCGATGATCTCAAGGTTTTCATAGTTATATAGGGTTAATGGGAAATTATTTTTATTTAAAACACGTAATAAATAATTGACATTTTTCAGCAGTACCGTATTGAGAATCGGTCTGGTGAAAAGTTAATATTAATCTATTGTAAACATAGATTCCATCAAGGATTATTGAATCATGAACATGTATTTTGATCTTGTAAATCTTGGATGTAAATTCTAGAAATAATTAATTTTCAGGAAAAAGCAATGGCTGGAAATAAATTTATCTATATTTTAATTGGTCCAAAAGGGAGTGGAAAATCGTTTATTGGGGATCTCTTTGACAAGTATTTCCAGGTTCATTTCGTGAAAGTGGAGAATTGGGCCAGAGAAATAAAAAAAGATCGGGAACCAGAGGATGAAAACTATATCAGGGAGTTCTTTGAAATCATTGAAAAAGCCATCAGGGATCGTATGAATCATTACGACAACATTGTATTTGAATCCACCGGCATTACAAGGTATTTTGATGCCATGTGTGCCAATCTCCAATCCACTTATCACGTGACGCTTATAAAAATCCACACTGATCCAGAATTATGCTTGGCCAGGATTCGAAAACGGGATCAAAGCATTCACATCAATATTTCAGATGATCAGGTAAATAAAATTAATGAGGCGGTCAAACAGAAAAATATCGATTGTGAATACATCATTGAGAATTCCAGGGCCACCAAGGAAGAATTATGTTTAAAAATCGAAAAAATTATTCGAGATGTGAACTGTGATTAAAGATAATTTCGGGCATAGACTTTCGATTCTTTACAAGAATAAATATCATCCTTCTGTCTGGCGGTTTTATGTAAATTAATTAAATTGATATTAATTAGCTTGAGGATATAAAGAAGGATTAATGAAATGTTTGGGCGAATTTTACAACCTTTGATCACCCTAACTTGAGGAAATGAAAATTAGATATTATTTATTCGCGTTAAGCCTTTTTTTTATTTTTTCCCCGGCATATACTCAAAGTTGGAAGAGCTATCCATATACACCTGTGGGAAGTTTATTGTCCTTCCCGGAAGATGAAGGATGGCATGAAGGAGAACCCATCGAGTGGTGGTATACGGCCGGACATCTGAAGGGAGATGATACAGGCAATGAATACAGCTTTATGGTATCTTATTTTTATTATCCATTGTATGGTTATGACGGATTCAGGATTTTCAACCTAAGTCATGAAAATACAGGAGCATTTTATCATGATACCAGTCCGTTGATCTTTAACGAACTGGGTACGGACAGCCTTAATATTCATGCGACCATTTATCCGGATATCCTGGAATACTGGCAAAACAGAACCGATGGCACAGGCCACATGATCCCATTTGAGTATACACTTTCGGTTTCTTCAGAGGAAGAAGCCCTGAATCTGGATTTTATTTCCCTGAAACCTCCTTTGATCCTGGGGGATAGTGGTCTGTTTAACCAGGGAGCTTCGAGTTACACCTATTATTTTTCGCTGACAAAAAATAACGTGACCGGGACGATCTCCGTGAATGGCATTAATGAACCGGTCAAGGGAACTTCCTGGATCGACCGGCAATTCGGATCCTTCAATCCTTTAACCGAAGAAAATTATGAATGGTTCAGTATTCAGCTTTCCAACGAAATGGATATTAACCTATGGAACATTTTTTCCAGATCCAGGGAGGTGCCACCGACTTCGGCCTACCGGATCATGTCGATTTATGTGGATGAGAGTACTCAGTTAACCACAGCTGATTTTGAGATTGAGCGACTGTCGTTTCACTATATGTCCGACAGTTCCCGGTGCTACGCGCAGGAATGGAGGTTGACTTCCCCACAAAATGACCTGGATCTGGTGATCAGTACCCGTCAACAGAATAATGAAGTGCAACTTCCTTTCCGGTTTTTTGAAGGATCTACTTCCATAAATGGTACGGTGAATGGAATGCCGGTGACCGGGATGGGATTTGCTGAGTTACTGCATTCCTATGAAAAGCCAGAACTCACCCTTTCCTACCCGGCTGGGATGTATTGGAATTCTGTAAGACCCATTGTCTGGCACCTGGATAATCCGGATGATGGCAGGCCCTTGAAATATAACCTGGAATGCAGCATTGACCATAAACAAACCTTCTTTTCAGTGGCCCCGGCCTTGACGGATACCTTGTTTTACTGGAATGATCCGGCTATTTCCGAAGGGGATAGTTGTTGGTTCAGGGTAACTGCCTTTTCAATAGATTCTACGCTGCATCAGACGATCGTGAGTAACTCCTTTTCAATTTACAATCCAAATTTGACGGCCATTCATTCATTGGATGAAAAGACCCTGCAAAGAGATTTTATTAAATTATATCCGAACCCAGCTGAGGATCAACTGGCGATTGATCTTAATGAGAAACATCCGTATCAACAATTTCAGATCATTGATATTTTCGGAAAGATTGTAATGGAAAAGGATATCCTTTACCATGATCATCTGGAAATCGACCTTTGGAACCTTCCTTGCGGCATCTATTCCTTTCGGCTTTTCTCCAGGGATAAAACAAAAGCTTCACCATTTATTATTCAGAGATAAAAATAACGCCGGTTTCCATTCCATCATCACGGGGGAGAGGATTCAGGTCTTCAATAAATTTGAGCAACAGGCTATCGTTTTATCCATGATCTTAGGAATCTGTGAAATCCATGGGGACATTCCGGTCTTCCATCGTTACCTATTGAGGCAATAGCTTGGGGTCGTATTCGAGACCCATTTTCTCCATCACCTCCTAGAGAGGGCCATCCCAGATGGTGACCCGCCGGGATGATTCATAGGGCCATTTGAACATATCTCCACTGGCTGAATCGAATTCAGGACCAGCTGTCAGTTAAACCACCTCAAATCCAGCATCAGCAAGCATCTTTGCCGCCATTCCACCTCCGGCGCCACTGCCTACGTTACAGGCATCAAATACTTCTGCACTTTTTTCAGTTGAAATGTTTTCATTGAATTTATTGTCCTTATTTCTCTTGATATTTTCTCAATTAAAAATGAAAAATCCTTAAAATAATTATTTTTTTAATCTAGAAACGATCACTTGATGGGTAAATGGGAAATTAGAGGTTGATCAGATTTTTTTCATAATTTCAAGGGCATATCTTATGATGCAAATCGACCTGATTTTTCCCCATGGAGAATCAGGATCAGTATTATTCGGAAATGTTTACAGGTTTTTGTTATTTGCAGCAGGATTTTTTATATGCCACTCATTAGCAAATTTTTATTTCCGGTCGGATATTTTGACTTTCACAAGAACCAGTTGTATAATTTTCAATTGAATCGTTGGTATTCAATGGGTTATCTCCGGTTTGAAGATTTGAAAAAAGCAGGGAAAAAAATCGGATCTTTTGCCGACTGGAGGAGTGTGATGATCGGATTGGCCCGGGAAGCGGAGAATGAGGGCAGGCTGATGCAAGCCGCTTTTTATTACCGGGCAGCGGAATTTTATACTTTTTCAACGGATCCTGATAAAGAATTACTCTATGATCTTTTCCGGGAATTTTTTGACCTCGCATTCAAGGGGGATCGGATTGAGAGATATCAACTTCCCTATAAACGGTCATTTCTTCCGGCCATGAGGATTCCCGCGAAAGGCAATTACCGGGGAACAATTGTATTACATGGGGGATTTGATTCCTTCATTGAGGAGTTTTATTCATGGATGAGTTCTTTCTCAGAATCTGGGTATGATGTGGTGGGTTTTGAAGGACCGGGACAGGGAGCTGCCCGGAGAAAATATGGCCTGACCCTGGATTATCGATGGGAAAAACCCGCCAAAGCCATCCTTGATTATTTTGATCTTGATAATGTTACCTGGCTCGGGATTTCCATGGGGGGGTATTTTTGTTTCAGGGCGGCAGCTCATGAATCCAGGATAAAGCGTGTGATTGCATCCGGAATCGCCTATGATTATACCCGGTTCTCAAACGCTTTTTCCCGATGGTTATTGTTTTTCTTTTATCGTTATTTCCCGGAATTTACCAATCGTACAGCCATCAAAAAAATGAAGAAGGGAGGTACCCATGCCTGGATGATTGATCAGCTGATGAATATTTCCGGAGTGAGTACACCCATTCAAGCCATGGAAGTGGCCATGCAGTTAAATGCTGGTAACCTGCATGCGGATAAGGTAAAACAGGATGTCCTGATACTAACGGGCAGGGAGGATCATTTTATTCCTTTTAAAATGCACAGGATGCAGGTGGATGCATTGAACCATGCCCGATCAGTGACTGAAAGGATATTTACCAGAACGGATCAGGCGCAGAATCATTGCCAGATCGGAAATATCGGCCTGGCGCTGGATACCATGCTGGACTGGATAGCTCGCAAATCCTAAGGAAATAACTCCCATACTTTTTTACCATATTTGACCGGGACCATTCTTCGTGGCCCCTTACTCCCGTGATACTTCCGTTATTGCTCCCGTAGACAGACGACACCCGCTGGTCAGACCAGGTGCCCGCGTCAGACCTGGCCCCTTCGTCAGATCACTCCCTCCTTCGGGGATATAGTCAGATTTTTATGTAGTCAGCCTGACAATTACCATAAATCGATCCATAAAAGCTTTACATCCTATAAATTTTTATTATTTATTGTATTGATTAAGAATGAATTTACAACCAGGGATGATAAAGACATTCCTCAATTGCAGGTTCATTAAAAGGTGAGTGATTTTAAAAAAGAAGATATATGAATGCCCATCTGATAAAAAATAAGTCAATCCTGATTGTTGAAGATGACCGCGAAATATCAGACCTGCTCAAGCTGCATTTACTTGATCAGGGATTCAGCATTACAAAAACTTTCAATGGAAAGAATGCATTGCAATTAGCCCTGACAAGGGAATATGATATGATCCTGCTGGACATTATGTTACCTGATCTGGATGGCCTTGAAATATGCAGGGAATTGCGAAAGCAAAAAAATAATACGCCGATTTTGATGCTGACTTCCAAATCGGATGAAATTGATAAAGTGCTTGGATTGGAATTGGGGGCAGATGATTATATTACGAAACCATTCAGCATCAGGGAATTGATCTCAAGGATTAAAGCACTTTTCAGACGAATAGATGGTTACAACCAACAGGAAGATGGATCTGAAACACTGAACTTCGGGGAACTCTTAATCGATGGGACCAACCATAAGGTTATGTTGATGGGCGAGCGGGTTGAATTAACGCCAAAAGAGTTCAACCTGTTGTTCTTAATGGCAAAACATCCAGGCAGAACCTATACAAGGGAAAATTTGCTTGACCTGGTTTGGGGGTATCAGTTCAGTGGATATGAGCATACCGTGAATTCTCACATTAATCGATTACGCAGTAAGATTGAAAAGGATATTTCAAATCCCAGATACATCATCACCTCCTGGGGACTGGGATATCGTTTTACGGATCAGATCATGAAGAACGCCTATGTATGACCGGTTTTTTTAATTCACTCTTCTGGAGGATATCCTCCATATTTCTACTTATACTATTAATTATATCCGGGGTTTATATATACATTTCCGTAAATACAGCTGAAATGTATTTTCAGGAGACCAGGCAAAACCTGGATATTGAAATTGCAGCCCACATTGCCAAAGAGAATGATTGTTTTGTGGGTGATTCCGTTAACCTGGATGCCTTAAAAAATGTTTTTCATAATGTAATGGTCATCAATCCGAGCATTGAGGTGTATTTGTTGGATACAACCGGAAAGATTCTGGCATACTATGCGCCCAACCAGTCCATCAAAGTGAATAAAGTTCCCCTGGACCCGATCGAAAATTTCATTTCAGACGGAGGAAAGCATTTTTTAATTGGGACGGATCCTAAAAATCCAACCAAGAAGAAAGCATTTTCAGCAGCAAAAGTTACCGAAGAACAACAATTCAAGGGATATATCTATGTGATCCTTGGAGGACAAGAGTTTGAAAATGCCTCTCAGATGGTACTGGGGAGCTATATTTTACGTCTGGGAATTCGATCAATGATCATTGCTTTGATAGCGGCCGTTATCATTGGTTTTGTTGCCATCGGCGTGATTGTGAGAAATATCCGAAAAATCGTAAAGGTGATCCGGGACTTTCAGAGAGGAAATTTACAGTCCAGGATCCAGTTGGATAGTAAAAGCGAATTGAAGGAATTTGCTGATTCTTTTAATGATATGGCCGATACGATCGTCAGTAACATAGATGAACTTAAAAGATCAGATAAAAATCGAAGGGAATTTGCCGCCAATATCTCACATGATCTTAGAACCCCACTTACCATCATCCGGGGTTATGTTGAAACGATCCAGCTGAAAGATGAAAATTTATCATTAGCGGAAAGAAAGGAATATCTGGAAATTATTCTGAACAGCATCGACCGCATGTTGAAAATGGTCAATGAATTATTTGAATTATCGAATCTGGAAGCTCGGGATGTCAAACCGGTTAAGGAGCTGTTTTCCCTGTCTGAACTGTTGCAGGATATCAAGCTGAAAAACCAGATCAAAGCCCAGGAAAAAAACAACACATTAACCCTGGAATCCGGAAATGAATTGCCTCCCATAGAAGCCGACATTCAAATGATGGAGAAGGTTTTTCAGAACATACTTGATAATGCCTTTAACTATACACTGCCAGGAGGTGAAATCAAGATGACAGTTGAATTCACAGACAATCATGATATTATCATAAAAATAATTGATACGGGGATCGGCATAGAGGAAGATCAGCTTCCCAGAATATTTGACCGTTATTACCGGGTAAAAACAAAGAACATTGACCAGAAAGGAACTGGATTGGGATTAGCCATCGTAAAAAAGATCATTGATTTGCACGGATTTAAAATTACTGTGAGAAGTACCTTTAAAAAAGGGACCTCTTTTATCATTACCATTCCCTCAAATCCTGTTCATGCTGAAACATCATGATAGGATCGGTACGATGAAGTTTATACTCTTATCATGATTTTGTGATTTTTTCGTGATACTTTGATACTAGTTTTGAGCCAATACTAATTAAAATCCATAGGCTCATGAAAAAATCATTATTCATTTTACCCATTGTTTTTATTTTGTTTCAATTGTCGGGTTGTAAAGACGAGGAAATGCCACCCGGTCCTATACCTGCAAATCCCGACCAGGCACCTAAAGTTGCCATCGACCGTTTCAGTGAAGAGGCTGGGACATTATTTGTCCGAGATGGATCCAATGAATTGCCGGGCTCCAATCTACCAATTAATTTCGATCAGTCACCCTTCATCACACAGGGATTTGGTCCTGATAGTGAGATCGTAAAATATTATAATTTTGACGTGCAATCCATTACTTCTGCTCCCCTATTCGTTCTGTTCAGGGAGGGAGAGAGCACCCCTGTTGGCGCACAATTGAATATCATCGATGTGATCCCTGGCGACGCCGGTTATAATGATTTCTGGCACATTCATAAAGTAACCGTACCTGCTGATTATGTTGCCAACACAGTGACGAATGTGGAAGAATTGATGCTGAGTAATTATAGTATAGAAAGAACTAACATGATCGTCAACTGTCCGGTAGTTCCGGAAGGGTCCACAGCTAACCTCAGGTACAATCAGTCTGAAAATAAAGGTCTTTCCAGGGGTTGGTATCGCGATCAGATTGTATTTTATTTTACTTTTGAAGAGAAACAATTAACGGCTAACCTGCCTGCTGAAGGTCATCCTGAGGTTCCATTATCTGAAATTAGAGTAAGTTTTAATATTAATCCGGGGGAAACCGGAGGAGGCCCTGCCTCTGGATTCAAAACAGAAGGAGAAAGCAGTCAGACACATAATGTGGTTCAAACTTTACCTGAAAATTCAAATTATTCACCCTTTTGGGATGTGGACATCTATGACAATGCTGATTTTAACCAGGTATTTGATTGGACCACTGCCCTCCAGGCAAACCTGCTGGCTGAAGGAGTTGCCCTGGTCAATTGTCCGGTTGTTTCGGTTGAAGAAGGTGCTTCACCACTCGATCCGAATGCTGCCGAAAAGGTGGTGATTGACAGATTCAGTGAATCGGCAGGCACCTTGTTTGTTCGGGATGGTTCGAATGGTTTGCCGGAATCAAATGAACCCATTGACTTCGATCAGGAACCATTTATCACGAAGGGATTGGGTCCGGATGGTCAAAAGGTTCAGTACTATAATTTTGATGTACAATCCAACATTTCAGCGCCTATTTTTGTTTTGTTCAGAGAAGGTGAAAGTACACCTGTTGAAAGCCAGTTGAACATTCTCGATGTAATTCCTGGCGATGCCGGATACAATGATTTCTGGCATGTTAATAAAGTGACGGTTCCACCCTATTACCGAGCTAATACGGTCACCAGATTGGCGGAAATCATGGAGATGGGTTACCCGGTGGAGAGGACAAATCTCATAGTGAATTGTCCTGTAGTGCCGGAAGGATCCACCGCGCTTTTGCGTTTTAATATGAACGAATCCAATGGGCTCACTCAGGGCTGGTATAAAAATCAAGTAGTATTTTATTTCAATTTCCAGGAAAAGGAATTAATGGTGGAATTACCTGAGGAGGGCCATCCCGAAGTCCCTTTGTCTGATATTCTTGTTACCTTTAATATTAATCCCGGAGAAACCGGAGGTGGACCGGCTTCTGGATTTATGACAGAAATGGATTCAGAACAGACGCATAATGTGGTACAAACCATTCCGACGGATGAGACATACTCTCCTTTCTGGGATGTCGATGTGTATGACAATGCCGACTTTGATATGGTAAGTGACTGGCCTAGTGCCCAGTCAGCCACGCTTCTGGCTGCAGGAGTCGCTCTTGTCAATTGTCCTGTGGTTGATGTACAATAAAAAATATAACAAACAAAGGGATTCTCTGGTATAAGTAATCAGGGGATCTCTAAATTATTTATATAAACAAATGAGAAAGATGAAATTAATCGTCATAGTCAATTTAATATTGGTCGGATTAACGAGTTGTCAACAGGAAAATAAGAAGGGAATCATAAGGATGGATCCATTAACGACTTCATTGAGCGGTACAACCAAAACAGCCACTTTTGCAGGCGGATGCTTCTGGTGCATGGAAGCTCCATTTGAAAAAGTAGATGGGGTGATTTCTGTTGTTTCGGGATTTTCAGGAGGCGAAAAGATAAATCCGACCTATGAAGAAGTGTCCGCCGGGAAAACGGACCATCGAGAATCCGTTCAAGTGGTTTTTGACCCGGAAATAGTGAGCTTTTCGGAACTGGTTGAGTTGTACTGGAATCAATTCGATCCAACCGATGCAGGAGGATCATTTCATGACAGGGGTCATCAATACACTTCTGCCATATTCTTTCATGATATGGAACAGGAAAAGATAGCAGAAAATTCAAAGGAATGGCTTGAGAATTCAGGTATTTTAGGCAAGCCCATTGTTACAGAAATCATTAAATACAGATCGTTTTACCCGGCCAATGATTACCACCAGGATTTTTATAAGAATCATATGGCAAGATATGAGGAATACCGCATGGCTTCAGGCAGGGATGAGTTCATAAAAAAAATCTGGGGAGAACCGGAAAATGATCAATACACAATTCCGGCAAAATCCAGGTTGAAGTCTGAGCTGACTCCACTTCAATTTGAGGTGACCCAACAGGAAGCCACTGAAACGGCCTTTAATAATCCATACTGGGATAACCACCAGAAAGGGATCTATGTGGATATTATATCGGGAGAACCGTTATTCAGTTCAGAGGATAAATTCAAGTCGGGAACCGGCTGGCCCAGTTTTACAAAACCCATCGATGTGAGGTACATTGATAAAGTTACAGACGAATCCGGTGGGATGTTACGGGTTGAAGTCAGAAGTCGGTTTGCCGATTCACATCTGGGGCATGTATTTTATGACGGACCAGCACCCACCCATTTGCGTTACTGCATGAATTCTGCTGCCATGCGCTTTGTTCCCGAGAATAAGATGAAGGAAGAGGGCTATTCTAAATATTTGCCTTTTCTTAAATAATTCCCATTTTTTATTTTGAATGCAGATCGATTCAAAATTCTTTGACTACGGGGCACTTCGAAAGGTAGGGCTTTTCCTTTTAGCCTCAAGTTACATCGTATAATTAACCGTATAAAATTGGATGTATTGAGTCATATTATTATTTTTCTATTATGAAAATACCAGGATTTTTTTCCCTCCTTCTCATCCCATTACAGATTTATGGCCAACAAATGGAATCCCATGTATCAACAGATTTCCCCGGAGGTAATATAAATGTCGAAAAAATTGCTAAAGACACCATCTGGCTTCGGCCAGATCTCAGGGATACAGAGGGGGAATGGTTTTACTGGTATTTTAAGATTTCTGGCATGGAAGGAAATGTCATCACCTTCCAGTTTACACGTGATAATGTATTTACGTCATTTGGCCCGGCATATAGCATCAATCAGCAGAATGATTGGAAATGGCTTGGTGATACCTCGGTAAATGAAAACCGCTTTACCTACTCCTTTGCCGAATCGGATACGTGTGCCTATTTCAGCATGGGTTTTCCTTATACGGAAAAAGACTTTCATGAATTTATCGAGACTTTTGAAGGAAAGACTGAAACCAGGATGGATACTTTGTGTTTTACGAGGCAAGGGCGTGCGGCAGAGGAATTTTGGATAAATCAAAATCAGAAAGCAAAACATAAGGTGTTGATCACCGCGAGGCATCATGCCTGTGAGATGATGGCCAATTATGTTTTGGAAGGTATGATTGAAAGCATCCTGTTGGATCCAGGATTGGCCTATTTACGAGAGAAAGTTGAATTCAGAATAATCCCGTTTATTGACAAGGACGGCGTTGAAAATGGCGATCAGGGTAAAAACCGGAACCCTCGGGACCACAACCGGGATTATGATGATCATTCCATCTATTATACCACCGGGAAGCTTCAGGAAGAAATACCTGCCTGGGCTGATGGGATGTTGAAAATCGCGCTTGATCTTCATTGCCCATGGATCAAAGGAGAATATAATGAATGGATATATATGGTAGGTTCGTCAGATCCTGTAAATGAGGTCCAACAAATCAAGTTTTCCAAATTATTGGAACAGTACAACCGGGGCGAGTTGAAATACCAAAATTCCAATTTTCTTGCATTCGGGAAGGCATGGAATAAGGAAGAAAATTACCATCAGGGCGTTTCCTTTGACACCTGGGTGCAAACGATCCCCAGGATCAAACTATCAACCACCCTGGAATTTCCCTATGCGGATGTTTCGGGTGTTCAGGTATCAAAAGAAAATGCAAGGGAATTTGGGAGCACTTTGGCGTTTGCAATGATGAAATTTTTGGAACAATAAAAAAAATTAATATTATTGGCCGGAATATTTAAACCTATCAACAGGATCCTATAATGGTTATGAATTTTGATTCCGAACGATTGATATTTAAAGAACTTACTTGGGACGATATGGAATTTATTCATTATCTGCACAGTCAGCCCGAAGTGGATGAATACAACACTCTCGGAATCCCTAAAGATCTGGAGGAAACAAAAAATGTGCTACGACCGATCATTGAAAATCAGAAAGCTTCTGTAAGAAAAATATTCGGCTGGGTGATTGTAGAAAAGGAAAGTCATCTTTCCATAGGAATGGCTGGTATGAGTTTAACAGCCGATCGGTTCAGAATGGGTGAAATATATTACAAGCTGATGCCGGATTTCTGGGGCATAGGTTATGGCACGGAAACATGTAGAAAATTAATTGATTTTGGATTTGATATTTTGAAACTTCACCGCATTGAGGCCGGCGTGGCCATTGAAAATAAAAGATCGATCCGGGTTATGGAAAAATCCGGGATGACCAACGAAGGGATTCGGCGTAAGATCCTGCCGATCCGTGGAGAATGGAAAGATAATTATCATTTTGGGATCCTTGAGGATGAATTCCGGGGAAACGGATAAATAATGACAATCCGGGTTTAATTATTCAATCGGGTTGAATTGGATGAAATATAGATGCCAATATTTGATCTAGGATCTGACCTTGAAGTTAACGTTAACTCCGGGATTTTTACAGAAACATAGGTTGAACGCACTTAAATTGAGGAAAAATCTGAAACCACTTACAGATTATTATTGTAGTGAAAAGATCGAATAAAGAATCATTCCAACAATAGTTTTGTAATATTACAGGGGATGATGTAATTGAGCATACGATGGAAAAAGGCAATAGAAGTCTGCTGAAAGACCGGAATCTGTATATCATTTTTTCAATCACGCTCCTGGCAATTATGGGTGTCTCCAGCCTGACACCTGCTTTTCCTAAGATCATCAAACATTTTAATATCTCACCCCGGCAAATCGGGTATCTAATCACGGTTTTTACCTTTCCCGGGATCTTCCTGGCTCCTGTGATGGGGATACTGGCCGACCGCTATGGTAGGAAGACCATCCTGTTACCGTCAATATTTATTTTCGGGCTGGGCGGATTTTTATGCTCGTTAACCAATACCTTTCATGCGCTCCTTCTATTCAGGTTCATCCAGGGACTCGGGGCAGCATCATTGGGAATGATCAATGTTACCTTGATCGGGGATCTGTATTCAGGCAACGAACGGCCTGCCGCCATGGGATTGAATGCCAGTGTTTTAAGCTTAGGTACTGCCTCCTATCCTGCCATTGGTGGAGCATTGGCCACCATTGGGTGGTTTTACCCCTTTTATCTGCCCTTACTGGCCATCCCTGTAGGACTCTTCGTGATTTTCAGCCTGAACAATCCTGAACCCACCGGACGTGCCGTTCTTAAGGAATATCTTATGCGTGCATGGAAAGCCATCAATGTAAGGGAAGTATGGGGATTGTTTTTAGTTACCATCTGTTTATTCATCATATTATATGGGTCCTATCTTACTTTTTTTCCCTTGTTACTCGAAAAAATATTCAATGCAGAATCTCTTATGATCGGTTTGGTCATGTCAACCATGTCAATCACGACCGCATTGGTTTCATCTCAACTTGGCAGACTCACCAGAGCGTTTAATGCAAAAACACTGTTGATATATAGTATTAGCTTTTATTTCATTGCACTGATTATGCTGGCACTCGTCAACAGCTGGTGGCTCATTATATCTGCTGTGGTTATTTTTGGGATGGCCCATGGACTCATCATACCCAATGTCCAGACCATGCTGGTTGGATTTGCCTCAATCAATGAAAGAGCTATTTTTATGGCCTTCAACAGTATGGTACTTAGAATTGGTCAGACTCTGGGGCCACTTCTGATCGGATTGTTTTATGATCTGAATGGATTAAGGACCACTTTTTTTGCAGGTGCAGGGGTGGCAGTCATCATGTATATTATTTCCCTGGTTTTAGTAAAAGATAAAAAGTAACGGATAGGGCTGATGGATCAAAGTAGGAATCCTCTGTCTCCATATTCCGCTTCCCTGGATTTTTGATCATCCCCTGATTGAAGCCAATCCTGGCTAGACCAACCACCCTCGTCAGACGAAGCCCCCTGGTCAGACCACCTATCCTGGTCAGACCACCTATCCCGGTCAGACCACCTATCCCGGTCAGACCACCTGACTTGGTCAGACCACGTCACCTGAGACCACGTCACCTGATTATACCTTCCTTTTAAAATTCCAGAGAAATATTGCACGATTCCATATAAAAATTGTTATTTTATTAAAAGGGGGGAACGTATGCAACTCATAGAAATCAATCGGAAGAACCAAAAATATTTTTTCTCCTGTCTGTGGCCGGAGAAAGAAGGCTGGAACAACATAATTAATGAAAGGAAAAAATGGTATAATGATTTTCGCAAAAAAGGATATCAGGCGAAATTGCTGATGAACGAGGAGGGTCAGATTGCAGGGAAATGTCATTATGTCCCCATTGAATATTCTCCCCTCATCGGGAAGGATCTCCTGGTGATCCTTTGTCTGTATGTGCATGTTTATGATCACTATATTGGGGACCAGCGGGGAAAAGGTTATGGCAGGTTTATGTTGTATGAAGTTGAAAAAATGGCCAGAAGTGAAGGGTATGGCGGAGTGGCTACCTGGGCCATGGACTGGCATTGGAATCCGATGACATTTTATGTTCATATGGGGTACCGAGAAGCTGACCGGATCGATAAGGCTGTTGTATTGTGGAAACCTTTTCGTGATATGATCGCACCAAGATTTAATCGTATCCATCCACACAAAGAAATTAAGGGAAAAGTACAGATCGTTGTATCTGACAATGCATGGTGCAATGGAAATAATAAAATACATGTCGTTCGGGAGGCCATCAGGGACCTTAAAGACAAGGTAGATTATTATGAGACTTTATGCCCGTGTCATGGGCGTATGCTCCACCTGGGACATGTGGGAGGGATCTTCCTGGATGGGGAACCCTATAAGCCCTATGAACTGGTTGGCGAGCCGGATGAACTTAGGAATACAATTATAGCATTGTACGAGGAAAAAAATCAGCCCGTCTTTCAATAAAAAGTCAAAAAACAACTAGCCTTAAGACCAAAAGGCTTGTGCAGCAGATAAAGATCCTGATTTGAAAGTTTTCGATCCCAAATCTTAAAGTACATATAAGTTACTTTTTAGCAGCCAGGATCATCAATAAATAAGCGTTCCCGATGGCATTATGATGAATACCTGAAATGAACAGGAAAATCAGTCAATTATTTCTTAATCAGGGTGGCTCTGTATTGGGGCTTCTGATTATTTTCCCGATCCTCTGTTTTCTTCTTTCATGCGGAAAGATCAGGGAACTTGATCAAGAACCTGAAATACAATCTTTGCAGGATGGATTGAGAACCTCAGCAACGATTGGCTATTGTGCCTCTTTGGCAAATACCCTCTTCCAGGGGGATCCATTGCCTGAAAATGTTATTTTTCAATCAATAAATTCGGAAACCCATTCCGGGGCAGGGATCCTTTATGTTGATATTAATTCTCAATATCCTCTCCCATTCAATCCTGCGGTAGGCAAGATCATTATTGCCGGGATCTGGAATGATGAACATGACGGCGTGATCACAATCCTGCTTACAGATATCGATTTTAGATCATTAAATACGGAATTGTTAGCCATTCATACCATTCCGGTAATTTATCAGGAGGATACGGGAAATATTCTTACACTTCTGGCTGAGCAGGACATTGTTGTGGGAGAAGGGTCTGATACTTTATTGAATCTGAGTTTGACAAATCCTCAATTTGATCAGGAACTGGAACGGGGAATTCAGGATAAACCCTCGGATGTGTTTGCTGCTGTGACACAAAATGTCTGGTTTGTTGAAATCAATTCACAAAAGACTCCCTCAGACCTCTATGATGATTTATATACATTCAATGGAGGAGGACAGATTGTGGAAGCAAGGAGCCAATCAGGCGGTATTTTGTATCATTCCCTGATCCAGACACAACTGGATTTAAAAATTTGTCCTTTTAATCCAATAGCAGGCATAGCATTTATTCAGAATGTAAAAGCCGGAAGTTTTATTGATCTGGGGAATGCCGTATTGGATTTTCAGGGCAATTGCGACGGATCAGCCCGGGTATCTTTTGCAAGTGGTAAATATTTTACATCCAATGGCACCTACCTGCACCTTAACCTTCAATAGGCTTTTATTGGCACGCAAAATTCTCTTCTTTTATCTCCCTATCTTTAGAACAAAGGTTTTTTGTAATAAGAAATGGTCCTATCAAGTGCTTCCTTTTCATTGTATTTGGGCCGATAGTCAAATTGCTGTTCTGCTTTTTTGGAAGAAAATGTAAAATCCGTGCAGGTATAGATCACCGCAAACCGGCTGAATTTGGGATTATAATTCCTGATTGGTTTTATGACCCAGGCAAAGAATTCAGACAAGCTACCAAGCGTATAAGCGAGCCATCTTGGGATCCAGAGATTTTTGGGCCAGATGATATGACCGGCTCCTTCAACGATATTATCGAAAAACTTGAAAAAATTAGCACCGGGTCCATCCGTGATAAAATAAACCTCCCCACAAACCGCACATTTATTATGGAGCATGGTGACGGCAATCAGGACATGGGCATAAGCCATATTCCCCACATAGACGTGCTGGCTTCTGGAGGTCCCATTACCTAGTCTGACATAAAATCCCTTTTTCGCCATATGGATCAGGGAGTCAATATGATAGGGATCCCCTTCCCCGTAAATATCCGCCGGTCGGAGCACACAGGTCTTTAAGGCCTCCGAATTTTCAGCGATTACTGTAACTTCCGAAAGGTATTTACTTTTACAATACATGTTGGAATGTTGCTCCGGATAAGGTTGGTTTTCATCAATATCCACGAGAGGTTTTCCATCATGAACTGCATCCAGGGAGCTTGTAAAGATCAAAATGGGCACGCCATTCTCTTTACAGGCCCTGATCACGTTTTCTGTACCCACTACGTTTACTGCATATACCTCCTGTTCGGAATGCGTTCCCCAATCTACAATGGCAGCTGCGTGAATCACCATGTCAATCTCACGGCAGGCATCTTTCAGCGAATCATAATCTCTGATATCCGCCTGGATACACACCAGGCGATCGTCCTGAAGCCTTTCCGGGAAAACTGCAAGATCATATACCCTGATCTCTCCAACATTTACCGGCGATTCCGGATCCAGAAATTCTTTGACAATATGCCTGCCGAGAAAACCAGCTCCGCCAGTCACCAGTACATGGTAGGATGGTTTTTGATTAGACGAAAAGGTCATAAAAATTCATCATTGTGGGTGAATAACAAAAATTCCAGATGATTAAAGGAGCTAAAATAGAATGATTTCATTTATTTGTACTCTTTTAAAGCTTCAAATATGTAATATTTTCGTGGAATGAAAAATTCAGTCAAATCAATCTGTCTGATCAGGGGTACTGAGGAAGAGTCCTATCAACAGTTTCAGGAGAGGATTCTTGGATCGTTATTAGATCGGATAGAATGGGACAATAATATCCAGGGCCTTTCAGTAGTACTGACAGTCAAAAAACCCCCTTTATTATCGGTCATTCCCTTTAAAAAGGATAAAATTGCCTCCATCTCCATCAAAGGTAAGCCAGAATTAGATCTGAATTCCCTGATGAAAGGGCCTGGTTTTTCGGGTATCTATCAGGTAGATGAAGCCATCCCGGTGGCTTACCAAAAAACATGGAAAGATACTGAAGCTACTCCGGGTGTTAATTTATTGACTCTTTTCAGGAAGAAAGGAACCATTGATTATGAGACCTTTATTCACCGATGGCATCATGGGCATACGCCACTCTCCCTGAAAATACATCCGCTATGGAATTATAACCGGAATGTAGTTATGAAAAATCTGGCAGAATCTTCTGAATCCTGGGACGGAATCGTTGAGGAACATTTTCGGTCCGCTTCCGACCTGCTTAACCCGGCACGGTTTTTTAACAATCCCCTGACCATGTTTTACCGCATGATACAGGTATACCTTGATACACGATCGTTCCTGGATTATCCTTCCATGCAAACCTATCTTGCCGTCGAGTATCATCTGAAAAGCGGAATGGAGATCGATGCCGTCGATTCATGATGAAAATTTTGTTTTCGCTGGAGTTTCAACATTTGAATTCGTAATTTAAGTTTATATCCACAAGAAATCATTTCTGGAAATGCGAGGTCATTTCATCACCGGCTGTTTTCTAATACCTCCATCCATGGGAGGGAAAATGAATATTTATTGTAATCTTAAAAAATTCTGACCTTATACAGATATATATTTTTATAGCAAAATTCTTGTTATATGGAAACTGAAGATCAAATAAATCAGGCAATCAAAAAAATAAACGAAGCCTGGTCAAATAAGGATTTCAGCCTGCTGAATGACCTTCTGACAGAATCTGTAATTTTTCTTTCCCCGGAATTAACGGGAAGTATTCAAGGTAAATCGTCAGCGATCAAATCCTGTCAGGATTTTATGGGAAAAGCCAGGGTATTATTCTTTAAATATGATCTGGCAGCCATTAATTTATTGAAAGAAACAGCGGTTGCAATCAGTCTATTTGAAATTAAATATCAAATTGGCGATCAATTGAACCAGGAAACGGGTACGGAGATCCTGATCTTTGAAAAATCAGGTAACCGCTGGTTACTTTGCTGGAGAATCCTTTGTAATCTTAATAGAATCCAGGATGAAACAATTCATTCATGATCTGCTTAATCATCAATTATGGGCGGATACAGTGCATTGGAATGCCTTCGAAAAATTCCCCAGGGCCCTGGAGGATCCCAAAATATTGTATCGGTTGAATCATATTCACCAGGGACAACATGGTTTTTTACTCGCCATTCAGCAACTTGAAATTAAACTTCCCGACGAAGTGCTGGAGGAACCGGCCAGCTTAAAGGCCTATGCGCAGGGAACGCATCGTATGATCCAGGAATTTATGCAGGATTTGACAGAAGAAATGCTGGATAAAAAGGTTATCATTCCATGGTTTAACAATCCGGAATTCACGATAACTCGTATAGAAGCTTTTATGCAAATGACAACGCACAGTCATTATCACCGGGGACAGAATGCAACCAGACTACGCGAATTGGGTGGGGAACCCCCCATGACGGATCTGATCATCTGGTATTGGAAGGGGAGGCCTCAACCTGAGTGGGATCTGGTTTAGTACTAATATAAATTATTATCCTTACATTGACTGGGCCCTTGATCCCATGAACTTCTCCATTATAAAAGATCCGGAATGTTGAAAATACTTCCTCTTTTTTTAATTTAATGGCAATTATTCATAAATTAATTTCATAAATCACCGTTTTGAATAAATTCAAATCCTATGGATTTTGAAATCATCGAAAAACCCGCTTTTAAGATCATGGGCATTTCTGTCTGGACGATCAATAAAGATGGAATTGCAGGAACTGATATCTATAATTTATGGCAGCAATGGTTTCAGGAAGGCATTTCTGATCTGATACCAGGTAGGATAGACGACCATGTTTATAACCTCTATTGTGATTACGTATCAGATCAATCCGGCAGGTACCGCGTGATCATCGGGAATCTCGTGAAATCAATTGATCATGTTCCGAAAGGCCTCATCGGGAGAAAATTCCCTAAATCAAGATATGCGGTCTATCATCAGGTTGGAAAACTTCCGTACGTGGTATTCGAATCCTGGAATCATATTTATAAGGAAAAAAAATTTGAAAGGCGATATCTGGCGGATTTTGATGTGTATGATATGAATGCCTATGATCCTGAAAAGGCAAAAATTGACATCTTCGTTTCTGTTAAGTAATTCATATTCTGTAATTTAGATGACTTATGGGGGTTACCACCACCTTTTTTTGATTATTAAAGTATAATAATGATAAATGCATGGAATTCTGATGAATTACATACGAAAAGGTCATTAGTGAGAAAGTTTTTGTATTTTTGGTGACTTTGAGGTGTAAACAGGTGTAATTTCAAAAGCCATGCTCATTTCAAGGGGTGAGTGTGTTATGATGGTAAAAAAGAAAGAAATTTTAGGGATGACGATCGATAAAAGATGATTTATCTGGGCATAAACTTGTTCTTGTATTTTCTTTATATGCTGAGTGTTTCACTGAACCTGTCGGGTATTGACCATCAGGTCAGAATTGAAAATGAAACCTTAACTGACCAGGATAGGCAGAACATTACTCAGATCTTTTTAAAAGACAAAGTGAATGAGTTTAATGAGATCCTGGAAGAGAGTTATCAAAAATATCATTTTAACGGACATATCCTCGTCGTTCATCATGGCCGGATCCTCTTCAATAACTACATTGGTTATGCGGATTTTAATAACAGGGATACCTTAAGTGAAGAATCCCTTTATCAACTGGCTTCTGTAAGCAAGCAGTTTACTGCCATGGCCATTATGATTCTCAAGGAAAGGAAACTTCTGGATTATGATGATAAAATGGTCAAATATATTCCTGAACTCTCGGGTAGCGAGTACCATTATTATGACAGCATAAGCATCAGACATCTTTTGAATCATACTGCAGGACTACCCAACTACATGTATTTTGTTGAAAAATATTTGGACAAGGATGAGTTCCCCTACAACGATGCGGTGGTTCGGTTACTTGCCGAACATAAAATGTTTTTGAATTTCAGGCCAGGGAGTCGTTTCAATTATTCAAATACAGGTTATATGCTACTTGCACTGATTGCCGAAAGGGTAAGCGGGATGTCATTTGCGGATTTCGTTGAAGAAAGCATCTTTCTTCCGCTTGAAATGGAAGATTCCTTTGTTTACAGTCGGGCAGATGGAAGCAGGGACAGTAAAAACCGCCTGTTGGGATATAAAAAATACAGAAGATTTTATCCGATTCAGGAGACGCGCAATGATGGCGTGGTTGGCGATAAAGGCGTATATGCCACAGCCTCTGATCTGTATAAGTGGGACCGCGCTTTATATACGGAAAAGCTTGTAACCAGGGAAACCCTTCAGGAGGCCTTTACCCCCGGCAAGTTGAATAACGGACGGAAAATTCCCTATGGATTCGGTTTCCGTTTAAAAGAGCTGGAAGGGGATGAGCAGGTCGTTTATCATAATGGTTTATGGAATGGTTTCAGAACAGCTTTTTTCAGATATGTAGATGATAACAGCACAATCCTTGTGATGGATCACACGGATTGCAGAGCCAAACACATCATTGCCAAGAAAATTGAAGATGTCCTGCTTTCACAACATTTGAATTATACCCAGGTTCTGGCAGAAAAGGCCATGGAAGAAGGACCGGAAAAGGCGATCGAAATATATCATACGTTGAACCAGATGAATCTGAATGTCGTAATCAATCTGGAAGATTTAAAGAAAGCCTACCATTATCTTTATGAGATCGATAAAAAGGAGATCGCTTCACGCATTGATAAACTGATGGAAGCAGTTTCCTCCCAGGTTGAATCCTGATATTTGTTCTTTTAGAAGGATTTAAGAATGATCAGGGCTCATTCATGGTTAACGGACCCAACTATAAAGGAAAATTTCAACGTTTCTCACAAAAAAGATCCTGAGGATTGAAGGGAAAATAACCTTTCAATCTTATATTTGTTTTACTTTCAAAATATTTCATGCAACTTAACTAAAAGAAGTTAAGTCAATTTTTACCTGTTGCTTTTTAATCATAACATACTTCAATGAATAAGTTTATAACTGCTTTTTTAACCCTTTCTTTTATTCTGATTTCGATCATGTCCCAGGCACAAAAGAAATCGCTCTTCAATGGGAAAGATCTGACAGGATGGGAAATATACGGAACCGAAAAATGGTACGTAGATGACGGTTTACTCATTTGCGAGAGTGGCCCGGATCAGGAATACGGCTATCTGGCGACAGTTGATTCCTATAAGGATTTTGACCTGACAGTAGAATTCAAGCAGGAGGCCAATGGGAATAGTGGCGTATTTTTCAGATCATCCATCGAAGGAACGAAAATAACCGGTTGGCAGGCAGAAGTAGCTCCTCCGGGACATAATACAGGTGGGATTTATGAATCATATGGGAGAGAATGGTTGATCAAACCGGAGCCGGAAAAGGAAAAGATATTGAAAATGGGAGAATGGAATACCATGCGTATTCGAGTCGTTGGGGATCATGTGACTACTTGGTTGAATGGAGTGGAAATGATCGATCTGAGGGATGAAAAAATTGGCAAGGCTACGGGTTCGATTGCTCTCCAGATCCATTCCGGCGGAGGTATTAAAGTAGCCTGGAGGAATCTGAAGATCGAGGAGCTTTAATCCGACCTAGTTCCATTTTAGGAAAGACATTTTTGAAGATCATCTAAAAGATCGTTACATTCTTTCAACGGATATGAAGTACCAGGAATAATTCTGGAAAAAGACACAGAAAGTTGAACAAGGACTGGGAAAATTCCGAACTCTTCCTATCAGGCCTAATCAGCAATGAAATAATCGCTTTAACGATAGGAATAATGAAATTCAATCCATCCTTTGAATCGGCGGGACCAGCCATATTGATTTTTATGCTTTGATTATCCGAGAATGGATGGATCGTACCCAGGGTATCTCCTGTTTTTTCTTAATTATTGAGTGGGATCAATCTGACAGGCCCGAGCAATCCTGAAGGGAGTGGTTTCCATTTGGAAGCATCGAAAGGCTGATAGGTGATATCCACAAAATTGATGTCATAGAAGTTTTTCCATGGAACATGATCCCGGTCCAGTTGAATGACCCGGTTGGCATCAAGATTTGCCACCTCGATCGTCAGAATATTTTCCTCCTTTAGGGAGGATGAGGGGATCACTGCTTCATGAGGGAGATGCCATGTCCTTTCGATCGCCCGACCATTGATACTTACCGAGGCCATCTCACACACCTTCCCCAGGTCAAGGATAAATCGCTCATATTCCTGGTAGACTGTACCGATCCTGAACGATGTCTCATAAATAGCTTTTCCTGAATAATATGGAGCCCATGGATACGGCAATTGGGTCCAGCTGACCAGTTCATCCAGATCCAGACCAATACTGTCTGAAAAAAACAATTTCCAGCCGGAATCGAGGATCAAGCCTTCTTCTGCCGGTTTTACATAATCCCAAGCATCCCCCCGGGTCCTGGTTTGATAAGTAAATAAAAATAAAGATTTCCCGGGTGGAAGCTGAAGCCTTATTTTCTTTGTTTTGTTTTTACTGGTTACGGGAACAAAACCCCTTATTCCGTTTTCGGGATCATAATATTCTGCGGATTCAATTTTTTCCTGAAATTCAAGGTCCTGATCGAAATGGATAGATCCCAAATTTGATATAAAATAGATGAATCCATTCCCGTGTTTTTTCCGGAGGTGATACAATCCCTTTTTACCAAAATCCAGATGGTGAACCTGGCAATGATTTAACAGGCTGGCCAGGTCTTTCCGATTGGTTTTTTCGATGGGATAATGTCCGATCCCATTCAACAGGGTGATCAGGGTATCCATTCTCTCCAGGGAAAAATGATGCCCCGGCACCCCTGAGGGAAAACGATCCACGAAGATCACTTTCAGTTTCTTTTCCGATAAGGACAAAATATTTCTAAGGGTGGTAATGGGCAGGGTGAACGTCCCCGGGATCAACAATACCCGATAAGAATCCGGCAGTTTGATCAGGTCCCTGTTGATTTCATCCAGCTGTTTATCCGAAATATAATCAAATGCGAAACCCCCGTCCCATAAATCTTGTACGATATCACCAAAAGATGTTCCATAAAGCCAGTTTTGAGGATTATGGACATCCTGCATCAGGATATTTCCCGAAGGCCCCTTTTTCTCCCAGAGATCAAAAACCGGATAATAGACCAGCAGGTCATTGCCTGAGACTGAGTGCTGTAAGATGGACTGGCAATTTGTAATATAATGATTCAATTCATCAAGGTACGGCCAAAGTGCAGAAGAAGGTCCAAAATCCGTGGCCGCGTAAAACCGTCTCCCCGGAAAGGATTTGTCAAAGGGGGAATAAGCGATCCCATGGTATAGAATATGGTTGATGCCTGCCAGGAACAATTCATCAACCTGTGGTTTGACCTGGGCCAGGGAAACTTTAAAATGATTTCCCAGCCAGGTCCCTGTCTCGGAACTTACCAGATCTTTCCCTGAAATATGGGCCGGGGAGGAAGCAAATTTCATGATCAATGGATCCGGCTTTGCAAATCTTTCAACATCATAATCAGGATCATAGGACAAGCCTGGAATGCTGAACCGGCTGCTTCCAAATGATTCAGTCTCCGGAATGTGTGCGGCTGCGTATAGATCCAGCAGGTTGGCGGGAGAGCCATGCGCCTGGTAACGGTACTGGACATCCTGCGAATCGCACCATTTCCTAATCGTAAAACCCGAGGCTTCCAGTAATAGTTCGTGAATGGTCTGATGGTAATCCGACCATCCTGAAGGGTCAGTCCCGGAAGACAAACTGTCTAGCAGATTAGGGAAAACGGTCAGCAGATCATAACCTCTTCTTTGACGGAATTCTTCAGAAAAATAGGAGGTCCAGTTGGCACCATATACCTCATAGGAGTCATTAAATACAGCCCTCAAAGGGAGATCCATAATTCTAATCGCTTCGATCAGACTGTCAAACCGATGAAGGAAAAAACCGATCGCTTCCTGGCTAAAAGGATCAACGACCCATCCTTCCGCCTCCGGGGCAGCCCTTTTTACCTTTTGAAGGGTCGGCACACCTTCAAGGTCTTTTCTGGACGAGTATTTTCTGGCAGCATATTTCCCGGGGATCCAGGGTCCTCCCATCGGCCATCCGGAACCCAGTGCCAGGTCTACCTGCATATCCAACCTTTCAGCTTCTTTCAGGGTATGCATCAACATTTCTATCCATCGATCACTCAGATAAGGGATAAAGTTCATTTCATCCCCCTTTTCTCCATATATGGGTACAATTTCAACACCCCCCATTCCTTTTTCTGCAAAGGCCTCCAAATGCCGGGTGATCCCTTCCCGGGTCACTGAACTACCCATCCACCACCAGCGGGTCCAGGGTCTGGATGGGGGATCGGCAACAGGAAATTGATAAGATTCATACCTGGAATAACAAGATGGCAGGCAAATGATTCCTATTAACAGGAAAGTGATGTTTTTCCAGTTTAACATTTTATCTTTTGTCTTTTTCGGACCAATCCATTTCAATTTCTTCCAGGGTCTTTCCCCTGGTTTCAGGTACATATTTTAAGGTGAAAAGGAACATGAGAATGGCCATCAATGCCAGGAATCCAAAGGTAAAAGCCCCGCCTGCCATATTTAACATCCACGGAAATATCATCACAACCAACGCGTTGGCCACCCATTGGGTGAAAACCGGAATCGACATGGCCATGCCCCGGATACGATTTGGAAATATCTCCGATACCAGTGTCCAGAATACCGGTCCGATGCAGGAAGCAAAAAAAGCGATATAAGCTAGAATTAATACAAGAACAACAGGGCCTTCAAACCGCCCGATCAGATTGGCTATGGTAAGCCCGGTCAGCATCAATGCCATTCCCACCGATCCGATCAGATAAAGCGGTCGCCTGCCGAATTTATCAATTGCCCAGATGGAAATCAGTGTGAAAACAAAATTGACAAAACCCATGATAAAAGTTGAAAACAGTGCCACATCGATCTTCCAGCCTGCGGTCCGGAGAATGATGGGGGCATAATCAATGATGGTATTGATGCCGGAGATCTGAACAAATACAGCCAATCCAAATCCCACCCATAACATCCGCCGGTAGCCCGGCTCAAATAGATGACTGAATTTTGCATTTTTCACCATTAAACTCTCTTCAATCTGTTTCAGGATAAACCGGGCCTGCTCCATTCCACTGATCCGTAATAAAATTTGATATGATTTATCTTTCTGACCTATTTTGAATAAAAATCGGGGTGTTTCCGGAACGAAAAACAATAAAACAAAAAATAAAAGGGAAGGTACCGTCCCGCTCAGGAACATCCACCGCCAGTTGTCCTCTCCAATATCATGCAATAAAAAGTTGATCAAATAAGAAATAAGAATGCCTGTTACGATGGATAGCTGGTACAGGGATACCAGTCGTCCCCGGACATCCGGAGGAGATATCTCAGAAATATACAGGGGGGACACCATCGAGGCAGCTCCCACTGCAAATCCGCCAAAAAAACGGGCAGTGACCAGGAACTCAACAGAAGGAGCCAATCCGCTGGCGATGGAAGTGAGAATGAATAACAAAGCCACCACCATCAGGATGGATTTTCTTCCATACAGGTCGGTGATTCTACCGGCCAGAATGGCTCCAGGAATGCAGCCCCATAACAAGGCACTTACTGTCCATCCCAAACCAAGATCCTGAAGATCAAAAAAAGTCTGGATAAATGGGGCTGCCCCGGTAATGATGGCGATATCGAATCCGAATAATAATCCTCCCAATGCCGCCACTGAGGTGATTAACAACGTATATCGTAGATTGATTGAAGAAGGCATTAAAAAAAATAGATTATCGGGACCGAATATAGAAAAATAGAATTAACAAAAAAAGCCAGTCATTTAACTATAGATGGCGATTACGATTTTTATGTTAAATAAATCCATCATCTGGTCTAAAAGCTCCTTACCCGACCTCCTACCGTTTCATTTGGCCAGTGAACCGACTATTTTTTTTCCATGGAATTCATGTGTATTGATCTTACCCGCCACCTCTTTCAGATTATTTGAGGTGACCTTACCCGCTGCCAGGATGATGATTTTATTTTCTGCACTGGTGATCATCTCATTCAGAACGGAAGCTCCTGCCAGGGCCGTATCGGCTCCACCTGAACTCAACACCCTGGTAATCCCTTTGATCTGTTTCAGATCTTCAAGGGCGACAACTGGGTCAGGAGTTTCGTCAATGGCCTTATGAAAAGTTACTTCAAGGGGAGATGACCACTCGGCCAGTTGCTGGGTCAGGATTTTATTAATCGCCCCGGATTCCTGCAATAATCCAAAAACCACCCCGGCAACTCCGATCTTTTTACAGGTCTCAATACTCTGCCGCATGATCTTCAGCTCCATCGGATCATAAATGAAATCCCCCCCCCGGGGCCGGATCATGACCATGATGGGAATGTGCAATACCTTTCTGATGGATTCAATCAGGGCATAGGAAGGCGTAATGCCTCCCAGGTCCAGGCGGGCACATAGTTCAATTCTTTCTGCACCCAATTCCTGGGCTTTCAGGGCTTCCTGGAAGGATTCAACGCAAGCTTCACGGATCAACATATTTGTAAATATTAAGACAGAAATACTTAGGATCCCTGATTTATCATCATTTTCAGATTTCCAAAGTCAGGATTTTTAATTTTCCGCTTGAGAATCAAAGTTAAAAAAGTATGGGGATTTAAATCCATGATCCATGGTCAAAACTTATCCCATATGGATAATAAGATCCTGGTCATTTCCATCCGGATCTCTTCCGGCGGTTTGACAAAATTATTATTCATAAAACTGAAGATCAGCCATCTTCCCTTTCGAGTGACCAGGTACCCACTGAGATTATACACATGTGACATTGATCCCGTTTTAGCATATACAATACCACTGAGATGCGGGAAATTATTTTTCATGGTACCGGAAATACCTCCGGCCGGGAAAATATCCGAAATATAATCCTTCCCAAATTCCTCATAGATTCTGGCAAGAACCCCTGAGATTGCATAAGGGGTAAATTGATTATACCTTGAAAGGCCGGATGCATCGGTCCAGTCCATTTCGTCCTTGAATTCAGGAAAATAATTCAACATTGCAAAGTCAATCGCTTTTTCACTGGACAAGGTATCGTACAGAACAGTGGAACTCATCAATAATAACTGTTCGGCAAAAAAATTATCCGATTCAATCATCATCGGTTTCAGCAAACTGTCTGTTGGCTGACTATAAAGGATATTTTGCTGGACCTCCGGAAATTCATGCCTGATCAGAATGGTCTTTTTCAGGGTATCCTCCAACAGGATGCTGGTCAAGGAGTCATTTGCCATGAACGGAACCATTTCATCCAGGGAATCAATTGGCTCCTGGAAAGATATTTCAAGCCGGTTGCTGAATTCCTCCCGGTTTATGAGGAGGCCTCCCGGATCCAGTATATATGTTGTATCCCGCCGGATCACAGCCTGTTGACTCAAAACCCTGGGAATGATCTGAATTCCTGAATCCATAGGCATCTTCCTGATCCGGATCATGTTGCCATACAGGGGGAAAGCTGATTTCTCAGTTGAATAGGCGTATGGATAATCATCCCAAGCCCATCCAGGCCCAAACCGTTTGTCCAGAAAAAGGTTCGGGATGTATACCAGGGGCTTTTTACCTTGTTTCAACAAATCGAAACCTGGTTGATATTCAAAATCAGGATGCAGAAAAGTGGGATCTCCCAATCCGGTGAAATATAGGGTATCCCGGATCATGGCATACGCCATTGAAGGGATGGAATCTCCAAGTATTTTTTTCGAAGTGTAAAATGTAAAAATTTTGGTGTTGGAGGCCGGAGTAAAAAAACGGTGACCCTGGTATTCGTGGAGGATGGTTCCCTTTTCTGGATCGTATAACAGGAAACCACTGAAACTCCTACCCAGTATTTCGGATTCTTCGATATACCGGTCCAGGCTTTTCCCATCAATCTTTAACCGGGTGGTTACACAACCCGGGCTGATCATCAATGTGACCAAAATCAGAAGGAAATATTTTCGGAAAACCTTGTTCATTATTTCGAAAAGATATAAATAAAAACTATCACTTCGCAATAAATCCCACTTTCATCAACTATTTTCTCTGACATTTCTTAAATATAACTAAGATCTTAGTTATATTTGTTTTATGCAGAATTTCAATGTTATTATGGCTGGCATATTGTTTCTGGTCGTTTTTTATGGATCTGGAATAAATCCTGCCTTTTCCCAGAACACAGGTTTATCCAGGGAAAGAAAGCATCAGATCGATTCCTTAAAGAAACTGCAATGGGCTTTGTGGAAAAAAGAGGAAGCTGCCAGGGAGATAGAGCGTGAGGAATGGATTAAAACAAGAACGGTGAGGGAAAAAGATCCGTTTTATAAGAAATTAATGAAGGAAAAGGAACTTGAAGATTCATTACGCCGGGTTGGATATGATCAGATGCTGAAGACTTTACCCCCGGCGATCCATCATGTTAAACTGACCACTGGTAAATATGAGCAGATACCAGAAATAATTTATTCGTTCCGGGATCTTGATACCTTGAATTTACGCGATAATCAGATCGGAAAAGTACCGAAAAGGCTCAGTATGAAGCTAAATCTGAAATCAATAATATTTGCACGGAATCAGCTCTCCAATGGAAAGATCCGTTTTGCCCGTAGTGAATCAATCGTATGTCTCGATTTATCAGAGAATCAATTTAAGAAGATTCCCTGTTCAGTCAGGAAACTGAAAAATCTCAGGAGCCTTAAAATAAATGGGAATCAGCTTTCCACCAAATGGAAAATGGGGATATTTCATTGGGATTCTCTCAAAAGTCTTGATCTTTCCCATAACCAATTGAGGAGGATACCCGGAAAAATACATCGCCTGAAAAATCTCGAATATCTGAATTTGAGTTATAATCAGATACGTACCTTGAAAGGTCTTAATAAACTGGACCAAATTGAGGAGTTGGAGATCAGTTTCAATCCCATCTTTCTGGATCCCAGGTACATCGTTTCTCTCCCGAATCTGAAAAGATTGATCATCAGGAACTGTGGGCTCATTTATCTTCCTCCTGAGATCAGCCGCTTTAAATATCTGACCAAACTGGTAATCCCCGAGAATAAACTCACCGATGTCCCCCCAGAAATTGGCAGTTTTGACAGGCTTGAAAATCTGATGTTATATAAAAACCAATTAAAAGACCTTCCTGATGAATTGTACAATCTTTCCAATCTGATCTGGCTGGATGTTTATTACAATGATTTAACCAGCCTGTCGCCAAGAATATCACGGCTTGAGAACCTCGAAATTCTCTATGTGTCCTATAATAAACTGCAGTGGATCCCTGAATCGATCGGTGAAATGATCAATCTCAGGGAATTATACCTGCATCACAATCAATTGAGGAACATTCCTTCAACCATTGGGAACCTGAAAAATTTAAAGTATCTTCATTTGTATGAAAATCATCTTACTGATTTTCCGGAGTCACTTTTAAGACTTGATAATTTAGTGGAGTTGAATTTATCAAGGAATCTGATCAGTGTATTCCCATCCCAAATCGCTACCTATGAACACCTGAAATATATCTATCTGGAAGATAACAATACTGAAAAAGGTTCTTCCGAATATGAGGAATTCAAATGGGCGCTCAAACAATTGCAGGATAAGGGAGTGAGGATAAAATTTGATTACTGATATCAGATTCCGATCAGAGATTTTCAAAGCTCTGACAAAATGATTATTTTCGGTTTCAATTTTTTTAATGCTTAACCCAACTTATTTTTTATGAAAAAGCAATTATTTTCCCCAATGATCATATTGGGTTTTCTGATCTCCTGTCAGACTCCCAAAGATGAATCAACTCAATTCCATAGTTTGTTTAATGGAACAAACCTTGAAGGATGGGAAACCTACATTGGTGTACCTGATCCATCCATCGATCTGCTCGATTTGGAAAAGGATGAAGAAGGAAATTATATGAGTGCGGTTGGATTGAACCGGGATCCCCTGGATATTTTTACTGTCGTGCAGGAGGATGGCGAACCAGCTGTAAGGGTATCAGGGCAGATCAACGGTGCACTGGCCACCAGAGAGGAATTTGAGAATTATCACTTCCGCATGGAGGTAAAATGGGGATCCTTAAAATGGCCAGAAGGATCGGATCGGCTGAGGAACTCCGGACTTCTTTATCATGGGACAGGTGATTACGGGCAGGGACTGGGTGTTTGGAAGAAATCACATGAATGCCAGGTGATGGAGACCATGTTTGGAGATTCCTACCGCATGGGAGATACCTATTGCAGCATCCGGGCTTCCATGCCAGAAGGCGGGGAAAGATATGTTTATGATCCATCCGCCAGCCTGGTAGCATTTGGGGAAGGAAAATCAGGAGGTAAAATTTGTTCGAAAAGTAAAATGAATGAGAAGCCACTTGGGGAATGGAACGTTGTAGAGATCCTCTGTTTTGGAGATACGAGCATACATGTAGTCAACGGTGTGGTGAACATGGTGAATGTGGAGTCACACCTCGAGGAAAACGGAGAAATTTTACCTTTACGAAGGGGGAATATTCAACTTCAATCAGAAGGGGCCGAAGTGTTTTTTCGTAAAATGGAAATAAAAAACATAAGGGAGATTCCTGAAAAATATCTGATACAATGAGGTTGATCGGCAGGGATTTCAAAGATCCTTGGCTGTTTTTATTCGATAGATACCTGAACTTCATGACCGATTCAGATTTTCCCTGGTTTATATTGATCGCCTGATGCCGTAAAGAACGATGTGGTTTAGAATGGGATATAGGAAAAGATGCACCTGATTCAGGATATCTTTCGCGAGCGATCTCCCAGTGATTTTTTATATCCGGTAAATAGGCCCAATGCCATAATCAGGGTAGCGGGAAAAGCTGATCCAATTCCCAGCGGGGCAATGGCTATAAAAAAAATAATCCCTCCCAAGACCCCTGAAAACCGGGCACGCCCTTTTTTTACCAGTAACAGGGCACCTGTCAGCAACTGTCCGAACGCAATAATTTTCACAATGATACTTGCATTTTCTCGGAAGAAACCTTGTATAAATTCAACATAAAGATCCAATAAAGCCCAGGAAGCATATTGCCTGTATACCTCCGGGGTTGTGGAGGCAGTATAGAAGTTAAAAATTCCAGCAAGGATGAAAATAATCCCGAAAACAATCATTCCTGTTCGCGGTCTTTTCCAGCAAAGCCAGAATAAAAGAAAGGCTATCAGGTTAGATACGGTGTAGGGAATCAGAAACTCATGCAGGTTATTCATTGACAAGACATCCATTTGAGATCTTAACGATTAAAACTGCTTTTTGACGCGTGAAAATATGCCTGACTTCTTCATGGATCAGGTTCATGATTTCATCGTAATCACCCGTCATCAGGGTACTCATGGCATTTGTCTCGACTGTGATCCCCGGGTGGGACTGAATTTTTTCGATAAATTGTAATACGTCCGCATCATGGGTTTCACGGAGCGGATAAAGACTTATTTCTGCTGATATAGTCATGTTTCCGATTTTTTAACGAATCCGGTCAAAAAAGCACCCTTCTTAAGCCGGATGGATTTTACAATTTGATTGATATCCGGATAATCCAGCACACGGTCTTTTTTAATGATCGCACATCCATTAATCTCAGGAGATCCGAATTTAGATAGGTATTCTTTTATTTCCTCAGGTTTAAAAAAATGAGCGATCCGATAGATCTCATTTTTTTCTATATTCCGACCCATTTCAGATAATTCATTCAGGCATCCTACGATCAAAACACCTCCCGGCTTTAACACCCGGTATATTTCCTTGAACGCCCGATCGAGATTATCTACAAATTCAAGCGTTGCGATGGCAATGATGTTTTCAAAAGCATGATCCTTAAAACGCATATCTTCAACACTCATTTGTTCAAAATGTACATTTTCCAGATTTTTCTTTTTCGCTTTCTCCAACATTTTTTCTGAAAGATCAATGGCGCTTATTTTTAGGCCTTTCTGACGAAAAAAACTAGTCCAGTGACCGGTTCCGCATCCAATTTCCAGCATTGTTTTTTTAAGTGACATCCGGATCATATATCTCCAGATGAGTTGTTTTTCAACATGATCTATCTGGCAACCTAGTGATGTTTCATAATACGCATCATAGGTATCGGCAACCTGGTTAAAATTAAAAAAAGGCATAACAGAAGCTAGGCAATTAATCAGTAAAATCAAAAAATGAATTTCTTATTTTCTGGGAATCTTTCCTGTCAGATTCAGGACCCATTTAATACACTTATGTGGGAAGTCAACAGGCTCAATATACATCAGTGGACATCCCGTCCGAATTACGTCCATTCCCTTTTTTTCAGCGAAATCGGCCACTTCATGATCCAGACTGCCCTGGTTGACCGAGCTGTGAAACCAGATACGGCGGATCCCTAAACCGAGACATTCCTCCACGATGGATTGTGCCGACGAAGGAGGGGAGGCAATCACCACACCCCCTATCTTCTCACCGATGGAGGTAATGTTGGGATAGGCTTTTTCATTTTCCACGATCGAGGCCCTGGGATTAATGGCGTAGACCTGATAATTGGCATTTTTAAATTTATTGAAGATTAAATTGGCTGCATCTGGCCGGGAGGAGGAAACCCCTGTAACAGCAATATATTTCTGATCGATAAAATCCCTGATCTTTTCAAGATGTCCTTTCATGAGATTAAAAATTTAGTTCAGTCCAAAAGTTGTTTTAAGGATCATAATTTTCTTTACGGTTGATCCGGCTATGTTTTTCGATGAATATATTTGATGATATTTACCCGCTCCTTCGTGATCAGTCCTTCCTTCACCACTTCATCCAGGAAAGACATCAATAAATTGATCTTATCTTCGGTATCCACAATTTCTATGATGATGGGAAGATCTTCAGACAGTGTCAGAAGTTTGGTCGAATGGATCCGGCTGCTTGCGCCAAATCCCATGATCCCCCGGATGACGGTGGCGCCGGCCAGGTGTAATTCACGTGCTCTGACCACAATGGCTTCATAAAGTGTATGACCTTTGTAAGAATCGGATTCTCCAATAAAAATTCTTAAAAGAATGCCTGTTTCCGGTAATTTCATGATGTTTATGGATTGGTGGTGAAAATATATTTTGATAGAAAGATCCCGAGAAATACCAGGATAATGCCCAGAATATTACTGATGACCATGTTGGCGATGGCAATTTTGGCATTGTTGTCTCTCAGGTAATTGAGGCTTTCCAACGCAAAGGTTGAAAAGGTGGTGAAACTTCCCAGAAATCCAACAAACAGAAAGATCCGGATGTTGGGAGAAATGGCAAGGTTTTCCGATAATCCCCAAAGTAATCCGATCAGAAAAGAACCGATCATATTGACAGAAAATGTACCATATGGGAAGGAAACTCCAAAAAATTGATTGATCATCCCGGAAGTCAGGTATCTTAACACGGCCCCCGCGATTCCCCCCACGGATAAATAAATGAATTTGATCATAAATCGAGTATTTAACTTGAACAAAGATAAAAAATCCTGTACAGTAAGCACGCATTGGATGGACCGTTTAACCAGATGGAATCACATTCCAAAAAAAAATGTATTTTCGTCATCTTTTAAATGTTATCTCATGAAGCGTTTTCTATTCTTTGTCCTGATCAACCTGGGTGTTCAAATAACCTATGGGCAGGAGAATTTCCCTGTAAACGGTGTTCAGGATGAACGGCCCGGAATTTATGCCTTTATCAATGCCACTCTGTTCACAGATTATCATACCCGGATCGATCAGGCAATCCTGGTCATTGAAGATGGATTTGTAAAGGATATTGGAACCAATGTTTCCATCCCGTCCGGAGCAGTAACGGTGGACCTGAATGGTTACTATATATATCCTGGCCTCATCGATATCTATACGGATTATGGGATGCCTGAAATCAAAAAACGGACAGGATCTTCCCGTTCACCACAGTATGATTCTAACCGGGAGGAAGGAGCTTTTGGATGGAATGACGCCATTCACGCTGATTTTAAAGCCATCAATGTGTTGGATCCATCGGCAGAAAGGGCAGAAAAAATGCGGGAGCAGGGGATCTGCACCGTACTTTCGTTTAATCCGGATGGAATAGTGAGGGGATCTTCCGCACTGGTAAATCTGTTGGATGAACGCGTACAGGAAAGTGTGATCGTAAGAGAAGCCGCGGCACATTATTCTTTTGATAAAGGGAGTTCCACCCAGGAATATCCAACGTCGAAGATGGGTTCGGTAGCCCTGCTAAGACAAACTTATTATGATGCTGAATGGTATCAATCGCCCCTGAACGTAAAACAGACAAATTTAAGTTTACAGTATTTTAATGAGCTCCAAACGCTGCCACAGATCTTTGAGATAAAAGATAAGATGGATGTGATGCTGGTCAGTGAGATAGGGAATGAATTTAATGTTCCTTTTATCGTGAAAGGATCGGGGGATGAATATCAACGGTTCCAGGAAATCAAAGGGACACAAATTCCACTTATCCTTCCGGTGAATTTTCCTGATGCTTATGACGTGGAAAATCCGGATGATGCCATCAATGTTTCACTTGAACAGATGAAACATTGGGAGATGGCACCGGTTAACTTATCTTTTGTGGAATCGGCCGGGATTCCTTTTGCCATTACTTCCCACGGGTTGAAAGATCCGGGTGATTTCCTGAAAAATATCCGTAAATCCATTCAATATGGATTATCTGAAATCGCTGCATTAAAAGCCCTTACGGAAACGCCTGCCCGACTACTCAGGGCTGAAGATAAAGTGGGTAGTCTGAAAAAAGGAGCTTATGCCAATTTTATTGTAACTTCCGACAGCCTGTTCAAGGAGGATATGGTGATCTATGAGAATTGGATCATGGGCCATAAATATATCATTCACGATATCCGGGTGGCTGAACTTCAAGGGAAATATGACCTTAAACTGGAAGATAAAACCTATCAGCTCCAGATTTCCATTGAGCAGGGAGATCTGAAAACTTTGATCCATGAATCAGATTCGTCGGAAATCAAGGTAAAGTCCAACTATTCAGATGGGAATATATTTCTTTCCTTCAAAGCGGATGCAAAGGAATCCTTGAGTTATCGGTTAACCGGCTGGCAGGTGAATGATGGATTCAGGGGAGAAGGGTATAGAAATGACGGGGCCAGCTTTACCTGGGAAGCTGTATGCAGAGGCCCGGTTGAAAAAGAGGCTGGTAAAAAAGTGGAAAACGATCGGGATTCAGTCCAGGTGGGAGAGGTCATTTACCCTTTTGTTGCCTACGGCTGGATAAAAAGACCAGAATCTGAACGAGTATTGTTTAAAAATGCGACGGTATGGACCAATGAATCGGCCGGGATTCAAATTGCCACGGATGTTCTTGTTGAGAATGGAAAGATCGTTCGGGTGGGGAAAGGACTCGAAGAAAACGATGTCCGGATCATTGATACAACCGGGAAAAATCTGACCAGTGGCATCATCGATGAACATTCCCATATTGCCCTGAAAAGTGTGAACGAGATGGCGGAGGCCATTACCTCGGAAGTCCGGATGAAGGATGTGCTGGATCCTGAGGATATCAACATCTACCGCCAACTTGCCGGAGGGGTTACCGCCGCTCAGTTATTGCATGGTTCAGCAAATCCGATTGGAGGACAATCAGCGATCATCAAATTCCGGTGGGGGAGTGACCCGTCCGGATTGCTTATTCAGGAAGCGGATCCATTTATAAAATTCGCCCTTGGCGAGAACGTGAAACAGGCCAACTGGGGAAATACTTATGTAACCCGGTTTCCTCAAACCCGTATGGGAGTTGAGCAGGTGATGGTGGATGGATTCACCAGGGCAAGGATGTATGAAGAAACATGGCAGGAATATGAGCGGCTCAATAAAAAACTCAAAGCGCAAACACCCTGGCCAAGGAAGGACCTGGAACTCGAGGCATTGGCCCAGATATTAAACAAGGAAAGATTTATCACCTGTCATTCCTATGTTCAGTCAGAAATCAATATGCTGATGAAGGTAGCAGAACAATTTGGTTTTACCGTGAATACTTTCACACATATTCTCGAAGGGTACAAGGTGGCTGACAAAATGCTGGAACATGGTGCCGGGGGATCTTCTTTTTCGGATTGGTGGGCCTATAAATATGAGGTCCGGGAAGCCATCCCATACAATGCAGCCCTGATGAATCAGGTGGGAATTGTAACCGCAATTAATTCAGATGATGCGGAGATGGCCAGGAGGTTGAACCAGGAGGCGGCCAAGACCGTGAAATATGGGGGCGTTTCGGAGGAAGATGCCTGGAAGATGGTGACTTTGAATCCGGCGAAATTATTGCACCTGGACCACCGGATGGGAAGTATCCGTGAAGGAAAGGATGCCGATCTGGTCCTCTGGTCGGACAATCCGTTATCGATTTATGCCAGGGCAGAAAAAACAATGGTAGATGGGATTTTCTATTATGAAATGGACAAAGATCTCGAAATGAGGGAATGGATACGGAAAGAACGGACCAGGCTGATCGAAAAAATGATAGAAGCCAAAAATAGGGGAGAAAAAACAAAGAAAGTGGAAAAGGAATATAAACATTTATGGCACTGTGATGATTTTTTTAACAATCAATTTTAATGCTGGGAATATGAAAATAATGATCATGGGCTGTATTTTCTGGACGTTGATATCGGCCATGTCTTATGCACAGGTGCCCGAACCTGCACCACCCCAGAAAAAGCCGGTGGCCCTGATGAATGGCATCATCCATGTTGGAAATGGTGAAATTTATGAGAATGGTATCCTCATTATTGAAGAAGGTAAAATCACCTCAGTGGGAGATGCCCGGAATGTTAAAATTGATCTCACGGGATATGAGGTATTTCAAGTGGCTGGCAAACACGTCTATCCCGGGCTGATCGTTGCCAATTCTCAAGTAGGGTTGGATGATATCATGGCCATACGGGCTTCACAGGATCATACTGAGGTGGGAGAATTTAATCCAAATGTACGTTCCCTGGTTGCATACAACACAGATTCGGAGATGATCCCTACACTTCGTTTTAATGGGATCCTCCTGGCCCAGGTGGTCCCTTTAGGGGGACTTATTTCCGGAACCTCTTCCATCATGGCATTGGATGGGTGGAACTGGGAAGATGCCGTATATGTGAAAGATAACGGGATGCATCTTTTCTGGCCGGACATGATGCGACCGCCCAGAGAATTGCAGGGAGAAACCGCCTGGAAAGAAAATGAGGATTACGGTAGCCAGGTGCAGAAAATAGAATGGTTTTTGAAGGAGGCAAATGCCTACCGTTCAATCGGGGATCCTTCTCCGGTAAATTTAAAACTGGAAGCCATGAGAGGTGTTTTTGAAGGAAAACAGAAACTTTTTCTGCACGCCGATGGGAAAAAAGAAATCGTAGCAGGAATAAATCTACTGCAACAATGGAAGATTGAGGATATTGTATTGGTGGGAGCTTCCGATGCCTGGTATGTGATGGAATTTCTGAAGGAGCAAGGAATACCGGTTTTACTTGATGAAATACACCGACTCCCGGGCAGAAATTTTGAAGATGTTGATATGCCCTATAAACTGCCTTATCTGATGCATGAAAAAGGGATCCTCGTCGGGCTGACCTACCGCGATGAATTACAGAGTTCAAGGAATCTTCCTTTTTTTGCCGGCACAGCGGCCGCCTATGGATTACCCAGGGAAGAGGCATTGAAGATGGTCACTTCAAACACCGCCCGCATATTGGGGATCGATCATCTCACCGGGACTTTGGAAACCGGGAAAGATGCGAACGTTGTCATTTCAAGTGGCGATCTGTTGGATATGCGCAGCAGTCGGGTTGAATATGCTTTTATCAAGGGTAGAAAACTCAATCTTGCCGGAAAACAACAGGAATTATACGATCGGTTCAAAAGGAAATATGAAGACCCTGAATGAGATCAAGAAAAAACCCCGACTGAACCGGGGTCTTTTCACTAATCCATGAGCAATTAATTAATAGGAAGTGCGTAGTTGTAATTAAGGGTAGTGTTCGTCTTTTACATCGGGTTGTGCTTAGTTGTGTTATTTATTTAAAGGTACTTGATTCAATTTTATAGTGGTACTTGTTCTGCACATACCGTCGCTGCGATCGCAAGATAGATCGGTTCATAATCAGTTTTCATCTTAAAGACAAGTGAATTCTGATCGGTTAAGGTGATCTGATTCTTGAATGTTTCAGGTCCCCTCATCGGATCAAGAATGCCCACGTAAATTTGCGCATCCTGTACATCGTAACCATCCAATGGCCGGAACTCTATAAAGAGGTCATATTCGGAAGGTGATCCCCAGAATAGGATCTTTACTTCGCCCACGTCAATTTTCTGTCCACTGGCAAGATCTGTAACCGTTAATCTTACAAATTTATTTTCCATTTCCGATGGAAAGATATCATAATAACCCAACTCACTTGTATTATACTGGTAAGTCAATCCATCCATCCAGGCAGTAGTGCAATCAATGATTACAGTCTCAACAGTAGGAATACATTCAGCCAGGCAATATTCATGCAGCCAGCTTTTCCAAGAATGTCTCTTTCCCATGTCCATATTTTCAGCGACGGCGAATTTTCCCCACCTGAAGTAACCATTATCCAACCGGGCAATCCCCGTCAGCGAAATACATTTTTCTACACTTTCACGTGTGAGTTTGAGATCTTTTAATGGGATTTGATAAGTAAAATTCCGGGTTCCCTTTTCATGACATACTGTATAGACATATTTTTTCGATTTAATGCGGGTTTTGTTGGGATTATCTTTGAGCTCGGTAGTTTCAACAAGCAGTTGGGTCTGCTGAAAATACCATTCTTTGGTTGGATCCAACTCGAAATTCACGATCAGATAGTCAATACTGTTATTGACACTGAAAGTACCCACTTCGACGTCAGGCCAGGAAACCAGTGGAACCTCAAAGGAAAGAGTTGAACAAGTGGTCATATCACCCGGAATCCGCTGGTTGAACTGGATACTCATTTCTTCCGCATCCATGAGGTAATTTTCGACCTCCTGCTCAATTACCGCCGGATCCTGGATCATTTCTTCGTCTGGTTGACAAGCGAAAAAGTTCAGGAATAGAACGGGGATGATGATTCGAATGATTTGATTAATTTTCATAGCTTTTGTTGTGTTGTAATAATCCTATCGATTATAAATATATTTATATTTTAATTTTATCATACTTATAAAACTTTTATAGTTAGTTTGATTACCCTTATGATTTTTTCTTCACTCAAACGTTAATGATCTGTGGCAAAAAAAAGTAACCATATAATTGAAATATTTTTATATTAATTTGTCATAAATAAAGAATAAATTTTAGTCGTTTTTATATTCGATTGATAATCAGCCCGGTAATTCGGATAGCAATACGACCGGAATGCTGGTGCGGGTAACAGTAAACCGGGTTTTAGCCGGGTGCGGATGCTCTCCTAATCAGTAATCTACATGCTATTTTCCTGGTCAAAAGGCAGGGTTCTACCATCCATACTGGGGAATGCATTTCCTTTTTTAAGCGAAAGAATTTTTTTAGATTTATGGGATATGAAAAACTTTGGATTTTTAACATTCCAGTTTATGCGGAACTTTTCTTTATTGATGGAGATATTCCTGGTCTTTTTATCGGTTCCGGCAATATCTCAGGATCGTACAACAGGTTTAACTTTTGCCACCCGATCAGAGGTCATTGCCAAACATGGCATGGCTGCCACCAGTCATCCACTGGCCACCCAGGCTGCCATCGACATTCTAAAGTCTGGTGGAAATGCGGTGGATGGCGCCATTGCTGCCAATGCCTGTCTGGGATTGATGGAACCTGTGAGCTGTGGAGTGGGCGGAGACCTCTTTGCCATTGTATGGGATGCAAAAACAAGGAAACTTTACGGGTTGAATGCCAGTGGGAGATCGCCTTACAAACTGACCAGGGAATATTTTATTGAAAATGGCTATACAAACATTCCTCCGCGTGGACCCTTACCCGTTTCTGTGCCGGGTTGTGTGGATGGGTGGATTGAATTGAACCAGAAATTTGGGTCATTACCCATGGAAAAGATACTGGATCCAGCAATCAAATATGCAAGGGAAGGATTTCCATTAACGGAAATCATTGCACATGACTGGGAACTGAATGCCAGGGTTCTGAAGGACTTTCCAGGTTTTAAGGAAACCTTCATGCCGGGAGGGAAGGTACCTGTAAAAGGCCAGTTGTTCAGGAATCCAGGTCTGGCAAATACCTATCAGAAGATCGCGGAAGAAGGCAGAGATGCCTTTTACGAGGGAGATATCGCAAAAGTGATGGTTGATTACATGCAGGAACAGGGTGGATTTTTATCGCTCAGGGACCTGAAGGACCATCATTCAGAGTGGGTTGAACCCGTAAGCACCAATTACAGGGGATTCGATGTATGGGAATTGCCTCCCAACGGACAGGGGATTGCGGTCCTCCAAATACTCAATATACTCGAGCAGTATAACCTTCATGAAATGGGATTTGGCAGCGAGGAATACATGCATCTATTCACAGAAGCCAAAAAGCTGGCTTATGAAGACCGGGCCAAGTTCTATGCCGATATGGACTTTAATAAAGTGCCGGTAGACTGGTTGATCTCCAAGGAATATGCCAAAGAAAGAGCCTCCCTGATCGATAAGAATCATGCAGCCAGGAGTTATCCCGCCGGGAATCTTAAAGATGGTGATACGATCTATCTCACGGTGGCTGATGAAGCAGGCAATATGGTTTCTTTGATACAAAGTAATTTCAGGGGAATGGGATCGGGTATGACCCCTCCCGGTCTTGGATTTATCCTGCAGGACCGGGGAGAGCTGTTCACCCTGGAGGAAGGCCATTTTAATGAATACGAGCCCCATAAACGTCCATTTCACACCATCATCCCGGCTTTTGTGACAAAAGATGGGGAGCCCTATATGAGTTTCGGCGTCATGGGAGGGGCTATGCAACCCCAGGGTCATGTACAGATACTGGTCAATCTGATCGATTTTGGCATGAACCTTCAGGAGGCCGGGGATGCACCCCGCATGCAACACCTTGGGTCTTCACAGCCTACAGGAGAAAAGATGCTGGATGGCGGGATCCTTTATCTCGAATCAGGATTTGATTATCAATCCATAAGGGATTTAACGGAGATCGGTCACACGATACAATATGCTGTGGGCATCTATGGTGGTTACCAGGCAATTAGGTGGGATAAAGCCCAAAAAGTTTATTACGGCGCCTCAGAATCAAGAAAAGATGGATATGCAGCTGGATACTGATATCCGGGACAGAGGCATACGGGTTGACTAAAATCTCTTGACATTAATAAATGGATGAAGAACGAAAAAGCTGATTAAGCTTTATTGTGATTTTATTTTTCTTTAAATTTAGTATTATGTGAAACAAAATTACCCAATGGATAACCCTGAACTAAATGACATGGATGTTGAGAATTCCAGACCCGATGACGGAGAAGATCTCAGCATAGAAAAAGTGATCACAGTCCCATCCACAAAAAAGGATGATGAAAATTCTGGATCTGGAAATGATACATTGATTGCCGACAAGGAAAGGCCAAAAAAAGGCAAGCGGAAAAAAGAAAAAAAATTGAAAAAAACAGAAAAGCGGTTGAATAAAAAATATGCAAACCTGAAAGGATCGCTGGCCAAATGGATAGAAAAGGAAAAAGGTTTTTCTGAGCTTACTGCAAAAAAGGAAGAATTATCAAAAGATCTGAAGGAATTGATCAGTCGATCGGTCGATCTGAAAGAACCGGAGAAGAATATCGCAATATTAAAGAAGGCAAAAAAAAGGATTAAACGTAAGAAAAAGGGCAATGACCAGGCAAAAAAAATTACAAATAAAATCCTGAAACTTGAAAAAAAGATCAGTCGGATTGAAAAAAAGTTGGCATAACCCGGAAGATCCGGATTTTAAATATGCATAAATCCTTCGCCGAAAAATACATTAAAAATCAATTCAATCAGTTAAGGAGAAATATACTTCGATCTTTCAATTTAAAAAATAAGGAGGCAATCCATGATTTCCGGGTTGCGTTGAAAAGAATTGTCGCCATTGTAAAATTCATCAAAAAGCAGAACCTTAAACAAAATATCAGTAAAGCTTATAAAGTATCCAGACTGGATTTCTTTTTTGAGGTGGGAGGCCAGCTGCGCGAGATACATATTCACCGAAAAATCCTGAGGACCTATATCGATCAGTACAATTACCGGTTCAAAGTCTTCAGCCAATACCTGAAGGGGAAAGAAAGGATCGCCGGCAGTTTGCTGAAAAAAACAAAGAAAAAGATCTCATTTAAAAAAATACGGAAATTTGAATCCCTGCTTCTGCATACCTTCCGGGATATTCCGGAGGAAGTGGTATTATCCTACGTAGATCAGTTCATTTCAGTCCGGATTGGTGAAATTGAAAACCTTATTCTGGATCACCATGTAGAATCAAAGCTCCACCGGATCAGAAAGCTGATCAAAAGTATTAAATACATGCTTGAATTGTCCGGACAGGAGAAACGAACGTATGGGAGCTTAAATTTTACCATTGAAAAAATCACTTTGCTGGAGGACCACATCGGACATTGGCATGACTTGTTCGATTTCAAAACTGAGATCGGCTCCTTTCAGACATTACTGAACAGGAAGCGCAGACCGGATCTGGAAGTGGATTTTCTTGTGCATATTGTAGAGAAAGATTATGACAGCCAATTTCATGATACGGTGGAACATATTTATAAGGATTTTGATATCAGCCATCATCCAGACCTCGAGCAAAAAGAAAAGCCACTGGTCTGATAAGAACCGTAGCTTTACAAATTAATTTCTATTCAATTAAGCTTATCCAGAACTTTGATAAGTCTTTCCCGGATTTCAATAGATAATTTAGCAAGTTCGGGATTATCAAGTTCCATCATGGCTGAAGCTGGATCGAAAGCCATTACTTCAAGACCTCCATCCGGTGATTCCTGGATCACGACATTACATGGTAAAAAAGTTCCGATCTTATCCTCTGCCTGCAAAGCTTTATGCGCATAGATTGGATTACAGGCCCCCAGGATCTTATAATTCCTGAAATCAACATCGATTTTTTCCTTGAAGGTTTTCTTCACGTCGATCTCGGTGATCACCCCAAAACCTTCTTTTTTCAATTCTTCCCTGATTTTCTGATCCAATTCTTCAAAGGATCCACTTTTTAATTTTTTTGCTATAAAGAATTCCATAATCTTTTAATTAAATCTTTTCTTTAGGAAGTATAACATTATTGAAGTAAAAATAATTGCAGAAATAAAAATTTTTATGGATCGTCATTCCATTTTTTATGTATTAATTAAGAAATATTTCAGCAGAGAAATGGCGGGGATTCAGAATGGCCCATCTCCCTTATAATTATTGAAACCATTCTTGATGATGATTAGAACAGGCATTCCATCCTGAGAAGCATCCAAACCCCCTGAGATCAGTATTTTTTGTTCACCAGGGATCCGGCACCGGCTAGATGAGTTGCTTTATCAAACTGGTTCAGTGCTTCCTGAAAGGTTTCATTGAATTCATTTGCGATCTTGTACCATCCTTTATTATTCCAGACGCTTCTGGCGATATAGGCTTTGATCCTGTTTTTGATCAGGGGCTTTGATTTATCAAATTGTGCCTGATCAAATGAAATATTGAATTGACCGGCCAGATTCAACAATTCCTGCAGCATGGGCCCGGTAACCTCAAAATCATTACTGAAGCTTTCAAGGCTCATTTTTTCAAGACTTTCCCGATTCTCGTTGAAATAATTGAGGGTATATTCCCTGATCACGTTGTTATAGACCAGCTCCGTCATGAAAGGGCTGTCATAGGATGTATCCAGGGGCACAAAATAATCAGGCATGATCCCACCACCTCCGTACACAATCCTTCCTTTCGAAGTCTTATAGATCAGGGAATCATTCACCGTTATGCTGTCCTCATTGAAAAATTCACCATGTTCATATCGCTGCGTATGATCCGCTTGGTAATTATCCATATCTCCATTATAGGGTTTCTGAATAGAGCGGCCGGAGGGTGTATAATATCGCGAAATGGTCAGTCGCAGTTCAGAACCATCTGATAACGGGATCGGCATTTGAACAAGGCCCTTCCCAAAAGATCTCCTCCCGACGATCAATGCCCGGTCATGATCCTGCAGGGCTCCTGCCACGATTTCAGAACCCGAGGCACTCCCTTCATTGATTAAAACGATCAGGGGTCCTTCTTCAAACAATCCTTTTTTATAAGCACGGAATTCCGCATTGTATCTTTTCACACGTCCATCCTGCGAAACAATGAGCTTGTCACCATCAATAAATTCATCGGCTACATTCACTGCCCTGTCCATATAACCTCCCGGGTTTCCCTGCAGGTCCAGGATCAATTTCTCCAATCCCTGTGCTTTCAGCTCTTCCAGTTCCTTTCTGAATTCATCATAGGTCGTTGAAGAAAACCTGGAAATTTTAATATAACCGATATGATCATTGACCATATAACCTACATCCACCGAAAATTGTGGTATCTTGTCACGGATGATCTTAAAGTGATCCAGTTCCTTACTTTTTCTGCGTAAGATCCCCACAGTAACTTCAGATCCTTTTGGGCCGCGCAACCTGTCGATCACGCCCCGAATAGTAATTCCGATGCCGGCAACATTTTCTCCATCCACCTCAACGATCTTATCACCTGATTTAATCCCGATTTCTTCAGAAGGTCCGCCTGTGATGGGGGAAACCACAATGATGGTATCCCTGATGATATTGAATTCGATGCCTATTCCCTCAAATTCACCTCTGAGATCTGCATTGGTCAACTCAACATCTCTTTTAGGGATATAGATTGAATGAGGATCCAATTTTTCCAGCATTTTCGTGATGGCGTCATTTACGAGGACCTCTGAATCCACATCATCCACATAGGATTTTTCGATACTGGACATCACCTCCTTGAACTTCATCACTGAATTGACGATTGCCTGGTTCGTATTTCCCTGGTTGATCATGGTGGCACCCAGAAGAACTCCGGCTGCCAATCCCACCGCCAGCAGAATAGGTGCTGTAATACTGAATTTTGAGTTACCCATCGGAATTAAAATCTATCTCAAACTATTTTTTAAATTGCTAATATATTAATATTTTTCTACACTTAAGACCGAATGCCCCTATGGAAAGTTATTTCCTCCATACATGTAAACTTGTTTTTTATCTTTGGGGTTATATTTTCAGGAACTAACTTAAAATAAATTTCTATCGGAAGGATCATCGCCATCGATTATGGTTTTAAGCGTACAGGATTGGCCGTTACGGACCCTGACCGCCTCATTGCCTCCCCACTGGAGGTCGTCGCAACTGATAAGCTCTTTTCATACCTGGAAGATTACTTTAAAAAAGAAAAGGTGGATGCGATCGTACTTGGTGAACCTAAAAATCTTCAGGGGAAAGACACCCATACATCGGGGAATGTAAGGGGACTATATAAACAGCTCAAAAAAAGATTTTTCCCCAGGGAAATATACCTGGTAGATGAACGATTCACCTCTAAAATGGCCCTTGATGCCATGATCGAGGGCGGAATGAAAAAAAAGGATCGTAGAAAAAAAGGCAATGTGGATAAGATCAGTGCCACCTTGATTTTGCAGTCCTTCCTGGAAAGACAGCCAGGTTGAATGCCAGATTATGATTTAATGGTGCGGATTTGGTAATTTTGTGTTTTTGTAATTAATGTCGATATGATTTATTCTATTGTAGCATATGGAGATCCGGTACTCCGTAAAAGGGCCAAGAAGATAGAGCAGGGTTCTGTGGATGTTAAAACATTGTCTGAAAATATGTTTGAGACCATGCACAATGCATCCGGAGTTGGATTGGCTGCCCCCCAGGTCGGGAGGAGCATCCGGCTATTTGTGATCGATACCGAACCCATGGAGGACGAAAAATATAAGAATTTCAAACAGGTATTCATCAATCCTGAAATTATAGAAGAAACAGGGAAAGACTGGGATTTTGAAGAAGGGTGTTTAAGCATTCCCGGGATCCGCGAAGATGTAAACCGGCTTGAGAAAATAAAGGTCAAATATTATGATGCAGATTGGCAGGAGCATATTGAAGAATTTGACGGGATTGCTTCCAGGATCATCCAGCATGAGTTTGACCATCTGGAAGGGATATTATTTACCGATTACCTGTCAGGATTTAAAAAAAGGTTGTTGAAAGGAAAGCTGGCCGGGATCAGCAAGGGTGAAGTGAAGGTTGATTACGTGATGAAATTTCCTAAAAAGAAAAAATGATCCTTCATGGAAGACCTCTGGGTGACCCTGATTCAAACTGATATATATTGGCACGAGATCGAAGCCAATTTAGCCGGTCTGGAAGAAAAGATCTGGCAAATCCGGGAATCTCCCCATCTGATTGTCCTGCCTGAAATGTTCAATACAGGTTTTACCATGGATGCAAGGACCTTTGCAGAGCCTCTGAATGGAAAAACCTTTAAATGGATGAAGCAGATGGCGGGGCAGACAAAAGCGGTCGTAACCGGCAGCTATATCGTCCGGGAAAGGGGTCATTATTACAACAGGCTCATCTGGATGGAGCCTGATGGCACTTTTCTCAAATACGATAAAAGGCATCTATTCAGAATGGCCGATGAAGACCAATATTTTACTCCAGGCCACGAACTGCTCATCACCGAACTGAATGGATGGAAAATCTGCCCCCTTATCTGTTATGACCTGAGATTTCCGGTATGGTCACGTAATGTATATCTGAAGGATCAGAAACGTATGACCTATGATTTGGCCGTTTATGTGGCAAACTGGCCTGCGACCAGAATCCAGGCCTGGGATATATTGTTGCAAGCCAGGGCGATGGAGAATATATGTTATTCCCTGGGAGTTAACCGGGTAGGAAAAGATGGGAAAGGGATCCAGTACAATGGACATACCTCCATTTTTGATCCGTTGGGCAGACAGGTTATCTACCTGAAAGAAGATCAGGAAATAAGAACACACCGGTTATCATCTGAATCCCTCAGAAATTTTAGGGAGAAATTTCCAGTTTATCTTGATAGTGACCGATTTACAATTAATTGAAAGCATGATGGGCAATAAAAAAGATGAGATAAAAAATATCAAGGGAGCTTTTCAGCATATGCTTGATGAATACAAGCTGGATTCGAGGTATACCGCCACCCGGATCAAGGCATCCTGGGAAAAAATGATGGGAAAGCCCATTGCCTCCCGGACCGGACGGATTTCATTGAATAATAAAAAATTAAGGGTCAAGCTGACCTCCGCTCCTTTGAAACATGAATTGAACATGTCCAAATCAAAGATCCTTGAACTCCTTGAAAAAGAATTTGGGAAAGGAGTGATCGAGGAAGTTATTTTTATTTAATATAATTCTTCCTTCTCAGAATCGTTTCCATGAATTTCCGCTCATTTTCTGAGTTGAAAATTCTGTGTGGCAGGTAGATGAATTGTGCCTTGGATATGATTAAAAGAAAAAAATCTTTTCCCACGTAGGCTTTTTTGATGGTCTCCCATTTCATGGGCATCCCCTGCTTGGGGTTGAGTTTGATCATGATCTGTTGACTGGAAATCTCATAATTAAGCCTTTCAAATAATATTTTATTCTGTTCAAGCTGGGTGATACCTGCAAATTGGATTAGCCAGAAAAGTCCGTACAGAACCAGGGCAATGAGGGCACCGATCCACCACCAGTGAGAAGGGATCACAAAAGTCATGGCCGCAATGGCGAGGGCAATCAGGAAAACCCACCATTGGGAACGTAAAATATTGATCAGACCAAGTTTAATGTATTTACCGGTACTAAGTTGATATTTTTTTGTTTTTACGATCATAATGTGATTTAAATTAAAGTTTTTAAACTGATATCGAGACTTTTTACTGAGTGTGTGATGGCCCCTACAGATATGTAATCTACCCCACAGGCTGCAATTTCCCCGATATTCCGCTCGGTAATATTTCCTGATGCCTCCGTTTTATACCGTCCGTTGATCATGTCAACTGCTTTTCTCATTTCACCGACCGACATATTATCCAGCATGACCACATCAATCCCCCCGGTCTCCAGGACCTCTTTAACTTCCCGGAGGCTCCTGGTCTCCACTTCAATTTTAAGTGATTTACCGTTCTGCACCAAATATTTTTTTACAGCTTCAACAGCAGGTTTGATTCCTCCGGCAAAATCTATATGATTATCTTTCAGCATGATCATGTCATAAAGACCAAAACGATGATTTTCTCCTCCTCCTAATTTAACCGCCCATTTTTCGAGCATCCGCAAATTTGGAGTGGTTTTTCTCGTATCCAGCAATGTGACAGGATAATTTGCAATTATTTTTGCCAGCCGGTTAGTCGATGTGGCGATTCCACTCATTCGCTGCATGAAGTTGAGCGAGATCCTTTCCGCAGATAAAATGGCCCGGATCTTTCCATTGATTTCAAATACAACTTCATCCTTGTTTACCGGGTCCCCATCATTTTTGAAAAAATGGATCCTGGTTTGATCATCAAAATTCCGAAAGACCAATTCAGCCACATGGAGCCCTGCGATAATTCCTTCTTCCTTGACGATCAGTTTTGCCTTTCCCGTTTTGTTTTCCGGGAAAATAGCATTGGAAGAATGATCTCCTTCCCCGACATCTTCACGGATGGCGTCAAGAATGAGTTTCTGCAACTGTTTTTCGTTGATATATGGCGGAATCACGCCACAAAAGTAGTCAATGAAACAAAAAATTCAGTTGGAAAGAAAAGGAATGTTTATTCCCGGGTAAAATCCATGGTGTCTACATAATAAGTAGTTTCACTTTTCTTGAAAAGTATATATATGCGGAAGGAACCATTTTCAGCCTGGTATTTGCCCATGATATATTTAAATCCCTTTTTCGAATCTCCCTGGTGGATGTATTCCACATCGATCGGCTCATACTTCCTGAAAAAATCTTTCAGAACAAATTCTGCCTGGCTTTTACTGTAATTGGATTTTTCACCATCAAAATTGAGAACGATCACGTCCCCGAAATACTGGGAAAGTTCTTTGGAGCTTCCCGTTTTAATTGCCATTCGCACATTTGCGATCACATCGTTCTGTGAAAAAACCTGCTCACTGAGGGATAGATTCAAAATCATCATCATCACAATACCCGTCATCCAGTATTTTTTCTTTGTTATAAACATGGAGCTATAAATTACATTTAGGATAAAGCGAAAACTATGCCATCATTTAGTAGTTTTGCTCATCATATGAATCAAATATGAAATTAAGCTAAAAGAATGGAAATTTCTATAAAATTACTCATTTTTAAAGAATGTCAACATGAATAAAAAGGTGATCTTAATGATATTGGATGGATGGGGTATTGCAACCAAACCCGAAGTTTCAGCCATAGACCAGGCCAACACTCCGTTTGTGGATTCATTATACAAAAAATATTCGCATAGCAGATTGAAAGCTTCCGGTATGGCAGTCGGCCTGCCTGAAGGACAAATGGGAAATTCAGAGGTCGGGCATATGAATATAGGGGCAGGAAGGGTGGTATATCAGGATCTGGTCAAAATCAATCTGGCAGTAGAGAATAATGAACTCGGAAAAAACAGGGTTCTTCAGGAGGCCTTCGATTATGCCATGAAAAACGGAAAAAAAATGCATCTCATAGGCCTTGTTTCGGATGGAGGCGTGCATTCCCATATCAAACATCTGAAAGGAATTGTGACTGCCGCAAAGTCAACGTGGTATGGACCAGCTCTTTATTCATGCGTTAACGGACGGCCGGGATACGGATCCAAAAAGTGGCCTGGGATTCCTGAATGAATTACAGGACCACCTGGATCAAAATACCGGGCAAATTGCCACAGTGATCGGCCGATATTATGGAATGGACCGCGATAAACGATGGGAACGGGTACAACTGGCTTACGATGCCATCGTTCACGGTACGGGAAAGAAGACGGAAGATATTTTCAAGGCCATGGAGGAATCCTATACGGAAGGGGTGACCGATGAATTTATCAAACCCATCATTCATGTTGATGAAGCCCAGAATCCACTCGCAGTAATTGAGGAGGGTGATGTGGTTTTCGGATTTAATTTCAGAACGGACCGTTTAAGGGAAATTACCATTGCGCTTACTCAACAGGATATGCCCGATCATGGGATGAAAACCATGGATCTTTATTACCTGACCATGACCAATTATGACGATTCTTTCAAGAATGTGAAAGTTTTATACGGGAAGGAGCATGTCCACAATACCCTGGGTGAAATTGTGAGTAAGGCCGGGAAAAAGCAGATCCGGATCGCTGAAACAGAAAAATATCCTCATGTGACCTTTTTCTTTTCAGGTGGCCGGGAAGACATGTTCGAGGGAGAATCCAGAATTCTTTGTCCTTCTCCTAAGGTACCGACCTATGACCTGCAACCGGAAATGAGTGCCTACGATATCCGTGACAAGATCATCCCCGAACTTAAAAAACAGGAAGTTGATTTTGTTTGTCTTAATTTTGCCAATCCTGACATGGTGGGTCATACTGGGGTTTTTGAGGCTGCTGTAAAGGCATGTGAAACGGTCGATCAATGCACCCGGGATGTGGTTGATACGGCGTTGGATAATGGATATACGGTCATCATCATTGCCGATCATGGGAACAGTGATTATATGATCAATGAAGACGGAACACCCAATACCGCTCATACTACCAACCTGGTTCCCTGTATTCTGGTCGATCGCGAACTTCATCCGGACATGAAAGACGGTAAACTGGGAGATCTGGCCCCTACCATTTTAACGCTAATGGGTCTTGAAATCCCGAAGGAAATGGACGGGGAAGTTTTAATTAAAGTTGAATGAGGTTTTCCCGGGCTCAATGGTTACCCTTCCTGCTGGTTCTTTTCCTGGCGGAATGTCATCAGCGGACGATCCAGGATTCACGTGAAGTTTTTAATCTTGAAAATTGTATTGACAACCAGGTCAGCTTACTTTCAGAGGACGGGCTGGAATTAATCAAGCAGGTTATCATCAATGACAGCCTGGAATCATTGAGGCTGATCCCTGATTCCCTGGTCTGGGAGAAAGAGCTGAGTATTTTTAAAACAGCGGATATTCACAAACCCGGATTGCGGGATTTTTATACCAAAACCATCACTGATACCAATGGGAGTGAGGTTGAGGAATATACTTTAAAAGATACCGCAAAATCCGAGACTCTTTTTCTGAAGATCAAAAGAGATAAAAATTCAGACCTGATCCAATCGATTGAAGCCACACAACAGGCCAATAATCCCATTTATCGTTCAAAAAGGCATCTTTATCTTCAGTTTGAACACAAGGATCATGATAAAATTAGATTGGATTCATTCGGTGTGCGGGGGTTCCAGAAAATGATACTTGAGGATACCCTGAGCTATTTCACGGCCGGAAAAATAATAAGGCCAGATGAGGCAGAATAATGGATTAAATATTAGTAGTAGCTTTGCAGATTGTCTTATGGCAATTATTCAATTATTGGATCAGGTATAATGGCGCGAGAAGAATCAAACATCAATAAAAAAGTCAGGATCAACCGGAATAATCTTAGAAAGTTATATGCTGTATTCGGGTTTGTGAAGCCCTATCTGCGCTATTTAATTCCCGGAATAATTTTCCTGATGTTGTCGAGCCTCACCCTGCTCGCCTTTCCTTACCTGGTTGGCAAGCTGATTGACGTAGCTACCGGAAACAAGGCTTGGATCCTGAATAGCCTGGAGTCTATTGCCCTCATTCTGATCGGAGTGCTCCTTGTCCAGGGTGTTTTTTCATTTTTCAGGGTATATCTGTTTGCACTCACCAGTGAAAAATCGGTGGCCGATATCCGGCAATCTTTGTTCAGGAAGTATATGTTTCTGCCGATCACATTTTATGATCAGACCCGGATAGGAGAATTGATTAGCCGGATCACCGCAGATGTTACTTTATTGCACGATTCACTCTCACTCACCCTGGCAGAATTTGTACGACAGATCGCTACCTTGATGATCGGTACGGTCATTATTTTTATTACAGCTCCCAAACTGACCATTTTTATGCTGGCCGTTTTTCCACTGGTGATCATCCTGGCCCTGATATTCGGTCGCTATATCCGGAAACTCGCAAAGGAAACACAGGAGCATCTCAGCAATACCAATATCATCGTCGAAGAAACACTTCAGGCAATACGTGAAGTGAAAGCATTTACCAATGAAATGCGCGAGATCAGGCGATATGGGGCAAATATGAAGCTGGTGGTCGGGATTGCCTTACGAACTGCCCTTTTTCGTGGAGGTTTTATCTCATTTATCATCTTTGCCCTTTTCGGGACCGTTGTGGCAGTGATCTGGTACGGAGCCACCCTGGTCAGCAAAGACATGATCTCGGTAGGAGATCTGTTATCTTTTGTACTCTATACCACTTTTATCGGGGGATCGATCGCAGGTCTGGGGGATGTTTACAGCCAGTTACAACGATCGATTGGAGCCTCGGAAAGGATCATGGACATCCTCAGGGAAGAAGAGGAACCAACAAAAGGGGATTTAAAAACAGATACAATCCGGTTGAAGGAAAAGATCACGTATCATCAGGTTAAATTTGCCTATCCGACCCGTAAAGAACAGATGGTATTGAAAGGGATCGACCTGGAGATCAGGAAAGGTGAGAAAATTGCCCTTGTAGGTCCATCCGGGGCTGGTAAATCAACCATTATTCAACTCCTTTTGAGATATTATCTTCCGGATGAAGGAAGCATTTCCATCGATCAGACCGATATTCAGCAGATCGGCCTTACCCATTACAGGAACCGGATCGCCATAGTCCCTCAGGAAGTGATCCTGTTTGGCGGGACTATCCGGGAAAATATTCTGTACGGGAAACCGGACGCGGATGCGGGGGAGGTAGAATCGGCGGCGAAACAGGCGAATGCCCTGGATTTTATCCTGGAATTTCCTGAAGGAATGGAAACGATCGTCGGAGAGAGAGGTGTCAAATTATCCGGAGGTCAACGGCAACGTATTGCCATCGCCAGGGCTATTTTACGCGATCCTGACATCCTCATACTGGATGAAGCCACCAGTTCTCTTGATTCGAATTCTGAATACCAGGTGAAGGAAGCCCTTGATCTGCTCATGAAGAACCGAACCACCATCATCATTGCCCACCGGCTCGCCACCATCAAAAAGGTTGATAAGATCTACGTGATCAAGGACGGGAGAATTGTTGAATCCGGCGTGCATCAGGAGCTGCTGAAAGAGATGAATGGTATTTATGCGAACCTGGTAAAAATGCAGATTTCCCTGTCGGAATAAAAACGAAAAACCTCCTTTCATTATGAAGGAGGTTTTCGTCAATGTTAAACAGGTGTATGAATAAAATTTGTGTTATGCAATTCTATATACGAATAATAATCCTATAGTAACCATCAGAAATAAAAAAAATCGAAAAAAAATGAAAAATATTCGTAAAGTATAATGAATTATATGTTTTGTACAATAAAAATGATTTATTTCTGGTTAAAATTGTTAAAAAAGTTGATTTATGGTACATGTTCTTTTTGTTTGTTTGGGCAATATTTGCCGGTCTCCGCTGGCAGAAGGGATATTTAAAAAGCTGATCGAGGAAGCGGGACTGAGTTCATTCATTAATTCGGATTCAGCGGGTACCTCACGATGGCATATTGACGAACCACCAGATACGAGAAGTATCCAGATTGCAGAAAAAAATAACATACAACTGGATCACCTGGGCAAGCAGATCCTTAGAAATGATCTGGACAGATTTGATTATATACTTGCCATGGATCATGAAAATCTCGAAGAGATCCTGAAGTTACAAAATCCGGATCAGTTTCATAAGGCAAAGGTGATGCTGATGAGGGATTTCGATAATCAGCAATCAGGTGCGGATATTCCTGATCCCTACTATGGGGGTCAGAATGGTTTTCAACTGGTATTTGATATGCTCGAAGAATCACTTTCAAATTTCCTTGATTTTTTAATGGATGAACATAAGCTCAGAACATGAAAAACCCTGACCTGATCCTTTTTTATGAAACCATTCTCGGGAAAGCATTATCTCATTCTGTCAAGGTATCAGATTATTCATCCATTGGGGGTGGATGCATACACCGTGCCATGAAAGTAGAGACCGGCGATGGATCCTTTTTTATAAAATCCAACCAGGCTAATGATGCGGATATGTTCGGGAAAGAGTTCCTGGGTTTAAAAGTTTTGCAGAAAGCTTCGGAATTGTATATTCCCGATCCACTCGGATTTGGCACACATGAACATACCGCCTATCTGATCACCGAATTCATTGAAAGTGGTCCCCGTAAATCTGATTTCTGGGAGAAATTCGGGACCGGGCTGGCCAATTTACACAGGCACGAGGAAGATCGTTATGGATTTGATCATGATAATTATATTGGAAGGTTACCTCAAAAAAATAGTTATTATAAACGTTGGATTGATTTTTTCATTGAAATGAGATTGGAGGTACAACTTAAAATGGCCGTCGATCTTCACCGGGTTGATGCTACTTTTTCAAAAAGGTTCAGAAATTTCCTCACTTTTTTACCGGATTTATTGCCTGAAGAGCCACCTTCCTTATTGCATGGTGACTTGTGGAGTGGGAATTTTATGACCGGACACGATGGATATGCGGTCATCATTGATCCTGCTGTCTACTATGGTCACCGGGAGATAGAATTATCTTTTACACGGATGTTTGGAGGATTTGACCGGTCCTTTTATGAATACTATCATAATGAATACCCCCTGACTCCTGGTTTTGACAAACGGGTGGATATCTATAATCTTTATCCCTATCTTGTTCATGTCAATCTTTTTGGCAATTCCTACCTGGAGGGCGTGGAACGGGTAATTAAAAAATATGTTTGATCAGGGAGCGAAAACGATCTGAAAAGTATTCCGTGTCCTTTGTTCCACCAGGATCTTTCTGTCTTTTGAAACCTGAATAATGGATGCGGGAGAATAATTTTTAACTGTAATTAATCTCAGGCTCTCATTAAAGCGGATGGAAAAATCATTTTTCAGGGCCTCGATCAACTTTTTGATTTTTGAGGACCGGTTATCTACACAAATGGTGAGAGAAACAGCTGAATTCTGCATCATATTGATTTTGATATTCAACAGATCAAGGACATGGAATATAATGCTGAGGTTCCTTTCATTGATAAAGGCCAGGTCTTTTGCAAGGAAGGATATGAGGCACTGGTCATCTTTGACCACATAGGTTGGGTATACGGGATGCGGCCCACCCTTGTCGATCAAGGTCCCGGGCAATTCAGGTTTTTCAAACGATTTCACGTATAGCGGGATATTCTTGTTGGCCAGGGGTTTGATTGTTTTCGGATGAATGACAGAGGCACCATAATATGTCATCTCAGCAGCCTCCTGGAACGACAGATGTTCATAAAGCTTTGGGTCCTGGAATCGTTTGGGGTCGGCATTGAGTATGCCGGGTACATCTTTCCAGATGGTGACAGACTCAGCATCCAGACACGAAGCGATGATTGCCGCGGTAAAGTCAGATCCCTCCCTGCCAAGGGTGGTGGTGGTTTCATTTTCCGTGCTGCCGATGAATCCCTGTGTGATGATGATGTGATCGGATAATCGGGTTTTAAGGTGATCCTGGATGAGGGCACAGGTGGCTGTCCAATCGATCTTTCCTTCCCGGTAGGTGGAATCCGTCTTGATGAAATTTCTGGCATCCGCCCAAATGGTTGGCAAACCCACTTCCGACAGATAAGCGGAAATGATGGAAGAGGAAAGTAATTCTCCATGCGAAATGATCTGATCATAAACCTTGTCAGGATTATCTCCAAGGTCGACATTGGCTACAGTGGTTTTAAGTTGATCGATTATGTGATCAATTTTTTCAAGGTTTTCAGTTCCTGAAATCAACTGGCTGGATATTCCCAGGTGATAGTCTATGATTTCCCGGAATTTTTTCAGGGGATCTTCCTTCTGGATAACAAGTTGGAATAATGCTTCCAGGTTATTGGTCGTTTTCCCCATGGCCGATACCACGATCACCAATTTTTCTCCCTTAAAATGTTGAACGATAGAGGCCATGTTCCGGATTGCTTCCGGACTTTTCAGGGAGGCTCCTCCAAATTTGAAGACTTTCATAGATCACTAATTGTTAAGCGAATTTACATCCCTGTCATTGGAAAGAAAATCAACTCAGGGTATTTGATGCATCGAAATGAGAAAATTATTTATGTTGATGTTTTTCTTATTGATGTTCAAGGTCGTTATCTTTGGTCGGCAAATAAGATTAATTATTTGCCATGTCATTAGATCAATCTAAACTTCCTTACGAAGCACTTACATATGATGATGTATTGCTGCTTCCCAGCTACTCAGAGGTATTGCCCAGAGAAGTAGTAACTGAAGCCGACCTTACCCCCAAAATCAGATTGAATATACCCATTGTTTCAGCCGCGATGGATACCGTGACCGAGGCTGACCTGGCCATCAACATTGCCCTGGAAGGGGGATTGGGCTTTATCCATAAAAATATGGGGATCGAAAAACAGGCACAGCAGGTACGGAAAGTGAAAAGATCCCAGAGCGGGATGATCCTGGACCCGATCTCACTCAACATCAATTCAAGTGTAGGCGATGCAGTGAAGATCATGCGGGATTTCAAGATCGGGGGTATACCGGTTATTGACGGGGATGGAAAATTACTGGGCATCATCACCAACCGGGATTTGCGTTTTCATAAAAACATGTCCACACCGGTGGGGGATATCATGTCGAAAGATCATCTCGTGACCGCCCGTCCCGGCATCGCACTTACTGAAGCCGAAGGAATCCTCCAGGAGTATAAAATCGAAAAATTACCCATTGTGGATAAGGATGGAAAACTTTCCGGATTGATCACGTATAAAGATATTTTAAAGAAAAAGGATAAACCTTACGCGTGTAAGGACGAATTCGGCAGGTTACGGGTAGGAGCTGCGGTAGGGGTCACAGCCGATATCCTGGATCGGATCGAATTGTTGAAACAGGCAGCGGTTGACGTGATTGGGATCGATACGGCACACGGCCATTCAAAAGGTGTGATCGAAGCCACCAAAAGAGTGAAATCCCATTATCCGGAACTGGAAGTGATCGTGGGGAATGTGGCTACCTTCCAGGCCGGGAAAGATCTTGTGAAGGCAGGGGCCGATGCGGTCAAGGTAGGTGTTGGACCTGGAAGTATCTGTACGACGCGGGTGATCGCTGGCGTCGGGATGCCCCAGTTAACGGCTGTTTATGAAGTTTCCAGGGCAACAAAAGATGCGGGGATACCCGTAATTGCGGATGGAGGCATCCGCTATTCGGGGGATGTGGTCAAGGCATTGGCAGCCGGTGCCAATACGGTGATGATTGGATCATTGTTTGCCGGTACCGAAGAGGCACCCGGCGAAGTGATCATCTATGAAGGACGGAAATTCAAGTCTTACCGGGGCATGGGTTCCCTGGAAGCCATGGAGGATGGATCAAAAGACAGGTATTTCCAGGATGCAGAAGATGATATTAAAAAACTGGTCCCTGAAGGGATTTCCGGCCGGGTCCCATTCAAGGGAATGGTGTCAGAAGTGTTGTATCAACTTGTGGGAGGATTACGTGCCGGGATGGGATATTGTGGTGCCAAAACCATCAGCGACCTTCAGAAGGCCCAGTTCATAAAGATCACCAACGCAGGTTTTACCGAAGGTCACCCGCATGATGTATTCATCACCCGGGAAGCACCTAATTATAGCCGGAAATAGACAGGCATTATCCAGGATCGATCATCATCTGTATACATATTAGGATCTATGTACCGGAAAGTGGTCAGACAAGAAATACCAGCACTGAATCATGAATTGTAAATTGCGGACATTTTTTGAGTTCGAAAATCACGATGTACGAATCAAAATTCGAGGATTATTTACCTTATTTTAACACCTGGAGCCATCCATTGCAGGTGGCATCATCTTCGAGATGGAGTTCATAATAATAGATCCCGGACGTCAGCCCGGACGCATTCCAATTGTTCTGGTAGTCGGCATCCTGGTAAAGGATCTTCCCCCATCGGTTAAAGATCGTCAATGAAACCGGAGCATCCGTCAGAATTTCAAAGGTTTCATTTTTACCATCACTGTTGGGCGTCACGATATTGGGGATGAATATATCTGAAATATTTACCTTTTCTTCCCGAATCTGGGTGCAGAGGCCATTGCTTGAGGCAAACATCCGCACGATGTAGGTGCCCGGTTTTTCATATTGGTAGCTGACAATACTGTCCCCAAGCATTTCATGGGTCCCATCCCCATATTCCCAGAGATATTGATTGGCCATCATGGATTGGTTGGCGATCCGGATCGATGGTCTGGTGGCACAATCATACACTTTCTGCAAGTCAAATTCAGCTGTGATCTGTGGGATCACCGTAACCCGGACACTGTCTTCCAGTTCGCAATCCCGGTTGTCCTTCATATACAGATAATAGGTGGTGGTCGTATCTGGTGAGGCCATCGGGTTGGCGATATTCGCATTGCTCAAACCTTCAACTGGATTCCATCTGTATATATCTGATCCTACTGCTGTCAGTTCCACTTCATCAAACTGGCAGATCAGTTGATCCGATGGGACCACAAAAAAAGGCTCGAAGACACGGATTTGCCCGGTAGCTATATCCACTTTGAGACAGGTATTTTCATCGAAGGCAGACAGAGAAACATCATAGAAGCCTGCTTTTTCATAGCGATAAAATATGCTGTCCGGCTGGTCGGAGGTTTGCCCGTCACCAAAATTCCATTCATAAGAAACGCCTCCGATACTTTTATTCAGGAAGACCACTTCGAAGGGATAACAATCCTGGGTCACGCCTGGCTTATCGAATTCATAAGAATCGGTGGTGAAATTGGCTTTGAGTGAGGAAAGGTCGAATTTAAAGACCCCGTTGTTACATCCTCCTTCACTATTGTTTGTATTTGACCATACACCTGGGGTTGTAGGGAATTGAGAATCATCACGGCAGGCACAGATGGCATGATAAACAATGCCCCGTTTGTCAAACCGGCTGGTACCACCATCCACGTGTTCCCCTGAAGTAGTAGGCGAATCAATTATAAATGCTCCAAGAAAAGTACCATAGAGTAATTTCTCAGCATCTTTTTCCAGAACCATCAGATAAAAATCATTCCCATCAGTGATTTTCTGAAATGCATCCCCCGTGATCGGCATGCCATGTGTATTACCACCATTATACTTTAAAGCGCGTAGATTAATATTCCCTCCCCAACCACTTACAAAAATATTCCCGCATTCATTTACCAGAAAAGCAGTAGGAGATATATCCGGAATGCCGCTGCCACTTCCGATCACCGTGGATAACCTCGTCTGGTCCAGGCCAGGTGATAATTTATGAAGGAACTGACCACTTAGCGGATTGGCATATACGTCAGGGGATACCGGATAGTTGCCACTGGTTTGTCCAAAGACATATATATCACCATTTGGATCAATATCCAGGAAATAGGCCTGATCATAGAGACTGGTTCCCAGGAAAGTACTGGCAACCAGGGTATCTCCATTTTGTGAAAGTGAAGCCACAAATCCATCCACATCGCCCCCAAAATCCCCTTTCATCGCATTTGGAGATACAGGAAAATCATCACTCATGGTCCCACCCGTGCAATAGACTTGCCTATTTTGGGTGATCCGGATCCCATAGGCGGCATCGGCGAGGGATCCCCCCAGATAGGTACTCCAGATCAGATCGCTCAGGTTATCATCCAGTTTGGCCACGATGGCATCCTGCGTTCCCCCTCCGTAAGATACCTGGTAACCCTCTACGATGGGGAAATCTTCCGAAGCAGAATTCGCCACTACATAAATATTATTTTCATCATCGATATTTACTTCCCCCCGGAATTCGTCCCCGTAATTTCGTGAAAGCGGAAAACCGGGTGCATTGTTGATCCCATCATTGTCACTTCCGCCCAGGTAAGTCGACGCCAGCAACCGGGAGCCATCCCGGCTTAATTTCGCGATGAATAAATCACTCCCTGTATTAAAATCTACTCCACCAATTACGCCAAATGCGGGTACACCACCATTGTATGATGAATCGTAAGCATTTTTAGTCATCGGAAAATCGGCTGATCCCGTAGTTCCGAAAATGATTAATTCCTTCTTGTTATTTACTATCAGGCTGAAGGGAGTTTCGGTGCCGGATCCGCCCAGATAGGTGCAATAGAGAAGATAAGAGCCTGTGGAATCAAATTTCAGGATCGCCAGGTCCCAGATCCCCCCGAATTCCTGCTGGTAAGCTCCCCGGGTCACCGGTAATGATCCTTCCCCTCTCATCCATACTGTACCCCCCGAATATACATTCCCTTCTTCATCGAAAGTGGCCGTATTTCCCCAGTTATCAGCCGAGGATCCGGAATAGGTAGAAAAAATCAACAAAGGATCGATAATGAGCGTCTGATTGGGATTAAATCCTTCTGATAATTCATAGGATACGGTATTCCCCTGGAGAATGAAACGGCATTCCACTTTCAGGGTATCATTCCCAACCAACTGATAGGCAAAAGGGGCATTTTCAATGATGGTATTGAGTGAAGTTTCGGCATAAAGGCTGCTATGTGCAAGCCTGATGCTTTCCAGGCCCTCATATTCGAATTTTATCTGACTGATATCCGCGCCGGGTTCCACGATCAGGTCATACTTGATATATCCCTGCTCAGAATACAATCTCATATCGATCCCGGGATAAATATCCTGATATTTAATTACTGAATAGGCAGGTACCTTACTGGCCCATCTGGATGGATCATCACCGATGAAATAATTATAATAGACAGTCTGTTTTTCTTCGGATACCACCTTAATCAGATCTGATCTGCCCCTGAACAATAAGGCGGTGGTATGCATGTCGATCGGGGAAAAATCTTCCGGATCATTGAGGCGTGCATTGGAAGACTGATCCCCATCCTGAAAACCGGGGTGATGACTCATCCGGGTGCCATCATAAAAAATATAATGGAGTCCATCCCTGGCAATCTGAAGGTATCCGTTCTGTATTTCAGCCTGGTAAAGTATATCCGGATCCCATTGTCCCAGGTTCTGGATAAATTGAATAGAAACATAATCCCCACCTTCAGCATGTACATAGCGCATGGGAAACATGATCAGACATAAATAGGTCAACCAATATAACGCCCGTATCACCCTGTTTATAAACATATATCAGCATTAAAGATACATTTTTATCTTTTATTATATTACCCCCCATCTGACGGGATGGTTGGAATAAATGCTGAAAGAAATTTTCCGCCCCAGGCGACATCTTTCAGAACCAGAAAGAAATTTTTTTTATTTGCTGGTTACAAAAATCAATATAACATATTAATATGTAATAGGTTAGACTATTTTAATTAAATAAATAGTTGATCTCAGGTTAAAAAAGGTATATGAATACGGTAGCTTTGATATTGGGATCGGTTTTTCTTATATTCCCTGTTACCTGTGGATTGATTTATATCTGGATCAGGTTGATTGCCTGGATTTTGAAATCGATTTACAGATAAATCAAGTAATTTTTTTTTAAGACCTTTTTCAGAATTGAAAGATTCGATCTGAGGGGTGTGATGCATGTGGATAAAGGAGAATCCAATTTCCTTAAGTACTTCCTGCAGCTCTAAATTCATTTTAATTTCTCCAAGCCCGGCATTTTTCCCGTAATGACTGGATTACCAGAATCATAATAATTTATTAACACGGTACGGGTTGAAAAAAATCCTTATGGAATTATTTTTATCTTTAAATTACGTGTGCATAATGGAAGCTCAGGCTTTGATATTTGGATTTGTATTCCTGTTTCTTCCCCTCACCTTTGGATTGCTTTATTCCTGGTCCATGGCTTTGAATTGGTCTTACTATGCCAGTTTTAATGCCTGATCCTATCTAAATATACGCTTCCTCGCACTGATTGCGAATGTGTATTGGGAACGGGAAATTTAAAAAGAATAGGTTCCATTTGGAACCTGCATGGTTTCCGTTTTCAGATATATAATGGATCCGTTTGACTTATGCTTTCATTGGATTATATTCAGAGCGGGCCAATTTAAATATTATGTTATTTGAAAGTGAAAATCGTGGTAAAGTAATTATTTCCGTACAATTGAGTGAAGGAAAAATCTCATCCCACATACAACGAAAAGGCATTGCCAGGGAAGACAAATATGCCATAGCGTCTGTGCTGGGAACCTATATTTCGATGTGCAGGGAGGCTGGCAGGGATCCACGGAAAATACTGGATGATAATCTTCAAAACCTTGAAAAGATAATTACCGAACAACGCAGCAATAGATCTTAAATCAAGTTATTTAATATTTCACGGTGGGAAGAATTCATCCATTATTCCCTTACGAAATCAACTTTTTTGTGTATATTATTCTACCACTAACATTTCACTTTCCAGTGAAACTGAAGGTAGGAAAATAAAAAACCGAATATCATGTATGCTGCCATTTATATACTGATGCTTTTAGCGGCAATGGGGATTTTTTATTATGGTAAAAATCAACAGAAACGGTTCTTACTGGGCTTGGGGGCTGGAATAGCTTTGCTTACCGTTCTTTTCTTCTGGTTCATGGATTTCTGGGGTGAAAAATTGTGGTTTGAAAACATGGGTTATCTGGATCGATTCTGGACGGTTTGGCTGACTAAATTGCTGGCATTATTGATCGGATTTATTTTTGGAGGAGTTTTTGTTTATATCCTGACATTCAATATTGAAGGTACTAAAAAATGGATCAGGTATGTGTCAATTCTGTTGGGTGGGATCATCAGCGGATTCTGGTGGTTTGGGAGTTGGGAGATCCTGTTAAGATTTGAAAATGCTGTGACAGCTGGAATTCAGGAACCTGTTCTGGGGAGGGATGCTGGTTTTTATATGTTTACTTTCCCTTTTCTGAATTCAGTGTACTGGATTCTTTTGTTACTAGGTATCCTGGTCATCCTGTCCAATTTCATATCAAACATACAGGTTTCTCCTACCGGTAACTCATTGAAATTTATTCCTATCGATTCAAACAAGTCACTGAAACCTTATGATTCACTTTTCCTCGGCATTTCCGTCATGATCCTGGTACTTGCATTCGGCCGTTACCTCAAACGTTTTGAATTACTGTATTCCGAGCTTGGGGTGGTAGCCGGTCCCGGATGGACCGATGTACATGTCAGGTTGCCATTGTTGTTGTTTATTTCCATCATGACTGCGTTTTACGGACTTATCATCTTATTCCCTTTCTTCCGGAAAAAACTAAGACAATTTTTCAGCCGGAATCTTGAAAGAACAGAAACCTATGCTGTATTGGTATCTATGAGTTTCCTGTTGGGGATCTGGCTATTTTTTCTGGGCCTGGTCCCGGTAATTTTTCAGTGGCTTAAGGTTGAACCCAATGAGATCACGGTGGAAAAACCCTACATCAGCAACAACATAGAATTTACATGGTACGGATTTCATCTTAACAAGATCAAGGAATATGAATATCCGGCCAAGGATGAATTCACCCGGCAGACCCTGGAGGAGAATAATGAATTATTTTCCAATGTCAGGTTATGGGATTATAGGGCATTGGATGCAGTTTTTAAGCAATTTCAGGAGATCCGCCTGTATTATGAATTTTCAGATGTGGATATCGACCGGTATACCATTGACAGTACTTACCGGGAAGTTATGATTTCAGCAAGGGAAATGCAGACCGGTAATCTTCCACTACAAAGCCAGACATTCGTAAATAAAAGATTCAAATACACACATGGTTATGGAATTGTTTTGAACAAGGTGAATGAATTTACCCCTGAGGGATTGCCAAACCTGTTGATCAAGGATATCCCTCCGGAAAGTGATTTTGAAAGTCTCAGGATTTCCAGACCCCAGATCTATTATGGTGAGCTTTCATCCGACCATGTGGTTGCCAATTCAAGCGAACCAGAGTTTGATTATCCAAGCGGAGAAAATAATGTTTATAATAAATATAAGGGCAGGGGTGGCGTGAAATTATCAAATTCCTGGCGGAAATTTCTTTTTGGATGGAAATTCGATGGGACGAGATTTTTATTTTCCAGCTATCCGACAAAGGAAAGCCGACTGATGTTCCACCGACAAATCAGTGACCGGGTTCAGACCCTTGCTCCCTTCCTGCTTTTTGATGATGATCCTTATATCGTGCTGGAAGATGGCAGGCTTTACTGGATCATCGATGCCTATACCACATCGGACCATTTTCCTTACAGTGAACCCTTTTCTTCTGTGGAAAAAATCGAATACAATATTGAAGAAGGAGAAAATATTTATAACCGGGTGATCAATCATTTAAGGGGAGTGAATTATATACGTAATTCGGTAAAGGTCATTGTGGATGCCTACGAAGGAACAGTTGATTTTTATATCTATGAACCGGATGATCCGGTCATCAGGGTTTATGATAACATCTTTCCAGGACTTTTCAGGAAAAAGGAGGAAATGCCCCAATCCCTACAGGATCATGTCAGGTATCCTTCGGATATGCTATTGATCCAGGGACTGGTATATACCAAATATCATATGACGGATCCGACCGTTTTTTATAATCAGGAAGATCTATGGGTGCGTGCGACAGAGAAATATTATGATCAGGTACAACCTGTGGAGCCTTATTATATCATGTGGGAGCAACCAGGATCTGATCAGATGGAATTCGTCCTGATGCTTCCTTTTACGCCAAAGAACCGTCAGGTATTGATCGGATGGATTGCAGGACTTTGTGATGGTGACCATTATGGCGATTTTCTGGCCTTTAAATTCCCTAAGGAAAAAAGGGTGCTTGGCACCCAGCAGGTGGAAACAAAAATCGATCAGGATTCATTTCTTTCCGGTCAGCTCACCTTATGGGATCAGCGGGGATCAAAAGTGATCCGCGGAAATGTGCTGGCCATTCCTGTAAACAATACCATCCTTTATGTGGAGCCTATTTATCTTCAGTCAGAAACAGCCGCTTATCCGGAATTACGACTGGTTGCCGTCATGCATGACGATCAGCTCAGTTACGCCGAAACATTTGAGGAAGCCATGGAAGGGTTGTTTCTCGCAGGAAAAAAACCTGAGCCGCTGGAACGTGGTCAGACTATTGTGGATAAAAGTGTCCGGGAGCTTATTGACCTGGCCAGCAAATCGTTTGAGGATTACCTCGATCAAATGCAGCAGAAAAAGTTTGAGGATGCGGCGCGTTCCCTTCAGGATCTTGAAGATGCCCTGAACCAGCTTGACAGAATAAATCGAACCGGGGGAAGCCCAATTGATGAATGATTTTTTAAAAATCTGTAAGAAATTCTCAAAGAATAGGGTATTTTTTTTTAATTTTTCAGGATATCTGATTTTTTTCATCATATTCTGACTATTATGAATTCAACTCAAAGGATTGCATCCATTGATATTTTCAGGGCGCTTACGATGTTCCTGATGATCTTTGTCAATGATCTCGGGACATTAAGAGACATACCCTCCTGGTTGGGGCATGCAGCGGCACAGGAAGACCGGCTGGGACTGGCAGATGTTGTTTTCCCGGCTTTTCTGTTTATTGTCGGCCTTTCAATACCTTTTGCAATGGCGAATCGTAGGAATAAAGGAGCTTCAGACCTGTCCACCTTTTTTCATATTTTACAGCGGTCCTTTGCCCTCATCGTAATGGGTTTGTTTATGGTCAATTTTGAAAATATCAATGCTGACCTGCTGCCTTTCAGTAAATATTACTGGGAGATCCTCATGGCTCTGGCGATCTTTTTGATCTGGAACAATTATCAGTCAAAAAAAGTAATGGGCTCCCTACCTGACTGGGTGATGGAGTTACTTGGCATCGGGATCCTTATTTTTCTTGCAGTGGTTTATCAGGGAGGTTCAGCTGAATCCCCCCACTGGATGAAAACCCATTGGTGGGGAATATTGGGACTCATCGGGTGGGCTTATTTTTTAAACGCCCTGATCTATCTTGTGATGGGTCCCCGGATTGTCATCGCGGGATTATTACTCATCCTTTTCTATATCCTTAACGTGCAGGAGTTCACTGAATTTGTAGGTTTCAGAGGCATTCGGATCATTGTGGGAGCATCCAATTACGCTCTTGTTATGGGCGGTGTTTTTGCATCCATTTTATACGTCAGGCTGAAAGAAAAAAACAAACAACAATTATTTTTAACCGTTCTATTCGTGCTGACCATAATTTTCATTACCTATGCGCTTGCTGTCAGGCCATTCTGGGGAATATCAAAGATCAGGGCAACTCCTTCCTGGACGGCGATATGTACGGGAATCAGCTTTGGATTTTACGGATTGCTGTACCTGGTTGCCGACATCTATCAAAAGACGAATTGGTCCAGGATAATAGAACCCGCCGGGAGAAGTACTCTTACCTGTTACCTGGTGCCTTATTATTATTATCCCATCATATTCTTGATCGGGATCCGTCTACCCATGTATTTGCGCGAGGGTTATATAGGTATAGTGAAATCCCTGTTATTTGCACTGCTGATCATTTTGATTACGGGGGGACTGGAGCGATTAAAGATCAGGCTTAAAATCTGATAACGAAATATCTCAGCTTTCAATAAAATACTCCGTGTAATCTCAGCGTCTTCCGTGATTTCAAATTAATTGCTTTCAACGCGAAGAAATCATAGGGGTCTAGGGATCATTCTTTAACCGGTACCAATCTTAGCACCATGCCGGGACTTTCGGTACTTACATATATCAGACCATCCGGGCCTTCTGTAACCGAGCGTACCCTGCCTATGTTTTCCATCAGTTTCTCTTCATGGATTACCTGGTCCCCATCCAACTCAAGTTTTGCCAGGTAACGGAACTTCAAGGATCCTACCAGCAGATTTCCTTTCCAGGGTGAGAAAAGATCACTGGTCACGAAAGTCATCCCACACGGAGCGATTGAGGGAACCCAGTAGTGTAAGGGATTGGCAACCCCTTCTTTGACAGGATTTTCTGATATGATCGATCCATCGTAATTCGTCCCATAACTCACTTCCGGCCAGCCATAATTGAGCCCAGGCTTTACGATGTTGATCTCGTCGCCTCCCATGGGCCCATGTTCATGAGTCCAGATCTCGCCGGTATCAGGGTGTCTGGCCATTCCTTGCGGGTTCCGGTTTCCATAGGCATATATCTCTGGCTTGTCACCACTTTCATGGACAAATGGATTGTCGGAGGGTACTCGCCCGTCATCATATAATCGAATGATCTTACCTGCATGATTCTTCAGGTTCTGTGCATTATTCCCTCTCCCTCTTTCCCCCACAGACAGGTAAAGAAATCCTTCCCTGTCAAATTCCATACGCCCTCCAAAATGATTTCCCCCACTCAAGAAAGGTTCTGCCTGAAAAATGATGCTTTTTTCGACCAGGTTAAATCCATCCAGTTTTGCCCGCATGATCGCCGTATTTCCTCCCCCGCTTCCTATCGCGGCATAACTGATATACAACCAGCCATTGGATGCATAATCCGGATGGAGCTTCACCTCAAATAATCCCCCCTGCCCGGTGGCATATACTTCCGGGACTCCTTCAATACGTTTTTCCATGAGCTTATTGTCCCGGATGATCCTGATTTCTCCCGCCCTTTCGGTCACCAGAAGATCCTTGTCTGGAAGAAAAGTCAAAGACCACGGATTCAATAAACCCGTGGCGATCGTATCAACCCGGTAACTGAAGTTGGCGGGATCGATAATATTGTCAATGCTGTCTGTATTAATGAGGTGATCCCCGGTCTCCTGTTGATCATAAATCTCCATTTCTTCTTTTTGAGGGCCGCAGGAGAAAAACAAAATAAAAGCAAGGATCAGATAGTGCGTGTTTTTCATTTTAATCATTTTTAAATAATTCAAGGACTTATCAATAACCATCAAATGTGATCAAATGTTATCCGGAATCAGAGTAAATTGGTATAATCCAACTTCAAAAATCCGATTTTATTACTTGAATTACAAGTAGATAAATAAAAAACAGGATGGAAGAATATCTGTTTTTGTGCTGAATTTAATCCAATAATTGGGGAAAAGGTTAACCATTCACATGATGTGATACATGCGAGGAGTCATTAAGATCCGGTTCAATTATTTTCCCATTCTGGCTACCGTTTATTTCGGCGGCTCCATAGCCATTTTTCATAGCTGTATGGGCATATTCATTTAAAAAATGTACCAATTCGCCAATGGTAAGATTATATCTCTTATTAAGCTGATGAACCTTTCTAAATCCCTTCTTAGCTAAAAATTCCTGTGCTGTTTCCATTTTTATATTTTTGGGGTTCATTGAAAAAATCGACGCAATATATAAATATAGTGCAATTCTGCAAATTATTTTTTTACTTAAATATGATATATATCAGTAATTGATTAATAATCAGTTATATATTTTTAAATGTTTTCAGTGATCAAGGTTAATTACAATTATTGATTTTAATAAATTGCCAGCCTTTTCCTGAAAGAATATCTCCGTGTTCCCAAAAGGGCATGTAAAATCCTTTGATGAATTAGTTGTAAACGTGTTATATTTTATTGTGTGGCAAGAAAATCCGAAGTATTATGGAGCTCCTTTTATAAGGCGCAGACTTTCAAGTAATTTTAATCGATTTTCTGAAATTCCATTACGTATAATGGTAATGATCAAAATGCATCCTTCTACCTTAAATTCTGGTTTAATAATTATGGGTAATCATAGGGGAGGACTTTAATTCCTATTCTTTTTTAAGAAAAATATCTTTTATAACCTATTTTAGACCTTCAAAAAGATCCGTCTCAACTTTCCGTCCGCCGTTCACCGTGCTGAATACCCTGTAAAATTCCTGAGATCCCCAGAGGACCTGGTGATCGGAGTCGGAAAGTGTGGCCAGTTGATTGTAAATGGTCATCTGCGTTTGATGGCACATTACAGCCTCCCATACGGTTTTCCAGTATGGACTGGCATCGATCCGGGTGGTTATGTTCCATGCAGGCCAGGGTTTGGCGACTCTTTTTACGCCGTCCACATGCGAGACCAGTTCTTTGAATGAAGCCTGGTAAATTTTCCATTTTTCCTCGGACCAGGCTCCATAATAGAATTTGGATACAGCATGGGATGGTTCATTTACTTTTTTATCAAATTCGGGATCTGCGGCAGTGACAATACCTGCCGCTGTAAACTGGGAAATGGCCATATGATCAGGATGACCATATGCCCCGGCCGGATCGAAAGTAAAAATTACCTGTGGTTTAATTTTCCTTATATGTCCTGCTATTTTTCTGATTATCTCTGAAGGGGTAGCCTGATCCACTTCACCATCTATATAATCCAGGAAATGAACTTTTCCTATTCCAAGTATTTTTGCGGCCTCTATCAATTCATTTTCGCGGACTTTTCCGACTGTCTCAAGACCAGGAGATGTTTTCTCGTTTCCGAAACGGCCTCTTTCACCCCGTGTCGCAGTTAAAAGATAAGTATCAATCCCTTCCCTGGAATATTTTGCAAAAGTCCCCCCGAATCCAAGTGTTTCATCATCCGGATGGGCCAGGATGCCCATTAATTTGAGTTGATTTGACATAATTTAATTTTTTTCACCGATTTATTTTTAAAAAAGGGAATATATGGAATTTTGGCATAAAAAAACTGTAATTTATATCTGAATGATGTATTTTAAGTGTAGGCAATAATGTCTATTTAATACAGGATTTTTCAATTGGAGGATAGGAATCCTGATTTTTAATAAATGCTTCAAAAAATTAAACAAACAAAAAATGAACACCATCTATACCCGGAGAAGCATCCGGAAATATATCCCCGAACCGGTCAGGGAAGAAGACCTGATGAAGATCATCAAAGCGGGGATGAATGCTCCCTCGGCGGGGAATGAACAACCCTGGCATTTTGTGATCATTCATGATCGTAAAATCCTAAATGCCATTGCCGATTTCCACCCCTTTGCCCAGATGGCACGGGAGGCGCCTGTGGCAATTCTGGTTTGTGGGGAACCTGATCTGGAGAAACACAAGGGAATGTGGGTTCAGGATTGCTCCGCGGCCACACAGAATATGTTACTTGAGATCACGGACTTGGGATTGGGAGGTGTATGGGTAGGAGTTTATCCAAGGGAAAAAAGAATGGATGGGGTCCGGGAGCTATTGAATATGCCATCGAATATCATCCCTTTTTCCCTGATTCCCTTGGGACATCCGGGGGAGAAAAAAGAACCCAATGATAAATTCCTGAAAGAAAGGATTAGGGTGAATTTATGGTGAGGACTTGAACTATGTTTTTTATGACTACAATTTGTAATAGCTCAGAAAAAATGACGCTGAAAACGACTGGAAAATTTGATATTTTTTGGTTTGTCTCCCCGTACCCGGAAAATTAAAAGTATCCCGGGCTACTTTTAAGGATAAAAGTGTGTCTGTGGATCCTGAAAAAATTAATCATTCATATTATCTGGTCATTCTGGGAAAAAGAAGCGTGAAGATTCTTGAGATTCAATTTAATTGATCAACCATTTTTTGAAACTTTCTAAAATAGCTTGCCCAAGTATTTTAAACAAGGTCATTCACTTATCCCAGTTCCTGAAGTTGAACTATCACCTGATTATATCTGTTATCAAGGCACAAGCATTATAATATCTCATGATGGCCAAATCAATTCACATTTTTCATTGGTTGCCCAGGATAGTAGGCATATTGGCCATTCTATTTGTCAGTATGTTCGCAGCCGATGCATTTGCACCGGGACTTACCATCTGGAAGCAGCTTGGTGCCTTTTTTATGCATCTGATTCCATCCTTTATATTAATCACATTTCTGGTTATTGCCTGGAAATGGGAATATGTCGGGGGGATGATTTTCATTATCCTAGGACTCGCTTTGAGCCCAGTGGTTTTTTCGATCAATTACAAGATGAACCATTCCATGTGGATGAGCATGGGGATTATTCTGATGATTACCTTACCATTTGTATTCGTCGGTATTCTTTTTTTGATCAGCCATAGATTGAAAAAAAAGAATACACGGATATTACCCCCTCCTTCATAGAAAAAGCCTCTTATCCGTTCTTTTAGAATAAAATTTCCTGAGTCGTACTACACCTAAGTGGTAGTACCACTAAATTCTTACGGATTCACCTCCGGAATATAGGATAGGTTTGGTAGACTCCATCCCCGTTGTATTTCCATTCTTTTGGTGACCTCAAAAGTTCTTTGCCTGAGATCCGATGTTTTTTCTCCCAGTTTTTGATTGATCTCTGTCATTCCATTCTGGAAATCTTCCTGGCTTTTGGCAACCCAGACATAGAGGTATAAGGGCAGCTCACCCCCGATATGACCGGTCCAGACATAATTGGGTATGGAAATGTTTTCATTTTTATATTCGCCCACCCACTGGGCTGCGATTTCAGCGAACCCACTTTGTTTCTCAGGTAAAACATAAATCCAGTTCCATTGGAGATAAGCAGATTCCTGATCATTGGATTTATAATTTTCAGGTATGTAGGATAGTTCGGGCTGGAAATAATATAAACCAAATTGGTAACTTTCAGTTGCCTCATAGGCTAACTTATTAAGTTCATCTATTTTTTCTTTTCCTACTTTTCCCATCAATTCGTTACTTGCCGAAAAGTATTTACCGACGTCGTCATAGTTTTTCATTTGAATGGAGAAATAGAAGTGAAAGTCTTCTGTCTGATAGGTGTCCCATCTGTATTCCGCATCATTTTGGGCATGGATCTTACGGAACTCCTGAATGGCTTCTCTGAAGTCATCCACTTTGGAAGGTTTGACCATAAAGTCTTCAACATAAAAAAGGACCGGAGATGGTGATTCCTGTCCAAATAATGGCAGCATTAAAAACGAGCAAAGAAAGGTCATCAAGATCTGTTGGATTTTTTTGGTTTTCATCATTTTAGGTTTTAGGGAGCCTGGAATATGTTTATATGTAAAGAAACAATGGATGGGGAAGGATAATTCCTTTAGAATGCCGGAAATTTTTGCAGAATTCAATAATTGGGATCGATTTCCAGGGGACATCAATTTATGCGGTCTCGTCCTATAATTAGTTTATGCCCTTTGGCATCCCTTTGGGACAGGTTTAACCTATCAGAAATCCCACGACTTTTATCTAATAATACTTCCGAGCATTTAGATTAATTTCAACTATATTTGATTATGGAATACAATTTTTAAATTTCGACGCATCCTACTAATCTTAGGATTTGTAGTGATTTTTTAAATTAATTTTTTCCCGGTTATAAAATATAATATCATGAATTGGAAACGGATTTTTATTACCATGCTTAGAGTAGCAATCGGATGGCATTTTTTATATGAAGGGTTATCAAAGCTGATGATTCCGGATTGGAGTGCCTATAATTATCTTGTCAACTCAACCGGCTTCATGTCAGGTTTTTATCATGGATTGGCTTCCTCTCAAATATTGATGAAGATGGTTGACTTGCTGAATATCTATGGACTGATACTGATAGGACTGGCGTTATTTCTAGGAGTCTTTATACGTTATGCATCTGTGGCAGGTGTTTTGTTGCTCATGCTCTACTATTTTGCTTATCCGCCATTTGGTCCATCTTTATTCAGTGGGATAGAGGGCAATCTATACATTGTAAATAGAATTTTTGTGGAAGCCCTGGCTTTGTTGGTTCTGGTATTCATGAAAGAAAAAGGATTTGGTATTGACGCCCTATTCCCCTTAAAAATTAAAAAGGAACCTTCCCATAAGATTGCCTTGACTGATGCCGAAATACCTCATTCACGGCGTGATGTTTTAAAAAATCTGGCGACCGTACCCGCTTTGGGCCTTATAGGTTGGGGTGCTTTCCGGGAAAGCCAAAAATATGGGATTGATACGTTATCAGGGGCAACCATCCAGGTAGGTGCCGCTGATTTAAGTGAATTAAGGGGGGAACTTCCAAAAGGGAAAATCGGAACACACCAGATCAGTAAATTAGTATTGGGTGGAAACCTGATAGGAGGATGGGCACATTCGCGTGACCTGATCTATGTGCCTTCGTTATTCCGTGCTTACAATACCGAGAAAAAAATATTTGAAACATTAATGCTTGCAGAAAAAGCAGGCATCGATACAGTAAATATTGGTTTTGCTTCCAATCCAGTGATAGAGAAATATAAAAGGGTAACAGGTGGAAAAATAAAGGTGATCTCGCAGGTGCACCCTGATATGGAAAATAATGATTACTATGTTAACATTAACAAAGCCATTGATTATGGGGTGGATATTATTCAGATTCAGGGTAACTGGTGTGACTGGCTGGTACGTGATCATAAAATTGATGTGATCGAAAAAATGATGGATAAGATACGCAGCCAGGGATTCATTGCAGGACTTGCCTCTCATACCGTGGATGCCCTGATTGCGTGTGAGGAAGAAGGGATTATCCCTGACTATTATATGAAAACCATGCACCATGATCAATATTGGTCCGCCCATCCTGTCGAAATGCGGGTGCCGTTTGAGGTGGATGGAACGAAATATCTGGACCACAACAGATTTCATGATAATATTTTCTGCCTGTATCCGGAGCGTACTGTAGAGTTTATTAATCGAACCAAAGTGCCTGTGATGGGATTCAAAATACTTGCTGCCGGAGCAATTCCTCCGGAAGATGGCTTCCGGTGGGCATTTCAGAATGGTGCCGATTTCATTTGCGTAGGAATGTTTGATTTCCAGATCGTCAATGACGTAAATATCACCATAGACATTCTCAACGACATGTCTCTTCGTCCGCGGGAATGGTTCGGGTAAGAAATTTCAGTGGTGGAATCAGTATGTTTATTCAATAATTCATAAAACACAGCGAAAAGAATTTGTGGTTATTACTCGCACTACGACTTAAGTAGTTGTACGAGTAAGTAAGATCAAGTTCATTTTATAAATTTTTCTATAATAACTCTTTTAATTTTTGTATTTGCCGGGGCTTCCGGATGTTCCTTAGGTTCTTTTCGCATTCGTAAAATATTGTACGTCTTCAAACAAAAGTGGATTAGTATAGGCTCAAGTTAAGATATACTTTTTCCCGTACACAAGTTGTTCAAAATCATTAAATTAATTCTGCTTGACAACCTATTATATCAGAATAACCCTTGCATTCCCGCCGGGATTTTGTTTCAATAGATTTGTTATTTCCAAATGCTTTTCAAAAACTTCGTAAAATATTCCAGGCTGGTTAAACCCTGGTAATTATTGCCAGGATTTTTATTGCTGACCCATAAATTTGAATATTAAAAAAATCCTGGATTTAAGTCCAGGTTATTCACCTTGATTTCCTATCAAGCTTGTATTGGAATGATGGTAAATTAATCTAATTCATTCTTGAAAAATTATCAATAGCTATTTGATTGAAAATCAAATTTTTGTATATTGATTATTCACAAATTTTTTGTGTAAAAATCTACCTGATGTTTCACCCTAAATACTACTACCATGCCCGAAGGTATCATACGCGACCCCAAACAAAATCCACAAGAAAGTGATTTTGGAATTGTTTATTCAGTGGATAAAAAAAAATGTTACAAATATCACAAACAGGCAAACAGTGATTCAAGGTATTATCTTTTTGGCGAGGTTGTCGATATTGTTCTACCCGATTCAGAAGAAAGGGCCGAAGAAGGATGTATTATTACACATGGATGGGTTGAAATAAAGGATTATTGGCCGAATCAAGATAGAGAACCAGTAAACAAAAGAATAATCCATCCTATTCCTATGCCGGCAAGAAAAAATGCAATACGTCAAGCAATCAAAGGGGGAATGCCGTCTCCTTTTCCAGCACCAAATTAATGAGATCAATCAAAATTTTTATAAACGAATACAAACGTTTATTTTACGAATATTTGAAATTGATTTTGAATAATTGAATGATCCTACATCGGATACATAGCAGGTAAACTGTGGTAATTCTTACTGGGACTTCATTAATTAGTATTTTATACAAATCATTTATCCGTTTTTAGTATTTTTCTTTCACAGATTCAGAAATGTTTTTATTCAAATTACCCATCAATTCCTACGTACACTTTTAAAAACCGGTGGCTCAAGTCTTGATGCGGGATGTTGGGTAAGAGGGACTTGTACCATCGATTATGATTCTGCAGATTCATGAAATAAAACCAGCTTTGAGTAGAAAATCACTAATACGATACCAGGAAGGGCGCTATTTTGCTACCTTCACAGTAATTCAATGGATACATATAATTATCCAAAAACGATATCGTGATATCTGCATTTACAGTTTAAAATTTTGACGGAAAAACAAAGGATTGTTATTAGATGATGATAGCAGATAGGTAGATGATCAATAAAATGTTTGTAGCATGACATGGCCTGATTGTGGATGAGATTATAAAATGAATTAAATAGATATAATATGACCAAAATTGGATTATTTGGAATTGGTCTCGACACTTACTGGGCACAATTCGACGGCCTGCTCGATAACCTAAAAAGGTACCAGGAACAGATCAAAAATAAGATTTCCGGATTTGGTATAGAAGTGGCTGATGCGGGAATGATTGACAATCCTTTAAAATCTCGCGAAGCTGCTGATTTTTTGAAAAGTCAGGATGTAGAAATTGTGTTCCTGTATGTTTCAACTTATGCTTTATCGTCAACGATTCTACCAATAGCACAAAAGCTGAAAGTTCCGGTAGTGATTCTGAACCTTCAGCCGGTACCAGAGCTGGATTACGAGGCATTCAATAATTTGGGCGATCGTGGAAAAATGACTGGAATGTGGCTCGAGCATTGCCAGGCCTGCTCAGTTCCCGAAATTGCCAGCGTGTTTAACCACTCCGGGATCAAATACGATATTGTGACCGGATATCTTCAGGATGAAGATGCATGGCGCGAAATTAAATCCTGGACCGAGTCTGCCCGCGTTGCTGCTGCGATGCGAAACAACCGTTTAGGTGTGCTGGGTCATTATTATGGTGGAATGTTGGATGTTTACACCGATCTGACCAAGCAATCGGTGGTGTTTGGTACCCATATTGAATTGCTCGAAATGTGCGAGTTGAAAAAATATCGCGACGAAGTGACCGATACAGGAGTCCAGGAAAAAATTCAAGAGTTTAATGCAACTTTTGATGTTACTCCTGAATGTGAGACTGCTGAAATTGAACGGGCAGCACGCACGTCGCTTGCGCTGGATAAACTGGTAAATAATCACAAACTCGGTGCATTGGCCTATTATTACGAAGGCGAATCTGGCAACGAATACGAATATATAGTAACTTCGGTGATTGCCGGGAACACCTTACTAACTGGCAAGAACATTCCAGTAGCAGGTGAATGCGAAGTCAAAAATGCCCAGGCGATGAAAATCATGGCTGAATTTGATGCCGGCGGATCATTCTCCGAATTTTATCTGATGGATTTCAAGGATGATGTGGTGATGCTAGGACACGATGGCCCGGCTCATTTTGCCATTGCCGAAGGACGCGTGAAACTGGTTCCGCTTTCTATCTATCACGGGAAACCGGGTAAGGGATTATCTATACAGATGACCGTAAAACATGGACCAGTTACTCTATTGTCGGTGGTTGAAGGTAAAAACGGCATATTTCTATTGGTTGCGGAAGGAAAATCAGTTGTCGGGCCTGTGCTCGAAATCGGAAATACCAACAGTCGTTATCGCTTTTCGATAGGTGCCAAACGCTTTATGAACGAATGGTCGAAACAAGGTCCGGCGCACCACTGTGCCATTGGCGTGGGCCATATTGCCAATAAAATTCAGAAACTTGGACAGATACTTGGTGTTGAGGTGGTGCAGATTTGCTAATAGGATTTTGGAAGTAATGAAATAGAATTAATAAAAAGCTATATAAAAATGAAAAAAACTCATTTTCTCACAATACCCTGGATTTTCCTATTGATTACACTCGCTTTCGGATGCAGCAAAAAACCTGTTTTGCAAGGCGTTCAAACGGTTGCTGAACTTAAAATGTTGTTTGCCGATCCGCCTTCGGAATACAGGAGTGCACCGCTTTGGGATTGGAATGACCAGATTACTGAAGAAGGCATCGACTTCCAGATGAAGGAATTTAAGAATGCCGGTATTGGCGGTGTGTTTGTGCATCCACGTCCGGGATTACTTACAGAGTACCTATCAGATGAATGGTTTCATCTGTTTGATTATACCGTTCAGAAAGGAAAGGATCTGAACATGAAAGTCTGGATTTATGACGAAAATTCCTATCCTTCAGGCTTTGCTGGTGGACATGTTCCGGCAGAAATGCCAGATTCATATCGAAACGGGACTGGCCTGAGCATGGAAGTTCAACAGAAATTGAATGTGGTCGCCTCGGATACGCTGTCTGTTATTTTGAAGAAAACTGAAACCGGGTTTACGGATGTTACGGCAGCGCTTGATCAGGAAAAAGGGCAACTGGGAACTTATTACATTTTCCGGAAAACCTATCCGGACCAATCACCCTGGTATGGCGGTTTCACCTATGTCGATCTGTTATACAAAGGAGTGACTGAGAAATTCATGGAACTTACTATGACCAATGGGTATGAAAAGGAAAAAGCGGATTTCGGTCAAACCTTAATGGGTATTTTCACGGATGAACCCAATCTGGAAGCAGCCATGTCAGAAGGTTCCATGTTGCGCTGGACGCCCGATTTATGGGAGGCATTTCAACAACGCTGGGGGTACGATCTGAAAGTGAACCTGCCTTCATTGATTGAAAATACCGGTAAATGGAAGAAAGTCCGCCATGATTATTACGAACTTATTCTGGAACTTTTTGTCGATCGATGGGCTAAACCGTGGAGCAAATACTGCGATGAAAATGGACTGAAATGGACCGGTCATTACTGGGAACATGGTTGGCCGGAGCCAGCAGAAGGTTCCGACGAATCTGCTTTTTATATCTGGCACCAGCAACCGGGCGTTGATATGCTTGGCAACCACCTGGATACGGCCGGTTTGGGGGGGCAATTTGGCAACGACCGCGCTGTGCGCGAATTGCGGAGTGCTGCTAATCAGGCAGGAAGAACACGAACCTTGAGCGAAACTTATGGTGGTGGTGGTTGGGAAATGAATTTCGAAACTCAAAAGCGGCTGGTTGACTGGGAATGCGTATTAGGTGTCAATTTTATCAATCAACACCTTTCTTATTATTCGCTGAATGGTGTACGCAAGTTTGATTATCCTCCATCCTTTTCGTATCACGAACCCTGGTGGGAGCATTATAAACTAATGGGCGATTATATTGGTCGAATTTGCATGGCACTGTCGTCAGGTCAGCAAATCAACAATACACTTGTGCTTCAGCCCAATACTTCTGCGTGGATGTACTTCTCCCGGAAAGAAAAAAATCCGATGATCAATACTATTCGAGATGGCTTTAAAAACTTTGTTTACCAGATGGAGCAAAAACATTTGGAATATGACCTTGGATCGGAAAATGTACTGAAAGTGTTGGGAAGTGTAAAAGGTGATCGCCTCCGGGTAGGGCAACGAGACTATTCGCTGGTGGTGATACCTGCTGAAATGGAAAATATCGACCAGCCAACGCTCGATCTGTTAAAGGGATATCTGAAAAATGGAGGCAAGATGTTGTCGTTTAATCGGAATATTTCGTATGTCGATGGAGCAGAATCTTCTCAAGTAAAAGAAATGGCTGCTAATTATCCCGAACAATGGACGTTTGCTGAAAACCTGAACGATCCATCCGCATTAAAACTGCTTGCAAGCAATGAATTTGTGATGAACGACCATACCCAGAACGGCATGCTGTACCATCAGCGCCGGGTGCTCAACGACGGACAGTTGCTCTTTGTAGTGAATTCAAATCCAACGAAAAAGGCAACTACCGAATTTATCGTCAAGGGAAAATATGTAACCAGGCTCGATTTGGTTTCGGGAAAAGTTTACGGTTATCCCGCAAAAACTGAAAACGGGAAAGTTTCATTTCAAATTGAACTGGACCCGGTTGGAAGCGCTTTGTTCACTGTTACTGATCAAAAACCCACCGAACCTGACTATTCAGTAGTTTCAGGAGTCGAAACTGCGATCGCTCCTGCCAGTGCAATCGCTGTGAAACGAGAGGCCGACAATATTCTGATGGTGAATTATCTCGATCTAAAAACGGCCAAATCAGATAAAAAGGACATTTATTTTATGGATGCGCTTATTGACTTGTTCAACGAAAACGGTGTGGAAATGGGCAATCCATGGCAACATAAAATTCAGTATAAAAAGAATTACCTGGTACTTGATTCTTTGTTTAAACCCGGTTCAGGATTTGAGGCCAGCTACCATTTTTACATCAGTCCAAATATGAATCCAGAAGCAATGAAAGGCATTCGTGCGGTGGTAGAACACCCTGAACTGTGGACAGTGAGCATTAACGGGCATGCAGTTGAAAAAACTTTTGGAGCATATTGGATTGATAAAAGCTTTCCGGAGTTTGCCGTTGATAAATTCCTGAAAGCGGGTAAAAATACACTGACACTTAAAGCTCCGCGTATGCATGTGCTGGCTGAAGTGATGCCGGTTTATCTGTTGGGTGATTTCCTTGTAAAACCTGCCAAACAAGGTTTTGAGATTGAAGAAGGAAACATCAATGCATTAGGTTCGTGGCGCGAAGCAGGCTTGCCTTTTTATTCGCAGAAAGTTACTTATTCCCAAAATTTCAATATTGCTAAAGCCGCCGGAGCTTCTTTCAAGGTGAAAATACCCCAATGGTCTGGTTCAGTAGCCAGTGTGTTTGTAAATGGACAGCAGGTTGGTCTGATAGCCTGGCAGCCATATGAACTGGATGTGACTTCGTTTCTTAAAGACGGGGCAAATGAAATAACAGTAAAAGTAACTGGCAGCCTGAAAAATACCTTTGGTTTTTTCTACCAGAAGAACGATAGCTGGATTTTTGGTCCTTGGTCGTGGAACAGTGCCCCGTCAAAAATCCCTACCGCCTCAGCGTATTTCCTGGTGGATTACGGTTTATTTGATCCGTTTAAACTCGTTAAGGTGATGTAACAACTTACCAGAAAAATCATATCGTTTAAATTTTGTTCATAATGGTTCAAAGATTGCTGGTTCGTCAACGATTTTGCAGGTGGTTCAATAGCTGATAATTTCATAGGTGATATTGAGCGGCCTGGTAAAATCCTTTCTTATAGATCAAATTCAATAATTCCTTTTCAGTGGTACAATTGTATGTACCAATAGGAATGCCTCCTGAAAAAATCATGAAAACAATCTATTTTAATAACACGGTTTCTACAGATGACACAATTTCCAAAAGAGATTCAGAGGGCAATATATAGACCAAGTTTCATGATGGAATTGAGGCTATCACCAATGATAGCTGTTCGGCTTGGATGTCATCTCACTTATGCTTGTGAGAAATTACAAAGGAAGGGGAGATGTACTTTTTAAGCAATGCAGCTTAAGAATTTGTACTTCATGAATAGGCAGGGATTCCTTTGTACAAATTATGAGTAATTCCATGAGAGACTGTATTAATTGTGGTGTTTTCTATGACATTTTGTATTTTTTCCGTCGTTTTCATATGGAATTGTATACCCATTAAGTATCGCGTGGACAATATTTGTATATAATCAAAGAGCCAGTGTAATTGTTTTGACGAACTTTTAGAAAGATAAGGATTGATTTTATGGCCTTGGCGCCAAGCCATCCACGAATCAGTTTGAAATTTTCTAACTGATTAATTTAATAAATAAAAAGGAATTTGGTTTGTATAAGATTTTTGTAGCTACGGAGCATTGATAGGTATGTAAATAAAAAGGCAGTCAACTAAATATGATGCTAACTGCCTGATTATCAAGTGACCGACAAGGGATTCAAACCCCCAACCTCCTGATCCGTAGTCAGGTGCTCTATTCAGTTGAGCTAGTCGGCCGGATCCTTCAGCGGAAAATCCAACATCCTGCTTCTGTATTGAATTAAACGGTGCAAAAATAACCAATTCTACATGTTAAAAAAAGAAATCATTCCTTATCGTTTCTAAAATGTAGTATCTTTACCGCCTTAAAACGAATCCCGGAGATGTTGAAACATAAAAATATAATCAGTTTTTTCCTGTTGCTCATGCTTGTGGGAGCAACGCAGACACTCCAAGCCCAGGAGAATACAAATCGACCGGCCAAGGATCTCCAGGGGGCCCGCCCGGATATTCCGGGTATGCTGGGCATCGAATTCGGATGGGTGATGGTACCTGATTTTCCTGAAGAAATGAAATTGAGTTTTCTAGGTTCAGTTACTTTCAGCCCCTATTATAAGTATGATTTCCCAGTCGGGAACTCAAATTTTTCAATCCATCCCGGGATCGCTTTTACCTCGGAAAAATTTTCTTTCAAAGATAATATTACGCTTATTTCCAGCCCCACCGCGGCTGGATATGTAACTGAGCTGGTGGGTCTGGATTCTCTTTTTTCAGATGCGGATATTAAGAAATCCAAGCTGAATGCCGTGTACTTCGAGATCCCGATCGAGATCACCTACCGGTCTAACCGCGAATTGCCAAAACGATCATTGAACGTGACCGTGGGTGCAAAAGGAGGAGTACTGATGGATTCGAAAACCAAATATACCTACCGGCAGGATGGCCAGACCAAAAAATCAAAACAAAAGGAAAAATATGACCTGAATACCTGGCGCGTAATGCTGGTCGGGAAAATTGGATATGGGAGTGTTAATCTTTTTTACAACTACAATCTCCTGCCCCTTTTCGATGGTAAAAAAGGGCCTCTTGGAACTCAGGCTCATCAGATGAGTTTTGGGATCTCCATTGATCTGTTCTGATCAGGACAAGAAAAAAACACTTAGGAAACAGGCGGCAAATCCCAGCCCGAAGCCCGTATACACTTCACTGTTGGTATGGGCATTCAGGGATAACCGGGCAGAAAGGATGATCCCGGCCAGGAGCGTGATCGTACAGAAAGGCCATAATAATCCGTTTATTGGGAAATGGTAGATCATGGCGAGGAGAGAACCCATCATACAGCCCACCCCGGCAGCATGCACTGAAATTTTGAAAAAAACCGTGATCAGTGTGATCATGGCTACCGCCACGGTTGCACCCAGGAAAATGGAGAGCAGGAAGTCATTCACTTCTATTTTGGTATGGAAGAGATAGGTGGTGAGTCCGTAGAAGAGGGTGATGAAACCAAAAGGCAGGATCCTTTCCTTCCGTTTTTCAAGATGCAGGCTCGAAATAGTTGTGGCGGTTCTCAAACCCAGGATGCTGAATAAAGGGATCATGAAGGTCGTAATGAAGATCAGTAATAGAATATACAACGTCACTTTCTGCGACATGGGTTGAAGTGCTTCGGGGATATGCAGCATGACGATGACAAACAGGTAGGTCGGCATCATCAGGGGATGAAAGGCATACGATATGATCTTGGCCGGAAATTTTCCCACTATAATTCTTTTCTTAAACGGGCCACGGGAATATTCAATTGCTCCCTGTATTTGGCAACGGTTCGACGAGCGATATTGTATCCTTTTGCTTTCAGTAGTTTTTCAAGCTTATCGTCGGAAAGTGGTTTACTTTTATCTTCATTATCCACCATATCTTTCAAGGTTTGTTTGACTTCCCGGCTGCTGACATCCTCCCCGGAATCAGTGCTTATGCCTTCTGAAAAGAAATATTTCAAAGGGAATATGCCGAATTCAGTCTGGATTGATTTGCTGTTGGCCACCCTCGAGACGGTGGATATATCCATATTGATCATACTGGCGATGTCTTTCAGTATCATAGGTTTCAGCCTCGATTCATCTCCCGTAAGGAAAAAATCATACTGGAAGTTGATGATGGCCTGCATGGTATTCAACAGGGTATACTGTCTTTGTTTGATGGCATCGATAAACCATTTGGCAGAATCGAGTTTCTGTTTGACAAAAGTGATGGTCTGCTTCAGCTTCTGGTCCTTGGTTCTGCTTTTATCATAAGCGTCCAGCATGTCGGCATAGGATCGGCTGATCCGCAATTCCGGTGCATTCCTGGAATTCAGGGTCAATTCCAATTTCCCGTTGTTATTGGTGAGAATGAAATCTGGCATCAAATACTGTGTCTTGACAACCCCCTCAGCACTTCCTCCCGGTTTGGGATTCAATTTGGTGATGAGATTGATGGCATCCTTCAGGTCCTCTTCATCGATGTTGAGTTTTTTGATGATCTTATCAAAATGTTTTTTCGTAAAATCCTCGTAATTATCTTTAAGGATCCGGATGGCCAGCTCTGTAGGCGCATGGTTGTCCTCTTTCCTTTTCAACTGGATCAGCAGGCATTCCCTGAGGTCCCTGGCGGCAATGCCCGGCGGGTCAAAATCCTGGATCTTTTCAAGGATTTCTTCCAATTCTTCGAGATCCGTTTCGATATTCTGTGAAAAGGCAAGGTCATTGATTATTGATTCTATCTCCCGGCGGATATACCCGTCACTTTCAATGCTTCCGATGAGTTGCTCTCCAATTTTCCGTTGTCTTTCATCCAGTTTCAGGAATCCGAGCTGACCTTTCAGGTTATCAATCAGCGTCTGGTCACTGGCAATGGGGATGGTCCTATCCTCTTCGTCCGGATTCCCTCCATCTCCCTGCATTTTATAACCGCTGTAATCATCAGAAAGGTAGTCATCCAGGTCGATTTCATCACTGGAATCACTCAGATTCTCCTCAAAGTCGATCTCATCGTTTGTATCAACCTCAGGCTCTTCTGCACCTTCTTCAAGTGCCGGGTTGGTCTCAAGTTCTTCCTCGATCCGTGTTTCCAATTCGACCGTTGGGATCTGCAAAAGTTTGATAAACTGTATCTGTTGAGGAGACAGCTTCTGAGTTAACGTTTGAATCAGACCAAGCTTTTGCATAATTTATTTTCTTCAGCAAAACTAAACAATCAGGCTTTCTGAATTTAAATTAAAATTATAATATTTCCATAAAAACATTGAAAAAAACAGCAATATATAGTTGCTTTGCGATCCACCTGATCATTTTCTGTCATCTTCAAAATTATTCAGAAAATCGGAATATTGTGACGGAATCAAGGACAATTCATCGAATTTTATATGGAATACAAAAAATTAAAAATAAAACAGATATTGACCACCCTCACCGCTGGTGAAAATGTTTTGGTCAATGGATGGGTGAGAACCAAGCGCGAAAGTAAAAATGTGGTTTTTATTGCCCTCAACGATGGTTCCAGGCTTTCCAACCTGCAGATCGTCGCCAATCCGGATCAATTTGATGAACAACTTTTTAAAAACATCAGTACGGGAGCCTGTATTTCAGTGAAGGGAATCCTTGCCGAGTCGCATGGGAAAGGGCAGGAGATCGAATTGTTGGCAGTCTCTATCGAAGTCCTAGGAAAGGCAGATCCGGATTCATATCCTTTGCAACCCAAGAAACATTCCCTGGAATTTCTCAGGGAGATTGCCCATTTGCGTCCCAGGACCAACACTTTCAGTGCCATTTACCGGATCCGGCATGCCATGATATTCGCCATTCATAAGTTCTTTAACGACAAGGGTTTCCTGAATGTACATACACCCATCATCACCGCCTCCGATGCAGAAGGCGCAGGAGAAATGTTCCGGGTATCTACCCTGGATCCAAAGAATCCTCCTCTCCGGGAAGATGGTTCTGTCGATTTTGGGAAGGATTTTTTTGAAAGAGAGACCAATTTAACGGTTTCAGGCCAGTTGGAGGCTGAACTGGGGGCCCTTGCTTTATCGGAGGTTTATACCTTCGGACCTACTTTCCGGGCGGAGAACTCCAATACCACCCGGCATCTGGCTGAATTCTGGATGATCGAACCTGAAATGGCCTTTTATGACCTGGAAGATAATATGGATCTGGCGGAGGAATTCCTCAAATACCTGATCCGGTATGCCCTGGATAACTGTCAGGAGGATCTGGAATACCTTACAAAACGTGCCGCCGAGGAAGAGATGACGAAAAGACAGGATGAAAGGAGTGAAATGACTTTGATCGAAAGACTGAAATTTGTGATTGACAATGATTTTGAAAGGATCACTTACACGGATGCGATCGGGATCCTGATGAACTCCAAGCCGAATAAGAAGAAAAAATTCCAGTTCCTGATTGACCAGTGGGGGACTGATCTTCAGTCGGAGCATGAACGATACCTCGTTGAAAAGCATTTCATGAAACCTGTGATCCTCACGGATTATCCGAAGGATATCAAGGCATTTTATATGCGTCTCAATGAGGATGGGAAAACTGTAAGGGCGATGGATATTCTTTTCCCTGGAATAGGAGAAATCGTAGGGGGTTCACAGCGGGAGGAACGACTCGATCAACTCCGGCAACGGATGAAAGAAATGGAAATCAGTAAGGAAGGATTGGGGTGGTATCTGGACACCCGGAAGTTTGGAACGGCACCGCACAGCGGCTTCGGACTTGGTTTTGAAAGATTTTTGCAATTTTTAACAGGTATCAATAATATAAGAGACGTGATTCCCTTTCCGAGAACGCCTGGGAATGCCAATTTCTGATTTTATTTGACCTTATGAAATTTAAAGGCCTGGTTGAAGCGGGTAATCGGGTCTTTCACAATCAAAAGATAATACCCTGCCGGGAATTCATCTACTTTGATCTTAAAATTATTTTTTGAGATTTCCTCAGGCTGAATGTTGAGAGAGTTGCCTATGATATTGAATAATTCAAATTCTACTTTTTCAAGCTCAGAATTCTCGATTTTAACATAAATGTTTTCAACAGCAGGATTGGGATATACTTCTATTTTATTCTTCTGAATAAGTTTATCGTTTTGAAAGTAAGGCAATTCCATCCCTTTATCATCCGTATATTCGCTTTGCGCCTGCGAAATTCCGGTGATAAAAAAGCATGTAATGATCAAAAGTAAAACTTTCTTCATAGGCTTTATAAAAATAGGAATTTAGTTTTACATTTAAAAACAAAGCAAATTTTATTCCAATTTCGTATGCAATAAAATATTTATTTTTTCGTTCCGCCGTTTATAAATAAACGACTTTCCAAAAATAATGTTTGTTAAAACTTGTTAAACCTTCTTTTTCGCATTAAAAATTCTTTTCGGTCTTCATAATTGCAGCGGGTAGGAAATCAATGATATCGCTGGCTATCATGCCTTCCTCCCCCTTTTTTTCCGAAGCCAGGTCGCCCGCCAGGCCATGAAGATAAGTGGACAGGATCGCTGCATTTTCAGGAGTATGTTGCTTGGCCAGGAACCCTGTAACAATTCCCGTGAGAACATCTCCGCTACCACCGGTGGCCATCCCCGGATTTCCGGTGGAATTAAAGTAAGTTTTCCCATCCGGGGAACTGATGGCCGAATAGGCACCTTTAAGTATGACGGTCACATTATACTTTCTGGAAAATTCTTTCTGCAGGGCCAGTCTTTCAAAATGATTGCTGGTTTCACCGGCTATTCTTTCAAATTCTTTAATGTGAGGCGTCAGGATACTTCCAGGAGGAATGATTTCCAATAATTCCCGGTTTTCTCCCAGTAGATTGATGGCATCGGCATCGATGACCATCGGTCCGGGGGCGTGATGCAATAATTCCGTAAGCATTTTCTTAGTCTGCGGATCTTTCCCGATCCCGGGTCCGACACCCACTACATCGGCCTGGCTGAGATCAGGGATTTCCGTGATTATATCCTCTTGTTTATCAATTGTTGTCATGGCTTCCGGAACACTCGTTTGCATAATTTCATACCCGCATTTCGGAACATGCATGGTAAGCAATCCCACACCGGACCTCAGACAGGATCGGGCACTGAGCACGGCCGCTCCCATTTTCCCCAGACTTCCTGAAATGATGACTGCATGTCCATAAATTCCTTTATGAGAGAACTTTTTCCTTGGTTTCAATCTATTCACAATGACACCGGAATCGATGAAATAGTTGTCTGATTCAAGCTGTTCGATAAAGTGTATATCCAGTCCAATATCCGCAATCTCCAGTTTCCCGGTGTATGGTTCATTTTCCGGGACCATAAAGGCCAGTTTGGGCATCTGAAAGGTGATGGTGAGATCCGGTTCAAAAATGGCCCCTTTTGTAACAGCCTGATCTGCAAATAATCCGGACGCTATATCAATGGATACTTTTCTGGTATTATGCCGGTTCATTTTATCCAATATACCGGCATAAACCCCCTCCACCGGACGGGTAAGACCGGATCCGAACAAGGCGTCGATCAATACTGAACCTTTTGGCAGTGAGGGAAAATCCTCCGGATGCTGAAGGACCGCCGGAGGGTGTTTCAGGACAAGACGTTGAAAATTGATCTCAAAATCCTCGGATCCCCTTGTACCTTTCGGATTGATCACATACACATGTACTTCATATCCTTCTTCATTTAATAATCTGCCGACCGCCAGGCCATCCCCTCCATTGTTTCCGGTTCCACAGAAAATATTGACAGGATTTTCAGTTGTAAAATATTTCATGAAAATGGAAACGAATGAGCTGGATGCCCTCTCCATGAGGTCGATCGATTCGATGGGTTCGTGTTTGATGGTATAGGCATCAGCTTTTCGGGTATTTTCAGCACTAAGGATTTTCATGATCTTCTACTTTATTACAAGATAAAAAAAAAGAGGCTGTCTCGAAAATGTCTGAAGGGTCATTTCGAAGTGCCTGCCCAAAATAATTTTTTGTATTTGAGGGGGAAAACTTAATAAGGGATCTACAATTATCAGGACTTCTACAAGGCAGGTAATTATTGTCAATCCTGCCGGGGTTCATGCGTTGGAAAATTGGTTGATCAGGAATCTATATCCTTTTTCCATAGATCATCGATAAGTCCTCTTAGGCGATATTCTCCGGGGATAACTTCTCCGAATTTTATATTATTTCTGACAACGATTTTATATGGATGATCAATGTCATGCAGGCAATCCATGATATTAACATGATGAGGAGATCAGGTCAATTTTACATTTCCTTCAGAATCAGTTAATCTGAAATCAGATCCCCTGAATTTTTCAGGATTTATTTACTCAAAGATTCCGTTACTTCCTTTACGATCTCAAGTAAATCCTCGTCGTCAATCTTTTTCTTCTTATCCGCTACTTCGAGAAATTTTTCATAGATCGGGGCCATTTCGTCTTTTTCAAAAGTGTAGCCAAGTTTTTCGAGTCTGAAAAGAAGTGCATGTTTCCCGCTTCTGGCGGTAAGTACGATGCTTGCGGGCTGGGCTCCTACCACCAAAGGATCGATCACTTCATAGTTTTCCCTGTTTTTAAGAAATCCATCCTGATGAATGCCAGAGGAATGGGAAAAGGCATTTCTTCCGACAATGGCTTTATTGGCCTGTACGGGCATTTTCATCAATTGAGAGACCAGGTCACTGGTAGGGCATAATTTTTCAGTCCGGATATTGGTTTCAAGGCCGAGATGCTGTTTGTGGCTGTAAAGGATCATCACCGTTTCTTCCAGGGAAGTATTCCCGGCACGTTCTCCCACCCCATTCATAGTTACTTCAGCCTGCCTGGCTCCATTCACCAGACCCGCAATGGTATTGGAGGTAGCCAGGCCCAGGTCGTTATGGCAATGGATGGCGACGGTCACTTTATGTATATTGGAAACCTGTTCGACCAGATATTTGATCTTTTCGCCAAATACCCAGGGGAGGTTATACCCCGTTGTATCCGGGATGTTCACCACAGTGGCTCCCGCATCGATCACTGCTTCAAGAAGGGTACATAAAAATTCAAGATTGGCACGACCAGCATCCTCGGCATAAAACTGTACATCTTCCACCTTTTTTTTTGCATATTTCACTGCAGCAACCCCTTGTTCGAGCACTTTATCTCTTGTACTTTTTAATTTTGTATAGATATGCAGATCTGATGCCCCGATTCCCGTGTGGATCCTCTTCCTTTTGGCATATTGCAATGCATCAGCCGCAGCATCTATGTCTTTTTCAATGGCGCGGGTCAGTCCACATATAATAGGTTCCTGGATCGCCTTGGATATTTCAACCACAGATTTGAAATCACCTGGGCTTGAAATAGGAAATCCAGCTTCAAGAACATCCACTCCCAGGGCTTCAAGCGCTTTGGCTATTTCAATTTTCTCCGATGTATCTAATTGGCAACCAGGCACTTGTTCTCCGTCCCGCAAGGTTGTATCGAAAATGTAAACTCGTTCGTTCATTGTCTAAATTTTATGAAAAAATGATTCATTCCAACCAGAATGAAAAATAAAATTCCTACTTTTTTGAAAACATTAAAAATTATTCAGGATTTTTTTAAATTGAGGTCAATTCTTAATCTCAATTTCAGGGTACCGGATTCACCAATTTCCCGGTAAATACGATCGCGCCCGTAAATTTTTCTCGTACCAGAAAGATGAAGGGTCTGTCAATGATCATTGGATCGGAAGTTGTTTGATGCAGGATTTCTGCATGAGAGTGATTTCGATTCGTTTCACTACCGGTTCCGATGTTAATGCTTGTTTTATGTATGAAATCCGATATGAACAGATTTGAGATCGGATAATAATTCTTAATTATCTCAATGGGGCCGGTTAAACCGAATTCCGGGAATAGATCTTTTAATCTCACCTCAGAGTCGATATTGATCCTGGGTAGTAGTACATCCTTGTTGACCGTTATCCCCTCGTCCAGATATTCTTTTATTAAAGCTGGATTCAGGTTCTGAACCACTTTATGAAACTCGCTGATCCTGGCCGGAACAATGATCGATAAATAAAATTGTTTGTTTCCAAGTGGGATATCAAGCAGGGTAATGGTTGGATCGGAATAGGCCAGGAATTCTCCGGAATAAAGATTGATGTTCTTGCACGATTTATATTCTCCATTCAGATCAGTAAATGCAAAATCCTCAAGTGTTAATTCATTGAAAGGTAGGTTCCAATGCACATCGAAGTGAATGGCGTTGATGATGTAGGAGCGATCCTTCGGAGCAATATGGTCTACCACATGACTGATCTTACCGTAGGACCGGTTCTCGACCCACCGGTTGATGGTTTTTATACTTTTATCATTGCTGAAGTCTAAATATTCAACATCCGCATCATAATAAGCCATGATCTTATCGCCTGAAAGGGGGCTGATTTCCTGCGTATAATTGATCCACAGGCTGTTTGCCTTGGTGAACTGAACATCCCGGTCGATCAGGTTCAGGATCTCACCGAGTTCGAAATAGGCTTTATGAATATCAATATCACGGACGTCACTGATCTTCAGGAATTTTTTCAGTTCAGCCTTGGGGCGGTCTTCGATGATATTAAATGCCATTCCAATGCCATTGCCTACCCCAAAGGAAGAAAAAATAATATTTTCAGTGGGAGTCTTGGCATCGAGCATTCTCATGAGTTCAAAAGAAAACTCATTGGAAGACTTTAACAGGGTTTCTTCTTCATAAGTGAGCGGACGGAGCTTCAGGATATTATCCGGTTCCGGTGAATCAGCCTCGCAGGCCAGAAGCACCGGAATGATAAAACCGATCATAATCTTTTTCAAAAACCTTATCATAACTTTTTACAGTATTCAATATTACGGAATTTTCAGGAGAATCGGAAGATATTTGAAATCTTAAATACCGGGAGGATGCTCACTGTCCTGTATCAAAAATTGATGGCGTCAAAATATCTGAAATGGCCATTCAACCGGATGATTTTTTTTGCTTTTTCAACCCGTTGCAGGACGGGAATGGTTTGATCGAGATAGTCAATGATATATTCCTGTCTTTCCACTTCCCTTTCCATTTTAAGGATTTCATATTCCATTTCGAGGGTCAGGCCCAGTTTATGTATGACATCAAAACTTTTGACATTTTCTTCGATCTGAATTTTACCTAACTCATTGATCAGGGTAAAGAATTCTTCAATCTTTTCAATAAAAATACTTTTCATCAGGGGATCTTCAGTTGGATCGTTTTCCAGATATTCTACAAACCCTTCGGCATATTTTTTCTTTCCTGAAGGATTTTTATAGTCCAGTATCTTAAAAACCCTGATCCCACTGGTAATGATATCCATTCTTCCGTCCTCATACACTTTCACTACTTTTGTGATTTCCATGAGTGTACCGAAATCTATTTTTTTATGAATGAAGGGTGGGATGCCAAATCTTTTTTCAACATCCAGGATGTCATTGACCAGGTCCTTGTATCTGGGCTCAAATATATGGAGGTTAATTTCTTCACCCGGGAAAGGCACCATTTTCAATGGGAATAAGGGGATTTTTTCTTCCATGTAATTTCTAACTTAATTTATATCCTTAAAGTTTCAGAAGATAAAAAAAGGGCCGGATTAAGGCCCTCTTTTTCACTTCATTGGATTTACATATTTTTTACAATTTCCTTTCCGAATTCCGAACATTTTAACAGGGTCGCTCCTTCCATTAAACGTTCAAAATCATAGGTCACTCTTTTTGTTTCAATTGATTTTTCTATTCCCTTATGAATGAGCGCAGCTGCTTCGTTCCAGCCAAGATACTCAAGCATCATGGTTCCCGACAGAATCAGGGATCCGGGATTCACCTTATCCTGACCTGCATATTTGGGTGCAGTACCGTGTGTTGCCTCAAATATGGCATGTCCCGTCTCGTAATTGATGTTGGCACCCGGTGCGATGCCGATCCCGCCGACAATGGCAGCCAAGGCATCTGAAATATAATCACCATTCAGGTTCAGGGTGGCGATGACCGAATATTCAGTGGGCCGGGTCAAGATCTGCTGCAGGAAAGCATCTGCAATCACATCCTTGATGATGATCTTATGGCCGTCTTTCTTGATTACCTTCCAGGGACCTCCCTGGTAATCCACCGCCCCATACTCTTTTTTTGCAAGGTTATAACCCCAGTCACGGAACGCCCCTTCCGTGAATTTCATAATATTCCCCTTATGGACCAGGGTAACAGAAGGTTTTTTACGATCGATGGCATAATTGATCGCAGATCTGACGAGGCGCTCAGTTCCTTCGATCGATACTGGTTTAATGCCATATCCTGTTGTACCCGGGAATCTCACTTTTTTAAACCGCTCCGGGAATAAAGAACTGAACATATCGGCAAACTTACTGGCGTCATCGGTGCCCTGCTGGAATTCGATCCCTGCATAAATATCCTCCGTATTTTCCCGGAAGATGATCATATCGGTATTCCAGGGGGCCTTCACCGGGGAGGGGGTACCATTGAACCATCTTACCGGTCTGACACAGGCGAACAGATCTAGCTTTTGGCGCAGGGCAACATTGAGTGATCTGATTCCTCCCCCAACCGGAGTGGTTAAAGGACCTTTTATTCCTACCAAGTATTCCCTGAACGCTTCAAGCGTTTTTTCAGGAAGCCATTCACCTGATTTGTTAAATGATTTTTCACCTGCCAGTACTTCTTTCCAGGCAATTTTTCTCTTATTCCCATACGCTTTTTCTACTGCTCCATCGAATACCAGTTTAGATGCAGGCCATATATCCACACCTGTGCCGTCGCCTTCAATAAAAGGAATGATGGGGTAGTCCGGGACCTTCAATTTGCCATTCTCGATGGTTATTTTTTCTCCATTCATGAGTTAGATGTTTTTCTTGATGATTGAATATTAAAAAATTAATTAGTCGCTCACTTCTTCTCCAAATGTAATAGGGATCGATTGAAATTACCAACATTAAAAAATTATTCTCGCATTAATTTTTTCTTGTTTCGAATGTAATTATCGTAATCAAATGATTTCCTGGGAGAAGTATCGATGACGATTGTGTATTTTAAAAACAGGGTGAAATATTTGTCAAAAGAAGGATGGGATAGGTCTTTGATCGCATCCAGAAAATCAGTCCGGGTAAACCGGTAATTGCCTTCAATTGAAATAAAATGATTCTTGTCAAGATAATAATTGACCCCCCCCCCAACAGGAAAGATCACTGAAATCGATGCATGCTCATGGGTTGAGGTGGATGAATCGGTCACGATGATGCCGGTCTTTGCATCATTGGTTACGTTACTCTTTGGAAAGAAAATGACCTGGCCTACCCCTCCAAATACATATGGATCCCATTTATGGAATCTTCCGTCAATTTTCCCTTTGGAGAACAGGTTAACCACTCCATTCAGATAATAATCAATGTTAAATCCTGCAAAAGACCGGTCCTTTTCCCCGTAATTAATGCTTTTGGAAAGCAGGCTGAAACCGTTCACTTCTGTCCGGACACTCAGGTGGTCATTGATGCGATAGGCCATTCCAAAGCCCAGTCCGGGATTGAAATAATAGTTTTGCTGAGCCGGGTCGAGAAATCCGCTTAACTCTCCATCGTATGCTGAAAAACCGAGGTTGTACGTGTATGAGAAACGGCTCAGGTAGGGATTGAATCTCTTCTGATCATAATTATAGCTTACCTTCCCCTGTCCGTAAACATGTAAAAAACCCAGATAAATGAATAAAGTGAATATGAATTTTCTCATGGATCAATAACTTTCCTGATCATTTGGGAATTTGATCATTTTAATGTCATTAATATAGTTTTTCACTGCCTGGGTGATTGTCTCATGTAAATCAGCATAGCGGCGTAAAAATCTTGGATTAAAATCTTTATTTATGCCCAGCATATCATGCATGACGAGCACCTGGCCGTCGACATAGGGTCCTGCACCGATTCCAATAACCGGAATTTTTATATTTTCTGCAACTATTTTTGCCAACTTTGCCGGAATTTTCTCCAAAACAATGGAAAAACATCCCAGATTTTCCAATAATTTTGCATCCTCGATCAGTTTTTCCGCTTCTTCCTCAGTTCTGGCCCTGACCGTATAGGTCCCGAATTTGTAAATTGATTGCGGCGTGAGGCCAAGATGACCCATTACTGGGACGCCCGCGGAAAGAACACGGATCACCGATTCCCTGATCTCGACGCCTCCCTCCATCTTAACAGCATGAGCCCCGGATTCCTTCATGATCCGGATCGCCGATCTTAAGGCTTCTGATGAGCTGCCCTGATAAGATCCAAAAGGAATATCGACAACAATCAGGGCACGTGTGGCCGCCTTTACAACTCCCGTGGCATGATAGATCATCTGATCCAGGGTAATGGGAAGCGTAGTTTCATGACCGGCCATCACATTGGAAGCAGAATCACCTACCAGAATCACTTCTACACCGGCTGCATCGATGATCTTAGCCATGGAGAAATCATAGGCAGTCAACATGGAAATTTTTTCCCCGCGGTCCTTCATTTCTTTCAGGATATGGGTGGTGACCCGCTTGATGTCCGATTGATCCGTCGACATATTTATTTAATAGAGGTATACTCCAAAATTATTTTTCTCAAGCTGGACTTGAATATGATCGTTAAGGGTAGTGGATAATTGATAGCCGGTGTAATTTGAAGTGACTGGGAACAGCGTATAGCTTCGATTGATCAGGACGACGGTCTGGATCTTTTTCACGTTGACGGCGAGGAAGGGTTTCATCCCCTGAATAAATGTTTTACCTGTATGCAATACATCATCCACAAGAATGACCACTTTATCCTTGACCTCCTTGAGGTCACAATCCAATTGAACGGGAATATCCAAAGGGCCCATTTTATCCAGGGTTATTTTTACGAGAGTGAGTTTGAAAGGAGTGATCTTTTTGAGTTCGCGGATTAACATCTCAGCCAGTTTATACCCTCCATCTGCAATACCAGCGATGATCAATTCCTTTTCCTGGATGTTGTTCTCATAGATCTCAAATGAAATTCTCGTTATTTTCTGAAGGATTTGAGTTTTATTCAAAATCAGGTCAGATTCTGCGGGCATCATAATCGTAGCTTATTTGATCGTTTCTAAATTTTCAGGGATGGGCATTACTTTACTGTCCTTGAACGTTGAAAGGACCACCATTGACTGCATATTGTCAACCACTTTAATATCACTTACTTTTTCCAGCATCAGTTTCTGGTAGGCGGGAATATCCTTGGAAATGATCTTCAGGATGAAATCCCCGGCTCCTGTAATATGATGACACTCGATTACCTCATCGACCCGGTCAATTTCCTTGATAAATTGTTCAATGTTTTCCCGGTTATGACCTACCAGGGTGACAAGCACAAAGGTGGTGACCCCAAGGCCTATTTTGGAGGTATCCAATTTGGCATGGTAACTATTGATAACTCCCATGTTTTCAAGTTTCTTAACCCTTTCCAGTGTGGGAGCGGGGGATAGTCCGATTTCTTTTGAAAGTTGTGCATTCGTGATTTTTGCACTTTTCTGTAGAATCTCTAAAATTTTACGATCAATCTTGTCAAATTTGAGATGATGAGCCATTGTTTTAATCAAAATTTTATTTTGATCAAAGGTAATAATTTTATTTTTTATTTTAAGATACGCCCAAAATCTTTCATGATATTTTTGGTTTAATTTTTTACTTCCTCATTATGACTGGATCACTTCCATTCATTGCATGGGAAAGACAACCATGGAAGTGCCCGGATAATTGTGTATATTCAGCGCTCTGATACATCGGACCTGAGTGATATACTTTTGCTAAAAAATAAAGAAGATGGATAAAAAAAGTAAAAAATTCCTTTATAATTATTTAAATAGTACATCCCCTACGGGATATGAATCTACCGGGCAGCGGATCTGGCTGGATTATATAATTCCCTATGTCGATGACCACTTCGTGGACCAGTATGGAACCGTTGTGGGGATCATGAATCCTAAAGCAGAATATAAGGTAGTTATTGAAGCGCATGCGGATGAGATATCCTGGTATATTAATTATATAACAAAAGATGGATACATTTATGTAATCAGGAATGGGGGATCAGATTACCAGATCGCTCCTTCAAAAAAAGCCCTCATCCATACAAAAAAAGGCACGGTCCCGGCTGTTTTTGGCTGGCCAGCGATTCATGTTCGAGATCAGAAAAGTGATCCGAAAATGGATGTAGACACCATCGTGCTGGATTGCGGTTGTGAGTCTGATGAGGAAATTAGCAAATTGGGTATTCACGTAGGTTGTGTGGTGACTTTTGACGAGGATCTGATAGAACTTAATCATAAATATCTGGTCGGTCGGGCCCTGGATAACCGTATCGGAGGATTCATGATCGCCGAAGCAGCCAGGCGTCTTCATGAAAAAAAGGTGAATCTTCCTTTCGGGTTATACATTACCAATGCAGTGCAGGAAGAAGTCGGGCTTCGGGGAGCACAGATGATCGCCGATAGGATCAAACCCCATATCGCACTGGTCACGGATGTTTGCCACGATACCCAGTCACCGCAATACAATAAGATCAAGCAGGGAGACCAGAAAGCCGGGAAAGGCCCTGTTTTGACTTATGCACCCGCTGTCCATCATCATCTGCTGGAAATGCTGATCCAGGTGGCTGAGAAGAACAGGATCCCTTTTCAAAGATCCGCCAGTTCACGGATCACCGGAACTGATACGGATGCTTTTGCCTATTCCAATGGTGGCGTTCCATCCGCACTGATATCCCTTCCATTGAAGTATATGCATACAACAGTTGAGATGGCTCATTTCGAAGACATCGAACATATCATTATATTGTTTGTTGCTTTTTTAAAGGCAGTAAAGCCCGGGCAGGATTTCAGATATCTGTAGGGATCGATTCTTGATCAGCGGAATCAGCAGAGAAGGTGGTGGGGTATGCCATGAATCTGAAGTAGTTCAATGACTGATTTTATAGGAACGCCTGCCCGGTACGCTCAAATCCACTTATCCGCAATTCCACCGATCCATTGGCTACTGCCCCTCTTTAAAAAACCCGGATGTTAAATCCGGATTTCTGAAAATCGGTCCAAAAAGCAGGATAGGATTTTTCAACCACTCCCGGATCCTGCATCAGAATATGGATGCGGGTGGCCAGGGGGGCAAATGCCATGGCCATCCGGTGATCTTCATACGTTTCAATTTCTAAATGGGAAGGCAACCTGTTTGAAGGGGTCAATCTCCATTCCCCATTCCGGATTTCTAAAAGATCGGCACCCATTTTACGCAATTCCTTTTGAAGTGCTGCGATGCGATCCGTTTCCTTGATCTTAAGACTTTCCAGACCAGAAAACCTGCCTTCAATGCCTTTGGCAGCGCAGGTTACTGCCACCGTTTGTGCGAGGTCAGGATGATCGCTGAAATCATAGTTAATACTTGAAGCATATGATTTTTTGGTGAGCTTTACGCCAGAGGATATAAAAGTACTTCTAACGCCCAACTCCTCCATGATGGAAGCAATGATCCGGTCCCCCTGAAGGGAATCCTTCCTGAAATCGGCCAGAAGGATTGTGGCTTCCTCGGCCAGTGCAACCACCTCATACCAGTAAGAAGCACCCGACCAGTCCGGTCCAACCCGATAATGGGATGATATATATTCCTGATGAGGAATTTGAATCTCATTTTCCGACCAGTTCACCTGAGCACCAAAATGTTTCATGAGGCTCAAGGTCATTTCAATATAGGGTCTGCTTCCGATTTTCCCGGTCAGGGAGATCGTAAGGCCATTTTCCAGTAAAGGGGCGATCATCAGCATGGCGGAAATGAACTGACTGCTGACATCACCACGCATCGTGATGAGCCGTTTTCCGGTAGAATGAAATCCTTTTATGCGCAATGGAGGATATCCTTCCTGGTCGATATATTCAATGCCGGCTCCGATTTCACGTAATGCATCAACCAGGATTCCGATCGGGCGTTGGCACATTCTGGGCGTTCCGGTCAGGGTCTTCTGCTGGCCAGTAATGGATAAATAGGCCGTCAGAAACCGCATGGTGGTACCAGCATCCATTACATCCAGGGTATCTTCCCGGCTTTTTAGCAATCGATTGAGGGTTTGTGTATCCCTTGCAGTTGAAAGATTCCCGATGGTATCAAAATTTCCAGCCAGGGCTGCCAGGATCAACGCCCTGTTACTTTCACTTTTTGAGGCAGGCAATACCAGTTGAGGCCCGCCCGGATGAGTATTTTTCTTTATTTGTATGGATTGCAATTTATTTGCCTTTTTTTTCAAAAATATTCAAAATTATCAGGAATAAAGCCGGAAATTAAATAAAAACATAATCTAATTCGGAGTTTTTAAAATAATTTACTTTTTCCAAGAAAATTTATTACTATTTTTATTGACTAATCTAAAAAAAAATTGTAAACTAGGGGAAAAATCAAGCGCTATGAATAACCTTTTTAAATTATTATCACTTGTTGGGACGGGATTAATTCTCGGATCGATGGCTGGTCAATTCCTGAAAACTGAAAAATGGCGATTAAACAGAATATTGGGTATTGAAGATGATCAGGTTAGGGGGACGAAGGAAGAGGGATATGAAGCCACATCCTCTCATCACGAAGAACTTGAGAACTGTTTTATTTGAGAGAGATATAACGAACCAGCACAGTTTCCATATCTGATCGTCCCACCGGGATATTGTAAGTTGCTTCCCCGATCTTTTTCAACAGCGAAAAATTGACGGTGCCTTTTTCATTCTTTTTATCCTGAATTGAGAGGTGGATGATCTGTTCAATATCCTTTTCTGAAATTGGAATTTTACCAAAAACGGAGAAAATATAATGCTGAATCTCCATTACTTCCTTTTCCTTCATCTGTAAAATTAACTGGGAAAGGTAACTTTCAATGATCATACCCGCGGCAATGGCTTCTCCATGGAGCACATTCCTTTCAGGATCATTCAGAAAATAAGATTCAATGGCATGGCCCAGGGTATGTCCGAAATTCAGGATCTTTCTGAGCCCCTTTTCTGTTGGATCTTTTTTCACAATCTGATTTTTTATCCTTACACTGTGATTGATATGGGAAGACCAATCCTGATCTGAAAAAGGATGTCGTGATATTTTTGGCCAGTAGTCGGCATCAGCGATCAAAGCATGCTTGATAACCTCGGCAAACCCTGAACGAAGTTCCCGGACGGGAAGCGTGGCTAAAAATTGCGGGTCAATAAAAACACGGGCAGGATCTTTAAAAATACCTATATGATTCTTATAACCATAAAAATCGATGCCCAGTTTTCCACCCACACTGGCGTCCACCTGTGCCAGCAGCGTGGTTGGGAGGTTGATAAAGGTAATTCCGCGTTTATAGGTAGCTGCACAAAATCCGCCCATATCACCGATCACACCTCCCCCCAGGTTTATTAAAAGCGCATGGCGATCAAAAAGAGCCCTGGTAAGTTGGTGCCAGATAATCTGACAGGTATCAAGATTCTTATGGTTCTCTCCGCTGGGGATTTCCAGAATGTATGGATGATCAATCAGATCATTGATGACAGGAAGACAAAATTGATGTGTATTTTCATCGACCAATATCCCGATCCTGGAAAAAGAATGATCCTCAAGGTATTTACTTAAAATTTGACGGATGTCGTTTGTAATAACAACGGTGTCAGGAGGCATCTTTTGTTCTCTCTATTTCCTGATTCATAATCAAGGTTTGCCTTCTGATCGAATTTTCATGGATCATCTTAAACAATTCATCCATGAATTCAGGATCAAGACCCAGTTTTGCTGCCCAGGAATGTCGTGATTCAGAAATTTCTTTCCATCTATTTTTCTGGAAGATGGTCACGTTATTATCCTTCTTGTAAAATCCAATCTGATCGACGAGTTTCATTCGGCTGGCAATTACCTCATATAATTCCTGGTCCAGATGGTCTATTTCTTCCCGTAATTCTTCAAGATGACTGATAAATTCCTTGTTCCTGGAAGTGGGATTCCTGAATTTGAGTTGCTCCAGGATTTCACCCAATCTTGATGGGGTGATTTGCTGCTTGGCATCACTCCAGGCATTATCCGGTTCACGATGTGTTTCAATCATCAGCCCATCAAAATCAAGGTCTGCCGCTTTCTGAGAAAGTTCCAGGATCATGGTCCGGTTGCCGGCGATATGACTCGGGTCACAGATCAAAGGAATTTCTGTAAAGGCTTTCTTGAGATCAAGTGGAATTCGCCACTGAGGGACATTTCGATACCTGGTTTTCTGATAGGAAGAAAATCCGCGATGAATGGCTCCGATCTTATTCAAACCAGCCTGATGCAGTCTTTCGATGGCACCGATCCAGAGAGATAGGTCCGGATTGATGGGATTCTTTACAAAGACAGGAACATCGATGCCCCGCAGGGAATTGGCGATTTCCTGTACCGTAAATGGATTGACCGTCGACCTGGCACCGATCCATAGAATATCTACGCCATGATAGAGGGATTCCTCCACATGCTGTGGATTGGCAACTTCCACCGCAAACTCAACATTGAATTCGGCTTTGATATCCCGGATCCATTTCAGTGCACTCAGTCCAATCCCTTCAAACTGATTGGGCCGGGTACGCGGCTTCCATACCCCGGCACGAATGATATTCACACCCAGATTACAAATGGCCTTGGCTGTTTCCCGTAGCTGGTCGAATGTTTCCGCGCTGCATGGACCCGCCATGATCAAAGGTCTTTTATAATGTCCACCCCAACTCTTGAGTCCTTGAATTTCCATCAAAATATATTTTTAATTACTAAAATCTTGTTTATTTGTGCCTGCTGTTCAAACATATAAACCTGAGAACGATTTTTTAAAATATGACGAATGCGAACAATATTTCTTTCGATGATACATCCATAGCTTTTTCTTCTAAATCCAACAAAGATCTCCTTAAAAGCTATGTTCTTTTTGCCATAATGGACAAGAATTTAATTGTAAAATTAGGTACTATTTTTATAAATGCGGCATTAAAATTTAAATTACCTGTTAAAAATTTGATAAAAAATAATCTTTTCGATCATTTCTGCGGGGGAGAATCAATCGCTGATTCTGCGAAGACGGTCCAGGAGCTTTCCAGATTTCATATTGGCACCATTCTCGACTATGCCGTGGAAGGTGAAAATACAGAGAAAGGATTTAACCATACAGCAGATGAGATTATCCGGACCATCCACCGGTCCGCGAACGATCCCAATATTCCTTTCTGTGTTTACAAGCCAACTGGTATGGCCTCAATCGACCTGCTTGAGAAGGTCCAGCTGGGAGAAAAATTGTCGAATATTGAAAAGGAAGCCTTTGAAAACATCCGGTTCCGTTGGGAACATGTATGCGGAGAGTCATTCAATCATGATGTCAGGATCTTTATTGACAGTGAGGACAGTTTCATACAGGACCCCATCGATTCCCTCGCCTATGATCTGATGGAGAAATATAATAAAGGAAAGGCTATTGTATGGAACACCTATCAGATGTATCGGGTTGGTATGCTTGAAAATCTGAAAGATGCCATCCAGCGTGCCAGGGATAGAGGATATTTTTTCGGCGCCAAGCTGGTGAGAGGGGCATACATGGAGAAAGAAAGGGAGAGGGCGGAGGAAAATGGTTATCCCGATCCGATACAGCCCAACAAAAAAGCCACAGATGATGCCTATGATGCGGCCTTAAAACATTGCATATTGAATAGGGACATCGTTTCAGTTTGTTCAGGATCACATAATGAAAGGAGCAATTATTATCTTACAGAACTGATGGCAGAGGCCGGTATGGAAAATCATGATGAGCGGGCTTATTTCGCCCAACTCTATGGCATGAGTGATCATATTTCATTCAATCTTGCCAAAGCCGGTTATAATGTGATAAAATATGTACCTTATGGACCGGTGGAGGCTGTTGTTCCCTATTTATTGAGAAGGGCTGAAGAAAATACATCCATTTCAGGACAGAGCAGCCGTGAATTCACCCTGATCAAAAAAGAGCTGAAACGTCGTAAATCAGAGAAGAAAAAAATAAAATATTGACCATGAGATCTCATTTTTTAATCCTGTTTATTCCTTTGACCTTTTTTCTGTTGGAATGTAGCGAACCGAAGGAAGTTTCACTATTCAATGGAAAAAATCTCGCGAACTGGAATGTAAAAGGAAAACCGGAAGATCTGGAAAAGGAATTCTGGACTGTCCGTGATGGATATATTGAAGCGAATTCCCTGGGATTTCCCGATCATGATTATGTGTGGCTTCAGTCAGCCAGGGAATATTTGGATTTTGATCTTTCTTTTGAATTTCAGCCTTTTCATGAAAGTCCGGGAAACAGTGGGATCCAGGTACGAAGCCGTTATGATGATGCAACCTATTGGCTTAATGGACCACAAATCGACATACACCCTCCCGGATACTGGCGTACGGGCATGATGTGGGATGAAACCAGGGGGAACCAGCGATGGATTTTTCCAGATATTCCCAAAGGAGACTGGGTTGATTCCACCATGGCGTTGAATCACCCCATCATGTTCTTTTCAAATGATTCGATTCCCTGGAATACCATGAGGGTCCGGGTTAAAGGCAATCACATCGAAGCCTGGTTAAATGAAGTAAAAATTACGGACTATGATGGAGAAGGTACATTGAATGATGAATTGCACGGAGGACTGAAGGTTGGGGAAACCGGGCATATTGCTTTCCAGATACATACCGGGGACGAATTAAAAATACGATTCCGTAAGATTCTATTGAAAGAACTCTAATGCCGTGTGAAGTATATGGATGCATCCGCATCCGCATAAAGATGATTGATTCTAATTCCAGGAATCATTAATTTTCTTATATTGCTTAAAATATATCAAGATACATAAAACACGGATTGATCATCAAATCATTACCATTCATGCCAGATTGATCTATCGATTCCAAAATGGATAAGCAGAAAAAACAGATCCTTGAGTTTCAGGCAAAGCTAGACAAACTGACCCGAGATCAGGAATATCTTCAAAAGGAAATAAAATCATTGAGATCGGAGATCGATCTCCTGGCCACCACACCCGTCGAGGATAAATTGGGAGCACCTGTAGAATCCGGGAAGATGGCCTTAAAGCCGGAACCAGTTCACCCTCAAGATCATATTGATCGCGCTGAAATTAAGGAATCCTGGTGGACTTCCAGATTTCCTGTACTGATCAAAACGAATCTGGAAGAATTTATCGGAGGAAACCTGATCAATAAGATCGGGATTATAATCCTGATCGTGGGGGTAGGGATCGGTATTAAATTTGCCATTGACCATGATCTGATCAGTCCGCTGGTCCGGATGATCCTGGGGTACTTAATTGGGGCCCTGTTGCTGATATTTGCCTTCCGGACCCGCAGGGAATATAAGAATTTCAGTGCCGTTCTGGTCAGTGGTGCCCTCGCCACGATTTATTTCATCACCTATGCCGGACATGTGTATTATTCCCTGATTCCTCAGGCCATGGCATATATTTTAATGATTGCCATCACGATATATGCAGTATATACTTCCCTGAGTTATGATAAAGAAATTATCGCCCTGATTGGACTGGTGGGTGCCTATTCAATTCCTTTTCTAATTGGGAGAGAGTCGGAAGATTATACCGTACTTTTCATTTACATTTCAATCATCAACGCCGGGATCTTGCTGGTTTCCATTAAAAAGTACTGGCGATGGATCCTGTATGGAGCTTTTGTTGTAACCTGGTTATTATTTATTACCTGGCAACGAAATATTTATACCCCGGAGTCAGATCTAAGTACCTCGTTGTTATTCGGATTTATATTTTTCACCCTTTTCTATTTGACCTTCATCAATCATAAACTTTTTAAAAAGCAGAAATTTTCCATCGAAGACATTCTTCTATTGATTGCAAATTCATTTATTTTTTACGGGGTGAGCTATTTTACTTTATCAGGGCATGATCCAGCAGAAAAATATAGAGGTCTTTTTACCCTGGGAAACGCCTTCATTCATGCACTGGCCGCGATTTATTTTTTCAGAAAACAGCACCCTGACAGGAATCTTCAACAATTCCTGATCGGAATGTCCATTGTTTTCCTGACCATCGCCATTCCCGTACAATTCAAAGCAAACTGGATCACCCTATTCTGGTTTGCAGAGGCCCTGATCCTGTTGTATATCGGGCGATCAAGAAAAACAACTTTTTATGAATACATCGCCTATGCAGTGGTCGTCCTGGGATTTTACAGTCTGCTGGATGACTGGTCAGCTGCTTATACATCCTATCATATAGATGATCCGCAAACCCGTTTAGTACCTATATTCAATGCTTATTTCCTGACTGGTTTTCTGGCATTGATTTCAGCCGGGATAATGAATTATATTCATTTCAATGGCCGGCTTGGAGAAGGACCCCTCAAAGATCCCACCCTGAAAAACCTGATCGATTACGGTCTGCCTGGCATCTTTATTTTTATCGGTTATTATGTTTTCAGGAACGAAATAGGCATCTTCTGGAACCAGCGGTACATAGACTCAGAAATACCGGTACCTTTTCAACCTGGATCGGGCGGGACCTACCTGTTAAGAAATCCCGATATCAGATTCTTTAGAATTATTTGGATCTTAATCTATACGCTTTTATTCAGTTACCTTTTGACTTTTTTAAATGCTTTTGTTTTTAGATTCAAAAAAATGGTGAATCCCGTCATTCTGGTCAATTTATCGGTCATACTGGTCTTTTTGATGCAGGGATTGTGGGTTTTAAGTGAATTGCGTGAAAATTTCCTGGATCCTTCCATAAGCGAGGAATTTAATCCTGGCAAGTGGAATATCGGGATACGTTACCCGGGATTGATCATATTGATCGGATTGATCATCCTAAATTACTGGTATGTCTTCAACCAGCTGAAAGATAAAACAAAGAGGATGGCGATCGATCTATTCACCGGGTTAACAATATTATGGATATTGAGCAGCGAGTTGATACAATGGAAGGATCTATACCATGCCAGTGAGTCCTATAAGATCGGGTTAAGTATTCTTTGGGGTCTATATTCGTTATTGCTTGTCATACTGGGGATCTGGAAGCGAAAAAAATATTTACGAATTGGAGCGATAGGGCTTTTCGGCATCACGCTGATCAAATTATTTTTTTATGATCTCACGGATCTGAATACAATTTCCAAAACCATTGCCTTTATTTCGCTTGGGATTCTGTTGTTGATCATTTCATTTTTGTACAACAAATACCGCAAGGTCCTATTTGAGTGAAATAACAGCATGTCAAGATTTTTTGGTAGATGGAATCCAATTGACTAGCGGGAAATAATTCTAAATTTTATATATTTCAAATCAAATGAAGCATTATCAAATTGTTTTCTCTGCTTTCACGATTTTATTCTTATTTTTTATCACTGGGTGCCATACGGATCATGATACCAGGCCGAATATCATTTTGTTTTTTTCTGATGAACTGGATCCGGAATACCTGGGGGCCTATGGAGGAGACATCCCTACCCCCCATCTCGATCAACTGGCATCCAGGGGGATCCGGTTTGAAGAGGCCTATGTTGCATCCTCGATGTGTACACCCAGCCGTTTTGCTTTACTTACCGGTAAATATCCTGGTCGATGTATTCATCCTGATTTTTTAAAGGCTTATCCCCAGGATCAGCCGTATGTGATTGCCTGGAATACTTTTCTTGAAGGAAATTTGCCTACGATCTCGAGCATTTTGTCTGTAAATGGATACTTTACCGGAATGGCCGGGAAATGGCACACCGGAAAACTACCTGAACATGTGAAGTTACCCTCATTTTCTGGTGGCGATGATCCGGATGATCCTGCATTGGAGGATAAATTGAGAACCTATCAGAAAATCGTCATGTCGGAGGTGAAAAGGATCGCGGGTTTTGATTATGCAGCCAGTGTTTTATGGGGAAATTTCGATGTGTTTGAATATGAACCTTTACGGTATCATAACTTCCCCTGGATCACTTACGGAGCAATCCGTTTTCTGGAGGAGACTAAAAAGCAGGATAAGCCTTTTTTCCTCTATGTGGCTACGACGGCCGTGCATGGACCCGGTCATGCCGATACTTTCAATCATGATTTGAGATACACCCTGGAGGGCCGGATCGAGGAAGTGGAACTGTATGCACTACCGGCTGATTCCATGAAAAAACAGTTGGAAATGTTGCCAGGTCCTGACCGTCACCGGTATGCCGGGATCGCCTGTCTTGACAATCATTTTTACCAGGTGATGAAAAAACTCCGGGAGCTGGATCTTGAAAAAAATACCATCGTTCTGTTCATGGCAGATCATAACGTGGAGCCGGGAAAAGCTACCTGTTATGAAAAAGGATTGCACGTTCCTTTTATAATGCATTGGCCCGGAAAATTTGAGGATCTTAAGGTTTCTGATAACCTGGTATCCAGCGTAGATCTGTTGCCGACAATCCTGGAAGCAGCCGGGATCCCATTGCCGGATGGAAATGTATTTGATGGGATCAGTATACTTCCCGGGCTGGAACATCCTGATTTATCCACCCGGTCAAATATTTATGCTGAATCGGGTCTGGCCCGTTCAGTAAATGACGGAAGGTGGAAATACATTGCTTTCAGGTATCCTGGAGCAAGGATTGCCGAAATGGAATCAGGTCAGATTGAATATGCTCCCAATCAATTGAACCTGGAACGTCAGGCACATTCCTCCATTGCCATGGAACATTATCCTCATTATTTTGATGCCGATCAGTTATATGACCTGGCCAATGACCCCTATGAACAGAAGAATCTAGCCAATTTTCCGGAAAATACGGCTAAGCTGAATGAAATGCAGCAATTATTGCAAGGTTATCTTTCCACGTTCAATCATATCTATCCTCTTACCGATACTGCCTATATGCAATCGGAAGATTTCAAACCACTTGTCGAAAAATCCCTTTCCATCGGAACGGATTACATCCCTTGGTTGCGACGTGACCATGGGAGTATTATATGGCCGCCGAAACAATGAATGAATATGTGAATGAATGAATGAGAGAATGGATGGGGGATTGGGGGGTCAATCTGCTGAAGTAATAATTTATTTATTTCAGGGTGGAACGGTTGGATGCTTAAATGGTTGTAGGGATGAATGGAAGATTGGATGATCTGATGCTCCGATGCTCCGATGAATGGATGGGGAAATTGATTGAATGATTGGCGATTGAATGAGGGAAAAAGAAGGCGGACGCTATGTAAATTTACTCCTAATACCGGGATCGCCACATATGAAGTACTTTTCTGGAATTCTGATTCCGAAATATCTTCCATTTGAAATATTTGGTTCACCAGGATTATAATTGCTTATCTTTCAAAAACCTTTGTTTTTTCATGGTGAAGAATAAAAGAAATGATATACATCATGTTTTCTTTTAAAAGTATCCTAAATATTTGTAAAAGGTGCCTGAGAAATTCGACTCAGGTTAGGGGATTTACAATAAAAAAGAGTCTTAAATGATAAAGAACAAAAAAATAAGGGTTCTGAATTTTTTAGGCATTGATCAATATCATTTTTTTTTAATTTACATGAAGGATTTGATTGGATTTTTATATCGGGAGAGGTGTTTTATTCCCATGCAATATGTATGGGTATTTCTATGTGTATTGTCTTCATGTGTGTCCGATCGTTCAAATTCAAATGAAACAACCGGTGAATCGATGGCATTGCCCGAACCCGGAGCGGATTATTTTCTGGATATCACTCCGTATGCCGGAATTCATTTTAAGCATACCATGGGGGATCATCACCTCAGCAACCTGGTTGAGTCGGTAGGTGGAGGGGCCGCCTTTGTCGATTATGATCAGGATGGATTTCTAGATCTGTACGTCGTCAATGGGGCGCATGTAAAAGGATTAAGTGAGGAAGGGGAGGAGCTGGACTATCAACCTGTCAATCAATTATTTCAGAACAAAGGCGATGGCACTTTCACGGAGGTAACAAAAAAGTCAAAAGTCGGTGATACGGGATATGGCATGGGCGTTACGATCGGGGATTACGACAATGACGGTTTCCCTGATATTTATGTCAGCAATTATGGCCCCAATGTGTTTATTTCACAACCTGGGAAACGGGACTTTTGCCAGATGTCACTGATAAAGCCGGTGTTTCAGGGAACGAATGCAGCGTGGGTGCGGTTTGGCTTGATTATGACAATGACGGATTACCTTGATCTTTATGTCGGTAATTACATAGATTTTAATCCGGAATATAATTATTACTACGCACCGGATGGATTTCCCGGTCCCATGGCCTATGACGGGCAACCCGACCGGTTGTATCATAACCAGGGAGATGGAACTTTCACAGAGGTAACTGAACAGATGGGATTGTATAATCCGGAAGGAAGGGCCATGGGTGTTGGATCGGCCGATTATAACAACGATGGCTGGATGGATATTTATGTTGCCAATGATCACATGGTAAATTATCTCTATGAAAATGAAGAAGGAAAAAATTTCCGGGAAGTTGGCATCCCTTCCGGTACGGCTTTCAACCAGGTAGGAGAAGCGACCATCAGCATGGCAGTGGATTTCGCCGATTATAACGGAGATGGATTGCTGGACCTTTTTGTTTCGGATGATGGATATTGTTCACTTTTTGCCAACCAGGGCGGAGGGGTATTCAGTGAAATGTCCTATCATGCAGGGATTGCATCAGCCAGTGGACAACATGTGGGTTGGTCTACTGCATTTATTGATTATGACAATGATGGCGATAAAGATATTTTCAAGGTAAATGGTGAACTGAAAGCATCTTTACGGACAGGAAGACCAGCTCTTTGAAAATAATGGAGAAGGGAGTTTTGTTGATGTTTCTGTCGAACGCGGAGCACATTTTCAGGAGGAACGGGTAAGTCGTGGAGCTTGTTTTGGTGATTATGATAATGACGGGGATATTGATGTTTATATTGTAAACCTTGAAGATGATGGGATCCTACTTACGGAATGATCACGGGAATCAGAATAACTGGTTGATCTTACACCTGGTCGGGAAAAAAGCAACCGGGATGCAATTGGTGCCAGGGTTAAGCTGACAGCCGGGGGTAGTAACACAGTTTGCCCAGAGAAAGGGAGGAAGCGGTTATCTATCCCAGAATGACCCACGCCTCCATTTTGGTCTAGGCGCCATTAAAAAGGTTGATAAGATTGAAATTGATTGGCCATCGGGGAAAAAACAAGTTATCGAAAATGTGGAGGCCGGTCAGATATTAACTGTTAAAGAACTTTGAATGGGATCAGGATGAAGGCAAAACAAAAAATAGGAGCGATCATCATTTTTATCATCATTCTGATCTCAGGGATTTTCTGGTTCGAAGCCGGAACAACCGCTCAAACCGGGAATGCTTATTGTGACGGCAGTGCCTGCAGCATATCGATCTTGTTGAAAGATGATCTGGGTAGTGGATAACAAATATATTCCGGGAGCCCAGAGCTAATCGCCTTGCGATCCTCAAAACTAAGAAAAAAGAACCTATCCTGTTGAGTGAAGGATTTTATTCTGCACGATCACCGGAAGTTTCTTATGATGGCAAGGGAAATGGTTTTCAGCGGACAGAGGAAAGAAGAATGATATCTGGCAGATATTTATCAAGGACCTGGAGACATTTCAGGTAAGACAAGTAACCGAATGTCCGGTTAACTGTACAGATCCTGCCTGGCTTCCGGATGGGAGAATTGTTTTTTCCAGACTCAACGAGGAAGATAACACCGGACAGATACATGTACTTTATGCCTGCGACCGGGATGGTACACAAAAAGAAAGATTGATGTTTCATCCAAATTCGGACATCTCCCCTTCCTTATTCAAGGATGGAAGGATCCTGGTGGGGAGTGAACAGAAATATCCGGATGAGGGGGAAAAAAAGTTGCTTGCACTGCGGATTGATGGCACCAAATCGGAGCTTTTTTATAAAAGTGAAAAAGAATCCATTCCTGTCAGCCGGGGATGGGAATCCCTTGATGGGAAATTGTATTTTGTTGAACGATCCCCGGAATATTTGAATAAAACAAGGCTGGTTTCCGTTGATCAGGGATATCCAATGAGTTCGTGGACAGAGTTATCGGTTGGGGATCAGGGCAATTACCATTCTTTGTTTCCAAAATCAGAAGATCAGTTGCTGGTTTCTTATCAGCCCCAGGGAAGCGCCAGATTCGGTTTATATTTATTGGATATTGAAGGCGGGAAAATAAGCAGTGAAATATACCTGAATGATAATTATCATCTGATCGAACCTGTCGTCGTAGAGAAAAGGGAAGTGCCCATGAAACTTCCTTCCATTGTGGATTTATCAAAAGATAAAGGAACTTTACTCTGTCACAATGCAGATCTCTCCACCCTTCCTGTCACTGGGGAAATGAAAGAGGAGAAAAAAACTTATAAAGTGCAAGTATTTGGAACGGATAGCTTACTGGGCGAGGTACCTGTACAAGATGATGGGTCTTTTTATATTGAAATTAATGCGGATATGCCGGTTCGTTTCCAGACTTTGAATGCACAGGGGGAAATTCTGAGAGGACCTTCTGACTGGGTGTGGGTCAGGCCTAATGAAAGGCGCAGTTGTATTGGTTGTCATGAGGACAGGGAACTGGCACCTGAGAACAAGGTGCCTCTGGCCTTGTATAATGGAATGGTAGCGCTCCCGGAGGGTACTAAATCTGAACCTGTAGTTTTATCCAAAAAATATAGGAAAAAATGAGTGCACAATTCATAAGAAAACTTATATTTCTGGGTATTCCCTTAATCACCCTGGGAATTGTTTTCTATCTGGGTCATCTCTGGGGACTTAAACATGCACAATTTATGACAGGTGGGGCGCCTCATCCCGCCAATTGCATTTCATGTCATCTTTATCTTGATCAGGATGGGCAGGTAGCCCAAATACTTGATAAAGAATACCTTTCCCCATTTAAAATGCAGGTATCTCCCGATGGCAATTCACTGTTCGTAACCGCCCATGAAAGCAATGAATTTGTGATCGTAGATCTGGAGAAAGGAAAAGTAAAATCGAAGATCCCAGTGGGGATCTGGCCGCATAGCATCGCTGTAAGCCGGGATGGAGGGACCGCTTATGTTAGTAATCACTGGTCGGAAAATGTATCGGTGATTGATATCACTTCTGCAAAAATCATTGATACCCTGGAAGTTGGTTCAGGTCCATCCGAAATGGTATTGGATAAGAAGGATGAATTTCTCTATGTTAATAATAGCTTTGACGGTAACCTGTCCATCATTGATATACGGAACGGCATAGAGATCAGGAGAATACCTACGGGTAATTTCCCGATCGGCATGGCGATCTCTCCTGATGGCAGCAGGATTTTTGTGACACACCGCAGGTCCAGGACCGTTGGTTTTCGGGAACCACCTGTTACAGAGGTGGCTGTAATCGATACCAAGCACAAACGCGTAGTTGACCGGAAGGAAGTGACATCTGCCCATATTCTGGAAAATATCGATTTTACACCTTCCGGCGATCTTGCCCTATTTACCCTGATCAGGCCAAAGAATCTGGTTCCTTCCACACAGATCGAACGGGGATTCATGATCACAGAAGGTATTGGGATCATTGAGACCCGGGAAGATGGGAAGATTGCCCAGTTATTGCTGGACGAGCCAAACCGGTATTTTGCCGATCCATACGATATCGTGGTTTCCCCGGATGGTGAAAAGGCATTTGTTTCCCATGCGGGGGTTGATTATCTATCCGTAATTGATTTGGAAGCTGTAAGAAAGATCATGGCTGAGAATGATCAGGAACAGTTGGATAAATTGGCCAATCATCTTGGCATAAGTCCCAAATTCGTTATTAAGAGGATAAAAACCGGACCCAATCCCAAAGGGCTGGCGATTTCCCCGGATGGGAAATCCATGTATGTGGCGGAACGATATGCCGATCAGGTATCCGTCATGGATACCCAGTCAATGGAGATGATCCATCATATTGACCTGGAAGGCCCGGAGACCATCACCCAGGTTCGATTCGGAGGCCAGCTTTTTTATAATGCCGGTCGTACTTTCCAGGATCAATACAGTTGTTCAACCTGTCATCCCGATGGGAGTGAAGATGGACTGACCTACGATCTGACCGGAACCGGCAGAAATCTTGAAAATACAATTACGCTTCGCGAACTGAGCAATACCTCTCCCTTTAAATGGAATGGAAAAAACGTGAGTGTATATATGCAATGCGGGATGCGCTTTTCGAAGTTTGTTACGCGCACGGAGTCGTTTGATCCGGATGAACTGAATGCACTGGTCGCATTTATTTTCCAGAAATTGGAAAATCCGCCGAATCCCTATCAGCCATCTTCAGGAGAACTCACCGAGGCTCAGGTTCGAGGCAAAAAAATCTTTGAAAGAACGGTTACGAATGATGGACATGAGATACCCCGAGGGGCCGTTGTGTGACCTGTCACCCAGGACCTTACTTTACTGATCGATCCATCGCAAATGTTGGATCTGGTTTTGAAACCGATACCGAGGCATTTTTTGATACTCCCAAATTGAATAACATCGTCGATACAGCCCCTTATCTTCATGATGGACGGGCTGAAACATTGGAGGAGATCTGGACCCTTTATGGAGGGAATAATTTTCATGGTTATGTGAACGATCTGACCAAACAGGAACTCAATGATCTGATCGAATATTTGAGAAGTATAGGTCCGGCTGATACATATAAAAAAACAAATATTAAACAAGCGAGATATGAATAGATCCCTACCGAATAAATATGTGATAGCTTCAGTGGTAAGCCTTGCATTGATTGGCAGTATTTTCCTGGGGTTTAATATCAAAAACCTTCCGCACAGGTCATTAATCGATGCTGCCCAGTCTGATGTTTATGAACGAACAACCAATTCTAAAAACAACCCTGATGAAAAATTACAGGAACTGAAGATATATGATATATGGTCTCATTTTACGGTCGAGGATGGATTGCCTTCCAATAAGATCAACACGGTGCGTGTGGACGGGGACCAGTTATGGGTGGGAACGGATAAAGGGCTCGCCTTAATGGAATCGGGAAAGGTTGTAAAAGTGTATAAGGAAGAAGACGGTCTGGCACATCATAATGCAGTTTCAGTAGATGTACATCCCATGACCGGTGATGTCTGGATAGGTACCATGAGTGGATTAAATCGTTTTTCAGCAGGTAAATTCGAAACCTTCAACCAATTTAACAGTGGTCTTGCCAAACGATGTGATCTATCAGGTATTCTGTATAGATAAGTATGTATGGATGGCTACAGGAGGAGGTGCCGGTTGTTATGATATCTATACCGACCAATGGAAGATCTTCACTGAGCAGAATGCACCCATGCATGAACCCTGGACTTATGGAATTTCAGGCGGGGATGGTAAAGTTTGGATTGCTGCCTGGGGTGGAGGAATAATTGAATATGATCTGGCAAATGGCCATATGCGTGATTATACAGATCCGGACGATGAAATGGAAATTGATCTTTTCCCGGATGATGGAGTCGTGCATGACATCACTACAGGTTCCTCCTATGATGATGGAATTCTATGGGTGGGCACCTATTTTGGCGTGAGCCGGTATGACGGCGCCCGCTGGAAAGGGTATTTTGATCATGACAGCGGACTGGCTAGTAATTTCGTCAATTTTACAAAAGCGCAGGGAACGGCCGTGTGGTTCTGTACTGACAACGGATTGAGCAATTTTAACGGAAAGACCTGGGTCACTTACCGGCCTGTGGAGGGAAGCTCCAAGGGCGAAGTGATCATCACGGAAGGAGATAAGAAAAGGACCATCATCACAAATACCTCCATGTCGAATAATTTTATCTGGAGCATGGATTATGACGAAGATTATATATGGTTGGCAACTGCTAAAGGATTGAGCCGTGGAGAGGCTTCTGGTAAACTGTTGGCAAAAGCAAACCAATAAAAGAATGTATATAACTAAAAGGAAAGAAAAAATGATAGAGACGCAACAATTATTGATCGATTTAAATCAACTGACAGAAGGGGAACGAGCGGAAATGTTGAAACTGGGCATAATATCGGAAAATAATAAAGTGAAAGAGTATAAATATCCTACACTTCATTACGATCGTCCCCCGATCGAGAAATTTGCCGTTCATGCTCCGAATGTATTGAATGAAGCCTATAATTATAAAAAACCCTCCAGTTTTTCGCGGGCACTCCGATTGAACTTCGGGGATTATAAGGTATTGTTGATTTCAGGTACAGCCAGTGTCAATGATCAGGGAAAACCGGAACACATCGGTGATTTCAAGGCACAGACCTGGAGGACTTACCGGAACATCACGGAACTGCTGAATGCTGAAGGGATGAGCTGGCATGATGTAGTCAGAACCACCAATTATCTTCGTGACATTGAAAGAGATTATGCTGAATTCAATAAGATCAGAACGTCCTTTTTCCAGTGGTTGCAACTGGATCCACTTCCTGCCAGTACAGGGATTCAGGCCAGGTTATGCTGGGAAACCTTGCTGGTCGAGATCGAAGCCATTGCCATTAGCAAATCTAACTGATTCTTTATGAGGCTAAACTTTACTAATTTATTTTTATTTTTAATCGGGTTATTGGTTATTAATCTGACTGATCTTCAGGCACAGGAAAAGAACAAGGAAAATTATGGAAAAACGCCTGATGAATTATTGCCGTTCTCCCATTTTCAGGAACCCTATAAACAGTTTTTTACATATCCTTCTCAGCCATATCGGGGCCCTAATCGTGAAAAGCCTGAACCCAAAGGTCTTACAGAGGTCCGGATCGGCTTTCTGGGCCCATTAGAAGGGTCGCCAATCGTTGATTATGGGATACAGATGGTACAGGGTACCCAGCTTGCTATCGATGAGGCCAATGTAAAAGGGGGGTATAAGGGACTTCCCTATGTGATCATGCCTCATAACGATGTTGGACTTTGGGGAGCTTCTGCCAATGAAGTGGTCAAGATGGATGACGAGGGAGTCTGGGCAATCATCGGTTCAATCGATGATATCGTTACCCATGTAGCGATACGGGTGGCCCTCAAACTGGAGATCCCGGTGGTGAATGTCGGGGACCCGGATCCCACCCTGACGGAAACCAATATTCCCTGGGTTCTTAGGGTGATCAGCGATGACAGGCAAAGCAGTTACGCATTGACCACCTACATGTATCAGGAAAAGGATTTTAAAAGAGCGGCTGTTTTGCGTGTTAATAATCGATATGGACGTGTGGGAACGGGTGAATTCAAGGACGCCTCTGAAAGAATGGGAAGACCTGTATTGTTCGAACTTCGTTTTGAAGATGGAGATACCGATTTTACAAGCCAGTTGGAAAATATTAAAAAATCTTCAGCAGACGCAATAGCCCTTTGGGGAAATCCGAAAGAATTGGGAATGATCGTTAAGAAAATGCGTGAAATGGGGATGGAGCATCCAGTTTTTGCATGTGATAGGGTCGTGAATCCAAAATTCATTGAATATGCCGGCAAAGAGAATGCCGAAGGGATCGTAACTACCTGCCAGTATCTCCCCGACATGAATAATCCAATATACAAAAGGTTTTATGACAATTATGTGAAAAAATACAAGATGGAACCGGATGTTTTCGCAGCACATGCCTATGATGGCACCAATCTGGTGATAGAATCCATCAAAAAGGCAGGTTTGAACCGTGCAAAAATAAGAGATCTACTCCTGGATCTGGAAACCTATCAGGGATATGAGGGTGTAACAGGGAAATTGGAAATTGATCCTTCATGGAATGATGTAGGAGAAATCTGGCTGGTGAAAATTGAAAAGGGGGATTTCAAATTTTATCCCAAACCAAAATTTAAATCTGAAAAGTTACAATCCGACCCACGTAGTATTTCAGAAAAAAATTGAGAAATGGAAAACCTGAGTTGTAATATAGAGGGGGGCTATCTGGAAAGCAGTTCCTACAAAAAAGCCGGTAGGCATATCCGACCCGAAGGAACCGTACTCAATATCGGGGGCATCAAAATAGGTGGAAAGGGATTTGTGATGATGGCAGGGCCTTGCGCCGTTGAAAATGAAAAACAATTATTGACAACAGCCAGGGCAGTTCAGGAAAAAGGAGCCAATATTTTGAGGGGAGGAGCCTTCAAGCCCCGTTCCTCGCCCTATAGTTTCCAGGGATTAGAGGAAGAAGGATTAAAATTGCTCCAAAAAGCAAAACTGGAATTTGGAATTCCCGTGATTACTGAAGTGATGGATACCCGGCAGGTGGAAATGGTCTGCAAATATGCTGATATCCTTCAGATCGGATCGCGGAATATGCAGAATTTTCCTTTATTGAAAGAAGCAGGACAATGCCGTAAACCTGTTTTGTTAAAAAGGGGAATGAATGCCACCCTTGATGAATTATTGCTGGCCTCGGAATATATTCTGGACGGAGGCAATGAGGAAGTGATGTTGTGTGAACGTGGAATCAGGTCTTTTGAAACTTCCTACCGGAATACAATGGATCTGAATGCAGTTCCCATGCTGAAGCGCCTTACTCATTTGCCTGTGATTGTTGACCCGAGTCATGGAACCGGTCATGCCTGGATGGTCCCTCATCTGGCCAAAGCGGCCATGGCCGTTGGAGCGGATGGTTTATTGATCGAAGTACATTTTGATCCAACGAGTGCGTTATGTGATGGGCCCCAATCCCTGACTATTGAAGCGTTCGGAATCCTAATGGAAGAACTCCAGGTTCTAGCCAACGTGATGGGAAGAAGTTTAATTGTCTCGGAAACTTCCTTAACTTAATCATTGATTATGTTATATAGGACCTTCCCTTTCTATATCATCATGATAATCCTGTCCATGATATTTGGTGGGATGGTCAATAAAAAAGCTCCTACTGCATCAGGCATGCATGGGGCTGAGTCTGGGTATTCAAAGAAGGAGAATTCGGGGAAAAAAATTGCGGAAGTTAAAATTGGTTTATTATTGCCTGACTCACCTGATCTGGATCCCCTGGCGCTGGCGGCGCTGCAAGGAGCTGAACTGGCCGTGTCCCTGGCAAATCAGTCTGGAGGGTACCAGGGTACCATCTTCAAATTGATCACCAGAACCGCTGATGGATTGTGGGGAGCCGGGTCCAAAGAATCTGTAAAATTTGTTTATGAAGATGAAGTAGTGGCTATCATGACCGCGCTGGATGGAAGAAACGCTCATCTGGCAGAACAGGTTGCCACCAAATCACATATAGTACAATTGGCTACCAGGGCTACCGATGAAACCCTCTCACAGGCTTTTGTTCCCTGGTTCTTCCGGATCGTACCCAGTGACAAGCAACAGGCCCAGGCATTGATCGATGAAATATATCGTGAACAAGATTTACACCATGTAATCCTGGTCTATGAAGACGTTTACGATCATCGAATGGCCGCCGAAACCTTCAAAAGGATGACGGAAAAAAATGGCTTCGAATTGAACGATATCAAGGCATATTCATTGTCAGGATCGGAAGCCATTTTATCCAATTTAAATGCCGATGTGGAAGCACTTATTATTGCCGGATCATTCGATTTGGCCAGGTCTCTCCTTGACGACATTAAAAAATCATTTCCGGAAATACAGGTTTTTGGCATGCTGTCCATGACGGTTGACGGAAGGATTGGCGCCGGATTTTCTTCGGGGAGTGAAGGAGGGATCTTCATTGGATCCAGATTTTGCTATACCACTCGTGGGCAAGATTTTAAAAATAAATTCATAGAAAAATATGGTCATATGCCAAATCCTGCCGCTTCGTATGCTTTTGACGGGACCAATCTGATCCTGGAAGCCATCCGGATGGTGGGGGTGGACCGGGAAAAAATACGTGATGCCTTGAAAGAAATGAAATATCAGGATGGAGTAACGGGCCCAATCGAATTTGATGAGTATGGCAATAGAATTTCCCCGGTTTTTATGGTCAGGATGATCAAAGGTCATCCGGTGATCCTGCATCCATGAATCATAAAAAGATCTGATCTGGATGATTTTATAGATTCATTTCTTATTATTAAAAAGTTACTGTAAAAGGATTCTGAAGATAAACTCGGAAACATTTAAAGTCTTCACATTGAATTTCAGGAAGAGATATCCGGGATAGAATAGGGACAACTTATATAGATCATTCTAATAGGTAGCACTTTCCATCCTGAGCTCTCCACGAAGTATCTTAATGGATTTTTTTTATTAGCACCCCTTGATTTCTATAAAACATCATTTATATCTATTTTTGCAGTCAAAATTTTATATCAATGCATCTGAGTGAACAGGAAATACAAAGACGTCAGGATAGGGAAGAATTGATCAAATTGGGGATTTTACCTTATCCTGCTGAAACATTCGAGATCAATGTAACGACCGCAGATATTCATCAAAATTATGAAAAAAGGAAAATGGATTACAAAAATATATCCATTGCCGGCCGGTTGATGAGCCGCAGGATCATGGGATCCGCCTCCTTTGCAGAAATCCAGGATTCTACTGATAAGATCCAGATCTATGTTCGGCGTGACGATCTTTGTCCTGGAGAGGATAAAACCCTTTATAATACTGTTTTCAAGAAACTATTAAGCATTGGTGATATCGTAGGAATAAAAGGATTTGTCTTTACTACGCAGACAGGAGAAGTTTCGATTCATGTTCAGGACTTGGTCCTACTGTCAAAATCCCTGAAACCCCTGCCGATCGTAAAAGAAAAAGTGGATGTAGAAGGCAATGTTAAAACCTGGGACGCATTTACGGATCATGAAATGCGTTATCGTCAACGCTATGTTGATCTAATTGTAAATCCAGAGGTACGCGAAACATTCAAGAAACGTACATACTTGATAAATTCTATGCGAAGTTATCTGAATGATCATGGTTATCTGGAGGTCGAGACACCCGTATTACAACCTCTTTACGGGGGAGCGGCAGCTAAACCATTTACCACCCATCACAACAAGCTGGATATGAAACTATTCCTGCGCATTGCCAATGAATTGTATCTGAAAAGGCTGATCGTAGGAGGATATGACGGGGTTTATGAGTTTTCCAAGGATTTTCGGAATGAAGGGATGTCCCGTTTCCATAATCCTGAATTCACCATGGTCGAACTCTATGTAGCGTATAAGGATTATATCTGGATGATGGAATTGGTGGAAGAAATGATTGAAAAAGTAGCACTTGATCTTCATGGCACCACCCAGGTGAAGGTTGGGGGAAATATCATCGACTTTCAGAGGCCCTGGAAAAGATATACCATGTTTGAAGCAATTGAACATTATACAGGCATAGATATTTCCAGCATGGATGAGGAGGAATTGAAGAAAACTGCTCAGAAATTTAAGGTTGAAATCGATCCCACCATGGGGAAAGGGAAATTAATTGATTCGATCTTTGGAGAACAGTGCGAACCTCATCTCATCCAGCCCACTTTTATTATGGACTATCCCATTGAAATGTCTCCGCTTGCAAAAAAACATCGTTCAAAGCCCGGACTTGTGGAACGATTTGAGGCCATATGCAACGGGAAGGAGCTCTGCAATGCTTTTTCAGAACTCAATGACCCCCTTGATCAACGAAAACGATTTGAAGAACAGTTGGAATTAGGCAAAAGGGGTGATGAAGAAGCCATGGTGCTCGATGAGGATTTTCTGCGTGCACTGGAATACGGTATGCCTCCCACCGCGGGCCTTGGAGTAGGTATTGACCGCCTGGCCATGATCATGACAAACCAGCCATCGATCCAGGATGTCATCTTTTTCCCCCAGATGAAACCCGAAAAAAAACCTGCCATGGCTACAGATCAGGATTTTATTGACCTGGGTGTCCGGCGGGAATTGATTCCACTTTTAGTTCAGATCGGGATACAGACGATTGACCAATTGAAGTCTGCCAATCCGAATAAACTATTCAATGATGTTTGCGTGACACGTAAAAAAATGAAGCTCAATGAAGTACAGAATCCGACCCTGGAAGAAGTGAAAAACTGGATTGAGCAACCAATTTGATCAAAACAGGATTATTTTTATTAGAATACCCTCAATGTATGGATGCAATTACATACTACAACAGGAAAAGAAAGTCTGGCACATTGATTACAGGATGTTATAAAATGGAGTCATTTTCTTGATATAGGGAAAAACATTATTCGGAGGGCATTTCTAAAAATACCTGAGAAGATAAGGTAAAATAGCGCTTTTCTTGATAAATTTAATCTTATAAAATAACATTAAATTATTAAATACCATGCACGAAAAAAGCATTGAACTTCTGAACAAAGCAGTAGCCGACGAACTTTCAGCCATTCACCAGTATATGTATTTTCATTTTCATTGTGATGACAAAGGGTATGACTTACTGGCTGGATTATTCAAAAAGACGGCCATCCAGGAAATGATTCATATTGAGAAATTATCAGAAAGGATCCTTTTTCTGAAGGGTGATGTAGAGATGAAACCTGCCGAAGGGGTGGAAAAGATCCATGATGTTAAAAAAATGCTGGAAAAGGGCCGGAAAATGGAGGAAGGAAGCGCCCAGGAATATAACGTTTGGGCCAACGAATGCTCGAGGAATAATGATGCCATTTCCAAACAACTTTTTGAAAGTTTGGTTGGGGAAGAAGAAGTCCACTATGATCAGTTTGATGTCGAAGTGGAAAATATGGAAAAATATGGAGATAACTACCTGGCCCTACAATCGATTGAAAGAAGCAAAACTGTATCTGGAGGCGGACCGGTAGGGTAGAAATGATTTTACTCGTACTAAGACCTAAGTCGAAGTACGACTAGGTCTGATTAAAGAAGCAGTCCAATTCCCTGGTTCATGTTATAAAATCAAATTAATTATTACATATTTGTATTGTGCCTTATATAAATCAATAGGATTGATCAGTTTGATTTTTTAGTACATATCAACTGCAGTTTTTTCGCACTTATGTTGACCTCAATTTTTAAACATGAAAAGCAGCAGAAGAAATTTTTTAAAAAGTACCGGCTTGACGATTGGAGGAACCCTTTTATTGCCAGCTTGCTATTATGAACCTGCACCCTTCCGTTTTTTTACGGAGAAGGAGGCGAATTGCCTGATAGCCATCTGCGAATGTATCATTCCAGCCGATGATGTGCCTGGGGCCACAGATGCCGGTGTGATCTTTTACATCGATAAGCAGGTGATGGGGCCCTTTAAGAAATCTCAGCAAAATTACCGCGAAGGCCTGGCTGCCTTACAACTGGATTGCATGAACATAAAGGGGACTGATTTCGAATTTCTTGCATCAGATCAACAGATTGAATTTTTGGAAATGATGGAATCAAATCATGAAAAACTAAAAAACTGGCCATCCCTCCCTCCGGCTGTATTTTTCAATATGGTGATCAGTCACACCATGCAGGGTTTTTATGGAGCTCCCCGACATGGAGGGAACAAGGATTATGTGAGTTATCGTCTGTTAGGCATTGGTTACCCGCAGGTTGCCGGTCAGAACCGTTATGGGAAAGGGGATAACAATGGCTGATAAGAAATACAATGCGATTGTAGTTGGAGCCGGAGCAGGTGGAGGTGTGGTGGCGAAACAACTGGCTGTACAGGGGATGACTGTACTTCTCCTGGAAAGAGGCGACTGGCCAATTTATGATGAACATATTAATGATGAATTGATCTCACAACGGACCTGGGTGCTGGGAACGGCTTTTGGCCCGGATGGGGATAAACACCCGAGGGTAATTGTCAGAAAGGACGGGACCCGTGAAAAAATCGGACCTACAGATGGGTGGGATTATAATCATATAGCCGCTTGTGTTGGTTCAGGAACCGTAAGTTATGGAGCCATGGCCTGGCGGTTCATGCCGGAAGATTTTAAAATGCGGTCCACCTATGGAACCGTGAATGGGTCCACCCTGGATGATTGGCCCGTTTCCTATGAAGATCTTGAGCCGTATTACGAAATGGCGGAGTGGGAAATTGGTGTTTCAGGGGATGATGCACAGAATCCATTCGCATCTGCCAGGAAAAAGCCGCATCCCATGCCCCCTTTTGAATATAACCGGGAGGCGAATGTATTGAAGGGTGCTGCCACACGGCTGGGATTACATCCATTTCCTATTCCTATGCTCCGGAATTCGGTTCCTTATAATGGACGGGCTGCCTGCATTCGCAACCGGACCTGTTGCGGATTTGCCTGTCCGGTCGATGGGAAGAACGGGACTCAGAATACCGCCATTCCAGAGGCGATCAAAACCGGGAACTGCGATCTTGAAACGAATTGCATGGTAACTGAAATTGTGATTGATGACCATGGCAAAGCCAGGGGGATCAGGTATTTTGATTCAAATGGAAATGGGGTGGAAGTCGCGGCCGATCTCGTAGTGGTTTCCGCCTCGGCCATTGAATCCGCCCGGTTATTATTAAATTCAAAATCAAAACTTTTTCCACAAGGTGCGGGTAACAATTATGATTGGGTGGGACGGAATTTACAAGGGCATGCCTATACCGGTGCTTTCGGACTTTTTGATTATGATATCCTGGATTATATAGGTCCTGGAGCCAGTATTGCAGTATGTGATTACAACCATCACAACCAGGGCATCATTGGTGGCGGATTATTGGCAAATGAGTTTAACCGATTACCCTATTTATATACCGGTATCCGTCCGCAGGGAGCAAGAAGATGGGGCAAGGAACACAAGGACTTTCAACGGTATACGTATCTCCGAAACAGCCAGGTGGTTGGGCCTATTCAGGAAATGCCAGTTTATGATTCCGCGTATCCAACTTGATCCGGTGGTTAAGGATTATTGGGGAATGCCTGTTCCGGCATTGTCGGGCGAAAGACATCCGCTGGATTATGAGCATTGTAAGTTTCTTTCAGCCAAGGCAGAGGAGATCCTGATTGAAGCAGGTGCCATTAAAACATGGCAATCAATCGGGGGACGCGGTGGTCCCAGTGGTGGGCAGCATCAGATGGGAACACTTAGGATGGGAAATGATAAAAAAACTTCTGTGGTAAATAAGTACGGTCAGGTACATGAAATTGACAACCTCTTCGTTGCAGATGGAAGTGTTTTTGTTACAGGGGGTGGATTTAATCCCGTACTCACTATTATGGCGATAGGCTATTGGGTTGGGGATCATATCGTGAATCTTTGGAAAGGGACGGGTCTAAAATCATAAGGTATGAAAGGGTTTTTTATTTTTCTGGTAATTCCAATTACAATTCTGATCTTATCCTTCTTTGGATTTTATGCCTATTGGAATCATGCTGACCCGGAAAAGACCTGTTCCAGTTGTCATGAGATCACTCCCTCGGTATCTTCGTGGCAACAGGCTGCCCATCGGGATGTGCGCTGTTTTGATTGTCACGGTACCGCATTGGGGAATGGGTTCCACAGTCTGAAGGAAAAGGCAAATATGGTATTAACACACCTTGCCGATAAAAAATGGACTGATGAAATCCGCATGAATGAAGATCAGATCCTTGAGGCAATGGTACGATGCAAAGGTTGTCATCAGTCTGAATATATGAAATGGGAATCAGGACGTCATTCATCCACCTATTCAGATATCTTCCTGAATCCGGTGCATAATTCAATCGAAAGGTTGTACTGGGACTGTTTCAGATGCCATGGGATGTTTTATGAAGGGAATATCTATGATCTGGTGACTCCTGTCTCAAAACAAGGCCCCTGGGAGTTGAAAGAACCTGAAAAAGGGAATGATCCCGTAATCCCATGCATGACCTGTCACCAGGTACATGCCCAGAATGAACCCTACCAGTTATTGAAATACACGATGTCTGTTCAGGAAATTTTGGATAGAAATCCAGCTTTTGGGTTGTTTTTACGTTCTGATCAGATGTTCCTCCGGGCGGATTATCTGCCCAGGCCAGCCATGTATAATGATAACGAACTGATCCCCGTTTCGAATGATCCATCCCAAGCCCTATGTATTCAATGCCATGCACCTGGTGCCTTTCATCAGGTTGATACGGATGATGACCGGACGCCTACGGGAGTTCATCAGGGACTAAATTGTCAGTCCTGCCATGAACCTCATTCCAATAATCCGAAGAATTTATGTAAAACATGTCATCCTGCCATTTCAAATTGTGGGCTGGATGTAGAGACCATGAATACGACCTACTCGAATCCCGGCAGCCCGAATAATATTCATTTTGTGTCCTGCGAAGATTGCCATGGACAAAGACCCGAGCTTAAATAAGACCCTTACTACCACCATGGTAGTAGTAAGGATTTCTTGAAGAAATAGTAATCAACTATTTGCCTACCAGAATATTGATCAGATCATTATAGGGTTTATTAACATTTCCATCCACAATGCCGAATCCTCCTTTATAATCCCAGTTCGCCCAGGCAATGCCATTTTTCTCCAGGATGAATCGCATATCCCTGTACCAATTGAATCGGGATTCCTGATCAGTGGTTGGAAGTGCACCCCATTCGCCACAGTATAATGGCAATCCGTATTGAACCGCTTTCCGGATGGGTTGAGCCATTAATGCTTCCAGGGTATCTCGTGTATAAAATTTCTGCTCATTCTTAATCTCGTTATAAAGTTCACCTTCTAGACCTTCCAGATCTTTATCCTCCACAGTTAATCCAGGGTATTTAACTGAGCCCTCATAGTTGGCTATTCCTGTCCAGCTTGCTTTATAATGGGTAAGGATGAAGGGGATATAAAAATGGAAACTTAAAATAATATTAGGATCATTATCTGGGACCCCCAGGTCATCGAAAGTATGAACTGACTGCCAGCGGTTCGAGCCGATCACGACCTTACGTTCCGGTTCATTTGCCCGGACAACTGCCATGGCATGCTCAACGAGCACATTCCATTCTTCGGGATCATCGGCTACCGGCTCATTCATCAATTCATAGGCAACCAGGCCATTTGGATATTTCCTTAATTCTTCCGAGAGGTCACGCCAGCAATCATAAAAACGTTCCTGGGCGGCGGGGTCAGTCCATAAGGGTTTTTCAGCCGCATTGAAATAATGTGATCGGAGTATATGAAGGTCCACGACCACACGGAGTTGATTTTCTGCGGCCCATTGAATGCCATTATGAAGTAATTGAAAGGCTTCCAGTTCTTTATTCCCGAGGGTATCCCACATCTGTTCTTCATCTATAGGGATCCGGATATGATCATACCCGATGCTTCCGATAAAATCGATATCTTCCTTTTGAATAAAATTTCGGCGTTCATCCCCTCTTTTTCTGCTTTGAGATAACCAATGGCTGATATTTACCCCCCGCTGGATCTTATACTCCTTATTTTCGAAGTAACGGAGGGGATCTTGATCAGAGGCATCTTTCTTTTCAGTGCATCCTGTAAAAAATGTGAGAACAATAAATGTTAAAATCAGGTAATTCCCACCGTAAAAAATCTGTTTTTTCATGATAAAAAATTTTGTTTGGTGGAATTTACACAATATTCATGAATTCATGAAAACCTCCGCTCCAGCAATTGGACACTTGTATTATTTTGATTTAAAAACAATTTATTCCGATCGAAACAGGAATGGAAGTTAATTTTCCTTCAGACAAATACAATTTTTCAAATTAAAAAAATGTTTTTTATTTTGAGAATAATTTTTGTTGAGATATCTGAATGTTCCGGCTGGGAGGATTGATTTATTATGGTTTATTTCCCACTACCTTTTCAATCCGGTCCGAAAGATTCAGGCTGGTAATCGTATTTTCCAATACATTTGAAAAACCGTTAATGATGATAAACATCGCCACCAGCAATCCGAGGATAATATAGATCAGTCTTTTTCGCATCATTTAGACATTCTAATACTATAGATCAATAAACATGCCGAAAGGTTTAAATGGCGCAAAACTTTTTTCTGATAAAACAGGTAAATCTTCATTTCAAATGTTAATCCCCTATTTTTAACTAATTTTGCGGCAGGACTGAAAATCGCAAAATAGATTCTAAAATATGGCCCTTTCTACAAAATATGATCCTTTAAAGGTTGAGGATAAGTGGTATTCAACCTGGATGGAAAAGGGATTTTTCCATGCTGAACCTGATCCTGACAAAACTTCTTTCTGCATTGTCATACCTCCGCCCAATGTAACAGGTGTTTTACACATGGGGCATATGCTCAACAATACCATCCAGGATATCCTCACCAGAAAGGCCAGAATGGAAGGTAAAAAAGCATGCTGGGTTCCGGGTACCGATCACGCCTCTATTGCCACAGAAGCTAAGGTTGTCGCCATGCTCCGGGAAAGAAATATAAAAAAATCGGATCTGTCAAGGGATCAATTTCTAGATCACGCCTGGGAGTGGAAAGAAAAATACGGGGGAATCATCCTGCAACAACTTAAAAAACTGGGGGCCTCCTGCGACTGGGAACGGACGGCTTTTACCATGGATCCAGTTTACTATAAGGCGGTGATACGGGTTTTTGTGGATCTCTATAAAAAAGGTTATATCTATCGCGGACTGCGAATGATCAACTGGGATTGTGAGGCCAAGACGGCCCTATCCAATGAGGAAGTGATCTACCAGGAAGAAGGTGAAAAAGCCACTCTCTATACCCTAAGATATCAGGTAAAAGACACTCAGGATGAATGGGTAACCATTGCCACGGTACGACCCGAAACCATCCTCGGTGATACGGCCATTGCCGTCAACCCGAAGGACGATCGTTATCGTCATCTGGTCGGGAAAAAAGTGTTGGTCCCCTTTATAAACCGGGCGATCCCAGTGATCGCTGATGATTATGTGGATACTGAATTTGGTACGGGTTGTCTGAAGGTAACTCCTGCCCATGATCCCAACGACTATGAAATTGGACTTCGGCATGGGCTTAAGGTAATTGACACCCTGAATGATGACGGCACACTGAATGAAAATTGTGAGGTTCCAAAATACATTGGGATGGACAGGTTCGAGGTCCGGAAAAAGATCGTAAAAGATCTGAAAGAATCCGGCCACCTGGTAAGGACGGAAGAATTCATTACAAGGATCGGCCGGTCAGAACGGACCAACACTGTAGTGGAACCCAAACTTTCCCTGCAATGGTTCCTTAAGATGAAAGAGATCTCGCAAAGAGCCACGAAGGCAGTAGAAAATGATGAGGTTAAATTCTATCCGGTGAAATTCAAAAACATTTACCGGCACTGGATGGAAAATGTTCGTGACTGGTGTATTTCACGGCAATTGTGGTGGGGGCACCGTATCCCCGCCTATTATTTCGGGGATGGAGAAGAAGATTATGTCGTGGCTGAAACCCTTGAAGAAGCCCTGGAACAGGCGAAAATACAATCGGGAAATTCAGGGCTCGGAATCGAAGACCTAATCCAGGATCCGGATGTGCTGGATACCTGGGCATCCTCTTGGCTATGGCCGATACAGGTATTTAATGGATTTGATGATCGATATTTTGACAAGGAAAAAGGAAAAATAAAAAAAGAGCTCAACCGGGATTTGAATTATTTTTATCCGACTCATGTTCTGGTGACCGCCCCGGAAATCATATTTTTCTGGGTGGCCCGGATGATCATTGCCGGTTATGAATACCTGGATGAAAAGCCATTTGGAGATGTTTATTTCACAGGGATCGTACGGGATAAGAAACGCCGAAAAATGTCAAAATCCCTGGGTAATTCCCCCGACCCGCTCGAACTGATCAGGGAATATGGTGCCGATGGGGTAAGGACGGGCATGCTTTTCAGTTCTCCGGCCGGGAATGATCTCTTGTTTGATGTCAGGCTCTGTGAACAGGGTCGGAATTTTGCCAATAAGATCTGGAATGCTTTCCGGCTGATCAAAGGCTGGGAAGTGGATGATAATCTGAGTTCTGATGACAATGCAGTTGCGATCAGGTGGTTCGAATCCAAACTTCATTATTCGCTCAACCTGGTTGAGGATCACTTTTCGAAATACAGGATTTCCGATGCGCTCATTGCCATATATAAGTTGATCTGGGACGATTTCTGTGCGTGGTACCTGGAAATGATCAAACCTGCTTTCGGGAAACCTATTGACCGGAATACATGGGATCTCACACTGGAATTTCTGGAAAAACTCATGCGATTACTCCATCCTTTCATGCCTTTCATTACTGAGGAAATCTACCGGAATTTGAAGGAAAGAGATGCCGATGATTATGTGATCCATGCGCCCTGGCCTGAGAAAGGGGATTATAATATGGTACTCATTGAAGAAGCAGAGGAAACCTTTAATATTATTTCAAATATCCGGAACATACGGAATATACAGGGAATACCCCAGAAACAAGCATTGAACTTGCTGATCAAAACCACCAGTAAGGAACGCTTTATAGACTTTGGTCATGCACTCAAAAAGATGGCTAACCTAAGCGAAATGTCTTTTGTTGAAAAGCAGGTTCCGGGAGCCGTGCAGTTTATGATCAAGCATGATGAGTTTTTCATACCCACTGAAGGAGAGATGGACCAGGGACAACAGATCGTGGATCTGGAAAAGGAACTTGAATATACCAGAGGATTCCTATTATCCGTGATGAAAAAATTGAACAATAAAAATTTTGTTGGTAATGCGCCTGAAAAGGTGGTTGAGATTGAACGGAAAAAAAAGGAAGATGCGGAAGCAAAGATCCTTAAACTTGAAGAGAGTCTGATAAACTTAAAAAATAGTAAGTAGAAGTATTAAATTTTTTTATTATTTTTGACTGAGATCCAGCAATTTGGGCGCTGATGGATGCCAAATTATTTACGTTAGATAAAAATTATCTCCTCAAGGAGGCCCAGCTACAGCTAAAATCCCAGCTGCTTCTGGAACTTGTCTCCAAAGTAAGAAAGACCTATCTTCGGGAATATAACCCCTTGGGTTTGATGGATGAGGTCATCCGGGCCGTAATTTATGCTGAAAATCCAAGATTGGATTGTATGTATAACTTTTATTTCGAACTCGCAGGGATCTATCGATTTAAATACGGAGAAAACCAGCTTGAATTTATTTTTGATGGAACACCTCATATCGAGAAATACAAAAAGGACTGGCAACGTCATTTCCGGAAATGGAACGATCAATTCTGTAAACATAAACATTATTTGCGGGCAGTGCTGGAAGGCTCGATCCTTAATCCAGATCCACCATCCAATTATCTGATCGAGCTCAGGCTGAAGCATTTCCTGGAACAGCATTTTGGGTTGCGTATCTATAAATACCGGGGGATAAGAAGGATACAGGTAGCATAAATCAGGCTTCTAAATAACCCTAAAAACGAGTTGAAACCTGAGACCTGGATATCAAGGAGGGACAGATCAATATACAAATTGGCAATTGCAGATTACAAAAATCGAGATATAAATTTTCAGCTGGCTGAATTTATTCATTCATTTACTTATACTTTTCGTAATCCAAAGATTCTATAAAATATCCAGCACAGGACTACAATTATTGCCATTCCCAGGATTCCTGCAGCTATCTGGGTGTGCGCTTCCCATTTGGAGTTCTCACTAAGATACATAAAAATAAGCCATAGGTAAATCGATAAATAATAAGAAGTGTAAGAAGCTTTAGCCATGATTTTTACTGAAAGTTCATCTTCGGCAGGCTGTCCACATTTAATACTTTTGATCCGCCTAATACCTATAAAGATACCAAATCCAATTACAGTTAATAGTATCACTGGAAAGACTATATCCTAAAACTTCAGTAAAGTTGGAGAATTAAACATCCAAATAATCGCTGTGGCTAAGACTACAAGGCTTAATAAGATAACAATTAACGGTTTTTTCATGCCTTTATATTTTGTTAAGTATACCTAACATAAGGTTAGAAATAAATAATATTAAGGTCCATATAATTTTCTGGAATTTTCTTTTTAAAGGATTAACTAAATTTTGTTCAGAGAAAATTACAGTGGATGCGATAATAGGGATGATTTGTTTATAAGGATTGGATGTTAAAGGGTACTTGAGGATTTGGCTGAAGTGATCAACCGAATTTTTTCAAAGTCCAGAGTACACCTTTTTCATCTCGGAAAGCAATAATACCCCACTTCTCATTATAATAGATTTCCATTTGTTTTGAATTCTGAGGAGGAATGAAATAGGTTACATCCTGGTAGGATTTTCCGTTCAATTCGAATTCTTCTTCGAAAATATATCTCTCGTTAAAACTTTCATAAATATTACCTCTTTTGATGTAATAGGAAAGAATGAGGGTATAATAAACACCAAAATCAGCGGTTTTTGGAACAGTAATGAAAAGCCTGTCACGATCATCCTGGTGGTTATTTTCATCCCGGTCATCAATAATCAGCATGATCCTGAATTCCAGTTCAAGTGAATCATTGATCAAAATGGCCGTGGCTTCTTCATTTGATGCACAATATATAAGGCTTTTATCGGGAAAATCTTCGCAGGTTTCACTCCATTGGGTTGCATACTGGGCAGCGTTCGCGGTTTTCTGAAAGACCAGCTCATTGCCTTTTTCATTTTCAAAGGTAACCGTCTGCATCAGGGAACACATATATTTGGAATGCCTTCTTGTTTCAGTCAATAAAAATACTTCTCCAAGGTTTATATAACCACAAATGAATGAAGGATTATAATCCACCGTTGTATCACAATACGAGAATTCATTTATCTCATATTCGGAAGGATCACAGTTAATGATCAACTCATTCCAGTCAACCTCTTGATCGTCAGCTATTTTTGCGCAACTTATTATGAATACAGATATGAAAACGAAAATTAAATACCTAATCATGCCCATTCGATCAGGAGATCCCTTTTAATTATATTCCCTAAAAATCGCTAAAATTTAATTATTTTAATCCGATTAATCCCAATCTATGCAATTAAAAATGCCAAAAAAGAATTTTAGGATCATTCAACTCGAACAGCGTTTTCATTCACCGAATTTCCAGGATGTCCTTTATTCCTTTACCTAAATGAGTCATATTGATTTCAGAATTTATACCGAAATCCCAAATTGAAAATCTGCGTTTCGTAATAGTTTTCATAGATTGCTTTAAAGCCTTCTCCCTGGACTTCCTGCCTGATACCAAAACGATTGAAAATATCATTGAATGAAAAGATGAATTCAGCCTGATCATTAAATAAAAGTCTTTTAAATCCCAAATCAACAGAGGATCTTGATAATTGCCTGCCTTGGGGAATATTTTTAGGAGCATAATAAATAATCGTCAATTGTAATTCTGTTTTAGGAGCCACTTCGATCAGGTTGGTCAATTTCATGTCCCAGGTGGAATCATCAGTTCGGGATATACTGAATGGTCGTTTGTAAGGAAACAGGAGTATACCATTGTAGCCATTGATCTTATTTATGTACCAGTTGAAACTGGATGATATCCTCCAGAAAGTTCCGATGTTTTGAGTAAAAATAAATTCCATACCGGAATTCGTAGCCGATCCCACATTCTGGTAGATCTTATTAATTATATTATAGTTTAGGTTGGTCGAATCAATGCTGTAGATCCGGGTAAATGGATCATCGATCATTCGATGATATCCTGCGATCATAAAAGATCCCGTGTTCCAGATGTTTTTATATCCCAGTTCAAAAGTTTGGCTGAATTGAGGGCGAAGGTAGGGATTCCCAACTTTCAATAATTCAGGGTCATCATATTTGGGGAAAACGCGTAATTCCGCTTCACCGGGCCGGTCTACCCGCCGGTTATAGAAAGCAGTTAAACGATTCATTTCATTAATTTTGTAAGTAAACCTGAGATTGGGATAGAACCTGAAATAATCATAGGAGTCATTTTGATCATAATAAATATTATTTGGGTCTAGGTTATAATATACATTTGCATACTCAACCCGGGCACCTGCTTCAATATCATATTTTTTCTTTTCATGCACATAGTTCAAATAACCATTGTAAATATTTTCCCCCCACTTCGACCATTTTCCCAGACCAGGATAAATCACGGATTGATCACCTTGCCCAATGGTATAAGTGATGGGGATACTTCTGAATTGCAGCTTAATTCCTGATTCTATTCGCCCACTGCGCAAGGGTTTCACATAATCAATTAAAATGGGGACCGTATGTTCTGTAGCGATGATATGTGTTGTGTCAAAAGATTGCCGGATGGATGAACTATCTTTCAGATAATAGGCTTCATCTTCCCATCCCCGTGTATATTGAACACTCCCATTAATTTCATGACCCGGCTCCTCAAAAGCATGTTTGAAATCAATTCTGTAATTCATGAATCCGGTTACTTCCGATTCAGACCAGGACCAGAAACGGTATCGTTCCATGGAATTTTGATAAATATAGGGTACCTGTGCGGTGTCAATGTGGTGCTCATAATCGAGGATGGCTGAGAGAGTGAATGTATTACTTGGGTCCAGATACCAATCAATCCCGCCATTAAAAATGTACTGGATCTGTTTGCGGTTCTCCGGGACTTGTGATTCGGTAATGGTACCGTCATCATAATACCGGGTGGTGAATTCATTATTGGGAAGGTGTTTTCGGAAAAATATCTCCGATTCCAGAAAAAAATTCAGCCTGGGTGTTCTGTAATTCAGATTGAGGCTTGGGATGAATTTTTGATTCATTGAATAACTTCCCAGTTCAGTTGTCAAGTCCTTCTTACGTTTGGTAATTTGTCCCAAACCATAGGTGAATCCAACGTTTCCATTTAATCCTGACTCTTTTTCCTTTTTATATTGGATATTGATGATCCCGGCCATGCCTGATGCATCATATTTTGCCGAGGGATTATTGATAATTTCGATGCTTTCAATATTAGAGGCAGGGATATTGGCAAGGCCTTTCTGATTTCCAAATCCGGTCAGGCTGGATTGTTTCCCATCTATCAGGATCGCGACCTTATCACTCCCTCTCAGAAGTACCTTCCCTTCCTGATCAATGGTCACTCCAGGCATGCCTTTCAATGCATCCAATACAGATCCACTTCCCAAGGCGAAATTTTCTTTCATGCTGAATGTTTTTTTATCCAGATCTGCTGAAATAATTTCTTTCTTAGCTTGAACGACCACTTCATTTAATTTCTGGGCTTCTGAAATCATTTCCACCCGTCCCAGATCGTAATTTCTGTTTAATTCACCCACAAGCACAGAAAGAGTGATGGTTTGATAGCCTATAAATGAGAAATGCAGTACAAAGGAGCCATTTTCAACACCTGAAATTGTGAATCGACCCTCTTTATCTGATAATGCACCGGTTAACGATCGTGAATCACCATTTTCACTGAGTATGACTGTCACGAAGGGTAATGGTTCACCTCTTTCTTTATCAAAAACCCTCCCAGATATAACAGCATCTCCTTGTGAAAAACAGTCCTCCGGTATCCAATTGAAAAAGAAAATAAAAATGACTATTAGTTTGTTAAGCACAGGATAATAATTTCAAGTGAATATTTAAAAAGGATAAAATTAATGATTTTGGCTCTTTTAATTTTGTCGAATCCGGATTTTATAAGGGATACTTTATTAAGACGGCATCATCCTTAATTTGAAGTTTTACGTGTGCGTAATTATTAATCTAACCGGAATTTATGATCACTCATTTTGATCGGTACACCAGATTTGCTTCATTGATTTTTTCTGAATAACCTTATAAGTTAGATTGATAATGATAAATTATTTCCGGCTGGTTTTCAATGGTCCCAGGATTTGATGGATCAAAATGCCGGGTATAAAAGTATTTATTCTTCTTCGCAAACGACCATCCAAGTAGATTATAATCATATAACTTGGCTATTTCATAACCTAACTATCAGGAATGAGTTGCATGCATTTCATAAAAGGAAAAATCTCCTTCCTCACTGCATGAGGATATTCCAATAATATCTGAAAAAAAGTCCAAAAATATAAAATTCAAGGCTTTTTTTCTTGGTGCACGTCATTTATCAATGATGACGTTCGATTAAGGTAAATAGTTCATTAGAGGTTGAAATTCCGGATGCAGTTTATTGCCCTGCAACATAAAAGATTCAATTTCCTGAAACTGCCTGATCTTCAATCATCATGTCCGTCAACTGTCCAGCTATCTCTTTCAGGTCAATCCCCAGTTTTTCTTTATTGGTTTGCAATACAGTTTCCCTCATATCAGAAGGGATCCCGTTAAATCCATGGTAGGCGCCCAGGATGGTGCCCGTGATCGCTGCCACTGTATCGTTATCCCGTCCGTAATTAATCACAAATTCCAGGGCTTTCCGGAAATTAAAATTCGTAAAGATCAGGGCAGTTAAATTGATCAAGTGTAATTCGCCAGCATGGAAAGGTACATCCTGGTTTCGATCGTCCAGCATTTCGTAGGCTTTCTGGAGCTGGGCAAGATAAAGCGTATCCCTGATATCCGGTGTGAGTGACAGATCATCAACCTGATAGGTACTTACTTTTTTTGCTTCACTGGCAATGTAAAGGGCCTCCCGGTAAATCCGGTAAGTAATTCTACCCAGTAAACGGGATCTAAAATACTGTTGCGGATCAATGTTGGCCAGAACTTCAAGAATTTTATCCTGGGATGAATGATAGGTCATCGCTTCTGCGACCATAGCTGCGGTAAGCGAGGTGATATCCATGGCATATCCAATATCAAAAATGGATAAACGGTAGGATGTCTGGTAGGCAAGATCAGGAGCCCCAGGGTACATGATTCCAATGGTAGGGGAATACAATAATCCCGGGCAGGCCATATCCCCTCCATAAAACTTATTGACAGCCATCCTGTAACCGTCTATATCTTTTTTGGTGTACGCACGGGCTACCAAGGCAAATTCCTGGAGCCAGGCAATTCTGCGCATCTGGTCCTCATAAGGTTCCGGTTCAAAACCCGAAATATCTTTTATGGTGGTTAGTTCAGCATTATATTGATCAACGATGGCCTGTGCAAAATCATAGGCATCTGGTCCACTGACGGAATAAAAACTGGAGGATTTTTTCAGAATGTACTGTGATATAAACACTTTCCAGCGGGTATCATCCGTGGTTCCCCCGGCAGGAAGGTTATAATCCCAGGTCCCTTCCGGAGAAGGCTCTCGCATCACCCGATCCAGGCTATCGACGAATCCATATTCCAGCCGGATATTATCCCGGGACCACATTTCGGTCGGGGCACCCATGGCGTCTCCAACTGCCGATCCGACCAAAGCTCCCAGAACCTTATTATACAGACTATCCCTTGACATCCTGACAATAGGGAGCGAAGATATCTCTTTCTCCTCCTTTAAAACTGTCAGCAGACCAGATTGCTTCTCTTTTGGCTCCAGACATCCGGCAACTGAAAAGAGGGTCATCATAAAGACAATTGCTATGTTGGTTTTCATATTCAGTAGATTGAAGCTTTTATTTTAAAATCCAATTTTCAGCGATTTGCATGAGGTTTATTTTTTCTTCCAGGGATAAAGATAATGGCAATTGGGCAACTCCCAGAATTCTACGTAATATCTCTGTGCCAGCGAAGCCAGATAAGAGACGAGGGTCATATTCTGCCGGTGGAACATATTCGTCCAGTATGCTTTTCAGCATCTCGTTTCCCTGTTCTGCCATCATCATATGTGCGAGCATCACACCCATATCAAACTCCGCAAATCCTTTGAAGCCAAATTCAGGGTCGATTATTTTAATTCCTGACCCCGATTTCAGCCAGCTTCCCGGGAAATAATCCCCATGAATCAGTACAGGGCCTTCCTTCAAATAATAATTACCTAAATCTTCAAGGGCTTTTTTCAGGGGTTTATTTTTTTTATAAGGAATGGATGCTAATGATAATCCTGGCTGGATTTCATCAAGGTCAAGCCCGTTATTTTCCATGAAGGGAATTTTAAAAATATATTCGTGATTCAATTTTCGCATAGAGGCGTTCAAAGGGAATGAGGGACATTCAAGATGATGTAAGATTGATAAATAATTCAGCAGGTCTTTTTTCTCATGAGGTAAAAGTTGTTTGCCTGGTTCATATAAATAAGTGAAATCAGCACTTTTTCCCAGATCCCTATAAAGCACAATAAAGTTTTGTGGGTCATATCCCAGCATTTCCGGTGAATAAGAATGTAATATGGGTTCCTTTGAAATAATGGAAAAATATTCAGACTCCACATGATTACGTTCAACCGGAGCTTGAATGTGGGGATATTTTTCTACCCAGGGTCTGGCCTGTTTCAGAATGAATGAGCGAAGATTGGTCCTGACTCGCATTACCAGGTTCATATTACCCTCACCAGGTTTTTCAAGTTCAATTACATATTCCGCATCCAGTAACCAGTTCCGCCTTGACAGGTAGGCATTGACCTTTTCCACGGAATATTCAAGAAAGAATTTACCGGGATAAAATGAATGGAAACGGTTTTTTAATGCATGCATATATCATTCCTTATTTTTTCAAAGGTTAATGATCTTCAGCAGTTGTAATCATTAACAACCCTGTTCACTATTAGTGAAGTTACATAAAAGGGATGATTGATTAATTCAATTCCTTTAAAGAAAACATGGGTGAGATCCTTAATCTTCAGGATTCCTAATGAAAGATCAATATTTCCAGGAGGAAATTGTGCCGGACTAGTATACTTTGTTTAAAGGAGAGAAATATACCATGGAAGAATGCCGGCTATTAATCTGATGGGTCAATTCCACAGAAAATTGATAATGCCGATTCCTGTGGTGACCAGTTAGAAGAAAGGATCAAATGATCAGATCCATTTTCTGAATATTATTCCGATATCTTTGTTTCATTAATGAATCATCTGTTATTTGCATATATTATGGAATTCCATTTTAGCAGAAAAATATTTAGTAGATATCTGCTTTCCATTTTTAAAAATTAATACAAATTTTTTTGAACTTTGTCGATGAACAAATAGATAGTATACTTGCATACACGATTCAATAATGTCATTGAAAATTAAAGACATACAAGCGCCCATTGCAAATGAAATGGCCGACTTTGAGAAAAAGTTCCGTGAAGCCATGAAGAGCCGGGTCATGTTACTTGACAAGATCATGAATTACATCGTGAAGAGAAAAGGAAAGCAAATGAGGCCGATGTTTGTCTTTTTATCCTCAGGAGTTGTGGGAGGTATCACAGAGGCCACTTATCGGGGAGCTTCACTGATTGAATTATTGCATACTGCCACGCTGGTACATGATGATGTGGTGGATGATTCACAATTTCGCAGGGGATTTTTTTCGATCAATGCACTCTGGAAAAATAAAATAGCGGTTCTGGTAGGGGATTACCTTCTTTCTAGGGGATTGCTACTTTCTGTCGACCATCGTGATTATGATCTTCTAAAGATTGTATCGGATGCTGTAAGGGAAATGAGTGAAGGGGAGCTTCTACAAATGGAAAAAGCAAAGAACCTTGATATCAGCGAGGATATCTATTACGAGATCATCCGTCAGAAAACCGCTTCATTGATCGCTTCCTGCTGTGCCGTAGGTGCCTGTTCCAGTGGTGCCGGAAACGGGAGCGTACAGAAAATGAAAGAATTTGGCGAAAAGGTAGGGATGGCTTTTCAGATCAAAGATGATCTTTTTGATTATGGGGATGAAGAGATCGGAAAACCACTGGGTATTGACATCCGTGAAAAAAAAATGACACTTCCCCTCATCTACGCCTTGAAACAGGCTTCATGGATCGATCGAAAACAAATAATCTACAAAATCAGAAACCGGAGCCATAAAAGAAAAGTAGTGAAGGAAATTATAGAATTTGTGAAAGGATCCGGAGGGATAGAATATGCCAATCATGTGATGAAGCAATTTCAGGATGAAGCGTTAAAAATTCTTGATCAATTTGATGATTCGATCTACAAACAATCACTCAAAGACCTGGTTCATTTTACCATCGAGCGGTCCAAATAATCAGGATCTTGCCGGTCAGGTTAACCCCTTCTCCATTGGGGATTCGATCACCAGGATATCTGAATCTTCGTGACATAAAATTTCAATTTCCGGCACCCCTTCCATAGCGATGGCATCGAATTGATGCAGTTGTTCTTCCATTACCTCGACCTTTCCATGGATCACCGTTAAAAAAATACCATGAAACGGATGGAACGAATGATATTTCCTGGAGGTCTTCTTATTGAATCTGCCTAGCGAAAGACAGGCCTCCTGATAGATGGGCAAACTTCCTTCGAGCATATGCGGGTGGATAATGGGTACCCATTTATCCATTGATAAATCGAAATGTTTGACCTGATAACGAGGTTTCACATCAACCTGGTCCGGGAGGATCCAGATCTCCAGAAAATGGAGAAGATCTGTTTCAGAAGGATTGAATTCGGTATGAGTCAATCCCTTTCCAGCCGAAATCACCTGGATCTCACCCTGATTGATCAGTATTTCATTCCCAAAATCATCCTTATGTGCCATTTTTCCTCGTAGTGGAATTGAAATGATCTCCATATTGTCATGCATATGGGTGCCAAATCCCATTTTGGGCTGAACCAGATCTTCATTCAAAACCAGTAATTTTCCAAATCCCGTTCTTTCCTCATCATAGAAATTGGCAAAATTAAAGGTATGGTAAGATTTCAGCCATTTGTGATTGGTAAATCCCCTTTCCTCTGCTTTGTATATTGTTTTTGTCATTGCTGAAACAAATTACAAAATAGATGAGAGATAAAGAAATACACTCAATAAGTATACATATTTACGGTTAGGATCAATTTTTCTTGATTTAATTCAAATTTGGCCCCATTAAATTTTGGGGGGCCCATTTTTGGCTGATGATCATTTGAAAACCCGACTGGTTCTTTTGGAATTCCGATGAAATTGGCATCCAGTTTTCCATTATCATCCAGGTCATGATAAATGCTGATGGCATAGGTGCCATATGGAATATTTTCAAAATTGACCAGGATATTTTTCTCGTTTTTAACTGTCAGGTCCTTTGACCAGGAGGCTTCGCCCAGGAATTTATCATCTTCAGTAAATAATCCAATGCGTAAAGTGCCATTTTCATTTTCAATATTCTGAATGCTAAGATGAATATCTCCGGTCTGTTGGCCCAGGGACAGGAATGGGATCACGAGAAAAATAAAGGTCAAGAATTGAGTGAATTTCATATCATGATGTTTTTAGCATAAAATCTTTTCTTTTTTTAAAAATAAAGCTGATCCTTTGATCACTGAATAAACACATGTCCTTTTCGTTGATAAGCCCCAGCCGGACGCCTTCACCTGGTAATATCGGGTAGAACCGGATCCGGATGGTGTTTTCAATCCCTAAGGCATCCACTGAAAAAAGAACTGCAGGAGTGGTCTTCGTCAAACTGTCATAGGCAGGGATCTGACTCGGGCTTATATACTGATCCGTGTAAAAATAACTGATCTCATCGATGAAATTCATTAAGGCAACCGTATCCAGATCAAAAACGTTCTCAATGCCGTAAAGGCTATTTTCCGGTTTGATGATCACATTATCTTCCGGACGTTCCGGATAGAGAATGGACAATTTTTTAAGGCCCAGCCAGGAAGTCTGGAAGATCAGCCGGTCCCTCCAGTCATTGACCGGAACATCGAAGATGCCGGAAACATAACTCTCGTATCCCGGAAGATAAACAATATACGGATCTTCGCCAGGATACTTAAAATACGAAATGGAAAACCCATTACCACCCGTCATGAATGTTTTCGTTGAACCATCCTCCATTAAAATATCAATGAGGTCACCATTTTGATCCAGATCTTCATTGATCGAGCTTATTTTATTTTTCGGCACCGACCTTTTCACCCGGACCTGGTTCAAGACAGCCAGCAAAACTGTTTTCATGGAGGGATCAAGGTTATAAAGGTCATTGACCATCCACTGATCCGTTTTCTTTTCAAGGATTATTTCCTCATCAGAAGATTTGTGAATAATAATTTTATCAATGGATGTGGTATCCTGGATGGCAAATTTGTATTCATCGACCGATATACGGGAGCCGGATTCACGCAGATTGATAAAAATAACTGTCCATCCCAGCAGGATCAGGAAGATGATTAATAATCGAATGTTTTTCTTTCTTTGCATACGGGATTATACAGTGTATTTCTTTTTCCTCCAATAATGACGAATAATTCCAAAAAGGATCACCAGGAAGATGGGGATCACCAGATTGATAATCTGCCATTTTATTTTTTCATTCTCTATTCTTACTTTATCCAGCGGCCGGATGGTAATTTCCCGGTTGCGGGACAGGATGACCCCATCTTCATTCATCAGGAAGGATAAAGCATTCAACATAAAATCAGCATTGGCGAATTCAGCTTGAAGATAAGGATCATATCCAAGATCATAGGGAACGCCGGTTCGGTTATTGATCTCATTCCGTATGAGATCACCATCTGAGCATACGATCAGACTGGTCGGCATACCTTGTGAAACAAAATCTGACTGGTCAAATCTCTCCGGAACAAATCGATTCTGAAAAAGGGATGTGAATTTCCCCTGAAGTAGGTATGCTACGGGTTGAGATCCCTCATTAAAGATCTCCGGAGACATCTGCTGCCGCAAAGCATTCAGACTGACCTTCACAGGAGTGCCTGCTGTTTTGGAATAAGGGGAGGTATACATTAAAGGTATCTTTCTGATCTGCGTGGTTCCGACCGTATCAATGGAACTTGTAAACCTGAGGTAGACAGCGTCCAGATTGCGGACGATCGGATGACCGGAATAATTGGTGATAATGGGATAAAAAGGCCAGGGCATCAATTGAATCTGTGGATTTTCTCCCATATTTCCTACCACCACCGGGAAACCTCCTGAACTGAGATCCAGCAGATAATCTTTATTGATCCTGGCACCATATTTAAATAATAGACCCTCCAGATTGGTAGTAAGGGGATATCCGATAGACCCCTCGCTGCTGATGCTGTCTAAACTTACATCGAGCATGTCAATCAGGAAAATCGCTTTTCCTCCCTTCATAATGAATTGATCGATCTTATAAAGGTCCGATTCCGAAAAAGGTTCCAATGGTTTGGCGATTACAATTCCGTCATATTCATCAAGTTTGGTTTTTGAAGGCAGGTCCACATCAAAAAGATCATATGATTCCAGGAGGGTTTGTATGATGGATACCATATCAAGTGAGTCCAATTCACCATGACCATGGATCATCGCGATTCTTTTTCTATCGACGTTTACTAGCTGTTCGATGGTTGAAATAAGTTCATATTCAACTCCTTCAACTGATTGATTCAATCTTTCCTGTGAGTTCGCAGCCTTATTCCCCCTGAGCAACATAACCCCTTTTTCTTCACCTCCATAGGAGATGATGGCTCCAGGGAAGATTAATTTTTCAGTTCGTTTTCCTTCTTCTGTAGCGAAGAGGTTGGTTGGCTGAATGCCTTTTTCACCCAAAAAACGTATCAGATCCTGCTGCCCCCTTTCTCCCTTGATTTTATCCGGATTCACAAATCTATATTGGATATTGTCACCGGCATACACACGAAAATCTTCAAGTGTCTGACGGATCGATCTTTGAAGTCGTTGAAATCCTGGAGGAAAATCACCCTCCAGATAAACGTCGATATACACCACATCAGTCAGCGATCTGAGCAATTCGATGGAAGCATCAGAAATCGTATATCTTTTTTCTTCAGTCAGGTCGATCCGGTAGGTATATTTCAGGAAGAACATATTGAGGTTAATGATCACGAGGATCCCAATCCCCAGAATCAATATATCCTGCATTTTTCGGCTTTCAAGGCTTACCATTTTCTGCTGCTTAAAACAAATTTGGTGAGAAGAATCATTAAAGCTGTTAAGCTGATAAAATAAACCACATTGCCCAGGTCGATCAATCCTTTGCTTAAAAAATGATAATGGTAAAGGATCCCAATTTTTTCCAGGAGGGATGCCAATGATCCCCAGTTTGCCAATGCAGAAATATATTCAAAACCTGAAAAAAATATAAAACAGAGAAAAATGGCTGCGATAAATGAAACCACCTGGTTATCATTTAGTGAAGATGCGAAAAGCCCAATAGAAGTAAATACCATGCCTAACAGTAACAGGCCGATGTAGGAACCAATGATTCCTGCTGTATCGATATTACCTGGGGGATTTCCCAATGAATAAATCGAAAAATAATAGATGATCGTGGGTGCCACGGAAAAAAAAACCAGTGCGAACCCTGCCAGAAATTTCCCTAAAATGATCTGATAGTCAGTTAGCGGTTTGGTGAGTAACAATTCCATGGTGCCGCTTTTCTTTTCTTCAGCCAGCATCCGCATGGTAATGGCTGGAACCAGGAACATAAGAACATAAGGTCCAAATGAGAATAAAGTATCCATATCGGCAAATCCATAGCTCAAAACACTCGTATCAGGAAAAACCCACATGAACAACCCGATCGCTGTAAGAAATACAGAGATCACGATGTATGCGATGATGGAATTCAGGAAGCTGTTAATCTCTTTTTTAAAGATCTGGACCATGGGTTATTCTTCCTTTTGTTTTTCTGTTAATGTTTGAAAAATATATTCCAGGGATTGTTCTTCTTTTTTGAGTCCAACAAGAGGGAGGTTTTTACTCGAGGCGATCTTAAAAATGGAAGCCCTGATATCTTTCTCCGGATCAGCCAATATCCTTAAAGTCAATCCCTCCACATCAACCTGGTGTATTCCCTCTAAATTTTTGAACAGGGATGCATCGGGTTGGGATTCAAATTCCACAATGATGACTTGTTTGCCGGATTTCTCTTTTCTGAGATTACTTACCTGGTCATCAGCCACGATCTTCCCCTGGTCAATGATCACCACCCGATCACAAAGCGCCTGTACTTCCTGCATAATATGTGTTGAAAATATTACAGTTTTATTTTGACTCATCTGGCGGATTAATTCCCGGATCTCAATGATCTGGTTCGGGTCCAGGCCTGAGGTGGGTTCATCCAGTATGAGGACTTCCGGGTCATGGATCATGGATTGGGCAAGACCTACCCGTTGTTTGTAACCCTTTGAAAGCTGACCGATCTTTTTATGTTGTTCACGGGTCAAACCGGTGATAGATATCATTTCTTTCACTTTTTCTTTATTTTTATGACCTCTGATGTGGTGTAATGTGGCAATAAAAGCAAGATATTCTTTCACATACATGTCATAATAAAGCGGGTTATGTTCAGGAAGGTAACCGACCTTTTCCCTGACCTTCAGGGGTTCTTCATATACATCATGGCCTGCAACTTTTACATGGCCTGCAGTGGGAGGTAGGTAACAGGCCGCAATTTTCATGGTAGTTGATTTTCCGGCGCCATTTGGCCCAAGGAAGCCCAGGATCTCACCCTTTCCGGCATTAAAGGATATCCCGTCAACGGCTTTTTGATTCCCAAATATTTTTGTCAGGTGCTGTACAATCACAGACATATCCAATGATTAACGGTCAATGTATCAAAATTATTTAATTCCATTGGGTTTTGAAGAAATTTATTCAATTAATAAAAATTGTACATGGGTCCGGCTCACATTTTATATAAGGTAGCGCATCTTTCAGTTTATTCACATCCTTTATCAAGTTGCAATATTCCCATTTATTTACTATAATTTTGCGCTGAAATTAAAGATCTGTAATTTGAAAGTTTTTCTGATTTCATTTTTCTGTTTAATTGGTTTCTTCAGTGAAGTATGGTCCCAATCAGCAATAGATAGTCCGAATTATACGTATACTGGCGGGGTAAATATATTCAGTGGATTTGCCGTTAAACATGATCGTTTCATGGGGCATCTTTCCAAGGGCATTACAAGTGGTGTGGAAATGCAGATCAATAAAAACACTTACGGGAAACAAGTCTGGGAACAGGTATTTAAATATCCGGATGTCGGTTTTGCCCTGTCATATTTTGATTACGGCAGTGAGAAGCTGGGGGAATCAATCGGCGGATTGCTTTATGTGGATTTTTACCTGTTCCGGGCCAGGAAATTTGAGGGAATATTAAAAGTGGGGACAGGGCTTGGATACCATACAAATCCCTATAACCGGGAGACCAATAACCAGAATGTAGCTGTTGGATCGACATTTACACAAAGTATGCAGGTCCGTAGCGGAATTAATTACAAATTGACTGACCGCTGGAAACTGACTTTTGGAATGACCCTTTCCCATTTCTCTGTAGCGGCTTTCACCCAGCCGAACAAAGGGATCAACATCGTATCCGCCAACCTGGGTTGTACCTACCGGATCACAGAAAAACAACCTGGGAAAATCCTGCTTGACACCTTGTATCAGTGGGACAGGCATTTAAAGTACAATGTTAACTTCAACTACGGATTGAAAGAGATCCCACCCATCGGCGGCCCCAAATATCCAATATATGTATTGACATTTTACATCAATAAACAGGTTTCCAAAACCAATATCATCAATATTGGAATGGACGGATTTAATAATACGGCATTGAAGGAAGAAATGAAACAATCTGATATCGAACCTGGCTCTCTCGATCATAAAAGGATCGGCATTACACTGGGACATGAATTGAAATTGCACCGGATATCCCTGTTAACTCAGTTTGGAACCTATATTTATCGCCCCTATAAGACTGATAAACCGGTTTATCAGCGACTGGCATTGAAATTTTATGCTGGTGAGCATCTTTATTTTCATTATGGATTTCTCACACATTTTGCCAAGGCGGATCATGGTGAGCTTGGAATAGGCTTTTCATTATGAGGATTATGAAAATTCGCTATCAAGACTTTATATTCATTTTGTGCCTCAGTATTTCATTTTTCTCCTGTGATAGTGAAAATGCAGGGGATTGTTTTAAGAAAACCGGAGATGTTATTAACAGGGAGTTTTCAATGGAACCCTTTCACAGCATTGTTGTGATCGATGAAGCGGATGTCTACCTGGAAAACGGGAATGATCAGCGGGTAGTGGTGAAAGCAGGCAAGAACCTTATTCCGGATATTCACTTCGATGTGAAGGATTCCATCCTCACGATCACCAATAATAACCGTTGTAACTGGGTGAGAACGCCAGGTAATCCGGGTATTTACATCCAGAATGGTCGGCTCAGGAAAATTGAAATTTATGATTATGCGAATTTTTATGCACAGGACTCCCTTCATCTAAATAGCTTAAAGATTTATTCTGATGGGACCGGGAATTTTGATTTAAAGCTGGATGTGGATTCCCTTCAGATTGAATCCATCTACATTTCAAATTTTAAATTGGCAGGCAATGTCCAGTTCCTGGAACTTCGTTTTACAGATGACAGTCAGCTAGATGGGAAGGAACTGATATCTGAGTTCAATGTCATTCATCATGGAGGTTCCAATCTGATCGAATTGTTTCCGATAAAAGAATTAACCGGAGAATTGACCAGTACCGGCAGCCTCTGTTATTTCCATACTCCGGAAATTCTTGATGTAGATATATCTCATACCGGGCAACTGATAAATTGTTCTGATTAGCCGGCAGATTGGTTCGGATCAAGGTTCCATCCTGTCGCCATCTAAATCTTTCTAAAATTACTCCTGCATACCGCAAGGATTTACCTGCCCTTCGGAAACCGTGAAATGAACCAGCGATTATATTCATTCACAATTTTTTCAAGGTCTTTCCAGCCCAGGGATTTATCGTTTATTTTTTGCTTCAGTTCCTGATGATTTCCTACATAGTTGAGAATCTGTTCAGGAAAGGATTTTCTGAATTCCTTTTTAAATACGGCGATGGCAGCTTCCTCATTCTTTTTGATATATAATTCATCATTGGAAGAAGGATCTTTATTATAAGGGATGTTCCGATAAATGACCTCGGCCTCCTCGCTGTTTAATTTTTTCTTTTTCTTGTCCAGTTCATCAAAGATCCGTAACAATGTCACGGGTCCCGGAATAGATTCAACCAATCCAAAGCGGTTGAACTGAAAAGGACCATCATAGGTATCCATGATCACCTGCGTACTGATCCATTTTTTATCTTCCATACCATATCCCCTGATGTCACCGGGTCCATATGTTTTTGGATTTTGCTGACCAGGTGACTGAAAGAAAGCAACACGCTTTTGCATGACCACCGGATAATCATATTGAACAAATCCCGCAATGGTATCACCAGCGATCCCAATGATGTATCCTTGATGGTGTGTGTTTCTATCGTATTCTGAAAACCAATCCTGGGCAACGGCAATGTGAACAACCATTACTGATAAAAGGGCGATGGGGAAGCTTTTTCGAATCATAAACTTACCAGGTTATTGGTTAGGGGAATATTCTTTTTCTATAAATTGACGCACCTTTTTCTCCCAGATATCATAACCCTGAGGTGTCATGTGTAAGCTATCTTCCAGATATAAGGCTGGGTCAGGACGGCCATATTTTTCGATCATAGGCGTATAAACATCAATGAAAGTCAAATCATCCATTTTATGACTGTAAGATAAAATCTTATCATTCAGTTTCTCATACTCATTTCTCAGATGCCATCGGGAAGGGCTGGGTTTCACCGCGATGAAACCCAGAGGAGTACCGGGCAATTCCTGGTTGATCAATTGATAAAATTTTTTGAAATCCCGAAAAACATGAATGGGAGATTTACCGGAGGCCAAATCATTATCCCCATCATAAAACAAAATTAAGGAAGGCTTAAATGGAACAACCAGATCCTCGAAGTAATATAAAACATCCGATGTATGTGAACCCCCAAAGCCCAGATTGTAAACCGGATAACCGGCGAAATCCTCCTCAAGTGATTTCCACATTCGGATGCTCGAGCTTCCCAGGAACATGATACCACCGGGGCCATTTTTATTGATATTATCCTGCATGGTGAGCTGATCAATATCCGATTTGAACCGAAGCGGATCAGGATCATCCAGCATTCCTACAAAAAGAAGGAGAATAAAAATATTTATTTTAACCATATTACTTTCACTTCTGATTTAAGTACTCCTCATTCCGGGAAGGGTCATGAAGGGATTTTTTCCTGCAATCAGGACCTGTTTCCGGATCAATTGTAAACTTAATATAATCGTTACAAGCTTCCAAAGCTTCCACCATCTAGCTGGGTCTTTTTTAAGGTTTCGATCTTGGGAGGTTTGCTTTTCAGATTAATAAATTTTATATTGCGGGTTCGGTTATAAATAACCACAGCCATCTCCGGCGATTTTAAAGAATCATCACTTAAAATTTAAATATATGAACTTTAAACCAAATTTCGTACGCAAACAGGAACTGGGGGACAAAATCCAGACCTCTACCAAATTCGAACCGGTGACCAAATATATGGCCACTGATCTGCATACATTTAAACCGGAAACCGAAATCATTGAAGTAATTGAGGTTTTGCTATCAAAGAAGATCTCAGGAGCCCCTGTCCTGGATGAACAGTCAAAACTGGTAGGCCTCATTTCAGAAAAGGATTGTTTGAGACTCATGATTGACAGTGTTTATCACAATCATCCGGTTTCAAAAGGAAAGGTAGCCCAATATATGACCACCAACCTGAAAACAGTATCTGTGGAAGCGGATGTGGTGGATGTGGCCAATGAATTTTTAAAATCCAACTTCAAGCGGTTTCCAGTAGTTGACGAAGCGGGCAAATTGGTTGGCCAGGTAAGCCGGAGGGATATATTAAGGGCTATAAAAGCCATGAATATCACAACCTGGCAGAAAGAACTTACAAAGGAGGGCTGAAAAGCTTTTTTTTTCAATAGCCAAAAACCCTGGGCAGCCACAACGATATTTCCGGTATAAAGGTCACTACGACCAGGGCTAGTATCATGGCAACAAATAAAGGCAACAAGGGACGGATCACCTTGCTTATGCTGATGTTGGCAACGCTGCATCCGACAAACAATACCGATCCGACAGGGGGGGTACACAATCCTATACAAAGGTTCAATACCATTACGATCCCAAAATGGATGGGATTCATTCCGAGTGCTGTGACAACCGGAAGAAAGATCGGGGTGAATATCAAAACAGCCGGCGTCATGTCCATGAACGTTCCTACAAACAATAAAATCAGGTTGATGATCAAAAGGACAATGATCCTGTTCTCGCTGACTGACAACAGGGCTGCACTCACATTCTGCGGTATGTTTTCATAAGACATCACCCAGGACATGCCCATCGAAGTGCCGATCAAAAGCATGACAACTGCCGTAGTGCCCGTGGTCTTTAGGAAAATTTCCGGGACATCCTTTAGGTTTATTTCTTTGTATATGAAGGCGAGGACCAGCGTATAAAGAACGGCAATGGCTGAAGCCTCCGTAGCGGTAAAGATCCCGGCCACAATTCCACCGATCACAACAATCAGAAGGGTCAGACTGGGGATGGCATCCAGGAATGTTCGAAAAGCCACCATAAGTTTTACCCGGTCACCTACTGGATATTTATTGCGGTAGGCAAAATAACCTGCCACGGACATCAAGGCCAGGCCAACGAGGATGCCTGGCAGGTACCCGGCCAGGAACAATGCTGCAATGGAAACACCCCCGCTGGCAAGGGAATAGACGATCAGTATATTACTGGGAGGGATCACCAATCCTGTCGTGGAGGAGGTGATATTCACGGCCGCACTGAACGATTTTGAGTAACCTTCCTTGATCATGATTGGATTCATAAATCCACCGATGGCTGAAGCAGCTGCTACGGCTGATCCCGAGATTGCTCCGAACAGCATGCAGGCTAGAATATTTACATAGGCGAGTCCACCGGGAAGCATGCCTACGATCACTTTTGCAAATTCGATCAATCGCCGGGCAATACCTCCGCGGTTCATAATCTGGCCGGCTAAGATAAAAAATGGAATGGCCAGCAGGGCAAAACTATCCAGTCCGGTAGCCATACGTTGGGCCACTGTCGTAAACGCCGGGATGGAATGTATGCTGAACAACATCGTGGCGATGCTGGCGATACCGATGCTGTATGCAATTGGGACCCCAATCGCCAAGAGGATGATAAAGCTGAGTACGAGTATCGCAATTTCTAAATATTCCATTTAGGATGCTGTTTTAACCGGTTCTTCCAATAAATTTAAAAGGCTGTAAAAAATGATCATGAAGCCACTCAAAGGGATGATTACATAAATATACCCAAGGGGTATCTCAAGAGCAGATGATGTTTGTCCCAGTGTAAGTGTAATGTAGACCAGACGGATACCACCAATTACCATCACGAGCAAGGCAAACAGGATGACCAGAAAGTGTATGGTGAGGTCCAGCATTTTTTTCTTACTGCCTGTTAAATAATTGGGTAAGAGATCAATGGTCAGATGCATTTTTTTACCTGTGGCATAGCTGGCACCAAGCAGTCCGATCCAGATCAGAAGGAACCTCGAAAGCTCATCTGTAAATGAACTGGGAACCCGGAGTATATACCTGGAGAATACTTGCCATAATACCTGCAGGAGCATCAGTGCCAGCAGCAGGATCAGGGTTTTCTCTATGATCTGATCGGCTATTTTTCTCATATTATTCAACGGCTCGTATTTGTCGTATCAATGAATAGATTTCTTCATCGTTTCTATAGGCATCATACAGAGATTGAACTTTGGCAGCAAAGGCTTCTTTATCAGGATGAATGATCTCAACACCCGCTTTCTGCACCTCATCCAGACAGAATTTCTCTGATTCCTGCCATAGTTTACGCTGATAGATGCCAGATTCACGGGCGGCATCCAGCACCCATTCCTTTTCCTCTTCTGTTAGTTTATCCCAGATAATGGTGCTGATAAGCAATACATCGGGAACACAGGTATGCTCATTCAGGCTGTAGTATTTGCATACCTCATAATGCCTGGAATAATAGAAACTGGGTGAATTGTTTTCAGCACCATCCACGACACCCTGTTGCAGGGCAGTATACAATTCGCCCCATGAAATCGGGGTAGGGGATCCACCAAAAGCCCTGACCATGTTCATGGCTGTATTACTCGGCTGAACCCGTATCTTCAATCCCCTGAGATCATCCGGAACATAGATGGGTTTGTCCTTTGTATAAAAACTTCGGTACCCGGCATCGTAGAAAGTGAGACCCCGCAACCAGTATTTTTGTCCCTGAAGCAAAATTCCTTCACCTATTTTTCCATCCAGCACCCGGTAGGAATGTTCCTGGTCCTTGAAAATATAGGGAAGGCTGAGCACTTTGTAACTGGGGGCAAAATTTTCCATAACAGAAGCGGATACTTTGGTCATAGCCAGGCTGCCAATCTGAAGAAGTTCCAGACATTCCCGTTCCTGCCCCAATTGTCCACTCGGATAGATCTCAATTTTTAATCTTCCATCCGATTTTTTTTCAATCAGTTCCGCCATATAAACCATGCCATGATGAACCGGGTGCGATGTATCCAGCCCGTGCCCGAGTTTCAGTACTTTCCCTTTCTTGATGTTTGAACAGGAAGCAAGCAGCAGCAGGATCAGGAAATATTTCACCTTCAGGTACCGGGTCATTAAAAGATTAAGCTTTAATATATTTGGTGGCAAAACGGATCGCATTTCTTGTTTTTTCTTCAATTCCCTTCAGGTCGAAATTTCCGGATGCATCCTTAACCATCAGCTTAGAACCCATCCCCACACAATATGCACCTGCCTCAAACCAGGCTTTCAGGTTTTCCTCTGTCGGCTCAACACCTCCTGTAGGCATGATGCTTGTCCAGGGACAGGGCCCCCTCATATTTTTTATAAAAGCCGGGCCACCGATCTGGCCGGCAGGGAATATTTTTACAATTTCTGCCCCTAATTCCTCCGCCCTTGAAATTTCGTTAACCGATCCACAACCCGGTATCCACGGGATTTTCCGACGGTTACAAATCAGGGCCATGTCTTCTTTCAGGGCGGGTGAAACAACAAAATTGGTACCTGCTTGAATATAAAGAGCCGCGGTGGGGCCATCTATTACTGATCCTACTCCCAGGATCAAATCCGGTAATTCACGGATGATATATTTATTCAGCTCTGTAAAAACCTCGTAAGCAAAATCCCCCCGGTTGGTAAATTCAAAAATCCGGGCACCACCTGCATAACAGGCTTTAATGACTTCCATGCCTATTTTAGGATCCTTATGATATAAAACGGGTACGATGGCGGTTGACCGCATCGTGGTATAAACAGTTATTCTATCAAATCGTGCCATGTCATTTTTTAGTTAAGATAGATAAAAATTAAATAATAACGTGTTTTCGTCAGCGGCTAACCCTTCCTGAAGCATCTCCCTGCATCAGTTTTTCAACTTCGCTTACCGTTACGAGGTTGAAATCACCTTTGATCGTATGTTTCAGGCAGGAAGCGGCCGCAGCAAAATTCAATGCCTTTTGATCATCATGATAATTCTGTAATCCAAATATCAGCCCTCCCATAAACGAGTCGCCTCCACCTACCCGGTCAACGATGTGGGTAATGTCGTAGGTCGGTGCCTTCAGTAACTGCTGGCCGTTCCACAAAACACCTGACCAGGTATTATGGTCGGCGTTGATTGAGCCTCGTAAGGTGATGATGACTTTCTTTGCTTTCGGAAATCTTTTCATCAATGCAGTAGCCACATCCTGGTAGGCATCTGCCTCAATGATTCCCTGGGTTACATCCGTGGATGCTGCTTTGATGCCGAAAACCTTTTCTGCATCTTCTTCATTTCCCAGGATGATATCGGCATCCTTAACGAGTTCTGGCATCACCTCTCCGGCCGTTTTGCCGTATTTCCATAAGTTTTTCCTGTAATTCAGGTCACATGAAACGGTAACACCCATTTGTTTCGAAACCTGGATGGCTTCGAGGCATACCTCTGCGGCTCCCTGAGAGATGGCAGGAGTGATGCCTGTCCAGTGAAACCAGGCAGCGTTTTTTAAAATATTTTCCCAGTTGATCTCGCCTTTCCTGATCTCGGCCAGTGCGGAATGCGCCCGGTCATAAACCACCTTACTACCCCGGCTCACCGCGCCTGTTTCCAGAAAATAGATACCGATCCGGTCACCTCCGTATACGATCTCACTTGTATCTACATTGTATTTTCTAAGTGTTTTGATGACGGCGTCACCGATGTCATTTTTTGGAAGTTTCGTAATATATGTTACCGGGATACCATAATTTGCCAACGAAACGGCCACATTGGCTTCTCCTCCACCGAAAGTAGCCTCGAGTACATCCGCCTGATGAAACCTGAGATGACCAGGTGTTGCCAGCCGGAGCATAATTTCACCAAATGTAACAACCTTCTGTTTCATGATTTTTATTCAATTAAAATTAAAAAAATGCCTTGCATTAAAATAGGATATATTTTCTATCATATTACCCAGCCATTCAAGTTCACCGGGTAAAAGCCCTTTTTCAACATCGTTCCCGATAAGATTGCACAGGATCCTCCTGAAATAATCGTGCCGTGGATAGGATAAAAAACTTCTTGAATCCGTGAGCATTCCCACAAAACGGCTCAGTAATCCCAGGTTTGACAGGGCATTCAACTGCCATTCCATGGCTTCCTTCTGGTCAAGGAACCACCAGCCGGATCCAAACTGTACTTTGCCCGGGAAGGATCCATCATTGAAATTACCGATCATGGTGGCAAAAAGATAATTATCCCTGGGATTCAAATTGTACAGTATGGTTTTCGCTAGCTTGTTGTTTTTATCAAGAGAATCCAGAAATTTTGAAAGGGGACGGCCCATTTCAAAATCACCAATCGAATCGAAACCCGTATCGGGGCCCAATGACCTCATCATGCGGGAATTGTTATTTCTCAATGCGCCGAGATGGAATTGCTGGGTCCATCCTTTTGCATGATCCATTTCAGCCAGTGTCAACAACATGGCCGATTTAAATTTAAACTGATCCTGGAGGCCGACCTTTTCCCCAGTTTTCACCCTGTCAAATATCTTGACTATTTCAGATTGCTTAAAATCAGCAGCATAAATGTGTTCCAGTCCATGATCCGACAACCGGCAACCCATTTCATGGAAATAATCATGCCGTTCCTTCAGGGCATTCAAAGGACTTGAGAAATCTCTGATATCCACATTTGCAGAGGCTCCCAGCTTTTTAAGATAGGAATTAAAAATTTCCGGCGAATCAATGAAGATTGCCTTATCAGCCCGGAAAGTGGGCAGTACCCTGATCTCAAATCCATCGTCCCAAAGTTGTTGATGAAATTGCAGATCATCGGCGGGATCGTCCGTAGTGCACAGCACTTCAACCTTGAAATACCGCAGAATATTTCTGGTGCTAAATTCTTTTGTCTGCAGGAGATCCGAAACTTTTTCATATATCTCCCTTGCCGTACCAGGATTGAGTAATAGATCGATCCCGAAAGGTCTTTTCAGTTCCATATGTGTCCAGTGATACAAAGGATTTCGCATCGTGAATGGAACCGTTTCCGCCCATTTTTCAAACTTCTGATAATCGGAAGCATTTCCGGTAATGAATTTCTCATCCACACCATTGGTTCGCATGGCGCGCCATTTATAATGATCGCCTTCCAGCCAGATCTTTGTCAGGTTTTCAAAATTCTTATCTTCCGAAATTTCCTGAGGAGACAGATGACAGTGATAATCGATGATGGGCATTTCGCTGGCATGTTCAAAATACAGCTTCCGGGCAGTATCCGTCTCCAGTAAAAAATCTTCTGATAGAAATGGTTTCATAGGATCCCGCATTTAGTCGATGAACAGAGGCTTGATATGGTTGTTATATAAATTTTCAGTAACCAGCGGGGCAATAAATCTTTCATTCATGCGGACCAATCGTAAAAAGGCATCACCAAATTCGGCTGCGATTTTATATCCTACATGCAATAGTTGCCTGAAATCCTTGCTAAAAACAGGATTGGCAGGGTTGTGCCGAAGGCTTTCGAAAAATTTATCTGCATTCCACCCTGATACTTCGGTGGGAGAAGGTAACCTGATCTTATTGATGTCAATCACAGTGGCATAGGGAGCGGTCAATTCATCAAATCGCTCAAAGGCCTTCTGATAGATCGATTTTGACATTTCCAACCCATCCCTTCCTGATAGGGCCAGGCCAGCCAGTTCTTCCAGCCAGGTAGTCCCCGCCGTTTTGATATGGAGACCCTTATTGTATTTTTTAATTAATCTGGAAATGGGGGGGTAAATGGAAAACTTATCACTTCCGGAATGTACGCTCAATTTCAGGTCGTCCGGAAGATCAAATTCTTTGATGGCGAAATCGATAACGAGCAGATCCTGCTCAAATTCTTTTTCGAATTGGTTGATATCTCCTGCGTAATCCACTCCTTTATTGAATCTACCAGTAAATTTTGGGGCAATGGTCTGAGGTTTCATTCCATAAAAATGCAAAGCTGAAAGAATGAAGAATAATTCGGTTGGAGTTTGAGGATCATCTACTTCATCCATCGAAATTTCCGGGATAAAATTTCCAGGTCCTTTTTTGCTTAGAATATATTGATATACTTTTGAAGCTTCCTCAGCAGCAAGAAGAAACTTTTCACCTATATGCCAAATAAATTCCTCACTGATTTCAAATGGTGTAAAAATTCCCGGGATCTCGAGAGAACCAAGATAAGGCTTGATGAATTTCATGAATTCACGGATCTGTCCTTCGGATGAACTCTGACCTATGTGTTCCGCAACATCGATGGTAAAGAAATCAGAATAATCAATAAATCCATCTACATTTGACAGATTGATATGATCCGCATCTACCAGATAGGGGTGCTGCCACTGAAGTGTCCCGGTAGCCCGGTCAGCTTCTTCCCGAAGCGATTGCTGGTTGGATCCTACGGTTTTATGTTCCCGGTATGATTTGTTCCAGACAGGAGTAATGTTAACATTTAAGGTGAGTGCCTTCTGGATCGCTGTTAACTGTGGGATCCCTTGTTGAGCAAAACGATCACCCATACCAAAAGAAAATGCATTAATTTTCATAGACTCGAGCTAAAAAAATGAAATATCACACGTGTGCATGAAATTAATCAAAAACAAGCAATCGATAAAATTATCAATCGGATTTGTTAGAATGATTGCATATCACTCAGGGATTTATAAAGCCCTTTATTTTTCAATAAAGATTCGTGCGAACCCCTTTCGATGATCATGCCTTCCTGTATTACAATGATCTCAGTGGCTTTCTGAATGGTACTAAGACGGTGAGCGATCACGATGGAAGTTCTCCCTGCCATCAGATTATTCAATGCCTCCTGTACAAGCTTCTCCGATTCTGAATCAAGCGAGGAAGTGGCTTCATCCAGTATCAATATGGGCGGATTTTTTAGAACAGCTCGTGCAATGCTGATCCTCTGTCGCTGTCCCCCGGATAGTTTACTTCCACGGTCACCTATGTTCGTCTGGTATCCATCATCCGTCTGCATGATAAAATCGTGGGCATTGGCAATTTTGGCCGCCCGGATCACCTGCTCTTCTTCAACTTCATCCAATCCAAAGGCTATGTTGTTAAAAATTGTATCATTGAAGAGAATGGACTCCTGCGTGACGATTCCCATCATTTTTCTCAATGAGGACAATTCATAGTTTTTTACCGGGACGCCATCGATCAATAATTCTCCCCCTGTGATATCATAGAACCTCGGGATCAGGTCGACCAGGGTGGATTTACCCCCTCCGGAAGGACCCACAAGAGCAACGGTCTGCCCAAGATTGATCTCCAGGTTGATATTTTTAAGAACAGGGGTGTGCTCATAAGCAAATGATACATTCCTGAATTCAATCTTGGTTGAGAATGATTGGGCAATTACTGGATTTTCGATATTCCTAATAGCCGGCTGGGTATCGATCACGGTAAAGATCCTTTCACCTGAGGCCAGTGCCCGTTGTACCTGGGCTACGGCTTTGGAGATATTTTTGGCCGGGTTAAGCACCTGTGTAAAGATCACAATATAGGTCAGAAAGCCGGAAGCATCGAGATTCGATTGGTTATTTAAAACAAGATTCCCCCCATATACCAGGATCCCCCCGATAAAAAGAACGCCAATAAATTCCGACAGCGGAGAAGCCAGTTCTCTTTTTTTAGATAGTGAGACATTGATCCGGCCATAGTTCCGGGTTTCTTTTCCAAATTGTCGGTTGATGAATTTAATGGCATTGAATGCCTTGATAATTCTCAGACCAGCGATCAATTCATCCGTTTGATTGACAATCCTTCCCAGAGATTCCTGGTTAGATTTGGCAGTTATTCTAAGCCTTTTTGCTATCAATGAAATGATCCAGGCCGCCAGGGGCAGCATTAATAATGAAAAGAGGGTAAGACTCGGTGACCGCCAGAATAGATAGGCAAATGCCAGTATAATGGTCAGAGGATCGCGGAATGCTACTTCCAGTGCAAGCGTTATGGAGCTTTCAATCTCCTGAATGTCGTTGGTGATGCGGGACATGATGTCCCCTTTTCTTTCCGAAGAAAAGAATCCGAGATGAAGATGACTTACGGATTCGAATATGTGGTTTCGGAGGTTCCTGACTGTGTTGGAGCGCAGGACGGCCAGCATGATCATGGATGCATAGCGGAAAATATTGGCCAGCAGATTGGCGGTTACAATGATGCCACAAACGAAAACAAGTGCACCAAAATCTCCGAAGCGTTCGGATATCTGGATGAAATAATAATAGAATAAATGGATAAAATAATTGACAGAAAGTTCCCAATGGGGAGGCGTGGAATACAATGTAAATAGTTCAGGATCCAGCTGTTTGAAGATGATATCGAATAAAGGTTTTAGCAGCGTCAGGTTAACCAGGCCAAAAATTACCCCGAAAAAGGCATAAACAAGGTATTGAGGGAGGTAGACTCCAAAGGGCCGGGTATAGGACAGGATTCTGAGAAGTAACTTCATTTACGATTTTTTTACCTTGCTCTGCAAAAATAATGGCTGTGAAACAAAATGAAGTTTATTTTTCATATTATATAGTGATCGAGTCAGAATCCTTTATAATTTATCCAGATTTCATCAATCTATCTTGTAATGAATTAATGGGATTGTTTTTTGTATGTAAAGAACAGAATTCTGGCTGTTAGCAGATCATACCGGTTGTGGATGGAATAGGGAATCGATTTAATTTTACTGATTACCCAGAGAAAAGGGATTAAAAACACCAGTAGTATAGAGGTGCTTTGACGTTTATCAAAAGATAACTTATATGATTTCAAACCATTTATTAATGCAAGGTTATTATACTGATCTACCGTTAAAGAAGAAATGTGTTGCAGACCATTCCTGTTGGCATGATCCAGGGGTTTGAATGAATAATAAAATCCAGTAAACAGGAACCTGAACCTCGATTTCAGCGATAAGATATTGGGCGTTGAAAAAATTAAAAGCCCTCCTTTTTTTAAAATCCTGAAACAATTTTTAAAAAAAGCATTATGATCATGAATGTGTTCCATCACCTCGACAGCAAGAATGATATCAAAAGATTGATCGGGATAGGGTAATTCTTTTGAAATATCTACTTTCTTACATTCGATCTCGTCGAAATAAAAGATTTCAGGGTACAAATCGCAAGCCGATACCGCATATCCGTCATTCCAAAGTTTTTGCGTAAAGGCACCATGTCCGGCGCCCACCTCAAGAATTTCAGGTTGGGAGAATTCTTTCAACACAGGTTTCAGGAATCGATAAAATCGATCATGAATTCCTGGCATCGTGATGGGTATGATATTTCTTTCCTGGTTCAATTTTATTATTGATTAAAGGGTTGTTTCTTCAGTAGTTGATCTATCGAATATTAAAAATACAGAAAAAGATTTCATAATAATTAAATTTTTCCGGGAGGGATCGGCTTCCCAGTTGCTATAATTTTTTTATTTTAGTTTTTTTAAAATGTATTATAAATTTTAATGATCCATCCCAACGAGTATGTTAGGCAGGTAGTGGTATTTGCACCCAATAAAAAATTTTTTGGAGCAAATATTCTACAGATACCATTTTTTCAACATTTACGTAAAGGTTATCCCAATGCCCGCATCACCATCTGGTCGCCGGAAAAAGCTTCCGCAATGATGTTGAACCTGAATCTTGCTGATGAACTTTTGTTATATAATGGTTGGCCGGATTATTTCAGGATTTCCAGGAACCTCCTGAAATTAAAACCCGATGTTGTATTCAACCTGCGAATGTTCTCAGAAGGGATGAATTTATTGACCGGCATATCCATGGCAAAATTACGCGTGGGTTTTATCACCTCTTCCCCATTTCGATTTCTGCTGAATGGCAAGGTTCAGAGAAATGATCAAACGTATATGGCTTTATTATATCTCGATCTATTAAAACCAACCGGAATCCATCCCTTGTTTTTCTTTGAGGATATAAGGAAATATGATCTTGATTCAAAACTTAAAATCCCAGACAGAGAACGGATTGTCTGTCTGATGCCTGGTGGAGGAGAAGGGGAACATAAAAGATGGGGAATTGACAACTTCTGCAAACTAGGGAGATTAATTTTAAAAAAGTTCCCCAAGGTATATCTGATATTTGTTTTGGGCCCTCAGGAGAGTGATTTTGGCGCTATTATATCGGATCATTTTCTCGAGTCGAATCATCTGGTACTAATTAACGGAAGCCTGGCAGATATTGTCAAGATTTCAAAAATGTCTCAGGTTACGATAGCCAACGATTGTGGACCTTCTCATATAGCCCAGATGTGCGGGAATAATTATATTGGTATCTGGGGTTGGAAAAATCAGCACCCTCTTCAGCGAATCATCAACTGGACCTATGCAAAACCAAATTCTGTTCATATTGTTGCAGAGGAAGGAACAGATATTAAACAAATATCTCCCGTAGAGGTGTTCAGGGTAACCCTTGGATTTTTATTGGGAGATGAAAATACATGAAATTCCATTCCATATATTATTAAAATATTAGGCTATGGATATTCATCAGTGAAGTAGATTTAGAAATATCAGGTTTCTTTATCTGATTGCTGTTCTCCTCAATATACAGGAAAAAAACTAGAGATTTTCTTTATTGGTCATGATGTCCCGGTATACGCCTAGTGTTTCGGCTGCCGTTTTTTCCTTTGAAAATTTTTCCTCCACCATTTGTTTCGCATGGGTGGTAAGCATTGTTTTTAAATTTGGTTCATTGATTATCCTCAGGATATTCTCACCCAGATCTTTATAATCTTTTACCGGGGATAAAAGCCCAGTCTTTTCGTGGATCACCATTTCCGGAATCCCGCCGGTCCGGGTAGCCACCACAGGCACCTCACAAGCAAAAGCATCAAGAATGCTGGTACCCAGGCCTTCTGTTTTAGAGGGCATTAAAAAGATATCGAGCTCGGGAAGTACAACTGGCAGGTTGTGCAGGAATCCGGTCATGATCACATGCTCTGCAAGTTTTTGGTCCGTAATCATTTTTTGAATAGCCTCTGACATTTCTCCCGTACCGATGATAAAAAATTTTGCATGGACCCCCTTGCTGATGATATACCTGGCCACATTTAAATAGGTTGGGTAATCCTTATGATCTGATAATGCCGAGGTATTCCCGATCAACAGGGTATCCTGATCCAAATGATACCGGTCTCTCAAAAATCCAACATGGGATTTATGGTTGAATTTTGAAGGGTCAATTCCGGAATGAACCGTAATTATTTTTGATCTGTCCTTTAATTTATTTTTCAAAATTTCACGAATGGCATCAGATACCGTAAGAATTTTTTCTATCCTCGGATGGTTGTATTTCCATGAAGTAAACCAGCTGTTCCGGATGGGATTGTCTACCCGTCTGGAAAGTATGAGTCTGGCCTTATTGCCAAAAAGTGTCGATAACATTCCCAGGGTATGGCCGTAGCTTGTGTGCATATGCAATATATCGATCTGGTGTTTTTTACATATCCGGTTAATTTGATAAGCGGTAACAATATCAAAGGGAGGTTTGAAATTTAAGGAATAATGTTTCCATTTTTTGTCCATACAATATTTCTCAAAATTCGATCCTTTGCAGCATGCGATGTAATTGTGTACTCCCAGGGAGTTGAGTTCATCGATCAGATAAGCGATCTGCTGTTCTCCCCCCCGCCAGGACTTTTCCGAACTAAGGTGAAGTACCTTGATGGGTCGCTCCGACGCCATCCCTGATTTATCAAATAAATTTTCTTGTAATGGAATAACGGACAGTTCATCCTCTGTTATCTTGTTCTTAGTTTGGATTACTTCATCGTATACTTCGAGATATTGACGGATGCTTTCATCCCATTTAAATTTCAGGGAATGGGCTTTATTTTTTTTTGACAATTGGTCCATATTATCATTAAATATTTGCAGGTGTTTGATAAAGATCTCCTTCATCTCTTCTGGTTCAAAAGAATCCCAGTAAAACGCGTAAGCACCCCCTACTTCCGGCAGACTGGAGCGCCTGGAGCAGAATACCGGTTTGCCAAACCGCATGGCCTCAATCACCGGAAGGCCAAAACCCTCGATCAGGGAAGGAAATAAAAATGCTTCACAATTTCTGTAAAGATAAATTTTATCTTCTTCGGAGATGATACCTGGCAGGATGATTCTTTTGGAAAGATTTTTCTGTCTTATTGTCTTTTGCAGTTGCTCCGCATAACTGCTGTTTTTATCCCCGGCTATGATCAGATCGTAATCGGGCAGTTTTAGCATAAAGTCGACAAGTACGTGGAAATTTTTCTTTTTCAGGACCATCCCGATGGTAAATAGAAAGGATCTATCTGGAAGATAGGTGGGCTTGTTTACTTTTTTCTCCGTATCGATATCTACTCCATTATAAATTATTCTTTGAGGTTTGTATCCTAAGTTCAGATTTTCTTTAGCCAGGGAGGCGGTATAATTTGAAATAAAAGTAATGTAAGAAGCCCTGTCGACTTTTTTCTGAAGACTTTTGAGCCTCCGCATTACTTTGAAACCACGCTTTTCTTCCAAAAAATTCAGGTCATGTATGGTGAGGATGTATGGGGTTTCCGCATCACCCGGCATAAATGCGGAATCCTGATGGATGGCATGCCAGAGATCATATTTTTTGCATAATTCCGGGAAAAATCGTCGACTTGCCGAAGTCTTTTCATAATTCCATTCTATTCCGAAAGAATTGATGTGTTCTGCAGGTATCAGAAAATTCCAGAAATAGGGTTTCATTTGAAAATCTGAAACGTACTTCCCGAAGTAAAGAGAGAATTGACCCAATCCTGAATAGATGGCTTTTAATTTACTTAAGTCAATTAAAGTCTGGATCGTCATGCATTAGAAATATAAAATTGCCATGTTCGAAATACATTGGTGCTGGTTGGGGTAAAATGTACAAATTACTTATTAAATCAAATATTAAGCATGGATTTGGATATTTTTACTAAAATTTAGCCCTTATCTTGATGATGAGTTTCTTTAAATTTTCAATTTTATAACAAATAAGTCAAAAAGTCACAAGAATGCGGATTAAAATCATCCTGATCATTTTGTCATTGACAGGATCATTCCGGGCAATCGCCCAATTTGATACGCTGGAATATCACGCGTGGCTTTATGGTGCTATGGGTTCGGAAGGATATTCGCCACATTGGATCGAGAGCAATCGTTATGGTATATTCAATGACAGCATTCAGGATGCCCTGCTCATGGCTGGATTTACCTGGCCTGTTCAGATCGGAAAACATTTTAAAATGTCCACCGGATTTGACCTTGCTTTAAAGAGGAACCTTAATGAAAGCTTTATTTATCAGGGGTATGCCAATTTCAGTTACGGTAAATTAAAACTAATTGCAGGCAGGCAGGAATACACCCTCGGACAATATAACGAGTCCTTATCCAGCGGTTCCTTCCTTGTGAGTAATAATGCCAAACCAATTCCAAGGATTGGTATCGGATTCTATGATTATGTGGATGTGCCATTCACTAAAGGTTATTTGCAGGTTAAAGGGGCTTTGAACCACGGCTGGCTCGAAAATGACCGGCTAGATCACAGCCGGTTAAATAAACCATTGCTCCATGAGAAGTTTGCCTATATCCGGACACAGAAAATACCGGTCAATCCTTATATAGGGATCAGTCATTTCGCCTTGTATGGAGGGGAAGATAAAAATGGTCATAAAATTGGGATTGATTACTGGGCAGTATTTAAGGGACAGGCATCTACTGTGCCCGGATTGGAAACCGAAGCCGTGAATGCGGCTGGAGAACACCTGGGGGTAATGGATCTTGGATTTTATTCGCGCATAAAAGATTATAACATCACATATTATTATCAACTTCCAATCACAGATCGAACGGGAAAAGAGAAAAATTTTAGCAGGAATAAAGATTTCTTTACAGGGATATTAATTGAAACAAAAGAGAAAAAGATCATAAACGGATTCCTGTATGAATTCATACATACAAAGCAACAAGGGGGGCTGGGTATTCCCGATCCGATTGTCGATGGTAAATTTATTTCCCTGTCGAGTGAAGAAGACCTGGATTTTTTAAAAGAATATTATACGGATCAGGGGTATCCCGTGCAGGACATCGATACGGAAATCGAATGGAGATCCTTTTTGCAGGCATATATTAATTATGGTTATGAGTTTGGAGGGAGGGTTGATTTTTATAATAATCCGTTCTACCGGCATATTTATCAGGGGAGGATTATTGGCACATCGCTTTTTACAACCATACCGGAGTTGAGACGAATGACTGGTGTTGAGCCAGAGGGTTCCTATATTGTCAATAACCGGATTTTGGCACATCATTTCGGGATCTGCGGATATTTTTTCAAAAATCTGGATTACCGGATGATGGTGACTTATACGGTGAACAAAGGAGCATGGCAGGAATATGGGGGAAGGTTTCAATGGGAGGGTATTGCCCTGGATCCTAATTATGAATGGTTCTGGAAAGGAGACAAAACACAGTGGTATACGCTTTTTGAGACCAATTATGCCATTCCGGGGCTTGATGGCTTTCGGTTTAAAACAGGCATCGCCTTTGATTTTGGGGATCTCGATCAGAATTTTGGGCTATTGCTTGGGATCTCTTATCAGAATTTAATCAGATTTTAACGCCGGACCTCTCTGTAACGGAGGCTGTAACTCATTTTGGGATGTCTTAATATGAAAAATGCAAGTTTTACAAAATCGGGATGAATATAAAACTTGCGCAAGGTTCGAAAAAACTGACTGATTCTCCAAATGTAAGAAGCAAGAATCCCGTAATGTTTCCGATAGAGATAATGTTGTGAAATGTAAAACTCACGGAGCATCAGATAATTGATCCCATTGTCTTTCATGCTGCTTTTGCCTTCAAAATGAATATATTTTGCTTCCGGGACCAAAAAACATGAATATCCTGTCTTTTTCATCCTGAGCGCCAAGTCCTCCTCTTCGCAATACAAAAAAAAGTGGGTGTCGAATCCTCCGGTCTTATCCATTGCTTCCTTCCTGACAAAAAGGGAACTGCCATTCAACAGAGGAACTTGTAAGGGGGCATTATATAGGAGGCCCTTTTTCGGATATTTTTTTGGGGAAAAAATTCGCAATAATCCAGATCCCAGGAATTTTAGTTTCAAATCTGGAAAGTAATTGAAATTAATCCCCGGAGATCCATCCGGGTAATACATTTGTCCCGAACATATTCCTATAGAAGGATTTTTTTCCATGAAATGAAAAAGGATGGATAATACGTCATTTTGTAAAATAGTATCATTATTTAAAAAATAATAATATCTGGCAGAGACCATTTTTACTCCAGCCATATTCCCCGCGGAAAATCCTTCATTAACAGGTCTTTTAATGATAGTAAGCCGTTTCCGGTTCATTAGTTCAGCCAGTTTTAGAAAATCAGTATCAAGTGAATGGTTATCAACAATGATGATCACATAATTTAAACTTTCATCTACCTGGGATAAGATGGAATCAACGCATTGAATGGTAAATTTACTGGAATTGTAATTGATCAGGATGATGGCTATATCTTTCAATGATTTACTCATTATGGATTTCCGGATCAAGTATAAGTGAATTGGAAGGAATAAAAAAAATCATTTAAGTTTGTTTGATTTTATTTGATAAAAAAAAAGGATTGAAACTAAGTAGAAACATATTATTTATATGTCATGAAAGTTCAAGAACGGGAGCCCCTGTATTTTTATTGTATTTCATCCGGTGGGTTAAAAAACATACAGATCAGGATTTTTATATCTTAATTGAGAAGGCAGGAGTACTGGAGGAATCCTTCCGTGAACTGGGACCTACCTGGGTGGTCAGGCCTTCTGGAATCTCTTTCTTTTATAAGATCTGGTCCAAACTCAGTTACCCATCATTTATTAATTTTCGCCTGAGATCATTATTGAAAAAGCCAGTTGGCTTGATTTACCAGAACACCATCGGGAAAGGATTGCTGATATCTGGTTTGAAAAAAAGGATGAATTGTCCTGTGATTACACATATACACGAACTTGAAAGTGTGATTCGATCAACGGGGATGACCAATGTTCAACTGATCAAAGATACGACAAACCACTTTATCGCAGCCTCTAAGGCCGTGAAAAACAATTTAATTAAGAATCATCAAATTCCAGATGATAAGATCACCATTCACTACGAATGCATTGAACCTATCCCGGACAAGGAAGGAAACTCCCAATCGCTCCTTCCCATCTGCATTGAAGATTCCGATTTTGTAGTGGGAGGAGCAGGTTTCGTTGATTACAGGAAAGGCTTTGATCTGTTTCTTGAAACTGCCAAAAGAATACTTGTGGAAAATAATTGGGAAGGCTTCAAATTTGTCTGGATAGGAGATTTTGGAAGGAACAAACAAAAGATAATTGAAAATTTCATTCAGGAAAATAACCTGTCAGCGTTTGTATGTTTCCTGGGGGAAATACAGGATCCTTTTCCAGTTTACCGGAAGTTCGATCTATTCTTTCTGACTTCCAGGGAAGATCCATTTCCTCTTGTAATGCTGGAAAATGCCTATCTTGGCAATCCCGTCATTGGTTTCAAAGGATCAGGTGGCATTGAAGAATTTCTTGAGCAGGATTCCGAATTATTGGTGAAGGATTTTGACACCGGGCTTGCCGCAAATAAAATACTTTATTTGAAAAACAATCCCTTTAACTTGTCGGAATATGGGAAACATCAAAAAAATAAGGTGATGAAAAATCATATGATGGACTCCTGCGGAAGGCAATATTTTAACCGGATCATCGAACTGACAGGGACAGGATGATATTTATTGAAGGTCATATCAATCATGTTTCTTTCGTTTCCAGCGGTTGTGCGACCAAAGCCAGTCAGTCGGAATTTCTTTGATGAGTCCCTCTAAAATTTCAGCATATTTTTCTAAAATGGATCCCGGTTGTGCATTTGCTGGTTCCGGTTCCAGTTCAACAAATTCTATTTCATAAAATCCTCTCTTCAGCCTTTTCATTCTGGCATGAATCACCGGCCAGTTAAAACCGATGGCAAGACGTTCCATGCCGTTGTAAAATGCTGTCTCTTGATTCAGGAATTTTGTCCAGTAAACATTTTTATCCCCATGGGGAGGAGATTGATCCGCCACCAGAGCCACAATATGTGACAGGTTCCTTTTTTTTAAGCTTTCCCTGAAGACATTATTTTTCTCCACGGGGATTGCCCCAAACCTGCCTCTGATTTGAAACATCATTTTCTCAAAAAATGAGCTTTTTATATGTTGGTAAACAGCATCAATGGGAGCCGATAAATTGAGGGAGGTTGTCCCCAGCATCCATTCCCAATTGCAGTTATGAGAGGTTGTGATTATAATCGATTTTTCTTCCCTGTGATACTGATTTGGAATATCTATATTTTTAATTTGAACCCTTCTGTTCAATTCTTCCCTGGATATGGTAAGAAGTTTGAAGGTCTCTATCATTACATCAGTGAGGTTTCTGTAAATACCTGGCAGTAGGAGTTGAAGCTCCTGCTCTTTACTACCAGGGAAAGCATTTCTCAGATTTTTGATGATTATTTTCTTTCGGTAGCCAATCAGGTCTTTTGCTATAAATACTAGAACATCTGAAATCACATATAGAATAGGGAAGGGAAGGCGGGAGATCAGATGAAAAAAAGCATGTCGCATCACAATTAATAATTCTGGTCCAAAAATAAAAAATTAATAATAAAAAATACGGGTTTATTTAGGTATTGAGTTGTCATTATTATGTATAATATTTCAAATAAAATATGTAACTTTGGTCAAGATGGACAGCAAAAATTCGATATTTTATTCTCCTGAAGAAAAGGTGCTTATTTTTGAAAATGAATTTCTTCCGCACATTCATTCCATTTATAATTTTGCCTATCGTATTACCTTCAATGAGGATGATGCCAAAGACCTTGTCCAGGAGACCTATTTAAAAGCATTTCGTTTTATAGATTCTTTTCAAAAAGGAACTAATGCCAAGGCTTGGTTGTTCAGGATTTTAAAGAACAGTTTCATTAATGAGTTCAGGAAGAAGAGCAAGGAGCCCGCAAAAGTAGATTATCAGGAAGTGGAAACCTATTATAATTCGGATGAAATCGATCAACCCATTACTTCCGATCTTCGGGTGGAGGCGATTAAGGAAAAAATTGGAGATGAAGTGTCCGTTGCTTTGAATTCATTGGATATTGATTTCAGAACGGTCATTATACTTTGCGATCTTGAAGGATTTACGTATGAGGAAATGGCAAAAATACTGGATATACCGATTGGCACGGTGAGATCCAGATTGCATCGGGCGCGGAATCTCCTGCGGGACAAGTTAAAAGTATATGCTGATTCCATGGGATATAAATGAATTGGTTTTAATCAGATGAATAAAGAACATAATATGAAGGAAAAACCGTGTGTAGATCATGATTTCTGTATCAGAGTGCTCAATTTAATCATTGATGGGGAAGCCAATGAGAAAGAAGTATCATTCTTCAATACACATATCAAAGAGTGTCTTCAATGCTCAGAGTATTATACAATTGAACAAGCCATCAGGGAAGCAATCAAAAAGAAACTTGAAAAAAAGGAGGCACCAGAGGACTTCATTCATGAACTAAGGATGAAAGTGAAAGAATCAATCCGCCCTGAATAATGGCTTCAAAAAAGGCAGTAATCATCTCTGCTCCTTCAGGTTCAGGAAAAACAACCATTGTGAAGTACCTCTTGAAAAATATTCCTGAACTGCAATTTTCAATTTCAGCTACCTCAAGAAAATCTCGTATTAATGAAATTGACGGCAGGGATTATTATTTTCTATCAAGTGAGGAATTTCTAAATAGGGTTAAGAACCATGACTTTATTGAATGGGAAGAAGTATACGAAGGCATTTATTATGGAACGTTAAAAGCCGAAATTGAAAGGATCTGGGCCGGAGATAAAAGTGTAATTTTTGATGTGGATGTTCAGGGAGGGATCCACCTGAAGGAATATTTTGGCAAAGACGGGCTCTCTATTTTTATCATGGTAAAGGATTTGCAGGAACTCGAAAAGCGACTGAGAGACCGTGATATGGATGCTGAGGAAAGTATAAAAAACCGGCTGGCAAAAGCGAGGTACGAATTGCAATACAAAGGAGAATTTGATCATATTGTGATCAATGAGGACATTGATGGGACCTGTCAGCATATCATTAAAATGGTAAGAACTTTTTTAAATTCCTGAGACGTTGAAAGTAGGCTTATTTTTCGGTTCTTTCAATCCCATCCATATCGGGCATCTCATCATTGCCAATACGATTTATGAATATTCTGATTTGAATGAGATCTGGTTTATTGTGTCTCCACAAAATCCGCATAAAAGAGACAGCAAATCCCTCATTCATGAATTCGACCGGTTGGATATGGTTGAACTGGCCATTGAGGATCAGCCAAATTTTAAAGCCGTTGACATTGAATTCAGAATGCCCAAGCCAAATTATACGATCGATACCCTCTCATATCTTCAGGATAGATATCCAGATCGTGAATTCTTTCTGATCATTGGGGAGGATAATCTGACAAGTTTTAAACGATGGAAAAATTATCAGATGATACTCGATCATTATGGCCTGATCGTCTATCCGCGTCCTAATTCAAAAACGGCTGATGTGAAGGGTCATCCCAATGTAAAATTAATCGAAGCTCCCAGGATGGATATATCTGCTTCTTTTATCCGGAAATGTATCAAGGAAAATAAATCAGTCAGATACCTTGTGCCCGAGAAAGTTTACCAGTTCATTAAGGACAGGAAATTATACCTCTGATCATACGGTCATGATATCCTTTTCCTTCTTTATAAGCATCTCATCAATCTTTGTAATGTAGTCATCAGTCAGTTTCTGGACCTCATCTTCCGCCCATTTAACATCGTCCTCCGAAACATGCTCTTTCAGTAATTTTTTTAAATGGTCGTTGGTATCTTTCCTTATATTCCGGATACTGACCCTGCCGATCTCCGCTTCATGTTTGGCTTGTTTCACCAGTTGTTGCCTGCGTTCCTCTGACAAAGGGGGTACGTTCAAACGGATCAATTCACCATCATTCTGGGGATTCAAACCAATGTCACTATTGATAATGGCCCTCTCAATATCGGCAATGATCTTCTTTTCCCAGGGTTTAATTACAATCGACCTGGCATCCGGAGTGTTGATCGATGAAACCTGATTCAAGGGAGTTGGATTGCCATAGTATTCCACCAGGATTCCGTCAAGCATTCCAGGGGTGGCTTTCCCTGCACGTATTTTGCTAAATGAAAAATTGACATGATGGATGGCTTTTTCCATCAAATCCTTGGCATCCTCTAAGATATAATTCAATTTCTTCCATGGTAAAAAATCTATGTTTAAAATTATTAATGAACGAGTGTGCCTACTTCCTCTCCCTTAACAATTTTCATCAGGTTTCCGGGCTTATTCATGTCAAATATAATAATTGGCAAATTATTTTCCTGACATAATGTAAATGCCGTCATGTCCATCACTTCATATCCATTTCTAAAAACTTCCTGGAAAGATATTTTTGAAAATCTTTTGGCTGCTGGATCTTTCTCAGGATCTGCCGTATAGAGACCATCTACCCGGGTACCTTTCAGGACGACATCCGCCTCAATTTCAATGGCCCGTAAACTTGCGGTTGTATCGGTGGTGAAATAAGGATTGCCGATACCTGCCCCAAAAATAACAATTCTTCCTTTTTCCAGATGTCTTACAGCCCTTCGTCTGATAAACTGTTCGCAAACCTGTTCCACTTTGAATCCAGACATCAATCGTGTAAACATGCCTGCTTTTTCAAGAGCACTTTGAAGGGCCATGCCGTTGATAACGGTTGCAAGCATGCCCATATAATCTCCCTGTACACGGTCAATACCGATGGCTTCGGCCGATTCTCCCCTGAAAATATTCCCTCCCCCGATGACGATGGCAATTTCCAGCCCCAGATCCTTGACTTTCCTGATTTCCTTTGAATATTGTTCAAGTCTCAATGGATCAATCCCATACCTTTTCTTTCCCATCAGAGCCTCTCCACTCAGTTTCAATAAAATTCTTTTAAATTTCATGGCAGATTTTTATCTGTTTCAATACAAAGATAATATCAGACAAATATGATAAAAATAAAATTAGAAAAGGATCAAATCCTGGTTCTTTTCCACAGCCTGCCCCTCCGAAACCAATACCTTCTGGATCAGCGATTTCGCTGGAGACTTGATAATGTTTTCCATTTTCATTGCTTTGAGGATTACCAGCGCATCCCCCTTTTCTACCGTATCTCCACTCTTTACGGGGATTTTCAGTATCATTCCAGGCATGGGGGCCTTTATACTTTTAACGGATGTATTAGATCTGGCCGCCATGCCCAGTTTCTGGAGGAGATCATCAAATTGATCCAGAAGGAGGATCTCGTAAATGCCTGAATTAAACTTGATACGAAAAGTTTTTTTATCATGATCGGCTTCCAGGATCTCCGCGACCTGGTTCCTGCCATCAAGAATAATATGATATCGGCCATCAGGAAGCCTGCGAACATCCCAATTGTATTTTTGACCGTCAAGAACAAATCCCTCCTCACTGACTTTCAGGTCCTTAAATATGCGGCCATTCACCACCGCTTTCAGGTATCTTCTTTCCGTTGGCATGAACAACTTTTATCGATGAGTTAAAACTATTTTAAATATACAGATTAACTTTACACAATTGTGTAAGAACGCATATATAATATCTCCGCAAACCTGATGAGCAGAATGGTAAAGAAATATTTATGGGCATTGGTAATCCTTTCGTTTTTTATAGCATGTAAAGTAGAGCAACCAGTAGCCATTACTGAAGATAATTCCACTTCCTATGCACAGATAGATACACTTCCCGAAATTGAAGTGGTAGAACCTGAACCGCTCATTTATCATGCTTCGAGAACACGGCTTTTTGACCTGATCCATACCCGGCTTGAAATTAAACTGGATTGGGAAAATCAAAGGGTTAATGGATTGGCGCTGCTTCAATTAAAACCTTATTTCTATCCTCAGGATAAATTGATGCTGGATGCAAAAAATTTTGATATTGAATCCATCCAGTTGGTCAAAGGAACAGATAAAACCGACCTGGACTATTTTTATGACAACCAGCAAATCTTGATAAATCTTGATTCCCTTTATAAGCATGGCCAGGAAATTTTCGTCGAAATTAAATATGTAGCAAAACCTGCAGAAAGAGAAACAGGCGGGAGTGAAGCCATCGAATCTGATCAGGGGCTCTATTTTATCAATCACGATGGAAAAGATCCAAACAAGCCCATGCAGGTATGGTCGCAGGGTGAAACAGAAGCAAATTCCTGCTGGTTCCCCACCATTGATTCACCCAATGAACGCATGACGGAGGAGATCTATCTAACTGTGAATAAAAAGTACACAACGCTATCGAATGGGGACCTCATCTATTCTAAATTCAATGGTGACAGCACGCGAACGGATTACTGGCGAATGGATCAACCTCATGCCCCTTACCTTGTCATGATCGCAGTTGGTGAATTTGAAGTAATCCATGATTCCTGGAAAAATATTCCACTTATGTATTATATGGAGCCGAAATATGCAAAATATGGGTCGGACATTTTTGGGGCCACTCCAGAGATGCTTACTTTTTTTTCAGAGTTGATCGGAATGGATTTTCCCTGGACAAAATATGCCCAGATCATTGTCCGGGATTATGTATCCGGAGCCATGGAGAATACCACCGCCACCCTGTTTTATGATGATATGCTGGTGGATAACCGGGAATTACTGGACAATAATTTTGAAGGGATCATCGCGCACGAATTATTCCATCAATGGTTTGGGGACCTGGTAACCTGTGAATCCTGGGCCAATCTCACCTTGAATGAAGGATTTGCCAATTATGCGGAATATTTGTGGAATGAATATAAGTACGGGAAATACGAAGCTGACCTGCATAACCTGGAAGAGGCTGCCCAATATTTTGAGGAAGCAGCTGGTGAAGAAAAGGATCTGATCCGTTTTTATTATGAGGATCGGGAAGATATGTTTGACAGTCATTCTTATGCCAAGGGGGGAAGGGTGCTACATATGTTAAGGAATTATGTTGGAGATGATGCTTTTTTTGCCGCCCTTAATTTATACCTCGACCGTTATCAATATCAATCTGTTGAAATCCACAATCTGCGGCTGGTTTTTGAAGAAGCAACCGGAGAAGATTTAAACTGGTTTTTCAATCAATGGTTCCTTGCATCTGGTCATCCCATACTGGATGTTGCGGATTCTTATGAAGATTCAATCCTGACTGTTTCAGTAAAACAGACACAGGACCTATCATCGACTCCCTTGTATCGATTACCTGTCAAATTGGATGTCTGGGTGAAAGATCAAAAACTTGAATATGAAGTGATCGTGGATAGGAAAGATCAAAAATTTGAGATCAATCTTCCTGATTCCCCGCAACTTGTCGTTTTTGACGGGGATCACACTCTACTGGCCAGGATTGAACATCTGAAACCTCAGCAAGAATATCTCTACCAGTATTACCATACGGATGATTTTTTGCCGAGATATGAGGCACTCGATACTTTATTAAAAGATGTGAATGACAGTTTGAACTGGCTGGTATTGAAGGATGCAATTCATGATGATTTCTGGTTTTTCCGTCAAATGGCTGTGAACGCCCTGGAAGATTATGACAAGCCAAACAAGGTGGAAATAGAGGATATATTGTCTGAAATGGCATTCAGGGATGAAAAATCCCAGGTCAGGGCCGATGCTTTACACGCCTTATATTCCCTTTTTGGTTCAAAATACAATGAATCCTTTAAAGAAGCGTTGTTTGATAGCTCTTACCAGGTGACTGGGACGGCGATCTATGTTTATTCATCCACCTCGCCGGCTGAAATGTCTAAATTAGCCAGTCAATTTGACGATTATGATAATATCAACATTGTGATCCCCCTGGCAAGTTTTTATATCGATCAGGGAGGATATCAGAAATATGACTGGTTTGTTAACAAAATAAGTACTGCCAGGTCAGAGACGCTCTGGTATCTTCTGCAATATTTCGGGGAATACATCATGGATGCACCCGAATTGATTCAGCGAAGGGGGATTGCGGTCCTTGAAAAATATGCCAGAGAGCATGTTAAAAATTATGTAAGATTATCAGCCTATCAGTCCCTTGGATTATTGACTGAGTTAAGTGGTGTTCCAGAACTCCGTGAAGATATCAGGCAGCATGAGGAGGATGATTATCTGCGTCAATTATATGGGTCCCTGCCCTGATCATCCTAGGTGTCTGGATAAATCAAAACTGGGGGAAACCCAGATCGTTTAACGGCATGATTTGAAATACAGAAAATCGCAATTTTGTCGCAGAATTTATTTATAGCAAAAATTTGATTAAAACAAAAAAGAATATAATTTTGCATTCCCTTTGCAGAAATGGTATTGATTTTTGCAAAGGGACGTTTTTTAATTTGACATTTTGAATTGTCTGGGGGGATACCAAAGCGGCCAACTGGGACGGACTGTAAATCCGTTGGTGTACGCCTTCGTAGGTTCGAATCCTACTCCCCCCACGGGTTTAAGTGAGTGAATGATTGAATGTGTGATAGGGGAGTCGGTTGGTTGAATTATAACAGGGTTGGCGGGATTCATATTTGATTGATAAAAGAATCTGAAATTTCAAATTTTCCTGATTCATTCATTCAATCATATAAAAATCATTCATTGACATGCGGGAGTAGCTCAGTTGGTAGAGCGACAGCCTTCCAAGCTGTAGGTCGCGGGTTCGAACCTCGTCTCCCGCTCAAAACTCCAGGCCGATGTAGCTCAGGGGTAGAGCGCTTCCTTGGTAAGGAAGAGGTCATGGGTTCAATTCCCATCATTGGCTCGATTAATTCGATTATATATAAATAATATTTATTCATAAACTAAACAGAGAATTTTCAAATATGGCTAAAGAAACCTTTGACCGTTCGAAACCGCACGTCAATATCGGTACCATTGGTCACGTTGACCATGGTAAAACTACTTTAACTGCGGCGATCACCAAAGTATTGGCAGCAAAAGGACTTTCAGTAATACAGGGATTTTGATTCCATTGACAATGCCCCTGAAGAAAAAGAGAGAGGTATTACCATTAATACTGCGCACGTTGAGTATCAACTGCAAACACGTCACTATGCGCACGTTGATTGTCCGGGTCACGCTGACTATGTGAAAAACATGGTAACGGGTGCTGCCCAGATGGATGGTGCAATTGTAGTGGTTGCTGCTACAGATGGACCAATGCCACAAACCAGGGAGCATATCCTGCTTGCACGTCAGGTGGGTGTACCTGCCTTGGTGGTTTTCATGAATAAGGTTGACCTTGTTGATGATGAGGAATTGTTGGAACTTGTTGAAATGGAAGTTCAGTGAACTTCTTAGTCTGATACGAATTTCCAGGTGATGATATTCCTGTCATCCATGGGTTCTGCACTTGGTGCGCTTGAATGGAGAGCCAAAGTGGGTAGAGAAAGTTATGGAGTTGATGAATGCTGTTGATGAGTATATTCCTATGCCGGAAAGACTTGTTGATAAAGATTTCCTGATGCCTGTTGAAGACGTATTCTCTATCACTGGTAGGGGAACCGTTGCTACTGGTAGAATTGAAAGAGGAGTGATCAAGACTGGTGATCCTGTTGATATCCTTGGTATGGGTGCTGAAAACCTGAAATCAGTTGTTACAGGTGTTGAGATGTTCAGAAAGATCCTTGACAGAGGTGAAGCTGGTGATAATACTGGTCTTCTTGCTCAGAGGTATTGAAAAAGATCAGATCCGCAGAGGAATGGTTATTTGCAAGCCGGGTTCTGTTACACCTCATCTGAATTTCAAAGCTGAGGTTTATGTGCTTTCAAAAGAAGAAGGTGGACGTCACACTCCATTCTTTAATAAATACCGTCCTCAGTTTTATTTCAGAACCACCGACGTTACGGGTGAGATTATGCTTCCTGAAGGTGTTGAAATGGTTATGCCTGGTGATAACGTTACCATTGAGGTTGAACTTATCAGTACCATCGCAATGGAAAAAGGTCTGCGATTTGCTATTCGTGAAGGTGGCCGAACTGTTGGTGCCGGTCAGGTTACTGAAATTCTGGACTAATTCGAAATTATAGTATATGCAAATGCGTTTCCTAAATTATCATGAAACGCATTTGTATCTTATAAAATTAATTAAGTAACTTTGCAGGCCGTTTTGATCACGGGTGTAGCTCAATTGGTAGAGTAGTGGTCTCCAAAACCATTGGCTGGGAGTTCGAGTCTCTCCACCCGTGCTAGTAAAAATGTAAGATAATGCAAAAGATTAAGGAATATATCATTCGACTCATACAGACGAATTGCAGAAACAAAGTATTCTGGCCAAAATACAGCGAATTGCAAAGCAGTTCGGTGCTGGTACTGGTCGCATCATTGATTTTTGCCCTGATTATAGGGGCCATGGATTTTGTGTTTGACAATATAATGACCTGGTTTTATAATGCATTTTAAAAGAACTAATCAATCCAGATGGGTGAGCTTAAGTGGTATGTGATTAGGGTGATTAGTGGGCAGGAAAAGAAGATAAAAACCTACCTGGAAAATGAAATTGCTCGGAATAAACTTGAGGAATTATATTCCGCAAGTACTCATCCCTTCAGAAAAAGTATATGAAATGCGGAATGGGAAAAAGCGCATAAGGGAAAGAAACTTCTTTCCCGGATATGTTCTGGTCTCTGGCTGATCTAACGCATGGAGAAGCCGATCATGTAGTCAAAAGCATACCCGGAGTGATTGGATTTTTAGGAGCAATAATAGTGTGATGGATCGTCAAAGAAGCCTGTACCACTCAGTCAGTCAGAAATCAACCGGATTCTGGGTAAGGTTGATGAGATCTGAGGACATGGAAGAAAAATTTGATACTACCGTTTATTGTTGGAGAATCTGTAAAGGTAATGGACGGACCATTCAGTGGATTTACCGGAACGGTTGAAGAAGTGTTTGAAGAGAAGAAAGAAATTGAATGTAATGGTAAAAATTTTCGGCAGGAATACACCCGTTGAGTTGAATTATATGCAGGTAGAAAAACAAGATTAGCAAAATGGCTAAAGAGATAGAAGGATATTTAAAACTGCAGATTAGAGGAGGCGCGGCAAATCCTTCTCCTCCGGTTGGGCCTGCTTTAGGTAGTAAAGGTCTTAATATCATGGAGTTCTGTAAGCAGTTTAATGCAAGAACACAGGAAAAACAAGGGCAATTGTTGCCTGTGGTAATCTACAATCTACAGAGACAAATCTTTTGAATTTGTTATCAAAACTCCTCCTGCCGCAGTACTATTGCTGGAAGCTGCCAAGCTCAAAAAGGGATCTGCTGGAGCCAAACAGGAGCAAAGGTAGGTTCAGTAACCTGGGATCAGGTCAGAAAGATTGCTGAAACCAAAATGCAGGATTTGAATGCCTTTGAAGTTGAATCAGCCATGAAAATGGTAGCTGGTACTGCAAGAAGTATGGGAATTACGGGTAAAAGGAACGGCTCCCTGGAATAACTAAAATTAATGACAATGGCAAAGTTAACTAAAAAAAGAAAAGAAGCTAAGGATAAAATTGAAATTGGAAAGGAATATTCTCTTCAGGATGCCTCGTGCCTTTTAAAGGAAATCACATTTACTCAAAATTTGATGCTTCAGTTGATATTGATGTCCGGTTGGGTGTTGATCCCAGGAAAGCCGATCAGATGGTGAGAGGCGTTGTATCACTTACCTCATGGTATTGGCAAAGAGGTTAAGGTCTGCGTGCTGTGTACACCTGACAAAGGAGCAGGAAGCCAAAGATGCAGGTGCCGATTTTGTTGGGCTTGATGATTTGATAAAGAAGATCGAAGAGGGATGGACGGAAATGGATGTGATCATCACCATGCCAAGTGTAATGGCAAAAGTAGGTAAATTAGGACGGGTTCTGGGCCCAAGAGGGTTAATGCCAAATCCGAAATCAGGTACAGTGACCCAGGATATCGGAAGGACTGTCAAGGAAGTCAAACAGGGTAAAATTGATTTTAAGGTAGATAAATTTGGCATCATCCATACAAGCATTGGAAAAGTTTCCTTTGATGCAGACAAAAATTATGGAAAATGCTGAGGAGATATTACAGTACAATATCAAAACTTGAAACCTGCCTCAGCAAAAGGTACCTATTTCAAGAGCATTCATCTTTCCAGTACGATGAGCCCAGGTATTCCAATTGATAAGAAACAGTATTCCAGGAATATAAGTCATGAATCGAGAAGAAAAAGCACAGGTCATTGAGGAACTGGTTGAAAAGTTTAATAACCATCCCATTTCTATTTTACGGATGCATCAGGGCTGAGTGTTGCGCAGAAGTAAACGAATTTCGAAGGCTTTGCTATCGATAAAGGAGTTGAATACAAAGTTTATAAAAATACATTGATCAAAAAGGCACTTGACGCAATACAGGCGGATTATGAGGCATTTGATTCCGAAGGTACTGAAAGGATTTACCGGAATCCTTTTTGTTGCAGGAAAATGGAAATCTGCCTGCCAAAGTTGATCAAGGAATTCAGAAAAGAAAAAGGCGAAAATACCTCTGTTTAAGGGAGCTTCCATCGATTCCGATCTCTTTATCGGTGATGATAAACTCGACTCATTGAGTAATCTCAAATCCAAAGAATGAATTGATTGGTGATATTATATTCTTACTGCAATCACCAGCGAAGAATGTCATGGCGGCACTGCAAAGTGCACCAAATATACTGGCTGGAATTGTAAAAACACTTGTCAGAAAGAAGAAGAATAATGTAGAAATCAAATAAAATAAAATTAAGTTGATTAAAATGGCAGATTTAAAAGCATTCGCAGAGCAGTTAGTTAATCTTACTGTAAAAGAAGTAAACGAACTGGCAGACATTTTGAAGGACGAGTACGGTATTGAACCTGCAGCTGCTGCAGCTCCAGTAGCTGTTGCGGCAGCTGGTGGCGGTGAGGTGGAGAAGCAGTGGCAGAAAAGACTTACTTTGATGTAATCCTGAAAGCAGCAGGTGCTCAAAACTTAAAGTAGTAAAAACAGTTAAAGAATTAACGGGATTGGGATCTGAAGGAAGCTAAAGACTTGGTTGATGCCGCTCCTAAACCTGTAAAAGAAGGTATTGCCAAAGATGAAGCAGAAGGTCATCAAAAAGCAGCTTGAAGAAGCTGGCGCTGAAGTAGAATTAAAATAAGAATTGACCATTATATTCAATGTAAATGGTGAATTGAGCCTTAGGCCTGGCCATGACCAGTCAGGTCTTTTCCTGTTTGTGCTAGGCACAAATCAAATTTTCAATTGATAGACTGCCACGCAATGGTGTGCACGATGTTATTTGTTGATCTCATTAAAGAATTATAACCTTGGCTATAAATAATCAAACTGAAAGAATAAATTTCTCCTCAATTAAAACCGTAATTGATTATCCTGATTTTCTTGATAGTACAACTGCAATCCTTCCAGGATTTTTTCCAATTGGAAACACCGCCGGAAAAACGAACCCAGGAAGGATCTTTATAAGGTATTTTCTGAAAATTTTCCAATTACTGATTCCAGGGAAAATTATGTACTCGAATTTGTTGACTACATGGTTGATCCACCCAAGTATTCCGTCGAGGAATGCGTGGACAGGGGATCTGACATATTCCGTGCCGCTTGAAAGCAAAACTCAGACTATCCTGTAATGACGAGGATAACGAAGAATTCGAAACCATTGAACAGGAAGTTTTCCTTGGGAATATCCCTTACATGACTGAAAAGGGATCCTTTGTGATCAATGGTGCAGAACGCGTCATTGTATCGCAATTACATCGTTCTCCGGGTGTATTCTTTGCTCAAAGCAAGCATACAAATGGCACAAAATTATATTCTGCCAGGATTATTCCTTTCAAAGGTTCCTGGATTGAATTTGCGACTGATGTCAATAAGTCATGTATGCCTACATCGACCGGAAGAAGAAATTTCCGGTCACCACCCTCTTGAGGGCAATAGGATATGGATACTGATAAAGACATACTTGATCTTTTTGGATTGTCAGAAGAAGTGACCTGCCACAAAAAGCGAACTTAAAAAAGGTGGTTGGACAGAAAACTGGCAGCCAGGGTTCTGAAAACCTGGACAGAGGATTTTGTTGATGAGGATACCGGGGAAGTGGTTTCCATTGACAGAAACGAAGTATCTGCTGGAAAGGGATTCGGTATTCAGCGGAAGACGATTCGAAACCATCCTTGAATCAGGCTCCAAATCCATTATTCTTCATAGGGAGGATAGTAAATATCACAGATTATCCAGATTATATATAATACGCTTCAAAAAGATAATTCAAACTCCGAAAAAGAAGCGGTTGAGCAAATCTATCGACAACTGAGAAATACGGAAGCACCTGATGAGCAAACAGCCCGTGATATCATACAAAGTCTTGTTTTTCAGTGATAAGAGATATGATCTTGGTGAAGTTGGACGGTACAGAATCAATAAGAAACTTGGGCGTAGATACTGACTTTGAAAAGAGGGTACTTACCACTGAAGATATCATTCTCATTGTTAAATACCTGATTGGTCTGATCAATTCCAAGGCAGTGGTCGATGATATTGACCACCTAAGTAACAGAAGGGTAAGAACCGTTGGAGAGCAACTCTATCACGCAATTTGGTGTAGGTCTTGCCCGGATGGCCAGAACCATAAAGGAAAGAATGAATGTGCGTGATAACGAAGACTTCAAACCCGTTGATCTGATCAATGCCAGAACCCTGTCATCCGTGATCAATTCATTTTTTGGCACAAATCAGCTTGTCCCAGTTTATGGACCAGACCAATCCATTGGCTGAGATTACACACAAAAGAAGAATGTCAGCACTCGGACCTGGTGGTTTATCCAGGGAAAGAGCCGGTTTTGAAGTCCGGGACGTACATTATACCCATTATGGGCGATTGTGTACCATTGAAACTCCTGAAGGACCAAATATTGGTTTGATTTCGTCACTATGTGTTCATGCCAAGGTCAACAAAATGGGATTCATTGAGACACCCTATCGGAAATCAGAATCCGGAAAGGTGTCAATGAGCAGTGATGTCGAATACCTCACTGCAGAGGAAGAAGACTACATTTTATATTGCCCAGGCAAATGCGCCCCTTGATGATGAAAGGAAATTTTGTAAATGACAAGGTAAAGGCACGATTTGAAGGTGATTATCCATTGGTTGACCGTGATGAGGTTACCTTCATGGATATTGCACCGAACCAAATTGTATCGGTTGCTGCATCTCTGATCCCTTTCCTGGAACATGATGATGCGAACAGGGCTCTGATGGGATCAAACATGCAGCGACAGGCTGTACCCTTGATGAATCCTGAAGCACCAATTGTTGGAACCGGGCTGGAAGGACGGGTGGCCGAGGATTCCCGGGCACTGATCCAGGCCGAAGGAGAAGGTGAAATTGTTTTTGTGGATGCCACTAAAATCGTCGTTCGTTACAATCTTTCATTGGATGAAACATTGACAACTTTTGACGATGAGGTTATAGACCTATTCACTTACGAAATTCAGGAGGACCAACCAGGATACCTGTATCAACCTGAAGCCACATTGTATGTAAGGGCGAGAAAGTGACAAAAGGTCAGGTCCTTTGTGAAGGATATGCTACCGAGGAGGGAGAACTTGCCCTTGGACAGAAACCTGATGGTGGCTTTTATGCCATGGCAGGGATATAATTTTGAAGATGCGATTGTTATATCCGAAAGTGTCGTACGTAATGATGTATTTACCTCCATTCATATTGAGGAATTTGAACTGGAAGTACGGGATACCAAAAGGGGGGAAGAAGAACTAACTTCCGAAATTCCCAATGTAAGTGAAGAGGCCGTTAAAAATCTGGATGAAAACGGAATGATCCGGATTGGGGCTGAAGTGAAAGAAGGAGATATCCTGGTCGGTAAGATCACTCCTAAAGGGGAAACGGATCCAACACCTGAAGAAAAACTGCTAAGGGCAATTTTTGGAGATAAGGCAGGTGATGTGAAAGATGCATCTCTCCGGGCTTCTCCTTCCCTCGAAGGGGTTGTGATTGAGACCAAACTATTTTCACGCCCGAAAAAGGATAAAGAACTTAGGGCCAAATCCAAGAAGGAAGTAGATGCATTGAAAAACAGTTACAGCAAACAACTCCTTCGACTTCGTGAGCAAAATGATCGAAAAACTGACCAAGTTACTGGAAGGGAAAGGATCCAAAGGGATCAAGCATAAGTTTGGAGATGAGATATTGGGTAGTGGGGTGAAATTCAATCGAAAGAACATTGAAGGAAATTTATTCCCTGAAAAAAATATCTATAGGGATGAAAGCACCTATAATGTTCCGGAAGAAGTGAACCTGATTTCTGACCTGATCCTTGATAATTGGACTGACGATGAACATATCAACGCACTCATTGTAATCCTGGTTAAGAACTACAATAAAAACAGAAATGAGATAGCAGGTAAATTCAAGCGTGAGAGATTTACACTGGAAGTCGGTGATGAATTGCCGGCAGGTATCGTTCAATTGGCTAAAGTGTATGTTGCCAAGAAACGAAAACTGAAAGTGGGTGATAAAATGGCCGGACGTCATGGGAATAAAGGTGTTGTCGCAAAAATTGTCCGTGAGGAAGACATGCCTTTCCTGGAAGATGGTACACCAGTTGATATCGTACTCAATCCGTTGGGAGTACCTTCAAGGATGAACCTCGGCCAGATCTATGAAACAGTCCTTGGATGGGCAGGTCATAAACTGGGTAAAAGATATGCATACACCGATCTTTGACGGCGCAACGATGGAGGATGTGGAAAAAGCGTTGAAAGATGCGAATTTACCAGATGTTGGGAGAACCTATCTCTATGATGGGCTCACAGGAGATACGATTTGATCAACCAGGTGACCGTGGGGATGATTTATATGCTGAAACTGGGCCATCTGGTAGATGATAAAATGCATGCCAGATCCATAGGTCCGTACTCACTGATTACGCAGCAACCACTGGGTGGTAAAGCTCAATTTGGAGGTCAGCGATTTGGTGAAATGGAAGTTTGGGCACTTGGAAGCATTTGGAGCAGCTAATGTCTTGCAGGAAATGCTTACTGTAAAATCCGATGATGTCATCGGTAGGGCAAAAGTTTATGAATCAATTGTCAAAGGTGAAAATATGCAGCAGGCCAAATGTCCCTGAATCATTTAATGTATTTGGTCCATGAATTAAGAGGACTTGCACTTGAAGTGACTTTGGAATAATGATATTGAATCATTATTGAAATTACATTAATCCAATATGGCTTTTAGAAAAAATAAAAAAATTACAAGTGACTTCACCAAGGTGACGATAAGTCTTGCTTCTCCTGAATCTATTCTGGAAAGTTCGTCACGGTGAAGTAACTCAACCTGAAACCATCAATTACAGGACCTATAAGCCCGAAATGGGAGGCTTATTTTGTGAGCGGATTTTCGGCCCTGTAAAAGACTGGGAATGTCATTGTGGAAAGTATAAGCGAATCAGGTATAAAGGCATCATCTGCGACCGGTGTGGAGTTGAAGTGACGGAGAAGAAGGTCAGAAGGGAACGAATGGGGCATATTGAACTGGTCGTTCCGGTAGCTCATATCTGGTACTTCAAATCTTTGCCTAATAAAATTGGTTATCTGCTTGGTCTGCCTACTAAAAAACTGGATCAGATCATATATTATGAACGATATGTGGTCGTTCAACCGGGAATCAAGGAGGAGGATGGAATCAATGCGATGGATTTCCTCACTGAGGATGAATATCTGGATATTATGGATAAACTTCCAAGGGAAAACCATATGCTGGATGATGACGATCCCAATAAGTTCATTGCTAAAATGGGAGCCGAGGCACTCGAGATGTTACTGAAGCGTACTGAACTGGACGAACTATCCTACAGCCTTGCGGCATCAGGCTGCTACTGATACATCACAGCAACGAAAAGCCGAAGCCTTGAAACGCTTGAAAGTCGTTGAGGCTTTTCGGGAAGCAAGAACCCGGATTGAGAACCGCCCGGAATGGATGGTTATCCGGATGGTACCGGTGATTCCACCAGAATTACGACCACTTGTTCCACTGGACGGTGGCCGTTTTGCCACTTCTGATTTGAATGACCTTTACCGAAGGGTGATCATCAGAAATAACCGCTTAAAAAGACTGATCGATATCAAAGCTCCGGAAGTGATCCTTCGAAATGAAAAGAGGATGCTTCAGGAAGCCGTTGATTCACTGTTTGATAATTCAAGAAAAGTGAATGCCGTCCGATCTGATGGGAACCGGGCACTGAAATCGTTGAGTGATATGCTCAAAGGAAAACAGGGACGGTTCCGTCAGAATTTGCTGGGAAAACGTGTCGATTATTCAGGCCGTTCCGTAATTGTGGTAGGCCCTGAATTAAAAATGCATGAATGCGGTCTGCCAAAACATATGGCAGCGGAACTGTTCAAACCCTTCATCATCAGGAAGCTCATTGAGCGGGGAATTGTTAAGACCGTAAAATCTGCCAAGAAGATTGTTGACCGGAAAGATCCAGTGATCTGGGATATTCTCGAAAATGTATTGAAAGGACATCCGGTACTTCTCAACCGGGCCCCTACCCTGCACCGTCTGGGGATTCAGGCATTTCAGCCAAAATTGATAGAAGGGAAAGCCATACAGTTTCACCCTTTAACCTGTACGGCTTTTAATGCTGACTTTGACGGTGACCAGATGGCTGTTCACGTACCGCTTGGTCATGAAGCCATACTGGAAGCATCTTTGTTGATGATTTCCACCCATAATATTCTGAATCCGGCCAATGGTGCTCCCATCGCAGTGCCGTCGCAGGATATGGTATTGGGGCTTTATTATGTAACAAAAGGGAGAAAAGGGACCGAGGAAGCCCCTGAACCCGGGGAAGGAATGACTTTCTTCAGCCCGGAAGAAGTGATCATTGCAATTAATGAGCGGAAGTTGTCCAAACACGCCTATATTAAAGTACGGGCAAATGTCAGGACTTGATGATGGGACCCTGGAAAACAAATTGATTGAAACTGTTGCCGGAAGGGTTATATTTAATCAATTTGTTCCGGAAGAAGTAGGTTTTGTAAATGAATTGCTTACCAAGAAAAAACTTCAGAAAATCATTTCCGATGTATATAAGATCTGTGGAGTTGCAAAAACCGCTCAATTCCTTGATGACATCAAGGAACTTGGTTTCCAGATGGCTTATAAGGGTGGACTATCCATAGGTCTGGACGATGTAATGATCCCTCGACAAAAGATGATCTGATTCAGGAGGCTAAAGACGAAGTGGATGAAGTCTGGAATAACTACCTCATGGGTCTTATCACAGATAATGAAAGATACAACCAGGTGATCGATATCTGGACAAGAATCAACTCACAGCTTACCAATACACTGATGAAGCAACTGGAAGAAGACATGGGTGGATTCAACAGCATCTATATGATGATGCACTCAGGTGCCCGTGGTTCCAGAGAACAGATCCGACAGCTAGGGGGCATGAGAGGTTTGATGGCAAAACCACAGAAAAATATCATAGGTTCTGTTGGCGACATCATTGAAAACCCCATCCTTTCCAACTTCAAGGAAGGACTTGATGTAATCGAATATTTTATCTCAACCCACGGTGCCAGAAAAGGTCTGGCCGATACCGCTCTTGAAAACAGCGGATGCCGGTTACCTGACACGACGTCTCGTAGATGTGGCTCAGGATGTAGTGGTTAATGAAGAAGATTGTGGTACACTTAGTGGGCTTGTCGTAACTGCTTTAAAGGATAACGAAGATATTGTGGAACCCTTGTCGGAACGAATTCTGGGCCGGGTTACGGTACATGATATTTTTGATCCCATAAATGATGAATTGATCGTGAGATCCGGAGAAGAAATAACTGAGGAAATTGCCACGAAAATAGAAGAAAGCGGACTTGAAGAAGTGGAGATCCGATCCGTGCTTACCTGTGAAACAAAGCAAGGGATCTGTGCGAAATGTTACGGCAGGAATCTCTCAACTGGATAAATGGTCAGAACGTGGAGAAGCTGTTGGAGTCATTGCTGCACAATCCATCGGTGAACCGGGTACACAGCTTACCTTACGAACCTTCCACGTGGGTGGTACGGCCTCGAACATTGCGGTCGAAGCAAGAATCAATGCCAAATTTGATGGTGTGGTTGAATTTGAAGACCTGAGGCATATGACCACCACCAATAATGACGGAGAGAAGGTGGAAGTGGTTATGGGACGTCGGGTGAAATGAAAATTATTGAGGAAAAATCTGGAAAACAATTAATCAGCAACCACGTGCCCTATGGCTCATTCCTGAATGTTAAGGATGGCGACAAGGTTAAGAAAGGCGATCAATTATGTTACTGGGATCCTTATAATGCGGTGATACTTTCGGAATTTGATGGGAAAATCAACTATGAATATATTGAGGAGAGCCTTACCTATAAAGATGAATTCTGATGAACAAACCGGACATAAGGAGAAAGTGATTATTGATAGCCAAGGATAAAACAAAAAATCCTGCGATCATTGTAAAATCCTCAAAGGATGAAAAATCCTATAACATTCCAGTTGGGGCTCACCTTGCGGTGGATGAAGGGGATGATATTAAAGCAGGACAGATCCTGATGCAAGATTCCTAGACCAATTGGTAAAACGAGGGATATTACGGGTGGTTTGCCCAGGGTAACTGAATTGTTTGAAGCAAGGAATCCTTCCAATCCGGCCGTTGTTAGTGAAATCGATGGTGATCGTTTCTTATGGATGATCAAGCGTGGAAACAGGGAGATCTTCATTGAATCGAAAGATGGGGTTAAGAAACGTTACCTGGTTCCGCTGTCAAAACATATTCTTGTTCAGGACAACGATTTTGTGAAGGCTGGAATTCCTTTGTCTGACGGAGCCATTACACCAGCCGATATTCTGGCCATCAAAGGTCCAACTGCCGTTCAGGAATATCTTGTGAATGAAATCCAGGAAGTATATCGTCTTCAGGGTGTGAAAATCAATGACAAGCATATTGAGATCATTGTACGCCAGATGATGCAGAAAGTTGTGATCATTGAACCTGGTGATACCAGTTTCCTTCCCGGACAGGTAGTTGACAAATGGCAGTTCAGGGAAGAAAATGATATCATCCTGGATAAAAAAGTAGTGATGGAATCCAATGATTCCGATGTCACTGAAACCTGGACAGATCATTTCAGCCAGAAGGCTGAGGGATGAAAATTCCAGTCTGAAGACGAAAGGATTTGAAGACCGGTGGAAGTGCGGGATGCCATGGCTGCTGTATCCATGCCAACCTTGCAGGGTATTACTCAGGCTTCTCTGGGAACGGAGAGCTTTATTTCGGCTGCTTCATTCCAGGAAACCACCAAGGTGTTGAGTGAAGCTGCGATCAGAGGTAAGCGCGATGATCTTGATCGGCCTGAAGGAAAATGTAATCGTAGGACATTTGATACCTGCCGGAACAGGTATTGAGGGAATATGAGCAAGTTGATTGTTATCCTCCAAAGAGGAATACGAACAATTGATTGAATCGAAGGAAGAATTCAGTAAGGTAGACGAGAACCACAATACTAATAATAGATCATGGATAGATTCGAAAAAAGAGCCCAAAATCCCCTCAAAATCAGATCAATATTGAACTTTCTGAGGAAATTGCAGAAGGGATTTATTCCAACCTGGCGATGATCGCTCATTCCAATAGTGAATTTGTGATTGATTTTATAAGGTTAATGCCAGGAGTTCCAAAAGCCAAGGTAAAATCCCGGATTGTAATTACACCGGAACATGCCAAACGGTTGTTAAATGCGTTGAAAGATAATATCGATAAATATGAGGAGACTTTTGGCCACGATTAAAAAAACGGATGAAGGCACCAAAATTTCCGATCAATTTTGGAGGAACCGTAGGAGAAGCGTGATAAATAACAATTATTCACTGATTTTTCGAAGGAATTATTTTTGAATGTAATCACTAATTATCTACCTTTGCAGTCCGAAATTTTGCATGGGAGATGAATTAATAGAATATAATATTTATGCCAACAATACAGCAGTTAGTAAGAAAAGGAAGAAAAATCAAAGACTTCAAAGTCCAAATCACCGGCTTTGGATTCATGTCCACAGAGAAGAGGAGTATGTACGAGGGTATATACAACAACACCCAAAAAAGCCAAATTCGGCCATGAGAAAAGTGGCCAGGGTAAGGCTTACCAACGGCAATGAGGTGAATGCCTATATCATGGGTGAAGGTCATAATCTTCAGGAGCACTCGATTGTTCTGATCCGCGGTGGCCGGGTAAAAGACCTGCCAGGTGTAAGATATCACATCATTCGTGGTGCACTGGATACTGCTGGTGTTGAAGGCAGACTGCAGGGTAGATCAAAATATGGAGCAAAAAGGCCTAAAAAATAAATAATAGAAGAATGAGGAAAGTCTAAACCTAAGAAGAGATATCTACTGCCGGATCCGAAATACCAGGATACACTTGTGACCAGATTTGTTAATAATCTCATGTTGAGGGGCAAAAAGAATGTTGCCTACAGGATTTTTTATGATGCCATTGATATTGTTGAAGAATAAAGTGGGTGAAGATGGGCTTGAAACCTGGAAAAAAGCATTGAATAATATAATGCCTGCTGTCGAAGTAAAAAGCCGTCGAGTTGGTGGAGCTACATTTCAGGTGCCGTTGGAAGTCAGACCGGATCGAAAGATCTCACTCGGGATGAAATGGATGATACGTTATGCCAGATCACGAGGTGAAAAAACCATGGTGGACCGTCTGGCAGGTGAAATCATTGCCGCGTGCAAAGGGAGAAGGTGCTGCTGTGAAGAAAAAAGATGATACCCATAGGATGGCTGAAGCGAATAAAGCTTTTTCACATTTTAGATTTTAAGGAGCAGCATGGCAAAGAAAGATCTTAAAATACTTAAGAAATATAGGCATCATGGCTCACATTGATGCCGGTAAAACCACCACCACTGAGCGGATACTCTATTATACTGGACTTACACATAAAATGGGAGAAGTTCATGAAGGTGGTGCGGTGATGGACTGGATGGAGCAGGAGCAGGAAAGAGGAATTACCATTACTTCTGCTGCAACCACTACTTTCTGGAAATATCCAACCACGCAAGGCAAGCCATTACCGATAACACCAAAGAATACAGGATCAATATCATTGATACTCCCGGTCACGTCGATTTTACCGTTGAGGTAGAACGGTCATTGCGTGTACTGGATGGAGCAGTTGCCTTGTTTTGTGCTGTATCAGGAGTTGAACCTCAATCTGAAACGGTTTGGCGTCAGGCCGATAAATATAAAGTTCCCCGGATTTGTTTTGTAAATAAAATGGATCGTGCTGGAGCTGATTTTTTTAATGTTGTTGATGAAATCAAGGAAAAGCTAAAAGCCAATCCCGTTCCCCTTCAGGTTCCGATCGGATGCAGAAGATTCATTCGTGGGTGTGGTTGATCTGATTACAAACAAGGCCATCATCTGGAATGAAGAAGATAAGGGAATGACCTATATGAGTCGTAGCATGATTCCGGATGATTTGGTGGAGACAGTCGATGAATGGCGTCAGAAACTGGTTGAAAGTGTTGCCGAATATGATGATGCAATTCTTGAAAAATTCTTTGAAGATCCGGATTCCATCACCAAGGAAGAAATGATGACTGCCATCAGAAAGGCGGTTATTGATCTTTCTTTTTCTCCCGTGCTGGTTGGATCCGCATTTAAAAATAAAGGTGTACAGGCATTACTTGATGCGGTATGTGCAGTATCTGCCTTCACCCATTGGATTTGCCTCCGGTTAAGGGAATCAATCCATATACTGAAAAGGAAGAGGTACGGGAACCCGATCCGGAAGAACCTTTTGCAGCCCTGGCCTTTAAAATTGCAACGGATCCCTTTGTAGGAAGACTGTGCTTTTTCAGGGTTTATTCAGGAAGGCTTGAATGCTGGTTCCTATGTATATAATATGCGAACTGATAAAAAAGAGCGGATCTCGAGGCTTGATGCAAATGCATTCAAATAAGCAAAATCCGATTGATGTGGTAGAAGCGGGTGATATTGCGGCAGCTGTTGGATTTAAAGATATTAAAACCGGCGATACCCTGGTTGATGAAAAGCATAAGATCATACTGGAATCCATGTACCTTCCCTGAGCCGGTTATCGGCTATGCCATAGAGCCAAGAACACAGGCTGATGTGGATAAACTGGTGTCGCCATTACCAAACTGGTTGAAGAAGATCCTACCCTGCAGGTACGAACCGATGAAGAAACTGGTCAGACCATTCTTGCGAGGAATGGGTGAACTGCACCTTGAGATCATTATTGACAGACTGAAGCGTGAGTTTAAGGTTGAAATCAATCAGGGAGCTCCGCAGGTTGCCTATAAGGAGGCTATTACCTAAACGGTAGAACACAAGGAAGTCATATAAAAAACAAACTGGTGGTCGAGGTAAATTTGCCGATATCGTATTTGAACTTGGACCACAGGATGATGGTAAGGAAGGGCTGGTTACAGTTTGACAATAACATTGTTGGCGGTGTAATTCCAAGAGAATTTATTCCGGCCATTGAAAAAGGATTTAAGAGGCCATGAAAAATGGTCCATTGGCAGGTTATCCGGTTGAGAAGCATGAAAGTCAGACTTTTTCATGGATCCTTCCATGATGTCGACTCCGATTCACTTATCATTTGAACTGGCAGCAAGAATGGATTTCAGGAATGCTGCCAGCAAAAGCTTCACCCACAGTTGATTGGAACCCATTATGTCTGTTGAGGTGGTTACGTCCTGATGAATATACAGGACCGATGTAACCGGTGATCTGAATAAAAGACGAGGACTTATGAAAGGGATGGATACCAAAGGCAGGTGCCCAGGTGATCAAAGCGATGTGCCACTTTCCGAATTGTTTGGATATGTTACAGATCTGCGGACCATTACGTCAGGTCGAGCTGCTGCATCGCTAACATTTTCACACTATGAACAAGTGCCGATAAGCTTGCTGAAAGAAATTATAGCAAAAGTAAAAGGAGAATAATATATTGATCATGACCCAGAAAATAAGAATTAAACTAAAATCCTACGATCACAACCTGGTTGATAAATCATCAGAAAAGATCGTAAGAGCTGTAAAAACAACAGGTGCTGTTGTAAGTGGACCAATCCCGTTACCTACTGAAAAGGAAATATTTACGGTGTTGCGATCACCACATGTAAACAAAAAATCGAGGGAACAATTTCAACTTGTGTACCTATAAGCGATTGGTAGATATTTATTCCAACAGTACCAAAACCGTTGATGCGCTGATGAAACTGGAGTTACCAAGTGGTGTTGATGTTGAGATCAAGGTCTGATTACGTAAATAACGACCTCGGATGAACCAATAATTTTATTGGTTCTTTTTTTGTCTAGACATCCCGAAAATTGGAATGTTAGATTTTTGAAATTAATATTTATTAATACCTTTGCAGTCCTTTTGTCGAATCTGCCCTTTGTCGGGCAGTTAATTATAAATAATAGAAATGTCTGGAATAATAGGAAAAAAATTAGGAATGACTACCATCTACAGTGCCGATTGGACGTAATGTCGCATGCACGGTGATACGAGGCTGGTCCTTGTGTGGTAACGCAAGTGAAGAATCCGGAAAAAGATGGATACAAGGCAATACAGCTCAGTTATGATGAGAGAAAACCGAAAAAAGACCACCAAGGCATTGAAAGGGCATTTTCCAAAAGCCAATACAACACCTAAAAAGAAGGTTGTTGAATTCAGGAATTTCCGAATCGAATATGAGGGAGGAATTGAAGTTGGACAGGTGATCAATGTGGGTGATGTGTTTAAAGAAGGTGAATTTGTCGATGCCATTGGCAAATCGAAAGGAAAAGGATTTCAGGGTGTTGTTAGGCGGCATGGTTTCGGTGGTGTAGGTAGGATCAACACATGGTCAGCATAACAGATTAAGGGCACCCGGGTCCATTGGAGCGTGTTCATATCCTTCCAGGGTATTCAAAGGACTTGAGAATGGCCGGACAGACAGGAGGTCGCCAGAGTTAAAAAGTTAAACCTTGAGAATCGTTAAGATTTATCCTGATAAAAACCTGGTACTCGTGAGTGGATCAGTACCGGGTTCTAAAAATTCATATGTAGTACTTGAGAAGTAATTGACATGGAAGTTAAGGTACTAAAAAATAATGGTGAAGATACCGGCAGGAAGGTAAAGCTTTCTGATGAGATTTTTAATGTTCGAACCGAATGATCACGCCATTTATCTGGATGTAAAACAATACCTTGCCAACCAGAGACAGGGTACACATAAATCAAAAGAAAGAAGTGAAATAACTGGTTCGACCAGGAAAGATCAAAAGGCAAAAAGGAACAGGAACTGCCAGGGCGGGTAGTATGAAATCGCCCATCTTCAAAGGTGGAGGAACCGTATTCGGTCCGAAACCCAGGGATTATGGTTTTAAACTGAATAAAAAAGTTAAAGATCTTGCAAGGAAATCTGCCTTATCATACAAAGCAAAAGCCGATGAAATTGCAGTGCTTGAGAATTTTACCTTTGAGTCTGCCAAAACCAAAGATTTTGTAAAAATACTCAATGATCTTTCGCTGGTTACGAAGAAAATTCTGGTGATCATTCCTGAGGCTGATCAGAATCTGGTGCTCTCTTCGAGGAACATCAAAAATACAGTGTGATTCTTGCCAATAATCTCAATACCTATGAGGTCCTTCATGCGGATAAATTGCTTATGTGGAAGGATCTGTTTAGAAAATTGAAGAAATTTTGAATTAATCAGGCAATGGGGATCTTAATAAAACCCTTGGTAACTGAAAAAGTATCTGACCTTAATGAAAAGGGCAAGTATGGATTTGTCGTGGAGAGCAGGGCCAATAAGGTGGAGATAAAAAAAGCTGTTGAAAAAATGTATGGCGTAAATGTGGAAAGAGTAAATACAATGCGATATCCTGGAAAGAAAAAACCAGGTATACAAAAAAACAGATCATCTCAGGAAGGACTCCTTCATTTAAAAAGGCAATCGTAACGGTGGCGGAAGGTGAGGTAATAGATTTTTATAGCGGAATTTAAAGTAGAAGCAATGGCTGTAAGGAAATTAAGGCCGGTGACACCGGGACAAAGATACAGAATGGCACCTGATTTTGATTAGGTTACCAAAGCAGTGCCTGAAAAGTCTCTGATAAAACCTTAAAGAAAATCCGGTGGCAGAAATAATGTTGGAAAAATGACCATCCGTTATGTTGGAGGAGGTCATAAACGAAAATACAGGGTTATTGATTTTATCAGAGCCAAAAATGATGTTCCTGCAACGGTAAAATCCATTGAATACGATCCAAACCGATCGGCACGCATTGCATTGTTATTCTATGCGGATGGTGAAAAATCATACATCCTGGCACCTGACGGATTCAAGGTGGGCCAGACCGTTGTGGCTGGGGAAAATGTGGCTCCTGAGGTTGGCAATCACCTGCCGCTTTCGAAAATTCCCTTGGGTACGATCATTCATAATATTGAATTAAGCCCCGGCAAAGGTGGATCCCTGGCAAGAAGTGCTGGATCCTATGCCCAGTTAGTGGCCCGGGAAGGAAAATATGCCACCATTAAATTGCCCAGTGGAGAAATGAGGATGGTACTGAGTGCCTGTAATGCTACGATCGGTTCTGTATCCAATGTGATCATATGAACGAAACCCTGGGTAAAGCAGGTCGTAACCGTTGGTTAGGTAGACGGCCACGAGTAAGAGGTGTTGCCATGAACCCGGTTGATCATCCCAATGGGTGGTGGTGAAGGACGAGCCTCAGGAGGACATCCGAGATCCAGAACGGGTCTTTATGCGAAAGGCATAAAAGACGAGCCATCAGAATAAGTACTCAGATAAAATGATAATTAGTAAGAGAAAATAATGGCAAGATCACTTAAAAAAGGACCTTATATTGATTTTCGACTTGAGAGCAAGGTTGATAAGATGAATGACTCCGGCAAAAAGTCAGTGATTAAAACATGGTCAAGGCGATCCATGATCTCTCCGGATTTTGTGGGACATACCTTTGCTGTGCATAATGGAAATAAATTCATACCTGTCTATGTCACAGAAAATATGGTTGGTCATAAACTGGGCGAATTTGCACCTACCAGGACTTTCAGGGGTCATATATCAAAAAAGGATAAAGGTAAAAGATAAATAATAGAATGGAAGCAGTTGCAAAATTACGGAATGTGCCTACCTCACCCAGGAAAATGAGGCTTGTGGCTGATTTGATCAGGGGCAAGAAGGTTGCAAAAGCTTTGAACCTGCTAAAATTTGAGCCGAATCACAATGCAGCCCGAATGGAAAAACTTTTGCTCTCCGCAATTTCAAACTGGCAAAATAAATATGAAGATGTCCAGGCTTGAAGAGGCGGATCTTTATGTCAAGGAGATTTTTGTGGATGGTGGAAGGATCCTTGAAACGGCTCAGACCGGCACCGCAAGGAAGAGCACACCGGATCCGGAAAAGATCCAATCATGTGACCATGGTGGTAGCCAGCAACTATTCCATCGAAGAACCGGAAGTTGAAAAAAATACCGAAAAAAAATAGTACAGTATGGGACAAAAAGTAAATCCAATAGGGCTTAGACTCGGTATCATCAAAGGTTGGGATTCCAACTGGTATGGTGGGAAATCATTTTCCAGCAAAGCTGATTGAAGATCAGAAGATCAGGAAATATATCGAGGCCAGGATCCCCAAAGGTGGTATTTCAAAGATCGTAATTGAAAGAACGCTTAAAAGGATCACCCTTACTGTACATACTGCACGGCCAGGAGTTGTCATTGGAAAAGGTGGTGCAGAAGTTGACAAAATAAAGGAAGAATTGAAACAAGCTCACCGGAAAGGATGTTCAGATCAATATCTATGAAATCAAACGTCCGGAACTCGATGCCAAATTGGTTGGTGAATCAGTTGCACAGCAGATCATGGCCACGAATATCCTATAGAAGAGCTATGAAACAGGCCATTGCTTCTGCCATCCGGGTAGGTGCACAAGGAATTAAAATTAAGGTTTCCGGAAGACTTGGGGGGGCTGAAATGGCACGGACAGAACAATATAAGGAAGGAAGAATTCCCTTGCATACCTTAAGGGCGGATATTGACTATGCAATTTCTGAAGCAAATACAGTATATGGAAAGATCGGGATTAAAGTTTGGATCTTCAAAGGAGAAGTATACGGAAAAAGAGATCTTTCTCCCAATGTTGGTATTTCAGGACGTTTCATCAGGTGGAGGACCATGCAGGAGTAGGCAGAAGAAAACGTGGTGAAGGACCTAAAAGAAGAAGAAGGTAAAATTTTCAAAAGAATTTAACAATGTTACAGCCAAAAAGAACCAGATTCAGGAAAAAGCAAAAAGGGAGGGTAAAAGGAATTGCCACCAGAGGTCATGAGATCAGTTTTGGTACTTTCGGACTTAAAGTCTCTCGAACCGGGATGGATCAGCAGCCGTCAGATTGAAGCAGCCCGTATCGCCGTAACCAGGGCCATGAAAAGAGAAGGTCAGGTGTGGATCAGGATATTTCCCGGACAAACCCATCACCAAAAAGCCAGCCGAAGTCCGGATGGGTAAAGGTAAAGGTGCTCCTGAATATTGGGTGGCTGTAATCAAACCGGGCACCATTTTATTTGAGTCTTACGGGGTTCCTGAAGCACTCGCGAAGGAATCAATGAGCCTTGGCTGCTCAAAAATTACCGATTAAGACACAGTTTGTGGTCAGAAGAGATTACTCAGAATAAGTCATCATGAAAAATGCCGAATTACAATCATTGTCCGTTGAAGAGCTGAAGCAGAAACTGGAAGCGGAAAAAGAGAGCCTGACAAAGCTAAAATTTGCTCATGCAATTTCTCCCATTGAAAATCCGATGAAGATTCGTGAATCAAGGAAATTAATTGCCCGGATTGCAACCACATTAAAGAATAAGGAATTACAAAATAATTAAGCATCGATGGAAAGGAATCTACGGAAAGAGCGGATTGGCACTGTCGTCAGCAATAAAATGGATAAAACCGCAACTGTTGCTGTTTACCGGAAATTCAAGCATAAGAAATACGGTAAATTTATTGGTAGAACCACCAACTTCGCTGTTCATGATGAAAAAAATGAATGTGGGATTGGCGATACGGTTAAGATCATGGAAACAAGGCCATTGAGTAAAAAGAAAAGATGGCGATTAGTTGAAATCATTGAAAGAGCAAAATAATAATGATACAGCAAGAGACACGTTTGAATGTTGCGGATAACAGTGGTGCCAAAGAGGTACTTGTAATCCGTGTCCTGGGCGGGACAAGGAAGCGATATGCTTCCATTGGTGACAAAGTGGTGGTAGCCGTTAAATCTGCCATATCTTCCAGTCAGCTGAAAAAAGGTACAGTATCCAAAGCGGTGATTGTCCGGACTAAAAAGGAAATCAGAAGAAAAGATGGTTCCTATATACGTTTTGAAGATAACGCGGCCGTTCTACTTAGCGCAACGGATGAACCCAGAGGAACCAGGATCTTTGGTCCTGTTGCCAGGGAGTTGCGTGAAAAGCAGTTTATGAAAATTGTATCTCTTGCACCTGAAGTTCTATAACGTACAAAAAGATGTCTAAAAAATTGCATATACGAAGAGGCGATACGGTACTGGTACTTTCAGGAAATTCCAGAGGTAAGAAAGGGAGGGTGCTGGAAGTTTATCTAGATAAAAGTAAAGCCATTGTGGAAGGGATCAATATGGTGACAAAACACCTGAAACCTTCTGCAACCCATCCGAATGGAGGGATCGAGAAGCAGGAAGCTCCCATTCATATCAGCAATCTGATGGTGGTGGATCCTTCTTCCGGGGATGCCACCAAGATCGGGAGAAAGCTTAATAAAGATGGGAAACTACAGAGATATTCGAAAAAAACCGGAGAATTTATAAAAAATGAGTAATCCTAGGCTTAAAGAACTATATATCAAAGAGGTGATACCGGCATTAATGGAAAAATTCCAGTATAAATCAGTAATGCAGGTTCCCAGGATTGAAAAGATCAGCATTAATAAAGGAATTGGTACTGCCACCGCCGATAAAAAACTGGTAGATGTGGGAGTTGATGAATTGACCCTGATCTCTGGCCAGAAAGCAGTCCCAACCAAAGCTAAAAAGTCAGTCTCCAATTTTAAACTCAGGGAGGGCATGCCAATTGGTGCACGTGTCACTTTGAGAGGTGATAAGATGTATGAGTTTATTGACCGGCTGGTATCCGTAGCCCTTCCAAGGGTCAGGGACTTTCGCGGGATTAATGAAAAAGGTTTTGACGGCAGTGGGAATTATACCCTGGGTGTTAAAGAACAGATCATTTTTCCGGAGATCAGCATCGACAAGATAAATCGAATTTCAGGCATGGACATCACTTTTGTCATTTCTTCCAACAGCGATGAGGAAAGTTATGAACTGTTAAAAGCCATGGGATTACCATTTAGAAAATAACGATAATTATGGCAAGACAATCATTAATAGCGAGAGAACGGAAAAGAGAAAAACTGGTAGCCAGATATGCTGAAAAAAGAAAAGCATTGAAAGAAGCCGGGGACTATGCGGGTTTAGATAAGCTTCCCAGAAATTCCTCTGCGGTAAGACTTCACAACCGATGTAAACTCACTGGAAGGCCCAAAGGATATATGCGAAAATTCGGGATTTCAAGGGTGACCTTCAGGAAAATGGCAGGCGATGGAAAAATCCCTGGAATAACAAAGGCAAGCTGGTAAAACATTGGTATAATTAAAAAACATTAGTAATTTTGCAGCCCTTTTGGGCGTAAGTTTTAAAATATGGATCCAATAGCTGATTTCTTAACGAGAATACGGAATGCAATCAAGGCGAACCATCGAATAGTGGAAGTGCCTTCATCAAATCTGAAAAAAGAGATTACCAGGGTACTTCATGAAAACGGATTTATCCAGAACTATAAATTTGAAGAGGAAGGCAATCCTGGCAAGATCAAGATCGCTTTGAAGTACAATCCAGATACGAAGATTCCGGCCATTCAGCACATCGAACGGGCAAGTTCTCCAGGATTACGCAGATATTCAAAAGCAGATGGACTCCCAAGGGTATTGAATGGATTGGGTGTTGCCATTTTATCCACCAATAAAGGTGTAATGACCGAAAAAGAGGCAAAAAAGGAAAATGTGGGCGGTGAGGTACTTTGTTATATCTATTAATTAATTAAGCATGTCACGAGTAGGAAATAAACCGATAACCGTACCCAAGGGAGTTGAAGTGAAAATCGAAAAAAACACAATTTCGGTAAAGGGTCCCAAAGGGGAATTGTCACAGGATTTCGACCCTGATATCAAGATCGAATTAAATGATCAGATATTGCAGGTGTCACGTCCAACGGAACAGAAAAGGCATAAGGCCATGCATGGCCTTTACCGTGCCCTGATCAATAACATGGTTGAAGGGGTGAGTAATGGATTTACCAGGAAGTTGGAACTGGTGGGTGTAGGATACCGGGTTGAGGTTGTGAATAATGACATACTGGATCTGACCCTGGGATATTCACACCATGTGTATTTCAAGGTGCCGCCAGAGATAAAAGTGAAGGCCGAGACGGAAAAAGGAAAAAATCCTACGATCACGCTTGAAAGTCATGACAAGCAACTGGTTGGGCAGGTCGCTTCAAAAATCAAGTCCCTGAGAAAGGTTGAACCGTATAAAGGCAAGGGGATTCGTTATGTTGGTGAATACATTCGAAGAAAAGCAGGTAAGACTGCAGCTAAATAATAAGAATTATGGCTTTTAATAAAGGATCAAGAAGACTAAGAATCCGCCGATGGTATCCGGAGGAAAATTTCCGGTACCAAGGAAAGGCCGAGATTATGTGTGTATAAAAGCAATAAAGGTATTTATGCCCAGATAATCGATGATTCTGTCGGCCATACGCTGGCTCGCAGTCTCATCCAGGGAGATAGGTAAAAAATCCATCACCGTCGAGATCTCTAAAGAAGTTGGTAAAAAATTGGCAGAGAAAGCCAAGGAGGGAGGCATCGATAATGTGATTTTCGATAGAAGTGGTTATCTCTATCATGGAAGAATTAAGGCCCTGGCAGATGGAGCAAGGGAAGGAGGATTAAAATTCTAATCATATGCAGCAAAAAAATGTCAAGTCGGTTAAGGCGAGTGAAATTGAACTAAAAGAAAAAGTGGTCGCTATCAAACGTGTCGCAAAAGTTGTAAAAGGAGGACGTCGTTTTAGTTTTTCAGCCATTGTGGTGGTTGGCGATAGATAATGGTGTGGTAGGATATGGGCTCGGCAAGGCCAATGAAGTGACCGATGCAATTACCAAAGGAATTGATGATGCTAAAAAGAACCTGGTTAAAGTGCCGGTTCTGAAAGGGACCATCCCTCATGAAACCATTGGGAAATATGGAGGAGGACTCGTACTTATCAAACCTGCTTCTCCCGGTACCGGTGTAATTGCAGGAGGTGCCATGAGGGCCGTACTGGAAAGTGCCGGTGTAAAAGATGTGCTTGGTAAAGTCAAAAGGATCTTCCAATCCACACAATGTGGTTAAAGCTACATTCCAGGCACTGGCGAATCTGAGAGATCCATTTACGGTTGCACAGCACAGGGGCATTTCATTGTCAAAAGTATTTAATGGATAAAAAAAATGGCAAAGGTTAGAATTACACAGACACGCAGTACCATAAAAAGACCCAAGGATCAGATCAGGACCATCAAGGCGCTGGGTCTTGGGCGGATCAGATAAAAGTGTGGAAGTGGAAGCAACCCCCCAGATAAAGGGGATGATCAATAAGGTGAGTCATTTAGTATCTGTTACTGAATTATAAATATGAAACTGAATACATTAAAACCTGCGAAAGGATCAATCAAAAGAAGCAAAAGGATAGGACGAGGACAAGGATCCGGTAGAGGAGGTACTTCTACCAAAGGGCATAAAGGAGCGACAATCCCGATCAGGTTATTCAAGACCAGAAGAGGTTTTGAAGGAGGACAGATGCCCATTCAGCGACGATTGCCGAAATTTGGGTTTAACCGACCTCAAAGAACTGTATTTAAACCTGTGAACCTTGATATTCTACAGGAAATTGTAGAAAAGACAAAAGCTAAATCCATTGATGTCGAACTCCTGCTGAAAAACGGGATCATCGGTAAAAAAGATTTGGTAAAAGTGCTGGGAAGGGGCGAGTTAAAGACCAAGGTTGATGTTACAGCACATCAGTTTCTCTGCCTCAGCAGCGGAAGCGATCGAAAAATTGGGAGGAAAAGTTACCCGGCTATAGTCTATGAAGAAGTTTATAAGGACCATAAGAAATATTTTTGCAATTGAAGAACTGCGTGACAGGATCCTTAATACCGCTGGGAATGCTGGTTATATTCAGGCTGGGTTCCTTTGTTGTACTTCCGGGGGTTGATCCTTCAAAATTAAAAGGCACTTCATCAGGTATTCTCGGGCTATTGGACACCTTTCTGGGGGGAGCATTCAGCAATGCGTCCATCTTCGGACTGGGTGTAATGCCTTATATATCCGCTTCCATCGTATTACAGTTACTGACCGTTGCGGTACCCTATTTCCAGAAAATGCAGAAAGAAGGTGAATCAGGTAGGAAGAAGATCAACCAGATCACACGGGTTCTGACTATATTTATTACCATTTTTCAGTCTTCTGCATATCTCACCGGAGCTGTGCCGGCTGAGGCCATTGTGGTAAACCGGACTTTATTTATGTTTTCTTCCATGGTGATCCTTACTGCAGGGACCATCTTTATCATGTGGCTGGGTGAACGTATTACGGAAAAAGGCATTGGGAACGGTATTTCCATGTTGATCATGATCGGGATCATTTCAAGATTCCCCGGTGCACTGATCGCAGAAGCTACCACCAAAGGCATGAGCGGTGCACTTTTATTCATCATAGAAATTGTAGCCCTCTTCTTTGTAGTAGTAGGTGTGGTTGCTTTGACCCAGGCGGTAAGGCGGGTTCCCGTCCAATATGCCAAACAGGTAGTGGGTAACCGGGTATATGGAGGGCAGCGGCAATACATCCCTCTCAAGGTAAATGCTGCTGGGGTGATGCCGATCATCTTCGCACAATCCCTGATGTTCCTTCCGGCTTTGTTGGCTGGTCTGTGGGCGGATCAGAGTGATATTGCTTCCTACATAGGTTCAACCTTTTCCAATTATTTATCATGGCAATATAATCTCGTTTTCGGGATCCTGATTGTACTCTTTACTTTCTTTTATACGGCGATTACGATCAATCCCACGCAGATAGCCGACGATATGAAAAGAAACGGTGGTTTCATCCCTGGGGTAAAACCAGGTAAACAGACCTCTGAATACATAGATAATATATTGACGAAAATTACTTTGCCAGGATCATTCTTTCTTGCAATCGTAGCCATTTTACCGGCATTTGCGGCGATTGCAGGTGTTTCAGGACAGTTTTCCCATTTTTATGGCGGGACTTCCCTGTTGATCATGGTAGGGGTAATTCTGGATACATTGCAGCAGATTGAAAGTTATCTTTTAATGAGACATTATGAAGGACTCATGAAGTCAGGTAAAATAAAAGGAAGATCTTCTGTTGCAGTGGCGTAATGGTATATGTTTCGAATTGAGCATACTTATAATAAGCAATAAATATGGCAAAACAGGCATCAATCGAACAGGACGGAACCATTACCGAGGCATTGTCGAATGCAATGTTCCGGGTAGAACTTGAAAATGGGCATGAAGTGATCGCCCATATCTCCGGGAAAATGCGTATGCATTACATTAAACTGTTGCCTGGAGATAAAGTGAAGTTGGAAATGTCGCCATATGATTTGACGAAAGGAAGAATTGTATATCGCTATAAATAAGATATTATGAAAGTAAAAGCTTCAGTAAAAAAACGAAGTAGCGAATGTAAAATCGTTCGCCGTAAAGGCAAAGTATTTGTTATTAACAAGAAGAATCCCAGGTTTAAACAAAGACAAGGATAGTTATGGCTAGATTTCAAGGAGTTGATATTCCGGATCATAAAAGGGGCGAGGTAGGACTCACCTATATTTTTGGCATTGGCCGCAGCAGTGCCCAAAGAATTCTCACCAAAGCAGGAATCGATTGGAATCGGAAGGTGGGCGAATGGACCGATGAAGAGGCCAATAAGATCCGGTCCATCATCAATGAAGAATACAAGGTGGAGGGTGTTTTAAAATCCGAAGTACAGCTGAGCATTAAACGATTGTTGGATATCGGATGCTACAGGGGATTACGTCACAGAAAGGGATTGCCGGTCCGGGGTCAGAAAACCAAAAACAATTCCAGGACCCGGAAAGGTAAGCGTAAAACGGTAGCAAATAAAAAGAAAGCAGTTAAATAAGAATCCATAAATGGCACAGAAACGTAAAGATAAGGCTAAAAAACGGGTAGTCGTCGTTGAGCAGAATGGTCAGGCACATATAAAAGCTACCTTTAATAACATCATCATTTCCATTACAAATCCTCAGGGACAAGTGATCTCCTGGGCATCTGCTGGTAAAATGGGATTTAAGGGTTCAAAGAAAAATACACCTTATGCTGCTCAAATGGCAGCTCAAAACTGTGCTCAGACCGCTTATGATCTGGGATTGAGAAAGGTTGAGGTATATGTAAAAGGTCCGGGAGCCGGAAGAGAATCGGCCATCCGAACCATTCAGAATGTGGGCATAGAAGTAATTATGATCAAAGATGTTACCCCATTGCCCCATAACGGATGCAGACCTCCAAAACGAAGAAGAGTTTAAGAATTTAAAAAATAATATTTTATAATGGCTAGATACCGAGGTCCAAGAGCAAAGATTTCCAGAAAATTTGGAGAACCAATATTTGGTCCGAGCAAGGCACTTCAGAAAAAAAACTACCCTCCCGGTCATCATGGCAGGAGTCGCAGGAGAAAACAATCTGAATATGCCATCCAGTTGCAGGAGAAACAGAAGGCAAAATATCTGTATGGAGTGCTGGAACGGCAATTTGCAAAGATGTTTGACAAAGCCTCCAGGAAAAGTGGCATCACGGGTGAAATATTGCTTCAATTGCTTGAATCAAGACTTGATAATGTAGTATTCCGGATGGGGATTGCCCCCACACGTCGTGCCGCCAGACAATTGGTGCTTCATAAACACATCGTTGTAAATGGTGATGTGGTTAATGTTCCATCATTTACTGTAAGTGTAGGCGATTTGGTTGGGGTAAGAGAAAAATCAAAATCCCTTTCTGCCATAGCTGATAGCCTGGCAGGCAGAGGAAGTAAAAAATACCCCTGGTTAGAATGGGACGGTAGTCAGATGACAGGTAAGTTTGTAAACTTGCCCCAGAGAGATGAAATACCTGAAAATATCCAGGAACAATTAATCGTCGAACTTTATTCTAAATAATCAAACAAACTTTATAAAAAGCATTCGAATATGTCAATTTTAGCTTTTCAAATGCCTGAAAAGGTGGTCATGGAAAAGGCAGATGATTTTCACGGACTTTTCACATTTAAGCCACTTGAAAAAGGTTATGGTGTAACCATCGGGAATGCCTTAAGAAGGATACTTCTGTCTTCCCTGGAAGGGTATGCTATAACAGGTATCAAAATACCTGGAGTATTACATGAATTTTCTACAATAGAGGGAGTAAAAGAGGATGTTGCAGAGATGATTCTGAACCTGAAACAGGTTAGATTTAAAAAAATATCAGAATCTGTTGATAATAAAATCATTGTACCGGTTAAGAACCAGTCTGTTTTCAAAGCCGGGGATATCATGGGACATAGTTCGTCCTTTGAGATTCTTAACCCGGATCACGTCATTTGTAATCTGGATGAGTCGGCTGATTTTGAGATCGAACTGAATGTAGAAAAAGGCAGAGGATATGTACCAGCCGAAGAAAATAAACCATCCGAACAAATATTTGGATTTATTCCGATCGACGCCATATTTACGCCGATAAAAAATGTGAAATACAGTGTAGAGAATACACGGGTTGAACAAAAAACCGACTACGAAATGCTGATCCTAGATATCATGACGGATGGTTCGATACATCCCGAGGTGGCGCTTAAAGGTGCAGCCAATATATTGATTCAGCATTTTATGTTATTCTCCGATCAGACCATGATCCTCGAAACCGCGGATTCCAAAGAACCTGATACGGTTGATGAGGAATTGCTTCACATGCGTAAATTGCTGAAAACCCCTCTAAGCGATTTAGATCTTTCAGTGAGAGCCTATAACTGCCTCAAAGCAGCCGATGTCAAAACGTTGGGTGACCTGGTTGAACTGGAAATTTCAGATATGATGAAATTCAGGAATTTCGGTAAAAAGTCACTGGCTGAACTCGAACAACTGGTGGCTGAAAAGAATCTCACATTCGGTATGGATTTATCGAAGTATAAACTTGATGAAGAATAATTAAAATGAGACACGGTAAGCGAATTAATCATTTGGGAAGAACTGCCACTCACAGAAAGGCGATGTTATCGAATCTTGCCTCGTCACTTTTTCTGCATAAAAGGATCAATACCACACTGGCTAAAGCAAAAGCCTTGCGTCAGTATGTGGAACCTTTGATCACCAAGGCTAAAAATGATACAACCCATACACGCAGGGTCGTTTTTTCATATCTTCAGGATAAAGAATCGTTGAAAGCGCTTTATAATGAAGTAGTGGATCGCGTAGGTGAAAGACCGGGGGGCTATACCAGGATCATTAAACTGGGAACCAGACTGGGAGATAATGCCGAAATGGCCATGATCGAACTTGTTGACTTTAATGATTTTCTGACGGAAGAAACGGATACCAAGAAGTCCAAAACAAGAAGAGGTCGCCGTGGTGGGAAAAAGGAGGAAGAAAAAGCACCCAAGGATGAAACTGCCACAGGGAAAAAAGGGGGGAAAGCCAAAAGTGCCGATAAGGAAGCTAAAATAGCTGTAGAAGAGAAGCAAAAAGAAACGGCGCAATCCCAGGAAACGAAAGTGGAAGAAAAAGAAGAAAAACCAGAAATTAAATCAGATAGTGAAGAAGTGCCGGTAAAAGACGGAAAATCCCAGGAAGGGGAAGCAAATGCTGAACCGGAAAAGGAGACTGGAGCCGAGGATATAAAAGCAGAAGCCACCTCAGAAGAAGAAAAAAAGGATCAGGAAGAAGCCGATAAAAAAGAGGATAAGGAATAAAAGACATTCAAATTGTTCATGAATGCATAAGGGATCTCAAATATTCGGATCCCTTTTTTTATTTACAAATTAATAACAACTCAGTTTAGGCAAACAGTATTGAATTAATTAATTTTGCCAATAAAAACGGGCTTCATGAAGGAAATTTTCAGTAAAGATGCCATACTGATCCTCGAAGATGGCACATCATTCAAAGGGAAAGCGATTGGCAGAATAGGTACCACCGGTGGTGAGATCTGTTTTAATACCGGCATGACTGGATATCAGGAGATTTATACCGATCCATCGTATTTCGGTCAGATCATTGTCAATACCACCTCACACATCGGGAACTATGGTGCCAAAACGCTGGAGACGGAATCCGACAAACCGCAAATCGCCGGTATTGTCGTAAACGATTTTTCAGAGATCTTCAGCAGAATGACCGCCGACGAATCACTTCAGGAATATTTATTCCGGAATCAGGTGGTTGGCATTACGGAAATAGATACACGGGCGCTTGTCCGGCATATCCGTGATAAGGGAGCCATGAATGCCGTAATCTCATCTGAAAATTTAGAGGAGGCTTTCCTGAGGAAAGAGCTCGACAAGGTGCCTTCCATGAATGGTCTGGAACTGGCTTCAAGGGTAACTACTGCAAAACCTTATTTTTATGGTAATAAGGAAAGTAAATATAAGGTGGCAGTATTGGATCTTGGGATCAAGCAGAGTATTCTGAAAAATATTGCTTCCAAAGGCTGTTATTGTAAGGTTTTCCCGGCAAAGACCCGGTTTGAAGAAATGATGGCCTGGGAACCTGATGGATTCTTCATTTCAAACGGGCCGGGTGATCCGGCCCCGATGGATTATGCCATAGAGACTGTAAAGGAGATCCTGGATAAGGATAAACCCATATTCGGGATTTGCCTGGGACATCAGATCATGGCCCTGGCAAATGGGATATCCACCTATAAGATGCATCATGGCCATCGTGGCTTAAACCATCCAGTAAAGAATCTGGAGACCGGGAAAAGTGAAGTGACCTCCCAGAATCATGGATTCGTCGTAAACAAAGATGATCTGCATAAAAATCCAAATGTCGTAATGACCCATATTCATCTGAATGATGGGACCCTGGCCGGATTGAAACTGAACAACAAGAAGGCATTTTCGGTCCAGTATCATCCGGAGGCTTCTCCTGGGCCTCATGATTCCCGCTACTTATTTGAGAACTTTTTTTCATTAATGAATCATAACTAAACTTTTATTAAAATGAGCTTTATAGAAAGTATACACGCCAGACAGATCATGGATTCCAGAGGGAACCCAACCATCGAAGTTGACATTATAACTGAGAACGGGATATTGGGTCGTGCGGCTGTTCCATCAGGAGCGTCGACTGGAGAAAATGAGGCAGTGGAATTGCGTGATGGCGATAAATCAAAATTTTCGGGTAAAGGAGTATTGAAAGCGGTTGAAAATGTAAATGAAACCATTGCAGAAGAATTGATCGGGCTTTCCGTTTTTGATCAGAACCTGATCGATTCGATTATGATCGAGCTGGACGGAACCGACAACAAAGGGAAACTGGGCGCCAATGCCATCCTGGGTGTATCCCTGGCCGTGGCTAAGGCGGCTGCGGAAGAGCTGGGAATGCCCTTGTTCAGGTACATTGGGGGAGTGAATGCCCATACATTGCCTGTACCCATGATGAACATTATCAATGGGGGATCTCATTCCGACGCTCCCATTGCCTTCCAGGAATTCATGATCCGCCCAGTGGGAGCTCCTTCCTTTTCAGAAGCTATCAGAATGGGATCTGAAGTATTTCATAGTCTTAAAAAAATCATCAAGGAAAAAGGATTAAGTACCGCCGTAGGGGATGAAGGTGGATTCGCTCCGAATTTTTCCGGAGGTACCGAAGAGGCACTCGACAGTGTATTGAAAGCCATCGAAGCGGCTGGTTATAAACCAGGCAAAGATTTGACCATTGCCCTTGACTGCGCTGCCTCTGAGTTTTTTGTGAATGGCAAGTATGATTATACAAAATTTGAAGGTGGCCAAGGAGCTATCCGGACCATTGAGGAACAGATTGATTATCTGGCTGAGCTGATCAGTAAATATCCGATCGATTCGGTCGAAGATGGTTGTTCTGAGAATGACTGGGAAGGCTGGGCGCTTCTTACAAAAAAAATTGGAAATAAGTGCCAGCTGGTGGGAGATGATGTGCTGGTCACGAATGTTAAATTCCTGAAAAGAGCCATCAAGGAAAAATGCGGTAATTCTATCCTGATCAAAGTCAATCAGATCGGCACGCTATCCGAAACCCTTGATGCCATTGAAATGGCACATAAAGCGGGCTGGACCACCGTGATATCTCATCGGTCAGGCGAAACCGAAGACTCGACCATTGCCGACATTGCCGTTGCCACAAATTCAGGTCAGATCAAAACCGGTTCCATGTCAAGATCTGACAGAATGGCAAAATACAATCAGTTGCTTAGAATCGAAGAGGAACTCGGGGAAGTAGCCCATTATCCTTCAAAATAAACTTTACATATTTTTTGGAAAAAAAAAGCCCTGTATCCTTTCAGGGCTTTTTTATTTACCTGTATTTTATTACTTTAGTTGCAAAAATCAACAAACGTGAAACGTCTGCCAGGTTACCTGAAAAATTTTTATTTCCTCATTGGGGCTTTTTTTCTCATCTGGATGTTGTTCATTGATGCCAATGATTTTTATTCTCAATATAAAAAGAGAAGAAAATTGGGCGATCTTGAAAAGGAAAAAGAATATTATATTCAAATGATCCGGGATGTTGAAACGGACCGAGAAGAATTGTTAAGCAATGATAGATTGCTTGAGAAATTTGCCAGGGAAAAATATTTGATGAAAAAGCCGACAGAGGACCTGTTTGTAATTGTGCAAGAAGATTGAAGAACATCCAGCCTGATTTCATTTCTTTAAATTGATCTTATATGAAAAAGCTTCTTATGGTAATTTTGGCCGTGGTCAGTTTCAATCTGGCCTCCGCCCAGGTAATGATCGAGGAAGGCGATAAACCATCCGTATTCGATAGGATGTATTTCGGTGGAGGCTTCAGCCTGTCATTTGGAACGATTACTTATGTTTATGTATCACCAGTCGCAGGTTATATGATCACCCGAAGCTTATCGGGTGGAGTGGGCATCACTTATCAGTACTATAAAGATGATAGATTTGATTACCAGACCAATACCTATGGGGGAAAATTATTTTTACGCCAGAACTTTAGCCTCCTGAAATTGCCTTTGTTTTTATATGCAGAATATGAAACCCTCAATTTTGAATATGGTGAGATCCTTCCCAATGATCAAATCATTTACACACGTGAATGGGTTCCTGCCCTGTTTTTGGGGGGAGGCTTTTTTCAACCTATCGGCAGAAGAGGGGGATTCACCATCACGGCCATGTATAATGTGATTTATGATAATATACGATCTCCTTATGACAGTCCCTGGGTGTTCCGCATCGGATTTACCCTGTAGTGGAAATTTGAATCCGTGAAATTCACAAGTTTAGCTGAACTTCTGATAGTAAGGAAGCGGAAAGATGGCTAAATTATTTTTCTGATGAATATGTTTGAATAAGAATGAATTAAGAAGGTTCCCTGATTCAAAATTTTAATTCATCTAGAAAACCTTGGGATTAAATTCCACTCCCATTTTTTCTCCAATCTGATGAAGATCCTCAATTACGGCTTGCAATAGGGGAATGCCATCTCTCCTCCGTTCATCTTCAAATATTCTTTCAGGATCACCCGGGATAAGCACTCTCTCAAATCCTTCTGCGGGCGAAGCTTCCCGGAATCGCTGGATCCAGGTATCCATATGGTCCAGAAATGCTTCTGCCTCGCGAAAGGCATCAATCCGCATGGCACCTATAAAATGACCCAGTCCTTCCCCAACAGGATTTTCCGGAAGTGGCAGGAAACTGACGAAAGGGGGAGCCCATGGGCCATAATTAGCTCCGCTCAACACCGCGGAAAAGATATCGACAATGGATCCAAGGCAATATCCTTTATGACTGCCGTGTTCCCGGTCACTTCCGAGGGGAAGCAATGCACCACCGGATTTGAGTTCATTCGGGTCAATGGAATCACGTCCTTCTTTTGTCTGGATCCATCCCCCAGGCGCTTTTTCTCCTTTTCGCTGTAAGATCTCAAGTTTGCCGTTGGCCACAGTCGTTGTGGAAAAATCGGCCACAAAGGGAGGTTGGTTTTTCGCAGGGATGGCTACCGCGATCGGATTGGTGCCCAGCATTCTTTCCCTTGAAAAAGTAGGTGCGACGAGCGGACTCGCATTCGTCATGGCAATGCCAATCATCTGATGTTTCAATGCTTTCATAGCATGATAACCTGCAATGCCAAAATGGTTAGAATTTTTGATGGATATCCAGCATGTTCCTGATTGCGTTGCTTTTTGTATGGCGATGTCCATGGCCCTGGGAGCAACTATAAGGCCCAATCCCTGATCACCATCGATTACCGCGGTGCTGGGCGTTTCCCTTATGATTTCAATTTTAGGAGCAGGATTCAGTCTTCCCTTTTCCCATAATCTGACATAACCCGATAACCGCGCTACACCATGGGAATCAACTCCACGTAGGTCAGCCGCTAACAAAACATCACTGGCTAATTCTGCATCCTCCTCCGGGCATCCTATTTTTTTAAAAACCTCGAGACAGAATTGCTTCAATTCATTTACATCAAATTTTTTCATATCTGAAGAATTCTGTGCAAAATTAGGGAATCATTTTTCAAATGGATCTGAAATGAATAATAATTGCCCTGAAAATTGAAATGAAGGGATCAGGATTATTGGTCATGCGCTCATCTCAATGATCTGCGCATGATCAACAATTTCACTCAAGATACCCTCCTTCAATGAATAGGAAGATGTTTTCAATTGTCTGAAAGGAAATTTTGAAAGCGTAAAATGGATGAGGGAACTGGCCATGCTAATCATATCCGCGCGCATGGGAGACATCCCCGGAATGGCCAGCTTTTCTTCCTTATTTTTACCAATGATCTCATGATGTAAGGACAAAAACGCCTTGATATCAACTGAAAATTCCGGTGGTTTTTTATCCTTTTGTATATTGTTTCTGATGCAGTAAATTTCACGAAGGGTGTCAAAAGTTCCCGAACATCCTATTAATGTTTCGGGCTGATATTTGGTTAAAGCCTGACTTAGTGGATGCAAAGCAAGCTCAAGGTAATTCTTTAAATTCAGGATATCCTCCTTTTTGACCGGGTCGTGATGATGGAATAAGTCATGAAGTCTTTGAGCCCCAATCTCAAAACTTTTTTTCCATAATATTTCATCCTGATTGGCAATGATATATTCGACACTTCCCCCGCCGATATCCATGATCAGTGCTGGTTTTTTGCCAAGAAGGATGGCCTGACGAACCCCGTAATAAATATATTCAGCCTCCTGGTTACCATCAATTGCTTCCGCTGTGATCCCTGTGACCGATTGGATCGCGTTAAGGAATTGAGCTCCGTTGCTTGCATTTCGAATCGCACTTGTAGCAATGGACCTTATTTCTTTCACCTGATAGGATTGAATCAGGGTATTGATTTTTTTGATGGCCATGATCCCTCGGTTCCATGCTTCATCGGTGATTATTCTACGATTGATCCCACCTTCCCCCAGTTTTACAGCAAATTTTTCCCGGTGGATGATCGTAAAATGATCATCGCGGATCACTGCGATCAACAGGTGAAAAGTATTCGTTCCGAGATCCAATATTGCTATATGACTGTCCTGCATGCATTCAAAAATTTGGCAAATATACTATAAATTATGAAACGGGAGATATTATTTTTTGTTATGGCAGGATGAAATTATTGAGAATAAACCTACGCGAAGCCCGGGAATTAATTATATTATCCAATCAATTGATTTGATATTGCTATTATTTTAAATAAACCAAACAGAACATGGCCAATCAGGAGGATAAATTCAAACATCTCGAGCATTTAAAAAATCAGGCAGTCTTGGGAGGTGGGCAAAAACGGATCGAGGTCCAGCATCAGAAAGGCAAACTGACAGCCCGGGAAAGGATCGAATATCTGTTAGATAAGCGTTCCTTTCATGAAACCGGACAACTGGTGACCCATCGAAGCTATGAATTCGGATTGGAAAAGGAAAAATACCTGGGAGATGGGGTGGTTACCGGATACGGTAAAATTAATGGCAGAACCGTTTATGTTTATTCCCAGGACTTTACCGTCTTCGGAGGATCATTGTCTGAGGCACATGCTGAAAAGATTGTAAGGTTGATGGATCTGGCCCTAAAGAATGGATACCCAATGATCGGACTGAATGATTCAGGAGGTGCCCGAATCCAGGAAGGTGTAGTGTCGCTGGGAGGATATGCGGATATATTTTACAAGAATACCTTGGCTTCCGGAGTGATTCCGCAGATATCTGCCATCATGGGACCCTGTGCGGGAGGAGCTGTATATTCCCCGGCCATAACAGATTTTATCCTGATGGTGGAAAAGACCTCTTATATGTTTGTAACGGGACCCAAGGTAGTTAAAACCGTTACCCATGAAGACGTAACTTCAGAGCAACTGGGTGGTAGTGAAGCTCATAGCCGGAAAAGTGGGGTAGCCCATTTCTCCTGTGAAAATGAGATTGTTTGCCTGAACAACATCAAACAATTATTGTCCTATCTTCCATCCAATTGTGAAGATGAGCCACCTCTTTTGCATTATGATCCGGAGGATGAAATAAGAACCGCTCTCAATCATATCATACCAAAAGATTCTGGTAAAGCATATGATATGATTGAGGTCATTCAGCACACGGTTGATCCGGGAAGTTTTCTGGAGGTCCATCAGAATTTTGCAGAAAACATCATCGTCGGATTTGCCAGGTTGGCTGGAAGAAGTATCGGGATCGTGGCCAATCAGCCCGCAATCCTGGCGGGTGTCCTTGATATCCATGCGAGTATTAAAGGCGCAAGGTTTGTCAGATTCTGTGATGCCTTTAATATCCCTCTCCTGGTTTTTGAAGATGTACCTGGTTTTTTGCCAGGGACCGAACAGGAATGGAACGCAATCATTACCAACGGGGCAAAGCTACTTTATGCTTTTTCAGAAGCCACCGTCCCCAGGGTTACGGTAATTACCCGGAAGGCCTATGGCGGGGCGTATGATGTAATGAATTCCAAACATATTGGTGCGGATTATAACTATGCATGGCCCTCGGCAGAAATCGCGGTGATGGGAGCAAAGGGAGCTGCGGAGATCATATTTAAAAAAGAGATCGAAAATTCCGGAGATCCCGTAAAGACCCTGGAGAGAAGGGAAGAGGAATATAACCGGATTTTTGCCAATCCCTATCTTGCTGCTTCCCGTGGGTATGTCGATGAAATTATTTATCCGGCTGAAACCCGGTCGAAACTCATTTCAACCTTTTCGATGTTGGAAAATAAAGTGGATAAGATCCCACAAAAAAAACATGGGAACATTCCCTTATGAAAATCAATTTTTTATTTGGTTGAAAATTGAACTGAAAAACAATATTATGGGTAAATAATATATTCGACTAATCATTTGATTTTATTTCTGATTTTTTGTTCCGAATATATACTAATTTCGTATAGTAAAATAACCAACACCTATTTAAATGATAACGTGTGGTGGATTGTTAATTACTCGTAATTTTGCGGTATAATTATTTAGCATTTAAAATTATTTAACATGAGCATGAACCAAAAACTAGAAAAGGCATGTAAAGATGCCCTGGCACAATTCGAAAAATTAGGCGATGAACAATTTTATGATATCCGTTCAAAATTGGAATTCGTATTGGGAAGCTATGGATTTGATGGAAATCCAGTTGGCCTTAAAGAATATGCCAAGAAATCATTAGAGATCCTGAAGAAATACAAGCAGAAACATCCCAGAAAAGTATCTCAGAAACTCCTGGATACCATCGATTCAGCAGTAGATGGATATAATAAGGAAAAGAAATAGCGAAAAGTTTGAATTCGCAGATTAAAAGTCGGGTAAAGGGCATGAAGGTTCTGGGAATACTGTAAAGTATATACTTTCTTAAGCAATTCTTCTTTGAAGTCTTAAGGGGATCTTTATGGTCTTTGCCTGATTAACTGCTCAACTATTTTTCCCATGCCGGAAGCCGTCCTGGCGTCCATGGTGCTCCTGCATTTTCAAGTTCATTCTCCAGGTTTACCATATCTTCTTCGACAATCTTTTTAATCCCGGAATATACTGCTCCAAAATCTTTTTTCACAATCTCCAAGGATGATCTTTGTGTCTCTGTTGGATTGGAAGTAGAAAGATACAATCCATTCACGATGGCATTGATCCGGGAAGAGATCGAGGGCGGCACCGGGAATTCCCGTCTATTAAGACTATAATCCCCATTCAATTTTCTATCCAGGTCCTTCAGCCTTTGATCCATATCAGTAACTTTTAAAAGGATTTCCTCTGGAAGTCCACTGGTATGGCTCACCGCTACTTTTATGTATCGCAATTTTTCTTTTAATTCCTCCAGCGTCCGGGAGGTCCCGCTGACCACCCTCAACACTTCTGAGACATCCTCTTCAAAAGAAAACAGTGCTTTCTGATCGGATGCCGGCAAGGAGGTATTATTTAGGAATTCTGTTGAAAAAATTACTGGAGCAACGAGCTCGGTCAGAACTCCGTTCTGTAATTTTTCCATGGAAACCGAATAAGTTCCAGGCAAGGCCAAGGGTCCATTGTCCGGTTCTGAAAATGGATCCTCAAATGCAGGAGCTGACACCGACGTCGGTGTTTTTGGTGGATAATGAAAGTCCCAGGTGATTCGATGAATACCTTTTTCAGGATCAATTTCAATGCTTCTGATGATATAATCCTTATCATCCCGTATGGTGAAAATCAGTTTCGGCTCACTTTCATCATCTTCCGAGCGCATTTCCCCAAAAGAAGGGTAAGAGACGTTTTCCCCTTTTTCAATCAATTCTTTTTCATTTTCCTGACGGCGTTCTTTTTGTGTCTTGATATCTTCCTTCAAATAGTAAGTAAAAGTGGCACCCACTGGTGGATTCTCAGCTGTATAATAGGAGGCTCCCTGGAAAGATTTGCCCCTTAATCCAAGAGGCCTTGATTGAATAAACATCCAGCTTTCCTTGATGGGAAATATATAGGCTTCCTGGTCAATAAATTCAGGGTTGATCATACGCAGTGGAGAATAATCATCCAGTATATAAAATCCTCTCCCGAAGGAGGCGAGTACGAGATCATTTTCCCTTTTTTGAATGGCAATGTCACGAATCGCAATCACAGGCAACCCGGCTTTTAACTGGATCCAGTGCGTTCCCCCATCCATCGTTAAAAACAGCCCGAATTCGGTACCGGCAAATAATAAATCCGGATTAATATGATCTTCTGCCAGCACATATACAGACCCTCTTTCTGGAAGATCACTTGTTATAGCACGCCAGGTGACGCCTCTGTCCATACTTTTAACAATATAGGGTTTAAAATCTCCATTTTTATGATTATTGAACACGGCATATACCGTTTCCTCATTATGCTGGGAGGCCAGAAGATAATTTACATAGGTCATATCAGGAATTCCCTGAATAGGAGATATTTTTTTCCAGGAATCACCTCCATTCTCCGTAACCTGGATCAGACCATCATCTGTCCCGGCATACAACAGTCCTTCTTTCAGTGGGGATTCATCCAGGCTGACTATATTCCCATAGATGGAGGTGGATTTATTTTTTTCCACTGCGTCCATACTCCATACCTTGCCCATCACAGGAATCTGGTTCCGATCGATCTGCCGGGTGAGATCATCACTGATCACTGTCCAGCTGTTTCCGCGATCGTCACTCCTAAATACTTTATTGGCTGCAAAATATAATCTCGTGGATTTATGGGGACTGATCAACAGTGGAGCATCCCAGTTCCAGCGATATGCTTCCTCTCCTTCCCGTTCCATGGGTTTAATATCCAGCAACTCCCCACTTTTTTTATCATATCTGACCAACCAGCCATATTGCGACTGGGCATATACAATATCCGGATTTTCAGGATCTACCACAGATTCAAATCCGTCTCCCCCATTCGTGACATACCAGTCTGCATTCACAATACCGGCTACATTGGTTGTTCTTGAAGGACCGCCCATGCTGAAATTGTCCTGGGTACCACCATACACCTGATAAAACGGGGAATCATGATCCACACTGACCTTATAGAACTGAGTGACCGGCAGGTTGGCAATGAATTCCCAGGATACCGCATGATCATAGGTAATGTACAATCCACCATCACAGCCTACAATCATATGCGATGTGTTGTCAGGATTGATCCATAGGGCATGATTATCCACATGTTTATTGTCTTCACCCACCATTTTAAACGTTTTCCCACCATCGGTGGTATAATGGAACCAGGTATCCATCGCATAGATGGTTTCCAGGTCCCCGGGATCACAAACAATTTCCTGGTAATAATTGCCAGAAGTTGTGTAATTGCTCATTTTTTCCCAGCTCTGTCCCCGATCGATGGAGTGGAAAAAGCCACCTTCTTCACCCACAGTTTCTACGATGGCATATAAATGATCAGGATTGACAGGGGAAATATCCAGTCCGATGCGGCCAATGTCCACCTTCGGCATCCCATTCATGACCTTTTCCCAATGATCCCCACCATCCGATGATTTATAGATGGCCGATTCTGGACCGCCACCAATATAGGTATATACATGCCGCCTCCGCTGATGGGCTGCCGCATAAAGGACATCCGGATCCCTGGGATCCATATGAATTTCATTGATCCCTGTATGATCACTGATGAACAATATCCTTTCCCAGGTCTTACCACCATCCCGTGTTCTGAAAACACCCCGGTCTCCCCCTGCTGACCATAAAGGCCCATAAGCAGCAACATATACAATATCAGAATTTTTCGGATGAACCAGGATATTCCCGATGTGTTCGGATTGTTTTAGTCCCATATGTTCCCATGATTTACCCCCGTCTTTTGATCGGTAAATCCCATCTCCATAAGCCACGCTTCGCTGATTATTATTTTCACCGGTCCCTACCCAGATAATGTGCGGATTATTGGGGTCAATCGTTACACATCCGATAGAATAGGAACCCTGATCATCAAAAAGAGGGGTCCACGTGATACCAGCATTCACGGTTTTCCATACGCCACCTGCAGCCACCCCCACGTACCAGGTATTGATATCCACCGGACTTACGGCAATATCCGCAATTCTGCCGGAGGTTAATGCAGGGCCGATCGACCGGAATGACATCCCCTTGAACAGGTCTGGATCAAAAACCTTCATTTCGGATTTTTCACTTTTATTTTTTTGTGCAAATAGCATAAATGGGAAACTGAGGAAATATATCAGAAAAATCGTTTTATTCATTTTATCCAAAATTTATATAGAAATGCAAAAAATTATTGAGTGATAAATTTATTACACTTTGTCGAAATAAGACGATTAAAAGTATAGATATTCCCCGAATGATGAAATTCAGGAAACCAAAGTGTGTGTTTTTTTGTTTAAGTTAAAGCATTTGTTAATTTTGTAAATACAAAAACATTAAACCTAAAGGGTTTTTGACTGTAACAGGTGTAAACTCTTTAGGTTTTTAATTTGCATGCGTTTCAGAAAATTGAATTCTTACTGAAACTTCAATCAAAATAATATTAAAGGAATGGGAAAGGTATCTTATTATACGGAAGAAGGTCTTCAGAAATTGAAAGATGAATTGCAGCATCTTAAAACAAAAGGTAGAGCGGATATTTCAAAACAGATAGCTGATGCCCGGGATAAGGGAGATCTGAGTGAGAATGCAGAATACGATGCAGCGAAGGATGCTCAGGGCCATCTGGAGGCTAAGATTGCACAATTGGAGGAAGTTGTCGGAAATGCCCGACTTCTCGATCCCTCTAAACTGGATGATTCAAAAGTTTCGATCTTTTCGACTGTTAAAATCAAAAATACAAAGAATGGGGCACAGATGGCCTATACCATTGTTGCTGAGGAAGAGGCCGATCTGAAGCTAGGTAAGATCTCAATAAAATCACCCATCGGAAAAGGATTGTTAGGTAAAAAAGTCGGGGAACGTGTTACCATTCATGTTCCTGCCGGCAAAATGGATTTTGAAATTTTAAAAATCACCTTAGAATCATGATTTCCATATTCTCAAAAATTATCAACCGGGAAATTTCGGCCTATATCGTTGCTGAAGATGATTTCAATATTGCCATATTGGATATCAATCCCCTTGTGGTCGGCCATACCCTGGTTATACCGAAAAAAGAAGTAGATTACTATTTTGATCTCGATACGGAAGATTTCAACCGTCTTAATAATTTTACAAAAAAAGTGGCCAAAGCCATAGAAACAGTCATCCCCTGTCTGAGGATCGGTGTAAGTATTATCGGTTTGGAGGTGCCTCATACCCACATTCATCTTGTTCCTCTTAACAGCATGGATGACATTAATTTCAGCCGGGCGAAGCTGAAATTATCCCAGGAGGAATTTGAAAATACCACCAAAAGTATTCGGAATGCCTTTCAGGAACTGAATTAGGCTTTTCTCTCCGGATTTTCTTTAAGGAAAGTTTCCCAGGATTTACTTTTTTTGACCCTGGCGCTCTGCTGGTTGATATGGCATAATGCCACCGCCAGGGCATCGGTGGCATCCAGCAATTTTGGTGTTTCACTGAACCCCAATAATTGTTGAAGCATTTTAGCTACCTGTTCCTTGGAGGCATTCCCATTTCCCGTTACAGCAACTTTTATTTTTTTTGGCGCGTATTCTGTGATGGGAATATCCCTGAACAATACAGCAGCCATGGCTACTCCCTGAGCCCTTCCTAATTTTAACATAGACTGTACATTTTTTCCATAAAATGGCGCCTCTATGGCAACTTCATCTGGGTTATATTCTTCAATCAGACCCATTACACGTTCAAAGATCTTCTTGAGTTTCAGTTCGTGGCTTTTATATTTATTCAGATGGATCACTCCATATTGAAGGATCGTCATCCTGGGTTTTTTCACATGAATGATTCCATAACCCATTACATTCGTTCCGGGATCCATGCCCATGATGATCTTATCCATAATTTTTTCAGTTGTTTAATATTATGAAGAATATATTACTTTTTTTAAAATCTGTATGATTTTCTAACTTGGGAAAAATAACACTTACGTGATTTGGCTCATAACCCTCATTATATTTTTATATTGTCTTTTTTTATTATGGCTCATAGCCGGATGGGAAAAACTCATTCCTTTACCACTTGCTTCACCGGATGATATCTTTATCTCGATTATTATTCCTGTTAGAAATGAGGCCGGGAATATTGAGCTACTTTTGACAGACCTTGAGCGCCAGAACTATCCGAAAGAAAAATTCGAAGTACTCATCATTGATGATCAGTCAACGGATGGTACTCCCAGTCGTGTCCTGGATCGAAAAGAACAGGCAAGTATCCGGATCATCATGGCTGAGTTGAAAAATGCGTCACCCCGTTCATTATCCTCAAAAAAAGCTGCTATAACGCTCGGTGTGGAATTGGCAAAAGGTGATTTAATTATATTGACAGATGGGGATGCAAGGGTGAATGAGAATTGGCTGGATACTTACCGGAAATATTTTGATATTCATTATTTCAAGTTAATCGCCGGACCTGTTTTCGTTCAGTCTGAACGATCTTTCTTTTCCAAAATTCAAACCGTGGAATTTGCAAGCCTCGTTGGAACCGGTGCCGCCTTATTTTCATGGCGATTCCCTGCTTTGTGTAATGGTGCCAACCTGGCATTTACCCGGGAGGTTTTTTTTGAGGTTGACGGGTACCGGGGCAATGAAGAAGTTATTTCAGGAGATGATGAATTTTTATTGTACAAGGTCAAAAGAAAGTATCCAGGCAGGATAGGATATTTAAAATGCAGGAAGGCAGTTGTCACAACACCTTCTTCCCGCAACCTGAATGATTTCATTCAGCAAAGAAAGAGATGGGCAGGAAAATGGAAAAAACATGGGAATATCACGAACATTTTCCTGGCATTGTTCATTTTTTTTATCCATCTCTGCATATTGACCGGATTTCTTTTAACGTTATTGGGTAAGGTACCCGTTATTATTTTTCTGGCTCTCTTTTTTGTGAAGATATTGCTGGAATATCGATTGATTAATGATATTTTCACTTTTGCGGGTAAAAAAATGGATAAATGCGCGTTTTTTGTATGTGCCATTCTGTATTCTCCCTATGCGGTAATTTTCGGAATTCTGGCAAATATTGGGAGCTATACATGGAAAGGGAGACGTTATAATCATTGAAGCATGTCGGATCTTGAATTTGACGTATTAGACGAGTTATATTTTGTTCAGACCTATGAACATCTGAAAATTACGTTGGGATGGGAAGATGATATGTTACGGGATACCCTCAGAAAGTTACTTGAAAAGAAATGGATCAGGTGTTATATTAATCCAAATGAGGAAATTTTCGGTGATGACATCGACTTTGAAACTTCCTACTGGAAATATTATTATTTAGCGTCGAAAACAGGTTTATTTGCGCATAACAGCATTGATCACTATGAGTAGAAAGGTCATAGGCCGATCTCCTAACTATTACATTAGAAAAAGATTTTTAAGGTACAAACCTGCCGTTTTTGGTTTGGTATTCATTTCCATCGCCATGCTGGTGGCATTACTGGGTTATTCGATCATGCCAGACAGCACGCCGGATGCCAATGATGGAGCTGTTCAGATCCAAAAAAAACCCGTGGGTTTTTCAGCCAAATTTCTGAAGATCCGCAAAAACTATGAAATAAAGCATTACGGATTTTTTCATAAAGTCTTATACGGGCAGGAAAATTCTTATACGATCATTCCCATCGATTCCTTTGAAATCAGAGGAAGTGAGATTCTTTATCAGGAATACGGATCCAGGGGAAAAGGAAAAAGCATTCCGCTGGTTCAGGCGGTATTTCCACTTTATATTGGCGATCAATACAAACTCGAATCCGGAAGAAATTATGAAGTTTCAGATAACCGGGTCAGGTATATAAATCTGGAGGGAGTGACGGTGGAAACCACGCTCGAAAAAACGATCTCCCGGTTCAGGAGGGATCACATTGAAAAAAGAACTTTCTGGCTGGGTACGGATCGTTCAGGACGGGATTTACTGAGCCGGTTGATGTTCGGGACCCGGATTTCCTTATCCATTGGATTTGTAGCTGTAGTGATCTCCATGTTTCTGGGGCTTGCCTTTGGATCAATCGCAGGTTTCTGGGGAGGTAAAATAGATGATATAATTTTATGGCTCATGTCCGTGGTTTGGTCCATTCCGGGGATCATGCTGGTGATTGCCATCAGCCTGGCACTTCAGAGCCGTGGTATCTGGGTCGCATTTGTGGCTGTTGGATTAACCATGTGGGTGGATGTTGCACGGGTAGTAAGGGGACAGATCCTGGGGATCAAACAGAAAACTTTTATTGAAGCGGCGAGAGCATTGGGTATGAAAAACTTCAGGATCATTTATCACCATATTTTGCCTAACATTATGGGCCCGTTGATTGTGATAGCAACGGCCAATTTTGCTGCTGCCATCCTTTTGGAAGCCGGACTGAGTTTCCTGGGCCTCAGCGTACAACCGCCTACCCCTTCGTGGGGTAGCATGATTTTTGAAGGATTTAATGTTTTGGGTACGAAAAACAGCTGGCACCTTGTAGTTTTTCCAGGTTTAGCTATATCTTTAATGGTTTTATCTTTTAATTTACTTGGAAATGGAGTGAGGGATGCGATTGACCCTAAAACCATGCTCAAATGACTAAAGCAGAGGTAAGTGATCTTAAAAAAAATTATGAGCTCAAGGAACTTGAGTTGAATGCTCTTTTGGAGATAATCCAGTCCATTAACAATAACCTACCCAGAGAGTCATTATATAAGATCTTCAATTTTACGCTCCGTGCCAACCTGAAAATTAAAAAACTCGCCTTGTATGTTTATGATGGATTCTGGGCATGTAAGGTGAATTTTGGAACCAAGAATAATTTTTTCAAGATAAGTCCAACCAATTCAATTCTTTTATCGGAAGGGATCTCGAACCTGGAAGGATTGAATAGAGAGGATCCGTTTTCAGAATTTGAAAAAGTGATCCCTGTAAAACATAAGGGTAATTTACTGGGAGTGGTATTATTGGGAGGATATAATATAGATGATTACAGGAACGGTGAGATCAATCTTAACTTCATCGAGGCCTTGTCAAATATCATCATTGTGGCGGTTGAAAATAAAAATCTGGCCCGAAAAGAACTGGAACAGAAAGCATTTCAGAAGGAACTCGAAATTGCCCGTAATGTACAGCATTTTTTATTCCCCAAAAAACTTCCCTATTCCGATCAGATCAAACTGTATTCCAGTTATCTGCCACATCAAAAAGTAGGAGGTGATTATTTTGACTATATCCCAGTGAATGATAATCAGTTCCTGATTTGTATCGCAGACGTATCAGGGAAAGGTATTCCTGCCGCTCTCCTGATGTCTAATTTCCAGGCCTCGCTTAGAACCCTGGTCAGACAGACCACAAAATTTGAAAATATCATTCGGGAATTGAACTATCAGATCCTTCAAAACAGCAATGGCGAAAGTTTCATTACCTTTTTTGCTGCCCTGTATAACAAAGCTGAGAAATATTTCAAGTATGTGAATGCAGGGCATATACCTCCCATATTTTATGCGGAACAGACCGGATTCACCCAACTGGAAAAAGGAACTACGGTATTGGGTATCATGGATGCACTGCCTTTTCTGAATGTGGGGAAAATTCGCAATCTTGATAAGTTCTTTTTTTTCGCTTTTACGGATGGACTGATCGAGACCTTCAATGAGGAAGATGAACCTTTTGGTTCGGAACGCGTAATGGAAATCATTATGGATAACAAGGATAAGGATCTAAAAAATTTGCATCACATCGTGATCAATGAGGTGACCAAATTCAAAGGATCCAATGATTTTAATGATGATATTACACTTTTCTCTTGCAGAACTAATTTTTCTTAATTGCATCTATTTAAAACACCTCAAATCTTCAGATGGTATTATCCAAACTTGATCTGGAATGGTAATCGGGATCAGAAGATCATCTATCTTACCTTTGACGATGGACCCGTACCGGGTGTCACTGACCGGATACTGGAGGTATTACACCATTTTAATGTTAAAGCCACCTTCTTTTGTGTCGGGCAAAATATCGATAAAAATCCGGAGCTCTTCATGAGGATCCATCAGGCAGGACATATGATCGGCAATCATACCTATCATCATCTTGATGGATGGAGCCGTAACCAGGATGACTACCTCCATGATATCAGACGATGTACGGAGGTGATCGGGGAAAATGGATATACATCTAAAATCAATTTATTTCGTCCTCCCTACGGAAAAATACGAAAAAAGATCATCCATGAAATAATCAATGAATATCACATCGTTATGTGGGACGTGCTGTCCTATGATTTTTCTACCAGATTGACCAAGGAAAAAATGCTTCAGAAAAGTATTCATCATACGGAAGAAGGATCCATCGTTATATTTCATGACAGTGAAAAGACAAAAAACAGAGCCCAATTTTTAATTTATCAATACATAGACCATTTTATTAGCAATAGTTATAAATTTTCTACAATTGATGAGTTAATTTTGTCGAATTAATAATCATGGAATTCATTGACACACATGCCCATATTTATCTGGATCAGTTTAGAGAGGACACGCATGCCGTAATAGATGGGGCGAAGGAAGTTTTAGTGGGAAAGATTTTTATGCCGAATATCGACAGTGGGTCGATCGAAGAGATGATCAGGCTGGAGAAGGAATATCCCGGATATTGTTTCTCAATGATCGGCTTACATCCCTGTTCGGTGAACCAGGATCTGGAGCCGGAAATCAAAGTGATGGAATCCTGGCTGGCAAAAAGAAAATTCTGGGGTATCGGAGAAACAGGTACCGATTTATACTGGGATAAAACTTTTTATGATCGGCAGGTTGAATCATTGGAGATCCATATTTCCTGGGCAAAAGAATATAATCTTCCGATCATTCTGCACTCGCGGGATTCACTGGATGAAACAATATCGATCATTGAAAGGAATCACAATAACCAGTTGAAGGGTATCTTTCACTGCTTTACAGGGAATGCCGATCAGGCTAGACGTATCATTGACCTGGATTTTTTATTGGGAATCGGGGGAGTGCTGACTTTCAAAAATTCAAAGCTGGATAGAACCATTGAGCAGTTTCCGCTTTCACACCTGGTACTGGAAACTGACAGCCCATTTCTGGCACCTGATCCCAACCGGGGAAAACGGAATGAACCCCGATACATCCCGTTGATTGCACAGAAATTGGCGGATATTTTTGGCTTGTCGATTCAAGATATTGCGAAGATAACATCAGAAAATGCAGAAAAAACTTTCCAGAACTGGTAATTTAAAATACCGGATCATCAACATTAAGACAGGCGCCGTAAATCCCAAGACGTCTGTACTGATAATCTATTCGGGTGGGACCATTGGGATGGTCAGGGATTCCTCGGGGTCATTGGTTGCCTTAAAATTCAATCAGATCATGCAGCAATTACCATCCCTGAATACCCTGAATGTGAGCATTACCGTTATTTCTTTTCCGGTCCCTATGGATTCTTCCAATATGAATTACCGGAATTGGATTGATATTGGATTTATCATATATGAGAATTATTACAATTATGATGGATTCGTGGTCTTGCAGGGGACCGATACCATGGCATATTCTGCTTCTGCATTGAGTTTTATCCTCGAAGGATTGAACAAGCCTGTCGTATTTACAGGTGCGCAGTTGCCGATCAGTGCCATCCGGTCTGATGCCAGGCCTAATCTGATTACGGCCATTGAGATCGCTTCCAAGAAAAATGGTGACATACCTGTAGTCCCGGAGATAAGCATATACTTCGATTATCAATTGCTTCGTGGTAACAGGACACGAAAAATTAGAAGTTCTCAGTTTGGAGCTTTCGAATCAGAAAATTATCCGATGCTGGCCAGAATTGGGATCTCCATAGATTTTAATCTGCCGGCCATCAGAGAATACAATCAGGACCGCCTGCTGGTATTTCACGAGAAATATGATCCTCATGTGATGATCCTTAAATTATTTCCCTCCATCACCCAACGAGCCATCGAAAGCATTCTGGAGATGGACGAATTGAGAGGGGTTGTATTGGAAACCTATGGATCCGGGAATGCTCCCACGGATGAGTGGTTCATTCAGGCATTGGAGAAAGCCATCAGCCGGGGTATCATCATTTATAATGTATCTCAATGCATTGGCGGAAAGGTGATTCATGGAAGATATGCCACCAGCAGATTACTGCAGGATATCGGGGTTGTGAGTGGATGGAACATCACCACTGAGGCCGCCATAACGAAACTTATGTTCGTCCTTGGACAATTTACTGATTCTGAGAAGATAAAAGAACTTTTATCTACACCCCTTTGCGGGGAGATGGATGTCGGCGTATAATGTTTAAAAATCCAAATTAAAATTTGCATAAGGAATAATTTATTAATTTATTTGTGCCGCTAAGGCATTTTTTTGAGGAGAGGTGACCGAGAGGTCGAAGGTGCTCGCCTGGAAAGTGAGTGTGCCCCACAAGGGTACCATGGGTTCGAATCCCATCCTCTCCGCTTTTTTTATGGCAACTAATCGGAATATTTAAGGATAATTTGTATACTTGGAAAAATCAAAAAAGCGAATTATGAAAAAGTTACTGGCTTTACTAATGCTTACGGGAGCATTGACCTTTGGTCTTACTAGTTTCGTCCATGCACAAGATGATGCATCAGGAGTAGGAACTGAACAAACTGACGCGACTTTAGCCCAGCAGGTTCAGGAACCTGCTGACACCGGTACTTCCCTGGAAGAACCTGTAGTTGAGGAAACAACTTTCCACCAGGCGATTAAAGAAAAGTTTATTGAAGGTGGGTGGCAGTTCATGTCTATTATTTTATTGTGTCTGATCCTGGGATTGGCGGTCGCCATTGAGAGAATCATTACCTTGAATCTCTCCACGACGAATACCAAAAAACTCCTGACGAGTGTGGAAGATGCATTGAATAATGGTGGAATTGATTCTGCCAAGGAGGTTTGCAAGAATACACGTGGACCTGTTGCTTCTATTTTCACACAGGGTCTGATGCGAATTTCAGAAGGTATTGAAATGGTTGAAAAATCAATTATTTCATACGGTTCTGTCGAAATGGGTCGTCTGGAAAGAGGCCTTGTCTGGATTTCATTGTTCATATCACTCGCCCCGATGCTTGGATTCATGGGGACGGTTGTTGGTATGATCGATGCATTTGATGCCATTGAGGCCGCTGGCGATATTTCTCCGGCATTGGTTGCAGGTGGTATCAAGATTGCTCTTATTACTACTGTTGGTGGTTTGATCGTAGCTGTGATTCTGCAACTATTCTATAACTACTGCGTATCCAAGATTGACTCCCTGGTGAATCAAATGGAAGACGCCTCCATCTCGTTTGTTGATTTATTGGTGAAATATAATTTAACACAAAGCAAATAAACCTCAATCCATATGGAACAGGACTTTGTTGACATTGCATTATTGATATCCTATGGATTGCTGGGATTGGCGGCTTTGGCAGCCATTATTTTGCCATTCATCAATTCGTTGGGTAATCCCAAATCCCTGTTAAAAGGGTTGCTTGGAATAGTTATCATCCTTATTCTCTATGGCATTGCCTATGCCATATCCGGGAATGAGGTAACGGCTACCTACGCCAAATTTGGTGTGGATGAAGGAATGTCCAAATTCGTAGGAGCTTTTCTGACCACCATGTATTTATTACTGGTGATTTCAATAGTCGGGATATTCTTTACAGAGATATCGAAAATCTTTAAATAATGGCAAAGAGTAAAAACAGAAAGGCAGAAATACCTGTTGCATCTATGGCAGATATCGCTTTTTTATTGCTGATATTCTTCCTGGTAACGACCACCATAGCGTCTGATAAGGGTATCGCCTTGTTATTGCCTCCGAAGCCTGATCCGAATCAGCCACCCCCTGACATCACCAAGAACCAACGGAATATATTCAAGGTGAACGTGAATTCAAGTGACAGGGTGCTGGTTGAAGATGAACCTTTACAGGATCTTACAAAAATTCGGGAAATGGTGAAGGAATTTGTGCTGAATTTCCGGGAAGCGAGTCCAGAGAATCAGCAACTTATAAGTACCTTGTCTATCTCGCAACAGAATTTTGTGAGAACACAAGGAAGAAAACAAGATTCTTCAGATAGTCCGACTGACGCGGTTGTATCTTTTAAAACCGACCGTGGTACGAGTTACGATGTGTATCTGGCCATCCTTGATGAGATCATGGGGGCCTATGATGAGATCTATGCTGACAGAGTTGGAATCTCCGCGGAGGAATTCAGGAATCTGGATAAAAAGGATCCTGTACAATCGCAGATCTATGACAGGGCCAGGGAAGGAATTCCCAGGAACGTGTCGATTGCAGAACCAACCAAAATAGGAGGAGAATAATATGTCAAAGTTTAAGAAAAAAACAAGTACCAGTCCAGATATTCCCATGGCATCTTTGCCGGATATTATCTTCATGTTGTTATTCTTTTTTATGGTAACAACGGTACTCAGGGAATCCGACATATTGGTCGAGCAGAAAATTCCACAGGCCAAGGAACTTAATAAACTGGAACGTAAGTCATTAGTAAGCTATATTTATATTGGTAAACCGAAAAAATCAGATCAGGGGACAGAACCCAGAGTTCAATTAAATGATGCACTGGCACAACCTGAAGACATTCAGTTATTCGTAAACCAGGAAAAGGATAAACTGTCTGAGGCTGAAAGGGACCAGATCACCATGGCAATGAAAGTGGACCGGGACGTTAAAATGGGTATTGTGGTGGATGTACAGCAGGAACTGAAAGAAGTAAATGCCCGGAAAATTTTATATTCGGCATCTAAAAAAATCGAACGGGATTAAGCAATTCCCGGATTAAAAATTTAGTTCAGAGCCGGTTTTAATAAACCGGCTTTTTTTGTTATCTGCTTTCAGGATTGGGAATATTTGATATGATAGGTGGCGAATGATTCGGTTTTCCCGATGATCAATCACATCCTTCATGGTTACAAGCCCTAAAAATATTCATTTCTTGATGTGAGAAAAAGGGACAGGGTTGTGGAGGAAAATATTTTAAAGCGTAAGATCCCTCTAATACATGAAAAAATCCCGGTAAAGGAATATAATGGCAAAAAAAGCTACTGTTAAATAGATGAAAGTCACAGGAATCCCAACACGAATAAAATCCTTTAAATTATAACCGCCAGGTCCGTATATTAATAAATTAGTCTGGTAACTGAAAGGGGTGATAAACGCAGCCGATGCAGCATAAGCGATGCCCAGAAAATAAGGCATGCCACTCATTTGCAGGGCTTCACTGATTCCCAGGGCAATGGGAAAGGAAATAGATACAGCGCCAACATTACCGATCAGGGAAGTCAGCAAGGTAGTGATGATGATCAGGCCGATCAGGATGGCCGTGCTTCCGATAGGTTCAAACAAACTAATCATCCATTCAGCCACCATTGCTCCTGCGCCGGAGAGGATCATGGCCTGGCCGATGGCAAGGGATAAAACCAGAATACCGATCATGCTGAAATCGAGTTCTCTTCTGATTTCCTGGATGGTAATCAATCCAAACCCAACCATGATCGTGAAGATGATTAAAAGAGAAGGAAAGAGTGATAATCCTTTGGTTACGAACAACACCAGCGCACCCATTGCAATTAAAGCGAGTGCATAATATTTTTTCTTCCCCGGTTCGGCGAGCTGGCGGACCTGATTAATCACATATAAATCACGGTATAAATCAACCCGGTTTGAAAAATCATTTCCAGCATAGAGCAGGAGTACATCACTTGGTTTGAGTTCGATATCCCCAATTTTTCCGGAGATCCGTTCCCCATTCCGATGTATGGCCACAATGGCCGCATCATAACGGTTCCTGAATCCTGATTCCTTGACCGTTTTATCGATCAGGGAAGAGTAACTGGCGACTACAGCCTCAATCACTTCAATCTTATCCTGGTGATAATCTTTGGCGTTTTCCGGCAATACCAGTCCTTTCCCGGTATTGATGATATCCATGATATTATTTGTGTCTCCTGCAAAAAATAAAATATCATCCTTCTCGATGATCTCATTGGGATATACGGGAGAGATAATTTTTTCATTTCTTTGAATTTCTACCAGGTAGACTCCCTGTAAATTTCTCAACCCTCCCGCAACCACGGTTTTGTTAATTAAAGGAGAGTTGCTCGTCAACCGGGTCTCTATCAGGTACTCCCTTTGATTTTTTGAAAAATCCTGGATTGTGTCGCGGTAATTAGGCAGGAGTTTGTGCCCGATGAAAGCTATGAAAGCAATGCCCGTGACCGATACAAGGATCCCTATGAAAAGCAGATCCTCAAACTGAAGTTCCGGCACATTTGCTTCCATGATAAAACCATTCAATACCAAGGTAGTGGAGGTACCGATCAAAGTGATCATCCCGCCCATGATAGTGGCAAAAGAAAGCGGTATCAGAAGTTTTGAAGGAGCAATGTTGTTTTTACGTCCATAATCAAAAACATACGGGGTCATTAAGGCCACCACCGGTGTGTTGTTTATAAAAGCTGAAAGTAAAGCCACCTGTGTCATCATGCGGATCAGGAAATTGCGATAAGTCTTTGATTTTTTAAAAACCGCATCGAACAATAATTCCATCCGGAAATTTTTTCGCAAACCAGCCGTGATAATCACCAGAAGAATGATCACGATGATGGATGGATTTGAAAATCCGGCCAGAACTTCCTGAGTTCCGAGAATTCCGGTAATTGTAAAAATAAGTACTGCCAGCAAAAAACTGATCGCAGGTTTCAACCATTCCATGTAGATGCTGGTGAAGGTGATAAAGAGGATGATCAGTACAAATAAAGGTTGAAAACTTTCCGGCATACCGCTAATTTAAAATTATTTGTCAAATTTTAAATGTTTCACCGAATCTCCGCTGTTAATTAATTCTTTTAAAGAATCAATTCCGATCTGAAGATGCATCTCAACATATTGATCCGTCACCTTTTTATCACTATTACTTGTTTTCACACCGGCTGGGACCATCGGATTGTCTGAAACCAGTAATAAGGCCCCTCTGGGGATCTTATTGATAAAACCTACCGTAAATAAGGTAGCCGTTTCCATGTCAATGGCCATGGCTCTTGCCTTCCGAAGGTATTTTTTAAAGGACTGGTCATGTTCCCAGACCCTACGGTTCGTGGTATATACTGTTCCGGTCCAGTAATCCTTTTCATGTTTTTTAATCATGGACGATACAGCTCGCTGTAATTGAAAAGAAGGGAGTGCTGGAATCTCTCTGGGTATATAATCATCACTCGTGCCCTCACCACGTATCGCAGCTATGGGTAAGATCAGATCGCCTAGATTGGTTTTTTTCTTCAATCCCCCACATTTCCCAAGAAATAATACTGCTTTTGGTTTCACTGCACTGAGGAGGTCCATAACCGTAGCGGCCATCGCACTTCCCATACCAAAATTTATGATGGTGATGTTGTCAGCGGAGACGGTCTGCATAGGTCTGCCACTTCCCATGACTTCTACAGAATATTTTGATGCAAATAAGTCCAGATAATTGGTAAAATTGGTTAATAGAATATATTTGCTGAATTGATCGAAAGGAGTTCCAGTATATCGTGGCAGCCAATCTTTTACGATATCCGCTTTTGTTTTCATGTAATTTCCTTTAGATTATCACCCGATGTATAAAAAATTAAATTTTCCTGACTACCCTTTTAAAATTCAACGTATTGATGACAAATTAATGATTTTTGATCAATTAAGGAAAAAATTTGTCAGGTTAACAGAGGAAGAATGGGTCCGGCAGCATATGATTTCTTACATGGTCCGGGAAAGGAATATCCCGGCCGGGCTGATCCGGGTTGAATCAGGACTCAAATATGAAAAATTAAAAAAAAGAACAGATATCCTCGTATATGACAGGAACGGTATGCCCTACCTGGTGATTGAATGTAAATCTCCCAGGATTTTACTTGCCAGTGAGGTTCTTTTCCAGGCAGGGATCTATGCAAAATCGCTGAAGGTATCCTACATCGGAGTGACCAATGGCTTAAATCATTTTTTTTGGAAAGTTAACTTTGAGCAGGGCAGTACAAGTATTTTATCAGAATTTCCGGAATTTAAATAATACATCACTTCCCGGATCTTTTTAGGGAATCATATTGTCCTTGAATTATAGTAAAAAACTCAATAAAATCCCAGCTGCGACGGCTGATCCGATTACCGGAGCACCTGCACGCATGGCCTGGTCCATGATCTTGCAGATCTTTTCTGCAAACATTTCAGATAAGGAACCACCAAAAACGGTAAAATCCCCCGAATATACATATACAATTCGAACATCGATGGTTCCATGCCTTGTTACTACCCCATCCAACAGTTACTTCTGTTCCCACATCCCAAAAGATTTTGTCCGGTGGGTAACGAACATATCCTACTCTTAAAAATTAACTTCGTCAAGCAACAGGTCTATCCGGTCCCGGGCCGTTAGCTTCCCTTTCTGATGCTGACTTTCAATCCTTTTTTCACTCACGCCTAAACGTGCTTTCGCGCGGTTATCAATGAGCTCCTTGATTTTCTCCTGGTTCGTCATGGATGGTAAAAATTAAAATTATATTCCTGGAATTTGTTTTAGAAAACAGAGATAAAAATCACGACTGTAACATGATCATCAAAAAATATTGAACAATTTTGTCGCAGAATTACTCAATTTAAAAGATCGTAAGTATGATTATTGCCAGCTATTTTTGGAATTAAAAATCGCAATAAAATAATCGAATGATAATCAAAAAATTAATTAGAGGGATCTTTTGTTTAAAATGTGGTGATTATTTTGACCTTTGGCCCGGATGATAGAAAATCCTACAGTCCGTTTTTCAACCCTTAAAGAATCATTTCAAATTGGCCTTTGAGTATACTGAAAGGGCAGGATTCAGTTGTTACATTCGTGTAGGATCTCACCGACCTCAACATGGGTGAATAATTTCTTTTTGCCTCCCCAGGTACTATAAACATAGGTGGTGATTTCAGCGATCTCGAGATTGGTTAACCTGGGATTGGATGGCATTGGTTGGTTAAACTGGATTCCGTTTATGGTTATTTCACCTGATTGTCCGTTCTTAATGGAGCAGATCACTTTTTTTTCGTTATTCCTTAAATAATCACTTCCCTTAAGGGGCGGATACAACCTGGCTAGACCTGTCCCGTTCTCCTGGTGGCAATTGCTGCAATGCTGAAGATACAACCTCTTCCCTTCCACCAGATATTGTCTGTATTTGATTTTATCCTGTCTGTTCAGCTGGTTCCCTTCACCAGATCCACACCGATAAAAAAATGCAAACAAGAAAATAAAAACAATTGGGAAAAATATGGCTTTACCGGTTCTCATATTCTTTGAGGAGTCTGGGGATGTCTTTCATGAGCCGGTTCACTTCTTTTTCATCGGTTCCATCATAGAGACCCCGGATATGCCGGTCCCGATCCACCAGGATAAAAGCGCCACTGTGTATATATCCCCCTGGTTCATTTTCATCTTCCATGGACGTAACCATATAACTGTTCTGCCCGATATCATAAATATCTTCCTTATTGCCGGTCACAAAATGCCATTTATTACTCGAGACACCCAATCGCTCGGCGAAATCATGCAACAGGGCCACCGTGTCATAATCTGGATCGATCGTATGGGAAAGCAGCATCACCTGGTCATTATCTTTAAAGGTTTCATAAATACGCAGCATCTGAGCTTTCATGATCGGGCAAATGGTAGGACAGGTAGTAAAAAAAAAGTCAGCTATATAAATTTTATTTTTAAACGTTTCATTGTTTACCAAGTTTGAATCCTGGTCGACAAAAGAGAATTCGTCAATGGTGTGATAAATCGTATCATAACGGATCGCATTGTTTTCCTTAACTGGGGTGACTTCCTTACGGCCAAGATAGGGTAGTTTTTGTTCCGGTCTTTCATTTTTGCATCCAATGACCAGCATGGCCAGTGAGAGAAAGTGAACCTGAAGCAGCAGGCGGAAATTCATACAACTATATTTTCAATGAGAACTTGATCTACAAAGATAGGGAAAGACCCTAAAAAATATTCCGTTTTACTTTTTTTAAATGGAGAGGGATAATTTATCTCCGATCCGGACCTTGCCCGTCTTCAAGCAGATAAGGTTCTGACCAAAAAGGACCTTATGGTCTTTTTTTCTGTATTTTGATAGGGTTAGAAGCGGCTCAGGCCCTCGTTCTCCGGTTTGTTGATCGGTCGTAGTAACAACACATCTTGCACAGGGTTTAACGGCTTTGAACAGGGCTTCTCCAATCTGGATCTGATCGAATGTATCTTCGGAAAAAGGATTCCCGCCAGAAAATACGAGATTGGGTCTGAATCGATCCATCGTTACAGGATGTGTTAACTTGGCATTCAGGTCAGCAAGAGAGGCTTCACCGATCAGCAGATAGGGAAAGGCATCGGCAAAACTCACCTGTTCATGATTTATCTGATACCTGGCCTCTACAGGTCTGTTTACTTTTTCGTCCATAAAAACGAGGTGGCAGGAGAATTTAAGATGATCAGAAAACCATTCCCCGTAAAATTTCGGGGCCAGGGAAACCAGAAGATCTGTTTCCCAGATATCTATTTTCTTTTTTTCAGTGGTGGAAAGTTCGAGTGGAATCCGTATCTGACCCTGGTCATGGGAAATGAGCCATCCATTTTGGTCCTCAGCGATTTCCAGGGTAGCCAGAGCAGGAAAACTTCTTTGGGTAATAAAATGACCAGCATCATCCACCAGCATCCAGCGGCGGTCATGTTGAAATCCCTTTAAGCCTGCATTTCCAAAAGAAAGTGATATTCCCTTCAGTGATTTAACAGGGTAAATGAGGATCCCGGTCAATTTGCAGTCGGTCATGAATATTTTCAGATCAATAAAATGGAAACTTTATGGGTATTGTATATCTTAGACAAATCTATAAATTTATACAGCTATAATCAGAAATTCAGGATACATTTATGTTGCATAAACTGGGGGTCATATTCGACATGGATGGGGTGATTATGGATAATAATGCCTTTCATGAAACCGCCTGGAGGAGATTCTGCCATCATTACGGGATTCATTTATCGGATCAGGAACTTCATGAATTCGTCTTTGGCAGGGTGGCGAAAGATACACTTGAATTTATATTTAAAATAGAATTGACCCCGCCCGAGATTGATCATTACGTATACGAAAAGGAGGTGATTTACAGGACACTTTATCAATCCCGGATCAAACCGCTCGAGGGATTAATTCCCTTTCTCGATGATCTGGAGACTAATCAAGTACCGATGGCCATGGCCACTTCTGCCCCACCGGGGAATGTAACCTTTGCCTTTTTGTACCTGCCGATCGAAAGATATTTCCAATCTCTCTTAAATGCTTCACATATTAAGAAGGGAAAGCCTGATCCGGAAATTTACATTCGGTCCATCCAGCATCTTGGGCTTCCACCTGAAAATTGTATTGTTTTTGAAGATTCTCTTTCGGGTATCAAGGCAGCGTTGGGAGCGGGGGCGCGTGTCATTGGAGTTTCCACCACCCATCAAGCATCGGAGATGAAGGGGGTAGCTCGTGTTATATCAGATTTCAGGGATCTCACTTATCAGGATCTATTATCAATTTTAAATTGATCATGAAAATAAATATTTCGCAGTTAAAGATCATTTGTGAGACCCCTGGTGCTCCGGGATTTGAATCTCCCATCCGGCAAAAGATCATTGAATGGATCAGGGATAGCGTTGATGAATATCGTACCGATAACCTGGGCAATTTGATCACCTTGAAGCGGGGGGGGCGCAATCCGGATGGGAAAAAGATACTCATTGCGGCGCATATGGATGAAATTGGTTTTGTTGTGACCCATATTGATGAAGAAGGATTCCTGCGTTTCCATACATTGGGAGGTTTCGATCCCATGACCCTGACTGCCCAGCGAGTCATTGTCCACGGCAAGAAAGATCTGGTTGGAGTGATGGGAACCAAGCCCATTCATCTGATGAAGGATGAGGAGAAGAAAAAAGTTCCGGGAATCAGTGATTTTTTCATTGATGTGGGGATGGATAAGGAGGAAGCGAGTCATTGGATCAGTGTGGGGGATCCGGTCACCCGGGAACGTGAACTGATTGAAATGGGGGTCTGCATAAACTGTAAATCCATTGATAATCGTATTTCAGTATATATTCTTATTGAAACACTCAGGCGGATCAAAAATTTTCCATATGATGTGTATGGTATATTCACGGTCCAGGAAGAACTAGGGATGCGTGGAGCCAATGTGATTGCTCATCAGACCAATCCTGATTTTGCCATTGCGCTGGACACTACCATTGCGTTTGATGTACCAGGCGCCCAGGCCCATGAAAAGGTCACCGCACTTGGAAAAGGAGCAGCCATCAAGATCATGGACAGTTCGATCGTTTGTGATCCACGGATGGTTGCCTTTCTGAAAAAAATGGCCGGGGATAAAAAAATCAAATGGCAACCAGAAATTTTACCCTCCGGAGGGACTGATACTGCCATGTTACAACGTATGGGTAAAACAGGGGCCATCTCCGGGGCGATCTCCATCCCGACCAGATACATTCATCAGGTGATAGAGATGGCCCACAAGGAGGATATCTCAAATGCCATTGAATTGTTGTGTGCTTCAATTGAAAATATTGACCAGTGGAACTGGGATCATTGAAAATTGGGGCCTATAATTGAAGCTTATTTTACGGAAATGTTTTAAATCAGATGAAAAAATGAAGAAAAACACCCTTTTAAAGATATTTTTAGTCCTGATGTTCCTGAGTAATGCATTAATTGCGCAGGAAACCCGGATCAGTTTCAAGGAATTTGACCTCGAAAATGGCCTTCATGTCATATTGCACCAGGATAATTCCACCCCCATCGTATCTGTTTCTACGATGTATCATGTAGGATCAAAAAATGAAGAACCGAATAAAACGGGATTTGCTCACTTTTTTGAACATGTGGCCTCCCGACGGACAAAAAATATTCCAGTAGGTGGTTTTACGGAATACGTCTCACAGGCAGGAGGCACCCGGAACGCCTCCACCAACTTTGACCGGACCTATTATTATGAGATCCTGCCATCCAACTACCTGGAGATGGGGCTTTGGATGGAATCCGAACGGATGTTGAATATGATCGTTGATTCCACGGTGGTAGAGACCCAGCGGGAAGTAGTCAAGGAGGAAAAAAGGCTTCGCTATGACAATCAGCCTTACGGAACCATATTGCCGGAAATATTAAAGCGTTCCTACAAGGTTCATCCTTACCGGTGGCCTGTGATCGGGTCGATGGAAGACCTCGATGCAGCCTCCATACAGGATTTTATTGATTTCAGGGACATGTATTACGTGCCCAATAATGCAGTTTTATCCATAGCCGGTGACCTGGACCTGAATGATACGGAGTCCTTGGTTAAAAAATATTTCAGTGATATTCCTGAAGGGAAAACCATCCATCGGGTGGATATCGTTGAACCTCCTCAAAATAGCGAGATCCGTGATGTGGTTTATGACAATGTGCAGCTCCCGGCAGTGATCTTAGCCTATCATATGCCTGCGGTTGGGACAGATGACTTTTACGCTTTGAGCATGTTGACCACCCTGTTGGCAGATGGAGCAAGTTCGAGAATGAATAAAGCCCTGGTTGATAAAAAACAGCTTGCGGTCGCCACCGCGGCCATTCCTTTGCCACTCGAGGATCCCGGTCTGTTTGTAGCTTTCGGGATAGCCAACCTGGGTGTGAATGTAGACGATCTCGAAGCTGGAATGCAGGAAGAGATCGATAGAGTGAGAGATAATTTAATTGAGGAACATGAATTTCAGAAGATCCGCAACCAGGTGGAAAATGACTTTATCAGTTCAAATTCCATGGTGGCAGGGATTGCGGAATCACTTGCCGAATACTATCTGATCTATGATGATACCAATCTGATCAATACGGAACTTAACAAATACCTGGCTGTAACCCGGGAGGATATCCAGCGGGTAGCCAGAAAGTATCTGATAAATGATAAACGGGTGGTCCTACATTGGTTGCCCAATTCTTCCCAATAATATATAAAAGCTATGAAAATGAAAAAATCAGCCCTATATATTTTACTTTTGATTATATCGACCACTGGATTTGCCCAGGTCAACCGTTCGGCTAAACCTGCTCCGGGCCCTGCGCCAGAAATCAAGATCGGTGATTACGAAACCTTCGAAATGAAGAATGGATTGAAGGTGATCGTAGTTGAAAACCATAAATTACCAAGGGTTTCCTTTTCATTGATCATCGACCGGGATCCCATTCTGGAGAAAGATAAAGTGGGATATGTATCCATGGCCGGACAGATGTTAAGACAGGGTACAGTAAACCGTACCAAGGACCAGATCGACGAAGAAGTCGATTTTATCGGGGCTTCCTTGTCGACTGGAGCCAGTTCGATCTATGCTTCTTCCCTGACTAAACACAAAGAGAAGCTGCTGGAATTGATGACGGATATTCTCTATCATCCCGTATTTCCGCAGGAAGAACTTGACAAAGTGAAAAAACAGACCATTTCCGGCATTGCCTCACAGAAGGATGATCCCGAAGCGATTGCCGAAAATGTATCCCAGGTGGTCCTTTACTCCAAAGATCATCCGTACGGAGAGATCCAGCTTGAAGAAAATGTTGAAAATATTACCCGGGAAGATCTGGTGAATTATTACAATACCTATTTTAAACCCAATATTGCCTACCTGGCCATCGTCGGTGATATTAAACTGAAGGAAGCTAAAAAATTAGTCAATAAATATTTCAAAGAATGGGAGACCGGTACCGTTCCCGAGCATGAATATCCGACTCCGGAAATGCCGGACGAAAACCAGGTGGCTTTGGTCGACCGGCCGGCATCTGTCCAGACAGTCCTTGACCTCTCATATCCGATTATTCTTGAAAAAGGGGATCCTGATGTGATCAAAGCAGCCGTCATGAATCAGATCCTCGGTGGATCGAGTGCATCCAGGTTATTTAAAAATATTCGTGAAGATAAAGGGTATACCTATGGTGCCTATTCTTCGATTTCTTCTGATGAACTGGTAGGTAATTTCAGTGCAGGAGCCAGTGTCCGAACAGAAGTAACAGACAGTGCCGTAACAGAATTTATCAATGAATTCAAGCTGATACGTGAGAGCCAGGTTTCAGATAATGAGTTATTGCTGGCAAAGAACGTGTTGATAGGTAGTTTTGGCCGCTCGCTGGAAAGCCCGCAGACGGTCGCTTCTTTTGCCATCAATATTGAACGATACAATCTTCCCCATGATTATTATAATACCTATGTACAGAAGGTGGAAGGTGTGAACCCTTTGGATATTCAACAAATGGCGCTTAAATTTATCAGACCGGAAAACCTGTATATCATCGCAGTTGGGTTAGGCTCAGAAATCGGGGATCAATTAGAAAAGTTCGGACCAATAACTTTTTATGATCCCTATGGCAATGTGATTGATCCGGCCACGGTAAAATTACCTTCTGGTCTGACAGCTGCGAAAGTGATTGAAAATTATATAGAGGCAATTGGAGGGGAAGAAAAATTGATGAGCGTAAAAGATATTAAATATAAAATGACAGCTGATGTGATGGGGAATGAACTGGAAATGGATATCCTGAAGAAAGATCCGAATAAAATGAAAGTGGAGGTGAAAATGGGACCCAATGTGATGAGTGAACAGGTATTTGATGGAGAAAAAGCTAAATTGGTGCAGATGGGCAATGAAATAGAGGCAGATGAAAAAATGATTGAGCGGTTTAAAATTGAGGGACTTCTTTTCCCGGAAATGAATTATCAGAAACTGGGGGTAAAAACAGACCTGGTTGGGATCGAAAAAATTGATGGGAACGATGCTTATGCCGTCAACGTTACTTATCCTTCAGGTGAAATGCTGACCAATTATTACGATGTTAAAACAGGTTATAAGATCAGGCAGATGCAGGTCATGAATACACCACAGGGGGAAATGACCACTGCTACCGATTTCTCTGATTTTAATGAAAAAGATGGGATCGTTTTTCCTCATGTTTTTAAAATTCCCATGGGACCGAATATGAAAATGAATGCTGAAGTAAAATCAATTGAGATCAATACTGGTCTCGATAATGATATGTTTAAAATTGAATAATCATAAAATAATCGTTTAATTAAATTTTAAATAACGCTGTTATGAAAAAACAACACATTATTTTCCCCGCAGTAATCCTGGTTACCATATTGGGATTATCTTCCCTTAAATCAATCGAAAAGAAGGGGGCAAAATTAGAAAATATCGATATGCCCGAAAATGTAAAAGCTATTGTCGATAACAAATGTTTCGGATGTCACAATGCCGAATCACAAAGTGAAAAAGCGAAAGAAAAATTATTATGGGATCAGCTGGATCAATTATCCAAGTCGAAATTGGTATCGACGTTTAGTGACATTGAAGAAGTACTCAATGAAAATAAAATGCCTCCGGAAAAATTTCTGGCAAATAAGCCTGAAAAGAAATTAACGGATGAGGAAAAGGAAATTCTGAAAAGTTGGGCGGTGGCCACTTCTGAAAAATTAATCAAATAAGAACATGAGAATTGGGAAAATTACAATTGGGGTATTTTTGATCCTTTTTGTGATAATTCAGTTTATTCCATTTGAGTTTCCTGTAACATCCTTTGAAAACAGCAATGACCTCCTTTTCCATCCTGTGGATGAGGAAGTGAAAGGAATCTTAAAAACATCCTGTTATGATTGTCATTCGCTTGAGACCCGGTATCCATGGTATAGCTACGTGGCACCGGTTAAATGGTTGGTGATCAATGATATTAGGGACGGAAGGGAAGAACTGAATTTTTCGGAGTGGCAAAAATTGGAAAAACGTGTGCAGATCAAAAAGTTGGAAGATATCAAAGAGGAAGTGGAGGGAGGAGATATGCCCCTTCCCATATATACCATCATGCATCGGAAAGCCAGGCTGAGTGATGAACAGAAAATCAAATTATCAGAATGGGCAACTGCCATGACGGAAGAAATTTTCGGGGAGTGATTACTCCCCTTTTTACTTTTGTTTTTTTGTGAAGTGACTTCTTCTGGTTAAGACCATTTTCCCTTTACATTCTGTTCTTTCATTAATAAGAAAGTTAAGTTTTGAGGGAATTTAATAGCTCTGTATACTCATGAGACTTTTTTCTGTCATTTTGATTGCTTGGATACCATTTTTTGCCAGTGCTCAGGCCCATTATACCACTGGGAATGATTTACTAAAAAGCATTCAGGAGAGGGAATTAAAAAGAGAAAACAGCATTTTCAAAAAGTATCCTGTCCGGAATGTGGGACCTGTTGTTCAGGGGGGCCGCATTACAGATCTGGCGGTAAATCCTCGGAATCCCAAACAGTATTATCTTGCGTTTGCCTCGGGAGGCGTTTTTAAAACAGAGAATAATGGCATTACATTCCATCCAATTTTCGATCATCAGGGCACTTTAACGATCGGGGATATCTGCCTGGCTCCATCCGATGCTGAGATAATCTGGGTAGGTACGGGAGAAAATAACAGTTCAAGGTCAAGTTATGCTGGTTCAGGGATATATAAATCCTTAGATGGAGGGAGGACCTGGGAATTTGCAGGACTGGAGTCTATCCAGCATACAGGAAGGATCATCATTCATCCTGAAAATCCAAATATTGTATGGGTGGCTGCCATGGGAAATCTTTATACACATAATCCTGATCGAGGTGTTTTTAAAACCAACGATGGCGGAAAAACATGGGTGAAAACCTTATTTATCAATGACAGCACAGGGGCGATCGATCTGGTGATCCATCCGGAAGACCCGGATATACTATGGGCGACAGTCTGGGAAAGGACCCGGAAAGCCTGGAATTTCAAGGGACATGGTCCTGGTTCGGGTATTTACAAATCTACCGATGGAGGTCTCTCATGGTGGCAGGTCATGGAAGGGATCGAAAATCAGGAATCGGCGGGCCGTATTGGGATCGACATTTCCCTATCACATCCCAATATCCTGTACGCCCTTTTGGATAGCCAGCACGAGATCCACAAGGAAAAGGAAAGAGAATCTGATGAACTGATCGCTTCCGACTTCATTCAGATGGATCCACTAACCTTTTATGAGCTCAATGAGGATAAGCTTAACAAATATTTGAAGGACAACAATTTTCCGGAAAAATATACCTCAGAGATCGTTAAGAAAGAAGTGAGGGCAGGAAAATATCAGCCGGAAGCCCTGGCCAAATATCTGGGGGATGCCAACAATGCACTTTTTGATTCCGAAATTACTGGGGCAGAAATATATAAATCGGTTGATTATGGTGAGACCTGGGAAAAAACGCATGATTTTTGGTTGGAAGGAGTGTATTATACCTATGGTTATTATTTTGGGGAGATCCGTGTTTCTCCCAGAGATCCGGATATCATCTTCGTGTTTGGCGTACCTTTATTGAAATCAGTAGATGGAGGATTGAATTTCAACCGGATAGATACCATTGGGGATGTACATGCTGATCATCATGCCATGTGGATAGATCCGGAGGACCCCAATCATATTCTGCTCGGGAATGATGGTGGTCTGTATGTAACCTATGATGAAGGAGCCGCATGGGATCATATCAACAACATTACTGCTGGGCAATTTTATACCGTGAATGTTGATATGGAGGAACCTTATCACATTTATGGGGGATTGCAGGATAATGGCATCTTGTATGGATCTTCCACGTCGATTCCTAATGAAGCCCCGCACTGGGAATACCTGTTTGGGGGAGATGGCATGTTTGTAATACCAGACCCCAGGGATCCCCATCTTGTTTATCTGGGTTACCAGTTCGGGAATTATTACCGGATTGAAGCCGAAACGGGAAAAAGAAAATACATCGCTCCGAAACATGATATTGGAGAGGAGCCATTGAGGTATAACTGGAGGACACCTCTATTGATGAGTGTTCATAATCCGGATATCCTATATGTGGGTGCTCAAAAGGTATTCCGAACGCTGGATAAGGGGGAGCATTGGGAGGCGATCAGCCCGGATCTTACAAAGAACCTGGAGAATGGCAATGTCCCGTATTCAACCATTACCTGTATCGAAGAGTCTCCTCTTGCCTTTGGCCTGCTCTATGCCGGTACCGATGACGGGAACATACAAATATCACGTGATGGCGGATTCAACTGGAGCCTGAAAAATGATGGATTGCCTGAAAAAAAGTGGGTGACCTGTCTGAATGCATCTGCTCACCACGAATCGAAGGTATATCTTTCTTTCACCGGATACAGAGACGATGATTTCTCATCCTATGTTTACCGGTCAGATAATTATGGGGATAACTGGGAATCGATCAGTGGAAACATTAAAAATGAATCCGTAAATGTGATCATTGAAGATCCTGTATCAGAAGGCCTGCTGTATCTGGGCACGGATCATGGAACCTACCTGTCATATGATGATGGGAAGAACTGGCATCTGATGGCTCCCATCCCTAATGTGGCCAATTATGATATGATCGTTCATCCGAAAGCAAATGATCTGGTAGTGGGGACCCATGGACGGAGCATCTATGTCCTTCCGCTTGAGCCGGTCCGGAGACTGACCGGCAAAGAACTGCAACGCAATTTTACTGTTTTCAAACCTGAAGGGATCAGGTACTCGAAAGGATGGGGAGAGAAGAGATATCCGTTTTCAAAGGTATTTGATCCGTACATTGATATATTCTACTTTATTCCCTTGGAAGGGGCCAACATAGAATATGAAATTATTAAAGATGGGATCGTATTGAGAGAAGATTCATTTACTTCCCCGGCCAAGGGTTTTAATTATTACAAATGGGACCTGCTCATAAATGCCAGGGATCAAAAAGGACGAATGCGATCCGGGGTGCTGGAATATGCGGGAAAAGGTAAATATGAAGGTAGATTTTCCTATGGAGACCAGATCCAATCGGTAGATCTCCTCATTGAATGATTGGATGATCCTCGATATATTCCATGATCTCAGGAAAAAATTCACCAAAATCTTTTTCAAAATCATGGTATTGGGTTAGAAGGTCACTGGCGGCATTTTCCATACCAGAGGGATGTTTTGTACGCCTTGAAATCCCTTTTAGAGATTGGTCTATCCCTTCAATGGTCGCATAATTAACCAGCCAGTTATATTTTATCATGTAAGGAAGCATATTTTTTGCCTTTGGGGGAATAATTTCGAAATGATCCTGCATGGTACGGTATACCTGATCCGCAAATTCTTCCAGCGATTTAATGGTGTAATCTTTCCAGTTTTTTGCGAGAAAATGATCATAATATAGGTCAATGATTACTCCGGAATAATGGCCATATTTTCCACGGATCCTTTTTCTGCTTCGTTTAAAAACAGGATGATTATCCGTAAAATCATCAATTTTTCGGTGCATGAGTATGCCCTCAGTGATTCCTGGGAGGAAATGGTCAAATTGTTTTCCTTTCACAAAATCACCTATAAAATTGCCAACCAATAATGTATCAGAATTCCTGGCGAGGAATGCATGTGCAAGAAAATTCATGGACTTGAATTTACTTATAAAGGTCAAATATAAACAATCCCCGGTAATTCGAAGAATACCGAGGATCTGAAGAAGAGATCTGCCGATTTTTTTATATTTACCTCATTGTACCACATTTCCGGTTATGATGAATTCTTCAGATATAATGGGAGAGGCTATGCTTGAGTTCCTTAAAAGCGGAACGAATCATCGTTTGATGGCGCATACCAGTTATGGTCCTGATGAAACTTATTTCCTTGATTATTTTTTCAGGGACCTGGATGAAATGCCCGATCTGGAGCAGTATGCAGTCACTTTATGCACGGGTAAGATCCTGGAAATTGGGGCGGGAGCAGGATCTCATGCCTTGTTGTTACAACAGGAAGGACAGGATATTGTTGGGATGGATACTTCCATCGGATGTATCAATGTTATGTTGAAACGGGGTCTTTTTAAAGTACAGCATATGGATATATTTAATTTACAGACAGGGGGTTACAATACGCTTTTACTTCTTATGAATGGTATAGGGATTACAGGAAATCTGGGTGGATTGGTACACTTTCTGGAAAAAGCTGAGGAAATCACGGCCAGTAAGGCACAGATCATTTTTGATTCTACGGATGTATCCTATGCCCTCACAGATGATACCAGGGTGCAGGACAGGTATTTTGGGGAAATAAAATATCAGTTTGAATACCGGGAGACCAAAGGTCCCTGGTTTGATTGGCTGTATATTGATCAGGATAAACTCTATGAAATCTGTGATCAAACCCAATGGATGCTGCAAATCCTTTATGAGGACGGGAAAGGGCATTATCTGGCAAGATTGTTGAAGAAATATTGATGTTTTCTTTACGTTAGTATGATATAATCCCGGGTTCTTGAACAACGTATAATCAAAGAGAGAATAATATAACAGTAGATCGAAGTTTCTATTTGTGGTTTGTCGATGAAGGATTATTATAAAATATTAAACATCGACCGGCATGCGTCTGATCAGCAGATAAAAAAGGCATACCGTGAGCTGGCTTTAAAATTCCATCCAGACAAATCTAAATTTGAAAATGCGCATCAGAAATTTACAGAGATCAATGAAGCATACCAGATACTGGGTCGGAAAAATAGTCGTGAAAACTATAACTTCATCTTTGATTATGAGCAACTCAATCAAATGCGCGTCAGGACAGAATCCACTTTCACAACGGTATCAGACTGGGGTGAAGAGGTTAAAAGAAAGGCCAGGCAATACAGAAGCCCCGCATATGCGAGAAATGAGGAAGATGATATTGATCTCAGGCCTTATGTCAAGTCTGTAAGGGTCGTTTCCATTCTAAGTTTTCTGTTTACCTTTCTGGTCATTCTGGATTATTTTTTACCAAAAACCACTTATGAACAAACGGTTCAGACAAAACTTACTACCTATAAGTCAACCAATTCCATTGTGATCGCAACAGAGGATTTTCAATTTCCACTCGGTTATACTTATTCAAAACTGATTCACAGTGGCGATAAAGCGACCATATCACTTTCACCAATTTTCAGGATCCAATACAATATGAAGGTAGATACTGGTCTCGATTCCTACGTCTTCAAACCCGATTACAGCATTTATAACATTTTTTCATTCTTTTTAATCATTCTGCTGGCTACTTCTTATATTGGGATTTTCCAAAAAAAGGAGAATCCCGAGTTGATTTTTTCTGCAGGCGTGGCCAATGTATTTCTCTCACTGCTGGTTATGTATCTGATATATATATAAGATTATATAAGGTGCCTTGATACTGGATTTCTCATTTTTCAAAAAAATTATTTTATCCGGGATCCGGTTCATCGATTATTTCTCGACCTGTTGGTCATGAAAGGCAGGTTGTTTGCATCCAACCCAGGTAAATCGTTGCAGCACAAAATCCAGGTTGCTGGCGGAGGCTTTACTGGCTGTATTTCCACCTGTCATATGATAGTTCTCAAAACTTTCATTGGGATCTAGATAAAAATTCCCCACCATGTTGAAAGTGATGGGCGTGTTTGTGATTGTGATGCGATCTATCACCACTTCCTTATACTTTTCATTGGTTGTAAATATACTGCAGAACAGGGAGCCTTTCTTCTCAGCTGTTTCTGCTGCCAGCTCAAGAGAATGGATGGAATTTTTTGTTTTAATAAAAAATCCAATCGGGCCAAAATGTTCATTCTGATAGATCTCTTTCTGGGTCGGAGACAATTCCATGATCATGGGCGACAAAGTGCGGGCGTTTTTGTACTCCGGATGCTGAAAAGGGGTGGCCTTGTAAAGGAGGCCACCGTTTTGTTTTTCGAGTTTTTCAATATTCTGAATGGTGGCTGGATCCTGGATGGCGCCCAGTAACTGGGCTCCTTTTTCATTGCTGATCAAGGATGTCAATTGATCAATGAATTTCTCAACAAAGGTTTCATAGCTTACGTGACCTTCCCGGGAAGAAATGCCATTTTCAGGGATGAAAAAATTCTGAGGAGTATTGTTCATTTGTCCTGAGAAAAGAGCAAGGGAGATCACAAGATTTTTGATGACTTCGCCAAGGTTATCTACCGAATCGATGATCACTGAATTAATGCTGAATTTTTCGGTAAAAATGGTTTTATTTTTTACGGATTCAAGGTAATCAATCATCGAGCATGATCCTTTATAATCGATCAGGCTGATGTCTTTATGCTCAACCAGTGATTTGATGAATTCCTCATCATCACTGTCAACTGCGAGTTGACAAACGGTAGGATCATACCCATGTTCGCTGAATACTTTCTGAATTTCAGAGACCACGATGGCAACGGGCAGGATCGAGCTCGAATGTGGCTTGACGATCACGGGATTCCCGGTGATCAGACTGGCGAACATGCTGGGGGTAGTATCCCGAGAAGGAAAGTAAGGACATCCAATGATCAAACTGATCCCCTTCGGCACGGGGATCCATGATTTCCCCAGTTTAATCCCGAATTCATCCTGAACGATTTGTCCGAATCTTGATTCCGGGTATCTTTTCAGCGCTTCATACCCTGAAGCGATGGCATTTAAGGCGCGCTGTGCGGCATGTGGCCCGGACACCTGGAAAGCCATCGTATAGCCCATTCCAGTGGTGTGCATGGTAGCAAATGCGATTTCGAAGAATCGGTTTTGAATACGTTCCAGGGATTCGAGAAGCAGTCCGGCCCGGTCCTCGGGAGGTATCTTTCTCCATTTATGAAATTCGTTCCGGGCTCTTTCAATGAGGGTCATTAAATCAAAGGTAGGGTAGAGTACGTTTAATTTCTGTCGTAAAAATGGAGATTCCTCATTCCCTTCCCATTGATTGGGCATGGCCTGCCGTAATCCTTCGAATTTTTTATTGATGATTGATTTAAATTTCTGATATCCTTTTTCGATGGAATTTTCTCCATAGATCTTGTCATTTGGTAATTCGGAATAATGATTGAAAAAGAAACCCTGATTGATGGATTTAATCGTCTCCGTAATTAATGGATGGTATTTCTCAAAAAGGGTCATTATTGAAAAAAATGAAATATTATTGGTTAATTACGATAACTTACTAAAAGTTTAACAGAATAACGCCTGATTCGGTAAATTCTTATTAAAAATAACGTATCGTTAGAGAAGGAGTTAAGTAAATCAAGCTTTTTTTTTAGTATATTTTTATTTGATTACGTTCCTGAAGAAGGAGATTTAAAAATTCTGCATGGCTAAGGCAAGGCATTTAAACAAGGTTGAGACAGTGAATGATTGATCCAATGATGGTTCATAAAAAGGGAGCGGATACAATGACAATATCAATATTTAATGAATAAAGACTCATTACTTCAATTATCTTTGGAAGAATATGAAACAGATTACTGCATCAGTTATCACGATCGGCTCTGAAATCCTATTCGGGCATATTCTTGATACCAATTCACAATTCATCAGCAACCTGCTTACTGAGATGGGAGTCAGGGTTGTGTTAAAATCATCCGTCGGGGACCTCCGGGAGGAAATTCTTTCCATCCTTGACTATGCGGAAGCACAATCTGACCTGATCCTGATCACAGGAGGATTGGGGCCAACCAATGATGACATCACGAAAAAATGCCTGTCAGAATATTTAAATGCTCCATTGCGGATGAACCAGGAGGCGCTGGCCGAGGTACGTAGCTATTTTGAGAAAAGGGGAATGCCATTCACGGAGATCAATCAGAAGCAGGCTGAATTGCCTGAACTTGCCCGGGTGATCACCAATGAGATGGGGACCGCCCCGGGGATGTGGTTTGAAAGAAACCATCATGTTTTTATCTCTATGCCGGGCGTGCCACACGAAATGCATCACATGCTTCAGAAGAAGGTGATTCCAAGGATTAAGGAGAAATATCAGACTCCCATCATTTTACATAAATTGATCATGACCGCCGGGATTGGGGAATCATGGCTGGCAGAAAAAATAGCGGTATGGGAAAAAGAATTACCTGTTCATATTTCGCTGGCATATTTACCTGGATATGGGCAGGTGAAATTGAGATTGACGGGTACCGGCAATGATCCGGGATTGCTCAAGGCCGAGATAGCTGATCGCGTCGCAGAACTTAAAAAGCTGATACCGGAATACATTTATGGGGAAGACGGGTTGTCGCTTCAGGAAAGGATCGGGCAATGGCTACGTGAAAAGGAAGAGACGATCTCAACGGCTGAAAGTTGTACGGGCGGATATATCAGCCATCTGATCACTACCATTCCGGGTAGTTCAGATTATTTTATGGGTGGGGTGGTGGCTTATCACAATGAAATAAAAACCAGCCAGTTGGAAGTATCCGGGGATACTTTACTCAATTTTGGCGCAGTGAGTGAAGAAACTGTCAGGGAGATGGCTGTTGGTTGCAGGAAGCGTTTCCATACCCACTATGCCCTTTCGACGAGCGGCATCGCGGGACCGGCAGGAGGCACTCCTGAAAAACCGGTAGGTACTGTCTGGATGGCCGTGGCGGATGAGTCCGGTGTCATGACCAGGAAAATCAACATTCCCAAGGACCGGATCAATACCATCAAATATTCATCCGTCGCCGCATTGATCCTTTTATGGCAAAGAATATCTCAAAAAAATGGAACTGATGGATGAAAATATTAAATTTGTTTATATCCGGTTCAAAATTTTGATGATATGGCACTTGTCGAAATGGTAATGCCCAAGATGGGTGAAAGTATTATGGAAGCCACCGTGCTGGGCTGGCTGAAGAAGGAAGGCGAAGCGATTGAAGCGGATGAATCAGTGTTGGAAATCGCCACCGATAAGGTAGATACAGAGGTACCTTCCACGCATGGGGGTATTTTAAAAGAAATTTTAGCCAAAGAGGGGGAAGTTGTGCCGGTTGGTCAAACCATAGCCATCATCGAAACCGAAGAAATCATCAAACACCCTCTTGGACTGGATGATCTGCCCGATGATTATGAACATCCGGAGGAACTTGAGACCCAGGAAGCTTCACATTTTTCCGGCCCTACCTCCAATGGTCTGAATCATTTAGCCGGCCCGGGAACACAACGGTTTTACTCGCCGCTTGTCAAGAGTATCGCCAGACAGGAAAACATTAACCTGAAGGAGTTGGGCCATCTTACAGGATCGGGTAAAAAAAACAGGCTGACTAAAAAGGACATCCTGGCTTTTATAGCCGAGAAAAAATCAAGAGAGGCTGCTAAGATCAAGGAGGTGATTTCGGTTGCTGACCGGCCATTCATTGACGAGATGGATTTCAGGACCCAGGGTTGGATTGACACCGGGGAAGATGAGATCATTGAGATGGATCGTATGCGAAAAATGATCGCTGAACGGATGGTTGAGTCCAAACGTATTTCTCCCCATGTCACCTCCTTTGTGGAGGCGGATGTTACCGGGATCGTTATCTGGCGCGAAAAGATCAGGCAGGAATTTGAAAAAAGATATAATCAGAAACTCACATTCACTCCCATATTCATTGAGGCAGTCATCAAGGCCATCAAGGATTTCCCAATGGTCAATATTTCTGTAGAAGGGGATAAGATCATCCGGAAGCATCAGATCAACATCGGCATGGCCGTTGCCCTGCAGAATTTTAATCTGATTGTACCGGTCATACACCAGGCTGACCAATATAATCTGGTAGGACTTTGTTCGAAAGTAAACGAAATGGCATACCGTGCCCGGAATAATCAATTGAAACCCGAGGAATTGAGTGGAGGCACTTATTCCGTGACCAATGTAGGATCCTTTGGAAATCTGATGGGTACCCCAATCATCATGCAACCCCAGGCAGCCATTCTGGCCTTGGGAGCGATTGTGAAAAAGCCTTCGGTGATTGAAACCCCTACCGGGGATGCCATCGGCATCCGGCATAAAATGTTCCTGTCGCATTCATACGATCACCGGGTCATAGACGGATCATTGGGGGGAGCTTTTATTCGGAAAGTCGCCGATTACCTGGAGGATTATGATATAAATCGTGAGATCTGACTCAAGCAATTTCAGGATGATTCCTTAAGGTTTGCTTAATAAAATGATTGATCGCTCCCCGCACATGAGAAGCTTCCGTAATATAAACCTCTTTATGCGCCCTGACGAGCTCTTCAAACATCATCTTACCAACGCCATTGGCGATCACAATCTGACAATCATCTATTCCGGAGAGTATTGATAAGTTTCCATCATGATCATGCGGGGCTGAATTCCCATTATCCACTGATGGAATCGAATTATTCACCCCTTTTGTCCATGTGACGTAGATTTCGTCTACGATTTTCCCGGCAACAATTTCAAATACCTTGAATCCTTGGATGCTGTGGACATTCGATGAAATTCTTATTCCATCACTGGTTGGTATTGCAATTTTCATAGTCAAAAAAATCTAAATTACCAGGCTAAAAATAATGAATATCAAAATACAATGCAAAAAATATTTTATCACGCCCCCTTTTGGAGGTGAGGAGGTCATTTCTTCAGCTTTGAAACGATTTCGAGGGTATCCTCCGCAATGACCAATTCTTCATTGGTTGGGATCACCATGACTGTCACCTCTGAATCCTCTGTTGAAATGATGGCTTCTTTTCCCCGGGCATTTTTATTTTTTAACTTGTCAATCCTAATACCGAGGAATTCCATGTTTTTGCAGGCTTTCTCCCGCGTATAACTATCATTCTCACCAATTCCACCCGTAAAAACTATGACATTCATGCCTCCCATCGCCGCACAATAGGCTCCTATGAATTTTTTGATCCTGTAACTGTACATCTTGAGAGCCAGTTTGGCCCTGTCATTCCCTGCCTCAGCGGCTTTCTCGATTTCTCGCATGTCAGAAGAAACGCCGGATATGCCCAGCATCCCGCTGTGTTTATTGACCAGTGTATTGGCTGACTGTACACCAATCTCCTCTTTATTCATGATAAAAGTGAGTACTCCCAGATCCAGATCACCGGAACGGGTTCCCATGATCATACCTTCAACAGGTGTCAGGCCCATGGAAGTATCTACTGATTTTCCTTTTTTGATCGCCGTAATTGAGGCACCATTTCCCAAATGGCAGGTAATGATCTTTTGTTTATTTATTTCAACATTTAAAATTTGGCAGGCCCTTCTAGAGACATAACGGTGGCTGGTCCCATGAAATCCATACCGCCTCAAACCATATTTCTTGTACAGGGAATAGGGGATGGCATACATATAGGCATAATCGGGCATGGTCTGATGGAATGAGGTATCGAAGACACCTACCTGGGGGACATTTGGTAAAAGTTCGGATACTGCATATATGCCTTTTAAATTGGGTGGATTGTGAAGAGGGGCAAGTTCAGCCACTTCTTCCATTTTTTTGATTACTTTTTCGTTGATCAGCACACTTCCTTTAAAAGTTTCACCCCCATGAACGACACGGTGACCCACTGCATCAATTTCTTCCAATGATTGTAATGATCCATGTTTTTTGCTGATCAACACACCCAGCATGTATTCAATGCCCGCCTGGTGGTCGACAATTTCGCCTTCCAGCTTAACTTCATCGCCATCATCCCTCGTATTTTTCAGAAAAGAACCCAGCATGCCAATCTTTTCAACAATCCCTTTGGCGATTACAGAGCTTTTCTCCATGTCAAAAAGTTGATATTTGATAGAGGAAGATCCTGAATTTATAACTAATATTTTCATTCCTATATTATTTTCCGATTATTCAACAGGGTTCCATTCTGTCCTGCCCAATGCGTTTTCCATCCATATCATATCTGTAAAAACCCACTCGGGTGCTTCGACCCAGATGGCTTGCTCTGACCCTTTTTTTCAACATGGGGGAAGCTTTGTATTTGATGTCTCCGAATTCTTTATAAAGGTTATCAAGCCATCTGACAACTACATCGATCCCTATTTTATCAGCCATTTCAAAAGGGCCATATGGGAAACCATATCCTATTTTCATGGTAGCATCGATATCTTCCATATCAGCCACTCCTTCCATCAGGATCTCACAGGCTTCGTTAATCATGGGGGCGATGAGACGTGTACTGATGATGCCGGGGGATTCAATCACGGGAATGACCCGCTTACCCAGCAGCCGGGCAAATTTGCACACTTTCTTATAAGCTTCATCGGAAGTATGCAAACTTCTGGCCACCTCTACGATCGGCACATCGGCCGCCGGGGAGATAAAATGGAGGCTGACGCATCTTTCCGGATGATCCAGTTCAGAAGAAAGTTCCGTGATGACCAGTGTGGTTGAATTGGTTGCAATAATGGTCTTCTGGTCCACTACCTTTTCAATTTCCTTGAAGATCTTTTTCCTGATTTCGACGCTGTCCTCCCTGGTTTTTGATTTTACCGCTTCTATCACAATATCACAACCCTTGAGATCTGCGTAATCTGTTGTGCCGCGGATCCTTGAGAGGATGGCCCTTTTATCACTTTCGGTCATACCCCACCTTTCGATCATGTTGTCCAGGTCTTTGGCAATGCCGCTGAGGGCATCATCGATTTTGCCTATCGTCATTTCCAGGAAAATGACATCCACCCCGTTATTGCTCACCATCCTGGCCACTTCCTGGCCCAGGTTACCACAACCAACGATCCCGACCTTGCTGAAGGTTTCTGATTTATGCCGGTCTTCAATATCTTTTTTTATGGCATAAGATTCAATTTTTTCCACTTTTTCGTTCATGGGAGCATATTTTATTTTTTAATTCCGGCAGCCTGGTTGGCCGTAATGGCAACCATGTTAACAATATCGCTTACAGAACAACCTCTTGAAAGGTCGTTGATGGGGGCAGCCATTCCCTGTAAAATCGGGCCGATCGCTTCCGCCTTCGCCAAACGCTGGACCAGCTTGTAAGCGATGTTTCCTGAATTCAGGTCAGGGAAGATCAGCACATTGGCTTTTCCGGCAATGGCGCTTCCCGGCGCCTTCTTTTTACCGATCGATTCAATGATTGCGGCGTCTGCCTGTAATTCGCCGTCAATCTTGATCTCCGGGTCAATTTCGCGGGCGATTCTTGTGGCATTGACGACGAGATCCACCAACTCATGTTTGGCACTACCTTTGGTGGAAAAACTGAGCATGGCGATCCTGGGGTCAATTCCGGCAATATCCCGGGCTGTTCTGGCCGTGGCAACAGCGATCTCACCCAGTTGTTTTTCATCAGGATTGGGATGTACGGCGCAGTCAGCAAAAACTAGGATCCCGTTTTCACCATATGTTCCTTCGGGGAGGATCATAATGAATGCGCCACTCACCACGGTTATACCCGGCATGGTCTTTACAAATTGCAGGGCGGGTCTCAATACGTCGCTGGTTGCATTCATGGCGCCTGCTACTTCCCCATCGGCATCCCCATTCTTTATCATGAGGGTGGAAAGATAAAGCGGATTCTCAATTAACTGGCTGGCATCTTCGGCGGTCAGTCCTTTATGTTTCCTCAGTTCTACCATCAACCGGACATAGTGTTCTTTTTTCTCATGATCAAGTGGATTAACGATGGTGGCTGCTTCAATATAATCTAACTGGTTTTCCGCCGCTGTACTCAGGATATCATCTTTTTCTCCGATCAGTATGACCCTGGCTAATTGTTCGCCCAACACCAGGTTGGCAGCCTGAAGGGTGCGGGGTTCAAGGCTTTCCGGTAAAACGATCCTTTGCTGATATTTTTTTGCATTGAATCGGATTTGATCTAATAAATTCATAATCGGTTAAATTATTAACAGGTTTGTGAGGGCTTATGTAACACAATCTCAAAAAAATCATGATACATTCAATTCAAAAATAATTTTCTCTCTCCTTATTCAATGTATCTACTTCCAGGGAAGTATTTCCCTATCAAAATTACTCAAGAAGCGGAAGCTTTGGTTGGAATAGCCGTATTTTTTTAATAAACTTATACAAGATTGATTCAAAATGAATATAGGAGAACAAATATTTTTAGGCATTAATTCTTATGTCCGCGCTTTTCGGATACTGGATAAATATAACCTCTGGTCCATCCTGATCCTGCCGGCAATTCTCAGCCTGGTCATTGCGGTCATTGTTGTACTTCTGGCGTGGATCACATCCGATGATATCATCCTTTATGTGACAAGCCGGTATACCTTCCGGGATTATGATACCAACTTCGGGAATATGATTGAACTGATCATCGCGATCTTAATACGCGGACTCATACTCTTTATTTATCTGAAAATTTACCGGTATTTCGTACTCATTGCGCTCTCACCCGTTTTCGTTAATATATCCAAAGTACTACATAAAAGGATAGAGGGGGTGGAAGAAAAAATGAATATCAGGGCGTATTGTTTTTGTTCCTTCCGGGGTATCCGGATTGCTATCCGGAATTTTTTCCTCGAACTGCTGGTCACCGCAGGACTATTGTTTCTTACGCTGATCATTGTATGGATCCTGCCCGCCATTCCTGCCATCCTTCTATTGGTCGAAAGTTATTTTTTTGGGATGGTCATGATGGATTATGCCTATGAAATGGATGGATTATCCAGCACCGAAAGTCAGGAACATATCCGGAAGACTGCGGGCATTGCGATGGGAAATGGGCTCATATTTAATTTAATAATTCTTTTACCATTGATTGGCGTGATCCTTGGACCGATTCTGGCTCTTGTAGCCGCCAGGGTGGCCATCGATGAAAATAAAAACACAAAATTTTATGTTAATCCAATCCATAAACCCATTTAACAACCAGGTTATTCAGGAATATGAAGTATTTAAGGAATCGGAAATCAATAATTCACTAAAAAAAGGCGATCAGATCTTTCCACAATGGAAAAAAACTCCTTTCTCTGAAAGATCCGGCCTGATGAATCAAGCGGCCAACCTCCTTGAAAAGAAAAAAGAGGATCTGGCCAGGGTCATTACCCTTGAAATGGGAAAAATCAAAAAGGAGGCCGTTGCTGAGGTCGAAAAATGTGCCTGGGTATGCCATTATTATGCTGAAAATGCCGAAGAATTCCTGAAAGATGAACGGTTGCCGGTTGAATCAGTAAACAGCTATATCACATTTGATCCGCTTGGGATTATACTGGCGATCATGCCCTGGAACTTTCCGTTCTGGCAGGTATTCCGATTCGCTGCCCCGAATATCATGGCGGGAAATGTAGGACTTCTCAAACATGCCTCAAATGTCCCCCAGTGTGCTTTGGAAATTGAAAAGATCTTTACGGAAGCTGGATTTCCTGAAGGAGTTTTTCAAACCCTGTTGATCAAGGCGGATCAGGTGGATCGGGTCATTGACGATGGAAGGGTAAAAGCCGTTACCCTGACCGGGAGTGAATTCGCCGGTATTAAAGTAGCCGAAAGGGCAGGAAAAAATCTTAAAAAGACGGTCCTGGAACTGGGGGGAAGTGATCCATTTATTGTGCTTGCGGATGCCGATCTGGAAAAGGCAGTGCAAACAGGTGTTAGAGCCAGAATGATCAACTGTGGCCAGAGTTGCATCGCTGCTAAAAGATTCATTTTGGAAGAAAAAATAGCCAATGAATACATCCATGGCTACCTGGATTTATTCCGGGAATTAAAACAGGGGGATCCAATGGAAGATCAGACCCAGGTGGGCCCCATGGCCCGGGAAGATCTGCTCGAAGACCTGGATCGGCAGGTAGAAAGATCCGTATTAGAAGGAGCTCATATCCGCCATGGTGGGAAAAAATCGGGCAATAAAGGGAATTTTTATGCGCCCACCATCCTGACAGAAATCAGGCCCGGGATGCCAGGATTCGATGAAGAGCTATTCGGCCCAGTGGCTTCCATGATCGTGGTGAAAGATTCGGAAGAAGCGGTCCGGATGGCCAACCAGTCAAAATTTGGCCTGGGTGCCTCCCTGTGGACAAAGGATCTGGAAAAAGCAGGGAAACTGGCACGGGAAATTGAAAGCGGCTCCGTGTTCGTTAATGCCATGGTGGCTTCCCATCCGAAAGTACCGTTTGGAGGTGTCAAATCCTCAGGCTATGGCCGGGAATTATCACACCTGGGGATCCGGGAGTTCATGAACATCAAATCCGTCTGGATCGAAAACTAAAGATTAAATATAGCCGGCAAGTTTATAGAAAATCAGGCCTTCTATTTCCTTGATGATCAACTGCCAGTCGGAAAAAGCGGTAGGATCCGGAACAAACAATTTATCCGGGGTGAAACTGCGCTCACTGCTGTAAAAATCCGTACTGAATCCATCTACCTCCAGGTTCATCTTTTCAAAACACAACAAAGCCCTGCGTAAATGAGTGGCGGAAGTGAAAACAAGGAGCTTTTTGTCAGCCAGCTCCAAATCTTTCAGGAGCTCTGTTGAATATAGTGCATTTTCGTAGGTATTCCTTGAATTGTTTTCAACCAGGATATCTTCTTTTTTTATATCACACATCAGGAGGTACCGGGCCATGTTATCCGCTTCCCTTAGTTGATTGTCGACCATTTTGCCGGATCCACCGGTCACCAGTATTTTGCGTATAATGCCCATTTTATAAAGTTGGATGGCATGATTGATCCGGTCGACACCACGGTAAAAGTAGATCCGGTCCCTGGGCTCTCTTTCAACGCTTGTAATGCCACCCAGCACAATACCCACTTCATAGTTTGATTCGAGATCTTTGATGGGGATTGGTGGAATTTCCCATACCAAAAGGGCTTCATTTACAATAAAACGGTTTGAGAAAAAGAATAAATACACAATTCCCAGAATAAAAAAGATCCTCTTCCATTTTTTACTTTTCAGGGTGAGTGCGAGAAGGAACCAGATACACATCTGTGTATAGGGCATCAGTAGAAAGGCGAATATTTTGGACAGATAGAAAAACATGGTATTCAACAGAACAAAATAAAAGTTAATATTTGTCGCCGGAAGGTTATGGTTGAAATGATTTTATCCACTGGGAGCTCCCTCTTTTTTAATCTTCAGTTTTTCCGGTATTAGTATGATCCAGCGTAATGTATCAAAATACAACATGATGACCAGGAGAATGGTCATTACCCAGATCATACAGATATTAAACCACAAGGTGTTGAAATGCGTTCCGAGAAAATGCTTGGAGGAGGCATAAAAGATGGTTCTGAAATCAAACAGATTTTCCGGCCGTTCTGGTTCATAATAAATGGGATATATTTTTTGTATCAGTTCGTTTTTGTATTCAACGATCCGAAGTGCCTCATTCTGGTTGGTTACCATATCTTCGATCCTTTCATTTTGATTTTCCTTTTTAATGGTTTCAAAGATTTGTCTTTTAGCCGGCGTTTCTGTCATCAAACCCATCAGTCTTTCCTTTTCATTCATAGCATCATTGTAACGTCTGATGTAGACTTTCTTTAATACTTCGAGGAAGTGCTGGGTATCCTGATAGGTTTCCTCGGAAAAACGGGACAGCTCCAGATTTTCAAAATCCGGAAGATTACTCTGACCGAAATGATCCAGTTCATACCCGATCTCATTTTTTAAAAGCGTAAAATTCTGTTTTAGACGTCGGATCGTTTCTGGATCCTGATCCTGGTAATGAATGTGGCAATAATCCAGCTTAGACAGTGAGGGTTGGAACGTAATACAGGTTTTTGTATTCGGAATTACCCATTTGTTTGTCCAGTTCAAAAAAAAGTTTTTCAAATGCATTTTCTTTATACTGGGTCACCATGGCGGCTTCAAATGCCCACCTGGAAGTCATGATCTCTCCTGCCAGGGGAACTTTATCCATGGAGGTGATCCTGGGGTTGAGCTCATCAAATTTTACCACGACACCACTCAATAATATTTGAGGGATCAACAGAATGGGTATCAGAATATAAATAGTTACGGCTGAGTTGAAAGCAGATGAAATATTCAGTCCCAGCAGATTGGCAAAACAGGAAGTGCTGAAAAGGATGAGCCAGAAAGGAATGAACATGCCATTAATTTCGAGGATTTCGTTACCGATCAGGGTATAGGTGAAGGTTTGAATGGCGCTTAAGCTGAAGAGGATCAACATTTTAGAAACCAGGTAGCTTGATCTGCTGAGATTCAGAAAGGATTCTCTTTTCAGGATTTTCCTGTCACGATAGATTTCTTCCGCACTGACGGTCAGTCCCATAAACAAGGCAACAATGATGCTCATGAATAGATAGGCAGGCATATTTACGTTGGTACTGAAAAAATACTGGGAGGTGCTGTCACTCCCGGAAACAGGATAATAGCGGACAATGGAAGCCAGGATGATGGCCAGTATGGGTGCTTCCAAAAGATTGATCAGCAGATATTGTTTATTGCTTATTTTGGAAAGAAAATCCCGGGTTGCAAAAATCCTCAGTTGTTTGAGCCAGTTGGGTATGTTGATAGACGAGATTAACCGGTCCCTGAATTCCGGTACTTCTTTCAGTTGGATTTTTCTTTTAAAAGTTTCATGCCATTGTTGAGGGGTTACCTTCCTGTCCGGGGTCAGCCTCCCGAATTCATTCACAACCTTGGTCTCAATGATATTGAAAATCTGTTCTGGATTTACGTTTCCACAGGTGATACATTCACCCTGTTCGCTATCCACCAGGTTGAATTCATTCTTGAAATACGTAACGGCTTCGATCGGATTGCCATAATAGATCTGGTATCCACCCAGATCGAGAATGATCAGTTTGTCAAATAGTTTGAAAATATCGGAAGAAGGTTGATGGATCACTACAAAGATCAGTTTCCCTTTAAGCGATAATTCTTTCAGGAGGTCCATGATATTTTCTGAATCTCTCGACGAAAGTCCTGAAGTGGGTTCGTCAACAAATAAAACAGCCGGTTCACGTCAGCAGTTCCAGGCCAATGTTTAATCGTTTACGCTGCCCGCCACTGATAATCTTTTCCATGGGATTGCCGACTTTCAAATGTTTAAATTCGATCAATCCAAGGTTGGCCAGGGTCGTGTTAACCAGGCTAGTGATCTGTTGATCATTCAAATCACTGAAACAGAGTCTCGCGGCATAATACAGGTTCTGGAAAACGGTCAGGTCTTCAATCAGGAGATCATGTTGAGGCACATAACCGATGATCCCTTCTATATTTTTTTTATCCTGGTGAATATCGATCCCATTGATCTCAACTTTGCCTGAATCCGGTTTTTCAGTGCCGTTGAGGATATTCATCAGGGTGGACTTTCCTGAGCCACTGGATCCCATGATGCCCACCAGCGTTCCGGACTGTTCCTGGAGGCTGATGTCGCGCAGGCCGATATCCCCGGATTTGAATTTATAATGGATGTTCTTAGCGGTAAAGGATAAAGCCGATCCTTTCTCATGTTTTTTAAAACTGCTGGCAATATCGCTGTAAAAAAGTGTCTTGATGTTGGATCCGCGGATGGTACTCCCTGAAGGCATGATCCTCATTTCGTTGTGCTTTACAGGAAAATTATTCAGGTAGATGATGGAATTGCCCAGATATTTCAAAAAAAAGGTCCCCGGATAATTTTCAAGTGCCGAGAAAAGCAATGAATCCATCTATATTTGGATTTTCGATGAATTTTACTTGATCAGAAAGGCCCTTTCTGGAGGAAGCTGCAATCAGGAACATCCCCTGATCAAAGTCATTCATTCCTTGAGCGAGTGCAAAGGATTTGACTCCTTCCATATCATCAGCATTAACCCGGATGGATTTACCGATCGAATGAATAATTTCTTCTTCTCCTTTTGAGATCCTCCCGTCTGCAATAGACAGGGTGATCACATCCAGGATGAGCACAATTTTCTGATGCTGGGTCAGTTCATGATTGATCTGCCGGCTTATTTTTTCGAGCTCCCTGATTTCTTCTATTTTTTTATCCTCAGGACTGATCTGACTTTCCTTTTTTTCGTATTGGGCGATCAATTGACTGAACAGGGAAAAATAGTAATTGGCCGTTTCCTCATTTAAGCGGCTGAATAGAAAATTACGGATGGTGATCCGTTCATCTTTGGATAGACCGTCTATTTTTGCCAGTATGGCAAATAGTAAGATGATTGCCTTGAGTAATTGTTCGCTCATCTGATACGAGAAGAAAAAAACCTATAAGTCATAAAAAAGTAATGAATGTGTTTTGGATCATTCTTTTTTACTGGGCTTCGACATCATTCAAAATCAATAGGTAACCGTATTTCTTATCTTCCTGATTTGAAGTGTTATCCGTTCCAATGTATTATCAGTGAGCACCAGATCAGTACGATTTTCGGATAATAAGCCCTCAATTTCCAGCGCTTCATAATTCTTTTTCAATTCTTCCATGCTGTTGATCAACCCATCTATCCAGTCATCCTTATCCTGGATGTTTTTCAAAAGGGAGATCATGTCGGATAATGGCTCCTCCTGTTCAAGGATCAGTTTGATTAAAGGACTGAGAACAAGATTGCGGGAATCATCCGGCAACATATCTTTGGGATAATTATTAACAAGCTGGGTGCCAATATAAAGACCTTCAATAAAGGTACCGGAAATGACCAAAGCCGCTATATTGCTCCGGTCATTTTCATTTAGAAATTCATCACTTTCGCTGATCACCTGATTGATGATGGAAGCAAGGGAGTCCCTATTGTCCAGGTTTGATTCGAAATTTTTAACTACCGATGGATCAATTGCATTTTGGATGCCGATGGATTCTCCCAGTTCAAGACAGACTTCCATATAATTGAGTGCTTCCTGTACTTTTTCATACGTTACGAGATAGCCAATATCCGTGGTGTATACGCCCAGATTCAGGGCGGCCACCTTATTGCTGCCGTATATTTTTTCGCCTTTTCAAGGCCACTGACATATCAGGATTGTAACTGGCACCGGTCGACTGGATAAGGACAGGCATCTCGGAAGGGGGAGGAATTTCATAGATCACCTTTTTTACGCGATTTGATAATTCAGAGGCCGCCTGGTCGAATTCCTCGCTGGCATCCTTCTCCTGTTTTTTATCACCTCCGCAGGAAAAGATGAACCCAGCCACAGATAAGATGACAAAATAAATTCCTAATTTATTTATTAAAGATAATTTCAAATTCGTTTTCATGATCCTGGCAATGTATTTCTTTCAGTAAAAAATTGCATTCATTCTTTGATTAAAAATCCTGGTTAAATATGCTGATGGTCCGGACTTCGTCGTTATCAATCCCGAAACAGATTCCTGCCGTTTCGTAGGCATAATATTTCAGGTTACCACTGTTATATTTTAAAGCGGTTCGGATTGTTGCCCGTACAATTCCCTTACCTTTTTCAGGGAATCCCAGAATCTGAGGCCAACGGAAGTTTTAAGGTCCTGGCAGATGAACTGATTGTATTCAGGATAACTGCTGATGGTAAAATATACTACCAGATTGTCCTTGATGTATACCGAAGTGACCGGGAGGTCCATGATGTACCTGAAATTAATCACGAAATCAAAATCGATCTTTAACGCTTCCAAAGGTGCGGTCAACATTTCAGGAGCACTTTCTTTGGACATTTTCGAGCCGTCAAATCCAAGAATCCAGATCACATCTTCATAAGTGATCCCTATTTCGATTTCGCCGAATCTTTCCTTGGGTATGATATCCTGGGCAATGGTTTGATAAGTAAAAAAAATTAAAAAAAATACAGCAAATACTTTCATTGTATGTTTCATGGTAGTTTAAAAGTATCCAAAATTCATCATATTTTATGGGATTAATTAAGAATCCCTGTATTAAAATCATGCAAGAAATGATTTAATACTTGGGAAAATTAAAATATTTTATCTTATATTAAAACCTTCTTATTGATTCTTTGTACGTTAATAACGTTTATAATAGAAAAGTAAGTGGGGATATGACGCTTTGACCCTACAGATGAATACCCTTTTGGGGAAAATTGGAGAGAGGCGGTTATTGATTTTAAATCTTAATCATGGTAAGCCGGATACATTTTGCAAATTTGCCACTGCATGAAAAAGTAAAAAAACTTTACTTTGAAGGCGAATTTATCGTGGCCATCCGGTATTATAAATTCAAAATCAATTTATACCTCTACCATGACTATTTTGTTGAAGTTTTTTTTAATCACAAAGAAGACCGGATCGATAAGATCGAAATATTCAATTCCGATATCTCCCGCGTCAAATTTTATACCGATCAGATCAAACTTCCGGCAGACCTGACCTCCCAGGATATCCACGACCCTGGTTCAGAATAAAATTTATGTTAATTTATCATGAACAGAATAATATACCGGATAGGTTGATTCGCAATTCCTATTTTTGAAATATTATTAATTTTCCTATCCCATCTTTAACAAGAATCAAATCTTCAGTCAGAAAATTATACAAGTTTTTAAATTATTAAAATTATGATAAAATAATTACGAAATTAATAAACAAATAATATTCCCATTGCGTTCATTACAATTATCAGATACGATTTTTGTATCATCAATAATTTAAAATGTAGGAGTATGAAAAGAGCAAAGAATTTAACAATGGCTGTATTGGTAACAGCATTGAGTACAGGAATGGTCGTTGCACAGGACCTCTCGGAGGTTTTTGAAAGTGACAATGGGAGGACCAATGTTCGTCTGGAGGATTCATCCTATGCAAAATACAAATTGATTTACCCGGTCAGAAATGCGGGAATAGTCTATGTAAAAATATATGATCAGCAGGGTCAGCAGGTATTTTCAGACCGGATCAGGAATAAAAATGGATTTATGAAGCCTTATGATTTCAGCAATATGCCAGATGGTAATTACAAGTTCATGATCAAATCGGATGGAGGTAAAATCATTACGGATGTAGTTCATAAATTGCATGAGAATGATCTGAATATTGCCCTGGGAGATACCGGAGAAAAAGATGCGTACCGTCTTGTAGTGACGGGAGTTAAAAAGGATCCTGTGTACGTCAACATATATGATCATAAAGACCAACTGGTCTTCGAGGATGTTGTCAAGGTGGGGAAAAACTTCTCCAGGGTATATTCCTTCCCGGAATACGCGAAGGATCTGACTTTCGTGGTCACCCAAAACGATTATTCAATAGCCAAAAGAGCCAAGTAACTTTCAAATTTCGCATGGTTGAAAGAACACCCGGGGAACTTTGTTCTCCGGGTTTAATTATTGATCCGTTTACATGGATATTGGATATTCCACTAGCCAATCATCCCTTCAACCCCTTAACCAGTGATCCATTAAACCAGAATTACAAAGTTATGCAGATCAATTCGGGGCTGGTATCGATCCTTGGCCGATTTTTCTTTTTGAAAGTTTTGTAATAGGGGACGGTGGATGCACTTTCCGTAAAAGGTAAGAACAGGTTCGGTATTTTGGGTTCATAGCGGTGGTTTTTAGTCACAAACAAAAAATCAAGGGGATAATGGCTTAGCAGGCTTGACTTCAGGTCCCTGTCGTCATTTATGATTCCAATGGATTTTCCATTCCAGAAAATCAGGATAAATCCATCTTCTTCGATGCAGGGGATATGATCGTAGAGGTTGTGGATGGGAATAATCCGGCTTCTGATGTTTTGATGTATGTGATAATTTTCAGTATGATATCTCACTTTTTCTGAGATGTCATTATCCGGAGACTGAACAATGATAATGGAGTGATGCCCATCGACCAACTCCATGACGGGGGAATTCGCGACAGAATAGACCCAGATCTTTTTTTCGCCGGTTGTATGAAAATAATGGAAAGCATCTTTCACAACCATAAAAATGAGAATGAATAACACGTATTTAAATATCCGGTATTTGCGGTATCTCAGAACAATGAACAGGATCGATATCATTACAAAGATGAGCAGCGCTTCAATCGATCCAATGTTGACCGGGGCAATGAGACTGCCGGGCAATCCATTGATGAGCTGGATCATTTGAATAAAAAACCGACCGGTGAGATCAAGCAGCTGGGAGACCACCTGGTTCGGGGATTCCAGATAATAGGTACTGATAAAAACAAGGGTGCCAGGGATAAAAAGAGTGACAAAAGGGATGGCAAAAAGGTTTGAGATTAAAAAATAAACTGGGAATTGTTTGAAATAGAGCAGGGAAAGGGGCAATGTAGCCAGTTGGGCTGAAATAGAGACGGTTACCAGATCCCATGTCCATCGTACGAAATTCAATCTGGGAGCCCACATGGTTTGAAGGAGTGGCTGGAAAAGGATGATTCCCAAAACAGCAGAATAAGAAAGTTGGAATCCAACCTGCCATAGAAGTCCTGGATCAAAACAGAGCAGGAGGAAAGCCGAAAGGAAAACAGAATTCAGGATAGGCGTTTTCCGGTCTAAGGTGGTTCCAATCAGCATGATCGAGAACATCACGACCGATCTTAAGACAGAAGGAGAAAGTCCTGTGACCAGTGCAAAGAAAAGAAAAAATGGAAGGATGATGATGAGCCGAATCCAACGGCCTGTCTGGGTTAAGGATAATGGACGCGTAAGCAGGATCAATAAAAAGTAGAGGATCCCCACATGTAAACCGGAAACTGCCAGGATATGAACGATACCTGCCCCAATAAAATGATTATAGGTTTCCTGATCAAAATAATCCCTTAGTCCGGTGGTCAGTGCGATCATCAATGCCTGTACCCGGAGATCCCTGATACGTTCATGGATTTTTCGGACAAGTCCCTCCCGGAACGTGTCGGCCATCCGCATCAGATGGTAAGAGTTTTCCGCTTGAATCATGATAAAATCTTCCTTTCCCAGAAAATGATGGAATATAATCCCCTTTCTTTGCATGTAATCTTTGTAATTGAATTCATCAGGGAAGGCTGGATCGTTGAAAGGAGCTGGTTTTCCATGTACTACCAGTTGATCACCATAGTGGACAGATATTTCGTCAGGGATATATAATAATATTTTTCCGGAGAGTCTGATCATTTCCTGGTCAGATTTTACCAGGCTTACCTTTGCAGTCGTTTTTTGATATTGATCCGTTTTACCTTGCTGGAATAGGACCCGGACCAGGTAACATTCGATCGGATGATCCCGGAAAATCTTTTCAGTCTTTTCCTGCTGATTTTTTTGCAGTTGCATCAACAGGATTCCGAAGAGGAAGAGTGTAAAAAACGCCAAAAAACTGATGGAGAGATTAAACTTCCTGAATTTTTCCCGGATGAAATGCCTGGATACAAGAAAAAATAGCAAACAGAAGATGATCCATAATACAAAATGAAATTGGAGTGGAACAGGGATATAATTTCCTGCCCAGATCCCCAGGGCAAACACGGTCGTGATCCTGATAAAAGGAAACTTGGTCCAGAATAGCATGGTTGAACTTTATATTGATTATAAAATAAAAAAACCAGTTGAAAAAACAAAAAAATGAAAAGCCTTGCTTTGTAATTGAAGAAAAATAACAAGGATTAAAAGCCAAAATCCAAAACCTCAAATCCAAATAAATACCAATCGATAAAAAAAATTGTTCAAATAACGGAATCAACAACATAAACATGAATATGATTGATTATTGTATTAGGCGAATGGAATTTATTGGTTATTGATAGATCGAGACTTGTGATTTATTTGGAGCCTGTATATTGTTATTCGCGATTTAAATGATCATTTGTCCAGGATCATTTTATAATGGAGGATGCCTGATTCTTCAAACATTTCACCGACTTTTCTGAAGCCGTATTTCCGGTATAATGAGATCACCTCGATCTGGGCATGTAAATAGATCTGCTTTTCCTTTCCTACTTCTGAATTTTTCACATCTTTCAGAACCTGATCGATCAGGGCGGATCCTGCTCCACTGCCCCTGAATTCCTTCAGGACGGAAAACCGTTCGAGTTTCACGCCATTTTCAGTGGTTCTCCATCGGGCAGCACCTACCGGGGTATTATTAAGGAAAGCAAGGTAGTGATTGGATTCATCTTCGAAAGCATCGATCTCATCTTCAACTGGGACGTGCTGTCCCACGACGAAGACCTGGTGCCGGATCTCCTGAGCTTTTTTCAGGTCTTTTTTATTATCAATCTTTTTTACAATGATCACGTTTCATCAGTTTTTGATGTGTCTTGAAAAGCTTTGCCATATGCATCGATGATGTCCTTGACGATTTTATGCCGGATCACATCCTTTGAAGATAAGTAGACAAAGGAAATGCCTTTGACATCTTTCAAAATGTGAATGGCCTCATGAAGACCTGACCGGGTATGTTTCGGAAGGTCGATCTGGGAAAGATCGCCATTGATGATCACTTTTGAATTGGGCCCCATCCGGGTCAGAAACATTTTGATTTGCATCGGGTTGGTGTTCTGGGCTTCATCGAGCAGGATAAAAGCATCATTCAGGGTCCTGCCCCGCATATAAGCCAATGGAGCAATTTCGATGATCCGGTTCTCCTGGTAATATTTTAATTTTTCAAAGGGGATCATGTCGTCCAAGGCATCGTATACGGGCCTTAAATACGGATCGATCTTTTCTTTCAGATCGCCCGGAAGGAATCCGAGTGTTTCCCCGGCTTCTACTGCAGGTCGGGTAATAATGATCTTTTTAACCTCCTTGTTTTTAAGTGCTTTCACAGCCAGGGCAACCGAGATATAGGTTTTTCCGGTACCAGCCGGACCCAGGGCGAACACCAGGTCATTTCGATGTATTGCTTCCACCAGTTTTTTCTGGTTCGGTGTTTTGGGTTTGATCACAAAACCTCTTGTCCCGTAGATCAGCACATTTTCACTGATCACCAGTTCCTCCTGCGAATCACGTTCGATATAGGATTTTACATTTTCCTCGGTAACCTTTCCAAATTTATGATAATGGTCGAGCAGCGAGTTGAGGATATCGTTGATCCGGATGATATCCTTGGTCTCTCCCTTGATCCGGATGACGTTACCCCGTGATATGATTTTGCTGGAAGGAAAATGTGTGGATAGTTCAGACAGGTTTTTGTTTTCTACACCATAAAAGTCAAGCAAAGAGATGTTCTGAAGCGTAATAATCTTTTCTACCAAAGGCTTAAACTGTTATTTTATCTAATTTATATATTACTATTAAAATTCTTACTTTTGTTCTAACAAAAATACATAAATATTTTTTTGCTTCTATGGCGCTCATCACTTTTACGTCGGATTTTGGAGAGGAGGATCATTATGTGGCAGCAGTGAAGGCGGGAATATTGAAGATAAATCCGGGATTACAGGTAATTGATGTCAGTCATCAGATCAATCCCTTCGATATTGCCCATGGTGCTTTTGTGTTGAAATCAGTCTACCAGGATTTCCCCCCCGGTACGGTCCACCTGGTGGCGGTCAATACCGTCTATGATCCGGACCTGAGATACATCATCATTCAACTGGAGGATCAATATTTTATCGGACCGGATAATGGGATCTTAAGCCTCATCAGTGAAAAGGATCCCGTACTCATTGTTGAGATTGATCGTACAAAGATTGAAACCACCTCCTTCCCGGCCCGGGATATCCTTGGAAGCACCGCTGCTTTGCTGGCAGGGGGTACGGATATACAGGACCTGGGCCAGGTTACGGATGATTATATAAGATTGCTTGGGCGTCAGTTGAAGGCAACCAAAAAGCTGATTGCCGGTAATGTGATCAGGGTTGACCATTATGGGAATCTGATCACCAACATCGAGCAGGAGATCTTCCGGATCCTGCATCAGGGAAAGCCTTTTATCATCAAGTTCGGGAAAGAAACATCCCCTAAAATTCATGCCTATTATACTTCCGTTGAGCCCGGGGAATGTTTCATTCTCTTCAACAGCCTCGGCCTGCTTGAGATCGGGATCAACAAAGGGAATGCTTCCGAATTGCTCGGATTGGGGTATGACAGTCCGGTTCTGATCCAATTCGAAGAAAATCCATAAGCGATCTGTTTCCGGGCGGACATCCTGTTCTCCCTTTTAAAATTGTAAATTCGATTGTTATTTATACAAACATTGGACAAATTTGCGTTCCGAAAAACGTTAGCTTTTCGGCCTTCTTCCTGATGAAGATCCGGACAAGGTGACGGAAGATAGCCTTCTCCGGGGCTACGGAAATCGAAGCCGAAGTGGCGGAATTGGTAGACCTGCCTGCCGGCAGGCAGGCGCGCACTTAATGTGGCTATAAAAACTTCGGCAAAAAAATGATTGTTGTATATGCCATTAGAAGCCTTAACAGGAATTATATTTATGTAGGAATGACGTTTGATCTGAATGTTCGATTAGATAGGCATAATAAAGGTTATGAAAGAACTACTAAACCTTATCGACCATTTAGTTTAATATATAAGGAAGAATTTCCAGATAGAATAAAGGCAAGGAAAAAGGAAAAATATTTAAAATCAGGAATTGGAAAGGAATTTCTTAAATCATTATAATATTGCCGAAGTGGCGGAATTGGTAGACGCGCACGACTCAAAATCGTGTTCCTTCGGGAGTGTGGGTTCGATTCCCACCTTCGGTACTTGAAACCATTCATAGTAATATTGAATATGACAGGGTTTATTATTTATGAGGTAACAAATAGGTAACGTATTATTGGAAAAAAAAGGAAAGTATTGACCAAATAAAGGAAAGAATTTGTCGAAATTTGAGTGGTTATCTAGACTGTTTATAGAACATATTTTGTGACGAGTATTTATGAAGAAAACTCCAGCAAGAATTACCAGGGTTTCAACCAGCTATGTTGAAAGGAATTAAACTGTGTCATTTAGTTCAGATCAAGTTTAATTCTGTCTCCAAAAATTATTGCTAATTTCTGTAAAGTAATATTCCAATTCCACACAGGTGTAGACCATTTTTCCATAGCCCTTAAAGACGCCAGGTATACCAGTTTCAGCAATGCATTTTCCGAAGAAAAGGCCCCCTTGGTCTTTGTGACTTTCCGGATCTGACGATGGTACCCCTCAATGATATTGGTTGTGTAAATGATCCTTCGTATTTCCCCTGGATATTTGAAGTAATTGGACAGTTCGGGCCAGTTGTTTCTCCAGGAATCCAGGATAACCGGATATTTTTTACCCCATTGTTCTTCCAGCCTATGTAAATGATCCTCGGCCTGCTCCTTAGTTAAAGCCTGGTATACTTTCTTCAAATCTTTCATAAATGCCTTCTGATCCTTGTAAGGTAAATACTTCAGAGAATTGCGTATCTGGTGTATGACACAGAGCTGAACTTCGGTATTGGGGAAGGTGGTTTTAATGGCATCTGAAAACCCCTTCAGATTATCAATCGAAGCGATCAGTATATCTTTCACTCCCCGGTTAGTCAGATCAGTGAGTACCTGCAACCAGAACTTTGCTCCCTCACTCTCTGAAAGATAAATACCCAGCAGCTCCTTCTTGCCCCGAATATCCAAACCTATGATGGTGTATAGGGCCTTGGGTTGAACCAGGCCATCTTCCCGGACCTTGAAGTGAATAGCATCCATCCACAGAAAAGGGTATAACTCCTCCAACGGCCTGGACTGCCATTCCCTGATCTCCGGGATGATCCTGTCTGTGATCTGGTTTAACATCCCCTGGGATAACTCTACCCCATACATCTCCTCGATATGCTCCCGGATATCCTTGTAGCTCATCCCTAAGGCATATAGGGATAGAATTTTATTATCCAATGAACTACCTAGTAGGGTCTGTCGTTTCTTGACAATCTCAGGATCAAAGGTGCTGTTACGATCCCGGGGTGTATCCAATTCAAAGGGTCCCTGGCTACTCTTTACCCTTTTTCGATTGTAGCCATTGCGGCGGTTGGGGGCAGCTGGCTCAGCATCCTCAAAATGCTGAGCCAGTTCTGCCTCCAGGGCCTGCTCTAATATCTTCTTGATAAGGGGAGTTAAAATGCCTTCTTTACCGGTTAATTCTTCTCCCTGCTTTAACCGTTCAATCGCTTGTTGGCTAAATGCTTCAAAGTTGAAGTCTTCAGGTAATTTTTCTTTCTTTTTCATCTTGTGTCAAGTTATTAATTTTTATCAAATTATTTACTTGACACAGTTCTCAACCAGCTATGTTGAAAAATTTTGATAAGGCCATCAAAACCTATTAGAAGATTAGCATTTATATGTCAATCCCCCAATGAAAACTCATCACTTTCTCCACTACCGCCAGCAGCTGGCATACCCTGCTCAGTAGGTGAAGGTTCAAAAGACTCCGAAGCCGAATACTGCGCTCCCTCATCCACACTATTAGCTATAATACTAAATAGGATACGTGACCAGAACGCAATTAAGAAAACATAACTAAAGCTGCGATGGTTGAGTAACAACTCTTTAATCTTTTTCATGATTACAAATTTTGATTTTCTTGTAATATGAAATGTTCCAATAGCATGCCAAAATTTTTAAGGTATTGAATATCATTAATTTATGCTGACTTTGAAAATAGACAAATAACAGATCGCACGATTTAAAACTGATTTTGTTCGGTTTTATTTCAATAAAAACCCCGGCAATTTCTCACCAGGGTTTAACCAGTTTGGACTTTGGAATGGATATTAACTTTTACACCTCAACTGTTAGAAGATGTCTTAACTATTACATTTAATGTGAATTTCCCACCACGATTTTACCACATTTTCCACATTGTGATGACGTCCCCCAGGTAAACACGGTTGCTTTTATCACAGTACCTTCCTGCGAACTTACCTTCAACTAATACATCATCATTCATGTAAGCTGCGACCGGCTCAGCCACAAATACAGTATGATCACCTGTAACAAACTGTTCAGTCACCTTACATTCAAGGTTAAGGAAACACTCCGAAATCAGGGGAGCACTAATCTTTTTAGAATCCATGGGAGTTAAACCCGCGTCGGTAAACTTATCAACTTCATCGCTGTGAGTAGATCCAACCTTGGCTACAGCTTCAATCAATTCGATTGTTGGTATATTCAAGCCAAACTCTTTGGTTTCATTAATGAGCGAGTGGCAGACACGGTAAGCAATTGGGTCACTCTTTAATCCATTGCCGATAGATACCGTGAGTAAGAATGGTTCGTGTGAAGTTGGAGTCGCCCAGGTCACAGTGATGATGCCGTTGATAGATCTCTTAGCATCGGTACATGTGAGCATCACTGCCTGGCCGTTTCCCAAAAACCAGTTTAACTTCATTGTATCTTGGTTTAGTAAATCAAACTCTTTTTTATTCATGATTATACTCCTTTCAAATTTGGTTGGTTATAATTATAGTTGATTCGTTTCCAAAACAGTAGTCTGGGTTCTCAAAAAGCTAATGGTTTGCTAAAAATACTCATATCAATATAAGGTCAATGAAAAGATAAAAGTTCCCACAAAAATCCAAAAGCAAGAAAGATTCTCCAATCGTCCGTTAAAAGCTGATTTTATCCCATGGTCAACCAAAATTAAAAAGATTCCCACAATCATTATTTTCAAAAATAATTAGCACAAAAACACCGATCAGGGAAATGGAAGAACGAGGTGAAATTGATCTGTGAGCTTAAAGTAGAGTTATGCAAGAACATCGTCTTTCGGCCATTATGTTCACCGACATTTTCAGCTAGACTGCCCTGATAGGATCAAACGAAAAGAAAGCCTTCGAAGTACTGCGCAAGAACAGAAACATCCAAAAACCATTCATCAAAAAATATAGAGGTAAATGGTTGAAGGAGATGGGCATTGTATACTAGCAAGCTTCGATACTACCTCAGATGCTGCCCAATGTGTGGCGGTAAAAAATTCGAATTTGGTTATGAAACTTTAGTCATGTGGAAAGTTGATGCCCGGGGTGAAGCCAACTTCGTTGACCCTGATCGAGGACGAATCTTGGCTTTTGTAGAGTGTATAGAGTGCGGATATTACATGTTCTTTAATCCACAGAAGATGGGAATAATTTAACTTTAACATTTTTTTCGTAAATTGAATCTAATACGGCAGAATGAACAAAGATCCTTTAGACAATTATTAAAGTGATGTAAAGGATCTGTAAACTATACAATCTGCACGGATCCGAACGACATGGTCATTTCCAACAAGGTAGAAAATAAAAATTATACAGTCTACGCCTCTTTCTTATTTCTGAAATTAAGAAGGATACTTCCTTCACTATTGGGATTCCTCCTAGTTAACATAGCCAATGCTCAGACATCCACTCTTTTTGAGTCCGATGAGATGTTGGAGATAACCTTAAAATGCGAATTAAAATCTGTGCTCAGGGACCGGGGCGAAAATCCCGTGTATCATAAGGCAATATTACAATATCAGGACAATCAAGCTGCCTGGGATATCCCGATTCAGATCAGAGTCCGAGGGCATTTCCGTAAGATCCCGTCAAACTGTAAATTCCCTCCACTCTATCTTAACTTTGAGAAATCATCCACTCCGGAAGCCTCAATGTTTCACGGACAGGACAAAATTAAATTGGTTACGCCCTGTCGGAACGATCAATATGTTATTCATGAATATCTGGTTTACAAACTGTATAATTTCGTTACATCAAAGAGTTTCAAAGCACGCCTGGTAACAGTGATTTTTCATGATAATACAAATAATAAAAGATCGGGACCCTATTGTGGAATATTACTTGAAGAAGAAGATCAGATGGCAAAGCGAAATAACTCGTATGTGATTGAAATAGAAGGATTAAAACCTGAGGGTACAAGAAAAGATGACTTTATACAAATGGCAGTTTTCCAGTACATGATCGGTAACACTGACTGGTCTGTCCAGTATCTTCAAAATGTAAAACTGATCATGGATGATTCCACAAAGTTACCGGTCACCGTACCATATGATTTTGATCATGCCGGAATCGTACGAGCCCCTTATGCAAATCCTGCCCCGGAACTTAAAATGAGCTCAACACTAGAAAGACGATACAGGGGCTACTGCTTGTCTGAAATGGATCAGTTTAATAAGGTTTTTGAAAAATTTAATGAGCTTGAGGATGATTTTTTTATGATCTATGAAGACAATCCCTTATTAAATGACAGGTACATAGAACAAACACTCAAGTTTCTTGACCAGTTCTATGAAACCATCAATGATCCCAAAAAAGTGCAGAAAGAATTCAGATATCCCTGCGATGAATCAGGGACTGGGAATATAGTGATCAAAGGTTTGAAAAAAGACTGACGTACCCCCCTTTCCAATAATTTACTTATGGACTTGTCTCATCATTTGGGAAACCCTGACTAACTAAAGAGATCGTTATCTTACTGGATTATTTGATTTTCTTCAATTTTTCGTAAATTTGATAAGGGTGTATGTGCGGTTGGTTTTTCAATCCAATGATCCCGGTCCCGATAACTATCGGGAATGTCCGGGAAGAGCCATGCAACAGCGTAAGTTAGCTGCTCCCAAGTTTACCTTCATTGTCGGTTATACCGCCTTAATGAGAACCTTTGTCTTTGCCTTACAATCTACACTATGTGTTCTTTTTGTCATGTGTGGCAGAGTGCCTGAAAAATTCTCATTTCAACCGAAATACCCTGTACCAGGTCAAAAAATAGACATTAGCTATGATCCTTCAGGAACAATACTAAAGGATGAAGATGAAATAAACCTTATAGCATATTGTTTTCCAAAAGGAATTCCTGAGGTTAAAGAAATTGTAATGGAAAAATCCAACAGTGTCTGGCATAGTTCATTCACTGCAACTGACTCAACATTAGCCGTGTACATTGTTTTTAAATCAGAAGAACAACAGGATGATAATAATAAAAACGCCTATTTAATACCATTATTTACCGCTGACAAAAATCCTGTCAAAGGCGGGATGGCACGGCAGGCTGAAGTCGCCTTTTACGGTGGCCCCTATCCATGTGTGCGGCGTGATTGGGAGATTGCCAAAGAATATCTTAGAAAGGAATTCGAATTTTACCCTGACCAGGTACAGAAAATGGTAAATTCTTATTGGTATCCATTGGACAATTTACACCGGGATTCAGCCACACAATTCATCAGAGGGCATCTGGAGAAATTAGGCATAAAAAAAGAAAAAACCCTGGATGAATTATCTCTATTAATTAACTGGCATAAAGAAATGAATGAAAAAGAATTGGCTGAAAAATACGAAAATGAACTGTTTAATATAACGCAAAATGACTATTACGGCGAGATTGTTCGCTATGTGGAATGTGCAAGCGAAATATCAATTAATAGGAAACGCAAATTAATCCTTAACTTCATAGAAGATTTCCCAAATAGCGAATATATTGATCAACTGCACGATCGGATGATTACAGTATATCTAGAAAAGGGCTTATATAAAGAAGCAGAAAATTACATTGGTACTTACGTAAATGATTCCATCACGAGATTTCTTGATACACTTTCATGGGCTATGATAAAGGGAGAAATTATTCTTGAAAGAGCAGTGGAGTTTGCAGAAATAGCAGTGGTAAAAGCTAGATTGGAATTGAAAACTACAGAAAAACCTGATCGTTATACACAAAAAGAATGGCAGGGAAAAAATAACCAGAATCTGGTAGATGCGTTGGATACGTATGGTTTTTGGTTATATACACTTGGAAGAATTGAAGAGTCAGTTCCTGTTTTTGAAGAAGCTGTTGAATTGAACCAACGACAAAACAAAGTTATTCGTGAGAACTACTGCCGCTCGCTCTATGAAACAGGTCAAATAGAGAAAGCCTTCACCGAATTGGAATCATTAGTCAAGGAGAATCCCTGGGAATCGGAATTGAACACATTATTTGAAGAAGTATACATCAAAAGGAAAGGGAGTGAAGCTGGTCTTGAAACATTTTTTGTCAAAGCGAATATGGCATATCGCATAAAGATAAAAGAAGTGATTCAAGGGCAAATGATAGAAAAACCCGCACCTCTTTTCACGCTGAATGATCTTGACGGTAATATTATTCGGTTGGCTGATTTCAAGGGTAATATTGTCATACTCGATTTCTGGGCCACCTGGTGCGGTCCTTGTATAGCAATTTTCCCTGAAATGCAAAAATTAGTTGATAAATATAAAGACGATGATAGTGTCAAATTCTTTTTCATTGATGTTCTCGAAAAAGGCGATGAGACTGTTAAAAAGGTGAGAGGGCTTATCAACAATAATAATTACACTTTTCATGTGTTGTTAGATGATGATAGTTGCTTGGTATCAAGTGCCTATGAATTATCAGGTATTCCTTCTATATTCATTATAGATCCAAAGGGAAACATACGTTTCCGTCCTGAACATAGTGGCCTGAATGATAAGGAATTCATTGAACAATTCGATATAATGATTGAAATATTGCGCGGATATGTTCATTAAACTGTGTCATTTAGTCAAAACCATTTAAAATGCCATTCTCAGAAACCTAAATCCTCAATATCATAATCCACTTCAAAGGCAATACAGAAAGAAGAGGCTGTAAATCAGTAGATAAGAAGAGGGAAATGAAACAACATGAGACATAAATAAGACACTTTTGGGACACTATATCATTCGATAAAATCAATGAAAACAAGCTGTAATTGGGCTTTTTCTGCTTTTATAGATAGCAATGAGACAATTGAGACACCCCCCTTACAATTCAGTACTTTTTGAAATTTTGGTGTATGTTATAGGAGTGTCTCAATTGTATCATATTAGCTATTTAGACCTGTAATACCTCATTTCTTGGCTGTTTAGGCCTATTTTGCTTGAATTGGGATGTCTCATTTGTGTCTCACAACTGTCTCATGAGTGTCCGATAAAGGTGAGCATACTCCGATGAACGAAAAAATGTTGGAAGCGGATTTTATCTCCCTGGCTTTAGTTATGTAATTCCTGGCTACTCCTGGCCTGGGAAACACCGTCACCTGCCAAAGCCCAGGTTCTGATTTAGCTGTTATTTCCGGAGTCAAGAAAAGGCGAAATGCTCGGAATGCCCCTTAGCATCAGTACAGCATATTTGCTTGGATGGTGATTTGCAGGTCCAGAATACACGGATCAGATGAGGGATACGGTACAGTCATAGAAGATTTGGTGAATATGATCAACAGCGGATGTATCATCTGTGACAAGAATAACAGTACCCGATTCTTCTTCTCTCTTGTTGGGGAACGCCTTCAACCGGAATACTGAATCCCAGAAGGAGACCCAAGGGCAGGGATAGGCAGATTATAAACTTTCCCTCCTCTGCGGATTGGTTTAATTCATCCACCAATGGCTATGGAATATATTTGATCTGAGCAGGATTTCAGTACTTTTTTGAGCTCGGAATATGGTTCACCATAACCATCAAGAAGTCCGGAGTGTTGTCGGTCCTTTTTTGCTTCAATTTGGTTTGGTGCATCGATCAGCCCACAATAATGCCAGCCGACAAATTCCGGCCGGGAAAATGCTCTCCGGAAGAATTCTTCTGTCCACTTTGCTCGCTGGTGAATATTATCGGCAACAGGACCGAAAGGACGCGGCATGTTTTCCGTTATCATGGTAAAAGCTGCATCGCCGTTTATAAACGGCTTTTCGACAATGCCGGACCATTTTTCCAAACTGCTCTCCTGAATATCAGTTCGCCCGTACATCTGATAAAACACGAGATCTGTGAACCGACTGGTGGTCGTCAGGATGGTATCCATCGAATCAGTATTGGCATTTATCTTATCTCCTATGAACATGTGGTTCGGGTCGTATCTATGAATCGCATCCCGTGCCGTTTGGTAGTATTTTGCGACAACCAATTTAAGAAACTCAATATTGTCACGCATTTCATTTCCATTCGAAAGATCGGTATACAATCTCCAGTCCACGGCCGATAATAACTCGTCAAATGAATCAAACCGGGTACCGTATGTAAGGTTGAAATCGCTGATCTGATCACGATAAAGGTTCCGCACAGTCTCTACATACACCCTTTTACCCGGAGTATCAGAACCTAAATTGCGAAGACGCCGGGGCCAGCCAATTCGGGCTTTCCTTGCAGCACCGCCAATAACGTCGGGCCGTTCCCTGCAATCTTCTTCGGTAAACAGAGGACAGTCTGTCATAGCATAGCCGATCAGAAAGGGATCATCCTTGGCAGGATAAGCTATCTCCTTCGCTAGGTTGTCACATCGCAAAGAAAACTCCCTGGCGAAAACATCAAGGAAATTACTATCTGGAACTTCCGTCTTCCAATGTGGGATATCAACAAAGTCGATCGGCTTTAAATAAGGCATCGATGGCAGTGGGCTATTGATGACCGACAGTTGATTATGCACTCCGATTGTGTTGAAACCGTACTCACGGCACGTCCGGAGGAACCAGGCCCTGAGTGCCGTTTCGAATTCAGGACTGTCCAGGTTCTGTAGACCCAAACGTTTTTCCCATGCATGTCGGTTATAGTCCTGCTTCCACCATCCGGGATGCAGATGATTGATGCCGAAACTTAAAAAGGCATTACCCTCTGGTGTTACAAGCCACCATCTTTTGTCCTTTTCGATCCGGAAGAAACCTGTTTTTCTGAACTGCCTGCCGATGAATCCGCCAAAACGGTCAAGTTCATTGTCCGGCTTAAGACCAAAAGCCGAAATTGAATTCATCACACTATGGCTGAATCCTGCAACCATGGCGAATCGTAAAAAATCGCGTCGATACATTTTAATCTTACATGATTATTACTTCATAATTGAACGACTAAGGATTTCCCTTGTATCAATTAAAGATCAATTTAAATTTTTTCAGAAAAAAACCCCGGCAATTATTACCAGGGTTTATCAGCTATGTAAATCAGGATATACAATTTTAAATAATCAATTTCAATTCCTCCGTAATTAAAGATTTTATTAAAAAAAGTAGCCTCAATGAACAGCCTCCTTTGGTGTCAACTCCATGCCTAGTTGTTGCATCATACCTAAGTCGTCTAATATCTCCCATTCCTCAGCTATTTTCCCATCGGCAATCCGGAAAACAGTGAATCCACATACACTTACTTCTTTTCCAGTAGGGAGTATGCCTTCTAGTTCACCTTTGTGAATAGCGTATAACCGAATCCTGCTCATGACCCGATCACCTTCAGCAATAAGTTCTTCAACTTCAATCCGTGTATCATGAAAGGCAGATAAATAACTATTATAGGCCTTCTTGTATTCTTCAAGTTTGTTCATTTTCATAGATGTCCCATGGTAAACAACATCTTTTGTTTGTAATTCATCGAGTATCTCAAGTCGCCGATCATTCCATTTTCCCTCCCAGTAACGCTGGACCACTGATTTGTTAAGATCCTCAAGCTCCTTTTGTTTTTTGAGTTCTTCCAGTTCTTTTTCGAGACTTTCAAAAATTTCTTTGTTTTCTAGATTTTTTTGATTTTCTGTTGTCATGATATTGGTGTGTTTGGTTTAATGATTCTTTTACATGTGATTACTCTGTAATAATATAATGAAGACCCGATAAGAAAGGTTCCAGCTTTTAAATCAAATAATTGCAATAATTACAAAATAAAAATCTACCAATCCGAAGATTGAGGGTTGGTTCAACCATCTATTACATAGACGTCAAAACAATCCCATATAAATTTTTGGCTATTATGCTTAGAAAAACAGCATCGAACATCAAGTAGATTGTCAAATAACAAACAGTCAAGATGTAGCCTCAGATCAATCCCTCATCCGCTAATGAAGTATATCCCTCTGGGAGAAGAATAAGATGATCCAGTACCGATATCTCCAACAGCTTTCCTGCCTCCCTGAGTTTCCTGGTAAGCTGAATGTCGGTCTCGCTTGGTTTCCCATTTCCCGATGGATGGTTATGAGCCAGGATGACAGACGATGCATTGGCTTTTAAGGCTGTTTGGAAGATGACCTTGGGATCTACTACTGTTCCAGATACTCCCCCTATTGAAATCAGCTGGTATCCCAGAACCTTATTAGCACGGTTCAAAAATAGAGCGTAGAAGCATTCTTTCAATTCTATTGGTTGCTTCCATATTTTTCTGAATAGCTGTTCTGCATCCGAAGAAGATGTTATGCTGATTCTTTCCGAAGGACTTACCCGTGGTGCATAGGATACTTCGATTTCACTTATTTTAAGAATATTTAGTTCGCTATTAGTCATAGATTTTAACCTCTGCCCTGAGGATTTATTAAGGCATCTGGCACGCCGATTAAATGAAAATGGGTATTTGAGTGGAGCGGTTCTCTTGTTGTATTATAGGTTACTCCACGGATAGGTTACTGCCGTAATAACTGATTGGAAATAAATCAAAAACCCCCAATCCTTAGACCAGGGGCTTTGTCTACCAACTATGATTGAGAGGTCTGCAGATAACCTCATTTGAATATTAAGAAATATTTAGTAATTAGTCGACTAGTAAATGATTGTTATCGTTTGAACTGGAGGGTTTTTTCACCACGCCAGGGTGGTCAAATTTAAAATATGCTTTCAGAGACTGGAAACGACGATTTTTTCACCACCCAGTGCCCTATTATATCTGTCTTCTGTTATTGGTAGGTGGATATATTTGTAAATACTTCACCACCCACTTCACTGGATATATATAGGAGAGGGGGGTGCATGAGTGAAAAGTTCCCAATGAAAACAAAAGGGATAATACTGCACTGGGTTGGAAACTATCGATGGTTAAACCGATACATTCGACGGCTCGATTGTGGTCAAGCTGAGCCTGATCTCTTTATTACCTTTCAATGGATAAAGGGACTTATACCGGAAAGGTTGAATTTATTCTTTCAACCGGCCAGCAATAAATACATATTTAGGATGTTGACCTAATGATTCCATGGTAACAGGCACGCTGTCTTCTGTTATATAGAAGGAGGTATTTTGATCTGTTAGCACATTACTATTAATCAGGATTATGCAATCAGCACCCATTTCAATGGCTTTTATCCTGGTTTCTTCTACAATACGATCGATCCGATCGTACCTGAAATCCGATAAAACTACCTGGATCAATCCAACCTCTTCATATTCAGGAACTTTTCCAGTAAGATACGTTTTAACGATTTTTGAGACTGTTCCCGGGTGATAATCTTCATTGGTTTTTATGCTAGATATATACATCGGCCTGGTGCACCCAATAATGAGGGAAATGATGATAAAAAGTATAATAGATTTCATGATCAGCGGTGATTTATATTACAACAGCAACAAATAATATGCCACCGGTACGTTAGTGGATATATATCAGATAGGGTGGTGAGTGGGCGAATCCAGGACCTGTATAAAAACGAGAGCCCTGATCCAGACAGGGAGTCGTTCACAGGGCCAAACCAGCTATGTATATTAAAGGTAGTTATTACCCAGTGAAAAGTCAAAGCATTTTTTCGGTCTACACAGATTTATTTTATATTCACGATATGGCAAATAATAACAACAATAACAGGCCAGACATCGATTTTGAGACTGATCTATGGAAAGCGGCGGATGAATTAAGGGGTGCGGTCGCCGAAAACATGTATAAGGATTTCGTACTTTCCCTGATCTTTATCAAGCACCTGAAAATTCCGGTAAAATTGAACATAGTATTCCGGGCAAACTGTACACCGCCCTGGTATCGCATAAATAAATATAGTTAATCGTTATCAGATTTTAAATTCTTAGATTTTACCTTTCTCATCGATTCTCCTTTAAGTACAATTCTGTGTGCACGATGGATAAGTCTGTCCAGTATGGCATCGGCAACAGTATTATCATCAAACAGATCAAACCATTTTTCAACAGGTATCTGGGAAGCGATAATAGTGGATTGCCTGTCATAGCGGTCTTCCATAATTTCCAGTAACAGATTTCGGTTCTGTCCTTCGATAGGCTGCAGACCAAAATCATCAATGATTAAAAGGTTGGTTTTTTCCATCTTGTTAAGTTCTTTCAGGTAGGAGTTGTCTGCCTGGGATATATGCATCCATGAGAATAATTTGTTAAGATTAAAGTATCTGACCTTAAATCCTTGTTGACAGGCCTGATAACCCAGAGCCGAGGCGATATAACTTTTCCCAACACCGGTTGGTCCGGAAATGATCAGGTTCTCATTATTGCGGATGTAGTTACCTTCAGAGAGGCGCAGTATTTGACTTTTATCCAGATTCCTTGCAGTATAATAGTCGATCTGTTCAATCGAAGCGGGATAACGGAATCTGGCAGCCCGGATAAAACGGTGTGTTTTACGGTCCTCCCTGTCCAGCCATTCACTCTCAACCAGATGAGCTACCATACCATCATGGGTCAGCTGCTCATGATTTTTTTGGGTCAAAAAAGCCTGGTAGGTCCTGGCCATCCCGTAAAATTTCATCTGATGCATTTTCTCTAATGTCGCATTTGTATTCATTTAATCGATATTTTATGGTTATTGATAATATTTGCTTCCCCGGATATTTTTATGTTCAGGAGTGGTTTGCGTTGATTTATGAAAAAGATCCTGCTGAAGGTCAATGCCCCGTTCAAGAATATTTTTCACCGTCTTGTAATAAAAACTTCCATAGTCAAGCGCTCTGCGGCAGGCATTATTCAGCCGCCCATTGCCTACTTTTTTGGCCAAACGTAATATTCCTTCACATGACTTATATGCCTGTTCCGGATGAGATTTTGTCTGAAAGATCTTCTCAATAAGACTGCAGGTATCATCGCCAATGTCTTTTGCCCACCGGATATATCGGTCCGCATTCCATTCCAGGATATAGCGATGAGTGGAGGCCAGATGCTCCTTTTTAGTAGTATATCCATAACCCTTCCTATTACGCTGGTGGATGGCGATACGCTGGTAATTGGCATAGATCTCAACCTGATCAGAGGTATAATGGATCTGTACTCTCTGACCAATAAACCGGTACGGAACGCTGTAGTAGTGTTTATCTTCACTGAGATATATGTGCCCATTTCTCTGTACGGTAGCCCGTTTATGTTTTTGGATCTCGAAAGGTTGTAGAGGAAGCGGTTTAAGGGCTTGTTTTTCAATTTTTTCGAACAGTTCTACCCGTGAATACTGCCTGGAAGCAAATCGCCTGGCATTATATTGATTTACCTGTCTTGCGATGGCTTGATTTAACTGATCGATATGGAAGAACTGCATGTTTCGTAACGGGGCAAAAATATGTGCATAGACATTTTTTACCGCATTCTCGACCTTTCCCTTATCCCTGGGTTTAGCACTACGGGTGGGCAGGAAAACGGTTTGATAATGCAGGGCTAACTGTCGGAACAGTTGGGTGATCTGTGGTTCATAACGGTCTGTCCGGCTAACGATCGCCTTCATATTGTCCGGAACAATGGCAGCAGGCACTCCGCCAAAAAATAACAGACAATGCTCGATGCATTTGACTATGTCTTCCTGTCTTTGGCTGTAGACAGCACAGGCATACGTCATTCCACTGGCTCCCAGTGTAGCGACAAACACTTCAACTTCTGTGATCTCTCCACTCTGAGGATCGATCACTGACAGCTTACCACCGCTGAAGTCGATAAACATTTTATCTCCGCCCTTATGCTGCATGGGAGCTGTTGGATTAACTGACCTGCTCCATTGCTGATAGCGATAACAAAACTGCGAATAACCATATGGATCTGATTCGTCACTGCTATACTCCTTCCACAAGAGTTGCCTGGTCACTCCACGACGCTTGAGTTCTTTTTCCATGTAAGGGAAAAAATTCAATAACCTTCTGTGTCGATCATCGTAATTGTTTCGGGAATTAATAATAGCATCCAGCGTTGCTTCATCCATTTCATTTAATTGCTCCCATGTAAAGCCACTGGACTCCAACAAACGAACGTATTCGATTACGGTGGTCCGGCTGATGCCAAGGCTCACCTTGATGGCCTTATGAGAGTACCCTTTAGCTTTTAACTGGATCAATTGACGGATCGTTAACATATCTTTCCTTTGATTTGGCATCTTGGACATTTTTTAAATTGAAAAGTCCAAGTGTACGCCTTCTTCGAAAAATGCAATTAAAAAAAACTAAGATATGCTAACCAGGGGGGTGTACAGTTTGCCCGGAATGGCGTGTACAGCTTCACCGGAATAGGGTGTACAGTTTCCCCGGAATGGGGTGTACAGTTTCATCCGGATTTTACAGTTAACCTCTAGGGCCATGCAAATGGTAAGAAATTAATATCGTTGAACATTATTTTAATGATTAAGTATTTCAGGATTTATTGAATTTTTATGGCCCCTCGGCCCTCCGGACGAATTTGTCAATAGACAAATTCGGATTTATAGTTCTGTACGGACAAATTGAAGAGAAGCGTTATACAACAGACAGCAAGCAGCAATTACTTTCAGGAAATACCTGCTACAGGAGTCATACGACCTATATTGATGATGTAATGGGATTCCACAGTGTAGGGAATCCAAATTCCACACCTGCTATCACACTAGCTCTTTATATGCCCGATAATTTTTACGTCTTTGAAATAGGAGAAATCAAATTGATCCTGTTCTGATATTTGGAGGTTCAGTAACCAGTTCATTAAAATATTTAATGACAGGTAGTGATCTCGGTCTGTTTTTTTCCTTCCAGATGGGGACTTACAAAAGGGATCCCCAGGTTCATCCCACGTAAAATGAACAGGATCCCCAGGACAAGGATGAATGCGGGGATCAACCGGGTGAATTTTCTCCTGACCCCAACGCTGATAAACTGGCCTGCCATTGAAAAGATGAACATCAGCGGCAGGGTCCCCAATCCAAAAAAAGCCATATATAACGTACCTCCCACGACCTTACCGGTGGCCAATGCCCCGGCCAATGCCACATATACCAAACCGCAGGGTAAAAAACCATTGATGATGCCGATCAGGAAAGTTGAATGTACGGTTCGTTTTTTTAACAGATTCCCAAACTTTTCTTTGAGGAAAGCCGTGAAATGATGGGCAGGTTTCAGAATGGAAAACCTGGCCGAGATATGTGACGGAATAAAAACAATGGATATCAAGAGGATTCCTGCGATAATGGATAACCATCGCTGGGCTCCAACCAGGGATATTCCTTGCCCCAGCAGACCGATCACCGCCCCCATGATGGCATAAGTGATTGTACGCCCCAGGTTATAAAGGATTCTAGACGATATGAGGGTTACCGGTGCATTCCGGAAAACCGGAAGAGCCAGTGTGATCGGGCCACACATCCCGATGCAATGCAGGCTGCCCAATAAACCCACCAGAAATGCAGTCCATAGTATTGTCATTGTAGGGTTAGATTTTTTTCTTCCTGATATTCGGTGGCTCCATAAGACCAATTAATCTTTACCTGCCACAATCCTTTTTTCATACTTTTCACACTGATTACCTGAACACCCGCTGCATCCGGCCTGATGATAAATTCCTGATCATCCCGTGAATCGGAAGGCCTGAAAAAATAAACTTTCCCCTTGATGGCTTCCTTCTGATCTTCCGGATAAGTCAGTACCACTGACTGTTCGGCAGGCCGGTATTCAACGTTCAAAGGTTCTCTCAAATTCCTGGCATTCCGGATCATATCCATTTCCCCCTGGTACTTGATCTCCTTTTCATAATAATTGTCCGCAACAAGGTGGAAGTCCTCCCTTAAGGCCCTGAATACCATAAAAAGAACGAAACCGACGAATGCCAGGAACACAAAGAATATTTTCCATCCCCAATTCATGATCTTCTCCTTTCTACCGGTCCCAAGAAATTTGTTTTTACTTCATCAATGATTTCATTCTGATCATCCAGCACCTCAATCACCAGGGAAGTTTTCGCACTTTTGATCCTGCTCTTCGGGAGTTCAATGAAAAACACTCCTTCCAGATTACCATTGGCCGGGATCTCAAGGGATTCATCGCCTACCCGTTTGATCAGTCCGTCATTTATATTCTGAAGCCGCAATGAAATACCTGTACGATCAAATGTTTTGTTTACAAATTGTATGTTATAAAGGTTACTGATCATGCCGTTTTCCTGCTCCTGGTATAACATGCCCGGCACCCTGCACTATGGTCGTTTCTACCGGAATCCGGGTAGTCAAAAGATACACCTGAAGAGATATCAGCAAGAGCAGAATCAAACTGTATCCCATCACACGTGTATTGATCAGGATTTTAACGCCATTCTTGATGCTGTTATAAGATGCCAGCCGGATCAATCCTTTCGACCGGTCTATGCGTTTCATCACATAATCACAGGCATCCATACAGGCTGTGCAGTTGACACATTCCAACTGAGTGCCATTGCGGATGTCAATTCCGGTCGGACATACATGCACACAACGTTTGCAATCGATACAATCCCCTTCCTGAGCCTCCGGACTATCCTGATTTTTTTTAAGTTTCCCCCTGGGCTCACCACGTAACCAGTCGTACATGACCGCGATGGAGTTGTCAACAAGGAAAACACCTTGCAGCCTGCCATAAGGGCAAACAGCCACACAAACCTGCTCGCGCAAGAAGGCGAAGACCATATAAAAAAGGAAGGTAAAAAACATCAGTCCTGTAAAGCCGGCCAGATTCTCCATGGGTGACTGACTTACTAATTCTTTCAAATGGTCAATGCCGATCAGGTAGGCCATGACCAGGTGAGAGATGATCAGGGATATCAGTATAAATAACAGGTGTTTCGACCCCTTTTTTATGATTTTTTCACTATTCCAGGGCATCTGATCGAGTCTGCGCTGCTTGTTGGCTTCACCTTCGATCCAGTATTCGATTTTTCTGAACACCATCTCCATGAAAATCGTTTGGGGGCATGCCCATCCACACCACACGCGCCCAAATACAACGGTGAAAAGAACGATGAAAACGACAAATGAAATCAATGCCAATGCAAAAAGGTGAAAATCCTGGGGCCAGAATGGGGTACCGAAAATGATGAATTTCCGCTCAAAGATATTAAAAAGCATCAAAGGTTGTCCATTAACTTTGATAAACGGACTGGTAAATAGAAGTGCCAGCAGGATGATGGCTACAATGATACGGTAGGTATGGAATTTTCCCTGAGGTTTTTTCGGATAAACCCAGACTCTTTTGCCTCTTGAATCTACAGTTGATATATGATCACGATATTCCTGATCAATTTGATAGAGATCCTCCATGTTTGATTATCATTGCCACTACCTCAGCTTTTGTTGAATCTGCTTCCGCCGGAGCTTGTTCTTCGGTGGAAGGATCATATAAATCTCCCTGTGGCTCCTTGGGATTGGCAGGTTGGGATCCGACCAGCTTAACCTTGATATAACTGGCTACATCTCTCATCTCTGTTGGACTCAATTGTGATTGCCAGGATATCATTCCCTTTTCGGGGATCCCATATTTGATGGTATTAAAGATATTCTTGATATTTCCACCATGAATCCAGTAATTATCTGTCAGATTGGGTCCTACATTGCCACCACCATCCGGCTGATGACAAACCGCACACTGCCGCTTGAAGATGGTTTCCCCTGCGGCCAGATCTGATTCCTCCGTTGTTACCGTTACATTATTCTCATCAATTGCAGCCGTTGGCGCACTGGCTTTTTGAGTCTCCAGGGCTGCTTCGGCTTTGGCGATAGAACGATCATATTCTTCAGCAGACAAGGGAAGCAGATCGAATACGTGATAAACCAGCAGGTACACGAGCGACCAGACGATCGAAAAATAAAATAACCACTTCCACCAGGGGGGAAGATGATTATCAAGTTCCTTGATGCCATCATAATTATGATCCAGCAGGATGTCTTCCTCTTCCTCTACCGGTGTTGCCTTGGTAAGGGATTTACTGATCTTCATCCAGAGCGTCTCACCGGGTTCTTCTTCTTTACCTTCTTCAGTTTTGCTTTTTTCCTGCGTCAGGATGGCCCTGACTACATACAGGGTATAAATGGCTACAACTAAAACCAGTACAGATATCAATAAAACCAGTCCGACAACAACATATAATAATGTTTCCACATTCGATGTCTGATTAACCGACGGCTCAGTCTGGGCAAAAAGGAATGCAGGAATGATCGAGCTGATTAATGTAAAAAACAATTTTTTAAACATGATCAATGTCTATTTGAATTCTTAATTATTCCGATTATTTTCCGAAACAGCACGTTTCACTGTACCATCATCCATGGGCAATTCCTTCATCTTTTTAATAAAGTTCGTATCGACCGTTAGAAGGTATACCCCCACACCAATGAAAAGGAGAAAAAATATGATCATTGAGATCAATGGCCATATTTCTACATTTTCGATCGTATTTAATACATCTTTATACATGTTGTTTATTATTCTTGTGTAACTGTTTCATTCACTTTGATATCGGTGCCTAATCGTTGCAGAAAGGCAATCAACGCAACAATTTCTGTTTCAGGATGTACTTCAATTCCATCCTGGCTTAAACTTGCCACAATCTTATCGGCCTGCTGGTAGATCTCATCGATGGAGGATTCCTCGTATCCTGCTTCATAAGGCACTCCGATAGTTCTTAGGGCTTTGATTTTAAAAGCGGTTGATTCAATATCTATAAAATGATCATAGAGCCACGGATAGGGTGGCATGATCGAATTGGGGGACATGGTCGTCGGATCCATCATATGAAAATAATGCCATGAATCAGGATATTTTTTCCCCACCCTGTGTAGATCAGGACCTGTTCTTTTGGAACCCCATAGGAAGGGGTGATCGAATACGTATTCCCCGGCCTTGGAATATTCCATATCATTGGGATCATACCGGACCACTTCATCCCTGAAAGGACGTACCAGTTGAGAATGGCAGGCATTGCATCCTTCACGGATATATATATCACGTCCATGGAGCTCAAGTGCCGTATAAGGTTTTACACTTTCAATGGTTGGAATATTTGACCTGATCAGGAATGTTGGTACAAATTCGATGATCCCGCCGATCAGGATGGCCACCAGTGCCAGTACGGTAAACAGGATCGGTTTTGCTTCCAACACCCTATGCCAGTAGGATTCTTTCTTACTTTCTTTTTCCATTGCAGGGGCTTCCGCATCTTCATTGGCAATGAATTTACCCTGCTGTGCTGTTTTAAGGAGGTTATAAGTCATTACCAATACCCCAGTGAAATATAAAATTCCACCGGTCGCCCGGATCATATACATGGGGATGATCTGGATAACCGTTTCCAGAAAATTGGGATACATCAGGACACCCTGGTCGGTAAACTGCTTCCACATCAGGCTTTGGGTAAAACCTGAAAAATACATGGGGAGTGCATAGAAAATGATTCCAAGCGTTCCAATCCAGAAATGAAAGTTTGCCAGTTTGGTAGAAAAAAGTTTGGTGTCCCACATTCTGGGGATCAACCAGTAAAACATGCCAAAGGTTAAAAATCCATTCCAACCCAAACCACCTATGTGGACGTGTGCAATGATCCAGTCGGTGAAGTGGGCGATCGCATTCACTTCTTTCAGTGAAAGCATCGGCCCTTCAAAGGTCGCCATGCCATATGCAGTAACGGCCACTACCATGAATTTCAAAACCGGATCGACCCGGACCTTATCCCAGGCTCCCCGCAGGGTAAGCAATCCATTCAACATTCCTCCCCAGCTTGGTGCGATCAGCATGATGGAGAATACCGTTCCCAGAGATTGAGCCCAGTCTGGTAAGGCCGAATACAATAAATGGTGCGGACCTGCCCAGATATAGATAAAGATCAAAGCCCAGAAGTGAATGATGGATAGTTTATAGGAATAAACCGGACGGTTGGCCGCCTTGGGTAAATAATAATACATCAAACCCAGAAAAGGGGTGGTCAGGAAAAAGGCGACCGCATTATGACCGTACCACCATTGTACCAGGGCATCCTGAACACCGGCATACCAGGAATAACTTTTAAAAAGAGAGACGGGTATTTCAAATGAATTGACGATATGTAGTACGGCAACGGTCACAAAAGTGGCGATGTAAAACCAGATGGCTACATACATATGTCTTTCCCTTCGTTTCAGGATGGTACCGATCATGTTGATCCCGAAAATCACCCAGATCAGGGCGATGGCAATGTCGATGGGCCATTCCAGCTCGGCATATTCCTTGGAGGTCGTGATTCCAAGCGGGAGTGTAATGGCGGCCGATAAAATGATCAATTGCCATCCCCAGAAATTGATCCAGCTCAACAGGTCACTGAACATCCGTGTTTTCAGCAATCTCTGTAAGGAATAATATATACCTGCAAACATGGCATTTCCGACAAATGCGAAAATAACCGCATTGGTATGAAGGGGCCTGATCCTGCCGAACGTGGTAAAAGGGATTCCCAAATTTAATTGTGGAAGAAAAAGCTGTATGGCAATTGTCAATCCAACGAGCATTCCAACAATTCCGAAAATAACAGAAGCTATGATGAATGCTTTAACAATTTTATTGTCGTACTGAAACTTTTCAAGGGCCATTGATAAGTGTATATTTTAGATTTTAAAATTGGCGCAAAATAGGGACATCAAAATTTCAATTTTATGATAAAAATCATTTTTCAAAAATCAATTTTGCTATTGGCGGATAAATATATAAAAAAACATTAAATCAGCCTTTCCTAAATTAAAAAATAGCCCGGGATATTAAAATAAATCAATGCTTTTCCAGCATTTCAAATATTTCATTTTTCATCAATTCTGGTTGCATCCAGGGGATCAGGTGCCCTGCCTTTTCCACGACCACCAGTTTTTTATTAGCATTGACCAGGATATCATTAGTAAAATAGGCATTTTCGACCGGAACGATCCAGTCATTCTTTCCATGAAGAATAGTTACCGGTACCCTGATCTCTTTCCATGATGTTAACATCTTGTTCAATTCCTCCACATGGGTTAATTTTTCGATATTGGTGGTAACGATGGACGAAGGTAATACAGCAGAAATCCAGGGGATTTTGATCAGGTAGGAGATCCGGAAGATCTTTTCATGGCCTGGATCCATGGCAGCACCCACCAGGAGAATCCCTCCAACCAGATCAGGTGACAGGAGGGCCAGGGTTGCGGCAATGGGTCCTCCATAGGAATGTCCCACCACGATCGTTTTTTTTTCATGGATGTTCCTGTCAAGGAGCGGTTGTATCAGTGCCGCCTGGGTTTTCAGGGAAGTTACCGCATTACCGGGACAAGAAGAACCGTATCCGGGTCGGTCTAGGGCAATCATGCGAAAGCTTTGACTCAACTTATGGTCCTTGAGAAAGCCCATGAACGCATCCAGTGAACCCGGTGCCCCATGAATGAATAAAACCATTCTTTTAGCACGATCACCCACATCGACATACCGGATTTTATAATTACCCTGCTGATGGTATTTGATCTCCACCCGATCGTGATACGGATTCAGTCTCCGATACAATTTCCGGTCGTTCATATCAAAATTTTAAAGATCGCTCAAAATTATCCCTAATAAGAATATGTAATTTTAGATTAATTCTGAGGAAATAAAACAAATAATACATACAAATAGGGAAATGTATTGAATATTTTTCTGAAGATATTGTTTTAAAAATGGCACTTTTTGAATAAAACTTTTGTTGTATAAGAAAAACCGGAAACCAATGAATATTACTCATAGAGTGGACACCATTAAGCACTATGTAGATATCCATCATCCGATGTGGCTTGATATCATCAGAATATTTTTAGGAATCGCCATTTTTATCAAAGGGATATACTTTATCCATAATTCTGATGCATTGCTGGAGATCATGCAGAATAGCCGGATCAAAGGATGGACTTTTATTGTGGAGCATCAAGTAGCATTTACTTACCTGGTGGGAGGCATCCTGATCGCAATAGGATTATTGACCAGGGTGGCTGTTGCGTTTGCCCTGTTGGTCTTTTTCGGGTCGATTTTTTGTTATGTAACAAATACAGGTTTTTTCAGTGTGTATTCCGACCTGGTTTTTTCTATGATCGTTTTTGCACTGTTAATTTTTTATCTGATCTGGGGGTCGGGTAAATTTTCAGTAGATGGTTACATGAGAATCCATAAGGACAAAGGTCAGGAGTGATCTCCTGATCTTTGTCTCTTTTTTATGGGAATAATTACTAAATTCCGGTAGCCAGCCAATCTTCACTGAGATCAATAGCTGTCGTTTTCCCATTTTCTGTTACCGTGATGATATTGTCGCATTCGCCATCACCGTAATTAATGATAAAATGTCCCTCCTCTTCTCCCTGACGATAATGGATTTCTTCTATACCTGATACATAGGTAAAAATATAGACCATGGAATTTTCATCACCTTCGATAATAGCATCTCTCACCATCCACATGGGACTGGAACAGGAATAATCCATGACAAGAGATTCCAATACAGCAGTATGGTAATAGTAATCATTGCCTTTGGAATATTCATAATCGGCATATTCAACAACGCATTGTGAATTGTCATAGGTGGTTTTCCCTTCTCCATTATAAATATAGGTTTCATCATTATAGCGATAGGAGGTATTATCTTCATACATATACCAGCCAGAGAAAGAAAGAGAGGAAGTGTCGTAGGCCGATTCACCTTCGTAGTGAGAAATTCCGTTCATCTCCCATTCACTGCTGTCATAATAATAATATCCTCCATAATGGTCATACTCTGAGTTATAATAATAAACATCTTTATATACAGCCCTGTCGAATGAATTATGGTATAAATAGGTTGAGATGACCCTTCCCCACATGCGGTACTTCCAATCTGCCCAGCCTTCCTCACAGCCATCACCATAATCCACCATGGAAGTGATGCTGCCATCCCCATTCATGGTTTCAACAATTGTTGCACAAGAAATCCAGGGATAAACATAGATCACACTGTCTTCCGGCTCTTCCCAGACCGTTGTGTCACCGGGTATGCCAGGGTCACCAGGTTCAGCCGTTCCGGTACTATCCTCGGCAATCCTTCCACCCATCATTCCTCCAAAATTGCCATAAAGATTCTGAAAGGATTTATTGATAGCCCCTGACTGGCGGTCCAGCATGGCATTCTGGGATCCCATACGCATACTTAAAAATTCCTTTGCAAATTCACTTAATTCTTCTTTTTGTAAATCGTGAGTATCATCTTTACATGCATAAACCAATAATACCAAAATTAAAATGGATCGGATCGGAAATTTTTTCATAGGATTCTGATTTGATAACACAAAAACACATGATCATCCCAATTGGTTGGAATGTAAAGTTTTGTTTTTGGAATCGTTTTTGAGCGGCCCACTGGTTTGGCGGTCATGGTCAGCACATTAGGAGATAAAAAGGCTGATATATCTGTTGTTCTTATTCCAGTTCAAAGAGATCATAATCTTTCCCAATGCCATATTCAGTCAATTTTTTCAGATTAAACTTTTCACGGCTGTTCAGATCCATGACGATGAAATCATCTCTGTTTTTAATCCGGATGAGCTCAAACACGGTTTCTTCTCCATAGTTGATCATTTTATATTTATGTCCGACACGTAATGTATCCAGCGACTGTGGCATATTTAATCGAATTTTTATAATTGATCCTGCTTGGTTGATCCGTCATTTTTGGATTTATCATCAAAGAGGATCCTGACGGAAGGTGATTCCATATCATCATACTGACCGGTCCGGACCGCCCAGATGAATGCGATAAGAAAGATCAGGGCCACCAGGATGCTGAAAATGATCAGAAGTACAATAACTGACATCAGATTAATTTTTTTATTCTTGCCATCCCGTTTACAGCAAAAGTAGCGAAAATAACCACACTGATGCTACTGACAGGCATCAGAATGGCTGCGACGATGGGGGTAAGTTTACCGAAAATGGCAAATGACATACCCACGATATTATATAAAAAAGAAATGATGAAGCTGGCTATAATGATACGGCGGGAAGTTAGGGAGAAGCCGAGGAATTGGTCCAGGAGATGAATTCTACTGGCATCCAATATGGCGTCACTGGCCGGAGTAAATGCAGTAATGTCTTCTGTAACTGCCATACCGAGATCACTTTTAACCAGGGCACCCGCGTCATTCAATCCATCACCCAGCATCAAAACCCGGGCCCCTCGTTTCTGGATGGATTCGATATATTCCAGCTTCTGTTCAGGCTGCTGATTAAATTTCATGTGGGCTCCTGCCGGGAAAAAGGATTGGAGATTTTTCTTTTCCGTTTCCCGGTCTCCTGAAAGAATGGTCAGATCATACCGGCTGCCAAGGGTCCTGATGAGTTCTTTTAGTCCCGGACGGTAATTGTTTTCAACACTGAAATATCCCCGGTGCCGGCCATCGACAAAAACATGTACCTGGGAATGCCGGAAATCCTCACGGGCAGCTGAAATATTCATTCCTTTCATTTTGTGATTTGCCAGTTCTAAGGATCCGATCCGGATCTCGTGCCCCTCAACGATACCTGAAATGCCTTTTCCTTTCAGTTCTTTAAAATCATGAATGGATTCAACGCCTGATGCATCCGGGAAAAACCGGGTCATGATACGCCGGCTCAGGGGATGGGTTGAATTGGAAAGTAATTGTGAGATCCAGCCGTTTTCCTGTTGATCAAGTGGTTCTCCATTAAAATTGATGCTTCCTTCCCGGCCATGTGTCAGGGTACCTGTCTTGTCGAAAACAATGTGCGTGATCTTCATCATCTTTTCCAAAACATGTGTATTCTTCAGGTATAAATGATTGCGTCCAAAGATATTCATTGCGTTTCCCAGGGTAAACGGGGTTGAAAGCGAAAGTGCACATGGGCATGCAACGATCAGTACAGCAGTGAATACGAACCAGGCTTTTCCCGTATTGATGCCCAGCCAGATGATCAATCCCGAGAAGGCAATCAACAATACCGCTGCAGTAAAATATTTACTGATCCGGTTGATCATTGAATCAAGCTGGCTTTCCTCTCCCTTGTCAAAAGCTTCGTTATTCCATAATTGTGTAAGATAACTTTGGGAAACCGGCTTTTGAACGGTCAGTTGAATGGAGGGGCCGATCTGGCGCCCTCCTGCATAGATCAGATCATTTTGTTTTTTCAGGATGGGTTCAGATTCGCCCGTGACAAAGCTGTAATCAACATATGCTTCCAGGCTGGTTAAAATACTGTCTGCAGGGATGATCTCCTGGTTGCGTATCAGAATTAAATCGTTTTCTTTGAGATCTTTTACCGCAACGGTCTGAAAGGACCCATTTTTGATCCGGTTCACCGCCAGCGGGAAATAGGACCGGTAATCCCTTTCGAAAGACAATCCTTCATAGGTTTTATTCTGGATCCACCGGCCTACCAGCAGGAAAAATAAAAGGCCGGAAAGAGAATCCAGATAACCCGGTCCGATCCGGAAGGATACGTAGACCACACTGACAATAAAAAGGGTAATGATGCCCAGGGAAATCGGGACATCGATATTGATGTATTTTTGCCGTAGTCCAGTATAGGCTGATTTGAAGTAATCGATGCTGCAATAAAAAACAACGGGCAGCGCAAGAAAAACATTCAGCCAGGAGATAAATCGCTGGATGACCAGATCATCGATTCCTTCAAATCCGAAATATTCAGGAAAGCTGAGCAACATGATATTCCCAAAGCTGAAGCCGGCAATTCCGATTTTAATCAATAATTCCCTGTTTACGGATTTCTGCTTTTTCCGGGTTTCTTGTTCCAGGCTGATAAATGGCTCATAACCAATGGTAGCAAGCAGGGAAACCAGTTCCTTGAGAGAAATGATATCGGGATTAAAATCGATAAACAATTCCTTTTTAGTAAAATGTACCCGGGAATAACGGATCCCATCCTTGATTTTATACAAATTCTCCAGCAACCAGATGCAGGAAGAACAATGGATTCCGGGGATATAAAAATGCACCTTGGCAGTATTACCTTCCCGGAAATCAAGGATCTTATCCTGAATTTCCTCCTGGGCAAGAAAATTATATTTTTCTCCAAAGTCCCTGCTTTTTAAGGTGATGCCCGGGTTTTTTTCCAGGTCATAGTAGTTGCATAGATCGTTTTCTTTCAGGATATCATAAACTGTCCTGCAACCATTGCAGCAGAAATTTTTACCGTCAAATAAAATATGTTCATCCAGGCAGAGATCACCACAATGATAACAGATGATCTTTTGATCTTTCCCACCTACCTTATTTTCAATGATACTTTCCATCGGTCCAAAACGCAAGTTTAAAACTATCATAAAATTGGGGTATTTAGAATAGATCGGGAGATTTAAGTTAACCTGTGTAATGGTTCTGTATTTCCTGATCATTGATCACCTGTCATAAATGTGATTTGTTTTTTAAGGTATTTTGTTAATTTTTCGAGTTAATTTCACGGGTTGAATTATTCTTCTCTTCTGATTGGTATTCTAATTAAGTTTGCTTCATGTCAAATTACCGGGTTTCATATCGTAAAATATTCGAGACCATCATTCTCCCGCGATGGAAACTCCTATCGTTTGGGCTGCTTTTGATCATTATAAATCGGTTATCGGGGCTTGTTCTGCCTGGGGCCTCCAAATATTTGATCGATGAGGTGATCGCCAAGGGGGATATTCATTTAATGAAATTGCTGCTGGCAGGTGTGGCAGGCGCCATCCTCGTACAATCCGTAACTTCCTATTTTCTCACCAGATTATTGAGTGTGGAAGCCCAGTATCTCATTTCCAGGTTGCGGTCGGATGTTCAACAACATATCATTCATCTACCCATCCGGTTTTTCGACAATACAAAATCCGGAGAACTGGTTTCCAGGATTATGACCGATGTGGAAGGTGTTAGAAACCTGGTAGGGACCGGATTGGTCCAGCTATTTGGAGGGGTACTTACTTCCATGGTGGCCCTGGTTCTATTGATTAAGATCAGTCCGTTATTAACCTTGTACGTGGCAATCCCTTTGTCCATTTTTGGAATCATCTCGCTCAAAGCATTTGGATATATCCGACCCATTTTCCGTGAAAGAGGAAAGATCAATGCCGAAGTTACCGGTCGATTGACAGAATCCCTGAACGGGATCCGGATCATCAAAGGATTCAATGCAGAGAAACAGGAAATTGGCAATTTTTCGATCGGTGTGGAACGGTTATTCCAGAATGTCAGGAAAAGCCTTACCTCCACGAGTCTGGTTACCAGTACGGCCACCTTATTGCTGGGGTTGGCAATGGTTGGGATCATGGCCATAGGAGGGTACATGATCATTCAGGATAAGCTGACCGTGGGTGACTTTTTTGCGTTCACCCTTTATCTTGGATTTATGATCGCCCCGATCGTCCAGATGAGTAACATTGGAAGTCAGATCACGGAGGCCTTTGCAGGACTTGACCGGACAGAGGAGATCATGAGTGAAAACCGGGAAATAGATGATCCAAAAAGAATAATTGAAGTAGGCCCTGTAAACGGTCATATGATCTTTGATCAGGTGAGTTTCGGCTATGAAAAGGGTAAAAACGTGATCGAACAGATTTCTTTTGAATCCTTACCAGGTTCTGTTACAGCCCTGGTAGGCAGTTCGGGTTCCGGCAAAACGACCATAGCCAGTCTGGCTGCCTCTTTCCTGATTCCCGATGCAGGCCGGATTACCATTGATGGCGTGGATCTTTCGACCGTTACCCTGGATAGTTACCGCAGGCAATTGGGAGTGGTATTGCAGGATGATTTCCTGTTTGAAGGGAGTATCCGGGAAAATATCCTTTTTCCACGTCCGGATGCTCAGGAATTTGAACTTATCAATGCGGTGAAAGCGGCCCATGTGAATGAATTTACCGACCGGTTTGAAGAAGGACTTGATACCAGGATCGGTGAACGCGGCGTGAAACTCTCCGGGGGACAGCGGCAACGGGTAGCCATTGCCAGGGCGATCCTGGCGGATCCGAAGATCCTGATCCTGGATGAAGCCACCTCCAACCTGGATACGGAAAGCGAAGCCTTCATTCAGGACAGCCTGAGTCAATTGATGAAAGGTAGAACGACCATCGTGATTGCGCACCGCCTGAGCACCATCCGGAAAGCCGATCAGATCCTGGTCATAGAAAAAGGCAGGATCGTGGAAAGAGGGAATCATGAAACCCTGATCGATCTAAAGGGAAGATATTACGATTTATATACATTTCAGGCAAGGATCTGATGCTCTATTACCTTTTCTCCGGGACTACACTGGGACTGTCGGCCGGTCTTTCACCGGGTCCGCTCCTGGCACTCGTTCTCTCAGAAACCATGCATCATGGGAAAAAGGCAGGGATCTACGTTGCCATCGCTCCCTTTCTGACCGATGTCCCGATCATTCTCCTGAGTCTCCTGATGATTGATTTCCTTTCTTCCTCAAATATTGCTTTTGGATTGTTATCAGTTGTGGGTGCCCTATACCTACTCTGGCTTTCCCGGGAAAACTTCCAGGCGAAGACATTTAAGGTAAATGCAAGTGGTAGTGGGAAATCATTAAAGAAAGGCATCCTGGCAAATTTTTTAAATCCGGCACCTTATCTTTTCTGGATCTCCATCGGATCACCCCTTATGATCAAAGGCTGGCAAGTGAATATTTTGAATCCGGTGCTGTTTCTCGTAGGTTTTTATGTTTTTCTTGTAGGTTCGAAAATATTGATTGCGTTACTGGTTGCCGTTTACCGGACCAGGATCAATGATCAACTTTTCCGGAGCATTAACATAATCCTCGGATTATTATTGATCCTGATATCCCTGAAATTTTTTTATGACGGGTATCTTTCTTTAACGAAAGCGGATTTTTTATAATTTTGGATCATGGAATCTTTCAATCCGCTTTCAGAAATCATCAGCAGTATAAAAAACCCGAAGGTGAAAAACTTCGGCCATTTGCAGAAGGCCAGGGAACGGAAAATGCAGAACTTATTTTTGGTAGAGGGAAGAAAAGAAGTTGAGCGAGCGTTGAAGGCAGGATATGAATTCGTTCAGTTTTTTTATTGCCCTGAGATTCTCGATCCCACTTATTTTAACTCCTTCCGGGAAATGATGAGCGAAAAAGTGACCTTGAACCAAGTTACGCGGGAAGTTTACAACCACATCACTTACCGGAATGATGTGGAAGGCATCACCGGATGGGCAGTGCCGCGGCGGCATACCCTCCAGGAATTAAAGCCTGGAAAGAATCCTCTGGTCCTGGTGCTGGAAAGTGTCGAGAAACCGGGGAATCTGGGGGCCATTCTGCGGACGGCGGATACGGCCGGTCTGGATGCCGTAGTTGTATGCGATCCTCAAACGGACCTATATAATCCGAATGCGATCCGAGCCAGTCTTGGAGCGGTTTTTACGGTACCTGTTGGTATCGCGACCACCCGGGAAACGATCGTATGGTTGAAGAGCCATCATATTTCCATCATCTGTACTTCCTTGGCTTCCTCTATCCCGTATACCCGGATGAATTTTTCTGTACCCTCTGCGATCGTGTTGGGAACGGAAGCCACCGGGCTCTCAGATACCTGGCTGAAGGCTTCCGACAAGAACGTGATCATCCCCATGTGCGGCCAGGTTGATTCCCTGAATGTTTCAGTCAGCGCCGGGATCGTAATTTTTGAGGCATTAAGGCAGAGAACAACATGAATGGCCCTGGTCTGACGAAGGCTGGTCTGACGCACTCTGTCAGACGAAGGCGGTTGGTCTGACCAGGTGTCCTGGTCTGACCAAGTAAGTTCGAATATTATAACTGAATAGGACAGCAGATCCTGGCTTCGTATCCATCCGGAGCGGGGAGCAACACAGCCCCTCTTACTGACTGCGTTAAGATGTCATATTGTATTGGCGGACCCGCATCGAATTCAATTTCCTGCACCGGCAGACGCGAAAGATTGGTCACCAGCAAACCAGCCCTGGGATGCATCACATGCACCTGCTCAAAGATCTTCCGACCCTGCTGTTCTTTCAATGAGGTGAGGCCTGCAATACTTTTTTGTACATAGGAGCCATTTATATTACCGATACTTTTCCTGATTTTACCTGCAAGGTCCGCCATTTTGATATTCTTCAGATCATCGAGAGATAAATCAAATGAGGCCATGGCTACTGCATTGCCGAAATAAGTCCTGGGAAATCCTTCCAGGAGCCTTCTGAAATCCACCGGGCAATTGATAAAGAACTTGTCTTCCCGGGCTTCCAACAACCAATTCACCAGGTATTCTTTCGCCAGCGTGGCAGTGATGATATCATTATGGGATAATCTCAACTCAGATTCCTGTTGTGAATCGGAATGCAGCTCTTTTAATGACTGATTTGTAAAAGACCTGGTTTCCCATTTTAGATCTTTTTTAGGGATGGGTTTCCTTTTATCATCAAGGAACAATCCCGTATCTTCCAAGAATGTTTTGTCCGTAATTAATTGATCTGCGATTTCTGATGATATTAAAAGTTCCCTTTGATGGACCGGTGGGAAGATCTGTTTCTGATGAAATATCCTGGCCCAGCTCGATAAAAAATGGAAATAGCTGAATCCATCGGCCAGGGAATGGGAAAGACTGACGCCCAATACGGACCCATCCGGTGTATGTGTGAGCCTGATCCTGGACAATGGATTCCCCTCCCGGGTATCTACCGGATCGATGTATTCGTATTTTTTATCATTTTCCTCGAAATTAAGCGGGGAATCGGTCACAGCAAATAGCAGTCCGTCCGGGGATAATTCAAAGGCATAGGAGTTTTCATCCTGACTGACAAGAATGCTGGCGATCATGGGGAAAAATTCGACCGTTTTTTGCAGGCTATCCCTCAGTCTTTTTTCATCGATCCTTTTTTTATAGACAAAAATGAATTCGATCGGGTAGGAGCCCACTCCGGTAAAAATATGATCGATGGCCGATAATCGATATTTCTTCTCCATAGTGATTCAATAAGGCATTCCTTTTAATTCATTCCAAATGCACTGGATATCTTTATAAATCGCGGATCCTTCCGGATCGGATCAGACCAGCTTTGCTGCATCCAGCCTAACCAGCTGTCGTATTTTTCAAATCCTGTTTGGAACCATTCCAGGGCTTTTTCATTTTCGCCAAGGCCCAGATAAACCATGGCAATTTGAACTGGAGGAGGTGCATTCTCTTCAGGCAGGAGCAACATGTTATTCAAAATTTTTCTTGCCTTTTCAGTCTCACCCGTTTTCGCATAATTATAGGCTACCATAAAATTTGTATTATGACCGACGTTTCTCTCCAACAAAGTGGCCAGTGCCTTTTCATTTTGGCCCATATTTGAATATACCGATCCCAGAACAAACAAGGTGGTTAATTCACCAGGATCCTTCTCAAGCATATTATTCAGGATTTTGATGGCCCGTTCATTTTCCCCCGTAAACGATAACAACAATGCACGCATCACCTGTATATATTCATTTAAGGGATCCAGGCTGATGGCTTTATTCATATTGGATTCGACTTCACTAAAATTTTTATACAAAAAATTCAACCATGATAGATAATAATAGATGAACGGATAATTTGGATTCAATTCCCTGGCCTTATTCAATAAATTTTCACCTTGCTTAAAATCAAATTGGAAATAGGCAAGCAAACCTTGCAGATAATAGATCTCCCACTGATCCGCATGGATTGAACTTGCCATAGAGGTATAGTATTCGAGGCTATCCTTGTGTTGAATAAATAATTTATAGCCATAATGAATTTCCATGAAAAAGGATTCGGCCATGCCGACATAAGGAGAGGCCCAGGAAGGATCTTCTTCAATGGCTTTTCTGAATTGTTCCCGGCTCACCAGGATGGTATTCCGGGTCAGATAATTTTCTTTCAGCAGACTCAGCCCTGCCTGGTAATATTTGAATGCCTGAAGATTGATTTTCTGACCTTTAGAATCCGGATTTTGTTTTTTATCAAATGTTCCCACAAGTACATTTGTTATCCCGGAGGCTACTTTTCCCTGCAATCCGAAAATATCATCGAGTTGCCCTTCAAAACTTTCTGCCAGAATAACATTCCCGGTATTGCAATGTATCAGCTTGATATTGATATGAATGTCGTTGTTAACCACCTGAAAACCCCCTTCGATAACATTCTCCACTCCCAGGTCTCTGGAAATGCGGTTCAGGGAAATATTGGGATCCCGGTATTTAAAAGAAGAGGACCTGGAGATCACGGTAAACTCAGGTATTTTTGATAAATTAATAATGATGTCATCGGCAAAGCCATCTCCCAGGTAATCCAGTTCTTCGTCACGGCTTAAGTTTTCGAACGGCAAAACCGCCAGTGGTTTCCCCGCAATTTCGACCCGGGTCCTGTCAGAAACTCCCGGATTAAAAAAGGGCAGGATTTTTTTTGCTTTGTATATTGTAAAAAGTAAAAGGAGTGCTAAAATAAAATAGAGGTAGATCCGGTGCTTTTTGACATTTTCAAGAAGGTTGGTGATGAATCCGGATTTCGGAAGTTTGCGAATCCCAATTTTGCTGTGATCCACTTCAAGCGCATAGATCCGGACCGGATCTTTCACATTTTTCAATTTGAATTCCTGTATGAACCGGGTGCTCAATCCAGTTTTATTGGCCACCAATCTTTTTACGGTATCCGATATATAAATGCTATTCGTTTGCGCGGATTGTTCGATCCTGGAGGCGATGTTCACCTCATCCCCATAGACATCGTTGTCTTTAAAGACGACCTCTCCCTCATGGATCCCGATGCGAAGGTTGATTTTATTTTCCATACAACCCGCCAGGATATGACCACTGGCATGCACCGCATCGATGGCTGAATCGAATATCGCCAGGAAACCATCTCCCATCTGTTTGAAAAAAGTACAATGAAAATTCCTGAAATTTTCCTCATGAATATTTTTATTGATCTGAAGCGTCTGAAGGGCCTTTTCTTCATCCTCCCCCATCAGGGATGTATAACCCACCATATCCGTAAATACGATGGCAGATAAGCGATGAATGGGAATATTCATGATCAGCTATAAAAAAATGACTCTCACACCTGCTCTCAAGATAGTCAAAAAATATTTAATTCTGAATCAAAGTAAGATTTCGTATTACTCCCGCATAATACACCGCGGGATAAAAAATCCTTCCATTAAGGGAACTATATGTGCCGTGTTAAATCTGCCTGTTGTGGCCGGGATCAAGGATCGATCAATATATTCAGCATTTCACGATCGAGTAATTCCCCTTCATAGGATTCGTAATTGCAATCTGTGCGGCCGCTGTTGATGATCCCGAAACTGCCTTCGAGGTTCCACAAGGCATATCCCAGGTTATATTCTTTGAAAACAGGGACCAGGTCACTCAAAAAGGCAAGTGTTACCGGGTGGGGGGTCTGATTATGGACCCCGAATTCCTGGATCATGACCGGGATATTCTCCTCTTCAGCCAATTGCAGTTTTTCATGAAGGTCCTTCAGGATCAATGAGTTTCCACTGGCGTCGGTGATGTTCCCTTCCGCATCGATCAGGTAGGTGCCCTGTTTGGAGCCCCATGAATTATCCCCTGGGATGATGGTGATATCACTGTTCCCGGAATGAATGGTGATCTGATTATAGGTCATCCAGTCGCCTTCTGTATTCGAAATGGTCAGGGTGGAACCATCAGCTGGAAGCACCACGGAATAATCTTTATTGGAAATATTCTGATAGCCCCATTGGGTCTGGTTGATTTCTGTCCAGTCTTCACCCAGGTCCGGTCCGCAAACAAAATATTTCGTATAAATGACCTGGTCATCCAGCTTTATTTCAAGAGTGGATTCAATGGAAACCTGTTTTACATTGATGATGACTTCTGAATCTTTTAAAAAACTATTTTCCAGAACAAGAGAAGATTGGTATTCGGGTTTCCAGCTTCCATAAAGATACCCCGAAATATCGATCATCGGCCAGACTGGGACCGGCCAGGTGTCCGACCCATCCACCCAGCTGGCTTTATAATGGGTGAGGGTGAAGGGTTCATAGGCATGAATGGCCTGGATCACATTCGGTACACCTTTTAGTGTAAGGATCAGATCATTGGCATAATTGAGGCCATCGACAAAGACCACCCGGTTGGGGTTGATGGCATGGATCCGGTCAATGGCCTTTTGCATGATGGTCACGTAGGTCGGCTCATCTACATTGGCAGGTTCATTCAAGAGGTTGAAACTCAATTCTTCCACCCGAATGTCCTTATACCGGTTGGCAAAATATTCCCAGTGTTTCACGAAGGCGTCCTGTGCAGCTGCATCGGTCCAAAGGTTCAGCTTTTGGTTGGTGGGTATCTGGTCCGATACATTCACAGTGTACCCGGGAGCCCGGTGCAGGTTGATGCTGATGTGTACGCCATATTTTTTCCCCCATTCCACCGCCTGATCGATCTCGGCCACCTCCGATTCAACAAAGACATTCCAGTCACCCCACTGGGTATAGGTCAGGTAATCCAATGGAAGCCTGGCGAAATTAAATCCAAGATCGGAAATCATCTTGAATTCCTCTTCCCTGAATCCGTTGTTGGACCAGAAGGTGTCAAATTTGCCCTGGAGGTTAAATCCCCGGAGATTTGAGCTGAACTGATCGAGGTCTACGGGAACATAGGGTGGTGCAGGTTCCGGGGCATCCTCTTTCTGACACCCATAAAATGAAAAAACAATCAATAAGAAATATTTCAAAACTCCCCTTAATAATTTTCTTTTTTCCTTCATCTTTCCTCTTTTAAAAAATCAGTAGTTATCGGGTCTTATATATAAAATCCGTTCAGATCCTTCCCAAGGCTCAGGGAAAAAAACGTTTTATTTATAATTTTATTCTCAAAATATATCTTTTTTACCGGATTCCCCACATCCTGCTATGTATTCTGGAAGGAAGGGACAAAGTATCCGGGTATCCCCAGAGCAACTTCCCAAAGGTAGTTACAGGCCGGATACTAAAAAAAACTTTTTTAATATTTGCTAACCAAATAATATCTGCACAACAGTAACCGGATCTAATTCATAATATATACGGCTCTTCTATGGGAATAAACCTATTTTACAAGCAATTCCTGGTTTTAGAAGAATATTTATAAATTGCATCCATTAATTTTTAATCCCATGAAAAGAACAAATTTTTTGGTCACCCTTCTGTTCCTGATTTTATTCATCAGTTGCCAGCAGGGCCCAAGCTCAGAAAACACCATCACGGTAGATCCGGCAGACCGGTCGGCGCCCATTTCTCCTTTTATTTACGGACAATTCATCGAGCATCTTGGCCGGTGTATCTATGGAGGCATATGGGCAGAGATGCTGGAAGATCGGAAATTTTTCTATCCTGTCACTTCGGATTATCAGCCCTGGGGGACGAGGAATGATCCTTACTGGAACGCAGGGGAATTCAAAATCCTGGTGGCGTCACCCTGGAAACTCATTGGTCCACGAGACGCGATTTACATGCGTGAGAACGAGCCTTTCGCAGGGCAACATGATCCAGTGATCACGGCATCAGAAGTGGAAGCAGGAAACGGGATCGGACAGGAAGCCCTGGTATTTGAGGCGAACCGGGAATATACGGGAAGGGTCTACCTGGCAGCATCGGAACCGTCGGTGCAGGTAATACTTCGGATCCGGTCTGGTAATTTTGAACCCATTCACCTGGCGGAATTCACTGCTTTGAAGAATGATTACGCCCGGTACGATTTTGATTTTATCGCGCCATCGGATATGGATAACGCAATTTTTGAGATTCTGGGAAGGGGTAAGGGCACTTTCCGGATCGGGACCGTTTCTCTGATGCCCCGGGACAACGTGCAGGGATTTAATCATGAAGTGCTGGAATATATGAAAGAACTGAATGCGCCGGTCTATCGATGGCCTGGCGGGAATTTCGTGAGTGGTTATAACTGGAAGGATGGGATTGGCGAAAGGGACCGTCGTCCTCCCCGTAAAAATCCGGCCTGGACCGGCATCGAGCCGAATGATGTAGGGATCCATGAATACATCCAGTTATGTCAATTACTGGAAACGGAACCGTTTATCTGCGTGAATACCGGACTCGGGACAATGGAGGAAGTGGCCGAACAGGTCGAATATTGCAACGGCACAAAGGATACGCCCATGGGTAAATGGCGAAGTGAAAATGGAAGTGAAGTGCCTTTTCAGGTAAAATTCTGGGCGGTGGGGAATGAGATGTACGGGGATTGGCAGTTGGGCCACATGCCTTTGGAGGAATATATCAAAAAACATAACCGGGTGGCTGAAGCGATGTGGGCGGTGGATCCTACCCTTCAACTGGTTGGGGTGGGAAGTGTAGGAGAATGGAGTGAAGCCATGTTGACCCATTGTGCCGATCACATGAACTATCTGAGTGAACATATCTATTGCAAGGAGGAAGAAAATGTGATCGATCATGTCCGTCAGATCCCTGATAACATCAAACGGGTAGCCGAAGCACACAGAAAATACCGCGAAGAAATCCCGGGCCTGGCAGCAAAAAATATCAGGATCGCCATGGATGAATGGAATTACTGGCATGGGGATTACCTGTATGGGGAACTGGGATGCCGTTATTATATGAAGGATGCTTTGGGAATTGCCGCGGGGTTCCATGAATATTTCAGGAACAGCGACCTGTTTTTCATGGCCAATTATGCCCAGACCGTCAACGTGATCGGCGCCATCAAAACCACTAAAAAAGATGTTGAATTTGCCACCACGGGCATGGTGTTGAAGCTTTACAGGGATCATTTCGGAACCATCCCTGTTTCGGTGAACGGCGTCCCGGTTCCGCTGGACGTTTCAGCCGCGCTGAATGAGGAAGGTGATCAGCTGACCCTCTCCGTTGGTAAATCCGGATAGTCTGATCCTTGATTTTAACCTGGAAATTCCGGGTGTTGAGAACAGGAGATCTCTGGAGGCCTGGGAATGGCCAATCCTGATCCGATGGCTTACAATGCACCGGGGGAGAAAAGAAGGGTGGATATAAAATCCCGGGAAATCCGTTCACCAGATTATCTGAAGGTATCTCCTTATTCCGTCACCCTGGTTAAAATCAGTTTGCAAGAAACGCATAACCATTCATTGTAAGGGCTACCGCTGCCTTTGTCAAAGAGTGCACACTTTCAAATGTCAGGATGAATGCAGGAAAGTTACTTGTTGGGTTTCCGGGAAAGAAAATATTTCATATCCGTTGAGGAAATCAATAACAAAATCAGGATGAGATTGAGGAAAACCACAATAAAAAACCCGGGTTGGGGATTGTCCTGGACAAAAAGACTTATGGTAAGTCCAATGGGGTATTCCCGAAAAGAAAGAGCAATACCCATCTCATAAATCTGATCTAGCAGGATTTCGGCTATCAGGATCATTCGACCAAGGCCCATGATCCTGATCGATTCATTTTCTGTCCAAACGTTCCTTAAATGGACAGGCATCAGATTTGTTCCGGTAATGATCAGACAATTGCTGTATATTTCAATGGGCGGTAAGTTAATCTGATATATCCTATTGAAAACACATCGAACCATTCTCTTTTGCCATTTGCATGGCCGGCTGGATTTCCATGATGGCCCCTCCCCATACATTAAAATCAAAATGATGAGGTGTGTCAAACCAGCTTTCAATATTCATGATGATTTCTATTTCCCGGGTTGCATTGGGTTCCAGGGTAAATGATGAATCAGGAAGACTTACCGTAAAATAATTTTGAACGAAGGCATAAATTGAATCATAATTGATTTCATCCCCCCTATACAGCTGACCAATGCCCATGTGAAAATTATAGAACTGTTCTTCGCTTTCTTCATCCAGCCATTTTCCGTTGATCATCATATAATGGTAGCCCCCTCCCAATATGTCGGGCCACATCATCTTATCTTCCGGGCGGGTTGACAAACATAAAGGATTCGTTTTTTTCTTCCGGGATGCCAAAGACAAAGGTGATGGAATCATAAGTGCCGGTGGGAATATCATCGTACACCTCCCAGTTTAACGTAGATGGAATATCGATGTCCACATAGTGGATATCTTTCCAGTCCTCGATCATTTTTACGGATCCATCCGCATGGTATAGGGTCACATCCGAGATAAAATACATCACCTCGTTTATTTCGTAGGGATTGCCGGCAGCATTCACGTAGCACATGGAATCTGTTATGAGGGGTTTCCCGTCCACGTAATGATTGAACTTCAATTCCAGATGACCTGATTCGGGCAGGGGTTCTGTAATTTCAGGCTCATCACCGCAGGAAATAAGGAACATCCCGGTAAAAAGAAAATAGATGAATTTCAATATATGTTTAATCATCTTGCTTATATATTTACAAATACGGTTATGAAGAAAACCCTTCCAGGTTCATAAAGGTTTAAATCAGTGCCAATTATTCGTCGGTTCAGATGTTCGTAATAAGCGCGGTCAAAGATATTGGTAACCCCCCCATTCAATTCTGTATACCGGTTGATCTTATATCTCATGGATAAATTCATCACAAAAAAACCTGGCGTTTCCTCCTCATAAAAGGCTTGGGAGATACGGTCCTGGGTGGCAACCGCCCGGAGGGTAATCCTCGGGACCAGGTTTCCTTTCAGGAATTTGTAATAGAGGTTCATGGTAGCTTCGAAGGGCGGGATCTCGGGTAAGGGGTCATCGGTGACCTCCACGGCATCAACCACTTCCGATCCTTCAATGATGTATTTTGTTACAGAAGGGATCACCCCATAGGTGCAGGCAGCAACCAGGTCCCCTCCGAATTTATACCGATCCGGTGATTTGAAGCCGAATTCAAAGCCTCTTGAAATGATATGGTCCGCATTATAAAATTGTTTTACACCTGGGGCACCTAAGGATTGAGGTTTGATGACAGAAGAAGGCAACAGATTCGCTGCAATGTAATCCTGAACATAGGAGTAAAAGAAGTTCAGGTATAGGTTCCCGAAATTTTGTTTGTTGATTTGAAAGGTAAGGTCTATTTCATTATTTGTTTCCGGTTTTAGTTGCGGATTACCCAGATAATCATACTTGTCATAACCTACTGCCAGTAGTTTTATATAACGTTCGAGCATATTCGGACTCCTGGTTCCCCGGCCCAGGGCAAGGGATAAATTCAGCCAGGAATTGATGTTTTTGGTGATCCCGATATTGGCACTCAGATTAAAATACTTCGATTCGACATCGTTAAAATATTCGATTCCATCCTTGATGATCTGAAGTGTATCTCCGGAAGTAGCGTGGTTAAAATCACCCCGGACAGCGGCATTTAATTCATAGGAAGAAAAAAACGTCCTATACTCAGCAAAAATTCCTGTGTTTTGAATTAGAGCATCCAACCATAAATTTTTCACATTTGTCGAGGTAGTGCCCATCATGGACATCACCCCGACTCTTTTCCCGTCTTTTTCAATATTCTCAAAATCAAGACCGGCCTGGATTCTGTGCTTTGAAATCTGCATGGTCAACGCCGCTCTTCCTCCCGTATTGACGGCATCCACATCAGCCACCATCTGCATATTGGTATAGCTCGCCCGGTGACTGTTGTCCATTACATGAAACACATCCGAGCGATATACTTTGGCTATGATTGATTTTACCAAAGGCCCCAGATTTTTAGCTTTGTAATCGATGGCCATAATATGGGTATCATCCGATTTTTCATCCATGGGTAGGGCCGGATACATTACATCCCGCCCATGTACTCCATCATAAGATAGCATTATTTCGTGTTTAGGATTGATTGAGATACCAATTTTGGCCATGTAATTATATTTTTCGAAAGCGGAACTGTAAGTAGTATCATTTCCCTCCCTGTTGCCACTCTCATAATTCCCGTAATTCCGGTATCCTCCTCCTACATGAAAATATACCTTCTGACCTCCTCCGAAAACCGAACCGTGATATTTCTTTCCATTCCAGTTGGATTCATATCCATACAGGGCGTTAGCATGGATTTCAAATTTATCATAAGGACGGGGAACCCTGGAAACCAGGTTGATCACCCCGCCAAAGGAGGGTCCGTATTTCAGGGAGAAAGGTCCCTTAATGATTTCAATATTTTCAATGTCCTCGGCTTCAATGTGTGCCGAAACCGGATCCATCCGGTTGGGGCATCCTCCTTCAATTTTAACTCCATTGTTTAAAATGACATTCAACTGGCTGTATTTATTTCCCCGCACAACCGGATCGATCGCAGCCCCTCCCCTCCGGATCCCGGAAACGTTGGGAATGCTCCTCAGGTAATCGCCTACATCCCGGATGGGAGTGGATTGCAGTTCAGCCCCGTCAATGTAGTTGGTGGCGATATAGGATGCCCGTTCAATTGACTTATCTATGATTGTGATTGCTTCAAGCATGATGGTATCTTCCTTTTCCTCCTGGGCGTAACTGAAAGGCATTTGATAAATCAGAAATACGGTGAGTAGTACAGTTATTTTCTTCATTATAAAAATTTGTTTGTTAAAAAAATAAATAACCAAGCATTCAAATAGTACCTTTATAAATTGAAACGATCATATTTCAACTTTTCTTTGGAATAAATTTTTGCTTCATCTATAAATAATTGGTTTTAAATCATGTTGAAATTCTGTTCCCTTTCAACTCCTATCCTGATATTGGGATGAAGGAATAACTTCAAAATTCCACCATAATAAACTTTTACTATAATAACCTTTTCTGAGATTTGACCTTTTAATTAATTCTTCCGCTTCTTTTAATTTGAAGGAATTTCCTATTTCATCCTCGAATATTTTCAACCAGGAGTATCGCAGATCCTTGATAAAAAGATATCCACCTGGTTTTAAAATCCGTTCCATTTCATTTAGCATGCGAATTGGATCATCTACAAAATGAACCATATTTACACTAAAAACCACATCAAAGGAGTTGTTTTCAAATGGCATTTTTTTTACATTTCCCTTGATAAATTGAACACGGTTATTCAAATGATTAATGATTTTTAATTGATTGGCGTATTCTAATAAAGGATCTGAAATATCGATTCCGGTTATTTCACAGGCTGGTAAATAACGGGATATTGTAACCATCATTTCTCCGGAACCACACCCTGCATCCAGGATTCTCCCTTTTACAAAATGCTGCCTTGCCAGTTTTTTAGCGTATGCAAGACCGAGTTTCTGCAAAAGTTTAGTATGATTTTTACTGTATCGGTTTGCAAATTCAGTATCATTAAAATCTTTGTTTCGGGGCTTCATTTTTTAGAGATCGAATCATTATTCCAGTTAATTCACTTTATTTGATATTTCTTCTTTGTACAGATCAATGGTTTTCATCAAAGTGGTTCTTGCTAACTCCACACAATCTAGTTTTTGCTTGGGAATCCCTCCCAGAAAGTTTATTATATCTTCTGAGGTTATTTTTTCAGCCTCTTCCAACGTTTTATTTCGGGCCATTTCCATCAATGCTGATCCTGCCGAGAAGGCTCCCGCACATCCGATGGCTTCAAATTTAGCTTCAATGATGATCCCGGAATCAATTAAAAGGTACACTTCCATTGTATCTCCACAATGGCCTGTATAGGACATTTGAACACTTGGATTAATTATTTTCCCCACATTTACTTTATGAGTGAAGTATTCAATGGCCTTTTCCGAATATCCTGATTTTTTTAATAAATTTTTCATGGTATCAGTATTGAAAATGCTCCGTGAGGAATACACCTAAGGTTTTATCGCTTCGCTTGCCTGTTCCCTCTTTATTTTATCCAGTTTACGCTACTTGGACGTAATCCCAAAATCCGTTCATGAATGCAGCAATTCCTCCCGAACCATGGTATGGCCACATTTTGGACATTTAATAGTTGTACATTTGACTCCTTGCTGGTGATGAATTCTTTCGCCACAGTGTGTGCATACACAATAACCTCCCGGTCCGAATGCACCTCCCCTATTTCTCCCTTTTCCGCCGCCATGGCTTTTCCCCCGGCGGGAATTGTCGTCAAAGGATTTTTCTTTACTTTCCATTGTATTAAGTTTGTTTTTTAATTTTAATAATTTTCATTTGGTTGCTGAATCCCCAGACTATTCAGGTTCATCGAGATCACTTTATTTCATGAATTATCTTACTACTTCCTGTTACCTGTTATATGCTCTATTTGATGTTAATAATAAGCAACAGGCTACGAGGTTCTAGCCTTCTCTGACTAATGATTTTCTCCTATTATTCGTTTTTCCCTGATACAACATCGGCCATGTCCATAGCCTCCCGCCAGGTTAAACAGATTTTTAGAATCACATTCCGGACATTGGCTAAGAACTTGACCTATATTCATTTTAAACATATACCCACAATCCAAACACTGAATGATATTGTTCCTGAAGTGGATACTTCCTCCCTCAATTGTCAATATTTTTCCTCTGACCAAAAATTCCGCGATTTTTTTTCTGGCTTTTTCAATCAGACGGGTAAAGGTTGATCTTGAAATTTCCATTTCATCAGCTGCCTCTTCATGCGATAAACCGGTAAAATCAGCCAATCGAATGGCCTCATATTCGTCCAGTGAAATTAAAATCTGATCCAATGATCTACCGGGGATTCCCACCGGTTTAAATTCCCCAAACAGGGGAGGTTCGTGAACGATCCTGTTATTTTCTGGTCTTGCCATTCCTGATTAATTAAAGAATAAATATAATGAACATATGTGCATAATGCAATTCAAATTTTAGAAATCTTTGGGATTACAATAAAAACAGAACTGGGGATGGATTAGGAGGAAATTCAGATAACAATGGTCATCTTCCGGGAATTTTTTCTAATTCTAAAAGAATGATGGTCAAAGGCAAAAAATGGGGCCAAATGATCCAAGAAAAAAAGCCAGTCATTTGACCGGCTTTTTATGCTGTATATTTTTAGTTAAACGAGGGGTAATTCATACCCATCCCGGTAATGACGGTAATAATACAATTCCGCCTGGGGATCATTCACAAATACTTCTTTCTCCGGATCCCACTTTACGGGACGGCGCAGATCGTCTGAAATGTTTCCAAGATTACAAACAGTACAAGTCCGGTGACCTATTTCAACGGTGGCCACGGGATCTTTCCGGTTACGGACCGCCCAGATAAAATTTTCCTGATGAGGTATCCTTGTTTCATAGGGGCCGGAAGTATCCGCTGTTTCGGTTGGATCATATGCTTTTTTGGATCCTTTAAAATATCCCCTGGAAACTTCGAGCCAGCCATCTTTTCCAACAAATTTTACTCCCTTGGTTTTTTCATCATTGAAGGGCTCCTGGGTCATTTTTATTCCGTTGGCATAAATAAAGGTCATATATTCCGTATCCTCGTACCCGGCCGGGATCACTTCCACCGGACCACTTTTATCCATTCCCAGGCCCCATTGGGCGATGTCAAACATATGGGCTCCCCAGTCTGTGGTAAATCCCCCACCGGTTTCCTTATACCATCTCCAGCCTCCCCAGATGTCTTCATCCGTGGGTGGATTCAGGCTGATCGGTGGATTCAACTCATGATTATAGTGAACATAGGGGTTCGGCCCCAGCCAGAGATCCCAGTTGAGATCAACGGGCATAATTTCTCTGGGAAGATTATAGGGTGTGGGGGGATCTCCTACATAGGAATATACATGTGAGATCTCTCCCAGTTCGCCATCCTGAACCAGTTTTACCGCATGCTGGAATAATGAATCGGACCTCTGCTGACTTCCGACCGCGAGTATCCGGTTGTATTTCCTGACAGCCTTGCGGAGTGTTTCCCCTTCCTTGATGGTGAAGGTAAGTGGTTTCTCAAGGTATACATCCTTTCCGGCCTTTACCGCATCGATTGCCACCAAAGCATGCCAATGATCAGGTGTGGCAATCACCACCGCGTCAATGTCCTTCCTGGCAAGCACATCCTGGTACTTTTCATAGGTATCCACTTCCGTGCCACTTCCATACTTCTCTATTACCCGTTTTTCAAATCTCCTCCTTTTGATGCCGTAAACATCGCTTCCCGCCAGTACTTTTACCCCATCAAGGGTCATGAATCCGTTGAGCAGGAACATCGCCTGACGTCCTAAACCAATAAATCCAAGGTTGATGGTATCATTCGGTTTGAAAGTTTTAAATCCAGGCAGGATCATGATCCCGGCAGCGCCGATCAACGATTTTTCCACGAATGACCGCCTGGAAAGTCCATAAGATTTTTTATCTGACATAATTTTAGTTTTAAATAAAAAGTTCCACAAAATTCATTCCATTTGAAATATCTGTGTTCCCGCTTTCCTCCTTCAGAAACAGGATTGTAAATATAATTAAAATAGTCAGATTTTTTTGGATGGAATTGTTCAGGAAAAAGGGGATCGGTTCTGGTTCATTCAAAGTCATAACATTGAACTGGAAAGCGATCAGCGTTTTAGTTCCCGGTTATATACGCCTATGAAATTTTTGCAAATTGTTGATATATTGATCGAGGCTGAATCAGAAAAAAGCAAGCAAAAAAAATGTAAACTGATAAAAAATGAATAAAAAAGTAAATCAGTTACCGAAGAAGTATACGAATTCAATGAGTGGATGGGCAATGATTTGATCATTAATATTAAAATTTTTTTATTTTTCTCTCTGTACCGGTGGGCAGGGGACGGTTCCATATGAACAGAATACACAGCAATTCCCCTTTTCAGGTCGGATCAGCTGGTGACAGTTTGTACATTCATAAAAAAACTGGCAGGCATCGGCCGGCATGGTTTCTTTCTTCTGAAAACCACAGTAAGGACACCTAATGACTGATTCATATACGATTTCCATATTAATTCCGGGATTAGAATTCCCTTTGTACAATCTTAAGGTTTTTTGATCCTCTTCAGGATCAATTTTTCATTTGATTTCAGCTTGCTTGTCAAGAATAACCTCTTCCCATTGTGATTTTATTTCCCGTTCCTCTTTCGTCATTTTATCAGCTATGATAGGATTCAATTCCAGGGGATCTTTTGAGATCTGATAGAATTCACCGGATGAATACAGCTTATAATCTTGATCCCAAATATACTCGGCAGAATCGAATGATCCCCACCGGGGGTGGTAATATTCATATACATAAGGTTCTGACTCATAATTTCCTTCCGTCAAAAGAGAATAAAAGCTTTTGCCATCGGATTGGTAGTTTTTGGAGACTATCCGGGCGGCATCCATCACGGTGGGAAATATATCGGTAAAATCGATCAAATGATCGGTCACGGCCCCGGGAGATATATGATCTTTCCAGCAGGCGATTGCCGGAACATGAATGCCTGTTTCAATGGTCAATCCTTTTCCTCCCTGTATCACAGTACCGTCCTTCATACTGCTGAATATCGTTTGATGGGTGCCATTGTCTGCTGTAAAAAGGATCAGCGTCTGCTTTCCCAATCCGAGTTCCTCTACTTTTCTCAATATCCTGCCTACAAGCTTATCCGTATAGGCCATCATATCAGCATAGTAGGAAGTATCATTCTGATAACGCAGATCCGGATTCATCCATGTTTCTGAATCGGGGGTTGGCACGAAGGGTTCATGTACGAGCACCATGGGATAATAGACAAAAAAGGTTGAATCCTTGTTTCTTTCCATAAAATCAAGGATGTAATCACAAAATAGGTCAGGACCGTACTTATCTTGTGTGTCTTTCAATACTTTACCGTTCTGTTCAATCAGGGGATTGGCGTACCGTTCACCTTCATTTCTTCCTTTGGTCAGCTGCCAGAGGCAATACTCATCAAAGCCAAATGTATGCGGTCTTTGCTGATCCTGATTGCCGGGATTATTTCGATTTAATCCGTTGAGTTGCCATTTGCCTGCGATCATGGTTTTATATCCATTTCTTTTCAGCAGGTTGCCAAAAGTCTCCTCTTCAGGATTAAGATAACCGAAATGGGTATAATTCCGGAAATTGTACTTGCCTGTCATGATCTTCACACGGGAAGGGGTACACAATGGTTGCGAATAAAAATGATTGAATTGGATCCCTTCTGAGGCCATTTTATCGAGATTCGGAGTCTCGTATTCTGCACTGCCATAGGCACCCAAACATTCATATCCCATGTCATCAGCCATGATGAGAATAATGTTGGGATTTTTATTGATTTCACCACCCGGGTGGCAGGAAAACAACCAAGGAATGATCAAAAGTAGAAATGAAAAGATCTTTGTTGATTTTACAATAGAAAATATTTTGATTTTGGCCGGGATGATCCAATTGAAATAGCAAATTTGAAAAAGTTTGTTTAGCATTATCATCCGGTAGCGTATGATATTCAGTATATAAAAATCAAATAGATTCATTCTTTTACCGGAAAAGCAGAGCCGCCGCCCCCAGAATTCCCGGATGCTCCAGGGTTGATGCTTTCAGCCTGAAATTTTTGAGCGAATTCGGGAAAACAAAGTTTTCCAGTGTTTTCCAGATCCATTTTTCGTATAGATGGAAAGATTTTGAAACCGATCCGCCCAGTATGATCATTTCCGGATCATAGGCATACAGAATCGCTTCAATGGCTTTCCCAAGATGATGGCCGAATTCCTTCCACATTTCAAGAGCTTTTAGGTCCCCTTTCTCAGCGAGATCGGCTGCCTTTTTTGCCGTGGTATCATAAACATGTTCGAAAAACTGCCCGCAGCAGTAATATTCGTAATACTGGTCGAGATAACCCATCATCCCGAATTCACCGGCCATCCCATTGGGTCCAGCATAAAGCCGGTCATTCAGTATAATTCCTCCGGCAATACCCGTACCCACGATCAAACCGATGAATGATTTCACTTCTTTTCCCTGTCCATAATATTTTTCGGCCAGGGCAAAACAATTCGCATCGTTCTGAACCTGGAGGGGGATATGGTATCTTGATTCAAAGATATCCTTTACTGGTTCCTTTTTCCAGGCGGGGATGTTGATCAGTTCATAGACAACCCCATTTTCATCATTCACAGGGCCCGGAACTCCCAGGCCGATTCCTTCGATATTTTTCAGCCCTATTTTTTCGATCAAAACAAAGATCTGCTCCATCACTTCCCGGGGAGTACCCTGTGACCTGACCGCCTCCGATTCGATCCGTATGATTCCATTTGCATCTACCAGGGCAGCCCTCACATTGGTTCCTCCCAGATCGATCCCTATGACTTGTTTATTTTCCATGAGAAAAAATGTTTTGTTGCTTTAAAAAATAGAATGGGTTAAAGATACGAAATTGGATGTAAACGCATGGTCTCGCGCTGGGTGATGTAATGAGTTTAATTAATTGAAATCCTTCCGGGGCTGGCAGAATCATGCGATTTTTAATTTCAATTGTACAACCGCTCTGAGGTTATTCCGGGATTTTGAATGTTTCATTACAGATGCTAATAACACGAACATCAGACAGAAATTCCTGTATCTGAAAAAAATAATCACAAAATAATCCTTTGTATTAATGCCCATAATTTAAACTGTGATAGGTACCGCAGTAAAGCTGGAGATAAATAATCTGTTGACAGGTGATTGTTCATGACTTAGAATTTATCGGATTTCTTCCCTCAGGTCTATATTGTTATTTTGATTGCCCTTTTACAATCGCTCGAAATTTTTCCGCAGCCGCATCAGTCCATCAACTGATTTCTGTGGGATCAAACCCCGCCGGTCAGGCGGCACATCCAGGAGCAGGTTTACTTTTCTTGTTTTGCAGATCAGTCGCATACCCAGGAGTTCGTTGTCAGATCGCAGGGTATCATCATCCTGGTAAAACCATTCGTATCCGATGGGATCGCACACCTCTCCGGGGATATAGTAATCGTTGGGTTCCCCAAGTGTTTCGGATAGTCGTGAACCACGGATTATAACCATGGTTGGATGAGGGGAGCCAGCGTTCAATGGCCATCAGGTCAGTGGGCCATGCATAATTGTATTTCAATTCAGTACCATCTCCAAATCCACTGTTCATCATGATGATCGTTTCCTTGCTCAATCCGGCGATCTGATTGTATTGGGCTCTTCGTCCATCCGCTCCCAGCACTCCAGGGATGTCGATCCACATTTCCATCACCGGCCCGTAACTACGGATCAGTTCTTCTACCTGTTTCATTTGAAAATCCCGGTATTCTTGTGTGGTGAAAGCATTTTCCCAGCCGGTAATCGTGGGCGTTTTGGATCCGTAAAGATGGTGGTTATCCCAGGAACAATAATAGAATCCAGGCAATACACCATATTTCTTACAGGCAGTCACGAACGCTCCTACGACATCCGTTTTATTGCCACTCGTCCCCACATGATAATCCGTATATTCTGAAGGCCACAGGCAATGTCCTGAGACATGTTTGGTGGTTAAAATGGCGTATTTCATGCCTGCATCACGGGCCACCTGGATCCATTGGTCCACGTCAAGATGTGTAGGATTATAATAGGCTGAAGGTTTATCGCCCAGTGATAATTCTTCGCCATCGAAGGTACTCATGCCAAAATGGATGAACATGCCATAACCAAGCGACTCCCAGGCTGTGAGTTTTTCCATGGATAAACGTTGTGATCCCCTCTTGACCTCGACTTTTATGATCTACAAAAACAGTTCTTTGACGTGGAAGTTGAATGGATTTGTCAAGCAAGGGCATTCCGATGATCCCTGCTGCAAAATTTTTCATAAAGCTTCTTCTGGATTTCATTTTAAAAAATATAGGTGCCTTGAATTTACATAACCAATTTGAGCAAATATTCCATTAATACCAATCTTAATTACTATGATCTTCGTCAGACCACCCGCCGTCGTCAGACGAAGGGGGCTGGTCAGACCAGCAGGGGTCGTCTGACCACGGACCCTGGTCTGACCACGGTCACCACGGTCATTTGAAATCATGGCATCACTTTAGTAATGGTGCCATGAGTCTGGCAGGGAATTTTGAATTAGGAAACAATTTTAATAGCTTTGAAAAGATTTTTTTAACTTGTGTACTTTATGTTCAGAAAAATAATCGCGTTGCTTTTATACTGTGGGATTTTTTTATTTTACGAGGCTTCAATCGCGCAGACTCCTCCATTTTCAAGGGGGGTTAACCTAACCAGCTGGTTCCAGGCATCGAACGTAAGGCAGATCCAGTTTACAAAATATACCAGAGAAGATTTTGAACAGATCAAAAGCCTGGGGTGTGATGCCATCCGTTTGCCCATCAACCTGCATTTCATGACCCGGGGAGCACCTTCCTATACCATCGATCCAATATTTTATACCCTGCTCGATCAGGTGGTCGACTGGGCAGAGGAACTGGAAATCCATCTGATTCTTGACAACCATACCTTTGATCCAGCTGAAAATACGGATCCAAATGTGGGCATTATCCTTGAGAAAGTCTGGGCTCAGATGGCCGAACATTATAAAAACAGAAGTACCTATTTGTATTATGAGATCCTGAATGAACCACACGGCATTACTGATCAGCAATGGAATGCCATTCAGCAGGATGTGGTGGGGGCGATCAGGGAAATCGATCTGACGCATACCATTGTGATAGGACCGGCGAACTGGAACTCCTATTATAACCTGGACGAAATGCCTGTTTATAATGACGATAACCTCATCTATACCTTCCATTTTTATGATCCTTTTCTTTTTACCCACCAGGGAGCCAGCTGGACAGACCCATCGATGGAGCCGTTGGCTGGGATACCTTTTCCATATTCCGCTGATCTGATGCCAAGCCTGCCACCTTCATTAAGTGGGACCTGGATCGAAAACAGTTTTAACAACTACCAGAATGAAGGAACGGTAGCAAGGGTACTGCAGCTCATTGACATCGCGGTTCAGTTTGGAGAATCCAGGAATGTACCCTTGTTTTGTGGAGAATTTGGTGTATATATCCCCAACAGTGATTCCTATGACCGTGTTTTCTGGTATGAAACCGTCAGGCAATACCTTGAAGAAAAACAGATTGCTTGGACCTCTTGGGATTACCATGGAGGATTTGGCGTATTCGAGGAAGGAGGAAATGGCCTTTTTGAATATGATCTGAATGTTCCCCTTCTGGAAGCCCTGGGCTTGAACGCTCCTGAACAATCGGAATTTGTGATGCACCCTGACAGTGCAGGTTTTATCGTGTATGGGGATTATATTGAAAAAAATATATTTGAATCCGGCAGCCAGGACGGGAAGATCGATTTTTATTCTACTGACAGTCCGAATAACGACCAGTATTGTATCTCCTGGACAGGAGCGCAGCAATACAGCCAGATTGGTTTTGATTTCAGACCCATTAAGGACCTCTCCTACCTTGTTGAGCAGGGATATGCGGTTGATTTTTTCATCCGGGGAAATGAGCCGGGAACAAAAATTGACATCCGGTTCATCGATACCAAAACCAGTGATCCCAATGACCATCCCTGGCGGATGGGTATGACCATCGATGAAAATACAGTCGATTGGGACAGCCGGTGGCATCATCTGCATATCCCTTTGAATCAACTGGTTGAAAAAGGTTCCTGGGACAATGGTTGGTTTGTACCCGAGGGGAAATACGACTGGAAGGCGACCGACCGTTTTGAGATCGTAGCGGAACATCATGACCTGCAGGGGATCAAATTATGGTTCGATAATCTATTGGTCACTGATCAGGATACAGCACGTGTACTAGATACAAGTGTTTTTGAGGAACCAACCGCCTTGACCATGTTGAATGAATATCCAAATTCCATTTTGATTTATCCTGTACCTGTTCAGACTAATCTGATCATTGAAAGCGAAGCCATTTCATTTATTCATTATGAATTATGTGATCTTGCCGGTAAAATTCTTAGAAAAGGGGATTTTATCCTGCGAAAAGAGATTGAAGTTAGTCAAATGAATCAGGGAATATTTTTGCTTAAAATCCTTGACGATTCAAGAAGCATTCATACTTTTAAAATTATCAAGAATTAAATGCTGGCAGAATGAATCCTGCACAATGATTATTCAAATAGTACGGTTTACTGCTGCAGAATCAAACCGTCAAATTCACCGAGTTCGTCCAATTTAAACTGCACGATACCATTTTCATATGAAAAGGGTATCGTTTTCTGCTTCACCAGCGAATATATTCCCGAAGGCGTAAAATTTAATCTAATCCTGAAATCCAGATTTTCGAGCGGTATGGGCTCAAAATAAGTATTCCCACTGTATCCGGTCAGGTTGACAAGGTGGAGGACCGACCCATCGTTTTCCTGTTTATACAGGTTTTCAGGGATGTTCAAAATATAATCCTGAAGGATCACTTCCACTTTCTCATGCGCATTGGTCTGGAGCAATTCTCCGGCATTCGGGAAAACAAAATCAATCACATCCAGCAGGATATTCTTATGTTCTTCATATCCGAGCAGGTAATAGATACGTCCGAGATTGATGGGCAACAAAACAGCTTTTGATCGGGGATGCTCTTTCATTCCCATGGCATGGAATTCTGTAGGTTCATGGCCTCCGATCATTTCCGGAGGGCCAGGTCTGCCTTTGCTTAAAATGGGCAGGAAGGTTCTGTCTGCCTGTGAGAAATCATACAAACCAAGATTGTATTTCCAGAAAAGCATGGTCTGCTCCCTGAATCGTTTAAAAACTGCTTTGTTCAAAGGGACCAGGTAATTTCCTGCACCATTGTAGTCCCGATCAACAATTCGTGCGCCAAAAAGATCCTTCAGTACCTCCGGATAAGATGAAAGGGTATGGTTGGTGGCAATCAGGTTGGTCCCTTCATGGCAGGCATCGGTCAAGGCCTGGATTCCCTCCTGATCAAGCCAATTGATCTCCGGAAGAATGATTAACCGGTATTTTCTTATTTTATTTTTAAGTTTCCCGATCTGGGTGTTCTCGATGATGTCGAATTGCAGATGTGCTTCCTTTAGCGTTTTCTGTATACCCCGGTATTCCTCCATCGATTCACCTCCCGGCCAATATCCGGGAGCAATCACTGCGATCTCAGCAGGAGAGGAATAACGCCCGAAGTAGGGTTCATATTTCCTGTGAAAATCATAAACATTTTTAATCGCACCATAATTCCGTTCATCCTCATAATCCCTGAAATCACCCATCAGGCTGATATCGAGGCCGGATCCATTTGCTATATTCTGATACAGGCGGATCGTGACCTCCTCAGGCTCAACCGCATTGTACCTGGATTGAAAGGAGATCTGCTGAATGCTGGCGTTGCTTACAATATGATCAGGATAGGAATGCTCAATATGATTTACATTATCCGAAGCATGATAAGGCCAGTAGGGGAGTTCCCGGGTCAATGTTTCATGCCGGATGATGTCCACATATTCATCTCGATAGGTACAAATGGCGATCTGATCATTCTTTGATTTTACCAGATCATAAAGCCGCTTGAGAAGCTCCGAAGTGGTGAATTGCTTAAATTCAATGTATTTCTGAAATACCGGGTTGTTATAATTTTCATTGACAGGTAATTTCAGGCCTCCGCTCCATTCATGGAACCGTTTCTTTTCATAGGGATTCTGATCGATTCCATGATACACTCCATTGTAGGGATCCCAGGTCTGATATCCGAACATATTGATAAACAAACCGTCGATCGGATATTTGTCAATGACCTCTTCCACGATCCGAAATATATATTCCTGTTCATACGGGGCGTTGATTGACACGGTGTACATGCCAAAATTATTGATCCGGCTTCCTTTTGGTGAAATATAAAACCATTCGGGATGTTCTTTCAGAATGCTTTCATGTGCGCGGCTGAAATCAAACCGTACTATCACCCGGATTCCAGCCTCATGACAATTACGGATCACCTCACCCAGCATGTTTTCCTGCATATACGGATTTGTATACTGGTATTCCAATTCGGTGGGATAAAAGGCCATGATCCCTCCAGCATTGATAATCAGGGTATTGGCTGAAAAATATTTGAGGTCGACAAGCAATGAATCCGGATTGAGTGTGGCATCATAGGCCGGTAGGTTGGTTTGGATCAGGCGGAGGTTGTTGTCCTTCCACCAGGAAACGGAATCCGGCCAGGAAGATACCGGTGCTGGAGCCTGTAGCGTAAAATCATTGCCGGTAGAGCAAGCCAGGAGATATGCCAGTAGAATATAAATTGGAAGAAACCGAAATTTTTTCATTTTCAGGAGATTATCAGGATTTTCCATCAATGATGAGTTTGAAGAAATATCATATTGTAAACATATTAAAAATTGTTTTATGAAATAATTTTTTTAAATGAATAGGTTACTCCAAAAAAATATATTCCAATAAAAGTTCATAGATGCCTTTTTACATGGATTTACACAAAGGGCTTAAAGGATTAACCATGAAGGATGCAGAATACGCCCACTTATTGGATGTCAAAATCCAGGATCAATTTGGTGTTAAAATTCATAAATTCTCGATGAATGAAGAATCCGGCACTGTTTTCTGCCCAGTCGAAGCACCCAATGAGGAAGCTTGCAGGGCTGTCAATCTGAATGCTGATGGTAATGTTGGTTGCGAAATCATAGAAGTTCAACCGACCTACGTTGCCTTAATCCTGGGTGAGGGAAAAACATCACCAATAGGACGTGCCATTCATCAGGATTGTAAAATCGATTCAGCGATCCGGAATTTTATGTTTACGGATATTGTGTTCTCTACCGATCTTATGTTGAAATATGGAGATACGACAGCCATTTCCATCCTCAGGGCTCACAATAAGATCGTCAGAAGTTGTTTGCAGAAGGACCATGGGAATGAAGTAAAGCATACTGGGGATGGGATCATGGCCAGTTTCATCTCCTCTTCAAAGGCGGTCCGGTGTGCACCGGAAATACAGTCAAGATTGAAAGATTATCGGGAAGAAAATCCTGAAATTCCGTTACATGTGCGGATCGGCATGCATGCAGGCAAACCTGTAACGGAAGGCAATGATTTTTTTGGCGCAGCGGTTCAACTGGCAAAACGGATTTGTGATTTCGCAAAACCCGATACCGTACTGGTTTCAGCGATCATCAAGGATCTGTGTATGGGGAAAAACATTCCTTTTCGAACAATGGGCGAACAAAAATTCAAGGGTTCTGCGGAACCTTATGCGGTGTACCGGGTCGATTTGTGATTTTTATTAGTTTGATTAGTTCCTAATCTGTCGATACGAGTAGGATTTGTTTGCTTTCCTGGAATATTAGGTTATTAATGGGAGGAAAGGAATCAAACTAATCTGTAAAAAACTTATTGAGTTCCTGCTTTATTATTTGAAATCTCATTTGCCTTCCTTTAATCCATCAAGGAATTATCCTTGAAATCCCTCATTCAGAATGAAAAAAAATCCCGGTTTCTGTGACAAATTTTAGTTAATTGCGAATAATAGGGTAAAAAATATTTATCAATTGGAACAGATTGTATCACCGGAAAATTTTTTCACAGAGATCCTGGAAAGCCATAAAAAACTGATATATAAAATAGCAAATTCCTATTGCCGGGATCCGGAAGAAAGAAAAGATCTGGTACAGGAAATCGTCCTTCAGCTCTGGAAGGCATTTCCAAAATATGATAATAAATATGCCCTTTCCACCTGGATTTACCGAATTGCTTTGAATGTATCCATTTCTTATTACCGGAAGGAAAAGTCAAGGAAAAAAACAGAGGAGAATTATATACAGGCAGTCGAATTTTCGGATCATGGCAGCTGCAGGAATGATCAGCTGGATGAGTTGTATAACCTCATCGACCTGTTGAATCCCCTGGAAAAAGCAGTCATGATCCTGTACCTGGAGGGGAAAAATCAAAGAGAAATGGCAGACATCATGGGTACCAGTACGACCAATATTTCAACTAGGATCAACCGGATCAAGAATAAATTGAGTTCAAAATATCAAACACAAAATAATTAAAATTATGGATTTGCAAGAATTAGTGACCATCTGGAACAGTGCCGATCAGGCGCTGGGGAAAAAAATAAAAATCAATCAAACTTTATTCAAGGAGGTGAGTGTAAATAAAATACGTTCGATGCTGGGTGAATTCAAATGGACACAGTTCATCGAAATCTCAGTAAATGCCTTGTTCCTGATATATCTGATGGGGTTCTTTATAGATTATTTTTCAATACTGAAATTTTCGGCTCCAGCGGTTGTCCTGATCTGCTTAATGATATACGGACTGGGATTCAATATTTATATGTTGAAATTATTTTACCGGATCAATGTGAGATCTTCCGTATTACAGACACAAAGGATCATTGAAAAGGTAAGATATTACCAGGCTATCTATATAAAGATGTTGTACGTCATCATTCCCCTCTTTTCCGCCCCATTCCTGATCATAATCGTAAAAGCCATATTTGATTTTGATGTTTACGTCCTAGGGAACTGGCTTTATTATTATGTTGCTGTCAGTTTTATTATTGCATTGATCGTCGTGTACTTTTTGAGAAGGTTCCCGGACAGGAATGTGGAGAAAGCACTTTCATTTCTCAGGGAAATCAGGGATTTTGAGAAAGATGAAATATAAGATTAAGGGTTTACGAGATGAAGGGTTAAAAAGGAAATAGATTTCGGGTGTTATATGGGTCGGGCCAAGGTTCCAGGACGGATCCCGTAATAAATAAAGGAGATCCCGGAACGGGTCCGGGAAGGATCCCGGGTCAAATCCGGGAAGAAATCAATTCCGAAGCCGTAACCAGAACCAGAACATCCCAGGACATGTTCCGGAGTCTGTAAATACGAATATTCTTACCCGGCAGAACGCTATAATCAATTTACACGCAATTTACCTATTATAGGAGGTAAACCAGCTTGCCCAAATGAAACATTCATCGCCTGGTCAATGATCACTTCATCTTTGCCAAAGGTGAATTTGTAATCGAAATAATAGGGGGTTTCATACAAATAGGTTCTTAACTGAAAGACATCCGGAGAAATCCAGGCACCAGAGCTGGAAACCAAATGTTCACCCAGCATGGGCAAATCAAAAGATCCATTTTTCAATACACCTGTGCCGACCGGCATGGTAAAGGTCCCATCCTCATTCTTAATCGTGATGGATTTTTCATCTCCCGAAAGGTGAAATGTCAATTCATTTATTTCTTCCTTATTCGGCTGCAGGGAAAATGTCCGGCCGGATATGGATTCTGCAATGGGTGAAGTGTCCTCCCCATTTACAATGGATAAGGAAAGGGATGCCAATTTATCCTGGAGGCTATCATAGGCAGTTTCATTTTCTTTCATTGGTTGGGCTTGCATGGCCGGCAGCAGATGATCCCATACCAGGGTCATAATGGCCTGCATGTCATTGGTCCCTGATGTGATGGCCATTACGGCATCCTGTTCTGGCATTACTATACAATATTGTCCGAATGCGCCATCTCCCCGGTAAAGGTTGTGCCGGCAACGCCAGAACTGATATCCATACCCCTGTTCCCAGTCGCTCAGTGGATTGCTGCCGTTGGAGGTCTGATAGGAAGTCGCTTCCTTTACCCATTCGGCCGGAATCAGTTGCTGGTCTTTCCATTTTCCTTCCTGGAGATACAGTTGACCGAAGTTGGCAATATCCTGTGTCCGTACTTTCAGACCCCAGCCACCCATGTTGATCCCATTCATATTGCTTTCCCAGCTTGGATGCTCGATGCCAAGCGGTTCAAAAAGCCTTGGAGTCAAATAATCCAGAACGGTTTTCCCGCTCACTTTCTGGATGATCGCAGAAAGCATAAAAGTGGCGCCGCTGTTATACACAAAGTGGGTTCCGGGTTTATGCTCCACAGGGAGTGCCAGGAATCCCTTTACCCAACTCTCCTTATCCTGCTGCATCCTTCCTGTGGCATCCTCATTATGGCCGGAATTCATTTTCAGCAAATCCCGTATGCGCATGGCAGTCAGATTGTCGGAAGGATTTTCTGGTGTTTCATCAGGGAAAAAGGAGATCACAGGATCATCGATGTTGATAAGCCCTTCGGCTTGTGCGAGACCGATGGCGGTGGAGGTAAAACTTTTACTCAGGGAGTAAAGCATATGCGGACTTTCCGGATTATAAGGAGCCCACCACCCCTGAGCGGCCACCTTCCCATGCCGCATCAGGACAAAACTGTGCAGCTCATCCTTTCTTTCTCCTTCTGCTGCCTCAATAAAACTCAGTATAGCCTCCGAAGAGATCCCAAGTGATTCCGGCGTTACTGGTTGTGCCGTTTCCTTATCGCTTACCGGTGCGTTACATCCAATAAATATCAGTATTTGAAAAAACAGCAGGATTCGCATCATTCTTTTCATTTTCGTTATTTTAGGTCAGATGGGTATTCCAATAAGTAAAAAAATATTCCGGAAAACCTTTAAAAATTTAACAGTTAAAAATAGACCATTATTTTTATTTTGAGAATTATTTGCAGGACTTAATGGTTAAATCAGACTATTCATTTTAAGCTTCAAAAGACATTATGATCCACTGCCTGCTGTTCATTTTATTGATTTTACCTGGTCTACTACGAACCATTTTCGTGGTAATCAGCTCATGCTCATCAGGTTCTTTTTGTAGTTCTTTTGGACCAGTGGGGAAGCCGGGCGGGATGATCGCTGACTGAAATATGAAATGCTCCATGAATCCTCCACACTTTGCCGTATCCTCACCCAATACTGGATATACACAGCGGTTAATCCAGCAGAGCAGGCAATTTGTGATTGCCATACTGAACATGGGACCTGAAGTGCCTCAGATTCTCTTATTTGATTTCATCCGCGAGTTCTTAATCTGATTTTTTTTTACTATTTTGTCATCATTATGGTTACAATCAAGGTTTTTCCTCATGGATATTATCAACTATTTGCCCCTGTTTATCATCTTCATCGTTGCCTGGATTGTACCGTTATTCCTGTCATGGCTTGAGATTTCCAAAGTTCCTGCAGTGATCGTCGAAATCATCATGGGTGTGCTGATCGGACCTTTTGTTTTAGATCTGGTTAAAGAAACCCCCTATATGGATTTTCTTGCAAGTACGGGATTCTTAATCCTGATCTTTCTGGCAGGACTCGAGATCGACGTTGATAAAATCATTTCTTCCCTGCCCCGTACGAAAATAAGAATGATCGATCTGGTGAGTAACTCGTTGTTATTGGCTATTTTTATTTATGCGGGTGCTTTATCATTATCCATTCCGTCGGCTTGGTTTCTTTATGAATTTTTTAATACGGACATCGTTTTTTTCATCCTGCTGATGCCCACGGTGGCCCTGAGCATCACCGTCCCTATCCTGAAGGCCGATGGAGAACTTACGCGCAAATTCGGGCAGATCCTGTTAATGGAAGGTGCCATTGCCACCATCATGAGCATCATTCTCATTTCCATCTATTCAGGTATATTGAAATATGGTTTTCAGGTAGAGATATTACTTTTTATGGTCATTTTTTTCGTCTTTATCTTAATCTATTATTTAGGCAAACGTCTGGTTAGGGTTCGGACTTTTCAAAAACTTCTCTACCGTCTTGAACATGCTGCCAGTCAGATCAGGTTGCGGGGAACGGTAGCCTTGCTACTGTTTTTCGTGATCATTGCCCATATGATCAATGTTGAGTTGGTGATGGGTGCCTTTTTTGCCGGGGTAATGCTCAGTTTGTTTGTCAATAAGGAACGTTCAGCCCTTCTTTTTAAACTGGATGGGATGAGTTATGGTTTTTTTATACCGATATTCTTCATCATGGTAGGCGTAAACCTTGATCTTTCTGCATTGAGTTATCTCAGGGCCTCTGTACCATTTGTTCTTACACTGACAGCTGGATTTTTCCTGACCCAGGTGATCCCTGCTCTGTTCATGGTTAGAATATTTGGTTTTAAAAAAGCCATGGCTGGCGGAATTCTTTTGACAGCCCGTCTTGGTTTAACGATTGCCACCGCCCAGATCGGACTTTCGCTGGGCATCATTACTTCTGCAGATAACGCGGGGATCGTTTCCGCTTCCATTCTGGCCAGTTTGATATCACCCATGGCGTATAAATTAATTAACCGTAAGGAAGAGCACGTTTATCAATTTTTATTAATTGGGGGTAGCCGGGCCAGTTTGTTCCTGGCAGAAAGATTTGGTATGCACAATGTTTCGTGTCTTACTATTTTACAGAATAAGGAGATCATACCGGAATTTGAACAGAAAAATATCCATTTCAGGCAGGTGGAGAAACTCGATACTTCCGTTCTTGATTCGCTTGATCTGCGTACAGCCGACCTGGTGGTGGTATTGACCGAGTCAAAATATCTGAACCTTGAGTTGACCCGTTATATTAAAAACCAACTCAATCACAGCAGAATTATTACGCGCAAATATTCCACCTCACAGGATATGATCGATCCGCAAAGCGAGACCAGGCTTGTTGACAAGAATTTGATCCTCGCCAATCATGTGGAAGATATGATCCTTCGTCCGGACTCATTGGCTTCCCTATCGGTCAGTTTTGATGTCTATCGTATTGAGGAGATCCAGATTAGCCGGAAAGAGATCCATCGTAAGCAGGTCAAGGAGCTGGCATTCCCACCATCCGGCTCACTGGTCATGCAGCGTCGCGGGGGAGAGATTTTTATACCCCATGGGAATACGCATTTATTGCTTGGAGACATTATTACGGTGATCGGGAATAGTGTGGCTTTGGCTGAATTCAGGAAGATCCTGGAGAAATAAGTTTTTGCTGACGGTTTTGTTTTCCATTCTATTTTTGAGTAAATTATACCTTGCTCAAATGAAAAATATACTTTTATTTTTGTTAATGTTCTTGATTGCCACCTGTAATCAGCAAGAAAGGAATTCACATCTATTACAGGCCGAGATTGACAGTCTCCGGCATCAATTGGCGGATACTTACACCCCAGGCCTGGGAGAGTTCATGAGCGGCATTCAGGGGCATCATGCCAAATTATGGTTTGCCGGGACTAACCAGAATTGGGAACTCGCTGATTTCGAAATCAAGGAGATTCAGGAAGCCGTAGAAGATATTCAAAAATTCAATATGGACCGGCCGGAAGTCAAATCCATTGGCATGATCATTCCAGCTATTGACAGCCTGAACACTGCCATAAAACAGCAGAACACCGGGTTATTTGAATCGGGTTTTCACTTTCTTACCAATACCTGCAATGCCTGCCACCGCACAACCGATCATGGATTCAATGTGATCATCATTCCTGCCAGTCCACCAGTTAGTAATCAACGTTTTGCCCCCGGGAAGTGAAGCATTTTAAAGAATTCACCATCAGAACGAAAACCTGTATGATTTGTTTTTCATCTTTACCCGATAATTTTTACGCACGGTTATTATAAACTTGATGATAGACCGTTTTTCAGGCTATTCCCCCAAGTCAATTATTCATCTCGAAAATAATCCGATATTCCCATAACCGTTCCTTCTCCGTAATGGAAATAATCGTCGATGGTCAGGTAGGGTCCTTCGCCAATCCGGGATTGGGAAAGTTCGATGGTCCCCGAAGGAATTCCCTGGCGGAAAAACCAGGCACAGGAGGATCCTTCGAATTCAGAATGCCAGATGCGGACCGGCCAATAGGATTCCATGGCTGTCATGAGGCTGTCCAGACTATGATCCTGGAAAATAAATACATGATAGGTATGGAACTGGCTGTGATTGTGAACGTCGATAAACAGGTCGATCTTTTTCCCGGCGGCAAGCCATTGATCCACCCATACTTTCACCCCGTTCACTTCCGGCTGGGCTTTGTTATTATCCAGCCAGATATTATTCAGGTCTTCCATGGCGGAATTGTACCGGGTAATTCCATTAAAAATACCATCGGGATTCATCATGGGAATGATGTGATATATAAAGTTTTCCCGTGCCTGTTGTGCCTCCGGATCTTCCGAAAGGAGAAAATCGATCAATCCTTCCAACAGATAGCCTCCAGCATCTTCCCCGGCATGCTGCATGGCCATGATCAGTATGTTCTTCTTGCCTTCATCCGGTACATCAGGGTCGGTGATAGATACCATCCGGATCTCTCTTCCTTCCGCTGTTGTTGACAGGTTTTGAACGGTTGCGTATTCCCGGTCACTAATTCTGGCCATCAGTTGTAACAGCCTGGAAAAAGGGAATGGATGTGCGTAGGCAATCCATACCGGATTTTGATCAAAAGCCTGGGTAAACACGAAAGAATGTGATGCACTGTCATAATCGACCTCGGTGATCCGCTGCCAATTTTCCTGGTCGTAGCTATAGACAGGTTCCGTATAATCTGTATATACCAGGTGTGGATCTCCCCGATAGACTCCAATCAGATCATTCAATGCCATGGTCAGGATACGATCTTTTACATGATCCGCCTTGAAATAAAACCAATAATACTGGTCACCGATGCTGTCGCGCTTGATCCAGTGTTTTGTATTTCCCTGGAAATACCCCGGACTGATCTCTTCCATTTTGCCCAGGCTCCCGTGATCAAAATCGCTACTGAGTTTGATATCGGGGGAAGAACAGGAAAAGAATGAGACAAAAAAGACGGGAAGGAGCAGGTGATAAACTTGTTTCATGGATGCAGAATTTTAAAAAATATCTAAATGAATATACGAAAATTTGTTGATAACTCATGGAATTCCATGGGTTGCTTCCAAGAATCTATGGGTACTACGATTCAAGTGGTAGTACCGGTAACATTACTCCGAAAACAGAATAGTGGCCGGTATGGGTGGAGGTCCTTCCGGAAGAATGGCCTGGTAATCATAATCCCCTTTCCGTTCCAGGAACTCTTTTTTGATCTCATCCCGTAATTTTTCATCCTGATACAAATCGATCATGGTCAATGCCAGGGCTTTGGCCGCATAAACCATTCCTTTATGTCCAATTGACATACCCCCACAGGCAACTACCGCCCAGGAGTGCCAGGGAGTATCTTTGGGAGCTGTCGTCACACTCAAACGGACTTCAGGGACGATCCAGCTGACGTCACCAACATCAGTTGATCCACCCGGAGGATCCTCTCGCGTTTCCTTTAATTCATGAATGGATCCGTCAAGTCCTCTCGTTTGCTTGTTGGTGGCGGTTTGGATGGCTTTGGAAAAATTGATTTCTTCCTCTGTATATTCGACCGGACCTAATAATTCCAGGTTTTTCTGCATGACTCCTGCACCCGTCCGGTTAACCAGTACTTCATGCCAGCCGGAAATGAGCTGAATGGAATAACCGGCATCTGTCATTAAAGCAGCACCTTCGGCAATTTTTTTGATCCGTTCATACACCAGGTTCATTCCTTCCCGGTCCCTGTCCCGGACCCTTGTCCAGATCATGGCGTTTTCCGGTACCACATTAACCACATCTCCTGCCTTTTCGATTAGATAATGGATCCTGACCGTCGGTTTTACATGTTCCCGCAGATAGTTAATACCCGTAGTATATAATTCCAGGGCATCAACCGCACTGACGCCATTCCAGGGATCCGCGGCAGCATGAGCAGCTTTTCCAGTGAACCTGACCCTGAAATCGATCATGGCCTGGCTGCTTTGTGCATCCGCTTCTATTTCGGCACTGGGATGCCAGTCCAGACAAATATCCAGATCATCAAACAGACCTGCTCTTGCCATGTAAATTTTTCCACCGATGGTTTCTTCAGCCGGAGTGCCATAAAAACGGATGGTCCCGGAAAGTTTTCCATCTTCAATCAATTCTTTAATAGCGATTGCTGCCCCCAGACTGGCGGTTCCAAAAAGATTATGGCCACAACCATGGCCCGGTTTTCCTTCCTGAAATGGTTCTTTGATGGGGCTGGCTTTCTGGGACAATCCGGGAAGTGCGTCAAATTCACCCAGGATACCGATGATGGGTCTGCCATTGCCATAGGAGGCAATAAAAGCTGTAGGCATGTCTGCAACGCCGCGTTGAACTTTAAAGCCCTGTTTTTCAGCTTCATCAGACAATAATCGAGAGGATTTGGATTCTTCCAGAGCGGTTTCGGCGAACGACCAGATCTGGTCGCTGATTTCTATGAGCCTGTTTTCCCGGGAATCAATGATTCGGATAACCTCTTTTTTAGTCGCATTCATTTTTTTCTGGGCAGGCATGGATCCGGATGCAGCCAGGATGATCAGAAGAATTATTAAAAATCTTATTTTCATTCTTTAATTTATTGGTTTAACAGGATTACATTCAATGATATTTTCGAAATATATAAAAAAATAAAGAGGCTGTTTCCGAAGTAGTAAATTATTGTCATCGGTTTCAGGGTTTTTTCTTTTATTATTTTTTGATCATTTTCAGAATGGTATTCCAGTTACGGGTGGTGGTGGGGACATTCAGTTCTTTTTCAACCAGATTATTGGGAAATCCGTACATTCTTTTTACTTTCCGGCTGACCACGAATGCATAGAGATCATTCACCTGTATGACTTCCAGGCCGTCTTTGGCCTCGATTAAAGGCAGCGGGGGAATCTTTTCAGACCGGTATTTCAGAAAACAGACATATAATTTTACCTCCTGATCGTCTTTATAATTTCGGAAAGGATCCTGTCCGATCAGATTTTCTATTGCTTTGACCGATCTGACTATTACCGGAACCTCCGCTTCCAGTGCTGTTAGTAATTGTTTTTCAATCTGTTCCTCAATTTGTTTCGGTAACTCGGCATCACTTTCAAATAACACATTTCCACTCTGGATATAGGTGGTCACTCCGGTAAATCCGATCCTGTGGAAAAGGGCTGAAAGATCACTCATTCTGATGACATTTTTGCCGCCTACATTGATGCCTCGTATAAATGCAATGTATCTCATGGTCCAATTATTTTCTTCTGAATGAACAGAAAAGGAAATTCTGTTTTGTTTTGAAAGGAGTAATATGGTCTTCTGTGATACACCGTATTTTTTCGAAGTGTCTGTCCAGTTGAGAAATCAAGGTTTCTTCGCTGTATTTTCTGACTTCTAGCCCACTACACTTATCAGGACCATTTGTGGAAAAAGTTCCCAATGTGAGGAATCCCTCATGATCAACAGCTTTAGAAGCTGTTTTCAGGTATTTTGAGACCTGTTTTTTAGTGATTAAAAAATGGAAAGTGGCTCGATCGTGCCAGAGCTTATATTTCTTTTCCGGATGAAAGTTTGTGATATCACACACCTGCCAGTGAATGAAGTTAGCCCGTTCTCCCAGTCGCAATTTTGCTCTTTCGATGGCCTTGAAGGAAATATCAAGGACGGTAAGGTCCTGATATCCTTCATGCAATAAATGATCCACCAGTTTACTGTCCCCCCCACCGACATCTATGATAGGAGTCGATTTTGGTAAATGAAAAGAATGAATGAATCTCAGAGAGATCTCCGGAACTTCCTGGGTCCAGCTAACTTCCTGGGGTTGTTGGGTACTGTAGACCTTCTCCCAATGTGCCTGATAATCCATGGAATAAAATTAGTCTTTTATTTTATAATCAAACATGTGTCTGACTCTTAGCCAGGGAAACGAAATATAAAATATATTCAATAATATGCTGCCTCATCCGGGCATATTTAAAAATCTGGAAATAAGGAATTGTATCCTGAATGATTGAAACCACTTAATTACGAAATTATTTTAAAAGAGATCAACGAGTGCCAGACCTTTTCCTGGATCCACCGTAATCATTATTCTTAACCACTTTTAAGAGGTGAGAATCTGGGAGATCAAAATCCAAATCCCTTATTACAGATCTCTGATAGCCCTTCTTGTGTTCAGATTTCCTGTATGACGACTCAGGGAGAGCGAACTTGAAACGATTTTTATATCTATTTTCAATCATTTACAGATTTCTCTCCCGGAGTAGATGGAATAGAATTGATAGTAAAGACGTTTTTTAAACCACCCTTTTATTATTACGATCCTACCAATTCAATCACTTTCTGGAGTTTCTGACGGACTTTTTGTGCTATTTCACTCATTTCCTCATTTTCTACTGCCGTCATGGAAGCTACGGGATCTACTGCAGCTACTTCAATCTCATTTTCTGATAATTCCTGTACGATCACGTTGCAGGGCAGCAGGGTTCCGATCTTATTTTCCTTCTGCAGCGCCTGATAGGCGAGGGCTGGATTGCAGGCACCCAGGATCCGGTATTTATGAAAATTAACATTCAGTTTCTCTTTCAATTTTTCATGAATGTCAATTACCGATAATACACCAAATCCTTCACTTTTTAAGGCTTCTTCGGTCTTTTTAACGGCTGATTCCGAATAACCAGCCGAAGCCCATGCCCCAGTCATGTCCGAAACCATCCATCATGATTCACCTCCTTGTTAATAATTTATATTTTCATTTGTATTAAATAACTGATGCATCATCCCCATGCCCGTGCTCATAGGATGCTTTTGCATCATTTCATTCATGAAATCATTAAACAGTTCCTGATTGATCAGGATCTGATGGAAAGTCTCTTCCTTTACCTGCTGGTCTTTCGTCAGGTCGTTGTCGTTAGATGATTCCTGTGTATTGGCACAGGCGATGACCAGCGTTGTGAAGATCAATCCGATCAGTCGATGTGATAATCTGATTTACTCTTTTCATAATAACTTCCTTTAATTGGTACTGTAATTATTTAATAACTACGGGAGATATTCCGGATTCGTTTCCTTTTACTGGTGTAATTCCCTTTCATTTATTGTAAAAGTTTATCACATCCATCGAAAATACTGTTTTAGAAATTTCATAATCTAACAGGAAATCCCATTTATCAGATTGTCCATGTCCTTTCTTATTTATTTGGCGAACGTACTTTTTTTCTTAGTGTTTATGATTTAACAATTGTTAATGCTGATATCAGACCATCGATGAATACTGGCTATGATTCCAGATTTCCTAAAGGCAAATAAGGTAACTGAAGCCCCTGATAATACGATGATAAATACCTCATAAAATACCTGGATCCAAAGCAGTAATCCAAATTCCAACAGGGGAATTAATTAAATTTCTAATCAGGTAATATTTCTAATGAGTATGAAGTCCTAATAGATCATCATGTACATCAAAATAAAAAACCTTCCTTGTACTCATTAATATAGATCTAATTTCAAAGGTCGATCCTTTTAGTACAACAGGATCCGTCTAAGGGAGACTTCGGCTTTGGCCAATTCGGCACCTAAATAACCCGCATGACTTAATTCTGAGAACAGGTTTTCTTTTAACGATACCAGAAGAATGGACTTGGCCTGAATGCCCTTTGATCATATAGCCGGTTTTGTTTGATTATCCAAAACCGCAAAATAGGGAGAGCTTTGAAGGTTAGGGATGATGAGTTCATCGTTTCCTTCCTATCACCATGGAATCATGGCCCATGATATTCACAGTTTCTTCAAATTGGATCCCCGCAAAGTTGAACCATTCCTTTATTTCCTTTTCTGTATACGTATCCCCGGCCCGGGTATTCACCAGCATGTTCAGGGCAAACAAGGCTCCACTGGCCGGTTCAATCCTTGAGTCTTCCATCACCTGGTCCTTGATAATGATCCGCCCCCCCAGATTCACGGAAGCCACACATTTACTCACTAATTTCTGATTTTCCTGATAGGAGTTACTATGCACAATGGCTGAAAGAAATACAATATCATATCTCCCTGGTAATGGATCCATATTATAATCTCCCTCAGCTGTATCGATCCTCCCATTCATATGCTCCCTCTGGATATATTTTTTGGTGATCGGGATTACATTCGGCAGGTCAAAGACCGTAGCTGTAAGGTTTTGGCCTGCATTGACAAAAGCCATGGCATAAACACCGGAACCGCCTCCCACGTCCAGTACCCTGTGTGCCTTTTCGAGATTGATTTTCTCAATGATTTCCGCGGCGTTATCGCTGGCCCGGTAGTGCATGGCACCTATAAAAGCTTCAAGATATGCAGGATCCCTGTCATTCACATTATCCGGACGGTCAAATACAGAGGTGCCTTTTTTTACACAATCCGTGAGTGTGGTCCATGTATCCCACAGGTGGACCTGGTGCATAAGACCGGCCATGTATTCAGGTGCCCCCTTTACGAGGTATTTACCGGATTCACTTGTATTTGAGAACTTATTATCCTTTTTATCCAAAAATCCCAAGACACAGAGAGCATTCAGGAGCCTATCCGTTGCCCGCGGATTGGCTTTGATCCTTTCCGCAAGCTGATTCGAGGTTATAGCGGATTGACCTATGTGGGAAAATAGGTCCAACTCATAGGCCGTAAGTAAAATCCTGATATGCTGAAATTGCCGAATAAATGTAGAAATCGATTCAGGTGAATGTACTATTTTGTCCTTGTTCATAGGTGAAATATAATATACTTTTAAATATCCACTAGGGGGAATAAATTTTTTTTGTTTAAAGCCACACCTGTAAGAAGAGGATTACAGGCACCCAGCATCCGGTATTTTTGAAAATCCACACTCAAATTCTCTCTTCGTTTTTCACGGAGAGCAATCACAGACAGGAAATCCTTCACATTTTAAGGCTTTTTCTGTTTTTTTCACTGCCGGCTCAAAATCTGCGTGCATCTTTTTCAGATTCCTCATCATGGTCTTTATTTTAATGGGGAATACCATTCTCTCTGTGTGGATTTTCATTAGGATTATCCTTCATAATTCGTGGAATAATTCATTCGAAGTATCACCCATGATGCTTTGAAAAAGATCTATTAACTCCTCTGGCACTTCATGGTAAGAATACAAAAATTTACCCTTAACTATTAATCTGGACCGTCAGTTCGAAATCCTGATTCCAGGTAAAATTAGCTTAAGTCTTTCCTTTTTTCTTCGTATTCTTTTTTGTCGATCTCTCCCCGGGCATATCTCTCTTTCAGGATGTCTAAGGGCGTTTTTTCCGTGATCTTTTGTTGGTAATTGTTCTGATTGATAGTCCTAACAATTATCCATATCACCAATACAATAATGACAGGGCCCATGAACCATCCCCATCCCATGCCCCAGAAATGTCCAAAACCGTCCATCATAATTTACCTCCATTCTTAAAAATTATCTAATTCAATTTATTTATGTAGTAGCACATTCCCATGCATACATGAATTTATGCGTTTATGTTGTACATCTCGCTGAATACTTCAGTGTCCTGTTCCCTCGTATTTGACTGATTTTTCCATATTTGATGCCTCAATATGGGATTCTGCTGAATCAAATATTGCATATTACTCATATTGTACATAAACGGCAATATCTGGTTGTGGTTCATCATTCACAGCATTGATTGAGGAATTTACATCATCTGGTTCGTAGAATCAATAAACAGTTCCTGGTTATTCAGGATCTGATGAAAAGCCTCTTCCATCAATGGCTGGTCCTTGGTCTGGTCGATATCTCGGGATGAATCCCGCATATACGAACAAGTGATACCCAATGTTATCAAAATCTCTTGAAATTGTACTGAGAAGCGTTTCAAATAGTACAAAAATCAATCAGGATCCTACCGGCCTGACCCTGATTGAAGAGAGTAAATATCAGTTTATAACGTCCTTGGTCGATCCACAGGTCAGCATTTTATCCCCGAAATACGGATTCCGAATTTCTTCAGTATTGCTGAGCCAGTAAGCCCCTTTATTGTCGAATGCCATCGGGCAATACTGATAATAGATAGGATCTCCTTCATGGCCCAAAAATTTGAAACTCCGGTAGAGGGCTTTGTTGAATAAGGCAAAGTTTTGCCGCTGTTCTTCCAGGGAAGTGCCACTTTTCATTTTACTCGCCAGGTGGGCAATATCCATCAGGTTTTCCATCCATATTTCATGCGCCTCACGGCCTAGCAGTTCGGCATTCACATTTCCCAATGCTTTGATCACATGATCCGCTTCGGTATTCACTTTTGCCAAATCCGATTCTATAAAAGCCTCTTTTAAGGGGATGGTAGCCCCATACAACCCATTCAATTGCTCAAGGAATCTCTTATCTACGTTCAGGAGGGCCACCATTTTTTCACCATGCGCTTCACCGGTCATGTGGTGTGCACCCATCATTTCATCCTGCATCTGATCTTCCGACATTCCGGACTGAGGATCCTGGGCTTCATTTTTTTTGTTTTCAGGATTGCAGGCCCAGATCGAGATCAGGAGCGCTGCAAAAAATAATTTCTTCATATTTTGATACATTTATGTTTATAAATTTAAAATTCAAGCACTTCTTTAACAGATCCGCATGTCTCCATTTTTTCGCCAAAATAAGGATTGTGAATCTCACGGATATCATTCAACCAGTAAGTTCCTTGATTATCAAGTGCCATCGGGCAGTATTGATAATAGATATCTCCTGTATTAATGCCAAAAGTCTTAATGCGTTGATAAAAATTCTGGCTGAACCCGGCAAAATATTTACGTTGTAAGGCAATGTCAGTAGTACCTTTTATAGTTACCGGATTTTTTTTAAGATCATCCAGGCCTTTCATCCATTCCATATGAGCCTTACCTTCAAGTAAGTTCATATTCACTTGTTGCAATGCTTTATCAATGTTATTGGCTTCCTGAATCACTTCGTTTGTATTTGATTTCACAAAAGCTTCATTCAGATTGAGACCTTCCTGAAAAACACGGGACAGTTGTTTTTGAAATTTCCCATCAATATCCTGTCAGGGTGTGGACTGATCCATCATCATCTGACCTTCCAGTTCCATATCCTGATCCGAATGATCATGTTGTTGTGCCAATACACCATGAGTCATTAAAATAGCTGCAAGAATAGTTATTGAAATTAAATTTTTCATGATTTTTTTGAATTTTATATTAATGATTGAATTTTCCATTTTTGTTCATTTTGTGTTTTGATCAATTATTTATTTAGAATTTCACGGGTTTCCCCGCATTTCAACATCGTTTCTCCAAAGTAAGGATTGTTAATGTCCTCCACTTCACTCATCCAGTATGCCCCCTGATTGCCGATCGCCATGGGGCAATACTGATAATAGACTACATCATGATTGATCCCGAATTGTTTAATGCTTTGATAAAGTGCTTCACTGATAGGAGCCAGGGCCCTGCGTTGTTGCTCTAGATCTTCCGAAGCCGTTACTTTTTCCAATGATTTATTTATCTTATTCAAATGAACCATCCAGACACTATGGTCATCCCCCTTCAGTAGGCTCATGTCGGTTTTCTTCAGCGCTTCTTTCAGTGGTTTCACCATTTGCCAAGCCTTTGAAGGATCTGATTTGACCAACGCATTTTTATACGCTATATACTGATCATAAACCTGTGTTAGCTGTAGTATAAAAACCGGATCTACGGTCATTGACAAGGATTTATCAACCGGCATTTCCTGCCCTGAATGATCCATTTCCCTGGGGCTGGATTCTTTGCCGTTCATTTCCATACCTCCGTGATCATGACCCACGGGCACTTTGCCACCTCCAGGATTCATCATACTTGGCTTGCCTGTTAATTGGGCCGATGCATCTACGCTGAACACTCCGTTGGTTACTATTTCTTCACCTTCCTGTAAACCATCCAACACTATAAAGCTGTCTTTCATGGATGCTCCCAGAGTTATCTCGCGCATTTTAAACGAAGGGTATTCTGTACCGGGTATTTTAACATAGACAATAGACCGGGTTCCAGTCCATAACACAGCTGATTGGGGAATGGTAATCAATTGATCCGAACCTTTTAAACCTGATTGGACAAGACCATTTATAAACATCCCGGGCTTTAATTGCAGACTTGAATTTTTTAATTCAATTCTTACACGGGCGATGCGTGATACTTGATTAATAACCGGATCGATAAATGAAATATTTCCTGTTAAAGTCTTTCCTGGGAGAGCTTGTGTTGTGAATTCTATTTTTTGTCCCAGTTTAATCCAAGGAAGGTCGGATTCGTAAGCATCAAAAACACCCCATACATTTGTCAGATCGGCAACATCGAATAATACCATTCCTGTACCTACATGATCCCCTTCATTTACCTTTCGGTCTATCACGATCCCCGAGGTATTGGCATAGATCCCAAATGTTGAAGTGACCATTCCTGAATTTTCAAAACTTTGAATCTGTTGTTCGGATAACTTCCAGTTTCGTAACTTTTCTCTTGCTGCTTCAAGCACAGCGGGATACCTGCTACCCAATGACTTTGCTACTAGAAGCTCTTTTTGTGCCGTCACTAGCTCAGGAGAGTAAATTTTAGCTATCAACTGTCCGTTTTTAACAGTTTCACCTGTTACATTAATGAGAAGTTGTTCGATACGGCCCGGTACATGGGCAGTTTGAGATTGTAAAAGCCTTTCGTCAGCCTGTATGGTCCCATATAACATTATTTCTTTGGAAACAATTCCTTTTTTAACCCTATCGGTTTGCACTTCGGCAAGTTTCAGGGCCGATTCACTCATCTCAATCGCTTGCTCATCAATATCGGTGTTCGATTTTTGCAGGGGGATTAAGTCCATCCCGCAAATAGGGCACTTGCCGGGTTGATCCATTCTTATCTGCGGATGCATAGCGCATGTCCAGACTGTCTGTTCAGTATCAGAATATTCATCAAATGTTGGAACCTCAGTTTTTACCGTAGGTGTTGAATGATGAAATAATAACCATCCAAGCAACAGGCCGACAACGATCAGCAAACTACTTTTTATATATTTATTAGAAAGAAATTTAATCGTTTTCATCAGTATGTCTATTTAAAATTTTACTGAATTCATTAGTTTCTCAGCCATTGCTATGGAGGTGTTATAATCAACAATGGCTTCTATATACTTAAATCCGTAATCGAGTACTTTTACCTGCATCCTGAGTACTTCTTCATAATCATTGCCCGTCGTGGCAAATCCTGTGATTAACAGGTCAGTGGTTTTCCGTGCAAGGTCTTCCTGTTCCTTGTATAAGGACATGCGTCTTGCGGCATCTTCAAGGTTTTGAATAAACTGGTGGTATTGGACCTGCAAATCATTTTTTAACTTGATGATTTGCTGATTGCCGGCTTCCTGCATCAGTTGGGCTTCTTTTTGCATAGAATTGTATTTTTTTCTGTAAACAGGGATTGAAATAGAAATCATTGGCATCAGCATATCTTTGCCATTCATCATGGAAGTATTCTCTTCTCTTTTCTGGATAACCATATAGTTTAATCCGAGACCCAGCATCGGAAGACCCATCTTTTTCGCTTTTTGTTCCATGAGACCATATGCGTCGTTTTCCGTTTCGATCATTGAAAGCATTGGGTTGTTAAGGAGGATGCTATCGGCAATCGCTGCCTTGTTTTCTGGAAGAATTTGTTTAACCAGAGAATCAGTGACCTGAATATTTAATTCAAGGTTACGGTTCAACAAAGCGTTAAAGTATATTTCTTCTGTTCGTCGTTGGTCGGTAAGCAGGGCTAATTGGTTCTTTTGTTCAAGAATTTCCATCCTGACCCGCAATACCTCCTGTAAGCCTACCTGTTGGCTTCCCATAGTTCCTGCCATGGTAACATTTTTACTTTTTTCTGATGATACAGGGGCTAATGAATTTTGTTGATTATTCATTCCACTCATTTCCCCGGTGGATGTATTCATGACACCAGGGGATGTGTTATTCATCGAACCAGATCCTGGATTTGAAACTTCATCAGGCGATTGAAATTTCACCAATGCCAGTTTCTCAAGTGTTTCAAGTAGTTCAATATTCTCCCGGAGGAGCGTTATCTCCCTGTCGAGTTTCATTAATTGATACCAACTCGATTTCACCTTGTAAAACAAATCAGCTTTTACCGTGTTAAATACTTCAAATTTTGCCTTTGCCATCATCGATGCTTCATCCCGGGCAACTTTCAGCGCGCCAAACCAGGGAAACATTTGCATAAACTGAACTTCAGCTAGCTGATTGCCACCAAGAAGTTCCATCGGTTTAATAAAATAACCTAGCGATGCCTGTGGATCCGGCAATGAACCTAGCTGCGGTACTTTTTCAAGGGATGCCATATATTGATTAAAATAAGCCTTCACTTCAGGATTATTTTGTGCAGCAATTTCGAGGTATCCATTCAATTGTTGATAATAATTTTTCTGTGCGATACCATTGGTATTTACTAAAATCACCAGTGCAGCTAAGCACAATGTTCTAATCTTTTTCATTCATTTAATTTTCTAAGGGGACTGCTTTTCTTTCCATTTTTTTTACCTCTCCTTCACGCCAGAAGCATTGAAGGATTGGAACAACAAACATGGTCATGATCTGAATGACCATGCCACCAAAAGTTGGGATAGCCATAGGTACCATGATATCAGCACCTTTTCCTGTTGAGGACAAAACTGGTAAAAGCGCTATGATGGCCACAGCTGCAGTCATCATGGCCGGGCGTACTCTTTTGTGACCTGCAATAATAACAGCTTCACGTACTTCGCTGACCGTTGACGGTTTCATTTCTTTAAAAACCTGGTGTATGTAAGTTCCCATGATCACCCCGTCATCGGTGGCAATTCCGAAAAGTGCAATAAAACCTACCCAAACCGCTACACTCAGATTAATGGGATGTATCTGGAACAGATGCCTTATTTCAACCCCCGCTATTGAAAAGTTTAAAAACCAGGGTTGGCTGTACAGCCAAAGCATAATAAAGCCACCAGCAAAGGCAACAAAAACACCAGAAAAATGGATAGAGGATGCCGTGAATGTTTTAAACTGGAAATATAACAGCAAAAACACAAGTAACAGGCTTATAGGGATAACAATGGCCAAACGTTTGGTAGCCCTTATCTGCAGTTCATAGTTCCCTGCAAATTTAAAATTGACACCAGATGGCAAAACCAGATCACCTCCATCAATTTTTTCCTTCAGGAATTGCTGGGCTTCTTCTACAACATCCACTTCTGCCTTCCCTGCTATTTTGTCAAATATTACATATCCGTTCAGAAAGGTATTTTCGCTACGGATCATTTGCGGTCCGCGGGTGTATATAATATCAGCTAGTTCACCCAATGGAACCTGAATGCCCAGCACGGAAGATATCAGTATTTTTTTGATTTCCTCGGGGGTATTTCGCAGTTCTCGTGCGTAACGGACCCTTACCGGGAATCGCTCACGACCCTCAACTGTATTGGTAAGCGACATGCCACCCATAGCCACTTGCAGAATTTCCTGTACATCTTGAACTTTCATTCCATACCTGGCGATTGCATTCCTGTTGATTTTTATTTCAATATAGGGAGCTCCAACGGCACGGTCATAAAATACGGATGATGGCTGAATTGAGGGAACTTCTTTAAGCGCGGATTCCAATGAGATTCCTGCCTTTTCAATGGATTCCAGGTCCGGGCCATATACTTTTAATCCCATCGGTGCCCGCATACCGGTAGAAAGCATCACAAGTCTTGTCTGAATGGGTTGAAGTCTTGGGGCAGAAGTCAATCCCGGAATATTAGTAACTTTGACTATTTCATTCCAGATATCATCAGGTGATTTGATTTCCGGTCGCCATTGACGAAAATTATTACCATTATCATCTGGAATGAGGAGTTCTCCTTTTATTTTCCTGAATCCATCGCGTTCAGGATTATAGGTCGTACCATCGGTAAGCACATAACTTCCTTCTTTATCAACCTTGAATATCATTCTATGACCATCTTCGTCCAGCAGGAATTCAGGCACATAATTGATGGTGTTTTCAAACATCTGAACCGGTGCCGGGTCGAGGGCTGAATTGATACGTCCCCACTTACCTACAGCCAATTCAACTTCCGGAATGGTTGACAGGCCTTTATCAAGCAACTCAACATATTCCTGGTTTTTTTCAATCCCACTGTGTGGCATACTGGTCGGCATCAATAAAAAAGAGCCTTCATCGAGGGATGGCATAAACTCCTTGCCCATTCCCGGGAAAGTACGATTGAAAGATTCCCATGAGGCTGTCTCTTTTATGCCTTCGGGTAATAATCTGAATAACCTGTTGGGTCCCTGCCAAACCAGAATTCCAAAAAGAATGGTAAAGATCGGCAAAGCCATGAATTTCCACTTATTCCTGAGGGCCCATCGAAGAATAGGCACATAATAATGAACTATTAATAGTAGAATACACAATACGGAGGCGATTAGCAAACCTGTGAATAAGTAATTGATCAGGTTACTGTTAAATGCGCCCAGGGGCAACCATTCAATGGCGAGGTACCATGTGGCAACCAGCAGTGTAATGCCAATATTTATATAATTGGTGATGGCTTTTCTTTCACCTTGCCATTTATATTCCAGCAGGTTATTTATTCCTATGAGAACCAGAGCCAGGGCTGGAATTTGTTTCCATCCTAAAACAAAAAGAAATCCTGCCGCAATAAGGATAAAATTAAATACACGTCGAATTCGTTTTTTATCGAACCGAACTGAGAAGAAAATATTTGCAAGCGTTGGCAGCACGACAATTCCTAACAGGAAAGACGCGAGTAATGCAAAGGTTTTGGTAAAAGCCAGGGGTTTGAAAAGTTTACCCTCTGCCGCCTGCATGGCGAAAACCGGCAGAAAACTAACAATAGTTGTACCCAAGGCAGTTGTGATGGCCGATGAAACTTCAGTGGTGGCAGTATATATTATGGTTACAAGGTTTTTGCCTTTGGCATCAATATTTTCAGGCATATCAAGATGCCGGATTATGTTCTCTACAAACACAATTCCAATATCCACCATGACCCCAATGGCAATGGCTATACCCGAAAGGGCAACGATATTGGCATCGACACCTACCCATTTCATTACTATAAAAGTCATTAAAACAGCCACCGGGAGCAATGCGGATATAAGTATGGATGCCCGCAAATTCATGACTAAAATAATTATAACAATAATTGATATAAGAATTTCATGGGACAGCGCAGACTCCAGCGTACCAATGGTTTCTTTAATCAATCCGGTCCGGTCATAAAACGGAATGATGGTTACCTTTGAAACGGTGCCATCAGAAAGGGTCTTGCTAGGCAATCCCGGAGCTATATCATTAATTTTCGCTTTAACATTATTGATAACTTCCATCGGATTTGATCCATATCTTGCTATAACTGCCGCACCCACAGCTTCCACTCCGTCTTTATCAAGACCTCCCCGTCGTGTTGCCGGTCCAAAATTGACCCTCCCAATATCCCTTATTCTCACTGGCACATTATTTCGGACCGTAATGACTGACTCTTTCAGATCTTCAAGATTTTTTATATACCCCAGTCCACGTATTACATATTCCACTTTGTTGATCTCAATGGTTTCAGCTCCTATGTCAAGATTGCTTTTCTTTACTGCATCCATGATATCCATGACAGATACATCATAAGATTTCATAGCGTTTGGATCGATATCTACCTGGTATTCTTTAACAAATCCACCAATAGAGGCAACTTCAGATACCCCTTTTGATGAGGATAGGGCATATTTTACATAATAATCCTGAATTGTCCGTAATTCCTGTGGGTCCCACCCCCCGGTGGGTTTTCCAGTTTTTGGATCGCGTCCTTCCAATGTATACCAGAAAATCTGTCCAAGTGCTGTAGCATCGGGTCCCAAGGCAGGTTGTATACCTTGGGGTAAGGTGCCGGAAGGCAGGGAATTTAGCTTTTCGAGTATTCGTGACCGACTCCAGTAAAAATCGATCCCATCCTCAAAAATGATATAGATAAAGGACATACCAAACATGGAAGTACTTCGGATGGTCTTTACTCCCGGTATACCCAGGAGAGAAGTCGTTAATGGATAAGTGATCTGATCTTCGATGTCCCTGGGTGATCGTCCCATCCATTCAGTTGCTACGATTTGCTGATTATCTCCTATATCGGGAATTGCATCAACCGGAACAGGGTCACGAGGTAAAAGTCCTGTATGCCAGTTAAATGGGGCATAGACCGTACCAAGTAGTATGAACACAATTAATAACAGCAAGGTTATCATCTTGTTTTCAAGAAAGAATTTGATGATTTTATTTAACATGTATATTCCATTTTTTCAAACTGTTCAATAAATAACTTAAACCATCCCGGAATTTTATCGAGAAGGAATCGAATCAGAAGTTAAATGAAATATTACAACAATAAAGAATGAACCCGAATGGGGATCTCCAGGTTGATCAATGGGGGCAGGTGAAGAAAATGGTCGTCTAAATCTGAATCACTGGAAAGTGTAATATTGATTCCGGAATATTGTATCATGCAGACAATGACCATTGGAACATCCGGCATTTCAAAAGGTTGGCAGTCGATCTGGGGATGATCGTCTTTAATCAGTTCCGTTGTATCTGAGCAGCATTTATTGTTTTGATCATCACCTAAATGAATGACCATGTCCTTATGAATGGGGCATTGAATGGTGGTTGAATTTTTAGCATGGTCACAGGATTTGGCTATATGAAAAATCGCCATGTTTTTGACTTCTCCCTTACATAGATGTTTACTCACAGCTACCCCACTTGCTGATAGTACGACCAGGAAAGCCATAAACAATGATAGGATTCGTAAATGCAATTTCACAATCTCAAATATAAGAATTTCAACGACGAATTAGTAAAAATGTTATTTTTTCAGTTTATATAAAATGATTTAAGTCATTTGCTTGGCCTCCGGATCACCTGATATGCTACTTTCTAAGCACTATTTGATACGCTTACAGTTCCCTCTATTTTATTTTCTTCTCTTTCCCGATTCTGGCCTAAGGTTGGCAGGGATATTTCTTAATCTGATCATTATGTCATAAATTGAATTCGCGGAATTAATTGAAGGAATATATTGAAAATGAAATGAAACGGTATTTTTTATTTTTTGTCTTTTTTGTTTTTACTGTTTCTCTCGCTCCCGGTCAGATGCTGAATCCCATTCTGGACTGGGAATCCTTACCACTTATTCGTACCGGGGTTAAGATCAAAGCCTATTCCTCCACCAATCCAACCGGACGGACCATGCGGGATTTCAGAAATTTTACCTTTCAGGATGAAGATGGATTTGAGATGATCAACCTGCGTCATCCGGATGGGATGGTCGTACAGTTATGGTTCACCTCACTGGGATGGGGCAATGATGAGTTTGGGCCTGGAAGATTCGGCCGGATCAATCTTTATTTATCGGATACCAGGACACCCGCCTTTATCAAAGACCGGGATCTTTATTTCAAGCGGCCAACCTATACAATGCCGAGGCCGCTCTGGGATACCGACGGTCTTGCCCAATGGGCTTTTCCCTGTCTTCCTTTCAGGAATCAATTGAGGGTGACAAGTTCGGAAAATCCGCACTGGTTCCAGATCACAACCCATTTATACCGGGAAAGCCGTTTTTCTGAATCCATTCCCATCGCGGATTTATACGATGTAAATAACCGGATACTGGATTACCAGGGACGTTTCCCGGGTAAGGAAAGAGGAAACCGGCACCAGGATCAATCTCTTACGGTGAAGGCACAATCAACCCTTGAATTATTCAACTGGACCAGCCCGGGCGTGATCCGCTCGATCCTGTTTAAAACCAGCGTATTGGATAATGATCTCCTGGACCGGATCTGGGTCGTTGTTGATTATGGAGAAACTGAGAAAAGGTCTATTGAGGTACCATTAACTGTTTTTTTCGGAGGATACGTGGAGGCACCGGTGACTAATTCCCTCGGCCTGCCCTGTGGATTCCTGAATTCTGAATTTTATTTTTTCTTTCCCATGCCTTTTTGGAAATCATGCAGCCTTTACCTGATCAACCGGTCCAGCCAGGATTATTCATTTGATTGCCGGATTCGATGGAACGATACCAACGAATATGAAGAAGACCAGGCTGGAAAGTTCTATATTCAATACAATGAGAATATTAAGGTCAGGGAAGGGCAACCTGATTTCATCCATCTCGGTAGAAAGGGATCCGGTACCATTGTGGGTACCACTGCTAACCTGGCAGGAAGCATTGAAGGGAATTTCAGGGTGTATGTCGATGATAATAAAACACCAGCCATTGAGACGACAGGAGGGGAGGATTATTTCTGTCATGCTTTCGGGATCGATGTGGGTCTTTGTACTCCTTTTCACGGGGGGCTGTATGATAAAATCGGGTATCGTTTTCATATCATTGACTATATTCCATTTCTCCGTTCCATCCGGTTCACCCAGGATCATGGACATGAAAACATGCATGACCGGGAAGGGATCTTCAGGAGTGCCGTGTATTATTACTGGAATCCGCAGTCAAAACTTGTTTTGAACGATTCCCTGGATATAGGCGATCCGAATGACGAGAAAAAACATCAATACAGGATCATCAATGGTAATTCCCGCGAACAGCAGGATCAGGGAAGATATGAAGGAAATGAGGATGTGGAGTTTATGGAAGATGGAAGATGGTATAATGGCACGGTGGCTTTCACCGTGAACATTGATCCGGGAAATAACGGGGTCAGGATACGGAGAAGGATTAACCAACGGGTTTTCCACCAGGAAATGGAAGTATACATTGATGGAACCTATGCCGGAACCTGGTTTGAGCAGGGTTCCAATTATCAACTATTGAAAGAACCTGATCCGGAAAATTTTCCTGCATATCAGCCGGATTGGCAGGTCATTCCCTCTATATTCCGTGATACTGAATTTGAAGTTCCCTCCAGCCTGACACAGAACAAGGAAAAGATAGTCATAGAGTTAAAAGCGGTTAACAGCCTCTCAGCCACTGATCCGGATGATGCCGGATACTGTAATGATTATTATTACTGGATTTACAGTTATAAGGATTGATTTGCCGGATACTTATATGATCCGACAGGCAAAATATTTAGGGGTCAGTGGACCAGTAAAATGGTGGATCAGTAGATCGGGAGATTAATAGATCAGGGGATCGTTGGATCGATGTCCCGTCTTAAAATTTATTTATGCCCTTTGGCATCCCTTTGTGACAGGTTTAACATATAACTCCGGCATTCATTTACATTCATTATATAATCCTGAAATAATTTCTCTTCTAATCTTTCACGTGAATTCATTCCTAAATATCTGATTTACCAGATTTTAGCACCACCACTACCAGGAAAATAATAAAAAACGAGCCTCCGATGGCCCACCAGTAATGGAAATTGTAAAAAGCATTGGCAATGAGCATGCCCAGGCCCAGACCCATGAAAAATATGATCAGGGTGGTGGCTCCAGGATATAAAGTAACCCGGTTAAAAAGATAGATCCTCCTTTTCCATAATCCCCGCTGAATCCAGGTTACGGATACCAGCAAAGGGATCAGGGCGATCAGGTTGGCAAGGCTCAGGCCCTGTTCATCCTCGATCTCAAATAGGAGAGGCCCTTCAAGACTGGAAGGGATCAGAAATATCAAAAGCGCCAGTATCAGCAGGTAGACGGGTCCTCTGGGCCATTTGAGAATTGATTTTTTGATCATTTTAGTTCATTATTGTTTTTCGGAATAATCTAATTCCATAAATTTATACAAGGAAATCCAAAACCAGTCAGGAAGCATTAAGTTTTAATGAGAATAAAAGACGAATCCTGGTGGTCCGCGAAAAACATTATATGAAGGACATCATTTTATCAGCAGCCCAGTTTGAACACCGTTCAGGTGATAAAAAATACAATTTATCCGTGATTGAACATCTGGCCACCCTAGCGAAAGATAAAGGTGCCCAGGTGGTCAGTTTTCATGAACTTTCCATCACAGGTTATACCTTTTTAAAAGATCTGAACATACATGAGATACATGATTTAAGCGAGGAAGTAAGGGGAGGACCCAGCATCGAAACGTTGAAACAAATCGCAGGGGATCTGGGGATCGTTATCCTGGCCGGACTGGTGGAAAGGTATCGGGGAAAACTTTTTAATGCCTATGTGGCGGTGGATGGGAAAAATATACTGGCGATATTCAGGAAATTGCATCCATTCATCAACAAATATCTTCAGCCGGGTGATTCCTACCTGGTATTTGAACTGTTTGGCTGGAAATGCAGTATCCTGATCTGTTATGATAACAACATCATTGAAAATGTCAGGGCCGTAACACTCAAAGGGGCTCAGATCCTCTTTGCTCCCCATGTGACCGGTGGGACTCCATCACCCATGCCTGGACGGGGATTGATTGCCAAAGAATTATGGGACAACCGGGAAAAGGATCCTAAATCGCTCAGAAAGGAATTTTTGAGCCTGAAGGGGCGAGAGTGGCTTATGAGATGGCTACCAACTCGGGCATTTGATAATGGTATTTATGTGGCGTTTAGCAATAATATCGGGTGGGATCACGATCATGTAAAACCTGGCAATGCGATGATCATAGATCCTTTCGGGGAGATCCTGGTTGAATCGAATGAACTTGATAACGATGTCATTATTACTACGTGTACCTCGGAAAAATTATGGCAGGCAGGTGGATACCGTTATATTCACGCCCGCAAGCCTGAATTATATAAGGACATCGTAGGGAAACCCAATAAATCTGTCACAAGACCTGTGTGGATGAAGAAATAGATTTATATAATCAATTTTTGACTTTTGCTGGATTTTTTCAGTCCATTTATAAAAAGGATATCCTAATCCCCATAAAATGATCGTGCTGAGAGACCCCTCTCTTGATCATTCAATTCTTTTTTCTGCTAAGAAAAGGAATTAAAAAGACGAGGTTAAATATCCACAAGCTCATCGTTTTTAGTTAAGTTTGAATGATAATCATGGATGGCCCAGCCGGTAGAAAAGGACCGGGAATATGTAAAATCATTTTAATGATTATGTTAGAACAGATTAAGAATTACCTGAGTGCCCATGAAACCCTCGCCTTTTTTGTCTGGGTATTGATCGGGCTCTTGGGAGGCCTGGTGGTCTTCCTGGTCTTGATCAGTCTTTTCAAGAAGGGAATCAAAGAACTGTATCCCACGTTGTATGGTAAAATTACCATCAAGCTCCGGAACCCGGGAATGATGCTATTCCTGGTAAGCGGAGCACTGGTCCCATTTATCCTGATTCAGAATGAGATCGTCTGGTTGAAGGGCATACAAAAAATACTGATCACTCTGCTGATCTTCTCGACAGCCTGGTTATTGATCAAGGGGATTCATGTGATCCGGTTATTTTTATTGTCGAAATATGATGTGGAGACGGCAGACAATCTAAAGGCCAGAAAAATTTTTACCCAATACCAGATCCTTGAAAGGATTATGATCTTCGTCATTATTTTTATCTCGGTAGGAATCTCCTTGATGACATTTGATCCGATACGTCAGATTGGGATGAGCCTGCTGACATCTGCGGGTGTTTCCGCCCTGATCATTGGTTTGGCTGCCCAAAGAATTATTGGGGCTTTTCTGGCCGGCATCCAGCTGGCGATCACGCAACCCATCCGGATTGACGATGTGGTGATCGTTGAAGGGGAATGGGGACGGATCGAAGAAATCAACCTTACTTATGTGGTGGTGAAGATCTGGGACAAGCGAAGACTGGTGCTGCCCACTACCTATTTTATTGAAAAACCTTTTCAGAACTGGACCATGACTTCCGCCGAAATCCTTGGAACAGTTTTTATTTACACAGATTTCACCTTTCCGGTGAAAGAATTACGAGAGGCCCTGACCTCTTTTCTAAAGGAAGCACCAAAATGGGATGGGGATGTGAATGTATTGCAGGTCACCAATGCCACAGAAAAAACCATGGAACTGAGGGCACTCATGAGTGCCAGTAATGCTTCGGATGCCTGGGATCTGCGCGTATTCATACGCGAGAAATTATTGACATATTTACAGGAAAAATATCCTGAACATCTCCCCAAAACAAGAATTGAGATTGAAAAAGATAGCAAATAATATGAAATCAGTTTATCCATTTTATGTTTTAATAGGGATTTTCTTCTGGTCATGTTCAGCCCCTGCCTCCAGTGATCAGGATATTCCACCTACTATTGTGGTCCCTTCTGCCAAACAGATAGCTTATCAGCAGATGGAATTGATCGGATTCATTCACTTTGGAGTGAATACTTTTACTGACCGGGAATGGGGAACCGGGGAGGAGGATCCGGATATTTTCAATCCCTCTGCCTTGGATGCCAACCAGTGGGTTCAGGCAGCCCGAACCGCTGGAATGGGCATGTTGATCCTAACTGCCAAACATCACGATGGTTTTTGTTTATGGCCCTCGGAATATACGGATCATTCAGTGAAAAGCAGTTTATGGGAAGGAGGAAAGGGGGATGTAGTTAAAGCACTTTCGGAAGCCTGTGCCGAAGCCGGTATTAAATTCGGGATTTATCTTTCACCATGGGATATGCATGAACCCAGTTACGGCACCAATGACTATAATCAGTATTATCTGTCCCAACTGAACGAATTACTGACCCGGTATGGAACGATCAGCGAAGTCTGGATGGATGGTGCCAAAGGCAAGAATGCCAGGGACATGGAATATGATTTTAATGCCTATCGCTCCATGGTTTACAATTTACAACCCCAGGCGCTGATCTTTTCTGATGTGGGTCCGGACATCCGCTGGATCGGGAATGAACATGGGATCGCCGGTTTCACCAACTGGTCGACCATCAGTACAGTTGGAATGAAGATCGGGGATGCCAATACAGATTATCTGAATACCGGAGATCCAGCGGGGACACAATGGCTTACAGGAGAATGTGATGTCTCGATCCGTCCGGGTTGGTTCTATCATGCCTCTCAGGATACATTGGTTAAAAGCCCCGAATATCTGGTTGATCTCTATTATAAATCAGTTGGACGGAATGGTACTCTGCTTCTCAATTTACCTCCAGACCGCAGGGGATTGATCCATGAAAATGATATTCGGTCCTTAGAAGCATTCCATTCTATCTTGAGTGAAACCTTTAAAAATAATCTGATACAAGGAGGAAAAGCAGAGGCTTCCAGTCAGTGGTCTGGTAGCGATACATTCAATCCCCAGCATCTATTGGATGATGATCATGAAAGCTATTGGGCGGCCTATCCGGATGATCCACAACCGGCCATCTCCATTAAACTTCCCGGGGAAGTACTGTTCGACCGGATCTTGCTTCAAGAACCTATCCGGTTTGGGCAACGCATTGCTAAATTCAGCGTTGAAGCGAATTTAAAAGGGAAATGGGCCGTAATAACAGAGGGCACTACCATTGGGTACAAAAGATTGTTGAGATTTGATCCGGTTACTACTGACCTCCTACGCATCACGATTACAGAATATCTTCAGACACCCGCGCTGTCAACCGTTGCAGCCTATAAGGCTTCCTCCATGGAAAAAATCATCAGAGAAAAAGCGGGAAGAGATTAAAAATTGTTCATTCCTTCTGACTTCCAAACATTATTTGTATAGAGGCACCTATTGAAAGGATCATTGTTCAGTATTTGTAATTTTCATAATATCCTTTAATTTTACCCGCGCTTATAATACATTGGTTTATATTTTTCAGATTGATTTTTAGATTTTTATAATATTTCCAGCATAAATTCTGGAATTTTTGATCAAAAAGTAGGATTTTTTAAATAAAATATAATGAAACACATATACTCAATCAAAAGTTGGGGGTTCATTGGGCTTATTTTTTTGTTCCTTCAACAGTCAGTCATGGCTGCCGGTTACCAGGTATTGTTACAGGGGAACAGGGCAACTGCCATGGGAAACCTGGGCGTTGGATTAAGACCTGATGCTTCCAGCATGTTTTTCAATCCGGGTGCCATGCCTTTCATGGAAGGGAATCAGATCATGCTCGGGATCAATTTGATCAGTTCGAACATAGCTTTCTGGGATTCGGAAACACCTGCAGGTACGGGAACTGCGGTTACGGATAATGCCATCGGGACGCCCTTTCATGTTTATGCCGTTTGGGGGCCCAATGAGAGCAAATGGAAATTTGCATTGGGTGCCTATACCCCTTTTGGATCAAAAGTGACCTGGGGTCAGGAGTGGCAGGGAAGATATTTACTGGATGAAATATCACTTACGGCGATATATGCCCAGGCTACCGCTTCTTACCGGCTGATGGATAATTTATCCATCGGGGCCGGGCTCGTGGCTATGTTTGGGGACGTTGAATTAAAACGGGTATTGCCGGTTACCAGTGATCTCGATCCTACGACCATCAATTTACAGGGAAAATCAAAAACCGGGCTCGGATATAATATTGGCTTATACTGGGAAATCAGTGAAAAATGGCAATTGGGAGCCAGTTATCGTTCTAGGATCGATGCTGAACTGGAGAATGGGGATGTTACCTTTGAAAATGTGCCTTCTGCACTGGAAGTACTTTTTCAACCCAATAAATTCAATGCCACCTTACCTTTGCCCTCCCAGGTCAGTTTGGGATTAAACTATATCCCGACAGATCGCCTAACCGTGGGTTTTGAGGCCAATTATATCGGGTGGAGTGCCTACCAGAGTCTTGATTTTGATTTTGCGGATGAAAATATTGCCATTCAGGACACCAAATCCCCCAGGAAGTATAATGATTCCTGGGTTTTCCATCTGGGGGGTGAATACATCATCAATCAATTCCAGATACGGGCCGGGACTTATTATGATTTGACCCCTGTGAGCAAAGGGTATATGACACCTGAAACACCGGATGCCACCCGAATTGCTTTGACTGCCGGTTTTGGATTTAGTTTAGGTGAAAAATTCCAGCTGGATCTTTCCTTCCTGTACAATATGGGCCAACAACGTACCCAAACGGTAGTTGAAGCCCAAAATGCAGGCACCTATCCTTCGGCATCGAATTCAACCTATGCAGTTGAACCCGGCACCTATAAAATGAGAGCATACATACCCGGGCTCTCCATCACTTATAAGTTTTAACCGCTAAATGGAAAGAGATATGAAATGGATCAATAATATATTTTCAGCCATCCTGTTTTTCGGATTGATCATCGGTTGTAAGCCTGAAATTGATGTGCCTGCGCCGGTCGCAGGTGGAGCCGATTTCAGCGAATATATCGCATTGGGGAACTCCCTGACCGCAGGATTTTCTGATGGAGGCCTTTATCTTGAGGTTCAGCAGCAATCCTATCCGGCTTTGATCGCACAGCAGATCAAGCAGGTGATTCCTACCCTTGATTTTAATCAACCTGAAATGCCTCCCGGAAATGGATCAGGATATTTTAAGCTTAAAACACTGGATCTGGCCAATCAGATCTTCGATTTCATCATTTTACCGCCAGATGCTACCTGGACCAATAAGATCCCGGGGAACTATCAGAATCTTGGGATCACCGGGATACGGGTACGGGATATAACGGTAAATGGATATGGTGCGAGTCCTACCCAGGGGAATCCCTATTTCTACAGAATTCTTGGAGAGCAGGAAACCAATAAATCCTACCTGGATGTAGTTTCTGAGAGCAATGCAAGCTTTTTTACCAGCTGGCTGGGACCAAATGATGTCTTCGGGTATGCATTCGCAGGTGGAAGTGACGGGATTACAGGACAACCGGGGACCGGTGCCAATGGACTCACGCCGTTGGATGAGTTTGAGGCCTCTTATGATGCTTTGATGAGTGTAATGAATGGTAAAGGAGCATCGGGTTACCTGCTGACCATTCCGGACGTTGTCAATATCCCGTTCTTTACTTCAGTTGACTGGAATGCATTGGAAATGAATGCGCAACAGGCTGCTGCAGCCACTGCCGGTTATCAGGCAATGATCGATCCTCAGGTGGAGGCAGGCGTAACCGCTGCCACCATCAGTCTGGTCGCCACCGATACGGTTCTCTCAGTAGCAGTATTACCTGATCTGGCAGATACAACCGTTTTCCTCCAGGCCTACCAGCAGGCGCTTCTGGGAGGGGCGGACGAAGCTACCGCACTGCAGATCGCACAGGATTATGTGGAATCACAGACCGGACAGGCTGCCATCGCTTTTCTGGAGGCCCAATTAAATACAGAGCTACCGGCTCATTTACTGGGACAACCTACCAGTCCGGAACTGGATCCCTTGTTTGCCATCATTGATGAGCAACTGGCTACCAATGCCGAGTTGCAGCAGGCCATCGCTCAGACAAATAGCCAGATCACACAGGCCTACGAGGCGGGTTACTTACCCGAACTTGAAGCGGTCGTTGCACAACAGACAGCCGCCCAGATTGCTGCACTCAAGGCGGCCGGGATTTATCCTACCTTCAATGAGGGTAAAAATGGATTTGTGATTGCTGTACCCGTATCCCAGACCAATCCGCTTGGACTCAGACAAATGGTGGAAGGCGAGCTGGTTCTGTTTTCAATCATTCTGACTGATGAATTGACTCCAGCCAAAGCGGCCATGCCTAAACCGGATCGTCTCATTCTCACCCTGGAGGAGATCGGCAACATTCATGAATATACAGACCAGTATAATGAGATTATCCGTGGGTATACAAGCAATTCCATCGGGGTTTTTGAAACAGATCCTCTTTATCAGATGATTGATGCGGGTGCATTTATTGATGGGGTGGAAGTAACATCTGAATTTATTCAGGGTGGCGTATTTTCATTGGATGCCATCCACCTGACACCGAGAGGCTATGCCCTTGTGGCCAATGCTTTGATCCATGCGATCAATCAGAAATTTAGTTCCACCGTGCCGCCCGTTAAGATCAGCGATTACCGGGCCGTGATTTTGCCTTAGATGTAAAAATATGATCAACAGAAAACCCGAAAAATTGAGTTTTTCGGGTTTTTTATGAACCGGGATCCTGGGATCTGCTCATTGTATTTTGACCTATCGCAAGCCCTGATCCTTTTTTAAGTTCCGTCATTAGTAATGTGATGAGCTTCCCAGGAGGATTACCTCACAATCGTTCCAGCATCACTTCCCAGGAAGACATTTTCCTGTCGTCTTCATATACAACCCCCCAATTCTCGTATTGATCGTCATCAATAAAAAGCAAGATTTCAGTACCCGAATATTTCCTGTCCTCAGAGTGATATTGAGAAATGATCGTATCATTCACCACGGTGAATCGGCCATTTAATTTCCCCAAGGCTGGATTCTGAGAGATCCAGGAGGTATGATCCTTATGACCCTCGAATGGCTTGATCTGGTAACTGTTGAATATTTTGACTGGTTCATCCAGTTGGATCTCCATAAAACCTTTAAGGATCCACAACTTCTGCTGTATCTCCAGGGAAGATTCGCCGACCACATTTACCGGAAACCCATTTTCATCAAAATATGTGCCGATCGCCCTCCATCTGCCTGCTTCAAACAAATACGTGTGCCTGCCAGAATATACCATGATGAACGCCTTTAATTTAAGTTTATATTTAAGTATATCCCGTCGTTTCGAAAATTCGGTTATCTGCTTTCGGAATAACAGGAATTTTATCCTGATCCAAGATGTTAATGAATAAGAGAAGGGTTAAGTTACATAGAATTTATGAATATATTTTTGATTGGAGGTACTGGATTTGTTGGATCCCGGCTTTTTCCCCTTTTAGTACCTGATCATCGAATTACCGTGTTGACAAGGAGCAGGGAAAATGCCGAAAAACTTCGGAAACAGGGTGTACGGGCCTTAATTGGGGATCTTGACTACCTCGGGGAATTAACCGGACAGGTCGAAAAACAGGATCTGGTCATCTACCTGGCCATGCCTCCGTTCAGGATGGGGAGAAATAGCCGGAAAGATATTGAGAAACTTTCCATGAAGATCAGGAATTATTTATTGAACACAGTAAGTTTTGTCAGAAAACACCAATGTCCGGTCGTTTTTACCCTGGGTACCAGTTACCATACAAAAAATGGGGAAGTGGCCAATGAATCCTGGCCCATTCAAAGATTTGGTATGACACTGGCAGGCAGTTATTTTGATACCTTGATTGGAGACCTGGAAAAGGAAGGTAAAATTCCGGTAATCCAGGCGATCCCGGGCCAGATATACGGGCCGGGAGGATTATTTATGAAGATCTTAAAAATGGCAGAAAATAAACAATTCATGGTTTTTGGAAATGGAATCAACCGGATCCCTAGGATCCATGTGGATGATCTGGCGATGGGATATCTCCAGATCGTAAAAAAACTACCCATCGGTGAAAAATTTATTTTTGTGGACGATTATCCCTGTACGACTTATGAATTCAACTCCTGCCTCTATGAATTGATGCATGGACACTTTAAAAAACCTATCAGGATCCCAGCAGCGATTGTGCGTCTGCTGCTTGGGAAATATGTATTTGAGACCCTGATGATGGATTGCGTGGTGAGCAATGCAAAAGCAAAAAGAGAACTCGGCTGGGCACCCGTTTATCCTACCTGCCAGGAAGGTTTGCAGGCAACCGTGGCCTTATATCGCAAAGGATATTCTTGAATTTTTTGAAATCCAGTTTATTTTTCATTATTTCAGTGTGTGCTAATTTTTCGATATGGATCTTCGACTCAAAAATAAAATGGCCTTTGTGACAGGTGCGTCCAGGGGAATTGGGGAGGCTACAGCACGATTACTTGCGAAGGAAGGTTGTAATGTTTTTCTAGGATATAATACCCAATTTGATTCCGCTGAACGAATTGCCATGGATATCAGAAGAATGGGGCGAAAGGCGTGGCTTGTGAAGATGAACATGACGGACGAAAATGAAGTGCAGATTGGCATTCAGGAGATTGTTGATCAGGTAGGAGCCCTGGATATTCTGGTATTAAATGCTGGCCATAATATCCTTACCCCATTTGAAGAACTTGAAAATGAAGAATGGGATGAGATTATCAGGATCAATCTGAGCGGTCCCTTTTACATTATCAACGCATTAAAGAATCATTTCAATAAAGATTCATCCATCATTCTGGTTTCCAGTGTGGCAGGCCATACAGGCGCCCCGCATCATGTTCACTATGCTGCAGCCAAGGCCGGAATTATTAACCTGACCCGGAGCCTTGCCAAAGCAATGGCTCCCGGCACCCGGGTGAACTGCGTAGCACCGGGACTTACGAGAACGGCCATGGGGAATGAGACCATGGCTTATCTGAGCGAAAATTATGTAAAGGAGAAATTACTGGCCAGGAGGATGGCTGAACCGCTCGAGATCGCAACACTTATCACTTATCTCGCGAGTCCCTTAGCTGGATTTATTATGGGAGAAACTATCAATATCAATGGAGGCCGGGACTTCAGATAAATTTTATCACGATGAAAATTGAACACGTAGCAATCTGGGTGAAAGATCTGGAAAGGATGAAGGATTTTTATTTAAAGTATTTTGATGTTCGATCCGGCAATATATATACAAACCCAAAAAAGAAATATTCTTCCTATTTTATTATTTTTCAGGAAACCACCCGACTTGAATTGATGCATCGGCATGATATTCAGGAAATACCAGGAAGTGATAGTGAATATTTTGGATGGGCCCATATTGCCATCAGCCTGGGTTCGAAGAAAGGAGTTCTTGAATTGACGGAGAAGATTCGGGCTGACGGATGGAAGATTGCAGGAGAACCCCGTACGACAGGGGATGGATATTTTGAAAGTGTGATCCTGGATCCGGAGGGGAACAGGATTGAATTAACTATTTAAGAAGCATGAGAAATTTTATCAGAACAATCGCCATCATAATTTTTGGTGTCATTGGATGGGCAGCCTGCGGAGCCGTCTTCTATGTCGGAGAGATGATATTCAAGACATACCTTGCCGTATTGATCCATTTTATCCTTTCTCCCATTATTTTCATAGGTCTTTCCTACCTCTATTTTAAATATTTTAATTTGACCAGTCCATTAAAGACTGCAGTGGTTGTGACCGGTATTGTGATCATCCTCGACTTTTTCGTGGTAGCGATGCTGATTGAAAAAAATTTTCAAATGTTTACCAGTGTGATGGGAACCTGGTTGCCTTTCCTGTTTATATTTCTTGCGGTTTTCCTGACTGGACTTAACTTCAATGATAAATTCCTGGGCTGATTCATTCAACGCTTTCTCTACTTTTGTGTCATTATTTCTCGAATGTCTTTAGATTTTTAATAGTATTTTTGTAAAGAGAACAATTCATGGGAGGAAACAATTTTCCTTATAAGTGGTAGTTATATTTTAAAACAGTGATTTTAGTGGGCGAGGATATCGATTGGAAGGGTTGAATGTACTAATCGCTGATAACAGGAATTTAAAATGTTGGTCGGTGGATCATGGAAAAGGATAAAGATCACTCTACTCATTTCAAGACCGGTAGTCGGCTGATAAGGATTATAATCATTTTGACTGCATTTGGTTTTTTTATGACTGCCTGTGATCATGATGAACCTGACCCTGTTCAGGAGGGTCCAACTCCCTTTTTTTTCCCGGAAGTTCAGCATTTCCCAACGGAATTGAATATACCCGAGCAGAATCCCATGACCTTGGAAGGCATAGAGCTTGGAAGATATTTGTTTTATGATGGGAGGCTCTCCGGAAGCACCCATCCTGATTCCTTGATGAGTTGTGCCACCTGTCACATTCAATCCAAAGGTTTTGAGGTAGGCGTCGACCATCCCAAATTCAAAGACGGTCATCCCTTTGGCCTACCAACCCCAGATTATCCGGAGGGTAAACCGACTCCCCATTATACCATGCATCTTCTGAACCTGGTGTACAATAGCAATGGATATCTCTGGAATGGGATGATCCATCCAACGAATGATCGAAGGGGGCCGGAAGGGTATGATTTTATGGGAGATGATCATCTCAATTATAAATATCTCGAATCATTGGTATGGATGGGTATCCTTGCAGAGCATGAAATGGCCGGATCGGTCGAAAAGACCGTGGATCTGATTGGCTCCATTCCCATGTATAAATCGATGTTCAAGGCGGCTTTCGGTACTGAAGAAGTAAATATCGACCGGATCTCAAAGGCCATTGCCCAGTTTGTGAGGACCATTGTCGCCAACCGGTTTAAATTTTATAAATATGTTACAAGGGAAGTTGACCTGACTCCCCAGGAACTTCATGGTTATCAACTTTTCTTTTCAGAAGAAGCGGATTGTTTTCATTGTCATGCCGGATCCCTTCTAATGACCACCAATGAATTTTTTAATAATGCGAAAGACACCGTCTTTGAGGATGCACGTGACCGTTTTGCCGTTACCGGTGATCTGATGAATAAGGGAGCGTACAAGGCTCCTTCCCTGATCAATTGTGAAATTAACGGTCCTTACATGCATGATGGAAGGTTTAAGACCCTCGATGAGGTCATTGATTTTTATTCAGAAGGACTCGTTTATTCTGATTATGTGGATCCACTCATGAAATATGTAAGGAATAATGGAGTTCAGATGACAGACGAGCAAAAGGCCGACCTCAAAGCTTTCCTGTTAACCCTTACTGATCACGATCTCCTCTCGGATCCACAATACAGCTGCCCGGATGAATTGGGTGAATTCGGGATCCGGAATTCCTATTAATTTGGTGGAATTCATTCCAATTTTAAATTATATAGATTATTTTCAGAGATCAGATCCTTTCTGAAATCGATTTTTATGAAATAACCCATCTTCCATCCAAAAAAGATCTGCAATGGCAAAAGTCATTCTTGGCATCCATGGCTTAGGTAATAAGCCGTCCAGCACCCTCCTGGAAAAATGGTGGGAAGCTTCAATGAATGAGGGAATAACCATACTTGGAAAACCAGTTCCGGACATTCATTTCAAATTGATCTACTGGGCAGATGTTTTTTATGAGAAACCCCTGGATGAAAACATCCAGGATTTAGACGATCCGCTTTACCTGGATGAAAGATATACCCCTGCACCATTGAACGATAAAAAGGAAGATCACTCTGTTCGCCAGAAGGTACTGGATATCCTGGAAAAGGAATTGGACCGTATATTTCTCAATGATGATCTTTCGATCAATTTTTCTTCCATTGCCGATTCGATCATCCACCGCTATTTTAAGGAACTGGATGAATATTATTCCAAAGATCTTCTGGTGCACGGACAGGATGGCAAACGCGCCAGGGATATCATCCGTGAAAGGCTGGCAGAAGCACTGGAAGAATATCAGGAAGATGACATCCTGCTGATCGGTCATTCCATGGGGTCTATCATTGCCTATGATGCTGTTCAAAACAGGGTGCCGGATATTGATATTCATACCTTGGTGACCATGGGATCTCCCCTGGGATTCCCGGTAATCATGGGGAAAATAGCCGCCGACCGGAATTTGGAATTGCCCAGAATGAATAAGCTGAAAACACCTGAATCCGTCAAAAAAAAGTGGTTCAACCTTTCCGACCTGGAAGACAGGATCGCACTGATCTACAGGCTAAGTGAGAATTTCGATGCGAACAGATCCGGGGTTCGTGTAACGGATTTCATTGTACATAACAATTATGAAATCAATGGTGAGCGGAATCCGCATAAATCCTTTGGCTACCTGAGGACACCTGAAATGGCTGGCATCATTTATGATTTTCTGTTGGATCGGAATATGCATGAATTTTCCAGGATCAAAAAGGGATGGAAGAAACTGACCCGGTTCGTTAGAAACAATCTCATTCATGGCATTTTTTCAAGGTGATGCCATGAGTCATCATCATATGATGACATGAATTATTGAATGGATAAATTCTCTTCCACCTGAATTCCCATCCGTTTCATATCGTACATAAATTGAACGGGTTCCACGATTTCTCCCTGGGTGAAAAGACCGGGTTTTTTACTGTCCCCTTCAATATATTGTTTCAAACAGGCAACCACTGGTATGGCGGTAAACATATATCCATCAGCATGGCTGAGGGTTACATCATATCGCATGGATTTACCCATAGAAATACCCTTGCTTTCCATTCTGATACACGTGAAGTAGGGCGGCTTAGAAAATTTTCTCATTCCCCAGAATATCATTTTACTGATCCATATTGCCTGGCTTCCAGGGAATAGTTGAAACCAGGTGGTGGCTAGCGGGAAGGAGATCCAGTTGCTGAACCAATCCAATCCCCCAATATAAAAACCAGTTTTTTTAAGTGTTGGGAATTTTATGGGCAATTCTCTCATTTCTTCCAAAAACATGGGAAAAAGTTCCTTTTTGCCATAAGAAGCCCCGAAATTCATTTTGAGGGTATCGAACATGCCTCCCCATCTGGCCTTTTCCCATAATCCGTTTTTGTATACTAACGGCGAGCCTACTTTTAGCTCATCTGTAAATTCCATGATGGTTTCATTGGAGAACTGATATGATTTCCAGTTGATATTCATAATGGCTCCAACCACCGCCTCCGTTAGCGAATCCATTCGGGTCCTTGCAAAACGTATCATGGCCGCCGGAATTCCCGGATGATATCCTCCATCCGTAATGAAACATAATCCAGATTGGATTATTTTATTTTCAAGAGTTCTCAGGATCCTGATTTTTTCATGCGAAAACTGGATATCCAGATAATCGATTTTGCTATCGAGGGCTGTCTCGGCAACAGTTTTTGTGAATGAGGTGGTACTTGAAGCTACAATGACCATGGTTATATTCCGGAAAGCATTCTTTAACTGATCAGCGTTCCGGGCGTCTACTCCAAGGACCTTAACCCGGTTGCCCAGATAATTCTTGTTCAGTTCTTCCGCAAAACTTTCAGCCCTGTTTAAATTCCTGCCTGAGATGATTACATTTGACTTTGATTCGCTTAATAATAGATTGGCAATAGGACGACCGGCATTGCCATAACCTCCGAGAATTAAAAAAGTATGGGTCATTTGGGATCGTTGTGTTTGAGTTTATAATGACAAATTCTGCCATTTAGTTCCACGAATTTATTTTTATTAAACCATAAAGGCACAAAGGCACGAAGATCTTTATGATGATGGTTTAAAAATATAGTTCGATGCTCATTCTGATCCCTATATTCATCGGGGAAAGGATCAAAATGGTTTAGACCAAATCTAATAATTTACAGACACTTCGTGGGGCTCAGTGGGAGAAACGTATTTTGTTTGGTATTTTCTATTACCGAGTACCACCTTTTCTCGGTTCCAATATTCATCAGGGGAATGATCCGAATCAACCTGCATAAAGGAACTGCTATACAAAAATCATAATGACCGAGTATCAATAACAAAACGATTTTCTTCCTGAGCTCCCCTGCCTTCTCACACTATGGCGTGATTCGGCAGGCTGGCGCGAAGGATCAATACGGCATTCTTTTGATAATTATTTCTTTACTTAATTACTGCCCTCGATTAATCCCTTTATTTATCCAACAGTCTCCGGTGATAATTGATTTGGCCGAGGTGATAGTTGAGGTGCGCAATCAGATGCATCAGGAAATACATCGTATTCATTTCATAACCAAATACATTGACCGGATATTTCTTTTCCAGATCCTCGGAAGATAACCTGGATAAGGTATTGTGGATCACCGTTTTCACTTCATCCAGTTGTCGAAGTATGTCGTGTACGGGGACATCCTTGTCGGTGAATTCGGCATCCCGATTCCTGACATAACCAGATTCCCCTAAAATGGCCCCTATAAAATGCTTCAGGTTACCGATCAGATGCAGGGTAAGATTTCCACCTGAGTTTTTAATATTTTTTTTGACCTTCCAGATGTTTTCCTCATTCTGATAGAGGGATAATTCCTGTTTTACTTTTTCAATATCCCGATCGAAAATACTTTTAAGAGAATCGAGTACCATAATGTGAATTTTTTGCATATAAATTTATAGAAAAAATACAAGCCGCCATGTAAATGGATATTTTAAAATCAGATTTTCTTTACAGTGTAAGCATTTTTGAGAGGGACCCTGATGATCAGTTGTGGATCCAGATTTTTCTGATCACTGCAAAACCACCATGTTTGAAGTTTTTTTTAAAATCACAGGGAAACCCATATGGCTGCAAAGATTTTTATAGTTCTTGAATCCAGGAAAAGTCTATTTAAAGGTTTCCTGACTGTCAATAATTTTCACACTTTTCACTTTCAAAGGATAGGTAGCCACAGCTTTATCTTCACTGATTACTTCCTCCGGAAGACCCTCTCTTACGAGATTGGAATAACTCATGGGAGAGGAGGTGTTGTTTTTCAGATGTTCTGCCAGTGGAGTTGCCTCGCTTTCATCAGTGATGATGGATACAAACATGTTTTCAGCCTGGAAGTATTTACGGACCGCGGAATTCACCTGATCTACCGTCAACTTGGACAGTAGTTGATCCAGTTCCAAAATATAATCCTTGCGGCCATAGAACCTTGAATCCATCAGATATCCCAGTTCCTGTGAAGGCGTCTGGATATACAACTTGATATAACTTCTGAGGAATTGCCGGGTCAATTCAAAATCTTCCGGTGAGATCCCATTCTGAACAAGCCTATCGAGTTCGCGGATGGCCATTCTGAGGGCAAAATGAGCATGCCCTACCTCAATATCTCCTAACTCAGGATACTGCATCCTCAATTGTTCGGCAATCTGTACAGGCCGGATCCAGATAGAAAAATAATTACTTTGCCTGGGCACATGCGGGGGAGGCAATTGATATCGCCCTCCATTATCATACCATTCAATGTATGAATAATCACCGTAATTCATGGAACGGGTGCTCCTGATTTTCTGATACAATTGCCCGTATGATTTCCGGTGTTCACCCAGCCAGGAATTGGCCACCATCAGGGCAGCAAATTCATCGTCCGCGCGCGTGATGTCAATGGGGAAGCCGGTATAGATGGCCGAACCCAGTACATTATCCTTCCGAATGATCTCGATCTGGAATCCATCGGGCATAACCCCCTCAGGGGCTTCCGGCAAGGGAACGGATAAAGCCGGCAACTTCAATACATCCTTTACTACTTGGGATTTAAAATTTTCGTCGTACTTGCCAGCTATGCCGATCAGAAGATTATCCTTCGAAAAGTAAGTTTTATAATGTTCCAGGATATCCTCCAGGGTAATGTTCTTTACCCCCGAGGATGTGCCGGCCACCATATGCTGGTAACGGGTACCCCTGAAAAGCAGATCTTCAAGTGCCACCTTGCTGTATTCTTCATCGGAGGAGGCTTTGATGATCTGATCCACATAATTTTGTTGATTGGATTTGATCCTTTCGAAATCCTTTTCATCAAAGGCAGGCTGGAAGATCATCCCATTAATGATATCATAAAATTCATCCGAAAAATCACTGTATACTTCAAAGGTGAAAACAGTCACTTCTTTATCCACTGAGTGATCATATTCACCTGCCATTGGGTATAATAAATTGTCGATCTCACTGATCGTGTAAGTTTCCGTACCACCCCCCATCATTAGACTGGCAGTCAACTGGGTGAGGCCTTCTTTCCCAACGGGGTCCATCATGGAACCCACATTGAACATGTATTTCAATATGATGCTGTTGGAGGTCTCTTTTTTAAGTTCAATCAGGTCCTGCCCTTTTGCCTGAATGGAAATTAAGGACCATATGATCAATATCCTTATAAAATTTTTCATGATACACCTCCTTCCGCGGCGGGTGAAATGGTTGAAATGGTCAGTCTTTCCGGGACCAGGTATTTCCCGGCAATTTCCTGCAGGTCCTGGACCGTGAGCTGATCAATCTGATGATAATATTGATTCAAAGCTTCCGGGTCGCCGGTTACCCATATCATATAGGATAAAGACTGGGCGATGGATGAGGAGCTGTTCAGGGAAGAGGCAAATGAATATTTTATATGTGATTTTGTATCTTCCAGCACCTGGGGATCGATGCCATTATTGACCAGTTCCTGGATCGATTTTACGATCTCATCCTTTGTATACTGCAGGTCTTCCGCTTTTTTGAGGGTGGCACTGATGGTAAAAAGATAAGGATCCCTTGCAAAAAGGTACCTGCTGCCCAGATTCCTGGCAATCCCCTCATCGATGACCAATTTTTTATACAATTCCGATTTTTGGCTGAACAATATCTGTGAGATCACATCCAGCGCTGCATTGTCTTTTAATTCCGGATTAAAAGCCGGAGATTTATAGTTCAATGACAGATAGGGAGGAAAGTTATCATTCTGCACATGTGCATAACGCGTCTCCGTTTGTTCAGGTTCAACCGCTATTTTTGGTATATAATTGCCCTTTTCCCAGTCACTGAAATATTTTTCTGCCAGTTGATTGACCTTTTCGGGCATTACATCCCCGACCACCAGAATGGTTGAATATTCAGGCTTATAAAAGCGCTTGAAGAACAATAATGAATATGCATACTGATTTGGCATATCCACCACATCTTCCCAGAAGCCCATGGTGGTATGTTGATAGGTATGGGCAGTAAACGCGGTGGCGACTGTTTTTTCACTTAATTGCATGAGTGGGCTGGCATAGTTTTTTGTATATTCCCCTTTTACAGCACCTGCTTCCGTTTTAAAATCATGTTCAGAATAATTCAAATTGAAGAACCTGTCTGATTCTATTTCAAACATTTTTTCTAGCATTTCCGCGTTGCCTGTCATGTGGTATACCGTACGGTCGAGCCAGGTATTGGCATTGGCAGCTGCTCCGATTGATTTCAGGACGGCATCATATTGATCCCTGGGGTATTGATCGGTTCCCCTGAACATCATGTGTTCAAAAAAATGAGCGAATCCTGTTTTACCAGCTTCAACTTCCTCCCGCGAACCAGCCCTGACGATGATATAAAAGGATACGATTCCAGGACTTTCATAGGGAACGGTCACAACATTCATGCCATTTGGAAATGATTTCTGATGTATCTTATAGGGAAATACATCACCGGATGCTGCCTGATCCTGGTTCTCCGTAACGCAGGAAACCAAAAAGACCACAAACATAATGATGAATAAAAATCTCATAAAAATTGTATTTTCTATAGAAAATTATTTTCCAGCCGCAAATGTAAGGCATAAGCTCCAAAGGAAAAAGTCAATCTTTTTAATTTGACATTTTGTTCATCTGGAAGGATTTTCAATGCTTTCGATGCGGTGTTATGGGGAATTATATCATTAGCCAGGCCGGAAGTATGATTTTTTCAGTATGGTATACTCTCGGGAAGGAATATTCATTCAATCGATGGCAAAAAGGATTAAAACCATTATCTAAGATGATGGATGAATTTATAAAGAATGCGATCAGCGACGAATTAGGAAATGGATCAGGAAAATAATTTATTCCAGATACCTTCTTTGAGGGGTTCAATTTCATACCCCGCCTCTTTTACCTTTTCCATGATGTCCTTTTCGGTGACGTGATCTGACCTGACCTCGAGTATTTTTCTTTTATCCTGAATATCTACTTTCCAGTCAGCAGATTCCAATTGGTTCAGGTAAGGAGTGACGGAATTGATGCATCCGTTGCAGTTGATATTTGTTTTAAATTTGTACGATTTCATCTTATTTCAATTTTTTACTTTTCAATCTCAAACTATTGGTGACTACAGACACCGAACTGAATGCCATGGCGGCTCCGGCGATCATTGGATTCAATAAAAATCCATTCAAAGGATACAGTATGCCAGCGGCGATGGGAATGGCCAGCACATTATAGGCAAAGGCCCAGATTAGATTTTGATGAATGGTCTTGACGGTAGCCCGGGAAAGCAGAATGGCATTCCGGATGTGTTGGATATCGGACTTCATCAGGGTAATCCCAGCAGTTTCCATGGCGATATCGGTTCCACTCGACATGGCCAGTCCGATATCCGCTTCCGCAAGTGCCTGGGAATCGTTGATGCCATCCCCAACCATGGCAACGATCTTACCCTTCTGTTTAAGTTCCCTTACAATTGCTCCTTTAACGTCCGGGAGTACATTTCCTTTGTAATTTTTAACACCCACCCGTTCTGCTATTCGTGCGGTGGCTTTTTCATTGTCTCCTGAAAGAATAATCGTTTCAATCTCATGTTTTCGGAGTTCCTGTATGGATGCTTCAACTCCTTCCCTGAGAGGATCTTCCAAGGCAAGTATACAACGAACCTTTTTGTCATCCGCGAAATAAACTATGGTACTGGCATTATCTTTGATTTCTTTTTCAGATCCCTTTAAATCGGCAGGTACCACAATGTCATTTTCCAGCATCAGATTGTAAGTGCCGGCAAAGTATTTTTTACCGTTCAAACTTCCCATGATCCCTTTTCCTGGAATATTTTCCACTTCCAGACCTGGAACTTCCCACTGATCCGTATTCAGATAGTGGATAATGGCCTTTGCCAGTGGATGTTCGCTGCGGTTCTCCAATGCAGCAAATATTTTAATTTCATGGTCCTTGTTTGCACTTTTACTCCAGTAAATGGTTGTAACAATGGGCTTTCCCTGGGTGATGGTCCCGGTTTTATCAAGTACCAGGGTATTGATTTTATAGGCAATTTCAAGACTGTGCGCATCCTTAATCAATATGCCCAGTTCAGCTCCTTTTCCAATACCGACCATCAGTGCGGTGGGAGTTGCCAGTCCCAGTGCACAGGGGCAGGCAATGATAAGAACGGTGATCAGTATCAGAAATGCATAGGTAAATTCAGGTGCCGGACCAGTAAAATACCAGATCAGGGAGGAAATGATCGCGATGACCAGGACTGATGGAACAAAGATTGAAGCGATTTTATCCACTATTTTCTGGATGGGTGGTTTTGAAGACTGGGCTTTTTTGACAAGCGCAATGATTTGAGATAAAAGTGTATTTCCGGCTTCTTTTTCCACGATTACCTCCAGGGTGCCGTTTTGGTTGACGGTCCCCGCATAAACCAGGTCGTCTTTCTGTTTCGAAGAGGGGATGGGTTCACCCGTAATCGTGCTCTCATCCACATAGGTTGATCCGCTGATCACATATCCATCGAGCGGAATTTTTTCTCCGGGTTTCACGATGAAAATCTCTGCTTTTCTGACTTCCCTGATCGGGACATGCTCGATCTTTCCTTTCCGGATTACATCCATAAATTTGGGTTGTATCCCCATTAATTTTTTAATGGCACCCGTCGTTTTGAATTTGGCTCTTTCTTCCAGGAATCTGCCAAATAAGATCAAAGTAATGATGACGGTAGCGGATTCATAATAAACATGGGGCTGGATACCATGACTCTGCAGGTATTCCGGATAAATGGTATTGAAAAGACTGAAAATAAAAGCCGTACCCGTACTCAGGGCCACCAGCGTATCCATATTGGTGGTGAGGTGGCGCGCTTTTTTCCAGGCAATAATAAAAAATTCAGATCCGGACCAGAAGAGTACTGGAATCGAGAGGATCAATAAAATGAAATTCTCGAAAGGCAGGGAACCCATGAAAAACATGGAAATGACAAAGACAGGGATCGTCAAAGCCACAGAAAAGATCAGTTTAATACGCAGTTTATTCAAACGCAATACAAAATCTTTCTGCCCTTCCTCCTCAGTTTCCACAACGACGTCGTAGCCGATTTCATTGGCGGCCTTTTTTATCTGGGGCAGATTGATCTTGCCTTCCTCATATTCGATATATACTGATTCGTTTGGAAAATTTACAGCAACTTCTACGACGCCTTCCCTGGCTTTCAGGTAGGTTTCCAGGCTGGAGGCACAGGCAGCACACGTCATCCCCTTTACTGCATAATTATCTTTGATTAAAACCTGTTCCATCTACATCAAATTACAATATTACACATTATTACGGATTAGAATGAATTTGGATGTGTGGAAGGGATGATAAACCCGATTTTGTCAATAGACAAATTTGCCGGGAGGTCCTACGGGCAATAAACATTTAATAAATCCCGAAATACTCCATCATTAAATTAATGTTCAACGCTATTAATTTCTTACTATTTGCATGGCCCTTGCTGGTTAACCCACGACGGAAAATTACCGGATTTTAAAAGTCGGCAATTTTCCGTCGGCCTTCGGCAAAACCGTAAGTTTCTATTGACGATTTTGGGGTTAAAAGAAAACGCCCCGGGAGTCAGCAAGGTATCTTTAGATATTCAGTGATTTTAAGAATCAACCATACGTGGGACTACACATTTAAAAATCAAACTCCAGCAAAAGCAGGGTGATGTCGTCATCCTTTTTGTCGAGGCTCGAATAGTGATCCAGATCCTTTTCGATTCTTACCAGGATGTTGTCCTGGTCCTTCTGAGCCAGTTGCAGGAATTTTCTTTGAAGCCGCTCTTCAGAATACATATCACCCCTGTTGTTTTTCTGTTCAATGATCCCATCCGTAAAAAAAAGTATTTTATCCCCTTTTTCCAGCGGGTAAATGATCTGTTCATAATTGGCATGTTTCTTTATCCCGAGCGCCGTTCCATGCATTTTCATTTCGATCAGGTCATTTTCCTTCTTTTTGTAGAAAACCGGGAAATAATGGCCTGCCCTGGCGATGGTGATCTCCCGTTTTTTCATATCCAGAAAACAATAGATGCAGGATGCGAACATTGAGGAAATATCCTTAAAGAAATGATTGTTGAGACTGGACAGCAGCAAGGTCGGATATTCGGCAGCATCCTTGATCATGATTGAAAACGCACTCTTAAAAGCACCGGTTGCCAGTGCTGCCGTGATCCCGTGCCCCATCACATCGGCAATCACCACCCCATATTTATGATGGCCCACCTCCACCAGGTTTAAAAAATCTCCGCCAATCTCCTGGCAGGGATTATAAACAAAGGATTGTTTCAAACCTTCTATCGGATTTTCATCGTGACTCAGGGTCTTCGAATTAATAAAAAAATCCTGCAATTTTTTGGCGCTTGACAGGTCCCGGCTGATCTCTTCCAGGGTGAGTGACTTTTCCTGGAGATCATGCTTTGAGGTAGTGAAATCGGAAGTGATTTTACGATACCTCGAAAAAGTATCCATCAGGCAGTTCTTGTAAAAGATCCGGGCAATCTCAGGATCATTTTTCAACAAATGATCCAGTAATTTTTTTCTGAGCCTGAGGATAATGGTCTTTTCATTGGTGACAATGCTCGCTGAACGGGGAAGATTGTCGATCAGGGCAAGCTCCCCGAAATAAGTATCATTGTATAAATGGTTGATGATCATTTCCTGGTTAAAATTCACCGATTTCAGGACCCGCACGCTCCCATTGGTAATGATATACATGGAGTCACCTACTGTTCCTTCCTTGATAATATAGGTATCCGGAGCAAAAACCTCCTTTTCAAGTAAAGGAAGTATCTTCCCCAGGCTCGTCGTGGATAAACCTTTAAATACTGGTACTTTACGGAGTACGGTTACGGCCTTCATGAATGTAAATATATCCTGAAATGATCATTTAGATAAATCAATCTTCATTGACTATGGCCTGATAATTCTTGGTTTCAGATCGGTCAACTCTGAAATTTTAACAGGTCTCTTTTCTTCGATGCTCTTTCTTGCAGCGATACCAATCAAGATGGACATGGCACCGTCACGGCTGCCAGCTGCATGTTTTAAGGGGTCGGGCATATCCGGATTCCTGAAAATTTTGTCCTGCAGTCGCTGGTCTCCACCACCATGACCTATATCTGATTGTAAAACCTTTACCAGTTCATAATCTCCGAAAGTATCCATGATCATGATCTCCTCGAAATCACTGTTTGCGGATTCCTCATTCTGCGACATTTCTTTGGCATGTAATTCAGTCTGACTTATTCTTTCTTCGCGTCTCCAGGGGATATCCAGCCATGAGTCTATGCGACCCTCGAATCCATTAAATGCAACCCGCCAGCCTTCATAAGGAGAATAGGTGGTCAGTGAATAGCTTACCTGAACTTCATTGGCATATTTGATCTGGACTGCCATCTTATCATATATATCAATTTCAGGGCGGAAGAGGCAGTTGTCCCTGATATAACCATCGTATTGCTCATTGGCCACATACAGGTCCACCAGATATTGATCCTTGGTGATATCCCAATAAAATTTGCATTGTTTCTGATAGGGACAGCCCCTGCATTTGTCGCCCCTGAAAGGATGGTTGATCCCATAATATTCCAGTTCCCCGTAGGCAAAAACTTCAACCGGCTCGGAATCGATCCACCAGTTGAGAATATCAAAATGATGCGTGGCTTTATGTACCAGCAGCGTTCCGCTTCGGTCACGCAGTCCATGCCATCTTCTGAAATAAGAAGCCCCATGATCTGTATTCAGGTACCAGTGGAAATCGACAGAAGTGATTTGGCCGACTCTTTTGTTTACCAGCAGTTCCTTGATTTTTGTTACCTGTGGAGCATAACGGTAATTGAATCCAACGATCAGTTTGCGGCCTGATTCCCGCTCAGCTTCCAGAATCTCGGCCAATTTTTTCTCATCGGTGGTCAATGGTTTTTCCGTGATCACATCTACTCCCATTCGTAATCCTTTGATGATGAATTCATGATGGGTGGCATCCACCGTGGTGACAATCAGGGTATCCGGCTTCACGGCATTCATCATTTTTTCAAAGTCAGTGAAAGAAGGACAATCCACTCCCATATATTTTTTAACAAACTCAACCCTTCCTGGATTGATATCACAAAGCCCAACAAATTCAACGAGATCACTGTAATTATTCACCACTCTTTTTCCCCAGAATGTAGAACCCCGGATACCGGTACCTACCAGTGCCAACCTTCTTTTAGCCTGAGAATGCGGCTTTAATTTCATGGAGGCCATGGGATTGATAAGCACGGATCCAGCAACCGCTGATCCAGCCTTCCCTAAAAAATTTCTCCTTTTAATGGAATGATCTGAACTCATCTTTTCCCGTTTATTGAATTAAAAATTTCATTTCTTTCATAGAATATGATCTGCAAAGCAATGGTCCTAAGTATTGCCCAATTTACAACCTGTGGTTCGAAAATCAAATCCAGCTTTCATTTAAACCTTAACATCCATGGAATTTGATGATTGTGACCGAATAATTTAATTCATTTTTCATGCGAACCGTGATTTATTTATGCGGATGTCAAGTTCCCTATCAGGGAAATAAATTTATTTTATTTGTAAATAATCTATCTTTATGGGTCAACTATGTATTCTCCTGATGCAAAGAAACGAGATGTGATATGGAATACAGAATTCGATTGATTCTGTCAGTGGTTTTAATAACCCTTCATTGTTTTTCCATTGCCCAGCCAATCAGCCAGACCGTAAGTGGGAGAATTCTCGACGGAATCAGCTATTCCGGAATCTCTTTAGTCAATGTGATCCTGAGCAATGCAGATTTTTCCTTTGGAACGGTTTCTGAGGAGGAGGGTCAATTTATGTTAGACAGTATCCCTTTCGGACGATACCGGTTAAAAATAAGCCACGTTGGTTACTTCCCTTATATACAGGAGAATGTGCTTTTGCAGGGAGGGAAGGACGTGATCCTGAGAATTGAGTTGAAGCCTGCTGCATTACAACTTGAAAACATTGAAATAATTGACCATAATGCCTTTAATTCACTTTCTCCTTCTTTGAGCTCGCTGAGTTTCAATATGGAAATGTCGGACCGGATCCCCGCTACTTTTTATGACCCGGCCCGGATTGTAACGAGTTATCCGGGTATTGCCATCCAGAATGATCAGTCCAACAATATCAGTATCCGGGGGAACTCCCCGAATGAACTTTTATGGAGGATTGAAGGATTGAATTTTGTGAATCCCAATCATCTCACGAATGCCGGGACGTTCAGCGACCGGCCTTCCGTGAGTGGCGGAGGGGTGAGCATTCTAAGTGCCCAGCTGATCCAAAGAAGCCGGGTATTGACGGGAGCATTCCCGGCCAGTTTCGGGAATGCACTTTCCGGTGTTTTTGATATTCGTCTTCGTGAAGGTAACCGGGAAAAGTCTGAGTTTTCTGTGCAGGCAGGATTGTTGGGAATAGAAGCTTCGGCTGAGGGACCCTTCTCAAAAAATACCGTAAATACTTTTCTGGTGAATTACCGGTATTCAACAGTTGGGTTGCTTTCTAAAATGGGAGTGGATCTTGGGGACGAATCCTTGGATTTCCAGGACCTATCTTTTAATCTGCATTTTGACCTGGGTAAATACGGGACCCTGACGGCTTTCGGGATCGGGGGCTTAAGCAATGAGTGGTTTGATGCAACACTGGATTCGACTTCCTGGGAGTCGATTGAGGATCGGATCAATACACGTTTTGATTCGGATATGGGTGGGGCCGGGATCACCCACCAGGTTTCCCTCGGGACCCGGTCATCCTGGTCCAATAAATTGGCATATTCTTACATAAGCAGTATCCGTAAGGGAATCTATATAACGGATGGATATACACAGAATCCCAATGAATATGATCGTTTTGACCAGGGAATGTTATCTTACAATTCTGAAATAAAAATGGAGGTCAACCATTACCTTCTTACCATGGGTGTATTTCTTGACCGGCAGAATTTTAATCTTCTCAGCCAGGCTCCGGAGTTTCCATCTGGAAATAACCAGACACTCATGGAAGGTGCCGGTTCCTACTGGTTGTTGCAGCCTTACCTGATGTTCGAAAAATCAATTGCAAAAAAATGGATATTCAATGCCGGTCTGAATGGTTTATATCATTCACTTAGCGATAAATCCAACCTGGGCCCCCGTTTGGGCCTTTCATTCTATCCGGATGATAAACGATCCATGAAGATCCAATATGGCCTTGTGAGCAAATCCCAGATCCCGCAGGCTTACTATGTCGTTAACCCAGAAAATGGGGAGTATGTGAACAAAAACCTGAACCTCACCCGGTCGCATCAGTGGGTGGCCGGCTATGAACAACAGATCAGCAACTATACCTTGTTGAAAATAGAAGGATATATCCAAAAACATTTCGAAGTACCCGTAAGCCCGGATCCTGAAAATCCGTATTCCATTGTCAATGCGCAGGATGCTTTCATCAACCAGGTTTTGGTCAGTGAAGGCACTGCCGTTAATAAGGGGATCGAGCTGACCATTGACCGGAATTTTCACAGGAATTATTATGTCTTGCTCAATGGCTCCTGGTATCAGTCAACCTACCGGGCCATCGACGGGATCAAAAGAAATACAAGGTTCAACGGACAATATGGTATGAATATCACCTCCGGGAAAGAATTTATCCAGGAAAAAGTATCTTATCAGCGGGTAATTGGGATCAATATCAGGGGTTTGTTTCATGGTGGACCCTGGCAAACACCCATCGATGAGATACAATCCCAGGAAAATCAGCAGCCTGTATATAGATTGGATGAAGCCTTTACACAAAAACTGAAGGATTATTTCCGGATCGATATCGGCCTCTATTTTAAGAAAAATAAAGAGAATTATACCCGATCCATCATACTGGGCATTCAAAATGTCACCAATCGTAAAAATATAGCCTATCAGTATTTCGATCCGGAATTGAACCGCGTCGAAACAAAATACCAGCTGGGTATCATTCCCTCTCTCAATTACCGGGTCGAGTTTTAAGCAGATTTCGGCAGGATCGGCTATTTTGAACCATGGCAGTGAGTTCCTGTCGGCTCCTTTTTAAATTTTTTATTTGGAACAAACGGATTTAATATCGATTTTTGTCATAATCATTCATGCATATGAAGTTGATCGGCATTACATACCTCTCTTTTATGCCGTGCTAAACGGGAAAAAGCACGCCTGATCCCATTTCCATTTCCCTATTCTCAACTAAAATTTTCAAATCATGCATGATCAACAACCATTCAATAGTCTTCAACAATTTTTCAGAGATGTAAAAATGGCTGTTCTGGGTACAGAAAAAACGTATACCCGGGGCAGTATCAATCGCGCCATATTCCTGCTGTCGATCCCCATGGTATTGGAAATGGTCATGGAATCCCTTTTCGCCGTAGTGGATGTCTTTTTTGTGGGCCGGTTGGGTGTGGATGCCATCGCCACCGTAGGATTGACCGAATCCTTGGTCATGGTCCTCTATGCAATCAGCGTCGGACTCAGTATGGGCGTAACCGCCATGGTTTCGCGCCGGATCGGAGAGAACAAAAGGACGGAAGCTGCTGATGCAGCCTTCCAGGTCATACTGGTAGCTACAGCCCTAGCAGTGATCTTCGGGATCCTGGGATTTATATATGCAAAGGATTTGTTGAGGCTTATGGGTGCTTCTCCTTCGCTCATCCAGACCGGTTATGGATACACAAAGGTCATGATTGGAGGGAATATCACCATCATGCTTTTATTTGTATTGAATGCGGTATTCAGGGGAGCGGGAGATGCCGCCATCGCAATGAGGGTGCTATGGTTATCCAACGGGCTCAACCTGGTGCTGGATCCTCTCTTTATTTTTGGAATTGGTCCTTTCGAAGGAATGGGAGTTCAGGGAGCTGCCATCGCCACCATGATGGGCAGAGGGACCGGTGTTATTTATCAGGTTTATATTCTTTTCAGGGGAACCGGGATGATCCGGTTATTGAGAAAAAACCTGTTCTTTCAAGCCAGAATGATGAAAAGATTGATTAAGGTCTCACTGGGAGGAATGGGACAATACCTGATCGGGACGGCCAGCTGGATTTTGTTGGTGAGAATTATATCCATATTTGGAAGTGAAGCAGTAGCAGGATATACCATTGCTTTCCGTATTATTATTTTTACCATCCTTCCATCCTGGGGCATTGCCAACGCAGCAGCTACCCTGGTAGGACAGAACCTGGGAGCAGGCCAGCCAGAACGGGCTGAAAAATCAGTCTGGGTATGCGCCTACTATAATATGCTTTTTCTCGTATTTACCGCCATCATATTTTTTGTTTTGGCGGAAGAATTTGTGCGGATTTTCAATACCGATACCATCGTGATAGACCATGGGGTGATCGCTTTGCGTTATATCTGCTCCGGATATATCTTTTTTGCCTATGGGATGGTCGTCAGCCAGGCTTTTAATGGCGCTGGTGATACGCGGACACCTACCCTTATTAACTTTTTAAGTTACTGGTTACTTCAAATCCCACTGGCTTACCTGCTGGCGGTTCAATCGCCCCTGGAGATCAAAGGCATTTATGTGGCCATATTGATATCGGAATTATGCCTGGCGATTCTGGCAGTCTTGATCTTTCGGAAGGGGAAATGGAAATATGTCAATATCTGAAATAAAATGGTCCGGAATTATTAATATTAGATAATGTTTCTAACAAAATATTTATGCTGGCTTCTTTTATGGATTGAAATTTTCTTCGTGGCAGCCTGTAACATGAAAGAAATTAAAAGGGATCGCTTTTATAATCAGGGAAATGAAGCCCTGGAAAAAGATGAACCCACGGAGGCCATCCGGTTTTACGATGAGGCCCTTTCCATAGACCCTTCTTTTGCACAGGCCTGGAACAATAAGGGGGTTGCCTATAAAAATCAACATCAATACAAGGAGGCGCTCATTGCCTTGGATCAGGCCATTATACATGATCCCGATATGGTGCAGGCCTACTATAACCGGGCAGACGCCAATATCCGCATGAACAGGTATTCCCTGGCTTTGGGAGACCTGGAAGTAGTGGAATCTTATTTCCATGATACTTCCACGGTTCATTTTTTAAAGGGGGAATGTTTTTATTACCTGGGGAAATATGATGCCGCATTGAAAAGTTTCCGGTCCGCCATCCTGGATGACCCTGACAATGAGGAGATCCTCATCAATATGGCAGTGATCTTTCTGGATACTGATTCTTTGGAAGAAGTTCGCAACCTGCTGAAGGAAGCAGAATCCCTGAATCCGGGAAATGCAAATATCTTCAATGTTTGGTCAATGCTGCAAATAAAAAATGGAGACCTGGCAAAAGCACTTGAACAGGTCAACAGGGCATTGGCGCTGGATCCGGGGAATGCCTATTTTTTAAATAACAAAGGATTTATCCTGTTAATGACAGATCATTTGCAGGAAGCGCTGGAACTGATCAACCGCAGCATTGAAAGAGATCCGGACAATCCCTGGGCTTACCGGAATAAAGGGATCTATTATTTAAAATCGGATCAGCTGGCAGATGCAAAACGTTTGTTATTGAAAACCTTTGAGATGGACCCTGATTTGGAGGAAATCAATTACTACCTGGGATTGTTGTTTTTGAAGCTTGAAGATCCCGATGAAGCCTGCCACTATTTTATAAAATCCAGTGAGTTGGGCGAAAATTCAGGAAGGGATGCAGTAAATATTTACTGTCCCTGATCCTGCCTGGCTTGAATTTATTATTAATTCCTTTATTTTTGAGCAAGTTTCAAAATAGACTGTCAGGAGAAATATGAAGAGAAATGTCTATAGAATGATCCCAAAAGCCGGGAATATTGGTAATCTAAGGAGGGTGACGGAGGAACTGGACCTACCCCGCGAGGATGAAGTACAGGTGAAGGTAAGAAGCCTGGGATTGAATTTTGCAGATATTCCCGCCATGTTCGGATTGTATAGTGCCACACCCGAGGGATCATTCATCCCGGGCCTTGAATACGCGGGTGAAGTTATTTCAGTGGGAAAGCATGTAAAAAATATAAGGGAAGGGGATGCCGTCATGGGAGTTACCCGGTTCGGTGGGTACAGTGATCATCTGAACGTAGATAAACATTATGTAGTTCCACTGCCTTCCGGTTGGACTTACGAAGAGGGGGCTGCATTTCTGGTCCATGCATTTACGGCCTATTATGCACTTATTGTCCTGGCCGATATCCGTAAGGGACAAACAGTATTGATCCATTCAGCGGCGGGAGGGGTGGGGATTCAGGCCAACCGGATTGCAAAACGATTCGACGCATACACCATTGGGACCATCGGCTCAGAACGAAAGAAGGGTTTGTTGGAAGAAGAAGGATATGACGACTGGATTGTACGTTCAGATCATTTCAGGGAGGATCTCAGGAAAGCTCTTGGCCACAGGGAATTGAACATCGTACTGGAATGTATTGGGGGAAAGATATTCAAGGATGGATTCCGGTTGATGGCTCCGGAAGGTCGCATGATCTTTTACGGTTCTGCAGAATTCATTACACCCGGCCAGAAACCCAATTATCTCAAACTTTTATGGAAATACTGGAAAAGGCCCAAACTGGATCCCTTGCATATGATTGAATGGAATAAGTCAGTAATGTCGTTCAACCTGATACACTTATACGATAAAAAAGAACGGGTCGGTCAATATTTTCAGCATATCAGTGACCTCGATATCGGAAAACCCAGGGTAGGCCATGTTTATCCTTTTGAGGAATTGAAACAGGCGGTTCAATATTTTCAATCAGGAAAAACCACGGGAAAAGTGGTGATCGCCGTATCCTGAGTGATCACTTTTATTATTCATATTTCAATTCTTTTACCGGGTTGACCAGGCTGCAACGAAAGGTTTGATAACTGATGGTGAGCAGTGTAATGAGGCCAGTTATTCCGCCTGCCATCAGAAATAACGTGACGGTAATCTCTGTTTTAAAAGTAAACTTCTGTAACCACCATTGGATGAGATAAAATGCAATGGGGGCCGAAAGGAGGAAAGCAATTAAAATGCGCTTCAGGTAAAATCTTGATAAAAGGAAAAAGATCCCCAAGCTGGTTGCTCCCATCACTTTCCGTATCCCGATCTCCTTGGATCGTTCAAGGGATGTCCCCCATGACAAGGCAAACAGCCCAAAACAACTTATCAGGATACTTATAATCGCTGAAATGAGGATGATCTTGCTGAAGATCAGATCATCCTGGTGCTTGGCGGCAATCTCATCATCCACCCAGATATATTTAAAAGTTCGATCCGGGTATAATTCCTTCCATCGACTTTCGATCGCGAGAAGCAACCTGGCATTGTCCTCAGGTTCTATTTTAACCATCAGAATGGATGCCTGCTCCGATCGGGAGATTATGGCAGGGGGAATCTCAAGTTTTAAGGATCCGATATTAAAATCTTTTACAATCCCTGCGATATAATCCGCTTCGGTGCCAGGAATCTTTTGATGGATGGCATCCTGAATAGGATCAATGTTGAAATGACGCAGGAACGATTCATTCACAAGTTTGCCATTTGATTCAGAATTAGCCGGAAAAGTTCCTTCCATTAATTCCAATCCGAGGGTGATGAGATAATCATCGTCACCATAATAGATATAGGGAGTGTAATAAGTTCCATCTTCCAGATCATAGCGGGCGATCATATTATCTGATATGGGATTGCCACTGCAGATAGAAGCCGATTCGATCCCCGGTAACTGTAACACGCTGGTTTTAAGTACTGTTGGATCGGGATCCTGGTCGTTCGTTGGCAATCTCAGTTCAAGAAGGTTTTTGTTGAATCCCAGGGGTTTTTCCTTAATATAATTAACTTGATGGACCAGGGCGATTGAACAGGTGATCAGGGTTACTGAAATGATAAACTGGATGCTTAACATCAGGTGGTTAAACTGGATCTTCTGCTGTTTTTGATGCGAAATAAGTGTAATGGATTTTTCATGGTACAGATATCCGGTGATTTTCAGGATGACTGCCAAAGCGATTATAAAGATGATGCCGGCAATGAGATAAACGACTTCCAGATTGGTAAAGTACCGGATCGTGAGAGAGGTTTTGATCAGATTATTGAAAATGGGAATAGACCATTTGATTAATATTAAAGATAACAGCAAAGATAGCCCCATGTAAAGGCTCACTTCAATGACAACTGTTGCCCTGAAAACAAACCTTGAGGCACCCAGTACTTTTTTCATCCCGAATTCTTTCCATCGGCGGAGAAAGGAAATAAAAAAAAGATTCAGAAAATTAAAACCGGCCAGAAAAATAATCAGGAGGATAACCGTCCAGCTGATCCAGATAAAGATTTCATCGCGCGCTTTCGAAAAACTTCTGGAATTATCCTCATCATAATAGACCTGATCGAGTCGCTGCAGATAATAGTCAATCTGTCCTTTCCCCATGAGGTCTGGTGTATTTGGATCCACATTAATTTTTTTTTCAAAGGAAACCGCATCCGTTCCAGGGGATAGTAAAACATAGGTGGCTCCTCCCCATAATTTTCTTAAATCCGGGAAATAGACCAGCGCATCAAAGTTTAGATGACTGTTCTGGATGGCTTTTTTCAGGACACCCGAAACAATCAGGGTCATTTTACCTGTGTCTGACTGTATATCTACCATTTTACCCATGGTACTGTATTGGTCCCCTAATTTTTCAGCCGTTTTATCGGTCAGCACGATATGACCCGGGCCCACAGGATTCGTGTAGGATCCAGGATCCAAAGTAAAGTCGAATATTTCCAGGAAGGCACTGTCAACCGCCAGGATGACCAGATCTTCCAGTTTATGGTGGTTGACCGGATTAATTAATCCCCGATTATTGACCGTATACATCGTGGTGGCGGTAGAAATTTCAGGATATTGGTCTGTTAAATATTCCTTAAAAGATTTTTGGATAAAACTCAGTTTATGCCCCTGGTCGAAAGGATCCTCACTGATAATCCGGTAAATACGTTCTTTTTTGAGGTGAAAGGAATCTGTCTTCCATTCATGGATAATAAAGGCCACCAGTATATTGGCCACCGCAAATCCAATCCCGAGACTCAGTATGATGGCCAGTGAGTAGATTTTGTTCCTGAATAAATGGCGGAGGCTTGTTAGCCAGATATTTTTTAACATTCAAGAGGAGTTTATTGAAAGATAAATATACGACTATTGTGTAAAAATTGAAGATTTTCAAATAAAATGGATATTGTCACCTAAAATCCAAGGCTGGGCTCTTTTATCATCTTTATGGCCATTGCACAAAAAAATAAGAAACGCTAAATTTATTCTATTAAACTTGTCAAAAATGAAGATGTTTTTATTTTTTATTCTATCCAGCATGATTTTTTTTAATTGCCGGGATGCGCAGCAAATTAAAAAGGAAAAGATCATTGGAGTTAAGATCTATGATCATCCCGGAGATCTGCAGGAGTTATTCAACCGTCTGGAGCGTGTTGGGATCAATACCCTGTTTGTGAGTCCGAAGCTTGCGCGGAGATCCGGATTTATGTCATTGGCTTCAATCCATGAAATGCCCGTTTTCCTGATCGTCCCTACTTTTTATGATCCGGAAGCACTGGAGGCGGATCCCTCCCTGTACGCGATCACGGCCCAGGGCCATCAAGCAGTGGATGACTGGGTTGAATTTATCTGTCCGAACCGGAAGGATTATAAAAACCGGCATTTGGAATACCTCAGGGAGCTGGTGGGAGAATTATCACCGGATGGGATCAGCATCGATTTTATCCGGTTTTTTGTATTCTGGGAAAAAGTGTACCCGGAACGGAACATACCGGACCTCCCGCAAACCTGTTTTGATGATAGCTGTCTTGCTGCTTTCACTGCACAATACAAGGTTATTTTTCCGGCAGAAATAATAAAAAGGGAGGAAAAGGCGGATTTCATTTTATCGAATTATCCTGCCCAATGGACCGAATTCAAGGTAATGACCATCACATCTTACGTGCATGAGATCTCCACGGTGCTGAAAGCCATGGATCATTCCCTACGCTTCAACCTGCATCTTGTTCCCTGGAGGGATACTGATTTTGATGGAGCCATCCGTAAAATAGCCGGACAGAATGTGGAGGACCTGGGTCCATTGGTAGATTATATTTCCCCGATGTGTTATTCACACATGGTCAAACAGCCACCGGAATGGGTTCATGAGGTGGTCCTTGATATTGATCCTGCAGCCACGGGCAGGATACTCCCCAGTATCCAGGTGAGCCAGGCATATAGGGAGGAACCTTTTTCATCCCAGGATTTTCAGACCGCCGTGCAATCTGCCTTGGACGAGCCTTCCCGGGGTGTGATTTTCTGGTCGTGGGAAGCACTTGAGCTGGATCCAGCAAAGATGGAAGTGGTGCAAAAGGAGATATTGAAAAAATAATTTGAACCCTTTCATAACCTTTCTTTTTCTTTTTTTGATTTCCTTTCTTCGGAGTTAGGCTGTCCCCGGACCTGCCCGCTCTGAACCATGTCCTGAACCTGTTTCAAGATCTTTAAGTGTTCCGGGAACTGTTCACATTCATTTTATCAACTACATTCACAGACCGCGGAATGGATCTTGGAACGCACCCCTCTTTGGAGTTCAAGTCATTCCGGAACCCTGTCACGATCCAGGATCAATTCCAGGATCTCATCTGTTATACTTATCCATATACTTCTCAATCAGTTTCTTTGCACTGGCGATGGTCTTGATCGTCCAGTCAAGCCGGAGATCCATTTTTTCCTGTTCGGAAAGATGCCATGAAATGATAGATGGATGCAAACGCCGGGTGAGATTTTCCAGTAAGAGAGCCGCGGCCACAGAAATATTGAAACTTTCCGTAAAGCCATACATGGGTAGTTTCACGAAGCCATCTGCGGCATTCATCACCGTTTCCGACAGACCTTCTTTCTCTCCACCCAGGAAAAAAGCGGATTTCAACCGGATATCATAATCATTGACAAAGTTATCTTCCCGCTGTGGGGTGGTCGCGATGATCCGGTATCCACTTGACCTGAGATGATCTATGCAGGTTTGCGTATTGTTTTCATGACGATCATAGAGATGTATATTCACCCATTTTTCAGCACCTTTGGATATGCCTGAGGACAGTTTATATCTATTGTAATTTTCGATGATATGAACATCCTGGATCCCGAAACAGTCAGCGGTACGTACGATGGCATTGGCATTTCTTTCTTGGAAAATATCTTCAACCGCAATGGTAAAATGCCGGGTCCGATTTGCCATAACCTCTTCAAATCGGCGGCTTCTTTTTTCGGTCATATGCCGTTGAAGGAATTCCAGCAGGGCTTGCTTATCACTGATCCTGGATAAAAGTTCCCTGATCTCAGGCATGGTTCCTTTCATTTATCGCGGCTTGTTGAAGCAGGTTCCAGGCAAGTTCAAGATGTCTCTTTTCAACGTAGGTCTGACCGGCGATCAGACGGATGGTGAATTTACCCCGTATCTTCGTATGGGTCATGTAAATTTTCCCGGAATCATTCACTTTCCGGAGGATCCGCTGATTCAGTTCATTCAACCGGTTCTCATCCAGGTTCCCAGGATTGAATCGGAAGCAGATCATATTCAGCCTGACAGGGGCCAGGATCTCAACTTCAGGTGAAGATTCCATATTCCCTGCCAGATCCTGAATATTCCGGATCTGTTCACGGAACTTCTCCCGGATCCCTTCAAGGCCGAAATTTCTGATAACAAACCATAATTTCAAGGCTCTGAAACGTCGGCCCAATGGGATGCCCCAGTCCCGGTAATTATTGACATGCTGGTCCACATCCGTTTTCAGGTATTCAGGTAGAATGGCGAAGGTTCGTTGCAGCGTATCTTTTTCCTTTACATAATAGGCAGAAAGGTCAAAATTTGTAAATAGCCATTTGTGGGGATTGAAAACAAAACTGTCGGAATGCTCAAGCCCGGCAAGTTGGTCTCTCCATTCCGGCAGGATGGCAGCTGATCCTGCATAGGCAGCGTCTACGTGCAGCCATACATTATGTAACTGACTGATTTCCGAAATCGTTTCCAGTGGATCGAAAGCCATGGTACCTGTCGTGCCGAGGGTGGCAACTACGGCCAGGGGAGTATATCCTTGATAAATATCCTTATGAATGTGTTCATCCAACTTTTCCGGGATCATGGCCAGATTTTCATCGACTGGAATTTTTACCAGGTTTTCCTGTCCAAAACCAGCAATCCTGACGGCTTTATCAATGGATGAATGGGTCTCTGAAGATCCATAAATCCTGAATTTGTATTTTGTTTCGAAACCACGCTGGTTAATGGTGAAGCCGGAGAATTTTTCACGGGCCGAGAGGAGCGCACACAGGGTGGCTGTGGAAGCGGTATCCTGGATGACACCCGTGAAATGATCAGGAAGCCCCATGGCCTGTTTGAGCCATTCCATCATACGTTCCTCCAGTTCAGCAGCAGCTGGAGAAGTCTCCCACATCATACACTGGGCTCCCAGCGTCGCTGTCAGCATTTCAGCAAGTACGGAAGGATAGCTCGAGTTGGCCGGGAAATAAGCCATCCAGCCCGGACTTTGCCAGTGGGACATGCCTGGCAGGATCAACCGTTTGAAATCTTCAAAGATCGCTTCCATGGATTCACCCTTTTCAGGAGCGGAAAAAGGTAATTGATCGATGATTTCACCTGGCCTGACTTTCGATTTAACAGGGTATGATTCAATGTTTTCATAAAAATCGGCCATCCAGTCGGCCATCTGATGAGCGTGTTTCCGGAATTCTTCGACAGTGATCATATCTAAAAAAAAATTGAAATGATAGAAGGGATAAATATACAATGTATTCTTGCGAGTGAACAATACCGGTCTGAAAAACTATTTTGATCCTTTAAAAATCAGGAATAAAACATTTTCATCAAAAGCACCCGTACAGAACTGAATCATCCATTATTAAAGGGAAAACAGCTCGGGCTGAAGTTGCTTCCGCCCGAGCATTTTGAAAATTCCTTACAAAAAACAAGCCCGGTCATTGCTGACCAGGCCCGATCTATCAAACAAATACCCAACAACTTAGGGTGCAGGTATAAGCACTTTGTCAATTACATGAATCACACCATTGGTGGCCAATACATCGAGTGTAGCGGTTAAGTTGGCATCATTCCCCGAGCCGTCAGTAATGGTTCCGGCAGAAGGATCAATGGTAATATTTCCGTTCAGTGTGGAAACCGAACCTGCTTCAAGATCAACAGAAAATACTCTCGGTGAGGCAATCACATGGTGCTGCAGTACAGCCGTCAGCGTGGCCAATGGAATATCGTCTACGGAAGCTAATCCCAAATCAGCAAGCAGGGCCACAAAGGCAGCATCGGTCGGTGCAAATACGGTGAATGCACCTTCACCACTTAAGGCAGCCAGAAGATCAGTTGCTTCACCTGAAGTCCTTGCCAGAGCAGCTACCAGCTGGGTGAATTCATCCGGATTGAAACTCTGTGCTATCTCCACAATATTATTTGAAGGAGGAAGCAACGTTCTGTCAATGACATGAACAACCCCGTTGGAACCGGCTATATCAATGGCCACAACCTCAGAATTCCCATTAATAAATACCCCGGCATCGCCTCCTTTATTGGTCAGGTAGAAATCACCGCCGAGGGTGGTAACAGACACAGCTGCGGCTGTGGTCGTTGGCAGATCACCTGCTTCAACCGTACCATCAATGACATGATATTTCAATACCGCACTCAGCGTAGCACCATCAGGAAGCGTGTTGATCCCGGCAGCAGCAAAGGCATCATTGGTAGGAGCAAAAAGGGTCAAACCCTGGTCACTCGGACCGTTGCTCAATAAGACGGATAGGATATCTTCGTCTGCAGCAAGAACTGCTGAAATCAATAAAGTAAAATCTTTATTGAAATAGGCGGGAGCTACAATTGTGCCGACAATGGGTACTATCGAAGGAGGTACCATTACATCTTCCATGATGTGAACAACTCCATTGCTGGCTTCTACATCCGGAGTGAGTACCTTGGCATCACTGATGAAAACACCATCATTGTTAATGGTGACTGATATTTCCTCGCCGGAAAGTGCTTCAGCCGTCTGACCATCCGAAAGGTCACCCGACATGATAGCTGCAGTAGAAATGACATGATATTCAAGGATCACCCTTAATACAGATTCGGGAACATCATCCAGGCTGGACTGGCCAATGGCAGTCAATAATGCAGCAAAGGCGTCATTATCCGGAGCAAAAACCGTATAAGTTCCTGCACTGCTTAAAGCGGTTACTAAATCGGGAAACTTAGTTAAAGCCGCAACCAGCGTGCTTAAAGAGGGCGTTGCCTGTGCTATTTGAACAATATTGTCTTTTGGTAATTCAAAATCCGGCGGAATCAATACCTCATCGATAAGATGAACAACACCATTGGAGGCTTCAACATCTGCGCCAGTAACACTCGCCAGGCTATTTAGTGTAACACTTCCGCCTGATACTTCCACATCGATTGATTTCCCGGTTAATAGAGTAGAAACAGGACCACTGGATAAGTCTGACGACATTACTTTACCGCTGACCACGTGGTACAAGAGTATCTGCTCGAGAACATCAGGATTTGCGAGCAGTGCATCCAAAACACCTTCATCTAATTTATCAAAGGCAGCATTGGTTGGTGCAAACACTGTGAAAGGTCCAGGACCTTTCAGTGTAGAAGAAAGACCTGCAGTTTCAATTGCAGTGACTAACGTACTCAAGACGGGTGTGGCTCTCGCGAGTTCCACAATATCCTTGTCAGGACCAGGTGCAGGATTATCATCATCGTTCTTGCACCCCACAAACGTAACTGATATAGTGGCCACCGCCGCCAGCATCAGCATCATTGTTCTTAGGTTTTTAATAACAGTTTTCATAATTACTATTTTGATTTGTATTGGACATTTGTTTTAAAATTTTCTGATCAGGGAAAGACTTCACACAATTTTTTCTAGGAAGTCTTTACATTTAAACAAGGGAGGCAAAAAATTGTTTAATAAATTTCAAAAAAAAGTTAAACAAAAATATTTTTTATGGGCAATGAGGCCGGAAAAATTGTTTCTATAACGAGAATGGGCACATTTTGCAGATGCGTCACTGAGAAAAAAAAGACAATAAAAAAAAGAGACATTGTGTGAGGCAGTATATAAAACCAGGAATCGTCATCCTCGGCTTTGACTCGAGGATCTCAGCATATTAAAAATAACTAATCATAGATCCCTGCCTTAACTGGATTTTTACTTCGCTTCCAGGGTCACTATCCTGCCTCCCCGTCCCCGAGTATCAAAGGCCCTAAGTTTAACGGTTCCAGATACCTGCACAGGTTGCTTATATTCGGTCGAATTCTCCACAGGGTCGGTTCCATCGGTTGTATAACGGAGGGTCATTCCGGGAAAGGCAAGATTTGCCTGAAGGTTTCCATTCACGATTCTGGCTCCAGGTACCGGAATGCGGTAATGATATCCGCCAAAAATATAATCGAGTCTTGGAAATTCATTTTGAGCAATGGTATTGACAAATACATTCCAGTCCTGGTCGATGGCCTCTTTCCGCTGATCCTGATCCTCAATAAACCCCCAGTCAGCCTGCCCCTGCCAGGATCTCTGGGCAAGTCCGAGTAATTTGGGAAGATAATCATATTCGAGTGTATCCTGTCCTTTCACCGTTTCGCTCCAGAGTTCTGCCTGGATACCCAGGATATTTTTTCTTGATTCGGTCTTGAGTCGTTCCAGTTTCCCCAGGTCTTCATTTTCATCAAATGGAATGCCCATCGGATTTACCGATTCAGACTTGAATAAATCGTAGGGTATAAATTCAAAAGCCGTTCTTGTATTGACAAAACCGCCCCAATACAGACCTGGCTCTTTTGGGTCTTTGTTATAGGCCAGATCGAAATAATAATGATTAACATTGCACAGGATGACCGGATAACCTCCATTTGCCAGACGATATCCAAGATCCTGGTTGCCTTCCAGGCTGTTCCATACATAGGGTACTACCTTCTTTCCTGCAAATTCTTCATTGGCGGTCCAGGTTCCATCATCCTGAAATTTCATGGCCACTTCTTCCCATCCGCCAATGGCCAATCCCTTCTGTTCCAGAATTTGTACAAGTCTGCCGAAAAAATAGGGCTGCAGGTTTTTGGCTCCATTGATCAGTGGGTGTTCTCTTAAAAAATCCTGACAGATCGGGGATCCCTCCCAGACGCCTGCAGGGACCTCATCGCCTCCGGTATGAATCATATTCAGGGGAACCTGAGTCTCATTATACATTTCAATGAGGACATCCACCACGGTTTCATAAAACCGGTAGACTGATTCCTTACAAACACAGACCACATTATCGTCATAAAATTGGGCGGACAGGTAGGTGGATCTATCCCCCGGATCCGTCAGTAGGTATTCTTCAGCGGCTTCCTGGTCACCTTCCTTCATCAGTCGTTCGTACCTGGCTTTCATGGCATAGATCGCCGCTCGGGCATGACCGGGCATATTGATCTCCGGGATCACCTCAATATGTCTCTCAAATGCATATTTTATAATTTCCTTAAAATCATCCCTGGTAAGAAATCCACTGCCGTGAGAAGAGGAGGGATCCGGAAAGGGACCTGAACCATAAGCGGGGGCCAGGTATTCTTTTTCATCCAGTGTATGGCCCCGGAAGGCACCCACTGAAGTCAGTTCCGGCAATTCCGCGATCTCGAGCCGCCATCCTTCATCATCAGTCAGGTGGAGATGCAGTTTGTTCAGCTTATAAAAAGACAGGATATCAATCAATTTTAGGATTGTTGATTTGTCCTGGAAATTTCTGGCCAGGTCGAGGTGAAGTCCACGGTAACCAAAGGCTGGCGCATCCCTGATGGCAATAGATTTCATTTGCAGGGTGCCGGCAGGTTCTTTAAAAGCGTCTGCTGGAAGCAGGGCAATGAAACTCTGTATCCCATAAAAAACACCCGCTGCATCCCCCCCTGTGATGGAGATCCCTTCCGGTTCAACCACCAACTGATAAGTTTCTTTACTGATCCCATTGATTCGGAATGAACTGGTCTTTAAATTGATGATGTTGGGAGCTCCCCTTTCACCCTGCATGATCCTGGGTTTCGTTTTCATCATCCTAGATAGTAAAGAAGCCAGTATTTCTGCCTCTTTTTCCAGGCCAGCTTCATATTGGATCATCAGGCTACTATCCAGGGTGTTGGTGGCGGTACCCTCCAGCATGGCCACCGGGGTTGGAATGATTTTATATAGTTTTTCTTCGTCCAAAAGCGAGCGTTTTTCATTGTTCTCAAATTTCCATGCTGGGGTCGGGATCGGGATTTGATCATCGCGAAACCGGTTGGTCTGTTCCGGTCTCTCAAAGGATTTGATGGTATAATTATTGACAGGGACTCGAGCCAATTCATTTCCAGTGTCGTCCGTAAATACAAAGTAGACCCCCAGAGGGGCATCGGTCTCCTTAATCACCCAGTCTTCAAATTCGGCTGAAACAGTTATGTTTTCACCTGGATTCAATAAAAATCCTGTGTCTGGTGAAAGCCGGTAAAAATCTCCATTGATGTTCTCCATAATGGCATGATTCGTGACACTCCCTTCAATCAGTTTGCGTGGTGACTGATTGAAATAGAGCGCCCACCCATGGTCTTTAAATGTGTAATCACTGTTATTTTCTATGGTAAATTCGACCCGGAAACCTGGCATATCTGCAATAAAATTACTGATGTTCTCCCATGACACCTTGATTTCCAGACTGTTCGGGACTTGGTTATCCTGGTCGGAGCCAGTTTGGCAGTTAGAAAACAATAGAAATATCCATACAAAAAAAACAAAGGAAGAATACCTCGGCATGATGATCAAAAATTTGTTTTGGATTGCAATTAAATAAATATTTCATTAAATCGGGTCCGGTTATTTATTTTTTGTACTAAATATAATGCATATATTATGAGTGAACAGAGTATGTCCAATCAACTTTCATCTCAGCGTCTCATCTCACTGGATGCTTTGCGCGGTTTTACCATTGCCGGCATGGTGATTGTCAATGATCCGGGGTCCTGGACAAGCGTATATGCCCCCCTGGAACACGCAGAATGGCATGGATTAACGGCTACTGATCTTATTTTTCCCTTCTTCCTCTACATTGTGGGAGTCTCAATCGCATTTGCTTATACGAAAAGATTGAAGGCCCATATTTCAAAAAAGGATATGTATAAAAAAATATTTTGGAGAGCTTTAAAGATTTTTGCCGTCGGGATGCTCCTCCGGTTATGGCCTGAGTTCAATTTTACTTCATTACGATGGGCGGGAGTTTTACAAAGGATTGCTGTGGTTTTTCTGGCAGGAGCCTTACTCTTCCTGAATGCCGACTGGCGTAAACAGATCTGGATTGGAGCTACCATCCTGATTGCATACTGGATTGTGATGGCATTTATTCCCGTCCCGATAGATGATGTGATCAGGGAAGCGCTCAACACAGGTATGGTGGCCAGGTCAGCAGGAGAGGTACCCGTAGAAGGACTGCGACAGATCTCAAGTGGTTGGATTGCGGCCAATTTTGAGCCGGGGGTCAATTTGGAAGCCTGGATGGATCGTGCTTTTTTACCCGGCGTATTCTATGAAAGAACCTGGGACCCGGAGGGTATATTAAGTACATTTCCTGCCATTGCGACCGGAATTATTGGGATGTTGATGGGACGTTTGATCCTTACCGAAAAAGATCAACAGAAAAGACTGGTCTTGTTGTTCTTCATTGGTTTTATGATGCTCCTTGCCGGGGAAATATGGAGTTATATTTTTCCACTCAATAAGAATTTATGGACAAGTTCATTTGTCCTGTATACCGGAGGATTGGCTACCATGGGACTTGCTGCCTGCATACTGATCATTGATGTATGGGGGTATACGAAATGGACAAGACTGGGCCGGGTCTACGGGGCAAATGCCATTACCTCCTATGTGCTTGCCGGTATGCTGACCTTCGTATTTTATGATAATATCTGGTGGGGTGTTTCACTGAGTCATTCATTCATGGATGGGTTGACGGGAATCGGGGTAAGCGCAAAACTGGCTTCTTTCCTTTATGCAATGATCTATATGCTGATCATTTATATTCCGGCTTATATTTTATATAAGAAGAAAATATTTATCAAATTATAGTGGCTCAAAGGAACTCCAAGCTAGAAGCCGGAATTTGAATTTGGAAGAAGAAATTATAAACTCGAAGGATTGGGAAACAAGTATATTTTTTACATCGAACTCACGTTAATTAAGTCTTAGCTCCTGGTTGTGTGCAGGATGGACTTGGGCCGATACCCCTGCAGGTTCCAAGTGGATCCGACATCAAAGGCCCCATCAATCACTTGCATCAGATAAGAGATGACATCCCTCACAGGGATGTCATCTCTTATGATAACTCGTCCTACGATTCAGATGGTCATTGTGTTGGGGATCGTAGAACGAGAACAATATCAGAGCTGCCTTCGGAGTTGACTAGGAGGTTAAGTGTTGGGTGGAGTGTTGGCTCATTCGTGTTACTAATTAAGTCTTGGCCCCTGGTTGTCTGTCGGAGGGACTTGGGCCGATACCCCTGCAGGTTCCAAGTGGACCCGACATCAAAGGCCCCATCAATCACTTGCACCAGATAAGAGATGACATCCCTCAAAGGGATGTCATCTCTTATCTCTTATGATACGAAAAGGTCCAAGTGACCCGACACGGATGGCCAAACCAAACACTTGAACCAGGGAAAGAACCTCGTCTGACCACGCGTCAGGGTTTGCGGGTCGGGAAGTTGGTCCGACGAGGAAATCAGTCAGGCAGCCCGTACCCCTCATCCCAGCGGAAGCTGTGATCTTTAACGTCATTCATTGATAAAATTATCCTTGCATACAGACTCTTCATTGCTGCCCGATCAACCGGAACATTTTCCAATCACCGTTTTCCTGTTTTTTGAAAACGGTCATCGCTCGCATATCAAAAAAAATGGTGTCCGTATTATCATTGGTAATCCATTTCTGATTGAAAAGTGAAGTCTCAATGGCGTAATTCCGGTCCACGATCAGTTCAACACTTTCGAATTCAACGTCTTCCACCAAATAGGTATCGATGACATTTTGAAATGCTTCACGGCATTGCTCTTTATTGTTAGGCTTGCCAAAACTGAACATATTGATAAAATCATCATCCAGGTATGTCATTACGGTTTCCAGGTCTTCATTTTCCCAGGCCTCAAAAAAGTGTTTGTCAAGTTCGGCGATTTTCTGTTTTACTTCATTCTGATATGCTTCCTGGTTTTGTTGCTCCTGCCGGCAAGAAAAAGTTGCCAGCAAAAGCATTGCCATGAGAACGGAAAGGAAGTTTTTCATGATTTAAATTTTTTTTGATTAATCCAAACGAACATATTTCTCTACCGAGTAATTATTTTTATCGATACTGCCATTGACAGTAACCGGGTAAGTCTGTATTAAAGTGTCTCCTTTAATCTCCATGATCATTTTTACAGTGGTTCCCTCGTATGATTTTGAGAAATTATATTTCACATACTCCTCATATCTGTTTCCATCGAGCGTGTATGTTCCTCCTCCATAGGAATCTGCTGTTCCATCTTCAGAAGGATACTTGCCGATAAAGAAAAAATGACTATTCGTCCAACTTTTGATTTGTTCCATTCTACTGCCATCTAGGAACATTTTAAAATCGGCACCATTATCGACACCGCTCACTTCCACCATGTTCCAGGCACCGATGATGTCATCATTTCGCTTTATACTTTCATGTACATGGACTACCTTCCATCTATCATTTTCCTTTTTCCAAAGGTATGTGGCCAAACCGTTGACTTTGTTGTAATTATTGCCCCACCAGTTTTCCCATATTCCAGAAAATGTCAATAAGGCCAGATTTGGGGAAAGTGCGTTTATATTTACTTCTAATGTTTCACTTTCATGTCGGCTTCTGGAGGCAAAACTTTCATCCACAATTTTCATCCATTGCTTATAGTTTGTGATATAGCCAAAACGACCGTTTACAGAGGATATAAAATATTCCTGACTGTAAAAATCGGACCATTTATCAAAATCAAGTTGCCGTATTGATTCAACTAAATTTTGGAATTCATCTCTAACTTCAGCTTCAATCTGTTCTTTTTCAGCATCGGAAAGTGCTGTGGGAGTATTCTGGCATGCCCACAAAACCGGCAGGGAAAACAGTATAATAAGAATTGTATTTTTCATAATTTTTTAGAGATAGTTATTTTTGACTTTCAATAAAATTCACCAACGCATTATTAAATTTCTGAGGTTGATCCATCATCATAAAATGGGTTGCTTCCGGAATGCTTACCACCATGGAATTTTCGATTTTTTCGTCCAGCAGACCTGCTACTTCAAGACAGGCGTTTATATCATATTCAGAAGTTAATATTAGCGTGGGGACCTTTATCCGGTCCAGCATGTTTACCGCATCCGGTTCAATACGCGTAGGCCCTTCACCAGTCCAATGCAGGAAGGAATAATTCTTCGCCACCTCGGAGATAAATTCTTTTACTTCATCTGAAGAGACATCTGCTTTGAATAAAGGAAATTCTATGACTTGTTCCGCAGCGGCATCAGTACCTCCCTGTTCGATTATGGATGGTATCTGTCCAAAATCCCGGCTGAATTCCTGAATGGAAGAAGGGGTATAACCACATACCCAGGGCCCGACCGGTATAAGTGACTTACACATTTCCGGATATTCCAGGGCAAAATTGATGACAATGCCGCTTCCCATGGAAAACCCGACGATATGGGCTTTCTTAATTCCCAGATAATCAAGCAAGGCCTTCAGGTCAGCGTGGTCTTTGTATTCAAACCCTTTAGGCGAGCTTTCCGATTTTCCGTATCCCCGAACATCATAGCGGATCACCTTGAATTTTCTGGCAAGTTCTTCAAAATTATAATCCCAGTGGCGGCAGTCACCGAAATTGCCATGTACCAGCACAAGTGGTTCTCCGGAACCTGCGACTTCGTAATAAAGTGTTGTGCCATTAACCTCTGCAAAACCGGATTCAGTATTCAGTGTATTTTCCCGGTAACCGCCAAAAACAAGAAAGGGCAGGAGGAAAATTAAAAATGGATATTTCATTATTCTGCATTTTCATATCGTCGTTGTATCATATGCCGAAACCATTTCCAGTCATCGCCTTCCTGTTTTTTAGATACAGTCATGATACGAGAATCATAATAGACGGTATCCTGTTTGTCCTTGGTAATCCATTTCTGTTTGAGAAGCCCGGTCTCGAAGGCGTAGTTCCGGTCCACGATCAGATCAACACTATTAACTTCAAGGTCTTCCACCGAATAGGTGTCGAAGAGATTTTGAATTTCTTTACGAAATTGCTCTTTATTATAAGTCGCGCCAAAATTGGGCATATTGATAAAATCATCATCCAGGTATGTCATTACGGTTTCCAGGTCTTCATTTTCCCAGGCCTCAAAAAAGTGTTTGTCAAGTTCGGCGATTTTCTGTTTGACTTCATTCTGATAAGCTTCCTGGTTTTGTATTTTATGATGGCAGGCAAAAGAAATCAACAATAAAGCTGCAAATAAAATTGCGGGTAGTAAAAAAGTCAGTTTTTTCATGATGATTATTTTTTGGGTTGATCAGTTAGTTATCAATGATATACGACAGGTCAGGACGGTACCAGCCTTCGCGGACTTCAAGCTTCCGGATGTATTGAAGGGTTTCCATCCACAAGGCATTAAACTCCTCACCCAATTTCTGGAAGGCATTTGCCCTTTTGGTTTCCATATCGATCTGACTGTCGTAAATCTCTCCCCACATGTAAAAGGGATTTTCTGTGCCCATTACCCCCATGTATGCATTCCAACCCATTCCAATTTCTTTTGCATACATCATTGCTGCCATTTTTACCCATTGCTCCTGGAATTCTTCTTCAAAACCCACTTTAACGTAGCAATATCCCCAACGGAAATATTGCGCCTGATCAAACTTAATCGCTCCCTCCGGCATGCACGAGAGATCGGGCAACCACCGGAAGATCATGGGTTTCATATAATTGGTCTTGCCTTTAAATTCTTCACCAAAAACAAAACCTTCTTCATTTTCCATGCGCACAATAAAAGATCCCAATTCCTGGCTCAATTTTTCAAAATCGTTCAAATCTTTAATCTGCATGACCCACCAGTAATGGTAATCCTCGGTTTGATACACAAAATAGGATCGGGGATAATTCAGTTTTCGGAAGATCTCCAACTCTTTTTTAACCACTTTCTCATATTCAGTCACCATGGAAGGGGGGATCTCATTTTCCCATATAGCCAGCATGGTTGGCGCTTGATCAGTCTGGGCATTTGTCTGGATTGAAAACAAGCAAAATACAAATGCCAGGAAGGATAGATGGATTTTCATGATTTTCGATTTAATCTTTATTTAATTCATTTTTGTTGCAGCCGCCATACCAGCACTCCATCTCCACTCCCCATCTATTTTCCGATAAACTTCAAAGCGTTTTTCTTCTGTGTTGGTAGTAATACCCGCTTTATCCTCAACGGCATAAGAAGCGTAAAACCATATAAAAGCCACATCTTCGTGAACTTTTATGCTGAGCGGATTAACATTCATCCAATAGTATTTCCTGACATCTTTTATAAAAAGCTCAAAATTCCTTTTCGTATCAGGCAAATCCCAAAGTGCACCATCCTGTACCCACCAGCAATTCCAATCCTCTGTCGGATTCGCTGCTTTTAGCCAAATCGAAAGGTCATTCTGATTAACGGCATCCTGCCATGATATCCAACCGGTTTCAACCCGTTTAATGATTTCTTGTTCTTCGGCAGTCCAGGTTTGTGCTTTTATTTGAATAGATGCAGATAATAAACATAGAACTGCAATGATTAAAGATAGATTTTTCATTTTTTTTTGACATTGAGATGAATATAATTACGGCATCAGTTTTTCTACCCGCATATATTCCTGGTTTTGGGTAGCATCCACAAAAAGGTCTCGGTATTTTTCAAAAACTTCCTTGTATCTTGGATCTTCATGGGTAATGTCATAAACTTCCTTACTCAGCCACAAGCCTTCCATGATATGCGTATAATCTGATTCGTAGTCATCATTTACCTTGTATATCACATATCCACATTCAGGATAGCCCATATCGGCCAGCAGCGCGTTCAATTCAGTAATGGGTTGCTGAAGTTTTGAAAGGGTGTCCTCATTTTTCAGTTTAAGCAGGTGGGTGCTTTTCAGGCCGATGTGGCTTCCTGCCCGTTCGACAGCCGGAGGGTCTGGTTGCGGCATCCAACGGTGGAATTTCCACTGGCCATCCTGCCTCTTAAAAACCGTGATATAGCGATCCCTGACGCTCCGGGTCTCACCACTGCTTTTCGGGGTGATGTCCCGGATGAAATATCCGAATTCATAGGCCATATCATCATGCACAAAGAGCTCATCGCGCTTAAAAATGGCATTTGTTGTGGTCATATTTTCAGCAATATTATGGAACATGTTTTCCACTTGCTGACGGTTCTGGGTATTGTTGACCAGATAATTGACAAAATCCGGTGTCATCATGGAGAGGCATTCGTCCATCTCTCCATTCATCCAGGCGGTGCAATATTCATCATTTAGAACTTGGAGTTCTTCGGCCACTTTTTCATAGGCTGGACCGCTTTGCGGGTTCTGCTGACAGGCAACCAGCCATAATGCAATAAGAATGATTAGAGATCTCATTGATTTGAAGTTATTGGTTTATAAATAATTATTCAGGTTTGACAATGAATGTATAAAACGATAATTTCCATGTATCTTTTTCCTTCTCCAAAAAGGCAATTTCCTTGTTGACTAACCCCATCTTCTCACCATTTTCTTCCCAGTTCCAGACATTATCACAAAGTACCCAGGCGGTTTTACCAGTAACTTTAATAATGAAATTTTCCTTTGTATTTTTAGGGTTTTCCCATGAACCATCTTTTACACCTTCGAACATTTCTTCGAAATTGGCTTTGATTTCAGTCCATCCTGTAATAGCCTTGTCATCACCTGAGTTGTATCTTACAACCGATCCATCCTGAACATGCACGGCTGCAAGTCGATCCATATCCATTTCAATGAATGCAGCTCCTTCCTCATTCAGTGCATTAATAATTGCTTTTTCGTCTGCAGACCAGTTTTGTGCAAATAGGGTTGCAGGGAATAATACTGATAATAGCAGAATAAGATTTTTCATGATTTTTTATTTTCGATTTTTAAAGGGTCATTGATTCTTGTTTACAATTAATCTGAAAACTTTCCATTCGCCGTCGGGCTGTTTTTTGAACAGGACCAATTCACGGCTGTTGACGGCTTCAATTTTTCCTGTATCCGGATTTTTTTCGGTTCCTTCAACGGTTCCCAGGCCATAGGCATAATCTCCCAGAAGCCTGGTCTCGTAGTGTTTTATTACATAGTCTGATTCAGGATCCTCCCAATACTTTCCCATTTCAGCAATTATCTCTTCCTTTCCATGTAAGGTTTTATGACCCCTAAATAATGCTTGAACATTTTCATCCATTAAACCGAGCCACCCTTCAAAATCACTGTTGTTGATTGCCTTTGTCGCTTTTGCAGGTATGGCTTTGATTTTTTCCAGATCGGCTTCAGGATCCGGATTTTCCAGGGGACTGCCATGACCAACAATGCATTGCCACTTTCCACCGGATTTAAGCCAAACATTGGTGAACCGGGAATGATGAATTTGTTTCTGGCCATACTCATCCTCCCAGGTTACATTAAATGCCCCGTTTACGTTAGCCAGATCCTTTCGTAACAATTTCACTTGTACATCTTCCAGGGAATAGGAAAGAATGGGATTGGCGTTTTGATTGATATCGTTGAGTAATTCGTCTTTGGTCTGCAATCTGCCTGTAGCGGCTTGATAAATGAAATCCGGAGCAAAATAATCTATAATTTCAGTGGCATCTCCGTTCTTAATGGCTTCTGACCAATCTGTCGAATATTGTTTTAATATTCCAGTCACTTCATCGACCGTTTTTTGATCAATATTCATGTGGTGCTGCTGGCACGATGTCAGGCCAATAACGCACAAAATGAAAATAAAGATGGGTAGTTTGTTCATGGGTTTGTGGTTAATATTTATAATGAAAAATCTCCCGATTCATGACCGGCGGTTATGACCCACTGTCCATCAATTTTTTCGAACAGGAAGGTCACGGTCAGGTTTTTATTTTGAGGGCCCTCTTGAGTTGGAAAGTCAACAAGTTTTCCGGCCCCGGTCACCAAAGCGCAGTTACAGGTGATCACCTTGATATCCACTGTTTCAAACCCGATCTTGAATCCCTGGTTTTTGGGATCGGAATGGACGGTTTTAACAGCCTGATGGAAATTGGACCATCCTTTTGTGAGGTTTCCGTTACCTGCATACACGAAATCTTCATCGTACCAGAAAAATTTCATGATGTCTTCCACATCATGCTTGCTGGCGGCAACGGCCGATTGCTCAAATACGGCTTTTACCTCATTTTTGATCGCTTCGATTTCACTTCCGGAAAGCGGTTCGGTCTTTTCAATGCAGCCTGGAAAGGCAATTACCAGGAATAGGATGATCACTAATAAAGATTTATGCTGTTTCATGATTTGTGATGTTTATTGTTGGGGAATATAAGAGAGATCAGGCTGGTACCAGCCTATTTTGTATTCAATTTTTCTCAGGAATTGTTCGGTTTCCGTCCATAGTTCTTTTGCTTTTTCACCAACAAGGGCATTGGCTTCTCCCCGTTCTTCAGCCATGGCTTTTTCATCCCGGTAAGTCTCTCCCCATATATAATAGGGCAGTTCATTGCCAAACTTGCATTCATACAGGTTCCACCCAATTTTTTCATTATTTTCTTTAAACAGGCTAACCCACTCCTTCCATTTCTTCTCAAATTCCATTTCATAACCGCTGTTCACATAACACAATCCAAACCGGAAATAATCATAGGGTCCGCCGGAAGACCTGGATTCAGGCATGTAGGACAGTTCATTTCTCAACAGCATTACCTGTGGCTTCAGGAAGTTCAGGGTTCCCCGGAATTCATTGATTTGATTGTACCCTTCCTCTTTTTCAGCCGTGGTAATAAATTCATGCCATGCTTTATGAAGTTTATCAATATGTGCATAGTTATCAATGGGGGTTACCCAGTAATAGATGTGATCATTCGTGGCGTAAATGAAATAGGGAATTTGATGATTGGTTTTTACTAGCAGATTTTTCTGCTTTTTTATCACTTCTTCATAATGCAGAACCTGGGAAGGAATGACGCTGTTCTCCCAGACTACCAAAAGCTGGTCTTTCTGCTCCTCCTGGGCAAGTACCAGGTTGATGGTGGAACTGCAGAACAGGAGCATCATCATTAGGAATTTTATGCTTTTCATATTTATTAATTTAGGTTAGATAATTGTGATAAATCCTGACTCATGTCCAGCACTTGAGTTAGTGGTACCTTTAAGAAATGTTCCCGAATTTATTCCTTAGTATCATACTGGGGCATCCAGCGGTGCAATTTCCACCGGCCATTCTCCTTTTTATACACCGAAATGCATCTCATTTTCGTATTGACGGTCTCGCCTCCGCCATGGGGGGTGGTATTGTGTTCAAAAAGGCTGAACTCGTAGGCCATGTTCCCATGTACAAACAATTCCAGTGGTTTGTAATCCAGGATTTCCCACCGGTTGTTCAGGGCAATGTCTCTGCAAAAATCGATCAATTCCTTTCGGTTCTGGGTGAGACCGTAGGCCGGCAGATTGATACCGTCCTCCGTCCAGAGCGAAGCGGCTTTTTCATCGTCCCAATTCAGGGTTCCTTTTGCCATCTCTTCATAGATTTTGGCAATTTCACGGGCGACTTCTTCTTTGGTTTGGGTAAGTGTCGTTTCCATCATTTTATTGATTTTTAGGGTTGGTATTTAATTATTATAAGAATCTGCAGCTGAATTTAGTTCCTGCGTGGTCCATTTTTATTTGAAAAATTTGCAAATGATGAAAATTTATTGGGGAAAGGATGATTTTAACTGATTTTTGAGATCCAGATGCCCGCTTAATCTTTGCAACCTGGTAAAAGGTGTCTTCCTGGTTCCTTCAATTCCCCGGAGCTGGTGCGGACGAAAGTAAAATAGATGACATCCCTCAAAGGGATGTCATCTATTTTGATTACCGAAGCTGGTGCGGATGTTGTGTATGGTGCTGTGTTTGCTCATCCGTGCCCCTGATCCTTGGAAAATTAAGGATCTCCAATTTGACTCATATTGACATTTAATCTGTCTGGTTAATTTGTCTTGATTTAAGGTGAGTTGTTTGTCTGGATTGGAGACCTTCCGGTAAACCGGAGCGGGGAGATATTCTACGGGAGATCGGGTAGCAATAAAATCATAACTGGTTAACGAGGGTGGGTCTTCCTGTCATTGACGCGGAACCAGGAGGCCTTCTGGCTTACTCTTTTATTCTTGTAAATTTTAGTTAAATTACTTCACTCATTCACTCATTGGATACCATTCCTGTCAATTTGTTGTCCATTGGTTCCCAGAGTTCGATTTTGTTGCCTTCCGGATCCAGGATCCAGCCAAACTTTCCATAATCATACTCTTCAATTTCACCAACTGTTTCGACTCCTTCCTCTTTCAAAGCTTCCAGAAGTTTTTCCAGATTCTTCACCCTGTAATTGAACATATAGGGCTTCTGACTGGGATGAAAATATTTTGTATCCTTTGAAAATGGTCCCCATGCTGTATAACCTTGCTGGTCAGGGTTATCAAAATTACGCCAACGGAATATACCTCCATATTCATCCGATTTGATGCCCAGATGCCTATCATACCATTTTTTTAATTTTTCAGGATCCTCGCTTTTAAAAAAGATTCCTCCGATTCCGGTAACTCTTTTCATTTATTTTCGGTTTTAAATTTAATATAATACGCATCTCAGGTATAATCCAAATAATTTTTTATATCAACTGGAAAATAATCATTAATGATCGATTTCGATGAACGTATCTGACTTTCTAATTGGTCTTCGGAAAATCGAAATGAGGTGTGATGGGCTTTTTCCGTTTATGTGATTTCTGCATCAGCCGGATAATATCATCGAGCATCCGGATGGCTTCAAGAATATGGGGTCCTTTGTTCAGCATCACACATTCGGCACGTTGAGCCATGGCGGCGTCTGTGATTTCGGCCCTGGAAGGTCGCCCTTTCTTTGCAAGGGTTTCCAACACCTGGGTGGCCCAGATATCCGGTAAATAGGCAGCCGTGCATAATCTCAGGATCTCTTCCTGCACTTCGGCCAGTTTTTTCCAGCCAACTTCCACCGCCAGGTCACCACGGGCAATCATGACCCCGATGGGATGAAATTGCATGGCCCGAAACATAATTGCAGGCAGGTTACGATAGCCCTGTTTCGTTTCGATCTTAAGGATGATGCCCAGGTGCTGTCCATTTACCTCCCTAAGCGCAGTTTTTATTTCATCAATATCTTCCGGATGATTCACAAAGGAGACATTTACCACATCCGCATATTTAGCGATAAATGCCAGATCAATTTTATCCTTCCCGGTCAGTCCTTTCAGGTTTAAATTACTTTCCGGAAGATTGATGCCTTTGTCGGCACGCAAACGGCTTCCTTTATCATCGGCATAGGTAATCCGGACTGCCAGTTTATCAGGGTATATTACTTCGATCTGACCTTCTATTTTTCCATCATCCAGCAAGATTGGTTCTCCGACCTTGGTATCCGTAAAAATTTCCTCCAGTGAACAGGAAATATGGGCCTCTTTTTTAACCTGGCCATCCTCATGGATCTTCGCTGGTGCACCGGCGATCATTTTTTTATGAATGATCAGTCTATCCCCCGTACGCAATAGAATCTTTTCTTCCAGAGGCAGTAATTCACCAACCTCAGTGGTGGCTATTTTATTCTTTTTATCGTCCAGGAGATGCAGTTTCGTCCCGGTTCTCACATAGGTGGTATCATTCGTGATTGCCCATTTGCCTCTGAAGGTGCTTTCAATGACCTTGAAGCGCCTTTTTTTACCTCTTGCGTCCATAAGTTGGATTAAAGATCCATTTTCAAGTTGATCGAACCAGGTTCGATCAACAGGCACATGCAGGGTTTTCTCATCATCGGGAAGCATATCCGGAGGAGCGATCCAGAATTTTATCGGATTTTCAACCATCCCGTAATCGTTTTTTTCAGGCCTGATTTTTAACACTTTCGGACCGGGACGCATAGGTCCGGTTCGGAATTTAGGACCACTCAGATCCATGCATATCCTGCAGTCTTTACCTGTTTCTTCTTTAGCCCGATGAATGTGGTTGATCATCATTTTCCAATGTTCCGGATCATCGTGGGCACAGTTGATCCGAAAACAGTTGATATCAGCCTGAAGCAGGCTATGAACCAACTGATAATCAAAAGCCGCTTCGCTGGGCAAAGTTACCATGATGCGGGTCATACGGCCGGCGATCTCAGGGCCGAGAAGGGCGGTGGAATTCAGTTTCTGTACCTGATGACCTTCCTTGAATTTCTTTTCAGGGATCGGCTCAAAAGAATAGGATGGATCGATCAGCTTTCTCAAGTTATGAAGAACGGATTCAATGCTGCTGCGCACATGGCTCTCGGCCTTGGCCAGCCTCGAGAGACCCAGGGTGCCCAGAAAATCCTGAATTTCTTCCAGGTCCAGATGACGCAAAGCCAGGTAGGTTAGCAAATTTCCAGCAGATAATTGATGGGCGGGATGAATCCGTTTGAGGTCTTCTTGGTAAGTAAGCTTTAAAGCTTCCTCTATTTCGAAAACTTTCAAGATCTGATGGATGGTCCTTTCTATTTTTTCCTGGGTTATGGGCATTTTTTTCAATATAGAAATTAAATATTAAATAATTACAAATTAACAATGAAGAAATATGGATTATATATTACTGAATATCAATTATATAAAATAATTTTTACATCATCCGGATTGTCTGTTACCAGAGATATCAATTATCCTTAAATAAATCTTACCTTGTCGGAACGGTATTAGTTTCTGATCTCAAAGGCTTTTCAAGCCATTTAATACATTTATGCCGTTTTAATCTCAGGATCGGGCTCGAAAGTCTAGTCAATCAGGAGATTGTCTTGCAGCAATCGAAAGGAGGGAGGGCCATCATATAGATGAAATCGTAATTGAATCCCACAAATTAAATTGTTCAAGATATGGCATCGTTTACCTGAATGAAGTTTTATAATATCCTGACATCCTTCCATCCGGAGTTTTACTTAAAAGGAGAATCTTTTTCTTTTGCCATATGATCATATACGATTGAATCCATCCATCCCGGAAACCATTTATTCAGAAAGACGACCAGTTTTCCCTGGGTGGTCAGCACGATATCCCTTTTCTTCCTCATAATTCCTTTCATGATGGCCTTTGCCACCGCTTCCGACGTCATCATCTTATTTTCATCCCTCGGGGATTCACCCTGTGATTCACCCTTTTCATTCAACGCTGCATTTCGGATATTCGTCCCGGTGAAGCCAGGGCTTACCACGAGCACATGAACACCCCTTTTCATGACTTCGGTGCGAAGGGCTTCAAAAAATCCTTCCATGGCATATTTGGAGGCTGTATAAGCTGTACGGGCCGGGGTGCCCCGGTGTCCATTGATGGAAGAAACGCCCACGATGGATCCTTTTGATTCAAGGATATAGGGCAGGGCATATTTTGTCAGGTATACAGTCCCGTAAAAATTGATTTCCATGATCTTTCTGAATACTTTCATGTCAAGATCTTCCAGTAAGGCGCGCATGGAGATCCCTGCGTTATTGATCAGGACATCGATCCTGCCATATTTTTTGATGGTTTCATCAACGAGACTTCTATTTTCACTTTCAATGCTCACGTCCATGATATATCCGGTATGTTCGATGCCCAGTGAAGATAAAGCCGATTTTACAGCATTCATTCTTTTTTCATCCCTTCCTGTGAAAACAATTTTCGCTCCGGCCTTCCCAAATACTTCAGCACAACCGCGACCGATGCCGGAGGTAGCTCCGGTTATGATTACCACCTTGTTTTGCATACTTTTTCCCATTGATTTGGCATACTAAAAATAAGTAAATTATTCTAATTTGCAGACGGTAAACCAATTAATCCATGGTATTTACGCCAAAAGAATTATCAGAGATCATCAATTCATACAGGGAGGAAAGGGATTTATATTTAATTGCCGTTGCACCGCCCCTGATCAAGCGTTCAAATTTTGCTTTTAAGACCGCGGCCGAATTGTGGAAAAGCTTTAAAAAAGAAAATGAGATCGCATTTTATACCCTGGGTGTGAATCCAGCCACCGATACTCTGCGCAAAAAATTGGCAGCCCTGGAGCACACCGGAGATTCGCTGATCTTTGCCAGTGGCAGTGCAGCAATCGTAGCATCCGTGATGGTCAATCTGAGACAAGGGGATCAGTTGGTATGTGTGGATAAACCTTATAGCTGGACGAAAAAAGTACCGGATAGTCTGCTTTCCTGTGAATATGATCCGGTGCTATACCGGGCTTGAAGAAGCAGATTACCTGATTAGCGATCTGTCCCAGGTGCTGGATCTGATCTAAAATATCTACCAGAAAGAAATCTGTGAAAGAGATATAAATGCAACCATTCTCGGGTGTTTTATTTGGTCCGGGAATGCAGGAAACCTAATTTTAATAAAATTAAAAGCGCTGCCAGATCAATTATGTTTAACTTTGCATGCAGCATGACTAAGCGGAAAAATATCATTGAACAGGTCACAATTGATGATTTCGCAGCAGAGGCGAAATGTGTGGCAAAAGTTGACGGGAAAGTGATCTTTGTCCAAAACTCAGCCCCGGGTGACGTTGCTGATCTCCGGATCATTAAAAAGAAGAAAAACTACCTGGAGGCAGTCCCGGTTCTATTTCACCGGTTATCGGATTTCCGGCAGGACCCCATCTGTTCACATTTTGGCAGTTGTGGCGGATGCAAATGGCAACATGTTCAGTATCAGCATCAGCTGGATTTCAAATTCAAACAGGTAAAGGACCAGTTCGAACGGATCGGGAAATTATCCGATTTTGAATTATTCCCGGTCATGGGCTCTCATCGAACCGAATTCTATCGAAATAAACTGGAATTTACTTTTTCCAATCAGCGATGGCTTTCAAATTCAGAAATTGAATCCGGAGAATCCCTGGATCGGAACGGGTTGGGCTTCCACAAGCCAGGCAGGTTCGATAAAGTACTGGACATTGATAAATGTTACCTGCAGAATCAGCTTTCCAATGATATACGAAATAGTGTCAAAAATTTTGCAAGGTGGGAAAATATCCCATTTTATGATCTGAAGGAGCATGTAGGTTTCCTCAGAAACCTGATTATCCGGACAAGCAATACCGGTGAATGTATGGTGATCCTTCAGGTTAAAAGTGACGAAATCGACACCATATCCAGGATCCTTAACTACGTGTTACAAACTTTTCCTGAAATAACCAGCCTTTATTATATCATAAATCCAAAGGCCAATGAATCCTATCAGGATCTGGAGGCAGTACATTATTCAGGAAATAAGTTTATAACTGAAAAGATGGAGGACCTTTCGTTCATCGTTGGGCCAAAATCCTTTTTCCAGACCAATTCCTATCAGGCATACCATTTATATTCTCTTCTCAGGGAACTGGCGGCGATCAGACCGGATGAAATCGTTTATGATCTCTACACAGGAACCGGAAGCATCGCTAATTTCGTAGCCAGACAGGCAAAAAAAGTCATCGGTATCGAATATATTGAAGAGGCCGTGGCGGACGCAAAACTTAATTCAAAATATAACCAGATTGAGAATACAGCATTTATAGCCGGCGATATCAAGGAAGTATTAAATGATGATCTTTTTTCAGCATATGGGAGCCCGGATGTGGTCATCACCGATCCACCCAGGGCGGGAATGCACCAGGATGTGATCAATCGTATCCTGCAATACAAACCAGGCCGGATTATTTATGTGAGTTGTAATCCAGCCACACAGGCCCGGGATATATATCTACTGAGGGAATCTTACAGGCTCTTAAAATCACAACCTGTCGATATGTTTCCACATACACATCATATTGAAAATGTTGCTTTATTAGAACTGGTAAAAAATGAAGAATGATGATATCATCGCGAATGATCCTGAGTTGAATGGAAAATACCTGGGAACCATTACGCAAGATTTTATAAAAGTGGCCGATCATTTAAAGGAGGCTTCCTACCTCATCCGGCAAAGGGGATTTTCGGATTACCCGATTTTTGCCATGTCAAAAGCGGAACTTCCCATCGGGAAATTATTGATCGGTAAAGCCGACATGGATCTGGCGTGGAATTATTATGCTTCGTTTCTGGATGAATTCATCCAGCGGGAACTGATTGAAAAAGAAGCAGCATTTAAAAGAACGTACAAAGATCCGGATGAATTTTGTTGTTTATTTGTGGTAGATGAACAGTTTACTAATTTTATATACATTCCTTTTCCCACCGACTGAACCACTTATCATGATAATTTTTAATCTTCATAACAATCAAATTATTTTTTTCGTTATTTTTAGTAGTTTAAAAATTAACAAGGTTGGAGGTTGAAAATAATTATAGGTATGGGATACGCTGGCTGATTTTAATCATCCTTTCCCTCATCGCTTTTCCGGGTATGACACAGCCAGCCCCCAGTAATGATTATGGGAAAGAAATTTCTTGGGGGATCACCAAGGCCACCAACAGCGGTTTGATTGGTGGTGCTGTTATGAAATATTCTATCCGGCACCGCAATGATGCCTTTCATTATTTTGGATTGGAGATTGTGAATATAAAACATCCGAAAGAGGAACGGTATTACTCGTTCACGGGCAATACCTATATTTACGGTAAATCAAATTATCTCTACAGTTTAAGGGTTCATGGAGGTAGATCCTGGACATTCTTTAAGAAAGCACCCCAGCAGGGTATTCAGATTGATGGGATTGTTGCTTTGGGACCTTCACTGGGAATTGTCGCCCCCTATTATATTGAATATTTAAGAACCGATGGGAATGTGGTGAGAGAACAATATAATCCCAATATACATTTTGATCAGAATAATATATTGGGTACCGGGAATCTGTTTCAGGGTATTGGAGAGTCGGATCTTGTTTTCGGGATGAATTCGAAAGTTGGGGTATCCTTTGAATTTGGAACTTTGAAATATAATGTTTTCGGGTTGGAAGTAGGTTTTATGATGGAGGCATTTACAAAAAAGATCCCAATTATTCCCACTGCAGAACAGGATCAGATATTTCCCAGCTCTTTTGTGACGCTTTATTATGGGTCCCGCCGTTAAACCGGAGCCTGACAAAATCCTTTTAATTTGGTTACTTTTGTAGGAAATGAAAAATGAAGAATGATCGAATTACCTGTTGTTGATACGGAAAATAAATCCAGCAAACGTAAAAAGCCTGATTGGCTGCGGGTGAAACTTCCGGTTGGTAAAGAGTATACCCGGGTCAGGCAGATCGTAGATAAAAATAAACTTCATACTATCTGTGAAAGTGGTAACTGCCCTAATATGGGAGAATGCTGGGGTGCAGGAACAGCTACCTTCATGATCCTGGGAAATGTATGTACCCGCAGCTGTACTTTTTGTGCAGTAGCCACAGGCAGACCTCCTGAGTATGATGAAGATGAACCAAGAAGAGTGGCAGAAGCAATCCGTACCATGGGTGTGAAGCATGCTGTGATCACCTCTGTAAACCGGGACGAGTTGAAAGACCGGGGTGCTGAGATCTGGTACCAGACGGTGACACTGACTAAAGAATTAAGCCCAAGTACAACCATTGAAACCCTGATCCCTGATGTAAAAGGAAGCTGGGACGCACTTTACAGGATGATCAGTGCAGGTCAGGAGGTGGTATCCCATAATATGGAAACAGTCGAGCGTCTTTACCTTAGGGTCAGGCCGCAGGCAAAATATCACCGGAGTTTGGAACAGATAAAAAAAACCAAGGAATTTGGGAAACGAACAAAATCAGGGATCATGGTTGGATTGGGAGAGAACGACGAAGATGTGTTCAGGGTAATGGATGACCTGGTCAGTCATGGCTGTGATATCATGACAATCGGTCAGTATTTGCAACCCACCCGTATGCATATCGAGGTAGCTGAATTCATTCATCCCGATAAATTTGCTTTATACGAGGAAGAAGGATTGAGACGAGGTATCAAATATGTAGAATCAAGTCCACTGGTACGATCCAGCTATCATGCTGAAAAGCATGTTCATGTATGATCAATCCGGCTTTTGGAGAGCATCCCTGGCAGGAGTGATAAAGCATGGTCAGCTATAGTACCCTTTTCTTGATTTCTTCTCAAATAAACTTCTGAAATTATAGCCAGTCCAGGCGGAAAATGCGCCAATTATACTCCCAAGAAGGACGGTAATTGCGATCAGCAGATTTTTATTTTCAAGTTGCAAGATCCCGGCGATTTTAATGGTGAGGATGGAATCTGTCTGGTAATCAATGCGCCAGGCAAACCATAACCAGATGAGGCCAACTCCCAGGGCACCCGCCAGAAAGGCATTAAGGCCTCTTGTTTTAAAGATCATGCCACCCAGGAAAGCAGCGAGGGCAATGGACCACCAGGGTAAAAATTGTTCGAACACATAAGTGAGAATGCCTATTATGATGAATTTTACCAGAAATTTCATTTATTAATCTATTTTCATTTTACTCCCATTTACTCCCATATATTAAATTATTGTCTCGATTCGGGTTGGAACCTGAAAGTTTGGAGATCTTTTCTGCTTTCATCAGGTACTTTCCAGAAATTAATTTCAAAGTATTTACCGGCTGCCCATTCATCCACAAAAGTATCGTAGGCCGGGCTTCCTGGATTCCCGCTTTGTCCACCCGGATAAATTCCATAGGCCCTGATCTGCTCACCCATTTCAACGATCAGTCTCCAGGAGGCTCCATGGATCGGTCCGTTGGCATTGACAATGTGTTCATTTCCACTGGCTGGAACCTGCAACCGGCTGAATGGTTTCAGATTGATATAATGCATTAATCTTGTATTTTTGAATTGATACCAGACTGGTTCGGTATCATTGTGTTCATCCCTCCAGTGATCAATGCTGTCCAGGGTGGCCAGATAAGACGCATGCAGTATATCTCTGATCTTTTCTTCTTCAGGAGTTCCGACCCTATCGAAGGCCGAATCCAATGGATAATCATTCAGGATCTTAATGGTGATATAATCATTTGGTTTAACCATCGGGACCTTCTGGTCGAATTCGTCCCACAGGAATTCATATAATTTATTCCACCAGACTTCAAAATACGAAGGACTTATCTGGTTGGGATCGGTAAAATAATCCCAGTCCCGGAGATTATGATAGATTTTCAGCTGATTATTGGTCAGGTTTGTCGTGTCGAGGCTTCCAAGCATTACCGGAAGCGCTTCGGAGGCAAGCAAATGATAGCTGTCATTTTGCAGTTGCATCATTTCATCGATGGTAATATCTGTCAATGTGGATAGCTTGCTGTTGATCCTCCTGTTCCTGAAGTATTCCTCGGTATTATTATAATAATAATAAGGGTAGTCCTCTGTATATGGATGCTGATTGGCTGAACTGACAAAACCTCTTTTGGGATTGATGACCTTGGCATTGTGTTCCACAGGAATATATCCCTGCCATTCATACCTGGAATCACTTCCATCCATTAAATATTTGCCCTGTTCCTTCCATTTCAAAGGGAATTTTCCTTCAATAAAAATACCGATATCTCCTTTGCGAGTGGCAATGGCAATATTCTGGGGCGGACACTCAAATTCATTTAAAACATTTTCAATTTCATGCATGTTTTTGAGACGATTCAAATGATAGATCCCCGTCAACTCTTTGGAAGGGTTATGGGCGGTCCACCTTAAAGAAAAATTCAATTTGGATGAATCACCGGCAAAGGTTTCATCATATACTATGGGTCCATAGTGCGTGTAAATGACTGTATCAATATAAGTATTACTTTCTTTAATGTTTATTTTCTCAATTCTTTTCTGTGTTTTCAGCCATTTGCCGTCATACAGGTATTCTTCTTTTTCGCCATACTTGAAAGTGATCTGATACCAGTCTCTTACATCACGCGGGGCATTGGTAAATCCCCAGGCAATAGAATCGTTGAAGCCAAGCAACACTCCGGGTAGTCCCGGGATGGTAACCCCGTAGGTATTAATGCCGGGGGCGGTAAGCTGTTGGGCAAACCAGATCGAGGGCATGGTGAACCGAAGATGGGGGTCATTACAGAGAATGGCATACCCATTTTTTGTTTTTCCTGGAGAGATGGCCCAGTTATTGCTTCCGATACCTTCCCGGGTATTTTCCGGAATAATGGGTGAGAATTTATTCTGGATGAAGAATTCATCCGGAGTTTTCACTTTTACAGGATCGAAGTTCCATTTTACATCTGATGGAATGATGGGATCAATTCCATCAGGGAAATCTGGAAAAAGGAAATCAAATCTGGCCTTCCCAAAGATCTGCACCATATTCGTATTTTGGAGATCATAATCACTTCCCGAGAGATCCTCCGCCATATATTTTATAAGTAATACATTCTTTAATGGCGTCCAATTTTCCGGGTGATAATTCAGGATTTTATATTCAATCGGGTAGTCTTTATAATCCAGCTGGTTGATATAGGCGTTAACTCCATCCGTATATGCCTGAAGGAAGCGGATATCACTGTTTTCCTTTTCCAGTTCTTTCAAAGAATTTTCTGCACCATAGGAAAGTCCTGTACGGCGCTGTCTTCGATCAAAATCAAGGGCAATTTCACCCAGGATCTCTGAGACTCTTCCGGAAGCGACATAGCAGAGAAATTCCATTTGCCATAATCGGTGATAGGCTGTCAGGTATCCCTGAACAAAATATAGATCATAATCATTGTTTGCATAGATGTGAGGGATGAGATTTTTCTCATACAGAACTTTTACCTCATTTGATAATTCCGGGTGATCCAGGGAAATTTTCAGATCGAGCGGGTCTTTTTCGGCATTTTGCCAGAAACCATGAAAAGGATCAAGAAGCTTGCCAATTGGAGGGATTTTACCTAATCCTTCAATGTTCATGGATTTGTTAAGGAAAAAGATCAATCCAATGGAGATGATAAAAGAAAATAAAAATCTTAAAAATTTCATATTCCCCAATTATAATAAAGGCAGCTTCTCAATGCAACAATGCCATGAAATGACTTAAAAATAATATCATTTATTCAATTTATGTGAAAATAAGTTTATTTTATTGATATTAAAAAAAGTAAATTTCTATAGGTCCTTGCCCAATGATTTTTTTTCCTTCTACATTCTGCCCTGTCTAATTTCGACAAATAATGAAATGATAAAAAAAGCAAATGGGAATGATTAGGTGAGAATATAATGACAGTGGTCTAATTCTAAGGTAAGTTTCCCTAAAATTAAATTAATCCGATATATATTACATTCCAGTATGTCATTCAGATCAGTAAATTTTATGATAAAACAAGGCTTCAGGTATCCTGAATCCTTTATCCGTTTAAGCAGAATCAAAATGCAGGAATTATATTACATCTTTTATTACTGATGTAAGCATTGTGAATGTTTTTAGATTTAATAAAAATCAAATAGCCCTATCTTAGCACCAGGCAAAGATGTTTATGTGAAGATGAAACGAAAGTCCTTTGTTCTTTGCTTTTATGGATGTAATGTTTTAGTTGAAAAAGCATTTTAATCTGATTATAAAGATAATCAGAGAAAGTCAAAGTTCTTGTGCGCTCAGGTGACTTCACTCTCCTTTCGACAAACCCTTGAAATCATCTCAGACACCTGGCGCACAAGAGCTTTCCTTCCAGAAGCAATTATAAAATTCCAGCACATTAAATTTATCTTGATTTCAGAAGGTCGGGCAAATTTGTTATTAATCGTATATCCTTGCAATCATTTTGATATATTTTCACATTGTGCTATCTTGATTTGGTTATTATAACTGACCATCCCGGTGACCATACATATCGACAGGACAAAACAGCTTGAATATCAGTTTTTCATCTTTATTTGTTCCTTTGGTGCTATCATCACGGCTCTTTTATTTTTTTTTGATCTTTTTTATACCCGTAATTATTATTCAGTTGGAATTGAATTTACCGCATTTCTGCTCATCCTATTTGTCTATAAAAAGGCAAAAAAATGGAAAGAGATCCGGTGGTTGAATAAGTTATTGATACCTTCCCTGTATGCCATGATCAATTTTGCCATTTTTGTGGATGGAGGAGGATTTTATTTTGCAAATGCAGTCATTTTTTTCCTTGTTTTCATTGTGTCTATCATTATCATCAAACGGCGGGAACGCCTCATACTCATTGTCATCACCTTTCTAAACCTGGCGTTTCTTTTGATAATCGATCAATTTTTCCCTCAAATCTGGCTTGTTCAGGGGAGCCAACCGAATGAACCCTCTTATGCCTATGCATTTAAGATTTTGCTTTTTTTAGTTGGTGGATACCTTGTTATTTTTCTAAAAACGAAATACGAGAAACTTTCCGAAAAATTATTCAGAATCAATGAAGAAATTCTTCAGAACAACCAGTATCTGGAGCTTAAGGTGGAGGAAAGGACGGAAGAATTACAGAAATTGAATCGGGAGCTTGACCTTCTTTTTTATCGAAGTTCTCATGATTTCCGAAGGCCCCTGACTACATTGAAAGGATTGAATGAAGTAGCCAGACTTACAAAGATCGATCCCAAAGGGATGGAAATAATGAATTTGATGGTGAAAACGGTGAACAGGATGGATCTGATGCTGAAAAAATTTTACATGCTGTATGAGATCAGCAGTTTTCAGCCTGATGGCCATAAATTTTCCCTACAACAGATTGTCAGCGATTTGAAGGAAAAACTTGATCAGGAAGGACATCAGATTGACTTCCGCAGCAATCTGAGCCATTACAAGGACCTGGATGCAAGGAATAAGATCGTGGGGATCATCCTTAACAATCTGGCTGAAAATGCGATCCAGTATGCGAAAGGGAGTCACGCCGGCATAAATGTAAATGTCTTTGAACGCAACAAGGAGATGAGGATCCATTTTGAAGATAATGGAATTGGTATCGATGAAACCTTTTTTAACCGGATTTTTGATATGTATTTCAGGGGAACTGAATTATCTCAAGGAAATGGACTGGGACTCTATGTGGTAAAATCGTGTGTGGAAAAACTGGAGGGAAAGATCCGGCTGGAAAGTAAGAAAGATGATTTCACCCGTTTTGAAATTAGTTTTCCAATATAACAAACATGATATACCACTTTCAATTTGTCTCACTTCTCATCGCCCATTTCATGATGGTCTTTATTCCTTTATCTGCACAGGAAAATCCCGTACTGGTTGAAGAGTTCATTTTTGATAAGGCACCCTTTAAATCCTGCCACGCCAGTACGATTGCGGAAAGTGGTGATAAGCTGGTCGCAGCTTTTTTTGGAGGGACTCATGAAAAGAATGAAGATGTTGAAATATGGCTGAGCACAAAAATGAACAGAGCATGGAGTGCACCCTATTCTGTCGCGGATGGGATTTTTGATGGTAAACGTTACCCCTGCTGGAATCCGGTCCTTTATCAGGTACCCGGGGGTGAGCTGATTTTGTTTTATAAGGTGGGAACCGATCCGGAATCATGGTGGGGCATGATCAAAAGATCCGGAGATGGAGGGCAAACCTGGTCTCTGGCGGAAAAATTACCTGAGGGAAATCTGGGGCCTGTGAAAAATAAACCCGTTCTGTTGAAGAACGGAAATCTTTTATGTCCGTCCAGCACGGAAGACAACGGCTGGAAAGTGCATATGGAGATTACCGGTGATTTTGGGAAATCCTGGAAACCTAACGTGGCGGTTGATCCCGCATCGGAATACCAGGTGATCCAGCCAACGATCCTTCAGCATGAAAATGGATGGTTGCAGATCTTATGCAGGAGTCAGAATGGGCTGATAATCCACTCGATATCCGTGGACCAAGGTAATTCATGGAGTGTGCTCGAGCCGGTCGGTCTTCCCAATCCCAACTCGGGAATCGATGCCATTACTTTGTCAAATGGGATTCATCTGCTGGCTTACAATCACAGTCCTAAACCAGAAAAGGAGTGGGGTGGGCCGAGATACCCCCTGAATATTGCGATCAGTGAGGACGGATTTTCATGGAAAGCTTCTGTGGTGCTGGAAGAAAAGCCTGGAGAATATTCATATCCGGCCGTGATCCAGGATCAAAAAGGTATGGTACATGTGATTTACACCTGGAACCGGGAGAAAATCAAACATGTTGTGCTGGATCCGGAAAAATTACCTTCCCAATCCATTACAATCTGGAATAGGGAAAGATAAGGCTTCAGTAAAGAATGGAAGTGATTTTAGAGGAAATATATGTATATTCAAGGTAAAGTGATGACCATTTTATGAAACAAATCAGGCTTTTATTTTTTGGCTTGCCATGGATCCTTCTTCTCATCTTGCTTTTTATATGGTATTTGGGCTTTGATTTTCCAGGGAAAGGCGGGAAAAGTTCAGTGGAGGTGATTAATACACGGCTGATTCTCGAAAAAGTAGAAGAATTGGGCAAAATCGAGTTGATCAAATACAATTACCATGAAATATTTGATTATCAGCAGTTGAGTGAAGGGAAGATAAAAGGCTCTACGGCTTTAAGACAGTTTGATTACAGCCCTGACCTCAAAGCAGTTTTAATTACACAGGGAGAGGCTGTCGGGTGCATCGACCTGACCCGGCTCAAACTGAAAGATATCATTTTTCAGGATGATACGCTGATCGTCCACTTGCCGGATCCGGAACTCTGTTATTATAAATTGGACCTGGAGAATACGAGGGTTTATGACTTTGAAAGATCAAGCTGGTGGAGCCGGATCTTTCCTGATGAAGAGGAAACCAAAGGCGTAATAGAACGCGCCTATCGGGAAGCCGAACGTCAGATCAGGATCAGTGCCTTGGAAGATGGGATTCTGGAAGAGACAAAAAATAATGCGGAGGTGATCCTAAGGCCCCTGATTGAAAAATTTGCTGATAAACCTGTAATCTTCATCTATGAACCAGGCGGTGAGCTGATCGCACCGGAATGGAAAGAATCACGCTGACTCAAAAATAGAACCATTTGCTAAAAACAAATTAATTATGCAGACCATTCTTGGAGCAACCGGAATCATTGGAAAGGAAATCGCAAAAAATCTGGTTCAATATACGGATCGGATCAGGCTTGTCAGCCGGAATCCAAGAAAAGTGAACGAAACCGATGAATTAATGACTGCCGACCTTATGGTCAAAGACCAGGTATTTAAGGTCGTGAAAGGGTCTGATGTGGTGTATTTGACGGTGGGTTTACCCTACGATATTAAAGTTTGGGAATCTACCTGGCCTGTGATCATGCGGAACGTCATTGATGCCTGCCAGGAAAATGAAGCCAAACTTGTTTTTTTTGACAATGTTTATCTGTACGGTAAGGTGAATGGCTGGATGACGGAAAAGACTCCTGCCCACCCCAGCAGTAAAAAAGGGGAAGTACGTGCAAAGATCGTTGAAATGCTCATGAATGAAGTGGATAAAAGGAACCTGGAGGCATTGATAGCCCGGGCTGCTGATTTTTATGGACCGGATACACCTTTAAGCGTGGTATCAGTTACTGTTTTTGAAAACCTGGCCAAAGGTAAATCTGCTCAATGGCTCGTCGATGATAAGGTAAAACATTCCTTTACCTATACCCCGGATGCAGGGAGAGCTACTGCCTTGCTGGGCAATACCGGAAATGCCTACAACCAGGTCTGGCACCTGCCTACCGACCGGAAAGTACTGACCGGGGAAGAATTAATTAAACTGGTCGCACAGGCATTTCAAACAAAACCGAAATATATGGTAGTAAAAAAATGGCTGATCATACTGATGGGTTTGTTTAATAAACCTCTGCAGGAAAACATCGAGATGCTGTATCAGAATGATTCGGATTATCTATTTGACAGCTCGAAATTCGACCAGGCATTCCCATTCGAAAAGGTAAGCTATCAGGAAGGGGTCAAAAGAACGGTTGAGTGGTATCAGGCCAATCCATAATTTGATTTCTTTGCCAGGGGTATTTGAATTTTCGCCTGCCTTTACGCTTACAATTTTTTCATATCAGTAGGACCGGTCTACCATTAATAATTTTATGTATCCGAGTATAATCCATGAATTAATATTATTTTCGGCCTTCACTTTCTTGGCTTGATCCATTTAATTAATGAAGGTATGATTGTCCTCCTGTAGTCTCCATTCCAGAAATTCGAACAATGGTAAATCCACCAGGAATCTGCATGGATTGATTGAGATTCCTGCGAATGTGTTATGCCTACCCTAAAGACAACCAGGGTATGACGGAAAAAATAGAATACAAGGAATAACAGTCTTGATGAATCCTTGGCATAAATTGGTGATCGTCCGTCTTCTATTTAATGTCATTTTCTTAAAGTCCGGGGGAAAATTTTAACAGATGCCTCCAATTAACCATCGGAAAGGTCTCATTGATCTACTATTTTCGCTTCCCGGTCTAAAAAATGTTATAAAAATCTACCCTGAACGTTCATACAAATAAAATGTAGAATCATAGTTCTTTTCTTAGTGAAATTTGTTTCAGCTTCGTGAGACAGGAACTTGATTTAATTTAACTCACTTTTTAAACAACACGATCATGACAACAATATTAAAAGCAACAGCGATATTCCTGATGATCTTCAGCTTCTCCATCCTGACTTTTTCTAATGAAACCCATCAGATTGCTGGAACATGGAAAGGAAAATTTATGGACCAGTTCGATCTCGAATTGATATTTAAGGTAAATGAAGAAAATCAACTTTCCGGCCGGATTTACCTGTTTGACGGCGAACAGCAAATTCAGGATGATCCGCTCTCGGAGATCCGGATTTCCGGGGATCAGCTGTATTTCAGAATTCCATCAAAAAATACAGAATTCGAAGGAATTTGGAGGATTGCTCAAAACGAGATTGAAGGAAATTTTATATTCCCGGATCAATCCATACATGCTTTAAGGATCAGCAGATCCTGTGAAACAAATAATCAGGTCACTGATCAGAAAAGTAACGGACTGGCCCTCCTGGATCAACATTTTACATGCGAACAGTTAAAAGAAGACCTTAACTTTTTAAAAAAGAACCTGGAGGCTTACCATCCACAATTGTACCTGTTCTGCGAAGAGGAGCAGATGAACCGAATATTTACTGAAGTCAATGACCGGATTCGGGAAGGTTTAACAGCCGGTGAATTTTATCACTGGATTGCTCCTGTAATTGAAAAGGTGAATTGCAGTCATACCGGCATTCGATTATCAGAGAAGTGCCGGGAAGCTTGCCGGGAATCGGGTAGCTTTGTTCCTCTTCAGATCTATTTTTCCGGAGATCAGGCATATTGCCTGGGCAGTTATTCCCCTTATGAATCCATTCCCGCAGGATCCATTTTACATTCAATCAATGGGAAAAACCTGGATGAGATCAGAAAGACCATTTTTTCCTGGATCCCTACGGATGGTAATAATGTGAGCGCCAAGTATTTTGAGATCAACCGTCATTTCATTTATTATTATCAGATTCTTGATAATTCCGAGCGCTTTATAGTTGAATATCAAGCGCCTGAAAGTGGTGAGATTTCAAACATCAGGATCAGCGGGAGGACCATGATAGAGATCGGGGAGGACGAAAGATACATCCAAAGGAATGGAGTTGAGGATCCGGTTTCTTTTTCAATTCGTGATGAAATAAATACAGGTATACTGAAGATGGGCTCATTTGCCATACCAGATTTAGACAGTTATCTCAATAAAATGGATCAGGTATTTACCGCGATCCGACAAAAGAATATTCAAAACCTCATATTGGATTTACGTGGTAATCAGGGTGGTCATCCTTTTTTTGCCGCGGTCCTGTTATCTTACCTTGCCCAAGAGCCGTTTACTTATTTTGATGATACCGATCGGGTGGAAGAATTCGGACCGTTATATGAACCCATGCCACCCAGTGAAAAAACATTTCAGGGAGATTGTTATGTGTTGGTTGATGGGGGCGTGTTGTCGACTGCCGGACATCTCGTTTCCCTGATAAAATATCATAACCTGGGTCAGTTTGTAGGGGAGGAGCCGGGCAGCTCATTTTATTGCAATGATATGAGTAAAAGGATTCGGTTCCCAAATACAAAAATCGAAGTAAATATTCCACAGAAAACCTTCATGGCAAGTGTTTCCGGATTTAAAGCCGATGCCCCCTTTGTAATTGATTTTCCTGCATACATGGAGGTTTCAGACCTTACTAATGGAGTTGATTCTCAAATGGAGTTTACATCACAGCTGATAGTAAGTAAAAATAAATAAAACCCCAACTGGCCGGCCGGGGTTTCCTGAAAACTTGAAGAACACGATTCAATCAACTACCAATCATTTTGAATAGATGTGCTGAAGGAATTCCTGTTTAAAGGCGTCTTTCTGGAACTTTCCTGAAAATTTTGAAGTGACCGTGGTGGAGGTTGTATCTTCTACTCCACGGGATGATACACATAAGTGTTCTGCATCGATCACTACCGCCACATCCTCCGTTTTTAAGATGGACTTCAATTCATTGGCGATCTGAATGGTCATTCGTTCCTGTACCTGGGGTCTTTTGGCATAATAATTAACGATCCGATGGATCTTGGAAAGTCCGATCACATGGCCATTCGAAATATACCCTACATGTGCCTTGCCTATGATAGGCACAAAATGATGCTCACAGTTGGAATAAAAGGTGATGTCTTTTTCCACCAGCATTTCATCATATTGATATTTATTTTCAAAAAGTTTAACGTCGGGTTTATTTTTGGGATCCAGCCCGCTGAAAATTTCCTGCACATACATCTTTGCTACCCGGTAGGGAGTTCCTTTTAAGCTGTCATCAGTCAGATCCAACCCCAGTATATTCATGATTTCGCGAAAATGTTTTTCAATCAGTTCCATCTTCAGCTCATCATCCATGTCGAAGGCATCCTCCCGTAAAGGAGTTTCCGCCGATGTGCCAACATGTTCATCTCCAATTTCTTCGTGTGAAAAACCATTAAGACGGGTATTCAACAAAGTTCCGTTCTGTTTCATAAAGCGTTATTTTGATTTCATAGTTATCTTCAATTCTTTCTCGTAAAATGTTGTATATCGTCACAGCGATATTTTCAGCGGTTGGATTCAGGTTTGTGAATTCTTCAGTATCCAGGTTCAGATTTTTATGATCGAATCTTCTGATCACCGATTCATGGATTACTTCTTTGAGCTTTTTTAAATCATAAACATATCCCGTATCGGGATCCGGCTCTCCAATTACCCTGACCACGAGTTCATAATTATGCCCATGAAAATTTGGATTATTGCATTTCCCAAAGACCGCCTCATTTTTTTCATCTGACCATGCCGGATTATATAAACGATGTGCCGCGTTAAATTGTTCCTTTCTGCAGACTGAAATTTTCATATCAATTAGTTAAACAGGAAATAACGGTTAAATGTTTAATCTTTTGTATTATAAATTGAACAACCATCATTTAGGGGCTATAAAGGTACTGAATAAAGAAGGTAAAAGAAGTTTTCAGGAGAAAAAAGGATGCGGTGGGAATGGTAAAATAATGGTTAGGTCGGTGAATGGACATTCAGTATCTTATCGACTGTGAGGTATGAGGCGCAAGCGGGTACTTGCGCCAGTAAGAACTTTGTATGAACCTATTCCAATCAAAATTCAATGGTGTAGATAAAAACCGGCAGGATGGGTAATTGATGTATGTATTCAATATCATCCGTGGAAGCATCATAATACATATCCACCATTCCGCTGTTATTGGTCAGATTCTGGATATCGATCTTGAATTCCTGGCTTGTTTTTCTTTTGTGGATCCGGTAAGAAATACCCAGGTTAGCAATGAATATATCATCCCCTCGTAGGGTAAAGGCTTGTGATTCATCTACCATGGTATATCCTTTCTCCCGTGACTGGTTCAGGTCAATGGGGCTGAACCTCCGGGCACCTATCAGGGTGAGCTTGGTATTTATGCTGAGTATTTTGGTACGTCCCAGCTTATTCAGGAAAATAAATTCTTTACCGAAAAGGAAATTCCCTACATAATTTCCATTAAATCGTGTATCACGCTTAATGCCATCCAATGCTTTGTATTTAGATTCATACAATGAGGTGGTCAGCAGAAAATAATAGGTATCCGCAAAATATCTCTCCAGGGTAAGTTCAAGTCCATAATTATATCCTGATCCCTGATTGACCAGTGACCGTGTTGTATACCATCCCACCGTATTTAAGAGAGAAAAAGAACTGCCCGGATCATTTTCAACAGGTACATTATAAAGATCCTGATAGTAGGCTTCAATTTTCATATTCAGGTTAGTCGTAAATCTGTTTTCATAGCCAATTACATAATGAAGTGCTTTCGCAAATCCCAGATTACGATTGGGAACAACATATCGACCATCCATCTCCTCCTGATTTGCCAGGTAAACAGGCAGTGATTCCATCTGACTGTGGATCCCGAAACCTGCATTCATACTTTGGGTGGGAGAGAATTGCCAGGTCAATCCTACCCTGGGTTCCAGTGATTCACTGCTATTTAACCGGTTATTCAGGTAATGCATCCCACCTACAAAAGTCAGATTTTCCCTGATCCTGTATTTCCAATTCCCAAACAATTGCAGAAGTCCCGCATTTCCCTTTTCATTCTGCTCAGTGACCAGTTGGTCCTGGTCTTTCTGGTAATATTCCGTAAAATAGTCGTACAGGTATTCTGTATACTCTATTCCACCGGATAGAAAATTTCTTGAATTCAGTTTACTGTTGATCACGGAACGTCCTTTTATTGCATATTTTCTCATATTATCTCTTCCAGAGAGGAACAACTCATCCAGATCATTCAATTCATGTTGATCATAGATGCTTCCATTTTCGGATACCGATACTTTTGATTCAATGAAAGTCCTTTTGCTTAATGGAAGTAAGTGACTCAACCCGATGACTCCCAGATCCGATCTGGTGTTGAAGGTGGAAATGATTTGGCCGGCATTCTCTTCGGAAGTCATTTTGTGTTGCAACTCACTTAATCCACCCAATCCAAACAGGGAGAATCTTCCTGTGTTCCGGGTTGGCAGGTTGATCTTAAAGGATAGATCCTGGTATTTTGGAACTCCATCGAAATTCACAATATTCAGGTTTTCCAATATTCCCAGGGTTGAATATCGGTAATTGACCAGGTAAGAGGATTCTCCGCTCTTACTGAAGGGTCCCTCCAGGGTCATGTCGGTGCCGATCACCCCAATTGAAAAGGAATATTCCCTATGGCGATTATTGCCATTGCGCAGATTCATATCAAAAATCCCGGAAAAGGCATTTCCATATTCTGCCGGGAATGCACCAGTAAAGAAGTCTGAATTCGCAAGCATCGCGCTGTTCAGGGCATTGATTGGGCCACCGGTGGCCCCTTCGCTGGAAAAATGATTGGGATTGGGGATGTCAACGCCTTCCAATCGCCATTGATTGCCCTTGGGTGAATTGCCTCTGACAGCAATATAGTTTTCGCCTTCAGGGGCGGTCATGACCCCTGCGAAGGAGCTTACCATTCTCGCGGGGTCATTAAAACTACCCGCATACCGTTTTGTTTCTTCTACTGAAAACGCCCTTGCGCTCACAGTAGCCAGTTCATTTAGAATTTCACCCTGCTTTTCATTTCCATTTATCACGATCTCATCCATTTTTAGGATTGATTCCCTGAGCGCGACCGGAACGATCAGTTCCTTGGTAGAGCTGACCATCAGATTTTGCAATACCTGATCTTCATAGCCCATCGAACTGATTTTCAGGTTGACCCTTCCCACCGGGACTTTTTCAATGATAAAATGGCCTTGAAAATCAGAAACGGTGCCCCTGGGTGGATTTGAGCCGATTACCAGGATATGAACTCCGGGAATGGGTGATTTTGTATCCTGATCGTGGATCGATCCCCGGATAGCTTGGGTTAATTCCTGTGCCATGAGTGTTTGATACAGAGAGAACAGCAGGCACACTATGATTAGACTGATTATTTTGTTCATAATTAGAGTTATTTATTTTCTTACTCTTGCCATCATTAAGTGATGGATGAGTAATTCAGATTCGAATTCCCAGGTTGAATCCAGGGTACATTTTGACATTTGTAGTCCGGATGGTATCATCGTAAAAAACATAGGATGGGATCAATGTACTCCCAATGATCCTCCCTTCTTCATCCTTCAACCTGGAAAGGGCGACATTAAAGGATATCCCGCCATACAATTCCAGGTATTCATGGATCCTGAAGCCCACATTCCATTTTAACCTGTTGACCATATTCAGGACATCGGTCCAGGATTCCCCTTCATTGATATGTGTGGCAGTCAGGTCAAAATTCATCGAAAGCTTGTTGTTCAAAGGAAAATAAGTTCCCAAGCCATAGGTCACTCCCCAGTTTTGTTTATCTCCCTTCGGTCTGTAACCCACTGAAAATATATTGTACAAGTGAGGTACCCCTGTCTTGAAGGAAAAATTGGCAAAAAACAACTCATTCCCTTCCAATTCCACACGATGGTAACCATGATGGACAAAACTGATAAAACCAAGTGGTGTTCCTTTTTCAAGGGTATCAGCCACATTGATCATGCCGAGCTGAAAACCGTTTAATCTTTTTGTATAATTCAGAATTCCGGCTATTTGGGCACCTTGATGATTTTTTATGCTTAAATTCGCTATTCCGGCCAGTTGCAGCCCATAGGAAGTTCCTGTGGCCAGGTTACTTATCCCTGCCACCTGGGCCCCATTCGTCTGCGCTGTTACTATATTGGAAATTCCGGCAAACTGAGCTCCATGAGAGTTTTTCAACAGGGTATTGGTAAGTCCTGCAAAAAAAGCTCCTCGGGTCCCACCTGTGTTCAGATTTACCAGGCCACTGAATTGAGCGCCTTTATAGCTTCCGAGGACAAGATTTCCCAATCCGGCAAACTGGGCCCCGGTAACATTCCCAAAGTCTGCGTTGAACAGTCCTCCTGCTTCAAAACCCTGGGTTCCTCCGGAGATTCCTCCCAGCGTGTTGATCGAAAAATGATTGATAAAATCCTGGCTTTGAAATCCATTTGTGCCTAATGGATAGATGAATGTCAATTGTACAGGTCTTATTGGTTTTAAAGAATCAGGTTGGCTGGCAAAGGCAGCTACAATGCCAACCAGGAGTCCGATGATCAGTATGATCACTCTGATGATGTTGCGGTTGTTTTCCATAACTTTTTATTTTTATCAGGATGACAACCAGGGATGATTTTACCCTTACTTGGTGAGGGTTGATAGAAAAAATTTTTAAGTATGGATTTCAGTGATCGAGGGCGGATTCAACTTCAGCCCGGGTTGTTGATAATAAAAAAAATTTAATTTAATTAATATCGTTCAGATCCTACGCGGGAGCTCAGGAAGAAAAGCGTTCTCCTTTTTGTTCCCGTATTTTGTGATTTTTTTGTATCGGATCCTTTCCGACGGTCGATTCAGATCCTTTCCTGGGCTCAGGAAGAAAATATAGGTATTATTACCTGACCTATAAAAAAATACTTATTGCCTTCGTTCCTTTATGGCCATGGATCCAGATCCATCCCTGTCATCCCCAGCTAAAAAAACCTGAAGCCGGCAGTTCCGCCTATCCAGAGCTGAAAAAGGGTATTCTGGCCAGGAACATTTTCCCAGAGTAATAAATTTCGGGGAGCAATGCGGGTAAGAAATTCGTTCGTTTGCGGATCTCTCAGGTCCGAAACATGAAGATTGAGGGCTGGACCAAGAAAGAAACCAAATTTCCTGCTGATCTGATAACCCAATTGAGGAGTAAACCGGAAGGAAACATTGAAGTTCTGGTTTTCTACATCCTCAAAGATCTGCGTACCCTTAAGATCAAGATTGAGGATCATTTTTTTCTGCCCGATCTGTGAGCCAAATCCGTACCCAACGCCCCAAACTGGATTTTGACCACCGGGTTGTATGCCAGCAGTGAAAACATTGTAGAATTTCCTTACACCCATCTTGTAGGTAAAATTGGCATATAGGATCTCCTCCCACGATAATTCAATTTTATGATAACCTTTTCTCACAAAACTGATCAAGCCCACAGGGATTCCCCCAACGGAATCAGCGATATTCAACAAACCGATCTGGCCGCCTTTCACATATTTTGCATAATTGAATAAAGCACCCAACTGAAAACCATTTACATGTTTTGCTGCAATATTACCCAAACCTGATATCTGGCCCATCTGAACGGTCTTTGAATAATTGGTCAGGCCGGCAATCTGAAAGCCTCCCACATTGCCTCTGGCAACATTGATCAATCCGGATACCTGGAAGCCGTTGACCTGCCTGCCCAGATTAAAAATTCCGCTTACCTGCAACACATCTACATCCTTGATGGCAATGTTGGAAATACCCGCCATTTGCACCCCGTCGACCGATTCAGTGGTATAATTATTGATACCGGCCACCTGCCAGCCATACATGCTTCCCCGGAGAATATTACTGATCCCGGCGATCTGGGCACCCTGGATGGTATCCATGATGATATTGCTGATACCTGCCACTTGTGCACCTACCATGTTCTTCCGGTTATTATTGAACAGGCCGGCAAGCTGAGCACCTTTCGTAGTACCTCCAACGACATTGCCCAGGCCCGCGATCTGCAAGCCTTTTACATTTTTCCGGTCGATATTCACCAATCCTCCTACTTCAAGGCCATTCACACCCAATGCATAACCCGCGAAAATATTGAGGGAAAATGTATTCTCTACCAATCCCGACATTTTTAGATTGGTGCCTACATTGGGAAGTACCGAGATCTGTACGATCCTTTTCTGTTCAATATCAATATTCCGGGTTTGGATCTGCAGATCCGGCGAAACAAAACGCTGTACAATACCTATTTTCTCTACCGGTTCATAGGGTTGAAATGATTTGATTTCCATGGGCCGGATATCCGCCCTCTCATTCATCTGTATCAAGGATACATTCAATTGCTGATCCGCCGGTTGTACAATGATCAGGGTATCCAGAAAATTCTGCTTGGAATAAAAAAGATTGATCTGTTCATATTTGCTGGTAAGGATGAGGGAATAATATCCACTGCTATCGGTTAAAGCCGAAATCAGGCCACTGGCATCGAAAACGGAAACTTTAGCCAGTCCCGATCCGTTGGCGCCATTGTATACATAACCCCTGATCTCATATTTGACGTTTTTCTTTGATCGGTCTTCTTTTGATCTTTCTTTGAGCAGTATAAGGTGGTTGCCGGAAACCTGGTAGGAGATATCATCTTTCAGGAGCACCTGGAGTACCTCTTTCACAGTCGAATTTTCAACATGTACGGAAACCAAGGTGTCCAGGCTGATAAGGTTTGCATTGTATGAAAAATTGAAATCCGCTTCGTTACTCAGATAAATAAATACCCTTTCAAGGGGTGCCTGCTCAAAGGAAAGATTTACTTCCCTTTCAAGCAGGGATTTCTGGGAAATGGCATTCGTATAAAATATCAGAAAAAATACGACCAGGATAAGTTTCTTGAAGTTATCAACAACCATCACCCGTTATTTCAAATGTGGAATCCTTTTTCTGAATTTCCAGCTCAAAATTGATGGCGATGTTCGCCAGTATTTCATCGATGTCTTGATCCTGGAATTTGGCGGTCAGCAGGCATTCTTTTACCGCATCATCCTTCACAATAATTTTAACCTCATAAATTTTTTCGAGTGTTTCAAATACCTTGGATAGCTGGGTATCCCGGAAAATCAAGGTCCTGGTTTTCCAGAACATTTCACTTTCGTCGGTTGAAACGTATTTCTCAATATGACCTGTTTCCTTGTTAAGGATCCCTTTTTCATGCGCCTCAAGCACCACGTACGCGATATCTTCCTTATCCGATAACATCACTTTCCCATCCTGGACTGTCACCGTCACTTCGGGTTCCATTTCGATGGCCCGTACATTGAAGGAAGTGCCCAAAACTTCGATCAAGGCATCAGGCACCTGTACAACAAAAGGTTTTTTTACATCTCGTTTCACTTCGAAAAAGGCTTCTCCCTTTAGTTCTACTACTCTTTTCTCTTTTACAAATCTTTCCGGATAGGTTACGGTCGAGTTTTCGTTGAGCGTGATAGCAGATTCATCTGGCAATACGGTTTCCCTGATCTCATTTTCTGCCACCACGTCGATCATATCTGGTTGTCTGATCAGGTTGTTATAAAGAGTGTACAGGGCGAGTACTACGACGATCGCAGCGGCAATTCTTAACAAGTAAAAGGTGATATTCCTGAATGGCTTATCTTTTTTAAATTCCCCCGGAGCCTCCAACGTCAGGGGATCAGCACCGGAAATGCGGGATTGAAATCTTTCCCATGCGGCATCGGTATTTACTGGTGCTTTTGATTCCAGCATCATGGATTCGGCCTGGTCCCACAGGTTTTTTATACGAGTAAATTCGGTCCTGTTATCTTCCGATCGATTAATCCAGTCGTCAACCTGTTTTTTCTCAGAAGCAGACGTTTCCCCATCAAGGTATTTACCTATGAGTGTAAAATCAATATCGTTTTTCGCCTCCTTCATAAAAGGTTTTCAATCATATGACAACCCAGTTTCGTTTTAACCTTATTCATGCCCTAAAAAAAACAGAATCATTTCAACGACCACCAGGATCAGCATTACAAGGTATTCTGAGAGATTTTCCCGCAGGGTTTTCAAGGCCTTTCCCATCTGGGCTTCCACCGTTTTTACGGAAAGTCCCAATTGATCGGCTATTTCTTTATATTTCAATCCCTCAAACCGGCTCAGCTGAAATATTTTTTTTCTTTCAGGTGGCAGGGAATCTACCACCTCTTCTATTTTATGCTGCAATTCAAGTGTTTCCAGGGGATTATCGTCACTACTTGAATCAGATAATGGATTGCTTTTTACAGTATTAGCATGTTGTTGCCTGACTTTTTGATGTTTAAGATAATTCAGACAGGCGTTTCTCACGGCCCTGAACAGATAGGCTTCAATGGAGATGTCTATGGTCAGGTTGTTTTTTTTGTTCCAGAGGTTATAAAATAGATCCTGCACGATCTCTTCGGCCTGGTCGAGGTCCCATACATATTTAACTGCATATCCACATAAACCCGAGTAATGCTTTTTGAATAGGTTTTCAAAAGCCTTTTCACTTCCAGCTGAAATTTCACGGATGATATTGGATTCTATATAGGACAATCCCGGGGTATTTTATTCCAATTTATTAAATATTGGGATCAGGGCAAATCAGGCCTTATAATTTTCAAAAACTTCTGCGATTTCCTGCAGTTTTAACCACCATTGTTCTTTTGGCCTCTGATATTTGGCATCGATCATCCTTGGGAATTCAAAAAGATCTGTAATTTTAATCTGTCCACTGGTCATCCCCAGAAAACCACAATCCTTTTTATTATTTTCGGCCAGCAGTATCAATTCATTGATGGCCCGGGTGGTAAGCCGGGTGGCAATGTTCCGGTCAAAAGGAGAAGGATTCCCTCCCTGTTGAATATGTCCTAATATGGATTTTCTTACATCAAATATAGACCCTCCATCTTCTTCAAATAAGGAAGAGATGAATTCAGTCGTATAAATGGGATTGGCATATTCATTCCGGATGATCAATGCCAGGTGTTTTCCTGCTTTAAATCCTTCCTTCAGTTTGTTCACATCATCCATCATTCCCTTGAGGGTAATCCCTTCTTCATGCATATAGACACGTTCAGCCCCTGTCGCTAAACCACTCATCAAAGCAAGATACCCACAATATCTCCCCATGACCTCAACGACGAATGTACGGTTTGAGGCCACGGCAGATTCTTTGATTTTATCGACCGCTTCTACAATATTATTGATGGCAGTATCAGCCCCAATGCTAAAATCGGATCCAGGAAGGTTGTTGTTAATGCTGGCAGGGATACAGATTATCGGGATATCAAATGCTCTGTATTTATCTCTGTTGTTCATCAGGTCATAGGCTGACTGGTATCCGGAAAGGCCACCGATGATGAGCATTCCATCGATCTGGTGCTTATCCAGTGTGGAAGCTATGGGATAATATTCGCGTTCGGTTGGTGGTTTTCGATTGGTTCCCAGAGCGGTTCCTCCCAGTGAGGTCCAGTCTTCCACACTATACCAATTCATTTCTACCAGATCATTTTCAATCAGTCCCTGAAATCCATTTCTGACTCCGATCATGTTATGACCAGCATCCAGCCCTAATCTTACTGCTGTACGCGTAGCCATATTCATCCCGGGAGCCGGACCGCTTGTATTCAATATGGCCAGTTTCATTTGTTTTTTCCCTTTTTCAGGTGGTTTTGGGGAAGCTTGCCTCATGGTACGAAAGGTAGTCAGGGCCTGCCGGAAACTTCCACCTCTCAGATCGATGGCTTTGTCATATTCCCCGTTATTGATGCATTCATAGATGGAATGTGTACGGTTAATGCTGTCCATCAGCGAAACAGGGGTCACCTTGTTTTTTCTCATGCCGATCATCATGGCTTCTTCGGACTCATCGGCATTGATGATGTAATCCACTGCATGATATCCCAGCACAGTACTCATGTATCGATCAAAAGCACTGGGAGCACCCCCCCTTTGCACATGACCCAGGATGGTGATCCGGGTATCCTGCCCGAGTTTCGATTCCAGGATTTCTTTGATATAATGCGCTTTGATAGAATTTCCTTGTCGGTCTCTGGCGCCTTCCGCGACGATTACCACACTGTCGTTTTTTCCCGCTTCCCTGTTGTTGGAGATGATCTTGCACAAGCGATCTTCCCATCCTTCCTCCGGGGGAGATTCCGGGATGAAAACAGAATCTGCTCCCGTGGATAAAGCGCTTATCAATGCCAGGTAGCCGCAATTCCTGCCCATTACTTCGACCACAAAGGTTCTCTGATGGCTGGCAGCCGTACTTGCCAGCATATCTACCGCATCGGTAATTCTTTTTAATGCCGTATCGGCCCCTATGGTCATATCCGTACCCGACATGTCATTATCAATGGACCCGACCAGTCCTACTATTTTCAGATTGGGATGCATTTTGGCTTTTTCCTTTGATATTTTTTTGGTTTTAATAAGTTCTTCATTCAATGATGGCCATTCTTCACGGAATATGTTCGCACCCGTAAGACTTCCATCGCCACCAATGATCACCAGATGATCAATATCAACATGGATCAGGTTGAAAGCAGCTTTCAAACGTCCTTCCCGGGTCATGAATTCAGTGCTTCTGGCTGTTCCAATCTCAGTACCGCCTTTGTTCATGATGCCTCCCACCGAGTCCCATGACATCTTTTTGATCATATTACCCCCTTTCACCATGCCGTTATATCCCTGAATGATGGCATAAACATCCAATCCCCTGGCCAATCCGGTCCTGACTACGGCCCTTACAGCCGCATTCATTCCTTGAGCATCTCCACCACTTGTCATTACACCAAGACTTGTAAATTTATTTTTCGTCATTTTTTAAGAAATAAAATTTGCAGAATTAATCCCAATACGGGGTATTGACAAATTTAGTGAAATCAATACGAATACACTTTAACAAATTGTTAAAGATTATGAAAAAAGAAATGAACCAGTGATTTCAGAAGTTGGGGAAAAGTGGAGACGTGGAGAAGTGGAGAAGTGGAGAAGTGGAGACGTGGAGAAGTGGAGAAGTGGAGACGTGGAGACGTGGAGAAGTGGAGAAGTGGAGACGTGGAGAAGTGGAGACGTGGAGAAGTGGAGACATCGGACAATCCAGTGTGCCACATCCATTGATATGAATACCAGGATTATATGTTAAACCTGTCCCATTGGGATGCCTGCCGGCATAAACTTTTTTTAGGACGAGACAACGAGACACCATGAATACCAGTTTCCCCGTTTCCAAATACCTCCGTTTCCGCAGATCACGGATCCACTATAACCGCACCCTGATACCTGGTCCTACGAGGAAAAAGAATTCCTCATTTTTAAGCTTATATCCTCCACCAAAATAAAGTGGGAAAGTTAATTTGGCATCCCGCCGGGTAGGGTAGAGGGATCCCAGAATCACCATGGCAATATCCCGGTTTTCATCATTATCAGAGAAATTAAATGCGTCGAGGGCAATGAATCCAAATCCAACTTTATAGGGTTTGAATCGGTTGATCTTATTCTTTTCATAAAAACTGAACTGCGCGACCATGGCCATACTGATCCCGGTCAGGTTACCGGAATTCTGCCCGCCAAAGGTGATCAGACCGGCCGGGAATGAAACATCTATGTCAAATCTCCAGAATCGTTGGATAATGATCTCAACCCTTTTGGCATATCCGGCCCCATCATACTTGGTTTTATCATGGCTGAATTCCAGGATAATTTTGGACCATTCATCCAATTCGAAAGTCTTTTTGGAAAGGTGATTGTTCAGACTGATAAATCCGGAGGTGCAATTGCCGCGGTAATATTCTGAACGGGGAGAATATTCACTCGGACAGATCACAATGTCGTTGATATCCTGCATTTCGATCAGTTCATTATTACTTCCACGAATGGTTATCTTAAGATTCAAATATTGAATCCCGTATAATCTCCCATCCGAATCAATCATATCACGATCAAAACCAATCATTACATCCTGGAGAGTGTTGTCTACCAGGATGGTATTACTCATATCAGACAAAGAGCGTTTAAATCCATTTCCCTCCAGGGTTATAAAATCAAATTCCCTCGGTCTCTGATATTCTTTTACATTCAGCGAATATCCCGTGCTACGTCCATTGTTATAAATGGTGATCTGTCTGCTGATAATATTCACGGGTATTTTGAGGGTGTAATTATTTATGTTTTCATTCCTGACAAGGGTGTCGGTAGAAATATCGTAAATGTCCTCAAAGGTGAAACGTGCCCTGTGAAGTGATTCCCCTTCAATTCTGAGTTCGATGGTTTCTCCGGGATAAACACTCAGATTGGTGGTCCAATCCCCACCCTCATGCAGAATTTTAATGCTTTGAATGGATGTATTTGGAATGATATTCACATTGGTTATAAACCGGGATAAGTCATCATCCTTGATATAAAGGTATCCTTCACTTTTCCGGTGGTGGGCATATGGTCTGAACCAGCACAGGATCCGTCCATTATTTAGATACGATCTTGTGAAGATCTCAGCAATGAGTGCACCTCCGGGTTCTTCCTGGTCCTCAACACGGTATGTTTTCCCAACCGTAAAAAATGAATTGTCCTCAAGTTGGATCTCATATCCGGTCCGGTTCTGATAATCCAGGATCAACTCTTCCTGATCCATCCTGAGGAAACGCAAACGGCTCGATTTCACATTAAATTCTCTCACGATCAGGGGTAGATCAAAGGTAGGTTCACCCAGCTCATTGATATAGGGCTTCTTGGTCTTGATGGCAAGGGTAAGGGTCTGCCACCCCAATCTCTGAGAGGACAGATGAAGGATTAATTTTCCATTTTCTTCGGTTATCCGGTAATTGATGGCCTCGTTCCGGGTCCAGATATTATCTATGTTGATATTGCGAAGATTATCAGTGATCAGGGGAAATTCTTTTTCTTCGCCAATGAACAGATCAGTATCCTCCGGATAGAATTCTACGGTGGTTTCCGTTACAGGCAATAGGGGGATCATATAAATAGTAGGTTGTAAAGCATCTTCCGCCCTGAGCTGAAATGTAAATTTCAGAAAACTGGAATTTGCCAGATCCCTGAATTTGACCCGGAATCTGAGATACTGATCGTTGACGTTAATCATAGAATCAAGAATGTCAAAATCAGACGAACGGATCAGTCTTAAATCCGGTATAATTGCAATGTTTCTGGGTATGATCCTCACTTCGCATACCGGATCATTTTCACTGAATTCAAAGTATAAATGGTTCTCACCATTATACATTATGGTATGTTGAACTGAATTGAAAACACTGGCATCGATCCGTATTTCTACTCTGTCAAAAATTTCAGAAGGTAATTGTGCATATGAGATAAAGCTGATCAATACAAGCACGAAGACACTCCATAATTTTCTACTAACCATTTTTAAGATATCCTGATTTATAAGTTAAACAATTAAAACACCATTCCAATATTAACACCAAAACGGGGGGAGATAGAAAAATTATTCTGCCGAAGATCACTAAAAATTTCATCATAGGAGGCATTGTTTTCATATTTTTTCTCAAACTTCCGGTATCCGATTCCTGCTCCCACGAATATATCCACGGTAAATCCTCTTTGATCCACCCCCTGCCACCTTTCACCAAATAATCGCATCCACCGGTTGCCAATGATAAAGGAATATTCAAATTTATTTTCTACGGCACGTATTTTAGAGATCTTTTGCGGATAATAGGTGGAATCGATGGAATTAAAATAATGGTTCTTATTGGTATACCTTAATTCATTGGCGAAATAGAACATGCCCACTCCTTTTTCAGGGTGATAAAATTTTTGCCTGAGAGCCACATCGAATCCCCTGGAATACAATGTGTTTTCCTCGATGGCTTGATCGTTTTTAAAAAAAGGATCCCGTATCATGTTCAATTGGATCTCATGACCTAGCCTTTCCTGGTAATAGTATTCAAGGGATACAGGCAAACTACCCAACACCATGGCTGCAGGATCGGTCGCCAGGATGAATCCCTTGTATTCATTAATGACAGGCGTAAAATATCGATTGTATCTTTTTCGATAGCGGTAATCAGGCTTCATATAATCAAAGGGTCCTTCTTCCTCCTGCAGTTTCTTTTCTGAGATCTTAAATACAGGCTTATCTTCTTCATAGATTGGCCTGTAATACCCTTCCAGTGTGCCATCTTCCTTGAAAAGTTTCCACTCACCAATGTTCTTCCCATTTTTTATGGAACCCTGCATTTTGATTTTACCACTTGGATAATAGCCGGTATATTCACCTTCCCCGCTTACGAACTGACATTCACCTTCGAGACTTCCATCCGGATAATAGTATTTCCAATGCCCGATATTGATGCCATTTTCCATCTGACCTTCGACTTTGATGTTACCATTATCATAATATTCATTGTATTCGCCGGTACCTTCCTGAAAGATCCCCTCACCCTTAAATTGTCCCTGGGTGTCATAGATTTTCCAATAACCTTCTTTTTTCCCTTCCCGCTCTTCTCCTTCGGAACTGACTTTCCCGTTCTCATGGAAGTAGGTCCATTTTCCGTATTTTTCACCCATTTCATAGGTACCTCTGGCAGAGATATTCCCATTTTCATGATAAAAAGTCCATTCTCCATCCCGGCGGCCCTCCCGGTACTTCCCTTCCGCCTGTTTGATCCCGTTATCATAATAATAAGTCCAGAGAGAATCACTTTTTCCATCCAGATTAAATCCTTCCATTTTGATCTTTCCATTAGAATAAAATTCCCGGTATAATCCTACATCACCCTTATAAAAAGCCTGTGCCTTGATGGATTCATCTTCGTAATAATGATTCCAGATCCCAGTTTTCTCGCCGTTCGTGAAATTACCGGTACTCTTTAAAAGACTATTTTCGAAATAAAAATTCCATTTACCTTCCCTTTTGCCATCATAGATTTCGCCTTCCATGCTGATATTGCCGTTCTCATAATAAAATCGCCATAATCCATAATTCGTATTGCCCCGCAGCACGCCCCGCATCTTCAGATTTCCGCTTTCAAAATAATAATTCCAGAAACCGGTAGGTTCATCATTTTTGAAAAAGCCCTCTGATTTTTTATTGCTGTTTTCATAAAAGGAAATATACTTGCCATCTCGAAGTTTTTTCTGTCCATCGAGTACAGTATATAATTCCTTCAGGAGAGATTGTTGCTCGTCGTAATAGGTCCGTACAGTTTGGTGCTGAGCCATAGCAAGGTTATACGAACCTCCTAGAAGGACAAAAAGTATAATAAGAAATTTATTCATAACCTGTTAAACCAATACTTCAAAATCAATTGATGTAATTGGTTCCCGCAAACAGATACAATACGTATCATTTACAATATAATTGTAAATTTGGTATATATTATGCATTAAAACAACATAATTGGATGTCAGAACATAAAAACGAGGAAAATAAAATGGCCAGAAACAGGCCTTTTATCGATCATTTCAGGTCTCCCGATTTCTATTCAGTGGATGATCTGTTCACCGAAGAACAACTTCTGGTCAGAAGTGCCATGCGTGATTTTGTGAAAAAGGAAATTACACCTTATATCGAGGAATGGTCCCAACAAGCGGTCTTCCCGGTACATATGGTTAAAAAATTTGGTGAAATGGGGGCTTTTGGGTCGTTTATTCCGGAAGAATACGGGGGTGGTGGCCTTGATTATATATCCTATGGACTGATCATGCAGGAGATCGAGCGGGGTGATTCCGGGATGCGTTCCACGGCTTCAGTGCAGGGATCGCTGGTCATGTATCCGATTTACGAATATGGAACGGAAGCCCAGAAGAAAAAATACCTGCCAGGTCTGGCAAATGGAGATATCCTGGGTTGTTTTGGTTTGACAGAGCCTGATTATGGTTCAAATCCGGCCGGGATGAAGAGTCATTTCAAGGACATGGGTGATCACTATTTATTGAGAGGATCCAAGATGTGGATCTCAAATGCTCCCTATGCTGATATTGCCATCGTATGGGCTAAAGATGAATCAGGAAGAATACATGGGTTGATCCTGGAACGCGGTATGGAAGGATTTTCAACCCCGGAAACCCTTGGGAAATGGTCGCTGCGTGCAAGCAGTACGGGCGAACTGGTATTTGACCATGTAAAGGTGCCCAAGGAGAACCTTTTGCCCGGAAGGTCTGGCTTGGGAGCCCCGATGGGTTGTCTCGATTCGGCCCGGTATGGAATCGCCTGGGGAGCCGTTGGTGCGGCCATGGATTGTTACGAATCTGCACGGAAATATGCCCTCGAAAGAATTCAGTTTGACAAACCTATCGCCTCTTTTCAGCTGACTCAGAAAAAACTGGCTGAGATGCTCACCGAAATCACAAAAGCGCAGTTACTGAACTGGAAGTTGGGGAAGATGAAGAATGAAGGAAAAGCCACTTCCGCCCAGATATCGATGGCAAAACGCAATAATGTGGAAATGGCCTTGAATATTGCAAGGGAAGCCCGGCAGATCCACGGGGGGATGGGCATTACCGGTGATTATCCGATCATGCGTCATATGATGAACCTGGAATCGGTCATCACCTATGAAGGAACCCATGATATTCATCTCTTGATCCTTGGTAAGGAAATAACCGGCATATCCTCATTTACCTGAGGAATCATGTATTAAATTTTCATTAAAAACGAGTTAGTAATAAAAAAATTAAAAAATTTACAGGCTGATGTTTGAAGAAATGAATTACTTTTCTACTTTTGCTGTATGATTAAGAAAATTACAAATACCTGGTACTGGTGGTGGCTTTTTAACCTGCATACAAAATTGTAAGCAGCCTTACAGGTATTTGATAGATATATCCCGGGCCCGCTGTTTACAGTGGGCCTTTTTTGTGATGGACCTTTTAATAGATTTTAAATATGTATCTGATCCGATCGGAATATAAAAAGCTGATTGCCGATGTAGTAACACCGGTGAGCCTGTATCTTAAATTGAGGGATAAATATGCCAATTCCATTCTCCTGGAAAGTTCTGACTATCATGCCGCTGAAAACAGTTTTTCATACATCTGCTGCAATCCCATCGCTTCCTTTGTACTGAAGAATAATAGGATCACCATTACCTATCCTGACCAGGTAAAAAGCAGGATTGAGATAGTTCAACGATCTGAGGCCATTTCCAGCCTGGGCCAATTCATGAAATCTTTCTCACACCGGGAGTTCGATTTCAACTTTATCACCAATGGGTTATTCGGCTACATGGCTTATGATGCAGTGGAATATTTCGAGGATATAGATCTTTCCGCAAAAGGAGAGGATACCTATGATATACCTGAAATATGTTATGCTGTATACCGGAATGTGATCGTCATCAATCATTTTAAAAGTGAATTGTACGTATTTGATCACCGGCCGGAGGAAAGTGGAGAAAGCAACCTGAACGAATTGATCACCTTGATCAAGAGTAAAAATTTCCCACATTATTCTTTTGAACTGACCGGAAACGAATCATCCAATGTAGATGATCAGGTTTTTCTCAGGATGATAGAAAAGGGAAAAGATCATTGCCTGTTGGGAGATGTATTTCAGATTGTCCTTTCGAGGAGGTTTGAATCTTCTTTCCAGGGGGATGATTTTATGGTTTACCGGGCGCTCCGTGCCATCAATCCTTCGCCCTATCTTTTTTATTTTGATTATGGGAATTATAAGATTTTCGGTTCCTCCCCGGAAGCACAAATCGTGATCAAAAATAAACGGGCCAGTATATATCCCATTGCCGGAACCTTCAGAAGAACCGGGAATGACCATGAGGATGCGGAACTGGCCATCAAGCTGGCAGATGACCCGAAAGAAGATTCTGAACATGTAATGCTGGTTGACCTGGCCAGAAATGACCTTTCACGGAATGGTTCCGATGTGGAAGTCGAGAAATTCAAGGAGATCCAGTATTATTCTCACGTAATTCACCTGGTCTCTAAAGTTTCCGGAAATTTATCGGACGATACCTCCACCATTCAGATTGTGGCGGATACCTTTCCGGCAGGTACTTTATCAGGGGCTCCCAAACACATGGCCATGCAGCTGATCCACCGGTACGAACCCACCCGGCGGGGATATTATGGGGGTGCCATTGGATTTCTGGGATTCAATGGCGATTTCAATCATGCGATCATGATCAGGTCATTTTTCAGCCAGGGGAATAAATTGTATTACCAGGCGGGTGCCGGGGTGGTCGCCAAATCGGTCCCCGAAAATGAACTGCAGGAAGTGAATAATAAACTGGAGGCTTTGCGGAAAGCATTGCGGGAAGCCTGTGGGTTATCAGATAATTAAAAATGAGGTTTAGCGAGCAAAGGAATGAAGATTCTTGTTTTTGATAATTACGATTCATTTACCTATAACCTGGTGCATATCATCAGGGAGCTGGGATATGGATCATCCATCGATATTTATCGGAATGATAAGATCACCCTCAGGGAGGTGGAAAAATATGATAAGATCCTGCTGTCACCCGGACCGGGTCTCCCGCTGGATGCAGGGATCATGGAAGCATTGATCCAAAAATTTGCTCCGTCAAAAAGCATTCTCGGTATCTGTCTTGGGCATCAGGGGATTGCCGAGGTATTCCAGGCTGAACTTTTCAACATGCCTGTGGTGCTGCATGGAGTGACCACCCTTACCCGGATCCTTAATCCGCATGACGTGATCTTTAAAAATGTGCCTGAGTATCTCAAAGTATGCAGGTATCACAGCTGGGCGGTACGTCCTGAATCGATCAATGGATCATTGGAGGTCACCGCCATCGATGCGGATGGGACAGTGATGGGGATCAGGCATCGGGATTATGCGGTCTGGGGATTGCAGTTTCATCCGGAAGCATATCTTACCGAACATGGTAAAATCATCATTGAAAATTGGCTCAAGCAATAAAAAAGAACCATGAAGGATATATTAAACGATCTATTTGAGTATAAGATATTGGACAAGGGAACAGCGAAGGAGATATTGAAAAACCTTGCACAGGGAGTATATAATAACAGCCAGGTGGCTTCTTTTTTGACCGTTTACTTAATGAGAAGCATTACAGTGGATGAACTTGAAGGATTCCGGGAAGCCATGTTGGATTTATGCATTTCTGTGGATCTTTCTGATTATTCACCCATCGATCTATGTGGGACAGGTGGCGATGGGAAGGATACTTTCAATATCTCCACCCTGTCATCCTTTGTGGTGGCAGCCGCTGGTCAACACGTGGCTAAACATGGGAATAACAGCGTGTCTTCCATCTGTGGATCTTCGAACGTATTGTCCTATTTTGGTGTTCAATTTACAAGCGATAAAAGCCGCTTGAAAAGAAGTATCGAGGAATCAGGGATATGCTATCTGCATGCCCCCTTATTTCATCCAGCCATGAAAAATGTAGCCCCGATCCGTAAGGAACTGGGTGTGAAGACGTTTTTTAATATGCTTGGTCCTATGGTCAATCCCGCCTTTGTGAAAAAACAGCTGGTGGGGGTGTTCAGCCTGGAACTGGCCCGTCTCTATGGATATTTATACCAGCGGAGTGATGCTGATTTTGCGATCGTCCATTCCCTGGATGGTTACGATGAGGTCAGCCTGACCGATGGATTTAAGGTGATCCAGAAGGATCAGGAGAAGATTTATTATCCGCAGGAATTGGCGCTTGGGATTTTTCAGGAAAAAGAATTGCACGGTGGCAATACAGTAGAAGAAGCTGCCTCAATTTTTTTGAATGTCCTTGAAAGAAAAGGTACGGAAGCACAGACCCAGGTAGTGACAGCTAATGCTGCCCTCGCCTTATATGCCGCGAAAAATTACAGCACACTGGAAGAATCCATTGACGTGGCCAGGGAAATGATCCTGTCAGGGAAGGCACTGGCCACTTTCAATCAATTTGTGGAATTGAATAAAAATTGACAATGACCATACTGGAAGAAATTTTAGCTTATAAAAAAAAGGAAGTTGCTGAGCGGAAAAGTTTGTACCCGGTTAAACTCCTTGAAAGAAGTGTACATTTTTCGGGGAAGGTGATTTCCCTCAAACACTATCTTTCCAGAAAGGATAAATGCGGGATCATCGCTGAGATCAAAAGAAAATCACCTTCGAAGGGGGTCATTAATCAATATATTTCCATTGAGCGAACTTCCATCGGTTATATGCAAGCAGGTGCTGCCGCCTTATCTGTTCTAACCGATGAGAAGTATTTTGGAGGGACTAATGCCGATCTCACCACCGCCCGTAATTTTAACTTCTGTCCGATTCTAAGGAAAGATTTTATCATAGACGAATATCAGATCATTGAAGCAAAATCGATAGGTGCCGATGTTATTCTACTGATCGCCGCGGCAATGGATCCTGACCAGTTGAAACGGCTTGCTGGTTTTGCCAGGTCGCTGGGGCTGGAAGTACTGATGGAGATCCACAATGAACAGGAGCTGATAGATAATCTGCATCTAGAAGTAGATATCATTGGCGTGAATAACAGGGACCTGAAGACATTCAAGATATCCATTCTAAATTCGATCCGGTTGGCTGAAAAAATACCTCCGGACTATATGAAGATTTCTGAAAGCGGGATCAATGATCCTTTGGCGATCCTGGAGCTCAAGAAATATGGTTTCAAAGGTTTCCTCATCGGGGAATATTTTATGCAGCACAGCCGGCCCGAGAAACAATGTGCCGCCTTTATCCAGTGGATCCGTGAAATGGAGAGGGATGTGACCGTAAAATCGTGATGAAAAGAATCAGACTTAAAATATGTGGTTTGCGGACTCTGGAAAATATCAGGGATGTACTGCGTTATGAACCCGATTTTACCGGATTTATTTTTTATGCACAATCCCCCCGGTTTGTGAAGGGACCCTATCAGTGGATCGGAAAACTTGATACAGGTCCTTCCGTACGGAAGGTAGGAGTGTTTGTCAACGATACAATTGAAAATATGCTGAAAATTACCAAGGAAGCGGACATTGAAGTTGTCCAGCTTCATGGTCAGGAAAGTCGGGAAACCTGTATGGCCTTAAAGCAAAAGGGACTCCATGTGATCAAGGTTTTTTCGGTGGGGGATCATTTTTCATTTGAGGAAATGCGTGATTTCCCCGGAGCGGTTGACTTTTTCATGTTTGACACCTGCGGGAAATATCTTGGCGGGAATGGCATTCCATTCGACTGGAGCCTGCTTGAAAACTATCCATATCAAGTACCCTTTTTCCTCAGTGGTGGCATTGGACTTGATAATATCGGACATGTGAAATTTTTAAACCATCCGATGTTATATGCAGTGGATGTGAACAGCAGGCTTGAATCCGGGCCCGGAATCAAGGATATCGGCCTGATTGGAAAATTTATAAAAGAATTCGAAAAGTTGAATCATGATTGATCAGAAAACAAAGTTCAATGTCCAGGAAAATGGATATTATGGAGAATTTGGGGGGGCGTATATCCCGGAAATGTTATATCCCAATGTTGAAGAACTCCGGCAGAATTATCTGTCCATAATCCGGGATAAAAAATTCCAGGAAGAATTTTATCGTCTGTTAAAGGATTATGTGGGGCGCCCCACTCCCTTATATTTCGCTGAAAGGCTTTCAGAGACCTATAAAACACAGATTTTCCTCAAGCGGGAGGATTTAAACCATACCGGAGCCCACAAGATCAACAATACCATCGGGCAGATCCTGCTGGCGAAACGGCTGGGAAAGACCAGGATCATCGCAGAGACCGGTGCCGGACAGCATGGAGTGGCCACTGCCACGGTTTGTGCCCTCATGGGAATGGAATGTGTCGTATACATGGGATCGGTCGATATTGCACGGCAACGACCCAATGTGGAAAGAATGAAGATCCTGGGGGCGACAGTGAAACCTGCAGAAAGCGGGAACAAAACTTTAAAAGATGCCACGAATGAGGCCATGCGGCACTGGATCAATCATCCGAAAGATACTCATTACATCATTGGATCAGTAGTGGGTCCCCATCCTTACCCGGACATGGTGACCCGTTTCCAGTCGGTGATTAGTGAGGAGATCAGATGGCAACTGAATCAACAGATCGGGAGAGAAAATCCTGATTATATCATCGCCTGCCTCGGAGGCGGCAGCAACGCAGCCGGAGCATTCTATCATTATTTTGATAAAGAGAAAGTTGGGCTGATCGCTGTGGAAGCTGCCGGCAAAGGAATCGATACGGGTGAATCCGCTGCCACCACTGCCCTTGGAAGACCCGGAATATTGCATGGAAGCAAGACCCTCCTGATGCAGACGGATGATGGGCAGGTGATTGAACCCTATTCCATCTCGGCAGGATTGGATTATCCCGGGGTGGGGCCGCTACATGCCCATCTTTTCTATTCAGGAAGAGCTGATTTTTATAATGTCACCGATGAAGAAGCCATGCGGGCGGGGATTTTATTGAGCCGGTTGGAAGGGATCATCCCGGCCATTGAAACTGCCCACGCGCTGGCAATCCTTGAAAAGCTGGACTGGAATCCATCCGACGTACTCGTGGTGAATCTTTCCGGAAGAGGAGATAAAGACCTCGAAACCTACATCAAATGGGGGGATTATTGAAAAATGACCATGGAAACATCTACAAAAAATAAAATAGACCAGATATTCGCAGATAAAAAGGGGAAGATATTGTCTGCCTATTTTACCGCCGGTTTCCCGGAGTTGGAAGATACTGCCCTTGTCATGAAAAGTCTGCAGGAAGCCGGGGCAGATATCATCGAGGTGGGCATTCCCTTTTCAGATCCGGTGGCAGATGGACCCACCATTCAGATGAGCAATAAACAGGCCCTTGATAATGGGATCTCCCTGAAAAAGATCCTGGATCAGATCCGTCGGATAAAAGATGAAATTCGTATTCCCCTGCTGTTGATGGGTTACCTGAATCCGATCTATCAGTATGGTATCGGGAATTTCTGCGCGGATTGCCAGGAGGCAGGTATAAGTGGGGTGATCATTCCCGACCTGCCGGTCCTGGAATACCAGGAATCCTACCAGTCGGTGTTCGTATCACATGGTTTATACAATATTTTCCTCATCACGCCGGAAACTTCTGAAATAAGGATTCGCGAGATTGATGCCATCAGTCATGGTTTTATATATATGGTATCGGCATCAAGTACCACTGGCTCAAAAAATAAACTTTCAGCCGATCAGATAAAGTATTTTAAAAGGATCCAGGAGATGAATCTAAGAACACCGCGTTTGGTCGGTTTTGGCATATCGGACCGGAAAAGTTTTGAAAAAGCTTCAGAATATACGGATGGGGCCATCATAGGAAGCGCGATCATTCATGTATTGCAGGGAAGCAAGGATATCCGGAAGGATATTACTTCCTTCATCCGGTCAGTGAAAGGAATTGAATAATTTGAATGAATAATTTATGATCATACAACTGAACAAAAATATATCAGCATCGCAGAAGGAGGCCATTGTTAAAAAGCTGGATGCGATTAAATATAAATCAAATGAGGTAAAAACACAGAAAGGGACCTACCTGATCGGGATTGGAAAACAGGTATTTGATATCCGGGACATTGGATTCATGCCGGGCATCGACGATATACACATCGTATCTGATCACTACAAGCTGGTTTCCAGGAAATGGAAGGTAGATCCAACCATCATTGACCTGGGTGACGGGGTGAAGATCGGGGAGGGGGATTTCACAATTATGGCAGGTCCCTGTTCCATCGAAGGGGAAGATAATATTCATCAGACCCTCGATCATTTGTCTGAGAATAAGATCAGGATCATGCGGGGAGGCGTGTATAAGCCACGCAGTTCTCCTTATTCTTTCCGGGGATTGGGGTTGGAAGGATTAAAGACCTGGTATAAACTGGCCCATCAGGCCGGTATTAAGATCATCACGGAGGTGATGCAGGTCTCACAAATAGAACCCATGTACGATTATGTGGATATTTATCAGGTAGGAGCCAGGAACACGCAGAATTTTAATCTCCTGGATGAGTTGGGGAAGGTGGATAAACCTGTGATGATCAAGCGGGGTATCTCGGGCACCATTGATGAGCTGTTGTATTCCGCCGAATATGTTTTTTCAGGGGGAAATGAAAAGTTGATACTCTGTGAACGCGGCATCCGAACCTATGAAACGGCCAGCCGGAATACACTGGACCTCAATGCCATTCCCATTTTGAAGGAAAAAACACATCTGCCAGTGATTGCTGATCCTTCCCATGGTATCGGGATCCGGGATTTTGTCGAACCCATGGCCCTGGCCTCTGTGATGGCTGGTGCCGATGGCGTAATGCTTGAAGTACATGCCCAACCGGAGAAGGCCTTTTCCGATGGACAGCAAACGGTATATTTCCAGGAAGCGGAAAATCTCTATGAGAGGATCAGAAAAACCTTTGCCCTGAAAAGTTCCTGGTAGGATAGAGGTTTTATTATTCAAGGTTTCAGTATTTGATTTTAAAACATATCCCGTTTATTCCTGAAATATTTGGTAAAAGCTGGATTTTTTTTGCTTTTTATAAGGCTTATTGTTGTTGCCATCAATGAACAGATGACCATTCAGGGGTCCAATGTATAAGGAATTTTCTTAAATATGAGCTATTAAATTGAAACCTGATCATTCCACCATACGTCAAAAAACATATTTGGTCAATAACTCTAATTAACAACAACATGTGGAAAAACTACCTCAAGGTTGCCATTCGCAACACCCTTAAGAACAAAATTTATGTTATTATCAATGTGATCGGGTTGGGCATTGCCATCGCATTTGGGCTCACCATCTTCATGCTGTATGCTTTTAATTATGAATTTGATGACTATTACAAAGACACGACGAACGTAATCCGAGTCAACGAACTGAAAACTGATGCCGGCGGGACCGTAAAACGTTATGATCTGGCCCCTATCCCAATGGGACCCCGGTTGGCCGCTGAAGTGGCCGGTATTGAAAGTCAGACCCGGTTTATTACCTGGTGGGACAATGTAGTATATGAAGATAAGGTTTTCAACCAGTCAGTGGGTTATGTGGATACCAATTTCTTTGATTTTTTCAAGATCGGATTAAGATCAGGATCTTATGCTTCCCTGAAAGATAAAAGCAGGGTTTTCCTCACCTCCGAGATGGCCAGGAAATATTTTGGGGAAAGTGATCCAGTCGGGAAGATCCTGACGATCTATTATCCGGATAAACGATCTACCGACTATACGGTGGCGGGTGTTTTTGAAAGGATCCCATTTAATTCCAGTTTTAAATTCGATGCCCTCACCCAGATAGATAATTTTTTTAATGGGCATCAGGTAGGCCAGGATGATTGGACCACCTGGCAACAGGCAAGTACATTTTTGCGGATAGCGGATATGTCGATGATGGAAGAATTGGATCAACAAATGAATACCTATCTCGAGATCCAGAACGAAACAAGGGAGGAATGGAAAGTGGCGGATTTTGAACTGGTCGGTTTTAAAGATGGATCCACTATCAACACCCAGAAGTTGAATGGAGGATATACCATCTGGCGACTGAGCTATCAGGTGATTTCTGTTTTTACTTCCATGGCCCTTCTGATTCTGATGATCGCCTGTTTCAATCTGGCCAATACCACCATGGCCCTGATGGCCTATCGGGTCAGGGAGATCGGCATCCGGAAAGTGATGGGGGGAGGGGCCAGGCATGTCTTTTCCCAGTTCATGTTTGAAATGTCATGGACCACCTTTCTGGCCATGCTTGCCGGATTGGCCATGTTCAGATGGATATTTGATGGATTTTTCTCCTTGTGGGGCTTTTCCTTCAATGTACTCGATATAAGTGGGACAAGCCTGGTATTGGGATTTGTTGGATTTTTCCTGCTGGTCACTGTTATTGCAGGCATCTACCCGGCCGTTTATTCTAGACGTTTTCAGCCGGCGGTCATTTTCCGGAACAGGATCAAGCTGAAAGGTTCCAGCCTTTTGTCCAGAATTTTGAATTCACTTCAGTTCGCCTTTGCCCTGGTCGTCCTGATTGCCGGGCTTACTTTTACGCAAAACGCTGAATTCCTGGAAACCCTGGATCTTGGTTATCAGAAGGATCATGTGATCTCGATCTGGCTCGATGATCAGTCCGAATACCAGTTAATGCGGGATAAAATCAAGTCGAATCCGGATATCATTGAATTTGCCGGAACAGATGATCAGCTGGCCGGCGCCTGGTCGGATACCTATCTCCAGGTTGATACCGGGAGTGTTGAGATCCGGTCACGAAGGGTAGGTGAGGGCTATTTGGATCTGATGGGTGTCAATTTAATCCATGGCCGGATGTTCAATAAAGATCAGGAGTCTGATTTTACTGAAGGAGTGATCGTGAATCAAGCCTATGTCGACCGTTTTATCAATGGAGATCCAATCGGGAAACTTGTCAACCTGAAGGAAGGGAAAAGATATGTGATCGGGGTGATCGGGAATATCATTTACAATGTCTATGAAGGATTCCAGTATATTCCCGAGATCTATATTTCCAACAGGGAGGAAGAATCCAATACCCTGGTGGTAAAAGCCGGTGCCAGCAACAGGGAAGAGGTCTATGATTTTCTGGTTAAATCATGGAAGGAAGTAATCCCTTACAGACCCTTCTCGGGCAGTTACCAGGAAGATATCGCGGTGGGGGATGCCATGGAAACAACCCGTAATCTCCGGGAGATATTTTTCTATCTTGCCATCCTGGGTTCCTTATTATCCGTGACCGGTATATTCGCCCAGTCATCACTGAATGTGGCCAGCCGGTTCAAGGAAATCGGGATCCGGAAAGTGATGGGAGCCACCTCAAAAGGTATCCTGTTTCATATCAATAAAGATTTCATTATCGTGCTGGTCGTTTCGATACTCATGGGGACCGGACTTGGATATTTTCTGACCTCAATCTTATTATCTTTCATTTATGAATATCATACTTCCGTAGAATTTGTAACTTTGGTACTTTGTGGGATACTGGTTGGGATCGTTGCCATGGTCACAACTTCTCTGACCATCATGTCAGCGGCAAACACCAACCCGGCCCATATCCTAAGGGATGAATGAATCGGGATATTAAATGAAAGTTGCGATTGTTAAATACAATGCCGGAAATGTTTTATCAGTAATCCATGCTTTGCGCCGGATTGGTGTTGAACCCCGGGTAACGGATGACCCTGTGGTGTTGTCAGGGGCTGATAAAGTCATATTTCCGGGTGTAGGGGAGGCCAGTTCGGCTATGAAATATTTACGCGAAAAAGGTCTTCACAGAATTCTGTCGGATCTTAAACAACCTTTTCTGGGGATTTGTCTGGGTTTACAGCTTATGTGTAGCCATTCCGAAGAAAACGATACACCTTGCCTGGGAATTTTTGACCTGCAGGTAAAACGATTTCCACCCAATGATAAGGTACCTCATATGGGCTGGAATAAAATTGAAATGAAGGATAATCCCCTGTTCCTCAATCACCGGCCTGATTCTTTCCTCTATTATGTCCATAGCTATTATGCGGAAATCGGCCCGGAGACCATCGGGACTTCCGAATATATCCTGCCCTTCAGCGCCGCATTGCATAAGGATAATTTTTACGCCATTCAGGCACATCCGGAAAAAAGCGGGGATGACGGACAGTTGATACTTGAAAATTTTTTAAATATTTGAATATGGAGATCATTCCCGCCATTGATATCATCGCAGGGCAATGTGTCCGGTTAAGCCAGGGAGATTATAACCGTCGAAAAACCTATTCTGACGACCCCCTGATGATCGCCAGGCAGTTTGAAGATGCAGGGATCAGACGGTTGCATTTGGTTGATCTTGATGGAGCCAGGATGAAAAAGGTAGTTAACCTTGAGGTACTTAAAAGGATCGCTGAAAACACGAATCTCAGGATTGATTTTGGAGGCGGGGTGAGGACGGAAGAAGACCTGCAGGATGTTTTTTTAGCAGGAGCCCGGATGGTAACCGCAGGAAGTATTGCCGTCAGGGAACCTGATAAATTCATTCAATGGCTTACGTACTATGGCCCGGACCGGATCATTCTGGGCGCCGATGTGAAAGGCCGGAAAATCACCATTGGTGCCTGGTCTGAGACTTCAGACCAGGATATCCTTGATTTTATTGGTTATTATCAAAAAACATCAATCAAATTTGTAGTATGCACCGATGTTTCGAAGGATGGTGTTCTTAGCGGGCCTTCCATTGATTTGTACCGTGAAGTCAGATCACAGTTTCCTGATATAAAGTTGATTGCGAGTGGAGGAGTATCTTCCCTAAAGGATCTGGAGGGATTGGAGGAAGCAGGTGTATGGGGAGTTATTATCGGGAAAGCCATCTATGAAGGAAACATACAGTTGACGGAATTGAAATCTTTTTTAAACTGAAAGATGCTTACGAAAAGAATCATACCTTGCTTGGATGTAAAAGACGGAAGGACCGTGAAAGGGGTTAATTTTATTAACCTGCGAGATGCCGGAGATGCCGTGGAGCTTGGGAGATTGTATGCTGACCAGGGAGCTGATGAACTTGTATTTCTAGATATTACCGCGACTGTTGAAAAGCGCAAGACCCTAGTAGAACTGGTCAAAAGGGTATCAGCCGAGATCAATATTCCTTTTACCGTGGGTGGAGGGATCATTTCCATGCAGGATGTATCCTCCCTGCTGAATGCCGGTGCTGATAAGATATCCATCAATACGGCGGCCATCCAGGAACCCTTCCTGATTGACCAACTGGCCCGGGAATTCGGAAGTCAATGTGTGGTCGTGGCGATTGATACAAAGAAATATGACCAGGAAGACAAGGTACACATCCATGGTGGCAGGACGCCTACCGAAATAATGACGCTGGAATGGGTAAGGGAAGTGGAGAGCCGGGGAGGAGGTGAGATCCTGCTGACCAGTATGGATCATGATGGGACTAAAAATGGGTTTGCGATCGAATTGACTGCGAAAGTATCCTCGATGGTGTCCATACCTGTGATCGCCTCCGGGGGAGCGGGAAAGATGGTACATTTTGAGCTTATTTTCAAGGAAGGCAAAGCCGATGCGGCCCTGGCAGCGAGTATTTTCCACTTTCGCGAGATCCGGATTCCTGAACTTAAGCAGTATTTGTCTGAATTAGGAGTTCCAATGAGAATTTGATTTAATTTACCTATGGCTTTAGACTTTGATAAATATAATGGCCTGGTCCCAGCCATCATACAGGACCATCAGACAGGAAAGGTCTTGATGCTTGGATTCATGAGCCGGGAAGCTTTTGACAAGACCCTCCTTGAGAAAAAAGTAACTTTTTACAGCAGGACCCGGAAGACCCTTTGGACAAAAGGTGAGACATCCGGAAATTATCTTTATGTACATGACATGATTGAAGATTGTGATCATGATACTTTACTGATCAAGGCCGAACCGGCCGGACCCGTCTGCCATACAGGTGCCGATACCTGTTTTAATGAAAGAAATCAGGTATCAGAATTTTTTATCAGGCATCTGGTGAATGTAATTCATGACCGGCATCAGAATCCCGCCGAAAATTCCTATACCAGTTCACTGTTTAAAAAAGGGATCAATAAGATCGCTCAGAAAGTGGGGGAAGAGGCGGTCGAACTGGTAATTGAATCCAAAGACAATAATAAAGATCTGTTTTTAAATGAAGCGGCTGACCTCTTTTTTCATTGTCTTGTATTACTGGAAGCCAAAGGTTATTCCTTTGATGAAGTCATTGAGGTTTTAAAAGATCGGCATAAGTGAAATTAATGCAGGCCCCGCAGTCCGTTTTGATGGTCAGACCAGCCAATTTTGGATTCAATCCTTTAACCGCTGCATCGAATGTATTTCAACATCAGACGTTGGAATTATCCCCGGATATTGTCAGGACACAGGCAAGATTGGAATTTGACCTGTTTGTTGAAAAGCTCATTGCAGCCGGCATCGACGTGATAATCGTGGAGGATAGCCCCGAACCCATTACACCGGATGCTGTTTTTCCCAATAACTGGATCTCTTTTCACGAAGATGGAACCGTGGTCCTATATCCGATGATGGCTCAAAACCGGAGAATGGAAAGGAGGGAGGATGTCATTCTTACTCTGGAGAAAGATTATAAATTTAAGGTGAATCGCATTCTGGATTTAAGCTTTTATGAACAATTCGACCTGTTTCTGGAAGGTACTGGAAGTATGGTGTTGGATTATATGAATAAAAAGGCTTATGCCAACCTTTCTCCCCGGACGGAAGAATCTGTCCTTGACCGTTTTTGCCAGGAAATGAACTATCAGAAGGAGATTTTTAACTCGGTCGATGAGAACGGCATGGAGATTTACCATGCCAATGTAGTGATGTGTATCGGGACTGGCTATGTAGTATATTGCCTTGAATCCATTGTAGATGAAGCAGAAAGGATCAACCTTTTACATACCTTCGAATCAACCGGACATGAGATCATTGATATCAGTTATCATCAGTTATCCTGTTTTGCCGGGAATATGATGGAGTTAAAAAACCAGCAAGGGGACCCTTTCCTCGTCATGTCGGAAAATGCCTATCACTCCCTCGGGAAAGATCAGGTCAAGCGATTGAGTAAACGGGCTGAGATTTTATTTTCTCCTCTCGATACGATCGAGAAGTATGGAGGAGGAAGTGCCCGTTGTATGATCGCGGGGATCTTTTTACCAAAAGAGGATGAATAATGTTCAATCCTGATGAGGGCCCGAAGCTGGAGACCCGAAGCGAAGCTGGAAGCAAAAGCAACTGAGTAAAATCGAATAATCGCATAAGCGTATTTAAAGCATTATCTCTTTGATTCACCATTTTACCTATAAAATCCATTCTTACTTTGAATTTATGAGGCACTGATAAACCGGTGTACTAGAGCGCTTTAAAGCCAATTCATTCACAGTTCATCTGATACACATTGTTAAACATGCGACGCACTTAGCAAATCATCTGACACAAAGCAAAGTATCCGGCACACTTAGCAATATATCTGGTGTACATAGCATAATTTCTGGGGTACAGGGCAAAGGATCAATTGGGGATTTAAACAGTGAAAAATTTATTCATACACCACACAGATCTCCTCCAGGCTTTTACGCTTGAGATTAGGGACATAGACATCCTCGGCAGGAAGACCCACTGGGATTAACAGAAAGGGTCGTTCATTTTCCGGGCGGTGAAGTATTTTCCCAAGAAAGTTCATAGGGCTGGGTGTATGAGTCAACGCGGCAAGCCCTGCATGATGAATGGCCATCAGCAACATGCCGCAGGCAAGCCCGATAGACTCAGTTACATAATAATTGTTTTTTTTCTCACCATTGGGACTGGTCTCGTAGATCCGGCGGAATACAACAATCAACCAGGGAGCAATTTCCAGGAATGGTTTGTGCCAATCGGTTCCGATCTTTTTAAGGTCGTCCAGCCATTCCCGACTCATTCGGTTGGTATAACTTTCATATTCCTCTTTTTCCGCAGCGATCCGGATCTTTTTCTTAAGTTCGGGATCACCCACCAGGCAGAATGTCCAGGGTTGTTTATTGGCGCCAGATGGTGCCGATCCCGCGGTTTTAATGATGTTCTCAATCACATCCTGGGAAACCTGTTTATCTGAAAAATGGCGCACCGATCTGCGCTGAGAAGCAAGATCAAAAAAATCAGCGGATCTCTTCAGCATCTCTTCATGGGTATATTCCCTGAGATGGTACGGGATGTGTTCAAATCCCCGAATCATTTTTGTTTTCTGGTCAGCCATTTTCAAAGTGGTTTTTTTAAATAATTTTCAGCGTCAATCCGATTAGCTTCCTCCAGCTGTTGATGGGATCCAATATCCATCCAGAGATTCTCTTCGACCCGATAACCAAGGATATTATATTCAGAAGCTAATTGAATATATGTATTAATAATTGAAAATACTTCTTCTTTCTGCATCAGATCAAAAATGTCCGGATTGATCACATGGATGCCACAGAATCCAATCCGTTGCAGATCTCCGGGGCTTGTCCTCCTAATTATTTTCCTTTCGCCTGTCTCCCGGTTCTCCCAACCAGATAATAGCCAGTCATTATCAAATAAAAGACATCGTGGACTGGTCTTATCCTTGACAGCCAGGGTGGCCAGTACATTTTCAGCCTGGTGAAACCGGTACATCTCAAGCAGGTCAATGTTGGAAATCACATCCACATTATGCACAAGAAAGGGCTGTCCATCATCCAGCCATTCTCTCGCCTTCTTTATTCCACCACCTGTATCCAGGATTTTGTCTTTTTCATGGGATATATAAAAATGGATCCCTTGAAAATCCCTGGTCTCCAGAAAGGAAATGATCATTTCTGGTAAATAATGGACATTGATGACGATATCCCTGAAGCCATGATAAGCCAGACGCCGGATGATGATCTCAATTATGGGCAGTTCCTGTACTTTTACCAGGGCTTTTGGAAGGTTATTGGTAAGGGGTCTCAGTCGTGTGCCCAGACCGGCTGCCAGGATCATCGCTTTCATAGACCGAGAGTTTTCATTTCTTCCTCCCGGTGATGGATCAGGATCTCAATATCCTGTCCATAATGCTGCTGTAAAATATCCTTCATTTTCTCTGCACAATAGATTGAACGATGCTGACCCCCTGTACATCCAAAGTTGATCATCAGGTTGGTGAATTTCCTGTCAAGGTAATTATCAATGGATTTATGGATCAATTTGAAAGCATCTGAAACAAACTGATCAGCCTCACTCTGGGTTCTGAGGAATTCCATGACTATTGGATCATGGCCAGTCTTATCTTTGAATTCATCATATCGTCCCGGATTATGGATCGCGCGGCAGTCAAATACGAATCCACCACCGTGTTCAGATAAGTCAACGGGAATGCCCCTGCGATACGAAAAACTATTGATTTCCACCATCAATCTGCCTTTATATTCACGGGTATCGGTGAAATGCTTCAGTTCCGGCGCAATGGGCAGGTTTTTTAAAACCTGGGTGAGATGTGGAATATCAACAGGCAGCATATATTGATGCAGAAGATAGGTAAGATTTTTTAAAGCATAAGGTATACTTTTCAGAAAACTTGGTTTGTTTTCATAAAAACCCCTGAATCCAAAGGCGCCCATTGCCTGGAGGAGACGGATGAGAACAAACCCATAATAATAATTCCTGAAACTCGCGTCATCGATCTTTAGATGTTTCCGGGCGTGTTCAAGGTAATGCTCCAGGAGATAATTTCTCAATTCAAAAGGGATGTCCGCTTTTGCGTCCCATAATAATGAGGCCAGGTCATATTGCAAGGCACCTTTTCTTCCACCCTGATAATCAATATAATAAGTGCGTTCATCAAAGATCATTACATTGCTGGACTGAAAATCCCTGTACAGGAAAAAATCATTTTTTTCAGTGAGAAGCCAGTCTGAAAATTTCTGAAAATCATTTTCAAGATCCTGTTCATCGAAAGATATTTTTGCCAGTTTCAGAAAATAATATTTAAAATAGTTGAGGTCCCACATCATGGATTGTTTGTCGAATTTCGACCGGGGATAACATTTTGAATAATCCAGCCCTTCATTGCCATAAATCTGGAAAAGAGGTAATTCTTCTACAATCCGTTTATAAAGAGGAATGGCTTTTTCAGGAAAATCTCCATTTTCCCTGTTTTCAGTAAGAAATGAAAACAAGGTGACATCCCCCAAATCCTGCAGGAGGTAAATATTATTTTCAAGATCTTCCTGGTAAATCTCAGGAACAGGCAATCCCTTTGTAAAAAAATGTCTGGTGAAACTTAGAAAAGCTTCATTTTCCTTCCGGTCAGCATTAAAAACCCCGATGGCGGATTTGTCTTTCGTATGCATCCGGTAATATTCCCGGTAGGATCCGGACCGAGGAAGTGTTTCGAACTTTTTTGGCTGATAACCGGCATATCGTTCGAATATGTCCTGTAAAATTTTTGTCTTACTCAATTTTTATGTGGATTATCCAGATCAATCAGAGCTCAAAAATAATCTTATCCTGATCAAAACGTTAAATTTTCCGGGATCAATTCTACATGGCATAAAATTCGAGCACATACATGGCAAAACGGGCCGTAACTGTCGCAGGGCCTCCGCCCATTTCAATGCCAACCCCGATGGCTTCTATGATCTCTTCTTGTGAGGCACCCGAATCGATTGCCTGTTTGATATGCCATTCGACACAGGATTCGCAGTTGATCCGGATGGATATACCAATGGCAATCAATTCCTTATATTTTTTTTGAAGCATTCCATCTTCAAAGGCATGTTGTTCCATCTCCACGAATGACCGGTATACCTGTGAATGATCGCTATAATATCGATGTGCTTTCTTCCGGTCATTGATGATCGTTTCAATTTTTTGTTTTGATGAAGTTTCCATAATTTAATAAAATTAAGGTCAGTATGAGTTCCGGGTAAATTAAAAATCAGGATTGGGGATCTCTCCGAGCCAGGTAGTGATCTCATCCACCGTCATTCTGGCTGGGGTTTCAGGAATCTCGTCAGGATACCCCATTAAAACCACACAATACACGGTACAGTAGGGAGGTATCTGGTAATATTCTTCCAGTTTCTGCTTGTCGACAAATTCCCCCTGGTAAATGAGGCAGGTGCCCAATCCCAGTGCATGCGCCGTCAATAACATATTCTGCATGGCCAGTCCGGCATCCAGTGCTCCTGAATATTTTTCAAAAAAAAGCCTTTCATCTACCGTGACAAAAATTCTTGCCGGCGCCTGTTGAAACATCCCGGGATTACTGGCATCGCCCTCTTTCAGATCATCCAGGTCCGTTTCAGCTACAAAAAAACGCCAGGGGAGCCGGTTAAAGGCTGAAGGGGCATAGATCCCGGCTTCCAGGATTTCGTGGATCAGATCCCGGGATACCTTTTTTTTCTTCCAGAACCTCACACTTCTCCTTTTCCGGATGAGGGTATGCAGATCGCTTTCAGGAACTTCCTGCAGGTCCTTAGGTGGACGGTCTACCCGCAACTGGGGTTTATCCAGCCAGTTATTAAATCGTTTGAGTTTCTCTTCTGCCCATCGGATATAGGGAGTTTCCGGGAACTGGCTTTCCCGCCATTGTTCCAGGTATTTCTGTAACTCCCAGGATTCCTGTTTTTTCTTTTCGAGATCCGGATGGCTGGTCCGGGTCGCGATATCCAGCATATGGGCATTAAAACGGATCATTTGTCCAAGTTGTAACAGATCGATTTTACTTTGAGAAGTCATCATGGTAAATTAAAAAATTCAAAAAACGGTTCAGTGTACAACCATTATGAGAGTAAAATTGACCTATTTTATTCATCTAAAAAAATGAATCAACGTCAATTATTCATGAACGATCTGTAAAATGGAATACCAGCAAACTTTCGCCATAGTATGCTATACAATACATAAATGGATTAATAGAAAGTTGTTACACCAGATGTGGGGATGGGCAGGCATTGGTTTCCTGGAAGTTGCTCGCGGCTTTTCATTTTTTTTGAATTGAAGAACTTTTCAGCCTGTTTCCAGTGTAATAATGATAAAGTTACTGCATAAAAAAAGAGTCTGATAAAAAATGGAACATGTAACACTTCTTAAAAGAGACAACCTGAAGTCATATCTATGGGTTGGCATTTTTGGGATTTCATTCGGTTTTCTGGAGGCTATCGTAGTGATTTACCTCCGTCAGTTGTATTATCCTGAAGGATTTGATTTTCCAATGATATGGGCATCCCTCGAATTATTCCGTTTTGAGCTCATCCGCGAATTCTCCACCCTACTGATGCTCATTGCAGTTGGTATCATGTCAGGCAGGAACGGTATACAGCGTTTTGCCTGGTTCCTCTATGCTTTTGCTGTTTGGGACATTTTTTATTACATCGCGTTGAAGATCCTGATCGACTGGCCACCTTCATTACTTACCTGGGATTTATTGTTTCTGATCCCGGTGGCCTGGGATGGGCCTATGCTGTCCCCGGTAATCTGTTCCCTCACCATGATCGGATTTACGGTGGTGGTTGTTGAATTGGAGCGAAGGGGACATCCTGTGGTGCTGAAAAATCAGGAATGGATCATGATATTATCGGGCGCCCTGGTCATTTTTATCAGCTTCATTTGGGATTATTCCAGCATTCTTTTCCAAAAAGGTTTTTCCCTTGTTTTTCCACTTACTGAAGACAATCTCGTTGTCCAGGAAATGCTGAATTTTGTGCCTTTCCGGTTTAATTGGTGGCTATTTGCCACAGGTGAGGTACTGATCACCGGTGCCATCCTTCTGATGTGGAACCGGATCCTGGAAAAATCGCATGGGTAAAATGGCCCCTCATGCCCTCAGGCTGTTACTCCATTTTTATTCCATATACATTCTCTCCCTGGAGTTTTTCATAAGGAGCACCCTTGTTGTAGATTTATAAAATGATTATTAAGCGCCATGGAATCCCTAACGGAGGCTACGTGAAAGAAATATGACCATTCTTCCGGACAGGACCGCCTGCTTTTCACCTATTGGGGAAACTTTAGGGACCAGAGGAATGGGGAATGATGGTCTTTATCTGATTATAATCTTCTTGATAGCATGATCACCCTCTGGTTCCTGTAGACGGATGAGGTAGATGCCGTCCGATAATCCAGATAGATCAATCTGTTTGTTCATTAATTCCGTTGACTTATAAATATCGAAGTTTTCAATGATCTGTCCTGCCAAGTTATAGATTGTAAGCTGATAGGTCCCATACTTTTTATTGTAAAGATCAAATAAAAAGATCCCATGGCTGGGGTTGGGATAAATTGACCAGGATCGCTGAAGTTCCGAATCGTCAAGACCAGTGATTACATCGATGATGGATGATGCAGTATCCTGGCACCCATTTTCAGCTGTAATCGTGAGATTTACGGTGATGGGTGAAAAGGAGTTGACAGTAAACCGTGGATTCTGTTCATGGCTTGTTTTGCCGTCGCTTAATTGCCAGAACCAGTTAATGGGATTGATAGACAGATCAGTCAATGTGATTTCAATATCCTTATTTTTATCAATTTCCTGAGGACTTGCCTCAAACATCGCCGAAGGGGACTCAAATTTCTGTACCATGATGGAACTGGAAGTTGATTCGCAAGACAGTGTCGAATCAGTCACTGTTACCTGATAAGTCCCTGCAGAGGCCACCCGGATCGATTGTGTCGTTTCATTACCTGGGCTCCACAGGTACGTGTCAGCCGCATTAACGTATAAAGCCAGGGTATCGTTATCGCAAAGGGATTGTGAACCGGACAATGTAATCTCCGGATTGGCCTTGAGGAATACATTGGCAGGAACCCGAACGCTTTCCCAGGTGTTTTCGGCATTGGAAATGTAAAAAAGTGTGTCCTGGGTAAGAATTCCGGTGGTATATTGATCACCGGTGAAAAAAGACTGACCTCCTGTTTTGGAATAATACCATTTGAATTTACTGGCACCGGAAGCCTGGATTGTGGCGGAGTCATCATAACAGACTGTTATGTCGGACACCACAGGTCTCGGAGCTTTCAAAGTAAAATTATACATGGTATCTGCCGCCTTTGAGGAAGCGATCAGATCTTCAAGCGTAGCGGCACCATGTATCGCAAATGCGACGATCACTGAATCGCCAGGTGCAATGGTATAAGGACCTGTACCAACCGAATGGCTTACATCGGTTCCTGTCTCAACGCTCGTTCCTGCATCCGTCCGGGCGATCCCGGAGGAAATGGTCTGAAATTTTTCTTCATCCGTAAATCCATCATAGATTCCGATAGGATTCCCTTCATTATTCTCATCATTATCAATGGCGAAATATTGGGGGGTACCTGTCAGCGTCTGGATTCCAGCAAATGCTGGTGTATTCTCAATGGTATCCATGTTATAGACATATCCCAGCGACGTTTCTTCATACCAGGAGGCACGGTCTGATTGACCGCTATCACTGATGTCCCAGTCGGCAAACAACCCGACAAAAAAATTGTCAAGGGGATTTAAGCCCTGGTTATATATCGTATATTCAATGATATAATATTCATCGTTAGGAGCTTCTTTCCAAACCATCGACCTGTATTTCAGTTCCACTCCCGAAGCACTGGAAGCAGCCAGACTGTCATTGAAACTTCCGAATATCTCGCTTCCCGATAATTCCCCGGGATTCAGATCCTGGATCCTCCGGGTAGGTAAGAAATCATCATCATATACGCCATTGTCAGTTCTCACATTGTTTGAAAGCTGGGTGGAGGAGGTACCCAGGATGAGTCCCATTTCAAAAAGGATATTTTGTTCTTCGTAAATAAAACCAAGACCTTCCGATTGTTCCGTATCCTGAAAGCCGAGCCTTCCATTCTGGGCCACGGTGGATGAAATCTTATTTTCTTCAATATTGAGAAATGTTGGATTCAACAATACTGAGATGAACTGATAATCATAGAATGAACCATCAAAAAATTCCAATAAAAGGTCGATACGTGTATTCACAGGTACAGTTTCAAGGATCCTTATCTCAAAAGGATCTGCCAGGTTAGTGACTTCCTGGTTCATATTAATAATGCCCAATGTACTTTCATCCTTTAATACTTGCAGAAGGGCACTTTTGCTGGTAAGTCTGACCCGCATTCCACCCGAACTTGGCCAGAGAAAATTCCTGAAAGTAGCCACCAGGATTCCCTCTTCACCCAGGTCAGGAGTTTTACCTTCCTGGTTCAGCAACCGGTATTTCTGTAATCTCACGGAAGGTGGATTATCTGTGAGGGCCTTTTTGATGTCCAGTATGCCTTTACCCAGTTTATTTTTAAAAGAAACAGAAGTATTGACATCATAAATCGTATCGTTGGCGGTAACGCGCAATAATTCACTGACCTGCTGTGCGGACAATTCCGGGCGATAGGCACGCACCAGGGCGGCAGCACCTGCGACGATCGGAGATGAAAATGAAGTTCCCTGTTGGGTACCATAAGCATCATTGTACGTCAATACGGTAATACCGCTTCCCGGAGCAGTGATGTCGACCGTTTTTCCATAAGTAGTAAATGAAGCTTTTTTAAGCTGGGCATCCACCGCCGATACGGATAAAACATTGTCATAGGCAGAAGGATAATGATCGTCCTCTTCTGTCCCTGTGTTTCCTGCTGCAGCCACCACCACGATATCCAGGTCTTCCACGACATAATTAATGAGATCCTGTGCGATCTGGCTACGGAAATCACTGCCCCATGAACAATTGATTACATCCACATCCAATAGAGCGGCGTAGAGAATGCCTGCATATGTGTTAACCAAGCTTAATTCTGAATCGTCCATATCGTCGGCCATATGCTTTGTGAATACCACTTTACATCGGTTTCCGATTCCCGCTATGCCGATCCTGTTATTGACGGTTGCACCCACCAGTCCGCCCACACTCGTCCCATGGGAGTGACTTCCGCCTTTTGTGATCCTGGGATCATTATCCTGATCGTTATTGTCATTTTTACGGGCGCCTCCAAAATCCCATCCCCGGTAATCATCGACATATCCATTATTGTCGTTGTCGAGACCATCAATCGGATCCGCTTCATTGTACCAGAGATTATTCACAATATCAGGATGGTCCCGATCGATGCCCGAATCGACGATGGCAACCACCACTTCTTCGCTACCCTGGGTGATGTCCCAGGCATCAAAAACATTGATAAGGTTCAGATAATATTGTCTTGACAATAATGAATCATCGGGTTGGAAGGTCAGGTGATTTATCCAGGCGGGTTCAACAATCTCGAACATCCCTGTTTCATACAATAAATTCACTGCGTTTTCCAGTGAAATACTGGAATTGTCAAAATAAACCTGTTGGTAAGCTTCAATATGATATTTACCGGGTGCTGCTTCCCGGGCTTTTGATTTTAATAAGCTGATTTGACGGGGATTGGCAAAAGGATTTAATTCCCGGACTTCAAGTGCCCTGAAAATGTTTTGTGTCCTTTCCTTCTGGTTGTTCAGGTTCAAAATTCCCGCAGCATATTCAGGTTTGAGTTTTACGTAGACAACTCCTTCCTGATAGTCAGCGGGGGTAATCCTCGGGTCAAGCTTGAAATGTTTCTTTTTGATATTGATATTTTCCTGACCAATGGAGTGAAACGTGATAATCTGTAATAAGATCAGTGTTAATATCCAACCACTTTTATTCATAACGCGATTAAAAACTTTCAAATACACACTTTGATCAACAATACGTATTGGGTAACAATATCCGGGCCACTCTTTATAGGGGCCTTAAAACAAATATACAATGAATGGAAAATAAAACTGGATAATATTTAACGAATTCTAGTACATTCACATAACGTCTCATACATACCTCAATCTTTCTATGCACCTCTAATGATTCTTGTATGATTATTTTTAAAAAAAGCATGAAGAAACTTTTCGATCACAGATTACTTGAATTTCTTTGCCTTGTATGGCAGTGGTTTAATTGGGCTACTGTTGTCGTGGTTAAGTAAAATTTTTCAAATAGGACCGAAGGAATATTGTTAGGAAATTAAATCAAAAAACATGGATCAACTAAGCCCTCCAGATGGACAGTATATTAACGGGACCCGGATCAAGGGCATTCGCCCGAATGTGGTATTACGGGAATATCCGGTCGATCCGCAACAGTTCAGTGCGGATTTGGCCCCTTTTGTTGATCAGATAATCGGTAAGCACGGACTGGAAGAATGGAAGGCAGCCATATTGACCCATGAGATTCACCGACATCTTGGTGTTTATTCAATCATCGGCGTAAAAATGGGCATTCGGGCCAGAGAGATCCTTGGATCCGATCTGGATGAATTGATCGTGGAATCATTTGCGGGATATGAACCTCCCATCAGTTGCATGTCGGATGGACTTCAGGTCTCAACAGGAGCCAGCCTTGGCCGTGGGACCATTGCCCTCAAGAACCTGTTAGTCAATGCACCGGCTGCATTGTTCAAAAAGGGGGACAACAGGTAACGCTTGTACTCAAAAAATCTTTTCATGATCAGATCCATCGCCTGATTGCTTCGGTTTTGGATAAATCTGTCTATGGATCCCAGGATTATTTCGACCAGATCCGGAATATATCCATTAATTATTGGTTAGAACTTGATAGAAATGATATTTTTGAGGTTCGAAAAGATGCTGATCATGAAAATATTTAAGATAATGAAGGGAATTACTGGAAATAGAATGCTGGCAGGATCCATTTTTTTGTTATTCCTCATCACTGGATCCGTATGTGGGCAGGATCTGGATAGTATCAGAAATTACGAACTGGACCCGCTGGTGATTACCGGTACTCGGATCACCCGGCAGAAAAGTGAAATTCCGGCAAGTATAACGGTGATCTCGAGACAAGAAATTGAGAATAGTCGGGAAGTCAATATACTGCCAGTGCTGGCGAACAGGGTTCCGGGCTTATTTGTAAACCAAAGGAATATGGTGGGTTATGGAGTAGGTCCCAACTCAGGTGGAAATATCAGCATTCGTGGTGTAAGCGGTTCTCCCAATACCCAGGTGTTGATGTTGATTGATGGTCAACCACAGTTTATGGGCATCTTCGGTCATCCTATATCGGATGCCTATACCTCTTCTGATATTGAAAGGGTGGAAGTGATCCGGGGGCCCGGCTCTATTCTTTACGGATCCAATGCCATGGGAGGAGCCATCAACCTGATTACGCGACAACCCGATGAAGGTCTGAACTTGTACGGGAAGGCCGCATATGGTTCCTATCATACCGGGATCTACACCGGGTCTATTGGTTACCATAAGAACAAGTTCAGCGTTTTTGGTTCTGTTAATCGGGAACAAACCGATGGGTCGCGAAGTGACGGGAATGATGAATTCCGGAATACAACGGGATATCTTAAACTGGATTACCAGTTATCCCGGAATATTAATCTTACCCTGGATGGAAACATAGCGGATGCAGTCTATCATGATCCGGGACCTGTTGGGGGAGAAGCCCCAGCCGACAGTACCCGTGATTATACCCGGCGAAGAACAGCCCTGTCTATTGAAAACCGGTATGAAAAAGTGGAAGGTGCATTGAAGTTTTTTTATAACAATGGGGATCATTCCTTTTCAGATGGATTCAGGTCGAATGATTTTAATTATGGCCTAACCTTTTACCAGAATCTTAAATTGCTCAAAGGTAATATCATTACACTCGGGATTGATGCCAAAAAGTTTGGTGGAAAGCCTACGAATATTTACTCTCCTCCAGGGGTACCGGATGGATATGATCAGGAATACAAGATCGATGAGACCGACCTCTATGCCCTTATTCAACAAAGTATAGGGGAAAAATTATCGGCCGAAGCAGGTTATCGTTTCGTTAATAACAGTTTGTATGGTTCTGCTCATGTTCCTGCTTTCGGTATTGCTTACCAGCTGGCAAAAAATACAAATCTGAAAGCTTCGGCAACCAAAGGATTTCGAAGCCCTGCTGTCGTGGATCTGTTTCTCTTTCCGGTTGCCAACGATGAACTCAAGCCAGAAGATCTTTGGAACTATGAGTTATCCTGGAACCAGACTTCCCGGGACGGCAAATTCAATGTGGAATTGACCGGTTTTTATATCGATGGGAAAAATATGATCCAGGCAGTGGTGGTAACGGCTCCGCCGCCTGTGAAAATAAATACCGGGGAGTTCCAGAATAAAGGGATCGAAGTGACTGGTGATTATAAGATCACGGAACATCTGGGAATGCTGATGAACTATACCTACCTGTTTACCTCCAAGGATTTATTATATGCTCCCGATCATGTGTTGAATATCCAGGGAAGATATAGCTGGAAACCATTGACCTTCATGGCTGATTTCAAGTATGTAAATGGACTGAACACTTTTGTGGGGGAAAATGAAGTCACCACGGAAAATTATGCACTCCTCGATCTTAAGGTGATCTGGCATACCATGAAATGGATGAATGTATTCGTTGATCTGAACAATGTTTTCGATACCACTTATCAGATTGACCGGGGATATCCTTTACCTGGATTTAATGTGATCGGAGGAATAGAGTTCAGGTATCATTAGAAAATAAGTATTTTTTGAGACCAATTAAACAAATTTTTATCATCATTCTTTCGGGGAGCCTGGTATATGCCATCCTTCGTTATCATGTTTTTGGTGGTGTTGCCTGGATTCATTTGCCCCTTTATGTGGCCAATAAGGTATTTTCCCTGAGTGGCTTCCTTCTTTTGATCTTCAGTTCTCTGATTTCACTGAGGAAGCACCATCTGACAGGCTGGTACCGGGACCTGTATGAAAAGAAAGACCTCCTTGGTTTTGGAAGCCTGGTGTTGATCATCGTTCATGTTTTTATCAGCGTGGCCATTCTGAAACCTGAATATTATGATAAATTTTTTGGAGTGGATGGTAAACTGAACCTGACAGGTGAATTAAGTATGTTTTTTGGGGTGGCAGGATTGGCCATGATGTGGATGGTAAACCGTTTTTTTTCAATTCCTGGAGGGGGGGAATCCAATAAAAAATCAAAAAAGCTGTATAAGAAACTGATCAACCTGGCTATCATAGCCGGTTTTTTTCATACAGCCATTATGGGGATTAAATCATGGATAACTCCCTGGGAATGGTATGGTTATCTTCCTCCCATCAGTTTGCTGGCTTCGCTCGGGTTTTTATTTTGGCTGATGATATTTCTGCTTAATAAACGCCCTACTACATAACCAGTACTTTGGCACCCCGGATCTTGCTTTTTTTTACTTCCATCAGCGCCTTATTGGCTTCTTCCAGGGGAAATTCCCTGATTTCCGGACGAATGCCTGCTTCCGCGGCGAGTTTTAGGAACTCACTGATATCATCCTTGGTGACGTTTGCCACCGATTTGATCTCTTTTTCCATCCAGAGATGTTTATGATAACTCAGCTTTTGAAGGTAATCCTTATCGTAATCTTCTTTTCGAATGGCATTGATGACCAGCCGGCCGTTGGGCCGCAGGTTTTCGAGCGAGGTAACGATGGATTTCCAAACGGGGGTGGTATCGATGATGGCATGCAGCAGATCAGGTGCGCGCTCTCCAATATCGCCTGCCCACACGGCACCCAGCTCTTTTGCGAACTCCCTTTCGTTTTCACTTCGCGCAAATATATACACCCGGGTATCCGGCATATTATACTGCAGGAGTTTTAATACCAGGTGAGCGGATGCACCGAATCCAGTAAGACCTACTAATTGCCCATTTTTCAGTTGGCTGAGAAGCAGGGAACGATATCCGATGGCACCTGCACAAAAAAGCGGGGAGGCTTCGGTATCCGAATAAAATTCAGGGATTTTATAAATAAAATTCGGATCAGCTTTCATGTATTCCGCATAACCACCATCCTCATCACGACCCGTAGCCCGAAATTCAGGGCATAAATTTTCGAGGCCCTGTTTGCAGTACTCGCATTTTCCGCAGGAGGAATAGATCCATCCGATTCCCACACGTTCATTTATATCGAAACCTGAAACCTGTTTACCCACATCGGCGATATATCCAACGACCTGATGGCCCAGAACGACAGGCAGGGTAGGTGGTGGGGTTCGGCCCTCGATTTCATCAATTTCAGTATGGCACACCCCGCAAACGGTTATTTTTATCAGGACTTCCTGATTGGAAATCGAAGGCACTGGCTTTTGTACCAGTTTGAGAGGTTCATGATTCTTTGATAAATCGGCGATTTGATCTAATTGCATTGCTTTCATAACCCATAATTTTATCATTTATCACTGCCAGAAATTACCTGTATCTCCAAGCTTTGTCCATTCATTCTTCAGATTGTTTCGGAGATCTCTGATCAGGGATTGGTTGCCCGGGAAGATTGCCACGTTCTGTGTTTCATAAGGATCTTCACCAAGATCGAATAATTGCGTGTGCCGGTCGCCGTTCACAGCGTATTCTATGTATTTCCATTGCCCTTTTCGTATTCCCCTTTGAAAATCCTTATAGGCGAAAGTCAGAAATTCCCTGTGTGGGTATCCCGGCTCCTGAATACTCTTCAGAAAACTGCTGGTTTCTACCGAAGCAGGAATGTGGATCCCCAGGTAATCGCAAAGGGTAGGATAGAGATCATTGAGATAAATGAAGGCATCCCTTGTCTGGTCTTCAGGAATTCCCGGTCCGCTTATCATGAATGGGATTTTAATGCTGTGTTCATATATATTCTGCTTACCCATTAATCCATGCTGCCCAACAGCCAGTCCATTATCGGCACTATATATAATCAGGGTATTCTGCCTGAGACCTTTTTTATCAATGGCGGAAAGGATTCTGCCAATGGCATCATCCAGATGGGTGATCATGGCATAGTAAGCCCGGATATGTTCCAGAACTTCCTCATGGGTACGTGGAAAAGAAGCCAGGAGTTCATCGCGGATCACCAGTTCTCCATTATCGAAAGGGTGCTGGGAGAGAAAATTGGGGGGGATTCTGATGGTCCGGTTTTCATAAAGCCGGAGGTACTTTTCCGGCATTTCGCGTGGATCATGGGGAGCCTGAAAAGCAAGATAAAGGAAGAAGGGAGCTTCTTCATGATGGGACTCGATAAAATTCACTGCATCATCGGCATATAGGTCAGTCGTGTGTTTATCCAGAATCCTGTATTTTTTCTCCTCCTGATAGTTACTATCAGCGCTGAAATCGAAGACAGGGATATCATAATGACTCGACATCCCACCAAACATCAGATGCCCCCCATCTGAAAAGGATCTGGAAACAACCGTTTTCCCATTATGTTGTTTTCCAATGCCATACGTTACATATCCATGTTGACGAAGTAATTCTAAAAAGGTCGTGTCGGAGGGGTGAATGGGATAATTCCATTCTCCTTCCTGGTCCAGATGAAACAGGGTTTTCCCGGTCAGAAGCATGGCCCGGCTGGGAGCACAGACGGCACCACTGGTACCCCCCATGATATAGGCATTGATGAAAGTAACTCCCCTGGAGGATAGCAGGTCCAGATTTGGCGTAATGATCTCATCATTTCCCAACCGGTGTATGGTCTGATATCGCTGATCATCGGCAAAAAGAAATACGATGTTGGGTTGCGGATCAACCTGGTTCTTCCGGCAACTTAAAAAGATCACTAATAATAGAATAAATAAAATAAGATGATTAATCCGCATAATGCCGTTCTAATTGTTTTAAATTTATTCAATAAAAATTACCAATTATTTTCCAGTATAACCTATTTGCCTTGCTGTTTTTTTAGGTTTTATAAAAGACGACTGATTTCTTCCTTTAGAGGATTGAAAAAATTCTGGCAGAATTAATGGCATTTCCGGAATTGATGAGGTGATCGATTTGTTATTAAAGAAAGTTATCGGTTTTTTAATAATTTGCGATCAATTTTTTTTGAGGAAGCACTCGATTTTTTACTGAGCAATGGATATTTCAATGATCTTGAAAAAATTGTCTGCAAATGAAACATGATTTGCATGATTTTACACGGATGTTTTGGGAAATTGAAAATATATTGACGTATTTTATCGGCTTTATGTAGGCGCATACTCTTTTGAATTGTTTTATATGAAAAAGTTTAAAATTCGATGGATTCCATTGGTTTTAACGGGTCTTATGGCCATTTTTTCTTCAATGACTGAAAGTTTATCCCAGGATCTGCAACGATATAATCCGGATCGCGAATTGATTGAAGGGGTGGTGATGCCGAATACGGAACTGATTAAAATACATTCCGAAATCACCGGGAATGATTTTTTGATTTATGTACAATTGCCAATGAGTTATAAAACCGATCCTGCGAAAAAATATCCGGTCTGGTATAATACAGATGCCAACCGGGTATTCCCATTATTGGCCAATACTTCCACCTACCTGAGTTTTCCCTCTGGCGAAATCCCGGAAATGATCGTAATTGGCATTGGATATCTGATTAAAGGGATGGAAGAATGGGCTGCCTTACGAATCAGGGATCTCACCCCCACAAATGATCCGGAAACAGATGAGTATTGGACGAATTTGCTTGCGGAGATCACGAAGAGGAAAGATCTATCCGTTCAATCCGGTAGTGCTCCTGAATTTCTTGAGTTTATTGTTCAGGAATTGATACCCTATGTGGAATCGCATTACCAGGTTCAAACAGACAGCAGGACCCTGGGTGGTTATTCTTTTGGAGGGATGTTTACCTTATACGCCTTGTTTCATCATCCCGAAAGTTTCAATAATTATTTTGCAGGAAGTCCGAGCTTGCATTATAATCATGAGGTGATATTTTCATATGAAGCTCAATTTGCTGAAATGCATCAGGACCTAAAGGCACAGGTATTTTTAACTGCAGGGGAGTTGGAAGGTGAGGCAAGGATTAACCAGGTTAAGAAAATGACAGAAAGTCTGCAGTCAAGAGGTTATCCGAACCTGAAAATCAGCATGCATATTTTTGAGAATGAAGATCACCGGTCCGGCATGGGGGCTGCATTTTTCCGGGCTTTTTATGTGTTTTTTGATCGCAAATAGATTTTTACCTTCATCTTCCTTCTTTTTGCCGAATATGAATTCTCAAAATTCCATAGGATTTTGTAGTTTAAGAATATCCTCCTGATATGGCCCAGCATTCATTGAAAATTCATTGACTCAACATACGCGCAAACAAAGGTATAATGATGGCGATACCGGCCAGAATGGTAATGATGATCGAAAAGAGCTTATATCTGGTTGAATAGGATTTCAAAAGTTCCGGATCATAATATTTATCGACAGCATTATCCTTATACATTTTAAAAAGGCCTTCCAATAAATTCAATCGTGTTTTTTTGCCTGATTGGAGGGCTTTAATGATAAAGATATTAATCAATATCGTGGCGATGATCAATAAAAAAAGGATAAAATCATTTTCAGGAGGATGAGGTTTATCCGGAGGCTCTCCAGCAGCTACTGCCCAGCTAATCCCTAGAACCACCAGATTGAAGAGTATTGCTGAAATTATTAAAATGGTATCTGTCCTTGAACTTTGTTTTAATTCATTGAGGATGTGTTTGTGGACATTCTTTAACATTTTTTCTATCATTTTTGAGGAGTGTGGTAAAAAGCAAATTAGGTAATTTTTATTTATGATCTCCCTTGATTTCAGGATTTAATGAAGCGATTCGAAGTATATGCGGAAATTATTGATAATATACCATTTTTAATTATTGAGGAGCCAGGTATCCGGCCATTGCAAAAAAAATAATAAGTGCCAATAAAATCACGAACAGGATATTCAAAAAATTATTAGGCTTTTTATACCACCTGAAGACGATCCAGGAAAACAATCCGGTTTGTAATACGGTCTCTGGCAGATACATGATCTGATTGGCCACAGGGATCTGTGTATAGATCATTCCCTCGATGGATCCCGGGGAGGGACCTGCCGTCGAAAGTATGGATAAACCAAGCAATAGACCCCATAATTTCAGCCATCCGACATTCGATTTCAAAATGATCGTACGAAAAGGCCAGAGTACAATCGCAAATATCAGACCTCGAATAACCTGTAATGCAGGACCAATGGCTACCCACTTTGAATCGGTAGATTTCATATAATATTGGAGGATATCACTGGAAAAAAGTTTTTCATAGTCAAATAGAAAAAAAGCAATCATTCCCATGATGAAATAAGTGACCATGTGAGCTGCGGTTATACGCCAGAAGAAGGTTGAAAATTTATCTTTCATAAGTTGGATGAATTAAAAATAATTCCCTGTAAAAATCATATAGGCTAAAATGGACAAGATGGCCAAGGGGCAGACTACTCGTACCAAAAACGTCCAGATTTTTTTATACCGGAAGGTATTGTTAAATAATTCGATTTCCTGTAAAGCGGGTTGGATACCCCACGAATATCCCACCAGAACAGCAATCAGTAAAGCTCCGATCACCAGGGCATAATTGGCAAATACGATGACGATAAAATCCATAAATCCGATATTAAAGAACGGCATTCTGGAAAACCATGCGGAGGCACCAAGCGACAGGGCAGAAGGTGTGGCCAGTAAAAATACGATGCTTGAAGCCAGGATGGTTGCCTTTTTCCTTGACCACCCTTTTTCATCCACCAGGTAAGCGACAGGAATTTCAAGAAGTGAAATGGTGGTGGTAAGTGCGGCGAGGGTCAATAAAAGAAAAATACTGGCGCCAAATAGGATGCCGCCCGGCATTTTCATGATCAGGGAAGGAAGTGTTACGAATATCAGACCGGGGCCGCCTTCTGGATCACCTCCCATGGCAAAGAGCGCAGGAAAAATGATCAATCCCGCCATGATGGCTATCAATGTATCAAAACCGGCAATGTACCCCGCAGAAGCGACCAGGTTGTCTTTTTTTGATAAGTAACTCCCGTATGTCATCATGCCCCCACCACCCAGGCTGAGCGAGAACAATGCCTGGCCCAATGCCTGGATGAAGGTGGAAACTGAGAGTTTTGACAGATCGGGTTTCAGGTAAAATTCAAGTCCTTTTAAAGACCCTTCCAGGGTCACTGACCGGAATACCAGAAGGATCAGTAGGACCACCAACAACGGCATGAATATTTTGGACCATTTTTCAATGCCTTTCGAGATTCCTTTGATCACGATCAATCCGGTAAGTAATATAAACAGGATTGACAGTCCGAGGGTATTGAGTGGATCGGCAGAAAAATTCTCAAAAATTTCCGCTGACTGGGATACATCGACAATGAATTTAAATTTTCCTGAAAGGATCAGGAAAAAATAGCCAATGGTAAAACCCGCGATCACCGAATAGAAGGATAATATTAAAGTGCCTGTCATCACGCCCAATGCACCTGCCAGTTTCCAGTATCCACGGGGTTTTAGCATCTTGAAGGCCCCATAGGGATTTTTTCTCGTTTTCCTTCCGATAGTAAGTTCAGAGATCATGATCGGCAGACCGATTACCAGGATGAAAAAAATATAGATGAATACAAAAGTGGCACCCCCATTCTCTCCGGTGACATATGGAAAACGCCAGATATTCCCCAACCCGATCGCTGAACCTGCAGCGGCGAAAATAAATCCTATTTTGGAGGTCCAGAGTCCCCGCTTATTATCTGAATCAAGCATACGTTCCGGGTCTGGTATATTTTTAATTCATTGATTGATTTTTATCATTGGCAGGTTAAAAATAGAAATAGAATTGATAGGAACGAATTTTTCATTTCATATTTCTGTTCAGACGGGATCTGAAGGTTTCGGAGGGCGGCATATAACTACAGACGCATCATGTTCCTTTTTTGAACCCGCTCACATATTTTATTGTCAGAAATATTTAAATGAACCATATCATTATTCTTAAGTTTTTCCGAAATTGATACGATGTTAATATTCATTTGATCATGTCACGGCTGATTATTTTTTTGATATTTAGTGTTCCTTTGATTCTCATTTCATGGAAAACATTTTTTAAGATCAGAAGTCATGGACTTTACCGGTTTCTGGCCTGGGAGTGCATTTTATGGTTGCTGATCAACAATATACCCTATTGGTTAGTAAACGCTTTGAGCATCAGGCAAATAATTTCCTGGATATTTTTATTTCTTTCTTTATACCTGGTGATTGCTGGAGTCTTTCAGATTGAAAAAAGGGGCCAATCTTCCTTGGAAAGAAAGGAAGTTGAATTGTACGCTTTTGAAAAAACCACCACGCTCATCACGCAGGGAATCTATCGATATATTCGCCATCCCATGTACAGTTCGCTTTTATTTCTGACCTGGGGGGTGTTTTTCAAGCATACAACCCTTTTTTTGCTAATCATTTCATTATTTTCAACACTTCTACTATATATCACCGCCAAACTTGAAGAACATGAAAACATGGCATATTTTGGTTCAGCATATACGGATTATATAAAAAGAACCAGGATGTTAATTCCATTTGTTTTTTAGTCGATCTCCCAATAAAAAAATATTGAAGGACATCAATAAATTTTCTATATTGAACAAATCATTCATTTTTTAATTGGATCCATCATGAAAAACCTTGACAAAAACACCAAAAAAAGTAAATCTATATTTAACCGTCGTGAATTTGTGAAAAAAACAGGTGCGGGTGTGGCAGGCATAGCTGCTATGGCACACTTCCCCTATGTCCTGAGCCATGCTACTCAGGATGATAAAATCATTGTGGGCGTGATCGGATGCGGGGGAAGGGGAACCGGAGCGGCTCTTGATGTTGTAAAAGCGGCCACCAACATTATCTACCCATTAGAAGGATATCATACAGAGGATGCGGAGGAAGGTGCGCGGGTATCGGCGCAAGGGATAGAAATCCTGGCTTTGGCGGACGTATTTTCCGACAGGTTAAATAATTGTAAGTCTCAACTCCGCAAAGTGGGGATCAATGTGCAGGACAAATATTGTTTTACAGGATTTGATGCGTATAAACAATTGCTGGAAATACCCCAGATCAATTATGTGATCCTGGCAACCCCTCCTCATTTCAGGCCCATTCAATTGCGTGCTGCGGTAGAGGCTGGAAAGAATGTATTCATGGAAAAACCTGCTGCGGTGGATGCCACCGGTGTCCGGTCGGTCATAGAGTCTGGTGAAATAGCGCTTCAGAAAGGGCTGGCCATTGGGGCGGGTACACACCGGCGCAGGGAAAACCTGACCCGCCAGATCATCAACAGGATCCATGAAGGAGATATAGGCAAAATCAAGGCCTTGTATACGGAATTCCTGATCGGGGAATTATGGTCGGTCGACCGGGGGCCCAGCTGGAGTGACATGGAATATCAACTCAGGAATTGGCTGTATTATACTTACCTGGGAGGTGATTTGATTGTTGAACAGTTCATTCATACCATTGATGTAATGAATTGGGCAGTAGGATCCCATCCAACCAAGGCCGTAGCCCTGGGGGGGCGTCAGGTCAGGACCGATCCGAAGTTCGGCAATATCTTTGATCATATATCGGTACAATTCGAATACCCGGAAGGAGTGCTTGGCTTTTGTCAAGATCGCCAGATCAACGGATGTGTGAACCGGGTGAGAGACCTCATCATCGGAACGGAAGGCCGGGCATTTATGGGATATCCAACTTACATTCAATATGATGATGGCAGATCCTGGCGATCTCGTGATGACCAGGACAATGCCTATCAGATCGAACACGAAGAAATCATCAGAAGTATCAGGGAGGGAAATCCCGTGAACGAAGCCCGCCAGGTAGCTGAATCGACCCTGACGGCCATCATGGGGAGGGAGGCCGCTTATAGTGGCCGTGAGATCACCTGGGACGATATCATGAATTCCAAACAGGATTTTTCATTGAAAGAATATTCCCTGGGGAATATGCCCATGCCACCGGTAGCGATGCCCGGAAAATACAAATTCGTTTGAATTTTGTATATTCGGGATTATTTTGAATTATGCATATAGCCGTTGGGATTTACATGTTCGTGCATGGGTTTGCACATATTGTAGGATTTCTGGTGTCCTGGAAATTGGTGAATGATAAGGACACACCTTATAAAACGACCATTCTGGGAGGAAAGCTAGATCTGGGTGACACAGGAATACGTATCATGGGTATCTTATGGCTGCTCACTGGTATTGCGTTTTTTCTCGTGACCTATGGAGTCATTGTGCAAACCGGCTGGTGGAAAACTTCTACCTTATTTATCACCTGTTTTTCACTTTTTATAAGCTTGATTGCCTTACCCGATACCAAATACGGAGTAATGGCAAATATCTTGTTACTTTTATTCCTTTGGTTTGCTCCTGCCCTGGGGTGGTTGAACTGATTTGATTAATGCGTAAATCAATGTACAAGTCCCTCCCTTTTCAAAAGGACTTGTTAAACGGAAAAACTATACCGAGGTGTATGAAAAAATTCCTTATTTTTTAAAGATGAAATAAACCGCCAGGATCAGGAAAATAAATCCAATAAGATGGTTGAACCGGAAAGATTCATTCCGGAATACCAGCAGGGAAAACACCATAAAAACGATCAGTGTGATGGCTTCCTGAATCACTTTCAATTCTACCAGGGCAAAAGGCCCTCCATTTTCATGGAAGCCGAGCCTGTTAGCCGGGACCTGAAAACAATATTCAAAAAAAGCGATACTCCAGCTGATCAGGATTATGGCGAATAATCCAAATTGCTGGAAGAATGAGATTTCTTTGAATTTCAAATGACCATACCAGGCCAGGGTCATGAATGAATTTGAAAGGATCAACAATCCAATGGTATATAGGACTTTCATACTGGAAAATTAAAACCAGCAAATCTGATTGATTTTTTTGTGATTTATTGAGGCGGAAAGAATAATTATTTTGAATCATCAAATTAACGAATAAACGGATGCCTTGTATAACCCATCATGTCCTCGTTCTGATAAAATTGACGATGGCCACAACCAGTTCCTTCATTACCGGGAGATCCGGATTATTGTAGGTGGCTACATTCTTTTGACGGTCAGATTCTGATCGTTTGAGGATATGATTCATTCCTTCAATGATCTCCAGGTCAACATTCTTGCTGGAATAAAGCAGTTCAAAAGCATTCTGTGGATCTACCTGGATATCATTTGTACCATTGACAATCAGTATGGGGATATTCAATTTGCTTATTTCCACCCTGGGGGAATATTTAAACCATGAAATCAGATAGGGTTGAACGGAAGGCCGTAATAGCGCATTATACTTCGGATTGACATTCTCCACGGTCTTGCCCGTTACCAGGCTTTCAATGATTGGATAGACATCGTTTTTTACCTCTAAAGGCTGACCTTTGAGCTGTGTTTTGATCAGTTGATCCGCTGATTCGGCCGGTCCAGCAATCGAGATGTACCCGGACGGTTTAGTCTGCTGACAGGCAAGCATCCCGATCAGGGAGCCTTCACTGTGCCCCGCGACGATCACTTTGCTGAATCGTTTATCCTGTTGAAGTTGGGCGATCCACCCGGAAGCATCATGTACGTAATCCTCAAACCTGAGGTCCCGTTCCACTTTACCGGCTTGTGCACTGGCAGCGATCCCTCGTTTGTCATATCGAAGGGTGGCGATCTGGTAATTGTATAAAGCTTCCGCCAGGTATTTCAGGTGATTGTTTTTCATAGCTGGATTGTTGCCATTCCGGTCCGTGGGTCCTGAACCAGCAATGATCAGCACCACGGGTATCTTTTTCTGGGTAAAAGGATACAGTAAGGATCCGGAGATCATTCCTGTTGGAGTGGTCAGCAGGAGGGTATCTTCCTTGAAGTTTTCCATTCCTTCCTGTGAATGGGTTGGGCTGATGATTGAGGTAACGATTAAAAATAATAGATTGAATTTTTTCATAAAAAAAACGATATCCTCATCGCGGAATTTAGTCATATCAACTGATTTTTCATAAAGCCTGATAAGAATATTTCCATTTCGATCATTCTTTTCTATAACGGCTATTTCATACCAGTATGGATTAGGCTATACTACCCCGGATCCAATAGTTCCCTCCTGGTTTTGGGTAGTAAAAACCAGGTGTGGCAGAAGTACGTAATAAAAAAAATTTTAGGCCATCAAACTACCGTGGAATGGCATAAATATCCACATTAGTTTTCCATTGGGTCATCTCATGGGCATTTTCCAGCTTGAACACAGTGGTGTCTTCTTTAAAATCGTCAAAATAGTAAATACTATAATTCATCTGGTCAAGTACATCATACAATTCCATTTTTTCTTCAGAGGAATTGTTTCCGAAACTTTCGGCAATGATGGCAGGTTTGTACTTCATAACCATCGTTGAAATGGATTTTAATATTTCCTTATCATATCCTTCCGTATCTATCTTAATCAATGAAAGTTTATCAAGCCATTCAGGAAATTTTTCTTTCAGGAAGTTAAATAAATTAATTCCTTTGACTTTTTCCCGATGTGTAAATTTTCCATGTTTTCCTCCTTTTTCTTTCGAAATACCTCCATTCGCGAATGAGGCCTCAGAAGAAACGTAATAAAAATCTTCTTCCTCTACTGAAATGGCATTTCGAAATGGAATAATATTGGTTTTATCCGGATTTAATACAGCATTTTCTTTCAGTATTTCAAAAACGTAAGGATTGGGATCAAATGCCAGGGTTAAACCGGTATGATTAGCAGCTAAAGCGATCGGCACCGTAGTATCCCCAATATTAGCTCCGATGTCAATGACTAAATCTCCATGCTTTACGAATTTTTTATAAAAATTCACATGTGATTGATGGATGTCAATCGTTCTAGCCAATGGATTTTTCCATTTTGCGAATTCAATCAGTCCTTCTTCTGGTAAATGGAACTGAACGATACTGGATGAATATTTTTTCGTAATTCTCCTTGCAATTTTTCTTTGCACAGAATTTTTGATGTAGAATAACATTAAATACAGTTTTAGGGGATATAATTCAGACAGATAATTATTTTGAAGCTAATGAAATAAGCAAGATGCAAAAGTATTAATTCGAAAGTGAATATCCTAAATATTTGCCAAATACATTAATTCTTGAATTGTTCCATTTATGAGGTTGTAGAGAAAATTCTACAGATAGATCGTGTTTTCATCATTGAAAATGGATCATGGAAAACTCAATTTGTCTAACACATTGAATAACAGTATAATAAAACTTATCATCTTTTTGGATTAAATCTTGGAAATTTTGGCATGAATAGAATTCAAACTGTTCATATAAAATTTTGCATAACCAACAAGAAAAAGATATGGAATCATTAAAAGATTTGAAATTCAAAGGTTCATGGAACCAGGTAAAAGGAAAACTTAAACAACAGTATAGAGATCTGACCGACGATGATCTCAGCTATGTGGAAGGAAAAGAAGATGAATTGATCGGAAGACTTTAAACAAAGCTGGGGATGAAAAGAGAGGAAGTGATCCCTACTGACAAGGAAAAGGTTGAGAAGTTATAATAGAGGTGAATTGATCTATCGTTCAATAAATGGCTCCGAAAGGTCTTTAAAAAGGATCTTTCGGAGTTTTTTTCGATAAACAATAGAATCATGGATGATACGTGATCATGGAATTGGATCCGCCTTTGAGGGAAGCCAGCATAAATTGAAAAGATATGCGGATGAATACCTATTTTTCAGACCGTGAATAAATAAAGGAAGATTTTCCGTCTTTATCCGTGATTTTTAGAAAATCTTTCAAAACCCGTGTAGAATATTCGTCCAGAAATTCAACAAGTTCACTTATGGTAATGTTATATCGTTTGGATGGTTGATAGACTTTTTTGAAGCCTTTTCTTTGTAAAAATTCATTTGGAGTTTCCATCATAACCAAATTTTAGTTCATAACTGTTTAACAAATTCACGCTGGTAGCTGAATTATTTTTATTGTCCTTGTTAAATATTATAAAAATATTTTAAAAATCAATGCATTTGGCCTAAAAAATTTAACATTTCACAATGTAAGCACACGCTAAATCCAAATATTGAAAAATTAAACGATTGTTCAGGAAACATATATCCTGCATAACAGTGTATCAAAAGTTAATACCTGAAAAAGGAATTTTGTAACAGGGAATCCGGCAAATAGATTGATTTTATCGGGTTACTTTTTCACCAATGAATCATTAATGATGATCTTAAAAGAGGATGTATAAGGCAGAAATCCTGGCAAGACCTTCAAAGTGGATCATTCAGGTTATTTTGGCCGGTTTTCAGTTTACAGGAGGTGATAAGGATCAGACGATTTAACATCATGGAAACGAATGTTAAAAAAATATTACTCAGAGGACTTATAACCCTGTTCAGCATTATTCTGATCATCATTATGAATTCCTATCTAGATTATCGGTTTGAATTGCTTACCGCAAGAAATGAGATTGTAAAGGAGAGTGGATCCAGCTATGAGGACCAGCGGATGAATATCAGGGCAGTATGGGATCGGTATTCACCCACAAATGTTAACCTGGAAATAATAGGAATAGCCAGGGATGAAGATGAGAACGAGAAAATTGAATCCAGTTATTGACCTGTTATACCAGAGAAACAGGTAATAATTCGATAAATAACTTTGACGACCAGAAGATAACTGTGGGGTTTATATTACTGTCGTTTATTCCATCTGTTTCGGAAGGATCAAATCTTCATATCTGACCGGAATGTTTTTTTTAATCCATTTTTCGTAATTCCCATCGTAATTCACTTTTTGTTGAAGAATTTTCGTTTTTTCCATAATGGATTGAAACAGGCTTTCCGACAGTGGTGGTCTTTTTCTGATCCTGTCCATGATCCGATCCATATCATGGTCTATTTTTTTGGCGGTCTGACGGTGCCAGTCCTGGTACTCACTTTGTTGCCATTCGAAAAAGTTATCGATGATGCCTGTAGATATTTCCCGGCTGTGTTTAACTGATTCATTGATGTTGCCTTTTCCGGTTACTGCATTGCCAATGGCAAACACATTATCAAAACCATCGATGAGGCAGGTCCCTGGATCAGAAATGTTAAACACTCCTCCCTTGGAAGGAATTCCCTCTATTTTTTCAGGAATGCTGCCGATAGAAGATATCACGAGTGGCGTTTCCGCATCGATCAATTCTCCCGTGATGGGAATGAGCCGGTCTTTTTCAATTTGTATTTTTTGAAAAGTAATGCCTGTCAACCGATCCCCCTGCGTAATTTTTCCAATGGGGATGCAACAGGGGAAAAACCGGAATAGATACTTCTTTTGAAAATTATCCAGTATTTTCTGTCTGACCATCTGCGCTTTTATCAATAACTCAGGCGTATGGGTTGGCATGGGAGTCAGAGGCATATCGATGGCTCTCCGACGGTAATAGAGTGTACAACCTTGCAAGCCCAGGTCGTCCATAGTCAGGTTTAAGGATTCCAGGGTTTTGTCTATGCCTCTCTTTTCAAGTTCGAACAGATCCGGTTGAATATCATGTTTTCTAAGTGCGGCCCCAACAGTCTCAAGCATCAGAATTTTTACCACGTCCAGCGAAGCCAGACCCCCTCCGATAACAATTGCATTATCTTGAATCTCATGAACCGGTCCATGGTAATCCGGTTCGTGATGGTGGTTGAACCAGATGACAAATGGATTTTGATAGTAGAGCCCTTTTCCCACGTATTCATCGATACCTTCCACGGGGAGTGGCCGGTCACGCCATGCCCCCGTAGCGAGGATGATGGCCGAGAATCCCCATTGACGAACTTCATCAAAGGATATGTCTCTCCCCAGTTTCACTCCCGGTACAAACCATATATTGGGATGGTTGATTTTTTCATCGATCTTCTGTTCTTCCTGATTGCGAAGTTTATGGTGCCATTTTGGAAGACCATCTTCAATTTTACCATAAGGCAACATGGATTGATCGAATACTACCACCTTGAATCCTTTCAATGCGAGCTGATAGGCCGCTTCGGATCCTGCCACCGCACCCCCAAAGATCGCAACGCAATGATTCCCTGAGATCTGATTGCTCATGGTATGAATGAGGTAATTTAATCGTTATACAATGACGGATTTGAATATCCGCGGATTTGAAGATAAGTTCAATTTTTTATATAAGCCACTTAAAAATTGGAATATTCGGATTTTTCAAATCAGTTATTATAAATGAGACAGATAACAATGACGTACTACCATAATAGTGGTACTATGCGTTATGAATCTTTAACCAGTTTTTAGGAAAAAGTGCTGGATTATCATGGCCTTCAGAGATTCGGGTTCGGACTCACAGATAATTAGATCTACAATTCTTTTTGAAAGACTTGAACATCCAGAAGGCGATTGAATTTCTCTCCAATGTTTTTAAAATTCGCACAGGGTTCATAACCCAGCTTTTTAATAATCATATCCTGATTTCTAATATTCCACTTCGATTCTAACAGATACTCAGAATTTAGAGCAGTGAAAATCCCTGCTCATGCCTACGGAGGGAATTTTTCATTCAATATTCCCTTAAATCAATACACCTTTTTTTGCGTGGGATTGTTTATCGAATCATAGGTATAAATTTCAATTTTATCATTTGAAAGCAAACTGCCCTGAAATTCTCCAATGAGTTGATCAGCTTCATTGTAAATCAACAGCTGGTCCCTGCTGAATTTCATCACTCCAGGCATGCCATCGCTGTCATTCACCTTGCAAATGTTTGGCGAGAAGTAATTTTTCTGGGTGAAAAAAATTTTAATTTCTTCTTCGGGCTTTATACTCATATTATATATGCTCACTTTTTCATCAAAGCCACCCATGCATAAATACTTTTTGCCAGTTGATCCATCCACGATTAACAGGTAAACTGAATTCATATCCTCTTCCACATTTTTCTCTCCTGTCTTCGGATCATAGCTTATTCCTTTATGGGCCTTAAAACAAAAACCATCGAGCGGAGATACAGATTCATCTACATTAAATTTATCAAGATGATAATTCCATAAGGCCAGTCTAACTTTCTGACTCCAGGAATGATTGATCTGAAATGGGAATATAATTAAAATAATGAAGAAAATTTTTATTGCTCGCATTGTATTGGAAAGCTTATAAAAGACATGTCAAGGAGAATCACTCATGATGCAAATTAAATAAAATGAGAAGAAAAAAATGAGAAATTATAGGAGATAGTCTCATTTTTATAACCTGGCGTATGGAGTTGGATGGAACCAGTTCTTTTTGATCAACCTTTTCGGGAACGCAACTTGCGTGGATTTTGGAAAATGAGGAAACGAGAGATCATCCGCATCCCATATCATTTAGATCCATTTTATATGCGTTCTGTCATGTCCAAACCGCAATCTTTTGAAGGTAGGATGCGGATCAGCAACCACAAAACACAACCGGTCCATACTTCATAAATCCGTGAATGCCGACTTGCCTATTTAACTGCAATCGGACGGAGGAATACTGAAACCTTCCAATCTTTTTCCTTGTCAAACCCTGGAAGAATCGCTTTTATCTAAGGAAAGAGGTGGCAATTTGATGATCTTTAATGATCATGCTGATAATGTTCGCGCAAAATATCTCCGCCATAATCATTTGTAAGATCTCTAACAACGGTATGGATATGATTGGAATTGTTCTGCGTGTTATCAAATTCAACAAGAAGCATGGGTCCCTGAATTCTATAGTAGTAGCCCGTCCCAGGTGTAAGACTTCCTGCCCAGGAGAACGAAAGGTTTTCATGGCCGGCTTTTTCAATTTTTTCCCGGAAAGTTACCGCAAATCCAGCCTCATAATTATCAATGTATACGTTAAGCAGCTTCATGAAGGTCGCTTTCTGATTGTCGGTGAGCGCTTTATAGAATAGGCCTCTCGGTTCAATATTTTTCACCTGGCGATTATTACGGGTAATGATTTCTTCAGGGGCCGTATCAGAAAATCGCGCGATTTTTAACTGGTCCTCGGTAAGGGAATTTACAAGAAGAAATCCTAAATCAGATTCAAGCTGCAATACTTCTTTTCGATCGTGTCCTCTCACCTCAACGATCGCCGGATTAGATCCGAAAAAGAAGGGGGTGGAGGAAACGATCTGGTTGTGTGTGGAGACAAAATTCAGGGAAATATGGTGGCCTTCAAATTTCCATCCCCAGAAATTTTCAGGGGCCGGATCTCCAAAGATCAAAAAATGGTAATTCAGGGGATCCCTCCAGGAACTCCCATCCGAATATTTATTTTTATTGTTTTCCAGTACGAACAGGATCTTTTCCAGTTCCATGATTTCTGAGGTCTTCCTGTAACCTTCCTTGCTCAGAGAAGTCTTCAATAATTCAAGTGCAGCATTTTTCTGTTGTTCATTAAAATCGTGGAAGGTAGGTCCTTTCCGTTCGATCGGAATAAAGTTCAGGTTGTATCGTTCCGGATCCTCGAGTTTAAAGAGTGCCCTGGATTTTAATCCGGGGGTCAAAGTATTTAGAAAGTCATTCGCCCGTTGCGAGAGATCCTGCGAATAAAGGTTGCTGATGAGGGACAGTGTAATTAATTGGAGCAATATTTGTTTGAATTTCATTTTTTAGTTGTTGGTTCAGTTGGAAATTATTTTATCAAGAGGCAGCAGGTGCCTATTATTTTTGTGTATATGTAATTTTGTGATAATCATGATCGGATCAACCTTCTGATAGGATAAACTATTTCACCTTCCTGTAATCAATCTTCTGTTCCAATATTTCATGTTTTCTTCAAACCCCATCACCCGGATCAGCCAGTTTTTATTTTTAATTATGTATGCTTGCATGACAATTAAAATTAGAAAGAAATATGGCATAGCGCCAAGGTTTGTATTCCCCGCGGCACTGATTCGGACTGATTCTGCCAGACTTTTCTATCTTTTAACCTCGCAAAATAGGTCTTTTAAATTTGTAGACAAGGGATATGTTAAAAAATTATTATCCTTCCATTATTGAGACGGGACCTTTCTCGATGAGTTCAAACTCAATTTATTTTATCTCAGGAATCACGGCTGATAAAATTAATTATTAGGTCGGATATTGTATTATTGGTAGATTTTATATAATATTTGCCCCTTAATCTTAAAACCTATGAAAACATTAAAATCAACCTTAATTGTCGTGTGCTTTGTCATTTTCTTTTCATCATGCTACCAACAGAGAATCATTGTTGGGAGTGGGCCACAGGGTAAATCGGAAGTAACCGAATGGAATCATTATTTAATTTTTGGTTTAGCTCCTGTTAATGTGGCAGATGTAAAAGTAATGGCGGGTGATGCAGAAAATTACGAGATCTGGAATCGTCATTCATTTGTAAATGGATTGATTCAAGCGGTTACATTTGGAATATATACCCCCACTATGACCACCGTTTATAAATAGAATTACCGGAGAAATTCTTTCTTGGATTACCCATGATACCATTTACATTGAGAAAAATCGTTTTTGGATTACTCGTTTTCGGAACGTTATTCTTCTTGATAAGAATACTTAAAATTCTGGTATTCGATTTTTCCCGTTTGACGGAATGGGGTTATGGTTATCTTACGGGCTCTGTGATATATTTAATCTTATTTACAGGGCTTTCAATTATTCTGGGTCATCATCTTTTCAAATCTCGCAAGCACGAACCCTGACATTTTTTGTCAGGGTTTTTTATTCCCCATTACCATAACTAAAAAAATTTGCCTTGGTACTCATGATGTCATACCATCGAAGAAGTAAATGGTATTGGATAGCGTTGCGCCTTTTCCGAATCTTCTTCACAAGTGCACTGCGATCCTTTTAGACGGTGTTCCCAGACCACGAACCCATCTCACTTAGCTCATATATGCTTTTTTAATGAATCAATCAGCAAGAAACTTGCCATCGATTCAATATTTACCATAGGGATAATATTTCCTTTTTGGGCTTTACCCACCGAAATCCGCATTGACGGAGAGTTATTAAAATATTTGAGATATATATAAAAAAAACCCGCTGTCGTCTTCCTGATGTCAGACAACAGCGGGCAAGGTGGGCGCTACTGGATTCGAACCAGTGACCCCCTGCTTGTAAGGCAGGTGCTCTGAACCAGCTGAGCTAAGCGCCCGATTATGGGAATTAAAATAAATGTATAATGCAAAGAACTTCTGCCCTTGAGCTTTGAGCTTTGAGCTTTGAGCTTTGAGCTTTGAGCTTTGAGCTTTGAGCTTTGAGCTTTGAGCTTTAAAAGGAATGCAAAACTATGGTATAATTCATTTGTAACAAATACTTTATATCAATTTTTTTGCATAAAAATCATTCTGGCTGGATTCTTGATCCGCATGATGTATACATTTGTAGGATTTTAGATCGTTAGATTAAAACAGTAAGCGGATAAGATGGTTAAAAAGATCCGGAATATATTGATTATCGGGGTGGTTGCAGTCATCGTACTGATGGGGGTCACCTTTGGAATCTTGTACCATTACCGTACGGAGGTGATTGAACTTTTCGTGAATGAAGTGAATAAAAGGATCAATACGCCTGTGGATGTGGATAAGATTGAACTGGATCTCTGGTCCCGGTTTCCGGACGTTTCCATCAACCTTAACAACGTACGAGTCTATGAAGCCCGGGAACTGGCAGGAGATTACCTTTGCACGGCCGATCAGATCACACTTTCTTTTGACCTCCTTAACCTTATTTTCCGTAATTATAACCTCACTTCCCTGATCCTGGATCATGCAGTGGTGAATATGGCGGTGGATCCATACGGCAGGAGAAACTTTGACATCATGGACCGGAAGAATTCCACCTCGCGCGACAGCCTGCCGGAACTAACTCTTGAAAAGATCATCCTCAAAAACACAACTTACAATTATACAGACCAGGAAAATGACTTTAAATTGTCGGTGTATACCGATTTACTTACCAATAAATTGAGCCTGTCGGATGAGATTCTGTCAATACAGACGGAAGGGGACCTTGTCAATCAGGAAATGAAAATCAAACAGACTGACTATTTGAAGGACCAGAAAATCAACATTCTAACGGACTTTAAGTACGGGATCTATTCACGGGAATTGCTATTCAGCGAATCGAACTTAAATCTGAACGGACATACCTATATTGTCAATGGAAATATCAGTACGGGAACTGAGAAACACATGGATCTTGAGATCCATTCAAAAGACAATGCCCTCCAGTCTATTATCGGTTTATTGCCGGATCCCTATAGAAAAGAAGTATTGAAGTACAAGAGCTCAGGAGAAATAGAATTTTCCGGTAAGATCCAGGGAAATTACGGAAAGGAAAACCGCCCTGAGATCACGGCAGAGTTTTTGTGCCGGGATGTTTCATTCCTGTACCCTGGTTATAAAAAAGCGTTTCAGAATATCAATTTTAAAGGGAACTATACAAACGGTCCACAACACAATCTGCTATCGTCCAGACTTGAGATCAAAGATTTTACCGGCTACATCGATCAAAATAAGATCCAGGGGAACCTCGTGATGAATGATCTGAGGAACCTGAACGCCAGCATGAATCTGGCTGGACGGATCGACCTGAATGCTTTTATCAGTACGTTTCCGGTGAGACAAATCATTACAGGAAATGGCCTGGTTGATTTTGACATCAAACTGACAGGAAGTCTCAGAAATTTTAAAAAATCCTATGCCACCAGCCTGAGGACTTCCGGTGAAGTCCTGCTCCGTGATGTGGAAATACATACGGTCTACAGCCCCTTACCTTTCAGGAATTTTAATGGCAAGTTCTTTTTTAACAACCTGGACCTTGGCATCCAGAACTTTTCAGGTTATGTAGGACAAAGTGATTTTGAATTATCTGGTTTCTTTAAAAATATTATTCCTTATTTGCTAACCCAGGACAGCCCGATCCGGATCGAGGCGGATCTGAAATCCCATTATCTTAACCTGAATGAACTTTTTACCCTGGACTTCAGTGAAGAATCCCTGCAGGAGGAAAAGAAGGAAAGTAAATATCATCTTGGAATATCTCCAAAGCTTAACATCGATTTCAATTGTGACGTGAAAAAAGCTGACCTCAAACGCTTTCACGGAACGAATATCACTGGAAGGTTATTGATCAAAGATCAGATTGCTCTCGTGGAAGAGGTTTCCATGAGCACCATGGGCGGACAACTCTACCTGGAAGGGTCCATTGTTGGCAAACACCCAATAGACCGGGAATTTCTTGTTGACGGACTGTTGGATAACATCTATATAGACAGCATATTTTATGTTTTTAATAATTTCAGACAGCAATTTCTGGTTGATAAAAACCTCAGAGGGCAAATTGATGCCAAAGTGAATACCTATTTTACCCTGACTGAGGATTTGAATCTTTTGCCGGCTTCCCTGAATGCTGACATTGAAACCATTATCAAGCGGGGACAATTGATCGATTTTAAACCTATACAGAGCCTCTCTAAGTATCTGAAGAATGAAGATCTTTCCAATGTCCGGTTTTCTGATCTTCAGAACAATGTTCAGATCACAAACAGTACGGTGATCATTCCTGAAATGGAAATTATTTCCAGCGCCTATCACATCAATGTTTCGGGCACCCACACTTTCAGGCAGGAGATCGATTATCATTTTAAGATCCCGCTTGACCAGTTCCGCGGAAACGATCCCGACAGCCGGTTTGGTGAAATAGAAGAACAGGATTCCGGACCCCCCAACCTTTTCCTGAAAATGACCGGTACTGCGGCCGATTATCAGGTCGTTTATGATACCAGAGCGGTGACTGACAAAATCAAGGAGGATCTCAAGGAGGAAGGGAATGAACTGAAGGATCTCTTCAGGAAGAACAAAGAAAAGAAAGTGAAGCAGGCCGAACTCGAAGAAGACGATTATTTTGACTTTTGATCAGGATATATCTGCACATGGTACAGATCCATTGAAAGAATCGTACTAGAAAAGAAAATTATAAAGGGTTTTTAATGTTTGCCAGATCTTATTATTCTTTTGGTTCATCATTTTCCTGATCTCGTTGATTTTGGGTTCGGTCAATGGTTTCTGGATATAACCATTGATGCATTCATATTCTCCGGCCTTCATCCGGTCATGTTCAAAAATGGAAGTACTGAGGATAAAAATTTTTATTTTTTTCTGATAATCATAAGGAAGATGTTTGTATTCTTCCAGGAATTCCCAACCATCCATGCCATGCATCGAGATATCTAAAAAAATAATTTCAGGCGCCTCTCCGTTTAATTTGGAACTGTTCTCTGAAAGATATTCCAACGCCTCCCTCGGGGATTGATAACTTTCAATTTTTTTTGCCAATTGCGAATACCCTACGATCTTGGTCGTAATATAATTGTTGAGCTCATCGTCATCAATGATCATCAATTGATTTATCTTCTCCATAATCTTTCTAAAGGACATGGAAAGGACTGAAAAAATGATGCCAGAAGTAAAATCAGGCCATTCTTCTCATTTATGAAGGAGATTTTCAAAGGCACCCACCAAAAAATGGACTTCATTCCCAAAATGGGAAAAAGTTTCAATTTCTCATCGCAGTAAATATAACTTTCCGAACTCCCGGTTAAAGCCACGGTCGCCGGCTGTCTCCCGGTGTTTAAAATTATCTCCAGGATTGTTTATAAAGACACGGTAAAGATAAACCCCGTTGGCGAGCTGATCACCATATTCATCCCGTCCATCCCAGGCATATTCGGTGATGTTGTTGCCGATGTGGATGGGACCGATTTCATCAGCCATGATCTCTCTTACAACTTTTCCACTTACCGTCATGATCTGGATTTTCAATTCATCGGGGATGATACTGCCTGTAAGCGTGAAAACAAACCGGGTCGAGCTGGAAAATGGATTCGGAAAAGGATAAAAATGAGTGATTTGCGATTCATTGATCACCTCAAATCTGATCTCATAGGGCTCGGTTCCGGAAGTATTTCCACTGGCATCTTCAGCCTGTACGGACAAGGTATAAATGCCATCTGAAAGGGGAGAGGGTTGATATTCGATGGTAAAATCATTTTTATCCGTTGCAGGTGACCAGACCAGGTTTGGATCCGAAAATGCAATCCGGTCGAAAGATTCTTTTCCGGGTGACTTGAGTGCGAGGATGATCCCAACCGTATCCTCTTTGGGCAAAATTTTATTTTCATCCTTCATGACCACCGAGATAAGTGGTGATGGAGAAACGATCTCCCCATCCAGGATATAACGACCATCAAAGGCTACATCAATTGTTGGGTGTATATTATCAGGTTTAACGATCACAAAGCCGGGCAGGATCAGCCGGTTGTTGCTGTAGGATTGTTCAGGGAGTATCATCGGATTGGCGTAAATGTCCAGATCATTGGTGCCAGCATGATCCCGTGTCAGGAAACTGACCTCAAAATCGGTGGAACTTCGGACGGCAGGGGCCTGGATCCTGATGGAATCCATGTATTTAACGGTGGTCTCCTGGCTTGAATAGGTGAAAAAAACCTGTATCGAGTCGGTGAAATCCTTGTTGCTGATATTCCGGAAGTTGAATCCTGCCCGGTACGTTTCTCCTTCCTGAACCGCAGTACCCGACAAGGGTTGGTCATCCCGGGGAAATAAAACACCTTCTGGCAAGGGAGTGAAATCAACCATCCAGGCATTGAGTTGAGCAGGTTTCAGGAGAGATGTGTCACTCGTAAAGAATTTTAACCTGAGATAAGGATAATTTGAAGGATCAATGCTGGTAATATTGATCATTGGATCCTGAATGTTATCAAAAAGGGTTATTTCGGTATTGTTTGGACGAATTCCAGCAATCGAAAAATGATAATTGGCCTGCCCGGGACTCCCACCCATCCCCACGGAATTGTAAAATTGTGCCCATGATTTGGCGGGTCCAATGCGTCCGGTACTCATGGAGGCTGTAACTGCCTGCCCGGAAATTTCACTGAACAGGCTGATTTCCTGTTCATCGGCAGGAGTGCCTGAGACAGCATCGGCGGTTATAACTGTAGCAGATCCCTCTGCTGCACCCTTTTCTCCCAGTATGATCAGCGGGTCACCGTTCGTCAGTCCATCAATCACGCCGGGAGAAACCCCGATCTCCAGGAGTTTATCCCTGATCTCCTGAGGCCAGGTTTGAAAATTCACCGCACCAATGGAAAAGATAAGGACCGGGTCACCTTCCTTGACCGCATCAATATATAGCCTGAGATAATCCCTGGAACCTGTAATCTCGTTGTTCAGTATGTTATTGATTACCTGCGGTTGACGGCCACATGTCCTTCGGTCCAGGATGTCGTACAGGACACCGAAGTCAAGGGCTTTATAGGGATCTGTCGTGACCTGGTCAAAGGCAACAGCATTCAGACTGTTATTTGTGCAAAGCCGCGTATTGAAGATGTAGGCACTTTCATTGATCCTGAGAATGATATCTTCATAGTCTTTTTCCGGATGATTCGCTCCGAAGGTGATCACCTCGATGGAACTTTCATAGGTATTGAACACCCATGAACCCGCATTAATATCATAATCCATGCCATGGTAGTTATTTTCAAGCAATTGGTGTGGGTGACGCTGGGTCCATCCTTCGGGTCCGTTTTCGATATAGGTGAAGGAATAGGAGGACCATGAATCTTCCTCACCGGGTTGCGTATCAGAAAACCGTGTCCTCCAGAAAAAAACAAGGCTGTCTTCTTTTGGATTGCCTTGAAGGGGTTGGAGGTCCCATTCGGCGATCCATTTTTCATTGAAAGAGGCTTCTTTAAATTCCGGGCTGTTGAATTGGAGGGTCGTATCCAACTCGAACTGAAACTGACGGGTGGTTTCGGTGGGACCGGATGCCTGGGCTACCAGCAGGACGGAATCCGTATTGACAATGGAATAGTTATAAGGGAACAGGTTCTGGGTGCCTACCTTATTGATGATCAAGTCAAAAACTGCCCGGTTGTTCATTTTGGTCAGCTCGGGGATCGAATCGAATGGATCCACCTGAATCTCAAATGAATTGAGCCCGAAACTTTTCAAAGGATCATTTTTGACAGAAAAATATAAGGTGTCAGCGTAGTAAACCGGTTGAAAAAGGACTGGATCGATTAATTCTACGGATTGATCCGGATACGTTCTCCTGATTGAAATATAAAAGGCTTGCAGATCGGCCCTGCCGAAATTTCTAAGATGGATGGCAATGTTAAAGGAATCAGTGACCGTTGTGATAGGTTCACCTTCAAAAGTACTGGCAGAAATTTCTTCGGTCCGGATGCTGTAATCAGGTTTATCAGCTCCGAATAAATGAATGAAGGGATCCCCCTGGAGGATGGTCTGCTGGATCTGGGCGATGTATTTTTCTTCTACTGCCACATAACGGCTGATATATTTTTCGGCAGATTTTGTAAAAATATTTCCCAGTGGCTGATGAATAAAGGAAGAGTCACCATAACCCGTGGCCAGAAAGGCATCAGAGAACCGGCGGAGTTCCCGGGGATATCCCACATCGGAATGTGCTGAAAAAGCGATGGCCCCTTTTTCGCCAGTGACGATCCAGTCCTCCCCGAAGCTTTTCACCGTTGTGAAAACATTTCCAGCATCGCAACCATTCATATAGATAAGGGGATATTTGCCTTTATTATTGTATCCCAGCCGCGGATCTGAAACCTGCCCAATATCAATATCGGATCCCAGGGTTCCGCTATGTCCGAAAAACATGATCAGGGATTTACCCTGGTTCACTTCATCAGTGATATTTATGAATTCCACCGATTCAGTCGTTTCTTTGCTTACATTGGTTACATTTCCACCGAAATAAAGATTTTCTTCGATGAGCTTAAACTGGTCTATATAATACCGGAATATCTCTGGTTCGCCAGGTTTAATTCCACCACTCAACTGAATGACATTCTTTTTCCATGAATCATCAAACTGGAATGATTCTGTTTCCTTTACCTTATCGAGATAGTTGACAACTTCCTGCGCCGATCTGGCCGAGATCCTGCCGGTGGGAATGGCAGGTCCATAGGAGGATCCGTTTAATTGAGAGGTAAAAAGGATATCCGATCCTGGATTTCCTGCTGTGGGCACCCAGTCTTTGAATTCGGTAAAAACAGGATCGTTCTGGCGGCGGTAGAAGTTGTGATTTACTGTCAATCCTTTTCCGATCAATAAAAGATATTTTGGATCTCCCCCGATCCAGGATATACCGGCAGAAGTTCCGGATGGCAAGCGGGGATATTTCACCAAAATTGAACTGATCGTAGAGAGTACTGATCTCCATGGCAAGCGGTATAAAACCAGTAGATTCCCTGTAAGCCGCATAAGCCTGTATTGGATTGACATAGGAACCTGCCGGGCGTGAGAGATCCCTGTGGTAAACCATCAGGAAATCATATTGTGTGGGATTGAAAGATCGGAAATTGACTTGATGAATAGAAGGTGATGAAAGTAATTCTTCGCTATAAAAAAGTGTCCTGGATACCGATGTGTTCGGTATCAGGGTGTTTAAGGTGGCTTGGGGAACCGGATAAACAATATTGATGGGATTATCTGGCTGGGTGATATCCCACAGGTTTCCCGGGTCCACAATGCCTCCGATTTCGACATAGGAAATATTTCCCGGATTTTCAGGCAGATGAAACTCCTTACCCGTGGCACTGCCAGTCTGATATTGTTGTGGAAAAGTTATGGAAATATATGAAATCGAGATCCGGTCAGCAGCCCCATTCACGCCATTGGGGGTGATCCTGATATACAGACGGCCATCGGAACCTATATCTGACCATGCAAGGTCTGAAGTGAACAGGAAATTATAATGCCGTTCGAATTGGGGATTGCCGATCGATCTCAGGTTTGAGCCTGAAGGCCCGGCTTCGATGGTGACACTATGTGCCAGGTTATTTCTACCTGCCAGCAATATTTGCAGTTGGGGGAGGGGTCCTGTCTGATACTGGCTGGTGATATTCAGTATGGTATCCAGGTATTGCTGACCTCTTGAAAAGGCATTGCCGGTCCATCCCTCTCCGAAATCAAAAGACGCTTTCTTTACTTCCGGATTATCATCATAGAAAGGATACTGTAGCCCATCTGAAAATTGTGAATACTTGAGCTCAAGAATATTTGCCAGGTGGTAATTTTCGGGAAGGAGGTTGTCCACATTTTCCGTCTGTGTAAAATCCTGGATTCTTTTTCCCCTTACATTCTCAAAGTTCCAGGTAAGAAAATAACTCGAAGAATCCGAATACAGTGAATAATAGGAATGCGGCTGGGCATTCGGTTCATATAGTGCTTCATCCCCTTTCCCATCGTTGCGGACCCCGAAAAATTGGAGAAAATCCTGTGGATCGAAGGATCCGTCCAGCTGACCTTCCACCTGGATCGATATTTCCTCCCCGCGATGAAAAAGCTGGAAATAACGTGGATCAGGATTTCCGCTTAGGGCACCGGCCTGGAATAGATCCTCATAGGTGATCCGGTAGATCCCATTACGGGCAACCTGGAACTTATAGTATTCCTGGTCCGGAGAGATCCATTCATTTCCATAGGATTGTGCCATCGACGGCTGGAAGCCATGAATAAGAAATAACAAGATCGATATATATAAAACGTATTTCATCAATCAAATGAAACTTTCAAAGAGAATACATGCGAATACAGGGATTCCGACTGATCCCCAATATCCAGAAATGCATAATCGACCGTGAAATACATAAATTTTATTCCCAGCCCCAGTGTGGGCTGATAAGAGAGATAGGTCGATTCATCAAAATCCTTGATTTTCTGGAAGTTGTTGATGCCAAACCTCAGAAAAGCCATTTTTTCATAATCGAATTCAATGCCAATTTTCGGATCGATTGATAAAGTCCGCGAACTGATCGGTACATTTCTTTTTCCGTCGAACGTCAGATCAAGATCAACTACCGGAAGAATCCCGAATTTGTTCCCGATGCTAAACTGATAACTCATTCCCAGGATCAATCTCGGCAGGGTGATCTCCACCGAATTCTGCGGGATGACATTACCTGTTTGCAGATAGACGTCTTCCACCAGCTCTGAATTATGTGACCAGGCATTGAAGGTACCAAACACATCCCGGAAGGTCATTCCAAAACGCCATCTTTTCAGCATGAATTGAGCTCCCAGGTCGATTCCAAATCCCCAGGCACTGGCAAAATCACCCACTTTTCGATGGACGACCTTGATATTCCCCCCCAGGTGTAGATTTTTCAGCGCTGGGATACGCCTGGCATAGGATATCAGGAAAGCATAATCCGCGGCGGTAAAGAACCGGATATTATCATAATTGATGGCACCATTTGCATCGTAGAGATAACGCGTATCCGGGATGTCATCGACTGCAAAACGGATAATAGTGGCGCCCAGGTGACTCAAACTATCGATGGGCGTGGCAAATCCAAGATAATCGTAATTGGCAATGCCTGCGAAATAGGAGGCGTGCATCAAAGATCCCTCATATTTATTTTTAATATGCAGTAGGCCGGCCGGATTCCAGTAGCTGCTCGTAACATCCTCACTGATGGCCACCTGGGCATTGGCCATGGCCATGGCCCGGCCACCCACCCCGAGATTTAAAAACTCATTGCTGTATTTGGGGGTTTTATCCTGTGCGGCAAGTGGTGACTGATTTATGCTGAAATAAATAACAGTTGCCGCAAAAAAAATCAATAGACGTTTTATATTCAATCTCGCTCCCATGCCTCATAAAAATACGAAAATACAAAATCTCCTCACTGATCAAAGTGAATTATAATCACGAAAAAGCCGGATGATGAGGCTCAGAATCTTTCTAAAATATAATAAAAATAAGAAAATATATAATAAAAATAAGAAAATATATAACCTAGTAATATTTTTTGCTTAGTACTTGGCTATGCAAGGTACTTTGTGCGTATATTAGCATAGCACGAAATTAAAAGTCATGTACAATGAAAGTTGAAAACACACAGGTACAAATGCGGAAGGGAATATTGGAGTTTTGTATCTTGCATATAATTTCCAGGGGGGAGGTTTATGCATCAGACATGCTCGAAGAATTGACTTCTGCAAAGATTATGGTGGTTGAAGGTACATTATATCCTTTATTGACCCGATTGAGAAAAGCCGGGCTGGTGGACTATAAATGGGTGGAGTCTAGCTCCGGACCGCCAAGGAAGTACTACAGGTTAACAGAAGTCGGCAGGACATTTTTGGAGCAACTGGACACTACCTGGGATGAGTTGATGAAATCAACGACTAGAATTATATCACTTAAAGGTACCAAATCAAAAACCCGCAAGAAATGAAAAAGAATATTAGCATAAATATCAGCGGAATTATTTTTCACATCGAGGAAGACGGCTATGAAAAACTGAAAGAATATCTCGATACCATTCACAGGTATTTTGCTTCCTATGATGACTCCTCAGAAATTATCGCAGACATTGAAAACAGGATCGCTGAAATATTTTTAACCAAGCTCAAGGAAGGCAAGCAAGTAATCACCATTGAAGATGTGGAGGCACTGATGGCTACCATGGGTGGCATCAAGGATTTCAAGGAAGTTGAGATGGAGGAGGAACTGGAGAATGATGATTATCAGAAGTCGGATGGCAGAACCGGAGATACTGCCTATACAGACCGAAACTAAAAAACTTTACCGGGATGAAAAAAGGAAGATTCTTGGAGGAGTACTGTCTGGTATTGCCTATTATTTCAGTATTGATCCCTCTGGACCCGGTTGATCTTCATCGTTTTATTTTTTGGAGTATGGTTTCTGCCGGCAACTCCTGCACTTCTGACGGTGGCATATATCGTTTTATGGATCATTGTACCGGGAACCTATGATCTTGAAGAACAGAAAAAGATCAAAAAAATGTTCCGGAACCCGGATGATAAAGTGCTTGGCGGAGTATCCAGCGGGGTAGCCGCCTATTTTGGGATTGATATCGTCATTGTCAGGTTGCTGTTCATTGTATTGATCTTTCTTCGGTGGAACCGGATTGATCCTTTACATCATTTTATGGATCATTCTTCCCGAAGCGCGTACCATCACTGATAAGATGGAAATGCAGGGCGAACCGGTTACTCTCAGGAATATTGAAACCAATATTAAAAAAAGTCTGAAAGTGGGGGAAGACGGAGAAGAATCGATCTGGACCAAGATCCTGCTTTTCCCATTCAGGCTGATCGCTGCGGTGATACAGTTCATATCCAAGGCGCTGGGTCCGGTCGCCACTTTTCTGGTGGAGGCCATCCGGGTGATATTCGGACTAATACTGGTGTTGACTGCGATTGCGTTGACCCTGACCATGCTTGTTACAGGAGGAGTAGCGCTGGGGATCTTTGCCGGCGGATATCTGACAGAATTTGTCGATTTTCCCATAGAGCTGATCCGTCAGGAAATACCCATCTTTCCGCTGATCTCAATTTTCCTGGCCGGGTTGATCCCTGCTGTGTTCCTGGTAATCCTGGGGATCTCGATCATTACAAAAAGCCTGGTATTGAATGCGAGGCTGGGATGGTCGTTGTTTGCCTTGTGGATCATCAGCCTGATCATTCTCGTGTTTACCATTCCCCCTTTGGTTGGAAGGTATACACGGGATGGAGTGAACACGGAAATCGAAACGTTTTCCATGCCCTCTCAGATTACCATGCTTGAATTAAGGGAAGTGGGGCTGGAAGATTATCAGGCGACATCCTTGAGATTGAGGGGCCATGAGGATTCCCTCTTTCGTCTGGAAAAGAGATTTGAGGCTGTTGGCAAATCCCGGATGGATGCGATCGAAAATGCAAAAATGGTAGATTACCGTGTGAATATCGAGGACTCTACCATTACTTTTGATTCAAATATCCAGTTTCAGGAAGGAGCGAAATTCCGGGGTCAGAAATTGGAAATGACCCTTTACTTCCCTTATTATAAAGAATTTCAAATGGATTATGATATGAAATATATCGTCCGGAATACCATTTACTATTATGGATACCGTGAGTACCAGATAAAGGGGAATACCTGGATGTTCACTCCGGATGGCCTGGACTGTATCACTTGTATCGAAGAAAAGGATGATTCAGATAACACCGGCTTTGATACAGATTTTGAAGGTAAATCCCTTACCTACGATATAAAAGGATTCGAGAACATTCACATCGCCAGCATATTTAATGCTGAGATTGTGCAGTCCGATCAATGGGAGGTGACGTTAAAGGGTGAAGAGGAAGATCTGGATGATGTGCGTGTGAAGATGGAGAACAAAAATCTTGAAGTGGATTTCGACCGGGATATATCAAAATGGGATCGCGACCGTCGGGAGGTTTTCATTTATTTACGGCTTCCGGAACTGGAAAGTCTTGAACTCAGTGGAACAGCCCGGGCCGTTGTGAAGGGATTCACGCAGAATCTGATGCAGATCGATCTTTCGGGCGCTGCCAATGCGGATATGGATATCCAGGTGGAAGATACAGATATTGATCTTGACGGCATGTCGAAACTCACCTTATATGGATCGGGTGATAAAGTGGATGCAAGCATTGCAGGTGCTTCCAGCCTGGATGCCTCTGAATATCAGGTGAAATCCGCAAAAATCGATGCTTCAGGTGTTTCACATGTCAAAATCAATGCCTCGGAAATTCTTGAGATTGATGCTACAGGCGGAAGCGAGATACGGTATTTGGGAAATCCAATGATCCAGAGTGAAAGAGCCGTCAGGAAGCCGAATAATTAAGGAATAAGGTCAAAAACTAAATTTATAATCATGAGAGAAAATACCTATAAAACACATCAGAAAATACTGGGCGCTATTTTTATAGCGTATGGAGTGATCAATCTGATCGGAGGGATCACCCTGCTGGCTACTCTGAATATTGTAAATATTTTTGTGGATGAACCGGAAGTGATTCAGCTTGTTGCCATTTTCAGCCGGTTACTTGGAGGTTTCCTGGTTGCCACGTCCATTCCTGCCATCATTGCCGGAATAGGATATCTGCAGGAAAGAAAATGGTCCAAGAACCTCGGCCTGGTTATGGGGATCATTTACCTGTTATTCATTCCCATTGGTACCGTGATCGGTATATACTCCATCTGGCTAAGTTCACAGCCGGTAATTAAGGATAAACAGCCGGTATATGCTACGGACCTTTTGAAAAATGCGAATGCGTAGCCCTTGGATTAATTGTGAATGAGGGATTATGAATTAAGAATGTATCTGTGTGATGTCATTGGGAAATTTATCCATCCGTACTTCATTCATTCTTAATTCATATATTGTACTTCTTGATTTTTGTTTTTCCCTGATTAATAATTATTAATTCTTACTTCATCATTTTTTAGATCCTGGATTCCCTTTTACAAATACAACAATAAAAAGAAGACAGGAATCAGTATGCCAACAATCACATACCATTTTCCTCTGCCGTAAAATCCTCTTTTCCCATGGATCATCCATAATCCGGTGATGGCCATGATCACGAGTGCTGCCCCGTAAAAATCTGCGAACCAGGTCCATAACAATTTAGGATTGTTATAATGAAGGAAGTTGAACTGATAGAAAACCGGCCTTCTTGATATAATCTCAAGGATCCCTTCCCCGGAGATCCTGTTGAAAGTTACCGACCCTCCCTCAACGAATATTTTGAGCAGGTTGTCCGTTGGAAAATAATGACTCTTATACCGGCTGGAAACATTCACTGCTTCAAGAATGGATATGGCCTCTTCCTTCGTCAGACCACCCGCCGTGGTCTGACCAGGTAACTTGGTCAGACCATGTCCTAGCATAGATGGATCGACCTGAGTCTTTTCGTTGCGGATGTGATAGCTTGGATCCCAGTCGTCAATATGATTTAAAGCTATTCCGGAAACTCCGTAAATGACCGACATGCCAAAAAAAAAGTACCCGATATCCCGGTGAAGGATACGGTTCAGCTTTCTCCAATTCATGAATTTATGGCTTATTTAACCTGGAAATTATTCCCATCGATCCAGAGGCTCACCAGCTGCTCCTTCCCGCTCTCCGCCAATTGTGTACGCATATTCTGGATCAGTTCCTCATTGGCTTCCGATACCGCCGCACTGTGTTCCTTATGAACTCCTTCTCCTTCCATTCCTTCATTTTCCCATTTGGCCAGGTAATCTTCATCGATGATCTGTCGATGGAAGATCCCTTCCACGACGATATCATTGCCTTCAAGTTCCCGCTCAAATTGATTGATCCCCTCAGCCGCTTCCACGCGTATCATGTTACTGGATGATTTGGAAGTCAGATGGAGCCTTTTGCCGGAATGTTTGCACACATGTGTGACAAGCCCTTCCACCTTCACTTTTTTATCAATATATTCATCCGGATTTTCAAGGATCTGATCCACCATAACCACTTCGACCGGGGAATCAGCGGACTGATCTGAAAAGTTGTTATCCTGTTTTTTGGGATTATTACAGGCAATAACAAAAAATATCAATGCATAAATAAAAAAATGTATCGTTTTCATAACTAATGGAAATTTTCGATCTGGATGTTAATTTAGCGAGGTTTTACGAACGAAAAGATGATTAACATCAGTTTTTGTGATTTAAAATGGAAAACATCCCTCCCAATTTTTCTGATAGTCATGGTGACAATGATGACATTCAACCAATCTGGCTGCACAATTAACCGTCCGGTTTCGCAGGGGATCAGTGGAAAAGTCTTGTGGTTTGAGGGTGATCTGATGCCGGGGATCAACAAAGAACCGGTGGAAGGGATCCCGGTCAAAAGGGAAATTTATGTATTTCAACCCACGCGGTCCTCCCAGACAGAAGTCCATAATGAGGCATTTTATCAGGGAATTCAAACGGATCTTGTCAAAAAATTCTGGACCGATAAAAAAGGGAATTTCCTGGTATTTCTTCCGCCGGGCAGATATTCAGTTTTTACAAAAGAACCAGGGGGATTTTATGCAAATCGGTTGAATGAGGAAGGCTTTATCAATCTCGTAAATATAACAGCGGAGGAGGTGACGGATATCGTGATCCGTGTCGATTATGAAGCGGCCTATTGAGGCAGCTCCTTAAATCATAAGGAATAAGATTCAAGTAATCGTCACAACATATCCCATTTTTCACAGGTCCTCAAACTTTTTATTAGATCTCAGGAAACTGACATAAGGCAAATGCTTCTCCATTGCTACCCGTAAGGGACTCCATCATATTTCTACAGATTCCGGATCATTCTCACCAAGATTGAATTTCTGGGATGACGACTGACGATTTATTGTTTTCCAGGAAACATTAACAGCATGCTCATTGTTGAATTCGCCAATCCTGCCCGCCAGTGCGTGAAGATATCAGACCTATCCATCATGAACCAGGAATCTCCCCCCAACCACTAAAAAACAGCCATATCCAAAGCTACAACTATGCCATCCTTCATGCTCTCAAATGCTTTTTCTATGATATGGATGTTCAGCAGGGATTCCTTTGCAGTAACCGATAAGGGTTTATTGTTCCGGATACTATCATAGATATTATCATAGTAGGCAAGGTAATTTCCCGGCTCGGAGGTCACTTTTCCCTGGACATGGATGCGCGCTATTTCTGTGTTCAGCCAACCCCGGATGGATTCATCTTCCATGCCCCAGTCTGCTGAATCAGGGATGCCACCTGCTTTCAGGGCGGCTTCCTGCGGATCCAGGCCATATTTGATAAAAGATCCCAGGGTCCCGTGCAGGGTGAACCTGGGGAAGGGTTCCCTGACCAGGTAACTGGAATGAACCCGCGCTTTCATTTCTGGATAATGCAGATCTATATCAAAATAATCATCCACCCGCGTTCCTGTCCTTACTTTCCGGATATCGGCATAAACTGCTTCCGGGTGGCCGAAAAGCACAAGTACCTGGTCGATCAGATGGGGCCCAAGATTATATAAAAGACCCGATCCGGGCCCGGTATCTTCCTTCCAGGTTTTTTCCTGGATGTAATTCCTGTAGCGGTCGAAACTACCGATGAATTCAACGATCTTTCCCAGAAAGCCGGCCTTTACTATCTTTTGTACGGTTAAAAAATCACTGTCCCACCTGCGGTTCTGGAATACAGTTAAGATCCGGTTTTTATTTTCTGCCAATTCAATCAACTGAAGGCCTTCGCTGACGGTGTTGACAAATGGTTTTTCGACGATGACATGTTTTCCTGCTTTCAGGGCCGATTTTGTGAATGAAAAATGTGTATCATTGGTTGCATTCACCACAATGAGTTCAATTTCATCGTCTTTCAGCAATTGATCAAAGCTGCGTACAATATTGATTTCAGGATAATGGTCTTTCGCATCTGATTTACTTCGTTGCACCACTGATTTTAAATGGAATCCCGGATGGGCTTCCAACAAGGGTCCATGAAATACCAGTCCTGACATCCCAAAGGAGGCCATGCCTGTGATTATCTTCTCATCATATGGGTTCATCAGCAAATGATTTGAATTTTATAAATTACCTGCCTTTCATTTTCCTGTTTTATAAAAGCCATCCATATAAAATACAAGATTAGGATCCATTACCTCCAGACTGGTAGGCTGTAACAAATTCATCATAGATCTTGTTGATTTCCTCCTCATCCGGCACCATACCATCATAAAGGTAGATTCTGTATTTCAGTACGACAGATTCCCCTTTAGAAAGAAAGAAATTGAATGTTTCATGCCCGTCGGTGAACATTTTTGATCCGAATGGATTCGCCGCAAATAGTCCGTACCCTCTGGCATGCCAATGGGTTGGATGATTGGGATTTTCCGGGTGATCCATGATCACAATGCCGATGGACTTGCCCTGGTATTCAGATCCTAATTTTACCCAGCGGGCCCGGCTGCCCCAGACATCATCTCCCTCAAGGCCTTCGCTACTTATGTAATGGCCAGTCGAACGGTGGTCATCTTCCGGCTTCACCTTGACTGGTTCCAGATTTTCATTCAATAATTCCAGGGTTTCATTCGTGGGCTGTTCCAGTTCCCGGATTACCCGAATGGCCATTACTCCCTCCTTACTGTCCTTAAACAATACATCCAGGTCAGTGGCGGTCAAAGTGGTTACCCGGTCTATGATGCGGACCTGATCACGGCCACTGAAATAGAATTTTGAATTTTCATCGATCAGCGTTCGGCCGTCGGGTCGTCTCCATTCCGCTCTAATCTCAAGGTAGCCCTGGTCATTCCCGTTTTTTGTATTTTTTACTGACTGATGATAGATGGTACCATAATGCATTCTCCGATCCGGAGGGACCGAATCGGAATTATTCCAGAAGTCCAGATCATTCACATCTCCATGATTCAGCCAGATCCCCACATGGTGTGGATGGTCCACCCGTTCCCATGGTTTCGGATCCAGCGGGAATCCCCGGGTTATTGCTATCCCGGACGAGGTATAAACCGGCCATAAAACAGGCTTTTTAATGGTCGCAGGATGGATATAAGAGGTGAACAGGTTGCCATCGATCACCACATCAACCCGGTTTTCATCTGCCTTTTCTATTACCTGGATCCGCTCTTTTTTGGGAGCCTGGTCTTCTTCCACAACATTCCGCGGTTTGTTATTACAGTTTCCCAAAAACAGGATCATTACCAATGGCAATAATGTTTTTAATGTTTTCATTTTTTACCAATTATTTGAATGCGTAAATTCATTTAAGAAACAGGGCAGTAATCGAATTAGGGTCCAGGTTCACCTGATACACTTTTTGTCCATATCCAATCTTTTTTTCCACGATGTTATCATCCTGATTTCTTAAAATAACAACCACCTCACCGTCCGGATTTTGAAAAGCCAGGGTATTTTCTTCTGGATCAACGGATAGCTTTACTGCCCCGGGCCGGATATGCGCACTGAATAGTTTGATCAGATAAAATTCAGGATGGTAGGTTATTTTCTTTGTCCCTCTGTCTATCGAAACGAGTGAATTCTGTTTCCATCCCCAATTACTTTTCCCTGTTTCATCCAGCACGATGTTCCAGTACATGTAGGAATTAGCCCCACGGTTGAAATAATGCTGGATGAGGTCAAAGGTATGTATGGCCGCTTCCCAGTCATTGGATCCATCTCCGCATTCCGATTCAGTCTGCATCAATTTCATTTCCGGATACTTTTCATGTGTTTTTTCAATGGCTCCTTTCCCGGCCCATTGAAAACCTACTCCTGCAATGTATTCCCTGGCCTGCTGATCTTTCAATACCGTATCGATGTTTTCAATATAGGGTCTTTCAATGGTGCCATACCAGACCTGTGTGTTTAATCTATGTTCTCTCAATCCGGGACCCAGGAATTTCCCAATGAAGGTCGCTAAATCGGAGGCCGTCCATATACAGCTCGGGAAATTCTGGCAGGAGTTGGGTTCATTCTGGGGTTGTACGGCGAAAATATCAATTCCCAGATCAGCATAGGCCTGAAGGAACCTGGAAAAATATAAAGCGTAAGCCGACAGCACCCGGTCTTCCATGATGAATTGTGTGATGCCTTCTTTCCCCTCCAGCTCCTTGCAGCAAAGATCATTTACCTCATCCATTCTGCAGGCATAGTGTTTGTTTGTTTTCATCCAGGAGGGAGGACACCACGGAGAAGCCCATATTTTTAAATCAGGTGCATATTTTCTGGCAGATTGAATATAAGGTATCAGATATTGATGATCCCGGTCGATATTAAAATAGGTCATGTCATAATCCCCCGGGATTTCATCAAAAGAATACCATTCCAGTGCATAATCATTCGCTCCGATGGGCATCCGGCAGATGTTAAATTTACAGCCTTCTTCCTGGTCAAAGATCCGGTAAAGCAGGTCTTCCCTCTCGGCAGAATCCAGGATCATCAGGGCATCCCAGCCAAGCTCATTAAAACAGGCACCAAATCCATCGATCACCTGTTGTTTCTGGGCCGGATCAATTTGTAAGTCTACAGGATCCTTGTGGTTGGCAATCAGTATCTGTGTTAAGGATTCAGACCAAAGGTTACCGGGTGTCACCCTGATCATTTTAATATTTTCTCCGGGATGACAGGAAGATAAAACCAGGATGATCAATAAGCTGTAAAAAGTGATTAATTTGATCATATGAAAAAGTATTTTGAATAAAAATATAAATAAAATTGATCATTTGGGGATTATTTTTAGAATCATGCAACCTTTTTTTTGTAAATGGCATCAAGTCAATGAAAGCTTTTCCGGATGAAGTTGAAAATTAATAAATCAGCAAGTCTTGAGGAATTAATCAGGGGATGCAGAAAGAATAATTCCCTGGCGCAAAGGGAATTGTTTGATCGCTATTCTTCCAGGATGCTGGGAATATGCAGACGATATGTAAACAATCTCGGGGATGCTGAGGATATTATGGTCAATGGATTTATGAAAATATTTGATAAAATAGGACAGTACACAGGCGCGGGTAGCTTTGAAGGCTGGATGTCGCGGATCATGATTAATGAATCCTTAACCCATATCCGCAGGAACAGGAATATGTCAGTGGAGGTATCGATCGAAAAGGCCGTACATGAACCGGATTACTCATCCACCCTTGATCATATGGAGGCAGAACAACTCCTGAAATTGATCGACGGAATGCCGATCGGTTATCGAACTGTTTTCAACCTTTTTGTCCTGGAGGGATATTCTCATAAGGAAATTGCAGCAATGCTGGACATTACTGAAGGAGCCTCCAAATCACAGCTGAGCCGGGCAAAGTCCTACCTTCGGGATCAAATTTTTATTATTGAACAGGAATTGAAAAATAAACATCATGAAAAATAAATCGATGGAAACGATCTTCCAGCAAAAACTGGATCAATTAAGGATTGAGCCATCGGATCGGGCTAAGGACCTGATCTGGCTGAAAATAAAAAAGCGGGGCAGGATCATTCTATACCGGAAACTATCCATTGCCGCGAGTATTGTGCTTGCAACTGCCCTCGGGATCTTCCTTTTAATGCCTGTGAAAAATCACGAATCCCTGGTTCAGCAAAAGAAAGCCCATGTGGAAAAACAAGATCTGACAGATCATGAAGCCATCCCGGAAAAACTGGGGGGACAGGAAGCTCCGCAGTTGACACAGGCCTTGCCCCAGGATAACCTTGACCAGGAGGGCCAGGCAATGGAAAAGAAAGAAGAGGTACGATCTGTAGAAACAGGAGCCACAGATACAAAAAATCCAGACCGCACGCATGAAAACGAAATGCTTATAAATTCCATGCTATCTGATAAAGGATCAGACCAGAATGCCGGTCCCGATTCCCTTCAACTTGCTTCACTGGACCAGCTGGTATCTCCCGAAGTTTCCCGGAATGAGGAAAGGATGATCGATCCCTCTCCAGAAGCAATCCCTGGCCGGGATCCGGCAGGCATAAAAAGCATGCAGGAAAATGAATCCATGAAAATCACCATTGAATACATTGCATCGAGCGCTAAAGGCAAAGGGTCAGTAACCCCGAAAACCCAAGTGGGTGAATTATATTCCAGGATGAACAAGCTGGTCTATCCGGATGAGATCCTGGGCGACATCCGCTCTTTGAAAGATCAATTGTTTGCACTGGACTTTATCAATAGAAAATCAAATAACACTCAAAATAATAAGGAAAAATGAAAAAGATATGGTTTTTGATGATCGGAATAACCACAGGTGGGTGGCTCATGGCCGCAACGCCTGAACTCCCGGTCTTGCCTGTAAAAGATACGGTGGTCATCAATTTCGGGAATAATTCGAAAATATTGATCCTGGTGGATAATCCGGAGGAATTAAAAAAGATCAGTGAATTCGATATCAATGCCATGTTGAAAGATCTGAGTATTTCGGTAGACACGATGGCCGAGGATGAACAATATCTGAAAATCGAAGATGAATCTGGTGGTAAATACCTGAAGGATACAAGCATTGTGGTCGGAACGCAGGATGCTGTTGATATCGATCAACTCAGGGAGTCCATTAAGGAAGAAGTGATAAAAGAGCTTCAGGAGGAAAATACTTCTTCTGAAAACAAGAAAAAAAAGGATTATAAACGGACAAGGCAATACTTTAATTTCGAACTGGGCATGAACAATTATGTTCAGGATGGGAAATTTCCCGATGCAAACAATGAATTGTATTCGGTAAAACCCTGGGGATCCTGGTATGTCGGATTCAGTGGTTCCAACCGGACTCATCTTACGGGTCCGCTCTATCTGGACTGGGGAGGTGGGATCAGCTGGTATACTTTCAAATATCAGAATGTCAGGACACGGCTTGAAAAGGGAGAAACGGAAGTATATTATTTTGAAGACCTGGATATCTCTTCTCCCATCAAGAGTAAATTGTCGCTTACCCACCTGAATCTCAACCTGGTTCCGTTGTTTAACTTTGGAAAATCAGGGCGTAAAAAGGATCTTTTTCACTGGGATTATTATGACAGCGGCTTCAGGGTTGGCCTGGGTGGCTATGTTGGATACCGGATCAAAAGCTGGTCAAAATATACCTGGCGCGAAAATGATGATAAGAAGAAATACCATGAACGAGATAATTTCTATCTGAATAATATCAGGTATGGATTGCGATTCGTCATGGGGTACCGGTCCCTGGATCTCTTCGTAAATTATGATCTGAGCGAATTGTATTCTGATGGACGAGGGCCCAAGCTCAATGCTTTCAGTTTTGGAATCATCCTATGATTCAAATTTCAGCCACTGGTGAAGAACAGGAATACGTTATTCGGGAATTGAAATTACTTGCTTTTTTATAAATGTCCTGTAAAATTTATTACCTTTAAAATTGATGTTAGATGCTATCCATTTTTAAAGAACCATACTGCTTTCCCGAAGAAGTATATTTAAGTCTAATCTAACATCAACATATATTTGAATATTCCCTATTTACCCAGTTTGAAATCATATTGTTGATATTTATTACTTAGTAGATACTGGATTAATCTGAGAAAAGAAAAATCATTACCGGATTTCGATTATTCGATCTTTTTTCTGGAAAGGATGATCTCACGATCTCCTTTCTTTAATTTCAGTTGCTGGTTGATGCGATGCAAGGTGGGATAAGTAATTGAAAAGGCTACCAGGCAAATGGTATAATATCCAACGAAGATCTGTTCGCCGGAAAGGATCAATCCGGTCAGGGAGACCAGCGTGGCGATCTCGAAAAGATAGGACCGTGTCAAGGAAGCTGAATAAAATAATTCTAGTTTATGCCGGAGGTACATTTCGGCATTGAGGGATTTGATTTGCCTGTTGAAACTCACCAATCCGAGCACTACCAGTATAATCACCAATAAAAGGATACCAATCCGGAGGATGACCAGCGTTCCCTCTGGCAGGATATCCGGATGATAAGAATTGTTTTCGATCCGGAGGAAAAAATAGATCAATATCAACATCGGAAGGCCGATGAGCAGATTGATCTGCATCTGCAGTTTATTCAGAAATTCCTGGCTGTTGGAAAATTTTAAGGCCATCAGGCATTTGAAATTTCAGCTTTCAGCTTGTTCAGGGATTCCTTTGCATCCCCAAATAGCATTTTGGAATTTTCCCCGTAAAAGAGGGGATTATCAATCCCTGCATACCCCGTCCTCATACTTCTCTTCATGATGATCACGTTTTTCGCCATTTCCACATCGATGATTGGCATGCCATAGATGGGACTGCCCTCATCGGTTTTGGCGGCCGGATTCACCACATCATTGGCCCCGATGACCAGGACCACATCGGTGGTCGGCATTTCTCTATTGGATTCTTCCATTTCCAGCAACCGGTCATAGGGTACATCCGCTTCAGCCAGTAATACATTCATATGCCCGGGCATCCTTCCGGCCACTGGATGTATCCCATACCTCACCTGGACTCCTTCTTTTTCCAGCATGGTCTCGAGTTCATGGCAGGCATGCTGGGCCTGTGCTACAGCCAGGCCATAACCCGGGACGATCAATACCTTCTGGGAATATTTTAATAAAATGGCAGTATCGCCATGGGTGGCTTCTTTTACCGCCTTGTTTTTATCATCCCCGGTAATCAGCGATGTTGCGCCAAGACCCCCAATAATTACATTGATCATGGATCTGTTCATTGCTTCACACATCAAAACGCTGAGGAATATGCCGGAAGCTCCCACCAGGATCCCACCTACGATCATCACCTGATTCCCATAAATCAGGCCGGCTCCAGCCGCACCGATCCCTGTAAAAGAGTTCAATAATGAAATCACGACCGGCATATCCCCGCCACCAATGGGAGAAACAAAGGTTACACCATATACGAGGGATAAAGCCAGCAGGATCAGGAACAAATTGAAGTTCACCTCGTCCATGGACATGATCACGCCCCCTAAAACAATGATGGCAAGAAGAAGCAGACCGTTAAAGATCTGGGGATAGGGGAGCCTGATCGAATCCCTGAGGAATCCATCCAGTTTCCCCCAGGCAACCATACTCCCGCTGAAGGCAACACTTCCTATGAATAAGGAGAAGACGATGGTGAGCACCTGTCCGCTTAATAATTCTGTACCGGGAGGTAATAACCTGAATTCAGTGATCGATAGAAGCATGGTACAGGCGCCGCCAAATCCATTAAAAATAGACACCATTTCAGGCATTTTGGTCATTTTTACCTTGATGGCAGCTATATATCCGATGACGGACCCTACCACTACCCCGCCGGCAATCCAACCGTAATTATTCGGTGTGTTTCCGAAAGGATAGAACAAGGTAATGATGATGGCCAGGATCATTCCTGCTGCCGCCACTAAATTTCCCTTTCGTGCTGTATCGGGATGGCTCAATCTCCGGAGCCCTACAATAAAAAATACGATGGAGATCAAGTATAAAAAATCAAGTATCGGTTTTTCCACGGCTAATTCTTTTTCTTTTTCTTAAACATTTCCAGCATTCTGTTGGTCACCGCAAAACCACCGACCACATTGATGGTGGCCAATGCAATGCCAAAGAATCCAATGATGAGTACAAAATAATTGTCAGGCTGTGCATTCCTGATCAGCCAGATCGCACCAATGATCACAACACCACTGACTGCGTTGGCTCCGGACATCAACGGTGTATGTAACACCGCGGGCACTTTGGAGATCACCTCCATGCCCAGAAAAATGCCCAGTACCAGGATATAGATCATGACAATATTTTCGGTGATGAATTGTATGATTATTTCCATTTTTTATAATTTATATTTGATTTCTCCTTCGTGAACGATACAACTGCCTCCAATGATCTCGTTGCCAAAATCGAGGGATAATTTTCCTCCGTTTACGAATACTTTCATGTAATTCATGATATTTCGGCTGTACAACTGACTGGCATGCATCGGAACGGTGGAAGATAATTCACTGATCCCGATGATGGTCACTTCATTCTCAACGATAATTTTATCTTTCTGTGTGTATTCACAGTTTCCTCCTGCAATGGCTGCCAGATCCACGACTACGGATCCGGGTCTCATCTGGTCCACCATTTCCTTTGTGATCAGGGTAGGTGCAGGTTTGCCCCTCAGCAAGGCAGTAGAGATCACCACATCTGACTTGATAATATGCTGGGCGATCAATTCTTTCTGTTTTTGCTTATATTCCTCTGTTTGCTCCACGGCATATCCTCCCGCCGCCTTGTCATCCCGGGCACCTTCCACTTCCACAAACCTCGCCCCAAGACTCATTACTTCTTCTTTCGCAGCGAGCCTGGTGTCGAACGCTTCCACAATGGCTCCAAGCCTGCGGGCAGTTGCGATGGCCTGTAAACCGGCAACCCCCGCTCCCAGGATGAGTACTTTTGCCGGTGCGATGCTCCCGGCCGCAGTGGTCAGCATCGGGAAATATCTTGGAAGATTCATGCCAGCCATCAGTACCGCCTTGTATCCGGATATGGAGGCCATAGAAGACAATACATCCATGGATTGGGCAATGGTGATCCTGGGGATCATGTCCAGACTCATGGCCGTGATCCCGGCATTACCGAGGACCTGAAGGATCTTTTGATCCAGAAAAGGCTGAAAAGAGGAGATATAAACGGTGGATTTTTTAATTTTTTTGATATCCTGATCCTCCATTGGCTTGATGCTGATCAATAGTTCCGCTTTTTCCAGGATATCTTTTCGATTGGCGATGGTCCCACCTGCTTCTTTAAAAAGATCATCCGAATAATATGCTTTTTCGCCGGCACCTTCTTCAATCATCAGGGTGTTGCTCTCATCACATAATATCTTGACGGAATCAGGAATAATGGCAACACGTTGATCATTGGATTCTTTGAGAATACCTATCTGCATGGAATCGTAATTTTTGTTTAAAAAATATCTGTTAAAAATAAACTTGACAAAAATAGACAAATATTAATAAAATCCTTACTCCTTGGGTTTCCATTTCGTTCGTGAAGTAAGAAGCGTTCGATCGTTTCTCTCGTCTAAAATATTGGTAATGTATCCATTTTTATCCCGGGTGTCCTGTTCCGTGATTCTGATCAGTGAATCATTGAAAAGGGCTTCACTCAAATAATTCGATTCAATGGATTCTAACCTGAATTTCATTCGAAAATCATATGAAAAATCATCCAACACCCATTTCAGGTACTGAATATTATTTACATGATGGTTCATGTCGAGGTCGTTGTAGACAACCCGGAAAGGAATGATGTCATCTCGCCTCTTCTGGATCAAGGGGATCTTTTCCAGGGGAAGGTCTTCCCTGATCCTTCCGGTCATATGCGGAAAATTTTCACGGAGATACGCCGGGATCCGGACTGGTTTCCTGGCTTTCAGGTCAATCATCATCCAGGATGTCCTTGCAAGTCCCAGGATCTGGTCCCTGGCATTGAGAATATGAAAATCACGGATCGATAGGTTATCAGCCGTTTGATGAATCCACGATTCGACAATGATTTTCTCGGATATCCGTGGAATCTTGTACAATTTGATCATCTGTCGTGTAAGTACCCAGGCATGATTATTTTTGATCAGCTCCTCATAGCCAAATTTTCCTGCCGTGGCATGGTTGACTGCAGTTTCCTGAAGACAGTAGGACACACCCTGTATGGATGCCAGTCCATCCGGATTGACGAAATAGTGGGTGATCTTAAAGTTTTCCCTCCAGATTGATATATCCTTCATTCTATTGAAGCGGTTCATCAGACAATTCAAATTCGAGGGTTCCTCCCTGCATGATCTGTTCATGTGTAATGAAATGTTCTTTTAATGCTTTTCCATTCAGGGAAACAGATTTGACATATTTCCGGTCAGGGGAATAATTTTTAGCAGATGATCAAGAACTTTTTCTGCATGCCAAGTTGAATTTCAGCCTGTCGGAAAAGCGGTATGCCTAGATCGTATTTCCCATTGGCGGGATTTACGGGATAAAATCCCAGGGCACTGAAAACATACCATGCCGACATCTGTCCACAATCTTCATTCCCCGGTAATCCATCAGGTTGATCATTGTAAAGCCCGGTAAGGATCTGCCGTACCTTCTCCTGTGTTTTCCAGGGCTGCCCGGAATAATTATATAAATAGGGGATGTGATGACTGGGTTCATTGCCGTGTACATATTGTCCGATCATGCCGCTGACATCCAGCGCAGCATCCTCTCCCAAATCTGAAGAAATAGAGAAAAGTGAATCAAGTTTTGTATTAAAGATTTCTTTTCCGCCCATCATGCTGATCAGATTTTCGATATCCTGTGGGACATACCAGGTGTACTGCCAGGCATTTCCCTCTGTATAATCATTATTATAACGGGTATCCAGGGGATCGAAAGGTTCTTTCCAGCTGCCATCTTCAAGTTTTGCCCTCATAAATCGGGTGACGGGATCAAAAAGGTTTTTATAGGAACCGGCTCGTGCCATAAAAAGATTATAATCCTGGGTTTTGCCTAATTTCTGAGCTACCTGGGCAATGCACCAGTCATCATATGCATATTCCAGTGTATTTGAAACGGTATTTTCCAGCGAATCTGCTGGTATATATCCGTATTCCCGGTATAATGGCGTTTCCCTGATTTTCTGGAAGGCACTGGCAAGCAATGCCTGAAATAATGTGTCAGTGTCCATCTCTGTCAATAATCCCTTGAGGTAGGCATCAGCTATCACCGGTACCGCATGATAACCAATCATTGTATTCGTTTCATTTCCCCATAAGGTCCAGACCGGAAGTAAACCTGTATCACGGAAATGTGCCATCATGGCATTCACGAAATCCCGAACTTTTGCCGGATTCAATATGGTGAACAGCGGATGGGCGGCACGGTAAGTGTCCCACAGGGAAAAAGTGTAATAATTAACGAAGGTTTTACTGGATTTGATCTCATTATGCGGGCTTCTGTATTCGAAGGAACGATTCATCAGGCTGTCGCTATATACATTGGGCGCAACCATGGAATGATACAGGGCGGTATAGAAAGTCCGGAGATATTCCTGCTTATCGGACATGATCCTGATCTTTCCCAATTCCCGGTTCCAGATCTCCGTCGATTGATTTTTAATTTTTTCAAAATTCCACCCCGAGATTTCATTATTCAGGTTCGTCAATGCATTTTCTTCACTCACTGAAGAGATCCCGACTTTAACCATTAAACGGGTATTCCCCGGAGTATGAAATTTAAAGGCTCCGGTTACTCGCCGTGCCTGGATTGCTGAAGTATCTCCCAGGATCAGAGAATCAGGGGAAGACAACCTGTAATCTTTAATCGGAATTGAAAAACGCATGGCAAAATAAACTTTCTGATCCTTTGCCCAGCCGGTAGAATACCGGTAACCGCTTATCAGTGAATCGCTGATATATTTTATATGGGACTGTATGATGCTGTCATAATTTACCGCCAATTTGAGATCGACAAAAAAAGTGAGTGTGTCGGCCTCGTGTGGATCATACCGATGGAAACCGGCTCTTTCGGTGGTGGTAAATTCGGCAGTGATTCCGCTATCATCCAGAAAAACAGAATAATATCCCGGGCTTGCTTTTTCATTTTCATGGGAGAACCGGGAATAGTAATGTGAGATGTCGGGTCCGACATCAATCTGTTTGGAAAAAGGTACCGGCATCGTTGTTGGAAGCACCAGGATATCAAGCAGATCGCCCACTCCCGTTCCACTCAGGTGTGTATGACTGAAGCCAACTATCGTATCCGAGGAATAATGGTAGCCTGAGGTCCAATCCCAGCCATTTTTTCCATTGTCAGGGCTTAACTGAACCATCCCAAAAGGCCGGGTAGCTCCCGGATAGGTATGTCCATGACCTCCTGTTCCGATGAATGGATTCACATAAGAAGTAAAATTGGTGGTGAATTCCCGACTGCTTCGATCTCGGTCACATCCGATGATTATAGGAATAAAAATGACTGTAATAAATAGTAAACGGATAAATTTTGTTCTCATGTATCAGCTTGGTGAAAAATCGTCATAATATATCATCAAAAAAGTATTATTTCAATTTATTTGGGAAATAGCATTCATTTTACATTTAAAATTACCATGAAAACACGGCAATCACCGGCATATGATCGGAAGGATAATGATCATTTTCATGATAGTCACTCACAGACGCTTCAACAGGCTTTAAAGAGCCGGCATGGAAGACATAGTCGATCCTTTTCCCTGTACCAGGCAGATGCCCGGTCCATCCGTAGAATGTCATATCTTTTTCATGCTTTTCTTTACGTAACATCCGATAGGTATCCCTCAGGGGCATTATCGTATTTTCTGAGAGATAGTGAATCGGATCACTTTCTTCCAATGCATTGAAGTCACCCAGTAGTATGATATTCTTGCCCTTAAAGTTACGCTGCATATGTCCGACAATGACCTTTGAACTTTCCAGTCTCGCCATTTCTCCAAGATGATCATAATGCGTATTATAAACAATCAATTCTTTCTGGTCTTTTTTACTTCTGAAAACTACCCACGTAAAAATTCTTGGCAGGGAAGTATCCCATGACTTTGAAGCGGGTAATTCAGGTGTTTCTGATAGCCATCGTGTGCCCTGTTCGACCAACTCATAATCGGCTGTCTTATATAAGATGGGAGTGGCTTCTCCGGAGGTGCCATCCACTTCCCTGGTTCTTCCAACATACATATACCCGGGACATTCCGCTACAATTTCTTCTATCTGGAAGATCATTGCCTCCTGTAAACCCAGGAAATCGGCATTTTCATACCTGACAAGATCGAACAAAATATTCTTTCGGTGGGGCCAGGAATTCATGCCATCCTCAGCAGTACCATACCGGATATTGAAGGAAATGACCTTGATTTCTTCATTAGCGGTGTAATGAGATTCCATTAACAGGAAAAATATAAGGATAAATATTGATTTCATATATCCATAAGTTTTTTTAGTGAATTGACCACCTCTTCCATTTTCGAAAATATAAATACCTGATCCGCATGCAAGATCTCCCAACTGTATTGACCTGTTTTTTGATAAGCAGTGATTTTAACAGGAGATTTTTCCTCCGTCACTTCCCACCTGAGTCTGTGAAGGGCATTTGCCGTCCAGAAGACAGCGGTAGGATCCCCTTCCAGGTTACAGAACCATCTTTTTTCATGATTGATTGTAAAACGTCCGTTGGCCAGGTTGAAATTCACCGCTTCATGATCGATCAGTTTTTCAAATGAGTGATCCAGCATCAGGTCTTCAGGCATTCCGGAGGTAAGTTCATGATTGCTGAGAACCATCCAGATCCTGTTGGCCATTTGAAAAGCGAACTCCAATTCATGGGTGGCCATCAGGATTGATTTACCGGTCTCATCGCAAAGATCTTTCAATAATTTCAGGATGGAGATTTTATTGGGCAGATCGAGGTGGGCGGTGGGTTCATCCAGCAGGATGATGTCACCATCCTGCGCGAGTGCCCGGGCAATCAATACTTTCTGGAATTGACCGTCGCTCAATTCCCCGATTGATTGGCCGCGTATCTGCTGAACGCCGGAGATATCGAGTGCCCAATTGATTTTCCGGTGATCTGTTGAGGTGAGCGTTCCAAGCCAATTGGTGTAAGGGTGTCTTCCCAGGGCTACCAGTTCTTCTACCTTCAGGTTCCCGGCAAAGATCCGGTCGGTCAGTACCAGGCTGATCGTTTTGGCCAGCTCAAGGATTGGATAATTGGAAACACTTGTTCCATTGATAAGTACCTGCCCCCCAAGCGGGCTTTGTATCCCGGCGATCGAGCGAAGGAGGGTGGATTTCCCGATGCCATTCTTTCCCACCAGGCATACCATTTCACCTTTCTGCAAATTTACATTCAGATCACTGAGGACAGGAATTGTTTTTTTCCCCTTCCTGTATCCAACAGTCAGATTGTTTAATTCGATCACCGGATTCTGCTGTTCCATCTATACACCGAATGATTTACTGAAATCCCTTCTCCTGATAACGAGCCAGATGACAATGGGCGCTCCCAATACGGAAGTAACCGCATTGATAGGCAGTGTATATTCCTTCCCGGGTATCTGGGCAATGATATCGCAAAACAGCATGAGAATTGCACCACAGATGATTACCATTGGGAATAATAATTTATGGTTTGCCGTATTGAAAAGCAATCTCGTAATATGTGGGATGGCGATTCCAATGAAGGCAATGGGCCCGCAGAATGCAGTGATCGTCCCGGCCAGCAGACTGGTCAAAATGATGATGATCAATCTTGTTTTCTGGATATTCAAACCCAAACTTCGTGCATACTGATCGCCCAGCAAAAGTGCGTTGAGTGGTTTGGATAGAGTTGATGCCCATCCCAGGGATAATAAGATCACGGGGATGAACAATTTTAATTCTTCCCAGGTAAGTCCTCCCAGGCTTCCAAAGGTCCAGATCAGATAGGCCTGGATCGATTCTGCTTTACTGAAGAACTGAAGCACGCTAACGATGGCTCCCGTGGCACTTCCAAACATCAGGCCGATGATCAATAAAGACATGCTGTCACGGATCTTCATGGAAACGATGATGACCACCGAAAGGACAGCAAACGCTCCAAGGCTGGCTGAAAAAGTCAGGATCCAGCTTCCTCCGATCCCCAGTTGAGTAATGACGGTTCCGAAGGATATCCCCGCCATGATGGCGATGGCGACCCCCAGACTGGCACCTGAGCTGATCCCGAGTACAAAGGGACCGGCCAGCGGATTCCGGAAGAGGGTTTGCATCAATAAACCACTGACACCCAATCCACTTCCAACCAGCACGGCAGTAATGGCTTTTGGCATCCGGAATTGAAGAATTATATTTTCCCATCCTTTTTCTTCAAGGGAAGATCCCACCAGGAATGATATGATCTTATTGAAGGGAATGTAAACAGATCCCAGCGATATGTTCACAATGACCAATATGATCAATAAAATCACCAGTATGAATATCAATCCTGTAATGCGTTGATTCATTGCGGATCCATTAAAATAATTTTTCATAAAAATAAAACGGATGATCCTTCATCAGTTCCGGATGAAATATTTTGGCCAGATCGTTTAAAATAATGTCCGGTCTTGCATATCCTTTTTCAAAATAAGCATTTCCTCCTTCCGCTTTAAGTTGTGCGGTATAATTATATACATTACCGTCCTGATATGCTTTAAATTCAGTATATCTTTCATCAGCCTGTTTGATCTCCCTGAGTGAATGATAGGTCGCCACACCCACCCAGTAATCGGCATCCTTTGCCTGGTCATACACAGATTCGAAGCTGAGCTGAAGGATTTCCTTCGATGGATTACCCGACCAGATGTAATTGGCGCCGGAATCCTCGAAAAAAATGGAACCATAATGCCTGCCGCCTGGCATGAACCAGGTATCTCCATATACTACCCCGGTAAAAACACTGGGTCTTTGCGCTGCCTGGCCCATGATTTCCCGGGTGACCTGGTAACGGGATTGTATTTCTCTGAAGATCGAATCCGCCCGCTTTTCTTTATCAAAAAAAGCAGCCATGAATTTTATCCATTCTGCCCTTCCCAGAGGATGATCCTCCAGGTAGTCTGCGTTGAATACTACGGGAATGCCAGTCTGCTGGATCTTCCTGACCATGGAAAGGTCATTGTTCATGCTGAATGCTATGACCAGGTCAGGATTCAGATCCAATAGTTGCTCCAGGTTAATTTCATTGGAAGGTCCGAGATCCTTTATTTTCCCACTTTTTACACGTTCCCGGAAGGTATCACTGCTGATATAACTGGTCGTGGGAAACCCGACAAGCTTATCTTCTTCTCCCAGCATTTCCAGGTAAGGCAGGTGGGTGGTTGAAAAGCATACCAAGTTTCTGACCGGGAGTCTGACCTCTGTCACCTTTTTGTCCCGGTCCGAAAAAAATGTTCCTGTTTTTTCATGGGTAAGGATATAGGTAAAAGTATCCGCTGAACCTGGCCAGGGGGAGATCACCTTTAACTCCTTAAACATGTCGAATGATGTAATGGAAAAGCGGGTGCCATAATCGATCTTTAATTCCCTACCCTCCACATGTGAATAGGTTTTATTTTTTTCGCTGGTTTCATTATTACGGCAGGAAATAAAGGCCGTTAAAAGGGAAAAAAAGATCATGTGATATTTTCCTGGCATGCCAAAAAGAATTAGATACAAGTATAACAATTTTAATCCCGCTTATTCATGAATAATTTTCCAAATAGAATACCTGCAATTTGTATCTGATTATTTTAAAAAAAATAAGTAACGGGATTAACCTTCGATAAGCACAAATTCAATGGCTTATTCCAGGCCATTCGATAAATGCTTATGATTTTAAAATCAATGAATATCTTGCGAATTTAAAAGAAATTGTGCTTCATAGGCTCTTCTGGAAAAAATTTGTGAATTTTTCAGGCTAATTTTTCTTTTTTGAAAAATTGAAAAATCATACATATAGTCATTGAATAGTGCAGGATTATTTTCCTATCTTTGTGTCATAGCGGTTCTGTCCCGGTTCAGCCGGGATAAAGATTAAAAGGGAATCCGGTGACTCCTATCCCGATGGATATTGGGAGAGAATTCCGGAGCTGTCCCCGCAACTGTAAGCTGATGATGATTTTCCAATCACCTGCCACTGTGCCGTCGTAGGCGGTATGGGAAGGCTTGGAAAATTAAGCAAGCCAGGAGACCTGCCGTAGTTGAACTTTCAAAGCTTTCGGGTGAAAAGGCTGAGGCGACTTTTTGCAATGAATGCGACAAGCCATCTCATTTCTTAATCCATGAACGCTTTGAATTAAATTATCAGGCATAATTTAATTCAGGCATATGCGTTTCAGGTATTTACTGATTTTAATATTTTATTTCATTGCCCATGTGATTTATGGAGATGATCCTGAGCAGGATACGGTTCGATTGAAAGGGATCACCATTACGGGAGACTATTTCGAAAGATTCAGTGCCGGCAGCCAGATCCATCAGATAGATTCCATACAACTTAATTCCTTTTCACCTTTAAGTCTGAGTGACCTGGTCAGGGCAGAAGCTCCCATTCATTTCAAATCCTACGGCAATGGGATGCTTTCATCGGTTTCGTTCCGGGGAACAGGGGCGGGCCATACCGCGCTTTTATGGAATGGGATCAATGTAAATCAGCCAACTGTCGGCCAATCAGACTTTTCGCTTTTCCCGGTTTTCGCCTTTGATCAGGTAAAGATCCACTATGGCGCCACCAGTTCAAGATATGGATCAGAAGCCATAGGCGGGGCCATTCTGCTGGATTCCAAGCCGGATTGGGATCTCGATAAAATGAAGGGGGATTTGAATATTTTTGGTGGATCGTATGGCCAGTTTCTTGTCTCGGGTGAAACAACCCTGAAGCCCTGGAAAAATGCGCTTTCCACCTCCCGATTTTACAGAAATTTCATTGAAAATAATTTCCGATATAAAAATTTCACAAAGCCGGGAAGTCCCATTGAAAGACAGGAAAATGCATCCATTTTTCAATATGGATTGATCCAAGACCTGTATTTTAAAACCTCTGAATCCTCATTTCTTTCAGTAAACAGCTGGTTCAATTACGGAGACCGTGAAATTCAGCCGTCCATGTCGAATACAGATAGTGATGAATCGCAGAAAGATAAAAGTTTTCGTGTGGCAGCCAATTACCACCAGGAATCACCGATTGGTTTTTTTGAAGCCAAAACGGGGTATTTGTGGGATTATTTACTCTATAACAATCAATATGAGATTCATTCCGGTCAATGGATAGGACAATTTGCCTATGAAAATGAGCTGAACGACTGGAAGTTCAGGACAGGTGTGAATTATAATCATATTCTGGCCGTTTCTGAAAACTATGCAGAAAAACAGCAGGAAGACCGTTCCAATATTTACGGGGGGGTGGTGTATTCCGGGCTTCCTGCCACGCTTGTTAGTTTAAATCTTAAACAACAATTTATTACGAATTATCAAACCCCGCTGGCTCCTTCCCTTGGAATCCAATACGATATTCCATTGTCCTCCGCCTCAAGGTTCCGATTGGACGGCCAGGTTTCGCTGAACTATCGGGTACCTACCTTAAATGACCGTTATTGGCAGCCGGGAGGACAACCTGATCTTCAGCCGGAGCGAAGTCAGAATCTGGAAGGAACGGTGCACTATGAGTTAAATAGTTCACAGCAGATCCAGATCAGTATAACTGGTTTTCATTACCGGGTACATGACTGGATCTTATGGGTCCCTGGAGGAAATTACTGGGTTCCTGACAACGTAAGAAAGGTGAATGCATCCGGACTGGAGTTTAAAACATCAATTATTTACCCGTTGGGATTCTCCGATCTGGAGTTCCAGGGATTTTATTCAATGACCCGGAGCATCATCCGGCAGACGGATACTGAAAATTCCAGGGAAATCGGCTGCCAACTTCCCTATACTCCGGTTCATCTTGCAGGCATGAATACAGTATGGAAATACCGTGACTGGGTAGCCGCTTTGTCGGCAAATTATACGGGTAAAACCTTCATCACAACCGATAATGAGACAAGTCTGTCCGGATATTTCCTTTTGAACATCCGGACTTCCAGGAATTTCAGGATCAACCGGCAATTGCTGTCGGTTGAGGTAAGAGTTGAAAATCTTTTGGATGAAGCTTATCAGAATGTCCAGTATCGAGCCATGCCCGGAAGAACCTATCTGGCGGGCCTTCATTTTTTCTTTAATACTTAAACATAATTTATATAATGAAACATCGATTGATTTCCTCTATGTATCTGTTTTCACTTTTATTAATTTATTCATCCTGTGACAATAAAGATCCCGGACCGGTTGGATCTTCTGATTTCGATCATGGGGTCTTTATTCTGAATGAGGGAAATTTTTCCGATAGTGATGGATCCTTAAGCTTTTTTAACCTCGATAGTCTTACAATAATCAATAACCTGTTTGAAAAAATCAATCAGCGACCTTTTGCCGGACTGTTACAATCCTTGAGGTTTTATGATCAGCATGGTTATCTGATTGATCAATTGGGCCGGCTTGAGGTGGTCAGGGAGAATGACCTGGTTTCGGTTCATTCCCTCCAGAATGCCTTTGATATACCAAGATATTTTGCAGCTTACCAGAACACGGGATATATTACCGATTGGGGCCCATATGATGAAAATTTTGTCAACAATGAGTCCCGCATTAAGGTGTATGACCTGACAAGTATGCGTCTTGAAAAGGAGATCGAGACTGCTTCCCGTCCGGAAGACATCATGGTGATGAAGAATAAGATCTATGTGGCAAACAGTGCCACCAATCTGGTATCGATTTACGATCCGACGGATCATTCATTGATCAGGGAGTTGGAAGTATCCATGGGGCCCACCAGGTTTGTGATCGATAAAATGGAGAATCTCTGGGTCTTATGCACTGGTGCGTATGTTACAACCGGTGCATTAAACGGAATAGATACGGACCAGGATCAGTTGATTTATGATCTGGACCTTGCGGATTTTTCTCCGAATGGCCGGATCACCATCAATGGGGACGGTGATGGGATTTATTTCATGTCGGAGGAATGGAATCCGGACTATAGTACTGAAAACACAGTTTATCAGGTACAATTAATTTTTAATGGGATGGAATCGCCGATGGTAGAATCGCCGGTAGAATTTGTCTCAGGACAGAACTGGTACGGTTTGGGGATGGATCCCCTCAAGAACATTCTTTATGTGGCGGATGCAGCCGGATTTCAGGGCAATGGTTCCTTTTACCGCTTTGATTTGAACGGGGATCTGATTGATAAATATTTTGTGGGCCGTGGTCCCCGGGATTTTGTTTTCAGAACTGAATAGTGCATCCTGTTGACCTGTAAATTGATCTTTTTTTATCTTCCCGTATCAGTCATGGATAATCAGGCTTCAAATACTTTTTGAAAGTAATCGGTTACTAGGGCTCAGCCATCAGACAATTTCCCGGTATGAATTAATTCCAATTATCTCTTGATTGTATTTTATTTTGTATAAATTTCGGAGTACAAAAAAAAATAATATGAAGGTTTCAATCATTCTGACCAGCATTTTCCTTATTTCCCTGGTGGTGGCTTCCTGTGAAAATCAGAAGCCAAAAGAACCGGCCAATACGTTCATTAAAGTACGAGATGGATATCAACTGACCGTTGTGCAGGATTCTATCAAGAATCCACGTTTTCTGAAAATGGGACCGGATGGAACATTATTTGTGTCTTTGCCTGGGAATGGAGAAATCAGGGCCTGTCGAGATGAAGATGGGGATGGTTATTATGAGAAAGTAGCGACCTTTGTTAAAGGACATCCAACAGTTCATGGAATGGTTTGGCATGATGGCTGGTTGTGGTTTACTGAAACAGGTGCCATTTTCCGTGCACGTGATCTTGATGGTGATGGGATGGCGGACGAGGAGGAAACCATCATCCCGGATGGTGAACTGCCTAAAGGAGGGGGTCATTGGTGGCGATCGATTTTGATCATGGAAGACCGTCTATACACTTCCATCGGTTGTTCCGGGAATATAACGGATGATACCGATACGGAAAGGTTGAAGATCTGGTCTTTTACACCCGATGGATCTGATAAAAAACTATTTGCCTCCGGCCTTCGGAATACCGAAAAACTGCTTTTACGCCCCGGAACCTTCGAAATCTGGGGTATGGATCATGGCAGTGACTGGTTCGGTGGATACCTGGAGGATAAGGATAGCCTCTCTGGACAGCCTATTACGGATTTTAATCCCCCCTGTGAGTTGAATCATTATGTGGAAGGCGGTTTTTACGGACATCCGTATATCGTGGGTAACAAAATCCCAAGGTATGAATATATGGACCGTCCAGATATCGTGGCATTGGCGAAAAAGACCATCCCACCGGCCTGGTCAGCCGGTGCGCACTGGGCTCCCAATGGGTTTAACTTTTATACCGGTGATCAATTCCCAGCGGATTGTAAGGGCGATATTTTTGCTGCATATCATGGTTCATGGAACCGCAGTGAAAAGTCAGGATATTGTGTGACCCGGATCTTTTTTGAAGAAGGGAAGCCTTATGGAGAGTTAAAATATGTGAACTTTCTTAGTGACGAAGGAGAAGTCCTGGGCCGACCTGTGGATGTGGAGGTTGCGGCCGACGGTAGCCTCCTCATCAGTGATGATTTCCGTAGCAAGATCTACAGGTTGAGCTATACTGGAAAATGATACAGCCAGTAATAGAAAATCTTTTTTGAATTATTAATTTTCAGGACCATTGAGGATATTCCGCTAGGATTGGTCCTATTTCTAAAAACTTCATAGACACAAAATTCAGAACCAAGATCCTGGATCAGGAAAAGATCATCAGGCCTCTAAATTAATAATCACATCGTTTTGAAAGTAGGGGATCACCCGGGTAGCATCTATTGAGACCGTATATCTGAAATCCTCGTCCGAAACCAGATGTTTCAGACGATTTCTATGAGATGATTTACCCAGATAGCCCCCCAGGTCATTCCTGGCAAGTGACCAGAGATCCAGGGAAGCTTTAGCGGAATCACATGTAGTATGAAAGTGTGGCTCAGCCATTAGTTTTTCAGTCAATGCCCCGGCGAAGGCACTGTCTTCAAGATTGAATAAATTTTTCCAGGCCGCACACAATATGACCACATTTTTCTTACGGGAGATCAACCAGTTAGCCAGGGAAGATAGATTTACGAAGGATCCGATCACAATTTCATCGGCGTCAGATGCAAGTCGTATGGTCCTGGTCCCATTGGTAGTCGAATAGGCGATGGTTGAATCCTTAAAAGACCGGTGCAGAAAATCGGAAGGTGAATTTCCAACATCGGCAAAGTCAAGCACATTGCCATCTCTTTCGCATGCAACCGTGTATCCCCTCTTTTTAAATTCCCTGGCCTCATTTACACCCTCGACGGGGATGATCTCTTTAACTCCATGGTCCAGTGCTGCACAGATGGATGTGGAAGCACGTAAGATGTCGACCACCACGGCAATGAAATTTTTTTTTGTGAGTTTATCCTTGTATAGAACCGGCGAAAAACATACTTCTACCTGATAGTTTTCCGGTGATGTCGGGTGTGTTTTATCCATCATGGATTAAAATAAGGATTTAACATTAATATATACAAAAGTATATTTCTCTATATTACTCCAAATATGATTCGGTTTTTGATTTTTGTGTTGCCAGCGTGTAAATCTGAAATTACCAGATGAGTTAAATTTTTAAAAGTTTATTTCAAGTGTGTCAGCCTGGTTATTCACTAGTGTCCGGATCGTGTTGAATTCCTTGATCTTCAATGTTCCGGGTTCACCAATGCGAATTGTATACATCCCATAATGATAAACTTTTGGCGTGTAAAGATTTGTTTTTGCCCTGACCGTATACTCAATCTCCCCGTTACCTTCATTGATTACCTGGATAACAGGTGGATTTTCCAGGTTATTTATAGATAGGGTGGGGAGCCAGTAAGCCGCTGTTTTCCCATAGTTGTCTTCCAGGCTGAACCTGATGGGCCAACCTGGGTATTGTTCAGCACCGGGTTGGGCTGGATCGACATGCCTGGGCCAGCATTCGATCGTAATGGTCTGGTCGAGCTTGTTCAGTTTCACAATCCCGTAACCGGGTGCGCGGTCATTCAGTTCTTCCGGATAAATTCCGGATTGATATGGATTTGATACGGCAAATACGGAGATGCGATTCCCGAAACCATCAAAATACCTGCCGGTATAATCTGGTTTTTCTGGATCATGATTCAACCCGGGCTTGGGTGGAAACCATCTCCGTGGCCAGACATTTGCAACCGAAGGCACACAAAATGATACTCCTGCATCTTCCCATTCATTAATCCCATGATGTACAACACTCCCCAGGTGTTGATCTCCTGCAATCATGAAAGCAAATCCCTTTCTTAATTCTTCCAGTGCCCGGTTCCTGCCTGATTGAGGCCAACCATTTGAATCCATATCCTTTGCCAGGGAATAGTCCTTGGGTATGACTCCCTGAGGGAGAGGCTGTAAACGGGGCGTCCCTGCATCGGTTTTAAACGAATCCGGATAGGTGCAGACATCGGCGAAGATCGTTTGGGAAAGTGAAACTTTCATGTAAGCGTTTTTCCAGTCTGCTGCCCAGTCTTTGATAAATTGCAATTGCCTATCCCCCAGAAGAATAGCTTCAGGCCGGTCGGCCCGGGTGGCGTCATAATTATCGATCTGGGAGAAACCGTTCACGATCTTGTCCCTGGGCAATATATTACCTGGTGCAGATTTGAATTTCCTGTCTTCCAATACCGCAAAATCAATGCCTCCATACAAGACTGAAGTATAATATACTCCTATGTTATTTTTTATAGGTTCTGGATCATAGGGCTCGGGAAGATGACTGGTCTGGGTACGTTCTACCATATTGACAAATTCCGTACCCATCCGGTAACCTCCCTGGTCCTGGATCCAGTGACTTTCAAATCCGCCCCGGTAATAGTCAGGATAGATACCCCCTGGAGGTTCCTGAGGTGGGATAGATCCACCATCACCCCAGAGATTTCCATGAAAGACATCGTGATCATCAGGAATTGAAACTGATGGTGTATTTCTTGTCAGATCCCGGTGTGCCCAGCACCATAGATACCATTTATATAAATAATCCAGCATGGATGATTTACCCCCGGAGCGGTCAGGTGGAGAAGGGCTCCCCTCATATAATTGATCTCCCGAATAAAACAGAAAGTCTGGATCATGATCGGCCACATGGGCGGTCAGATCTTCATGTGGGAAGAAAAGACTTGTTCGGTCAAAAGCATTGCTCTGCCAGCTGGTATTGTTATTGCCCGTAAAGGCCGCCACAGTGATCATTTCCTTATTAACAGGATCTTTTTTTACGGTGCCTCCGTAAATGTATTCCTGTTGGATTCCTTGGTTATCCCTCATACTGAAGATCACCCGGTAATCAAAATCTTTTGTGTCATCCCAGGGATCTACTGTAAATACCGCCACATATCCGGATGGATTGATGGCAGTTTTTACCTGATTCCTCCATTCGGCCTGTTCTTTTGTTTTATATTGAAAAGAAATATCCAGCGAATCGGAATCTCCAACAGGCATCATTTGCACCTTCATCCGTAGTATCTTCCGGCTCAATGTATGTTGAGTCGACACGATGGGGCCCATCGTCCTGTTTGAATTGTAGTCTATTTTGGATCCGCTTAATCTCAGGTCATGAAACCAGTAGGATCTGCCTGATGGATCACTCCCGTGATGGGCGATCAGGGCAATGTTGCCTTCCAGTCGCCTGGCTGGGATCTCGGTTGCGACAGAAATTTTTTCAGATTTTAGAAGGACAGAGAGTTGGTATTCATTTCTTCCGGGAACAGGTATCCCTCTTATGATCATGGTTATGCCAGCGCCCGGCACCAGGTATTTGTTATTTTCGGGGATTTTCTCTACCAGGGGATCCAAATTATTTTCCATATCAAGAATGACCGGTTCGCCATTTCCATTGATCCCCGCAATGATGCCTCCTTCTTTACCTGTATGACCGAAGATAAGGCTCCGGGCCCGATAATCCAGATCTAGTGAACCTGCACCAATCAATATGCCCGCGAAAGCATCTTCTCCAGGAGACTCCTTATGGATGGTCCCGATCGTGACCGTTATTTCGAATGGTTCATTCCTTGCACTCACTTCATGGGTCAGGACATGTACGGTCCGAAGGTCCTGAGTTCCTCCTATGCATTCCAACCGGCCCTCATGGACTTGCCAGTCCTGAAGTCGATTCGCCCAGAACATTTCACCCAGAAAATTTCTCTGAATATCCGGCACCCAGTCATGGATAATATAATGGTCTTTTTCCGATTTACAGGAATTAAATATCAGGGGAAAAATTAAAATGATGAGCAAAAAAAATCGTTTCATAGCATGTGGTGTCTGATTGTATTTTCTTTTTCTGAATATATTAAATTCAATCCAACAAATTCTTCCAGGACATACCAAATTTAAATAATATTCATAATTTAAGCCCTGAATTGAAAAGAGACATACATAAATATATAGTCTTTCTGCTATTATCTCAGATAAGTTTGGCATTACCTGCGGTTTTGAAAGCAGATGAAGGGAGTGATGTACTTCAGGATACCATTCATTATGAAAAAAAGATTGGCATGATAAAAAAAGGGAGCCTCGTTCCATTGCCAATTGTTTTTTATTCTCCGGAAACCAGCCTGGCTTTTGGAGGTGTTTTGTTTAATTTATTCCGGACAGTACCGGAAGATACCTTAGCAAAATTTTCAAATGTCAGAACCGCCATTGTTTTTACCCTACGGTCGCAGCTGCTGGTGGATGTTGACCACGATATTTTCACAAGAGACGAAAAGTACAGGATCACCGGTAAGTTCCTGTTCGCTAAATTTCCGGATTTTTTTTACGGGGTAGGAAACCAGACCGAACAAAAGGATGAAGAACTGTATAATGCCAATAATTTCAACATTAAGACTCAGTTCATGCGCCAGATATTCGACAATTTTTATGCGGGGTTGATGTATAATTTTTATTATCTGGGGAATATTGATAAAGAAGCAGGTGGGATTCTTGATACGGCCGGTATCGTAGGAAGTAATGGCGGCATCAGCTCGGGAATTGGAATTATTCTTCAGTGGGATACCCGCGACTTTAATTTAAACAGTTCTAGGGGACATTTTATTGAGCTGGCCACCCGGCATTACCGGGATTATCTTGGATCAGATTTTATTTACAATATCCTTGAACTTGAAGCCCTGAAGTTTTTTACTCTTGCTCCCAAGCACATACTGGGTTTACAGTTCCAGGGTCGTTTTTCAAATCGTGAGGTGCCTTTTCAACAGCTCAGTTTACTTGGAGGCGATAAACTTATGCGTGGATATTACCGTGGAAGATATCGTGATAAAGTGCTATATGCTGCTCAGATGGAATATCGCTGGCAATTTTATAAACGTTTCGGAATGGTTGTTTTCGGTGGGCTCGGTGATGTGAGTGAGGAATTTAATAGCTTTGATTTTTCAGATGTCAAACCTTCCTATGGATTTGGCTTGCGATATATGATCCTCCCGAAGCGCAAGGTAAATCTTCGTCTGGACTTCGGATTTGGACGGGAAACGCATGGAATTTATATCAACATAACAGAAGCTTTTTAATATGGAACATACCATCAATCTGGCAATACAGGTATTGCCAAAATCAAGCACAAAGGATCTTTATCAATTGGTTGATACAGCCATCCATGTCATCCAGGAATCCGGATTAAAATATCAGGTCTGTCCCTTTGAAACGGTCATTGAGGGCGATTATGAAACAGTCATGAATGTGGTAAAAAAGGCTCAGGAAGCCTGCTTTGCGTCTGGGGCGGAAGAATTACTGGTAAATATCAAGATTCAGGTGAGAAAGGATGCTGACGTGTCCATTGAGGAAAAGACCGGTAAATACTCCTGAGGATTTTTAATTGACAGGATTGAATTGTGAATTTTTAGGCCTAAATTTGCAATGCATTGGATTTTTTAAGCACGCCGTTTCTCAGAATAAGTTTTTTAAACCTGATAAATTCATTATTATACTATGAAAGAGGAATTAGTAGCCCAATGGGCGAGTGGAATGTCATTCAATTCAACCATCAACGATCATGAAATTACTGTGGATGCACATTCGAAGGTTGGTGGACAAGGGAAAGGACCACGACCAAAGCCATTGTTGCTTTTTTCACTGGCAGGATGTACCGGTATGGACGTTGTCTCCCTTTTAAATAAAATGCGGGTTGAATTTTCTGACTTTAAAATAAAGGTTACCGCAGAGCTTACCGAAGAACATCCCAAATACTATCACAAGATCCATCTCAGCTATATCCTTGAGGGGAATGATATTGATAAAGGGAAGGTGGAAAAAGCGGTGAATCTCTCACAGGATAAATATTGCGGGGTAAGTTACATGCTGAAAAAAACAGCGGAGATTAGCTATGAAATTATAATCAATGATACCCATTGATCCCCTTTCCGACAGATTTATCTTTTATGGGCATTGGTTTTTATCATGAATAATGGAAATGAGTCTACCTTGTTTATATTTGGTAAAGCAATTATGGATAAAAAGGGAATGGCAGAAATTATTTACTGATTTTACGAAAAGTAAGTTTTTCATTTTTATCAATAATGATTAATTTAATAGCCAGATAACAAATTATAAATTTTAAACATTAAACTCTCTGTTTGCAGGAAAGCCGATGTAAGTCGGCTTTCTTTTTTGTCCACTAGCGGACGCCCCCTTCCCAAAAGCGGACGTTTTATATGTTCATAAAGCAGGATAAAATCCGTTTTCCGCCTAATTTCCCTTATTTCCTATTTGGCATATTTATTGGCTTAGTGAATGGGAAAATGAAATTAAATTAACAGAAATGATCAGATTGATTGATTTAGACAAGTACGTGGACAATAAGTACCAACGGATTTTCATTTTAAAAGGCGTTGACCTGGAAATCAAGGAAGGCGAGTTTTTAACCGTGATGGGACCAAGTGGAGCCGGGAAGTCCACTTTATTGAATATCATCGGCATGTTGGATGAACCTTCCGCTGGAGAATATTTATTTATGGATCAACCTGTAAATAAACTGAAGGAACGGAAAAGGTCTGAGCTGCACAAACACCATATCGGATTTGTATTTCAGGCGTATCATTTAATCGATGAACTGACTGTTTATGAAAATATAGAAACACCTTTATTGTACCGAGGAATAAAATCTTCTGAAAGAAAGGCCATGGTAGCTGAGATGCTGGACCGTTTCCAGATCGTGGCCAAGAAGGATTTATTCCCCGAACAATTATCAGGAGGGCAACAGCAATTGGTTGGAGTTGCCAGGGCGATCATCGGAAAACCCAGGTTGCTGCTGGCTGATGAACCCACCGGTAACCTGCATTCGGAACAGGGTGATTATATTATGGAAATCTTTAAAAAATTGAATAAAGAAGGGATGACAATCATCCAGGTAACTCATTCTGAAAGGAATGCACAATATGGTGACCGAATCGTTCGGCTTGTAGATGGAGCGGTCATGAGTGATTCGAGAACAGAAAAAGCCCTGGCTTCATAGATCAAAATCGGTATAATATGCGACGGATTAGTGCGATTATCATTTCAGGGATCATGATGGTGGGTACGGGGCATGCACAGGATACACTGAAGCTGAGTTTTCAGGAGGCTGTAAAGATGGCCATGAAAAATAATGTAGCCCTCAGACAGGAAAGAAATAATCTGGAAACAAGTAACGCCAATCGTAAGGAGGCAAAAGCGCTTTATGCTCCTGGCGTTGGGGCTAACACCACCATTCAGCGTCTTAACGGACAACAATTTGACCAGGTTACAGGTACTGTATTCCGTGATAATACAGATAATGCATATCTGAATGTGGGAGCTGAGTATATCATTTTTGATGGCCTTAACAGATTGAATACAAACAAGAGGACCCAGGCTCTTCTCGAATCGCAACAGTATCAGGTTACCCGTACGGAACAGGAAATCATTTACAAAGTTGCCCAACAGTATTTGCAGGTATTGTTGGATAATGAATTGTTGCAGATATCGGAACAGAACCTTGAAGTCCAGACTACCACCTTAGAGCAAATTCAGGGATTTGTGGAGGCAGGAACCCGGCCATTAAGCGATCAGTTAGACCAGGAGGCGACTGTGAGCAAGATTGAAGTCGAAAAGATACGGGCTCAGAATAATCTACGTCTTGACAAAGCGAGGTTGAAACAGACGCTGTTGATGGATCCGGTCACTCAGATTGATCCGGTCGACCCGGATTGGGGTTTTGAGAGTGTGCTGTTAAGGGATTATCATCTTGAGGATTTATACCAGTTAGCGATGAATTACCGCCCCGACTACAAAAGTGCATTGGCTGACCAGGAGGCTGCAGATGCATTTATTAATATCGCGAGATCCGGGCATTATCCAGAACTTACCCTCTTTGGTGGTGCAGGGACACGATATTCTTCACAGCTGAAAATGGAAGATAATCCTGACAAAAGTAAACCTTTATCCAACCAATTCGATGATAACAGTGTATTCAACTATGGGGTAGAACTCAATATCCCTATTTATTCAAAGAATTCTGTCATAGCCCAGAAGACAAGAGCCAAAATGGCTTATGAAAATGCTCGGTTGGCAGAGGAAGATCTCCGATTATTGATTTTCAATGAGGTGCAGAATGCTTACCTGAGTTTTGTTGCTTCAAAAGATGAATATTATGCAGCATTAAAGCAATTTGAAGCAGCTCAGGCAGCCTATTCGATCCAGAGAGAAAGGTATGAAGTAGGTGTGGGAAATCTCGTCGAACTTTCAAGGTCGACCGGGACCTTTGTAGATGCTGCCGGAAGCAGGGCCCAGGCTCAGTATATGTTACTTTTCCAAAAAGTAATTCTGGATTATTTCACCGGTATCTTAAGCAAGGAAGATATATAATACTCAATCGTTTCAATCCACACCAAGTCTCCGGTCCGGTAAATATCCGATCATGGGAATATTTACCGGATCATTTTATCTGTTGAAACGCTATGGTTCACTTCAATACATAAAAAAAGGGGGCATATATTCTTTAAAACCAATTTTTTACTACCTTTGCAGTCCATTCAAAGCGGATGGTCCTTGAGATTCAGGGAATGTATCAAAATTAAAACAGTCAATGGCTCAATGACTGATTTGTAAATTATTGAGCTTCAATTAATTAATATGGAAGATAAAAACCAATCACAGGAGTATGTCTGGGATGATGAATCAAAAGGATTCGGAGAGGATTACTCCAGGGCAGAGCGGGAAAAGCTCGAAAAAATGTACGATGAAACCCTGACGCAGATCACTGAAAAAGAAGTTGTCAAGGGAATAGTTGTTGGCATCAGTGATCGTGATGTGATATTAAATATAGGATTCAAGTCCGATGGTCTTATTTCTGCCACTGAATTCCGGGATCAACCTGATTTAAAAGTTGGTGATGAAGTGGAGGTCTTTATTGAAAAGCAGGAAGATACCAACGGCCAGTTGATACTATCCAGGAGAAAGGCAAAAATTGTAAAGGCCTGGGAAAATATTCAGTTTGCTGAGGATAATGATGAAATTATTGAAGGATTTGTCAAGCGAAGAACCAAGGGAGGATTGATCGTTGACATCCATGGGATCGAGGCTTTCCTGCCGGGTTCTCAAATTGATGTAAAACCCATTCGGGATTTTGACATTTTCGTTGGGAAAAAAATGGAAGTAAAGGTTGTCAAGATCAATTATACCAATGATAATGTGGTGGTATCACATAAGGTGTTGATCGAAAAAGACCTTGAAAAACAAAAAGCTGAAATTCTTGAAAACCTTGAAAAAGGACAGGTATTGGAAGGTGTCATCAAGAATATGACCAACTTCGGGGTATTTATCGACCTGGGGGGTGTTGATGGATTGTTGCACATCACCGATATTTCCTGGGGAAGAATCAATCATCCGGAAGAAGTGCTGAACCTGGATGAAAAAGTGAATGTGGTGGTATTGGATTTTGATGATGAGAAGAAGCGGATCTCGCTTGGTATGAAGCAATTGACACCTCATCCATGGGATTCCCTAGCTGAGAATATTGAAGTAGGTTCCAAGGTGAAGGGTAAAATCGTAAATGTGGCAGATTATGGTGCATTTCTTGAAATAATGCCTGGAGTGGAAGGCTTGATACATGTTTCTGAAATGTCCTGGTCACAACATCTCAGGAATCCACAGGATTTCATTAAGATTGGGGATGAGCTCGAAGCGGTCGTATTGACGCTTGACAGGGAAGAAAGAAAAATGTCGCTGGGTATCAAACAACTCACTGAAGATCCCTGGACCAAGCAGGATGTCCTTACTAAATATGCGGTTGGGACAAGACACAAGGGCATTGTGAGGAATCTGACTAATTTTGGATTGTTCATTGAGCTTGAAGAAGGGATTGATGGTCTGGTGCACGTTTCAGATTTATCCTGGACCAAAAAAATCAAGCATCCTTCAGAATTTGTGAAAGTAGGGGATGAGTTGGAAGTTCAGGTGCTTGAATTGGATGTTGAGAACAGACGACTTGCCCTGGGACATAAACAACTTGAAGAAAATCCATGGGATACTTTTGAATCCGTATTTACAAAAGGATCTAACCACAAGTGTACCGTAATTAGCAAAAATGACAAAGGAGCCGTGCTCGAATTACCTTATGGAATAGAGGGATTCACCACCGCTAAAAACCTGGTAAAAGAAGATGGTTCTGTGGCTGATGTGGGAGAAACGCTCGAATTCATGGTATTGGAATTTTCAAAAGATGACAAACGGATCGTACTTTCCCATACTGCAACATTCACTGAAAGAGAGGAACGGCCTTCCAGGAAGAAGAAACCGAAGAAGTCTACTTTGAGCAGAATAAATACGGGTGGGGAGAAAGATACCCTGGGTGACCTGGAAGCCTTATCAGAACTGAAGGAGAAGATGGAGGAAGAAAATAAAAAGGATACGAAGGCACCGAAGAAAAAAGAAACTCCTAAAGTTGAGGTTAAAAAGGAAGAATTAGAAAAAATGCAAATGAAGTCTTCCGAAGTTGAAAAAGTAACTGAAGAAATATCAGCATCAACACCTGTGGACCAAGAAACGGTTAAGGTAAAATCCGAAACCGTGAAGGAGCCGGAGAAAGAAAAAGTTGCCGAGGTTGAAGATGCTTCGAAGAAAGAGCCCAAATCCAAAATGGCCGATGAGAAGCAAAAGGATGAGAAGCAGGAAGCGGACAAGGAAGAGCCAATAGCCGCCGGAAAGGAGAAGGTTACTGCAAAGAAAAAAGTGGAAAAAGCGGAAAAAAAAGTTAAAACTTCTGCAAAAAAGGAAAAAAAGGAAGAAATAAAAACGAAGGATGAAGCAGAAGATGAGGCCGATACCGAGGACAAAAAATAAGATTTCATAGACAAAAAGAGGGATGATCTTATCATCATCCCTCTTTACATATGTAAAATCAACTGGTTGATTTTGAATTTATGGTGAATAATAGCAATTTTGAACCATTCATTCTGAATATTAAAGACCAGGTGGTTTTTACAGGATGGATTAAAATAGCTCTTTTATTGCTTATAAGATTGAAGGTCGAGTGGCCGAGTGGCTAGGCAGAGGTCTGCAAAACCTCGTACAGCGGTTCGAATCCGCTCTCGACCTCAATTAAATAATAATAAACCGTTGTAAATCAAATATTTGCAACGGTTATTTTTTTGAGGTTGTCGTTTTCGTTGTCGTTTGAGCATCTTTTAATTTAAGGATTGCAGAAAATAAATATGATTTTTTTGTAAATTACTACTGTAATCAAAGTAATTTTTTAAAAAATATTTTGGACATTTTTATGATAACCCTACCGCATAATTTTACTTTAATATCAGAAAGGCATTTAAGGTATGAACAAGGTGAATTGGTAAGAGATGAAAGTGCATATAAAACTCTATTGAACTAAAATTTTCTGTTGATCATACAAAATTAATTATTACAATAAATCCAACTTTAAAAAGTAAAACCGCATTTCTAGAAAGAAAACATGATGAAATAGAAAATATTCTTATATATAAAGGAGAGATCGAGATTATGGATTTATAATCAAATATCATTTTTCTGGATTGGTACTGGTAATATCGGTCATACGATATGATAGTGATATATCAATTACATATTTTACTAGGCATCCTGCAGAGGGTGAAACCATTGTACGGGGATTGTAATAATAATTCCATTTTGCCTGGCACTTAAGATAAAAAATTCAAGATATATGCATTTTACTCTTAAAGAATTCGAGATTATTATAAAAGGAATCACGAAAGGATTGTAATACCATTTACAAGACCATTCATTGAGAAAGAATTTAAAGGTAAATATTTTGATGATGCTTTTATGTTCTATATCAACAGCATAGTTTACCTACAACAGAACAAAAATGTAAATAGTATTGCTGATATTTCAACAAATGATATCCTTGAATGTTTAGGGGATTTAATTGATATTCGTGATATTACGACTTTTACAAAGGAAGAAATATATCCTATTGAAGGAAATAATAGGGGATATGCAAAGACTAGATATACTAAGAATAGTTATTCTGGGAATCATTATAAAGTACTTGAATATGGAGTTATATTAAATAATCCTAATTTTTTTAATAAACCTGCAATAGTCACGAGTTGTACATTAGGACTTTGGGGACAGATTATCGCATCTTATTTTGAAGTTTTTGAGGGAAATATTATCGATATTGAATATAATCCAGAACAAGAATTGTTTTACTACCTATTTAGGGGTAGAGATAATGTATATGTTCATTGTATGCTACATGAACGTAAAGTTGGAAGGATATTTATATTTTAGTATTATTGATCAAAATAATTTATTATTTATAATCACCTTCGGAAAGTGGGTTTGGTTTTATAATTTTTTTTAAAAATTCGTAAATTTCAATATTCTTTATTAATTATTTTTTTTAGCTATGAAACTTACAAATGTTCTCGATAGGTTAAATTCCCTTGAGAAAAATTCATTTATTAAAATCATTGATAACTTAATTTCTGAAGGTCCTGTCAATAAAAAAGAAATCGATCTGATCCTTACCCAGAGCGATGGCCAACTGAAAAATGTAGACAATGAAAACATTTCAAAGGTATTCGAATTGGTAAATGGCTCCTTTTCTGATTATTTGAATCATGAATCCGTGGGTCTCACTCGCCCGCAGGATGCCCTCCGAAAGGTGGTGGATCTCCGCGGCCGCTTCCTGCACCGCCTCGATGGCCCGTCGAAGACCCATGACCATGTCGTTGAAGCCTTCGGCGAGGACGCCTATCTCATCCTTCGAGCGCACGTCGACAAGCTCGCGTAGATCTCCGCCGGCCGCATTGCGCGCCACGCGCGTCAGTTCCCGCACGGCGCGAGTCAACGATGTCCCGAGCGCCATGGCGAGCGCGCCGCTGAGGAGCCAACCCAGGGCGAACGCCGCCGCAGCCGACCCGAGGAGCCGCTGACGCGTCGTCACGACGGATCCTATCCTCTGGCCTAGGGCGATGTAGCCCGCGACCAACCCGTCCGACTCGATGGAGGCGACCGTCACCAGCGCATCTTGGCTGACGGATTGCGACGGTCCTCGACCTGCTGAACTGAGCATGCTGCCGAAACAACGGCAGCGTATCGTGATCGCCAAGCTTCACCAGGGTGTCGAGGTCGTTCGAGACGACGTGGACAAAACGAAATCCGTCCACATCACGAGAGAGGGTCTCAAGACAACCCCGCGCCGCTTCCGCATCGCCCCGAGCCAGGCTGGCTGCGCACATCGCTGCCAAATGACGGATCTGCAGGCGAGCGTGGGCTTCCATCGCACGGCGAAGCTCGGTGCCTTGGATTTGGAAAGGCGTGGCGACGCAGAGGTACGCTACGACCAACGCCGAGGTGACGGCACCCAGGTTGCCGGCCAGCAGTCTCGTGCGGATGGTCATCCGCAATGCCCTCTTGCCGCGCGCATGGCCCCGCTGAACATGCCGCCGGCCCGTGTGCGCCGCTCGCTCTCCTGCGGCAGACTGCGAACGCTCTTGAGCTCAAGTGTGCCGCAATTGCGCCGACGCAACAAGCGCCGACGCAACAAGCGCCACGACGATCGCAGCGACGCTACGACGGCGGGAGGCCATTGACGAAGTCGACCCATAGGCTTTCGTGGTCCTCCTCGATGGTCGCCAGGACCACGCCGATATGACACAGCTCGTCCTGGCTTTGGACGAGCCCGACGCGGGCGACGAACCCTGTGGCCTTGACGATCTTCGTTGTTTCCACGCCGGCGTCCAGACCCGGGAGACACACGGCGACGGTGACCTTGGATCCCACCGTGGGCGCCACCGGGCACGACAGTCCGATGCCGAGACGGGACACGTCGAATATGCGAGCTTGCACGCGGCGACCGCCAAAGCGGATCTCGGCCGAAAGATGCACGGGCTTGCGTGCAAAGGCTCGACCGCCGCGCAGGGTGAGCAGCAGCTCCTGTACGCCGCTAGCCACCAGCACGGGTTGATCCGTACGCTTCCTGAGCACCACGCGTCGCAGGCCGGAGTTGCCCAGATCATCCCCGGACCCCACGAGCCCAAGGACCGGCAACATGCCTATACCGGGGGCGCTGCGAAGCTGCTGAACGAACGCTCGACAGCCCTCGACGCCACTGCTGCCGGCGTCGTAAATCAGCGCAATGTAGCTCTTTCGAGAGAGTCGCGCCGTGGCTTCATCGAAGTCTCGGGCGACGTCGAAGTGCCAACCCCAGTCGCTCAGAGCGACGCTGTGACGTTCCGCGAGAGCCGGATCCGGGGAGACGAGGAGCACGGTCGCTCGACGCGTGGCGAACGTGTGGGCAGGCGCCCCCTCCCCGGGCACCGATGCCGATTCGACGGCGCCGGTCGTCGGAGTCGCTTCGCGGCGTGCCCGCGAAGCCGTCTCCACGGCGCAAAGCAATCGCGGCACGCGCACCGGCTCGAACAGCAAATCGATGGCCCCAAGGTCAAAGCCCGCACGCAGCGTCGCCGACAGAATGTCCTCGGCGGGCGACGCCACGCCGATGATCGGCGCGAGACGCTGCGCGCGAGCCAACTGCTCGAGCACGATGGCCGTCTCGCTTTCCTCGATCGGCATGCCCACCAGCACGACCGTCGGCTGGAGCCCCCCCGCGAGATCGTCACCCAACGCCGTGGGGTCCGCGTAGCTGAAACACGCAAAGCCATTGGCGACGAGAGGCTGTTGCAGGGCGTTGTAACGCGGACCCTCCGTCGGCATGAGCAGACACACCGGTCGGCCGCCTCCCTCACCCGCCTTGGGTCGCAGAGGCTCGCCAAATACCGATTCCTTGTATCGGCCGAGAAAAGTATCGCGCACGACGGCAGCGACGCCGAGACGCTGACCCGGATCTGGGGAGGTGACGCGGCCCAGGGCCTCGAGCATGCTTTGGGCGTCCTGAAACCGGTGCTCGGGCTGCAGGGCCAACGCTTTGTGGACCACCGCCGCAACGTCCGCGCCGATGTCGGGGCACTGCCGGTTCAATGGGGGAACCTCTGCGCGTCTGTTGCGCGCAAGGGCTTCCTGGCGGTCGCCGGAGTGAAACAGCGTTCTGCCCGTGAGCATCTCGTAAAGAACAATGCCCAGGCCGAAAACGTCGGTCCGCCGGTCCAGCGATGCGCCTGCTTGCTGCTCGGGAGCCAAGTAGCCCACGGTGCCGATGGAATCGGTGCTGCCGGCATGGGCGCCCGACGGAGAATGCGGCCACCCCGAAATCGCTCAGACGCACCTGTCCGCTGAACGACAGCAGGACATTGGAGGGCTTGAGATCCCGGTGCACGATGTGCAGAAGATCGCCATCCGCGTCCCTGAGCTCGTGGGCGGCAACAAGGCCCCGTAGCACTTCCATCGCGATGTACAGACTAGAGCGGCTTGGGGATGCGCGCAGATCTCTGGCGGAGGCGCTGCAGCAAGGAATACAGATCGCATCCATCGACGTACTCGAGGGCGATGAACAGCTGCCCATCCTCCACGCCGGCCTCAAATGTCCGCACGATGCACGGGTGCTGCAGCATCGAGAGGATGTACGCCTCACGACGAAACAGCGCGACCATCTGCGGGTCCGATGCCAGATCGCGCCGTAAGATCTTGAGAGCCACGTCGCGATCCTCATCGCCGCCGATCGGTCGCGCGCGATAGACGGTTCCCACCCCCCCGCGTGCCAGCCGGGTCACAATGCGATAGGCGCCGAAGACGTCGCCGGCGGCGCCTTCGTCGGGTTCGAGAAACGGCGCGCACGCGTCGATGGCCACTTCGACGGTGGCTGGGGGGCCACCGGCCCGTCATGATGCATGATCATGCGACTAGGCTCCGAGGGGCGTCCTCGTGGCGCCTGCCACGAACGTCCGGGCCGAAGCTGCCTCGAGTGGCGTCGGCCGCGCTGTTCGCTGACGTATTGCATCAGCTACCGGTCACTGCGGATCGGTCGTACCGCGCAGAAGCGGAAGTCGCAGCTCCATGCCCACTTCCACCGCCGATGGATCGGGGAGCACGTCGGTGTTCGCTTCGAAAATCGCCGTATAGCGTACCGCACTGCCGAGGCGCTCTTTGGCGATACTGCCGAGAGTGTCACCGCTGGCCACCGTGTACGACTCGTAGCGCGGGATCTTGACCACGCTCTGGGGCTCGAGGGGCTCGGTGGTGCTGCCCACCGACGGGTTGTACTGAAGCAGCAGCGTCGAGCTCGCGGCATTCCAGAGCCTTCGCTCGGCGATACTCTGCAAGGACTCCCCGCTGGCGACCGTGTGGTAGAGGTAGCGTTCCTCGTCCCTCTCCTCCTCTGCCGCCGTCCTGCCGCCACCGCCGTCTCTTCCTGCGGACTTTCCATCCTGCTCGGCTCCTCGACGGAGGCCGCGGTTTCATCGGCGCGACGGCCACCGACGACGGCGAGCTTGAATGCTGCAACCAGGACGAGGCCGAGGGCCACTACCGCCGTGGCCGCGGTCAACAGCGTTCGGCGCCGGGCGCGACGCATCCGGGCCATCATGCGGTCGAGTTGCACGCGCTCGCTCGACGGCGCCGGGCGTGTCGGTGACTCCAGAAAATCGTCGGGACCGGCGATCATCGAGTTCTTGGGATCCACCGCAGCCCGTGGACGGCCCCTCCAGGGCCGCGGCCAGCTCCACTGCGCCACCCGACGTGGCGCCCTGCGGGACCACGCCTCCCATCTGTCGCCACAGCAAGTAGTCCGCGAATCGCTCCAGCTCCCCCAATTGCGTGGGCTGCAGAGCCTTCAGCTTGTCACGAAGACAATCGTAGGAAGCCGCGGCCGGAGCGCTGCCGGAGCCGCCTGGCGGCGCCCACGGCGACGCTCCAGGGATCGATCGAGCGGCCACGGTCTCCGACATCGAGACCGCGTTCCCTTGGCCCATGGCACTCGCGCTCACAGTCGCTGGGTCCGGCGCTCCAGCGAAAGCTGCGGCTGCGGCCGCCGGCTGCGGCGCACCCGCACGCCCCGCCTCAGGTGCGATCGAGGACGACAGAATGGGCGGAGCTGCTGTCACGGAAGGCGCGGACGGCGAAGCAGCAGCGGCAGGCGACGTGTCCGCCGGTGGGGCTGCGCGGCGATCGGCGCGGTGGAGCGGGCGACGGGAGCGGGAGCGGGTGCGTGCCGCGGGGACCTCGCCCTCCCACAGACTCACCGCGATCTGTGTCTCGCCGATGCCGATGCGATCTCCATGGTTGAGCTCGACGTTGCTGACCCGCTGACCGTTGACCGATGTGCCATTCGGGGAGCCCATATCGATCAGGCGCACCCCCTTGACGCCGAACTCGATGATGGCGTGCACCCGGGCCGAGGCCCGGTCTTGTAGCCGCACGTGCGCCGAGGCCACGCTTCCGATCTTGAGCGTGCGACTCTGCATCTTGTGGAACTGGTGCTGCCCGAGGAGCTGGCCGCCGCCGTAGACGTCGAGCTGTATGAAAGTTGTCACCGCCATGGAAATCAGCGCAGGCTCGGCGGCGTGCCCACCACGCCCCGCCTCGGTCGACCGACCGACCGACCGCCCCACCGACCGTCGCCCACGGTCCTCCACCCATCAGGCTACCGGCTTGTACAGTAGAACGCAAAACTCCCGATGGGTTCCCAGTGCTGATGCACGTCATGCCAAGGGATTCTGATCCCACCGACCCCCGAAGCCCCGTGCCCCGGTCGGGTGTTCTGGAGTCGTTTCCGGGACGCCGCCAAGTTGATTGACCGCTGACCGCGGGCCATCGCGTAGCGCGACTTCCGGTCTTGTCAGGATTCGATGCGATTGCTCTCGGAGGGGGCGGCTGGAGCCGCTGCGCGGTGACGCCGCGACTTGGGATTTCATGGCGGGGCTCTTCCAACGACACCCTACGTGTCGCTGCCCTCGTCTTCCCCCCGGACGCGGGCTTTGAGCGCTTCGCGCAGGGCCGCGCGCTCCGTGGCGTCGAGCGTCCCGTCTGTCGTCCTCGTCGAACTCTGCCACGAGCGCGTTGCGACGTTCCTGTATGCGCTGACGCATCTGCTCGTGGGCGGTCCGCCTCTCCCCGGTACCGAGGTGGCCGTCGTCGTCGGTATCCGCCGCGTCAAAGATCGCCTGGTGCCGCGCGCGGGCGCGTTCGCCGAAGGGCATCGTGTGCTGTCTGCAGCTCGGTTTCGTCCAACGTCCCGTCGCCGTCGTCGAATTCCTGGAGCAGTCGTGCCTGACGATGGAGACAACGCATTTCGAGATCCTGACGCAGCTCCTCGCGCTCCTCGTCGCTCAGACTGCGGGATTCGTCCGCGTCATAAATCCACATCAGGCGGCCCAGCCGATGATGCCGGGCCCATCGTCGCACACGCCGTGCCTGTGGGCCCTCACCCATGTCCTGACGCAGTGCGACACGCTCCTCGTCGTTCAACCGACCGTCACCGTCGCTGTCGTAGGCCGCACGGACGCGACGCTTGACGGCGCCCAAAGAGCAGTCCCACAGGACGTCCGGCGCCTCGGCGTCGTGGTCGTCGAGAAGCTCGTCAGCGATGTCTGTCGCGTCCCCGTCAGGGACGTCCTCCAAAGCTTCGCCCTCGCCCTCGGCAAGCGCCGCAATGAAGGCGGCGTCTTCCAAGACGACGTCCACATCCTCGGAGGGCGTATCACCCGCACGGCCGCAGGCAAACCCCGTGGTGATCCCCAGGACGACGGTCAGGAAACGTGCGTTTGGGTTGCTTCTCATGATGCTCCTCGTCGGTGACGGTGGCGTGACACCACCTCGGTTCCATTCCCTCGACGCAGCCACGCGGTTTCGCGTGTCTCTTCCGTTTCCCCTATCAACCGGCCACGCGGCCGTTTGGTTACGCGGTCGATGGACAAAACACACGCCTACGGGATGGACGACCGGCACGGCAGACAGGTAGTTTTCTCTCGTGCCGAGCAGGCACCGCGGAAGGGAAACGGATGGGACACCTCGGACACCTGAAACAGGAATACCGTGATCTGTTGACACGTCTGGAGGCGGGCCAGGTGGGTCTGCCTTGGCCGGAGGACCCGGCGGCGCGACGAGGCATGCAAGAGATCTTGGAAATCCTCTACACGGCCGACGATGCCACGTTGGCTGCACGGATCCCGGTACGACCGGCGAGCCTGAATCGAATCGCCACACGCCTGGGTGTGGCTCCCGAAGAGCTGCGCCCGCGGCTCGACGCGCTGGCGGACAAAGGGCTCGTGCTTGATCTCGTTCATCCGGAAACGGGGAAGGTCAAGTACGCCCTCGCGCCGCCTGTCGTGGGATTCTTCGAGTTCTCGCTCATGCGCATGCACGACTCGATCCCCAAGAAGAAGATGGCCGAGGCTCTGCACGCGTACTGCCACGGTGACGAAGCGTTCGCTCGCCACGTCTTTGGCGAGCGAACGGTCGTGGGCCGCGCGATGGTCAACGAGGAGGTCCTCGGCGACGAACCGCGTCCCGACGTGCTCGACTGGCAGCGGGCCACCGCCGCTGTCGAGGAGGCGACCGTCCGCTCGGTCTCGCTGTGCTACTGTCGGCACAAGGCTGAGCATCTTTCCGCGGCGTGCGATGTCCCCGTAGAGACGTGCTTGGCCCTGAACGCAGGCGCCGACTTCGTCGTGCGGCGCAAGTTCGGACGTGCCATCGACAAGGCTGAGGCGCTCGACATCCTGGCGCGTTGCCGCGCCATGGGGCTCGTGCAAATCGCCGACAACGTCATGCAGAAGCCCGTCTACCTGTGCAACTGCTGCGGGTGTTGTTGCGGGCAGCTTCAGGCGATCAACGAGTTCGACCTGCCGGCCGTCAACCCCAGCGGCTTCGTGCCGCACAGCGCGCCAGACGCCTGCACAGGATGCTCGCGGTGCGCGCGAGCGTGTCCCATCACAGCCATATCCATGGTGGCCCAGACCGGTGGCCCGACGCGCAGAAACAAGCTGTCGCCGCGCATCGACGTCGACCGCTGCATCGGCTGCGGTGTGTGCGCCCACGCCTGCCGCAAGCACGCGATGACGATGCAGCGGAGCAAGCGACAGCCGCACGTGCCCAGCACGGGCATCGAACGCATGGTTCGGATGGCGCTCGAGCGCGGACGCCTGCCGCATCTGTTGGTGGATCAGGGGGCGAGCCGTGGCGCCCGCTTCCTCAACACCGTGCTTCAGGCAGTATGCCGTCTCCCCGTCGCCAAGCAGGCCATCGCCAGCGAACAGCTGCAATCACGGTTTGTGCGGTACGCACTGCGTACGGTGAAAGACCCCACGGGCTGACAGCCGTCATGACGCGCTAGGGGAAGGGCTGGCGGAAGTCGAAGAAGATCAGCACGGTCCCGGCCTCGTTCCAGCCGCCGGGGCTGGAGTCTGGCACGCCCCAAACCAAGTCGAGCGTGCCGTCGCCATCGAGATCGCCCATCGCGGGTCGCAAGTCCCACCCCACATCGGGCAGATCGCGGTCAAACCTCACAAACGGACGATCGGCCTTGATGAGCGACGTGCTCAAGCCTCTGACAACCCCGCTCGACGTCACCGCATCGGCAATGCCATCGCCATCCCAGTCGAATCCGGGGCTGCGCATCTGGCATTGATTGTACGGAGCCTCCGTGTTGACGAATGCGTCCGTTTCCCACGCCACGGCGCCGCCTGCGGAGCCCGAGAAGACCTTCCCGCCGGTAACGATATCAAGGGTCCCGTCGCCATCGAGGTCCGCCAGTCCGACATCCGCGCCGATCCCCGCGTAGTCGCTGGTCGTGGGCATGATCACCGCTTGGGCGACTTGGTTGGGGTCGACCATGGAGCCCGTGACGGATCCGGGGACGACCCACACGCCGCCTCCCGCCAACACCGGACCGTTGTCATAGCTGGAATCACCGTAGACGATTTCCGCAGCCGCATCGTCGTCCACATCGGCCACCGCCAGGCTGATCGAGCCGCAGCAGCGACTCAGCGGGTCGCTCAGAGAGAGCGAGGCCACGCCCGGGTCGGCGTAGGACAGAGACGTGTCGATCGGACCCTTGACGACGAACACCCTGACCGGATCGTCGGCAGCGATCACGGCGTCTGCCCCACCGTCGCCATCCGTATCGGCGAGAACCACCTCGCGGGCCCCGGGCGCGTCCGGCCTCGAGGACAACACGACCACTCCCGGCGGCTGGTGCGACGTCTGAGAGCACCACGGAAATCGGCGGCTGCCCCGCTGGCACCGGCTGCCCGAGCACGACGTGCACATCGTCGCCCCAGCACCCCCATCCCCCGTAAACGGCAAGGTCGGCGTAGCCGTCGTGGTTGACGTCGCCCATGCCCGCGGTGCTGATGGGCGTGGGAGTGGTGGAGCACGGCAGGCCCGTCGCGTCGATAATCACCGTGGCATCGCTCACGTGCAGGGGCGTGCTCGAGGCGGCACTCAGTCCCGTAAATCCGTAGATCATCGCGGACTGTGAGCTCGTCGCGAACAGATCGTCGCTGCCGTCGCCATCGAAATCCCCGACGGCGACGTGTCCACCAAGCCTCTGCCAGTGCTCGGCACCACTGATTTCGAGTGTGAACGTCGAGGCCGATAGCAGAAACGACTCGCAGTTCGTCGCGCACCGGCCCGTCGGGGTTTGGCCGTCGTCACACACTTCGCCCCCGACGACCAGACCGTCGCCGCAAACGGTCCAGCAGCTCCCGCCCCACGAGTCGACACTCGAAGCCTTGATCGATGCTCGTGCAGTTGCCCGCGCACCCGTCGCCATCGGTCTGATTGCCGTCGTCGCAGGCCTCCTGACCCGCCACGTAGAGATCGCCGCAATCCGTGACGCACGGCGCCCCAGGGGTGGCACAGATCCAGCCCGACTCGATCCAGCCGCAGCCGCAGCCGTCGCCATTGGTCTGATTGCCGTCGTCGCACGGCTCGTCCCCGACCACCAAACCATCACCACAGATCGGCCAACAGCTCCCACCCCACGAGTCGCACTCGAAGCCCAAGTCGATCGTCGTGCAGGAAAGGGAGCACCCATCGCCATCGGTTGGATTACCGTCGTCGCAGTTCTCCTGGCCCGCGCGGATGCCGTCGCCACACTCGGTCGTGCACGGCGCCCCAGGGGTGGCACAGATCCAGCCCGACTCAATCCAACCGCAGCCGCAGCCGTCGCCACGGTTTGATTGCCGTCGTCGCAGATCTCGTCCCCCACCACCAAACCATCACCACAGATCGGCCAGCAGCTCCCACCCCACGAGTCGCACTCGTAACCGGGCTCGACCGTCGCACAGTCGCTGGAACAACCGTCGCCACGATTTGATTGCCGTCGTCGCAGGCCTCCTGGCCCGCTCGAATGCCGTCGCCGCAAACGGTGGTGCACGGCGCTCCAGGGGTGACACAGATCCAGCCCGACTCGATCCAGCCGCAACCGCAGCCGTCGCCATCGGTTTGGTTGCCGTCGTCGCACGGTTCGTCCCCGACCACCAAACCATCGCCACAGATAGGCCAGCAGCTTCCACCCCACGAGTCGCACTCGTAACCGGGCTCGACCGTCGCGCAGTCACTGGAACAACCGTCGCCATCGATCTGATTGCCGTCGTCGCAGATCTCCAGACCCACTCCTATGCCATCCCCGCACTCGGTTGTGCACGGCGCCCCAGGGGTGGCGCAGATCCAGCCCGACTCGATCCAGCCGCAACCGCAGCCGTCGCCATCGGTTTGGTTGCCGTCGTCGCAGACCTCGCCCCCGACGACCAAACCATCACCACAGATGGGCCAGCAGCCGCCGCCCCATTCGTCGCACTCGTAACCGGGCTCGACCGTCGCGCAGTCGCTGGGACAACCGTCGCCATCGATCTGATTGCCGTCGTCGCAGGCTTCGCTGCCGCGGTTCCAGCCGTCGCCGCAAACGGTGGTGCACGGAGCGCCCGCAACGAAACAGATCCACCCCTCTTGCACCCAATTGCAGTCGCCGCAACCGTCGTCCCACACGTCATTGCCGTCGTCGCAGACCTCGCCCCCGACGACCAAACCATCACCACAGATGGGCCAGCAGCCGCCGCCCCATTCGTCGCACTGGTAGCCCGGCTCGATCCGCATGCAATCGTTGGAACATCCGTCGCCGCCCCCGATGTTGCCATCGTCACAGGCTTCGTTGCCACGCCGCAGACCATCGCCGCAGACAGCCGCACACGGACCGCCAGCGGAGGGGCAGATCCACCCATCCTCCACCCTACTGCAGTCGCCGCAGCCGTCGTCCCACATGTCATTGCCGTCATCGCAGACCTCGTCGGCCACCACCAGACCGTCGCCACAGACGGGCCAGCAGCTCCCGCCCCAGTCGGCGCACACAAAGCCCGACTCTATCGCGCAGTCGCTCGAGCAACCGTCGCCATCGGTCGGATTGCCGTCGTCGCACGTCTCGGGGCCGACAACCCACTGGTCACCGCATATCGCCGTGCACGCGGTCCCCGGAAGGCCGCAGGAAAATCCGTCATCGACGCGATAACAGTTGTTCGAGCAGCCATCGCCGTCGACGGTGTTGCCGTCGTCGCACGCTTCGCGGCCCACGACCATCCGGTCGCCGCAGTGCTCTTCGCAGGGCCCGCCGCTTTCGGGGCAGCTCCACCCGCTCGCCACGGTGCGACAATTCGCGACGCAGCCCCGGTCGCCCTCCCCGGCGACATCAGGGTCCCACGTCCCGTCTGCGACCCCGAAGCCCTCGTCACAGATCTCGTCTCCCACCGTCAGGCCGTCTCCGCACACCGGCGCGCAAGCCCCCCCAGCCGGCGGGCAGTCCCAGCCGAACAACACCGTCATGCAGTCCTGCGAACACCCCGCCGGCTTCTCCATGCGCACCGTTGTCGCACACCTCTCCCGTACCCGCATCGACCGTCCCGTTGCCGCACGTGCAGGCATCGCCCGTGCCGTCCTGATCGCTGTCCTGTTGCCCCGAATTGGGCGTGCGGCGGCAATTGTCTTGCTCGTCGACCACACCGTCGCCATCCACGTCGAGAATCGACTCGATCCGCGGCACTTCGGCTGCGCCCCCCACACGATCGATGTGCGCCTGTAGCATCGCAGTGACGGTCGCCGTATCGAGTTGCGCCTCCGCCTCACGAAGTCGCGCACGCGTTTCGCCCGACACCGTGCCATCTGCAGCCAGATCCGCGCTGACCTCGTTGAGCAGCAGCTGAAGCTCGGCATCGATAGGCCCCCCAGTGAGTTGGGCTGCCCTCGCGAAGACGGCGCTGACGGCGAACAGATAGGCGTTGTCTGCGGATCCCCCACCCAACAAGTTCAGTCTCCGTGGCAGAGCGTGTCGGCCGCTGGGATGGATTGCCAATTCCTAGCCCCTCGTAGAGCTCTGTCTCCGCCGTCGCAATCGCGTCTTGGAAGGCAGCGCCCCCGCGCACCAGATTCTTCGCACGAGCATAGATGAGATGGGTGATGAGATTCACGAAGACGCTCTGCGTTCCCTGCTGGCTGACGTGCCCGAATGCGCGCAACGTGAGCGGAGCGGTGGACAGCTCGCCCGTCACCTCGTTGTAATAGAACCCGGAAGCTTCGAGACTGACGTACCCGGCGAATCTGAGCTGCACTTCGAACTCGCCCAGGTCGTTGGCCGTGTTCGTACGGAACACCTCCCCGAGGGGACTGCCATCGGAGCGCACGGGCGAGACCGCAATGGACGAGCCCAACACGAGTGGCCCCTTATGGGCGGCGCCCTGCAACGAAACCGGATCTGTGAGGACCACCGGCTCTTCGCAATCGCCCGACAAACAATCTTCGCCCGAGGCGTCACGCGACACACAGCTTCCTGCGGCCCCGCAGACGAATCCCGCGACACAGTCGTCGTCCGTGGCGCAAGCAAAGCGTCCCGAATCCATGTCCGGGACGTCCACCTGACAGCCGATGCTCCCAACACAGCACGCGGCCAGCGCCGCCCCGATCATGCCCTTCTGTGCCATAGAATACCCTCCAGGCAGAGAACAACGGACGTCCCCACGCACACGCAGACAGCCGTCGTCTGAAGATCGCGGCAACACGCAGACGATCCAGAAAAGTGTGACACGCTCGGGTGGGGTCTGCACTTCGATTCGGACGTGGGAGTCACGCCGCAAGACGCCACGGCGGCGACTGTCAGTCGACCCTGACAACCGTCATGCGACCACAGCTGGCGGAATCCAGACAAATCATGAGCCTCGATGGGACGCATGTTCCGTTCCATCGAGCCTCGTCGACGACGGGCGGAGACGCCTGCCCCCCAGGGCCATCGCACACCATCTTGGGGATCGGTGGGCTCGGGGTGACTCAGCCAGTCAGCACTCCGACTCCGCGAGCTTCTTTCTGACGACAGTGAGATTGATCTGCAGTACCTTGTTGTCCGGGTCGAGCTGCTGAGCCTGCTGCCAAGCCTCGAGGGCCGCGGGGAAGTCGCGCTGCAGGTACTTGGCGAGGCCCTGTTCGAAGAGCCTCTCGTACTGAGCCCCCGCGTCGTCGGCAGATTCATTCGTCCGCCCGCTCAGCTTCGCCAGCTTGTCGCGGACCTGCTGCTCGACGTCCTGATGCTGCTTCGCGACGAGCGCCTCGAGCGCTGAGCGATCCTGCGACTGCAGGGCCCCGCTGCAATGCTTGAGGATGGTTCGGCCTTCGTTGATGACGATGGTGACGACCTCGGTATTCGGATGCGTGACGAGCTCGGTTTGAATTTGCAGCAGTCGGTCCTGCAGAGCAATTCCAGAGAGCCTTCCCATCACGGTTTCAGCCGGCCGCTCGACGGATTCCGCGGGCTGCGTCGGGCGTGCCGCGGCCGCGTATCCGATCTCGGCGAACGAAATGGGCTCGGAGTAGATGGTGAAGCGGCCCTCGGTCAGATCGAAGAGCGCTTCGATACCATCATCGCCGCCCGCTTCGTCTACCGCAATTTCGCCTGCCCGAAAGCGCACCGTACTATGCAACGAGCCACCCTGGATCTCGACGTGGCCGGTGAGTCCCTTGGCCTCGCAGAACTGCATGACCTTGACGAAAGGGAACCTTTCGATATCGCCCCGAAAGGCCGGGTGCGCTTCGCGCTGACTCCGGCGCAGATGCGCTCGCACCTTAGCTCGCAGCACCGCTGGATCGACGGGCTTTGTCAGATAGTCATCCGCACCGATGTCGAGACCTTTCACGACAGCGCTTGGATCAGAAAGTGAGGAGAGGAAGACGAACGGTGTCGCCCGATTCGGGAAGCGCTGCGCGAATGCGGTGCGAAAGTCGAACCCTCCCATGGCGGGCATCATGACGTCGGAGAGGATCAACTCGGCGGCGTGCTCGGCGAGATAGCCGAGCGCATCGTGTGCGTCGGTGAACGTCTGAACGCTGTGTCCGTCGCCCTCGAGGGTCTCTTGGATCAACGCCAGCGTCGCGAATTCGTCGTCTACGGCAACAATCATGTGCGCCCATGCCTCCGATACGCCGTTCAGGTGCGCAGCAGCTCATCTTTCAGCTGGTCGGTGGAAAGCTCGACCTCACTGCGCTCATCGAGATCCTGCCGACATAGAATCATCAGGTAATACGACGCGTTACCCGCGGAAAAGCGACGTAGCACCGCCTTGTCGGCGTAGCCTACGTCAACGGAAATGGCGTCGAGCTGCGCTCGGCCGAGAAGTCGAGCCGTGTGGGTCAGGGAAGCCCCGAGCACTAGGCGGCCGAGACGGCTCCACGCGAAGCACGGTATCACGGCACCAGGACTCACCGCATGAGCCGAGGCACCGGACGGCGCCCGCGCCTCCCACCCGCCGGAGGCCTGGCGCCCCGCGCGTCGGGCCGCCCGCGCGGCCTTCCGCCCCATCGAGGCGTTCCTGCACGTGGAGGCGTCGAGCGGGATCCTGCTGCTCCTGGCGGCCGCCGTGGCGCTGGTGTGGGCCAATTCGGGATGGAGCGAGAGCTACACGCACCTTTGGCACACGCCGCTCACGATCGGCATCGGCGCGTGGAGCATGGAGCGGGACCTGCACTTCTGGATCAACGAGGTCCTGATGACCGTGTTCTTCCTGGTCGCAGGGCTCGAGATCAAGCGGGAGATGGTCAACGGGGCACTCTCGGACGCCGCGGCGGGCCGCGCTGCCGATGGCGGCCGCCGCGGGGGGCATGCTCGTCCCGGCGGCGATCTTCTTCGCGTTCAACGCCGACCAGCCCGGTGTGCATGGGTGGGGCGTCCCGATGGCCACGGACATCGCGTTCGCGGTCGGCGTGCTGACCCTGCTGGGAAAGCGGGTCCATCCGGCACTGCGGGTGCTGCTGCTCGGCCTTCGCGATCATCGACGACATCGGTGCGATCCTGGTGATCGCCATCTTCTACTCCTCCGGGCTCGCCGTGGACGGCCTGGTGGTAGCCGGGGGCGGGCTGCTGCTCGCGCTGGTGTTCCTCTGGACCGGCGTGCGACCCGGTCTGGTGTTCGGCTTCCCGCTCCTCGTGATGTGGGCCGGGCTCTACCGGGCCGGGATTCACCCCACCATCGCCGGGGTCGTTCTGGGGCTGCTGATCCCCGTCCGGGCCTGGTACGGACCGCAGGGATTCATGCAGCGTCGCCCAGCGTGCGCTCGACGACTTCCGGCGCGCGGGTGGACGCGGGCAGCCCCGACCACGGACTGCTGGAACCGCTCGACGAAATCGCCGTCGCGCAGCGGGAGGCCGTCGCCCCGGGGGTGCGGGGCGAGGCGGCGCTGCACCCGTGGGTGGCGTTCGGCATCATGCCGCTCTTCGCGCTTGCCAACGCGGGGGTCAACCTGCGGGGGATCGACTTCGCGATCCCCGGTGGATGGGCGGTCATGGTCGGGGTCGGTGCCGGCCTGTTCGTCGGCAAGCCCCTCGGCGTGCTGCTCGCGAGCTGGGCCAGCGTGCGCCTGCGGCTGTGCGTGCTGCCGGCGGGGGTGGGCTGGGGAGCGATGGTGATCATGGGGGCCGCCGGCGGGATCGGCTTCACGATGGCGATCTTCATTTCCGAGCTGGCGTTCGCCGGCAACGAACTGCTCGAGCTGTCCAAGCTGGGCGTAGCTTGCCGGAACGGCGGCGGCCGGGATCTTCGCGATCGTGGGAGGTCGCCTGATGCTGCCCGACCGGCCCGCGGCGGATACGTCCAGCGCGAGCGCCGAGGAGGCGGACGCCAGTTGGACGGGGGAACACCCGGCTGTCGCGTGACCGGGGCCCGCAGTCCGGGGCGCGGGGGACGCACTGGCCAAGATCCGCGCGACGCCCCAGAATAGGACAGGCTCGTGTGGCGAGGAACGTAGGCCCGTCAGGAGAGGAGGTCCGCTGATCGCTCCTGACTGGCTCGGAACCTGGTGCGTGGGACTGTGGCTGTGCGGGGCGCCTGCCGGCCGCCGCAGCAGCAGGAGCAGCAGGCCGCGCCGCCCGATCCACACCCGGTGGTGGTGCTCGAGACCACCCAGGGACGCATCGTCATGGAGTTGGACCGGGAGAAGGCCCCCGTCACCGTGGCCAATTTCCTCGCGCACGTCCGGGCCGGCTTCTACGACGGCCTGATCTTCCACCGGGCAGAGCCGGGCTTCGTGGTCCAAGCGGGGTACTATACGCCCGACGGCCGTCAGGCACGCTCGTCCGCCGACCCGATCATGAACGAGTCGGAGAACGGCCTCAGCAATCTCCGGGGCACGGTCGCGATGGCCCGCACCGACTATCCCCACAGCGCCACGACTCAGTTCTTCGTCAACCTGGTCGACAACCAGAAGCTCGATCGCGATCAATACGCGGACGGCTGGGGATACGCGGTGTTCGGCCGCGTGACGGAGGGGATGGACGTGGTGGATGCCATCGCGCAGGCACCGACCACGCGTCGGATACGGGAGAACTACTGGCCGGTCGAGCCGGTCGTGATCACCCGGGCCTTCGTGCAGGGCGACGACCAGCCGTAGGCCACGTCAGGTCACGTCCGGCGACACCTCCGCACGATCTCGCGCTCGACCTTCGCGGGGTCGCCGACGATCTCGTAGAACTCGTCGAGATACTCGATCGAATCCTCCAGCCGCTGCGGGTCCAGCGCGGGCAGCGACCGGAAGTTCTCGTAGACGGCGTCGCGCCGCTCGAGGAACATCGCCAGCACCGCGTCCAATTCCTCCCGCGGCCGGCAGATGCCCCGAAAGAGACGGTTCCGCACGCTGCGGATGTTCAACTCCGGGTTGGGTGTAGCGTACCGCGCGTTGATCAGCCCGGCCCAGTCGAAGTCGTACGGGACCGGGATCACGGTGAGGGTCTCCAACGAGCCCGCGAGCTTCGTGTTGTGGCAGCAGGGGTCGTCCGGCTCCGGGCGGAAGGCGTCCCAGTCGGTGTTGCCGATCATGAACTGGAAGACTTCCATGAGGGCGAGCGGCGGCTGCTGCATCTGGGACGGAACGACCTGCGGCACCTCGAGCAGGTCCCACCCGTTGCGGCCGGCCATCGCCTCGTCATCCTCGAGGAAGAAGGCGTACTTGGTCACCGTGTCCCGCCGCCGCTCGGTGTCGACATAGGTGATCTGCGCGAGACGCACCCGGAAGCTCAGGTCGGTGAAGAGACTGTACGCGCGGTAGATCAGGTACTCCTGCAGCACGTACTGCTGGTACTCCTCCCGACTGTCCTGGCAGTGCGTCACCAGCTTCAGCTTGTCCTGGCCCGCGAAGATCGTGTTCTCGAGTTGTCCCTGTTTGAAGTTGAGGCGCAGATTGGGAAAGCCGCAGACACGCCGCTGTAGACGGAACTTGCCCCGCGTCGGACCCCGACATCCAGCGTCACGCGCTGCCCCCCCTCGTCCTCATACCAGAGCACCCCATCGTGATCGGTACTCTCCTCGTCGCGCTCCTTGAAGACCTCATCGAACGGAGCTTCGAGGGTCAGCGTCACCGGATCGTGCGCCGAGAAGAGGGGCGCCTGCTCGGCGGCGACCCGCAGCGAGTCGGTGGGTTCCTCCTGCGCGCGCGTACCCGCCCAACCGATCAGCAGACCGACCGTCACCACCGTGAGAGCCCGGCTCATACCGTCCTCCCCGTCGAGTCCGAATCATGGTCACAGATATTCTGTCCGCTCGCGGCTGGACCGCAACCCCCGCCACCGGATAGCCTACAGTGATGACGCGTTCCCGCAGTGGCACCGCCCGGATCGCCTGGCTCGCCATTCTGTTCGAGGCCGGCCTCCTGCTCGTGGCACAGTTCGTCGGGTGGCTCCTCGGCGTGTCGCCGCTCGAAGACCTCCGCGACCCTGGGGCGATCGCCTGGGGTCTACTCGCCACGGTCCCACTTATCGCGGGCATGCTCCTATTGTCCCATAGCTCGTGGGGGCCGTCTCGGCGCATCGCGGATGAACTCGACGGGCACCTCTTGCCTCTGTTCCGCAATTGCACGACGCTCGAGTTGGCGCTCATCGCTCTCGCCGCCGGGTTCGGGGAGGAGGTCTTGCTCCCGCGGGGCCCTGCAGGCCGGACTGGGAGGGCTCGTATCCCCCGCGGCGGGCATCATCGTGGCAAGCGTGCTGTTCGGGGCGGCGCACATGATCACGCCGATGTACGCCGCGCTCGCGGCTCTCGTCGGGCTGTACCTCGGCGGCCTGTTCATCTGGAGCGACAACCTGTTCGTGGCGATCGTCACCCATGCGAGCTACGACTTCGTGGCCCTGAAGGCGCTGCATCTCGACAAGCGGCCTCCGCCCGCCCAGATCGCGAGCGCATCGAGGTAGCTCAACGTCGGAAGGCGCACACCCCTACATGAGTCCCTTGAACAGGACGAGAAGTCCCGACACCCCCGTCACGACGAGCACCGCGACCCTGATGGGGCCGCGATCCAACCACGCAGCACCGTGGCGGGAAACCAGAAATCCCAACAGCACCCCGGGCAGGAACCCGAGCGAGAGCAGCATCTCCGTCCGACCGAAACGGCCGATCAGGCTGAGCGCGATCAGCGAGATGACCACACCGACGAGAAAGAACGCCGAGAGCGTGCCGCGAATGTGCCCGCCTGTCTCGGTGCTGGTACAGGAGCGCCATGGGTGGCCCTCCGACCGAGACGGACGTGCCCATGAAGCCCGAGAGCGCGCCCGCCGTGAGCAGCGTGCGGGGTGACATCACGAGCTTGATCCCCGTGGCGCTGAGCGCGACCGCCAGCAGCACCAAGACCCCAAGGAGGACCGCGAGGCGATTGGCCGGCATGACCGAAAGGACGAGGGCTGCCACGGCAACACCGACGACGCGACCCGACAGCGACCACTTGAGATCGTAGAGCCGCACCCCACGCCACTCCCGGTGCGTGAGCAGCACGGTCAGTGCGATCGAGGCGAACAGCAGAGGACCCGGAACCAGGCGCTGGTCGATGAGGATGAGGAACGGGGCCGCGAACATCCCCAGTCCGAACCCGACCGAGCCCTGCAGCGTGGCGCCGATCGCGACGGCGAGCGTGGAGAGGAGGAGGTCGAGGCCTGTCAACGATCGGTGCGCGGGGTTCGCGGTTCGGGGCTCGGGGCTCCGGGACTGGGCGCTGCGCGCCCCGACGCCGACGCCCCGATCACCGTTCCCCTCGCCCCCGCATCACGTGCCACGCCAGGAGCGCCATGATCGCGCCGATCGTGACCAAAGCCAGCAATTCCTCGAGCACCGGCGAGAGGCCCAGTGGAAATCCGGTGATCGGCTTGCCCCCACGCATCCCCACCCACATGGCTAGGAGGACGCCGGTGAGACCGCCCCCACCCACCAAACCGGAGCCGAAGAGCACACCCTCCTCGCGCCGCCGGTCCACTTCCGCCGTCGGCTGGTTCCGGAGAGCCACCAGCGCAGGACACCGCCGACGAACACCGCCGCCATCGTGGAGAGCGGGAGGTAGACGCCCACCGCAAAGGCCAGCACGGGGATCTTGAACATCGATGCGACGAGCCCGATACCCACACCGATGAAGATCAGCGGCCAGGGAAGGCTCTGATCCAGCACACCGTCGATCACGAGCTTCATCAGCACGGCTTGTGGCGCCGGCAGCTCTTCACCGCCAAGACCGCCGGCCACGTTCTGGTGCAGCATCATCACCACGATGCAAACCGCGCCCGCCGATGTCACCACGCCGAGAATCTCGCCGATCTGTTGCAGCCGGGGCGTGGCGCCCAGCACGTAGCCCGTCTTGAGGTCCTGCGAGGTGTCGCCCGCAATGGACGCCGCTATGCAGACCGAGGTCCCGACCATGAGCGCCGTCGCCTTCCCCGCCATGTCCGTCCATCCCATGAGGAAGAACACGAGGCTCGTGCCCAGCAGCGTGGCGATGGTCATGCCCGACGTCGGATTCGACGTCACGCCGACCAACCCGACGATGCGCGAACTGACCGTCACGAAGAAGAACGCGAACACGGCGATCAGAATCGAGCCAGTGGCGCGCACGGCGATCGAATCGAGGTACCCCAACACGCCCGGAGTGAACGTCAGCATGGCGAGCACGGCCAGCAGAATCACCAAGACCGACGCGGAAGCCCAACTCGACGTCGTGCGAACGAACACCTCGGGACCGCCCCCGCCCGCACCGAGATCTCGAGCGCCCGAGCCGGAACGACTCGACCATCGTCGGGATCGAACGGACGAGCGTGATGAGACCGCCCGTCGCGACCGCGCCGGCGCCGATGTAGCGCACGTAGTGGTTCCAGAGCTCGCCGGCTGTCATGTCGCGAATCAGCACTTCGCGTCTCGGGAAACACCGGCTCCGTGAGCTCGCTGCCCCACGTCGATCGCCGGAATGAGGACCAGCGCCGACAGCAGACCACCTGCCACCATGACCGCGGCGATCCGGATGCCGAGGATGTATCCCACGCCGATCAGCGGCGGCGACACGCTGACCGCGACGGTGGCCTTGTAGCCGAGGCGAACGTGAAACGTCCTAGCCACCAGCTTGGGTTCGTCCGTGACCAGCTGGAACAGCATACCGACCCCAATGCCCCAGAACACGCCGGACGCCTGCTTGCCGCCCCCCTCCGCAGCCACGAGGACCTCGGCCCCCGCCATCCCCTCCGGATACGGCAGCTTGCCGTGCTCCC
>CAVOVH010000007.1:0-6200 GCA_963699805.1 uncultured Cytophagales bacterium | reverse complement strand
TCAATAAATTAATCTCCTATAAACAAAAGGAACCCTTAACCGGGATTTATTTTAAAAATTTGCAAAAAATAATAATTTTTCTTGGATCAAAATGGAATTATTTTAAACTGGCCCATGTTTAAAATATTATAAATCAAAATGTTAATAGTATCATTATCCTTGATACGGGGTTAGGAAATCTTAAATTAATTGATGTCAGGGAAGAGTATATAGGAGTTTTCTAACAATAAAATTAGCTATAATGTCACTACCCCAAATACAAATTGTAATCGGTTACACCAATAGACTTATGTGTGAGGCTTTATCTTCCATGATAGAGCATAAACCCTTTTATCAGGTCAATGCGGTCATACCCAATGGACCGGAGCTCATCAAGCATTTAAAATCAATAAACGTCGATTACGTGCTTATCGAGGAGGAGGTTCCTAATTTTAATACCATTGATTATTTAGAGAAGATCAAGGATGAATTCCCATTAATGAAGATCATTCTGGTTGCCAATAAATGTTACAATGGATATGTGAGCAAGTTGATGAATTGCGGTTTGAATGCTTTTTTATTAAAGACTTGTGGCAAGGAAGATTTTTATCTCGCCCTTTCTAAAATGTCCGAAGGAAAGAAATATTATTGTTCCTGTATTACCCAATTGCTGCTCAGGGAATATTCAGAGAAAGAAAATGAACCCAGGATGGCTTTGACCAACCGTGAACTGCATGTGCTGAAATACCTTGTAGACGGGTATGCCAATAAGGAAATTGCTGCCGAACTGAAAATAAGTGAATCGACCATTAAAACACACCGGAAAAATCTGATGGAAAAATTCGGGGCAAAAAACCTGATCAGCCTGGTCAGGTATGCTTGTATGGAAAACCTGTTGAATTTTGAAATGCCAAAAAGTGAATATATCCCACCTGCCCTGATCAAAACAACCATTTCATAAATACCCCAAAAGTTGAATTTCACCTCCTGATTTAGTTGAGTGTAAGTACCCAGTTAAGTGAATGAAATTCATTTAATTGGATGCCGGTTTATCTAAAAACAGGAACGGGAAGGCCCTTCAATTGTATTGTTTTGGGCAATATACTCCGCTAAATTTATTTAGAGAAACAACAAGGATATACTCAAATTTGAAGATGATGAGGAAGCAGAAGAAGATCTGTATGGCCAGACCGGATCTCGCGAGACAAATAGGTAAATCTAAGCAAGGAACTCCTTTATCCTTTTATATCAAACATTTATCCATTTTACTCAAACATTAAATTTTACATGATGAAAAAAACAAATATTATTTTTCTGATTTTATTGCCATTGATGTTTTTTCTCGGATGCCAGGATGAGAATGATATGTTCAGGCAGGAAATGAACGATCAGCAGGGAGACAATCAAACCATATCCGGAGAAGATTCAAGATTGATTTTACCGGGAGAAATTTATGAATATTGTGTTTCCACTGTGGTCCCGCTGGTAGCGGGCCGGCAAAAACAATTTGTAGGGGGATCCCTGGAAGTCGGCAATGATGCCGAGGGCAATCTTTTCCTTAAATTCATCACTAGAGAAGGATGGGCTTTTTCGGAAATCCAGCTTTATGTAGGTAATTGGGATGGACTACCGACTACAAAAACGGGAAGAGGTCATTTAACGGGTAATCCAAAGATCGGTAATTTTCCCGATACGGATTGTTTTGATCCTGCTGCAACGAATGAAACCTATACCTATAGGATCCCCGTAGAGGAACTCGTCTACGAGGTGACAGATGAATCAATCGTGATCGTAGCTCATGCCATCGTGGTTCAAATGGTCGGGGATGAGCTCACCAGTAAATCCGTTTTCGCGGATTGGGAGGAAGATTATGTCTTTACCGGACCCCGCTGGGGAGGTGGATTTTTATATACATTTGTCGCCTGTGAAGAGGGCTCATCAGAAGAAGCAACAACCAATGGTGAGGAGGTAACGAACGGTGAAGAACCTGCCGGGGAAGAAGGGGAAACCGGAGGAGAAACAGAGGTCATGGATCTGGCCGCCTTTTCATTTATACAGAATGAGTTTGATCTGAAAATAAAAGTGCTGAATGAATTGCAGAAAGTCGGAAATGTTTGGTTTTATTTTGACGGGGATTATTTAAATGTGGAATACAGTCTAACACCTGAGTCTGGATGGTTGATTAGAGAGGTACATATCAATATCGGGGACCTGGATGATGCCGATGTCTTTGTTGGAAATAAATCGAATCTCAGTGTAGGATTGTTTACTTATGTCGAGCATTATGATGCTCCTTACAACATACAGGAAACCTATCCAATCCCTGTCAATGATCTCAAGCTATATTATTTACCACCTGGGGATCTTTGTGAGACATTCACGGTTCATGCTACCCTGGTAGATGCAAGTGACAACACGATTCAGAAATCTTCTTTTGTTGTATGGAATGAAAATTTAGATATACAGGGTTCCAATTGGGTAGACAGTTTCCCGCTCTGCCTGGAGTCCGGTACGGAATAAACTTTTCAGATCATCCAACATGGGGTAGTGTTTGATCTGCCGGATCGAAGGGGCAACGAAAGTTTACCCGGAGATCCGGTGTTTTTTTGATCATTCCCCATTCATTTAATATAATCCTTTTCAAAGTATTGTCAATCCTCCAATAGTTGAATTGTCCTCCCCCGATCATACAGATCTTATCCTCAAAATATGTGCCTCTCTCAACCAAATGGCGGGGTGAAACTTCTGAAGTATTGAAATAACGTCAACTTATATCCTATTGAATGCCAGTATTATATGAGATACCTTTCATTATCTGCCACGCGGTGTGGTAAGAGAGAAAGGAGGTTAACCATTTTTAATTTTTTATCACTACCTAAAAATTATCATTATGGACCAAAAAAAACTCATACTAACGTTGTTTCTGTTTTGTTTGTCAGGCCTCTTTGTCCAATGTGATAAGGAAGATCTGATATTGACTGATGGCCAGGATCAGGCCCTTATGGGCGATAAGAATGGACAGGGTTTGAAAAAAGGGCCTCCCAATGGAGAAACTGCCGGCAATAACCTGTCTTACCCGGTTATCTGGGCTGAGGGGGTGGAGAAGACCCTGCCTGGAAATCCAGGTATGGCCCCTATTCTGAATGGAACATGGTGGTACCAGTGGGGCACCAACGGTTCGGACCCGAATATCACGCCTGCCAGCTGTCCGCCGGATCCGGATGCAGATAATCCAGCATTAAATCCTGACGGATTATTATTATGTGATGATGGTATTCCAGGTTCTGTTGATTTGGCTCTGGTGGCCGGGACTCCTGCAGCGGATAATCCACTTCCTCTGGCCAAGGCATTCCTTCAAAAGGATGCATTTAATGTCTGGCAGGCAGCAGCCATGGATCTTTCTGCCGCTCCTATGGTGGTTGACTGGATCGACTGGGGCGACAACCTCGAATCAGTCGACTGGTATACCAAGTCCCAGGTAAGGACAGAAGTGGTGTTGTTTGAAGACAATCTCGGTGATCCATGGCTCGAATATGAAATGAGGCATACGAGTGGGTGGGGAATTGATGAGGTACACGGTCTGGGAGCAGACCTTGCTGATGTACCACTGATTGGTCTTGGCACACGGGCGACCATCTACTCCCATTGTGCCCGCCTAACCATCCAGAAATTGCTGGTGGATGATCTCAATGATCCATTATTATCCACGCTTATCTGGGAACCCGAGATGGGATGGAATGAGCCGCCGGAGTCTGAGGATAACATTATCAATCCACACATCTTCAACGGATCTGTTCACGAGGGTGGAGATGGCCCGGGATATTATTCAGCCGAGATCAACGTAAAAGGAAGGATCATTTATGGCTATACCTGGAATGTCAGACAACTCAATGAAGGAGCGGGCCTCTATAGGCTTACTTTCAGCTTTGATGAAACCTGTGGCTCAGCTACTTTAAATACTTTCTTTGAGGAAGGGGAAACTAATATTCTGTTGCCCCTTGAAGAAGAGATCATCGAGCAGGTTGCCATGGCTGAGGCGGATGACAGTGGGGATGAAGGTGGTGGAACGGCTGTATTACGAACTGACCTTAACCTCACCTACATGGATATCCGCATCCTTGAAAGAGGCGGCGGAGGTGGTGGCGGCGGAGGAAAAGGTGGCGGAGGAAATGGTGGTCGCCACTGATATACACCAGATCCTGATGACATGCTTTCTGAAAAATAAGCAGAATAACGGGCTGGCAGGTTCCACCGGATCTGCCGGCCTTGATTCCATTTTACATGAAACCTTACAGTATTTTCTGGAATTTTTTTTCAGGGTTGCAGGTAGAGTTTAACCGGATCCCCTATAAGAAAAGGAAACCTGATCTGCAACCCTGCTAAACGTATATTTAAAACATTACCCCTAAATGAATGATCATGGAAAAATTTTGTAAACTTCTCACAGCTGCTTTTATCATGGCCGTTTTTACAGGCTGCATGGATGAAAATATTTCACCATTAACTGATTTAAATTCGTCCAATGCTGGTTTCAGCGCCAGTTCAATGGAGGGAAAATCCGGTCGGAAATTAAAACAACCTAAAATCACCGGTGGAGTCGAGATTGATTGGATGGGAGGCAAAGGGATGGGGACCCAGATGGGTAACCAGCCGGAAGATTTGCTTGCCTTCGCCGAATTTGAGGCATTTGTACCCACGGATAATTGGCCCGTAAAAGGAAGTTTTACCTACCGGGTTCTGAACATCGACCTGACTCCTCACCGGGAAATCATGGCCCGGGTAACCGGCGTATTCATCGGCGAAGAGATTAAACCAAATGGGCAAGTTAAGGAGACAGCCTGGATCGTCGGGAAAGTCATATCCGACACGAAGGGCTGTGCCGGGAACGGACAGGGCGGCCACGATCCGGGTTGCCAGGGAGGCGCCTGCAGCGGACATGATATTGATGGTCACGATGAAGGCTGTTCCGGCAGTGATGGCACCGACCACACAGAAGGCGGTTGCAGCGGCACGGATCATACGGATGGCGGATGCAGTGGTTCCGGAATGTCCGGAGGAGGTAGTGGTGGTTCCGGGATGTCGGGTGGAAGTGGTGGCATGGGAGGCAGTGATTCCGGTATGTCGGGTGGCGGTTGCACGGACTCAACCCATGAGGAAGGTTGTTCGGGCGATCATGGATCCGAAGGCGGTGATACCGGTATGTCGGGTGGCGGTTGTACGGACTCAACCCATGAAGAAGGTTGTTCGGGCGATCATGGGTCCGGCGGAAGTGGTGGCGAAGGAGGTATGGGAAACGAAGTAAAAGGGAAAAATTGCCGGATCGGACAGATCATCGCCGTCAAGTGCCATGACGGTGCCACACCCGGTGTAGATGGAGATGGAATTACCTGGAAATGGTTTTCATCAACCGGAACCTTCGTACCGGATATTGACAATAAGGGTGAGTGGCCTCACCTGTGTAAGAAGACCATCCTCGAAGGAAACATCATGCTTCATCAATAGATCTTTCGGCGATACCTTCAATGGTTATTCGATCTTTTTTCTGGAAAGGATGATCTCACGATCTCCTTTCTTTAATTTCAGTTGCTGGTTGATGCGATGCAAGGTGGGATAAGTAATTGAAAAGGCTACCAGGCAAATGGTATAATATCCAACGAAGATCTGTTCGCCGGAAAGGATCAATCCAGTCAGGGAGACCAGCGTGGCGATCTCGAAAAGATAGGACCGTGTCAAGGAAGCTGAATAAAATAATTCTAGTTTATGCCGGAGGTACATTTCGGCATTGAGGGATTTGATTTGCCTGTTGAAACTCACCAATCCGAGCACTACCAGTATAATCACCAATAAAAGGATACCAATCCGGAGGATGACCAGCGTTCCCTCTGGCAGGATATCCGGATGATAAGAATTGTTTTCGATCCGGAGGAAAAAATAGATCAATATCAACATCGGAAGGCCGATGAGCAGATTGATCTGCATCTGCAGTTTATTCAGAAATTCCTGGCTGTTGGAAAATTTTAAGGCCATCAGGCATTTGAAATTTCAGCTTTCAGCTTGTTCAGGGATTCCTTTGCATCCCCAAATAGCATTTTGGAATTTTCCCCGTAAAAGAGGGGATTATCAATCCCTGCATACCCCGTCCTCATACTTCTCTTCATGATGATCACGTTTTTCGCCATTTCCACATCGATGATTGGCATGCCATAGATGGGACTGCCCTC
>CAVOVH010000006.1:0-8796 GCA_963699805.1 uncultured Cytophagales bacterium | reverse complement strand
TATGTAGCCCCTTCGTTCGGTTGGTCTTGCTTACTTTAAAAAGAAAGGAGGACAACGGGACCCCGGGGTTGCCCCCGGCTGCTTCCAGTACACGTTACAGCCCAATCTTGGTCCCGGGCGCGTTCGGCACTTCCACGTTGCCCGACGTCGACGCCACGATGGTGGTTCTTCCCGCTGGACGAGGGACCGAAGTCCTGCGACAAGTCCACCCGTGATCGTGAGTTGCTTCCCGTCGGAATCGCATTGCCACGTTTTCATGACGTTCACCTGGTCGGTTGTTGTCGTTACAGCGGCAAGCTTCCCGCCGCGCCAGGCGCGCGTCCCAGGCGACGGGGCTCGCCCGCTGAATAATTCAGGGAATAAATTTCCCGGCTCAGTGGCGTGCCAAGGAGACCAATGGTTGCTGCTGGCTACAGCAATGCAACGTGCCGAGGCCGTCAACGAGCTCGGGTCCCCACGGGATCCAACAACCCGCCGCCAGGAAAAACCCTCGAAGGAATCTTGGCACTGCCTTCTCGTCGTTGGAATGGTCGAATACAGGCACCACAACCACCTCGTTGCCGATATAGAAATTCGTGTAACTCCAGGCATCCAGACACATCCAGTTCCACAGGCCCAGGCATCGGGAGTTCCACGACTCGCAATTTCTCCGCACGGCACCCGTGAAGGTCTCGAGGGTTCGCCTGTTCTCCCGGAGCACGTGGTGATTGACATCGGAAGGATCATCCTCAACAGCACAGACTATGGTCGCGGGATCGACGAACCGGGCGATGTCGTCGACGTGTCCATCCGTATCATCACCAGCGACACCCTCGCCAGCCAGAGCACCTGGACACGTGCAGATCGTGAAGGATGCCCTGGAATCTCACCGCGGAGCAGGGACGGGTTTCAGGTTCTTGTTTCAGCAGGCATTGCTCCGACGTTAGCACGCACCGGCACCGTTGACGTAGATCAATACCACCTTCCAGGACGATGCCCAGCTCAAACAGGAAGATGCAGGTGTTCGTTGATCGCAGCGGGACCCCGTCGTCCCGCGCTAGGTTATCGTACTTGCCACCCCACGCGTTGAACCGCCATTTCACCAAGTGCAAGGTAATCTCGCTGCGGGATTCACCACGAAACTGGGACGTTAATAGCGTATCCACACATGAAACGTGGGTATTCCAGAGGAAATGCATTTGCCAGATCCCACGCCACCGCTTCCAAGAGCGTGGCCTTTCCTGGCCAGCGGGCTATAAATGGAATATGATGCCCTCCCTCCCACAGATCTGATTTCATCCCATTAAAAACAAAGTTAGCATGATGTTCAAACTCATGGATATTTTCAGGCCACCAATAAGCGCCATTGTCGCTGGTAAGGATAATCAGTGTATTCTGAGTGAGGCCCAGGTTATCAAGTGTTTCACAAACCTGGCCGATTGAATGATCAACCTGCGCAACAAAATCCCCATACAGACCTGCTTTCGAAATTCCCTTAAACTCATCCAAAGGAACCCAGGGAGTATGAGGGGCCGCAAGGGCGAGGTACAGGAAAAAAGGCTTACCAGTATCGGCATTTTGATGTTTCCTGATGAAGTTCATGGCTTCGTTCGTGAAGTCCGGCAATACCTGGTAAAAATCAAAATCCCTTGAAGCCTCCCCTGGTCTCCAGAAGGCTCCCTGAGATCTTTCATCCGGAGATCCTTCGATCCGGATGATATCAGTATTCACTATGAATTTATTGCGGATATAAAAATAAGGCTGAATATCTAAAGAGGACGGCAATATAAAGGAATAATCAAATCCATGGTCAGCCGGACCACCCTCTATTTCGGCTGTATAATCCACATTGTCAGTATACGTTTCGGACCATCCATCCCCATCAACCAACGGTTTAACGGGATCATTTTTTTTAAAATCCAATCCCAGTGCCATTTCCCGATGCAAGCAGTTCTATATCCGGACTGTTTCAGTATGGATGCGACTGTTAGTCTTCCGGATTCAATTAAGGATGGGGAATGTCCTACAAGAACTCCAGCCTGAAGACGTGTTCGAAAGCAATATCTGCCAGTCAGGATGCCATACCGGGTTGGTGTACAAACAGCGGAGGGTGAATGGGCGTCGGTAAAGACCATTCCTTCCGATGCGAGCCGGTTCATATAAGGAGTTGGTATTTTCGAATCAGGATTTAATGCCTCGATATCACCATAGCCCATATCGTCTGCGAGGATATAAACTATATTCGGCAAGGTTGCTGGTGAAGTCGGCTGATCTTTTTTCAGGCATCCAAAAAATGTAATGATCACTAGAATGATCAGGATTTTGACAAAGTTCATGTTCGGAAAAAATTTAGTGACCATAAAGATAGGAAACTCGTTTTACTTATTTCAGTATAAAATGGGAGTGTTTTGATCCTTTTCATATCTTCATATGGAAAGAAGTTTGATTTTTACAAAAGCCATAAATAGGGCTTGTCATTTGATCCGGATGGTATTGGATTAACTGACAACATGCAGAATTTATAATTATAGAGTATGATAAAAAGAAAAAGAAAATTTTGTCAATTTTCAAAATTTAATAACTTGCTTTTAATATAATGCATGGCCAAATGAAAAATGTTCTACTGGTTATGTTATGGTTCCCAATATTGGGATTCGCTCAATCCCCGATTGATTCCCTAGGAACATTCAAAGGAAAAGTATCCGAGCAGGGCTTAGATACGGTGTATTATAATATTGGTAAAAAATATTCAGTAGGAAGAGAAATTGAAGTTGCTAAATGTTATTTTGATAGTGCTTTATTATATTCAACTTATTATGAAAACAATCCTCTTATTCAAAAAATATACTATGCGATAGGATTTAACTATCAAGAATCTGGAAATTTTGATGAAGCTGAATATTATTTAAGAAAATCATTGGATTATGCTTTACATTTTAATCTCGAAGAAAGACTTATTTATACATATTTTCAGCTAGGGGACTTATATACTAAAATAATCCATTACGACAGAGCCATTCAGAATTATTTGAATTGCTTAAAACTTGCCCAAAAATACAATAATGTAGCTTTTATCAGTTCATCCTATAATAATATAGGACATGTATATTTAAATCAATATCAATATCAATCTGCATTAGAAAATTTTACAAATGCTTTAAATGTGAAAATAAAGAATGATTACAATGATGGCATTTGTATCTGTAAGCTAAATATTGCTATATGCTATAAACAAATCAAGAATTATAATAAATCATATGAATACTGCAAAGACCTATTATCAAATTGGGATAATTGCTTTGATGAAAATATTCGAAAAGATGAATTGTATAATATATTAACAGGGATACATTTATATAGAAATAATTTAGATTCAGCAAGATTTTATAACGAAACAATTCTCTCATTTTCAAATGAAAGCATTGAAACAGACATAGCAACGGCATTTTGTTATAGGGCTGAAATATTCTTGGTTGAAAAATTATATGATTCCGCTCTCATTAATATTAATAAAAGCATTAATTACGCTAAGATTGCTAATCATGCAAAATTAATAATAAATAATTATGAACTTTTACACAATACTTACAATAAACTTGGAAATTATAAAAAAGCATATGATTATTCTGTCAAACTAATACAATATAAAGATAGTATATTCCCGTATTACTTTAATGAAAACATCCGCAAATCCTATGTCGATTATGAAAGATACCAGTCACAACAAATTATCGAAACCAAAGAAAAAATCATTCAGCGCAATAACCAATTGACGCTGCTTCTAGGAATGGTGAGCATATTATCCATTATCACCTTCGTTTTTGCCTATAAAAATGCGTCCATAAGAAAAAAATTAAACGAAAAATTAAGTGACGAGGTGTACGAACGAACCAGTGAATTAAACACATTATTATATCGTACCTCACACGATCTTGCAGGCCCACTGGCACGTATGAAAGGCCTGTTGAAACTCATCAATGCTCCTATGAATGAATCAGAGACTAAACAATATATGGACCGGTTGAATATGACCACCGAGAAACTTGGCGAAGTGATCGACAGATTGGAATCTATTAGCAAAATCAACCTCACTCCTTTATCGATTGAAAAAATCAATCTTGAATATTTTTTAGAAGATACCATTCAAAAAACAAGAAATGGATCTGATTTAACTGCTGAAATCGAAATTAAAGGTGATAAATATTTCATTACTGATAAAAAACTGTTGGGCTATATTATTCAGAACCTTTTACAAAATAGCTATAACCATATTGATCGTCGAGAGCAGGACCAAAAAATCTTTATCAAGGTTTCAAATGATAAAAAATTAAACATCATCGTAGGTGATACAGGAACCGGTATCATGGATGGCCATGAAAAAAGGATTTTCGAATTATTTTTTTCCGGGATTGATAAAAACAACCGGGCTGGTATAGGATTATACTTTGCAAACATTGCGGCTAAACGGCTTGGCGGAAGCGTGCTTCTAAAACAAAAACGAAAACCAACCCTGTTTGAGGTCCAGATTCCTAAAACAACAAAATCAAAAAATTTATAAATCACACACCAGCTGCTTGGCTGATGCCATCAGGATCGACCATAGTACAACCCAGCAATATTTCCTGCTGGATCATTCGCTGATAATTCTCATTTGATCTATCTTCGTAACTTGAGTCGAAGGTGTCATGATGAAAAAAGGGACAAGGAAGAAAAATTCAAACTTCAGGAGATTTTTTTTAAAATCAATTCTTGTGTTGCTGGGCCTCAGCATTCTAACAGGGATTATTTTTTTCCTTCTGGTCTTCTCCGGAGCCTTTGGACCGCTTCCCCATAAAGCTGAGCTGGCTGAAATCAAAGATGAAGAAGCTACTCTTGTCTATAGTGCCGATCATAAAATGATCGGAAAGATCTTTGCCAAAAACAGGACTCCCATCACTTTCGATATTCTTCCACAACATTTGATTGATGCCCTCATCGTAACAGAAGACATCCGCTTTTTTGAACATAACGGAGTAGATGGCCGAAGCTTGTCTCGGGTAATTTTCAAGACCATTCTTCTCGGAAACAGATCCTCCGGTGGAGGAAGTACCATCACCCAGCAATTAGCCAAGAATCTTTATGGTAGAAAGGATTTTGGCGAGCTTTCTCTTCCTATCAACAAGATACGGGAGGCCATATTGGCCGTCCGGCTGGAAAAAGTATTCTCCAAAGAAGAAATCCTTTTGCTTTATCTCAATTCGGTACCTTTTGGAGAAGATGTTTTTGGAATTGAAGCGGCCAGTAACCGGTATTTCAATAAAAACGTATCGGAACTGACAGTGGATGAATCAGCACTTCTGATCGGGATGCTGAAAGGCAACACCTATTACCACCCAAGATTACATCCCGAAAGAGCCCTGGAAAGGCGTAATCTCATTCTGGATCTCCTCAATCAGAATCAGAAATTATCAGACGAAGAGGCAAAAAAACTAAAAGAGAAACCTTTAAAATTAGATTATTCAAATTTTAGCATCGAAGGTCCTGCTCAATACTTTCTTTTTCAGGTTGAAAAAAATGCAAGGACTATACTACTGGATCTGGAAAAAGAAAATGGAGAACCCTATGATATAGAAAAAGATGGTCTGAAGATTGAAACCACACTCGACTCAAAGCTTCAGGAAATTGCCGCCACTGCAATAAAAAAACACCTAAAATCCATGCAATCCCTGTTGAATAAGGATCCTGGCATCAATACGGAAAAAAGAAAATTGCAACAGGCCTATCAGCTGCAAGATAAAGAATTAAGGGAGATCTGGACCTGGGAGGGTGTCAAGGTTGAAAATTTATCAGAGTTCGACAGTGTCTGGCACTATTATAAAATGCTCAACGCCGCAATGCTGGTATTGGAACCGGCTACAGGAAAAATACGGGTCTGGATAGGGGGAAATCATTTCCGGTACCTTCCCTACGATTTGGTATTGGCCAAAAGAATGATTGCCTCGGCATTTAAACCAGTCATTTATGCTACTGCCCTTGAAGAAGGGTGGGAACCGTGTGATTATTTTGACAATGAAATTAAAACCTATGAGAAATACGATGACTGGACTCCAAGTAATTATGACGGAACCAGCGGAGATGAAGTCGCGATGTGGTATGCCCTTTCAAAATCATTGAATCTACCTACGGTCGACCTTTTTTTCAAAATAGGATTTAATCGTGTAGAAGAGATGTGCTTTCGATTGGGGATAGAAAAAATTCCAGAAAGGTCACCTTCCATTGCACTGGGAGCCATAGACCTTTCCTTATGGGATATGGTACCTATTTATGCAACTTTTGCCAATGAAGGTAAAAAACCGGTCCCGGTCATGATCGAAAGAATTCTGGATGCAAATGATCGGATCATTTATGAAAACAAGACATCTGAAGATCAATATATAATTGATCCGGAAATCACCAATACCCTGACCAGCATGTTACAAAGAGCTGTAAACGAAGGAACGGGGAGCCGGTTACGTACCCAGTTTAATATTTCTTCTGACCTTGCAGCCAAAACAGGAACTTCCCAGAATTTCAGCGATGCCTGGTTTTTTAATTATAATCCAGGGATGGTTTGTGGTATCTGGGTGGGCGCAAGAGATCCACAGATCCATTTTACCGCAGGTGTAAACGGGAGCGGATCGGCCTTGGCACTTCCGGTTGCTGGTTATATGCTCCAAAATATTGAGAAAGATCCTTCCCTTAGAAAAAATTATCTGAAACATTTTCAAATCCCGGCGAAGTACCAGGATCTGATGGCCTGTGATGGCATCCGGATGAAAGGTACATTGAATAGATTTTTTGAAAATATCTTTGGCAAAAAAGAGAATCCTGATTCTGCTCAACAGGAGGAATCGAAAGTAAAACAGTTCTTTAAAAATTTATTCGGGAAAAAGAATAAATAAATTAAATTGATCTGTCAAATCTTCTTTTGGTAACTGAAGAATTTTAAGATCATTCGGTTTTTTCAGGAAGGAAAATTAAATTCGGGAAATTTTATTTTTTTTTTGAACATATGGGAAATAATACGCAGGGCAATATCCAGCAATCCAGCCAGTCAACAGTAATTCAACAAAAACCGGAACGCCTTCATTCACTGGATGTACTGAGGGGGTTCGACATGTTCTGGATAACGGGGGGGGAGGGATTGATTCATGCCCTGGGCCTAGCCACAGGGTGGGGAATATTCAAGACTTTGGGCGATCAATTACACCATGTAAAATGGGCTGGCTTTGCCGCTTATGATCTGATATTCCCTCTTTTTATGTTTATCGTTGGAGTGGCCATTCCTTATTCTCTGATCACTAAGATCCAGCAAGGAACTTCCTCAAAACTTATCTATCAACGGATCATTCGCAGGTTTATCATCTTATTTATATTCGGAATCATATACAATCAGTACTGGTTGAACGACTGGGCCAATCCAAGAATTGCAAGTGTACTGGGCCAGATCGCAACGGCTTATTTTATTGCCTCAATCATTTTTATGCAAACCCAGAAACTGAAATACATCATCATCTGGACAGTTGGAATCCTGGTGGGATATGGCATCCTCCAGCTATTCCTTCCGGTTCCCGGTTTTGGATCCGGACAGTTAACCCCCGAAGGATCGATCAATGCCTGGGTAGATCAGCATTTCCTTCCTGGTCTGTTACTCGATGGCACCTTCGACCCGGAAGGGATCCTCAATAATTTTTCTGCATCAGCGATCACCTTATTAGGCATTATCGCAGGACTAATCTTAAGGAAGAATGATTTAACCCAATACCGGAAATTTATGATCCTCCTTATAACGGGGATCGTTCTGTCTATCATTTCCTCTTTATTAAAAGACCATTATCCGATCATCAAAAAAGCATGGACCAGCACCTATAACCTTCACACGGGTGGACTCAGTTTCATACTACTGGCGGTTTTTTACCTGATCATCGATATATGGAAAATCCGGAGATGGTCATTCTATTTTAAAGTAATCGGGGTAAATGCCATAACGGTATATATGGGATCACACATCATTGATTTCGAATTTACCATTAAAGGTTTGCTTGGTGGTCTGACCATGTATATGGGAAACTGGGGTCCGGTGCTGATCTCCCTGTCTTACCTTGCTCTCATCTGGATATGTTTATATGCATTATATAAAAATAAAATATTCCTGAAGGTCTGATATACCATTTTATGGGTATCTCAGTAAAAAGAACTTTGGAAGGATATCCAAGTCTTCTGCATTTTCTGTTATCGGAAACAAGCCTAATGGATCGGAATTCCTACCTTTATCCGGTCTTCTTTTTCATTCCATGAATTCCTGATTTGCAAAAAACAATAAAAATTAAATTTTGGAATTATTGTAATATTCAAAATATTTTTTTTACCTTACTTATTCCACAAAATTTTCTGATGATGGACGATTTTAGTAAAAAACTTTTTAAAGCTGGCATTACTTTATTTGTGATCAGTTTCACATTTTTGTTAATGTTACTAATGTTCATACATTGATCAATCATCACCAGAAGAGATTTTTATTTATTCTCTGATTGATCTATTTTGCCAAATTAACCAAATTCGGTTTTTTTGAGTTTTATTATGCGGCTGCTGTAGGATTAAAATTAAAAAAATAATCTATTTTAAAGGATTTTTCTACTAAACGCATAATGCGTTTTTGTTCAAAGAATAACTATATAGCCTTCCAGTCCTTCAGTTGTCGAACAAACATAATTGTAATATATATTCCATAAAAGAAATTTTAAATAAAAAAGCCCCGGTTATCATCGGGGCTGTTTTGTATAGGGAGGTGGAGGTCGA
>CAVOVH010000005.1:0-1132036 GCA_963699805.1 uncultured Cytophagales bacterium | reverse complement strand
CTTTTTGCAACCGTTGATTCGACTGTCAGGAAGGTGGTAATCGACCAGGTACCGTTTTTACTATCCGATACAGTGGGATTCATCCGAAAGTTGCCACATACACTGGTAGAAAGCTTTAAATCAACGCTCGATGAAATAAGGGAAGCAGATATCCTGATCCACCTTGTGGATGTATCGCATCCGGGATTTGAAGAACAGATCGACATCGTAAACAGTACTTTAAAGGAGATCCATGCTTCCAATAAACCAACGCTGCTCGTTTTTAATAAGATTGATCTTTACCGGCAGGTACTTGAGGAATCTGAAGAAAACTTATACCTCAATGGAGAAGAGAATCTTTCCTTGATCCAGAAACATTATGCAATAAAAAAGAATTTATCAACGGTCTGTATTTCAGCAAAAACACACGAAAATGTAGATGAATTAAGGGAAAAACTGGGTAAAATGGTGGCAAAAAGACATTATACCATTTATCCCAACTACCTGAAAAATGAAATATTTTAAATTGTATGGCTTTTTTAGCTTTCCATTCAGATTGGATTGGTCGTCTCCTTATTTAAAAATCTGAATATTCACTGCTTAAATACTGAATTTTGTCTGAAAACCCATTAAGTGCCATCTTACTATTATCCTGCAAGGACAGGATCGGTCTTGTATCAAGGATATCACATTTTATCTTTGAAAGAGGAGGTAATATTCTCGACCTGGATGAACACGTCGATCCAGTAGAAAAAATATTTTTTATCCGGATCTCTTGGGACATGAAAAATTTCTCCATCCAGCCGGGCGAACTGGAAGAAGCTTTCAGACCACTGGGCAAGGAATTCAATGCGACCTGGAAAATTAAGTTCGAAGGTAGAAAACTGAAGACAGCGATTTTCGTTTCCAAATATGATCATTGCCTGAGGGAAATACTATGGAGACATAGTCTGGATGAGTTTAAAATGGAGATCCCATTGATCATTTCAAACCATGCGGATCTTGAATCAATCGCCCAACGGTACCATATCCCCTTCCATGTTTTCCCCATTACCCGTGAAAATAAAACGGAGCAGGAAGACCAGGAGCTGGAATTATTGGAATCCAGGAAGATCGATACGATTGTCCTGGCCCGTTACATGCAGATCCTGTCTCCCAAATTTGTTAAAAAATTTCCAAATCAGATCATCAATATTCATCATTCATTTTTGCCGGCTTTTATTGGGAGCAAGCCTTATATGCAGGCTTACGACCGGGGAGTAAAGATCATCGGAGCTACCAGCCATTATGTAACTGAGGATCTCGACGAAGGCCCGATCATTGAACAGGACATCATCAGGATCTCTCACAAGGATACGGTAAAGGATCTGATCAGGAAAGGAAGAGATCTGGAGCGAAGGATCCTGGTACAGGCACTGATGTATCACACGGAACACCGGATCCTGGTACATGGGAAAAAGACCATTATCTTTGAATAGGGGAATTGTTTTACAAGGATTTGATAAATTATCACACGGTGATCAATCAATTAATTCAAGAAAAATATGGATATGAAAAGTTATCTATATTACCAGCTCAAAAATTATATTACGACTCTATTAAAAAATATTCTTCCTGACGTATTCCTCCTCTTATTTCACCCGAAATGGGTGATAAATTAAAATATTAAATAATTGAAAATGAGCTGTTTTTCCCATATCTTATGAATTCATTTTCTTTTTTTTGTGAAAACGAAACGATTAAGGTTTATTTTTTATACTATTTTATTCCTTTGGTTTACATCTCATCAAAATTATGGTCAGAAAGGGATAGCAATCGGGATAAATTTAATTATACAGCATACAGGTTTTACGCTTAGTACTCCTTATGATCCTTTTCAAAAAATCACTATTCGGCCTGCATTTGGCTTAACCATTGATTATCATTTCAATGATTTAATCGGAATTCAAAGTGGGCTGGGATTCAATTTCTATACGCAAAAAGGAGAAAATTTTGTCAATAATTTTACCTATCTCACCATCCCTGTTTTATTTAAAATCAATGGCAAAATTGATTTAAATGATGAATTAGCCATGAAAAAGTTAAAACCGGCATTTTTGATCGGGATGAATAATCATTTTTTGATCAAGGCACGTCATGTATCGGGTGGTGACAAACAAAACCTATTTGAATATTCAGAAAAATATCATTTCGAATTTGTGGGCGGACCTGGTATCAAAGTAAGAATCAATGATCATTTATTGTTTGAGAATTTTCTTTTTTATTCGCTGGGTAATCCAGTAAATAAGTACGAATACCACAGCATTGGTCATATTATCACCAGTAATCTTGGCATTTCTTTCCTGTTAACTTATCATTTATTAAAATGAAAGTAGCGCCTTACATATTATGCTATATCCTGCTGCTATCCGGATGCAAGGAGGAGATAAATCCCCAGTCGTTAAAAGATAGAATTGATGAAATCGTCAATCCTTCTTTATTCTTTGGGACGCATACTGGTATCGCGGTTGGAATTTTTTCCAATAATGAAAAAAGTGCATTTTGTTATGGGATGGCCAATCTGGAAACAGAATCCCGCGTCGATGAAAACACTATTTTTGAAATCGGTTCCATTACGAAAACTTTCACAGGCATATTACTACAGCACTATATCAATGAAGGCCTTGTTCAGCTTGATGATCCACTGGAAGATTATGTTGATCTGGAAATACCGGATTATAATGGCGAAAAAATTACTTTCCGTCATGTCGTTACCCATACTTCCGGACTTCCAAAGTTTTTTGATATTCACAATATTCCACAGGTATTCTACTTTCCTCCCGGCCAGGGTTATTCATACAGTAATGGAACATTTATGTTGCTTGGCTATGCGCTCGAAAAGATCTCAGGTAAGTCATACGATGAATTAATCGGTGAAGTGATCACGGATAACATGGGAATGCCTGATACAAGAACTCAATATGGATTGTCGGATATTCAAAATAACAGAAAGTCTGTATCGTTTGATATGAATCAACAGATAAAGGAATGGTATGATCAAAAATATGTGGGCGCCGGAGGGTTGCGATCCACCATCACGGATATGCTCAATTACATGGAAGCCAATATAGATCCCCAGTCTGAATTTTACAAAAATTTCGGTTCATGTCATGATATATTGTACATGAAAGAAGATGGTTCATCCATTGGGATAGCCTGGATGACAGAGGTCAGGAATGGTCAGGAATGGACTGGCCATACAGGAGATACCTGGCAATCATCCGCCTTTCATTTTAATAAAAGTACAGGGCTTGGTGTGGTCGTATTAAGCAATTCCATTAATAGTGACAGAACAAGGGCCATTCAAGATGAAATCGTAAAACTACTGGTTCAATAAATCAAAGAACATAATTCCTCCATTATAGCCATTTTTCAAATTATCCGAATTGTTTGAAAAACGGGATATATTGGTTTATTTTTGCTGTGCCATTTTCTTGGCTTCGAGCTTCGAGCTTCGAGCTTCGAGCTTCGAGCTTCGAGCTTCAAAATTGGCCTCGTAGTTCAATGGATAGAATAGGAGTTTCCTAAACTCTAGATACAGGTTCGATTCCTGTCGAGGCTACTATGACCGTCGACGTCCTGATTGTATATCAGTACAAAGGCGGTCTACTTTTTTATGAATATAAATCGATCGGCAATCCATCAGGCTGGCTTTTCCCTAAAAATGCCAGCCGGATAACTTACTTGGGTCAGCCCCCAGCAGACTGGGCGATTGTTTATTGGTTCAAAATGACCTATCGTGAAGTTCTTCAATTGCTATTACGATTACAGGAAATTATTGATATTGTAATAATCAATGTTTGGAGTAATTGATTGATTTTGTACAAATCTCTGAGTTAATTGTACTTTCAACCCTAATTGTATAATAGCTATGAATAAGATTGAGATATTAATTGACTATCGTGAATCAAATCAGGCTTTAAAGGAGGCATTACATTGTAATCCAATTGTGAATCTAAAAACTGGTATCCTGAAAACCGGTGATTTTTTAATTAACAATCTTTTACTGGTTGAAAGGAAAACCATGAAAGATCTGGTAGCGTCCATCAAGGATGGCAGAATATTTCAACAGGCATCTAAATTGGCCTCATCCTCAAAATACAGTATGATCATACTCGAAGCTACTTCAGGTGATATACAAAACCTGAAAATGAAAAGGGAAGCTATACAAGGAACACTGATATGTTTGTCATTAAAATTTCGGATTCCAATAATTAGATCAACATCACCTGAAGAAACGGGGAAACTGCTGATCCTTGCATATCAGCAAATAATTAATCATAAACAATATCAAAGAAATTACCGGAATCGGCCTGGCCCCTTTAAAAGAAATAATAAGTATAAACAACAGATTTATGTATTACAGGGATTGCCAGGGATTGGACCATCCAGAGCAAAATTACTTTTAGAAAAATTCAGAACCCTGAATGCTATTTTTTCAGCCAGCCCAAGTGATTTAGAAAAAATCCCTGGTATAGGTAGTTATATTTCAAAAAAAATTACTTCAGTTCTCAATGAAGGAATAATGGCTTACCATCCTACAGATCAATAAATCAAATGCGAAATAAACTGGACTTTTTTCCTAAAAATTCGGCATCAACAACCCTCCAACCAGGGAAAGTATAAACACGATCGCGGATACAAAAAATATCCCCAGTGTATAGATCTTTAATCCACCGGTGACACTGAATCCGCTCAGGTTGACGGTCACCCAGAAACCACTGTCATTGATGTGGCCGAAACTGATCCCCCCGGACAGGGCCGCCAGCGCGATCCAGACGGGATGCATACCCACCATTTCCGGTAGATGGGCACCCGCCATGATGGTCATGGTCGTAATGGCAGCCACAGTCCCTGAGCCCTGTGATATCCGGAATATCATGCCCATGCCATAGGTGATCAGCAACGCCCATAACCGTGAATTGGAAGTATCTCCCAGTTTTTCAGCCAGTATTTCTCCAATTCCCGTGTACTGGATCACTGCGCCGAAAGATCCTCCTGCCCCGGTGATAAGCAGGACCAGCCCTGCGGATGCCATGGCCTTCTGCACTGAATTTCCCATCTCTTTCCTTTTCATATACCGTGATGCGATCAGGTAAGCGCCAATCGTACCTGCCAGCATGGCAATGACCTTATTGCTCAAAAACATGACAAGTAAAGGTACAGCATCCGCAAACGCCAGGTAGACCGTCCCGCTCAGAATCAGGAAAATGGGTGTGATGATCGGAATAACGGAAACCAGGGTGCCGGGGGCTCTTTCACGGATCTCTTCTGTGACATGCAATATTTCGTTTATCTGGTCTTTTTCCTTGTTCCAGAAATTCCGGTCCAGAAAAAAAAACAATATTTTCATGGCAAGGTAGGCTCCTATAAGACCCATGAACAATCCGACCAGGATCATGACTCCCAGATCAAACCCGAATATTTCAGCCGCTGCCAGGGGATTGGGTGTTGGGGGAACCATCGTATGCGCTGCCGCAGCACCGATCACCATAGCGCCCACCGCATAGGGCAGAGGTTTGCCGGTTTCTTTTACCAGGGCCAGGGCCAATGGGATAAGGATCACAAAGGTAACATCAAAAAATACGGGTATGGAAAAGAGAAACGCCGTAAATCCGATCCCGTAAATTACACGCTGACCGGGAAAGACCTTCACCATACTCTGGGCGATGGATCGGGCGCCTCCACTATCAAACAACAATTGACCGATGATCACTCCGAAGCCAATGGATAGGCCGATCGCCGCCATCAGATCACCAAATCCCCGGGTGATCTGGTTACAGTTTCCATCAGATCCATCCCAGAGGCAAGACCCATATAGAGGCTTCCACAAACCAATGCCACCACCGGGCTCCATTTGAATACCAGAATGGAAACCAGGATGATAGCGATGGCAATTGTAAGGTTGATCAGTAAAAGGGAGGCTGCATTCATTTTTTCACTTCAAGACCATCATTTATTTTCCGTTTCAGCTATGCTGGCAATATTTTATTTCCCGATAACTTTTTCCTCCAGCCTTGTAATATCATTCTCCATAGCTTCCTTTATCAGTCGTTTGAATTCCGGCAATCCTTTTTCCTGCTCTATCTTCCATTCCTGCGCAAACCGGCCGCTTTCAATTTGATCATAAGCTGTTTCCAAGGTTTTTCGGATAAAACTTTTATCCAGTAATTCAGCCCTGGATAACTGACCATACTGACTGGTATGTGAATGATACGGCATTTGTCCATAAAGTCCATCTTCTGCCATTTTTTCAAACATATAGGCAGGTTCCTTAGAGATATATAATTCGACCAGGGAGGCTTCGGCCGGATGCCCCTTTTCCACTTCAAATTTGAAAGACTCTGTTAAGACGGAAAGGATCATTGGCCAGATGGCTTGCTCAGCCAGTAGGTCCAGCATGGTTTCATCCTTGAAAGTGACCTCGATCGTGCCTTTTTTGGTCGCTCCTATGGCTTTGGCCAGTGACAGGGCGATCATTCTGGCTGATCCGGTTGCATCCTGTTCTACCGCCAGAAAGGCAGGATATCCTTTATCCTGAAGAAATAGGTTGCGGACACCGTCACCTATCATTCGAGGGGCTATCATGATTACATCGACATTCGATGGAGGCACAATCTGTTTAAAAGTGATGTTGTATCCCGAAGCAAAATTCAATGCTATGCCCGAGGCAAGGTACGGCTCGATCTGTTCACGGAAAACCTGTGGCATGATTTCATCCGGGATCAGCATAAAAAGTATATCTGATTTCCGTACCATTTCGGAAATTTGCACGACCTGGAAACCATCCTGCCGGGCACGGCCCTGGGTGCTGTCTTTCGCAGTTCCGACCATGATATCATTGATTCCCGAATCCCTCATATTCAGTGCCTGGGCCCTTCCCTGGTTACCATACCCGACAATCCCAATTCGCTTGCCTTTCAAAAGATTGATATCTGCATCTCGATCATAATAAATTTTAGCCATCTGAAGTAATTGTTAATTTATAAAAAGTCACTTTCAAATCCGGAATTCATGAATAGGGACCATTATAAAGATAGAAAAAATTTGCAATAATCCTCCATCATGAAGTTCATGGCAAGATCAGGCACCGTGGTCTGACCAGGGACCGTCGTCTGACGAAGAGGCGTGGTCTGACCATGAGGGTTGGTTTGACGAATACCTGTTACAATATTTTTTTACTTTTTCATAATTTATTAACTTGATTCATCATCATTCATATTTTTTAGTCATGAGAAATCAAAATATTTTTGTCCTGTTTTTCCTGATCGTAATTATTTTGATCGGCTATCAATTTTTAAATCTGTTTGATGAAAAAACAACCGGCCCAAATTATGTGTCGGTAAGTTCGGAGAATCCGGCCTATTTTCAATTCTCAGATGGGACACCCTATATACCGATCGGAATCAATATGATCAATCCGAATTACCCGATCGAGGATCCGGATTCAGCCCTGATGGAAGTGGAAAACTGGATGAAGAATCTTTCGGAAAATGGGGGTAATTATGTGAGGATCTGGCTGAGTCAGAGTTTCTGGGACATGGAACAAAAAAAGGCGGGTGAATACGACATGGAAAAAGTAAGAAGGATCGACAGGTTTATCGAAATGGCACGCAAATATGGACTCCGGATCAAAATGACGTTTGAACATTTCAGAGGTATTACGGAACAGGAAGTATCCAGGGACTGGGTAAGGAAGGAGATCTATCATACATCCGGAGGGGGCCCCTTGAATAATATAAATGAATACCTGACTACCGATGCAGGACATCAACTCTTCCTTGACAAACTGGACTTTTACCAGGAACGGTATGGCAGCGACACCCTTTTCTTTGGCTGGGAACTCTGGAATGAAATGAATGCCATGCGAGGACCAGAGGACAGTGCTTTTTTTGCCTGGAATGAGATGATGCTCGGAGAAACTAAAAAACGGTTCCCTGAAAACCTGGTCATGCAGAGTTTTGGAAGTTTTGACAGAGAATCTGTGCGGGATACCTATCGGCGGATGATTGAATTGCCGGGTAATGAAGTAGCCCAGATCCATCGGTATCTTGACCTGGGGGCTGACATGGAAGTCTGTCATGCACCGATGGACATCATCACTTCCAGTGCCATTGAAGAATTACTTTCCTATAACCTGAACAAACCAGCAATCCTGGCTGAAACAGGGGGTGTCGAACCCAGCCATACCGGTCCGATCCGGTATTATCAAAAAGATACTGCCGGAATCCTGCTCCATGATGTGCTCTTTGCTCCATTTTTCTCCGGATCTGCCGGTACCGGGATGAACTGGCACTGGAATGCCTATGTGGCGCCCAACAATCTCTGGTATCACTTTGGCCGTTTTGCCCGTGCTATACAGGGGGTCAATCCCATCACAGAAAAGTTCCAACCGGATAAGATCGAAACTGAAAATTTCCGGGCATATATTCTCAAAGGAATCAAGACCACCCTTATCTGGATCCGGGATAAAAACAATACCTGGAGATCAGAACTTGAAGAAGGAGTACTACCGGCAATGATCAAGAATGCCTCCCTTGGGATTGAAGCCTTGAATATCAGTCAACCGGTCAAACAAATCAGGGTCTATGATCCCTGGGAAGATAAATGGTCAGAGACCATCCTGGTAAATGAGCGGATCCCATTGCCGGATTTTAAACGATCGGTCGTATTACGGATAGAATGAGGAAAGATGCGACGGGAGATGCGGAAACGGGGAGATTCACTTATCAAAAGGACCCGCATTGCTGAAATACGAAAAAATACGAATTTGTGAAAATGCCGTGATGAGGAAATGCAAACCCTTACCGGAGAGATAAATATGATCGTCTTTGGTTAAACTTCATTTTTACCTTGGCTCACCTGTTTTGTTTCCGGGTTGAGCCTTTCCAGTTCTTTGTCGAGTTCGTTCCAATCATCGAAACTCAAGGTTTCCATTTCCTCAAAATCTTCTTTCCGTGACATGAGTGCAACGGACATGATCACACTCGATACAAGGATCACGATCATCAGGATGGTCGCATTAAAATTGGGATCTTGCAGTCCTGCTGGAATGGAAAAGAATAATAAGACCGTAACCAATCCCCGTGGGGCGATCCATACCTGAGGATAAATATGTTTTCTAACGATCGATCTGAAAAGGATCATCCGGATCAGATAGGCAACAACCAGAATGCCTAAACCCAGGAGAATGGATGAAATTTCACCTATTCCTGAAAAGTCCAGTGACATTCCGAAAACGACAAAGAAGAAAGTGCGAACCACAAAGGAAGATTCCATGGTGACCACATGAAAATCATCCAGGATATGATTGATGGAATCTATGTGGATCCAGTTTTTCATTTTCCCCCTGAAAAAGAAATCATGATTGTTCAAAACAAGGCCAAAAACCATGATGATCAGCAGGGAGGATAGGTGAAATATTTTCCCGATGGAATACAGTAAGACAAGAATGGCAATCAGAAAAAACAGTTTGACTTTTACATCCAGATATTGAAGAAGCAATACCAGGCCATAGCTCAACAGGAAGGAGGCGATCACGGTAATTATGATACTCCCGGAAACGTTCACTACGATTTCTGAGGTTTGCATATCCACACTTTCAATCAGAAAATAAAAAAGCATGATGCCAAGAATGTCAGAAAAGGTGCTTTCATAGATCATGAATTCACGTTTCGTTCCAGAAAGATTTGCTACACCGGGAATGATAATGGCACTGCTGAGGATGGAAAAAGGAATGGCATAGGTGAAAGCTTTTAAAAAATCATCGATCATAAATTGATGGAGGAGGTAGGCAGTAACAAATGCAGTGGCCGCCAGAGAAAGGGCCCCGATAGCAAAAGACTGGATCAAAATTCGTTTTTTTTCCTTTTTCAGTTTGAGCTCCAGGGTGGCCTCCAGCAAAATCATAATCAGACCGACAATTCCCAGGAGTTCAAGCGTCTCAACAAATAGGAAGACAAATCAATTTCAGAAGCATGAAGAAATTCTCTCACGCCAATTCCCAGGCCAATGAGGAGGATCACACTCGGAATATTGTACTTTCTGGAAACCTGGTTAAAAAAGTACGAAATGATCAAAATAATCGAAATGGCAATTGCCTTACTGTATGCCGTAAATAGGTCCATATATAATATTGATTCTGAAATTTCTTCAAATTTAATTCAATATATCCCGTTATTTTGTAAAAAAATTACAGATTTGATTTGTAATATTCACCCCGGATCTGCCTATAGAAACTTGGTGTAATAATAGACCTTAAATGGCTAAACAACAAAAATTCGGAACATTCGGGGGTGTTTTTACACCCTCTATCCTGACTATTCTGGGTGTGATCATGTACCTGAGGCTTCCGATGATCGTCGGTCAGGCCGGACTCTGGGCCACTATCGGGATCATCCTGGTCGCACATGTCATCTCCATTACTACCGGATTGAGCGTATCCTCCATTGCCACGGATAAAAAGGTGGAGGCAGGAGGCACTTATTATATGATCTCCAGGAGCCTAGGATTGCCGATCGGGGGTACGCTGGGAATTGCTCTTTTCGTAGGGCTTTCATTCAGTGTAAGCTTATACCTGATCGGATTCTCGGAAAGTTTCTTAAATTTCTGGGGGTTAGACAATGACATTAACAGCATCCGTCTGACCGGAACGATCGTGTTGCTTGCTGTAACCACCCTTACTCTTATCAGTACTTCCCTGGCCATCAAAACACAATATTTCATCATGGCAGCCATAGGATTATCGCTGGTCTCTGTATTTCTGGGGAATCACGATTTTGCGCCTGACGCTTCTCTCATTGAACATCCTCAAACTACGGTACCTTTGATGGTTTTATTCGGTATATTTTTCCCCGCAGTTACAGGATTTGAAGCGGGTGTATCCATGTCAGGAGATCTGAAAGACCCGAAAAAAGCCATCCCGATGGGAGCGATATTGGCCATCCTCGTAGGCCTGATCGTATATATTAGTCTGACCCTATTTTTATCCACCACGGTAAGCCGCGACCTGCTTGCCAACGATTCAAATATTCTGCTAAAAATTTCATGGATCCCTCAACTCGTAGTGGCAGGTATCTGGGGCGCCACGCTTTCATCTGCTTTGGGAAGCATTCTGGGAGCCCCCCGGATTCTGCAGGCTACTGCCAGTGATGCCATCACCCCAAAGTTTTTCTCCAAAGGATATGGATCTACTCATGAACCACGTAATGCACTCCTGATGACCTTTCTGATCGCAGAGGCAGGCATTCTGATCGGTGAATTGGATGTGATCGCCAGGGTAGTCTCCATCTTTTTTATTACAACCTATGGATTTCTAAACACCAGTGCCGCTTTTGAATCCTGGACAAGCGCTGATTTCAGGCCCGAGTTTAAAGTCTCAGGATGGATCAGCGCCACTGGTGCCATTGCCTGTATTCTGGTGATGATCCAGCTGGATTTCCTGGCCATGGTAGCTGCTGCCGTGATCCTCGGATTGTTATTTCTTTTTCTCAAACGAAAAGAGCTGACCCTGGATTCTGGAGATGCCTGGAGTGGAGTCTGGGCCTCCCTGGTACGGACCGGACTTACCAGGTTAAAATCCGATAGGATCCATAGCCGGAACTGGCGTCCCAATATCATTATGTTCAGCGGTAATCCTGAAACCCGGAAGCACATGGTAGACATGGGAAAGGCTATTTCGGGGAAACTGGGAGTTCTTTCTGCCTTTGAGCTGGTCCCGGGCGCTGATCATCAGCTCACCCGTACCCAATCCATTCTTGAAAAGGAAAAGGATACACCCGGATATTTTCATCATAAACTCTTCTGTCATGATGTCTTCACGGGAATGGATGAAGTATCCAGACTTTATGGCTTTTCAGGAGTGGAGCCCAATACGATCCTGATGGGATGGAGTAAAAACGACAAGACCAAAGACAAATTCGTTCATTCAATCAGGGATTTTGACCAACATGGTTACAATTCCCTTTTCCTGAATTATGATCAAGAAAAAAAATATGGAAATCAAAGTACCATTGATGTCTGGTGGAGTGGTACCGGCAGAAATCTTTCCTTTGCCATCAATCTGATCCGTCATATTACCTCGTCGAAACTATGGAAATCAGCTAAAATTCGGGCAATGGTGATCAATCCCCTTAATGAAAATCAGGAATCATTATACAAATCATTAAAATCCATTTTGGAAAATTACCGGTTAAACGCTGAAGTAAGTATCATCAACAATCAATTCGCCCAATGGTCGGAAACCGAGATCATCACCACGGAATCCCGGCAAACCGACCTGGTAATCCTCGGCGTTCCGGATCGAAAATTCCGAAATATCGATCAATATTTTGGCCAGATCACCGAATTGATCAGTAACCTTGGAAGTACCCTGATCATTAATGCTTCTGAAAATTTTGAAGGTCTGGATATAATGGGTTCTGCCGTAGATAAATATCATCTGGAGGAGGCTACCGAAATCGAACCATTTACACTGCCTCCTCTTTTAAAATCAAAACATCCGGAAATTGCCCATGACATTCAGAAAACGGATATCAACTACCGGAAGGTGATTGAATTATTTTATGCAAAATCATTTAAAGCCTTATATCTCGACCGCTTGATGTTCCTGGATGATTTAAATGAAAAAGTAGAATTCATAATTAAGGAAATCAAACGTATCGGTGAAATCAATGAATCCTTCCGGCGCCGGAAAGCCATTGATAAACTTAAAAATGATACGATTTTCAAAATCAATGAGATAATTGCGGAAGATAGTAAAAAAGAAAAGCTCCCGATACATATAGATCAGCTACATGAAGGGATTTCCTGGTACATCGACCGGTTGGAATCAGATTTTAAAAAATATCCCAGAAACCTGATCATCCATTACAAAAAGGAGGAATTTTTGATAAAACCAGATGATTCACCCAGACTGAAATGGTATAAAAGACTCAAAAAGATCAAACATAAGATAACCGGATATCCCATTAAACATTCGATCCGGTACAGGGAAATTGTCCGGCATTACCTTTTGATCAGCCGGTTGATTTTCCTGTCGAACCTCCTGTCAAGGTTCAAAGATGAGGAAGATGCTTATTATAACTCCATGAGAGGCATTTTAAACAAAATGATCCATCATCTTGACGAGATTGAACGAATGATCTGGAACCAGGAAGCGGGTTGGGAAAAAGCAATTCTGATCAGGGATCTCAAGAAAGAGTTAAAAGAAATACGAGAAGATCAATATAAACTGATGAAATTCCAGCTCGGCCGGATACAACTTGAATTCCGGAGAAATCTTCAGGAGATGAAGGATGAAATGGAAGTATTGGATCTCTATTCATCCGTACATGAGAAAATAATCAGCCGGAAAAAATATCACCAAATCAGAAAAAATATTCTGGAATTCGAAGAGGACTATCATGCTCAGGTTGAAAATCACCTCAACAAGATCCTGATGGAATTAGCCGTCAATGCTGTAAAGAACAGGATGGAAGCCCTCCATGTGGAATTTAACAATGAGCTGATCCAATTTATCAACCGGCAATACATACGTGAACTGGAAAAGATACAGAAAATTTTACACACTCAAATTAAAACACTCATTTCCGAGGAGATTATCCTGGATATAGAGCTGGAGATTGGTTTGAAAGATGCTTTTGACCAGAATATATCCAGAATGCGTGACCTGATTCTTCAAATGGGAGATCAATATGAGATCTATTCGGGGAAATTCGGGGATGATTCAAAGGATTCCGAATTCATCTCAATTCCCCTGGCCCGAATGACAGAGCATTATCTTGAGACCCGGTACATCACTGCATTGGAAGAAAAATATGATGAACTGATCGAAATGTTAAAAAGATCCGCGTTTACCATTCAGGATGCTTTGAATCTTACCAAATTCAACCTGGAAAATTACCAGTCAGAAGGAGACGGATTTCTTGAAGAAATTATTGAAAGCCTGGATCAAAAGATCGAACAGGAGAAAAACGACACTATCCGGCAAATTGATGAATATATCCAGATTGCTGATGAATATCTCGAGCGCGTGTTCGAACCTTTATCTTCTGTAAAGATAGAAGAAAGTGCTGATCATTTTATCTTCGGAGTACGCACCTACCAGGGGAAACGGATGCTTACTGGGGCACATAATGTTGTCAATCAGATTAGGGAGTCCGGACAGAAAATAATCACTAAACTTTTATATGTTCAAAGTGAAGGAATTCTTTTATCAAGAAAATATACTGAAGATAAAAGTCTTCGTTCCACTGCCAGCCGATTACTCGATCTGAAAGATAAAGTAAGTCCATCCAAAGATATATTGAAGTCGCTCCCTCAGTTTTATATCAGCTTGTTTAACGGCAAATCAAGCATCGGAGATGATTTCTGGATTAAAAGGGAAGAGGAAGAGATGAAATTCAAAACGGCTTTTGAAAGGTATCAGGCTGGTCACCGTGGAGGGATCATGATCCTGGGGGATCGAAACATGGGTAAAACGGCTTTCTGCAAATATATCAGCCAGGTATATTTGAAAAATCAGCCCGTCTATTCGATTTTCCCACCCTTATCAGGGACCATTCATGAAGGAGATTTCACTGAAATTTTAAGTAACGCCATACAGATGCAGGGCGATGTATTTCAAATCGTCAATCATTTAAAGGATGGCAGTGCAATCATTATCAATGATCTCGAACTTTTCTGGGAAAGATCTTCGGATGGGACCCATATCGTAAATCTTGTTGAAAAAATCATAGATGACTATAGCCATAAATTACTGGTGATCGTAAATCTGAACCAGTTTGCATATAAAGTGATGAATCAATTGACGCATCTTGGTGAGCATTTTATTGAGATCATCAACCTCAAATCTTTTGATGCAGAAGTACTGAAAGAATTGATCATGAGAAGGCATCGGTCAAGTGGTCTGACCTTTGGTTTTGATCAACAGGCAGGCAGCATCAATGAAATCAAAATGGCGCAGTTATTTAATGCCTATTTCAATTACAGCGAAGGGAACCCCGGTACTGCCTTAAATGCATGGCTTGCCAATATCAAAAAGGCCGATGCGGATCATTTGATCCTTGAAAAACCGGATAATCCATCCCTTTCCGGCCTAAAATCATTGCATGAAGACTGGCTGATGCTACTTGGCCAATTTGTCATTCATAAAAGACTGGATCATGATAAAATCATGCGGATAACAGGCTGGAACAAAAAGGAAGTAGATGAAATCATCCTCGCCATGCTGAGATCTGGTATCATAATGGAAAAAGTTTCCGGTCTTTACACGATCGATCCGTATATGCATCCTTTTGTAATCAGGGTTCTTACTGACATGGATGTCTTATGAAAGAGAAGCTCCTGGAATTGAAACAAATCATTTACCGCCAGTTGCCTGCCCGCTGGGGATTGAAGAAAAAGGTGCAGCAGATTACCAGCTCAGCCAGCGAAATTTATGAAATCAAACTTCAAGGCATTCATCCGGACCATTTTGAAATGAATAATATCCGGCAGATTATCTTGCTCAATCCCTATACAATTCCTACCCGGCCTGTTGAGATCAGGTCCCATCAATCTGAAAATGGAATCAGCTACCTGGAAATATCCTTTACGGTAATGAATAAAGAACATGGGAAACAGATCGAGAGATCCATTCATTCGAAGTTCAACCCTTTCCAAGGCGGAACTGAATAAATATCCTGCAATCATTTATAAATTCGGATCAATTATTTCCTATATTCCAGGTCCATTTCAAAAATTGAATGGTATTCAGGTATATGATTAGTATACACGAATATTGATCTTAATCCACTGATATGAAAATTTCGATACCTTCCAGAAGAAAATTTATCAGAAAAACGGCTATGGGATTGGGTGGCGCCGCCATTCTTCCCGATTATATTTTCAATATCATTAAAAAAAGGCCCCTGAGCGAAAATATGGTGGGTCATGGAGTTTTTACCTACCGGGTTGACAAGGAATGGGGTGTTCAGGATCCCGGCAAGATCCCTGTAAACGACTGTCATGAAATGGTCCAGGACCGCCATGGCCGCATACTGTTACTCACGAACGAAGCTAAAAATAACGTGATCATTTATGACAAATCAGGGAAAGTGACTGACACCTGGAGCCTTGATCTACCCGGAGCCCATGGCCTGACACTGATCAGTGAAGGGGGTGAGGAATTTCTTTTTATCACCGATTATGATCGGCATCAAGTATTTAAAACCACTTTGGATGGAAACATTATCATGAAACTGGATTATCCCAGGGAAACAGGGGTATATCAACATCCTGAACAATACAAGCCAACAGAAGTAGCCATGGCACCGAATGGTGATTTTTATGTGGCCGATGGATATGGTGAAAATTATATTATTCAATACAGTCATGATGGGGAATATATCCGACATTTCGGAGGCAAAGGGAATGGAAACAATCAATTTGACTGTTGTCATGGAGTGACCCTGGATACCCGTGACCCTGGAAATCCGACTCTCCTGATCACTTCCAGATCTAAAAATGAATTCAAACGATTTTCTTTATCAGGAGATCATATCGAAACCATTCCTCTTCCCGGATGCTGGATCTGCCGGCCGGTGATCCGTGGAGAAAACCTTTTTTTCGCAGTCATTGTAACAAAAACGTGGGACAGCTATGATGGAATGCTTGCTGTACTGGATAAAAACAACCAGGTTATATCCTTTCCGGGAGGATCAGCTCCCAATTACCAGGATGGAATCCTCGAAGCGCCGGTTTACGACGGTAAAACGTTTCTGAATCCTCATGATATCTGTATTGATGATGATGAAAACCTGTATATTCCCCAATGGAATTCAGAAAGGTCCTATCCAGTGAAATTGATCAGGAATTAAACATTATTGCTTTTATATACCGGCTGACCTTTCGCAGGAACTCAGAGAGAAAACGTTTTTATTAAAGAAATATAATGAAAGAGGTATGCTTTCAATTTGAATACTTGTATTGAATTCCTTTGAACAGATAAGAATTCGGAATTCAATTTAACCCGCATTTGACTATTGACAAATTCGCCCGGAGGGCCGAAGGGCCATAATCATTTAATAAATCTCGAAATACTCAATCATTAAAATAATGTTCAACGATATTAATTTCTTACAATTTGCATGGCTCTCGAGGATTAATCCACGACGAAAAATTGCTGAATTTTACAAAATACAGCAATTTTTCCGTCGGCCTCCGGCAAGCTGATTCATTCCAGACTCATTGAATACGGAAAGGATCCCTTATCATTATCAAAAGGTGTTGCCGGCTGATCGGTCATTTCAAAAATAAGTGTACCTCCCCGGGACAGGTCTTCATGGGATACCCAGGATTTCCGGTAAGGAGACCCATTTAATTTAACGCCACTGATATATCTGTTCCCGGTCGGATCCCCCATGGTCTCTATCATGAGCGTTTTCCCATTGGGAAGCTGAATGGTGGCCTTTTTAAACAATGGACTACCAAAAACATATTGCGGTACACCCGGACAAACGGGGTAGAATCCAAGTGCACTGAAAACGTACCAGGCAGAAGTCTGACCGTTATCTTCATCCCCACAGTAGCCGGCAGGTACGGCATGGTACAATCTGTCGAGCACTTCCCGGATCCAATATTGTGTCTTCCAAGATTGCCCGGCATAATTGTATAGGTAGATCATATGCTGAATGGGTTGATTACCATGTGCATACTGTCCCATTCCGGCAGCGACCATCTCCGTGATCTCATGAATCTCATAGGGATAGGTTCCGATCTCAAAATCAGGCGGCTGATTAAAAACCGAATCCATCATCTTGACGAAATTATCCTTTCCTCCCATCAAATTGATCAATCCATCCGGATCATGAAAAACCGACCAGGTATAATGCCAGGCATTCCCTTCCGTAAAAGGCCCTCCCCAAGCAAGAGGACTGAATTCAGTCAAAAAAGTTCCATCCTCCCTGCGGCCACGCATCAATTTAGAAGGATCATGATACACATACTGATAATTATAGGCTCGTTTTTTAAAAACCTCCGCAATACTGTCTTTTCCAAGTATATCCGCCATTTGTCGGATACAGAAATCATCATATGCATATTCCAGGGTCTTGGCACTGGCCTCCCGGTAATCCGGATAGGGAACATAACCTTTTTCATTATAATCTTCCATGCCATCCCGACCAGGAGCAAAAGCCGGAGCCTTTTTATAAGCATCCTGGATCACCCCTTCAAGGGCTTTCCCGGTATCAAAATCCAGGATCCCTTTCACCATTGCATCGGCAAACAGGGAGGCGCTGTGGGCTCCGATCATCACCTTCCGGTATCCCGGCGACGGCCAAATAGGCAGCCAGCCACCCTGTTCATAAACATTTACCAGCCATTGCATCATGGTGGCATTTTCTTCAGGATACATCCAGGTGAAAAAAGGGAATACCGCCCTGAAAGTATCCCAGAAACCATTATCAGCATACATATAACCTTCATGTATATTCCCGTCAAAAGGGCTGTAATGGATCATTCTACCCTTTTTATCAAACTCATAGAATTTCCTGGGGAATAATAGGGTCCGGTATAGGGTCGTATAGAAAGTTTTCAATTGTTCCTGTTGATCCGATTCCACAGTGATCCGGTTCAGTTCAGTATTCCACCGGTCATATCCTTCCTGCCTGATGACGTCAAATGATTTTCCTTCAATTTCCTGAATCAGATTCTGATGAGCCTGCTCAGGACTGATAAATGAAGAAGCACATTTCACTTCAACCAGTCTGTCAGGACAAGTGCTGAATGTCAAATAACAACCTGCATGCTTCTCCGATTCCTTCAATTCCAGTTCAGAAGGGTGTTGTTCATTATCTATCCAGGTACCATATGCCATAAAATCCTGATCAAACTGTAATTCAAAATAATTGGCAAAATTTTCAGGCACTCCTCCACTGTTATACCGGCTGAAACCCATAATTTTTCGTTCTTCCGGCATGATCCGGATTTCCCCACCCTGATCAAATATATCCAGGACCAGGTGCATTTCCAGATCGGATTGATTCGTAAATCGCAGGATGGCTGCCCTTTCTGTTGGAGTTAATTCTGCAATCACTTCATGGTCATTTAACACCACACGGTAATAATGAGGGTTGACAACCTCGTCCTCATGATTGAAAGAGGAAGACCGGCCATTAATTGTAGTCCGGAGTAGCCCTGTCACAGGCATGATAGAAAAGGTGCCATAGTCATTCATCCATGGACTTGGCTGGTGGGTTTGCCTGAAACCATTGATGCTGTCCTTTTGGTATTGGTAGATCCACCCACTTCCCAATTCCCCGGTCTGGGGTGTCCAGGTATTCATTCCCCAGGGCAATCCGATGGAAGGATAAACATTTCCATGGGAAAATTGAAAAGTGGAGGCGGTCCCCATCAGGGGATTCACAAATTGAACAAGATCGGAAAGGACCTGATCAGAAAGCCTTGATTTTTCATCCCTACCACAGCCAAAGAATAATGTTGTCAGCAATAAAATTAAAATATTCTTCTTCATACTATTAAAAATGTCAAAAATCGAGTTCCAGATATTTTACTTTAATTGATAGTGGCAGGATCCACTTTAACAATCTTGATCGACTCATTATTAATCCCCCAAATCACATACTTTTTCCCATCGAAGCTGAATGATTCCATATCCCTGATCTCCCCTTTTACAAAAAGACCGCTTTGTACAGGGAGTTCTACTTTAAACTGTCCTCTTCCATCACCTTTAAGATACCATCCGAAACTGGAATCATATTTTCCCATGTATGGATTTACCGAGTTAAAATTACCTCCCAGTAACAGATCGCTGATACCATCCTTGTCAAAATCCCCGATTATAATATCCATAACCGGGGAGAACTGGGCTTCCATCGGTAAAGGATAAATCTTAAATCTGCCATCCCCCTGGTTGATAAGAACACTTGACTGGAAATTAAGGGCTTCTTTTTTAACTGATTTTTTTAATTCCGTTTCCGGGAAAATATCTTCGACCGTAGCCCCAGCAAATTCTCTATAATTTTTGTATTTATGCTGTAATGAATTGATCTGCCTGATCAGGTCACTCACGGGTGCTATGGGATAATTTTTTCCACGCCTGTAATAACTGATGATTGGATCCAGAATGCCATTATTATCAAAGTCATTCGCGTAAAGGGTGGCGGGATATTTAATGCTCGCTTTAATGATCGAATTAAGTCCGAGGTTTCCTCCAACCAGGTCTATGTCTCCATCTTCATCGATATCAGCTGCCGCCAATGAAAACCACCATCCTCCAGTGTATTCCAGATTGTTCTCCTTGTTTCCATTAATCAGATTGCCCTCATGATTATTGAAGATCATCACGGGCATCCATTCTCCCGCCAATGCCAGGTCCTGGTCTCCATCCTGATCAAAATCAGCCCATTCAGCATCGGTTACCATCCCGACGCTGGAAAGCCCGGGCGCCTTTTCAAGGGTAATGTCAGTAAATTTACCTGATCCATCATTCTCGAGCAGATATGATTGAGGAGAGATCCCATAGGCTTTGGGTATTGACCGGGATCCGATAAATAAATCGCTATCCCCATCTTCATCAAAATCTACGGGTTTTACACAGGATCCATTGTGATAAAATTCAGGCAGCGCCATAAGAGATTGTCTGAAATTTCCATTTCCATCGTTGATATATATCCGATCCAACATGGAGGGATTCTTACCCGGCACTTCATTCCCTCCACTTACAACGTATAAATCGAGATCACCGTCATTATCCGCATCAAAGAAGGATGCATCCACATCTTCATATCCCTGGCTCCCGATCAGAAACAGTTGATTTGCTGATACAAATCTCGAATTTGTTTGAATATATAATTGCGAGGCTTGACCTTTGGCTCCTCCGATATAAATATCATCTTTCTGATCTCCGTTTACATCTCCCACAGCAATGCAAGGCCCTTCGGTAGACAGGTTATGGGGCATCAGGATCTCATGGATAAAATCAATATATCCGTTTTCCCTATGTATAAAATTCAGGCCCTGAATATTTGTTTCCTCCGAAAACAAACTGACAGATTTTTCCGGGGCCTCCCCGAGGGAATTTTCAGACATTAATGCAGGTTCACTTAACATTAAGCAATCATCTGCAGCCACATTGAACATCATTTGAATCTTTCCATCAGGCCATACAATCTTGATGGAATCAATCATTGTTATTTCACCAAGGCCAAAATGGATCGATGGGGTCACGGATGACTGAAAACCTCTCGTAGTGTAATTTTCTGCCATCTGCATGCTCCCTTTATGGTACAGGATGGCTCTCGACCCGATTCCAAATTTGTTGTATGAATGTCCCTGAAGCTGGATTGAAATAAAATGACTACCCGTTTGCTCAACTGATTCATTTCGATAAATGAAAGCTTCCTCATTAATATTATTGACAATCAGCTCTAGATCCCCGTCATTGTCAAGGTCAGCATATGCAGAACCATTTGAATATGACTTCCGGCCCATTCCCCAATCCATGGCCATGTCGGTGAATGTCATATTTCCATTGTTCCTAAAGGCATAGTTAATTAAAGGATCAAGGGGCATCTTATCATACAACATCTTATCAGGAAACTTTGAAACATTTTCCCAGGTTCGGGCCATGGGCTCATTTGCAAGAAAATTAACATAATCAAGATCGTTCGCCCGGCGGTATATCCCATTACAAACAAACAGGTCTTTCAGGCCATCATTATCAAGATCACAAAACAGGGGCGACCAGCTCCAATCCGTAGAATAAATTCCGGCCAGTCTGCCGATCTCACAAAAATGATCATTACCCATGTTCAATTGTAACATGTTCCTTACGAATTGATGATAATAACCGAGTTTTAATTTTATTTCATATAATTCATAATCATCCTCTCCTCCCGATCGCTTTCGGATCGATTCATCCTCTGGAAGCATATCGAGTACAATGATATCCAGTAAACCGTCGTTATTGAAATCTGCAATATCATTCCCCATAGATGAGCGGCTCATATGGGACACCATTTCGGTCAATCTTTCACTGAAGGTACCATTATGATTATTGATGTAGAGATAATCATTTTCAAAAAAATCATTGGAGACATAAATATCAGGAAAGCCATCGTTATTGATATCTGCAATACTCACCGATAATCCATAGCCAATCTGACTGCTGAATATACCAGCCTTTTGTGTGACATCGGTAAAAATCTGTTTACCCATCTCCAAATCATTCCGAAAAAGCCGGTCCCCGGCCAGACTATCTGTTTGAAACCGTAAACTGACATTTCCATAGCTCCTGGTGGAATGCACCGAATGATTCAAAAGGTACATATCAAGATCTCCATCCAGGTCATAATCAAAAAAAGCGGCCTGACTTGAAAATCCCCGAAAATCAAGCCCGTATTGATGCGATTTTTCGGTGAAGGTGAGATCCCGATTGTTGATATAAAGTTCATTATGCCCTTTTTTACCCTTATAATCACCAAGATAACAGACATAAATATCCAGCCAACCATCTCCATTCAAATCTGCCATTGTAACGCCTGTACTCCAATCACCTTTACCGGAAGTACCGGAAGTTTCTGTTATATCACGGAATTTAAAATTCCCCTGATTTAAATAAAGTTTATTTGAATTCTGATTGGAAGTAAAATAAAGGTCAACCCATCCATCATTGTTAATATCACCGGCAGCTACCCCTCCGCCATTGTTGAAATAGAGGTATTCTACCATATTAAAATCTTCTGATTCTTCGAGCCGGTTGCTGAAATCTACCTGGGTTTCATCAGGCGACAACAAGGTGAATAGCGTTTCATTAGTGGGGTACTGCTCCTTGCATCCCAAAAAAATAAAAACCCATATGATAATCAGGTACCTGAGCATTCCATGATATTAATGGTAAATGAACTGCGTGAAAAACAAAACAAATAAATTTAATTAAATATTTCAGCAATCCATTTCAACTTATTAAACATTCAATGGGACCTTAATATATGGTTGTTTTTTTTGCAGAGCGGTAAAATTTTGACAAATTGTAGGAAATAAATCAACCGGATAAAGAAACGGCAGGCGGGCATCATTTATTTTCAGAATATGCATAGGATATTCTTATTCCCAATATTTTTTTTATTTATGCTCAACTATGTATATGGCCAGATCTCTGATCCTATCTATATTTCCGCTGATTTTCAAAATGCCAGGATCAGTGAAATTCTTCGTGAAATTGAGGAAAAGTATCCCGTGAATTTTTTTTATAAGGATGAATGGATCCCTGATCGCTCCTTGTCGATCGAATCAAATAATGAATCCCTCGACGAATTTCTGAACCGCCTTTTGGTCCCAATGGAACTGAGTTTCATCCTCTATGGATCATCCGTAGTTATTGCCCCGGAAAAATTAATTGGAAAGGATTTCTCGAGAGATTATTTTATTACCAGAAAACGCCAGGAAGAATTGATAGACACCCAGAAATGGTCAACCACTGAAGATATACGAACCGTTGGAGATAGTGTATCCGGATCCAATAGTGCCTTGGTACTGGTTCGCGGAAAAATTACAGATGAACTCTCAAATGAAATACTTCAAGGAGTAAATCTTTATTTTGAAGCACTTGAAAAAACGGTCACTACAAACGAAAAGGGAAATTTTCAGATTAACGTTCCTCCCGGCAATAATTTATTAGAAATAAGTTATGTAGGCTATGAAACCAAAAGGATGATACTTTATGTGTATGCCGGCGGTGTAATTAATATTCAATTAACACCCGATGCCTATGAACTCGATGAAGTTTTGATCACTGGTGAAGCCAGTGATGAGAATATTCAATCGGTGATGATCGGGATCACTACCTTAAAATCAAGAGAAATTAAGGAATTGCCCGTATTTCTTGGAGAGGCCGATGTGATCAGAAGCATCCTGACACTCCCGGGGGTTTACAGCATGGGAGAAGGAGCAGGTGGGTTTAATGTTCGGGGAGGCAGCATTGACCAGAACCTCATTCTCCAGGACGAAGCATTGATTTATAACTCCTCCCATGCACTGGGATTTTTTTCGGTTTTTAATCCGGATGTAATCCGGGAGGTGACTTTTTATAAAAGCCATATTCCAGCCCAGTATGGCGGCCGGCTTTCTTCGGTCCTGAATGTGCAATTAAAAGGACAGGACCATGAAAAAATTACCTTAAGTGGAGGAATCGGATTTGTTACGAGCAGGTTGTCCCTGGAAGGTCCATTGAGATTTACCAGGAAGAAGATAACTGAACCTGCAAAAACAACCTTTCTCTTAGGAGGCAGGATTACTTATTCCGATTGGCTCTTACGGATCATCAACAATCCCCAGGTTGAAAAAAGTTCAGCTTCATTTTATGATCTCAATTTTAAATTATCCCATAAATACAGCGGCCGGGGATCAGTGACCGGGTCCTATTACCGGAGTTACGATTTTGTTCAATTTTCGGATCAATACGGTTTCAACTGGGAAAATATTGCTGGAAGTATTCTTTGGAATCATCTGGTCACTCCAGATCTCAGTTCGAATTTTTCTGTTTCTTACAGCCAAAATAATAACCGGTATTTCGAACCCTATGGATTATCCGCTTTTAATCTGGAGAATGGCATTTCGAATATTCGTTTGAAAGAGGAATTCTTATATTCCGGAATTGATCATCACAATTTATCCGCTGGTGCTGAATATCTGAAATATGATATCCATCCTGAGAATCTGGCACCACGTGGGGATAGATCTGCCATCATTCCAGATGAAATAGAAAAGGATGATGCACGGGAAATGGGTGTTTTTATCAGTGATGAATATGTGATCAATCATCTGGTATCAGTTTCAATGGGATTGCGCTATAATTTCTTTGAACAAATCGGCCCGGGTGATACCTTTATTTATGAAGGAAATTTATCGAGAAGTCCTGATTTTATCATTGACACTGTGTATTATTCCAGGGGTGAATCCATAAAATCATACCAGTCGCTTGAACCCAGATTGTCAATTAAATACAGTATAAGTCCCACCAGCTCTGTTAAACTCGCCTTTAATAGAATTAACCAGTATATCCATTTGCTTTCAAATTCAACGGCTGCCACTCCCATCGATTTCTGGCAGGTGAGTGGGCCGTATGTTTCACCTCAAAAAGTAGACAGCTATTCACTGGGGTATTTCCGGAATTTTTCGAATAATATTTGGGAGACTTCCGTTGAGATCTATTACCGGAAGCTCTATAACATCATAGAATTCAAGGACCTGCCCGATCTCCTGATGAATGATCATATTGAAACCGAATTGCTTTCAGGGGCCGGTATTTCTTATGGCGGGGAATTATATATTAAAAAAAGATATGGTAAAATTCATGGATCACTGTCTTACAGTTTTTCCCGGACGTTCTCGAAAATTGACGGACCTTCCTCGGAGGAAGAAATCAATCAGGGAAATTGGTTTCCTTCCAAACTGGACAGACCTCATAATTTAAACATATTATTCAATGCGAATCTTAATAAAAGCAATACGTTCTCTGCAAATTTTACCTTTCTTTCCGGCCGGCCCATAACCGCCCCAGCCGGAGGTTATGTAGTGAATGGAATGGTATTGCCCAATTATAGTGAAAGAAATCAGTATCGTATTCCGGATTATCACCGGCTTGATATTTCCTATACTATTAAAAGAAATATAATCAAAAGGAGAAGATATAAAGATAGTTTTACCTTCTCGATCTATAATCTATATGGCAGAAAGAACGCCTATTCCATATTTTTCAGGAAAAATCAGGGGACGTCCGTCAATGCTTATAAATTATCTGTTTTAGGGACCATCTTCCCTTCCATCACTTATAATTTTGAATTTTGATCATTATGAAAAGATTGAATGGAACCGTGAGATCCCTATCATTTAAAGTTACCATCACTTTTTTGATCGTCACCGGACTTCCCGTGTTTATCATCAATTCCTGCATCGAAAAATTTGATTATGTAAGTCCATCGGATGAAAGATACCTGGTAGTAGATGGTATCATTACACAAAAGAATACCATTCATAAACTGAACCTGAATTATTCGACCTATTATGGCAGCTTATCGCCGCCAAAAGTTATGCAGGCGAAGGTCAGATTATATGATGAATATGGAAATTATGAAGATTATGTGGAGAGTGAAAAGGGCGTTTATTATTTGTATGGAAATCAAATTGAAAGAAACCCGGGAACGGCCTACTTTATTGAGATCCAACTCAAGAACGGAAAAGTGTATCATTCGCATCCTCAAACCATGCCTGGTATCTTAAAGCCGGATTCTTTATATGTGGAACGGGAGATTGTGAATGAGATCACTGAATCAGGCACGGTCATTGAAAAAAATCAATTGAAAATTCAAATCAATACGCCTATCAAAGAAAACAATCAGCCTTATTATTTTATCTGGAGATCCAATCATGTTTATTCCCTGACGGAAGTTCAATGCCATCCTCTGGTTTACCCAAAAGTCTGTTACGTTGAACAGCCCGTCAACCCGGAACAGATAAATATATTTTCAAGTGAAAACCTGGATGATCAGCCATTGCGGGATTTTGAGGTCGGCAGGATTTACATTGAACCTTTCTGGCAGTTTTATGAAAAACATTTTTATAATGTCGGTCAGTTTTCCATAACGGAAGAAACCTATCAATACTGGGAAACCGTAAAAAAAATCGCCTTTCCAACCGGCAGTATTTTCGATACGCCTCCCGCTCCTATCAGAGGGAATGTATATAATGTGAATGATCCCGGGGAACTGGTTCTCGGATATTTTGAGGTTTCGGCAGTGGACACGATACGTACCTGGACCAATTATTCCTTTTTCAAGCCCATGTACATTTACGACCGATGCAATGATCTTTATTTATATCAGGCCTTTAATGACCCGGCATGTTGTAATTGTTTGTACAACCTAGATGATGCCACCACCACACGGCCTCATTATTGGGGGGAATAAATAAAATGATACAGATTCGCAACATATTCCGTATAAAGAATGATTTCATGAGATGGGTGCTGTTTTTTCTGTTCGTTCTGAATCTTGAGCCTGGGTTGGCCCAGAAACTGGATCCGGATCGCCTCTATGCACATACAGATAAAAGTTTTTATGTCACAGGGGAGATTCTGAATTTCAAAATATACATCTTTAACGAAAATGAATCCCTATCTGAGCTGGTCCATGCCGATTTCGTAAGTGCTACCGGTGAGATCATACGAGAAGAATTACTTAAAATCGAGAATAATACGGCATCCGGATCTTTTGAGATTCCACTCACTTTGAAGAACGGGACCTATCTATTACGCATCTACAGTGCATGGAATTCAAACTTTAGGGAGGATTTTAATTTTTATAAATCGGTTTCTGTGTTCAATGATTTTGACAATCTTACCAGCCCTGCTTTATCCATCCCGGAGAATAATCTTTCCCGGGATTCGGCCGGTCCTGATCAAAATTTCCATAAAATTTCCCTGTTAAATCAGGCTTCCATTCATACACGCGATTCTGTTTACCTAGAATTCGAATTAATGAATGTCCGGCAGGGAGAAGGTGTTCCCAATCTTTCCATAGCCGTACTCGATCTAGGCCTGTGTGGATTACAGGATCTGGAATTCATTCATACCTGGTACAGAAAATTAAATATCGACCCAACACTGAAAAATGAGTTATTATATGAACCTGAAAAATTGATCCATATTGAAGGTACAATATGGGATCCGGATACCAGATTGCCAATATCTTCCAGGGTCCTGTCGATATATGATATCGGGCAATCGAAATTCACCCGGTTGATAAGTGTGGAGGGTAAATTTTCTTTTGATATGCCTCTTTTTAAGGGGATCCGCAGCCTGCAGATCATCAATCTGAATCCCTATCAGTCACCTGTAAGTAGGATCCATATTAAAAAGATATCTGAATCCCTGCCCACGAAAACCGATGAAGCGCAGATTACCGATATGAATCAAATCAACCATTATATTTATTATAGTGGACTACGACGCAAAATACAGGAATTGTACAGGAAGTCCGATATTGATACTTCAAGATACCATGAATCGCACTACTTGCCATTTAAACCTGACAGGTCTTATCAGATGGAGAAATACCAACTGCTCAAGAATGTGGAGGATTTTTTAAGGGAGGCTGTCATCAACACATCCAATATTAAAGAAAACGATCAAAGAAAAATCTTATTGAACAATGGTGAAACCAGAAAATTTTTCATGAAACCTCCCTGGATGATGGTGGATGGATATTTCAGCTTCAGTGATTCCCTGGTTTATAATATTCCTTTCAACCAGCTTGACAGGATCGATATTTACAATACCAATCAATCTATTTTAAAAAACTTTGATCCCATCATGATACAGGGTGGGATCATTACGGTATACACGAAGAACAACTATTTAATCGATTATTTCAGGAGTCAACCGAACAATTTGATGATTCAAGGATTAGCTCAATCTTTAAACAATGAAAACAATCCGGTTGATCCAACTCCCTATTCACCGGATATACCGGAATTCAATCCCGTGATCTATTGGGCCCCTTCTATACAGCTTGATACCTCCAACAGGTTTCAGATAAAATTCCGGGCCAATGATGTATCGGGGAAATATCTGATTCATATTGAAGGCGCAGATGCTTCAGGCCGGCCTTTCTCAGCACAAAGATTGATCGAAGTCCATCCGTGAAAGGATATGAATTGAAGCATTTTCTAAAGTATCGGAAACCGAGGAACTGGAGGAGCGGGAAATAGGCAGAACGGTAGATCAGTAGATTGGCATACTCGTAAACAGGCAAATCCGCACCTCAATTCTGTGGTCCAGGAAAATGTGGAAATCTGGTAATTGACCCATTCCCGTAATATTAACTGATCCTTACATGCCGAGAATAAAGTAAAGGACGAGGTCATATATTACGCCATATCACCGGTTAGGGAATGGTGCCGATTAATCAGGATCTTGGGACCTGTTAATGATAAGTTATCTCACCTTGTACAATGCCAGATTGACCACGCGGGTTTTCCCACCCTGAGAATACAGTTGCAGGCCCTCCTGACCTTGTCCCGGGAAAACCTGGTCTGTGATCACACGGTATCCATCTGAGGCAAACACCTCAATGACTGATTGATCCACCAGAATATCCAATTTCAGACGGCCATTTTCAAGAGCTAAAGGAGCCGATTCGATGCTGGCAAAAACCTCATTGAATTCAACATTCCCTGATTCCTCCCGGTTAATATACAGGGATCCTTCTTTCATGTCATATCCGATCCTGGTTTTATTTTGATCATTCATTAACAGGTCGATCCCGAATTCAGCGGCATTCGTATTTTCAAATTCAACCTGTAGCAAGTAAGATCCGGCTGAAATTTCATGAAGCAGCTGATCATTTAGTTGAATTTCATAATCCTGAAATTCATATTTCCTTCCCGAAGTGATATATTCATAAAAGGATACAACCGGCTTTTGAATTAAGCTGTATCCGTCATTTTCCTCACGCAGGGTAAGCTCCCTAGGGATTGACATCATCCCTCTCCAAGGATCCGTAGGAATGCTGTTAGCATATCTCCAGTTATTCACCCATCCAACCAGAACAGGATTCATTCCTTCCGGGAGATGATTATAGGTAACCGCGGCGTAAAAATCCTTCCCATAATCGACCCAATTTGGCTTTTCCGATGGTATATCCGGAATGAATTTCCCTCCATCAAAATCGCCGACAAAATATTGCATCCCTGTAAAGTCGCCATAATTGCTACCCGAAGAGATGACCAGTACCCATTTATAATCTTCCGTATCTTGCTTCCTTACCCGGATCAGGTCAGGGCATTCCCAGATTTTGGTTACATCTCCCTGGTTCCCGAATTCCCCGGTAAGTCCCCAGTCGATCAGATTCCGGGATTGATAAAACTGCACCTTGTATTCATGGGGCACGCTGACCACCATCACCCATTTTTGTCCGGATTCGTACCAGAATACCTTGGGATCCCGGAAATCTTTCAGGCCGATATCCAATACCGGATTTCCCTGATATTTTGCCCAGGATTTCCCTTCATCGTTACTGAACGCCAGGCTCTGGTATTGTGCATTTCCATCCATATGAGAGGTATAGATCGCAACAAGGCATCCTTCATCGTTGGTACATAACCCGCTTGTATTCTGTTTATCAACTACCACACTACCTGAAAAAATCATTTCATTCCCTTCCTCGTAGATGGCCACCGGCTGATGTTGCCAGTGGATCAGGTCTTCGCTGGTAGCATGTCCCCAACTCATATGACCCCATTGTATCCCATAGGGATTATATTGGTAAAACAAATGATATTTGCCATTATACTGTACCAGTCCATTGGGATCGTTCGTCCAATTTTCGTTTGGAGTAAAGTGAAACACCGGACGGAATCTCTCCAACTCCTCCTGAATCACGGTTTGATTTCCCTGCCGTTCCTGGGCCTGTTTCTCTTTTTTTCCTTTTGAACAGGAAAACCATAGAATAAAGAGAAACAGCCATAGTAATCTGTTTTTATTAATCATTTTTTTAAGCGTTAATATTTAAAGATTTGCAGGGGGCTGTTATTTCTTGCCACAATCATTAACTTACCTGTTCCCATATCCAGGCTGATCAGATCCCGGATCTCTCCATTCAGTCTGAAACCAGATTTTCCGGGGGGGATCCATGTAAATGATCCTTTTCCATTTCCCTTTAAAAATGAACCATAACTGGCATCATACCTTCCGATTTCAGGTTTGACGGCATAAAAATTGCCTCCCATAAGAATATCCGGGACCCCGTCACGGTCAACATCTTCAAGATCGATGGCATAAACGGGAGAAAACTGAGCTTCCACAGGTAAGGGTTTCACTTCAAAAGTACCATCTCCATGATTCAGAATGGCAGAATTAGCCAGCTGGAAGGCTTCTAATACAACCGCCCGTTTCAACTGATCCGAGCTGAAAATATCTGTGATGGTCTGTTCGACATAATCTTCATATCTGGGATACTTTTCTGCCAGGAAAGGAATTTGATTTACCAGATCGTGTTTGAGTGCCACGGGATATGACCCATTTCCATTGTACATACAGATTACCTGCTCCACCGAACCGTTCATATCATAATCATTCACATACATGGTAACCGGTTTTTCCTGAGAGGCCTTGAATCTTGAGTTCCAGCCATGATTTCCTGCTACCAGGTCCGTATCGCCATCCTGATCAAGGTCACCTGCTTGAATCCGGTTCCACCATCCATTTGATTTTCCCAAACCTGCTTTTTCGGTGATATTTTCGAACTGGCCATGATTATTCTGAAAGATGGTAATGGGCATCCATTCTCCCACGATGACCATGTCCAGGTCATGATCATCATCGATATCAGCCCAGACCATATCCGTGATCATTCCTATGTCCTTCAGGCCAGGTGCAATTTCATCCGAAATATCAGAAAATCTTCCAAGACCATCGTTTTCAAGTACATAACTACTGGTGGGCATGCCATATAAGAATGGTTTTAGCCGGACTCCAACAAATAATTCAATATCACCATCTTCATCGAAATCCGCAGGCCGAACGCAGGAAGTACTTTCAAATTTTCCGGCTGGCAGAATCTGATCTGATCTGCTGAGGTTACCATTCCCATCATTCAGATACAATCGATCAATCAAAGCCGTCGAACTGGAGGAAAATTCGTATCCACCGCTTGTCACATACAGATCCACATCCCCATCCTGGTCGGCATCAAAAAAGGCAGCGTCAGTGTCTTCACATGTTTTATCTGCTTCAAATACCTCTCTGTTTGTCGGAATGAATGATCCATCCTTCATTTGAATATACAAAGCACCCGCTCTATCCTTTGCGCCTCCAATGAAGATATCCTCCATTCCATCTGCATTCACATCGGCTTTGGCAATTCGGGGCCCTTCCCTGGATATCATATGATTGATCAGTTTATCCCGGTTAAAATCATTAAAATCATTTTCCTGATGGATGAAATCAATCGGTTTATTTTCTAAAATCTCCTGAAACAAAACATTGGGGTGATTTTTGCTCTTAACCAGATCCATGGATGAAAATCCGGCTTCCAACTGGTTTAGGGTAATCGTCTGGTCTGCGTCAACCTGGGTTAACATGGTTACTTTGCCATCCGGCCATTCCACGATCAACGTATCAACCCTACACGTATTACCGAGGCCAAAATTCGGTCTTGGGTCCACACTTGACTGAAAACCGCGGATGGGCATTTGTTCGATATAGCTGATTTCATTTTTATATTTAACTTTGATTTTTGAGCCAAACGCGTATGTATTTTTCCCTTCTCCATGGAGGATAATTTTTAAATAGTGGTTATCCGGGTGTTTCTCAATGGAGTTATTCCGCAGTATAAAAGCAGGCATATTCACATTGTTAACGACAATGTCAAGGTCACCATCATTGTCAAGATCACCATACGCCGATCCATTTGAGTGGCTTGGCGCTGCCAGTCCCCAGGCATCTGCCACATTTTCGAAATGATATCCTCCCTCATTCCGGAAAGCATAATTGGGGATTTTCTCGGAAGGAATGGCGTCTATCAACCTCTGAAAATCCACATTCTTTTCCATTACGATGCTTCTCATCACCCGTACGTCAGAAAAGTATTGAATATAATCCTGATCGGTGAGGTCCTGATAGATCCCGTTTGCGACGAAAAGATCTTTCAGCCCATCATTATCCATGTCGAAAATCAATGCCCCCCAGCTCCAGTCGGTGGCATAGACTCCTGCAAGTCTTCCAATTTCACTGAAGGTTTCATCCTGGTTGTTTAGCTGAAGCATATTGCGTGTAAACTGATGGTAATACCCATTTTTTACCCGGAACTGGTAATTATCCCATGAATCAAAAGTGGTTTTTGTCTTCAACCGATAATCCGGTTCAGGGATCATATCGGTAGCGAATATCTCCGGATACCCATCATTGTTGATATCCGCCATATCGGCTCCCATGGAAGCCGCGCTGATGGATGGCATCATCTTTTCCAGGTTTTCCGTGAATGTGCCATCATGATTGTTCAAATAGATATAATCTTTTTCAAAAAAATCATTGGAAACATAAATATCCATCCAGCCATCCTGATCAATGTCCCCGACGGTTACACCCAGCCCAAAGCCAATTACCGAACCATAGATGCCAGCCGATACACTGACGTCCGTAAAGATCTGACCATCATTCCGGAATAATTTATCACATCCTTCCTCATCACGTATATTCCTCAGGTCCTGTTTTAGGTCAAAACTTCCAATGGCCTGGTAGGAATTGTTCAGCAGGTAAAGGTCCAGATCACCGTCTCTGTCGTAATCAAAAAAAGCACCATGCGTGGAAAAACCCTGATCAGCAATTCCATAGGCTTCCGCCTCCTCGGAAAAGGTCAGATCACCCCGGTTAATAAATAGTTCATTCTGCTTATTGTCTCCCTGTATATCCCCTGAATTACATACGTATATATCCAGCCAACCATCCCCATTCACATCTGCCATGCTTACCCCGGTCGACCACGACCGGTTGCCCCCAACACCCGCCTGCTCGGTAATATCCTGAAAATGGAAATTTCCCAGATTACGATACAGCCTGTTTTGATGCATATTGGATGTAAAATAGATATCGATCAATCCATCATGATCTATATCCCCGAGTGCCACTCCGCCACCATTGTAAAAATTCCTGTACCTGTAAATATTGAATTTCTCTTTGTATTCAAGCTGGTTGATAAAAACAACCTTTGTGTCGGCCGTATCGAGAGAAGTAAACAACTGATCCCCTGTGTGATCAAAAAGAGACTGACAGGAGGACAGGGCCAAAGAAACGAGAATTATCTTAATCGCACTTTTGTAAACCAATATTTTTTCAAATCCTGGCATATCAATGGATAAAAGTAAAATTCCAATTCAGGAAAGATTTAATTTTCATTCCGGAAGTCCGGCATTGTTTTCAATTTCTCCCGCCTCCTTGAGTTGTTTCTCCACCAGCATATCTGTAAATATGGCCATGACTGATTGTTCATCTATTTTAAACAAAGAAATCCTGCGGTTACCATCCAGCTTGACGTAAGCAGAGCCCCATTTCCGGTGTTTTATTTCCAAAAAATCGGGACCATACCATTCTTTAAAAAGCCTGAGTACATCCAATAGAAGGCTATCAGAGGATAATGGTTTATTCCAGGGAGCCCAGGCCTCATAGGTGAATTTTACAGGCATTTCCCAAATCTTACTTTCATAAAAATTTGGATAAAAATTCATGTTGGCTGGTTCCTTCAGATCATTCATTTCATACAGGACGGTGGCATTGCCACTGCCCTGCCGGATCAATCCTTCCTTATTCAACTGCCAGCAATGTCCATAAAAATCTCTCTGTACCATTCCCAGGGTCAGACCCAGAAAAAGGGAATCGTGCCTGATGCCACTCGCGAGTTCCTCTCTCATGCGTCGATGATATTCATGCTCCTGCTGACATCCCCAAAAAATGAATAATAATAAAAACGTATGGATGGAAAACTTATATATTCTGGACATAAGCTACTTGTTAATCATAAAAACCTTAAATTTTTTATTATTGACGGCAACCAGGCAAAGATCCCGATTGCCTACCATCGTTTTTTTAAAGTCCCTTATTTCACCTTTCACGAAGAAACCCGATGCCTCATAGGAGATCGGGGAAAATTCACCTTTCCCATTTCCTTTCAGCAAAACACCATAACTTGCATCATAAATTCCCACTTCGGGTTTTGATTTAGACAGATTACCCCCTAAAAGTACATCATTATTGCCATCATTATCAAAATCACTTATCTGAATTGCATATACCGGGGTGATCTGGGCTGTAACAGGCAATGATTTGCATTTAAAAGAACCATTGCCCTGATTTATTAAAATCGAGGTGGAAAGGACGAATGCATCCAATTTTATCGCATCTTTTAATTGCTCAGGACTAAATATATCCTGTATGGTCTGTTCCTTATAGCTGCTATGATCAGGATATTTTTTTGCCAGTGATGGAATCTGTCCGACGATATCGTCTCTCATGACCATTGGATAGGAATTTTCTCCATTATATTGACAGATAATCTGTTCAATGGAGCCATTATGATCAAAATCACTCACGTACATCGTTAGGGGATGATCCCTGGAAGATTTAAATCTGGAATTCCATCCGTGATTTCCGACAACAAAATCAATATCTCCATCATGATCCAGGTCTTCCTTTTCGATGACTTTCCACCAGCCATTGGAGTCCTGTAAACCCCATTCGGTTGTTCTGTTTTCAAATATGCCATCGTTGTTTAAAAAAACAGTAATGGGCATAAATTCACCTACCACCAGGAGGTCGTCATCCTGATCACCATCGATATCCGCCCACGTAAGATCTGTGATGAGGCCCAGTTCCGATAATCCGGGAGCTACCTGTGAGGTTATGTCCCTGAATCTGCCGTTCCCATCATTTTGAAGTATATATCCATTTACGGGAACGCCGTAGGCAAAGGGCTTTAATCGAATTCCTACCGCAAGATCGAGATCATTGTCATGATCATAGTCTGCTGCCTCAACACAGGAAGTTGTCTCAAATTTATTGGTGGGCAATAACTGATCTGACCTTATGAAATTTCCCTTCCCGTCATTCAAATACAACCGGTCGATCAGGGCCGTGGAACTTGAAGAAAATTCATGGCCTCCACTGGCCATATAAATATCGTTATCTCCGTCATTATCCGCATCAAAAATCAGACAATCGGTATCTTCAGAGGTCTTATCCTGTTCAAATACTTCTACCTCCTGATTCTCAAATTTTCCACTGGGCTTCTGTAAAAAAAGGTAGGCTGGTTCATCCTTTGCTCCCCCAATCACGATATCTTCCAGTCCATCCCCATTGAGGTCTCCCATTCCCATTTTAGGTCCCTCATTCGAATTCATATGAAACAACAAATTTTCCCTCGTGAAATCTACATATTCATTCTCAATATGCCTGAAATCAAGTATCCCTGAATCAGTAATATCTTCGAAGATTTTCTTTATATCATTCCCCTTCTTATTAATCGTCCCATTCACTGCATCCTTGATGTCCAGGGTTATCATTTGATTTGCCGCCATGCCATATAGTTTGGTATATCTGTCATCCCACCATTCAATCCAGACAGAATCCACTTTTTGATGTTTCCCCAGACCAAAAATCAGCCGGTCATCCATGGTTGATTGAAAACCTCTCACTGGCATTAATTCTTGAAAAAACATTTCACCCTCAGAAAATACGGTTACACGGCTGCCAGTTGCATGAGAATTCTGCTTGTCGCCTGCCAGTTTAAAACCGATATAAAAATTCGCATCCCGTTCCGAGGTCAGGTTATTATAAATGAATGGGGGCATGTTAACATTATTGATGACCAGATCCAGATCCCCATCATTATCCAGGTCACCATAAGCAGCCCCATTTGAATGGGAAGGGAGTCCAAGTCCCCAATATTCCGCCATGTTGGTGAAAGTAAGGTCTTTTTCATTCTTAAAAGCGTAATTCGGCACACGTACCGAGGGAATATCATGAATCATTGTCAGGATCGCATGTTCTTCCGTCTGGATCAGGTTCCGGACAATGGCTGGATTTGAATAAAAATTCAGGTAATCCTGATCAAGAAGATCCTTATAAATCCCATTGGCCACAAAAATATCCTTCCAGCCATCATTGTTCATATCAAAGATCAGTGCTCCCCAACTCCAATCGGTGGTGGCCACTCCTGCCAACCGGCCGATCTCACTATAGGATCCATTCCCGTTGTTGAGTTGTAATACATTGCGTGCAAATTGATGATAATAACCTTTCCCCAGATTTGACTGGTACTCATCCCATGTCTCAAAGGTTGATTTTGTTTTCAGCCGGCTTTCCGGCTCAGGAACCATTTCCGTAACAAATATTTCCTGGAATGCATCATTGTTAATATCTGCGATGTCTGCACCCATAGACCCCAAGCTCAACTCGCGGATATAATCTTCCAGTTTTTCTGAAAAGGTCCCATCGTGATTATTTATATAGAGGTAATCTTTTTCAAAAAAGTCATTGGAGATATACAGGTCCAGCCAGCCATCTCCATTTATATCGCTGACTGATACCCCCAGTCCAAATCCAATGATGCTTCCATAGATCCCTGCTTCCTCCGTTATATCAATAAAGTGGCCCTGATCGTTGCGGTAAAATTTATTTCCTCCTTCCGGATCCCGGACCTCTCTTTGATCCTTTTTAATTTCATAACCCCCGATCGATTTGAATGAGTTGTTAAGAAGGTACATATCCAGGTCCCCATCCTTATCATAATCGAAAAAAGCAGCTTGTGTAGAAAGGCCTAGCTCATCGATTCCATATTCTTTCGACCGTTCGGAAAAGGTAAGATCTCCATTGTTAATAAAAAGTTCATTGTTCCTGTTTTTTTCTGTCATGATCCCTGACTTGCAAACATAAATATCCAGCCATCCATCCCCGTTTATATCCACAATGCTCACTCCGGTTGACCAGACGCCCGGACAGGCGACTCCCGCCTTTTCAGTAATATCTTCGAAATGCAGGTTTCCTTTATTCAGATATAAACGATTATCCCTGATGTTCCCACAAAAATATACGTCTATTAATCCATCCTTATTGAAATCCCCCAATCCAACTCCCGCACCATTATAAAAATTCCGGTAGGTATAGGTATTGTATTCTTCTGTATATTCCACCTGATTGATAAAATCAATTCCGGCCTCTTCATTGTCCAGTAACTGATATAGACCTGATTCCGGATCCTCTTTGAGTTGTATTCCGATCCGGCAGGCGCCTAATAAAAATATTCCTGAAAGGATCAGGTGGAAGATTATGAGACGGCCTACAATTAATGGGTTCATTCGCACTCCCTGCATAATATCAAATCCATGAATGACAAAGTCCAGGATCTCAAAATTACTGGGTTTTTTATTTTTCGAATATTTTTTAATCATGAAAAAATAAAAAAGGCCGCTTGATTGCGGCCTTTTTAAAGTATTCATAGAAAATTTAATAACCCGGGTTCTGAACGAGATTTGGGTTAGAATCTTTCTGTGCCCGTGGTACCGGGAAAAGGGTTGTATGCTCACCATCTTCCAGAAAATCTCCCGTTACCGTTGAGGGTAAGGCCCATTTTGCCACACTGGTAAACAATCCCCAGCGGACCAGGTCAGTTCTTCTGCTTTGCTCCTCAAAAAATTCCCTGCCCCTTTCGTTGAATATTTCACCTCCGGGGATATCGCCGTCTTCCACAGCGAATGATACAGGTGCATCCAGATCAGTAGCCGGATCCAGACCTGCTCTTTCCCTGACCTGGTTCAATAATGTCAACGCGATCGCACTATTACCCAATCTCCATTCTGCTTCTGCCTTCATGAGGATCACATCGGCAAACCTGAATATGGAGAAATCATTACTCATTTCAGTAGTGCCACCTATCTCATATTCCCATTTTCCTACCCTGGCTCCTGCCTGACGTAAGGCACTTGATCCAACTGAACCTACTCTTGGGGTGAAATTTACCCATTCTCCATCCTCGTCATAAGGTTTCTCCGGATTCAATGGATCCTGGCGTTCATATTTATCATCCAATACAGGAAGTCCGGCGGCAGTGTACTGATAACCGGCCAGGAAATTACCCCGTTTGGCAGCCGGGCCATCCACGGTTCCCGGATCTCCTTTTCTGAGGTCATTATCATCATAGGAATTATAAAACTCCTCCATGGAACAGAATCCGTTCCATGGTTGATCAGTCAAATTATAGGTAAACTGACTTCCATAATGCAGGGTCTTCATTGGAAGGTTAAAACCGGCTGCATACACTTTATCATAAGGAATGGCAAAGATGAATTCCTGGGATCCTTCATTCTTTACGTTGAAGTTGGCAAAATAATCCGATTCCAAACCAAAGTCTCCATTATCGATGATATCATCACATACTGTACTTACATTTGCCCATTCTGCAGTGCCATTATACACTTCAGCATTCAGATATAATTTGGCAAGTAATGTCTGAGCCACCCAATAATTGGCCCGGCCGTAAGCAGCGCCTCCTATATCTTTGGTGAGTTTATCCCTGTTGTCAAGCAGTTCAGATTCAATAAATGCATAAACCTCTTCTTTCGAATCTGTTGGAGGAAATGGATCGGCATCGGCAAATCCGGTAACGATCGGCACATTTCCAAAAGTATCGAGCAGGACATAATAGAAGAAAGCCCTGAGGACCTTTAATTCGGCAATAAAGCCATCTGCATCTTCCTGGGCTACTTGTCCACTTTCAACAAGATCCTGGAAGGTCGCGATCAACCGGTTGGCGGTATTCACGCCACCAAAACAGAAATTCCAGGTACCATTCAGCGTAGGATCTTCCCAGTTCCATGAATGAAGATGCAACCTCCGCAGGTGACCACCGTCATCCCAGTCCTGTCCCCTCGTAGGGGTGATCATTTCATCCGTGGAAAGTTCCCTCATGTCGTGGGTATCGCCCATGGAATATCCATACAGCCTGGTGTAGGCATTCCCCAGGGCTGAAACGAATTGTTCTTCATTCTGGAAGAACTTGTCAGGAGTAATCTCAGAAAACACTTCTTCATCGAGGTTCGTACATGACTGGTTGATCACCAGCATGAAAATCGCCACCATGAATATTTTCCCGATTATTATGGATCTTTTCATTTTTATTGTCTTTTTCATTTTAAACAAATCATTCATATAGATGTTTTAGAAACCAAGGGTTACCCCCAGTGTAAAGGACCTCGTCGTGAACCAGGTATTTCTTCGGTCTAAACCTGGTGACAAAACACCATTTAATTGGTCAGTATCATCAGCTCCGAGTTCCTGATCCGTCCAGCGAACTTCAGGATCCACTCCCTTGTAACTTGTAATTACGAAGAGGTTGTTACCGGCAAAGTATAACCTGATCCTTCTGAAGGCAGCATCACTCGGTAAGTTGAAGTTATAACCAATGTTGAAGTTGTCCAGTTTCAGGAACGAAGCATTCTCAACATGCAGGCTGGATACTTTTCCTGAGTTGGTACTCAACAATACTCCATTCGGGCTTCTGATATCCCCGGCTGTTTCATAAACATTGTAGGCAGTAACCAGGTTAGGCACTTCATAAAATCCTCTGTAACTATTGAGCAGGTCATGCCCGAATGAGCCACGGAAGAAGATGTTCGCATCCCAGTTTTTGCCAAATGTAAAGGTGTTATTGAAACCAAGTTCTGATTTGGGCAATCCGTTACCCACCACTGCCCGGTCTTCATTTCCGCCGCTCCGGTTACCATCCCCATTTACATCCGCGAATATCCAGTTCCCATCTTCATCAACTCCCTCATAAACCAAGGCCCAGATCTGTCCGATATCCTTGCCTTCTTCTACCCTGATGAGAGGTGTACCATTCTGCCCGGGGGAACCCATATCAGAAATATCCCTTACCCCACCAAAAGAAAGATCCCCGCTAGAAAGAGAAACGATCTTGTTTTCGAGATAGTAGTTAACGGTAAGGGAAGGTGTGTAGCTAAAACTGGGACCTTGTACTACATTATAGGTCACTGCCAGTTCAAGACCTGAATTCTTGATTTCTCCGATGTTCGCCAGGGTTGTAGAAAACAGGTTTGGAGGCACCGGAACGTTGAAAGTCAACAATAAGTCAGTTGTGGTTCTGCTATAGTAATCGATCGCACCATAGATCTTCGATCCCAGGAAGGAGAAATCCACTCCTACATCCACTTCGGCTTTCTTTTCCCATTTCAGGTCGGGATTGGCATTACTTGCAGGTTCATAACCCGGAACAAATTCTCCCTGATAGAAGAAAGATTCCCCTGACTGAAGACGGAATAAAGAACGGTATGGGTCGGAAGGCAAATTACCAGTGATCCCATAACTGGCTCTCAGTTTCAGGTTATCAATAGAAGCCATACCCAGGAAATTAGCTAGTTCCACCCCTGCACTTACGGCAGGAAACGTACCCCATTTGTTGTTTTCTCCAAACCTGGTAGATCCCTCCTGCCTTACACTGGCAGAAAAGAAATAGGTCTCATTGATATTGAGGTTCGCCCTTCCAAAAAAGGCGATCAGTTTTGATTTATCCATATAGCTGTCAATGTCGCCCAATCCTTTGGGAAATTCCTGGGCGGCTTCCAGGTTATTGTAGAGGAAGGCGTCGGTGATGAAATCCCCGCCATAGGCATGAAATCCTTCATTGAGAAATTCCTGGTAGGAATATCCTCCCAGTACACTCAGATTGGAGGAACCTATATTACCCGTCCACCTGGCCGTTGTCTCGAATAACTGGTTAAAATTCTGGTCATATTCCCTTTCGGCACGGCCATTGGTATTATTTCCTGTCCAGTAACTGTTTTTGTCATAATAGCGCCCCTTGAGCAGACTTGCATTCTGAATGGAATAAAATGCATCGACCAGTAAATTATCAATGATCTCGTAAGATCCTTTGAGCGCCATGTTGACCCGGGTGTCCTTACCTTTATTTGTATTCAGCTCAAGAATGGAGACCGGGTTGTAATAGTCGAATGCAATACTCTGATAATATCCCTGCCACCGGTCATAATCAGGATCACTTGGATCGAGGTGCACCGGTGCAGTCGGATTGTATACAGTGGCATATCTGAAAGCCTCATCAAAACCATAATCAGAGATCCTGTAGGTTCCAAAGACGTTGAAATCGAGTGTGAGTCGATCGTTGAGTGCTTTCTGGGTCAGGTTCAACCGGCTGTTGAGTTGTTTGAACCCGGTGTTGATGGCGATCCCATCCGCATCCCTGTAGTTGAGGGAGGCACGGTAACTGGTTTTCTGGGAACCGCCTGACATAGAGAGGTTATGTGTTTGCTGAAGGGCCGTTCTGGTAATTTCTTTAAACCAGTCGGTCGAAGACCCTGCATCATTGGTTGAAATACCAAGTTCAGTGGATAGTGCCCTGAATCCGGCGGCATCCATCATGGGCACAAATTTTGCAGGTGTTTCAACACTCACATATCCGTTATAATCAACATCAAATCTTCCTTCGTGACCCGATTTAGTAGTGACCAGGATCACACCGGTAGATCCCCTGGTACCATAAATGGCGGCGGAAGATCCATCCTTCAATACATCGATGGAAGCGATATCGTTCGGGTCCAGATTCTCAAGTGAAGCGCCGATGATCCCGTCCACTACGATGAGGGGCTGGGTATTCTGTCCAACGGTGGAAGTTCCCCGGAGACGTATCTGATAGGTCCCATTGGGATTACCTCCGGGTCTCGTGATGGAAAGACCTGCGACTTTTCCCTGGATCAACTGAGCGGGATTATTTACATTTCCCTGGTTAAAATCCTCTGATTTCACACTGGCTACCGCACTGGTGATTTCCCTCTTCTCCTGGGTGCCATATCCGGTGACCACAATCTCAGATAATGCGGTTACATCTGATTCCAGTGCAATATCGAGGGTGGTCTGATTGCCCACCGTGATGGCCTGGGTCTTGTATCCCACATAGGAAAATAACAGTACAGTCTCCCCGGAAGGTACTGATACCTGATAATTCCCATCAATATCGGTAACCGTTCCGCTGGTTGTCCCCTGGATGAGAATGTTCACCCCCGGGATACCTTCATCCGTCACCTCGTCGGTCACCCGACCAGAAATGGTACGCTCCTGCGCGAACACGATCGTGCCGGCAAGTAGCACCAAAAAACAAGCGAGTAAATAGTTCTTCATAATAAAATGGTTTAATATTTAGAATTAAATATTCAGCATTTAGAATCCGTAAAAGTTCATACAATGTGTTACAGGTATGCATAACTGTAACGTATTCGTTAATTTCTAAAAAATCTAAATTGAGATGAGACTACATTTATAATGCAAACTAAAAATGAAAATCTTAAATTCCAACCATTTTTTATATTATATATTCTCAAATCCTGATAGAATCCACGATTAAGTATAAATTTCACAATTCCTTCCCGGCCATTGGATTTCTTCCTGCATGAAGCATGATCAGCAGCATGATTCCTCCTGTTTAATCCGGAGCTGCAAAATATTCTGCTGTAGTCGATGGATGAAAATCATATTATTTCCTGATATATGTAGATTTAAATTTTCAGAATGATGGTTTTTGAAAAATCAACCTCCCATACATGGCCCTTAAATTTTTGGGATGCTTCCCGCGAATTAAAAGTGAAAAAAAGATAATTACTTCAATATTATGTAAAAGGTTTATATCTTTGCAGCCCGTTTGAAAGCGGAAATGAATGTGAGTTTATAAATGTTGATATAATGAAAAGAACATTTCAACCGTCCATCAAAAAACGTAAGAACAAGCACGGGTTCCGGGCAAGGATGGCCACCCCAGGCGGAAAAAACGTGATCACAAACCGAAGGGCGAAGGGCAGAAAAAAATTATCCGTTTCCGGCGAACGTAACGGTAAGAATTAATATCCTAATTCCCCGGACTCATGGGGTTCATTCCTGATTTTAATTCCCAGCGTTTTTACAAAGGTGAACACCTTAAGAAGAAAAAACGAATTGATCAGCTTTTCAAGGAAGGAGTGCGTAAGAAGTTTTTTCCCTTGGCACTGTATTTTTTGACCTATACCCCGGACGAAGATCCCTATCACCGGATATTGATTTCTGTACCCAAAAAACATTTTAAAAAATCTGTCGTACGTAATAAAGTCAGAAGAAGGATCCGGGAAGCTTACCGGAAGCATAAAGCCCTACTTTATAATAATTTTCACGGACTTCCGTTTTTATTGGGGTATGTGTATATTAGTAAGAATGTAGCAACCTATACAGAGATAGAAAAAAGCGTAGTGGCATCTATCGGGTATTTGATAAAACAAAATAATCAGAAATATGAAGTTGCAAAAAGTTAAAAGATGGACGATCCCGTCAGGTTTACTGGTCGTTGTCATCATTTTATTTTCTTATACTAATCCAAGTGAAAGGTATTTCGAGATTGCTAAAAACCTGGATATATTCGCCACCCTGTTCAAGGAGGTGAATACTTATTATGTGGATGATATCAATCCCAACAAATTGATGCGAACCGGGATCGAAGCCATGCTGGAATCCCTTGACCCATATACCAATTATATCCCGGAGGATGACATTGAAGATTACAGGACCATGACCACCAACCAATATGGAGGGATCGGAGCTTTGATTGGCAGGAATAATAATAAGAACCTCATCATCATGCCCTACGAAGGATTCCCGGCAGAAAAAAAAGGATTGAAAATAGGCGACGAACTGATCGAGGTGGACGGTGTGGATGTTACCGATAAAAATACTGGTGAAATCAGCAAACTCCTGAAAGGACAGGCCAATACCGATGTTGAGCTGACCATCATCCGGTATGGCGTGGATAACCCCATAAAAATTAATTTGAAGCGTGAAAAGATCACAATCGACAACGTCCCTTATGCAGGGATGGTCACGCAGGATGTTGGTTATATCAAACTGACAGATTTTACTACTTCTGCAGGGAAGGAAGTTAGCCGGGCATTGGAAAAATTAAAAGAAGAAGGTGCCTCCAAAGTAATCCTTGATCTGAGGGATAATCCGGGAGGGCTTTTAAACGAAGCCGTGAATGTAACCAATGTATTCATATCTCGCGGACAAGAAGTAGTGAGTACCAAAGGGAAGATGTCAGACTGGAACAAGACCTACCGGGCTTTGAATAACCCGATCGATACTGATATTCCTCTGGCAGTGCTGACCAACAACAGAAGTGCGTCCGCCTCTGAAATCGTTTCAGGGACCATTCAGGATTATGACCGTGGCGTTCTGGTTGGAACTAAAACCTTTGGGAAAGGTCTTGTTCAAGCAACTAGACCCTTATCTTACAACTCCCAGTTAAAGGTGACAACAGCAAAATACTATATTCCAAGTGGAAGATGCATACAGGCCATCAATTATGAGGAACGAAATGAAGACGGAAGTGTAAAACGTATTCCCGATTCATTAAAAGTGGAATTTGAGACCAACAATGGACGGATCGTATATGATGGTGGGGGAATTGATCCAGATGTGGTAGTGGAAGATAAGAACCTTGCTCCCATTACATTGAGCTTGATGTCGAAAGGGCTTCTGTTTGATTATGCCACACAGTTTTATTACACGCATGAATCAATTGACAAGGCCAAAAACTTTAAATTGTCGGAGGATGAATTTCAGAAGTTTCTTTTTTGGCTGAAAGACAAAGAATATGATTATACGACGCGTGTTGAAAAAACCCTGGATGAAGTAATTGCCTTATCAAAGCAGGAAAAGTTCAATGGCGTGGTTGAAAATACCATTGAAGAACTGAAATCCAAAATACAACATAATAAGGATAACGACGTTCAGAAGTTCAAGGATGAAATCAAATCCGTGCTGGAAGAGGAAATTGCTGCCAGATATTATTTAAACAAAGGTGTGATTGAGGCTTCGTTCGATAATGATCCGCAGCTCCTGGAAGCAATCAATGTGCTCAATAACCAGCCAACCTATAATGAATTGCTCGCCAGACAATAATTCATGTGGCTTTATTCTATATTGATTATCATTGGATTTGCCGGCGGGATCCTCACGGGTCTTCTGGGAATTGGCAGCGGGATCATTTATGTTTTTATCCTTCCCTATGCCTTAAGGCATTTTGAGATCACACAGGATGTTATTGCGCAGTATACCATTGCCAATTCCTTTTTTGGAATGGCCCTTGCCAGTCTTTCTGCCAATATCACCAACTATTTTTATCAGGATGTCTACTGGAAGGAGTCTTTCTGGGTATCCATTCCGGGTTCCCTGATGTCTATTATTCTGTTAAAGTCCGTAGTTGTCAAACCCTGGTACTCATTTCAAATTTTCAGTATCCTGTTGATCGGTTTTTTATTTTACATATTGATCAGCTACCATGTTAAAAAAACAAAAAAAGAAAACCGCTCCTATTTCTCGAAAAAAATGCTGGCAGGCTCTGGTATGATCTCAGGAAGTTTATCCGCACTTACCGGACTCGGAGGGGGAGGGATCCTGATCCCCATCCTGTCCTTTAAAAATGGCATGGATATAAAAAAAGCCAAATCCATCTCCCTTTTCATGATCTTTGCGATCTCCTTTACACTTACAATCCTGAATTTACTGGAGGTACCCATAAAGTCTTTTTCGCATTTCCAGGAGGGGTATATCTTTTTCCCGGTCGCCATTCCCATGAGTCTTGGTGTTATTTTTGGATCTCCAGCCGGTGTAAAATTAAGTCATCAATTATCCTCGCGTACCATTTCAGTCATTTTCAGCTTTATTCTGCTGATTGTGATCATGGAAAAATTGATACAACTATTTTAGGGAGTTGATTGTATGTTATGATATCTGGTTAAAAGGAAAAAAGCGGGGATGAGCCTACACATAGCCCAACACACAACATCCGCACCATCTTTGTATGAGGAAGAGGAATGTTCTGATTAGAAAGTTCACCGGATCATTGGCTTTTCCGTTCAACCGTTGGCTCATTGTTAAACCTGTCCCTCAGGGATGCCTTTGGGCATAATCTAATTTTAGGACGAGACAGAGTCGTCTCCGCGTCTCCTCATCTCCTCTTCTCTGCGTCTCGAGTGAACCAGTGAACAAGTGAACCAGATTACATTCTTCTGTAAATATCCATGATGTCCTTCCGTGTGAGCTTTTTCTCCCAGTCATGTCCCAATGCATGGGTCCACATGTGGGGAAGTTTGTAGGCGACATCCGCCATCTTGACGATTTCTTCTTCTGTCCAGTCTTTTGAAAGCTGTTGAGGTAAATCTATCTTGTGATATTTTACCATTTCCTTGAATTCATCCACCGCATCTCCGTAAAACTCCTTCAGGTGATTGAAAGCTATGCAATTGGCATATCCATGCCGCATTCCGAAAACAAAGGATAAACCGTAAGAAAAAGCATGACAGGCTCCTACTTCAGAATAGGTGAGGCTGAGGCCTCCAAACAGGCTGGCGATCATCAGTTTTTCATTATTTTCCGGATTTTGTCCGCTGTTCCCACCGGTGAAAACTTCCCGGCATAGTTTTAAGGCCTGGTCCCCGTATGCCCTTGAAAATTCATTATAGAAGATTCCGCTTTCCGATTCGATGCAATGAATAAAACAATCCATACCGGTGTAGAACCATTGATTGCTTGGAACGGTGGCCGTCAGTTCCGGATCCAGGATCACCTGATTAAAAACTGTCCAGTCACATTTCAGCCCCAGTTTTTTTTCAGGTCCAGTCAACACGGCAGTCATGGAACATTCTGCTCCAGTACCGGAAGTCGTGGGAATGCCCAGATGATATACGCCCGATTTCCTGACCAGATTCAATCCCTGGTATAAGGAAGAAGAACCCTCATTGGTCATCATCAGGGATAAGGCTTTGGCTATGTCCATAATGCTCCCTCCCCCGATCCCAACTACACCGGAAGGGAGGCCTTTATCTTCCTTGACGGCATCCCGGATCCTGTCGACTTGCCAAGTGGTGGGTTCATGCTCATCCACATTTTCAAAAAATATCAAGTCTTCCTGTTTCAGCGGGATCCGCTTCTCCAGGTCTTTCCCCTTGAAATATTCATCCACAATAAAGACCATGAATTGGTCGTTTTCCAATCGTTTTTCATTCAAAATGGAATCGAGCTGATCAAACGATCCCCTTCCGTAAACGACCTTTTCAATATTTTTAAAATTCTTGTACATATATGATTTATTTGATGATTTAGTGATGTGGTGATGTGGTGATCTGGTGATGTATTGTTATTGTTTTAATTGAAAATACTGCCTGTGGAAATTTCTTTGTTTAAGGTAACTATTCCCTTGTGATTGAGTAAACACCGCGCTCCCCATCTCCACGTCTCCCCATCTCCCCATCTCCCCATCTCCGCTTCTCCGCTTCTCCACGTCTCCAGGTCTTCACGGCTCCCCTTTTAAAGTGCCTTTTTTATTGATTTGATCAGCTTGTCGGCCAGTTGTTCCAGTTCCTGTTCCGACCAGGTGCACCGGATGCCGATCGATCCCATACGGCTCATCACATCCTCGGAGTGGGGTAATTCGATCTGATGATAATCCTGTGGTGCTCCCAGTACATGAATTGAAAGAGGAGCAGGAAAACTCATCTTTTTAATATGATCCCATTGATTGATGTAATGGTACATATTGGTATACCAGTAGGTGACGCCTCCCACCTGGTCCTTTGCAAATTGATCAAAGGCCCTTCTGGCGACCTCTCTGGAAGGGAAAAAGAAATTCAGAAAGGTGGCCGAATCACCGTCTACATCCGGAAGATTCCGGAAAGTAAGATCTTTGATTTCTTTCAGTCGGTCTTTCAGGTATTTTTTATTTTTTTTGTTTGCCTTTATGATCCCCGGTAACTTTCTCATCTGGGCCAAACCAATGGCAGCACTCAGTTCATTGATGCGGAAATTAAATCCTAAAAGATGATGATCTTCCATTCCCCGGTTATTCCCGATATGTGTATGTCCATGGTCAGAGACCTGGTCTATTTTGTTGTAGATATCCAGATCATCCGTTATGGTGACTCCACCTTCCCCACAGGTGGCAATCTTAAAATAATCGAAAGAAAAGGAACCCGCTTTTCCATAAAGTCCAACCGATTTACCTTTATAAAATGCTCCCATAGCCTGTCCGCAATCTTCCAGCAAGGTCAGATCATGCTTTTCGCATACTTTTAATATTCCTTCCAGGTCAGCCGCTGCTCCGCACATATGTACAAGCAATACAGCTTTCGTATTGGGCGTAAGGGCATTCTCAATCCCTTCCGGACTTAAACAAAGGGTCTCATCTATCTCTCCGAAAAGAGGCAGAGCTCCTCCCAGGAAAACACCTTCCACAGGTGCCACAAAAGTGAATGGAGGGACCACCACTTCATGCCCATGACCAATCCCGGTGGCGGCCATCATGGCGGCTACTGCCGTGGACCCGCTTGTAACAGCATGTGCGAAGGAGGCACCGGTAAACTTACGCACTTCATCCTCAAACTCCTTTGCCTTCCACCTTCCTTTTCGAAGGTCTTCATGACCATACCGGAACAGGGCTCCGGTTTCCAATACATCCATGACCTCCTTGCGCTCTTCAACGCCGAAAACTTCCATTCCAGGCATATTATTAAAGTTTTTTGGTTATATCAAAGATGTTCTGAACCGATGCAAATGACCGGTTGACAGGACGCCACAATATTACTAATAAAATCATTGACATCCTTTTTTTATCCCTAAATAAGGCCAATATGACAGAACATTTTTGTTAATTTGCACTCCTGATTTTCACTGCATGAAGTTTCTCGGAATCATACCGGCCCGCTTTGGGTCAACCCGTCTGGAAGGAAAACCGCTGGTCGATATTGGTGGAAAGCCCATGATACAGCATGTCTATGAAAAAGCCAGCCAGGCTATGGAAGACGTTTATGTGGCCACGGATGACAAAAGGGTATATGATGCAGTCCGTTCTTTTGGAGGCCGGGTGGTGATGACTTCCGATCAACATCCAACCGGCACCAATCGTTGCCTCGAAGCATTAAAAATTATCTCCAGAACAAACCATGTTAATTATGAGGTAATTATCAATATCCAGGGAGATGAACCTTTACTTGATCCGGAACAGCTCACAACCTTACAGGAATGTTTTACAGACGAATATATCATGATGGCCACCCTGGTATACCCCGTACTCGATCCAGAAGATCTGAATAACGAGAGTGAAGTGTTTGTCGTATTTGACAAGCATTATAATGCTTTGTATTTCAGCCGGTCTGTTATTCCGTATATCAAGGGTACTCCCAGGGAAAAATGGCATCAGCAACATACCTTTTATAAACATGTGGGACTTTATGGATATACCGCCGAAGCCCTGGAGATTTATGCCAATCTTCCCCGGTCCATACTCGAATCCACAGAAGGACTTGAGCAGAACCGATGGATCGAAAACGGATATGCCATCAAAGTGGGTATAACCGACAAGGTGAGTATGTGTGTGGATACCCCTGAAGACCTGGAGAAAATTCGTTCTTACATCAAAAACACCCCTTTAAACAATGAGTGAAAAGATAATAAAGATCGGCAATATATCGTGTGGTTCTGAGTCCCTTTTTCTGATCTCGGGACCCTGCGTCATCGAGCAGGAATCGGTGATGATGGAAACTGCCGAAAAATTAACGAAAATGGCCGAGAGGCTCCATCTCCCCCTTATTTATAAATCATCCTTTCTGAAAGATAACCGTTCGGATGTTAAATATTATCAGGGTCCGGGACTGGAGGAGGGATTACGGATGCTCGAAAAAATAAAAAAAACATTCGGTCTGCCGGTTCTTTCTGATGTCCATTATCCCGATCAGGTTAAGGCAGCGGCCGAAGTACTGGATATCATTCAGATACCAGCCTACCTCTGTATGCAAACCACATTGGTGGTGACGGCTGCCCAGTCGGGAAGGGTCGTCAATCTTAAACATGGACAGTTCCTTGCCCCTGAAAACATGATCAAACCGGTCAGAAAAGTGGAATCGACCGGCAATCATAAGATCCTGCTGACAGAAAGAGGATATACCTTCGGCTACAACGACCTGGTGGTGGATCCGAGAAGTTTTTATCATTTGAACGAAACGGGTTATCCGGTCATTTTCGACATCACCCATTCCATCCGTAAATACGGAATTCCCAGTGCCGATCCAAGCGGAGGTGCCCGGCAATATTTGAATGTCCTTGCCCGGGCCGGCGTGGCGGCAGGTGTGGATGGTATCTTTATTGAAGCCCATCCCTGCCCTTCCGAAGCTTTATGTGATGCAGCCAGTCAATATGACATTAACGAATTGGAGGAATTCCTCAAACCCTTGATGGAAATTCACCAGGTAAACCTAAAATACGGAAAAAAGAATCATTAAGAATTTAAATACATTACAAACTCATGGAACTATACCTTGATTCAGCGGATATCAAAGAGATCAAAGATGCATTTCAACTTGGATTTTTAACAGGTTTAACGACCACCCCTACATTCATGCACCGGCATGGGATCACCGACATCGATGGGACTGTGCTGGAACTTTCAAGGATGGTCCCCATTCTTCAGATAGAAGCCCTTGGAAGCACTGCTGATGAGATCGTGGCGGAGGCCAAACGGCAACATGCACTCGGTCTCGCCAAAGACAGAACCGTTTTCAAGATCCCGATATCCATGGAAGGTGTAAAAGCCTGCAAAATATTGAAAGACGAAGGTTTTATGGTTAATATTCACCTGGTATATACCCTCCAGCAGGCCTATATGGCTATGGCGGCGGGCGCTGATTATGTATGCCCCCTGGTAGGCAGGTTGCAGGATCAGGGGCAGGACGCCCTGGGTCTTGTTGAACAATGTGTCAATGCCGTGAATTATTATGGGTATCAGACCAAGATCATGTTTTCTTCAGTACGGAGTGTGGAACATGTACGCAATGCGTTGAACGCCGGCGCACATACCGTGACCGTGCCCTGGAAAGTAATGAAACAATTGACTGAAAACCATTTTACCGAGCTCGGTACCCGGGAATTTTTCGAGCATACCCGCCTGATGACCAAAAAGGTGAATGAGGTAGTATCCCAGGTAAACCCGGTGGTCACAAAAGAAGAATCCATACACGATTGCCTGGTCAAGATGACCGTAGGCGGTTGTGGGGCAGTGACCATCGTCAATGAAAAACAGGAACCCATCGGAATTTTCACCGATGGGGATCTGCGCAGGATGATTGAAAAAGAAGGAAGTGCGGCCATCAACAAAAAGGCGGCCGATCTCAACCTTAAAAAGCCTTATACCATCGAAGGAAGCGCCCTGCTCTATGAAGCCTCGGCCATGTTCAGGGAAACACAGGTTGACACCATTATCGTCACTGAAAATGGGAAAGCAACAGGGATGATAGACATCCAGGATTTATTGATGCTTAACGGTTTACAATAATTATTTTGATACCTAAGGAATTCAGAAAGATCGTCCAGGGAAAAGTCATTGAGAATCCCGTAACCTTTGCAGAAAAACTGAAAAAGGTCCGGGCCCTGGTTTTTGACTGGGATGGCATATTCAACAACGGTGTAAAGGGTCAGACACCAAGTACCTTCAGTGAAATTGATTCCATGGGTATAAACATGCTGCGTTTTGGCTATTACCTCCTGCACAATCAGAATCCCATCACCGCCATCGTAACCGGTGAACGGAATGAAACGGCTATCCAATGGGCTGAACGGGAACATTTTCATTCGGTATACTTGAAAGTAAAAAATAAAGCAGATATTCTCGATGGCCTTGAAAAGGAGAACAACATTCACCGTGATGAAATATTGTTTGTATTTGATGATATTCATGATCTTTCACTCGCCGTGGAATGTGGGGCAAAATTCCTGGTCCGGAATAAAGGAGCCCGATCCTTATCCAGGTATTGCCAGAAAATGAAATTTTGTGATTATGTGACAAAAAATCCGGGAGGTGATCATGCCCTGCGTGAGATCTCTGAGACAGTGCTAAATACCCTGGATCTTTTTGAAAAGACCATAAAATACCGGATGAAGTTTAAAGGGATCTATTACGATTACTGGCAACTACGAAACAGCGTGAAGACCAGTATCCGGGAATTAAAATATTAATGACAAATCGTGCAATTTATTACTTATAAGGTGGGTATATTTTTCATTTTCAACTACCAAGATTCCTCGCGGCGGTATTCCTGTTCACTTGTTCCCTGGTGTCCTGGTGACAAATTCTCCACGTGGATCATTTATTCTCCCCTTGATTTGAGAGATTACTATGGCATCCCAAACTTAATCCCATGAGCCTGATCCTGAGCATTGAGACTGCCACGAAAACCTGCTCTGTTGCATTGCATGTAAAAGGAAATCTGATCGGAAGTCAGGAATTAAATGTGGATAAATCACACTCAAAATTTCTGGCCCCTATGATACGGGATCTGTTTCAGCATGTGAATAAAGAAATGAAGGATCTTTCAGCCGTTGCCATTTCGAAGGGTCCAGGTTCGTACACGGGACTCCGCATCGGCACCTCCACCGCCAAGGGGATTTGTTACGCGCTGGACATCCCACTCCTTGCCGTAAACACATTGCTAGCCATGTGTTTCATGGCGAATGAAACCAATCCTAAAGGTCATCACCTGTGCCCCATGCTGGATGCGCGCCGGATGGAAGTATATACCCTGATCGCGGACAAAAATCTGAAAATCATACAGGAGACACGGGCAATCATTATCAATGAATATTCTTTTACAAAAGAACTGGACCGGCATCCCGTGATTTTTTTTGGAGAAGGCATGACCAAAGCCAGGACCCTCCTTCAAAAACATCCCAATGCTCTATTTCTTGAAAATATATATCCTTTGGCGAATGCGGTCGGGTATCTTGCGCAGGAAAAATATCAAAAAAAGGAGTTTGAAAACCTTGAAGCATTTGAACCGTTTTATTTAAAAGATTTCATTGCCACTGTTCCCAGAAAGCTGATATGAATAAAAAAGCGGATGAACCCATTTTGAACAGAGTTGTCAACAGTCCCCTGATCACCTTCGATCTGGAAAAATTTTATCATCCAGGCGAAAGGATCCTTTTTGATATCAGGGATTTTTTATTCCAGGAAATGATCCTGAAAGAAAAGGAATTCAGGGGAAAAATAAAGGAATTCGACTGGAACCAGTTTGATGGGAAAAATATTGCCCTCACATGCACCGTGGATGCCATCATCCCCACCTGGGCTTATATGCTGATCACTACAAAACTCTCCCCTTTTGCCCATATGATCATTTTTGGTGATCTGGCTGACCTTGAAATGGCTTTATTCCAGGAGGCCCTGGGTTCACTGAACCTGGAAAAATACCGGGATCAAAAAGTAGTAGTCAAGGGATGTGGGAAATATCCGGTGCCTGAATCCGCTTATGTTGAGATCACCCGGTTATTGACCCCCGTGGTTTCGAGTATCATGTATGGGGAACCCTGCAGTACGGTCCCGCTTTACAAGAAGGTCATGCCGGAAAAATAATGGATTATGAATCAGATGTGTTTTTCGGCACTTTTTCCCTGATTTAATCCAGCGAATTTTAATTGACTGTGTGTTTTGTTTGGGCAACGGATGTGATAACCGCTGATGTTTCTTTAAGTTATTCAAATCCCAATTAAGCTTTCCGGATGATCGATATGTCCAGGCAATTTAAGATTTCAACCGGCCATCAATACTTTATCAATTTAATGAAAAATATAAAACCGGAGCAGTATGAAGAAAAAATGCCTCATGCCACTCCGGTTAAAATAAATCTGGAATACTAGTCTAAAATTTTAGTTTTTATCCCACCACACTTTTACGTCCAGATTATCACCACCCATACGCGCAATTGCGGCATTCACATTTTCTGTATTTACAGAAATTTCCGAATTGGGATAGGTAAGACGGTTGATAAAATCGCCAGAGATATCTTTCCCCGGAAACGGATTGGGTGCAAGTGCCGGGTATCCGCTTCTCCTGAAATTGGCAAATGCCTCTGATCCATTGAGGAATGATGCCACCCAGTACTGGGTATTGATCTGCTCGAGTTCAGTTCCTGTATTCAATGGATTATTATCCAGGTAAGTCTGGATATCGGCCGGGTCTATGGCAGCACCTGCATCATGCAGCGCCATCTGCACCATATGGGCCCTGACACCTTCAGTAAAATATTCACCTGCCACACCCGGGATCCATTGACGGTGAGCTGCTTCGGCAAGCAATAAATTTGTTTGGGCTGCCGTAACGAGGAAACCTGGTGCTGTCCGTTTGACCAATCGCTCACGATCGACTTGGGCAAACTCATAGAAGCTGGCCAAACCAAGGTCTGCAGCTACCTGGGCAATCGTGTTGTTGTCATAACCCAGCGGCATACCTAACTGGATGGAGGGATCACTTGATCCATTTCCATCCGGTCCGAGTACCTGTCCCGGGCCTGAGGTAGCGCCTACATAGGTAACGGCGATTGAAACCAACCTCGGGTCATTGTTGTTTTTCAGGTAATCGACAAATGGTTCAGTGAGATAGTAGTTGTTTGCCTCGGTTGCATTCAGTGTATTTCCCGCACCATTGGCATAGTTATCATCATGCAACACCACAGCATTGTCACTGTTAGTGAGAATTACTCCTCCCTGTACAGCATTCTGCACTACCTGCTGAGCCTGTGTTGGGTCTACAGCACTCAATCTCATCCCTGCACGAAGCAATAAGGAATACCCGAATTTTTTCCATTGATCGATATCCCCACCAAAAAGAACATCAGCTGTCTCGATTTTTCCAGAAGCATTAAGTGCTGCACTGGCTTGCCCCAGTTCCTGGATAATATCGTCATAAATAGATTCCTGGGTATCATATTCGGGTAAAAATATACCTTCAGTATACCCTTTTCCGCCATCAAAATACGGTATATCACCATATGTGTCGGTTAGCACCATAAATGCATAGCATTGTAAAATTCGTGCCATATTCACCAGGTTTGCTCTGTCCGGGTCTTCGGAAGCGCGGAAAATCACATCCCTGGTATTTCGGATAACATCCGGGTAAAATTGCTTCCAGACATCGTCAGTTGCATCCCGGTTGTCCTGGTTATAATTTGCACCTGTGAGCACACCTGAGTTTGGACTGATAATCTGTTGTACAATTCCCATATCATAGATTATACTTGAATAGGACGAACTGATGACAGCACGGTTTAGCTGAAAAGCCGGATCGATGGATGTGGCATCGGTTTCGTTCGTGTTCAAATCATCTAATCCCTGATCGCAGGAAGAAAAAAACAGGGTTAAAATCCCTATAAGACTATATTTTATTATCTTTTTCATCGCTAATCAAATTAAAATTGAATATTTAAATTAAAACCCATTCCCCGGGTTGTTGGAACCCCAGTAGATTCCAAACCGACGAGATTATCTGAATTTAAGCCGAATGATTCAGGATCGATATTGGGCACCCATTTTTTCAGCATGGCTATATTATTTCCAACCAGACTGAGGCGCAATCCTTTGATAAATAGATTTTCCGGTAGTATCCTGGTAAAATTATACCCGATACTGATCTGGCGCAGTTTCCAGTATCCGCCATCATAGACGATGGGTTCAATCAATGCCTGCGATCGTACTACTTCCCAGTAAGGTTGTACTTGTGCTACAACGGTATTTACTTCCCCTGCTTCGTTCACTCCATCACCGATGATGCCATTTTCTCTACCTCCTTCCGGCACAGTCATCTTATGAAGCCCATGCCGTGTAGCATTAAAGTTGGTACCTGATATCATTTTGTTGCCCAGCTTGAAGTCGATCAGGAATGAAAAACTCAGGTCTTTAAAGGTGAATTCGTTGAGGAAACCACCATACCATTTTGGTAATGCACTGCCAAACAATACCAATTCAGGAGTCCGAAGGGCAATACCATTGGCACCGAATACCTGACGTCCCTGTTCGTCCCTTCTGTATCCGAAGCCTGCCAACTGCGCCATTTCTTCGCCGACTACCTGCCTCAATTCTCCATTAAATGCATGTGTCCCGACAGTGATACGATCGCCTGGTTCATCGGTAAGCAAACTGATTACTTTTGTTTTATTGTAGGTGCCATTAAAGCTGAAGTTCCATTGGAAATCTCCCACTTTTATTGGCACAAGAGTTATAAGCATTTCAATCCCTTTATTCTCACTCTTTCCGCTGTTGATAAGTGTATTCACAAATCCAGATCCGTCTGATATTTGCGCCTGTACGATCTGATCCGTTGTAGTCTTCTTATAAACAGCTATATCTAGGCCAACCCTGTTATCAAATAAGCCAGTTCAAGCCCAATTCCGTCTCTGCTGATCGCATTGGCCTGAGGTCTGGATTCGGAACTGTATTTCCCGAAATCGCACCTACGGGCTGCAATGCCCCGCTTGGATTGGCAAACAGGTTGGAATTAATGTTGTAAAACAATACATCTGAATAGGGAGGCACATCCGTATCACTTCCCACCTCTGCATAGGCTGCCCGGATCTTACCAAAGTTCAGCCATTCTGGTTTGGATTCTCCAATCACTTCCGAAAATACGAAACTCGTTGAAATAGAAGGATATAAAATACTCCTGTTTTCAGGTGACAGGGTGGAAAACCAGTCATTGCGAAGTGTTCCATTCAGAAACAACATTTGGTTAAATGAAAGTTCTAAGGCGCCGTACAATGAATTTACAGCACGTTCAGATAAATCGTAGGTAGGATTCTTCACCCGGCCATTCTGCACCGTATATAGATCCCTCACGACAAAATCAGTGACCTGAACATTATTCGTATCAAATCTGCGGTACATCCGGTTGCCTCCAAAAGTCAGGTTTGCTCCAAATTTTCCAAACTCACGATATGCCGAAAGCAAAAAATCGGCATTAATCTCACGGAACCTGCGGGCTTCCTGGGTATAAATTCCATTGACAAATCCTACCGGAGCTGCAGGACGGGAAGCCTGTCCTGTCGGGAAATTGTTGATTTCCTGATCGCGAGACCAGTAATCCTCGCCTACCCTGCCCTGAATAAACAGCCAGGGTAAAATGTCATACTTGGCTGATATATTCCCGAATATCCTGTCTCGTCGAATATTCTGAAATTGCTCTGCAAGGGTGAAATACGGATTGGTACGATTTCGGAACCGTGAATAAACAAATTCATTGCCATTTGCATCATACTTCTTCTCATCCAGCAAATCGAGCGGCATGGAATTGGCCATGTTGCGAAGGGCCACCGGGATGGTGTTGTCCTGGTTTCCTACGTTTGGAGCATTTTTATTGTCCTCATAGGAATAGTTCACATTACCGGAAAAACTCAATTTTTCTGAAAGTTTATATTCAAATCCCAGGTTGAGTGTGGTTCGTGTGAATGAGTTATTCGGTACGACACCTTTGCTTTGCAAATTTCCTATGGAAAGATTCAATCCACCTTTTTCTCCTCCACTTGAAAGAGAGACTGTATTGCTGAAATTCTGTCCATTCCTGTAGAACTTATCGATCCGGTCATAGACGGGTTCATAGGGCACTTCCACTCCATCAAAAAGAATCTGTGTCATGCCGGGCTGAAATCGTTCGCCAAATGACCACTGCCCGGACGTGGGATTTGGAGCAGTGGGACGAACACCATTTTCTCCCTGGCCGTATTCATATTGATAATCAGTGAAGTCAAGTGGTTTTTCGTTGGTGTAATTCATGTTGTAACTCACGCCAATTCCCTTTCCTTTACCTTTGGTCTTTGTCGTGATCATGATTACGCCATCTTTTGCCCTTGATCCGTATAATGCAGAAGCTGCGGCTCCTTTCAATACGGTCATACTTTCCACATCATCCGGGTTTATACTTGTCAAGCCCATCGCCTCCATCTGAGAAATCCCCGTTTCCAGTTGAGCCAAGGCCACCATCGGATGCGGAGTTTCCCTGTTTTGAACCAAAGTTGGTGTTATCGATGGGCACACCATTGACCACTATTAGCGGATTGTTCTGTCCGGAAATGGAGGATTGTCCACGGATACGGATCTTGGAGGTACCACCCGGGCCTGTTCCCATACTGCTGATATTAACTCCAGCTATTTTCCCCTGCAGGGCATTCATCATATTAGGTGAACGGTTAATTGTCAGTTCCTCAGATTGCACATTCGATGTTGCATATCCAAGTGTTTTGGAATCTTTTTCTATACCCAATGCGGTAACTACGATTTCCTGTAACGACCTGACATCCGACGACATGGATATATTGATTACTGACTGATTGCCAACCAGCACCTCGGTGGTATTGAATCCAACGGAACTGAACACCAGCGTAGCATCCGTTGAAGGAACTTCAATGGAATAGTCGCCGTTTAAATCGGTCACCGTACCTGTGAAGGTACCCTTTACAAGCACATTGACACCAGGCAAACCCTCTTTGTCTTCTTCAGAAACCACCTTACCTGTAATCGTGATTTGCATCATTGCCGAAGTCTGTTCCGGTTGGCTTGTACTACTTTTAAATTGTTTGGCGTTTGACAAATCGCTGTTTTGGCTGAATTGAGCTATACCTGCGTTAGTTATCAACAAGCCAATGATCACGAAATGTAAAATTTTTCCATGCAAGCCAATAACCGGCATGGCCTTTACTCTTCTTAGTAGTTTTGATTTCATGATTTTGCATGTTTAGTTAAATAATTTCTAATGAATTTTGGTTCAAACTACCCGGTAAGCCTCGGGCGTATGAAAATGGAGTGCGCAGCCTTCACTGCCTTGCAGTACAGGTTACATTTTTTAGTTATTTATCTGGTTCTTAAATGATAGCGTTAAGTGTAAATGTGTATTACGTATGTTTCTAAATGCTGGGGGATAACGAGAAATCAACATTCTCAAAGTAAAAAATTGAGATATTTTGTTTATTTCCATAAGCATTTTCCCTTTTTTAATAATCCATTTATAAAGATTTAATGCCAATGCCCTTGGTATTAAAACTGAAATTTACCTTTCGCTACCTCATTCGATGTTGCAATCAATTTTTAATACCCAGAGCAAGGGAATCAAAAGAATATGTGAAATTTTAACCAATTGAACGTTTACACCTTATATATAGGATTAAACTGATGAGAAAAGTAGAGTTTTTTATATTATGATCAAAGCATTTTTTATCTCAAGTTTAAGTCATGCGAATGATGCAATTTCAAATATCGCATCCTCAGGCATGGGAACAGCCAATTCCAGGCTGGTAAAATCTTAGGCTCCGCGTATGGATAATCTGAAATTATTTATATCTTGGTTAACCAGTTTTGACTCAAATTTTTATTGCACTTGACTGGATAGAACTACTGAGATTCATAATCCTTTAAAATTATGTCCATACAAAGATTTTTATTTATTGCATGTACAATTTTATTTGTGCAGCAACTAAATGGTCAGCAAATATCCAAAGAAGAACTTATATTTCTGACACCGGAATGGAAAGGCGAACGATTTGAAGATGGTCGTCCACGCGTACCAGACGTAATACTGGAGCGCATGAAAAGTGTGACGCTTGAAGAAGCCTGGGCTGTCCTCAAAGGAGCCAATTTCAATCATCAATATGCAGATGGCTGGATGTGCATCAATCCGGATAGTGTACTGGTCGGAAGAGCGGTAACGGCGACTTTTATGCCAGGTCGACCGGATGTGCATCGTGTAATTGATGACCGGGGCCATAACCGGGATGGAAGGATAAAATCACAAAATTCCTGGCCTATTGATATGTTAGTCCAGGGTGATGTGTATGTTGTGGATCAGTTTGGTGCCCACGTTGACGGGCCCACCATTGGCGATAACCTGGGTAATTCAATATTCACCAAAACAGGTAGGGGGATTGTTTACAATGGTGCTATCCGGGATATTGATGGATTAGAGGAGATTGGTTCTTTCACCTCCTTTTTCAGAAGCTACCATCCTTCGCACCATCTCAATAATCCAGAAGGTGCTTTGAATACTACATTGGTTGGGATTAATACACCGACACGCATCGGTGATGCCATGGTGATCCCGGGAGATGTTGTGCTGGGAAGAGATGGAGGGGTTATTTTTGTACCCCCTCACCTTGCAGAGAAAGTTGTTACGACCTCTGAAATTGTCAGGCTCAGGGATATGTTTGGTCACCAGCGCCTGCGTGAACAAAAATATACCCCTGGCCAGATCGACTCGCGGTGGTCGGATGAAATAGAGCGGGATTTTTCCCAATGGCTCAACGACCATATCGATGAATTACCTGTGCCAAAAGAACAGATACAGGAATTATTAAAAACACGAACCTGGTGAAAGAAATATAATAAAACAAAAACATGCTTAAATCATCATCAAGAAGATCCTTCTTAACCAAAAGTGCTCTTGCCGGGGTATTGGGATCAACTTCTATTTTTAGTTTTGGAAAGGAATTGGAAAAAGCAATGGCGCAATCACCCATCCAATCCAGGCCTTCCGATTTGAAAATTTCGGATATCAAATGCGGGTATATCCGTGGAGGTCATAGCTTGTTCATAAAAATTCATACTAACCAGGGCATATGGGGTTGCGGTGAGGGAGTTGACGCTACACCGGGAACCTATCATCTGGTGAAAATGTTCAGTAGCAGGCTAAAGGATAAAAATCCGTTGAATGTACATCGGTTATTTGAAGATATCCGGCGGTCCGGATTTTTTGAAGGGGCCCAATCGGGCATGTACGTGGCCGTTCTTTCTGCTGTTGAATCAGCGCTTTGGGATTTGGCTGGAAAGGCTTTAGGTGTACCCGTATATCAGCTGCTGGGAGGAAAATTCCGTGACAAGATCCGGCTATATATGGATACCGCATTGTACCAATCCAGGTTGCCTGATCCACAAGAGTTTGCAGAAAGTGCCACGGAGGCTGTAAAAATGGGATTTACAGCTGTAAAATTTGACCTTGACCAGGCCAATGATCCTAATAAATATGATTACTACAACTGGACGGCAAGCCCAAACGAATTGCAACGGATGTATGATCAGATCGCAGCTGCCCGTGAAGCTGTTGGGCCATCCATTGATATTTGTGCAGACATGCATGGGCGGTACGACGGTGTGACAGGAGAAAAGGTTGCCAAACTCATGGAGCCATTAAAGCTTATGTGGCTTGAAGAACCTATTCCTGCAGAAAATGTGGAAGCATATCGTAAAATCTCTGAATCAACGTCTACCCCGATTTGTGCGGGAGAAAATCTGTATTTAGCCCATGGATTTCGACGGCTTTTAGAAATCGGCGCGGTTGACATCGTTATGCCGGACCTGCAAAAAGCCGGAGGGCTGGGTGAAGGGCAACGCATTGCCAACCTGGCTAACCTGTATTACGTTCCGTTTGCCCCGCATATGGTTGCCTCATATCTTGGCGCAATGGCCTCGGCACATGTGTGTGCTTCTGTGCCCAATTTTATGATCCTGGAATGGCAGATATACTTCCATAGAGATCCCATGTTTAAAGAGATTGTGGATTATGATCCGTCGATGATCGTTGATGGACATATTATCGTTTCAGATAAACCCGGCATTGGAGTGGAAATCAATGAAGAAGGAATGAGAAAATATGCCCAGGATGGGGTACCGTTTTTTGAATGATATAAGATAATTTTCAAAGTAACCTGTAAAACCAGATCCGGTGGGATCCGGTTTTTTCATTTTCCTATTTGAGTATTAATTATCATTAATGAATTTTATATTTGTTTAAGGACTAACGCAGTTTTTGAGGACATTATCTCGATTTTGGGAAACTCAAAATTAAGAAACAGACAATTTAGAGATGAAGCAACAGTCGGTACTTCCGGAGTCTTGCTTAATCCATACAATTACTATAAAAAAAAGGAAATATGATCAAACTGGGTATCAACATGGAATTTGTGCGCCACCATGATAAACCATTTGAATGGGGTGTGCAAAAAGCGAAAGAAATAGGTTACGAGTACATTGAGCCGATGGTTCACCTGGGGCGGGAGTTACTGAGTGAAGCCGGTTATTTCCATTCGGTTTCCATGTTTGAGGATCCCTTACGGATCAAGGAAATTTGTGATAAAAATGAAATTAAACTTTCAGGACTTTCAACCCACACTCCTTTATGTAAGCCTGAAATAAGTGTAGAATACCTGAAAATGGCCATCCGTTTTGCGGCAGATTTGAAAGCCCCTGTCGTGAATACCGATGAAGGACCCAAACCAACATGGACCACCAGAGAAATTGATTACATCTTGATGAAATATACGCTTACGGAAGCAGCCCTCGTTGCTGAAAGACATGGCATTTTAATTGGATTGGAACAGCATCAGCAATACAGTAAAACACCGGATGGATTGAAAAGTATCTACGACCTGGTCGACTCACCTGCAATCGGGATCAATTTCGACACAGGTAATGCGTACCTAGGAGGCGGAGGAGATATCTATCATTGGCTTGATAGTGTAAAAGACAAATTGGTACATCTACATGCCAAAGATATAAGTATTCAGCAGGGGAAAGACGAACGTGGTAAAGTGACCGGCACACCAGTAGGTTGTGCTTGTGGGGATGGGGTGATTGACTGGAAACGCGTAATTGATATTGTAAAAAGTACCAACTCCGATATCGTGTTCAGTGTGGAGTGCGGTACAGTGCCGGATGCTGTTAAAAGTTTCGAATACCTTTCAAAATTGATTAAATAAATGTCTTTTTCTTGATTCGATTGTTAAACAGATGGCGTTCGCAATTTTTTGTATTACAATCTACCTGTAACATAATTTTTTCCACAAGATTTATCTTCCATAAGCATGAATAATTTAAATATATGGAATTTAATCATACACCTAAATTAGTCGATATTAAAGATTCCTGGTGAATGACAAAAGGGGAGGAATCAGGTTTATGGAAGTATTAAATATCATTCTTAGATCCTTGGGTATCTTTCAGCAGGAATGAATTGTTTTTCTATATAACACACTCGTTTGAAAATCAATTATTTCCTTCTGAAAACAGAATGATATGTTTCAATCGACGAATACTTTTCTTTATATGGTGAAAAACTCTTTTCCTGACATCATTCAGAAGGAAACATTAAACGGGTAGGAATTTATTTCTTAGTTCTTCCGAAAGTAAGATGATAAAAACCAATAGTTAATTTGTCAATAACTATTGATCTAAATTTCGGTCTTAAATAGATATCAAATCTTGAAATATAAATTATTTTTGACTCGGTATATGATTTTATTGATTCATCAGCTCGTTCGTCATTAATCTGGAAATTCGAATTTTTAACATCTTTATTCCACTTTATTTCATTCTTTATATTATTTTTGGCTTTCTCTTATATACTTTGTATTTTATTGAATTATTAACCTAAAATTCAGGCTTCTATTAATCATTTTAACTATTTCTGAATTTAAGAAATCCTGAGAAAACCCAGATATTGTGTTTGCTTCAATTAAAAGTTAAATAAGAAAAACATTTTTGGCAATTGCCGGTTAGATTTAGGGTGATTTTGGGCGGGTTTCTATTTCAGGACTAACCGGATAAAAAAATTATAAAATTTATATTAATAAGGGTCTTTCATATTTCATAACCTTACTTCTATCCATGAAAAATTACAGATATTATTTTGCCGCAATACTGGTGGTATTTGGATATGTAATTATCCTTGCTTCCTGTAAGGAAAAAAATGAAAATAAACTTGCACCACCGGAAATCGAGGTAGTGGAAGTTATTCAACAGGATGTACCCTTATACCGGGAATTTGTTGGACAGGCATTTGGGCTTCAGGACATACCGATAAGGGCGCGTGTGGAAGGATTTCTCGAACAAATTGCCTTTGAGGAAGGAACACGTGTTACTAAGGGACAATTGTTGTACCGGATAGACGCACAACCCTTCCAGGCTGAAGTTGCCGGTCAACAGAGTAAGGTGGAGGAAGCTAAAACTTATCTCGTCAATGCTCAAAACGAATTGGCTCGGTACGAACCTCTGGTTAAAATCAATGCCGTAAGTAAGAGTGATTACGATGCAGCCCTGGCAAGCAAAGAAGCAGCTGAAGCATCGCTACAAGCCGCTGAGGCAAATCTTGAGATGGCCAGAATCAATTTAAGCTATACCCGAATCTTATCACCCATAGATGGCTTGATTGGTAAAACCAATGCCCGAGTCGGAGAATTTGTTGGCAGATCGCCGAATCCTGTTATTTTAAATACAGTTTCACAGATCAGAACCATCCGAATTCAATTCTTTCTTCCGGAAACATCTTACCTGATCCTGGCCAGAGAAATGAATATGGAAAATCTGGAAGACAGGCCTGCAGATGCTGAACAAAGAGCCAAAGTAGAACTCATACTGGCGGATGGTAGCCTTTATGATCAAATAGGGGAAATTGACTTTATTGATCGCAATATAGATGCTATGACGGGTTCTATGCTGGTACAAGCCAGTTTTGATAATCCCGATAGAATATTGCGTCCAGGTATGTATACCAAAGTCAAAATACTCTTGTTTACTGCTGAAAACGCGCTTCTCGTTCCGCAAAGATGTGTCATGGAATTACAGGGGCAAAATTCAGTTTATGTGGTGAATGCTGAAAATATAGTTCAAGCAAGACAAGTCAAAGCGACTGAAAAACTTGGGGACCTTTGGGTGATTGAAGAAGGATTAAATCCAGGGGACAAAGTAGTGATTGATGCATTACAGAAAGTGGCTTCTGGCCTTGAGGTCAAACCCGTTCTGGTTGAATTTGAAAGTCAAACCAATCTATAGCCATAAAGATATGTCTGAGAATAAAGGAAATTTCTTTGTCCACCGGCCGATAGTGGCTATGGTAATCGCCATCGTGATCGTTATTGTTGGAGGTGTGTCGATGATCGGTTTACCTATTGAACAATATCCCAACCTGACCCCACCAGTAGTTCAGGTAAGCGCCACCTATACAGGGGCCAATGCAATAAGCATTGAAGAGTCAGTAGCCGCTCCGCTTGAGCAGGAGATCAATGGAGTGGATAATATGATCTATATGAAATCAAGAAATTCCAATGATGGAACAATGAACATTGATATTTCATTCGAAGTGGGTACTGACCCGGATATGAATACGGTATTGACTCAAAACAGGGTTTCGGCGGCTTCTGCCAAACTACCGCAGGAAGTTACCAAATATGGGGTAACAACTAAAAAATCTCTTCCCAATATATTAATGCTCGTTACCCTTACTTCTGACGGACGATATAACCAGGATTTCCTGGGTAATTATGCCTTGATCAACATCAAGGATCAGCTGGCACGAATACCTGGAATTGGGAAAGTGGATGTACTGAGCGCATCTAACTATTCTATGAGGATATGGGTAAAGCCTGACCGTTTGGCCTCATTAGGCATTACGGTTCCTGAGATTATGAATGCCATCAATGAACAGAACATTATTGTCCCGGGGGGTAAGTTTGGTGCAGAGCCGGCACCTCCGGGAACGGAATTTACCTATACCGTCAGACTTCCCGAGCGCTTCAATTCTCCAGAAGCTTTTGAAGAGATTGTAGTACGTACCCAGACGGATGGATCTCAGGTTAGAATTGGTGATATAGCAACGGTAAATTTAGGGGTCGAAACCTATAATATTTTCGCACGGCTAAACAAAGAAACCTGTGCCATTATTTCGCTCTACCAGGCTCCAGGATCAAATTCTGTCGAACTGGCTGAAAATGTGATCAGCGAAATGGAAACCATTGAAAGAAATTTCCCCGAGGGTATACAGTATGACGTATCCCTGGATTCGACCTTGCCTATTACAGCAGGTATTAAGGAAATTATTATCACCCTTTTTATTGCCCTTGCCCTTGTTATTCTGGTCGTATTTATATTTATACAGGATTGGCGGGCTACTTTAATTCCAACATTGGCGATACCCGTATCCCTGGTTGGGGCCTTTATGTTTTTTCCGCTTTTAGGATTTACTATTAATGTACTTTCATTGCTGGGTCTGGTACTTGCCATAGGTATTGTGGTTGATGATGCCATCGTGGTGGTGGAAGCTGTTCAGGTGAATATAGAAAGCGGTATGAGCACAAAAGAAGCCACTATTGATGCCATGAAAAAAGTGACAGCGCCCGTAATTGCTACTACCCTGGTATTGATTGCGGTTTTTATCCCTGTTGCCGGTATGGCAGGGATCACGGGTCTCTTATATCAGCAATTTGCCATAACTATTGTCGTTTCAGTTATAGTATCTTCCGTCAATGCCCTTACACTCAGCCCGGCCTTATGCTCCATTCTTCTTAAAGAACCGAAACCCTACGGAGGCCCCCTGGGTTGGTTTTTTAAGAAATTCAATCATTGGATGGGGAAATCTACGGATTCATATATGACTTTTACCAATGTAGTCACACGGAAAATCAAGCGTGGTGTCATATTCATTATAATCATGACGATAGGTGCAGCTATATTTTTCCGGCTCGTCCCTGGTGGATTCATCCCTGAAGAGGATATGGGATATTTTTATGTGAATGTTCAGTTGCCCAATGCCGCCTCACTTCAAAGATCCGATGCAGTTACCAAGGAGATAGAAGAGATTATTCTTAATTATCCTGAAGTTCAATATGTTACTACCGCCACAGGCTTCAGTCTGCTGTCCCAATCCTATACGCCGAGCAATGGTTTCATGTTCGTCACACTTATAGATTGGGATGAAAGACAATTGACGGCCAAAGAAGTTATACAGAAGCTGAATGTTGAACTGGCAACAAAGATCAAGAGCGCCCAGGCTTTTGCTTTCGGTCCACCTGCCATTCCAGGATTGGGGAATGGTTCAGGATTCAGTATTATGATTCAGGACCGGGGTGGTAATACGCCGGATTATCTGGCTCAGAATACCATGAAATTTATAAAGGCAGCAAATGAACAACCTGAAATTGGTAGTGCTTTTACTACCTTCCAGGCAGATGTTCCACAACGGTTTATGGATGTCAATAAGGAAAAGGCTTTAAAATTGGGCGTTTCCCTGAATGATCTTTACAAAACCATCGGGGCCTTTATGGGAGGTGCCTATGTCAATGATTTCACCAGATTTGGCCGATTGTATAAAACCTATATTCAGGCTGAGCCACAATACCGGGTTGATGAAAAACAGCTCAACAATTTCTTTGTAATGAATAATCTGGGGCAGAAAGTTCCTTTATCTACCATTGTAACCATTAGACCAGTTTACGGTCCGGACTACACCAACAGGTTTAATCTTTACAGAGCCGTAGAAGTTACCGGGGGGCCAGCACCCGGATTTACCTCTGCGGAGGCGATGGCTGCACTGGAAAATGTTGCTGCAGAAGTGTTACCTGCCGATCTCAATTTTAGCTGGAATGCCATGTCATTCCAGGAGAAGAAAGCATCCGGGTCCTTAGGCATCATTCTGACTTTCTCTCTCGTCTTCGTTTTTCTTATCCTGGCTGCTCAATATGAAAGCTGGTCGTTGCCCTTCAGTATACTGCTTGGAACACCTTTTGCTATATTTGGTGCTTTGTTCTTTTTATGGGCAGCGAGATTGATCAGCCCCACCTTCGAGAACAATATTTTCGCGCAGGTATCTTTTGTTATGCTGATCGGGATGGCAGCCAAAAATGCCATTCTGATTGTAGAATTTGCCAATGAAGAATTTCAGAAAGGATTAGGCTTATTTGACGCCGCCATCAAAGCAGCAAAATCAAGGTTCAGGCCCATCCTTATGACCGCCTTCTCTTTTATTCTGGGCGTATTTCCATTGGTTGTTGCCACTGGATCCGGAGCGGAGGCCAGAAAGGTCATGGGTATAGCTTTGCTGGGAGGCATGACTATAGCTACACTACTTGGTGTTTTCTTTTATCCCATGCTATTCGTCTTGATAGGAAAGATGGCTGGATATGAAAAAAAGCGAAAACTGGCTGAACAGAAATCTTCTACATAACGAAAATGATCCCAGAGATGAAAAATAGAATTTCAATTATATTCCTGTTTCTGATATCGGTAATTGTAATTAATGCCTGCAAAGTCGGTCCAAAATTCCAGAAACCTTTATCTCAAATAGACTCAACAGCTGTATATAGATACGACAGCCTTCAACTCGCCATGACAGATTCAGTACTGAATATAAAATGGTGGGATCTGTTCCAGGATCCCGTATTGGATACATTGATTCAGATTGGGTTAAGGGAGAATAAAGATGTTCTTATTGCCTCAACGCGCATTGAACAATCCAGAGCAACGGTAGGCTTGGCGAAAGCGGATTACTGGCCCAAGTTTGGATACCAGGCGGGTGCTATGCGGGGCAACGTATTTCAGGGAATGCCAACAACAGATGGAAGTGCTATAAATGTATTTACAGGTTTTGGTACTTTAAACTGGGAACTGGATTTCTGGGGAAAATTCCGCCGGACAACGGAATCTGCCAGGGCTTCATTGGTCGCTTCGGAGTATGGCAGACGAACCGTTCAGATCGGCCTTATATCACAGATCGTGGGAACCTATTTTACATTGCTGGATTTCAGGTGGAAGTTGGAAATCTCCAGAAATACACTTCAGTTACGTCAGCAATCATTAAATATCATACAGGAAAGATATAATAAAGGTATAATTCCTGAAATAGATCTAAATCAGGCTCAGATTCAAAGGGCCATTGCTGCTGCATCCGTTCCAGAATATCAAAGAAGGGTTGCCCAGACTGAAAATGCACTAAGTATATTGTTAGGAAGAAATCCGGGACCTGTAATGATCGGTGTAGATTTGAGAGATCAGGAATTACCCCCGGACATTCCTGTGGGTTTGCCTTCCATACTCATCACTCGAAGGCCTGATATTTTACAAGCGGAAGAATTATTGCGAGCGCAGAACGCTCAAATAGGTGTAGCTATCGCCCAGCGATTTCCTGCCATCAGCTTGACAGGTTTATTGGGTGTGGCCAGTTCGGATATTACTGCCCTTACTGCGAATGGAGCAGCCTGGTCAGTAGGAGCCACTCTTCTGGGACCCTTATTTGAATTTGGCAAAAATAAACGAAGAGTGGAAATAGAAAGGTATAAAACAGAGCAAGTGCTATATGAATATGAGCGAACGGTGATCACGGCTTTCCAGGAAGTTGAAGATGCCCTGGTAGCAATATCAACCTATAAAGATGAGCTACTGGTCAATCAAGATTATGTAAACGCAGCACTTAGTGCGCAAAATTTATCACAGGAAAGATATGACAAAGGAGTAACCAGTTACCTGGAATTATTGGAAAGTCAACGTCAGGCTTTTGAAGCTCAGTTAAGATATTCCGAAACAACACAGAATTTATTCAACGGGTATACCAAATTATATAAAGCATTGGGCGGTGGCTGGCTTTCCGAGGAAGAAATGAATTCAGCATCCGAACCGGAAAATTAGCAATAATAAAATCTTGCAGGTGTTTTATTCGCATTCATCAAATAATTATATATAATATCAAAAAAATATTAATCTTGCATTGAATTATCCACATAATTAGAGATATACACTTCATCATCTAGAGATTAGAAAAAATATCTTATATATTTAACCGACCAATGGACAGTAAGATTGCTTAAAAGAGTAATTTCCTTTTTCAAGAGTGTCATTGATGTTAAGCTGGGAATCATTGGAGCGGTCTTCATGGGAAGTGTGGTAGCTTACATCAATTCAGACAACGGGATCTTTCCTGCCAGTATTGCCGCTCTTAAACAGGCAGTGTATACATTTTTTATCGGAGGGGTCATCATCAAGATCCTTGACCTGATCGTCAATAAAATCAAAAAGAAGGCCTTTGCTTATTTGATATCCATCACAGTGGCAACCTTTTTAACAACGACCATGGTATATTTTGTACATTGTCTGAAGGGAACTCCCAAACCATTGGATTCAACCATAGCAACTGTGATCCTGGCCCCACCGGGATATATCTACCTTGCTTATTTCAAACGGAAAAACCATCATAATCCGGAAGAAGAGGAAGAAGATGGTTAATCCCCCACAGCAAATTGTTCATTGAATATCCGGTCATCCAGGGTATGATCCTTGTTAAACAACAAGTATACTTCCCTGGACCGGTCCTCTTTAATAACGACTGAAATCACATCAGGCCATTCCTTAAAATCAGCCGATACATATACCGGCCTCTTTTCAGGGTCCAGATTTTCAAATTTAATGGTGGCTGTATGGGGCAACAAAGCCCCATTCCACCTTCTCGGACGGAAGGCACTGACCGGCGTCAATGCCAATACATTGGAACCAATGGGAATAATAGGGCCATGTGCCGAGAAATTATAAGCAGTACTACCAGCAGGTGTGGCGACCAGTGCTCCATCACAAACCAGCTTTGGGATCCTTTCCACATCATTTACATACACTGCAATATTGGCAGTTTGCCTGGTTCTTCTGAAAAGGGAAACCTCATTGAAGGCTTCCCCTGTTGCCATTTCACCGGATTTTAGGGTGGCCTTCATGGTCAGCGGATGCAGTATCTCCTTTTTAGTATTCTTTAGACGATTTTCTAAATCATTTTCAGTAAAATCATTCATCAAAAACCCATAGGTCCCACAATTCATTCCATAAAATGGCTTCCCTAGTGTGCCATATTCGTGAAGACAATGCAACATGAAACCATCTCCCCCCAATACAATAATGATATCCGCCTCTTCAGGCAAAACCAATTTCTGATTTCTTTGGAGAAGCTCAAATCTCTCAAGGGCTGTCAGTGTATCCGAATGTATACAGGCTATTTTCAAGAAAAAATATTTTATTGAATATAAAAATATTAACCGTAACATACGGTTAATCCAGTGAAAATTAAATGAATTCCAAAACCTTCGTTAAATTTCCGAGAATTTAATCCTCAATCGATTCGAGTAAAGGAACATCCAATGCAAGTTGTGCATCGATCAAGGCTTCGATTTTATTTTCGGCCTGTAAATACCTGAGCGCTTTCTGAGCCGGGAGGATCTTCATGAATTTTTTCCCATACGTTTTTTCGAGTTTTAATAGCTCCATATCAATCGATTGAGATGCATTGACGATTTCAACTGCCATATCGTTTGACATATTCTCAAAATGATTGGCGAAATCCATCAGGAGATTTACTCTTTTAGTCCCTACTTCGTACAATTTGTTCTGATATTCATTGTACAATGGCCAGAAAACAGCACTTTCGGCTTCAGATAATTGCATCAATTCAGCAATGATGGCCTTTTTTTCAGTTTTTAGAACCTCACGGGATACTTCCATATAATCAATCACATGTTGTGCATGAATATTCATTCCAATCAAAACAAATAGGATTAAAAAAACATACTTTTTCATCATTTGTAATATTAAAGTTATAGTTAAGTATCAGGAATTGTTTATTAGCAATTTTAACGAAATATTGAATAAAACAGGATAATAAACAAAATGTTTAATAAAAATCAGAAAGGATAGCCAATGGCAAAATTCAATAACAGATTTTCCTTTCGCCAATTGGAATTGAGGGGATTAAAGTCCCTGATTACCCATCGTTCACCAACAGGCAGGTTGGGGCTGAAGACTGGCCAGGCAAAGTCAAAACGGACAACTACGAAGTCTGCATCAAACCTCAATCCGAATCCGGTCCCAAGGGCGATCTCCTTATAAAACCGGTTCCACTCAAAGGAACCGCCCGGTCTTTCAGGGTCATCATTTTTGAGCCATACATTCCCGGCATCCAGAAAGCAGGCGCCTTTCAGTAAACGGGTGAAACTGAACCGGTATTCCACATTTGCCGCTAGCTTGATATCCCCCGTCTGATCGACCCCTAGATTTGAAACAGGCGGATTGTAACTTCCGGGACCCACTGTCCTGGAAACAAAAGCGCGAAGGTCATTCGTCCCTCCGGCAAAGAATTGACGGATATAGGGAATGACTTCCGAATTGCCATAAGGGATCCCAACTCCAATGACCCCCCGGGTCACTAGGAAGGAATTCCTCCCGATCTTGAAATAATCCCTTAACTCAGTCCTGATTTTAAAAAATTGGGAATAAGGAACCCCGAACAATTTATGCTGGTCACCCGGCTGTTCTACTTTTCCCTTGATGGTATTATAAAATAAAGACAGAACATTTCCCGCCAACTCAAAAGATGGATTTAAATAAATGCTATTCACCCTGTTTTTTGGACGGTTATCATAGGTGAAAGAATACCCCATCCCCACAATAAATTGTTCCTCAAAGCTCCTCTTGACAATGGGATTTGCCGCAAGATATTCTTTGAAGGCTTCCGTCTGGTTACTTACCTGGGTGAAAGAAATATCTGCTAATTGTAAATCATGGCTGCTATAAGTCGACTGGCGCCACCTGTATCCGAATTGTGTATAAGAAGATACCATAGTATACAACTCAACCCTTCTGTACATCTTCGTCCCGATGCGGATATTTGTAATGGGTATGAATTCGGGGGATAATTTTTTCAATTTAAAAGGGACTACCCTGGGTAGCTCCAAGCCGGCATCCAGCCCTACTTCAAAAGAAGTATTGATGGAATCACCACCGATCTGGAATTCAAAACTACCATTGAAATTCATCGAAAAAATTTCGGCGCCACGGAAAAAGTTCCGGTTTTTCCAGTTTAAGTTAATACCCGGACCCGTATAATTCGTTGTTCTCACTACTGCATTTAATTCCGCAGACAATGAATTTTTTGGCTGTAGGGTCAGTAAGAAATCCGGTTGCAGTTTATTTGACGAAGAATCTGTTAAAAAGTTTGCATTCACCAGCTTGTAGATCCCCAGGCTAGCCAAATGGTTTAAGGTCCTGAAATGCAATGATCTGGAATAAAGGTCTCCCGGGCGTATAAAAATCTGGTCGACAATGATCTCCGGACGCGTCCGGAATGTACTGGAAAGATAGGTGATCCCATCAAAATGGATGGTGTCAGGATGATAATCTTCAAGGGTATATTCATCATGAATGATAATATCTCCGATCTTCATTTGCCGGGATGCATTGAGAGGCCTATCCGGTTTTAAAAACAGCTTTAAATTTACCTGATGATCTCCGGAAGCAGTGTCTGCCCTGAATTTTAAATAATTCTTGTCAAAATAATAATATCCTGAATCCTTCATAACACCCTCGATCCTTTCAAGTTCCGATTCGAGTATTCCCAATTCATAGGTTTCCCCCTCCCGAATTAGGGTACCTTCACGGGTACCTGCAATTTTTGCCTGGATCCGATTGGAGCCTTCCGGAAAGGTGATTGAATCGATCACATAGTTGTTTCGAGGCGTTATATGATATTTGATTTCTGCGAACTTCCTGTTTCGCCCGATTTCATAATCAGCGCTGGCATTAAAATAACCATGATTGAACAAACGGTTTTCCAGCACGGGCGTGACATTCTCCGGACTGGCATCACTTAATCTGACAGGGGCCTTCCCAATCTTTCTCTTGATCCAGCTTCTCACCCCCTTTTCCTTTTTGGGTTTTCCCATAAAATTATAAATGGATAGACGGGGTCGCATCCATAAAAATTTACCATTGGGTTGCGGAGTGATCACATTCGATAGCTCATGCTTTATATCCTTTGATAGCTTCGATTTAAATCGTGGTGGAAAATTGATTTCCGAACCTTTATATAAAGGATCACTGGATTCTATTTGTTTTAATCCGGTACAGCCAGCCAGGAAAAAAAAAGACAGTATGCCTGCAAAAAAGGCGCATATTAAAATAATCCGGTTATGATCGTACGTCTTTTTGATCGTTATTTACTGTTTTGTTGATCTTTTTTTTCCCTATTTTTTTTTAAGTCGGATAATTTATTAAAATCCTTGACAAAAATAATGGCGAATCCCGTGGTCCTGATATCCTTGTAGATGATATCGTAGGATGATTTATTAAATACCTTGAGTTTATAATCCCCTTTCTGGGTTAGATTATATTTAAAAGCAAAATCACTCTGAAAATTGGAATAATTATATCCTGTAGGATCCACGTAATTATCCCCACCTACATCAAAAGAGGTCTCTGCTTCGATGGTGATCCTGTCATTATAAAAATTTTTAGAGAACCTGACGTCCATGGTTGTCTGTGTTGCCGAACTTCCGGATGACATCTGGCTGGAGGTCTGCATGCCGAAATCGATATCTACTCCCTGAAGATATTTTCCGGAAAGTTTGTTCAATTCATTGGTTAATATCCCATTCAGACTGTTGGCTGCGGCAGTAGTAGCAAGTGCTGCTCCATATCCGGCTCCCGTATCTGCTGTTTGTTCAGGAATAAAACTTCCGATCGTCAATAATCCGAATACCTGCTCGGTTAGCTGGCTTTCATAACCCGGGCTGTTAATCCGGTTCAATTTTGAAATGACAAGTGGATAAGCCGCCCGGTCTTCATCGATGAGATCGATGGAAAATTTAAATTCGGGTTTTTGAAAGGTTCCTGTAATAAATATTTTTACTTCGTAGGGGAGGGCTCTTCGGTATTGTCTCATCTCCTCGTCCGTCAGTCCCATCGTTTCCGCGGCCACCAGGCCGGAAGAGGAGGTTTTTAAAACATGGGAGGCAGTCAGGTTGACTCTGGCGTTATCGGGATCCCCGGTCCAGGTGATGGTGCTGCCTTCCAGAATGTTAAAACTTTTTTGAACCAGACCATAAAAAGAAACCCGATACTCCCCTCCGGAGAGGTTATATACGCCGGATAAAAAAGCATCCGATCCCTGCTGATATCTGATATTCAAATCGCCTCTTCCTTTTACGGTAATATAATCTCCTGATCCCGGATCAATAATCAGTTTAAACCGGGCCATCTCTTTGACTATAAAATCTGATTGCAGGTCAATCCCTTCAAAACGGGAAAAAAGTGTGTCGGTTAAATTATTTTCTTCCAGGACCATAAAGGTGGTGTCGAACTCTTCCGGAACTTCAAATTCAACAATACCATCGTAAGAAACCAGGTTGATTTCTTTTGGCGGGAGCACATAGGTCATATCAGTTCCATTTTCAACGGACAACTTGAGATTCAGTTTTGGACTGGTCAGGGATCCAGTGGCCCTTGCATCAGCCGACATGATCATTTGTCCATACAAGGTTGTATTTTCCTTTTCTGATGCATTATAAATGGTAAATTGATCCGCCAAGATGTGAAGATTAAATGTAATGTCCTCTTTCTGTGAAAAATTAACATTGCCATCGATGATAAAGTCATTATTGAGGGAATCGGTGATGCTAAAATCTTTCAACTGGAGCTGGTTATTTTTCACAGTGATATTTTCTTCTTCGATGAGGTACCAGTTGTTTAATTGTTCTGAAAAGAAACTTACCTGTTCCAGTGAGATATCTCCATTTATTTTTAAATTCTGCAAATTGCCTTCCGCACTGGCAGTTCCCTTTAGCTTTCCTCCTAACCGGGTAAACAGGCCATTCCCAAAAGTTTCAAATGCCCCGAGGGAGGTAATATCCAGATCCAGATTCAAACGGAGCGGACTCCGCGGCAATTCCGGATTATATGCTCCCTGGATCAGGATCGTATTTCCCTGATTATCTGATAAAATATCAAAAGAAGTCTCATCCAGATTTAAATCCCGGAGAGATGCCTGAAGGTTACCTAATTGGGTGCCGTTAATTATGAGGTCATTAACGTTCAGTTTTGCCTTTATCCCTGACAGGCTATCCTGTAATATCATGCTGGATTCGATATCCAGTATGCCTCCTATTTGAAAGAGATCCCCTCCAAGAAAATCAGAAAAATAATGCAGGTCAAAATTCCTTGCTTCCAATGAATACACACTATCCTTTTCGATCTGGAAAAGAAGTTGCTGATCCTCCTGGCTGATTTGAATCTGTCCCTGCCTTTTTTGATTTTTATCTATTATAATGATACTGTTATCCGAAACTTCCCATGTATTTCCATCCAACAATAAACGTTCAGGATATAATTGTATAAACAGATCCCGATCCGGTGAAGTAGCCATATCAATCTCTACAAAGTACCGTTCTGCTCCAAGACTGTCTTTTATTATGAATTGATTGGTCAACAATGTATCTTTCCTCTCTCCCAGCAGAATAAGGTTGGCAATATCAAGTGAATTAACCAATAATTCATCTGCATCGACCCGGTATTTCAAATTTCCCTCATTTATCAAAAAATTCATATTCAGCGTGTCGAGCCTGATGTTCCGGTAATTGAAAACAGGTACGTTCATTTCCGTAAACAGGTATTTTTTTGCCTCGTCATAGTCCATGGATATATGATCAAGGTACACCACTTTAAAATCGGAGAATACCTCGCTGAACTTTTCAAGTGGTTTTTTAAATTGAATGTCAAGCCTTATCCTTCCCTTCCCTGAGGTTTCTAGTGTGTCGGATGACCTTATCGAGCCGATAATAAATTGTTTAAGATTTGCAGGTATCGTTGCCGGAGATAAATTACTGGAAAAATAAGTGGAAATATTATCTGATTTTAAGTCCAGATAAGTACTATCCTCACCAACCAGGAAATCTACCAGAATTTCATTGATCTCAACTTCTTCAGATCCTTTTATATTTATGTTCTCGACCTTTAAAATCCCCTTGACTTCATCTTCAATAAGCCAGCCATTGACATTCATTTTTGTGCTCAGAATCAATGAATTCCTGCTGATGCCCAGGTTCTTCAGATCAACTCCTGTGAGTCCGGCGGAAACATCAAAATTTAAAATTGAATCTTCAACATTTTCATGAGCGATTATTTCCAGTCCAAGGGCTGGATCATGGCTGATCAACCGGAGACTGGCCTGTTCAGGCTCATAATAGCCTGTCAATTCCAGATCCTTGAAAACTGTATCAGAAAATGCCAGGGATGATAGATTCAGATCGATGGATGCCTGAATATTCCGCTTTACAATTCCTGAAACGCCTGCTTGACCTTCCATGGTGATATATTCCAGCGAATCCTTGTCAAAAAAGTCACGAAGATCATACCGGTCTAGCCGGAAAGTTAAACCGATCGAGTCTCTATGAGAAACATTTTCTTTCCGGTAACTGGTCTCAATACCTAGGTGGCCTCTGGATGTCTGAAAATCAAGATCCGCCTTCATGTTTTTTAGAGATCCCTTAAACTGACCCGATGCCGTTAATTCTTCAGGCAAGTAGGTTTTAAAAGAATCAATCTCCGGGAAAGTCTGAATCAGATTTTTGGTGGTCGTAAATAACTCAAGCAACCTGATGTCGAATGAAAAACGGTCCGGATTCAGGATATTCTCAAGTAATCCATGACTCAAAATACGGGTGCTTTGATTGATTTGAAGATAAAAATCTTCCAGGGCTATCTTGTTTAATTTCCCGTCAGCCGCTACCCGTATTCCAGTGGATCCCAGGTGGTAGGTATTCATTGGATTTTCCTGCATAAAATAATCCAGATCTTCCTGACTGATAGATGAGTTATCGATGCGAAGAAAGAAAGGAGCATCTTGATTCACTTCAAGTGGATTGGTAAGTATCCGGGAATCTGTTTCCAATGAACCGTAAATATTTGACTGGCTGGTTTCCAGTTTAAAATCCCTGATACTGAACTGTTCCGGATTGGCAGACAGATCTACAGCTAACCTGTTGAGACGGAATCCTTTCTTTTCGCGGAATTGGAATTTCTTGAGGTTGGTCTTTATGTATTGATTGTTGAGGTCAATCTCCTCAGCCAGTAAGCTCAATTCTGACAAATCCAGGTGTTGGTTGGTCAGTAAATTAGAGGTATCCGGAATGCTTCTATTATGAAAAGATAATGACAATTGATCCAGATTAATCTCTTCTGATGAAATATCCCATAAAAAATCAGCAAACGGCCATACGGTATTTTTGCGGTTTAAAAGCGAATCCTGATCAGATACAGGAGGATCAGATATTTGAAGATCCATTTTTGAATCACTCAGATTCAATGGGCCGGTTGAAATTTTATGGGTACCCAGGTCCAGCCAACCGCTCTTACCGGCAAACTCATGAATATTGACATCGAGCCTGATCCTGTCGTTATATGCCATCTTGAAAATTATATTTTCCAAAGAAAGCTTGCTTGCTGAAGCGATCAGTGACTTTATATCACCCGTATTATCCGATTCATTCACCGAATGATTCATCCCGTTCATTTTCAGGTCTATGTTGGCATTGGCAACCCGGATCTGATCGTTTTCGAAAAACAATTGTTTCAAATCATTTGACCTGGCTTTTAGAATGATCATACCAAAGACAGCCTTTAATTCCATCTGCTCATAGATCTTCATATCAACCGATACATTTTCAAAGTGCAGGTTTCGAAAAGATATTTTCCAGTTTGATTCAGGAAGATTACCGGATTCTTTTTTATCGCTGGAAGAAAAAGCCTGGGTCAGAAAATCAAAGTTGGTGAATTTACTTTCAGGATTAAAGAACAGGGAGGAATGAACATCTCTTATTTCAAGGTCACTTATATCAATGGATTTTGTGAGTAGCCTGGGAATCGAAACATTCAGCTCAATCTTTCCCGCATATAACAGGGTATCTTGCTCCATATCCTCCAGATAGACCTTACGTAGAACAAGCCTTCCGCTAAAATTCAGGCGGATTGCGTCAATGTGAAAAGTAGTTTGGGTCTTATTTGAGATATATTTCTCTACCTTACCGGTAATTACCTGCTGCACAGGGGGGAGGTAAAGTAGAAGGACCAGGAACAAGATTGCTAAAAAAAAATAAAAAGTAATTCTGATCAGCCAGCGGATTAGAGTAACCGACAAACCTTTGATTATTTCTTTATGACTCCTTTTATTCATGCGATTACGGCTGGATATAAAATTAATCCCAATAATTCAGAATACTATTTAAAAATTGGATCATAAACATTCTTTTATTCAACCACATTCAATCAGATATAAGAAGGGATGAACCCTCGTTAGTCAAAATTTCAATAGCACCATTTCAGGTTAAAGGATAAATTTTAGAATTTTAAATTCCATGAATATCCATACAATTTAATAGAAAACGTGCTTCATCTCCCGATAAATATCGGGACCTTTTGCAAAAAATATGTTACTTTTTCTAGTTAATAAGTGATGCTCAACGATTCCCTAAGGCAAATCCATAAGGGTTATAAAATATATTTCATCTTCCATCGATATTCACTTGTTTTAGAATGAATATTCCACTATTTTTGCCATCCTTTCGAATTAGTGGGGGAGAGAAAAGTGGGTATAATTGAAATATTTTGTCTAAAAAATTTGTTGTTAATAGGGGGTGCGCGTAGTTTTGCATTCGCTTTTCGCAGGGGTGGATTAAATCGGGGAAAGAAAGGCGGGTACTTAGTGGGGCCCACAAGGCTTGGTAGCGAAGGTTACCGGGCAAAAAGTTCTTTGAATAGATGGAAGCTACGGCGGACCTAAACAGATATTTTATAAAAGGGATATTTGTGGTTCAAGATTCATTAGCCAGGGCTAAACGAACATAAAAGTATAATACTATGGAGAGTTTGATCCTGGCTCAGGATGAACGCTAGCGGCAGGCCTAATACATGCAAGTCGAGGGGCAGCGCGGACTTCGGTCTGGCGGCGACCGGCGAACGGGTGCGTAACGCGTACGCAACCTACCTTCAACAGGGGGATAGCCCGGGGAAACATGGATTAATACCCCATAACGCAGGGGTCTCACATGGGACTATTTGCTAAAGATTTATGGCTGGAGATGGGTGTGCGTCTGATTAGTTAGTTGGTGAGGTAACGGCTCACCAAGGCGATGATCAGTAGGGGGTCTGAGAGGATGATCCCCCACACTGGTACTGAGACACGGACCCGACTCCTACGGGAGGCAGCAGTAGGGAATATTGGGCAATGGGCGAGAGCCTGACCCAGCCATGCCGCGTGCAGGAAGACGGCCCTCTGGGTTGTAAACTGCTTTTATCAGGGAAGAAAGAGGCACTGCGGAGCCAGTTGACGGTACCTGATGAATAAGCACCGGCTAACTCCGTGCCAGCAGCCGCGGTAATACGGAGGGTGCAAGCGTTGTCCGGAATTACTGGGTTTAAAGGGTGCGTAGGCGGATTATTAAGTCAGTGGTGAAAGTCTGCGGCTTAACCGTAGGAGTGCCATTGATACTGGTAGTCTTGAATTCAGTAGAGGTAGGCGGAATGTATGGTGTAGCGGTGAAATGCATAGATACCATAAGAACACCGATTGCGAAGGCAGCTTACTATGCTGTAACTGACGCTGAGGCACGAAAGCGTGGGGAGCGAACAGGATTAGATACCCTGGTAGTCCACGCCGTAAACGATGATTACTCGATGTTGGCGATATACTGTCAGCGTCCAAGCGAAAGCGTTAAGTAAGCCACCTGGGGAGTACGACCGCAAGGTTGAAACTCAAAGGAATTGACGGGGGTCCGCACAAGCGGTGGAGCATGTGGTTTAATTCGATGATACGCGAGGAACCTTACCTGGGCTAGAATGCCTTTGCCATCCCGGGAAACCGGGAGTTCCTTCGGGACGAAGTGCAAGGTGCTGCATGGTTGTCGTCAGCTCGTGCCGTGAGGTGTTGGGTTAAGTCCCGCAACGAGCGCAACCCTTATCCTTAGTTGCCAGCATGTAATGGTGGGGACTCTAAGGAGACTGCCTGCGCAAGCAGAGAGGAAGGAGGGGATGACGTCAAATCATCATGGCCCTTACGCCCAGGGCTACACACGTGCTACAATGGCGCATACAGAGGGTAGCTACCTGGCAACAGGATGCCAATCTCAAAAAGTGCGTCTCAGTTCGGATTGAGGTCTGCAACTCGACCTCATGAAGGTGGAATCGCTAGTAATCGCGCATCAGCAATGGCGCGGTGAATACGTTCCCGGACCTTGTACACACCGCCCGTCAAGCCATGGGAGTTGGGAGGACCTGAAGACAGTAACCGTCAAGGAGCTGTTTAGGGTTAAACCAGTGACTGGGGCTAAGTCGTAACAAGGTAGCCGTACCGGAAGGTGTGGCTGGAACACCTCCTTTCTGGAGCCCTTGGACGGCTAATGGATCGGGGTTCGCCGTAGGTTTTCACTATTCAGCTTATTTTCAGTCACGCGAGGGGGCTGGGGAAAATAGTTCTTTGGGGATATTGAAAAAGATGGACCGGGGCCAACAGGCCCAGAATCATGTAGTGATGTAGTGATGTAGTGATAAAGTGATGTAGTGATAAAGATCCATAATAAAAAGATAGCATCACATGATCGCAACATCGCAACATCACCACATAACAGTTGATGGGGGCCTGTAGCTCAGGTGGTTAGAGCGCTACACTGATAATGTAGAGGTCCGTGGTTCGAGTCCACGCAGGCCCACAGAATGCACGAAATGAGGGTGCACCAGGGGGACCGAGTGGACGAGAAGTTGAATGCCATGAAATCCCGCCAATGGCGGGAAGTCCCTGTCTGCCGACAGGCAGGCACACAAGGCCCACGGATCTTAATGAGAGAATGAGTGAATGAGTGAATGAGTGATTTGGACAAAACAATCAATCATTCGATCATTGATCAATCAATCATTGACATAATCGGGGGATTAGCTCAGCTGGCTAGAGCGCCTGCTTTGCAAGCAGGAGGTCATCGGTTCGATTCCGATATTCTCCACGGAGGCTATAAGGCGATGTAGTGATCAAGCGATGTAGTGATATAGTTTTGGAAACGAATTGAAGCACCACATCACCTTTTCACCTTTTCACCACATCACATAAGGGGGCCATTGCGGAAGGCAAGGCCCGGGTAGATTGAAGTAAGAAAAAAGAAGGCTGACAGCAGGGGAGTAATTCCTGGTTAGCGGCAGGCCGGCCCTTAAGAAAGGGGGTTGGATAAAGTTCTTTGACATGTTGAGATTCACAAGAGATACAGTAGATAGGAAAGGTTAACGAGTAATCGAGAACACAAGAGCAAGAAAAGAGGTTAGTCATTGGTGAAGAAGGAAATTGTTAAGGGCGTATGGGGGATGCCTAGGCTCTCAGAGGCGAAGAAGGACGTGATAAGCTGCGATAAGCTGCGGGGACTGGCAAACACGGTTTGATCCGCAGATTTCCGAATGGGGCAACCCATGGCGCTGAAGGCGCCATATCCCGTCGTAAGGCGGGAGGCGAACCCGGGGAACTGAAACATCTAAGTACCCGGAGGAGGAGAAAACAAAAGTGATTTCCCAAGTAGTGGCGAGCGAACGGGAAGGAGCCCAAACCCTGATAGTCAAGGCTATTGGGGGGTTGTAGGACTGCGATATTTCATACTTACCGAACAGGAATTATCTGGGAAGGTAGACCATAGGGGGTGAGAGTCCCGTACTGGTAAGGTGAGTATGGATAGCGGTATCCTGAGTAGGGCGGGACCGGAGAAATCCCGTCTGAATTTGCCGGCACCATCCGGTAAGGCTAAATACTCCTGAGAGACCGATAGTGAACTAGTACCGTGAGGGAAAGGTGAAAAGTACCCTGAATAAGGGGGTGAAATAGAACCTGAAACCATACGCTTACAAGCGGTCGGAGCCCCTCCTGATGCAAATCAGGATCTGGGGGTGACGGCGTGCCTTTTGCATAATGAGCCTACGAGTTACTCTTCATTGGCCAGGTTAAGGTCTTGCAAGGACTGAAGCCGGAGCGAAAGCGAGTCTGAATAGGGCGCATAGTCAGTGGAGGTAGACGCGAAACCTGGTGATCTACCCATGGCCAGGCTGAAGTACCGGTAACACGGTATGGAGGGCCGAACCAGTACACGTTGAAAAGTGTTTGGATGAGCTGTGGGTAGGGGTGAAAGGCCAATCAAACCAGGAAATAGCTCGTACTCCCCGAAATGCTTTTAGGAGCAGCGTCGGGTGTATTCTGATAGAGGTAGAGCTACCAATAGGACTAGGGGGAGTCAAATCCTACCAAATCCTGATGAACTCCGAATGCTATCAGATTTGCCCGGCAGTGAGGGCATGGGTGCTAAGGTCCGTGTCCGAGAGGGAAAGAACCCAGACCATCAGCTAAGGTCCCTAAATGTATACTAAGTTGAACTAAGGCGGTCCAGTTGCCTAGACAGCCAGGATGTTAGCTTGGAAGCAGCTATTCATTCAAAGAGTGCGTAACAGCTCACTGGTCGAGCGACAGGGCATCGATAATAATCGGGCATCAAGTATACTACCGAAGCTATGGATTTATACTTTTAGTATAAGTGGTAGGGGAGCATTCCATTCTGCGGTGAAGCCGTGCCGTAAGGCATGGTGGAGCGTATGGAAAAGCAAATGTAGGCATAAGTAACGATAAAGCGGGTGCGAAACCCGCTCACCGAAAGACTAAGGTTTCCTGATCAACGCTAATCGGATCAGGGTTAGTCGGGGCCTAAGGCGAAGCCGAGAGGCGTAGTCGATGGACAATCGGTTAATATTCCGATACTACCTGTATGTAGTGATGGGGTGACGGAGCAGTGAAAGACCTGCCTGCTGACGGAATAGCAGGTTAAAGCCGGTAGGTATAGGCTGTGCAGGAAAATCCGCACGGCTTGCTGAGGGTGATAGTACCACAATCCTTCGGGAGCGTGGATAATGGTCCTAAACATACTTCCAAGAAAAACCTCTAAGCGTTACGCATACAGGTACCCGTACCGTAAACCGACACAGGTAGTCGAGGAGAGAATCCTAAGGTGCTCGAGTGATTCATGGCTAAGGAACTAGGCAAAATGGCCCTGTAACTTCGGGAGAAGGGGCTCCCGCTTTCGGGCGGGACGCAGTGAAAAGGCCCAGGCGACTGTTTAGCAAAAACACATGGCTTTGCGAAATCGAAAGATGATGTATAAGGCCTGACACCTGCCCGGTGCTGGAAGGTTAAGGGGGGATGTTATTCCGACTTGTCGGGAGAAGCATTGAACTGAAGCCCCAGTAAACGGCGGCCGTAACTATAACGGTCCTAAGGTAGCGAAATTCCTTGTCGGGTAAGTTCCGACCTGCACGAATGGTGTAACGATCTGGGCGCTGTCTCAGCCATGAGCTCGGTGAAATTGTAGTAGCGGTGAAGATGCCGCTTACCCGCAACGGGACGGAAAGACCCCGTGAACCTTTACTACAGCTTCACATTGACATTGGGTAAATGATGTGTAGGATAGGTGGGAGACTACGAAGCAGCCTCGCTAGGGGTTGTGGAGTCGTCCTTGAAATACCACCCTTCGTTTATCTAGTGCCTAACCCCGAATCGGGGGACAGTGTGTGGTGGGTAGTTTGACTGGGGTGGTCGCCTCCAAAAGAGTAACGGAGGCTTCCAAAGGTACCCTCAGCACGTTTGGTAACCGTGCGCAGAGTGCAATAGCATAAGGGTGCTTGACTGTGAGGCCTACAAGCCGAGCAGGGACGAAAGTCGGGTATAGTGATCCGGTGGTTCCGTATGGAAGGGCCATCGCTCAAAGGATAAAAGGTACTCCGGGGATAACAGGCTGATCTCCCCCAAGAGCTCACATCGACGGGGAGGTTTGGCACCTCGATGTCGGCTCGTCACATCCTGGGGCTGGAGAAGGTCCCAAGGGTTGGGCTGTTCGCCCATTAAAGTGGCACGCGAGCTGGGTTCAGAACGTCGTGAGACAGTTCGGTCCCTATCTGTTGTGGGCGTTGGAAGCTTGAGAGGACCTGACCTTAGTACGAGAGGACCGGGTTGGACGTACCGCTGGTGTACCAGTTGTGCCGCCAGGTGCACCGCTGGGTAGCTAAGTACGGAAGAGATAAGCGCTGAAAGCATCTAAGCGCGAAACTCCCCTCAAGATGAGGCTTCCTTTAAGGGTCGTCAGAGACGATGACGTAGATAGGCTGCAGGTGTAAAGTCAGCAATGGCAAAGCCGAGCAGTACTAATTACCCGTAAGATTCCTTCTTAGAAAAAAGGGGGGGGCTGGCTAATCCCGGCCCCCCCTGAGCACCAATAACTAATCCTTTACTTGCAAAACGCCTCTCTGCTGATATCTCTTCTCAACATGTCTAAATTTATTGATCCTGAAAGATCCTGAAAGATCCTGAAGATCCTGAAACAAGTTCAGGACAGGGTTCAGGACAGGGTTCAGGACAAAGACCTTATGGTGATCCTGCCTTCGCCAAGGCTACGGCAGGCAAGTATTAGGACGGGGTCTTAAAAAGGGAAAACAAAAGGTTTATCCTTTATAAAAATATTTAACGTCTTATGGTGACTATGGCGGTGGGGTCCACCTCTTCCCATTCCGAACAGAGAAGTTAAGCCCACCAGCGCTGATGGTACTGCGGTAAAACGTGGGAGAGTAAGTCGTTGCCAGTTTCTTATTACCCCTGAAGTGAACGATGTTCTACTTCAGGGTTTTTTTTTGCCCCTCAGGATAAACCCCGAAACCCAATCCTCAAGCATGGCCCCGAAGGTCCAGGACCACACATGGGACGCACTGATAATAGGATTTACCAAAAAGGCGCAAGGACACCAAGGGATGCACGAACAAAAGATTCAATAAACAGTTTCGGAGGTTATGAGGAATTGGAATTTGGTTGTTGAAAGCAGTTCAAATAAACGAAAACAGAAATACACCAGTAACCTCCTTGATGATTACCCTATCAATACCAGTCTGAATTCATCCTCCGTCAGATACCGATTTGCTAGATCCTGAATCTTCCGGGAATTGATGGTCCGTAAAGTATGCAGATAATCATCATAATACACATATCCCAGGTTGAAAAAATAGATGTTCTTGAATTTATCGGCCAGGGAAAATGAAGTTTCGACACTGGATAAAAAATTACCCAGTAAATAATTTCTGACCATCGCCAGCTCTTCCTCCCCTACAGGCTCCTCCCTTAACCGTGAAAACTCATACCGGATTTCACGGACGGCATCCCTTTCAAATTCCTTTTTTACGTCCGTGCCAATGATCCAGTAACTGTCATGTATATGATGTATCAGACTGGAATGTATGCCATACGTAAAACCTTTATCTTCCCTGATATTCTTCATTAACCGGGATCCGAAAAATCCTCCTAAAAGTTCATTGAGTACGATCAATGACAGGTAATCTTCATGACCCTTTTGTATGATCCTCCTCCCATACCGTATGGAGGTCTGGGAGCTGTCTTTCACAGGGATCTGCTTTTCGGCGAGATCAGGATAAGGAAAAATTAAATCGGATTTCTGACCGGTGATAAGGGGAATATCTGAGAAAATTTCAAGAGAATCAATCATGCCGGGATTCAGTTCCCCAGAAATAAAAATTTCCATCCCGGTTAATAAAACAGATCGATAATAATTCCAGAGATTTTCCGTCAAAATAAATTCTTCGATCTCATGAACTTCAAGCGACCTGCCATAAGGATGATCACTGCCAAAAATCAATTTCCGAAATTCTTTACCTGCCCTGGTACCGTTTTTCTTATCATTTACCTTTATGTGCTGGATCTGAATTTCTTTCATGATCTCCAGTTCATCTTCAGGAAAGGCCGGATGCATTAACAATTCCTTTATAACGGAAATAACTTTTTCAAAATGTTTTTTAAGTACATATACCGAAAAAGTCACAAGATCGGACCCGGCATGGACCTCCACCCGGGTTCCATGTGAATCAAAATAATCAGCGATTTCTCCTGAATTCATAAATTCAGATCCCTCAAGCAGCATCCTGGATGAAAAGAAAGAAACTCCCGGAAGATTTTCAAACCATTTCCCGGATCGGAAAACACATTCTATCAATATGATCTCATGATGTCCGGCATCAATCATATGCACCGGGACTCCTGAAGATAGATGGTTAGTCTGTGCCTGAATAAGTTCGAATTTGGAAATTTCACCAGCAGGAGGAGGAAGGCGGCGATCAAGCATTAATTATTAGATTCATCGTCGGTAATTGACTCCTGTTGTTTATAGGAGTTAAAGTTAAAAAGGACCGTGAAACGTAATGTCTCTGCAAGCGGGTGATTGGATTCCTGCGGAACGAGGTAGGCAAAATCCACACCAAAAACCCGGTAACGAAAACCGAGTCCCATGGTAAAATATTTCCTGTTTCCCTTATTCTGGTTTTCATAAAAGTATCCGGCTCTGACTGAAAACAGATCACGATACCAATATTCCAACCCGGTTGCGATCATGATTTCCTGCATTTCTTCTGAAAATCCGTCGGGGGCATCCGCAAAAGATCCAAACATGCCACTCAATAGTGATCGGTTGGGATCCTTACCCCTTTTAATTACAGGATTACCCTCATCATCATATATGATGCTTCCATTCTCATCGACGGCATAGATCGGAGGAGTGGGAACCATTAACTTATTAAGATCCAACATGAAGGATAACCGGTTGTAAGGATCAAGACTGGTTGTGAAGGTAGAGCCCAGCCTCAGATTGGTAGGTATGAATTCTTTATTGTCATCATTTGAATAGGTCATCTTCTGGCCAATATTGGTGATTGACAATCCCGCCGATATATTTGAATTATTTCCACTTAACATGATGTTCCTGTCAAAAAATATACCGATATCAGCGGCCACACTGGTACCGGCCTGGGCATCTGAGGTACTGTTGAAAGCATTCCCGGTAAGATTGGAATGGATGTACCTTAAACTCACCCCGATGCTGAAATATTCAGTCAATAACTGGGAATAGGTTCCATCAATGGAAAATTCCCTGGGATTGAATTGCCCTGTCGTCGTACCGAATATATCAGTGAAAGTGATATCCCCCAGATCGAAATATCGCAGGGATACTGCAACCGCACGCTCCCGGTTGATTTTATAATATCCTCCAAGGTAGGAGATGGACATGTCATTGATAATTTTACCTAACCATGGTGTATAGGATAGGGAAAAGCCATAGTCATTTTCTATAAAAGCGAACTTTGCTGGATTCCAGTGTCCTGACGCAGCATCCGGTGATGAAGCCACTCCTGCGTCTCCCATGGCCCCCGCCCTGGCATCTGGCGCGATGGTTAGAAAAGGAACAGCAGTGGTAATCACCCGCCGGCTTGTATCCTGACCGGCAATGATGGCCGTACCTTGCCCAAAGGAAAATTCAGTAATAAAAAAAATTAAAGGAGCAGCGATGATATATTTGAATCGCAAGTACTTGATCATTAACAATGTATTTACCTGTAAATATAAATTATTTAATTATAACGAGCTTTTGGTATGCTGTATTTTTTGCACCATCTAATAAAGAACGAACAAAGACTCTGTAAACGTATAAACCACTTTCCAATTTTTTGCCGGATTCTCCCCGTCCATCCCAGGTGATGTCATTGATCCTGAAACCACTATAACTCGTAACTCCTTCTATCGTTTTGACCAGTTGTCCTTTGATGGTGTAAATCTGGATCTTTACTGATAAATTCTCACCAGAACGATTATGTTCAAATGAAAAGCGGGTCTCATTCATGAATGGATTGGGATAATTCAATACATTCTGGATGATTAGTTTATTGTCTTCCCCTACAATAAATTCCGTATATGCTTCCGTAAGATTATTATGGGTATCCCAGACTTTCAGAAGCACCGTATGCCTGCCTTCTTTCAATTCCGACAACTGATAATTGAGCTGCCCCTTCTGATAATCATCACGATCTGCTTTATAAAACTGATTGACCGTAAACGGATCCTCATCATCCAGGGCGACAATTAATCCTTTGCTGATCTCATTTTCAAGGAGGTTGATCCCATTCTCATCAAAGATGTCGGCAATCAGGTTAGGGTGATCACTGGTCAGATCACCAAAATTAAAGGTGGAATCTTCCATATATAAGATCACCTCGGGAGGGGTATTATCTTCTGGCGGATTACTGAGGTTCCCACCTACATATAAATTCTGATTAGATCCCGACGCATCAATTTGAAGATGATCGTCTACAGAATAAAGGCTTATTTTTCCCTCACCAATCTGATAATCAATATTTTTGGATACAATAAATTCAAATGAGAATTTGCCATTGATTATGGAGGCGTCTCCTCTGAATATCAGACTGTTTCGCTCATCATATACCATCACAGGATCCTGCGTGCCGAGGGTCTGCTTTAGCTGCGATTTATCATATACTGCTGCGGTTAACGTGCCATTATATCCCGACATGATTTTATAATCCGAATCAAAAACATTCCCACTCACACGTACTTTCTTTAAAGCTTCCAGTGTATCGATCTTTTCTTCCACCAGACTCTCATTGATTTTATCAATGATTAAATTCCTGTTCGGATAGGCAAGTATCATGGAGGGATCCCCCAACAAGGAAAAATTCCGGTTGACCGATCCGTTCAAACTGGTATTTTTTGTCTTTCTGAATATTTCACCAATGGTTTGATAATTCCCATCTATCTTTTCAAATACAAATCCATAAAAGGATTGATTTAAAATAAAGTTGGTGGAAGCAAATACGGGTCTGGCCGTGGTTACCAATCCGATCGCCCCTCCCCGGTCATTGATCAAAGCATACTCGGCACCTGAGATCTTCATGGGATCATCGTGTCTTCCAAATTCACAGGTAGCTGTTACCAGTAAAGGAAGCTTAAAAATATTATCCCATTGATTGATTAACGAGATGTTCAATATATTTTCACGCGTCCACTGATTTTCGCTGCCATGCCCGGTATAATTGATCAGCAATGCTCCATTCTTAACTGCATTTCGGATGGCTTCTTTTGCTCCGGGTGCCTCTTGCTGATTGGGTTGAATGATCTGCTCATAGGCGTCCACATAAATTTTCCGGATGTTAAAATTTGAATAGCTTGTATCTACCAATACACTTAATCGGTCGGCATCCTTTGAATGCCTTATTCCATCAGTGCCATCCCCATCATCCGCAACAAAATAAATATCATTTCTCCACGATCCGTAGCAGTAATCATTGGTTTCATACAGGATGATTTTATCGACCAGTACATTGGCTTCCGCCAATGATTTTACGGGTAATCTGCCAATCCCGATATCCATGCCGTGATCCCCTAAAAAGGTTTCATCCCATTCCCCTTCATTCTGATCCAGAAATCCGTAATAGTCGTCGGAAGAATAACTATATATGGGATGGAGTGAATTTCTGGATTCATAAATGGGTACAAAATTGGTATTAAAATCAATGCGGTCTTTATAATCAAAAGATCCCCTTCCGAACAACAAAAGAGACTTAAGCCGGGGATTCTTATCATAAAGAAATTTGATAAAATCGCGTATGGCAGTTATATCCTGAGTCCCTGAAGAAAATTCGTTATATATCTGGAAAATGTTCACCACTTCAGTACTCATCCCCTGTTGCTGACGGTGAATGGCCAGACGATTGGCAGCAGATTCAAAATCCGGATGCGTGACAATTAATAATTCCGGGGTGCTCATTGCATGCAGATCCTGATTTTTGACCTGACCACAAGGTACTGGGATTAAGGTGTTGCGCTCATTGAAAAGAATAAATTCTTTGAGCCTGTCTGTTACCTTGCCAAATGAATAAAGTTGATTTTCTTTGGAAAATTCCTGTTGGGCCGGATGAATGGGATCCGTTATATCCCATATATTAATGGGATTACCCGAATCTCTTATTTCAAATGTGGTCAGCGGATTTGAAAGACTTTCGACAGATCTGAACCGGACCTGATCGGTAAAAGTTTCAAGGTCACGCTTGCACCATATGTTAAAATAATCAAGATATCCATCAGATAGGGAAGAACTGCCCCTTGTGAAGATATAGCGTAAAACAAGTTTTTCAGTGTTTTCCGGAAGGGATCCTGTATTCATACTGAAATCATCAATCCTGTTTCTTCCCTTAATGGCATAGGTTGAATTAGGAATGACGTCCATTTCCTGTAGCCCCAGTTCCATACTATTCAATCTTAACGTAAAAGAGGTTGGGCTGTAAGATTGAGCCATGACCGCACTGATAACCTTTATGGGTGAATTGGGTGTTAATCCTGGCACATCGATTTCAAAATCATAGGTGGTTTTAATCCTGAAAATTTCCCCATACCATTCCCTACCCGATCCTGAACCCCAGTACATCAGTATGTTATACTGATCAAATTCATGGAAGGTTAAATAATCAAAGGTTCTGATTCTGGGAAATGAAGCGCCCAGGTTCATCGCACTGGATAGACGTAATCCTGATTCATCCGCAATCGTTATAAAATAATAGGAGGTATCCGCGTAATCATGATGTGAATACTCGACTTCCACCGCACCTCCCTCTTCCTTAAGGCCGAGTTTATGCGGGGATTGTCCGTAAAACAAAACATAATCACCCGAATTAAACTTTCCATCATTTTCACCAACAACCATAATACTGTTTTCAAGCAGGTCCTCTGGTCTTGGTGCGTCATTCGGCTGTGGCAACATCTCTCCCCCATTCCCAAAAATCTTGATATTTCGGGGATCAATATCTTCGACAGGGATGCCCAATGACCGTAAATAATTATAATCAACCTTATAAATGCCGTCCTCCGTAACCGCCAATTTATACCAGTTCCCATCCGATAGAACTGAAGAATTTACAGCACCTATCCGGAGGTTCTGGCTGATTAAATCCGGAGATTTCCCGGCCTGATAATGGAGTTTGAATTCATTCAACTTGTATAGGTCGCCGGTTTCCGGATCACTGAAAAAAGGCAGAACCCAAACCCTGGTTGTATTAGAATTTCCTTCTTTAATTTTTTTTAAATATATTTCGGGGGATTCCTTTATCGGATGGTGATTAAGCAAGGCCTTTTCCTCATCCGATAATTTTACAGGAGCATCAAATTCGATCTTTACGGATTCAAGAATCTGATCAGAAAATTCAACGGGATAAACCGGTAAGTAATCAAACTCCAAATAATGAACAGCTTCTTTAAAATGAAGGGCTTTAACCATGTCCCCCTCCTGATCAGGCACGGATGTGGGCAGATCCCAGGTTATCCGATATTCAGGCTGATTTTGTCCAAAGCAAGATGATGATGGAAGAAATACTGCCATAAAAGCTGGAAAAACCATCCAAATCTTTGATAATACCTCCCCCATCTCAGATATAAACCTGTTTAAAAGGTGTCAACGTATTTATTAATAAATGATTGACAAAAGTAATCACTTATCACTAGTTTTTTTAACAAAACGGCTTTAATAGGCGCTTGTCCTGATCACGGCCTTCAAACCCCAGACTTGAGGAATAAAAATATATGCCGGTATAAGGATAAAAACAGGTAAAAAAGCATGGCAAAAAATATCCCTTCAAGTTGAAAAAAAATGATCAACAACAACCCCACAACAACGACAAGATACCTGTATTGATTGCCTTTCCATCCTGTATGGGTAAATTTCAGGGAAAGAAATTGAATCTTGCTGTTCATCAAAAAGGCCTGGATAAATACAAAAGACATCAGAATATTGGGATCGTTAAAAACATACCTGAAGGATTCCCAGTCAGCCAGATAAATATTAACTAATCCGGCCAGCAGAAAAGCATTGGCTGGTGTTGGCAGACCTATAAAATTTTCTTTTTGATCATCACTGATATTGAATCTGGCCAACCTGAGACCGGAAGCCAAAGCTATAATAAATGCTAAATAGGCATAATATCCCGTCGAATTTTCTTTGAAAAGGAAATACATGAGAAAAGAAGGCAGCAATCCGAAAGTTACCATATCAGCGAGTGAGTCAAATTCCTTTCCGAAAGAAGAACCCGCTTTTAACTGCATGGCAAAAAACCCATCAAAAAAATCGAAAACAGCTCCAGCGATTATCAGCAAGGTTGCCATTCTTGGATTATTTTCCATGATGGCTACAATGCCAAAGCAACCTGACAATAAATTCAGGGCGGTAAAAAAATTGGGAATGTTCTTTTGGATTTTCATTTTTTAAGTATTTTCACCACAAAAAGGATTATACTTTTTTTCTTCCATAACTGTCGTTTCAGGACCATGTCCGGGCAAAATTTTAGTTTTTCCCGGAAGCGTAAAAATTTTAGTTTTGATACTTTTGATCAGCGTATCATAATCCCCGCCCGGCAGATCAGTACGTCCAATACTACGTTTAAATAATACATCCCCTGAAATACAGATTAATGCATCCCGGTTAAAGAGGGCGATATGCCCGGGAGAGTGCCCGGGAACATCCAGGATTTCCCAGATCTGATTTCCTACCTTGATGTTTTGGCTTCCATCAATAAAACGATCGGCTATCGGTTCTACAAACCCCGTGTACCCATAAAGTGAAGCATATAATTTTACGCTTTTTAATGCCGGTAATTCATTCTTGCCTATCGTAAAGGGTATCTGAAAATGATTTTTAAGTTTATCCACTCCAAGAACATGATCAATATGGCAATGGGAGTTCAATATGCCGACCGGATGTAATTGATTTTCCTCGATGTATTGAATCAATTCTTCGACCTCGGCAGCCGTGTAACATCCCGGATCGATGATGATGCATTCCTGCTGATCATGAATCACAAAAGTGTTTTCAGCAAAATCATTGAAACAAAAAATTTTTATGGAAGGCACGATACACTAATTTTATTACAAATTTGTTTTTATTAATACCAAATACAAAGATTGGATTTGAAAAGATGCAGGGACATGGATTTTATCCTGATCGGGCAGGGGCTGGCTGGAAGTTTAATGGCATATGAATTAATGCGGGCTGGAAAAAAAATTCTGGTATATGATCACCCGGTAAAAAAACAATCCTCCATGGTTGCAGCAGGATTGTTTAATCCGATTACCGGAAGAAGATTTGTTAAAACATGGCAGGCAGATCATTTATTTCCCTTCCTGACCGATTACTATACAAAGCTGGAAAAGGAACTCAATTCCAAATTTTTTTACCTCCTCCCCCTCTTCCGTCCATTCCTTTCCATTGAGGAAAAAAATGAGGTGATCGCCAAAACAAATCCTGAAGAACTGGGACCGTTTGTAGACCAGATCATTCATCTCCCCCCGGAAAACCTTCCTCTTCTCAACTCCTTGGGAGGAATATTTCTTAAAAACACCGGATACCTCGATATCCCTTATCTTCTGAAATCGATCCGGAAATCCATCCAGTCTAAAAAAGCATTCAGGGAGGAAGTTTTTGAACATGTTCATCTTGAAACTCTTGAAAACGGGATCAGGTACAAAGAATTTACCGCAGAAAAAATTGTTTTCTGTGAAGGGATCCATGCTGCTGATAATCCATTTTTCAAATGGCTGCCTTTCCGTCCGGTAAAAGGGGAGATCCTGATGATTGATCCGGAAATTCAAATTGATTTTATTTACAACAGGCAAATATTCATTTTCCCCATTCAAAAGGGTTTATATAAATTGGGGGCAACTTATGATTGGCATTATACACATGTAAATCCGACAGAAGAAGCAAAAAAATATCTTGAAGAAAAACTAAACCGGAATTTTAAAGTTAAATATAATGTTGTAGAACACCTGGCAGGCATCCGACCTGCCACAAGAGATCACAGGCCATTTGCAGGATTACATCCGGATTTTCCTGCATTGGGAATATTTAATGGATTGGGTTCAAAAGGTGTTTCACTTGCACCATATTTTGTGCACCAGTTCGTTGAATATTTATTAAAAGGGAAGGAACTTGATAAAGAAGTTAATATTAAAAGGTATTATTGATTATTTTAGTGATTACATTTAAGTCATAATTGGTGAGGAGTTTATGAGAAGATTAATACTACTTCCTTTACTACTATTCGTGACATTTCATTTTGCGGATGCCCAGATGACTATTGAACAATTTGGTAAGAACCGGTTGCAATACAAGATGTTCGACTGGAGATATCTGAGTTCTGAAAATTTTGAGATATATTATTATGATGGGGGGGAGGACATCGCCAAGGAAGCAGCCAAATTCCTGGAAGATGAATTTGAAAGGATTACTGACATCATCGGTTATTCACCCTATACAAAAACACGGATTTTCCTTTATAATTCTGCAACTGATCTTAAACAAAGCAATGTTGGCGTAAATGAAAATAACTTTACGGTGGGAGGTCAGACTGATTTTATCAAGCCGCAGGTTGAGGTTGCCTATCCGGGCCTGATGACTGACTTTAAGAATGAATTGGTCTTCAAAATTTCTCATATGCTCATCAATGATATGATGTTCGGAGGGAGCTTATCCGATATGTTTCAGAGTTCTTATCTCCTCACCCTTCCGGATTGGTTTATCGATGGTGCTGCCAGATATATCGCCTATGGATGGAATGTTGAATTGGATGATTTTATGAGAGATCATTTTATCAATGAAGATCCGAGGAAATTAAATAAGTATACGGGGGTGGAAGCCATGATGATCGGACATTCCGTCTGGAATTTTATTGCTGAAAAATATGGGCGAAGCCATATCGCCAATATTCTAAACCTGACCCGGATCATACGGAATGAAGAGAAAAGCATATCAAATACGCTTGGAATGTCTTTCAAGAATTTTATCAGTGAATGGCTTTCTTTTTACAGTGAAATCTCAAATTACGTACTTGAAAGTTATACAGCACCCGATAAAGATAAAATCCTGATTAAAAATAAAAGAGATAAATTTTTTAATAAGTTGAGGATAAGCCCTGATGGGAACTATCTTGCGTTTACAGAGAATAAAAGGGGAAAGTATCGTGTTAAAATCAGTAATCTTCAAGGTAAAAAAATTAAAAATGCCTATGTGGGTGGATATAAAGTGATCAATCAGGAAATCGACTATGATCTTCCATTGATTAGTTGGATAGACAATTCGAATTTAGCGATTATATCCACTAGGTATGGTAAGAACTTCATGTGGTTCTACAATATCAATACAAAAAACAAACAGAAGAAAGAACTTACCAGGCTCAGCAATATTAAGGATTTTGATGTGTCTGAAAGTGGGAATCTGGCCGTAGTAAGTGCGGATATTGAAGGCCAGAACGATGTCTTCCTCATCAGCTTGCGAAGAAATTCCATTAAAAGGCTCACCAACGATATTTATGATGATATTAATCCAAAATTTATACCGGGAACGAGTGGAGTGATATTCAGTTCAAACAGGCCCAATGACAGCCTGCGGGTTCAAAATAAAATTGATATTGAAAACCTGAATTCAATATTCAATCTGTATATCTATGATATTGATACGAGTAGGAATTTACTTTATAAGGTCACCAATACTTTAAGTAACAATACGAATCCGATCCCCGTGAGTACCACTGAATATTATTATCTGAGTGATCAGCAGGGAATCAAAAATATCTACAAATTCGATATCAACAAAAAAATCTATACACAGGTAAGCAATTTCAGAACAAGCATCAAGGAATATGATATTGGTCCTAATAAAGGAGGTCTTGTGGCAACCATGCTAAACGATATGAATACCCATGTCTACTACTTTCCTGATTTTGATTATAACAGGAATCAATTCACTCCGCAAACCCGGAGGCAGGAAATCATCAGTGCCAAGTATGTAGCTGAAAAGATCAGGCAGCGAAGAGAATCATTGAAAGATTCTTTGAATCAGGCCAAAACATTGGAACAGAACCGGATCAAAGAACTGATCCAGCAACGCAGAGAACAATTGCAGGAACCGGAGCCAAATGCCCCCCAAAAGGAGGAGTTGCCTAAATCAGATGAATTTATCGATACGGACAATTATGTATTTGACAAGGAGGTAGTACGGGAAACGCAGGGACAGGAATCATTTCTATCGCAATACCGGAAATTCAGACGCGAAAGTGAAATATTGGGACCCTTTGATTATGAAACGCTCTTCAGCGCCAATAACATTGTAACTTCCTTTGTTGTAGACCCCCTTCTGGGATTTGGGATCCAGCTTGAGACCCAGATGAATGACCTTTTGGAAAATCACAGGTTTTACGGGGGTGTTCTAGCAACCACTGATTTGAGAAGCGGGAATTTATTCGGGGAATACCAGTACCTTAAATACACTATAGACTTCAGCGCGCGGTACGAACGAAAATCGCTCTATCGATCTTCCGGACCGAGCAGCCAAAAATATACCCTGAATAAGTTTGAGATTGGCGCATCCCTTCCTTTAAACGTTACCTCCCGAATATCCATCAAACCTTTTTATGCTGTCACCAGATATTTTGATCTTGATCCGCTTGTACTCATCACCCCTCCTCCTTCAACCGTCACTTCTTCAACGGTACATTATGGGGGATTTAAATCTGAATTCACCTTCGATAATTCAGTAACCACTGGTCTCAACATGCTGGAAGGCACCCGGGGTAAGATCGGATACATATTATATCAGGGATTAAACAATGTGGACAAGAGTTTCGGGAATTTTTACATCGATTTCAGAAACTATCAGAAAATTCACCGCGAACTCGTCTTTGCAACGAGATTCTATTATGGCCGTTTTTTCGGGGCCAACCAACAGAAATATCTGCTGGGAGGATTGAACAACTGGCTATTCAACACAACCAACGTTTCGGGTGAAACGGATCCATTGTACAACCAGCCATTAGAAGATAACAGCAATCAGTTATTTATGGAATTCCTTACTCCCCTCAGGGGATTTAATTACAATAAATTTAATGGCAATAACGCATTGCTGGCCAATTTTGAATTGCGGTTCCCGATTATCAGATATTTCGTTCAGGGTCCGATTACTTCCAATTTTTTCAGGAACCTTCTTTTTGTGGGATTCTATGATATCGGCTCAGCCTGGACGGGTAAATCACCTTTTGCTACAGAGAACAGTGTAAATACTGAACTAATTAAAAATGAAGGATCTCCTTTTCAGGCTCGTATCCAGAATTTTAAAAATCCATGGCTTTCCAGTTATGGCTTCGGGTTAAGAACTGTGTTGCTTGGTTATTATGTAAAATTTGACATGGCTTATCCGATTGAGGATTATGAAGTATTAAGCCCCCGGTTTTTTGTTTCACTCGGCTATGATTTCTGATCCCGGTCCATGGAACTTTTCTATCATATCAGAGGAAAAGGCAAAACCTTGATCATTCTGCATGGTCTTTTTGGCAGTTCGGATAACTGGCAGTCTCTTGCCAGAAAGTTTTCGAAAAAAAACAGGGTGATCACAGTCGATCAACGTAATCATGGAAGATCTTTTCACCATGAAGAATTCAATTATGATGTAATGGTTGAGGACCTGGAGAATCTTTATCAGTCCCTGAATTTAGCGGATGCAATTCTGATCGGACATTCCATGGGTGGAAAAACGGCCATGAAATTTGCATTGAAAAATCCATCATCGGTTGAGAAACTGATCGTGGTGGACATTGGTCCCAAACATTATCCAATCCATCACGACAAAATCATTGATGCACTATGCGATCTGGATATCGAAAAATTTGAAAAGAGAGAAGAATTAGACCAGGAATTGGCCAAATCAATTCCAAATTTGGCCGTCAGACAATTTTTACTGAAAAATCTGGTAAGGGACCGGCACAATAAATTAAAATGGAGAATCAATCTCCCAGCCATCAAAAAAAATCTTACTAAAGTAGGTGAAGAAATAAAGGGACCAGATCCGTATGAGGGACCTACATTATTTGTGGCAGGGGCACTTTCCAATTATATTAATTCTGAAGACGAACTTCACGTTAAAATACTGTTTCCGAAGGCCACCATCACTTATTTTAAAAATGCAGGTCATTGGATACATGCAGATGCTCCGGATGCTTTTTTTGACCTGGTCTCCTCCTTTATAAAATAATTCAAGATGAAACACGGGAAAATTTATCTCATCCCCTCTCCCATATCTCACCTGGACCCACAGTTTATAATCTCTCCAGTTATTGAAGGAATAATCTCAAAGTTGGGCCTTTATTTTGTCGAGAATGCCAGGACCACCCGGAGGTTTTTTTCGGCCATAGGTATCCAAAACATTGATCAAATACAGTTTGAGATCCTTGACAAGGATACGCATGGAGAAGAAGTGAAGCGCTTGTTGCAGTTCATCATTGAAGGTCAGTCGGCAGGAATCGTATCGGAGGCCGGTTGTCCGGGGATCGCGGATCCAGGATCGCTGATCATTCAGGCTGCCCACCAGGCCAGCATTCAGATCATCCCATTATCAGGACCTTCCTCGGTTTTTCTGGCATTGATGGCATCTGGTTTTAATGGTCAAAAGTTTGCATTTCATGGATATCTGCCAATTGACCGTAAAGAGAGGAAAATTAAAATCAGGGAGATGGAGCTCCATTCAAAACAACTGGATCAGACGCAGATCTTTATGGAAACACCATATAGAAACAATCAACTCATCGAAAGTCTGCTAGAAAATCTGGATGGTTCCACCAGGCTCTGTCTGGCCTCTGATATTACAGGAAAGGGAGAATTCATTAAAACCAGAACCATCCGTGAGTGGAAAATATCCGTTCCTAATCTCCATAAAAAACCAACCATCTTTTTAATTTCATTTCGTTGAATGCTTCTTATGACGATCAGCATTTGGATGTGGAGGATACATTTGTTCATAAGGGGAGTCGATTCAGCACATTGATACGGCAATCTCCTCAAAAATAGTGATCTGGCCACCCTTCTATATACAAGTGATCTCATGAATGCCGGATAAGTCAAAGCACCGTTCGTAAATAAGCCATGGATCAATGGTTTTTGAACTGGTAATTTTTATTTTTGGAAGAAATACTGAAAAGATGATCCGGGTTAAGCATAACCCGACATTAATTTCTAAAATTTATACTGATTTAAACTTTGAAAAGGAATAGTGCATTTAGACAATCAGATTGAAAAATTCATCCGTGATTAAGCATATAACTACCATCGTTTTCTTCTGGTTTGCCAACATGGCATTCGCACAGGATGTTCAGTGGACTTCCCGGGTCATATCATTTTCCTCCCAATTATCCCCAAAAGAATTCTCAGTAAAACAGGTTATCGGTAGACCGGATGTTTTACCTGCTGGAGGTGACAACCCGAATGCATGGCTTCCTTCAAGTCCGAACGCGGAGGAATACATCAAGGTTGGATTCGATCGGCCCCAAAAGATCCAACAGATCGCTATCGCAGAATCCTTTAATCCTTCTGCCATCTTTCAGTTATTTGCCTATGACGGCCAGGACAATGAATACCTGATCAATACTTTCACACCGCGGCCGATCAATCTGAAAGGACGGTTACTGAACGTTTTTATTGACCAGACTCCTTATGAGGTCCATGCGATAAAGCTGGTATTGAGAGGAATCTCTGTTCCGGGTTATAATGGAATCGATGCCATCGGGATCAGTGATTCTAAAATCCCCATTTCCGTCTCTGTCGGAGTTGCCGCTGACCTTTCTGATCACCTGATGATTCAGAAACTCGATAAGACCATAAACAGTGAATATAAAGAAATAAGGCCGTTGGTATCCCCTGACGGTTATACGCTGTATTTCAGCAGAAAAAATCATCCTGAGAACATAGGAGGGACGGCTGATCCGGAAGATATCTGGTATTCTGAATTTGATTATGAGATCAATGAATGGGAAGAAGCAAAAAATATCGGTCCGCCACTTAATAATAAGCAGGCTAATTTTATCAGTTCAATTTCTCCGGATGGCAACGCCATGACCGTAATTCTGGGTAACATATATCAGAAGAATAAAAAAATGAAGCCGGGTGTTTCAATCAGCACAAAATCAAGTGAAGGTTGGTCGAAGCCTGTTCCCTTAGACATCATTAATCCATTTATTGAAAACAATGATGGCGATTACTTTCTGGCACAAAACAGGAAAACATTGATCATTGCAGTAGAAAGATTTGATACATTTGGGGGAAAAGATCTCTACGTTTCTTTTCAAATGACAAGCGGTAAATGGACTGAACCTTTGAATGTCGGTAATGATATCAACTCAGCCAGTAATGAAAGCGCCCCCTTCCTTGCAGCCGATAATGAGACCCTCTATTTCTCTTCCAATGGATACAGTGGTTTTGGTGGGGCTGATATTTACATCAGCAGAAGGCTTGATGAAACCTGGCAAAATTGGACAACACCAGAAAACCTGGGTAATACAATCAATTCCCTTGAGGAGGATATTTTTTTCAATATTCCTCCTTCAGGTCAATATGCCTATTTTTCGAAAGGAAATACTGAATATGACGCAGATATCTACCGGGTGGAATTGCCTATTTTTCTACAGCCATCCCCTGTTGTCACCATCTTTGGTAAAGTATTTAATGCAGGAACGCTTGAGCCCGTCAAGGCCCGCATCAAATATGAATTATTGCCCGAACAAACTGATCTTGGCTATACCTTTTCAGACTCCATTTCCGGGGAATATGAAATTGTACTGCCGGTTGGATCACAATATAAATTTCAGGTGGCGCTGAAAGATTTTAGGATACTGGAAGACACCATTGACCTGGCAGATCTGAATCAATACCAGGAAATCAGGAAAGACCTTTATCTTGATCCTGAAAAAATAAATGCTGCGTTATCTTCAGTTGTCCTACTATCAAAAAACAAGGAACCCCAGTATGAGGATTCTTCAGCCTTCACGGTGATAAAAGATGAGCAATACGAGCGGGTAAAAAACGCCATTGAAATCAATGATGGTGTATTGGCGGTGAGGGTCCAGTTTGATTTTGATTCTTACCGGATCAGAAAAAATTCCTATCCGGATCTTGACAGGATCATCAATCTTCTGAAAAGCACCCCGGTGGATTTCATCATTGCGGGTCATACCTGTGATATCGGGACTGAATCCTACAATCTCATCCTATCCAAAAGCAGGGCCAAAGCGGTGTATGAATATCTCGTCGGACATGGCGTGGATCCGGATAAAATGGCGACTACCGGGTATGGGGAAGAAAGGCCCCTGGAGTCCAATGACAATCCCGAAGGAAAGGAAAGGAATCGCCGGGTTGAATTTATCAGATGGGACCAATTTTTACGCTACGATATCAAATTTGAAGGCAACTGAAATAATATGAAAATATCCGGGGCCCAATCCACCACGATCACATCAAAATGCTTTCCAGACTCTTTGAATCAATAAAACCATTACAGATCCATGGATGAACTGATCAAACAACTTCAACAGGGGATCATGGATTACAATATCCTTGAAGTTACCGGAGTGGTTTTTGGTTTGGTGAGTGTCATTTATGCCAGGAAAGAAAGTATCCTTGTCTTCCCAACCGGGATCATCAGTGTTTTAATATATATTTATCTCACTTTTCAGGCCAGGTTATACGCGGACATGGGCATCAATGGTTATTATTTCGTCATGAGCATCTATGGCTGGTATTACTGGTCGAGAAAAGATAAGAAAAATGATGAAACCCCTGTCACCACCAATACAAAAAAGGAATGGATCTGGACACTGGTCATTCTTGTTGTTTCATTTGTGATCTTGCGGCAGGTTCTCGTTCATCTTACAGACTCCGATGTACCCACGATTGATGCCATCACCACCTCCATTTTTTTTGTGGGCATGCAAATGATGGCTAAAAAGAAAATCGAGAATTGGATCGCTTGGATCATAGGTGATTTTATTTCCATTCCTTTGTATTTTTATAAAGGCTTGATTTTGACAAGTTTTCAATTTTTAATATTTTTCATTCTGGCAATCGCCGGATATATATCGTGGAAAAAAACACTCGATCAAAGAATAAAGTCTTAAAAGTAGCCATTGTTGGTCCTGAATCCACCGGCAAAACGGTTCTGGCAAAGAGGCTGGCGAATCATTTTAAAACAGATTGGGTTCCAGAATATGCACGGGATTACCTGAATGAAATCAACCGGCCTTATACCCGTGATGATCTTGAAATCATTGCCCTGGAGCAGATCAATAAGGAGGAACAGTTAGAAAAAAAAGTAGATAAATTGCTTGTTTGTGACACTACTTTGCTGGTTATTAAAATATGGAGTGAATTTAAATATGGAGATTGCCCCGAATGGATCAGAGATGAAGTTAAACACAGATATTATGATTTGCATCTCCTGACCGGCATCGATATCGCGTGGGAAGAGGATCCTCAAAGGGAACATCCTCATAAAAGGCAGTATCTGTATGATCTTTATGTCAGGGAACTCAGGACACTGGGTATTGATTTTATCGAAATTAAAGGATCTGCGGATGAGCGTTTGAAAAGATCCATAGAGGCCATCAATACTTTTTTGAAAGAATAAATTTATGTAATTTTGTAAACAAGGGGTGCCTGATATGGCTGAGAATATACCCATTGAACCTGATACCGGTAATGCGGGCGTAGGGAGCAAATTATCTTCCGCCTATCAAGTTTTCCTTTCGCGATTAAATTATTGATATATGGGGTGCCCTGAATATACCGGGCTGAGATCATACCCTCAATACCTGATGCCGGTAATGCGGACGAAGGGAAGGTATGGTAAACAGAATAGGAAACTCCCCTGTTTCCTAAAATGTTAACCAAAATTTTTAAATCATGAAAAATATCCTTTACCTGATGATCTTTATGGTTTCCATTCTTCAGGCTTCTGCACAATTTCAGATAACCGGAAAAATTACAGATCAGGAATCAGGAAATCCACTCCCCGGGGCCACCATCCAGGTCAGGGAACTGGCTAAGGGAACCGTTGCCGATGCGGATGGATTGTTCAGCCTTTCATTACCAGAAGGAGAATTCGAATTACTCGTCAGTTTCGTTGGATTTGAGGCCGAAATAATCCCGGTTTCAGGATCTATTGAATTAAATATAGGCCTGATCAGCAATTATAAACTGGAGGAAGTGGTGATCAAGGCGATCAGGGGAGCAGAAAATATGCCTTTTACCAACCAGACCCTGAAGAAAAAAGACATTGAGAATCATTTTGTGGGTCAGGATCCGATATTTCTACTCAATCAATTGACGCCTTCGTTAATCTCCTATTCAGAATCGGGTACCAATCTCACCAATTATGGTCAGATGAGATTACGTGGAATAGACCAGTCAAGGATAAATATCACACTGGATGGCGCACCGTTAAATGACATGATCGATCATAGTGTTTTCTTTTCTAATTTTACGGATTTTTCAAATTCGATAGAATCCATTCAGGTTCAACGGGGAGTTGGTACCAGTACCAACGGAACTTCCTCTTTTGCGGGATCTATCAATTTCCAATCCATAGACTTACGGAATTCAACTCCTGGAGCTGAACTTCAACTGATGGGTGGATCTTTTAATACCTACCGGGCAAGTGCCGAAATTTTCAGTGGGATACAGAAGAATAAATTTGCTTTCTACTCCAGGTTCACAAAAACAAACTCAGACGGGTATCGGTATCATACCAGTACTGATTCCTATTCCTTCTTCTTCTCAGGTGGTTATTTCGATCCAAAAAATATGGTCAAGATCACCGGGTTTACTGGTCAATCCAAGAATGGACTTGCTTATTCCCCGGTGGCCCTGTCAGACATAAAAAAAGATCCCAGGACCAATTATGTCAACGAAAATGACATTGACGACTTTGGCCAGGATTTTATACAATTGCAATACACCCGGTCTCTGACAAAACTTTCTTCCTGGGTTTCATCGGCTTATTACGGAGCAGCAGGGGGTGATTTTCCATCCGGATTTTACGTGACTGATAGTATCTATGACGCCGGTGCACCTGGAAATTATAGAATGGAAGACCGCTTCACCCAGATAAATTATCCATTATTCAATGATCATTTTGGATTTACCACCTACTATCATCTGTTAACTGCAAATCAGAAATTGAATGTGAATACAGGGATACATCTTTATACTTTCCACAGGCAGAATCTGGAAAGTATCATTCCGGAAGATGCAAGTCCTTACTATGATGAAAGATCAAGAAAAAATGAAATAAGTCTTTTTGCCAAAACAGACTACCGGGTAAACAGGTGGTCGGTACTCGGGGATATACAATTCAGAGCCTTAAATTTAGTCATCAATCCGGATGATCATTTGCTTCCAGATGAACCTGATATTGTTATAAACTGGGCATTTATAAATCCGAAAATTGGCATATCCTATTCACTGGATGAATCCAAGGATTTTTATGTGTATTATGGCTTTGCCGGAAGGGAACCTACCAAAATTGATATTCTGGGTGGATTTCAATTGAATCCTTCCAATTTGCCAAGCGTTAGATCCAAGGATGTCAAACCTGAATACGTCCATGATATTGAAGGGGGGTTCAGATTCAACAAAGAAATTTTCCAGTTAAAAGTGAATGGGTTCCTCATGAAATTCAGAAATGAAATTGCACCCATCGGTGCTTATGTTCCGGAAGGTTTTATCCAGCTGAGGAAGAATATCCCATCCAGCTATCGTACAGGAATCGAACTGGATTGGCAATGGGAGATCCAGGCCTCATTGGATTTCAAGGGAAATGCCACCTTCATGAAAAGCCGGATCAGAGAATATGACCCGGTGGAAGATCCAAATATCTACTGGAATGTTTCTCAGCCACTCAGCCCGTCATTTATGGGGAATGCTGCCTTGACCTATCATAGTCGTGACATTTTTGAAATTGAATTATCGGGAAATTTCATGAGCGACTCATATCTTGAGCCGACAAACCAGGAAGATCTGATGATGTCGGGATATTTCGTTGTCAACTCCAGGTTTACCTTGAATTTTCTCAAAAAACATTCATTCCAGTTCTATTTGAATAACCTCTTAAATACGCAATACTTTACCTACGGGGCACCTGTGGATCCTGATTATGATGGAATGAACGAGCCGGGTTATTTTGTGCAGCCTCCCAGGAATTTTTATGCCATGCTGATCCTGAGACTCTAAGTATTGGTTCCCGGGTAGGGGCCGGGATCAGATAAATAAAAAAGGTGGCCCGCACATTTTAATTATTATCGTATTTTTGCAGGATGATCATTTCATCATGGTAGTCCGGGAAATACGATCCTTTATATTACAGGAAATCATAATCGAATGGAGGCTCAGATACGCCATTAACGGAATCCTACTGTATCTTGTGAGTATCATCTTTATTTGCTACCTGAGTTTTAAAACGCAAATAAATTCCCTGAATCCCATTACGTGGAATACACTATTCTGGATCATTATCCTTTTTACCGCTGTCAATGCGGTGACAAAAAGTTTTATTCAAATCAGTGAGGGTCGTCTTCTTTATTTATATTCGATTGCCAATCCGGCGGCCGTGATCCTTTCGAAGATCATCTATAACAGCCTATTGCTGATCGGTATCAGTTTGATCGGCTTCCTTTTTTACAGTTTAATTCTGGGAAATCCTGTCATGGATCCCGGATTATTTATCGTTACCCTGATATTGGGCTCCATTGGATTTGCATCGGTTCTGACCATGAATTCAGGGATCGCATCCAAAGCATCAAACAGTGCCTCCCTGATGGCAATCCTCAGTTTCCCGGTTATCCTGCCCTTGCTCCTGGTAGTGATCAAAATATCAAAAAATGCCTTGGAAGGGCTCGAGCGAAGTGTCAGTGTAAATCAAATCATCTTTCTGATTTCAATCAATATAATTGTGATTACCATGTCCTATATACTATTTCCATTCATATGGCGAAGTTAGAAAACTATATGTTACATAAAAGCTGGTGGAAAATACTGGCTGTAATTCTGGTCATGTATACAATCATTGCCGGCTTTCTGATCAAGGTGCCAAGGATCGCGATTGTCCACGAAAGTGTCAGAAATCAGTTCTTTCATGTTTCCATGTGGTTCACCATGATGATCTTACTGACCACATCCCTGGTCTATTCCATCCGATATCTGGCCAGTCAACGGAGTCTGGATGATCTGATTGCATCGGAATTTGCCCGTATGGGCATCGTATTCGGATTACTTGGACTGGTAACCGGTAGCTTCTGGGCCAGGTTTACCTGGGGAGGATGGTGGGTGAATGACCCGAAATTAAACGGGGCAGCCATCTGCATGCTGATCTATCTCGCCTATCTGATCCTGAGGAATTCTATTGAGGATGATCTTCAGCGTGCCAGGATCAGCTCGGTGTACAATATTTTTGCATGGTCCACTTTACTCCCCCTTTTATACATCCTGCCTCGACTCACCGATTCTTTGCATCCCGGAAGTGGAGGGAACCCCGGTTTCAACATCTATGATCTGGATAATAACCTGAGGCTGGTTTTTTATCCTTCTATTTTGGGCTGGACGCTGATGGGACTCTGGATTATTCAGATCAGGATCAGATTTATAAATTTAAAACGTAACTTTGAAGATTCATTTTCGTCATGAAACAATATCTATTTACAATTTTATTCATCTGTTTCGGAATCTCCTTGCTGGCACAGAATACACAGCCGCAAGGAATTGAAATGGCAGATGCGCTTCGTGATTCCGGAAAGATATACGTTGTGGTCGCTGTACTGGTGCTAATTATGACAGGACTGTTTATATATCTGGCCGGATTGGATCATAAAATCAGAAAATTAGAAAAAGAAATCAATAGCAAAAAAGAAGGGTGAAAAAGACGCATATTTTCGGCATCATCATCATCGCAGTAGCGGTAATGATCATCATCATTACGGCGGGCGATGCCAGCACTTATGTTAACTTTTCTCAGGCAAAAAAAATGTCTGAAAATGGAAACAATAAAAAGATACATGTAGTTGGTCATTTAAAAAGAAGTCTGTCTGGGGAGGTCTCCGAACTTGCCCCCAGTGAGGATATGTTATCCGTATCCTTCACCATGATTGATAATGAAGGAAAAGAACAACGCGTATATTACAATGAACCCATTCCCCCGGACCTGGAAAAATCAGAACAGGTGGTGGTGATTGGGTCGTTCCATGAAGATTTGTTTATCGCAGATAAAATATTATTAAAATGCCCTTCAAAATATCAGGAGGAGGAAATAAAGATCTAATTAAACATCTATAACCTATGCATTACCTGGCAGGAAATCTGGGGCATCTGTTCATAATCATTTCTTTCATTTCAGCCCTGGTGGCCGCTTTCTCTTATTATAAATCGGTTCAAACTGTCAATCCCGCCTGGAAACTAAATGGAAGGATCGCTTTTTTGATCCATGCGATAGGAGTAATTGGCGTAGTTTCATTTTTATACCTGATCATTTACCGGAATTATTTTGAATATCATTATGCCTGGTCTCATTCTTCCAAATATCTCCCTTTTTACTATAAATTATCGGCTTTCTGGGAAGGTCAGGAAGGAAGTTTTCTTTTGTGGATTTTCTGGCATGTGATCCTCGGCGTTTTTATCCTCCGACTGGTTAAAGACTGGGAATCGCCGGTTATGTTTATTTTCTCATTGGTTCAGGCCTTTCTTACCTCGATGATCCTGGGTGTAGTCATTTTCAATATTAAAATAGGCAGTTCGCCGTTCATGTTAACCCGGGAAGTAATTGAAGCTCCCATTTTCCAGCTCAACCCTGATTTTATACCGCAAGATGGATCCGGTTTGAATCCACTCCTGCAGAATTACTGGATGGTCATTCATCCGCCTACGTTGTTCCTTGGTTTTGCAACTACCATTGTTCCATTTTCCTTTGCCATATCAGCCTTATGGAAGAAAAAATATTCATCCTGGATAAAACAAGCCCTGCCCTGGTCACATTTTTCTGCAGCCACCCTGGGACTCGGGATCATTATGGGAGCATACTGGGCCTATGAAACCCTGAATTTCGGTGGATATTGGAACTGGGATCCGGTTGAGAATGCTATCTTCGTTCCATGGCTGGTATTGATGGCTTCGATCCATACCATGTTGATCTATCAAAAAAATCACACCGCACTGAAGGTCAGTTTTATTCTTGTTATTGCCACCTTTTTACTGATACTTTATTCCACCTTTCTTACGAGAAGCGGTATTTTAGGGAATGCTTCAGTTCATTCATTTACTGATCTGGGACTTAGCGGACAACTACTGATCTATCTCATCGTCTTTACCTCGCTTTCGTTCCTATTTTTGTTTCGTAACTGGAAGGCCATGCCAGTCTCAAACAAGGAAATCGAAACGTATTCACGGGATTTCTGGATCTTTCTAGGGGCCACACTGCTGTGTCTGTCTGCTTTCCAGATCATTATACCTACTTCGATCCCTGTTTTTAACGCCATCCTAAACAACATGGGAATTGAATCTAATCTGGCACCACCTGCCGATCAGGTAGTTTTTTATACAAAAATCCAGTTATGGTTTGCTTTTGGGATTGCTTTCCTTTCGGCGACAGGCCAGTATTTTTGGTGGCGAAAAATGGAGAAAGGAAAACTATTCAATGAATTCGCTGTACCGCTGGTCCTGACACTCCTGATCTCTTCCCTGATCATTGTACTATCTGGGATCAGTCAATTCCCGATGTTACTGCTGATCACCGCATCGGTTTTTGCGATCATATCGAATTTATTGACGTTGTTAAGGCTAAAAAAGAAAAAATATACTTTTTCGGGAGGATCCATTGCCCATATCGGTGTGGCTCTAATGATCATTGGCATTGTTTACTCATCCGGGTTGTCACACGTAATCTCAATGAACCGGTCCGGCATGCTCTATAGCAGTAATTTCCCTGATGAAATCAATAAGGAAAATATCCTCCTGTTTCAGGACCAGCCTAAAGCAATGGAAGATTATAGTCTGACGTATTTAGGAAAAAAGATTAAAATAAAGGGGAAAAATGGATATTATATGAGGGAACAGTTTGATCCCGCCCCTGACCCACATTACCTGGTTGCAAGAGAGGATGTCTCAGATGGAAATGTATGGGTCATTGCCCGAGGTGATACGGTTGAATATAATCCTGAGAATATTTATTACGAAGTAAAATATGAAAAGCCAAATGGCCAGATTTTTTACCTTTATCCCAGGTTGCAGGAAAATCCAAATATGGGAAATGTGGTGTCACCGTCTATTAAAAAAGCAGCTTTCAGGGATATCTATACACATGTGACTGTAGTCGCTGAAGATGAAAAGGAATGGTCAGAGACGGAAGAAATAGAAGTGCAGGTAGGGGGATCATTTTTTGTGAACGATTTTGTTGCCTCCCTTGAAAAATTCCAGCGGATCGACCAGGTACCTGGTGCGGTATTAAATGAAAATGATATCGCTGTCAAGGGGATCATTAAAATCGAGGGGACACTTAGCGATTATCAATTGGAGCCCATCTATCTGATCAAAGATAATTTTGCAGGGAGGATTCCTGATGAAAACAGTTCATTAGGGGTTAAAATTACCATCCTGAATATTTTCCCGGATAAAAACTCAGTTCAATTGGGGCTGAATACTGCACAGAAAGATTATATAATCCTGAAGGCTGTGGAAAAACCTTTGATCAATATATTATGGATGGGCACCCTCCTGCTGATGCTTGGCTTTACAATGGCGATCATCAGAAGGAGTAAGGAAACTTCCCGATAATATTTCATAAAATTTTTTCTGTACAGGTTACAGAAGCTGATTTCCGTATATACATAGTGTGAAAACGCTATGAAAAAAACCAGCTTACATATTTTTATGTCATTTTTCCTGATTGCGACGGCTTGTGACTTGAATGTTGAAAATCCTGCACCGGATCCCAGGGAAAACCCGGAGTATGCAAACTGGCTGATCCCCAGGACTCAGGTGATCATAATGGAACCAGAAGAAAATTTAAAACCACCGCTCCTGGAGCCGGATTTCCATCTGACCTTCGAAGCTTCATATCTTTCGTCAGAAGATCTTGTGTTGGGGGTAAATATCGATGGCAATCTCCGTGCTTATCCCCTTCACATCTTGAATTATCATGAGGTAATCAATGATCTTATCCAGCAACGTAAAATAATGATCTGTTACGCTCCACTGACTGGAACCAGCGCCGCCTGGGACCGGGGAAACCTGAAAGGATTCTCTTCTTCCTTCAAAAGTTCCAGATATATATACAATTCCAATCACATCCTTTACGATGAAGAAACCGCCAGTCATTGGCTGCCCATGCAGTTTGAGTGTGTCAATGGAGCCCTGGAAGGTTTTGATCCAGCACTGTTCCCGGTTATCGAAACGACATGGGAGACCTGGATTTCAATGTTTCCGGGAACTAAAGTCCTTTCAGAATCAACAGGATATGATTACAATTATTCAATGGATCCTTACGAACAATACCGACTGAGTGATTCCATCCGTTTTTATACCCAACCCCTGGATCCCAGGCTTCCACTTAAAGAAAAGGTACATGGGATCATCATTAATGACCGTATCAAAATCTATCAGAATTCACTGTTTGGAGATTCAACTTCCATCATCCTGGATAACTTCCAGGGATTATCCGTGGTAATCATCGGGAATAACTCCAGGAAGTTTATGATCTCTTATGAAAGACAGATTCCCTCTGGAATTGAACTTGACCTTTATCCCGTCAATGACGGTCCATCCAATGTGATCATCCAGGACAATGAAGGAAATCAATATGATCTTTTTGGTTTAGCGGTGGAGGGTCCCGACAAAGGCAGACAGCTGAAACCGACCCGATCGCTTTTCGGATACTGGTTTGCCCTGGCGGCCATGTATCCTGATCCAATCATCTATCATTGATATGGATCCCCCATTCCGAATTTTGTTTACCAAAATCTCAAATACTGATAATAATCATTTTTTGTATGTATTAACAAAAATACTTTTACATAAATTTTGAGAAAGAACGTGGCAGATGAGACCTTTTAGAATTCTTGGAATACAGCAAATTGCAATCGGAGGGGAAGATAAAGGCAAACTTGTCAGGTTCTGGATAGATATCATGGGATTGCATAGGGTAAAATCCTTTCAAAGTGAATCGGAAAATGTAGACGAAGATGTGCTTCAGATTGGTAAGGGCCCGCATTCAGTTGAAGTGGATATCATGCAGCCGATAGATATCGATAAAAAGCCGAGGGTACATGAACCCAGGTTAAACCATATCGGATTGTGGATTGACGACTTATCTAAAGCAGTCGACTGGCTGCAAAAGCAGGGTGTCCGTTTTACACGGGGAGGTATCCGAAAAGGTGCATCAGGATATGACGTATGTTTTATACATCCAAAAGGCAATGAAGAATTCCCTTTATGCAGTGAAGGGGTATTAGTTGAGCTTGTGCAGGCACCTGAAGAGGTGATCAAAGCAAAGGTTTGATTAGTAGTTTTTGTGGTTGCAAAGTTTGGTTTTACCCCGCCTTTGGCGGGGTTTTTTTTTCACCAGTTTATATTTCCCTCTTCCCGTGTGCATCTCCCCGGTTGATCTACCTATTATAAACTCGTTCTAAAAATGGCAATCTTTCAAGGATTGTCTTACTTTGAAAAAAATAAGCAAATATGTATGCGTGAATATTATAATATAGCCCTCATTGGTGCCGGTAACCTGGCCTGGCATCTGGGTCCTGCTTTTGAAAATAATGGGCATAGAATCAGCCTGGTATTTAATAGAACCAAAAAAAATGCGCATCAATTGATGGATCGACTTTACAGGGCCGAATTAAAAAAAAATTTAAACTTCTCAAATGACCCGGTTGATCTGATCATGATTGCCGTCAGTGATGTTGTGATCAAAGAGATCGTTTCAGAAATTGTGATGCCGGAAGGCTGTCAACTTGTACACACCTCCGGATGTCAACCCCTCAGTGTACTTGAAAAATCAGCGGCTGCCAGTATTGGAGTATTTTATCCATTACAGACGTTCACAAAAGGAATCCAGATAGATTTTCGTGAAATGCCGGTTTTCCTTGAATCCAGTTCGAAATCCGGAATAGAACAATTGCTCCAGCTTTCAAAAGGATTATCCAAAAATATATTCAAGATAAATAGTGATCAACGTCGTGCCGTGCATTTATCTGCAGTCATAGCCACGAATTTTTCAAACCATCTTTTTTCAATTGCAAAAAAAATACTGGATGAACGGCAAATTGATTTTGATCTTTTAAAGCCCATCACGCAATCCATGGTTCATAAAATATTTACAGTGGGTCCGGAGGCAGGACAAACGGGTCCGGCTATCCGGCGTGACCTGGAAACCATGGACCTGCATATGGAAATGTTGGAAAACAAAGAAGATCTGATGGAAATCTATTCCCTGATATCAAAACATATCATTGAATCACATAAAAAGGCAAAAAAACGTTAGATCCCTTCTGCTTCGACCGCTTTTACCTCCGGGATCATTGTTTTTAATAAATTCTCGATTCCGGCCTTCAAGGTCAGCATGGAAGACGGGCAGCCACTGCAGGATCCCTGAAGAAGTACTTTTACCGTTCCATCCTTAAAAGAATGATACTCAATGGCTCCTCCATCCTGTTCAACTGCAGGCCGGACGTACTCCTCAAGCAACATCCTGATTTTCAGATCAAGCTCACTTTCATTTTCGACCTGATTCTCCCGGGATGAGTCTTCCTCGATCACGATGGGTTTATTTTCATCCAGGTATTCACGGATAAATGCTTTCAACTCATCGCGGATCTCCATCCAGTCCACCGTATCCTCCTTGGTGATGGTGATAAAATTATTCATGAAAAATACCCGTTTCACATAATCGAAGGCAAATAATTCTTTGGCCAGTGGAGCTTTCGCGGTGGATGCTGGATCAGGGAAATCATAAGATATATCTTCCGGAACGATCAAATAATTCAGAACGAATTTTAATGAATTCGGATTCGGACTTTGTTCAAAGTATATATGTGTGGCTTTATTCATGGTAAAATAGATTTTATTTATTTAACTGATTTTTGAATGTCCAGGGTTTTTTAATTATCTCCAACATCCTCTCCTTCTGTACTGGCAATGGTCATGGCTACAGTGGCATCGCCCGTAATGTTCACAATGGTCCGGCACATATCTAGAATACGGTCAGGAGCAATGATCAGTGCGAGCCCGGCTGCAGGAATTCCGATGGCTTCCAGGACTATGACCAGCATGACCATGCCCGCACCGGGTACACCGGCTGATCCAATCGATGCCAGGGTGGCCGTAATGACGATCATAATCTGGTTCCCCAGGGTAAGATGAAGCCCCATCGCCTGAGCAATAAATACAGCAGCCACACTCTGGTAAAGACTGGTACCATCCATATTGATCGTAGCCCCTAGGGGAAGTACAAAACTGGTGACTTGCTCCGAAACACGCAGGTTCTTTTCCACGCATTCCATGGTGACCGGCAGTGTGGCTGAACTGCTGCTGGTACTGAATGCCAGAAGCTGGGCCTCCCGGATCCCTTTGAAAAACCTCTTATACTTAACCTTGGTGAATATTTTGAAAATCAATGGATAAATGACCAGGATCATGATCAATAAACCAATTAATACGGAAAAGGAATAAACCAGCAAAGCGGAGAGGATCTCCCAGGCTTTGGAGGGATTATCCCCAGCCAGTTCTACAATCAATGCAGCGATGAGGGCAAATACCCCGAAAGGAGCCAGGGCCATGATAAAATGAATGATCGTAAGGATCACCTCATTGGCTCCCTCAAAAAAGGCGATGACTGTCCTACTTTTATCCTTGGGAACTTTCAGAATCGCAATGCCAAAGATCAATGAAAAAAAAACGACTTGCAACATGTTGGAATTGTCGGTGGTTGCACTGAAAAAATTAACAGGAACCATCCGAACGAGCGGTTCCAGGGGACCCTGTTTTTTAATTATTTCTGCCTGCCCGGTGGTAGCGAGTGCTTCGGGGGAATAGATCCCCAGTATTTCCTCCCGGGTTTCCGGGGTAATCACATGACCAGGTTGAATAATATTCACGATAAACAACCCGATGGTGGTGGCGATGGTGGTGGTAATGAGGTATAAAGCCACTGTTTTCCCACCCATTCTTGATAATTTTGAGATGTCTCCAAGGTTGGCCACTCCCACAATCAATGAGGCGATGATCAGGGGAACCGCAATCATTTTTAATGCATTCACAAAAATAACGCCTACTGGTTTGAGGTAGTCGATGGTGATAAAGGATGGGATCTTAAAAAATATGCTGGCCAGCCCGAATAACAAACCAGCAATCAGACCAATGATTATTTTTGTATGCAGGGGTAATTTCCACATCAGATTTTTACTTTCAGGTTGAGTAAATAATGATCTGCGATGACAAGGGCAGCCATGGCTTCCACGATGGGAACTGCCCTGGGGACGACACATGGATCATGCCTTCCTTTTCCCTCGACAGTTGTTTCTTCCCCTTTCAGGTCGATGCTTTTTTGAGATTTCATAAGGGTAGCTACTGGTTTGAAAGCGACCCGGAAATAGATATCCTGACCATTTGAAATACCGCCCTGAATTCCTCCAGAATAATTGGTACGGGTTTTTATCTTGTTATCATCCTTGAAAAATTCATCATTGTGCATTGACCCGTACATCTGTACCCCTTCAAAACCACTTCCATATTCGAATCCCTTTACCGCATTGATGCTCAGCATGGCCTTCCCCAAATTGGCATGCAATTTATCAAAAACAGGTTCTCCCAATCCAACCGGCACTCCACAGATGATCCCCGTTATGACACCACCGATGGTGTCCCGTTTTTTCCGGGTCTGATCTATAAAGTCAATCATCTTCCCGGCAATGGCAGGATCCGGACACCTAACGATATTAGCGTCGGTTTGATCCAGGTTGAGGCGCTGATAGGGAATATCCAGACTGATAGGACCTACCTGAGAAACAAAGGCTTTCACCTCGATACCCTTCTCCTTCAAAAATAAACTGGCAACAGCACCGGCAGCAACCCGTGCAGCCGTTTCCCTGGCAGAACTCCGGCCCCCTCCCCGGTAATCACGGATCCCGTATTTTTCCTGATAGGTATAATCAGCATGTGAAGGCCTGAATTTTTCAGCGATGTGACTGTAATCCTTACTCCGGGGATCCTCGTTGCGGATGACAATACATAAAGGCGTCCCGGTACTTTTTCCCTCGAATACACCGGATAAAATTTCAGGATGATCGCTTTCTTTTCTTTGTGTGGTGATCTTAGATTGACCTGGTTTTCTCCTGGCAAGCTGCTTTGTAATAAAATCTTCATCAATCTTCAATCCTGCTGGACATCCATCGATGATAACCCCTATGGCGGGGCCATGCGATTCTCCGAACGTTGTGATTCTGAAAATTTCACCGAATGTATTGCCCATGGATTATTTTTTGACTACAAAGTAGATTGAGGCCCCTAACATAATTAAAATAAACAGGTTAGCAAAAGTTTTAACCCACTGATCACGATGAAGATCTGACAGGTGATTATTTTCTATTTCGATCTGATCATAAAAGGTGCCCAAATCATTGGATTGTATTTGATCATTCCGTTTACTTTCCCCGGTAACATGCAGGGTCATTTCAGAGGTCAAAGTATCATAAGAATGGATTACTGGATTAAAATACACCCAGCTGAAATAATCTGAAAGATGGTATTCGCCGGGTTCATCGGGTATGATATAATAATTGAAAGTTTTGTTTCCGGTCACACGATTATTGCCCCGGTTGATATTCTGCCTGATATTGGGAGGATAAATTTCAAATATCAGATCGGAAACGGGTTCCGGGCGGGTGATGGCCGAAATATTCCCCTCTCCATAAACCGAAAAGGAATAGTTAAAACTTCGTCCGGTTTCCAATTCATTATCACTTATCTCTTCCTTCAGTTTGTAATTCCCGACCGATACCTGTTCTTTCAGGGGATGTGGGGGCAGATCCTTAATGGTAATCCGTTGTGGTTTAGTGTAATAGGTCTTGAAATCTTCCTGCCTGGTCCTTCCAAAAAAAGAAGGATTTTTAGCCACTTTATATTTGATCATTTTAAAAGGTACCTGGGGAAAGGATATGGGATCCAGGTTCAAGGGGAAATAGGTTGCCTGGTATATTTTATACTGACTGTATCGTTTATTATTGATGATCACCGATTCCGCATTCAGGTTATCGATATTGTAATTCTCTTCCCAGCAATTACTTGGCTTCAGTTCTTTAAGAATTTCTGATAACTGTTTGGCAGGTTCAAAAAATTGCAAAGGGGCCCGATTGTCTTCCGCAACATAAAAAGCCAGTGTCATGGTAAATCCTTCCCCGACATAAACCTCATTTTTGCTGGCAGTCAACGCCAGGAAAGCATCCTCCTTAATATCGACAAATTCTTCCGAACGATCGGGCCTCCCGAAAAAATCCTCAAAAGGATCTGTAGCAAATGGGTCCACCGGATTTCTCTGCTGGGATGGGGGTCCAACGCGAACGGTTTTGCCCGGCGATTGTACTTCCTTTCCATTGATCTCCATCGTAAAGGGTTCAATCACATAGGTGCCTTCTGCATTGGCTACATAATTCTGGATGATGCTCTGCCTGGATGTCACTCTCCCATTAATGATGTTGGTAGAGCTGGAGGAAGAGGTACCGCGTTTTGAAAATCCGGGAATATCAGGGAATTGCCCATAGGTTCTCAACTGGTCATTCTCAGCGGTAATAGTAATGGCAAAGGGTTCATTCAAGGCGATCTCGTCCGGTCCCAACTGAATGGAGACCTGCTGTGCAAATGCCCTAAAACCAAATAGGCTTAATATCGTACATATACTTAAAATATGATATGACTGTAACACCAGCATGAGGAATTTCGGAAGTATCATAACACCTCAATTTTTAACTAACAAAATTAATTCATTCTTTTCATTTGGATAAGGTTTTTGTTATATTCCCACAAGAGAGAAACGATTTATTCATTATAAATATCATTTATAATTCAGATTTTTTTAACCAAAACTATGATGGCGATGTTAGAATATGTAAAAACGATTCTCAAAAAAGTGAGTTTTGATAGTAACTTATTTGAAAAAGAATTAGTGAAAGCCATTAAGGAATTACTCCAACCTGAGTTACAGGAATTAAAAAAATGGTGTTATGATCAGTTCGGGGATATTTATTATGCGATTTTGAATAAGCATTTCTCAAACGTTCCTGTCTGACGAATAAAATCGGTATTTATCAAAAGACCTGGTATTTTAGTTAAAAACTTCCCGTAAAATCTTGTAGGATTTTATTTCCGAAATATGATCAAAATGATGCTGATAAAAAAGAAGGATCAGTGTCAGCATTTTTCTTCTTCCCGGATTACTTATATCAACATATTTATGATATTCATGATGTATAAGCTGGTCGAATTGTCTCTTTTCTGGTTCGGAAACGAGATAGGTCGATCCTGAAGATTTGGTTTCACTGATGATTTCATCCACATTGATGGGATTAATACCAAGATAGCTTGTCAGCTTGATCAGAAATTGCAAATGAAAATTCGTATGATGCTCATCCGAGTTATCATAAAAATTAAATGAACTGACCAGAAAATTGAAAAGTTCTTTATTGGATTCTTCCTCCCGGAGTACTTTATATAGAATCTCTGTCAGAAACAAACATACTGTGGATTTTAACACATCAAACGGGATGGAATGAAATGGATTCATACATTTAATTTCCGCAATACGATTGATTTCTGACTCGGGTTTATTATAAACCACCATGTCGAGTTGGGTCAATGGCTGGAAAAGTGATACGGGATATTTCGGTTTGATGCTCCTTACATTATTGATGATGTAATTCTTTAATCCATATTGCTCCGTATATATCCTGGCTATGATGGACGATTCCCTGAATTTTACATAATTAAAAACGATACTCCGGGTTTTGAATTTCATATCAAAGAATCACAATAAAAATGCACATCCTCGTTTCCACGTTTACATTTTCATCTCAAGAAAACAGGATCTGCATAAAGGCTCATAGGTTTCTTTTTCTCCCAGGACAACCGTTTCGTCGGAAGTTCCCAATCGATGAGAATAATGTGCAATCTGACCACAACGGATACAGATCGGATGAACTTTGGTAACGAACTCAGCGATTGCCATCAGGGCTGGCATGGGTCCAAAAGGCTTCCCTTTAAAATCCATGTCCAGTCCGGCGATGATCACTCTTTTACCGCTGTTAGCCAGTTGATTGGCAATATTGACCAGGTTATGATCAAAAAACTGGGCTTCATCAATGCCTATCACGTCAGATTCTTCCGCCAGCAACAACAGGTCATTGGCGAACTGTACAGGAGTGGATCGAATCTGACTTTCATTGTGGGAAACCACCAACCGGTTATGATACCGGGTATCCATCACCGGTTTAAATATTTCCACTTTCTGTCGGGCAATGATGGCCCGGTTGAGCCGACGTATCAGCTCTTCTGTCTTTCCCGAAAACATGGCCCCACAAATGATCTCTATCCATCCTGTCTGAGGTTGGTATTTGGGGTGGGACATTCCTAAATTAGGTTCAACAAACATTTTTCAAATCATTTCATTCACAAAATTTACAAGGTAATGACGTCTCAATCTCAATATTACTGTTACAATAATTTAATATTTTCATTTAAAATACGTGAATTGTACATCATATTAACTTCAATTTCGTTATTTTTCTAAAAGAATTTATCATTTAAGTGTTGCTACTTTATGGAAAGCGTTATTAACGGTCAATACATAAAATCCTACGCCGAAACTTATTCAGAACTGATCATCCAGATCTTTTTTGAGACCAAATCTAAGATCCGTGGTGAGGAAATTCTTGAACTAACCAATATAAAACAGATTAATCTTTTTATCATCAAAAGATTAATGGACCCATGGAAAAAAGAGGCCGATAAACTGAAAAGTCCATTTTTCAATTATGAAGATGAAGCGGTGACCGCCAAACTTCAGGAGTTGATGAATATACTTTCGAAAAATATCTGGATCGATAAAAAACATTTTCAACCCTTACTGGTTGGTGCCGTAATCGATACTTTGTATTTAATATTTTCCCCCTATAAATTTTTTCACCAGGAACTTGGCGGATCAAAAGCCACTTATGATAAAACTGAACTCCTGAATAAGAAAAAATTCATCAAGATCAACGGGGAATTATTTGAAGCCTTTCTGAACAAAATAAAATTGAGTGAAAAAGAAACATTTGCTGCTGAAGAAACCAAAAATCTCTTTAATAAAGTCTGTGAGGAGATAAATTTTGCACCGGAAGAGCCGGATCGCTATCTCGAAAGATTTTCTGAGGTTGATCCTCTCTATCTTCAAAAGATATACATGGAGGTGGATCGGAAAGCTGAAGAGAAAAAACAAAATCCTCCGGTCAAGGAATCCGATCCTTCAGTCTTGGGTCAATATAAAGATTCAAAACATACCTTGGTACAGGAACTCGAGAAAGATACTGCCGATACAGTCCTCCATTTCCATCAAAAGCAAAAGATCGACAGTATCAGAAAGAACATCTCGATACACCAGAAATTCATGTTTGTCAAGGAATTATTTCAGAACAGCGATGATGAATTTAATCAGGTTATTGATTTTCTTGATCAGTGCGATAATCGAAAAGAAGCCCTGGAATATCTTGAAAACAACTATTTTAATCCCAGGATCTGGAATGATGAGAGCGAAGCTGTGATTGATTTTATGTCGGTCATTGATAAGAAGTTCATTTAATTCCGGAAATTCACAAATTATTCCCTCATCCTATCTGTTAAGGATCTGCATCCTGTGTGCATCGAGTTTTAGAAGGATAAAAAGCAGGATCGAGAACCCCCACAATGAAGATCCCCCATAACTCAGGAAAGGGAGTGGTATGCCGATTACCGGAAATAAACCGATGGTCATACCAATGTTGATCGTAAAATGAAAAAAGATGATCGAGGCTACCCCATACCCATACACACGAGCAAATCGGGATTTCTGTCTTTCGGCGATGAATAGAATTCTCAGGATCAGCAAAGTAAACAAGAGAATCATAAAGGAGGTACCGGCCCATCCAAGTTCTTCCCCCAGTGTACAAAAAATAAAATCAGTCGATTGTTCCGGTACAAAATCGAATTTTGTCTGGGTTCCTTGCAGAAATCCTTTCCCCCAGAGACGTCCTGACCCAATGGCAATCTTTGACTGGGTTACGTTCCATCCATCGCCCAGTGGATCCGAATTCGGATTGATAAGGACCCTGAGACGTTTCTGGTGATGTGGTTTTAAAATATTATCCTGAAAATAATCCACACTCAGGGTAACCCCGATCGTGACCGCAGCAATAATGAGTATAGAGGTTATTCTTTTAAATGTTTTTTCTGAAAAACCAATGGCAATGGCAGTAAAAAGGCCGATACCAAGAATAATGTACAATTGATCGATGAACAGGGAGAGTATGAACAGCATCACAAAAAATACACCTATAATTAAGACATATGGCGTCAAGCCTTCCCGGTAAAAAACGATCATAAAAGAAATAAAGATCAGGGCCGTACCCGCATCCGGTTGGAGTACGATCAGGAGCATGGGCGCCAACATAATTGCAAAAACCGTGGCTAGTTGTGAAAGATTGCTGAATTTAAAGGAGGGCTGACCAATGTACTTCGCCAGTGCAAGAGCGGTAGCAAATTTAGCGAATTCCGAAGGCTGAATCTTAAAAAATGAACCTATCTCAAACCATGATCGGGCACCGGAAACCTTGGAGCCAAAAACCAGGACAAATAACAGCATGAATATAACCAATCCATAAACCAGGTATGATACGGATTCATAGAATTTGAAATCAATGGACATCACAATGATGAAAATTACGATGGTACTGGCGATCCAGATGAGTTGTTTGCCTGAATTGAGCGAAAAATCAAAAATATTCATACCTGCACCTTCCTCATAGACGGAGGCATAGATATTCAGCCATCCCGTGATCACAAGAATCCCGTAGATGAATAAAACCATCCAGTCAAGGTTATACGTTATGCTGGCATCTCTTCTCAATAGATAAAATCTCCTTTCAGAACATATTCTTCAAGCCATTTTCTTTTTACATCACCGGTCAGGTATTTTTCCATCACCAGGCTTGCGATCGAGGCTGCTGCCCGGGCACCCCACCCGGAATTTTCAACATAAACGGCGATGGCAATTCTCGGATTTTCTTTCGGTGCAAATGCAAGAAATCCCGAATGATCAGGCCCATGAGGATTTTCGACTGTACTGGTTTTCCCGATAACCGAGATATCTGGCATATAGGCCCTCCTTCCGGATCCATTTCGGATCACCTGCTCCATCCCGTCAATCACAGGAATAAAATTCAGGGAGTCTATTCCCACATAGTTCCGGATCGCGTATATTGAATCGGGTTTACCTGTATCCCCGATCGATTTAATGATATGAGGGGAATAATAAAATCCCCTGTTGGCTATGATTGAAGCAAGGTTAGCCATCTGTAAGGGTGTTACCAGCGTTTCACCCTGTCCGATACTCAATGAATAAATATTGGAAAACTTCCACCGGTTTTCTCCATATATGCGGTCATAATATTCCACAGAGGGCACATATCCACTTTTGGGATTGGGAAGATCTATTTTCAAAGGAATACCAAGACCAAATTTTATAACGTATTCTCTCCATTTTGCCAATCCATAGCGTGCATCCATAAAAGGATTTGGATCAGTCCCATGGTTGATCACCCTTCTGAATACACGGTAGAAATAATTGTTGGATGAATATTGAATGCCTTCCCTGAGGTCATAATATCCGACCGGTGCCAAATCGCCAATTAATGTGCCATCACTGTAGATCAATTCATCCGGGTTCAGAACACCCTCCTGCAAGGCAATTAGCGCTTGTACGGTTTTAAACATGGATCCGGGCGGATACATGGCCATAATGGGCCGGTTGAACAAGGGGACGAGGGTGTCCGAGGATAGAATTTTAAAGTTTTTAGAAAATCCTTTCCCTGAAAGCATATTGGGATCATAAAAAGGAACACTTACAATGCTAAGCACTTCGCCGGTAGAGGGCTCAAGGGCAACGAGGCTGCCAACCTTTCCATCCAGCAATTTTTCGGCATATTCCTGGATGTCAAGATCGATGGTTGATACCAGATCCAATCCCGGTACAGAAAGTGTATCGTTTTGTCCATTCTTGAAAGATCCTTTTTCTACTCCCCTCACATTCACCATTTTCCACTTTACTCCTCGCTTTCCGCGTAATTCTTCTTCATAGGTCGCTTCAATTCCACTGATGCCGATATAATCGCCCATGCGGTAAAAATTAGTGGTATCCTTATCCAGCTGACTTTTATTAATTTCTCCAACATACCCCAGTGCATTCGCCAGGGAGGTATGTGGGTAGTCGCGGACGGATCGTGCAGAAATATAGAATCCTTTGAAATCAATCAGCTTGTCCTGGATTCTGGCAAAATCCTCATTTGAGATCTGCTTGATGAATGCGGTGGGTTTGATCACTGAATAATTCCTTGCCTCATTATATTTCTCTATAAAGGTTTCTTTATCGATACCAAGAAGCTGACAGAATTCAAGGGTATCCTTTATTTCCACTTCCATCGGGACAATCATCAAGTCGTAGATGGGATTATTCACGACAAGCAATTTCCCATTGCGATCATATACCAGGCCCCTATACGGGTATTCAATGATGCGTTGCAGGATGTTACCCTCTGCCGCCCGCTCATAATTGTCACTCAGAACCTGGATCGTAAACAGTTTGATAATAAAAATCAAACCGATCAAGACTACGGCCACGCGAATAAATATTTTGCGCTGATCATTCATATATATCGAACCCTGGCATAAAACATATATTGCCCGATTACCAGAATGCTGGTAGTATAGATAGTACTGAATATTGTTTTATTGATCACAAACCAGAAATTGAATAAATTCCCGGCTTCTACAATAAATAACGACAGGTGATGCAGAAATATTAAAGGGATGGCATAAGTTATAAACCAGCTGAATCCAAGGATTTTAAGTCTTGGAATATCTATATCTTCATAACCACCGCGGGGAGTGATCAGGCTCAACCAATATGGTCGGATAAAACCAACCATTACACTCGCAGAAGCATTGATACCGGGTGTGCTGTAAAACATATCGACCGTCAATCCGGACAGGAAAGCAACGGGGATCAAAACGATGGGACTGATCTGAAGAGGAATAAGCAATATGAAACCGATATACACGAAGCAAAAAGCTGTACGGAACAATATCATATTGTCAAAGAAGAATACCTGCAGGACCAGGTAGACCAGAAAAACAAAAACCTGATATGGAATGTTCTGCCTATTCATTTACACTTTCTAGTGAATCCTTTTCAACCTTAAATTTATTACTTATCAGATAAACATACGATACTCTTGAAAAATCATTCGCCAGGAGGATCACAATATTATAAAATGTCTCATTTTCCTCGATGTCAATAGACTCGACAATACCTACGGGTATACCGGGCGGAAATACAGCATTATATCCGGATGTAACAATGCTATCCCCGGGGTGTATTTCTACATGTCGCGGTACATACAATACATTGGCTCTGGCTGGATCATTCCCCTGCCATTTAGTAGTACAGAAAACCCCCAGTCTTTTGATCATTGAAGAAACAAACATTTCACTGTGTAAAAGACTGAAAATGGTGGAGTATTTCCTTGATGCCACTTTGACCTGTCCGACAATACCACCTGAGCTGATGACTCCCATCTCCGGCTCTATGCCATTGAGACTTCCTTTATCGACGGTTATATAATTATTCGTCAGACGAAATGAATTATTGATCACTCGAGCCGGAATATATTCATACTGCTGGGAGGTATCGGTAGGGTTGATCCTTAAGGTATCGAGATCCCATATTTCTGCCTCAGCGATCTGAAGTTGTTTTTGTTCCTCTTCTATGAGTTCACGCAGGAAAGCATTCTCCCGTACCAGGTCATTATTGACGTTGGTCAGACTGAAATATTGATATATTTCATTTTTTATTTTATAGGTGGAGGCAATCAGGCGATTAGAGGTATTGAAGAAGGCCGCATTATGTACCTTGCTGTTTCCAATGATCACCAAAAAAGAAATGACTTCAAAAAAAACAAAGGTGAAAAATGCCCGGTAACGGTAAATTAATTCAAATAATTGCCGCATTCAATGATTAGGTCATCAAAACAGTTCTATATTCATTCAGATTTTTTAATGCAAGTCCGGTGCCTCGAACAACTGCCCTTAATGGATCATCGGCTACATGAATCGGTAATTTGGTTTTTAATGCAAGTCTTTTATCCAAACCCCGCAACAATGCGCCCCCTCCGGTTAGATGGATGCCACTGTCATAAATATCGGCAGATAATTCAGGAGGTGAAATTTCAAGGGCTTTTAACACTGATTCTTCAATCTTTGATATCGATTTATCAATGGCAAATGCTATTTCAGAATAAGATATTTTGATTATTTTAGGAATTCCTGTCATCAAATCACGACCCCGAATTTCATAGTCATCAGGTGGATCATCCAATTCGGTAAGCGCTGAACCAACTTCAATTTTAACCCTTTCCGCTGATCGTTCACCGATCAGCAAATTATGTTGCCTTCGCATGTAATCAAGAATATCCTTATTAAAAGTTTCACCTGCTATTCGGATAGATTGTTCACATACAATACCAGATAATGCTATGACAGCTATTTCAGTAGTCCCTCCACCAATGTCAACTACCATGGATCCTATAGGCATATCAATATCTATTCCAATTCCTAAAGCTGCAGCGATAGGTTCTTGTATCATATATACTTCTTTGGCCCCTGCATGTTCAGCAGAATCTCTGACAGCTCGTTTTTCAACTTCGGTAATTCCGCTTGGTATGCAAATAACCATCCTGTGAGATGAAGGAAAAAAACTTTTTTTATTATCAATCATTTTAATCATTCCTCTGATCATATGCTCTGCCGCATGAAAATCCGCAATGACACCATCTTTAAGAGGTTTGATGGTCTTAATATTCTCATGTGTTTTTTCGTGCATTTGCATGGCCTCCCGCCCGATTGCCAGTACTTTATTGTTATTTTTATCTATGGCAATAATAGAAGGTTCATCCACTACGATTTTATCCTTGTGAATGATCAGTGTGTTTGCCGTTCCTAGGTCAATGGCAATGTCACTTGAGAAAAAATCAAACAACCCCATGTTCGCTTATTAATAAATTCTTTTTTACCATTAATGTTTAAAATGTCTGTATCCTGTAAATACCATGGACATTCCATGAGCGTCACAATAATCAATAGAATCCTGGTCACGAATGGATCCTCCCGGCTGGATTACAGCCTGTATTCCAGCCTTATCCGCTATTTCAACACAATCCGGAAAAGGAAAAAAGGCATCCGAGGCCATCACAGTTCCTTCAAGACTTAACTTGAAAAAAGCAGCTTTTTTGATAGCCTGGTTGAGAGCATCCACACGGGAGGTCTGTCCAACTCCACTGGCGACCAGTTGCCCCTTTCTTGCCAGGACAATCGTATTCGACTTGGTATGTTTACACACTTTGCTCGCAAATAACAAAGCTTCCTCTTCTTCCTTTGTGATGGATCTTTTCGTCACCAGTTTAAGATCTTCACGAGCATCGGTCTTAAGATCCTTATCCTGCTCGATGATCCCGTTCAACAAGGTCTTTATAATTTTCTTCTCCTTCAGTTGTTCTTTCTGCAAAAGTATGATCCTGTTCTTTCTGGATTTTAAAAGTTCCAGTGCATCCTCATCATAATCAGGTGCCACAATTACTTCAAAGAACAATTTATTGATTTCCTCGGCAGCCGGAAGATCTACCTTATGATTGGTTGCCAGTATACCTCCAAACGCGGAAACTGTATCAGCCTCAAATGCCTTTAGATAGGCTTCCTTTGTGGTGGATCCGGTGGCCGCACCACAGGCATTGGTATGTTTCAGGATGGCAAATATAATTTCATTTTCAAATTCTTCTACCAGTGAGATGGCTGCATCAATATCCACCAGGTTATTATAGGATAAGGCTTTTCCATTCAATTGTTCAAAAAGGAGATCCAGATCACCATAAAAGGCTCCTTCCTGATGCGGGTTCTCACCGTAACGAAGCTTTTTTACCTGAGCTTCACTCACTTTAAGGGCTTGTATACCGGCTTCTTTATTGAAATAATTAAAAATGGCCGTATCGTAATGTGAGGTAATTTGAAAAGCCTGGGCAGCCATGTGTCTTCTGTCTGCTTCCTCTGTGCATCCTTCTTTGTCCTTAAGCAACTGATAAATTGTATCATATTGCTCCCTGGAAGAGATGATGGCGACATCTTTATAATTTTTTGCGGCAGCCCGTATCAAGGAAATTCCTCCAATATCTATTTTTTCAATGATATCCTGTTCCGCAGCACCAGAAGCAACAGTCTCTTCAAAAGGATACAGGTCAACCACCACGAGATCAATTTCAGGGATTTGGTATTCTGCCATATCCTTAGGATCCCCTTCATGATCTCTTCGCGACAGGATACCTCCGAAGATTTTGGGATGAAGTGTTTTCACCCGACCGCCGAGAATGGACGGATAACCGGTAATTTCTTCAACGGCGGTAACATCAATCCCCAATTCCCTGATGAATTTCTGAGTCCCCCCGGTAGAGTATATGGTTACGTGGTGATCATCTAAAAGCCGCAGAAGTGGTTCAAGTCGATCTTTATAGTACACTGATATGAGGGCAGATTGAATTTTTTTTCTTGGCATAAATGGATTTTCAAAGATGCAAAACTAAACTTTTTTCTTTATTTAATAATAAGATTTTCAATTACTTTAGGAAAGTATTCATATTCCAGCTGATGGATTTTCCGGGCCAGTGAATCGGCATCATCATTCGGCGCTACTTTGCATTTTGCCTGAAAGATTATTTTCCCTTCATCATATCTCGGATTCACATAATGAATAGTGATCCCTGATTCAGGCTCTCCTGCCTGGATGACGGCCTCATGGACCTTTGGGCCATACATTCCCTTTCCGCCGAATTTAGGTAATAAAGCCGGGTGTATGTTGATTATTTGGTCGGGGAAAGCTTTTAAAAGGTTTTCTGGGACCAGCCATAAAAATCCGGCTAAAATGATCAGATCTATCTGCAATTCCTGGAGCAATTGTAAAATCTCATCAGTCTCATAAAATTCGTGACGATCGAATACCCGCGTTGGAATGTTGAATCTGGCAGCTCTCTCCAGTACCTTAGCCTCTTTTTTATTGGACAAAACAAGATTTACATTGCCCGTATTCCGATCCTTAAAGAACTGCATGATCTTTTCGGCATTCGTTCCGCTACCTGATGCAAAAATAGCCAATCGTTTCAAGGTTTTACTGTTTATGTTTTAATTAAAAAATTTAAAAAATATCATACTTATTATTCCACTTAACATGATCATTTTGCTAAATCCACTTAAATAATAAAAATCCTTTGTTGTGTCAGATTTTATCAATTTATGAACAAAAAAAGCCGCCGGAATAGATAAAAGTGTAAAATAAACTTTTAAAAAATAATTATCCAGTTTTATTGTCATCCATGAAAGTAAAAAAATGAAAATAATCATTAAAAGATATAAAAAATATTTTGTATACCTGATGCCCCATACAATGGGAAGTGTACGGCATCCAAAGGCCTGATCTCCTTTCCAATCTTCAATATCCTTAATAATTTCCCGGATCAGATTAATAAAAAAAGCAAAAACGGCATAAATGATCACGAGTTTTTCCCGCTGAGGATAGAGAATGAGAAGGATCATGATGCTCAGGGAAGTAAGAAAAGCAACTGTAACATTCCCCAGAAAAGGTATTCTTTTTAAATGATTGCTGTAAAACCATAATAAAAAGGCAGCCGCCAGGTTAATGATGCCCAGGTAAATATTGACCAGGAGTCCGATTAACACACCAATGATACTTAGGGTCCAATGTAAAGCAAGTGCAATTCTTCTCCTTAAATGATTCCCAACCACCACACGATTTGGTTTATTCAGGTAATCTATTTTAATATCATAATAATCATTGATAATGTAGCCGGCCGATGCAATGAGTATGGTTGATAAGGAAAGTAAAAAAAGTCTGGGATCCAGCAGATACCTGGTAAATGGTTGATCACTTCCTATTAAAAAGATGGCCGTAAAATACTGTGTCAACACAATGATCATTAGATTCGGTAACCGGATCAGTCTGACGATATCGGTCAAATCAAGGTTATTGCCACGAAAATAGAATAATCCCATGTTACCAATTATCTTTTCTTTTTCTCCATGTATCAGTGAATAAGTCCCTTCTTTTGTAATATATCCTCATAGATCTGGAAAGATTCAACATCATAACAGACAAAAACCACCCGTTCCAGGCTCCTGCTGAATCTGGCAAATTCCCGTACGGCATCAATGGCGACCCAGGCAGCCTCTGTTTTGGGATAACCATAGATCCCGGTACTGATATTGGGGAAAGAAACGGACTTCAGGTCATACCGATCAGCGAGCTTCAAACTATTTAGATAAGCATTTCTAAGTTTTTCAGGCTCCCCTTTCGAGCCTCCTGCCCAGATGGGGCCCACTGCATGAATGACCTTTTTTGCCGGTAAGTCGCCTGCATTCGTGATCACTGCCTCACCGGTCGGACAACCTCCCTGCCGATTTCGGATTTGAGCCAGTTCCTCCATGATCGATCTTCCACCTGCACGATGAATGGCTCCATCAACCCCGCCACCTCCGGCCAATTGAGCATTTGCCGCATTCACGATGCCATCAACTTCAATTTTGGTGATATCTCCTTTTACCAATTGTATCAGCATAATTTTAAATGATTTGGTCTAAACAGGGTTGGATATGAAAGGACATATCGGCCAGATTCAAAACAAATAAATTACCCATTCCTTCCCGGTTGGTATAAACACATCCATTGTCCAGATTAATGCTGGCAGCATTTTTATCAATCACATTTGTTAAAATATCTTTCAATGGACTGGCCTGATGTCCATGAATCACCTTATCATATTCCAGGGCAGCCCCATCTACCTGAAAATTACGAATGGTTAACATGGAATGAAAATCAGTCCAAGGATCATCAGCTCTAAAATTTATACCTGCATGGACTATCACATATGGCCCTAAAATTAAGTAGGTTGATAATTTTTCTATAAATTGTATATATTTCCGAGGTATATCCTGAATTGTATTCACACCAAAACTTCTCAATGTCTGATCTCCTCCTTTCTGAAAAAAATCCTGCAAAACGGTATCCTGATGATATATATCCAATAATAATTTTTCATGATTGCCCAATACTGAACGGGTTTTGTATCCAGCTTGATCCAGTTTTATCAGATAATCCAATACTTTTTTACTTTCCGGTCCTCTATTAATAAAATCTCCCAGAAAAATCAACTGATCCTCAAGGTCAGGCTTGATGATCGACTCGACCATATGCCTGAGTGTTAAATAACACCCATGAATATCCGGTATTACATATTGATTTCTCAAAAGTTCAGATCTTATGATAGGAGGTAAGAATCCCCTTGATCAGAGAGGAACTGAACCCCTGATGTTCCATTTCATTCAATCCGGCGATGGTGCATCCCATGGGAGTAGTGACTTTGTCAATCTCAAATTCAGGATGTTTCCCGCCTTCTATCAACAATCCGGCTGCTCCTTTTACGGTCTGTGCGGCAATCAATTGGGCAGTTGCTGCATCAAATCCGATCTCAATGCCTCCCTGACTAGCCGCCCGGATAAAACGAAGCGCATAGGCAATTCCACAAGCAGCCAATACCGTAGAAGCATTCATTAATTCTTCTTCGATTTTAATGGTCTTGCCCAGCTGATCAAAAATGGAGAAAACGATGTCCTCATTCTCATCGAAGGAATCTTTTGTGGAAATACAGGTCATGGATTGCCGGATTGCAATGGCGGTGTTAGGCATGGCCCTGAATACATGAATTGAACCGCCAACTACTTCCTTGATATCCTTAATGGAAAGTCCTGTGACCACGGAAATAATCATTTGACTCTTTTGTAAGTTGGGAGCTATTTCCTTTAATACCTTGGTCGCCTGGTGAGGTTCTACTGCCAATAGAATGACTTTTTTCCCTTTGATCACTTCTGTGTTGTCGGAGGTTATCCGGATCCCGTGGGCCTGCAAGTCCTCAATCAGATGCAATCTTCTTCTTGAAACCATGATATGATCGGGAGAGATCTTTTTGCTTTCCAGTAATCCAAGGGCGATGGATCTCCCCAGATTTCCGCCGCCGATAATGCCAATGCTGAATGATAACATGTTTGGAAATTATTTTTTAATTAATTTAAATGCAATTTATCTTATTTTTCGAAATTTTTGTCAGGGATACAAATGTAACGATTGAATCAGAAAGAATTAAGGGGATTCATAAGTTGAAGAGAACATACAATATATTATTAATAATCATATGCCTGCTTATTTATGCCAGCGTGTTGATACCGCCGGATAAATTCTGGCCGGCTGGATTTATTGCTTATTCTATTCCCGTCGTGTTGTTATTCAACCTTTTCCTTTTACTGTGGCGATTGAAGAACCTCTACCTCAGTGCCATCATTCCGCTGATCATTTTATTGATAGGTTTTGGGTTCATAAAGGATACTATAAGCATTAATTCATCCCATCCTGTAGGTCAGATCAAATTACTCACCTATAATACCAAAGTATTCAATTTATACAACCAGAACGGCAGGGACACGGTGTCTGTCGGCAAGATGGTTGACTGGATTAAAAAACAGGATGCGGATATTCTCTGCTTCCAGGAGTTTTATAATGATTCAAAATCCACAAAATTCAATACAGTGGACCAGATTCAAAAGATCCATAATTTTCATTATTTCAGCAGTCCGTCGTATGTCAATCAGGCCGGTGGCGAATTTGGTCCCATCATCTTCAGTAAATTCCCGATTATTCATACAGGCTTACTGAAATTCGATGAAGAATCTCAAAATAATGTGATCTTTACAGATCTACGCGTAAATGATGATACGATCAGGATCTATAATATGCATTTACACTCCATGCATATAAATGAAGATAAAGTTATGAATTCGGATAATTTCCAGGAGGGGTTTCTGGATTTAACGAACCGGTTAAAAAACGGATTTATCCAGCGGGCTCAACAAATCAGAATCCTGAAGAATCATTTTAAAAATCAGCATTCCCCTGTCCTGGTTTGTGGTGATCTTAATGATATACCTTATAGTTATGCGTATCAGGAGTTGAAAGATGAATTGAATAACGGCTTTGTACAGCGTGGCAATGGGTTTGGATTTACGTTTAATGGAAAATTGTTTTTTATCCGGATTGATCATCAGTTCTTCAGCGATCATTTTAACATTCAATCTTTCGAGGTTAACAAGGATTTAAAGTATTCAGACCATTTCCCGGTGATCGCTACTTACTCTTTGAAAGAAGGTGATGAGTGACCTGCCGGAATTATAAAAACCACCGTGAGCGCAGGGGATTGCAAGGTAAATAATAGATTGGAAATCCCTTTAAAGATTTTAATAAAATCTCCGGGTTTTCTTCGTGCCCCCTGCGTTTGATTTAAAAAAACCACTGGCAATACCGAAGTTTCTCAAAGCTTGTATTCTTTGGAAGTCCTTACTTTAAACTTAAAAAATCTCCACGTTTTCTCGCTGCCTCCGCGGTTAATATAAAAACCATCCCCACCCTGCGGTTAATATAATCTGATTTTTTCGCGTTAATTTTGTCTTATGGAAATGATAAAAAAAGACATTCGTCAATTCAGTCGCAAGGAGCTGCTTGAAGTTATGACCGGGTTAGGTGAAAAATCCTACCGGGCCGGGCAGGTTTATCAATGGATCTGGAATAAATCGGCTACCAGTTTTGATGAGATGACCAACATTTCCAAACCATTCAGATCGCTTCTCAAGAAAAATTTCGAATTCCGGCCAATACTTCCTGATTTTCAACAATTAAGTACCGATGGAACGCTCAAGGCCTCCTTCAGGCTCTTTGACGGGAATCTCGTTGAAGGGGTACTCATCCCAGCCGATCATCGAATGACCGCTTGCATTTCTTCCCAGGTAGGCTGTTCTCTTTCATGCGCTTTTTGTGCTACCGGATACCTGGAAAGAAAACGTAACCTTTTCGCGGCTGAAATTTATGATCAGGTGATCCAGATCAACCGCATGGCCGAAGAAAATTATGCCAGAACGCTGTCCAATATTGTATTCATGGGGATGGGAGAACCACTACTGAACTATCAGAATGTAATGCAGGCCATTGAGCACATGATCTCCCCGGAAGGACTCGGACTATCTGCCAGAAGAATCACACTTTCTACAGCAGGCATCGCCAAAATGATCAAAAAGCTTGGTGATGATCAGGTAAGATTCAACCTGGCCTTGTCACTCCATGCGGCCAGTGATCCGAAAAGAAATCAAATCATGCCAATCAATGAAAGTAATTCCCTGAAAGCATTGTTGGAGGCACTTCAATATTTCTATCAGAAAACCGGCTCAAAAATTACACTTGAATACATCGCCTTTAAAAAATTCAACGATGGGATGGAAGATGCAGAAGATCTTTATCATTTTGCCAAAAGGATTCCCTGCATGATCAATATCATTGAATATAACCCGATCGATCACGCATCCTTCCAGAAATCATCCCTGGAGACCCTGGAAAAATTCAGCGCCTTTCTTGAGCATAAAGGGATCAACGTCAGGATCAGAAGAAGTCGTGGAAAAGACATCGATGCCGCCTGTGGCCAACTGGCGAATAAAAGAAAATAAAGCGGAATCCTTAGACTGGGAATTCAAATGACTGGTCTTCTTCCCCGCTCAATATTAAATGGAGCTGTCCCAGGAGTTATGGATTCCTGCACCTTCAATCAATTTTACATTTGGTTTTCCTTTTAAGAAGTTATTCAGATTCATTCCATTTTTAAAGCATTTGGATTAAATTCAGGTTTGATAAAAATTCTTAATAGATGCACGACTGGAAAACATCGCAACTGACCCAGGATTTTCTGGAAGGAGTAAGGGGTGGAATTCCCCTGGCAAAAATACAAATCGAACTGGTCATCAAGCTCATCCGGGCCTGGAAGCCTGACCTGACGGTCTTGGTTGATCTTGGATGCGGGGATGGTATTCTGGGAAGGCAATTACTTCAGTACTGGCCCGAATCAAAGGGAATTTTCATAGATTATTCCGAACCCATGCTGGCAGCTGCCAGGAAAATGGGGCAAAATATAAAATCCCGTGCTGAATATTACCTGTTGGACTACAGTGATAAAAATTGGAGAGATCCATTCCGTCATGCCCAACCGGTGGATGCTGTGATCTCCGGCTTTTCCATTCATCATCTGGAGGATGAACAGAAACTTCAGGTGTATAAAGACATTTATGAGATCCTGAAACCAGGGGGAATTTTCCTGAATCTCGAACATGTAGCCTCACCTGACACCCGGTTGGAAAAAATGTTCGACGAAGTTTTTATAGATGGCCTTTATGAATACCATCAGCATAATCAATCATCATTAACTCGGGAGGAAATAGCTGAAAAGTATTACAAACGTGAAGATAAAATATTGAATAAGTTAACACTGGTTGAAAATCAATGTGAATGGTTACGGGAGATTGGATATCAACATGTGGATTGTTATTTCAAATTGTTTGAGATCGCTTTATTCGGGGGCTGCAGACCTTAAAAAATTCCACATCCGTTCTCTTGGTCGAAAACATGACAGGAAACCGAAAAGGAAAATAACGATCTACTCATCAAGCCAGGCATTCCACGGAAAAGGAGGAAAATGTTAAACTTCTTTGCTTATCAATCAGAAGAAAGATAAATTGGAGGATATTAAATGAGGGTTCATCCTACTGTCTGAGCCTAAAGTCCATGAGCAGATAAAACAGGTATTTTTCATACGCGGAAAAGGAAACCAATCATGCAGATCTTATTTTTAATTATAGTTATTTTTTCCAATCTGCCGGGAGACATCGGCCAGGATGAAACCATCCTGATCGAGGCTGAAAATTTCCAGGAAAAAGGAGGCTGGCTCGTAGATCCACAATTTGTTGAATTAATGGGTTCACCCTATCTTTTGGCACATGGATTAGGCAGACCTGTAAAGAATGCTCAGACCAGATTCAGCGTGAATAATAAAGGTGATTATCATATTTGGGTCAGAACCAAGGATTGGTCACCTGGAGCATGGGAATCGCCGGGAAGATTTCAGATAAAGATCGACCAGCAAAAGTTCCCACAAATCATAGGTATCCAGAAAGGCTGGCAATGGCAATATATAGGTCAGATAAAACTAAGGAAAGGCGACCACCTGTTAGCATTATCCGATCTTACAGGTTTTGATGGACGATGCGATGCGATCTGCCTTTCCACAAGTGAACAGGCTCCTCCTTCTGATCCAGATCAATTGGCTAAATGGCGAAAAAAAGTCCTGCAGATACCCATCGCTCCTCAACAGGTTGAACAATTTGACCTCGTAATTACCGGCGGTGGAATAGCAGGATGTGCCGCAGCCATTGCTGCTGCCGAACAGGGCTTGCAAGTAGCACTGATTCATGATCGACCCGTATTGGGAGGAAATGCAAGTGGGGAAATCAGGGTACACACATTGGGTATCTATGGGCACTTTGAACGGATCCTTAAGATGATCGATACAGAACATTATCCCAATGGTTCACCAGAAGCGATCGGAGAAGATGAAAAGAGGCTCACTAACATTAAAAAATACAGCAACATTCACCTTTTCCTCAACTGGCGTGCCTACAATGCGCATGCCGAAAATGATATCATTCAATATGTTGATGCCAGCCATACGAACACTGGTGATAGAATGCGGTTTGAAGCTCCTTTGTTCGTCGACTGTACCGGGGATGGCTGGATTGGTTTCTGGTCTGGTGCAGAATACAGGTATGGCCGGGAGAGTGAGGATACTTTCGGAGAAACCTGGGATAGATATGGTGAATTATGGAGTCCGGAGGAAGCGGATAATTTTGTGATGGGAGCCTCCCTTTTATGGAGAAGTCGTGTAGTGGATACAGTCAGTCAGTTTCCGGAAGTACCCTGGGCCATGCAGGTAGCGGGTGACTATGCGGCGGCGAATGGGGAATGGCAATGGGAATTTACAAGTAACGACCTTCACCAGGTGAATGATGCCGAACAAATCAGGGATCATATGCTGAAAGCGATCTATGGTTCTTTTTATAATGAAAAACAAAAGTCAGGGAAAGATTACCTGGCGTTGGAATGGGTGAGCTATCTGGTTGGGAAACGGGAATCAAGGAGACTCGTGGGTGATCATATTTATAATTTCAATGATGTCAGGGATCATGTTAAATTCCCGGATTCAGTAGTAGTGGAAGAAAGAGAAGTTGACGTACATTATCAGCAAAATTTGCTGGATGCCGGAATGCCGGATTTTATATCAGAAGCGCTCTATTATCAGGCTGGCCGGTATTATGTACCTTACAGGAGCCTGTATTCAAAAAATATCCGGAACCTGTTCATGGCCGGCCGATGCTTCAGCTGTTCCCATATCGGACTTGGAGGACCCAGGGTCATGAGAACAACCGGACAGATGGGCGCTGCGGTAGGTTATGCAGCTTCCATTTGCAAAAAATATGATACCCTCCCCCGTGAAGTATATCAAAAACATCTCCAAGAGTTGATGAAACTCGTGTTATCATCCAATGATTATATTCACAATCCCTGACGGAATCAGCTAATGAAGGTTATTGTGCTTGTCTTATCGTTGTCATGGATCGGTATCTGTGCTTTAAAGATTCAGATCGATGATCAGCACATGAACTGCAAGCAGGTATTTGAACTTCCAAGCCGGGATTCAGTTTTCTTGAACCCTGTTTATTTCTGTATGGATAGTTTAAAGAATAATTTTTATTATACTTCATTAAAAACAACGGTATGCAACGATTCATTGTGCCAGCTTGTTTTCCTGGACATCTATTGGGATCTGGGCGGTAATTATATCCGATTCGATACTCTCCGGGGAAAACCTATGACAAAAAACGATCATATGCCCTTTACCACCCAGGATTATTGCAAACTGCAAATGACTTTGAGCGATGAGAATTCAATCCTGGGTGAAAAATCCAAAGATGAACTTCTGGATAAAAATCAAACCCGTTATTCAGAAAAAATAGATGCCTTTACAGGAGCGACGGCACGGGAAATTCGATCAGCCGTAGTTGAGGGGGCACTCTATTCAACATATACCCTCTGGCATCTGGTAAATGGCGATATAAAACAAAAAATGCGGGAGTATTCTTTACTGAATTATGACGCTGAAATTGAACATCAGTTATTGAATTCACAAAATCCAAAGACCATGATCCTTGGCCTGAAGAACCTGGATGATGCCTTTTATTTTGACCACTTTGAGGAAATTCTTAGACTGATGCAATCAGGTCATCCACTGGTAAATTTTTATATTGCCAAAAAAATGCCCCCGGCTGTTCTGGACACTGAAAAAAACAGAAATGCGATTTTGAAGCTTTGGGATACGTTTGACCGGAATACTCAATCTGTTTTATCAAGATATATGAATCCTTGAAAAGTAGCCTAATAAGTAGGCTTCACAATCTAAAAAATCAGATGGCCGTGAATGATTCGGATCAATCTTCACCGACGAATTGTACCTGGTAACGGGTAGCACCTGCAAAGTGTTCTGATCCGCAGTATTTTTAAATACACCACCTTCAACTGGCGCAATGGGATCCTCATCATTCAAGAGGTTCGTAAACTGGCTGTTCATTTGACCATTTTCATCCAATAATACAACCTCCACAATCCCCTGAAAATCAAAATCATTAACACTGGTGATCTTTACGATCATCGCCCATCCACCACTGTCCTGTTCTTTGAATTCCACTTTGCCAATCTCAATTACAACTTCTCTCTTTTCCTTACTATTATTGCCAGCAAATCCTGCAAATACCATCAAAATGCCGATTAAAAAGAAATATTTCATCCACCATCGATTTGGTAAACGATAAAAAGAATATGGGGAATGGATATAGGGATGTCAATGATATGTGGATATGATTACACTAACATCGGGTTAAAAAGTAAAATAGATACTTCATCAAATTGCAATAATTTCTTTCATTTTTTAACTTGTAATAAATTGCAATGAATAATAAAATCCGATTTTCAATCATCAGGATCAATGTGATCTTATTTGCCTTGCTATACAGCCTGGTTACCGTGAATAAAACTTTTTTGAGACCGAACCTTAATCACATCCCTTTTTTTCAATGGTTTTTAGGATGCCTTCCGAATTTTTTAGCGGCTTATATCATTACCATGGCGCCAATTGTCGCCACACTCCTTCGGGCTCCCCGAAATGGGAGGAGGATCGTTTATATAAGTGGGGTGATCGTGTTTTTAATTTTTACCATTGAAGAATTCAAACCCATATGGGGGGCCAGTGAAACTTTTGATGTATATGATATTGTGGCAAGCGGCTTGGGCGTCATACTGGCTTTTTTAACCTATGAATTTATACTTTTGCGGCAAAGGAATAAAATAACCGAAACCGGTTAAATAAATAGAAAGATTTCCAGAATTATTTTTTACTTGCGTCAAACAATTTTTGTTTTTCCTGTTTTGTCAGGCTTTCATATCCTCCTTGTGAAATTTTATCCAGGATTGCATCGATCTCATCCTGACTCACTCCTGATTCCTTGGTGGGTTTTGTTTTATCAGTGCTTGTTTTTTTAGTTTTAGATTTATAGGATACTTTAACCCTTGGACTTGGTTTAAACAAACTTTTAATGAAAGTAAAAAATTTAATGATGGGTTGCCCAAAATCATTTCCCCTGCGCAACTGGACCATATACAAGTAGCCGATGATTGCGCCTCCTAAATGAGCAAGTTCCCCGCCGGCATTCGTACCATCAATCCTGAATAAAGACAATAAAACATAAAAAATGGCGATGTACTTGATCCTTACAGGACCCAGGAACAAAAGAAAGACGGTATAATTTGGCATGTAGGTTGCTGCCCCTACCACTACAGCGAGTACTCCTGCAGAGGCTCCGAGCAATTGGGAGTTCTGTACAAGGTTGTGGTAATAAGGAACAATGTTATAGATCAGCATGAACATCAGTCCACCTGCTAGGCCCCCCATGACATATAAATTGATCAATTTGTTATTACCCAGAAACTCATATATGATCCTCCCGAACCAGTAAAAAAACAACATGTTAAAAAGAATGTGAAAAAATCCCTCATGGGTAAAAAAATAGGTGATGAGGGTCCAGGGTTTATACAGAAAACTTGATAAATCGGATGGAAGTACGATCTGATCTACGATCGTTTTAAAGGTTTCCGGATTTCCTGAAATCGAGAAGATGACCCGTAAAATATTAATGACTATAAATACGACCAGATTAATGATGATAATCTGTACCAGGGCATTGTCTGGTTTTTTCCATGCCATTTTAAATTCATCCAGTATACTATGACCCTGCATCTTGAATTTCAGTTAACGGAATCCTTGTTTTGACCAATATCTCACTAAAATAAACGCAAAAAACATACCACCCAAATGGGCAAAATGCGCTACATTATCTCCAGGTGCCTGGATAATGGTAGAATATAATTCATAGAGTCCATATAATAATACGAAATATTTCGCTTTAATGGGTATGGGTGGGAAAATAAGCATCAAAACCGTATTGGGGAACAGCATTCCAAATGCCAATAAAACACCGAAGACTGCCCCACTGGCACCAACCATGGGAAGGTTTGCCATCCGGGTATACAATTCCCGTACAATGGCAACACTTTGTGAGGTATATTGTTGACTTTCAGGATTTTCAGCATACTCTTCCACCAAACTTTCCAACTGATTATTTAATTGATAATGATCAATGATAAATTGATTGAAACTTTCAGGATTTGGATTTGCATAATAAGCTTCCGCATCTTTTTGTACCGCGTGAACTTCAAAATAATTGACACCCCCCCATAGTATTCCTGCACCTATCCCGGTCACGAGATAAAATAGAAGAAATCGCTGGGAGCCCCATACACGTTCCAGCCACGGACCGAAAATAAAAAGGGCCAGCATGTTTCCAAATATATGCCAGAAACCCGGTGCATGAATGAACATGTAGGTAAAGAATTGAAAGGGATAAAATGACTCCGCATAAATATATCGTAACCCCCCTAGGTTTATTAAATTAACATGAAATAAGCCCTGTATCAATGAAAGCCCAATATTGATGATCAGTAAATTCCTTACGGTGGGTGTTAAATTTCCGAACATTAATTTTTCTTCTTAAAATGATCTGCTAATTTTTCCAGGGTAAAAATATAAAATGTTAACTCACCAAAGGGAGAATAATTAGGATTTTTACACCCGAATAATTGATCGATCATTGATTTTCTTTCTTTCTCGTTCATGGATCTGCCTTCTTTTACAGAAGTATATCGCGCCATCGACATCGCCAGGTTTTCCTGTGTTTTCATCTCCAGTTTCTCCTTATTCAGTTTATACTGGTCAATCAATCCTTCGAAAACTTCCTTTTCATTGATATCTTTCAAGCCGGATGGAATCCCATTGATGATGATGGCATTTTTGCCGAATAATTCAAAATCAAATCCCAGCGATGAAATTTCATTTCTGATGTCCATAACGAGCGCATAATCAGATGGGTTCAACTCCACTGAAATTGGAAAAATCAATTTCTGAATGGTGGCCGTATTATTCTGTAAATAGGAAAGATATTTTTCATACAATATCCTTTGATGAGCAGCTACCTGATCGATGATCATGAGGCCGGACTTAACCTGGGTAAGTATATAACGGCGATGAAGCTGATAGGTGTAGAGCAGGTTATCCTCTCCCTGTCCCGGTTGAAGCAGTTCCGGGGAGTTAAGTTTATTGACATCACTCGGCAGGATCAGCGGATCTGACTGGTTACTGAATACTTCCATTCTATGCCTGAAAGCGGATGGACCTTGCTGTTCAGGATCTTCATAAAGCTTTTCCCAGTTCCGGAGATTGCTGAAGTCACCCGATCTGGATCTGAACCTTTCATAATCCAGTTCTTTTCTGGTTCTTTCAGAATTTTCCCCTCCATAATCCTTTTGAAGATCAATATTGATATCCTGTGAGAAGTCCAGACTTGGGGTGATATTATGTTGTCCCAAGGCTTGTTTAATGGTCGCCTTGATCAATCCATAAATGGTACGTTCATCAACAAATTTGATTTCTGTTTTTGTTGGATGCACATTGACATCGATGTGTTTCGGATCGATTTCCAGAAAAATAACAAAAAAAGGAAAGTATTCCTGGGGAATCAGATTATCATAGGCATTTTGGATGGCATGAACCAGGTAGTTGCTCCGAATGTACCGGTTATTGACAAATAAGAATTGTTCTCCACGGGTTTTTTTGGCAAAACCCGGTTTTCCGACATATCCCCTGATCTGGAGATGAGGAGTATCCTCCTGGCAGACAACCAACTGTTCCTGGTAATTACGGCCGAAGAGGTTGACGATCCTTTTCACCAATTTCCCCGATGGAAGATGATACACTTCCATGTCGTTCTGATGTAATATAAAATTGATAAGGGGATGACTCAGAGAAGTACGTTGAAATTCATCGATGATATGTCTCATTTCAACGGAATTGGATTTAAGAAAATTCCTTCTGGCCGGAACATTAAAAAACAGGTTTTTCACCTCCACCGAGGTACCTGTTTGGCAGGCAATCGGTTCCTGCCTGATAAACCTGGAACCATCTATGCAGACGCTTGTTCCCAGTTCATCTTCTTTCCTTCTGGTTTTTAATTCAACCTGGGCCACCGCCGCAATGGAAGCGAGTGCCTCTCCCCGAAATCCCATAGTCCTGATCCTGAAGAGGTCATCCGCATGGGTGATTTTAGAGGTGGCATGTCTTTCAAAGCACATCCTGGCATCGGTTACTGACATCCCTGTCCCATCATCGATTACCTGTATAAGATTTTTCCCGGCTTCCTTGATAATCACATGGATGTTTTCTGCCCCAGCATCAATGGAATTTTCGATCAACTCCTTGACAACCGAGGATGGACGTTGTACCACCTCGCCCGCAGCAATTTGATTGGCAATTGAATCAGGTAATAGATGAATAATATCCCTCATGAATTATCAATCCCTTCTTTTCCTTTTTAACCAGATATAGATAGGGATAAGTATAAGAAAAGAAAAAAATATTTTCTCTCCGTATGTCAGGTATCCGATAAAGATAAGTGCAAAAAAGATGACAAACCCAAACTGCATGACCCCTGATTTTTTATCTGCCCGTTTTCGCCTCCGGAAAGCAACAGATATGTTTTCCCGGTAACTGGCAGAGGTTGATTGATTAAGTTCACTCTTTATCCGGCTGGTTCTTTCCTGCAATTCCTCTTTTATCGGATCATAATAACGCGGTTGAAAATTAAATCGTTTATTTTTGGGAAGCCGCGTGAGCGTAGGTAGTCTCATTTGTAAAATTTCTTAATATATACAAAATTAATGGATTATTTGCTTAAATCATAAGTGACGTATGGGTTTACGAGTGAAATTGGTTTGTATTCTTCTTCTTTTTTTATCAGGTAATTTTAAAAAAGTAAATGGTCAATCACCGGATCCTCGCCCCGGAAAAAGGCAATGGATCGACAGTATGCTGACATCCATGTCGCTGGAACAGAAAATCGGGCAACTGATGATGATCGCAACTTACTCCAATCAGAATGAATCCCATTATCAGAATGTGGAATTATTGATTGAAAAATATCACATAGGAGGGTTGGTATTTTTCCAGGGATCTTCGGACAGACAGGTGGCGCTTACCAACCGGTATCAGCATCACACTCAAATCCCGTTGCTGATCGGCATGGATGCTGAGTGGGGAGCTGGCATGCGACTCGACAGCATTATCCCCTTTCCCAGGCAGATGACCCTTGGGGCGGTCGATGATAACCGCCTCGTCTACAACTATGGAGCGGAGGTCGCTAGACAATGTAAATTGCTGGGAGTCCATGTCAATTTTGCTCCGGTACTTGACGTGAATAACAATGCCTCCAATCCGGTTATCAATATGAGATCATTTGGTGAAAATCCTGATTGGGTGGCAGAAAAAGGAATCGCCTATATGGAGGGCCTTCAGGATAACGGAATCGTTGCCGTGGGGAAACATTTTCCTGGGCATGGGGATACGGATACGGATTCTCATTTAATGCTTCCCGTGATCCGTCACGCCAAAGAACGGTTGGATTCAATCGAATTGGTCCCTTTTAAAAGAGCAGTGTCCGCTGAAATAAATGGGATAATGGTGGCTCATCTGAATATACCGGCACTGGAAACCGATCCGAACCGCCCCGCCTCCCTTTCAGAAAATATCATCCATCAAAAGCTTCGAATGGAATATGATTATCATGGATTGGTATTTACGGACGCCCTGAATATGCGTGGGGTGACCGCCATTTATCCGCCGGGAAAGGCTGAGCTTGAAGCATTCAAGGCTGGATGTGATGTACTATTGATGCCGGTGAATGTACCGGCTGTATTGGAAACGTTCACAAAAGCATTGAAACAGGGAGAAATTTCAGAAAACATGATCGATGAAAAGGTTGTCCGTTTATTGCAGGCAAAGTATCAGTTGGGTCTGTATCAAAACAATCCGCTTCATACACAGTCTCTCGTCCAGAAATTGAATAGAAATACGGAAACAATTTCCAGGGCCATATATGAGAACGCCATTACACTGGTCAATAATAAGGATTATCTTATCCCTTTTCACCTGATCGATACCATCCGGTTTGCCTCCCTCGATATGAATGGCACTCCGGAACAGTCAACAGGCCATGGTCTTGATCTGTATACGCCCCTTAATCATTTTTCCCTTAACAGGGAAACCAGTATAAGTGAAAAATACCAGGAAACATTCAACGACTTGAAATCTTATGAAGTAGTGATCGTTTCATTACATGGCCTCACCATCAATGCCAGGCGGAATTATGGGATCTACCAGGAAGATTTGGAATTTATACACCAGTTAAATAAATATACCCAGGTAGTACTCATCGTATATGGAATTCCATACAGTCTGAATAATTTTACTGATATTGGCCATCTGATATGTGCCTATGAGGATGATCCTTACTCGAGGTCCGTGGTTCCTCAATTACTATTTGGCGCCCTTCCCTTTAAAGGGCATCTTCCGGTCAGTATCAATGGGGATATCCAGGTTGGTAATGGTATTCTGACCCATTCCCTTGGCAGACTCGGATTTTCAACACCCGAAGCCCAGGGTTTCAATTCCACCTATCTTGCTCTGATCGGCCCCATCGTAGAGGAGTCAATTCGCGATAAGTCCATCCCCGGTTGTCAGATTCTGATTGCCAGGAACGGCCGGGTAGTATTTGACCGGAATTACGGCTATCAAACCTACGAAAAGTCAATCCCCATTGAGGAGAACAGCCTTTATGACCTGGCTTCAGTGACCAAGGTTGCCGGGTCCATCCAGGCAATGATGATGATATACGAAAAAGGTTTGATCGATCTTGATAAAAAAGTTTCCTATTATTTGCCTGAATTGAAAAAAACCAACAAGGAAGACATCATCATCAGGGATCTGCTTACCCATCAGGCTGGCCTGCTTCCCTACTATCCTTTCTGGATGCATACATTAAAACGTTACGATCCGGCCAATAATTACTATTCGAAAACAAAAACGACGGATTATTCCATAGAAGTAACCGCTGATCTCTATGCGAAACCTGCGCTTCGGGATACCTTGTGGAGTTGGTTGTTACAAACCGAATTGCTTAAAAAAGAAGATCCGGAAAAACCCTATGAATATAAATACAGCGACATGGGATTTTATATCATCGAAAAATTAATAGACCAGATAACAGGCTGGCCGCTGGATCAGTTTCTGACGCAATATCTATATGAACCCATGGGATTAACCTATTTAACTTACCTGCCTCAAAAAAAATTTACCACCGATTGGATCGTACCTTCCGGAATCGATAAAACGTTCAGGAACGGGAAAATTCAGGGCCATGTCAATGATGAGATCGCAGCAATCTACGGTGGTGTAGCTGGTCATGCAGGCCTGTTCTCCAATGCGTATGAATTGACCAAGATCCTCCAGATGAATCTGCAAGGTGGATATTATGGAGGCATCACCTACTTTCATCCGAAAACCATCCATGAATTTACCTTGCGCCAATATAAAAAGAACCGGCGGGGGATTGGATGGGATAAACCTCAAAGGATCGGGGACGAATACAATCCGGCAAGCATTTACGCGTCCGATGAAAGTTACGGACATAGTGGCTTTACTGGTACTTATGTCTGGGTAGACCCAAAATATAATCTGATTTATGTATTTTTATCCAATAGAAGCTATCCTGATGTAGATAATCGAAAACTTATCGATCAGGACACACGTAAAAGAATTGAGACTGTAATATATAGTTCTATCATCAATTATTAAAAATGAATATAGGAATTGTATGCTACCCCACCTATGGCGGGAGTGGGGTGGTTGCCACAGAGTTGGGAAAGGCATTGGCTAAAAATGGCCATAAAGTTCATTTTATCACTTACTCTCAGCCCTCACGGTTGGATTTTTTTAATGAAAATCTGTTTTACCACGAGGTAACTATCAATTCATATCCTTTGTTTGATTATCCACCTTATGAACTGGCCCTCGCAGGGAAACTGGTGGATGTGGTGCGTTTTGAAAAACTGGATATGCTCCACGTTCACTACGCCATCCCTCATGCTTCGGCCGCTTTGATGGCCAAACAAATTCTGGCTACCAAGGGATATAATATGCCCTTTGTTACCACCCTGCATGGAACAGATATTACCCTTGTAGGAAAAGATCCTTCCTATGAACCCGTGGTTACATACAGCATCAATAATTCGGATGCCATCACCGCCGTATCGGAGTCTTTAAAACAGGAAACACTTGAATATTTCAACATAAAGAAAGAAATCCGGGTGATCCCGAATTTTATTGACCTGGATCGATTTAAAAAACAGAAAAAGGATCATTTCAAAACCGCCATCTGTCCGAACAATGAAAAACTGATCGTCCATACTTCCAACTTCCGGAAAGTGAAAAGGGTGGAAGATGTGCTGATGGTGTTTTACAATTTGCGTAAAAAGATCCCGGTTAAATTGCTGCTTGTCGGAGATGGACCCGAAAGGATCCGGATCGAAAGTCTCTGTCGTGAACTTGGTACCTGTGATGACATCCGTTTCCTTGGAAAACTGGATCAAATTGAAGAGGTCCTCTCTGTATCTGACCTGTTCATCATGCCTTCAGAAAAAGAAAGTTTTGGCCTCGCTGCCCTGGAAGCCATGGCGTGTGAAGTTCCTGTAATATCCTCCAATGCTGGTGGACTTCCCGAACTGAACATAAATGGTCAGTCCGGCTTTCTGAGCAATGTAGGCGATATTGAAGACATGACCCGGAATGCGATCACCATCCTCGATGATCACAACCTTCCCCGGTTCAAGGCGGGGGCTCTAAAACGGGCTAAGGATTTTAACGTGGATAAGATCCTACCCATGTATGAAGATTTATATTTAGAGGTCCTGCAACCGCAAAAAGTTTAAATTTTCTGATTACCTTTAAGATTGGTCCTTCAGTAATCTCGAATGACCGCATCATGATGGAGCGATCCGTGTCAAAATTTGTGGGGCTCTCCAAACAAATAAATGTTGAAATCGTTTTCATTTTAATGTTTACAATTCCATTTCCTGAATATTTTAATTGATCGTTAAAGCTTATGCGCGGATTCAGATTCAGTAAGTACGAACCTCCTCCCAAAAGTGGTAAAAGTGGATTTGACCAGTTATTGAATATTTTCATGCATTTACTGGTCATCACTTCAGGCGATGTATCCGAAACTCTCCGTTGGATGAATGAACTGGATCAACAATATGGCTTGGCTGAGAAGGATTACGGCATGGGAGATTTTATAGAGGATCTTAAGAAAAAAGGATACATATCTGAAGACGGGGAGTCCGGGGCGATAAAGATTACGGCAAAAAGTGAACAATCCATCCGGAAAAAAGCACTCGAAGAGATCTTCGGCAAACTGAAAAAATCCCGAAGAGGCAATCATAATACTCCGCACAATGGCCAGGGAGATGAATTGAGCACCGACCGTCGTGATTATCAGTTCGGAGATTCCCTTGAGCAGATATCGATGACCGACTCACTGAGGAATGCCCAGATCAATCAGGGATATCAGAATTTTATTCTGACCGAAAATGATCTGGAAGTGGTTGAAACGGAATATAAAACACAAACATCAACCGTACTGATGATCGATATCAGCCATTCCATGATACTTTATGGAGAAGATCGTATCACGCCTGCCAAAAAAGTGGCCATGGCTCTGGCCGAATTGATCACCCGAAAATATAAAAAAGACACCCTTGACATCATTGTTTTTGGGAATGATGCCTGGCAGATACAGATAAAAGATCTGCCTTATCTTAAAGTGGGCCCCTACCATACCAATACAGTAGCCGGACTGGAACTAGCCATGGACCTCCTGCGTAGAAGAAAGAACCCCAATAAGCAGATATTCATGATCACAGATGGAAAACCCACTTGCCTGAAAGAGGGTTTGAAATATTATAAAAACAGTTTTGGACTGGATAAAAAAATCCTGAATCGAACCCTGAACCTGGCCGCTCAATGCCGGAAATTAAATATCCCCATTACCACCTTCATGATCGCATCCGATCCTTATCTTAAACAATTTGTCAATGAATTTACCATGGTAAACAAGGGCAACGCCTATTACTCCAGTCTGAAAGGCCTGGGCCATTTATTATTTGAAGATTATAAAAGAAATCGAAGAAAAACATATTGAATCATATGGATTACAGGGAAATTCCAACGAGACAACTCCCCCTCATTCACACATTGGGCGAGTTGAAAGGTTCCGGGTATCAGCAGAGACCGATCAAACAGGAATTACGTGATAACCTGATCAAAAAGCTGCAGAAAAAGGAAAATCCGTTTGAAGGTATCTGGGGTTATGAGGAAACGGTGATACCGGACATTGAACGGGCCATCCTGTCCATGCATAATATCAATTTTCTGGGTCTCCGTGGCCAGGCCAAAACAAAAATCGCCCGGATGATGATCGGTTTACTGGATGAATATATTCCGGTTATTGGTGAATCGGAATTAAATGATGATCCTTTCCATCCCATTTCAAGATATGGAAAAGAAATGATCAGGGAACATGGAGATCATACACCCATCCAGTGGGTACATCGATCTGAACGATATACCGAAAAACTGGCCACTCCGGATGTCTCAGTAGCTGACCTGATCGGTGATGTCGATCCCATCAAGGCTGCTTCCCTGAAATTGCCTTATTCCGATGAGCGAGTCATTCATTATGGACTCATCCCGCGTTCTCACAGGTGTATCTTTGTGATCAATGAATTACCCGATCTACAGGCCCGGATCCAGGTTGCACTTTTTAATATCCTCCAGGAAGGGGACATTCAGATCAGAGGATTTAAATTGAGGCTACCACTGGATATCATGTTCATCTTTACAGCCAACCCCGAGGATTATACCAACCGGGGCTCGATCGTAACCCCATTGAAAGACCGCATTGACAGTCAGATCATTACCCATTACCCAAAGTCAATTGAAGTAGGGAAAAAGATCACCACCCAGGAAGCGAGGATCAAGCCTGATCAGCATCAGAAAATAACAAATAACGATCTGGCCAGGGATATCATTGAACAGATTGCCCTCGAAGCCCGGCATTCTGAATTTGTGGATCCAAAAAGTGGGGTTTCAGCCAGGCTCACCATTTCAGCTTATGAGAACCTCATGAGTGCTGCTGAAAGAAGGGCCCTGATGAATAATGAAAAGACCGCCTCGATCCGGATATCCGATTTTATTGGGGTGATCCCTTCCATAACTGGTAAAATCGAACTGGTATATGAAGGTGAGCAGGAGGGTCCCGGCCTCGTGGCTCAGGATCTGATTGGAAAAGCGATCCGGACCCAGTTTAACAGTTATTTTCCAGACCCTGATAATGTAAGGAAACAGAAAGACTCAAATCCTTATAAAAAAGTCATAGAATGGTTTGGAGAAGGGAATGAAATCGACCTCATCTATGATCATTCACAGAATGAATATATGAAGATCCTGGACAAGGTACCCGGCCTCATGGAACTGGTCCAGAAATACCAGAAACAATCCGATAAAGATACCCGCTATTTCCTGATGGAATTTGTGCTTCATGGCTTATCCGAATACAGCATGATCAGTAAAAAAAATATTGTTTCAGGGACTCAATTCAAGGATTTATTGAGCAGTATGTTTACCATGAAAAATGAGGATGATGAATCACTGGATTATTGATCATATTTGATGGCTGAATTACATATTTTTTGTATAACTTTATCTTTGGAAAAGAATTATTGACCATTCATTTTCTAATCGATCATGGATATCAGGGATATTAAAAGGCTGATAAAAGCTGGTGAAAATGAAGCAACCGAATTTAAAAAGAAGGCCAATTTCCCTGAAAAAATTGTGAAAGAAATAGTTGCATTTGCGAATACCACAGGAGGAAATCTGTTAATCGGCGTGGAGGACGATGGGAAAATAACCGGTACAAAAACCGTAGAGGAAGATCTTTTTGTATTGGAGAATGCCATTGCCAATTTTTGCAAACCAAAAATCAGCTACACCATTGATGTTGTACGTATCAATGAAAAACGGGCTGTTTTGAATTATACGATTTTTGAAAGCCGAAATAAACCCCATTTTGTAATCGATCCCAGCTCACAGAATAATGGAAAAGCATATATCCGACTCAAGGATAAAAGCTTGCAGGCGAGCCGTGAACTGATTGAAATTTTAAAGAAAAGGCACCGGATAAAGGGAATGAAAGTGCAACTCGGTGACAAGGAAAAAATACTGATGAATTATCTGGGGGAACACCCGGAGATCACGTTAAATGAATTTTCAAAAATAGCCAACATAAAAAAGTATGTGGCCTCAAAGACGCTGGTATGGCTGGTACTTGCCAACATTCTAGAAATTGAAGTCCGGGAAGATCAAGATATATACAGACAAAAATTAGCTACAGGGTAAGAAAGAACATGACAAAATCCGACTCGACTAAAGAAAAAATTTTTGTATTGGACACCTCCGTAATTTTATACTCCCATGATGCCATATTGAATTTCCAGGAACATGATGTAGGGATCCCGATTACTGTTCTTGAAGAACTCGATAACTTCAAAAAAGGCAACGATACCATCAATTTCGAAGCACGGGAATTCATCCGACTTATTGACAATCTTTCAAGGGGACATAAGTTACAGGAATGGATCCCCCTTAACGGGAGAGGTCGTGGAAAATTTAAAGTGTTAATGGCCACACCAAATAAAAAGGGCCTTGATGCGGAACAGATCTTCGACGAAAAAAAAGCCGATCATAAGATATTGAACGCAGCCCTGAAGCTGCAACAAGAAAATAAGAATAAAAACGTGATCCTTGTAACCAAGGATGTAAACCTCCGCATCAAAGCGAAGGCATTGAATCTGACTTCCGAGGATTACGAAACAGGAAAAATCAAAAACGTCAATTCCCTTTATACCGGGAAAACGATCCTGGAAGACATCTCACCAGATCTCATCAACAAACTTTATGAACAGGGCAATTGTACGGTAAAAGAATTGCTGAAAAAGAAGAAACCGATCAATAATATCTATTTCATTCTAAAAAGTATAAAAAATTCTGGCCTAGCCTATTATAATGCCTTGGATAAAGTGATCGAAAAGGTAGAGAAAAGGCCTGTTTACGGGATCAAGCCACGTAATGCCGAGCAGACCTTTGCCATTCATGCGATCCTGAATCCGAATGTGAAGCTGGTTACCCTGCAGGGAGTGGCCGGAACCGGGAAAACCCTCCTGGCGCTTGCTGGAGCATTGGAACAAAGGCGAGATTTTAAACAGATTTACCTGGCCAGACCCATTGTACCTTTGAGTAACAAGGATATTGGTTATTTGCCCGGTGACATTAAATCAAAATTGAATCCCTATATGGAACCTCTATGGGATAATCTGAAATTCATTCAGAACCAGTTTAGAGAAACGGACAAGGAATATACCCGTCTTTCAGAAATGGTAAATAATGAAAAACTGAATATCACTCCCCTGGCTTATATCCGGGGACGAAGTTTATCCAATATCTGCTTCATTGTAGATGAGGCGCAGAACCTGACTCCTCATGAGATCAAGACCATCATTACCCGGGCCGGAGAAAACACGAAGATCATATTTACCGGGGATATCTACCAAATCGATACGCCTTATCTTGACTCTCAGAGTAATGGCCTCAGTTATCTGATCGACAGGATCCAGAACCATCCTCTTTATGCCCATATCACCCTGGAGAAAGGAGAAAGGTCAGAACTTGCCAACATTGCGAATGACCTGCTATAATAATCATATCATGACTGCGCAGTCATGATATGATTATTATACGCGTCTTCGTGCATTCATGTCTTCCTGGCACTCATATTCCTGATCAGCAGACTAAATCAGATAAATGATTGAAGCAGCCACCATCACGATCAAAGAAATGATGATAAAAAAGATGATCACCCGTTTGATACCGAAGGGAGCCTTTTTCAGTGAACCTGACTGGCGGAATAACGCGTGTCTTTGACTTATCCTTGTAAACATTTTATTTTGCTCTGGTTCCTAATTATAATTACGTAATAACACATGCCATGACTAATAATCATGTCTTGAGTTTTAGTATTCCAATCGAACTCCAGGAAGGAGGATTGATGGTTTGCTATCCGGAGTTAACTTGCAGAACGGAATTTACGTCTTATATTATAAATTATACTTTATCTAAAGCACATGATCCGGTTTATCAAAAAGATCCTTTTTTTTCTTTCCTTTTTTCTCTTTTTTTTTGTGATCAAAGAATTTATATCATTTTATGCCTATCTGAAAGCCATTGACCCTATCGTGGCACTGGTAGCGATCAGCCTGCTGGGAGCCCTTACGGCATACTTTGTGATCATTCCTGTCATTCAGATCTTTTCCATTCCGGTAAATCCTTCACCCACCACGCATCTACCCCTGGAAATGAATGTGATTGAAAAACGGATGAAAAGATTCAAAAATAACCAATTTTTACAGGCTAAGGGGATGGACTTGCAAAAACTTAAACCCACCCGGGAAGACTATAAAGAGGTGATCAAGGTACTCAACAAGCAATCTGAAAAGATCCGCAGGAAATATGTCAGTCAGGTATTTTACAGAACGGGGATCGTCCAGAATGGATTCCTGGATGCTTTGCTCATCCTTTCTTCAAACGTGTCGATGATAAAAGATATTTTCATCCTGTATAATGGACGCGTATCCAACCGGGATGTGTGGAGGATCGGACGACAGGTATATTATTCCATGGTGGTGGGTGGATCTGAAGCAGCTGAATATGCTACTGAGGAAGTTTTTTCAAAATTTGCCTCTGACAGCCTGAAAAGCATCCCTTTCCTGGATAAGATTCTGTCCTCCGTGGCGGATGGATTGATCAATGCGGCACTGACGACCAGGGTGGCTTTGATCACTGAAAATTATTGTACAAAAACCTATGTAAAAAGTTACCGTGAACTCTATCCGTCACCACAGTTTATCATCCAGACTGCCAAAAGTATAACATCAAATATTGTATCGAACATAGGCCTTCTACTTAAAAGGATGGCCAGTGAAAAAACCGTCGACGTACTATTGAAAGTGGGCAACCCGGTCGGCTATATCTTCGAACAGGCCATCGATGCAGCTTTCCCTACGGATCTGGAAAAAGAAGAGCCGGGATTTAAAAAAGGGTTGAAGACAAGCATGAAGTTCCTTGGGAATCCCGTAATCTATGGCCTCGAAAAATGGATCGAAAGATCAAGGGCCAGGAAAAAAGTCCTTCCCAGCCCGAAAGATCTTACTTCAGATCATCCGGTGTAACCACGAAGTCACTGTTCTATCAATGTACTACCTGTCGGAGATCCCGTGGAAGCCAGATTTCACTTCTGAATGTGCATGGTAAACCTGATACCTATCTGATCCGTTTAGGCATTTTCGTGAGGTGGAAAAAGAATTATTTTTCCATTAAATTTCCTTTCCGTCTCTCGTTTACCATTTTTTTGGAATTTAGGGAAATGGCAAGCCTAGAACGCCTCATTATTACTTTCCCTGAAGTGTTGTATTTATGTAACTGATCAATCCATTCATCCATAAACTTCGGGCAGGCTTCATAAATCTTTTCATTTCGAAGGCGATTTCATTCCCGGAATAGCCTGTAATGATTCCGTATTCAAGAATCTGTTTATCTCCCTCTGAATCATTCGCGAGCGGTCCTTGAGGTATATTTTTTCCGGCAATTATCTGGGTTCCTTTTTAAAGTGATCCTGTAGGTGGATAAACTCATACCATCATTTGGAGTGACGAGATGAGTCGAATAGGTCTGAACTAATCCATATACCCGGACATTTCCTTATCAAATATCACGAGCATCTGCTTCAGTTCTTCCACAACTTCCGGGTGTTTATCCGAAAAATCATATCGTTCGCCTGGATCCCACTCCAGATGAAATAAGGTTACTGAATCCAACTCGCTGGGCTCTATTTCTCTTGCACCCTTATTATTGATCATTAATTTCCAGGGTCCGTTCCGGATTGCACATAATTTTTTCCCCAGGATATAATAAAAAGTTTGGGTAGGAGCACTTGATTCTCCTTTTAAAAATGGAAGGAGAGTCTGCCCGTCAAAGGTCATATCTTCAGGCATAGATACACCTGCTAAATCCATGACGGTCATATATAGGTCCATGGTGGTGGCCATATCTGCGGCGACCCGTCCGGCAGGAATGATTCCCGGGAAACGAATGATGGCGGGCACCCGGTGTCCGCCCTCGTAAGGAGTGGCCTTTCTCCCTTCCAGCAATCCGGCCGTCCCTGCATGATGTCTTTCATTTCCATTGGCCACCATTCTCTCTGGAACAGCCGACCAGGGGCCATTGTCACTGGTAAACACTACAAAGGTATTTTCTGCCAAACCCAGATCAGTTAGCTCTTTCAGGATCTGTCCGGCACTCCAGTCAATCATTTCAATTACATCTCCATACAAACCACCCCTTGATTTTCCCCGGAATTTTGGAGAGGCATGTACCGGCATATGAGGCATGTTATATGGCAAATAAAGAAAGAATGGTTGATCTTTATTTTCCCTGATGAATGTCAAGGCCCTTTCCGTATACCGTTCGGTCAGATAATCCTGGTCCACTGGGTGTTCAATGGGAGATTCATTTTCCCACAATGAGAGTGGTACGTCCGTCTGTACCCAGGGTTTTTGCATATCATTGCTGTAGGGGATCCCGAAATAGGCATCGAAACCATGCCTGGTTGGAAGGAACTCCTTTTGATGTCCCAGGTGCCATTTGCCGAAAATGGCAGTACGGTATCCCTTCGATTTCAATCCCTCTGCCATCGTGAACTCAGATGCGGGTAAACCATTGGTGGATTCAGGACCCAATACAAAATGCATTCCCGACCTGAAAGGATATCTTCCCGTCAACAAGGCAGCCCTGGATGGCGTACAGAGAGATTCCGCCACGTAGAATGAAGTTAACCGGATCCCTTCCTTTGACATTTGATCGAGGTGGGGAGTCCTGATCAGTGGATGACCGTAACAACCTAAATCACCATAACCCATGTCATCGGCAAATAATATGATAACGTTCGGTTGCTTGGCTTCCCCTTCGCTGGTAATATCAGTACGATCGCATGCAGTAAACTGCAGGATCATAAAAAACAAAAAAAACAAGCGGTACATAAATTTAAATTTTAAAATTAAATTCGTGTGAAAGAATTATTCCATAAGATGATTTTTAGTCCTGGCACCGGTTTTTAAGGCCCATTTATGAAAAAGACTGTCCATCTCCCGGACGATTTCCGGATGTTCATTGGCCAGATCGTTTAACTCGGTACGGTCTTTCTTAAGGTTGTATAATTCCCAGGGAGAATCAAGATAGCCTACGGCTTTCCAGTCTCCCTTTCTCACTCCCACGCTATTCGACCATTGCCAGTAAAGTGCGTCATGTCCTTGTCTATTTTTTCCATTGAATATAGGTACCAGACTTCTCCCTTCCATGGAAAGTACTTCATGACCTTTATAATTTTCAGGATAGTTTGCTCCCGCAAGATCAATGCAGGTAGCCATGATATCTATGATATGTCCCGGTTGATCCGTGATAAAAGAGGATGGTATCATATCCGGATAATGAACGATCAACGGGGTGCATATCCCCCCTTCAAAATCATGATTTTTGTATTTGCGGAAGGGTGTATTGGTGGCATTTGCCCAGGATAAATTGAGGCTGCGATACGATTCCAAGGGACCGGGAGGGATCTCTGGTGTAAATTCCGCGACCTCTGCACATGCTCCGTTATCTGATAAAAAAAGAATAATCGTATTACTCCACTCATCCATCTCACGGATTTTATTCAGTACCCTTCCTATATTCTGATCCAGGCGATCGACCATCGCAGCATAAACTGCCATTTTCAATGCTTCCTCCTCCTGATCTTCAACATCCTGCCAAGCCGGCATTTCAGGATCCTGTGGAGAAAGTCGTATACCATTCGGAAAAAGACCCAGATCCTTTATTTTCGCAAATCTCCATTGTCGCAGGCTGTCATAACCTCCGCCATAACTCCCCCTGTATTTTGCTATATCCTCAGGCCATGCATGCAATGGATAATGGGGAGCTGTAAAGGCCAGATATAAAAAATAAGGTGTATCCTCTTCCTTATACGTTTCAAGATAGGACAAGGCATAATCCGTAAATGCATCTGTAATATAAAAATCGGGATTTTCCGGCGTGTAGGGTTTATATACAGTGCTGTCAATGGCCCAGGTTCTGGGGTACATCTGGGTCTTCCTGCCCGGCATGGGCTCACCGGCTCTTCGTTCTCCGGGATTCCAGTAATTGACTGCCCCATCCACAAGGCCATAATATCGGTCAAATCCCATCATCACCGGTAAATCGGTCCCATGCCATTTGCCTGCCATTAACGTCCTGTATCCGGCCATTTTAAGTACCTGGGCAATGGTGACACAATTCTTTTCGAAATGATCCGGGTTACTCCCCATACCAACCTGATGACTGTAAAGGCCGGTCAATATACTTGCACGGGTAGGAAAACATTTAGAAGTATTATAAAATTGGGTGAAACGGATCCCATTCATCGCCAGCAGATCAAGATTGGGCGTATGGATCTCACCTCCGTAACTTCCAATATCTGAATATCCCATGTCGTCCGCCAGGATCAGGACGATATTAGGCCGGGTTTCAGCCGATGTCGAAGATTGCCGGCAGGAATAATTACCAATCAGTATTAACAATACTGTCATGACAATCGGTATTTTCTTCTTATATAATAAATGATTCATTTTTAATATGGCGTTCACCTTGACAATCGTTGAGATTAAAGATAAAAAAAACCGGGATCTTTGCCCGGTTTTTTGAACAGGAATCTGTTTTAACTCTTTGATAAAAGCTGGGTGGACTCAACCATTCGTATAAATTCCGCCCTGTACCCCTCCATATCCTTACCTTTTGAGTTTCTGGCCCAGTCAAGTACCTGATCATAGGTAACATCGCCCTTGAATTCTGAATCACGCAACAACATTCCATAGGCGGCCACGGCCATGGAAAACCTGAAATTATCAGAGGTTGCCCCAATATTTCTGGGTTTATCCTTAATGATGGTCATGGCAAGCTTGCTCTGATCCTCATCCGGCAGTTTATATCTTAACTTGACGGTCATCATTTCATCTTTGAAATGCCCCGTATTCTCAACTTTCTGTTCCTGGTATTTCAGGGGATCGATCGGATTCTGATACTTATTTTCTACACCGACGGGAATAATTTCATAGAGTGCAGTGACGGTATGGCCGGATCCAAGTTCACCGGCATCCTTCCGGTCATCATTGAATTCTTCATCCCTAAGTTTCCGATTCTCATACCCGATGAGCCGGTAGGACTGGACAATGGCAGGATTAAATTCAACCTGTATTTTAACATCCTTGGCAATCGTGAACAAAGTGCCCCCAAATTCATGGATAAACACTTTTTTAGCCTCCAGTATATTATCGATGTATGCGTAATTACCGTTGCCTTTATCAGCCAGGATCTCCATTTTGGAATCCTTGTAATTGCCCATACCGAATCCGAGCACAGTCAGGAAAACACCCGATTCCCTTTCTTTCTCGATTAGCTCCTCCATTCCTGCATTGCTTGAAACACCGACATTAAAATCTCCGTCAGTGGCCAGGATCACCCGGTTATTACCACCTTTGATAAAATGCTCCCGGGCTGTTTTATAGGCTAACATGATCCCCTGTCCACCCGCTGTGGAACCACCCGCCTGCAGGTTTTCCAGGGAAGCAGTGATGTTACTTTTCTGATCTCCCGATGTGGGTGATAATGCCAAGCCTGCTGCGCCTGCGTACACTACGATCGAAACCTTATCCTGTGGTCTTAATTTTTCAACGAGTAATTTAAAAGCCGACTTCAGTAACGGTAGCTTGTTGGGAGCATTCATCGATCCTGAAACATCGATTAAAAATACCAGGTTGGAAGCCGGTAAATTCTCAGTCGGGATAACTTTACCCTGGAGTCCAATATGTACCAGGTAATGATTTTCGTTCCATGGGCATAGGCCCACCTCAGTATTCACTGAAAAGGGATCCTGATTGGCCGGCTGGGGATAATCATAGGAGAAATAATTGATCAATTCTTCAATTCGAACCGCATCTCTCGGCGGAAGTTGACTGGCATTGATAAACCGACGCACATTGCTGTAAGAAGCGGCATCCACATCAATCGAAAAGGTGGATAGCGGATTACGTGTGGGATCATGAAATATGTTTTCACTGATCGGACGGTAATCTTCTGTATTCCATTCCATCATTTGCTGATCCTGAGCAAATCCTGACAGATAAGCGGGCTGGGAGACCATCGCTTCCCTTGCCGGAACACCAGGCATGACCTTCCCCTTTTTAGTTTCTGAAGGAAGTTCAACCTGTTCTACTTTCGGATCTTTCTTTAAAGGGACCAGTAATACATTGACCTGGTTTCCTTTACCTGCCAATATTTCCTGGCCCACATAATCAGGATGGCTGAAGAGGATTTTTGTGTGATCATTTTCAACCTGGATGGTGTAAAAACCGGTTTTATCGGTAAAAGTCATCGTTTGGGTTGCGACAATCTGTACCTTTACCCCTTCAACGGGTAAATTACCGATGCTGGAAAATACATACCCCGTGATGGTCCTGGATACCCGGATAGGATTCGACCATGCGCTCAGAATAATTACGAATGTCAATAGCATTAATTTTTTCATGATTTTGATTTTTTATAGCAGGATGCAGGATCTCTTCAAATTCCATAATTTTTCTAATAAAAAATTCTCCTTCGATTTCCAACCGTCTGATTTTCAATAAGCTGAAAAAAACCGGATCTAATCTTTCATTATTAGGTCAATCTTCATTATTTCACATTCCAAGACTTGATCATGGATGTTCCGATTTGCAAAAAATAAAAAACAGTTGAGATCCGATAAGGAACTGCTCTGGTTATACAGGAAGACAGGTAACCTCGAGTTCATGGGTGAGTTATACGACCGGTATGCATATATGATCTATGGTACCTGCCTGAAATATCTGAAGAACCGGGAAGAGAGTAAGGATGCGGTTATGCTGATCTTTGAAAAAATTCTGATCGAGCTGAGGGACCGTGAAATAAAGAATTTTCCAGGATGGATCTATGTCGTAACCAGAAACTTTTGTCTCATGCAGTTGAGGCGGGCAGGTAAAATCAAGGATATCGATCAATTTGAAGAAAATACATTAAATATTTTTATGGAATCCAATCAGGATACGCATCCTGATGACAGCATGGAGATCGAGACGGAAACCGAAGCATTGAAAAAATGTTTGGATGAACTCTCGAAACATCAGAAGCAATGTATTTCGTTATTTTATTATGAAGACAAATGTTATGATGAAATCACGAATATTACGGGCTATGACCTTAAAAAAGTGAAAAGTTATCTACAAAATGGAAAAAGAAATTTGAAAAACTGTCTGAATAAACAAAATGTCAGAAAAAAAGAATCATCATGAATTTCCGGATAAAGAAACCCTCCTTGAATACCTGAGAGGTGGATTGACCCATTCGGAACGGCACCGGATCGAGAAACTGATGCTTGAGCATGATTTTTTACGGGAAACGGTGGAAGGTCTTGCGTCAGAAGATCCGGCATTAATTGAAGAAGATCTCATAGAGCTTTCGGATACGCTCCGGTTCAGATCAAGCATGCATCGTAAGGCTGGATTCAATATTTATCGGATAGCGGCCACCATTTCCCTGATCATAATGACCTCGGTGATCCTCTATGTGCTGGTTGATTGGATTACGGAATCCAGCCGGGAGAAAAAACTTTCTATGAATCAAACCATTCAAACAGAAGTAATTGATAGCTTGAAGGAAAATAAGCCCATGCCAGGGGATAAAGTGGAACGTGATGAAGGCGTTGTTGCACAACTTCCTGAAAAAAGGGAAGTGCAAAAAACAGAAAGAACTATGGATGATGAGGCCGGGCAGGTGATGTTCGATACAACTCCGTTCGTGCGAAAAAAACCTATCGAACAGGTAAATGAGCAACCTGCTGAACAGCCGGTTCTGAGCCGTTCGGAGAGGCTGGCCGTCCAGGAAAAAGAAACGCCACTCCTGGACATGGATCGGTCCATTCCCGAACAATTGACATTGAGCGAAAATAACGAGGCTACTGAAGAAAAGATCCATCCATTAAAGGGCGCAGAAGACCAAATGGCAGCAGCTGCTCCGGATGCAGACATAGCAAAGGCCGCAAAAAAAATGTTGGAAGAACCTGTGCCAGCCTTGATCGCGATAAAGCCCTCCGCTGACCGGGAAGCCCGGCCATTCAATGGATTTGAGGCCTATCACCAGTATCTCGAAGATAGTCTGCGCTACCCGGCTGAAGCACTTAAAAATAAAGTGGATGGGGTAGTGGTAGTAAATTTCACGGTGGGAAAGGAGGGCATTCCACGGAATATTACCCTGAAGCAATCAATTGGTCATGGATGTGATGAAGAGGCCATCAGGCTGATCCAGCAAGGCCCCGTGTGGGAACCCGCGATTTTGGATGGAAAAGTTGCAGAATCGACCGTAGAGATTCCCGTGAAGTTTATAATCCCGGAGGAAAATCAGGACTGAAAATCAGATGATGCCCTGGGTCATTGGTTACTGGCCAGGAGATCCCGAAGCCGGAATTTCACCCGTTGGGTTTCTCCATTCCTGGTTATGATCAGGTTGATCTTTTTCCCTTGTCCAAAGTTAAAAAGTTTATAAAGATCATTAAGCCCTATTTTCTCAATGGGGATCCCGTTGACGAATTCAATATAATCATCCTCTTTGAGGCCTGCTTCATAGGCCGGACTGTCTTTTCGCACGTCTGTGATCTGGAATTTTTTTAATTCTTTCCCCTCGGCAATTACCGTCAGCCCACTCATATTATAGCCAAAAGGTTTTTTATATCTGGAATTTTTCCTGAGATAAAGTTTCTGGTTGAAATAATCGAAAATCACGGTGAACCTGCTTAATAACTCACCCCCGATGGTTCCGTTCCGGTATACGAGTCCAATGGTATCCGGATAGGATTCCGGATCCGGAAATGAGGCGATCAGATCCTTAAAAGAAAATTTGCCGATCTTCACTTTCTCAATATAGGCGATTTCTCCTGAAATAGGACCGCCAAGACCCCGTCCGATATCTGTTTTGAGATTTCTTTCAGGTACATTGATGTTAGCCATCGAATTTTCATTGACCAGCAGGGCATGACTTGCGCCTGTATCCACCATGAATTTCCCGGAAAACCGGCTACTATCATCCATAGAAATATCAGCCTGTAAATACGGTTTTGAATCTTCAACCAATACAGTGATCTCTGTAAAACTTCTTTTCGGCTTAAAATCAGCGGGTTCATGCAACGTCATTATTTTTTTGTCATAATCCACTTCCACGATAAACCGACTGAACAGATCGTGCCCGATCAGGCCATGTACCTCAGTTCCCAGGTAATTTCTAAGTTGTAAATAGTCTTCTTCCAGCACCAGAATGGATTGATCGGCACCTACAACTCCCTGGAGAACAATATCCACTTTGTTGACCACATAAGCCTTCAGGACAATAAAATCTCCCGGTCCATTCACGGTAATTTTCCGGGAATAGGGAAGTCTTAGAATATCCGTGATGAATCTATCTGTTATGATTGAAGAACGTACCCCGGTATCCACTACCATTTTCAGAGGAATAATCCCATTTAATTTGACCGGAACGATGATCAGGTTATTATAGACCTCAAAAGGGAGCTTCACCCTTTTACGATCACCAAGTATCTGATACCCCAGAAATTGCGAAAAACCTGAATTGGGAATAAGTAAGATCAGGGTAAACAGGATGCTCACAAATAAAAAATGATAAAAATTCCTGCACATGCTAGAATGGTAAGTTCCTTCTTTCAGTTAAATCATACGATTTTCAAAGATAAGAGGATATCGTTTCAATAGTAAATAAATGAATTGCCATTACAAATAAAATAATTCTGAAAAAAATACCATCCAAACTGTCTTCTCTTTACTTAAAAATTAGTTTAAAATCATTATAAATTATGCCCAGATGTATCATTCAAAGTATAAACCATGATAAAAATCATGAATTATCCGCACTATATTTTGTTATATTGCAAGTCGGGATTTTTTATAATGAAAGTTTCAACGTCCAAATCGTTTCAGATTGTTTACTCGATATACCAGCACGAGTATCTGGGATATCTGGTGGAATCTTTTGTGGTACAAAAGGATAAAAACGGGAAACTGACCCTTCAGAATCAGAATATTTCCTCTGCCAATGCTTCAGAATTTGCTTCCGGACTGGATGACCATGATTTCCAGATGATCAAACTGATGGATACCATCCAGCAGAATTATATTCTCAGAAAGTTCAATAATACCCGTTTGAAAGCAGCTGATTTTTTCATTAAGATCTATAAATCTGAAAATCCGGACCTGGAAATGCAAACTCAGATCAGCCGCTTCATTGAAAAACAGAAAGCCAGAATTTTTTCTTTGATACAAGGGAAAATGCTCTTTGAAATGGGCGCTGATGGAGAACCCACTTGGAAAAAGATCCAGGTCATGGAGGGGAAAGCATCGGTCCTATTCCATTTCATCCGGAATGAGGACAGTACACATTATTTCCCAACGATCAAATATGAAGGTGAAAAAATAGAATTCCAGTACCGGGGTGCCTATCTTCCCTGTAAACATCAGGCATGGCTTATCATAGATGACAAACTTTATGGATTCGATCAGGAAATAGACGGTAATAAGCTTCAACCGTTCCTGAATAAAAAATTCATCATGATCCCCCGGAAAATAGAAGAGACCTATTACGAAAAATTTGTCGCTCCCTTGATCGGTTCTTTTCAGGTACATGCCAGAGGGTTCGACATTGTAAAAATAAATCCAAGTCCCACCCCTGTCTTGCGGTTTTACGAGGTCCGCGCCCTGGAGGAAAACTTTATATCCAATGGATCTTCCTATCGTTCCATGGAGGAAGAACCGGATGAGGCCATCACCCTTGAATTGTATTTCCAATATGATCGATTCCGATTTCTTTCGGATCAGATTCAAAAGATAAGTGTTCCTATTGAACGCAATGAAAATGGGAATTATACCTTTTATAAGATCCCGCGTCAGATAGATCTTGAAGAGAAATTTATTTCCTATATCAGAAACCTGGGATTGAACTTGGAAAAAGGCAGGATCAATTTGCCCAAACTTAAAGCCTTTTCCTGGATCAACCAGAATAAATCCTCCCTGGAAGACATTGGCTTCCTCATTGAACAAAAGAAAATACAGAATAAAAAATATTTCATTGGCGAATCTTCCATATCCATTGAGATCAGGGAAAACATAGACTGGTTCGATATCTATGCGATTGTTAAATTCGGGGATTATTCCATCCCATTCAATGAGCTTCGCAGGATCATTTCCCTGAAAGGTAATGAGATTACACTTCCAAGTGGCGAAATTGCCGTAATTCCCGAAAGATGGCTAATCGAATATTCGGAATTATTTGCTTTTGTGGAGGAGGGAAAGCAGAGAAATGGAAGCCCGGTATCGATGAAATTGAGGAAACATCATCTGGCATTGGTAAAAGACCTTGAAAGCGGGCAGCTGGCAAAGGTATCGATGGATCGAAAGCTTGAAAATCTTCAAAATTTCAAAGAGATTGATCAGATCAAAGTACCGGATTTTTTTAACGGAAAATTGAGGCCGTATCAGTATGCCGGATATAACTGGTTGCATTTTCTCAATCAATATAATTTCGGGGGCTGCCTGGCTGATGACATGGGATTGGGAAAAACAGTGCAAACGCTGGCCCTTTTACAGGCTCAAAAAGAAAAAAATATTAATCACGCTTCACTGCTGGTCATGCCCACTTCCCTCATTTATAACTGGGAACTGGAATCCAATAAATTCACCCCCGATTTAAAAATACTGGTCTATACCGGGACGAACCGGAATAAAGATGTATCCTTATTCAAGGATTACGACCTGGTCCTGACATCCTACGGCATTGTTCGCCTGGATATCCAGATCCTTTCCCGGTTTTATTTCAATTACATCATACTGGACGAATCCCAGGCGATTAAAAATCCAAATTCGAATATTTCAAAGGCTGTCAGAAAATTAAAATCAAAGTACCGGTTGATTCTTACCGGAACTCCCCTGGAAAACAGCACCATGGACCTCTGGTCACAAATGACCTTTATTAATCCCGGACTCCTGGGAAATCAATCTTTCTTTAAGAATGAATTTCTGAATCCCATTGAAAAGAAAAAGGATGAGTTAAAGATCCGGAAGCTCAATACCATCATCAAACCCTTCATATTGAGAAGGCATAAATCCCAGGTGGCCAAGGAACTTCCTGAAAAAGTTGAAAATATCAAATACTCGGTCATGACACCTGACCAGGAAGAGAAATACGAAGATGCCAAGTCTTTTTACCGGAACAAAATACTGGATGAAATCGAAAAAAATGGCGTTAAGAAGTCTCACTTTATCCTACTTCAGGGGTTGACTAAACTCCGTCAGATCGCCAATCACCCAAGGATGGTGGAAGAGGGATACAAGGGAGAATCCGGTAAACTGGAAGATGTGACGCAAATGATCTATAGCGCCTTGAGTGAAGGTCATAAAATATTAATCTTCAGCCAGTTCGTAAAGCATCTGACTATACTATGCGATTATCTCAATCATCATAAGATCCGATTTGCCTACCTGGATGGATCGACCAAGGACCGGGAAGCCCAGGTACGCAGTTTCCAGGAAAATGCAGATATACATATTTTCATGATCTCGCTGAAAGCTGGCGGATTGGGATTAAATCTCACCAAAGCTGATTATGTATTCCTGCTCGATCCTTGGTGGAATCCGGCTGTCGAACAGCAGGCCATTGACCGGGCACACCGGATTGGACAGGAAAACAAAGTATTTACCTATAAATTTATTAGTAAAAATACCGTCGAAGAGAAGATTATTGCACTTCAGAAAAGAAAAATAAAACTGGCAACCGATCTCATCACCACCGAAGAAAGCTTCATCAAGGAGTTGTCGACAGAAGACATTCAGTCATTACTGGAATAACCCACTCAAACAATCAAATTCCCAAAACGCTCATTAAAACCCTGAATTCCCTGCAATCCTCCTGTATGGATGGCCAGAATTTTCTGTCCCTTCTTGAAAATCCCCTGATGGATCAGATCAAAAATTCCGTACATCATTTTCCCGGTATATACCGGATCGAGTGATATCCTGAACTGCTGGTTAAAATCATTGATAAAATGAATCAATTCCATATTATACCTGGCATAGCCGCCGAAATGATAGTCTGTTGCCAGATGCCAGTTTGTGTATACCTTTTTATTATAGGATCTGATCAAACCAGCTATGTCCTTGCGAAGAAAACCTCCATTCCTTAGAACCGGAAATCCAATGGCATATCGACTCCCTTCAAGACCGCTCAGTATCCCCGCCATTGTAGCACCCGTTCCACAGCTGACGGCGATCACATCCATGTCCAGGTCAATTTCTTTCACCATCTCAATGACCCCCTGGATTGCCTCCACATTTGAACCGCCTTCCGGTACCAGATAATATGGACCGAATATTTCTCTCAGTTCCTGCAGGAATTGAACAGTGTATTTATTTTTGTACTTTTCACGGGAAACATAATGCAATTTCATTCCTTTTTCCACAGCATAGGTGAGGGTAGGGTTTAACGGATGATATTCCTCTCCCCGGATAATCCCAATTGTATTGAATCCATGAATAGCCCCTGCCGCGGCTACCGCATGCACATGATTGGAGTAAGCCCCTCCAAATGTTAGCAGGGTATGGTGGTTTTCTTTCCTTGCACGTTCGAGGTTATACTTTAATTTCCGGTATTTATTCCCGGAAATGAAAGGATGGATGAGGTCATCCCTTTTAACAAATAAACGGATTTCTTTATGAATGAGTATATTGTTTTTTATCTCCTCGATGGGTGTTTTCATATTGACTCCTACTACCACTTTGGTGGTAGTAGGAATCAAAAATACCAGTCAAAAATTGATATGCAGTAATTTCACTTCATAAATTATCAATCCGGCCTGATGTTCTGATTTACCCTGAAGAAATTTTCCGGATCGTATTTTCTCTTGATCTCCACCAGGCGATCATAATTATGCCGGTAACTGGCTTTCATACGTTCCTGACCTTCATCCATCATAAATTTGGTATAAGCCCCACAGGACGAATAGGGATGGAGTGCTTCCCAATAATCTTTGCTCCATCTGGTAATTTTATCATTATTTGCAGGATTAGGGTCAACACCTATTATCACACCAGAATATTTTGTATCCCGGTAAGCCCAGGGCGTATCTTTATTCCCCTTACGGCTTACTGCACCTGTAATCGGATATAAATGCATTTGGGAAAGTGGAGTAGGTATTGCCGAACCAAATTTTAAATGTTGTTTTATCGCTTCAGCTCCTAATTCATTGAAAAAATCAGCCTTCCAATACCATTGCAGTCCGGGTGTTAACATTCCATCAAACAAAGATTGCATGACCGGATAGGGCATCGGTCCCACCTGTACAAACAATGGATTCATGGCTTTTATCGGTTCGAATACCTTTTCCTTTTTTTCCATATCTCCCGTATAGCACCATACAATCCCACAGAATTTCTTGTTGTGTAATTCTTCAGGAAATAGGGGACCAGGAATGACCAAGGTAGCTATGAAACCATTCAAGTCTTCGGGGCATTTTGAATAAACTCATCGTACCATTTCATAATCTCTCCTGTTTTTTCAATCGGCCATAAAGTAGGTCCTCCTACCACGATATGAACAGGATGAGCCTGGTTTAAAAAAGAAGTTACTATTCCAAAATTTCCGCCTCCTCCCCGGATGGCCCAGAACAAATCGCTGTTTTGATTTTCATTTACTGTTACAAAGGATCCATCGGCCAATACCTTATCGGCCTCTAGAAGGTTATCAATCGTAAGTCCGTATTTACGGGATAAGTATCCGATCCCACCTCCCAATGTCAATCCTCCAACTCGTTGTCGAAATCATACCAGCCGGAACGGCCAGTCCAAAGGGATGAGTTCCATGATCCACTTCGCCCCAGGCGTTTCCGTCACCTACTCTCACGGTTTCGTTTTTTGGATTTACCCTACATACTTAATGCCGGATAAATCGATCACAAGGCCATCATCACAGATCCCAAAGCCTCCTCCATTATGCCCTCCTCCCCGGACCGCCACCAGCAGATCATGTTCTCTGCCAAAATTTACTGCATGAATCACATCGGCCACATCCACACAACAGGCGATCATGGCAGCATGTTTCTCGATCATGGCATTGAATACTATGCGTGATTCATCATACTTTTCATCTTCAGGAAGGATAATTTCTCCCCTCATCTGATCCTTTAAAGTCGCGATAGCCTCACAATCGATGACTGTCATTAAATTTTCCATGGTTGTGTATTTTAATGGTTTGCTCAAACGTAATCATATCTTCTTAAGAATGCGGATACATTTGAACCAAAAAATTGTAAACCTGTATCACATGGAATGCCCGCCTGTATGGATGGTTATATTATTGGATATGTGTTGTGAAATTTGAGGGTAGGATACCAAATCTTTTCAAAAAGCATTTTGAGAAATAGGATGGACTTGAAAATCCGGTTTCAAAAGCAATTTCAGAGATATTCCCTTTCCTTTTATCCAATAATTCCAGGGCCTGTTTCAATCTGAATTCCTTTATAAAATCATTGGGAGAATGCCCGGTCAGCGTAGTAATTTTTCTATTCAGTTGTGATTTACTCAGACCGGTTTCTTTACATAAATCCAGCACATTGAATGTTGATTCTGCCCAATACCTTTCGATTGTATCCATTAACACATTTAAAAAATGCTCATCTTTCGGACTCAGGATTCTAATATAGGTCCGGTCATAGAAAATAGAAATATCTTCTCTTTTTACCATCTCAAACACTTCTGAAGAGACCATGATCTGTCCTGGTCCGGCTAAAAAACACATCCATCGCGCCAGTAAAACAGCCTGTTCAAAAAAATCATGATTTGTGGTAACCGGCATGCCAGCATTTAATCCGACTGCAATATGAAGGCTTTCACCAGGAGATAGATCGTTATGATACCGAAATTCTTTCTGGATTTCAAGGGCGCAATGAACAGCTTTGGAAATGGATTTAAAAGAGACAAGTATGCCATTTCCTCCATATTCAACCTCTCTTCCTTCATATTTTTTTATCTGAGCCCGGATAATATGATTATGGACGTTAAAAAGTTTAATGCCTTTCTTTATCCCGAATTTTGATACCATCAGGGGAGATTCTTTCAGATCAGTAGCCATCAATACCCGCATGGCCGTTTCATCAATAAAAGTCTTCGAATGATCCACGTTTTCCACGTCCTCAATTCTTCCCAGGAATGATTCCACCAGGTGGGCATCTACTTCAATAATCTGATGGGGCATCAGTCCATGAGCTTTGTTATGCATGGCCTGGACCGATTCTTTTTTCGGAGCCTCTACCAGACAAAATGCAATTCCTCTCGCTTCATCAAACCAGTATGTCAACCCCCGGCAACCGAATTGATCCTGAACGTTCAGGTCAGCCTGATGAGAGAAGGCTACATCCTTTGCAGTTACCCCCGGGATATCATGACGATCCATGTATATGGGCATACGACCAATCTTCTTTTATTCAATCTAGTAAATTACTTATTATTTCTGGCTATAACAAACGGTTCTGGCAATACTTATGAGTGATAGTATAGGCCGGTGTTGATCAAATGAAAAAATCCGATTTAAACTTTTGGAATCCCTAACTTTTATGATATAATTATGGCGCTTTATATAAATAAATGAAAAGAAGAATATATGCTACGATTTATTAATCCATTGATCCTTCTATCAATATTGTCCGTTTTCCCCGTAACATTGAATGCACAAGCAATTCAGTTAAATGAGACAATCATATTAAGTGCATCTCCATTTAAAAAAAATGTGAATCAAAATGCTCTCAAAACATTTTTCGTTAAGGAAGTATCTCCGGTCTGGTACACTGCTGTTCCTGGAACCAAATTATTTTTATTGCAGGCTGATCGTGGAGTTGGAAAGGATGAATTTTTGCTTGCCTGCATTCCGGATAACCCGGATTATCAAGATCAAATTTTACCAGTGGGTAGTCCATTCACTGATAAAATCTTTTCCACCCTTGGACCTTCGTCATCAAATCCATCTGAATTTATCACCAATCCAAAAAAATTCACAAAATACCGTCTGATTGGCGCAGATGCGATCACTCAATTACCTGAGGTGGATATACTGGGGATCCATTATATTCAAATTCGGAAAGATAAATCCGATGCCTTTGAACAATTTGTAGAAGAGCAACTTCATCCGAATTTAACCCGGCTCCTGCCGGATATGGGATTGTTTTACTATAAAGCGGTGGAGGGTGAGAATTCAGGATCCTTTATAACGATATTTGCCATTAACTCGGTGGAAGCCAGGGAAAATTTCTGGCCAACCGGAGGTTCTGAAACCGATGTGGTAAAAAATGCCTTCCTGCCCTATAAAGATCTTGCCCGTGTACTGGGTAACTATCTTGTAGAGGGTTCCTATCTATTACCAGAATCCGGAGGTGCGGCTGCTTTTTTTGAGAGTCTGAAGTGGACAGATTTTATAATGGTGAAATAAAATTATTATAAACCAGGCATCGGGTGATAATAAAAAAATCAACCGGAAAAAGGAAATGAAGGAAATGAATTTTTTTCTTCAGGTTTCCGAAATCTGATTTCATGGATAAAAACCAGTCGGGATCATCTTCGCTTCCTTCGTGTCACCGTACTCACTCCCAATACGCCTAATAATCCCCGCATCAGTTCCCGGGCCAGGGTTCTCCCCACCTGGCGGACCATGGTATTCTGAGTAATCGTTTCCAGGGCACTTTTTTCAGCTCTTGATTTACTTATGGTTTTTGATTCTTTTCGCATTTTTTCCTGATGTTCCGGTTCAGAAGCAGCTACAATTTTTTTACTGAGTATCTCATAGGCTGAATCCGGATCAATGGTTTCCTGATATACATCAACCAACTCAGAATCGGCTATTAACTGATCGATTTCAGTAGAGGTCAGAATATCCATCCGGGTCATGGGTGCCCTGAGATAAGTAGCTGCCAAGGGTGTGGGAATCCCCTTTTCATTCAAGGCGGTGACCAAAGCCTCTCCAATCCCGAGCGATGTGAGAATCTCATCAGTTTTGTAAAATTCTGACAGGGGGTAATTCTCAGCGGTTTGTTTGATCTCTTTCCGGTCTTTGGCGGTAAAAGCACGCAGGGCATGCTGCACTTTCAAACCCAACTGGCTGAGAATTGCATCTGGAACGTCGGTTGGATTCTGTGTACAGAAATATACCCCTACACCCTTCGAACGGATCAGTTTTACGATCGCTTCGATCTGATCAATTAATGCCTGGGAAGCGGTCTTGAAAACCAGATGCGCTTCATCAATAAAAATAACCAGTTTTGGCTTTGGATGATCCCCTAATTCCGGGAAAGATGCGTATATTTCAGCCAGCATGCTCAGCATGAAAGTTGAAAATAGCTTGGGTTTATCCTGCATATCCGTTAAGCGGATGATCGAAATATAACCGTTACCATTTTTATTGGTGCGCAGGAGATCTTCCATATTAAAAGAAGGTTCTCCAAAAAACAATTCACCCCGTTGTTGTTCAAGTTCTACGATTTCTCGGATGATGGTATTCACGCTGGTGGAAGAAACATTTCCATATTCTTTGCCAATCTCTTCCTTACCCTCTCCAATTGAATATTGAAGGATCTTTTTAAAATCCTTGAGATCGATCAAAGGCAATCGGTGGTCATCACAATATTTGAACAGGATGGAAACCACTCCAGATTGTACATCATTCAGGTCAAGAAGCTTTGAAAGCATCACAGGGCCGAATTCAGTTACGGTAGCACGCAATCTGACTCCTTGCTCATTTGAAATGGTCATCAATTCAACTGGCATCGATTTAGCCTGATAGGGGAAACCCAATTTACTATGACGCTCTATGATGAAATCTTTTTCTTCACCCGGCCTGGCCAGTCCGCTCAGGTCGCCTTTTAGATCCATCAGTAATACTGGTACCCCATTTTCAGAAAGTTGTTCGGTCATTACCTGAACAGTCTTTGTTTTCCCGGTGCCGGTGGCTCCTGCTATCAAACCATGTCTGTTCATGGTTTTCAGGGGTATCCTTACATAACAGTCCGGAATGCATGCTCCTTCAAGCATGGCACCTCCCAGTAACAGGCTTTCTCCTTTAGACGAATAACCCGCCTTGATACTTTTTTGAAATAATTCTTTTTTATCCATTTTAAGTAATTGACAAACCAAAATATGAATGATCCGGAAACAGGATTATAAGATGAATGAAATTAATGAAAGATCTCAATACTTGTCAATGAAATTTATCAATCATATCCTGCTTAATCCCCATCGAATGAACGCTATCAAAATTATATCCCAAACACGATACTCAAAGGATCTATCATCCTGCAATGTCCGGAATTTATTCGTTCAGGGCCATCCGGAGAGCTTCAGTCGTAATATAGTATTTGGTGATCATATTCGGTACTTCCCATTCAGGCATGTTTCCCTGCTGCAGATATTCCAGATACTTTTCAGTCACCTGACTGAAATGTGCCTCATGCCCGACTTTGTATTGATCCGGGATGATAACCTTCCATTGCCGATCTGAAATTTTTTCAAGAGAAATACCTGGGTGTTTTTCCTGCAGGGTCTGATTGACTGCCTTTTGAAGATCCGTTTCAAAACTTTCACCTTCCATTTTCGACTCAACATATAATGCCGGAAGATAATTTTCATCTGGACCCTGCCGGATTAAAAGATTGGCCTGTGTTCCTCTCATCATGGAATAATGTGTATCCCCTCCTTCCGGAGCCTGATAATTCCAGACCACGGAGACTTTGGCATAGATACCCCTGATTCTGTAGATAATTTCGCCATTGGAATAAACCTTAAGGAGGCCATCCTCCACATCCTTGTCCAGATAATCAGGAAAGTCTTCCATACCGGTCACCTTTTCAAATTGTTCATGAGTAAGGTCGGTCGTCCACCTCTTTGCTACGAGTACTTCCACATCGTTTTTATAGTCTATGATCGTTTCAGGGAAACATTCCCATTGTACCAGGTCCACAAGGTGGGTCGTGACATCCACAATTCCTTCTCCCTGCTGCGAAACATCAAAAAACCAGGCTGGACGGATCAATGGATTCCCCGAAACATATTTGAAAAAATGATGGACACTTTCCTTGGTAATGGCGGGTTCTTTTTCGGTCCCTGTTTCGAGATTCCCGAAAACTTCCCCAATCTCTGATAACTCCTTCTGCAGGATGGTGGTAATCTCATACCTTTCGGTCATGATGTCGTACAACAATACTTGATTTTTTTTTGCCAGTTGAAAAGACTCAACCAGATCCGGGAACTGGTCAGGCAGGATCACCATGGGTTTATCAGCCAGTACATTCAAGCCTGCTTCAATCGATTTTTTGATATAATCAGATTTTTTCAGGTTATTCCCGGAAATGACCACCACATTTCCCGGTTTCTGTTCAAGCATCTTCTCAAGAAAATCAGGTCCGGTATATACAATTTCCTCCCAGTGAGTAGGATTCTCAGACCGGGTATTGTATCCTTCGATCCGGTTCAGGTGATCCTTTACATCCTGACCTGCATTGGCATAAACATATACTGTGGGATCAATTTGTTTGTACATTTCCTTCTGAACCAGGGCGGCATGAAAATGCCCGGGATCGAGGGTCATCAAGATAAAATTACTTTTGGATGTCGTACTCATATCGTTTTTACCATTCTGATTTCCTCCCTGAGTACAGGAGAAAAGAATGGCCGTAAAAATGACAGCTATTTTTTTCATTGATTGGAATTATTTTTAAAAACTACAGAAAAATTCATTTTGCCAAGTCCGTTGATCCGGTACATTTTTAATACTCTTCCGGCTTGTATGAATCCGACCATTTACCAAGACCAGGGATAAATTTAAAAGATATTCACATAGGTATCAAAAAAAGATCCCGGAATCATAAAAACTTCCGATTGATTCAAACTCATGCGCTCATTTGGATTTATTCACCATCGCTTCATTTCCTCCTGAACCTTAATCACCCAATATTGTACATCCTCAAGTGCAATTACCTGGTGGACGAAAATAAGCCGTTCAAACATGGCACTTACTTTCCGGTATGGAGATCTGGATCCATCCCAGTGCTGGTAAGCAAATTCATCTGGATTCTTCAACAGAAATTCTTCTACCTCATTTTTTGAATAATCCTCAAAATAATCTACAAGATATTCAACCATCTCCCGATAAATTTCCTGATGTTTCTCAGGCATTGACCGGAATACTTTTTTATAAAATGGTTTAAGCCAATCCCAGGTTAATGATCGCAATTGATCATCTTTGAGGATGACATAAAGTACTTCCCGTTTGAACCATTCCCAGGGCTGACTGCCAGGGTTTAAGAAACTTAAATTAAATTCATGACGACCAGATAAAGTCCCCTCCCCGGCGGACACCCTGGCCAGCATTTGAGGGTATTTATAATATAAATAGGGAGCCCATCTCATCACTTCCATCTGGAATGAAATAAACTGTAACAAGTCAAGCGAGTCAAAAGAGATCCGGAATATCGATGAATCTGTGTATTCACATGGAATCCCTTTCAATACTTTCAATACGACAGGCTGATATTTCCCGATTTTCTCAGCTAAAATGGGATCATATTCATAACGCCGGACCCAATCCATCCGTCCATCATTATGAATATAACCGAATGAATCCACGGTGGAAACATAGGTGATCCCGTTAAAAAAACTTCCTGCTTCTGAAAATTCCGGTGTTATGAAAAAAGTAGAATCGGAGTTAATAAAGCCGTATTCATCAAAAATTCTAACCAGGGCCACGCCATCCGAAAATGGGGCAACTTCGTCAAAATAAAAAGAAGAGGAATCAAGTTTTTTCCCTTTTGTATCGATGTAAAAATATTGATCCTGCTTCTTTACCCATGCGCGTCCCTGTTTAAAATGAGTGGCCCTATAGTAAATAGGTAGAATGGTCATTTGTCCCGTGGTATCTATAAATCCGAATCCAGTCTGTGTTTTAATCCTTGCCAGTCCTTCTGAAAAATTTTCAATCGATTCAATTTTTTCTTTGAAACTGAATCTATGGCCAGATGAGTAGAGTTCATTATGATCCTCATTCTTGGCAAACCAGTAGGTTTGTGACCCGGAGGTCAGCGTCTGTATGGATCGATACTGAAGGGGTACCAGGGTGTCACCCTTCGTGTTTACTACGCCCAAATCTCCCTCAAATACATAATTTTTCTCTTCGGGAAAATTCTCAAAATGGACGTATCCTATTCCATTTCCCACAATCGCATTTTTGGCATCGCGTGCCAGTATGATGCTGAATACAGGTTTAAATATAAAATTCCCATCCTGATCGATCAGTCCGAACCTTCCGGTGAAATTCAGTTCCTTGTGATCCAGATTGTGATTCAGCAGATCGTATTTTCCGGTACCCACGACGGTCCATGTCAGTCCCTCCTCAAACTCTTCTATATAATCGAATTGGGGATCGATCTGCACCTGGTCGAGGGAATCCTTGTAACCAATCTTCCCATTTTCCACAAATGGATAAACTCTATTTTGTGCATGCGAAGGAAAATTCATCCCCCATAAAAGAATCAGGATGATGTCAAGAACAGAACTTTTCAGAGGTAAAAATCTCATTTTGGTTCCAGGTTGATCTGCTTCCCACTGCCAGCAGAACGACGCGCAGCATCCAATATTTCAACCACGATCAGGTTATTCTCGAGGGAAGAAAGATCGTACGGGGTGACGGTAAGTTCCCCAAGAATGGCAGCCGAAAAATAGGAAAAGGGTTCCTGGACAGGAAATTCATTGTCCCTTATTTCCAGCCGCTCTGTATTTTGATCAGTAAAGATGGCCATATCTTTTCCGTTGTATTGATAGATAGCCCCGGCAGTGCCATAAACATCCATGTCTTTCCTGCTCATTGGCCAGTTCCAGGAAGCCTGGATAATACCCTGGGTTTGGGGATAGGTCAGGATAATGGTAGCTTCATCATCCACCCTGGGATAGATTTGCGGTTTGATCTGTTGTGTAACGGCGGTAACAAAGGTCGGCCGCTGATTTCCCATGATCCGGGTGATCAAATTGGCCCCATAACAACCAAAGTCGATCAGTGCCCCACCTCCGTTCAGGATGGGGTCTGTTAACCATATTAAAAATTCGTGGTTGACGCCGATTTCTTTAGGACCCTGATGGCCATCTCTTATGATTACTTTCCGGATATCGCCAATTGATTTTTTAATCAACACTTCATCCATTACACGGGTGGTGGTACCATACCAGGTGGTTTCATAATTGGTCAGGAGCAGAATATTATTTTCCTTTGCGAGTGCTGCCATTTTTAAGGCATGGTCAGGATTGACTGCAAGTGGTTTTTCAACCATCACATGGATCCCCCTGGGAGCGCAGATCTCCACCACTTCCAGATGTTCGTAGATGGAATTAAAGGCAAGAACCCCGTCGGGGGCCGTGTTTTCAATCATCTTTTCCAGGGTATGGAACCTTAGATTTTCAGAGATCCCGTATCCTGAGAATAACCGCTGAGCGAGGGTATCATTTTCTTCGGCTATTCCTACCACTTCATAATTGGAACCATCCATCCTGTCGAGGATCCAGTTAACATGTCCATGGGTCATCCCGGCTACGCCCAGTCTAACCTTCAGTTTATCCTGCGAATAACCGAAGGTCAATACCATACAAAATACCAGGAATAAAAATGTGCGAAACAAAATTAAATGGTGTTTTCGATGAATTCTGAAAATACATTTGTTTTTATAAAGCGGCAAGCAAATATGCTTAAATATTCGGGGTGTTTCCGGAGAAATATAAAAAAGCTGATCCCGGAAATTTGAACGGGTAATGAGAAGATTAATACTACGCCGGGATCAGTTTAAAATACTAATTTATAAATTCTCTTTCAATTTATTAAGTTCCGCTTCATAATAGGAAAGATTCGGTTTTTGATCTTCGGGAATGTTTTCAATGGCCGTTTCCCAGTATTTGATCGCTTTTTTGGTATCCCCCAGTGCAGCGGATCCTCTGGCTAACCCTACAATGGTTGTAAATTTATCTTCCGGGTGCATTTTGGCATTTTTCCTGAAAACCATCATGGCCCTTTCATTTCTTCCCTCACCGAGTAACGATCGTGCGTATTGATGAATGGCTCCCACACTGGCGGTACTATGTTCAATTGCCCGATCCATGACCATATCTGCCTCTTCTGTTTTGCCCATTGCATTCAGGACGACGGCTTTTGTCTGTAAAGTCTGAAAATTTTCCTGTCCGATGAAGGGGGCTGAGATGGCATTATCAGCCCATGTCAGGGCCTCTTCCAAATTGATCTTATTATTGGCACAAAAAGCAGCTGCCTGCATCCAGCTGCTGTAATTGAAACCTGATGCTGATTTTAATTCCTCCCTGATTTTAGCCAGGTAAATTTCATATATATCCGGTACTTCAATCTTAAAAGGAATTTTTAGATTTTCCCATTCCAGGTAAGCCGTACAGGCACTCAATTGACGGTCATCAAAACCATAATTCAGCCATTCAGAATAATCCGATTCCACAGGGTTGATTTCCACGCGTAAAACATCCTCACCGGGATTATAAAAAAAACTGCCCCAGGAAGTAAAATTCTTTGAGAATATCAATGTCCAGGGTCCATTTTCGCTGGGAATGATGTGAAATCCATAATGTCCTGCTGGTAAATCTTTCCCTTGAATTTTAACATCATGGGAGGCATAGAAAACCGTATTCTCATTGGCTCCTGCCCGCCAGGGTGATTCTATGGCAGTTCCGAAGCCCAGGTATATCATTCCCCAGGGAACCAGTTGCCCCCATATTTTGCCGGCCCGGTTTTCCCCTGCCGGACTGGTCACATCCGGGCTGTTATAAGTAAAGTTTACTTCGACGAGTCCCATCCACTGTGAGACACTTGCTTTTTGATTATCTCCACTTGGCGGGAGGGTAATCCCCTGGGCGTAGATAACTGAGGAGAGCAACATGGTGCTCACCAGCAGTAAAATTTTTTGGTGGTTGTTTTTCATGATGAATCCTGAATTATTTTGAAACAAATAGTTTTCAATCTAAAATTATGGATTAAAATAAAGAAGGAAACGTGAATTGATATTTACGGTTGAATTGTACTTTAAACGGTGACTGTTCTTACTATTTTGATGTTCATATATTCTGAAGCTGTATCCTTTACCTTCAATGAGATCCATTATAGTCAAAGAAAGGACGGTACGGATCCTACCGTCTCCATGGTTAAATTCGGATTGGCTCCCACCTTTGTGCCTACCGGTGAAAGAAGTGCCTGGGCAAGGCCTCATTTCCGGTTTGTATTCTCTCTGGCCCGGTATAATGATGCCACTATGAAGAATCTTTATTCCCCCTATCTTTCTTTATCGGTGAAAAAATTGGGGTTATTATATGGGAATCAAGGCAGAATGGTGGATCTGGAATTAAAGGAATTCATGGATAAAAACATTTCCCCCTATAAATCGGGAAATGACATCCACTCATGCTGGAAGGATGATTAATAAAAACAGAATTCTTCATCATAACATGATTATTTTTTTATAATTTGATGAAGTTTTATAAACTCCCTTAGATATGAATTATACAAATGCAAATTTCGAGCCTCTGGTAGGTGATTGTTATGGTCATGGATGGAAGATGATCTGGAAAAACTTCCTTGAGCTCTTTCTGATAGGTCTCATCATGGTTTTATTCAGCATTCCGATCAATGGCTTTGCCCTACTTGCCGGAGAAGATTTTTTATACAACAATGTCACTCTTTTCATTTTACCAGCCTTGTTTTACGGACTTCTGGTACTTGCCCCGATGAGCTGGAGTGTCTATTATGCATTTCTGAAAGCTGTCAGAGGAGAAAAGGTCGAGATCAGGGATATATTTGCTTTTACCAGGAATTATTCGAATGTGGTACTTGCCTATTTGTTAATGAATTTTATCATCGGGATCGGATTGGTCATCCTGATAATTCCCGGGATCATATTTGCCTGCAAACTGGCTTTCGTTCCTTATCTCGTGATTGATAAAAACATGAATGCAATGGATGCCTTAAAAACCAGCTGGAGTATGACTGAAGGCTATGCGATGAATATATTTCTGATCGTCGTGCTGGCAATTTTTATATCGATCGGAGGAATGATTGTCTTTTTTGTCGGGGTGATCATTGCAGCCATGTGGATCTATTCGGCCCTGGCTTCCATGTATTATGCGGTGGATTCAAAGATCAATCCGGTAGAACAATAGAAACCCAAGCCACCTCTTAAAGTGGTGGCATGAGTTCAAATTAAATTTAAAGTTTCTTAATCCTGATATTCCGGAACCATACTGGTGCACCATGATCCTGAAGGGCGATGGATCCGGTTTTGTATTTATTCCATCCCGGATAATTGGGCCATTTGCTTTCTTCATACCGCTTCTGGAAATCTTCACTTCCCTCTTCGAATTCAACCGTCAATTTTCCGTTCAGATAATGTTCCACATGACCGTTGTTATAAACGATCTTCGAGGAATTCCATTCACCGGCCGGATTGAGTTTTTTATCTGCAGGAGCGGGATACATATCATAGTTTGAACCAGCTTTCTGGGCAGGCGTTAATTGGTCACCTTTCCATCCCGTATCATCGAGGACCTGATATTCGGGTCCTGTATCATAGGCATGGGGATATTCAGGGGATTCCACCACATGATACAGGATCCCACTGTTACCACCTGGAGATATCTTCCATTCCACTTCTAATTCGAAATTGTGAAATTGTTCGAGTGTCGTCAGAGAGCCTCCCCATTCACCACTCCCTTCACCAAGTCCTTCTCCATTACATAAAATCGTCCCATCCTGAACGCTCCATAATGGTCCAATTTCATCAGCGCCGTATCTCTTCCAGCCGTCCAGGTTTTCCCCATTAAAAAGATTGATCCATTTACCTCCTGAACAGGAGATGAATAGCGGGATAAGGAACATGTATCCAATTTTCCAAATGATTGTTTTAGTTGGTCTTCTCATGGTCATTAATAATTTTGTTAAAAAATAGTTTTAGATTGATTTAGAAATCATAAATAATAGTTATTTACATTTTTCGTCCGGGTGAAGACTTCTTCCCCGTTAAAATTTTATTTGACCTGGTTTTTCCAATGAACAGGGAATTTTTGCCCCAGGGCCTAATTCCGGATTGAATTTAAAACCATTCTTTGGAATGGCATATAATATTATGTTATTTTTTTGTTTAACAGTACTTTCGTACACCGGATTGGTTTCAGGCATTTTTGATTTTATTCATTTCGCTAAAAAAATCAATGTTGGATCCAGTGGATACCTGCCGAAATCTTTCCCATAAACCGCTAATCCACCCGGATACGAAGCCGGCACTTCCAGCGTAATTTTTATTTTCTTACTCTTTAATATTTCTTTGACCATTTCATCGGGTATGGCAGACTCGAGAAGATATCCATAGGAACCGGCTTCTCTTAATTTCCCGTCTTTTAACTGCGCGTGCCACGATAACACACCCCGGTGATCGGCCGGATCGTCAGGTAGAAAGAATTCTTTTATCATATTCCCATTTATAATGACCCTAACGAGAGATAGGGATTTTACCTCATCCGTCATCGGATAGGCATTGGGATTCCTGCCTGGGTCAAAGGTGCCTTTCCCGCGCATATAATCGCCTCCCATTTCTCCAGACTCATCCAGGTCCTTCCCAAGAAGTTTTTTGGCAGAGACTTCCACCTTAAAGATGATGCCTTTTATTTCCTTTTCAGTGATATCATCAGGAATATTTAATTCATAGGTGAAATGGCCATATCCGGCACCATTTTCTTTCAGGCCATTCAAAACATCCCATTGCTTTGAAGACCAGCTTTGCAAAACAAATGACCAAGGACTGAAGGCGTAACGGTACTGCTGACCACTCTTTGTCCATCCATTTTGTTCGTTAGTCTCTATTCTGAAAGTTGTAAAGTTTTTATGTAAGCCGACACCTCCGGGTGTACTCAGAGATAAATGTAAAACCACCAGTCCTTCCTCATCAGGCATCGTGATGGGCAAGGGTTCGATGTTTCCCCCATGACCAGGATTTCAATTCAACCGAAACTCGTGATACAGGTCCTGTTTTTTCTTCCCCCATCGAATTGATCCATCTGATAAAGTAGGATAATTCGGCATTATCAACCGGAAGCCGGTCGGTAAAAACAGATAACCAGAGTGGCACCTCGACGGTTTGTCCAGGTAATACATTCAAGCAAAGATCCATATCGGGGGTGATCTGGATGGGCTGATGCAGATCCTGAAGCGTCATGCCATTAAAAGCCCTCAAACCTGTATATTTTTCGGTTCGGTCAAACCGGTAATAACCGTTCCATTCATTGATCACATCGTGATGTTCTGTATAGAGCCAGCCCCCGATTTCAGGATGTTTTCTGAATGCATTGATCATGAGATGATAGTCCCAGCTCCAGTCAACATCCCCTGTGCTCCCTGAATACCCCCAGACATTTCCGCATTCACTGTTAATATTCGGTTGTCCGGATTGTAGATATCCGTCTGCAAAATTCCAGGAAGAACCGGGAAAGGTTTTTTTAGAAAACTCATCCAGGCGATTTTTCCAGGCATATCCCGGAAGATATGCATGCCAAGAATTTATATCAGTGGCTACGTGGTCATAATTGCATGCACTGTTATCTTCAACCAGCCGGGAGTGATCCAGACTTTTTGCCAAGTGATACATATCGGAAACCCACTGCTGGGTTGCAGGCATGTATTTTCTTTCCCCATTGACATCCGTAAATAATCCCCATGTTTCATTAAATATCACCCAGGAAAATATGGCAGGGTGGTTATAATCCCTTTTGATCATTTCACGCAGGGCATATTCTATTTCATCCTGCATCTTTTCATCCGGTTCCCCCCAGCTGTTCGGGACGTCAGCCATGATCAGCATCCCTAACTTGTCGGCCCAGTATAATTTTCTCGGGATCCCGATCTTCACATGAATTCGTTGTCCATTCAGGCCAAGCTTTTTAGACCGTACGATCTCATCTCGCATAAATTCATCGGATGGAAAGGTATAATATCCTTCCGGATGGTACGCCTGGTCGAGACTCATCTGAAGATATATGGGTTTATTGTTCAATGCCACATAGGGTATTTCCGTCCCGGGCACGTTCATAACACTGATCTTCCTGAAGCCGAAATAGGAATGAACCTGGTCAGCGGAATTCATTTCCGTTTCCAGCCTGACCGATACCTCATACAGAAAGGGATCATCCAGGGTCCATAATCTGGGCTGTTCAAACGGGACCTCAAAACTGAATTGAAGTTGGTTCTTTTTTAACTCAAATTTCAGTTCTTTCAATTCCTGTTCCGGCCCATAAATCCTCAGAATCAGGTTCTTTTTTGCTTTGAACTCATCCCTCAATTCACCTTCGATTCTGAGTCTTTTCAAATCGATATCGGGCGTAAAATGAATGTAGCTGAGATAGGTATTCTCCCGGGCCTCCAGGTAAGGGGTCTGCCAGATTCCCCTGGCATTTCCATAACCCTGTTTGCCATAAAGCTTGAATGGATATTCGGTATCATCCACCCTAACCACCAGTTCCTGCTTCTGTCCGGGTTTGACAAAGGGGGTCAATTCAAACTCAAAAGGGGTATAGCCTCCCTGGTGCTCTCCCAGAAATTGTCCATCCAGCCAGGCGCTCGTATGCCAGTCGGCGGCGCCGATGATAAAAAATACTCTTTTACCTGACCACGTTTCCGGAACCTCGATTTCCCTTCGATACCAGGCTATATCGGCTGAATCGGGGACACGGGATAATTCTGAACCCCAGGGAAATGGAACCATAATGTTCAGGTTGAAATTCTGATCCGCCTGTTGCCAGTTTTCCTGCACCCCTTTGTCGTTCTGATCAAAACGGAATTCCCAGATCCCGTTCAAATTGATCCAATCTTCCCGTTGAAAATCGGGTCTCGGGTGTTCCGGTAACGGTATTTTTACTTCTTGAGAGAAAACTGATTCAAAAAGAAAAATAAAAGAAAGGTACAATACCCCTTGTATAAGCCTCTTCATATATAAAACTTAATTACAGGTTTAAAAAAAAATTCCCGGATAAAAATACCCGGGTAATCTAATAATATGATTAATTCATCAATTAATTGTTCAAATTGGTTTCAAACTTATCCAGGTATCCTTGACACATATCTTCATCCGTGCATTCCACTGTTCCCAGGATCAGATCATTCTTCCAGAGTACATTCACATCCCCATTATACCTGTCATGGATCACAATATGGCCTTCTTTGGCCATCTCCGGATCCTGACTTGCAAATTTCAGATAGCTTTTCAGCATATTCTCACAGTCTATCCTGTCCTCCCCCTTGATCATAAAAAGCTGGAAAGTCTGATCGTCTTTTGAATAAACAGAAGCGAATGCATGTTTCAGGAAATCATAACCAAGGAAATTTTCATTAACATACATCTCTGAATTCAGAACCAGATCTTCCGGAGGGAATTTTTCGAGTGTCTCCGGAAGTCCAGCATCCGGATCGAGGTTTTCGGCGATGCCGCGGGCAAGTGCTTCCAGGTCTGGCCAGGAGGTTTCCGGCAGATTATACCCATGGAGTTTTACATAAAAATTCCCACAAACCATATTCAGAATATCTTCATACCGGTATGCCTGGCTGCCGATTTTCTGAAAATTATATTCTGGGGCCCTTTCAATGGAATAGATGCCAAAGGCATTGTTTTCATCCGAATGTTCGTAGATCTCCGCCTTGATAGATACACCGGAAGAAACTGTATATTCCTTGACCCATAAGTGCTTGAACTGATAACTTAAATACGAATCTGCAGCTCCATTAATATAATCGAACAGGTTATCCGGCATATACTCCCTGGTTTCCACAGATTTCTCCCAGTTTTTCAAATCAGGGAAAGCCGCGGACGGATCGTCAGTCACAATTTCGGGCAATGCAAAAAAATGAAACAGATGAAATAAAGCGAGAATGAATACAGGGATTTTCATAGCCATTAAATTAAATTAAAAATCCATGAAATAAAAAAATCCATAATTGGTCAGGCCCCCTTTTCCCTTTTATCCAATAACAGCTTTTTAAGTTCCTGTTTAACTTCCTCCAGGTGGTTCACTCCAATAATTTTATCTTCTCGTCGTGAATCAAAGGCTTCACCTGACATTTTCTCTGACCAGCCACCAAATTTCCGGATGGCAATGATTGGTTTTTGATATATCCAGGCAAATCCCATTTCGGTCAAGGTACCTGCCTGTCCTCCCACAGCAATAACCACATCCGCAGCCATTACTGTAAGTATGTTTCTTCCATGGCCCATTCCGGTAGGAATCACGACCCGGCAGTATTCATTGGCATCTTTTTTATCCGAACCAGGTAGGATCCCGATGGTATTGCCTCCTGCCTGGTAAGCTCCTTTGCAAACCGCCTCCATCACCCCGGATCGACCTCCCGTGATCAAAACGATTTTCATTTCGGCCAGTATACGGCCCAATTCCAGACAGAAATTATATTTCTCAGCATCAGCATAGGCATCTCCAATCACTGTAACCTGTAATGACATATCTGTTTTGTTAAATCAGTATCTAAAGATAAAAAAACGGATGCGAAAGTTTCACTCATCCTATCAACTACAAAGATTATTTTACTGTGGAGATCAGGATTTCAAGATCAGTCTGATTTTCATTTGTCAAAAGTATCACCGGATCAATTGATTTTATGGTTTCGCTTGATCTATAAAATTTGAAAGCTTTTCCTCCAATTCGCCCAATTCAAACTGTTTCTCAAAAAAAGCCCTTTTACCGGTCTGGCCATTAATCATCAACGTTGCCGGGATGGCCCCTGACCAGGAAGGATCCACCTGATGTATCCAGGAATCGTAATCGGTATTGTCCAGTAAAAGCACCGTAGATTGAATGTCTTTATTTTCCACGAACCGAATGACCCTTATATCCAGGTCGGAGGCAAAATCTAGACTGATCAGAAAAATCTCGACGTCGTTGAATGCCGGATTATCCCTCAAGGCTTCAAAATATTGTAATTCTTCGATACAGGGCTTACACCAGGTAGCCCAGAAATTAATTACTCGTGTCCCTGGACTGGGATCATGAATGATCTTCTCAAGGGATTCAAGATTGATCACCTTTACTTCCCGGGTTGGAGGGAAAGATTGATTCAAACATAAAGCAAGGATCAGTATTATTGAAAATTTCAAGGCCATAAACTCCTATTTTTACGAATAAAATCCAGGGAGGGTTATGAATGAATGAATGGATTAAGGATTATCCCATTAAAGCGTTTATGGTTTAATACTGACCACGAATCCGGAAATTTTTAAATCACCATCACATGGACAAGGAATATCCTACTCCATTAAAAAAATATAATGTATATTACTCAGACCAACAAATAAATGAAAGATGAAAACTTATTTAACATTGTGTCTGATTCTAATTTTCGCCATATCCTGTAATACAAGAAAAACGACACAGGAAGAAAAACCTGAAGCCGGCCCAAATAATAGCATTAAAAAAGTGACCCTGGAAAAGGTTTGGTCAACAGATACTGTTTTCAGGGTCCCGGAATCTGTTTGTTACGATCCTGCCAGAAATGTAATATATGTGAGTAATATTGTGGGTGATCCGGGTACAGTGGATGGGGAAGGATTTATTTCAAAATTACATCCCGACGGCACAATCATTGATTTAGAATGGATCAAAGATCTCGATGCACCCAAAGGAATGGGAGTGTTTAAAAATTTTCTGTACGTGGCGGATATTTCAAAAGTGGTGGTTATTAATATCGAAGAAAATAAAATAGTGGAAAATTACGAAATCCCGGAGGCCAGTTTCCTGAACGACATCAGCGTTGACGCCAATGGAATGGTATATGTTTCGGATTCAGATCTTTCAAAGATCCATCGAATCAAGAACGGTTCGGTTGAAACTTGGATGGAAGGGAAGACACTGAATGGTCCGAATGGATTATTTTGTGAGGAAGAGGTGATTATGGTTGCATCAACCGGGGACAAAGAACTTAAAAAAATTCAAATAAACAGCCGCGAAGTTACCGTCATCACAACGGATATAGAAAACGGAGATGGCATTGCGAAGGATGCCATAGGCAATTATGTGGTTTCAAACTGGGCGGGTCAGATTTTTTATGTATTTCCTTATGGGATAAAATATGAATTACTCGACACCAGAGATCAACAAATCAATTCAGCTGATATCGATCTGATTGTGGATGAAAATTTATTGCTTGTGCCCACATTTTTCGATAACCGCATCATGGCTTACAGGCTAAAAACAGAATAAAAAACCATCTTCAATGATCATTGAAATGGAGGATTTACCTGAAAACCTTTATGAAGAGGAAAATGATGATCTTTTCGAGCATTACAGGATTATCGTAGACCCTGGTCAAAAACCATTACGGATTGATAAATTTTTATCCGACCGGTTGGCGAATGCATCGCGGAATAAAATTCAGTCTGCCATTGCGGAAGGTTTTGTCCAGGTAAATGGGCAGGAAATCAAATCCAATTACAGGGTACGTCCAAATGATCTTATCACGGTTCTTCTCCCTGAACCTCCCCGTGATACCGAGGTAATCCCTGAAAATATTTCATTGGAGATCGTATATGAAGATCCATCCCTGATGATCGTAAACAAGCCTCCCGGCATGGTGGTTCACCCTGCTTATAACAATTGGACAGGGACCCTCGTAAATGCATTGGTATACCATTTTAATAACCTTCCCGAGATGCCTGACAATGAAGGGCGCCCCGGCCTGGTTCACCGGATCGACAAGGATACCTCGGGACTGCTGGTGATCGCTAAAACAGAACATGCATTAAACAAACTGGCCAAACAGTTTTTTGATCATACCATCCAACGAACCTATGTGGCCTTGGTATGGGGTATTCCGGAACCTGCCTCAGGAACCATCAACGTACCCATTGGAAGAAGTATCAAAGACCGGCGGATCATGATCGCTTATCCTGACGGGGAGCAGGGTAAGTCTGCCATTTCGCATTACAATGTGTTAAAGGATATGCGCTACGTATCTCTCATCGAATGCCGTCTGGAAACAGGCCGGACCCATCAAATCAGGGCACATATGAAACACCTGGGGCATCCCATTTTTAACGACAGCACCTATGGAGGAGATAAGATCCTGAAAGGAACCGTTTTTTCAAAATACAAATCGTTTGTCCAGAACTGTTTTCAGATGATGCCCCGGCAGGCATTGCATGCAAAAACGATCGGATTTATCCACCCGGACACAGGAAAATACGTACAATTTGATTCTGAATTACCGGACGACTTCAGGAATGTGATCGGAAAATGGGAAAACTATGTAAAAAACCATTGACACAAATCATGTTCTTGTCACCTGATCTTTTTGGATGGTCTTTTATGGAAAATTTAACCTGTATGCCCACAAGGTCTAAAAGGGAAGCACATCATCATCCGAAAAAGAGGATAATTCATCATCCGCCGGGGGTGTATAGGCCTGTTGATCCCCATTTCCTTCGGTCACATCAATTCTCCATGCCTGCAATGAATTGAAGTAAAGCTTTTCCCCTTTCGGATTGATCCACTCCCTTCCTTTCAGGTTGAAATAGACATCCACATCCTGACCTTCCTTGAGGGGATCGAGTAATTCACATTTCTCCTGTATCAATTCAAATTTAAGATATTCGGGGTATTGTGGATTTTCTTTGTATTCTACTATAAATTCCCGTTTTTTAAAGGTTTCACTTACTTTCTGTGTTTTAAAGATCTGATGGATTTTCCCTTTGATATTCATTTAAATAAAATTTTCAATTTTCACTTTCCAATATTTTTTTTGCCTGGTCAATTTCTTCCTTTTTCGCCTTGGTTACGGCTGGATACTTCAAAGGTAATGAATCCAGCTTTTTTACAATAATATCTCCTACGATTGTTCGCATAAACCATTTATGATCCGCTGGAATGATAAACCATGGAGCAATCTCCGTATTCGTAGCCGATATGGCTCCCTCGAAGGCATGCTGATAATCATCCCAGAAGTTCCGTTCTCTTACATCGTCCATGGTGAATTTCCAGTTTTTATCAGGATGATTGATTCGATCCAGAAACCGGCGCTTCTGTTCCTGTTTGGAAACATGTAAAAAAAACTTCAGGATGATGGTACCATTTTCGACCAGATGTTGTTCCATTCGGTTGATCTGTTCGTATCTGTGATCCCAGAACTTCTGCCTGATATCCTCGACCGATGAAATGCCGGGTAATTGCTGTTTTAAAACCAGTTCAGGATGAACCTTCACGATCAGTACTTCCTCATAATAACTCCGATTGAAAATCCCGATTCTTCCGCGTTCAGGCAAACATTTGTATACACGCCAGAAATAGTCATGATCAAGATCTTCTGCACCTGGCTTTTTAAAACTGAAGACTTGACATCCCTGTGGGTTGATCCCCGACATCACATGTTCGATCGTTCCATCCTTTCCCGCTGCATCCATGGCCTGAAAGATCAATAAAAGGGCATATCGATCGTATGCATATAACTTGTCCTGCAATTTTTTAAGCTTGCCTATATCTTTTTTCAATTTCTTTTCTGCATCTTTTTTTTTCTTGAATTCTCCCGTATAATCTGTCCTGAAATTTTTAAGGGATATCTGGGTTCCGGGAGGAGCCATTATCTGAGCGTCATTGATCATTTTGCATATTGATTTTGGTGATCATTGAATATACTGTGCGATCTTCTAATTACCTATCTGGTGAGAAATAAAAATTTACCTTCATCTGAATCAACGGTCGAAGAACCATAATTTAACGGCCAGTCCAATCACGGTCATGATGATGAACCACCGGATCCAGCTGTCTCCCTTTTTCACCGATAAACGGCTCGCCGTCCAACTGCCGGTCGAATTTCCAACTGCCAGAACAACCCCAAAGATCCAGTCGATCTTTCCTTCAAGGATAAATATTATGAGGGCGGAAATAGTATACACCATCACCACAAAAACTTTTGCGCTGTTTGTCTTGACCAGGGTAAATCTATTAATGAAGGTCAGGGCTGAAATAATGATGAAGCCCACGCCAGCCTGGATAAATCCTCCATAGATCCCAACGAAAAAAAATGTGATCACCCCGATCACCTGATATTTCATGGACATCCTTTCCACTACCTGGGTACCGTTTTTCCCTGAATGATTGAACAAAGGATATATTACGGCAATGATCAATACGATGGCCAGAATGCGGTTAAAGAGGTCGCCTGAAATGTCCACCGCTATTTTAGCCCCGATGATGGCGCCAAAAAGGGCGGAAATACCCAGCCAAATACTATAGGGAAAAGCGGAAACTCCCTTACTTTTGAAACCCAACACACCAAATACATTCTGAGAAAATATGGCAATCCGGTTGGTTCCATTCGCTACTGCCGGTGGAAGACCCATAAAGATCAGCACCGGGAGCGCGATTAACGAACCGCCTCCAGCAACCGTATTCAAAAACCCGGATATAAAACCCACGATCACGATGATGATACCTTCAAAAATTCCCATCATTTTTATTTGAACATAAAGATCTAATTTTTTTTCTTAAGAAAAAGTTTCAAGCTAGTCTCAATCATTCATATACTTTTAAAAAATCAGAAAATAAAAATAATTTAACTCGTTCAATTTTAATGAGATACAATAACGGGTTAAGCATCAATGAAACACAATTTCAGTTGTGCATTCTCAAATCAAATGATATATCTTAAATATTTTAGAATCTGGGAATATCTTTTAAATTTAAATGAAATTGTGCTTCATCGGCCCGTAGGGTGAAAAATTTATTACTTTTTCAGGTTGATTTGCTTGTCCAATCTTATGAGGTAAATGAAAAATATATGTGTTTTTTGTGGTTCGAGCCAGGGAAATGATCCGGTATTTGTCGAAAAAGCCAAAATCCTGGCCAGACAGTTCGTCAGAGATCAATGCACCCTGGTATATGGCGGTGGTAGCATCGGAATCATGGGGGTGCTGGCGGATGAGATCCGGCGCCGGAATGGATATGTCATAGGAGTGATCCCAAGGTTTCTTTATGACCTGGAGGTCGGTCATGATGGAGTGAATGAATTGATCATCGTGGATTCCATGCATGAACGAAAACAAAAAATGGCTGAGATCTCAGATGGTTTTCTGGCTTTGCCGGGCGGTTTCGGCACCCTGGAGGAAATGGCTGAGATACTTACCTGGGTGCAGCTTAAACTCATCCAGAAACCGATCGGGATATTGAACATCCAGGGATTTTTCGATCCTCTGCTCAACCTGTTTGATCATATGGTCGACACTGGATTCCTGAAAAAAAACAATCGCGAAATACTCATCGTGGGGAATGATCCGGAAAAGATCCTGAATGATTTAAAATCCACCCCCGCATTTACATCGAATAAATGGCATGAAAAAACCTAACCAGTCATTTCAGAATGGCCGGAAGGATTTTTCCTGATATAGTATTCCCACCATAGCTTTTCCGGAAATAAAACGTCAGGATCCCTGCTTTCCCTCAAATTCTTGATACAAATCCTATATGATATTACGATTCCTCCTATTTTACCAGGCGGTTGGAATAATCTGAATAATCGGGAATGCGTCGCTCATAGTTCCCTTCAAAAAAGGGTGAATTGACCAGAAAATCAGCCGTCGATCGATTACTTGCACAGGGGATATTCCAGACCACGGCAAGGCGTAACAGTGCCTTGACATCCGGATCATGAGGCTGTGGTTCGAGTGGATCCCAGAAGAAGATCATCATGTCAATTTCTTGTTCGGTGATCAAAGCACCTAACTGTTGATCACCTCCCAGGGGTCCGCTTTTCAAACGAGTGATCTTTACGCTCAGGGTTTCTTCCAGAAGCTTTCCGGTAGTGCCTGTGGCATACAATTTATGCCTGGTTAACAACTCCTGATGATCTTTTACCCAGTTGATCATATCCTTTTTCCGGTGATCATGAGCGACCAGTGCTATACGCCTGGGAATCGGCATTATTGAAACCGTATACTTCATAATATTTATGTTGCTTTGGTAATATTTATATTGTATATTGAAATAACAATTTAGTGATAATTTTTAGCTTTCGCTGAAGTGAAAATTTGTAGTTTATGGAACCCATTCAAATTTATCTGAGGGTAAAAGATAAGGAACAAATGGAAGAGATCCATTTATCCCCCATCACTCAGAATCAAAATAAGGATGGTGACATCTTCTGGGAATCCACCGGTGAATACTACCTGGAAGCATTTCAATGTAGTGCAAATCCCTCAATCTGTTCAATTGAAAAAGATCCACGCATTCTGAATGCAAAAGAAGAAATTGCCCTCCTTATTTTAGATGAGATAAATAAGGTCTTAAAGACAGTACAGGATTGAATCTTATACTTTTTTGAACATGATCCCTGTCAGACTGACCATTCCTTCAAGGTGAAGGGTTCGAATGGGTTCACTTTTTTCCATCAAGTTCAAGGATAATAAATTCTTTAACAGATCACCATTCATTAAAAACCTTTTTTGTTCAGCATCCCCCTCACGATTTATAGCTATCTTCTTTTCACCTTCCTCCATTTCTGATCCGCTTTCCATTCCAATGTAAAACAATCCCCCTTTCCGGAGGACCCTCAACTGAGATTTCACCATCTTCATAAAATGTTCTTCATCCCTGGCAAAATGCAAAACATTGATGCACAAAATGACATCAAAAAACTCATCGGGAAATGGATTTTCCTCGATGGAAGCGGTAAAAATATTTTCGACCACATACTGTTTATTGATCGCCCGGGCGATCAGCCTGGACATTGAAACCATCTCCTGATTTTGATCGATCCCATAAATCGGAAATCCGTTCTTAATAAAATAAACCATATTCCGGCCTTCCCCGCAACCGGCATCCAATATCCTCATTTTTGGGTCAAATCTGCCTTTAAGGATCTGATCGATCAACAGAAGATCCGCGTTTCCCAATTCCTGATTCAATTCCCGGAAATCCATTATTTAATAGTATAGGTTTTTGGTTTTTCAAATAAATTCAATGATACTTATATCTTTTACATCTAATATTCGTTAAAATTGATGATTTATAAATCAAAGTTATAATGAAAAATAAACTTATTTTATTCATTCTTACCATCCTTCTTATTGCTGAAAATGGCGTTGGATCAATTGTTGAAACAAAGAATTCCCCTGCTGATAAACTTACTCCAACAGAATATCAGTCACAGATCAGCCTTGTAGTAATAACGATTTTGGAAAAATATCATTACCGGAAACTGGCGATCAACGATTCCTTATCTTCGGTCGTTTTTAACAGATATATTGATGATCTGGATCATAACAAGATGTACTTCCTGAAAACTGATCTCGATTACATGAATAAGTATCGTTATGAACTGGATGAAGCCTTTCTTTCCGGTAATCTGGAACCGGCATTTGATATTTTTAACCGGTTCAGTGAACGATTCCTGGAAAGAAACAATTATGCCATGGAACTCATCCCGAAAGAATTTGATTATACCCTGAACGAATCGATCGACATCGACCGGAACAAAATGGCTTGGGCTTCCAGTGAGACGGAAATGCAAGATTTCTGGAGGATGTATATAAAAAATGAAAAACTTACCCGGATTCTGAATGATACTGAAAAGGAGGACATTAATGAAAACCTGAGCAAGGCCTATCAAAACAGGGTGGAATGGATGGAAAAATTGAACAGTAACGATGTTTTTCAACTCTATATGAATGCCCTTTCGGAAACTTTTGACCCTCATACCAATTATTTATTGCCCATCAGTTACGATAACTTTATGATTGGCATGAGCCAGAGCCTTGAGGGAATTGGAGCCAGATTGATGACAGAAAACGAATACACAAAAGTAGCTGAAATCATACCGGGAGGACCTGCATTTAAAAGCAAGAAACTCCTGAAAGATGACCGGATCATTGCGGTTGCCCAGGGAAAAGATGGTGAATGGGTGGACATCGTAGGCTGGAGGATCGATGAGGTGGTGCAGATCATCCGGGGTCCGAAAGATACCATTGTCCGTTTAAAGATATTAAAAGGAGAGGAAGGATTGAATGCTGAACCGGAAGAAATAACCCTGGTCAGAGATAAGATAAAAATTGAAGAAGCGGCCCCGACAAAGGAGGTTATGAATATAAACCGGGATGGTAAGGAATACCGGATCGGGGTCATTACCGTTCCCTCCTTCTACCTTGATTTTGAAGGAGCCCGTAACGGTGACCAGAATTATAAAAGTGCAACCCGTGATGTGAAAAATCTGCTGGCTGAGCTGAATAATGAGAATGTGGATGGCATTTTAATAGACCTGAGAAACAATGGAGGAGGATCACTTGCTGAAGCCATCGAACTCACAGGCTTGTTCATACCCGAAGGCCCGGTTGTACAAATTAAAAATACCACCGGAAAGATCGAGATCCAGAACGATGAAGATAAAAACATGTATTACGATGGTCCCATGGGCGTGCTGATCAACCGCTTTTCAGCATCTGCCTCAGAAATATTTTCTGGGGCCATCCAGGATTATAAGAGAGGAGTGATCATCGGGGACCAGAGCTACGGAAAGGGAACCGTTCAGAACATCCTGGACCTGGACCGGTTCCTTCCGGATCATGAGGAAAAACCCGGACAAATAAAATTAACCCTCGCCAAATTTTACAGGGTTACCGGCAGCAGTACACAACATAAGGGTGTAACTCCCGATATAAAACTTCCATCAAGATATGAAGCCGATGAATATGGAGAAAGCTCAATGCCGAGTGCTCTTCCCTGGGACCTGATAACCTCCACCAAGTTCGAACCACTGAACTTTGTGGACCATGATCTTCTGACACAACTGGAATCAAAAGCTGCGGATCGGTTGAAAAATGAATTGTATATGGTCCAGTATGAAAATGATGTGGAGGACTGGAAAAAAGCACAACAAATAACCGAGTACTCACTCAATATGGCCACCAGGAAAAAAGAGAAGGAAGAAGAAGAGAAAATAAAAGCAGACCGCGAGAAATTGTTTGGCAACCTGGATGATGAAAGTGAAGTAGATGAGGTTCAGACGGAAGAAAGTGAAATTAAGGATCCTTATCTGAAAGAAGGTCTCAATGTAATTGCGGATTGGCTTGCTTACCGTATCGGATAGCCCTGTATCAAGATGGATGAGGTACAAAAAACTGAAAAAGCATTTCACTTCGATCTCTATAGAAGACTGCCGGTAACCCTGGTGAAAGGTAAGGGTGCCCTGGTATGGGATTCAAAGGGTAGGGAATATGTGGATTTTCTGTCAGGCATTGCTGTAAATGTATTGGGTCATCAGCATCCTGAAATCGTAAAGGCGATTCATGAACAGGCTGAAAAATTGATCCATGTTTCCAATATTTTTTACAATGAACCCCAGGCAAACCTTGCCAGGCTTCTTATTGAGATCAGTGATTTCGAAAGGGTTTTTTTCTGTAATTCCGGACTGGAGGCAAATGAGGCCGCCATCAAGCTTACACGAAAAATTGGAAATGAAAAAGGAAAGAAGGGGCCCATTATTTCTTTCACGCGTGGATTCCATGGAAGATCAATCGCCAGCATATCCATGGGAAGTGAAAAACACCAGCGCGGATTTGGACCTTTGCCTGAGGGATTTCTCAAACTCCCCTTTAATGATTCGAAATCATTACAGACTCATATAAACGAAAATACCGCTGCCGTTTTTGTGGAAGCCATACAGGGGGAAGGCGGAGTAATCCCAGCCCATCCCGACTTTATGGAAACCTTACAGGAACTATGTAAAAAATATGATGTCTTACTGGTGGGGGATGAAATTCAGACAGGATTCGGACGGACGGGTAAATTATTCGGCTATCAGCATTATGCTGTAAAACCGGACATGATCACGGTGGCCAAAGCCCTTGGAGGAGGCTTGCCCATCGGGGCCCTGCTAACCTCGACCACACTCTCCAACTATTTTGAATATGGGGATCATGGTACCACCTTCGGGGGAAATCCGTTGGCGTGTGCCGCTTCCCTGGCTACCGTAAATACAATCCTCCGTGAAAATCTGGTTGACAAAGCGGGAACCATAGGTCAATATTTTATAGAAAAATTAAAGCCCTTAAAGGAACGTATTCCACAAATAAAGGAAATCAGGGGCAAAGGATTGATGATCGGCATCGAATTAACTTTTCCCTGCCGCCCAGTCGTACTGAATATGCTTCAAAAGGGATTCATCATTAACTGCACCGCTGAAAATATCATCCGGCTGCTCCCCCCATTGATTATTACAAAAAAAGAAATTGATCGCCTGATAATGAAACTGGAAGAAGCAATTCTTGAAGAAATTCCTTAATTTTATCAAAATTTAATAATTGATGTATTAAATAGAATTGAATGATTCATAAATTTTTTTACCTATTATTCAAAAAAACCATCGCTTTTTTGTATTTTCGTGATCATTTATCATAAATGCTTGAAATTTTATGTGATTTTGTCTTCTGCCTAAAATTAAATTGCGTAAAATAGAATCATCTCGAAATTTTATACTGTTAATGGCAAATAACCCGGCTATTAACAGATTCATTAAAGAATACATTTAGATTATTTTTCGTTTATTGACAGAAAGTGATGCGTATGGAGAAGCAATGCGGATTATATGAACCCAGTATGGAACATGATGCATGTGGCATTGGTTTCTTGGCGAATCTCAAGGCTAAAAGAACACATAAACTCATGGAGGATGCCCTGGTCATGCTCCGTAATATGGAACACCGGGGGGGATGTGGTTGCGAACCGGATACCGGAGACGGAGCAGGGATTTTATTCCAGATTCCACACGAATTTTTTGTGAAGGAATGTTCTGAGTTGGGTTTTGAGCTTCCTGAAAGAGGAAAATATGGAGTTGGGATGATCTTTTTCCCAAAAAATGAACAATTGCGCGAAGAGTGTAAGACCCTTTTAAACATCAATATAAAAAAATTAGGATTTAAATTACTGGGCTATCGAAAAGTTCCGGTCAACAATTTCGGTGTTGGAAAAACAGCCTTGTCGCTCGAACCATATATCGAGCAGGTATTTATCACACATGATGAATTTTGTGAGGATCCAGAAATCTTTGAAAGAAAGTTGTTTGTTCTTCGCCGGCATACAACCCACACCATCGAGCGTATCCTGAAGGATGCCATCGAAGCCTTTTATATGCCTACATTTTCCAGCAAGACCATTTCTTATAAAGGTCAGCTTACCACCTATCAGCTGGAACCGTATTATCCTGACCTGATAGATCCAAAGATCCAGTCAGCCTTCGCCCTGATCCATTCCCGCTTTTCGACCAATACTTTTCCCAACTGGAAGCTGGCACAGCCTTTCCGTTTTATTGCACATAATGGTGAGATCAATACCATCAAAGGGAATGTGAACTGGATGCTGTCGAACCAGACATTGCTGGAATCAACACTCTTCACGAAGGAAGAGATCCAGATGCTTCAGCCTATTTGTGATTTTACCCATTCTGATTCCGCCAACTTGGATGCGGTCATCGAATTGTTTGTCATGGGCGGCCGTTCACTTCCCCATGTCATGATGATGCTGATCCCGGAAGCCTGGCAGGAGCATAATCAGATGGATGAAAAAAGAAAAGAATTTTATCAATATCATTCTGCGTTGATGGAACCCTGGGATGGACCGGCTTCAATCTGTTTCACAGATGGAAAGATCGTCGGCGCAACGCTCGACCGGAATGGTTTGAGACCTTCCAGGTATTGTCTGACTGAGGATGGCATGGTGATCATGGCGTCTGAAGCGGGTGCGCTGCCGGTGGATCAATCCAAAGTCGTGTTGAAAGGGCGTCTGCAACCGGGAAGAATGTTCATTGCCGATCTGGAAAAGGGCCGTATCGTCAGTGATGAAGAGTTGAAGAATGAACTGATCAATAAAAAGCCATATGGGGAATGGATCAAATACAATGAACTGCATATAGATGATGTTCCCGATACAGATACCCCTAAATACCAATTTGACCCTTCCAGCCTGAACGTTCGCCAGAAGGCCTTCGGATATACTTCCGAAGATCTTAGAATGATACTGGCCCCGATGATCGAGCAGGGTAAGGAACCAATCGGGTCGATGGGAGCCGACACACCTCTGGCGGTCCTTTCCCATCAGAGTCAGCATCTGTCCAGTTATTTTAAACAATTATTTGCACAGGTTAGTAATCCGCCGATCGATCCGATTCGTGAACGAGTAGTCATGTCACTGTTCACCAGTCTGGGTCGTACATGGAATATACTTTCTGAGACCCCCCTGCACGTCAAACAGATCTATCTCCCCCAGCCCGTATTGACCAACCAGGAACTGGAAAAGGTCCGGAATATCAAGCATACCAATTTCAGGGTTAGCATCATTGACATCACCTTTGATGTGAACAGGGGTGCCCCAGGTCTGGAATATGCGATCAACAGGATCTGTAATGATTCGGATCGCTGCATCATCCATGATGGGGCCAATATTCTTCTATTAAGCGATCGTGAGATCAGCCATGACCGGGCGCCGATCCCCTCACTCCTGGCCGTGGGAGCCATTCATCATCACCTTGTAAAAAATGGCCGGAGGGTAAGATCTGGTATCCTGATTGAAGCAGGAGATGTCTGGGAAACCCATCATTTTGCCACCTTATTCGGATACGGAGCAAATGCAATTAATCCTTATATGGCCTTTGAAACCATCGAAGAACTGAGAAAAAGCAAATTAGTGGAAAATGAGCTTACTGCTGAGGAGACAGAAAAAAATTATATAAAGGCTGTCGGAAACGGTTTATTAAAGATCTTCTCCAAAATGGGGATTTCTACCTTACAGTCCTACCATGGTGCTCAGATCTTTGAAGCCATCGGCATCAATAAAAAAGTAATTGATCAATGTTTTTCAGGGACCATTTCAAGAATCGAAGGCATCGGATTTGAAGGGATAGCCAAGGAAGCACTCGTAAAGCACCGGACAGCTTTCCCGGATAAACCAAATCCAATCGATTCCCTCGAAGTAGGCGGTTTTTATCAGTGGAAAAGAAGAGGTGAAAAGCACCTGTTTAATCCCGAAACCATCTCACTGCTTCAGCAGGCAACCCAGCATGGTGATTATGAGATTTATAAAAAATTTTCTGAAAAGATCAACGAACAGTCGGAAAATGCCATCACGCTGAGAAGTCTTCTGAGTTTCAAGGAACGGAAACCAGTACCTCTGGAGGAAGTTGAACCCAAGGAGGAAATTTTCAAGCGTTTTGCTACCGGAGCCATGTCCTTCGGTTCCATTTCCCATGAAGCACACTCCACACTGGCCATTGCCATGAATCGCATTGGTGCGAAAAGCAACAGTGGTGAAGGAGGAGAAGATGAAATCAGATTCAATATCAAACCCAATGGGGATTGGGAGAGATCAGCCATCAAACAGGTTGCCTCAGGAAGGTTCGGCGTGACCAGTCATTATCTAACCAATGCCAATGAATTACAGATAAAAATCGCCCAAGGAGCAAAACCTGGAGAAGGAGGACAGCTTCCTGGACATAAAGTAGACGAGTGGATCGGAAGGGTCAGGCATTCAACACCTGGTGTGGGCCTCATTTCGCCTCCTCCACACCATGATATTTATTCCATTGAAGACCTGGCCCAATTGATATTCGACTTAAAGAATGCTAACCGGGATGCCAGGATCAATGTAAAATTGGTTTCGGAGATCGGTGTTGGCACTATTGCGGCGGGCGTCGCCAAAGGAAAAGCGGATGCTGTCCTGATCTCAGGATATGATGGCGGAACAGGTGCTTCCCCTATCAGCTCTATCCGGCATGCTGGCCTCCCCTGGGAACTGGGACTGGCTGAAACTCACCAGACCTTGGTATTGAATGATCTTCGGTCACGGATCACGGTTCAAACAGATGGGCAACTCCGTACTGGAAGGGATCTGGCAATTGCCACCCTTCTCGGCGCAGAAGAATGGGGAATTTCAACCGCAGCCCTGGTTGTTGAAGGATGTATTCTTATGAGGAAATGTCATTTGAATACTTGCCCGGTAGGAATTGCCACCCAAAAGCCTGAATTGCGTGAAGAATTCAGGGGGAAACCGGAACATGTCGTTAATTATTTCACATTCCTGGCCGAAGAACTCAGGGAGGTCATGGCCCAGCTTGGATTCAGAACGGTCAACGAAATGGTGGGACAGTCGGATGTACTGCGGATGCGGGAAGATCTTGAATTCTGGAAATTCAAGACACTGGATCTATCCCGACTGGTAACCAAAATTGAAAGTCCTCCTCATGTCGGTCTGTACAAACAGATGGAACAGGATCATGAAATAGATAAGGTATTGGATTGGAAGTTGATCGAAGTGGCGGTTCCTGCATTGGAGAAAGTTGAAAAAGTTACTGCTGAATTTCCCATCCTGAATACTGACCGGGCAGTCGGAGCCATGCTTTCCAATGAAATTTCCAAAAAATTGGGCGGGGTAGGCTTACCGGAAGACACGATCCACATCAAATTCCGGGGTTCTGCGGGTCAGAGTTTCGGGGCTTTCAGTGCACCGGGGATCCGTTTTGATCTGGAAGGAGAAGCCAATGATTATTTTGGTAAAGGTTTATCCGGTGCCAAACTGATCATTTATCCTGACCGTAAAGCAAAATTTATCCCTTCTGAAAATATCATCATCGGAAACGTCGCCTTTTATGGAGCCACTTCCGGTGAATCCTATATCCGGGGTATGGCCGGTGAAAGATTCTGTGTGCGTAATTCAGGGGTAACAGCGGTGGTTGAAGGCGTAGGAGATCATGGATGTGAATACATGACCGGCGGATATGCTGTGATCCTTGGTCCAACTGGCAGAAATTTTGCTGCCGGAATGAGTGGAGGAATTGCCTATGTGTATGATCCTGATAAAAAACTGCATCTGAATTGCAACCAGGAGATGGTCGATTTTGATCCATTGGAGGATGAAGATCTTGCCCGCATCAAAAAGCTGATCAGAAATCATTTCAATTATACAAACAGCAAGATGGCGAAAAACATGCTGGATAACTTTGAAGAAGTAATCACTCATTTTATCAAGGTGATGCCTCGTGATTACAAGGCCGTATTGTTGAAGAATAAAGCTAAAGAACAAGTAATCGTATAATGTTAGAGAACTATGGGTAAAATAACAGGATTTCTGGAATATAACAGGGAATTACCGAAATCAAGGGACCCAAAACAGCGGATTAAAGATTATAATGAAATATACCTTGACTTCAAGGAAGAAAAAACCATTGAACAGGCAGCCAGGTGTATGGACTGCGGGATCCCTTTTTGTCACAGTGGCTGTCCTCTGGGAAATATCATTCCTGAATTTAACGATGCCATATACGAACAGGATTGGGAAAGAGCACATCAGATCTTAAGTTCTACCAATAACTTTCCGGAATTCACAGGCCGGATCTGTCCGGCCCCGTGCGAGGCTTCCTGCGTTCTGGGTATCAACAAACCCCCGGTTGCCATTGAACATATTGAAAAAACGATCATCGAAAAGGCATTCGAACTGGGGCTGATCAAGCCGCTAATCCCAGCCAACCGGACCGGTAAAAAAGTGGCAGTAGTTGGTTCCGGACCCGCTGGTCTGGCCGCCGCTTCTCAATTGAATAAAGCCGGCCATTGGGTCACCGTTTTTGAAAGAGATGACCGGATTGGTGGACTTTTAAGATATGGCATACCGGACTTTAAGTTGGAAAAGTGGGTGCTGGATCGCCGGCTGAACATCATGGAAGAGGAAGGGATCGTTTTTAGAACGAATGCAGAGGTGGGGAAAAACGTGAATTCCGGTGACCTGATGGAAGAATTTGATGCAATCGTTCTTTGTGGCGGAGCCACCCAACCCAGGGCTTTACCCATTCCGGGTAATGATCTGAACGGTGTTTATTTTGCCATGGAATTTCTCAGTCAGCAGAATAAACGGATCGCTGGAGAAAAATTCATGCGAAAGGACGAAATTCTTGCCACCGATAAACAAGTGATCGTGATTGGAGGGGGTGATACCGGATCAGACTGTGTGGGTACTTCCAACCGTCATGGTGCCCGGTCTGTGACACAAATTGAACTTCTGACCAGACCTCCTTTAAACCGGACTGAACATAATCCCTGGCCGCAATGGCCCATGATCCTCCAGACCTCATCTTCCCATGAAGAAGGGTGCGAACGACACTGGTCCATCCTGACAAAGGAATTTATCGGAGATAAGAAAGGAAATGTCAAAGCCCTGAAAATCGTGGATATTGAATGGGAGGTGGATAAACAAACCAACAGGCCCACCTTCAAAGAAATCGAAGGGACAGAAAAAGAATTGCCCTGTGACCTGGCATTGCTGGCCATTGGTTTTGTTCACCCGGAACACGATGGTGTTTTAAACCAACTTGGCATTGATCTGGATCAGCGGGGAAATGTGAAAGATAAGAATTATCAGACCAATCTTGAAAAGGTATTTTCTGCCGGTGACATGAGAAGAGGTCAATCCCTGGTAGTATGGGCCATCACAGAAGGAAGAGAGGCTGCCATTAATGTGGACAGATTTCTTATGGGAGAAAAGTCCATTCTGGAGGCCCGGGATCAGTCATTCCTTAGAATTGATTAAAAATCGAGTCTACCAATAAATGCAGGGAAGGAATCTTCCCTGTCTCCAATTGCCCCATTTATCGCCGAATTTGATTTGAAAATTATTAATTTTTATATAAAAATATTACATTTAAAAAATTCTATTTTTAGTATCAATTTACACGGGCAATATATTTTTAAAATCAGTCATTATTCATGGCGAAGCTAAAAAACATCATCAGACAATTATCTGCAGAAGATTATCAGGCCATTTATAATTCACTCATCGAGAGCAACGCGGAAAAATCTGCTTATTTATTGCAATCAATGCGTGAAAAGCATCAGTCAGATGCCAAGATCATGGATGAGCTCGAGGTAAATACCAATGCCTATTATACCCTGCGATCGAGGTTGAACCAGCGAATAGAAGAATATCTGCTCCAACAAATGGAAAATCCAAGGGCCGATATCCTGAAGAAAGTCTCCAATATCAATGAGATCCTTTTTACAAAAAAGAAAACAATCGCCATCGCCACACTGAAAAAGCTGGAAAAGGAACTTCTCGATTATGATCTGTCAAACGAACTGACCATTGTATATAAATCATTGAAAAAGCTCCACATCAATTCAACAGATTTTTTCAGTTATTCGCAACATTACAATAAGCATGTAGCCTATATGCTGACCGTAGATAAGGCTGAAGACCTTTTGGCTGAATATTTTAAGAAATATGGAGAATTTACGTTGAAAGGGAGATTGGAAAGATCGGATCTGGAATTAAAATTGCTCGCCAGGGAGATTAACAATGTCTGTTCCATGTATGAATCTCATCGCCTCTATGTTTATAAAAGCTGCCTCAATATTTTTCACAGGTTATTCCTTGAAAACGATGAAAAACTGGAAATGGAGCTGGAACCCATTGAGGATATCCTGGCAAACGTTCAGAAGATCTTTAATTTCTATCAGCTCGATACGATCTATTATCATTTACAGGCTGTTTTCGAATTCTTAAAACTGGAATATTACAATCATTACAGGGTATATCGGAAAGCGGAGGAATTCTACGAATTGGTCAATGAATCGATTGCCTCTCTCCTGACCAATTACTATCTGTATACCTTTCCGGGGCAATTCCTGATCAGTAAAATCATCCGGCACCAAAGGATGGATACACTCGACAAGATCTATCAGGAAAACGACGGTTTGTTTCTTGATTTCGAAAGTGATCCAAACGATGTGCCCAATCATTTTGTTTATTACAGTTTTCGGGCTTTATCCTGTTATTATGTCAAAAAATATGATGAAGCTGCGAGATGGCTGAATCAGTTATTGAATGAGGTAAGTCTGAAGAAATTTCCATTTGCATATCTTGAAGCCAAACTTCTGCTTGCCCTTCAGTACTGCCTGTTGAATGATTACGACCTGTTTCATCAATTGATCAACAGCATCCAGCGGCAGATCCGCCTGTTGAGCAAGGAAAAATGTGAACACCTGCTGGTCCTGTCCAAAATACTGAAAGTGAGTCTGAGCGATGCAAAGAAAAACAAATACGAAAAAATTGTTTCACTGGTTGAAAAATTAAAGACTTATGAATATATCAATTTCACACCCACTTTGCTGATCCCCTTCGATGATGCACTGATCCAACAGTTATCCGCAGACTGATCAAAGGGATAAATTTTCCAGGTTCTCCTGAGATAAAGGTTTATTGATGTATTTTTTTACGTACTGGTAGTTTTTAGATTTATTTACATCCTGGGGATTAATGGAAGAAGTTAACATCACGATCTTACATTTGTCCTTGGTCCTGGCAGTGAGCTTTTCAAATTCTTCAAGGAATTGAAATCCATCCATTAAAGGCATATCAATATCAAGAAAAATGACTTCCGGTAAAATATCATTCCCCACCTGTTCAATCTTTTCGAGGTTTTTCAGGAATTCAATGGCACTTTTTGCGCCGGTATGGGTGTATATATTTTCGGTGATATCAGCCGCTTCTATCATTTTTTGATTTATGAGATTGTCGATCTCATTATCATCAATTAGCATGACCGCTTTAAATTTTACTTTCGAAGAATCTGCCATGGCTCAGTAACGTGAATTGCTTATGATCAAAATTTTGATGTGCCTAATTTAAGGTTTTTTATTGAATTGTTTTAATTGTTAAAAATTTTTCTTGGTAAATGGGTTATTTATTCGCCAATGTCAAACTTAATCCCCTGAGCCAGTGGTATTTTATCCCCGTAATTAATCGTATTGGTCTGGCGTCGCATGTAAAACTTCCATACATCCGAACCGGATTCCCTGCCTCCTCCTGTGTCCTTTTCACCACCAAACGCTCCCCCGATCTCTGCCCCGGAAGTACCAATATTGACGTTGGCAATCCCACAATCGGAACCTGCATGTGAAAGAAATAATTCCGTTTCACGGAGATTGTTGCTCATGATCGACGAGCTTAATCCCTGGGGAACACCATTATGGATCCGGATGGCCTCTTCAAATTTTGAATATTTGATCAGGTACAATATGGGCGCAAATGTTTCGTGTTGTACCATTCGGTAATCATTCTTGACCAGGTAGATAGCAGGTTTGACATAACAGCCTGAAGTATAATGCTCGCCTTCCAGTACTTCTCCTTCAATAATGGGGATCCCGCCTTCTTCTTTTAATTTGATAAGGGCTTCCTGATACATCCGGACTGCATCCCGGTCGATGAGCGGTCCGATGTGCATGGATTCATCAAGTGGATTCCCGATGCATAACTGCCCGTAGGCATGCACCAGTCTTTCTTTAAATTCGTCAAATACCGATTCCTGAATAATCAGTCTACGGGTGGTCGTACATCGTTGTCCTGCCGTACCCACAGCCCCAAACAAGGCAGAATTCAGTGCCAGACTGAGATCGGCATGCTGGCTGATGATAATTGCGTTGTTCCCGCCAAGCTCAAGGATTGATCTGCCCAGCCGGGCTCCGACCATTTCCCCAACCGATTGGCCCATCGTGGTAGACCCAGTAGCAGAAATAAGAGGCAACCGGCTATCTTTTGCCATCAACCGGCCAGTACGATAATCGCCGGCCAACAGGTTGCACACCCCTTCAGGTATTCCATTTTTCCTGAATACCCGTGCGATGATCTTCTGACAGGCCACGGCACAGAGGGGCACTTTTTCGGAGGGTTTCCAGATGCATACATCCCCGCAGACCAGGGCGATCATTGCATTCCAAGACCATACGGCGACAGGGAAATTAAAAGCGGAAATGATCCCGACAGGTCCAAGTGGATGGTATTGTTCATACATCCGGTGGGAAGGTCTTTCGGAATGCATGGTGAGTCCACAAAGCTGTCTTGAAAGACCAACGGCATAATCGCATATATCGATCATTTCCTGCACCTCTCCCAATCCTTCCTGAAGGGATTTGCCCATCTCATAGGTTACCAGTTTACCCAGCGGTTCCTTATATTCCCGAAGCTCAACACCAATCTGGCGTACAATTTCTCCCCTTCTCGGGGCTGGAATCAGCCGCCATTCCAGGAAGGCCTTCTGGGCAGTCTTGATCACCTGTTCATAATGACCGGCATCCGGTAAATTCACAGAAGCGATCTTCAGGCCATCTACCGGAGAGAATGAATGTAACTGTTCGTCTTTACCTGCATACCAGTGTGTCCCGGTAGATGCCCCGGGATTTTCGGATTCGATTCCGAGTGAATCCAGGATATGATCGATCAATGAAGCAGCCATGGTTTTATGTTTTTGGGATTATTTATGTTAAAATCTAAAAAGGTAGTTTATGAATGTCAACATTTCCGCCTGAAAGTATGATCCCAATCTTCAAGTCCTTAAAAAAAGATTTTTCTTTCAGGATTGCGGCCAGTGCCACAGCAGCCGATGGCTCCACGATGATCTTCATTCTTTCCCAGATCAATTTCATGGCCCGTATAATTTCCTCATCTGACACCAGGATGATCCGTTCCACATGTTCACGGATGATGGGAAAGGTCCGGGTTCCCAGGGAGGTAAGCAATCCGTCGGCAATGGTCTCAGGCTTGACTGAGGGTATGATCCGGTTCTCCTGGAGGGATAAAAATGCATCCCTGGCTCCTTCCGGTTCAGCGGCAAAAATTTGGGTGTGTCCTGAGAAATATTTTGCTGAGAGGGCAGTACCACTCAATAAGCCTCCACCACCCACTGGCGTGATTACGGCATCAAGGGGTGATACCTGATCAAATAACTCATATGCAGCCGTTGCCTGACCTGCAATGACATCATAATCATTGTAGGGATGAATAAAATAGGCACCAGTCTGTTCCACGATCCGGTTGAGTTCATTTTCCCTGGCTTCAAGGGTAGGTTCACAAAATACGATTTGGGCACCATAAGATTTCACTGCATTCACCTTGACAATAGGTGCATTCCTGGGCATGATGACGTAGGCGCGTGTCTTTAACAGGCTTGCGGCAAACGCAAGGGCTTGCGCATGATTACCGGAAGAATGAGTGGCAATTCCCTTCTCTAACAGATCATGGGTCAATGAAAAGGAAGCATTCGTGGCTCCCCTGGCTTTGAAAGCCCCCACCTTCTGGAAATTCTCACATTTGAAATAGATATGGGTTCCGGCCATCTGATCAATAAACCGGGAAGTCATTACCTGAGTTTTATGTATTTTATTCCTGATCCTTTCATAGGATTCAAGAATGTCTTTCTTTTCGGGAATATGATCAATCCTCATTTCAGATCCTTTGTTTTTTAAATTCAAATTTCAGGGCCAGATCACTGGCATTTAATGTACCTTCCATTTTTTCAATCAATCTTTCTTATAAGTTTTTAACCGGGATTTTTCCCAGGTCTAATTCATGATTTTTAGGAAAGGCGTTCCATTTATTTTATTCTGGATCTTATTTTCAATCAACAAGCCGGAATAAAGCTACCCAGTCCTGACCAGTATCCCGGCTTTTTATTTTAAAGTTCAGATCCATTTTCGCCGTATAACGGGTTGAATCTTCCCGGATCAATTCTCCGCCTTCAACCGGGTTATACCATTGAAGGGTATACACATTTAAAGGATTTAACCGGATGGAGGAGGCACCACCCGCAGGTATGTAAACGACCAGAATCTCATCTTCAGCAACCAATGCATAATTTGAGAGGGGGGATACCAACTGGTCTGCCGGTTGCATCCGCTGAAACGGAAGGTATTCCTGGAAAAAATCAATGGCAATCTTCGTTTGTTTCCACAGGTTACTTCTTGATCGCCAGTCCTCACAATTCAGGTCATTGTTTGGATAATTATATCCAAAATACCATTCTACGCCTCCACCTCCCGCCATAAGGTTGCCCCAAAGTACCTGTCTTCGGATCCGGTCATGATTGGCATCCATCTGATCCGGTTTTGCCCCGGTATCGGCTGGCCCGATCTCGTCACTACAGACAACCCAGGGTTTTCCTCGTCCTTTTGAGAGTTTTCTCCATTTCAACGTCTCAGCATGTACCGAACCAACTTCAGTCTGAAGGCTCGGACCATCGATATAAGGGAATCCCAGCAATTGCTCCAGAATATTATTTCTCAGATCCGGATCGGAAAGGGTGTGGACCACCACAAAATTATCATACGGATCTGTCTCCTTGATATATTTGGCCATGTCTTTTCTTTGTTGATCCGTTTGCCCATATCCAAGCCACGGAGCCAGACCATTCTCCTCTCCAAGGTTCCAGGTAGTCCCCAGGTGGTGTGAAAACCGTGCGATGAGTTCACGGTAATACAATTTCCGCTTCAATCCCAGGTTACCACTGTCCAGCAGAAGTTCATTTTCCGTTTCTTGGGTAACAAAATGACACATGAGACCCAGCACATCCATATGTGAAAAAACAATTTCCCATTGTGCCAGCTTACTGATATCAAACTGTGTAAAATCTCCATCATAAGAGACCCAAGGAAATACATCCTTTCCATCTCCCCCCACGTTGTTGGTGATCATATAAACGGAGTTCATTCCCACGGAGGAAAGATAGTTCAGGGCGCCAATGATGCCTTTCCCTTTCCCTTCCTTCCAGGTAGGATCTCCCACTTTCCAGTCATTCAAATGAGGTTGGTAGGTGTGGAGTGATTCATTCGGACCTGCCTCACCCAATCGCCGGCTCCCATCCCCTCCATAATATGTACCATCAAATTCCTTGTAGGCAAGAAAATTCTCAGGACTGTCGGCTCCAGCCTTTAAAAAATAATTTTCACTGCCCTGAAATTGCAGATGGTGCCCGCCCACATAACGGATCCTTCCCTGGGCACGGAAATCCTTCCCTTGTTTGTCTGTAGGCTGAATGAATAATTCTCCTTCAAAACCATCAAAATATACCCTTTCCGCTTCTTCCGGATTCCCATCCACTGCAATGTTCTTCCCTTTCAGAAATGTAACCTGGTAATTCCATAAACCGTAGTCATTGGGGCAGAAGATTGCCTGCCATTTATTCCCTGATGCGGCACCGGTCTCAGCACTGTTCCCATCGGCAGCAAAATAACCGGGAATAAGTAACTCCCTGTCATTCTTGTAAAAAAATATCTCCATCCTGTAATTCAGGAATGGATTCAGGGTGTCCGTTTCACTGGTCTCGGGACCGTTAAAGGTGAAGATAATTTTATGCCACTGTTTTAACTCCCCCTCAATGTGAGGTGTATAATCGATCTTTCTGGAAGTACAACTGATGAACAATGGGAAAATGAAAGATAAAAAAAATAATCTGTGAAAAAATCTGTCCATGGTATTTTATGATCATTAGATGTATATCAATGTGCTTCAAGCCAGTGTGAACCGGTTCCCGATTCCACCTCCACCGGGACTTTCAAGGGTATCGCTGTTTTCATAAGTTCAATTACTTCAGGTTCCAGTTTTTTCAACTCTGGCCGGTAAACATCAAATACCAGTTCATCATGAACCTGAAGGATCATTTTGGATTTCATTTTGTTTTCCAGCATGAAATCAAAAATATGGATCATGGCCACCTTGATCAGATCGGCCGCACTACCCTGTATGGGCGCATTGATGGCATTTCGTTCTGCAAAACCGCGCATGGTGGCATTACGGGAATTGATATCCCTGAGGTATCTCCGGCGACCCAGGATGGTTTCCACATATTCATTTTCCTTTGCCTTGTTGATTACCCGGTCCATATATTTTTTAACGGATGGGAATTCCTTAAAATAGGCATCGATGATATCTGTAGCTTCCTTCCGGGAAATATTGAGTCGTTGCGACAGGCCAAAAGCTGAAATTCCATAGATGATCCCAAAATTTGCAGTTTTGGCTATTCTTCTCATATCTCCGGTCACCTCTTCCAGAGGTACGCGGAATATTTTACTGGCTGTGATGGCATGAATATCCCGGCCTTCTCTGAAAGCCTGGATCATGCTGGCATCCTCCGAAAAGGCAGCCATGATCCGAAGCTCGATCTGTGAATAATCCACCGATAAAATCGTATGTTTTGAATCCGAGGCGATAAAAGCTTTCCGGATCTCGCGACCCTTTTCTGTCCGGATGGGGATATTCTGTAAATTCGGGTTGGTGGAACTGAGTCGTCCAGTTGCCGCTATGGTCTGGTTGAAGGAAGTGTGTACACGTCCATCCCGGGTGCTGATCATCGTAGGCAGGGCATCAACATAAGTCGATTTTAATTTCTGAACTTCCCGGTATTCCAGGATCTTTCCGACGATCGGATGTTCACCAGCGAGCTTCGACAATATTTCTTCACCGGTGGCATACTGTCCCGTTTTTGTTTTTTTTGGATTTTCAATGAGTTTAAGCACATCGAAAAGTATTTCGCCCAGCTGTTTGGGAGAAGCGATGTTAAACTCAATTCCTGCAAGCCGGTAGATCTCCTTTTCGAGCTTTTCGGATTCGATGGCCATTTCCTTGGAAAGTACGGCCAATGTTTCCGGGTCTACATTCACCCCGTTGAATTCCATATCAGCCAGCACATAGATCAAAGGACATTCTACCTCCTCAAAAAGCTTCAGGATCCCTTTTTCTTTAAGAACAGGCTCAAAAGCCTCTTTCAACTGAAGGGTGATATCTGCGTCTTCACAGGCATATTGATAGACCTGATCGATGTCCACCTCCCTCATGGTAGTCTGGTTCTTGCCTTTCTTACCGATCAGTGACTCAATGGATACGGGTGAATACCCCAGGTAATTTTCAGCGAGCACATCCATGTTATGGCGGCCTTCCGGTTCGAACAGATAATGTGCGATCATGGTATCAAAAAGAACTCCTTTTACTTCTACTCCATATTTTTTCAGTACCAGGATATCATATTTGATGTTCTGGCCAATCTTACAGATCGATGGATCTTCAAGGGATCCGCGGATGTGATTCAAAATGGATTTTACCCTTTCCGGATCTTCAGGTACAGGAATATAATAAGCTTCTCCTTTTTTCACTGAAAATGAAAGTCCGACCAGGTCGGCTTCCAGCGGATTCACCCCTGTTGTCTCCGTATCAAAACAAATTTCCTGATATCCCTTCAACATTTCGTTTAACTTCTTGAGATCTTCTTCCTTCTCTAACAGCTTATAATCATGCGGAACATCATCCAGTGTTTTATATTTATCATTTTTTATTTCAAATGTGGAGGTATCGGACTCGCGATTCTGGAACATCGACAATTGTCCGGAATCTTCCGATCCTGTTATGGCCCCTTCCCCAAACACACGCTTGGCGAGGGTTCTGAACTCCAGCTCTTCAAAAATTACTTTAAGCTTTTCTTTGTCAGGTTCCGAGAATTTCATCTTATCTAAATCAAAAGGGATCGGAACATCCACATTGATCGTGACAAGTTCTTTTGAAAGAATAGCTTGACTGGCAAATTCTTCTACCTTTTCCTTTAATTTCCCCTGCAACAGACTGGTATTTTTTACCAGGTTTTCGACACTCCCAAATTCCCGGATGAATTTAACAGCTGTTTTGGCTCCCACTCCCGGAATACCCGGGACATTATCGACCGAATCCCCCATCAGTCCCAGGAGATCACGGACCTGGTCCACTTTTTCAATTTCGAACTTTTTAAGCACTTCCTTCACACCCAGAATATCAACGGCATTTCCCATATAAGCCGGTTTATAGAGAAATATGGAATCCTCCACCAGCTGTGAATAATCTTTATCAGGTGTCATCATATAGACAACAAATCCACTAGATGCTGCCTTTTTCGCAATGGTTCCGATGATATCATCCGCTTCATACCCATCCAGCTCCATGACTTGAATGCGGAAAGCCTCCACCAGATCCTTAATTACGGGAATAGCAAATTCGATATCTTCAGGCTGTTCCTGCCGGGTGGCCTTATAGTCTTCATAAAGTGCATGCCGGAAAGTTGGCGCATGGGTATCAAAAGCGACGGCAAGATGACTGGGAGCTTCCTTGTTGATCACATCCAGAAGGCTGTTGGTAAAACCGAGTACTGCCCCGGTATTCATTCCCTTTGAATTGATACGCGGAATTTTACTGAATGCGAAATGGGCACGGTAAATCAGGGCCATCGCGTCAAGTAAAAACAATTTTTTATCTGCCATATCGGATCATGATTTAAGCTTTCTATTATATCATTTCAAATGCCGGAAAACAAATATAACGGTCATGAATCAGGGTTGGAAATAAAAGCAATCTATTCTATTCAATGATTCTAAATTTAAGGAATTAACAAAGTTTGACTTCGGAAAGTATTTATCCATACAATATCCGAAATATATTTGAACATAGTTTTCGTTCATTCGTTAGTAATTTTAAATTTACTCAATATATCCTTGTTTATATGTCTGATATCATTGATTTGATCGGAAATACGCCACTGGTGGAAATAAAAAATCTCTTTAAAAAGGAAGGGGTAAAGATCTATGGGAAGCTGGAAGGGCACAATCCGGGTGGCAGTGTGAAAGACCGGGCTGCCTATGGAATGATCAGGGGAGCCATAGAAAGAGGCGAATTACAGAAGGGAGTCAAACTGATTGAACCAACCAGTGGCAATACCGGAATTGCCCTGGCCATGATCGCCAGTTTATTCGGATTTGAAATTGAACTGGTGATGCCGGAAAATTCAACGAAAGAAAGGGTGCAAACCATGAAAGCATATGGTGCCAAGGTGGTGCTTACGCCTGCTGAAGGCTCGATGGAGGCGGCCATTGATTATGCCCACAAGCAGGTAGCCAAAGGTGGCTACTTGATGTTAAACCAGTTCGCCAATCCGGATAATTATAAAATGCATTTTAAGACCACCGGCCCTGAGATCTGGAAAGATACCAATGGGGAAATCACACATTTTGTTTCCTCCATGGGTACCACTGGAACCATCATGGGCGTATCAAGGTATCTGAAAGAACAGAATCCTGACGTCCAGATAGTGGGTGTTCAACCGAAAGATGGTGCCAAAATCCCAGGTATCAGGCGCTGGCCAAAGGAATATCTTCCCAAAATATTCGATCCTGAAAGGGTGGATCAGATCATCAATGTTTCTGAAGAGGAATCTACGAATATGGCGCGAAGGCTTGCACGGGAAGAGGGTATATTTGCCGGGATGAGCAGCGGGGGGGCTGTCGCTGCGGCCCATAAACTAGCCCGTCAGATTGATGAAGGTACCCTTGTATGCATCATCTGCGACCGTGGAGATCGATATTTATCCTCGGCCCTTTTTGATAACTAAGACTGTTTGTTTTCAAATTCCCTGTACAATTCCATCAGATGCCTGGTGATGTTCCCTGGAGATCCATTCCCTATCACTTTATCTCCAACCTGGACTACAGGTAAAACTTTTTTGGTGGTTCCGGTCATGAATGCTTCGTCAGCCCGCCATAATTCTGCTGCCGTAATGGTCCGCTCTTCTACTTTATAATATTTTTTAGCCAGTTCAATCACCGAGGCCCGGGTGATCCCTAAAAGAATGTCTGTATCAGGTGTGACGATTTTCCCGTCTCTGACGATAAAAAAATTACTTCTGGAAACTTCCAGTACCTGGTCATTAAAATAATAGAGCACATCAAAGGCATTGGCAGCCTGAATTTTATTCCTGATGGCAATGGGAGAAATATAGTTGATGGATTTGATCTGGCTCAATTCCCGCTGATGGTGATAGAAATATAACTTGATTCCACCCTCATAATACTCATCGAAAGGAAAATTGATTTTTTCAATTAATATAAAAAAGTTTGGAGATGATGGCGTATAACCATTTTCTGTATAGCCCCCTGTGAGTACCATCCGGATTCCCGCTTCAAAAATTTGATTCTTATCTAAAAGTTGATTGATGATTTTCTGGATATACTCCCGTGTAAAAGGAACCTCAAGGTCTAAAAGACGGGCAGATCTGAAAAACCTATCAAGATATCGATCCATCAGGAAAGGTTTTTTGTGGTGAGTTCGCATAAAGTCAAAAATTCCAAATCCACGCAATAATGCAAGATCAGTGATCCTTAAAGCTGCTTTGGAAGCAGGAAGGATCTCGCCATTCAGAAAAAAATATTCTCCCATAATTTATAGTTTCTACAAAATAAACCGATATATCTGTGATATTACCAGGGATGTAAAAAAAATTTATTGAACCTGCGTATTTGGCGCTTGAAGGTATGTAGGGGTGTTTTTGTTCTCTTTTGAAACCTGGGTAGATTAATGGAAAATATCTTTTTAAAATACAGATTGGAATTCAGTGGATATCATTCCACTCGCTTGAATTCAACGATAAAATTCGCTCCCTTTCCGTGTTCACTTTCACACCAAACTTTGCCTTGCATGGCCTCAACATATTTTTTCACAATGGATAAGCCCAAACCGGTTGATTGTTCTCCTCCTGTAGGTCTGGCACTCAGTCTTTGAAACTTTCCGAACACTTTTTTCAAGTCATCTTCAGTCAGACCGGGTCCTTCGTCGATGATCTCGGCCCTGGCCTTGCCATTGTTCTTAATTAACTTCACCGTTAGATTTTTTCCAGGAGGTGAAAATTTAATGGCATTGGATAGCAGGTTCTCAAAAACCTGAACCGCATAATCCGGATCTACTTTGGCATAAAGCTCTTCAGCTATTACGGAAAGATTGATTTTTTTCCGGTGAATCTCATTTAAGAGATTCTTGTTCACATCCTGAATGATCCGTTCGAGGTTCACTTTCTCTAACTTCAGCTTGATGATCTTATCTTCAATTTTTTTAATATCAAGTAAACGGGAAATCATATCATTCATCCGGTTCACTGATTTTTCTATTATTTCGAGGCAATGCTGTTGGTCTTCATTCAGATTTTTACTTTCACTTTTTAAGATGGTCGCCATCGTCAAGGCGCTGGTAAGTGGATTCTTTAAATCATGTGCTACAATGCTGATGATATTGCTTTTTTCCCGATTGAGATCCTGTAATTTTTTATTGCTCGCCTCGATCTCCTCTTTCTGAAGCGAAATATTATGATTTGCATGGATCAGCTTTTCTTTCTGTTCCCGGATCTTTTCATACGCATTCACATTTTCGAGTGCTATCTTGGTATATGTGGCAAGATTCCGTAGAATATTCAGATGATAATCCGTATAAGAATTGGGCTTAAAACTCTGAACCGTAATGACTCCCAGGGACTTTTCATTATAGACCAGTGGAAGAAAAACAACCGATTCTGAATTTTCTGAGATGCCTGGTAAATGTAATTCCAGGTACTTCCCTTCATCTTCCTTCGTGATATCCTGAATGATGATCTCCCGGTTTTCCTTGAGGGATTTGACCGCAAGACTGTGTGCATCATCAAAAGGAATGCTCTTAATGCCAACATTCTTTCCGCTTTTTAGCAAATAGGGGAAATCAAGGGAATTGTTTTCCTGATTCAGGATACCAATGCCCAAAACCGGCGAGTCCATCAATGCATTCAATTTCCGGTATATGGAATCGAGCAACGATTCTACTGTGAGATTGGCCGTGATATCCCTGCCGATCTTGCTCAGCATTTCCAGATTGGTATATTGCGTCTTCAAAGCATCATTTTTCTGGAGGATCTCAGCCTTCTGTTGTTCCAGTTTTTTAGTTTTAAAAGCCACCAGTTGTTCCAACTCTTCCCGCTTTTCCTGGATAAATTTATTCCGTAGCCAGGAAATGATAATGATCACGGCAACCAGGAATGAAAAGATGATGCTCCGGAACCACCAAGTGCCCCAGAAGGGTGGCTTAATGATAAATGAAAATTCAGCCGGTGCTTCATTCCAGATCCCATCGTTGTTGGAAGCTTTTACCATGAAGGTATAAATGCCCGGATTCAGGTTGGTATATACTGCATAAGATCTTTCTGATTGTGGGGACCAATCCGTATCCACTCCATCCAGCTTCCATTGAAAGGATACTTTTTCCGGCACGGAATAACTCAATCCTTCAAACTCAAAGGTCACATGATTCCGATTATAGGGTAAAACCAGATCCTGTGGAAGCCGGGTCCAGGGAGTAAGTGTGGAAAAATATTTTTTATAGGAATCATCATTCCAGTTCACATCTTTATAGAATAACTGAAGTTTGGTAATATTCGTCCGTGGTGGGATGGTATTGATCTTATCCATTTCCGGATTATAGACCATGGCTCCTTTGATGGTACCGAACCATAACAATCCGTCCTTGCCTACCCAATTTGCCTTTGCATTATTTTCAAAACCGATGAATCCTTCAAAATTATCATAGTTCCGGATATCAACGATGTTCCCATCCTGATCCAGGGTGATCTTATCGGTTCCATTCTGGCATCCTGCCCATATATTACCTTCATTATCTGTTAATATTGAGTAAACATTATCGGATGAAAGTCCAATCTCCGAATCCACCTTGAAAACTTCAATATTATCGTTTTCATCAATCAGAATACGGTACACCCCGGCGCCATAGGTTGCTGCCCAGAGATACCCGAACCGATCTTCTGTAAGTTGAAGAAGCGCACTGAATCCAAGGTAGTCTGAATGCTGATATGTTTTAAATTCTTTTCCATTATAGCGGGTCAGGCCTCCCCTCGTTGCAATCCATAATTGACCGTTCTGGGTCTTGATAATATTATCTACCTGGTTATTATTGAAGGGAGAATTATCCCGATTATACTGGGTGCTTTTTCCATCCTTATACAGAAAAAGTCCTTGATTATACGTCCCGATCCATAACTGGTCATCATCCTGGTAAACATCCGAAACGCCAATGGCCTCAGGAAGCCCATACTCTTTGTTTTGATTTTGATAGGTTCTGCCATCGAATGACCATAAACCGCTGGTGGATCCGAATACCAGTTTTCCCTGGTCCTCGAAAATAATCCGGATGATGCCAGGGAAAGTATTTTCATCCGGCGCATACTGGATCAGGGTATCGCCATCCCAGTTCAACAAGCCCTCATTGGCCGTTCCAAACCAGATCCTTCTACTTTCATCCTGATAAAACGACCAGATAAAAAAATTCTCCATGCCCTGGCTGGATTGGAAAGACATGAATTTTGTTCCTCCATATTTGTAAATACCACTACCATCCGATCCGAACCAGATATTTCCTTCATTGTCTTGGCAGATTGACCTGATACCTGAAAAATCAATTCCAGAACGTTCTGTAAAAACATTTACTGAGTTGTTTCCCGGTCCATCCATCCATTGATATAATTCATTTTTGAAGGGATTGATAAGCCAGAAATTTCCTTCATGGTCCTCGTAAAAGGCACTGAGTTGGCTGACATCGATAGAAGGTGGAGGGTTAATTCTCTCAAGATCATCCTTGTACCGGAAGGCTTCCAGTCTGTCCTTGTCATCCAAAGTGATCAGCCATAGATAATTTTCATTGTCAAGATGAAAAAAAACGATGTTTTTATCTGCTAATAAAGGATGGCCGTATAAGGCATGCTTCTGCAATTTCTGATCCACATATTCAAAAATCTCTTCCCCGGAACTGACAACCAGATTTCCATTGGCATTAATGGCCAGATTATTTCTGTTTGATAATTCTTTTAGTTGATCAAAGTTATTGGACATGTTGATGAAGTCATTCCCGTCAAACTGATAGATTTCTATATCATTTAAATACGTATTGGCTCTGAACCAGAAATTACCATCCGGATCACGGTACATTACTGAGGGGAAATTGAATTGAAAATCAGGAGAGGTAAAGTTTCTAAAACTTTGGCCATCAAATACTGAAATCCCCAGCATGGTTTCAATAACCAGGTCTCCATTCTGATTTTCATTAATTTGCTGAATTACATCACTTAATAATCCATCCCTCCGGGTATAGGTCTCAAAGCCATTTCCGGTAAACCGGGATAATCCACCTCCATTGGTACCGATCCACAAGTTTCCCCTGACATCCTGAAAAATAGCATTGACCTGTGACTGCGGCAGACCCTCCTCAACCGTATAATGCTGAAATTGATTGTATTGTGCCTGAAGCAATGTAAATGCACCGCAAACAATACTGATTATAATTAAAAAAAATCTATGCATGGAGGAGGACCTAGTTTTATTAACTAATTAACGAAATTAAGTCATTTCAAGTTTATTCTTATCCATTAAGAAAACATAAATACATCCTAATTTATATAAACTGTTGATAAGCAACAATTTTCATCTGCATGCTTAACATTATTTAAGAAAAAATACAACAAACATTTTACAGGCTGTGGCAAAATAAACATGAGGGGTTGTAAAGGAAGATGAATGAGGGGGACTTAGCTTTAATGTAAAATGTGAAAAGGGAAAGCGTCTGAACATTCCAGAAATAAAAGTTATTTGAATAAAGGAATAAAATTTCTAAATTTAATGAAGATACCGGCAAGCAAATGCCGATTTTTTTATGAAATTGAATCCAAAATCAGAGAACTCTTAAACCTCCCTGATGATTAACTTATTTTTAAAATGAAAAAAATATTTTTTATCCTTTTCGTTCCCCTGTTGATCAATTGCACAGGGAAATTTGAACAAAAAAATGAACCTGACGCTTCTATCCGGGTATCTTCAGAATTGATCAATGAGAAATTCGGCGGGATCGGTTTTCATGTAATCTTTCACACACGTAAACCTTCCAAATGGCATTATGAACAGGTATTCGCCAAACGGTGGCGGGAACTCAATCCTTCATTTGCCCGGGTGAATGACAGCCCCACCTGGGATCAGCAGGAAATGGACGAGATGAGCCAGTATCTCGATATGATGAAAAATACCAATACTGAAATTTATCTTACCTCATTTGGGGTACAGTCGATCTATGATTATAAAACTGAGGCAGATTATGTGAAAAAGGAGGTAGACAATATCGAATACCTGAAAGAAGAGAAGGGATTCGAAAATATTAAATACTATTGCATGACCAATGAGCTCTCACTGGATTTCTGGGCATCCATGGTGAAAAACAATGAACTCGACAAGTTCAAGCGAATTCACCAGCTGTTTTACGATGAATTCAATCGCCGTGGTTTGGAGGTGAAATTACTGGCCACCGATGCCTCCCCATTCGAGTACTGGCCCACGATCGAATGGGCCGCCAATAATATGGACGATATTACGGGGATCTATGGGGGTCATCATTATATCAACAGTTTCCATCTCGATGATCTCACCTTTTATGATTTTTTCCTGAATAAGATGAAATGGGGGGCCGATCTTGCGAAAAGTAAAAATAAAAAATTCATCATGGGAGAATTCGGACCGAAACAGGGTTCCTTTTTCATCGATTCAGTTTACTATGACGGGATGATCTATAACAATACGCCCGTGGAGCCCTACGTTGGAATTCAGCTGTCGGAAGCGATCCTTGCCCAGATCAATGGGGGCATCTATGCCAGCAGCTACTGGACTTTCAGCGATATCCCGGGCATACCGGCTAACAAGGAGTTTGGATACCGGGTGAATAAATGGGGAGTTTTCAAATGGTATTTCGATGATTATACCACCAAGCCGAATTATTACGCCGTCGGATTGCTGACCAAGTTTTTCAGAGGACCTGCTGAAGTGTTTCAGGTAAATACCTCCGACACCTTGCTCAGGGTGGCTGCCATCAAGAACCTGGAAAAAGGATCCCATTCCATCGCCATCGTCAACAGGCACCGGGAACCCAAATATGTAAGCCTGGAAATGGCCAGCCTGTCCCAAGACAAACCCTTCCGGAAATACATATACAACCCGGAGGATGTTCCCTTCAATTATTTTGGCGACCTGCAGGAGTATTCCAAAAAGGTGGCCTTGAATGAGGGGCAATTTACGGATTCCATTCCCGGGTATTCACTGGTTGTTTACACAACTTATTATGATGACGATCCCCCGGCTCCCGTTCAAGGATTACAGGTGACCCGTAAAGTAGTGGATCAGCGGGATGCGGATGTGTTGACCTGGGAGTCCAACACAGAAGAAGATCTATGCTACTACCGTATTTACCGGTCGATCGATGAAAATGTGGAGATCATTCCCAGGAACGAGATCGGCACCACGGTGAGCACCGAATATGTGGATAAACGAATCCGTAGTCTTCCGCAATTCCATTACAGGATCATCGCGGTGGATAAATCCGGGAACAGCAGTGCACTGGAATCGTCCAGTCTTTAGGAAATTCCTGTTATAAGGAGGGGAAATAGATACCTTACCTCTCGCTTATCCGGCCGATTATCGGCTTTTGGCAAAACGGAAACGGGAAAAGATCCGGGAAGGCATGGGTATAGATCAAGCCAATGCGTGCATGGATATTTCAGGGGAATCCATCACAGCAAAGGCAATGTACCTTTTAATTTAGGTTTATTACCATCCCCCACTTGCTCCACCTCCGCCAAAGCTACCACCGCCAAAGCCGCCACCAAAACCTCCGCCACCACCAAAACCACCACCAAATCCACCTCCTGAAGAGCCCCCGTATCCGCCACGACCCAGACTGCTTAAAATCAAGATGTCCAATGGACTGATCCCCCGGTTTCGCCCTCCCCGGTTGCTGCCACTTCCACCTCCTCCCTTTCGTCTGGAAATAATATAAATGACCATCAGAATAATAAAGAAGATCACAACGAATCTTCCGATGGAGTCATTTTCCTTTTGTACCTGCCGTGTTCCCTGGTATTCTCCCTGCAGCACACTGAAGATCACGTCCGCTCCCTTGTCAAGTCCGGCATAATAACCTCCTTTCCTGAACTCGGGTAAGATCACATTCTCGATGATCCGCTTCGACAGGGCATCCGTGAGCAGATGTTCAACCCCACGTCCCGTATTGATGGCGATCTTTCGGTCATCCCTGGCCAGCAGGACCAGGATGCCATTGTCTTCTTTTGCCTGACCAATGCCCCATTCTTCTCCCCATTGAGCGCCCAGATAATTGATATTTTCACCTTCCGTGGAGGCGATAATGGCCAGTACGATCTGGGTGGAGGTTGTATCGGAATATTTAATGAGTTTATTCTCAAGGGCTGATTTTTCAGAATCAGACAACAACCCCACATAATCGTAGACACTGGTTTGAATCTCCGGTTTTTCAGGGATCTTGTATTGGCCAGATACACTCGGGATGACAAAAATCCAGGTTATTAGAAATACAAATAATTTATTGGAGCCTTTGAATGTTTGCATTATCCTTTGGAAATATCATCCGATAATTCGTTCTCATCGTCTTTTTGCCAGGGGAAAAATTTCTGCAGTTGTTCTCCCGCTTTTAATACACCTTCAATAATCCCCTGCTTGAATTCTCCCTGCTTAAAATGGGCCTGCATTACATCCCGGGTACTGTCCCAGAAACCATCTGGTACCACCTCGTTGATCCCTGTGTCGCCATAGATCACAAATACCCGTGATTCCACCGCCAAATAGATCAACACCCCATTTTGTGCTTTGGTATTATCCATCTTCAGGAAATGAAAGACTTCGGTGGCCCGGCTGATCGAATCGGGAGGCGCTGTTCTTTCGATATGGATCCGGATCTCGCCGGAAGTTTGCTTTTCCGCTTCCCGGATGGCCTCCACAATTTCCTGTTCATCTTCCGCTGAAATAAAATCTTCAACCGTAGACATGATCATTTGTTAAAATCAAATTCTACTGTCGGAGCCTTTTCTGCACCTTCATCGGCTGCAAATCGTGACATCTGCTCAAAGCCGAACATGCCGGCCAGCAGGTTATTGGGGAAGATCCTGATATGCTTGTTATAGGTATTCACCGCTTCATTAAAACGATCCCTCGCTACATTGATCCTGTTTTCCGTTCCTTCCAGTTGGGATTGAAGTTCCAGGAAATTCTGATTGGCCTTTAATTCGGGGTAACGTTCAACGGTTACCAGTAACCTTGACAGGGCTGAGGAGACCCCGGTTTGTGCCTGCTGGAATTGTGCCAGACTTTCAGGGGTCAGGTTGGCCGGGTCGATATTCACCTGGGTGGCTTTTGCCCTTGCTTCGATCACGTCCGTAAGGGTTCCTCTTTCAAAATCGGCGGCACCTTTCACGGTGTTGACCAAGTTACCGATCAGGTCGTTCCGGCGCTGGTAGGAACTTTCAACATCTGCCCAGGCCGTTTTGGCATTTTCTTCAAAGTTTACGGCCGTGTTATTGATGCCAACCGCCCACCGGTAAAGCATAAAAGCAATGACGGCAATGATTATTAAGGGAATGAGCCATTTTTTCATATTCTTGTTCTTTTGTTGTTCAGTGATCTGTTAAATTTCTGGACGATCAGATATTTTCTTCTAATTTATGAATATTATATAAACCGGAGATAATTTTTCCCCAACTTATTGATTATAACCCCAAAAAATCATGTGGAACTGGCGTAGATATTCAACGTCCTCCTATGACCGAACCTTTTAAAACTACTCGCCTTAGCCCGGGTGTCAGCCAGCCATTCTTACAAGGAGCAACCGGTGACAAATCCGTATCGACCAACCACGAACACTGATATGGTTTCAGTGAGTTCTTCCTGAATTATATTAAGATAAATTCAGTAAGGACCGACGAGGAAATAACTAATTTTTAAAACCCGGTTGAAATGAATCGCTATCCATCTATCGCCATTTGCGATTAACTTATTACATTTAAATAATAAAGCGAAATCCAATTCAAAACAGACAATAAAATATAATAAAGGAACCTCAAACTATCAAACTTATGAAAACGAATTTTTTAATGCTATTTTTTATCCTTGCCTTTGTATTGATCATGACTGGGTATTCCCCCATAAGTAAGGATTCATTGAAAAATGATTCATCGGAAAAAAGCAATTTTGCCACCACAAAGAAGGATTTGGCCGGTGTTCATGAATTATCCGGCAATAGTACCAGGATAGAAAGAAATATTCTTGAAGAAGCTATCCTGGATGATGGGTATCATGACCCCGGTTTACAGAAAGTAGTTCAGGTGGCGATCGTGGTGAAAGACATTGAAGCCAGTAGCAAACGCTGGGCGGAACTGCTGGGAATGCCAGTGCCTGAGATCCGAACCACCAGACCAGGTCACGAGGTGAAGGAAATCTATCGCGGGAAGCCTTCTGAAGGACAAGTAAAGCTAACTTTCTTTAACCTGGGACAGGTAGTTCTTGAACTGCTTCAGCCCATCAGTGAAGGAACCAGCTGGAAGGAATTCCTGGATGAAAAAGGGGAAGGGGTACAGCACCTGGGATTCCAGGTTGTGGATCCGGATAAAACTTCCCGGGAACTTGAAAAGGCAGGCTATCCCATTTTTCATCAGGGCCGGTATGATTCTGATGATGGGACCTATATTTATCATGAAACCCTCGATGATCTGGGAGTAGTAATTGAATTGCTCCATTCCGACGCCCGGAAGTAATCGACATGAAATGATACCGGAGCTGGCCCAGAGGTTCTTAATCCATGTATTCTGAACCATTAACGGTTACCCTAATTTTTCCTTGCAGTTGGACGAAACCGCATATCCATACCGGATGTGATAAACCAGCGTTTAATTTAAAATATTTCGGGAACTTGAGTGTGTGGCAGTTTTAATATATATGCTCAAGCCGTAACTATTTGAAATTTAATCCGTTAAATTAAAGTACCTATTACACTATTCACATTACACACTATTTATTTAGAAAAGACCCTGACACCCAATGCCAGGGTCTTTTCTTGGGGGTCCCCGTAGAAGCAGGTAAATGTAAAATAATTGGAAGAAGGTAAAAGGAAGGACACGGATGAGCTTTGACCAGTGCACAAAATCCGCGAAAGGCTGGCTTATTTTTACTCGGGAGTTCCCTCTGACCAGCCAGCTGACAGGTGCTCAGCCCCTCACCATTGGTTCGGCGAGGTTCGTTAGTCGAGCGGGTTCGAAATTCAAGATTCGACTCCGGGAGAAACCAGGTAACTTAATCTATCATTTCATGCCTATGCCTGAAACAATCCAGGCAAAGCCGGCAAATGCAATGATAATGCCCAGTCCCACGGCAATGTTCTCAAGATAAATGCCCGCCGCAATTCCAATCAGGAGGCCCAGGATAGACCAAATATAAAAACCTTTTTTTGACTTTTTGCGCTTCTTAGCCATTTCGATAAGTTGATAGGGTTATTCAGAAAAAATATATTAGATCTCGATTTTCGGAGGAAGCACATTTCCCTGAAAATAATAGTTCATCATAAATCGAATCAAGTTAAAAAAACTTTCTAATTATATTAATGATCAGTGTTAAAATTATGCTGATCAGGATCATCGAGGTGATCGGGATGTAGATACGCTGATTTTCCTTTTCAATCCGTATGTCCCCCGGTAACCTCCCCAGCCAGTTCAGACTGTTACCTGCAAAATGCAGGATCAATCCGATGATCACAAGCACGATACCGATCAATATGATATATTTTCCAATGGATTGCATTTTTTAATGTTCGGGTAACCAATTATATAACTTCTTATCAATTGTTTGTTTCTCTAGATCGATGAGCGACAAACGGAACGAATAATTATATTCATCGGGGTAGATCCTGAACTCCTCATGAGGCTTGGCCTTTATCGACCACGAATCATCGCCTCCCAGGCCCATCTGCAGTTTGTCAATATTCAGGGTGATCCAATCGCCGGAAGTCAGGTCCACCGTATGCCGGGCTTTTTCAATGTTCTCCATGGAATAGGGCCATGCACTTACATTGATCTCATCCTTTGTCATGATCAACAGACCCACCTTTTCATTCTCCAGAATGGCCCACCGGACATCCGATTTATTCCCGCTCTCTTGTGGCTTGACGTACATCTGATAATCCCGGTATATATCCTGTTGATAAACCCCGAATTGTACACTGGACTTTCGGTCCCAATAGGATTCCATGGGCCCACGTCCAAACCACTCCATGGACCGCATCGTCGCATTGACGCCCAGTTGCAAGCCGATCCGTGGGATCTCTGGAAGATCTTTGCCCGGATCAAAAGTATAATTGACCAGGATATCACCTGAACCGTAAATGGTATAACTCATAACAAGTAAGGACTGAACATCCGGAAACAGGTGCTGTGCGATGACCTTGATAGTTCCCTCATCGATCCGGTTCAGATCCATGCTGACCAACTGGGCACCGGGCCCGGCTTTTTTCCATACTCCCTGAAAAATATGTGTCATGGCTCCCCTGAAATCATTGTCGGTTTGTGGCCGCCAAAAATTGGGTTTCATGGGATCCTGGATGATTTCCTGGTTGTTAAAACGGATCGACTGCATATATCCGCTGGTCCGGTCAAATACGATCTCAAAATTTTCTCCGTCGATCACATACCGGTCCTCTTTTTCAGAGAGCTGGATCCCCAGAGATCCGGGATCGAAACCGGATCCCGGACCGGAAATATCCATCACTGGAAGCAGCCGGTTCTCAAACGGAAGCTTCAATTGTTCTGTGGCCACCACATGACCGGCATCCGCCCAGCTGGCACCTTCCCTGAGCTGGAACGACAGGTTTAAAAAATATTCATCTCCCGGATCTAAATTTTCGGGAATCTCAAGGGGTACCCGGTAACTCTTTTCTCCTCCTGGCAGGATCCCGCTCAGATCGATCTGTCCATTCCGTATGTTTTCTCCATTTCTTGTAAGAATCCAGGTGCCGTTGAGATGATCCAGACTTAGAAAATCATACCGGTTCCTGATCCGGAAGCTTCCCTCAGAAAGATTGACGGGTTGGACCGCTACCGGCTGAAAAACATATTTACATTGATAGGTGGCAGGTTTGGGTGTCCGGTCTGGATAGACCACCCCGTTGATACAGAAGTTGCCGTCATTGATCAGCGTATCTCCCAGGTCTCCCCCATAAGCCCAGTAGGATTTGCCCCCGGGAGTCTGCCTGACAATGCCCTGGTCCACCCAATCCCAGATAAATCCTCCCAGCAACCGTTTATGTGAACGAATGGCTTCCCAGAAAGCGTCCAGATCGCCTACTGAATTTCCCATGGCATGGGCATACTCGCACCACATCACCGGACGGTCATCATAATCGGCCGTAGCCAGATTCACCATCTCGTCAATGGGCCAGTACATCCGGCTGATCACATCTACGTAAGAAGGATCCGGAGAGGGAGGATTGGTCGGCCGGTCATTGATATTGGTCTGGGCCCCTTCATAATGGATAAAACGGGTTGGATCATAGGCTTTGATCCATCCGGCCATGGCAGCATGGTTCGGTCCAGCGCCGGATTCATTTCCCAGTGACCACATCACGATACTTGGATGGTTTTTGTCCCGTTCCACCATTCGGATGGCCCGGGCCAGAAAAGCCTCCTGCCATTCGGCGTCGTTCGACAACATCGAATTCAATCCATGACATTCGAGGTTGGCCTCATCGATCACATACAAACCGTATTCGTCACAAAGATCCAGCCAGTAGGGATCATTCGGATAATGAGAAGTCCTTACCGCGTTAAAATTAAATTGTTTCATTAGCCTGACATCCTGGAGCATCCCCTCCCTAGAAACCACTTTTCCCGTTAGCTGGTCGTGATCGTGCCGGTTGGTCCCAATCAGTTTTACAGGTATGCCATTGACCAGGAGCTGGCCCTTTTCAATTTTAAACTCACGGAAACCTACCCTCAGGCTGCGTGCTTCCGCCACTTTTCCTTTTTCATCCTTTAAATAGATCACCAGGGTATACAGTATGGGTTGTTCAGCAGACCATTTCCTTGGTTGAATCATTTTCTCTTCAAAAAATCCAAAGGGGATATGGCCCGTCTGGGGATACTGAATGTGAACCAATCCGTTAAGACTTTTTTCAATGTTTTCTTTAAATACGGGAAGCTGTTCATCATCATACAGGTTGAATCCGATGCGCCATCGTTCCGCCAGGTCGGCTTGTTCATAATCAAGTTTGGGCCTGATCTTTATCACCGCATCCTGATAATTTTTATCGAATGCGGTTTGGACGAATAGGTCCGAAATATGGATCCGGGGAGACGCAGCCAGATACACTTCCCGGTGAATGCCGCTCATCCGCCAGTGGTCCTGATCTTCCAGGTAACTGCCGTCACTCCACCGGTATACCTTGACCGCCAACCGGTTGCTCCGGGGTTTTACGAAGGAGGTAATGTCAAATTCCGCCGGTAACCGGCTGTCTTCACTGTACCCGATATATTCACCGTTGAGCCAGACATAAAAGGCCGAGCTGACCCCGCCAAAGTGCAGGGTGATCTTCAAGTCTTTCCAGGCGGCCGGCAAATCGAATTCCCGAACATAACAACCCACCGGATTATCTTCATCCGGAACCCTGGGAGGATCGACCGGCACGAATGGATACGTGATGTTGGTATAGATGGCCGTCCCATATCCCTGTAGTTCCCAGTTGGCCGGGACTGGGATCTCCTTCCACGAGGATACATTGAAATCGGTTTGGTAAAAATTTTCTGGGGCTTGATCTGGCACCGGTGACCAGTTGAATTTCCATTGCCCGTTAAGAGAATGATATCTCGATGACGTTTTCCAGTCATATTCTTTTGCTTTTTCAACAGATTCGAAAGACATGGTGGTGGCATGAGCCGGAAGACGGTTGATGCCGGAAACATGTGGATTTTCCCAATCCTGAGTACAGAGTTGCCCTGATACATTCAGGGGGATCAGCACCGATAATAATAGTTTTAAAAATAGTATCATCCCTAAAAATTTTGCCAGGATCAAAAATACAACTATTTAAATATTATCTGGATGAAAAAGTAGAAGGGTTGAATTGGAGTTTAAAATGGAAGGTTCAAAGCTCAAAGGAATATGGAAGGTGGAAGCTCGAAGTTCGAGGCGGCAGGCTGCAAGCTGAAAGCCCGATGCTCAAGGCGAAATGGAATTCAGACTGCTAAAAAAAGGGAGCATGATCTTGAGCAATCGATCATACATCAATCAGCCATTCTTTCAAAAAAAATAATCGCATTTTAGTTGCACAAGCCCCATATCCCATAGAAAGCCTGGAATTCCATTATCCCGGTATGCCATTCTTTTTCACCTGGATCACTTCCACCCAATGTCTGGCCTTTCTGCCGGTAAAATGTTTGATCTGATGCCTGCAGCTGAATCCACAGGCCACCACAGTGGTCTTTTCATCAAGCTCCCGGATGGCAGGGAACAGCACACTGGATCCGATTTTTTCTGAAAGTTTATAATGCTCTTTTTCATATCCAAAGGATCCCGCCATCCCGCAACAACCCGAATCGACTTCCATGAAATCCAGGTCTTTTACTCTTTTCAACAGGTCTTTCATCGCCGAGGTCCCATACAATGCCTTTTGATGGCAATGCCCATGTATCATCATTCGCTCAGCAGAGGAAATAAATTCAACATCGATCTTTTTGTTCTTCACTTCCTGGTCAAGGAACTGGTCAATCATGAACACTCCCTTCTTAAGCCTGCTGGCCAGGGCTTCTTCTTCGATCAGGTCCGGGAGGTCATCGGTCAACGAAGAGGCGCAACCAGGTTCGCAAACCAGTACGGGGATATTCCGGGACAAATAAACATCCAGTCCCTGGGCCGTTTTCAACCCATCCGTTTTGGCCTCTTCCAGGAAGCCATGAGAGATCTTTGGCCGCTGACAACACCCTGCCTCAGCAAGGACCACATTATACCCACACGAAACAAGGAGTTCATAAGCGGCCATGCCGATATTAGGTTCATGGTAATTCAGGTAGGTATCTGCAAAGAGGGCCACGGTGGGGCCTGAATTTTTTACCGTATTTTTTATGTACCACTTTTTGAAAGGCTGGACGGCATAGGCCGGCATGATCCTGTTATGATCGATGCCGCTGATCTTTTCCATCCCCCTCCGGAACAAAGCATTCCCCAGGATCGGGTTGATGATGTGCGCACCAGGGCCACTCAGCCTGGAGGCCATGGAAGCGGAATTTTTAATGAACCTGTCCCTGAGGGTCATACCATGTTGGTGATGGTATGTACTGCTTACTTCACTTTTCAGTTTGGCCATATCCACATTGCTGGGGCACTCTGATTTACAGGCTTTGCAGGAAAGGCAAAGATCAAGGACCTGGTGTAACCTTTCCCCTGCCAGACCCCCATGATCGAGCTGGCCCGACATGGCCATCCGAAGTGCATTGGCCCTTCCTCTTGTCGAATGTTCCTCGTCGCGGGTCGCTTTATAACTGGGGCACATGGTGCCGCCCAGGATCTTCCGACATTCCCCAACGCCTGTGCACATATGAACGGCATCTCCAAAACTGCCATCCTCCCTGAAAAGGAAAGTGGTTTTAAGATTCTCGTCTTTATAGGCAGCTCCATACCGGAGGTTCTCTGTCATGGGAGGCGCTTCCACGATCTTCCCGGGATTCATCAGGTTCTCCGGATCAAAAAGTCTTTTCACTTCCCGGAGGGCTCCATAAACCTGAAGCCCAAAAAATGCTTCATTGAAAGGACTACGAACCAGGCCATCTCCATGCTCGCCACTCCATGAACCTTCATATTTTTTCACAAGTTCAAAAGTCTCCCTGGCAATTTTTTCAAATCGTTTGATATCGGTCCCATCACGCAGGTCAAGGATCGGGCGTACATGGATCACACCTACACTGGCATGCGCATACATGGCCACTTCCGTTCCATGGGATTTACATATTTTTAAAACCCGGTCGATGTATTCAGGCAGCACTTTAATGGGTATTCCTGCATCTTCGATAAACGGAGTGGGTTTCTTTTTACCTTTCATCCCCAGCATCAGGCCCAGCCCTTTCTTCCTGATCAGCCAGACATCATCATAATCTCTGCCTTCGGAATAGAACGGCCAGGCATAGCCGAATCCGTTCTTCCTCAGATAAGCAACCATTTGCCGGGGCTTTTGAAGGACCTCTTCTTCATTTTTCCCATAAAATTCAACGATCAGGATGGCTGCCGGATCTCCTTCAATAAAATGACAGCTTCGTTGCGTGGTTAAATTCTTCCGGCTCAATTCCACCACCGTTTCATCCAGGATCTCCACGGCCGCGGGGCCAAAATCAAGGATCGGTTCAACCGCTTCTATGGCATTGATCAATTCTTTAAAATGAACCACACATACAGCTTTTCGTTCCGGTAATGGCTCAAGATTCAGTTTTACCTCCACCAGGGTGGCCAGCGTCCCTTCGCTTCCCGTGATAAGCTTGCAGAGATTCCATTTGTCGGTGTGGATAAATTCATCGAGATTGTAACCGCCGACTCTTCGCATCACCTTGGGGAAACGGCGTTCAATTTCATCCCTGTTATGCTCAATGATGGATCTAAAACCTTTATAAATTTCCCCTTCCCTACCGGACACTGAACTTTTTTCATTATATTCTTCAGGTGTAAGAGACCTTAGGTGAAGCTGATGCCCATCTGCCAGGACCACTTTGGCCTCCAGCACATGATCCACGGTTTTTCCATAAAGAATACTTTTAGTACCCGAGGAGTTATTACCGATCATTCCCCCAATATTTGCCCGGCTGGAGGTAGCAGGATCCGGCGCAAAATGAAGGTTATGGGGTTTAAGATATGTATTCAATACATCATAAACGATTCCTGGCTGTACACGTACCCATCTTTCTTCCAGGTTGAATTCCAGGACCTGGTTCATATATTTTGAAAAATCCAATACCATGGAATGTCCCACCGTTTGACCTGCCAGGCTCGTTCCTCCTCCCCTTGGGAGAATGGAAACAGCATACTCCTTGGCTATCTTTAAAGCCTTGATGACATCCTTTTCCTCTTTTGGTAAAACTACAGCAACCGGTAGGATCTGATAGACACTGGCATCGGTTGCATAGATCCCCAGGCTGTAATCATCTGACAGAACCTCTCCCTTAATCTCTTTTTTAAGGGAATCGATGAATGTGTTTAAATCGGCCATGATCCATTTAAAGTATTGTTTTTAAAGCACCCAGCAAGGTGTTGATATGATTGGCATTGCTGCTGTTACCCATCAGTCCGACACGCCATATTTTCCCGGCAAAATCTCCCAATCCGCCTCCCACTTCAATATTGAATTCATCCAGCAGGCGTTTACGCGTGGCCGCATCATCCACACCCTCCGGAAGCTTTACTGCGTTGAGCATCGGCAACCGGTAAGCAGGATCGACCAGGAATTCAAAACCCAGGGCTTCCAACCCGTCCCGAAGCAGGAGGTGATTGCGCTGATGCCTTTTAAATCTTTCTTCCAAACCCTCTTCCAAAACCAGCCTTAATGCCTCCCGAAGTGCAAACATGGCCGATACTGGCGCTGTATGATGGTAAGCCCGTTTTGCACCAGCCCAGTAATTTTTAACCAGAGAAAGATCGAGGAACCAGCTTTGCACTTTGGTTTTCCGGTTATCCAGGGCTTCCACGGCTTTCGGACTGAAAGAAACGGGTGAAAGGCCCGGAGGGGCACTCAGGCATTTTTGTGAGCCCGAATAAAGGGCATCGATTCCCCATTCATCCACTTTCACTTCCGTACCACAATAAGAGGTTACCGCATCCACCACAAACAGGGCCCCAGCATCATGCGTCAGTTGACTGATCTCTTCCAGTGGCTGCAATACGCCGGTCGATGTTTCCGCATGAACGATGGCAACCAGCTTGGGTTTGCATTTTTTGAGGGCTTCTTTCACCTGTTGGGGATGAATGGGTTCGCCCCAGGGTGCATCCACCCGGATCAACTTCGCACCACACCTTTCCACAATATCAGCCATCCGGTTCCCAAAAACACCATGGATGCAGATCAGGGCTTCATCGCCCGGTTCCAGAAGGTTGACCAGGCAGGTTTCCATTCCCGCACTGCCGGGAGCGGAAACAACGAAAGTGAGCTGATTTTGCGTTTGAAGCGTCAACTGTACCATTTCCTTGATCTCATCCATAATCTTTAAAAACTCCGGATCGAGGTGACCGATCAAGGGAGTGGCCATCGCCTTTAACACACGCGGATGTGCATCACTGGGGCCCGGTCCCATTAAAATCCTTGTGCTTGTATTGAGTTCTGCATATTTTGACATAATGATTCCTGTTTTTATTTATAAACAAATTAAGGGAAAAGGGGATCACCCACTTTTAAAATTTCAATGGCAAAGAGGCCCAATAACCCTATGAAAAAAACATAATATATCGTAGGTATAATAGTCTTACGCAATGTCGTGCCTTCCTGTCCAAGCAGGCCTACAGTTGCCGAAGCAGCCACCACATTATGGATGGCAATCATATTACCCGCCGCTGCCCCCACGGCTTGCAGGCTCACGATCATGGAACCGGATATACCCAATCTTTCGGCTACCCCAAACTGAAAAAGACTGAACATCAGGTTACTTACAGTATTACTTCCAGCGATAAAAGCTCCCAGGGCACCGATAACAGGAGAAAACAACGGCCAGATCTTGCCGACATTCCCGGCTACCCATTCCGCCATCGCGATCGGCATACTGGATAGATTCAGATCATTCACCCCGGAATTAATGTAGATCCGGACCATGGGTACGGCGAACATCAACACAAACCCTGCACCGATAATCATTTGTCTTGAATCCCTGAAGGCCGACTTCAATGAATTCCATTTTGCATGGTGAATAAAATAGGTGATCAGCACCACAAGGATAAGAATACTGCCGGGAAGATATAAGGGCGTGGTGCTTGCATCAATTCCGGAGTCAAGAATATCGGTCCAACCGATCTTGATGCTGGTCAGGAATGATTTAAACGGCAGCTGATCCAACCGGCTCAAAACGAGGAAGAATGCTACCAGAAGGTAGGGTATCCAGGCCCTGAGGATGGAAAGGTTTTTAGCTGATGTGATCGAATCCAGGTCCATTTCTAGTTTTCCGGTCCAGCTCACCGGCCATTCACTGGCTGGAGCAAAATCCCAGATTTTTTTGGGAATGAGAAATCCCCTACGGGCGGCCAATGTGATGAAACCAAGTCCCACAAGGGCACCGAGCAAGGATGGAAATTCGGGCCCCAGGTAAATCCCGGTCAATAAATAGGGTATTGTAAATGCCAATCCTCCCAGTAATGCAAATGGAAAAATGGATAGCCCTTCTTTCCAAGATTTGTTCTTTCCAAAATAACGGGTCATCATGGCACACATAAATAACGGCATGACCGTCCCGGCGATGGCATGAAGGACCACCACATCATTGGTAATTATTTGAAGGTAATCATTAAATTCCAAACCACTTCTTGCCAATCGCTCGGTCAGTTCGGGATTTTCCAGCCCTCCTCTCACCCCGACTAAAATCGGCGTCCCTACTGCTCCGAATGTAACCGGGGTACTCTGGACCATCAGCCCCAGCATGACCGCGGCAACTGCAGGGAATCCAAGGGCGACCAGCAGGGTGAGCCGTGATCGCGGCAGGTGTGCCAAACCCAGCGGCGCCCTCAATAAAAGCTCCGAATAACCATACGATGATGACAACCTGCACACGGCGATCAGCACTGATGCTTGAAAATCCCTGGCGGATAACGCCCACAGCACCGGAGTATTTCAACATATTCAGTAAAAGAATGGCGCCAAAGATGATAAATAAAATATCGAAGGTAATGAATAATCCCTGAATGGTGGAAGCCAGCACATGATTGATTGACACGCCCCATAGGGCAATGGCAATGAGTACCGCCAGTATATAAGCCAGGGGCATGACGCGGCTTGCAGGCCAGCGGAACCCTACCAGGAGCAGCGCCACCACCAATATTGGCAGGATGGCCAGGAACGCTTGGAGTGTCAGATTCATGAAATCAGATTGCTTTTTTCATTCAAGATATGAATTAAATCGTTTTACCTGTTCTGAAATTAAAAATTAAATCAATTTAATAAAGAATTCCCTACCGGGGATCTGTGAGGAATGAGGGGTGACTGCTAAAAAATGTGCTGCCAGGAATACCTGCGGGCAAAAGTGTAAATGCGGAAGGAATTAAATCATAATTTTTACAGGGGGCCTTATTGTAAGTTGGCCAAAAGTGATGGGTTCCAGGAATTGTTAAAATAATTAAAAGAATTTCAGGATCATAAGTACCTTTGTAAAGTTTTATTTGTTACCATGGTATCATCATTTTTGCTCATATAATAATAATTCTTATATATCTTAGATCAATTATGGTAATTAGAGACATACTGATTTCACAAAATAAGCCTGCAGATGAAAATTCGTCTTATTTTAAATTAGCTGAAAAATTTGAACTGAATATTTCATTTGTTCCTTTTATTTCTATAGAAGCTGTTGAAGCCAGAGAATTCAGGATGCAAAAAATCAATATCCTTGAACATACAGCTGTCATATTTACAAGCCGAAATACTGTCGATCATTTTTTCCGAATGTGCCAGGAATTAAAGATTGTTGTGCCTGAGGCCATGAAGTATTTCTGTATGACGGAGGTTGTTGCAAATTATCTTCAAAAGTATATTGTACCCAAAAAGAGAAAAATTTTTGTTGGTAAGAAGAATTTGAATGATCTTTTTGATCAGATCAAAAAACGTCCGGAAGAAAGATATTTGATCGTTTGTTCACAGAATCGTAAAGCAGAGATCGCAGAATTTTTTGAATCCAAAAATCTCAAATATTCGGAGGCCATTTTCTTCATTATTTCTTCGAATGATATTTCAAAATTGAAATTGAAAGATTATGAGATCATTGTATTTTTCAGTCCTGCCGATGTAACCTCTCTTTTCCAAAATTTCCCAGATTATCAACAAAATAAAACACTCATCGCATGCTTTGGCCTGGCTACCATTTCAATGGCAACCAAATTTGGATTGACAGTGAACATCGAAGCCCCTCAGGCAGAAGCCCTTTCCATGACTGAAGCAATTGAACTTTATCTTACGAAAAACATCCGATAATCGTCTTGATTTAGGATAAATACCCGGAATCCGAATCATTCTTTTTCAAATAATTTTAAAAATGTATTAAAATCCGATCAATTTGTAATTATTATTGGCATAAGCACCTCTTCTCTCTCAATCATTTAATAAATTTATTATCAATAAGCGGAATGCACGCTTGGAAAGGCTCGTATCATATTGAAATAATACTGAAGGAAAAAATGCTAAATAAAATCTGGAAACTTGAAAAGGGGAAGGGACCTCTTGTGGCCACTGCTAATCACAACGGTCATGAAATCAGATCTGAATTAAAAGAATTTTTGTTTATTTCTAATGCGGAACGGTTACGTGAGGAAGATCCATTTACTGGAGAGTGGACTCAAATGGCAAACATCAGGGTAATTGGAATGCGTTCAAGATTTGAAGTTGATCTGAACAGGCCGAGAGAAAAGGCCGTTTATTTAAATCCGGAAGATGCGTGGAATTTGAAAGTGTGGAATACAAAACTACCCGATAAGGAAGTAGAAAATTCACTTTCGGAATACGATGCCTTTTATGCTGAAATGTACAGGTTATTTTCTGAGATTGAAAACCATTATGGTCACTTTGTAGTATTCGATCTTCATTCATACAATCATCAACGCAATGGGCCAGGTACGCTGCCGGCAGATCCTGAATTAAATCCGGAGGTAAATATCGGGACTGGAACCATGGACAGAAATTATTGGTCACCGGTGGTGGATCGTTTTATCAAAGCATTGAGTGATTTTGATTATTCTGGCAGGCATTTGGATGTTCGGGAAAATATTAGATTTAGAGGCGGAAATTTCCCTCGTTGGATCCATCAAAATTTCTCAAAGACTGGATGTGCACTGGCTATTGAGTTTAAAAAATTTTTTATGAATGAGTGGACCGGTGAACCCGATCCAAATCAGTTAAAATTGATTTTAATGGCCTTGAAGTCAACCATTCCGGAAGTCCTGGATGCCCTCAGGGGTTTCAAAAAGTAAACTTGAATTACATGGATTTAAATAAAAAGAGGGAAATGAAAGGCCATCTTAAAAAAACGTTGGAACGAGAAATACCCCTTGAATTTTGTGAGGAAATAAAACGTCGGATGATTGATGGGAAAAGGATTAGACGCAAATTACCTTATGAAGGCTGGTTAAATATTGACCGGAATTTACCCTTTCTCTTTGTTTATAGACGCCCTACCAGAAAAAAAGATGCAGGAACACAGCAGTTGATTAGGGGAGAGGCATCTTATTTAGTTACATCGGGAGTTACAACCCTAGGATCAAGTCTTAATAAATTAATCCATACAATCATCGAGACAGAGGCAAAACAATTTAATGCATTTCTGATCATTGAAATATGGAGCAGTGATGTTGTGGAAAACACAGAAATTGGACCAGATCTTCGAGGCCCGGAATTTCGAATCATTACTTCTGCCTCACGCCCACCTACCCAAACGGTAGAAGCGCTACAAGAAGCTTTGAAAAGGATTTTAGTGAACAGAAGAACCTCTAAGGTCAAAATAGTATATGATCATGACCGATCCCCAAATGGATTAAAACCTCTCATTTCAGTTTCCGAGGCAAGGAAAATGAATTGTTTTGTCATTGGACTTGAAGTGAGCTCAATGTATCGTAATCAGGATTCAGGAGAAATATATCCCTTGGCTCTTAGAAGATTGCAATTAGGATTAACACGCGCACTTAAAATAGCTGCCTTTACTTTTGCCCATCATCAGACGAACATGCGACCCAAGCATTTCCAGGCTTTAGGGAAAAGAGCCCTTGTAAAGTCAGTCTGGGAAGTTGACAGGCAACTGGCGGAAATTGACACCATGTTTAATTTCCTATTACTTGTGACTCCTGTCAACGTTGATCAGGCATGGTCGTTGTTTAAAAAGTATCAATTCGAAAGGGTTCCGGTTTTATACTATCGCTTAAGACCGGTAGACCCGGCTATCCTGAAAAGAAAACTTTATCAGGTTCCAATCGAAACAATTGAAGATCCCGTGATTGCAAATATGCTTCGGGAAAAACGTGCCGAAATCAACCGGAAGTTAACCCTGTTGGAGGATCGAAACCTTCCTCAGTTTTTTCATGGCAGTCTCCAATTATATGGAGGTGTAAGTGATGAATTGAGAACATTGGCCGAAAAATTAATGCAAAAAATTAAGCCACATAGTCATAATGGTCGAAAAAAAGAAATTGTTGATGCTGAAGCATTTGCAAAACGTGTTTTAAATGAATTTGAAATCTACAAGCAACAATATCCGGATATGGCAGCCAAGGTAGAAATTCGAGACGATATTGTCGGATTGATGGTGGTTTCTGGAAATTTGTTAATCAATAGGAACGTAGCGATACCAAAAACAAGGGTAGAGGCCCTTTTACAACATGAAGTCGGAACCCATGTTTTAACTTACTATAATGGGAAATCCCAGCCTTTCCGTCAATTGTTCTGCGGCCTTCCCGGTTATGAAGAATTGCAGGAAGGATTGGCAGTGCTGGCCGAGTATCTCGTGGGTGGATTGAGTGGGCCAAGACTTAGGTTATTGGCGGGACGGGTGATGGCTTCCCACTTATTGATTGAAAATGCCTCTTTCCTGGATACTTTCCGGGAAATGAACAAAACTTATGGTTTTAATAAACGCACTTCATTTATCATTACCGTGCGAACCTATCGTGGTGGAGGTCTCACAAAAGATGCTATCTATCTTCGAGGGCTTGTCCGACTTATGGATTATCTAAGAAACGGTGGTGACCTGGAAACACTTTTTATTGGAAAAATAGCATTTGAACAAGTTCCAGTTATTCAGGAACTACAATGGCGTTCGGTTTTACATCCTGCACCCCTTCGACCCAGTTATCTATCAAATGAGGATATATCAGAAAAAATTAGTATCTTAAGAAATACAAAATCAGTATTGGATTTACTATAAAAAATTAATTATGAAGATAGGATTTATGGTCAATGATATCAAGACAGAAGAACCCGGTTATACAACCACCCGGTTGGCTATGGCCGCTATCAATCGGGGAAACGAGGTCTGGTTGATGGGAGCGGGTGATTTTGCTTATGATATAGATGAACATATTTATGCACGGGCAAAATCAGTACCTAAAAAAAGTTATAAATCTTCTGAAACATATCTTTCACATCTTCAAGGTAAAAACGCGATCAGCGAACGCATCAAGATTGAGGATCTGGATGTATTGATGTTAAGAAACGATCCATCAACGGATACTGGATTCAGATCATGGGCACAATCCTCAGGCATAATCTTTGGAAGAGCAGCCATGCGTCATGGGGTGATTGTCCTTAATGATCCGAATGGTCTGGCAAAGGCCATGAATAAAATGTATTTTCAATTATTCCCGGAAGAAGTGCGTCCCCGAACATTGATAACCCGGGATAAGGCGGAAATCAAAAAGTTTGCCAATGAAGAAGGTGGTAATATTGTACTTAAACCTTTACAGGGATCTGGAGGCTCGAATGTATTTCTTGTCAAGAAGGAAGACCTTTCTAATCTTAACCAAATGGTCGAAGCGGTCAGTCGTGATGGTTACGTAATCGCACAGGAATATCTCCCGGCAGCCACCGAAGGAGATGTTAGACTTTTTCTAATGAATGGTCAGCCCATTGCGATACAAGGGAAAATATGCGGCTTTCAGAAGGGTCAGGACCGGAGATGATATGCGCAGTAATATTCATGCGGGTGGTCGTCTGCGTAAAGCAGACATTACCGATGAGCACATTAAACTTGCTGAAATGGTTCGACCAAAACTCGTACAGGATGGCATGTTTCTGGTAGGACTGGATATCGTTGGTGATAAATTAATGGAAATCAATGTATTCAGTCCGGGTGGATTGGGAAGTGCTCAAAAGTTTGAAAAAGTAAATTTTACACATGCCGTACTGGAAGCGCATGGAACGAAAGGTGGCATACATGACCTATTATCGCAGGAATTTTGATAATCAGGAAATAGCAACTTTGTAAATAGTAAATCATCGTAATTTAACTGGAATATATGGTTTTTAGGCAATATCATAATTTCTTATACCTGATTCAAGCGAATCATTCGGCCAAAAAAGCAAAGGAAATTACGCTACAATTTATACCTGTTAAAAGAACATCAGTGCAGATGGTTTTCCAGTAGGTCTGCTTATTCAGACCGCATTCAATTTATCTATAAAGTACATACCTACTGTTTTTACAGAGATGCCATCATTGGTGTTAGTGCAGTATAAAATATCATAACTACATTTCAATCTCTTCTTAACTTCACACTTTCAAAATTATGGATGATGTTAAACGACCCTGGGAAAGACTGCAAGATCTTTTGGAGAGCCGGAAATTCCGAACTGATCAGGATATATTTAAATTCTCTTAAATCCGAAGAAATCGTCCGTTCAATCAGTCGGATCAATAAAGATGAACAAATGTTGCTTCTCACACTTCTTTCTCCGGAAGATGCAGCGGATGTTCTTGAGGATATTCCCGAATCTCAAGCGGCATCGATCATAGAGGATATGAAGGCAAAAGAAGCCGCTGCGATTATCAATGAAATGGAAAGCGATGACCAGGCTGACCTACTGACGGAATTGAGTCCTGAGAATGCCCAGGCCATCATCAGACGAATGAAGCCTGAAGAGGCGGAAGACGTTAAAAAACTTATTCAGTATGATCCCGATACCGCCGGAGGTTTGATGATCACCGAATTTCTTACCTACCACGAAAATGACCGGGTGGGTGAAGTGGTTAATGATCTCAGGGACAATGTCGAAAAATACGAAAAATACAATGTGCAATACATTTATGTGGTTTCAGACCTGGGTTTCCTTGGCGTACTGCAAATGAAGGACCTGCTGATGTCGAAAGTCAACACCCGGCTTTCTGATATTGTCATCAGGGATACGCAAACCTTAAAAGATTCAGACACCATCGAAGATCTGATCAGTTTTTTTGATAAATATGATTTTTACGGAGCGCCGGTGCTGAATGATCAAAATCAAATGGTAGGGGTGGTCCTGCGTAAACACATTCGCGAGGCTGAAAGTGAAAGGGCCAGTAACGATATGCTTTCGACACAGGGAATTGTAGGAGGAGAAGAATTGAGGACCATGCCAGTGCTGACCCGGTCAAAAAGACGGCTATCCTGGTTAAGTATCAATATATTGCTCAACCTGCTGGCGGCCAGTGTCATCGCCTTTTATCAGGAAACCTTAAGTGCCGTGATCGCACTTGCGGTTTTTCTGCCGATCATATCCGATATGAGTGGATGTTCGGGAAACCAGGCCGTGGCAGTAAGTATGCGTGAGCTGTCCCTGGGTGTCGTAAAACCCTATGAGGTGATCCGGGTATGGTGGCAAGAAGTATCCGTAGGATTATTAAACGGGATTGCCCTGGGTACACTCATTGGACTGGCCGCCTATTTATGGAAAGGGAATGTTTACCTGGGACTTGTGGTGGGCGCAGCACTTTTCATCAACACCGTGGTGGCCGTTTCGCTGGGAGGAACACTGCCCCTGATCCTGAAAAGGATGGGATTTGATCCAGCCCTGGCTTCCGGTCCCGTACTGACTACCATTACGGATATGGCAGGATTTTTTATGGTCTTGTCACTTGCCAGTATGTTGTTGGCGAAATTGTGATTGTTTGGTAAAAGCTGAGGGCTCAAAGGTAAAAGAAGCCAGAGGCTCGAAGCTCAAAGGGGAAAGCTCGAGATTCAAAAATCGAGGGAAAACTCGAGGTTCAAAGGAATAAGACCGGAGCGGCAACATACATCAATCGGCGGAAAAAAGATCACCAATGACTTAAAACAAAATATCGATCGTTAAAAAATCCAAGTTAAATGCTTAAAGTAGGAAGGTAAAAATCACTACTGGCCTCATTCACTCATTTAAAAATCACTCATTAATTCTGTGGGTTGTACTGGATTCGTCCCGACTACTCGGGACAGCGACCTCTTATAGATTTTTTATGATCGCTTGTATCTTCGCAGAATCTTTTTTTAGCGATTCAATAAATAAACGACTTTTTTGACTCTTTATAAATCGTTCCATTTTCCTTGCCTTAACTCGTGTTTCACAGGGTATAGATAAATATAACTCACAATCACTAGCCCGTTTGGTAAAAGCACTTTTGAAAAATCCGGAATTATGCAAACCTATCCGTATCTCCATATCTTCTGTCTCTCCAATATAATATTTATTGAGTGTGTGGAGATTGATCTGTGAAAATTTATTATTGACAATGATATTTTCAAATTTATCTTATGTAATATTTTTACATACGGGTAATAGATAATAACTTGCTCATTATCAGTCAAATGCAAACCAATTTCGTGTGAAACCTGATGCTTTTTCATACGATTCTGGTCCATAACTATCTGAATATCAATTTATAAGTCAAGAATTGCTGTATGAAAACAAATTATACCAGGAAAGGATTTCTACCATATAGTACGAAAACGAAAATATTTACCATTTTAAAACCTATTTATCTTCCTGCTAATCCAGCATCTTGTTTTGTTACAACTATTTGTTTATCAGGTGGTTCCGCTAGAAAAGAGGGGAGGTGAACTGTCAGCTATCTCCCACATATTCATTAAAGGTATTTTCAGGAGATACAAATTACAAAAGATATACACTGCTCCTTCAGCTCTATTGGCAATATTTCTTCTAGGTGGCGGGTATAATTATATTAATAAAATACCCGCTGTTGATTTTTTAAGGCTTCGTGAGCTTAAAACGATGTAAAATTTTACATCACTAGTAATTTATTATAATAAATAAATAAGTAATTCCAGTAATGTGATTTTTTACACTGGTTGCTTTGACTACAGGTAGTGGGACTCAGATTGTGAGGATATGAGTAGTTGTGTTCCTGGATACCTCTTCATTTAGCAGGGGTCGTTGAGTTAGTTGGTTCCCTCTCAAAATTCAGAAGGGGCTATCTACCATCCGTACTCTCAATAGGGGGTAGGGGGCCTATTATATATAGGTATAGAAAGTACCCCTACTTAATTACAGGTGATAGCATTCTAACGAAAGACTAACAGTGCGTCACAGTCCCTGGGCTCTCTTTTCTAAGGGGGACCCCACAGCAAAAGATCACGGGAGCAAGGATAGAAACAACAGAGATCATAACAGTTATAACATGATACTGACTCAGGACACAGGCCATCCCTTTATTACAACCAATCACATTGCAGTATACGAAGCAACAGATGGAGCCATTAGACAAACTTAATTGGAGGATTCTAATCCGCTGGATTAAGGGGTTTAAGGGGTCGTCCATTTTGTATCTGACTGCTCTCTAAGAGATAAAAATTTCTACCGTAAAATTCCTGGACTGATACCGTAGTATAATTACGGTCCCACCATAAATATTGACGGTTTGACCATTTTTTTAATAAAAACATTTTTATAAATAAAGGAAATCCTAAAATCCTTTTTATCAATTTTTACTTCAATCCCTCAAACCTTTTGTTATGAGAGTAAGATATTATGTTTCATAATGAAACATTGATGTCCGGGTTCAGAACAGGTTTTTGGAAGCCTAAGTTGTTTGATCTCAATTGGTTAGAAGGTTACTAGTTTCAGTCTGTAAAAAAGGCGAGTAACAAATCGCTAACAATTAAATCACGTAGAATTACTGGTATCAACTAATAAGGTCAATTTTTTCTAAACTGACATGCAGATTTTGTTCAGTATAAATGGGATTGAACCAGTTAAAACCCCCTGATCAAACATATAATATTTCAGGGTAAAACATTTGAAGGTTTGAGTTTCATGCCAAATTTTTTCGGGTAATTAGTTATTGGTAGCAGGTTAACCTTCCTAAATTGTAAATCATTAGTCCTGTATCAGTGCATAAGTAAACACTTCCATTATTATCAGTCATGATAAATAAAATGTTATTACTGATAAGTCCATCGTCTATTGTGAAAGAGGTCCAATTGGTGCCATCATAAACAGATACACCTCCTTTTGTACCAAACCATACAGTTTTTCTAAAAGGCTCAGCAGCAATAGTCTGAACAAAATCATTAACGAGTCCATTACTGGTGTTAAAAACAGTCCAGTTTTCCAAGCTGTTGCTTCCAATATGCCTGGCAACTCCCCTATTTGTACCAATCCACTGTGTTCCATCTTTTTCGATACAAATACTATAGACTGAATCAGAAGGCATTTCTATCGGCCCCCATTTTGCAATTAAAGAAGCTCCGGATATACCGTCCAGTTCATTTCTAAAAACCCTTACAACACCCGCTCCTTTTGTTGCCGCATAAAGAGAATCACCGTTGATAGTGGTTGCCATTGCAGTAATAGGATAAGTTTCAAACAGGATTTCAGGATATAGTTCCTGATATACAGGCTTAAGCCATTTATTATCAGATAAAGCTGAAATCCCTTTACCTGTTCCAAACCAGCGCATTTGCTTTTTACCAACAGCAACTGACAATACATTATTATTCAAAATGTTAGAATTTGAAGTATCGTAAGTATTTGCATAACGGAATCTGGTATCCTGAGGAAGTGAAGTTGCAATCGCACCCTGATTTGTTGCGATCCATAATTGCGGCCCGTCATTTGATAATTCATATGCAAAATATTTCAGATCTCCGGAAAGAATTTTTGGGATTTCGCTTATTTCGTCAAATGATCTGCCACTGACAATTCCAGCATCTGTTAAATAATATTTCCCATTGTTATCATCCAAAACTGCTCCATAAAATTTCTTTCCACTTAATTTTTCGCCGAGAGGACGTTTCTGCACAGAAGAGATCTTTACTGCTGTGGATATGCCTGCAATTGTCTTGATATTTTTGTCAATTGCAGCTGCAATCTCTTGTGGAGGGATATTCGTTTGTGGAACCATTTTGGGTGCATTTTTCCCTGTAATCATTGCAGGAATCGAAATCAATTCGATCCCATAAGATTTAACAAGATTACGGGAATACTGTTTATTTATAGCATTATTCCAATGTTCATGAACACCTAGACTTGATATGGCTTTTCCACTGTTGTCAGGATCGTAGTTAATCCCTTCCGGCCAATTAACCGAATCAGCAGCCTGGTGGAGGTAATCATCCACGCCATTTATATTTGGCCAATTTTCAAGATGATTATTAGAAGGATCATGGCTGTATGTTCCATTCCACTCATTCCTGAGGAAATCATAACATACCGATTCAATTGCAACATTATCTTGTGATATAAAGATCGAACTGGCCCAGTCGCCGTTAAAGGGAGCCATGTAATATTTGACAGGAGGTCCAACTTCATTAGATCCGCCCGGATATAAGCCGTCAATGACAAAGAGTAAAGTGTTGCGTCCGAGGTATTTGCTACCCATAAGGTCAACAAGAACACGATATTTGTGATACCCTGGATTGGTTGGAGGCTTACCTTCTAACTGGCATATATGGGAATAATGAAGATGAAAGGCACCTGCCCGTGATTGAGAACCAAAATGGTTTTTTGCATTGAGAGTTATGCCGGTACCGGTATGAGGTTTGAAATTTGCCACATTGATCATGTAATCAGCATTTTCAATAACATCATAAAGTTTGTCAGTTTGGAATTTATCTGAATAAAACAAAAGGTCATTTTCGGTTGGATAGATACGGGTTCTACCGAAGGTCCCAAATGTTCTGTCAACATATTTTACATCAGGAAATTCAGCAAACCACGCTTCATAATTATGACCAAGGGTAGGATTCTGAGGATCACCTACTGCAATGTTGGCCTGATCTATACCACATTCAATTATCAGTTGTCGTAAAATTGAAAGAACTATAGGCGGGGTAGTTTCACAGATTCCTAATCCGTCCCGGGGGGGAACAGAATAGTTTCCCTTGGCTCTTTCCTGCTCCTTTAATGTTCCGCGACCAGATGTCTGATTTATCTTGATAAATATTTTCTCCCCCCTGGTATATCCCTTGTCAACATTTTTCTTTCTTTTATTAAAATCACGAAACATAGCATCCCATGAATTCGATACATTGGACTTGCCAGCAAGACTTTTTACTGATTCGTTGACCATCCTGTAAATAACATCCTGGTTATAATTCTCAGGTAAAAAATGATAGGTTTTACAGTCTTTGTTAGTTGCTGTCGTATCCCAGGCCCAGATGACCCTGCCAGGATTTACTCCAACTTCTTTTCCAATAGGTTGGTTAGGACCATCATCCGGACCCTCTTTCCAGGTAACATCCAAGGCAGAAGTACTGTCATTTCTTAAAGGATCTATAGCATAAATAACCAGGACTCCAAACATCAGTAAAAATGTCGATATATATTTGACGTTAATCACTTTTCGTTTGAGCTTTCTGGAAGCAAAAGTAAGCCCAGCGACAGAAAGAAGATATACGATTAATCCTGACATAAAAGGGGAAGCAGCTCTCATGCAGGGATAAGTGACCCTGCTTGGTTTGGGAATCACCCGCACCAGAAACCAGGCTGTTGAAAAAATCCCTAAAAGAATGAAAATGAGCCGCGGTGAAAATTGTTTTTCTCTCATCCAGTCTCTTATTTTACCAGGCTTTCCAATAAGCTTACCAACGTCAAACTTATTTTTATTAATCATTATTTTGATGCATTAAGGCGAGATGATCTTCAATTATTGGTTAATATATAACTTTTTTCAAATGTCATTCCCTGTTTTACCTTTGCCAGGTTGTTTTTAATAAACGAAATAAGGTTTTGCAGTTCTTTTACATGTTAAAAACCAAAGTTTGTCATCAGCATATTCTGGAATCCAATCCATATAAAATTAAGAGATACTTATATTAAATCAAAGTTGTTTTTTTGACTCAAAAGATATTTCATCCTAAGGTTTGGATTTCAATGAGTTCAAATCATTTCGGCGTTACCAATTCAATGTTTCCTGTAATTGTTTCCCATCAATTTAAAGTGGACTGATCTAGATTAAGTCCTTAGGTTTAATTAAATATTTTAAAAATTACTACTAATGAGATTCTAAATTATGACAAGGTCCAAGAGAAAGCGCCTGCTGCATTCGTATCCGGTGGGTAATATTACAGTCCATACACTCCACAAAAGCCAGGATTCGTCCTCGATCGGGATCTACTTGGTTGGCACCGCCCCGGGCATCTACTGTCTTTAAAAACTTAACAAGCTAAGAGAGAAAGCGTCTGATGCATTCTTTCTTAGAGCACCATAGAATATTTCCATTTAAATACCTAACTTCAGTACTGCATCGGGTATAAAGCTGTTGGAATTTTCAAGTCATGGGAATGACTTCACTTTTCATTTTCTTACTTTTATATATCGTTATCATTTTTAAATAACCCCGAAAAAATGAATAAATTAGTTTTGCTGATAATCATAGCCTTCGTATCTCAATCAACTATCGCTCAAAAGAAAATCTGGGATGAAACCCAGGAAGAAAAAGATAAGCGACTGGAATGGTGGCGCAATGATCGTTTTGGAATGTTTATCCACTGGGGAACATACGCCCTGGCCGGTCGTCATGAATGGGTGAAGAAACACGAACGGATTCCCGATGAGGAATATAATACCTATTTCGAAAATTTCAATCCCGATCTATACGATCCGTCGGAATGGGCCAGGTTGGCAAAAGCTGCAGGAATGAAATATGCAGTGATCACTTCCAAGCATCATGAAGGATTTACGCTTTTTGATTCTAAGTATACTGATTATAAGGCAACCAACACACCCTATGGTAAAGATGTGTTGAAAATGTGGGTGGATGCATTCCGGGCTGAAGGGTTGAAAATTGGATTTTATTATTCACTGATCGACTGGCATCATCCGGAGTACACCATTGACCGGGTTCATCCAATGAGTGCCAATACGCAGGAAGAATATGATGAACTCAACAAAGACCGTGATATGAGTGTATACCGGGAATATCTTAAAAACCAGGTACGCGAGATTCTAACGAATTACGGAAAAATAGATATACTCTGGCTGGATTATTCTTTCCCCGGTAAATTCGGTAAAGACAGAAATGACTGGGGTGCGGTTGAATTGTTAAAAATGGTGCGCGAGCTCCAACCGGGAATCATTGTCAATGATCGTGCTGATCTGAAAGACTACTGGGGAGGATGGGATTTTACTACACCGGAACAGTTTAAAGTGACTGAATGGCCCACTTATGAGGGTAAGAAAATTCCATGGGAAACCTGTCAAACTTTTTCCGGTTCCTGGGGATATTATCGCGATGAATATACGTGGAAAGATACCAAACAATTACTCGTCTTGTTGATCGAATCCGTAAGTAAGGGGGGTAATCTGCTTTTAAATGTCGGCCCAACGGGTAGAGGTACCATAGATTACAGGGCAGTAAATGCCTTAAATTCCATGGGAGAATGGATGAAGTTCAATTCAAGATCAATTTATGGATGCACTCAAGCGCCCGAATCATTTGTAGTTCCGGCAAACAGCCTCCTCACCTACAATCCACAATCCAATCGACTATATATTCATTTACTGGATTATCCGTTGCAGAACCTCACATTAAACGGGTATAAAGGAAAAATCAAATATGCTCAATTTCTTCATGACGCCTCAGAGGTCAGGATTACTGCTCCCCGTGAGCACTGGAACCAACCGGAAATATCTGAAAACGATCTCAATCTGAGATTACCGGTAAATAAACCGCCTTTTGAGATTCCAGTGATCGAGTTGATATTGGAAAATTGAACAACTTACAAGAGAAAGCGTCTGATGCATTCGTACCCGGTGGGTAATAGTTACACTCAATACACTCAACAAAAGCCAGGATTCGTCCTCGATCGGGATCTACTTGGTTGGCACCGCCCCGGGCATCTACTGTCTTTAAAAACTTAACAAGCTAAGAGAGATAGCGTCTGAGGTATTCTTTTAGAGCGGACAATAGGATAATATAACCTTTCAAAATATTCATGCGATCTCAGGCTTGAAAAACATGTAATAATTGCACTCTTTCGGTAGCTCAATATATCGGTTGTAAATCTTTTTTAAATAAAAAACTTATTAAAACTCACCCGAATCGAATGCTTTTTTAAATGCCAATACTTGATAGTGGGCACCGATAATAAAAGCTCTTGCCCACTTGGGAAACGGTCTACTAGGTTGTAATGCTGACTTATACGTTGACATCGTAATATTTAGAATCTTTGCTATTTGCTCATGCTGGACACCGAGACGCTCAACAGTTTCTATGTATGTTTGACGTTCAAATTTCCAAAGCTTCTCATTTTCTTCTTTCGGTAACTTATTTTTTGCTTTAGTTGTCATAGTTTTTTTAAAGGTGTTATGAAAAACGGGTGATATTACCTATATTTATTACAAATATAGATTATATCACCTGTTTATGTCAGGTGCTCTCTGATTTAATAGTTGATTTAGAAAGTACTGAATTGTAACAGGAATTGCAAATGTATTTCTACTAAATGAATAATCTAAGACATATTCTTGCTAAATGCCGTCTCCATCAGGACGAGGTAATATATACACTATTCTGCCGGAATAATAAGTTTTATGTTGGGCATACAATAAATTTAGAAAGCAGAATGAATTATGGTCATTTTGGTAAGTTCAATAATAGGATAGAATTTCTTAAAGCAAATCCACCACTTGAATTAGTGTTCATAATTAAAACTATGATTGAATAGAAGTCTGTAGAAACCTCTAATCAACATTATATTTTTTTAAGAAATTATCAACTTTAATCACGCCAATTGTATTATTCTTAGTACTATTTACTGGCCTCCACACATAGGGCAACATCGTTTTGTCTTGGTTTTAAAGTGGGATTCGATTTGATAACATAACTGGTAAACCCTGGTTTCTTTTGCCGGGGTTTTTTCATTAGTAAAATTTGCAAAATTAAAAATCTTGAGTAGGAACCAGAAAATTGGATGAAATGTTCCTTATATGTATCTATTTTTTTATGATATGATACGTTATCGATCTTTTTTCAAACCAATTGCTTTAATTCTGATATTATCTATCTTATTTCAAGGTTGTACGGTTTATTATAAACAGACTGTTACCCAGGAGAAGGCATTTGAATCGAGTGGAGGAGTTAAAATAATTTTTGTTGACAACCGAAAAGTTTATTTTGATAGAATTGAAATAGAAGATGATATCATATATGGTATAAAGAAAATTAAAGGCGAGTCAATCAAAATCCTTATTCATAAAGATCAAATAAAAGAAATTCATCTAAAAGATAAAAATGCAATCGGAGTGTGTACAGTATTATTAGTTATAGGAACCATTGGTCTTGCTTTTTTTATTGATTATTCGGTCAGGGGTTGGGATTGGTATTGAAATAAAAATATAGCTCCGTTTTTTGCAGAAGTTTTTTATTTAAATTACCTGATTATTTCCGGATACTCTTTCAAAAACTTATTAAATCTTCCCGGCCGGTAAAATCTTTTCTTACAGATCCTAAATTATCATCCCAGGGAATTGATAATATAACGTTTTTTTATTTGATCGATTTTAAGCGATTTTAAGCCCAGATATACTAAACCACTACTCAAGGTGAAAGCTTCCCTAAAAACAGAAGCATTTAAAATTAGAGTTTAAATGTTAAATTTAGGAAAGCAATGAAAAAAAGTAAGCACACAGAATCACAGATCATCTCGATCCTAAAGGAACAGGAATCGGGGATGAAAGTCGCGGATATATGCCGTCAGCACGGTATCAGTCAGGCGACCTTTTTTAAATGGAAGAGTAAGTACAGTGGCATAGAAGTGAACCAACTCAAGAAAATGAAGGAACTGGAAGCAGAGCTGGCTCAGTACAAGAAGATGTATGCCGAGCTTGCCTTTCAAAATACGTTGTTGAAGGATGTGATCGAAAAAAAGCTTTAAGGCCTGCGGAAAAAAGAGAACTGGTCGGGTATGCTCATGAGGAATTCAGGATGAGTATCCGACAGGCCTGTCTGCTATTCAGTATTTGCATATCAGTATTTTACTACCGACCAAAACCCAACGATGATCCATTCATTGAACAGGAACTTCGTGGGATGGCTGAACGGCACAATCGATGGGGTTTCTGGATGATGTATTACCGCCTTCGTAAACTGGGGTATGCCTGGAATCATAAGCGGGTTTATCGGGTATATACTGCGATGAAGCTGAATCTTCGTCGTAAGCACAAGAAACGTCTTCCTGGCCGGATTAAAGAGCCTTTGGTGCAGCCATTGTATCCCAATATGAACTGGAGTATGGACTTCATGCATGATGGCCTGATCAATGGAAGGAAATTCCGTTGTTTTAATGTGATTGACGATTTCAATCGTGAAGCATTGAACATTACCATTGATTCCAGCATTACCTCACGGCGTGTGATTAAAGAGCTTGAAACACTGATCGGTTGGCGTGGAAAACCCGAACAGCTACGCGTGGATAATGGTCCGGAATTTATCGCACAGGCACTGGAAGAGTGGTGTGAGAGAAATGGGATAAAGCTATTGTTTATCCAGAAAGGGAAGCCCTCACAAAACGGATACGTGGAACGGTTCAATCGATCCTTCTGCGAGGAAGTTCTGGACAACTATGCCTTCGATACTCTGGGAGAGGCTCGTGCATTGGCTCATGCCTGGATATGGGTGTACAATCACGAGCGACCACACAGCGCTTTGCGATATCATGCACCTTATGAATTCCTGTTGAAATATGGAAAACTCGACCCTGAACTGGGTACTTCAAACCTGAAGGAAGAGTTTCCCACATTTCAACAGGACAATAACAACAATTGGAAAAATTTAATATCTTATGCTTCTAAATAGGGGAAGCTTTCACTTTTAAATACTTAATCATTCCTATTAAAGAATCAGGTCTAAGCAATGAATATATAGATATTCTAATAATTTATCTTTATATGCAAGCGAGTTTAATAGATATTGTCATATATGATAAACAGGATATTATTGATAGAATAAAGGGATTTAATAGAAACTATCCTAACAGTATGTTAAAAAAATTTCTAAAGAAACATGTTGTAAAAAAAATATTGTATTACAATTAAAAATAAGTTCAGAGGGTTAAAAAATTATTTACAACCGACATCAAACGTTTAAATACGACTAATTAAAAATTGAATTATTATAATTGAATACCCGATAAAACTTCATAGCTGGTTATAAAACCCTGGTAATCATTGCCGGGGTTTTTTAATGGTTAAAACTGAAAATTATAACACGTGTCTAAGGAACCTATATGCCATACCAAATGTTCTTTTAAAACGAACCACAAAAACTCTAAAGCAATGACAACAGAAAAAGAAAACATTGAAATTGTCAAGAAGTTTTACAAATACCTTGATGAGGGACAAACTGACACGCTCAAATCTTATTTCGCCCCAGACGTAAAAATTTTCTATGAATCGGGAGATCCGGTCTCCTTCAGTGACATGGAACCGTTTATTAAAATGTTTTATACCTCATTTCCTGATTATAAACATCACATTGATGATATATTTGCTGCTGGAGATAAGGTTGTTGCAAGACTATCCTATTCTGGCACATTTTCAAATTCGTTTATGGAAATGAAGCCAACCGGGTCAAAATTTAAATATAAGGGAATTCAAATATTTCAGTTTTTCAATGGTAAGATTTCGAATTTTTGGATCGTTGAAGATGAATTGGGTATGATGCGGCAACTTGGTATGGAACTTCAAATGAAAGAATAAATACGCCACATAACAGGTCGGTATATGCAATTGCCTTCGGCCGGTAATGACAAATTTGCAAAAGGGATAAGTTTGTGGTCGCCGGCCGGCCGGCCCGCCACCTCCGGGGACTCCCTCATGGTGTCACGGTTTTTGCCAACGCGAGAAAAAAGAAATAACAGCATAACCCTGCTTCGCATAACGAGTGCAAAAACACGCACCACCGCGATCCTGCGGCAACATGCACATACCATCGACCGTTATGTGCAACCTTACTAAAAAGTCTATTGTAAATATGATCCTATGATAAACAAAACCAAAATTATCATTTCTGCTGTATCACTTTTAATGGCTTTAAAAACACTCGCCCAGGATGCAGTTGATCAGAAAACTATGTTTCCATCAGGCATTTCAGTAGGATACGGACAAGGTCTATATTCCGTGAAGGATGAATATATTTCAGAAGAGAAATATTCAGGAACTCTACCATATCTTAATATTGAATGGGTGCGATTTCATAACAAAAATGGCTACCGTTTGGAATTTGAGTATCGGAACTCAACCAATATTACAAATAATAACATGTCTGCTGAAGCAAAACAGATTGCATTTAATCAGGATTTCATTTATCCTGTTAGTCATTTTTCGTTGTTTTCTAAAGATGTTTATGCCTATTTGGGGCCTTCGGTACAGGTATTTTATTATGATATAAATTACAATTTTGTTACTCCAGGAACTTTTATTACTCCGAAAACATATGGCCTTATTTTTTCTTTAGGGATTAATACAGAGTTTATTTATCAAGTAAATAGAAAATTAAGTATTGAGGGTTTTTTACGATCAAATTTGCTCTCACTTTCTGGCAAAGATGTTGACCCGGCAATATATGACAATGATACCCCACCAGGATTGCTCACAGTTATTACTGTAACAAAATTTGATTTTGACCTTTCCATGCGCTATTATTTGTTTAATAGAATTTTCATTTCCCTTGGTTATAAATTTGATCTTTCACGGATTGATAAGTGGGATCCATATATTGCTGCCAGCGATAATTTAATCATTTCTTTTAACTATAAATTTTAATAATGAGTAAAATAAAATTATTAATAATAATATGCTCAGCTATTATATTTAAAAGCTGTGAAGATATGATTGTTAATCCGGCAGAATCAAATCTTAATGTAGAGGATTTTGAGGCAACCTGGAATAGAGTAAATGACGTTTATCCCTATCTTGAATATAAACATATAAACTGGGATAGTATATATACAGTATATAGACCTCAGGGCAGAACAAGCCAAAGGAGATGAAATTTATACCGTACTTATTGAAATGCTGGGTGAATTAAAAGATATGCATATTTATGTAAAAACAGATGGAGGTAGGTCAATAAATACCTATAATGCACCAAGATGGGGAAAAGATAAATATGCATATAATCCTATTGTTGTTAGAAACTATTTTGATAAAGAACTAAGAATTACCGGTGAGGGTAGAATTGAATATGAAATAATTCCTGGAAATATCGGATATATTTATATGGCAACTTTTGACGATGATTACCTGCTTAACTATTTTTCAGAGGCCCTCGAATATGTTATAAACACTAAGGCACTTATATTAGACATAAGACATAATAACGGAGGATCGTATCAGAATTTAGTGGCAGTTGTCAGCAGATTTATAACCTCCCCTTTAGAAAAACCTGAATATTATGTACTGGGCGAGTTAATTCCTTTAGAGCCATTTGAACCTCAGGGTGATTTCCAGTATATCAATCCTGTAGTTGTATTGATTAACGGAGTATGTTACAGTGCAGGTGATATTTTCCCGGAAGTAATGAAACAGATATCAACAGTAACATTGGTCGGGGATACAACAGGTGGAGGATCATCCGGATCGACATCTTCAGCTCCGGCCGAATATGAATTGCCAAGTGGGAAAAGAATCTATGTCGGCACTACAGATTGGCGTCGCTATGATGGATTACCCCTGGAATGGATTGGTTGTGCACCAGATATTCGTGTTGAGCAAACGAAGTCAGATATAAAGGCAGGAATAGATAAACAATTGGAGTATTCCATTGACCTGTTAAAATAATGATAGCTATTAGTTAGACATAGAAATTATCAAGGTAGCTCATAATCGAGTAGACGGCCTCACCGCTGTTTAGCGATGAGGTGCGCCTCTCACACCACCCAGCGTACGAGTCTCGTACTTGGCGATTCATCGAATCTGAGGTTGCATTTCTGTAGGGATTAAGTGGGGTTTTATTCCGACCCAGGCCCCTCCCCTCTTCTTAGGGGAGTCATACTTTTCACTACCTTGAAAAAAGCTGAACAGAAGTTGAAGAGATGGCATCCGGGGGAGCTGTTTCTAATTGTATTTTTTGAAGGAATTTTTATTGAGAATTGTATTTTTTGACTCCTATTTCTGTTAATAAGGTAGTTTTTGGGTATAAAAGCAGTGGTGATTGTATGGAAACATAGAAATTCCTGGTTTTATTGTATTATCAAAGCAGCATTGCGCTTGTGATTTGTGATATATTTAGTTGTTTTTTAATAAAAAAATACTCAAAAAACAATAAAACATAAGATTATGAAGCACCTGTTCGCTTACCGATCAGGAAATTTTCTCGATATTTTTAATCCAATTTTTTAATAGGTGTAATCAAACAAAAAGGTATTAGGCGTTTATAAGGCATGTATGCAAATTGTATGCAAATAAAAGTGGAGATTGATGCTTATTTCATCTAACTATCTGATAATCAATGTGGGTTGTACTGGATTCGAACCGGCGACCTCTTGCCTGTCAAGCAAGCGCTCTAAACCAACTGAGCTAACAACCCGGTTTGTATCACAAATATAAGAATTTGAAGGATTAATCCCCTAAGACAAAATAATATTTACCTCTTCCATTTCCGCATCCCTTCCAGCTTGATTCGAATGCGGTGCGGATTGAACATATTGTATATAAAAAGAGATGACATGTCTTCTCTCCATTGAATTATTATTGAAAGTAATTTTTTTTATGGAGCAATATCATGGAACCACCGTGCCCTGCAGATACAGGTATTCCGGCCCTCCTTCGACATTGGCGGTGATCTTGATGGATTTATGGAACTGACCCAGGGCCGCAGCGTCAAACGTAGCCTTTATTTTCCCCTTTTTACCAGGAAAAATCGGATCCTTAGAATATTCTGTCACGGTGCATCCGCAAGAACCCTCCACATCGGCTATGATCAAGGGTGCCTGACCGTTATTTGTAAATTCAAATTCATAAGATACCGGAGATTTCTGTTTTATGTCTCCAAATTCATGTGCAGTCTTGGTCCAGCTAAAACTGGGCGATTGAAACTGGGCAAAGACAGATGAGGACAGGATGAATAAAAAAATAAATAAAATTTCCCTCTTATTATTGAATCCCATGATCATTTACTTTTTTGTAATATTAATATCTTTTCGTCTTAAAATGTAAACCGTTTGAAATTGATTTCTAAGCAACCATCCCTTTTTTGACCGTTTCCTGAGTATAAAACTCCCGGATCACCCTGGTCAGCTTCTCAGCCTCCAGAAGAAAACCATCATGGCCATACAGAGAGTCGATGGTTTTGAAATCTGCATTTTCCACCTGGTCATACAAGAACTTCTGTTCAGGGATGGGGAAAAGAATATCTGAGTCCAGGCCGATGAATAAACTTTTAGCCTTCACCTGTTTCAAAGCATTTTCAACACTCCCCCGGTTCCTGCCCACATGGTGGGTGTCCATAGCTTTGGATAGATACCAGTAACTAAACGCGTTGAACCGCCTGGCCAGTTTTTCACCCTGGTAAGCCTGGTATGAGTATGCCTTATAATTTCCCGTTTTATCCACATCATCCTCACTCTGCGTGGCGAGGTAGGTAATATAATTCCGGTAGGAGATCAATGCCATGGCACGGGCGATTTTCATCCCACTGATCCCAGCCGTATCGGTACTCAATTCCCAGGTCAGATCCTGGCGGATGGCCATCCGCTGAGTTTCGTTAAAGGCAATTCCCCAGGGTGAATGAAATGCATTGGCCCCAATACATACCAGATGGTCGAACAAATCCGGTTCCGAGACAGACCATTCAAGTGCCTGCTGGCCGCCGAGGGAACATCCGATCACCGTATGGATCCGGTGAATGTCCAGCTGTTCTCTCAGCAGGTCAAAGGATTTTATAATATCCCGGTTAGTTAATTCCGGGAAGGTATGATAGTATGGAATACCAGATTTTGGGTTGATGCTCAATGGTCCGGTCGATCCATAACAGCTTCCGGGCATGTTGGCGCAAATGATAAAGTATTCTTCAGGGTCAAATAAAAGACCCTCTCCGAATAAACCAGGCCACCAGTCCTGGAAATTCGAATTCCCGGTAAAGGCGTGACATACCCAGACAATATTTGACTTATCCTTATTTATTTTACCAAAAGTCGTGTAATACAGTTCCAGTTCAGGAAGAACTCCCCCCAGTTCTAGGGGGAATTCTTTATCATACCTATATGTCTGATGTTTTAGCATAGTATTATTCTGAATTTGTTTCAGCTGCCAGTGCCTCCTCTTCGATCTTCCGGAAAGCCTGTTCGAAGTCAGCCTTGATATCATCAATATGTTCAATTCCTACAGATACTCTCAATTGAGAGGGTTCTACCCCGGCATTCAGTTGTTCTTCTTCCGTAGATTGCGAATGTGTGGTGGCAGACGGCTGGATAATTAATGTCTTGGCATCCCCCACGTTTGCCAGGTGACTCACCAGTTTCAGGGAATCGACCAGCTTGGTAGCTCTGGATTTTTCACCTTTCAATTTGAAAGTGAAGACCCCGCCAAATCCTCTTTTCAAGTATTTTTTAGCCATTTCATGGAATGGGCTGGAAGTCAAACCCGGATAATTTACACTTTCCACCCGTTCATGCTGTTCAAGCCACCTGGCCAATTCCAGGGTATTCTGACAAATTCTATCCATCCGCAGGGATAAGGTTTCTAACCCGGTCAGAAAATAAAAAGAATTAGCCGGACTTAATGCAGGCCCAAGGTCTCTGAGTCCTTCCACCCTTGCTTTAATAGCAAAAGCGATATTGGGAAGTCCCAGCGGATTATTTTCTCCAAAAGTTTCCCATAAATTCAATCCATGGTAACTTTCGGAAGGTTCTGACAGTTGCGGGAATTTTCCATTTCCCCAGTTAAAATTACCGCCATCCACGATCACACCTCCGATGCTGTTGCCATGTCCACCGATCCATTTGGTGGCCGATTCAACGATCAAATTGGCGCCATGTTCGAACGGCCTGAATAAATATCCAGCCGCTCCAAAGGTATTATCCACCACCAGTGGGAGGTCGTATTTCCTGGCCAGTTCTCCAAATTTATCAAAATCAGGTACGCCGATCCTTGGATTTCCAATGGTCTCTATATAAATGGCCTTGGTCTTTTCGTCAATTAATTTTTCAAAAGCTTCTACCTCGTCTTTTACGGCCCACTTCACATGGATCCCCATCCTTTTAAAGGTCACTTTGAATTGATTCAGAGATCCTCCATAGAGGTTTCTGGAAGAGACAAAGTTGTCACCACTTTCGCAAAGACTGGTAATTGTGATCAACTGGGCAGCATGACCGGATGCGACGGCAAGGGCTGCGGTGCCTCCTTCCAGAGCGGCCATTCTTTTTTCGAAAACATCGGTCGTCGGATTCATGATCCTGGTATATACGTTTCCGAATTCCCTTAAAGCAAATAAATTGGCACCGTGTTCAGAACTTTTAAACACATAGGAAGTAGTCTGATAAATGGGCACTGCCCTCGAAAGGGTGGCCTGGTCTATCTCCTGGCCTGCGTGCAGTTGCAAGGTTTCAAATTTTAATGGTTTTGACATGTTGGTTTAATTTAATGGTTTCTTAATGATTTAATGTTTGGTTACAATGAGCCCTACCACCTGAAATAAACATTCAGGAGGTACAGGATCCATGCTAACAACAACACAAGCTGCACATACAGCAGGTATTGTATATTTTGGAAGTAAGTTGGGGAAAAAGAAGGTGATCCGTTTTATCAGTACGGACAAATTGGATGAACCTGAAAATTAAGTGTTTTTGCATCGTAATTAAATTTATATTTCCCCATGTGTTCCGGGTCAGGAATTAGCACCTTGGCATCTTTTACCAGGTTGCTAGAGCTTCAAAGAGCCTGTCTCTCCACTCTTCTCTATAAATCAATTACTTACCATAATTGATTTGATCCACTAAAATACAGGAAGATGGTAAATACTCCAAATTTTTTTTTATAAAGTAAAATATCTGCCCGATTGATACGTAATTTACTCATATTTAAAGATCAAATATCAAACGACTTTTATGAAGATTAAGATTGGCCTTTTTATTTTCTTCTCCATTCTTTCCATTTCCGTATTTGCCCAGGAGGAAGAGATCAATGTCGTGGGCTATCGTTTCCTCAACTATTCCAGCAATATTCCCGAGGACCTGTTACAATCAAAATCGGTGGTCCTTGTTTCAGTTCCTCCTGTCTCAAAAAACAGTTCAGAAAGGGGTGACTGGGAAACTTTCGCCTCGGAAGCGCATGAATATTTTAAGAAAATAGGGGTGGATCCGGTTGCTTATTTTTACCTGGAAGATCTTTTTTCAGGGATTGATGCCACCCGTGTCTATGTGGATCACCTCAAAAAAAGGGAAATCAAGTACCTTATCGTTTTAAGCAAGGTCTATCTCAAAATTAAAAACAATGAATCGCTTCGTTATGTCATGGTCATCACCCCCTTCAGCAACGACGAAAAAATTATCGCCAATGGCCAGGCAGCTTATAAGGATCAGAACAAGGACCTGGAAAAACTCATGAAAAATCTTTACGGGATTACCATTCGAAAGGATTTTGTGAATACCAATCATCTGATCATCGACCAGCCTGAATTTTTCGGGGGAATACCGATTATTGACGGACGCCGCAATGAGAGTTTTCCAGTGGATCTCAGGGTGGACAAATTAGCTGTATCTAAATTTGAGGAAGTTCCCATTCCGGCCAACCGGCCCGGAGGCATCATCAATAATAAAATTGCCGAAGAAGTGGGAAAATACAATGCTTCCGTTGAGAGGCTCAATTTTGAACTGGACCGATCCTTTCAAAGTTATCCGTGGAATTATGAATTGATCAAATATAATCCGGATGAAAAAGAAATGTGGCGCCAGGGATTTTTATACCTTCTCATGCGGGTCAACTCATCCGGCAGGATCATCAAGGAGATGCTTAATTATGAAGTGAGTGATTCTGAAACGGAATATATCACCCTCCTCAAAAAACCGGATGGATCATTTACCCTGCGTACCATCCCGGTGGATGCACCTGTCTATAAATTTTATATTAAAAGTCTGGCGCGGAATGAGGTTTACGTCGGAGAAACCTGGGATGCAGATGAGACCTGGCAGGAAGCATTAAACCATTTTCTGACCAACCTGACTGATAAATTAAAAGCCAAATAGCAATTATCCGGTAAAATTCATGAATGAAGCTGCTTCAACAGTAAATTCACGCCAAGATCGCGTAGATTTTCGGAAAGGGCCCAAGGTATTACCCTTTAAAACCAATACATTGCGAATTACATGTTGCTTTGCTTAACATTACCTAAAATCCTATTCGAACTTTAGTAACAGCCTACTCAATTTTCATGGCTGCCCGTTGTAAATTCCTTCCGGGTTTCAGGACCATCGAGAACAAAACTGCCAATATAGGTCTTATTATTATTGTTTGATTTATATTCAATGTACTTTTCAATTGCATATACACTCGAGGTAAATCCAATCTCTCCCCAAGGCACTTCATGATCCTCGAAATATTTCACTTCGAGGCTTTCTTCTCCGGGAACCGCCTCAGGCGAACTGATCCGTGTCAAAAAGATCATGTATACCTGGTTCACATGGGGTATGCTGTATATGCAGTGTAGTTTCAGGATTTGTCCTTCGAGGCCTGTTTCTTCCTTAAGTTCACGAAGGGCTCCATCTTCCGCTCTTTCTCCATTTTCCATAAATCCTGCTGGCAGGTTCCACAGGCCCTGACAGGGTTCAATGGCTCGTTTGCAGATAACTATTTTATCTTCATATACAGGAAGGCATCCTACGATGACCCGGGGATTCAGATAATGAATGGTATGACAGTTCTGACAGACATACCTTTCGAATTTATCACCTTCAGGTATTTTTAACTCAAGATTCTGACTGCCACATGTAGGACAATAATTCAAAACTCTAAATATTATATGTTCACTTTATTTAAAACCTCCTCAATATATTCAAAAGTACTCAGAATCTCCGCCTGGTGATCCCTGACCACAATATCATGTTCAAAATGGGCAGAAGGTCTTCCATCAGCCGTGATGATCGTCCAACCGTCCTTCAATTGTTTGACACTTTTGGTGCCCAGGTTGATCATCGGCTCGATTGCCAGGGTCATTCTTTTTCTTAATTTTGGACCTTTTCCCTGCTTTCCATAATTTGGAACTTCCGGTGATTCATGCATCTTTCTTCCCAAACCATGCCCCACCAGTTCCCGGACCACTCCGAATCCATTCGCTTCAGCATGGTTTTGTACCGCATGGCTGATATCCCCAATCCTTTTCCCGGTTACAGCCTGCTGGATCCCCAGTGTCAGGCACTCCTTGGTCACTCTGATCAGTTTTTTAACTTCCTCGTTTACTTCTCCCACCATGAAGGTATAGGCCTGGTCACCATAGAATCCATTCATCAGGACCCCACAATCCACTGAAATAATATCTCCTTCCACCAGGGGTTGATCGTTTGGGATGCCATGGACCACCTGCTGATTGAGAGAAGTACATAATGTATTGGGAAACCCGTACAAACCTTTGAATCCAGGTAATGCTCCGTGATCTCTGATAAATTCCTCGGCCAGTCGGTCTAATTCAAGGGGGGTCACTCCAGGCTGAATTTTCTCTGCCAGAATAGCAAGGGTTTTACTCACCAGTTGAGCACTTTTCCTCATTAGATCGATTTCTTCCTCTAGCTTGATAATGGCCATAATCAGTTTTTCAATAATTTTTTAATCCTTTTTAACAATCCCTTATCTGCCTGGTAATTATAATGAGCCTCTGGATCCGTCAGAATATGTTCGAAATTCTCTCCATCCGGATACAGCGTCTGCCAAACTTTGCTCCAGCCTGGAAATCCGCCAAGATTTCTGTCGTCAATAAAGATATCAGCCTGAATTTTCCGGCTCATATTATCCGTTGGCTTTTCCTCTTGGTAATTCCGGTTGACAGCATAAAATTCAATGCCATTTTCCCGGCAATACTGAACCGCTTCCTTCAGGGATTCTCCGGTCCTGAAGGTCCATAAGATCAACTTATGCCCTTTTCTCTGCAATGCTTTCAGGGTATCAAATGCAAAAAGCATTTCTTTACCAATTCTTGGATAATCGTGTTCTACAATGGTTCCATCAAAATCAACCGCTATGGTACATAATTCTTCCCTGATCATTCCCTATACCGTTTTCTTGTTTCCACTTTACGTAACTCTCGCTCAATGATGATCTCAGCCAACTTTCCTGATACATCATTTCCAAAAACACCGGACAGAACCTCCTTAAATTTAGATTCATCTATATCCAGACGATACATGGCATTCAATAACCTCTCAAAATCTTTTTCTAGCAAATGATCAATAACGGTTTTCAGTTTATCCCTGATTTCCTCTGCACCGGCCGGGACAGGATGGAAAGTATCCTTCTCCAGGTAAAAATCCCTGGATATTAACTGAACTACCTGTTTTTCGATCTGAGAATCTTTCATATTAAAGGTATCTGAATCATTTGATCAACCCTGATATGGCTTTAAAGGTCTCACTTCCTGCCACCCGGCAAAGTTCCAGTAATATGGATTCATAAGTGGTGACGATTCCACCTTCCTGCCTGATCCTTTCGATCGCGATTTTTTTATCATTTTCCTTGCGGGATGAAACACAATCTTCCACGACCACAGGAATAAATCCATTGTCGATCAGGTCAGGTACTGTTTGCAGGATACATACATGGGTTTCGATACCGGCAATAATGACAAATTTTTTATTCAACCGGGTCAGTTCAGCCAGGAAATTACTTTCATCACAACAACTAAAGGAAATCTTTTCAATTATATGAAACGGTTGGACCGATTCAGCAATGGACGGGATCGTTTTTCCAAGCCCCCGGGTATACTGCTGGGTGACCAGAATAGGGATCTCCAACAATTGAAGCCCCTGAATCAATATTCTTACATTTTTTTCAAGAACTTCCTGTTGATAAATATGAGGAAATAACCTTTCCTGGATATCGATTATGACTCCTGCTGATTCATGCCTAGAAACTCTCATCCTGTAATTTATAAATGATTGCCTGTTTATACATCTGAATTTGCAAAGGTAACGTCATTTGCATAAAAATGAACCAATCAACATCCCCGAATGTCTATCCCATTCCAACATGACTATGTAATTATGAATTATTGTATCTTTACCAGATTAATTTTCAGCCATGGGGAAAAATAAAAATAATTTACAAAAGGAACCTAATCCTTCCATAAAAAAAACAAAAATTAATCCGGAATCAACCACCTCATTTAAATGGTTTGAGAATATTATATATATAATCATCCTATCCATCGTATTTCTTTCCGTTTACAGTTACACTTTTGATGAAAAACTGGATCTGAACGGTGATAATGCCTATTATTATGTACTTGGAAAAGCTTTATCGCAGGGAGAAGGATATGTAAACATTGCCAGTATCAATAAAGGCCCGAACAATCACTTCCCCCCTGGATATCCCTTTATTATTTCCTTATTCATGCATCTTTCAGATTCCACCACCTTTTTGAAAATACTGAACGGTGTTTTTCTACTGATCAGCCTTATTCTGCTTTATGAGCTGTTTAAAAGAATAAACAGTAACATTAAACTCGCATTTATCACGGTATTTTTCCTGACCCTGAATGCACATTTACTACAATATGGGACCATGATGATGAGTGAAATTTCATTCGTCCTATTTTCGTATGTCTGTCTTTTAATGGTTCATCAGTCAGATTTTGGCGATGATTTTTTTAAAAAACCTTCTTTCTACCTGATCCTGTTTACCCTCGCTGCTTCGTATTACATCCGGTCTACCGGTCTGGCCTTGTTTGGTGGAATATTTCTTTACCTTCTGCTTCGCAAAAAATGGAAGGTGGCCCTTTCACTGATGGCAGGTTTTGTGATACTTGCACTTCCCTGGATCATCAGAGGTCAGCAGCTAGGAGGCAGTTCTTACCTGGAACCCCTGGTGATGGTCAATCCCTACCGTCCGGAACTTGGCAATGCCGACCTTGCCGGCTATATCACCCGTTTCCTTTCAAATATAGGCAGATATGTTACACGCGAAATCCCCAATTCCTCCTTTCCCTTTATCCAGGTTAATTATGTGACTCCGCTATCACTGGTCGAATGGATTTTAGGCATTGCTTTGCTGGCCATTTCTTTCTACGGGTTTTATAAATTATGGCAGAAAGGATTGTTATTCGCCTGCTATCTCCTGGCAACTTTCGGGATTCTCCTGCTCTGGCCGGAAGTATGGCGCGGTGTTCGATTTGTACTTCCGGTGATGCCCATCCTTCTTTTTTCCATCTTGACGGGCATCTATTTTCTGGTAGGAAATTTTTATCCCCCCTTAAAATTAAATTCAATTTCCTTCTGTTAATCGTTTTTGGACTTGCCTTTATCCAGCCCGTAAAGTCCCTGCATCAAAAGGCTTGAACCCTTATCCCGTCAGCTGGCAGAATTATTTCAGTATCGCTGAGTGGTTCAGAAACGAAAACCTGCAGGAGGTGGTGGTGATATGCAGGAAACCGATGTTATTCCATTTGAAATCCGGAACGTTTACCGCTCCATATTTATATTCAAAAGAGAACACGGGAAATGCTCGAAGATCTGAAGAAAAAAAAGCGGATTATGTGGTACTGGACAACCTGGGTTACCGTCAGACCTATGAGTATCTCTATCCGGTGATCCGAAACAATCAGGAATCTTTCCCCTTGTTTTTTCCCTGCAGAATCCCGACACTTATTTACTTAAATTCACCCCGGAAAAGTAAGTCAGATATGAGTATCAACACTTTATCAATCATCATTCCGGTGTACAATGAAGCCTCCACCATTCAGCAGGTGCTGGATCGGGTATGCGACGTAAAATTGATCCAGGGAATCAAAAAAGAAATCATTGTGATCAATGATGGATCGATGGATCAATCGGGGGAAATCATTGAAAATTACGTTTCAGGTTCTGGTGAGACCATGAAATACTTGTCAAATCCCAAAAACAGGGGAAAAGGAGCATCGATCGCAGCAGGGATCAGGGAGGCTTCAGGAGATTTTGTGGTAATCCAGGATGCCGATCTTGAATACGATCCCCGGGAATTGAATATTCTCCTTGAACCGGTTATTCAGGGATATGCCGATGTGGTTTATGGTTCACGATTCCTGGGAGGAAAAGCGCATCGGATATTATTCTTCTGGCATTCGCTGGGAAACAAGTTTCTAACATTTCTATCCAACATGTTCACCAATCTGAACCTGACTGACATGGAAACCTGTTACAAAATGATAAGGACCTCGATGATCGCTCCACTGACAATTAAGGAAAAGAGATTTGGTTTTGAGCCAGAAATTACAGCCAAACTGGCAAAAATCGCAGATATACGCATCTATGAAGTGGGCATTTCCTATTATGGCCGGGAGTTTAAAGAGGGGAAAAAAATCAATTGGAAAGATGGCATTAGGGCCATCTATTGCATTTTGAGATATAATCTTTTTTCATGAACCCAGCAGATATATATGGACCGGATCCGGAAGGGCAGGTGACCCTCGAGGTAATTGCCAAAGCCGACCGTTTCAATCAATGGATGTTCAAAACAATTGATCCGTTCTGTGCCGGCTTGATCCTGGAAGTTGGCAGTGGGATCGGCAACATTTCAAAATTTTTTCTTGAAGCAGGCCATTCCATCGCCTTGAGTGATATCCGAATGAGTTACGTGGATCACCTGAAAAAAACATTCTCTCATTATCCCCATCTCATCGAGATATTTCAACTGGATCTGATAGATCCTGATTTTACGGATAAATATGGTTCTATGAAGGAGAAGTTCGATACGCTGTTTTCGCTGAATGTGGTGGAACACATCGAAAATGACCAGCTCGCTATTCAAAATGCCAGTTATTTACTGAAAAAAGGAGGTAACCTGGTAATTCTCGTCCCCGCTTTTCCCTCATTGTATAATCATTTTGACCGATCACTTGGGCATTATCGAAGATATACCCGAAAATCGCTGAAAGTGATTTTGAAACAAAATCATTTGAAAGTCCTTCATTCACAGTATTTTAACCTGGCTGGAATTCTCGGTTGGTATGTGTCAGGTAAACTTCAGAAAAACGAAACCATTCCTGGCGGACAGATGAATCTATACAACCAGCTGGTCCCCGTTTTCAAATTCCTGGATTTAATCGCGCTGAATGTGGCCGGTTTATCGGTGATTGCTGTTGGCCGGAAATAAGAAAACAACTGAATGGATCAATTCTGTGATTTGGTTCTTTATCTGGAATTTATATTTTAAAAAAGACAGGCAATGCTCAGGTATGCCTGTCTTTTTTAAATTCATTCGGGATAAAATATCGAATTCCCTGGAATGATTTATCCCTATTAAATTACACCTTCCAATACGTCCTTCATGGCAACCCGCTTGCCATCTTTATACGGTACGATCCAGGCATCACTTACACCCATTTCACGCAGGTATTTTTTGAAATTATCAGCTTCCCAATAATCCCTGAATCTTCCAAGCGTGATTTTCTGAACGCCGTCTTCGGTGGTTTCGCCACTGAAGTTCTCGGTGTTATCGAAATATTTGGAAAGATCCTTGTTCCTGAAAGCGCCCACCTGAACCTTAAATACTACCCCCGAATCATCATAGGCGGGTCTTTCAGTTTGACTTTGGGCTTCCAGTTTCTGCCTGGCAGCAGCCACTTCGGATTCCATCTGCTGTACTCTTTGTCTCATTTGGCTGAGCTCAGCGTCTTTTTCATTTAACCTTGATTCAAGTGACGAGATCTGTCGTTTATATCCTGAGACTTCACTGTTTAATGAAGCATTTTCTTCAAATATCCGTTTTAATTCTTCAGGATTTTTCTTCAGATCCTTGGCTTTCTTTTTCCATTCTTTTTTTTCTTGCTTGGAAAGTTCTACTTGTGCCTTGGAAATGTTTACGCCGGCGATCATAAAAACAAGGCAAAATGGAATGATGAAATTTTTCATTTTCTAAAATTATTGGTGAACAATTACAAAATATTTAGCAATGTACAAAAATATAGACTAAAATGTCAAATTTAAAGTTCTTTAATCAAGGCTTCCAATCATTTTACTTGGATCGACCCATTCATCGAACTGTTCATTGGTCACCATGCGCAATTCAATGGCGGCCTCCCGGAGGGTAGAACCATCTGCATGTGCTTTTTTTGCAATTTTTGCAGCATTTTCATATCCAATGTGGGTATTCAAGGCTGTAACCAACATCAGGGAATTCTCAAGATTTTCCTTGATCATATGATAGTTGGGCTCAATCCCGACGGCACAATTGTTATTGAACGATTCGCAGGCGTCGCCAATTAACCGGGCGGAGGTCAACAAGTTATAGATCATCATGGGTTTAAAAACATTGAGCTCGAAGTGCCCCGTCATACCGCCAATGCTGGTTGCAGCATCCATCCCAACCACCTGGGCACTAACCATCGTGAGGGCCTCCGTCTGCGTTGGATTCACTTTCCCTGGCATGATGGAGGATCCGGGTTCGTTTGCAGGTATGATGATTTCTCCTATTCCACACCTTGGACCGGAAGCAAGCATCCGGATATCATTCCCAATCTTCATCAGGCTGACCGCCAGTTGCTTCAATGCACCGGATGTTTCCACGATGGCATCATGAGCGGCCAACGATTCAAACTTGTTGCTGGCAGTTACAAAGGGCAGCCCGGTCAATTCAGCAATCTTGTCAGCTACTTTTACCGCATATCCCTTAGGCGTGTTGAGCCCGGTACCCACTGCTGTACCCCCCAGGGCGAGTTCAGCCAGGTGTGCGAAAGTGTTTTCCAGTGCTTTTATACCGTGATCAAGTTGAGAAACATACCCAGAGAATTCCTGACCCAGGGTCAAAGGAGTTGCATCCATAAAGTGTGTCCGGCCTATTTTAACCACCTTCATGAATTCTCTGGCTTTTTTGTCCAAAGTATCTCTCAATAATTTGATCCTGGGAAGTGTATACTCCGTTAGGAATTGATAGGCCGCTATGTGCATGGCTGTTGGGAAGGTATCATTCGAGGATTGGGATTTATTCACATCGTCATTCGGATGTATTTTTTTCTTTTCATCCGTTAAAGTCCCCCCAAGAAGCACATGGGCACGATTGGCCACGACTTCGTTCACATTCATGTTGGATTGTGTCCCTGAACCTGTTTGCCAGACCACCAATGGGAATTGATCATCCAGTTTGCCTTCCAGGATTTCATCACAGACCCTGGCAATGATCTGCGCTTTATCTTCCGGCAATACTCCCAGGTCCCGGTTGGTAAGAGCAGCTGCCTTTTTCAAATAGGCAAAGGCTGTGATGATCTCCTCAGGCATTTTCATTCTTTCTCCTCCGATTTTAAAATTTTCCTTACTGCGCTGGGTTTGTGCTCCCCAGTATTTATCGGCCGGGACTTTTACCTGACCCATGGTATCTTTTTCGATTCTTACTTCCATAATCGTATATATTTGGTTTACTACTTTAGGTTGTTATTTCAATAACATTACAAATGAAAGAAAAATTTATTTTTATAGACAATCATTCCATTTTACCCGAAAATTCATCCATAATCCGCATTAATGATACCCGATCAAAACCGCAAAAATTAATGCCACCGATCCCATCAGCCACAGTTTCAGGATCAGGGGAAAAATAAATTTAAACCATTTATCGTAGGGGATCTTCCCGATTCCCAGTATTCCCATCAAAACGGCATTGGTGGGAACGATCATATTGGTAAATCCATCTCCGAATTGATAGGCAAGCACGGCCACCTGCCGGGATATGCCTGCGATATCTGCAATCGGAGTCATAAGCGGCATGGTAACATAGGCTTGTCCGCTTCCGGAGGGTATGAAAAAATTGATAAAACTTTGAATGATGTACATGCCTACCGCACCCAGCTCAGGTCCCGCTTTTCCCAAAGGAGAAGCCAGGCCATCAACAATGGTATGCAAAACCACTCCATCCTCTAGGATAAGTGCAATCGACCGGGCAAAGCCAATCAAAAGTGCGGTGGTGGTGAGTTCGGTAGCGCCCATTGAGAACTCAATGGCAGTTTTATCAGGCGAAAGTCTCCCGATGATGGAAACGAGCACAGTAACCCCTAAGAAAACAGCTCCCAGCTCCACCAGGTACCAGTTCCATCCAGAAAGTTCGGAAATTCCGTAAATGATCAACAGCAAAGCAAGAAATATCACCAGCAGAATGAACCAATGCCGGATTTTGATGGGGGTATCCTCCTTGGATAATTCTATATTCAGATCAACATCGGTATCAAAACTCCTTTCAGGATGACGATAGACTTTTTTGGCATATCCATATACATGTAAAAAACCGACTGCAAAAAATGGTAAAAAAAGAAACAGACGGAACGAAATCCCTGAAGTTGGTTTTAATTGAGCGATTTCCTGGGCGATCATCACCGTAAAAGGATTAAGGGCTGCTACTCCGTAACCGATTCCATAACCGACCACCATCACACCCACTGCTGTAATGTTATCCAGTTTAAGCGAAAGACAAAGAATAAGCAAAACCGGCACAAAAGGAATGAATTCCTCCGCCATTCCCAAGGTACTGGACCCGATGCTGAACACCAGCATGGTAAAAAATATCAACATCCAGGGTTTATCCCTGTATTTATGGATGAGCTTACCGAGAAAAGCATCGATCATACCAGTGGCCCGGATCACTGCCAGGGCACCTCCGATGATAAACACAAAAAATATAATGTCCTGTGTTTGGGCAAATGCACGGGGAATGACCGTTAAAATATGCCATGGTTCCAATTTTTCTGCATCCTTCACTTCATGATAAGTTCCAGGAACCACCACCGTATGCCCCTTCTCATCGATGGTAGTATCAAATTCCCCCGGTTTGAGTAGATAGGTGGCGAGCTGTGCCAATACCATCATGAAAAAAAGTAATACCAGGGTATGAGGAACCTTGATCTTCTGAAGCATGCTATTTTCTCTTTAATGTAAGTTTTTCAAATAAAGCGAATCTACCGGATGATTCACCCAGGTGGTATTCACTGGCACTTTTAACAGATTCAATGGTGTAAAAAGCTTTTGGATTAAATTTTTTAATGGCGTTTAAAGCAATGGGTAACCTTTCCCGGTTGATCACAAAAAACAATACATTTACTTTTCCATACCTCCCCTCAGCAGGCACATTGGTAAAGTAGAAATCATGGTTCTTTAAAAAATCAATTAATTCAACCGCTTCTATCCGCGTGATCACTCTGACCAGCACTTTTCCAATGGCCAATCGGTCCTCTATCTTGATACCCACAAAGGTCCCTGTAGCAAAACCTGCAGAAAAGGCAACATAGGTTGCAAAATTGTCAATATTTACCATGATCTGGCTGATGGCGATCAACCAGATCAACGACTCGAAAAATCCAACCAGAGGAGCTATTTTATGGTTGCCCTGAATCACGAATATTATCCGCATGGTGGCCATGGAGACATCCATAATGCGGGCCATAAAAATGAGTGCCGGAAGAATAATATAATTACCTACCCATAATTCCATGCCCATTTTTTGAACAAAAAGATCAATCATCCCTAAAAATTAAAAATTTCCCAATAATTTACGAATTACTTCATCGATCCGGCCCATTGACAAAACCTGAATTTTATATTGATCGGCTTTTAGACGTTTCGGATTATACTTTGAAATAATGATCCTCTTAAATCCTTGTTTTTCAGCTTCCGAAATTCTATTTTCAACACGGTTGACAGCCCTGAGCTCACCACTCAATCCAATTTCAGCAGCAAAGCAGGTATCATAGGAAATGGGTATTTCCTGGTATGACGAAATTACCGACATACAAACGGCCAAATCAAGTGCAGGATCTTCTACTTTGATCCCCCCTGTAAGATTAAGAAAAACATCCTGAACACCCAGACGGAATCCTGCACGCTTCTCAAGCACTGCCAGCAGCATGTTCAGTCGTTTAAATTCAAATCCAGTGGTGCTTCGCTGAGGTGTGCCAAAGGTAGCCGGACTTACCAGTGCCTGAACTTCCACCAAAAGAGGACGGATCCCTTCAATCGTCGACCCGATTGCCATCCCGCTTACCTGTTCATCCCGTTGAGATAGTAATAATGCGGAGGGATTATCAACCACATGCATTCCATCATCATGCATTTCATAAATTCCCAGCTCTGAGGTGGAACCAAACCTGTTTTTGATACTTCTTAATATCCGGTAGATATGATGACGGTCCCCTTCAAATTGTAATACCGTATCCACCATATGTTCCAGAACCTTTGGGCCTGCCAGATTCCCGTCTTTGTTGATGTGGCCGATTAAAAAAACAGGCACATGGCTTTTTTTAGCATATCCCATCAGTTCGCTGGTACATTGCCTGATCTGGGACACGGTGCCTGGAGGGGAATCCAGATATGATGAATTCAGTGTTTGGATCGAATCGATAATGATCAACTCTGGCTGAACCTGGTCGACACCGGTTAAGACGTCGTCCATGCTTGTCTCGGAAAGGATATAGCAATTCTCCCTCAATTTGCCGATCCGCTCGGCACGGTAACGGATCTGACCGGGACTTTCCTCTCCCGATACGTAGAGTATTTTCCTGCTGGTCAGTTTCAGCGCGATCTGAAGCATCAGGGTTGACTTTCCGATCCCCGGGTCGCCCCCGATGAGAATGACGGATCCCGGTACGATCCCGTTTCCAAGTACACGATCCAATTCCGGATCACCTGAGGTGAACCTGTATTGTTTTTGATTGGAAACCTCCGTGAGCAGAACCGGCCTGGATTCGGATCTCCTGCTGCCCGCCGCTCCCTTGTTCTGTGTGGAGGGTGTAGCACGGACGACTTCCTCCACAAAACTGTTCCATTCTCCACAGGATGGACATTTTCCAAGCCATTTGGGTGAGTTTACACCACAATTCTGACAAACAAAAATGGTTTTTTCTTTGGCCAACCGGGGATTGTTTTAAGACCCAAAGATATGGGATCGCCTTTTTTATTAAAAAAATAAAGGGCATAATCACAATTATTTTTTCATTTTCATTCTTTTCAAAATCTCTATCTCTAATTCATCCGATTTTAATAACTTTCGATGTAATTTTGAAAACAATAAAACTAACAAGAGAAAATTCTTACTTTTTAAAAATTTGATCTATGGCAAGAGTATATAATTTTTCTGCAGGTCCCGCCGCTATACCTCAAGCTGTTCTGGAAAAAGCAAAAAATGAATTGCTGGATTTTAAGGGAAGTGGAATGTCTGTGATGGAAATAAGTCACCGCTCGAAAGAATTTACGGAAGTATTGGAGAGAGCGGAAGCGAATCTAAGAAATCTGATGGCCATCCCGGAAAACTACAAGGTATTATTTCTGCAGGGTGGTGCCTCGAGTCAGTTTGCCATGGTACCATTGAATTTGTTTAACAGGAGCAAAAAAGCCGATTTTATCAACACAGGACAATGGTCAAAAAAGGCCATTGCCGAGGCTAAGCGATATGGCATAGTTCGGGTGGTCGCTTCTTCTGATGACAAGATTTTCAATTATATCCCAGAGATCAGGAATGACATGTTTGATCCTGAAGCTGATTTTGTTCATATTACCACCAACAATACGATCTATGGAACAACCTTTACTGAGATCCCTGATACAGGAAATGTTCCACTTGTAGCCGATATGTCTTCAAATATCCTGGGACAGCAATACGACGTCAAAAAATTCGGGTTGATCTACGCCGGAGCACAAAAAAATATTGGTCCTGCCGGAATGGCAGTCATCATCATCCGGGAAGACCTGGTTGGGAAAGCAATGGAAATCACGCCTACCATGTTCAATTACCAGATCCATGTGGAAAATGGATCGCGGTATAATACCCCCCCTTGTTTTGCCATCTATATGGCCGGACTGGTTTTTGAATGGCTGATCAACCTGGGTGGAGTAAAGGTCATTGAAAAAATTAACCGCGAAAAAGCAGGCCTGCTTTACGATTTCCTTGATAATTCGAGCCTTTTTAAGGCAACTGTCGTGGGTAATGAACGTTCGATCATGAATGTTCCTTTTCTATTGCCCAGTGATGAACTGAACGATCTCTTTATTAAAGAGGCATCTCAAAATGGACTGAAAACCCTGAAAGGCCATCGAACTGTTGGAGGCATGCGCGCCAGTATCTATAATGCCATGCCCAGAGAAGGTGTGGTAGCACTGGTTGAATTCATGAAAAAATTTGAACTTGCTCATTCATAAATATATTTTTTAATATGTTCAAAATTCAAACTTTAAATAAGATATCCCCGGCGGGTTTATCGCTGCTTCCCTATGACCGGTATGAATCGGCTTCTGAAATTTCAAATCCGGATGCCATCCTGGTCAGAAGTTTTAATATGATTGATTTCCCCATGTCGGACAACCTTCTGGCCATTGGCCGTGCAGGAGCCGGGGTTAATAACATCCCTGTTGATTCTTGCACCAAAAAAGGGATCGTAGTATTCAATACACCGGGTGCCAATGCCAATGCCGTCAAGGAGCTGGTACTTGCAGCCCTTTTCTTGTCTTCACGTGATATCGTAGGTGGAATCCAATGGGTAAAGAGTTTGGTAAACCAGGAAGGGGAAGTGGCTAAAATGGTCGAAAAAGGAAAATCAAACTTTACAGGTCCGGAAATACAGGGGAAAACCCTTGGGATCATTGGATTGGGAGCGATTGGACGACTGGTAGCAAATGCCGCTGAATCGCTTGGGATGAAAGTGATCGGGTATGATCCATATATCTCAGTCGATGCTGCCTGGGGACTTTCGCAATATGTACAAAAAGCCAGGGGATTTGAACATTTATTGAGTAAATCCGATTATTTGAGCCTGCATGTGCCCCTGACTAATGATACGGCTGGATTCATCGATACGTCAAAATTTAAAATGATGAAGGAGGGGGTCAGGATCCTTAATTTTGCCCGTGGTAGCCTTGTTAATGAAAAAGATCTACTTGAAGCGCTTGATAGTGGTCGGGTCTCCTGTTTCGTCACTGATTTTCCAAATGAAAAGCTGATCCATCACAATAAAATCATACCCATTCCCCATCTGGGTGCCAGTACACCTGAATCAGAATCGAACTGTGCCGTGATGGCAGTAAACCAGATCAAGGATTATCTGGAAAACGGGAATATCAAAAACTCGGTGAATTTTCCTGAAACAGAAATGTCACGAAATGGCGGCTACCGTCTCTGCATTGTAAACGAGAACATTCCTAAAATGGTAGGTCAGATCACTACCGTACTGGCCAATGAAAATATCAATATCGAGGATATGTTGAATAGGCATCACGACACCATCGCCTATAATATTATTGACGTTAACCAGGAAATAACCCCGGATCAGATCGATCTTATACGAAAAATAAAAGGAGTGATCAGAGTAAGGGTCATTTCAGATGAAAAATAATAAATCATGGCAACACTAAAACCATTCCGTGCTTATCGGCCTATAAAAGACAAGGCATTTCTTGTTGCATCAGTACCCTATGATGTAATTTCCACTTCAGAAGCCCGTGAAATTGCCAGAAGAAATCCCATTTCTTTTTTACGGGTTGCTAAACCTGAGATCGATTTCGCGCGCGATCATGATCCCTACAGTCATGATGTATATATTAAAGGAGAAAATAATTTCAGAAAAGCTTGTGAAATTGGCCTTTTTACCCAGGATCAAACGGAATGCCTTTATGTTTATATGCTGGAAAAAGATGGCAAACAGCAGACAGGCCTTGTCGGGTGTGTCGGGATTGAAGACTATTTTAATGAAATCATTAAAAAACATGAATTAACCCGGCCTGATAAGGAAGAGGACAGAAAAAACCATATCCGATTTACGAATATGCATGCTGAACCCGTTTTTTTCGCTTATCCTGCCGTTTCTGAAATCGATAAGATTATTTCTAACATTAAACGATCAAAATCCGAGTATGACTTTGTGGCCACCGACAGGGTTCGCCATGTTCTCTGGGTCGTATCAGATCCAGCCCTGATCGAAAAACTGGTGGAAGAATTCGATAAAATTCCCCATACCTATGTGGCGGATGGCCATCACCGGACTGCGGCATCGGCGCTTGTTGGAAGAGAAATGCGTCATAAAAATCCACATCACCAGGGAATAGAGGAATATAATTTTTTTATGGCCGTACATTTCCCACATGACCAGCTTCAGATCATCGATTATAACAGGCTTGTCAAAGACCTGAATGGATTGAGCCGGGATGAATTCCTTAATTTATTGAATCAGAGTTTTGATATCAAATCCAATGGTCCCGCTCAGTACAAACCACAGAAACCGCATGAAATATCTATGTACCTGGAAGGGAACTGGTTTATTCTAAGGCCGAAGCCGGGAACCTGGGACGAAAAGGATCCTATTGGAGCATTGGATGTCACCATTCTATACGCCCAGATCTTAAAACCCATCCTGGGCATCGAAGATCTCAGGACAGATAAACGTATCGATTTTGTGGGGGGAAGCCGTGGACTGGAAGAGTTGGAAAAACGAGTCAGTGATGGTGAGATGAAAGCTGCCTTTGCACTTTACCCCATTTCGATGGAACAATTGATGAAGATCGCCGATGGCGGAAAGATCATGCCCCCCAAAACTACCTGGTTCGAACCAAAACTGAGAAGCGGTCTGCTTGTACATAAACTGGATTAAATGCCTACCATATAATGGTTTTGAGACCGTCTTAGAAGTATCTAAACCGTCATATCAACCCCCAAGGTCATTCCTGGGTCTTCAGCAAAAATTTTTAGATTTAAAAAGAATGACGATTAATAAGAAATCAGCAAATACGGGATATTCTTCTAGATCCTCCATTTTAGTCAAGCCTGATGGTATTTGAGTGGTTGGAAAGAGTGGAAAAGGAATCTATCTCGTATCCGTACAGATCCTTGAACGCCAGGACTTGCGTTATGACGCATACTACTACTATAGTGGAAGCAAAAATCGAAAATTGGAGAAGGAAACGGGCTATTTTTTTGATTTTACAATCCGGAAACCTACCTTGAGATATTCTGAAATTATTTACGAATTTTACTTATAAATCCCTATTTCATGAGGATCCTTTTACTGATATCCGGATGATGAAATATTTTGAACTTTTATTCGTAGCCATTATTTTCTTTTCCGGTTGCCAGCGGTCAGAACAATTCTCAAATCCTTTGGGAGATCCAATTCATATGGGTGATCCCTTTGTCCTGCTTGACGATCAAGCATATTATCTGTACGGCACCACAGGTGGAAAGGGATTTAAAGTATGGAGATCATCAGATTTTGCAAAATGGGAAGAGGCCGGCACCGCCTTTGTTTTCGATTCGGCCCGGTGGGGTAAAAAGTCCTTCTGGGCCCCGGAAGTGATTAAATATCAGCAGAGGTATTACATGACTTATAGCAGTTCAGGACCACTCGATTCAGTGGGATTCAGATTAGGCCTCGCTGTTTCGGACCAACCGGAGGGACCTTTCCGGGATCTTTATGTACCCTGGATCGATCTGGGTTGGTCTGCCATTGATGCCCATATTTTTCTGGATGATGACCATATCCCCTATCTTTTCTTTGATAAAGTTGGTGTGATTGAAGATCCCTGGCATTTATATGGGATCATCTATATGGTTCAGCTATCAGATAATTTATCAGAAGCCATCACAGAACCTAAACTCGTTGTCCAGGCAGAACAGGATTGGGAAGCTATCGATCAAGCACATCCCAGCATCTGTAATGAAGGTGCCTTTGTTTTTAAATACCATGATCTTTATTACCTAACCTATTCTGCAGGCCATTACCTGAGCCCGAAATATGCAATTGGCTACGCAACAGCCGACTCACCATTTGGACCATGGATCAAGGGAAATGATAATCCATTGGTGCAGAAGGATCTTTCCCAGGGTATTTCCGGGCCGGGTCATAACTCCATCACCTGGTCACCGGATAGAAAGGAAATGTTCATCGTGTACCATGTCCATTATGATCCTGAAAATCCTAGCGGTGACCGACAGGTATTCATTGACCGGATCCATGTCAGTGAAGAAAGGAGATTAAAATTCGACGGACCTGTCAGGGGAAAACAACCGGTTCCTTCGGACATTCAGAAAGTCGGTTCAGACAAATAAGTCCGGAATTTAATTTTTGATACAGGAAATTCCCCAGCGCCAACGGGTCGCCCAATCCGAACTTTTTTTCATTTCTTATTGGATTTTTAAATTACAGTTTTTTACTTTGTATTTCAAAGTACTTTCAATGGACAAGCAGAAATATTTAGATGATCTTCATGATATCAGGTATATGATGGAACGATCATCCCGGTTCATATCACTCAGCGGCCTTTCAGGAATTATGGCCGGTATCTTTGCCCTGGGTGCGGCCTATTTCGCCTATGAAACCGTCTACTCCAATAAGAACTACCTGGGTTATCAGCATGTGGTTCTTCCCCAGGAAACTCTTTTGACCCTTTTACTTATTGCTTCGGTCACGTTGATTCTTGCCATCGGTGTCGGAATTTTTTTCACCACCAAAAAAGCACGAAAAGACAATCAGAAATTATGGGACCTTCAGACCAGAAGATTATTGATCAACCTTTCAATTCCTTTGATCACAGGAGGATTATTATGTTTGATTTTAATTTTTAAAGGTTTCGTCGGGTTAATGGCTCCCTTAACCCTCATTTTTTATGGATTGGCCCTTGTGAATGCCAGCAAATATACCCTTTCTGAAATCAGAGGTCTGGGATTGATCGAAATACTGACAGGATTATTTGCAACTCTTTTTATTGGGTATGGTTTGTGGTTCTGGTCCTTCGGTTTCGGAATCTTGCATATAATTTATGGAATTGCGGTGCAAAGAAAGTATGGATCGTGAAGGACGTTTTAAAAGATCTGAATAAAGCATTTGAAAATAAAATCCGATTGGGGATCATGTCGGCATTGGTGGTAAACGAATACGTGGATTTCAACAGCCTTAAAGAATTGCTTGAGGTAACAGATGGCAATTTGGCAAGTCATCTGAAATATCTGGAGAAAAGTGGATATGTAACCATTAAAAAGGAATTTCTGGACCGCAAACCCAATACAAAATATTATACGACGCGGGAAGGAAAAGAGGCTTTCACCAGGCATATCAGGGCCATAGAAAAACTGATTCAATAAAAAATTTTACTCAATCACTTTGAAATACAAAGTACTTTTAAAAATTAAGTTATGAAAACAGAAAATACACCTTTTGAAAGAGTAAACAACTGGATAAAAAATTCCGTTACACTCAAACTTTTTACCATTGTACTCATTATGCTGCTGCTGCTTATTCCTACAGAAATGATTAAATCGATCATATCTGAACGGGAAACGTTGAGATTCCAGGCCATCAGTGATGTGAGTTCCATGTGGGCAGAAGAACAATTATTGAACGGTCCAGTACTTGCCATTCCGGTCTTGTATGAAAATGATCAGGATAACAAAAAGATCCAGGGTATAAAATATTTAAAAGTATTGCCTGAGGAACTCAGGATAAAGGGTTCTGTTACTCCAACAAAACTAAAAAGAGGTATATATGATGTAATCGTTTACAGGTCAGTAATATCTTTCAGTGGTTCATTCGATCTGAATGAAAATTTATTTCTAATCGATGCAAAACAAATACTGGTTGACCAGGCATTTTTAACTTTTGGAATATCCGATTTACGGGGAATTGAGGATGAATTAAAACTGAAATGGCAGGATCAGGAGCTAAGAGTGAATCCCGGATCCAGGCTGACTGACCTGATAAATTCCGGCGTAACGGTCCAAATCCCGGAAATTTCGATCAATGAAGGAATGAAATATGAATTTCAAATGAACTTGAATCTGCAGGGAAGTCAGAATATTTCATTTGTTCCATTGGGGAATATAACGCATGTGGAGCTTGACTCGAACTGGCCATCCCCGAGCTTCATTGGAAAATTTCTTCCCGATCAGCGGGAAATCACCGGTGACGGCTTCAAGGCATATTGGAAAATATTACAACTTAACCGGAACTTTCCACAATCCTGGATGGATCCTGACCAATCTCAAAATATATCGGATGCGGCCTTTGGTGTAAATTTGATCATGTCCATCGATGATTATCAAAAATCGATGCGATCGGCTAAGTATGCTGTAATGACCATTGCTTTAACATTCCTGATATTTTTCCTGGTTGAGATCCTTAATAAAAGAAAAATTCACCCATTTCAATATGGAATGGTTGGATTAGCCCTTTGCCTGTTTTATATATTGCTTGTATCTATATCAGAATATTTAAATTTTAATCTCGCCTATTTGATATCTTCAGTTGCCATCATTTCGATGATCTCTCTTTATTCACTTAGTGTATTTAAAGTCATAAAATTATCGCTACTTTTAATCGCCACATTGATAAGTATTTATGGATTCCTGTATGTAACACTGCAATTAACAGATTTTGCGCTGTTGCTCGGAAGCATTGGATTAACAATCATACTTGGGCTTACCATGTATTTCACCAGAAATGTTGACTGGTATAAACTGAATGTGGAAAATGAATGAAACCTTTATAGATTAGAGAATAATTTACCCGTTGATCCTTGATCGGATCAGACGATCTGAAGAATAACTCTGTTGAGAGTTCTGATTACCTGAAAACAAAAAGAAAATCTATGATTCTGATAATTGCCACGAGTCAGTTCCCTGTTAGTTCAGATATAAACCGCAACAAGGAATACATAGCTGAACAGATGAAAGCGGCAAAGGAAAACGAAGCGGCGCTGATCCATTTTCCTGAAGGCGGACTATCTGGATATGCGGGAGTTGATTTTGAATCTTTTGAAAATTATCCCTGGAATGAGTTAAAAAAAGCCACCCTTGAGATCATGGACCTTGCTCACAATTTGAAATTATGGGTGATTCTGGGATCAGCACACCCACTGACCGGAAAAAATAAGCCCCATAACAGTTTATATATTATTGAGGATAATGGGAAGATCCTGGACCGGTATGACAAAATGTTTTGTGCAGGAAATCCATCAGGAGATATCGAGGAACTGGAACATTTCAGTCCCGGGAATCACTTCTGTACCTTTTCAATCAATGAAATCCGCTGTGGCACCCTGATCTGTCACGAATACCGGTATCCTGAACTGTACAGGGAATATAAGAAACAAAATGTACAGCTAATTTTCCACTCCTTCCATGCCGCAAATATGGATCCGGTCCGCCAAAGGGCGATGGAAGATCAGGTCGGGGAAAAATATCATCGGTTCAATCCTGGAAAAACCCTGCCTGAAATCACCATGCCGGCCACCATGATTTCTTATGCAGGCAATAATTATTTATGGATCAGTAGCAGCAATTCATCTGCCAGGGAAAGCTGCTGGGGCAGTATGGTGGTCAGGCCTGATGGGGTGATCAATGGACGCCTCGAAAAAAACACCAACGAAATTTTAGTAACGGAAATTGATACGGAAGCAGAATATTATGATTCTACCGCTGCCTGGCGGGATCGGGCGATGAAAGGGATCTATCACAGTGGTGAACAGGTAACCGATCAACGGTCGGAAAACCGAAATATACTTTAATAAATCCATATTATTTTTCAGCCACCGATTATTTTCTTAAATTGCAGGTTATCCCGAATGCATGGGAAGTTAATTGATGCAAAACAGGGCAATGGGACTTTGTATTATCCGTGATTCCAGATCTGAAAGGTTAAAATACAGGTCCTGTGGTCAGATTTTACAAATCCCGTAAAGCAAAAAGGAGAAGTTTAGAAATACACAGTTCAGGATCAATTGGTTGATTTCCTAAAAAATATTGTCCTATTCCTGCTAACCTTCACTTTCTGTGTGGTCAGAATTTCTGCACAGGGAATCGGATCCGGTGATCAAAATCAGAAAAAAATGGAAAATAATTTTAAAGTGGCAGCTGCCCAGGTGTCGCCTGTTTATCTTGACAAACAGAAAACGGTAAAAAAGGCCTGTCGTATCATCGAAGAAGCCGCAAGTCATGGTGCAAAACTCATTGTTTTTCCTGAGGCATTCATTCCAGGTTATCCTGACTGGATCTGGTTGATTCCCAACAGCAAAGGTGCCGATCTCAACCCATTGTATGTTGAATTGGTTGAAAATGCGGTTTCAATCCCTGATGAAAGTACGGATATGTTATGCCAGGCAGCGAAAAAAAATGAGATCTATGTTGTCATGGGCATGAGTGAAAGAAATTCTGAAAATAGCAACAGCAGTCTTTATAACAGTCTGTTATACATCAATGATCAGGGAGAAATTATTGGGAAACACCGCAAACTCGTACCAACCGGAGGCGAGCGTCTGATCTGGGCACAGGGAGATGGCAGTACCATGGAGACCTTTCAGACCTCCCTGGGTACACTGGGAGGACTCATTTGCTGGGAAAATTATATGCCTCTTGCACGAAATGCCATGTATCAGAAAGGAACCCAGATCCTGGCTACACCCACCTGGGATAAAAGTCCCGACTGGTTGATCAGCCTCCAGCATATTGCCCGGGAGGGAGGATTGTTTATTATAAGCACCTGCATGGCCTGGAAGATGGATGATCTTCCGGACCGGTTTGAATTTAAAAAATTATATCCCCCGGAACGGGAATGGATCAATACGGGGAACAGTTGCATCATTGGACCCAATGGAAAAATCCTGGCCGGACCCATGGAGGCTGAAGAAGGGATCCTTTATGCCGACATTGATCTCAAAGAGATCCTGGCTGCCAAAAGAATGTTCGATGTAACGGGTCATTATGGAAGACCGGATGTCTTTGAATACAGGGTGATCAAAAATCCGGTTCACAGATAGATGGAATTTCCGAATACCTCTATAATAAGATCCAGTTTCATGTTAGTTTTCTCTGTCCTCCACCGGTCAAAATCGTCCATTTTCGAACAACCCTCATCCTAATCGGGTTAATAAATCCCTGAAATTCTCCGATTCTCATCGATTCATTGTTGCTGGCACAGTGATTGATGTCAGACCAAATGGAATAGAATCATTATTTTTATCTTGTAATTAACGCAACTTTTTTTCATCGGGTATTTCCTTTAATTAAACCCATTATCCTTATGTACAGAAATTTCATTAAAGTGGCCCTTCGTAATATAAAAAGAGAGAAATTCTATACATTGATCAATATTTCCGGCCTTTCTGTCGGATTGGCCAGCTGTTTACTGATCGGATTATACGTCTTCGATGAGCTCAGCTATGACCGATTTCATGAAAAACACGAACAGATCTCTCGTTTGACCATGCAATTCAGTCAGGGAGAGGATATGAATTATTGGTCCGTAACGGGTACTAAACCAGGACCTGTATTTGAGCGCACATTTCCCTTTGTCCAGGCTTATTCAAGGATGTTTCTTGGATCAAGAGTGGTGGGATACAAAGACAGGATTTTCGAGGAAAACAAATTTCTTTATGCCGATTCATCCATTTTTAACATTTTTACTTTTCCATTGATCGCGGGAGACCCTTTCACGGCACTTAATTCGAGTGATAACATAATCATTACAGAATCCATGGCCAGTAAGTATTTCGGGGATGAAATTCCCTTGGGAAAATCCCTGCGACTGGATGGCGAAAAGGATTTTATGGTAACCGGCATTGCAAAAGATATCCCTCCTCAATCTCAGATTAAATTTGATTTCCTGGTTTCTTTCAACAACCTGGATGCGGCAAAATCAGAGGATTGGTTTCCTGCCAACTACTTTACCTATGTTTTACTGGATTCGAAAATCTCCTTCCAGGAAGCGGAGCTACAGATCGATCAATTTATAAAAGGTTTGAATCGCGATGAAATTGATTTAGGACCTAACGAAACTTTCACTTTTCGCCTGGAACCGCTGAAAACCGTTCACCTTTATTCAAACCTGAGTGGCCTGGAACCCAACGGGAATATTACTTCCATATACATACTTGCGATCATCGCCCTTCTCATTCTTGGGATTGCATGCATCAATTATACCAACCTGGCCACTGCTCAATTTACAAGGCGTCAGAAAGAAATGGGTATGCGAAAAGTACTGGGAGCACAAAGAATACAGCTTTTTTATCATTTTATTTTCGAAGCACTTATTCTGGCCGCTATCTCTGGAATACTGGCTTTCCTTCTATCTTATCAGATTTTGCCCTATTTTAATGTATTGGCAGGCAAATCGCTTTCTATCCACTCATTATCGAATCTATTTTCGATTGGATTACTAATATTACTATGTTTTATCGTGGGATTATCTTCCGGTTTTTATCCGGCACTCATTTTTTCTAAACTCAAACTGATCCAGGTATTGAGGACAGGCAGGGAATTAAAAATCTCATCCGGAAATTTAGGAAAATCTCTGATTATTTTTCAGTTTGTTGTCTCCATATTCCTGATCATTTCCACTTTGACCATCCAGCAGCAACGTTCCTTTATCCAGCACAAGAGCTTGGGATACAATAAAGAAAATATTCTCGTATTGCCTATCGACCGCCAGGTACGGCCTCATTATTATGCGTTGAAAGATGCCATGAAACAAGACCCTTCCGTACTTCATATCAGTGCAGGCTATGATTTACCTACCTTTATACGTTGGACCAATGGAATTACCGCCACTACGGAGGCCGGGGAAAAAAATTTCACGTCAAAGGCCATCCCGGTTGACCTGGATTTTCTGCAGACACTTGACATCAAGATCCTTGCAGGTACCGATTTTACGGAAGCTGACCTCGAAGAAATAAAAGCGAGCTGGGGAAAGGAAAACTTCAGGACTTTTTTTATTGTCAATGAATCGGCCATCAGGGAGCTGGGATGGAGTCCGGAGCAAGCCATTGGGAAAACCATTGTTTGCGGTATGGAAGGTACCATCAAGGCTGTGGTTGAAAACTTCCACATTGCTTCACTTCACGATTCAATATCCCCCCTGGCAATCTTTCTATCTGATAATTTCCTGAACCTGATGTATGTAAAAATCGATGGAAAAGATATCCCTGCTTCACTGTCACGATTGGAAGGCATCTGGAATGAACGGATCAGGGAACGTCCATTTGAATATGATTTTTTGGATGATCATTACAATGATTTATATCAGCTTGAACAACAATATGCGCGTTTTATCAGCACTTTTGCTGGGTTGGCCATTATACTGGCCTGCCTGGGTCTTTTTGGATTATCGGCATTTATGGCAGTCCGCAGAACCAAAGAGATCGGGATCAGAAAAGTATTGGGTGCTTCCATAAAAGAAATTACCTTCATGCTTTCACGGGAATTTGTCATCATGGTTGCATTGGCTTGCCTGATCTCGATCCCGATTGGCTGGTTTGCTGCGAGAGAATGGCTCAATGGTTTTGCCTATCACATTGAAATTCAGATCTGGATATTTGCAGCAGCTGGCTTGATGGCTTTATTAATTACCTTGATCACCGTCAGTTTTCAATCCATAAAGGCTTCCCTTGCCAATCCTGTTGACAGCCTGAGAAACGAATAGCACATTTACCATCGCAATGTCAGCATTGCAGATCCTCGGTCTGGGCATCTGAAATATTCCTTTGAATGTACCTGGGAAATTGATTGTCCTGTAAGAGTTGGCCACACGGTGATTAATAATAAACTTTTATGAAAATGAATGTCCTTCCTTGGAAAATTTTTATTGTTATTGATTATATTCAAGCGTTATTTGAGATATAAACATCGATTTTTTATGATTAGATTTAAAATACCCACCCAGAACGTTAATTCGCTTTTTATTGTTTTCTTTTTTTTAACCGGAATACTATGTTCATATCAACCCGTCCAGGGCCAGAAAAAGAAAAGAAAAAAGGAGGAAATGCAGATCCCAGCCACTCAAATCGTTCTCACCAATGAGGATGAAACAAGCCGTTATCGCATTGTGATCCCATCTTCTCCTACTGAACACGAGCTGAAAGCCTCAAAAGTTCTTCAGGACTACCTCATTCAGATTTCAGGTGCCGTACTTCCCGTGATCGCTGCTGATAAAGCTACCAGTCCGTATGAAATTGTACTCGGTCAGAATGAACGGCTGGATGAGTTGAATCTTGAAATCAACCTGAATGATCTGAAAAAAGATGGTTTTCTGATTAAGACTGACAGCCTTCGGCTGATCATCACAGGAGGCAGCCAAAAAGGAACCCTCTACGGGGTATATACTTTCCTTGAAAAGTATCTTGGATGCCGTATGTATACCCCTGAAGTTAAGATCATCCCGGAACAGAAACAGATTGTACTCGGTCAGATCAATGATTTACAGGTGCCTGTAATGGATATCAGGACCACTCATTACCGGGTTACCTGGGATGCAGAATATATCGACTGGCATAAACTCAATCATAATGAACATGGAGGCCGCCCGGACTGGGGAATGTGGGTACATACCTTCAACTCACTGGTCCCTCCGGAAACTTATTTTTCCGAACATCCGGAATATTATTCCTTGGTCAATGGAAAAAGGATTCCGACTCAACTTTGCCTGACAAACCCGGATGTGCTGAAAGTGACCATCCAGAACCTGAGAAAAAATATCGCACAAAACCCGGAAGCTACTTACTGGTCGGTCAGCCAGAATGATAATCGTAATTATTGTACCTGTGATAATTGCAAGGCCCTGGATGAGCGTGAAGGATCTCCCTCGGGGACCATCATTAATTTCGTAAACCAGGTAGCGGATCAGTTTCCTGAAAAGATGATTTCAACACTTGCCTATGAATATGGACGGAAAGCCCCCAGAACACTTCGGCCCAGGGACAATGTAAATATCATGCTCTGCAGCATCGAGGTTTTTCGCAATAAATCCATTGAAGATGACCCAACCAGTGCAGATTTTATGCATGATGTCGAGGATTGGGGCAAGATCGCAAAGGATATCATTGTCTGGGATTATGTAATCCAGTTCCCCAACCTGATCAGTCCTTTCCCGAACCTTCATGTGTTGCAACCAAATATCCGGTTTTTCGTCAAAAACGGGGTGACTTCCATGTTTGAGCAGGGTAACCGGGAAGTGGGCGGAGAATTTGCAGAACTACGTGCTTACCTCATCTCCAAATTGTTATGGAACCCGGATGAAAATGTCGATTCCCTGATGAATGATTTCCTTCATGGATATTATGGAGCGGCCGGACCATCTATTGGCACCTATATCGAAGAAATGCGGAACGCTTTGCTGGAATCAGGAGCTCCGTTGCGAATTTTCGGAAGCCCGAATGAAGCGGATACGACCTACCTGACCCCTGAATTGATTGACCGCTATGAGGTATTATTCAATGAGGCGGAGGCCGTCGTTGCTGATAGTGCAGAACTGCTTGAGCGGGTCAGGATTGCACGGCTGCCTCTGGATTTTGCCATCATGGAACAAGCCAAAAAACAATATATTGGTGAACGGGGACTTTTTTATAAAGTAAACGGACAATGGGAGGTACGGACAGAGATCAGGTCTAAAATTGATCCTTTCACAGATCTTTGTATCCGTCAGGGAGTTACCCGGGTGAAAGAATGGAGTACATCACCGGATGAATACCGCTCCTCTATGTACAGGCTGTTTTCCCAGGGCATGAAAGAACACCTCGCCTATGGTAAAAAGGTAACTTTCATCAGCCCTGATTCACTGAGACTTCCCCTCGGTGCTGGCCGGATGCTGACCGATGGGATCCGTGGTGGCCATGACTATGATTATAATTGGCTCGGATTTTCCGGTAAAAACCTGGAGGTGATCATTGACCTGGAAGAAGTCAGAGAAGTGAAGAGAATTGAATCGGCCTACTTCCAGTATGGTTACTGGCTAAGGCTGTTCCCTAAATATGTGGAGTACTCGGTTTCACTGGATGGAAAAAATTTTATCTTGGCAGGTAATATAAAAAATACCCTACCCATTGACCAGTATGGTGGACAGCAACGTGATTTCATCGCTGAATTTGAACCCCAAAATGCCCGTTATATCAAGGTAAAAGCGTATACCATTGGGAATACCCCTGACTGGCATCCGGGAGCAGGCCGGCCGGCCAATATGCTCGTTGATGAGATCGTGGTTGAGTAGCTGATCAATGATTAACGGATCTTCTACCGAGTCCTCTATGGTCAACATTCCTTTCGGCGTTTGGGGGCTGGGAAAATGACCGATCAGGGATCTATTTCACTTACATACTGATCCCTGAAAGTCTTTCCTATGTCTGGATTTTAGCGGGGACAACTCAGGCATGCCTTTATATTTTCATTTAGTTAACGGACTATACTTTGTCAGACAAGCCTGAAAAATGCTGATTAATTGATTAACTGTTCTCCAATAATTTGTGATTGGTACCTTGATCAAAAGAACTGAATAGGATTATTTTATTGACAATCAAGAATATAAAGAATTTTCCACGACATAGGTTGGATCAAAATGACGGTTTCGAAAATTATAATATATCCCAATTCAGTCGCCCGGGTTACTGTAGAAACCGGGGTGGACCCTCCCATTTGATTGCATATATTAAAAGACAATCGATCTAGTATATCCAGAAGTAATTTTTATTCCTGAAACCTTTTATTACCTATTTAGTTAAACATAATACAAAACCTAAACATCAAACAACCTATGAATCAAAAAAAAATAATCGTAGTCTTCGGCGCTACCGGTGCACAGGGCGGCGGTTTAGCCCGGGCCATTCTTAATGATCCTCAAAGTGAATTTACCGTTCGCGCCGTTTCTAGAGATATTCATTCAGATAAAGCCAGGCAGCTGGCCGAATTGGGAGCGGAAGTGGTAGCTGCCGACGTTGATGATAAAAATAGTATCCGGAAAGCCCTGGAAGATGCTTATGGTGCCTATTTTGTTACCTTTTTCTGGGCGCATTTTTCACCGGAAAAAGAATATGCTGAAGCTAGAAATATGGCAGAAGCAGCCAAGGATGCCGGATTGAAGCATGTGATCTGGTCAACGCTGGAAGATACCCGGAACTGGGTTCCACTTGACGATGATACAATGCCTACCTTGCAGGGAAAATATAAAGTGCCTCATTTTGATGCAAAAGGAGCAGCCAATCAGCACTTTATTGATGCAGGTGTTCCCACCACGTTCCTGGTGGCTTCTTTTTACTGGGAAAATATGATCTATTTTGGCATGGGACCCAAAAGAGGGGAAGATGGCAAATTGTCCATTACCTTTCCGATGGGGAATAAAAAACTGGCAGGCATAGGTGCCGAGGATATTGGCAAATGCGCCTATGGGATTTTCAAAAAAGGACCCGTTTTGATTGGAAAGACCATCGGGATCGCAGGTGATCACCTGACTGTGGGTGAAATGGCCAAAGAAATGTCAGATGCCTTGAAAGAAAAAGTTATCTATAATGCAGTAACTCCCGCCCAGTACCGGAGTTTTGGTTTTCCGGGCGCCGATGATCTTGGAAACATGTTCCAGTTCTATGCTGATTTCGAGGAGGATGGCCTGAAATTGCGTGATGTAGGATTTTCGAGGGAATTGAACCCGGAATTGCAGTCCTTCAAGGATTGGCTGAAAGACCATGCACCAAAAATGCCGGTCGATTGATGTGAAATAAACTGTATGATTAAATAATTACTCCTCACATACAATATCAATCTGGAATTCACCCTGGAAATTTGCTCTTTTGAATGGCAAACCAGGGGATTCTCTTTTGATACCCTGTCGAGGCATATTCTATCATTCAATGCATTCACCTGGATTATGAGAGCAACGGTGGTTTCTCTCCCTTGTGACTGATTAGAGGCCATCCTACTACCAGTCTGTCTTAAACAAAATCCTTCCGATAACGTGATAATTCATAACAGGATTAACTTCGATTGAATGAAGGGTTTCCCTGAGAAATTATTGGCTATTAATATGGAAGCACATGAATTTGATACCTTGTCAGAGGCGCTTAACGCTTTAAAAAAGGTAGGCTATATTGAAGATTTTTTAGCGGAAGAAAAATACATGATCATACTTCGCACTAAAAAGAAGTATCAACCGGAAGATCTAAAAATCGTTCGATCATTCCGATTTGAAGGAATGTCGAATCCAAGTGATTTTTCCGAACTTTTTGCAATCATTGCCAATGATGGCGTTAAGGGTACCCTGGTCATGGCTTATGGTGCCAAACAATTACAAAACACAGATCTGATCGTTCGGATTAAAAAGGTTGAATGATTCGCTTTCGGGAAGCTTTCATGATCACGTCCTTCATAACCAAAATAGGTACAGCGGATCTTTTCCTTGACGGGGAATGATTAAAGAAGGAATGTATGAACCAGGGTCTCTTGGTTCATTTTTTTTATTTATAATCCAACCTCCTTGTTTTCCGGTATTTTTTTTATATTGAATTCACAATGATACGCTGATTTCTTACTCAAGCAAAAAGTGTGAATATTATTATTGCACAGCTCCATTGTTTATGGAATTGGGGGGCATGGATAAGTTTATATATTCACGCGGGAAATAATTAAATGCCTGAATAAACTTAAATGGTCTCAATCCATGTCAATGATTCCCCTGCAACGAATGGAAAATTGGTTAAACAGCTTCCTGGCACATCCTGATCTTTCTCAAAAGGCGCTGATAAGGAAAAAATGGTCATGGATCTGGGCAGTAGTCGCCTGTTCCTGTGTATTTGGAATGACATTATTATCCTTCCTTTTACAAATCTGGATCGTTTTCTGGTATGGCGTTGTTTTACTCCTTTTTTATCTTCTATATATACCCTTACTTGGACCTACCCGGCATTTTGAGAGAATCACATTTATTTTCCTTCTCGCCACCATTCTGGCCACCTTTGTGACCATCCTGCTGCTGGGAGGTATCATTTCATCTGTCGGGCTGATCTTCGTAGGTCTTACCTGTGCCTTCTCTTCTGTTCTCTTGAATAAAGCAAAAATGACGATCCTCCTTTATGGGGTTTACGCAGTAACAATTATTCTGGCTGCTTTATTACAACCTTATCTGAAGGTCCCCGATGTAATTACTCCCTCTGTGAATTTATTGTATTATGTCGTGAATATTCTTTGGATTACAAGTACAACATTGATTTTCATTATATTCTATATTAAACAGCAGAGCCACATAGAAGAAGCAGAAGCTACCCGTTTAAAAGAACTGGATGAAGCAAAAACCAAATTATATACCCACATTACCCATGAGTTCAGAACACCTTTGACCATTATCCTGGGAATGGCCGATCTCATAGAAAAAAAACCTGAGGAATGGCTTAAAAAAGGGATTGGGGAAATCAGGCAGAAAGGAAAAAACCTCCTCCACCTTGTGAATCAGATGCTGGATCTTTCAAAAATCGAAGCGGGATTATTTACAAAAACGCTTGTCAATGGTGATATCATTCGTTTTTTATGCTATCTGGTTGAATCGTTTACCTCCCTGGCTGAACACAGAAAGATCACACTAAGCTTTTCATCTTCCTTGGAGAAATACAAAATGGATTACGATCCGGAAAATCTGATGCACATTGTTTCAAATCTGTTGTTAAATGCTATTAAGTATACCACCCAGGGTGGGGAGGTGAAAGTGTTTACCGAATTGGAAGTTCAATCAAATCGAAAAAGCACTTTAGTTATCCATGTAACAGATACCGGGGTAGGAATCAAAAAAGAGGACCAGAATTATATTTTCAATCGGTTTTACCGAATTCAAAAGGATTCATCTAAACAGGACGGTTCCGGATTAGGTCTTGCGTTGACAAAAGAGCTGGTCAATCTATTGAATGGTCAAATTGAGGTGAGTAGCATTCCTGGGAAGGGAAGTACTTTTTCTGTTCATCTTCCGGTAACGCAAACTGCTTCCCCACTTGAGAATCCTGAATTTAAAGATCTAAAGGATCCCGTGAGCCCATATATGAGTCCGATGGAAAGTGCAGGATATCGTGAAAGATCAATGATCGATGGACAGCAAAATCTGCCTGTTTTGCTGATTGTTGAGGATAATGCGGACCTTGTGAATTATTTGTTTGAGTTATTGAAAGAAAAATATTACATCGAAGTCGCTACAAATGGAAAAGAAGGCTTTGAAAAGGCCTTAAAAATCATTCCGGACATCATCATCAGTGATATCATGATGCCTGTAATGGATGGATATGAATTTGTGGATCAATTAAAAGGGGATCTCAGGACCAGTCACATCCCGGTGATCGTTCTAACAGCCAGGGCTGATATTCCTTCAAAACTGAAAGGTCTGGAAAAAGGAGCCGATGCCTATCTTTCAAAACCCTTCAATGGGGAAGAATTATTCATCCGCCTGGAAAAATTGATCGAGATACGACATAAAATGCAGGAATATTTTTCTTTGGATCATCCAGAAAAAATTAATCCACCTTCCGATTCCATGTCCATGGAAAATCTATTTATGGAAAAAGTTAGAACCATTCTTCAAACACACCTGCATAACGAGGAATTCGGCATCAAGGCACTCTGCCGGGAGCTCCCCATGAGCCGTGCTCAATTGTATCGTAAATTCAATGCGCTGACCAATCTGACAGTCAGTAAATATATCCGGTCCATGAGGTTGAAAAAAGCAAGAGAGTTACTATTAACCTCCAATCTCAGTATATCCGAAATCGCCTATCAGGTTGGTTTTAAGAACCTGTCTCATTTCAGTACCCTTTTCACCGAAGAATTCGGGATCAATCCCAGCAAAATAAAAGGATAGGCTGATCCCTGTTTTTATCCCGAGACAAATAGCAAAATAATTGAGATAAATACGAAAGTTGAATCCTTTCCGTTTTTGTAATTTATCGTAAAATTCATTCTCAAAAATTAAAATTTAAGGATATGAAAAATATACCAGGCATCCCGATCATGTTGTTATTTTTCCTTTTTGCTTGCCAAAACGACAATATACAGGAAGAAATAATTCCTGCAGATGAAAATGTGTTACTGGCGAAAGAGATATTTGCTCCATTGATTTCCTACCAGGCCGATCCAGCTCAATTCAGCATCGCACACCAGCGGCGGGGAGATGCAGTAGAAAGACCTATAAAGTTCCGGTCGGAAGGGACCCTTACATTTGTCTATGATTCAGAGGCTTGTGGGGATGATGAAACTACTATGATTAACCAGACTTTGATAGAGGGCCATGGACAAGGATCTCATATGGGAAATATCAGCATTCATTTAAGTTATTGCTGGCACTTCGGAACGAGCGGAATGGTTCTTGACAGTTACGTTATGGGAACGGTCGTCGCTTCAAATGGGGATGAAATTTATGTCGTATTGACCGGTTCAGACAATGATGAAAAAGGATATTTCCAGAACTATCAGATCCTGGATGGCTCGGGAAGGTTTACCGGTGCCACCGGGTCCTACACCCTCTATGGTTTGGTTGATTATGTGACTGGAGTTTTTTGGCACGAAGGAGAAGGTGTGATCGTATATTGATATCTATCTACTTACGCTAATATTTACCAACCAAAGGGAACCGGATACAATTAAACCCTGATTCCCTTTGAACGATCAAGGCTTATACTGCTCGTAAATATTTATTTAAAAAATAAGCCAAAATAAGATCGCCCGCCCTGGAAAAATCACCAGGGCCGGATTCCTGTTTTTCTAAATAAAAATTCTTTGAATTTCTCTTTCTTTGTAGCAACCTTTTAAACATAATACAACCTCGGGGAGGTTGTATTATTGAAACAAAAAATCACAGAACATGAACCATCCCCAGAACGGTTACAAACTTTCCTTGGTATAATGGATTCCCCCCGGAGTAAGTGAAAATGATGGATTAATTGTTATGAAAATGCAAGCCTGGCGAGGATTGAATTTAGGAAACGTTGATTTATATCATTTCCTTCACATCCACAAAATAGGTTGGTAGTAAGCCTGTAAATGACATTTTCTATACTTTTATGACGGCCTTACATGGAACTAAACCCGGATATAAATCGTTCCATTTTATATGAAAGTTTTAACGCTCATATTACTAATTAGTGTGTTTTTAATAAATCCAACCAGATCCCAGCAAAACAATCTCCCGGAGGAAATTGAAAAATATTATCACGAGCGGAATTTTATCAATTCCTTCAGCCTGCGAGATGAAAGGCAGCACATTTTTACCCTGTTATCCAAAGGTGAAGACCTTTCCCAGCTAAATGAAGAAAGATTATGCCAGGTTGCCGAGGTGATGAAGGGATTGATCGAAAAGGTATATCCATTTCCGGATTCCATGAATGCAAGCCCGGTACTGCCTATTCAATTGTTAATGTCGGAAATTAATCAAATCAAAGAGTGGAAAATAGAGAAAAATCATATTATCGTGAACCTGTTAACCTATTCCATCAATCACGAAAACAATATGAAATTCATCGCTTCTTATTCATCGGATCAGGAATCCGGTGACTTTGAACCCATCGACCTATCCACCCTCCAGTACCTGAGCCAGGAAATTCACGAATGGTATCTTGAAAACAATAACTGGAAGAAATCAACCGTAAATAAGATCCTCGTGAATTAATTGATCCTTCAATCCAGTCACTTGAGTATGGAAGCGACAAGATGGCTCGGTATGACTTAATGATTGAATGCCCACTAGATTGTGTTCCCGTTTTCTGCTTACAATACCCGGCATGTGATCCAATTCAACCTCTACTGAAATGAAAAAAAGAAATAAACTTTTGCGGTTTTGCGGGCTAAGTCTACGGCAGATTCAGCCTATTCAGGATCCAAAAATATAAAGCGAAAAAAAGACTAAATATATGTTTCTGTATTTCAATCAATTAAACATCGTTAATAAAAATATATGCGTTATTACCTTTTCTCGGATACCATCTTATCCATCCTTCAATATTTACAACTTCGAATGAATATCCGGGAGATTTTACATCTCGTCTGCGGCGAAATTATAAAATTATTTGTATTTTGTGATTTGTGATTTCACACGGAATGAAAAAAAAATGGATATGAGTCATTTATCAGAAAAACAGCAACAGAATTTTAATAGGGATGGATATGTCATGGTCCGATCCCTGTTTGATAAAGAAGAGATTGGCCTATTGAAAAAATCGGCCGTGGAAGACCGGGAACTCGATAAACATGCTTTTGGGCGGAAAGACGGGGAAGGAGGAACCGTGCGACTCACCCTCTGGAATCATCCCGGAGATAATATCTACGGTATGTTTGCACGGTGTCATCGGGTAGTGGATTCGGTGGAAATCCTCCTGGATGGAGAAGTTTATCATTATCATTCCAAAATGATCCTGAAAGATCCTGAGATAGGGGGTGCCTGGACATGGCATCAGGATTACGGTTACTGGTACCAGAATGGGGTTTTGTTTCCCGATCTGATCAGTGTTTTTATTGCGGTTGACCGCGCTACCAGGGAAAATGGTTGCTTGCAGGTGATTAAAAGATCGCACAAAATGGGCCGGGTAAATCATATATTAACGGGAGACCAGGCGGGTGCCGATATGGAAAGAGTCAATGAAGCCCTGAAACGACTTGACCTTGTATATTGTGAAATGGAACCGGGAGATGCCCTGTTCTTCCATTCGAATCTTTTACATCGGTCCGACCAGAATAAATCAAAAAATCCGCGGTGGTCCCTGATCTGTTGCTATAATGCCGCCAGAAACGATCCATATAAAGATTCTCATCATCCAAGATATACGCCGCTTAAAAAAGTGGAGGATAGCATGATCAAAAAAATAGGTATTAAACGGTTTAGTGAGGATCAAACGAATATTGAATGGCTGGATCCGGAAAAAGATACGAGTTCCACCTCCCTTGAAATTTGAAAATTCATCTAAAATCAATCTTTATGAAACTCATTTTTTTACAAAAAATTCCGTTTTTAATGCTGGGAATTTTATTTTTTCTATTGACTCATCATTGCCAGCCGAAAAAGGAAAGACTTCCGAATTTCGTGATCATCTTTACCGATGATCAGGGTTATGGGGATGTGGGAAGTTTTGGCGCAACCGGGTTTTCAACCCCCAATCTGGATAAAATGGCCCATGACGGGATGCGATTTACCCATTTTTATTCAGCCCAGGCCGTATGTTCTGCCTCCCGGGCTGGTTTACTTACCGGATGTTATCCGAACCGGATCGGTATTCACGGAGCCCTGATGCCCTGGGCGGAAAATGGCATCAATGAAAATGAAGTCACCATTGCAGAAATGCTCAGGGAAAAAGGCTATGCCACCGCTATTTTCGGCAAATGGCACCTGGGTCATCATAAAAAATTCCTCCCTTTACAGAATGGATTCGATGAATATGTAGGAATTCCCTACAGCAATGACATGTGGCCGGTGGACTTCGATGGAACGCCCATTACCGAAGATTCATCCAGGCCCTGGAAATCCCGTTATCCACCGCTGCCCCTGATCGAAGGGAATGAAAAAATAAGGGAATTGACCACGTTGGATGATCAGGGTATTCTGACGACGCTTTACACCGAAAAAGCGGTTGATTTCATCCAAAGGCATAAAAATGATCCTTTTTTCCTTTATGTGCCCCATTCCATGCCACATGTTCCGCTTGGGGTTTCCGATAAATTCAAGGGCAAAAGTGAACAAGGCAACTATGGTGATGTCATGATGGAAATCGACTGGTCAGTGGGAGAGATACTCAAAGCACTGGAAGAAAATGATTTGGAAAATAACACCCTGGTGATTTTCGCCACTGATAATGGCCCCTGGTTAAATTTCGGAAATCATGCCGGTTCTACAGGAGGCTTGAGAGAAGGTAAAGGGACCAGTTTTGAGGGGGGCCAGCGGATCCCGACCATCATGAAATGGCCTGGCCATATTCCACCTGGAATGATCTGCAATAAAATAGCAGCAACGCTGGATATACTGCCTACGCTGGCTGAGATCACCGGAGCTCCCCTGCCCGATCATAAAATCGACGGAATCTCCATCCTTCCTTTATTGCAAAATCAAAAAAATGCCAATCCCCGGGATCAACTGTACTACTATTATCAGGTAAACAGCCTGGAAGCGGTCAGAAAGGATAACTGGAAACTGGTTTTCCCCCATCCTTCCCGTTCTTATGAAGGAGTGTTACCTGGCAATGATGGCTGGCCGGGTGAATATAATGAGATCGTGACGGATCTATCACTTTACGACTTACGCAGGGATCCAGGAGAGGAATATGATGTCAAGGAATTATATCCTGAAATTGTAAAGGAACTGGAAATTCTCGCTGATAAAGCCCGGCAGGACCTTGGTGATGATCTGACAGGTGTAAAAGGTGCCAATGTAAGGGAAAGCGGAAGAATTGAAACGGAATGATCGCCAGGAATATATGATACCGGAATATTGGGTAACTCAAAAGAAACTTTCTTATCCTGAGCCTCCTATTTCATTTTGTAACAATGGAAAAGGGCGAAGGATCTGAACCTGATTCCTGGGAATATGATGATTAAAATCCTGCTTTTTCTGAAGCCGTTCTTCCTTGGGAAAAGGATCTGTATTAAATATAAGAATTGCGCCTTTGAATCGAGAATCCATAGATCTTAAATTAGAAAAGTTATTTCCTTTTCATTTCCAACTATTTGGGCTGGTATTTCTCGTTACAGGCATATTATTTATATTATATTCCCCATATCCCGCACCTCTTTTCTTATTGCTGAGTGCAACCATATTCTCGGGTTATCGGGGTGTTGCTTTCAATCGTAAAACCACACTCTTTAGAGAGTACAATTCTTTTTTTTTCTTAAAATTCGGGAAATAGAGAAAATTCGATAAACCAGAATATATATTTATTAATTCCAGCATAACCCGCCAGAAGATTTACACTAGGGTCACGGAGGGCTACATATTAAAAGATAAGGCTTATAATGCATATCTGCAATTTGGAAATGGAACTAAGATCTACCTAACCAGCAAAAAAGATAAAGCCTTGCTTTACAAAAGACTGGCCCAACTATCTGATTTTTTTCAACTTGAAATTCATGACAATACTACCTGAAAAATACAAAATGAACGAGAAATCGTTAAACCGGGAAATCGGGTAACCGTGGAATTGATCCATTTCTCTTCGCCATATCTCCACCACACAAAATCACTTCATGATCAAAAACCCATCTCCTTATCCACCTGATTCAGCAATGGAAATCCATGTACAAAACGATGTACATTTTCCACGAATACATCCTGCATCCGATTAAATGAATATTGTGACTGGGCGGCAATATGTGAGGTAATGATCACATTGGATTGTTTCCATAATTCATGATCAGGTGGTAAGGGTTCGGGATCGGTCACATCCAGTCCGGCGCCGGCAAGATGGCCGGATAATAAGGCGGCAAGTAAGGCTGGAGTCTGTACCAGCTTCCCTCTGGAAACATTGATAAAATAGGCTCCAGGTTTCATCATGTCAAATTGTTCCGGACCTATCATGCCTTCACTGACCTTGGTATGGGGAGCGGCACTCACCACCACATCCGCATGAGGTAATAGCCATTCAAGCCCATCATCCTGAACAAGGCGTATCTCATCACAGATATCCCCAATCTGCTCCTTGTATTTTGGAACAATATCGACTGCGATCACTTTCAAGTCCATAGCCCGGGCCCTTCTGGCTACCTGACTGCCAATTCCACCCAGTCCGATGATTCCCATGGTCATTCCTTTCATTTCTACCATGTTTTCAGGTCTTTCCCACTTGCCTTCCTGCATACTACGAGCCTGGGATGCTATTTTCCGTGTCAATGAAAATAGCAATCCGATAGTATGCTCCCCGATGGCTGGCCCATAGCATCCTTTTGCATTGGTGAGCAATACTTCACTTTCCATAAAAGATGGAAAAAGATAGTATTCAACGCCTGCTGAAGTGCTTTGAACCCAGCGCAATTTTTTTGCTTTTTTAAATTCATCTTCTGATATGCCTCCAAACCAAACATCTGCCACCTCCATCTGGTCTTCATTTTCAGGTGAATAAATGGATATTTCCGGTGACACCGCTTTTAATTTCTGCATGTTTTCCTCCGATAGACCCGACCTGAGCATGATTTTAAGGGGAAGTCTGGGAATTTTATCCTCCTTTTTATCATCAGGTTGATCCTCCCGGCTCAAGCCATAGGATGACAGGGGAATGGCCGATAACGCCACACCATTGACCATCGCACCTTTTATAAACTTTCTGCGCGAATTGGAACTGTGGTTCGTTTTCATAGGAATGGTTCTGCTTAATGATAAGAAAGCAGAAAATACGAAAAAAATATCCTAATTCCAGTGATATATAAGAATTTTTGAATGGGATCTCAGCAGGAAGAATGGACCTGAATTAATGGTTCTCCTTTTTCTACGATCCTGCCAAAAGATTGCAGATCAAGTCCCCGTTGCTGAATCAGTTCCAAAAAAGCATTTCTTCCCGAAGGGTCTACTGCCAGAAGCAAGCCACCACTGGTCTGGGGATCGCAAAGAAGGATTTTCTGCTCCTCAGTCAATGGGCTGATTTTATGTCCATAGCTTTCAAAATTACGCGTTGTTCCTCCGGGGAAAATTTTTTGCCCGACATATTGATCAATTCCGGAGATCAGGGGAACCCGGTCAAAACAGATCTCCGCAGAGACCCCACTCCCCTCACACATTTCAGATAAATGGCCCAATAATCCGAATCCGGTAACATCGGTCATGGCTTTTACTGCATCCAATTCACTTAATTCCTGCCCGATATCATTCAGGATTAACATCAGCTCAACTGCCTTTTCCAGGCCCCCTGGTTTCAATATTCCTTTTTTATGGGCCGTTGTGAGAATGCCTATGCCCAGGGGCTTGGTCAGAAATAATTCACAACCGGGCGTCGCTTGATTGTTGGCTTTGATCTTTTTTCTATTGATCATTCCCGTAACTGCCAGTCCAAAAATGGGTTCGGGTGTATCAATGCTATGGCCACCTGCCAATGGGATCCCGGCACGAAAACAAGCATTCCGGGCACCTTCTATAACTTTTTGAGCTACGGCGGGTTCGATTTTATCCACCGGCCAGCCCAAAATGGAAATGGCCAACAACGGTTTCCCTCCCATCGCATATATATCACTGATGGCATTTACGGATGCAATCCCTCCAAAATCAAATGGATCATCTACGATGGGCATAAAAAAATCAGTAGTGGATATAATGGCTTTTTCCTGATCGATGGCGAATACAGCGGCATCATCCCGGGTATCATTCCCCACCAATAAGGATGGATATTCCATTTTCATTCCCGTATGTCTTAAAATATCATCCAGTACCCTGGGTGATATTTTACATCCGCACCCCGCTCCATGGGAATAAGCCGTCAATTTTATGTTTTCCATTTGATTATATATGATTGACTTCCTTTAAAATCAGTTCTGCATTTTCAAAAGCATCTCCAGATTCACTCCTGATGACGAGAGGGTTTGAATCCTTGTATTTTTCCTGGCTGAATGTATAGGATTTATCATAGTAATTCAATAATAAATCAACTGCTTGATATAATTTCCCCTCTTCAATGAAACCGATCACTTTTTTCACATTATTGCCTCCAAAACGTTTCTGAATTTTCAGGGTGGCATTGATCAGTATCTCCCGTTCAAAACCTCCATATTCATTGACCAGCCGGTCGATCCGTTTTTCTCTCGGGATCACCAGTTCAACCAGCGTAGATTGATTCATCTTTCGCCAGAGCGTTTCGGGTAAATAGACTTTACCGATCGTTAAACTCTCACTCTCGACCCATATTCGTTTCCCGGGATCCATTTGGAGCAATGCCTGATATAAATCGTTCTGAAATTGCAGGGAGGAAGGCTGCTCTCCAAATCCGATATCCCCAAAGGCGGACCCCCGATGATTGGCCAGTTTTTCCAGGTCGATCACCTGTTCCCCCAAATCCAGCATTTTTTGCAAAATCTCTGTTTTGCCTGTTCCCGTCGATCCCTGCAGGATGAATAATTGCTGGATCTGATTAAAATCATTCAGCAATTGCTGACGGTAAGCTTTGATTCCTCCCTTCAGAACATAACAGTGGATCCCAACCAATTCAAAGAGCCATGACATTTTTTCACTTCTCATACCTCCTCTCCAGCAATAAACCTTCAACTGGTTTAGAAAAGCATAATTTTTCCCCTGGTTGGCCAAGTCCTTCAATTTTGGTCCGACATACTCTAATCCTTTTTCTATGGCATTTTCACGGCCCAATTGTTTATAAACCGTGCCAACCCGGGCACGCTCTGCATCCGAAAAAATCGGAATGTTGAAAGCTCCCGGGATATGCCCCTGATGATATTCAGAAGGGGATCGCACATCTATGATGGGAACCTCTCTTTTTTCAATTAAAAAAGCAGTGGTTTCAACGTATTCCATGATCAATTCCTCGCATCCATTTTGGCAAATTTACGACAACCCTTTTGCATAAGGAGGCTGGACTTTTAAATTTTTACGTATTCCATGCAACTTATCAAGCAGGTAAGTAGTCTGATAATTAAAAGACTGAAATATGTTTAAAGTATTAAGATACTCACTCCTTTTCTTGTTTGGGGGAATCTCACTTTTATCCAGTGGCCAGGGATTGAATATACCCTCACAGGAATGGGGCATCAGTTTCGGCAATTCAATCCGTTTTAATGGCCTTCGGTTCAATTTCATCGATCGGGATATTGAAGATATCAAAGGCCTCAATTTTACCATCTGGTATGATAAAAATTTTGAGGGCTACTCCGGGACATTCAAAGGAATTGGAATTGGATTGCCCATGGCAGTGGGCACCAAATATCGCTATGGACTTTCTATCGGGATCCTTGGTGTGGGGGCGGGTAACAACCTGGCCGGTTTTAACCTGGCTGGTCTGGCAGTTGGAAGTGGCCGGAATGTGTCAGGTTTTAATCTGGGAGGATTGGCAGTGGGAGCCGGGAAAAATGTTACCGGACTGAATGTAGGCGGATTGGCCGTTGGAGCGGGTGAACGGGTCACAGGAATGAATGTTGGTGGACTGGCAGTGGGATCCGGTGAAGATATAGCTGGATTCAATGTGGGAGGTCTCGCGGTAGGAGCAGGAGAGAATATCAGTGGGATCAGCCTCAGCCTGCTTGTCGTAGGCAGTGGGGAATCCACCCGGGGAATATCACTCGCAGGACTGGTAGTCGGCGCCGGTGAATCCATCACCGGGATCCAGGCAGGTGGCTTGGCCATTGGTTCGGGGGAATCCATCCAGGGTATTAGTCTTGCCGGATTGGCGGTTGCGAGTCCGGAAATCAAAGGAATGAATCTTGCCCTGACCGTTGGAGGAGAAAAGATCACTGGACTATCCCTCGCTCCTGCCTATTTCAGGATTCAGGGAGAAAATGGGTCCATGAAGGGTGTGTCGATCAGTGCATTCAACCATATCCGGGGGTCCCAGAACGGAATTGCCATCGGCATCTTTAATTCAACCTTTGAGATCAATGGGATCCAGATTGGCTTATTGAACTATGTCAGGGACAATAAAAAAGGGTTACGTCTGCTTCCTGTCTTTAATGCCCGGTTTAAATAACCAAAAACTATCTTCATCACTCAGAAAAACTTCATGCTCAAATCCATGCAAAGGCTAGATGAGAGCGATCGATCACTAGATATTCACTTCATCTTATGGCGTTCATTAAACCCAAAATCGTCAATAGAAATTGACGGTTTTGCCGAAGGCCGACGGAAAAATTTCTGAATTTTTTAAAATCCGGTAATTTTTCGTCGCGGGTTAACCCTCGAAGGCCATGCAAATTGTAAGAAATTAATAGCGTTGAACATTATTTTAATGATTAAGTATTCCGGGATTAATTGAATGTTTATGGCCCCTCGGCCCTCCGGGCGAATTTGTCTATTAATAAATTCGGGTTAACTCAACTTCCCCCTCTCTTGCGGTAAATTTGTTGATTCAAAAAAGGGATCAAGGCCAGCACCAGTGCATGCTCATAATAATGCGTCCGGTCAATAAGCCCCCCTGTAAGAATGCCCACTGCTCCGTCATTCTGTTTTGAATTTGACCTTTGAAATACCAGGTCATCCGCATGACCCAATTCCATTCCCTGATTGACCAGTGATTTAATTTTTTCAGGCAATGGAAAAGTGGCTGTACGGGCTTGGCCTGAAATTTCCTGATTGATCACTACCATCCAGGCAAACGCATGCATGGTATCATGTAATTCTTCGATGCCTCCTTCAATTCCAACCCAGTAATCCCCATCAGGATAAGTTTTTTTCAAGTTTTCTGCCCTATTCCAAGCTCCCATGAAAGTTTCATGGTCGCTCATCGGCTGATCGCTCACGCTCGAATCACTGTTTATGCCAATAAATTTAAAATCCTTCCCTGGAAAAACATTTTTGAACGCTTTTTCCGTGCAGGCTATCTTTACAGGGTTTTCAGAGCCTATGTATACCTTTTTCAATTTAATCCAGTTCGATTTCAACCTGTGTGCCCATCAGATCTTGCAGGGTTTCCCTTCTACGAATCAAATGGGCCTTCCCATTATAAAGGAGTACTTCTGCGGGTCGCAATCTCGAATTATAATTGGAAGACATGCTGAATCCATAGGCCCCGGCATTTTTGATCGCGATGATGTCGCCTTCTCTTACTTCATTCAATTTCCGGTCAGCCCCCAGTGTATCTGTCTCACAAATGTTTCCTACCACCGAATAAACCCGGTAGGTCCCATTCGGATTGGAAAGGTTGATAATATCATGATAAGCACCATACATCATTGGCCTTAACAGGTGGTTCATACCGGAGTCAACTCCCACAAACACAGTGGCAGGAGTGGTTTTGATCACATTGGCTTTTACCAATAAAAACCCGGCTTCACTCACGATGAATTTACCCGGCTCAAACCAGATCTCGAGTTCTTTACCGTATTCCTTGCAGAAACTATTAAAGGATTTACTCAGTTTTTTACCCAGTGCATGAATATCTGTCGTAACATCTCCCTCGCGGTACGCCACTTTGAATCCACTTCCGAAATCAATAAATTCGAGACCTTTGAATTCCCTGGCTACATCAAAGATGATTCCCGCTGCCTGAATGAAGACATCCGCTTCCAGGATATCTGATCCGGTATGCATATGAAGACCTACCACGTGGATATGATTGGTATTGATCACACGATGTACATGACGCATCTGAAGGATTGATATACCAAATTTGGAATCGATGTGCCCGGTTGAAATATTGGAATTACCTCCGGCCATGATATGTGGATTGATCCTTAAACAAACCGGAACCTTATTATGATAATGATGTCCAAACTGTTCTAATATGGAAATGTTGTCGATGTTGATCTTTAATCCAAGATTCACTCCTTCCTGTATTTCCTGAAAGGAAACGGAATTTGGAGTAAATAAGATTTCATCCGGATCAAATCCAGCTTTCAAGCCCAGATTTGCTTCCTGGATAGATACCACATCCAGACCAACACCCAGTCGTTTCATTAATTTAAGAATATTGAGATTGGATAAGGCTTTTACTGCATATTTGATCCTCATGTTTGAAGAGGTAAAAGCTTTTTGCATTTCCTGTACCTGAAATTTTATCTTTTCAGCATCATAAACATAAAGTGGTGTGCCGAATTCTGTACAAAGATCAGTGAGACGGATTCCCTGTATATCGTATTGATTGTCTTTTAGAACCATTATAAAAATTTTAGGCCCAAAGATAAAATAATGTTTAATTAACCTGAAATCTGGTCAGAATAAAAAAGGAAGGTCAAAACGATCAACCTTCCTTTTATTGGAGAACTACTACTGCTTATTGAGATTATTCGAGAATGAGTTTCTTATTCAGCACTTTGCCCTGCTGGTGGATCTGCAAAAGATAATTGCCTTTATTGTATTTTTTTACATTGATCACCTGATTGTAATATCCTGAAAAATCATTGATTTCCTCCTCATACTTCAGGTTCCCTTTTGGGTCCAGAATGCGAAGAATGATGGGCTTTTTAGGTCCGGAGAAGGTAAGAGTAAATTCACCCTCACTCGGATTGGGATAGTAATTCAGGCTTTTTAAAGTCAATTCAGGTATGCTGGCGATATTAAAATCAGGAAAATCTCTGTCGCCAGGTATAAGATCCTGAATACTTGCCTGGCTGATTACAGACTTTCTTACATTGATTTTTTGGATCGTTTTGCTACCATTTTCCATCCAGATCATTTCATTTTCCTCTCCTTCAGGATGTATTGAGATATTCCCTTCATCATCTTTCAAAACAAGAATCTCTTTTCTGATCTCATTCACTCCTTCCAATGAATCTCCTTCCTTCGTGATCCTGATCTCATAGGTCTCAGTTTTACTGGAATCCCCATCAGAGATAATTTTTAGCATCGGTTCATCCTCATTTATAAATACAAAATTCCCTCCTTTCGTTTTGATCACTTTATGCGCTGCACTGTCCGAGGCTTCCACCCATTCAAAATCCTCGGGCAATTTATCAACCTTTATATTGAAGGTCTTATCCTGATCCCCAGTAACATGGATGGAGATGCTTGAATCGGATTCCATTTCTGCCAGGCTACCATATGTTTTTTCATATTCCTTTCTGGTTCCATCCTCATCTGTCACGACTTTTACATGATAGGCTTTATCCTGGTTATTACCATCTACCCGGATCTGTATTTCCTGTTTTTTTAACTTTTCCTGGTCCTGTGCAATCAGCGTTCCTGAATTGATAAAAAGTCCAAATATTATGATATGTAAAATTGGTTTCATATTGATTTTTCTTAATAAGCCAAGAATTTTAGACAAATGTAATGGTAATTGGATATCATTTCTGTTAATCGCCAGTTAAAGAATGTTAAATTATGTTAAATATGGATCTATAAGCCGCTGATAACGTTAGATTTGTTGCATGACTAAGAAGACAATACGGACCATTGTCATACTGATGACACTTACCATGATCAGCTTGATCAGTTATCAGGTTTACTGGATAGATAATGCCATCCGAATCAATGATGTTCAATTCAGTCAGAATGTGCATGAAGCACTCAATAAAGTGGTCGCAAAACTTGAGAAAAATGAGGTGTATCATGCGGCCTACCAACAATTTAATAATCCACTTATATCCAATTGGTTTTATAGCCAGGATACTGACAACGTCACCAGAATGAACGGGTTCGAAAGTCAGTCCTATCAGATACAACTAGGCGACTCAGATAATAGCAGAGGATGGGCAACAGAAATCGTTGTTGAAGATTCAGTCATTCTGGGTGAGCAACAGGTGAAAATCAGTTACCAGTTCCAGAATTATGTTTCATCGGAATTACCTGATCCTACCGATCCAATCCAGAATGTAAATGGTAACATTTTCGATCGCAGTTTCCCCGACAATGAAAATTTTGAACAGGAGGTTAGAAAAAGTATACAAAAATTTGCGCAGAAATCCAGAATGGTCACCGTTATTTTGGATGAACTCATGGGCAACCGGCAACGGATTGAGAACCGGATCAACCAGGACCAGCTTGAAGATCTCCTGAATGAGGAGCTCAGGGCAATGGGAATTAACCTCGATTACGAATATGCCGTGGTTGATAAACAAAATAATCAGAACTTATTCGCAAATTATGTGAAGGAAGATCAAAAAAACGTGCTCACTTCAGATTTTTCAATCAAATTATTTCCGAATGATATTTCAGGGAAAGACCACTTGCTCACGGTATTTTTCCCAAAGCAAACATCTTTCCTGATTAAGCAGATCTGGCTTACGATGACCTCTTCCATATTCCTTGTATTGCTGATCATTTTCCTCTTTGCGTATACCATTTATGCCATTTTGAGACAGAAAAAATTGTCAGAGATAAAGAATGATTTCATCAACAACATGACCCATGAATTCAAAACCCCGATATCTACGGTTTCTCTGGCATGTGAGGCTTTGCAGGATAATGAAATCAAAAAAAATAAAAGCTTCGTAAATAATTACATACGGATCATCCAGGATGAAAACAACCGTCTGAGAAGACAGGTGGATAAAGTATTGCAAATGGCCACCCTAGATAAAAAGGAATTTAAACTTAAAATGGATACAATTGATGTTCATGAAGTCATTGATAAGGCCATCAGTCATATCAATTTACAGGTAGAGAAAAAGGGTGGTAAAATCGAAAAGAGGTTGATCGCTGATAATCATCAGATTGTAACCGATGAAATTCATTTGACGAATATCATCTATAACTTGCTGGATAATGCCAATAAATATTCCAAAGAGCAACCGCTTATTGACGTGGAAACTGAGGATCATCACCAGGGCATCCTGATCCGGATCAAGGACACAGGAATTGGTATGTCCAAAGAAGTATTAAACAAAATATTTGAAAAATTTTATCGGGTTCCAACAGGCAATCTGCATGATGTAAAAGGTTTTGGTCTTGGTCTGGCTTATGTGAAAACCATGTTGATTGCACTTGGAGGCCACATTAAAGTACAAAGTACTCCAGGCGTCGGAAGTACATTTGAAATTATTTTACCTTTATCCCCACATGGACAAAATTAAAGTACTGGTGGTTGAGGATGATCCCAACCTAGGTCAGATCCTCAGTGATTATTTAAGATTGAAAAAATACAATCCTACCCTTGCGGGTGATGGTGAGGCAGGACTTGAGAAATTTAAAATCCAGGATTTTGACCTCTGTCTGCTGGACATCATGATGCCTAAAATGGATGGTTTCACCCTGGCCAAGGAAATCAGAAGCCTGAATAAGGAAATTCCCATCATCTTCCTGACAGCGAAATCCATGAAAGAAGATGCCATCGAGGGCTTTAAAATCGGAGCAGATGATTATATCACCAAACCCTTCAGCATGGAGGAATTACTCCTTCGGATCAACGCCGTCCTTCGCCGTTCCTTTAAAGACAAAAATCACCTCAAAAATATTTTTACATTCGGTCAAAGTGCCCTGGATACTGACAAGCAGGAACTTTCCATTCAAAATGAGAAAATTAAGCTCACCAATAAAGAGTCTCAACTTCTCAAACTACTTTGCCAGAATAAAAATGAGGTGCTTGATCGGAGCGCTGCACTAAAAATGATTTGGCACGATGACAGTTATTTTAATGCCCGCTCCATGGATGTATATATCACCAAACTGAGAAAATACCTGAAAAAGGATTCGAGCGTATCCATTCAAACCATTCATGGTGAGGGATTCAAATTGATCGACCACGTCTGATTACGGATTTATTTTTGTTTTTAATAAGGTGAATTTTCCTTTTTGTCCTTATCTTTAGGATATCTAATAATTTTTTGATCATGATCAAATTAGTCCCTTCCATCAGTGTAATCAAAGGAAAGGTAATTCGCCTCGTCAGTGGTGATTATGAAAAGGAAACAGAATATGAAAAAAGCCCGGTGGATTTTGCGCGTATGTTTGAAGAGGTTGGGTTGGACGTAGTACACTTGGTGGATCTGGAAGGGGCCATTCAGGAAACTCCCGTCGCATTTCATGTATTGGAAACGCTTTCCGGGCATACCAATATGAAAATTGAATTTGCAGGTGGAGTTCGTACGGATGGCGATATATTAAAATTATTTGAGTGTGGCGCCAGATACATTTCAGTGGCAAGCGTAGCGGCCAAGGATCCGGAATTATTTACACAGTGGATCTTCTCTTATGGACGCGAAAAAATTTCCCTTTCAGCAGATTCGATAGACAATAAAGTCGTGATAAAAGGATGGCAGAAAAAAACAGATATAAATCTATTTGATCACATCAGCTATTTTTATGATCTAGGTTTGAAATATGTGAAGGTGACAGATGTATCACGTGATGGAACCATGGTCGGACCCAATTTTGATCTTTATAAAAAACTCGTCGAAACATTTCCAAATGCTTCCATTATTGCCAGTGGTGGAGTAAGATCCATCCATGATATTAAAAAACTGGATGAAATCGGCATTTATGCCGTAATATTTGGAAAAGCATTTTACGAGGGAAAAATTACCCTGGATGATTTAAAAAAATTCAATCAGTAAATTGCAATCAATCTTCAATTGACATTTTTAAAGGTTATTTTATAGATCAGATAAATCAATAAATTGACAGACATGGATGAACGGAGTGAGGTTTTTTCCTCCAACTTACCATTCTCTTGTTTGTCAGATTTATCCTGACTTTGCGGATTCGGGACCTCTTTTCTTTCATTGGTATCAGCCGTTGTAAAAGTTATCTCAGAAATCAGGGTGGGTTCCAATTGCCGGCTCTCCCTCATGGTTGAAAAAAAGAATATAACAAGGAAGCATGGGATCATTAAAACAGAAATATACTTGCGGATATAAAAATTCATAATGATTTGTTACATATTTTCATTTTAACGATCTTAATCTGGAAATTGTTCCAATACTCTTTCTAATTTTGAGATCCCTTAGGAGGGCAAGGTAATTCATGGAAAACTTCACTTTCAGGTCATTTATCAAGAATGACATCTCCGAAATGAGAAATGTCTTTAATAAAGCATTTGAAGACTACCAGATCCCAATCATCTTAAGTGAATCAGATTTCAAAAGAAAACTGATCGAGAAAACGAAGTTAAACTTCAAATATTCGGTGGGATGTTATGATGGCAGAAAGTTGGTCGGATTCCTGTTCCATACGATTGATCAGTATCAAATGAAAAAAACAGCCTACAATGGAGGCACCGGAGTGATCCCTGAATATAGGGGTAATAATCTGACCTGCCAGATGTATCAGCATGTTATTCCCAAATTGATCAAAAAAGGAGTAGAGAATTGCATACTTGAGGTGATCTCCAATAATAAACCTGCCATCAGATCCTATGAGAAAATAGGTTTTAAAAAATCAAAATTCTACCATTGCCTGAAACTGGATGCAGAAAGTAGTTATCTGAAAAGTGTCCCTCACGGGAATTTTACAGCGCGGGTACCTGTAAAACCAAAATGGGAAGTCTATGAGACTTTCAGGGACTATGATACCAGTTTTCTGGATACTTTCCATATGTTAAAAAAGAATTTAACGTTTGAATCAGTTCTGGAGGCCTATACAGCGGATCAATTGGCCGGGTATATCATCTACAATAAAAAAATGGGCCGCGTTGAAAATATAGGGGTTCATAAAAAGCTCAGAGGTCGCGGAATCGGAACATTCCTGGTCAGGCGTATGCATTCAGATTGCCGTAAAAAACCTCTTTATATTCTGAATGTGAATGAAAGATCTTATAACCTTCTGAATTTTTTTCTCCGGTTGGGATTTAAAAATGATATAGATCAGTTCGAACTTAAATTAAAATTAACGAGCCAGTGAAGCCACTCAAAAGTTCTGAACTTCCCCTGATTACACAAGGAGAATTTCTTGAATTCCATAATGATCATGAAATCTCCTTTCTTTCAACCGATTCCAGGAAAACCGTGATGAATCAGTCCAGCCTGTTTTTTGCCATCAGGGGTCAGGTCCATGATGGACATCAATACATCCGTGATTTATATTTTAATAAAGTCAAACAATTCATTATTGAAGATACTTCATTTGATATTTCCCCCTTTCCGGAAGCTAATTTTTTCTTGGTTGAAAATTCCATCCGGGCTTTACAGGATGTGGCCAGATGGCATCGAAAAAAATTCAACCTTTACATCATTGGCATTACCGGAAGCAATGGGAAAACAATGGTGAAAGAATGGCTTTCCCAGCTTTTATCCTGGAAATACAATGTTATTAAAACCCCCAAAAGCTATAATTCTCAGATTGGCGTTCCACTTTCGGTCTGGCAGATCCAGGATTATCATAATATTGGCATTTTTGAAGCTGGTATTTCAAAATCTCATGAAATGCAAAATCTGGAAAGAATTATTGAACCTGCAACGGGCATTCTTACCAACATCGGACCGGCGCATGATGAAGGTTTTTCTTCAAGGCAGGAAAAACTCATAGAAAAATTAAAACTTTTCACCCATTCTCAATCACTGATTTATCATCATACGGATCCATATATCAGAGATACCATTGAAAAATATCTTCCGGATATTGAAAAGATTTCCTGGGGAACCGATCCTTCTTCATCCTATTTCATTCAAACATCAAAAATTGAAAACAAGGGTACAACGACCCATATCAGAAAGGACGATCACGAATATTCTTTTTCTTTCTCTTTTAGTGATTATGCATCCATCGAAAATATCATTCATGCCATTATCTATATGATTCATACGGGATGGGAAGAAAGTCAGATCCAGGAAGGTTTGCGTGGAATTTCAAAAATCAGCATGCGATTAGAAATGAAAAAAGGCATCAATGATTGTTATATCATTGATGATTCATACAGTAATGATCTCGCAGGACTGGAAATTGCCTTGAATTACATGAACAATCAAAATCAAAGGAATCATAAATCGATCATTCTAACTGATATTCTACAATCCGGGATGTCCTCAGATGTATTATATCAAAAAACTGCTTCCATTCTGGATCATTTTAATCTGAACAGGATCATTATCATCGGACCAGAAATTGAAAAGGTCAGGGGATATCTAAACCATCCCCATCTTTACCATTACCTCGATACTGACATCTTCCTTCAACAATATCCCTTGGAGAATTTCAATAATGAAATCATCCTGATTAAAGGGGCTCGGAAATTTGAACTCGAGAGAGCTGCTCAGAAATTACAGGAAAAGGTTCATGGGACTGTTCTGGAAATTTACCTCGATGCTTTGAGTCATAATTTGAATGTATACAGATCTTACCTTGATCCAAAAACAAAGATCATGGTCATGGTAAAAGCGCTCGCTTATGGGAGCGGGAGTATTGAAGTAGCAAATCTGCTTGAATTTCATCGGATTGATTACCTTGGTGTGGCCTATGTCGATGAGGCAATCACTTTGAGAAAAAATGGGATCAGTCTTCCGATCATGATCATGAACCCGGGTCCTGATGCTTTTGAAAAAATTCTCGATTTCCGTTTAGAACCTGAAATTTACAGCATCCGGCTTCTAAAAGAAATCGACAGGTTTTCAAAACGTTCCAACAAAACCGTTAAAGTTCACCTCAAGATCGATACAGGCATGCACAGGCTTGGATTTCAGGTGGAGGAAATTGACCAAATGTTATCCATCCTTTCTGAAAATCCATCCATTCAGGTGGCCAGCGTGTTCAGCCATCTGGCAGCTGCAGATGAAGAAATACATGACCCCTTCACCATCTCCCAGGCTGAAAAATTCAGGATGGCTCTTGAAATGATCAAAGCTAAAATAAAAAAACCCTTTATCACGCACCTCGCGAATTCAGCGGCCATTTTACGTTTTCCTGAATTTCATTATGATATGGTGAGATTGGGCATTGGATTGTATGGTTTTGACAATACCGGTGAAATACTTGATAAATTGACCCCCATTGGTAAATTAAAAACAAATATCAGTCAGATCATTCATCTGAAAAAAGGAGAATCAGTTGGATACGGAAGAAAGGGAAAGCTGGATCGTGACAGTACCATCGCTACCATTGCCATTGGATATGCGGATGGATTTTCAAGGGCCTTCAGCAATGGGAAGGCAAAAGTTTATATAAAAGGTCACATGGCTCCCGTGATTGGGAATGTGTGCATGGATATGACCATGATTGACGTAACAAATATCGACGCAAGCGAAGGGGACGAAGTAGTGATATTTGGCATCGAACATCCTCTTCAACATCTAGCTGCAACGATTCATACCATTCCCTATGAAATTCTTACGAATGTCAGCGAAAGAGTTAAAAGAGTGTACGTGAGTGAATGAACTTTAAGTTTTAACTAATTCAAAATATTGATCAAATATCTTTCTAGGAATTAGCTTTGTGGGGATATCACTTCCCCATTTAGGCGTAATTTCAAACAAATCATTGAAAGTTCTTCCAATGTATCTGCTACCAATTTCAAAAGTCCCCGGAAAATTTTTGTCGCTTGGTTGCCTGTTACAGACATAGAATATCCTGTACTTATCCATAAGTTGATTAGATATTAAATTTCCCTTAGTGGAAGATAACGAATTTTGTTGATAGATTGTTAACTTTTTTTGAATTTATTTACCTTCTGCAGACCCGGATAAACAAAGTCTAAATTCATCAATTTTGAAAAAATCCAAATAATTTTTTTGTAAATTCGGGCGTTGACATTATAATATCCAAAATGTACTATTTTTGGAGTGACAAATTTTTAGTGAGCGGAAATATATGATGAAAGTTTTCTGGGGGTTCATCTTATTGGGAATTACTTTTTTTCAGGTTCATGCCAGTGATTTTGCAATCATTCAGGATGGAAACCGTAAAGGACTCGCCGACAATAAAGGTAAAGTCATCATTCCACCAATTTATGATGATCTTGGATGGAGTGAAGGTGGTACGGCCGTCTTCGAAGATGTGATCGGGTATAAAATGGGGGAGTTGTGGGGATTGATCAGCACCCGAAATATTAAGATCACCACACCTGATTATATACGGCTTATTCCTTACGATTATCATCTCCTGATCGCTTCAAAACCAGATTCTTACAAATTGAATGAAATCTATGGACTGGTTACCTTATCCGGAAAAACCATCATTGATTTTAAATATTCACATTTACGGACCGGTATTCAAGGTCTGATTGCAAGCATAAAACAGGATGGGAAATTTTCCTTTGGAATCCTGGATTCCAAAGGAAACAGCTTGGTACCTTTCTTATATAAAAATATTGAGATGGTTTCAAGGAATATTTATGCGCTTGAAGACTTTAATGGAAAAATTCACCTAGTCAATGAAGAAGGCAAATCACTCATCAATCTTCCCATCGATGCAATAAAACCTCTCAATGATTACCTGTTGATTTACGAACAGGAAGGCAAGAAAGGTATCTTGAAAAATGATGGTCAGCTGATTTCCGTGGCAAGTTATCAGAATTTTAAAATGGTTGATGATCAATCCCTTCATGCCCTGCCACAGACCAGATGGCAAATTTTTGATTATCAAAACGATCAAAAACGCACCTATGATTATGATTTCATCGTTCCATTGGATAAATCATTGTACAAAACAAGAAGATCCAATTATTCCTTTATCATTCAGGAAAATGGGGAGGTTCTTTTTAAGATCAAAGATTCGGATATTCATGTGTTAAATGATTCACTGGCATCCATCACCCTGAACGGGAAAAAAGGAGTGATCGATTATACAGGTAAATTGATTATTCCTGCTGATTTTGACTCGATCCGGATTGGCGACGAAAATTTATTCCTATACCAGAAAAAAGGAATCATAAAGAGCTGGAAAATAGCGGATCTTTCAGGCACATTATTATCTGATGAAAGTTATGATAAAATCCATCCGATCGATCGCGATTATCGGGCGGTAATGAAAAATGGATTCTGGGGCATTGTCCATAGGCAAGGTAAAGAAATTATTCCTCCCATTTATGATACGATCTATGATGTTTCCAACCACCTATTTCTGGTTGGTTTTCACGGAGAAAAAGGAGTAGTGGATCTTAAGGGTGACTGGAAGTCTTTTCCCAGAAAAGGAGATCTGTTTTTACTGGGAGAAGATCGTTATCTGATCAGCTCTTATTACGGAAGTTCTGTGATTTCACTTGATGGCAGTGAACTCCATAATTCTGAAAACTACCTCAGACCCATATTTAACAGCTATATTGAAGAGGACTATAAACATAAGATGGGACTTTTAAATTCAGCCTATCAAAAGATTCTTCCGGTTGAATATGATACCGTGGTTTCCATTCTTGAGGACTCTGTTTTTCTTTTTAAAAATGATTACGGATGGGGATCTGTGGATGCTTATGGCAATATCCTTTTCAAGGATGATATCCGCTTTCAGGATATTCTGGGTTGTAATGAGAATTTTATTGGTGTAAAAATTGACGGGGAGTACGGTTTTGTAGACCTTTATGGTCGGTTGAGAATCGCAAACCGTTATCAGGGCATAAGCCTTTATAATGAAGGAATTGCAAACATCAATATTCTGGGTAAATGGGGATGCATCGATAAGAAAGAATCCATCGTTGTACAACCCTATTATGATGAAATTTCTCCCTATTTCAATGGCCTGGCCATTGCCCGGAAAGATGGAAAAGCCGGGATCATCGATCATATGGGTAATGTTAAGATCGCATTTGAATATGATCATATAAAAAGGATTCGTGATGGAGGATTCATTTGTACTTTGGCTGATCAATCCGGGTTGATTGATCAGCATGGAATTCTTAAATTCTATCCGAAATTCGACTTCCTTCAAGATCTCCAGAATAATTATGTGCTGGTAAAAAGAAAAGAAAAATATGGACTGATGACTTCCGATGGAATCATAAAAATCCCCATTATTCACGACCAGATGATTTATGATCCCATTAACCAGGTGATGCTGACTGAAGATGAACCTCAATGGGAGAAACTGATCATCACTACCGAAAAATAACTTCTGGCAAGCTTATTGCGTATCGATCATTATGAAAAACAATTTGAAATCCATATTATATGGTCTTGGCGTTATTTTCATTTTTTTAATGATGCAGGGCTGTAAACGCCCTGAAGCCCCTGTCTTTGAGATGGTGCGGGATGTGTTCATTAAAGAAAGTTCGAATGACTCCATAAAACTCACGGCGCTGGCGGATTTTTATAATCCAAACAATTATAAAATGGTCTTAAAAAAGGCCGAAATCGATGTGCTCCTCAATGGCAAAAAGATATCCACCCTTCACCAGGAATATAATCTCGTAATTGAAAAAAATGCCAAATTCACGGTTCCGCTTGAAGCAACATTTTCACAGAAAGAAATAAACGGGAACATCATCAGTTCTGCATTAAACATTCTGATGGGCCGTAAACTGACGATTAACTATGTAGGTAACATCAAGGTAAAGGCTTACGGAATCAGGATCCGGGTACCCGTTGAAGGAGAGTCAAAAATCGATCTTCGGGACCTTTAATGTCTAGCACCGTTGAAAATTGCAAATCAATAGATCAAATCAACACTGCCTGACCCAGTGTCCCATTTTTACGTCTGATCTCTTTTTTTCAAAATATCTTCAACGATATTTTTCCCGTGCAACCTTCCATTTTCAATGAATACTTTTTCGGTGTGTATACCTGCTGTAACAGTTCCTGCCACATATAAACCGGGAATATTGGTTTCGAAGGATTGCTGATCAAAATAGGGTTCAAGTGTTGTGGAATTGATCTTGATACCCGCTGCCTTCATAAAGCTGACATCCGGAAGATAGCCGGTCAGTACAAAAACAAAATCGGCCGGTATCTCAACTTCCCTTCCTTCTTTGTGATCTTGTGCAATAATGTATTTTTCCTCAATCCGTAGTGTTTCGTGTTGATAATATGCCCGGATCTTTCCTTCTTTAATACGATTCAGAAGATCCGGGATCAGCCAGTATTTGGCTGTTTTTTTCATTCCCTCTTTTCTCACGATAATGGATACATCCACACCATGCCGGTATAAACTCAGGGCAGCCTCCACGGCTGAATTTCCTCCCCCGATGATTACGGCCTGCTGATGAGCATAAGAATAAGGTTCATCATAATAATGTTTTACATGCGGTAGATCTTCCCCCGGAACATTCAGCTTACGGGGAAAATCAAAATATCCAGTCGATATAACGACCTGTTCTGCAAGGTATTGATGATCCTGCCCCGTCTTTAGGCGGAAAACGTGACCCTCCTTCCTAACGGACTCAACTTTGCAGAATAATTTAACAGGCAGGTCATAATATTCCACCACCCTCCGGTAATAATTCAGCGCTTCTTCACGGGTAGCCTTGGGTTGATCAATGATAAACGGAACATCACCAATGGCGATGTTATCCGCCGTTGAAAAAAAAGTCATTTGAAAGGGGTAACGCCTGATCGATTCCGCAATGGTCCCTTTTTCAAGTACCAGGGTCTTTAAACCATTTTTTTGTGCTTCGATTGCACATGCCAGACCGTTAGGGCCGCCTCCGATGATGATCACTTCATGTTTTTCCAGGGTCATATATTTTTTGATTAATGTTATTTTGGAAAATAATTTTATCTTTAAGCAATATTATAACTACCCGCTTGAAATATTGGTTTTAGATACACTTTACAGGTATATTGTTGGGATCTCCCATTGCACATTTTGAACAACAAAATTAACTTGATTAATTATTTTTAATAGTATCTTTTATATCAATTGTCCATGGATCATTTGTATGAAGAAAAGATTAGCCATCTGAATGATTTAATAAATCTCTCTAAAATTGATGGCAATGAAGCGCTGAATGAAGTCAATTTTATCAACTCAGTTGCGGACCGGTTGGGCATCAGCAGGAAGGATCTGAAAGAGCTCAAGGAAAAAAGTGCCAATATCACTTTCATGCCACCCAAAGACATGTACCGGATCATGATGCAATATCATCGTTTAATCGTTCTTATGGGAATCGATAGAATAATTACCGATGAAGAAAAAGAATTATGTGTTAACCTGGGACTCAAGATGAACTTGAAAAAAGAGGCCATCGAAGAGATCATTGACAAAGCAATAGATACTCCCCGGCATGTGATCTCTGTAGATGAAATTGAAAATATCTTTTACCGGCATTATGGTAACGGCTGATTTGATCAAAAATATTAATCGATCGTTTTAAATAAGTCCTTGACGGATACGGGATGTGATGAACGGAATATTTCTTCAAGCTGTTTGTTGATAATTACAATCGTAAATGCTGAAGTTTCAATTTTGAAATAGTTTCTTAAGATTTCAGCATCTGCCTCAGATAAAGCAGATCCATCCGGATAGATGCCCCCTGTCGTAAAGATCTCAAAAATGATCAGATCGCGCTGATCCAATCCAAGGGGATCCCTGGAAAGCTCCAGCAAGGCTTGTTCATATTCAGGAGATCTGTTATTCTCTGAGAAAATAAGGATCAATTGATTATTGTTTTGGTAAGGTATAATAATTTCAGGCGGATCTTCAAAAAAAGGAATGATAAATAATATAGTCGAAAAAATAAAATTGATCATTTAAATCAGGAAGACAAGCCAAATAAATAAAAAGATCCAGGAAAATCCAATAAAATTCCAGAAGGTTCTGAAAATTTCCAGTTTAATTCTTTCATAGGGGGCCGTGAAGTATAACAATTTGCTTACCGGGTCAATGTGGATGTCTTTACTTCTGTAAAGAAAAAAAGTAATATAGATCAGACCGGTTAAAACATGGATCATATGATATCCGGTAATTAAAAAAAGATAAGTACCCACCACATTGCTCTTGAAGGTAAGTCCCTGAAAAACAAGTTCCAGCCAGCCAACAAACTGAAATAATAAAAATACAGTCCCAAACAGAAATTTCTCAAAGAATTTTTTTCTGATCGCTTCAATATCATCCTGTCTGTATGAATATAAAATATCATTTCTGAATAAATAGGATACCAGGATCACAATGGTGGCAATGATAAAAAACTTGGGTAACTTGATGCTTACAAGAAAATCATGGTAGGCGATGCTTTCAATGGTAAATGTGATAAGTAAAAAAATAAGTACCAGAAAACTCCCCAATAAGATCAAATGTGTTAGCATTTTATGCGGATGCCATTTTTCTATTTCCTTGAATCCGGAAAGCAACCGGCTGGAGGTATCAATTTTATCCTGATTCGATGCCATCACATATCTTTATCTTTCTTTTTAATAAACACATAAAACAGGAATAAGGTTATATCAATTCGAATAAAAAAAATCAAAATTGAAATATTAGGGATATAGATAATAATTTTGCACGTAAAATAACAGCATTTTGACTTATAAAGATTTTCTTTCTTTATATACGGAAGACAGCCTCATTCAAACTGTTGCTGAACGAATTAAAAAAGATGAAAAACAGCAGTTACAATTACGGGGTTTGTTTGGAAGCCTTGATAGTATCCTGGCGGCTGCCATCTACCAACTTTCCCACCAGAATTACCTTTTTATTCTACACGACCGGGAGGAGGCTGCCTATTTTCAGAATGACCTACACAACCTGATCCCGGAAAAGGAAATCCTCCTGTATCCCAGCTCTTATAAAAAACCCTATGATGTAGAGGAGACCGAGAATGCCAATGTGCTATTCAGAGCTGAAATTCTAAATAGGATCAACCACAAAGATACAAAGGGGGAATTAATCGTCACCTATCCGGAGGCGCTCATCGAAAAGGTGATCAATAAAAGATCGCTGTTACAGAATACGCTTTCCCTGAAAACCGGATCCCGAATCCATCTGAAATACATGATTGAGAAACTCCTCTCCTATGATTTCGAAAAAACAGATTTTGTATTTGAAGCAGGTCAGTTTTCACTCAGAGGTGGAATCCTCGATATCTTTTCCTATGCAAATGAACTCCCCTATCGAATCGAGTTATTTGACGAGGACATTGAAAGCATCCGCGTTTTTAATCCGGAAACACAATTATCTGTTGAATCCGTAAATGATATACACCTGATCCCCAATATTGAGAATAAATTGCAGGAGGAGGGCAGGGATTCTTTTTTGTCTTTCCTTCCGGCTAATACTAAAGTTTTTATCAAGGATTATGAATTCACGCTGGATATCATCCAAAAACAATTTGAAAAGATAAAAGAAGTATTCCACGAAATCCTCAAAAAAAGTGGGGAAACCCAGGTCATTCTTTCTCCAGAGGATATTTTCGAAACCAGTACCTCCCTCAGGGATTCTCTTAATAACTTTACCTGTGTCGAATTTGGGAACCGATTTTATTTTAAAAAGGCCCATGCATATGAGATTCATTCACAGGGACAACCTTCCTTTAATAAGAACTTTGACCTGCTCAGTAAAAATTTCGAGGAGAACCAGGATAAAGGATATCTGAATATCTTTTCGGTGGGATCCGAAAGTCAGATCGAAAGACTTACTTCCATCTTTGAGGAAATCAATCCTTTTGTAACCTTTAAATCCATTCCAGTCGAACTGAGAAGCGGGTTTATTGATCATCATTTGAAAATCGCCGTATATACTGACCATCAGCTATTTGAAAGATATCATCGGTATCAGGCAAAAACAAAATACACAAAATCCAAAGCCCTTACCCTGCGTGAATTACAAACGTTGCAACCGGGGGATTATGTGACTCACATTGATTATGGGATCGGCCGTTTCGTAGGATTGGATAAGGTTGAAATAAATGGGAAGGAACAGGAGACCCTGAGGCTGGTCTACAAGGATGATGATCTTTTGTACGTGGGTGTTCAATCGCTCCATAAAATATCCAAATATACCGGCAAGGAGGGAAATCCCCCGGCAATGAGCAAACTGGGAACCCAGGAATGGGACTTGAAAAAGAAAAAGGTAAAAAGAAAAGTTAAAGATATCGCCAAAGATCTCATTCATTTATATGCCAAAAGAAAGGCAAGTCCGGGATTTTCCTTCAGCCGGGACAGTTTCCTCCAAGCGGAATTAGAATCTTCTTTTATTTACGAAGATACTCCTGACCAGGCAAGATCAACCCTTGATGTAAAAAATGACATGGAGAAGCCCCATCCAATGGACCGGCTGGTTTGTGGGGATGTTGGTTTCGGAAAGACAGAAGTGGCCATTCGGGCAGCTTTTAAAGCCGTAGCGGATAATAAGCAGGTGGCTGTTCTGGTACCCACAACAATCCTTGCTTTTCAGCATTATCGTACATTTACAGAAAGACTCGCTGACTTTCCTGTCAAGATCGAATATATCAGCCGTTTTAAATCAGCTAAATCGGTCAAACAAACCCTCAAAAATCTGGTTGATGGCAAAACCGGTATAATCATTGGCACTCACCGCCTTGTCAATAAGGATATTGTCTTTAAAGATCTCGGTTTGTTGATTGTGGATGAGGAACAGAAATTCGGGGTGAGTGTAAAGGAAAAATTGAAAGAGTTCAGGGTGAATGTCGATACCCTCACCCTTACCGCCACCCCCATCCCCAGAACCCTTCATTTTTCACTCATGGGAGCCAGAGATCTGAGTATCATTTCCACTCCGCCACCAAACCGCCAGCCAGTTACCACGGAAATTCATACGTTTAATGAAAGTCAGATCAGGGATTCCATCAGTCGTGAACTGCGGAGGAGAGGGCAGGTCTTTTTTGTACATAATCGAATTCATGACATCGATGAAATCGCAAACATAATCTTCAGGCTGGTCCCGGATGCGAAAATCGCCGTGGCTCATGGGCAAATGCGGGGAGAAAAGCTGGAGAAAATCATGCTCAAATTCATAGAAGGAGAATATGATATTCTCGTTTCGACCAACATCATTGAATCCGGATTGGACATTCCCAATGCAAATACCATCATCATCAACCGAGCACACATGTTTGGATTGTCCGACCTTCACCAGATGCGGGGAAGGGTAGGCCGCTCCAATCGTAAAGCCTTTTGTTATCTACTCACTCCTCCGGTGGCTGGCCTGTCAGTGGAAGCCAGGAAAAGACTTAAAACACTGGAAGAATTTTCGGATCTGGGAGATGGTTTCAAGGTAGCGATGCGTGATCTTGATATCCGCGGAGCAGGTAATCTTCTTGGAGGGGAACAAAGTGGGTTTATCAACGACCTTGGATTTGATACCTACCATAAGATACTGGATGAATCGATCCAGGAATTAAAGGAAACAGAATTCCGCGAATTATTTGAACTGGACCTCAAAGAAAAAGCCGATTACCTCGTTGAGGATTGTATCATCGAAACTGACTTTGAAATGCTGATACCAGAAAATTATGTTTCCAATATCAGTGAAAGATTGAACCTTTACGCAAGGCTGGATAGTATTAAAAATGAAGATGAACTTAACGCATTTATAAAAGAAATCAAGGACCGTTTTGGAGAAATCCCGGAATCAGTCAATACATTGATTGAAACTGTGAGGGTTCGCTGGATTGCTGAAAAATTGGGGATTGATAAATTGATCATTAAGAACGGGATCATCAAAGCACAATTTCTTGATCTCGGGTATGAGGAGTACTATAAATCTGAAATATTTGGAAAAATTCTGCAATATATCAAAACCAACCCGGGGAAATGCAGCCTTAAAGAATCAAAAAATAAACCGGTTCTGATCATTCAACAGATTCATGATGTGCTTGATGCCAAGCAAACACTGGAAAATATAATTCAAAAATCTGAACAATCTATACAATAAATCACTCCCTTTTGGAGTATATATGTTAGAATAGGACTTGATAATCTTGGAATATTGTAATATTTAGTTAAAAATTTTACATTAAGTTTGTTTTTCTTGTATTATTATTACAATTTTTGCGCAGGATTTAAAAGAATCTTATTTAATTTTAGACTCCGGAAGAGTTTTATCCGGTGAAAATAATAGTAAGAGGTTAAAACAGGTGTAATTATTTTGAATAAAATTTTGTTATGAAAACATTGATTTATTCCCTAAAAAATCTGGTGTTTTTCAGTGCAGTTGCTTCTATGATTTATGCATGTGGAGGTAAGGGCACGCCAACAGCTACCAATCCAGGAAGATACAGTACTGCTACAGGACTGGAATATAATTCAGATGAAGGATTTCAGGTAGCAGAATACCGCGGTCAACCAGAAGGCCCGAATCTTGTCTTTATAGAAGGAGGAAGAACCGTACTGGGTTCTTTCGAAGAAGATGTCCTTTTTTCAAGAGATAACATTGAAAGAACGGTCACAGTGGCTTCTTTCTACATGGATGAAACAGAAGTAGCCAATATTCACTGGCTTGAATATCTTCATTATGTCAAACTCGATTCCCCCAGAACAGCTTATGAAACCGCTTTACCGGACACAGCTGTATGGGCAAGGGACCTGGCATTCAATGATCCCTACACGGATCATTATTTCAGATACCCTGGTTTCAGGTTTTATCCTGTAGTGGGAGTCAGTTGGAGACAGGCCATGGATTACAGCAACTGGAGAACATCCGTGGTGAATCAGAAACTTGCTGCAGATGCTGGACTCGAAGAACTTCCGGCTGAAACAGGAGGAAGAATTCCGTTGGAGACCGGTGTAGTACTTCCGGATTACAGACTGCCTACAGAAGCCGAATGGGAATATGCCGCACAGGCATTGATCGGCACCCAATGGTTGGATGAAAACCAGACCCATCGAAGACTCTACCCGTGGGATGGCCATGCATTAAGAAATCCATATGGAAAACAAATGGGTTACTTCCTGGCCAATTTCAAACGTGGACGAGGTGATTATGCGGGTATTGCCGGGAAATTGAATGATGGCGCTATGATCACTGCCTATATTTATGAATATCCACCCAATGATTTTGGTCTGTATAACATGTCAGGAAATGTGAACGAATGGGTACTTGATGTATACCGGCCCCTTTCCTATCAGGATATGGAAGATCTGAATCCGGTTAGAAGGGGACCCAACGATAAAAATGCAACAGAAAATGCCAATATCGATGATCCTGAGAACTGGTACGAATGGGATTCCAGACAATCAATGATCAGTGACAGGGTGAGAGTTTATAAAGGTGGATCATGGAAAGATGTCGCCTATTGGTTATCACCCGGAACCCGAAGATTTTTATCGGAAGATTCTGCCACGGCTACCATCGGTTTTAGATGTGCCATGATCCGGGCCGGTTCAAATTATTAGAAGAAATTAAAATTACACAAAAAACCCCGGCCCAACCGGGGTTTTTATTTGGCAATGGCCATGGCTGCCAGGCTCAGTTTACAATCAGCCGCTCGAAGGATCGCATCAGCACAGGATTCGAGTGTGGCTCCGGTAGTAATTACATCGTCAACCAGGAGAATATGTTTGTTTTGCAGGTTTTGACTATGCCTGACCTTGAAAATTCCATCCACGTTCTCGATCCTTTCTTCCCTGCTCTTATGGGTCTGGGTATCGGTGTTTTTTATTCTTTCGATTTCCCGGTCCGACCATTTTGTCTGCAAGGCCCTGGAAATTCCCCTGGCAAAATAATCGGACTGGTTATATCCTCTCCTTTTCTTTTTCAGTAAATGCAAAGGAACAGGTAACACCAAATCGATTCGGAGGTCGGGATTGCTGCTTTTCATTTCAGAGCCCAGCAAATAACCTATTTTTTCACCAAGGGCGGGCATTCGATTGTATTTGATCTGATAGAGCAGTTTTTGCGTAATGCCTTTCTTATAATATCTCAAATAGGCATAAAATGCCTCATAATGGTAGGATTGTATAAAATGAAGATAGATCTCATCCTGGTTCAGATCCTGAAAATACCTGGGCAACTGATGAAGACATTTCAGGCAGATAAGATTTTCTCTCCTGGATAATCCTTCATTACACAAAGCACAGATACTGGGAAACAATAAGGTAACAAAATCGCGAAACATAGCTGAAACTGAATTTTACTGTTTTTAAAATAATGAATATATCTTTGCTTTCAAAGAACAAGCCACATAATGAGTCAGATAGATGAATTCAATCAATTCCGGAACAGGATGAATGACCGGATCCTTTCAGGTAACGATAAAATCATTAAACGAATCTTTAACCTGGATGCTAATGCTTATGAGAAGGGACATCTTGATAAAAAAAACAAGGAACTGATCGGACTGGCCTGTTCCTTGGTGCTGAGATGTGATGACTGTGTTAAATATCATCTGGGAAAATGTTTTGAATTAGATCTCAGTACCGAAGAGGTTACTGAAGCAATGTCTGTATCTACCTTGGTTGGCGGCACCATCGTGATACCACATCTGAGAAGAGCCATGGATTACTGGGATGAACTGAATAAAAATGTATCAGCAGGATCTTGATTACCACAGAAAGTGGGAAAAAGTACTTAAAACGATCGAAAAAGCCTTCGGAAAAAAACCAAGGGACATAAACGTTGTTCTTTTTATTATTGGTGTACATGAGCTGGGGAAGGGTTTAAAACGGTTTACTAAGGAAGAAAAAAGAGATCTGATCCATATAGCTATCTGTAAAATCTTAAGTCTAGCTGGGTATTATGAACTCGAAGGGATCGATTTGGAAGGATGGCCACATTGGAAACTCCTTAAAAAACTACCTCATCTGGATAGGCTTGAGCAGGAAAAATTATTGAAAATTCATATCATTGAATATTTTGAAAAAGAAATCAATCAATAAATGAAAATATATTCCTATAATGTCAATGGAATCCGATCTGCACTGAATAAAGGTTTCCTCGGGTGGGTGAAGGAAGCATCACCAGACATTTTATGTTTGCAGGAGCTCAAAGCCCATCCTGACCAGGTAAATGTAAGTGCATTCGAAGCACTTGGATACAAAATATACTGGCATGCCGCCCGGAAAAAAGGATACAGTGGTGTGGCGATCCTTTCGAAAACCGAGCCTGAAAATGTGGAATATGGCAGCGGCATGGAACATTATGATGATGAAGGCAGAATATTGCGGGCGGATTACAAGGATTTTTCAGTCATGAGTCTTTATATTCCTTCTGGCTCCAGCGGGGATGAAAGGCAGGCTTTTAAAATGCAATTCCTGGTTGATTTTTTATCCTATGTAGTGGATCTTAAGAAAAAGAAAAAAAACCTGATTGTTTCCGGAGATTTTAATATCTGTCATAAACCCATCGACATACATAACCCGGTATCCAATAAAAATTCCTCCGGATTCCTTCCTGAAGAAAGGGAATGGGTGACCAAATTTCTGGAAACAGGATTCATAGATACTTTCAGGTATTTTAATGATCAACCTCATCAATATTCCTGGTGGAGTTTCCGGTTCAATGCCCGCTCAAAAAATCTCGGGTGGCGCATTGATTATCATATGGCCACACTGGAAATGAAAGAACGTCTGGCTGGAGCAAAAATATTCCAGGATGTTGAACATGCTGATCACTGCCCTATATTATTGGAAATCAATTAAATTGGATAAATTTGATTATTCCATATTTATTATATAAATAAACATTCATGAAGTTCAAATCGATAATTTACATTTCTGCAATGCTAATCTTTTTTTCCTGTTCGTCTGAAAAAGAAAGCAGGGATGATCAGGTCATGCTGAAAGAAGGCAAAGGAGAACGGTATTATGGAGGGATTTTTAGATTGAATGAATCAGAGTATATAAAAAATCTTTTTCCGCATAACATAACGGATGCCTATTCTTACCGTGTTGCCACCCAGATCTATGAAGGTTTATTTAAACTGGACGATGATAATCTGCGAGTGATCAATGGTCTGGCTGAGAGTTATGAGATGGATGATTCCGGTAAAACATATACGATCCATTTGATGAAGGGTGTTTATTTCCATGATGATCCCTGTTTCAGCAATGGAACCGGACGTGAAGTTACGGCTGAAGACATTAAATATTGTTTTACAAGGTTGTGCACCCAGAGCATGGGCAATCAGCTTTTTTCATCCTCTTTTAAAGATGTACTGGCGGGGGCTAACCAATACTATAATGCTTCTTCCGGTGGCAAAGTACCCGATTTCGAAGTAAGTGGTATCCAGGTGATCGATCAATACACTGTCCGGTTAAACCTTGTGGAACCCAATTCTACCTTTCTCGTTACCCTTGCCATGCCGGAATGTTTTATCTATCCTCATGAGGCCGAAGAAATGTATGGCATTGACATGAGGATCAAAACGGTTGGAACTGGACCCTTTTATTTAGCCAGTGTGGATGAGGACATTTCCCTCATCCTGAAGAAAAATGAAAAATATCATGGGAAGGATGCATTCGGAAACTCCCTTCCTTTCCTGGATGCCATTATCATTCAGTTTATCAAAGACAAAAAGACTGAATTATTTGAATTCCGTAAGGGAAATCTCGAAATGTTGTATAGGTTGCCAACCGATTATATCATTGAAATCCTGGAAGAAACAGCAAGTGGCAATGTGAGTGAATTTCAGCGATATGAGCTTCAACGGGTCCCGGAGATGATGACGCAATTCCTGACTTTTAACATGATGGATCCTATTTTCAGGGATATCAATGTGAGAAAAGCTTTCAGTTACGCCATTGATCGTGAAAAAATCCTTGATTTTGTATTAAATGGAGAGGGTTATGAACCAGGGTACCATGGAATTACACCACCGGTTTTTACAGATTATGACATCACGGATATTCAGGGTTATAAACTGAATGTTGATTCTGCACGCTACTTTTTATCCAAGGCAGGATATCCCGATGGGAATAAGTTTCCTGAAATAGAATTATTGCTCAATGCAGAAGGGGAGCGAAATACGAACGTGGCGGTTGAGATACAAAAACAATTGAAAGATAACCTGAACATTGAGATACAACTTACCATTCTGCCTTTTGCTCAACTGATCGAAAAAAGCTATCAGGGCAACTTTAGAATCATGCGTACGGGTTGGGTAGCCGATTTTCCAAGTGCCAAAAACTTCCTGTGGCCATTTTTTGGAAAAAATCTCCCAACAAAAAGTGGCAGTATATCGTATCCTAATATTGCAAGATATCGCGATAACAGATTCGATGCTTTGTATCGGGCCGCTCTAAATGCAAAATCGATCGAGGAAGCCAATGTATTTTTCAAACAGGCAGAAAGGATTCTAGTAGAAGATGCTCCGATTATTATATTATGGTATGACGAAGGATATCGACTCATTCGTTCATATGTGAAGAATTTTCCTAACAATCCTATGCAATACAGGGATTTCAGTGAAGTTTATTTCGATAAACCCAAGCAGCTTAATTAAATTTTGAGTTTTAGCATAAATTAGATAAGGCAGTGGAGGATATTGTGATACAGAAAAAAATTAATGCCTATAAGAGAAAGTACTATACAAACTTTTTTCTTAAGGGGCTCATCCTGTCCTCATCACTCCTTCTCAGTGCTTTTCTCTTTTATAATCTGCTTGAATATTTTGCCAAATTCAATACGATAACAAGATCCATTCTTTTTTATTCATACATTATACTGCTATTGTTTGTCTTTATAAAATGGATCATTCTCCCTTTCTTCAGGATATTCATTTCCTCCTTGCAGATTACGCAGGAAGAAGCAGCGTCCCAGATTGGCAGATATTTCCCTTCTATCAGTGATAAATTGTTGAATATATTGCAGTTATATCATCTTATGCCCGAAAAGAATAAACTGGTGCAGGCCAGTATTGATCAGAAATCGTATGAAATTACCCATGTTCCTTTTGAAAAAGCCATTTCCTATTCTTCAAACCGGAAATATATCCTTTATCTTTTAATCCCTTTTGTGATCGTTATTTTTCTGGGACTCACTTTTCCCAGGGTCATACAGGAAAGTACGGATCGGATCATCAATCATAATAAGGAATATAAGCGAGTCGCACCCTTTAATTTTATTCTGGGTAATGAAAATTTAATCGCTTATAAAAACGAAGATTTTGATCTTCAATTAGCTATAACCGGGGATATTATACCTGAAAGTGTTTATTTAATGCTTGGTGAAAGGAAGATCAAGTTGAATTCCGGTAATAAAACTGATTATGCTTATACCTTTCAGAAATTATCAGGAAACATAACTTTTAATTTTGAAGCTGCGGGATTTAATTCGGAAAATTACACCATTGAAGTCGTTAACCGACCCAATATTAAAAATTTTAATGTTGTCCTGGAATATCCGGGATATCTCCATAAAAACCAGGAAATATTGACCAATGTGGGAAATCTACAGATCCCGGAAGGCACTGAAATTGAATGGCAGTTTCAGACATTATTCACTGACAGCATGTTCATGAAATTCATGAATGAAGAAACTTATCATACACTTCAAAAGAGTGAACCAGAACTATTTCATTTCAAAAAACAGGTCAAGGAAATCCAGAATTATGAGATTTCCATGAACAATGAATTTACATCCAATAAAGATAAAATAATCTATCATTTGGATGTAATCCCGGACGAATTCCCCAAAATTTCAGTGAATCAGTTCTCTGATACTGTATTGTATGAATTTTTGATCCTGGGAGGAAATATATCCGATGATTATGGATTCAATGACCTTCGTTTATTTTACAAATTAATTCAGGACCCGCAAAATGATCGTAATAAACCTTTCGAAAAGATCAATTTGAACATCGATCCCTCTAAAAATTCACAAAGCTTTTATTATCACTGGAACCTGGATAGTATTCAGCTTAGAACTTCTGATCGTATTGAATATTACTTGGAAGTCAGGGATAATGATGCAATTAACGGATCAAAAGCATCACAAACAGGTGTGTATCAGTTCAGGGTACCGGGCCGGGAAGAACTCAAAGAAGAACTAAAAAAATCTTCACAAAATGCTGAAAATCAGATAGATAAGAGTTTAAAGAAAGCGCAGGAATTAAACCGGAAAATTGACGAAATAGAAGACAGACTTAAAGGAAAAAGGCAGATGAGTTGGCAGGATCAGAAATTGCTCGAAGATTTGATCAAAGATAAACAACAACTGACGGAGGAGATCGAGCATTTACAGGATCTCAATGAAGCAAATAATTTAAAGCAAGAGCGATTTGAAGAAATGGATGAAGAATTCCGGGAAAAAGTTGAACAACTTCAAAAGCTTATGGATGAGATGCTGGACGAGGAAAGTAAAAAACTCTTTGAGGAGCTTGCCAAATTACTGGAGGAGAAAAAGGATCTCAATGAGATTAAAAACATTCTGAAAAATATGGATCTGACTGAAAAGAATCTTGAGCGGGAGCTTGAAAGAGCGCTGGAGCTATTTAAACGCCTCAAATATGAAAAGAAGCTTGACGCAGTAATCAATGAGATCAAAGAACTTGAACAAAATCAGGAAGAGCTGGCGAACAAAACCCAGGATAAATCGAATGACCTGCAGGATTTGAAAGATCAGCAGGAGAATCTCAATAAGGATTTCAAAGATTTTCAGGAATCCATGGAAGAAATGCTGGACATGAATCAGAATCTGGAATTTCCGCATCACATCGAAAATACCATTGAGGAAGAAAAGAACATTGAAAAAGAACAAAGTGAATCCCTTGAGAACATGGAAAAGGGAAACAGAAACAAAGCCACGCAATCCCAGAAAAATGCAGCGCAAAACATGCAGCAGATGTCAGAGAAAATGGAATCCATGAAAGCCAGCGGGCAAATGATGCAGATGCAGGAGAATTTCAACGACCTGAGACAAATTGTGGACAATCTACTTACTTTATCCTTTACTCAGGAAGAGATCATGGAAGATTTTAAATCCGTCAACCAGAGTGACCCCAGGTTCATTGATCTTTCTCAGAAACAGCTTAAAATCAAGGATGATGCTCAGGTGATTGAAGATAGTTTGATTGCCCTTTCAAAACGGGTGGAAATGATCTCCTCTTTTGTAACGCGGGAAGTGAGTGAAATGAACAAATACATGGACGAAAGTGTTGAAGCCTTACGAGAAAGAAAAAAAGCCCAGGCAACAGGAAAACAACAATTTGCCATGACTTCGATGAATAATCTAGCCCTGTTACTGGATGATGTCCTGTCAATGATGCAACAGCAATTGGCAAATGCCATGGCTATTCCACAGCCTGGACAGCAGAAACAGGGAAATCCTCAGTTATCGGAATTACAAAAACAATTGAACCAGCAAATCAGTGAACTGAAAAAAAGTGGAAAGACCGGAAGGGAATTATCAGAAGAATTGGCAAAACTTGCAGCCGAACAGGAAAAAATACGTAGAATGTTACAGGAGGAGGAGAAGAAATTGAACCAGATGAATGGGAAAGAAGGATCCCTCGGCGATCTGACAGATAAAATGGAAGAAACTGAAATTGATCTGGTCAATAAAAAATTAACACAACAATTGATTCAGAGACAACAGGAAATACTTACGAGATTGCTTGAAGCTGAAGATGCCATGCGAGAACAGGAGCTGGATCCTGAGAGAGAAGCAAAATCTGCCAGGGAATTACAACGGGAAATTCCTCCGGAGTTTGAAAAGTACTTAAAGACGAAGGAAAAAGAAATTGAACTTTTAAGGACCTTGCCTCCTAAATTAAATCCATATTATAAGAAGGAGGTAATGGATTATTTTAATAGATTAGAAACAACATTCAAATAACTACCTAATGAATTCAATTAAAATTCATTTCCCATCACTGGAAGAGAATATCAGGATTGTTGAAAGTTTTATTGATAATGCCAAAGAGAAATTTCAATTGGATGATGACATTTATGGCAATATCATGGTTGCGGTAACCGAATCGGTAAATAATGCCATCCGACATGGAAACCTGAATGATAAAAAGAAAAACGTTCATTTATCACTTTTTTTGAATGACAACATCATCAAATTTATCATCAAGGACGAAGGATTCGGTTTTGATTTTCACAATCTTCCAGATCCTACTTCTCCGGAAAACATTGATAAACCCAGTGGGAGAGGAATTTTTTTAATGAGACATCTATGTGATGAAGTGAACTTTAAGGAAAATGGCAGTGTTGTTGAATTATGTTTTTATATTAGCTGAAAATGGCTGAGATCTCATTTTTTAATGAAGATATTCATTTCAAACTTCCCCACAAAAAAAACCTGACCAATTGGATTGAAAAGGTGATCGAGCTGGAAAGCAAAAAAAATCAAACTCAAATCAATTTTATTTTCTGTTCAGATAATTATTTACATGTATTGAATAATAAATATCTCCAGCACGAAAGCCTCACCGATATAATTACTTTTGATTATGCAGAAGACAGTAACCATCTTGAAGCGGATATATATATCAGTATTGACCGGGTCAGGGAAAATGGCCCTAAATTCAATACCTCGTTTTCAAGGGAATTGCACCGGGTCATGATTCATGGAGTGCTGCATCTGCTGGGTTTTAAGGATAAAACGAAAGATCAGCAGCAAAAAATGAGAGAAAAAGAAAATGAGTGTCTAACTTTGTATGAAACATAATGTTCCACGTGGAACATCTTGAGCAAATTGATCACCTGATAACAAAGTGTTCCACGTGGAACACTTTCTGATTTTAAGGATTATGTTTAAAGAATATGATGTGATCGTTGTGGGAGCTGGGCATGCAGGTTGTGAAGCAGCTGCAGCTGCTGCCAACATGGGTTCCAGCGTATTACTCGCAACTATGAATATGATGACCATCGCACAGATGTCCTGTAATCCCGCGATGGGAGGTGTGGCCAAAGGTCAAATTGTCCGCGAAATCGATGCCCTGGGAGGCTGTTCTGGAATCATTTCGGATAAATCCATGATTCAATTCAGAATGCTAAATAAATCAAAAGGTCCGGCCATGTGGAGTCCTCGAACTCAAAATGATCGCATGCGGTTTTCAGAAGAATGGAGATTGCAGCTTGAAAAAATCGACAGGATAGACTTCTGGCAGGAAATGATCACTGATATTCTTGTTAAAAACGGAAAAGTTGCAGGAGTTAAAACAGGTCTTGGGATTAGAATACCTGCGAAATCGGTGATTTTAACGAACGGTACCTTTCTTAATGGAATTATTCATATTGGTGAAAAACAATTTGGGGGTGGACGTACTGGGGAGAAAGCAGCATCGGGATTGACAGAATCACTCATTAAAATTGGCTTCGAATCAGGCAGGATGAAAACCGGGACACCACCGAGAGTAGATGGAAGGAGCCTGGATTATTCCAGTTTTGAAGAGCAAAAAGGAGATGAAGTGCCTGGAAAATTTTCTTTTACAGATACTCCTAAATTGATGGAACAGAAGAGTTGCTATATCACTTATACAAATCGAGAAGTACACCAGTTGCTTGAAATGGGATTTGATCGATCACCCATGTTTACAGGGAGAATTAAAGGGGTGGGACCACGATATTGTCCTTCCATCGAAGATAAAATCAACCGGTTTGCTGACAGAGAACGGCACCAGATCTTCGTTGAACCGGAAGGATGGAATACCGTGGAAGTCTATGTAAACGGATTCTCAACTTCCCTGCCCGAAGATGTACAATATAAGGCACTTCAAAAAATACCTGGTTTTGAACAGGTAAAAATGTTCCGGCCCGGATATGCGATTGAATATGATTATTTTCCTCCAACCCAATTAAAATCAACACTTGAAACAAAATTGGTGCATAATCTGTTTTTTGCAGGTCAGATTAATGGTACAACAGGTTATGAAGAAGCCGCCTGCCAGGGATTACTGGCAGGAATCAATGCACATAATCTGGTACATGAACGCGAGCCCTTCGTGCTTAAAAGATCAGAAGCCTATATGGGTGTATTAATTGATGACCTGATCAATAAGGGCACTGAAGAGCCATATAGGATGTTCACTTCCCGCGCGGAATACCGTATTCTGCTTCGTCAGGATAATGCGGATCTCAGGCTGACAGAAAAAGGATATGCACTTGGACTGGCCTCTAAAAATCGATACGATTGTCTATTGGATAAAAAGGCACAGATCTCCATTCTTCAGGACGAATTGATTCAAATAAAAATCGAACCGGAATCCTTTAATTCCATCACCTCATTAAAAAACACTGCACCCATCCGGGAAAAAGCCGCATTTATTCAACTTTTAAAACGGCCTGAGCTTTCGATCTTTGATATCGCGAAAACCGATCCATCATTAGAATCATTATTGATTAAATTTGATCAGGAAATAATTGAGCAAGTTGAAATCCAAATAAAATATGAAACGTATATTGAGAAAGAAAAGAAAATTGCCGATAAAATGGAAATAATGGAGGATTATCGAATCCCAGTAAATTTTGATTTTAAGAGAGTTTCATCGCTATCAACGGAGGGAAGAGAAAAGTTAATTAATATAAAACCTGATACCATTGGACAGGCTTCCAGAATCAGTGGTGTTTCTCCTTCCGACATTTCAATATTAATGGTGTATTTGGGAAAATAATTTATGTATTATAAGATCGATAAATGTCCTGTTTGTGGAAACATGGGCATAAAAAACTTTATAATCTGTAAGGATCAATTTTTATCCGGTGAGAGTTTTGCCATCAATGAATGCAATCAATGCTCCTTTCGTTTTACCAATCCCCGTCCCATTGATTCTGAGTTGGAAAAATATTACGACTCAAAAGATTACATTTCCCATACAAATCAGTCGAATAACCTGATTCATTTCATTTATAAAATAGTTCGCAGATATACCCTGAAAAATAAATTGAAATTGATCAATTCATTGTCGGAACAAGGACATCTATTGGATGTGGGTTGTGGTACGGGAGAATTTTTACTGACCTGTAATCAAAAGGGTTGGAAGATAACAGGAGTCGAAATTAATCAATATGCACGGAAAAAGGCTGAGGAAAAATTGAATCAGAAAATTTTTGAAGATCTCGGAGACCTAAAAAATGAAGCCGAATTCAATATCATCACTTTATGGCATGTGCTTGAACATCTTCCAGATCTTCATGACAAGATAGCTCATCTTAAAATGTTGTTATCAAATAAAGGTTCTCTGATCATCGCACTTCCAAATTTTGATTCATACGATGCAAAAAAATATGAGAGTCATTGGGCCGCGTATGACGTCCCTCGACATCTTTCTCACTTTAATCAGAAAAGCTTCAAAACGCTTGCTAAAATGCATGATTTGAAAATTAAAAATATTCTTCCTATGAAACTTGATGCATTCTATATCAGTCTTCTAAGTGAAAAATATAAAAACAAAAAAAATAATTACATAAAATCTGTGTTAAGTGGCTTGAAATCAAACAGTTATGCTAGAAAAAATAATCGGGATTACTCCAGCCTGATCTATATTCTAAAAAAATGAAAAATATCATTTTATTTATAACCGGGCTATTGATAGGGTTCTATTTTTTATCCAACTGTGCCAACATAAAACCTCCCACTGGAGGTCCACGGGATACCATCCCTCCTGTCCTTGTTCAATCCATTCCTGAAAATAAAAGCCTCAACTACCATGGAAAGAGTGTGAACCTCACATTTGATGAATATTTGAAAATCCAGGATCTCCAAAAACAACTGATCATTACGCCATTAATCGAAGATGAATATGAAAGTAAAATCAGAAAATATAGCATTGAATTGACTTTTCCGAAACCATTTTCTGACAGCACTACCTACACCTTCAATTTTCAAGATGCCATTCAGGATATCACTGAAGGAAACATTACGAAAGACAATGTGCTTGCATTCAGTACAGGCAACTACATTGATTCCATTTCCATTAATGGAAAAGTATTCGACCTCTTTACAAATAAACCGGTGGAAGAATATACGGTATGCTTATATAATGCCAGGGATACACTGGACATTTTTAATAGTAAACCGATCTATCTGACCAGAACCAACGAGGATGGACTTTATCTGATCGAAAATATCAAAAATGAATTTTATCGATTATATGCCTACAAGGATAAAAATTCCAATCTCCTCTGTGATATCCCCAAAGAAGAATTTGGATTTGTATCTGATACTTTAAATCTGAACGCGAATATGGATTCCATCAGAATCAATGTTTTTTATATCGATATGCGTCCACTTGAAATTCAGCGGGAAGGTCCAGCCGGCGTTTACTATGAAATTAAATTGAATAAAAACATCGTCGACTACCGGGTCATTGTTCTTGATTCTTCCCGGGCGGTTTATCATAATTTTGGTGAAGATAAAAAAACCATACGCTTTTATGATACCTTTCAAAGCATTGATAGTATTCAGTATTATTTTTCAGCATATGATAGTTTAGGTCAGGAAGTGAATGATACCTTATATCTTAAATTTACAGAATCAAAAAGGAAAAAAGCTGATTTTACTTATACCATTATACCCAAGAATGCTGAAAATATCACAGACAACTTTTATGGCAAAATCTCTTTTAACAAACCCATTATTTCGATCAATGCAGATAGTCTTTATTTTAAATATGACAGCGTAACCTATCAGTTCATTCCCGCTGATTCAATTCATCCGGTTAATGACCAAAAGGATTCTTTTCAGTTTGATATTAAACTTTTTTATACTGAGTATTTAGAAAATTTGACCAAAAATGATACGGCCGTCACCATCAAAAGAGAGAGACAAACTACCACCGGTCCTTCGATCAATACTGGGAAAAAAAGACCAAATGACCTTAATCTCCATTTTGATCGGGGAACATTTATATCCGTTGATCTTGATACTTTACCCGAAATTGATAATAATTATTCTAAATTAAAAAGTGAAAATTATGGCATTATAAAGGGAACAGTCATATCGGATTATTCCTCCTTTACCATACAATTACTGGATAAACAGGGTGTGAAAGTCCAGCAGGAGATCAAAGATGTAGTTGATTACACCTTCAACAATGTAAAACCTGGGGAATACTTGATCCGCGTATTTATCGATAATAACAATAACGGAACCTGGGATCCTGGAAATATATTTGAATCCATTGAACCGGAAGATGTATTTTTCTTCCACGAGGTAATCTCGGTCAGAGCCAATTGGGAGATAACAGATATTAAACTTGAATTTTAACTTTAAGTACAGGATTAAATTCTGTGGATATGCTCAGGATAACATCTGGATAAATTGTACATAAATTATGGATGGGTCATTCTTCCTGTAAATTGCTATTCAAGGTGTTAATAATGAAGCCTGATCGTCAATTTCTACCCATCTTTTCCACAGAAAGTTAAAATATAAAGTTATCCACATTTTATAGAACAGAAAATCAAAAAATATTAAAATACTGATTTACAATATTTTATAAGTTAATAAACTGTGTATAAATCTATAAAAATTCTAAAATTATACACAATTTTAAAAAACAAGAAATATTTAATTTCGTTATCAACATATCCACAGACTAATAATAACATTGAAATAATATAATATATTAATTAAATTAATTAGCATGTTGAAAAGACCGGTTAGGATTCATACCATTTTCCATTCGCTTTTTCTGATGCTTTCTTTTTCTTTTTTTGAATCATTAATGGCACAGGATCTTTCAGATATCAATCTGGCCAATGAATACTATACCATGGGCGAACTCGAAAAAGCAAAAGACATCTACGAAAAACTTGCAAAGAATCCACGAAACATTGCTTTGATCCATAAAAACTATTTCGAAATTTTATTAAGTACCGATGATTTTAAAAATGCCGAGAAATATATCAACAATAACATCAAGGATTTTCCGGAGAACATTTTTTATGCAGTCGATAAAGGATTGATTTATGGAAGGCAAGGTGAACTGAAAGAGGAAAAGGAATACTATGAAAAATTGATTGATGAAGTCAAGACAGATGAAAGAAAACTTAGATTAACAGCACAGTATTTTATCAGGAACCAGAAACTGGATTATGCCATAGATTTATACCAGGCTGGCAGACAGGTACAGAAGGATCCATATGCCTTTGCAGTAGAGCTTGCTACTGTTTACAGGTTGCTTAACGAAAAAGATATAATGGTTCGGGAGTATTTAAATTTTGTAAACAGGAGCCCGAATAATTTACCCTATGTCAAAAATGTACTGCAGAATTTTTTAACGGAAGAAAAAGATCTTAAAAGTTTTGAGACCATGATGTATGAACTCATCCAGAAAGATCCGGAAAATGAAATATATTCTGAATTGATCATTTGGGTAAATATCCAGCAACGCAATTTTTATGGTGCTTTTTTACAGGCCCGTGCCTTTGATTTAAAAACAGATAAGGACGGCAACGAAATATTGGAAGTGGGATTGATTGCGCTTGAAAATAAAGATTACGAGTCGGCCCTGGAAATATTTGATTATCTGACGAAACATTATAAGCAGGCGTATATTTATCCCATTGCCAAAAGATATAAAATCAATTCAAGGGAAGAACTGGTTAAAAATACATTTCCGGTGGATGTAAAGGAAATCCGTACACTGGCAAATGATTATACCCAACTGGTGAGGGAACTCGGGATCAATTCCCGGACTGCCGAAGCCTTATTGAGCAAAGCCAGGCTGCATGCATTTTATTTGAATGAAAAAGATTCAGCCATACAATTATTGAATGCAATTATCAATATCCCAAGGATATCACCGGAACTGCAAGCAAGATGCAAACTGGATCTGGGGGATATCTATCTTCTGTCGGGAGAACCCTGGGAATCAGCCTTGCTTTATGCCCAGGTAGAAAAGTCTGCAAAGGAAACACCCATTGGATATGAAGCCAAATTGAGAAGTGCCAAATTATCTTATTATAAGGGAGATTTTGCCCTGGCGCAGGAACATCTGGATGTTTTAAAAGAAGCCACTACCCGGGAGATATCCAACGATGCCATTCATCTCAGTTTGTTGATCAAGGATAATACAGGACTGGATACATCTGATTTTTTGATGCGAAAATATGCAGGTATTGAATTGATGCTATTTCAGAATAAGAAAATGGAAGCACTTGATTCCCTGGATAAAATGTATCAGCAATACAAAGGATCCAGGTTAACTGATGAAATTCTATGGCTACAGGCCAAGATTTATTTGGAGTTGGGAGAATTTGAAAAGGCGGTCAGGTTGCTGGAAATAATTCAGTTGGATTATCCCGATGATATTTTCGGTGATGATGCATTCTTCAGGATCGCTGAAATCTATGACTATCATCTGAAGGACATCGAAAAATCAAAGGAATTATACCAGGAATTTCTCAAGAAGTATCCGGGAAGTGTATATGCAGCTGAGGCACGCAAAAGATTCAGAACCCTCAGAGGTGATTATATAAATTAAAAAACGCCAACCAACCATTCATTCGATTGATCCCACATGATCTGAATCTGATTCGGGAAATGAGGGATAAAACAGCAATAGAAATTCACTTAAACGTTTACTTTATGTAAATTCGAATTTCGTTAACTTTTTACCTGATTCGGGGAAAGAGTTAATTGAAAAATGTAAATCACATTAATAATTAATAATGTATAATTATTTGTTAATCAATTAATTAAGAAAGGTAGTTTAATTAATTGTTGCGTATATTAACGTAATATTATGCTTTCAAGTAACTTATAAATTAAGTAAAATTTTAACGAAAAATATCCTTGCAAATCGAAATTTGCTAAATTATCTTTAGAAGGAACTGCGTTTATACAAAGAGAAAAAAATCACAGAATTGGAATGAATCAAGCCGGGTTACGTGTATAAAATTAATTTTTAGTAATTATGTTAGAACAGAAACAAGTAGAATCAAGTAACAAGGAAAAGAACGAAAAGGTTACGGAAAAAACAGAAGCAAAAGTCAGCGTAAACGCCCCAGTTGAAATTGTAAAACGAGATGGCCGCAAGGTTCCTTTTGAAATAAAAAGAATTGAAAATGCCATTTTCAGATGTTTCAGATCACTGGATCGTCCGGAACAAAAGGCAGAAAAAAAGGCTCACGAACTGGCGAACCAAGCATTGAATATCGTTTCTGCAAAATACGATGTACCTACTGTTGAAAACATTCAGGACATCGTGGAAATGGTATTGCAGGCATCAGAGGAATTTGATGCAGCCAAACGATATATTCTTTATCGTGCGGAACATGCCAAAATGAGACAGGAACGGCCAGTTCCGGATGAAGTAAAGGAGGCTTTCCAGGCGTCAGACATATATTTTCCCACACAGCTTCAGAAGTTCCAGTTCTATGATAAATATTCGAGGTTCAATTGGGAACTCGGACGAAGAGAAACCTGGGTAGAAACAGTCGACCGGGCAGTGAATTTTCTCAAGGAACTTTCCGAATTCCGGCTTCCAAGAGCCACCTATGAAAGGATCAGAAAAGGCATTTTGGAAATGAGGGTCATGCCTTCCATGAGATTACTGGCTATGGCAGGTCCGGCTGCAAGGAGAAATAACATCAGTATCTACAATTGTTCCTATATGCCTGTGGATGGCATTCAGTCTTTCGTAGAAGCCATGATCATTTCCATGAGTGGATGTGGGGTGGGATATTCTGTAGAAGATGAATATGTAGAAAAATTTCCCAGAATAAAAAGACAGAAGAATGAGCCACCCATCAATTTTGTCATTGAGGATTCGACCGAAGGATGGGGAGAAGCTTTGAAAGTAGGTATGGAAACCTGGTTCAGCGGACGAGATATACATTTTAATTATTCCCTGATACGGGAAGCCGGGGCGGTTTTAAGGGTAAAAGGCGGCAGGGCCAGTGGTCCCGAACCTTTAAAGAACATGCTTGAATTCGTACGGTCAAGAATTTTACAGCGCCAGGGAAGTTTCCTCCGGCCGATCGATGCGCATGATATCATGTGTTCGGTAGGACAGGCTGCTGTTTCCGGGGGAGTACGAAGAACCGCCATGATCGCCTTGTTCGATTATGATGATCATGAAATGAGACATTGTAAGGATGGCGATTTCTGGATCAAGAACAGTCAGCGATGGAATGCCAATAATTCAGCAGTTTGGCCGGAAAGAGAATTGACCCAATCGGAAGTAGCCAAATATGTACTTGATATTGTGAATTCTGAAAGGGGAGAACCCGGCATTTTCAACCGGCACGCTGCGCTGGAAACAAAACCAGAACGCAGAAAGCCAGCTAAATTCGGAACCAATCCCTGTGGGGAAATTGTATTAAGACCTTTCCAGTTTTGCAATCTTTCTGTAGCGGTGGCTAGGGCAGAAGATACTTTTGAGGATCTATCAGAAAAAGTGGAACTGGCAACCATCATTGGGACCATTCAATCCATGGCAACGTATTTCCCGGGTCTCCGCCCAGAATGGAAAAAGAATTGTGCAGAAGAACGATTACTCGGAGTGGACATCAACGGACAGCTGGATTGTCCGCTGGCCCAAGAGGCTGATGTGCAGAAAATGTTGCAACAGATGGCTGTTGAAACCAATAAGAATTATGCAAAGGTTTTGGGCATCAACCAGTCGGCTGCTGTCACCTGTGTGAAACCCTCTGGTAACTCTTCTCAATTGTTAAATTGTTCACCAGGTATTCATGCCCGATGGTCTGATTATTATATTCGAAATGTAAGGGTTGGGATCGCATACGCCGGTTTACAAAGTACTTAACAATGCCGGTGTACCGATGGATCCAGAGAATGGTCAGAAAACAGAGAAAGCAAATACTTATGTGGTACATTTTCCAATGAAATCCCCGGACGGGGCCATCACGCGGAATACAAGAACGGCCATGGAGCAGCTTGAATACTGGTTACAGGTAAAAATGAATTATACGGAACATAATCCAAGCGTTACCATCACCTATAAGCCTGATGAAGTGCTTGACATCATCAAATGGGTTTGGGAGAAACAGGATAAGATCGGTGGCATCACTTTTCTTCCAGCATTTGATGCCAAGTTCGATCAGATGCCCTATGAGGAAATTTCAAAAGAGTTGTTTGAAGCACTGGAGAAAAAATTCCCTGATATCGATTTCTCGAAAATATACCGATACGAGGAAGAGGATTATACGACTGCCGCCCAGGAGATTGCTTGCATGGCAGGAAATTGCGATATGGAATTGTAACTAAAAAAAATGATCATAAAAAAAAGACTGCCCCGAAAAGGGCAGCCTTTTTTTTGCCGCATGATAAACTAACACTTATCAATCCCACTTGATTCCATAGTATCCTTCTTCACCGTCCGGATAGACTCCTCCGATCAGAATGCCACCTGATTTGTTGGCCAGCGCACCCATCAGGTCATTGATGGTCTTTATTTCTCTTTTATCGATGGAGGTAATGATAAATCCATTTTGAATTCCGGCTTCCTTCCATTTTCCGGAGTTGATATCGTTCAATTGAACACCTCCTTCAAGATCCAGTTTTTTCTTCAGATCCGCATCAATTTCAGTAACGGAAGCTCCCTGAATTTCCATGGTGGAATTCCGGCTGTACATCTTTTCTTCACCCATGATATTTTTAAGAGTGGCGCTTACTGTCTTTTCATTTCCATCCCGGAGAAAAGTCACCTTGATTTTATCTCCCGGTCGGTTCCGCGCGACATGTTCCTGGAGTTCCGCTACATTTTTGACAGGAGTTTCATTGATGGCAATGATAATATCCTTTTCCTTTAAACCTGCTTCTTCGGCTGAACTGCCAATATTCACATCGACAACATATACACCATTGGTTTCCTTGATACCAAGTTCTTCAGCCAGGTCGGCATCCAGATCTCGTATGGAAATTCCCAACAGTGCTCTTTGTACTGCCCCATATTCCAGCAGGTCGTCCATGACTTTTTTAACCAGTGATACCGGCACGGCAAAAGAATATCCAGTATACGATCCTGTAGGAGATGCAATGGCAGTATTAATCCCAACCAATTCTCCCTGAAGATTTACCAATGCACCACCACTGTTTCCCGGGTTGACTACAGCATCCGTCTGGATAAAAGATTCTATTCCCAGGTCACGATTTTGTAAAATTCTGATATTCCGGGCCTTTGCACTGACAATGCCCGCCGTTACCGTCGAAGTGAGCTCAAAGGGATTGCCAACGGCAAGAACCCATTCCCCTACCTGCAGGTTATCCGAGTCACCATATTTAATAAAAACAAGGTCTTTTTCATCGATTTTGATCAGAGCCAGGTCGGTAGTAGGATCTTCACCAGCCAGTGTGGCTTCATATTTCCGGTTATCATCCAAGGTAACCTCGATCTCGGTTGCACCTTCCACCACATGATAATTGGTGGCGATATAACCATCATCCGATATGATCACCCCTGAACCGGAAGCCTCCTGTTGGGGGCTCCTTCTGGGCATATTGAAAAAATCTTCAAATGGATTGTAATATCTGGAACCGCTGACCTCCTTCACCGTTTTGATATGCACCACGCCGGGTGTGACCAGGCTGGCTGCATAAACAAAGTTTGGACCTTCGGGGATATCAATATTCGGATCAAAATTAGTATTCTTGAATTTTATATTTTGCCTTTCTTCAAATGAATCGTATTTGGGTTCATTGTTGAAAAACAGGCTGAATCCCACGATGGCGAACACCGCCCCGATAAAGGATGCCAAGAAAATGATCAGGATTAAATTTCTTTTATTCATTTGTTTGATTATTGTTTTTCTGGTTCAAGTATCCAAAAGGTCTAACGAAGATTATAATTAAATCGATATCAATATTAACACATTTTTAACAAAAAAACCCTGCCGTGTTTTAGGGCAGGGTTTTATTTTATTTGAATGGTAATTATTTCACTGAAATCTTGTGTTTCAGTGTTTTCTTTTCATCTTTCTGGATCTGCACCTTCAGGATCCCGTCGGCATAAGAAGCCGAAATATTATTTTGATCAGCATCTTCAGGTACCTTGAAAATCCGCTTAAATGACCCATATACAATTTCCTGGCGGTGAACCGTTACACCTTCGTTGTTTTCTGTATTCCTTTCTCCGGAAATTTGAAGTTTACCATCCTCAAGATCGATACTAAAATCATTTTTCTTCATTCCCGGAATGGCCATCTGGATCTCATACAATTTTTCCGATTCGAGAATATTGGCTTGTGGTAAAAACCGGCTTACGCTCGAATCTTCGAGGGTATCATAGAAGAACTTGTCAAACAGACTTAAAAAAGGATCGGATTCCATTGTCCGATGATTTGGGTTATATTTAATAAGTGTCATAGTTTTTTAATTTTTAAGTTTCTTATTCATTTATCCAGTTAACCATAAAAACTATACCAGCTCAATTTCCTGCGGAATCAAGGAAAAAAACAAGCCATAATGGCAGGGACCTGTGTGTGCAGATTTAAAATGCGCCATTATGGCGCATTTATGTTAAAAAGAGGCCCTTTTCGTGACTTGATCAATATAAAATAAAAAAACAAAGACAACTATTGATAATTTATGCAAGTCGTACTAAGTTTGCATTCCATTTAGGGAATTCCTCAGTAGCTCAGCTGGTTAGAGCATCTGACTGTTAATCAGAGGGTCGTTGGTTCGAGTCCAACCTGGGGAGCGATGAAGCAGACTTACCGGTCGCTACACCGCCGTGAAGTGAACGAATAAAGTGAGTTCTACTTCATGGCTGATAAAAAATCCAGGCAACTTTCAAAAAGTTGCCTATTTTTTTATATTAACATGTCAATCGTTTTATAATTTTAACCTTTACCAGCTATGATCCTACCCTATTGCGCATACATATTATTAAGTCACAAAGACTTCAAAATGTATATTGGATATACTACCAATATTGAAAAACGTATTGAAAATCATAATAAGGGAGGTACGATCAGTACAGCTAAGAGAGGGTCATTAGAATTGATATTCGGTGAAATTTGTTTTTCAAAAAGAGATGCCATGAGAAGAGAAAAGTATTTTAAAACAACAGCTGGCAAAAAAATTTTGAAATTGATGCTGAAAGATACCTTTTCTCTATTCAGACTATAGAACATCAATTACAGATACAAAAAGGGATTTTTTATTAATAAATAAACTTGGGCAAAAAGCCAGTCCCGATAACCGCCGGGAAATCGGGAAGCCCAACCTGGGAAGCTTGATAAAAAATGATAAACGTTTGTAAATCAATTACTTACACGTTTTTTTTCTTTTCTTATTGAAACAGTACTGAAATTTATCTCAGTATTAAATATAATTCCCGTATTTTTCAAGCACTTTCCGATCCGACCATAGGAATTGAACAATTTATGTGTGAAAAGTAGCAAGGTTCATAAGCAGAAATAATGTAAGGATTGTACTCATTCGTGGTCATCTAAATCCTAAAAAAAAATGAATAATTTGCAACTATTCATTCCTTATTGAGTCATATTTAATAGTATATTAATTATAATAAGCTTTAATATACCTGCATGTACGATAAATAACATATATAATTTTTCTTAAGGTAAATGCGGGTTGTATGAACTTTAATCTATATATAACACTTAATAAAATTCATACATACCCAGTAAGAGCGTGAAACGGTATCTTATTGATAGAATACGATAATGAAGATGGATTTATGACAATGGTCATCATTTTTTATTTAAAAACTTAACATTATGATCAGGCACTACCTTACGGTCGCTGTTAGAAACATTTTCAGGAATAAAATATTTTCAGGCATTACATCAATTGGATTGTCGATTGGTATGGCAACTTTTGTACTTATCCTGCTATGGGTTATGGATGAAATGAACTTTGATAAATTCCATAAAAATATTGATCAATTGTTCTGCATCATTGAAAAGCAGGAATATTCCGAAGGTCAGAATTTGTATACCAACAACACGCCATTCGCCCTTAAAGATGAGCTGCAAAATAAATATCCGGAAGTTATAAATGTCACCAGAACAATATGGATTGGAAACAGACCCATTGGTTTTGAAAATAAAGTATTCAACGCCGGACCAATCGCTATGGTTGATCCCGAATTTCTAAGTGTTTTCACATTCAATATACTGGCAGGTGATCCCAATGCTTTGAAAGATCCTGACAGAATCATGATTACCAGTGAAATTGCTGAGGTATTTTTTGGAAATGTTGATCCTGTCGGTAAAACTTTAAAGATGGATGATCAATATGAATTTGAGGTTGGCGCTGTATTGGAAAATGTCCCTGATAATTCAACCTTCAAGTTTAACATTTTGGTTCCATTTGTTCAGATGGAAAAGATTTTTGGAAGGGATTTGAACAGCTGGGGGAATAATTGGCCTCGTACAACCATATTGTTAAAGGAGGGTACCTCAGTTGAATTATTTCAGCAGAAGATAGAAAATCTTTGTAAGGATAATGGACAGGAAAACACCACTTTGTTTGTTAAGCCCCTTGTAAAAGATCATTTATATTCATATTCAGGGGATAACAATCAGGTACAGTATATCTACCTTTTTATTGCTATTGGAATTATTATTTTACTGATAGCCAGTGTAAATTTCGTGAATTTAACGACGGCAAGATCCGAAACAAGAGCACAGGAGGTAGGTATCCGGAAAGTAGTAGGCGCCCATCGCAGCAATTTGATATTTCAATTTTTGAGTGAAAATATTCTCCTGGTATTTATTAGTTTAATCCTTGCTGCTGTTATCGCGTATTTGTTGATCCCTTTATTTGATGACATTTCAGGTAAGAATATCCTTCCCGAATATATTTAAAAACCGAAGTCTGATGCTCCTTTTTGTGGGAGCCGGCATTATTACGACTTTGCTATCTGGGATCTATCCGGCGGTGATATTATCATCATTTTCTCCTGTAAGGGCATTGAAATCCATGATCATGGTGAAATCCAAAAAACAAGTGAGGCTTCGCAGTATACTTGTAATCGTCCAGTTCACTTTATCAATTATTTTAATTGTCAGCGCTATGGTTGTTTTATCTCAATTACAGTACATAAAAAACTTCAACCTGGGTTATAAATCTGAAAATCTGATTTATATTGAATTACAGGGTCAGGCAAAGCAGAATCATATCCCATTTTCAAATGAAATACTTAAAATTCCAGGCGTGATAAAGCTTTCCAAAGCGGATAAGCCTCCTTTCTGGTCTGGAAATTCTTCCTGGGAATTCGATTGGGAAGATAAAGATCCAAACCTTAAGGTATTGATCAATACGATGTGGGTCGATAAGAATTATTTCACAGTTCTTGAAATTCCATTTGTTGATGGAAGTTCCTTTTCTGATCGTTTTGACAATTATGAAATAGATAAAATTGAAAACCTGGATGTGATTCTTAATGCAGAAGCAATCAGAAGGATGAAATTAAATGAACCAGTAGGCAAATATTTTGGGTCAGGGGATGTAAAAGCTACCATCGTAGGTGTAACAAATGATTTTAATTTTGAATCACTGAAAAGAACAGTTGAACCTTTACTGTTAATACCACTAAAGGACGATCCGAATGTGTTTATCGTACGTATTCAGGGAGAAAATATTCATCAAACTATTGAGAATATTGAACAGGTCTGGAAAAAGATCAATCCGGTCTCTCCATTTATTTTTGGTTTTTTCGATGATCGCCTCGAGCAGATGTATCAGTCTGAGGTTCGGATTTCAAAACTTTTTAAATACTTCACGGCGATTGCATTATTCATTGCATGTCTTGGACTTTTGGGTTTATCATCACATACCATACAGCGAAGAACAAAGGAAATAGGTGTACGTAAAGTTGTTGGTGCCTCTGTGAGACGGATCGTACTGCTCCTGTCAAAAGAATTCACCAGATGGATTTTTATTTCATTTTTAATAGCCTGTCCAGTTTCCTGGTATGTAATGAATATGTGGCTTCAGAATTTTGCTTACAAAACTGTATTATACTGGTGGATATTTGTTTTAGCAGGTTTGATGGCCTTATTAATTGCCATAATTACAGTGGGCTTTCAAACCATCAATGCTGCGTTAAAAAATCCTGTGGACAGTTTGAGATATGAGTAGCAAAGGCTATTACCAGCCATCGCTACTCATTTAAAATGATCAGGTCTTAATTCCTGGTGAGTAAAGACTACATAGCCTTATTCTGGGCTCTAATTCTAAAAAGCTTTTTTACCTTTAGCCTAAATCAGTCCAATTTATGTTGTAGGGAAACAATAAGGAAAAAATTTATACCATTCTATCTTGTATCCTATATGCCACTCCCCATCTTATATTTTTTATCAGATGTCACCTGTTTTTTTATGTATCGCATCATAAACTATAGAAGAAGAATGGTATATAAAAATCTCGAAAATACTTTTCTGGAAAAAACACCGATCGTACTGAAAAAAATTGAAAAGAGCTTTTATAAACATTTTTCTGCTCTTATTTTGAATACAAAAAAAGTTTATCCATGAGCTGGAAGGAATTCACAAAACGCCTTAAAGTAAAAAACATTGACCTGATCCTGGAACGCTATGAAAATCGCAGAAGTGCAATTTTGTATGCAGGACACTTTGGTAACTGGGAATGGATCCCCATTTTACCTTTATTTGTCTCTCATCAACTGACGTCGTTTTATCAGCCTTTACTCAATAAATATTTTGATCAGCTTAAAAAAATTGCAAGAGAAAGGTTTGGGGGGATTTGTGTGGAATCTCAAATAGGCTATAAATCCATACTCCATTATCAGCAAAAATATATTTTAACCCTCAATTTAATAATCGGCGATCAGAGTCCACGCAGGGTAAGTGCCAAACATTGGACTCATTTCCTTAATCAGAAAACTGCTTTTCTTACAGGTGCAGATAAAATAGTCAAAAAAAGAAATCAGGTGGTGTTGTTCCCGTTGTTCAGAAAATTAAGAAGAGGATGCTATGAACTGGAATTTAAAATAATCACAGAATACCCCAAAGAATTGAAGGAACGAGAAATCATTTACAAATATGCCCGGCAGTTGGATGAGGCGATTAAGGATTCACTGGAATTGTGGTTATGGAGTCATCGGAGGTGGAAACTAACCGCATAATCATTATCGGATAAATTTATTCAGGAGCGTGAGTTTGAATCAACTGAAAATATTTTGACTGCATATTTTTTAATAAATTAATCCGATGATAAAAAGCTGTGTAAAAAATTATTTTTGTGACCGATACAATTTTGTGCCTCAGAATAATACCATCAGAATTTATACCTTTGTTGATCATTCAGGTGTATTATGATCCGTATCAAAGACCTTGTAAAAAAATACAATGGAATCAAGGTGGTAGATCACCTTTCTTTTGAGGTCCAAGCCGGGGAAACCCTCTGCCTCATCGGCCCAAGCGGATGTGGGAAATCCACTACCCTGAAAATGATCAACCGGCTGGATGAACCGGATGGGGGAAATATCTGGATCGACCAGAAAAATGTCCTTGAAACAGATCCGGTGAAATTAAGGAGGAAAATGGGATATGTATCCCAGCAGGGTTCCCTTTTTCCCCACTGGACCGTGAGGCAGAATATAGGCCTGGTTCCCCGGCTGGAAGAATGGCAGAAAGAAAAAATACTGGACCGAATCCGGGATTTGATGGAATTGATCCAACTTGACCCAGATCATTACCTGGAAAAATATCCGGCAGAAATGAGCGGAGGAGAACAACAACGGATTAGTATTGCACGGGCACTCGCCGTTGACCCTCCCATCATGTTGCTGGATGAACCTTTTTCTGCTCTCGATCCCCTGACAAGATACCAGCTCCAGAAAGAGTTCCTGGAGATCAAAAGAAAGCTTCGGAAAACCACTGTGTTTGTCACCCATGACCTGCAGGAAGCCTTTCTGTTGGCGGATCATATTCTTTTGATGGATGCAGGTAAAGCTAAACAATACGGGACAAAAGATGATCTACAGCAACGACCAGCCGATGAATTTGTAAAAAACTTCATTAATGCCCAGATTCATGCGTATTAAGCAGGGAATATATTGGCTTTTATTTCTTTGCTTCATTCTGAACAATATGACCTGGGCTCAACAACCCAATGAGATCAGCATTGGCAGTAAAAAATTCCCTGAATCACGGTTGCTGGCAGAAATGGTTGCACAGTATCTTGAAAACAATGGCTTTCAGGTCGGCCGGAGATTTGGCCTGGGAGGAACAATGATCTGTTTTGAAGCGCTCCGACAGGGAGAAATCGATCTTTATCCGGAATATACCGGGACCGGGCTAACAGCGATCCTGAATCGAAGTGTGGAAGAAAAAAATGCCCGTAACACGTTTGAAGAAGTGAAACAAGCCTTTTACCGGAAATACAATCTCACCTGGCTGGATCCGCTTGGTTTTAGCAATAAATATACCCTGGTGATCCGGGACACTTTTCGCATCAACAAAATATCCGAACTGAATGCGATCAGGGATCAGGTTAAAATAGGATTTTCACATGAGTTCTTAAATCGCCCGGATGGATTTGTGGGGTTATCCAATTATTATGGATTTGGTGATATGAATGTGAGGGGAATGGAGCATGGGCTGGTTTACATGGCCATCGAACAGGGTGAGATTGACGTTACTGACGCATATGAAACAGATGGAAAGCTGGAGAGGTATGATCTCAAGATGCTGGAAGACGACCGGGAATTTTTCCCTCCTTATGAAGGAGCCCTGGTGGTGCGGAATGAAACTTTTCAAGCCAATCCCGGATTAAAGGAAAAACTCAGCTTTTTATCCGGAAAAATATCCACCAGGGAAATGCGACGTCTAAATTTCCGTGTGGAAGTGAACGGCGAACCGATTGAACAGGTGGCCCACAGTTTTCTGGTAGAAAAAGGCTGGATCGAAGTGGAGAAAGGTTCCGGGAATCCAGATTCCACTCCTTTACTGCTTAAACAGTTGGGAAGACATATTTACCTCACGATGATCGCCACCCTGATGGCGGTGATTGTTGGGATCCCGTTGGGTATTTACATTACCCGGAATCAAAAAATGGCCGGGCTGATCCTGGGATTTGCCAATATTATCCAGACGATCCCGAGCCTGGCGATACTGGGTTTTATGATCCCTCTATTTGGTATAGGATTTAAACCAGCCATCGCCGCTTTGTTTTTATACGGTTTGCTGCCCATTATCCGGAATACGCATACCGGGATCCAGACCATTGATCCCAGACTGAAAGAAAGTGGTATATCTATGGGATTGAACAACTGGCAATTGCTGTATATGCTCGAACTTCCCATTTCCACCCGTGTAATCATGGCGGGGATCCGGACCTCCATGGTGATTAATATTGGTACGGCCACCCTGGCGGCTTTTATTGGAGCCGGAGGGCTGGGCGATTTTATCATTACCGGGATCACCCTGAATGATCATGCCCTGATCATGAAAGGAGCCATCCCTGCCGCCTTGCTGGCATTAATCGTCGATTTTATGCTTGGGAAATTGGAAAAATTCATTCAACCCAGGGGATTTGACCTTTGAAATTCCCATTTATATCGGAAAATCAATAGACCGAAGGTACTTTCCAGGTTCACCTAATCCTTCCAGAAGATATTTACATTTTCGACCATTTACAGAAAAAATTCAACGTTCCTCGAAAAGTACTTGAATACAAACAGAATTATCATAAATTAGGGTTCAAAATTTTCGTTTATAATTCACATAATTTTTTAATCCATGAAAAAATTTCCGATCATCCGATTTTTTATGTTTATTTTATTAACAGTGTTATATATAGGTTGTGCCACCACAAAAATGACCACTTCCAATTATATTGGAAGGTGGAATTATGAAATCGATACCCCACAGGGAAGGCAATCCGGCTGGATCATTTTGAACAAGGAAGGAAAAGAAATGACCGGATCCATTAATTCCGACATGGGATCCACTGATTTAAGGGATCTTAAAATTGAAAACAATATCCTGACAGCAAATTTTTATGCCTTTGACATGGATATGGATCTATCCGGTGAATTTATGCAAGATGTATTGAACGCAAAGATCACGGTGCAGGGGTATGAAATTCCTTTTACGGCAAACAAAGTGAAGGAATGATGGAATTCTAAATGACCTAATCAGGGAAATCCATTTTTTCAATTAATGCCTGGAATTCCGGTTCTTCACGCAGATAATCAAAGATCGGGTCGACATCGATACCGGGCATATTGGGATCGTGTACATTATAGGCTTTTTCCAGCCATTCAATCGCTTCACGTTTCATACCGGCACGGGTGTATATCGTCCCGATCAGCCATGGTCTAATGTATGTTGTTTTAGATCTTTCGGTAAGCATTTCGGCAAGCCGTTGAAGTGCTTTTGAATAACCCCCTTCCTGGTATCCTTTATCCAGGGTTTGTAGTGCCTGGGGATCATTTGAGAGAGTCCGTTTCCAAATTGCCAGGGCTTCTTCGTCTCTTTTTTGCATGTGATATACGGATCGTAGTGTGCTAAGGGCAATAGGGCTTTCAGGATTCGTTTCAAGGATGCCTTCCAATAATTCCCGGGCTTCTTTATACTTTTTTGTAAACAAGAGGTTCATCCCGTATATTTCCTTATATAAAGTATTGAACGGGTCTAATTTCAGAGCCAATTCCATCTGCTCCAGGCCTTCCTCCGGCCTTTTTGTCCAACATAGAAACTGAGAGTAATAGGTACGTGCCAGTGCATAATTTGGATTAAGATCTAAAGTCTTGATGAATTCTTGCTCAGATTTTTCCCATTTCCACAACCCCCACATATTAAAAGCCGCGTTCATAAAATGAACTTCCGCCAGGGTGCTGTCCAGTTCCATGGCTTTATCTATATACTTGAAACTTTTCTGTGCAACCTCCAACCATGGAGTATATCCCATCTGTGCTCGACCCAGGCCGATGATGGATAATCCCATATAAGCCAGGGCATATTCCGGATCTTTTTCCCTGGCCAGGTTGAAATAATTTTCAGCCATGTCAAGACTTTCACGTGTCAGCTTGTCCCATTGAAATTGTCCTTTTAAATAGGCCTCATAAGCTTCAGGATTTACTTTTCCAGTATCCAACAAATGTGACGTTATTCCAGCAGATAACTTAACCTGTATCCTGTCGGCAATATCCCGGGTAATTTCCCTGTGCATTGTTAACACGTCGGACATCTCACGATCATATGATTGAGCCAGGAGATTGGATTCTTCCGGCTTAGGTTTGATTAACTGTATCTGGATCCATACATGATTTGAGGATTTAACAACTGAACCTTCCACGATGGCATCAACATTCAGTTGTCTGGCAATTTCCTTCATGGGTAAGATACTTCCTTCAAACTGTATTGTCGATTGCCTGGAAATGATCCTGAGTGAACCAATCTTGGATAATTCGGAGATCAGGGCATTCTGCATCCCGACCACAAAATAATCCTGTTCCGGATCCCCAGACAGGTTGGCTAAAGGTAAAACAGCCAGGGAGGATATGGATGAAATCCTGGGGAGCAGGATGAATTCCCTGATCAACCATCCGGAGATGGCAATGATAATAACCGCAATCAGAAAAGTGATACGTCTGTATTTGTTACCTTTTCCAGATTGGGATGAGGAAAGTTCCTTTATTTTTTGGTGGGAAAGAACAGAAATTCCTTCACCTTGAATGGCATAAACCTGGACCGGATAGGAAACATTTTTAAGTCCCACGGTACCAACCATGATATATTTTATCTCATCCCTTGCTCGTATAGCCCTGATGACAGATTCGGAAACATATATTCCTCCGGGATCCGCTATGGATTGCAGCCGGGAGGCGATATTAACCCCATCTCCAAAAACATCCTCGTTTTCAATCGTAATATCCCCGAGGTGGATACCGATTCGAACTTTAAATTCGTTGGTCTCGTAGATCTGTTTTTGGACTTCCTGGGCGCACAAGATGGCATTTAAAACGCTATCAAATCGTGCCAGAATGCCATCCCCCATTTCCTTCAGCCATACACCTCCATGTTTACTGATTGAAGTTTTTTGTATGTCGCGATTTTTTCGAAGAATCTGCATTGCCTTATCCTCATTTTCACCCATCATAGCGGTATAACCGGCAATGTCGGTGAACATGATGACCGCCAGGAGATGTTTTTCTTCAGTCATGGCTGCCTAATTTACAAAACTTGAGGATTATTTGGGATCTAATTCGGGAAATTCATTTTATCGTATAAGGATTTAAATCCGCGTTCATCACGCAGATAGTCAAAGATCGGATCGACATAGATTGAAGGCATGTTGGGATCGTGAGCGTTGTAGGCTTTTTCAAGCCATTCAAGTGCTTCTTTTTTCATACCCGCGCGCGCGTAAATTGTACCGATCTGCCAGGGTGTTACAAATTCTGTTTTCGACCTTTCTATCAGCAATTCAGCCAGTCGTTGAAGAGCCTTTGAATACCCCCCTTCCTCATATCCTTTATCCAGGGCTTCAATTGCTTCAGGGTCGCTCGAATAGCATTTTTTCCAGATTAAGAAGGCTTCAGCGAATTTTTTTTGCAAATGATATAATGTTCGAAGGCTGGTTAAGGCAATACGGCTGTCAGGAGTGGTTTTCAAGATACCTTCCAACAACTCCTGTGCTTCCTTGTACCGTTTATTGAAACTAAGGCCCATGCCGTACATTGCCTTAAACAACGTATTAAATGGATCTAATTTCAGTGCATAAGCCATCTCTTGCTGACCTTCTTCTGGTCGTTTCATACGATAAAGAAAATGACCATAATAGGCCCGGGCTGTTGCATCGTTTGAATTATAATACAGGGCCTTTTTATACTCCAGCTCAGCTTTTAAAAAGTTCCATGATTGGTCGTTAATAAAGGCGCTGGTATTATAGGCTTCTGAAAGGGTGCTATCCAGTTCCAGGGCCTTATTCAGATTTTTCAATGAGACGGGAAATGTTTCTGTCCAGGGAACATACCCCATTTGAATTCGACCAATACCAATCATGGCCAATCCAACATATGCAAGGGCAAATCCAGAATCCAGCTTCTGTGACAATTTAAAATAGTTTTCACTAAAATCGAGGTCCTGTGGCGTCAGCTTGTACCAGTGAAACATTCCTTTCAAATAGGCTTCGTATGCTTCGGGATTTATTTTCACTTTTTCCTGCAACTTTGCTTTTTCACCTGCCGTTAACTGAACATAGACTTTGTCGGTGATGTCCTTTGTAATTTCCCTATAAATATTTAGAACATCAGAAAGTTCACAGTCGTATGTGTTGGCGAGAATATTAGATTCTTTCGGTAAAATTTTAATCAACTGGACCTGGATCTGAACATGATTCCATGACTGCAATACTGAACCTTCTACGATTGCATCTACTCGCAGTTGTTTTGCGATATCCTTCATGGGCAGGGTACTGCCTTGAAATTGTAAAGTTGACTGTCTGGAAATGATCCTGAGCGAACTGATTTTTGATAGTTCATTGATCAATGCATTGTGCATACCGGTCACAAAATATTCCTGATCCGGATTGCCTGTCAGGTTGGATAAAGGCAAAACAGCCAGGGAGGCAATTTGAGGACCCTCGGGTTGTGCAATAAATTCCCTGATTAACCAACCAACCATTGCGATGAATATAATGGCAAAAATCAAGGATATCTGTCGGTAGCTCATTTTCACTTTCCCCTGGGGAGTGGCAAGTTCTTTTAACTTCTGATGGGAAGGGATCGATATCCCCTCTCCCTGGATGGCAAAAACCTGCACCGGATAAGAAACGTTTTTGAGTTCCACCGAACCAACCAAAATATATTTAATTTCATCCCTGGCCCTTATGGCGCGGATGACAGATTCTGAGATATATATTCCACCCGGATCTGCAATGGATTGTAACCGGGAGGCGATGTTAACCCCATCCCCAAAAACATCTCCATTTTCAACGGTAACATCTCCAAGGTGAATGCCGATTCGAACCTTGTATGAAGCTTCCTCCCTGATTTTTTTCTGGATTTCTTTTGCACACAATATCGCATTCAGCGCACTGTCGAACCGTGCCAGAATGCCATCTCCCATTTCTTTCAGCCAGACACCTCCATATTGACTGATGAACTTTTTTTGAAGGTTTCGATTTATACGAAGAATTTCCAAAGCTTCCGACTCCTTTTCTCCCATCAAGGCAGTATAACCGACGATATCGGTGAACATAATGGCAGCCAGGAGATGTTTTTCTTCGGACATGGTCATCCAATTTAAATAATTTGTCGATCATTTTGAAACGAAACATGAAATTGAAGGATATGAAATTCAGGCAATTGAACTTTATTCTACCAGAAAATAATTGTCCGGCACGGTATTTATTAAAACCAGGTATTTTGATAAAAATTAGTTTTTATATTTTGGCCGAAACAAACAATGATCTAATTTTACAGGATTATTTCCTGCACCCGTAGTTCAATTGGATAGAATGTCAGATTCCGGTTCTGAAGGTTGGGGGTTCGAGTCCCTTCGGGTGTACAAAGAAGAAAGCTACTTTTTGAGTAGTTTTTATAGGCACAAAGAATCCACCTGATGAACTGATCCTCCCGAGGAGCGGGAAGCCAATCCAGTTAAAAAGAAAGGGAAGTTACCCAACAAGTATATCCACGGGATAAAATGGAGATCATATACTTGATGCTTCGAATAATCACATAGCATTACCTATTGATTCTCCTGTTATAAAAAAATAAGTATATATTTAATACTAAGATTAATGAATGGGAACTCCTTTCAACCGAAATTCTATCGATACAAATTTTCTGAAAGGATATAAACAATCGATAAATAAATCCTGAAAAATATAGACATTGATCATAATTGAGCAAAGGTTCCTGGATTAAATTTAGATGTTAGGTATGTTATCATCCAAGATAAAAAGAAATATTTCACAGATCATTTCATTTTGTAATCTCTATTGAAAGTAAAATGACAAAAGACAGAAAAGTTATATTATATATCGCGACAAGCTTGGATGGTTATATCGCAAAACCAAATGATGACTTGAGTTTTTTATCTCTTGTACAACGGGAAGGAGAAGACTATGGATATACGGAATTTATAAATTCGGTTGACACGGTAATTCTTGGCAGAAAGACATACGATTGGGTAATGAAACAGGTTCCGGAGTTTCCTCACGCTGACAAAAACACCTACGTCATTACACGGACACCACGACGGAACATCGGCAGAACAACTTTCTATACAGGAGACCTTAAAGAACTCTTTATGCGATTAAAAGATGAATACGGGAAAAACATATTCATTGATGGTGGAGCAGATCTCGTGAGCGACCTTTTAAAACAAAATCTAATTGATGAATTTATAATTTCTGTAATTCCAGTATTGGTTGGTAATGGAACACGACTTTTCAAGGATGGACGACCGGAACAAAAATTAAAACTTGAGGACATTAAAAAATTTGACAGTGGATTAACTCAACTTCATTACAAATGCACAAACCATTAACCAGCATGATAACCCGTTATAAGAATCCCAATCCCACTTTCACTGAATTTTTGATATCAATCCTTACTATAGAGACCGTTCACCGACTGTCGATAAATAGGATGGTTAAAGTAAAGTGTTTGTAAGGCAGGTGGTCATAAATGACCTTAGCCTGGTTCAACACTTGACTTCCGTGTCCGTTCCGGAATAATTGAAACTATGAAAAGCATTGTAATGCCGTTATTGATTCAGGCTTAGGATATTTCAATGGTGAATTGAACGAATTGATCATATTTCAATTCGTGTTTTTGCAGAGACGGTCCCATTTATCCTACATTTCCCTAATTTTTTTAATTTTAAGTTATATGACTGTATTTTCGTCTCCCAGAAAGCATTAAGGTGTAAATTAGAAATGCTATAGACGCACACATAAATTTTCTAAGATGAACCAAAAGATGAATTTTGAAACATTGGCCATAAAAAGTACAGAGAGTCATTTATCTGATATCAAACCTGTCAGCACTCCCATATATTTATCCACTACTTTTATAAGAAATAAGGATGGCGGTTATAATAATAATTTTATCTATTCCCGGCATGGAAATCCCAACCGGCAGATCCTGGAAAACTGCATTGCCCAGTTGGAAAATGGAGAAATCTGCTTTGCATTCTCCTCAGGAATGGCAGCAGTCAGTGCCATATTTCAAAGTCTAAAACCTGGGGACCATATATTATTGCCTGATGATGTTTATTATAATGTGTACAGGTTGATCACACAGGTATTTATAAGGTGGGGAATTGAGTTCACTCAAGTCAATATGACTGATATAAATGAAGTTTCAGGAGCTATAAAATCGAATACGAAGCTAATCTGGATTGAATCTCCTTCCAATCCTCAATTAAAAATTACGGATATCGAAGAAATTGCTGAATTAGCAAAATCAAATAATGCCTTACTTGCAGTTGATAACACCTGGCTTACACCTGTATTACAACAGCCCGTCTCACTGGGGGCTGATATTGTAATGCACTCAACAACTAAATATTTTGGCGGACACAGTGATGTATTGGGAGGTTGTGTAGTTCTCAAAGAAAATAACGAGACCGCCCGGAAGATTGCCGATATTCAAACATTATCGGGTGGGGTACCTTCCCCATTTGACTGTTGGCTGGTCACTCGAGGAATTCAAACATTAAAATTAAGGGTCATGGCGCAGACAAGTACGGCTGAGAAATTAGCCAACTATTTAAATGGTCATCCTAAAATTGAAAGTGTTCTCTATCCCGGTCTGGAAAGTCATCCTCAACATCAACTTGCAAAGAGACAAATGAAGTATGGATATGGCGCTATGCTCTCAATATTGGTAAAAGGAGATAGTAAGACTACTATGGAAGTGGCCAATAAACTAAATCTGTTTACTACCGCCACAAGTCTGGGTGGCGTTGAAAGCCTGGTTGAACATCGTAAATCCGTAGAAGGCCCTGAAAGTATAACTCCGCACAATCTATTACGGATTTCAGTTGGTCTGGAAAATGCCAATGATTTAATAGAAGACTGGAAGCAAGCCTTATCCTGAAAATGAAAATGATTTCAATATAAAGTTCGATGCGAATTTTCGGGTTAACGGCTTCCATGACAGTTAGTTACTTTTCAAATGCTTACGTTTTGGCATAACTTCCTGTCTCGAAAAATTACGCCCCAGCTCCTTTCCGAAGAATTCATTCATTGACTCCAGGTCATTAGATGAGTAGATTCAAGTTATGAGGTTATTTCATCCCATGCTGATAGGGGATTCTCATAAAGAACAGGATAATAAATACTACTGCCACAGCGGTTAATAAAAAAGTAGCTTCCGGACGGATATAAAACCAGATGAACCCTGCCAGCGAGCTGGCCAAAAGGGCCATGATGCTCCGTAATCCCTCATAGGTCCCGATCGCCGTTGCTGTATCTTTTCTTTCAGAAATATTGCTGATCCAGGCTTTTGCCACCCCTTCAGTGGAAGCCGCATAAATGCCGTACAATAAGAATAATCCATAAAGAATAATCCGATGATGCAAAAACGCCATGCCAAAATATGTGATGGTGAAAACAACCAGGCCGAGGATAAATATTTTTTTAAGTCCAAATTTATCCGCAAGGATCCCCAGGGGATAGGCAAACAGAACATAAACCAGGTTGTAAAATATATAAGCGAAAATCATGGATGTATCATTGAATCCATTATGCTTGAGCATCAACAATAAAAATAGATCCGAACTGTTGAATAAGGCAAAGACGAGTAAACCGGCCAGCAATAACCTGTAGTTCCTGCTACTGCCGGGAATATATTTTAGAAAGCTGAAAAAATGAATTTTCTCCGTTCGATCCGTTACTTCAATTTTTTTTTCTCTGATAACAAAGGTGAAGATCACAGCCAGTAAACCCGGGAAAAAAGCGAGATAAAAAAGAGCCCGATAGGATCCGGGATAAAAAAACAGAATAATTAATGCAAGTACGGGTCCGATGGCAGCTCCCAGGGTATCCATGGCCCGGTGAAATCCAAAAACAGTCCCCCTGGTCGTGGCAGTGGCTTCATCCGATAACATGGCATCCCTGGCACCGGTCCGGATCCCTTTGCCCAACCGGTCGAACGTACGGGCTGAAAAAACCCATAACGGCCAGGAAAAAACGGCCATCATCGGCTTGGCCAAGGCACTCAGGAAATATCCCAGTTGAACAAAAGGCAGGCGTTTGCACCTGATATCAGAAAGATTTCCAAAATAGCCTTTACTCATACCCGCTGTGGCTTCTGCAAATCCTTCCAATACCCCGATGAGCACCACTGAAAATCCAATACTTCTGAGATAGAGTGGCATTACGGGATAAAGCATCTCGCTGGCGATGTCGGTAAACAGGCTGACTATTGAAAGCCCCCAGACCGTCCGTGTAATTGCCTTTGTATATTTATTTCTTATTATCAAGCGTCTCTTAATTTTTATTCAATCTGATCAAAAACGTAGATCGCCTTAAATTAAGGTCGAATATATATCACAGTAATTTCAGAAAATCATTTCATCTTACGAAAATGTTTAAAAGGTATCCGCCCCATCCTGATAACTCACATTTTTAATATCAGGAAATTACTTATTTTTATTCAGCCTTAAGGTCTGCTAACATTTGGAATGGTTTAATATATCAGGTCCATTTAGGTCGAAAACACTAAATAAATCCCAAACCAATGACAAAAGAAGAATTAGAAATAAAGGAGATGGTAAATAGAGAAACGAATTCCTGGAACAGACGGGATGTGAATGAATTGATTTCAATATTCCATCCTGATATGGTATGGCCCTGGCCTGAAACACCCACTTCTCATGATCCTATGAGTAGGGTAATGGGACTGGGCAGGTATAATAAGGAACGTTGGCGTAAAGGATGGCAGGAACTGTTTGATACCCATTCATTAGTTCATAATAAGAGAAAGATACAAAAAATTGTTATATCCGAAGAAGGAGATGGTGCTTTTGCAGTCGTGGATATTGATACATTATGGATCAATAAGAAAGATCAGCAAAACCATTGGAAAGGACGAACCTGCAAGGTTTATACCAGAATGGGTGATGAATGGAAAATGATCATGCAAACTGGGGTACTGGAATATTAAAATAAATCACAAGATGTATCATATACTTTTCGATGTCAATGATCCTGAAATCCGACAGGACTTTCTGAAAAATGTCCTGATGAACGCCATCCGGGATCTCAAAGAACCAATCCACGCCCTCTGGGGCAAGATGACCGCCCGACAGATGGTGGAACACCTTATCTGGACATTTCAATTGTCCACCGGTAAATCGGCAGAAACCCATACGGTACCGGAAGGCCAGGCTGACTACCGGAAAAAATTCCTGTTTAATAACCGGCCCACGCCCCACGAGGTATCCAATCCCATGCTTGAAGGGGGGCTGCCACCCTACCGTTTTTCCAGCCTGGAAAAAGCGAAAAGAACCCTGTATGAAGAAGTGAATGAATTTTTGAAACATTTGAGGGATTTTCCGGAAGCCATCCGACCTCATCCTATTTTCGGAGAACTCAGTATGGAGGAGTGGGAACGGGCACATTATAAACATGGTTATCACCACCTCCTGCAATTTGGCCTGGTCGCTGAACCGGAATCCCAAAATATGACCTTTTAAAGGATTTTAATAAAAGAAAAGATTTAAAAGCGAAATGAACCTACATCATTATCAATTAAAAATCCAGTGGACCGGGAACAGGGGTGAAGGAACCTTGAATTACCGGGCATATGACCGAAGTCACTCCATCCGCTCAGAACAGAAAGAAATCATTTCATGTTCTTCGGATCCGATCTTCCGGGGAGACAGGACCAAATATAATCCGGAGGAATTGCTGGTGGCTTCCATTTCCGCCTGCCATATGTTATGGTATTTACATCTCTGTTCAGAAGCAGGCATCGTTGTTACGGATTATACGGATGACGCTTCCGGTACAATGGAAGAGAATTCCGATGGAGGTGGTCATTTTACCGAAGTCATTCTCAATCCCAGGGTAACGATCACCGATGCTTCCTTGATTGAAAAAGCCAATGAATTGCATATAAAAGCGAATCAGCTATGCTTCATTGCCAGTTCAGTAAAATTCCCAGTCCATCATAAGCCGATCTGTATGGTTGCAGTAAAATAACCCGGCAAAAGAAAAATGAAGATTTAATTGCCGCAGGCCATTCCTGTCATTCCGGCCATTCTCTAGTCCGCAGGCTTTTTTGTAATAATTCGTGTATATTTACTATACCTGAAGGTATCCATGAAAGGCGAACGATTTACGTTATCCCTGTATGGACAAATCGGGTTGAGATTCGGTAAATCCAGAACGACACATGCAACTTTTTACCCTCAATATATATTTTTCAAATTGAAATAATTGTTTTATATAATCAATATAATCCATGAAATCAATTAAAATACTCTTCATCCTGCTTATGGCTGCTTTCTCTGTGAAAGCACAGATCAATGCCAAATTAATGAGGTATATGGATGTTTCTGATTCTCAAATCACTTTTGTATATGGCGGAGATCTATGGATTGTACCAAAAAACGGGGGACAGGCAGTTCAGATCACACATTCTCCTGGTGAAGAATCTTTTCCGAAATTTTCACCGGATGGCTCGGAAATTGCCTATTCAGCCAGCTATAATGGGAATCTTGATGTTTATGTAATCCCTTCGGCTGGTGGGGTACCCACGCGGGTGACTTTCGCCTCTTACCCGGACCGTATGGTGGAATGGCATCCGGACGGTGAACGTCTACTGATCGCTTCCAGGCGGGAGACAGGAATCCCCCGGGTCAACCAGTTTTACCTGGTAAACAAAAAGGGAGGATTGCCTGAAAAACTGGAAGTTCCCTATGGAGAACTGGCTTCCTTTTCTCCGGATGGTAATCAACTCGCTTATATCACCAAGATTACGGAAAACTATCCTTTTAAAAGATACCGGGGAGGTCTAACTTCCGATGTGATCCTTTTTGACCTGAATACAAATCAGGCCAGGAACATTACAAACAACCTGGCCAATGATGGCAAACCGGTATGGACCGGAAACAAGATCTACTTCCTTTCAGATCAGGGCGAAAATATGAGATTGAATGTCTGGTCCTATGACACGGTTTCAAAACAGGCTACACAGGTTACCTTTTTGGATGATTTCGACATTTCTTACCTTTCAGGTGGTCCTGATGATCTTGTTTTTGAAGCGGGAGGAGTATTGTACAGGATGTCACTCAACACAGAAAATTACGATGAGGTAAAAGTAAATGTAGTCAGTGATCTTTCAGTCGAGATCCCGAGGTTGGAAAATGTGAGCAGTAAAATTCAGAACGTAACTGCTTCCCCAGGCGGGAAAAGGATCGTATTTGAAGCCAGGGGTGAAATATTCAATGTACCTGTCAAGGAAGGATTTGTGCTGAACATGACCCGGTCAAGTGGCGCATTTGATCAGAGCCCGTCCTGGTCACCAGATGGCAATTATATTGCTTACTGGAGTGATCAATCGGGAGAATATGAGATCTATCTACAGAATACCCAGAAAGAAGAACCAGCAAAGAAGCTGACCAGCCGGAACGGTGGATTTGGCTATCATCTTTATTGGTCACCCGACAGCCGGAAAATTGCCTTTATCGATGAAAAAAATGATATCTGTATGTTGGATGTAGCCAACGGCGAAATACGGATCGTCGATAATTACAGTTGGAACCTTGGGCATGACAGCCGTTATAATTATTTTATGGATTGGTCTCCTGATTCCAGATTGATTGCTTATACCAAGGGGCAGGACAATGCAAACGATGCTATTTTTCTATACCAGGTTGATCAAAATAAAACCTATCGGATGACCAGTGGATTTTATTATGATTATAATGCTGTTTTCAGCAATGACGGTAAATATTTATTTTATCTCACAGACCGGGAATTCAGCCCGGTCTACAGTGGATTGAACGATGGCACCTGGATCTATCCCAACAATACCCAGCTTGCGGTAATAAGTCTAACAAAAGAAGCTACTGATCTTTTGACACCAAAGAACGATGAGCTGGAGACAGCTAAAAAAGAAGAACCAGCGGAGGCGGATAAAGATAAAAAGAAAAAGAAAACTGAGGATCAACCTGATAATGAAAATGTAACCTCCACGATTGAAGTCAAAATCGATTGGGAGGATCCTGAGAGCAGGGTAACGATTTTACCCCCCAAAGCCGGAAACCTGAGAAACCTGAGTACTTTTGAGGGTAAAATAGTATACCAACGGTCGCCAATTACAGGAGATCAGGAAGGGAAGGCTTCCCTCATGCTTTATGACCTTGAAAAGCGTGAAGAAAAGAAGATTATTGACAACCTTGAATTTGCGGTGCCCACAGCAGATGGGAAAGCCATACTGGTTCGAAGCTCGGGTAAATACGCAATTGTTAAACCTGAACCTGACCAGAAAATTGAAGATACGGTTCCTACGGATGGCCTTGTGATGATGTTGAATCCAAAGGAAGAATGGCATCAGATCTTCAATGATACCTGGCGACGGTACCGTGATTTTTTTTACGACAAAGACATGCAAAAGGTAGACTGGGAAGCCTTAAAGGGCAGGTATGGTCAATTGATCGAGGAGGCAAGAACCCGGTGGGATGTGACCAATATACAATCTAATTTAAGTGCTGAGTTGAGTGCCGGTCATACCTATACCTTTGGAGGCGATACCGAAAATGTTCCCAGCATCCAAACCGGTTATCTTGGGATAGACTGGGAATTGGCAGATGATAAATATCGGATTAAAAAGATTGTCAGACCCGCCTCCTGGGATACCGAGATCCGATCTCCCTTCGATCGTTCGGGGATGGAAGTAGAGGAGGGTGATTGTATCCTCGAGGTAAATGGGATCCCAATCGATCCCCGGCAGGATCCCTATGCGGCCTTTGATGGACTGGCAGGAAAGACCGTATCCCTCACGATCACTGAGACCGGTGAATCTGCTGATAAGAAAAACGTGGTCGTGAAATGCCTGACACAGGGAGAAGATCAGACACTGAGGTATCTGGAATGGATCGAAGAAAACCGCCAGCGGGTAGATAAACTTTCGAATGGTCAACTGGGTTATGTTTATATGTCCAACACCAGTGAAAGAGGACAATTGGAGCTGGTCCGGATGTTTTATGGCCAGTTGGATAAAAAAGGATTTATCATCGATGAACGTTTCAATGGAGGCGGTCAGCTGGCCGACCGGTTTCTCGAACTTATGAAAAGACCGGTGGTATATAACCTGTACTGGCGGCATGGCAGATATCATACCTGGCCGATCAAGACCAATACCGGGCCCATGGGAATGCTGATCAATGGCTGGGCCGGTTCTGGAGGGGATGCCCTTCCCTGGGCTTTCCAGGAGCTGAAAGCAGGACCGATTGTAGGCGAAAGGACCCTGGGCATTCTGGTAGGTCCCGCCACCGGTCACCTGTTGATCGATGGAGGTGGCATCACGGTTCCGGGTGCAAGATTGTACGACAATGATGGGCACTGGTTCTGGGAAGGAGAAGGCGTGAAACCGGATTTTCCGGTCTGGGATGACCCGAACCTGCTGGTCCAGGGACGTGATCCACAAATGGAAAAAGTAGTAGAAGAGGTCTTGAAGTTATTGAAAGAAAATCCACCCATGCATACACCACCTCCGCCAATGGAAGACCGGACTGCCGGAGGATTAAAGGGAAAATAACCGGAATAGTGATTCTTTATAAAGAGATCTTCCGAGGAAAGATTAAATAATGTTGGTGTGTATTTCCCGAAGATCCAGGTGGTCCCTGAATCCTGAATCGAGTTTTGTACAGGTAAATCAGGGAAGGTCCAAAAGGCACCCGGAAATGATCCGGGAAAATCCGGGAGAAATCGAATTCATTAAAACAGGAATATCAACATGAAAAATACGATCCGTCTTGAAGAAGCCGCCATGTTCGGCCTGTCCATCGTTTTATTCAGCAAGACCGGCTTTGCCTGGTGGTGGTACCCGGCCCTCATCCTGCTTCCCGATCTGGGCATGCTGGGGTATATCGCCGGAAACAGAACCGGGTCGATTACTTATAATCTTTTCCATCATAAAGGCATAGCCATTATCATCCTCTGTCTGGGATGGCACATTATGCATCCCTGGATGGAACTATCAGGGATCATATTATTCGGACATTCGAGTATGGACAGGATGCTGGGATATGGCTTGAAATATACTGACAGTTTCCACCATACCCATCTGGGGTGGCTAAAGCAGAGAAATAATCCGAATTTTCCGTAATGTTTTTTATTTATGAAACGAGAGATCGGCTGTCAGTTTTTTGAATTTCCACCCAAAAACCATTACCATTGTTTCACTTTTCAATAGTCAATTTTTTTTGATAAAACAATGAATAAAATTCTCCTATTTTTCGCCATTTTGTTTTTAGGCGGGAGTCAAACGATCATGGCGCAGATGAATAATTCCTTCCCAGTACAAACCACCATTGATAACGGGATCATTGAAGGTAATTATGATGTGAAAACCGGGATTCAAACTTATTTTGGCATTCCATTCGCCAAACCTCCGGTGGGAGAGCTCCGGTGGAAGGCACCTCAGCCGCCTGACAACTGGGTGGGGGTGAAAGAAACTAAAAAATTCGGGCCAAGGCCCATCCAGCGGGATGTATATGGAGATATGATCTCCCGTTCCGACGGATTGAATGAGGATTGTTTGTATCTGAATGTCTGGACACCAGCAAAACGGAATACGACAGGATTACCGGTACTGGTCTACTTTTATGGAGGCGGATTCGTTGCGGGGGATGCCTCAGAACCCAGATATGATGGAGAAAGCATGGCGAAAAAAGGAATGGTCACCGTAACTGTCAATTACCGCCTGAATATTTTCGGCTTTTTTGCACATCCTGAGTTAAGTGCGGAGTCACCTTACAAGGCCTCCGGTAATTATGGGCTCCTGGATCAACAGGCTGCACTTCAATGGGTGCATAATAACATAACGGCTTTTGGAGGTGATCCCGGAAAAGTCACCATCGCAGGTGAGTCAGCCGGGTCTGTTTCAGTGAGCATGCAAATGGCTTCCCCGCTATCCAAAGACCTGATTGCAGGCGCGATTGGAGAAAGCGGGGCAGGAATCAATCCCACCCTGCCGCCCGTTCCCCTGGAAGAAGCTGAAAAAATCGGACTTAAATTTGCACAAAATGCCGGATATCCACATATATCCCAGCTGAGAGCCTTGAGTACGAAAGATATTTATGAGATTTATAATGAATCCAGGAGGTTTGGTTTTCCTATCGTGATTGATGGTTACTTTTTACCAAAAAGTCTTCCGGAAATTTTCAATTCCGGAGAACAAGCACAGGTACCGCTTCTTCTTGGATGGAATTCTGCCGAAATTCCGGGAATGGCGTTTATGCAGGGTCAACCCTATAACGAGGAAAACTATATCGCAAAAGTAAAACAGGCCTATCCTGAAAAGTTTGAGGAGGTTTTGAAACTTTATCCTCATGGTTCCGAAAAAGAAATAGAATGGTCGGCCACGGCATTGGCTTCGGACCGGTTCATTGCTTACAGCACCTGGAAGTGGTTTGACCTCCAGCGAAAGAACAGTGATCAACCTGTTTATCGGTATCTTTACAGCAAACTCCGCCCTCCGCTGGTGGATCACTCCTTACCACCCGGTATTGCAGGCGGGACCATGGAAAACAGGGAAGGTCCAAAGATGCCGGAACCCATTGGTGCTCCCCATGCCTGTGAGATTGAATATTGTATGGGTAACCTTCATCTAAACAAGGAATATACCTGGACTGCCGAAGATTACAAAGTATCGGAAGTCATGCAAAATTATTTTGCCAATTTTATTATAACCGGCAATCCCAATGTAAAAGGACTTCCTGACTGGCCATCTGCTGAGGCCAGGGATCCCACTCCTCCTGTGATGATCCTTGACACGGAAAGCAGTGTGGAAGAAGGCGAAAATGATGCCCGGTACGAATTTCTTGACAAGGCTTACGGCAATCAATAGAATCCAACATTAAAACCTATAGCGTTTTAGAAGAGATTTATTTAGGGTGTCATTTAAGAGAATAGTGAATTTAAGTGATTTGCCAGCCACTTATTTGGATTTATCAGCATATGACCAACCCTGAAGGGAAGATAACAGGAATCACCTTTACTTGGCTCCCTCTCACATATACCCAAGTGATTTCCACATTTCCCTTTCCAATTTGTTCCTGTCAAAAATGATTTCACAATGGTTGTCGATCCGCATGACAGGACGCTGTGGCAGGGTATAGGAAAGCCATTCAGGCTGACCTTCCGCACCCGGCCGGCCGGTACGGGCAAAAGTAGTCCACATTTCCGCCATGTTTTGGGAGGCTTCAAATCGTTCTGGACGTTGGCCGCCATTGGTCCATGAATTTGATTCCTTCCCGGGAACCACATTATTGAATTTAAAGTTTATATCCATGGCGTGTGGTGTACCGAACGGATAATCCGTACCAGGTATCTTGGATTCGTTTTTATAGCCAAAATTATATAGAAAAGCTGGTGCCACATTTTGAGCGGCCTTTCTTTCTGCAATATAAATGGAGCCTAACCCGGCAAATATTACCGATGCTATTTCAACATAAATATCCGTTGGAGACGCATCAGGCCTGTTTTTCCTGTACGTATTTAAAATTTGTTCCGCATCCTCCTGAAAATAATTATTCAATCTTTCCATCAATCCCGTTTCATCAAGGTTGAATGAATCCAGATCATTCGAGGCCATTCCAAAAAAAGTATATTCATCTTCATTCCAACCCACCATCAGGGGTTTGTTCCTGGAAATTTCAGGGGCAATAGGCTGGAAAGGATTTTCCGGCAGGATATTTCCATCCACCACCGGGCTGAATCCTCCAGGCCCGGCCGGACCGATCCCAATCGTTTTTTTATACAGTGGCCTGGGAAACAGCGTGGGTAGCTTAGCCTGCATTTCCAGCAATTCAGCAGTAGGAACCTCCAGGAGTTTACGCCAGTTTTTCGGGTCGATGCTGTGTTCTTTCAATAGCTGGTAGGTGGTTTCTGCAGCCATATCACGAGGTGTCATAAGAACTCCAGGTCCACTTTCAATGGAGGCCTTATTAAAATAAGGGGCAGCCGATGGCATGGCATACAAACAGGAAGTCTTTGCCCCTCCGCCTGATTCACCAAAGATCATTACATTGTCTGGATCTCCACCGAATTCCCCGATATTGTCCTTTACCCATTTTAATCCTTCCACGATATCAAGCAATCCCATATTCCCGGAACCAATATATTCATCTCCTGCCACTTCATCCAGGTACAGATAACCCAGCAAGCCCAAACGATGGTTGGTCTCTATCACCACCACATCAAAATTCCGGACAAGGTTGGCCCCATCCTGTGCCACACTCCCACCGGATCCATGTGTAAAACCACCCCCATGGTTATAGAACATGACCGGCCGCTTCCCGTGATCGTTGGCAGGGGTCCAGATATTAAGAAAAAGGCAATCTTCAGCAGGTTCCGGTTCATTGATCCCATAAGTTTGATTGGGCATTTGAATGGATGGATTTCCCAGCCTTAATGCATCGCGTATCCCTGTCCAGGGCTCAAGTGGGGCCGGACTCCGGAACCTCCGTTCACCGGAAACCTTACCTCCATAAGGGATTCCTTTGTAAATATTTACGCTATTTTGTCTGATCCCCCTGATTTTTCCATAAGTGGTGTCCACTATAACGTATTCCTGTTCCAGGGAAAGACTGTGGGTAAATCCGGTTTTAGAAAGTACAATTAGTCCGGCAGTGGCCAGGGAGCTGCGTGTAACGAACTGTCTTCTGGATAAGTGTTTCATGTGTATTAAAAAAATTATATAAAAGTGGTAGATGATCCATTTTTTGAATACCTGACCAAAACTAAAAATAAGAAATTGAAACGTGAAATCCGTTTCGCACCATATATCTTTACAAACAATTGTTTATAAGAAATAACTTGTTTTAAAACATTTATATGATTAAAATTGATAAAGGTTTTACAGACCTTTACATAGCTGGTTGAACGTCCCCTGCCTCCTGGTGGGGGATATTTTTTATATATATTTCACCCTCCTGTTAAATCCACAATCTTTTCTATGACCGGCTGCAACCTATTAGAACCGGGAGTTTGAAGCAGGCGAGGTTTTTACTGAACCGGCTTGAATAATGCCGGATTTTTATTATTTTAAAGGTTCATTTTTTCACTTATTTGACAACCCGGATCAATGTTTACTTTTGAAATATCAGATCGTTTTCTTTCAAAAGAAGAACAGGAGATTTTTAAGGATTACCTCACGGATCAGGGATTGGATGCACAGATCTGGGGTGTTTTTGAATGTTTGTTCAGATCAGGTGTCAGAAACACCAGCCCCTATTTACTAAGGGCTTACCAGGGTTCTGAATTGACTGGCGTGGCTATCCTGATCCGGTGCAGAAGATACGGTAAAGCACTTTTCAATCATCCAATTTTATCAGGTGTTACCAACCTTTTTACGATTCCATTCTACTTATGGATCAAATTCGGATGTTGCATGGATATGATGTCCAATCCCGGGTTTGTGAAAGATCCCGAAAGAGCGGACGAATTATTTTCTGCGATGGCAGATTATATGAAAAAAGAATATTTCATGACCATCATCACAGATTATTCCCATCATGCAGCCCTATATCCGGATGCTTCCATACTGCCTGCCCTGCCCCATGGATTGATTGAGACCTCCGGGATGTCCTGTATCGAGGATTATAACAGGAATTTCAAAAATATAAAAAGAAAAAAACGGGAATTTAGGAGCAAAGGAGGCGCATATTCGGAAGTGGAACACAATCTGGAAAAAGATCAACTTATCGACCTGAAAAAATGTTTTGTAACCACCAGTGAAAAGAGTGTTTTTTATTTGCCCTATCAAGATCTTTATTTAAATGCAGCGTTAACCACCAGCGGTACGCCGTTAAAAAATGTATTTTACTTTGTGGCTACCTTAAATGGGGAATTTCTGGGATATCAGGCAGCCATCAAAACCGGGAAGAAGCTAAATGCCCTTCACGGGGCATTTGACCGGAACCGTAAAACCACCTTTCATGCTTACGATATCCTGTTTGAAAAGATGACAGAATTTGCCATTGAACATGGGTTGGAGACGGTAGATTTTGGCGCCATTGTCAATCTTACCAAGCAGAAAATGGTCAATCAATCGATCCCGATGTCATATTTTTTATTCAGTAAATATCCCCTGGTACAAAAATTATTTAACACAATATTAAAGTACACAAAGATCCAGGGAGACCGACAGATGAAATTCAGGGAAAATTAGGTGGTTTTGATTATATAAACAGACATTTAAGGGGTAGCATATCAAAATGACCCTATTATTTCGAAGATCTATTATTTAATTTTTATGTCATGTGCATTTTTAGCTGGAATCGATTCGGTCGCAATTCAATCGGCCTTTTTCAATTCATGGGATTACTGGTTTTGTTTTATGGTTGTAAGAAAGGTGATGAATCACTCATCCACTATCGTTTCGAAAAACATGCCATTTATTTTGAGCATTCCAACATACATCTGCTGATCAATGATCATATGTATATGGAGGTTAGCTATTTTGATGGAAACAGGCATATATCAATCACACATGATGAAAAAAATAGTGGAGAGGTAATACCACCCCATTTTATCGAGCTGAATGGACTTGAATACAAAGATTTTGAACTGCGAGACCGCCAGATGATGAATATCGATGATCCCCAATTCGGAAAAGGCATAAGGCTTATCCTGACCGGGATTCATGGAGGGGTCGAAAAAACCATGTTTATAGAGATGTATGAAACTTATCCGGATGTGGCCGTATCCTGGTGTTCCTATAAAAACCTTACCGATACTACATTATACATAGATCATGTCTATTACAATTATTATCGACTGGACAGGAAACTCACAAATCCGGAAGCAGAAAGTTACAGTTTCCATTATCTGCAGCCTTTGAACAAAGCGTGGGGAGAGACCTGGACAAATCTGGAAGTGGGTCCTGGAATTGATGAGGATTTTATAATCCCCGGTACTGGCAGCAATTATTCGGGGATTCCATTTTTAGATGTCTGGGGTGCTGAATTGGGGATGGCCATCTTCCATGTGGAAGGCATTCCTAGATTTCTTCACATACTTCTCAAGGCCAGGGAAGATCACAAGCTGGATATGGGCTTTAAAACAAAACCAACGGATACTTTCAGCCAGTTTCCTGACCGAATCCTTCCGGGAGAATCAATCACCACCTGGAAAAGTGCTGTTTGTCTTCATAAAGGTGATTTTTTCAATGGAGCAAGCCGGTTCGGCGAATTTCTTGATGGAGCCCTGAAAAAAGTGGGCCGAAAAGGTTTGATTAGAAATTATCCAGAACAGGCTTATGAACCATACTGGAAAACCTGGGGAATGAACAGCCTGGACGGAACACAATATTTTACACTGGAACAGGTCCGGAATAAAATGAATGAGCTTGCCGATGATGGATTTAAGGCCATCATGCTTGATGCCGGTTGGAATAAAGATAAAGGATTATGGGATCTTGATCCAGATAAATTCTCTTCTGAACGGAAAATGATTGATTTTGTCAAAGAGGCCCATACTCCCCAATGGGGTTCTTCAAAAAATCATTCATTTAAGGTTTATTTATGGTTCGACCTGCTGGGAGTGGACACCCTTAATTCCACCACCTTTCCATTCCTGGTTAAAAATGAGGAGGGTTCATTATACAACAGCATCCAGTCTCTTTATGCTTTTTGCCCCTCCTTTCCCGGAACAATTCAATATATCCACGATTCGTTGATCGACCGGATTATTAATAAATGGGATGTTGACGGATTATACAGTGATCTGGAAGACCAGAATCCCTTGCCCTGTTATGCAATGGCCCACAATCATCCTTTTATATTTGAAAATGTGGAATCTAATTATCTGGCTTTTCAGCGCTTGTTCGATGGCATCATGACATTAAAACCCACTACTGGCTGGATATCACAATGCGCATGTGCTTCCGTTCACGATGTATACCAATATCCTTACTATTTTTTTGAAGATGCATCGGACCCAGTCAATAACAAACAGGTACGGTGGAGGGTAAGGTGGATAAAAGCAGTTCGTGGTCCAACTGCTCCTGCTGGTGATGGATATGTTGATAAAATGAATTATGATCAGAAAGCCGGTGAACCAGCCCAGAGTGTTGCGATTGGAAGTGTAATTACTTCAGTCAGATGGAACGTCGAAGAGTTGGGAGGAGCAGAACATGTTAAAAAATGGATGGATCTTTATTTCAGTGAAGGATTAAGTTCAGGGGAATATCTTGGACTTTATGATATTGCTTACGAAAAACCAGAAGGATATGTAATCAGGAAGGAGGATGGGTCCTTTTATTATGCTTTTATCGATGAACAGCCCTTTGATGAAAATATCGAATTGAGAGGACTTACTCCTTATGTTCGTTATCAAATGATTGATTATGAAAATGACGTTGAAAGGGGAGAAGTTTACGGCCATGAGGCTTACATTCATATCTCTTCAACGCCAGGAAATGATCAGGGCCAAAGGATTTATTATACTGTATTAAAATGTGTTCCAGAATAAAGCTATTGTTTTTTATTTCAATTTATAGGAAATTACATTTTCCTTAATCAATTTATTTTTTAATTAAATCCCAAAATCCATGAAATCTGTTTTTACTCATTTTATTTCCCTTGTTTTTTTATCGACCATTACATTTGCCCAGTCTACCCTGGATGAATTATTGCCCGTCAGAGGTATTTGCCTGGCGGCTCCGGACCAGGAAATCCTGGAACCTTTTGTCAATTTTATCAATGATGAGCTGGTTCCCAGGAAAGTGAATACACTGGTGCTCAGGGTAGGATATAATTATCAGTACAAATCACATCCTGAATTGGCGATGGAGAATGCACTGAGTAAAAAGGATGTCAAAAAAATTGTGAAAGCCTGTGAGGCTGGAGGTATCCGGATCATACCCCAGATCAATCTCCTTGGACATCAATCCTCCCGGAACCGACTGGGAAATTTGTTGAAAGTCTATCCTGAATTTGATGAGACTCCTCATATTGAGATGCCCGCAGAATATGTATGGCCCAATAAGGACGGTCTTTATTGCAAAAGTTATTGTCCCCTTCATCCTGACGTTCACAGCATAGTATTTGACGTAGTGGATGAAATTGTGGAAGTTTTTAAAGCCGATGCCTTTCACGCCGGGATGGATGAGGTTTTTTATCTGGGAGAGGATAAATGTCCGCGCTGTTCAGGGCATGATAAAGCCGAATTGTTTGCCGGCGAAGTAACCTTAATTCGTAACCATCTGGCCCAAAATAATATTGAACTCTGGATATGGGGTGACCGGCTTATCGACGGGAAGACTACCGGAATCGGTCTGTGGGAGGCAAGCTATAACAATACCTATCGGGCCATCGATATGATTCCCAAGGATGTCATCATCAATGACTGGCACTATGAACGTCCGGATCCCACTGCCGCCTATTTTGCCTTGAAAGGTTTCCGGGTGATCACCTGTCCCTGGCGTTTACCGGAAGTCACGAAGGTTCAATTGAATCAGATGATCGATTTCAAACAGGATGCCACCCCGGAAGTGAAGGACCGGTACCAGGGAATGCTGCAAACGATCTGGACCAGTTCCGCCAATTTTATCGAACAGTTCTACGGAAGGATGGAGGTCGATAGCCGGAGGGGCGGGAATTATGTGGAAACTTTTAAAACCCTGTTTGATGAGATCAATAAACTCGAAGCAAAATGATTCAGCCAGACCGTTATATCAATGAAACGAAGAGATTTTTTACATAGGTCCGGAACTTTAATGGCAACTGTCGGCCTGAGCAGCTTCAAGGTAAATCCACCATTGAAAGAGCGAGCACCTGCTAAAAATCCATACGATTATATCATCGTTGAAGGTCACAGAGATATCTGGGAGTTCAATGATCGATTTGCCATCAGGGATCCTTCTCAAAATTCACCTTTGAATGATTTTCTTTTGCCCCGGTTAATGGAAGGGGGCGTCAATGTGGTGATCATGCCTGCGGGTGGAGATTCTGTTCCTGAAAGAGGGGGAAGTGATTATCTTTTAAAAGGATCACTTCAGGTAATTGATATGATTTTAACCGAAATTGACAAAACCGATGGAAAGGCATCCATCATCAAGGCACGAAAGGATATTCCCTTGAAACCGGACCCCGATCACGTATATTTCTTTTTAGACCTGGAAGGCGGAGGATCCATTCAAATCGATCCTGAACCGGAGGATCATCCGGATAGAAAACTTGCGCTACTCCGCAACTTTTTCCGTTTGGGTATCCGGGGCATGCAGTTGACACACAATGGTCGCAACCAGCTTGCTGATGGAATCAATGAAGGAAAAATGGCGGGAAGACTATCCAATTTTGGCGTTGAAGTGGTGAAGGAGATGAACAGACAGGGGATGATGATTGGCGTATCCCACCTTTCGGCGAATGGTATTTTTCATGTCGCTGAACTGAGCAGCAAACCCATCGTATCAACCCATACGAACCTGCAGAAATTCATCAATACATCCAGACAACACAATGATGATGAGGTGAAAGCGATTGCATCCACAGGTGGAATCATCGGAATCCGGTACATCGTAAATGAGACCCCCTATGATTTATTGGCAGATGAAATTGAATACCTTGCTAATCTTGTCGGTATTGAACATATCGGGGTCGGCTGGCTTGGACATGACATTGGGCATCCGGAAGTAGGGCATGTTCCGGGTTATTCAGAAGATCCTCTACCAGGAGAAATTGAAAAACAAACAATGTATGAACACTGGGACCAGTTCATCCAACTCCTTATGAAAAGAGGTTTTAGTGAAGAAAACATAGCTCTAATAATGGGAGGAAATTATTTAAAAATCTGGCAGGAAATTTTGCCTGAATAAAAAATGAATAAATAACATGCACTTTAATAGAAGAAAATTTGTAAAAGGATCATTGTTCTTTTCACTGGGAATTTTTATCACCCCCTTCAGAAATCACTTCCTCAGTAAAGGGAAACTACTGGAAGAAATTCAGGCACACAAGGAAGGGATAGCTGTCTGGTGGGTAGGCCACAATGGCTGGCTGATCAAATCAGACAATATCCTGATCGGGACTGATCTTCCTCTGGAGACAAAAGCACGCGAGGTACCGTCTCCTATTTCAGCCTCCGAATTGGCAGGGGAGCTGAACTACTCCTTTGTAACCCATGAGCACAGTGATCATTTTGAAAGGGAAACTTCAAAGATCCTGCTGGACAAGGGTGACTGTACTTTTGTATTGCCTCAAAGTTGCCTGGAAGCCGCACGAAAAGAGGTAGGCATCACGGATGACCGGATGATCATTGCTGAACCCAGGAAGCCTTTCGATACGGAAGATCTTCATGTTGAACCCGTCCGGGCCATCCATGGCAATCAAAAATACGCAGTATACTATGAAGCCAATTTAGAGGATTGCGGATATCTGATTACACTGGGCGGAAAACGTTTCTTTCAACCGGGTGATTCCGTATTGCTCGAAGATCAATTGTTTTTAAAGGAGGTAGATGTCCTCTTTTTTTCACCGACTGAACACAATACCTACATCGACCGGTCGGTAATATTGATCAATGCCCTTGATCCGGAGTATATTTTTCCGCAACACCGGAATACCTTCAAGGTGAACCCTGAAAACCGTTTCTGGACGAGTGCCTATCCCTATGAAGTGAAACTTCGGCTTTCGCAGGATCTTCAGGAACGGTATTTTATCCTGGATATGGGGGAGAAAAAAATGATCCTGTGAGCGTTTAGAACTCTCAGTAGATATGTTTGAGGAATCTATGCCTCTACCCATGGATCCTTAAAGCCCGTTGATGCTGAAATAATCATCCATTAATCCAATTTTTCAAACAAACCGATCATCCGGACTACCAGGTCCAGATCTTCTGATCCTGCGGGATTAACTTCCCCTTCCAGCACCATTTTATTTTCAGGGGGATAATGATCACTTATCCACGCCTTCCATTTTTCATCCAGATTTTTATAGCTAAGGATCCGATTATATAGTTCAACGGCCTGATCGGTCTGGCCAGTCAGCCAGCATGCTTCCAGGCCTAGTAAATGATCAGGAGTAAAACGATCCATATTCTCCCGTGTATAAGTGATCACCTTAGTCAGTTCAATTTCAGAATCGGTTATTTTATTGAGTTGACGGTTGCAATAAGCCATCAGAAATTCCTGTTTTCTCTCATCGGGGTCATAGGGCTTGCCTACCCCGATATTTTCAGGCCATTCCAGCGACTTATTCAGCGTTTCAATTGCTCTTTTGTATTTTTTGTTTTCTATATATTCCAGGGCAAGCTGAAGGTGGGCTTTTTCATAGACCACCCGGCTTTCGTTGGATCCTTCAAACGGAAGGATGTGGATATTTTTAAGTACATCAATACATGCTGTGTATTTTCCGGTATTTAAAAGTGCTTTTGCGTTTTGAAATCCCAGCGAATAATTTTCCGGAAATTTATCATAGGCCTTTTTTGCAAGCGTCAATGCCTGGTCATACTGGCTTTCATTTTCGTAATACAGGATCAACCGGTCCCAGGTTCTCCAGCTTTCTGGTGCCAGTTCCCAGGCTTTCAAGATATCCTGGCCCTGAGGATCCTGGTTAATACCTGCGGTTAGATCTGCCCTTGTGATATAAAATACCCACGAATCAGGTTCATTACCACATGAGGCAAGTAGCCGGGCGGCTTCCTCATGATGGTTCAGGGCAGCCTGGTTGAGGGCCAGGTAATACTTCAGTTTCCAGGAATCAAGTTGTTCATTTGCCCATTTCAGCATATTCCGGCTTTCCGGCCGGTAAGGAAAAACAAAATCAGGAGAAGCATTTACCGCCTGCTCAAAAATCTCCTGGCTTTTTTCCGGTTGGGAAGGATGTAAAAGATAAGCCAGCCAGAGGTTATTTTTTACAGTTTCTGGTCCGAGGGATAAAACCCGTACCGCTTCTTCCCATAGATTCATAGAGGTATAATATAAAGCGATCTCCAGACAGGTTTCCTCCGGGAATTCATTACGAATCCCTTCCGTAAATACAGCATCTTGTGAAGCGGAAGCCTCGAGCATTGTTTTTTCAAACCGGGCAGCATGGTTCAACGGATCCATTTCCAGCATTTTTCTGACCACCTTTCCCGCTTCCTGCATTTGATTTGATTTCCGTTCAGCAATGGCCCGGACCTGCAGGGCCTGCTCATTATACGCATTAAAATCAAGTGCCTCCTTTGCATATTTTATGGCCAGATCATATCTTTTCAGATTGACATACATCTCGGCCATCTGGGCATAGGCTACCGACCGGAATTCCATAGATCTTGCAGCCCATCCCATGCTTTCCAGGGCATTCACCAGATCATCAGTGGCCCGGTAGGCCAATCCTGCCAGGTAATTGGCCCGGTCTTCATAGGTATTTATTTTCAATACCTGGCGTGCATTCTGGAGTGCTTTTTCGTAGTCTGCATTCCGGATATTCAATTCGCTCATGAGCAGTAAACCGTCAATATGGAATGCTTCTTTTTCGAGTAGCTGGTGCAGAACATTTTCTGCCTTTTCATATTCCCGGAAATTCATGGCGTCCAGTGCTTCCTGATAAAGTCTTTCCGTTTCGGATAGTTTTATTTGTGGATCCTGTTTAAAAGGTCTCTTCAAACGGATGCTATCCTGACGGGAAGTGTAGTATAGCAGATGGTCTCCCACCTCTACTTCCAGATCCCCCCCAGATACATCCTCAAGATCTACCGAATAAATTTCCATGGGTGCCATCTTTAACTGCGTCGAAAATATTTTTTTCCCGTTCAGTCTAACCACCAGGGAATCATTCAATGAGCCCAACGCATTGATACCCAGTGATAGGTTATCCTTATTCCTCTCAATATTGAGCACACCAAAGGGCGAAGCATCTGTCATACCCCGGATATTTTTAAACGGGAACCATACTTCATCCCATCGGTCCGTTGCACCGGGAGCAAATCCGACCTGGCGGATCGGATTGGATTCCTGGCCAGGTGAATACTGGTTAAATAAACGGCCCGCCTGAAATTCGATATACTGACCATCTGTATCGGTAAGAAGATCTTCCCAGATCCCTCCGGAACGGGAAAGTGCCCATAACCAGAGTTTCTGACCCGGCATTTCCTCATAGGGTGACCAGTGTCCGAATCCAACTTCCGGATTATGAAAGTAGCCTCCAAAAAAGTCTTTATAAGTGCCCACTACATGGTAGGATTTGGAAGGGCCGAAATTATTGTTTTTATACAGCGCAAGATTCCTGTCCTGATCATCGACAGGCCAGCTATGAGCTTCCCCGCCATGTTCCAGGTACAAATAACCCGGCCAGAAAAATTCCAGATCCTCCCGTGCCGGGGCAGCAGCAGTCATCCAGTTATAATAGGATTGGGTTAATGAGGTTGGATTAAACCATTGTGTATGTGTTTCAAAATAAGCTTTATCAGCAGGTAGGCGGATTTCAATGCGCCATAGTGTTCGGGAGGGCAGATCCAGGTTTCCAATCCAGCAACTCACACTTCCGTCTTCGTTTTCGGTAGTAAGGTAATCCACCCGGGAGGCGGTGGAAGGTGAATGACCGATGATGCCAAAATTGAATTCGATTCCACCGGATGTCCAGGGACCCCGCATGGCGATATTCCTGAATTTCATCACTTCATTCCGGTAAATAAATTCATTGCCCGTCGATTTTTCAATGGCTCCCCAAACCTTTCCTCCGGATTCCGGCAATACAAAAACCTGTACATAATCGTTTTCAAGGGTGACTATCTTCCAGGGCATTTCTTTTCCTTCCACACTGTATCCCTCAAAAGTAAAATAGGGATATATTTTAGGATTGTCGGTCAGGATCGGAACAGGATCCGGATCTGAGTAGGGATAGGTTTTGAGAAGCTTCACTTCCTCCGTAATCTTGGCCTGCTGGGCCATTATGTCACTGGCATACAGGATGATCAGGAGAAAGAAAAAGATATAAAAAACTTTGATAGGTGGGATGGTTGAATTTTTTTTCATGACACAAAAGGATATTAAAATTACAACTGCAATTTAATTAAAATTGAATCTTATGGAAGAATCGTTGCTGATTTATTGCTGTATATTATATGAATGATATAAAAGGTCAAACCGGCTATTTTTTCCTTCGGCCTTTTTTTAGGTGAAAATAATCCAACAGCCATTAGCCGGATATTTTTATTGGTGACGGCGATGAGTTAGATGGTTGGATTTTTATTCTGCAGATACAATGTTTCATTCAGGTTTTTGATTCACCGTACCGTGAATTGCAAATAATTCAAATCATGAGGCAATAAAGCTCCATTCTTTTGCGAAAAAGGGATCATTCAATGAATTTCGCCGAATCCAGGCATCGATCAGATAATATGAGAAATCATAATAAATGTTTATATTGCTCTTTGGACCAAACAGAACTTAATGAAAATAATCCCGTATCTAGCCCTCTTGTTAGTTATTTCATCCCTCAATGGATTATCCCAAAGTCCAAAGATTGATGCATTATTAAAAAAACTGGGGCAGGCAGAGGATACAGTCAGGGTCAATGTTCTGGTGCAACTTGCCGGAGAGTATGCAAACAATGATCTTGATCTGGCCGATAGTATCTCCCTGGAGGCGCGTGCCTTATCGGAACGGTTGTCATATCAGGAAGGATTGGTAAAATGTTATAATATTCTTTCACATGTCAGAAGTTCAAAAGGGGATTACGAGGATGGCTATCAATATGTAAAACAGGCGATAAAATTAAGTGAAAAGATGGGTAATAAGGAATTGATTGCTCAAAGCTATAATTATCTCTTTGCGGCCCTTTTTAAAAAGGGAGATTATAAACAGGCCCTTCAAGCTGCAGAAAAATCCCTGGAATTGGCCCAGGAAATAAATTCAATCCGCCTGATGGCCCAGGGAAATGACAACATTGGTGTGATCAAAGGAATTAACGGTTTTCACACAGAGGCCATAGAATACTTCATGAAGTCTTTCCGGTTATTTGAGGAATTGGGAGATGAATCGCAAATGGCCAGGGCCTTATTGCATCTGGGCCATACTTTTGAACTCGCGGGCAGTTACGAAAACGCATTGGAATATCTTAAAAGAGCGCTGGAGATCCATCAGAGGACCGGGAATAAATACAATGAAGCCTGGGCATTGGTGAATATTGGGGTTACTTATTCCAGGATGAACCAGGTCGATACTGCCCTGAGCTATTATGAACGCTCCCTCGAGATCGCTGAACAAATCAAGGATCATCGATTAATTCTTACCAATCTTGACAATATTGGAGGTAAATATTCCCTGAAGAAAGATTTTAACAAGGCGAACCAATATTTACAGCGAGCTTATGAATTATCTGAAAAGTCAGGCATTAATTCAAGGACTGTTTACATAACCGGTAACCTGGCCGAAAACTATTTTTATATGGGGAAATTTGATTCTGCCCGGGTTATTGGAGAAAAGCAGTTGGAACTTGCCCTGAACAGTGGTTTGATCTCTGAACAGAAGGTAGCCTATTATGTGCTTGCACAGGTATATAACGGCTTGAATGACCATCAAAGTGCCTATGAAGCTTTACAGCACTATATTACAGTTAATGATACCATTTTCAGCCGGGAAAAGTCAAGACAGATTGAAGAGTTGAGGGAAAATTATGAATCGGAACAAAAGGAGCAGGAAATTGCCAGTCTGGAAAAGGAAAAAAGTGCAGAGCAGTTCAGGAGAAATACCTTTGCCAGCGTGGCCCTGCTGATCTTATTCATCGGGGGCCTTTTATATAATAACCAGCGAATTAAAGTCAGGAAAAATAAAGAGCTTCTAAAAAAGGGAAAGGAGGTTGACGAGCTGAAATCAAAATTTTTTGCCAATATCACGCATGAATTCCGTACTCCGCTCACCCTGATATTGGGTCCTATCGAGATGATGAAATCCGAAGCGATCAATCCAAAAATCCACCAGCATCTGAATGTAATGAAAACAAATGCCTCGCGATTGCTCGATCTCATCAATCAGTTGCTGGAATTATCCAAGATTGAATCCGGATCATTAAAATTAAAGGCCTCTTCCGGAAATATTGTACCAGTCGTAAAAGGTGTTGTCATGTCGTTTGAATCGATGGCGGAGAAAAAAGGAATTATCCTGAAAGTGGAATCTGAGAAAGAAAAAATTACTCTTTATTTTGACCGGGAAAAACTGGAAAAAATATTGATCAATCTTATATCAAATGCACTCAAATTCACACCGGAAGGAGGGCAGATTTTAGTGGAAATACAAAATAAGGATCAACATCTGAATATAAATATTAAAGACAACGGAATGGGAATTCCAGAAAAAGACCTCGTGTTCATATTCGACCGGTTTTATCAATCCGATAACAGGAAAGAATCCATGGGAACAGGGATCGGTTTGGCGCTTGCCAAAGAGTTGATCGAAATACATCACGGATCGATCCAGGTAAAAAGTGAAGAAGGAGCCGGAACCGAATTTTTCCTTCAGATACCGATGGGAGATGCCCATCTTTCAAAAGAGGAAATTGTTATTGATGAGGCATCTCAATCCAATATACATCTTTCAAATGGTTGGGATTTAGTGGAACTTGATGCAGGGGAATCCGAATTAAATGCCTATGAAAAGACTGAATCCTTTAAACCGCGACTTCTTTTGATCGAAGACAATATGGATGTAAGAAATTATATTATTGAAATATTGAATCCCGATTATCAGATTTTACAGGCACACGATGGGGAGGAGGGGATCTCAATGGCACTGGAAAACCTGCCTGATATCATCATCAGTGATGTGATGATGCCGAAAAAAGATGGCTATGAAGTGTGTGCCTCTTTGAAACAGAATGAGAAAACCAGTCATATTCCCATTATCCTGCTGACGGCCAAAGTAACGACGGAGGATAAAATACAGGGGTTGGAAAACCAGGCTGATGATTACGTGACCAAACCTTTCGTGCCGAAGGAACTGCTGGTAAGGGTTCAGAATCTGATCGAATCGAGAAAAAAACTACGGGAAAAATTCCAGCGTGAGCTGATCCTCAAACCCAGTGAAATGGCAGTCAATTCGATGGAGGAGCAATTCATCAGCAAACTGTTGAAAATAGTGGAAGATCATATCAGTGATGAAAAATTCGGGGTGGAACAGCTCGCCAGGGAAATTGGCATGAGCCGGTCCCAGATACACCGCAAAATGATGGCCCTTACCAACCTGGCACCAAACCAATTCATCAGGACCTTTCGATTGACCAGGGCGATGGATTTGTTAAAAAAGAAGGCCGCCACTGCTTCCGAGATCGCTTACCTGGTGGGTTTCGGCAGTCCCTCTTATTTCACCAAATGTTTCCGGGAGCAGTATGGTTTTACACCATCTGAAATTACCGGGCAACCTATCAATTTTACAACCAAATGAAAGGAAGATTCCCCATAAACATCATTTTAACTTTTAAAAAAGGGTATTCGCGACATATTTGATAGCATCTGCGACAAATGTGATTGGTCGTCAATGAAATTAAATCCCAACTTTACTTAACAGTTGAATCCAACTATTAACCAAAATTTTAAAGCCATGAAAATCCTAAATATCACACTGGCACTCCTTATAGGATTCGTTACAAATTTAATGGCCCAAGGGGAGGAAGGGCCAATTGATCCTTTGCTAGGTGGCTACACCATTGGCACATCGGATGAGATCATATTATTATGGGCAGATTTTAACAGCACGGGAGAGGGATATTTCCACCATAAAATATTTGATTATGCCAGCTTCAATAATCCGGACATTAACAATGAAATAATCATTAAAAGTAAGGACAGTATCCCCGGACAATTGCCGGCACAGGAATTTCTGGATGCTTTTTCTGAAGATTTAAATGGCGATGGTTTGGATGAAATGGTTGCCACCTGGTCGGGAGATGATAATCAATTCATAAGAATCGTTATAAATCAGATCGATTCGACAGACTATTCGTTCATAAAAATTTCTCAATTAGACGTGCTGAACGAAAACGAAACAATTGGGCTCAACACCCAAATTCGATTGGTACCCGGCAATTTTGACAAGGACGTCGGAAAGGAATTCATACTGGCCTATTTAACTGAGGATTCCGTAAAAGTAATTCTGTTTGACAGCGATGGAACCCTGATTCCAGAAAGAAAAGCCGACATTCAGGATGAAAGCATTTATTTAAATAATTCAGCCATAAATTATGACATTACTACCGGCGACTTTGATGGTGATGGTACGGATGAACTTGTAATGGTTGGTGGAGAAAGAATCCAGACCTATGATGCTGATAATGATCTGATGGTAAATAAAGAGACCATGTATGTAAAAGTATATGATCTGATAAAGACCGCGGAGGATTATGTAATACAAGCCAAAGCCAAAGCCAGTAAGATAGAAATTGTCAATGGGATGATGGATGGGGATCCCATTAACTACGAGCTGAATGGATTAAGAATTACCACGGTCGATTTTGACAACAATGGAACTGATGAAATTGTTGTGGGATATCAGGTTTATGATAACCAAACCTACTTTTTACTTCAATCCATGCAGGCATATCAGAATTTGGATTCAATACGAATTAATGATAACAGAATATATATTCATCAGGAAGTATTGAATGAAAAAGGTGGATCAATGAGCATAACATCAGAAGATCTGACAAGTGATGGAAAAGAGGAAGTTATATTTGCCGCCTGGAATAAACTGGCAGTATATAATGCTGACGTGGAATTAAATCTGGTACCAATTGCCGAAATCATTGGCTTAAATATATCGGGTGCTTTCAGTGGAGACCGTAACCACAGAACCCTGGCGGTGACCGATCTGGACGCCAGCGTTTCACAGGATGAATGGAGAAAGGAGATCATATTATTTGATAAACAAGAGGTCGGAGAATTCAGTGAAACCAAGATAGAAATTCGAGTTTATGAAGCAAAAATCGACTATACCAGTAAACTGAATTTATTGCGGAAAGCCGTTTTGCAGGATGAATCCATCCATACGCCCTCAGTTTCTCCGGTGGCTTTGGTTACAGGTAATTTTGAAGGTGATGGAATGAGATTAGGTACCCCTAAGCGTTATAAAGAAACAGATATCATTCAACCGCTCGTTATTTTAAATGCACCTCCTGTTCATTTTGATATTTTAAATGATTTATCCTATGATATAAGCGATTGCTTTAATGGAGGGGATTGTAACTTCATTGCAACCTATGAGGAAGGTTTAAGCCTTACGGAACAAATAACAACCACGCTTAATAGTGACTGGGGAGTAGAATTGAAGCTAAGCTCCACCAATGAGGTTGGGGGTAATAAATTGAATAACCACCTTACAACAAATTACGGTGAAAACTTCTCTAATGTTGAAAATGCATCGAAAACGGTAACCGTAGGGGTCCAAGTTAAAGCGATTAATGATGATCTTATTTATGCCACGGTTGCCGATTATACCGTATGGGAATATCCTGTTTACAACGACAACCAATTCCAGGGATACATTACCACAGTTGTACCCGAACTAACTGAGAACCGCTGGTTCCCAAGCAAATCGTGGAGTGGCAATCCATACATTCCTAACCATGAGGTGGGAAATCTTTTATCCTATCCTGAATATTCGGAAGTACAAAAGCAGGATGAATCAATAGAAAAAATCAAGGGAGTAGAAAACAATAACTATGCAATTGGTCCAAATACTTCATATGAATGGCGGCTGGAGTTTAATGATTTTTTGGAAAACAATGCTTCCCGCACCCGGAAAATTGGCCTGGAAGTAGGAACTGAAATAGAAAAAGGAACAGCAGGAACCATTGAGATCAGTGGCGAACCGGGTGGAGTTGGTGTTGGTGTAAGTCAGGATTATAGAATTTCAATAGGTCTTGGTCTTATCGGAAAATATAATAGAGAATCTTTTTCTTCACATACGACTACTGTTAAGAAAGATCTTCTTTTAAAGGTAAATTTGGGCAATATTAATGAAACTGAAACAGGATACCAGATAACACCTTACGCCTTCTGGTCTAAATCAGGTGCTTTGGTAATAGACTATGCGGTGGATGTGGATCAGTCGGAACAGGGGTATACACCCACCTGGTGGCAGCAACAATATGGTACATTACCTGATCCGGCACTTATATTGCCCTGGAAGCTCGATCCGGAAAAGGGATATGGTCTTATCAGGGACGTTAAGAGGCAACAGACCAAAGACATTGTTATTTATCCAAAAGATCCACAACCGGGAGATACCATACTGCTCTATGCCAGAATACATAATTACAGCTTGATCCCGACATCGAGTCCTGTAAAGATCAGCTTTTACCTGGGAGATCCCGATTTGGATGGTGAATTAATTGAAAGTATTGATGGGGAAACAATACTTACTACTGAAAACGTTTTGTCCCCGCGGAGTTTTCAATGGGTGCACATGGAATGCATCATGCCCCCCGCTGAAGGAAGATTATATGTTGTCATTGATCCTGAAAATTCGATGGATGAAATACATGAAAATAACAATAAAGGATGGATCGCGCTAGGCCCAACTGTTGAAGATCCAAATGGAATAATAACCGGCATAGCGGATCTTGAAACGGATATTATTCCGGATCTTCTACAAACATTTCCCAATCCTTTTTCCTCATTTACCAATATAAAATTTAACCTTGAGAAAGCAGATAAAATCTCATTGAAGGTATATGACTTATTTGGGCAGGAAATTTCAACCCTAATAAATGAAGAAATTCTCTCAGGAGAACATCATGTAGAATTTGACGGGAGTCGTTTACCTACAGGTATTTATATTTGCAGATTAGAAGGAATCAATTACGTGGCCGCAGAGAGGTTATTTGTAAGATAAAGTATTATTAAAATCAAATATTGAAATAAGTAATGAAATATATTAAATCAACACCCATATGTTTAGCAATCCTATTATTATTGATGAATTGCTCATCTATCTCCAATGATCCTGATCCCGATCTAACGGAAGAAGAAAAACAAATAATTCTATTAGCGAGGACCTGGTCACTGGGAAGGGTATTTTATGGCAATGACGAAGTTACGGATCGATTTGATGGATTCACACTGACACTGACAAAGGACAAAACTTACAGTTCTGCACCAAGCAGAGGCAATTATGACCATGAACCTTTTGAACCATCGGGATCATGGGAGTTTAAAGCTGGTAATTTAAAACAGGATCAATCGAAATGATGGCGTTGAAATGAATGTTTACGTTACTGAAGATATACTCATTCTAACCTTTCTCATTTCTGAATCATATGGCAGCTTAAGTGGTATGGGTAAATATACATTTGAATTAACAACTTTATAAAAGAAACTGATTAATAGTTGGAGGGCAATAAAGAGTTTTTCATGAAAGTGGCTTTCATGGAGGCTCTTTTGCCTTCATTTGAAAAGCAATTTCACCATTCATGGTTTCTTACTTTTTGAATGAATTATTGAGTCACGGTAAGCCAATCCTAATAAAAAAAATGACTCATTTATTTTTCATTTAAGATATTGTTAACTTACCCAGAGACGAGTTCATTTCGAAATATCTTAAAATATAAAAAATCGTGATGTGAAAGATAGGAACCTGTTTAAACAAATCTGGCGTACACTTTTATCCGTCGGACCCGGTATTTTCTGTATCGGGTATACCATCGGGACAGGCAGTGTCACCTCCATGGCAAAAGCAGGAAGCGAATACGGGATGAAGCTGATCTGGGTGCTTTTGTTGAGTGTTTTTTTTTCCTGGATTCTTATGGAAGCCTATGGACGTTATGCGGTAGTGACCGGGGAGACCGCCATCTTCGCCTTTAAGAGGCGATTGAAATCGGGCAAACTGTGGGCCGTTCTCACCATTTTCGGAGTGGTCATTGCACAATGGAGTGCGCTATCGGGAATATTGGGACTTACCTCCAATGGTCTGTATGAGGTGGTCAGGTTATTTATCCCCAGATTACATGAAATAAATTACTGGTTCGTACTGGGTATCGCCATTTTCCTGATTGTTATTTTATATGGGATCTTGCTCATTGGAAAGTATTCAATATTTGAGACGGTACTCATTATACTAGTTACCCTGATGGGTACTTCTTTTTTAATTTCCATGTTTATTGTACTGCCACCGGTGAAAGAGATAGCAATTGGATTTATCCCATCCATCCCACCCGGAGGAAGCCTGATGGTAGCGGCCTTTGTGGGAACCACTATGGCGGCCCCCACCTTTGTTATCCGGCCACTCATAGTCAAAGAAAAGGGTTGGGGAAAATCCAATATGCTGGAACAGTCCAGAGATGCAAAAACATCCGCCGTACTAATGTTTGTGATCAGTGGATCGATTCTGGTGGCTGCCACCGGAGCTCTTTTTCATGAAGGTAAGGTGATCAATAAGGTGCTGGATATGGCATATGCCCTGGAACCAGTCGCAGGAAAACTGGCCGTGGCGGTTTTTATGGTGGGCACCCTGAGCGCCGGTATCTCTTCGATATTTCCCATCCTGATGGTCGCTCCGCTTCTGGTTGGGGATTACCGAAATGGCAAAATGGATACCAGGTCAGGAACTTTTAAAGGACTTACGGGCATTGCCTGCCTTGTCGGACTTACCGTACCCATTTTTGGTTCGAATCCCATTACAGCACAAATAGCGACACAGGTGGCCAGCGTATTTGTATTGCCTGTTGTTATTATGGGGATTATGGTTCTGGTAAATAACAGAAACCTGATGAAAGAAAATAAAGCCGGGAAATTTCTTAACTTGGGATTAATCGCAGCTTTTATTTTTTCATTGATTATTTCCTATAATGGAGTTCTGGGTTTGAAGGATTTTTTATTTTAATTATGAAAGTTTTCAATATATTATTAATGATTTTTTTGAGCTTTTCCGGATGTCAGTCAAATAATGACCTCATTCTTACAGGGAGGATCCAGATACGGAATGAACAAGGTGCCTGGAAAGAGAATATTAAAAAAATGGTATGGGAACCTGAAGAAACAGCCATTATTATTTGTGACATGTGGGACCGGCACTGGTGTGAGGGCGCGACCCAAAGGGTTGTTGAAATGGCTCCCCGGATGAATACGGTTATTCAATTTGCCAGGCAAAAAGGCATTACCATCATTCACGCCCCCAGTGGAACCATGGACTTTTATACCGGTTTTCCTCAACGTATCATGATGGAGAATGCCACTTATGATCCTTCCTCAGATAAAATAAAAGACTGGTACTATCTGGATCCTGATAAAGAATCAGAATTGCCCGTTGACGACAGTGATGGGGGATGCGACACGAATCCGGAACCTGAAAATGTTGTGGTATGGTCAAGGCAAATCGCAGATCTGGAAATTCATGAAGAAGATGGAATATCGGATAGTGGCAGGGAAATTAACAATTTCTTGAATGCAAGAGGTATCAAAAATGTCATCCTGATGGGCGTGCACATCAACATGTGTGTACTTGGAAGGCCTTTCGGGATCCGGGGACAGATGGCCCAGGGGAGGAATGTGGTTGTCGTGCGGGATCTGACGGATTCCATGTATAATCCCGGAATGCCACCTTTTGTTAACCATGAGGAAGGAACCAGACTGGTGATCCGCCACATTGAAAAATACTGGTGTCCGAGCGTTGAATCAAAAGATCTTCTATAAAATGAAAAGAATTTTATTCGTTATCCTTCTTCAAATCATAGCCCAACCTGGTTTCCCACAACAGCCCTGGTCGGACGCTCCAACCGATCAGCCCGACCAGGATGGAAGGATCATCCGGGGACGTGCGGGAACCCACCACTGGCAGCCCTATATGTCGGAGGCGGATCTTTCCGATTACCAACATGCACCTGAACAATCCTATGAAGCTTTCAGGGATCTGAAATATGGGATACGAATTCATTGGGGCATTTACAGTATCCTCCATGGCAGGGAGTCATGGATCATTCAACAAAAGATCAGGGAAGGGGAAAATTCACTGGAATATCAGGGTATGTATCATGACCTGTATAAATCATGGTATCCCCAAAATTTTGATGCGGATGCCTGGGCGGATATGATGGTAAGGAACGGATTAAAATTTTTTGTCTTCACCACCAAACACCATGATGGGTTTTCGATGTATGATACAGACACTAAGGTTCAGAATCGCATTCGGTTTTATGGGGAAAATGCAGGCGAGGTTGAAGCATGTGATCTTCATTACAGCATCATGGAAACGCCCTTTGCCAGGGATGTTACCGGGGAATTGATAAATGCAGCCAGAAAAAAGGGATTAAAGATCGGTTTGTATTTTTCGCATCCTGACTGGTATGATGCTGATTTCCGTTTTGATGAATGGAATCCAAACCGGGATACGACCAATTCGCCCGAATCCAATCCGGAAGCATGGGCACGCTTTGAAGCCCGGCATGAAGCCCAATTGACTGAATTATTGACCAAATATGGCCCTGTTGACTTGTTGTCGCTCGACATGTGGTTACCGGATTTTGCCTGGCCGCATATGCAGCAAACCATCAAAAAACTCAGGAAAATCCAGCCTCAGATCATGATTCGCTGGCGGGGAATAGGCAATTTTGGTGACTATCATACGCCTGAAAATTATATACCGGGGGATGAAAGCCAGGGTACGATGGCCTGGCAGGTGATCCATACCCTCAGCACCCGGAATATTTTCTCCTTTGAACCGGATGAAAGATACATCCGTTCCGGGGATTGGATCATTTCAAAATTGATCGATATCGTATCCAAAGGCGGGAACCTGATGATCGGCATCGGTCCGGACCTGCAGGGCAACTGGCATCCGAAAGCCCTTGAATCACTGGACTATGCCGGGGAATGGCTGAAGGTAAATGGTGAAGCCATTTATCAGACCCGGCCTTGCATTTATTTTCAGCAGGGTGATTCCATCCATTTTACGCATTCTAAAGATGGAAGTATCATCTATGCAATTAAGGAAGGCTGGCCTGGTAGGGAACTAACCCTGGAGAAGGTAAAAGCAGACCGGCGAAGTGAAATTCAGATGATGGGGTACCCTGAACCCCTGAAATGGACCCATTCCAAAGCGGGTTTGAAAATCGTGATTCCCGAAGAGCTTCAGGATCCTCTCCATCGGCCCTGTATACAAGCGTGGTCATTCAGGATAGAAGGGTATATGGTGGACTGAGGCCTCATTTACCAAATTTTTTACAGACTATATAAATAATAACTCCCTGGCCTACGATATATTATGATGTGGTTACCACAACCGGGGAACGTTATTCTCGGGCTTGACCCGGGGATCTCTAAATTAATGAATAGAAAGTAGTTATCCCTAATCCCTGGCTACCCGGAGATGATGATCCAAACGAAATTTGAGATTACCACACATACATTTTCATTGATCAAAAACGAAACCAATCCTAATGACAAACTCAAGCCATGCTCTTTCTTAAAAATGCCCTGGCCTTATTGAGTGTCACCCCGCAGGCTAGGTTTATCAAAGGATATTGGTAGATGAAAAAGTATGTACATCCATGAACGGATTTTAAAAATAAAAAAAATCAAAATTGCCATAATATCTTCGTTACATAATAACTGCTTATACTAATTATTACATTGATAATCAGTTGAAATTCTGATATTTATTTCATATATTTTATCATGGGGTGTAGCGGAAATTTGTGAAGCATAAACGGTAATATGAAAAAAGTAATACAATTGATATTGTATGTAATAAGTGTATCCCTTTTTTCAACCTGTGAAAAAAATGATGAATTTATTGTCGAAAAATCCCCACAAATTGAATTCCCTTTTATTGGTGAGGCGGTAGTTGTGCAGGATACTGCTAGATTTAATTTCATCAAGGAACTCTATGGTAAACCATCTACTTTATCGGCTAGTATAACCAATCTAAATAAGTCTTCAGGACAAGTATCAGTAAATGGTGGCGATAGCAGGCAACCCGAGATTCCTTTTACATTTATCTGGGGAGATGGAAAGTTATCAGAAGGATTTTTTCCACAGGACCACCATTATTCCGATGTATCAAGGAATTATATCATCAGGGTAATCGCAAACTATTCAGAATCATGGAAAGATACATGTGAAGCATTGGTCTGTTTTCATCCAACTGAAATTAAACCGATTTCTATTCCTTCCATGATTACTGTATCCATACCGAGCCATCAGATCCAGTTGTTACCGGGAAGGCTTGACTATGCACCGGATGATCTCACTTTTTTTGGTGATGAATATTTTTCTCTAATGAAAAGATCTGATTTGGAATATATACTTTCCATTGCAGCATGGATACAATTTGAATGTGTAAATCGAAATGTAATATTAATTGATGGAGCTTTTAACCAGGTCTTGTTACGGAAGCCTGATGTGGAATTTCAGGGTATGGCTTCACTATGGTTTACTACTCCCCCCTCCTTTTGTGCTTTTGATTTGGGAATCCCGGGTGGTATCCCATACCTTGGTCTTTTTCATGAATCAGGACATGGATTTACATTGAATACTCCAGCAAATTATTGTTATGGAGGCAAATCGGATGGCCCTGCCAATGCCATTTACAGCGAATCACTTGCCTGTATTTTTTCCATTGTTGTTGCCAGGGAAATTATTAATAACTATGAATATTATGGTCTATCCGATGAAATTGTGTTCGATATTTTCAATGAAGCTAAAAAAGATGCCTCTTCCTTCAGGGAAAATTATTTGGAATATGTACAAAGTGGCAGAAAATTTAAATCATGGAATAATTCATGGTCGGAAAGCGATAATACTTTCAACACCTTTACAACCATTGCTTATTTGTTTTGGGCGCATGCCGAACAGATGGGACTGGGATATTTGCTTCCAGCTCAGCGTATGATGAAACTCCTGCAGGAATTTAATCCCGACTTTCATCAAAGATATGATCCTTATAATGATTCAAAAACTGGGGAGACATTCAGATCGACGTTATTGGTTACAGCATTATCGTATGCTTTCAATCAGGATTTACGCGATAAATTCCGGAACCTGAATTTTCCCATCGATGATGCAATCTATGAGGAATTATGGGAAATGGTGGAGGAATAATTTTCATATACATATTAAAATCCTTTCTGACTTTACTTTTCGTTATCCCATTAAAAAATCATTCAGAATATTTTCCTTATTTTGTAACCCTTCCTGTTAGTATTTTAAAATATTCTTCAATATCATTAAGGTCATAAATTTTCAAACAGATAAAATTGGCGGTTATCCGATTAATAAAGCCCATGAACCTGAATTCCTTCCTGATCTTATTTCTGGTAACCGTTTTATTTTTTTCCTGTGCAGACAAAAAAAAGGCCGAACTGGCATTTAAAAAAAGCATTTATCAAACGCTCTCATTGGAAGAAAGAAGAAAGCCGGAAAACGCTCTGTTGGCTCTGGAAACCCATCCGGGTCTGGAGGTTACCCTTTTTGCCTCTGAGCCCATGGTGACCAATCCGACCAACATCGACGTGGATGCCAGGGGCCGGGTATGGGTGTGTGAAGCTTATAATTATGGTCTGACGGAAAGCCAGGTAAAGGAAAAAGGGGGAAGATCAGCATCCTCGAGGATACCGATGGCGACGGATCAGCCGATAAAAAGACGGTCTTTTACCAGGGTGAAGATGTCAATATTGCCTTGGGTATTGCGGTACTGGGGGATAAAATCTATGTCACCCGCAGTCCTCATCTGCTGGTTTTTACAGATGAAGATGGGGACGATCACCGGAAGAAAAGGAAATCCTTTTTACAGGCATGGGTGACCCCGGTGATCATTCGGCCCACGCTTTGATTGCCGGACCTGATGGGAAATTGTACTTTAATTATGGGAATGCAGGGAAGGAAGTATTCAGACCCGATAAAACACCTGTTATTGACATATTCGGGAATGACGTGGCATCCAATGGCAAACCTTACCATGGCGGCATGATCTTCCGGTGCAATCCCGATGGATCAGACTTCGAAGTATTGGGGCATAATTTCAGGAACAATTACGAAGTGACTGTTGATTCCTATGGCAATATATGGCAATCTGACAACGACGATGACGGAAATGCCAGCTGCAGGATCAATTTTATCCTGGAATACGGGAATTATGGCTATCTGGATGAAATGACGGGGGCTCATTGGACCGTGCCCAGGACCGGTCAAAGTAAGGAAATTCCTGAACGTCACTGGCACCAGAACGATCCGGGTTCGGTACCCAATTTATTAATTACAGGAGCAGGTTCACCCGCTGGAATCTGTTTTTATGAAGGGGATCTTCTTCCCGAAGTTTTTCAAAACCAGATGATCCATACAGATGCAGGCCCCAATGTGGTCAGGGCCTATCCGGTGGAAAAAGCCGGCGCCGGATTTACCGCTGGAATCGAAAATATTCTCTGGAGTGATAAGGATAAATGGTTCCGCCCGGTGGATGTGACAGTAGCCCCCGATGGGTCACTAATGGTAGCTGACTGGTATGATCCCATTGTTGGTGGCGGGGCTGTTGGAGATTTCGTCCCGCGCGGCCGTATCTACCGGATAGCCCCGACTGGCATTTCTTATAATATCAAAGATATTAATATGGACAATTCAAGGGAGGCGATTAAAGCCTTAAAAAGCCCCAACATGGCCAGGCAGTATCTTGGACGGGAATATCTGAAGCAATCGGGAGATGAGGCTGAAAAATCCTTGTTTAAGATATGGAAAGATAAAAACCCCGTATACCGGGCCAGGGCATTATGGTTACTGGGAAAATTGCCAATGGCAGGCCCAGATTACGTTCAGAAAGCACTGAAGGATAAAAACGAAGACATCCGGATCACCGCCATTCGGTTAGCCACGGAATTAGGGCTGCCATTTGATAAATTCATCCCCCTTCTGATCCAGGATCCTTCACCTCAGGTCCGAAGAGCACTGGCCATTTCCCTGACCTCCCTGGATCATGAAGAAAAAGGTACGTGGTGGGCTAGCCTGGCTGACCAGTATGATGGACAGGATCCGTGGTACCTGGAGGCGCTGGGTATTTCAGCTTCCCATAACTGGGATGATTGTTTTGATTTCTGGTATCATAACCATCCTGATCTTAATAAAAAAGTGAATCAGGATATCATCTGGCGTGCCAGGGCAGAGAAAGCATTCCCACTAAAAGCAATGATCATTCAGGATCCTTCTTCTGACAGTCTCGGGATTCTTCGGTTTTTCCGTTCCTTAGATTTTCAACCACAGGAAAATAAGAATGAGGTCTTATTATCCCTGATAGATACAGAACATCCGTTGAATGATCTGATCGTAAGCCTGGTGATCCAGCACATCGATCCTGAACAGGTCGCGATGAGCCCCATCTTGTTAACAGCAATACAACAGACCCTTGAGGAGGTGGAGGGAACCCAGGACTATGTTACCATCATAAACCGTTATGATCTGGATTCCCACCGGAATGATTTACTCGATCTCGCCATCAGGCAAGGACCTACAGACCTTGGTATCAATGCCATGAAGGTGCTGGTAGAAAATCCTTCGATTCAGGGGATCGATCTGATAAAAAGACACATCAGTGAAAATGGTCCAACCGGGGAAACGATCATGAAACTCCTGGCACCCATAAGCACCAGAAATTCATTGACGCTGATCAGGGAAACCATCCTGGCTCCAGGGATTTCCCTGAATATAAAAAGGGCGGGCATCCAGGCCCTGGGTCAATCATGGTGGGGAGAAGATTTTTTGATGGAGATGGTCAGGGAAGGTCGGATCGAAGCCCCCCTGGAACCAGCGGCTGCCTCTGTATTATTCAGTGTGTACCGGGCCACCGTCCGGGAGGAAGCATCACAATTTCTTGAGAAACCAGGTTTTGCAGGGGGTGCTGAACTTCCACCCGTTCGTGACCTTCTTTCTTACCAGGGGACTCCGGAAAAAGGAAGATCCGTTTATGAAGCCCATTGCCGGACGTGCCATCGCATCGGTAATGAAGGGACGAATTTTGGTCCGGATCTATCATTGATTGGTGACAAACTCTCAAGGGAAGGATTATTCCAGGCAATCATTTATCCAAACCAGGGCATTAACAATGGCTATGAAGGTTATATCATCCATTTGAAAGATGGAGGCATACTTTCAGGCTTGCTCCTCAGTGAAACCAGTGATGAGATCCTCCTCCGACAGGTCGGCGGGTATGATCAGACCATCAGGAAATCAGAAATACAAGAGATTGAAATGATGGACCAATCGTTAATGATCGAACTGGCCGGCGCGATATCACAACAGCAGCTGATCGACCTGGTGGAATATCTGAGCACATTGGATACAGGGAAAAATGTGTCTGTTAGTTTGGATTGATATCTTCTCGCACTTGGAAAAAGGGGATGAATTGATCGTTGAAATTGGAAAATCCATGCAATAAAATTCGTAACTTTTGTTTTTGATTTTTTTAAAAATTGATTTTTAGTCTATGAAAATAAATATCAACCTGATTTTTTACCTGATCGTCCTTTCCTTCTTATCCTGTGTCCGGAATAATAAGTCTGAGAATTATAATCACCGGCTCTGGTATACGTATCCCGCAACTTACTGGAATAACCAGGCCCTGCATCTGGGCAATGGATATTTTGGCGTTTCCTTCTTTGGCGGGATGGAAGAAGAGACTTTATCCCTTTCCGAAGCCAGTATGTGGACGGGTCAGCCAGCCAACGGGAACTGGGAAAAAGCTGGTGTGAATCCGGAGGCGAAATCAACACTGCCACGTATCAGGGGGGCGGTGGTGGATGGTAAGTCTCACCTGGCAGATAGTCTGATCGCTGAAAAAATATTTGGATCCAGTGAATATTATGGCTATTTCACTTCCATCGGAGAGCTGAAAATAAAATTCATGGGACAGGAATCAGATAAGGCGAATTACCGGCGTGATTTGGATCTTAAAAATTCCCTCGGATCCGTTCAATATGATGCGGGGGGGATCCACTTTTCGCGCGAATATTTCTGTTCCTATCCTGACCGGATCATGGGAATAAAATTGACCGCCGATCAGCCGGGAAATATTTCGTTCAATCTTTTTACCAACATCATCCAGGATTCATCCATGGTTTTTATTACGGGACATACCTATCAGGTCAGAGGATATACCAATGGCAATTTTCGTCCCTTCGAAGTGCTTATCCATGTGAAAAACGAGGGCGGGGAAATCGGAACCGAGAATAACCAGTTAACCCTTCGCAATGCGAATTCAGTCGTAATTTTTCTGACGATGGCCACCAATTATAAGATGGAATATCCCTCCTATACAGGCGAGGACCCACAAACCACCACCACACGGATTATGGAAAAGGCGATAAGCCAGGATTTTGAAAAGCTGAAAAAAAGGCACCTGGATGATTACCATTCGCTATATAACCGGGTCAGTTTGGATTTGCCGGGTATTGAAGATATCGAAAAACTACCCACCAATGAGCGGTTCCTCCGATTGAGAGCGGGCGGGACAGATCCCGGATATAAAGAACTGGCCTTCAACCTGGGAAGGTATATGATCATCAGTTCTTCACGTCCGAATACTTTACCTGCAAACCTGCAGGGTGTCTGGAATGCTTTCAGGGTCGCCCCCTGGGCAGGAAATTATCAGAGCAATATAAATATCCAGGAGATTTACTGGTCATGCGGACCCACCAACCTTTCAGAATGCCAGGAGCCGTATATTGACTGGATCGATAACCTGGCCATCTCCGGTCGTGAAGTTGCCAGGAGGGTATACGGTACCGATGGATGGGTCAGCCATACTACGGGAAACATCTGGGGACATGCTGCACCAATTGGAAGTCATCCGTGGGGTATGTATCCTATGGGAGCTGCCTGGCATTGTCAGCATGTCTGGGATCAGTATGCATTTACCCAGGATCAGGAATATTTAAAAAATCAGGCCTATCCCTTGTTAAAGGACGCTTCTATTTTCTGGCTCGAAAACCTGATTCCATTTGAAGGATATCTGATCACGGCCCCCACTGTTTCGGCTGAACATGGGGCCCTGTTGACAGAGAATGGGCTGAACCCGGCATTTCATGATTTTCAGAGTGATCAATATAATTACAGTCTGCCCGGTGTTTACCAGGATATCGAAATGATCTGGGATCTATTTACTAATACTGCTCAGGCTGCTGAATTACTGGGTGATACAGGTTTTGCTGATACACTGTTTCGGACGCGTGAACGGTTACTGCCATTAAAGATTGGGAAACATGGACAATTGCAGGAGTGGTACTGGGATATCGATAATCCGGAATGCCATCACCGGCATATAGCCCATTTATATGCGGTTTGCCCGGGTGGACAGATCCATCCGACCACAACTCCTGAATTAGCAGAGGCTGCTAAAAAGGCCTTGAATATGCGAGGGGATGGAAGATTTATGGAGCAGGAACTGGCATCCGGAGGCAACTGGGCACGTGCTCACCGGATGTGGTGCTGGACCCGGCTGATGGATGGCAACCGCGCCAATAAGATCCTGACAGAAATGCTGACAGAGCAGGGTTTTGAAAACGGGCTTACCTTTCAGCATGCCAATTATCATTGGGACCGGAAAGATTTTTATATGGAAGATGGATTGTATCTACATTATCAGCTGGATGGTTCAGCCGCCGTTCCTGGTTGTATTGCAGAAATGCTGGTCCAGTCGCATCTTGGAGAGATCCACCTGTTACCTGCCTTGCCGGATGAATTCAGGACTGGGAAAATCAGTGGAATTAAAGCCAGGGGTGGATATACCCTCGATCTGGAATGGAAGGATGGCGCATTGATAAAAGGGAGGATTACCTGTCCCCGTGATAAAAAGGTTCCGCCTATCAGATTGAAGGATAATCTTATTCCCAAGGAAGATCTTAAAAATATCGAGATCGTAAGACTTTGATTTATAAGATGCGATTTCCCTTGAATTAAATTTTCAATGTTCGATAAAAAAATAAGATAATATGAGCAACATGAATGAATCCAAAGACACCGGGTACCTGCAATCCCCGGTGAATTTTGAGACCAAGAGATATTGTTTGACATTGGATCTGAAAAATGATCGGCATCTGATCAAGGAGTACGAGGAATGGCACCAGCCTGAAAATATCTGGCCGGAGATCCCTGAAGGGATTCGTCAGGTCGGGATCATGGACATGGAGATTTATCGGTCTGGCACAACCTTGTTTATGATCCTGACCGTACCGGTAAATTTTGATTTTGAGCAGCAGATGAGCGAACTGGCAGGACTACCCCGGCAGGCTGAATGGGAGGATTTTATGGCCAATTATCAGCAGGCCAAACCAGGAACCTCTTCAGCTGAACGGTGGGTGAAGCTGAAGAGGGTGTTCAAGCTGCCTTGAGAAGTACATCTCCTGATTTGGTAATTTGTGTACTTGAACCCGGACTTTTCCAGAATAGAAAAATGGTCGGTCTATAAATCTCACCCGGAAATATGCCCTTTAAATATTTTTTAAAAATGACGGAATCATCATCATGGGTGCGAAATATTTATTGAGGAAATTTCTTCAATGCCAACTGTAATATTCTGAAAGCAGAGGAATCTTTAAAGAAAATAACAACGATTTATCATTAGCTTTGCGGATCATTTCAGAAAATTCAATGCAGAATATCAGAAACATCGCCATCATCGCCCATGTGGATCATGGCAAAACAACCCTGGTTGACCGAATCCTGTACCAGGTAGATCTGTTCCGTGATAACCAGGATATGGGAGATCTTATTCTTGACAGTAACGAGCTGGAAAGGGAACGCGGGATCACTATATTGTCAAAAAACGTATCAGTGAGATACAATGGGGTTAAGATCAATATCATTGATACACCCGGGCACAGTGATTTTGGGGGAGAAGTAGAACGGGTTTTGAATATGGCCGATGGGGTGCTCCTCCTGGTGGATGCCTTTGAGGGTCCGATGCCACAGACCCGGTTTGTATTACAGAAGGCATTGGCCCTGAACCTGAAACCGATTGTCGTGATCAATAAGGTAGATAAACCGAATTGTGATCCCGATGGCGTGCATGAGGCGGTTTTTGACCTGATGTATAACCTGGATGCCACCGAGGAACAACTTAATTTTCCAACTGTTTATGGTTCTTCCAAAGAGGGCTGGATGGCAGCAGACTGGCATGCGCCTGTCCAGGATATCTCCTACCTGCTGGATGTCATCGTTGAACATATTCCAAGGGCAGTTTATGTAGAGGGAACCACCCAGTTACAGATATCATCCTTCGATTACTCCTCCTATGTGGGACGTATTGCGGTGGGTAAATTGGTCAGGGGAAAAATCAAGGGAGGTGACAATGTTTCGTTGATCAAACAGGACGGCCGGATTTTTAAATCGAAGGTTAAGGAATTGTATGTTTTTGAAGGATTGGCCAAAGAAAAAATAAAAACCGAAGTTTATGCAGGAGAGATTTGTGCCATCCTGGGTCTGGATGACTTCGATATAGGCGATACGGTGGCCGATTTTGAAAATCCGGAAGCACTCAGCCCTATGCGGATCGATGAACCCACCATGAGCATGCTTTTTACGATCAACAATTCCCCTTTTTATGGCAAGGAGGGGAAATTCGTCACTTCAAGGCATCTCCGGGAAAGATTATTCAAGGAAACGGAAAAAAACCTGGCACTTCGCGTTGAAGAAACCGATTCACCGGAGGCACTTACCGTATATGGAAGGGGCATCCTTCATCTTTCGATTCTGGTGGAGACGATGCGAAGAGAGGGATACGAACTTCAACTTGGTCAGCCGCGCGTGATCATTAAAAATATTGATGGGGAGGATCACGAGCCGGTCGAGACCCTTACCGTACATGTTTCCGAGAACTATTCCGGGAAAGTGATTGAACTGGTTACCCAGCGGAAAGGAGAGATCGTCAGCATTACCGCAAAGGGGGACCGGACCCACCTGGAATTCACTATTCCTTCCCGGGGAATCATCGGTTTGCGAAATCTCGTACTTACCGCTTCTGAAGGAGAGGCCATCATGGCCCACCGGTTCAAATCCTTTGAACCCTGGAAAGGAGATTTACAGGGAAGAAGGAATGGCTCCCTGATTTCGATGGAAACGGGTACAGCCATTGCTTATTCGATCAATAAATTGCAGGACCGGGGCACTTTTTTCATTCATCCCAATGAAGACATCTATGAAGGCCAGGTGATCGGTGAGCACATCCGGCAGGATGATCTGGTGATCAATGTGATCAAAACCAAAAAACTCACCAATATCAGGGCGGCAGGATCGGATGATAAAATTTTCATTGTACCCGCCGTTAAGTTTTCCCTGGAAGAAGCCATGGAATATATTGGCAAGGATGAATACCTCGAGGTGACGCCCAGGTCCCTGAGACTCCGGAAGATATACCTGAAAGAGCATGACAGGAAAAGATTTTCCAAATAAGTTTCCTTCATTTATCAGGTATGTCTCTGTACAGGAATGATCTCCTTTTTATTAAAAACATGATCCATGCGGAGTAGGTTGATAGGATCCTGTCATGCAAAATGCAGGTTCCCGGATGAGATGAATTGTTCAGGATCGGACATTTACGTATCAAAAATGGGCACTATATTTCAATAATGCCCCATTACGAAAGTCATAAATTGCTGAAAGAAAGCGTCTTATAACTAATGGCACCTTAATTGAATCCTTAAGGGAAATCTCATTTTTTATGATTAAGAACTATTTCACTATCCTTTTACGGAATATGTTGAGAAATAAACTCTTCACCCTGATCAACATCACGGGAATTTCCGTAAGCCTAGCCTGTTGCATCATCCTTTTTCTTTATGCCACCCGGGAATTAAGCTATGATAAGCAACATGGCCCGGACGTTTATCGCATCACCTCACTCATTACTCAGAAAGATGGCACAGAATTTAATATACCCACGACATCTCCTCCTGTTGCCCCGGTGCTCCAGCAGGATATTCCAGAGATCGAATGGGCAAGTCGCGCGGTCAATTTAGGGGCACTCGGAGGCAAGAACCTGATCAGTTACAACGATGAGTCACTGTATATCGACGGTGGATATATCATTGATAGTACCCTGTTCAACATACTTGCCGTCGATATTATTAAGGGAAATAGAGAAAAGCCTTTTACACATACGAATGCGATTGCTTTAGAAAAGACTTGGGCCAAAACAATTTTCGGGGATGAAGATCCGATAGGTAAAATGGTGAAATTAAGTTCGGATTTCGGCCAGTCTGATTTTGAGGTAACGGCTATTTTTAATAATGAAACCTATCTTTCTCATTTCACACCCTCCTTTCTGGTATCTACGAACCATGGGGTATGGAATGCTATTTTTAATCAGAATGGAACCAATTGGGTAGGTCAGAATTTTGTCATCACCTATGCAAGATTACAACCCGGTACTGATCCGGAAATGACGGATAAAAAAATAAATGAACTTTTAATGATGCATGGAGGCGAGCAGATGAAAGCTACTGGATTGAATAAGGTGATGGATCTTCAACCGATCAGGGACGTTCATACTGCTACGGGATATATGCTCGATGTAAATGAAACGACCAATCCGGCATTTATCCGGGTATTGATCCTGATCGGGATTTTGATCCTCATTCTCGCTTGTGTAAATTATATCAACCTCTCTACCGCACAGGCTGGTAAACGGGCCCTGGAGGTGGGAGTCCGAAAAGTAATGGGCGTCACCCCGAAGGGTTTGATTTTTCAATTCCTGACAGAATCTTTCTTTATCATTTTTTTGGCCTCCATCCTGAGTATATTTTTAGCCCAACTGGCTCTGCCCTATTTTAATCAATTGATTGATCAACCCCTTGAAATTACAAATAAATATTATCGGCAGCTGGCATTATACCTTATGGGATTTATCATCATTACCGGGTTGGCAGCAGGATTTTATCCGGCATTTTATCTTTCCTCTTTCAAACCGGTCCTGGTGCTGAAAGGAAGGGGAGGACGTGAAAAATCAGGAAGTTCCATGTTGAGAAAGGGATTGGTGGTATTCCAGTTTATCATCTCCATTGGTTTGATCACTTCGATCATCATCATTTCCGATCAGGTTGATTACATCCGAAATAAAGAACTCGGCTTCGATTCAAATGCAAAACTGGTAATTCCGTTGAATACCGGAGAATCTGCCAATCAATATGTCGTACTCAAGGAAAAATTTGGTTCGAATGCAAATGTCCGCCAGGTTTCCGGTGCAAATGCGATCCCTGGATTACCTATACTGAATGACCTGCTTATATATAAACAAGGCCAAACCATGGATGATGCCATTCATATTTATAACAATAATGTGGATTTGGGTTATTTAAAACTCCTGGATATCAAGTTATTGAGTGGGAATTATTTTTCTGACTATAATACGGATACCACAAGATTTAAAATTCTGATTTCAAAATCAGGGGTCGATATGTTGGGTATTCCGGTGGAAGAAGCACCGGGTGAAATGGTGTATTTCGACTGGGAAGGGAATAGAATGATGTATGAGATTGTGGGTGTTACTGATGACATTCATCAATTCTCCTTGCATAAGGAGATTGATCCTATTATGTTTGAAATTAGCGAGGGCCGCAGATATAAATATATGATATTAGATGCCAATTTTGAAAGATTTCAATCGCTCATTGCTGATCTTGAAAAAAATTGGAAGGAAGTTGTTCCACAGACTCCATTCTCCTACTATACCTTGAAAGATCATTTGATGGTCCAGTATGAAAGTGATTTTAACACTTTTAATCTGATTAAGTATTTTGCCATCATCGCGGTTATTATCAGTTGTTTGGGATTGTATGCGATGTCCTTGTTTCTTGCTGAGAAAAGAATCAGGGAGATCGGGATCCGGAAAGCATTTGGAGCCGGAGTCAAAAATATTCTGATCATGGTATCCCGTGATCTTTCCATACTGATCCTGATCGCCTATCTGATCTCAATCCCATTATCCTATTTTGCCATGCATAAATGGTTGGAGACCTTTGCCTTTAAAATTAATCCAGGGGTAGGTAATTTTCTGATAGCCGGATTGATCTCCCTGGCGATAGGGTGGCTTACCATCAGCTACCAGTCATTCCGGGCGGCCAGGACCAATCCAGCTGAAACGTTGCGGGAAGAATAATATGGCAAATTCCAAAAACCTAATTTCAAATTAATTCCATCAGGTTCCGGAAGGATCTTGCATCCAGAAATCGGGGAACTTTCCGGCAATATGATTCATACTCCTCTCCAAAGCGTTTATGGAGGAATTCTTCTTCCGCCCTGATCATCCACAGGATGTTAATGATAAAAACGGCAAGCCAGCCAATGGAATACATGGAGAAATAAGAAATCACATAACCGATCAATAAGAATGAATATCCAATTACTTGAGGATTTCGAGATATTCGGTATAAGCCCCTGGTTTGTAAGTGTATAGATCTCAGGCCCATCGTCCGTTGAAATCCCAGCGGAACCATACTGACCGCCAGAATGAACAGCCCGAGGATAATACTGATAAGCGACAGGTCATGTAAGAATGGATGTTCCGAAAGGGGTGGAAGGCGGCCCCATGACACGGGGATGAATGCGTACATCATGTTTGCATGAAAGGCAAAAAATAATAACTCCAGTAAGGATGAAACAGGTGATAATTTTCCTTTATTCTGATAATCTTTTCTAACCCGGATCTGAAAAAGCCAATATCCTGTGATCATCAAGGCCGCAACCCAGGTAATATATGTCATATTCCATTCCATGAGAAAATCACTATTGAATTAATCTATGAAAATCTACCGGATCTTTTTGCCATCTGGATTACCGGGAATAAATATCAACAGTAGCCGATCTCAATCCATCTGCTGAAGCAGAAAGTTGAATGGAGCCGGGTTGTCCTGAGGGTTGAAGGATCACCAGGCAGCGGCCACGGAATGTTTTAACGGCAGGTGTCTGAAAACTTTTCATGTCCCTGGGATTTCCATTCCCTACCCCCGCCAAATGCCCTTCTCCCTGAATTTCGAATTGAATCTGTATGATGGCATCCGGTACGAGATTTTCATTTTGATCCAGTACCTCCACAGTTACATAACAAAGGTCATTCAGGTTTGCTTGTATTTCTGAACGATCAGGAGTCAATCGTATGATGGTGGGAGGCTCCGTGGTCGTTAAGGACGTTGAATCCGCGATTGTTCCATTGATCCATCCGAAAGCTTTCAATTCTCCAGGTTCATATGGGATCGTATATTTGACCTGATATTTTGATAATTTCCGGAATCCCAGATTTTTTCTATTCAAGGTTAATTGTACGGAATCACAGGATGAATAAACGGATATCTGTATCGGTTTTCCTTCATGACCATCCCAGTTCCAGTTAGGCCACTCATCAGGCCAGCCCCAGAAGCTTACCCTTTCATCAAGTCCTTCAGGGATGGGCCGGTGCACATTCATTTCAATTTTACTCAAGCCCCATACCACATCGCGGAAATAGGATTGAGGTTTTTTGAATCCACAAAGATCAATGTCACCACAATAGGCATTGAACCAGGGCCATTCAAGCAGGAAATCACTTGCTTCATTGCTTAATATGGAATGACCGATCGATGCTTCTCCCAGATAATCCATTCCGGTCCATAAAAAATCTCCGATCACGTATTCCTGTTGTTCCACCTGATTCCAGTAATCGAAAGCCTCCGTAACGACGGATTCAGTGCCTGCCATGATCCAGCCAGGATAACGTTCATGGTCGGGTTCATATTTCTGCCACTGATAATTATAACCGGCTACATCCAACAATTCAAAAGCAGGATAGGTATCTTGCCAGGAACGGCCCGGATGATCCCAGAAACTACAGATGGCCTGCGTAACCGGACGTGATGTATCCATGCCTTTAATCAGGGCTTTCATTTTTCCTGCAAGGGCCAGCCCGGAAGAATCCGCCCGTTCTCTGATCTCATTACCGATACTCCACATGATCACACTCGGATGATTCCGGTCACGGATGACCATAGATTCCAGGTCACTTTCCCACCATTCATCAAAATAAAGATGATAATCATCCGGATTTTTGGGCTCCCGCCACATATCAAAAGCTTCATCCAACACAAGCATCCCGTTCAGATCGCATGCATCCAGAAACTGGGGCGAAGGTGGATTATGACTGGTCCTGATGGCATTGTATCCGAAAGATTTCATCAATTCGACACGACGATATTCCGCCCGGTCAATGGTCACCGAACCCAGGGGGCCATTATCATGATGCATATTTCCCCCCCGCAACAGGATTTTTTCACCATTCAATCTGAATCCGTTTTCAGCATCAAATTCAAGGGTGCGAATCCCGCATGTAGAAACATACTGATCCACCGGGATTCCATCCTCCAGAACGGATATCTCTGCCAGATAGAGATTCGGATCAGTAGTGAACCATAATTTGGGTTCACTTACCATAATGGCCTGCACGGTATTTACAGTTTCTCCGGCAGGAATAATTACCTCCTTTTCATATTCCATATCATTTTGTCCTTCCGTTGAGATCAGACGGGTTTGGATGATAAGGGGTTTAACAGATTCTCCCGAATTTATTATCGACATACTCAGGGATAATTCTGCTAATTGATTCTGAATTCGCACGGTTTGAATATTTACTCCCCATGGTGCAATGTGAATCCGGTTGACCACATCCAGCCATACATGTCGGTAGATACCGGACCCGCTGTACCAACGGCTGTTTTCCCCCATATTTTTTACTTGGACAGCTACAGTGTTCAACTCACCGGGTGAATTTAGATACGATGTTATATTGTAATAATAAGAAGTATACCCATAGGGATGGTTTCCGAGATGATGTCCATTGATCCAGCAATCAGCATTCATATACACGCCATCAAACCGGATATAAACGATCTTATCGAGATCCTCCGCATCCATTACAAAAGACTTCCGATACCAACCTGTGCCACCTACTACATAACCGGTCGATAAACCCCCTTCACTCGCAGGACTGAATGGTCCAACCCTGGGAGGATCGAGGTCTGGAAAGGTATCAGCGGAGGTTGGAAGATCTTCTATGGACCAATCATGAGGCAAATCGAGAATTCTCCAGGAATAATCATCAAAATCAGGTAATTCGGCCCCGGCGATGTCTCCCCTGTAAAATTTCCAGTTTGTATCAAACGGTCTGTTACGTCTGCTGTTCTGCTTGTACATATATTGGATGGGGGTTAAGGATTCCTGAGTTTTTCGGGGACCACATTCAATGAGTATCATTAACGAAGCCAGGATAACTCCAAAATAAAATAATCCGGAAAGCTTTTGCGATTTTGAGAATCGGAAATAAAAAAATGTAGAAGTCATAAATGAAATGTATAAATTTTAAAAAATGAATTCTTATAGCAAGTTACTGATTGGATTTGATAGGAACAATAAATATATACACCTCCCTTTTTATTACTATTTCATCAATTATACTCGCTCGTTAAAAGGGCAGTCCCATCAGTTCATTAAATCCCTTTTCTTATTATCGGGAAATAAATCTCTTTGGAATAAATAACTAATATTTCAATTTTGTATTTTTAGAAGTTGTAACAATAAAAATCGGGTGGGAATCTGGAATATAAAAAGATGTTTTTTTGTTTATTTGGTGGCAGGAGCGGATTATTTATAAAGATAATATAACATGAAAACACCCAATAAAAGGAGTCTTTTTAAGTTACTAATTTGATAAATTTGGCATATCCCCAATTCGATTTACAGAGTAAACAGAAAGGAATTTACTGGACTTGGTCTTCTGCGGTATGCATTTTAAGAATGGATCTAATATTAAATCTCCAAAATTTCTAAAAAGCTGGATTTTTTCCAGGAACCTATATTTTGTTCTATTTTATAGGATTTTGCTGGTTATGATCTTGTTTTCCATTTGCCGCATTGGATTCTATCTTTATAACCGGCCCATGTTCCCGGATTTATCTTTTGCGGAGTTGGGAAGGATTATGATAGGAGGTCTTAAATTTGATCTATCTGGCGTATTGTATTTCAATCTTTTTTACATTTTATTTCAGATCATTCCCTTTGAATTCAGATATAACCGAATCTATCAGCGGGTTTTAAAATATATATTTTTCTTTTTTAATGGGCTGGCTTTGGCACTTAATATTGCCGATTATGTTTATTACCGATTTACCATAAAACGAGCTACAGCAGAGGTATTTGAAAGTTTTGCCAATGAAAAAAATAAAGCAATGTTGTCCCTTCAGTTCATGTACGATAATTGGCAGGCAACTTTATTATGGATTTTGCTAATATTTCTTATGGTCTATTTTTACTCAAAAGTAAAACTCGTCCGACCCAATCCTGAAAACAAACTTTCCTATCATATCATAAATTTTCTGTTATTGCCGGTATTAATTGGTTTAACAGTGGCAGGCTTAAGAGGAGGATTCAGACATTCAACGAGACCCATTACGATTAGTCATGCCGCTAAATACACCGAAAATCCAAGAAACGTTCCCCTTGTACTCAATACACCATTCAGCCTACTGCGCACCTTTAATAAAAAAACCCTTAAGAAACCTGATTATTTTGCAGAAGAAGAACTGGACAAAATCTATAATCCGCATTATATTCCTCATCACTCAGATAGTTTTGAACATAAAAACATTATCATTATTATCCTTGAAAGTTATTCCAGGGAATATATAGGGGCATTCAATCGTGACCTGGAAAATGGGACCTACAAAGGATATACCCCCTTTATGGATTCATTGATTTCTTTCAGCAAGGTATATTCAGTATCGCTGGCAAACGGAAGAAAATCCATTGACGCCATGCCAAGTATTCTGGCATCCATTCCATCTCTGGAAACGCCCTATACCATATCACATTATTCCAATAACCAGATAAACGGAATGCCTTTTTTGTTGAAGCAGAAAGGTTATTATTCGGCCTTTTTTCATGGAGCTCCCAATGGATCGATGGGATTTGATTCTTTTGCAAAAATGGCCGGTTTCAATGATTATTTTGGATTGGATGAATACCCGGATAAAAACGATTTCGATGGAATTTGGGGAGTCTGGGATGAAGAATTTTTTCAGTTTTTCGCAGATAAAATCGATACTTTTCAGGAGCCCTTTTTTCTTTCTATATTTTCAGTTTCGTCACATCATCCTTTTAATTTACCTGAAAGATATGAAGGTAAATTTGAAGAAGGACCCATACCAGTATTAAAAGTAGTAAGATATACGGATCATGCTTTGAGACTATTTTTTGAAAGGATCAAGGAAAAACCCTGGTTTAATAATACCTTGTTTGTAATCACGGCGGATCATGCGAGTGAATCCATTCATAAAGAATTTCAAAATGACTTCGGTTATTTCTGCATTCCAATCATATTTTATATGCCGGGAAGTGGGGTCCAAGGTATGGATCAGAAAATTGCCCAGCAAATAGATATCATGCCCACCTTGTTAAATTATTTGGATTATGATCAAGAGTATATTGCCTTTGGAAATGATCTATTTAATGATTCAACGGAAACCTTTGCTTTTAATACTTCAGGCAGTACCTATCACTTGTTTTACAAGGATTACCTTCTTGAAATGATCGAAGGGAAAACGGTGAGTATGTATAATTATAGCACAGACCAGTTTTTATCAGAAAACCTGGTGGATAAAAAGCCGGATGTGCAGCATATTATGGAAACCAAACTTCGGGCAATCATTCAATCCTATAATACTAGGCTGATCGATAATGATCTGACAATCGAAAAGAACTGATTTATTTTCCAAATACTCTCAGAGAACCTTCATCCACATGAATTAAAACAGGGCCTTTAATCATGATGGGTTCTCCATCAATATGCCATTTCATCAAATCCTCATTCAGGATTTCGACTTTTTTCACCTTGATATGGGTGTAATATTTTGACTTCGGAAGGGTTTTATTGAAGAGTCTTAGCGCTAGAACAGGAATAAGAAAGAAGGGGAATGGATGTATGATGGCGATATCCATCAGACCATCATCAAGCCGGGCCATCGGGGCTATAAACGCGTTATTCCCAAATTGCCTGGAATTTGCAAAAGAAATTGAAAAAACTTCAAAATTTCTAACCTGATCTATCAGCTTTATGGTGAGCTTAATTGTCTTGTAATTTAACATGGTCCTTAGCGTGCTGTAAACATAGGTGAACAAGCCCCTCCTTTTATATTTTTCGAAACAGTGGGCCACATTGGCATCAAATCCTACTCCCGCTACATTCAGACAGACTCTTCCGTTGATTTTCAGGGTATCCATTATTTTTTCATTTGCCTGGATCAGCAGCTTCACTGCTTTAAAGGGAGACTTTTTTATGCCCAGTTCGAAGGCGAGACCATTACCCGAACCCGTGGGAATGATTCCCAATGTTTTATTGCTATGTAACAACGCTTTTCCAACTTCATTTACGGTGCCATCTCCTCCAATAGCCACAAATGAATCATAATTATTTTTTTCGGATTCAACAATTTGAGTGGCATGATGGGACCTCTTGGTGGTAATGAACTTATATTCAAAGGAAGTATCAATTTGTTTTTTGAGCAGTTCTGTTTTAACTGGATTTTTACGAGATCCTGCATTGGGATTATTGATAAAAAGAAGCTTCTTCATCTATTTTTCAATCACTTTACTTTTATAAATTTTGGCAAATTTAGCATGTTTCCACACATTAATCATACGTAAAATGCCTTCCTGACCAATTTGAATTCAAATTATCCGATTTAGTCATCAAATCTTGGTCAGACCACGCCTCTTCGTCTGACGAGGGGCCCTGGTCTGACTACCCACCCTGGTCAGACCACGGGTGGTGGTCTGACCAAGAACTCTTTGTCATTTTAATATAAATTGCATTAACTTAAGGTCCCAATCTCTTAAATTGGAGACAAGGCGTGAAGAATAGTTATAACCTCAGGTATATTTTTTTAATTTCACTGGTTTCAGCCCTGGGGGGCTTCCTGTTTGGATATGATTGGGTAGTCATTGGAGGAGCCAAGCCATTCTATGAGAGGTTTTTTCTGATCGGTCAGGATCCGAATCTGCAAGGCTGGGCGATGAGCAGTGCTTTGATAGGTTGTATTCTCGGAGCTATGGGTGCCGGGCCCTTTACTGATCGTTTTGGAAGAAAAAAGGCACTTGTTTTGGCTGCTTTTCTTTTTCTCCTTTCTGCTGCCGGGACTGGATTCTCTAATCAACTTAGCACTTTTATTATTTTTCGCCTCATCGGTGGACTTGGGATCGGATTTGCCTCCACCATATCACCCATGTATATTTCGGAAGTATCTCCTCCTGCCTGGAGGGGACGGCTGGTTTCCATGAATCAGTTGACCATCGTCATTGGGATCTTGTGTGCGCAGGTGATGAATTACCTGATTGCCAAACCCGTCCCGGATGGCTTTTCGGATCTACAGATCCTGAATTCCTGGAATGGACAGACTGGATGGCGTTGGATGTTCTGGGCGGAAAATCTTCCCGCCTTCATTTTTCTGGTTAGCGTGTTTTTCATTCCTGAAAGTGCCCGCTGGTTATTCAAATCGGGTAAGGATGTGCTGGGATATGGTGTTCTGCTTCGGTTGGGCGATAAAAATTTCGCCACCCAGGAAATGAAAAATATTAAGACAACACTCCATGGCGAGCATACAACGCTGCCATATCATGAACTTATATCGCCCGGATTCAGAAAAATTCTGCTATTGGGGATCTTTCTAACGGTTTTTCAGCAATGGAGTGGCATCAACGTGATCTTCAATTATGCTGAAGAGATCTTTACCGCAGCCGGTTTTACCATCAGTGATACCCTTTTTAATATTGTTCTGACGGGTAGTGTTAACCTGATATTCACCTTTATCGCCATTGGGATGGTCGACCGGGTAGGCCGGAAGAAACTCATGCTTTTGGGTGCACTGGGATTGGGGCTGATCTATATACTTCTCGGATTTTTTTACTATAAACAGATTCACGGTGTTTTTGTACTGGTTTTAGTAACGGGTGCAATCGCAACCTATGCCATGACGCTGGCTCCGGTCACCTGGGTCATCATTTCGGAAATATTTCCAAACCGCATCCGGGGAGTGGCCATGTCCATTGCCACCTTTTCCTTATGGTCGGCCTGTTTTGTACTGACGTACACCTTTCCCTGGCTCAATCAGATTCTATCAACTTCCGGAACATTCTGGCTTTACAGTGGGATATGCCTTGCCGGATTTCTGCTGATCAGGACCTGGCTTCCGGAAACCAGGGGAAAAAGCCTGGAAACCATTGAAAAGGAAATAGTCTATTCGGAAAAAGCTGGAGAAAATTCATAATTTTTTAAAAACGGCAATAAAAATTATAGTTTGAAAAATCGAAATGAAAGGGCCATGAAATCAAAAATTTATCTTTACCTGCTGTTTATTTTGATCCTGCCCGGGATTACCTGTGCGCCACGCCATACATCGGATAATCAAAACAACCAGCCTCCTCCAAACATCCTCTGGATTGTCGGGGAAAATCTGGACCTGGATCTGGGATGTTATGGTCAGGAAGATGTATGGACACCTCATCTCGATTCCCTGGCTCAAATCGGGATGAGATACACCCATGTTTTTTCAACTTCGCCCGTCTGTGCCCCAAGCCGTTCCGCTTTTATGACCGGCATGTACCAGACATCGACTGATACCCACAATATGCGCTCACATCGGAATGATGATTTCAAACTGCCGGCGGGAGTACGTCTCATTACTCACCGGCTCCAGGACGCAGGTTATTTCACTGCCAATATTATCAAGATCGATGAACAAACAGTTGGAACCGGAAAATTGGACCTTAATTTTGTAAATGAAGGAACCATCTTCCAATCAGGAAACTGGGATGATTTAAAAGTGCATCAACCTTTCTTTGCCCAGATCAATACACCCGAAGCAGAATATGATATTTACGATCGAAAAACGGCTGAAAAAACACGAGCCAGGTGGGTCGGAGAGGATGAACACCCAAAAGTAGCCAAACCTGAACAGATCACGCCTCCACCTTATTATCCGGATCATGAAATCAGCCGGCAGGAGTGGGCCCGCTACCTCAATTCCGTATCCGGGATGGATCAACGTGTGGGTAGGATTCTTGACAAACTCCGGTTGGATGGGCTTGCTGAGAATACCATTGTGATATTTTTTGCAGATAACGGGCGCCTGGAGGCCCGCGGCATTCATTGGCTCTGGGATACTGGCATTCACGTGCCCATGATCATTTTTTGGCCGGAAAAGTTGAAACGACCGGTAGAATATCAGCCGGGGAAAGTGAATCATGATCTGATCAGCCTGCTTGACCTGACCGCGACGACCCTATCGATGGCCGGGATTGAACCACCTCCTTTGATGCAGAGTAGGGTCTTCCTGGGCGATCAGGGAGGTCCCAAAAGAACTTTTGTATTCAGTGCACGCGACCGGATCGACGAAACCATCATCCGCATGCGTTCCGTACGTGAAAGCCGTTACCATTACATACGTAATTTCACCCCAGGTGCGAGCTTTCTGACCCTGAACCGGTACAAAGAAAAGTGCTTCCTGGTTAAACCCCTGATGCGTGATCTGTATGCACAGGGGAAATTGACCGGCGCGGCTAAGGATTTAATGCAACCTTTTCCTGATGAACAATTATACGATACCGAGGCTGATCCCTTCGAAATTAACAACCTTACAGGTTCCGAGGATCCGGAAGACAGGAATGCATTGATCCGATTAAGAGCGGCCCTGGATACGTGGATGATCGAGACAGGTGATCTCGGATATAAACTGGAAGGCCCGTCCATCATCGCTCCTTTTATTAAAGAAATGGACGAATGGTTCGGGACACCGGAATGGTATGAAGAATGAAAATTTTACTGAAAATCCTTCAAAGCTTGCCTGCTTTAGAAGTTTCCAATTGACTCAACCCGCTTAAGGCCAATCGTACCAATTCGGGATCATTATCCTGTAAAAATGGAATATATATATTCGCATCCTCCATTCCAATATGGATTAATGCCCACAGGCAGGCTCTTTTTTTTTTGGTTATTCGGATCCTTTAATCCTTCAATCAATGGCCCGGATGCCTGTTCCGAAAGCGATAGACCCAGGGCCACGGCTGCCATCCAGCCACATTCCGGATCTTTCAATTGTGCTTCCAACCATGGTACGGACCCTTTCTTTGCCATACTCCCAATTAACCAGAAAATGGAATGTCTTTGAGATGAATCCAATGATCCCACCCGTGAGGTAAGGTCATTCAATTGGACCAAGTCCTTTCTTTCATAAAGCGCAAGGGTGGCTTCGTTGCGGATCATCCAACTTGGTTGCACCAGCATTTTGAGGAAAAATTTGATATCCTGAAAGGTATCTATCTGACGCAGGATCGAAAGGGCACTCCAGCGGATCGATTCCCCATATTCAGGATCTTTTGAAATTTCTTTCAATAAACTGGCCACTGTTTCCCCCCTTTTTATCAATGCCGGAAAGATAAATGATCGCACATACCAGTCATTATCAAATAGTCCGTTGAGCAAGGCCAGACTGACCGAGTCATCTTCATATTGGGATAAATACTCATATCCTCCTCGGCGGATAAGGTTATGTTCGTCGTGGGTAGCTTTGTAGGCAATTTTTAAAGCCTGGTATGATCCAATACTCCAAATTTTTTGCATAGCCGCCAAACGCATAAATGGATTTTGGTCGCCAACGGCTTCCAGAAATAGATTTTCATAGGAAGAAATATCTTTCCCTTTCAATGCCCGGCTAGCACTGATGCGAAGATTCATGTTTTCTTCTGGATCCTGGAATATGCGGATACATGGTTCTACAATTCGCTGGGAGGGGATTTCCGCCAGAGTAAAAGCAACCTTTCGTCGTGGCCATTCCGGGATGGATTTATCAGTAATAACGTCTAGCAAAGGATCAACGGCGGCATCCCCGGCGCCGATCAATAACCTGGACACTTCATTCCAGTTTCGGCGCTCATTGATCAGTACTTCCACCAATGAATCGATGTATTGAATGGAATCATTATGTTGTGCTGCCAGAATTAGAGGTATGAGCATCAAAGTATAAAGGAAAAGGTATCTGATCATCTTATTTATTTAATTCATTCACTGATAAGTGTTGTTCTTTGAGCCGAGTATATATATCCCCGTCAAAAGCATTGTGTAAATCTTCAATTGATTTCAATCCGAACATGAAGGCAAGTTTGATGGGATCAGCCCGGTAATCCGTATGGCCTTCATAAAAGCCGTAATACTGGACATAATAGGCTGCCATCTCCCCCGTATGCATAAGTGTCAGATTTTCAATAAATTCTTTCTTGCCCTGATCGGTGAGGAAAGAATAATGAGCATCGATGAATGATCTTTCTTTTTCGGTCAAGTTCACCTTAAGTTCCAGGTGGCATTCCCCCTGAATGCTATCATTAAACAAAGAATACTGCCATCCCCGGCAATTCGGTGCTGCATACTGGATCTTTTTTCCGAAATAAAACAAGGTATCAGATCCTTCCGACCGAATGATCCCACGGTTATTGTAATCGATCATGTACAAAACCATATTCCAAAGATGGAACAGGGGTTTTGAGAGATCCCGGTGGGTCAGTCCCATGGCGGATACCAGTTGATTATCTCCACGGATCACGGATAAAATATCTTCATCTTCCGTCATAAATCCAGCTCCGGACATTCTTTCCGGCCTTCCTTGGTAGGTGATCTCTGCTATGGGTATACCAGTGATGGATTGTATCTGGCTCAGCTCCACCGATGAGTGTAACCCCGAATAGGCCAGTGTGGGAAAGTCCAGTGTGTCTACGTAAAGCTGATTTCCTTTACCCCGCATGGTACCCTGGTAGTTGAAAGGATATCCATTTTCCTGCGTAACATCCAGAAGGGAATATTTATGATCGTTCGTTTTCAGGAGCATTACTTCCCGGTTTTCATCAGTCAGGCAAGGAGAAGGTATTCGGGGCTCGGATTCATAAGTAAAAGGGTAAGTTTTAAAAATTTGACCATGAATAGACACCTGCTTCAGAAAAATATCCTGGGCCTTCACAATTCCATGGAATAATGAAAAATGGAGAGATAAAAAGGCAAGAGAGATAAATATCGGGCGGATCCCAAAAAAAATTTGTAGCTTAAGCATTGTTTTGAAAAATCCGAAATAATCCATAAATAATGTATTAGGATAACAAAAAAGAGGATGGACCTGGTTCTTTATGCAACGATTTAAATTGTAATAAGAAGTGCAAGCCAGGTTTTTCAATTGATATCGAATCCATTTTTAAACATCGTTCAAATGAAAATTTTTATTATATGTTGTCTTGCGGCGAAGATCCTAACTAATATGCCGGCCATGGCCCAGGTCCAGCCCCAGAAAGATGCCTATCAGCCGACCTGGGAATCCATCATTCAGCATCCCACTCCTGATTGGTTCAAAGATGCCAAATTCGGGATCTATTTTCATTGGGGGGTCTATTCAGTACCTGCTTTTGGAAATGAATGGTATCCCAGAAATATGTATATCGAAGGATCCCAGGAATTTGAACATCATCGGAAGGTTTGGGGTCCCCAGGAACAATTCGGATACAAAGATTTTATCCCCCTGTTCAAGGCAGAGAAATTCAATGCGGATGAATGGGTAGATCTTTTTGTCAAGGCTGGAGCACGTTTTATCGGTCCGGTTGCTGAACATCATGATGGATTTGCCATGTGGGATAGTCAGTTGACCGACTGGGATGCCATGGATATGGGACCCCAACGGGATATTACCGGTGAGCTGGCTGAAGCTGCCCGGGAAAAGGGATTAAAGTTTATGATCAGCCTGCATCATGCACGAAAGTGGCGGCATTATGATCATGCTTACGATTTTGATGCGGCTGATCCAAGGTATGCCGGATTGTATGGACGCCCGCATCACCAAAATGATCCTGAGCCTCCTGAATATCTCGAATTATGGTTGGGCAAGGCCATGGAAGTGATGGCTAAATATCAGCCTGACTATGTGTGGTTTGATTATGGATGGCGTGAACCTACTTTTGAACCTTACAAGCGTGAATTGCTGGCCTATTATTATAACAAGGGAGAGGAATGGGGTAAGAATGTGGTTGTTTCCTACAAGGATGATCATTTGCCATTGGGTGCCGGTGTACTGGACGTCGAACGAGGACGACTGGATACCCTTTACCGGGATACCTGGATTACAGATACATCCATCGACCGGAAATCGTGGTGTTACATTGAAGATCCCGACTACAAGGACGCCAATACCCTGATTGACAATCTGATCGACCGGGTAAGTAAAAACGGAAATACATTACTGAATATAGCACCAAAGCCTGATGGAACCATACCTGCCGAACAAAAGACCTTACTCCTGGCCATGGGGGATTGGTTGAAGATCAACGGGGAAGCCATATATGGATCGCGGTATTGGCATATTTACGGTGAAGGGCCCACCCGGTTCAAGGGAGGAAGCTTCATCGATAATCAGAAACTGATATATACTGCGGAAGATATACGTTTCACCACCCAAGGCACTACATTATATGCCATTTTGCTGGATTGGCCAGGTGAACAGGCCGTTATACATTCCTTGATATCCTTAAAAAAGGAAAATATCGGGTCTGTATCATTATTGGGTTCTGAAGGAACACTTACCTGGGATTTGACGAATGAAGGAATGATCGTAAATTTCCCTAAAAAGAAACCCTGTGATTATGCATATTCACTTAAGATCACCTATACGGAAAGATTGCCTAGGGTCTATTATTGATCCGGTAATCCGCTAAAGATTACTTTTATTAATCAGCAATGTCAATAAATATTTTATAATTTCACTCAAAAAAATTACTACCATTGAAAGCCTGCGTTTTAAATGAATATAAAAAATTCGACTGGATGGATGTGAAAAAGCCAACCATCCAGAACGATGAGGTACTGATCCAAACCACTTTTGCCAGTATCTGCGGCAGTGATCAGCACATATTTTCAGGTGAATTTCATCCACGTACCCACTTACCGCTGGTTCCCGGACATGAGTTTGCTGGAAAAGTGGTCGAAAACGGGTCCAGTGTTAAAAATTTCAAACCGGGTGACCGGGTGGCGGTCGATCCGATCATCTGGTGTGGTAAATGTCCGGCCTGTCAGATCAAACATTATCCAGCCTGTACTTCCCTGAAACTTTTAGGCGTTGATCTGGATGGTGGATTTGGAGAATATGTGGTGGCAAAACCTCATATGTTATATAAACTGACCCAGAATATTTCAGATCAACAGGGGGCCCTGGTAGAAGTCCTGGGCATTGGCTTCCATGCCTGTAACCGGGCAGGAGTAAAACCCGGTGATTCAGTAGCGATCTGGGGAACTGGTAAGGTGGGTCATTGTATCCTTCAGGCCGTCAGAACCAAGACCGAAGCGCCGGTTTATCTCATCGATCTGATTGATGAAAGATTGAATAAGGCCTGGGAAGGATATCCGGATGTGGTCACGATAAATCCACTCAGGGAAGATCCTGTTCAGGTGATCCGTGAAGCCACCCAGGGAAGGGGTGTGGATATCGCTTTTGAGGCGGTGGGACATGATACTTCGGGTGGTACCACCCTCAATCCGGTAAGAGGTTGTATCCAGCTGATAAGAGGAGCGGGAAAGGTTTGTGTTTTGGGATTGGGGGATGATCCAGCTTCCATCCAGTTTAAAGAATTGATCTGGAAAGAAGCGACCATCGTTGCCTCCAGGGTTTCTCATGGGGAATTCGCGGAAGTGATCGAACAATTGGACCGGGGCAATCTGAAAACGGATTTACTCATCAGCGATGTGTTCAGAGCAAATCGCATTCAAGAAGCTTTTGAATTATTGAAAAAAGCACCTGAAAAGCATTTGAAGATTCTATTGTCCTTTCAGGATTAAATATGGAGACAATTTTTAGCATCGCTGGCCCGGAGGATATCCCGGCTTTGATAGAGATGATCCAAGGATTCTATGAGGAGGATCATCATGATTATCAGGAAGGCCGGATCAAGAATGCATTAGAGGAAATTATACAGGAAGAAACCCTGGGGGTCATTTTTCTTGTAAAATATACAAAACAGGTAGCAGGTTATTTTATTCTGGCCTATGGGTGGAGCCTTGAATATTCCGGGCGTGATCTTTTTATTGATGAATTGTATATAAATAAGAATTTCCGCGGACTTGGATTGGGTAAAAAATCTCTTGAATTTATCGAACAGTTTGTGAAAGATAGAAAGATCAAAGCCATTCACCTGGAAGTGAATAAATTCAGCATTGCGAAGAAACTATATGAATCCAAGGGATATATCTCACATAACAGTGACCTGATGAGCAAGCGATTTTAGACCTGATCAGTTGATTCGAAGGGAATAAAAGGAAATACACGTATCACTCCATATTTTTTCCTGTTCTTTTTCTGAACATTGTTTAATGTAATTCAGGACCAAATTCAGGACCGATTGATAATTTCCTGCCAGAAGACAGACAGGCCAGTCGCTTCCCAACATGACCCGATCTGGGCCAAATGACTCCAAAACAACATCCATATAAGGGATAAAATCAGAAGGTTTCCAATTCTCCCAATCCCCTTCGGTTACCATTCCGGATAGTTTACAAAATACATTCTCATACCTGGAAAGATCCTTTATATCCGTTGCCCAGGGTTCCAGCATTTTGTTCTTCACAGCAGGTTTTGCCAGGTGGTCCACGACAAATTTCAGCTCAGGAAATTTCCGGACCAGTTTTCCTGCTACTTTTAAATGTTCAGGATAGATCAAAAGATCGTAAGTCAGGCCATAATCCTGTAAATAGGCGATTCCTCGCATAAACTCTTTTTTCAGCAGGAAATTGATATCTTTTTCATCCTGGATCAGGTGTCTGACGCCGACAAATTTTTGTTCACCGGCAAATTCAATCAAAAGGTCTTCAATTTTTTCTGATTGGAGGTCGACCCAGCCCACCACTCCTTTGATGCAAGGATATTGATTTGAAAGAGACAATAACCAGCGGGTTTCTTCCACCGATTGCCTTGCCTGTATGGCCACTGAACCAATGAATCCTGCACGATTGAGTTCCTCCTGAAAATCCGCAGGTTTAAAATCTCGTTTCAGTTTGCCCATGCGATCATCAATCCAGGAATATTCCTGTTCATTATAGATCCAAAAATGTTGATGAGCATCAATTTTCATCTTCATTATGAATTTTTCCAGGTTTTACGATAAACGGGTTTCAATATATTCAATACTTGCTGAAGTAATTCCTCATCAATGGGCGCTGCAGTCCATTTGATATTTTTAACCATGGTTTCCGGATTTGCCGTACCAACAAGTGTGGTTGGAATTTCTTCAAACCGTGTGGAAAACTGGATGGCCAGTTTTTCAATCTGTACTCCCTGATCATGGCAAAATTGAGCCGCCTGGCGACAAGCCTGAATGATTCCGGGTCCGGCTGGATGCCATTCAGGTACGCCTCTTTCAGTCAGCAATCCCATTCCCAGAGGTGAAGCGTTGATGATACCGATCTTGTGATTGTTAAAGTATTCCAGGTACTCCAAAAGAGAATCATCCTGAAGTGTATAGTGACAAAAGGTAAGGATCACTTCGACTATACCGGGGGCGACCCGGTCAATGATATATTTGAAATTTTCAAGAGGAAGACCGGTGATCCCGACATATCTGACTTTGCCGGATTCTTTCAATCGATGGAGAGCAGGAAGGGTTTCATTCATGATCTGGTCGAGGTCAGCAAATTCAATATCATGACAATGAATGATATCAATATAGTCCAGATGGAGCCTTCGAAGGCTCTCATTGACGCTTTTCGTAACCCTTTTTGCCGAATAATCCCAGATTTTTTCACCATTCAACCAGTATCGGCCTACTTTCGTTGAAATATAAACACGATCCCGCAAAATATGTTTCAGTGCTTTTCCAAGTACTTTTTCTGCCTTTAAGTCGCCATAATACGGACTACAGTCGATCAGGTTTATTCCATGATCCACAGCCATCTGAACCGTTTTAATGCCATCTTTTTCCCTGATTGGATGAAAGACACCACCCAGGGAAGATGCACCAAAACTCAAATTGGAAATCTTAATTCCTGTACAACCCAGATCCCTGTATTCCATGAAAAACAAACCCAGATAAAGAATCATTATGATGTTATGAATATAATGAATTGATATGCCATATTTAAATTTTCAAATTGAAAATTAAGTTAAATGGTCCGTGCGTTTTTCTTGAAACTGGACGGCTGCTTTTCATAGGATTTTTATATTTGGCTTTAAAATCTCATCAGAATCGTATTTTAATTTTGTAACAATGAAAATTCTCGTTGTAGAAGATAATTCGGAATTAGCCAACAACATTGTAACTTACCTGAAAGAAGAAGGCAATGTCTGTGAGTGGGTTGCCACCTACCGGGATGCCATCGATAAGATCGTGGCCTTTGGGTATGAGATGTTGATTCTGGATATCATGTTGCCGGATGGAAATGGATTGGATGTAATCCGTGAACTTAAAAAGCAGAATTCGGACGCAAGTATTTTGATCATTTCGGCAAAAAATTCTCTGGATGATAAAATTCATGGTTTAAATCTGGGTGCAGATGATTATTTGACAAAACCATTTCATCTTTCCGAACTTCATGCCAGGATAAAAGCCATCTACCGGAGGAAAAACCTGAATGGTAAACAGGAAATACAATTTAATGAACTTACCATTCACATTGAAAACCATACCCTGCTGGTCCATGATATTTTGGTAGATCTAACGCAGAAGGAATTCGATCTTTTGCTGTTTTTCCTGACCAATAAAAACAGGGTGATCACGAAACAATCCATTGCGGAACATCTGTGGGGGGATTACGTGGATGCATATGATTCATTTGATTTTGTTTATCAGCATATTAAAAATCTTCGGAAAAAAATAATGAGTGCCGGGGGAGCTGATTACATTCGAACAGTTTACGGGCTCGGTTATAAATTTATGGTTCCTCAATCATGAGACTCTTAGTAAGAACATCCTTTTATTATATACTTGTCACTTTCCTTGTTTTCAGCATTGGAAGCATTATTCTCTACAATATTTTTTTAAATGAAATTCAGCAGGAAACAGACCTCTACCTGGTTGAGAGATTTCATACGGTCCTTAATACGCTGAAATCAGAAAATACAAATAATCCATTAAATGGCTACAAACTCCAGATAGACACCCTCGACAATGTGCCGGCCAAGGTGGGTCGTGAATCTTTCGTGTTCAGTGATACCCTTGTTATGCATCAATATTTACGCAGGATGGAAAATAACCGGAAAATGACTGGGGTGGTAAAGGTAAATGATGCCTATCTCAGATTAACATTATTTGATGTCATTGTAGAAAGCGACGACATTATGGATGGGGTGTTTAATTCATTATGGCGTTTATTTCTTTTTCTCGGAATTGTGATGGTAATCACCAGTTTTTTAATATCCAGAAGCATATTCAAGCCTTTCAACAAAACCCTGCAACAGATCAGGCGGTTTAATATCAAGGAACTGCGTCCCATAAAACTGGAAAGATCCCACACACATGAATTCAACCAGATGAATCAGTTCATTGAACAGATGACAGAAAAAGTGAATCATGATTACCGGAATCTTAAGGAGTTTTCCGAGAATGCATCCCATGAGATCCAGACACCCCTGTCCATTGCCAAAGGTAAGTTGGAACTGCTGTTACAATCCAGTGACCTGGATGAAAGGAAAATGGCCATGATCGAATCCGCTTATAAATCCATTGATCATATTTCAAAACTTGGAAGCTCACTTACACTTTTATCTAAAATTGAGAACCTGGAATTCTCGGAAAGGCAAAATATTGTTTTATCGGATCTGATGAAGAAATCCCTGCAGGATTTTGAAGAATTATATCAAATGAAACAGATCCAGGTTGACCTGAATCTTTCCGATGATGTTACAGTTATGAATAATCCTGACCTTATTAAAATATTGATCAACAACCTGCTCATCAATGCTTTGAGGCATAACCATAAAGGGGGTCAGATAAAAATAGAATTAAATCACTCGGAATTGACCATAGCCAATACAGGTGATAAATTGCAGATATCACCGGAACAGCTATTTGAACGATTCAAAAAGGACCGGCAAACGGAAGGCTCACTGGGGCTTGGACTGGCCATCGTGAAGAAAATATGCGATATCAGTGGGTATTCGATTAGTTATGATTTGAAAGATACTTGGCATACCATCCAGGTAAAATTTTCCTGAATCCGATCATATAAAATGAAAACCCGATCTCAATCGGAGGCCTGATTAAGTCTCCTTCCGCCTCTGATCACATAGTCGGAGGAAATAATTCCAGGGGAAAATATAATGTTTGATTGAACCCGAATTTGTCCATAGACAAATGCTTTCTGAGGGCCGAGGGGCCATAAAGATATAAGAAATCCTGAAATACTTCATCAATAAAATAATGTTCAACGTTATTTATTTTTTATGATGTGCATGGTTCTCAAGGATTAACGCACCACGGAAAAATTACTGGATTTAAAGAAATACAGAAATTTTTCCGTCGGCCTACGGCAAAATCCTCAATTTCTATTGATGATTTTGGGTTGCATATGGAACCTCCAGCCTGACTGGCATTTTCATTTGATCTGATTGAGTCCGTAATCCGCAGAAGCGTTGTTTGGCTTGATCAGCATCGATTTTTTAAACAATACTTCGGCTTCCCGCATATTACCCATCTGATAATGAATCCAGGCCAGCAGGATCACGGAATCATAATCAAACGGATATTGATTAACCGTTTTTTCACAGTATTTGAGTGCTTTTTCGTATTTTTTCCGTTCATAAAAGATGGCTCCCATTCTATAATTCACAAGGGTATTTAGCGGATCGATCTCAAGGATCTTTTCATAAGTTTTAACCACTTCATCCCAGTTTCCCATGGCGGAGACCGGTAATACATAGCCCAGTTTTGCTTCAGTGGCATAAGGCATCAAGGATACCGCTTTTTCGTATTTATTCCTTGATTCAAAATAATTTCCCATGTTATAATACAACCACCCGAGCCGGAGGTTCAGCTCATAGGAATTTTCAGCATATACCTGATTTAATTCCTGAATGGCCTTGGCAAAATTACCGACAGCTTCCAGCGAATAACTTTCTGAGAAGGCATTGATCATTTCTTCAGACTGCCCATAAACCATCAGGGGTAAAATCATCATTATATATAATACCTTTTTCATATTATAATTTTTTAAAACTTGAAATTCAAACCAACTGCGAAAACATGATGCATATACGGATCTCCTGAAATTATTTGTTCTTTTTTTTCTGCTAAATAATGCAACAAAAACGAGGTTTTGGGTGTCAGATATTGAATGAACGAAACACCCGTCCTCGACAATAAATAATCCGGATTGTTATAGATGATAGCACCGTCATACAAGGCAATATATTGCGATCTGCCAGCTGTAATATGACCTTCCAACCAGGTGTTTGGAAAAATACGGATGCCCAGTGAACCCTGGTAAACCTGCTGATCGAGATCTTCTGAACAGAATATCAACGCGGCTGACAGGTATAATTTGGTATTTCCCAAAGGATAATACAGAATTTTTGGAACGAATTGTTTTATAATCGAGTCATTGATTGCTGTATAACTATAGTGGAATCCAAGATTCACTCTTCCCATTCGTTTGTTAACCCCGATGCCATAATAAAGATCACTGTATTGGTTCGAATGGGCATCCACTCCTATAAAATGGAAAGTTGGATTGATCTCGAAGCCTTTTCCCAGCAGGACCTGTGCGTTGGCATAATAATCGAATTGATAAAAATGATATTGATATCGCATCTGGTTATTTTCCAGGGCATAGATATCGGTAAAAGTGTGATTTAACAATCCGGCGTAATGATACAGGGAGATTCGTCCACCCAGGTTATGTCTAAAACCTATCTGACCATACTGAATATTCCCTGTTTCCGTTCCCGTTGAAGTCCTGTGATTGGACCATTTATAAACCCCATCAATGGTCATTCCATCAAAAAATCCAGGAGTATAGGTTAATTCCGCGTTTCCAAGAATGTGTTTGTAACGAAAATACAGACGGCTGGCCTCCTGATATCTGGAAGCATATAGATAGGCATAGTAAAGGTATTCCAACATGAGGGGATCTGAGGAATTATACTTTAAAGCCAGGGAAAAATGCTGTATGGCAAGGGTATATATGCCCTTTTCGTAATAAGCAATGCCCAACCTAGCCTGGAGATAATAAAAATCAAAACCCTGGTCGAGTGCATCCCTGCCGATCTGGATCAGTTCATCCCATTCTTTTTTCAGATAATGACCATAGGTTACCTGGTTATAATAAGAAAAGTCCTTCCCATCCTGGGCCCATAAGGCCGGCGATATAAAGAGCAAACACACCAGGATTATTTTATGTTGTCGACTTTCCATACCTTTTTTGCACTTTTTATTGTCATTGTTTTGATCGTCTTTTCCTTAATTTCCATCATAAAATTCATTTTTGGATAATATTTTCCAGCCATCCGGATCCCGACCTCCGCATCATACCGGATCCACTGAGAATTATTTTCTTTTTTAATTTTTATTTCTGACCGATGTGAAATTCTCATCAATGAATTAAAAGGAGCAATAAAATCATACAGATGGCGAAGCAATGATTTTGAATAAAGATGTAAGGGGATCTCATCTCTGACTGTCAGTTTTTCGAGATCATGAAAAACCACCTTGTGTGCTCCAAGGAAGAAATAATACAATAAGCAATGCCGGTTCCCTTCAAAATGTGTAAAATAGAAAATGGGATCATCTTCAGTGAAATAAGCCCATGCTTTATTCTTTTTGCATTCGATGTAAGTGTTATTGTATGTATCTGATTTTACCTCCCATATTTCAGTATTTTTTATCTTTTTATCCTGTACGATCTGGAATTTCAGGATTTGACCCGGCAGAAAGTGAAGTACTTCACGCAGATTTCCGTTTTTATCCACAGGGTGAACAAGAGATCCATCCTCCGGAAAATCAAAATAATGATAAGCCTGAGTCCCATTCTTTTCAGAAATAAAATGGCTGATGGGATATTCCATCGTCCGGGAACCTACGAAGGGCGTAGATTGGACCTGAAAATGGAGGTGAGGTTCAGGCGAGCGGCCTGAATTCCCACATCTGGCCAGCAAATCCCCTTTTTTTACGTGATCCCCTTTTTTTACCCGGAAGGAATCCAGCTTCAGATGACTGACCTGGGAATAAATATGATCATCGTGTTTGATCACAATGGAATTTCCCCAGTTATTCTTCAGGTCCACCTCCCCGATTTTATTGTCTTCGACATCATTCATGATCTCAACCACCTCACCATCCGCAGGTGCAATAATCGGCTTATCATAACAGTAATAATGTTCTGGCAGGACCCCTTCCCGGTCATAGGTCTTCCCATCCTCATCAGTAATCACCAGATCAAAGGCGTCTTTCCATTCACCCCGATGTGTAATGTGGCCATCATATCCCTGGCTTACTTTCCACTTACCAAAAACAGGCAGGCCTATGGATCTTGGCCTGAAATATTGAAACCTGCGCATGCCGGTGGAATGGTGATATAGGTTCGCTTCAGGCTGGAAATGCTGAATGGGAACTTCTTTCAGTTTACCCGGATGAAAACGGAGTTTCAGAACATATAAAAATGATATCACCACAATGTTGAAGGGTAAACTGTAGATACTCAGCTGTATATTATAAAATAAACTGCTCAGAGAAGCGGTCAGGATCAGCAATACAGGAATCAGGAGAAAGGTCCAAAGATAGGACTCTTTGGAAGGTACGATATAGAAAGCTCCCAGGGCGATCCCGGAAAGAATAAAATTGAATCCAATATAGCTGTAGCTGAGAACATTCAGGTCGGCACCCATGATCATGAAAAAATAATAAGCAATCACAAATGAAAGGAGTGACAGGGAAAAAGCAATCCGGGAATAGAGGATCAGACCGACTGAAATGATGATCCCGGATAAAATGTTGAACTGGAAAAGGATGGCCCCCAGGGACTTAAAATAGACTTTTATTACCTCGGGTAAAGGAATTTGATTGAGATAATGATAAGAACTGACCAGTGCGTTTTTTCCTGTCGCAAATAATTCATTCAATTTGTATACTCCCCGGGCACTGATGGTTAAGGATTCAAAATTCCGGGAGGCCAGGATTAAGGCCCAGATGGCCAGCAGGAAAGGAATGCTTAAATAAGGAAGCTGGTATTTTCTCAAAACTCCAGCCACCACGATGGTAAAGATAAAAGTCGCCAGGGAGGCAACGATGATCAGTACAACGAATGGGAACGAAGGATTGTAAAGGATGCCCAGCCCCAATCCCACCAGAACACTGTTGAATCCATAGTCTCCGTTGGCAATGGACTGCCGGTCAAAACCTAAAATCCACGCAAAAAAATTTGTGGCGATGACAGATACCAGGCCTGCAAATCCGGTGATCGGATCGAGAAAGGTGACGATCATCAGGAGGAGCGCAAAATACAGGTTCCTTGAAAAAAAGATCTGTGAATAACTTAATACGATCGAATTAATAACAGGTCTTCCAAATGTTCCGAAATCCCTCATGAAAATTTTTTATAGTTTGATCTTTTTTAAATGTTCGGGTACCACCTCCATGCTATTGATATATTCCGTCGTTTCCTTTTTCCGGATAAGATGGATATTTTTATCCTTATCCACCAGTACAATGTTTGGACGGAGGGTAATAAATTGCATCCACTGGGTCATATTATAGGCGCCTACATTCTGAACAACCACATAATCTCCTTTTTTCATCGGTGGGAGGCTGATACTTTCTCTGATCACATCGATGTTCATGCATAAGGGACCGAATATTTCCATATCTTCCAGGTAATCGGTGGTAGATTGTGCGGGATTGATCTTATGGTTGTACCAGAACGAGGTAAACAACAGGTTCACCCCGAAATCCATAATGGTGGCTCTTTTACCAGAGGTTAATCGTTTATTCGAGATTACCCTTCCAATGAGATATCCCGCTTCATCTACCAGCGCACGGCCGGTTTCAAGGATGAGCGTTGGCAGCTGTTCAGGAGGTATGGCACTGTTCAGCAGACCGGTGGTGATGGCTTCCGCAAATTCATCGATCGACGGGACCAGGTCCACCCCAGGGAGATAAGCTCCCTTTAGATTATTGGGAGATGGAAGACCCCCTCCCATATCAATATAATTCAGTTTCAGATCGAATTTCTGATGGATCCGTTGAGCCAATTCTGCCATTTTCGAAGCAGCGATCTGGTAAGCATTCGGAGCCAGCATAAAGGTACCGATATGACAATGAAGTCCTCTCAAATCAAGTATTCCGGAAGCCATGATCTTATTAACTACATCCCAGGCCTGACCATTTTCATAATTCAGTCCGAACCGGTCCCACATCGGATAGATCCCTGTATCCATGTTGATCCGGACCGCAACCTGAGGCCGTATATTCATCTTATTGGCCAGGTCAATGATATAATAAAGTTCGTCGAGATGGTCGATATGGATCAGTGAAAAATGGGAGATTGCCTTGCGTAATTCTTCAAGTGATTTATCGGGTCCGTTAAAGATGATCTTATCCCCCGGGACACCATTATTCAGAGCTTTTTCGTACTCAAATCCTGAAACCACTTCCGCCCATGAACCCTCCTGGTGGAAAATATTACAGACCGCATTCAAATAATTGGTCTTATAGGACCATGCAAACTGAACCTTTGGATACCGGCTTGAAAAAGCCCTTACCGCGTGCTGATATTTTTTCCGGATCTTTTCTTCAGATACCACAAAGACGGGAGATCCATATTCTTTCACAATTTTTGATACCGGAACGCCGTCGATGTCCATAATGGGGGAATAATCAAGTGTGGTTCCAAATTTGTTCATCAATCCCGTATTCAGTTTTTGAATTACCGGCCTTTCATATCTTAATTTCTCTGACATATCCATATCATTTATAATTCACCAATGGTTGAGATCTGCTGGAATTCCTTGATATCAGTAATATGATCCCAGGAATATCTCACGAACATCTTTCCGGTTTCATATTTTTTGAAGGGAATAACCGGATCTCCCATGGCCATCCTGACCATCAGTAGGGGAAGGTTTTGACCGGCAGCCGCCGCCGCATAGATCCATGCAGGAAATCGGGGATTGATCTCCAGCAGGTACAGTTCATCTTCTTCTGTACGTTTTAGTTCAATTTCAAATCCACCTTTCCACTGGATTGATTCATTAAATTTCCTGGCAATCTTAAGGTATTTTTCGTCTTCGATCACCACACCAGCCCATCCTTTTCCCTTATCGGTGATGTATAATTTTCTCAAGGGAACGGCGCCCATGGTTTTTCCTTTTCCATCCCCAAGTCCGGCAATGACGATCTCATCGCCATTTACAAATTTCTGAAGGATCACAGGAAGTCCCCATTTGGCATTTAATTTATGATAGTAGTATATGAGCTGATCTTTGTTGTAGGATACATAGGCTTCATAATACTTACCCTTGACCACGACCGGGTAATTTATTTCTCGGGCATATTGATCCAATTCATCCAATGAATTGATTTTTTTACTTTCTGGCATTTTGATACCAATGGAAGCCGCAAACTCAAACAGGTTTATTTTATTGGTCCGTTCGATCTGTTTCTGATCCGGAAGAAAAAGCCGGATACCCAGATCGCTCAACCGTGGTGCCATTTTCGTCATATTCCAGAGCTCTGCATCAAAATTGGGAATGATCAGATCCATTTTTTCGCATTCCTGGATATAGCGCAATCGTTTATATATCTGCTCAGTACCTGCCGAAGGGTAAGGGACCTGGTAGCTTTTATGAACGATATCATGCATGTATATGCCTGGCTCGAGTGATTCATAAACCAGCCCGATGATCTTGAATTCAATATCTCTGGCATCGAGGAGGCATCGGATCACGCTCACACCCGGCCCCGGACTATCAATCGCATTGAGCCCTGTGATTCCCACGCATAATTTACGACGCCTCATACACGATCATTTTCAAATGTTTCAGATGGTTGATAAAATCATCCAGATCTTCCCGGATTAATTTTTTATCCGCATCAAAATTTTCTCCCAATGAATCTACTATTTCCGGTTCGCTGTAGCCAGATTTCAAGAATTCGAGAATTTTTAATCCTGTTCCGTTTACCGAAAAAGAATCCCCGGTAGAAGGATCAAAAATGAAACCTGATTCACTGAGGGCTACATTCTTTTTTAATTTGAGTGCCATATGCTTAAATTTATTTTTTACAGAATGAGATCATATTTGAAATGAATCCTCTCATCTTTTTTGATGATCCGATTCAAAGATTATTGACATAAATCATTTTTTTTTCATAAAAAATATTGAAGTTTTATTTTTATATTGGACACTACCGAATAGAAAAGGTTTAATTGAAAATTGTTTTTGAAAAGAATTGTCTCTCTTTTTTTAGTAGTTTTTATTTTCACACATCATGTATTGTTGTTGAGTAATATTGCGTTCGAAAAAGTACCTGACCTGATAGAGCATTTTCAGAACCATGTTCAGAAGAAACCTTCCCTGAATATTTTTGAATGGATCAATATGCACTTCAATCCCATCTCGAAGCATCTATTTTCCGATGCAATGGATCCAAAGCCTCCTGACACACAGAATAATTTTTCCATTTGTCCGCTTAAGTGGTCAAATATGCATCTCAAGCATTTTTACCTGGTATTTAAAAAAAGTAATATTTTTGAAGCTCCAGGAAGGTATAATTTTTTATTTATCCAGGAATTTTTAATTCCCCCCAAATGTTAGCCTTATAGCATATCTTATTTTTAGCAATTTCAGGTAGGTATCAAGTTAATTAGATTTTTATGATTGATTTTATTATAAAGTTCAGTGTCCGAAATAAGCTGATTGTTTTTCTTTTTGTGCTGTCATTGATTGCTATTGGGCTCTATTCATTGACACAGATTCCGATTGGGGCTGTTCCAGATGTGACCAATAACCAGGTTCAGGTGATTACCACTTCCCGGAATTTATCCACCCAGGATGTAGAGCAGTTCATCACCTATCCCATCGAACTGGAAATGGCCAATTTACCCGGTGTGGTGGAGATCAGATCGGTTTCCAAATTTGGTTTATCGTTGGTAACCGTCGTTTTTGAAGACAGGTTAGGGACCTATCTGCCCCGGCAACTCATATCCGAAAAACTGATAAAGGCCACGGAATTAATCCCTGCCGGAATGGGAAAGCCTGAATTGGGCCCGATTACAACGGGATTGGGAGAAATTTATCAGTATACCCTTGAAACAAAACCCGGATATGATACGGTTTATTCAACCATGCAGCTTCGTACCATCCAGGATTGGATCGTAAAACGTCAATTAAGCGGAATTCCCGGGGTGGTAGAAGTAAATACCTGGGGAGGATTTTTAAAGCAGTATGAAGTATCCGTAGATCCTGCCCAGTTGAAGTCCATGAATGTGACCATTACGGAAGTTTATGATGCCTTGTCAAACAACAATGAAAATGCTGGAGGGGGTTATATTGAAAAAGGCATGCAAAGTTATTTTGTAAGAGGGGAAGGGAAGGTCAAGAACATGGAGGATATTCAAAATATCATTGTGAAAAATGTCGGTGGTATTCCGGTTAAAGTAAAGGATATTGGTGTGGTACAGTTTGGTTATGCCACACGTTTTGGTGCCATCACCGGCAATGGGGAAGGCGAAAAAGTCCTGGGCCAGGTGATGATGCTCAAAAAGGCCAATTCAAATAAGGTCATCAATGCAGTGAAAGAACGGGTAGCCCAGATTCAACCCACCCTGCCGGAGGGAGTGTACATCAACGCTTTTCTGGACCGGAGTGAATTGATCGGGCGGACCACTGCAACCGTGGTTGAAAACCTGTCACTAGGGGCTTTAATCGTTATTTTCGTAGTGGTGCTGCTGATGGGTAATGTAAGATCGGGTTTAATAGTAGCCTCCGTAATTCCCATCGCCCTATTATTCAGCATTACCATGATGAATATTTTCGGGATATCAGCGGATCTCATGAGCCTTGGCGCGATCGACTTTGGAATCATTATCGATGGTGCGGTGATCATTGTGGAATATACCGTGCATCAATTTACAACCAATAAAAAGGAATTGCTCGGACTGAAGGGTCAGATGCTTGAAATGAAAAAGGATGAGATTACGATCGATAGTTCCAACCGGATGATGAATTCCGCCTTTTTCGGTCAAGCCATCATCCTGATGGTATTCATACCCATTTTATCATTGCAAGGTGTTGAGGGAAAAATGTTCAGGCCCATGGCCCTGGCATTTGGATTTGCCCTGATCGGCTCTATCTTTTTTTGTCTCACCTATGTACCCGCCATAAGCGCCTTTTTTTTAAAGCCCGAGAAGGAAAATTTTATAAAAAAGGTCTCTGATAAATTATTGGAATTACTGCATCGCAGTCATTTACCTGTGATCAAATATGCCCTGAGAAACCAGATCCAGGTGCTGATGTTGGCCATCCTTTTCTTTATTTTGAGTCTATTCCTTTTCATTCGCATGGGAGGTGAATTTATTCCAACCCTGGATGAGGGAGATTATGTCGTTCAGCCGATACTGAAACCGGGAACTTCTCTAACGGAAACCGTCAAATTCAACACCCGTATTGAAAACATTTTAATGGAAAATTTTCCCGAAGTAGTTCAGGTCGTTTCGCGGATAGGCGCGGCAGAAGTACCGACCGACCCGATGTCCATGGAGATGTCGGACATCATCATCCGGTTAAAGCCACCTGATGAATGGGTATCGGCCAAAAGCAAGGAGGAACTTGCCAATCTGATGAAGGAGAAGATGTCGGTATTTCCAGGAGTATCCTTCGAGTTTACCCAGCCGATTGAGATGCGCTTCAATGAATTGATTACCGGCGTTCGTGCCGACCTGGCGATCAAAATATTCGGGGAAGATTTGAATTTACTTTTCAATTATGCACAAAGGATCAAATCGCTTATTGAAAATGTGAAAGGAGCAGCCGATGTTACCGTAGAACAAATTGTCGGCTTACCGCAGATGACTGTTCAATATGACCGTCAACGTCTTGCCCAATACGGATTGAATGTGGCAGATCTTAACCAGATGATCCAGATCGCTTTCGGAGGGCTTGAAGGGGGCAATGTTTTTGAAGGAGAACGCCGCTTTGATCTGGTGGTACGCTTCAACAAAGAAAATCGAAAATCGATTGACAACCTGGAAAACCTGTTTGTCAGGATCCCAAACGGGGAATCCATACCGATGAAAGAACTGGCCAATATCAATTATAATTTCGGACCCGCCCAGATCTCAAGGGATGATACAAGACGAAGAATTGTGATCGGTATCAATGTCAGGAATCGTGATGTGGAATCCCTGGTGAAGGAGATCAGTGGGATCATCGATCAGCAGATCAATCTGCCGGCTGGCTATTATATTACTTACGGAGGCCAGTTTGAGAATCTCCAGAATGCTAAAAAAAGGTTAACCATTGCCATACCGATAGCCCTGCTGATTATATTGGTCCTATTGCATTTTACTTTTTATTCCTTTAAACAGGCCTTACTCATATTTTCGGCCATTCCCATGGCTTCGATTGGAGGCGTATTGGCCCTCTGGGTTAGAGGGATGCCTTTCAGTATATCCGCTGGAGTGGGATTCATTGCCCTGTTTGGTATTGCCACGCTCAACGGCGTGGTCCTGGTTAGTTTTTTGAATGAATTGAGAGATAAGGGGGTGAAGGACCTGAAAGAAAGAGTACTCATGGGAACCCAACAACGGTTAAGGCCTGTATTGATCACTGCCTCGGCGGCCGCTTTTGGATTTTTCCCTATGGCCTTTTCCACATCCGCCGGTGCTGAGGTACAGCGTCCGCTGGCAACGGTTGTCATAGGAGGATTGATCACTGCCACCTTGTTGACCATGGTGGTTTTACCTGTTTTATATTGCATGTATACAAAAAAACAAGAAGATGTTGTCCGTTAGAAATTTCAGTGTTTTTCCCTTTTTAATTTTCATCATCATGACGATGGAGTCAAAAGCCCAGATCCGGCAAATGGATTTTGAGGAGATGTGGGCACAGACCATGGAACACAACCTTGACATTCAAAATGCCGGTTTACAGATCGAACAAAATGAAAACCTGAAAAAATCTTCCTGGGATTTCGGAACGACGAGTTTCAGATGGGAACATGGTCAGATCAACAGCGACCTCAATGATAACATGTATGTGCTCGAGCAGAAGTTAGGTTCCCCTTTTGAGATGTCAGCAACCAGGAAATTTTATCAATCCGAGACGGATCTTTGGAAGATCAACGAATCCAGGGTGCACAGGGAGATCAAAAAAAATCTGCGGAAGTATTATTACAGTTGGATTTATGAAAATGAGAGATTGAGGATCATCGAGAAGGGACTTGAACTCTTCCGAAGAGCCAGTGAATATTCAACCCTTCAATACGAAACCGGGGAAAGTAACCTCCTTTCAAAAGCATTGATCGATTCCAAATGGCAGGAGATGAATATCACCTCCGACCGGATCAAGGTCAATAAAAACAGTCTGATTAATCAGATCAATGTGATTGTCCAGTCGTCTGAAAGAGTTGAGCCCTCACAACAGAATCTGGCGAGGCTGATCATCGAGCTTCCCGAAGACGAGGATCAGGTAGCTTTGGATTCTTTGCCGGATGTCGCGCTCGAGCAACAACGTTTTCAGGTTGCCCAATCCTATTTGGGGATGACAAAATCCAAGATCAGCCCCTATTTTTCTGCAGGCTATTTTAATCAGCAACTGCTACAGGAATCGGGATTTCAGGGTTTCCTGGTAGGTATTGAATTCCCGTTATGGTTTTTTCCGCAGAAAGCAAGAGTCCAGGCTGCCTCAGTGAATAGGTCGATCGCCGAAAACAGGTACGTTTATGAAAAGAACCGTCTTGAAAATGAGTTTGAAAACCTGATGTTGCGATATGATCAACTGATCTGGAATATCAGGTTCTACGAAGATCAAAGGCTAGAAAATGCCAGACAGATTGAAGAAAATGCCAATTTACTATATGAATCCGGGGAGATCGGATACCTGGAATTCGTACAGAATCTGAGCACTTCTTTACAGATTCAGGAAGATTACTGGACGCTTGTCAATGAATACAACCAGCTGGTCATTGAAATGTATTATTATTTGGATATTTAATCGTTGAGATATGTATATTTTTAAGAATAAAAACATCATTTTTTTCCTCTTGGTTTTTGGAGGATGTAATTCAGGCAATCAATCTATTGAAGTAAAAACAGATGAAGTCGCCCAGGTGGAAATCCCGGTAACCGAAGCCCAGATGAAGGAGATGGGTCTGGATCTTGGATACTTGCAAAAAGAGTTTATCGCGGAAGGAGTGGCCGTTAATGGATACTTGGATACCCCTCCGCAATTCAAAGCCAATGTGAGTACCATCATCGGCGGGCGGATTATTAACATTTATTTTCTACCGGGGGATTTTGTTCAGAAAGGACAGGAAATCGTGCGACTTGAAAGTCCGGATTTTCTGGTGCTTCAACAGAATTATGTGACGGCCCGGGGCGAACTGAACTATTTGAAAGATGAATACGAAAGGCAAAAAAAACTAAGCGAAAATAATATAAATGCAAGGAAAATCTATTTGCAGGCCGAAAGGGATTATCAATCAAAAATCGCCGAGTTCTCTGCCCTGGAAAGTCAGTTAAAACTCCTGGAAGTAGATGCTGAAAATCTTCAGCCCGATCAGTTATCCTCCATCATCAGGTTAAGAACTCCGATCAACGGCTATATTTCAGAAGTATTCCCCACCATGGGTGAATTTGTTCATACCGAGGGTGATGTGTTCCGGGTGGTAAATCCTGAACATTTACATGCTGAACTGAATGTATTTGAGAAGGACATCCTGAAAATCAAAAAGGGACAGAAGGTCGAGATCAAACTTCCCCAAATGAAAGATACGGTGATTATGGGCGAAATATTTCTGGTAAGCAAGGAGCTGGATGAAAAATCCAGGTCACTCAATGTACATGTCGATATTGAAGAAAATCAGGAATTGGTAGTGGGTATGTATGTGGAAGGCAGGATCCTGACTTCTGAAAGAGAGGTTTATGTGGTGCCCAATGAGGCCCTGATGGTGGAAGAAAAGGGTTCCAGCATTTTTATGGTCACCTCAAAATCTGACACTATCATTCGATTTAAAAAAATACCGGTCCATACCGGAACGGAGAGAGAAGGAAACACGCAGGTATTTTTATCTGAGAATGTTACCGATGAAACCCAAATAGCCATCAGTGGGATTTATTATCTTTCTTCCAACGAATAGGATGGGATGATTTTCCTGATTGGCTGAAATTCTTAACATGTATTCCCCCCTGGAGTCTTCCGCAGGAGACTCCAGGGGGGATACCAGTTTTCGGCAGCTTAACACCTAATTTATCTTCGATGCGACTGATCGTAATCTTCTATTTTTTTCAGAATGCGGGATTCGGCAGAATCATACATTTCCCGAATGAAAGGATCATAAAAATGGTACACCCGGTCTTCAAATTTCATGGTATCGATCCTGTCAAATAACATCCCTTTTGCCTGTTCAATGTCCTTTCCATAGATATGATAAGAATCAGCCTGCCAGTTGAGCCGCCCCATTTTTACAGTTTTCCCACTTCTTTTTTCAATTTCCGCAGCAATGAGCTCCCGGTTGAATTGAATGAATCCGAACATGTTCATGAAGCTGGCTCCCCAGGCATCATTGCTTCTGAACCGGATGTTACAGTTCAGCCACCAAAGGCCTTCTTCATCTTCCAGGATCCTGTACCATAGTGATTGAAGGCACGGTGGGTCATACACCTTCACATCGATGTTGGGCATCCACGTGATCATCTGTGCCTGCCGGGTATAGGGTTGCTCTAAAAGTTTACGGACTACATTTTCAATCTGGTTGATCTTAAATCCTATTTCCTGTGAATTGCCATTGATTAACTCCCGCCATGAACCGTAATGACTCAGCCTACCATGATAGGTATATTCCCATCGGGTATCCGTAGGATCATTCATATTTTTCACCCAATGATCTTTAAATCCTTTCAGTTCCAGGACGTATTCTTTTAGTTCATCGATTCCTCCCGGGAAGGCATGATGAATCATGGGATCACTTTCCGGATCATTGATAGTAATGTTAATCGTGGCGTCCAGGCTTAATGGATCACCGGGCCTGTCATACTGGGTCCTGAATGGGATGCCTTCTTGATAAAGTTTAATTAAGGCGGCCTCATATGCTTTCGCAAGGGTTTTTTCCTGGATGGTCAGGACAGGTATATTTTTCATGGGCGTAAAAAATCTCAAATACAAAAATCATGGGTAAGTTAGTATTTTTCCATTTTTTTAGACAACCAATTGAAGTATTTCCTGCCTGTTGTGATCAATTTTTATGACAATCGGTTTATAAAACCTGGTGTAAAGGAAGTTGATTCCATGGAATGATTTAAAAACTGCATGGAAAGGAAATATAAAATTGGGTCAGGGTTCAGCAGTAAACCCTGATAACTTTACGTTCTGTTACCGGATTTCCCGGTGGACCGTATCCAGTGAAAAAGGCGGTAGGCAGATTGACCAGTACCTTGCCGGGAAATCAAATGGATTTGTGTATTTCACTTTAGCCCCTTTTTTGATCAGCAATGATTCACGTGAACTGACCTCGATTTTTTCCCCATCGATGATGGCCAATAAATTACCTTTTTCAACAAGAATGAATTCGTCAAAATCAGGATTCTGAAAAGGTTCAGTCCACCGCGGAGGCATTTCTATTCTTGAAATGCTGCAATGTTTGTATTTGTTACTGGCGTTTCCGAAATGTTCTTCTATGAGTTTAAGATCATACGTGGGGACAATAAAGGGATCATCTTCTTTAATGTAGTTTTTCATTGGACAACAATATTTCACCTAAATTACAAATCCCTGAAAATTATTCAACTTTTAAGACATTTAACTTACTGAGCAAATCCCAGATCACGATTCCCATGCTTACGGATATATTCAGAGAATGCTTGGTCCCGAACTGGGGTATTTCCACGATTTTGTCGGCCTGATGAATGAGTTCCTCCTTCACTCCCGAAATTTCATTCCCAAAGATGAGGGCAAGTTTTTGAGTCGATGGAAAATATTGCTGGAGGGGGATGCCCTGGTCTACCTGCTCCACGGCGATGATGGTATAATCCTGTTCCCTGAGTTTTTTGATTACGTCCAGGGGATTCTTGTGGTACTCCCACATCATCGATTCAGTCGCACCCAATGCTGTTTTATTGATCTCGCGATGAGGGGGTTGTCCGGTGATCCCGCATAAATAGATCTTTTCGAGGAGGAAAGCATCGGCTGTCCTGAAGGCGGAACCGACGTTATTTAAACTCCTTACATCATCCAGGATCAGGACCATCGGTATCTTTACTGCCTTTTTAAATTCCTCCAGAGACAAACGGTTCAGTTCATCGTTTTTCAGTTTTCTCATATGACAAAGTTAAGGGCATCGGGCCATTGTTGAAAATTTACGAAATTGAAAAATTAGCTTTCTATTTCATTTAACTTAATCATATATTTCTTCTAATTTTACGATTGATTTATGGCAAAAGGGAAAACAGCAGCCAGTAATAAGGAGACGCCCCTGATGAAGCAGTACAACCAGGTCAAGGCCCGATATCCCGGTGCTTTGCTGCTGTTCAGGGTGGGGGATTTCTACGAAACTTTTGGAGAAGACGCAGTGAAGGCCAGTAAGATCCTGGACATCGTGTTGACCAAAAGATCCAATGGGGCTGCTTCCCATGTAGAACTGGCTGGTTTCCCGCATCATGCCCTCGATTCCTATCTTCCCCGACTGGTCCGTGCCGGATACAGGGTAGCTATCTGCGATCAACTGGAGGATCCCAAAATGGTAAAAGGAATCGTCAAACGTGGGGTCACGGAATTAGTCACTCCGGGAGTTTTGCTGAATGATAATGTGCTGGACCGGAAAGTGAGTAATTACCTGGCCTCCGTGTATTTTAACAAGGACCAGATGGGAGTGGCTTTCCTGGATATATCCACCGGAGAATTTCTTGCCTCAACGGGAAGTAAGCAGTATATTGAAAACCTCATCCAGAGTTTAAATCCTTCAGAAATCATCTTTCCCAAACCACAGCGTGAACTGTATCTGAAAAGCTTTGGGGAAAAATCAATATACTATGCACTTGAAGACTGGGTTTTTACCTATGAATATGCATATGAAAAACTCATCACCCATTTTAATACCCATACACTCAAGGGATTTGGTATCGAAAATTTGGCCGATGGGATCGTGGCAGCCGGTGCGATCCTGTACTATCTGGATGAAACGGAACATAAAGATATCGGGCATATCACTTCCATCGCAAGGATCGAGGAAGATCATTATGTCTGGCTTGATAAATTTACCATCCGGAATCTGGAACTTGTCAGGGCCCAGCAGGAAGATGGAGTTTCCCTGATTGAAGTACTGGATAAAACATCCACTCCGATGGGTGCGAGAACGCTTAAAAAATGGGTATTGCTACCTTTGAAAGAAATCACCCGGATTGAGGAACGATTGAATATCGTTGAATCCCTGCTAAAGCATGAAGATCTCCATGAAAATATCCTGAAATACCTGAAAGCGATTGGAGATCTAGAAAGGCTGATCTCCAAGGTGGCTGTAAAAAGGATCAATCCCAGAGAGATGATCCAGTTGAAGAGATCTCTTCAAAATTCCTTGCCTGTAAAGGAATTATTGATGGATTCCGGCATCAGGGTTTTGAAAAGAATGGCCGACCAGATCAATCCATGTGAGGCTTTGTTTGACATCATTGAACGGAAATTACAGGAAGATGCCCCGATGCTGACGCATCAGGGAGGGATGATCCGTGAAGGGATCCATGAAGAATTAGACGAATTAAGGAAAATCGCCTATTCAGGGAAAGATTATCTGATACAGATACAGAAACGGGAAGTCAAGAATACCGGGATCAGTTCTCTTAAGATCGCTTACAATAAAGTATTTGGATATTATCTGGAAGTGACACACGCACACAGGGAAAAGGTACCCTCATCCTGGATCCGGAAGCAGACCCTGGTGAATGCAGAACGATACATCACGGAAGAACTGAAGACCTATGAAGAAAAAATTCTGCATGCAGAGGAGAAGATCATTGCCATCGAACAGAAGCTGTATACAGAACTGGTATCGGAGGCGGCCGGGTACGTGCAAGAGATCCAGCAGAACGCAAGGATCCTGGCCCAACTCGATTGCCTGTCTTCCTTTGCTGTCTCGGCCCGGGAAAATAATTATACAAAACCTTCGGTCAATGATTCCACGCACCTGATCATTAAAGATGGCCGTCATCCGGTGATTGAGAAACAACTACCCCTGGGTGAGCCCTATATCCCGAATGATATATACCTGAACAACGATTCGTATCAGATCCTCATCATCACGGGACCGAATATGGCAGGGAAATCCGCATTGCTTCGACAGGTAGCCTTGATCACACTGATGGCACAGATGGGGTCCTTCGTGCCGGCTTCCAATGCGGAGATCGGCATTGTAGATAAAATATTCACCCGTGTCGGGGCCTCTGACAACCTTTCCAGGGGTGAATCAACTTTCATGGTGGAAATGACCGAAACAGCGAGTATCCTGAATAATCTGAATAACCGCAGCCTGGTATTGATGGATGAGATCGGCCGTGGTACCAGCACCTATGATGGCGTATCCATTGCATGGTCGATCGTTGAATATTTACAGCGGCATCCAAAATACAGGGTAAAAACGCTTTTTGCGACCCATTATCATGAATTGAATCAACTTTCTGAAGACTTTTCCGGGATTAAAAATTTCAATGTTTCCGTGAAAGAAGTGGGCAATAAAATATTATTCCTGAGAAAGCTTAAGGAAGGGGGTAGCGAGCATTCCTTTGGCATTCATGTGGCCCAGATGGCAGGCATTCCCAATCCGATCGTGATCAGGGCCAATGAGGTTTTACGGCACCTGGAAAAGGAAAAGCTCAAGGAAAATCATAACAGAAAGATCGATTCAATCCCCAAGAATAACTACCAGCTGAGTTTGTTTGAAGCGGATCCAAAATTTGAAGAGATCAAGCAGGTACTGGATCAACTGGACATTAATACCATATCTCCGGTAGAAGCTTTATTGAAACTCAATGAAATTAAAAATATAATGAAAGGTCAATGAATCTATCACGTGCATTGAATGTCATTTTCTTCCTAGTGATTGTCATGACTTTTTCCGTTAAGGCGCAATCCATTGCCGTGCAGTTTTACAATGAAGGTACCACCCTGATGTCCCGGGGCGACATCACCGGGGCTGAAATAAGTTTTACCAGGGCGATAGAATACGATGATAATTACGCTGAAGCTCATCTGCAACGGGGACTCACCCGCTGGTATCTGAACAGGTTCGGGGAAGCCATGCGGGATTATAACCGGGCTTTTGAATTAAAGCCTGAATTGATGAAAGCCACCAAAAACATTCGGGATATTTTCAGAAACCTTTTCGAAGATTATGAGGATATCATCGATGATTTCACCTATACCATCACCCTGGATACCAATGAATACAAAGCCTATAATGGAAAAGAGTTTGTTGACCTGGTGAGTGGTAAAGCAGAGGACGTATTGGCAGCCTATAACCGTCGGATTCGTGAAAATCCGGATGATTTTTCCTTGTATACGATCCGTGGGCTTGCAAAATATTATCTCGATGATATTCCGGGAACGGTGGGTGACTGTAACCGTGCCATTCAAATCGCCCCCGATAAACCGTGGGCCTATTTCATCCGGGGGAATGCAAATGCAATTGTTAACAACTATGCAGAATCTATTTCAGATTATAGCCGGTTTATCAGGATCAAAAATGATTTTCCGGTGGTCCTTCTTAACCGGGGAATTGTTCATAAAAAAATGGGTGAGGATTACCAGGCTATGAACGATTTCGATACTGCCCTGAAATTACGCCCTGATTTTTATCAGGCCATGTATTTTAAAGCGATGATGTTCGCAGGAGATGGGGAAAATGTTGAAGCGATCAACTTATTATCTGAGGTGATCGAACATCTGCCCAATCACCTAGGGGCGCTGGTTCACCGGGGTCTTATCTATAAAAAGGAAAACAACAATGTGGAAGCACTGGCTGATTATGACCGGATATTGCTGCTTAACAATGGCCTGAGCAAAGCTTATCATAATCGCGCCGACATCAAAGTATTACTGAATGATCTACGGGATGCAATGGAAGATTATAATATGGCAATCTCGATTGATAACGACCTGGATAAGACGTACTTCAACCGGGGAGTATTGAAATTCCTGATGGGGAATCCGGAGGAGGGTTGTCAGGATATCAGGGAAAGCAGCGCCTTGGGGAATCTGGAAGCCACGAGTAAATCAGAGAAATACTGTCAGTAGAATCACAGGCTCTTCTTCCGGATCAACAGATAGGAAAGGTAGAATAAAACAACGATCCAGGCGATGGTAACCAGCACACTGTCGATCGGTACAACCTCTGTGACCGGAAAGCCAAAGTATTTCGGAAAAGGAAAAACATTCAGGTTATCCATCGCTTTTACCGGAAAGTACTGATCGATATTATCCGGGATCTGCCACCTTACCAGGGGTTCAATCAATAAGGGATAGATCAAAAGGATAAAAATAGAAATCCCCGTTTTTTGAAGCCAAGTGCTGAAAAACAAGGCGAGGGTCATGTAAAACAGGACCTCCAGAAAATAGCTACCCAGGAACGGTAATTTTGTGAACATTTCCTGCGTGACACCGGATTCATTTTTTATCAGTCCGACGAAAATCCCAACATCAAACAGAATAAAAACGGAAAACAGGCTTATGATCAGGGCGATCATGAACTTACTGAGGAGAAATTCAAAACGCGTCAATCCGTTAGTAAGATTCATCCGAATGGTATTGTATTGAAATTCATTGGTCATGGCAATAACCATATAAATACCCAGTAATATTTTTAGAAAACCGGCCAGGTAAGCAATATTTTGCCAGATATCGGGGAATTTAAAGACAGGAACGAGGCTGATGTCAATGTTTTTGAAATCATTGGTCGAAATATTAAAGGAGTCTGAGAGATTATTGATATTCGTCAGGAAGAATATCAAGAAAAAATAATGCAGCCCTAATATGATCCAGAAGGCTGGATAGCTTACATTCTTCCGGAATTCTATTTTTAATAATCGGCTCATTTGGATGCATGTAATAATTCAAGGAATTTTTTCTCAAGGCTACCTGTCCGCGTGGCAAAATGGGTAGGAAAAATTCCTTCCTGGATCAGGAATTTCTGCAAATCTTTTTTAGTAGGCCCGGCCGATAGCTGCAGGATAAACTTGTTTGCTTCCCGGCTGATTTCCACGATCCCCTTGAATTCTTTCAGTATTTTTAAAAGGGCATCCATGTCCTCGGCTGCGATCTCAATGTATTCCTCGGATTCGAGGATTTCTTTGACAGCACCATCGAAGATTTTCCTTCCCTTATCCAGCACCGCGACATGAGAACAGGTTTTCTGCACCTCATCCAGCAGATGACTTGCCAGGAGAATGGTGGTGCCGACTGAAGCGATTTCAAGGATCAGATTCCGGATGTCAGCAATCCCCTGTGGATCCATCCCGTTAGTAGGTTCATCCAGTACCATCACTTCCGGTTTGCCGATCATAGCTGCGGCAAGTGCCAGCCGCTGCTTCATACCCAATGAATATCCTTTATAATCATGGTTTCTCCTTTCAAATAAACCAACTTTCTGAAGTACCTCATCGATTTCCATTTTTCCCCGCTGTTTGATATCCGTGATGATCCCCAGATTCTGTTTGCCGGATAAATAGGGATAAAAATTGGGCGTCTCAATAATCGAACCTACCCGATTCAAAGCCTGATGGGCCGGTACCTGATCAAACCAGGTGAAATTTCCCTTACTGGGAATGGTGATGCCCAGAATCATACCCAAAGTGGTGGTTTTCCCACTCCCATTAGGGCCCAGGATCCCATACACCTGACCCCGTGAAATAGATAGTTCCAAGTCCTGAACAGCTTTTACAGCACCGTAATGTTTGGTCAATCCGGATATTTTGAGAACAGTTTCCAACTAAATGAATGTTACGGTTTGAAGTGGATAAGTGTTACGGCCATACAAAAATAAAATTACGCAGGTAAATAAATGTGTGGTTTATGTATTCTAAGTTTCCTGATACCCTGAAGTATTCTTGCTTCAGGGGTGCCTTTTTGGAAAATAATGGACGATACCACCTTTTAAAATTAGTTTAATTTTGCACTTTGTCAGTCAAACATGATAAAAAAATATCCTATATTCGCAAATAAAAAAATAAGATATGTTAAGTGCACCTATTGCTGAAGGAGCCAATATATTCATCTGGATCTTTTGTATTCTTGGAGGATTTGTGGCCGGATTGATGGCCATTGATACCTATAAGCCAAAGAACAATAAACAGGAGAAATCAGAATAATCTTCCATTATATTCAGCACCTGCCGGAATCTTCTTTCCAAGCCTGTTTGATTTATTTTAGAACGAAGACTTTCGTTTTCGTCGAAAATCATTATTTTTAGAAAAATCAAAACCCAACCCTTTTTAATATTTTGACTTTTTATTCGGATATACATGAATGTGAGGATTAAATTTTTAGGTGGGGCGAAGACAGTGACCGGCTCTCGCCACCTCCTGGAGGTAGACAATTTTAAAATATTAATTGATTGCGGCTTATTTCAGGGATTAAAGGAATTGAGATTAAAGAACTGGGAAGAATTTCCTGTCGATGTCGACTCAATCGATGCGGTATTGATCACCCACGCCCACATCGATCATACAGGATACTTGCCAAGACTGGTTCGCGAGGGATATGCTGGCCCGATTTACTGTACCAAACCCACCGAAGACCTGATGCAGATCATGTTGATGGATTCAGCCAAGCTACAGGAGGAAGAAGCAGTATTTGCTCGGAAAAAGGGTTATTCAAAGCATGAAAATCCCCAACCCCTTTACAATACAAGGGATGTCGAAAACGTGCTGCCCCTGATCAGATCCTATGATTTCAGAGATCTTGTTATCCTGAATGATTCAATCACGTTTCAGTTTCATAATGCAAGCCATATTCTCGGGGCATCCATGATCGAGATCGTATTAAAAGGAGATCACCAGGAGAAAAGGATTTTGTTTTCAGGGGACCTGGGGAGGAAAGAGGATATCCTTTTGTATCCTCCTGACGAGTTTCACAATGCGGATATTCTTGTGATGGAATCTACCTATGGAGACAGGGACAATCCACAGGGCGATCATCTCGACCAATTGGCTGAAGTGATCAACCGGGCCCTCGACCGGGGTGGGTGTTTACTGATCCCGGCATTTGCAGTGGGACGCACGCAGATGATCCTTTATTACATGAAACTTTTGTCTGAATCGGGCAGGATTCCTGATGTCCCCATCTTTTTTGACAGTCCCATGGCATTCAGTGTGACAGAGCTTTATCTGAAATATCATTCCTATCATAAGCTGGATGAATCAAATCTTCATTTAAACAATGGATCGGCATTCGATTTCAGAAACCTGCATTACAAAAGATCACAGGAAGATTCCATAGGCATCAATGATGTTTATGATCATGCCATCATCATTTCATCCAGTGGCATGTGTACGGGCGGCCGTATCATGCATCATCTTTTTCACCGTTTGCAGCGACCCAACGATACCATCCTTTTCATTGGTTACCAGGCTGAGGGAACCCGGGGTCGCCGGATCCTGGAGGGTGAGGAAACCATCAAGGTTTTTGGATTGGAAGTGCCTGTAAAATGTCATGTTGAAAAACTGGAAGGTTTTTCCGCGCATGCTGACAAAACAGAAATGATCGAGTGGCTGGATAATTTCCAGGATTCTCCAAAAAATGTATTCATTGTCCATGGGGAAGAAAAAAGTGCCACAAGTTTTGGAACCCTCATCAATGGAAAATATGGATGGAATGTCCAGGTACCTGCTTTCATGGATTCCTTTGAATTATTCAGGGGAATATAGATAAAAATATACTATGAGTACACTCGAACTGGTGCTGATCACCGTAACTTCCGTAGCTCTCCTGCTCCTCCTGGTTTTACGTTTTAAAATTCATGCCTTTATTTCCCTGATCCTGGTAAGCATCATGGTAGGGTTGTTTACCGGAATGGATTTTGAACAGGTGCTGACCAGCATTCAGGAGGGAATGGCCGGCGTGCTGGGATATATCGCCGTGGTAGTGGGCATCGGGGCCATCTTTGGTGAGATCCTGCAGGATACCGGGGGGGTGGAATCCCTGGCCAAGTCCATGCTGGATAAATTCGGTGAAAAAAAATCGTCCTGGGCGCTGATGACATCGGGATTTTTGATCGCCATTCCGGTCTTTTTTGAAGTCGGTTTTATCATTCTGGTACCCATGGCCTTTGCACTGGCCAGGAAAACAGGAAAATCGGTTCTGTTTTATGCCATCCCGATGATGGCGGGACTGGCGGTGACCCATGCGTTTATCCCACCGACTCCTGGTCCGATAGCTGTGGCTGAGATCATTGATGTTCCCCTGGGCTGGATCATCATTTTCGGGTTTATCATTGGATTCCCAACCGCCATTGTGGCCGGCCCCTGGTTTGGGAAATACATCGCTAATAAGATCTATATCAAACCACCCGAGATAGATCCGGACCTGAAAGACATCACGACGGAAAAACGGGAAGATCTACCATCTGCCCAGTGGAGCATTACCCTGATTGGAATACCCCTTTTCCTCATTTTGTTAAGGACCCTCATTGAACTGGGTTATAAGGAACAATGGATGGCAGAAAGTACTTTCTGGAATGCCTTGCGATTTATAGGGCATCCATTCATCGCCTTGCTGATTGCTACCCTGCTGGCCGGATACGTGCTTGGCATCCGGAGGGGATATAAACCTGATCAGATCATGCGTGTGGCAAATGCCGCCCTTTCACCCGCAGGATTGATTATCCTCGTTACCGGGGCAGGAGGGGTTTTCAAACAGGTGCTGGTCGACAGTGGGGTGGGTGAATCCCTGGCCATGATCCTGACCAAATACAGCATTTCTCCGGTAATACTGGCTTATATCATTTCAGTAGTGGTCCGCGTAACGCAGGGTTCTGCTACCGTGGCCATGATCACCGCCGCGGGTATGATAGCCCCGGTGGTCGAGGTCTTGGGTTTTACGGATATGGAAAAATCATTGCTCGTGATCGCCATCGCATCGGGATCGACCATGTTGTCTCACGTAAATGACAGTGGTTTCTGGCTTGTGGGAAAATACCTTAATATGACGGAAAAGCAGACCCTGAAATCATGGTCGGTAATGGAATCATTGATATCGGCCTTTTCATTCATCATTGTCCTGATCCTGGCCTGGATATTCGGTTGATCAGGAATTGGGTTCCATTTTTAGCTTGAGGATATTGATGGCCTCCTGCAACTTCTTCAGCTTGATCACCGTAACGTTTCGATCGTTCCTTTTTATACTTTCATAATATTTATTCACGGAGATGGAAGTGACCAGGCTTTCCGGAACGATCAGGAATATGGTATCCACTTCCGTTTTATCTGTATACTCCTGGTTGAATTTTTCACTAAGCCATAAATGATGCTTTTCGGGAAGAATGGAGATGGCTCCAAATGCATCGATAATCAGGTTCCTGACTTTATTTTCGACACAAAAATCAAGCATGAAATAGAGCATCGATTGAAATTCATGGAAAGGGCAATTGGCAACACGCCAATCCTCTCTTACAGACCTCATCGCCTCGTTCCAGTACAAAGTACAGAATTCCGTCTGGTATATCTTCTCCTCTTCCATGATCCATAAACTAATGTAGAATTGAATAAACGGAAAATTTTTTATATATTCTAATTATACGTCCATATAAAGTTGTAGTTTATTATTTTATTCAGACGGCATAAACGATTTTCCATCGGCAAAATAAGGCATGGAAATAAAAGGATTTTATGTTTTAAATCCCGGAATGATAAATGTTTGGATAATCGGACAGGATTCCTTCTACGGGGAAATAAAAATTGATATTTTCGCTATTATAAACAGTTAGTGATCATGAGAATCATATTTAATATTGAATACTTCACAGAATTCGGACAAAACATCTGCATCATCGGAAATTTACCGGAACTGGGTTCCTGGGATGATTCCCGGGCGGCCAGGATGGATTATATTAAGGATGGACAGTGGCGGATGGTGTTGTTCCTTGATGAAGTGAACATCCATGAAATTGAATATAAATACATCCTGAAAGACGATAGAAATCAATCCATTTTTTATGAGTGGGGGAAAAACAGAAAACTGAATAAAAGTGAAGAAGGATTTTTCTCGATTCATGTCAAGGACTATTGGAGAGTTTCAACGAGGGAAGAGAATCCATTTTTCACCGCAGCCTTTACAGGAAATCTCTGGAAAAGGAAAGGGATACGACCCGAGGAAAATTCCAGAAAACATTTCAATCACCGGTTTCAATTATATGCTCCAAAGATTGATGAAGACCATTATTTCTGTATCATTGGTAATGAGGAAGGACTTGGTCAATGGAATCCGGAACGGGCAGTCATCATGGATGACTCCAATTATCCGCTTTGGAAAGCCGATGTTTTTCTGGAAGGTATCGATAAACCCATTCATTACAAATATGGGATATACGAGAGGAAAGCAAAAAAAATGATCGGCTGGGAAGGAGGGGGCAACCGGTCACTGGATCATGATCTGACCGTTATCGACAATAGCCTGGTCGTGAATACCGATATGGATTACAGATATACCCAGGGCAATTGGAGGGGATCGGGCGTTGCGATACCCGTATTTTCACTCCGGACATCCAGGTCATTTGGTGTAGGGGAGTTTTCAGACCTGAAAGTATTGATTGATTGGGCGGGAAAAACCAATTTGAAACTGATTCAGATATTACCCATCAATGATACCGTAGCGACCCATTCATGGACAGATTCCTACCCCTATGCGGCCATTTCTGTGTTTGCCTTGCATCCGATCTATCTGAATCTTGCCGAAATGGGTACCCTCTCAGATAAAAAAGAGATGGATAAATTCATGAAAGACGGGGGAAAATTGAACAAAAATAAGGTACTGGATTATGAGTCAGTCATGAATCTGAAATCCAGGTTTTATAAAAGACTCTATGATCAGGACCGTGATATTTTTCTGAAAGATCCGAATTATAAGAAATTCTTCAAGGAAAATCAGGACTGGTTGGAACAATATGCGGCTTTTTCATACCTCAGAGATAAGTACGAGACCCCGGATTTTACCCAATGGGAGGAATATGCAACCTATGATAAAACAAAGATCGATCAGCTTGTCAATCCTAAAAATAAGATCTTTGATGATATAGCTGTTCATTATTTTATCCAGTATCACCTGCATCGACAACTTTGTGGAGTAGTGGAATATGCCCGTGAGAAAGGAGTCATCCTGAAAGGAGACCTTCCGATCGGGATTTACCGGAACAGTGTGGATGCATGGGTGGAACCACGGTTATATCATATGGATAAACAGGCAGGTGCCCCGCCGGATGCCTATTCCATATCCGGACAGAACTGGCGTTTCCCGACCTATAATTGGGAGGAAATGGCCAAGGATGGTTATGCATGGTGGCGCAGGAGATTGAGCCAGATGGCAAAATATTTCGATGCTTACCGGATCGATCATATCCTCGGATTTTTCAGGATCTGGGAAATACCCTGGGAATCAGTGGAAGGTTTGATGGGGATTTTTTATCCGGCCATCCCCATGTATAAACATGAGATAGAAAGCCGGGGGATTTATTTCGATTATGACCGGTTTTGCAGGCCTTATATCAGGGATTATATGCTCCAGGAGCTTTTTGGTGAATACCGGGAAGAAGTGATCGAAAAATTTCTGGTTCCGGGTGAACATGATTTTTACAAACTTAAACCAACATTTGATACGCAGCGGAAAGTGTTGGAATATTTTAGCGGGAAAGCAAATCAGGAAGAAGAAAATGGTAAGAATGATCAGATCAAATATGGATTGTATACCCTGATAGGTAATATTTTATTCTTTGAGGAGCCTGGATCCAATGGACAAGCTTTTCACCCCAAGATCGCCTTTCATCAGACATACTCTTACAAGGAGCTGGATGACCGCCATAAGAATATCCTGTACGATATTTATATCCACTATTTTTACCGTCGGCAGGAAGATTACTGGCGGGACCAGGCCATGATCAAGTTGCCGGCCATTACCAAAGCTTCCGATATGCTGGTCTGCGGGGAGGACCTGGGTATGGTACCTGATTGTGTTCCGGGAGTGATGCATGACCTGGGAATCTTACGTCTTTTTATCCAGCGCATGCCCAAGGAAACAAACGGAGAATTTGGTCGCCCTGCTGATGCCCCATATCTATCGGTGATCAGTCCTTCCTGTCATGACATGTCGACCGTGAGGGGATGGTGGGAAGAGGACCGGGACCGGTCTCAGCGGTATTATAATCAGATTCTGGGGCATCATGGTGAAGGTCCATTTTATTGTGAACCATGGATCAGTGAGGAGGTGCTGGTTCAGCATCTCAATTCACCGGCCATGTGGGCCATTGTTCCCTTACAGGACCTGGTTGCGATCGAGCCGAAATTGAGGAGGAAAAATCCGAAGGAAGAGCAGATCAATGATCCCAGCAATCCACATAATTTATGGCAGTACCGCTTTCATATGAACCTGGAAGATCTCCTGAAGGAAGATGATTTCAATCAGAAACTCGCCAATCTGGTGGAAATCACTGAGCGGGACAGGGCATTTTAGAGAACGGACGACTTCAGGGGATAAGTTGGCAGATTTACAGAATAAGTTTGCCGCAGCATATAAGAATCGGTTCTTATTGACCTGATTATTTGTGGATATGAGAAGATTGACCGATTCTCCGATTCCCTGATTCCACAGTCAATTCCTGTCCTTCGTTTTTTCTCCGTCCATCCGGGATCCTCGACTTCGGATAGATCACCTCGTGGGGAGCGATGATGGCCCCTTTTCCGATTTGCACATCGCCCATGATGGTTGCCTTGATGCCGATGGTGGTTCCTTTTCCGATCTTCACCCTTTCAACGATCAGAAATCCGTGGGATGCGTAATGGGCAATGAGAGTGGCGGAGCCGCCGATGGTCACTTTGTCTTCCAGTTCGATCAGGGCCGGGTCGGATATATTGGTCGTGTTGATATGTACACCTTTGCCGATCTTCATACCCATCATCTTATAAAACAGGATATTGAGCGGGGTAGGTGTAACAAATTCCAGAAAAGTATAACGCACCACGTAGGTAAAGGCATTATGGATGTACCAGGGTACGGAAATCAGGGAATAATAGGGACCCCGAAAAGGCTTTACCCGGAAAGGCATCAGGAAATTAAAAAGTGGGATCACGAAAAGCATGGTGATCCCATAGAGGAAATAACCCGTTACAATCCCGAAACCAAGGCTGAGGTAGTGGAAAAAAGGAAGCCAATCCAATGTTTTTTCAGAAAGCAGGAAAAAGAGATAAACCCCTGGTGTTGCAGATATTCCCATGGCCAGAAGGCATAGAAAATATAAAGGGACCAGGGCAATCAGGTAACTGGCCATCCGGAATTTACGTAAGACCGATTCAAAAAATCCAGCCGCACCTTTTAATTCGGAGGTGGTGGTATCAACGTCAATTCGTTCTTTTTTATCCGCTTTTTCTGACATATGTCATAAGATGATTTTTTTGCTCATACCTGTTATTTCATGTTTTGTGATGTATGGAACAACATCCACCAATATATAAAATATTCTGATGGGATGCGCTTTACAGCTCCTCTTTTGAACTGAAATCTTTGGATTATTGTTATACATCTATGTGTGATTTGAATGAATTGGATATAAATAAGCCCCTTGGAGGAGGTAAATAATGAGCATACTTCGAAAACTTTTAGGTCCGCGGTCAAAATACATCAAAGGGATCCCATACACTTATGAGGCACGCATAGATGAGCTACATGGACAACCCGGTGAACCGATGTATAGTTATTATTATGCGGATACGATCTGCGGTTTGCTCGAATACCTAAAAAAGAATGAGGTGGCTCCGGAAGAGGTGGAAATATTTGAAGTGTATCAGAAAGGGGATGAGAGGGTTCGGACCAATTTTTGTCTGAGTAAAAGAAACGAATGGCTGGAACGTCCGCAGATCTGTAGATCACTTCACGATCGTTATATAGGTCATATCGATGAGGACCACTGTGCCTACCGTGATCGTGACCGCCAGGGGAGCGGCCCGTATTGAGGAATTAAATAATTCAAGAGACGGTCTCAAAAGCATTTTAATCGTTATCCTGCAAAAGCATCGATCAATAGCTCATTGTAAATCTAAACGTTGAGTTCCCCGATCAAGCCCGAGCCTGCCTGTCGGTCAGACAGTGATGACGTATTCTGGCTTTTGAGACCGTCTCGTGCGTGTAATATCGGCAGGACGATTCCATACTAGTTTACAAAAATCCAACCGGCATCATTGCTTATTAGTTCAGTGAAAGATAAATTGAGTTAAAATCTTTTCGTATGCAAAAGACGGAAATAAAAACGGTGGAGGAATATATCGCAGGATTCCCCACCGATATACAAATCATTCTGCAAAAAGTGAAGGAAACCATTCAGAAAGCGGCCCCGGAGGCAGTAGAAGTCATCAGTTACGGGATGCCGGCGTATAAATTAAATGGCATTCTGGTCTATTTTGCGGCGTATAAAAAACATATTGGATTTTATCCGACAGCATCCGGTATAGAAGCATTCCAGTCGGAACTGGCTCCTTTTAAGTGGGCAAAAGGTTCCGTCCAATTCCCATTTGACCAGCCAATCTCATTTAGATTAATCGATAAAATGGTACGATATAGGGTCAGGGAAAACCTGCAGAAGTTGATATTAAAGAAAAAATAACATGAAACTTGAAAGTCATTTTATCAACCGGAGTGGCTGGTTGAGGGCCGCCATATTAGGTGCCAATGACGGGATTTTATCCACCGCCAGTATTATTGTAGGAGTTGCAGCAGCCAGCACGACAAGAGATCCCATTGTGCTGGCCGGAACAGCGGGACTGGTAGCGGGTGCATTGTCCATGGCTGCAGGAGAATATGTTTCAGTAAGCTCTCAAGTCGATATAGAAAGTGCTGACCTTCAAAGGGAAAGCAACGAGTTAAAAGAAACTCCAGATTACGAATTACAGGAACTTGCAGGCATTTATGAAAAAAGAGGATTGGATAAAGAATTGGCTTTGAAGGTAGCCGGGCAGTTGATGACACACAATGCATTGGAAGCACACTCAAGGGATGAACTGGGAATCACAGAGATTTCCCAGGCACAACCTTTGAAAGCAGCGCTTGCCTCAGGAGCTTCCTTCGTATTTGGAGGCATTCTTCCTGTAATGGTCTCCTTGTTTGCCCCTGTCATTCAAATGGTTTATCTGCAATATCTGTCTGCCCTGATTTTCCTGATCATTCTGGGGACAGCTGCTGCAAAAACCGGAGGGTCAAATATCAGAAAAGCCATTATCAGAATAACCTTCTGGGGAACCCTTGCGATGGGATTTACCGCTTTGATCGGTTATTTATTTGGAGTGCATACCGCTTGATTTTCAGGTTAATATTTTTCTCATGATCACCGTGTACTCTATTTCATAAACCATAGAAAATATTATGATCATTATTCTCTCATTTTAGGTATCAATGCCTTCCATACATAATTTCTCCATCTACATCTATTCGAATTTAGAGAGGGTAAGGGGTTACATCTTACGACTTGATCCGATTTATACCATATAAGCCAATTTTTACCCACGAACAAGAATTTTTGAATTTTCTAATCCATTAAAAATTAATTATGATCATGAAAAAATCAGCGTATTTGTTTTTGGGTATGTTTATGATGGCCGGTGTATCGTTCGGTCAGACCAAAAAAGTAGCCGTAGTGACCTTTTTTGTCGATAAATATATCGATGCATCAAAAATTACGGCCGCCGCAAGGGATCAAAGCACGGAACAGACCATGCGGGATGATCCAAATTTCGATTTGAGACCATTGCTCAACGATTTTTACGACACGTTCACGAAAAAGTATGCAAAAGAATTTCCATTCAAGCTGGTGGATGAAAAGGAAGTGATCGGGAATCAGGCATATCAGGCTTATAATGGGCTGGATGGCATTGAAGACCAGGATTCGGTCGATTATTTCAATGAAGCCATCCGGGACCGTTTCATATCCATTGATGGCTATAAGGTTTTTTTATCCGGAGGAAACATGCTGCGTTCCTGGCGGACGGAAGCCCATATGATGAATATTTTTGATGAGGTGGACGGTGTCATGTTTGTCTACATGTCTTACGGATATGAACCCAAAGTGAACATTGGGGGCATGGGAAACGCCGGGATCAGGGCCTATATGCATATGGATCTTTTCAATAAAGAAGCCAAGAAAGTTTTTAAGCTTGATGAATATGCCACTTCCAAAAAGGGAGTTGCGATGATCAATGGGGTACCCATTATGACCTCTGCCAAGGTATTGCCCTTGTGTGCAAATGCTACGGAAATATTGCTTAAGGATATGGAAAAGGAGTTGCCCAAACTGGTAAAAAAGGTGAATAAGAATTTATAGATCGATTCAATTAGATCTACTATTACCTCCGCAATGAATTGATGTAATTTTATTTACTGATAATTCAAACATTCTGATCAGGTGGTCTGCTAAAGATCACCTGATTTTTTTGATCAGGATTCTATCCAAACCTGGTTTATTTGAAAATTATGAGAATACAGTATTAAGTCAATTTCTCTCTGAATATCATGATCACGCATTGTATTTTTTGTTCATATAATCCACGGATTCCCGGATCAGTTCTTTCAGGACCTCCAGGTTTATATCTTCAAGTTTTTTCAAATACAGGCATGATTTTCCGGTCTTATATTTCCCCAGTTTTTTCATCAGATCGGTGTAACGTTCAAATCCGGGCATGATGTAAACGGTCAGGTTCTGTTTCCGGGGAGAAAATCCGGTAAGGAAAAAATCTCCTTCCCGGCCGCTTTCATATTTATAATGGTAATTTCCAAATCCGATTAGACTGGTTCCCCACATTTCGGGTTCGAGGCCAGTCGTTTTTTTTATCAGATCCAATAAGGCAAATGCGTCTTTTATTTTTTGTTCATCCTTTACACTGTTGAGGAATTTAGCAACACTGCCTTTATTCCTGGTCGTTTTATTTTCTGCCATGGTTTGAAATATTTATAAAATAATATCTGTAAAGGTTTCAATATAATTAAAAAATGGAAATACTCCATTTTGAGAAATTTGATCCGCGTGTGGGGCAGTGCAATTAGTCAAATTACCGTTGATGTGCCAAATATTTATTTAAATTTCAGTATTTCCTACCCCCTGATGCTCAGACCATCGCTGATCAGGCAGGTCCACTTATGAGGGGAGGTACAGGATGTTCCCGGGCCTGCCTGTGTTGAACTTGATTCAGTATTCCGGAATCTTATCCGGGAAAATGGGGTGTGTATTTTTTATTGATAATAACCCATGAATTTATATTGTTTTTATCATCCATATTTTACCTGCAATATGGTTCGGATTGGATAGCTCCTTAAGTAAGAACTCAGTATATATGGGATCCATCAGGTATTTCTAAAACGGATTCATTTTTCCGTAAAGCTCCTAATTAATCTCGATTTTAATCCTTAAGCCGAATAACTAATAAAATTTTTCGCCCAGACGGCCGATGAGATACAATTTCTTTTAAATTTAATAGATATTCAATGATTCTAATTTCATATGCTTTTTTCTGTTGGTCTGAAAAGGAGCTTTTGAAATGGTGTTTATAGAAGATTAACCCTTAGATGTATCTGACTCAGAATGAATATGTTTAATACGATTAATTTCTTTTTATTATATAGTTTATGAATAGTCAAGGTTATTTCAAATAGTCAATTCAACTTTTATTTATGATGAAATCCTTAAAATGTTTTTTAATCGGGGCCATGATCTTTCTGTTTTATTCCCAGGCAATGGCTCAACCCGAAATCGGAGTATTGGTGGGACTGAATAATAGCAAACTCGTCGGCGACAGTCCTCCCGGTGGAGCTTATAAATATATGATGGGCTTTCACGGCTCGGTGTACATTGATTTTAAATTATCGGATTATGTTAGGCTCAGCTTCCAGCCGGGATTTAAAACGGGAGGTGCTATGGTAGCTTTCAAGGATCCAGACCTGGAGGAATACAAGGATAGCCTGAAGATTCATGTAGCTAACCTCTGTTTGCCATTATTTGTAAAAATTACTTCCATGAATGAAAAAGTCTATTTTATGGGAGGTTTTTCAGCTGATTTTCCTTCCAGGGTGATGGCCGATAATGGGGTGGAAAAAATTGATATTTCAAATGAATTGTTTAAGGTAAATGTGACCGCCCAGTTTGGCCTGGGATATCGGATACCCATTCAATCGACTTCCTTGAATATCGAATTGAGGTACCTCCAGGGGCTGGTGAATTTGAGTGACAACAAGGATGAGGAAGCCGCCTACCTCCCCCGGATTAAATCCTCGTCCATGCAACTGTTGGTTGGCTGGCAATTTCCCATTACCAAAAAATAAATGATCATGAATAATTATACAACGAATCATTCATACAGGTCATGGGTAGTTGCCTGCTTAGGAATTCTCTGGTTGGTACTCTTTTCGGGAAAGGTATATGCCCAGGAATCTGAAAATAAAATTCCCGAATTGCATGGACATTCATTTGTATATATGTCAAATCTGAAATATCCATTTGCCAAAACCATATTTACCAGTAATCTGGGGATCGGAAGTGCCAACAATCTCTCCTATAATATTAGGGATATTAATGGGCAGCCCATTATCGGAGTGAAAGGAAGCCTCACTTTTGCACACCTTTCTTTTGATTATCAGCAGCGGATAAGGGATTGGATTGCATTGTATTTATATGGAGGTCTGTCAGCCAGGCTTGGATCGGATGTATTCAGTCTCCTGAGCCAGGGCATCAATACCGTTTCCTCCTTTAGAATCGGATGGCTGATCAGGATTTCAAAGGGTGAAAAATACGCGTTATCAGGGACCATTGGATTGAATAATTCTTCGGGAACATTCATCAATATCAAACGTTTTGTACAGGATATCATCAACCAGGTACCCAATCCTTCCATCACCACCGATGCTCCTATCCTGCTGGGTGATTTCGGATTGCAATTTGCCTATGCTTTCAATCAGGTGATCGGACTTAATTTGGACGGTGGTCTCTCGTTCGGGGAATCCTTTGACCGGAAAGATGCAGATCTGCGGTATGCCATGAAAGGGGCATTTGATTTTAATTTTATTAAATACAGGGTACCCATTGGACTGGTGCTGGGATACACCCTGGCATCACAACCCGAACTCGTCTATACGGATAAAGGAACGGCACATATTTTTGGCTTTAAACTATCCTATACAGGGACGAAGGATTTTTTAATAGGGCTGGAAGCCAGCCAGATGAATATTCCACTTGAAGATGTCGATCAGAAGTCCCAGTTTAAGGTGGGCATGATATCCATCAGGTATTATTTTAATTGATCATATATGGATACCTTTTCAACATAAATAATTAAATTGTCCTGATATTAACAAACTTAATATACATTAAGAATGAAAGAAAAATTTCTGTTTTTAAGTCTGGTGGTGATTTTACTGAGCGTTTCATTAAAATTGAATGCGCAGCTTTATTTCGGTGCGAGTGTTGGAAATTCTATGGTTAATAAGGAATTGACTGATTTAAGTGGGGATGATTTTAAATTGGATGATAATGCGTTTGGATACAAAATCTTTGGAGGATTGGGATCCAAGTTCATTGGTGCGGAAGGGGGGTACAGGGATCTCGGTAAAGTGAAAAGTGAATCGGGTTCAATCAATTTGTCCTCTAAAATATCGGGTTGGGATATTGCAGCAAGGGGCAGGTTCGCCCTGGGTCCTGTATTTGCTTTTGCTAAAGCAGGTGTATTTTTTGCAAAATCCAAAAACACAATTGGGACTGTAGAAGATACCGAAAACTCCACGAATTTTCTATGGGGGGTGGGCGCTGGAGTGAAACTTGGATTAATTGGAATCAGACTTGAATATGAATCGCTTGATATGAGCTCCGCAAACAAATTATCAATGCTTTCCCTGGGAGGGACCATTCATATAGGTGGAAAATAAAGGATTTGTACGACCTAAGGTATAAGGTATTTTTCAATGCCACAATTTTTAGCAGCGCTTAGAAAAGGGCCTTTTGGAGGTTGGCGTGGATGTCAGTGTAAGGTAAAAAGGTGATTAATCAATTTCATGAAAGGATTAAAAAATGATCAACCTCTGAAAAAAATCCAGAAATTAAACGGAGGATGATAATTCTTCAGATCCTTTCCATTATATTTTGCTGCAGAAAAACAGGATAAAATTTTTTTAATTTAGTAATCATCGGTCACAGGGATAAGTACTTTTTTATTTAATTTTTTTATCCATGAAAAATCTTCTTAGCGCCACTTTTTCCTTTTGTTTATTGTTAGGTTGTTTTACTACTGAAATTTTGTATGGACAGGATAATCCCATCCGGATCCTGTATGGAGGGATCGCCCATGAATCGAACACGTTTATTCCTTATCTCACTGAAAAGGAAGATTTTATTCAGATCAGGGGAAATGACAAGGCATATTTAGGGAACCTAAGGCAATCGCTTCCAGGGAAAAATGTTGAATTCATTTTTACCCTGGTGGCCGATGCCGATCCATATGGAGTGGTATCCCGGGATGCCTATGAATCATTCAGGGACGAGATCCTGGAAAGGGCAAAAAATGCAGGACCCCTTGATGGGGTGATGCTGCAGATGCATGGTGCTTTGCATGTGGAAGGATATGATGATGCCCAGGTTGATTTTATCAGGTCGCTGCGTAAGATTGTAGGAGAGGAGGTGATCATTTCGGCAAGTTTCGATCTCCATGGAAATATGTCTGAAGTTTTTGTCAGTGAAATGAATATACTGACTGCTTACCGAACAGCGCCTCATGTGGATGGCTGGGAAACAGTACAAAGGGCGCTCCGATTGTTGATTGATGCCATTGAAAAAAAGCAGCAGCCGGTCATTGCACATATCAATATCCCCATCTTGATACCTGGTGAAAAAGGGATCACCTCGGTAGAACCACTCAAATCTTTATACAGTCAATTACCGGAAATTTCTTCCAGGGAAGGATTAATGGATGCTTCCATTTTTGTAGGCATGCCATGGACCGATGTATGGCGTGCGGGGATGAGTGTACAGGTGGTGGCAGAGAATCCATCCTATCTGGAAGCAGCCCGGCAGGAGGCCATCAGATTGGCGGGTCAGATCTGGGACAGGAGAAGGGAATTGAAATTCGATGTTCCCACCGATGATATAGAGGGTGCCCTTCGAACCGCTCTGAAGGCACCTGAATCCACGGTCTTTATTACAGATTCAGGAGACAATACTACGGCTGGGGCGGTGGGTGATGGGACGCTGGTACTGCAAAAGTTACTGGAAAACCGGGTGAAAGATGCCGTATTCGCCGGGATCTATGATCCTGAGGCGGTAAAAGCCTGCGAAGAGGCTGGAGTGGGAGGAATTGTGCATCTGGATGTCGGAGGAAAACGCGACACGGTTTTCAGTAAGCCTCTGGAGATTATAGGATTGGTGAAATTCATCACACAGGAAATAAATCTTAAGGATACCGGGCGCAGACCAGCTGTGGTCGATATTGATGGAATATCGCTCGTTTTACTGAATCAGAGAAGGTCTTTTATTTCTCCGGAAGATTTTAAAGAGGTGGGAATCGATCCGCTGGCCCATAAGATCGTAATCGTCAAGTTGGGATATCTTTTTCAGGGATTACGGGACATTGCCCCCAGGACCATCATGGCCCTGACTCCCGGATTTGCCAACCAGGTGATCGAAAGTCTGCCCTATCACCAGATACGCAGGCCCATTTATCCACTGGACCCGGATATGGAATGGGAACCATCCTATTGAACAGCGATCTACAATTTGGGATATTTGAATTTCGATTTCGAACTTCGTCAGATCGAAACTCGTAATATTACTCCCCGGACTAGCGCATTGGAGAGTGGTAGTCCGAGTAACTTATCAAAGATTGGGTGAATGTTAGGAGTCGGAAGCGTGTTGAATCATCCGTGCTCACTGTCATTATTGTCCCGTTTACTCTTTTTACCAACTGCTAAAGACCTGATACCTCTCAGCGGTAGGACCAGACATATTTTCCCAGTTAACCAATTTAATATTTAACCATTCCTTACAATTCCCAGCTTTCAGCTTTGAGCTTTCGTCCTTGAACCTCCTGGCATCGCGCTTCAAGTTTCGAACCATTTTTATCTTCTTTTCAAAAATGTCCCATCCTGCAGTTCCTGGAATGCCTGCCGGAGTTCGGCCTGCGTGTTCATCACGATCGGGCCATACCAGGCGACCGGTTCTTCCAGTGGCTTCCCGGATATCAGGAGAAAGCGGATCCCTTCTTCTCCGGCCTGTACGGAGACCTCGTCGCCACGGTCGAAAAGGATCAGTGATCGATTATCCGCCTCAATGGGCGGAGAGGTATCGAGCCAGCCAACACTTTCGGTCGGAACAGCGAGGGGTCCTGAGGCATTGCAGAACTTCCCGGATCCGGCAAAAACATAAGCAAAAGCATGCCGGGTGGTTTCAACCGGGAGGGTCTTTTTCTTCCCGGGTGGAACCGATACATCAATATAAACCGGATCTGCAGCAATACCGTCTACGGGTCCTTTCTTCCCCCAGAAATCACCACAGACGATCCTGACGTGTGTACCGTCATCATCGGCGATCTCCGGAATATCCCCGGACTTAACTTCCTGGTACCGGGGACTTGTCATTTTAAGAGAGGAAGGGAGGTTTGCCCACAGTTGGAATCCATGCATCCGTCCATTAGGATCGCCTTTAGGCATTTCCTGATGGATGATACCTCTCCCGGCTGTCATCCACTGGATGTCACCGGAAGTGATCACACCATGATTGCCCATGCTGTCACCATGTTCTACTGTGCCGGCCAGCACATAGGTGATCGTTTCGATCCCTCGATGGGGATGCCAGGGAAAACCTGCCAGGTAATCATCCGGATTTTCATTCCGGAAGTCATCGAGCAGAAGAAATGGATCAAACTCCGTGGGGTCGCCAAATCCAAAGGCACGACGGAGATGTACCCCGGCACCTTCGAGGAAGGGTTTGGCTTGAACTAATCTTTTAACAGGTCGAATGGACATAAAATGTCTTTTTAAATGATTCTACGATAAATCTGAACAATAGGCGTATTCATTAATTTACGGAGATAAATTGAAAAAAGTAATATCTGGTATCTGGATATCTAAAAAAAATCCGGGATCATCTCAGGAACATTAAAATATAAACAATAAATACATCCTTGTCAACTTTCAGAATTCCTACTTTAGGACATTACTTATATCGTGAGAACTTAGATTCAATGAATCTGAATGATACCAGAAAAACAACCCTCTCCGGTCATTCAGGAGGAATCTTCAATTTCCATTGTTAAAATTTTTATGCAGTGTGACTCCCCTTTTAAGTTTCCATGATATTGAAAGGAATCGCGCTCATTTAAAAATGCTCGTATTTAAATTTCAGGCCGTCCATTTTAGGTATCTGCCTGAAAGGTCTTAAGACATTTTTTATATAAGTAGGGAATGATTCTGAAGAATTTGGGGTTACATAATTAATATGTTTTAAAAAATGAATCATCTTTTCCAATAGAAATAGAAAAAGATTAATGATGAACAAACATTCCCGCCGCCACTTCATCCGGACTGTAGGAGGCCTCACGCTTGGAGCGATGGGTGGAGCAACCTTATTTTCAAGTTCTATTTTAAAGCCGGAACTTCCAGTAGTCAGCATCGTAAGGATCAAAGATGATCACATCGATTACGCCGTGGAAAAAGCCATCGACCTTCTTGGGGGTCTTGAGACAGTGGCTAAAAATAAAGACCGGATTTTGCTCAAGCCGAACCTGGTGGCAGAAAGTCCAACATTTACCACCAAACCTACGGTTATCCGCTCATTGGCCCATCTTATGAAAAATGCGGGGAAAGAAGTATGGATTGGGGAAGGTTCCGCAGCGGGTACAGGTTTCAATTTCAAGAATGATAAATTATTTCGTACCAGAAAGGAAGAGATACTGAATCCAATGCAGGAATATGTGTTTGATGTACTTGGATATACTGAATTGGCAAAAGCGGAACATATTCCTTTGATCAATTTGCACACCGGGAATCTGGTCGATGTTCAGATACCCGACGGTCTTGTATTCAATCAGATCACGCTGCATGAATCCTTGCTTGATATCGATCTATTGTGTTCCGTTCCCATGATGAAAACCCATACACTGGCCACAGTAACCCTGGGAATGAAAAATCTGATTGGTCTATACCCGGGAAAAATCTATTGTTCCGTCCGGTCCTGTCTCCATGATGATGCCTATAATGCCGGATCACCCGGGATCTCCTTTGAAATTCTGGATATGGTCCATGCCAATAAATTAGGCCTGACCGTAATCGACGGTTCCATGGCGATGGAAGGGAATGGACCCTCTGACGGTGTTTTAGTAAAAATGGATGTGATCATTGCAGGGACAAATCCTCTTGCCACGGATATGGTGGCAGCGCGGGTGATGGGATTCGAGCCTTATGAAATTCCGACGTTTGCTACCGCATTCGAGCATGGCATGACACCTTCAACCTTGAAAGATATCGAGATACGGGGAAAATCCATCGATTCAGTAGAACGTAGATTCGTCAGACCGGCTGTATACAGCTGGAAAGATGTCAGTCCGGTATGGGGGAATGAAGAGATCTGAAGAATTACGAATCACGAATCGCGAATTTCGAATCACGATTTTCCATTTCAGGGCATAAGCATGGATCTGAGGTCTGATAAGTTGGTTGGATACGAAAGCATTTCCCAATTATATCTGGATTCTGAAGGACAGAAAAGGGAGAGGTATTCGATGTATTCAAATATCATTCAGACTTACGTTTACTCCTTTTAACCAAACTGTCCTTCAGCAGGAATCTGGATAATTGATTTGAAGAAAAATCATCGAGGAGTAGCCAGCTAGAAAGGCAGAAGCAATATCATTTGACAATATTACTACCCGCTTCATTCATCCGCCACAACCTTTTGGAAGAAGCTGAGCCTCCAACTTCTGACTTCTGACTTCGAGCTTAACGCTTACAAATCAAACTCTCCCCGTTCTTCCATTTCCCGGATCTCTTCCCTGATAACTGCATTTTTATCCTGGATTTCTTTTACAAAGGTTTTGTATTCCTGCTGGGCCCATAGATTCTCAAACATGATATCATGTTGGATATAATGAATCGGAATTATTAAATTTGTCATTGGATTCAATACCGCTTTTTCATAATCATAAAGATGCTTAAGTGCTCTTTTTAAATCGCCATTATAAGCATAAATAGCTGCATAGTGATAATCATACCCATCGGGCCTACCCAGTTTTTTTCTTTTGTCCAACAGGTCGAGTTGTTCTTCGATGAGTTTTTTGCCTTTTTCCTCATGTCCCAATTGTATCAAAGCAAAACCTTCTCTGTATAGATTATCGCTACGAATATGACCCGAAATCTCCAAGCCATTCCTGTATTTCCGGAAGTATTTCAAGGATGTTTCAAAATTTCTGAGTTGAAGATTAGTATTAGCAAGAAAGTCGTTGCATCCCTTGTGTGCAGATTCTGATTGACAACAGTTCAAGGTATAATTAATTGAAGTCTGGAAATTTCCCTGATAAGCATAAAAATAACAAAGGCGTAAACAGTTAGCACCCAGGTTATTTGATTGAATATAATAATTTTCAGCTTCTTCATAAGCGCCAATATCCAAATAAGCATAGGCCAATCGGTGGAGAAGATGCCGGTAATCTTGCGGTGAACCTTTTGCGAGTCGAACAGCTTCCCGGATTAAGGATATTCCTTTAATATAATCCTTTTTATAAAGATAGAGATAACCTAATCTCCACGACGTTTCCCATAATGTTATATCATCGTTTTGATTAGTAGCTACTTCTGCAGCTTTTTCGTAGTAATTGATAGCACTTTCCATATTACCTCTAATATGATATACCATCCCATTAAGTTGATATGCTTGTCCTTCATCGGGATTAAGTGCAATGGCTTTATCGCAATACCATAAAACGCTATCCATAAAATCATTTTCAAAATAGTCATCTGTATTCCCATGACGTTCCCAGTAGATTGAACCCTTTCTTACCCAGCCAAGTGCATATTCCGGATCAAGTTTTAAAACTTTATTATACATACTTTCCGCCTTCTTCAATGCCATGGTATCTCCCCTACCCCAATACTTCCACATTTCTTGCCTGGCTTGTAATATGTAGTCATAGGCAGTTACATTCGTTGTAGGCATTTTGGATATTTTTTGTTTTTCTTCAGGTGTGATTATCGCATTCAATGCCATAGCTATCTTAGTGGCAATGTTACTCTGAAACTTAAATATCTCTTCCGTATATTTTCCATCATAGGTCTCAGCCCACAAGTGGTCCCCTGTCTTTCCATTTATAAGCTGAGCGGTGATCCGTATATCATTCCCTGCTTTTCTTACACTCCCTTCGAGAATATATCCTACATCGAGCTCTTTGGCAATTATCATAAGATCTTTATCCGGATTTCTGTACTGTTCGCTTGAAGTCCTTGATTTCACACGTATATCTTTTATCTTTTGAAGATTGGTTAGTATTTCCTCAATCATTCCATTGCAGAAATATTCATTTTCCTGGCCAGGGCTATCGTTTCTGAATGGCAGAACTGCTATAGATTTATCTATCCTTTTCGTTACCTCCACTGATTGATAATCTGCACCTTTATCAGGTAAGAATTTCCAGATCAGAATGGCTGTTATTATCATTGCTAATCCGGCTAAAACGTAGTAAAGCAGTTTATTTCTCTTGAGTGGTTGATGCTCTTTTCTTTGTACTGATTCTTTCTCCTCACACAATACCTCATATACCTTCACAGGATCATCCACATTCTTTAACTTCTTATCCCCGATTAATTTTGTTGCGATTCCAGCTTTATTTTTTATGTCTGAATAGACTTTTCCTGAAATAGTTATGCAACCCTCTTGCGAAATCTCCTGTAGACGAGAAGCTACATTTACACCATCACCAAGAACATCTACTCCAGCCATCACCATTTCTCCTTCATGGATTCCAATTTTGAGTGGAATATTCTGACTTTTGGCTTCCTGTTGGATTTCCATTGCACATCGGACCGCATCGGAAGCCAGAGGGAAGCTGGCTAATGTTCCATCTCCAATTTCCTTGATCAATGTGCCATTGTGTTTCTCTATCAGCCTTTCATGGATGGCATGGTTTCGTTTAAGTATATCAAACGCCTAGTCCTCATCCGAACCCATCAGAGATGTGTAGCCGACGATGTCGGTAAACATTATAGCCGCGAGGCGTCTTTCGGACATGATGATCGAGCCTTAAGAAATAATTTTAAGTAAGGTAAAATACCTTGGTTTGTCAATGGAAGCCAGTGGTTGTTATTACTTTAGACCATTACCTTCTAGGAACGCTGCCACCGAAATAACTTCCGCGCCAGTGTGTGCCAATTTGCAGCTATTTAACTGCCGTCAGGCATATCCGCCCAGCACATCTTTTAAAAACTGGATCATAATAGCCATCTATCAGGATTCCTCCTGAAGGACAAAGAGTAGGGATGCTATATTTGTATTCAGGATTAATCATCATTACGATTTCACATACTAACCACGCTGTCCTTCAGGAGGAATCTCGATTGTTATTTTAATGAAATCATTAATATATATCTCTCAAATCATAAAAATGAGCATGAATCACTACTGGATCACCCACTCCATATATTCTGCATTGACCGTTCCCATACTGTCAAGCTCCGATCTGATGGGTTGGATCCTTTCCTGTAAGCTCTTCATTAACTCGGTGGTGCTTCCGTCCGCATGATAGTATTTATTCTTGATCTCCTGTGATCCGAACACGACGACCAGGCCAATCTCATTTTTGTTTTCCTCCCGGTTACCCATTGCGAAATAATGTTTAACATCCGGGAAATTCTTATTCAATTCGGGAATGTAGTTTTGGATAAAAAAGTTTTTATACTGGTTAAATGTGACATCAGGATCAAGATCTAATGAAAAAACATGGATGCCAATAAGATTATCCTTTTCCAATGACTGGCCAAAAGCGATTCCTGAGAACAGGATCGTGATAATGATTACGAAAATTTTTTTCATAATTTCTTTAGGTTTTAAGTGGTCAATTCTATTGCCACGAAAGAAATGAAATATTTTTTTGGAACTAAATTTTAAGTTTTATTTTAAGTTGTTCCAGTCCGCCAGTAATCAAAACGATCAGCAGGGCAAAAAGGAGCGACTTCACGATACCGATATAACCCGTCCTTAAAAAGATTGGCAGTGAAATGCCAATGATGGAATAAAAACCGTAGTAGAAATAAGGTACGAGATAACAAGTAAGTGTAGCACGTCCGGCCGGGCCAAGAATGTTAGCCCATTTTCTGATATTCTTTATATCAGCCAGAAAATAAAGGATTCCTAATGATCCGAAGCCAATCCCAGCACAAATGGTGGTCCATGACGGGGTTCCTCCCATCTTGGCGATACCCCATTCCGGGCGGGTAAGAAGCCCGAATGCGATGGAGACCACAGCCATCATGCCCAAAACGGCAAGAAATTCCTTTATCTTACCTTTTTCATTCAAGTTTACATAAAAGACAGAGGCCAACAATCCGCTCATTACCAAGGCATGATTGGAGGCGCCGACGATGATCTGTATATCCGGAAATCCTTCAAAGGGTTTCACTTCCTGAAGTACATTGAGCAGGATAAAAACAATCCAGAGGAGGGTAAGCCAGACTAAACGGTTACCCACTAAGAGATAAAGGGTTGCGATCAATAGATAGGCCCAGCCAATCAGTCCCAGAATGCCCCACCATGCCGGTCTCATCCAGTGTGGATTCTCAACAGTCCCTCCTTTATAAATGGCAGCCAGAAAAATAAGGATAAGAATGCCCAGTATTTTCATGGCCCATTCAGGGACCTTCTTAAAGGCCTTTCCTTCGGGATATATGTTCCAGATCAGTACGAATGCGGTGGCCATAAGGATCTGATATATGGGTTTGCTGATGACAAGCATTTCCCTGTTAATATTTTCAAGGTTTACCATAAAGAAACCCATGACGATCAGGGCGAAACTTCTTGTCAAAATGTGCCAGAAGATCTGGGCATCGGAATCTCCTTTTTTTCGCCGGGCTTTAAAGGCGAAAGGGATGGAAAGACCAACGATAAACAGGAACAAGGGAAAAATGATATCTGCAAAACCGAGGCGGTCCTCACCCCGGGAGGCATGTCCAAGCCATTCGGGAATTCCATGCAGGGTCCAGAGGTCGTTCACAAAGATCATGAAATACATCGTCAGTGCTCTGATGATATCAATGGAGACAATTCTGTTTTGTGGGATCATAAAAATAGATTAAAAGGCCATATATAAAAAATACGTCCCAAATGTAAGGAATATTTACAAATTACAAATGAATCTCCTCCTGTTCCTTCATTTCAAGGATCTTTCACAGGGTGTTTCCTCAGTATGCGCCTAATATTCAGATGAGGTTTGGTGGTCAGACCAACCCCCTGGTCAGACGAGCCTTGGTGGTCAGACCACATGCAGAAACATCAGAAAAAAAACCCGTCAGTTTACCCGACAGGTTTTTTTATTCTTAATTCTTAATTAATAATTCTACTTAAGCTGTTGCATCGCGTTTCTGGTCATCTGCCAGGCCTTCTTTCAAAACTGCCTGGGCAGCAGCGAGTCTCGCGATCGGAACCCGGTAAGGTGAACAGCTCACATAATCCAAGCCGACTTTATGGCAGAATTCAACTGAGCTCGGTTCTCCACCATGCTCACCACAGATACCTGTCTTCAGATTTTTCTTGGTTTTGCGACCATCTTTTACAGCCATGGCAATCAGTTTACCAACCCCTTCCTGATCAAGTTTCTGAAAAGGTTCTGCCGGATAGATCCCCATCTCCACGTACATGGGCAGGAATTTTCCGGAGTCGTCCCGGGAAAGTCCAAGAGTCGTCTGGGTAAGGTCGTTGGTGCCAAAACTGAAGAAATCAGCCTCTTCAGCAATTTTTTCTGCAGTCAGAGCGGCTCTGGGAAGTTCGATCATCGTCCCGATCATATAATCGATCTCGACCACGTGCTTGTCCATGGTTTCACGGGCCACTCTCTGTACAATGGCCTTTTGATGAGACAGTTCCTCTTTTGAAGTGATCAGCGGAATCATGATCTCAGGTTTGGCATCAATGCCCTTACGCTTACAAGCACAGGCTGCTTCAAAGATCGCTTTGGCCTGCATTTCTGTAAGTTCAGGATACAGGATACCTAAACGACAACCCCTGGTTCCGAGCATCGGGTTGAGTTCATGCAATTTTTCTACTTTATCCAACAGATCTTCACGCTTACGGATCTCCTTGAGCAGGGCATTCATTTTTTCCAATGATTTGGCTTCTTTGATCTCCAGTTTAAGGTTGAGCAGTTCTTCCATCAGTTCGATCCGGCTGGGAAGGAATTCATGCAAGGGAGGATCCAATGTACGAATGGTGACGGGTAGTCCGTCCATGGCCTCGAATATACCCATGAAATCTTCAGTCTGCATGGGGAGTAATTTGGTCAAGGCCGCTTTTCTTCCAATCGTATCATCTGCCATGATCATTTCGCGAACTGCAGCGATCCGGTCTTCTTCAAAGAACATATGTTCTGTACGACAAAGTCCAATGCCTTTAGCACCGTATTCACGGGCCACTTTTGCATCATGCGGGGTATCGGCATTGGTTCTTACACCCAGTCTTTTCACCTTATCAGCCCATCCCATGAGTTTTCCGAAGTTACCGGAAATTTCAGGTTCTACAGTGGGTACCTGGCCTTTGATCACCTCGCCGGTACTTCCGTTCAGTGAGAGCCAGTCCCCTTCCTTCACTACCTGGTCGCCAACCCTGAATTGTCGGGCTGAGTAGATCACCAATATATCTTTACATCCTGCCACACAACATTTACCCATTCCACGTGCCACCACCGCCGCATGTGAGGTCATTCCACCTCGGGCAGTCACGATACCCTCGGCCACATTCATACCTCCGATATCCTCAGGTGAAGTCTCAATCCGTACCAGGACCATTTTTTCTCCTTTGGCGGCCCATTCTTCGGCATCATCCGCATTGAAAACGACACGGCCGGTGGCCGCGCCGGGAGAGGCCGGCAGTCCCTTGGTGACGACTTTCAGTTTCGCTTTGGGGTCAAAAGTCGGGTGAAGTAACTGGTCAATCTGAATGGGCTGGATTCTCATCATGGCCTTATTCGTCGTAATCATTCCTTCTTCCACCATCTCCACTGCGATGCGAAGTGCCGCAGCGGCGGTACGCTTACCATTTCTGGTCTGTAACATCCACAATTTATCCCGTTCAATCGTAAACTCGACGTCCTGCATATCCCGATAATGCTTTTCAAGTAATTCGTTATTATCTCAGCCAGTTGTTTGTAATCATCGGGCATCAATGACTCGAGGGTAACATCCTCCTTACTTTTCCTTCCGGATTTGTTAATAGGCTGTGGGGTCCGGATTCCGGCTACCACATCTTCTCCCTGGGCATTCACCAGGTATTCGCCATAAAACTGATTTTCCCAGTGGCCGGATCACGGGTAAAGGCAACACCCGTGGCGGAATCATTGCCCATATTTCCATAAACCATGGCCTGTACATTCACCGCAGTACCCCAGTCATCAGGAATGTCATTGAGACTACGGTAAGTGATAGCCCTTGGATTCATCCAGCTACCAAATACAGCCCTGATGGCACCCCATAATTGCTCCCATGGGATCATCCGGAAACTCTTTCCCGGTACGTGTTTTGATCGCATGCTTGAATTCAGCTACAAGCTCCTTCAGATCGTTGGTGTTCAGATCGGTATCGAGTTCTACTCCTTTTTCACTCTTTTTCCTTTCGATGATCTCTTCAAAAGGATCCACATCGTCCTTTTCACGGGTTTGATTTCCATTACCACATCTCCATACATCTGAACAAATCGCCGATAGGAATCCCAGGCAAAACGGGCATTTTTTGTCAGTTTTGCTAGTCCTTCCACAATCTTATCATTCAATCCCAGATTCAGAACAGTATCCATCATTCCCGGCATGGAAGCTCTTGCACCGGAACGGACGGAGAAAAGTAAGGGATCTTTTGCATCCCCGAATTTTTTTCCCATCTCTTTCTCGGCCTTGTTGAGGTTGGTCACAACTTCTTCTTCGAGACCGGCCGGATATTTCTTCTTGTTTTTATAATAGGCAGTACAGACTTCTGTACTGATGGTAAAACCAGGTGGAACAGGAATCCCCAGATTGCACATTTCTGCCAGGTTTGCCCCTTTTCCACCAAGCAAGGCTTTCATTTCGGCTTTGCCTTCGGCTTTATTGGCTGCAAAAAAGTAAACGTATTTTTTATCGGATTTCATAAGAACTTATTTTTAATTAAAAAAATTCTAAAAAAGTATTGATTCAATTTTTTGACCGGAGGAAAGATTTTCATTTGAAAATCCCCCGGAAATGGAGCGACAAAGTTATATAATAAGGGCCTAAAAAATATGGGTAAATGTCATAAAATCAGTTTTATTTGACAATTTCATGTTATTATCCGAAAAATCGCTTTATTGGTATCCCGATAACAAAAATCATTGTGAAATTTATTTTCCGATACTATATTTTAATTATTACCGGCTGGTTGATTTCATTCAATAGTCAGGCACAAAAAGAATTTTACGAGGAAATCATTCGGTTCTATGATGGTTTTGAGAAATCGGATAATTCATACAATCCTCCCTTAAAATTTATCAATAAAAACGACCTTCATCTGGATAATAATCTTGAAGTGATCCAGATCATGCTCATTCGTCACGGTGATCCCATAATCGACACAAAAGGGTGGTTCTACTTTTACGAGGCCAGTAATTTTGTGGATGCCTATGATACCGTGGGCGTTTATTATGTTGATCATGCTCCAGTATCCATCCAACCGGGAGAGATCCTTCACGTTTACTGCAGTCCATTGCAAAGAGCAAAATCGACTGCCGAGCAACTCTTCGGCGATCAGTTTGATATCATTTATGATTCTTCCTTTGTGGAATTCAAGAATGAAATCATTCCTTTACCCTGGATCCGGTTACCCTTGAAATTCTGGAGGGTGTCTTCAAGACTCGTCTGGATGGCAGGTCTTCATTCCTCTCAGGTTCCCAGCCTTTCCCAGCAGAAAGACAGATCCAGGGAGGTAGCAGCCAGACTGGGCCAACTTGCCAACAAGGAAAAACGGGTGGTACTGGTGGCCCATGGTTTATTAAACCGGTATATCATACGGTACTTGAAAAAGGATGGATGGCAGCATTCCTTCGACGGGGGATACGGGTATCTGAATGTACAGGTTTTAAGTAAAATTTGTAAAAAATAGATCAATTTCTCGTTAGAAATTTATGGTTGATCCCGATTTTTATGGTGTTCATCGATATTTTTTGTGGATCCATTATTTTTCATCCAATTTTCCGGTATCAAACAAAAAATATAAATCATGAAAAAGGTTTTAAGCTTATTGATAATAGGATTGATGATTGTTTTTCAATCATGTACTATTTTTTCGCTTCATCCTTTGTATGAGGAAGAAGATTTACTGGAAGAGCCACAATTGCTTGGATTATGGCAGGATACAGAAGAGGGGGATGAATATGTATCTTTTGAAAAGTTGAAAGATAAAAAATATCTGTTCAGGTACATGGAAGAGCAACAGAAGGAAGGAGAAAATATTGATCTGGATACTGTATCGTTTGAGGTGGGTCTCTTGCAAGTTGGAGATCATTATTTTATGGATCTATACCCATATTATGAAGGAGAAAAAGATGAAGGTTTTTACCTTTTCAGAAATTTTATCCCGGCCCATTCATTCCTGAAAATCGAATGGGAGGATCAACGGCTTGTTTTGTATATCTTTGAATTGGATCATATGAAGAAACTTTTTGAACAGAACCGGATAAGGATTAAACATGAGATGTTTGAAGATTATATCGTGATTACTGCATCTACCGATGAACTGAAACGATTTATCAGTAAGTATGCTGATGATAAAGAAGCCTTCGATGAGCCTTCTGAATTTGAAAAAATAAAATAGTAAATGATGTTGAACCTATTTAAAAAGGTTATCCAGAACAGGGTTTTCCTCCATAGCCTGTTCTGGATCCTTTCCTTCTACATTCTGCTTCAGCATTTCTCTATATCAAATGATGTATCATTGATAGATTACATTTTTACGGCACTTTTTCATGTAAGCATCATTACTTCGGTTTATATCAACCTCTATCTCCTTATTCCAAAATTCCTGGATAAACAGCACTACCTGATTTATATTATTGGTTTAGCCGCACTTTTCCTGTTATTTTATGGATTACATGTCTTCACATTTGATATTCTGTCTGAAATTCTTTTCCCTGATTACTACCTGATCACTTTTTACAGCTATGTCGAATTGCTAAAGTATTTTGTAATATATATCGGGCTGACGACCCTTTTCATGTTATCAAAATATTGGTTTGAGCTGCTCGAATCCAAGAAAAAATTGGCTGAAGCTGAAAAGGAGAAAATCCAAAATGAACTGAAAGCACTAAAGGCTCAGGTGAATCCGCATTTTTTATTCAATAGTTTAAATACGATATATTCCCTGGCCTTGAAACAATCAAAAGATACACCTTCCGTAATCTTAAAACTATCGGATGTACTACGGTACATGATCTATGAATCGAATGAAAAATTTGTTGATATACAAAATGAGCTTGAATTCATTTATAATTATATTGATCTACAAAAACTGCGGATCCAGAATCCCGATTTAGTGGAATTTACTGTACAAGGCGTGGTAAATAACCAGAAAATTGCCCCATTGATATTGGTTGTATTTATTGAAAATGCTTTCAAGCATGGAATCAAAGGAGATATACAGCTTCAATTTATCCGGATCAATATCAATGTGAGGGAGGATGAAATTGATTTTAAAATAGAAAATAATAAAGGTGTTTCTGATGATGTAGAGCAGGATAAATATAAGGGGCTTGGCCTTGAAAATGCAAAAAGAAGGCTGGAACTGATGTATCCTGGGAAACATGAGCTGGCTATTTCCGACAATAATGATAAATTTATGGTCCGTTTGGTCCTTCAATTATGAATCAGATCAGCTGTCTTATCGTGGATGATGAGCCTTTGTCACAGGATGTGATCCGGGAATTTGTGAAGGAAATTCCATGGCTGGATCTGAAAGGGGTTTGTTTTAATGCCCTGGAGGCCATGGAGAAGCTTCATGAAGAAAAGGTGGACCTTATTTTCCTCGATATCAACATGCCAAAACTTTCGGGGATCAAGTTTGCCAAATCAATGGAAAAAACGCCTATGATCATTTTCACTACCGCTTACCCGGAATATGCGGTGGAAGGCTTTGAAGTGGATGCAGTGGATTATCTGGTAAAACCCGTAGCATTTGAACGTTTTTTGAAGGCGGTAAACAAAGCCCGGGAACAAGCTAAGATGAAGCATTCCGTGGTTCAGGATAAAGGCGGAGGATTTCTCGTACTTAAATCCGATAAAAAAATCTATAAAATCAATGAAGGGGATATTCTCTATATTCAATCATGGGGGGATTATGTAAAAGTTTTTACGAAAGATAAGGTGATCATTGCCGCTGAGACGATGAAAAACCTTGAATCTATATTGGGCAGCCAGTTTATCAGGATCCATAAATCTTATATCGTATCCACCCTGTCCATCCAATTTCTTGAAGGCAACCAGGTGAGGATTGGTGACCAGTTTCTTCCCATTGGCCTGACCTATAAGGATAATTTGATGGAAAAATTAAAAGCCAGAAAGGACTAAGCTGTGGATTTGTGGATTTGTGGAATCGTGGATTCGTGGATTCGGGTATTTGTGTATTCGGGCATTAGCTAATTCGTGGATTTGTGTATTCCTTTTTTCGGTTAAAAGAGAAAAAGGAATCACCCATTTAAGGATTATAACCGAATGACATTCCATATAAATTATGGACATTATTTTCTGATCAGCCTCTGATTCTGCTGGTCATTTTCTGATGCCATTCCACCTCATCCCAGATCCCACGGAACTGTGGGTGGGTAAAATTGGAGGTGCATAGAAATTTATAATTTTCATGCTGAAGGGCCAGATCAATGCAGATCTCTGCGGATGTCTTTACCCACTCCCAATCGAGTTCGGGGTGATCGAACCAGGATATGGGTCCCCATCCTTCAGTATTGCCACAGGGGATGCCCTGATTGGCCGCTGTTTCGGAAATCATTTTTAAACGGTTGCCCATCCATTGAACAAGTTCCGCTTTATTTTCACCCCAATAGCTCAACAGGTTGGCATAGATTTGATTTAATTCAAGCGTCTGATCCCGGCTGCCAATCTCTCCAAGCCCCGGAATACTTCCATGGTGAGCAAACCAGATATGATAATCCAGCGCTGAAAATTTCGACATATCCATGTCTTTTAAGGCCATCCCGGAATCCAATGAAACGAAAAAATCCAGTTTTGGAAAATGATCTTTTAATTTCTTGATCAGTTCACTGGCAAATTCATTGTAAAATGATTTCTGCAGCAGATTGAATTTTTCGTTTTTGGTATTTTCAAACTCAGGGACATTGGCCTGGGGATTGTTGAGTTTGAACATCCGGATATCGCTACGGTCATCCAGTCCCTTCCTGAGCCAGTCATAACCGTGCCAGAATGGGTACTCATTTAACAGATCCACATAAAGAATGTCATCGAGAAGCCCGTGTTTATCTAAAAAATCCAAGGTTTCATACCAGGCCCTGTATAATCCGCCTTCTTCCATAAAAATATCTTCCCGGCCAGCCCCATGCCGCAGGAACCAGGAAGCCAGGCCCACCCTGATCCCGTATTCCCTGCACCTGGGTAAAAATTCCAGCAATGCTTCTTTTGGCCGGATCGTGGTGGTGTAATCATTTCCCCAGAGGGAAGGTGTCCATCCCTCCTTGACACACCTGAATTCATTCTTAACCACTCCATCTGGATAAGAAACAATAAACTGGGGCATGGCATCGATCCGGATCGCGTTATAACCACGTTTCGAGAGACCTTCCAGTACCCGGTCCCAGTTTTCAAATTCACCGTACCGATGATGGCGCAGGATCCAGCTGAAATCCCACATAGCGATCGCCAGCCTTTCCGATTGCTGATTGATGGGACCAAAGGTTGTATTTTTTTTTGAATCTTGTATTTCTTTACAACCCATCATGGAGGTTGCCATGGCCGTCCCACCGATGAGCACGGCATTTTTCAGGAATTTCCTTCTTTCCATTGCATTAATTTCTTGAAAATATTCTTAGGTTTTCAATTTAATAATCATAAAGGATATACTCCACAAATTATACTTTTTACGCTGAGATTTGGGAAGTCAGCATCGCGAACTGTGAATTTTTAAAAACGGTTTATTAAATATCCGCTCAGATCCTTCGCGGAGCTCAGGATGAAAAATGATTTATGTTGAGATTGATTTTAATACGTGTTGATCGTTTTTAAACAGTCAACCTATTTCAGGGACGTACAACGTACACGATTCAAAATTCATCATTCTTAATTCATCATTTATCATTCAAGGCTCCCCAACCCCCGCCTCCCGGTGTCTGGATGACCACAGCATCACCCAGTTCCACTTTCGCGGAATCGATCCCATTCAGGAATTCTTTTTTCCCATCTTGCCTGATGATCCATTGATCACCAACGGCACCCACCTCGCCTCCATGCATCCCATAAGGAGCTACTTTCCGATGTTGCGATAACAAAGTAATTTCAAGAGGCGCCAGGAAGGACATTTTTCTCGTTACTCCGTTTCCTCCATGCCACTTTCCTCTTCCACCTGAATTTTCGCGGATATAAAAAAAATCCAGCCGGACCGGGTAACGGAATTCCAGGATCTCCGGATCGGTGATGCGGGTGTTGGTCATATGCTGGTGAACCGCACTCGCCCCATCAAAACCTTCCATTGCGCCCACTCCGCCACAGATCGTCTCGTAATAACTGAACGTCTGGTTGCCGAATACAAAATTATTCATGGTCCCCTGGCTGCAGGCAGCCATATTCAAAGCTTTCAACAAGGTATCCACGATCCGCTGGCTGGTCTCCGTATTCCCTCCCACCACCGCCGGGCATAAGCCAGGATCATCGGGAAAACCGGGATTGAGGAAACCTTCCGGCAACCCGATCTTCACATATTTCATGATCCCCTCATTGAGTGGCAATGGTTCCCGGATCATCAGGCGTAGCACATAAATCACCGCACTTCTTACAATGGCCGGGGTGGCATTCAGGTTACCGGGATGCACACGGGAAGAACCTGTAAAATCGACCTCGATTTCCTGTTTTTGCAATCGTATTCCCACTTTCAGGACCGATCCATCGTCAAGATGTTCTTCCGCCATCCATTCCTTTTTGTCCTTGACCAGAAGACTCGACATCAACCTTTCACAGGCATAATTTTTCAGTTCCTGCATAAAATGTTTCACCGTCCCGCTGCCATGAAGCAAACACTGTTTCTTCAATGACTGAATGCCGGATTGAATCGAGGCCATGGCGCCATTCAGGTCGGCCAGGTTTTCCTCAATACTCCGGGAGGGATAGGGGGCTTCCGAGAGCAGGTTTTTAATTTCAGTCCAGTAAACTGATTTGCCCTTTCTCAGATAGGCCGGGAAGATCACCTTCCCTTCCTCCGCCAGATTTCCCGCATCCGGGGGCATGGATCCCGGTCGTTTTCCTCCAATTTCGGCATGATGGGCCCGGTTGGCTACAAATCCGATCAGTTTATCCCTATTATCAAATACGGGTGCCACGAGAGTAATATCGGGTAAATGAGATCCGCCAAAACCAGGATGATTGGTAATGATCACATCTTCCGGCTGAAAATCGAATCGATCCATCATGCGCCGGACACACAATCCCAGTCCCCCCAGGTGAACAGGAATATGCGGTGCATTCACGATCAATTCCCCTTTTTCATCGAGCAGGGCACAGGAATAATCCAACCTTTCCTTGATATTGACGGAAAAGGAGGTCCTTTTAAGCAAGGCGCCCATTTCTTCAGCAATCGCGGCAAACCGGTTGGTGAACAATTCCAGGTTGATCGAATCCAACTGTCCGCTTTCCCGGGTAGAGCCGGATTGGGAAGGGCCACCATTGTAAGGTTTTTTCCCAACGGCCTGGAAATATTTATTGATATTGAAGTCCCAGCCTCTGTTGATGACCACGGTCGTAAACTCGCTATTGAGTAAACAGGGCCCTGTCAGGGTGGCCCCCGGTTTTAATTTTTCCCATTGATAAACTGGAATATTTTCCCATCGGTCATCCATAAAGGCTTCCTGAAATTTTACGGGTTCCGGGTTATAATCTTTTATTTTTCCCCTTTTCCTTGGCTCTTCCGGAAACCGGTCTGTGGCAATTACCTTGATCGATTCTACCTCAATGGACCGGTTGGATATCCAATGACCATATAATTTCAGATAGGCTTTCCTGAATTTTGATTGGAGATCCTTTCCATCATATTCCACCTCCAAGGTGGTCTCCTGTCCTTTGAATCTCATATAAAAAAGAACAGCCCTAATCCCGATATTTGCTAATCGGATATTTTCCTTTTTCAATTCACGGATGGCCGATTCGGCACAATCCTGTACGATGGCAGGAATGGATACGCGGATTTCTTCCAGGGATTGAAGGACCTGTTTGACGGCAAACCTTTCAATATGGGCATGTCCCATTCCCATGGCACTCAGCAGGCTGGCGTCGTAGGATATCAAAATAGAATCGATATTCAGGATGTTGGCCAGGTCCACTGCATGCTGCCCACCGGCCCCTCCGAAAGATACCAGGGTATACCGGCTTGGATCATATCCTTTATTCACAGAGATCTTCCGGATGGCATTGGCCATTTTTTCATTGACGATCTGAATGAATCCCGACAGAACCTTTTCTATCGGCAAATTCTTTCTCTCTCCAGGTACCAGGAGGTCCATGAATGCTTTTTCAGACTTTGACCGGTTTATCGGGATCCCAAAATTCTCCTCATCCAGCCTTCCCAGCAGCAAGTTCACATCCGTAATCGTAAGAGGCCCTCCTTCCCCATAACAGGCTGGCCCTGGCGAGGAACCAGCACTTTCAGGTCCGACAGAGAATTTATGGCCATCGAATTGGCAGATGGACCCTCCTCCACTGGCAACTGTTTCAATATTAAGAGACGGGCTCACTATGGTGGAATCTCCGATCTTTGTTTCATACTGATATTCGAATTTTCCATCATAACGGGCTACATCCGTACTGGTGCCTCCCATGTCAAAGGAAAGCAGGTTTTTAATCCCTGCTTTTCTTCCTACTTGGGCTGCGCCAACCACACCACCTGCAGGTCCACTGAATAGACTGTCCTTTGGAAGATAATACTGATGATTTACCAGTCCACCTGCACTGGTCATGATCCGTAGGGATCCTTCCTCCAGTTTCTGATTTACTTTTTCCAGATATCGTTCTACCCGCGGTGCCAGATAAGCATTCACCACACAGGTTTCGGTTCTATTCAGATAATGGATGACGGGGGCAATTTCTGAGGAAGTGGTAATGAACCAGTGATTCTTTTGTTCAAGGAAAGATTTCAGTTTTTTTTCATGTGCCTGGTTCTGATAACTATGTAAAAAAGAAATCGCCACCGATTCAATTCCTTTTTGTTCCAGATTTTCATAAATATTCCGAAACGATCTTTCATCAGGGATCACCAGGGGAAAGCCATCCTTGTTTAACCGTTCGTCCAACTCAAAGATTTCCTCATAAAGAGGATCCGGTTTTTCGATATGAAGACTGAAAATGTCTGGCCGTTGCTGGTTTCCGATGACCAGGAGATCTTTAAATCCCCGGGTAACGATCAAGGCAGTTTTCGCTCCTTTCCGTTCAAGAAGTGCATTGGTTCCTATGGTTGAACCCAATCTCATTTCCAGGGGAGGGAAAGGGCTGGACAGGGAAGTTTTTGTCGCGATCCGGGTCGCCAGCAAGGGGGCTTCCTCGTTCGCGAAGATCTCAAAATCAGAACCATTATGGTCCTCAGACAGAATTGTCCGGTCAAGATGAATGATTTTTTTGCCAGGCTTCAGGGATTGAATTTTTGAATCTTCAAGATCCTGCCCGAGGATCCTGAAATGATAATTCTGAAATATATCTGAATCGGTGGCCCAGGAGGAAGAAAATGTCAGGGAGGAAGGGTCCAGGATTCGGACAATTTTTCCCCGTAAAGCGCTTTTGCTCAATACTTTTACCCGGTACAGATAATCCCCGGGATCCAGGGCAATACAATCGGTAAAAGTACCCCCAGTGTCAACCCATATTTTCCATTTTTTCTCCATAATTTTCGGGAAGGCTGAAGTTCAGGGGATTTTCTTTCATACATTTGAAATGGCCCCTGGGGCAATGGGCCCTTCCGGATTTTGAACAGGGCCGGCAATTGAGCTTCGTGTTTTCGAGTACATAAAATTTAGTTCCGTAGGAATAAAAATTATTGGGTACCGTGCCCCCCCATATGCTGTAAATGGTTTTTTTAAAGGCAGCTCCAATATGGGTCAATCCCGTGTCGTGGCCGAAAACATAATCAGCCTGTTTGACCAGGGAAGCGGATTGTCCGATACTGTATTTGCCACATCCATTATAAATGATCGTCTTTTTGTTTAATTTCCCAAGACCTTCTTCAAATGGTTCACTGCCAACGGTACGTTCAAAGAATTGTTGGAGTCGTTCTCCTCTTTCAAAATCTTCCTTGCCCCCGATCAGGACCACCGGTCGGTTGATCTTATCACATAATTCCACCATTTTTTCAAAAGGAAGAATTTTCGTCATTCCGGTTCCGCCGATTACATACACGGTGTAGCCGGATTGAAAATCAGGGGGCAATGTTTTAATGTCTATTTCTTCCTGGGCTGGGATCACATAGTCGAGGCCAAGGTCATCATTTTTTACTCCCAGGGATTCAACTGCTCCCATGTAACGGTCGACCACATGGCAATTGGGCATGAAATTGATCTGGAATTTTGTGAACAGAAACCGCTGGATCCATAATTTATTGTAGGAAGTGGATCTCACACCCAGCCGTAATTTCATAATCAAAGTCCGGATGTTTTTATGAAGATCCACGATATGATCAAAATTTTCATCTTTCATTGACCGGATGAGGATCCCCAGGTCATTCTCCAGGTAATGGATTTTATCGATGTATGGATTGGACTCAACCAGGGACCGGTATTGAATTTTTGTACAGAAATGCAGTTCAGTATCGCCTAACTGCTTTTTTAAAGACCTTATAACAGGAGTTGTCCAGATGATGTCACCGATGGAGGATAACCTGATTACCAGTATTTTTTTCAATGCCATGTTTCAATATTATTCCGGCCTTATAAATTCACATCCCGCTTTTATTTTTACCCTGATGATTCCTACCGGATATAAGATCACGAAATAAATCTTATAAGATGATTCAAATCCGGGCTGAGGAGAAATTCCAGCAGGATTTACCGGACTTCATTTTCAAATCTACACATACTTCCCGAAAGATAAATAAATTCAATATTTTACCATTAAATACCTGTAATTAACCTTCCGATCAATTCCAACCCTTTCATTCCAGTTTTCGGCATTTGCCCATTGATGATCCTGAACAAATGATGCTTAAGGGATTCATTCCTTTTTACCCGGTTGAATAAAAATTGCATCAGGGCCGGATGCTGGGCCACCTGGTTCATCCACTTACTGAATTTTAAGGTGGTCCCAAGTTTGTCGTATACCTTTTTGTCATAGGCCTGATTAAATTCAGTAGAAAAATCATCCTTTTTCAGGCATTCAATGGCATGCTCAGCGGCAAATTTCCCGCTATACATGGCATGACCGATCCCTTCTCCAAATAAGGGTTCAATGAGATGACCCGCATCTCCTGCCAGCAGAAAGCGGTCTCCCGACAGGTGCCTTTTTTTCCCTCCCAATGCCAGGGGAAATCCTTTTACCTCATCCACCTGCCTCGCATTTATAAACCGTTTTTTAAAATACGCATCCTCATGAAGTATATTATGAAAGGTTTTTTTCAGGTCCAGACCCCTTTTGGATATACTATCGGTTCTCAACCCCAATCCAACATTGAAAATATTGCCGGGGAGGGGGAAGATCCATAGATAACCAGGTGCAAGATCTTTCAGAAAATGAAGTTCAATATAATCTTCATCGCCTTCTGTGGGCACATTTTCAAAATAAGCCCTGATCCCCGTTGCATATTGACGCTTATCCATTTTTTCACCGGTGAGTTGCCTGGAAAGCGTCCGGATCGAACCTGAAGCCAATATCAGCAAAGCCGTTTCATGACTGAATTTCTGTTGATCATCTACCAGAGTGAGATGAGATACATTCCTGATTATTTGCCCGACTTTGAAACCATTTTTAAACTGGACGGAACCATATCGCCGGGCTTCTTCGTAGAGAAAGGCATCGAAATCCATTCTTTTTGATAATGCCACTTCATGGATCCTGTTTTTGATCAGGGTTACGGCCGGCACTGATATCTTCTGATGTTGAGGCCCAAAAAAATGAACCCCTTTTCCGGTGATTTTTTTCTTATAGCCGATAAAATCTTCAAAGAAGCGGTCATTGATCTGGCTGATGACTGAAATGGCAAAACCTCCCAGGCAATCCCCGCATATTTTATCTCTGGGAAAAATGTCTTTTTCAATGACGGTTACCGGGTAGCCTTGCTTACCCAGGAAAATGGCAGCAGTCAATCCGGCAGGCCCAGCCCCGACGATCGTGATTTTTCTGTCACCCATGTAGGTTTTTCATAAAAAATAAATTTAAAACATCAATCACCAATATTAAAATGGTTATTTTTTAATTAAGAGGAAATAAATCGTCTGAAATATATGTTTAACTTTATATATTAATTTATTAAGTGTATGAAAAAAATTCTGGTTATTCTTCTGGTTCTGGTTGTTGTTTTTATTGGAATCATTGTAGCTGCTCCTTTCTTTTTTAAGGACAATCTGCTGAGACTGCTGAATAAAGAGATTGAAAAAAATGTAAAGGCGGAAGTATATTTCGATGCAGATAGATTAGGTATTTCCCTGATCAAACATTTTCCGGATTTAACCATATCTCTGAAAGATCTTGGTGTGATCGGCGTGGGTGAATTCAGTGGCGACACCTTGGCGGATATCGAAGCATTTGATCTCACTGTTAACTTAAAAAGTGTGATTTTTGGAGACCAGATCCAGCTCCGGTCCATCAACCTGGTAAATCCACGTTTAATGATCCTGGTTCTGGCAAACGGGATGGCCAATTACGACATCGCGATTGAAACTCAGGAAGCCAGCCCTTCAGATACAACTACTGAGGAAGGCTTCAACCTGGGGATCGACCGCTGGAGTATCCAGAATGGCGACATCGTTTATTTCGATCAGGCTACCAGCACCATGGTAGCGGTGAATGGATTGAACCATACCGGCTCTGGTGACTTTACATCCAGCATTTTTGATATGACAACCTCCACAGTGATTGATGATCTGATGGTAAGATATGGAGACATTACGTATCTGGAAAATAAAAAACTGGTGGCAGATATGATCATCCACATGGATCTTGAACAATCAAAGTATACCTTGAAAGAGAATAAGATCAGCCTAAATGATTTTTCGATCGGATTGAACGGTTATGTCGTAGTTAACCCGGAGGATTATGAAATCAGTTTATCCTATGAAGGGAAGGACAATACAATCAAAAGTCTGTTATCCCTGGTGCCAGGCGCTTATAAGGAGGGATATGAAGATATATCCGCAGAGGGTCAATTGGATTTCAGTGGCAATGTCTCCGGTATCTATCATGATGAAAAATCACTATTCCCAGCCTTCCAATTGGCATTGAATGCAAAAAATGGGATCATACAATATCCCGGCCTGCCGGAAGCCATCCGGAATATCCAGATCGACCTCCTTGTGAACCACGAAGGTAACGACCTTGACCACACCACCATCGATCTGAATAAAATACACCTCGATTTCGGGAAAAATCCGGTGGATGCCACCATGAAGATTAAAAACCTGGTGGATTACGATATGGTCGCCGACATCAAGGCTCAACTGAACCTGGATGACATGACGAAAATATACCCTTTGGAGGATACGGAACTGAGTGGAAGTTTAAATGCAGATATCCATATTGAAGGAGTATATGATAGTGTGAAACATACCATTCCCCTCTCCGGTAAATTGGATATCAGCCAGTTGAAGTATGCCGGACCGGATCTGCCCATGAAATTTGGAATCGATCATGCAAATACCGAACTGACTACCCATCGAATTTCGGTTAGCCAGTTCAATGGCTACCTGGGAAACACCGATATGAATTTATCCGGATACCTGAATAATTACATGGCTTATCTGATGGAAGAACAGCAACCCTTACAGGGAGAATTTGACTTCAGGTCTAAAAAGCTTGATCTCAATGAGTGGATGGCCAGTGAAGATTCCACCCAGCCGGAAATGTCCGATACGGTGGAACTTGAGGCTGTAAAGATTCCTGAAAACCTTGATATTATTTTTCATTCTCAAATGGATCTGGTCAATTATGATAACCTTGAACTTAAGAATGTGAAAGGTAACATCCGGGTCAAAGATGGGATTCTGAGTCTGGAGAATATTGATTTTAATACATTGGGCGGTGATTTTGTAATGGCTGGCACATATAATAGCCGGGATATCGATCATCCTGCTTTTGATATTCAATTGGACATTAAAAAATTATCAATCCCCCGAGCTTATCATGCTTTTTTCACCATCAAACAATTAGCCCCCATTGCGGATCTCATGGAAGGTGATTTTTCGACTGATTTTAAATTAAGTGGAAGGCTCAAGCCCAATATGATGCCTGATTTGACAACCTTATCCGGTTCAGGAGTGCTGGAAATACTGAATGCAGCCATCAAAGGTGCTGATTCCAAGGTGATATCCGGGATCACCAGTTTAACCAGCCTTTCACAGGAAAGCACCAATGTCACCTTAACGGATGTTTTGTTGTCCACCCAGATTACCGATGGGAGGGTGCTGGTTCAACCTTTTACCATCAGCATGGGAGGTAACAAAGCCGTTATCGCTGGAAGTCATGGTCTGGACGGATCACTTGACTACCGGTTAAAACTGGATGTACCACCCGGACTGGTTCAGTCTGCCACCTCCCTGGTATCTTCGGCCATCGGCCAGGATCTGAATGTAAATGCCAAAGATGTAAAATTGAATTTGGGGATCGGCGGTACCTATAAAGATCCCAAAATCAGTATTCTCGGTGCTGAAACTGGTGGAACGGAAGCTGCAGCTAAAGAAGCCATGAAAGCGGTAGTGGATGAAGAAACGGAAAAACTGGCTCAGGAGGCCGAAAAGAAATTGGATGAACAGACGGATCAGTTACTGGAAAAAACGGATGAAATTCTTGAGAAAGAAGACGTGAAGGAAGAAGTGGATAAAGCCAAGGAAACCCTCAAGGAATTACTCAAGAAAAAAGGAGGATGAAGGAGTATCTGATTATAAAATGTCAATAAAATCCAGATAATTACGAATTGATTAAAAATAAATAACTTGTCAAGTTTCACCAAAGGCCCTGTAGATCATTAGACCGGAAATACGGCGGATCCATCTATCAATAGAACGGTAAGTCGGCAGATTGGGAAATTCCTCCCTTTATACATTTTTGATCTGTCGATCCCGTGGAACGGAAAAAAAATAGCAGGAATCTCCATCATCAAAAATGGAATGGGAATCAGAATCGCCGGATCTCTAAAAGCCTATTTTCTCTATCTTCCCACCTGCTTATTTGGTACCGGAATAAACGATCTTCCAGACCCTTCCGATATTGTCGTCAGTTATATAGATCGATCCATCAGGTCCCTGGGCAAGTCCTGTGGCTCTGAACTTGGCATCACCCGGACTTTCAAGTGCCTCGGTACCTGCAAAACCATCGGCAAAGACCTCATAATCACCGGAAGGATAAGCCCCATCAAATGGGACAAATACTACATGGTAGCCTTTTTGTTCGGGCGCCCTGTTCCAGGAACCATGGAAGGCGATGAAGGCTCCGTTTTTATATTTTTCAGGAAACATATCTCCTGTATAAAACAGCAAGGCATTGGGTGCCCAGTGCCCCGGGAAAGCCATAATGGGATCATCCTTTTCGGCACAGCGCCCCACTTCCTCACCATTGCCTCCATATTCAGGAGACAGGACTTTTTTACCTTGAAGCTGATCATAATAACAATAAGGCCATCCAAAATCAGCCCCATCCCGAAGAAGGAAAAATTCTTCAGCCGGGAGTTCAGCACTTTGTTCCTCTGTATAATATTCGGGGAAAAACTGATGAAGTTGGTCCCTTCCGTGTTGCAATACATAAACATTTTTACTATTCGGATTGAAGTTAATTGCCACTGCATTCCGGATTCCGGTTGAATATCTGTATCCATCTTCCATCTGTTTCTGATCCGGTATGTTTGCCGGAAACCTCCAGATCCCACCACTGATTTCAAGTAATGGGCAGGGGTCCATACCTGGCGATCCTTTGGTCCTCGTTTGTTCCATGCATGCATTGGCAGGTGCCCCCACATTCACATAAATATTTCCTTCTTCGTCAAAAGTGAATGTTTTTGCTGCATGTTGCCTTCTATTCAGAAGTTCGGTGATCATCAACTCTTCCTGACCCTGTGGGACCAATTGATCAGAGGTTATAGCAACCCGGTAAATGGAAGAATCGGTGGAATAATAGAGATAGTCCTGAAAGATACCGATCCCCGTCCCGGCAGCATTCCCGAAATACTCAATTTCATCTGCATGACCATCCTGGTCGGAATCCCTTAAGGCAACCAGTCCTTTTCCTTGGTTGAGCGTCCGGAGATTGATATACACATCGCCGTTTTGATTAACGGCAATGTGTCTAGCCCGGCCGAGGGAATCGGCAAAGACGGTGGCACCAAATCCGGCGGGTAAGGTAAGACCTCCGTTATCAGCATCAGCCAACATACCGGAGGCAATTTCCCTGGTTCCCTGGGAACATCCGGCCACCATTAAAATCAAGAAAGCAAAGATTAATTTTTTCATTGTTTTTTTGGTTTATATTTCATCTCGTTCAATGGGCATCGTCATACAACGGGGACCTCCAAGTCCCCTTGACAATTCGGAAGAGCGGATCTCAATTAAATCAACTCCACGGTCGCGGAGGGCACGGTTGGTATGTTTGTTCCGGTCGTATGAAATTACCCGCCGGGGTCCTATGGCAAACACATTGGCACCGTCATACCATTGTTCCCTTGATGCAAAATCAGCAAGGCCATAACCTGTCTCAACCACTTCCAGGTGAGGTATTTCATCTTTTAAAATAGAGATCAGGGATTGTTTGATGGCCTGCCGATGCATCTTTACTTTTCTGTTTTCATCCATCGTGTCAACCCGGTAGACATAGGTTTCCAGCAGTGCATTGATTGCTTCCTGATAAGTCACCACAAGATTTTCATCGACTACGGAGAATACTGTATCAAGATGCATATAATTTCTTCTTTGTGGCAATTTCACCTCATATACCCGTTGTACGATCCCTCCCGCGAGAACGTTTTTCGCTACATGTTCTATGGCTTCAGAATCTGTCCTTTCTGAACAACCTATGACCAGCACTTTGGGTGAGATCACCATGACATCCCCACCTTCAATCGTCGGGATATGGCTTGGATCGCAATCCCCTGGAAATACTTCATGATAGGACTCCTTAAAATCAGGATGATGCTTGAATATCAACTTCAGCAGGTGGGATTCGAATTGCCTGCCTGAAAATTTCATATTGCTTGAGATCACGCCATTCTGTGTAATGGCAGCAGGATCTCTCATGAAATACAGATTTGGGCTGGGGTGAATGATATAATAATTTGAATCCAGGTTTTTACTTTTCATGGCCGGCACCTTTTTTTTCAGTTCCTCAACCTTGATCCCGGCGATCAGCATATTCACGACCTCTGCCGTTGAATAGGCGGCAATGATCTCATCACAAACTTCTTCATGATCCGTTTTTGACAAGGCATCCCTGAGGATGGATTCCTTGAAGGGATCCTGTTTAATTACATCAAGCAATAATTGTCTTAACCGGTATACCCTGGCATCCGTTGTATTCTTTAGCACATAAGAGAATTCATCATGTTCCTTTTGCATCGAATCGAGATAAGGTACATCCTCAAACAATAATTCACTGCTGTTCTGAGGTGTTAAACGCTCAATTTCCAATCCCGGACGATGCATGATAACCCGGCGGAGTGTTCCAAATTCTGAATACAGTTTTAATTTCATTCTAATTTAGTATAAACAAACTTCGATTCTTTTCAAAGTAAGGGCTCAGGAATCTGAATATTGAAGCAGCCTGTCTATCATCAAATGGAGATAATGAGCATCCGTTTCGTCAAATTCATTCAGTAGAAGGCTGTCTACATCCAGTACAAATTTGACTTTTCCATCGAGGATCCCCGGAATTACTATTTCAGACCTTGATTCGGAACTGCAGGCAATATGACCTGGAAACTGATCAACATCCGGTACTATGAGAATTTCTTTTTTTTCCCATGATTTTCCACACACACCCTTACCAAAAGCAATACGGGTACAAGCCAAAGGACCTTGAAAAGGACCGAGAACAAGTTCATTCCCCTTTACCAGATAGAATCCAATCCATAAATATTGAAAAGCATCCCGTAAGACGGCAGTTAAATTGGCCATATTAGCGATCATATCCATTTCTCCTTTAAAAAGTGATTCTATCTGGGGCATCAAGGCCTTATAAAGTTCCTTTTTATGATTGGTTTCTGGCAGTGATAAATGATACGTCAAGAAATACGGTTTTTATAAATGAAAAGTTGATCATCAAATATAGCCTGTTTTTCCAACAATTCACCCTCAACCATCTGGGGCGCTTCCAGCCCTTTTCCAATAGTCATGGGAGAAGTAAAGATCCTTGCTTCATCCCATAAACCCTCTTTAAGGATCCGTTCGAGGAGATATTTTCCGCCTTCAATGAGCACCGATTGTATCCCCTTGTATTTCAGGTCTTTTAAAACAAGTGATAAAAAAGATACTTGATTCAGCCTGATGAAGATTGTATTTTCATCCTCCTGGTCTTCCAGGAAGTTATAGATCAACGTTTTTTGTTTCTGGTTATAAATCTGATAGCTCCCCCTGGTTTTTAAATGAGGATCAATGATGATCCGGATGGGATCTTTTCCGACCCAGTCTCTCACATTCAAGGCAGGATCGTCATAGAGCACCGTATTAGCGCCTACCATGATCCCGTCTTCCTCCGTCCGCCACTTATGGACCATCTGTCGCGAATATTCATTGCTGATCCATTTGGAATCGTGATTAGGTCTGGCCATATAACCATCAGCCGTTTCGGCCCATTTTAAGATCCCATAGGGTCTTTCCTTGGCGTGAAAGGTAAAAAAGCGCCTATTTAACTCATTTCCTTCAGCAGCGAGCACTCCCTCGGTTACCCGGATCCCGGCTGACTTGAGGATCTGGATCCCTTTCCCATGAACGAGGGGATTGATGTCCCGATTCGAGAGGATAACATGTTTTACCTGGTAACTGACCAGCAATTCGGCACAAGGCGGGGTTTTCCCATGATGGGCACAGGGTTCCAGGTTTACATAAACCTCACTCCCTTTGATCAGCGATTTATCCTCCACCTGGTTGATGGCATTTACTTCGGCATGAGGTCCTCCATATTTTTGATGCCAGCCTTCTCCAATGATCTGATCATCCCTAACAATCACGCAACCCACCATCGGGTTGGGGCTGACATGGCCCAGTCCATTTCTCGCCAATTCCATGGCCCGTTTCATGTACTTATTCTCCAAAAGCTGATACTTTTGTAATGACTTAAATGATTATTCAAAACTATGATCTTTTATTCATCAAAAAAAGAATAGTATAAATTTCAGGAAATGAATTCTCAAGGTAAATATCATGCCAATTCGGTTTTCAGGAAACTCAGGGAGGCACTTTTACCTTTTTATGGAATAGAATCTGATATGCTATCCTATATCCTGCTTGAAACCTATTTGAATATTGATAGGAAGGATTGTATTGCAGGCAGAGAAGTCACGATCGAAGATCAAATGTTTTCAAAATTGGATGAGGTGGTGGAGAGGTTGAAGAAATTCGAACCCGTTCAATACATTACCGGTAAAACCCATTTTTTTGGCCGCGAATTTCAGGTTAGGCCTGGGGTTCTGATTCCCCGTCAGGAAACGGAGGAGCTGATCCAGCTTATTAAGACAAAAAATGATAAAAAACATCCTTTGATCCTGGATATTGGATCCGGAAGTGGATGCATTGCGGTTACCCTGGCACTTGAAATAGTGGATTCTACAGTTTATGCCGTTGATAAATACCGGGCTGGGGTTGAATCAACCCGTGAAAATTCCAGGGGACTGGGAGCCGGTGTCATCGTAAATCAGCTCGATATTTTTAGCGAAAATCTGTCTTTTTCTGAATTTGATATCATCGTAAGCAATCCACCTTATGTGACAGAATCTGAAAAAGTCTACATGAAACCCAACGTGATGAATTATGAACCACATGAAGCCTTGTATGTGCCGGATGAAAATCCAACCCTGTTTTATCAGCGGATCCTTGAAATCGCAGAGACAGCATTGAAACCTGGCGGGTTGTTATTTTTTGAGATTAATGAGGCTTTTGGAAGTGAGATAAATTTTCTTTTTAACGCCCGAGGATTTCGAGAGGTTGAAGTGTGTAAAGATATACATGGAAAAGACCGGTTTGCCTGCGGAAGAAAACCGGACGAGTCTTAAAAACTCAAACCGGGAAAACCCTGATCCCATAAAAAAATTACCCGGTTGGTATTTTCAGGTGATCAAAAGGATTTTCCTGGGTATGCTTAAATTTCTTCATCAAAATAAATCTGGTAGAAATGTTTTCCCCGTTCGGGATCATATCCCCGGATAATATTTTGCCGGTTTCCATGGACATAGATATGAAAGTTCTTATCCAGTTTTATGACGCTACGGATGTAATGAGATTTCTTTTTTAAGGCATTGGGCGCTATGTCAAATTCGTCAACAATGTGAAGGTCTTTTTCCTGGGCGTATTGTTGCCTGAATTTTTCAAAGGCTGCTTGATGCTCAGAATCATCAAAAATCGCTGATTCAAATTCCTTCTGGTCAAAGTGATCATGATTCTTAAAATATTCCATGGACCGGTTCATTTTATCCATTTTTTCCAGGGGAGCTTCATCCTCCAATTCATGATCGACATAAGTTTTCAGGATATTCAGTTGATGGGAAGTATTATAAAAATCATTGGATACGGGTTTGGCTTTCAGGAAATGGTCGACCATAAAATGTGATTCGAAATCATACATATTTTGTTTGAAGAAAAGGTCGGATTGAGAATTTCCTATTCCTGGCAATAACAGCACACAGTCCGTTAATTTTTTGAGATTTAAGCCCTCGTTTAGGGTGATCGAAAAATCCCCGGAAGTTCTTTCAATCTTAAGGAAATGCTCTTTTGAATTTGTCAGGAATATTCCAATTCCTATGATGTATTCATCTTCAATCAACAAATTCATGAACTGACAAACGATCATCTCTCTGAATTTAAGATTTTCAGGTTGGGTACGGATCCACTCCCGGGTGAGTTCTAAGGAAAAATCATGAAAATTTCCGGGTTGATGAAAAAATCCATCCACCAGTTTTTTTGTCGGCGGGACCTCACCATGTTGTGTCCCGGAAAACTGGTATTTAGCATCCAGGTTGAATCCTTTCAGTAAAGCCACCGCCAATCGGTTATTTTCGTCACGATCCATTAATTTGACTGGTGCCGTGCTTAAATGGATATGGTCAGTTTCGGGACCAATCTGGTGAATTGAAATTTTCGAGACTCTTGATTGGGAAAAATCTTTCATAATTCACTATATGTTAACTGCATGACAAAAGACAATATTTTTTTATAACTGATCAAGAATTTCTCATAACATTATGAGGGGTCCTATCGTTGTATTAATAGGTGATTGATTGGGATGTGTAACTAGACGTTGGGTGGATCTAGTTAGTTTTTGGTTGGTTAGTTGAAGGCTGCCTTTTGGGCAGCCTTCTTTGTTATAAATAATCCAATTCCCATTCAATGGAGTACTTTGCTTTTTCAGTTTCTTCCGGGTTTTGGATCATGTCAGTGATATAGGGTCCACCGGGTTCGTCAATTAAAAAGCATACGGTCCCGAGAAGATCGTTGCTGCTTATATAATCGTAATCCCAGATTTCTATTTTTATAGAAGTGCCGGATTCGTATCCTTTTAATTCGACGGAAATCGGTGTACGACCTGGCTGGACAGGGAGGAATTTCTGATCCTCAGGCCAGATCTTTTGATGATCCATCATCAAATAAATGTCATCAGAGCCGGATTCATCGGTTACATAGCAATGGATGTATAAAATTTTCAACAAAAGTTTTCTTTTGTTTTCCATTTAATAACCAGATCTTTTGGTCTAAGCTGATTTTAAAAAAGCATAAATAAACTTCGTGAAAAACAAGTTCATTTGAAAAGAAATTGTCATAAATGTTTGTTCTCCAATCTGTTTTAATTCATTCTGATCAATCCCTTCTACCTTTCAATCATGTAAAATCCATCATCAGATAAATTGAATCAGATTCTGGGAAAGGCACAACCATTCAGGAAATCGATCTGGATTATACAGGATCAGGAATGCTGGATTTTAAACAACCAATGTAATTTGATATCCACTGTATTTTCTCAGGTTGATCACATGTTCATCCTCAAAAATCAAATATTGACCCCGGATGCCGATAAGAGTTGACTGAATGTGAGGGGAATTATCGAGGTTGATACTTTTCACCACTTCCGGATATTTTAATACCGGGTATTCAAAGGTATAAATTTCATTTTCATCCCTCAGGACATAGGGTTGAAATTCAGGATCCATCCTTTCAATGATTTTATTTTTTTCTTCGAGAAGATTCAGATTTTCATCTATTTCGTTTTTCAACATCTTCTGCCAGGGTGTTTTATCAGCAATACTCTTTTTCAGGTAAATTTCAATCATCCCGGCCAGGAATCTGTGGGGGGTTAATGCCAGTTTGATGGCTTTCCAGGCTCCCTGGTCTATCCAGCGGGCAGGCACCTGGGTAATTCTTGTGACCCCCACCTTGATCCCGCTTGTCTGGGCAAGATATAGGTAATGCGACTGGTTATGATTTTCTTCTTCCCATACAGGATCACGACCCTTTCCTTCATGTGCCCGACATAATTCAGGTTTCAGGATGCATTCCGAGTTTAATGGGGAATTCATGAAGCAGGGGTAACAGAAGCCCTGGCCAAATGCTTTTTTGATCTTCCTGCCACAGGCCACACAATGGATGATACCACCGAATTGAATTTCGATGGGTTTCCCGATCAAATCATTCATAAAGATTTCATCTTCTCCAAGTCGCAAATAGTATTGAACCAAATTTTCAGATTCAGTCCTCATTTTGGATAAGTCGCCCTGGTATTCCATCCTGATCTGCTTTAAAAGGTTTATGGTTAAAATAAATTCACTTCCATAAAATTCAAACCATTTTCTGCAAAACTGTGTTTTTATAAGTAATAATGCAATGTAGCATGGTTTTTGTTTTTATTGATCTTGGGGATAGAAAGGATTGATAAATAACAATAACTTAAAATAGAATTAATCATCCTGCAACATTATGGTGTTAAAATTGCCAAAACCGTATCAATGCAAAAGGTAAAACCGATATTTTACGCCGGCTTAGCATATGTTCAGATATCCAGCTTGCCAGCAAAACAATGTGAATTCCTTGATGAACACATTCCATCTGTTCGCAGATTCCGACTTATGATCGATGAAGAGAAACTAGAGGATTGTATCAGCTATGAAGAATATGAACACTGGTACCAGTTGATCAACCCTCAATATTTTGTCAAGTCTACTTCGAAAGTCAGATCTGAATCGTAAACGATAGGGATTTACTTGCTATTCAATGAATAAACCACCAATTTTATTCATCGGCAAATCAAACTGTATGAATGATGAAAATTGGAGTTTTATTATCAGGAAATGGTGTTTATGACGGTTCTGAAATTCAGGAAGCTGTTTTTACCCTCTTAACCATCGATGAGATTCAAGGTGAAGCCATATGTATGGCTCCTGATATCGATCAGCACCATGTTTTAAATCATATTTCAGGAGAGGAAATGCCGGAAAAACGGAATGTTCTAATCGAATCGGCCCGAATAGCACGAGGGAATATAAGAAACCTGGCCGAGGTCGATTTCGGAGCAGATTCACGCACTGGTTATTCCCGGTGGATTTGGCGCAGCAAAAAACTTAACGAAGTGGGCATTTTCCGGTCCAGATGGAGATATTCTGCCGGATGTCAAAGGGCTGATCAATGAAATGGTGATCCAGGGAAACCCATTTGTGGATTATGTATGGGACCTACCGTGATCGCCAAAGCCCTGGAAGGGACTTCGATCCATCCTCATCTGACAATCGGGACCACGGAAGAAGCTTCACCCTACGACATTGATGCAATCAGTACGGGGATCGAGAAGACCGGTTCCAAAGCTGTTATGAAAAAAGTCACAGAAATTCTCATCGATCAGGAAAATAAAATTGTGACAGCTCCATGCTATATGATGGAAGCTTCTATTTCACAGATCAGGGAAAATGTCAGAATGGCGATTGAAGCCATGATTCGGCTTATGTAAATGATCCATTTAGATTTTGCTGTTAAATCAAATGAGGAGAGGAATGCATTGAAAGAGAGACTCGATATTGTCTATGAAGACAATCACCTGCTGATCATCAATAAAGCCAGTGGCATCCCCGTACAGGGAGACCGTACAGACGATAGAATTTGATCGACAGTGCAAGGATTACATAAAAGAAACACCGGGAAAGCCGGGGAATGTATATCTCGGACTGGTTCACCGGCTGGACAGACCTGCCAGTGGGCTTGGTGATCCTGGCCCGGACTTCCAAGGCCCTGACCCGGATGAATGAACAATTCAGAAAGAAAACCATTGAGAAAACCTATTGGGCAATCACCTGACACATGCCACCGGAGATGGAGGGGAAATCTTATCCACTGGCTCATCAAGAATCATCAGAAAAACCTGGTAAAAGCCTATTCGAGAGAAAAGGAGGGAGTGTAAAAGCGGAGCTTGAATATAGGTCCTGAACAGTATCCAATTTTAAGTTCCTGCGGAGATAACGCTCATCACAGGCAGATTCCACCAAATCCGGACCCAATTATCCGCTGTTGGATGTCCCATCGTTGGAGACATAAAGTACGGATTCCAGACTCCCAACATGGATAAATCGATATGCCTTCATGCCCGAAAACTTATATTTCATCATCCGGTGAAAAGGGAAAACATGACGCTGACGCTCCTGTGCCTCCCAACCCTGCTGGAACTATTTTTAAAGAACGAAGGATGGTCCGATTACCCATTGGCCGGTTCCACCGGGCTTTTCGGGGAAAATGATGTATCGAAAAATTCAAGTCAGATCCGTATTGATCTCAACGATCCCTTCTGCCAGCAGATCACCTTATTGTTCATCACCTTCAACACTCCCCGCTGATCTAAGCTCATTGATCTCACTTTTAATTCCTGTAGATCACCATGCCTTTTTCAAGCGTTGATATGAGGGCTGCATGATTATTAAGTACCTGAAATGCATCCTTTGGATCCCGGGAAGGTAGCAGATTCCACCTGACCCTCAAATACTTTTTTATCGGGAGTGTATATTTCCAGCAACATGTTAGGTTTATTTGGCTTCAGCAATCAATTTTTCGCCTTTTTCAATGGCACTCTCAATGGTTCCGACCAGGTTGAAAGCAGCTTCAGGCAGGTGGTCTAATTCTACCATCGATGATCATGTTGAATCCTTTGATGGTATCCTTTATATCGACCAGCACTCCGGGATTCCGGTAAAAGCTTCGGCTACATGGAAAGGCTGGGATAAAAATCGTTGTACCCTTCTTGCCCTGTGTACCACTCTCCTTGTCCTCATCTGACAGTTCATCCATACCAAGAATGGCAATGATATCCTGTAATTCTTTATACCGTTGCAGGATCTCTTTTACCCGCATGGCTGTATTGTAATGTTCATCTCCCAGAACCTCTGCATTGAGAATTCTGGAGTTGGAATCAAGTGGATCCACAGCTGGATAAATACCAAGTTCGGAAATTTTCCTTGAAAGTACTGTAGTAGCATCAAGGTGAGTAGAAAGTAGTGGCAGGAGCCGGGTCAGTAAGGTCATCTGCAGGGACATAAACAGCCTGCACCGAAGTAATGGATCCTCTTTTTGTCGAAGTAATCCTTTCCTGCATTTCACCCATTTCAGAAGCCAGTGTAGGCTGATATCCCACTGCTGAAGGCATTCTTCCAAGCAAGGCGGATACCTCTGATCCTGCCTGGGTAAAGCGGAAGATGTTATCTATAAAAAATAGAATATCCCTTCCTTTTCCTGAACCATCACCATCCCTGAAATATTCGGCCACGGTGAGCCCTGATAAGGCCACCCGGGCACGGGCTCCAGGAGGTTCATTCATCTGACCAAACACCAGGGTAGCCTGGGATTGTTTTAAGGCCTCCTTATCTACTTTTGAAAGATCCCATTCTCCTTTCTCCATTCCTTTTTTAAAGTCATCGCCATACTTGATAACACCTGATTCAATCATTTCCCGGAGCAGGTCATTCCCTTCCCTGGTTCTTTCTCCCACACCGGCAAATACCGATAAGCCCGGATAGGCCTTTGCAATGTTATTGATCAATTCCATGATAATAACTGTTTTACCAACACCGGCACCACCAAACAATCCGATTTTTCCTCCTTTGGGATAGGGCTCCAGCAGATCAATCACTTTGATTCCAGTGTAGAGCACTTCGCTTGATGTGGATAGTTCTTCAAACTTGGGAGCTGATCGGTGAATAGGAAGCCGACCTGTAATTTTGGGCTGTTCCATACCGTCAATGGCATCACCGACCACATTAAACAGTCTTCCCCTGATCTCTTCTCCGGTGGGCATTGAGATCGGACTTCCAGATGAACCACATCCATTCCACGCGTCAGACCTTCCGTACCATCCATCGCCACTGTGCGGACCCTGTCCTCTCCAAGATGCTGCTGACATTCGAGAATGATCTTTTCACCGTCTGGGCTTGATAACTTCCATTGCATCATATATTTTGGGTAATTTAGATCCCTCTTGGTCAAAACTCACATCTACCACAGGTCCGATTACCTGAGCTACTTTTCCAATATTTGCCATGATGTATTTTGTGAATTTTTACGTGCTTCAAAATTGTTGTCCAAAACTACTTTGAAAAACCAATTTTGCCAAAATTAATAATAAAAAGGTGGCATTCATATTCTTGTATTCAGACTTTGAGGATAATCCTGAAAGTAGTGCCCACATCGGGTTCCGAAGACTTGATGTAAATTTTCCCCTGGTGATAATTCTCAATGATTCTTTTTACCAAGGTAAGGCCCAGTCCCCAGCCTCTGGATTTGGTGGTATACCCAGGTAAAAAGACATTTCTCAATTTTGATTTGGGAATGCCTTTTCCAGTGTCAGCAATATCGATCATTACATTTCCATCCGGGGCTTTTCGTATATCAATATCGATGGTCCCTTCACCCCCCATGGCATCCACCGCATTCTTGCAAAGATTTTCAATGACCCAGTCGAATAAAGGGATATTAATTTTTGCACGGATGTCAACCGGGAGGGCGTTTACCTTGAATATTACTTTCGACGAGATCCTTTTCTGGAGATAATTCACCGTACTCCTGACTGCCTGATGAATATCCTCGTAATTTAACAACGGTGTAGATCCGATACTCGAAAATCTTGAGGTTATCATTTCAAGTCTGGCTACATCTTTTTCCAGTTCCAGTACCAATTCCTGATCCCTGATCTTTTCTACGGTTTTAAAATATTCAAGCCATGCCATGAGAGAAGATATCGGGGTCCCCAGCTGATGAGCAGTTTCTTTGGCCAATCCCACCCAGATCCGATTTTGTTCCGCCGTCTTTGAATAATTGAAGGCAAGATAGGCGAGCACACCAAATATGGTGATGATAGACAGCTGGACATAAGGATAATACCGTAATTGATCCAGTAATTTCGAATTCTTATAATACACATAATTGTAGCTATAGGTCATCCCGTTGTTATTTTCAAATCGAATCATAATGGGTTCATGATCTTCTTTCATGATCTCCAGTTCGTTTCGTAAAAATTCCTGCTTTTCGACTTCCGTAAAAGAAGATTTTATTGGGAGATTCCGGTAATCAATGGGATTTCCACTCCCATCGGTTAAAATTACGGGAATGGAATTATTCGGTACGATAATTTCCTGGAATATAAAGCCCAGATTCTGGTTGTCTTTCTGATTGGCATTGTATTCAAGGGTATTCGCATAAAGTTCGATGAGTCTCTTTTCACGGTCCTTAAGCTGGGTGACGAGTAAATTGGTATAATGGATAGAGGTAATTCCAATGATGGCAGCTACAAATAGTATGATCCATTTATATTTCCCTTTATTGCTATAAAGATCGAAAGTTTTTGAGTTTGTGAATGGATTATGGATCATGTGATCAGGTAATAACCATATAATGACCTAATTGGTACCAATTCCAAATAAATTAAATCAGTTTTTCATAAAAAGCCACTTACCAAGTATCCGGTAATTCACCTTGGCTCCATGCATGAGAATCCCAATTCTGTAAATCCTGCTGGCCAGCCAGGTCGTAAATATAAATCCCAGGATCAACAGTGACATCGATAATAATATTTCCCAGTAAGGTACTCCAAATGGTATCCGCATCATCATGATGATCGGAGAGGTAAGCGGTATGATGGATAACCAGAATGCAAAACTGCCATCCGGTTCCCTGAGGATGGCACTCAGTACGATCAGTGAAAATATGAGGGGGATGGTGATGGGCAATTGAAATTGTTGGGCATCTGTATCATTATCAACGGCTGAACCCACCGCAGCAAATAATGATCCATACAGCAGGTATGCACCCAGGAAATAAAACAGAAATGCAAACAATAATAAAGGAATATTGATGGCATCCAGTGAATTGAATATTTCCGCAACGAATTGGGCACTCTCATCCTGTGCCTCGTTCATTCCTGCTGCCACCGCTACAGGTTCATTCTGATTCACATTAAAATATGATCCCACGATGGTGGTGATCCCGAATCCCAGAAAAATCCAGATTAAAAATTGTGTTAATCCGACGGCACCAACACCAATTATTTTTCCCATCATCAATTGAAAAGGCCTGACAGATGAAACGATGATTTCAATGATCCGGCTAGATTTTTCCTCGATCACGCCCCGTAAAATCTGGATGCCATAAATGAAAATAAAAAAATAGATCATGATGGCAGCTATGTAACCGATCACCGTCGCCAATCCAGCACTGCCCGTTTTTTCACCAGATTCAGTCATGTTAATGGTATCGATGGAAATATCTGCTTTCAGCCTTTCCAGGGTTTCTTTATCAATGGAGGAACGGATCAGTTTCATTTCCTCGATATTATTTTTCATAATTCTTTCCAGGTTGCCGATGACATCGATGCTCGGATTTTTCTCTGAGAAGAAAGTGATCCCCTGCGGATGATCAATGTCAATCGGGGGGATGTATAATAATCCATAATTCTTGTTTTCGTCCATCCTTTTTTTCGCATCGGCAATATCAAGATCGATGAAATTAAAAGTCAGGGATTCGTTTTCCGGAAATTTATTGACAAAATAGCCTGATTCATCCACCACGTCGATTGTTCTCTGTTCTGTATCCCTGGTTGCCAGCCAGATGGGTATTGCCCAAAGACTTGCAATCAATAAAGGACCGATGATCGACATGATAATAAATGATTTTTTCCGGACCCGTGTCAGGTATTCTCTTTGAACGACAAGAAAGATCTTATTCATTTTTCATTTCATTTACCTGGCTAATAAAAATTTCATTCATGCTCGGGATCTGTTCCATAAAGGATTGGATCTGTACCTTTGGAATCAATTCAGAGAGAAGGTCATTCGGACTTTTCCCATTATTGATTTGAATGACCGACTTGTAAAAATTTTCCTCGAGCAGACTTTTCTGCAGAAGATTAAATCGCGGATTCAAATCAATAAAATTATCCCGGTGTTCTATTACAAACGTATCGCTTTTATATTTCTGTTTGATTTCCTGTTTTGAACCATCCAGTATCACTTTTGATTGGTGAATCAAGGCGATATAATCACATAATTCTTCAACCGATTCCATTCTATGTGTTGAGAAAATGATCGTGCTGCCCCTTTCCCTCAGCTCCAGAATTTCATCCTTGATCAGGTTGGCATTGATCGGGTCAAATCCCGAGAAAGGTTCATCCAGGATGATCAACCTGGGTTCATGCAAGATGGTGGAAATGAACTGGATCTTCTGCTGCATTCCCTTTGAGAGGTCTTCGATCTTTTTACCCCACCAGGATAGGATGTCGAACTTTTTCAGCCAGTATTTTATTTTTTCACGTGCTTCTTGTAGGGACAGTCCTTTCAATCGGGCTAGGTAGATCAGATGTTCGCCAACCTTCATCTTTTTATACAGACCTCTTTCTTCCGGCAGATAACCGATCATACTGATATCACCAGGTTTTATTTTTTTATTCTCAAAATATATTTCCCCTTCATCGGCAAATATGATCTGTGTAATGATTCTGATGAGAGTCGTTTTACCGGCACCGTTGGGACCCAGCAATCCGAATATGGATTTTTGAGGAACATGAATGTTTATTTTTTTCAATGCCCAAAAATCACCGTAACTTTTTGAAATGCCTTCGGTATATAGTAAATCCACAATTGTATTAAAAATGATCGATTACATTGGCTAAGATAAAAATTTTATGGTGCAGATATACTATTTTGAATCTACAAATTTGATTTGACCCACTGCCACGTCCAGATCAAATGAAAGTGCATTGGGAGCGTTCTCGGCATATGATTCGCTGATGTAAACGTGGTTGTCCTTTTTACTGAAGTTTTTTGGCAATTTCACGTGGCAGAGTGGGGAATTATGGATATTAATGATTACAGGGATTTCTTTTGAGGCGGGCAGTCCAATAATTAAATTTCCTGCTCCCACACTGGCAAATACATGGCTTGGATTTTCGAGACTATTGGAATAATCCATTAATAATGCACCGAAATTTACGTCTGCTATCACGGTATGGGCCCTGGAATGGTTCATTTTGGACACAGTCAATGATCCAAGATCAACTTTGACATAAAACGTATCCATCTCAACCAGGTTACTCCTGCCTTCCATATAGCTCACATTGACATTCGCACTTCCGGTATTAATTTTCAGGCGTTCAATGGGCAGGTTGGAAAGATCAACTGACGCATCCCCAATTGCATAACTCAGAAGTAATTTCATGGGTTTTTCCTTGGATAGATATAAGTCCCAATGATTGTCTATCGAGCTGCTTGATTTAAAAAATTTATCAGATAAAGAAACCTCATTTTCACCTGAAGAATTGTCAAGATTGATCACCAGACGTTCAATGCGATCGGAGGATATGGAGGAGGAATAGATAGTTGGTTCACTGTTGTTCTCAAAACCAAACACATTAACGAGGTTTGGATTCACAGTGGGTTTGATACAACAGGAATTCGAGGTTGCCTTGAGTATGATATTGACCTTGTCAAAATCCCCGTTTTCAAGTGTATAGAATCTCTTAACCTGGCCATGAAGTCCGGAGAAAACAGGCAAAAGAATTGATATCAGCAATATCCCCCTCAACATAAGCTGTACTTACGATGAAAACCTTAGATAGGTTGCACGGAAGTAAAAATTTCAATTCTTAACCTTTATTTATTGGCAATCAGGATTTTGCCGATCCTAGAAAAATTCCTTCATTTTTTCGAAGAATCCTTTTTCATTGGGACTTGGATTGGGTTGGAAATTGGGCGAGTCCTTGAGTGATTCCAGCTTCGTCCGCTCTTCATGAGACAGGTTTTTGGGCGTCCAGATATTTATATAAATTAATTGATCACCTTTTCCATAACCATCGATGTCCTTGATTCCTTTCCCACGCAATCTCAATATTTTTCCACTCTGTGTTCCCGGATCAAGCTTGATCTTAACTTTTCCGTCGATAGTTGGTACTTCCAGGTCTGTGCCAAGGGCCGCATCAATAAAACTGATATACAGATCAAAGATCAGATTATTTCCGTCCCGCTTTAGAAATTCATGTTCAATTTCTTCAATGATGATCAGTAAATCTCCGGGATGACTTCCGCCCGGTGCCATGTTTCCTTTGCCCGACATTGAAAGTTGCATGCCATCAGAAACTCCGGTTGGTATTTTAATGTTGATTATTTCTTCCTTATGCACCAATCCGGTATTGTCGACCCCATTTGGTTTTTTATCAATTACTTTTCCGGATCCATGACAATTATAACAGGTGGTCGCTGATACCATTTGTCCCAGCATGGTATTCACGACCTTCCTTATCTGACCGGATCCATGGCATTTGGAACAGTTTTTAAATGTTACGCCATCAGCCAGAACCAGCCGTTTTACTTTTATTTTCTTTTCAACACCATTGGCAATTTCTTCAAGATTCATTTTCAGCTTGATCCGGAGATTACTCCCTCTCCGGCCCATTCCGGATCTTCCTCCTGTGGCGCCACCGAAGAAACTTTCAAAGGCTGAACCACCGAAAATATCTCCAAATTGTGAAAAGATGTCTTCCATCGACATTCCTCCACCGCTGAATCCTCCTCCACGCATACCTGAATGACCAAAGCGATCGTACTGTGCTCTTTTTTCTGCATTGCTTAGGACTTCATATGCTTCCGCGGCTTCTTTGAATTTTTCTTCGGCCTCATTGTTCCCCGGATTCTTGTCCGGATGGTATTTGATGGCAATTTTCCGGTAGGACTTTTTTATTTCATCCGCAGTGGCATTTTTGTCTATACCCAGTATTTCGTAATAATCCCGTTTTGACATTATTTTATGCTCCTATTACAACTTTGGCAAATCGAATCACCTTATCATTAAGATAATAGCCTCTCTCAATGGTATCAACGATCTTTCCTTTAAACTTCTCATCAGGAGCCGGAATTTGACTGATCGCTTCATGAATTTCAGTATCAAATGAATCTCCTGGTTTAGATTCCATTAACTTCAATCCCTTTTTTTCAGTTACTTTTTTGAGTTTGTTAAATATTAAAAGAATGCCTTCCTTGATCGAATTACATTCGGTATGGTTTTCTTCCATTGCCTTGAGGGCCCTTTCGAAATCATCAATTACAGGGAGTAATTCGATCATCAGATCTTCATTGGCGGTACTGATCAATTCAAGCTTTTCTTTTGCCGTTCGTCTCCTGTAGTTATCAAACTCAGAATAGATCCGTAAATATTTTTCCTTTAACTCTGCTATTTCAATATTCAGTTTTTCAATCTCCTTATGATCATGCTTATGTACTTTTTTTGATTTAGGGATATTTTTATCCTTCCTCTGATCCGTTTCATGAGATGATCCTTTTTCATCCACGCTATTTTTATCTGTCATTATTTCTTTTTCCATATCTTTTGACATAGTTCACCCGTTTACTAGATTCAAAATTAATCAACAACTTTTTTGCCAACTCCCAAATATATGACATATTGGCATTTTAACTGTTAAGAAGTCTCCATAGTTGGTCTTTTAACTCAGTAAGACCCACCTGATTGACAGATGAAATAAATAACGAGGGTATTTTTTCCGGTAATTCTTTCTCCAGTTCCTCCCTGAGCTCCTCATCCAGTAAATCTGATTTTGAAATGGCTAAAAGTCGTTTTTTGTCCATAAGTTCAGGATTGTATTTCTTGAGCTCCGATATTAGGACCTGATATTCATTTACCACATTTTCAGTATCAGCCGGGATCAGGAACAGCAATACTGAATTTCTTTCAATATGCCTGAGAAACCTGTGTCCCAGGCCTTTCCCTTTTGAAGCACCTTCTATGATCCCGGGGATATCCGCCATAACAAAGGACCTGTAATCATGGTAAGGGACAACGCCAAGATTGGGAGTCAGGGTTGTGAATGGGTAATCTGCTATTTTTGGTTTAGCTGCAGATAATACGGAAAGCAGGGTTGATTTACCTGCATTTGGAAATCCGACAAGTCCTACATCTGCCAGGATTTTAAGTTCCAGAATGACGGTTTGTTCGATCCCGGGTTCTCCAGGTTGTGCATATCGAGGAGATTGATTGGTGGCCGTTTTAAAATGATTATTTCCCAGTCCTCCTTTTCCTCCTGGAGTGATGATGATTTCCTGCTTGTCATCAATGATCTCATTGATGAATTCATTCGTATCTGCATTTCTGGCAATGGTACCCAGTGGAACTTCAAGAATTACATCCGAACCATCACCTCCCGTTCGATTGCTCCCTTCACCATTGTTGCCTTTACCTGCTATGACATGTTTCCTGTATTTAAGGTGAAGTAAGGTCCATAATTGTTGGTTCCCTTTCAGGATCACATGCCCACCTCTTCCTCCATCTCCACCATCCGGCCCCCCCTTCGGCACAAATTTTTCACGCCGGAAGTGCGCCGAGCCAGCTCCACCGCTTCCGGAATGCGTAAATATTTTTACATAATCTATGAAGTTTGAAGTCATTCAATCATATTAACAGGGAGCTTGTCGATTACCTCACAGATATGCTGAAAAATGTAATCGATGGTACCGACACCTTTTATTTTGTATAGTTTATTCTGTTGTTGATAATATTCTGCAACTGGTATTGTTTCTTCCCGGTACACACGGATCCGGTTATTGATCTTTTCTTCATCCTGATCATCTGACCTGCCTGAACTCTGTCCACGAAGTAAAATCCGCTTTTTAAGTTCCTCTTCATCAACGTCCAGAATGATCATCCCAGATATGGGCTGCCCCATTTTATTCAATAAAATATCCAGTGCTTTCGCCTGGTTTACCGTTCGCGGAAATCCATCGAAAATAAATCCGGGAGTATTGTTCTCGTTTTTAATTTTGAATTCCACCATCCTGATGACGACCTCATCCGGTACCAGGTTTCCCTCATCCATATATTTCTGGGCCAGCTTTCCCAATTCTGTCCCCTCGCTCAGATGCTTACGGAACAAATCTCCGGTAGATAGATGGGTCAAATAGTATTTTTTAATGATTTTTTCACTTTGTGTGCCTTTCCCGGCACCCGGGGGTCCAAAAAGTACAATATTCAACATCATGATTAAAAAATTATTTTTGTATATAAACGTCTTTTAAATTTCGACCATAACCCTCATAATCCATCCCATATCCAATTATAAATTCATTGGGAATTTTAAATCCAATATATTTTACATCGATCCGTTTTTTGAAGGAATCAGGTTTTAAAAATAAAGTAACGACCTCGATAGAAGCGGCACCAAGATTCTGTAAGGCATCCATGGTATGCTGCAAAGTTAATCCCGTATCGATAATATCTTCTAAAATGATCAGGTTTCTGTTAAAAATGGAATGGTTCAATCCGATTAATTCCCTTACGCTCCCTGTACTGGTGGTCTCATGATAAGAGGATAATTTGATAAAAGATACCTCAGTCTTTATTTTTAATTCCCTGAAGAGATCAGCCGCAAAAATAAATGCCCCGTTCAAGATTACGAGGAATAGGGGATTACGATCTGCATATTCCTGGTTCAATTTTTCCCCTAAATTCATAACAGCATGCTGAATTTCCTTTTCCTTGATGAAAGGTTTGAATTCAAGATCCAGTATTTTCATTAAACCTATTTATTTTCAGTCCATAAAGATAGATCAATGCATTTGATTATAAAAAAATAAACGATTACGGATCATTGCAACCATCTTTTTCCTGTCTTTCCCAATCATAATCGTACCTAATTTCTCAAATAAATCCAGGTCCCATTTAATTTATTTTTTTCGATTTACATTAAATTCTCTATTTTCGCTTTATTTTAAATTTTTCTATAAAAAATTAAATTATTTAAAGAAATATAGATATCTTAAATTTTAAAAACCAAGGAAATTGTCACTTCATATCTTAACAAAGCAGAATTCGATCGTTAATAATTTCATTGCGGAATTAAGGGATAAAAAAATTCAGGAGGATGGGTTACGGTTCAGGTGGAATATGGAAAAAACTGGAGAAATATTGGCCTATGAAATTTCCAAACGGTTTGAATATGAAGTTAGAACGATCGAAACACCGTTGGGGACTTCCAGGATGCAGATAATGAAAGATCCACCTTACATCATTACGATTCTCAGGGCAGGGATTCCGTTTTATAAAGGATTCATCAATATTTTTAATCATTCGGAAAGTGGTTTTATTGGAGCATTCAGGTCAAATCAGAATAAAAGTCATCAATTTGAGATTGAAATGGGGTATACGGCCATAGGTGATGTAAACAATAAACCAGTAATACTGGTAGATCCCATGATTGCCACAGGAAGATCTATTATAAAAGCCGTTAATTATATTTTAAATTATGGTCAGCCTAGCCGGATATTCATTGCAGCGCTGATAGGAGCCAGGGAAGGTTATCATTATTTACAAAATAAAATTAAAATTCCTGCAGAGTTCTGGTTTGGTGATATTGACGAGAATCTTAATGATAAGTCCTACATCGTTCCTGGATTGGGAGATGCAGGGGACTTGAGTTTTGGTAAAAAATTATAGGATAAAGATCAGTTGAGGAAGATATGTTGCTGAATATTCTGATTCTAATTATTGGATTGGGGGTCCTCATTCTCGGAGGTGATTTCCTGGTGAAGGGAGCCTCCAGTATTGCGTTGAGACTTAAAATATCTCCATTGGTAGTTGGGCTTACAATCGTTGCATTCGGTACCTCTTCTCCTGAATTGGTAATCAGTATCAAATCAGCCCTGGCCGGTAGCCCTGACCTCGCGATGGGAAATGTGATCGGTTCAAACATTTGTAACCTGGCGCTTGTTTTAGGTATAGCATCGATCATTTCACCGATCTATGTTCAGAAAAACAGTCTTATAATAGACTGGCCGATGACGATGGGAAGTTCTTTGTTGTTATACCTGATGGTACGGGAAGGTTTCGTCGATTCCTATGAAGGGGTCTTATTTATTGGTATATTAGTGGTGTATGTTATTTTCATTGTCCGAAAATCAAGGAAGGACATGAAGGTAGTGAAGGAGCTTGAACATGAGTTTGATCTGCCCAAATCACCACATACCTTTTTAAAAGATTTATCGTATATTATTTTAGGATCTGCGGGATTGTATTTTGGTGCAGAATGGTTTGTGGGAAGTGCCCAGGACTTTGCCAGGCTTCTTGGAATTGAAGAAAGGATCATTGGTATTACAGTATTAGCCATTGGCACAAGTCTACCTGAATTGGTAACTTCAAGTGTTGCATCTTTTAAAAAGGAAACGGATCTGGCATTGGGTAATTTAATGGGTTCCAATATATTTAATGTATTGTCGATACTTGGAATTACCAGCATTATAACTGAGATCAAGGTGAGTGATGTCATTCTTCATACAGACATTATCTGGATGTTGGGCATCACACTGGTCGTATTACCGCTGATGTTGACAAGAAGACAGGTGAGTCGAGTGGATGGAGTGATCCTTTTATTGATTTATTTTTATTACACTTATACAGTCGTATGGTAGAAACTATTTGGTCCGGGTTAGGGAAATATTTAACCGTTTATCTGATTAGCATGCTGAAGTTTGTCGGGGGACCGACACTTGGCGCCGCCGTGGGGTTGACCTTTTTTGAAACGGTGATTCTGACCATTCTGGGGATGATGACCACTGTTTTGATCATTTCTTTTTTTGGACGACCTTTCCGGCACTGGCTGGATAAAATATTCCGAAGAGACAAAAAATTATTTACCAAACGGAACCGGAAATTCGTCGTATTCTGGAGAAAATATGGTCTCTTCGGTGTTTCATTTCTTACACCTGTTATTTTTTCACCCATCATTGGGACACTTCTGGTACATGCCTTTGGCGGATCAAAAAAGCAAATACTGGGGTATATGTTGATCAGTGCTGTTTTCTGGTCATTTGCATTATCTAAATTCTTTCATCTGATCCCACAGATCATTCAACGTTGAAAATTCTCGGATAACATTCCCGGATTTAACAAACTTCACGGATAAAAAACCGTTACATTTATGGAAGTCTTAACTCCGATTATTCAAAAATAATTGTCAAAGTTAGATATTAACAGTTGGGATCTCATTTATTTTCAATTAGATACGTAATGAGATTAACCCTCGATAGGCATCATTTTAATGGTTCATTTTAATACCATTGGAGAATTATTGTAAAATGATTAATTATGGTGCATCATTTTAAATATCAGGAATTTGTGCCTTATCGGTCCTTGGATAGAATAATACATGAATTTTTCAGGTTAACTTTGTAGAAATATTAGCATAAATGGATCTTAATAAAACCATTGCCCTTAATGGATACATCAATCTGCCTGTTGATCCGGGATTGGATTTAATTAAGGAGATCAAGCAGCTCAAAAAGTCTAAGAATGCGGTTATCCTTGGGCATTTTTACATCAATCCAGAACTTCAGGATATCTCGGATTTTGTCGGAGACAGTCTTGGTTTATCACAGCAGGCCAAAAAGACAAATGCAGCGATCATTGTTTTTCTGGGCGTTCATTTTATGGCGGAAACGGCTAAGATCCTGAATCCCCGTACCAAGGTACTGATCCCGGACATCAAGGCCTCCTGTTCACTTGCAGAAAGTGCACCTGCAGAAGCATTTGCTGAATTTAAAGAGCAACATCCTGATCATAAGGTGATCAGTTATATCAATTGTACGGCCGACATCAAGACCCTTTCAGATGTGATCTGCACTTCTTCCAATGCAGTGGCCATTGTAGAGAGTTTTCCTAAAGATGAAAAACTCATTTTCGCACCGGATAAAAATCTTGGAAATTACATCAATAACCTGACAGGCCGGGATATGGTCCTTTGGGACGGGGCTTGTATGGTTCATGAAAAATATTCTCTTGAGAAAATTCTTGCACTGAAAGAAGAATATCCAGATGCCAGGTTTATCGCCCATCCTGAATGTGAAAAGCCCTTGTTGATCGCAGCCGATTTTATTGGATCCACCACGGCTTTGCTTAAATATACAATTGAAGAGCCGGCAAAGAGATTTATTATTGCCACTGAAAGTGGGATTTTACACCAGATGAAAAACTCATCACCTGACAAGATTTTTATGCCGGCCCCATCGATTGATGCAACCTGTGGTTGTAATGATTGCACGTATATGAAATTAAATACACTCGAAAAACTGTACTTAACTTTACAATACGAAAAACCGGAAGTAATTTTAAGTGATGAAGTGATCGAGAGTGCCAGACGTCCAATCGAACGGATGCTTGAGATTTCCAAAAAAATAAAGGTCTAATTTTTTAACATTTTTGAAAAGATACCAATCAGAATATTTGGTTATTGGAGGCGGCGCCGCAGGACTTAATTTTGCCCTTCAGATTGCCCGTTACGGAAAAGTAAATGTTATTTCCAAAACTACTTTAGGGGAAAGCAATACAAGTTATGCCCAGGGAGGCATCGCTTCAGTTTTCACTGAATACGATAGTCCTCAGTCTCACATATCAGATACCCTGATCGCTGGAGCAGGACTCTGTCACCACGATTCTGTCGAGATTATGGTGAAAGAGGGGCCGGAACGAATTAAAGATCTGATTAATTGGGGAGTGAATTTTACAAGGAAGGAGAATTCATCAGCATATGACCTTGCCAGGGAGGGAGGACACTCGGTCAATCGAATATTTCACGTGAAGGATTATACCGGTGCGGAAATACAGCGTGTGCTGATCGATCAGGTCAGGGAGAATCCCAACATTACGATTTTTGAAGATCATTATGCAATCGAATTAATCACAGAGCACCATGTAAGAGGGAATCTGCAGGCGGCATTTAATATCTGTTTTGGTGCCTATATATTTGCGAAACAGGATAAACAGGTCCACGTTTTTCATTCTAATTATACCATACTTGCTACCGGGGGAGCTTCCAGGGTTTATAAATATTCGACCAATCCTGAAAGTGCCACCGGTGATGGAGTAGCCATGGCATATCGTGCAGGTGTGAGAATAGCCAATATGGAATTTATACAGTTTCATCCCACTGCCTTGTATCATCCCGGGAGCCGGCTCTTCCTGATCTCGGAGGCTTTGCGGGGACATGGAGGGATATTGAGAAATCTTGGGGGAGAGGCATTTACGAAAAATTATGATAAAAGGGGGGATCTGGCACCAAGAGACATTGTTTCCAGGGCGATTGATTCCGAAATGAAAAAAAGGAGAGAAGATCATGTCTGGCTTGATATGACCCATTTCCCTGCCGATGAAATCAGGTCCCGTTTCCCTAAAATTTATCAGCACTGTTATCAGGAAATTAACCTGGATATCACCAAAGAGCCCATTCCCGTAGTGCCGGCAGCCCATTATCTCTGTGGAGGCATCATGACGTCCCTGAATGGACAGACCAGTATGCAGAATTTGTTTGCCGTGGGTGAGGTTGCGCACACCGGCGTGCATGGAGCAAACCGGCTTGCAAGCAATAGTCTGCTGGAAGCCCTCGTTTTCAGTAAGAGGGCTACCGAAAAACTGGTTCACAAAAGAGCACGAAATTTCTCAAGTGTAATTATTCCGGACTGGGATGAGACGGGTGTTCTTAACCTTGATGAATGGTTTCTGGTTAAACATAACCTAAAACAGATCCAGAATCTCATGTGGGATTATGTGGGGATTGTCAGATCAAAACAGACACTGGAAAGAGCTTTTCGACGCGTGAGTTTGATTTACGAGGAAACGGAAGATTATTATCAACGGACCAAGATCACCCCGGATCTTCTGGAATTGAGAAACCTGTCTGCCATCGCCTATGTCATCATTCAATGCGCATTAAGAAGAAATGAATCCCGGGGGTGCCATTTTATGACGGACTTTCCTGCCCAGGAAGATAAATTTTTGAAAGACACCATAATCTGATCAGCTAATCCGGCTCCAGTTGATAATTTTTTTATGTAAGTTTTTTATATGGTCCCGTATATTTTTATTTTTTTCCATAATGAGATCAATATCCTCTTCCAGCAATTTTTTAACCGCTTCCCTGGCGATCTGGAGAATTTTTCCATCCTTCGCCAGATCAGCGATCAACAGATCAAGAACACCGCTTTGCTGGGTTCCCATAAGATCCCCAGGACCCCGCAGGTTAAGATCCGTATCGGCAATTTCAAATCCATTATTCGTCCTGACCATTGTTTCAAGGCGGATTTTTGCTTCATTGCTAAGCTTTTCATGACACATGAGAATGCAATAGGATTGCTCGGCACCACGTCCAACCCGTCCACGTAACTGATGCAACTGTGCCAAGCCGAACCTTTCGGCATTTTCAATCACCATCACGGTGGCATTTGGCACATCGACCCCCACTTCAATCACCGTAGTGGAAACCAGGATCTGCGTTTCTCTCTTGATGAATCTTTTCATCTCAAAATCTTTATCAGCCGATTTCATTTTCCCATGTACAATGCTCAGCTGATATTCGGGAAATGCACGGGATAAACTTTCATAACCATCCATCAGGTGTTTCAGATCCAGCTTTTCAGATTCTTCAATCAAAGGGTACACAACATATACCTGTCGTCTCAATTTGATCTGTTCCCGGATAAAGCCAAATAAACTGAGTCTGTTCCTGTCGAAACGCAACAGGGTTTTGATGGGTTTCCTACCGGCAGGGAGCTCATCGATCACAGATACGTCGAGATCCCCATAAAGGGTCATCGCCAAGGTTCTCGGGATGGGCGTGGCAGTCATAACGAGTACATGTGGAACAATGAGCTGATTTTTTTTCCAGAGCTTGGCACGTTGGGCAACCCCAAACCGGTGCTGTTCATCTACTATGGCTAATCCCAGGTTCTTGAACTTTACATCCGATTCTATCAAAGCGTGAGTACCCACGACAATGTCTATATCCTTATTTTCAAGCCGTTCCCGGATTTCTTTCTTGGCTGATTTTTTAGTGGATCCAGTTAACAGGCTGATTTTAAGCCCAAGAAGATCACTGTATTTCTTTAAACTCCGGAAATGCTGTTCAGCAAGTATTTCCGTGGGAGCCATCAGGGTGGCCTGTGCATCATTTTCAATGGCCAGCAGCATGGCAATAAAAGCCACGATGGTTTTTCCGGATCCAACATCACCCTGAAGCAGGCGATTCATCTGATGCCCTGATTTCATGTCCTGAAAAATTTCCCGGATCACTTTTTTCTGTGCTCCAGTGAGTTCAAAAGGAAGGTGTTGATGGTAAAAAGTATTCAATAAGCCAGTGTGGTTAAATATCTGTCCTTTAAATTTATTAAACCTCGTGAGTTTTAATTTCAGTAAGCGGAGCTGTACATAAAAGAACTCTTCAAATTTAAGCCTGAATTGAGCCTTTGACAGCTTAGACTGATCTTCCGGGAAATGGATCTGCTGATAAGCTTCCTTTTTATGCATCAGATTGTACTGGTCAATGATATTCGCAGGCAATGTCTCGGTAATATACGGCATGGCTTTGACAATGAGTTCTTTCTGCAAACGGGAGATCCCACGACTGTCAAGGAACCTTGATTTTAACTTTTCCGTCGAAGGATATACCGGCTGTAAATGCAGTAGTTGTTCCATATCCTCGGGAAATTCTTCCATTTCCGGATGCGGGATATAAAGTTTAGATCCATACAGGGAAGGTTTGCCAAAAACCAGGTATTCCTTCTCTTTTTTGATTTTTTTCAATACCCAGCGGGCCCCCTGGAACCAGATTAATTCAATTTCTCCGGATGCGTCGTAAAAATATATAACCAATCTTTGTTTATTTCGATATCCGGTAATATCATGATGCCGGATCATTCCTCTGATCTGCACATAAGGCATTGAAGCATTGAGTTGGGAAATGGGGAAGAGTTTAGTCCGGTCTTCGTACCTGAATGGAAAATGCTGCAGAAGATCACCAAAAGAGAAGATATTAAATTCCTTATTCAGCAAGGAGGCTTTTTGTGGCCCTACACCTTTCAGAAATTCTATTTTGGTTTCAAAAAAAGATGACATAGTTGTCCTGAAACTATAAAAAAATTAATATAAAAATAGCATTCGCGGAGAGTAAATTTTATTCCATATGGAATGTATACCACTGACGGGAGTATCCATTAATTACTTTCTTTTTTCCACTCGAGGGTATTCAGAAGATGAATGATGTCTTTTTTCAAATAGTCAATTACCGGAGCAAGAGAATCATTTTTTGTAGCCGTTTTGAAATATAATGCTCCCCTTATAAAATGTTTGGCAGAATCTGTGGTCACAAACTGTATGGGCGTGGGAACCTCACCACTAATTTCTGAGATCGAGGCCGTATGTCCAAAGGGCGTTTTGATTATGGATTCTTCGATCGAGGAGGCTTTGATCTGATGATGAGCTGTCAATTTATAGGCATCTCCAAAATATTCCTTCATCAGTTCTTCCTCGCCATGGATGGTTTTATAGGTGATTTCAATATCTGCATCCAGTGTATCGTATACGAGATCGATCCAATATCGTTCCTGAATTGTTTTTTGACCGGGATCGATGGCTTCCTGTATCATCTTCATAAAGATCCAGGATGTATCAGTGTTTATCCTGGCCAGGTTCGAAATTTCAAAATGATAGGGAAGCGTATCCGGAATGGATGAATAGGTGGGTTCCGGGAGTTCAATACGATTATAACCTCTTGGTTTGGGCATATAATCCCTGGAACAGCTGAAAAACAGAATGATTACCGTTAATATTAAAGGATATTCTTTTTTCACGATCATTCATTTGATTTCATCAGGTTAGATCATTATTGTTCACGATGGGCGATTTGATGAATACACGAATTCTTTTAATCCTCCGGTTATCAACCGCGACCACTGTAAAAACAAAATTTTTATATTCAATTTTTTCACCAACCCTGGGCAATTTAGAGCTTAATTCAAGTAAAAGACCTCCCATAGATTCACTTTCACCTTTCACCTTTTCAAAGATTGAAGGATCTATACCCAATATTTTACAAAAATCATTCAAAGAGGTTTTGCTTTCAAATACATACGTATTATCATCGAGCTTATTGTAGGCAATCTCATCATCATCGAATTCGTCCCGGATCTCGCCAACAATTTCTTCAATGATATCCTCCAGTGTGATCAAACCGGAAGTCCCTCCATATTCATCTACCACAATGGCCATATGAACCCGTTTTTCCTGGAAATCCTTCAATAAGGAATCGATTTTTTTATTCTCTGGCACAAAATAACCAGGACGTAACAATGTCTGCCAGTTGTATTGTTCATCTTTTTCGAGATAGGGCAGCAGGTCCTTGATGTATAAAATTCCTTCAATTCTGTCAATCGTTTCACGAAAAACAGGAATCCTTGAAAATCCACATTTATTGATTTTATCCATCAGCTCGTGAAATTTGGTTTCTATATCAAAGGCAGTGATATCCAACCTGGACCGCATGACCTGTTTGACTGAAAGTGTGCCAAAATTGACGATGCCTTTTAAGATCTCCTTTTCCTCTTCCGTGGTCTCTCCTCCAGCCGTCAGTTCAAGGGCTTTATGTAATTCTTCTTTCGAAACCTGGTAGTCTTTTTTTTCGATTCTTTTTTCAATGATATTGGTGGTATTCATCAGGAACCAACTCAAGGGCCTGAAAATTGTTTCGGCAATTAGGAGCATCCTGGCCGTTTGTCGAGAAAAGTGCATGCTGTTAGGTCTTGCATATACTTTGGGGATCACTTCACCAAAAAATACAATGGAAAAAGTGGTGATAAAGGTAAGGATGACGATGGTTATCCCTTCCAGCGTATTCGTTCCCACAATTCTCCAGGTTATAAAAGTAGCCAGTGTGACGAATGCCACATTGATAAAATTATTACAGATAAGAATGGTAGCCAGTAGTTTTTTAGGATCTTGGATGAGTTTATAAATGATTTTTTTTGATTGTTGATGACTGTTTTTGCAACTGGCGATTTGTTGCCTGGTTAATGAGAAAAAAGCAACCTCAGAACCGGACACCATGGCGGAAAGTAACAAAAGAACAGCCAGCGTCAATCCCCCAAAGAAATAGAATGTACCAGCTGAGCTTTGTAATAAAATAAACAGTAAACTACTCGGATAAGGGTCGTCCAAATTTCTGCAATTTAGTCTTAAAATGGTAGATCATCCGTTTCATCGGGTAGGTCAACAGGCTCATTGGTTTTCTGGGAACTCATCGATGTACCCTCGGAATCGGACTGAATGGAGGAAGATGATTTTCCACCCAATAAAGTCATATTTGTGGCTCGAACCTTGGTTATAAAACGTTTGTTACCATCATTGTCCTGCCAAGATTCTGTCTTAAGTTTTCCTTCAATATAGACCTGCCGGCCTTTGCTTAAATATTGTTCGGCAATCTTAGCCAAACCATCCCAAAGTTCAATTCGATGCCATTCGGTTTGTTCCACTCTTTCCCCTTCCTTTGTCATATAGGATTCCGAAGTGGCCAGGTTGATATTTGCCACAATTGATCCACTGGGTAAATGCCGGATTTCAGGATCTGCTCCTAAATTACCAATTAAAATAACCTTATTAACGCCTGCCATAATATTTTATTAAATACTGGTTGAACATAATTTGTTACAAAATTAACCAAAATTATTCTTCCTTCAAATATTTATCAATCAATCCCGGCTTAGGCAAATTTTCAATTTCTTCCATTGAATAAAACCGACCTTCTACTGGAAGATTTCGGGATAATTCATCATTTAATGAATCCAATGTCCATAGGTAAAAAGTTGCGTAGATGCGTTGATGGGTCAATACATGAATATAATGGCGTTTGTGTTTCATCCTATAATTTTCGGCGAGATACCGGGTCATTTTATCTTTCGAGAAATCTAATTGCTGATGCGGGATTTCAATGAGTGGGAAATCAAATAAGCCATACCAAATGTCTTTTCCCCCCCTTTTTTTCATGAAAATTTGGTTATTGTACCGGATCACCAGATAGTGGAAATTACGGACCTGATTTTTATTTTTTTTCAAATTGACCGGTAATCCGGATTGTTCCTTATTTATGCTGGCGTAGCATGGAACATTAAATAAACAACGTTCACAATCTGGATTTTGCGGAGTACATTGTAATGCCCCAAATTCCATGATGGCCTGGTTATAATCTCCTGCATTTACTTCAGTCATGAGTTCTTCTGCAAGTTTTTGAAAGATCTTTCTTCCCCGGATCGATTGTATATCTTGGTGGATCCCAAACACCCTGGACAGCACCCTGTATACATTGCCATCGATTACAGGTACAGGTTGGTCATAAGATATGGATGCAATGGCTGCCGCCGTATAAGGGCCAACACCTGGCAATTTTAGCAGTTCCCCGTAATTATCAGGAAAAACTCCATTATATTTATCAACGATCAATTTGGCACATTTTAACATATTTCTGGCCCGTGAATAATACCCCAGACCTTGCCAGTTCCTGAGTATTTCTGTTTCGGTAGCCATGGCAAATGCTTGAATGTTATCATATGCTTTCAGAAACCTGGAATAGTAGGGAAGTCCCTGATTGATCCGGGTCTGCTGGAGAATGATCTCGGAAAGCCAAATATTATAGGGATCTTTTGTTTTTCTCCAGGGAAGATCTCTTTTATTTTCTCCGTACCAGCTTAATAGAATATGGTTAAAGTTTCTTTTATCCAAGACGAATCCGGTATGATACTGACTATAAAAATTACAAGTATACAATTTTGTTTGATTTTTATTTTCATTAATGCCTTTGAGAAACTATTTTTGTGGCTCCAAAATATTTGGGTATTAATTATTTACGAAAATTTTTAAACTCTTAGGACTGTGACTAAAGCTGAAGTAATATCAAAAATTTCAGAAAAGACCGGCATTGATAAAGCCGATGTACAAGTGACCGTTGAGGCGTTGTTTAACGTAGTGAAAAATTCAATGGCAGATGGTGAAAATATTTACGTTCGTGGTTTTGGTAGTTTCGTTAATAAAAGACGGGCTAAAAAAGTCGCCCGGAATATTTCAAAAAATACCGCCATGGTAATTGATGAACATTTTGTGCCGAGCTTCAAGCCATCAAAAGTATTTATTGAGAAAATCAAAAAAAGCGATAAAGTAAAAGCTAATCATACTTAATACCATCAGAATAATTCGGTTCTTATGGTTTCATTATGCTCAAACAAAGAGTAATACTTGTCGCTGTTGGGATTATTTTAGTAATTGTTATATACAACCTTCCCAGGATCGTGGTTGATAATGATCCCAAAGCGGAGTTGGAAGATACAGAAAGAGCCACAATGTCTGCAGATGGCGGAAGTGGTTTCACTGATATAAACAATCTGCATGCTTTTGAGATTACGGCGGAGGACAGGGAGAAATTAGATGGTTACAGAAACGAATTTAAAAATCAGTCTGCCGTTGGACAAACAGCATGGGCTGATTCGATTGCTTCCATCTATTTAACGTATAATAAATATGACAGTGCGGCTAAATATTTGGAGTATGTTTCGATTAACGAACCTACTGTCGAACATTTTCAGGAAACTGGAGATGCCTTTTATGAATCTTTCAGTTTTGCCATGGATCGTGAAAAAGCAATTGAATTGGGAGAAAAAGCACGATATTACTATCTTTTGATCCTCGAGGAACAACCTGAAAGGTTTGATTTACGTAACAAAATAGCCATGACTTATATTTCTTCTGCAAATCCAATGCAGGGAATCACGATGCTTCAACAGATTCTGGAAGCAGATCCGGCCAATGAAATGGCCATTTATAATCTGGGGACTTTATCGGTGCAATCAGGGCAATTTGAAAAGGCCAGGGAATATTTTGAAGAGCTTGCTGGAATAAATCCAAAAAATTTACAGGCCCAATTTTACCTGGGTCTGAGTTATTATAATTTGAATGAAAAAGACAAAGCCCGGAAACAATTCGAACTGGTGAAAAGTATGGAGGACGATCCGGCAGTGATTGCCACGGTAGAAGGATATTTACGGGAATTGAATTAAAATATTTAATAAATTAAAAATATTACATTATGCCTTGCGGTAAAAAACGAAAAAGACATAAGATCGCGACTCATAAGAGAAAAAAGCGGCTTAGAAAAAACAGACACAAGAAGAGACAATAAGATGATCTCTTCAAGATAAGATAGGGTATTTAATTAGACAAAACCTTGAACACAAATTTAGTAGTAAATGAAACAAATCAAGGATGTCGGATCGCCCTATTGAAAGACAAAGATCTTGTTGAATTTCATTTTGAAGAAGAGTCTAACCAATTCAAGGTAGGAGACATCTTTTTAGGTACGGTAAAAAAAGTGGTAGCAGGACTAAATGCCGCTTTTATCGACGTAGGATATGAAAAAGATGCCTTTCTTCACTACCTGGATCTGGGACCTCAGGTAAACTCTCTGAACAAGTTTACCAAGTTTATTTTAACGAGGAAAACCGCTTCATCGAAATTAGCAAAATTCAAATTAGAGCCTGATATTGATAAGGCAGGCAAGATCTCACAGGTTCTCACAAAGAATCAGCGGATTCTGGTTCAGGTTGTGAAAGAACCGATTTCAACAAAAGGGCCCCGACTATCTTGTGAGATATCTATCGCTGGTAGATATCTGGTACTGGTTCCTTTCTCCAACACAGTAAGTATTTCAAAAAAAATTACTGAAAGCGATGAAAGGAAGAGACTTTCTCGACTGATTAATTCCATTAAGCAGGAAAATTTTGGGATCATCATCCGGACGGTTGCCATGGGCAAAGATGTAGCCGAATTGGACCGGGATCTCACCAATCTGATGGACATATGGCATGAGGGTGTTAAAAACCTGAAGTTAGCCAAACCAAGATCTAAAATTGTGGGCGAAATGAGTAAGGTTTCGTCCCTACTGCGTGACATTCTTAATGAATCATTTGATGCTGTAAACGTAGATAGCCCCGTCATTTTTGATGAAATTAAAACCTACGTTAAAAAGATCGCACCTGATAAGGAGAAAATCATTAAAATGTACAATGGGAAAACCAAGATATTTGAACAATACGGCATTGAGAAACAATTAAAATCCTTATTCGGGAAATCAGTGAGTCTGCCGGGGGGAGGATATATCGTTATCGAGCATACCGAAGCCCTGCATGTCATTGACGTCAATAGTGGCAATAAATCCAATTCGGAAGATAATCAGGAGAAAACAGCCTTAAATGTCAATCTGGAGGCTGCCAGAGAAGTGGCCCGGCAGTTAAGATTACGGGATATGGGTGGGATCATTGTCATTGATTTTATTGATATGAGGCGGACGGAAAATAAGAAAAAGGTATATAATGCGATAAAGGCTGAAATGAAGGATGATCGATCCAAATTTACGATCTTACCTTTATCAAAATTCGGACTGATGCAGATTACCCGTCAACGGGTCCGCCCGGAATTAAATATTATCACCCATGAAATTTGCCCGACATGCAATGGTACAGGAAAGATAACGGCATCCATCCTGATTGCAGATATCATAGAAAAAAATATAGATCATATTTTAACAAAACAAAATGAGAAGTCACTGACCGTGGCGGTTCATCCCTATTTATATGCTTATTTCCGTTATGGAATGATTTCCAGGCAGATGAAATGGTTTTTGAAGTATCATAAATGGGTACATCTGGAAGAGGATACTTCATTGGGGATGACGGATTTCAAATTACTGAATACCACCGGGGAAGAAATTCAAATTAACTGATATTTTTTCACGACTGAACCGTCATTTTAATGACAACACCCTGTATAAAATGTCAGTAAAATATCTAATTGTATGATAGATAAGTTGGAAGCGATCAAATCCAGGTTTAATGAGGTTGGCCAGAAGCTGATTGAACCGGATATCATGACTGATATGAAAAGGTATTCCAAATTAAGCAAGGAATATAAAGACCTCGAGAAAATTGTAAAGCAATACGATGCCTATAAAAAAATCGTCGATAATATAAAGAGCGCCAAATCATTGCTTGCCACTGAAAAGGATCCTGAATTCAGGGAAATGGCAAAATCTGAACTGGATGAGCTGTACCCCCAACAAGAGGAGATGGAGGATGAACTCAAGCGGATGTTAATTCCCAAGGACCCCAATGACAGTAAAAATGCTATTCTTGAAATTCGAGCAGGGACCGGGGGAGACGAAGCCGCTATTTTTGCAGGAGATCTTTTCCGTATGTATGAAAGGTATTGTGAAAGGATGAAATGGAAAATGAGTGTACTCGATATCATGGAAGGCACATCGGGTGGATATAAAGAAATTATTACCATGGTAAGTGGCGAGGATGTTTATGGCAAGCTTAAGTATGAATCAGGTGTTCACCGTGTGCAGCGGGTACCTGTAACCGAAACCCAGGGAAGGGTTCATACCTCGGCAGCCAGTGTGGCAGTTTTACCTGAAATGGAAGAGGTCGAAATAGATATCAATATGAATGATATTCGAAAAGACACTTTCTGCTCTTCAGGACCTGGTGGGCAATCGGTAAATACAACCTATTCAGCGGTTAGGCTGACGCATATACCTACGGGTCTGATCGTTACCTGCCAGGATGAAAAATCACAGATCAAGAACCTGGAGAAGGCCATGAAAGTACTGCGATCCAGGTTATATGAGATTGAATTGAAAAAACATAACGATCAGGTCGGTGAACAGAGAAAATTGATGGTAGGTAGCGGGGATCGTTCGGATAAAATACGCACCTATAATTACCCGCAAAGCAGGGTGACGGATCACAGAATAAATTACTCTGTTTATAATCTGCAGGCCGTGATGGATGGGGAGATCGGTGATTTCATTGAGAATTTGCGAATTGCAGACAATGCTGAAAGATTAAAGGAAGGTCAGACAAATATCAAGGATTGATTTGCCGGAAACTCATTGCCTTTATGCTGTTGATAGGATTTTTTTCTTCCTGTCAATATGAAGAAGAATGGGTTACAGATGATCCGGGATTGACCATTCAGTTTTCTGCAGATACCATATCCTTTGATACGGTTTTTACAGTTTCAGGAAGTGTAACCAAAAGGCTATCGGTCCGGAATCCGAACAAAAATGCCGTTAACTTCGATAAGATCTCGCTGGGGAATGGACCTCAATCGGAATATTCCATCATTGTTGCGGGTGTCGAACAGAATGAGGTGCTGGATCAGATCCTATTCGGGAATGATTCCCTATTGATCCTCGTGAAGGTGGCGATCAACCCAAATGATCAGACCCTTCCTTTTATTGTCAGGGACTCCATTCTTTTTTCATATAATAACCGGCTCGACCATGTAAAACTCAGAAGTTGGGGGCAGAACGCCCATTATCTGGGGAACTTAATCATCACATCGGATCAAAACTGGACATCTGAAATCCCCTATCTGTTAACCGGTTCTATATTGTTGGACAGTCTTATTTCACTTACGATCAGCGAAGGGACTCGGATTTATGTATCAAGCCGGTCCTCGATTTTCATCAAAGGGACTTTGAAAGTAACAGGAAGTGCTGAAAGAAGGATCATACTCAGGAATGAAAGGCTGGATAAGGAGTATGAAAACCTGCCCGGACAGTGGGGTGGAATTTTCTTCCTTGAAGGAAGTAAAAATAATCTGATTGAATATGCGGATATACGAAACGCACAATACGGTTTAAGGGTGGGAACGCCGGATCCGGATACCATTCCGGATGTGGTGGTCAGGAATACCCGGATTGAAAATACGAGTTTCGGAGGCATCGTTGCATTTACATCTGATATGTGGATAGAAAATACGCTCGTAGATATATCAACCGGATATATTTTGGCCAACCTGGCCGGGGGCAATTATCATTATGTTCATTGTACATTCACTAATTATGCACTGGGATTATTCCGCCAGGGGCCTTCCGTGGTGTTTTCAAATAATCTGGTGCTGGATGATAACCGTCTCATTGATGAAAAACTTGATGTCAAGCTGAATTATACCATTATCTGGGGGGATCTTGAGGAAGAAATATTGATTGAAGAGGGAGGGAATTCCGATTTTTTAATTCAGACAGATAACAGTATTTTCAAGACTTCGTTATCTGTTTTTGAAGGCAACAATTCGTATCTTAGTACAGATACTAAGTTTATGACCTTTCAGGATATTGAAAATTATGATTATACACCAGACTCCCTTTCCCCTGCTGTCGACAGTGCACGGTTGTCTGAGATGAATTTCGATCTATTTGGGCAGGCGAGGGATTCTTTACCGGATATAGGTGCCGTAGAATTTTTAAAATAAAGAGAGATGAAATTTTTTCAGAAAGAAATCATTCTTCCAAGGTTCAGAAGGGGTTTCCATCTTGTTACTGACCATATTGTCGACGAATTTATTGAGATGAAACAAATTAATAAAGGGATTCTTCATATACTGATCAAACATACATCTGCCGGACTTTCAATCAATGAAAATGCCGATCCCACGGTCCGTCATGATATGGAGACGCATTTCAGCAAAATGGTTCCGGAAAATGTAGACTATTTCAGACACAATTATGAAGGACCGGATGATATGCCGGCACATATTAAAACCTCTCTTGTCGGCAGCCATGTAAGCATTCCCATTACCAATGGTAAACTGAACCTCGGTACCTGGCAGGGCATTTATCTATGTGAATTCAGAAATTTTGGAGTGAACCGGCACCTTGTATTGTCAGCTTACGGGAACTGATTCAGGAAATCACTAATTTTTCTTTCAGGAATTTCGCTGTGTATCCTACGCTTTTTTGAACCATTTCTTCGGGAGTTCCTTCGAATACGATGTACCCCCCTTTTTCATCTCCTCCTTCAGGGCCAAGGTCAATGATCCAGTCAGCAGTTTTAATTACTTCTATGTTATGTTCAATCACGACCACACTGTTTTCCTGTGAAATCAGTGCCTGTATAGCGTTTAATAATTTATTGATATCGTGAAAATGAAGGCCGGTGGTGGGTTCATCAAAAATAAAGAGGATATGCTCATTTTGATTGATATTGCCTTTTCCCAGGAATGAAGCGAGTTTTACCCGTTGAGCTTCGCCTCCACTGAGTGAACTCGAGGATTGGCCCAATCTTACATATCCCAATCCAACATCCTGCAGGGGTTTCAACCTCGAGATAAGCGAAGTTTCTTCCCTGAAAAAAGAAATGCTTTCATCGATGGTCATTTCAAGGATATCGTGAATATTCTTATCCTTATAGGTGATATCAAGGATTTCTGATTTGAACCGGGTTCCCTTGCAGGTTTCGCAGGTCAGGTAAATATCCGCCATGAACTGCATTTCAATTTTTATGGAACCTTCTCCCTGACACACATCGCAACGGCCTCCATCTATATTGAAAGAGAAATGAGCAGGTTTATAACCCCGCTGCCTGGCCAATGGCTGATTTGAAAATAGTTTTCGGATATGATCATAGGCCTTTACATAGGTCACCGGGTTGGAACGGGATGATTTCCCGATCGGATTCTGGTTCACAAATTCCACCTGGGAAATTTTCTGGTAGTCTCCTTCCAGCTTATCGTAACTTCCTGCGGTTTCACCAACCTGTCCGATCATTCGTCCGATCGCAGGATACAATATTTTTTGTACAAGTGTTGATTTCCCGGATCCACTGACGCCGGTTATTACCGTTAAAACTCCCAATGGAATCCTTACTTCAAGATTTTTCAGATTATTTTCGCGAGCTCCTTTGAGAATGAGACTTTTTTTCCATGATCTCCTCCTTGCCGGAATATTAATTTTTTCAGTCCTGTTCAAAAATCTGGAAGTATGCGTTTTTCCATTTTTCTTTATTTCCTCCACGGAACCCTGAAAAACAAGTTCTCCTCCATGGGATCCCGCATCCGGCCCGATGTCAATGATCTGGTCTGCCTGTTGCATCACTTCCTCTTCATGTTCTACCACCACCACTGTATTACCCATATCCCTTAAGGATTTAAGAACATCGATCAGGCGATTCGTATCCCTTGGATGTAATCCAATGGTAGGCTCATCGAGGATGTACATTGAACCCACCAGAGCACTTCCCAGCGAGGTGGCCAGCCTGATCCGTTGATATTCCCCTCCCGACAAACTCGAAGTTAGCCGGTTCATGGTCAGATAACCCAATCCAACAAGTTCCAGGTATTTCAGCCGGTTGAGGATCTCCACAAGCAACCGTTTACTGATCTTCGATTCGTATTCGTTAAGTTCCAGGTGTTTGAAAAAATTCAGGAAATCGGTGACCGGCAACAAAACCAGGTCTGAAATCGATTTACCGTTGATCTTTACATAACTGGCATCTTTTCTTAACCGGGTCCCTTTACATTCCGGACAGGTGGTCCTTCCACGGTACCTGCTTAACAAAACCCTGTATTGGATTTTATGTGTTTTTGATTCGATATGCCGGAAAAAATCATGCAGTCCTTTGAAATATTCGTTCCCATCCCATAATAATTGATATTTTTCGATAGGCAATTCATTGATGGGTTTGTGAATTGGAAAATCAAACTGAATGGCATGAGCAATTAACGGCTGGATCCATTTTTTCATGGTTTCACTTCGCCAGGGAACGATGGCTCCTTCATATACCGAAAGACTTTTATCCGGGATGACAAGATCCTCATCAATCCCGAGAATCTTACCGAATCCCTCACATCTTTTACATGCGCCATAGGGATTATTAAAGCTGAACAAGTTCACACTGGGTTCTTCAAATTGAATGCCGTCCAGTTCAAACCGGTCACTGAATTTCCTTTCACCCTGATCTTCAATTTCAACGATACATTCTCCCTGACCTTCAAAAAAAGCAGTTTGAACTGAATCGGCTAACCGGTATTGATTTTCCTCCTCTTCATGCCGGACCACCGTTCGGTCGAGCACTACCCATATATTTTCAAGATCAGGATAGTTTTTTAAATTCTCGATTACATCCTCCACAAAAAGCACTTCAGATCCAATTTTAATCCGCGTGAATCCCTTACTGATCAACACATTCAATTCCTTCCCGGTAGAGCGGCTGGATTGAAAATGCAAAGGACTGTATACCAACACTCGCGTACCTTCAGGGTGAGAAAAAATGTAATCCACTACCGAAGTGACTGTATCCCTTTTGACTTCTTTTTGAGAAATTGGTGAGAAAGTTTTCCCAATTCGGGAAAAAAGTAACTTCAGATAGTCATAAATTTCAGTAGTAGTTCCGACTGTTGACCTGGGATTTCTCGTATTGGCTTTTTGCTCGATGGCAATGGCCGGGGAGACCCCCCGGATATAATCCACTTCAGGCTTTTCCATTCTACCCAGAAACTGGCGTGCATAAGAGCTTAAACTTTCTACATACATGCGCTGTCCTTCAGCAAATAAGGTATCAAATGCAAGCGATGATTTCCCTGATCCGGATAATCCGGTAATAATGATCAATTTATTTCTCGGAATGGCTACACTGAGATTCTTGAGATTGTTAACCCTTGCTCCCTTGATGATTATAAAATTTTTTGGATCTAAGGTATCCAAATCGCGAATTGGCATTATACTTGATAAGTGTTCATGCATAGACCTGCAAAGATAACATCCAGTAGGGTCTATTTTTTAAATGTCTTAAAATGATTTTCATTGTAGAGCAGGAATCATTTACACTATTGTATGTATCAAAATATAATGAAATATTTCTTGTCAGTATATTTTGCATATTAAAATTAGATTATTTAGATTGGCAGCCTTGTTTGTTCAATTATTTTTAACCTAAAACCATACAATATGAAATAAAGCTCTACGTTTACTAATTGAGATTTGAAATGAATAGGAATGCGGTAAGTGACAAAAAATTGGTCTCAGCTTATATTAAAGGTAACGAAGAGGCTTTTGAATTATTGGTTGAACGTCATAAGAACAGGATTTTCACAACAATCAATCTTATTGTGCGGGACACATATCTCGCAGAAGATCTTTTACAGGAAACTTTCATTAAGGCCATCAGGACCATTAAATCAGGTCGGTACAATGAAGAAGGTAAGTTTTTACCCTGGATACTCAGGATCGCTCACAATCTTGCGATCGATCATTTCAGAAAGGATAAAAGGTATCCAACCATGGTTCTTGAAGATGGAAGCCCGGTATTTAATGCACTTGAATTTTCTGAGGATTCCTATGAATCCGTACAGATACGTAAAGATACCGATTTTAGGATCAAGCAGTTCATTGATGAATTGCCTCTGGTTCAAAGAGAGGTTCTCGTCATGAGACATTATATGAACATGAGTTTTAAAGATATTGCGGAAGTTTCCGGTGTAAGTATCAATACTGCCCTGGGCAGAATGCGATATGCACTGATTAACCTCCGTAGGAAAATTGACATTAACCGGTCTGCCTATGACAAAAACCTTTACCCAAAATGACCTGATAAGATACATTTATCAAGAATCCAACGAACAGGAAAAGAAAGACATAGAAGAGGAATTATTATTTGATAATGATCTGTTTGAAGCATATCGCGAGATAGCTGAAGTGACTGAAGAATTGAACCGGATTGAATTGTGTCCTTCCGATGAGGTGATCAAAAAAATCTTAAATCATTCGAAATCTATAAATTTGCATTCGGTTAGATAAACGGAATGCGTAAAAAGGAAAGATTTTCATATTTTATTGATCACTTCACTCAGAATTTTCCTGAACCGGAAACTGAGTTAAGATATAAGGACCCATTTCAGCTACTCATTGCTGTGATTCTCAGTGCTCAATGCACTGATAAACGTATCAATATTGTTACCCCCACTTTATTCAAGGAGTATCCTACACCCGAACTGCTTGCTCAAGCCTTACCGGATGAAGTCTTTCCTTTGATAAAAAGTGTGACCTATCCAAACAATAAAACCAGACATCTGATCAACATGGCGAAAATGCTTGTTGACAAGTTTGATTCCACGATTCCGGAACGTGTTGAAGATCTTCAGAAACTCCCTGGTGTTGGAAGGAAGACTGCTCATGTGATCGCCTCAGTGATCTATAACCAACCTGTGATGGCCGTAGATACCCATGTTTTCCGTGTTTCAAAAAGAATCGGACTGGCCGATCGAAAAGCATCCACCCCGCTAGCGGTAGAAAAACAACTTGTCGCGTATATCCCGGAAGAATATTTACCCAAGGCACATCATTGGCTTATTTTACATGGGAGATATGTATGTACTGCCAGAAATCCCCATTGCCCCACCTGTGACCTGGCTCATTTCTGCCAGTACTATCAAAAGAATATAAAAAAATAAGGGGTATGTGTGGGATAAACCTGATCATCGACAGGGCAGGGAAAGCCAGCCTTGATTCACTCCAGAAAATGATGGTTAATACCCGACACCGGGGCCCGGATAACAGCAACTTCAGGAGTATCCGAACGCCAGATTTACAAATCTTTTTCGGGACAAACCGGTTACGGGTGATCGATCAGGATGAGGCATCTGATCAGCCTTTTTATGAAAAGGGGGAGAATCATTTTTTATTATTTAATGGGGAAATTTATAACCAGGCAGAAATTAAAAATTCGTTGATTCAACAGGAAATCCGGTTTAAATCCTCCTCGGATACAGAAATTTTGTTCCATTTTCTGAAAAATAACAGTGCGGTCGATATTTCACGGGTCAATGGAATGTATGCTTTCGTTTTTATCAATCTGAATGAAAATTCGCTGATCATATCCAGGGATCCCTGGGGCATGAAGCCCCTGTATTATTTCATGGATGAGAGGTATCTGATTATATCCTCTGAGATCAGGGGAATATTATCTTCCGGCCTGGTCAGCAAAGAATTGAATGGTGATCAGATCTCCCATTATTTCCGGTACCGTTACAGCCATCCTCCTCATACCTTACTGAAAGATATCTTTCAATTTGATAAAGGATCTATTTCCCGGTTTGATATGAAAAATTATCAAATGGAAAAAATGACTTCATCTCCTTTGAGCAATAGTAAAATCGTCGAAATCCGGGAAAATGAAATACCCCAGCAGATGGAACAGTTGCTGGTTAACGCATTGATTTCCCATACCCAGTCTGCTCAACCTGCCGGATTATTTCTTAGCGGTGGTGTGGACTCAACTTTGCTGCTGGCCATATCTTCACATTACAATTTAAAACTGCCTTATGTATTTTCTATCGTGAATCAGAAATACGACAAACAATTCGGGACAGCGGATTATAAATATGTAAGGCTGGCTGTTCAGCAGTATCACCCTTCCGCCGAAATCATTGAAGTGGATGAATCGCTCATGGATGAAATTGATGATTTTATTGGGAAGATGGATCACCCTGTAGCAGATCCCGCCTATTTACTTACCTATAAGTTATCCGGTTTAGCTTCCCAAAGAACCAATGTGGCGCTTTCCGGGGCAGGGGCAGATGAGTTGTTTGCTGGCTACAACCGGCATCATGCATTTTACAGCTATTTAAAAAATTATAAGAGGATCATGAAAGGAATGCCCCTGATTAAAGGGCTGAATCCATACATCCCTTCCACGTTGCCTTTTCTGGACAGGAAAAAGGTCGTTTTATTGAAAAAATTGCTTCACAAAGTTGAAAAAGATCCCTGGCTAACCTTTGACAATTTTTTATCCTTCGAAAAATTAAATCCACCTCTCATGCAGGGGAACTGGGATGTATATGATCCAGTTGATTTTTTCCCCCGGCTTCTGAGGCTTGCTCTTGAACGTGACCGGCATGAATACCTGCCTGAGGATGTCCTCACAGTAAATGACCGTGGAGGTATGCTTGAAGGCCTCGAAATGAGGATGCCCTATCTTGATCATCACATTACCTCCTATGTCCTTCAGATACCGGACCAGATGCTTTTCTCTAATGGACAAAAATGGATATTAAAGGAGCTTCTTAAAAAATATGGCGGGGAGAGGTTTTGTCAGCGTCCCAAGGAAGGTTTTGGCTTTCCTTTCGGACACTGGATCAGGAAACCTGAACATAAAAATATTCTGAAGAAACTGACGAGTGAAAAAAATCTTGTTTTTAACTTTATTGAAAGGGAGGAATTTTTAAAATTGGTCCGCGATCATCTATCACTGAAAGAAGATAATTCACAGGAAATCTGGTCATTTTTAATTTTATCGAATTGGATTGAAAGGAATTTTAATTAGTCCGTCCATTGAAAATACTATATATCCATCAGTATTTTAAGACACCCGAACAAGGGGGGGCGATCCGGTCATGGTATATTTCGACGGCAATGGTCGAAGCCGGGCATGAGGTTCATATGATCACTTCACATAATGGACCGAAATATATCAAAGAGGTTCAGGATGGTGTCCAGGTTCATTATCTCCCGGTCACCTATAAGAGTTCATTCCATTTTTTTCGAAGGGTGATCGCTTTTCTGTTATTCAGTCATTATGCGTATTATTTATGTAAGAAAATCAAGTCACCTGATCTGATCTATGCAACCTCGACGCCATTAACCGTCGGACTGGTAGCGCTGAAGCTTAAGCAGAAATTTCATTTACCATACGTGTTCGAAGTCCGGGATCTGTGGCCTGAGGTGCCAATCCAGATGAAGATCATCCGGAACCCATTTTTCAAGTTTATCGCAAGATATCTTGAAAAAAAGACTTATGCCGGTGCGTCCAGGATCATTGTCCTGTCACCCGGGATTGAACAGTCGGTCATAAACCTGTTCGATGTCAAATCAGTACATCTCTGCCCGAATATGTCGGATTGTGATTTTTTTGAAATGGGTCAGGGAAGTGAAAAAATACTCGTTGAGAAATACGCATTAAAAGGTAAATTTGTGATCAGTTATTTCGGGGCCATCGGTCTGTCCAATGCCCTGGATTATCTGCTGGATGTAGCCCTGATCGCTCAAATGGAAGGATGGAAAATTGCTTTTTTCATACTGGGAGAAGGCCCCATGAAAAAGGATCTGATAAAGAGAAAGGAATCCGAAGGTCTTGAAAATGTGTATTTCATTGACCATCAGAATAAAAGGGACCTTAAAAAATATCTCTCCATCACGGATGCTGCGTATATTTCCTTTGCCAATTTTTCTGTTTTTGAAATGAATAGCCCAAATAAGTTTTTCGATGCATTAGCAAGTGGGAAATTGATCATATCCAATGTAAATGGTTGGATCCGCGGATTGATAGAGACTCATTCCTGTGGCTTTTATTATCATCCTGAACAACCGGAACTTTTATTCAGGAATTTAAAATCTTTCCTGGAAGATCCGGGAAAGTTGGAAACATACCAGAAGAATGCACGGAAGCTGGCCGTAACACATTTTAATCGAAAGACATTGATCCGGCAATTATTCGATTATCTTGAAATCAGATAGGTCAGATCCTCGGTTTATATTTTGATTTGATGAAAATTTCACGTGCATCCGGGTTGGCCATAATCCCGGGGAAGGATAGATCTTCATTTTTCTCTTGGTATTCCTTGATCATTTCCCATCCGATCCATCGTCCTATTCTGCCAGGACAGTTCTGACTGATTTCATAAGTATAGGGCCTCTCGGAAATAAATTTATCTTTTATGAAATGGTTAGTCTCATAAAGGAGTTCGTTTTCTATAAAGTTTGCCCAGATGATCCCTTCATTTTTTTGTATGTCAATCATCTCCCTGGGCGTATATCCTAAAAAAATAGAATCGGGAACACAGGGCAGCATCTGTTTTGAGAAATAATATGATTTGCCATAATAGATCATATCGGCCAGAAGGCTCTGGTCATCCGGATTGGTTTGGTTGTATTTTTCAGAAATAAACAAAAGAGTATTGGGCACTATGTTTTCTTTCCGGTACCTTTTGAGGATGTATTCGGGAGTGTTCAGCGGGCGGAAAGTGGCATCATTCCCCAGGTAATAATCAAGTCCGATGATAATCAGGGTATCAGAAAGATACATATCCTGTGACAATCCACTAAAAACGGTCTTGATCCTTGGAACCGTAAAATCAGGATAGAAATATTTGATCCTTTTAAAAGCATCCACGAATTGATTTTCCACCTCTTTTAAATCACCAAAAACCTGCTGGGTTTCCTGCCAGAGGGTATCAATACTTGGATCATGCAACAGGTTATAAAACCGATCGACAAGGATGGAGTCATGGGGATACTGTGATCTCATCAGAAAAACTTCTGAAAAGACCGGATTCTGACGGATAATTTGAGCCAGATCATTTTTTGATTGGAGGTTAAAAAGTTCCTGATCGACTCTTTCCAACTGTAATTCAAGTGAAATATTCGATATATCAGGAGCCGGCACACAATTTTTATTCTTATTACATGAAATCAGAAAGAGGATACCCGGAATGAGGAGCAGCATCCGCTTCATCAATGATTTTGTAATTTTCATCCTTGTTTTCCCGTTATCATAGCACAATGATAAGGTAACGAATAAATAATATTTATATTTAACCTTAAAAATTTATTGTTCTTTATGAAGCGATTCATACTCCTTTGTTCATTCATGATCCTTAATGTTCCTATTTTTGCCCAGACACGGATCGGACTTTCTGTTCAGCCCGGAATTCTGACCAACCGGGTGTCCTCGGATATCGATTCCCTTCATGTTGGCAAGGATGGATCAAAGCCCAAAGTTTGGCTAGGCATTTATATGGAAAAAGAGCTCAAAGAGAATTATTTTTTTGTAACAGGTCTATACTGGGCTCCCAAACGATTTGGGATGAAACAGGGAATCGGTACGGAACAGGAGACCCTCAATGTAAAACTTCAATATTTACAGATACCTTTTCTATTGAAACTGCTTACAGACGAGATTGCTCTGGATAAAAAAATATATTTCCAGCTGGGCCCGACCATGGAATTCAAATTACAGGAATCACCGGATCGGGATTTATCTGATTTTTATATCGATAAGATTAATTTCTGGGACATTGGATTACATTTCGGGGCTGGATTGGAATTTAAAGTTGGCCTGAACACCGTTATAACCGGAGGATTTTCCTACTACCGTGGACTCGTCAATACCGTTGTAACGAGTAAATCATTAGAACAGAATATCCAGGTCAAGAATGATTTTTACGCCTTGAACGTCAGCATAAAATTTTAACCCCCCAATTCTTTATATCTGAAACAATTGATGAGGTGGTCGTTAACGAGTCCGGTCGCCTGCATATGGGAATAAATGATGGTACTTCCAGTAAATTTAAATCCACGGGATTTAAGATCCCTGCTCAATCGATCCGAGATTGGAGAAGTGGCGGGGATCTGGCTCATTGATTTCCAGGCGTTCCTCACGGGTTTCCCATCCACAAATTGCCAGATATAGGTGTCAAAAGTCCCAAACTCCTCCTGAATATCCAGGAAATGTTTGGCGTTGTTGATGGCGGATTGAATTTTCTGACGATTTCGTATTATCCCGGTGTCATTCAAGAGTTCAACGATTTTTTTATCGTCAAATCGAGCGATTTTTTCAGGATCAAAAACGGCAAAGGCTTTCCGGTAGCCATTCCGTTTCTTCAAGATGGTACTCCAGCTCAATCCAGCCTGGGCACCTTCCAGGATAAGAAATTCGAAATGAGAACGGTCGTCATGCACAGGGACCCCCCATTCATGATCATGATAAAGAATGTAATCATCAAAGGAGTTCAGGCACCAGTTACAACGGGTAAGGGAATGGTCAATGGACATAACTTGCGGCATTTATATCAAATGTTCCACCTGTCGCGTGATCCGCCAATCCACTGGAAAGAAATCCAATCAACGGGGCGATATCCTTGGGTGTGGTTAAATCATTCAGGGCAATGTCGTTCAGGGCGTATTCTTTGCCATATTGATCAAAGAACTTCTGCGCCATATCGGTTTGGACAAAGCCGGGAGCTACATTGAAAGCCACGATCCCCTTTTTCCCGAAAGCCCTGGCGATCGACCGTGTTAAGGCCACCAGGCCTCCTTTGGAGGCGGCATAAGCCATGTATTCGGCGGTATCGCCCCGAAATGCAGCGCGGGAAGAGATATTGATGATCTTACCCTGAATTTTATTTTTCATGAAATATTCAATGGCTTTTTTACAGAGCAGGCCGACTGCATTCAGATTTACGTCGATGGTCTTCATCCAGTCATTTACCCATTGAACATCATTCTCGGAGATACCGGAGGAGATGGCGATACCTGCATTATTGATCAGCACATCCAGTCGTTTCATTTTGGCAATGACTTCCTGAAACAGAGTGCTCACATCGAGGGCCTGTCCGAGGTCAGCTTGAAACAAAACTACGTTGTCACCATATTTCTCCACAAGCTCATCGGCCATTTTCCTGTTTTTATGGAAATGAACCGCCACCCTTGCTTCGTGCTCGAGGAAATATTCCGATATGGCTCTTCCAATGCCCCGGTTCCCACCTGTGATCAGAATGGTTTTATTTCTAAGATATTTTTCCAATTTTCTTAAAATAAGGCTGAAGTTAAACAGGGTCGATCAATATCTCAATGAAAACTTTTTTTATTTGATTTTTCTTTTCCGGCCCGGGATAAATGATTATTATGTGAAAGATTATTTATTCCAGCTATGTTCAACACCAATTTCCTAATTCTTAGGATTATTTTCCATTTATGTCTCGTTCTAACCTTTGCAATGATCTTATCGCGCCCGGAGATTCTGTCCCAGGTAGGTTTTCCAACTCAGCTGAAAGCTTCATCCTTTATGGCAGTTCCGATCTGTCCACCAGTTCCATCCTGTACGGATCCTTCTGATTCACTGTTAAGACAAAAGCGGATCGTATTTTATAATGTGGAGAATCTATTTTACCCCTCGGATGACTCTTTGAAAAACGATGATGATTTTACCCCATCCGGATTGTATCACTGGACCTACCGGAGATACTTTCATAAACTGAATAGAATTGCACAGGTAATCATCTCCATGTCCGAGCAGGGTAAACCTGTCCTGATCGGTTTCTGTGAAATCGAAAACCGGAGGGTGCTGGAAGATTTGATTTCAAAAACGCTTTTGCGTTCTTTTGGATACCGGATCATTCACCAGGAATCCCCGGATCTTAGGGGGATAGATGTGGCATTGTTATATGATCCAAAGGTATTTATCCCCGAAAAATATGCCTCCATCAGAATATTTAATAAAAACCAGGAATTGCTGTTGACCAGGAATATTTTAAGCGTGACGGGCCAGCTTTATGGAAAATACAGGTGTCATCTTTTTGTAAATCACTGGCCCTCCAGGCGGGGCGGTCAGATAGCTTCCGAACCTCGGCGCATGTTGGTTGCCAGCCATTTGAAACAAGAAGTAGACAGGATCTTTACCGAGGAATCAAATCCGAACATTATTATCATGGGAGATTTCAATGACGAGCCAGTGGATAAATCTTTGCAGACGGTAGTGAAAGCCTCGGAATATCAAAATGGAGAAGATGGAACAGGACAATTATTTAATTTAATGTATGATCATTATAGACTGGGGCATGGATCGCATTACAGGAAGAATAATTTTATCGAATCCAGTGTGATTGATCAGTTTATAGTATCCGAAGCCATCATAAAGGGCCATAATGGCATGAAATTGGCTGATATCAGGGGAGAAATTTACAGGAAACCGTTCCTGATCAATGAAAAAAATGGAATGCCCTTGCGATCTTATCAGGGATTAAAGTATCTTGGTGGCATAAGTGATCATTTGCCAGTCATATTAGATGTTATATTTGACGATGTTGATGAATAAAAAAATCTTTGTTTATTTAATTTTTGGTTGCTGTATAACGATTTCATATGGCCAGGAAAACAATGCAAATACGGGCCTTAATCAGAAGGACATTCCTTCAAGTTATTCGAATATCAGCACAGACAGGAATGGAAATCTGATCCTTCAGGTGGGTTCGGATAAATACATTGCACCGGATGCGAAAGCCGAGCTGACCCTGGAACGGATGAAAGGAAATCCGAAGGCTACCACCATGGGTATTTATTTCGAGTTTAATGGGGTGCTTGAAGGAGGCAATCTGTATTATGGACTGATCAATTATGAAGATACAAGATATCCTCAGCCTGTATTTTTCCGCGCACCAGCCAATATTTTGGACGGAAAAGCTTTTGTAAACCTGTTGACCTTAAGGGGAAGATACGACATGGTGAATTGGGAGAAAAATCAGAAAGGAGTGCTGGGTTACCGGGTAGCCAATCTGGCTGGAGAATTTTTATATGAAGGAAGGATCGGATTCAGCGGAAGAAGTCCATTCTCCATCGATACTACCCTGATTGAGGGTCCTTTTATCAATTTATTACGACACAATACAGTAACGATATCTTTTGACACCAATTTCCCGATCATTGCAAAGGTGGCAGTTAACAATCATACCTATCAGAGTCCGGTACCTGCCACCCATCATGAAATTAAGATTCCCGATCTGAAGCCGGCCACATCTTATGATTACAGTGTGCTTTTCGGCAGCAATGAGGAGCACTATTCATTCAGGACAGCTCCGGCCCCCGGCACCCGCGAAGCCTTTACTTTTGCCTATGCAAGTGATTCCCGTACCGGACCCGGTGGAGGAGAAAGAAGTTTTACCGGGGCCAATGTATATATCATGAAAAAAATCATGGCCCTGGCCAGGTACAAAGAATCTGCATTCATCCAATTTACGGGTGATCTGATCACCGGGTATAAAAGCGATCCCAATGAGATCAGATTGGAATATGCCAATTGGAAAAGGTCTGTTGAACCTTATGCACATTATTTTCCCGTTATGACCACGATTGGTAATCATGAGTCCGTCATGTTTTACTGGGGATTGCCCACAGGTGATTTTTATGCGATCGATAAATTCCCATATGACCAGTTTTCGACCGAGAAACTGTTTGCCGAGAATTTTGTGATGCCAGTCAATGGTCCGGAAGGGGAGGATGGTTCCAGATATGATCCCAGTGGAAAAACCACTGACTTTCCATCTTACAAAGAAAATGTCTATTCCTATATCTATGATAATGTGGCCATGGTCGTACTGAATTCAAACTACTGGTATTCTCCCAGTACCTCCTTTGTAAAAACGACAAGTGGCAATATTCATGCTTATGTAATGGATAATCAACTGGCATGGTTAAAAAATGAGATCAAGGAATTTGACAAAGACCCGAATATTGATCATGTTTTTGTAACCATCCATACACCTGTTTTCCCCAATGGCGGACATGTCAATGATGATATGTGGTACGGAGGGAATAATGATATGCGACCATATGTCGCAGGAGAGCCCGTTGAAAAAGGGATCATTGAAAGAAGGGATGAAATATTGCAGATCCTGATCAATGAATCCACCAAGGTAGTGGCACTTTTAACAGGTGATGAGCATAACTATTGTAAAACACAGATCACTCCCAATACCAATCTTTATCCGGCCAATTGGGATAAACCTAAACTTAAGATAAACCGGTCTATTTATCAGATCAACAATGGTGCTGCTGGAGCTCCCTATTATGCACAGGAAACAACCCCGTGGACACCCTTTACTACAGGATTTACCACCCAGAATGCACTGGTCCTCTTTCACGTTCAGGGAGAAAAGATAAGCATGGAAGTACTGAATCCAGATACCCTGGATTTTGTAGATGAATTGGATTTGAAATAATTGATGGTCAATATTTTCCTTCATGAATGGAGGTACTGGGATTAAATCGATTTTACAGAAAAGTTTAGATTTCCCATTAAGAATGAACCATTTTTTCATTGATTGATAATTATATCAGAAAATCCCGGCCTGATTAACATAGACTAATTACCTGATAAAAATCATGTTTATCCATGATGTGCGTCAAATAATAAATGAATGGAGGAGGTTTATCTTTGAGGCAGTTGTTTGGTTTAGTGGTTTTAAATCTGCAGTCTTTATTTATAAAGATTTTTTGCTGTGGACGATTTGATAGATAGCAATTAATATTAAATTTATTGTTATCACCTGTTGAATTGAAAGCGTTTGAAGAAGGATACTTGATTTTTTGGTTTTTTATTAAAACAGTTGACAATTTTTTAAACTTTTACCTTGCCAAGTATTCAATTTTTCCATAACGCTTTCAATTTTTTTTTGCACTATATCGGACCTGAGATTCCCCCAGCCAGGATTCAAGAGATGTCTGGGCGGTGATTCACTACTCAATCTTTCAATCGCAATTCCCGGATCGAGTCTTTCAAGGAAATGAATGATTAAGCTGATATATTCATCCAGGGTGAAGAAATAGAAAATGTCAGGCTTTTTCAGGTATAAACTGGCCAGTGGTGTATCCTGAATTACCTGCAATTGATGAAATTTCAGGGCTGATAATGGAAGTCCCGACAGGATCTCTGCCTGATTCAGCATATCATCCTGGGTTTCTCCCGGCAATCCAAAGATGATGTGACCGGTACAATGGAGACCTCTATGGGCGGTTTTATGAATGGCTTCCACAATTTCGCTGAAAGTATGGCCCCGGTTGATCCTTTTTAAGGTACGGTTATAACAGGATTCGATCCCATATTCCAGAAATACCAGATATTTTTTTGCCAGATGTTGTAAATAATCCAGGATCTCGTCATTTACACAATCAGGCCGGGTGGATATCACCAATCCGTCGATCTGCGGATGATCCAGGGCAGTCTGATAATATTTTTGAAGGATATCAAGGGGGGCATAGGTATTGGTATATGCCTGAAAATAAGCGGTGTAATATTTGATTTTCCGGTATCTCTTTTGCAGGAAGGCAATTCCCTGATCGATCTGACTCGTGATATCCTTCTCCGCCACGCAATAGGATGGTGTAAAACTTTCATTATTACAATAAATACATCCGCCGGAACCTTTGGTGCCATCCCGGTTGGGACAGGTAAAGCCGGCATTGACCGATACTTTCTGGATTCGACCCTCGAACCGGTCTTTGATCCGGCGGGAATATGAATTATATCTCCGGTGATCTCCCCAGGCAAATATCTGTTTTCTACCGGTCATCTAAAAGGGCTTCTTTTAAGATCTGGGCTGGATGTAAGGCACTTTTACCCGTGCCATCCAATATCTGGTGACGGCAACTGGTTCCTGCTGCTGCAATGATTGTTTCCGAACCGGCCTTCCTGACCGCTGGGAATAAAACCAGCTCCCCGATCTGCATGGAAAGCTCGTAATGTTCTTTTTCAAAACCGAAAGATCCTGCCATGCCGCAACATCCTGAAGGAATGATCCTTACACTGAAATTCTCCGGGAATGATAATACCTGCTGTGTAAATGATTGATTGGAAAGGGCTTTCTGATAACAATGACCGTGGACAAGGATATTTACCTTTTTATCCGTAAATTGACCTTTATCAATATGGCCATTGCTGAATTCTCCTGCCAGAAATTCCTCGAACGTAAAAACCCGCTCAGAAATCCTTTGGGCTCTTTCTTTCAGCGAAAAATCGGCCAGATCCAGGTATTCATCCCTGAACGTCAGGATGGCAGAAGGTTCCAGACCAATTAAAGGGATGTTTTTTTCCGGTAAGGAACTTAATATGCGGATATTTTCATTCGCTAACTTTTGTGCTTTTTTAACCAGGCCTTTCGAAAGAAAGGTCCTTCCACTTTCTTTCAGATCAGGTATCAAAATATCGTATCCCAGGGTAGTCAACAATTCAATTCCATCCTGACCTAATTTTACATCATTAAAATTGACGAATTCATCCGCATAAAGAAGGATCTGTCTATGATTGATTTTTGTTTTTGCCTTGAGCTTATCAGGATTTTTAGCTGCCCATGCTTTCAGGGTGGTTTTATGAAGGGTGGGCAGGGACCTTTCCGCAGAAAATCCAAGCATACGGTTGATTATTCTTTGAAAAGCTTTATTTTTTATAAATCCATTGTAGAGGCTCGGTAAGATGGCACTGATCCGGTTGATCCGGCTGATGTGGGCGATGAGGGTGGTACGTATAGGCACCCCATTCGCTTCATAATAGTGTTGGAGAAATTCAGCCTTCAGTTTGGCAATGTCAACATTGGAAGGGCATTCCGATTTACAGCCTTTACAGGAAAGGCATAGATCCATGACCTCATGGATCTCACGGTGATCAAAAGGATTTTTTTTGGTCGATTGGGTCAGCATCTCCCGCAGGATATTGGCACGGGCGCGAGTTGTATCTTTCTCATTCCGGGTGGCCATGTAGCTGGGACACATCGTTCCTCCAGAAAGATGGGTTTTTCTGCAATCACCAGATCCGTTACACTGTTCTGCTGCCCGGAGGATCCCCATGTTTTTTGTAAAGTCAAAAAACGTATCGATTTCACGGGTTTCCTGGTCAGGTTGATATCGCAGAAATGTATTCATGGAAGGGGTCTGAACAATCTTTCCCGGGTTGAAAATATTTTCAGGATCCCAGGTTTTTTTCACCCTTTCCAATAATTCATAATTCTTGTGGCCGATCATAAACGGAATAAATTCGCCCCTTAACCTTCCATCGCCGTGCTCACCGCTCAACGAACCGTTGTATTTTTTTACCAGTCTAGCGACCTCCTCCAGGACAGTTTTGAATAATCGCTGGCCTTCGGAAGTTTTCAGGTTGATGATGGGCCTTAAATGGAGTTCACCGGTTCCGGCATGGGCATAATGAACACAATATAAACCGTATTTTTCTAAGGTAATGTTAAATTCTTTGATATAAGCAGGAAGGTCATTGACATCCACGGCCGTATCTTCAATGACAGGTACCGGTTTGGAATCTCCCGGCATGTTCGACAGGAGTCCCAGCCCAGCCTTTCGCAATGACCAGATCTTCGTCATATCTTCTCCATATAATACAGGATAATGATAGCCATAGGAATTTGCTTTTAATTCATCGATCAGGTCTGCAACACCCTGGTCTAGTTTCTTCTTTTCTTTCTCTGCAAGTTCAATGATGAGAATGGCTTTTGGATCGCCTTGGATGAAAAAACGGTTTTTCCGCTGGGCAATGTTTTCCTTGGTGCAGTCCAGGATATAGTGATCGATCAATTCACTGGCATAGGGATGGTATTTCAGCGCAATTAAATTGGCCTCGAGCGATTCATACACCGAGTTGAAATGCACACAGACCAAAGCTTTTTCCCTGGGAGGCATGGACTCCAAGTTAATTTTAATTTCCGTTATGAATCCCAACGTACCTTCTGAACCGGCAATCAGGCGGCACAGGTTAAACGGTGGACCATCCGGACTAAAAGGCTGCGTACGTAAGAGCAGATCGATGGCATATCCCGTATTTCTCCGGTTGATACTGGGCTTGGGAAATTCTTTGATAATCTCTTCCCGGTTACCCGGATCTGACAGGATCTGATGAATGGATCTATAGATGTTGTTTTCAAGATCAGAAACACAGGACTCGCCCGAAAGTTTGGCTTCGTAATCTTTCCGATCCAAAGGTCCGAATTCCACTTCGATCCCATCGGCCAGGATCATTTTCAGGGAGATAAGGTGGTCACGGGTACTTCCATAGATAATGGAATTCGAACCACAGGAATTATTGCCTACCATTCCCCCGATCATAGCCCGGTTGGCCGTTGCGGTTTCCGGTCCAAAAAACAAATCGTATTCCTTCAAATGGAAATTCAGATCATCCCGGACGATGCCCGGTTCCACGATCGCCCAATGTTGTTCCGGATTCACCTCGATGATCCGGGACATATATTTGGATACATCCACCACAATGCCATGACCAACCACCTGGCCCGCTAATGAGGTCCCGGCGGTTCGGGGGATGATCGACGTTTTATTTTTTCTGGCAAAAACGATGATTTTTTTAATGTCCTCCTTATTCCTGGGGATGGCCACCGCCTGGGGAAGTTCACGATAGGCCGAGGCATCCGTGGCATATAATGATCTGAATGTTTTACTGGTGTAAAATTCCCCCTCGAGTGAATCCGTGAGTTCTTTTAAACTGATTTCCTCCATATTTTTGAAAAAATGATTTTCAAAACAGGTTTCAAATATACTACGATTGTAACAGGCCTATAAAATCCTCAATTGAAATATTTTTTCCACCAGGACTGGAAAACGATCAGAGCCCAGACGTGCGCATGTGCATCGCCGGGATCAGGTGAAAAAAGTTTTCTGGTAAGCCGGCTGATGGCCCCGGGATCAAAGATTTCCTGCTCCCGGATGAATGCCGGTGACAAAAGATCATCGCGGATGGTGCTTTTCAACTCTCTTCGGAACCAGTTCAATAATGGAACTTCAAATCCATGTTTTGGCCGTTGGGCCAGTTTTCCCGGAATATATTCATTCAGCAAATCCCTCAATAAGATCTTCTGCTGTCGCGGATTGATCTTGTAATCCGACGGAAGGGACATGGCGGCTTCCACGAGCCGATGATCCAGAAACGGTACCCTGACCTCCAGGCCGGAAGCCATGCTCATCAGGTCTACTTTGTAGAGCATATCATTGGGCAATACCAGCCGAATGTCAGCATCCAGGATTTCATTCATATCAAACGGATCGGATATGCCGGCAGTCATCTGCTGCTTAAACTTGTACAGATCCTCGTATTGAATGGAATGGGCTTTGCCAGAATGGATCAGTTTCTTTGCCTGATAGTCTTCCATCAATGAAGCCCACATCCAATACCGGTCAGGTCCTGTTTTTTTAAGCCCCCGGGCGAACCGGTCAAGTTGCCGGAAAGTATTGAAGACTGGATTGTTCCGGGATTGAGGTAAAATTCCCCAGAAAAATCCTAGACTTCTGATCGCCTGGTTTTTCATGGATATTTTTTGAGACTGCAGGAAGGCCAGGTGCTTATTGTATCCTGAAAAGACCTCATCGGCACCATCGCCTGAAAGGGCAACCGTCACATGTTCCCGGGTGTATTTACTGAGAATATAAACGGGTATGGCTGAAGAATCCGCAAAGGGTTCATCAATATGTTCCAGAATATCATTCAAATGTCCAAAAAGGTCTTTCCTGGATAATGAGAATACATGATGATGCGTGCCAAAATGATCCGCCACTTGCTGGGCGTATTCCGTTTCATCAAAATAAGCTTCGGCCGTATATCCGATCGAGAAAGTATTCAGATCCTCTTTATAACGGGAAGCAATGGCCGTAATCAATGAGGAATCAACGCCACCACTAAGAAAAACTCCCAGGGGAACATCAGCTACCAACCGTTGCTGGACGGAGTTTTCCAGCAGCTGTTTGATCTTAATTTTGGCATCCAATCTTGATATGGGACTTTCTCTCCCAGTTTCAGGAATTTGATAATATTTTTTTATTTCAACTTCATTCCCTCTAATCCGGATGCAATGACCCGGCATCAGTTTATAAACCCCATTGAGGATGGTGTATGGAGCTGGTATATAATTGAGCTGAAGATAGAGCATAAGGCTGTTGAAATGGATCGATTTCTCTATTCCGAATCCGATGATCGACCGCATTTCGGAGGCAAAGAGGAATTTATCCTCATCCTGGTAATAATATAGAGGTTTGATCCCAAATCGGTCACGTGCCAGGAAAAGCTCCTGTTCCCTGATATCATAAACAGCAAAGGAAAAAAAACCATTGAGTTTTTCAAGACATTTTTCCCTGAGATGGATGTAGGCATACAAGAGGACTTCTGTGTCGGAATGAGTGATAAATTTTACGGAATACCTGTTTTCAAGTAGGCTTTTTAATTCCCTGTAATTATAGATCTCCCCATTGTAGATGATCACATATCTTTTCGAGGCATCCAACATGGGCTGGTTGGCGATGGAGCTGGTATCGATAACTGCCAACCGCCGATGGCCCAGGCCAATGCGGTCGTCAAAATAAGAACCCTGAGCGTCTGGACCCCGGTGGGAGACCATATCGATGGTCCGCTGGAGGTTGATCAGGTTAAACCTTCCAATTTCATTGAATGCATATATTCCGGTGATCCCGCACATTTAATTCAGAAAAATGTGTTAAAAAAGTAGCCAAATTATATTTTAATGTGAACTTTTACGCAAAATAATCAGTATTTGCGATTTATGGGTGTAAGGAATGTTTTTTTATTACTGATTGGATTTGTATTGATCACGGGTTGTTCAGCCAGCCGGAAAGCAAGGACCACCAGAATAGAAACAGTAATCCAAACGGCCAGATCTTATGTGGGAACACCCTACCGTTATGGAGGCATGAACAGGTCGGGAATGGATTGTTCCGGATTATTGTTCGTTGCCTTCCGTGAAGCTGATTTGCAGATCCCAAGAACTTCCAGGGACCAGTCGAAATACGGGAAGAAGGTCGCAATGGAAGAGCTCAGACCAGGTGACCTTGTATTTTTCGCAGCAAAGAAAAGGAAACGGAAGGTGAGTCATGCAGGCTTAGTAACGGAGACAGAGGGCAGCCGTTCGGTTAAGTTCATTCATTCATCCACCTCCCTGGGGGTGGTCGAATCCGAATTGTACTCCGATTATTACCGATCGATATTTGTCAGAGCAAGACGACCAAAATATTAGATTTTAATATATATTTGCAATCCCAATGGGGCATTAGCTCAGCTGGCTAGAGCGCTACGCTGGCAGCGTAGAGGTCATCGGTTCGACTCCGATATGCTCCACCTTCGCCCTCCCACGCCTTGGTGTAGGAGGGTTTAATATTTTCAAGCCTCTTTATCTTAAAGTGTAACATCCCCAGTTGTGCCTTGGATGACCTGGCCAACCTATCGAAAACCTCGTTTCAGTGATCGAAATTCAGGATATAACTCTTTTTTGAATCATATAGTATTCTTTCGTGGAAGTATTGATGCAGGAAGTTTTTTTATTTATAATCCTTGCTCGAATTCCGAGGTAGCTATTTCTTTTCGGTCATCCTGGGCGCGAACAGCGACTATAGGATCCGATATGAAGTACCTTCACACTCCGAAGCCTTGACGAAGAAGGTTTTAATATATACATAATAATGTCATCTAATTGGGTTTAAATTTTTGCAGTAAAATTCCATGTTAGAAAACATCAATGCCAATATTGTTCTTCCCCCAAAATCCTTGGGTGTCAGTTATGCAAAATTTTGCCTGAATATATTATTTATTAACGGTTCATTCGTCAAAAGATACCCTCTTCAGCAATTGTTGATTGGCGTCAGAATCATTTAATAACCACCAAGGCTTATATTTCGATCAGAAATTCTTCATTTGACAGCCATGAAAGGTGATTAACGATCCATCACCGTTTGAATTTCCATCTCCTCCATTTTTTTCTCGATTTCAATATGCACCAGTTCTAACTGGCTATCGTAAAGGGAAGATTTTTCAATCAGGGCCTTACGGATTAAAAAATAGGCTTTTATCCTGAGCTGGCAATAATCCATCAAGATCCGATTCTGGATTTTCAGCTCCTCGGGGAGATGAACCATGGTATTTAAATCGGCAATAATTTCAATATTCCTCAGCCAGTTTGGAATTCCATTTTCCTGGATTAGATCCGGGATGTGCTCAAATTCTTCATTATTAAGCTGGTCGTAGATTCTTAAGGCAATGTTTTCGTTTTCCGTGAATTCAGCAATTCCCTGATTGTATTTTGCCAGATCAAATGATTTCGATTCATTATATATAAAACTAACCACCAGGATAAATAACAGGAACAGAACAGTGAGGAAACCAATCCTGGTTACCTTCCATCCAGAATAGAGATCCATATTCCTTCGTAACTTTTCGATGATACGGTCCCGTTGTTTTTTTTTAATATTCATGGTTTTAAAACTTTCCTTCATATGCCTTTCTGGTATCCCTGAAGCCAATTGATGAACTGATTCAGCTTCTCAGGGTGGGATTCGATCCATTTTTGAGAAATTTCACTGGATGCCTGACTGATGTAATAACAATAGGAATTAACATGGTCTGAATTCGCAATCTCATAAAAAAAAGGAATATAAAACTCCCACCACAATCCCCTGTTTTTTTTCTTTTTCAATTCTCCCAGGATGGTAAAAAAGGACTGCGTATTTTCTATAAATAAATCCTCCTCACTTTTACCTTCATTCAGTTCAGTGGTACGTGAAACTTCCAGCATGGATATCATCATATTGGCTGTCCCGAATTCCCTGTCAGTATCGGGGTCTAATAATATTTTGATTTGATCAGGATTGTCTTTATCCCGGGCTACCTGGGCGCTATACTGGTTTAAAAGCAGTTCATAGGCCTCCTTGGCTCTGGCCGAGGCTGGTTCGAGTAATAGAAAGTAATAAAGACACATTAAACTCTGTGCCCTGTTATGGAGATCATTCATCAGATACCCCAATAGTAAATGACTGGAGGCGTGTCCTGTATTGGAATGGATCGCATTGATGAAAGCTTTTTCTGCTTCCTTAATTTCATTTATCTTATAGTAATCAAATCCAAGATTGTAATAAAGCAAATAATGATCCCCGAATTTTCTAAGTCCCGTTTTAAAAAGAGAGATCGATTCATCGGTCCGGCCCAGGTAATCCAGGCAGGAAGCTTTGGTAACATAGGCGGGAAGAACATATTCACCATCCAGGTTGATGACCTGATCACTGTGTTTGACACAACTTTCATAATCCCGGGTATGCATATAGGTCATGGCGATCTCATAGTTGGCGAGTGCGGAATTCGGATCGACAACCAACGCCTTTTGATAGATTTCAATCGCACTTTGATATTCTCCTTTTTCGTGAAAATCAATACCAATTTTGACAAGGTTCTCCAGTACATTCTGACCATATAGAGAAAAGGACAAGGCACCTCCCACAAAAATTAAAAATAGTTTTCTCATAATAACACAAGTCAAAAAAGTAGGTGCCTGGAAAAACCTGGTTGCGATAGGAAGATTAGAAAAGGGATAAATCCCTTCTATGTATACTGAAAAACAGGAATAGGTAATAACTGGTAAAGAATTACTTTTTATACGATCTTTTTTCAATCAAATTATCGAATGGAATCCTTGATCAAGGGATCCGTATTAACAACAATCTGCCGAGATAAATGGCCAGGAGCAAAAGAATGGGAGCGGTGATCAACCCGGGTGTATACTTTCCGATATATAAAGCCCGATCCGGATGGCCGATTCCATTGATCATTTCAAGGATAATCCAGCACCAGATCAATCCTGAAGATATGGCATGAATGTGTCGAATAAAAAAGAACCAGCAGTATAGACCGGCTATTAATATTCCCGGGTTGATAATCAGAAATCCCGCTTGAAGATCGGAAGATATCAGACCTGAAAGGATTTGGGCAGGAGGAAAATGTCCCATAACCTTCCCAGAAATTCTTCGATTGAGTGCAAACCCTGGATCAGGACAAGCAATAAAAATGCGGTTTTAATTCTTCTTCCCATTTAAAATACCGGAGACCAGTCGTGGCACTTTAATGAGTTGCTTATAACTATAATTATTTCAAATACAATGAAAATTTTATATCCACTACATTATCCGAACAATCTTTTTTCCGCCAGTGCCGTACCCTTGATCCTTGACCGGATCTTGTCAAAAGCCAGTTCCCTGGCGGTGGATATATCATCGGCAAAGGGCGAAAAACCACAATCATCACAGGTTCCCAATTGATCTGGAGGAATGACTGATGCTGCCTCCAGTACAAGATCTTTTACTTCCTCTGGTGTTTCAATCCGGGGATCGATCACGTTGATCACGCCCAGGAATACCCGTTGGTTTCTTTTGAGATTTTCCCTGACGGTTTGTAAGACGGCTTTTTTATCTTTTTCACCAGCAAATTCCATATAGAAATTGGTTGCATGCAGTTTGAATAACATGGGCAGTAATTCGGAATAAGGAATGTCAGCACTATGGGTGGAATCATGATCCCCACCAGGGCAGGTGTGGACTCCCAACCTCTTTTTCTCATCCGGGCTGAAACGATCCAATACTTGGTTATTCAGATGAATAAAAGCTGAAAGTAACTGTTTGCTAGGATCCAGTTTCAAAGCCAGCCTGGCTTCAGTAAAATCGATCTGTACATTATGAGCTCCACCCTTCAGGCATTTCCTGATATCCATCTCGGCTTCATTGATAAGATCATTCAGGAATTGATCCCTGCTATAACCTTCAATGCTTTCCTGCGGATACAATAAGCTGATGGCAGAACAGGATATTACGGCCTGTTTTACAGGTACTGAAGTATATTTTTTTGCTTTTTTCAGGTAGGTGTCGGCAAAAGTAGCATAGTGAAATGGACCTTTTACCAGCCTTGGAAGCTGCCTGTTATGACCGTCCGCAAAAGGGATGACCACTCCATCCTGGGCAAGGCCATTTAGTCCATGGACCGGATAGGTGGCAAAACTGGGCTTGGACTGTTCACCATCCGTGATCACCGGAGAGCCCGTCTTCTCAAATTCTTTGATGGTTTCCTGAACAGCCTGGTCCATCAGTTTTTCGAGTTCATTTTGTTTTATATCTCCTTTACCAGCCGCGATCATGGCTTGTTGGAGATAGGCAGGTCGGGGTATGCTGCCAATGGGTTCGGTTAATATTCTGTTCATTTGTTTGTTTTAATTTGAGACAAATAATAAATATAAGATATATAACCATCAATATAAAATATAACGAGAGTGGTTTTCTTCAATAACTGGTTGGTTACCAGGTCGATGAAATTGACTGGTACGATGACTTAAGTTGAAGTGCGACCTGCCTGCAGACCTGTTTGATAACCTGCTGGTACAACCTCCTGGCATCCAACCGGAATCAAAGGATGAAGCCTGGCAATTCGTGATGATTGCCGGGAGAATGTTAGGCAAAAAGCCCGCGACCACCCCTCTTTTTGTTAAAAGCTTAAAAAAATTAGGATAAATGCGTTAAGATTGTTGTTAAAAAGCTTTTTTTTAGTATAATTTGTTCGATTTCTCAAGGAGAGGTGTTATGAATTCAAAAGTGTTTGGAGGATTTTTAGTGATTGCTGTACTTACAGTAACCGTGATTTTTTACCTGATTCAAAAGAGACCCGTACTTATTCAGGAAGAACAACAAGTGGATACACTTGAAATGGTAAAGGCAGACACCTTGATCCCTCCTCCTCCCAAACTACTTTATGGCATCAATATCGATTCTCTGGAAGTGATTGAAAACGTAATCCGGCCGAATCAGTTTTTGGGCGAGATCCTATCCAAACACAATGTGACTGATCAGGAGATCCATGAACTTTCACAAAAGTCTAAGCCGATATATGATGTCAGGAAACTGGTAACTCGCAAAAAATATACGATTCTCTGCACAAAAGACAGTATCCAGAAAGCGGAGTATCTGATCTATGAACCGAATGAAACCGAGTATGTCGTCTATAAGATTAAGGACAGTGTGGAGGTTTTCAAACATCAGAAAAAAATTGATACATTACAAAGCCAGGTAGCAGGGATCATCGAATTCTCCCTGTGGGAAACCATGTCGAATGCAGGTACAGATCCGATGCTGATCCATGCCATGTCAGAAGTATTTGCCTGGCAGGTTGATTTTTACCGGATCCAGAAAGGCGACAAATTCAAGGTGATCTATGAAAAATTAATGGTAGATAATGAACCTGTAGGAATCGGCAAGATCCTGGGCGCTTATTTCAATCATTTCGGGAATAATTATTATGCAGTCTATTTTGACCAGGGGAACGGAATCAGTTATTTTGATGAAAAGGGGGAAAGTTTACAGAAAGAGTTTTTAAGAGCTCCCCTCCGGTACAACCGGATCAGCTCACGTTATTCTGGACGCAGGTTCCATCCCGTCCTCAAACGATATAAATCACATTTAGGGACCGACTATGCCGCCCCGACAGGCACGCCGATCCGATCGGTGGGTGATGGGATCGTCGAGGAAGCCCAGTATGGGAAATATAACGGACGTTACGTGAAGATCCGTCACAACAGTGTCTACACGACCCAATATTTACACATGTCGGCCTTTGCCAACGGTATTAAACAGGGAGCCAGGGTACGGCAGGGGCAGGTGATCGGTTATGTTGGAAGCACCGGACTGGCGAATGGCCCCCATCTCTGTTTCCGGTTTTGGAAGAACGGACAACAGGTTGATGCATTAAAAATAGAATTACCCCCCTCGGAACCTATTTCCGAAGAATATAAAGCCCAATACGAAGTAGTAAAAGAAAAGATCATCCAAGATCTTAATAATATTCAATTTCCAGTGGAGCAGAAGGAAACATTTGCAACGGTAAAAGAGTATTAAATCATAAGTAGCCATCACATATTCTAAATACCTTGAAGATATTTTTTTCACTTATTTTCATTGCCATCTTGCCAATCTTTGTTCATGGTCAAAAAGTAGCCCTTGTACTCAGTGGTGGTGGGGCCAAAGGTCTGGCCCATGTGAGCGTATTAAAAGAGCTTGAAAAGAACCATATACCCATTGATTATGTGGTAGGGACTTCCATGGGGGCGGTAATCGGAGGATTCTATGCTGCAGGATATTCTCCACAGGAAATAGAAGACATCGTTCTGTCAAAGGATTTTCAAAATTGGGTAAACGGACAGGCAGGGAATTATTATAATCACCATTATGTATCGAAAGAGCCTGATCCAACCTTTTTCACGGTCGAGCTGGATGTAAAAGAATCCCTTTCCGCCTCTTTCAGAAACACGATTGCCAACGATGCCATCATCAATTTTAAACTGACCGAATACCTGTCTAAAGCATCTCAGGCAGCGGATTATGATTTTGACCATCTGTTTGTCCCCTTCCGGGCCATTGCCGCTGAAATATTTACACAGGAGGAGGTCGTTCTGAAGGATGGTTTATTATCCGAGGCGGTCCGGGCATCGATGGCCGTTCCTTTTTTTTATAATCCGGTTCGGGTAAAAAATGATCGGTTATTGTTCGATGGGGGAATCTATAATAATTTCCCGGTCGATGTGACGAGGAAAGAATTTAATCCAGATGTGATCATTGGGGTGAATGTTTCCACACCAGTATTCAAGGAGTACCCGTATGAGGAAGACGAGAAGTTGGTCAACCAGAGCCTGTTTTTATATCTGCTGAACAAATCCAACCCTGCCCTTTTGAAAAATGAGGATATTTACATTGAGCCAGACTCAAAAGGGATGAGCGCCACTGATTTTTCGAAGGTAACACCCCTGCTGGATAGTGGAGAGACCGCCATTCTTAGGAAACTTCCTGAGATCAAGGAAAAAATTGAACGAAGAATGGATTCCCTCAGCAGAAATAATAAAAGAGAAGGATTTGTTCTGAAGGAAGCCCCACTAAAGATCAGCAGTATACAATTCAGAGGATTTAATTCCAAACAGTCTAAATATCTGAGCAATCTCTTTCAATTACGAAAGAGCTCGGATTTTGATATAGAAGATATCAAAAAAGGATATTACAGACTCGCCGCAGAAGATTATTTCAATAATATCTTTCCAATACTCCAATTTGACAAAAATGATTCGACCTATATCTTCGAATTACGGGGAAGCAGTGATAATTCTTTTAAAATTGATTTTGGAGGATATATAACCTCCCGGAATTTCTCAGAGCTTTTCCTCGGATTCCGCTTCAATACGCTAAAAAGTAACCTGGCCGAACATGCTATCCATGCCTATACGGGTCGTTTTTATCAGTCGATCCATTATTATTCAAGATTTAACATCCCGGGTCGGAATCTTTTTTATATAGAACCTGAGATGACTTATAATAACTGGGATTTTATTGATATTTCAGACATCCTGATCAAGGAAAATTCACAGTCAGATTTTGTACAACAGAATGATCTGAAAGCCGGATTGAATGTAGGGATACCCATCGGAACTAAGTACCGGATGGTATTTCAGGGATTTTACCTCAATGACGGGGATCAGTACAGCAATACACAGGAATTGCAATCCACGGATACTCTAGACCAATTAAAATTTGATGGGGTCAGAACGGGTGTGGTATTATCCAAAAACTCTCTGAACAAGATCCTATATCCCAACGAAGGAGAAAGATTTGAGGTGAAGGCTGCCGTTTATTTTGGTCAGGAGCGTTATACACCAGGAACCACCTCCCTTCAATCAGAGACCAATCAGGTGGATCATTCATGGATCACTCTTGGATTGGGGTGGGAAAAATATGTTCCCGTCGGCCGGAAATTTTTTGCCGGCTGGCAGGTGGAGTCGGTCTTCTCGAATCAACCTTTTTTCTCCAATTATCAGGGCACTGTTTTGAATGCGCCTGTATTTAATCCCCTGAACGACAGCAAAACCCGGATCATCGCGGAACTACGTGCCTTTAAGTATGTGGCGGGGGGTGTAAAAGGAATATATAAGCCTACCAAAAGGCTAGACTTCAGGCTCGAGGGATATACTTTTGCTCCTGTTTCGACTTTATTTGAAGAGGCCCCTCAGGTACCCGGTGAAATCCTCCTTGACGGCACCCTCCATTTTGCCGGAACTTTGAACGGGGTTTACCATTCGCCAATCGGGCCGGTATCTATTGCGTTGAATTATTATGAGCCCCTGAGGAATCATTGGAGCGTAATGTTTCACGCCGGTTTTTTATTATTTAATAAAAGATCATTTGAGTGATTATTGTATTAATTATTCCTATATTTATACAATACAGATTGCAACGGAGTTACAACCAGGATTCCAAAATTTATTTAGCTTGATTGATCTCAAAAATTTACTTGTTCTCGATATTGAGACGGTCTCAGGCTTTCAAGATTATGACCAGCTGAATGACCGTTTTAAAAAGCAATGGGACCGGAAGGCTACCTTTTTGAAAAATGAAGATCAACTTTCATCTCAAGCATTATATTACGAAAAAGCAGCTATTTATGCAGAATTCGGGAAAATCGTCTGCATAGCTGTGGGCATTTTCACCCGGGGCTCCAATGATCAGATGGCCTTGCGCGTGAAGGCTTTTACCGGCCATGATGAAAAACTTGTATTGGAAGGATTCAAAGAATTGACCGAAGTTAAACTTGACAAAGAAAACCTGGTACTTTGTGCCCACAATGGAAAGGAATTTGATTACCCTTATTTATGCCGCCGGTACCTCGTTAATGAGATAGAGATCCCTTCTATCCTTCAGATAGCCGGGAAAAAGCCCTGGGAAGTACCCCATGTAGATACAATGGAAATGTGGAAATTCGGGGACCGGAAAAGTTATACTTCCCTCGATCTGCTTGCCTCCCTGTTCAATATCGAATCCAGCAAAGGGGAAATGGACGGGAGTATGGTGAACTCCGTATATTATGAAGAACAGGATCTAAAAAAGATTGAAGAATATTGCAAGCAGGACGTGGTTGTGACTGCAAATTTGTATCTTAAGTTGAACAGAATGCCTGCATTGGATCCGGGAAATATACATATTATCTGATATTTTGAATTATCCATGTATCCTAGTCAGAGATTACCAGTACTTTCCATACAAAATCTAACCATTCATTTCAGGTCGGCAGAAGAAAACATAAAAGCGGTCGATGATATTTCACTGGATATTTATCCAGGTGAGACCGTGGGGGTGGTGGGCGAATCAGGATCAGGTAAAACTGTCACTGCTCTTTCCATCCTTAATCTCATTCCACATCCTCCCGGGGAAATTGTAAAGGGCGAGATCTATTTTCAATCCAAACAATACGGGAACATCAACCTGGTAGATTTATCTGAAAAAGAGATCAGAAAGCTCAGGGGAAATGAAATATCCATGATCTTCCAGGAACCGATGACCTCCCTGAATCCCGTGATCACCTGTGGGAACCAGGTCATTGAATTACTGGTCAGCCATAAGCATTTAAAACGCCGGGAAGCCCGGAAGGAGACCATCAGGTTATTTGAAAAGGTAAAACTTACCAGGCCAGAGACAGTCCTGAAGACATACCCCCACCAGCTTTCCGGGGGAGAAAAACAGCGGGTGATGATTGCCATGGCCCTGGCTGCCAATCCACGGCTGATGATTGCCGATGAACCCACCACAGCTTTGGATGTAACCACACAGGCCAATATTCTGAAACTCATCAAAGATTTGAGGGGGGATCTTAACAGCTCCATTTTATTCATCACCCATGATCTGGGAGTGATCGCGGATGTGGCCGATCGTGTAGTGGTGATGTATCAAGGGAAAATCGTGGAAGAAGGAACCGTCTGGGATGTGTTTTCTGATCCAAGGCACCCCTATACAAAAGGATTGCTCGCCTGCCGACCCAGGCTGGATATACGCTTGAAGGTATTGCCTACTGTCGCTGATTTTGTGAAGGGGGATCAGGATTACTGGGAAGGAGTTAAATATACTTCTGTGGGAGAAGCACTTCTTTTAAATGTGGAGCGTAGGGATGAACTGATCGAACGAAGGCTAAAAGTAGTCCAGGGTGGGGCCATTTTAAGGGTCCGGAATCTGAGGAAATATTACTCAAGCCGGAAAAACCTCTTCAGCAGCCATGGTGAAGTGGTAAAGGCGGTAGATGGGGTATCGTTTGATGTGTATCCCGGTGAAACCATCGGCCTGGTGGGAGAATCAGGGTGTGGTAAGACTACCCTGGGAAGATTGCTGATCAGGCTGACCGATCCGACTGTAGGAAGAATTATCTTCAAAAACCGGGATATCGCCCTTTTGAATGCTGCCGAGACCCGTGAATTGAGAAAATCGATGCAGATCATTTTTCAGGATCCTTATTCATCCCTGGACCCACGACAAACCATCGGAGAGGCGATATGGGAACCCATGAAAGTGCATGGATTGCATGGAAACCGTCGTTCTCAGAAAGACCGGGTATTTGAATTACTCCAAAAAGTTGGAATGGATGAGAAGAGTTATAACCGCTACCCGCATGAATTTTCAGGGGGTCAGCGCCAGCGTGCCTGCATTGCCAGAGCTTTGGCAGTCGATCCTTCATTCCTGATCCTGGATGAATCGGTATCCGCCCTGGATGTATCGGTGCAGGCACAGGTATTAAATCTCCTCAATCAGCTCAAAAAGGATTTTAATTTCACCTATATTTTTATATCACACGATCTGTCCATCGTTAAGTTCATGTCGGACAGGATATTTATCATGCGTAATGGTCGGTTCATTGAAATGGGCTTTCCGGAAGACCTGTATTTAAAGCCACGTGATCCCTACACAAAGGAATTAATAGAAGCCATCCCAAAAGGAGACCTTGAAGACATACGCAGGAGCATCCTGCAGAAACGGATGGCAGCAGCAATTAAGGACATCAGAGAAGAAGAAAAATCAAAAAATGACGAGTAAAAAAAGAAAATCAGAAGGCACAAAATCAGATAAAAAAATCGAGCAATTAAAAAAGCAGGTCATGGGATTATTCGAACAGAATCCCAACCGGGCTTTCTCCATCAAGAAAATTATCAATAGCTTGAACATCAAGCAGAAACATTTGAGAAATAATGTGGATGGAATATTGCTTGAATTCATCAGGAAAGGCATGGTCGATCTGAATAAAGATGGAAATTTTGCACTGAAAACCAGTTCGAGTGAAGTGGTGGGCCAGGTGGACTTTGTCAATTCTAAATATGCGTTCATTGTAACAGACAAATTTGATCAGGATATCTACGTAAAGGTGGAAGATCTGAAAAATGCGTTGGATGATGATATCGTGAAAGTGAACGTATCCTCGGTACGAAAAGATGGCCGGCCCGTGGGATACGTCACTGAAATCGTTCAACGATACCGGATGGAGTTTGTGGGCCGCATGGAGATGAGTGCCAAGTATGCCTTTGTGATTCCGGATTTCAAAAAGATGCATTATGACATTTTTATCAGACCGGAAGATTTCAATAAGGCAAAGAATCATGATAAGGTGATCGTAAGGATCAAGGAATGGAAGGAGGGGGATAAAAATCCTGTAGGTGAGATCATCAATGTACTGGGGCCAGCCGGTGAAAATGAAGCGGAAATACATTCTATCATGGCTGAATTCGGACTTCCCTTTGATTTTCCGGGACAGGTGAAAAAACAGGCTGAAAGAATTTCTTCTTCCCTTGCCCAGAAGGAGATCAGTAAGAGGAGGGATTTCAGGAATGTAACCACCTTTACCATCGACCCGGAAGATGCAAAGGATTTTGATGATGCGGTTTCGATTACTTTTCTCGAAAATGGGAATTATGAGGTAGGAGTGCATATCGCTGATGTAACGCATTACGTTAAGGAAGATTCGATCCTCGACCAGGAAGCCTATAACCGGGCTACCTCCGTATATCTCGTGGACCGTACCATCCCGATGCTCCCGGAGAGATTATCCAATGATCTCTGTTCGCTAAGACCGAAAGAAGATAAACTGACTTTCTCAGCGGTATTTGAATTGGATAAAAATGCGCATATCATCCATGAATGGTTTGGCAAGACAATCATTCATTCTGACAGGAGGTTCAGTTATGAAGAGGCCCAGGAAAGGATCGAGACATTCCATGGAGACTTCGCCAAGGAACTCACCCTATTGAATGAACTGGCTTTGAAATTACGATTGGAAAGGTTCATGACTGGTTCGATCAACTTCGAAACGACAGAAGTTAAATTCCGGCTTGACAAGGATGGAAAACCCCTTGAGATCATACCCAAAGAAAGGAAAGATGCACATAAAATGATCGAAGATTTTATGTTGCTTGCTAACAAACGGGTGGCAGAATATGTGAACAGAAAATCTGGGGAAAGGAAGAAAAAAACATTCGTATACAGAATTCACGATAATCCGGATGAAGCGAAGCTGGAAACCTTCACATTGTTTGCCAAAAGATTCGGGCATCAATTGAATTTCAAGCGCGATGGCATTTCAAAGGCGCTGAATATGCTGATGGATAAGATCGAAGGGAAGCCGGAACAGAATATTCTTGAAAGCCTGGCCATCCGTTCGATGGCGAAGGCAAAATACTCTACCGAAGTAAAAGGCCATTTTGGATTGGCATTCGATCATTATACACATTTTACTTCCCCGATCCGGCGATATCCGGATATGATGGTGCACAGGTTGCTGTACCATTACATGGATAACGGCGAATCGGTTTCAAAGGAAGATTATGAAGAAAAATGCATCCATAGCTCTGAAAAAGAAAAGACCGCCACTGATGCAGAAAGAGCTTCTATCAAATACAAGCAGGTGGAATATATGGCCGATAAAATCGGTCAGGTGTTCAATGGGCTGATCTCCGGAATGACTGATTGGGGAATCTATGTAGAGATCGTTGAGACGAAAGTAGAAGGAATGATCCGGATGTCGGAACTGGGTGATGATTACTATGAGTTTGACGAAAAAAACATGAGAGTGATTGGACGATATAATAAAAGAATGTATACCTTAGGCGACAAGGTAAAAATAAAGGTCCTGAAGGCCGACATCGACCGAAGAATCATTGATTTGTCACTCGCCGGAAATGAATGATACCATAAAGAAGTATGTTCAACAAATCGACCAGGAGTTAAAAAACCTGTCATTCGGCCAGTATCCTGAAAATTTATATGATCCGATCAGCTATATTCTTCAACTGGGTGGGAAAAGGATCCGTCCCCTGCTGACCCTGCTTGCATATAGCCTTTATCATAAGAATTATCAGAAGATCCTCCGCCCATCCCTCGCAGTGGAGATATTTCATAATTTCACACTGCTCCATGATGACATCATGGATAAAGCACCTTTACGGCGGGGAAAACCAACTGTTCACAACCGATGGAATGAAAGTACAGCCATCTTATCCGGAGATGTGATGCTTGTAAGGGTGTATGACCTGTTGATGGAGGTGGATGAGGGGATTATGAAAAAGGTGGTCAAGGATTTTAATGATTGTGCGGCCCGGGTATGCGAAGGTCAGCAGATGGATATGGATTTTGAGACAAAAACCCATGTATCGGAAGATGAATACATCCGTATGATCGAATACAAAACAGCGGTATTGATCGGATTCAGTTTATCGTTTGGAGGCATATTAGCCAGTGCGGAAGAGGCTGATATTCGGCTATTATCAGATTTCGGGATCAACCTGGGCATTGGCTTCCAGCTGATGGATGATCTGCTCGACGTATATGCCGATCATCAGAAATTCGGAAAACAGGTCGGAGGAGATATCATCACCAATAAAAAAACATTTTTGTTACTTAAAGCAATGGAACTTTCAGGAGGCAGAGAACTCGAGGAGTTGAACAGGTGGATCCGGATGAAAGATTTTGACCCAGCTGAAAAGGTGGAGGCTGTTAAGGAAATTTATCGGAAAGCAGGGATCAGGGAATTGGCGAATGAAAAAATAAACCATTACTTTTCGGTCGCACATCGGGACCTTGATAAAATTGAGGTCGGGGAAAATAAAAAGAAAGATTTATACGTGTTGACAGAATATTTAATGAATCGGGAAATCTAGGATTATGATCATCACATATATTTTAATTGGCCTCAGCGTCATCGCCAGCATTTATGCATGGAACCGGACAGATAAGTTATATGCCTGGATGTTAAATCCATATGCGGTGGTTCACCGCAACCAGTATTACCGCATTTTGACCTCAGGTTTCATCCATCATGACTGGACGCATCTCCTCTTCAATATGATTACGCTTTATTTTTTCGGGCGTAATATGGAATATGTATTTTCCTACCTATATGGGAGTGAAGGGATCATTTATTATGTGGCCCTGTATTTCATCGGTATGGTTGTGGCCGATATTCCTTCCATCATAAAACACCGGGAACAACCGAATTATAATAGCCTGGGTGCTTCGGGAGCAGTGAGTGCCGTCTTATTTGCCAGCATACTTTTCAATCCTACCAGTAAAATTTATCTGTTTTTTATCCCAGTGGGTATACCCGGATATATCTTTGGTGCTCTTTACCTCATTTATTCCTATTATCAGGGCAAAAAAATGTCGGATAATATCAACCATGATGCCCATTTGTATGGCGCCTTATTCGGGATCATCTTCAGTATCCTTATCAGGCCCAGTGTTATCCCACATTTTTTTGATCAGATCCTCAACCACCGGATCTTTTGATTCGTTCCGGAAGGATGACAAAAAAAAGCATGAAAGGAAACTTTCATGCCATTGTTTAGGGGTGTGTTCAATATTTTTATTTCTGTTCCTGTGAAACTACAGAAACATATGACCTGTCTTTTATTCCTTTTTTAAATTCGACCACACCGTCAGAAAGTGCAAACAGGGTGTGATCCTTTCCAATTCCAACATTGACACCAGGATGGTGTTTGGTCCCCCGCTGCCTGACAATGATATTTCCTGCTTTGGCGAACTGACCTCCAAATATTTTTACGCCGAGTCGTTTGCTTTCTGATTCTCTACCGTTTCTTGAACTTCCGGCTCCTTTTTTATGTGCCATAATTCTTAATTTTTAATGTCTTCAATAATTAATTTGGTAAATTGCTGACGGTGGCCATTTTTTACTTTGTAACCTTTCCTTCTTTTTTTCTTAAAAACAATGACCTTGTCTCCTTTTAAATGCTCAACAATTTTACCGGATACTTTTGCTCCCTTAATGATTGGATTCCCAATTTTTACCTTACCTTCATCATCCACCAATAAAACTTTGTCAAACTCTACCTTATCTCCGGTTTCCCCTGTTAACCTGGGGGCAAAGATCTGCTGATCCTTACTTACTTTAAATTGTTTGCCTGCGATATCAACAATTGCATACATGATTTCATGATTTTGAAACGGACTGCAAAGGTAAATCATTTTTAAATACTCGCAAAAGTTTTATAAAATATAATTCGAAAGGTACTTTAATCATATCCAATATTTCTAATGAGTAAACATTAAGACAAAAATATATGGGATAATCCTTGTAGGTTATACTAAGTGGAGGGGTAATTAGATTTTAAATAATCTTTATGATCGCATTAAGTAAAAAAATAAGTTATAAAAATTCATCAGATTTAATATTCCCAAGTTAGTTCATATTCATAAAACGTGAAACAGTTTTAGAATAAGGGATTATGAAATCGAATTTAGCTAATCGAATGTTATATTACCACTTCGAGCAACTTTTATTGGGATAAGTTCTTCCTCTACATTCGCCAGTTCGAGTCCAAAATCTTCAATTTTGGAAAGGCTGGCTTTTTTTATCCATTTGTAAGCTGTAAACATTAATTGTTCCGTTGGTTTTAATATCATTTCGGCTGACAAAACAGGTGTAAGTATTATGAATTTGAAACCCGAAGGAATATCATGTTTATTTAGCGATGGAAATTGACTTGATTTTTCAATCGTACCATTTTTTTGCATGGTTTCTACAACCTTCATGAACATTAAATGCATTTTGTGTTCATTTTTAAATCCTGTTTTTAACTGAATGAAAAAACATTTTCCTGGAATCAGGGTATCAATTGTGTAAGTATTTGTGGAAGGTTCGTCTAAAATTTCAACATGTAAAAACCAGTATATATTTGCTCTTTTAGGCTGTTTATAGAACATGGAATAGATAATATTGGCGTCTATATGTTTTTTATTATTCGCTTTAGCAAGAAACACTAGATTCTCAGAATAAAGTGGTATCGATTTATCATTCTGTACATCAGAAATTATATGAATGTAGTCTTTCAGGTTGACAAAATCTTTGTGTTTCATTTTCAGTTCTTTCACCTTTCTAATGATTATCATGAGTGTGATGAGTACTGTCGCAATCAACAAGGTAAACCAACCGCCATGAAAAAGCTTATCTAGGTTGGAAATGAAAAATGAGGATTCAATAAATATGAAAATAATTCCGAAGGAAATAATTGTCAGTTTTGATTTATGCAGATCCTTCAGATAGGATAAAAGTAACAGGGTTGTCATTAACATATTGATTATAATTGCCAATCCATAAGCTGATTCCATATTTGATGATTCTCTGAAAATAAGTACGACAGTAATACAACCGGCAAATAATAGCCAATTGACTGCTGGGAGATAAACCTGTCCCTTGCGAATGCTGGGATAATTTATTTTTAATTCAGTCCAAATTTCCAGTTTTATTGCCTGGCTTACCAGGGAAAACACGCCACTGATAAGTGCTTGGCTGGCAATGATGGTTGCAAGAGTGGCAATTACAATTCCAATAGGTATAAACCATTGAGGCATCATGGTATAAAAAGGGTTCAAAGTATTCGAAGTACCAGAATTTTTGCTTAATAACCAGGCAGACTGTCCAAAATAACTCAATAAGAGTGCTGTTTTTACAAATATCCAGGTGAATCGGATATTTTGTTTGCCACAATGCCCCATATCGGAATAAAGGGCTTCAGCTCCTGTTGTACAAAGAAACACGGCGCCCAATACCCAAAATCCCTTGGGATAATTAGTGAGTAAATTGAAGGCATATATAGGATTGACAGCTTTGAGGACTACTGGATTCAGAATGATAGAATGTAAACCAAAAACCGCAAGCATACTAAACCATATCAACATAACTGGGGCAAAAGTCTTTCCAATAATACTGGTGCCAAACTGTTGAAATACAAAAAGCATGACAAGGATTAAAATAACGATGGGGATTGTATTGATATGAGGATAAATAAAGCGTAATCCCTCAATGGCAGATGATATTGATATGGATGGGGTGATAAATCCATCGGCAATTAAGGTACCGCAACCAATGATTGCTGGTATGATCAACCATTTTGCTTTTTTTTTTCTTAAAAGTGCATATAAGGCAAATATTCCTCCCTCTCCTTTATTATCTGCATTCAGGGCAAGATAGATATATTTAAATGTAGTAATCAGGGTTAATGTCCAGAAAATACATGAAAGACCTCCTAAAACAAGTTTTTCCTCGATTATCCTTGTGCCTGCTATTGCTTTAATGACATACAACGGGGAGGTGCCTATGTCGCCATAAACAATTCCAAGTGTTATCAGCAAACCCGAAAACTTGATCCTGTTATTTTTTAAAGTTTCCATGTAGTGTTCAACAGAAGGCTCTACTTTTAAAATATGGAAGAAATTTCATTAAGATTATTTTTTCTTTTCCTTTTTTAGAATGTCCTCCAATATTTCAGTCTGAATCCCCTGAATTTCCATCAAACGTTGCAATTGTTTTTCAAGAAGGAAATCGATCTTTTCATTGAGCAACCTGATTTCAAGTTCCGCTTTTAGATTAATTTTATAATCATGTTTTGAACGCATCCTGTCTTTTGCTTCCTGCCTGTTCTGGCTCATCATGATTACTGGAGCCTGAATGGCAGCGAGACATGATAATATGAGGTTCAGCAAAATATATGGGAACGGGTCAAATGGCTTGGTCAGTAATGCGATACTATTTATTACAATCCAGACAAATAAAACCATTGCAAATAGGATGATAAATCTCCAACTTCCCCCGAAACTAGCCATCTTGTCTGAAAGCTTATTACCAAAACTGATTCCCGCCTCATATTTCTCATCGATATTTTCGGAAATTATTTCATGTTCCTTCAAACTTTTTACAAATCCTTTTTCAAGATGTTTGGTTTCTCCTATTTCTCTTTTTATTAATGATTCTATGTAATCTGCCCTGACTTTATGCAGGTCATCGGAACAGATAAATCCTTTTTCATTCCATTCAGGCATTTTTTGTTTAATATATTTCACAATATGCGGTCGCACCAGTTCAGCCGGGTAAAGCATCATTAAATCATATTTTTTCTGACATACTTGGCAGGTTTGTTTATCGGAAGTTTGAGGATCGGGCTTCATTGCTGTGTTTTTTACTATCTATTTCTTTTATAATCAAAAAGAAAAATGGATTATTCAATTACGAAAAACGTGTTTAAAAAAATTTTTATCAAGCCATGTTTTGATAAAATCTATCGTGAAAGCTAAAAAATTATTGAAATAAATAACAGGAATCTTATCATTTTATACTGTTTGTATATGGGTGGTATGGGGGATGAATGATATCAAGGCGATTTCAAAGGTTCATTCTGTTGGACGGATTCCATCTTCTTTTTCCTCCACCGGCGGGAGATAAAGAAATCCATAATAATAATCTTGACATCTCGAAGTGCCTGCAAATTTTTTTGGAAGAATAAGGAATGCAAATTAATGCCCTGATTATATGTTAGTTACGAAAAATCATCATGGGTACCACGATATAAAAATCGGGGAGAGATCTGATTCCAAATCATAGATCTCCCGGCCATTGAGCAAGGTTTGATGAAATGTCTTGATCAGATTTCTCAATTGCATTCGACATGACAATGGGACGAAGTCCTAAAGCAATAAATGTAATTTTTTTAATATAAATGAATCATTCAGATAAATTTAAATAAGTTATTATCAAACAGTTGATTAAGCTGTGTTACTTAAATTATTTTCATATGTCAAACTCATTTTCGGCTGGTGAAAATTTCTTGATTATTACAGTAAGAATGTCAACATTTTATTTTTTCCCCCTTCATTTTAATAACAAAATACGGAATGTCTGAACGAAATTGAGGAGAAAATTTTATGTCCTAATCCAAAAGAAAGTAATACACTGTTCAACGCAATAGAAACCATCGCTTAGAATGATCGGATCGAAGTGTATCTATGGTATGAGTCGATTCAGAATAATTTAATAGCGACCATTGGATCTATTTAAACTTTTATTTTTTCAAAAGTCCGCCCAGGTTCCTGATGCCTCTGTTTCCCAATTTGCTGAGTACCTTTAAAAACAATTGGGCTGCTGCAAAAGCATCCCCGGCTGCGGTATGCTGGTCAGATATTCCGATCCCATATGCTTCACATTGCTCTTTTAGATCCACTCCAGTGGCGGGATATACCTGATGGACAGGGGCTTCTATCCGTTTGATCAGATCCGGGATGTTAATGACCGGATTCAACAGTTTTTTGCCGAGCAGGCGTTTTAACGACTGGTTGATTAAAAGATGATCCAACCGCACATGATATCCAGCCACGATGGATCTCCCAATAAATTCTATGATCTGCCTGATCGCTTCATCTTCGGAAACTCCCTTTTGTTTTTCTTTTTGTGTGATCTCGTGAATGTGAATGGCATAATCCTTTATCATTCCTTCATGATTGATCACGATTTCCAGTGATTCACGTACCCATATTTTCAGATTTTGTATCCTTATCCCTGCAAAGGCTATCATTTTATCTTTTTTAGGATCAAGTCCGGTCGATTCGACATCAATCACCGAGAAGGTAAGAGCTTCCAAAGGCAATTTTGGGGAATGCGCAGGGCGATTCAAATCCTGGTAATGTTGCCAGTATTGAGGTAAATCGGGTTTTCTTCTTTCAGGGAACATGGGCATATTCCGAAAGTTAAAATTTTTCAATCAATATACCCGATTAAAAAATTCAATGAATGCGTTCGGCTTGCCTGGGAGATTATTATATTTAATAATCAATATCTCACTATTATATTGAAACAGCTCATGTTACGCAGATGAATAACGGATTATTATTGGATCTGAATCATGTGATTGAGGATGAAATGATTACTTATCAGGGTTTACCGGGCCCGGTGATCTGCGATTATTGGTCAAGAGAATATTCCGAAGGATTTTATGAGGAAGGGACCTCCTTTCAGATAGGTAAAATAGAAATGGTCGCCAATACTGGTACATATCTCGATACCCCCTTCCACCGGTATGAGGAAGGCAAAGATCTATCGCAGGTCCTGCTGAACAGGATCGCGGATATTCCGGGTATCGTGATCCGTGTTCCCTTTCAAGAGACCCGGGAAATCATTCCGGAATATTTTTATCAACATGCTGTCCGCGGCAAAGCTGTACTGGTGCAGACCGGCTGGGATCATTACTGGAGAACCGATCAATATTCAAAGGAACATCCATTTCTGAATCAGGCAGCGGCAGAATATCTGCTAGAGCAAAAGGTGATTTTGGTTGGGATAGATTCTTATAATATCGATGACACGGGTATTAAAAAAAGGCCAGTCCATACAATATTACTTAAAAATAATATCTGCATTATCGAGCATATGACCCACCTGGATCATATAACTGATAAGTCATTCCGGTTTTTTGCGGTACCACCGCGGATCAGGCGTATGGGATCATTTCCCGTAAGAGCATTTGCCAAGCTGAGTTCATGATTTTTTTATATTTTTGTGCTTTGATCACTACCAATCAATTATCAGTTCCGTAATAAAAAATTTGTTTTTCTTTTTCTCTTTGACCCGGGCCATCCATCATATAAAATCTAAATTCCGGTTCAAAGATCTCATTCATGAAAACATTCATTGTCCATCAGGTAATGTTGGAAAAATTTTATGGAATAAAATTAATTTGTCCTTTATATTTATCATATGGGAAAATATTAAAAGTGTAAAACTATAAACCTTCGGAAAGTTGATCCTTTTCGTATTTATCTTAAATTCTTCTGGATCATTATTCAAATACCATATAATTTAATACGATGAAAATAAAACTGAATCCTTTAAATATAAATCCTCTCAAGTTGAAACCTATCCGAATAGGAAGAAAAAAATCTACTTACGCAAAGAAAATTGGATTACCTCCTGGTCAGATCATGTATGTGGGCGAGCACGAACAGGCACCTGTAAAAATCAATCTGATCAAATACAATGAATCTGAGGTGATAGAAAAACATATTGAAAAGTTGGAAGATCTTGGAGAGCTTATAGATCCGGGTTATACGATCTGGATCAACCTTGATGGAATCAATGATACTGTGATCATGGAGCAATTGTCAAACAGGTTTAATTTTCATCCGCTCATGACAGAAGATATCATGAACACCGAACATTTTCCTAAATCGGAAGAATTTGAAGAGCATCATTTTTTTACTTTAAAAATGGTGCGCCTCAATTATGAGAATGGTGGACCTTCAATCATGAGCGAACACTTAAGTCTTGTTCTTGGATCAAATTATGTAATTTCTTTTCAAGATAAGATGAATGGTGATGTTTTTGATACAGTAAGGGTCCGGCTTCAAACGCCAAAATCAAAATTACGGAAAAATAAAGCGGATTTTCTTTTTTATGCCCTGATCGATTCAGTGGTTGACCAGTATTTTAATGTAATGGAATTTGTTAGGGAACGTATCGAGGACATGGAAGATTATGTGCTCGAAAATCCTACGGAACATTACATTAATCACATCATCGCGATCAAAAAACAGCTAACGAATATCAGGAAAGTCGTTCTACCACTTAAAGAAGCAATAGACCGGTTGTTTGCGGAAGAATCAGAATTTATCGGCGAAGACACCTACACATATTTCCGGGATGTACAGGATCATATTATCCATTTATCGACCTCGTTTGATAGTTTTCGCGATTCCGTATCCTCCCTGATGGATATGTACATGTCGAATCTGAGCACCAACCTCAATATAATCATGAAGACGCTGACGATATTTTCACTCTTTTTTGTGCCACTGACTTTCATAGCCGGATTATATGGTATGAATTTTAAATTCATGCCGGAATTAGAGTGGCAATATGGTTATCCAACCATTATAATTGTGATGGTTGGCAGTGTGATCGCCATGTTCATTTATTTGCGGAGAAAAGGGTGGTTTTAACCTACTTCGCGGCAAATAAAATATTTCTCTTTAATCCTACGTAACCCGTCCTTTTCAAGGCACTTTTTTTAAATATTCTGTGATAAGTCTCTTCAGTGAGTTCCTGCCATTGGTGCTTATCGAAATCAAATAGTTCTCTTTTTAGTTGAAAAGCCGGTTGATCATGCGATCTAGAAAAACGGTTCCACGGGCATACATCTTGACAGATGTCACATCCGAAGATCCAGTCTTTCATTTTTCCTTTAAAACCTTCCGGGATCTCATCTTTTAATTCGATGGTCAGATACGATATACATTTTGATGCATCCATTTGATAAGGAGTTAATGCCTGGGTCGGACAGGCATCGAGGCATCTTGTACAGGTGCCACAGTAATCAGGGATGGGTCCGTCGGGGATCAGTTCAAGATCCGTGATCAATTCGGCAATGAAGAAAAAACTGCCGTGCTGCTTATTGATCAGCATGGTATTTTTTCCGATCCAGCCCAGCCCGCTTCTGGCAGCCAGCTGGCGTTCCAACACAGGTGCCGAATCAACAAAAACCCTCCCTTGAATATCCCTGATCATTTCCTTTAATCCGGTGAACAGTTCATTCAGTTTTTTCTTGATCACAAAATGATAATCCTCGCCATAGGCATATTTGGCTATTTTATAGTTCTTTTCAGCTGGGAGGGTCTTTTCCGGGCAGTAATTATATAATAAACTGACCACAGAACGGGCACCTTCCACCAGCCTTGATGGATCAAGACGCTTATCAATATGGTTGGCCATATAATCCATTCGGCCATGATGTTTATTTTTCAGCCAATTTTCCAGCCGTGGCGCCTCTTCCTGCAGAAATTCAGCACTGGATATTCCGCAATAATCAAATCCAAGTTCTTTGGCGGTCTGTTTTACCAATAAAGTATGCTTACTTGGGATTTCTTTGGACATGAAATTTTAAAACAAGGTCCCAGTACGGCTGGGTGGAACGATCTTCAGGTGTTTATAGGCGAGTTCGGTAGCTTCGCGTCCCCGGGAGGTTCGTTTGATGTAGCCTTCCTGGATCAGGAAGGGCTCATAGACTTCCTCAATGGTCTCTGCCTCTTCTCCACAGGCAGTGGCGATTGTACTGATGCCCACGGGGCCCCCTTTGAATTTATCAATAATGGTGGTCAGGATCCGGTTATCCATATCATCGAGTCCATGTTGATCTACTTCAAGAGCTTTCAAAGCCATTTCTGCAATATTTTGGTTGATGATTCCTTTTCCTTTTATATCGGCAAAATCACGAGTGCGTCGCAGTAGATTATTAGCGATACGTGGAGTACCCCGGCTTCTCTTGGCAATTTCAGTGGCCGCTTCCGGATCGATGGGAGTATTTAATATATCGGCAGAACGATTAACGATTCTGGTCAGGAGATCGGCCTGGTAATATTCCAGCCTGGAATTAATACCAAACCTCGATCGCAAAGGGGCCGTAAGCAAACCAGCCCGGGTTGTAGCCCCAACCAGGGTGAATGGATTCAATTTTATCTGAACGGATCTTGCATTGGGACCTGAATCAAGCAGGATATCTATTTTAAAATCCTCCATTGCACTGTAAAGGTATTCCTCCACAACTGGATTCAACCTGTGTATCTCATCTATGAACAAGACGTCATGTTGCTCCAGATTGGTTAACAATCCAGCCAGGTCACTCGGTTTTTCAAGTACGGGGCCTGAGCTGATTTTAATACCTACGCCCAGTTCATTGGCGATGATATAGGATAGGGTAGTCTTGCCGAGCCCCGGGGGACCATGTAACAGGACATGGTCAAGGGATTCCCCTCTTTTTTTTGCTGCCAGGACAAATATTTTCAGGTTTTCTACAATCTTTTCCTGTCCTGTAAATTCCTCAAACCTTAAGGGGCGAAGTACTTTTTCGATTTCCCTGTCTTCCTGACTCAGGTATTCACGATCGCTGCTAAGGTAATCCTCTCTCATATCAACATGTAATTTATACTAAAATAATGATAAGATAAGATAATTCATAAAAAGGATGTAATTTGGACCTGTTAAAGGTTTTTACATGTTTTCAAGGAGTAGAATATTCCCAATCCTATTGATCATAATCGTTTTTTTCGTATGGAAAATACGCCAGAATGCCGCCAGTGAAGAACGTGTTTCTTTTAACGGGCAGACCATGGGAACCTACTACAACATCATCTATCTTCACCCGGATGGAATCGTCTTTAAAAAGGAAATCGATTCCTTATTGTTAGTCTGGAATAATTCATTGTCTACCTATATCAGGGATTCAGAAATTTCGCGTTTCAACCGGACGAAGCAGCTTTATTTTGTATCCCCCTATTTTTTCCCGGTTCTGAAAAAAAGTAAGGAGATCTTCGAAGCAACGGGTGGCGCCTTTGACCCAACCGTTATGCCCCTGGTTAATGCCTGGGGATTCGGACCGGAGGACCGGGAAATGCCGGATAGCAGTGAAGTTAAAAAATTAAAGCAACTAGTAAATTTTAAATACATCAGCTTTGATTCGGTACATGTATGGAAAAAAAAGGCAGGGGTGGAACTTGATTTCAGTGCCATTGCCAAAGGATATGGAGTGGATGTCGTGGGTAATTTTTTAAGTCAACAGGGGATACAAAATTATCTGGTTGATATTGGAGGTGAAATTACCTGTAAGGGAATCAACGAACGGGGCACTCCGTGGACCACCGGCATTGAAGATCCACAGGTCCAGTTTAATGAGCGAAAGATCATGGCCGTTATCGAGGTAAGTGATAAAGCCATCGCCACTTCCGGGAACTACCGTAATTTTTACGTGAAAGATGGCATGAAATATGCCCATACGATCAGCCCATTCACGGGTTATCCTGTGCAACATTCATTATTAAGTGCCACGGTGGTAGCAGATAGTTGCATGACCGCAGATGGTTTTGCCACGGCTTTCATGGTATTGGGCGTGGAACCATCCATGCAAATTCTGAACGAACATCCGGAACTTGATGCTTATTTTATTTTCAGTGATGAGGAAGGTCAGATAAAGACCTATATGACTGAAGGGTTTAAGTCTATTCTCCAGAAAGATATATGAACCGGATGGATATCAAAAAGCTGGCTTATATCAATTTGATCTTTCCTAACAAAGTAAAGGCCTTTTATGTGGGTTGACTCAATTATATTGTTTTTCTCTGGATTCATAGGAGGAATACTATTCATCCTTTTCCCCGGTTTCAGAAACAGAAAATTTAGTTTTATCCTTGTATTTTCAGGAGCCTATCTTTTTTCTATCACGATTTTACACATTCTCCCTGAGGTTTATTCTCAATACCCCAAACCCTTCAGAATTGGAGGCTGGGTTTTGGCCGGATTTTTATTGCAGATGATCTTGGGTTCATTTTCTTCAGGGATTGAACATGGACATACACATCAACAAGGTCAGATCCATCTTCATGGGATGAGTTCAGCTCCTCTGTTCCTTCTCATCGGCTTGGGAATACATTCCTTTCTGGAAGGGACCATCGTGGCTCATCCGGTGAAGACTGCCATACATTACCATTCCGGAGGCATTTTGTTGGGGATCGTTCTTCATAAATTTCCGGCTGCCATAGCCCTGATGACCGTTTTTTTTCATCAGAAGCAAAAAATGGTTAAAGCACTCATCTATCTTATCATATTCTGTATGGCTTCACCCTTAGGTTTGATCATCACCACTTACGTTGGAAATTCTACTTTATTATCGAATAATGCGATGTCTTTATTGTATGCCCTAGTGAGCGGAAGTTTTTTACATATTTCAACCACCATCTTTTTTGAATCAAGTCCACATCATCAACTTGATGGAAAACGATTGTTCTGGATCTTTCTGGGAGCTTCCCTTGCATTGATCATCGAGTTGTTTTTGTAATTGAGGGGCACCGGATAGAAATTATTTTTCAATAATGAAAGTTTGATCAACTTTTAAAGTTGATTTTCCGATCATCGTACCTGGTAAATTCGAGAAATGGATTGATAGGCCATTTATCCCAAAAATAATAATGATTACATTGGATTAATCGGGTGACATTATTATGTTGCATCTTATTTCCGAGAATAAGTTTCATTTTTCCCCCAATTCATTAATAGGTAAGAATGCGTAATGATTTAAAGAAATACTGGAAAAGGAATCTTTTATATCTCTCGATCTTATTAGGGATCTGGTTCATCGCCTCTTTTTTATTATCCATAGTTTTTGTTGATGCCCTTAACAATTTCAGAATTGGCGGATTTAAGCTGGGATTCTGGTTTGCGCAACAGGGAGCAATTTATATCTTCCTGATTCTCATCTTTGTTTACGTGAGGTTGATGAATAAGCTAGACAGAAAGTTTGATGTGGATGAGAAATAAATGAATATGGATGTACAGGCCTGGACGTACCTGCTGGTAGGGCTCACGTTTGCCCTTTATATTGGAATTGCTTTCTGGTCTAGGGCTACATCGACCAAAGATTTCTATGTGGCTGGTGGTGGTGTGCCTCCTGTAGCCAATGGAATGGCAACTGCTGCTGACTGGATGTCGGCAGCTTCTTTTATTTCCATGGCTGGACTTATTTCATTTATGGGGTACGATGGTACTGTATATTTGATTGGATGGACTGGGGGATACGTTCTTCTTGCGTTATTGCTGGCACCATATCTGAGGAAATTTGGCAAATTTACTGTCCCTGATTTTATTGGGGACCGGTATCATTCAAATGTGGCACGAACGGTTGCAGTAATCTGTGCCTTATTCGTTTCCTTCACTTATGTGGCGGGCCAAATGCGAGGAGTTGGCGTTGTATTTTCCAGGTTCCTTGAAGTGGACATCAATGTGGGTGTGATCATTGGCATGGTGATCGTATTTTTTTATGCAGTTCTGGGAGGGATGAAGGGGATCACCTATACGCAGGTCGCCCAGTATTGTATCCTGATCTTTGCCTATATGGTCCCCGCCATCTTTATATCCATTCAACTGACTGGTGTTTGGATCCCACAATTGGGATTTGGATCGACCGTTTCAGGAGAGGAGGGGATCTATCTATTGGATAAACTGGATGGATTACAACGGGAATTGGGATTTGTAAATTATACATCCGGCACAAAAGATACCGTCGATATACTTTTTATTACGGCTGCCTTGATGATCGGAACGGCGGGATTACCTCATGTGATCGTGCGTTTTTTTACCGTGCCGCGCGTGAGGGATGCCAGGTTATCGGCAGGATATGCCTTGCTATTTATTGCGGTTTTATATACCACAGCCCCTGCCATCGCTGCATTTGCACGGACAAATCTGATTAATACAGTGAGTGAAAAGCCTTATCAAAACGTTCCCAAATGGTTTACAAAGTGGGAAGAAACAGGCTTAATTGCTTTCACTGATAAAAATAATGATGGTCGCATCCAATACGTAGCAGATGCTGATAAAAACGAATTATTTATCGACCGGGATATTATGGTACTTGCAAATCCGGAGATTGCGAGGCTGCCTAACTGGGTTATCGCACTGGTAGCCGCCGGAGGATTGGCAGCTGCCCTATCTACTGCCGCCGGATTGTTACTCGTGATATCAACGGCCGTTTCACATGATTTGATTAAAAAACAGATCAATCCGGATATTTCTGAAAAGGCGGAATTGATTTGGGCAAGGATAGCCGCAACAGTTGCGGTTGTGATTGCCGGATTATTTGGCATTTATCCTCCTGATTATGTGGCTGCCGTGGTGGCCCTGGCATTTGGCCTGGCAGCGGCTTCATTCTTCCCCGCTATTATTTTAGGGATATTTTATAAAAAAATGAACAGGCAGGGTGCCATTACTGGAATGATCGTTGGCCTATTATTTACCCTGGCGTATATCATTTATTTCAAATTCATGGGAGGAAAGGATGAAGACTGGCTTTTTGGCATTTCACCAGAGGGTATTGGAACAGTAGGCATGTTGTTGAATTTATCCACTGCGTTAATCATCAACAGCATTACACCCGATCCACCAGAGGAGATCCAGCAGATCGTTGAAGAGATCAGATATCCCAGAGGATTATAAATCTGTAAATATGTCAGAGGAAAATGGAATGCAAGTTATGGAGGACGAGGATAATTTTAAGGGGAGAACTCCTTCGCTCCGTTTCTGGGAGGAAGCAGCTCATTCATTTCAATGGGATGAATCCTGGAAAAAACTGACGGATGGGGATTTCTCATCAACAGAATTCAAATGGTTTGTTGACGGTAAACTCAATATTTCGAAAAATTGCCTCGATAGGCATCTTGAAACCCGTGGTAATAAGTTGGCCCTCATCTGGGAACCGAATGATCCCAGGGAAAAATATATCAGATTTACCTACAAGGAATTGTATGTAAGCGTTAGCCGTTTTGCAGCTGTTTTAAAAAACAATGGAGTCAATAAAGGGGATCGGGTCTGTATTTATATGCCCATGATTCCTGAGACTTTGATTGCCATACTGGCATGTGCCAGGATTGGGGCCATCCACGTCGTAATCTTTTCTGATTTCTCCGCACTCGCGATCGCAGAGAGGATCAGGGATTCCGAGGTCAGACTGGTCATCACCTCCGACGGCCTGAACCATGGAGCTAAACAGATTCCCCTGAAAAGAATAATGGATGAGGCACTCCTGGAAGATGATTCTGTAGAAAGAGTGATTGTGATCGAGAGGCTAGGATGGGCCGTAAATATGGAAGAAGGAAGGGATGTGTGGTATGAGGATGAAATCCATGAAATCAGATCATATCCTGAACCAGAGATCATGGATACAGAAGACCCATTATTTATTTTATATACTTCGGGAAACATGGGAAAACCAGCAGGTATTCTTCATACCTGCGGCGGGTATATGGTGCAAACCGGATATGCATTCAAAGAAATATTCAACATTAAAGAAAACGATATTTTCTACTGTACCGCCGATGCAGCCTGGATTACCGGGCATTCCATGCTGGTCTATGGACCCTTATTAAATGGAGCCACCGTAGTCATGTATGAAGGATCACCTACCTATCCTGATACTTCCAGGTTATGCGAAATTATCGATAAGCACAATGTAACCATTTTTTATACTTCTCCTACATCCATCAGAACCATCAAAGCATCTGATCTTGATGAGATCGTTTCCTATTCCCTGAATTCACTTCGGCTATTGGGAATTGTGGGTGAGCCCATTGACGAACATACATGGCATTGGTTTAATATCCATATTGGAAAAGAAAAATGTCCAATCCTCGATACCTGGCTCCAAACTGAAACAGGTACCATATTGATATATCCGAGTCCGGCCAGAAAGCCCAGGCCTGGTTATTCAGGCGAACCATTTCAGGGAATTGAAATCATTCTCCTGGATCTGGAGGGAAATGAAATCAGGACAAGTAATCAAGATGGGTTATTATTTATTAAAAATCCATGGCCTTCCATGGCTCGAAATATCTGGAAGGATCCTGAAAGTTATTATTCTACCTATTTTTCAAAAAAGGAAGGTTATTATTTTACGGGGGATGGCGCCCTGATCGATGAGGAAGGTAGGATAAAAATTACTGGGCGGGTAGATGATGTGATCAATATTCACGGTCAACGATATAGCATTCTGGAAATTGAAAACGCGATCAACCGGCATGGAAAAGTATTGGAATCAGCTGTTGTAATGTATCCACATCCAATCGATGGTGCTGGGATATATGCCTTTGTTGTCAGTACGGAATATAAAACTGGAACTGAAAACGTTAAAGAAGAGATTCTGGAGCAGGTCTTCACTTTGATTGGTAAATCCGCCATACCCAATATCATTCAGTTTGTCAGGGAACTTCCCAAGTCTGCCTCGGGGAAGGTAGTCCGTCCCATACTATCCAGATTAATAAATGGCGATCTCGAAATAAGAGCTGATAAATCCATTATGCGGAATCCGCATATTATACCGGATATTGTTCAGGGTATCAGGAAATTGCTTTTTGAGAAATAAATCATAATTGATCTGTTTTCAATAAATGGGCAGGGTTAAATTATAATCAATAAAAAAACCCCGGATTTCCGGGGTTTTTTTATTGATTACCAGGAATTAGAAATGAGCTGTAATTACGATTCCACTCGGGCGTGGTATAATCCTGTATCCCCAGGGAGAGTATTCAAAATACACCTCTCCATATCGGTAGAATAAATGGCTACCGATAAAGACTTCTTCATATCCCATCGGAAGATACTCAAAAACTACACCTGAAGGAATTCCAACCAGATAATATCCTCTTGCCGGTTGATACCGGTAGAATCTTCCATGATGATAAAAATAATTGCCATGAGTATGTTGGAATACGATGGCATGGGGTGCATATTCCCAAGGAGCTGGATAATGCCACGTATAATACGTCTTGGGATGATGATATGAATAGTTATTTATATAATTATGATGAACATGTTTTTTCTCATAATTATACTTTGATCCTGTATTAGTATAAGACTGATTAGTGGTCTTATTGGTATTGTTATTATTTGTCCTTGGAGTATATTCATAGGTATTACTCTTGGTTTGATTACTGCTGCGGCCGTTTTTTGAATAGTTATAGCTGCTTCTCTCATTTCTGCTATTCGAGTAAGATACGCGATCTCGACTTGGGCTGCTTTCAACCCGTGTACTACGGCTTGATGTATTATTAGTGGAACTTTCATTCCGGCCTCTGGTTGATCTTCCTTGTCCGAAAGTGATCTCGGCACTCAGCATCAAGATCAGGCTGAGGAAGATACTAATCGGTATTGATAATCTTTTCGTTTTCATGACTTTTAACTTTATATGGTTCAACATCATTCTGAAACCTGGCGCCAATTAATAATTAGCAAAGCTTATGCCAAAATTAACAACTATCTGATAATCAATTATATACTAAATTAAATGTAAAATATTTAATAGACTGGCACTAGGCCGGCGCATGCTTTTCTTATCCTTTCTGGTGAAACTATTTATAATTACCTTGGTTATGCTTGCTCCAGGCCTCCTCCTGGATTGGATGTTATCGCATCCATTATAAAAACTATCCGGAGGGATTTCTCATAAAGATCTTTCAATAATTGGAAGCTGGCAAAAATTAATGAGAGCTCTGATAATCTATAATGGAGCGGGATCGTATGTAAGAATAGTAATTATGGTAATGTTTTTATATCTGATACAATATCTGATTTTCAGATTTCCATGTCTTAAAATTCTTAACAAACGCAATCCAATTGATAATGAAAAAGGAAAAAGCCTTTGCATCTGCACAGGAGGCGATCAAAAATCTAGCCTCATCGGAAAAAGGATTGACACAGGAACAGGTCAAGGAAAAACTGGAGAAGTTTGGTTTTAATGAGATCTCAGAAAAGAAGGTAAGTCCATTCCTCAAGTTTTTACAGTATTTCTGGGGACCCATTCCCTGGATGATTGAAATTGCAATCATCCTTTCGGCCTTCGTCCAGGACTGGACAGATTTCGGGATTATCCTTTTATTACTTTTTACCAATGCCATTGTAGGTTTTATTGAGGAACATCAGGCAGATAATGCCGTTCAGGCATTGAAGGATAAACTGGCCATTTCAGCAAGAACTTTACGGGATTCAAATTGGAAGAGTATTCCTTCCCATGAGCTGATTCCGGGGGATGTAATCAGATTGCGAATGGGAGATATCGTACCGGCCGACGCCATATTGATTGAAAGTGAGAACCTGAAAGTGGATCAATCTGCTTTGACTGGAGAATCGCTTACCGTGGATAAAAAAGAGGATGACAAAATATTTTCGGGTTCGGTCATTAAACAGGGAGAATCCAATGCCGTTGTTACAGGTGCCGGTACAAATACATTTTTTGGAAAGACTACTACCCTGGTCGAGGAAACAAAGTTAATCAGTCATTTTCAGAAGGCTGTTTTAAAGATCGGTAATTACCTAATCATCATAGCACTGATTCTCGTGATCCTGATCCTGGCCGTCAGCCTGTACCGGGGAGATGAATTCCTGGCTATTTTACGGTTTTGTCTTGTATTGACCATCGCAGCCATTCCCCTGGCCATGCCCACGGTATTGTCAGTGACCATGTTGGTGGGCGCCAGATTGTTATCTAAAAAACAGGCCATAGTAAGAAAGTTATCTTCCATTGAAGAAATGGCAGGTATTGATATTTTATGTTCAGATAAGACCGGTACATTAACTCAGAATAAACTGGTGGTAGGAGATATTTTTACGCTGATGGATGTTTCCCCGGATGATGTGCTGAAAGCAGCTTGTCGGGCCTCCAAAAAAGAGAACGATGATCCAATCGATATTGCCATACTGAATGCCTATAAAGAAAAGGAAAGTTTGAATTCGTACAAGATGGTTCATTTCGAGCCCTTTGATCCGGTCCACAAAAAAACAAAAGCCCAGATACATGATTCGGACGGGAAAGATCTTTACGTCACAAAAGGAGCGCCGCAAGTAATCTTAAACTTATCAGATGCCACAGAGGATATAAAGGAGAAAGTGAAGGCAAAAATTAAGGATTTTGCCGAAAAAGGATACCGGACGCTTGGAGTGGCGCGGTCCAGGGATGACAAGCACTATGAATTTCTCGGATTAATTCCTCTTTTTGATCCGCCCAGGGATGACTCAAAAGCCACCATCAATGCGGCTAAAAAAATGGGAATTCAAATAAAAATGGTTACGGGTGACCAGGAAGCCAAAGCATGGGAAAACGCTGAAAAACTTGGTTTGGGAAACCGGGTCCTGAATGCAAGCGTATTTCAGGATGTTAAACACCATCAGCATGGCAGAATGGAAGATCAGATTGAGAATACGGATGTATTTGCTGAAGTCTACCCCGAACACAAATATCATATTGTTGATGTCCTTCAACGTAAAAATCATATGGTAGCCATGACAGGAGACGGGGTAAATGATGCTCCGGCACTAAAGAAAGCTGATGCGGGGATCGCAGTTTCAGGAGCCACCACGGCTGCCAGAGCGGCTTCTGCCATTGTACTGATGGAACCGGGTCTTTCCGTGATCATTGATGCGATCAAGGAAAGCCGGAAAATTTTTCAGCGGATGAATAGTTATACCATCTACAGAATGAATGAGACAGTAAGGATATTATTATTCATGACCTTATCTATTCTTACTTTTAATTTATATCCGGTCACTGCCATCATGATCGTATTATTAACATTGTTGAATGACGGTGCTATATTGTCAATTGCCTATGATAATGTACGAGGCTTTAATAAACCCGAAGCCTGGAATATGCACCTGGTATTTACCCTGGCCTCTGTACTGGGAGTCTTGGGAGTGGTGGAACCTTTTGGAGTACTTTATGTAGGTTAACACTTTTTGCATATGTCGAATGATATTCTTCAAACCCTGATTTATCTTAAATTATCGATTGCGGGACATCTAACCATTTTTGTAACCCGGACAAAAGGTAATTTCTGGACGAAAAAACCATCAGGGATCCTCTTTTTTGTTGTTTTAATTACACAAATCATTGCTACCCTGATCGCAGTTTATGGATTATTTATGGCTCCGATTGGCTGGAAGTTGGCAGGCCTGATTTGGGCTTATTGCCTGACCTGGTTTTTATTGGAAGATTTGACAAAAATATTTGTTTATAATTTCATTGAGGAAGGAAAATCAGTATGGAACCTAATGGAAAAATAGATCCTACTGATTATATTGTTTGCTAAGATTAAATGATTAATTAATAATGAAAAAACGAGATAATAGAGAATTGGATATCGATCTTGAAGAATTTCCGGTCGATATTGCAAAACTAGTTATTAAACTTGCTGATGAAGACGGGATGATCCGAAAAGCAGCCAGGGAAAAACTGGTAAGGCATGGCAAAGAGATTATTCCATATATCCACCAGGTAACTGAAACCGAAGACATTCAGCTCCGGTGGGAGGCAGGTAAAATATTGGAACAATTGGGGGATGTAAGGTCCATACCGGTCCTGATTAATTTATTGGTGGATGAAGAATCGGACATCCGGTGGATAGCCGCCCAGGGACTGATCAATATCGGTGAAGCAAGCATCATTCCTTTATTGAGGGAAGTAAAACATCATAGCGATTCTATCTATGTCCGTGAAGGAGCCCATCATGTTCTCTGGGGTGTACTGGATGAACTGGAAAGAGTAAAATTTATAGATCTCCTGGAAGCCCTGGGAAATGAGAGTGGTGCACTAGAAAAGATACCCATTGAAGCTGCGAAGGCATTGAAATATTTTCAGTAAATCCCAAGCTTATAAATATACAGGGATCAATTTTGACTGTTTTTTGTGATCTCAATTCAATGTTGAATTGGAGTTTATTGATCGCAATCGGGATAACCTTTTTTTCCTGATGATAGATCTGGGTTACCTTTCTGCTAATTTTTTGAAATATTGCGTGGGGGGTGGGTGCCTCTGCTGGTAGCAGCTTTCATTTATTTATTGATGTCCACTTTGGCGAAAAGGGCGGAATTTGGTCAGGATCAAAATTGGAGAAGTATCAACCTCACTTGAAAAATTTGTGAGTTCATTGCAAGAGAAAGATTTTGAACGTGTGAAAGGAACTGCTATTTATCTTTACAGTAATTCAACACATGTCCCGTCGGCTCTTGAACATAACCTGAAGCATAATTAAGTAATTCACGAAAAGATCTTAATTCTGACCATCGAAATAAGAAATATTCCAGTTATTCGAAAAAACAAACATTGGTCGTTGAAGGAAATGGGTAAGAATTTCTATCTGATCATCACAGAATATGGTTATGTTCAGCGAGTGGATATACAACCTCTGATCCAGTCGATCAGCATTGAAGAAAAAACGTTGAAGATCGATCCGGAAGAAGTGACTTATTTCATCGGACGGGAGACATTAGTCGCCAAGAAGGACATTGGTATTAATATGATACAAGGCCGGCTTTTTGAAATCATGTCAGATAATGCTCAGGATGCAACACGCTTTTTTCATCTGGCTCTCACCCGGGTATTTGAAATGGGACAGCAGGTGAATGTGTAGGTCTTTCCTTGTCTTATTGATTTAATTATTCCACCTGGACTATAATCATTAATCAGTAATCTGCCGTTCATGATGTAGTAACAGTTCTTAGAGCAAATTAAATAAAAAGCCCGCCTTCGCCAGGTATAATCCAGGCTTCGACGGGCCAAGTCGGGGTGGCCGGATTTGAACCGACGACCCCTTGCACCCCATGCAAGTGCGCTACCGGACTGCGCCACACCCCGAAAAAGATTTCCGGTTAATTAAATGAATCCAATCCATTTGATTGGGGTAGCAAAAATAGTAAAAAATCAGTTTTATTTATAATCCAATAACTTTTAAATAACTTTAAACAATTAATAATCATCTTGATTTTGATCGTTATAATTGGAAGAAGAAGATTTTGGTTATGCGTTATCTATTTTTATTCTTGTTGATTTATACAATGAGCGGTGCATTTGCGAATGAAAAACATGCACTAAAATTACTTGAGAAGCAGGATTTTGATAAACTAAGTAAATACCTGGAAAAATCAATCGAAAAAGACAGCCTCAATCCTGGGGCCTATTATGTCTATTCTTTATTATATAATGATTCTTCGTTTCAGGATAAAAACCTTGATACAGCCTATCATTTTATACTGATCAGTCAGGAAATGATCCATCAAATTGAAGAGAAGGATCTGAAAAAACTGAATAAAGCTGGGATCAATGATTCGATAATTTTGGCTCAAAAAATGAAACTTGATTATTTAGGCTATGAAAGGGCCCAAAGACTACATACCATAGCAAATTATAATGCTTATATTGAGGATTTTACCACTTCCACCTACGTTAACGAAGCGATTCAGGATCGCAATGCGCTGGCTTATGAACTCACGGAAGAGGAGAATACATACCAGGCTTATCATCGTTACATGGAACAATATCCGGAATCTCGGCAATTTCCAAAGGCAAAAGAAAATTATGACAAATTATTATTCGAAGATCAGATCAGGGGAGGTACACTCCAGAAATATGAAGATTTCATCATCAAATATCCAGATTCACCCTTTCTTCCCATGGCTATGACACAGATATATAATCTGAGAACCAGCATTAATTCTGAAAGCAGTCTTGTTCAGTTTATCAGGAAATATCCGAAATCAGAATGGGTGCCAGATGCCATCGACCGGCTCTATCATAATTATTTATCCAGTGGGAGTTCAGATTTCACCTATAATTACAATTATCTTGCATTAAGTGATTCAATCAAAATCGTTGATCAATACGTCAATGATGTTCTGCTTCCTGTATTCGACAACAAAAAGTACGGATTCATTACTACAGAAGGTGAGATCATCATTCCTAATCTTTATGAGGATATCGAATTATCCTATTTATGCGGCAATATTCATGAAGATTATCTGATCGTGAAGGAGGATGACCGGAAGGAAATCATTTCAAGAACGGGGAACCTAATTTATGAGGGTGATTTTTATGATGTGGAAGACATCGGATATGGATTGTTAAAAATAGGCGATCAGATAAATTATGGACTCATTTTTAAGACAGGGAAACAGGTCTTTCCGGTTGAATTTGGTGAAATTGAAAGACTGGATGATCAGTTTATTAAGGTGAAACAAAATTCAGGATGGAGGCTGTATTCTATGAATGGACTTCTGATCATGAATGATTATTTTAAGGAGATCAATAAGGAAGGACAATTTTTATTATTAAAGAAAAATGATAAATGGGCAGTGACCACCAATGATGTTCTTTCGATATCCTTTATCAAGGGATTGATCGACCTGAATTTTGAATATGATGATTATGAATTGATTGAACCCACCCAGCTCTTATGTTTCAGGGACGATAGGGAGATGGTTTTGGATAAAAATTTGGAGGAAAAAATACCCCTCGATAATCATAGGATTTTTACACTTCCGGAAGGTTGGATGGTGAGAAAAGATTCCCTATATCATATTTATGACGATGCTTTTATAAAGATCTCGGGATCAGGATTCCAAAAAGTTGAATATAAAGGGAAATGGATTTCAGGAAAATCTGAAGACAAATGGATTCTGTATTTTAACTTTACACCCTTTCCTGATGTTTTTGCCTATGATTCCATTAATATTATTAGTGATCAATATGTACTTGGATTTGGGGAAGATTCCACCTACTTGATCTTCAACAATTTAAGGAGACAGGAAATACAGGATTTTGAAACAATTCAAATCTTGAAAAATAATTTAAGCAGCAATAATGAGGATGAACCTACAGAGTTTTTGAAGTTGGAATTATCACGGGGAAGAAAATCTGTTTTCAACTGTGAAGGAAAGGAAATCATCAATGGGGACTACGATAATATACAATCTTTGGGGCCAGAATATTTGATTTTACAGAAAAAAGGAAAAGTTGGTCTTGCTGACACTAGCGGGAGAATTCTGTTAAAACTCCAATATGATGCCATCGCCAATTATTCAGATGGATTTGTATCGGTATTGAACCAGAAAAAATTCGGTCTCTATAACATGCATTTGAATCTGTTCCTCATTCCCCGTTACGACAGACTGGTTAAGGCGTATAATCAGGATTATTTAATCGTCCATGACCGGGATGGATTTGGATTGATAGATTTGAGCAGGGAAGATGTCACTGACCGGGATTTTGAGGAAATCGTGTTTTGGAATGATTCATCCATGCTTGCGAAAAGAGACGGAATGTGGATAATTTATGATTTGAAGAATGAGCAAATATATCTTGAGAATATAATTGATTTTGAATACCTGAAAGATCAGGAAGAAAAAATAATTATTTACAATATTGGAGATCGTTATGGTGTGGTAAGTAACCGGGATGGCATCATCATCAACCATACTTTCAATGATATCATCAACCTGGGTAGTTCGAACCACCCAGTATTTTTTGCTGAAAAATACGTTTCGGAGGCTGAATTTTATATCGTAATATATTACGATCGATCGGGCAATATTTTGCGAAAACAGGTTTTTGATGATACTGAATACGATAAGATTTATTGTAATTGAATATTTTTCAGTTGTTGGCCGACCAGGGCCAGGCCTGCCTGAATGGAATGTGGTTGATACCCCAATTCTTTTTCTGCTTTTTCTATTATTAATCCGGTGATAAGCGGACGTTTTGCGACCTCTGTAAAGATCCGGGCATTGACTGGCGTAATCAGGGAGCCATCCAGGCCAAAAAAATCAGCTGTTTCGCAGGCAAACTGATAGGGTGTAAGGGTGTCTTTCCCCCCAATATGATAGATCCCATTTTTCTTTTTGATCGAAATCAGGATACATCCGGATACCAGATCTTCGACAAGAGTTGGATTGCGAACTTGATCATTGACAACCTGAATTTGTTCTCCCTTCTCCAGTTTATTTTTAACCCAGAGAACAATATTGGATCGGCTCATGTTCGGGGTGATGCCGTACACAAGAATGGTCCGGATCACGGTAGAAGAGCAGAATGTGTTCATGACGATCTGTTCAGCCAGATATTTACTTTCTCCATAAAAATTTACAGGATTAGGGGTGTTATTTTCATTATAGGGACCTGCTTTTCCATCAAAAACAAAATCGGTCGATATTTGGATAAAATGAATATCCCTACTGCCGCAATATTCCACTATTTTTTTAACGGCCTCCACATTGACAAGGTAACAAAGTTCCTTGTTCTTCTCACATAAGTCCGCTTGCGTCATGGCGGCCGTATTTATCAATACTTCCGGTTGATGTTTTTCAATGATCCTTTTTACAAGGGAAAACTGGAGGATGTCCATGGATTCATAAACGACATTGGTGGCAGTTGCCTGAAATCTTTTCTTCCCGCGGCTTGTAGCGATACAAGTTATCTCAGGGACGGATTCCAGATATTCGACTAATTTTTGCCCAAGTAACCCATTAGATCCGGTAATGAGTATTTTCATGAGTTAATTGGGAGGCATTTCCGGGTATTGGAAATCATACAGTTCCTCGATTTTATTCCGGCTCATTTTCTCCATTTCAATGGTCATGACAATGTTTTCTACCGGACGGTCATTGGGATCCGTTTGTACGGCGGAAATTTTATCAATAACGTCCAAGCCATCGATCACCTTTCCCAAAACAGTATAGGCTCCATCCAGATGGGGGATGCCTCCCACCGTGGTATAGATCCTGACTTGCCGGGTTGTCAGGGGAAAATCCAATTCTACATCATATTCCTTTTCAATGGTATCTTTCATATTTATGATCAGATCCTGCAAGGCTTCCATTTTCTGTTCGTTTTGATAGGCGACTACCTGATCTTTTACATGTTGGAAACTCGTTCTTTCAATCAGGTTGCCGAAATATCTATATAATTCATTATAATTGATCCGGCTGTTTTTTAACGCTTCCTCTGACCAGACTTTTCCCTGAACAATGTAAAACTGGCTTCCGCTTGACTCCTTTTTTGGATTAATGTTATCTCCTTGTCGGGCTGCTGCGACAGCCCCCTTTTCATGTATAAGATCCGGAACAAACTCGGCAGGTATGTTATATCCGGGACCTCCGTTCCCTAATTTTGAGTTAGGTTGTGAACCTTTTGAATCAGGATCTCCAGTTTGGATCATAAATCCGCTGATCACCCTGTGAAACAAAAGACTGTCATAATATCCCTTTTTGGTCAGTTCAATGAAATTTTCTTTATGTTGAGGGGTCTGATCATATAATACCATTTTCATGTCTCCATATTTTGTCTTTATGGTAAACAAATAATCCTTCCCTGCATCCTCACATGCTTGAGTTAAAAACATTCCAGAGAAGATGATCATACCAAATAATTTGCCATATGTCATATCGTACTTGAATTTTATGTCGTTTAAGTATATTGGTTTAAAACTAAATAAAACTATAATTTACTGTTGAATGATTACCTTATTTAAACTTTATGGATTCTCGGTTTGAATTTGATTTTTAGAATTATTGAATATTTCAATCATCCGAAGTGACAAATCCAGGAACAGGATTTTCGAATTCGCGTTTCTTTCCAGGTGATAAAAGGCTTCGTTCAACTGAGAAGTTATGGCTTCCAGGGAACTGATATCCAATACTTTGGTAAAGTTCTTTATAAATTCCATTTCATCACCCATCAGTCTTGATAAGGAGGGCTCATCTGAAAGTATGATCAGGGCTTCACGCATCATACTCAATCCATATTGAAACAAAGTTTGCTGAGAAACCTTACTCAATTTACTGAATTTGTCAGTCCACTTGACAATTTCAATCAGATTGGAAAGAAAACACAATCGCATCCAGTCTCTAAACATAACATGACTGTCGTCTTCCACTTCACGGGCCAGCCGCAGTGCCTCATTAATATTCCCATCCACAAGATGAGATATCTGATGGGCTTTGTCTTCTTCTATAAAATGATTTTCTATCAGTAATTTCATAATTTCCTCATCGGTGAAAGGCCGGACCCTGATGATTTGTGTCCGGGATATGATGGTGGGCAATATTTTTTTTTCATCATTGGCGACAAGAATAAAAACAGTATTATCAGAGGGTTCCTCCAGAATTTTAAGGAGGGCATTGGCTGCGGATACATTCATATATTCCGGAAGCCAGATCAACATGACCTTGTATTTTCCTTCGAAAGGTTTTAAGGATAAATGACGAATGATCTGCCTGCTCTCTTCTTTTGATATATTCAATTGTTTATTTTCTCCACCAAAATAACTGTTCCAGCCGGAAGCATTGTTATATGGATCCTGAATGATAAAATTCCGCCATTCATTCAGATACGAAGTGCTGATCACCTCCTTCCCGGTGATTTTAGCTGTCGAACTTACCGGGAAGGCAAAGTTGACATCTGGATGGATCAGTTTTTCATTTTTTTTGCATGAATCACACTTCCCACAGGAATCTTCATTTTGTTGATCCTGACAATTCAGATAGGTAGCGTAAGCAAGGGCAAAAGCAAGATTAGGACTTCCTTCCGGTCCCAGGAACATTTGAGCATGGGCAATATGTTCGGATCTCACAGATTGTAGTAATTGTTTTTTCAATAAATCATGACCGGTGATTTCACTGAATCTCATAAAATGATCAAGGTAATCTCTGATTTGAAGTCAAATTAAAAATATATTCAAAAATATCGTCATCCTCCTGGCTCATAATTACTGATCTCCTTTCCATTACCTTTCTTGCGGTGATCATGGCTTTATCGAGTTCATAGGCAGTCAGACCATTCCGGTTCCCCCAGGCAAAAGAAGGAATAAATTTCGGCATATATCCTCCATCGTATATATTGGCCGAAAATCCGACCACCGTTCCAGTATTAAACATGGTGTTAATCCCACATTTGGAATGATCACCCATGATCAATCCAAAATATTGAAGTCCAGTCAAGGTCATTTTTTCTTCAGCATAATCCCACACCTTGATCTCGCCATAATTATTTTTAAGATTAGAATTATTGGTGCCGGCCCCAATATTACACCATTCACCAATCACGGAAGTACCCAGGAAACCATCGTGGGATTTATTACTGTAACCTTGAAAAATGACATTATTAACTTCACCACCTACCTTACAAAAAGGACCCAGTGTCGTATTGGGGCGGATCTTTGCACCCATGGAAACGACGGAGCCCTTAAGAATGGCGCAGGGCCCACTGATCACTGTGCCGGGTTGAATGGTTACTTCATCATCTACATAGATGGGCCCGGATTCAGCATCCAGTATGCTTGCCTTGATCGAAGTGTTCTTTCCAACAAACACATTTTCCTGTGAATATACAATGGTATGAGGATCCTGAATTTTATAATTACGCAAGTTTTGAAGAAGTGAAATATCTTTAATGATTTGATCTCCATTCATCAGGAATATATCAGCCAGCCTTTGAACCCGGTCGGGATGACCATCATATTGGATCCTTTTGAAGTTCTGTAAGTTCCATTCGTCGATCTGATGATCAAATACCTGTTCCTGTGTACGGCAGGCTAGAAGCGAATTATCCAGGAACAAAGCTTCATTCATTTGTAAGGAAACAATCCGGTTATATAAATGATCATTTGGAATGAAAGCACTGTTTATCAATACATTGTCATCTATTATATGAGGGGGGTATTTTTTTTGCAGATAGGGAGATGTTAAGAATGATACTTTTTTTTCTGCTATGAGTTCCCATTTTTCGGCAATGGTAAAGATCCCAATCCTTATTTTGGATATGGGTCTGGCCAGCGTTAACGGGAAAAAACGGGTGTGTTGAATAAGTGGATCGAATAATATAATGTTCATTTGTTTTTTTACCAAGTTTCCTTTTTGATAACTGAGATTTAATTATAAATCTCAAAAATAAAAAAGGCTTCATAGTTTTCTATGAAGCCCGCCATTATTTTAATATGAATTTCTTTATTTTTTATATCTTCTGTTGAATTTTTCAACACGTCCGGCGGTATCAACAAAAATTTTCTTACCTGTATAAAATGGATGTGAAGCTGAACTTACTTCTATTTTGATCAGCGGGTATGTCTTACCATCTTCCATTTTGATGGTTTCCTTTGATTTAATCGTGGAGCGGGTAATAAATTTATGATCACTCTGTGTGTCGTGAAAGACAACTTCCTTATATTCCGGATGTATTCCCTTTTTCATTTCTTATGATTTTTTTAGGATCACAAAGATAGATAATCTTTTTAATTACAACAATAGTAAAATATTTTTTACCTCCTTTATTGAATGGGATATAAGGATAATTATAAATAATTTAAGGACATATTAAATCTTTCTTTGCTTAAATAATTATTTTTGGCAATCCACGTTTTAACATGGTGTCAATGTCATATTGAATGAGGTTTTTCATAAGTTGTATATTCCTGTGTTTATTTACTAATCTGCTTTTCGGACAGTTTAGTGCGAGAGAATATTTCAAATTTGGCAAAAACAAATTTGATGAAGGCAAATATTACGAGGCCATAGATTTTTTAGACAAGGCAATCCGGGAAGATCCCGATTATGAAAATGCCATATACCTACGAGGCCAATCTTTCTTATCCTTAAATCAATATAAGCTTGCCATCGATGATTTTTCCAGGATTATAGGGAAAAGGAATAATTATGATATGTACACGGCAGAATATTTTTTAAAAAGGGCTGTAGCCATGATGGAGATACATGAATATGAATCCGCCGAAAAAGATTTTAAAACCGCCATGAAACTGAGGCCTAACGATTCCGAAATATATAGTGAGTTTTCAAGATATAAATTCCTCACCTTTCATGATAAGAATGAGGCAATCAGGGAGATAAACAAAGCCATTCAACTGGATCCTGGAATTGCCGATTACTACATCCGTAGAGCAGAATACAAAATAGCCTTGGCAAAGTTCCATCCCCGCAGCAATGAAATCTATGAATCTGCCCTGAGTGATGCTTCCAAAGCGATTGAGATGGATCCTGATAATGTTGATTATTATATGGTCAGAACTATAGTGAACAAAGAAAGAGGTGAACAAATGGAGGCTGTGAGTGACTATAATCGGATGATCGAATTAAACCCCAATAAAATAGAGGCATATACAGAACGTGGGATCATAAAGATGCAAAATGATCTTTATAAGTCGGCCATACAGGATTTCACGAAGTCGATCGAGCTGAATGGGAACAACGAACAAAGTTATCGCTACCGGGCATTATGCAGGCATAATTCGCTGGATTTCAGTGGTGCTTATGAAGATTACAGCCGCGCTATCATATTATTACGGGAAGAGTTGAATTTTTCTAAAGGTGACGAAAAAGAAAGATTGAAGCGAATTTTAGCGGATACTTATTTAAAAAGAGGGATAGCAGCCACATCTTTGGGAAATTCAATGAATGCATGTGCTGATTTTAAGATGGCCTATGACTTAGGATCGAATCTTGGGCTTAATTATTTAAGAAAATATTGTGGAATATAAAAATCGGCCTTATTTTTCAAATGAATATACATAGGTCATTATGCCAATTTTTTCACGGTCAGTCATCTTTTTTATCTTTCTATTCCTTTCTCCGGGGATCGGAGGGTATTTCAACGCCTGGTGTCAGAGCGCTAATGTTCCTTTAAACAGGGATTACTATCACCTGCTCGATCGATTTGAAGTTATATCCGGACATCAATCCAATTCTTTTTTTTCTTCCATGAAACCTTACAGAAGGGATGCTGTGGGTGAATTTATCGATCAGTTGTATGAAGACAGTCTTTCTTTATCGAAGGTGGATGAATTCAATCTTGAGTATCTGGCGGTGGATAACTGGACCTTCACTGATTATGCGGACCCTGATAGCAGAAAACCATTCCTGAAATATTTTTTTCAAAAAAAGAATGATCTGTTTTATGTTGGAACGGATGATTTTGAAATGCACCTGAACCCTGTTTTTCAATTCAGTGTCGGGAATGAGAGCAATGATGAGGTGATGCCATATATCAATACGCGGGGTTTGGAAATATGTGGCATGATCGCTAAAAAAATAGGATTTTATACCTATATGGCCACCACACAGGCTGCCTTTCCAAGCTATGTACGAACTTGGATATACAGGAACCGGGCCGTTCCTCAAGAAGGGTATTGGAAAATATTTAATACTGATGGAGTTGATTTTTTTACGCCGAGGGGATATGTTTCATTCAATATCGTTAAACCACTCAATTTTCAATTTGGCCATGATAAGTTATATTTGGGCGATGGGATAAGATCCATGGGACTGTCAGATTTTTCAAACAATTACCTCTTTTTTAAATTGGACTTGAAGGTTTGGAAGCTGAATTACAGGTTTGTCATTGCCCAGCAAAATGTTGATACAGTATTGACTCAATATGGCAGACAATCTGTAAATGGACCCTATCCTAGAAAATACCTCGCATATCATCATATTTCGATCAATATCGGGAAAAATTTCAATTTCGGAATTTTCGAGCATATCGTACAAGGTGATTCCACTTCCAACAGCTTTGATATCAATTATATCAACCCGGTGATTTTTTTCAGGGGTCTTGAACATCAGGGGGGCAGTAAGGACAATGCCTTGCTGGGATTTGATTTTAAATATAATTTCCTCCATAGATTTTCTGTATATGGGCAATTCTTACTGGATGAGTTCTTTTTAGATGAGGTCAAGGCAGGTAATGGATGGTGGGCAAATAAATATGGTTCCCAGTTCGGTTTGAAGTATATGAATGCATTCTGGATAAATAACCTGGATTTAAATCTGGAATACAATGTCGCAAGGCCTTATACTTATGGACATATGTCTGGTTTTACCAATTTTGCCAACTATAATATGTCCTTAGCCCATCCAAACGGTGCGAATTTCAAAGAATTTATATTTCTGGCCAGGTGCCAACCTTTTAACAGATTTTCTTTCACCGGCAAACTGGTGATATCAGATTATGGGGAAGATGATGAGAATACCAACTGGGGGAAGGATGTCACAAAGAGCTATCTCACCAGGGAGCAGGAATATGGGAATACCATTGGCCAGGGCTTGTCCACTCAGTTACGATATTTTAATTTCACCACGACCTATCAGATTAAGCACAATGTTTTTTTTGATCTGGATCTGGTGATTCATGATGTCAATAGTGAATTGTCCCTGATCAACAAAAATGTATTTTATTCCGGAATTCATTTCCGGTGGAATATTCCAAGGAGGGAATTTGATTTTTAACCATTTGAATATAACAGCATAAGATTTTTTTTTCTTATTTTCAAATCTCAAATGATGATTCATGTTTTCAGGTATCATAAATAGCATGAGCAGATTTCAAAAGATCAAAATTGCCATTATTCTGGTTTATTTTATTCTGAATGCCTTTTTACTGATCCTTGCTTTTCAAATGAATATAGATGATCTGAAATTCCTGGTAAGGATGGCAAGATACATACCCTTTTTCCGGTATATCGCTTCAGCCAATATGTTGTTGATCATCCTCGTAATAAGTATGAATTATATTGAATTGAGAAAATTAAATAAAAAGAAGAAAACAGCAGAGGCGGAAGTTTTAAGTGTTAAATCAAAACTTTTTGATATGGAAGAAGAGAAAAAAGAAATGATCAAAAAGTATAGTCAGGGGAAACTGTCATAAATTAGATAAATGAATTTCGAATCACTCATAAAAGAAGAATTAACAGAAGCCAGAAATGTATTAGATCAAATAATAAATGAACCAGCTATGTTAAAGAAAATCAATCAGTCTGCTGAGGTCATTGCCTTTGCATTAAAAAATGGGCATAAGGTGCTCTCCTGTGGGAATGGAGGATCACATTGTGATGCCATGCATTTTGCCGAAGAATTATCAGGAAGGTACCGTCTCCACAGGAAAGCTTTTCCTGCCATTGCCATTTCCGATCCTTCGCATATTACCTGTACAGGGAATGATTATGGATTTGAGGCGATTTTTTCAAGATATGTTGAAGGGATCGGGCAGAATGGAGATGTTCTTCTTGGGATCACTACCAGCGGGAATTCCATGAATATTATCAACGCCATACATGCTGCCCGTAATAAGGGGATGGTAACCATTTTACTTACAGGGAAAGATGGAGGTGAAGCTGCCAGGCTTGCTGATCACAGCATTATTGTGCCGTATCACGGATTTGCTGACCGCATACAGGAAATTCATATTAAAATCATTCATCTCTTTATACTGATCATCGAAAAAATACTTATCTGATGCTGGCTAAAACTTTTGGATGCGCCGTGTTCGGCGTGGACGCCAGTATTGTTGCGATTGAGGTAAATGTGACTACTGGCACCAAACATTATATTGTGGGCCTTCCTGACAATGCTGTAAAGGAAAGCTGGTTCAGGACAATATCCGCATTAAAACAATCAGGATATTGGATGCCAAGAACAAAGGTCATCATTAACCTGGCACCGGCAGACCTTAAAAAGGAAGGTTCTGCTTATGATTTACCCATTGCTTTGGGTTTGATTCAGGCCTCTGGTCAAATAAGGACCGATTTGCTGGCATCCTATTTAATTATGGGGGAACTATCGCTGGATGGTGAAGTCAGGCCCATCCGGGGGGCTTTACCCATGGCGATAGAAGCAAGGAGGAATAAATTCAGAGGATTCATTTTGCCGAAGGAGAATGCCCGTGAGGCGGCCATCGTTAATGACCTGGAAATAATCGGTGTGGACAGTCTTTTGGATGCAGCTGGATTTATTTCGGGAAAGATTAATATCAGACCGCAGGTTGTAAATACAAGGGAAATTTTTTATGACCAGGTTAATGAATATGAGGCAGATTTTAAAGATGTTCAGGGACAGGAAAATATTAAGCGGGCACTTGAAATTGCTGCCGCAGGTGGGCATAACGTGATTATGATCGGTCCTCCCGGTGCAGGTAAAACCATGCTGGCGAAAAGACTTCCCTCCATATTACCACCTTTAAATCTTCATGAGGCGCTGGAAACGACCAAGATTCATTCCGTAGCAGGCAAATTGGGACCTGATGCAACTTTAATTTCAAACCGGCCCTTTCGTTCGCCACACCATACAATATCGGATGTAGCACTGGTGGGAGGTGGAGGATTCCCACAACCGGGAGAGATATCCCTTGCCCACAATGGGGTTTTGTTTCTTGATGAATTGCCTGAATTCAAAAGGACGGTACTTGAAGTGATGAGACAACCTTTGGAAGAACGAAGAGTAACGATTTCCCGGGCAAAAATCTCAATTGATTATCCGGCCAATTTTATGCTCGTGGCCTCTATGAATCCATGTCCCTGCGGATTTTATAATCATCCCGATAAGGAATGTGTTTGTGCACCCGGCCAGGTTCAGAAATACCTGAATAAAATTAGCGGCCCTTTACTGGATCGTATAGATCTTCATGTGGAAGTTACGCCAGTAACTTTTGATGAAATGACATCCATCCGGAAAAATGAAGCGAGTACTGATATCAGGGAAAGGGTGATCAAAGCAAGGGAAAAACAGATGGAGCGTTTTAAGGATTTGAAAAACATATATTCGAATTCGATGATGCCACCCCCTATGGTTAAGGAAATCTGCGAAATCAACCAGGCCGGAAGAACTCTACTGAAAACGGCTATTGAAAAACTGGGGCTATCAGCCCGGGCCTATGACAGGATTTTAAAGGTAAGCCGCACTATTGCGGATCTGGGAGGTACAGAAAATATATTGATCGAACATCTTGCGGAAGCCATTCAATATCGTAGTCTGGACCGGGAAGGGTGGGTGGCTTAGATCATCTTCCGTAATTCCATGACTCTCACGATTGATTCAATGATCTCGGTCTGGTTCATGGTTTTATAATTGTATACCATATCGAAAATGTTATGGACTGGGGCTTTTCCTCCGAAAAATTCATGCAGATGATCTCTTTTTGCATCGATCTCTTTTGTTTTTTTCTCCGCCTGCCGAAGTGTAAGATGGTACCGTTCACTGACAACCCGAACTCTCCAGTCAAAAGGGGCTACCAGCCGGATATGCAGAGAATTTTTATATTCTCTTGTCAGAGAGACGCCACCTCTTCCCACTATGATGACCCTTCCCTGTCTCCCAAATTCCATGATCACTTCCGCCAGTGTTTTTTTTACTTTATTATTTCCCGGATAGAATTTTGCCGATAAACCATAGATGAGATCATCCATAACGCCACGATTCCCGGCATTGACAAAATCCTTTATCAGGTGCCGGTTCATTTTTAATTCCTTGGCAGACTCTTCAAGGATTTCTTTACTGATCCATCTCCATTGTTGTTTTTTATTAGCCCTGAATAATAGGTTATTGAGTTTGATTGACAGATCCTGAGCTACAATTTTAGCCGGGCATCCATATTCCCTGGAAATGGTGACTAAAGGTCCGAAATGATGTTCTTCCGGTAGGATGGATTTTTGTTCCATCCTGCTGCGCATGTAATCTGTTAATACATTTTTCATCTTATAAAAATTCTTAACCTAATTATATAACAATTTCTATTAAATAAATAATCCCGGAAAAGGAATATAATCATCAAGTGACCTTTCGATATCTCCAAACGGCAAATGCATTGATCAACACAGCGAACCCCGATATAATATAAAAATGCATTTTCACGTCCTTCAGACCGGATCCTTTTAACATCACCATTCGAATAACTTCCATAAAATAACGCAGGGGATTCAGCAAGGTAAGTTTTTGTGCCCAGACGGGCATATTTTCTATCGCAGTAAACAGACCACTCATTAAAATAAATACAACCAGAAAAAACCAGGATAAAAACATGGCCTGCTGCTGTGTATCTGTCATGGTTGAAATGAATAGACCTGCACCAAGTATGGCAAATAAAAACACAGCGGTAAAGCTGTATAATAATAATAAACTTCCAATGATCGGTACATGAAATATTACTTTGGCAAAGATCAATCCGATAGTGAAAATAAATAATCCTAATATCCAGAAAGGCAAAAGTTTACCAATAATAAAATGATGTTTTTTTATAGGGGTCACATTAATTTGTTCAATGGTGCCCATTTCCTTTTCACGAACGACATTCATGGAAGAAAGAAACCCGCCAATAATTGTAACCAGCAGCACCAATAATCCCGGAACCATATATGTCTGATAATCCAGTTTTTCGTTATACCAGTTTGAAAATGCGATATTAGCCTGTTTCGGCATATCAATGATTATTTCAGGATTAGTCCCCATCGTAGTTTCATTAATGATTTCTTTGGTAAATTCTTGAATGATATTTTGAGAATAGTTGATCGCAACCCCTGCTTTCATCCCATCGATCGCATTCACTTTTAGAAATATTTTGGCCATTCCATCACGCTGAATGGTTTTTTCAAAATCGTGCGGAATTTCACAGATTATATCGGTATTATTTTTCTCCAGAACTTCTTCAGCTTTTTTTCTGCTGGTCGATTCTCCAATGGTTAGGAAGTAATCGGAATGCGAAAATTTGTTTTTCAGTCTTTGTGATAAGGTGGAATAGTCAAAGTCATTAAAGTATATCTTTAGATTATGGATCTCATAAGTCATTGCATTTGACAAGATCAGCAGTTGGACCATAGGAGCAATAAAAATGATTGGAAGCATGGCCTTATTCCTGAAAATTTGCTTGAACTCTTTTTGAAGCATGTATAATAATACTCGCATATCTTATGACAACCTTATTTTAAACTTTTGTAAACTCACGACAATAAAAAAAATCGCAAAACCAGCCAGGATCAACGTTTCCTTCCAAATTAATTCAAGGCCGGATCCCTTTAACATGATGCTTTTTAAAATGACAATAAACCACCGGGCAGGAATAATATAGGATATCCACTGAAGTATTTTGGGCATATTTTCGAGGGGAAAAATAAATCCGGATAATACAATTGTTGGAAGCATTAATCCAAGTAATGAAAGCATTAACGCTACTTGTTGCGTTTCGGATATAGTTGAGATCAGAATTCCAAGAGCTAAAGCCACAATGATAAATAAGAGAAATTCTAATAATAATAATGTCAAACTTCCAATAACCGGAACTTCAAATACAAAATATCCTAATATTAATACGATGATGGAGATCGAAAAAGAAAGGAAGATATACGGAATGACTTTGGCGATGATAATCTGAATCGGCTTCATAGGTGATGCAAGTAAAATTTCCATCGTACCCATTTCTTTTTCTTTGGTAATAGAAATTGAAGTCATCATAGCAGTAACCAGCATCAGGATGATGGTAATTAATCCTGGAACAAAGAGGAAAACCCCTTTCAGATTCTGATTATACCTGAATCTGACTTCAGGAATAATTTGAAGAGGTGTTTTCGAAAGCGGATTTTGTAATCTGACAAAATCCTGAAAGATGGAAGAGATGTAATTGATTAGGGTATTAGCAGTATTAGGATCCGTTGCATCTGCAATGATCTGGATGGAGGCCTCGTTATTTTTCAAAAGTTTCTGGCTGAAATCATCGTTATAAACAACCACAACCTTGACTTTGCCTTCCTGGAAGATGGGTTCAATTTCAGCAGGTGTGTTCAGATATTGATCCAGGATAAAATATCCGGAAGACAAAAGTTTTTCATTCAGGCGGCTGGTCGTATAATCTCTTGATGGATCCAGGATGGCTATGTGTGCGTCTTTGATTTCATTGGTGATGGCAAATCCGAAAAGCATAATTTGTGCGACAGGCATACCAAAGAGAATCAGCATGGTTCTATAATCCCGAAGGATATGGTAAAATTCTTTCTTAACGAATGCATAAAACCTGTTCATAATTATCCTCTGGCCAATTTTAGAAAAACATCATTCATGCTATTTACGCCAAATTCGGACTTCAAATCGCTGGGTTTGCCCAATGCTTCAATCCTTCCATCCACCATCATCGTAATCCGGTCACAGTATTCTGCTTCATCCATATAGTGAGTCGTTACAAATATGGTAACACCCCGATGGGCTGCCTCATAGATCAAATCCCAGAACTGACGCCGGGTGATTGGATCAACTCCCCCGGTCGGTTCATCCAGAAAAACAATATCCGGGTTATGAATGATGGCTACTGAAAAAGCCAGTTTCTGTTTCCATCCCAAGGGAAGTGAAGAAATCAGTTTATCCTGAAAATCTCCTAAGTTCAGTTTTTCAGTGAGTTCATCTCTTTTCTCTCTGATATCTTTTTTCATTAAACCATAAATCCCGGCATAGAAAGTGATGTTTTCAGCGACTGTCAGATCTTCATATAATGAAAACTTCTGGCTCATGTATCCAATCCGTCTTTTGATCTTTTCCCGTTCGGTGAAAATATCCAATCCCGCTACCGATCCCTGCCCACCTGTTGGATAAAGCAATCCACATAACATTTTGATCGCGGTCGTTTTTCCGGCTCCATTCGCCCCCAGGAAACCAAATATCTCACCCCGCTTTACGTCAAAAGAGATCCGGTCAACTGCCGTAAAATCACCGAATTTTTTAGTCAAATCTTGGGCTGTAATTACCTGATCCATCATCTCAATCCTGTTTCATTAGTTCCATAAAGCAATCTTCCACGGAAGGTTTTATTTCCTTAAGTTTGAATCCGGGAAGATTAAGTTCAGTGAAGATCTTCCCCAATTGACCAGCATTGATATCCCTTCTCTCATCCACATAATGGATCTCATCTCCAAAAGAGAAAATGGAATGCATGTATTTTTGGGTTTTAAGTGTCTGGAGGATCTCATATTTTTTCTCAGAATGAATGGAAAAAAGACGGAAGGGATATTCGGATATTAATTTTTCCGGAGTGTTTATTGAAAGGATCTCACCATTCTGTATCAATCCGATACGGTCACATAAATTGGCTTCATCCATATATGGCGTAGATACCAGAATGGTAATTCCATGATTCTTTAATTTTCTCAACATACCCCAGAATTCTTTTCTGGAAACCGGATCCACTCCTGTGGTCGGTTCATCAAGAAATAGTATATCTGGCCGGTGGATCAAGGCGCAGGATAAAGCCAGTTTCTGTTTCATCCCTCCTGAAAGATTACCAGCTTTCCTGTTTTTAAAGGGTTCAATCTGGGAATAAATGTCCTTTACAAGATCATAGTTTTTTTCAATGGAAGTACCAAAAATAGAAGCGAAAAGTGATAAATTTTCCTCTACCGTCAGATCCTGGTACAGGGAAAATCTGCCAGGCATGTATCCTATTAATTTTCTGATCTTTTTATAATCCCTGATTACATTAAATCCCAACACAGAAGCCTCACCATGGTCGGGTAATAGAAGTGTGGTTAATATCCGGAACAAAGTGGTCTTACCAGCTCCATCGGGACCGATCAATCCGAAGATTTCATTTTCACTGATATCTAGATTGATGTTATGAAGGGCCTTTATCTGACCGTAATTCTTTGAAATATTTATTATCGAGACCGCCTGTTTCATAAGTTCCTGTCAAATACTACTTCTCCTGGCATACCGATCTTAATGTAACCGTCGTTATCCACAAGTATTTTAATGGCATAAACCAGATTCACTCTTTCTTCCTTGGTTTGGACAATTTTCGGAGTGAATTCCGCTTTGTCAGAAATCCAGGAGACCCTACCCTGGTATGATTTATAATCTGACTGATCCTTATCGATTAAAACAGTCACCATCTGACCAATTTTGATATCATCCAATTGACTTCCACTGATGTAGGCCCGTAAAATGATTCTACTGATATCCGCGATCCGATATAGTGGTTTCCCGAAACTCATAATTTCATTTTCTTCTGCATATTTGGTTAAAACTGTCCCGCTGACTGGATTAAATAAGAGCGCCCGGTTAATCTGGTCATTGATCTCTTCGATCTGATATTGCAGGGGCAATATTTCACTTAAAAGCCCTACATTATTAGTTTTCAACCTTTCCCGGTTTGCTTCGATCTCACTGTTAATGACCTCCAGTTCACCACGGATATCATCCCATTGCTTCTGGGTAGCCGCCCCTTCCTTGTAAAGATTTTCAGTTCTTTTTTTATCGCGTTCAAGGTTACTTTTTCGTTCAATCAATACATTAATCTGAGAAGGTATATCAATGGTTTTGCTACTCAGGGCACGAATTTTGGCTTCAAGTTGTTTTTTTCGTAAATAAAGAAGTACAGTATCCACCAGGCCAATTTTATCCCCGGCCTTTAGCAGATCCCCCTCTTCAATATCGAAATTTGTCAGTTTTCCACTTGATTCGGAAGAGATCAATATTTCCGTAGCTTCGAAATTCCCATAGGCATCCGATTCATCATTCCCTATTTGACAGCCCTGGATAATCAGTGCAATAGGAATTAGTAAATACAGGTATATATTGTTCATGATCAATTTAATTTAGAATTCCTGTCCGGAGGTAGTATATATTTTTACATAGGTATTGGCCACCTGAATTTTGTGCAATGACCTTTTAATTTCGGCTTCTGTAAGCATATTCAATTCGGTCAAATATTCCGTTGAGGTAATGACTCCATTCTGGAATTCAGCAAAAACTGTTTTAACTATTTTTTCCTGGAGCGCGATTATTTCATTGTCTTTTTTAATAACTTCTTCGAGTTTGTTCAACTCAGCAAATAAACGTGTAAGAGTCATATTCATATTCCTGTTGAAATTTGCTTCCCGGGTTGAAATCATGTCCTGTTGAAGGCTGTAAATCTGATTTTTCCGGGATACATTTCCCCAGTCATAGATGGGCCAGTTAAGACGAACACCCAATAAGTAATAGGTAGAAGGATCCACTTCGAAAAAATTCAGGGGATTTGGCTGTCCAATTCCACCCTGTGCAAAAGCAGAGAATTTTGGCCTTCTTTCAACATGAGAAAGGGACATTTGGGATTCAAGAACGGATCTCTGGGCATGAAAAAATTCATTCTCCGGACGTTGAATGAGGATTGGGCGTTCCATTCCAGGAAATTCGGGAATTGTTAATAATGTATTACTGATAATCGGTTGCCCAATCCATTCCGATAAAACCTGAGCCAGGCCATCCTTATCCGACTCCACCGAAATAATTTCCTGTTCAAGCGTAAGGATTTGCTTCTCAATTTGATACAGGTTGTTTTCAAGGATCACGCCTTCCTGAACCCTGGTCCGAATTAAGTCCTTTTGATTCGTCAAGTTTTCAATGGTTGTATTCAATATATTCCGGTTTTCCTGCAGCTGGAGAATTGTAAAGTACAGGTCATTAATGATAGTATGAATGGAATATAATTCGGTTTCAAGTTCGTATTCATTGAGTTTCCATTTTGATTCTTCCCATCTTTTTGAATTCTTAGTCAATCCTCCATCATAAATATTCTGATTGATATCAATGCTGACCTGGAATTGTTCCTTGGGAATTTGTGGGTAATCTGGGAACGCTCCTGTTCCCGGGATGGATATGACTTCCGATTGATAAGAAGCCTTTCCATTCAGTGAAAGGGATGGATAATAATTGGATTGATGATTCTGCAAACTCAATTCGTAAATACTTTTATTCAACAATTCCTGTTGCTTCAACGGACTCAGTTCTCTGGCTTGCTCATAACAAAATTCAAGATGTAAAGTATCTGGCTGGGCTGTGACTTTCTGCGTAAGTATGAAAGTCATGATCATAATTAAATAATAAGTTGTCTTAACCATATGATTAAACTTTTTGGTTAAACTTGATCCAGTTCATAATGGTTTCGGGGATCACTTTTTTACGATCTTCAATGAATTGAGGCCATTCTTCTTCTTGTATACCGAGGTTCTTCTGGATAATGATTTTGGCAGCGAAAGGAAATACGGTCAGGCCAATGATATTGACGATAAAATGTTTTGGATCCACTTTGATGATACGGCCTTTTTCAAATTCATTCAGTAATTGATTTTCTAATTTTTGAAAATCGAGATATGGTTCGAAGTTGAGTTGCTTGAGGATCCTTTCGGGATTCGTACTTATCTCATTCATAATAAAAAGGGGCATTTGAGGAAATTTTTTGATCATTTCCAGATAATTATCTACAAATTTCCAGACTTTAACTTCGAGTGGAATGTCTTCGTTGAAAAATGCGGATAGAGCCGGGCCAATTTGTTGGATAGTATTGTTGAAGACAGCATCAAATAATTTTTCCTTACCCCGGAAGTAATAATGAAGTAATGCTTTGTTGATCCCGGCATGATCAGCAATTTCCTGCATCCGAGCACCCTCAAATCCTTTTTGAACGAATATTTCCCTTGCGGATTCAAGAATTCTTTCTTCTGCATTTTTATTTTTAACCATTTGATTTAACTAAACGGTTAAAAATTATAAAGGTTACTTTCTCTTCAAATTTTTTTAGGCAAAGGTATTAGCTCCGTTATCAGAAAGGGTAAGTTTTTAAGACTCGAGTGGGACCGAATTTTAATGTATATATAAAAAAAGTTCTCAAAGCCAATCCAGTTTCTGAAATACTCCTGAATTTTGCTCTTCCCGGATCTCCCGGATTCATCAATTTTAGCTAAAGAGTTCGATTTGTAATCCGAAGGCACTGAAACATTAATTTTAATGTCATCGTCACAGAATGATTTACTGATAGTAATTATTAATTACTTGATTGTAACAAGTCATGTACAATTTTCCGGGCAGATTGGACCTACGTTATTTGGTAAAATGGAGTTAATTATTTTTTAATCTTGAGAATAATTATGGGTCATGTAGAAGAATAAAATTTTTGAAATGCTATTTTAATGAGTACTGATAAGGTTTTTTTATTTTCCATGGTAAAATTGAAATTTAAGTTGTAAACTTAGGTCCCTGTTTATCTTTTCAATTTGAGAATATAATTGACCTTTAACTTTTAAATATTTTTTTATGAGTAGTAATAAGAAACCATTTGTGAATAAATTAGGTCTTTCCAGAAGAACTTTTGTGAAAGGCACAGCTTTAACTGCTTCCGCATTTACGATAGTACCACGCCATGTACTCGGGGGAGTGGGGTATAAAGCTCCCAGTGATACCCTGAATATAGCAGGTGTAGGTATTGGTGGAATGGGGTTTGCTAATTTGAAAAATCTAGCTTCTGAGAACATTGTGGCATTATGCGACGTTGACTGGAAGTATGCAAAACCTTGTTTTGATAATTTCCCCAATGCTAAAAAATTCTGGGATTGGAGAGAGATGTATGATAAGATGGGGAACGACTTTGATGCGGTAGTGGTTGCTACCGCTGACCATACCCACGCCATCGTTGCTTCACATGCCATCATGATGGGCAAACATGTGTATGTACAGAAACCTTTGACCCATTCTGTTTACGAGTCAAGATTGTTGACCAAGCTGGCAAAAAAATATAAGGTAGCCACTCAGATGGGTAACCAGGGAGCGTCCGGGGATGGGGTTTCAGAAGCTTGCGAGTTGATCTGGAATGGGGAAATTGGAGAAGTTACCCGCGTGGATTCATTTACGGACCGGCCCATCTGGCCTCAGGGGCTGAATGTACCCGAACAAGGGCATTGGGTTCCGGACACCTTAAACTGGGATCTTTTTATTGGACCGGCTAAGATGCGACCCTATAATGAGGTATATCATCCGTGGAACTGGAGAGGATGGTGGGACTATGGAACGGGTGCTTTGGGTGATATGGCCTGTCACATTCTGCATCCTGTATTTGAGGGGCTTAAACTGGGTTACCCGGTAAAAGCACAGGGTAACTCGACCCTGCTACTTACTGATTGCGCTCCAACGGCCCAAGCGGTTAAACTTACCTTCCCGGAAAGGCCAAAAGTGGGCAAGGTAAAAATGCCTGAGGTAGAAGTCAATTGGTATGACGGAGGGATTATGCCCATGATGCCTGAAAATTGGCCAGCCGGTAAAAATATGAATAATTCTGGTGGGGCTTCAATATTCTATGGGACCAAAGACATACTTCATGTAGGATGTTATGGCCGTACCCCCTGGTTATTATCTGGAAGAAAACCTGAAGTACCCAAAACAGAAAGACGTGTAGAGTTAAGTCATGAAATGGATTGGGTACGTGCCTGCAAGGAAAGTCCGGAAAACAGGGTGCCTTGTACTTCTGATTTTGCTGAAGCAGGGCCCTTTAATGAAATGGTAGTGATGGGCGTATTGGCTGTCAGGTTGCAGGGGCTTAATAAGGAACTCGAATGGGATGGTGAAAACATGAGGTTTACCAATATTTCAGACAATGATGAGGTTAAAATTGTCGTGAAAGATGGTTTTACAATTCATGATGGGCATCCGACCTTCAATAAGGACTGGACGGAACCAATGTCTGCGGTTGATTTTTCACAGGAACTGATAAAGCATAGATACAGGGATGGATGGTCACTGCCTGTTATGCCAAGTTAAAAAATAATAGTTAGATAATCGGTTCATTTACTTTATGATGGTTCAAAGAATGATAGGAGACCTGATAAAAGTAAATGAACATTAATCATTTTTTATTATGAGTAAAAACAAAAAACCTAGTGACAAAAAAACGAATGTTAGCAGGAGACATTTTGTAAAAGGTGCTGCATTGACTGCTTCCGCCTTTACAATTGTTCCCAGGCATGTTCTGGGAGGAAAGGGCTACAGAGCCCCGAGTGATGTATTGAATATTGTGGGGGTAGGTGTTGGAGGAATGGGCCGTTCCAATTTACGAAACATGGTAAAAACCGGTGAAGCAAAGATTGTCGGTTTAGCTGATGTTGACTGGAACTACGCTGAAAAAACCTTCAATGATTATCCGGATGCCAAGAAATACTGGGATTTCCGGAAAATGTATGATGAAATGAAGAATGACTTCGACGCAGTCCTGGTTGCTACGCCTGACCATGTCCATGCGGTTGCAGCAGCCATGGCCATGAAAATGAAGAAACATGCATACATCCAGAAGCCATTGACCCATTCAGTCTGGGAATCCAGGAGATTGCGACAGATCGCAAATGAAGAAGGTGTGATTACACAAATGGGTAACCAGGGAAACAGCGGAGAAGGGATCCGAAAAGTTACCGAATGGATCTGGAACGGAGATCTGGGCGCCATCCGGGAAGTTCATGCATGGACAAACCGTCCTATCTGGCCACAAGGTCTGGAACGACCCACTGAGAAAGTGAAAGTTCCCAAGACGCTCAGATGGGATCTTTTCCTCGGGCCAGCGCCGGATCGTCTATATAATCCTGCCTATACACCATGGAACTGGCGTGCCTGGTGGGATTTTGGAACAGGAGCGTTGGGAGATATGGCCTGCCATATCATGGATCCAGCCTTTAAGGCCATGAATTTCGGACACCCAGTGGCTGTTGAAGCATCTTCTACACAGGTAAATACGGAAAGTGCCCCATTATCTGAGAAAGTTACCTATTATTTCCCGGAAAGGGAAAATAAGCCAAAGGTGGCTTATCCTGAGTGTACATTTACTTGGTGGGATGGAGGAATGATGCCCGACCGTCCTGAGGGTCTTGAAGATGGAAAAATGATGGGTGACTGGGGAGGAGGAAATATGTTTATCGGATCAAAAGGCATATTACTCTGTTCTACTTATGGTGCCAATCCATATATTCTTGGCAAACCTGATTATCCAGCTGCACCAAAGATCTTCCGGCGTCCAGAAGAAGATACAGGATTAAAATGGAATGAGGGAGCTCATGAGATCGACTGGATTCATGCCATCTTTAAAAATGATCCTAATATGCCAAGTTCCAATATCAATTACTCCGGTCCATTAAATGAGGTAGTCGTTATGGGTAACCTTGGAGTAAGATTGCAGGATCTGAGACGTAAACTTCTGTGGGATGGTGAAAATATGAAGATCACGAATATAGGGCCTAATGAAGAAATTCGCGTTGTCACCTCAGATAAGTTTACAGTGATTGACGGGGATCCCAAATTTGATACCCAGTATGCTACGATGAATGCCAAACAAGCGGCAGAGGAATATGTAAAACATACCTATAAGCCTGAGTGGCAGGGAATTCTATAGCAACTTAGATCATTATTTGTAATAAAATGAGTAGAGGGGTTTCTCTACTCATTTTTTTTATACAGATCAGGAATGATCATCTTTAAAAAGGGAATTTATTTTGTATTACTTTCATGCAGACCCATATAATTACATGTCAATAAATGTTTGGGAATCTTCAATATCATCATAAATAAAATGGTTCAGATATTTTTAGAATGGGTACCGGTGGAATATTCATGTATTTCCTGCTACAGTTCATAAGACAGGCTATTATGTTATGAATGCCATAAGATATATATTTGAAAAGAAAACCAGGATATTGAAAAAAGATACAAGTTGTACTTGTACTATAAAAAATATAATTAATGGATTTATTATTGTTGAGTAATTCAACCAATGTTGGAGAAGGTTATCTTGCCTATTCAAAAGGGATCATTCGGGACTTTTTATTGCATCATGAAGATCAAATTGTTTTTATACCTTTTGCAGGGGTAACAGTCACATGGGAAGAATACACCAATCAGGTAAATGAGGCATTGTTGGAAAATGGATTAAAGGTAATTCCTATTAATCAGGATAAAGATCCAAGGTGGATGATTCAAAGTGCAAGTGCCATAATGGTTGGAGGGGGCAATTCATTTCAATTATTAAAACTTTTATATGACCAGGGTCTTTTAGGAATTATTCGTGATCGAGTGATCGCTGGGATCCCTTATATTGGATGGAGTGCAGGTGCCAATATTGCTTGTCCCACAATAAAGACGACGAATGATATGCCCATAGTTGAACTTCATTCCTTCCAGGCCCTGGGCTTAATTAATTTTCAGGTTAATCCACATTATACGGAAGAAATTCTACAAAATCATGGAGGCGAAAGTCGGGCCATGAGAATAGAAGAATATATCAAAGTTAATCCCGGATCAAAAGTATTGGGATTGCCAGAAGGCATGATCCTTCAACAATCGGGTACAAATTTCAAGCTAATTGGAGATAAAGGTTGCAAAATTTTTCAAAACGGTATGACTTCCGTATGGATCTATTCCGATGAAGAATTGAAAGACTTCCTTTATGACAAATCTTTCAAATGAAAATATTAATTGCTCCAGACTCCTTCAAGGAATCTCTCAAAGCCAATGAGGTGGCCCGTGCCATTGAAGAAGGAGTAAAAATGGCCATTCCTGATGCAGTGTGCACCTGTATCCCCCTTGCTGATGGCGGAGAAGGTACTGTCGATGCGTTGGTGCATGCTACTGGAGGGTCAATTGAAAGAATTGAGGTGATGGATCCATTGATGAGAGAAATTGACAGTTATTATGGTATTCTGGGAGATGGTAAGACCGCTGTGATTGAGATGGCCGCCGCCTCCGGGCTTGAATTATTGAAAGAAGATGAACGGAATCCAATGAAAACCACTTCTTATGGAACTGGTCAATTGATCAAGGCTGCTATTAAAAAAGGTTGCCGCACACTTATTATTGGAATAGGAGGAAGTGCCACCAACGATGGGGGTGCTGGAATGGCGCAAGCTTTAGGAATCCATTTATTAGATAAATATAAACATCCTATTGGTAAAGGTGGAGAATGTTTGGAGCAATTGGATTATATCGATGATGGAGATCTGGATCCCCAAATTAAAAATTCCAGGGTCATTGTTGCCTCAGATGTAAATAATCCACTTTGTGGTGAAAGGGGGGCTACGAACGTATATGGTCCTCAAAAAGGTGCCAACCAGGAAATGATAAAAATACTGGATGAGAATTTGAATCGATTCGGGAAAAAGCTTGAAGAAAAATACCAGAAGAAAATCAAGGAACACCCAGGAGCAGGTGCAGCAGGCGGATTAGGTGCTGGCTTGTTGGCATTCCTGGATGCAGATTTACAGCCGGGTTTTGAAATTGTCAAAAGAATTACCAATCTGGAGAATCATGTGCAGGAGGCAGATCTGGTAATTACTGGAGAAGGCCGGATGGATAATCAAACTGCATATGGCAAGACACCACATGGAGTAGCCCAACTGACAAAGAAATATCATAAACCTGTCATTGGAATTGCAGGATCCCTTGGGGAAAATTATCAGAAATTATTCCTGGAAGGATTCGATGTGGTGATTTCCATCATTGACAGACCCATGTCTCTAGAGAAAGCATTGGGTAATGCAGCAGAAATGCTTAAATTTGCGGCATATAATGTGCTTCAGGCTATAAATATCGGATCAGGTTTAAAATAATCTTTATCTTTGTCCACTATAAAAATTCAACCTTTATGGGATTTAAAATATTAATAACGGGAGCAGCTGGATTCATCGGTTTTCATTTATCCAGAAGATTATCCCAAGAAGGCTATCAAGTGACAGGGCTTGATAATATCAATGATTATTATGACGTAAATTTAAAAAAAGCGAGACTTTCCATTTTGAAAAATATCCCGGAATTTTCCTTTGAAAAGATTGATCTTTTAGAAAAATCAAAAATTGATCAGCTTTTTCAAAGATCACAATTCGACTACGTAGTAAACCTGGCTGCCCAGGCAGGTGTCCGGTATTCCCTGCAAAATCCATATGCCTATATTGAAAGTAATATCAATGGATTTCTGAATATTCTGGAAGCATGCAGGCAATATCCAGTGAAACATCTGATTTTTGCTTCTTCCAGTTCTGTATATGGGGCCAATACAAAAATGCCCTTTTCGGTCCATGATAATGTTGATCATCCCATTTCTTTATACGCGACTTCCAAAAAAGCCAATGAGTTAATGGCGCATACTTATGCCAGTCTCTATAAAATTCCATCCACTGGGTTGCGATTTTTTACCGTATATGGACCTTGGGGACGTCCGGACATGGCTTTGTTTTTATTTACTAAAGCTATTTTTGAAGGAAAAGCCATTGATGTCTACAACCATGGTCGTATGAAACGGGATTTTACCTATGTCGATGACATCGTAGAAGGTATTGCCAGGTTGGTTACCAAATCTCCCACTGCCGATCCGGAATGGTCTGGCAATCATCCGGATCCCTCAACTAGCTTTGCCCCCTACAGAATTTATAACATTGGCAATAATCAGCCGGTGGAATTGATGAAATTTATTGAGACAATTGAGAGATATACTGGGAAAAAAGCCATAAAAAATTTCATGGATATTCAAAAAGGAGATGTTCCAGGTACTTATGCTGATGTGGATGATTTGATGAATGATGTTGGATTCCGTCCAAATACTTCCATTGATAAAGGGATCAAAGCTTTCATTGACTGGTATAAGGAATTTTATAAAATAGTATAATGACAAAATCATGAAGAAAGCATTAATTACCGGTATAACAGGCCAGGACGGCGCCTATTTATCGGAACTTTTATTGGGTAAAGGATATGAGGTTCATGGGATAAAACGAAGGGCGTCATTATTTAATACAGACCGCATTGATCACCTATATCAGGATCCTCATGAAAAACATATACATTTTATGTTACATTATGGGGATCTTTCCGATGCTGCGAATGTGATCAGGCTCATCAAGGAAATTCAGCCAGATGAAATTTATAACCTGGGAGCTATGTCCCATGTCCGTGTCAGTTTTGATACTCCTGAATATACAGCCAATGTAGATGGACTGGGTACGCTCCGATTATTGGAAGCGGTTAGATTACTAGGGCTTACTGATAAGACAAAAATATATCAGGCTTCTACTTCCGAGTTGTATGGGAAAGTACAGGAAACTCCTCAAAATGAAAAAACACCTTTTTATCCAAGATCACCTTATGGAGTAGCAAAATTATATGCCTATTGGATAACTGTCAATTACCGGGAAGCATATAATATGTTCGCTGTGAACGGAATTTTGTTTAACCACGAATCTCCTTTAAGAGGCGAAACATTTGTCACCCGGAAAATTACCCGTGCGGTGGTTCGGATATGTCTTGGATTGCAGGACACTATTTATTTGGGGAACCTGGATTCAAATCGTGATTGGGGTCATGCACGTGATTATGTTCAGGCCATGTATCTCATGTTACAACAGGATGTTCCCGAAGATTATGTGATCGCCACAGGACAGTCAACAAAAGTAAGGGATTTTATCAATAAAGCATTTAAAGAACTTGGTGTCGAGGTAGAATATCGGGGAACGGGTATTAAGGAAGTGGGTATTATTAAATCGAGCTCCAATGCGGAATTTAATTTACCAAAGGGTAAAATTGTCATAAAAATAGATGAGAAATATTTCAGACCTTCTGAAGTGGATAACTTAGTTGGAGATGCATCCAAGGCAAGGGAGAAACTTGGATGGATCCCTAAATATGACCTTGACGGATTAATAAAGGACATGGTCCATGCTGATTATGAGTTATTCAAGCGGGATCAATATTTAGTAAAGGGGGGCCATAAGGTGTATAATTACCATGAATAAAGACGACAAGATATATGTAGCCGGACACAAAGGAATGGTAGGTTCTGCCATTCTCAGAAAGCTCAAAATTGAAGGTTATGAACACTTTGTTTTAAGAGATCTTGATGAATTGGATTTAAGAAATCAGCTTCAGGTAGAGCAATTTTTTCTGGAAGAAAAACCTGATTATGTTTTTCTGGCAGCTGCCAAAGTAGGAGGCATTGTTGCCAACAATACGTACCGGGCAGAATTTCTGTATGACAACCTCATGATCCAGAATAATATCATTCATAACAGTTACGTTAATGAAGTAAAAAAATTATTGTTCCTGGGTTCATCCTGTATTTATCCAAAACTTGCTCCTCAGCCATTAAAAGAGGAATATCTTCTGACAGGCGAACTGGAACCGACTAATGAACCATATGCCATTGCAAAGATTGCTGGCATTAAAATGTGTGATGCATACCGGTCTCAATATGGATGCAATTTTATTTCCGTGATGCCAACCAATTTATATGGTCCGAACGATAATTATGATCTTAAGAGCTCTCATGTTTTGCCGGCATTGATCCGGAAATTTCATGAGGCAAGAGTGAATAACCGGCCCTATGTGGAGATCTGGGGCACAGGATCAGTCAAACGTGAATTCATGTATGTGGACGACCTGGCGGAAGCCTGTTATTTTCTTATGATACACTACGATAAACCCGGATTTATTAATATAGGGATCGGCGAGGATATTTCCATTAAGGATCTTGCACATTTAATTCAAAGGATTATTGGCTATACAGGTGAGTTGAAGTTTGATACCAGCAAACCGGATGGTACGCCCAGAAAACTGATGGATGTATCAAAACTTAATGCCCTGGGCTATAAAGCTAAAATTTCACTGGAGGACGGGATCAGATCAGTTTATGAAGATTTTAAAAGGAAAAACTTTTAATTTTGTGGCTGACTAAATTAATATCATGCGATATATCAAATATTTATCCATCGTTTTTTTAACTGTCATTTTATCTCAACCGATGGATATAATTGCGCAGAATATTCCACAACAGCCCACTCCACAATCCCTGGCCACCATGGATCTTTCGACCATCAAGGTGGATGACTTAACCGATGCCCAGATACGATCCTACATGCAAAGGGCACAGGAATCAGGATTAACCGAAGAAGAAATCGAAGTGGCCTTAATTGCGAGGGGCTTACCTCAATCAGAACTGTTAAAGCTTAAGCAACGGATGAGTGCCTTGGCATCTGGTCAGCGGGAAACCGGAAGAGGCATTCCTGAAGTGAGAACCAGACAGGCAAAACCACAAGGTGATTTTATAGATGTCTTGAAGGAAAATCCGGAAGAGAAAAGAATTGAGGAATACCAGAAAAAAATATTTGGCTTTTCTTTGTTCAATACGGACAGGCTGACCTTTGATCCCAGCCTGAACATTCCTACTCCCCAAAATTATCAGCTGGGATCGGGTGATGAAGTCATCATCGATATCTGGGGGGCTTCAGAGCAGACCTATCAACAGGTGATCACCCCGGATGGATATATCCTGATCCCGAATCTGGGTCCGATTTATTTGAATGGACTGGATGTGGATCGTGCAAGTGAAAGAATTAAAGCACGATTGTCGAAGATCTATTCGGGACTCAAGCCACCAGATGGTTCCAATCCGAATACCTTTATGCAGGTGTCGCTGGGTCAGGTCAGGACCATTAAGATAACCGTCGTAGGAGAGGTAAGAACACCAGGAACCTATGATATCAGTGCGCTGGCCACCATGTTCAATGCGCTTTATCTTTCAGGTGGTCCAACCATGAACGGATCTTTCAGGGAAATTGAGTTGATCCGGAATAACCAGGTCTTTGCGGTACTCGATGTATATGATTTTCTGGTTGCCAGCCTGCAAAAGAACAATGTGCAACTGGCAGATCAGGACATCATTCGTATCCAGCCTTTCAGGAACCGGATAGAAGTGGTTGGCGAAGTTAAGCGGCAAGGAATCTATGAAACCCTGGAAGGGGAGACTTTTGAGGAATTAATACAGTTTGCCGGAGGATTTACTGAAAATGCTTATAAAGCCCTGATCAAGGTGAAAAGAAATACACCCAAGGAAAGAAGGATCGTGGATATTCGGATGAATGAGTTTGACACCTCGTATCCTCAAAATGGGGATTATGTGATTGTGAATTCAATTCTTGACCGGTATGAAAACCGTGTACAGATCGCAGGTGCGGTTTTCCGGGAAGGAGAATACGAGTTGACAGAAGGCCTTTCAGTGTTGAAACTGATCGAGAAGGCAGAAGGACTCACTGGGGATGCCTTCCTGGAAAGGGGAACTATATTCCGGACCCATGAAGATTTTTCAACCGAGGCCATCGCTTTTAATTTACGTGAGTTGATGAAAGGAGAATCAGAGGACATCAAACTTCAGCGGGAAGATCTGGTAAAGATCACCTCAATTTATGATCTTCGGGAGGAGTTTTATGTAACGGTGGGTGGAGCAGTTCGTGGCCCAGGGAATTATCCGTTTATGGATGGAATGACGGTGGAAGATCTGATCCTGCAGGCGGGGGGATTACTGGAGTCGGCGGATATCAATACCATAGAAGTGGCAAGGCGGGTAAGGGGAGAAGGAAGTGGAACATCGACTGGCCGAATCGCTGAAATCTTTAATTTTTCCCTGAACAAAGATTTAAGTATTAAAAATGAGGATGACCGTTTTATTTTAAAGCCCTTCGATAATGTGTATATCAGGAAATCACCGAATTACCAGGCACCCATTAAGATCAAAGTAGAGGGGGAAGTGCTTTTGCCTGGGGAATATGTATTGGAGAAAAAGGATGAGAGAATCTCGGATATTATCAGAAGGGCGGGCGGGATCACGGATGAAGGCTATATCAAGGGAGCTACTTTGATCCGGCGTACCGAATTTTTTGAAGCCCCTTCTGAGATAGAAAACCGTTATCAGGATCTGCTGAATATTCGCGAACAGTTGCAGGATAAATATGCTTATTCCGATGACCTGGACCTCACCGAATCCGAAAAATTGAGATCCCAGCGATTGGCCGATCTGGAGAAAAAGGCCGAATCCTATAAAGGGAGGGAGGAAGCCGAAGTGAGTCGTGAAGGGGCAAGACAGCGAAAAGAAAGGCTGGAAGAACTCGAGCTGCAGGATACAACCGCCATTGAAATTGATATAAAACAGTTCGAAACCATCGGGATCAACCTGGATGAGATCCTGAAAAACCCGGGATCAAAATATGATATCATCCTCCAGGAAGGAGATATTATCTCCGTTCCCAAGCAATTGGAAACCGTCCGTTTACGTGGGGAATTATTATATCCGATTACGGTTCGGCATGATGATAAATTCAGGTTCAGGGATTACCTGGCCCAGGCTGGAGGATTTACTGAGAAGGCAAGAAAAAGCAAGACCTATGTAATCTATGCCAATGGAACGGTCGACCGCACCCGAAAGAGATTTTTCTTGGCCAACAATTACCCGAAAATCGAGCCCGGCGCCGAGATTATCGTACCCAGTAAACCTGATAAACAACCTTTATCCGTACAGGCCTGGATAGCCATCAGTACGAGCATTGCAACTTTTGCTTTGGTAGTGGAAAGGTTGATTAATTAATGTTATCTGTCATTATTACAATGAATCGGTAAATAGGTAAAATAGTATATTAATATTGAATAGTATTGGACGACGAAATAAAAGATAACGAAAACAGACCTGAAACAAGCTTAAGAAAATCCAATCCGGAATTATCGCTTGAGGAATACCGTCTTGTGCCAGTAGAGAAATTTAAAGAAAAGCAGGATAAGGTAAACGAGATTGGCCTACTTGAACTGGCAAAACATATTTGGGAAAGTCGAAGATTAATTGCAAAAATAATTGGCGGTTTTATTTTTATTGGATTACTTGTTGCCTTTTTAAGCCCAGTTGAATATCAAACTGAGGCTACTTTAATGCCCGAGATGCCAAATCAACAAGGCCAAGTCGGCAGTATGTTGCAGAAATATGGAGGTTTATTAGGGCTCAGTGGCAGTTCATTTGATTTTTCACAAAAGAGTACAATACCTCCACAATTATACCCACGAATTGTGAAAAGTCTTCCATTTCAATTACAGCTTCTTGAACAAGAAGTTTATTTCGTATCATATGATACTACTACTACGGTATTTGTTTTTTTTAATGATATCTATACTCCTTCTATTTTTTCTTTTATAAAGAAATATACAATTGGAATGTCAGGGAAAGTTAAAGAATGGATCTTAGATGGGAATAAGCCACCAGAATTTCCTAGTGAGTTCGAAACAAATGATATTTTACATCTAACAAAAGAACAGATGGAAGTAATAGAAAATATGTGGGAGCGGATAAAAGTAAGTCTTGATGAAGAATCCGGTGTGATCACTGTATCTTCGGAAATGCCTGATCCCGTTGCAGCAGCAATAGTTGGGAACACAGCAATTAAACTTTTAACTGAATATTTAAAAGAATATCATACACAGAAAGCAATGGTTGATTTGAGATTCGTACAAGAGCAATATGACAAAGCCCGGCAACGTTTTCAGAAGACACAACTGGCATTGGCCGAATTCAGGGACAAGAATAGGAATGTGGCTACCTCAAAAGCTCAGACTGAACTCGAACAATTGCAAAATGAACGTGATCTGGCATTTAATGTATACAACTCTCTAGCTCAACAACTGGAACAGGCGCGAATCACTGTTCAGGAACAAACGCCAGTATTTAAGACTCTTCAACCAGTGCAGGTGCCGATTGAAAAAAGTTGGCCTCTTAGGAAGTTTATTCTTTTAATTTCAATTTTATTGGGTCTCATAGTAGGAATAATGTATGCTTTAGCTAAGGTATTTTATACCGAAGTGCTGTTAAAATGAATGATAATGATTAGGGCGATTTATTTTGTCTTTTGTAGACCAAAGGAATTTTATAGGAAGATAAAACGTAAGGTTGTAAAGAAACTAATACAATTAGATAATAAAAATTTAAATAAAGTTCTTCCATGGAATAAAGGTGTTCGAATAAAGACAATAAAGGGGGTAAAAGTTAAATTCGATTTTGAATTCTCAATCTCAGAAAAGATTTATTGTTTTGGTTATCCAAATTTGAAGTTAACAAATGTTATGGAAGAATTTTTAGGAGAAGGAGATACCTATATTGATATTGGTGCCAATATTGGGTACTTCTGTGCCTTAGGGATGGGTCATGTTGGAAAATCTGGGAGAGTTTATGCATTTGAGCCGGTCAACATTTATTATGAAAAGTTAATACTCCTCAAAAAAATGAATCCAGATTTTAATTTCATACCTATTAATAAAGCATTGGGAGATGAAAGAAAAGAAACACAGATAATGTTAACACGCGATATTATTGGGGAATCATCAATTGGAATGAACAGTATCGTTCCTGGATTAAGAGATAATAATTACATAAAAGACTATCAGAAAATTGAAGTTGAGGTTTTTGATGAATTTTTTTGTAATAATGAAACTCCTAAAGATATAAAAATAATAAAAATTGATGTTGAGGGCTATGAGTTTTTTGTTTTAAAAGGAATGAGAGAATTCTTGAGCAGAACAAAAAATGAACTTTTAATATTTTGTGAGATTACTCCCGGCGCTTACTCCTTTCTAAATCATTCTTTAAAGGATATTTTCTTATTCATGAAGACTTATGACTTTGAGGTAATTGACGGAAATTCTTACGAGAGTTTGAAGAAAAGAAATATTTCTTCTTTAGATATTGTATTTTCGAATAGCAATAAATTTCGAGATAAATACAATAAGTTGAAATATTTATATTGGAATTATTGATCTCATTTTAATTTGAAAAATTTTTTTTCTAATCAACCTCTTCTTAAGAAAATATTTAAGCATTCATCGGTATTATTTAGTGGTCAAATAATATTTACACTTTTAGGAATCGGATCTCTTGCAATAACTGCCAGAATTCTTGGAGCTGAGAAACTCGGAATATTGACCTTGATCCAGACAAGTGTTTTTATAATTTCAGCGGTACTTCTACCTAAACCTTGGTTAACTATAGTTCGCTTTGGGGCTACCTTAGAATACAATAAAAGATTTGCGGAGTTTAAAAGTTTAATTAAACTTTCTTTTATAGTAGAAATTTTCTTTGCGGTAATTGCAGGTTTAATTACTATTCTTTTGGCACGATACATATTAGAGATTATATCTGTAAATCAAGATTATGGCGATCTCTTCATGTTTTATACATTAACGCTCTTTCTCAATATATCAGGTACTGCGATCGGATTATTGCGACATAATGATGAAGTTGCTTGGATAAGAAATATTGAAATCAGTACTGGAGGAATAAAATTCATAATGGTAGTTATTGGGTATTACTTAGGATTAAGTTTAGGATATTTTGTGATTTCATATGCATTGGCGGAAATCTTTAAATTTATATCTACTAACATCATAGGTTATTTAGTATCATACCGGAGAAAATACAAAAATATTTCTCTGAAAAGAGGGTATATAAAATTCAATGAATTTAAAGAGGTATTAAGATTCGGAGTTTCAATGCACTTTATTGACTTGTTAGGAACTACTAGAAGAGAATTTGATCTTGTGGTCATTGGAGCTATGCTTAGTCCTCAATCTGTAGGTTATTATAAAGTTATCAAACAATTTAGTAAGATGTTCACATTATTGGGTAACCCACTTAAACAAGCTGTATATCCCGATATCTGTAAACTTTGGGCTGACAATAAAATAAAACTATTTATTAAAACTCAGTTACAATTAATTGGCATTTTATTAATTGTATTTAGTGTCATTGCTGTAACTTTTTGGTTTGTCAGTGATACGGTAGTACAATTACTTTTTGGGGAGGAGTATATTTCCATTGTTGGCCCACTCAAATTATATATTTGTTTTTCGGCTATTTTTATTTCATTTCAAATTTTGAATTCGGCAGTACTTGCCAAAGGCATGGGTGGGAAAGCCTTAACTGTTGAAGTAATTACCAATATTGTTTACTTTTTACTTATATTTTTACTGATTCCTATCTACCAGTTATATGGGATTATTTATGCCCTTGCAGTTAGTATTTTGGTTTGGATTTTAATGTATAGTTATTATTCGTTTTTTGACTTTAAAAGGAGAAACTTTATACATGCATAAAAAATCTTTAATTATTATTTCACATAAACTACACGAAATACATCCCGATAGCAGAAAAATCTTTGTAAAAGGTGGATTTCCAATAATCACGAATGAATTTGCGAAATATTTTGAAAATGTAATTTTAGCTGTACCAGTTAGAGTTAATGCTTCGATTGAGACGCTTAATCCATATAAAAAAAACGTAGTTTTAGAGAGATTAAATTTGGGCGTAACTATTCTTGGCAAGGCAAAAAAATTTTATGAAATAGCAAGAGTTATTAAGAATAATAAAGGAATAGTGTATGCTATGACCCCAAATATGACCGGAATTCTTGGGATGATATGGGCAAAAATATTTAATAGGGATTTTTTTATTAGTGTAGATACTGATAAAGCAGAAGTCATTCGAATGAATACAAAAAAAAAATGGTGGGGTTTTCTGAGGTCGAATTTAATCAAAACTTTTCACTATTCCCTAATAAAAATATTAGCTAAAAATAGACCATTATTTATGTCAGGGAATATGTTTCTTGGGGAAAATAAAAATTGGCATCAATGGGTAAAATCAACACATAAATTAAAAGAAATAAGGCCATACAAAGCACCTAATAATTCCACTGAAGGAAAATTTAGTCTAATTTATGTTGGAAGACTAGAGTCCCGAAAAAAATATTGGCACCTTGATTAATTCACTTAATACAATTGATTCCCAAAAATATTCCTTAAAAATTGTAGGAGAAGGAACTGAGGATCAAAATCTGAAAAAATTGACCGCTTGTTTAGGACTTTCAAATATTGAATTTATTGGATATGTAGATAATGATTATCTAAAAAAAACAAGATTTTTAAATTCCGATTTACTTGTATTGCCCTCATTGTCTGAAAGACAGGGGAAGGTCTTGACGGAAGCAATGGCTTGTTCTGTACCAGTTATGGCCTCTGATACTCAGGGAATTGCTTCAATTATCAAGCATAAAATTAATGGGATTTTATTCAATTCAAAAAATGTCAGTGAATTATCTCAAAAAATAATAGAAATGAGTGAGGATCTTACTCTTAGAAAAAACATAACTAAATCAGGTTATAATTTTATTAAAGAACATGCCTTAGATATTGAAATAGAAAAAATAATTAATACGGTTCACGATTTTTATGAACAAAAATAAGATTACTTTTTTTTTACAAGATCTTTCTGGGGGTGGGGCTGAAAAGATGATGGTTCAACTGGCCAATAATTTTTACATTAATGGGTATGAAATTGATATGGTATTGGTTAAATGCCGAGGGCCATATCAAAAAGAATTACATGAAGGTATAAATGTTGTATCCTTTAATATAAATAGATCATATAAAAGCATTTTCAATTTTTTAAAATATTTAATAGCTAATAAGCCAAAAGCAATAATATCCACACTTCCTCATATTAATATCATTGCTGTAATCATTAATCTAATTTTATTTAAGAAAACGAAAGTCCTAGTAAGAGAAGCTAGTCCTCTTGGAAATTATCTTAGTGTTAATTATCCATTAATTAGGATAGCTGCATTAATTGCTCCTTTTATATATTTATTTGCTGACAAATGTGTGGCAATTTCGGTTGGTTTAAAGAAAGAATTACAAAAAAGAATGCTATTCAGCAAAGGAAAAGTAATATGCATTTATAATCCTGTGATAGATGATAAGGTAGAGAAATTTAGGAAAAATGAAATAGTAAATACACTTCCCTATTTTATGAAAGAAGTTCAGGTTATTATTTCTGTTGGTAGATTAGAGTATGTAAAAGATTTTCAAACATTGATTAGGGCATTTTCGATAATAAAAAATGAAATAAATTCAAAATTAATTATTGTAGGAGAAGGAAGTCTAGAAAACATATTGAAAATCCAGGTAAATTCATTGGGTTTAAACCCCGATGTCCTTTTCATTGGGTTTGTTGATAATCTGTATGAATATTTGCAATCAGCAGATTTATTTGTGCTTTCTTCTAAATATGAGGGTTTTGGTAATGTTTTGGTTGAAGCTTTATTCAGCGACTTACCTATAGTTTCAACTGATTGTCCATATGGCCCTTCTGAAATACTGGAAAACGGGAAATATGGTTGTCTGGTGCCGGTTGGTGATTATAAATCTATGGCTGAGGAATGTATTAGTATCCTAAATGGTGAGAAGAAATTCACTGGATTGCGAGAAAGAGCTTTGGAATTTCATGTTAATAAAATTGCCAAAGATTATCTTAATGTCATATTAAGTTTATATGACTAAAAATATAATCAATAAGTCTTTTTTAGGGATATCATTAATGGTTCTATTTGATGCTTTTATACCACAAATTATAACGATTGGTGGTAGGGTATTAATGGACCATTATAGGATGGTAATGAATATTATTTGTTTAATTATTTTTCTTTTTTCTTCTATCCTAATAGCTTTTAATTACAATAAAGTACGTAAAATATTATCAGGTCCCTATATGCATATAGGGGCATTATTTATATGGATTTATTTATCACATTTTTGGAGTGATAACTTATATGCGACCTTTGAAGGATCTATTCTGTTGACTTTCACTTTGATTTTTTCTGTCTACGCTTTTGTTTTTCTTAAAAAGGATGAATTCTGGGAAGTCTTATACGATATATCCTTGATTATCACGATTGTTTCAATTGTGTTAATATTATTACTTCCGGAAATTGCACTTATGCCGGAGGGCTATCATCAGGGAGATTGGAGAGGGGTTTTTTTGCATAAGAATGCATTAGGTAACTATATGGCAATTATTAATATTATTTTCCTGGTATCTATAAGAAAAAGATTCAGATCTTATATTTCTCTAATAGGATATTTTCTAAGTTGGATTCTTATTATTGGATCTGGATCAAAAACCTCACTTGCGTCATCCATTTTTATTCATATTTCAATGCTTTTTCTACTGTTAATTAAAAGTAAAAACTTTTCATTTAAGCTGATCTTATCTTTGGCTTCAATTCCTATAATTCTAATTGCTATATTTATAATTTTAAATTATGAAAAGATAGCATTTCTCTTGGGCGGAAGTACCACGTTAACTGGCCGTATACCTCTGTGGTACAATGTTATTTTAGCGATTTCAAAAGCTCCTGTTTTGGGTTATGGTTATGCTGCTTTTTGGGGATCTGACTTAGGGAGCATAAAGTTTATGATCAATACGGATTGGCTGAGTGGTAAAAGCCATAATGCTTTTTTAGACGTATGGCTTGATTTGGGGATTATAGGACTGATTCTATTTATAGTATTGATTGTAAATACTTTGATTAGATTATTGAAACTATATAGAAATAAAAATGATAAATACAATGAAGCGTATCTCTTAATATTGATTATGATTATATCTGTAAGTATGATAGATTTCAGAATCTTATATTACAATAGCATTGTATTTTTCCTGGTAGTTTATATTTATTTTTATTCAATAAATTTAACCAGACATGAAAAATTTGGATGGAAATTGGTAAGGGTAAAAGAGTTTTAGCGGTTCATAATAAATATTTGATTCCAGGTGGAGAGGATATAAGCCATATTAATGAGAAAGAATTACTGGAACACTTAGGATTTGAAGTATTAGAATACATTTCTGATAACAAAAATATCCAAGATATTGGGAAGATTAGAACTGCTTTAAGATCCATTTGGTCTAGAAAATCATATTTTGAGTTAGATCAAATACTGAAGGATAACAAAATTGATTTAATTATCGTGCAAAATTTTTTCCCTATTATATCTCCCTCTTTATTTCATGTTGCAGAAAAAAATAATGTTCCTGTAGTACAATATTTAAGGAATTATAGGCTGATTTGTCCAAGTGCTGATTTTTATCGTAATGGAAAAGTTTGTGAAGAATGTTTGGGGAAAAGTTTTCAATATCCATCTATAAAATATAAATGCTATAAGAACAGTACTTTTGGTAGCGGTACAATAGCAACCATGAACTTTATACATAAAATTCTTGGAACCTGGGATAAAAAAATTACGCTTTATATTGCTTTAACAGAATTTGCCAAGAATAAATACATTGAAGGAGGACTTCCCCATGAGAAAATATTTTTAAAGCCTAATTTTTTACACCCAGATCCTGGAGAGGGTTCTCATGATGAAGATTATATTATTTTTATTGGTCGCTTGTCCGAGGAAAAGGGTGTTAGTACACTTCTCAAGGCATGGAAGAAGGTTGAGGGGAAAACAAAATTATTTATTTTAGGTGCCGGACCACTTGAACAGGAAGTCAGACAAGCTTGTCAAATTGATTCTCGAATTCAATATAAAGGTAAATTATCAACAGAAGAATCCTATAGGTATTTGAAAAAATCAAAATTAATAGTATTTACTTCGGAATGGTATGAAGGAATGCCTAGGACGTTAATAGAAGCATTTGCAACTGCTACTCCAGTAATTAGTTCAAATATTGGTAGTATGAGTAAGATGATAGAACATAATAAAAATGGTATTCATTTTAAACCGGGAGATATAAATGATCTGGGAAGAGCCATTAATGATTTAAATAATGATAGTTTTCTTAGACATAAAATTGGATTTCAAGCAAGAAAAGATTATTTAAAATATTATACCAGATCGGCTAATTTAGAATTTTTTAATGATTTTTATAACCTTGTTTTTAGATGAGAGTAGAAAAATGATATTCATGGGATTGATGTATAATACAAATAAATTAATTTTTTAAGATGCATTTTACTCCAGTTTTTAGTAAAAGGATTAACTAAGTATTGGTTTGCTTTTATTTAAAGTAGAAGAGAAACATTGAATTTTAGAAAATGTTTGAACTCGTGACACAGTCGAGTTTATTATGTATTATAAAAATGGGACCTCCAAATGATTCATTTTATATAAAATGAATGATAAAAAAAGTTGATAAGGGGTAACTAATTAAATATTCTTTTTTTATAGGGCCATTCAATCGAATTTGGAACATTTCAATTTTTCATGGAACAAAATCGACAAAAAATATTAAAATTAGAAGTTGATTTAATAACTCAAAATGAATTAATAGATGTATTAATCAAAAAAGAATCCAAAAAAAATCACGGATATGTTTGTTTTGCGAATGTACATATGTGCATTGAGACATATCGACATTTATGGATTAGAAAAGCCGTTAATAACGCCAATTTTATACTTACTGATGGAGTGCCACTTATTGCTGCACTTCGGATATTATATGGAATAAAGCAAGAGAGAATTGCGGGAATGGATTTTATGCCAGCAATGATGGCCATTGCTGAAAGAAATCAAGAATCAGTATTCTTTTATGGGTCAACGGAAAAAATATTAAAAAATATAATAAAAAGGGCCAAATTGGAATTTCCTGAATTAAAAATTAGCGGCTTTATTTCGCCACCTTTCCGTGAAATCTCGATAGAAGAAATCAAGGATCATATCAGAATTATTAATTCCCATAAATCTAAGTATATATTTGTTGGACTTGGATGCCCAAAACAAGAATTATGGATGGCAGCAAATCATGAAAAATTAGATGGTATTTTATTTGGCGTTGGGGCAGCATTTGAAGTTTATTCTGGGGATAGAAAAATGGCTCCAAAATGGGTACGCAGAACTGGAATGGAATGGCTTTTTAGACTTATTCAAGATCCCCAGAGATTATTTAAACGATATTTGATGACTAATTCATCTTTCATCTTTCTAATTTTATTTGAATTAATTAAATTAAGAATTTGTAGGGTAAATGGATTAAAAGAAAAATAGGTAATAAAGAAGATTTTTAAACTCCTTGACATAATCCGCCAACAATTCCTTCTTCAAGGGCATAAAATCCAGATTTTTCATTTTCAGTTTAAAATTGACCAATCTTTCCGAATGGGGTCTGGGGGCGAAATATTCAAGAATATAATAATCTGAATTAACCTTTTTTATATTGATCTCATTTTCCAATCCAAGCAATCTGATAAACTCGACAGCAACTTCATACCGGCTGCAATCGCCATTACAGACCTGATTGTATAAACCGAATTGTTCTGTTTGAACGATCCAAAAGACTCCTTCAGCAAAACTTTTGGTATAGGTAGGGATTCCAAGTTTATCATTCACGACATAAAGTTTCTTCTTTCCTTCCTTGATCTATTGGAATATTTTATTGATGAATTTTTTATCTTTCTTAATACCACCGCCCATCATCTATCCGGCAAGGAAGATATAATGCTTCCGGACATTTCTAAACGCGTATAACTCCCCATAATATTTCGATTTTCCATAGATGCTCAAAGGATTGGACTGGTCGAAATCATTGTAATATTCCTGCTTTCCATCGAATATACCGACGGTCCTGATATATTCCACCGGGATATCGAATTGATTCCCAATAAGCCCGATATTTTCTTGCCCAAAGCATTGGTTGTCCAGGCTTCATCTGGATTTAATTCGCAATATTCCAGAGAGGTTAGTGCTGCCAGGTTGATGAGAATATCAGGCTTGAATTCTGAGATGAACTTAATTTAAAGTATTAGAATCCCGAACATCGGCATGTTCAAGCCATGGTGCATTTAAATTAATATCAGTTGCCTTTACAGACATATTTTTGGAAAACAAATCATATACTACCTCACTCAGCAAGCCTCCAGCGCCAATCACAAATACTTACGAGCTCTTATTAAATTCAAACATCAGATTTAGTAATTTTGAACAAAATAATTTACCACAAATAATTTACAGGTTATTTGAAAGCCTATTTAATTTTCAATAATGATGTAAATTAATGGAATGGATAACCGTTATTCAAAATATCAGAAGGAAATCAATCTTGCAGGAGAATTGATCTTTCTTAATTTATTCTACCTGACCGGTTATTTCTTAACCTTTAACCATCTGAATACCCTACTTCCAAGTAAATATTTCGAACTTCAGCTTTTTTTTAATCTAGCGTGGATCATATCCACTTTTATAGTTCAGGTCCACGATACCTCACGCACCACACCTTTTGAAGTTCATCTGCGAAACCTCATCAATGCCCTGGGCCTATACCTGATTTTAATATTCGCCTTTATTGGGGTCAAAGGACAGGATTTTTATAAATTATTTATTTTTCAAAGTTATTTTCTGACCTCCCTGGGATTGACCATCTTTCATTTATCATTTATTTTGTTCATGAAATACTGGCGAAGAATTGGGTATAATTATCGCATGGTATTGATCGTTGGATATGGAGAATTGGCACGTGAATTACGGAAATTTTTTATTTTTCATCCTGAACATGGATATAAATTTATAGGTTATTTTGATGACCATTATAATGGCAACCAGATTAAGGGGAAAGTGGATGAAGTTGAAGAATTTATCTACAAAAACCGGGTAGATGAGATTTATTGTTGCCTTCCCAACGTTGATCCGGAGAAAGTTCAGAAACTCATGGAATTTTCGGAAGATCATTTTATCAAAATGAAGATCATCCCTGATTTCAGGGGCTTTCCTTATAAAAGTGTTGAGGTACAGTTATATGATTATATTCCTGTCCTCAAAGTTCGACCTCAGCCTCTGGATGAATCATTTAACCGGTTTATAAAGAGGTCATTTGATGTGGTATTATCTTTCTTTGTGATGGTCCTTGTTTTATGGTGGCTTGTCCCTTTGATTGCTATATTGATCCGGTTAGACTCAAATGGCCCAGCTATATTTAAACAGATGCGGCATGGAAAAGATAATAAACCCTTTGTCTGTTATAAATTCCGGACCATGGTTGAAAATAAGGAGGCAGATACCCTTCAGGCAACCAAAGATGATCCGAGGATAACCAGGCTTGGTAAATTCTTACGAATAACATCTCTTGATGAAATACCCCAGTTTTATAATGTTTTGATTGGAGATATGTCTGTGATTGGTCCACGCCCCCATCCTTTAAAGCTTAATCTTGACTATAAACCCCAGATCGATAAATTTATGCTCCGTCACTCCGTTAAACCAGGCATTACAGGTCTTGCACAGGCCAAGGGCTACCGGGGAGAAACATCCAACCTGATTTCGATGAAGAACCGGGTAAAACTGGATAAGTTTTATGTGGAAAACTGGTCGCTTTTATTCGATATCAAGATTATCTTCTTAACCCTGAATTTAATCTTTCGGGGCGATGACAATGCTTACTAAAAATTCCAATTCATTTGTTAAAGCCTTTGTCAAAGAATATTTTATCTATTATATAATTTTACAGGTATGCCGGTGAGTTGTGGAATCGGATAACTCTAGGATCGGTATATTAGGGAAGTAATCCGTAACATTAGGATAAGATTTACCTGGGACAGATAGTTTGATCTGATCTACTTATTTTAAATTCTTGGCGGATTTCATATAAGAACTTATTTATTCATTTTACTTTTTCTTAACAATAAAACCCGGATTCAGTAAGGATTGTTTATTATAGCTGAATCGCTGGTTTGAGTCTATGTTGATCATCTTACAGCCCGTTTCTTCCACAATAGCCTGGCCAGCAGCTGTATCCCATTCCATGGTGGGGCCATGCCGATAATACAAATCCGCCTTCCCTTCAGCTACCATGCAGAACTTCAGGGAGCTTCCAACTGAAATGTAATCAGAAACCAGGTATTGAGTGAAGATCCCTTCCTCTTCCGGCGAAGCGTGTGAACGGCTTCTGACTGCTACCAAACCATTATCTTTACCGGATGGTCCATGAAGGGGAGTTTCTTTATTATTTTCCAACTTTAAGGCACCTTCCCCTATTTGTGCACAATAGGTGATTCCCGTCACCGGAGTATGGATCACGCCCATAACCGGATAGCTGTTCTTGATCAGGGCGATATTAACCGTGAATTCGCCATTTCGTTTGATAAATTCCTTGGTTCCGTCCAGTGGATCTACCAACCAGAATTGTGCCCATCCCTTACGAATCTCAAATGGAATGCTCTTCCCTTCTTCAGACAGTACAGGTATTTCAGGATATATTTCTTTTAATTTTTGAGAGATCACTTCGTGAGATTTTTTATCAGCAAGCGTTAGTGGAGAATCATCCGATTTATAGTCGACCACATTGAAAAGTTCTTCATGATCATAAATTTCAAGGATGGCCTTCCCCGCTTCTAGGGTAATATCAATGATCCTTTGAATGTTAATTTGCGCCATTTTTTTAGCGTAAAACTAATGAATTCCCGTAATCACGCCCAATATCTTTATTTTATATTATTTTTGCGGCAACTTATTTTTATATCAATCAATTAACTGCACAAATATGTTGTCAAAACTTGTACCGCCACATGGCGGAATACTGAAACCCCTGCTGCTTACAGGGAATGAACTGACTGAGGCAAAAAAGAAAGCAGAAGGCCTTAAAGTGGTAAAACTTAATTCCAGAGAAACCTCCGATCTGATCATGTTGGCTATGGGAGCTTTCAGTCCGCTGGTTGGATTTATGAAAGAACAGGATTACCATGGCGTTGTTAAAAAAATGATGATGACTGATGGCACCTTATGGCCTATACCCATCACTCTTTCTGTTCCAAAGGATCAGGCAGCTTCGATTGGTTTAAATAGTGAAATTGCTCTTATTGACGATGAAAGTGGTGAATTGATGGGTTCGATGGTAGTTGAAGAAAAATTCTCATATGACAAGAAACTGGAAGCGAAACATGTTTTCGGGACCGAAGATCAACAACACCCGGGAGTTGCTAAAATATATGAACAGCACGAAGTGTACCTTGGCGGACCAGTAAAAGTTTTCAGTGAAGGTCCTTACCCGGCCATGTATGGAGATTATTATGCAAGACCTGCGGAAACACGGGCTGTCTTTGAAGAAAAAGGCTGGATCAGAATAGCTGGTTTTCAGACAAGGAACCCCATTCACAGATCCCATGAATATGTAACCAAGATCGCGATGGAAGTGAGTGACGGTATTCTCATTCACCCGCTTGTTGGAAAGCTCAAGGCAGATGATATACCTGCGGATATCCGGATGAAGTGTTATACCACATTGATCGACAAATACTATGTGAAAAATAATGTGGTTTTAAAAGTATATCCAATGGAGATGCGTTATGGAGGGCCCAGGGAGGCAATATTACACGCCATATTCCGTCAGAATTTTGGATGCAGCCACCTGATCATTGGCCGTGACCATGCAGGAGTGGGGAGCTATTATGGTCCATTTGACGCCCAGAAGATATTTGATGAAATACCCGAAGGGGCCTTACATATTCAGCCTTTGAATATCGATTGGACATTCTGGTGTCATAAATGTGGCGAAATGGCTTCCATGAGAACCTGTCCCCATGGCAAGGAGGACCGTGTTCTGATCAGTGGAACCAAAGTAAGGGAAATGCTTTCTAATGGAGAAATGCCCCCCGAGGAATTTACCCGCCCAGAAATTGGCAAGATCCTAATGGAATATTATCAGAGTTTATAAATATTAATAATAATGAGTATACAAAAAGCGACCAATATTACATGGCACCAAGGTGTTGTGACCACGAAGGACAGGGAAAGATTACTGGGTCAGAAAGGGATTGTTATCTGGTTTACAGGTCTTTCAGGCTCCGGAAAATCAACCTTGGCGCATGCAGTAGAAGAACAACTGTTTGAAAAGGGACATTTGAGTTATGTACTAGATGGTGATAATATACGTCACGGGCTGAATAAGAATCTGGGATTCTCACCAGAGGATCGTGAAGAAAATATCCGGAGGATCGGTGAGGTCTCAAAACTTTTTACTGATGCCGGGGTGATCGCTATGACCGCTTTCATCTCCCCCTACCGGGATGACCGTGATAAGGCCAGGGAACTGGTTGAAGAGGGTAGATTCATTGAAGTTTTCGTTAAAGTTCCACTTGACGTAGCAGAAAGCCGTGATCCAAAGGGATTGTATAAAAAAGCCCGAGCTGGTGAGATCAAGGAATTTACTGGGATTGATGCACCTTACGAAGAGCCATTAAATCCAGAACTGGTCATTGATACCAGCAAATATTCCCTGGAAGAAAGTTCAAACATGGTGCTGGATTACCTGAAGGGAAAAGAGATCATTTAAAATCCCGATAACTAGGCATAAATATCTATCAGTACATAAATCTTTGCTTGCAAGGAGAAAAATCTGATTTAATCCATTTAAAGGGTAGCATAAGTCATTTATAAAAGGTTTAAAAAAACCTGAGGTAGAACCCATTGGAAATGTTCTTCCGTATAGCAGGATTAATCCTGGTATGGTTGCTAAAAAGATTCATGAGGTAAGTGGGATTGAACTTCAGAAAAATATGTCAGATATGCTTGATCATAGTGTGGAAGGTAACAAACCAGAAAATTCGGTTTAGTTCCAGAAATAATTCATTTACTTTTGTAACGTATTCCATATGTCAAATCATTCGTAAGAAAATTGCCATGAGACTATGAATTTGCTGGAAAAAATAGAATCTCTTAAAGAGGAAGTTAAAACTGCCATTGTAAACGAGAAGAACCAGTTAGAGTCTTTCAGATTAAAATTCATTAGCCGAAAAGGGGAGCTGGCTCGGTTATTTGATGATTTCAAGCAAGTACCGAATCAGGAAAAGAAGAAGGTAGGACAGGCTTTGAATGAATTAAAGGATCTGGCCCAGGCAAAGTTTAAAAGCTTCTTGTCAGAACTTGAAGATCAATCGGGTAGTACAAAAAAATCTGGTTTTGATCTTTCTTTGCCACCCGTACAGCAAACCATAGGATCTGTTCATCCCCTCACCGCTGTGAAGCTTCAGATTATCAAGATATTTGAACGGATTGGATTCAATGTATCTGAGGGACCTGAAATTGAAGATGACTGGCATAATTTCTCAGCTTTGAATTTTCCCGAGAATCATCCCGCAAGGGAAATGCAGGACACTTTTTTTATACAAAAGAAACCCGATATCGCTTTGAGAACACATACTTCTTCTGTGCAGGTCAGGGTCATGGAAAACACCAAACCACCTATCCGGACTTTATCTCCGGGCCGGGTATTCCGGAATGAAGCTATTTCAGCACGGGCGCATTGTATTTTTCATCAGGTGGAAGGATTTTATGTGGATGAGAATGTGAGCTTCGCAGATTTAAAACAGACATTATATTATTTTGCCAAGGAGATGTTCGGCAAAGATATCAAGGTGCGATTCAGACCTTCTTTTTTCCCTTTCACAGAGCCAAGTGCCGAACTGGATATTTCTTGCCTGATCTGTCAAGGAGAAGGATGTCCGATTTGCAAATATACTGGATGGACTGAAATTGGCGGAGCAGGGATGATCGATCCCAATGTATTGGAATATAATAAAATAGATCCAGAGAAATATACCGGCTTTGCCTTCGGAATGGGCATCGAAAGAATCACAATGTTAAAATATCAGATCAAGGATATTCGTTTATTTACTGAGAATGATGTCAGGTTCTTACGACAATTCACCTCACTTTATTGATGAAAGGGATTATCCGAAAATTTTTAATTGCATTTTTTCTGGCTTTACAGGCAAGCTTGTTATACCAGTGTAAAGAAGATATTTACCTGGATGAAATCCCTATCGTATACGTAGAGGAAATCATCAATCTCAATAACTTTGAATATAGCCAACTGAATAATATCGGGGGATTTGTTTACATAGAAGGGGGAGTCCGTGGGATCATTATTTACCGGAAATCACTGGATAAATATCTGGCTTTTGAACAGAATTGTCCTTATCAGCCTTATGATGAATGTGCATTGGTGAAAGTAGATCAATCTACCTTATTCATGGTTGATTCCTGCTGTTCTTCAACATTTGATTTTGACGGATACCCTACTGGCGGGCCGGCCCGGGTTCCAATGCGACAATACAGAACTTTCCTGGATCAGAATCTACTGACCATCACCAGTGATTTCAATTAATGACGGTTGGTTATAGTAATTCTTCAATGATACTATCAACAGATACGTCCTCAGCTTCTGCTTTAAAATTCCTCAACATTCGATGACGCAGGGTCGGTTTGGCTATTTCTTTAACATCCGAAATATCCGGGGAGTATTTGCCATTTAAAAGTGCGTTGCATTTTGATGCACTAACGAGAAATTGAGAGGCACGAGGCCCTGCACCCCATTCAAGGTATTCATTGGTAATTTCCGCTGCATTCTGAGTTTTCGGGCGTGTTTTATGAACCAGATTTACTGCATATTCAATCACATTGTCGGTAACCGGCACTTTTTTTATCAATTGCTGATAAAATAAGATCTCATCCTTTCCCATCACCTTATTAATGCTGACCGTATTCAAAGCGGTAGTAGCTTTCACTATTTCCACTTCATGTTTAAATGAGGGATAGTCCAATAATATATTGAACATGAACCGATCAAGCTGCGCTTCCGGAAGCGGATAAGTACCTTCCTGTTCGATTGGATTCTGGGTAGCAAGTACAAAAAAGGGCCGATCAAGTTTATGAAATTCCCCCGCGATCGTTACTGAATATTCCTGCATGGACTCCAGTAAGGCAGCCTGTGTTTTAGGAGGTGTCCGGTTGATTTCATCTGCAAGAATTATATTTGCAAAAATGGGACCTTTGATAAATTGAAAATTACGATTGATATCAAGTGTTTCTGACCCTAAAATATCCGATGGCATAAGGTCGGGTGTAAATTGAATTCGATTGAAAGTAAGGTGCAAGGCTTCGGAAATGGTTTTGATCAATAAGGTCTTTGCAAGTCCGGGGACCCCAACCAGGAGGCTGTGACCTTGACAAAATATTGATGTCAGAACCAATTTGATAACCTCATTTTGACCAATGACAATTTTAGCGATCTCCTCACTCAGTTTTTTATAGGATTCAAAAAGTTCATCGGCAGCTTCAACATCGGATTTGAATTCTTTCATAAAAGGATTGAATTTAAGGAGTGAATTATTCGTTTATTTTATTCTTCAAGGATCTTACACTTTTTGTAATCATCATCGATCTGTATGAAAACTTCCTTTTTCGCTTCATCAAACCATTCAGTAAGTACATTTTGTTTCTTTTCGTTCAAAGCAGCCATCTGGATCTTCTGATAATCTTCTTTTAAATTGGCCTGATGAGGGCTCATTTTGTCCTTGTAATAGAGAATTCTAACTGCCTCCTTGCCATCACGCATACGGTAACGGATGGGATGAGAAATACCGCCCACTTTCATGGTATCAATTGTAAAAAAAACCACGGGATCCAGATCTTCCACGGAAACCCTGGTTGAGCCAGAGGCATCTATTAGGAATCCTCCATTTCCAGCTGTTTCATCATCGTCGGAGTATTCTTTTGCTACTTTTTCAAATATTAAACTATCTTCCAGTATAAATGTCCGCAAACTGTCGAGAAAATCTTCAGCCTCTTCAAAATCAACTTCAGAAAAATCCGGCCGGATCAAAATGTGCCGGGCGTGAAATTCGTTTCCCCTACGTTCGATCAACTGAATCAGGTGATAACCAAAATCCGTATCCACTGGCTTGGAGATTTCACCAGGCTTCATTCTCATAGCGGCAGCCTCAAATTCAGGAACCATGGTTCCCCTGGAAGCAAAACCCAGGTCACCCCCTGCCCTGGCTGAACCCGGATCATCCGAATATTCCCTCGCCATTGCTGCAAAATCTTCACCCTTTCCATTGAATTTAACAACCCTCCAATTTCCCATCAAAAAATCCATGGTGATGACAGGGGATGATCTTCTGATTTCATCCTCTTTCACCACATAGAAACTTGAAGAATTATTCATATCATTATTTTCAAATTTGATGCTGTCATTTCCGGACCGGGTGAGTTTCCATGTAGATTGAAATTCATTGGCTGCAAAACTGATTTCATTCAATTCGATGCTAAATAACCTGGAATTCATATCATATAACCAGGAGCCTGAATAGGACTGATTGTTGTTATCAACCAGTTCAAGCTGGTTATCATCCTTGACTTTAATTACCCAGTTCCCATATTCACTGGTCCGATCAACCCCATTTAAAATTCTATTCCGGATTTCAAGAATTTTTTCCCTGGCTTTTTCCTTCTGATTTTTGCCGACTTCCGGAATTTTTACGATTTGTCCGATGGACACTTCGGTGGAAAGAAAGGGCAGGCTATCCTCCGGAATGCTGTTAAAAAATTTTTTAACTTCTGAAGGAGTAATTTTTACATCGTTTGTAATGGTCCTTTGCATTTTATCTGCAAGCATCTGTTCCCGTATATCCTTGAAAAGTTCAGCTTTAAATTCATCAACCGTCTTTCCATAATATTCTTCCAGCCGCTGTTCAGAACCGATCTGGGATATAATGATCTGCATCCGCTGGTCCAGGTTCATCTGAACTTCCTCCTCCAGCATCTCAACCGAATCTATTTCAGCTTTTGCTAAAAGTAATTTATTCACAACCAGACTTTCAAAAATTCCACATCGCACATTTTCTCCACCTTCCTGACCCCGTGAAACATATTCAAGGTAGGCTTTGTCAAGATCCGATCTGAGCACGATATAGTTATCCACTTTGGCAATAATTTTGTCAATCATCTGACCCTGACTAAATTGTGCATTTGATACATTCGTGATCAACAGAAGGGTCACGATTACCAGATTATTCAGTATATATTTCAAAATCTTCATTTTTTACGGCTCTGCTATAAATCCCTTCTTCCAATTCTTTTGCCAGTTTTACTTTGCGTTTATTGATTATGATTTTTTGAATATCATCCCTTACCCATTCTAACGGAGAAATTTCTTCCGATATTTTATAATCTTTTATATTCAGGAAATAAAGATAGACATCATCCTTTGTTTCATAATTTCTATTATTTCTCAAAAACTGGACTTTATTGTCAATGGTGACCATGGGTGTGTTTTCTAAAACTTCATCGAAATTCACCCAAGTGGTATCCAGATGAAACGTTGTCGCATATTGGTAACAATAAGATTTTAATTCTTCCAGTTGTTTTTCATCATTGGACTGAAAAAGTCGACGGAAAATAGTAAGTTTTGGGGCTTCCATCGGAAGTTTTACAAAACGGCATTTGATGATATGATGACGCAGCTCAAAATTATCCTTATTTTCAAGATAATACCTTTCTATTTCTTCTTCGGTCACATTAAGGTCAAGATTTTCATTGATATATAATTTTTGATATTCATGAATCAATAATGCATAACGGTAATCCAATACCTTCCGCGCTATTTCAGCATCATCTATGACGAGCTTATCGGATGCTTCAGATATCACCAATTGTTTATTGATCCAACTTTTAATATATCGTTGTATAAAATTTGCACTGTCTGATTTTGAAATTTCTGCAGGGATCAATCCTTCAAGATCGGACATATAAAGATATTGGTCGTGTGCTCTGGCAATAGGCTGTGGTTTTGGGGATTCCTTGAAATTTATACCTGTATTGCCCTCCTTGAAGTCTATCAGATCGCATGCACTGATCAGGACGAATAGAATAAATATGTATTTATAATTTTTCAAATCGTTTTATGATATTGTTCAGCTCATGGTTATTAATTTGCACATCATATTTTTGTCTCAGATTATTGATCCACTGTTTATCAAGGTAGTTCTGATAATCAGAAATGACCTTTCCCTTTACCTCCTCCAATAGCTGATTCATTGGGGGAAGCACTTTTTCAACATAAACAACGTATTCATCATCTTCGATTGAGAGATCATGGATTCCTTCCTTCCATTGAATCAAGTCAATGATCTCGTTATCGCCTTTTTGATAGATACCTGAATCAATTTGCAAATTTACTCCTACTTTGTCACTTATGGATTTATCAAGGTCTTTTTTAGAAATGGAGATCAATTTCAATAGATCAATCCCTGTTTTATAAGAATTCACAATGAATTCATCCATATTATAATTTTTCTGTTTAAAAATGGAAAGGATCTGTTGAGGATCGTGCTGTTCGGAAGGCGTAAATTCTACGAACCAATTTTCATTTTTAGCAGCTATCTGATATAGGCTATCTATTTGATTCAGATTCCTTGTAGGCAGGGTTCCATCCTGACCGAGATCAAAGGAGATCGAATCTTTCGAAAGATAGTAATAAGGTTCCTGAAGTAAATTTCTCACTTCTTCGATCGTTTGAATATCCCTGGATCGGAAAATAGTGGCTTTCAACCGGGTATCCCATTTATAATTTTCCTCATTTAATTCGTAAAAATGGGTCAAACCGGATGAATCCTGAAGCGCATAGGACCATATTTTTTGATCCATGATATCAAAAAGCAGGATCCCTTCTTCATATTCCCTTGAAAGCATTCTATAATCGAAATATTTATCAGCCAGATGATTTTTTTCATAATTCAAGACTTCCTGGTTGGAAAAATCAATGAATAATTGATTGAAATAATATCCAGGTGCTACATTACGCATAGGTTTCTGATTCTTCAGCACATAATTAAAGAATTTTTTTACAGAATAATTGGCCTCTTGTATTGAAAACAGGGTTGAGTCAAGAATAGCATTTGAATCATCAAACGACCATTGTGATTTCAGCAAAGTGCTGTCAGCATATTCCAAGATTTTATCGCTGACACCTTTATTGATCGAGAACCCATTCTCCTCTTTTAATTTTCCGATAAGCATTTCTTTACTGATATAAGATCGTGAATCCTGCTTTATTCTGCCTGTTAATTCTTCTTTCAACTCCTCAAACGGCTGTAATGAGATCTTGTCTATCAATTTAATAATATGCCATCCATAGGAAGTTAAAATGGGTTGACTGATATCACCCGGATTTATTAAAGCAAATGCTGGTTCTGAAAAACTGGGAATCACCCGGCCTGTTTCAAATGGCTGCAGAAGACCCCCATTATTTTTTGTATTCAAGTCCTGGGAATATTTTTGACAGAAATACTCCCAATCTCCACCATTTCGCAATGAATCGTAAATAGCATTTATTTGATCCTTAATTTTTGATGAGTCGTTTTGGTTCAGGGTGTCATTTAGACGAAGCATGATATGGGCAACTTGAATTTTTCCACCGGCGGACCTTTTATCATTTACTTTTAAAATATGATATCCAAACCTGGTTTTAAAAGGATTGGAAATATGACCAATGGCTGTGGAATAGGCAGCTTTTTCAAAAGGATAAACCATTTGAAGACCGGTAAAATATCCAAGGTTTCCTTCATTTATTTTCACGGAAGGGTCTTCTGAATATTCAGAGGCAAGTTTGTTGAAGTCATTACCGGAATTCGCCAATTCATAAATCTGATAGATCTTCCGATAAGCACGTAAGGTATCCTCCGGATTGGCGGGATTTTCAACCTTAATCAGGATGTGCGAGGCATTTATTTCCGTATTGAGGTGTTCATAAGCTTCTTTTACCAACACATCCACAATCGAATCATCTTTCATGAACGAATCGGCCAGTTGATTGATATATTTATCATATTCATTCTTAAAGGATTCGGTGGTATCAAGACCCAGCTGTCGAGCCTCGTATACTTTTAATTTAAAATTTATATAGAGATCAAGATATTCCTTGATTTCATCTCTACTAATGGTTGAATCCTGTTCATAATTATTTTTATTGAGGTTATATAAAAATTCATCCTCTCTAACAGGATTTCCTTCTATTTTAAATATAAAGTCATTTAAATTTTTAGTAAAAGGCAGCCTTACACAAGACGTCAGGATTACCAAAACGAGAAACAATTGGTATACTTTCATGAATGATCGAATTTCCTTAAAATGATGCAAGTTTACTTAAAAAATAATCCGTGAAGCAAAATTTGATCTGGGTTTGGAGGTTATCGGATGGCCAGTTTTTTTCTTAATCGATATATATTACTGTTTTTATTTTCAATGTATTCAATATGATCCATGATTCTTTTTACAAGCATCAATCCAAGACCACCTTTCTTTTTTTCGATGATAATTTCCTCGATTGAAGGTTCCTTATATTCCTTAAAATTGAATCCGTTTCCAGTATCCCGTATTTCAAATATAATTTCTTCTTCTTCAATATTTACGAAAAGTTCAATGCATTTGCTCGGATTGCACTGGTGAGAATGGATCATTAGATTGGCACATACTTCATCCACGGCAAGTACCAAGGAATTGATATCAATTTCTGAATCGAGGTGTTTTTTTAGTACATCGCTGATAAAGTACCTGATATCAACCAGCTTCTTTTTCTGACAAGGGACTTTGTAGTTATACTGCATTCACGAATCTCTTTGCGTCTTCCTTTGACTCTACCATTTTAATCAACTGATCCAGTCCTAAAATCTGGAATACATTCCTAACTTTATCACTCAATCCAAAAAGAACCATCCTTATTTCACCTTCTTCCATCTCATGGATATATGACATAAAAACACCAAGTCCTGCAGATGAAATATATTTCAGATCCTTACAGTTTACCAGTATTTTTTTATGTGATTTTATGACTTCGCCTATTTTATTGTCCAGGTAAATAGAAGAACTAGCGTCTACTTCACCTTCTACTTTAATTATATAAAATTCTTCTTCTTGTTCTGTTTGAATTGTTATCATGGTTTTTAACGCTATAAAAAAATCTAAGTTTAATATTTCTGTTTAAACTTTATTATTATTAATGTATAATCATCATCCGGAGAATTCGTTTCACAATAATCGTATAAAGAATCGATAATTTCGTTTTTTAACGTTTCAGGATTTTTCTTTGCATGCTTGATCATTAAATTTTTTAACCGGTCATATCCAAATTCTTCTCCATGATGATTCCTCGCTTCCGTGATCCCATCCGTAAAAAGTACGAGCAAATCATCTTGACCAAATGAGATCATATCATTGTTAACGTATTCCCGAAATTCATTGTTTCTCAAAATTCCCAATCCAAGCCCTTTACCAAAATAATATTTTGGTTCTTTCTGTCCACTGGGCAAATACAGAGCCGGGCAATGACCTGCTCTGCAGAATTCGATTGTTCTTGTTTTCCAATCCAGGATATAAATGGACGCTGTAATAAATGAATTCTTATCAAGGCCCTTGGCCAAGGCATTATTGGCATAAACCATAAACTCACAGGTCGAAAGGTTTAACTGAACCAGACTGTGGAATATCCCTTTCAGTTGAGACATATGAAATGCCGCTGAGGTTCCCTTTCCTGAAACGTCTCCAATGATTACAATGGTCCGGTCCTCATCCACCTTATATATATCGTAATAATCTCCACCAACCTCATCGGCTGATTTGGAATAGGCAACTATATCGAAAAAATCACTATGATCGAGATCAGAAGGTAATAGGCTTCGTTGAACATTTTTGGCAATATTTAATTCCTTGATGTATCTTTCATTTTCCAGGATGGTTTCAATCAACTTAAAATTCTCAATGGAGATGGAAGCCTGGTTCACAAAGGTTCTGATCACATTGATCATCTCTTCATTAAAACCATCAGATATTTCTTTGAGTAAAATCAGTGATCCTATGATTTCATTTTGAATATAAATGGGAAATATCAGTACAGATTTAAAACGATGATTTTTTATGGAAGTAATGTATCGGTCAGTTTTCAGGTTGACAATCGGATCAGAACTAACGATTGATATGGATTTGCTTTTTGAGATGATTTCGCTAATCTGCTTGATTTCATCAATGCTGATTTTATAGGTTATTCTTTGTGGATCTTGACCATTCCCGGATTGTACTTCTACCCAAGAAGCATCAGCCAGGACTGCACTTACCGAACTTTCCAGAAGAATTTCATATACTTCTTTTTCATTCTTTCCTGCATTCCTTGACTGACTTAATCGTTGAAAATTTATAATTTCTTCTAATTTTTTCTCAAAAACTGAGGATGTGGGCAGATTAAATAGAATGACGAGGACAGAAATAAAAGCATATATAAATATAAAAATAAAAAATCCCATCAGGGTGATATTTCGGAATCCGTTGAAGATTAACATCTCATTCTGATCCATATAATTTTGTCTTAGATAATTAAATAAATATCCAATGTATATTATGATCAGAATAAAGAGTAGAATGCTTTTCCACTTCTGTTTATAGTTGAGATAGGCAACCCATTTAAGGTTGGCTGAAAAATAAAAACTAGCCAATAGAAAAATGGCCAGTATTGAAAACATATATAGATCACTGAATTCCAGCTGAAATATGGAAAAGAACAGGGACAGCAATAAGGTGGCAAGCAAGGTATATACAAAAATTCTCCAGCTTATAATCAGTTTTTTTGATTTCTGATAAAATATGAATTTTTCCCATACGATAAAGGTGGAAATAAAAAAGGCCGAGATCAATCCCACGTTTATATTGTATGCCAGATTTGTAATGAGTGTATTCTCGCCAATCCTGCTATGGGTTAAAAAAAGGTTTTCAATTATATTAAGTATAAAGGAAGTAAGAGTAGCTATCAATCCTGTAACAAAAACCCTCCATAGTAGATCCTGCAGATTGGCATCCCTTGTCCTGCCCAGTTGAATTTTGAAGAAGGAATAATTAGAAAGGAAAAAAAGAATGAAAAATAATTCAGGCAAATATTCTTCAATTCCATGCTGCATTTGATTTGCATCGGCAAAGGCCATGAGCAAATTGAATACCGTCATGATCACCCAACTCATGAATCCAGCTATAAAAAATAATCTAAGATGGAATATTTTCTTTACCATCGTTAAAATTTTCCTAAAATTATGGATTTTGATTAAGCAAAAAAATTATCATCCCGATGTTTAATCAAAAGAAATTTACCGGTATCATAATCTCATCCGAGTCTCTTCGAATCAGCCCCAATTAAAAGCGATAAAATGACTGTTATGAATGGATTATTCTATTCGAAAAATTATTTTAAAAAGTCAAGATTTTATCCACATTTTTTCACACTTATCCACATTTTTTTTTGAATAAATCATAAAATGCTGATTATCAATGAATTAAGAATGAAATTTAAGATTAAATATTTGTGGATAACTTCCTCAGAATGATCAGGTTATGATCACATTGTCAACTTATGTAGCAATCTTTGTCATTCAATATAAAAAGTATAATTGCAGGAGTCCCTCATGGAAAAAATGAAAAAATCAAATTTTTTCAGGCAAATTTTTTCCTTCTCAGATTATTCCGATATGCATTGAAGATTGTTGATTTTGAAAGAAATCCTTTGTAAGCCCCATCTTCGATCACAGGCAGATTCCAAGCTCCTGTTTTCTCAAATTTTCTCATAACGGTTTGCATGTTATCCTTGATATCCACTTTATCAGGTGGGCTGTGCATGAGGTTGCTTATCTCAATTTTTTCCCTTGCCTCTTCATCAAACATAATACCCCGGATATCATCGAGCGTTATGATACCCATCAACTCATGTTTTTTATTGATTACCGGAAAAATATTGCGTTTAGATTTACTGACAATATGAATAAGATCTATCAGCTTTTTATCAGGTTCAATGGTGATATGATCAGTTTCAATCAATTTATGTAGCTGGATGATTCCCAGTACCTGTTTGTCTTTATCATAAGGATTATAGTCACCTCTCTCGAAAAGGTTTTTTGTATAAAGGGAATATTCTTCATAATAAGAAATGGTGAGAAAGGAAATAGCGGACACGATCATCAAAGGAACGATCAAAGTATAACCACTTGTAATTTCTGCAATCAGGAATATTCCTGTGAGGGGAGCATGCAACACACCACTCATCACTCCACCCATGCCTACAAGGGTAAAATTGGAACTACTTACCATATCACTTCCGGTCAGGTAATTTATGGTCATGGCAGCGAGGAATCCAGTAATGCCACCCAGGAATAAAGAAGGTGCAAATATTCCTCCACTTCCACCAGATCCGATGGTCAGTGAAGTAGCAACTGGTTTAATTAAAATAACTCCAAGTAAAAAAATACCGAAAATAAATATATTCGAGGTATCTGAAATAAATAAATTATTATTCAGAACGATTAATTCGCGACCGTTCAATAAGGCTTTGATGATATCATATCCCTCACCATAGATAGGCGGAAAAACGATGATAATGATACCCAGCAGAATGCCGCCGGTAAATCCACGCCCGATATGATTCTTGATTTTTTCGATCTTCTTTTCAATTTTATACATCATCCGGGTAAAATAAAGGGATGATAATCCACATATTATTCCCAGAAGAATGTAGAAAGGCGTATCCGAAGCTTTAAAGGTATCGGTCAATTTAAATGAAAAAAGAATATCATCTCCCAGCAGCATAAGGGAAACGATAGATCCTGCCACTGAGGCGATCAAAAGAGGAATAAATCCAGTGATGGTAAGTTCAGTGATAATTACTTCAAAACAGAAGATAACCCCAGCAATGGGAGAATTAAATATGGCCGAAATGGCACCCGCTGCACCACAGCCGACCAGAATAGTTCGGCTATTGTAATCGATGTGCATGAATTGGGAAACATTCGAGCCAATGGCGGAACCTGTGACTACGATAGGAGCCTCTAAGCCAACGGACCCTCCAAATCCTACAGTAAAGGCACTGCTTATCATCCGGGTATACATTTTGGTACGTTTGATCAAGCTGGATTTTTTTTCGATGGAATAGATGATATCGGTAATCCCGTGTCCCAGTTTTTCTTTAAATATATGGTCAGAAAGGATGATGGTGAGCAGAATCCCAATCAAGGGGAAAACCAAATACAGGTAATTTGGTAAAAATCCACTTTTTAAAACATTTTGAATAAAATGAACCGCTGCTTTGAGGGTGACGGCAGCAAGTCCCGCAAATGCTCCGATCACAACGCTTAAAAAAATAACAAAATTCCTTGTCTTTATATGTTTTATCCTCCAGATCAGGAATTTTGCCAATATCTCATTGGCTTTCATAACACAAAAATACAATGAAACAAAAAATAATATATATCTTATTTGTTTTGATTCAGTTAATTTTTTTATTCGAGCAAAGGTAAATCAATGAAAAATCGCATTTCTGAATTATTTAAAATTGAATATCCTATCATTCAGGCCGGCATGGTCTGGTGCAGTGGCTGGAAACTTGCTTCATCAGTAAGTAATGCTGGTGGTCTGGGATTAATTGGATCAGGTTCAATGCATCCTGAGGTGTTAAGAGAACATATTCAAAAATGCAAAAAGGCGACACATCAAACATTTGGAGTGAATGTACCCCTGATATATCCCTATGTAGAGGATCATATGAACGTAATTCTTGAGGAGAAGGTCAAAGTGGTCTTTACTTCTGCTGGGAATCCTAAAAACTGGACAACCCAATTAAAATCCGAGGGGATCACTGTCGTTCATGTCGTTTCAAGCATAAGATTCGCGATTAAAAGTGTCGAGGCAGGAGTTGATGCGGTTGTGGCTGAAGGATTTGAAGCCGGAGGGCATAACGGTCGGGAGGAGACAACCACCCTTTGCCTGATACCCATGGTAAGGGACGCCATTGATATCCCATTAATCGCAGCAGGGGGGATTGGTTCGGGGAGGGCAATGTTGGCAGTGATGACCCTGGGAGCGGAAGGGGTGCAGATCGGATCACGATTTGCGATCTCACTTGAATCATCCGCTCATGATAATTTTAAGAGAAGAATTCTTGAGGCAGGAGAAGGGGATACCCAATTGACTTTAAAAAAATTGACTCCTGTCAGAATGATAAAAAATAGATTTTTTGAACAAATTAAAATGGCTGAAGATCAGGGAGCAGAAAAAAATGAATTAATTGAAATTTTAGGAAAGGGCAGAGCGAAGACCGGGATCTTCATGGGAAATCTGGAAGAAGGGGAGCTTGAAATTGGCCAGGTTTCTGCCATGATAAAACAGATTAAGTCATCCTCGGATATCCTTAAGGAGATATGGCAGGAATTTACAGAGGCCAGGGAATTGATTTGTCAATCCGCCTCAAGTTCAGAAAAATGATAAAACCGATAATGAACGTAATTTTTATTGGTCTTTAAAATATTCATAACATATTCCCAAAGAATTTCAAGTGGAATGATTTCCATTTCTTGTTCAAAATCCGGGGGTATCTGGATTTCTTTTAATTTCTGGTAATAGTTCTGGCATTTTTCTCTAATCAGTTCATATTCAAAACCTTTCTCGATAACAATTTCAAGCATCCGAATAAACACACTGTTCCTATAATTATGCCTTTTATCCAAATGAGTGGAGCTCAATGGTCCTAATTGGCCAATGATCTGTTTCACTTTGTTTACATTTCCTTCTCTGAGGAAGAACATGAACTGTACAATTAAAGTTGCGATTGAATATCCTGCCAGTTTTTTTGAGTATTTTGGGGGCGTGCCATTGAACTTTTCAATATCAAAACCCCATTTGATCAATTTAGTATCGTTAATAAAAAGAATATAAGTCCTGTAAATCGTCCACCGGTTCTTTATTTGCTTGTCAAGGTTACCAAAGTTTTTATTAATCTTTACAATTCTGAATATTTTAGCAGCCTGATGAAATTTTTCACCTTTCATGGAGATAAGGAACTGGTATTCCTTAAACCGGAACCAGTCATCCGTTCCTTCTTTAAATAAGGATTCCTTTTTTTGACCATATAATAATCCTTCCTCAATTTTATCTAAAGTATATAGACAATAAATCTTTAGAAATGTAATTTCCCTGTAATTGAGATCCACCCGTATCCCTGATATATCTGAGGGGATGTATTTCCTTTCCAGCTCATTACAAATATTGAGAATTTCCACATATGAGTTGGTCATTTTATAAAAGGCTATTTTAAGGTTCTTGGCCAGGATATTTAGCCTGGCACTTTGAAAATGTCTGGCAGTTTTTTCTATTTCATTAATTCTATCTGGTATTTGTTCAAGTACTTTCTCCCCTGAACTAAATGACTTATTGAGTAATGCCATTGTGTCATAAAAGATCTCCTCACTGGAAAGGAGGGCACTGTGGAATGGCTTAAGATGCTTTATTTCTTTTTCAGAAATATTCAGGGAACTGCATTTCCCCAGTAATGAAAATTCATTTCTCAATAATAATAATCCATCAAGAGCCAATTCAATAAGCTCATATTCTTTGGCTGTTTTTATCAATTGAGGAAGTTTTTTTATGGCAATACATCCTGCTTCCTCCATGACCAGGATTTTCATTTGATGTAACAAATGAAGGCTTTCGTATTTAGCCCGCTGAAATTCGGTATATCCAGCCTTATTATAATCCAGGAAATAAAGGTGATTTAATAATTTTTGTTTAAGTTTTGCCTTAGTATTTCTGTAATTCCGATTTCCAGGATCGGTATTGAAAAGATGTTTGGCCGCTTTTTCTTCACTTGTAAATATTTCATCTACAATTCCCTCATACAGGAGATTATCTTTTGAAATTTGTGATTTCCTGAAATTCTGGTTCACAAGTTGAATACTCCTTTGACTTTTCTGCTTAACGATGCTGATCAGTTTATGAAGCTCTTCCATTGCATTTATGGTTAAAAAATTGAAAAATCTTGAAAAATACAGAACTGATTCAAGAATCAGTAACTAAAATTCAAAGAACGGTTTCTCTCTATGCTATTCTGAACCAATGCTGTTTTTTACTTCAATCTGAGGTTTATGATATACCCTTGAGTTTGGCGGAATACTTTCGGTAATCCATACATTACCACCTATGATACTGTTTTTCCCAATGACTGTATTGCCACCCAGAATGGTTGCTCCTGCATAAATCACTACATTATCTTCAATGGTGGGATGTCTTTTGATTTTTGCCATTTCTTTTTTTACACTCAATGCACCCAGTGTCACTCCCTGATATATTTTCACATTATCTCCTATCAAGGTGGTTTCTCCAATTACAATCCCGGTTCCATGATCAATGCAGAAACGCGTTCCAATTTTAGCCTTAGGATGTATATCAATTCCACTTCTGGAATGGGCATATTCGGTCAGGATTCTTGGGAGTAATGGAATGCCTATCTGGCAAAAAGCATGACCAATTCGGTAACAGGCAATCGCAAAAAATCCAGGATATGTTCGAATGACCTGATCAATGCTCTGTGCTGCCGGATCACCTTCATGAATGGCCCTTGCATCATCCATCATACGTTCATATATATCCGGGATCATATCCATGAACAATTTGGCAGTAACATCCGGGTCTTTTTCTAATTTATACGCTATATTAACAAACATTCCTTTCAGTTCCAGAAATAATGAATCTGCAATAACTTCAAGTTCGGTGCTGTTTAAATAGTGTTTTTCACTTAACTGCGGGAATAGAAATTCAAGTAGTCCTTCAGTAAATTTGGAAATGGCTGTTCTGGATGGAATAGAATCGGTTTTTTTATGTTGCTGGAATAATTTATCAATAAATTTTTTATCCATCAGACAAAGCCATTAGAATACGAATATAGTGTATATATATACTTTTTCGATATTCAAATTAATATTAAATATTGGTTTTTTTCTATTATACTACTTATATTAATAATAAATTTAGAAGGAAAAAGGTTCCATGAAATTGCAATTCATTGATATTATTTTCTGTTGCTTTGCTTATGTAATACTTATTTTTTTTGTGATTCGAAGGTATCACCGTAAAAATATGCGTTTAGATAGTGATTCAGATGATGATGAAGGTGGAATTGAGATCAATAATCTTCCGGACCTGGATCTTCCACCGGGAATTTGTTTACCGCCGGATCCCAATAGAAAAGTACATTTTGAAAAAGAATATATCAATTGATCTCAATCTTAAATTGCGCTATTATATCTCACATTATTAAATATTTTTTATATTTGCACCTCATTTTCAATATTTAACAAGCATGAGCGGAACATCAATAAAAAGGAAAGCGCGTAAAAACCGGGTAAAATCAAAAAAAAGGCAGGAAGCAGTAAAAAGGCTCACTAAAAAACCTGTACTGAAAAATATTGATATTGAGGCTATTAAAGAAGATTTCAGCAAAAAATCCAAATCTGAGAAATCGACCGGGGATATACAATCCAAAAAGGAAGAAACGAAAAAAGTAGAGGATAAAGCGGATAACAAGGCTGAACAAAAAAAAGCAGAAGCTGGAGTTGTTAAGGATGAAAAGATTGAATCTGCTGAATCAAATAAGGAAAAATCGAAACCTGAAAAAACAAAAGAAATTTCAGCCTCAGAAGTAAAAATCCAGGAGGAGGAAAAAAAGTCAGATGAAGAATCGGCTAGATAGTTCAGGGTTGCTTCAGATTCAACATGCCTCTTTTTCCTAATTCGATAACCTGCAGATCCCTTATTTTACTTCCATCAATAGTAAATCGTACGATCGTTCGGATTTTATGAAATCCCTGATGCCCTGCAGCTCCAGGATTCATATATAAAAGTTTTAATTGCTGATCCGGGATGATCCTCATGATATGTGAATGGCCACAAATGAATAGATCTGGACGAATTGATAATAGGTTGGTTTTGATTTTTTTATTGTAACCTGGGGGCATACCACCTATATGAGTGATCCAGACCTTTATTTTTTCGATTTCAAATACAAGATTTTCCGGATATAGATTACAAATGGAATGGTCATCAATATTCCCATGAACTGCCTTAAAGGATCTAAGTTTGGCTAATGTATCTGCGACTTCCTGACTTCCGATATCCCCGGCATGCCATATTTCATCACAACTTTCAAAATGGGAAATGATACGATCATCCGTAAAGCCATGGGTATCTGAAATTAATCCGATCTTTACCAATTTTTATAGAACTAAATTATTAATCCAAAATATTCTTAAACTATTTACAAATTTGAATATAAACAGTCATTAACTCATTTATATTCTATCAGATATTCCAAGGGATTAACCCTCGATAGGCACTAATTTAACAGCTCATTTTTTAGTCAATTAGATGAATTCTTAGAATTTTGAAATCTATGAATTTCTTTGCAATTTAAAAGAAATTGTGCTTCACCGATCCGGAGGACAAAAAATTTTTGAATTTTTCGGGATAACGTTAGTAATGGAAAATAAAAAGGATAATTCTCCCATCCAGAAAGTTTTTTTAATTTCGGGTGGGTTGATGATTATCTTTCTTTTGATCAAATATACTTTCAATCTGGAAGTAGATCTCATAGATTTTTTTACGCTGGAAAGCCTGATTAAAATACTGATTGGCCTTTTATTTATTGTTAGTTCTTTTCTGGTATATAAACATTATAATAAAAGTTGATATGGAACTTGATGCTGAATTTCTTGCACGATTGCAGTTTTCTTTTACGATTATGTTTCATTATATCTTTCCCCCTTTCAGTATTGGATTGGGTCTTTTGCTTGTAATTTTTGAATCATTATTTTTACTAACCAGAGAAAAAATCTATGAAATTATCACTCGTTTCTGGATCAAGATCTTTGCTGCCTGTTTTTCAGTTGGGGTGGCGACAGGGATCGTAATGGAATTTGAATTTGGAACCAACTGGGCTACCTATTCAAGATTTGTTGGAGATGTTTTTGGATCACCTTTGGCTGCAGAAGGAATTTTTGCTTTCTTTTTGGAATCCGGTTTCCTTGCAATTTTATTATTCGGATGGGGCCGGGTCAAGCCCTGGCTGCATCTCTTTTCCACCGTCATGGTTGCCCTGGGATCCATCATGTCTGCTTTCTGGATTGTGGTGGCAAATTCGTGGCAACAGACTCCTGTCGCCTATGAAATAGTGGCACATGCAGGAATGACAAGAGCAGTCATTACGGATTTCTGGGGAATGGTCTTAAATCCCTCCTCATTAGTACGATTCACCCACGTAATCATTGGAGCGTTTATCCAGGGATCTTTTCTTGTGATGAGCGTAGCGGCCTTTTATTATCTTAAAAATAAATATCAGTATTTTGCGGTAAGATCATTTATCATATCATTGATCATAGCCTGTATTGCTTCCATCATGCAATTGGTGGTCGGGCATCGACACGGAGAGGTAGTTGCACAATATCAACCCGCAAAGCTGGCCGGTTTTGAAGGACTGTATGAAACAACAACAGAAGCCCCCTTATATATCCTGGGTTATTCAGATCCTGACAATAAAGAAACAATTGGCATAAAGATACCAGGGATGCTGAGTTATCTGATATATGGTGATAAAAACGCTGAAGTTAAGGGATTATCAGAATTTCCTGAATCTGACTGGCCACCTGTTGGAATGATTTTTCAGACGTATCATCTCATGGTGGCATTGGGAATGTTCTTTATCGGGCTTACCCTGCTTACTTTTGTGTTTTTACTAAAAGGAATATTCTTCAAACAAAAATGGTTACTTTGGATCTATGCATTCAGTGTGACATTACCCGTACTGGCAAACCAGCTGGGATGGGTTTCGGCAGAAAGGGGTCGGCAGCCCTGGATCGTCCAGGATGTCCTCAGAACGAGTGAGGGGATTTCAAAATCAGTGACAGCGGATGAAATCCTCGTTTCTCTCGTATTGTTTATATTGGTATATATTTTACTATTCCTGGTTTGGATTTATATCATTGATAAGGAAATCAAACATGGGCCCGATTGTCCAGAAGATATGCCGGCAGCAGGTTTTAATTTAAGATCATTGAAATTGGCTTTTTTAAACAAAAAGAATAAATAAGCGGATGGATTATAATGTCATATGGTATTTGATTATTGGTATTCTTTTAGTGGGTTATGCAATTCTGGACGGATTTGACCTGGGCGTGGGGGCCTTACATCTTTTCAGTAAGGGTGATCTGAACAGGCGCATCTTATTGAATTCTATTGGACCTGTTTGGGATGGGAATGAAGTTTGGCTCATTACCGCGGGAGGTGCTTTGTTTGCTGCGTTTCCTCATGTCTATGCCACGGCCTTTTCTGGATTTTATTTGCCCTTTATGTTGTTGTTGATCGCATTGATTTTCAGGGCAGTATCCATAGAATTCAGAAGCAAGGAACCTGGTAAAACGTGGCGCCGTTTTTGGGATACCGGCTTTTCCATTGGCTCCATGTTTGCAGCCATCTTGTTTGGTATTGCCATTGGAAATGTGATCATGGGGTTCGATATTGGATCCAACATGGAATATCAGGGAACTTTTCTCGGATTGATCACACCTTATACACTCTTAGCGGGAGTATTTAATTTATCGATGTTTGCCATGCATGGTGCCATTTATCTGTATATAAAGACTGATGGCGATCTACAACAGCAGGTACGGAAATGGATTAAAATCACCTACGTGATATTTATTATCTTGTTTATTTGCCTTACCGGGATGACCCTGTATATACGCCCTGAGATGATCGCCAATTTTTCATTTGGGAGGATCCAGATGCCAGGAAGAACCCATATGATGATTCAGCAATATCAGTCACTCATATCCTTAGTGGCCTGGTTTGTTGTGGTTTTAAATATATTATCAATCATAAATATTTCACGTACCCTGGTGCTTCATAAACCTTACCAGATGTTTATTTCCTCGGCTTGTACAATGGCGGCACTCATAATGCTGTTTGCCCTTGGGATTTTTCCGAATATGATGATCTCGAACCTTACACCGGATTATAACCTGGATATCTATAATGCATCTTCCTCGGCATATACCCTGCGTACCATGTTGAAGGTCGCCGTATTTGGGATGCCTTTTGTACTGGCTTATACAAGCCTGATATACTGGACCTACCGGGGAAAAACCCGGATCACAGATTCCAGCTATTAATGTATTCAAGGTTTGAATGAAAGCTACAGGAAGTGATTCACCCATTTGATGAATCAAACAGTCAGGTTCAGATGAAGATTTCCCAGCTTTCTGTTAATTTCTTCAATCACATTTTTTTCCAAGGTCACCTCTCCTGCCTTTACATTTTCCTTTACCTGGTCTGGATTTCTGGCTCCAGCGAGCACTGCTTTGATGGCTGGTTGTTGCATCGTCCAGGATAAGACCAGTTGCGCAAGACTCAGATCGTGTTCATCGGCCAGGGATTTGATGTCATTCAGGAATTGATTGATTCGTGATAAATTAGGCTCCTTGTAAAAGGGCGTAGAAGGCCGGTGATCACCCTTGTTAAATTGATAATCAGAGGTGATCTTTCCGGTGAGTATACCTCGTTGTAGCGGACTGTAAGCAAGTACTCCTTTACCTGTTTCCAGGCTATAAGGTACCACATCCTGTTCAATATCACGTAAAACCATGCTGTAGGGAACCTGATTGCTTTCAATCTGAAGGATCTTTTCTGCAATTATCATCTGATCTGCAGTGTAGTTACATACACCGGCTGCCCGAATTTTACCCTGTTCCCTTAACTTCAATACTGCTTCCATGGTAGATTCAATTGGGGTTGTAGGATCGTGCCAATGGATCTGAAACAGATCGATATAGTCGGTATTTAATCTGTTCAGGCTATCTTCGCATTCCTGGATCACACTTTCAGGATTTGCATATTTATAAATGTCTACTTTCTTGCCTTGAGCATCCGTACTGCTGAAATAAAATTTCCCATTTTTTGATTCCCATCTAAGACCGTATTTGGTTAATAACTGGACCTTATCACGTTTGTTTTTAATCGCTTTGCCAACCAGTGATTCACTTTTCCCGAACCCATAAACGGGTGCCGTATCAATGGTTGTCATCCCCAGGTCAATGGAGGTTTCTATCGCATGAATGGCATCTTTTTCATCAGCACCACCCCACATCCATCCGCCAATGGCCCAAGCCCCAAAGGTTAGTTTAGATATTTTGATGTTCGTGTTTCCGAGATTTGCAAATTTCATAATTAAAAAAGTTTATAATCCAAGTATATCAATGCCCTGTTGAAAAGTAATATCTACCGGTATGTTTTTGTCCTCAAGTCTTTGCAAATCTGCTTGAAGTTGTTCATCAATCACTGCATAATCGGTAACAAATTGATTGACCTCTTCATAATCCCCATTTCCCTGGAAAATCAAAATTACTCTGCTTAATTCCTGAACAGCTTTTTGCATCTCCGCCATATTGATGCTGTATTTCCCTGTCTCCGGATTCCTTATAAAGGCATTTTTTTCTTTGAAAAAATTAAACCGGATCATGTTGGCTGTTCCATGTGCCTGAGCAGTTCCAAATCGTATGGATCTGAATATACTTGCCAGGAAAGTAGTATAATAGTCATCAAGAGTGCCTTCGATTTCCCCCTTTTTATGCAATTCATTAATCATATATAATCCAAGCACGTCAGCCTTTCCTTCCTCCAGTGCTGAGGAATTTTCCTGTAACGAAGATCTTACGGTTCCTTTTCCATTAATCGTATTTTTAATTCCCAATCCATGTGCAACTTCATGAAACATGGTATTGGCAAAAAATGCATCAAAAGTGATATGATCCATGGATCCGTCATCAATCAGTTCATTGGCTATGGGGATCAGTATTTTATCAAATTTTGCTTTCATCGCATTTTTGAGTTGTAGCCTTCGGGTCCCCTTGGTCAACTGAACGTTTTCATCATTGGGCAGATTGATGGCAATGGTCTTACTTCCGGCATTGCAATCCCCGGCATAGTAGATCACATCATATGCATTGAGTTGCGCATCTGAGCCGGGTTGTTCCTGTTTGTATTCATCTGGAACTGGAAGATTTTTCTGCAAATCCGGCAGATAACTTGCATATCTATCAAGTTTTTTACTCCATTCCTTGTCCTTGACAAGAATATATGCTTCATGTGCGGCTTTATATCCGTATAATTTATCTTCATAGGTTTCGATCGGACCGATCACGATGTCCAGTGTATTTGTAGTCATATCCATCCATGCTAAATCACTTTGGATGTAATCATCCTCTTTTAAAGCCTTTGCTCGTAAGATCAGATAATTCTTTAATCCTTCATCCTCCGCATACTCTGCAGCTTCCTCCATCAGATTGGCAGCCCTAATCACTGATTCACTAAAATATTCGTGATAGGGAATGGATATCAGTTTCCCTTCATGAGTTCTTCGAATCATTGTGTAAAGACTTTCTCTATCCTGAATATCCGAATTCTCAAATTCTTCACGACTCATGTCATGGGGATAAAAATTTGCCCCTTCCGGTTTTTCACCTATACCTTCAATAAAAGGTTGATTATTTTTCAACCGATCCCATGGACCATAATTTATCTTTACAAACCCAGATACTTGCGGATCCAATACCAATTGAAGCAGGGAATCTCGGTTACCATATGCTTCCTGCCAGAATATCTGATCCATGAGATCCGCCGCCTCTATTAAAAGGGGGATCATCTGTTTTTCCCTATCACTGAGAATGGCTAGATCAGTTGTCAATCTGAATGGCACATACATGCCTTTAAAATAATAATCCGCCTGGCTTCCCTCACTCGAATCTTCTTTAGTGTCCGATCCTTGTTCGCACGAAAACAGGATCAGGGGTAAGGATAAAAGAGTTAACCATTTTTTCATTTCTAAAATCGGTTTGATTATGAAAAAGTTAATTGCATTTAAGCAATTTATTTAACATCTTGGTTTGAAACTGAATAGGTTGTAAACTTACTAAATGTTAAGGCTGATATTAATTTTTTGGATCATTTTTCATACTGGCATAGCCTGTATCGCGGAAAAAATTGATAGTCTCGAAACAGAAATTATCAATACCGGGAATAAACGGAAAAAGGTGGATTTGATGAATATGTGGGTGGAGAAAAATTACTGGAAATTTCCTGAAAAAGCCCTTGGGCGATCTAATGAGGCCGGTCAGCTTTCCCAATCCATAAAATACACCCGGGGAGTGGCCAATTCACACCTGAATATTGCTAAATCCTATCAGGTTTTGCATGAAAATGACAGTGCACTGGATCATTATTTGATTGCATTATCCATTTTTAAAGAATTGACATATGATTCCAGAACAGCTGAATCACTGCATCGTATCGCCTCTATTTACTTTTCAACATCAAATTATAAGGCAGCTCTACAATATGCCAATGAAGCACTTGATCTATATGAAATTGTAGATGATAGAAAAACTATCGCTTCCTTACATGCCTTGTTGTGTGATATTAAGTCGATTCTGGGTTTTAAAACTTCTGCCATCGAAGATTGTCGCAAGTCCCTGATCCTGTATGAATCACTGAAACTGGCTGAAGGTAAAACCAAACTCCTTAATTCACTCGGGAAAATTTATCTGGATCTGAAACAATATCAAAGGTGTGAAGAGTATTTTAACAGGGCCTTGTATATGGCAAAATTCGAGCAGGACTCTTCCATCATCGCTGATACTTATAATAATCTTGGGAATGTATTTATTGGGATGGGTGAGCATGATAAAGCCATTCAATATTTCACCAAAGCCCTGAATTTAAATCTCCATAAAGGGAATAACCTGGGAATAGGGTATTCTTATTATAATCTGGGGATTTCATTTGCGGGGACAAGCTTATATGACAGTGCACTAATCTTTCTTGAAAAGAGTCTTCAATTCAGCCAACAGTATTCAGACCTTGAATTACAAGCAAAAAATTATTCCGAGATCGGAAAATTATATGCTGAAAAAAGAGAGAATGACCTGGCAGTTGACTATTTAATGGATGGTGTGATCATTGCAGAAAAACTTGGCGCAGATCCCATTCTTCAGAATTGTTATTTTAATCTCGCAAATTATTTTGATGAAATCGGAGATAATGAAAATGCGCTGAACTATTTTAAGCTTTACATGCTTCATAAGGATGAGATCTTTGAAAATCAATCCACTCTTAAAATTGCGGAAGCGGAGGCGCTATATAATCTTGAGAAAAAAGACAAACAGATTCAACTCCTGAGAAGTGAGAATAGGATTATGGATCTGGAGGCATCAGAAAGGAATTTAATGAATATCTGGCTGATAACAGGCCTGATTTTTGTCCTCACCATCATGATTATCTTATATCGACAATATAGAATGCAGAACAGGGCCAATCAGATCCTGCATAAGCAGAATGAGGCCATTGAAAGGCAAAAGGAAGAGATCATTGCACAACGGAATGATATTGAAAAAATAAATCAAATACTCACCGAAAAGAATAATCAGATCACAGACAGCATCCAGTATGCCAAAAGGATACAGCTATCCCTGTTACCTGATGATGAACTGCTGAGACGATATTTTAAAAATTCATTCATATTATTTCTCCCGAAGGATATTGTCAGTGGTGATTTTTACTGGTTAAAAAATACGAACGATGTAATGTGTATCGCTATTGTGGATTGTACCGGACATGGTGTTCCCGGAGCATTTATGACATTACTGGCCAATTCACTTTTAAATCAGGCCACTTTTGGGGATGGTGAATATAATTCACCCAGCCGATTATTATATGTTTTGGATGAAAAAGTAAAACAGAGCCTCAATCAGCATGGTACAACCTTTTCTACATTCGAGGGTATGGATATGGCATTCTGCATGATAAATTTACAGACCAGGCAAATCAATTATTCGGGTGCAAAAATTCCTTTATATTATAAACAGAACGGGATTCTTCAACAGGTTATACCCGATCGCGTATCCATCGGTGGAAATGAAATACGGGATAAAAAATTTACAGATAAAACCATCCTGTTGAATAAAGGTGATTCTATTTATCTGGCCACAGATGGTTTCCAGGATCAATTTGGAGGGGAGAAAGGGAAAAAGTATATGAAATTACACTTCAGACAATTGATTGAACAGGTCAGTTCACTTCAGACCGATAAACAAAAAGATACCTTGTACAGCAAGTTCAATGAATGGAAAGGTTTTCACCAGCAAACAGATGATGTATTGGTCGTAGGAATCGAATTATAATATGGATACAAATACATCAGGTAAACAATTGAAGAAATGATGGATAATGAATCGGATAAGCACATTCTGAATGAAAAATTTGATCAGAATCAGATATTTCTTAAGATCATAAAATATTGTGCTTACCAGGAAAGATGTGAACTTGATGTGGAGGAAAAACTTAAAAAGTATAAATTGAATGAGGACAGAACTTGTCAAATCATCAATCGTTTAAGGGAAGAAAAATATATTGACAATCAAAGATTTGCAAGGATATTTGCCTCTGGCAAATTCAGGAATAATAAATGGGGCAGGATAAGGATCCGGCATGAATTAAAGCGGAAGTCTATTCAGGAGGAATACATTGATCAGGCTTTGGCCACGATGGATGAAAATGAATATACCCGGATAATTCTCGAACTGATTAAAAAGAAAAAAAAATCCATCCGCAAAGAGGATCCTTTCATAATACGAAATAAAATTGCTCAATATATTTGTGCCAAAGGATTTGAAAGCGACCTGGTCTGGGATTTGTTAAAGGAAGAGATCCCATGATCTGAGCCATTGGAAAGATACTTCTGGTAAGAATTGATCTGGCTGTTCAGATATTCAAATTTTGATCAGGAATCGATATAGCCGATATTCTTCATGAAAAGAAAAAAATCGTGGGTTGATTTATTAATCCAAAAAATTTACGAATTTCTCCATCGTAGGGCCGAGGAAGTACAATTTCTATTAAATTGAATAGACCATTGTAAAATTTAAATTTTAAGAAATTATCCTTTAGCCTGAAAATGAGCGATTGAAATTATGCGAATCAGTGGACGATCGTTTGGTATATCTGATTGGATATAAATGAATTAAAGGCTAGTTATATTTCAATTTTTACATAGCCTGAAAATAATTGGGGTTATCTTGGTCTAGATTTATAACATTTATAAATGAAAAAATAATTTGAGTAAAATTTGATAGAATTTCATTTACATTCAACATGAATTTACAAACTGCTTCGATAAACGTACTGGGTCAATTGAAGGAAGTATTGATGCAAATGAAGGAGGAAAATTATGATCAGCTGGTTCCTTCACTCAATGCTACCATCGGACAGCATGTTAGGCATATTCTTGAATTTTATATATGTCTTTTTAATGGCCTGGATACAGGGAAAATCAATTATGATCAAAGGAAACGAGATAAAAGAATCGAGACCGATAAGATTTTTGCCATTAATTTAATCAGGCATCTCCAGCAAAAGATTGATGTGCAAAGAAAAAATTATGAAGCACTTCTGGAACTGAAATATGGAGATAAAACAGACCAGAACATAAGATTAAAAACCAATTATGAAAGGGAGCTGGCCTACAATATCGAACATACCATTCATCATCTGGCCATCATTAAGCAAGGGTTGAAAGAAATGTGTCATTATATCATGCTTCCTGAAAATTTTGGAATAGCCAGTTCAACCGTAAGGTATATGAAGCAGGGCTAAATTAAATCTTCCTATGTGTACTGTTTCGTTTATTCCTCGAGGATCTGACGGTTATATATTAACCAGTAACAGAGATGAAAAAACAGATCGACCTCCCGCCACACCTCCGTTTTTTGAAAAAAAGAACAATTATGAGCTTATTTATCCAAGGGATCCACATGGAGGAGGTACATGGATAGCCTCTGATAACCGGAATAATTCAGTCTGTCTTTTAAATGGAGCAATTCGAAAACATAAGCCTCAATATCCTTACCGACATAGCAGAGGACTTGTTGTTCTGGACTTTTTCGCATTCAATAATCTATTTGATTTCATTGATTTCTATGATCTGAATAATATTGAACCTTTTACCCTGGTTATCATACATGATTATCGATTATTTGAGTTCAAATGGGATGGTGTTCAGCGTCATCTAAAGAATTTATCCTTTTTGAAACCAAACATCTGGTCCTCTGTAACACTTTATGATGAGGTGGTTATAAAAAAACGAGAAAACTGGTTTCATGAATGGTTACAAAACAATTCACCTTTTGACCTTGAACGAATGCTGGATTTTCATATGTTTGGAGGAGAAGGGAACAAAGAAACAGATATATTAATGGAGAGAGACGATCAGCTTAAAACCATCAGCATAACTTCCCTGTTTAACGGGGATAATCTTACAACCATGTATTATAAAGACATCCTCAATCAGGAGGATCATCAAGAAACCATCGTTTCCACCAGGGATAACTGAAAAATATAGCATTGAGACACCACAACAATAACTTTTTGACCAAATTGACTCATTGGGAATTCTGGCCCTGGCCAATCATCTATTTTCCCATTATAATATATGGTTGCTGGTTGTCATTGAAAGCCCGTTCCCCATTTTTTTTCTTTTCGGTAAATCCCGGCATAGAAAGTGGAGGGTTACTGATTGAATCGAAAAAAGACATCCTGGACCTGATACCCAACAGCTTAAAACCCAAATCTTTGTTCTTTGAATATCCCGCCTCATTTGATGAAATTATTGTTGATTTAGATGAGAATGGGATGCATTTCCCAATGATTGCCAAACCTGATTATGGTGAAAGAGGATGGATGGTTGAGAAAATTGAAGATAAGGAAGAATTAAGAAACTATATCAATCAAATACGGGTGAGTATGATCATTCAGGAATTTGTTGACATGCCCGTTGAGCTGGGTATTTTTTACTACCGGATTCCAGGGAATAGAAAGGGCCATGTAAGTTCAGTAGTTGGAAAAGAGTTATTGCATGTGATCGGTGATGGTGAGTCCACCATCAGAACGCTTATGATCAGAAATCCCAGAACAAAATTGCAATTAAAGGAAGTTGAAAAAAGGCATCCAGGGCTGATGAATCATGTTCCTGCCCGTCATGAAAAGGTGGAATTATTATCCATTGGAAATCATAGCCGGGGAACAACTTTTATTAACAGGAATGATCTGATCGATGATCAGTTGGAAGAAGTGGTCGATTCATTCGCAAGCAAAATTCCCGGGTTTAATTATGGAAGATTTGATATCCGATGTCCAGATATCAAAAGTCTGAAACAGGGACATTCTTTTAAAATCCTGGAATTAAATGGAGGGAAAAGTGAACCCGCGCACATATATCATCCGGGAAGTTCGCTTCTGGAAGCCTACCAGGTTTTATTTTTTCACTGGAAGAGATTATTTGAAATCGCTTTAAAAAACCATCAGAATGGACATGTTTTCCCTTCATTCAGTGAAGGATGGAAGGTCTGGAAGAAATACCGGTCCTATAGTAAAATAAAAAGAACTGGATTTACTCCCAGATAAATTACCAATCCAGAACGTCTTCTCCATCGGCGCTGGATCTGTGCAATCCAATTGTATTATTATTGTATAGGATCCCGAAATAAAGATTCCCTTCGCGTATCCCGATCCCAAATGCCTGGATGGCTTTGATTTCATCATCCTGCACATCATCCTGAATCGGAGTGAGGGAAGTCGCCATATTTAAATGCCCTTTGATTTCGCTGATATTTTCCATAGCGGGATCGTTCTTTGCGGATGCAGTTGTTACACTATTTAATGATAAAATGAAAAGGCTACCACTTAACAGTATGGAGGATATCCCCAGGGTAACGACAAGAAATCTTCTAGAAAACACATCGAGATTTTTCATATACACTTGATTTAATGTTATTATATAGGTTAAATATTAGAATTTTCAATGATAATAATATTTATTATTACAATTATTTTATATTAAAAGGATATTTATGAAACAACGCCATCAATAAATTTTGTATCAGGCCAATCCGCATCAATCAGAATTTTCCATCGATCCATAACCCATGATTTATAAAATAAAAGAAGGTATACTCCTCATGAAGAAAATGACCATCAGGAAATTATTGAATATGAATCTCCTTCGATTCAGTTATACTACTTCCCGGATCTTCCGGAAACCCTTCATCATGGGCCGGCCGATGGCTATTTCCATCGAACCAACCACTGCCTGTAATTTAAGTTGTCCCGAATGTCTTAGTGGATTAAGGGCCTTTACACGGCCAATAGGAAGTCTGGGAATGGAGCATTTTGTTGGCATGATTGATAGTCTTCAAGCCACTTTATGGTACCTGAATTTATATTTTCAGGGTGAACCCTATCTGAACAAGCATTTTTTTGAAATGATCTCCTATGCTCATAAAAAAGGTATTTTTACCACCACTTCAACCAATGCCCATTATCTGGATGATCAAAATGCCAGGAACACTGTGCTTGCGGGACTGGATAAACTGGTGATATCCATTGATGGCGCTGATCAGCATACCTATGAGCAATACCGGGTGGGAGGGGAACTCCAAAAAGTCCTGAAAGGGATCAACCATATCATTAAGTGGAAAAGAAAGCTCAAAAAACAAAATCCACTCGTTCTTCTTCAGTTTATTATCTTTAAATCAAATCAACATCAGATCCAGGAAATAAAGAGGATCGCTACCGATCTCAGGGTTGATCATTTGTTACTTAAAACCGCCCAGATCTACGATTATTCGAATAAGCTCGATCTGATCCCAGATAATCCCGCATGGAGGCGATATCAACTTCAACCTGATGGGAGTTTCAGGATCGAAAATGCCCACACCAATCATTGCTGGCGTATGTGGAGTTCCAGTGTAATTACCTGGGATGGAAGAATTGTTCCTTGTTGTTTTGATAAAGATGCCCATCATCAAATGGGCCAATTGGGCGAATTTACCTTCGATCAGATATGGAAAGGAGAGAAATACAATACATTCAGGCAACAAATTCTTCATTCCCGAAGCGAGATCGAAATCTGTTCCAATTGCTCAGAGGGGACGAAAATCCAGGTCTGATAATTAACTTCTTATTTTATTTCGCTGGTTCTGGATAATCTGTTTCTGTAACTTCTTGATATCTCTGGTATCACAATTACAACCTCCCTTACAATTTGAATCGTTGTTGAGTGATTTCCAGAACAAGCTACCCACATAACCTATTGCACCAATAAATAAAACAAATACTACTATTTCCTGCAACATACTTTAATGTCCTCAAAATCAGTGCAAATATAAACAAATTTAATCATACCAGAACCTTTTGATTATTTTTTGCATTTCTTGTTGAACAAAAGTTCCGGCAACCAGCTCCTTTCCGAAAATAAAATCCTGTCCTCCCCTAAAATCAGTTACCGTGCCACCAGCACGTTGTACGATCAGGGCACCTGCGGCGACATCCCATGGATTCAAAAAAAATTCAAAAAAACCTTCACTTTTTCCACATGCCACGTAGGCCAGGTCCACCGCGGCACTCCCAAATCGACGGAGCCCATGTGTGTTGGCAAGGAAATAATACATGATTCTGTTGAAGTTTTCAATTTTCGAAAAATCACGGTACGGATATCCGGTAATATATAATCCATCTTTAAAGTCCCTGATGTTAGAAACACGGATTACTTCCCCATCACAATAGGCCTTTCCATCTTTATGTGCATAATATGATGTATTTGTGGTAATTTCTAATATGACCCCAAGGATCAACTCCTGGTCGTCCATTAATCCAATGCTGATAGAATAGGGGGGAAGCCCGTGCATAAAATTCGTAGTTCCATCAAGCGGATCGATCACCCAATTGAGCTTTTTGGGTTCTCCTGTTCCTTCTTCTGCGATAAAGCCCGCCTCCGGCAGGATTTTTCCCAGAGAATCGACCAGAAATTTTTCCGACTGTTTATCAACAAAAGATACCAGGTCGTTTTGTCCTTTATATTCAATTTTACTGAAGTCAAAATTCTTTTTCTCTTTTTCAATGAGTGCAGCAGCTTTTTTTGTGGTGTCAATGGTCTGGCGAAGAAGTGTGTTTAATGGTATCATAATGAAAAAACCTGGATATCAATATGGGCAAAGATACTCGAAGATTAGTCGAATTAAAATCAAAAAAGGGGAACTAATGAATACCTTCCAACACGATTACAATTTCGCCTTTAACTGGATTTGTTGAAAAGTGTTCAATGGCCTCCTGGATTGTCCCATTATGAGTTTCTTCGAATTTTTTAGTGAGTTCCCGGGAGACGGAAGCTTTGCGTTCAGGTCCGAAAAATTCCTTTAATTCCTCGAGACATCTGATCAGCCGATGTGGAGACTCATAGAAGATCATAGTTCTTGATTCCTGTTGAAGTAATCGTAAACGGGTTTTCCTTCCTTTTTTGTGTGGCAGGAATCCTTCAAAAACGAAGCGATCATTGGGGAATCCGGATTTTATAAGGGCTGGTATCAAGGCAGTCGGACCGGGAAGGCATTCATAGGGAATATTGTTATTGATACAGGCATTGACCAGTAGATATCCAGGATCGGAAATCCCAGGAGTTCCCGCATCTGATACCAATCCGATTCGGTTCCCAGATTTCAATTGTTCAACGATCTGATCAGTGACTTTATGTTCATTATGGGCATGATAACTTTGGAGTCGGTTATTAATATGATGGTGGTTCAATAATTTCCTGGTTGTCCTTGTATCCTCGGCAAGTATCAGGTCCACTTCCTTCAAAATTCTTAATGCCCTTAAGGTGATGTCTTCCAAATTGCCAATGGGAGTGGGGATCAGAAATAAAAGGGCATCCTCCAGCATAGATCAGATATGGATTTTATCTATTGCAGCAGCCAGGTCACGATCTCGTTGGGTGACAACATCTCCGGCATCATGGGTCGAGAGTTCAATGGTTACTTTATTATATACATTTGTCCAGAAAGGATGGTGGTCCATCTTTTCTGCAATCATCGCCACCCGCGTCATAAAGGCAAAGGCTTCCATGAAGTCTTCAAATTCAAAATTCTTTTTTAAGGTGTTATTTTCTTCTTTCCACATTTTGTTTTAAGGTTCGTTTGATAATCTGATACCTCCTGTATGATCTCAGGATCAACAGAAGTATGATGGGAATGATTGCCTGATTAAATTGTTGAGGCATATAGTTCCACCCAACCAGGAAAAGGGTAAGAAAAATTGACCAGAATAAAAAATAATAGGCGGGAAATTTCATCTGTTTTCTAGAATAGACCAGAAAAGGCACCATCAGATGCGTAGGGAAAGCCCATAAAATGTTTAGATTATCCTTTGTGGCGATATGATCGGTAGCAAACCACAACAAAGCCAGGATCAAACCTGAAAGCCCTATCAAGGAAAATACGATGGTATCCATCAGTCTTAAATTGAGGTGAAATTTCACTTCAAAAAGTGTAAGAAATAGCACCAGAATGAATATTCCAGCAAATAATAATAATGGGGTAACTGAAAATCGTTGTTGCTGGATGTTTATTGAATTGATCAGCATCTGATTCCGGACGACAAATGGCGCTGATCTTCCGTGGTTGGAAATGGAAGCATGATTAAATGCTTTGTAAAGTTCAAAAGGAAGGAACATATAATTTTCAGTAGATGCGATCTTATCGGCCGGCATACCCAGAACCAGGTCAATTCCAAAATCACCCCAGGGTGTTTGATCTTGCAGATATTCATCCAGCAATTGCCTGAATGTCTTATGTTTTCCGATAAAGCCGTTATCAAAGACCAATTTTTCTCCCAAAGCCGCCTTAAATACATCCCTGATCCTGGATGAACAATTGTCATAAAAAAAATCATATAAATAAAATCTATTCTCAGGAAGATAATTCGAGATCAGAAATTGATGGATTAATTTTTTTTCTTCATAGGTGAGATTCAGTAACTGTTCATAAAGTGTCTGATTAAAGTATTTATAATTGACCATCATGCGGTCAAAATCGTATCTTGACAAGAAGTAATTCAGCTTTCCACGTAAGAATTTAATATAAAAGCCTGGGGCATTAAAATCAAATGTCCCATAGTTATATACCATATCATATCCTGATACCGGATCATGTACACGGATGGCACTGTGACCAAACCGTGTATATAGTTCCTGTCCTGGCTCTCCGGTAATTAAACTGATGGTTGCTTCCCGGGACAGGGCGTATTCCGTTTCCTGGTGAATGTTTTGTGATAAAACTGCAGTCTGCAGACCGATAAAAAAAAATATAGGGAAATATTTCAAAAACTGCATATCACTTTTGTGCAACAATAATATATTGGTATTGAAGGCTATTCAAATCTTTCTCAATCATGTGAAAACCCGCATTCTCCATTTCTGCAACTGCTTCGTTCGCCGTTATTTTTTCTTCTTCGGTGGGCCCAACCGGTAAATCTCCTGATTTATAATCCACCACAATGAGTTTTCCTCCCGGTTTAAGTCCCTGTCGGATCTTTTTCAGGTAACTTATCCGATTATCCAGAATATAATAAGTGTTTACTATGAGTACCCAGTCGACTTCGTTCGGGGAAAGGTTGGGATCATCCGGAACTGTCAATCTGGTTGTGATCTTTTCTGAGAGGGATCCCGGAAGATCTGATTTTCTGCTCTCAATGTATTCCAGAAATTTTTCCTCAATATCGATACCGATTACATTGGCTCCTTTCCTCACAAGTCTGAATGCAAAATACCCGGTACCCACACCTATATCAGCGACAGTTTTACCGCTAAGATTCCCCATTTTTTCAAAGACTTTATCCGGATTCTGCCAGTTCACCCGTTCTGGATCTTCATATTTTTTTACCAGATTGTCAAAATCATCAATCGGAAAGGAAGAATTTGATTTTTTGGTTACAGAATCTGTAAGTGGAGCTTCTTCAGCAGATTTTTCTTTGTGATCAGTCTTACAACCAATGATAAGTAAAAAGAATAATAGGAGAATAATTATTCTTGACATTCAATCAGCGATATTAATTACCCAATATTATAGCATTTAAGCCACATACTCAAAAAGAAATAGCTGAATTATAAAGAAATAATTCCACTGATCAAATAGGCTTCTTTGTAAATATCAATTATTTGTTTACTTGAATCGACATTTAATTTACAGGAAACACCCACATATTTCCCTGTCTTTGATTTTTTTATCGATATTTTATTAGGAGGGAAAAGGGATTTCAACTTTTCCACCTGTCCAAAAGGAACTATAAATTTAAATAAGTATTCCGCGGGAAAATCATAATGGTTATCCAGCTGGTTTTTAAAGTTCTCAATGTTTCGGGTTTCCCTGGTCATATTTCGAGGTTATTGAGCGCCAGGATATGGATAAACTTCGGGAACCTTTTAATCATTCCGCTCACCTAAAAGAATTTATACCTTTCGTCGACGATATCCGCGTATTTACGAATAACCTCACTAACCTGGTAGGAGGCCTGACTGGCTCTACGCTGTTCAACCTGGTTTTCATAACCTGTATAGTCGGCAATTTCAGGTGATCGGATCAGAGAATTTAATTGGATCAAAACAATTCCATCATTCTCTTCAATCGGTTCCGATATTTCTCCTTCTTTCATGGCAAAGACTGTACCAATGGATTTTGGGGCAAATCCAACGGATGGCAGTGCATTGGCAGATAATTTTAATTCAGAATTACTGAATACACTTGCCTCTTCACCATATTGTTCGGCGATTTCATCAAGGGTGGTTCCCTTCAGGGCATCGATCCGTTGCTTTAAAATCTCCGCTTTAAATTGGTTTCGAACTTTTGGTAATATCTGGTCCCTGACATCTTCCAGGTTGGCGATTCCCTCACTGGTTTCACCGGTCAAAAGAGCCACCACATAATTTTCTTCCAATTCAAATACATCGGAAACTTCACCGATCGAGGCCTCTACAAATGTCCATCGGATGATTTCCCGGGCATCACCAAGTCCGGAAATTCTTTGGTCATTTTTGCCAATTTTCTCGGCCACATTGATTAACAATGAATCAGATGCTGCAGTCCTTTCAAATTCTTCCTGGTTTGCACTTATGCTGGCAAAATAGTCGGCCTGGCGGAAGGCTTCATTTCTGGTTTCATCTCCGGGTAGGATTTCCCTTTCAATGGTAGCCACCTTAAAAAGCTTATTTGTCTTAACTCCTGTAACATTGATCAGGTGATATCCAAATTCAGTTTCTATTACACGAGGAATCAATCCTTCACGATTTGCAGAAAAGACCGCATTGGAAAATGGTTTTACCATTCGGCTCTGATTGAACCATCCCAGATCCCCACCGCTGGACGCAGACGGGTCCTCACTGTTATTTCTGGCTAGCAATGCAAAATTTTCCCCTCTTTGTAACTGATTTAACAGGTCCTGTGCTTTACGTCTTGCTTCGTTTTTATCGGATTGGCTTTCAGACTGAGCCCGGACGAGTATATGACTTGCCCGCGCATAATAGGTCGTGTCCTCCAGTATATCTGAGATCTTATGGACCATATAATTCCCTGCCTGAAGATACGGTCCGATCACCTCATCAATTTTCAGATCAGTATACTGGTCCCGTAATTTAAGTGGGAGTTGTCCTATATGAAAGGTTCCAAAAGGATTATTGCCATCCGTATTAATACGTGCAAAAATTGAATCATCTTCAACTCCCTTCAGATCCTTTGCCAATTTGTTGATTTCTTCGAATGTATAAACCGTATCATCATGAGATGGTATAATAGGAAATGAAACATAATTAATGGTCCTGCTTTCTTCGACCTTATATTCATTCTGATGTTCACCCAGATACTTTTCCAGATCATCTTGAGTGATTTCAACAAGCGAATCGCTGACCGTATAATAGGGGATGTACATATATTTCACTTCTGCCACATCGTTCTCTGTATGGTACTGCTCTTCTGCTTCCGCCTGAGTCACAAAATTGGTGCCTGTGAGGAGGAAATCATATTTTAGTCTTAATCTGGAAGGCCCCAGATTGCTTTCAAAAAGATACCATCCCGCCTGTTGCTGGGCAGGGAGTTGATTAATATTCTGTAAAAAAGATATGATTTGATCCCTGTTGAATTCACCGGTTTCGGGATTGGTAAATGCCTGTATCAGTTCAGGATGTATGTTTTTCCCCTGGACCATGTCGACCAATTCGTCTTCCGTTACCTTCAATCCTAATTTATCATATTCTTTCTGAAAGGCTTTCTTTACGATCAGATAATCCCAGGCCTGTTGCCTGATGGTAAGCATGTCGGATTCGGAAGGATTTCTTCCAAAATTAAGGGTGAAGTTATATTTTAATTCTTCAATCTGCTGAACGTATTCTTTCTGATCAATTTTTTCTCCGGCAATCTCACCTATTTCAGTTCTATTTTTCCCTAAAATAACCGAATTTGGTCCGAGAATATCGCCTCCCACTAAGAAAAGTATAAGTCCGAAAGCGACAATACCTACCGCCAATCCTGTTCTTTCCCTGATTTTGCTGATTAATGCCATTATTCATTTTATATTTAAGTGGCGCAAAAATATATACATTAATTATAAACTCAAAATTTGGTCAGATTCAATCCCGTTTAATTCATATTTCCTTTTCGTCCAGGAGGGTTAGTTTCACCAGGTTAATCCGGTTTTCTTCAAGCGATACGATGTGAAATTTATAAGGCCTGTAGATGATATCCTGGTTCAGTGAAGGAATGTCTTCTATAATGGAAAGGATAAATCCGCCTATTGTATCATAATCTCCTTCCGGGAAATTCCATCCATATTTTTCATTCAGGTAATCAATTTCAAGCCGGGCGCTGATCAAATAATTATGATCATCCAGTTTGTGCTCTACAAGATCTTGTTCATCATGTTCATCCTCGATCTCTCCAAATATTTCTTCAATGATGTCTTCCATGCTTACGATCCCTGAGGTGCCCCCGAATTCATCTACCACCAGGGCAAGGCTTTTTCTTTCCGTGATAAACTGAACGAGGAGCTCATTGGCCGGCATTGTTTCCGGAACAATGATGATAGGTGTCAGAATGCTTGCAAGATCCCTTGGCTTTTTAAAAAGTGCAAGTGAATGACAATATCCGATGATATCGTCAATGGTTTCCTTATACACCAGGATCTTTGAAAGCCCGCTTTCAATAAATTCCTTTTTCAGGGTTTCAATGGAATCTTTTATGTCTACTGCAATGATCTCGGGTCTCGGGATCATACATTCCCTCACTTTAACTGTTTTAAATTCAAGTGCATTATTGAATATTTTGGTATCTACATCAAAAACCTTTTCGGTTTTATCTTCAATAATTTTACTTTGGATAAAATTATTCAAATCTGTCAGACCAAAAACTGGTTGATCTTCCCTGAAATGGAGTCTTAATACATGAATGATTATAAACTTTGAGAAGTTCACCACAACAAATACCACCGGGTATAGAATGATATAAATAATCCAGATGGGGATGGCCATTACATTTAACATTTGATTGGGGTTGATCAGGAATACACTTTTTGGAAGGAATTCGGCTGTCAATAAAACAATCAAAGTAGCAATTAGCGTTTGTAAAACAAAAATTACTGTTTGGTTATTCAATATTTCCGGTAATTTGATGGCGATGAACGGCTCTAGTAAATTGGCCATAAAGATTCCATAAATTACCAGTGCTAGGGTATTCCCAATTAGCATGGTGCCGATAAACTGACTTGGGTTTTTAGTGAATCCGGATAATATTTTGCCCGTTATTTTCCGTTTTCCTTTATCGATTTCAATCCTCAACTTATCTGATGAGATAAAGGCCATTTCAATTCCGGAGAAAAAAGCCGAAAAAACAAGAGAAATTATTATTGGTGTCATGGAATGATGAGATGGATTTGCCAACGCTTTATCATTTTCCTTTATTTTTTCTGAAGGAATATACCAAAAATAATACAAATGAAATCATGAAAATCCAATAAGATTTATAGAAACCTACCATGATACTTTGATGTAATCCGATTAATATTCCTGTTATGATTAGTGAGACCAGGATCGTGTCACTGATTTTCTTCATCCAATGAAATGGTTCCCCGGGCATCGAGTATCCGCCACCACGAAAAATCCTGGCTGGCTTCCATACCTTCGCCCATCAATATTTGATCTTCTGTTTCAACCCGAACGAACTTATTTGTATAGACGAGTTCCTTTTGAGGTTCCCAGAATAGTTCTTCAGTATGAAGCTGTTCATTATTTTCAATGTTTTTAACAATCACATTTCTCAATGCTCTCCACTTATCTTCCTTATTATATTTATAAGCATAATTCGCTTCAAGGGTTGAAGATATTGATCCATCCTTATCATAAAATTCGAGGTATAATCCTTCAGGAAATTCACTGTCATTATTCTCAAATTCGAGTTGTTTAGGAGCCACTAACTTGATTCTAACCACTGCCGAATCGCTGTAATAGGATTCGATGTTGGTAAGTTCCAAAATCGGCCCTTCATAGAGTGTCATCTCATCGACCGATCGGGTTTCTGAACACGATAACATGTTTATCGATCCGGTCAAAATCAGGATAATATAAATAATATATAATCGCATAAATTAAAAACGGTCAATTTGAGTAAAAATTGACCGTTTTTAGTTCAATTTATTATTGGTATCAATCTCTTCTCTGAATGGTTACCGATTCATTGATCCAGCAACCTATTTTAATGGGATCCCCTAGTTCCATATCATACGTAAAAATTGTTTCCATCGCCGGGAATTGTTCTTTTGCCTTGCCCATGGCTTCGTAGTTGCCAGCTTTCCGATACATTTCATAGGCCGCGATAAAAACCGCACGGTCTTCCACCTCATTAACACCCTTTTTGCAATCTTCATAACTGGTAAAATAAAGATTACCAATGAAATTATAAGCCTCTTTTTTGGCAGGATCCATATCAATGGCCTGATAGGCCATCTGTCTTGCTTTAGGTTTATTGCCCTGAATGCTATAAATGTTTGCCATGTTCAGGTACAACTCAGCCTGTTTAATATTTTCATCCGTATTTTTAATGGCTTCCTCGTAATATTTCAAAGCAGTTTCATAATCCTTACCGAGATAAGACCGGTCTCCGATCAGTTTTGCCATCCCATAATTAGGTTCCTTCTCATAAATATTTTTGACGGCTACAAGGAAAATGGGGATGTCCATACATTTCCCGGCAAAGGCAAGTTTAAATATATTTTTAGCCAGTTTTAAATCGTTCGGATTATCATGTAATTTAGGTCCCAGGGTATTCTGGATAAATTCACAATCAACCTGTATGGTAGCAGCCAGGAGCTTATCTACATTATCAGCAATTCTTTCCAGGCGATCTTCATTCTTTTCAAGCGTCACTTTATGGTCTATAATGCCCATAATTTCATCATAAATATCCAACACCTCTGTATCAGAAATATTTCCACCAGTCAATTTATACCTTCTGACGACATCCATGTAGGATAACAGGTTCTGATCCCAGACATTGTTTTTATTCAGTTCAAAAGTTCTTTTGTACATATCAAACAATTCCTGGTATTTCGATTTGTCATCTTTAAAAAAACCATATGCCGTATAAGCTTTACGGTTCATGACTGCCGCCTCATCATTAAAATACTTGATGCGGAGATCATACATTAATAAGGTAGAATCTTCATAAATTCTTTTCTTGGCAGGATCCTTTTCGGTTTCTGCAAGACTTTCGAATATTTTGGCCCCATTGATATAAATAGATTCATTTAAATCGGGGACATTGAAAAGTATCCATTGAAGATGAGGCAGTGATTGTTTATAGTTCCCCAGTTTCATCATATCGGAATAAAGAACAATTTTTTCATTGGTATAAATACTGTCCTTTTCATTGTCAGGAAACTTCCATACTGGCTGGGCAAAAATTTGACTATAACCCAATAAGATCAATGCAAGTGTTAGAAATTTTACTTTCATGATATTATTTATTCTATTTTTCTTCTATAAAACCAAATATCATTAATGGTAAATCCAAGTGCTAACCGGAAATAACTTTCGGTTATCGAGAAATCCGCACCTCCGCTCCGTTGACCATATTGGAAAGCAAGAGAAACAAGAGATGGCGAGTTTCTATTAATTACCGGTAAAGATACACCAAAATTTATACCAAAATCATATACCTGGTCATTATTTAGTTGATAGGGCGTTAATTCGTAAGATACGCCGGCCCTGTAAATCATTCGATTAAAGTAGTTTGACACGGATGCAGCATCCGGAATAAATTCAGCTCCCAATCCTATCCGATAACTTTTTACAAGTGGATATTTCATTTCATTTCTCGGATTGGTATATTTATTCCAATCCTGAATGATCAAGTCAGAGGATATCAGCCATTTGGTTCCATAGGCATAGGATATACCGATTCCATATTTCTGTGGGAGTCTTACATTCTCCTTTAAACCGGAAACGATCGTATCAGTACTCAGCAATAATCCAGTAAATTTCTGACGTTGTTCAAGCCTTTCATCACGGGTTGCATTCACATCAGTGCCGAGCTCATAGATCCCTGCCAGGAAAATCTGGGATTTTTCCCCCACTTTAAGATAATAAGTACCCCCAAAAGTCAATAAAAAATCGCTCACCTTGGTGGACTCATACAAAGCAGAAGAAAATGCGGAGGGTTGATCGATATCAAAGATGGTTTCTTCCGTTTTTGATCCAAACAGGTAGGATACCTTAAAACCCAACGCCAGTGATTTGAATAAATTAAAACCGGTGGAGTAGAAAAAGGTGTTCAGGCCTCCGGATCCTTTGAAGTTCACATCCGCCTCCTCTTCGCTACCATCAATCTCATTTTTTGAGATGATATTATAATCCACATAACTATATGGGGCCAGTCCAATACCTGCAGCGATCCGTGATTGTTTTATGGGAAAAGCCAGGGCAATATAATTGATATTCCCTGCACCATTGGTTTGACTGAGCGTATCACTGGTGATCATTCTCCTTTCACCAGAAAATCCAATTTCAAAAGAAGTAAAATAACCCCGGATACCCAGCATAGCTGGATTCATCAGGTTGAAATTTTTATTACTTGGATAGGCGATGGTAGTTCCTCCCATACCCATATTATTTACAAGGCCTGGCTGAATGATATCACCAATTCCCAATGCAGTGTAGGGAGATTGGGTGGTTTGAGCCATTAATTGAAAAGATAAAAAAAACATCAAACTAAGACCCCAGAATACACTAAGTTTGCCTCTCATTATATGAAAATATCGAATATAATCCTTTTAATACAAGATTAGGGAGTGCAAAGATGCGGCCTTTTAACTTACTTTCAAAAAATTTAACATTGCCTCCGCTAAAAATTACCTGAATATCTTTAAATTTTTTTTCATAAAGATCAATGATCCCCGTTATTTCTGCCAATGTTCCATGAACGACACCACTCAGGATGGAATCTTGTGTACTGTTCCCGATCAGGGAAGGATTCTCTTTCATATCCACCCTGGGAAGGTTTGTGGTATAATCATGAAGTGCATTTAACCTCATCTGTAGGCCGGGTGATATTCCACCACCCAGATATTCTCCGCCTTCATTTAAGAAATCATAAGTAATACAGGTCCCCGCATCGATGATCAGGATATTTCGACCTGGAAATTCAGTCCAGGCTCCCACTGAAACAGCAATCCGGTCCTGGCCCAGAGTGTTCGGGGTCTTATATGAATTCCGGATAGGTATAGGCGTAAGATGATCAAATAAAAACAATTTGGATGCCGGGAGATCCCTGGAAAAATCTGCCAGCGGGATATTCACAGAACTAATGATTATATGATCGGGATTCAGATCCATAACCAGTTTTATCAAATCATCATAGGATGATTTTTCATAAGTGTTTTCAATTGCTCCATTCCTAAAAACACCTACCTTTGAAAGGGTATTACCAGAATCGATGGCTACAATCATATATTTCAAATTTTAATAACGCGAAATTAATAACGCGAATACAATAATATTAAATTAACCGGTATATGGATAACGTAACGGTCATAGGAATTATGTCAGGTACCTCTGTGGATGGACTGGATATTATTGCAGTTGAATTTAAACTGGACTGTGGCAAGTGGACCTACCGTATTCTGAAAAGCAAATCCATCGTATATGCGGAAGACTTAAGAAACAGACTGGTTGATTGCATCCAGTTAAGAGGAGAGGAATTGATACATCTTGACCAAGAGTTTGGAGCGTATATCGGAGACAGGGTAAATGAATTCTGTAAAAACAAAAAAATCAATCCGGATATCATTGCCTCTCACGGGCACACGGTTTTCCATCAACCTGAAAAGGGCATTACTTTCCAGATCGGGGATGGACAAACCATTTTCCAGAAAACGAAAATAAAGGTAATCAATGATTTCAGGAAGATTGATGTGTTACGGGGAGGGCAGGGAGCTCCTCTGGTGCCAGTTGGGGATAAATTGTTGTTTGGTGACTACTCCTTTTGCCTGAATATTGGTGGATTTTCAAATATCTCATTTGATAATTCCAACGGTGAGAGAATTGCGTATGATATCTGTCCAGCAAATATCGTTCTTAATTACCTTTCAAGGAAAGTGGGGAAGGAATTCGATAATAAGGGGGAAATCGCCCGGAAGGGACATACCATCCATGAGTTATTGGAAGAATTGAATGAATTGGAATATTATGCCTTGAAACCGCCCAAGTCCCTTGGCCTCGAATGGGTGCAGATGAATATATTGAAGAAGATTTCATTTGAAAGATATCGCATCGGGGATTTGATGAGGACCTTCGTTGAGCATATTGCTTTTCAAATAAATACCTCCATCAAACAAGTCAGAGACGAAGACGTTCGATACAAAAATAATCGAATTCTTGTGACAGGCGGGGGGGCATATCATCTTTTCCTGGTTGAACGCCTGAAAGAACTCTCGGATGGATTTGAATATGTAATTCCTGAGAGGGAAATTGTCGAATTTAAAGAGGCGCTGATCTTCGCCTTCCTGGGAGTATTGAGGGAAAGAAATGAGATCAATATCTGGAAATCAGTAACGGGTGCCAGCCAGGATTCTTCCGGTGGAACCATTCACGATCATAGATGAAAAATGTTTTAAAAGAAGGCATCTTTAATGTGATTGATGGACAATTCAGGAAATAAAGTGATGGAAATGATATCAAAACGAATGCGATTCAGCCATTGGATTTCATGGATATAATCATTCGCACATTCCAGGATATGATTTATTTTTTTATCGTCAATTGCTTCTTCAGGTTGTCCATAAAAAAGGTTTTTTCTTGTTTTAACTTCAAAAAAAATGAGTATTTCATCTTTTATGGCGATAATGTCGATTTCATATTTCCCATGACGGTAGTTGGTCCTGGAAATCTGATAGCCCGCACTTATTAAATATTCGAGCGCGATCGATTCTCCTTTATTCCCTATTTCCTTATTTTTGCCCAATACCATTCATTTCAACTATAATATAATGTTATACCCTTTAAAATTCCACCCCATCTATAAGGAAAAAATTTGGGGAGGTGAAAAAATTAAAAAACTATTAAAGAAAGATTTTTCTCCTCTGACCAATTGTGGAGAATCTTGGGAAATTTCCGGGGTGAAAGGGAATATCTCCATAGTGAAGGAAGGGAACTTCAGGGGAAAAGATCTGAAATCACTCATTTCTGAATTTAAAGGGGATCTGATCGGGCAGAGGGTATATCATAAATATAAGAATGAGTTTCCTTTATTAATTAAATTCATTGATGCCAATGACGACCTATCGATCCAGGTTCATCCGGATGACGAATTGGCCTATTCAAGGCATCGTTCATTGGGGAAAACAGAAATGTGGTATATTATCCAGGCTGATCCGGGAGCGAGTTTAATTTGTGGGTTTAACCAGCCCGTTAATAAAGAGAAGTATCTCGATTATTTTAATCAGGGTAGATTGATGGAATTGCTTAACCAGGAAAAAGTTCAGGAAGAGGACACATTTTTCATTCCTGCTGGAAGGATCCATACCATTGGGAAAGGGCTTCTCCTTGCTGAAATCCAACAATCATCAGATGTGACTTACCGCATTTACGACTTCGACCGCGAAGATGCCCAGGGTAATAAGCGGGACCTGCACACTGAAGAAGCCTTGGATGCCATCGATTATAAGTATTACGATCAATATAGGACGCATTATTCAGAAGAAGTTAATGATGTTGTTGAATTGGTGACCTGTGCGTACTTTACTACCAACAAACTTATCATTAAAGGCAAGATTGATCGTTCTTATGGTAATCTGGATTCATTTGTTGCATTAATCTGCATCAAAGGAAATGGGACGATTAAAAACGAGGGCATGGATACCCCCTTTACAATGGGAGAGGTGATCTTGATTCCATCGAGTCTGAATAAAATATCGATTGAATCTTACAGAGAGGTAAAGTTGTTGGAGACTTATATTACTCCAGACCGGAGCTAAGATGAATCAGGAAATCAATCATCAAACATTTTTTCAGGACCTCGGACTTATCGATTACAAAAAGGCCTGGGATTACCAGGAAAAACTTTTTGCAGAAATTATTGAAATAAAACTCAGGAACCGGTCTGTTCCGGCAGATAATCAGGAAAAGACTCCAAATTATCTCCTGTTTTGTCAGCATCCGCATGTTTATACCCTGGGGAAAAGCGGAAATCCAGAGAATTTGTTACTGGATGATCAAAAATTGGAGATGGAAAAAATCAGTTATTATAAGATCAACCGGGGAGGGGATATCACCTATCATGGACCTGGTCAATTGGTGGGATATCCAATCATCGATCTTGATAATTTTTTCACTGACATCCACAAATACCTGCGATTACTGGAAGAGGCGGTGATCCTGACCTTGAATGACTTCGAGATTGATGGTGGAAGGATCAAAGGATTGACCGGAGTCTGGATCGACTATGTGCAACAGTTAAATCCAAGGAAGATATGCGCAATTGGGGTAAAATCTTCCCGATGGGTTACCATGCATGGATTTGCCTTTAATGTGGATACAGACCTTCATTTTTTTGACCATATCATTCCCTGTGGGATCCGTGATAAATCAGTTACCAGTATGTCCGCTGAATTGGGGAGGAATGTGGGTATGAAGGAGGTGGCGACTAAATTAAAAAATCATCTTTCGCAACTGTTCGGGATGGAACTGGTGGAACAGGGTTTTGCCAGATGATCTTTTAACAATTATTTTTCGTAAGTGAGTTCTCCCCTTCGATTCCATTCTTTCAGAACATATGGCGTAAAAGTGGTGTCATAAGGATCTTCCTTGTACTGGATCTGTTTTTTTGCCCTTCTTAAGGCATCATAATATTCAGTCCACTTGCCCACTTTTTCGCCATATTTAAATTGTCCTTTTACTGCGATCTCACCATTTTCATGAAAGTAATAATAATCCCCCTCCCTTTCCCCGTAAATGACCGGGATTACTTCCTTTAATTTTTTTCTGTCTTCGTCATAATATTTTACCAGCGATTCTTTAGGCCATCCCCGATAATACTTTTGCTTTTCGACCAGGATATCGTTGTTGTCATATTTTACCCATCGGCCATGTTTGGTCCCAACATAGAAGATACCTTCCTCAAGGATCTGATCTCCCTTGATCTTCTTATAGGGGCCATGTAGGATCCTGCCATATTTTTTATCGATCGTACCTGTATTACGAATTCTTTTTCTTCTGAAATCAAACCAGTATATTTCCGGCACATATGGATCCGGTTCTACCCATTCTTTTAAAAAATAGAAAATTTCCAAGGTTACATTATCACCATATCCTGTCCTTACAAACCCTTTTTTCGTCTTAAGGCCATAAAATTCATTTTTCTTTTTCTTCTTTTTCTTCTTCTTCTGATCTGGTTTTTCCGTATCCTCTTCGAGATCGATCGTGAGAGGTTGTGATCGCTCAATAATGAATTCAATATCATCAACTTTTTCAGTATCCTGACATCGGGCGATCCGTGAATACTGAATTAATAAGAAAGTCAGAAACAGTAAAAGGGTATATTTCATATCTGCTCCAATAACGTTAACGACTATAATATATTTTTACAGGCCCAGATATATCTCGATCAATAAAATTTCTGATAATAATAAAAAATCATTTTGTATTTTATCAACGATTCTATTGGAATAATATTTCAGTTGTCAGGATCCCTGATGGCTTTCTGCATACTGCCGGAAAGTATTTTCGATGATACCACAGCATTCATCCAACTGATCCTCAGTCATGACCAGCGGTGGGGCAAACCGGATTATATTACCATGCGTTGGTTTGGCCAGCAGTCCATTTTCTTTTAACTGTAGACAGATATTCCAAGCGGTATCACTTTCAGGAGAATCATTAATTTCAACTGCATTTAAAAGGCCTTTCCCCCTGACTTCTTTTATCAGAGCAATTTCCTTTTTGAAATCATTGATTCTTTGCCTGAACAGTATTCCCAATTTCCTTGCATTTTGTGCAAGTTTTTCATCTTTCAGAACCTCCAGGGCAGTGATGGCAACTTTACTTCCAAGTGGATTGCCTCCATATGTAGATCCATGCTGTCCGGGTCTCATTACCACCATTATTTCATCATCAGCGAGGACAGCTGAAACCGGATATGCCCCTCCAGACAATGCTTTACCAAGTATCAGGATATCGGGTTTTCTGTAAGTCGCCTGTTTTTCACAATGCCCCTCACAGGTACAATTGCCACACATGGCCAGTAAACTACCCGTCCTCGAAAGCCCGGTCTGGATTTCATCCGCAATAAAAAGGACATTGTTCTTTTTGCATAATTCATGGGCCTTGAAAATATAATCTTCTGAGGGAGTGATCACACCTGCTTCACCCTGGATCGGCTCAACCAGAAATCCGGCCACATTTTTATCTTCCAGTTCCTTTTCAAGGGTCTCCAGGTCGTTATAAGGTATAATGCTGAATCCGGGGGTATACGGGCCATAATTTTTATGGGCCAGTGGATCATTGGAGAATGAAATGATGGTAGTGGTCCTGCCGTGAAAATTGTTGTCGCAAACAATAATTTTAGCCTGATTTTCGGGGACCTTTTTGATCTCATATCCCCATTTCCGACTTAATTTAATAGCAGTTTCAACGGCTTCCGCTCCGGTATTCATAGGAAGCACCTTATCAAACCCAAAATAATCGGAAATATATTTTTCATAAGATCCGAGCACGTCATTATAAAATGCCCTCGAGGTCAGGGTTAATTTATGGCTTTGTTCCACCAGACTGTTGATGATGCGTGGATGACAATGACCCTGATTCACCGCACTGTAGGCTGATAGGAAATCAAAGTATTTTTTGCCTTCAACATCCCATACATAAACGCCCTTTCCACTGGCAATTACCACAGGAATCGGATGATAATTGTGTGCACCATACTTATCTTCCAATAGGATTGCTTCTTGTTTTGATAAGGTATTTTCCTTCATAAGCATTACTCCGTAAAATAAAAATTAATATATACCAAAGTTAACCAATGATCCTTAAATAATCAGATTATAACTTCGATACCGCTGTTATTTACGCATTATATTTGCCTGAGATCTTACGGCTGAGATCCAAATTATTTTTATGAGTTTAAATCAACACTTTTTTTGTTTTTAAGTTAAAATTCCTCATCTTTGCAGACCAATTTGAAAAGCAAACACAGAATAAAATGTCCAAAATTTGTCAGATATCAGGAAAGAGGCCAAGGGTGGGTAATAATGTTTCGCACTCAAACATCAAGACGAAGCGTAAATTTTATCCGAATCTTCAGAAGAAAAAATTATACATTCCTGAAGAAGATAAGTGGGTAACTTTAAAAGTATCTGCTTCGGTATTGAGGACCATTAATAAAAATGGGATCTCCGCTGTGCTAAAAAAAGCATCCAAAAAGGGTACGCTTGTTATGAAATAAATAAAATACAATCATGGCAAAAAAAGGAAACAGAGTACAGGTAATTTTAGAATGCACTGAACACAAAAATACGGGTATGCCTGGAACGTCGAGATATATTACGACCAAAAACAGGAAAAATACTCCTGAAAGGCTGGAATTAAAAAAGTATAATCCGATTCTCAAGAAATACACGGTACATAAAGAAATCAAATAATTATGGCTAAAAAGGTTGTTGCAACACTGAAAAAAGGAAAGGATTTTGCAAAAATTATCAAAACTGTAAAATCACCTAAAACCGGAGCCTATATGTTCAAAGAGGAAATGGTTCCAGTTGACCAGGTAAAAGAAGTTCTCGCCTCGGACAAATAACTTCTTTTTTAAAATATTACAGGTAAAATAGTCCCAAAGAATGGGACTTTTTTGTTGTTTCAAGAGTTTTAATACGGTAATATGGCATTATTCAAATTTCTTTCCAAAGAGAAAAAAGAATCCCTGGATAAAGGACTTGAAAAAACCAAGGAAAACTTTTTCCAGAAGTTAGGTAAGGCTGTGGCAGGAAAATCCAAAGTGGATGATGAAGTACTCGATGAATTGGAAGAAATTTTGATCACCTCTGATGTGGGTGTTGAAACGACCATTAAGATAATTCGCCGGATCGAGGAAAGGGTTGCCCGCGATAAGTATTTAAATACCGATGAACTGAATGAGATCCTGAAAGAGGAAATCGCAACCCTGCTTTCGGAAAATAAAACCACTGATATTACGGATTTTGAGATCTCTTCGGGGACAAAACCTTTTGTAATCCTGGTAGTAGGAGTAAATGGGGTTGGAAAAACCACTACCATTGGTAAACTTGCTGCGCAATATAAAAGAATAGGGAAAAAAGTAATTCTGGGAGCAGCAGATACCTTCAGGGCAGCTGCGGTGGATCAGTTGATTTTATGGGGGCAACGGGTAGGGGTAGAGGTTGTTTCGCACGGAATGAATACCGATCCAGGATCGGTAGCTTTTGATGCGGTGAAAAAGGGAGTGGATGATGGGGCTGATGTAGTCATCATTGATACAGCAGGCCGGCTTCATACCAAAGTTAACCTGATGAACGAGTTGTCAAAGATTAAGCGGGTCATTCAGAAATTTATTCCTGAGGCACCCCAGGAAGTATTGTTGATCCTTGATGGAAGTACCGGCCAGAATGCATTTATTCAGGCGACGGAATTTACAAAAGCCACCGAAGTTACTGCCATCGCCATTACAAAACTTGATGGAACTGCCAAAGGAGGTGTTGTCATCGGCATTTCTGATGAGTTCAAGATTCCTGTTAAATATATTGGGGTGGGTGAAAAGATAGACGATCTGCAGGTTTTTAATAAACTGGAATTTGTAGACTCCCTTTTTAAGCAATAAACAGACCTGAAATCATTCAATTATTTCATCATTTTCTGGCGGATTCAAGTTCTTCTTAAATAAAGGAATGCTGTAATAGATCTGATAATTAAGGCCCCAGCGACTGTCTTTCGTTGTTTTTCCATACCCGGGAATCCAGAAATTAGCAAAAGTTGAAGGAGAGGAAGATATACTGGAGGCAAATTTGAATCTGCCTGTCCACCCTAAAAACAATCCTTTCCACACCCTTACCTTCATTCCAGCAACGATCTCCATCCACATCCCGTTACGCTTCAGATCCAGGACCTCACTGTTATAATTTCCATAAAAAGGATCTTCAACCTGATAGGAAAAGTTTTCAACGAATTGAGTGGTGGCATATTTGTATCCGATATAAATGGCATTGTTTTCCGGATCAGCTTTCATAAAATTATAATCCAGGCCAAACCGGTAATAAGCGCCCGCATTATTGTACTTAAAATCCGTATCCGTAAAATCCCAGGATGCATGTCCATAATCGGCGGTAATAATGAAGCGGTTAAAATCGATGTCTGCGTTGAATTCGTACTGGCTTTTATCCTGTGACAGGATGCTTGTCAGAATGTATGACAAATCAGTTCCCAGTTTGAACTGCGAAGGGAGATATTTTTTGCTTTGGGAGAAAGCAGACTGTGTCATAAGCAATATCCCGATCATACTAATGATATATCCTGATGTCAGTTTCATATAAAATATTCAAATCTTTATTCATTGAAATGGCATCGGGGAAACTGGAGCGAATGATCTCCAATTGTCTGAACTGGAGCTCAAAGCCACAATCTTCCGAGATCAACCTTTGTCTTCTCAAATAACCCACCTGCAAGGTATCTGTTATATTATCGGTCCCATGGAATATAAAAGTAGTTTCGGATTCATCCGTATTGATGGGAAGTGCATACTTGTATAAGGTGGTATCACTGTAAAATATTACATTGCTACCCTCCGCCGTGATATAACTGAAAGTGGTGTCCTTTCTTACACCGGTAGAATCTAAAAAATCGATGATCACATAATTTCTGGAGAACGTAATACAATCCGTATTTTCACATCCTGATATCAGCCAGATGATGGCATTGAATAAGAAAATAAAGATAAATCCGGATCTCAACAAACCTAGAATTTTTAATGATCTGTCAAAATTATTTAATTATATCATAGAAGTATAGCGATATACATTCAAAATATAAAAACCGAATGGGTATTTTTTAGTTATTTTGTCAATTGATCCAAGAAATTAAATTTGAAAACAAAGGGAAACAGGCAATATAAGGTAAATGTGGTGACCATGGGTTGTGCCAAGAACCTGGTTGATTCAGAAGTTCTGGTTACACAACTCAGGGCAAATAAAGTGAAAGCCAATCATGAAAAGGAAAGTGTTCAGCCCGATGTCGTAATTATCAACACCTGTGGGTTTATTAAAAGTGCCAAACAGGAATCGATCGATGCCATCCTGCATTTTGCACAGGCAAAAAGTGAAGGATTCATCAAAAAACTATATGTGACCGGTTGTTTGTCGCAGCGTTATAGGGAGGAACTGGAGACAGAGATACCCCAGGTGGATGCCTATTTCGGCACACATGATCTTCCTGCCTTACTCAAAAGATTCAATGCGGATTACCGTCATGAACTCCTTGGTGAACGATTGACCTCAACAAGCTCCCATTTTGCCTACCTCAAGATCTCGGAAGGTTGCGACCGGCCCTGTTCTTTCTGTGCCATCCCCCTGATGCGCGGGAAACACGTTTCCAGGCCCATTGAGGAGCTGGTCAGGGAAGCTGTTTATCTTGCCTCAAAAGGAGTAAAAGAATTATTATTAATTGCTCAGGATTCCACCTATTATGGGATTGATATTTATCAATCAAGGAAATTAGGAGAATTGATGACCCGTTTAGCAGATATTGATGGGATAGAATGGCTCAGGTTACATTATGCATTTCCAGCCGGGTTCCCCGAGGATGTATTGCCTATCATGGCCACCCACGAAAAAATCTGTAAATATATAGATATCCCACTACAACATGCATCTTCCAGCATGCTTAAGATCATGCGGAGAGGCATGACGAGGGAGAAAACAGAAGCCTTGATCGATCGGATACGAAATCAGGTTCCCGGTATCGCCATTCGGTCCACCATGCTGGTGGGTCATCCGGGTGAGACCCGGGAAGACTTTGAGGAACTTAAAGAATTTATAGAAAAAGTAAAATTTGATCGAATGGGTGTATTCACCTATTCACACGAGGAGGGTACACATTCCTTTCTGATGAAGGATGAAATTCCCGGAAAGGAAAAACAACGGCGCGCTGATGAATTGATGGAAATTCAGGCATCCATTTCCAGCCAGCTGAATCTTCAAAAGATAGGAAATGATATGAAAGTGATCATTGATCGAAAGGAAAATGATCATTACGTCGGTAGAACGGAATTTGATTCCCCCGAGGTGGACAATGAAGTTATGATCCATGCGAAAAATCATTACCTCCGGACCGGAGAATTTACCAGGATAAAAATAACGGATGCATTGCCTTTTGATCTCATTGGTAAACCTGTTACCGGACCATCTTCCAACCATATATAAAATTAGCATCAATGAATTGTGATAAAATAAGTCTTTCGGATACAGGTCATTTTTCCAGGATTTTTATTGATTATCTGAAAGGGGAGCCTGCACTCTCCTCCTTTTTCCGATATACACCTGAACTTGCTTCCTTTAAGGATTGTATCAAAAATAGAAATTTTGACGAATCTTCAAGGAAGGTTCTTGTTCAGGCGATCAAGGAGCAGTATGGTTCCCTTCAACGATCAGATACAGTTGCCTCCAATATTAATAAACTGGTAAAGGAGAAAACATTCACGGTAACCACCGGGCACCAGCTGAACCTTTTTACCGGCCCGCTGTATTTTATTTTCAAGATCATCACCGTAATCAATACCTGTAAGAAACTCAAGCAGGCGTACCCGGATTATGATTTTGTCCCGGTGTACTGGATGGCCTCTGAGGATCATGATCTCGATGAGATCCGATCGTTTACCATTTTTGGGAATCATTATTCTTGGGATACCTCCCAGATAGGTCCAGTCGGAAGAATGGATCCCTCCTCGATCCGCAACCTGATTGATCTGTTACCTGAAAAAATCCCTCTATTCGAGAAAGCTTATACGCAGTTTAATCGCCTGGCGGATTCAGTCCGGTACTATGTAAATGAACTATTTGGGGCTGAGGGCATTGTGGTATTAGATGGGGATTCCAGGGAACTGAAAAATCTCTTCAAGGAGATCATCAAGGATGACCTTGACAACCATCATGCCAATGACCTGGTTGAAAGTACCTCCGCCCGTCTGACCGACCTGGGTTATGGTGCGCAGGTATACCCCAGGGCGATCAATCTTTTTTACATGAATGAAACATTACGCGGGCGTATCGTTCGTGAACAGGGCATTTACCGGGTGCTGGATTCTGAACTTTCCTTCACCAGTGAGGAAATCCTGTCACTCGCAGAGGAATCACCCGAGATTTTCAGCCCGAATGTTATACTCCGACCGGTTTATCAGGAGACAATACTTCCCAATATTGCCTATGTTGGTGGCCCTGCGGAAGTTGCATACTGGCTTCAATTAAAGGAGGTATTTGATTTTTATAAAGTTCCGTTCCCGGTCGTGATACCCAGAAATTTTGCCATAGTCATTGGCAGGAGCCTTTCCAAAAAAATGAAAAAACTAATGCTGCAGGGGAAAGAATTATTTGAAGATAATAATACGCTGAAGAGCCGGTATCTTGCGGAAAATGCCTCCTATACCTTTTCGATGGAAAGTGAAAAGAAAATTTTAAATGAGATTTTTGAATCCATACAAAATAAAACCAAAGCGGTTGATCAGAGCCTGGAAGGATTCATTGGTGCAGAAAAGGCAAAGGTTATGAAGGAAATTGAGAACATTGAAAAAAGACTCGAAAAAGCGGAAGAAAAAAAGCAGGAAACGGCCATCCATCAGATTGGAAGTATAAAAGAGAAACTTTTCCCGGAAGGGAATCTGCAGGAACGGGTGGAGAATTTTTTATCTTTTTATGTCAATGATCCGGCGTTCCTAAATTCACTTATCCAGCGGATGGATCCTTTCGACTACAGATTTAACATCTGTTATGAAGAATAGCCGGATCTATTTGATTGCTCTGACCATCTCTTTTTTACCGGGAGGCCCTATAAGGACCTCAACCTGAAAGCCCATTTCTTTAAGATCTCTTTTGAATTTTCCCTGGGAGCAGTACGTTACCAGAATCCCTTTTGAAACCAGCATCTCATAGGCTTTATGAAGCAAGACAGGATCCCAGATATCCGGTTGTTTCCCGGGGGCAAATGCATCATAAAAGAGGATGTCGTATCTGTTTTTTTCAGGCGAAAATTTCTCAAAAAGGATTTTATCTTTTTTAATGATGAAATAATCACTCAACCTGTTTTCAACGCCCCATTCCACCTGATGTATATCCACAAAGAGTTGTTCCTTTTCGTTCTGGGAGATCTGGCTGGGATAATTCAACTGATTATAGAAGGCAGGTGGCACAGGAAAAGGTTCAATGACTTCATAGTATACCGGGCATTTAAATTTTTGAGCCTCAATGGCTGTGAGGAGGGCATTCAGTCCTGTTCCCAATCCCATCTCAAAGAGATGGATCTCTTTTTTCCGGGATGCACTGATATAATATCTCAACCCATTTTTAATAAAAACATGCAATGATTCCTGGATGGCTCCGTGCCGGGAATGATAGGTTTCATTCAGATCTTTCAAATACAGGGTATGGGATCCATCACCAGTAATGATCAATTCCATTGGTGTTAATTTACGTATAATAATACCACAGCGTATGCTTCGATCCCTCTTTCTTCCCCCACAAATCCTAATTTTTCCTTGGTGGTCGCCTTGATGGATATATCAGAAGGTTCCATGGATAAGATTTCAGCAAGACAAAGCTGCATAGAAGGAATATGGGGATTGATTTTCGGTTTTTCGAGGCATATCGTCGAATCAATATTCCCAATCCGGAAACCTGCCTTGCCGATGAGGATAAAAACCTCCTTTAATAATAATTTGCTGTCAACCCCTTTATAGGCCGGATCAGTGTTGGGAAAATGATATCCAATGTCTCTTAAACCGGCTGCCCCAAGCAAGGCATCACAGATTGCATGGATCAAAACATCCGCGTCGGAATGGCCAACCGCCCCTTTCACATGTTCAATTTTGATCCCGCCCAGCCATAGATCGTGATTTTCCGATAACCGGTGAACATCGTATCCGAATCCTATCTTAAAATTCATTCTGTTGTTTATCTGTTATTCGTAAATATAATACCAAAGGTAATCTCCCAGCCTGTATAATCAAGGCGGGCTTCCGGATAGTTAATTTCTATCACTTCAATTCCACTGGAATCAGCACCTGTTGCCGTCCCCTGTAAATTAAGATTTGAACCACCGGCCAGGTAATTTACCTCCATATTGATCCCAAATTGACGGGTTACATAAACAATCACCTCACCTCCGTACATATATCCAAAACCGATTTTATTCTCATAGGTAAGGTCTGCATTGGCTATTTCCCATTGGTAATAATCAGCGATTGCCCGGTCAAGATTGCCATAATTGACATGATTGATGAAATTATAAAAACCAAAACCTCCACCTTTGGCCCTTAAGACAACATTTCCGGCCTGGGCTTCCAGCACGGCTTCCAGGGGAATAAATATGGAGAACATGGGGCCCATCAGCGGGTCTTTTGTTTCCAGGGGGATATCGGTCACATTCAATCCAGACATCCGGTAGAGTGAGAAACCCGACTCAATAGAAAAAAAGTGTGTCGGATGTATGCCAAGGCCCCGGATGGAAAAGGGACTTACCGGAACAGAGAAATATCCGTTCCTGGGAAAAAAAAATGAAAATGACATTCCGAGATCCTGTGATTTAGAAGGGGAGGAAGAAATTATGGAAAAAAAAGTCAGGAACAGCAGAAAAAGAATCTTTCGCGGATGTATCATCTTTTCAGTCTTTGATAAGTTTCATTAATAAAGCAAAAAAAAACCTTAAGCAAAAGCCTAAGGTTTATAAATAGGAATAAAAATGAGAATATCTTATTCTTCTTTCTCAGGTTTTATCTTCCTGATCAATAAATAGTAGCTGAGCAAACCAAGACCTCCAAAGACGAAGACCATGGCAAAGTAGGCTACATCATCATCCATGATCCCATGTATATCAAAGATATTTCCCAGGATGAGACCGATCCCCACGCCGACGATTACAAGGCCCCATTTTAGTGCATTGTATCTTCCATGCGTTTCGGAGATTTTAAAAATGCTTGAATCCATGCCCTTTTCAATCAGGGCAAGACGCTCCTTGTTCCTGGCTGAAATAGCCACATAAACAATTCCAAATGCTGATCCGAACAGTGTGATAAATAATATAATCGGAACTAAATTACCATCCATTTTTTTATTAATTTTAGTTAAACTTTCTGTATCTGAATTCTAAACCTTGGACGACAGGAAACAGAATCTGGTTACAACTGGGAATATGTAACCGTATAATTTATTATCTCGTCAAATGAATTGAATGAAGGAAGAAATTGAGGATATCATTATCGGGAAGATAAAAACAGGCGATTTCAGCGCCTGCAGGTATATTGTCGATAAATATAAGTCCTTTGTATTCAACCTTGCCCTGCGGATCTTAAGGAACCGGGAGGATGCGGAAGAGGTTGCGCAGGATAGTTTCATAAATGCTTTTAAAGCCATTGATAGTTTTAAATATCAGAGTAAATTTTCAACCTGGTTGTATCGGATTACTTTTAACAATGCAATCAGTCGGACAAGACAAAAAAAGTTCTTTCAGGAAGAAATCAATGAAGAGATCACGGAACTAAATTATTTATCTGTTTGTGCGGATGGCCTGGAGAATTTAAATCGTCTCGACAGACGGAAAATTTTAAGAAATGCCATGGAAAATCTCAGTAAAGAAGAAAGTTTATTAATTTCGCTTTATTATTATGAAGAGAACTCCATGGCTGAAGTAGCAGAAATTGTCGGGCTGGATGAAAATCTTGTGAAGGTTAAGATTCATCGGGCCCGAAAAAAATTGCATGACTTATTATTTGATTTGTTGGGAGTTAAACAAGAAGACGTATTATGAAAGAGGAAAAACTGGATCGGATTATAAGAAAAACAGTCAATGACCATTTTATCCCGGAGCCCTCCAGGGATTTTGTGGATCATGTAATGGGAGAACTTGGCGTAAAACCGGTTAAATCAACCCTGAAAACAAAACCCTTAAAACCGAAGAGAGGATTGATCCTCATGGGAATATTGTATCTGGTGATTCTGGCGGCTGTATTTGTATTACCCGGATCATTGGCCTCCTCCTCGTATCAGTTACCACAATTTAAACTGCCTTCACTCAGTGATTATATCAATATCAATCAGAATCTGTCAAGAATGCTGATATTCTCGATCCTGGGGGGTTGGCTACTTATTTTCTTTGATAAGTATATCAGAAAACTTCTTATTCGATAGGAAACATTTTATGGGAACCATCGGTTTTCACCTTTCTGGAAGGCATATTTTTTCCAGGAGGGTTATCTCTTTTGAGATCCTGTGATGTGAATAATAAATATCGGATCATCTTCTATTTTTGTGTGTTTTTCTACTTTGCATTTCTCACCTTTTAGCACTATTTTTACCACCCCTTCAGGGATTGGGTAATCCACTCTGACGCCAATTTTTTGAACCCATAAAATGGAAAAATATGAAAGTATATGATGACAAACACATAAAAAATGTGGTACTTCTGGGAAGTTCCAAATCTGGTAAAACTACCCTTGCAGAAACCATGTTATTCGAAGCCGGACTGATCAATCGAAGAGGAACCGTGGAAGATAAAAATACAGTATCAGATTATCACGAGATAGAGCATGATCGTGGGAATTCCGTTTATGCCACTTCATTGCATACGGAATGGCGTGATTATAAAATCAATCTGATTGACACGCCAGGGCTTGATGATTTTATGGGCGAAATCGTATCATCCCTCCGCGTGGCGGATACCTGCCTGATGGTCATCAATTCACAGTACGGAGTGGAAGTAAATACAGAACTGATATGGAATTATGTAGAAAAGTATAGTAAACCTGTCATATTCACCATCAATCAGCTGGACCATCCCAAGTCGAATTTTGAGAACGCTTTTGAATCAATCAAGAAAAGATTTGGCAGTGCTCCGGTGCTTATGCAATATCCGCTGAATCAGGGGGAGGGATTTAACGGCATCATCGATCTGTTAAAAATGACCTATTATAAATTCCCGCCGGATGGTGGGAAGCCAGAAAAATTACCCATTCCGGATGAAGAAAAAGACAGGGCGGAAGAGTTACATAATGAACTTGTTGAGAAAGCGGCTGAGAATGATGAGGCTTTGATGGAATTGTATTTTGAAAAAGGATCCCTGGATGAGGACGAGCTGCGGAAGGGTTTGAAGATCGGAATGTTGAAGCATGATGTTTTCCCTGTTTTCTGTTTATCCGCCAAGCGGAATATGGGAAGTGGAAGACTGATGGGATTCATCGACAACGTGGCGCCCTCCGCCATTGAAATGAATCCGGAAGTGACCGTTGCTGGAAAAGAAGTTGCCTGTGATCCAAAGGCCAAAACCTCGCTTTTTGTTTTCAAGACCATCAATGAACCGTATCTGGGTAAAGTTACCTTTTTCAAAGTGTGTACCGGAGAGCTTAAGATTGGCATGGATCTGGTCAACCATAAAACCAGTTCGACTGAGAAGATCAATCAATTATTTATCATGGATGGTAAGAACCGGACCAATGTGGAAAAACTTTCCGCCGGAGATATCGGAGCCTCCGTTAAATTAAAAGAGACGTTTACCAACCACACTTTAAGCGCAAAAGATTTCCCGGTAGAATACAGACCCATTGAATTCCCTGATCCCAGGATCCGGACTGCTATCCGGGCAAAAGATAAGAATGATGATGAAAAACTGGCCGAAGCATTAAGGGAAATCAACCAGGAGGATATCACTTCGGTTTTTGAATTTTCAAGGGAATTGAAACAGATGATCGTATCGGCCCAGGGAGAATTACATCTCGCTGTGGTGGACTGGAAATTAAAAAAGATCTATGGCATTGAGGCTGAAATGTTCAAACCCAGGATCCCCTACCGGGAAACCATTCAGAAAGCATCCGATGCCAGTTACCGTCATAAAAAACAATCCGGAGGTGCGGGTCAGTTTGGAGAAGTTTTTTTACGGATTGATCCCTATTACGAAGGCGCACCGGTACCCACGGATTTAAATATCAGAGGAAAAGAGGAAATCAATCTGGATTGGGGAGGCAAACTTGTTTTTCATAACTGTATCGTTGGAGGCGTGATAGACCAGCGGTTCATTCCATCCATCTTAAAAGGAGTCATGGAAAAAATGGAAGAGGGGCCGCTTACCGGATCCTATGTCCGGGATGTGCGGGTTTTTGTGTATGATGGTAAAATGCACCCAGTTGATTCCAATGATATATCCTTTAAAATAGCCGGGGCACAGGCTTTCAAACAGGCTTTTGTGCATGCCAGTCCCAAAATCCTTGAACCGGTTTACGATGTGGAGGTAATGGTCCCTGAAGATTTGATGGGAGAGGTAATGACCGATCTGCAGTCCAGAAGATCTATCATTATGGGCATGGATGCCATCAATAATTATCAAGTGATCAAAGCAAGAACACCGCTGGCTGAAATGTATAAATATACGACTACCCTTCGTTCACTGACGCAGGGCCGTGCCAGTTTTAAATCAAAATTTGCGGAGTACGCTCCAGTACCTCCGGATCTGCAACAGAAACTGTATGAGGAGCATCAGGCCGAAGAACAGGAAGCCTGAGCAGGTTTTTATGAAGCAGTGGACAGGTACACCAGTGGAACGGTAAACCGGTCGGCCGGCAAAGGACGGTTTTTCCTAGAAGGATTGTTATCGAAAGTTCGGGTAAAGTTTGATTTTAAAAATCTAAAATCTTTCCCCAGCTTCGTCGTCCTTGCGGAAGCAGGGATCTGCAATGTCATTATTTTTTAAATGCTCTTTCAAACAAAGCTGTCACGGATGTTTTATAGTGGCTCCAGCCGATGATCATTCAAGCCAATTTTCTTCAATGCACCTTAAAACTCATCCTTCAAATCAGTTGATCTGTGCAGATGACATGCTAGAACGAGGTTAAAAAACCATACAATTGCATTTAAAAGCGTATCCTGAAAAGCAGCCATTATTTCAGATGAGATGTTTATTTGGATAAGAAACTTTCCGGGACGTTCCACGGCCCAGCCTTCATGAAAATTACGGTTGGCAGGCGCTGGGCCGCATCCTTGCATCGAGCCTGTAATTAATCCACACAGAGGCCCATGCTGACCCAAAGATTAATTAAGGTCTCTCCTGCAAGGATTGGTATCGGAAGTACAGTATAGAATAATACAAAATAATTGAGATTATATTCAGATTAAAACCCGGAGTTGGCGTTGATGTTTCGTCCCTGCAGGTGCCAGGCCCACCTGACAGGACGGGCAGGGTCCACTTAGTACCTTTGAAGGCCACGCCCACACCAAGTGTTGCAAATGGTAATTCTAAATTATTAAAAACGACTGGAATATTCTTTCAGGCTTTTCACCTGAATTTCCAATCATGATTATATTGGAATAAGGGAAATTCAACTTGTTTAAATATAATTCATTTCCGAAAAATCCATCATGGTTATTTGATTGAGAATCAAATTTTTGTAAATTATAGATTACACAAATATTTGTGTAAAATTCAACCCAATTTTTAACCTTTAGACCATTACTACCATGCCCGAAGGAATCATAAGAGACCCCAAACAAAATCCCAGCGAAAGAGATTTTGGAATTGTTTTTTGCAATGATCCTGATTTTCCTCAATATGAGGGAAAAAATTACAAATATGGAAAAGCGGCACAAGCCTATTCCAGGTTATATATGGCCGGAGAAGCGATTAGATTTGATGTTGTTCGGGAATATTCTCCTGATCAATCAATAGATGATATCAAAATTTCTGGTGAGGCTACAATTCGATGTTATAGTCCCAATGAACAACAAAGAGCGCCTGTGATTCAACAATTAACCAGACCACATGCACCCAATGCAAGAGCCGCAGCAATAAATCACGCATTAAATGGAGGGATGAATTCTCCCTTTGGTCCGATGAATCTACCGGCTCCAAATCCCCCAAATTGTCCACCGGAAGAAAATAAATGATGTTTAATGAATTTTAGTTTTAATCCTTTTCCAGATAAACAACTTTTATGAAAGAAGGCATCATTTCCAATTAAGCCTTTAAACTCAATAATTTGGATTATTAACCTCGTTCTACAAAATTCCACCAATAGGCCTTTTAAGTTGAAAGGTTAGTTTGAATAGAGGTGAAATAAAAAGAGCATGGTTGAGCCAAACCGGGTCCACCCCACAACATCTATGTCAACTCCAGATGCTTTCATTTTCCAATTAAACACGATCCACCCATTGACCTATGTTTATTGTTAGCTTTCGTGCATAATTATCAATATTTTATTTTCTTTAAGTTTGCTCATTGTTTCTTATATAGCCAACAATATAATAACCTGATCAATTGCCTGTCCTTTTCAATGATAGATATGAACCTTGACTTTTTATTTTTTTGCTGCTTATATATATTGCTTTGGATTTTGTTCCTAAGACTATACTTTTAGAGATTTTAAAGCCACTATTTATAAGCAAAGCCTCAACACTTTTCCTCGTGACTTTTTCTATTAATGCTTCCTTAGGGGGGGTCCGAAATGCTTTTAAATATCGCACACCTATAAATATTCTGTTGAACAAACTCATTTCATCTACAGCAAAAGAGGTAATAATTAACAATCCTCCTTTTTTTAATACCCGGTTACTTCCTTCAATTACTTTTTCGGCACTGCCCACTACATGTACCAGATTAGCCATGAATACCGTATCAAAACTCTCTTCATTAAATTCTAAGTTCAAAGCATCAGCCTGTAGGAATTTAATATTTTCCAGATTTCCTCTTTTCTGTTTAGCAAATGCTATCATCTCATCAGAGAAATCCGTGGCTACAATATTATCAGCAATTTTTTGCAGCGTTTCTGTGTATAATCCGGTTCCGCATCCTAATTCCAATACACGGCCAAGCTGATGTTCTTTTAGTAATTCTTCCTTCGCAAGAAAAATGACTTCTGACCCCACTACATAACTTTGTTTTTCTTCATACTCATTGGCAAACCGACTCCAATATGTTTCTATATTTTTCTGCCCCATCATTGAATTGGATTTTCTTCGTAATAATTACTTTGACGTTTTGTCCCGGTATAAACACTTTTGCAAAGATATGAAATATAGAATATTTCGTACCTCTAGCTTTCAGGTAACACAAAGGTTCAAGTGAATTACAGCTCTTAAATTTATTACGAGGCCGCCTTTTTTTTATTTACATTGCTGTGCGTTCGTTATTATTTCAATAATCAATTAGACAGTAATTATAACATTTCCCTTTTTGTGTCCTTTGTCTACATACTTATGTACCTCGGCCATTTGATCCAAGGAATAACATCTGTCGATGACCGGCTTTAATTGTCCGGCTTTAATCAGTTTCTTGAGAAGAACTAAATTTTCAATGGTTGCCCTTGGAATTCCATCGTCGACTAAAATATATTTCCCTTTCGGAGTCAGTGCATTCCTGCACTGCAGCTTTAATTTCGAACTTTTCCATTCACCTAATGCATCAAGGATAAAATCATAAAATTCTCCGCTCTCCATGATATCGTCTTTTGTATAATTAATCACTGCATTGGCTCCCAGGGATCTTACCATTTCTATGTTCGTTGTACTACAGACACCGGTAACTTCAGCCCTAAAGTTTTGTATTATTAACCTCGTTCTACAACCTCCAATAAACAGACCAACCAGGTTTGTAGGACGAGTTTGAAGGACCAGCTCCAGTACATCATAATGAAAACCTCTAATATTGTGTTACAGATCCCTTTTTCCACCTCCCAGAGATGAGATACTTGGCTTCCGTAACTAATTGTTTGATTTACATTTGTTCAACCTAGATAAATTTTATATTTTATCAATTAATCGGATTTCTGTATTTAGAAACCTGACAAAATCAGAAAAATAAACATTTTTCCAAATGAAATTAATTGTTGTAGTCCTGTATACTGTCTTGATTGGTCTGCAGTTTTCCCATGCACAAACAATCAGTGAATGGCGCGAAGAAAACCGGACCGGGGTCTCATCAGAAACCGGCCTGATGAGTTCATGGCCGGATGGGGGACCCACCCTGATATGGTCCAATCTTGAAATCCCCAAAGGTTACTCTTCTGTTTCTTTCGGGAACAATAACATCTATATAACCGGCAACGAAAATGAAAAAGATATACTGGTTGCATTAGACATGAATGGTCAGAAACTGTGGCAGGCTGCTATGGGCCGGTCCTGGAATGGATCAAACCCCGAGAGTAGGGCTACAACAACTGTTGAAGGCAATAAGGTTTACACGTGCAGTGGACTCGGAGATATTGCCTGCTTTGACGGAAACACCGGGGAAATCATCTGGTCATATCAGGCAAGTGAAATGAATCAGGGAACTTATGGACGCTGGGGTATCGCAGAATCACTTCTCATCGATGGGGATAAGCTCTATTTTTCTCCAGGCGGTCCTGAAACCATGACCATTGCCCTGGATAAAGCAACCGGTGATCTCATCTGGAAATCCGAAAGTCTCGATGACCAACCGGGATATGTTTCACCCATCTTCATCGATTACGCAGGTAAAAGAATGATAATCAATGTATCCTTGGAACATGTTTTTGCAGTGGATGCTTCAAATGGGGATATTCTCTGGAAGGTCCCTCTGCCGAATTCCAGGCCAGGACGTGACCTTATTTTATGTGTGACCCCCTTATTTCATGATGGCCAGGTTTATGTTACCGGGGGTTACAATATAGGTGGTATGATGATCCAAATTGCTGATAACGGCAAGGGGGCGAATGTATTATGGACTGATGATGTGCTAGATGTTCACCATGGAGGAGTGGTCCTGGTAGACGGCTATATTTATGGAGCCAACTGGCTGAATAATGCGGATGGCAACTGGTGCTGTATCGACTGGAATACGGGTAAAAAGATGTGGGAAGAACACTGGAATTGCAAGGGATCCATTATTTCTGCCGAAGGCATGCTATATGTTTATGATGAAAAGAATGGAAACGTGGGTCTTCTGAAGGCTACTCCTGAAAAATTCGATCTTGTCAGTAGTTTTACGGTTACCCAGGGTGACATGGGACCCTTCTGGACTCACCCGGTAATCCATAACGGCATTCTTTATATCCGACATAACAATGCGTTGATGGCGTACGATATCAGGGAAAAGTAGTGTGTCAATAGTAATGAACACTCATGACAAACTCATACCCTGGCTCCCGGTCATGGTATGAGTTCGAGAAACGAGGAAGCTGACTGATTTGTATAACAGGTTTAAAGTGGTGCATAGGAATAGGTCATGCATGAGCCAGGTTGAGATCTAATCCACAACATCCGGGCCAGCTTAGTGTATATAGCGTCGGATAATGTAGTATTGATTCTAAAACAAGGAGATTAGGAATTAAAAAAGGCGGCCCGTTGTCAGGCCACCTCTTAACAAATAACTATTCTCCTCGGTATTGAGGCCTGCAGACGTTGCTGAAATCAGGCCAGGTCAAAGCGGTCAAGGTTCATCACCTTGTTCCATGCCGCCACAAAGTCCTTCACGAACTTTTCCTGAGAGTCTGCACATCCATACACTTCAGCGAGGGCCCTGAGCTCTGAATTCGAACCGAAGATGAGATCAACACGGGTTCCGGTCCACTTGAGTTCGCCTGTTGCACGGTCACGACCTTCAAACACATCTTCGTTCTCCGAAGTTGCCTTCCACGTTGTGCCCAAATCGAGCAGGTTGACAAAGAAGTCGTTGGTGAGCGCTTCTGGACGTTTGGTGAAGACACCATGTTTGGACTGATCGAAGTTCGTATTAAGCACACGCATACCGCCAACGAGCACCGTCATCTCAGGTGCAGTCAGCGTCAACAGTTGTGCTTTGTCAACCAGCATTTCCTCTGCCGATACCGTGTATTTTGTCTTCATGTAGTTGCGGAAACCATCTGCAGTAGGCTCAAGCACTGCGAATGATTCCACATCGGTTTGCTCCTGTGAAGCATCGGCGCGTCCCGGTGTAAAGGGCACCTTCACATCATGACCGGCATTCTTTGCTGCCTTTTCGATGCCTGCACATCCGCCCAGAACGATCAGGTCAGCCAGTGAAACCATTTTACCGCCGGACTGAGCACTGTTGAATTCTTTCTGAATGCCTTCAAGTGTCTTAAGCACTTTTGCCAGTTGAGCCGGATTGTTGACTTCCCAATCTTTCTGCGGCGCAAGACGAATACGTGCACCATTGGCACCACCACGTTTATCAGAACCACGGAAGGTTGATGCTGATGCCCAGGCGGTAGATACCAGTTGAGAAACAGACAGTCCTGAAGCAAGTATCTTAGCCTTCAATGCAGCGATGTCCTTATCATCAATCAGTTTATGCGTAACGGTCGGAATAGGATCTTGCCAGATCAGCTCTTCTTCAGGAACTTCCGGGCCAAGATAGCGCGCACGAGGACCCATATCACGGTGGGTCAACTTGAACCATGCCCGGGCAAATGCGTCTGCAAACTCATCCGGGTTCTCATAAAAGCGTCTTGAAATTTTTTCATAGCTGGGATCAAACCGTAAGGCAAGATCCGTGGTTAGCATGAAGGGTGCATGTCTCTTTGACGGATCGTGTGCATCTGGCACGGTACCTGCGCCCGCACCATCCTTCGGTTTCCACTGATACGCACCGGCCGGGCTCTTTGTCAGTTCCCATTCATAGCCGAACAGGTTTTCGAAGAAATTGTTGCTCCACTTTGTTGGGGTCGTGGTCCATGCTCCTTCCAGGCCGCTGGTGATCGTGTCGCCTGCATTGCCGCTACCGAAGGTGTTCTTCCAGCCAAGACCTTGTTCTTCAATGCTGGCACCTGCGGGTTCCGCTCCTACATACTTGCCTGGATCAGCAGCGCCATGGGTTTTGCCGAAAGTATGTCCGCCGGCAATCAGCGCAACAGTTTCTTCGTCATTCATGGCCATGCGGCCGAAAGTCTCGCGAATATCACGGGCTGCTGCAACCGGATCAGGATTTCCGTTAGGGCCTTCCGGATTCACATAGATCAGACCCATCTGAACGGCAGCAAGCGGATTCTCAAGATCACGGTCACCGGTGTAACGCTTGTCTCCTAACCACTCGCCTTCAGCACCCCAATAGATGTCTTCTTCAGGCTCCCAAACATCTTCACGTCCGCCACCGAAACCGAACGTCTTGAAGCCCATCGATTCGAGGGCGCAGTTACCGGCAAGGATCATCAGATCGGCCCACGAAATTTTCCTGCCATATTTCTGTTTGATTGGCCAAAGCAGTAAGCGTGCCTTGTCGAGGTTTGCATTGTCAGGCCAGCTGTTGAGTGGTGCAAAACGCTGGCTGCCAGCTGCCACCGCCACCACGGCCGTCAGAGATTCGGTAAGTACCGGCACTGTGCCATGCCATCCGAATAAAGAACGGCCCATAGTGACCGTAATCGGCCGGCCACCAGTCTTGTGAATTGGTCATCAGATCGAACAGGTCTTTCTTCACGGCCTTCAGATCGAGGCTTTTGAATTCCTCAGCGTAGTTGAAATCCTCCCCCATCGGATTGGATAAGGATGAGTGTTGACGGAGGATGTTCAAATTCAACTGATTTGGCCACCAGTCACGATTTTTTGTTCCACCGCCGGCACCGTGGTTTAAAGTTCCACCCATAAACGGGCACTTGCTTTCATCGTTAATATCATATGCTGATGTACCCTTATGTTTGTTATTTCCCATTTTTTATAGATTAAGATTTATAGTTTGCTAAAATTGCGAATTTACGATAATCTTTATTTATAAATTTTATATACCCATAAGTTTAACTTATATCCCTGGTTCGGCTTCTGTTCCCTAGGATCACGACCCAATCCATAACCTCCATGTTAGCTTCGAGCGTATCCTCGTATGACCAAATTGACAATCCACTGGCCATGGTTTTTGGTCTGAGGAGGGTCCATATTAATTTATATATGATCCTGATGTTATCGACACTCATTCTTGCAGGAGGCACCTCGCTTGGTCTTTGGGTCAGTATGGGCCTATGTGTTGACCAGATACTGGCGCGATGTAAGGATGCGGTCCAGCGCCTGCCAACCGTAATTTTCATGAAGGCTGGGACGTGGAGCGTCCCGCAAAGTTCCTTATCCAGATAAACAACTTTTTTGAGATAAAAGTTGCTTTTCCTTATAACCTTTTACCTCAATCATTCAGGTTGGTGACCTCGTACTACGACCACCTGTACAATGGCCCACTGAGTCGCAGGACGAGTTTGAAGTTGCACAAAAGGAATTGGGTTATAATGACCATCGCCGTTTTTTTCCTTGCCAGACATTTACCTATATTATGGGAGAGTATGATTATGTAAAAATCATATTTAGGGATTGTTTCCACTTCTGACCCACTTGACCACACACTGGTTATGACCTGGTGTCTGATAAGGTTCCATATTGATTTTACGATGTTAATCCATCCAGGAAAAACTATCATGAACTCTCTTAATTGAATACAGGATATTTAGTCCCTGGACTAATACCCAACTTTACGCGGACCCAATATTTGATAATCGTAATTAATTATTTGAATTTTGTTGTTTTTGGAACAATATATTAAATTCCTTTACATCATAACGGGATAAAAGGCAAGTCGAATAAACTTTAACATCTGAGAATTTACGGGTATAAGAGAACGTACATTCCGAATCCCTATATTTTCCAAAGGCTGTTCACTAATATTTAGTAATACGCATGGCTAGGTTAAAAGCCGGTAGTTTTCTACAGGCTATTTTTTAAAATAGCATTAAATTTATGATGGAGATTTTCGAGATAATTTTTTCAAATCTGATTGAAAATATCTGTTGCCTTTGAGAAATAAACCTGTTTTTTACCACCCCTGATTATTTAGTTACGTATTATAGAGAAAATCTCTCTTTTGACTCTACCGTTAAATAAGTAAATTCGAGTACGCGCTGATTTCAGATGTCAGATCCAACCATACAATCCCCCTCGGATCGCAGGTTAGCGGCCATCATGTTTACCGATATTGTCGGGTATACTTCACTCATGCAGAAAGATGAAAATCTAGCCCTGCAAACCATTGAAAGACATCGTTTTGTACTCGAAAAATACACCCGGAAATATCATGGGAATATCATGCATTATTATGGTGATGGGAGCCTGAGCATCTTCCCATCCGCTTTTGCGGCAGTAGAATGTGCCCTTGATATCCAGAAAGAACTGACCCGGGACCCAAGAGTACCCTTGCGTATCGGTATTCACCTGGGTGATATAAAAATACGGGGGGAATCCGTATTCGGTGATGGGGTCAATGTGGCTTCCCGGCTCGAATCAATGGGTGTTGCAGGATCAATCCTGATCACGGATACGATTTATCATCTGGTCAGGAATCAATCAGAAATTAGAACCACACCACTGGGAAATTTCAGGCTTAAGAATGTGGATCATCCGGTACCGGTTTATGCCTTGACCAATGATTTCTTATCGGTGCCCAAATCAAAGGAGATATCCGGGAGGATTAAATCTTTCCCAAGAAAATTCACCTGGATAATTACAATCACCGTAATCCTGATCCTGGGGGGATATGGTCTCAACAGGTTCTTTTATTTTGAAAAGGGGCTGTTCGGAATGGAGGATAAATCCATTGCCGTGCTTCCTTTTGAGAACCTAAGCAATGATCCCCAGCAGGAATATTTCAGTGATGGCATCACTGATGACATCATCAATCAGCTTGTGAAAATTTCGGCACTCAAGGTGAAATCAAGAACGACTACCGAACAATATAAAAATCCTGATAAAACAACACCTGTTATTGGCCGTGAACTTGGTGTGGCCTATATTCTTGAAGGCAGTGTGAGAAAAGCGGGTAACAATGTCCGGATCGTTGCACAACTCATTGATGTCAGCAAGGATGTGCATGTATGGTCAGAAACCTACGACCGGGAAATCACAGAGATATTCACAATACAGAGTGAAATAGCCATTGAAATAGCCCAGGTTCTGGAAACCCGGCTGACCCATGATGAACGACGACATATTCGCAGTGAACCGGTAGGTAAAGGCCGGGCTAAAAGTGTTACAGCGTACGATTATCTGCTCAGGGCGCGGGATATCTGGAGGAACTGGAATGATGAAAACGACCTGGATAATGCTCTGCAGTTGATTGAACAGGCCATTGAAATAGATCCTTCTTATGCACGGGCTTATGTTTTAAAAGGGAGAATTCTGCATTACGGGATGAGACAGTATGGTGTACCTACCCGGATCTGGATCGATCAGGCCCTTGACCTGGCAAATCAGGCGATCGGGATTGATACGACCCTTGCCGATGCCTATCTGTTGAAGGGAAATATATTGCGGGACCAGGATAGAGAATCGGAGGAGGCGTTGAGAAACCTGAAAAAAGCTTATTGGCTGGAGCCGGGCAATCCCGATGTACTTCAAAGTCTGGGGAATATTCAACTGAGCCGTGGAAATTATGAGAAGGCTGCTACCATGATCATCCAGTCGATAGAAAGAGAATATTCCCTGAAGGATCCGGAATACTATTTCCGGTGGGGAAATATTTTCTTTAATGTTGAAGAATACGATAAAGCCGAAAAGTACTATCTGAAAGCGATCAGCCTGGCACCCGGATGGATCGAACCTTATTACCGTCTCGGTCAGCTTTACCGGTATCAGGGCAATCTGGAGATGGCCGAGAAAACCTTAACCACTGGTCTGGAAATTGCACCTCTCGACCAGGAGACCATCGATGCACTTGGGTGGGTGAATCTACAGGCCGGAGATCTGCAGGATGCCGCCAGGTACTGGTCCACGTATAAAGAGATTGAGCAACAATTCAGCGACTCATCCCAGTATGTTCCCTTCAGGCATCGGCTGGGTTATGTAAGGTTGTTACAGGGTGATACCTCTTCCGCAATAAACCTGATACAAGAACAAAGACAGCAGGATATTGAACGCTATCAGGAGATCCGGGGGTATGGTGCCTGGATGAGCGGTGGTTTTTATTATGATCTTGCCACCACAAACGCTTATCTTGGTAACCGGAAAGAAGCACTTGCCTGGCTCGATAGTGCCTTTCAAATGGGCTTTATTAATTCATGGTATCTGAAAAACGATCCGCTCCTGGCGAACATCCGGAATGATGATCAATTCAGAAGGATCCAGGATAAGTTCGATGTCGAACGTCAAAAACAGATCAACGCATTTAAAAATGCCATCAAAGAAAACCGGGCTTTACAACAAGAGCTGGAAAGATTACCACTTAATACAAACAGGGATTTATAGGCTTACCTTCCCCCGAGACTCTTACTGGAAGACACCAGGTTATTACACATGGAATCATTCGCATTAACCAGAATAATCCAAATAAGGTTATTGTTTGAATTTCGTAAGTAATGCTTTGATTTTTATAATAGAAGTCCATTTCTATATGATTTATTTGTAAACCTATTTAAACCGCTAATAATGTTATGAATAATAAAAGGTACAGGAGAATATTCATGGGATTCTACTTATTCCTGCTAATTGCCTCTTCACATTTCTCATTTTCCCAGGAGGAATCATCCGGAAAGGTGTATCATTTCAACGGGAATGTGAGCCTTTCTAATAATGGATTTTCATTCATTCAGATTCCGATATTCATTTGGTGTTTCGCAGGTACTTTTTTTAACCGTACGGCTGAAATGTTGTGGATATTTGAAACCAAACACGTATGCAATTTCACTCACCGTTTATCTGTATTGCTTTACTGATACATTTTTAAATATTCCTGCAAAGTCACATCTATTTAATTAGCCAATTCAGTAAAAATGGTTGACAAATCAGTAATCTGTGTACAAAGACCTACAATTCAAGTACATACATTTGTACAATGAAAAATTATTGGAATTATGAGAATTGTAAATAACAATTTTGAGAGGATACGGTTCAACTCTGCTTCCACAGGTTTCATGAAACATTCAATATGTATGAATACCTTGGTCCTGTTAATAGCAGTTGTTACATCCTGTACGACAACCCACGAGGATCTGTTGATTATCAAGGAGCAAGGCAGTTTTGCGGTCGGTGGTTCAGTCATTACGAATCCAGGAACCTTTGATCCAATCAAGCGAACTCCTGAAGGTCAAACGTTTCATGGTGATCATGCCTATGTATTTTATCAGATTCCCGTAAAGGCCAGGAAATTACCGCTTGTTTTCTGGCATGGCTTCGGTCAGTTCACAAAAACCTGGGAGACTACGCCGGATGGACGGGAAGGTTATCAGAACATATTTTTAAGACGGGGTTTCAGTGTCTATTTAATGGACCAACCGAGACGTGGAAACGCTGGGCGTAGTACAGCAGAAGCTACGATCACTCCCACTCCTGATGAGCAGTTTTGGTTCAATGTATTTCGGATTGGCGATTGGCCTGACTATTTTCCCGGTGTACAATTCTCTAAAGATCCGGAGGCACTCAATCAATATTTTCGTCAGATGACCCCAAATATAGGTGGTTTCGACTCCAAAGTGATAACAAATGCCGCATCGGAACTATTCAACAAAATTGGTCCGGCAATACTCACTACGCATTCTCATGCGGGAGGATTCGGATGGGCAACTGCTATGAAAAATTCAAACGTCCGCGCCATCGTTTCGTATGAGCCGGGTTCAGGATTTGTTTTTCCGGAGGGAGAAGTACCACCTGCTATAGAAAGCTCAGCGGGTCCATTACAGGCTGATGGTATTCCGAAGGAGGAATTCTTAAAGCTTACGAAATTTCCCATTATCATTTACTATGGAGACAATATCCCAGCTAATCCAGATCCGAATCCGGGAACTGATGGGTGGCGTTCTCGCCTTGAAATGGCAAGGTTGTGGAGGAACACCGTAAACAGGTATGGAGGCGATGTAACAGTCGTGCATCTGCCTGAAATAGGGATTAAGGGCAATACGCATTTTCCGTTTTCAGATTTAAACAATTTAGAACTTGCCGATTTAATGTCGGATTGGTTAAAGGAAAAAGGGCTGGATGAATAAAATGGATATAATGGATAAAGTGAAAACAGTAAAACTCAATAATGGTGTTGAAATGCCGATCCTAGGATTTGGAGTATTCCAGGTTACAGACCAAAATGAATGTGAAAATAGTGTACTCGAAGCTATTGAAACAGGTAATCGATTAATTGATACGGCAGCATCGTATATGAATGAAACTACAGTAGGGAATGCAATTAAAAAGAGTGGTGTGGCAAGAGAAGACTTGTTTATTACCACTAAGCTATCGGTTCAGGATACCGGCTACGAAAACACGAAAAAGACTTTTGAAAAATCATTAAACAAGCTGCAACTTGATTATTTGGATTTATACCTGATCCGCGAGCCTTATGGCGATGTTCATGGTTCGTGGAGGGCTATGGAAGAGCTATACAAGAATGGAAGAGTTAGAGCCATTGGTTTGAGTAATTTCCCACCCGACCGTGTCATGGATATAATTACTTTTAATGAAGTTGTTCCAGCAGTGAACCAGATTAAAACGCATCCTTTCCATCAGCAAATAGAAACGCAGAAATTTTTAACAGAGAATGTGGTTCAAATAGAATCCTGGGGGCCATTTGCCGAAGGCAAAGACAATGTCTTTAACAATGAATTGTTACTTTCAATTGGAAGGAAATACAATAAATCAATTGCACAGGTTATTCTTCGCTGGCTCACACAAAGAAGAGTAATCGCTATCCCCAAATCGGTTCATAAAGACAGGATAAAAGAAAATTTCAGCATTTTCGATTTTGAATTGAGCGCTGAAGATATGGAAGCCATCGCAGCGATTGATATGAAAACAAGCAGCTTTTTCGATCATTGTGACCCGGAAATTATAAAATGGATGGGTAGTAGAAAGCTCGTCGTATAATCATTTTCTTAAGAGAATTTAATTATTAATACCCGCCTTTATGAAACAAATTATATATATAGTGAAGACATGAAATTAAAAAGTAAGAAACGCTATTCGTGTCAGATTTGGGTAAACAAAGTTGTGTTGATATTTAGCCTTAACTCGATATTATTGCTTTTAATGGTTTTCCTTTTAAGTTGCACAAAGATGGATGCGTTAGGGTCAGGTAACAATACAAATAGAAAAAAATATTCAAGAGAAACCGAAAAAATGGACAACCACCTAACTACTAATAGTAATATCGGCGATATTGTAAATCACCCTGCATTTAAAGGCTTTGGTGAGTTATTGTTACCTCGTGATAATAATTCTGGTTATTATAACACACAACTGCGTAATGTTGGTTCACTCATGCCATATCACAGCCATGTGGAGCCTGATATTGTCGTTGGCGCAATTAACCATATGATAGACGAGGTAAACGATGGCAAAACAATATTTTACGATTTCTATACCAATGAGCTAAAGCAGCAAGATTCTGGCAAAAAGAATACCGGGCTATTTTTCTTCCGGGGTAATCCGGATGCTCCATTTGCAATCGTCTGTCCCGGTGGAGGATTTTCGTATGTTGGCTCTCTTCATGAAGGATTTCCACTTGCTTTAGAAATAAGCAAAAAAGGGTATAACGCTTTTGTGATACGATACCGCATTGGCAGCGGGCAATGGGCTACCGAAGACCTGGCAGCAGCGATAGCTTATATCTTTAGTAATGCAGAGAATCTTGGTGTAAGTACAAAGAATTATTCTTTGTGGGGAGGCTCAGCCGGAGCCAGAATGGTTGGAAATATAGCTTTAAACGGAGTTTCAGCTTATGGAGGCGGCAATCTTCCAAAACCTGTTACGGCCGTCATAGCCTATACTGGTCAATCAGGCTATTCAAGAGATTTCTCTCCGGCTTTCATTACTGTGGCCGCCAATGATGGAATAGCCAATGTCAATACAGTGGAAAGGCGTGTGGAGAATTTAAGAAATGCCGGAGTGGATGTTGAACATCGAAGGTATCAAAGTGCAGGGCATGGATTCGGACTTGGTACAGGAACGGATGCCGAAGGATGGTTGGATTTAGCTGTTCAATTCTGGCAACGACATATAGATGACTAATTTTTGAAATTAGTGTGCTTGGTTAAAAATGAAAATAATTTTTAGTCATAAAACTTATAATTAATTACTGGTATGAAAACATCAATTCTTGGGCTATTTTTAATCATCATAAGTACGCAATGGTCCTTCGCACAAAATTCTTCCGATGAACAGGAAATCATTCATCTCTCCAAAGAAAAGTGGCAGTGGATGTCAGACAAAAATGTAGATATCCTGGATAATCTCTTTCACGAAAAAGCGGTGTTTGTCCACATGGGAGGATCCTGGGGGAAAGAACAAGAACTCAATGTCATAAAAAGCGGAGGGATTTGGTACAAGAAAGCGGATATCCATGAAGTATCGGTGAATATCATTGACAATACTGCCATCTTGTTAAATAGAATTGATCTTTTAGCGGTTGTGGGGGGAAATGAAGTAACTAACCCATTTATGGTCACAGAAGTGTATATAAAACAAGATGGTAGTTGGAAGATGGGATCTCTGTCATTCACAAGACTGCTAACACCTGGCGATCATTAAAAATCATTTAAATAATTATCGAAATGAAAAAAGTATTAACAGGTTTAGCAATCATTATAAGTTGCCCATTGTATGCTCAACAAACAGTTGTCAATGATGCCATGACCGCGACACCAACGGTTCGTACCACATCAGGAATCGTGCGTGGTGTGACGGAAGAGGATGTCTCAATCTTCAAGGGGATTCCCTTTGCTGCTCCGCCGGTTGGTGAATATCGCTGGCGCCCGCCCCAACCCGTAACCCCATGGGAGGGAGTACGTGATGCAAGTGAGTTCTGGCGCAGATTGTGCGCAGGCAGGATGGCCCCGCGGTTCCGGAGCAATTGCGGAAGGCTCATCGGAAGATTGCCTGTATCTCAATTTGTGGGTGACCTGCCGGAACTAAACCGAGAGCCAAGCTGCCGGTGATGGTGTGGATCCACGGTGGCGCTTTCGTAGGGGGTAGCGGCTCCGGTCCCGGCACTTCAGGAGATGCATTTGCCAAACAAGGCGTCATCCTGATGACCTTCAACTACCGTCTTGGGGCGCCTTGGCCATTTTGCATTCCCTGCGTTGAGCAAGGAGCATCCGGAAGAGCCCAAGGGCAGTTATGCCTTCATGGATCAGATTGCTGCCCTTCAATGGGTGCAGGAAAACATTGCCGCATTCGGAGGTGATCCGGATAATGTCACTATTTTCGGTTTCTCTGCCGGTGGTGTCTCGGTACATTCACTTTTGACAATACCAGCTGCAAAAGGACTTTTCCATAAAGCAATCAGTGAGTCCGGCGGTGGCCGGGATGGTGTTCTGACCGGCAGACCGATCAATAAAGAAAATGCCGATCCCCTCTACCCCGTTTCAGCGGAAACAATCGGAATAAACTTTGCCCGCAAACATGGGATAGAGGGCACAGATGCGGCCGCACTGGCTAAGCTACGTGCCCTGAGCGTAGAGGAGATTGTGGACGGAGGTCAGGAAAATGATGGCCAGGGAGGTCCGCGTATCTATTCGGGCCCGATTCTCGACGGTAAACTGGTGGTAGAAACTGCTGAGAGCGCATACAAGGCCGGCAGACAGGCAAGCGTTCCGCTCATCATCGGGAATTGTAGTGCGGAAATAGGTGGAGGCTTTGTTAATGCCAGCAGTTCAAAGGAAGAACTGTTTTCACTGTTCGGGGAACTGGAGGGTGAAGCAAAAGCTGCCTATGATCCTGATGGTAACAAAGAATTCGATGAGGTAATCACAAAGTTTAACACGGACTGGGTATGGGGTGAGCCGGCCGTTTTGACAGCAAGGGCTTTTGTCGCAAAGGGAGAACCAGCCTACATCTACCTTTTCTCTTACGTCCCCGCCCCAATGAGGGAAAGGATGCCGTATGGCGCCGGACACGGATCCGAAGTCGCGTATGTATTTAACAACCTCAATGCGCGCTGGGGCGCCCCTGAGACAACACCTGAAGATCAAAAGATAGCGCAGATGATGAACACCTATTGGGCAAACTTCGCCAGGACCGGTGATCCCAATGGTAAGGGACTGCCGGAATGGCCCGTTTACACTCCCAAAAAGAACGAGATCCTCGAGATCCAGTCCGATGGTAAACCGGTCGGCAAGCCAGATCCCAGGAAAGCGAGACTGGATGTGATTGAAAAGGCCTTCAAGCTGAGGGTTCATATACAATCACGTGGGGGTATATAACCGGGAAAGTCAAACAATGAAGGATCGCGGATTTCTGGGAAAATCGTGTAAAAACAGGAATCCAGGACGAACAATCAGAGTTACGCGGTTCTATTGTTCTTAATCGGTTCAATGGAAGAATGTTTTCAGTAAATTTAAACCAAGACAAAATATCAAAATGAAAAACAAACTGATTTTTACCACCGCATTTTTACTGGTGACTTATACAGCCCGTATTTATGCGCAGGATTGGCCCCAATTTCTCGGGCCCGAAAGAAACAGTACTTCGCCTCAAAAAAATCTGTTTCGAACCTGGCCTGAAAGTGGTCCGGATGTTTTATGGTCCGTAAATGTAGGCATTGGTTATGGTGGACCGGTGGTGAAAGACAGTAAAGTGTATATTCTTGACCGAAATGATGATGAAGGTGACAAGATGCGCTGTTTTGATCTGAAAACCGGTGATGAACTTTGGAAATTTGAATACAATGCAGCTGGTGCAGTTATGTTTCCTGGCTCGCGCAGTGTTCCGGCAATTGACGGTAATTATGTTTACTCATGCGGACCATTCGGCGACTTATACTGTATCGACATAAACGCGCACAAACCAGTTTGGAATAAAAACATCTGGACAGATTTTGGCGGTGATCCCGGAAACGATCCATCCGGTGAATCAGGAGGACCCGGTGGATTTGGAGGTCATGGAAATTTCCCGATATGGGCCATCTCTCAATGCCCTTTGGTTTATGGCGATTTGCTTATAGTTTTATCCCAGGCTCCTGAAGCCGGGGCAATAGCTTATAATAAAAATACAGGCGATATGGTCTGGAAAACACCCAACCTGGGGAACGAATCATATACCAGCCCCTCAGTTGTAAAAATAGACGGGGAAGATCATATTGTAATGGTTATCTCCTCTACTAATCCCATTGGACACAGGGATTTGCCTCAAACGCTGGGTAGAATTGTTGGAATAGAACCTTTATCCGGAAAAATACTTTGGGATTATAATGAATGGAAATGTCATATTTCCGTGCCGTGCGCCGTAGATGCCGGTGATAATAAAGTACTTGTTGTCGGCGGATATGAACTTGGAGCGCTTATGATTAAAGTTGAAAAAAGAGCAGATGGTAGTTATGGAACAACCGAACTTTTCAGGACGGAAGAATTTGGTGACCAGACCAAACCACCGCTTTTAATCGATGGGTATTTCTATGCTCAATATGGGACTAACAACCGCCGTGACGGACTGACCTGTATGAATATGGATGGCGAGATCATGTGGAAGACAAAACGGGATCCTGATTTCAACAAAGGCAGTATGATTTATGCAGACGGGCTGATATTGGCTACTGATGGAGCAAAGAAACTCTATCTCATTGACCCTGATCCAACCGGATTCAAACCATTGGCATCAAGGGAATTGCTCGGTGAACCAAAAACTCAGGCCGAAGGAATTGCTGCAAGAATTGGTGGCTCTACTCAGAACTGGGCACCGATTGCGCTTGCCGATGGTAAACTGGTAATCCGTGATCAAAACAGGCTAATGTGTGTGAAAGTGGCCCAATGACAATTGGATTGATAGAACTTGAGAAAGGGATAGGCCTGATTTATATTTAAGGCCTTAAGGAGCTAATTGACCAAGGCCAAAAGGTCTATGTTAAATATTTGGCTTCTTGAATTGAAGTTTACTGGGACAAATGAAAACATCGGTATGAAAAAAATCAGTATTCAATTTTTCCTTCTTCTTTTAATATTTGTGTACCAGGGTTTTGCTCAAACCAATCCAGTGCTCGATATTTTTCCGGAGAGTACCGTTTTGCGCGGAAACATAACTTACAATAATGATACCCTGGGGAAACATTTATTGGATATTTATTTTTCTGCAGATGCAAAAGGGAAATTGCCACTGGTGATTTTTATACATGGCGGTGGATGGTTGCTCCGAGGAACCTTTAGTTCGACGTAGTCAGTCCTTGAGTAATTGTTAATTATATTTGTATGAAAACACCAATTCTCGGAATGGTTCCTCTGCAAACCTTAGTTTCTGTTAAATTGAATTTATAATGTAATTAAAAATATCCATGAAGAAAGTACTATTAGTTCACATCCTGGTTTTAATAGTGTTAGCGACCGATGCTCAGATTTATCAATTTCGTGGTCCGGACAGGGATGGCAAATTTCCCGAAAGCGATTTGCTGAAAGAGTGGCCGGAAGGCGGCCCGCAGCTGCTGCTGGAATTTGAGGGCATTGGTGAAGGGTATTCCTCTGTCATTTCAAACGGGAAGTACATCTATGCCTCTGGAAAAATCGGAGATATGGATCATTTAACATGCATAGATTTTGAAGGCAATCAGCTTTGGCAGGTTGCCTATGGACGGTCGTGGAATCAGGGCACTCCTAATACACGAGGCACCCCTACTATTGAGGAAGACCGGATATACATCATCAGTGGAATGGGCGAACTGGTCTGCCTGAATGCCGAAACAGGGAAGATCAACTGGAAGATCAACGTGGACGAAGACTACCAGGCCGAATGGCATAACTGGGGGGTGGCCGAATCCCCGCTGATTGTCGGCAACAAGGTCATCAGTTCCGCTGCCGGTGCCCTGACGACTTTTGTCGCTTTTGATAAAATGACCGGTAAAGAAATCTGGAAAACACCCAGCACGGACGGACAGCGCTCTTATGTATCACCCATCCTGCATACCTTTAACAACAAAGAGTATATATTGGGCGCTTCTGCCAGTGACCTGTTCATTGTTGACCCGGAGAATGGTGACATCAAAGCCTCCTACAAGTATTTCGACTCCTCCTTGTGGAGATGGCAGCCCAAAGGTATTATCTGGGCCAATGCTCCGGTAGTGAAAGGCAACATGATCTTCCTTTCTATCGGATATAACTATCCTGCTAAAATGCTTAAATTAAACGATGATGTAAGCTCCCTGGAAGAAGTATATACCAACAACGTGCTTGACAATCACCACCATGGGCTTATCGAACACAATGGCTTCCTGTTTGGATCGTACTGGATAAGCAACGGTACCGGGAACTGGGCATGCCTGGACTGGAATACAGGCGAAGTGATGTACGATGAAAAATGGAACTCAAAAGGGCAAATGGTGTACGCTGATGGCATGCTGTATGTGTATGATGAGAAAAATGGGAATGTTGGTCTTGTTGAACCCGATCCATCCGGTTTTAAGCTTATCAGCTCATTTCAGGTTGAAAAAGGAACAGGCCCGCACTGGTCACACCCTTATCTGTATGAAGGAAATATGTATCTGAGACATGGGAATGTACTGATGGTTTATCGCATAAAATAACCTGTCTGGCATCCAGTAGCCCTTCGCGCAAACGGGCGTTCTCATCTTATGGGTAGGTCATCGTGGGCTTCCCTTTGCCTGGAAAGCTATTACTCTTGTATTTTTGGTATGCTCTTATCCATCGCCATATCAACTCGGAGCGGTCATGATACAAGTAGAAAAAAAGGAATAAGGTGAAATGTGTATATTAAATATTTCGATTACTGTGTTGAAGTAGACAGGCGTAAATATTAAGATCATGATGAAAAAAATTCATATTCAATTTTTTCTTCTCTGTTTTATGGTTGTAAACCACGGTTTTGCTCAAACCAACCCTGTTATTAATATTTTCCCCGAAGGTACCATTTTGCACGGGAACATACCTTACAACAATGATACCCTGCAAAAACATTTATTGGATATTTATTTGCCGGCGCATACAAAAGGAAAATTGCCACTGGTGATTTTTATACATGGTGGTGGATGGCTAAGCAATGATAAGTATGCCGATATCGGGTATATGAAAAAAACAGTGGCTGAAATAATAAGCAATGGTTTTGCCCTGGCATCCATTGACTATCGGTTCAGTACACAAGCCGTTTTCCCCGCTCAAATACAAGACTGTAACCGTGCTGTTTCATTTCTCTACGACCATGCGGACCAGTATGGATTTGACAAAAAACGCTTTGCTGTAATGGGTTTTTCAGCAGGGGGTCATCTGGCCTCACTGGTGGGTTTATCCGCAAATAATGAAATCAAAGATTTTTTTATGCCCGGAACAAGTAAATCTTTTAGCTTCAAAGCTGTGGTAGATTTTTACGGGCCTGCGGAATTGATATTATTTCCTGGAGCTGATGATGAAAAATCACCTGAGGGCCTTTTGATAGGTGCAGCCCCGCTTGCCCGTCCTGATTTGGCCAAAGCCGCCAGTCCGGTCACCTACGTTGACAAAGATGATCCACCATTTTTAATTATACATGGCGAAAAAGATGAGCTGGTATCCACAAAACAATCCCAGTTATTGAGTGCATGGTTGAGTGTGGCAGGTGTTGAGAATGAATTGGTCATTGTAAAAGACGCACCTCATTTTGGAGTAATGTTCGATTCGGATGAAGTAAGAGAAAAGGTTATTAATTTTCTTAGCAAAAATTTGAAATGAGCATTTATTAGTAAATCCCCATCAGGATTATGCTCAGAAAATGCTATTAAACCTGAATGCTTCGAACGAGTTTCACAATGGGATGACAATGCTGGGTTTAAAATGGTAAAAAGAATTTATTTGAATTTCTCTCTAGACTTCTCGATGACTGACATATTAATCTTTGCCCATTGTGCCAAAGTGAACAACTTTTTGAAAAGCTACAAAAGGAAGGCATCAAGAGTGAGTTCGTCATTGTAGAAGGCGGCGGACATGGCCCTTTGGTTTTTGTAGAAAATAATTTCCAAAAAATGAATGCATTTTTCAAAGAAGAACAAGCTAAACGCAAGTAGGTTTAAAGCAGAAAATATGCAAAAAGTACAAATAAGGTACTCGACTCTGGTGCAGAGGATTTAACAATTGGAGCTGGTCTTTTTAAGAAATAAGGTAGATTTTACAGTAATAGATCCTGTTTGCCACCTGAAACAAAGATATTTTGGAACTGGTAGTGCATGCAGTTTAATTCGGAGAAAAATCAAGTTTAACTAAATCAAATAATAAAAAAATGAAAACATCAAATTTCACATTTACCTTCTTTATTACGCTAATCATGGTTTTTTTTATTTCCAGTCCTTCTTCAGGACAAGGCAATAAGATAAGACAAAGTCAGAAAGCAAGTATCACACAATACGTTGGGGCAGATACGCAGATTACCATTACCTACAGTCGTCCAGCGGTGAAGGGCAGAACAATTTGGGGTGAGTTGGTCCCTTATGGATTTGCCCCAGGCAATAAATACTCTAAAGATAAGCCCTTTCCATGGAGAGCTGGAGCCAATGAAAATACCACAATCGAGATCAATAACGATGTGAAGGTTGAAGGGAAATCCTTGCCAGCTGGAAAATACAGCATTCACATGATCCCATCACAAAAAGAATGGATAATTATTTTCAACAAAAACAACGACCAGTGGGGTAGCTTCAGTTACGATGAATCAGCGGATGCACTAAGGGTGACGGTCACGCCGGTTGAGGCACCTTTTCAGGAACTATTGACCTACGGATTTGAAAATATCACCGACAACTCTACTGTAGGATACCTCCAATGGGAAAAACTCAAAATTCCGTTCAAAATAGAATTGTAGCATTTTTAATACCGTAAGAGGAAAAATGAAATTGCCGCAGATGCTTTACTATCCAAAGGCAAATATATTAGATAACAAAAATCGTAAATGAATAATATAGATTATTAGTATTGTACTACGCATAATTAATTCAGGTGAAAAGCCGGCTTAAATAGTCGGTTTTTTTTTGATTATTCAGAAAGACCAATCGGAAATAGTACAAATTTCTGATAAACCAGAGCACTTCGCATCAGTTTCTCGAGGGAATGATGGAATTGGTCCTTTTTCTATAAGCCTAGTGTTATCAATTTCTACAAGCCAGGAGTAATTTTATTAAGCTAAAAAGCCAGTCCTTGCGGGCTGGCTTTTTAACTAATTAATTATTCTAAAATATTTGAACAGGTATCGCCCCTATTCATTTAGGACATTCCATTACGATTATTGATAGATTAAGTCAAATCTATCAAGCTTCATCACTTTGTCCCAGGCAGCAACAAAATCCTTAACAAATTTTTGTTTCGCATCATTGCTGGCATAAACTTCAGCCAGGGCTCTTAATTCAGAATTTGAACCAAAGATTAAATCTGCACGGGTGGCAGTCCACTTTACTTCTCCTGTCTTTCTATCTCTTCCTTCAAATTCTTCTTTGGTATCCGAAGTAGCTTTCCATTCAGTACTCATATCCAAAAGATTAACAAAGAAATCATTGGTCAGCTTATCTTCTTGTGAAGTAAAGATTCCATGCCTGGAACCATTGTAATTAGCATTTAATGCACGCATACCACCAACCAACACTGTCATTTCAGGAGCAGTAAGGGTAAGCAATTGTGCTTTGTCAACAACAATTCTTCCGTAGATATAATATAACTTGTTTTTAGATAATTGCGGAAACCATCTGCCATTGGCTCAAGGAGAGCAAAAGATGCAACGTCTGTTTGCTCTTGCAGTGGCATCCATACGACCGGGTGAAATGGCACCTTAACCGTATAGCCAGCATTTAGCAGCGGCTTTTTCTACCCCGGCATTACCTGCCAGAACAATCAAGTCAGCCAAGAGACACTTTCTTGGTTGTTGATTTTGCATTGAAGTCCATTTGGATTTTTTCAAGAATCCCCAATACTTTTTTCAATTGCTCGGGATTATTTACTTCCCAATCTTTTTGAGGCGCTAAACGGATTCTTGCTCCATTTGCCCCCCCTCTTCTGTCAGATCCGCGGTAAGTGGAAGCCGAAGCCCATGCAGTGGATACCATTTCACTGATAGATAAGTCCGAATTCAAAATGGTTGATTTCAAGCTAGCGATATCTTTTTCGTTGATCAAGTCATGATTTACAGCTGGGATTGGATCTTGCCAGATCAGGTCTTCTGTTGGTGCTTCCGGTCCTAAATAAGTAGTGCGTGGTCCCATATCTCTATGAGTTAAGCTTAAACCAGGCACGAGCAAAAGCCTCGTCAAACGTATCAGGATTTTCATAAAAATCTTCTTGAGATCTTTTCATAAACAGGATCAAATCTTAATGATAAATCGGTTGTTAGCATGGTTGGCTTATGCGTTTTGGTCGAATCAAAAGCATCCGGAACCATCATTTTTGGGTCTTTGGCCTCCCACTGATGTGCTCCGGCCGGACTTTTGGTCAATTCCCATTCATTTTCAAATAAATTAATAAAAAACAAATGACTCCATTGGGTAGGAGTAGAAGTCCAGATTACTTCCAAGCCAGAAGTAATGGCATCTGCTCCTTTACCGGATTTATAAGTACTCTTCCATCCAAGACCTTGTTCTTCGATATCTGCTGCTTCAGGCTCTGTGCCTACATGAGAAGCCGGACCTGCTCCATGTGTTTTACCCTAGTGTATGGCCTCCGGCAATCAGCGCAACCGTTTCTTCATCATTCATACCCATTCTGCCGAAAGTCTCGCGAATATCTTTTGCTGCAAGAACAGGATCAGGATTGCCTTGTGGCCCTTCAGGATTCACATAGATCAATCCCATTTGTACAGCAGCCAATGGATTTTCAAGTTCGCGATCTCCTGAATAACGCTCCTTATCCGCTAGCCATTTCTGTTCAGCACCCCAATAAACATCCATATTAGGTTCATACACATCTTCTCTTCCTCCTGCAAATCCGTAGGTTTTAAATCCCATGGATTCCAGAGCAACATTACCCGTAAGAATCATCAAATCTGCCCAGGAAATTTTATTGCCGTATTTTTGCTTGATAGGCCATAGCAGGCGTCTTGCTTTGTCCAGGTTGGCATTATCCGGCCAGCTATTTAATGGAGCAAAACGTTGCTGACCTGCACGAGAGCCACCCCGTCCATCGCCGGTACGATAGGTGCCGGCACTATGCCAGGCCATTCTGATAAACAAACCACCATAGTGACCATAATCCGCTGGCCACCAATCCTGTGATTGTGTCAATACTTCACGAATGTCTTTTTTCAATGCCTCATAATCGAGGCTTTTAAATTCACTGATGTAATTGAAGTCTTGCCCCATAGGGTTTGACATGGAAGAGTTTTGACGAAGAATACTCAGGTTTAATTGATTAGGCCACCAATCGCTATTACTGGTAGCTTTCATATTCGAAAGGCTCTTCATGGTAGCTTCTGGAGCGGCATCTGCTTTGCGCTTCCTTACTGTTCTTTTCCTGACATGCTGGAATTAAAGCACTTATGGCCAATAGCCAGCAAAATAGCATTATTTTTTGCATATCCTTGGGATTTTAATTAATGACTATAATAATATTACTAAAATAAAGTGAAGACATCAATTAAAATCGTGAAATCAGTGACCCCACGTAGAACCATTATAAATTGAGCGTAGTTTTGGTGAAGCAAAGATTTAAAGCAATTGATTTTGCCTCCTTAACCACTATGCATTGAGCAGATTCCTTGTCGCCTTATTTCGTGCCTGCCTACGGAAGGCGGGTCCTCACGAAACAGCACTTCAATTCCTATTCCGATATTCATTGGGAGATACTCCGGTGCTCTTTTTGAACATCCGGCTGAAGTGTTGTGGATGTTTAAACCCTAACTCATAAGCAATTTCAGAGAGGCTTTTGGTGGGATCGAAAATACGTTCTTTTGCGGTATTGATCAGCTTTAGTTGAATATGTTCATGCGGAGATTTTCCCGTCTCTTTTTTGATCATATCTCCAAAGTAGTTGGGCGATATGAATAGCTGTTCGGCACAATAAGCCACAGAAGGCAGTCCCAATTTTCCTGCCTTGTCAGAGTTAAAATAATCATTGAGCAGGTTTTCAAAACGGGTAAGAATACCCTGGTTGGCATTGGTACGAGTAATAAACTGCCGGTCATAAAACCGAACGCAATAATTCAGAAACAATTCAATATTTGATATCACCAGGTTCTTGGTATGTCTGTCGATGAGTTGTCTTAATTCTTTGTCAATTTTTGAAAAACAATCTTTGACCAAATCTCTTTCAGAACTGGAAAGGTGCAATGCTTCATTGACCTCGTAGGAGAAAAAGGTATAATCCTGCATATTCCTGCCCAGAGAGGTACCGACGATAAAATCAGGATGAAAGACCAGGGCATGGCCCTGAGGCTGATAATATTCGTCCTTGTTTTCTCCGATCACCTGCCCTGGTGCCAGAAAAATGAGCGTGCCTTCATCATAGTCATAATAGTTACAACCATAACGGAGGTCTCCACATTTGATCTCCTTCAGGAATATGGTATAGAAATTATACATCATTCTCCTGCCCTTTCTAGGATCAGCTTTTGACAGATCAATTACACCGACCAGTGGGTGCAATGCCTCCTGTTTGTTGAAAGCATTGTACTGCTTAATGGTATCAAATACGAGTATATCTTCCATCGTTAAAATTGAAAGTTTGCTGGACAAATGTACAATCCTTTCATGGCAATTTTTACGCTACTCTTCTAAAAACAGTAAGATGGATAAGTAAACCAGTAATTGGTGTAAGCCCTCGCAAATAGAATCTACTGATATTTGTATTACAAACAATAAATTACTGAATTTATCGGGAAACAAGATGAACAACATTCAAATGAATAAGATGATCTCATTGGTAATAGCTGTTTCAGCCATTGCCGTTGTTTCCTGTAATAATTCTAATGATCAGGTTCAAAAGCGACCTCAATAATTCAGAAGGTAATCTTGATTTTCCCCAAAGGTGAAAAAATTGAGAACGAGCGTTTTGATGGTGTCGCATGGTTGCAGTCATTGGTTGAAAGTGATAGCACTCAATCACATTGCAGTCGGCAGTGTGACCTTTGAGCCAGGAGCACGAACAAAATGGCATTTACATCCGGATGGACAAATCATATTGGCCATTGGAGGTGAAGGCTACTATCAGGAGACAGGGCAGCCCAAGAAAATTCTCCAGAAAGGAGATGTGGTAACATGCCCGCCCAATATCCCACATTGGCATGGTGCAAGTGCAGATAAAGCCTTTATTCAAATAGCCATTACAAGCAGGCTAAAAGGCCCGACAGAGTGGTTGCATGCAGTACGTGATGAAGAGTATCATGCAAGTGAAATATAGTATTGACTAAGGTAGCCAAGGACAGCACATTGTTTGAATTTCGCAGGTGATTGTTTGATGCTCGTTACCCGTTAAATAATTGTGAACGGAAATTTGTTTAATTATTATTAAATGATTCATAATTATTGCAAATGATTAAACGTAAACTTGGCAAGAGCAACCTGGAAGTCTCAGCTATAGGGTTGGGATGCATGGGAATGAGCTTTTCCTATTTTCCATTCCCCGAGAAAAAAGATGCCATTGCCCTTATCCAAAAGGCAGTGGAAATGGGCGTGACTTTTTTTGATACGGCAGAAGTATATGGTCCGTTTACCAACGAAGAACTGGTTGGTGAGGCATTAGCCCCTTTGAGGGAAAAGGTGGTGATCGCCACCAAATTCGGATTCAACATCCAGGATGGGAAAATGATGGGTTTTAACAGCCGCCCGGATAATATCAGGCGTGCCGTTGAAGGATCGATGAAAAGACTGAAGGTGGATGTCATCGACTTATTATACCAGCACCGGGTTGATCCTAATGTACCTATTGAAGATGTAGCAGGAACGGTAAAAGATCTGATAAAAGAAGGAAAAGTTAAATACTTTGGCCTTTCTGAAGCAGGTGCTCAAACCATTCGGAGAGCGCATGCCGTACAGCCTGTTACAGCTTTGCAAAGTGAATACTCCCTCTGGACAAGGCAGCATGAAAAAGAGATCATCCCTACCATTGAGGAACTGGGTATCGGGTTGGTGGCTTTCAGTCCCTTAGGAAAAGGATTTTTGACTGGCAAAATTGATGAAAAGACCAAGTTTGGGGAAGGGGATATCCGGAACATCCTACCGAGATATACCGAGGAAGCCCGTGTTGCCAATAAAACGCTGCTGGATTTAATTACCCAGTTTGCAGAAAGAAAAAATGCGACCCTTGCCCAAATTGCCCTGGCCTGGGTGCTGGCTCAAAAACCGTGGATCGTACCCATTCCGGGAACCACCAAGCTGCATCGGTTAAAGGAAAATATGGATGCTGTTTCTATTCATCTCACTGCTCAGGAACTGCAGGAAATGGAAGTTGCTTCCGGCAAGATTAAGGTGATGGGTACCCGCTATACAGAAGCGATGGAAAAGTCAACAGGATTGTAGAATCCTGGTAGGAAGCATGTCTTTATATAATCAGAGAGTTTGAATACTATTGGTTTATGTCGTCGAACTCAAAATAATATTGTTAAAATAGAAATGTATTACTTTCAAAATTATTCACCATGGCAATTTTTAATCTGAACATCAACGGAAAAGAACAGCAGGTGGATGTTGATCCTTCCACACCTATGTTATGGGTGCTCAGGGACCACCTGGGGCTGGTGGGTACCAAATACGGTTGCGGCCAATGGGTATGTGGGGCCTGCACAATTCATCTGGGAGGTGAAGCCACACCGGCCTGCAAGTTGCTGGTGTCGGAAGTGGGTAGCCAGCCCATTACTACTATTGAAGGATTGTCTGAAAATGGGGAACACCCGGTTCAAAAAGCATGGTTGGAGCATGACGTGTCCCAATGTGGCTACTGCCAGCCAGGCCAGATTATGAGGGCCGCGGCCTTATTGAAAAAGAATCCCAACGCAACTGACGAAGAAATCCAAAATGAAATGAATAGGAATATTTGTCGTTGCGGCACCTATATGCGTATCAATGCTGCGATTAAATCTGCAGCCAAAATCCTTAAGAACCGGTAACGGTCTCATAATCTCACACCAAAATAACTTGAAATGAATATAGCAAAAACTACTTTCGGAAGACGTTCCTTTATAAAAAGTACCGTCATGACAGGTGGAGGTATGATGCTCGGATTTAACCTGATGGCCGCGGGCAGGAACTACCTGGAACCAACGAATAATTTGCAGGATGAGATTTTCAACATCAATGCCTTCCTGAAAATTGGGGAGGATGGTGTAGTCACCATTATATCAAAGAATCCGGAAGCCGGACAGGGCGTAAAAACTTCTATGCCTATGATCGTAGCTGAGGAACTCGATGTAGATTGGAAAAATGTCATTGTGGAACAAGCGCCCTTAAATACGGAATTGTATAGAGGTCAAACCATCGGGGGAAGCAATGCCATTCGGACAGCATGGAGAACCCTAAGAATGGCGGGGGCAACCGCCAGACAAATGCTCCGGGAGGCTGCAGCAAATACCTGGCAGGTGCCTGTTGCTGAGATTACGACCTCGGAAGGTATGCTGTACCACAAAAAAAGTGGAAAGTCCGCGGGTTATGGAGAAATGGCATCAGCAGCCGCGAATATTCCTGTTCCGGAAGAAGTAGTACTTAAGGATCTGAAGGATTTTAAGATCATTGGTGCGTCATTAAAAAATGTGGATGGTCCAAAAATCGTGACCGGGAAGCCCCTGTTCGGAAGTGATATTCAGGTTGAATGGGATGCTCATTGGCATGATTACACATCCACCAGCTTTCGGTCTGAAACTAAAATCGTTCGACGACTCGGCTGCAAGGTCAATGCCAGGTATCAAAGATATTTTCACCATCAAAGTATTCGATGATGATTATGTAAGGGGGCATTTCGACACCTGTACTTTCCCCGACCTTGTAGCTGTAGTGGGGAACTCCACCTGGGAGGTAATGAAAGCAAAAGAGGCGCTCGAAATCGAATGGGAACCCATAAGTGAACATACGATCGAACGGAATGACTATTACGCCGGAAGACAAACGGTCACTATTCCCGCAGGGCTTGAGAGTACAAAAGACCACATTGCCAGGATGGCCGAAATGGCCGGTAATCCAGCGAGCGTACTTCGCAGAGACGGTGACCCGGAGAAAGCCTTTGAAAATGCTGCAAAAGTAATCGAACGGACCTATACAGCTCCTTTCCTTGCACATAACTGCATGGAACCGATGACCTTCTTTGCAAATGTTACTGCAGAGAAAGCCGAGTTGGCGGGACCACTTCAAAAACCTGAGAGCACAGAACTAGCACTTTCAGCTCGGTTGGGAATGCCTGTGGAGAAAATTGATATTCAGATGACGCGTTTGGGGGGAGGATTCGGGCGACGATCTTATGCACACTGGCTGATAGAGGCTGCGCTCATCTCCCAGAGAATGAAGGCCCCGATTAAGTTGCAATATACCCGTGAAGATGATATGACCTCTGGTATATATCGCCCCGCATACCATGTCATCTACCGGGCAGCATTAGATGAGGACAACCATTTGACAGCAATTCATATAAAGGCAGGAGGTATTCCGGAAAGCCCGCTAATAAGTGCAAGTGAATTCCCCGCTGGTGCGGTAGAAAACTTTCTCGCCGAGACCTGGTCCATCGACTCCAACATTACCACAGGCTCTTTCCGGGCCCCACGGCACAACTTTATGGCAACAGCCGAACAGTCTTTTCTGGACGAAGTAGCTGAAATTGCCGGAAAGGATCCCATTGAATTCCAGCTGGAATTACTCGAACGAGCCCGAACCAATCCTGTAGGTGAGAATAATCGCTATGATGCCGGACGCCTTGCAGGTGTATTGGAACTTGTCCGCGAAAAATCCGGATGGGGTAAGGACAATTCCAATGTCCATCGGGGGATTGCTGCGTATTACTGTCAAGGTTCCTACGCTGCGCAGGTGTTGGATTTAAAGATGGAAGATGGCAAACCTGTGATAGTCAGGGTGTGCTGCGCTAATGATTGTGGCATCGTGGTGAATCCGGATGGAGCTGACAACCAGACCGAAGGCTGTGTAGTGGATGGTATCGGGGTGGCCATGTATGGTGGTCTTATTTTCAGAAATGGTGTAACCAATCAGGATAATCTGGACAACTACCAAATGATCCGGAACAGTGATGCGCCCAAATCCATTGATGTGCATTTTATAAAAAACGAAATAGATCCGACAGGTGTAGGAGAGCCTCCCTACCCACCTGTCATGGGAGCCCTTGCCAATGCCCTTTACAAAGCAACAGGAAAGCGATTCTATCACCAGCCGTTTTTTAGTGAATAAATAACCTGAGGATTGAAATGAACTACTGAACAATGTGGCATTAATATACCCTATTATAGATTTTTAAAACCTTACTGGATGGAGCACTCCCTGAATGATGAATTAAGAATGATGAATAAAGAATGATGAATTTTGCCTTGTACATACCTGAATTAGTTGATCGTTGTAAGATGTTCCATCTATCTAATAACCGGTCTCAATATGTATCGCTTTTTATCCTGAGGTCCCTCCGAAGGATCTGTGCGCGTCTTATAATGAATGATCATTAAAAAATGGCAAATCGAATATCATATTACTGATCCATAATTGAACAAACATAAAGCTTCAAATGGAACGATAGATATTATTAAAATGACACGTTAGCTGAATTTCCGATACCCACCCTTGCGTGAGAGATCTTATTTAATCTTTGAGTTAGCAATTTGCGGGGATTAAAAACAGGCTCGATGCAAGGATGCGGCCCAGTGGCCGTGGGACGTCCCAGGAAGTTCTTTATCCATTTTATAAACTCCTATGAGATAAAACTCCTTTTCCGAAAAAGCTTATAGAAATAATATTACGGTTTATTAACCTCATACTACAACCTCGCACACACAGGACTGATGAGTGGTCGGACGAATTTGATGGGGCATGGATGAATCTCTGCGACGCCTTGTATTCAACATCCGCACCAGCTCCAGAAAAGTATTATTATCCTTTTGCTTTAAAATGATTAAATAACTCAAGACTGCTTATTACGAGAAGAATAATATCAAGACTCCAAAGAAAGGCCATACCCCTTACAGGAAGATGAAGGTTACCTGACAATAGCCAGAATAATAAAACAATGCCTCCACATAAATTAATACCTATCGCACCGATCAGGCCTAATCCAGCAGTGTATTTTGAATCCTTGCCATAAACTTCAAGCAGGAGTGCCAAAGCAATGCCAAAAAATACACCTCCTAAAATATTTGGGTAAAAACCGCTTTCCGTTATTGGCACCCCCAGGAATGCTACCAGTCTGGGGGAATATGCAATTAAAAGAAAACCCAGGATGAAGTTAATTGCTGAATCAACGAGGAGTATTTTTTCTTTTATTCTCATCAATAAATTGTAAAACAATCAGTCCAAGGAGTAGCTTGAGTTTCCAGAGATTCCCTGGCTCTGACCACTTATGATTCTAAAAATTTAAAAGCTTCAAATTTTCCCATTCAATCCGTTTGTCAGCGATCCCACTAAAAGTTGAATGTCGGGCCCGCCTGCGGCAGGCTTCTTCAAGGCCAAGCTTAATGTATGTGTACCACGGGATCCGCCTCTCCGCTTCTCTGCATCTCCGCATCATCTCCCGGTCTCCTCATCTCCCCGTTTTCCCGTTTCCGTCTATCACTGCTGTTCGATCATCTTGAGTATTTCATCCAGGTATTCCCTGGAGTTGACCAGGCGGGGCACCTTATTCTGACCACCCAGCTTATTCCTTTTTTTCATCCAGGAATAAAAAGTACCTTCATTTACCGGGTGTATGATTGGTTTCTGGAGCGCCATGTTCTTATACCTTTTGGCATCGTAATCAGAATTGATCTGGCGCAGGGTTTTATCCAATATATCTGTAAATTGATTCAGATCCCTGGGTTTCCGTTTAAACTCGATGATCCATTCATGGCCTCCCTTATTGCCTTCCTTGAAATAAATAGGGCCGGCGGTATAGTCGCCAATCACTGCTCCGGTTTTTTCACAGGCCTTCGTGATTCCCTGTTCCGCGTTTTCTATGATGAGTTCCTCTCCGAAAGCATTGATAAAATGTTTGGTCCTCCCGGATATCTTGAACCGGAAAGGATATTTGGAAGTGAAACGGATGGTATCTCCAATCCTGTATCTCCAGAGGCCTGCATTGGTGCTGATGATCATGGCATAATTCTTACCGATCTCTACTTCATCAAGACTGTAAGTTCTGGGATGATCCTTGTTTATTTCAATGAATGGGACGAATTCATAAAAGACCCCATAGTCAAGCATGAGCAACAATTCATCCGAATCCTTCAAATCCTGAATGCCGAAAAAACCTTCGGAAGCATTATAAGTTTCTATGTACCGCATATCCGGCGAAGGGATTAACTGGTTAAATAGATTTCGATAGGGGGTGAAGGATACCGCTCCATGCACGAATAATTCCAGGTTAGGCCAAACCTCCAGGATATTTTTTGCATTTTTCATTTCGAGGATCCGGTTGATCAGCACTACCGTCCAGGTAGGTACGCCATAAATACTGGTCACATTTTCCTCGGAAGTGACCTCGGCCATTTTTTCAATTTTCTTTTCCCAATCGCTCATTAATGCAATATCAATCGGTGGTGTTCTTTTTATCTGGGTCCAGAAAGGAAGATTTTTAATGATAACGGCCGATACATCTCCGTAATAGGATTTTGAGTTTTCATCGAACTGGTTGATCTGGTGGCTGCCGCCGATCACCAGACCTTTCCCCGTATATATTTTTGAATCCGGGTAATTGTTTATATAGAGGGATATCATATCCATTCCCCCTTTAAAATGGCAATCTTCCAGCGCTTCGTTGGTGACAGGAATAAATTTGCTCCGGTCATTGGTAGTTCCCGAAGATTTAGCAAACCAGCTGACTTCCGAAGGCCAAAGGATTTTTTGCTCTCCTTTTAAAAGCAATTCAATATAAGGGAAAAGCTGTTCATAATTCCTGATGGGTACCTTTTCTCGATAATCCTGAATGTTATTAATATTGGTGAAATCATGTTCCTTGCCAAACTGTGTATCTTTGGCAGTTTCTATTAATTTCTGAAACAATTCATCCTGGACCTCAAGTGGGTATTTCAGAAAAAGCTCAATCTGATGCATGCGCTTTTTCATGACCCATGAAAATATTGAATTGATGATTTCCACTGATTGCGTTTAAATTTTTCTTTTCAGTTCGAAATGTTTACCAAGATAGACCCTCCTTACCTGTTCATCAGCAGCCAGGTCTTCTGCGCTTCCTGCTTTCAGTAATTTGCCTTCAAACATTAAATAAGCGCGATCAGTAATGGATAAAGTTTCATTGACGTTGTGATCTGTGATCAGGATCCCAATGTTTTTATTTTTCAGTCGGGCCACAATGGATTGGATCTCTTCAACGGCTATAGGATCAACGCCGGCGAATGGTTCATCCAGTAAGACAAATTTTGGGTCCACTGCCAGGGCCCTGGCAATTTCCGTTCTTCTTCTTTCACCCCCTGACAAAAGAAGACCTTTGTTTTTCCTCACATGAGACAGACTGAATTCGTCTATCAGGGATTCCATCTTTTCTTTTTGTTCCTTTTTACTAAGATTTGACATTTCCAATACGGCCATCAGGTTCTCTTCTACGGTTAAGGAACGAAAAACAGAAGGTTCCTGAGCAAGATATCCAATTCCCTTTTTTGCACGTTTGTACATGGGCAAGGATGTAATATTGGCTGAATCCAGGAATATTTCACCCGCATTGGGCTTGATAAGCCCAACGATCATATAAAAGGAAGTTGTTTTCCCGGCACCGTTAGGACCCAGCAGTCCAACGATCTCACCCTGTTCGACGTAAAGAGTTACATCGTCAACGACGGTTCTTTTTTTATATTTTTTATAAAGGTTTTCCGCGCGTAATTTCTGACCCATCAATCAAATTTTATATCCTTAGCTAATAATTGTAGAGTCGTTTGACCCAGGTAATTGTTTTCCTCGATGGCATAGGCCATTTTAAATCGCATGCCGCTGTTGATCAGTTCATAATATTGAGCGAGACCAAATCCAATGGTTTCAAACACTGCATCGTTGCCATCCTGGTGGACATAAAATTTCAGATGTTCCTCCTTGAGGATCCTGGGTCTGGCTGAAACATATAATCTTTCAGACATAAATACAGGTTGCATGTTAGAGGGACCAAAAGGAGACATTTGCTTGATTATCTCCAGGAATTTGGCATTAATGATATTCAGATCGATGGCTTGATCAATATCGATGCGAGGGATCAGCTGTTCTTCCGTGATCCTTTCTTCTACTATTCTTTCAAATTTTTTAATAAAGGCGTTTACTTTATCCAGTGATAAAGTGAGACCGGCTGCGTACATATGTCCCCCGTATTGATCAAGAAGGTCAGAACATTCGGCAATGGCCTCATAGACATCAAATCCATCCACGGACCTGGCTGATCCGGTGACTTTGTTATTGGATTTTGTCAAGATGATGGTAGGCCGGTAAAATTTATCAATACATCTGGAGGCAACGATTCCGATCACGCCTTTATGCCAGTCACTTTTAAAAAGTACCGTTGACTTTGCATTTTTTCTTTTTACATCATCCTGGATCATTTTTAAAGCCTCCGTTGTGATATTCGCATCAAAGTTTCTTCTTTCATCATTGTTGCTATTCACTTTGAGGGCGATGTGTTCAGCACTTTTATAGGAGTCCGATAATAATAATTCAACAGCAAGCCCGGCATGTGTCATCCGTCCTGCCGCATTGATCCTGGGCCCGATACCGAAAACGATGCCTGAAATGGTTACTTTACCTCGTAATCCCGCTACATCGATCAGCGCTTTCAGTCCCGGTCTGGGATCGGCATTTAATTTTTCAAGCCCATAATAGGCAAAGATCCTGTTTTCACCATCGATTGGTACAATGTCAGAAGCAATACTTACCGCAAGAAAGTCAAGAAAATGATACAACTGGCTTGCATCCAGTTTATTCTGGATAGAAAAAGCTTGCATAAATTTAAACCCGACTCCACAGCCAGACAGTTCCTTATAAGGATAACGGCATTCCTTTCTTTTGGGATCAAGTATGGCATAGGCCTCCGGCAGGATCTTACCTGGCAGATGATGATCACAAATGATCAGATCGATTCCTTTTTCATTGGCTTCGCGGGTCATATCTATTGCTTTGATTCCGCAATCAAGGCTTATGATCAGATCTATATTATTTTTTTTAGCCCATTTGATCCCTTCGGCCGAAATTCCATACCCTTCTGAATATCTGTCAGGGATATAATATTGTATGTTCGAATAAATTTTCTTTAGATAACTGTAGACAAGGGCGACGGAGGTGGTCCCATCCACATCATAATCACCATAGATCAAAATATTTTCTCCCAGATGGATGGCACGGTTTAATCTTTCCACTGCCAGATCCATGTCCTCCATTAAAAACGGATCATGCAGATCATCCAGTGAAGGGCGGAAAAAGGATTTTGCTTCTTCAAAATTGGTTATTTCCCTTTGTACCAGGATGGAGGCAAGGACCGGATTAATATTGATTTCAGAAGAAAGTAAGGCTACTTTCTCTATCTCTGGTTTTTCCTTTATAATCCACCGGTGATCCATAATTACGAATACAAAAATAGGTATTTACCTCAAGAAATTTACCTCAAGTCATATCTTAACCCGAAAAATTCAGAAATTTTTACGGCCTTCGGATTTTCGGCATACGCAATGGGCGACAGGCATCTGGTAAGGGGCAGATTTGCATCTTGAGAGAAAGCGCCATTTCTTGAAAATTAAGGAGATATTCATGGATTTGAAAATTTTAAAAATTCATCTCATCATTGAGCCATTAAGATTATGCTTATCGGTTGTGTTTGATAGGCAGGGAAATTTTGAATGTAGTTCCCTTCCCTGGTTTGCTGCTGACTTTGATTTCACCCCTATGTTGTTGAATGATTCCATAGGAAATGGAAAGACCCAAACCAGTTCCTTCTCCCACTTCTTTGGTAGTAAAAAATGGATAAAAAATTTGATTCAAATGATCTTTGGGTATTCCTTTCCCTGTATCTGATATCCAGATCACGGCCCTGTTTTTTATTTTTCTTGTTTTGATGAGGATCTTTCCCGCCCCTTCAATGGCCTGGATGGCATTGTTGAGAATGTTCATAAACACCTGGTTCAGTTGACCGGGATAACACTCAATGGATTGAAGGTTTTCATCATAATCCTTTTCGATCTCAATCCTGTTTTTAAAGATATTATTAAGCAATACGAGGGTAGAATCCAAGCCATCGTGAACACTTGCACTCCGTAAAACATGTTCATCAACCCGCGAGAAATTACGCAGCCCCTGGACAATTTCCTTAGTACGGGAAGCCCCTTCTGATATGCCATTGAGTAAAAGATCCACTTCAGTAATCAAATAATCGAGGTCATATTTTTTTTCAAGATCCCGGGCATATTGAATTTTGTCACTTTCAATTCCGTTGGCGGTAGCATTCCGGTAGGTTTCCAGTATTTCCTTCAGTTCAGTAATATTCATTCGCAATGGGCTCACATTAGAACTGACAAAATTGATCGGATTATTGATCTCGTGGGCAATACCGGCCGTAAGCTGTCCGAGGGAAGCCATTTTTTCAACTTCAATCAGTTGATTCTGGGCTTTCTTTAGTTCTTCTATGGTATTTTCCAGTTCAGTAAAAGAATGTTTGATTTCATCCCGCTGGCGTGCGATCTGATTATTCTTTTCTTCCAATTCCTTATTGATCATCAATATCGATTCTTTTTGACGGGACAGGAGCTTATTATCTTTTCTTTTCTGAATATATCCGATAATGATAAGAATCAGGATGATCACAAGAAGACCGATGGTCATGATGGATAATTTCTTTCTCAACGAGGTGCGTTCCAATTGCTGTTCATTCAATTGGCTTTGCTTTTCAAGCAGTTGGATGGTTTTTTTTTGCTCTTTTTCCTCTGCTTCCTTTCTAGCCAGTGCCAGCCGCTGCATTTCCTGCTGTTGATGCAGATATTCTATTTCCCGGTCTTTCTTTTCAGCTTCAAGTTCCTGATGTGTTAATTTAAGTCCCTGCAGGGCTCTTTCCTTTTCCAGTTCTTGAAGTTCCTGGTCGCTTTTCAGTAATGCTATTTGTTTTTGATTTGATTCTTTTTCCAGATACATCTGACGAACCATCAGATCCTTGAGCTCGCGATCGGCCAGGATCAGTGATAATTCTTTTTCAGCTCTTTCAGCATTGAATTCCCGTTGCGTGATGAGTCTTTCTCGGGCAATCTCCTGATTTTGAAGGGAGTCAGTCAATGCCAGGAATTTTTTATGATAAAATAATGCCTTCTCGAAATTATCCGTTTCCTGATATATCTGAGAATGGGTTTCGTAACATTCACTTAAGGCTTCTGGATCTCCTGCTTTTTCGGCGTTTTCAAGGGCCTTGTCGGCAAATTTTTCGGCAGAATCATATTCTTTCAAATGTAAATAAATACGGGCGATAATATTGTTCAGCTCTGCCATGCGATGCAGGTTGTCTTCCCCTTCCCATATTTTTAATGCGGATTGCAGAGTATCAATGGCAATATAATCTCTTCCCAGGTGTTCATAGGTAATGCCGATATTGGTTAATCCAAGTGCTTTTTTATATTCTGGCTGATTAATTAAATTATTGGTGAAATAGGAATTCTGGAAATACTTGAGGGCTTTTTCATCATCTCCCAGTGCCGCATAATTATAGCCGAGGTTATTCAAGCTCGTGGCAATGTCAACGAGGTCATTTTTTTCTTTTGCAATGTCAAATAATTGAAGATTCACTTTTAACATTTTTTCAATATCGCCCATCTTTTCATACACCAGGACCAGGTTATTGAGCAAAGGGCTTAAATCTCCCATTGGTAGATGGCGTTTCATTTTTTCAATGGCATTCAATAAATATTGCTCAGCCTGAAGATAATTTTCTGTCCGGGTATATAATTCCCCCAGCTGGGAGAGGGTTTTAATCTGTTCCTCAATTTTCCCGGATTTTTCATAATAATCGTTGGAAAGGAGAAAATATCCAATGGCTTTTTTAAATAGCTCAAAATCAATGTATCCCTCCCCTAATTCGTAATATGCTTGTGCCAGCAGGTCGAACTTCCTGTTTTTTTCAAGTTCGCGGATCAACTCAATATAGATCTTGACCACATCGTTCAGATCTCCCTGTTTTTCCAAAAGGGTGGCCATGGTGGTTTGTGAGACAAAATATAAGTCCCACCACTGTCCTTTTAAGGCGATATCAGCACTATGAATCAGGATCATTCGGGCTGAATCATATTCGGATTGACTTATAAGATTTTTTGCCAGCATTATTTCCCGTGACAATGAAATTGAGTCAGATTCCTGCAGCGGAGTTGACGTTGCCATTCTCGAGAAGCTCAGTACAAACATCAGTATGAGCATGAATTTGATATAAGGCTGGAATTTGACCACTTTGATTAATCAATCAGAACAAGGCAAAATTACTACATATTATAGTCAGATGGTATCGAATAAGGAACAACAATATGTATCTAATAAACGCAAGTTGTCAGAGCGGGTTGTGAAGCGGCCTGGTTTCCAGATCGTTAAAATCCATCGTCATCCTCCTCTTCCTCTGTCACTTCATCGGGAATTGCAAAACCGTCATCTTTCTTTTCGGTTTCCTGCAAGATGGGCTGGGACGGAGTAGGGGCAAAATTCAATTCGTAAGGTTCTTTGATTTCCAGATATTCCATTCTGAAACGATCAATGAATCTGAGGGCTTCATTCAATTCTCCATCCAGGAAGAAATAATCACCAAAATCAGCTTTCAAAGCATTCGTCTTACTCGCGATCACATCAAGATACGCATCATTTGAGGAGGCAGTAATGATACGGTTTTCTTCAAAATTGAAAAAATACCAGCTATTGGGTGAGAATTGCAGGAACAGGTTGATGACATCGCCATTTTCGTTCTTTTTAATTTCAAGGAATCCATCCACCAGGGCGTTAACATCCTCATTCATAATGTTAGAGATCGCTATTTTCCCTGTACTGTACCAGGCTTTGTATTTTGGGATCCAGGTGAGGTTAACCTTGGGGATCACGATGGTCTTTAAAAGTTTCGGGGATATCCCTACCATGGGAGTATATTCCACCAGCGATTTTTTATCATATTCAACCGTAGGTCGTTCGCCGATTATATCTGCGAGTTTATATAATGTTTCCGGATCATCCCCATAGCCTACAGGAATGCCCAACAAATCGATTACTTCGAGCATATCCTTGCTCATGGCCGTTATCGCCTGAGGAGGTAAGTCGAAATTCATGGTTAAGAACGCATTCATATCATAAACATTCTTTTCGATATTACCGTGCCCGATGGCTGCACCTGTCAATTCAAAGTTTTTGGAGATCAGATTAAAATTTACAGGCCCTTCAAAATTAATACCGGAAGTATTCACGTTTAAATTGAAGATCCTTCCCGAAAATGATTGGCCACTTACCTTCAAAGTATCTTCAATCCGGTACATGCTTGAATCGGCATCAAAACTCAGGATGCCGGCCGGGATGAAAAAATCTTTATCCATGACGGATTTTTTGTTATTCACAAAAGTTGCATAAAGCGCATCATGTTCATCATAATGCAATCCCGCAGTGATCTTTTGATCATCCTCAGTTCGAGCAAGGTTAAAATCAAATTCTACTCTTTGTGTTTCGGTTTCACTGCTTTCATACTTTATCCATAAATCTTCCAGTGGATTCGATTGGTATTGTAATTTTACGAAACCATTCAATTTGAAAGCAGGATCCGGAGCATACATAATCGCTTCCCCCTTATACTGTAAACCCGGAGATATTACAACTCCATTGTCTTCGGTTACATATCCCATGGCCTGTGTATGAAGGATGTTCTCCCGACTCCTTGTTGTTTCTTCCGGAACCAGTACGAATTCATCGATTTTTATGGCGAAAGTATCACTCACTGCATTTACATACTGATAAGTAGCATTCCCGGCAAATTCATTCCTGGAAATAATGTCGATGGTACCATCATATAGTTTATGATATTCATTCAGGGTATCAATAACGATGGTGGTATTATAAAGGGTCCCGATTCTTGCATTTTCGAGGACAAGGACTTCATTATTCTCCGGGGTAATCTTAGCATCCGCCACTTTTATATAAGGGATCCCTGACACAAGCAACTCCAGCTTATCCATATTGTAAACCGCCTTGGATGCATTAAATGATAATGAATCCAATTCTTTCCGTGTGGCATAGAAATATGAATTGCTAATGTCAATATCTTCAGGTTTATTCATGACAACTGTTCGATCGTCAAGGTACCAGCGTGCATTTGAGATGGAGGTCTTAAATTGAGCGTATGGGAAATTAATGGCAGCCATTCCTTCAATTTCAGGACCGATATCAGCAAAATTTTCGATGAGATTAAAATCGAGTCGAATATCTTCTCCAGATAATGCAGGTTTGTCAGGGTTGTCAGAACTGATGTCAAAAATTGCATGTCGAGCTCCAAATCTCGATTCATTGAAGGAGAATTGATCCGATTTAGCAATGGCGCCCCTGGTCAATAAAGTTCCCTGCCCGAATCCGCCACTTTTATTGACAATAAGTGTCCCATTTAAAGTTGCTGTACTGTCATAAAGATTGAATGGGTTTCTGATATTAGAAACATACATACTGTCTTTTTTAGGAAGCCATTTCAATTTGAAAGCATCTACATACGCATCCGGAAAACTTCCTCCATCCATTTCTCCTTTTGTCATGGCGAAGTCTACCCCGGTGGCAGTCAGCGAATCGATATAAAATATAAAATGATCTGATTTTAAAGATGAGGTCATATATTCGATGGAACCTTTTGCAGTCAACCCGTTATGGTCCATTCTTAATGAATCATATATTTTCCCGTTCCCGGTAAAAAGATCATAGCCTTTAGCAGGTAAGGAATGTTTGAAGCCCAGGGAGTTATCATCCATGATATGTAAGGTTTCCTGGAAAGATGGCAACATCCCTTCTGCCACAAAAATTCCTTCAAATCCAATGCTCGCAGGATCACTTCCGCTTAAACTGTCAATTTCAAAGGGTGGAATGACAAAATAAATGGATTTATCATAAGCCCCGTTCAGAACATCCTTGTTGTCAAAATATACGATTGCACCCTGGGAAGCATTGAATTTAGGATAACTAGGATAAATTTTCTGCCCTGATTTATTATCCGGTTTGTTAATATATAAACGACCACTGGATTCGTTAAATGTCTGGGCGAGACCACTTATGGATTTTTCTTTTACTGAATCCTGGCTGGCGATCAGTTTATTGTCCACCATCCTTTTCTGGCCGGTTTCAAGGTCATCGATATAAAACCGGATGGAATCAATTTGAGACAGATCCACATAAAAGCTGTCGTACTTGAACAAGAATTCCTGCCCGATAAATTCAAAGTTACCTGCATAGAGTTGTCCGTTGAATTTCAGATCACGGTTTTTCAGCACGGTAATTTCACTGTTTTTCGGATAGATAAAAACGCCCAAGGTCTCACTGACATTGAAACGTTCGATTCCGCGAATGGTCATTTCTTTTTCTTCCAGCCTGATGGTTGCATTGGGCAGTGCGGGAGAGAGTGATTTTATTTTCAAATCATCATAGTCCTCTTTAAACCGGTTCGCATCGACATAATGAAAAGCTTTATCCTTGACCAATATTTCACCTGTTCGGGAATTAAAATCTATGAATCCATTTTGTACCAGACCCACCATGGAAGCACTGACCGCCTTTTCGTTTTGACGGAGGTTATGCGCCATATCAAAAACATTGAATTGTTTGCTTCTGATTTTCCTGGCATACTGGACTGCCATGATCAGCGGATGGAAATCATAGATGCCCTCCAGGCTTTTCATGTCATTTTTATTAAAATATTCGTTTGATTCAAAATAGGCTGGCACAATGTTCCTGGCACTTGAAATGGAAATATCCAGCGAATCTTCATCCAGGTCCCATACGATCATATCTGCAGAGACATCCATATCAAAATAGGTGATTATATAAGGCGTAATCCGATAAACACCCTCATCCCTGTATACCATTAATTCCCGTTTATTTGGATCATATTTCAGCTGAACTTCCGGATGAAAGATTGAATCACGGTCATGGTAAATGGTAATCTGTGCCTTTTTGGAAGTGATTAATGTATCAGAAAGCCCAAATTTAGGGGATAATGCTCTGAATAAGACACCCGTTTCATCCTGTATCTCGAGCACTGAATTCTTTTTTAATAATGAATTGCTGTAAACCTGGTCTCCAAAAAGTGAGAATCCCCCCTTAAAAATCAAATTTTTATCAACAGGGTAATAAACTTTTATTTGATGGTCATATGATGTGAATCGGGGAAAAGTGGATTTCTCCTCTGGCCTTCTTGTAATGCTTCTGTATTCAAAAGTGCCATCGATCGGGGCATCAAGTTTATCGGAAAACGTCAGTTTGGATTTTGTCGCAATTAATCCAGGTTTATTTGTTTTAAATGCATATTTACCCAGTTTACAAAACACGTTTTTACTGTTCAATCCCAATGAGCTCCAGGTGAAAGTTCCTCCCTCTCCTACATATTGCTCATCAGTAAGGGCGTAAAATCCTTTGGATGATTCAAGGGAAATAGAATCATAATGGGTTAAAAAGATCAAGTCGGTGGATTTAAACCGGATAATGGGTCCTTTTTCTTCCGGAACAGGTACATCTACAATACTTTCGATGAGGGATTGATCATTGTGGGAATCATCAGTTTGAGGTGTATTCAGCCAATCATCTTCTGGATTCATGGCCTGTTTATCAGAATCATTGGGATCCTCCCAGGATGAATCCCAGCCATCTTGATCAGTATTCGAGTCATTCGTATTATCCCAATCATTCCAGCCACCGGAATTATTTTCATTATTTTCCTGGTTATCGATGATTTCATGCGGCTCTGCCTGATCGGCCTCAGGGGGGATTTGATCCTGAATTTCAGGTGATCGGGAAACCACATATTCAAATTCAAAATCAATATTATCCACCTGAAGTTTAAATCCATTTGAATAATAGATTGCCTTATGAGCGAGGAATGTGTTCAGGTTTTGAAAATAATTCCTGACATTGGTGGTGTTCTCATAGGTCAACACCTGGCCTGTCATGTCGAGTATCTCTGTCATGGCCGATAATTGAATAAGATCATTTCCTCCGGCCAGGCTGATGGTTTTTATAAAATATAATAAATAAGGATTGGCAGGCATTTTCCTTCCCCTCATTGCCTGATATATGCTTTCAATTTTATTTTTCTGTTGGGAACTGAGTCCACCGGCATCCCAGTAGGAAGCAAAATCGAGTCCCAATTCGATGGCAGAGGGTATTTTCGTACGGTATATATCGATCAGGATTTCCCCCACGACATCATCTCTCTGAGGCAAACTGTCAGCTATTTGCCCGAAACCTGTAAGAGACAGCGTAAGTCCTGCAAACAGCCATACTATTTTTAAAATCCTTCTCAAACGATATGATCCTTCTTTTTCAATAATAAAAACAAAGTGAGAATTGGTTATACGTATAACGAACAGGGATGATATTTTTATAATATTTTGATGAAATTTAATTAGTTTTTTTCTTAAAAACCAAGGATGACCATTTATTCATGGTCTTATCATGAAGGTAACCCAGTTGATTCTGAATTGCTTTCCTGAGGATCAGATCCTTGTCCTCCGTTAAAAATCCACTGCATATCAATATGCCATTATCTTGCAACAAGCTGCTGTAATTTTTGATATTTTCCAGAATTATTTGCCGGTTAATATTGGCCAATATGATATCATATTGGCCTTGATCAAGCAAATGTAAAATATCCTCCTTCATGATCTCAATCCGGCTGGAATTGTTCAGCTGAATATTTTCAAGTGCATTCTGATAGGACCATGGATCAATGTCAATGCCGGTTATTTTCCGGGCCCCCAGTTTTTCAGCTATAATCGAAAGAATACCGGTTCCACAGCCAACATCCAAAACCATTTTACCTTTATGATCCGTTTCAAGCTGGTTCCTGATCATCAAACGTGTGGTTTCATGGTGACCTGTTCCAAATGACATTTTTGGATTGATCACAATTTCCAGGGGGAAGTTTTTATCAGGCGGATGAAAGGAAGCCCGGATCAGGCAATAATCACTGATGATTACAGGGGAATAATTCTGCTCCCATATTTCATTCCAGTTTTTTTCTTCCAGATCTTCCACCTGATATTGGACATTACCCGATGACAAATAGTCTTGAAACAGTGATTTTAATCTTTTTTCATCAAATTTAGGAAAGGTTATGGCTGCTGAAAATCCTTCAGACTCATTCACAAACGAATCATATCCGATCGTTGACATTTCTGCGATGAGCATTTCGATCAGGGACTCTTCACAGTAAATATGAATCTGTTTATACTGGGCGGCCATCAATCGTTACATCCCGCGAATGATTCGAACGAGGTGAAATAAAGAGTAAAATCGGCATTGTTCTTGGATTCAACAAAATAAATGGTAAAGTCGGCAAATGCACGCTCATCTGTAAAGTACCAGATACCGGATTTATCCGCAAACAAGGAATTATCAGTTTCAAAAACCAGCAGGTCAGCAAATGCTTCTGAATCCTCTTCAAAAACCAAAAAATCAGCCCGATCAGGATATTCTTCAATGAAAAAAGATCCCCTCAGCTCGCAATAAAACGGCTGATTAATTTTTTGTGCCAGAAGGATGGGACCCATCATGGTGAAAACCAATAGGGCCACCGGGAATATCATTTTCCTGAATTGATTAAATACCAATTTCCCAACGTTCAAATTGAGTAACAGGTGTTCATTTTCAGAATGATTTGACAATATCGACAAAATCTCTTGATTTAAGGGAAGCTCCTCCAATCAGACCGCCATCTACATCCGGACCAGCGAACAATTCCCGGGCATTGCTTGGCTTACAGCTGCCTCCGTATAATATGGAAATCTCATCTGCAAAAGCACTTCCAAATTTACTGGCCAGATGTTGCCTTAAGGATGCGTGCATTTCCTGGGCTTGTCCGGAAGTTGCATTTACTCCTGTTCCAATGGCCCAGATTGGCTCATAGGCGAGGACGATATTACGAAATTGATCTTTATTCAAATGAAACAGGCTTTCTGTGATCTGTTTTGAAACAAATTCTACGAAAGTGCCTTTTTCTCGTATATTCAGGGATTCGCCACAACAGAAGATAGGTTTTAAACCTTTTTCAAGAACAATATTTACTTTTTTTGCAAGAAGATCATTTGACTCCTTGAAATATTCTCTTCTCTCACTATGCCCCAGAATTACATACTCACAGCCCACTGATTTTAACATATCAACCGAAACCTCTCCCGTATAAGCACCAGATTCATTTTCATTACAATTTTGTGCGCCCAGAAAAATATTATTAGCTCCTTTTATCAGTTTCCCAATATTTTCCAGGTGAATGAAGGGTGGATTCAGGATCATGATCGCATCATCCATTACCTCATCCTTGGCCATATTTACAATTTCGGAAGCCAGTGAAATTCCTTCCTGAAGTGTTTTATTCATTTTCCAGTTACCTGCAACAATCTTTTTTCTCATGATAGCAAAAGGTTTAATAATTCTTTAAAAAATAATGATTCAAAGATAAACGATTTGCCAAAGGTTTATGATGATTTAATCAAGAAATGATGGATCGTTTTAAAAAGCTTCACGGATTGATAAATAGATGGCATACTGAGTTTCTGGTCCTTTTCCAATATCCAGCCGCAGATTCAGCTTTTCATCTTTGAAGGGTCGAAATCTGCCTCCTATTCCCACCACATAATGCAATTTAGAAAAACTGATATCGGACAGTCCGGGACTGACTTGGCCTGCCCCGGCGAACAATACTCCCCCAAAGCGCCAAAAGAGTTCCCTTCTTCCCTCTACCTGGGCATAGTATGCAATCTGATCCCTGTATCTGTTTTCATGTTCAATACCCCTTAACCGTTTGTCTCCTCCCAGCTGTGGAAGTGAGTAGAATGGTATGGAATTTCCGCCCACCTGATTATAATAAAACTGAAATCCCAGGATGTTCTTGGCAGAGAAAACAGTTCTGAATGCCCGGAAGTCAATGATAAAATTGTTGAACACATAGTCATTTCCGAAAAGATCCGGGTAAAACAATGTTTTGATCTCACAATAAATTCCTTTGTCCGGGTAAAGAATGTTATTCCTGGTATCGAACCTTACTACCGGGCCCATTCCCAGAATATTCCCTCCGAGGTAACCATTTACTTTTTGGTGCAGAAGATCTCCATCCGGGTCCATATTATGAATGGCATTGTTCATCCATTCAAAACTGATACCGGCAAAAAATGATGAAAGGATGGCCATGGAAAACTGTCCTTCCCATTTTACAAACTTGTTCGTAAATAATTCTCTTTTCGAATCGGTATTATTACCAATCCCATAGTAATAATCAGGATAATTGAAGAACCTGAACGAAGTATTCAGATTAAAATGTTCATGAAAGTAGGATTCAAAATCTATGGCTGATAAAAACTGGTCATTTAACGTATAGAGAAAATAGGGAGTAATGATTGATGGCCTGTGATAGGAAACTTTGGTCAAGGTATCCTGGAAATTGAAAACAAAAAATCCTACCGCCCCGAATGCAAAAGAAGTTTCGGGAGCATAACTTCCAGCCGGATATGCCGTGAATTTCACCTTTTTCTGGTGCACTTTGCCAATGGAGTCAAGGGGCTGACTGCTGGCAAAAACGCCATTCATGATAAATATTGTGAAGGCCAGCTGAAACTTAAATGAAGATTTCAAGTACATCAGTTCAAAAAAATAATATGATAAATTATTGAATCCAATATCTTGATTCGTACATGAAAGTCAGGGCAATGCCTGCTATGGCGGATGAGATGACCAGGTACCAGACCTTTTTGCTGACACCCAGATTATTTACAAAAATCCAGGAAATGATCAGGTAAAGAAATATAACCAGGAGATAGCCCAACTCAATTCCTATATTGAAAGCGATTAAGGGCAGGTTAATTTTCCTATTTAAGTGAATGATATTGGTAAAATAATTGGCCAATCCAAAACCTTGAATGATGCCAAAGAGAGTGGCGAAAATAAATTTTGTCGGTCGCCGGGAAATGGTTGATTTTTCACCTCTGAAAACGTTGGATGCTGCTGCCAGGAAAATGGTTACTGAGACCAGGTAAGCGATTATTTTAGGATCAGGATTTAAAATCCGGTAAACGGAAAGACTTAAAGAGAGGGAATGCCCGATCAGGTAAAACAAAAACAATAACAATACTTTACGCCAATCCCTTAATAAAAAAATGGCTACCAGGGCAATGATGAACAACATATGTTCTATCCCGTAAAGGTCCAGTATGTGTCTGTAGCCTAACTTAAGATATAAGATAAATGTTGACATGAAGTCTTATCCCGGATATTTTAACCTGTAAAATTTATTTATCTTAATACAAAATTCATTCAATGGGTCCATTTTTTTAAGGGCAACGAAAATTGTATCGAATTTTGATCGTTTACAAGTGAAATTGCTGATTTTTTCCGAAAAATGATTGATGACTTACTTCCCAGCGTTTTTGACGGTGGATCAATAAAACGATTTTATCAACCGTAAAAAGGGCATGAAAATTTTTGTTTTTAAATTCATTCCAGGCCACATAAAAATTATCTTTTGTTAAATCCCGGAATGCCACTGTCATATGTGGGTTAAATGGCTTTTTCTCCCTTAATAATTCAGAAATGATACAGTTTTCATTAAGGTAATTCCTCAGCCTGTCATGTAGATCAGATAAAAATATATTTTTTTTTACGTCAATATAAATCACTCTGGGTTTGAATGCCCCGAAACCGTTTAAAGCTACTTCGAATGTATTTTCATCTTTGCAGAAATGATCAAGATTTTGGACCAATGGGGCCTCTTTTTCTGCCGGCCATTGAAAAGGAGGAACAAGTGTAAGATGGGCTGGTGAATTCAAAGCATGTTCCGAGCCATACTGATCTTTAAATTCCAGCTTGATATTTTTTACTTCTTCCTGAATATCTTCAGGAGGCATTACGGCCAGGAAAAAAAGATTTTTATTAGGACCCATAGATTAAAAACTGCCTGTAAAAAATTTTTTACAGGCAGTTTGAATTTAAAATCCGTCAGGATTTTACTTTTATTTTTTTCTCTTCCTTTTTTAGATCAAGCACGATCGGGGATGCAATGAATATGGAAGAATAAGTTCCCACCAGAATTCCGATCAATAAGGCGAAAGAAAAACCCCTTAATACTTCACCTCCAAAAATCAATAATATCAGGACAACGATAATCGTCGTAAATGAAGTGATTAAAGTCCGGCTGATGGTATTGTTAATGGCTTCATTGAAAACCTTGAACAATGAAGTTCCTTGTTTTAATTGCATATTTTCCCGGATCCTATCGAATACGACCACTGTGTCGTTAATCGAATAACCTATCACGGTAAGCATGGCAGCGATGAAAACCTGATCTACTTCGAAAGTTTTTCCGAATAACTGTACAATGGCATAGGCGGAAAAAACGAAAAGTACATCGTGAAACAGGGCAATCACGGCTCCCAGACCAAACTGCCATTTTCTAAACCGGATCAGGATATACAGAAAGATGACAATCAGTGAAAATATGATGGATTCAACCGACGCCGTTTTAATGTCATCGGCAATCGTCGCGCCCACTTTGGATGAACCAGCGATGCTGAAACCATCAGCCACTGGCGGGTCATCATTATTTTGAAATTTATAACCTGTTTCCTGAGAGATGCCATTTACGAGTGCCGCTTCTACCAAAGAATCCGCCTCGCCAGATTCGTCGGCAACCAGGTAACTGGTTGTTATTTTTACTACATTATCCGCTCCGTACCATTTAACCTCTGTCCCCGCATTTTCAAAATTCGATTGCAGGTCTGTCCTCATTGATGTGGCTGATACAGGTTCCTGGAATTCCACGATATAGGATCTTCCTCCGGTGAAATCAACACCAAGGTTCAGCCCACCTTCAAGTGTGATCAGGATCATTCCGAATAAGATCGTAGTGGCCGAAAAGATATACGCGATCCTTCTTATTCCCATGAAATTAACATTCATATTTGTGAGCAGATCTTTTGACCAGAACATGGCAAAGGATACCTGGCTTTTATCACCTTTTTTGGTCATCCAGGTAACGATCACCCGGGTAATGAATACGGCTGAGAAGAAGGAGGATGCAATACCGATCATCAGGGTGGTGGCAAATCCTTTTACAGGTCCCTGGCCAAGAGCATACATGATCACGCCGATCAGGAAGGTAGTCACGTTGGCATCGATGATGGAACTGTATGCTTTACTATATCCGGCCGAGATAGCATTTAACAGGGTGGATCCGCCACGGATCTCTTCCCGTATCCTTTCAAAAATAAGCACATTGGCATCGATCGACATACCGATGGTAAGCACAATCCCTGCAATTCCGGGAAGGGTTAACGCGGCGTTTAACTGGGCCAGGATGCCAAGGATAAAGAATATGTTAAAGACCAGGGCAATGTTTGCTACAAAGCCTCCTTTTGAATAATAGGCTATCATAAACAATACGACGATTGCCAGACCTGCGACCATTGAAATGACGCCCTGCTTTTGTGCTTCTTTCCCTAAGGTAGGTCCGATTACCGCTTCTTCCACGATCCTGGTGGGAGCAGGTAATTTTCCCGCTTTTAGGATATTGGCCAGGTCCTTGGATTCTTCCAGAGTGAAATTGCCGGTAATTTGCGAACTTCCATTGGGTATTTCAGTTACCACGTTGGGGGCAGAATATACATAGCCGTCCAGCACGATGGCAATTCTCCGATTTAGATTTTCTGACGTCAGCCTTCTCCATATTTTGGCTCCGGTAGCATCCATCTGCATGGAAACACTCGGGCTACCTGTTTGATCAAAATCAGGTCTTGCGTCCGTGATTACTTCTCCTGTCAAGGGAGGTTGACTACCCCGACGGACCTTAACAGCAAATAATTCAAGAACTTCAGCTCCTCCTTCACTTACAAGTGGTTTATTTTTCCAGAGAAATTTCATGTTATTCGGGATCAAGGCCTGAATATCAGGACGTTGTAAGATCCTGTTGATCCTGGATGTATCCTTTACATCATAAAATAGATTATAATAGGGGGCCTTTCTCAATGTCAGAAGGGGCGAAGCAAGTGCATTTTGAAGAGAATCCACCGCAGTGGAATCACCTGCAATTTGAGCGGCAAGGTCTTCAGCGGATGTGTCTGTCGATTGGGCCTGTTCTCCTTCCAATAAAACGCTGGCAAGATCATCCCCGGAACTTGATCGAGTCAGGGAATCGCCTTCCTGTGAGTCAAGATCAGACATTTTCAATTTATTCTCTTCAACCAGCTTGTTGTTAATTGCATTCAGGGATGGGGCTATTTCCTGTAATTCATATACTTCCCAGAATTCAAGTTTAGCCACACCCTGCAGTAATTTTCTCACCCGTTCACGATTATCAACTCCGGGCAATTCAACCTGGATACGGCCGGTTCCCGGCAGTTTCTGGATGTTTGGTTGTGAGGTGCCAAAACGGTCCACCCTGGTCCTTAATATTTCAAAGGATCGATCGATGGCATCATCTACTTCCGAACGGATGATCCGCAAAATTTCATCATCGGATGATTGAAGACTGATCCTCCCCCTGTTGGCGGCATTGGCGAAAATGGTGCTTAACTTTCCTTCTGGGTCAATTTCCTTAAAGGAATTGTAAAATAAGTCGACAAAGGATTCCTGACTGTTTTTCTGTTTTTCCTGCGCCATCCCCAGTGCCTTGTTAAAGTTCGGGTTTTCACTATTGCCACTCAATCCCTTAATGATATCAACCGGAGACACCTCCAGCGTTACGTGCATACCTCCCTGTAAATCGAGGCCCAGGCTCAGTTCCGTTTCCTTTACATCTTTATAGGTGAACTGAATTCCTAAAAAATTATAAACAGGTTCATTCCAGACTGAATCCAGATAAGCCTGTTTTTTATAAAAATCCAGATTTCCCTCCTGGTCCGTAGCGTGTTCTGTCGCATCTCTTTGAATACCCCTCGAGACGAACGTGAATGACAGATAATAGATACAAAGCAAGGTGACTATTACGGTCAGTGTTATAATAAAACCTTTATTTTTCATGTATATCGATTTAAACTTTTACTAAATGGATTAAAAAAAATAGATGGGGATAAGCGCGTTGCTAAGGCGCATTTGGTGAAATTATATGCTGAAATAAAGTTCTGAAGAAATTCAGCTCAGTTAAGGGTGGATTCTTATGAAACCAGTTTTTTACAGATATCAGGACAGATACCTGCCCAAGCAGACTGGGCATATTTTCAAGATGAAGCTGGAAAGATGAAATGGTAGCCTGATAGTCAGGTAGATAAATCTGGTTTTCATCAGATGAGTCGGAATCCGTTTCCTGGTCCTTTTGATCATAAGTGGCTTCTAATTCATTTTCTATCCGATCTTCAATCCTGTATTCAAATACAGAAATGGAAATGGAAAGAAGCCCGATCATTAGCGTGATCGCCCGGACCATTTTCGATATTCTTACTGAAACAGACATGATCATTACAAGGATGGCAAAATTACTTATAAATATTTAAATATCAATTGGTTTGGAAGTTTCTGATAAATTTATGTCAAGGATGAACTTTTTTGAAGCAGATTTTTAATGTAGCTGGTCAAGATGCGGACAGCTTCGCCAAAACCTTCGTTATTATTTACGACGACATCACAATTTTCTTTATAGGGTAAAATATATTTTCTGAAACTGGGCATTACATGATGCTGATACCGGTAAAGAACATCATTCAAATCATATCCTCTTTCCTGTTCATCCCTAATAATTCTTCGTGAAAGCATGATGTGTTCCATGGCATGAACAAATATCTTAAGATCCAACAGATTCCTCAGATCCTGATGATGCATGATAAATATGCCTTCCATGATAATCACGGGGGCGGGTTTGATCTGGATCAGGTTTATGGGTAAGTGTGGATTGTTATAGGTATACTCTTCAAAACTAACCGTTTCGCCCTGAAGCAGTGCTTTGATATCATTTACCATTCTCACCAGGTCAATCGAGGCTGGTTCATCAAAATTCTTGACTCCTTTTTCGTCCACTGGTTGTAAGTGACGGGGCCGGTAGTAATTATCCTGTGAGATCAGGCAAACCTGGTCTTCGGAAAAATGATTATAAAGTTGTTTAATAAATCTCGTTTTCCCAGATCCGCTTCCTCCAGTCACGCCCAAAATGTATGGTTTTTTCATTGTTCAGAAATGGATTTTTGCCTAAGATATTGAACCATTTTACGGAACGCAATTCCTCTGTGACTGATCTTGTTTTTTTCCTCAAGCGATAACTGGGCAAATGTTTTATGGTATCCATCGGGAATAAAAATTGGATCATAACCGAATCCTTGATCACCCATTTTCCGGCGGATAATGGTGCCCGTGACAATCCCTTCAAATTGCAGGGGATGATGATCTAAATACAGAGTAATCACTGTTCTAAACCTGGCTCCACGGTCATCAATCCCATCAAGTTTCCGGAGCAATAAATGCATATTGTCTTCGCTGTTATTCTGATCACCGGCATATCGGGCAGAATGCACTCCGGGCTCGTTATTGAGGGCAATCACTTCAAGCCCGGTGTCATCAGCAAAAGAGGGGATATGATATTTTTGGTAGATTGTCCTGGCTTTTACAAGGGAATTACCCTCTAGGGTGGGTTGATCTTCCGGGATCTCATCCCGATATCCGATATCATCCAATGATAAAATCCTGAATGATTCGCCCAGCATATGACTGATCTCTTTGACTTTATGCAGATTATGCGTAACAAAACATAATTCGATCATGTAAATACGCTATTGGACACTCAGCAATTCCACATCGAAAATGAGATTTTCATTGGGTCCGATCAAACTCCCGCTGCCTCTGTTGCCATAGGCTAGTACTGAAGGCACATACAGGGTGATTTTACCGCGTTCTCCAATATAGGATAATCCTTCGTCCCATCCTGAAATCACCTGTCCTGTACCGTGTGTATAGGATAAAGGTTCGCCCCGGTCGTAAGAAGAATCAAAGACGGTCCCATCAAATAACTTTCCAATGTAATGCACGGTAACTAGGCTTCCTCTTACTGGATTTGATCCCAATCCCTCGTCAACGATCACATATCTCAATCCTGAAGATGATCTGATCGCAGTGATGTTGTTTTCACTCAGATATTCATCAATTTTCGCGATGTCTTCCTGGAGCTGAGAATACGGGTTATATATGGTTGTCTTTTCACAGGAAACTGCAAAAAAGACAAATACCAACAAAATAATATTTACATAGACTTTCATACTAATCTTTCTTTTATTCAATTTCTAACAACTCAATCTCATATACAAGTATACTATTTGGTTTTATTAATTCCCCTAAACCATTCTCTCCGTAAGCTAACGTGGAGGGGATATAAAAAGTGTATACGGCACCTTTCGACATCAAAGAAATTCCAATTTCCCAACCTTCAATTACTGCTCCACTTCCAAGGGTAAAATCAATAGGGGCATCGTGATCATAGGACGAATCCAGCAGTGATCCATCCAATAATTCCCCCTTAAAATGGATGGTGACATGATCACCGGCTGTTGGTTTTCGGCCTTCTCCTTCTTTCTGGACAATATATCTTAATCCTGATTCATGCTCCAATGGAATGAATCCATTCATCTCCATATATTCGTCGATGCTGGCGATGTCTTCATAAAGTTGCTGCTCCTTTTTTATCCTTGTATCTTCCTTCTTCTTCAATATTAAATTGGCGTACCATAACCTGAATTCTTCAGCGGTTGACATATTTTCCACGCCAATATTGAAGGTAATCTCGCTTTTAGGATCCAATCCATAGGGAATGGAACCCCTGAAAGAAACCAGGTACAAATTTTCACAATTTACCTTGAAAATTGCGCTATCTCCCACTTTTAGTTTTTTCAGACCTTCATAGATCTGTCCATTATGATTCCAAACAGAATCCAGGTACTGGATGGTTACAGGAATTCCTTTATCACGATAGGTAAATAATAAGGAATCATTTTCATCGTAGTAATCCATGTTTAAATAGAGGTAATGTCCATTGATCAGCTTTTCTCCATTTGAATTCCTTACGATCTTGTATTTCAGTCCTGAGGCTGTTTCCTTCCATCCCGGTTGATGGCAGGATATTAAGAACAACAATGCTAAATACACAAATGATGAATTAGATAATAAATTCACTAACCTGCGCATTTAATTCCTCTTTGTACTCCGTTAAGATATTTTCAAATTTTTTGATGGTTTCATCAAAGGGAAGATCACTGGATCCTCCGGCCGCATTTCGATGGCCGCCTCCATTAAAATGTTTTTTGGCCAGTTCGTTGACCGAAAAATCACCTTTTGACCGAAGTGATAATTTTATTTCATCTTCTCTTTCTGTGATGAGGACACCCAACACTACGTTTTCCAGGCTTAAAGCGTAATTCACCAAGCCTTCCGTATCACCTGTCTGAGAATTAAATTTTTTCAGGTCATAAGCATCGATGGCGATGTAAGCGGTCTTATATTCCTCCAGAAAAGTAAGCCTCTGACTCAATGCAAATCCCAGAAATTTGAGGCGTATATATGAATTCGTATCATAGATAAGACTTCCAACCTTCGATATGTCACAGCCAAGTTCCATCAGGTTGGCGGTTACATAATGTACATTCTGAGTGGTATTCTTATATTTAAATTGGCCAGTATCCGTCATAATACCTGCATATAGGTTTTCTGCGATGGATTGATCGATTAATTCTCTGTCCCCGAGTTTCACAATAAATTCATAGATCAATTCGGCAGTAGCGGCAGCATCAATGCTTGCATAGGAAAAATCGGCAAAATTTTCAGGATCCAGGTGATGGTCAACGAGGATCTTTAATGCCTTACTTTTTTCTACAATGGGTCCCAGAATGCCTATTCTTTTCATGCTATTAAAATCCAGACAAAAGATAATGTCTGACTGACGCAGGATGATCTCGATATCTTTCAGGTTGTGTTTATTCATTACCATCACCTCCTCATGTCCGGACATCCAGTTCAAGAATTTCGGATAATCAGTGGGGCTGATAACCTGTACCTGATGATCCTTCTTAATCAGATAACCTCTCAATCCAAGCGATGATCCCAAGGCATCGGCATCAGGATTGGTATGAGGAATGATGGCGACACTTTTGGGAGAGTTCAATAAGGCTTTTACATCCTTAAAATTCAGCATTGAAGTCCCTTTATATTCCTAAAAACAAAAAATACCAGTGTAAAAGTGGTAATTAATTAGTAAAAAACAAAAAGCTAAATATTATAAGGGGTCTTCAGGATTGGTCTAACGATTTTTAAAATTTATTGATACACTCTTAAATTTATGTCTATTTTTGTCGTCAAAAAAGGAGTCCATGAGAAGTGATATAACATTTACCATGATAAAACCTGATGCGGTAGCTGAAGGAAATGCAGGTGCCATCATGAAAATGATCGAAGCAGCTGAATTCAAAATACTGGCTATGAAACTGACCCGTCTAACGCTGGAGCAGGCAGCAAAATTCTATGAAGTCCATCAAGGAAAGCCATTTTATGAAAGTTTGTGCGAATATATGTCATCAGGCAAAATTGTAGCCATGGTGATTTCAAAAAAAGATGCGGTAAAAGAATACAGGCAATTGATCGGGGCGACTGATCCTGCCAAAGCCGAAACCGGGACAATCAGGAAATTATATGCAAAATCCATACAATCGAATGCCGTTCACGGTTCCGATTCGGATGAGAATGCCGGAATAGAAGCTAATTTTTTCTTTTCAAGGCTGGAATATTTCGATTGAGCAGTGTCCGATCGGATTTACTCAGAGACCAATTGTTTTTTATTAAGCCTAAGCCAGAAATTATTAAATCCTTCTCCAATTGAAATATTTACGAGTTTTGACTGTAATATTTCCAGAATGGCCAGGAAGTTAAAAATAATAGCGATCTTAAAAGGATGATGCTGGATGATTTCCTGAAAAGATAATTTTTCCTTATTCTCCAATTCCCCAAGTATGTATTTTTTCTGTTCTTCAATGGTGTAAGGAAATTGGACCACTGTATGCAGGGGCTTATTACTCTCAACCATGTAGCGGTCCATGGCTTTCTCATAGGTTCTCAGTAATTTATAGAGATCCAGATCCTGCAGTTCAGACTCCACATTGGTCAGTTCGGATAACTTCTTAATCTCCCGGATGACATTCCCTCGTTTTTCTTTGTCAAGGTTTTGTTCCTCCAATGACTGGAATTCTCCCACAACCGATTTGTATTTCTTATATTCAAGGAGATGCTTGACCAGTTCGTCCCTTGGGTCAATTTCATTTCCTTCCTCATCGAAGGAAGGGCGAGGGAGTAATAATCTGGCCTTTATACGCATCAAGGTGGCAGCAACAACGATAAATTCACTGGCTACCTCAATATTAAGCTCTTCCAATTGATGCAGATAATTTAAAAAATCACCGGTGATCTGGGCAATCGGAATGTCGTAAATATCGAGTTCATCCCGTTCAATAAAAAAGAGCAGTAAATCAAACGGCCCCTCAAATAAAGGTAACTTGATCTCGAAACTCACAGTATGCTGAATTTAATGCAAAAGAAGATTTATCGTTTTCAAATATAGGACTATTCTCTACATTTGTTTAAGGCTAATGAAAAAAAATGTATTTTTACGTCTTTAGTTTTTTTTCATAGTAGATTAAACAATTAAAGAATAAGCGGGTTAATCGTTCAATATCAAACAAATTTCATATGTTAATAGAACCCGGTGATTTATTAAAAAAAATCAATTCCCCGGATGATTTAAAAATCCTGGACCAGGCACAACTGGTACAACTTTCACAGGAACTCCGGCAGTTCATCATCGATCATGTCTCCGTTTACGGGGGGCATTTTGGAGCCAGCCTGGGAGTCGTGGAACTAACCATAGCCCTTCATTATGTATTCAATACGCCTCATGATCTTTTGGTTTGGGATGTGGGACATCAGGCATATGGGCATAAAATTTTAACCGGGCGACGGGATCTATTTCATACCAACCGGACCTATAAAGGGTTATCCGGGTTCCCGAAACGTTCAGAGAGTGAGTTTGACACCTTTGGGGTTGGCCATTCTTCAACCTCTATTTCGGCTACCCTGGGGATGGCTGTGGCCTCAAAATACAGGAATGATCTATCACGTCAGCATATTGCGGTAATCGGGGATGGTGCCATGACGGGAGGGATTGCCTTTGAAGCCATGAATCATGCTGGTGTTGCCAATTCAAACCTTCTGATCGTATTGAATGATAATTGTATGTCGATCGATCCCAATGTGGGTGCTTTAAAGGATTATTTGACTGATATTACGACTTCCCATACTTATAATAAAATCAAAGATGAAATATGGAATGTATTGGGAAAGGTAAGCAAATTCGGTGTAAATGCGAGAGAGATCATATCCAATGTTGAGAATAGTGTCAAATCAATGCTGTTGAGTCACAGTAATTTATTTGAATCATTGAATCTGAGATATTTTGGCCCGGTTGATGGCCATGATGTAAATCACCTGGTCCATATATTCAACGATCTCAAGGATATCCCAGGTCCCAAGATCCTGCATTGTGTGACGGTGAAAGGGAAAGGATTCCTACAGGCTGAGAAGGATCAGACCAAGTGGCATGCTCCTGGTAAGTTTGATAAACTCACAGGTGAAATTCACATCAAGGTCAAGGAGACTCCCGAGCCACCGAAATATCAGTATGTATTTGGAAAAACATTGGTCGATTTGGCACACAAGAATGACGCGATCATGGGAATCACACCCGCCATGCCTACCGGATCTTCCATGAACATGCTGATGAAAGAAATGCCAGAACGGGCATTTGATGTAGGCATTGCCGAGCAACATGCCGTGACTTTTTCAGCCGGACTTGCTACACAGGGATTGATACCCTATTGCAATATTTACAGTACTTTTATGCAGAGGGCCTACGACCAGGTTATTCATGATGTATGTCTTCAGGATCTGAAAGTGGTTTTCTGCATGGACAGGGCCGGACTGGTAGGTGCGGATGGACCTACCCATCATGGGGCTTATGACATTGCCTATATGAGAACAATCCCAAACCTTATTGTCTCTGCGCCGATGAATGAGGTTGAATTGCGGAACCTGATGTATACGGCTCAATTACCTGCTGTGAATCATCCAATAAGTATCCGTTACCCCAGGGGTCAGGGTGTTTTGATCGATTGGGAAATGCCATACGAAGAAATCATTATCGGTAAGGGAAGAAGGATCATCAAAGGAGAAGACATAGCAATTCTTTCATTCGGACATGTTGGGAATTATGCCTTGGAAGCGATCGATCAGCTTGAAACAAAGGGGATCTACCCGGCATTATATGATATGCGGTTTGTAAAACCCCTTGATGAGGAATTGTTGCACGAAATACTCACTCAATATAAAAAGATCGTAACAGTGGAAGATGGAGCCCTCATGGGTGGATTTGGCAGTGCCATTCTGGAATTCATGGCGGATCATGATTATAATAAAATCGCGGTCAAAAGAATAGGTATTCCTGATAAGGTCATTGAACATGGTGAACCTGTGCAATTATATCAGGAATGTAGCCTGGATGCTGAATCGATCGCCAGAACCGTCATTGATACGATCGAGATTATTTATACATAAAAATAATTCAGATGTCTTCTATTTTTTATTCTGAAAGCGGAAGAGGATTGCCAGTGGTTTTTTTTCATGGGTATTGTGAGACCAGCTTTATCTGGAAGGAATTTAAAAATTATCTTGCCCGGAGAAATCGGGTCATTACCATTGATTTACCTGGATTCGGGAAAAGTCCCAGACTGAATTATGCATTCAGCTTAAAGGATATTGCGGCAGAGATCAAGCAGGTGTTGGATGAAAAACGGATTTCCAGTTTCGTGCTGATCGGGCATTCCCTGGGAGGGTACATAGCCCTGGCTTTTGCTCAACAGTTTCCATTTGCTGTAAAAGGACTGGGTTTATTTCATTCGAGTATTTTTCCGGATACTCCAGAAAAAAAGGAAAACAGGACAAAACTCATTGAATTCATTAAAACCAATGGCGTTAAGTCATTTATAAAAACCTTTGTGCCTTCCCTTTTTTATGAAAAAAACAGAAGAAATTTTGAGGAGCTGATCGAAGAGTTGTCTAGTTCAGCAGAAAAAACATCTCCTGAAATGGTCATGGAATATGCCAGGGCCATGAGGGACCGTGAAAGCAGCGTTGATTTCATAAAAAGATTTCGTAAACCCGTCATGTTCATTATCGGGGAAAATGACCAGTCTGTTCCCTTAAAGAAAAGCTTGGAACAGGCGGTAATGCCGGCAAACAGCCATGTATTGAGGCTTAAAGACGTGGGACACATGGGCATGTACGAGAATTCTGCCGAGTCACTGAAATTTGTTCAGAAATTCATAGCCTTCTGCCGTTAAAATAAACTTTCATTGAATTTTAAGAGTTATAATCTTGAATATTTACAATTTTTTTATATTTGTTTTCCATATATTTTAAAATCAAGTATTTGGTTATCCAAATTCTTTAAAACGCCTGGAAGATGGAATCTTATTTATACCTAGAGAAATGGAATGTAGTTGGCAGGTATATTGCCTATACCCTGGTAGCTGTCGGTTTACTCACACTCATCTACCATTTCCTCCGTCTGATCATAACCACAGAGCTGAAAAAAAGATATGATTATATCAATAAATATGAGATCAAATCGATTTGGGCCAGTGCGTTATTTATTATTATCGGGATTGGTTTTTATGTAAATACTCTTGTAAAAGAAGGAGAAATAATCTGGTTACTGGTAAGAGTATTCGTAACAATCATGGTGGGATTGATCATCGGCGTGATCATTTCTAATTTATTGAAGTTCTACTATCCCTTTTATGTGGAAAAAAGACTGAGAAAGCTCCGATACACCCCGAGAAGATCACCAAAAACAGGCAAACCCATGAAATTGCTCAGTGAGGAAGAAGAAGATGTATATCTTGATGAAGGGATGCAGGCTGAAGAAAATGTATTTTCAGTGGATTATGATGTATGGATAGATGAAGAGACCGGTCATACCAAAATTGAAAAATATGCCGGTCATCTGGTCGCACTTCAATGTCCTGAATGCAGTTACCAGACGTTAAAAGTAGTCAAGGAGGAGATCCTTGAATCTCCTACTGAAACCGAGGAAGGAGAATTGATGAAATTCTACAAATGCGATTATTGTGGGTATAAAGAAAGGAAAGCATTCCGTGTAGCTAAACTTAAGAAAGTGGAAGGCTACAATAAATCCAGCGCACCCATATAACCAGATCCATTTTTTATTCTATGGAGTAAGCCCTAGTTTACTGCATGCATTCGCACGAATTGTGATGGTTCCACTCCATTCCCTTGGATTGTTATTATTGTTTGATTGTTCAATTGCCTCAAAAGTATAGGAACCGGGTTCTATATCGAAAGTAACACAACCAGATGCTTCACAGGCCGGGGCCTCTTCATAGAAAGTGGTGATTGTTCCGCTCTTACTTCCTTCCACATAAATATCAATGGGAGGCCCATCAAAATTAGACCAGAACATAAAGGAACCGAGATCGACCATGTCATCATCAAGAACACCTTCACAGGATCCAATGAAAAGCATTCCCGTCAAAAAATATAATAAATGTCAGTTTAATATTTTTCATGATGGGATTAATTTATGACCAAAAAATTTGATAACAAAAATACTACCAAAAATAAAAAAGGGAAGGCCTTCTGCCTTCCCCAATCGAAATTAACCTTAACGTTATGAAGAGAGTTTAGTGAGACAGTTTAAAATAAGAGATGTTGTCGATTGTTGTTAAGAGATCGCTCTTATTTAAAAGATTTTTGAGTTTTTGATCTTCAGGATTCCTGGATTCATAAACCAGTTTATTTTCATCATTGTATACTTTATACAGTAATTTCTCTGCCAACAGATTATTTGTTTCCATTTCAATTTCATTGACCAGGGAGGCAACCAAGTTTTTCCTGTTCCTGCTCAAGTTCATCCATAGATCTTGAATCTGCCAATGATAACCTGATTGAAATGAGTGAAAGTGTAGCTACCAGTATGCCTAAAATCAGTAAGTCGTTTTCTTTGACAAATTCTTCATGGTTAATAGATTCTGCAACAAGTGTTCCAATCCGTGTGCCAAAAAAAACAACCTGCTGAAATCAGGAAGTAAGCAATAGTGCATTATTGAGTAGAAGGCAAGATTGTTCAGAAATGTACAGTTCCTGAACGTTAATGTACGATCTTAAGATGAAGTGCGGAATAACTTTGGATCCACCTGATCTTTTGCTCACTGGTTTTCTTTTCCCTTTCGGCCATTTTTTCGGCTTACCGATGTAGAAAAATCCTAGCAACCGGTCTTTTTTATCTAAGTCCAAAGAAGGATTTAGCCTCTTCCATATAAGTAATACCACCCGATCCCCAGTAACAACCCATTCCATAGGCAGCCGCCGTAAGATACATATTCTGAACGGCACAGGCTACTGCCTCTATCTCTTCAATTTCTGGAAGCTTTCCTTTTATCACGTTTCATGCCGATGGCGATAACATGGGAAGCCATTTCCGGTTTATTCCGTAAATCCAGGTATTTTTCCTCCTTATAATCACCCGCTTTCATACTTTTCACATTTTTATAAAGTTCGGCCTGAAATTTCCCCAATTTTTCAAGACCGGCATCTTTGAATATTATAAAACGCCAGGGTTCCGTCAATTTATGCGTAGGTGCCATGTTTGCATTATCAAGCATTTGCAGGATAATCTTCATCACTTACTTTTTCTCCTGTATAAAGATTTGGCAAAATTGATCTCCGGTGATGGATCAATCGATTTATTTCATCCGTATTAAATTTCATTTGATATCTCTATTTAATGATAATCAGGTGACCCTTATAATAACAAAAAAAATCCTCATTTCCTGCATGTTCTGCAGGATTGTCCAATATATAAATATTCTCTCAGAATGAGAAAACAGAAATCTTCAAAATCAATACAAGGGTAAATATCAACCTCTATTTCCTCAGATCAAACCGGGAAATAAATGCTTGAATGAATGTTATATTTTCAATAAAATTTTCGAATTGATTTAATCCTTCTATAATTTTGAAGGATTAACTAATAAAATTTAAAATGAGGCAGCGATTATTACGGGAAGGAGCAAATGAACTTACCTATGAGATCCGTGGAATTGTAAAAAAGGCGGTGGAGGTTGAAAAAATGGGGCAGTTTATTTTCTGGGAAAATATTGGAGATCCCATCCAGAAGAACACAGAAGATCCCTGCATGGATCAAGGACATCGTGGTCAGATTGGCACAGCAGGATGATACTTACAGTTATTGCCATTCAAAGGGAATTTTAGCCACCCGGCAATTTCTGGCTTCCCTTAATAACCAGAGGAGAGGTGTTCAGATCACTGCTGAGGATATTCTTTTCTTTAACGGATTGGGAGATGCCATCGCCAAATTATATCAGTATCTGATCCCCACCTCAAGAATTATAGGTCCTTCCCCCGCCTATTCCACCCATTCTTCGGCCGAAGCCGCCCATGCCAACACACATCCGCTCACCTATAAATTGAATCCTGATGATAATTGGTATCCCGATATGGATGATCTTTATATGAAAGTGAAGTATAATCCGAACATCGTAGGGATATTGATCATCAATCCGGATAATCCTACCGGGATGGTATATCCGAGGTATATCCTGGAAAAATTTGTTCAGATTGCCAGGGAATTTAATCTGTTTCTGATATGTGATGAAATATATCTCAATGTAACCTATAATGAAGTTACGTCCTATGCGCTGGCTGAGTATATTGAAGAAGTCCCAGGCATTTCATTGAAGGGGATCTCCAAAGAACTTCCCTGGCCTGGTTCCCGGTGTGGCTGGATGGAGTTTTATAACCGCAAATCAAAGCCGGAATTCGATAAGTTATGCAGTACCCTTGAAAATGCCAAGATGATCGAGGTGAGCTCGACAAAATTACCGCAACTGGCCATTCCGCTCATCATGAGTGATCCCCGATATTTTGATTACATCGTTAGTCAGAATGAGAAAATCGGGAGAAGAAGTAGAATGATCAAGGAAATATTATCACCGATCAAAGGGATCAAATTTAATGAGACCAATGGCGCTTTTTACAATACCATCATTTTCGAAGAGGGGGTTTTGAACTTTCATCAGTTCTTAAAAATTGAGAACCCGGAGATCAAAAAACTTGTTGAATCATGGGTATCGGATGATCTGGTGCAATTCGACCAGAGGTTTGTTTATTATCTGCTTGGAGCCAAAGGCGTTTGTGTGGTTCCTATTTCTTCCTTTTGGTCCGATCTCCTCGGATTCAGGGTGACCTTACTGGAAGAGGATGTTGATAAACTCAGGGAAACATTTGCCCGGATTCGAGATGGTCTGGTGGAATATTTGGGAAGCGCATAAAATGATCCGGTCACCCCAATATTATATTGAAAAACTGGGACTCAGCACCCATCCTGAAGGCGGATATTTTAAAGAGGTCTACAGAAGCCAGGAATTTTGTTTAAAATTGCCTGCAAGATACCCTGGCCCAAGGAATTTTTCCACTTCAATTTATTATTTACTAAAAGGGCATCAGTTTTCAGCCTTTCATCGCATAAAAAGTGATGAACTCTGGCATTTTTATGACGGTTGCCGATTAAATATTTATATCCTTGATAAAGGGGGTCATCTGGTGATTGAACGATTGGGGAAGGACCTGGAAAAAGATGAAAAGCCACAACTTGTGATCCCGGGAGGCAAATGGTTTGCCGCACAACCTGAAGAGCCGACCGGTTTTTCACTGGTGGGTTGTACGGTTGCGCCAGGATTTGATTTTTCGGATTTTGAAATGGGGATGCAGGAAGAATTGGTAGAGAAATATCCTGGTTATCAGGAACTAATCACCAGGTTTACAAAAAAAGGGCCATCCGTCGATGGCCCTTCATCCTGAGGAACTTAATTGTTAATTTCAAGATGGAGTACTTCGGCAATTTTTGCCTGAAGACCTTTGATATCAAAGTTGGAATCACCCTCTGAACCTAACTGGATCGCCTTTAAATAACATTTACCCGCTTTTTCCGGCAAATGATTGATCCGGTAGTAATCACCTTTCACTTCCAGGTTATACGGCGTTTCTTTAATGGAAAGGCTTTGTTCCAACCATTCGGAAATTTCCTTGCGGTTGATGTTTTTCTTTAAACACTCATCTGCACTTTTAGCCAATGTATACCAGTCATCTGGAGATGAGTTTTCCACGATCGCCATGTATTTTTTCATGATTTTATCTTCCTTGCCATCGCTGGCAGTTGAAAAAGCGCTGATACCTGCAAAAACCAATGTCCATGTAATCATCATTAATCTTTTCATAAATCTTATTATTTGGGTTAACACTCATACCTATTTATGGTATAAATGGGCGAATGATATGCCATAAATCATAAGTGATTGAAATATAAATGGATAAATTTTATTGAGAGGCCAAATCAGCAGGGAACTGTCCGGTAATATGACAACAAGGTGTATAGGAATGAACATTTTTCAAATTATTAATTACAGGAATCTTAATAAATACCCCCAAAATGGGGTATAAATTATTAATATTTTAAAATTGTAATTGTTTTCAAGACACATTTCTAATATTTATCCGAGTAGCTGATGGTCCCAAAAGGTGTGAGTGCGAATGCTGCGAGTTTTAAATGTTGCATGGCGAAAGGAATTCCAATGATAGTAATTGCCATCAGAATTCCAAAAATAATATGAATGATGGTGATGTAAAAACCACCCAGGAGGATCCAGATAATATTGAAAAGCAGATTAAGGCAACCATCTCCCGTTCGTTCAAAATTAAGGGTTTGACCAAAAGGGGCGAGAGAAAAGATTCCCAGTTTAATGAGTTGTATCCCAAAAGGGATCCCGATAATGGAGAGGCAGATCAGAAGTCCTCCCAGGAGATAAAAAAAACAAATGAAGATACCCCCGCCGACGATCATCCACAAGAGATTTCCAACTGTTCGCATATATTTTCAGAATTGTGTTAACCGGATCTTATTCTTAACCGGATTTGCGTAAATAGACAAAAACATGATCCTGTTTTCAGGATCCTTTAAATCAGCTGAACTTAACTTTTTATCAGCATAATCCAGAAATACTTTTTTTTCTTCCTCGGAATATTTATCCTGGTACATATTCATATTCATCAACAGATCATAGGCAACGTAATTGGATGGCCATAACTTGATGATCGATTGGATTTGTTCGTCAATGATGGCGGCGAGACTGGAGTATTGTTCTTTGGAAGTTTCATGTTGCATGATATCATCAAATTCCCTATTCAGCCTACTTCCCAGGCTTACATGGATCTTTCCTTTATAGCCCGTCAATCCGGTGACCATGCTGACCAGGTCTTCTTGTGGTGATTTCTGATAACCTTTTGTTTTTTCCTTAGCGATCAATTCTTTTACTTTTAATATATCGCAGGGATCATATTCATACGAAATTGCAAGGGGAAGAAAATTGAGTGAGTGTAAATAGGCAAATTTATTTTCATCCCCTCCATAGGCAAGCATTTTAAGGAGGCTCACCTGGGTTACATCGTTACCATCCTTAGCGCGTCCCTGACGTTGTGCGATCCAAATGGACTCATTTTCATCCAGGATCGACGATTTTATGAAGTTAGATAACCGATGAGAAAAATAATAAGATAATTTCATGGGGGGAGAACGGTGAACGATAAAACTCTTATTCAACCGGGCAAGGTCCTTGATCCAGTTTTTTGCCAATAAATTATCACCAATTGCCACTTTGGTTGTTTTATGCCCTTGTTCGTATAAAATAAAATTCAATACAGAGGGATCCAGCACAATGTCATGATGGTTTGAAATGAAAAGATGGGCTTTGTTTTTTTCCAGTTTTTCAAAACCTGAAAAGCTGATCCCATCGGAGGTATTATTCAGGAGTTTTTTTAAGATGGGATAGATCACCTTTGACTGAAAATCGAAGATGGAATTGACCCTGTACATCGAAGTCCTGATCCTCTCAGGATCGGTGTCAGGGTATAATTTTTTAATAAGGGGAACAAAAAAATCCTGCTGGACCAGTTCTTTTATTACACCGCCCACCTCCTGATCCTTGTAAGGTCTGATCTCATCAAAATTATTTACATCAATCATTGAAGAACAAATATTATACTAAATAAAGTTTTGTTAAACTATTATTCAACTAAATATTCATTTAAATATGATTTTCATTCGCCCAGATTTTCATTCACGATCGAAAGTATTTCGGATTCAACCTGAAATGCATTATTTTTTAATTTTTCACTTTCCTCCAAAATCTTACTTTTGAATTTCAGATCATCCAGGTCTTTGCAGTTAATGAGGATGTTCAGATAAGCACCCATGATGGCCGACCGTGCACAGATTGCACCCACTCCAGCATCCGTTATGGAAGTTTTCAGGCCTTTTTCTATCACATATTTAATGACCTCCAGTGATTCCGAAGCAGTCTTCATTATCTTAAACGGAACTTCTATGGCTTTTTTGGTGGCTTCCTGGATCGCCTTCTTTCTAATATTCTTTTCCGCTTCCGATCCTTTGGAGAGGCGCCTGGCTTCAATGACCTGTTGAAAGGCTCTTGTATCTTCATCCACCAGTCCCAATAGTTTTACTTTCAATCTTTCTCCCATCTCAGCCTGTTTTGAAAATTCTTCCCATCGTTCGTCCCATCCTTTTTTATGAGCGGAAATATTGGCTACCATTGTACCCAGGGAAACTCCAAGGGTGCCCAGGTAAGCTGCCACCGATCCCCCTCCTGGTGTCACTGATTCAGAAGAAGTGGCATCAGCAAATTGGGTAAGGCTCATCTTTACCAGCCGGTTATTCTCTTCTTCCTCGAGCATGTATTCTATGATTCTCTCCCGCGGATTAAAAGGAGTCAATTCGTTAAGTCCGAGTGATTTGATGGCTATTTTAATAATCTCCCCTTCCGGGATTCCCAAGGATCTTTTTTGTTTCATGAGAAAATATTTTCCGGCATCCAGCATGGCATTCAATGGAACCAGACCTACCAGCTCGGATCCTGTGACCCTGACTCCTCTCTGTTCCGCTTTTTTCACTGATTCTTCGAAAGCCACATGGATGGGTGTTTCATTGATATGGGTCAGGTTGAAGGAAAGTTGAGCAATCCCGTATTCTTCTATATACCATCCGATTCCTTTTACGTTTTTCAATGAGCCAGGCTGGTATACCGGATTCCCTTTTTCATCCCGGACGATCGATCCGGTCAGGGGATCACCTGATCTTTTGATCCTTCCTTTTTCACGTATATCGAAAGCGATGGCGTTGGCCCTTCTGGTGGAAGTTGTGTTCAGATTGATATTATAGGCAACCAGAAAATCCCGTGCACCAATGGCCGTGGCACCGGTTCGGGCATTAAACCGGGCTGGGCCAAAATCAGGTGTCCATTTTGGATCAGAAAGCCTTTTTTTTAATCCCTCATATTCTCCAGTCCGGCAGTAGGCAAGATTTTTCCTTTCAGGAGTTTTTGCGGCATATTCATAGTAATATCCCGGTATTCCCAGTTCTTCCCCTACACGATATCCCAAACGGTGGGCAAATTCCACCACCTCCTCCATGCTGATGTTTGATATGGGTACCAGCGGGCAAACATCCGTTGCCCCCATCCTGGGGTGTTCACCATGATGATTTCTCATATCGATCACTTCAGATGCTTTTTTTATCGCTCTGAAGGCAGCTTCTATCACTGATTCAGGATCTCCTACAAAGGTAACCACCGTTCGATTCGTGGCTTTTCCGGGGTCCACATTCAATAGTTTAACCTCTTTGACCTTTTCAATCTGATCCGTGATCTGTTTGATGATTTGGGGATTCCTGCCCTCGCTGAAATTTGGGACGCATTCTATGAGTTGTTTTTTCATGATCCGGTCTATTTATGATTTTTTTCCTTTTTTCCAAATAAGTTCAGGTGTAAGCTGGCCCTGATGATACAATATCTCTCTATAATCCGGGGTCTGAAAGGCCACAAAATCAGCCAGCATTCCTTTGTCAAGGATACCCCGGTCAGACATCGACAATGCCCTGGCGCTCCGAAATGTGACAGCCGCCATTGTCTCAGCGAAAGATAGTTTCTGATAGACTGATAATAAAGCTGCCTGGGTCAGCAGATCTCCCATGGGAGCAGAACCCGGGTTCCAGTCCGATGCGATTGCTAAGCAGGCTCCGGAATCCAGTATTTTTCTGGCCGGCGCAAAGGGAATTCCCAATCCAAGGCTGGCTCCCGGCAATACAGTGGCCACTACCTCATTTTCCACCAGCAGTCTGATGTTTCTTTCCTCAATCATCTCCAGATGATCGGCACTGACAGCCTTTACCCGGGCAGCGACCTCAGATCCCCCGGGAGTAAACTGATCGGCATGGATTGTCAATCTGAAATCCATTTTTTTTGCCTCTGAAAGAAATAAAAAAGCTTCTTCAGGATGGAAAGCATTTTTTTCGATGAAAATATCCACCCGGGTAGATAATTTTTCCTTTCGGATCAGAGGTAGCAATTCCTTAATGATACTATTTAAGTAAGCGGCTCCAGAAACATAATCGGTTGGGACCGTATGAGCTGCAAGGCAGGTAGATACCAGGTCCGGCCCAACCACCTCATTCAGATGATGAATGACCTTCAACATTTTCAATTCACTTTCCATAGAAAGTCCATAACCGCTTTTTATTTCAAGGGTGGTGATTCCATTCATAAAATGTTGTCTGACCCTTTTTTCAGTTATGTCAAATAATTCTTGGAAACTGGCAATGCGGGTCTGTTTTACTGTATCATAAATTCCACCCCCACTTTTTAATATTTCCTGATAGGTTGCCCCCTCTATTCTAGAGGTATAATCCTTTGCCCTGGAACCTGCAAAACAAATATGGGTATGGGAATCAATAAAACCGGGAAGAAGAACATAATGATTCTCCATTTCTTCAATTTGATCCGGATTCTTTTTTCGGAGGGTATCAAAACGGTCTGTTTCGAGGATCCGGTGGTCCTCAATCAGAATCCCCCCTTTCCCAATGATCTCCAGTTGATCATCCCTGACAGGACCATAAGGGGATACTTTTCTCATAGTGATGATCTGATCGAAAGGTCCTATTAAGGTTTTCATTCAGGATAGGTTTAATGAAAATTTACAGGACACTTCCTTTGCTTTTTCATATCCAGCATCGGCATGACGGATCACTCCCAGGGCCGGATCATTATGCAGGACCCGTTTAATCCTCTTTTCAGCATGTTCTGATCCATCTACCAGTAACACCATACCTGCATGCTGAGAATATCCCATGCCAACGCCACCCCCATGATGAAAGGAAACCCAGGTAGCACCGGAGCTCGTATTGACCATTAGATTCAAAAGGGGCCAGTCCGAGATGGCGTCGCTTCCATCCATCATGGTCTCGGTTTCCCGGTTGGGTGAGGCGACGGATCCACAGTCGAGATGATCCCTGCCAATGACGAGTGGTGCGGTCACTTTTCCGGATTTTACGAGATCATTGAAGATCAGTCCAGCTTTTTCACGTTCCCCCATTCCCAACCAACAAATTCTACTTGGCAATCCCTGGAACGCTATTTTTGACCTTGCCTGGTTCAACCAGTTTACCAGGTGTCTGTTTTCGGGGAACGCCTGCTTCAATGCTTCATCGGTTGTATAAATATCATCTGGATTTCCCGATAAGGCTGCCCAGCGGAAGGGCCCTTTCCCTTCACAGAACAGCGGCCGGATAAACTCAGGTACAAAGCCCTGGAAATCAAATGCATTTTTTTCACCTCCCATTTGTGCAAAGGCCCTGATATTATTTCCATAATCAAAAGTAATACTGCCTTTTTTTTGCATTTCCAGCATAAAGCCTACATGCCTTGCCATACTTTTCAAAGATTTTTTCCGATAGCCTTCAGGATTCTCTTCCCGGAGAATCTTTGCTTCTTTAAGTGAAAACCCATTGGGAATATATCCATTTAATGGATCATGTGCTGAAGTCTGATCAGTCAGGATTTCGGGGATAATATTGTCTTTCAGTAGTTTTTCAAGTAAGTCACCAATATCAGAAACCAGTCCTACTGATAATGGCTGATCTTTTTTTCTTGCCTCCAGGATCCAATCCCTTGCTGATTCATAGGAATGAGTCATTATGTCCAGATAACCTGTATTGAGCCTTTTTTGGATCCTGGATTCATCCACATCCGCTCCCAGGAAACTGGCACCTGCCATGGTGGCGGCCAGGGGCTGGGCACCTCCCATGCCTCCCAATCCACCGGATACGATCAATTTATGTTTCAGGTCACCATGGAAATATTTAGCACCGCAGGCTGAAAAAGTTTCATAAGTTCCCTGTAAAATACCCTGTGATCCGATGTAGATCCAACTTCCGGCTGTCATCTGGCCATACATGATCAAACCTCTTTCCTGGAGTTGATTGAAATGTTCCCAGGTGGCCCATTTAGGGACGAGGTTGGAATTGGCAATGAGTACGCGGGGTGCTTCGGGATGTGTAGGCAGGATTCCTACGGGTTTCCCTGATTGGATCAAAAGGCTTTGATCTTCCTCCAGATCCAGTAAAAGATGAATGATTTTATTCAATGCTTCAACATTCCGGGCTGCCTGGCCCGTCCCTCCATAAACAATCAGTTTTTCAGGATTTTCAGCGACATCCTTATTCAAATTATTCAACAGCATTCTCAGAGGAGCCTCTGTGGACCATGATTTGGCATGCAGACGATTCCCAGTAGGAGCGAAATAATGGGGGTGTTTAGCATATTGGTTAATAAATTCCGAATGCTTCATGATATTTTCCTTTTAAATTAATGTTTTCCTGTCCGGCCACCTCATAGGTTTTGTCGACCAATGCTCCCGCGGTTATGATTTCATGCACTTCACGGATATCATTGGCGAAGATCCGGTCTTCCTCAGCATGGTCTATCTTTTTCCGGATCATATTGTGGCATGCCTCGATAATCAAACCGGATTTCATGGGTCTGCGATAGTCGAAAGCTTGTGCTGCACATAGTAATTCCACAGCTAAGATATATTCCAGGTTTTCAATAATCTGGAATGTCTTTCGTCCACTGATCGATCCCATACTTACGTGGTCTTCCTGACCCAACGAGGTGGGGATGCTGTCAGCACTGGCCGGATAACAGAGCGATTTATTTTCACTGACCAGCGCGGCAGCCGTGTATTGAGGAATCATAAAGCCGGAATTGATGCCTGTATTTCGCATCAATAAAGCAGGTAGACCTTCCACTCCCCCCTGAAGTAACAGGTATGTCCTTCTTTCTGAGATGCTGCCCAGTTCGGACGCAGCCAGTCCGCAATAGTCGAGGGGAAGTGCCAGGGGTTGTCCGTGGAAATTTCCTCCACTGATGGTCTTTTCAGCATTGATGATCACCGGATTATCTGTTACACTGTTTATTTCTATTTCGACCAGATGTTTGAGGTGATGCCAGGCGTTTCGTGTGGCTCCATGTACCTGAGGAATGCATCGAATGGAATAGGGATCCTGAACGCGTCCGCATGATGCATGGGAGGCCACCATCTCAGATTTATCAAGAAGTACTTTCATACGGTGTGCAACATGACGGATTCCTTCGAACGGTCTTAAGCGATGGATATCATCATCGAATGGTTTGGCAGATCCCAATAATCCTTCAAGGGACATGGCACCGATAATATCCGCCACATCCAGGCAATTATGTAATTTCTCGATAATCTTAAGGGCGTAAGCGGAAATAAACTGGGTTCCATTGATCAGGGCCAGTCCTTCCTTAGGACCCAGTACGAGTGGCTTCAGATCTTCTTTCTGATATATTTCCTCAGTATCTACGAACTTTCCCTGATATTTTACTTTTCCCATTCCGATCAGTGGTAAAAAGAGATGCGCGAGTGGAGCCAGATCACCGGAAGCCCCCAGGGAACCCTTCGAAGGCACCATGGGAAGATAACCTTTTCCCAGAAACCATAGAATTCTTTCAAGGGTCTGAATAGTTATCCCTGAAAAACCAAAGGATAATGAATGGACTTTCAGAATCATCATCAACTTGACGATTTCGTCAGGTACGGGATCCCCTACACCCACACTGTGACTTCTCAATAAATTTTCCTGAAGCTTACGGGTGTCTTCTTTTGAAATGATCGACTGGCACAATGATCCGAATCCTGTGTTTATTCCATAAACGACCTTTCCGTCCTCGACAATATTGCTGACTTCATGTTGACTCTTGATGATTTTCTGGCGGGAGCTTTCATGAATGATCCCATGGATCTTTCCGCGACAAATACCCAGGGCTTTGGAAATGGTTAGAAGATCCTTTCCATAATTAAAAATATTCGTTTGAGAGGACATGGGTTTATGTTGTTTTAGCTCCTTTATGATGATATTATTTCAGCACATAGGTCATATAATTTAGTAATTGATTCTTTGTCCTGACTGAAGGGACAATATGTTTCCCTTTTATGTTCAAAATATTTGCCGGTATTCCCCACGCCAACAGGTTCTGTAGCCAGCCAGACGGGTGTTTCAGCACCCTGATCCGGAGATTCATGACCACCGAATCCTAAATCATTGCTTAATTGTGAATTAACATCTCCCGGATGGCAGGCATTGACATATATCAAGTGTTTTTTCAGGCGATCGGCAAATGCGGCAGATAACATTCTATCGGCTTGCTTGGATTGCCGGTAAGCGGCATCGTTATCATATCTTCTTTTTTTGAATTGAAGGTCAGAAAAATTCAGACCTCCTGCCCAATAACTGGCTACATTGATAATTCTTGCCTGAGGAGATTTGGTTAAATGAAATGTAAAAGCATCCATCATGCAATAATATCCAAGCACATTGGTGGCAAACTGCATTTCGATGCCATATTTATTTTCTTTTCTCTGTCTTGGTGAGATCGCAGCATTGTTGATCAGAATATCCAGTGGTTTTTTCCAGGAGGCCGCAAAGTCATAGATCTGACGGTAATCCGATAAATCGACGATGGCGTATTCGATCCCGGGGTTGCCGGTACTTACCTTCAGCTCATTTACTGTACGGATGGCTTTTTTTTCATCTCTGACCACCAGCACAACATGGTATGACTTCTTTCTGGCAATATTTTCAGCGATCGCTTTTCCAATGGCGCCTGTAGCTCCGGTAACAAATATAAATTGCAGGTCAGGCATAGGTAAACTCAAAAAATTAAGATTAATCCTGCTAAAATATATAAAATTAATTTTGGAACCGGAATTGTTTGACTGACCTTTTTACAGGTAAATCAACTGGATGGGATTTCAAAACTAAGATTGATTATTATCTTTGTCGTAATTCCAATTAATTGATGACCAAAATTTTTTAATTTTAATTATCATGACCTCAGAACGAGTTGGATGGATCTCCATTATCACCAATATTCTCCTCTTCATCCTTAAGTATTGGGTAGGCCTGGTATCGGGTTCCATCGCACTCATTGCGGATGCCTGGCATACCTTATCTGACTCGATCTCATCCGTGGCCGTGATTATTGGTTTACGGATATCAAAAGTTCCACCGGATCATGAACATCCATATGGTCATGGCAGGGCAGAATTGATCTCAACGCTGCTCATCGGAATTATTCTGGGAGTAATCGGGTTGAATTTTTTCAAAGATGCACTGTATCGTTTGGTCCGGGAAGAAGCTGTTGAATTTGGTTTCTGGGCAAAGGCGGTCACCCTCCTTTCTATTCTGGGTAAGGAGGCACTTGCTCAACTGTCATTTTATATTGGGAGAAAAAATGAATCACCCAGTTTAAAGGCGGATGCCTGGCATCATCGAAGTGATGCCCTTTCTTCCATCATCATCCTGATCGGTATCTTTCTGGGAGGTACGATCTGGTGGATGGATGGCGTTCTGGGATTGATCGTAGCCGGATTGATCCTGTATTCCGGTTTTGATATCATCAAGAAGGCCTGGGATGATATGCTTGGTAAATCTGCAGATGAGGCTACCACCCGGAAACTTAAAAAAGTAGTGGAAGGAATGTTCCCCATTGAAGTTCATTTGCACCATGTCCACATGCATATATATGGAGACCATAAGGAACTCACCTTTCATATCAAACTTCCTAAGGACATGAGATTGAAGGAAGCACATGATATGGCCACTAAAATAGAGGAAAAGGTAAGAAAGGATATGAAAATAGAGGCCACCATTCATATGGAGCCTCTGTTATAAAAGCCGGGCTACTCAATCCCAATGTTTCACAAATTTTTCGGATTAATTATCCCCCTGCGTTGACTTGTTTGTTTTAATGCCTAATAGCATGTAAAGTGGACATAGACTCACAAGGCTTGTTAGCAGGAGCATTCCTGATAAAACCAGTAATACAATCCCCAATACTCCTGTTACAATTCCCTGGAAGTATAAAATAATCATGATGATGGCGAGAATAGTTCTCACGACTCTGTCAGCTGTTCCGATATTTTTTTTCATGGCAATTATTTTTTTAATATAAAGTAAAGAGAAATTAGAAATGATGTCAGTAACATTTGTTACATATGTCAAATAATTTTTATTTCATTCCGGGTCAATCGTAATTTACCTTCTTTTTCCATCTTTTTCAGGGCCCTAGAAACAACTTCCCTGACGGTACCTGTATCCTGGGCAATTTCCTGATGTGTAATTTTTAACTCTTTATGGCCCAGTTTATTAGATTTTTCTTTCAGGTACTGAAACAGCCGTTCATCATATTTTTTAAAGACCAGTTGATCTATGGCTCCAATCAGTTCTTCATATCTGCTTTGATACAACTGATGAAAATAATTGTTAAAATCCGGGAAGCTATGTATAAGTTGCGCCAATGCCTCGGCCGAAATCATCAGTACGGTTGAGTCTTTTTCTGTAATGGCAAAAACTTTACTTGCTGAATTGGTAATGCAGGCAGAAAAAGACATGATACAGCTTTCACCCTTATTGATATAATAAAGGAGTATCTCTTTTTCCTCATCCCGGCTGGTCACTTTTAACAGGCCATCCATGACAATGGGCAGGGCATTCACAAAATATCCTTCTTTCAGGAGGACCTGGCCGCGTGGCAGATCAATTATTTTGCCTTTTTTTGAAAGAAATTCATATATTTCCTTCGAAAATCCGGGCAATGCTTTTTTTATCTCACCCATTTCGACCATAGAAATAAAATTATTGATCTTTTCTCATGAAGCCAGGATATTTTCGATCAGTTCCAGTTCATTTGAAAGGAAGCTTGTATTTTCCAGGCATTTCAGGTTTTCGTCCAATTGGTTCACTGAACTTGCCCCGATCAATACCGAAGTGATCCTTTGATCTTTCAAAAGCCATGCGAGGGCCATCTGTGCAAGGGACTGATTTCTGTTTTTAGCCAGATCGTTAAGTTTTTTGACTTTTAACAGTACTTCATCCGTAATTTCTGATTTTTGGAGAAAACCATGTGATTTGGCCGCTCTTGAACCCGTGGGGATCCCATGGATATATTTATCTGTCAATAATCCCTGTGCCAGGGGTGAAAACGGGATACATCCAATGCCCTTCTCTCCGAGCAGGTCCAACAGGCCATTTTCAATCCAACGGTTAAACATGGAGTATTTCGGCTGGTGAATCAGGCAGGTTGTGCCGAGAGATTCAAGGATTTCAACCGCTCTTTTTGTCTGATCAGCATCGTAATTGGATAAACCCACATACAATGCCTTACCTTGCCTGCGAATCAGATCAAGTGTTTCCATGGTTTCCTCAAAAGGGGTATCCGGATCCGGCCGGTGAGAATAGAAAATATCGACATAATGAAGCCCCATTCTTTTCAGGCTTTGATCCAGGCTGGATATCAGGTATTTTTTAGATCCCCATTCCCCGTAGGGCCCTGGCCACATGAGATATCCTGCTTTGGTGGAAATAATTACTTCATCCCGGTATGACGCCAGTTCATTCTTTAAAATTTTCCCGAAATTTTCCTCAGCTGAACCAGCCGGCGGACCATAATTATTGGCCAGATCAAAATGGGTGATGCCCTTATCAAATGCATTGAGAACGATGTCTTTACCGTTCTCGAACACATCCACTCCTCCGAAATTATGCCACAATCCCAGGGAAATGGCCGGAAGAAGGAGTCCACTTTTCCCACACCGGTTGTATTTTATTTTTTCGTATCGGTTTTGATTTGCGATAAAGGTCATACAGTAACGTTTTAAAAATCCATATCCAAAATAAAAAAATTGAGCAAATGTTTAAGAACCACAATTAATTACAAAAAATTAACGATAATGATCCCGAATGAAAAGGAAAATAGAGTTTATTTTCATATCCATTCGGCCGCTTTTTTATTACCGGATCCACGTACAGCAAGGATGGCTCCCATGAGAACCAGCAAGGCGCCCATGAATCCATAAAAATTGATCAATTCCGGTTTTATCCAGGTAACATCCAGGATTTCCAGGATGAACATGGCGATAAAAGTTATGATCGGATTCAGGGTAATGATAATGCTAACTTTATTTGCCTCAACATATTTTAAAGCCGCTGCCAGACTGCCATAAGCGATCAGGGTATTGATCCCCAGAAATATCAACAAAAGCCAGTGTCCCATTTTTAAAGTTTCAAGGGGAGAAAACTCGACAAAAGGTAAAAACATGATAATGGGTATGCCGTAAATAACCAGGTTAAGCTGCTGTGCCGGGTATTTCTGGACGAATTTCTTCTGAATGCTGGCAAAAACCACCCAGCAAATGGCACCCATAACGATATACAGGACACCTGCATTAAAGGATTCCCTGGCTTTCAGGAAATTGGCAAGTTGGTTGTAATAAAAAACAAAAAATCCTATTCCAGCCATTGCAAATCCCATCATCTGGGTACGTGATAACTTTTCTTTATAAATCAATACTCCTACCAGGGCTAGCAGGACGGGTCCCAGCTGAATGATGATCTGGGTATTGCCCGGGCTAGTAAAATTAACACCCTGCATGAATCCAATATAATTGAGACCCAGACAGGCGGCGGCGATCAGTAACAGGAGCGGGGGTCGTTTCAGGATCTTTAAATATCCGGGCTTATGAAGACTGAAAAATATGAACAGAACAGAAAAGGAGATCAGAAACCGGATCCAAACAATTGAGTAGGGCCCGATAAAGTTTACAGCGATTTTAAGGAAAATGGGCAGGAAACCCCAGAAAAAGGCAGTAATGCTGGCGTATAATATGCCTAATGTACGCTTACTTGGATCAATCAATATTCGAATGGTAAATTCGGGGCAAAGCCAATCATTGAAATTAAATTAAAACCTTAGTTAGATCTGAAGAAAAATTTTATGCTACCTCAATTTAAAGGCTTCACTTTTCTCAGGCCTTTGTATTTTCATCAGTCTTGTATTAGTCTGTAATCCCTTTCTCAATACGATTATTACTAATATTTTTTCACGGGTCTGGCGGAAATAAAATCATTAATTATTGCATTAACGGTGTCTGCCCTTTCCCACTGAACTAAATGCCCTGATCCTGTCATCACCTTAATATCGGCATTTGGAAAAAAGAGTTGCTCATAATCCATATCCGTAGGCTCTGCACTATAGATGCTCATGATCGGCATGGTCCAGCCGATGGGCTGGTTAACCTCCTCCGCACTACCATTATACCAGATGTTGGCCATCAGCCAGTTAGGATAATCCAGAAAATATTGACCAAGTTCCTTCAAGTCATCAGGAGCAGTCGGAGGTATTAATATCCCTAATAAAAATTCTTTTGCTGCACGATCCCAGGAAAGCATATCTTTATAATAATTATCCCTCCAAGTCATAAATGTATCTCTTTCGGGAACTTTCGGGGGCCATATTGTAAATCCTCCATCCAGGTTAACGAGTTTCGTGATCATGCCCGGGTGTTTTAATTCAAATTGTCCAAGAGGAACTGGTCCCATACTGAAACCAACACCTACAAATTTGTTTACTCTTTCCTTTTTTATTACTTCATAGATGGCATCGGCCATGAGGCCCATTGTATATTCGATATCTTTTGGCGCATCACTTAATCCATGCCCGGGTAGATCAATATAAATACACATTGCCTTATCCCTGAAGTAGTCAAATTGTTTAGTAAATACGGTGAGGGGATTGGTCCAGCCGGGTATAAAAACGATATCGATCGGACCTTTGCCAATGACTCTGTAATGCACCTTCAAGCCCGTATTTTTCATGGTGATATACCGGTCCTGGACAAGACCATCTGCACGGGCATGATCATATTCATAACCATTTTGTGGCTCAAGCATTTCTTCTCCTGAAAAATCATCCGATTTTGAGCTGGCCAAAAATATGCTCATTACGGACAGCAATTGAAATATTTTTTTTAGTGTTTTAATAGTATTATCATTTGGTCAGCCAATAATGAAACACTCTCCCAAGTTATATAAAATTCAGGGAAAAACAAGGCAATAGATAGTTCACATGAATCGACTCTTTTAAATTTTGATTCAGGTATTTAAATTATGTTGTAATACTTGTGAAGATGCTAAATTGTCATTACACATCTTTATGAAATGCCCTCAGCAACAGGGGATGAAGAATGAAATTCTGATAATCCCAAGGTGTGTACCTTTATTTCTGCCCTTTCAAGTACTTTGCCTATTTAATTAATAAAATCCCGGTTATCCTTTCCCTTTTACCAGGTTAATGGCCACTTCCTAAAAAGCGTAACAAACTAAACTTTCTTTTTAATTTCACTAATATTTCTTTCCCGGTCTGTCGGATACGAACTCATCGATCAACGCATTTATTAAAATAGGCCGGACTCCCGGATCCAACTTTAAACGAAATTTCGGAAGCGGTGCACTGATTCTCCTGAAGCAGTTCCATGGCACACTTCAGGCGTATTTCACGTATAAAATGATTGATATCCTGGTGTTTGATGGATCTTATTCTATGGTAAAGATTGGCACGGCTCATCCCCCTTTCCTCGACCAGTTTCTGCACTCCGAATTCCTCATTTGTCAGATTGGCAAGGATGATCCCCTTGAGTTTTGCAATAAAGGGCGAATCCATGATGGTGGAACCGAATGTGTTGATCTTATCAAATAATGATTATACAAAATATTTTGAAATGGATCAAGTTGAAAATGAAAGGATTATAGGATTTTAAGTCATACATTCCCGGTCGGGTAAACAGAACAGCATTCGATCCTTTAAAGGGGTTAGCGATCTTTTATTTTCAGTTCAATCAACGAACTAGCCGTCCTTCCTGCACCTTGAATACCTGTTGAATTTTCTTTTTGTTCAGACCGTTGGAGATAATGACCAGATAATCTCCGGGTGTGACTTTTTGTTCAGCGCCGGGATTGGTGACCATCCTCTTTATTTCTGCCTTGTAAATTCCCATCAGGATCGAATTATAATGTTGTTTCAGATCCATAAACACTTCGATACAATCCTTTCCGATATAAGGATTATCTTCCAGCATCAGGTATTCCTGGATATCATGATCATCATCGGACCGGGATGTTTTTAACAGACCAATATTCATGGTGGCCACATCAGGCTCAAAAATATAACTGGCGACCAGCTTGGAGGCGATTTCATTCCTTGCCACGGCATAGGTAACGCCCGCTGCATAAAAAGTATTTTTCAACTGTGACTTTTCCAGTGAGACAACAATTTTTGGTTCCGGGAAAATCCTTTTGAAGGCAAGTACATACATCAGGGATTCCGAGTCGTCATTCAGGCCAATGAAAGCGACGGATACCTTCTCGGCATTCACCTTGTCCAGGGTATCCAGGGACTGATAATCGGAGAAAAGAACGAATACGTTGGTCTTTCCGTATTGACTGTAGATCAGGTCGATGTCATCTTTTTTATTGGTGACGATGGCCATTTGTTTTCCGGTCAATGCAATTTCTTCGGCCACCATTTTGGAGAAATCGTTCCATCCAATGATCAGGATATGATTCTCGAAGTGGGTCCCATGATATCCTAATTTCTTTTCTTCCATCATTTTATAGATTTTATTTGAAACTATACTGAATAAAAATCCCAAGACGCCCAGGCTGGAAAACACATAAATGTATCCGATCACCTTTCCGGGAGTACTGGTTGGCGTAAGATCTCCATAACCAACGGTCGTAAGCGTCACGATCATGAACCAGAACGCGGACGACAAGCTGGTAATTCCTGATGAACCGGCTTTATTCTCAAAATGTACCAGTAACAGGTTGAGTATCAATACTAACGACAGAATTCCACTCAATAGGATAATATCCCTTGATTTTTTCATTTTAAGGCAATATTCAGGTTACCTTTTGTAATTGATTTCTGTACTGGCAGCAATCTTATAGAGTGGACTTTGTTTCTCTCTCAATAGATTTTGCCAATTTCAGCTTCAAATGTAATAATTAAAATTTGTATCTTTTCATTTTAAAAAAGCCTGTATGCCCTCTAATTTAATCCTTGGAAGAGTTGTTGAATTTTTAGGATCTCATTCGCCATTTAACCTGGTGAATCGATCTGAATTGGAGAAAATTGCCGATTCAATAGAGATCATCTATTTTGAGGATCAAAAAATTATTTTTAGTGAGGGGGAGGCCCCTGGAAGTCATTGTTATGTCGTGAGAAAGGGACAGGTCAATCTATTTAAAAAGTTAAGTGAAAAAAACACGCTAATGGATGTATGTGGCGAGGGGGATCTGTTTGGGATCCGTTCCATGTTGTCGAACGAAAACTACAAACTTTCGGCTATAGTAGACCAGGAAGCCCTTGTCTATGCCATCCCAATGGAGCGGATGCGCACTTTCGTAAGGGGGCACCCGTCTGTCAGTGAATTTTTTGCGGTAGGGCTTGCATCAGATCAGATTGTCATGGGGCATAAAAAATCATCTTCTCCTGTCATTGATTTGAGAGATACTCGATTTACAGATCCCTTGTTCCTGTTATTGCCTCACGCACTTGAAAGAGCTGTAATTACTTGTCGTCCTGAAGAGGAGATCCGGTCCGTTTCAAAAAAGATGGCTATGAAAGGGATTGATTCGACCATTGTCACCGGTGCGAACGGGATTCCTCTGGGCATCATCACTGATTCCGATTTAAGAAACCAGGTGGCTACCGGAAAGGTCGATCCCAGCCAACCGGTCAAAACGATCATGTCCTCTCCAGTAATTTCCGTCAACTCCAGTCAGCACCTTGGGGAAGTGGTGTTGAAAATGATGGATCACGGTGTGCATCACATATGCGTCACCAAGGATGGAACCTCAAGCACCCCGGTTCTGGGAGTTATTTCAAATCATGATTTATTGATTTCTCAGGGGGACAGCCCAACGATTATTCTGAGAGCGATCAAAAAAACAGAATCTAGAGATGAGTTAAGTGGTCTATTTGCTCAGGCTGAAAATATCAGGAAACGTTATATTATCGATGAAGTCCCGGCACATTATCTTTATGAAGTAGTATCCGCAATTCGGGATGCCGTTACACAGAGAATCATTGAGCTGGTCATTAAAAGAAGGTCGGACTTTTCTGTCTCGCAGTTCTGTTGGGTGGATTTGGGAAGTTCCGGAAGAAAGGAACAACTTTTAAAGACCGATCTCGATAATTTAATAATCCTTGGGAATGAATCATCTTCCCTGAAAGAAACCATAAGAAAGGTAGCTGAAGAAGTAAATAATTTTCTCATCGAGTGTGGATTTTCCCATTGTCCGGCCGGGATCATGAGCCATCTGCCGGGCATGTGCCAGACGGAAAGGGAATGGAACCAGCAGTTCCAGAACTGGATCTACCAGCCTGATCCTGAAGCATTAATGCAATCAACTATTTTTTTTGATATGCGTAATGTATACGGGAACCGGGAATGGGTTTCACGGATAAAAGAAAATATCCTGGGTCAAATCAGGAAACAACCTGCTTTTCTCAATTACCTGGCAAAAAATGCCACCCAGAATCCACCACCTCTGAGTTTTTTCAATCAGTTTATTGTGGAATCCTCCGGTGAACATAAAAATGAATTTGATATCAAGAAGAGGGCCATCATGCCGATGGTGGATGCCGCCCGCTTATTTTCACTCGAACATTTCTATTATGAATCGGTATCCACGATCGACCGGTTCCGCTATACGGGACAACAGGAATCACAGCATAAAGCGATTTTTGAAGATGCCGTACATGGATATGAATTTCTACTGAAGATGCGGGCCAGGGCCGGATTACTTCATGGAGATGATGGACGGTTTGTCGATGTCAGCTCCTTTGACAACATTGAGAAAAAAATCTTTAAAGAGGTATTTCACATCATCAGTGAACTCCAGAAGATCATTCATGTCAGATTCCAATTGGACTTTTTTCACTAAGATCAGTACTTATGATCCATAAAAACCCAACTACCTGCCATGGTATCTCTTCCTGGATCCAGCAATTGATTAGATCCAACATTCATCCGGTCCTTTCCGGCCTCATAATGCAAAAACATGCCTGTTAAGCTCTTTCAAAGCAGCTTCCTTATGTTTGGTATCTACAAGGACTGAAATATTATATTTACTCCCCCCATAAGAGATCATCCGGATCGGGAACGCTTCTAGAGCGCGAAACACCTTCTGCAATACCTCTTCCTTTTCCACGATTAAATTACCCACGACACATATGATCGACTGATTTTCGTCGATCATTACATCAGCGAATTCACTGATCTCTTTGATGATGGGTTGCAGATTTGTATTATCATCAATGGTAAGTGATACAGCCACCTCCGAGGTGGTGATCATATCAATGGGTGTCCGGAAGTTTTCAAAGATCTGGAATACTTTTCTTAAAAAACCATAAGCCATCAACATCCGGCTGGATTTAATTTTGATGGCTGTGATGTTGTCCTTGGCAGCGATGGCCTTGATCTTTTTCACTTCTTCCTTACTGCTGATGTAGGTACCATAAGCTTCAGGATTCATGGTATTTTTTAAACGAACCGGCACCTGGTACTTCTGTACCGGCCAGATGGAAGAAGGATGCAATATTTTTGCCCCAAAGTAGGCAAGCTCGGAGGCTTCGTTAAAAGAAAGCTCAGAAATGGGATAAGTTTTCTCCACAACACGGGGGTCATTATTATGCATTCCGTCGATATCAGTCCAGATCTGCACTTCCTCAACCAGCAAGGCAGCTCCAATCAGTGTTGCCGTATAATCACTCCCACCTCTTTTCAGATTTTCGATCTCTCCTTCGTGGTTACGGCATATATATCCCTGCGTTATGTATATATCGTATTTTTCATTGGCTTTCAGAATGGGTTCAAGATGAGATTTGAGATAATCAATATCAGGTTCTTTATCCTCATCGATGGCCATAAATTCAAGAGCAGGGATCAGGGTGGCATTCACAGCAAGTTCCTCGAGGTATAATTGGAAAAGTTGGGTAGAGAGCAATTCTCCCTGGGCCAACAATTCATTGTTAAGCCTTGTGTTAAAGAAAGCACTGGAAAGGCTCCTCATAAACGCAAAATGTTCTTCCAGTACTTCTGAAGCTTCGATTTTTTTATTTTCAGTTTTTAATAACTCCCTGCTGAAATTCAGATGGTGAACAAAAAGGGCCTCGATTTTTTCAAGCGCCTCCTTTTTCTTTTTTTCACTCAATAAACGGCCAATCTCAACCAGTGCGTTGGTCGCACCCGATACGGCGGAAAGTACAACGATCTTTTTTTCTTTTTCTTCAGTTATCAGGGAAGCAACCTGCTGCATTCGTTCCGGTTTGCCTACGGAAGTACCCCCAAATTTTAAAATTTTCATGGTAAAAAAATTTTGATAAATCAAAAGTTAAGCATTTTTATTGCGGTGGCAGCGGCTTCATCTCCTTTATTGCCATGCTTTCCTCCGGCCCTGTCAAGGGCTTGTTGCCTGGTATCTGTGGTCAATACCCCGAAAATGACAGGTTTATTATATTTTAGTGCAACATCTTTGATCCCCTGCACCACTGATTGACAGATGAATTCAAAATGTCGCGTTTCGCCCTGAATAACACAACCCAGACATATTACCGCATCAATATTTTCTGACTGGGCAAGCCATTGAGCACCAAGACTTAACTCAAAACTGCCCGGAACATTTTTTCTGATGATATTTTGCCTGCTGGCACCATGATCGACCAGGGTCTGATAGGCAGCTTCAAATAAAGCTTCGGTGATCTCTTCATTCCATTCAGAAACAACCAGACCGAACCGTTTTTTCTGTATATCCATTTTCTTTGAGATGGATTGTGAGCTGAGGTTTTTTTCAGATGTGGCCATAGTCGTTCGTTTTATAAAAAAAAGGGATAAAACATCGAAATTTTATCCCTTATCATTTTTTATTTCAGGATATCAGTTCGATGCCAGTCCCTCCAGCCTTGCCTTTTGTTTTCGTGCATTATTAAACTCACTGGATTCAGGATATTTTTCGATAAGGGTACCATAACATTCAGCAGCTTTTTCAAAATCCGTTAATTTTTCATAGGCTGTGGCAGCTTTTATCAGATATAAGGGACTTATATACTGGTTTGGTTTATGGTTGGCAGCCTGTTCATAAGAACGCGCCGCTTCATGGTAATCGCCAAGTTCCATATGTGCATCTCCTATTAATGCATAAGCTCGTGACTGAACGACCAGGTCATCTGATGAAAAATCGGATAAATAATCGATCGCGTTCTGAAATTCACCAAGTTTCATGTAACATGCTCCGGCATAAAAATTTGCCAAGCTGGCTGTTTTAGTCATCCCGTAATTATCGATAATGTCCAAAAATCCGTAGTTGTTACCATCTCCATTCAAGGCTTTCTGAAGGCTGTCAGCTTCAAAATAATAAACTGCCTGGAACATATCGATCTGAGCTTGTGTATTTTGATTGCTCACATAATACCGGTATAAAAAAAAGGCTGAAACAATGATTGCCAATCCACCGATTACAGCGATGACGATCTTTTTGTTTTGCTCAAGAAATTGTTCGGTTTCGGTAAGCTTCTCAGCAAGAACAGCAGGATTCTCCAGCAGATCACTTCCCTTCTCCCCCTTCTTTTTCTTATGCTTTACTTTTGCCATCATTTAAAATTTAGTGTGCAAAAATAACACATTATCAATAAAAAATCGATTTCATTCAATTATTCCTTTAAAAAAGGATAATCTTCTTCTGCATAAACATCTTTAAAAGCATCCTCGGGAGCGGGGAAGGGGGACTCTTCAGCAAATTTGACGGCTTCATCCACAATGGCTTTTACTTTTTTATTGATCTCGTTGAGATCATCCGCAGAGGCCAATTTATTTTTAAGGATCACATCCTTTACCTGTTCAATGGGATCTCTTTTTTTATAAGCCTCCAGTTCTTCCTTTGTCCGGTATTTCGCGGGGTCAGACATGGAATGTCCTTTATAACGGTAGGTTCTTAACTCCAACAGGGTAGGTCCATCACCTTTTCTAGCCCGATTGGCAGCCTCGGCAATGGCTTCGTGCACTTCTTCCACTTTCATGGCATCCACCGATCTCGATGGCATGTCATAAGCTTCTCCCAGGGTGTAAAGATCCGTGACGTTTGAAGTCCGCTGTACGGATGTTCCCATGGCGTATCCATTGTTCTCTATGGCGAAAATCACTGGCAGTTTATAGAACATGGCCAGGTTTAATGATTCGTGAAAGGCACCCTGCCGAACGGCTCCATCTCCCATGTAAGTGATGCATAATTTACCCGTTTTATTATATTTTTCCGCAAAAGCAATTCCCACCCCCAGGGGTATCTGTCCACCAACAATCCCATGTCCTCCGAAAAATCCTCTTTTCTTATCAAACATATGCATCGATCCTCCCTTGCCTTTAGAAACTCCTGTCTCTTTTCCGTAAAGTTCAGCCATAATGTATTTCGGATCAGTACCCAGGGCAATGGGATGGGCATGATCGCGGTAAGCCGTGATGTATTTATCTCCTTTTTCCAGTGCGGAAACGGCACCCGATGCACATGCTTCCTGCCCGATATAGAGATGACAAAATCCACGAATTTTCTGCTGACCATAAAGCTGGCCGGCTTTTTCTTCGAATTTCCTCATCAGGTACATCGATTCGTACCAGAACATATAGGTTTCTTTTGAAAAACCGGGCTTTGATTTTACATTTGTTTTCCCTTTGGAGGATGATTTGGTCTTTGTTGCCATATGGATCGTGTTTCTTTACTAATAAGGATCGTAGCAAATAGATTTTCTTAATAAATAGAGTGCGAAAATAAATAAAAAACTACCAACAAAGAAATTTTAATGCATCTTGAAAATTTCAGGTTGATTAATTTTAAAAACTATCAGGATGAATCTTTTAATTTCACTTCTGAGATCAACTGCTTTGTAGGGGATAATGGAACCGGCAAAACAAACCTCCTGGATGCCATCCATTATTTATCTATTACGAAGGGTTTTCTTAATAATACGGATCTTCAGACCATTCGTCACCACCAGGATTTCTTCTCTCTGATCGGTTCAATCCGGAAGGATCAACATGAATTTAAGATCAAATGCCAGTTGAAGAAAGGAGAAAAAAAGATTATATCCCTGAATGGGAAAATTTACGACAGGATCAGTGATCATATTGGTCAGTTTCCGGTTGTTTTAATCGCGCCGAACGATACCGAGATCATCCAGGGAAGCAATGATGTACGCCGGAAATTCTTTGATGGGGTATTATCTCAACTGGACCGGCAATATCTTGAATATCTGATCAAATACAATTATGCCTTACGGCAGCGGAATCACCTGATAAAATTTGCCGAGTCAAAATATCACATTGATCCAGACCTGATTGAGCCCTATGACCAGGTCATTATTTCCATGGGACATAAGATATATAAGCAGCGCAAGGAATTTTTAGGGACGATGATTCAGCCGCTTCAGGTTCATTATGATCATATTTCGGACAATAAGGAACACGTTTTAATCCATTTCCGGTCCGATCTGGACACTGAAGATTTTGCATTGGATTTTAAACGGGCGTTGCAGAACGATCTGGCTGCGGGTCGAACCAACCTTGGAATTCATAAGGATGAATACAGAATTGTAATGGATGGCTATCCTATTAAGAAATTTGGATCACAAGGCCAGCAGAAATCGCTGATCGTCGCATTGAAACTCACCCAGTTTGATATTCTAAGATCAGCGAATGGATTCAAACCCATCCTGTTGATGGATGATATCTTTGACAAACTCGACGAACATCGCATTGATAAGATCATGGGTCTGGTGGCAGGGCATGCATTCGGACAGATCTTTCTCACGGATGCGAGACCAGAAAGGACTTATGCGATCATTAACAACATTCAGGCAGATAAAAAGGTATTTAAAATCGAGGATGGGAAAATCCTTTAATAAAAATTCTTAACGATTTTTAAAATAGTGAAAAAACGGAACATGAAAAAAGTAATTAAAACTTCCCGGGCACCTGAACCGATCGGACCTTATAACCAGGGAATTCTGGCTGACAATACCCTGTATGTATCAGGTCAGATCCCCATCGATCCGGTAACCGGTAATCTGGTAACCGGGGATATAGGCCATGAAACAAAACAGGTAATGGAAAATCTGCTGGCTATTCTGCAGGAAGCCGGGATGGATTTCCATCAGGTAGTCAAATGTTCCATTTTTGTGAAGAATATGGGAGATTTTCAGCGAATCAACGAGATCTATGGTCAATATTTTGGTGATGCAGCGCCTGCAAGAGAAACTATAGAAGTCAGCAATTTACCAAAAGGTGTGAATGTGGAAATATCCTGTATTGCCGTACAGGTATGATTGAATGTTGAAATCCATCGAGGAATTCCTCCCTTAAACGATTATATGTATTTTTACCAATAAAAGATAAGAATGAGTCAGCAAATCAGAGTTCGATTCGCGCCCAGTCCGACAGGCCCACTTCACATTGGGGGTGTGAGAACAGCCCTGTATAATTATTTATTCGCCAGGAAATATGGGGGCAAATTCATTCTCAGAATCGAAGATACCGATCAGAACCGATATGTGCCAGGAGCAGAGGCCTATATCCTTGAAACATTAAAATGGTTGGCCATCCTTCCCGATGAAGGTCCGGGTAATGGAGGACCTTTTTCGCCCTACAGGCAATCGGACAGGAAGGACAGGTATCCAAAGTATGCACAGAAGTTACTGAAAGAGGGGAAAGCTTATTATGCCTTTGATACTCCTGAAGAACTTGAAGAAATGCGTAAAAGATTAAGTGAAACCGGGATCATCATGCCACAATACAATACAGTCACCCGCAGTTCCATGAAAAACTCACTTACCCTGTCCGCTGAGGAAGTACAAGAAAAATTGAAATCCGGGTCTTCTTATGTGATCCGCCTGAAAGTTCCCCAGGGGGTTGAAATCCGATTTCGTGATATAATCAGGGATTGGGTTCATGTGAGTTCGGATACCATCGATGATAAAATCCTGATCAAATCTGACGGAATGCCTACCTATCATATGGCCAATGTGGTGGATGATCATGAAATGGGGGTGACCCATGTGATCCGTGGAGAAGAATGGCTCCCTTCCGCTCCTCTGCATGTTTTAATGTATGAATATTTTGGATGGACGTCTTCAATGCCTCAATTTGCGCATTTACCACTGATATTAAAACCGGATGGAGTTGGAAAGTTGAGTAAAAGGGATGGGGACAAACATGGATTTCCTGTTTTCCCACTGGCATGGACAGATCCATTTAGTGGTGATACTAGTTCCGGATTTCGTGAGAGTGGTTACTTGCCGGAGGCTTTGATAAATTTTCTTGCACTTCTGGGTTGGAATCCGGGGACTGAACAGGAATTATTTAATATTGACGGATTGATCAAATTATTTTCATTGGACCGGGTCATTAAATCAGGAGCAAAATTTGATATTGAAAAAGCCAAATGGATCAATCAACAGTTCCTTAAGGATGCTCCCACCAGTATTCTTGGTGAATCCCTGCTGGAAGAATTACAGAAAGCAGGGATATCTGCAGATGAAAAAAAGGTATACCAGGTGGCAGATGCCTTCAGGGAAAGGATTACCTTTTTGAATGATCTATATCCCAGGACGATCTATTTTTTTATCCGTCCATCCCATTATGATGAAAATGTGGTCAAAAAGAAATGGACTCGGGAGGCAGTGGAGGTGATAGGATCCTTTGCAAGCCTTCTAATGGAACACGAAAATGAAATCGATCAACAAAAAGCGAGAAACCTTTTGAACGAAATTCTCGATAAAAAAAATACAGGGATGGGAGTGGTAATGCAGGCCTTGCGTCTTGCCATAACGGGAGTGACCATGGGGATTGATCTAATGCTGACCATAGAAATTCTCGGAGCCCATGAAGTTGCCAAGAGAATTAAAAATGCCATAAACGAACTTTCTGACGATGTAAGGAAATAGCATGACCAAAAGGAAGTATCAAAAGAAGAAGAAAAAAGGAGGGTTGAAAGTAAATCCACTATTACCGGGATTTGATATAAAGATCAATTCCTTTGGCGAAATTCAATCCAACTATAAGATAGACGAGGTCAATGATTTTCTGGATAAAAACCTGGAAGATAAAAAGTTAAAAGATTTGCCAAAGGGAAAAAAGAACAGGAAAAAAAATCAGAAAAAAGATAAGGATAACTGATTCTTCCCGCAAAGCATGCGAAGAAATCACATGGTTGGATGTAGCCAAGTATGAACCTCTAATTTTCTCAATGTGTTCATAGGGGGCAAACCTTTGTGACAAATGCCATGAGCTCCCCTTGATCCTTTTCAATCCGGAGAGAATAATAGTCGTTTTCTTGTATGATAATATTAAAAAAAATTGGATGGTTCCGGAACTTATTCGCTGTTTCCTTTAGTTATTCTATCATAAACCCTTGAGCGGTCTTTTAATCAACGTTCCCATTTTTAAATCAACAAATTGATGAAACGAATTGATTTTTTAAGATCAGGCGGTGTTTTATTTGTTTGTACCTGTGGATCCTCCTTATTGCATGGATGTAAAGCCATTACTGGGGATTCTGATACACCTCTTCTTTCTGAAAATACCTATAGGATTAGTCAGGGGATATTGATCCTGGATCTGGTAAAAATTCCTGACCTAAAACTGAAGGGGGGTGCCGTAAAACTGGAACTCGTAGATCGTGATCTAAAGATCATTGTCGCAAAGACGGGGATGAATAAATTTGTCGCCCTCCGGGACCGCTGTTCCCATGGGGGGAGGGAACTGGAATATTTTCATGATCAATCCATCTTTCGCTGTGTTAGCTTCGGTCATTCCCGGTTCGATACGGAAGGACAAGTAATTAAAGGGCCGGCTAAGAACATGTTACTGAAATACAATATATCTCTTATTAATGATGAATTACAGATTATGCTCTCATAAAAATCAAACTAAATAATTACGATAATGTCAGAAATTCATTGTGAAAACTGTGCCTGGCGGGCAAAATACGATGCCAGGCCGAAATCCTTACTAGGAAGATTATGGAAATGGCACATTACATTTTGCCCTGGTTGGAAAATGTATCTGAAATCTTTGAACGAAGAGAAAAGAAAGGAGATATATACCAAATATGGATATAGAAAGGTATAAATAGAAACATCTCCAGTAATTGACCGACAAATTTATATTCAAGGTCGATTTTTCTTTATCAATCATTTAAATTTTCTTATCGTGATTGCCTCGAGGATTGGACAGAAATTCTTCATAGGGTAAGATATTAGAATAAGCATCTGCGCGCAGAACTCTGTGTGGCTGGTCCATTTTTCCAGTATCGAAATTAATCTGCCCGTTATTAATTAACAATATTCATTTTATTTTATCTTTATGGTTTAATCTATATTGAACTCGATTAAAAATATTCTTGATTTATTAATCCAAACAATCGAAACATTATGGAAAATGTAAGTATCAATCATCTGGCAGTTATTGTCGCAGCCATATCCACCTTCCTTCTGGGAGGTCTCTGGTATTCACCTATTCTGTTTGGGAAAGCCTGGCAACAGGAAAATAAACTTTCGGATGACGATATTAAGAGCAGCAATAAGGCAAAAATTTTTGGTTTGTCATTCCTGTTTTCATTGATCATGTCCTATAATCTCGCTTTCTTTTTAGGTGATCCTTCCATTGATCTTCTGATGGGAGCACTCTACGGCTTCCTGACAGGATTTGGCTGGGTGGCCATGGGTATTTTTATAGTCGGCATGTTTGAATTAAAGACCTGGAGGTATCTCTGGATCAATGGCGGGTACTTTATCGCAGCCTTTACGATCATGGGCGCCATTCTGGGAGCATGGAAATAAACGGCTGGATGATCCAAAGATTTAAAAGGGTTTTCCATCGCATTACTCTTTGCAGTCACTCATAAAATCTATAATGTCGGGAATCTGACCAAATACCTGTTGTCATATACAGGATGTTTTTTATGGAGTTTGAAAAAATATTATCTTTCTGATCTTAACCAATTTTATTGCCATGAATACTAATCTGCGAATCAATCATCTGGCTATTCTTGTCTGTTTTATTTTACTTACCGGTCTGGGCTTTCTCTGGTATGGTCCCCTTTTTGGAGATCCCTGGATGGAAATGGTAGGCCTGGATAAGGCTCAGGTGGAAGCCAATCCACCCGGTGCCGAGATCTGGATCAGTAATATCATTGCCACCGTTATTCCTCTTTACGCTTTGGCCTGGCTGTTTATCCGGATGGGAGTCAGTTCCGGAATTCAGGGAGCCGGTATCGGATTGTTGATCTCCTTTTCTTTTATTTTTCTTTCCAAACTTACGGGTGATCTTTTTGCCCAGAATCCCTATGCACTTTCATGGATTACAGGTGGCTATGATATGGTGGCCTTGACACTGGCCGGGTTTATTCTGGGTGCCTGGAGGAAACGGGAAAAATCAGAAAGATAAATAGTTAAAAAATTTTACCAAAAGTCTTGGTAAACCACGACTATGGATTATTGTCCGAAAGCGGTCAGGAAATGTTCTTTATTGGACAATGAATGATTATGCAAGGTATTAAATACGCCAAAAAATGGGTTTTTCTTAATGGCATAGATTTGGCACTTCAAAAATTCTGAAGAGATATTTTTTCGAGTCCGAGAGTTTATCATTGAATAATTTTCGAAGAAGATGTTAAAAAGCCTGTTTATTACGGCGGTTAGAAACCTGCTCAGAAATCCTTTTTTTTCATTCATCAACATTTTTGGCTTAAGTGCGGGCCTATCTGCTTTTCTGTTATTGTTTCTCTATGTTTACAATGAAGTGACTTACGACAGGTTCAACCAAAATCTGGATCGGATATACAGGATTTGTGAAAACCAGATGGAATACACCAAGGGCCTGACAGTACCCTATCTTATTGAAAATTACCCGGAAGTTGAGAATGGCACACGGATACTTGGTTGGAGCTATCATAGACTGGCTAATAAAGAAAACGAAATCAGGCAAACGATCACCTATGTGGATACGGGTTTCTTTCATATTTTTACATTCAAATTCATTGAAGGGAATGAGGATCTTGCGCTGAAGGATAAATATGGGATCATTTTAACACGGGGTCTGGCTGAAAAGCTTTTTGGAAAAACCGCTGCGATAAACAAAACCCTTCAGGTTGATTTCGAGGGGCCGTTGCTTACGGTGACAGGCGTGATTGATGCGATACCCAACAATTCGTCAGTTCAGTTCGATGCGATCACCAATTATGAAACAGGCTATGAACTCGATCCCTGGCTGGTGGGCGTTCATGACTGGTACAATACCTTTTCTGCCAGTTATGTATTATTACAGGAAAATACAGACATTGAATCCCTGGAATTTAAATTTATTCCTTTCGTTGAGGAAAATTTCCTGACAGGTGAAAGTGCGAAACCTGCGTTAAACCTTCTTCCGTTATCCGCGCTGCATAATCATATTTCCAGCAATCAATCCTATACCTACCTGTTGATCTGTATTGCAGTGAGCATTGCCCTGATTGCAGGTATCAATTTTGTTAATTTGTTTTCCGCCTCCTCTACCAGCCGGATCAGGGAAATCGGAATGAGAAGAACAATGGGAGCTTCCACCAATCAACTGGTCCTCTTGTTTCTAGGAGAAGCCCTGGTGATCAGTCTTTTTGCTATTATTGCGGGAATCTTCATTACCCTCTTGATTTTACCCTATTATAATGAGATGTTCCATGCACAACTCGAATTCAATGTCTGGGACAATCCCTGGTTAATCCTTGTTATGTTGTTCTTCTGGTTGATAACGGGGGCAGTTGGAGGATTGGCTCCCGCTTTGCAATTAACCAAATTATCGACCCTATCGTCGGTAAAGGGAAATCTCAGATCCGGAGCCTCCAGGGACCGGTTTAAGAATAGTTTTGCATCGCTGCAGTTTACCATCACCATCTTTCTGATCATCGGAGCTTTTACGATCAAAAAACAGATATCCTATATGCAGAATCATTCCCTGAATTTCGACTCGGAAAATATCCTTGTTTTGAGGACCGAATTCGATGACTATCCGGATCAGGAATCGGCAAGGCAAAAGTTCAGGGCGATCATCGATGATCTGAAATCGGACAGCCGGATCGAATCCGTTACTACTTCCAACCAGGTCCCGGGTACCTACATTGAAAATTATAATATGTTTTATACCAATGGCTGGGCACCTGAGGAAAGGATACGGCTCCGGCAAGTGGATATCGGTCCGGAATATTTTAAAACCTTCGGAATCCGGATGATCGAAGGGGATTATTCCAATGAAAAATACCTGAGCGATACCAATGCGGTGGTGATCAATCGGAAAGCTTTAACAGAACTGGGGGTCAGCACTGCAATCAATAACTTATTATATGCAAGTTCTCCTGATGGAGATCCATTTAAAATCATCGGAGTGGTCGAGGATTTTTATTACCAGGGATTACACCGTGAGATTCAACCTCTTATTCATTTTTACAGACCCGATATACAAGATCGACCTCAATATATATCCGTAAGAGTTGGCCCGGGCCAGTTATCGTCCGCGCTAGAAATGTTGCAGGCGGAATGGAAATCAATCCAGCCATCCAAAGAACTCAATTATTTTTTTGCTGACGATGAGATAAACAAACAGTATGAATTTGTAATCCAGACCAGCAGCCTGGCCACCTATTTTTCGATTTTAGCCATGATCCTATCCTGTCTTGGGTTGCTGGCGATGCTCATGTTTGTTATCAATAAGCGGATCAAGGAAATCGGAATTCGTAAAGTTGTGGGCGCCTCAGTGGGTAATATACTTGGCCTTTTTACACTACAATATATAAAATGGATTGGACTATCCCTGGTTATTGCTACGCCGATCGCCTATTATGCCATGAATAAATGGCTGGAGAATTTTGCGTATAAAACGATGATGAGCTGGTGGATCTTTGGGCTTTCCGGATTGATAGCCTTATCAATCGCCATCATTACCATCCTCTGGTTTACCTGGCGAGCCGCGACTCAAAATCCTGTCGAAGTTCTACGCTATGAGTAATTACGTAGAACTTCGATCCCTGACCGAAGGTCGAGATTAAAATTCTATTGTTCTTTTAATATATGAATACTAATAATCCCTGCCCCGATCATAACCGGGGAGAGATCAGGGTTCTAAGATATGAAAAAGTCTCAGATCCACAACAGGCTCTTTTATGCGAATAAAAAATAATCTTTTTCTAATTCAATATAGAGATCATGCTTTAAGAGAATGATTTTTTATCAGAAGATTAATTTCTGAATAATGGGAAGAAATATAGGTAAATCTCTCTCCATGTGCCGAAATTCTTGATCATTTTTTAGATTTCAATAATTCCTTTGGGATTAAGTCAATAAGGGCATAAAACTGCCTAGGTGAGTGGAGATGCCGCTCTGGGTCTCCGGTTTTTATCGATCCAGTATGCCCATGCCACGAAGAGCCATTGAGCGATGCCGACATACGCGATCGGCTCGACTCCGGGAGGTGGCGGTCCGAAAAGATTCGTGATATAAATTACGATAAAAAAGATAATAAGTCCCCATAGGCCCCAAGTACCTTTCCAGTTTATCGCCTCGGTTACACGGAAATATAATATTACGCCCACTAAAAATATGACTCCTTCTACCATAACAGTGGCCATGACTGAGTTCCAGAGACCCAGTCCCACTTTATAATCCAGACCTGGGACAAGAGGAAGGTCAGGTCGATGGGCGATCCAGTCGAGTATCCAATGGCTGATTACCAATCCGGCTAGAAGCAGGGCACCTTTTGTATTCTTTTTAACCAGGTTATAAATTCCTCCAAACAAAGCAGCCCAGATCAATACACTCAGAAATCCATGGGTAAATGGGTAATAGGTGAAATCAATCGGAGTAAAGGCTGTATTTCCCGGATCGATCCTGACTTTCTCAATCCCAAGCAATAACAGGATGGGATAGATCAGGTCGAGCCATTGTGCGGCAAGAAATAAGGTGCCCAGGGAGGGACGTTGATCGATTTTTTTGGCAGCGAATCCTGCCCCGAAATGACCTAAAAACATGATCTCCTCAATTTAATCATTAATAATCAGTAAATAACCGCTTCCATATTTATAAAGAGGTCAAGGTATCCTATAAATGTATAAAGATGTGTAATAAAATGGGCAAATAGAGTTATTTAAATGAAAATAATGTTTAATTATGTATACTGAACCATTTGGAATAATCCCAAAATATAATGAAAAAAGCTTATTTACATTTGATCCTAATTCTGTTATTATTTGGTTTTACCGGGAAGCTGTCTGCCCAGGATATTGTGGCCAATGGGGCAAAGCTTGAAAAATTGTCTGGTGGATTTTCATTCACTGAAGGTCCGGCTTCCGATTCTGAAGGGAATGTATTTTTTACAGATCAGCCTAATGACCGGATCATGAAATGGAGTACTGATGATATTTTAACTACCTGGATGAAACCCAGTGGACGGTCGAATGGACTTTCATTTGATCACCAGGGCAATTTATGGTCCTGTGCCGATGAAAAAAATCAGTTGTGGAAGATCAGTACGGATCAAAAAGTCGAGATCATGCTGAAAGGATACCAGAATAAACTTATGAACGGTCCAAATGATCTGTGGATTGCTCCGGATGGAGGCGTCTATTTTTCAGATCCCTATTATCAGCGCCCCTGGTGGGAACATCAGGAAATGCCTCAAGACTGCCAATGTGTCTATTACCTGTCACCGGATGGTAAAAAATTGATCCGGGAGGTGGAGGATCTCCTTCAACCCAATGGGATCATCGGAACACCGGATGGATCCATTCTGTATATTACTGACATTCGGGATAAAAAAACCTATGCTTATTCTGTTCAGGATGACGGTTCTTTGAAGGATCGAAAATTATTCTGTGATATGGGATCGGATGGTATGACGATAGACGAACAGGGTAATCTCTACCTGACCAATCAGGGAGTATTTGTATTTAATCCCAGGGGTGAACAGATCCTGCACATTGAGGTTCCGGAAGGATGGACTGCCAATGTCTGTTTCGGGGGAGTGGACAAACAAAGTCTGTTTATTACGGCAAGCAAAGGATTATATCGAATGAAGATGAAGGTAAAGGGAGTAGGGAGCCAGTAATTTTTAAATGCAGAATGTATCATATAAAGGAGGTATCCCGTGCTGGATTATAAAAGGATCTACATCATGTATCCTGGATAGGCATAACCACTAATCCACCGATTCGTGGTCACCGGTCTGCCGGTTCTGCGATCGACCAGCAATTTCCTGAATTGCAGTCTTTATTTTTGTCCAACGTTTCTCCTCCATTCTTGCCCCATATATCTCAACAATATTTCCACCGATCAATGAGGCAATGTCGCCACAGGTCTTGAGATCAAATTGATTCACCAGACCATATAAAAATCCGGAGGCATATAAATCGCCGGCACCCGTGGTATCTTTCAATATGACCTGAATTCCATCAGCTTTTACGATCTTATTTCCCTGTTTGATCCAGGAACCCTCTTTACCTATTTTTACGATGGCGATCTCGCACCATTGACTGATCTCATGCAAGGCTAATTCTGGTGATTTTCCAGTCAGGGATTTTGCTTCCTCCTCATTGGCAAATACAATATCCACGTAACGGTTGATAACCTTAATAAGGAAATCCTTATTGGCTTCCACGATATTATAGGAGGCCATATCCATTGATATTTTCAATCCGGCTTCTTTGGCCATAGATACTGCTTTTAGAATCAACTGCTGATTCTGAACCAGATATCCTTCAATGTGAAGATAATCGAAACCCTTAAAATATTTATCCCGGAGGTCATCTGCCGATAATTCCACCGCAGCACCCAGGCAGGTGGCAAAGGTCCTTTCCGCATCCGGAGAGAGCAGGGTGATTGCTGTTCCAGTCTGATTTTTGCCATAAAGCAATACAGGATCGATGTGCCGGGAAATCATTTCTTCACGGAACAATTCTCCATAAGGATCGTGTCCAATCTTACCGATGTATCCGCAATCAATGCCCAGACTGGCCAGTCCATCGATGGTATTGGAAGCGGAACCGCCTGCTGCAACCTGGAATTTCAGTTTTTTGGTAGCCTCCAGCACCAGTGAAGCTTTTACCTCATCAACCAAGGTCATACTGCCTTTTGGAAGCTGGAATGTTTCCAGCAGTTTTTCATCTTCTATATTAATGATCAGATCGACCAGGGCATTTCCCAGTCCCAGTATTTTCGCCATGTTGTTTTCTTATGGCCGCAAATATATTCAGATGAGATTAAAATATCCCGTTAAAATCCATTTAATCCAAATCAATTTCGTCAATCAGATCCGGATAATCCGTGATGATGCCATCCACTCCCATTTTGATCAATTCTTTTATTTCCTCTATATCATTCACGGTCCAGGGCACAACCTTCATCCCTTTTTCATGTAGCCAGTCAACTCTTTTGGGTTTCAGGAGTTTATAGTTCGGGCTGTAAATTTCAGGATAAAAACCGATCGACTCGATCACTTTTTCAGAATCCGTTTCGAATTCTTCCAATACACTGAGGCGGACATCGGGATAAACTTTATTAAAATACTGGAGTACGCGAATATCAAATGATTGGATGGTGACCCTTTTCCAGGGGACATAGGCATCGACCGTCTGATAAACGAGATCACAGAATGTTTGAATATCCGGTTGGAAGAGCTTATCCCATTCAGGATTAGATTTAATCTCAATGTTATAATAGATTTCATTTCTCATTTCATCCTTGCAATATTTCTCAGCCATCTTAAAAACTTCGATCAGCAATGGTTTTTGGACTTTTATTTTTTCCTGCTCCGGGAAGCGGGGATTCCCCATTGAGCCACAATCATAGGTTTTGATTTCCTCATAAGTGAGTTGATATAAATTGTACTGGTTTTGTTTCTCAGGGTCAATTTCACTTCCATCAGGTGTCAGGCATATATCAGATGAAAACCAGGGGTCATGAGATACGATCACCTGATGGTCCTTACTAACTACGACATCCATTTCGAGTGTTCTAACCCCCAGTTCCAATGCTTTTTTGAATGCTGGAAGCGAATTTTCTGGAAGCAATCCCCGGGCACCCCGATGACCCTCCCAGTCAAAATCCTGAGCCTGTATCATAATTGGGAAAGATATTAGATATAAAAATAATGCTTTATACATGATCAATCTATCAGTGTTTTAAGATCTTTCAACTGATTCAGCATCCATCCGGTTATGCTCCTTCGATCACGGTTTGTTTCAAACACCTCAAGTTCGATCAGGTGACTCCGGAAAAGAACGAGACGACCTCCTTCGGGTCTGATTTTTTTTAATGTTTCCATTCCATCTTCCTTGAGATAAAGCCCCAATTCCCCACCTTCCTGATCACCCCATGCCACATTCAGATAACAAATATAGGTTAGAATTCTATGAAAATCAGTCTGAAACCGATCCAGATGTCGCCGATAAAAAGCTCCGGGGGGATAAATGGCAAAATGGGTTTCCGTATCACGGATACCCGCAAATAATTCCCGGTTAAAAATTTCAATCAAAGCCTTGATTTTTGATAAGAACAATAATTCTTCTTCCTCCTGATCAAATTCGTTGAACCAGTGGATATAGTCTCCCCTGATCTGCTTTATAATCTGGAAATCTTCACCCTGTCCGATCCCCGCTTTTTTCATCTGAACCTATGTGAGGATATTATCGATGTATCGGTTTAGTACTTTCATTTCCTCCTGGTTGAGGAATCGATCGATTATACCAAAGCCTTTCCCGGCCAGATCATGTAAAAGTCTCTGGATTATCTGGGCATCCAGCTCTGAACCAACTTTCCTTTTCAATACTTGAAGACACAAATAGTTTTCAATAGATTATCCCGGATATAGTGCAAATATACATCTTCTATAGGCGGATGGGCTACCGATATTAAATGTAAAATCAGCATATCATTGATAAATTAAATTGGAAATGCTATGTTTAGCAGGGTTATTCTATTATGGGTTAATGAAAATATATTTATTCTTTTTAATAACCTCATCTGAAATTGATAAGGCTGGAAACAAATGGCAATCATTCAATTACAACTCAGTAGTAATCTATTTTTAAGGGATCCTCAGGAAACCGAATTGGGAAAGAAAATTATCAGGAAGAGCATTGAAATCATTGATGAGATCGGATTTGAAAAGTTCACATTCAAAAAACTGGCTGCGGCCATCGATTCAACTGAGGCATCTGTCTATCGATATTTTGAAAATAAACATCGGTTATTGGTATATCTGATCGCATGGTATTGGAATTGGATTGAATATGTAATCGATTTTCAGACAAATAACATTCATGATTCACGTGAAAAGTTAAAGATTGCCATGCGTGTGATCACAGAGCGGAAGATGGTGGATCCCTATTTCCCTGATATCAACGAAGAAGCACTTTACAGGATCATCCTGGCTGAATCGGATAAAACCTATCTCACCAAACAGGTGGATGATGATAATAAGGAGGGGTTGTTCAGGGGATATAAATCTTTATGTAAAAAAATCGCTGAAATAATCAAGCTGATGAATCCTTCCTACGGATATCCACATGCATTGGCCAGTACACTTCTGCAGGCTTCTCATCAACAGGTATTTTTTTCACAGCATCTCCCATCCCTGACAGAAATGAATTTTAAATCCGGAAATTTCAATGACCAGAATTTTGAATTCCTCTATGATCTTGTCATCAAGACAATCAGCTCCTGAATTATTAATGACCAACCTTAAGCTCCCCTTATAACATTATTTTTCAATTCACCTAAACTTTTTAAATCAATATACGTTATACTATAACATATAATAGCAATACTATAATATTAAATTGTTTAACTATAAATGTATGGTCATGAAAAATAATCTGCGAATATTCAATAGTCAAACATCGAAAACTCGGAAAGATAAATCCATAAAGGGATTAAAACTGGGTGTTTTTATTTCAAAACTTGAAACATTTGCGGATATCAAGCAAGGCAGATTCAGACGGATCTTTAACCGCCATTTAAAGCCCTACGGATTTTGACATCCTGGCAATCTTTACCTATGAATCCTGAAGAATCTTTTGGTTTGAATCTATTTAAATCTATATTCATGCAGACCCGTATGTTGAATTTTTGTAAAACCATTCTTGAAAAGGTCAGTTTTGATCACCAATTGTTGAACAAGGAATATAGAAAATGTTTGAATTATCTGGATGATAATGAAAGGCATAAATTAACCGAATGGGTCTCTTTCCAGGATTTCTCAAGAAGAACCAGGGTAAATAAAAATGCGGTGAAAAAAGAACACACCGACTTTTAAAACGGTGTGTTCTACTTACTTACCGTTAATGTTCATTATTATTTGATCTCCCAATAAGAATCACCCAAAAGCAAGGATTCCAGATCACCTTCTCCTTTTTTCTTAATTTCTTCATTGATCTGATAATCGACCCGCTCGTCATAGGACGATCTTTCTATACTTTGAAAAACACCCATTGGCCGTGGAAGCTCTTCGTTATAGGTCATATTGGAAAGAATCAATGCCAATGTAGAATCCTTCTCATTATGAACGAGCAGATCATTAGCGGAATACTTCCCATTCCCAATAGAAACGACTTTTGGAGTATATCCATCGATAATTAGGCCTTTATCCTTATTTTTTCCAAAAATAAGTGGTTTTCCATGTTCCAGCCAGATAGTGGTATCCTCTCTTGTCTCTTTATTAGTGAATTCATCAAACGCGCCATCATTGAATATCCTGCAATTGGCGTAAATTTCTATGAAGGCAAAACCCTTATGTTTTGTGCCTCTTTCGATTAAATACTGTAATAGCTGTCGATCCTTATCGTGACCACGAGCAACAAATGAAGCACCGGATCCCAGCGCCAGGGAAGTCGGATTAAATGGATCATCCAATACACCTAACGGCGAAGACTTTGTAATTTGCCCTCGATGAGAGGTAGGAGAGTATTGTCCCTTCGTCAGGCTGTAAACTTCATTATTAAACATGATTACGTTTATGTCGATATTTCTCCGGCAGGAATGAATGAAATGATTTCCACCAATGCTCATGTTGTCACCATCTCCAGTAGCTACCAGGATATTTAAATCAGGACGTGCAATTTTTAAACCAGTAGCAATGGCCAATGCCCTTCCATGAATCGAATGGAATCCATACGTATCCATATAATAAGGAAATCGTCCTGAACAGCCTATCCCCGAGACCGTTACGAATTTCTCTTTTGGGATGCCTAATTCGGGCATGACTCTCTGTACAGGGGAAAGGATCGCATAACCTCCACAACCAGCGCACCATCTTACGTCCACATCCGGTTTAAAATCCTGAGGTGAATATTTTAATTCACCCATGTGGGGTTTATTGACAATTTCATCTATAATTGTTTTCATAATTTAGCCCTTCTTCAGATTTAATAATTCAATTAATTTCTCTTCAATTTCAACCGCTTTAAAGGGTTTCCCCTGTACCAAATTAAGTCCAATCACAGATATTAAATATCTAGATTGTATAACGGTTTTCAACTGACCCATATTTAATTCCGGGATAAGTATTCGTTTAAAGTTATAAAGTATTTCACCCAAATTTTCAGGAAATGGATGGAGATATTTCAAATGGACAAATGACAATTTAATTCCTTTCGATCTCAGATTTTCGAAAGCAGTTTTAGCTGCCCCATAAGTACTCCCCCAGCTAAGTAACAGTAAGTCTCCTTCCTTTTCACCCAGCACTTCTGCGTGTGGAATATCTTTCGCTATCCCATCGATTTTTTCTTTTCGAAGTTCCACCATTCTCTGGTGATTTAAGGGATCATGGCTTACTTCACCTGTAATATCCTTCTTTTCAAGTCCACCAATCCGGTGTTCCAAACCTTGTGTACCCGGGATGGCCCATAATCTTCGCAAAGTTTTCGGATCACGTTTATAAGGTGAGAATGAATCCGGATTTGTTTCAAAAACAGGTGTGATATCTGGCAGATCCTTAATATCGGGTATTTTCCAGGGTTCGGTAGCCTGTCCAATATATCCATCAGTTAAAAGAATTACGGGTGTCATATATTTCAAGGCGATTCTTGCTGCTTCAAGTGTCATATTAAAACAGTCGGAGGCACTTGCAGCGGCCAGTACAGGCAATGGTGCTTCTCCATGACGGCCGTATAAGGCCATGTAAAGATCACTTTGTTCGGTCTTAGTTGGCAATCCAGTTGAGGGTCCTGCCCGCTGAACATCCACGACGATCAGAGGAAGTTCCGTAATTACCGCGAGTCCCAATGCTTCCGTTTTTAAGGATAATCCCGGACCACTGGTTGTGGTTACAGCGAGGCTTCCGCCAAAAGCTGCGCCAATTGCACTGGTAATCCCCGCAATTTCATCTTCAGCCTGTAAGTGTTTGACTCCATATTTTTTATACCCGGAAATAAACTGCAGAATTTCCGAGGCGGGTGTTATGGGATATGAACCTAAAAACAGGGGCAGGTTACTTTTTTTTGCAGCGATCACTAATCCTAAAGCCACGGCCTGGTTACCCGTAATATTTCGGTATTTCCCAGGTGGAAGATTTGATTTTTCAATTTTGTATCGTCTTTTAAATGCTTCGTTTCTTTCAGCATAATTCCAGCCTGCACGAAGTACTCTTACATTCGCTTCTATCACGTCTTCCTTACCTTTAAATTTTTTATTGATCCAGTTCACAGTTGGTTCAATCGGTCTGTTGAACATCCAGTATGTAATTCCTAAAGCGAAAATATTTTTGGTCCTTTTTACCAGTTTCGGGGGAAAGTTTAATTCAATTAATTCACTTTTGATTTCAGTAAACATATCAACAGCATAAACCTGAAATTTATCAAGGCTGTTATCTTCCAGTGGATTATTTGCATATCCAGCTAGTTTTAAATTCTTATCATCAAAACCATCATTATTAGCAATAATGATCCCATTCTCCTTTAGGTTACTCAAATTTACTTTCAGGGAAGAAGCATTCATTACCACCAGCACATCGATGAAGTCGCCAGTTGTATTGATGTTCTTTTTCCCGAAATGAACCTGGAAGGCACTTACACCATATAAGGTTCCTTCAGGAGCCCGAATTTCAGAAGGATAATCCGGAAAAGTGTTCACCTCATTTCCAGCGATTCCGGAAGTATCCGAAAACTGGGTTCCTATCAACTGCATGCCATCTCCTGAATCACCTGCAAACCTCACGGTCACATCATCCAGGTATTCAACTATTTTATCCATAGTTTTTTGTTTAATAATTAATTCAGTTAATCACAAAGAAAAAGAGCACACCATTCAATGATATTGAATTCCGGGATGTGCTCTTTTTCAACAATATGATAAATATATTTTATAATTTGTAATATGTCAACGCTTTCATATATTGTGCACGTTCAAAGGCACTTGGATCCGTGGTCTTTTGCTGGCTCATGGCTCCTATCATTTCTTCAACGGATTCATACTCGTTTTGTTCCATCCATTCAACCAGGTGATTTTCCATATTTTGAATGTGGAAGATCCCATGTTTCAGAAGAGCTGAGCATACCATGGTCACGTTTGATCCAACCAGTAGCATTTTCACCACATCGATCCCTGTATGGATCCCACTGGTTGCTGCCAGGTCAGCTGCGACTTTGTCTTTGAGAATGGCAATCCAACGCATCGGTAAACGCATGGCGTGGGAAGTACTTAAAATCACATTGGGATTCACCACGAATTCTTCCAGATCGATGTCAGGCTGATAAAAGCGGTTGAATAAAACAAGTGCATTTGCACCTGCATCATCCAATCGCCGCGCCATATTGGCCATGTTTGAGAAAAAAGGACTTAATTTAATGGCCACCGGGACATCGATTACCGATTTAACGGAACGGAGTATGTCGATATAGGTTTGTTCCACATTGGCCCCGGAAAGTGTCATATCGGTTGGGATATAATAGACATTCAACTCGATGGCATCTGCCCCTGCTTTTTCCATTTCTTTGGCATATTCTGTCCACCCTCCAATGGTACTTCCATTCAAACTGGCGATGATCGGAATATTAACGGCTTCTTTGGCTTTCCGTATCTGTTCGAGGTATTCCTCGGGTCCCAGTTTATATTCCTCCTGCTCCGGGAAGTACGATAATGATTCAGCAAAACTTTCGGTCCCATGGGTGGTATGATAATGTAATTCCTGCTGTTCCATCCGGATCTGTTCTTCGAACAGCGAATGTAAAACGACTGCTCCCGCCCCTGCATCTTCCATCATTTTGATATTCTGAATATATTCTGTCAGCGGTGAAGCAGATACAACGATCGGTGATCGTAATGTCATTCCCAGGTATTTGGTTTTCAGATCCATATTTATATTTTTTTCAGTGATTTCTATTTTTTAATAAATAAACATAAAGATTAGATTTTTTCAACGGCTTCTTCGAATTTTTTATCCGCGAGATACTTAAAGTAATTCCACCTGGCCTGAGCATTTTCTTTTGCCATTTCGAGATATTGCCTGGCAAGGGCCGGTTTACTTTTAGTAAGCATCTTGAATCTGTTTTCCATCATCATATAATCTTCGACGCTTGTATTGGGTCGTGGTCTGGAATCCAGAGTTAATGGATTTTTGCCTTCCTTAATTAAATCAGGATTATATCGGTAAAGGATCCACTGACCGGAATCTACTGCCGCCTTTTGATTTTTCAGTGGTTCTGACATGTCAATTCCATGGGCAATGCAATGTGAGTAAGCAATGATAATCGAGGGACCCTCATATTTTTCAGCTTCGATGAAAGCTTTTAAAGTCTGCTCATCCTTGGCGCCCATAGCTACCATAGCTACATAAACATTGTTATAGGACATAGCCATCATGCCCAGATCCTTTTTGAAGGTGGGCTTTCCACTTGCCGAGAATTTAGCGACTGCACTGAGTGGTGTTGCTTTCGATGTCTGTCCTCCTGTATTTGAATACACTTCGGTATCGAATACAAGGATATTCACATTCTTGCCAGTAGCAATTACATGGTCAAGACCTCCATACCCAATGTCATAGGCCCAGCCATCACCTCCGATGATCCAGACACTTTTCTTCACCAGGTAATCCGCAATACTCAGCAGTCTTTTGGCTTTTTCAGACCTGAGGGATTTTAGTTTATCCTTCAGTGCAGACACTCTTTTTCTTTGTTCGAAAATGTCAGATTCATCAATCTGAGGCGCATTCAGTAGGTCTTTGACCAGATCATTTCCAATCTCACCGGCAAGGTCTTTCAGGAGGACTTTGGCAATCATATCTTGTTGATCAATCGCAAGCCTGAAACCCAGGCCAAATTCTGCATTATCTTCAAAGAGGCTATTCGACCATGCAGGACCCCGTCCCTCAGGATTGGTAGTCCAGGGAGTGGTCGGCAAGTTGCCTCCATATATGGAAGAACAACCCGTGGCATTGGCTATAATGGCACGATCTCCAAAAAGCTGAGATACCAGCTTGACATAAGGCGTTTCACCGCAACCGGAGCAGGCACCTGAAAACTCAAATAACGGTTGCTGCAACTGCTGGGTCCTGATACTGTCGAGGCTGATCAGGTTCCTGTCCAGGTCAGGAATACTGAGGAAATAATCCCAATTGATCGCCTCCTGTTCCCGCAGGACATGTTGTGGTTCCATATACAGCGCTTTTTTACTCTTATCCCTTTTGTTTTTAGCGGGACAGACTTCCACACATACCCCACATCCGGTACAATCTTCAGGAGCTACCTGAATCGTATATTTGAATCCCATTTCCTTAAACTCCTTATTCCTGGGTTCATCCGATTTGAATGTATCCGGTGCATTTTCAAGATATTTTTTATCGTACACCTTAATCCGGATGGTGGCATGGGGACAAACCATGGCACATTTTCCGCACTGGATACAGGTTTCTTCATCCCATACCGGGATTTCAAGGGCTATATTCCGTTTTTCATATTTGGTGGTCCCACTGGGATAAGTTCCATCTACCGGGAAAGCGCTGACGGGCAATTCATCTCCCCTGCCTGCGATGATCTCACCCAACACTTTCTTAACAAAGTCAGGGGAATTTTCAGGTACCGGTGGTTTTAATTTCAATTTGCCTATGGGAGATTTCGGGACTTCTACTTCAAATAAATGTTCCAGTGAGTGATCAACCGCTTTCAGGTTCATGTTTACGATCATTTCACCTTTACGGCCGTAAGTTTTCCGGATAGAATCCTTGATGGCCTCAATGGCTTCATCCTTTGGCAAGATTCCTGAAATTGCAAAGAAACAAACCTGCATAACTGTATTGATCCTTCTACCCATCCCACTATCTTCAGCCACTTTCTGGGCATCGATGTTGTATACTTTCAGTTTTTTATCGATGATCTGTCTGTTGAATTAGTGGTGGGGATATTATCCCATAATTCGTCTTTTTGAATAGGGGGAATTGATCAAGAAATGTACCTCCATTCACCAGATACTGTACCATATCATATTTTTCCAGAAAAACTGACTGATGACAAGCCACAAAATTGGCTTTCGTGATCAGATAAGGAGCCCGGATGGGCTTAGGTCCAAACCTCAGGTGAGAAGTGGTTACCGAACCCGCCTTTTTAGAGTCATACACAAAATATCCCTGTGCATAGTTTCGAGTATTCTCGCCAATAATCTTGATTGAGTTTTTATTCGCTCCAACCGTGCCATCTGATCCCAGTCCATAAAACATGGCCCTTACGACCTCTTTTGATTCAATATCAAAATCCGGATCATAAGCAAGACTGGTATTTGTTACATCGTCATTGATACCGACAGAAAAATGTTTTTTGGGTTTACTTTCATTAAGATTATCATAATACAGCCTTTACCATGGCTGGCGTAAATTCCTTGGATGATAATCCATATCGACCACCCACAACCTTTGGCATGCTTTTAATCTTTCCATAACCTTCATTCAGGCCTTCAGCCAGTGCATTGACAACATCCAGATAAAGAGGTTCGCCCGTTGCTCCCGGTTCTTTTGTTCTATCCAGGACCGCTATAGATTTTGTAGTTTCCGGAAGTATCTCCATGAATCTCTTGATATCGAACGGGCGATATATCCGAACTTTGATTAAATCCAACTTTTTCACCCTGATTGTATCAAGATAATCCACCGTATCATGGGCAGTATCTGTTCCTGAACCCATCAGCACAAGTACCTTTTCCGCATCTTCGGATCACCAACATAGTCAAATATATGATATTGCCTGCCTGTTAATTTGGCAAATTTATCCATCTCGTCCTGTATCACATCCGCACATTTTTATAAAATGGATTGATGGTCTCCCTGTTCTGGAAGAATACATCCGGATTTTGAGCTGTTCCCCTGATAAATGGGTGGTCAGGCGACAAAGATCTTTCCCGATGCGTTTTCACCATTCCCTCGGTGACCATTTCCCGCATGATATCATCACTGACAATCTCTATTTTAGATACTTCATGGGATGTTCTGAATCCATCAAAAAAATGCAGAAAGGGAATTCTTGAATTCAAGCGTAGAAGCCTGTGCGATGAGGCCGAAATCCATCACTTCCTGGACATTTCCGGAAGCAATAAATGCAAAACCTGTTGATCTGGCTGCCATAACATCACTATGATCTCCAAATATTGATAGAGCATGCGTCGCAAGAGACCTGGCGGAGATGTTAAAAACAGTGGAAGTTAATTCTCCTGCAATTTTAAACATATTGGGTATTTTAAGAAGCAAACCCTGCGATGCCGTAAAAGTGGTGGTCAAAGCGCCGGCCTGAAGTGAACCGTGAACTGCACCAGCCGCACCTCCTTCACTTTGCATTTCACATACGGTAGGTATGTCTCCCCAGATATTTTTTATTCCTTTTGATGCCCATTCATCAGCAAATTCTCCCATATTTGAAGAAGGGTGTAATGGGATAAATGGCACATACTTCATTCACACGATAGGCAACGTAAGCAGCAGCCTCATTACCGTCGATAGTGACAAATGTTTTCTTTTTCATTTGGTTTAATCAGAGTGTATTATTAAAAAAAATTCGTTTCGTTAATTTAAAGTGAAAAATTACAATTTTTCGGAATGTAAAATTAGATCAGCACTCACAGAAAAAAGGTGATATATGTCAGGTTTATAATGTTTCAATCAATTTTTACGCATTTATAATAAATTATCCAGTATACCTACATCAGATTATTCCAATTTCTTTTTCAGATAATCCAGATATCCTTCGGAAAATAAGTTTCTGAATGTATTTGCCAAGCACGTCAAATTCAAGGTTAACCCTGATCACCTACCTTTATGAACCTGAAAATTTGTCACATTCCAGGTATGCGGAATGATTGTTACCCTGAATCTTCCCTCTTCCACATTAAAAGCAGTCAAACTGACACCATTTATGCAGATGGATCCTTTTTCAACCAGGAAATTACCTGTGGATTTCTGATCGTATTCGAAATCAAAAAGCCAGCTTCCTTCAAGTGTTTCAATATAGATGCAGACACCTGTCTGGTCAACATGTCCCTGAACGATATGACCATCGAACCTGTAATCCGTCGACATGGCTCTTTCAAGATTCACAAGATCCCCTGATCTCAAGTCTCCTAGATTTGTTTTCTTTAACGTTTCTTCCACAGCCGTAACCGTATAATAATCTTCCTCTATTTCGGTGATAGTCAGACATACCCCGTTATGCGACAGACTCTGGTTGACCTTCAATTCATGAAGTAAAATCCGATTGCATATAAAAGATATAATTGGACCCTTCTTTTTTAATATCTTTTATTTTCCCCATTCCTTCAACAATTCCGGTAAACATAATATTGATCGGTTTAAAGTAAAAAGTGTTTGAATGTCATTATTCTGTTTTAAGATCCCTCCGGCTTCTCAACGGGTGTTTAAATACCATTTTAAGACTTGTTTTCACCACCTCTCCCATATTTTTACATGTCAGGAATTCATCATCTCCATATAGAAGCGCCAGATCATTTTTTAAATTATCAACATTTTCCATGGGAGCAATGTCATCCCGTACCATGGCATTGATCAGAGCATTCAAATGGATCCCGGCTGATTTTATCCTGGTAGCGATCAAGGATCTTTCCTCCCGGCGGTACTGTAATTCCAGTGTGGGTTCCATATGTTTCAATCCCAATTTGATGATCGGGTTGTTCTGTTTGAAAAACTGTGGCATATAAATCGCCCTTCTGCCTTCATAGGATTGCTGATCAAAATCCAGTGGCCCGAATGCGATAATGTGTTTCATCGAAATCCGGGATGACTTCGACCACAAAATTATTGGCATGCATATCACCCAATAATCTTACCAGGCATCGTTCATTGAATTTAACAAATTCTTTCGCGAGCCTGATCTCATTCAAGCGTTCATCCTTGAGATTGAATTTGATGAAATCCTCTCCGGGAATGCCCTGAATATGTTCTTCAATGAGTGTATCCCTGTCTACAAAGAAGCCGATCTTATTGGGGGAAAGAAGGTGTTCGAGCTCCAGGCCATAGATACGGGAAGCATCGGCAATTTTCACATAATAATAATCAAACAGGTCATTGATCCTGTTTACAATCCTTATTCTGAAAGGTTTTGTATTCCCATAAATGCAGATATCTATTCGATCTACATACAGGTGTTCAATCACTGATACATCACCATCTGCCTTTAATATGGCATATATTCTTTTTAATTCTTCATGGATATGTTTTTCCTCGGTTTCTGGATAAAAAACCGTTTCCCAGAGTGTATCCACTCCTCTATAATCATAGAGTGGGATGGAGGTTGAGTATCGAGTCAGATCTTCGTATTGAATCCCAATTTTTTGTTCCCTTCCATATGACTCAAGGTAATCTCTCAAGAACCTGCTGATTTTATAAATCTTCTTCTTTCTTGAAATTAATGCCATTTTCTAAGGTGTTCGGTACAAAGTTAAGGATTAAGAATAAGGATAATGCTGATAAAAATCATTACGTTAAAAATCAGTTAATTCTTTTAAAATCATTTCAGGAGCCTTCGATACCCATCTTTCAAAACCCGCACTCGGGTCTTTATATTCAGAAATAAAATCAATAAACCTGCTGATATTAAAAAATTGATCATAAATTCCCGCACCTGACTGACTGCCATCGATCGCATTGCATGCTTGTTCATACTGGCCGCTTACCGGGACCATCAGCACCGGTTTTCCAAGTAACATCGCTTCACATATCGATTCAAATCCGGCGGTTGTCATCAGGCCTTTGCACCTTGACATGAAATCCAGAAATTTATTGGCATCGAGCTGATGAAAAATGAGGGTATCATCCATTTTCTTCACTTCGGGTTCATCTTTTTTGTCCCAGAAAGCATGGATCATGATTTCCGGGCGCTGCTGATGCCATTGGAGGATTTCCTGACTGTATCCGTCATTGACCATATATCCCAATAAAAAATCTTCACGGGTTGATTCATAATCAAATATTTCTTTTCGAAGGAGTGGAGGGGTGATCACGGTATTTCCGACCCGGCCTGGTGGATAAGGCCTGAATGACAATGCAATTTTTTTATAAGCTCCCAGGCTACTGATTCGGTTATTCATTAAAAAAAGCTTTTTATCGAGAAATTTTCCTTCTGCGAAAGGAAAGTCTGGATGGTCGGTTAGAAATTGATGTCCCACCACAAAAAATTTAGTTGGATACCGGTAAAACCAATGATAAAAACCACCCAGGAAATCATAAAAATTGATGATGGCATCGGCCCGTGTTTTGGTGACTTTCAGGTGGATTCTTCGCAGGCTTTTCCGGTAGTGGTTCAGGAACTTCAGGTTATATAGAATGGATGCCAACAGGCGGATCGACTTATTTTCCGGATCAGTTATAAAATTCGGACTTTCAAGTAATTCAACATTTGTATTAAATGCTTTAAAAAAATAGGATGGGACCTTTCGTCTTTTACTTTTACCTATAAATACATGAACGACTTCATGTCCTGCTGATATTAAAATCTGGTACATACTGATTGCTTGGGTCATATGTCCTCTTCCTTCTCCCTGTACCAGGAATATGAAACGTTTTTGCCTGTCCGGCATAGATTCTTAGTCTGTGGTTTCCTTAAGAAATGAATTATTTTCCGGATTCCCCGATCTTTTCATCAATATAACTGATAGCATCCTTTATGGTGGCGAATTTTTCGGCATCCGTATCAGGGATCTTAATATCGAAGGTTTGTTCAAACTCCATAACAATTTCTGCATAGTCGAGGGAGTCAATCCCCAAATCTTTAATAAAATTAGCATCAGGAGTAACTTCCGTCGGGGATATGCCCAATTTATCGACAAGTATATTCGTAATTGTTTCTGCAGTACTTTTCATCTCGTCATTAGAATTTGCCCTAAACTACAATTTTTATATTTGATATAAAAATAGGATTCTTATAAAATATCAATCAAAATCTCAGAATAAATTCTGTCCCTTCAGTGGATTTTGATTTTACTGAAATGGATCCAAGATGCTGACGCATTATTTGTTTGGATAAACTCAGGCCAATACCGGATCCATTTTTTTTAGTCGTATAAAAAGGGATAAAGATCTTCGATTGAGCTTCCTCATCAATGCCGGGCCCGTTGTCCTTTACACTGATAAATGTATGTTTATGATCGCGTTTGAAAGCCGATAAGGAGACCTGCCGGTCGCTTTGTTCTTCCAGTGCCTGGATCGCATTTTTGATCAGATTGATCAATACCTGTTCAATGAGTTCGCGGTCTATTTTTACATTCAGATTTTGTGGATCTACCTCTTTTCTGAAAATAACTTTGTTTGTATCCAGTTCATGCCGCATTAATAGATCAATATGGTCGAAAAGATCTTTCACAGGCACTTCTGCAAACTCGGTTTTGGGGATATGTGTCAGGCTTCTGAAATCGGTTACAAACCTGATCAGCCCATCGCTTCTCTTTTGAATGGTTTTTAGTGCAAGGTGTAGATCTTCGAGTTCCTCTTTGGTCATTTCACATTTTTCACTTTCCCGGTCAAGATGCAATTTGATGTCCTCCTCGAGGGTGTTGGCAAGGGAGGAGATGGGAGTGACTGAGTTCATGATTTCGTGGGTCAGTACTCGAACCAGCTTCTGCCAGGCTTCCATCTCATTCTCTTCCAGTTCTGTCTGAATATTTTGGAGAGAAACCAGTTTAAATTCCTCATCCTGTAAGGTGAGTTCAATGGCAAATACTGCCAGTTGAATCGTCTCATCACTGTGAATTATTTTTATCAGGTCTTTCCCACCGGTACGCAATTTAAAAAAGCTGTCAACAAGTCCTTCACTGATCTTACGCAATTCCTTGATATTTTTAATATGGGTGATCCTGAAAAGTCTTTTAGCAGCAGTATTCATGATCTGTATTTCCCCTTCGTTATTAAAGGTGATGATCCCGATGCCGATATGCTGAACAATGGTTTTCAAGTACTGATATTTGGCATCCTTATCTGCACGTGTGTTTTTAAGTTTCTCAATTTCCTGGTTAAACTGTTCCGTCAGCGTATTATAATATTCCCCTGATTCAGGTTTGATATCGATTTTTTCCTTTTCCTGATTCTTGAGGGATTCGAAAAAGTGGCTGATTTCCTTGTTCGTCTTATCGATGAACTTGATCAGGTAGATCACCTGGATCACGACCAGTGCCATTACAAGCAAGGGAATTAAAAAAAAGGTTCCTGCGGCTGAGAGGTTGGCAAACAGCAGGATCGTCAAAGTAATGACGATCACACGTACGATAATATTGAATCTAAAATTATTAAAGTCCATGTTTTTCCAGTCTTCTGTATAATGAGGCCCTGGTTAGCCCAAGTTCCTTGGCTGCTTTTGAAATATTTCCACTATTTTTACTAATGGCTTTTTTTATTGTATTTTTTTCAACTTCATCGAGATCAAGCGTTTCCTGATGGGATTCATCTGAACCTTCATTGCCCTGGGAGAGAAAGAAGAAGTCTTCCGTCTGCAGTGCACTTTTTTCACTCATGATCACGGCTCTTTCGATGGCATGCTGTAGCTCCCTGATATTACCCGGCCATTTATATTTTTCCAATCTTTTGATGGTTCCGGAAGGCAGGGATTTTGGATTCTTTCGATATTTACGACCGTACATATCAATAAAATGTTCTGCCAGGGATTTTATATCCTCTGTTCTTTCGCGTAATGGAGGGATATGGATTTCAACTGTATTGATTCTATATAGAAGGTCCTGACGGAAGGAATTTTCGCCGACCATTTCATAGATAGGCATATTGGTGGCACAGATCAACCGGATATCAATCGGGATGGATTTATTGGAACCGATCCGGGTTATTTCCCTTCGCTGCAGAGTGGTCAATAATTTTGACTGGAGCGTCAAACTCAAATTGCCAATTTCATCAAGAAATAAAGTCCCCCCATTCGCTACCTCAAATCGTCCAGCCCTGTCCTCCTTAGCATCGGTAAAAGAACCTTTCTTATGTCCGAATAATTCACTTTCGAAGAGTGTTTCTGTAATGGCGCCCATATCCACATTGATAAATACGTGGTCGTTGCGGTGTGATCTTTGATGGATAGCCCTTGCCACCAGTTCTTTTCCCGTACCATTTTCTCCGAGAATAAGAATATTTGCATCAGTTCCTGCTACTTTATCGATCACATTGTATACCTGCTGAATGGCCGGACTGTCACCGATCATTTCCTTGAAACGCAAATTACTTTCTTCCTGAAGGGCTTTTTTGGTCTGCTTAAGCTGATCCACTTCAGTGTATGATTTTTTCAGCTTTGCTGCGGTGGAAATGGTGGCAATTAATTTTTCATTTTGCCAGGGTTTTAAAACAAAATCAGTCGCTCCTTCCTTTAAAGCTTTTACGGCCATTTCCACATCGCCAAAGGCAGTAATTAAAATAACCACCGCGGACGGGTCTTTCTCCAGGATCTGATTCAGCCAGTAAAATCCCTCCTTTCCACTTGTTATGTCCTTACTAAAGTTCATGTCCAGCAGAATGACATCATACACATCATCATTGAGTAAAAAAGGGATCTTTTTCGGATTTTTTTCAATGAGAACTTCGTTGGCATATTTTTTCAGAAGCATTTTTGCTGCCAACAACACGTCCTCATCATCATCAATAATTAAGATTTTTCCTATTTCCTTATCCGACATAATGCAATAATTTGAACAAATAAATCTTGATAATTATAAAAATCCACATGGAGCGGGAATGGTTTATCCGGACGAAGGGCCCGATTTCAGTTCCTATATATTGTACGAATATGAACATAAAGGGTAACAATTCCGAGCAAATTTTTATTATTTTATTCTCAGCGCTTCTGTCACTCTGTAAATATTCATGGAAGAATTTGATTCAGCTTCATGATGGGAACAGAATAAGCTGATAATTACTTTATATTTTATTGGCGTATAATTAAAAAATAATTAAATTAGCAATGTTGTTGTGGATTGTTGTTAATCCTAATTATTTTGAGTTTTTGACCTTGAAAGGCCCGATGGAAATCGGGCCTTTTATTTTCAATAATAATTTTAAATATTGATAATAAAGGGGATAATTAATGATAATTTATAATATAAAATAGCTAAAACATCTTTTTTTATAAACAGGGGGCCGTTTATTTTATGAAATTTTTAAATTTGCCCTAACAGGCTCTCATAAAATTAACGATATTTTAATAGAAATGCGATTTATGTGCGCTGGGTGTAAAAATATAAAAAAAAATTAAAAAAATTTTAATTTATCGATTCCATTGTTATAAATTTGTCATGTTCATTCGTTGAATATCGTTCTTGTAGGGTGATGAAATTGGCAGCCATGCCCTCCTGTCTCGGGGGTGGGGATTACGGAATAAACAATTGTGTTGATCAGACAACTTGCTAACCGCCCTTTGAAGGTTCGACTCCTTCCCCTACAGCAACAGCCCCGGTCAATCGGGGCTTTTTTATGTCATATTGACGAGTTCTTTTTCCCTCAGGATTCTCCTTAATATTTTTCCTACATTCGATTTCGGAAGTTCTTCGACAAATTCAATTTTTTTTGGGATTTTGTAATTGGTCAGGTTTTCCCTACAGTGTTTAATGATCTTTTCCGGGGTAATGGCCGGGTCTTTCCTCACTACATATAATTTTACAGCTTCTGAGGATTTTTCATCCGGGACGCCGATGGCAGCCACTTCCTGGATCCCATCGAGTTGTGAAACGACCTCTTCAATTTCATTGGGATAAACATTAAAGCCTGAAACCAGGATCATGTCTTTCTTGCGGTCGATAATTTTAAAGAATCCGTCATTATCGATCAGACCGATATCTCCCGTCCGGAACCAGTTCCCCTCAAAGAATGCATTTTTTGTATCCGTTTCCCTGTTCCAATATCCTTTCATTACCTGAGGGCCTCTCGCACAGATTTCACCAGCCATGCCCAATTCCACTTTTTTACCCTCCTCATCCATTACGGTCATTTCTGTACTGGATACGGGAAGACCGATGGTGCCATTACGATGACTGCCATCGATGGGATTACACGAAAGTACGGGTGAAGTTTCTGATAATCCATATCCTTCCACCAGGGGACAATTCGTTATTTTTTCCCATTTTTCAGCCACGGATTGCTGGACTGCCATTCCCCCCCCAACGGATACCTTCAGGTTGTCAAAATTCACTTCCCGGATTTTCGGATGGTTGAGCATTCCATTGAAGAGTGTATTTACTCCGGTGATAAATGTGAAAGGATATTTCTTCAATTCCTTCAAAAAACCGTCCAGATCCCTAGGGTTTGTAATAAGAATATTCTCAGCACCCAACTGCAGCATACAGAGACAATTTACCGTCAGGGCAAAAATGTGATAAAGCGGAAGGGCAGTGATGGCGACTTCTTCAAGTTCCTTTAACCTTGGCTTCATCCATTCACGGATCTGAAGCATGTTGCTGATGATGTTCTGATGTGTTAAGACCGCCCCCATGGATGCACCGGTCGTTCCCCCTGTATACTGAAGAAAAGCAATGTCGGAATTTTTGATTTGCGGAGGAGAAAATTTTAGTTTATGGCCTTCTTTCAGGATCTTCTTTAATTTTAAGCCCATGGGAATATTGTAAGCAGGGACCATTTTTTTTACATGTTTCACAATGAAATTGATTAAATCTCCCTTAAAGCCTCCAATGAGATCACCCATTTCAGTGATAAAAACGTGTTGTATATTTGTTTTGGACAATATTCTTTCAAGGTTGGAAGCAAAATTGGCCAGGATCACAATGGCCTTAACCCCAGCATCTTTAAACTGATGTTCCATTTCCCGGGAGGTGTAAAGGGGATTGGTGTTCACCACAATTAAGCCTGCCCGCAAGGCACCAAAAAGAACAACCGGATACTGCAATACATTCGGCATCTGGATAGCAATTCTATCCCCAGGATTCAGGCCGCTGTTTTGAAGATAAGCAGCAAAGTCTGCTGATAACTGATCCAGGTCATGAAAAGATAATTTTTTACCGAAATTGATGTAGGCCGTTTTGTCTCCATATTTGCCGACGCTTCGTTCAAGCAATTCAGGAACGGAAGTGTAACGGGTAGGATCAATATTGTATTCAATACCAGGGGGATAATTTTTATACCAATTAAATTCACTCATTTTTCAATAATCTGAATGTTAATCCATGCATCAAGTATAATTCAATGCAGGAATCTAAATTAAGAGGGTACAATTATAAAGGCAAGTATTTGTTTTTTTTATTGAAGCAGCGATAAATATTACAGCTACCTCATTTAATCCGTCGTACGCAATCCGGATAAATCAAAACCATTTGAAGGTTATTGATCAGAACTGTCAGTAGATTGTCAGGGTTTTGAATCTCAGGGAGGATCTCCGTATCGTTTGTATAGATATGAATGGATTTGATCCTGGAATGGTCAATATAATACAATTTCTCATTAAAAATTTTGAAAATATGCCTGGTAGAAATTTTAAGCTCCTTCAGGAAATTCCCGAATGTATCGAATACATATACCCCATTCCCGAGATTATTAACGTATATCCTGTTCTGGTATTCTTCCAGCTGGATAATGACAAACTGGTTTGCTTCGACGAGTAATGGTAATTGGATATCGATGATCACCTGATTTAACGAGGGGTTTAATTTTTTAATGGAAAAATCTAAATCATCAAAGATCCAGATCGTATGATCTGAAGCGTAGCAGGCGGCTACCCCATTTCCAACCAACCGGGGATCCATCGAGTTTTCATTCAGGATCTTAAAATTCTGATCGAGTAGAATATAAGACTGGTTGTTTTTATAATATCCAAATATCCTGAAACGGTTTGTGACATCAAGGGAAGTCACTGGTATCATCTTTTCGGTCGTGTAGGCAACCAATTTATGATATGAGGTATCAAATTTAATGATTGAGCCCTCCATGGCAGAAAGATAGAGATTGCCCTGTAAATCAAATTCGGCGTCCGTGATCCCTTCCATTGAAATCACCTCTTCCTGGCACAGGGCCAATCCTTGTATGACAAAAATCCAGAAGAAAAGACCTATCGTGAAGCGGGAGATCATTTTTCATAGTTTTTCAAAAAAACTTCTCCTCCATCAAATTCAGCAAAGGTAAAAGAGCTGATCCAGTCACCGATATTGATGTACCGGCTTTTTTGACTGATCTCCATATTCAGCGGTAAATGGCGGTGTCCAAAAATATAAATGTCGTGATGTTCTATCTTCTCTTGGTTCTTACAGAACTGGACGAGCCACTCCTCGTCTCCCCAAAAGTCCTGATCCCTTGAGAAGTTTTTTATCCGGCTTTTTTTTGACCAATACCGAGCCAATCCGATCCCAAGATTCGGGTGAATCCACTGAAAGATCCCCTGGGCTGTTTTATTTTTAAATATCTTTTTAATCAGTTTATATTTCCGGTCACCTGGCCCCAATCCATCGCCATGCCCGATAAAGAATTTTTTATGCTGGATATTTACAGAGACTGGATTTTTAAATACCTGGATGTCAAATTCATTTTGAAAATAATCGAACATCCACAGGTCATGATTTCCTGTGAAAAAAGTAATCGGGATACCCTGGTCGCGGAGTTCCATGAATTTTCCAAGTATTCTCACAAATCCTTTCGGCACTGTATACTTGTATTCAAACCAGAAATCGAAGATATCTCCCAGGATGAAAATGTGTGAAGCGGAATGCTGAATGGATGAAAGCCACGAAACCACTTTTCTCTCCCGGTGCAGACTTTCATCAAACGAAGGGACCCCTAGATGAAAATCGGAAGCAAAATAAATTTTTTTTCCTTCAGGTATTGTGATATCGTCTATGCGCTCGGACATGAGAAACAGCGCAAATATAGGCAAAAAACCCCGTCAACAACGGCGGTGTTTTATTAATTAATCAGTTTTCTCACTTTTGGTGAATTCTTCTACTTCATCCGGTTTTTCTTTTTTATCAGCCTCTTCTTCACCATTCTCAGGTTTTAGGGATTTCTCGTCTTTAGATTGTTTATCTACATCACCTGATTTCTTAACCTCATTATCTAAACTTTTTGTATACGCCTCATAGGTCGTTGGCTTACTGAAAGGTCGTTTACCAATGAGTTTTTCAAGATCCGATTGGAAAATGATTTCTTTTTTAAGGAGTTCGTTAGCCACAATTTCAAGTTCCTTTTTCTTCTTTTTCAAAAGATCCTTAGTTCTTTGATAGCAGGATTCAACCAGCAGACGTACCTCCTCGTCGATGGTTTCAGCGGTGGCTTCAGAATAGGGTTTGGTAAAGCTATAATCGGATTGTTTTGAATCATAAAATGATATATTCCCGATTTTTCCATTCATACCATAAATGGTCACCATGCTGTAGGCTACTTTCGTGACCCGTTCAAGATCACTCAGGGCCCCGGTTGAAATTTTGCTTAGGATAATTTCTTCAGAAGCCCGACCGCCCAAAGCCATGCACATTTCATCAAGCAGTTGTTCTGTCTGATATAAAAATTGTTCCTTGGGAAGATATTGGGCATAACCCAATGCAGCCACACCCCGGGGAACGATGCTTACCTTAACCAACGGATCGGCATGTTCCAGGAACCACCCGGCCACAGCATGGCCCGCCTCATGAAAGGCTACAATCTTTTTCTCTTCCGGAGAAATTATCTTATTCTTTTTCTCGAGTCCTCCGATGACCCGGTCGATGGCATCATGAAAATCAGGTTCATCGACTGCTTTTTTATCCTTTCTTGCAGCGATTAAGGCAGCTTCATTACAAACATTGGCAATCTCTGCCCCTGCAAACCCGGGTGTCTGGGCAGCCAATCTCCTTGGATCCACATTTTTATCCAGTTTTAATGGCTTCAGATGCACTCTGAAGATTGCTTCCCTACCCACCATATCCGGTTTATCAATGCTGATCTGTCGGTCGAATCTTCCCGGACGCAGCAACGCCATATCGAGTACATCAGGTCTGTTGGTGGCGGCAAGTATGATCACCCCTGAATCGGTTGAAAATCCATCCATTTCAACCAGGAGTGAGTTCAGTGTGTTCTCACGTTCATCGTTGGACCCAGGCAACTGGCCTTTCCCCCTCGATCTTCCAATGGCATCAATTTCATCTATAAATACGATACAGGGTGCCTTTTCCTTTGCCTGTTTGAACAGATCGCGAACCCTGGCGGCCCCGACTCCTACAAACATTTCAACAAAATCACTTCCCGAAAGCGAAAAGAACGGCACGGCAGCTTCTCCGGCAACTGCTTTCGCGAGAAGCGTTTTTCCGGTGCCCGGAGGTCCTACCAATAAGGCACCTTTGGGGATCTTTCCGCCCAATTTGGTGAATTTTGCCGGAGTTTTTAAAAAGTCAACAATTTCTTTCACTTCTTCCTTCGCCTCCTCAAGGCCTGCTACATCTTCAAAAGTAACCTTCACTTTTGCTTCGGCATCAAAAAGTGCAGCCTTCGATTTACCGATATTAAAGATCTGGCCTCCAGGTCCACCCCCTCCTGTCATCCGACGCATCAGGAACCAGAATCCAAACAATATCAGGAATAAAAATCCCCACTGAAAGAAAATGCTCGTAAAATCCGAACGTTCTTCCACCTCATAACCAATCCGTTGATCTTCGGGCAGTTTGGCTTCAACTTCTTCAAAAAAGTCCGTAAACTTATCCGCATCTACGATCTTAATGCTGTAGTGTGGGCCATCGCTAATGGAAAAAGGATTCTTTTTTTCGAGTTCGTTTTTATATTTGGCATTATTCAGTGCCTCTTCCTTCAAGGTAACTTCAACCTCATTCTGATTGGTTATTACCACTACCTTTTTCACATCACCTGCCAGGAGCAGTTTTTCAAAACGGTGTTTGGTAATCGGGATCATTGTGTTCGACTTATTAAAATAAGTGATGACTACCACCAGTATAAACAAGGTCAGAATTATCCAGATTTGATAATTTGGTTTCTGAGGAGTTTTTGGGAGCAGGTTTTTATTGTTCGGTTTTTTATTATCAGCCATTTAATTTATCCTCCATCTCTTCGTGATTTCTTAACGAATTTTGATGCATTATTGTTCATCCTAATAAATGTTTTCAACCTCGGTTAATTTAGCATCGCCCCAAAGTTGTTCCAGTGAATAAAATTCTCGCGTTTGTTTCTTGAATACATTTGCGACAACATCAACGAAGTCCAGCAAAATCCATTCCTTATTTTCCTTTCCTTCCTTATGCCATGTTTCCTGATGAGCATATTTATAAACAAACTCTTCAATTGAATCTGAAATCGCATCTAATTGAGTCTCCGAAGTCCCTGAACAAATCACAAAAAAATCTGCAATGGCGTTTTTTATCTCTCTTAAGTCCATTACTACGATATCCTGTGCTTTTTTTTCCTTCATTCCTTCCACTATTATTTCACTTAGTTTTTCAGAATCTATCAATTCTTTTTTTCCTCTCATAGATGCATTTTTGTATGTGTAAAACTACTAAAAAATAATTGTATAAAATTTCAGATGGTACAGAATTTGTAGGGAAGACGCTCATTTTTCTGCCAAAATGTCATTCGACCAACGACATTGCGGCTGAACTATTTGAGAAAGGTCTTATTTCCGCTGGAACCGTGGTAATGACGGATCATCAAATAGCCGGAAAAGGACAGCGGGGCAATACCTGGGAGTCCTCTTCCGGTCTGAACCTGACATTCTCACTCGTCCAGATGCCTGATTTTCTCAAACCTGAACAGAATTTTTACCTAAACATTGTAACCTCCCTGGCGCTGACCGATGTATTGCTGGATTTAGCGGAGCCCTTTACCATTAAATGGCCGAATGACCTTTACTATCATCAAAAAAAGATTGGAGGCATATTGATTGAAAACAGCATCCTTTCTGGAAAGATCTCCAGCTCGGTGATCGGGATTGGTTTGAATGTCAATCAGGTACATTTCACCGGGTTGGAAAATGCGATCTCACTTTACCAGGTATTCTCCAGGGCATTCGATCTCAATGAAATGCTCAATCTTGTGGTTAAGAGCCTGGATATCAGATGGATGGATTTATCGACTCACAAATTTGAAAGCTTGAAAACGGATTATTTAAACAGGTTATATGGATATCGTCAAATTATAAAGTTCCAGATCAATGGGCAAACCACGGAAGGTCGGATCGAAGGGATCGACCAGGTTGGGAGGCTGATGGTTGGAATAGATGGGGAAATGAAAAAATTTAATTTTCAGGAAATAAAATTTTTGATCTAGGCCCATGTTTTTGGCTTAAAGGGTGAATTGTGTTAATTTCGCTGTTCAAAAAAAATTAAAATAAATGCAAACAATGGATTTAGCCTATAAAGTAAAAGATATCGCGCTTTCTGATTGGGGAAGAAAGGAGATGGAATTGGCCGAAGCAGAAATGCCCGGTTTAATGGCCATTCGGGAAGAATATGGAAAATCGAAACCTTTGAAAGGAGCGCGTATCGGAGGCTGTCTGCACATGACCATTCAGACCGCCGTATTGATCGAAACCCTGAAAATACTGGGTGCTGAAGTTGCCTGGTCCTCCTGCAATATTTTTTCAACACAGGATCATGCGGCGGCTGCCATAGCAAAAGCAGGGATCCCTGTATTTGCCTGGAAGGGAGAAACGGAAGAAGAGTATGATTGGTGTATCAAGCAGACCTTGTATGCATTTAAGGATGGCAAACCCCTCAATATGATCCTCGATGATGGGGGGGACCTGACCAACATGGTCCTGGATCATTATCCGGAGCTGGTTGGCGAGATTAGGGGAATCTCTGAGGAAACAACCACCGGGGTCCATCGGTTGTATGAACGGATGAAAAAAGGGACCCTCCCGGTACCAGCCTTTAATGTGAATGATTCGGTCACTAAATCGAAATTCGATAATAAATATGGATGCCGTGAATCACTGGTTGATGCGATCAGGAGGGCAACTGATCTTATGCTGGCCGGAAAAGTTGCCGTTGTGGCAGGATATGGTGATGTGGGTAAAGGATCTGCCCAGTCATTGCGGGGCGCAGGAGTTCGGGTAATCGTTACCGAAATTGATCCCATATGTGCCTTGCAGGCAGCCATGGACGGTTTTGAAGTGAAAAAAATGGTAAATGCCATTCCGGAAGCGAATATTGTGGTGACAGCCACTGGAAATTGCAAGATTATTACCGGGGAGCATTTTAAATTAATGAAAGACAAAACCGTGGTCTGCAATATAGGTCATTTTGATAATGAAATTGATGTTGCCTGGCTGAAAAACAACCATGGCCATGCAAAAGTCCAGATCAAACCCCAGGTAGACATGTACTCCTTCGACGGGAAAGACATTATTCTGCTTGCTGAAGGAAGGCTGGTCAATCTGGGTTGTGCAACCGGACATCCATCCTTTGTGATGTCTAACTCATTTTCAAATCAGGTACTTGCTCAAATTGAATTGTGGGCCCATCATGATCAGTATACAAATGTAGTATATACCTTGCCCAAGCACCTGGATGAAAAAGTCGCCAGTTTGCATCTCGCCAAGATCGGGGTCGAACTGGATACGCTTACTCCTGAGCAGGCAGAATATATCGGTGTTGATACCAAGGGGCCATTTAAACCTGATTATTATCGCTATTGATGATAAGACCTGCCGGATCATTTTTATTGGAATCAAACAATTATGCTTATATTGAGATATATATGAGGTATATATCTGAATGAATCCATGGTTCTGAGCTTAATAAGATCACTTTTTGATATACCGGTCGGCATTCTCTTTGTTTTTTTAATTCTAACGGGCTGCACTTATCAATCAAACCGGAAGGCCGACCGGTTAAAAGATAGAAGTGATGCCATATTTTCCGACCCTATAGATTTTGATCTTGCGGCAATCAAAAAACGAGGGACACTCAAAGTGATCCTTGAAAATACCTCCACAGGTTATTTTCTTTACAAGGGACGGCCCATGGGATTGCAATACGAACTCGCCAGACGCTTCAGCGAGGAAATGGGATTGAGCCTGGAAGTGGTCATCGAAAATGATTTAGAAAAAAGTTTCCAGATGTTACTGGAGGGTCAGGGTGACATCATTGCTCATTCAATAAGCATCACCAAGGAGAGGAGGGAGCTGGCTGAGTTTACAAATCCCTATTACGAGATCCGGCAAATGCTTATTCAGCGTAAACCGGATGACTGGCAGCAGATGAGAACCCATGAAATAGAAAATGAACTGATCCGGTCGCCTTCCGAGCTGATTGGCAAGGAAGTTTATGTGAAAAGGGGATCCTCTTATGTCAGGAGATTACGGAATCTATCAGAGGAGATCGGAGGGGATATCATCATCATTGAGGAATTCGGCGATGTGCTGACGGAGGAATTAATCCAAATGGTTTCAGATAATGAAATCAATTATACGGTTGCTGATGAGGATATTGCCAATATCAGTGCCACCTATTATCAGAATATAGATGTCAATACGCCCTTGAGTTTACCGACACAGGTGGCATGGGCGGTCCGGAAAAATTCACCGGAATTATTGAATGCATTGAATGATTGGATCGGTTTAATGAAGATAAGGCCGGATTTCAATGTGCTGTACCGGAGATATTTTAAGGATCCAAAAGGATTCAGAATCAGATTACAAAGTGATTTTTCATCGATGGGAGGGCAAAAAATTTCTCCTTATGATGATACCATCAAAAAATATGCGAATCAGATCCACTGGGACTGGCGGTTACTGGCCGCTCTCATTCACCAGGAATCGAATTTCAATCCCATGGCGGAATCCTGGATGGGAGCTAAAGGATTGATGCAATTGGTTCCCCAGACCGCCAGGAGCTTTGGCGCAGAAGATATATTCAGTCCGGAAGAGAATATCATGGCGGGCAGTAATTATCTGAGCTGGCTGGATAGTTATTGGGAAAAATATGTTCAGGATTCCACAGAAAGAAAGAAATTTGTGATGGCTTCTTTTAATGCGGGACAGGGCCATGTGATGGATGCGGTACGTCTGACTGAAAAGTATGGCGGGAATCCCCAGAAATGGGAAGATAATGTTGAATATTATTTGCTACAAAAATCAAAGCCAAAATACTTTAAAGACCCTGTCGTGAATTCAGGATATTGCAGGGGAAGTGAACCGGTGGAATATATCCGGGACATCTTTCTGCAATACGATATTTACAAACAATTCATTGAAACATAATCTTATAGTGATATGACCAAAAAACAGAAAATAACGGTTGCCTATGGAGATGGCATTGGACCGGAGATCATGCAGGCTACCCTGGATATCCTGATCGCTGCGGGAGCTCAAATAGAGACTGAGGTGATTGAAATTGGAGAAAAGGTATTCAGAAAAGGAATTAAAACTGGAATGCCAGATGATGCTTGGACATCGTTACGGAAAAACAAGGTTTTTTTGAAATCACCCATCACCACACCTCAGGGAGGAGGGTATAACAGCCTGAATGTGACTACACGAATAGGTTTAGGACTGTTTGCCAATGTACGACCCTGCCGATCCTATTTTCCGTTTGTTTCCACGAACCATCCATTAACGGATATGGTCATTATCCGGGAAAATGAGGAAGATCTTTATACAGGTATTGAATACCAGCAGACCAATGAGGTAATCCAGGCCTTGAAGTTGATCTCCAAACCCGGTTCAGAAAAGATCATCCGGTATGCCTTTGAATATGCCAAGGTTTATGGGAGAAGTAAGGTGACCTGTATGACCAAGGATAATATTCTCAAACAGACTGATGGTGTATTTCACAAAATATTTGATGAAGTAGCGAGAGAATATCCCAATATAGAAAACAATCACATGATCATCGACATCGGATCCGCCATCATTGCTGACAGGCCTCATTCTATGGATGTAGTGGTTACCCAGAACCTGTATGGGGATATCATATCAGATATAGCCGCACAGGTGACCGGGTCGGTAGGTTTGGGAGGATCTGCCAATATTGGTGAAGAGGTGGCGATGTTTGAAGCCATTCATGGTTCCGCACCGGATATTGCCGGTCTGGACATCGCCAATCCATCCGGATTGATCAATGCGGCAGTGATGATGCTCGTACATATCAATCAACCTGAAATTGCCGCAACCATAGAAAATGCCTGGTTAAAAACCATTGAAGACGGGATCCATACATCCGATATTTACAATAAGGATTCGAGCCGGAAAGTATGGACCAGCGAATTCGCCAAGGAGGTGATTCTGCGATTAGGTCAGACTCCACGGCTGCTCAAGCCGGTTTCTTTTCAGTCAGCAGAAAGCATGCAGAAGATCATCCTGGGTAAAAGGCCAAAGGGAAAGAAAGAATTAAAAGGTGTGGATGTGTTTATTGATTGGGATCTTGAAGGGCGTAATCCCCAGATGATTGGAGAAAATATTCAAAAAGCCGGAACAGACCGGTTGAAATTAAAAATGATCACCAACCGCGGCGTAAAGGTCTACCCGGATGGATTCCCTGGAACATTCTGTACAGATCAATGGCGTTGCCGGTTTGTTGGAAAGGATGCAAAGAGTGTATTAAAAAATGAAGATATCCTGAATCTCCTGGTATCCATCCAAGCCAGTGGATTCGATTTTATCAAAACCGAACATTTGTATACCTTTGACGGGGATCGGGGTTATTCTCTTGGCCAGGGCGAATAATAAATGATATAAATCTCATTAAAATTATTAATTTTTGTTCATATCGCTTTAAATTTGAAACATTGTTCGCTGGTTGGCATGGATTCAATCAATAAGCCGTTACCCAAATTATGTTAAACAGGTTGGACCTTCAGTATCGATTTTTCATTACGATATTTTTTTTCCTGTTACTCCTTTCTCAAGCCCGGGCACAGGATGTGGCTACTTTGAATAATTACACCGGTGATTGGGATGATACCAACAGTTGGGTGGGAGGTACCCAGCCGAATCCCTTATTTACAGATATTGGGGGACAGAATATCACGATCGAAGGATATATCAATGTAGGCGCCTACGGGATCACCCAGGACCTTTCCCTAGGGGTTAATAATTCGGCATATGATTTAGTGATTGAAGATACGCTGGTGATTTATGGGGATCTGGAATTCAAACTGGATGCCATGAACCTGATTGTCAATGGGTATCTGATCGTATTCGGGGATGTGATATTCAGAAACAAAGTGGACGTTCAAACCAATGGAGAAATCATTGTGGCCGGATCTCTGAGTTTTTTGGGCACCCAGGGATCCTACAACGGAGACGGGAATGTTTACGCCAATTCGATCAATGATACGGGGAGTGGGGAAGGAAATATTCCGGATGGAAATGAAAAAGACATCGCCAATGATCTGCAGAACGATTATCCCGATATCTATGATTTTGTGATCGATGGAGGTCAATCGCCATTGCCTGTTCTTGTACTTTATTTTACTGCAAGCAGATTGAATGAAGGGGTGAATCTGAGTTGGGCTACATCGAGGGAAGAGAATTTTGACTATTTTACAGTGGAAAGATCCTCCGATGGAAGAAATTTCCATGAACTCGCCATCATATTTTCCAAGACTACTTTTTCCAATTTAAAAAAAGAATATGAATTCTATGATGAGTTGCCCTTGCCTGGTTATTCATTTTACCGCCTGAAAGCCACCGATATGGATGGGCATTCCGAATATCACGGGATCGTTTCGATCCGGATGGAGGATATGGGCGCCCGTTTACGGATCTACCCAAATCCATCTCGGGGAGACCAGGTGAATATCAATTTTTCCGGTATCAAACCGTCCCGGTACATATTGAGATCTTTTGCCGGACAGGTTATTCAAAAAGGTGTATTAGATCAGGGGATCAATGATATTCATTTTATCCATCCTTTGAGTCCTGGTCTTTACTTTATACAGGTGGGGGAAGGATTGACTACAGAAACCTCGAAACTGATCATCCGTTGATCCAGGATTTTGATGCCCCGGAAGAATACAGGGTGATCAGAACTGGTCATTTTTTTTGATATATTGATATCTCCTGCCACGGCTTTGAGGATGAGACTCATATGTTCCATCCTGATTTCCTGAATTTTTCAGATCGGGAACCACCCCTAACCTGCAAAAAAATATTTTTGAAAATCCAATCTATTGTCTACCTTGTAGCAGAAAGGAGAATTTCACAAATACTAAAGGAATGATTGATAGAGGGTTACATTTTCATTCCTGGGTGCATATATTTCCATAAAATCGATTTTACTGAATGAAAATTCGCTGGGTATTTTTATTCATTTTGATAATTGCTGCCTCGGCCAGGGTGACTGCGGATGTAACTCAATCCAATGGTACGGGAGGAGGTTTATGGACGACCGGCTCCTCCTGGAATGGTGGTTCTGTACCTGTTAATGGGGATACGGTCGTGATTCTTGCAGGAGATACGATCACCATAAGTGGAAATCTATATTTTAATGGGGTGATTCAGGTATATGGTGTATTACTACTGGATAATGGCAGATTAAATATGGATGAAGATTCAGTAATTCAATTTGCTGAAGGGTCAAATATATTAACTGCTGGTAATCCGGCAAACAATTCGATTTCCATTGGAGGGTTGGGGAATCAAATAAGAACGAGCGACATACTTACTTTAGCTATTCCAAATCAGCTCACATATGAAAGTATTTTACTCGGGAGTGGATGTGCAGAAACCGGTGTATGCGATGATAACCCGCTGCCTGTTGAAATCCTTTATTTTACTGCTGCTCCGATGGGTGCTGGTGTGCATCTCGAATGGGCCACGATCAAAGAAGAGAATTTTGATTATTTCACGCTCGAAAGGGCAGCGGATGGCAAACAATTTCATGCGCTGGCGAAAATATTCTCTGAAAACGGATTTTCCAATTCAAAAAGAGAATATGCTTTTTATGATGAGATGCCGTTAGCGGGGTATTCCTTTTACCGGTTGAAAACCACTGATTTTGATGGATATACTGAATACCACGGAGTGGTATCCATCAGAATGGACGAAATCAGGGAAGCAGTCAGGATTTTTCCCAATCCGGTTCATGGGAACCAGGTTAAAATTAATTTTTCAGGGGCAAAAACCACCTTATTCAAGCTTGTATCATTTACCGGACAGACACTACAGACAGGGAGCCTGTCACAAGGGATCAATGAAATTCAGTTCAGAGTGCCCTTGGATCCCGGCATTTATTTCATTCAACTGGAAGATGTGGGCATTTCCCCACCCCAGAAGCTCATCATCAGGTAATCAGTATCTTTTCCTTCAGATGTTGGATCATGTCTTCCGTCATCTTTTCAAGATCATACCGGTGGTCCCAGCCCCAGTCGTTCCGGGCAAAGCTGTCATTGATACCTCTTGGCCATGAATCGGCAATATTCTGTCTGAAATCGGGTTCATACACTATTTCCAGTAGTGGATAGAATTTCCTAACCTGATTATATATTTCTTCCGGCGAAAAGCTCATGGCGCCGATGTTATAACTCGACCTGATTTTTATCTTTTCAGCATCCGCTTCCATCAATTCGAGGGTGGCCCTGACCGCATCCGGCATATACATCATGGGCAGATAAGTATCGGCTTTAAGAAAACAGAGGAATGGCTCTCCCTTGATGGCCTTATGAAAAATATCCACTGCATAATCGGTGGTCCCTCCGCCCGGTAAGGCTTTGTACCCGATCAGGCCCGGATACCGGAGACTTCTCACATCGAGCCCGTAATGATAATAATAATATTCGGCCAGCCTTTCCCCGGTAAGTTTACTGATGCCATACACCGTATTTGGATCCGTGACGGTATGCTGCGGTGTGTTCCCTTTGGGTGTATTCGGCCCGAACACAGCGATTGAGGAAGGCCAGTATACTTTTTTTACCTTCAGATCACGGGAGACATCCAGTACATTCATGAGTCCGTCAATGTTTACCCGCCAGGCGAGTCCTGGGTGTTTCTCCCCGGTAGCAGACAGGATGGCAGCCAGGTGATAGATCTGTGTAATCTTATTTTTTCTGACCACCTCAGCCAGCAGATTTTTATCGATCACATCGACTTTCTCAAAAAATAAATAGGCATCCTTTTGCCTGGGTTCGTGGATATCAGCGGCTACGATGTTTTCTTCTCCATATGCCTGACATAAAGCCGTGGTTAATTCAGATCCCAATTGGCCGGAGGATCCCGTAATGAGTATTTTCTCCATATCGGGTTGTTGTTTCTTTTTCGAAATTACGAATATTCGGTTAAATCAAAGAGGTTAGGGAAAAGTTATTCACCTTGTTAATTTATATATTTGTGGTGGTTACTGAAAGGGGAGACCCTTTCTGTTTTTACTGGCCTGGAGGGGTCTTTTTTCAACAGATCGGGAAGTAAATTGCCGAATTTTGGTTGTATAAATTTTTGCCGGTTACTTTTGGGAATTGACCATGGATTTCTTTCCTTGTGTGCAACCCCTGGTTGATCAGGGTAAATAGTATGGAATTGTTAAATATATTTTATATAACCGAAATGTAAAACCGATTCATTTCAACCTAAAATCTCCTGTATATGTACGAACCATTAAAACCCATTCTCAAAGAAGAACTTTTAAAGATAAGGGAAGCCGGTCTCTATAAGGAAGAAAGGATCATCACTTCGCCTCAGGGAGCTTCTATTTCAATTCAGGGGGGAAAAAAACTACTAAATTTCTGTGCCAATAATTACCTCGGACTTTCCTCTCATCCAAAAGTCATCAATGCTGCCAAGGCAGCGATTGACACCCATGGGTATGGGATGTCTTCGGTACGTTTCATATGCGGGACCCAGGATATTCACAAGGAACTCGAACGGAAAATTTCGGCTTTCCTGGGGATGGAAGATACAATTTTATATGCAGCAGCATTTGATGCCAACGGGGGGGTATTCGAACCATTATTCGGACCTGACAGTACCATCATTTCGGATGAGCTGAACCACGCTTCCATCATTGACGGAGTCAGATTGTGCAAGGCGCAGCGGTTCAGATTCCGGCATAATGATATGCAGGATCTTGAGCAAAAGTTGAAAGAAGCCGAAGGAGCCACCTCGAAGATCATTGTAACGGATGGGGTGTTCAGCATGGACGGCACCATTGCTCAATTGGATAAAATATGTGATCTGGCGGATCAATATAAGGCGCTTGTAATGAGTGATGAGTGTCATGCCACCGGATTCATAGGAAAAACCGGACGGGGTGTCCATGAGTACCGGAATGTGATGGGACGTCTGGATATTATAACAGGAACCCTTGGCAAAGCTTTAGGGGGTGCATCGGGAGGATTTACTTCAGGCCGTAAGGAAATCATTGAAATGCTCAGACAGCGATCACGGCCCTATCTTTTTTCCAATACGCTGGCTCCTTCTATCGTGGGAGCTTCCATCGCCGTTTTCGACCTATTGACCGAAACCACCGAATTACGGGATAAACTGGAAAAGAATACCCTTTATTTCAGGGAAAAAATGACTCGGGCGGGATTTGACATCAAGCCGGGAAATCATCCCATCGTTCCGATCATGCTTTATGATGCGGTTTTGAGCCAGGAAATGGCCTCAGAGCTATTGAAAGAAGGGATCTATGTCATTGGTTTTTATTACCCGGTAGTTCCCAAGGGACAGGCCAGGATCCGGGTACAGATATCCGCTGCCCATGAGCAGGAAGATCTCGACAAAGCCATTGAAGCATTTACAAGGACGGGTAAAAAACTAGGAATCATTTAAATTGAGGAATGTATGAGTACGATTAAACCAGCCTTGCCAAGGGGTACCAGGGACTTTTCACCCGATGTTATGGTTAAGCGGAATTATATCCTGAACATCATTCGGGTTGCATTCGAGAAATATGGATTTTTGCCGCTGGAAACCCCTGCCATGGAAAATCTTTCCGTATTGACCGGAAAATATGGTGAGGAAGGAGATCAGTTGTTATTCAAGATCCTTAATTCCGGAGATTACCTGGCCAAGGTTAGTCAGGAAGATCAAAATTTCAGGAATTCCAATCTCTTATCCAGCCAGATCAGTGAAAAAGGATTGCGATATGATCTGACTGTCCCATTCGCTCGGTATGTTGTGATGAACCGTCATGAAATCGTATTCCCTTTTAAACGATATCAGATCCAGCCTGTCTGGCGTGCCGACCGGCCGCAAAAAGGAAGGTACCGGGAATTCTATCAATGTGATGCGGATGTGATCGGGACTGATTCCCTTCTATGTGAGGCAGAAATAGCTGTTCTGGTTCATGAAATATTCCAGAACCTTGGTGTAAAGGATTATGTATTAAAGGTGAATAACCGGAAAATTCTTGAAGGCATTGCTGAATCCGCCGGAGATAAGGGTCGGGCCGGAGAATTTTTTGTCCTGCTGGATAAACTGGACAAGATCGGGCTCGAAAATCTGAAAAAACTATTAGAGGAAAATAAGTTCCACCATGATTTTATCACCCACTTGGAGGAAATAATCAGTTGCCAGGGCAATCATAAAAGAAAATTGGAATTCCTGAAAAATAAACTGGCCGGTAGTCCATCGGCCATGCATGGCCTGTACGAGATCGATCAGTTTTTTAATTATATTGAATCACAGGGTGAGGAGGAGATGCCACAGATTGAACTGGATTTTACACTGGCTCGCGGTTTATCCTATTATACGGGCATGATCCTTGAAGCCAAATCAACCAGGGTCAGGATTGGAAGCATTGGAGGAGGTGGACGATACGATAACCTGACCGGCGTTTTCGGATTGCCCGGCATGTCCGGTGTCGGTTTTTCCTTTGGAATTGACAGGATATTCGATGTGATGGAAGAATTAAACCTGTTTTCAGACCGGCATCTCCCGACCACACAGATTTTGATCACAAATTTTGACAGCGAAACCGAAAATTACGCCTTTCAGATATTGACGAGGCTCAGAAATCAAAACATTCGCGCTGAACTGTACCCGGATCAGGCTAAGATTAAGAAACAATTGAATTACGCAAATAAAAAGGGGATCCCTTTCGTTTTAATGATTGGTTCTGAAGAACTTAAAAAAGGAATCTGCTCATTGAAAAACATGAAGGATGGGCATCAGGACGAACTCACGATTGAGGAATTAATGGAAAAAATGAACAGGATTTGAGGATTCATATGGCTGTTCACCTCCTATTTTCAAAATCTTTGAATATAGAACTATCATATCGGTCGATCATACTGCTCATATCATTTTTGATATTCCATTGTGAGGCTTTTTCTCAAAATACCAGCATTTATGGGAGATTCGAGGCGGATTATACCCTCGGATGCGATCCCTTGAAAGTGATCCTTACCGAGACCGATACTTTCCCCGCTGAAACGGTCCGACAATACGATTTTGAGGGGGACGGTGTATTTGTAGGCTTCGAACCTTTCGAGGAAATATCTTTTATCTATAGCCAGCCAGGGACTTATCAGATTGTCCAGATCATCAATGTTGATATTGTACCCAAGACTGATACCTTATTTCTTGAAGTATTTCCTAACGAAAATCCTGATTTCACAGTTTTAACCTGTGAAAATTATGGAGCAAAAATTGAGATCGAAAATGACCAGTACCAACAGTACAGGATCTTTTATACTTCCGCCGATTCGATAACGATCGATCAGGGGCAGGAGGTTCTTCCGTATAATTACCCTGCAGGAACTCATTCAGTACGTGTGAAAGGATTATTCATCAATGGAAAGGATAATTGTGGAGTTGCCATTCAGAATTTTACCACCATTCAGAATTTGGTTAAACCCACTTTGAATTCTGTCCATCTTGTCAGCAGGGATCCCGTGGAAGGGACCATCGACCTTTCCTTTGAATTGGCTGCCCATGTTATTTACCGGATTGAAATGGCAGAAAATTTTCCGGGTGGATTCAATGTCATGGATATCCTGCCGGAGAATTCCACGGGCTATCGCCTGGGTTCCCTTGATACGGAAAATTCGATCCCCATTGTAAGAATATCGGCATATGATGCGTGCCAGAATAAATCGATTTATTCGGATACTTTGAGCATCGTCAGGATTGAAGGGGTGGCCGAAAACAACCGAAACCGGATCACCTGGGAGGTATACCCTGTTAAATTTGACCGGTATGAAATCTTCAAAGATAATGTCTCTGAAACAGTAATTCTGTCCCAGAATCAGCGAACGTATATCGATGACGAAGTGGTATGTTATACTGAATATTGTTATTCAATCATATATAGGAATCTGAATGGCGCGAGGAGTTTTTCAGATACGGTTTGTGTGGAAGCATTTAAAATATATTATCCTCCGCCTGTAAAGAACACGACTGTATCTGTGAATGACCATCAAATTGATCTGGAATGGACCCCTCCGGATCTTGCCATTCCCAATGCCTATTTTATTCAAAAAATGATTGAAGACAATGTCTATGCAACGCTTGATACAGTGATCGTCAATCAGTATACCGATTCCGGGTCAGATCCCTCTTCTGGAAGTTACTGTTACCGGATCAGTTACCTGGATGAATGCAGGAACCGGTCAAATCTTGGAGACCTGGCCTGTTCGGTTAACCTGAATCTGGAAGATAACCGTCTACTTTCATGGAATGATTATCTCGGTTGGCGCAATGGGGTAAAGCAATATATACTTGAAGTATATAATGAGGAGGGTGTTATACAGGAGGAAATAAATCTGGGGTTCGGGAATTATTATGAAATTCCTGATTTTCAGAAACAGCAGGTAGTCCAATATCGCATACGTGTGGAATCGAATGATGATCCTCCGTTAATTTCCCTGTCAAACTTCGTGATCAAAAGAATAGAATCGGTTTTATGGATGCCCAATGCATTTACGCCCAATGGAGATGGATTGAATGACTCTTTCAAGCCGGAAGGCACCCTCATGCAGGATTTTAATATGAAAATATATAACCGGGCCGGAAATTTATTGTTCGAGACGGAAGATCAGGAAAATGGCTGGGATGGATTGTATGATGGTAAGGAAATGCCATTTAATACTTATATTTACAAGGTAGAAGCCGTCGACAACGTAGGGAAATCCTATAATAAAACGGGGAAAGTACTTTTAATCAGGGAATAAATATTGATCTATGAATATGATGGATTTATTTGGCAAAATGCGGGAAGTGCAGGCCAAAATGAAGGAGGCCCAGGAAAATTTAGTGAATGTGACCGTTACCGGGGAAGCCGGAGCGGGTATGGTGAAGGCAAAGGTAAATGGATTGAAACAACTGTTATCACTAGAAATTGATGATGATCTTATCAAGCCGGATGATAAAGAGATGCTAAGTGATTTAATCATCGCAGCGGTAAACAAAGCAATTAAAGAGGCTGAAATCGTTGCGAAGGAGGAAATCAGAAAAAGTGCAGGGGGATTACTGCCCAATATTCCCGGTCTTGACCTCGGTAATTTTGTCTGATGAATAAGCTGGCTATTGTAATTTTGAATTATAATGGCAGGAATTATCTGCAGAAGTTTTTGCCAACCGTTTTAAAATATGCCGGTAGCTATCCGGTATTTGTGGCAGATAATCATTCTTCTGATCATTCAGTATCTTACCTGCAAAAAGAATTTCCATCCGTACAGATTTTAGAATTCAAAAAAAATTATGGGTTCAGTGAGGGATACAATAGGGCCCTCGAACGGATCGAGGCCGAGTATTGCATGTTGCTGAATTCGGATGTGGAAGTTACGCCAGGCTGGCTTGATCCCCTGATCCGCCTGTTGGATCAGAATCCTGGCATAGCGGCATGCCAACCTAAATTACTTCAATACGGCAAGCGATCCCATTTCGAGTACGCTGGGGCTGCAGGTGGTTTTATTGACAAATTCGGGTATCCATTTTGCAGGGGAAGGATCTTTAAAACCATGGAACAGGATTTTGGACAATATAATGATACCTCTTCCATATTTTGGGCTTCCGGAGCCTGCATGCTTGTCAGATCATCCGTGTTCAAAGATCTGGGAGGATTTGATCCGGACTTTTTTGCACATATGGAGGAAATCGATCTCTGTTGGCGGATGAAACTTTCGGGATTCGAGATCTATTATTGTGGAGAAAGTGTAACCTATCACGTTGGTGGGGGCACCCTGCATGAATCGGATCCTTTCAAAACTTATTTAAATTTCAGGAACAGTCTCATCACCCTGATCAAAAACAGCAAAAGGACCTGGTTAATCTGGAAATTATTCATGCGATTTGTATTTGATTTGGCGGCCTGTATGAGGTTTTTGTTTTTTGATTCCCCGAAAGTATTCCTGGCAGTCATTCGCGCCAATTATGAGGTATATCGAAATCTGGGCCACCACCTGAAAAAAAGAACAAAAATTAAAAGGGAAAATAAATTCCTGACTAATGTTTATCAGGGATCGCTTGTTTTTTCCTATTATTTCAGAGGGATCAAATATTTTTTCAATCTAGGTCTAATAATACCAGACACGGTTGTATCTGCGGCGCAGCCACTTCCTGAAGTTCATGGTAAAAGCTAATGCCAGATAAAGGATTACAGGGGAGCCAAATGTAAGAAAAGATGCGTAAATGAAAAAAATTCTGATGCTTGATGTTGGAATCTTTAACTTTTCTCCCAATTTTGTACAAACACCAAAAGCCTTGTTTTCGAAGAAGTTCTGAATTCTTTTCATTTTTTGGAATATTTATACAAATTTAAGAACCAATTTGCTTTAAAAATAGTTTTGAGTGTTGTTTTTTATAACTATTATTGCATAGTACAATTAAGCAAAAGCTTGAAAAAAAACGTAAAATTATAACTAAACCAACTAATCCAATGAGAAGATTAAGTTACGTGTTAGCAATTTTTGGCACCATATTTTTTACTGGTTGTGCCTTAAACCAGATGGTAAAGATGGCGAAAGATCAGGACCTGAAAGTAACTCCTAACCCTCTTGAATTACATGGAAATACGGCTGATTTTGAAGTTTCAGCCTCATTGCCTGTCAAGATGCTTAAGAAAAATTTGGTCTATGCCGTTGATGCAAGATATGAATACGAGGGTCAGTCCTATGATTTGGATAGGATTGAATTCGTAGCGAATGATTTTCCTGACAGGGATACGAATCAGCCCAGAATGGTGAAGGAATACAGTATGCCCTACAGTCCCGGAATGGAAGATGGTAACCTGGTTGTTCAGGGATTTGCCATGGATCCCAGGAAGAACAAGGAAAAGGAAGCTACACCTCCATTACCCATTGCTCCAGGTTTAATCACAACTCCGTGGTTGGTTCAGCCTGCCTATTATGCGGCTTATGTAAGCTATGATTACAAAGACGACCAGGTTGAAGGATGGACTCCCAATGAAGAGTTGGAACCTGTTAATGTGAATTTTTATTTCCCACAGGGAATTTCACAATTACGACCTTCCTTTAAAATAGAAGGACAAGAAACCAACCGTGAGAAACAAAGTATTTTATCTGCCTTCATTGCCGAGAAGAACGTTACGCGTACAGTGACCATCACCGGTTCTCACTCCCCTGAAGGTGCAGAACGTGTCAATACCAATCTTGCCAAAGATCGTCCTGACCGGGTAGAGAAGTATTACCGTGACATGATGGACCGTTATGATTATAAAGGGATGGCCGATTCCATCCGGTTCATTATTAAGCCTATCATCCGGAGTTATGATGAGTTTAAGAAACTGCTGAATTCCTATGATAAAATTTCTGCTGCTGAAAAGCAGGAGATCCTGAATATCCTCAATGGATCCGGATCTTTTGAACAAAAGGAAGATGATCTGCATAAGCTTGCGACCTATAAGAGAATATTCAGTGATATCTATCCTAATTTAAGGTATGCAAAAACTGAGATTCTGAAAGTTATGGATAAGAAGACGGATGCTGAAATAGCTGTTCTCGCCAAAATGATTGTTGAAGGAAGAGCTCCTGCTGATACTTTGATCTATGGTGAAATGGCTTATGCAGCACATCTCACTCCCTCATTATCAGAAAAAGAAGCCATTTACAAAGTTGCCACGAAACAATATCCTCATTTCGCTTCTCATAATAATCTGGGTGCCGTTTATCTGGCCATGGCCGTGCAGGATGCCAAAGCTGGAAAAGATGCCACCAGCAATCTAGAAAAAGCGGTTACTCAATTTGAGATCTCCATCAGGAATCGCGATGCCAATGCATATGCCCATGGTAATCTGGGAGTCGCTTATATGATGCAGGGTAAGGTCGACCAGGGTCATGGCGAGATCACAAAAGCTTTAGGGATGAATCCTCCAGTAAAACATGCTCAGGGATTCAACAGTGTAAAAGGTGTGATTGAAATCAAAAAAGGAATGTATGATGATGCTGTAAGGTCATTGTCAAGTATAGAAGAGTCACCGGTGAACCTGTTCAATCGTGGTTTGGCTTATCTCCTGAAGAAAGAATATGATGCTGCTTCCAACAATTTTGAAGAAGCAACCGATAAGGAAAGTGACTTTGCCATTGCTTATTATGGCAATGCCATTGCAGCCGCAAGGAAAGGAGACGCTGGGAATATGGCTTCCAGCCTTAAAATGGCTGTAAATGCTGATCCTGCCCTGAAGGCAAAAGCCATGGATGATCTTGAATTCGTAAAATATGTGGATACGGATGGATTCCGGAATGCACTTCAATAGATTTTAAACAAAATATATAAGAAAAAAGGCTGGTCCGAACGACCAGCCTTTTTTATCTTTTAAAGCGGGTGTGCTTTGTTATTGGATACCTAATGAATATTTTTGCATTCAATTTATAAAACTGAAGCATGAGAGAAATACAATTCAGAGAAGCTCTGAGAGAAGCAATGGAGGAGGAAATGCGGAAGGATGAAAAAATCTTCCTGATGGGGGAAGAGGTTGCTGAATATAATGGAGCCTATAAAGTAAGCCAGGGAATGCTTGATGAGTTCGGGGAAGAACGAGTACTCGACACGCCCATCACTGAATTGGGCTTTGCAGGTTTGGGGATAGGTGCAGCGATGAATGGTTTACGTCCCATCATTGAATTCATGACCTTTAATTTTTCCCTTGTTGCCATTGATCAGTTGATCAATGGGGCGGCTAAAATGATGTATATGTCTGGTGGTCAGTTTCCATTACCCATCGTTTTCCGGGGTCCCACTGGTAATGCAGGACAGCTGGCGGCCCAGCATTCACAAAACTTCGAAAACTGGTATGCAAATACACCCGGTTTGAAGGTGGTAATACCTTCAAATCCATATGATGCCAAAGGATTACTTAAGTCATCCATTAGGGACAACGATCCTGTAATATTTATGGAATCAGAGGTGATGTATGGGGATAAGGGAGAAGTGCCTGAGAAAGAATACCTGATCCCCCTAGGATCGGCAGATATAAAACGGGAAGGATCGGATGTGACCCTGGTTTCCTTCGGAAAGATATTAAAGGTGGCGATGGCTGCCGCCGATGAACTAGCAAAAGATAATATTTCCTGTGAGGTAATCGATCTCAGAACCGTAAGGCCCATTGATTTCAAAACCATTGTTGAATCGGTTAAGAAGACAAATCGACTGGTGATCGTTGAAGAAGCATGGCCTCTGGCATCGATTTCTTCTGAGATTGGTTACCATATTCAGCGATTTGCTTTTGATTACCTCGATGCTCCTATCAGACGGGTAGTGAATATGGATGTCCCTTTTCCTTATGCACCCACATTGATAGAGGCCGTATTGCCCGATATTACTAAAACGGTTGAGGCCATAAAATCAGTTTTATATATCAGGAACGCTTAAAAAAGAAGGCGGTTTCAAAAGGACATTTCACGTCAGGATCAACAAGATTTCCCTGAAGGTATCAAGGCATAATCATATAAAGATCAGCATGTTGCGATCTCCATGTACCTTTGCTTAAGCCTGCCAGAACCATTATTTTTAACTTTTGACATCTTCTCTTTTTATCTTCCGAACATGTTCATATTGGCCATGCTTCGTTTCCCACCCATCTTATTCATGGTTTTCATCATCTTTTTCATCTGATCAAACTGTTTGAGCAGGTTATTGACTTCCTGGATGCTGGTTCCGCTGCCATCAGCGATCCGCTTCCTTCGGCTTCCATTCAGGATCTCCGGATTTTCTCTTTCATCCACAGTCATCGAACGAATAATGGCCTCAATGGGCTTAAATGAATCATCATCAATATCCAGGCCCTTCAGGGCTTTACCCATTCCAGGGATCATTCCTACCAGATCCTTTATATTGCCCATTTTTTTTATCTGTTGCAGCTGTGATAAAAAATCATTAAAATCAAATTGATTTTTTCTGATCTTTTTATTAAGTCTTCTTGCTTCTTCCTCATCATAAGTCTGCTGTGCACGTTCCACCAGGGATATCACGTCACCCATGCCGAGAATCCGCTGAGCCATACGATCTGGATGGAATACATCGATGGCATCCATTTTTTCACCAGTACTGATAAATTTAATGGGCTTATCAACTACAGTCCGGATGGATAAGGCGGCTCCACCCCGCGAATCACCATCCAGTTTTGTAAGTACTACACCGTTAAAATCAAGTTCTTCGTTGAAAGTTTTGGCTGTATTTACTGCATCCTGTCCCGTCATTGAATCCACCACAAACAATGTTTCGGATGGTTTCAATGCTTTTTTTAAGGTGGTGATCTCTTTCATCATCTCCTGATCAATGGCCAGACGTCCGGCGGTATCAACGATCAGAATCTTTTTACCTTTGGTAGAGGCTTCACGAACCGCATTTTCTGCAATTTGAACAGGATTTTTATTTTCTGGCTCCGCATATACATCCACATTCACTTGTTCACCGATCACTTTTAACTGGTCTATTGCAGCAGGTCTGTAAATATCACAGGCGGCAAGCATCACCTGTTTCCCCTGCTTTTTGTAATGATGTGCCAGTTTTCCACAGAAAGTTGTTTTTCCGGATCCCTGCAGACCTGAAACCAGGATTACGGCGGGATCACCTTCAATGTTGATATCCTCTTTTCTCCCCCCCATCAGGTCGGTCAGTTCCTCAGCAACAATTTTTGTAAGTAACTGACCCGGGGAAACGGCAATTAAGACATCCCTGCCCAGCGCTTTTTCCCTGATATTATCCGTGACATCCTTGGCCACCTTGTAGTTAACGTCCGCATCGATCAATGCACGCCTGATCTCCTTGATCGTTGAAGCCACATTGATCTCAGTAATTTTACCTTGTCCTTTTAAATTCTTAAATGCCCTGTCAAGCTTAATACTCAGGTTTTCAAACATATGCTTGTGTCTTTATTCTTCAAAAATACGCAATTACTTATTTTTCGTTAAATATTATCGATTATTCATGATACAAAACAGACAATAAGGTTTGTCCAACGGCTTTCAGGGTCTTCTTGTCAATAAGCGACAGATTATCCCCATGGGTATGGTGATAGAATGGGAAATATGAATCTTCAGCCGTCGGATCGTAATCAACGATGTCGATGGTTGGAATTTTCGCGTACCGGTTAATGAAAACATGGTCATCTGTGATCCCGGGACTATTCTGTTGAATAAAATATTCCTGATATCCTATCTGGGCCGCCATTTTCCATACTTTATTTACAATCTTCCCGGCATACTGCATGGAACCACCTTCCTTATAAAAGCGGGCATTTTTCGCCCCCACCATATCAAGCAGAATTCCGTAATAGGCCATATAGTTAGGTACATGTTTATTGTTCGACCAGTATTGAGATCCCAGGCACCACCATATTTTACCAGGTTCAGACCTCGCAATGGAGGGATAGGTATTTGGTTCCCCATTATCTTCCCCATCGAACAGGATGATGTCCACCCCGATGTCTTTCGGCGGGATCAGGGAAATGATCCTGGCCATCTCAAGCAAAACACCCACCCCACTGGCTCCGTCGTTGGCTCCTTCGATGGGTTCATTTACTTGGATTGTGTCCTTGTCAGCCACCGGTCGTGTATCCCAGTGAGCTGCCAGGAGGATACGTTTTGATTGATCTGGATTAAAATTCGCAATAATATTGCGTAAATTTAATATCTGGCCATCATAGGCCTGTTCCTGAAATTCCTGGACAATGACCTGTGCATTGTAATTCTTCAATTTTGATATCAGATAGTCTCCACAATTCAGGTGGGCACGGGAATTGGGGACCCTTGGACCGAAATCGACCTGTTTTTTTACAAAATAATAAGCCGTATCTGCATTGAAATCAGGAACAATAACTTCTGAGATATCAAGAACTACCGGTTTTTCTTCCCTGGATCGATCAATTTTACATCCCGGGGAAGCGAGTAAAAGGGCAAATAATAGGAAATAGAGAATATTATTCTTCATAGGCCCAATCGATTCGATTTTTCATGTCCCTTAATACGATTCCGATCTCCTTCAATCTTGCCCGGATCATATCTACCTTATCATAGGCTTTCTGAACTTTCGCTTCTCTATAAAAGTCAAGAAGGATATTCAGTAATTGTTCCTGGTTTTCGGGCGTTTCCTGTATTAATCCCAGGATATCCTGAACAAAAATGAGGAATGTGCCGATCAGTTTATTAAAGGATTTTTCGTCCAGTTCTGCCGACCTTAAATTTCCTGAATGAATGTTGTTGATCTTTTTTAATAAATTGAACAGATGACTGATCGTTGAAGCCGTATTGAAGTCATCATTCATGGATGCATAACATTGATCACAGATCTGTTCGATCTGCTGTACTTCATTCTCATTGATCGAAACCCCTTCGATGTATTGAAATCTTAAAGAATTGGCGACCTTTATCCCATTCGCCAATTTCTTATATCCTTTCATGGCCGCTTTTAATGCTTCGTTGGAAAAATCGAGTGTGCTCGAATAATGCGATTGTAGCATAAAGAAACGGACAGTCATTGGACTGTAAGGTTGGTCGAGTAATTCGTGATCTCCGGTGATCAATTGTTCAGGCAGGAAAGAATTTCCAAGTGATTTACTCATTTTCTGTCCATTTATCGTGAGCATATTGGTATGCATCCAGTATTTTACCGGTGCCTGGTGATAGGCCCCCATGGATTGGGCAATTTCACATTCGTGATGTGGAAATTTCAGATCCATCCCGCCTCCATGAATGTCAAATTCTTTTCCAAGATATTTGGTACTCATGACCGAACATTCCAAATGCCAGCCGGGAAAGCCTTTACCCCAGGGAGAATTCCATTTCATGAGGTGCTCTGGGGTCGCATTTTTCCAGAGAGCGAAATCCTCTTTGTTTTGTTTTTCATCCTGAGCATCCAGCTCACGCTGTCCGGCCAGTAATTCATCAATTTTCCGGCCACTCAAAACCCCATACTGATTCGTTTCATTGTATTTTTTCACATTAAAATAAACGGAGCCATTGACCTCATAGGCCAATTGATGGTCTACCAGGAGTTGGATCATCTCAATCTGTTCCTGTATGTGCCCGGTGGCAGTGGGTTCGATGCTGGGTGGCAATATATTGAATACCTCCATGACCTTGTGAAATCCCAATGTATATCGTTGCACGATCTCCATGGGTTCAAGATTTTCCAGTTTTGCCTTCCGGGCGATTTTATCCTCGCCTTCGTCGGCATCCGATTCCAGGTGGCCAACGTCCGTTATATTTCTAACATACCTGACTTTATACCCCAGATGAGCAAGATACCGGTAAATAATGTCAAAACTTATAAAAGTACGTACATTCCCAAGATGAACATCATTGTAAACGGTAGGACCGCATACGTACATTCCAACATAGGGAGGATGGATGGGCTTGAAAATTTCTTTTTGACGGGTAAGTGTGTTGAATACTTTCAGATCATTGATCATGCTAATTCAATATATCTTTGATTATGATTTGGTTATAAGTGCAAAAGTGGATCAATCAGGGTAAATAGTGAAATATTTAACTGAAAAAATAAAAATTTGATTTGATTATGAATTATACTAACTTTGCGGTGAAAATATAATTTTTGATTGAGGGGACAGCAGTCCCCTCTTTTATTGGATCGAATTTGAACGAGTTGGTGAGTGATATTGCTAAAATTGTTGAGGGAAATTTCCCGGATGAATCCTATTTCCTGGTCGATCTTACGATCAAGGGTGGCCGGGGAAATGAGAAGGTGGTGATTCTGATCGATTGCGACCAGGGGGTTGATATTGAAACCTGTTCGAAAATTAGCCGTGTAGTATCTGAAGAGCTCGATCGTATGGATATGCTGAAGGAAAGCTACACGTTGGAAGTTTCCTCCCCGGGAGTGGATTATCCATTAAAATCTGTTCGTCAATATAAAAAGAATATTGGCAAGCATATGATGCTTACGCTTCACGATAATAAATGTCTTCGTGGAGAGTTAATTCTGGTAGATGATCAGGGTATCAGGATTAAAAATGAGAATGGTGGGAAAAAGAAGCCACCTTATGATTCATATATCCTTTTTAATGAGATTAAAAAATCAAAGGTATTGGTGACATTTAAATAATAACGATGAACACTGGAATATTAATTGAGTCATTTGCTGAATTTGCAAGACATAAGAATGTGGATCGTCCTACGATGATCAGAATACTGGAAGATGTGTTTAGAACCATGATCCGGAAAAGATTTGGTGAAGATGACAATTTTGATATTGTAATTAATGCGGATAAAGGAGATCTGGAGATCTGGCGTTTCAGGGAAATTGTTGATGACAATTCGGAAGACATCTGGGATCATGATAAGATCAGTCTCTCAGAAGCAAAAAAAATAGAACCAGATTTTGAAATTGGGGAAGAGGTGGCTGAGGAAGTCAAACTGGAAGATTTTGGACGACGGGCAGTAATGATGGCACGACAGACATTGATTCAGAGGATCAAGGATCTTGAAAAAGATATTCTATTCCAGAAATATAAAGACCTGGTTGGGGAACTCATTCTGGGTGAAGTATATCAGATACTTACCCGGGAGGTATTGTTGATCGATGCGGAAGGGAATGAACTGATATTGCCAAAAAGTGAACAAATCCCCAAGGACCGTTACCGGAAAGGAGAAACGGTTCGGGCGGTTGTGCAACGCGTGGAGATGGTCAACGGAAATCCAAGGATCATACTTTCTCGAACCTCACCAAAATTTCTGGAAAGGTTGTTTGAAAGTGAAGTTCCGGAAGTATTTGATGGCCTGATTACCATCAGAAATGTAGTTCGTGAGCCGGGTGAAAGGGCGAAAGTGGCTGTTGAGTCCTATGATGATCGGATTGATCCGGTAGGCGCATGTGTGGGGATGAAAGGTTCCAGGATCCATAGCATTGTCAGGGAGTTGCAGAATGAAAACATTGACGTAATCAACTACACTGAAAATCTTGAATTATATATTCAAAGTGCCCTGAGCCCGGCCAAAATAAGTACGATCAAGATTGAGAAGGGGGAAGGCAGAGTATCGGTATTTATGAAACCTGATCAGGTTTCACTGGCTATTGGTAAGGGCGGGTACAACATCAAGCTGGCCAGTAAACTTGTCGGATATGAAATTGATGTATTCCGTGATCTGGATGAAGGCGAAGATGAGGATGTTGACCTGGACGAATTCGTTGATGAAATTGATGGTTGGGTGATTGATGAATTGAAAAGGGTTGGGTTAGATACTGCAAAGAGTGTGCTGGCCTTACCCAAGGAAGATATTCTCCGCAGAACGGACCTGGAAGAAGAAACTGTGGAAGATGTGCTCAAAATTTTAAAGCAAGAATTCGAATAAAATCAGATACGGATAAGGAATCAGTATGGATAAAGATAAAATAATGAGATTAAGCCAGGTGGCCAGGAAACTGAATATAGGTAAGAACACCATACTTGATTTTCTGGCTTCAAAGGGATTTAAAGTGGATAATAATCCGAATTCAAAAATTTCATACGAGCAATTTCAGATGCTATCGAAGGAATTTGCCTCTTCTGCTTTGGACAAGGAAGAGGCTTTGGGGATGACCATTGGCAAAAAACATTCTGATAATATCGTCATTGATTCCGAAAATGAGGATGAGAATAAACAATCTGATGATGAAGAGGAGATTCTGATCAAAACGATTACCACATCAAAAGGAGAAGAAAAATCCAAAAAAGAGGAGGAACCTGAAAAACATAAGGAAGAAGAAGAGAAGTTCTCAGAAAGATGGGATGAGAAGCCTAAATTACAGGGGATTAAGGTAGTAGGTAAAATCGATCTGGAAGATAAGAAGAAAAAAGAAATACCTGAAGAAAAAGAGAAGGTTAAAGAAACCCCCACTGAACAGGAAAAAGAGGAAAAAGTAGAAGAACCACATTTGAAGGAGAAGAAAGCAGAGGAAATTTCTGATAAAACAACCCGGGAACCTGAACCTGAAAAAGAAGAGCGCGAAGAAGATTTGATAGAGGCGAAAGCCAAATCCCTCAAAGGGCTGACGGTGGTTGGCAAGATTGATCTTCCGAAAGAAAAAGAAAAGAAAAAATCACCAGAGCCCATTGCTTCCAGTGATGAAAGAAAGGAGAAGCAGAAGAAAAAACGTCCCAGGAAACGAATAAAATCTGATCGTCCTGAGCAGAAAGGACCCTCAGGTGAAGCGGAAAAACAGAAATCTACTAAAGATAAAAAACAGAGACATAGAAAAGAAGAGGTTTCCGACAAGGAAATCCAGGAACAATTAAAGGCAACCCTGGCGAAATTAAGTGGGCAAAAAACCAGGGGATCGGTGAGCCGGGCCAAGTATCGTCGCGAAAAAAGATCGGCCGCCGCCGAGGCTGAGGAAGAAAAATTGCAGCGGCAAAAGAAAGATGCCAAAATATTAAATGTGAATGAATTCATTTCGGCCAATGATCTGGCCTCGATGATGAATGTCAGCGTCAATGAAGTAATTTCCACCTGCATGAGCCTGGGAATGTTCGTTTCAATCAATCAACGACTGGATGCGGAAGCGATCACCATCATCGCCGATGAATTCGGATATGATGTAAAATTCACTTCTGAAGAAGATGAGCTTGAAATGGAGGAAGAAGTCGATAATCCGGAGGACTTACGGACAGATCGCCGATCGTTACCATCATGGGGCACGTTGATCATGGTAAAACTTCCTTACTTGATTTCATCAGGCATTCCAAAGTCACCGAAGAGGAAGCTGGAGGAATCACCCAGCATATTGGTGCATATGAGGTAATGACAGACAGTGGCAAAGGAATTACCTTCCTTGATACACCTGGTCACGAAGCGTTTACAGCCATGCGTGCACGTGGTGCCAAGATCACGGATGTGGCTATTATTGTAGTAGCTGCCGATGATAATGTAATGCCTCAGACAAAGGAAGCAATCAATCATGCTCAGGTGGCAGAGGTGCCCATCGTTATTGCCATCAATAAAATTGATAAACCGAATGCCAATCCTGATAAGATTAAGGAAGAACTGGCCAATATGAATATCCTGGTTGAAGACTGGGGGGGTAAATATCAATGCCAGGAAATTTCAGCCAAAACCGGAGCAGGGAATAGATGATTTGCTCGAGAAAGTATTGCTGGAAGCTGAAATGCTTGAACTGAAAGCTAATCCGAATAAAGCAGCTCCGGTACTGTAATTGAAGCCACACTGGATAAGGGACGAGGCTATGTAGCCACCATTCTTGTACAGGCTGGAACCCTGAAAATAGGTGATATCGTTCTGGCAGGAGCACATTTTGGACGTGTAAAAGCCATGTTTGATCATGTTGGTAATAAAGTTGAAACAGGCAGGTCCTTCCACGCCGGTACTGATGCTTGGGCCTGGATGGTGCTCCACAGGCGGGGGATAAATTTCATGTGATGGAATCTGAACGTGAAGCAAGGGATATTGCCAATAAACGGCAGCAATTGCTGCGAGAACAATCTATGCGAACCAAAAAACATATTACCCTTGATGAAATCGGAAGAAGATTGGCCATAGGAAATTTCAAAGAACTGAATGTGATTGTTAAAGGTGATGTGGATGGTTCTGTTGAAGCACTTGTCGGATTCACTGCTTAAACTTTCTACCGAGGAAGTACAGGTTAATATTATTCATAAAGCGGTAGGACAAATTTCTGAATCTGACGTCCTGCTTGCTTCTGCCTCCGATGCTATTATCATAGGTTTCCAGGTTCGTCCATCAGCCAATGCACGAAAACTTGCAGAACAGGAAGAAATTGAGATCAGGCTTTATTCAATTATTTATGATGCCATCAATGACCTGAAGGATGCAATGGAAGGAATGCTTGCTCCTGAAGTTGAAGAAGTGATCACAGGTAATGTGGAAGTACGGGATGTATTTAAAATATCAAAGGTAGGAACTGTTGCCGGATGTATGGTGACCGAAGGATCCATTAAGAAGTCCAATAATATCCGGCTGGTCCGTGATGGTATAGTCATCTATACGGGTGAGATCAATGCCCTTAAACGTTTTAAAGAAGATGTTTCTGAAGTAAAATCCGGATATGAATGTGGAATCAGCATTAAGAATTATAATGATCTGAAAGTTGATGATATCATTGAAGCATTTGAAGAAAAGGAAGTGGCAAGAAAATTATAACCTTGATCTGATTGATTCCAGGTACCAGGTAAACAAAATTCGTGAACAAGTCTTTTTATTTTGATTACACATGCCTCTTATCAGTGGTATCTTATCTTTTTTAATCTTCTTTTTATGTTTACTCCTCCTCCTGGGCATGATAAAACCCTGGTATGTTTTGTGGTTTTTGGATTTGAAACACAGAATGCAGGTGCTGAAAATCTACGGTCCACCTTTACTGATTCTGATCCTGATGAAAATGATAGCGGGGTATTATTTTTGAATTTCTGAAGGATTAAATGCCAGTATATAGCCATTTTTCCCCCTTCCCTCACTGGATATAAATAAGGTGCCCTTCTCATCAAAACAGATGCCTTCCGGCTGAATAAAAATTTTCTGGCTCAATGGAACGGCACCGGTTATTTTACCGGATCGGTCCAGGACGATGATCAGTTTACCCACTGAACCGATAATGAACATATCTCCCGTCTTGGGATGAAGGGCAATGCCGGATGGTTTGAAGGGCATATGGCGTGACGGGGATAAACCATTTTCTTTCAAAACCTCTCTGAAAATTTCGGTTGTTAAATGAATATAAGGTGTTTTTAATACCAGGTTCTTTTCCAAATCAAAACTATAGACCGCTCTTCCTTTCATCTTATTGTTTTCTATTTCAGCCTGCTCTTTGCATGCCAGGTATAATTCATTTTTTTTATGCCCGGCGGTTAAACCTTCCAGGTCGTTCGCGCGGGTAAAGGGTGTTTTTATTTCCATGGCGTCAACTTCATTATTGCGATCGATGGGAAACGTAAATAATTTTCCATCACTCTTGATCACATAAGCCAGATTATCGATATGTGCTACGCCCTCATAATCCCCATTTTTGGCAAATTTTATTTCCCTCGTCACCTTCTTTTCCCCGGTATTATAAAAATACAGGACCCCTTTCTCATCCTCAACACACAATATTACCTGGTCTCCCAGGTAATCAAGGCCTGATATTTCCTCCAGTCTTCCTGGAAGATCATAGGATCCATCTGGATTGTTCAATGAATAGCGATAATTCCCGGAACTTATGACCAAGAGTTTTTCCTCGTCGATGACGATACAGGCCATTCCAATACCGAAAAGTATCAAGGTATAAACCAGAAGGGTAGAGATCCTTCCATAAATGGGATTATTTTTTTTTAAATACATTTTTGTAACGTTTTGGGTATATAGGAGATCTTTCATTGAACCATTTCTCAAAATTCATAAAAAGATGAAAATAAATTATTTGAAATAAAAATTATTTATCTTTAGATTCTCAAAACGACACTTTTGTGATGACTTTGGAAACGGATCTTTTAGATAGAAGTAAAGAATATGTTGAGTCATTTTTAGAACAAAATTTATCCGATGAAATTTTTTACCATGATCTTGAGCATACCCATGAAGTAGTGAAAGCGGCGGATGAAATTGGCCGTGCCAGCGGACTGACGGATGATCAGCTTGAGACGGTTCTGATTGCTGCATGGTTTCATGATACGGGATATTTTAAAGGGAAAATAAATCACGAAAAAGAAAGTAAAAACATTGCTGAAGAATTCTTGCGGGATCAGGGCATCAATGAAAAAAAAGTTACCGAGGTAGGGGGGTGCATCATCGCAACTAAAATACCGCAGCGTCCCACCAATTTAATGGAAGAGGTATTATGTGATGCCGATCTTTACCATCTTTCCACCAGTGAATTTTTTCGAAAATCCGAATTATTAAGAAAAGAATTTTCCCTTACAGGAAATAATGAGATCAAGGATAAAGAATGGCTGAAAGCAAACATTAAGTTTCTCAAAAAACATACCTTCTTTACTGATTATGCAAGGGAGAAGTTATATCCCCATAAAAAGAAGAACCTGAAAAAGCTCAAATCAATTAAGAATGAACTCAAAATGGAGCACAACAAGGATGACGGATCTGGTCGGGAGGAGGAGTTGAACCAGGGGGAGGATTCCAGAAAAAAAAAACAAAAAAAACGACCTAACCGGGGAATAGAGACTCTGTTTCGGGTCACGTCTCGAAATCATGTTGACTTCAGTTCCATGGCGGATAACAAGGCCAATATCATGATCTCCGTCAACGCGATTATGATGTCCATCCTGTTTTCGGTCTTATTCAGAAGATTTGAAGAATACCCAAACCTCATCATTCCAGCCATCATCCTTTCGGTCGTCTGTACAACTACAGTGATTTTTGCCGTACTGGCAACCCGGCCTAACCTAGCAGAAGGAGTTTTCACCAAGGAGGATATCTTAAAAAGAAGAACCAACCTGTTGTTTTTTGGTAATTTTCACAAGATGCCTCTTTCGGATTATGAATGGGGAGTTAAACAACTGATGAAGGACCGTGATTTTTTATACGGGAGTATGATCCGGGATATCTATTTTTTAGGGAAAGTACTGGGCAGGAAATATTTCCTGTTGAGGATATCCTATACGATTTTTATGTTTGGTTTGATTCTTTCGGTGATCGCCTTTGGAGTTGCTGTTTTCTTTTTTCCAACGAATACACTATGATCTATCTTAATTCCTTATATAAGTCATGAGAAGCACAATATTCTTAGCATTCATTCTATTTTTTTTATTTCAATGTAAAAATGTCGATGAACCGCAGGACCTTAAATTTCTTGATACCGGATTAACTATTGAAGAAAGGGTAGATGATCTTATCAATCGATTATCTCTGGAGGAAAAAGTGGGACAACTGAATTATGATGCCCCTGCCATACCCAGGTTGGGGATACCTGCCTATAATTGGTGGAATGAATGTCTCCATGGCGTCGGCAGGGCTGGATTGGCAACTGTTTTTCCGCAGGCAATCGGGATGGCTGCTACCTGGAATGATGATTTAATGTTTCAGATAGGGGATGTGATATCGGATGAGGCAAGGGCAAAACATCATGCCTTTTCCGGATTAAACAAACAGAATATCTATTATGGATTAACTTTCTGGACCCCTAATATCAATATATTCAGAGATCCCCGATGGGGTCGAGGCCAGGAGACTTATGGGGAGGATCCTTTTCTAACCGCCAAAATGGCTGTTCCCTTCATTCAGGGATTACAAGGTGACGATGACCATTATTTGAAACTTGTGGCAACCGCAAAACATTTTGCAGTTCATTCCGGTCCTGAGCATTCCAGACACAGCATCAACCTTGACGTAAGCAATATAGATCTAAATGAAACCTACCTTCCAGCCTTTAAGGCGACGATCAGGGACGCGCATGTCGCCTCTATTATGTGTGCCTATAACCGTTTCCGCGGAGAGGCCTGTTGCGGAAGTAACCTGCTGTTGAAATCGATTCTTAGAGATGAGTGGGATTTTGATGGATATGTTGTTTCCGATTGTGGGGCCCTGAATGATTTTTACAGAAAAAATGCACATGAAATTGTTGCGACGCCCGTAGAGGCAGCGGCATTGGCATTTAGTACGGGTACGGATCTGAACTGTGGCAGTACTTCACAGTACCTTTTCCAGGCGGTAGAGCAGGATCTGATCTCAGAAGCCACCATCGATACGATACTCAGGAGATTGCTCATGGCCAGGTTTAAATTGGGAATGTTCGATCCAGCAAATGAAAATATTTATGCTTCCATTCCCTATGAGGAGGTGCGGAGTGCTGAGAACCTGGAAAAGGCATTGCAGGTTTCCAGGGAATCAATTGTTTTATTGAAAAACGATGGCATCCTGCCTCTAAAAAAAGACCATGATCAGATAGCAGTCATTGGTCCGCTGGCGGATGATTACCGGGTTCTTTTAGGAAATTACCATGGCACCTCGGATGCTTTGATTACACCGCTTTCCGGTATCCGTGAATATCTGAAGGATACCGATACGAGGATCGCTTATGCACCAGGGTGCCAGGTTACAAAAGGGATACCCATTATGGTTCCCATTCACCCGCAATATTTAACAGCGCCTGATGAATCAAGTCAGGGATTATCAGCAAAATATTTTGACAACCGTGATTTTAATGGCCCTCCTTCTATTGAAAAGATTGATGAAGAGATAAATTTCTGGTGGTATGACCAAACGCCAGTGAGTGGCGGCATGGCCGATGAGTTTTCGGTTATCTGGGAAGGATACATTGAAGCCCCTTCCACGGATTTGTATGCCATTGGCATCAATGCGGATAATGGCGTTAATTTCTATTTTCAGGACTCTCTCCAGATCCGTTTTGACAATGTACATCATCCACTTCAGCGGTCTTTCGAGGTTAATCTTGAAAAAGGTAAAAAGTACCCGGTTAAAATTGAATACTTCAGTTACGGGAATGATCCCCAGATACATTTATTATGGGGCAAACCCAATGAAGAACTCGAAGGTGATGCGATCCGTCTGGTGGAAAAATCCGATCTTGCCATCTTATGTCTGGGATTATCTCCATACCTGGAAGGAGAAGAAATGCCGATCAATGTGGAAGGGTTTTCCGGGGGAGACCGGACTGATATTAAATTGCCTTCGACCCAGTTGCACCTGATGAATACCTTACTTGAAAGAGGGAAACCAGTCGTGCTGGTACTGATGGGAGGTTCTTCTATCGCGGTGAATGAAGCTGATCAGTATGTGCCAGGGATCATTCATGCATGGTATCCGGGTGAATTTGGAGGAAGAGCTATCGCCGAGGTATTATTCGGGGAAGTGAATCCTTCGGCCAAATTGCCTGTTACATTTTACCGGTCCGTGGAAGATCTTCCTGATTTTGAGGATTACAACATGCAGGGAAGGACCTATAAATATTTCGAAGGGGATGTATTATATCCCTTTGGACATGGTCTTTCCTATACCCGGTTTGGATTATCGGAACTTTCCGTTGAACCATTGGAGTTACTGACCATCGGAGATATCGTGGTGAATGTCAAGGTCAAAAACCTTGGAGACAGGCCGGGAGCAGAAGTTATTCAACTTTATGTAAAGGATCTGAATGCAAGTGTACCTGTTCCCAATCTTTCGCTGGAGGGTTTTAAAAAGATATTCCTGGCAGCCGGGGAAGAGAAAAGTGTTCGATTTACCCTCACTCCAGAACAGCTTGCCATTATCAATGAGCGGGGTGAACGAATTCTGGAACCTGGTTCATTCCAGGTTTATGTAGGTGGAAAACAACCTGGGATGACCGGTCATGCGGATAATCCTCATACTCAGGTCCTGGAAGCTGAAATCGAATATGTTGGACCTTTCGAAACACTTGATGATAAATAATCATGTCCTGTATTTTTTCTTCAGGTATTGATAAAAATCTAATTGTGCCCTCCGTTTCGGAGGTTTCAGATGATTGAGTGTGGGGAGGTTTTCGAGACGCTGATCCAGTATGCGCAATTTTGTGTTATCCGATAGCTGGCATTCAATCATTTGTAAGATCTCTTCCCTGACCTCAGGGTCATAAGTTGGGAAAATGACTTCAATACGATGCCTGAGGTTTCTGGTCATCCAGTCTGCGGATCCAAGTAATATGGTGGGATTTCCGGAATTATGAAAAATAAATACACGGGCATGTTCCAGGTAGGAATCTACGATTCTTAATACCTTAATGTTTTCGCTAAGTCCAGGCACCCCTGGTTTTAAACAACAGATCCCCCTTACGATCAGGATTACCTCTACACCTGCTTTGCCAGCTTCATACAGTTTGTCGATCATCTCTTTCTCTTCCAGGTTATTCAACTTGAGGATGATCCGCCCAGTTGATCCCTTTTTGGCATGTCCGATCTCCCTGTCAATGAGTCCTTTAAAAGTGTCGATAGCGTTAAATTGGGATACAAGCAGATGTTTGAGATTTTTTACAGTAGATTTCTTCTCAAGAAATTTGAAGATTATTTCCACTTCCTTCAATAGTATATGATTGGCTGTCAGCAAACCTTCATCTGCGTAAATACGGGCAGTAACTTCATTAAAATTCCCGGTCCCCAGAAAACCAAAGATTTTTTGTTTCCCATTCGAAGACTGTTTTTTGACAATGGCTACTTTTGCATGGACTTTTAATCCGGGCATACTGTAGATGATCCGTATTCCCGCTTTCTTCATCTTATCAGCCCAGCGAAGGTTATTCTCTTCATCAAATCTGGCTTTTACTTCAACAAAAACCGTTACTTTCTTCCCGTTTTTCGCTGCACTGATCAAGGCATTTGCAATCAGCGAATTTTCAGCAATCCTGTATAATGTAACTTTGATCGAACGGACCTTTGGATCAATGGCAGCTTCATTAAAAAAACGCAATACATAATCGTAAGTTTGATAAGGCAGATGAAGGATCTGGTCCTTCTTATCAATACAATCAAAAATGGAGATGTCCTCTTCAAGTGCCTTTATTTTGAGCGGGATCAGTTTCTCCTCCGAGAGGGGGCCATTTAGTGGATTGGGAAGCCGGGCAAGGTCATTGAGATTATGATAAACTCCCCCTTTGACAATCTGGGATGATTCCAGGTTAAAAGTCTGGAGGAGCATCTGTAACATATCTTCCGGCATCCTTTTATCATATAGAAACCGGGAAGGCGATCCCACCTTCCGATAAGCAAGGTGTTTCCTGATTTTTTCTATCAGGTCACCTGAATATTCATCATCGATATTCAGATCAGCATCACGGTTCATCTTGATTGAATAACACGCGAGTATATCGAATCCAGGGAATATAATATCCAGGTTTGCCCTGATCAGATCGTCGAGGAAGAGGATATGATGCCTGGTCCTGGAATCAATGGATATGAAACGGGGCAAGGCATCCGATGGAATATTGAGATAGGCATACTGGGGATCACTGGATTCCTGCGATCCCTTCTGCTCGAGTTTCACGATCAGATATAAGGCTTTGTTTTCCAGGAACATTGATTTTTTTTTGCCTTGTTCAATCATTACTGGTTGAAGGAAGGAGAGGACCCTGCTTCTGAAATAATTATGGAGCCTTGTTTTATGGGATTTTAATATGGTTTTGTTCCAGTTGAGAACAATATTGTTCTTTTTCAGTTCCGGAAGAATTTCCCGAGTAAGAATTTTTCCATATTCAAGTTGTTGTTTTTCAACCATCTTCAGAACCTTCCTCAGGGTCTTCCTGGGTTTGAACTCAAGTTCTTTCTTCAATTTTTTCTTCTGAATATATTTCAGGCTCCGGAGAGAAGCGATCCGGACCCGGAAAAATTCATCCAGATTGGATGACCAGATAGCCAGGAATTTTATTTTATCATACAGGGGCACAGATGGATCTTTTGATTCTTCCAGGATCCGGTAATTAAAGGACAGCCAGCTGATGTCCCGGTGTATGTATCGATTTTTTGAATTCATGATATTATGATCTAGTTTCAGGTCATCATGCAAGAAAATAAATTTTATAGGACCGTAAAAATTTTGCTCACTTTTTACATTTCCTGTACGGAAAGCATTTCCTTCTTTTGATCCTGCCATAATACCTTCTGCAACGGGATCTTATTCCTGATATTCTTAGAGTCTCTCTATTTAATGATGGTTTATCCAGAAAGTATTCTTCATTGTAAAATTAGAAACGGGTCATTTATTTAAACTTATAAATGGTAGATTGCGTATAGGTTTCGCCTGGATTCAGCACGGTACTGGGGAAATTCGGATGATTGGGGGAATCCGGAAAATGCTGGGCTTCCAGGCAGAATCCATTCCTTTTTTCATATATGGCCTGGTCTTTTCCGATGATAGAACCATCCAGAAAATTTGCTGTATAAAATTGCACGGCAGGTTCTGTGGTCCATACTTCAAGAATTCTTCCCGATTCAGGCTCTTTTACCGTACAAGCCAGCCTTAAATCACCGGGCTTGCCGTTGATCACAAAAGAATGATCATAACCATTCCCATTTTTTATTTGCAGGTGACCGGCTTCAATGTCTTTACCAATTGGTTTAAATTCCTTAAAATCGAAAGGTGTTCCCTCAACATGCATTAAGGTCCCGGTTGGGATGGAAGTGCTGTCGATGGCGACTATCTGATCGGCATTGAATTTAACCTGATGATCCAGGATATCGCCTCCATCATGCCCTTTCAGGTTGAAGTAGGAGTGATGTGTCAGGTTGAGTACGGTCTTTCGATCTGTTACCGCCTTAAAATCCAATCTCAGCTCATTTTTATCATTAAGCCAGTAGACCGCCTCTACATCGAGATTTCCCGGATAACCTTCCTCCATATGAGGGCTTAAATAGTGTAGTTTCAAACCTGCCTTGCCTTCTTCCACAATGGGTTCAGGTTCCCATACTCTTTTATCAAATCCAATCTTGCCTCCATGCAAATGATTGGGTCCATTGTTAATGGCAAGATCGTATTCCTTTCCATCCAGCGAAAATTTACCTTTCGCAATCCGGTTGCCAAATCTGCCGACCAGGCATCCAAATGACGGGCTTTTTTCAATATATTTATCCAGTGAATAATAACCTAAAACGACATCGACGTTCTTTCCATGACCGTCCGGCACGTTTAAGGTAGTAATGATGCCTCCATAATTGGTGATCTGGACTTGCATCCCGTTTTTGTTCTTTAGGGTAAAAAGCTCCACGGGAGTCCCATCAGGTGCTTTTCCATAGGGTTCTCGGGTTATTCGTTCCACGGTTTTTTGATTTGATGTACAATAACTTAATGGTAAAAATAATAGGTATAATAAATATTTTTTCATCGATATAATATCTGTAAAAATTATAAAGATCGATCCATCATGAGATTAAGTAAAGATAGGCAAAGAACTAATAACCCGAAAATATCAGTTAAAAATCGCAATACAGGATTTATGGAATCCTTAATAAAATTGAAAGGAAGAATGATCAGTTATTCCGGGAAGGTTCATATTTTTCAGGCGCATAAAGAAAGCCAAAGGCTTCACATCCGTCTTTGGTGTGTTTCTGATGATGGATATAATGCGCATGAATCAGTCTTTTCAAATATTTCGATCTCGGCTTGAGTTTTATTTTGACTCTTCGGTGAACAAGGATATCATGAAACAATACATAAAAAATACCGTAAGCCGTAATGCCGAAACCAATATACATTAACAGGCGAATGGAAGGGAATAAACTTCCGCAAATGATGAAAATGATGGCAGGAATGCTGAAAACTATGGCGAAAAGATCGTTTTTTTCCAATATTCCTTTTCTTACTGAATGATGGGAACGGTGCCAGGACCAAAGGAAGCCATGCATAATGTATTTATGCGTAAACCAGGCAACAAATTCCATGAAGAAAAAGGTAACGACTACAATTAGAATTTTAAAAATTATTGACCACATTTAAATCCAGGATTACTTTTTTTACCTCTTCCATTAACCACATAGGCGTAGAAGTGGCTCCACAAATACCTACCTTATCATAATTTTCGAACCACTCTTCCTTGATTTCAGATGGGTGTGAAATAAAATATGTATTAGGGTTTTTCGATTTACATACATTATAGAGCACTTTCCCATTCGATGATTTAGTACCGGATACAAATATAATTTTATTATAATGAGCCGCAAAATCGCGAAGTTGCTTATCCCGGTTCGATACTTGCCGGCAGATCGTATCATTGGCTTCTACCTGGATATTCTGTTCCTTGAGTTTATCAGTGATCGTATAAAAATTATCTGTACTTTTCGTAGTTTGGCTGAAAAGGGTGATGTTTTCAGGCAGGTTTTTCAGATCCAGCTCTTCCAGATCCTGAAATACGATGGCTTCGTTTTTGGTTTGTCCGAGCAGGCCCATTACCTCAGCATGCCCATGTTTACCATAGATATAGATTTTTTCCTTCCGGTCATGTGCATTTTTAATCCTGTTCTGAAGTTTAAGTACGACGGGGCAGGATGCATCCACCAGCTCGAGATCATTTCTGATGGCGAGTTCATAGGTAGATGGGGGTTCACCATGCGCCCGGATGAGGACCTTTTCCTGGTAAAGATCTTTTAATTGCTCATGGTTGATGATCTTCAGTCCTTTTTTTTCAAGCCGCTTAACTTCTTCATCGTTATGGACGATATCGCCCAGGCAATACAGGTAGCCCTGTTCGTTCAGGATCTCTTCGGCCATTTCGATGGCATAGACCACGCCGAAACAGAAGCCCGAATTAATATCGATATCTACCTGTATATTTCTCATATTTATTTATATAACTCAACTGGCTCAAAACTGTTTTTAAAAAATGTGGGAATGATCAGTGCAAGCTTTGTTAAATCGGGAATTCTTATCCTTTTCTCAAGGATTGATTCTGCAGATAATTTTTTGATCTTTTCAAATAATTTCAGATAGTAAACATAAGAAAGGTATACTCCTTTTCTTGCTCCTTTGGGCAATCTGATAATCCCCGCATAAGCTGCATTGAAATCTTTCTGAATATCCTCCTCAATTGCTTTTTTATCAATATTTTTAAATTGTTTAAAATCGATTCCGGGAAAATAAATCCTTCCACGGTCATAATAATCACTCCGGATATCGCGCAGGAAATTGACTTTCTGGAAAGCAGCCCCCAATCTTCTTGCCGGTTCTTTAAGATCCTGATACATCTGATCGTTCCCTTCGGTAAATACCCGTAAACACATGAGGCCAACTACCTCGGCGGATCCAAATATATAACTTTTATATCCCTGATGGCTGTATGCGTTCTTAAATAGGTCCATTCTCATGCTTTCAAGAAAGGCATCGATCAATTCCCTTTCAATCTGGTATTGATTGATTACCCACTGAAAGGAATGCAGCACAGGATTCAGGCTGATTTTTTCATCGATCGCCCGATAGGTATCCGTTTGAAATCTTTTAAGCAATTCAAGCTTTTCATGATCGTGAAAGGTGTCCACAATTTCATCAGCAAGGCGGACAAAACCATAAATACTGTAAATAGGAGCCCTGAATTTTTTATTGAGGGTACGAATGCCCAGAGAAAACGATGTGCTGTAACGCGTCGTGATTACTTTGCTGCATTCCAGGGATGTTTGATCATAGAGGGTCATAAACAAATGATTAATTACCAAAATCCTTTATTATCTCATTCGCCACCACCTCTCCTGATATCAAAGAGGGAGGAACGCCAGGCCCAGGCACCGTAAGTTGACCCGTATAGTACAAGTTCCTTACTTTTTTATTTTTTAATGATGGTTTTAAGATGGCTGTTTGACGAAGCGTATTGGCCAATCCATAGGCATTGCCTTTATATGAATTATATGAATTTATAAAATCCTGATGAGAAAAACTTTCTTTGTAAACGACATGATCCCTGATATTTTCACCGGTGAAAGCTTCGAGCCGATGGATCACTTTGTCATAATATTCTGAAACAATGTTTTCCGTATCCTTCAGGCCGGTTGCTACGGGGATCAGAATAAAAAGGTTTTCAGAGTTTTCGGGTGCTACAGAAGGGTCCGTTTTGGAGGTAACACAGGTATAGAACAGGGGATTTTCCGGCCAGGAAGGATGTTTATATATTTCTTCCACATGAGCGCTGAAATCCTCATCAAAAAACAGATTATGATGGAGCAACTTCCGGATCTTTTTATTTACACCCAGATAAAAGATGACTGCACTTGGGGCAAAGACTTTTGATTCCCAGTAATCTTCTTTATAATTCCTGAATTCCGGATCCAGTAAAACGTTTTCTACATGATGATAATCCGCTCCCGCCACACATACATCTCCCTGGTATGATCCCCTGGTAGTAATGATTTCCTGAACACGCCTTCCTTTCACCACGATTTTCTGAACTGGCTCATTCAGACGTATTTCAACCCCTAGCTCAGTGGCCAGAGAGACCATTCCTTCCACGATCTTATACATGCCACCCATTGGATACCAGGTGCCCAGTTTAATATCCGCATAATTCATCAATGAATATAATGCCGGAGTGTTTTTGGCAATGGCACCCAGAAAAAGAATCGGGAATTCCATCAACATCAATATTTTTTCATGACTGAAAAATTTTTTGATATGCTTTTCGAAGGATTTAAAGATATCCAGACGAACGATATCGATCAATAATTTCAGATCCATGTATTCACTCAGGGAACGTCCAGGTTTATATACCAGTTGATTGATGCCAACCTGGTATTTATAACCCGCCTGTAACAGGAATTCTTCAAGCCGATTCCCACTCCCCGACTCCAAGGATTCCATCATTTGTTTATAAGCATCAAAAGAAGCGGGTATATCCAGATAATCTTCTTTACCGAATATCACTTTGTAGGATGGATCTAATCTGACCAGATCATAATAGTCAGAGGATCGCTTCCCGAATTTATTGAAAAAAGATTCAAATACATCAGGCATCCAGTACCAGCTGGGGCCCATATCAAAGATAAATCCTTCTTTGATGAATTTTCTGCACCTGCCGCCGGGACTGCTGTTTTTTTCGAGCATGGTTACCTGGTACCCTCTGGAGGCCAGAAAGGTAGCAGATGACAAAGAAGAGAAGCCTGATCCTATGACGATTGCATTTTTCACTTAAAACCAATGCTTTTATTTATCGGCATATTTTTTCAATCTTTTTTTAAGCTCCTGGCGTGCAATGTGTATCCGGTTTTTTACCGTTCCAATCGGGACATTTAATTTTTCGGCAATTTCATAGTATTTAAAGCCTCTAAAATGCATCATGAATGGAATTCTATAGGTTTCTTCCAGGTTTCCTATTGCTTTCTTTATGTCCCTGAGCGCGAAATTGGAATAGGCCAGGTTTTCTGTAATGTTGTTATTGCTGTGAATATAATGCAAATTATCGGAAGTATCAATGAAGGTATTTCTTCTCACCATTCGCTGATAATTGGTAATGAAGGTATTTTTCATGATCGTATACAGCCAGGCTTTCAGATTGGTTCCTTCAGTAAATTTCTCACGGTTGGTATATGCTTTCAGAACGGTTTCCTGGATTAGATCCTCTGCTTCTTCGACATCCCGCGTAAGACGAACGGCGATGGGTTTTAATGATCTGGTGCTTTTGCTGATATTATATCCGAATTCAAGTGCTGTCATAATAATTTATTGTTTAACTATTAATTATAAAACTTTAAACAAATATATATCAATTTGTTTATAAAAAGCAAAAATAAATTAAACAAAAAAATAGAAATATTTGAAATTGTTTAAGCATTTGTCATGTAAACCATTGATAAATAGTAATTTGCGATTTATTTTTCATAAAATATTTTTTTGCAGGAAGGGATAAATAAATTAATTTTGTTTAATAATTATTAAACAAAATTAATTTCAGGCGAACAAGGATTGATTGTCGGAGATAAGATTTATCTGTGGTTATCAGGAATGATTGAGAATAAAGTCCCGGAGATCTTCAAGTTGGTTAAGGATCAGAATGTTTTCCCGGGCCTGGATATCCTGTGCTATTACCTGTCTTCCTGATATAAGAATGGTATTGTTATGAAAAATTTTACTCAATTTATCCATGTAATTCTGTACTTCATGAGATTGAGGGAAAGAGGTCATGATGGTGAGAAGATAATCCGGTTTCGTGGAATTATATACTTTGATCAGATCCTCAAAAGGAGTATTCTGCCCAATATAGATCACCTGGTTCTTACGGGATTTGATTAAATAGGCAGAAAAAAGGAGAGAAAGCTCGTGGAGTTCGTGTTCGGGCAAAAACAAAAGGTATTTTTTATTGTATTGCGAAGAAGGAACGAAAAGCCCATCAATGGCCACGATTATTTTTTGTCTGATCAGGTTGGAGATAAAATGTTCCTGGGAAGGTGAAATGGAACCGGTTTGCCAGAGTATGCCAATTTTCATCAGGAAAGGGGATATCACTTTGATCATGGTATCCTCAAATCCCAGCTGAAGGATCACGGTAGACATGATCTTTTCAAATCGCTCCTCCTCATGATCGATCATGGCCAGGGTCAATGCATGGATCTGTTCAGGATAGCTGAGTCTTTTTTCAGTTAACTTAAGAACCTCCTTCTGCATCTGTTCATAAGGCATCCTCGAAATCTTGGATATCTTATGACCGTTGTATTTTAATAAGGATACATTGAGGATCAGTTTGAGATCCTGATCATCGTAGTAGCGAATGTTTGTTTCGGTACGTTTGGGCTTGATGAAGTCATAACGTTGCTCCCAGATTCGTAGTGTGTGAGCCTTTATTCCTGAAAGTTGTTCAAGATCTTTAATCGAATATGTTGACACCATTATTTGTATTAAATTATGGAAAATTAATATAAGATTACCTTAATAACATAATCTTTTCATTTTTGTTTATGAAGCTTGATATACTTTATTAGAATCATTCAGGACTAAGAACATAAGAACTTGAAAAATATTTTTAATATATTAAATTTCTTCTCTTTATTGAATTCACATGTTCCTCTATAACATCACCTATAATATTGACCAGGATATAGAAAACCAATGGATGGATTGGATGCAGCGGGTTCATTTGCCTAAAATAATGGCAACGGATTACTTTGAATATTATAAATTTTATAAACTGTTGAATGTGGCGGATGAGGGAAACACTTATTCCGTTCAATTTTTTGCCTCCGACCTTTCAAAAATAGAGCAATATCTTGAAAAAGAAGCTCCTTTGATAATGGCAGAACATAATCAACGATATCGATATAAGCATGTAGCTTTCATGACGGTACTTCAGGAGGTAGGATCATAATGTTCGATCTGTTCTCTGGAAAGACGGCAATTTATCCATTCCCCATCCAATGATGGCTGGTATTTTTTATAAAACTCAATGGCTGGCTGGTTCCAGTCGAGTACCTGCCATTGAATCCCATTACATTTCTGAATTTTCGCCTCCCGGATGGTCGCATCCATCAGTTTTCTTCCAATGCCGTTCCGCCTGTATTCTTCGAGTACGATTAAATCTTCAAGATAGAGCAATTTTCCCTTCCAGGTTGAATACCTGTAATAATACAGGGATAAGCCAACAATTTTTCCATCAGTCTCAGCAATATAAAAACCAAATACTGGGTTCTCTCCAAATCCATCTTCGCGCATGGAATTGATTGTCGTTTCGACCTGGTCTTCCGCTTTTTCATAAAATGCCAGTTCTTTTACCAGGTGATGCACATCCGGCAGGTCCCTTTCGAGTCCTTTTCTTATGATCATGCCTGAGTTATTTTTTGATCCATTCAAAACCGGTATATGGTAACAATGCAGCAGGAATTCTGATCCCATCTGGTGTCTGATTGTTTTCCAGTAAAGCTGCCACGATCCTGGGCAGGGCCAGTGCACTGCCATTCAGGGTATGCAGTAAAATATTTTTATTTTGATCGTTCTTATACCTGAGCTTCAGACGATTGGATTGATAGGTCTCGAGATTGCTGACGCTGCTTACTTCAAGCCATTTTTTCTGGGCTGCAGAATATACTTCCATATCATAAGTCATGGCCGAAGTGAATCCCAGATCACCTCCGCATAATTGTACCATCCGGTATGGCAATTCAAGACGGGAGAGCAATGACATCACATAATTGCACATTTTTTCCAGTATCAGATAGGAATCTTCCGGTTTGCATATCTGTACAATTTCCACCTTATCGAATTGATGCAACCGATTCAGGCCCCGGACATGAGACCCCCAGGAACCTGCCTCTCTCCTGAAACAGGAAGTATAACCCACATTTTTCACTGGCAATTCCTCTTCTTTGAGAATTACATTCCGATAAATATTCGTGATAGGAACCTCGGCGGTCGGGATCAGATAAAAATCTTCATCTTTCAGTTGATACATCTGACCTTCCTTGTCCGGTAGCTGTCCAGTAGCAGTTCCTGAAGCAGCATTGATGACCACGGGTGGCTGGATCTCATCGTAACCCTGTTTGGAGGCTTCATCGAGAAAAAAATTGATCAATGCCCGTTGAAGTTTAGCGCCTTTATTTTTATAAACCGGAAATCCGGCACCGGTTATTTTATTACCCAGATCGAAGTCTATGATATCATATTTCTCAATCAATTCCCAGTGGGGCAAAGCATCTTCCGGTAGTTCCGGGATATTTCCCTGCTGGATTATGATTTTATTATCGGCAGCGGTATTTCCCTCTGGTACATCAGAATGTGGGACATTGGGAATATTATATAACAGGTCGTTCAACTGGTTTTCCAGTTCCGTTAACATAATTCCAAGCTTTTTTGAATCCTCTTTTAAATCCTTCATCTCACTTTTAACTTTTTCAGCTTCCTCTTTTTTCCCGTCTTTCATCAGTTGACCGATGCGCCTGGACTGATTATTTATTTCACCTAAGATTCCATCCAGTTCGGTTTGTGTATTCCTTCTTTTTTCATCAATGAATAGAACTTTCGGAATGATCTGGTCGGCTTCCTTGAATTTCTTTTTTTCCAATCCTTTGATGACCTTTTCAGGATTTTCCTTGATTTGCATTAAATTGAGCATAGTAGAAATTTTTATCAATGCAAAAGTAAAATTTTATATCGATTGCCATTATAATTTTTCAAATAATCAAAATGTGTAAAACAGGATCCTTTAACCGAATTAAATAGAGCATAATGCTTGACAAATTAGGCTGACGGGATTATAATTGCACCATCAATTCATCTGGAACTGGTAATAGTTCGATTCTGAAAGCCGAAATCAATAAATCTTTTCATAACTAATCAACTAATTATCATAACAAACCCTTTGTTAACTTTTAATACCAAATTAATTTATGTATAATATTGAAGATCTTAATGTCAGACTTCTTTCTGAACTGAAGGATATTGCTGATGACCTGGGAGTGAAGAATTACAAAAAACTGGCGAAAAAAGAGTTAATCTATAAAATTCTTGACCAGCAAGCCACCAATCCCGAGAAAGTAGACCAAGCTAAAAAACCCCAGCCTAAAAAAAATTACGAAGATGAATCCGGGGAAGAAATTTCAGGAAAAATTGCCAAGCGTGTAAATGTTACAGAAAAAGAGGATAAAGACCTGAAAGACCGTACGGCTGATGAACTTCTCGAGTCCTTTGATATGGAGCTCGATGAATCCATTACATCCTTTGATACTGAGAAAGATACCGAAAAAGTGGAACAGCCAAGGCCCGATTCCAGAAGAGATCATAAACCGAAGAAGACACCTATTAAAGAATTCGATGGGGCCATCGAAAATGAAGGTGTACTTGAAATCATGCAGGATGGTTATGGTTTTCTAAGATCCTCTGATTACAATTATCTGGCAAGTCCTGATGATATTTACGTTTCACCTTCACAGATTAAACTGTTTGGGCTGAAAACGGGCGATATTGTAAGAGGACAGATAAGGCCACCCAAGGAAGGGGAAAAATATTTTGCCTTGTTACGGGTTGAAAATGTTAACGGAAAAACTACGGATGAAATAAGGGATCGGGTTCCTTTTGAATATCTGACCCCCTTGTTCCCGGAAGAAAAGATCAACCTGGCTTCCCCCAAAGATCCTGGCAATTATTCCATGCGGATCCATGATCTGTTCGCTCCAATTGGGAAAGGGCAAAGGGGAATGATCGTCGCCCAGCCCAAGACTGGTAAGACAGTTCTTCTCAAACAGATCGCAAATGCAATCGCAGAAAATCATCCCGAAATATATCTGATGATTCTGTTGATCGATGAACGACCGGAGGAAGTAACTGATATGGAGAGATCAGTGAAAGCGGAGGTAATTTCTTCTACTTTCGATGAGCAGGCTGAAAGGCATGTGAAAGTGGCCAATATTGTTCTGGAAAAAGCAAAAAGAATGGTTGAATGCGGTCATGACGTGGTGATCCTGCTTGATTCCATCACGAGATTGGCCAGGGCGCACAATACGGTAGTGCCTTCATCAGGCAAAATCCTTTCTGGTGGTGTGGATGCGAATGCACTTCATAAACCCAAGCGGTTTTTCGGAGCGGCACGAAATGTGGAAAATGGTGGATCTTTGACCATCATAGCCACTGCGCTGATCGAGACCGGATCTAAAATGGATGAGGTGATCTTTGAAGAATTCAAAGGAACCGGCAATATGGAATTGCAGCTTGACAGAAAACTGTCCAATAAACGTATTTTCCCGGCCATCGATGTACCGGCCTCCGGAACCAGAAGGGAAGAATTGTTGTTGGATAGGGAAACTTTACAGCGTGTCTGGATCCTCAGGAAGTTTATGGCTGACATGAATTCCAATGAGGCGATCGAGTTTCTCATTGAAAAAATGAAAGGTACCCGGAATAACGAGGAGTTCCTTGTTTCCATGAATGGGTAAAAAGATTTTTATAAATGATTCTGAGAAGCCCCACATTCGGGGCTTTTTTCATTCACTGCCCTCCACAAAATTCTGAAGGTATTTATACCTGGGTGTCAATTTACCATTCAGGGTTATGGTGGCCCGTCTGATCATTTCATTTTCATCGCCATAAACCAGATTCGGGAAGATGTTTTCGATGAGCACCCTCCCAAAAGAATTGGATGCCTCACGTGGCAATTCATTGGGCAGATTATCAACAGCCATCACCGTAATGTGATCCAAATGGGAAAAGGGAGGCGCTTCCACACCCAAGGCAGGATTAAAATCATAAAACGGTTCGGAAATGGAGGAAATCCGAATGGTTGAAGGAATGGGTCCCTTTATATCACAGGAAATATCAACAATGATCTTAATGTAAAAGTCCTTCGTCATCATTTGATCAAGGGTAAAAAATGGGTCCGATCCCACGTCCCAGAATGTGCCATTCAAAAAGAGATCAGCCTTATGGGCAAATCTCAAAAAATCTGACCGGTAAAAATGAGGTGCCCGGTGGAATTCTTCCCTGTCAAAATCGCCTCCATCAAATCTCTTATAATAGTCCCTTGAATGAAGTTGAACGTAAACGGGTTCTCTGTATTCGATGTTCAGAAAATCACTTACAGTAACTTCCTTGATCCCGACACCATCAATCACTTCCTGGGCTCCATGGCCGACACTTCCATGACCCGTCAATACAATTTTAACAGGAGGTAACAGGATCTTTCTGTATTCATTTTTTAGTTCAATATAATTTTCACAATCATAGGCCCTTTTTATTTGATACAGACCGTATTTCTTTCCGTATCCAAGAAGGCCATTATAGGCACCGACTATTCCGGCGAAACGTCCAAAGGCAATCACTCTTTTGCCGTAAACATCTGTGAGACATTCGTAATCGATCAGCCTGATATTTTGCTGAAGTATCCGACGCAGCATTTCCCGGTTATGGGTTTGCTTTTTAATGGTATGGGAAAAAAACAGATAGGTTTTATCTGGCAGCAGATCCTTCAGCTGGAATTCCTTAATACCCAGGATCACGTCGCAGTCCACCAGAGAATTTACAACCGGAATGCCCAGCTTACGATAAGATTCATCCGGGAAGCACCGGACAGAACTTGACTGACAGAAGATTTCGACGGATGGGAACAGGTTATGCACTTCAATTACCTCCCAGGGTGTCAGTGCCACCCGGTTATCCGGTGGTATCTTCCCTTCACGGGCCAGGCCAATCTTTATTTTTTTCATTAAAATCCGGAATAAATTATTTTTAAAAAGGTAGTTAAAATTTAAGTTTAAATTAAATGATTATTAATTTTTCAATATGAATGGATATCTCTTATTAATAGGATTCTGGATGTTGTACGGTGTACTGCATAGCCTTTTTGCCGCCAACTGGATGAAAGGGCTCTTTCTTAAATATTCAGGGGAATGGTACAAATATTACCGGCTTATCTATACCTTTCTGGCTACCATCATGTTGGTCCCCATTCTCTGGTATCAGTCGACGCTTCCCCAGAAATTATTGTTTCATCAGCAGGCCATTACCGTGTTTGGAGGACTGGTACTGGCGACCTTCGGGATCATGGCGATAAAAATATCATTTGGTCATTACGATCTGAAGGAGTTTTTAGGCATGCAGCAGTTAAGAAACCACCTGCAATCACCCTCGATGATAACCCACGGAGTGTTATCGGTGGTGCGGCATCCATTGTATAGCGGATCCATTCTGGCAATCCTTGGATATCTGATTTTCGCGCCCACCCTCACAAATCTTGTGATGGCTCTCTGCCTGATCCTTTATTTTATGGTCGGGATTCATTTTGAAGAAAAAAAACTGGTCCTCGAATTCGGAGCGCAATACCTTGAATACCAGCAACAAGTTCCCTCCCTGATACCCGGTTGGAAATTTTTTTTCAGAAATCATAAAAATCCTAAAAAAGATTAAATTATTTTCAAGAAATTCAATTTTTTAAGTACTTTATTACATGTAATTTGCATTCCTCATATCATCAAATAAAATTATGGACAAAAAGGGCCAAACCGTCGAAGTCAAAACAAAAACAACCAGACTTACCAGGAAAAACATCTCCAATTCGTTACTGGTCGAAGTTGCCTGGGAAGTCTGCAATCAGGTGGGAGGAATCTATACGGTTATTCGTTCAAAATCACCGACCCAGGTGAATAAATGGGGGAATAATTATTGTGTGCTGGGGCCTTATATTCATCAATATGCCATCACTGAATTTGAAGAGATAGAAAATCCAACAGATCCTTTTTACAAAACCGTAAAGAAAATGAAAGAGATGGGATTTGATGCAAGGTATGGTAAATGGCTGGTTACAGGTCGGCCGACCACCATCCTGCTGAATCCCTTCAGTGCATATGACCGGTTGGGATCGATTAAATATGAACTCTGGGACCATCATCATATATCCATGCCGGGCGATGATGATCTGTTGAATAAAGTGACGGCCTTCGGATATCTGGTGAAAATATTTTTTGTGCATCTTTCTTCGGAGAAAATAACTACAAAAAAAATCATCGGCCATTTTCATGAATGGATGGCAGGTACGCCCATCCCTGAAATCAGGCGGGAAAAGATCAATGTATCCACCGTTTTTACCACCCATGCCACCCTGCTGGGGAGATATCTGGCCATGAATGACCCTGGATTCTATGAGCACCTTCCTTTTTTTAACTGGGAAAAGGAAGCCATCCATTTTAATATTGAACCATCTGTAAAAATGGAACGGGCCGCGGCGCATGGATCCCATGTATTTACCACGGTAAGTGATATAACAGGGAAGGAATGCGAATACCTGCTCGGTAGAAAAACGGACCATATTCTGCCCAATGGGATCAACATCCGACGTTTCACCGCATTGCATGAATTTCAAAATCTCCATCAGACCTATAAAACCAAGATCCACCAGTTTGTAATGGCCCATTTCTTCCCCAGCTATACATTTGATCTGGACAACACCCTGTATTTTTTTACATCCGGACGATTTGAGTACAGGAATAAGGGATTTGATCTGACCATTGAAGCCTTATCGCGGCTCAACTGGAAACTTCAGCAGGCCGATGATGATATTAACATCGTAATGTTTTTTATTACCAAGCAGCCCTATCATCATATTAATCCTGATGTTTTGAATTCGGTGGCCTTACTGGAAGAGCTGAGAAATTCAATATATAATATAAAGGAACAAATTGGTGAACGTTTATTTTATGCTGCTACACTCAGTAAAGATCATCGCTTGCCTTCATTAAATGATTTTGTCGATGATTACTGGCGACTGAGATACCGTCGGACGTTGCAATCTTTCAAGAAATCATCCTTGCCACCCATCGTGACCCATCATATGGTGAACGATTCGGAAGATCCCATACTGAATTTTTTACGTTCAACCAATCTGATCAATCACCCTCATGATAAAGTAAAAGTTGTTTATCATCCGGATTTCATAACCTCTACAAATGCCCTTTTCCGGATGGAATATGATCAATTTGTTAGAGGGTGTCACCTGGGAGTATTTCCAAGCCTGTACGAACCCTGGGGATATACACCATTAGAGTCACTGGCCCGGGCTGTACCTGCCATCACCAGCAATCTTTCCGGTTTTGGAGATTATTGCTTGAATCATTTAAAACTTGCCAATCGCAAGGCTATCTTCATCGTCAATAACAAAACACAGAATTTTGATAAAGCCGCCAATCAGCTGGCCAATCAAATGCTACATTTTGCACGGTTAAAAAGACGTGAAAGGATTGAACTGCGTTATAAGGCGGAGAATAATTCTGTGAATTTTGACTGGAATAACCTCATCAGTTATTATGATCAGGCTTATGTTCATGCCCTTGCCCTGATATCCTGAGCATCCTTTCGATAATTCCTGTTTTGATCCTTTATCGGGAATCCATTTAAGGATTGAAATCCTTTTTATTCGGCGAAAAAGTCATTTTGGCGCTTTTTATTATTTTCTCTCATAAAAATGGACAAATTGGCGTATTTTTTATAGGATATGGGGTTGGTTTCAAATTTGAGGTCAAAAGATATAGGTAAAAGGATATAAGGACGAAAACATATGAATTTTGATAAATATACAGTAAAATCTCAGGAGGCCATTCAGCAGGCCGTTTCGATTGCAACAAATGCTGGAAACCAGGTGATCGAGCCAGGTCACCTACTGAGAGGGATCATGCATGCCGATGAAAATGTAATTTCCTTTCTCTTTAATAAATTGAGCGTTAACAGGACCCAGCTGGAAATAAAGCTGGATGAAATATTAAACAGTTATCCCAAGGCATCGGGGCAGGAACCCTATCTATCTGGAGATAGCAATCAGGTCCTGCAGAAGGCTGAAAAAATAAGTAAGGAGCAAAAGGATGAATATATTGCCATCGAGCATATTTTATGGGCTATGTTATCTGGAAAAGACCGGGTGGCCACATTACTAAAGGAGTTCGGATTTACTGAGAAATATCTGAAGCAGGCGATTGAAGAACTGAGAGGAGGCGAGAAGGTAAAAGATCCAAACGCTGAGGGTAAATACAGATCCTTGGAAAGGTATTCTAAAAATCTGAATGAGCTGGCTGCTTCTGGGAAGATTGACCCGGTGATTGGAAGGGATGAGGAGATCAGAAGGGTACTTCAGATATTGTCGAGGCGTACCAAGAATAACCCGATCCTTCTTGGTGAACCCGGTGTAGGAAAAACGGCCATTGTAGAAGGGATGGCTCAGCGGATTGTCGATGGCGATATTCCAGAGAATCTGAAAACGAAAACCATAATATCTCTTGATATGGGATTGTTGATAGCCGGGGCTAAATATAAAGGGGAATTTGAGGAAAGGTTAAAGTCAGTGATCAAGGAGGTGACAGATTCTGAAGGTGAAATTATTCTGTTCATTGATGAGATCCATACCCTGATCGGTGCAGGTGCCGGGGAAGGGGCAATGGATGCCGCCAACCTGTTGAAACCAGCCCTTTCGCGCGGTGAACTCCATGCTATTGGGGCCACCACGTTGAAGGAATATCAGAAATACATTGAAAAAGATAAAGCACTTGAAAGAAGGTTCCAGTCAGTTATGATTGATGAACCTTCTGTCCAGGATTCGATTTCCATTCTCAGAGGGATCAAGGAAAAATATGAGGTACACCATGGGGTGAGGATCAAGGATGATGCGGCCATCGCAGCGGTTGAATTGAGCAATCGTTATATTTCGGACAGGTACCTGCCGGATAAAGCCATTGATCTCATGGACGAGGCAGCCTCAAAATTACGGATTGAGATCGACTCCCTGCCGGAAGAACTGGATGAACTTCAACGCAAGATCATGCAGCTAGAAATTGAACGCGAAGCGATCAGAAGGGAGAAAAATAAAAGTAAAGAATCCGAACTGAGCAAACTGATCTCGGATTTATCGGAGAAAAGAAATACCCTAAAGGCTAAATGGGAGAATGAAAAGGAAGTGATCAAAGGGATCCGCGAGGAAAAAGAAAATATTGATAAATATAAATTTGAAGCGGAACAGGCAGAAAGGGCTGGAGATTACGGGAGAGTGGCAGAAATTCGATACGGCAAGATCGTGGAGAGTGAGAAAAGGCTGGAGGCACTTATGCAGGTGATGGAGGAAATGCGTGATGAATCACCCCTGTTGAAGGAAGAAGTTGATGCAGAGGATATTGCAGAGGTTGTGGCAAAATGGACCGGGATTCCAGTAACCAGAATGCTTCAGAGTGAGCGTGATAAATTATTGCTTCTGGAAGCAGAATTAGGAAAGCGGGTAGCGGGACAGGAAGAAGCCATCCACGCACTTTCGGATGCCGTGAGAAGAAGTCGTGCCGGATTACAGGATCCCAAAAGGCCCATTGGTTCCTTCATCTTTTTCGGGACTACCGGGGTTGGGAAGACGGAGCTGGCAAAATCGCTGGCGGAGTTTCTTTTTAACGATGAAAATTCATTGATCCGAATCGATATGTCGGAATATCAGGAGAGGCATACCGTGAGCAGACTGATCGGGGCTCCTCCTGGTTATGTGGGGTATGATGAGGGCGGCCAATTGACGGAAGCGGTCCGGAGGAAACCCTATTCAGTGATCTTACTGGATGAAATTGAAAAAGCCCATCCGGATGTTTTCAATATCCTCTTACAGGTTCTGGATGATGGGCGTTTAACGGATAATAAGGGAAGGGTAGCAAATTTCAAAAATACGATCATTATCATGACCACCAATATTGGTTCTCATCTGATCCAGGAAAATTACAGTAAAATGACCGAGGCCAATGAACATGAAATTTTCGAACAAACCAGGGATGAGGTCTTCGATCTGCTTAAAAAATCAGTGAGACCCGAATTCCTGAACAGGATAGATGATATCATCATGTTCCGTCCCTTATCCAGGAAAGATGTACGGAAAATTGTGGACATTCAGTTCAGGCAGATCCAGCATAGATTGGAGGAAAATGGGATCAAACTGGAGGCTTCTTCCAAAGTCCTCGATTACATTGCCACGATCGGTTTTGATCCACAATTTGGAGCCAGGCCTTTGAAACGGGTATTTCAACGGGAAGTACTCAACGAATTGTCGAAAGAGATCCTTTCCGGCCGTTTGGACAGGAATGGCATTGTCGGTATCGATCTGGGATCCGATAATAAGATAGAGTTTATTAATCTCGATCACGTACAAATTTAAGTCAGATATAAAGAAAGAGGGTGCCCGGGAGGGTGATTCTCTTTTTTATTTGGTCAGGGTCAGGCTTATATCATCCATTAAAAGAAGTTTCAGGTAACGATATTTTTCATCCTTGATCACATATGAAAAGATCACCTGTTCATCTGAATTCATCAAATTCAGGATGCTGTCATTTTTTTTATAGGATAATACGTTCTCAGAGGTATCGGAAGTGAAAGCACAGCCATCAAATCCGAAGGCCCGGATCCTGGCTTGGTTTTCATCGAAAATCACTTCCCCTTCCATGATCATCTGCTCAGGTTTGAATACATTGTTCAATTCCGGATTATTCAGCTCCCATCGGGCTCTCCATTTTCCGGATAGAGAATTTTTCAATTGTTCTCCATTTTCATGACAACCATCCAATAAAAAGGTTAAAAAAATAATGAAAGTGATTACCAGTTTTTCCATTTAAAATCAACAGGCATTTGATTAGTTTAAAAACGTCGAAATACAAGGTTAATTGTTTCTAAATGGCGAATTCGTCATTAGTTCAGTACCCATTAACCTCATTTCTGTTTCAGATCTCCCCGTTTCAGAGATTTAAAAAATTCTGCCCAGGCAAAAGGATTCAGCAGGGGATTGTACCTTGGACCATAACCATCATGCATATAGGTTAATTTCTGGTTCAGGTAATATTTATAATTCATGCTTCCATCCATCGGCATGGATCGGAACATTTCCGCCATGATCTGTTCATTCAGGTTCTGGTTTATTGCATCATAATCAGCCTGGTTAGGCAATCGCATGGCAAGAATAGCCTCTTTTAATAATTCTTCAGTTGGATATGGGAATATTTCAATTTCAGGCAGCATGATGGTATCTTCTTCCATCGGGATCAGGATGGTTATGGCATCCTCATCACGGTCTGGCACGATATAACTTTGTTTTCTGAATCCTACGGCACTGATTACAATGCTGTCTCCCGCCAATGTGGGCAATGAAAAATAACCGAATTGATTGGTAGTCGTACCCCTTCCTGCCTTTGGGACATATATATGCACTCCTGGCACTCCGCCGGCACTGTCAGGCCTCAAAACAACTCCTGAAAGTTGGATAATTTTCAGCTGACCTCCCTGGGCCATCGTTTCTTGCGAGAGGATGATCAGGAAGAGCATGAAAATAAATAAAACGCTCCATTTTTTGTTATTAGAACTCAAGACCCCCAAAATATCCGGTTTTATACACATTGCAATTCTACTAATTTAAATATTCTTTAACAATTAATTGTTTACCAGTGGTTCTTATACGCTAAAAAATTATATTTGAAATATCAACCAAAAAGGGGATGAGGTTAAAGAATTTTTCTCTTAATTTCGGTGTTCAGGTATTTAAAGCACTCGCTGAAGAGCCCAGGGTACGCATGTTGCACCTCATGTTTCATAGAAATGAAATGTGTATTTCAGATCTTGAGCTCATTCTGGGTTATACCCAGGCAAAAACCTCCAGGCATATTTCATACCTTAGAAATGCCGGTATCGTCGTTCCCCGTAAGGTAGATCAATGGGTTTTTTATTCAATCAAAGAAGAGGTGACCGACCTGGTTAAAGTGCTGATGGAATATTTTGGCAAGGATCATCAACTGGCCATCGATATTGATGAATACGATACACTCTTCGATAAACAGGAACTGGCTAAATACCGGCTCGTGAAAAACAATTTAGTCGCCTGAAAGTTAAATCAAAAAGTATTCATTTGTGAAGAAGTATAAACATATTTTGTTTGATCTTGACCATACGTTATGGGATTTTGAAAAGAATTCAACAGAAGCGCTTCTGGAAGTTTACGAGCACTATCAATTGAACCGGCATGATAAATTCTCGGCCATCGAATTTGTTTTGAAATTCAAAGAGATCAACGCTTCACTGTGGGATCAATATAATCTGAATAAGATTCCAAAGGAATATCTCAGGAATGAACGTTTTAAATTAACCCTGGTGGATCTTGGGATCCAGGAGGGGGATGTACCCCTGGATATTGGCGAAATGTATATTAAAAAATGTCCCCTCAAAGGTCATGTCATTCCACATAGCTTTGAGGTATTGGATTATCTGAAACCAAAGTACCAGCTTCACATCATAACCAATGGTTTCGATGATATCCAGGACATCAAGCTTTCTCACAGCAAGCTGAAAAATTATTTTGATTTTATTTTCACCTCAGAAAGTGCAGGGCATAAAAAGCCAAGTAAGGAAATGTTCAAGAAAGCCATAGAACTACTGAACGCAAAAACAGAGGAATGTATCATGATCGGGGATAATCCGATCACCGATATCCAGGGGGCGATCAATGCTTCCCTCGATGTAATTTATTTTAATCCTGAAAAGATTCCACATAATTTGCCTGTCACTTACGAGATCCGGAGCCTGCTGGAGCTAATTAAAATATTATAATAACCCAATGCCTAAATTCAGTTAATCAGGCACCTTTTTAGAAGGATATTATTAGATTTGTTTACCCGGAAACTATTTTATAAACAACATAAACTGATGATCAAATGACAAAAGGATTTTTTAATGTTCCTATTCCAAAAAATGAACCAGTAAAATTATACCTCCCTGGTTCACCTGAGAGAAAGGAATTGAAAAAAACATTGGCAGAACTTAAGCGTAAAAAACTGGATATCCCAATGTTCATTGGTGGAGAAGAAGTTAGAAGCGGTGTTACATCCGCCCTATCCCCACCCCACGATCATCAAAATATTTTAGGCATCTATCATAAGGGAGATGCGGATCATGTCCTCCAAGCCATTACCGCTGCCATGAATGCAAAGGAAAAGTGGGAAGATCTGCCATGGGAACAGCGGGCAGCTATATTTTTAAAAGCGGCGGATTTAATTGCGGGACCTTACAGGGCTAGAATAAATGCATCTACCATGCTTGGTCAATCAAAAAATGTTTACCAGGCGGAAATTGATGCAGCTTGTGAAATGATTGATTTTTTAAGGTTTAACGTCAATTATATGACGCAGATTTACCGGCAACAACCGGAATCAGGACCCCAAACATGGAACCGAGTAGAACAAAGACCCTTGGAAGGTTTTATATTTGCGCTTACTCCTTTCAATTTTACATCAATTGCCGGAAATTTACCTTCAGCTCCTGCCATCATGGGCAATACAGTGGTATGGAAAGCCTCAAGGACTGCAATTTTATCTGCACATGTATTGATGGAAGTATTTAATGAAGCCGGGGTACCTCCTGGAGTAATCAATCTGATCCTTGTGGATGGTCCAACCGCCGGAGATATTATTTTTAGCCATCCGGATTTTGCCGGGATTCATTTTACCGGAGGGACTTCTACGTTTCAGCATATTTGGAAAACCATAGGAAACAATATCGCGAAATATAAGACCTATCCCAGGATCGTTGGAGAAACTGGAGGAAAAGATTTTGTCATGGTTCATGAATCTGCGAATCCCCAGGAAGTTTCAACAGCCCTGATAAGAGGTGCTTTTGAATACCAGGGGCAGAAATGTTCAGCCGCCTCCAGGGCATATATTCCGGAAATCTTGTGGAAGGAGATCAATGAACATATGCAGACTGACCTGGCAGATATTAAAATGGGGGATGTGGAGGATTTCAGGAATTTCATGAATGCTGTGATAGATGAAAAATCATTTGATAGTATTGTTAAATACATAGAGGACGCGCGGAACAGTAACAAAGTGAAAATCATAGCCGGTGGAAATCACGATAAATCAAAAGGGTATTTTATTGAGCCCACTGTTTTGCTGACGGAGGACCCTCAATATGTGACGATGTGTGAGGAAATATTTGGTCCGGTGCTGACCATTTACGTTTATCAGTCCAACAGGTTTGTCGAAACACTCGAACTGGTGGACCAGACATCCCCCTATTCCCTTACGGGGGCTATTTTCGCCAGGGACCGCTATGCCATCGACCTGGCAACCCGGATGCTCAGAAATTCAGCCGGGAATTTTTACGTCAATGACAAACCGACTGGAGCGGTGGTGGGACAGCAGCCCTTTGGAGGTGCCAGGGCATCAGGTACCAATGACAAGGCCGGATCGATGATCAATCTTTTACGGTGGGTATCGCCCCGATCGATCAAGGAGAATTTTATTCCTCCTAAGAACTACACCTATCCTTTTATGGATGAAGAATGAATTAAAAGTAATTTTATGGGGTGAAGGTGAAGAATTCGTAAATGACGAAATTGATTTTCCTGCCATGGGTAAAGTATTATAGCTTCTCTGTGATTCATTCTCTTTTACATAGATATTTAGTTTTTTCTTTTGATAAATCCTGAGTTTTTTAACGGATATACAAGATTTTATTTGACCTCATCTTGTGAAATGCATGTCATAATTATTTTTTATTTTCCAGAATCTTTAAATTGAAAGGAAATCCACTGATAATTATTTTTGAAAAATGAAGCGACGTGATTTTTTTAAGACAGGTGCCATTGCCTCGGTGACAGGTGCCTCACTCACATTAGGATGTGAGCCTGAAAATAATCCTTCCGGGAAAAATACTTCAGGCAAAGAACTGGATAAAGACCATCCCCCAAGACCTTTTAACGGGCCCTACCAGGGATCTCTCCTTGACCGGATCGCCTTTCCTCTGGGGGGAATGGGTGCCGGAATGGTATGCCTGGAAGGATCGGGGTGCATTTCACATGTTTCCGTAAGAAATACGCCGGATATTTTCAATGAGCCTTTCATGTTCGGGGCCATTTCCATCAAAGGGATTCCGAATGGGGCCAAGGTGCTGGAAGGTCCCATCCCTTCCTATAAAATTTTTGGCCGGCCGAATACAGGAAATGGTGCCGGTGAGACTTCTTATGGATTTCCACGTTTTCAACAGGCTACTTTTAAAACCAGATTCCCTTTTGCAGATGTGATACTGGAAGATAAGGACATCCCCCTCGATATTCAATTTACGGGATGGAGCCCTTTCATTCCAGGCGATGCCGATCATTCCAGTTTGCCGGTAGGGGCACTTGAATACAGGATTAAAAATACCTCTGGCAAAAAAGTAGAGGCAGTATTTTCGTTCCACGCATATAATATCATGAAAATTGAGGTGCCGAGTGAATTTGGAGGCCAGTTTAAACATGGTGATTCAGTTCAATTGATGAAGGGAGGATATATACTGTCACAATCCTGCCTGCCAAAGATGCCCCATTTTAAAGGTGATTTCGGAATTTACACCACAGATCCCAGGGTGGTGGTCGATGGAAGCCTTTTCAGGGGAGGCTGGTTCGATTCCCGTTCCATCATGTGGAAGGATATAGAAGAAGGGAATATCCCGAATGACCAGGTAAAAGAAAATACGCCGGGAGCTTCCTTATATGTTCCATTCGAGTTGGCATCCGGGGAGGAGAAAGTTATTCCTTTACTTTTTGCCTGGTATGTCCCTCATTCGAATATCAGGCAAGGAGCAGGTCCTGATGATAAAAATGTGGCTGATTTTCTCAAAGAATGCGATGGGCAGGAGGGTTGCTGCCCTGAGTCCTATACCTCCCTGTTTTATGAACCCTGGTATTCGGCTCGTTTTGAGGATATAATACAGGTGGCAGATTACTGGAAAGAAAATTATGATCAATTAAAGAAAAGAAGCAATACCTTCAGTGGAGCTTTTTATAATCAGACGTTGCCTCCCGAAGTAATTGAAGCGGTAGCTGCCAACCTGACGATCCTGAAGTCCCCCACCGTGCTCCGGCAGAAAGACGGGAAGTTATGGGCCTGGGAAGGATGCCATGACCTGGGTGGATGTTGTCATGGTTCCTGCACACACGTTTGGAATTATGCCCAGGCCATCCCACACCTATTTCCTGAATTGGAAAGATCGTTGCGTGAAACGGAATTTACAGTGAATCAGAGTGAGGAGGGACATCAGACATTTCGTGCCACCTTACCCATCCGGAAGAATGAACATGGATTTCATGCGGCTTCGGATGGCCAACTTGGAGGGATCATGAAGATGCACCGGGAATGGAGAATATCGGGCGATACCCAGTGGTTGAAGAAATTGTGGCCCAGGGTTAAAAAAAGTATGGATTTTTGTATACATTCCTGGGATCCTTCCGGAAAAGGAGTTCTGGAAGAACCTCATCACAATACTTACGATATCGAATTCTGGGGTCCGGACGGGATGTGTACCAGCTTTTATCTGGGGGCTTTATATGCCATGATCCAGATGGGTAAGGCTTTAAATGAAGATGTTTCAGGGTATCAGCAACTGTTTTCGAAAGGAAAGGAATACCTGGAAAACAATCTGTTTGATGGAGAATACTTTTATCAGGAAATCAAATGGGAAGGTCTTAAGACCCCCAGTCCGCTCGTACAGGCACAGGAATCCTGGAATGTCAATTATTCTGAGGAAGCGTTGGACTTATTGAAAAAGGAAGGTCCCAAATACCAGTACGGGAAAGGATGCCTGTCCGATGGGATCCTGGGAGCCTGGATTGGCAGCATGTGTGCCCTTGATGATTTTATTGAGGCGAACAAAGTCAGAAGTCACCTGAAATCAGTCTATCAATATAATTTGAAAAAAGACCTGTCCGACCACGTAAATCCGCAGAGACCTTCGTATGCATATGGCCATGAAGGAGGATTATTATTGTGTTCCTGGCCTAAAGGAGGTAAACTTTCTCTTCCATTTGTCTATAGCAATGAGGTCTGGACCGGGATCGAATACCAGGTAGCTTCACACCTGATGTTGATGGGTGAGGTTGAAAAAGGGCTGGATATTGTCAGGGCCTTAAGAATGCGATATGACGGAAAGGTCCGGAATCCATTTAATGAATATGAATGTGGTCATTGGTATGCCAGGGCAATGGCCTCCTATGGATTGATCCAGGGGCTCACGGGCATCCGGTATGACAGGCTTGGAAAGATCCTCTACATTGATTCAAGGATTGGCGATCAGTTTACAGCCTTTATTTCCACTGAAACAGGCTATGGTCTGGCGGGCCTGGATAATGGGAAGCCCTTTATCGAGGTGGTAGAAGGGAATATAGATATTGATCAATGTCTGGTATCCGGGCAGAAGACCAACCTCCGCCAACAGAGTTGATGGAAAATCCGGGATTTTTGAGGGGAATTTCCAGGCCAGGTTTAATTTCGTGAAAAGAGGATTTACTGGTTAAGCTGGTCGTAATATTTCATGAAAGATGATTCCAGTTTTGCCGACAATTCTTCTTCTCCATTATTTTTTAACATTCTCGATAAAAGGCTCAGAACGGTCATGTGTTTCTGTACTTCATTCTGAGGTGCATTCCCGTATTCTTCGTAATATTCAAGATATTGCATAGAAGTAGTGCCCAGCTTTTCAGCGATATCGACGGCTTTTTCATCTTCCCCTACCTGGAATAAAAGTGCGGCTGTCTGCACATTGGCATGATCGTACGGAATGGCCTTGTCGGGCATTACTTCCAGGCACCGGTCCAGGGCCTCCCGCGTACGGGTTGTGTCTCCTTTGGAAAGCAGATCATCCGCCAGTGTATTAAAAGTGGATCGGTGATTGAGCACAAAATTCCGGTAGTCCTCCGAGTAGTATACATGAGGGTTATCCAATTCCCTGAAATAAAAATGATTCATTACATTGTTATACATTACCTCCGTATTCACAAATTCACTCTGCACATTGGGCCTTTCCACAGGTAGGAGCCGGTAGGCATTTCCTTCTTGCACGACATATCTCCTGAAATCGATGCCCGCATTCATCAGGGAGGTATTGTTAAAATAGATGGGCCGTTCCCAATGATTGGCAACAATCATATCAAGGATCATCAGGGTATTTTTTTCCAGGCCATTGCCTTTTAAGCGGAAAAGCATTCTTTCCGGGATGAGATTCTCCATGCCTTCAGGGATCAGGTCTTTTCTCTTGACTTCATCCTTATTGACAGGCATGTAAAGTGTCCGGGTAGGAATGCGATTATAACTGCCCAGCATGGTGGGTACTTTCAGTGCCTGGTAGTCCTTGCGGACCAATTCCATATAGGTCTCCAGATTAACAGCCTGGTTTTGCAGGTTTGGAGTTTCAACATAGGGCAAATAATCATTGGGCCCTCCCTGTTTGTACTGTTCATGAGTAAGTGTAAACGGTACTGGTTCTGATTCATAAGCCCTCCGGGTCATCTGGTCAATATACCAGTCAGTATTGAAATAACTTAAAACGATCACCCGTACATCCGTACGGAAGCCTTCGACCTCCTGGACATACCATAAGGGAAAGGTATCGTTATCCCCTCCTGTGAACAGAATGGCATTGGGAGCGCAGGAAGCAAGGAAATTTTTCGCAGAATCGACCGAGAAATATCGGTCAGAACGATCATGGTCATTCCAGTTTTCTGTCGCCATGATAATGGGTATGATCAAACCTAACGCGGTGGCTGCAATGGCCGCTGAAGCATGGTTTTTTATAAAATTCATCAGATATTGCCCGATGGCGATGACGCCCATGGCAATCCAGATGGCAAAAGCATAATAAGAGCCCACGTATATATAATCTCTTTCCCGGGGTTCTACCGGCGGAGAGTTCAGGTAGACTACCAGGGCCACACCGGTCAAAATAAACAACATGAGAAGGACGCCAAATACTTTCTGGTCTTTCCGGTAATTAAAGAACATGCCGATCAATCCCAGCAGGAGAGGCAGCATGAAATAGTTATTCCTGCCTTTGTTTGCTGCCAGTTGTTGGGGGATATTTTTAAAGGCATCCAGTGGCATCAGCCAGGAGGCTCCCTGTATGTCACTTTCCCTGCCCGCAAAATTCCACATGAAATAACGCATATACATGTACCCGATCTGATACCTGAACATGAACATCATGTTGTCGGCAAAATTGGGCAGTTCATTCGGCTTCAGATTCATCCAGCTCCTGTATTGTTCCACATGATTTTCCGAGCTGCTGTAAGCTCTTGGCAGGATGGTCATCCGTGCTGGATCATAAACGTATTTGATCTTATAATCCGTAATCTCGTATTTCTTTTCTCCCTGTTCATAAACAGGGGCACCTTTCTCCTGATTCACGACTTCTGCATCGAAATATTGCCCGTATAAAAGGGGACGTGAGCCATATTGTTCCCGCTTGAGATAGGAAACGAAGCTGATCACGTTTTCAGGATTATTCTCATCGATCGGCGGGTTATAATTTGACCTGATCAAAACGATGCTGTAAGATGCATAGCCGATCAGGATAAATGCGAAGGCAAGCAAGGCTGTATTCAGAATTTCTTTGTTATTTTTCTGGGAATAGTGAATCCCATAAACCAGGCCCCCTATGAAAAGCACCATAAATACAATGATGCCTGACCTGAAGGGAAGACCAAGCGAGTTTACAAAAAAGATCTCGAATGAGGCGGCAATGCCTGGTAAACCCGGAATGATAAAGTCGTTTATAAAAACGATGATCAATACACTGATCAGCAGGGTGGCAATCACTCCCCAGGTACTCGGTTTATATTTTTTAAAGTAGAAAATCAATCCCAAAGCAGGAATGGTCACCAGGTTCAGGAGGTGTACCCCGATCGATAATCCCATCATGAAAAAGATCAGGATCAACCAGCGCTTGGCAAGGCGTTCGTCTTCAATCAACTCCCATTTCAAGATTGCCCACACCACAAAGGCAGTAAAAAAGGAAGACATGGCATAAACCTCTGCCTCAACGGCGGAAAACCAGAAAGAATCCGAAAAGGTATAGGCAAGGGATCCAACAAGGCCGGCTCCCAACAATAAATAAGCCTGACCGCGTGATAAATCCTCATTTTTCTTATGCAGGATCTTCCTTCCAAATAGTGTGATGGTCCAGAAAAGGAAAAGAATGGTAAATCCACTGCTCAGCACACTCACATGGTTGATCCAGACTGCTACTTTTTGAACGTCGCCCATGGCCAGGAAGGAGAACAGACGGCCAATCAACAGGAAAAATGGGGCTCCCGGAGGATGTGGGACCTCCAGTTTATAGGAGACGGCGATAAATTCACCGCAATCCCAGTAGCTGGCGGTAGGCTCAACCGTTAACCAATAAACGATGGTGGCAATTACAAAGACCAGCCAGCCAGTGATATTATTATATCTTTCGAACTTATTCATTTGCTTTTCCTATTCACGTCGGCGAAGATAGCAATTATTCATTCTTTTATCGATAAAAAAGGCAAATAATAAACCATTTGAAGATTTATTTCACACGGGATCAGATACTTAACAATGGTTTCAGATTTCTGCATACTTCAAATAATGTTTTTTGAAATATGCCTCATAACGACCTGCAAGATCCTCATGACCTCGCTGTTTGAGTATTATTGCCATGCTTTGCATATAAGATAAATCCATGAAGATCTTTTCTTTATTTTTCCTTCTTTCATCTTCCAACAGATAAGTAAGTTGTTGATCTAACCTTTTACTCATCACATCTGCAATTTCAAGTGCTTTTTGATCATCATTATTGAGGGTTAAGTAAATCCGGACCGTATCCAAAGAGGTATAATCGTAGGGTATGGCACAATCTGGGATCATTTCGAGACTTTTATCCAGGACCTTTTCGGCACTTAAATATTCTCTCTCCTGGATCAAGGCGAAAGCCAGTTCATTATAATGGCTTCGAAAGTTCATCAGGTATTGGCGATAATTTTCATTGTAATATACATCTCGGTCATTCAATCCCCGGTATGCATAACGATTCATGATTAAATCATAGGAAAAAACAGTATCCATATTTACTGTGGTCGATTCCTGATTGAAATCAAGAGGCACCAGCTGATAGATCAGCCCCCTTTTAATGACCATGGGATCAAAATCAATATGGCTTGTTTTCAATGCCGTATAACTGAAACAAATGGGCCGTTCCCATTGTATGGAATCTATCAGGTCAAGTATCAGAAGATCGCTTTTCAGGATATAATCAGCCCGAAGTGAGAAAAGTAATCTGTTTTTGATCTGGGCTTCGAATTTTTCAGGAACAATATCCGTTCCAAATATCTTTTCTCTCTGTACATCCAGATAAAACTGCCGGAAAGGCAAAGTATTCATTGTTCCCCAGTTACCTTTTATCTGAATGACCGGATGGTCTTTGCGTACCAGATCGAGATAACTGGTCAGATTGACCGGTGAATTTATGTGATTGTTTTTCTGGTAGGGTAGATAATCATTCTTTCCTCCATCCCGAAGATATTTCATTGGTATCTGAATGGGCAAGGGATCGGAATCCAGGGCCTGCCGGGTCATCTGTTCTGCATACCAGTCTGAATTGAAGTAGGAGGTTACAATAACACGTACATCGCTCCGGTATCCTTCCACCATCTGGACATACCACAAAGGAAAAGTATCGTTATCCCCTCCGGTAAAAAGAATGGCATTTTCGGGACAGGAAGCCAGCAGGTTTTTTGCCATATCCACCGAATAATACCTTCCGGTCCGATCATGATCATTCCACCCTTCAGAGACCAGCAATCCTATTGATGTCATGCCAATCACTCCTGAGATATACCATGTCATTTTTGTAATAGGGACCCATTGCAGGATTTTTTGTGACAATCCCATTATCCCCAGGCCAATCCATATTGAAAAGGCATAAAAAGACCCTATATAGACATAATCACGTTCCCTGGGCTCTATAGGTCCGGAATTCAGATAGAAAACAATCGCTATTCCTGTCATCAGAAACAGGGTAAGGATTACCATCCACTGATTCTTTGATCTTGAGTAAGTAAAGAAAAATCCGATCAATCCAAGGATTAGGGGAACCATTAGATAATTATTATGGGCACGATTTGATCTAATAAATCCCGGTATGGTAGTGAATTTATCAAGTGGACTCAACCAGCCGGCCCCCATTTCATCACTTTCTCTACCTGCAAAATTCCACATAAAATATCGTACATACATGTGGCCTATCTGATGAACAAACAGAAAGTACAAATTATCTTCAAAACGAGGGGATTCCTGAGGTTTTAAATCTGTAATTTCCCTGTATTTTTCCGAATATTCTTTTGACCACATCCGTGGCAAAACGGTCATACTCTCCGGATTATAAATGTTTTCCAATGAATGGGACGAGATTTCGTATGATTTTTCTCCTTTTCGGTAGATTGGATCACCCTGGATCTGGTCAATCAACTCAGCATTAAAATTCGGTCCGTAAATCAAAGGGGGCTTATAATATTGATCCCGTTTCAGGTAACGAATGAAAGAAATGATATTTTCGGGATTGTTTTGATCCATCAAAGGGTTTTTATTAGACCGGATCACAATAAGACCATAGGAAGCGTATCCAATCATTAAAAAGGCCAGGCACAGCAGAGAGGTATTAAGAATCCTCTGGCGCTTTTTGATACTGTACCGGATACCGTAAATTAGAAGAGAAACAAGTGCAATCATAAATACCAATATCCCCGTCCCGAATGGGAGGTTGAAACCATTGATAAGGAGCATTTCGAGTTTTACTGCGATCATCGGGAAGCCAATGATAATTCCATCCATAACAAGCCATAGCAGTGCAAAGCCAATCAATAGGGCAATCACGATTCCTTTTGGCCTGGAAGTAAAATTCTTAAAATAGAAGACAAGTACTACCGCCGGAATGGTAAGCAGGTTGAGTAAATGTACACCAATGCTGACCCCGATCATGAAGAAGATCAGGATCAACCATTTATCACTGTCAGGTTTTTCAGCCTGTTGCTCCCATTTTAAAATAGACCAGAAAACGATCGCGGTAAGCAGTGACGAAAATGCATAGACCTCCGTCTCGACGGCTGAAAACCAGAAAGAGTCGGTGAATGCAAAGGAAAGAGCACCTGTAATGGCTGATAGCACCAAAATGATTTGTAGATCAGGCTGTTTTTTAACTTTAACAAATCTGATTTTCTTACCAATCAGAACGATGGTCCAGTACAGAAACATGATCGTAAATGCACTGGCAAAGGCACTGAACATATTAATAAAGAATGCGATTTGTTCATGATTCGAGCCGGCCAGGAATGATAATAACCTCCCTAGAAGCAAGTACACAGGTGCCCCAGGGGGATGCGGGATCTGTAACAGGTAAGAAGCTGCGATGAATTCCCCACTATCCCATAAACTGGCCACGGATTCAAGGGTGTGGAAATAAACAGTAAAAGAGGCGGCAAAAACAAACCAACCGATAATTGAATGGATGCCAAGTTTTTTTTTCATGACGGGGAGAACACCATATCTGCCTGAATAACTGATATGGGAAATTAATCAACCTTTGGAACGAACGGAAAAAATTAACCATTTTTAACACCCTTTGGGTCTTCCGTTTCTTTATCGCGATACTTCTTTGCCATTCCGTTCAATAACCTGTAAAAGCCGATGATCAGGTAAAAAGCTCCTGTCATGATGAGGAGTAGCTGATAATCCCGGATCCATATCTGGAAAAAGGTACCGGCAATCAGAAAGGAAAAGATCACCAGCAAAGCCGAAATGATCACAAAACCCAGTTCCTTGATTAATTTTTTTTTAAGTTTCATGCTTCAAGGGTTCCTAATTTAACGGCAAAATGATAGATCAACCTCCCCAGTTCCTGATTTAGGGTAACGAATTTGATCGGATCCAGGTTGATCAGTTCTTCCCGGACTGAATTGACCGTCTCCACCAGCAATGGATTGCTCTGGTCAATCATTGCTTTTGTATTCACCGCAATGGCTGTTTTGAGAACATTCGCCTTTGCTCTTACCGTATGCGGAGCATTTCTTCCGGGATGTATATGTACATATTTACCAGGTTCAATGCCAATCTTAAAAACCCAGACCGATTCATCGGGGAAAGGAATGGTTTTATACTGTTCTGTTGATTCGTTTACCCAGGAGAGGTAGGAATCCTTATCCACCATTTGATGCTCCCTGAGGAAAGAATCTGTAAAAGTGGCGATACTATCCAGGCTCATCGTCCCAATATAAAGATCGGTCGTTGAGTCACCGATCAGTTTTAGACTGGTCTTCAGCTGGTACAAGTCACGGGAAACACCCACCTTTCTGATCTCATCCAGAATAAAATTCTGATGGTGTTTCCAGCAATTAAAAAGTATGGGTTCAGGCATGCAGTTATCCATGCCGGTCATTTTTATCATGGATCCTTCCAGTATGGTTCTTCCTTGGCAATTTTTAACAATTGTCCTTCCGATAAGATATTTTTCTCATCAAGGCCATTGGCGATGGCTGTAAATCCGGGATCCCAGCAATTCCCGGCCCTGCTATTAAATTCCTCAAGGGTTTCGTCCTGGTTCGCAGTGGCTAAACCAAGTTTTGTTACCCTGATGGATCTTTTCTCATTTGTACTTAATTTTCTGAAACTGAATATGGCGTTTCGGATGTCATCCTGGGATGCTTCCATCCCCAGCCCGATCATCTGAAAGGTACGCTGTGCATACTGCACCCAACCTACCTGCACAAAGTCGACTTGTTCAAACGACGGATCTTTGTACAGCAGGTAGGATCCGGGATTGCCATGGATAGAAAGGGTTTTTGATTCAACAGGTTCCAGGTTGTTATCCTTTTTCCCCAACTCCTGATCCAGAAGCAGGTCCTGCGGGAAACATGGATGTTCCCCAGCGAAGAGGAAAATGATCACAATGGATTTTATCAGTCGATTCATAAACTTTTTTTCCCCAGAACCTGACTACAAAGTTATTATGATTTGCCTTTTAGTTCCCCGTTAAATTGTTTCAAAAAATCCTGCAGGAACTTGTGCCGCTTTCTGGCAATTCTTTTTGCCATTTTTGTATTCATTCTCTTTTTAAGCCGTAAAAGTTTTTCATGAAAATGATTGATGGATGGGGCATTATTTTCACGGTATTCTTTTTCGGAATTGTATTTCACCGGTTTGATTTTAGGATCGTATATCTTTCGACCGGCATATCCGCCATAATGAAATGCCCTGGCTATCCCAATGGCCCCCATCGCATCAAGCCTGTCTGCATCCTGGGCAATTTTAAGTTCGGCAGATGATTTTTTAGTTTGCCGGAATCCCCCGTTATAGGAAATGTTCTGTATGATATTCAGGACTTTGCTGCTGGTATTTTCCTTAACCCCGGTTTCTTCAAAGAATGCCTTTGTCAGCTTGATCCCTTTCTCCGGATCGCCGTTATTGAATTTAGGATCTGCCAGATCATGAAATATCAAACCGAGGTACAGAACGGTTTTATTGGTTTTTTTCTTTTTCATGATCTTTCGGGCATTTTTCAATACACGTTTCACATGCAGCCAGTCATGCCCTCCTTCTGCATTTTCCAGCGATTTCCTTACAAAACGGGAAGCTTTTTTAATTAAAACTTTTTTTTTCATTTCGGGTAGTGCTTGTCTTTTTCAAGATATCTGAATTTCCAAGATAAAAATAATGGATGATCTGTTTTGAAAAAAGAAAGTGCGGCCGTTTTATCTGACTTGAACGTGTTTCTAAGGGAAAGATTCAATTTTTCAGGATTGACGCTATTTGGTTTTCAACAGGGTCTTGCTTCGTTTTAGCTGATCGGCCATATTCTTGGCATAACCTTCCATCGCCAGGTCCAGCGATTCGCGGTCATAGGCCTTTGAGTTCGTTGAAAAAAGCATGCTTTTATCGGATGTCCGGAAAAGGGAACATTCAAGTTCATAAGAGATTTCCTGTGTGGAATAACCCGGTGTATATTGGAGGCTGAGATCATAATAGCTGAAGAATATGGGGGATGTTTGTCTATTGCCATATTTCAATTTTGCATTGACCCATTTCTCCTTTACATCAAGATCAATCACCTGCACAAGCAGGATCCCGTCAAAATCATTTTCTTCAAGGGTTTTGATCACTGTTTCTTTATCGGGGAGGCCGATCCCTGGGATATATTTGGTACTGGGTAGCGCATCGAATCCTTTTTCGTTGATATAATAGGTAAGCTCACCTTCCAGTGATTTCCGGTTCTCATATTTTTTCCCTATGAAGAGGATCATAATTTTTTTCAGCTTTTCATCCTCTTTCTTTTTATCAGATTGTCCGGGATTTGCCGTAAGCATTCCCGAAGTCAGGATAGAAATAAATAGTATTAAGTAACCGAATTTCATAGGGATCTTTTTGTTTTATCAGATCACAAATAACTGCATTTTGTTTGATTAAATGGAAGTTCTTACTGTTTAATTTAGTCAACCTGCTCAGATTATTGAAGATCTGAAATAATTCCATCATTGCCATGGATCCAACTGGCGGGCTCTTTCCAAACGGGAATCAGGATCTCGCAGGTCCATTTCTATTCCAGCTAAAATGAACTTTAAAAAAGAGAAAGAATGTTGGAATGTCCGGGTTTGATCCCCTATCTTCAGGAAAGATATTGTAACTGAAATCACACGAAGATGAAAAAGCTTTTGATTTTGATGTTGGCGATTGTTTTCCAGCAATGCATCTCACCGGATAAATCCAAACCCGTGAGTTTATTCAATGGACAGGATCTTGCCGGCTGGCATGTCGATGTTCCAGCCATGGATGATGATCCCGGAGTGAAAAGTCCCTTTCTTGTCCGCAATGGCTTGTTGGTGAGCCTCGGAGAGCCAAACGGTCATCTAATTTCAGACGCTGTTTATCAGGATTACAGGCTTGAAGTAGAATACAGATTTGCCGGTACCCCGGGGAATTGTGGGATCCTGGTTCATGCTTCCACGCCCCGTGCTTTATACGACATGTTCCCTAAATCCATTGAAGTTCAGATGTTTCATGAAAATGCCGGGGATTTCTGGTGCATTGTGGAGAATATCACTGTGCCGGATATGGAAAGCCGCCGGGGGCCGAAGGAGGAATGGGGGATCACGGAAGGTAAAAAACGCCGGATCCTGAATCTGACTGACGGTTCTGAGAATCCACCCGGTGAATGGAATACGATGACCATCGAATGTCTGGGAAATGCAATTAAAGTCTGGGTAAATGGTGACCTGGTGAATGAAGGGTATGATTGTACTGCAAGTAAAGGCCAGATCGCCGTCCAGGCGGAGGGATCCGAAGTGGAATTTCGAAAGTTGCTGTTGACTCCCATATCTTCTTTTGCGGGTACCGGGAGCCATCAGAAGGAAGATTGATGCCTGACCAGCAGGCGTGGTCAGACCACACAGGCTGGTCTGACCAAGGGGGCTGGTCTGACGGGAGCAGGTGGTCAGACGACGTTTCTTCCTGAATTCTAAAGTGAGTGGAGGGGATCCTAACCTCCTTAACAATTGAATCAGGTTGATTTATATTTTATGCCCTCCAGGGACGTTCCCGGTTTAATTTTGAATTCAGGACATTTAAAAAGGCAGCCACATCGTTGTTGATCTGAAAATCGAACATGCCCACACAAAGGAAATCGGCTCCGCTTTCAAAGGCATACCTGAATCCCATTTCAGGTTCAATGGCTCCGGCTGCCAGCGTTTTATATCCAATCCAGGGTTGTTTTATATTTTGCATGTAGGCTTTCGTCTCATCGGGATTGGTGCACCAGATGTTATCATGCTCGGTTTCGGGTATGGCTGACCAGTAATCGACGGGGTGAATGGTTTTCATCCAGAAATCCGGTTCGAGACCATAATCCACACATGCTTTCACGGTTTCCAGTTTATGACCTCCTATTCCGGCAGGAAGGCCATTTTTCCGGATCAATTCCAATCCCCTGGCTATTTCATCCACCTTGCCCGATTCCACCAGGTTGTCGGCAATTCCCCCATGCACATAACAGACCGAAGCCCCGTTATCAATAGAAACCTGGATTCCTTCCTGCAATGATTGACCTCCGCAATCCGATATGAACTTGATCTTTCCAAGGTCCCTTTTCCAGTATTCATTGATCACTCTGATCAGTACAGGATTGGTCAGGAAGGCATTGATCCCTGATTTTTCAGCCAGCGCGAAAGTTTCAAATATTTTTTCGTCAGTAAAATAGGTGGTAACCAATTCAGAAACATACAGAAGATCCCTGGCATGAGCCCAGCCACCAATTAAATTACCACCCAGGATCATCCTGCTGATCGTTTCTTTTCCCAATTGTGCCTGAGGGATTTTGTTCATGGGATCAACCTTGTTTTCCGGAGATTTTTCATGGATGCCCACCTGCCTGGTTTTGAGGTGCTTCTCCTCAAAACTGTGATAATTTCTGGGATGATACCATGACAGAACCGCTGGACCTATAAAAGGCAGCATGGTAAGTCGCTTGATAATTTTTCTCCGATGTCCGTCAAAGGAGTTATTTAAATGGCTTTGATCGGGTGGAAGTCCCACAATTTTACTTTTTTGCCATAATTTTAACAACCTCCCGGTAAATCTGGATATGATGGATCGGCCTTTCATGAGGATATATTTAATATTGAAAAATTGAATTTCCGGTTTTAATACCTTAAAAAATACATCATTCAATTTATCAAAAAATGGATAAAAAGTAAATGGAAATTTTTGTTTCTTCCAGTCAGTCCAAGCCCCTTCGTCAGACCAACCATCGTGGTCAGACCAGGGTGTCTCGTCAGACCAACCATCGTGGTCAGACCAGGGTGTCTCGTCAGACGAGGGAGCGTGGCATAACCGGAGGGCTTGGAAGAATACAAAGAATATTTCTATTGAATTTCTCAGATTATATTTTATATTCATCCACCTGTTACTGACTTTTTAAACTCAATTACAAAATGAAACGACGTTCCTTTATATCCACCTCCCTCCTGGCCTATGGCGGTTTGGAAGCTTTTTTTAATCACGAGGTTCATGCAAAAAATCCATTGGACCTCCATGACGAAGCATCCTCTGACCTGCCTGCTACCCTGTTGAAAACCCTGGAAAATGATTTTTTAAGGATAGAAATTTATTCCAATGGTGTTTTCAATATGGAGGACAGAAAAAACCAGATCACCTGGGATACCTGGCCCGTGGCCATTCAGGATAAGGGACAGGTGGAAGAAGGGCATGTCTGGATGCGTACCGGCAGAAGCCAGACGGAACAATATCCGGGTCATTTCCGGGCCGAACCTACCGGGGAAAATTTAAAGTATACCCTGATTGGTCGGCAGCAAAAATCAGTGGGTACCTTTCTTTGCCGTGTAGAACTGGAAGGGCCCTGGTTGGTATTCAGGGTGCTGAAAGTAGATGACTCCATTCCAAGCCTGGTATTTCCTCCTCCCGTTAAATCGGAGGTCATTGTAATCCCAAAGGGGGTGGGAGAAATTATCCGGAATGCGGAAGACCGGTTTATTTACCCAAGGAACATTTACCCCTTCTATACGCGTCTGAATATGAGATGGCTGGGTGGTTTGAAAGGGGAAGGCGGCTGGATCGGGATATTTGATGAAGGTTTTGAGGATGCCTATGGTTTTGTGGCCAACCGGACAGCCTCTCCCATGTGGATCAGGTCCCTCGGACAATGGTCCCATCCCTATACCTATCGGATGAAGTTTGTGAAAGGCGATTATGTTCATTTGGCAAAAGAATACCGGGAGTGGGTCATCCAAGAGGGTGGTTTTGTAAGTCTTTCTGATAAAATGAAGGCCAATCCACAGCTCGAAAGCTTTCTGGGCGGAAGGGCTTTCTGGATCAACCTGGCTTTTCCGTCCGTGTCGGAAAAAACCGCGGAGGATTTTTTACTGACCGATGAGCAAAAATTAAGTAGGGGATCGGATCCGGTTCAGGTATTAAATACTTATAAACAAGTTGCTGCCAAGATCGATCGTCTGAAAAAATCAGGATTGAAAAAGGGATTTGTAAAGATCGCCGGCTGGATCAATGGGGGTTACGATTATTCACACCAGGATACCTGGCCTCCGGAACCCTTGCTTGGGCCGGTCTCTGAATTGAGGGATTTAATGGGGATGAAGGGAGATTTAATATGTGGCCTGCATGATAACAATCAGGACATCTATCCCCATACACCCAGTTTTCCACAGGGGGTGATCAGGAATGCTGACGGTGAATTGTTGACTGGCGGGGTATGGGCAGGTGGACAAACGTACATACTAGGCTCTCCGGCCAGTGTGAAATATGCAAGGAGAAACTGGGAAAATATACGTACTTTAAATCCCAAAGCCATGTTTGTGGATATCATCACGGCCATGCAGTTATATCAATCCTACGAAAAGAATAACACCCTGACCAAAGCCCAGGACCTGCAGGCCAAAAAAGAATTGATGAAGTTCTATAAAGATCAGGGAATCCTGCTGGGAAGTGAAGAATCGGCCGACTTTGGGATCCCGTATCTCGACTGGTTTGAAAACAGGCATCAACGGATTGCTGGTGTATCCATTCCTTTATGGCCTCTGGTCTTTCATGATGCATCATTCTGTACACGCTATGGCGGAGTTACCAGTGAGGATGGGTATCCGGGATGGCTTGCTGACATGTTATGGGGCTATTTACCCCATTTCTCGATCAACGAAGATTGGAAGCAGGATGCGCTGTTTAAGTCGATCAGCCATGTGGATGCCTGGCACGAACGGATCGGAATGGCCGAAATGACGGACCACCATTTTCTTACGGAAGATTTTACGGTGGAAAAAACCGATTTTTCTACCGGCGATTCGATTATATGCAATTTTGGAAATCGATCCGTACGGATTGAAGGGAATACCATTGAAGCGGGAGGATATGCAATTCGCTCCTGAAATCTGGAAGTGGAACAAAGATCCGGTGGGCCTATTTGCCGGGAGTGATTTTACCCAACCGATTTTTTATCTAAATTAGACAACATTTGTAACACCTTAATCATTTTATTAATTATGAGATATTTCCTAATCCTTCTTCTGTTTTTCAGTCCTTTTCTGGCACAAACCCAAAATCCGGATTCTGCATGGATCAGGGAAAATTATTATAAAATCGAATCTGCCATCCCCATGCGGGATGGAGTAAAACTTTTTACGTCAATCTATATACCCAGAGACACTACGGAAAGCCATCCGATCCTGCTTACGAGAACGCCGTATTCATGCAGACCCTATGGAGAGGAAAACTGGAATGATTACTGGAATTCTTTCCGGAAAGCCTATTTAAAGGAAAAGTATATTATGGTTACCCAGGATGTACGGGGGAAATGGATGAGTGAAGGCCAGTTTGAAGACGTACGTCCTTTCAATCCTGAAAAGAAGCGTAAGGAAACAGACGAGGCCAGTGATACCTGGGATACGATTGACTGGCTTATCAATAACCTTCCACATAATAATGGAAGGGTGGGTGTATATGGGATTTCCTATCCGGGATTTTATTCCACCATGGCAGCTGCGAGTGGACATCCGGCACTGAAAGCAGTCAGTCCGCAGGCGCCGGTCACCAACTGGTTCATCGGGGACGATTTTCATCATCACGGCGCATTTTTTGTGATGGATGGATTTGATTTTTATGTGGGCCGGGGATTTGGACTCCCTCATGAGGGCCCTACCAAGGAAGAAGCTCCTACTTTCGATTATTATACCCATGATAATTATAAATTTTTCCTTGAAACCGGGGCTCTTCCAAATTTTGCCCGTCTGGCGGGTGACAACAACAAGTTCTGGCATGAATTGTATCAGCATCCGAATTACGATGCCTGGTGGAAAGCGAGAGATGCCAGGAATGCCACCGTAGATCTGCAACCGGCCATGCTCTGGGTAGGTGGGGAATTTGATGCAGAAGATCACTGGGGAGCCTGGAATGCCTACCTGGCAGCGGAAAAAAACAATCCTGGAAAAGATTTTAACCGTATCGTCATGGGCCCCTGGTGGCATGGCCAGTGGGAAAGGCCCCAAGGAACACATATTGGAAACATTCAATTCGGATCGAATACCCCCGTCTGGTACCAGCAAAACATCGAGATTCCGTTTTTTAACTATTATCTTAAAGGGAAGGGGGATGTGTCAGATATTTCGGAAGCCACGATATTTATCACGGGAGAAAATGAATGGCAAGAATTCAATCAATGGCCACCTAAAGAGATGGTTCTAAAGGATCTTTACCTGCATGATCGGGGTAAGCTTTCCTGGGAAAAACCTTCTGCCGGTGAAGGTTATACGGAATATACTTCTGATCCATCCAATCCTGTCCCATATACAGAAGATGTACATTTCAACCGGACAAGGGAATATATGGTAGATGATCAGCGATTCGCAGATAGAAGGCCGGATGTGATTGCCTTCAAAACGGATGTATTGGCTGACGAGGTCACCCTGGCCGGTGATGTGGTGGCCGACCTGATCACCAGCATTTCAACCACCGATGCTGATTTCGTGGTGAAAATCATTGATGTTTTTCCAGATACCTTATCCTTTAACGATGTGGATATTTATTCTACAGGAGATCCAGAGCTTCAATATCCGATGGGAGGATATGAGATGCTGGTCCATGGTGAGGTGATCCGTGGTCGGTTCCGGAACAGTTATGAAAGGCCAGAAGCTTTTGTGCCAGGCAAGATCGACCGGGTCCGGTTCAGTGTTGGCAATATCGCCCATACCTTTAAGAAAGGTCACCGGATCATGGTTCAGATTCAAAGCAGCTGGTTCCCGCTGGTAGACCGTAATCCCCAGCAGTTCATTGATATTTATCACTGCACTGAAGATGATTTCAAAAAAGCGGATATCCGGATCTATCATGGCAGCGATCAGTCCAGTAAAATTTTACTCCCATTATGGGATCCCGGGCAGTAAATGAACCTGTGAAAATTGATCCCTTAAGCCGGTAGCGATAAATTATTTATGAACTGGTGAAATTATCCGGCCGATTGTTGGCAGATTAATTTGATCTGACGATATTAAACGATCAATTTTACTTAAAAATCGACTAATAACATGAAAGACCATCTTTACAAAACCACATTCCTGCTCATTATATGGATTGCATTTTTCTCCTCCAGTCCGCTTTTAGCTCAAATTGGAGTGGGGGAAAAGGCTCCAAAAAATGCGGAGATGCTCTTTGATGGAAGCCGGGAAATGCTGGACAGCAAATGGACTTATTGGGAGGGCCCCAGGTTATCGGCCGAACTCCCCATTAAGTGGAAGATCGTACAGGATCCGGTCGATCCGGGTACGGTCGTCAATAGCAACGATCCCAGTGCTACCGGAGGAAAATATGGATCCGCCGACATTGTCACCAAGAAGAAGTATCGTGATTTCAGGCTGCACGTGGAATTCCTGATTCCGAATGCGGGGGGTAACAGTGGGGTTTATTTACAGAACCGGTATGAGATCCAGGTACTGGATGGCGATACCACGAGGCATGGCCTGGGAGCTGTGATCAATGAAACGGAATCCCCTTATTATGCGTACAACGGGCTTGGAAAATGGAATGCCTATGATATCGTTTTTCGTGCGGCTCGTTTTGAGCAGGGGAAACGGACTGAAAAAGCCATAGTTACCATGTATTTCAATGGAACCAAGGTGCATGTGAATCAAACCATCAACCAGGTCTGGGGCGGTCCCAATTCGGGTATTGACGGAGGAAATGATGGCGGTAAAGGGATCACCGATGTACCAGGTGGAATTAAGTTACAGGCAGAAGGCCATGATGTCCTATACCGGAATATCTGGATCAAAACATTGAATCTGAAAAAGGCAGATACGGATTTCTGATATTGGAACATATTCAGGAGTGATCAGTTGATGGGTGATATATTGTGACAATGGACTCAATAGGGTTACGACCACACTGATGATCAGGCCGGTTACGAATCCCTGATACCAGGTCATTTTTCCTCCGCAATAATTTTTTCGTTTATCGAGAAGGGCCAGCATATAAATGAAAATGGCTATGATGGCAAAAAGGTTGTTATAGATGGCATGATCGGCAATGTTTTCACCATGCCATCCAATGAATTTTTCAAAATACATCCAGATCAGGACCACGATCAAAAAAATGATCCCCCATTTGAGTTCGATTGTATACTTTTTCATGTCAATTTCATTTTGGTGGATGGTTTTGACAGCGTTTGATAATTGTTTGAAGAGGGCGATATAATTTTTTTCAGGAATCTGAAAAAATCCATTTGAGACCCAGTGGGTTGTCCATCATGGAATAAATATAAACTTTTTGATCTATCAGGAGTTATAATGAAATATGTACCTTCGTCTAATGAAACCGAACATAATCACCCTGCGGATATTATATATTTTTCTTTTGATGGGATTTGGATTTGTGTTGACTTCCTGTGAAAAAGAAACTGAAAATCCCTTACTCTCCGCGATCGTAACAAAAGAATTCCAGGGATGGAAACCTACGTTTGCAGGAACGGTCGATGACCTGAATGATATATATTTCATCAATGATAATTCAGGATGGGTTGTGGGTGAAAATAAAACTTTAATAGCCACCGCTTCAGGGGACCGTGGATGGAGCCGTGCCCCGGTGGATCTGCCATTAGAAAATCTGCGATGTGTATTTTTTGTGGATGACCAGGTAGGTTGGATTGCAGGGGATCTTTCAGGAAATCCCATCATGGGGCAGGTGGGTTATACCAACAACGGAGGAGGATATCCGGTCCAGCAGAAAATATTTGATAAACCATTAAATTCCTTATTTTTTATCGATCGGCAGGTGGGTTGGGCCGCAGGTGAAAATGGATTGATGGTACACACCCTTAATGGAGGCCTGGAGTGGCAAATTATCCCCTCCTTCACCGATCAGCCCATTTATGATCTGTATTTCGGCGATGATGGATCAGGCTGGGCTGCCACTGGTGATGGGGGAATATTTTATACCAAAGATGACACCGTGTGGGAAATGGAGACAATAGGAATTGATGCGGATATTTTGTCTCTGCATTTTCCGGATGAATCAAACGGCTGGGCCTGCGGTAAAAAAAATACAATTCTAAGAAGGGAACGGATGCTGGATGGCACCTATTCCTGGAATCGTACCACCATCCTTACCGCCTCTGTGAACCAGATCTGGAATGATATCTTTTTTATCGACGACTCCACTGGCTGGGTGGTTGGTGAATTAGGCCAAATATACAAAACTACCGATGCAGGTAATAACTGGATCGCTCAGGTGAGTAATGTTACCTCTGATCTTAATGCCATCCATATGGTGAGTGGTAATAAAGGATGGATTGCAGGAGATAACGGGATCATTTTATCCTTCAGTGCGCAATAATTCAATTTAACCATTCGAGACATTTGAGGAGGATATCTGGTCCCCATTTATATATTCCGATCTACTTAACCGGGCTTGAAATCTTTCTTTTTTATAAACCATCCAGAACATACGATTGGAATTATCCATGAAATCCTTGGGAAATAAAATATTTTAGCAAGGATGATTTTCATCTTTAATATGCTTACATTTAATGTTTTACTAATTTCAAAACCAACACAATCATGAAAATTGCAAGCAGTATCATTGAACTGATCGGGAATACTCCACTGGTCAGGTTAAACAAGTTAAACCAGGACGGATATGCAGATGTGGTGCTTAAGCTCGAATTTTTCAACCCTCTCGGATCCGTAAAAGACCGGATTGGTTTCAGCATGATCGATGCAGCTGAAAGATCCGGGAAGATCAAAAAGGGCAAAACGGAGATCGTAGAACCTACCTCCGGCAATACAGGTATTGCCCTCGCTTTTGTCTGTGCCGTAAAAGGATATCCCCTTACCCTGACCATGCCCGACACCATGAGTGTAGAAAGACGGGTATTATTGAGAGCATTGGGAGCCCGGGTGGTCCTGACTCCAGGATCGGAAGGTGTCAATGGAGCTCTCAAAAAAGCAAATGAAATTGCCTCACAGGGGGATCACTATTTCATACCGCAACAGTTCGAGAATCCGGCCAATCCGGAGATTCACAGAATCACCACGGCGGAAGAGATCTGGGATGATACGGATGGAGAGGCTGACATGCTGGTTTCCGGGATCGGGACCGGGGGGACCATTACCGGCGTTTCAGAGGTATTAAAATCAAGAAAACCTGGATTTAAAACGATTGCGGTGGAACCGGCGGATTCCCCGGTTTTGTCCGGTGGGGTGCCTGGTCCTCATAAAATTCAAGGCATTGGGGCCGGATTTATTCCTGCAATCCTGAATACCGGGATCATTGATGAGGTAATAAAGGTTAAAAATGAAGATGCATTTGCCTGGGCTCGAAAATTGATGAAAGAAGAGGGGATACTCGCCGGAATATCATCAGGAGCTGCGGTTTGTGCCGCGCTGGAAGTATCCAGGCGGAAAGAAAATAAGGGGAAAATGATCGTCGTCATTCTGCCAAGTACCGGAGAAAGGTATCTCAGCACCGACCTTTTTGCGGATATCAGGGATTAAGCTGAATTCCTGTTTTATCAGGCAGTAAAGTAGTGAAGAATGGTTGATTGATTCCTTGTTCGGGGGATTTTCCCGGGTAACCCCTTACACTTTCTCAGAAAGATCCTTCAGATGGGGGAGGGAGATGGCTGGAATAAAGAACCCTGTCCACTTTAGAATCTCAAAGCGAACAGGGTAGTGAAGGGTAGTGCATTGGTGATTGGGTGGATCTTTCCTTAGTTAGCCGCCTCCAACCTGAGGCAGAAAGTATCTATATTATATTAAGTGTTTGGTTCATCTTTAAATCGTTAACGGGAAATTTAAGCTCATTTTCAAAATTAGATCGCTTCCTTTTTTCTACCTTTTCAGATTAAATATTTGCCTTTAATGAAAATATTGTCAGAAGGTCACCCATCTTTTTTCACGATTTTAAATTAACGGAAGGAATTCAGATTATCCATCCCATAAATGGGGGATATTGAATCCAAAAATCATCAAAAAATTACTTCCTGGCTCCTGGGAAGATCGAATTTTCATTAATCCCATTGATCTTGGTATAATTTTCAGATGAAATGGTCCCCTTTTGATGCAGGGAAAGGTCATGGTTATGCAAAAAATGTTTATTCCGGGTCTTTTTTTGATTAGTTTTACTCATTTTTGCGTTATCTTGGCACTATTGCCCGTTAGTTTAATGCAAAATACTGCCAGAGACGCTCAATTTACCTTTAGGGATGCTCAAAATACCCTTAAGGGACATAAAATTTTCCCTTAGGGACCTACAATTTTCCTTTAGGGACCTGCGAAAATCTATTATACCTTTAATAAGACGTTCGTTTTTGCCTGTCCCTAACCCGTTTTTGTCTGTCCCTAACCCGTTTTTGTTTGTCCCTAACCTGTTTTGGTGCGGCGTTATCAGTTTGTTTAAATATCCTGCCGCATGATCACTGCCAACTTTATTATTCTATTTAAGAAAAAGAATACCAGATCAGTCAAAATGAAGGAAGGAAGGAACACAAAACAGAAAAGAATTCTTACTCCGGCATTGGGGAATGCGTAATAGTTTATCATTTTTGGGTATCTATCTGATCCCTGATTGCGGATTATCAGGCTCAATCATTTTTTAAAATATAACAAATACTAAGCATGATGAAGAAGAACGAACTTTCAGTCTCCATCCTTATAATCCTGGGTTTGCTTTTTTCTCCTCATTTGAAAGCTCAAAAGCGGAAGCTCATTGATTCAGAGGCAACGAGGGAAACGAAGGTTTTGTATAAGCGTCTTGGGAAATTATCTAAAAAACATACCTTATTCGGGCATCAGCATGCTACCGAGTATGGACATGGCTGGTCGGGTGATGCAGACCGTTCAGATGTTAAATCGGTTTGTGGTTCCCACCCCGCAGTAATCGGTGTGGATGTAAGTGGATTCTCTGGAAGACCTCCTGAAATCATCCAGAAAAACGTAGATAATTTAAGGAGAAACGTGGTGGATACCTATGAAAGGGGAGGGGTGACCACCATTTCCTGGCATTTCCCAAATCCGGTATCAGAAGGCGGCTTTAATTGGAAGGATTCTGTTTCTCTGCCAGCGGTAAGGTACATCATACCTGGAGGGGAGGCAAATGAGAGGTACAAAGAGATACTGAAAACGATTGGGGATTGGGCTCACAGCCTTCAGGGGCTCGATGGAACCCTGGCACCGGTCATTTTCAGGCCCTACCACGAATTCGATGGGGGATGGTTCTGGTGGGGTAAACCTCATTGTACGCGGGATGAATTTATTTCTTTATGGCGTTTTACGGTTTCCTTTTTGCGGGATACCCTCGGAGTCCATAATTTCATCTATGCCTTTTCACCCGACAACCGGTACATCACAGAAGAAGAATACCTGGACCGCTATCCGGGCGATGAATGGGTTGATATGGTCGGGATGGATAATTATGGGGATATGGGCCGGGACAGATATGATATAGAGACTGCCGCTAAAAAACTGAAAATCATTTCAGATTATGCCATTAAATCCAGGAAATTGGCTGCCTTTACGGAAACCGGTCTTGAATCCATCCCCGATACCACCTGGTGGACGGAAACCCTGTTGAAAGCCATGCAGTTATATGATGCAAAGCTGTCTTACGTGATGGTATGGCGTAATGATACCAGAAGTCCAACCCATTATTATGCACCTTTTCCGGGTCAAATCAGTGTGCCCAATTTTATGGAGTTCTATAACGATCCCTATACCCTGTTTGAAAAAGATTTGAAAAACATCTACAGGAGAAAGAAGAAGTAGTCTGATGGTTTATTTCACGTTTTCGAGTCAGTAAATCGCCTGGTATACCGCTCTCCTGAACCGTCTCTGAATATCCTGTTCGTAAGGAGTGCGACGGGTCATGAATAAACCAAAAAGGTTGTTTTTTTGATCGATCCAGAAATGGGTATTGTGATAGCCCGACCATCCAAAGATCCCTTCAGGAGAAAGAAAGCCGTCCTTTACGGGAATGGCCAGGTGAAAATAACTGAAGCCATTCCAGAATCCTGTTTCTTGCAGTTCCTCGTCACTATGTTTCATATGCATCAGGGCAATGGCTGCCGGACTTAAGATCCTCTTTCCTCTATAAACTCCGTCATTGACAAGCATTTCTGCAAAATGGCTGTAATCCTCGGGCGTTGAAACCAAACCTTCTCCTCCCAATTGTACCTTGGTGCCCGGTTCATAACTCAGTTCATCATATGCTCCCCTTACGAAAGTCGCACCATCTGGTGTGGTCCTGTATAAAGGCTGGAAGTACGGTCTTTCCTCATCAGTCAGGTAAAACTTCGTATGTGACATTTCCAGGGGGTCAAAGATCCTTTCCTTCAGAAAATCATAAAAAGACTGGCCGCTGATCACCTCGATCACCCTTCCTACCAGGGCGGTATTGATCCCATAGGTATAGGTTGCCCCTGGTTCGTGATCCAGTGGGCAGGCAGCGACCTGGGCAGCAAAATCGGCCAGGTCCGTGAAGAGGGTATCCGTGATCACCACGGGTTGTCCGTTCAGGTAGGCCAGATCATAACTCCAACCTGATCGGTGGGCCAGGATATGCCGCATGGTAAGGGTTTCCCTGCAGGGATAAATGATGCCATTTTCATCCCTGCATGTCAGGTTTTTCATTTCAGGTATAAACATAGATACCGGGTCATCCAGTAAAAACCGTCCTTCCTCATATAGGATCATGGCGGCCACCGTGGTGATCGGCTTGCTCATGGACCAGACCGGAAAAATGGTTTGATCCGTAATATCTGCGTCCCCTACTTTCCCTGAGTTGACAATCTCCCGGTAAATGATCGCGCCATCCTTGTATATCATGGCAATATTACTTCCGGTGGTTCCCTCCCCGATAAGCTGCTCCTGAAAATCATGGATGGGGGAAAGCCGGGAATCGTCATACCTTTTATCAGCAAAACGGGAATCAGGCAGTTGTCCAGTTTTCTGTTCGCATCCCGGGAAAGCCAGATAAACAGTCAGAATAAATAAAAAAGTGAGCTTTTTCATGTTGATCTACTAAAAAGTGAAAGATTATATTTAGGTACATGGATTAATTCCTGCAATTGCCAGGAAGTTAGATCGCACGTTCAGATTTATTTTTTCTCTTCTTCCCATTCCCCACTCATGATTTTTTTCACAGCTTCCAGGTAGCCATACCCCCATTTCATATCGGGCTCGAGGTAACTACCCTCCACCCATTCATTCCAGGCATTGAGTATGATCCAGCGGGGTTGGTCCGGACGTTCTTCGATGAAGTTCCTTGTTTTCTGCAGATAGGCTGCAAAACTTTCCGGCGTATTGTTGATATGGACCACCGATTCCATTCCCAATAAAGGATACCTGGGGGTATTGTCCCATCCTACCGAAACAATAGGAATATAGGGGATGTTTAATAATGAGTCCCATTTATTTTGAAGGGAGAATGCATTTTCTCCCCATTTCAGGTAATCCTCCTCGATCCCCGATCCCACCCAGCTGTAGGTGGTCACACTGTTAATGCCGAGTTCATCCACCCACTGATTGATTCCCATTCCTTCATTGAATTGGTCACCCAGCAATTGTGGATTTCCCCTGTTACCCCAGCCCACCTGCTGGATATGCAGACCCGGGAATCCGGCAGCTATTACTTCCTCCCTGAAATAGTCGATTGCCTTTTTAGTCCCTTCCAGTCCTTTAAAACTGCGCACTAGATTCTGAATGCTGAAGATGGAAAAAACAGGTTCATCATTGACTTTGAAATAATTGGGTTGAATAAAATATTTTTTAATAACCCGGTCAACAATGATCTTGAAATTCTCCCAATCCACATCACCTGTCCAGATCAACGAATCGTTTTTATACCGGTAATGGTTCCACATATTTCCCGGAACGTCATGATTGGCCCACATCAGATAGAACTTCATCTGATCATGATTGCCGGCCTTCAAAAAACCATTGTCGAGGCTGGATTCTAGAAATGGTTCTCCATCATACCAGTACCAGTCGAAAATAAAAACATTCACCCCATGGTCGACGGCGGCATTAATTTTCTTTTCCATGGCTTTCGGATCGTCGTCCATTTCATATCCCCATAATGGAAGACGCGGCTGGTAATGGCTTTTGAAGCGGGGAGTTCCCTGCTGGATGATCTCCCATTCACCGATCCCCTGGGGCCATAATACCTCACGGGATCTGGGCTCATCATGGCAGGAAGGCCAGATATAAGCCGCGACAGTATAGTTGCTGGTTGTTACAGGATTTTCACTGGCGAGTTTACCTTCCCTGGAAGGAGGTGAGCAGGTATTAAGAACAAACAGGCCAATAAATCCGAAAGAGCATAAAGAAATTTTGATGGGGAATTTGGAAATTTTCATCGCAATAAGGATTTCTGACAAAACAAAAAATACTTACCTAAGATACGGCGATTTGACTATATAACGCAATGCTTGATGGGTTTGATTCAAAGATTGTCGCAAGCAGAATGAGGAGATGATCTTATACGACCGTGAACTCCTGGCATCTGTGGCAGCTGTTGGGTACTTATGCCGGGACTTCAAATTAAGGCATGAGAAGGGAATCCTGGAATCTACCCGATCAGACTTGTTGATTTTCAACGGATTCAGGCATTTTTTCACGGTGCAACTTGTTGCCTTATCCTGCTTTTTTTACTAACTTGTTAAAAATGGATATCTTATTTTTTTGATCCTAATCCTACATAAAAATGAAACGCAGAAAATTTCTAGAAAGGTCAGGAATGGCCGCGGGTGCAGCTGTTCTGAGTGACCTTGCCTTAAAAAACAAAACATTTGCAAGTGCTGCAGATCCTAAAAAAACGGGAAAGCGAACAGGCAAAATTAAAATTGGCCTGTATGGGATCACCTATCTGGGTATATGGTTTGACGGTCCAGGGCTTTCCTTTGAGGAATTTGTTCAGAAAGCCAAGGAATTCGGTTATGACGGGATTGAACTGGACAACAAACGGCCCCAGGGAAACCCCATGGATATCCCTGAGAGAAGACGGGAGGAAATGAGGAATATCCTCTCCCAGGCGGGTATGGAGATCCCGGCAGTAGCCTGCAATAATGATTTCAGCAGTCCCATCCCCGAACACCGGGAATGCCAGTTGCTGATGGTCAAGGAGACAACCCGCATGGCCCGGGACCTGGGTGCCAGCATTGTCCGTCTATTCCCGGCATGGACAGGGATCCCCCTTCATGACGGGGTAGGCACCTATGATCTCGTAAAATCGGATTTTTATACTTTTCAACGGCAATACCCTTATGCGACGCAACTGGACCGGTGGAATTTTGTGAAGGAATGCCTGATCGAGGCAGCCGGATTCGGTGAAGAATTCGGGGTCACCATGGCCCTGCAGAACCACCCTCCGTTGTTTAAGGATTACCGGGACTGCCTTCGGATGGTGAAGGAAGTGAATTCACCCTGGCTTAAAATATGTCTGGATGCAGGCATGATGGACCGGAAGAATCCGGAATGGGTGGAAGAAGCAGTCAGTGCGGTTGGGTCATTACAGGTCCATTCACATTACGGGGGTGAATTCTTCAGGGATGATAATGGCGTAGTTCAGTCCAAATATGCGAGTGACAAATACAGGGATGAGATCATCGAGTGGGCGGATTATGACCGTTACATTGAACTCATGAAGGAGATCAACTTTTCCGGGTATTTCTGTTATGAATTATGCCACCATGTAAGGACTCCAGACGGTAAAACAGCTGGTATCGATTTCGTGCATGAACAGGCCATGCTCGCCCGTGAGTGGATGAACGACATCCTGATGCGAAGCAGTATGTGAGATTGAATTACAGAATAATATTCAGTATTAGAAAAAGTAAATTGACAATCGTACGCTTCTGAGTTGGATCTTCAGGGATTATCTTCCGGCAGTCTGCCGCTCGATCATCCAACCCGGGTATTCAGGAGCCAGTTTGCTTACCTCATCCAGTTTCGCCAGTTCGCCGGCAGTCAGCTGAACGTTGACCGAATGTAAGTCGTCGGTGAGCTGTTTCGTAGTATTCACGCCAATGATTACCGAAGTCACTGTTGGCTGATACAATAGCCAGGCCAGTGCAATTTGTGCCACGGATACATTCTTGGAACCAGCGATATTTTGCATCACATTTATGATATCATAGGCTTTATCTTTGTTGACCGGAGGAAAATCAAAATTCACCCTGCGACCCTCCTCAGGCTGACTGTTTCGACTGAATTTTCCACTCAATAAACCACCTGCCAATGGGCTCCATACCATCAACCCCATTTTCTGGTCAGTCAGCATGGGGATTATTTCACGTTCCAGATCACGTCCGGCAATGGTATAATAGGCCTGTAATGAGATAAATTTGCTGAGATGTTCCCGTGCTGAAATTCCCAGCGCCTTCATGATCTGCCAGGCGGCCAGATTGCTGCATCCAAGGTACCTGACTTTTCCGCATTTTACCAGCATGTCCAACGCTTCAAGGGTTTCCTGTATAGGTGTAACAGGATCGAAACCATGAATCTGATACAGGTCGATGTAGTCCATATTAAGCCGTGATAAACTTTCTTCAGCTTGCTGAAGAATGTGTTTTCGGCTTAATCCGGTATCGTTAGGTCCTTCCCCCATTTTTCCTCGAACTTTGGTCGCTATTACCAGGTCTACCCGTTTAAGACCTAGATCCCTGATTGCTTTACCTGTCATTTCCTCACTAAGTCCCTCGCTGTATACATTAGCCGTATCGATAAAATTGATTCCGCCGTCAACCGATTGTTTGACCAATTCATTTACCTGTTCCTGTGGAAGGGTACCAATGGCCGTCCAAAATCCCCTGCCGCCAAAGGTCATCGTACCTAAACAAAGCTCTGATACTTTTAGTCCTGTATTCCCTAATATATTGTATTTCATTTGAATGAATTTTAATCATTAAAAATAAACATTAAGATTCTATGTTGACCAATTTTTTCGTATATCAATGAGTGATTATTAAAGTAGCCTATGTTATAAAATACCTATTATAGATATCCTTTCCAATATAGGTATATTAATGGCTGTGTAAATCAGTTTAATATTCAATGAATTTGAATATATGTTGAATGAGTATGGGATCTGAATGCATTTGCCCGTTATTTACGGCAGTTCCGGTCTGGAATAATCTGTCCTGATAATTCCCATCCATGTATATCAATAAAAAACCTCCTTCAGGAAGTTTTATTTATAAATTGGTAAATTTTCAACCATTTCAGATAAAACAATATTCAAAACTTAAGTTTATTTCTTCAGCAAAAAACCAAAATGGAGACCATTCCTTTATATAATGATGTTCGCTGTTTGTCTGGCTTTTATGAACATATCCTGTGCGGCAGCGAACCATCCGAATAATCAACATAGCCATGAGCATCAGGAAGAAACCAATACACTTGATGGCCGATTGTTTCACCATGAACATGTCGTACAGGAGGAATTTGCATCAGAAGATACAATCTCTAACCAGGGTGAACCGGATCATCATGATCATGAAAACCACCCTCCCAGTTGAGATTCTTAGAATTCTTATATTCAATAAACGGTTTTAATTTTTTCATTTGACTGATTCACATTAATCTTGTATACTTTTTTGGCAAATAATATGAGAACCGGCATTAAACTAAGTTTAATTAGTGTTTTATTTTTGATAGATTTTACTGCTTTTTCACAGCGTGTCATGCAAGTGGCGGCATTAGAAAAGCCGCCTGTCATCGATGGCCAACTTGATAGTTTGGGATGGCTTCCATCCGGCACAACAGATAATCTTGTTCAGCTTGAACCATTCAGAGGGGAAATCTCCAGCAGAAGAACGGATTTATATGTCGGACAGTACGAGGAAAGCCTGTATTTTACTTTTATTTGTTATATCGATTCCAGAGCTGAGATAAGTGCCAGAATTCAGCGAAGAGATCAGGTAAACGATAGCGATGACCTTGTTGCTTTGGTTCTGGATACGTATAACGATCGGAGGACAGCGCTCTTATTTTTAGTGAATCCATTAGGAACCCTTGCGGATGCAAAAATCACGGACGACGGCAAAAACATTGATTTTAATTGGGATACCCAGTGGCAGGCACAAGTAGGCATTTCTAATGACTTCTGGATCGTTGAAATTAAGATCAATTTATCCGACATCCAGTATTCGCCAAATCGTACTATCTGGGGATTTAATTATGGACGTATTATCCGTATTAACCAGGAAACGGCCTGGTGGTCTGAAGTTACTGAGGATTTCAGAATTTCACAGGGAGGTACCCTGAATGGGATAAAACCATTAAAGAAAAATAAAAGTAATTTAATCCTGTTCCCATATGTTACTGGACGGTATGAAAACAGTGATATTTCAGAAGTATACAAAAAGATCAAAGGTGATGCTGGCATTGACCTGCGGTATAATATCGGCACCAACCTCTCAGCTAACCTCACTTACAATCCCGATTTCGCAACCGTTGAAGGAGACCAGGAAATAATCAATCTCACCCCTTGGGAACTTCGCTTCCCGGATAAACGATTATTCTTCCAGGACGGGAATGAATTATTTGCCACCCGGATCAATACCTTTTATTCCAGGAGAATTGGCGATATGGATTGGGGAGGTAAGATTGTTGGTAAAGCCGGGAAATATCAATTTAATGGTCTTTTCTCAAGAACAAAAGATAATGAAGTTACGGAAGAACCGGCAGCATTTTACAATGCGTTGCGTATCAAGCGAGATATTTTCATGTCATCGGTAGTAGGCCTAACCTATGCGGATAAGATCACAGATAGCATTTATTACAGATCACTGAGTCTTGACTATACATTAAACTTAGGTAAAACATGGAAGTTAACCGGGCAATTTGTTGGAAGTGGCCCGGGGGATTTTGCCTCGCATTCAGCCTGGTTTGTCCGGTTTGCCCGGGAAAATAATATTTACCACTATCACTTGAGATATTCAAACACGGGCATGAATTTTCAGGATAATGTAAATCAAACAGGATTTATCCCCGATGATGACCGTCATGAATTCGACAGTGATGTGACCTATAAATGGTGGTTAAATAAAAAAGTAAGTTATCTCAATTTTGAGGGCCGGAATAATGTGTTTTGGAGCCAGGATGGTGAATTAAGAAGCTGGTACCTGACATACATTGGAAGAATGTATCTAAAGAGCAGATGGAGCCTGGATTTAGCATATAACAACGAGTATAAGAATCAATATCGATCTGAAATGAAGGACTTCTTCAATCACTTCTACAAAGTTGAAGTTGGTTTTAATACGGATGAAGCCACATTTGGATCAATGGGGTATACCACGGGGTACAATTTTGACAGGAATTTTAATTTGCTGACTGGTTTAGCGAGGGTAAGAATACTCAATAAGATGAACATATCTTATGAGTTTAATTTACTGAAATATGATCCTGATCCGGAAGAAAACAGTACCATCATAAATGTATTGGGAGTAGACTATTTTTTCAATAAAGACCTTTGGATCAGGATATTCACCCAAAATAATAGCCAGATTAATAAATATTATTTCTACGGACTATTTGGATGGCGGTTTAAACCTCCATTTGGAGCAGTTTATCTGATCTATAGCTCAGATCAGTATGATGCCTTTTTACCAGACAGGGAATTCATTCAATCAAAAATACTTTTCCTGAAATTGACTTATCCGATTCGAGTTTTTTAATAAAATATAAATTAACCTATTATTATTTATTTACTCCTGTCTGATCAAGGGCTGCTTTCAAACCCCTGGCTAATTTTTCCGCAGATCCTATCCCTCAATAGTGGAGAAAGGAAACCCGGATTTCTTCGTGTACCATGAGATTATGGAGGGCAACGACTACAATATTATTTTCTACAAGCGCCTGAATAACCGGTGAAACCTCCTTTGCAAGCATGGTAAAATCACCCGCAACAGCCACCTTTTCAGGAATGCCCTGCCAGCTGGCCCATGTATTGAATCCCATAAAAGTACTCACCGGAATCCCTTAATCTTTTAATTCGACATCGGATCCACCGAGGGTGATTTTATAAACGCCCCTGTTCAGTTGCCCAGGGTAGCCAAAATACATCAATAGGTCAGATAATTTGATTTGCACGGTTGGTTTTACAAAATGTCTTTTGAAACCATCCAACCTAATAATTTACGGAAAAAAAGAGAGATGTCGAAATATCCTTTAGGGTATTTCAACCTATAAAGTATCCCATCGGACCGGGATACAGCGGATTAAAAAGGTTAATTACATTTCACAGACTTGCTACTGCAAAGTAATCCGAAAGTAACACTAATCTAATTATAACATGCTGATAATGAGCATAAGAAAACCTCCCGAAGGAGGTTTTCCAAAAGTCATATTTATAGAATTATTATCCTCTTACACTTGCTTCGGGGATCCTGATCCTCAGGTCGTTCATCTGATCCCTGTCCTCCTGACCGATGGTGAAACAATCCACAAAATCCTGGGCGAGGGCATATTGGAGGCATTCATCCACCTTGTCGGTAAGGGCTCCGGCACCGAAAATTTTCATGCCAATGATCGACTTACCCTTCTGTTTCATTTCCTTGAGTACCTCTACAACAGCAGGAACCTCTGCATCCATTTGAGCGCCATATGGATTGATCCTGGCAAGATCTACCTGTACCCAATCGGTCGCAGCGGCCGCTTTTAATGCTCCCAGGGTATGACAGGATACTCCATGAGCCCTGACAATGCCATCTTCCCGGGCCTGTGACAATACTTCCATCCCTGCTTTTTTTATCTGAGGCCAGTCATCCTTGGTTTGAAAATGAAGCAATACGATGTCCAGATAATCCGTGCCGATCTCCTGCCGGAACCGGTCAAGATCTGCTTTCATCTCATCGGCAGTGGTGGCATGCGTCTTGGTAAGTATCACTACTTTCTCCCTTGGGACATATTTTAATCCCTCCTTCAGGTGTGGATGAGTTCCATACTGATCGGCGGAATCCCAGAAGAAGATCCCTTCATCATAGGCATTATACAGGAGTTCCCCCAGACCTTTTACGCCCAGCTTGCGGGTTTGATTGGAAGCCCTGTTCACACCATGTGTGCCAGTTCCCATGGCGAGTCTTGATACTTTAATTCCCGTATTTCCCAATTCAATGACATCATTGGCATATTTTTTCTGCTCCGCCGCATACGTTCGGTAAGGGAACGGATTCATTGCCATTAACCCTCCCGCCAACAGGGACGACTTGACAAAATCTCTTCGATTACAATGCTTCATACTAAACAGGTTTTTAGTTATACTTTATTTCAATCAGGATCGAATCTATGAATTTACAAATAAAATATAATAAATGTAAAAAATACACGATTAAACCTGCGAAAAAGGAGCCGGAGAAAGGATGAAGTCAGTAATATTGGAAACCGTATCTGCATATTGGGGATCCTTGCTCAGTGACTGCCATTCCGGGGAATCCGCGAATACTTTCCAGTTTTTATCACGTGCTTCCATGTTGTCAAATGCCAGCATGTAGGTGAGGTTGGGCATCATTGGTCCAGCCAGGGTTTCCCCAAAGAATACGGGGCTCAAGCCTGTTTTCTTGAAGGTCGCAATTTCTCCTCCTTCATTGAACATATCGATCTTTTTCTTGGCCGCCTTGAGGTTATGGCTTTCGTAGGTCCTTAATTCATAGATCCGCCCATTATTATTCAGTTTATCCTTTGGCACCTCGATGGCAGGCATGTCCGTGAAGGCCCTGAAAAGAATTTTTTCCATCCTGACATAAGCCGGGTTGGACAGTGGGGCGTTCAGAAAGTCACTTCCTGATTTCCAGAAATTCTCATTGTCCATCAACCGGTCATACAGGGTGGTGAAGGATTCTATGGTTTTGTGCGGGATGAGCACATACAGGGTAGGTTCGTTGGCACCATATTTCACCTGGAAGACACCCACCGGGCTTATACCCAATCCGTTGAGTACAGGGATCGCCACTTCCTTATAGAAGTTCTCCACACGACCCTTCTCCTGTCCTACTTTCAAATGATATTTGATCAGTTCAAAATACTGCCGGTCGTCTTTTTTTTCAAAGGATCTTGCATAGCTCCCAAGGGGGGCCATCGAGGCCAATCCTGCTGCTGTTAAAAAATTTCGTCTTTTCATAACAAAATAAGATTATGGTTTATATTAATTCAATTCATTCTATTTTATCGCTGAATGTGGCGATCAGGAGTATCGCACTGGCCGTCCCATCCATGGTGGGTTCGTTGGTGGAAAAGTCCCCAATGTCATCGTGATACACCACGTGGTCATTCTGGAAGATCTCAAATTCATCTGGCTGGGTCAATTCCAGGCCACTCAGGTTTCTATAAATGCTTGTAAAAACCGGTCCATCCACCAGGCCACCCGGAACCTCTTTTTTTGTCATCGCCCAGGTACTGGTGTGTACATCCACGGGGTATTCTCCATGCTGAGGGATGTTCATGAACATGGAAGTCCCCCAGGGATTTTTTCCGAATAACCAGTCGCGGTGTGATAGCATCGTTTCATGGTAAGCCGTATCTCCCGTCATTCTTTCGTACAAAATGATCTGTGATATCAGGGCGGTGACCAGGTTATTGCTGCACCAGATGAAAGGCACGCCGATCCCGAAAGGATTTTTATCGGCCCTGGCTTTGCAGTTTTTTATACCAGAAACATAATAACCGGCCAGTTCCTGCTTAAACGAACCGTCGACAGATGGATACAGGGCATAATGACCTACATTGATAAAAGGATATAACTGATAATGGGCTGCTGAATCCAGTTCCATCCAGGAAGTGACCCCGATGAGTTTTGCATAGCGGATCCCATCTTCGAGATAATGGTTTTCTCCGGTGGCTTTGAACAATTCTGCGGCCGCCCATTCCATATCATCCGCCCAGGTTTCCTCATTATACCTGTAAGGGGCTCCATAAGAATTCCCCTGCTGGTACCCTTCATTCTTTTTAGCATACGCGTACAGGTCCATGGCTTTTTCCAGGCAGGCATCAGCATATATGGAATCTTTATCTTTAAAGATCCTGTAACCAAGCGCGAGCGCAGCGGCAGAACGGCCGGCCACATTGGCGAACCCGGTAGCCTGACTTTTATACTTACCCAGTCCCTGGGGTTCCCCTGTTGCCACATAGGCTGCCCGGTAACTGTTTGCCCCCCAGCCATAATCCGAGGGATCCTTGAAAGGCCATTTCCAACCCCGGTGATCACGGTCATCGGCCACCTGGTGTATGAGTACTTCAGGATAGGAATATAATTTATGGATCCAGTCAAGGCCCCACTTTGCTTCATCCAGAACATCGGGCAATCCGTTGGGGCCCGGCCGTCCCAGATCATCCGTGAGATCATCAAATTTTTCAGGCTCAAGATCATAAGCCAGCAACATAAATCCGGTGGCGAAGCTGGAAGTGATGAGATATTTCAACTGATCACCGGCATCATGCCAACCTCCGGAAACATCCACATAGGTGGAATCAGGCAAACGGCCATAGAAGGTCCTCCCATCCCATTGATGGCATACCTCATCAAAAAAGGGATTGTAGCCACATCTTTGTTGCCGCATGAAATTAAGGATATCCTCCGGATACCCGTTATAGGCTTTATCACTAATGTTAAATTGACTGCCCGGATCGCCCGTTACATTTACCCTTACCTGGTAGGATCCCGGAGAAGTCAGCCCTGTAAAGTCAGCAATATAATAATATTTAAAATTACCCCATCCCACCTGTTCGATCCGGGATAGACGGCCTTTGAAAACTTCATTCTGATTTTCAGTGCTCAGGATGGAAAATTTACCGGTCATTTTCTGATTTGAAAAAACGATCGCTTTTTTGGATTCGACAGGCAAGTAACCTACCTGGTTGATCCGGATATATGCCTGGCCCTTGGTTCCTGATGGAAAAACCAGCATGAAAATAATGAACAGGAGAAAAAAATTCGTGAAAATTCTCATTGGAAAAATGATAAAAAAAACATGGTCACAATTTAGTTTTTCTATTCCAATAAAAAAATTTTAATCGAGGTTAGAATTCCGGGATTTAAGGCAGTCAAATTTCAGACGAGCCCTGCATTCCCTGATAAAAATGATTATTTTCAAAGATTAATCATAGTATTTTATCAGATATAAATGGCTATTGGGGTGATCCGAGGGATAAACAAAAAACTCCGCATATTCACTGCTGTCTCAGCGGTTTTAATTTTTCAATCACAAAGACCCCGTAGATAACGCAGAGTTGTATTAGTTTTTTTGACGCTTCAACTGGTTCCAGCATCCTCTAACATTTCTTTGGTCGCTGCTCCAGATTCCGGCGTTCTTTAATGTGCCTCTACTTCTTCTATACGTTTTTCCTTTTTCTTTTGGCTCAATGCTTCCTTATCCACGTGAATATGCAACAGATCTCCATAAATCCTGCATTCATCCAGGCGGCAGGAATTGACCAACCTGCCTTCGAATACACACATATCCGGACAATCATCACACATGTCGATCTGTCCGTCTTCCCGCATATCAGGTGCCTGGACCATACCGATCCCGAGTGATTTCATCGGATAGAAAAACCGGGCCGGATTGGCCAGACAATATTTCAGGTACTTCCAGAAGGCTTTCCGGACCAAGGGATCGAGCAACGACATGATAAAGATCGATGTCCCAATTCTCCGCTTCGGATATACAAGGTAGCTGCCATGTGTGTAATGGTAAAAGGATTGTGCCAGTTCGAGGGTTCTTTTGCTCATCGCGCCAAAGGTTTTTCCTTTTGTATTGGCAAAGATCGTTCCCCATAACCATTTGAAGGAGGTGTGATCGATGGTCCCACCCAGGTAGCCCATGGCTTCATAATCCGGGAAATGTTTTTTGATCACCGCATATACATCTTGCGATTTGATGTAAATCTGTTTGTATTCCTCCTGGTCGACTGTATATCCCAGGTTCCCCACCTTGATGTCCACTTTTTTGTCCTTTGCATAATATTCCACACCGGGCATCACCGGCATTCCACGGTAAATAATGAGGGAAATGGCATTCACCAGCAATATATTATCTAGGGCCCACTGGATAAAATCAGGGATTTCTTGTAGATTTTCAGCGGTCACAGTGATTCCGAAATGCGAATAAAAGCCATATTTCTTGATCATCCGGGCATATTTGAGACGGAGATCATTCAGATCCTTTTCACTTTTGATCTTTTGTTTCTGGAATTCAGGTCGTGTCTGTGTAATATCGATATGAAAACTCCAACCCAATAATCCAACCTCTTTAAACTCTTTCAACATCTTATCATTCAGGGCATATCCGTTTGTCAGGATCACAGTTTTCATTTTCAGGCTGGTAATGAAAGATACGATCTCCAGGATATCCGGATGCAGAACAGGTTCACCGCCCGCCAATGTGATGTTATCACAGTTCCTCCATTTTCTCAGAAACAGTATTTCCTCCTTAATCTTTTCAACAGGTTTATGCCCTTCTCCAATGATCAGTCGATAACATCCTTTGCATTTGATGTTGCAAATATCCGTAGCCTCGATCCAGCCAATGGGATTGTCATTCATTGAATAGGGAAGACGGTACAATTTTTTTTTGTCGGGATAAACAAGTTCACTCATGGATAAAAAAATTTAGTTAAATAATGTGTTGATAAACTGTTGTTAAAAATTAATCCCATTTTCGGGACATGGTTTGCATGAAGTAATTTCTCTTCAGTAATTAATAAGTTGTTTTTAGTGTAAAATAGTTCCTTGAATAAATAATTTATTTTTAAAAACTCAATACAATAGTTTAAAAAGTAATTTCAAAACAGGAAAATCGGGATAATTTAGCAAATTTAACCGTATTTATCCAGATTAAGTTTTTATTTATGAATATATTATAAATTAATTCATGTGGTCTTAAATAGAAAGGTGACCCATGAAATCAGGAATCCCATTATCTGAAAAAACACGGTCATACAAATACTATTATGATGAAGCGTCGATTATTTGTCAAACAATTCGGGAAAGGAGTCACCAGCTCGATGTTGTTTCCCGGCTTCGTTAAAACACACCCATCTAAAGATGAATTATCTTTTGAATATCCCAGACCCGCATCCCTGGATGATCTGAAGAATGATGAGGGGTTGGTGGCCATCCGGGTCCTGATTGAAGGTAGATCGGAGGTGCCGGGAGAAAGAATATCCGGCAAATTAGATGTAAAAGACGCAAAAATTGCGCGGATCAAAGCCTATTTCAATCTTCATCAGGATCTTATCGATCCCGATAAGAATACTTTTGATCTGTCTGCTTCCGTCAGGGATCATCATGTTCTTTCCTGCTGGCTCGATCAGGCATCCGGGGAATCGGTCCTATCAATCATTTTGAAAAAGGAAACATTCAATTTTCCCATGGCTGAGATCCTCACAAACGACGAGGTGATCCAGGAAGACAAAAATTATAAGATTACAGTCCATGGGCTTCCCTATCATGAGATCGGGGAAATAGATCCCAGAAAACTGGGAATCCCAACCGACAAAACCTCTTTTCGATTTGTGATAATGGCAGACCCGCAGGGGGGAGACCCGTCCGAATCCACCAATGACAGTCCGACACGGATAAAAATACACAATGCATTCATCGAAGAGAGCATCGAGCTGGCCAACGGGTTGGATCCATCTTCCCTGTTTGCACTGGTTCTTGGAGATCTTACCGACAGCAAGGGTCAGGCCCGTAATTTTGAACAGATGATGGAGTTCTATCAAAAACTGCGGCAGCCTTTATTACTTGAGATAGGAAACCATGAGACAAGATATGATGCCGCCTTTAGTCCCGGGTATAACATGTCAGATTTCAACAATTATTTTGCTGCGCAAAAGCAGATCAATGGTCTTGAAAAACTGCTGTATTCTTTCGATATCGGGAAATGGCATTTCATTGTCTGGCCGGACCCATTAAGAAAAAATTTCTGGGAGACCCATCCACATTATTTTGACTGGCTGGAAAGAGATCTGGAAAGGAACCGGACCAAACCTGTCTTTTTTTTCCAGCATGTTCCAATCCATCCGGTCGGTATCAATCCCCTGGTTAGCTACGTGAATCCGGTGCTTGTCAATCGTCTTTTATATGATATCCTTTCACGGCATGGGAATGTGAAATATGTATTCAGCGGGCATGTGCACATCCCGATCCGGGCCTCCAGTAAAACGGCCGTCAGCTATCAGGGGATCCGGATGATCAATCTTCCTCCTGCCGGGTACCGGCCCCGGGCTTTCGGAGAAGAAGATTTTTATGGTGGACCTTCTCAGGGGATCTGCCTGGTAGACGTGGATGGAGATCATGCAGACATTCATTTTCAAACAGTCACACGGGAAATATTCAGCTATCCCAGGACTTTCCAGGAATATACAATTGAAATGGATCCTCTCTGGTTTTATTATAAATGGGAACTGCAAGGCAATGAGAAAATAATAAATGGGAGCTTTGAAGAAGGACTGGCCCAATGGGATCATCAGTACATTTATTCAGAGGACCTGGATCCATCCAATAAAAAGGAAATCGTCGAAGTACCCGGACGGGAAGGTAAGGCCTTGTATCTTTTTTCCAGGAAAAGAGGGTATGATACACCCGGTCAGGATCGTTTACCGCAAACCCTGAACCAGGTCACCCAGGTGATCCTGGCACCCCCTGAAAGGATTCCTTCCATCCACTTTGCGTTCAGGATCGATGGGTCGCATTATTTTCCGGATAGCTGGAACGGGGCGTTTTTATGGCTGGAAGGCTACATTGGCCGTCATCTGGCATTAAGCCATGTATATACGATCGGCAAGGGGATTTATTCATTGGGAGGGAGCTACGGAGGAAATGTGAGATCATCCTATTACGATATCACAGATGTACCTGATGAATGGCATGAAGCCCTCATCAATGTGGCTGATGATTACCGGAAAACCAATGAAAATGGATCCTTGTTAACCCTGGCCATTGAAAAATATGCCATCAATCTTGGAACCTGGACGGTCAACGATGGATACCAGCAGGAAATGGGTGTATTCTTTGATGATGTTCATCTTGATTTCAATTTTTTGGATCATATCGGGGAAAGCCGCCTTGATGATAAACCCATCCGTACATTGGAACCTCGAAATATATTCACTTCACGGATCCATCATGAAGCAGGTGAGCACCAGTATGCCAGCCAATCGGACTTGTATCCCTTTTAAAACCAGAGGAATTTCGATCTTTGTCTGAGGATTAAAGCATTCCGGCCCATAAAAATTCTGCCATGATTTTTAACTTTTATTGGATTGGATTGATTCTAAATAAATTTTTGAGTATCTATCAGTAGTAAAATAGCAAACAGTAGCGGGTGGAAGAAAATCCTATATTAAAGATAGATCAGTTGCTGGACGGAGCCTCCGGATTTGGTACGGCCGTGACACGGGAGACGGAAGAGCTCAGTGAGACCGTCAAGGATCAACAGGTGGTGCTGAATGAACGGCTTGAAGCATACGAAGACATTATCAATATTGAAATAGGGGATACAAGTTTATCAAGAGCGAGAAACATTGAAAGGGAGACAGGTCTACGGCAGATTTACATGAAATTTGAAGGAGGGAATCCGACAGGCACCCAGAAAGACCGTATTGCTTTTGCCCAGTGCCAGGATGCCTTGCGCAGGGGATTTGATACCATATCGGTAGCCACCTGTGGTAATTATGGTGCATCCATTGCTTTGGCGGCCCGACTGGCCGGATTGAGATGTATCATTTGTATTCCTGAGAATTACCATACCCAGCGGATCAAGGAAATGGAGATCACCGGTTCTCAGATTATCCGGGTACCGGGCACTTATGAAGACACAGTGCTCTACTCGAAATCCATTGCAGAGTCCAATGAATATTACGATGCCAATCCAGGGGGAGCTAACACGGCCCTGCAGATCCACGCCTATTCGGAAATTGCGAATGAGATCTATGATACCCTGAGAGATGCACCGAGGGCGGTGGCAGCCCCTGTCAGTAACGGGACTTTGCTAGCCGGAATTTATCGCGGATTCGTGAGCTTATATAAGCGCGGTAAAACGTCCAGGATCCCAAGAATCGTCGCGGGTTCCTCTTTTAAAAAGAATCCGATCATCTGGTCCTTTAAAAAGGGATTCGATACCTGCCAGGATCTGATCCCGGAAGCCATCAAGGAAAGCAGGGTAAATGAACCCCTGATCAACTGGCATTCTTTTGACGGGGATGAAGCCTTGTATGCGATCAGGGGTTCAGAAGGAACAGCCATGGATGTAAGCGATCAGCGACTGATGTTTTACAGCCGGATCCTCAGGGAAAAAGAAGGTTTGAATGTATTACCAGCTTCAACAGCCGGATTGGTCGCCCTGCTTGAATGGAACCGTAGACTTCCATTGGAAGGTGACCGGTATGTTGCTGTTTTAACCGGAAGAAAATAATAAATAAATGAATAAGAAAGTTTTGGATGGGAATGCCATCGTCTATGCCGAAGGAGCATACAATACGCCCAATGGAAAAACGGCGCATGGTCTGGTCCGCTTTACCAGGCGGTATCATATTTTATCGGTAATTGATTCCAAATATGCAGGGGAGGATGCAGGATATGTACTGGATGGGGCAGCGAACGACATTCCTGTTTTTGGAGATGTACGGGAAGCGATCTATCATTCTATTGGGAATGGTGACATTCCACAATATCTGGTGATCGGGTTGGCTCCGGATGGTGGCAGGATCGATAACCGCACCCGGAATGACATTAAAAAAGCCATCATGTACCGATTGAATATAGATTGCGGACTGCATGATTTTTTAACGGATATTCCTGAAATGCGAGAATTGGCAGAGCATCATAAGGTGAGGTTACGGGATATCCGCAAGACACCTTCACGGGAAGACCTGCATTTTTTCACAGGCAATATTGAAAAGGTGGATTGCCTGAAACTGGCTATATTGGGAACCGATTCGGCCATTGGGAAGAGGACCACTGCCTGGTTGGCCGTCCAGGGATTTCAAGAGGTTGGATATAAAGCAGAGATGATCGGAACCGGTCAAACTGCCTGGATGCAAGGGGCCAAATATTCCATCATCATGGACTCCCTGGTCAATGATTTTGTCTCGGGGGAAATTGAAAATATCATCTTTGAAGCCTGGAAAAATGAAAATCCGGATGTCCTGGTCATTGAGGGGCAGGGCAGCTTGATGAATCCCGCCTATCCGGGAGGATTTGAGATACTCGCTGCCGGGCGTCCTGATTTTGTGATCCTTCAGCATGCTCCAAGAAGGCTGGAATATGATGGATTTCCCGGGTATAAAATTCATTCACTGGAGCAACAGATCCATGCCATTGAGACCATTTCCGGTAAAAAAGTGATCGCTGTTACAGTGAATCATGAAAATATGGAGGTGGATGAGATTGAAAATGAATGTAAAAAAATTACCAGGGGAACGGGATTGCCAGCCTTTGATGTGCTGGCACACGGACCGGATAAGCTGGTAAAACTGCTACGCACTTTTCTCAAAAAATGAAGAAGAGAATCCCGCCTTTACTGAATGATTTTGTGGTTTTCAGGAAGCTCATTGTCGGACCTGTGGAGATCCGGGATAAAAAAGTAACGGCTTCCTATCTCCTGGAAAATGAACATGGTGAGGTAAAAAGCAATTCGCTGACCTATTCCTACGATGAGCCTGTATTTAATCCACAGGATGCTTCCTCACAGAACATGGCCTCGATGATGATGGCCCAGGTGGCGCTGAATTATGGGTTATTTTGCCGGGAAATTATTTTTGACGGACTTTACGGCAATACCGATCGCCGATTTATCGCGGATATGATGGAAAATACATCAAGGGAGATCTTTGTAAATAAATTACTTCTTCCCAACGAATTCCTCAAGGAAGATTTTTCGCATCCAGTGCCAGAAAAGAAAAAACAATATACGGCGGCCAATATAAAATTCATCAATACCCGTTTTGAGGGGTCCAAGGTATCCTGGGACCACTGGTCTACTTCACGTGACCAGGTGGCTATCTTGAGCAGTGGAGGTAAGGACAGTTTGCTCACCTACGGGATCACCCGGGAACTTGGGTATGGATCGCACCCGGTTTATATCAATGAATCAGGCAGACACTGGTTCACTGCCCTCAACGCCTACAGGTACAACCAGATGAATGAACCTCTTACGGCCCGGGTATGGTGCAACAGCGACCGGATGTTCAACTGGATGCTCAGGCAGATGCCTTTTATCCGGGAAAATTTTCCCCAAATCCGGTCTGATAATTATCCGATCCGTTTATGGACAGTAGCTGTTTTTTTATTTGGTGTATTGCCACTGGTCAGAAAACGGGGAATAGGGAATATCCTGATCGGGGACGAATACGATACCACTCAGAGAACCTCTTATGAAGGCATCACCCATTATAATGGATTGTATGATCAGAGTAAATTCTTTGACCAGGCATTGACGCGTTATTACCTGAAAAAAGGATGGATGGTTTACCAGTTTTCTCTTTTACGAAGTTTGTCGGAACTTTTAATCCAGAAAATATTGACCGAAAGATATCCTTACCTTCAGAAAGAACAGGTAAGCTGCCATGCTGCCCATGAAAAGGAAGGCAGGATCTATCCCTGTGGAAAATGTGAGAAATGTAGGCGGATTGTGGGAATGCTCAAGGCCCTTGGAAAGGACCCCCGGAATTGTGGATATGAAGAAAATCAGATCGGGCAGGCATTGAGGACTTATGGAACAAAAACAGTAAAACAGCTCGGGATGGATGCGCAGCATCTTTTTTATCTCCTCGCGGAAAAGGATCTCATTCCTGAAAATGAATATACGCGTAAACATGCCAAGAAATGCCCGGAGATCTTAAAATTACGCTTCGATCCGACACGGAGCGAGTTATCAGATATCCCGGTGGCATTCAGGGAGCCGATGATCCGGATATTCCTGGAACATGCGGAAGGTGCCGTGAAAATTAATAACAGGAAATGGGAACCTTTTGATGTGCTGAACAGTTCAATCATTAGAATCCCATTTCCTTTTGAGATAAATATTCAATCAGGCAGAAAAATGTCATCAGATGATCCATATTTTAAATCTTATTCCTGGGAGCATCTCTCCTGGCCGGAACTGGAGGAACGTTTAAAAATTGTGGATACGGCTTTATTACCATGTGGCGCCATCGAGCAACACGGGCCTCATTTGCCGGTCGATATTGATTATTTTGATGCCAATTACCTGGCCAGAAAGGTGGCCGAAGCCTGCAGCGCTCCCAAACCCCTGGTTCTCCCTGCGATCCCGTACGGTGTATCCTATCATCACGAAGATTTTATGGGTACCATCAGCATCACCAATGAATCTCTTTCCCGTTTTGTCTATGACATCGGGATGAATCTTGCCCGGAGCGGCATTAAGAAACTGATCCTGATCAATGGGCACGGCGACAATGCACCCACCCTGAATTTTGCAGCTCAGATGATCAACAGGGATGCCGGAATATTTGTCTGTGTGGATACCGGTGAAACCAGCGATCGCGACATCGAAAATCTCACAGAATCTCACAATGATATCCATGCAGGAGAGGTTGAGACCAGTACGTCACTGGCACTAAGACCCGAGCTGGTGGATATGGCTAAAGCGAAGAAAGAAACCCCCCGATTTGCAAGCAGCTATATGGATTACTCTTCTTCGAGGGGGGTGCCCTGGTATGTCAGGACGAGAAAACTTTCCAAAACTGGGATCATCGGAGATCCGACAAAAGCATCCGTGGAAAAAGGACAGAAGATCTGGGAGATCATGGTAGCCCACCTGGTGAAATTTGTGGAAGAGATCAAATCAAGCCGGCTCGAAGACCTGTATCAGAAGAAATACTGATTTTTTATGAAAATTATCACCCTGGAATGCTGGGCTCATAAGATGGAATTGAAAGAGCCCTATACGATCGCCTACGAAACAGTGGATCAGTGTACCAATGTCTTTTTAAAAGCGGAAACCGATGTCGGGATTGTTGGATGGGGATGTGCCGCTCCCGACGAAATCGTAACAGGTGAGAATCCCCAATCAGTGGTTCGGTTTTTTAAGGATTGCATTGAACCCTTGTTAAAGAATTCCGACCCATGGAGATATATATATTTGCTGGAGGAGGCCAAAAAAATAAACAATCATGCGTCCTCTGCCCTGGCCATGATGGATATGGTTCTTTTCGATCTTATTTCAAGAGGATCCGGGGTACCATTGTATAAATTCCTGGGAGGATACCGGACGAGCATCGCTACCAGTGTTACCATTGGTATATTACCGGTAGAAGAAACTGTGGAGGCGGCCAGAAAATGGATTTCCCGGGGTTTCAGGATCCTGAAGATCAAGGGAGGGAAAGACTACCGGGAGGATATTGAGCGGATATTGAAACTGCGGGAATCCGTCGGCAGGGGAATTGAGATACGCTTTGATGCCAACCAGGGATACCAGGTTGAGGAGGCCCTGGCTTTTATCACGGGAACGAAGGATGCCAAAATTGAAGTATTTGAACAGCCTACCCCGAAGGCTCATGAGAAATTACTGGGGGCCGTTTCGCAAAATGTATCGGTCCCTGTGATGGCTGACGAAAGTCTGATCACCCTGAGGGATGCATTCAGGCTTACAAGGAATGACCTGGCAGATATGATCAACATCAAGCTGATGAAAGTAGGTGGGATCAACGAGGCCCTTCACATCAATTCTGTTGGCAAGTCAGCTGGTGTCGAATCAATGATCGGGTGCATGGATGAATCTGAACTTGGGATAGCCGCCGGAATGCACGTGGCTCTCGCAAGGCCGAATGTATTGTATGCCGACCTCGATGGTCACCTGGACCTGGAAGGTGATCCCTTCCACGGATTGGTCAGGCTGGAAGGTGGCATTTTATACCCGGGATCCGGGCCTGGACTGGGTGATGTCGATCCCCATTAATCCGGGTATATCCTGCCCGTTTTAGACCAGCCTTTTTTCATCCATTGGCGGTTGATCACCCGGATTCGTTAAGGAACAAAAGAAATGGGGTTCAACTTCCCCGGAAGGATCCTTTTTCAAAACATTTTATGGAGATTACAGTTGTATTAAAAATCCCGGAATAATATGTGGCTTCATATCATTCCGGGAAGCATCCAAGCAGGCTATCGCAAAAATATTTCAATTGAGTGACCCCAAGGTATAAAAAAGAGAGTTGAGATGCAAGTTGTCAACCTGATTGCCTGCCAGAAAATGAATGTGGAGAGTGGGTTTAGGATGAGAAGCCAGTCAGAATAAGTACGGAACTTCCGGTTCCGTACCTCTGACTGTTTTGCTATGAAAAACTATTTTACTACATATCCATCATTTGCCAGTTGTTTACCCATCTCGACATAAGCTTCCTTTTCTTCCGGAGCCCAGGTTCCAAGTCCGTCCACATAACGGTTATACATGCAGAAGGCAGCGGCAATCAATACCGTATCATGAATTTCAATGTCAGTGGCTCCGGCTTCCTGCGCTTGTTTAATATCCTCCCGGGTGACATTTTTTCCACCCATCTGTACCTTATGGGCGATATTCAGGAGTTTTTTCATTTTTGGACTCAATTCGGTATTGACCGATCCATTTTTAATATCATCCAGTAAATCAATCGATTTGTTCAGGTGGGCAGCTGCTGAAGCCCCGTGTGATGAATAGCAGAAGTGACAATCATTCCAGTTCGATACCGATGCGGCGATCAGTTCCCGCTCTCCGGAGGATAAGGTGGATCTACCCCTCAGAAGTGTCTCTGCAAGATCTGAAAGCGGTTTTGCCGTTTCGGGACGGTAGTCGAGTAGCCCTACGATTCCGGGCAGGTTTTCATTGTTTAATTTGATAAAGGCCATAGGTTTTTGTTTTGGTTTAAAATTTTGGTTTTAATTGATAGACCTGATTGTTCACGAAAACCCCCAATCTCACTGCCACTATCGTATTATGAAAAGAAATCAATTTGTATTAAATTGTTTGATAGCAGGAAGCCTGTGAAGGGGTCCTGCCAATAAAAAATCGTAGTCGGATATCGAAAATGCTCAGATATTTTTTAATCGGATTGTTCCTGAACGGGATTTGCCTTGCCCAGGAACCGGAGCTTTCAGGGATCGTCCTGGATAAAACAACCGGGGAACCGGTGATCTTCGCCCATGTTTACCTGGCGAATACCACGCGGGGCACCACCAGCGAGGTGGATGGCCGGTTTGTGTTAAGGCCTGTTCCCACTGGTCAGTTCACCCTGGTCTGCACCATGGTGGGGTACGAATCTTATCTCAAGGATATCCTGTTGATGGAAGGGAAATCGATGAAGATAACCATTGAACTGGTTCCCTCCCGGAAAGTATTGAATGAGATGGAGTTCAAGGGAGAAGAGGACCGGAAATGGAAAAGACAATACAGCATATTTGAACGTGAATTGTTGGGGGAGACCTCCAATGCAGTCCGCTGTGAGATCATGAATCCCTGGGTGGTTGACTTTGAAACGAAAAAATTCGAGGATCTTTTCAGTGCCCATGCCGACCAGCCCCTGATCATCCAGAACAGGATCCTGGGTTATCAAATCACTTTTCTTCTGAAGCAGTTTGAGATAAAAAGGGGGCAGTTGATTTATATCGGTTTCCCGAGCTTTGAGGCACTGAAGGTAGATGACTGGGATTATGTGGAGAATTTTCTGAGAAACCGGGAAGATACCTTTCAGGGATCCACCCGGCATTTTTTTTATGCCCTGATCCAGGGTCAACTGGAGGAGGAAGGGTTTAAGGTTTACCGGGCCACGGGGGAATTTGATGCGGACTGGCCAAACCGGCTTAGTGAAGCAGTCAATGGGGGTTATTTGAGACCTGTGGAAGCTTCAGAGATCCTTATTAAATCTGATTGGAAAGGAAATTTTACAATTTATTCCCAGGACCTGCTTGAGATCCATTATACCAAAAGATTGTGGAGCCATACGCCCTATACCGATGCACCCTACGAAGTAAGCAGGATCAGGATCAACGATCCCCTGATGGTCGCCAGGCACGGTTATGTCTTCAATCCCTATTCATTCGTTGTGTACGGTTACCTGGCCGAGGAAAGGGTGGCCAACATGCTGCCTTATGAATATGGCAGTGAACGGCTTGGGCCCTGAATGAAGAGGGATACTTCCTGCGATAAAAATCGTTGGGCCTCCTGTTTAAGTGGTTGGACCAGGAAGTGTAATCGCCAGACCCCCCATTAAAACCGTTGGACCCCACGAAAAATCAGCCAGATAATGCGTTCAGGCAGTTTTTGTAAGAAATTGATTTTAAAAGTTTTCAATCAATATAAAAACATAATTAAAATGCACCAATTTCTTGCAAATATGTCGCGGGTTAAACCCAGTTAAAACAATGATATCTAAATGAAATCAGATACTTTAAGTTCAAATTTCTATTTTAATTGACGATTTTGGGTTAAAAACAGGTCTTTCCTATTCAATGGCTTCCATCCTGTTTTATTCAAAATTGGTTTTACCTGCGTTTTTTTGCAGAGGCACCGGATAGGCGGATGGATCAAATCAGATTCCAGTTCTATAATTCAGGCATTCCAGATACCTTAAGCTGGCATTGGGGCAGGATGGTACAAAAAGGGGCTATCTAATCATCCTCCGTTTCATCTTCAGCTTTTATTTCTTCCTTTTTAACCACTTTTCCGTTGAGATCGATGGATACTTCGATCAATGCGCCCTCTTTTTTCAATTCAAATTCATTCATTTTTCCGCCGTCGGTTTCAGAAATCTCAGAGGCTTCGATTTTGTATCCGGGAAATTCATTTTCAAGCGTTGTTTTTACCCGGGCGGGTATTTCCTCCTCATTGATTGCATATTCCGTTTCCATCCAGGTGCCGGAATTATCGAAATTTGCCGAATATTCTTTACCTTGCATTCTGAATTCCGCTTCCCATTCCTTTTCATTTTCCCTACTCCATTTAATTTCTGTTGCAGCAGTAAATTTCTGAGAAAAGGCAGATAATACGTTTTCGGGGATTTGCGTATTGGGGCGATTGCAGCCTATAAATCCAACTGATGATACGAGAATCACTAAATATATTTTATTCATTATTTTAATTTTTTAGTTAATGGTTCCACTATGATACAAATTGAATCTTAAGGAATTTTTAAGAACAGAGTGAATACGGTAACATCCTTGTAAAATATTCTTTATTTTTTATCTGAAGGAAACAACCTCCAGGACAATTTAAGAAAACTGGGCAATACAATCAGCAACAACGGCAGCGCCATGACGAGTCCCCCGATTACAGCAATCGCCAGGGGCTGGTGCATTTGTGCTCCGGTGCCTATCCCAAGCGATAAGGGAGTGAGAGCCACAATGGCACCGGAAGCCGTCATTAATTTGGGTCGCAAACGGGCTGATATCGCATACGTTAATGCGTTATCTAATGTGGATTTTTTTAATTCGGATAAAAACTGCTGGATCGTAAAAATTGAATTTTCACCGATGATCCCCACGATCATGATCAAGCCGGTATAACTGCCTACGTTCAGGGGAGTTTGGGTTAGATATAATGCAATCACTCCTCCGGCTAATCCCAGGAGGCTGATAAAAATTACTATGAGGGATAATTTTAAATCTTTAAACATAAATAATACAACAGTAAAAACAAGTAATCCGCCGGAGATAAGTATTTTTAGTAATTCTGCAAAGGATTTTTGTTGTTCTGCAAAGCTGCCACCATATTCTATCTGATAGGAAGGAGGCAAATTGATTTTATCAAGTTTCTGCTGAATATCTTTCATGATACTTCCCAAATCCCGGTTATTCATTCGGGCAGTTACCACCCCCATGGTTTGCAGATTTTCCCGCTCAATTTCTGAAACGCCGCTCTGGATGGTAAAATCAGCGAAATCATTAAGGGGAAGATAATCTCCTGAAGAAGTACATATTTTAAAGACTTTCAGCCTTTCAATGGGTGTTTTATTATTTAGCGGAAAAATCATTCTGATGTCCGTTAATTGTTCTTTTTCAGGTATTGACCCGACAACCAAACCTGCCAGATAGGTTTCGATCTGAGCCTGCAGATCCGCAGGACTAAGTCCGAATTGTTTTAATCTTTCTTCTTTTGGATAAATTTTCAGCATGGGTCCGGCAATCACGATCCCGTCAAAAACATCGGCGGTACCCCTAACGGTTAAAAGACTGTCGGCAACCTGTTTCGATAATCCCTTCAGTATCTCATGATTGTCTCCGAATATTTTAATTTCAATAGGTTGCACGCTGCTCATAAGGTCTCCCAGCATATCATTGATTACCTGTCCAAAATCCGCAACCAGTGATGGCATGACCTTTTCAACTTTTAATCGGATATCATCGGATACCTCTTCAGTCGTTCGTTTTCTGTCCTTATATAATTCGATCAGATAATCACCCCGGTTAGGTTCCGTTATAAAAAATCCCATTTGAGTTCCTGTACGTCTGGAATAGGTTTTTACTTCCGGAATATTTTCGATGATTCGATCCACTTCACTCAGCATTCGATCCGTTTCTTCCAGGGAAGTTCCAGGGGGCGAATTAAAGTCCAGGACGATGGATCCTTCATCCATTTCCGGTAAAAAACCTGTTGGCAATTTTGGCATGATATAGAAGATACTCAGGATCAATAAAAAAACCATCACGGCACTGAGATAGGGCCTCAGTATGAAAAACTCAATCCATCGGTGTGTTTTCACCCTATGTGCGGAAGAATTCAGATTAATTCGCTTATTTCCCGAAAGAAGCAGATAAATCACCGGTAATCCGAGCCAGGTAATGATGAATGAGCATAGTAAAGTAATGATCATTGTTTCAGTCAGGATCTTAAAATAGGCACCGGCTACTCCGGACATTATGGCAAAGGGGATGAGTATCACCATCGTGCTGAGTGAGGAACTTACCATGGACGGGAACAGGAAATGAATGGACTTCCCGATTAAATCCGTGGGAGTGCGATCAGGAAATTCTTCCTGGGTACGATGAATCTGTTCCACCACAATGATCGCATCATCGATGATCAATCCGATCGCTGCTGCGATGGCGCCGATGGTCATGATATTGAAATCATATCCAATAAAACTCAGGCTGATAAAGGTAAGCCCCAGGGTGAGCGGAATCGTTATCAGGATGACCACACTGGCTTTCAATGACCGAAGGAAAATCATGACTACAATAATTGCCAGCAACAATCCAATCCAAAGTACGTCAATGATGCTCCTGATGCTGCTGTTTACAAATTCAGCCTGATTATAATAGGGTCGTAGAACGACGTCTTTTGGTAGAATATCATTCAACTCATTGATCTTTTGGGAGACCTGAGCGGAAACATCAATCAGATTGCTGTTTGGTTGTTTCAGTACGGCGACCAGGGGCACATTCTGACCATCGGCTTTGATCTTCACGTATTCATTTCGCTCTGCTATTTCGACCCTGGCAAGATCGGCTATTTTTATTTTTCGGATGGCATTGTCGAAAATGACAAGCTCTTCAAGTTGCTGTTTATTTTTAATGGTGGCATCGGTTACCGTGAGGTAAAGTCGTTTGTAGTCGATGGTATAACCATTTGATTTGATGAAATCAGTTTGTTGTATGGCATTATAAATATCCTGCGAACTGATCTTCAGAACAGATAATTTTTGTTCATCCAATATGATCCTGTATTCTTTTTCTTTTCCGCCAATCACCTCAACGGAAGCGACACCGGTAATCCTGGACAGGTACGGTTTGATGACGTATTCCGCCAATATCTTTAATTCGATCTGATTTTTTACCGAGGAATGTAGCGAATATCCCATGACGGGGAGAATGGATGGATTCATCTTCTCGATGGTAATAATCACATTGGCAGGCAGACTATTTTTGATCTGGGAAATTTGTGATTCTACCTGTTGTTTATCCAGGTCTATGTCCGAACCCCATTCCATAAAAGCAGAAATTTCACAACTTCCCATGCTGGTAGTGCTCCGGATCAGATTCAGACTTTCCACTTTTTTAATGGCGTTCTCGAGTGGTTTAGTTACCGTAACCATCATCTTATCCACCGGTTGTTCTCCATTTTCTGCAATTATTTTAACTTTCGGGAAAGTAATATTCGGGAAAAGAGAGGTCTTCATATTTTTATAGGAGAATGCCCCTCCAATTAAAATAAGCAGTAAAATAACGGCTATTGGATTTTTAAACCTGACAAATATCCTTTCCATATTATTCGATGACTTTAACTTGTGTGCTGTCGGACAAACCATAGGCTCCTTCGCTGATCACCTCTTCTTTCTCCTTCAGCTCGGATGAAATGACCTCAACCAGGCTGTCATTTTCAATCCCTTTTAAAACCGGTATTTTAACGGCAAGGTTGTTCTGCGCAATACGCATTACCCAGAATTCACTTTGGGTTTCATTCGTTAAAAGGGCTTCTTTAGGGATCAGATAGGAATCTCTGTGAATGGCATTAACAAATTGCACGGTCAGATTTAAATTTTCAGGCAGTTGACGGATAGTGTGAGGTTTGATCAATACATTTTGTGTCTGGCTCGCCTCATCAATGATAGGCAGTATTTCATAGACAGATCCAGTCAGTGATGTATTGTCACTCAGGAATATTTTGCATTTTGTGCCAATATTCAGCAGGGAATTGTAATGAAATGGAACATGGACCTGCACCATTAAATTTTCATTTTCCATAATGCTGCACAGTTGACTCCCCTCGATCACATAGGCTCCGGGTTCATATATATTCAATTCATATACTGTGCCATTTGAAGAAGCCAGGATTTTGATGATTCCCCTGTTTGAGATAATTGAACTGTCGTTTTGCAGCGCTTTATTTTCCTTTGTTTGTATTTCAAACAAAACATCATTTTTCCGGACTTTTGCCCCATAATTCACATGGTTTTTAAAAATGTATCCTGCAATCGGAGTAACTATCGTATTCTTTTTCAGATAAACTGTATTGCCGTTTAAATTGATAGTGCTTTTAATTTCACCTTGTGAAACAGGGACGGTTTTAACAGTAATTTCAGGTGTTTGTTCATTTTGTGTAGTCTTTTGGTGCGTACAGGACAGGTTTACCAAAGCTGCCATTGTCAACATCAACCCGATGGTAGTATTTTTCATCATAATTCAATTAAAAGTTCCAATAATTATAGGAATTGATCAGCATCTGTTTCTCCATTTTCAAAGCGAGATTTTCCTGTTTTTTCGTGGCCATATCGTTTAATAGGATTTTGAAATCCATCACAGAAATCATGTTCATGGGCATTTCTTCCCGGTAAACATTAAATAGCTCATCGTATTGATCTAATTGCTTTTCGATGAGGGTCATTCTTTGATCAATCAAATCAATCTGATTCAGGATTTTATTTTTATTGACCGAATTTCGGGTCATAAAATATTTCTTATCAAACCCGATCGTCTGCTGTTCGATGATGGATTTCTCTCTTTGAATTTTCCCCTGGTTGCCATCAAATATATTCCAGGTTAAATTAATACCGGTACTGAATCCCAACCGGTTGAATTTTGGCAAGTAAACAGCATTCAGACCGGCATTGGCGAAGAAATTCACACGTGGTTTATATTTCAATAAATAAATGGATTGATCGGCTAATGAATTTAAACTATCCAGTTCATAGGCGGTCAGAAATCTTGAATCGGCCAGTGTGTCCTGTTTTAGTAATAAATTAATTTCTCGAATATCGACCAGGGTTGTATCATTGATTCCACTGATCATGTTTAAATCATATAGAGTATTTCGATATTCGGCTTGAAGTGTTCTGTACTCGACCAGATAATTTTGATATTCAATCTGCAAAAGCATTAGATCCGTCTGATTATATATGGCACTTTCAACTAATTTCTGCATTGTTTTCATTTGTTCATCAAGCCGCCCAAGAAGCGACTTCCGGTTTTCAGCCAGGATTTTTGATCTAACGCAGAGTAGGTACTGGTATCCGACAAGATATTCGAGTTCATGAATGGTCAATGCCAGGTTGTTTTCATTGATCTTATGGGAAATGTCTGACTTAGTTAAATAACTCCGATACATAGAATTTGTAAAGAGTGGCTGTCTGATGGACACGAAAGCCTGATACTGGCCGCCATCGGTACTGGCCTGATCATAGCCATGATAATCATCAGCACCCTTGGATACCCATTCAAAGCTGTTTGAATGATTATCATGTGAGATGATTGGCGCAAACAAAACATTGGCTTCAACGTTAATTTCAGATTTTGACAGCATGCTCCTCACCTGCTCCAAATCCAGATTTATTACTTTATCCTGGTTTTTATTTTGATTGATCAAAGGGCTATTGATTTTAGCCTGATCCAGATAAAAATCCAGATCACGTTGTTGTGCGGTTAAAATCCCGGAAAGAAACAAGATGAGAATGGATAAAAAAAAAGCTTTCATTATTTAATATTTTATTTTGTTCGACCGATGGTAAAACAATGGAATTCATTCATCTGGTAATTAACTTCCAGATGGTGGGTTTCACATATTTTTTTTATAATGGCCAGACCCAGACCAAAGGATTTCGAATTGCCTTTGGAAAAGCGATTAAAGATATTTCCAGTGGATATCGAATGCCTGTCACCGGTATTACAGATTTTAAATTCTTTTTCCCGGACCACAATTTTAACGTTGCCTCCGGTTATGTTGTGATTGATTGAATTCGATAAAAGATTATTGATCAATATTTCTGCCAGTTGCTCATTCATTTTCGTCTGAAAATCCTGTTCAACCTGTAGCTCTACATGGAGCTTTTTTGTTTCAAAAAAAGGGGCAAATTCCTGGACCTTTTCTTCCAGGATTTTATTTATGACCAGATGCTTTTCAGCAGTAAATTGACTGTTTTCGATCTTTGTAAGTAAAATAAGACTCTGATTCAGGGTGGAAAGTCGTTTAATGGCATTGATGGAGGATACCACTTTTTTAAACATCTCCGGTTTCAATTTCTGCTGAAGCAACTCTTCTAGATTGAATAATACGATGGTGAGCGGGGTTTGAATCTCGTGGGAGGCGTTTTCAGTAAATTCTTTCAGTGCGAAATAATCGGCTTTTAACTTTTCAATAAAATCATTGATCACCCTGTTTAGTCTGTCGAATTCTTCTATCCCGGATCTTTGAAGATGAAGAGGATTCTTCTCATTCAGACTGAAATTTTCAATCTCGTGCAAGTTTTTTTCAAAATCAGACCAAATGGTTTCATTGGTTTTTTTTGTGATAAAAAATAATATTCCAAATGAGGAAATGAGTAAAAAGAAAAAAGTAAGCCCGAGGATCACTAAGAGATCCTCGCTTTCAAAAGTTGATTGCCGTAATTTGATTGAATAAAAGGAATTCCGAATTTTCACAAGGCAAGTGTATTCCAGATAGGGCTCCAGTTCATCTTCAATTTTGCTCTCAATGTAGACTTCATTAAATGAAGGTTCTATGGGAGCAACAGGTTGGATCTCTCGTACTTCGATGAGCGGATAAATATTTGGGGTTTCACCTGTTTCGAGAATTTGTTTTTTTACGAGCGATGCCAATTCCAAAAGATCTTCTTTTGCCGATTTTATAATAATTGAATGAAGGATATAATATCCGCCAATGGATACGCCCAACAGGATAAGTGTTAAAGTAAGTAAATAAGAACGGTTTATTTTGGTTAAAAATTTCATCTTTCGGTAAATTTATAGCCCATGCCATAAATTGTTTTGATATAATCCTTTCCCCCTGCCGTTTGTATCTTTTTACGGATATTGTTCAGGTGTGTGTAAATGAAATCATAACTATCTGCCAGGTCAATGTTATTATCCCAAAGATGTTCTGCAATGGCTTCCTTGGTCAATACCCGATTTTTATTGACAAACAGATATAACAAGACATCATACTCTTTTTTTGTGAAGATGATATCCTGCCCATGAATGGCGACAGTCCGGGCATCCGTATTGATGGATATTTCATTAAAATTCAATATGTTGGATCCATCAAACTGCCGTCTTCTTAAGACCGCTTTAATTCTGGAATTCAATTCAGACAGTTGAAAGGGTTTTGTGATATAATCATCTGCCCCTAAATCGAGGCCTAAAATTTTATCATCCAGTGAATTTTTAGCAGAAATAATGATCACACCTGATTTTATCTGCTGTTTTTTAATCATTCTTAATAGTTCAAGGCCATTCCCATCAGGCAGTGAAATATCCAGAAGAATAACGTCATAGTCACTGATGGCCAGTTTGTTTTCTGCCTTCCTGAAATTTTCGGCAAGTTCACAGATGAAATTCTCTTTTGTGAGGAAATTACTCATGGAAATAAGTAGTTCGAATTCGTCCTCAATAATTAGAATTTTCATGCTTCAAAATAACGGATAGAATCTTAAGGAAATCTAAAGAATGTTAATTATATAAAGGGAAAGGATTGAACTCAAAGGCCCTCCTCCCTCGATTCGAATTCTTTCGTGATGAACGAAGCCATCCAACTGATGATCTTCATCTTACTAGATATGTTGCGAAAAGCCCCCAAATTAATTAAATATGACATAAATATTATATTATCCTTTTTTCATTTTCACTAAGGTCCATCTTGCATAGATTTGAAGGACCCATGAACCAGTGTTCAAGGAAACCTCAGAATCTCAGGTTCTTCAGGTAATGGTAGCTATCTTCAATGCACTGCATGGGTTCAGGATGCCGGTCGATCTCAACGATATAATATTTCACCCCGGCCTGCCTGGATTTGGCGAAGATCGGTTTAAAATCGATTATGCCATCGCCTGGACAGGTATAGCGTTTTTCTTCTGTATCGTCCATATCTTTTACATGAAACATTTCGTATCTCCCGGGATATTCTTCGAACAGGGTCAGGGGATCCCCTCCCCCCTTAATGATCCAATAAAGATCCAGTTGCATGGTGACGAGCTTTGGATCGGTTTCCCGGAGCATCACTTCATAACCCCAACGATAGCCTTCCACCGGAACGAATTCCTTGTCATGGTTATGCATGGCAAAACGGATCCCCATCCGGTTGCATTGTTCGCCAAGCTGGTTCATTTGTTCAGAGGCAATCTTGAAATCGTCAAGGGTTTTGTTTTCCCCGCCATCCATCCAGGGCCAGTAGCATACCATGTATTTCTTGTCAAGGGCAAGGGCGTCATCGACCATTTTTTTCAATTCATCTTTCTTAATCATCTGGGCCAATGAGTTTCCCCCTGCCAGGGGAACCAGACCGATTTCTTTCAGAAACAGTGTAAAATCCTCGAGTGATGGGCCCAAAAAATTACCAAACTCATAATAGGTGTAGCCGATATCAGCCACTTTCCGGAGGGTGGCCCGGTAATCCTTTTCAATCTCTTCACGGATCACGCCACCGATCAGCCCAATTTCATTCAGTTTGTGGGGGTTGCCATTACAGGAAGGCAACCAACCCATGGATAACAAGGCCGAACTTACGGCTGATTTTTTTAAAAAATCTCTCCTGGTATTATTCATGATAATAAATTTAATCTGTAAGAATCTCTTTATTCATAAAGATCACTTAACTTTTAAAAGTGGTTTAAAACTTTTTGGTCTCACATCAGAGTTCTCTCAGCCAGATATTCCGGTAACTCACGGCATCTCCATGATCCTGCAGCCCCAAGGGTTGTTTTAAAGGATGAGGTTCGTATTCCGGGTAACCAATAAATTTAATGGGTCCCAGGATCTCCACATGATTCTGCACGAGTATTCCATTATGGATCACGGTGACAAAAGCTGGAGATTCCAGCTCTCCGTCCTCTGTAAAGCGCGGTGCTTTAAAAATAATATCATAGGTCTGCCACTCTCCCGGCGGTCTGCATGCATTTACCAGGGGAATATGTTGTTTATATACACTGGCGGCCTGGCCATTGGAATAGGTACGGTTATTATAATTATCCAGTACCTGGATCTCATACCGTTGCTGCAGAAATATGCCGCTATTACCTCTCCTTTGTCCTTCTCCCCGGACTTCAACTGGAGATCTCCATTCAACATGCAACTGGATATCACCAAATTCCTTTTTGGAGGCGATCACCACGGGTGTTTCCTGTTTTTCTTTTGAGGGTTTGATGGTGACGATTCCGTCATGTACTATCCATTCGGTACCTTCTGGAATACTGAATGCGGACATATCCTTTCCATCAAAGAGTACAATGGCATCCGAGGGAGGGGAAGACGGGGTTTTGCCAGGATTCACCTTTACAGGTTCCGGTTCCCAGACTTCCGTATCCTCCGGACTCATTGCATCCTGAGCCGAGGTGCAATAATATAGGATAGTTAAAGTCACGAGCGGCAATAGAAATAAAATTCTTCTCATTTTTCAGATAATCTATATTTTAGGGAGTACCCATGGTCTTCGGTATTCTGGAGCAAAATATTCCATGGCCGTTTTATTTTTGCCAAAATCACCATTGACAGGATCCCATTCCACTCGGGTGTTGGATCTTAGTGAAATGTTGGCCATGTGTGCATAAGTGGCCACCATCCGGCCAGTTTCCACCGTACAATTTGGGTCTTTTCTCGATTTGATACATTCAAGCCAGTTTTTTACATGATCTTCATGGGTTTCTCCCCGGCTTCCCTGTGCCGGCATGGAGGGTACTTTATACTTTCCATCCTCAAGTTCAGGGAAGATCTCCCATCCTCCACGGTCCGCCACAATTGTGGCATCATTCCCAATAAAGGCCAAACCATACAATCTTCCATAGGGTCCGTTCTGTGTGCCAGCCGTATGTTCCCAGCTGATGTTATAATCCTTCATCTGCCAGCTTACACTCATGGTGTCAAAGGTTTCATGAGCGTGATCCGGGAAAGCAAAATTGCCACCTGAAGAAAGGGCAGCGATGGGGGGATCATTGACCTCTTTCGCCCAAAGGGCCATATCGATCAGGTGTACTCCCCAGTCGGTCATCAGCCCTCCTCCATAATCCCAGAACATTCGCCAGGAGCCATGGAAACGTGCCTCATTGAAACTTCTATCCGGAGCCGGTCCTAGCCACATATCGAAATCAACACCTTCCGGTACGGGACTATCAGATACCTTGGGTTGGCCCACTCCATAATTGAAGTTGGCCCAGATCTGTACCTTGCGTAATTGCCCGATATCACCTGCCTTGATCTTTTCCATCACCCGTTGCCACATGGCGCCACTACGCTGTTGCTGTCCAACCTGGACTACACGTTCGTATTTCCGGGCTGCCTTTACCATGACATTACATTCCTCGATGCTGTTTGCCATGGGCTTTTCCACATAAACATCCTTCCCCGCCTGGCATGCATAGACCATGATCAAGCTGTGCCAGTGATCCGGGGTGCCGACAATGACTGCATCAATATCTTTAATTTCCAACACTTTCCTGAAATCTTTGAATCGCTTGGGTCTTTTACCTGTTTTGAGAAAAACATCTTCTATCCTGTCATCCAGTATCCTGTCATCAATATCACAGATAGCAGCACATTCAACACCGGGCTGATTGATGGCATGACTTAGTATACCATAACCCATATTCCTGGCGCCAATCAGTGCAATCACGATTTTATCATTGGCGGAACCTTTTGGAGTGGTCGGTTTAGAAAGGGAAGGTATCAAACCGGAAAGTCCGGCGGCGGCTGTGATCTTGGTTGTGTTGGAGATAAATTTTCTTCGTGTTGATTTCATGGGAATCTTTTTAAAAATGATTGACCAAACTAAAAACGTAATGCTAAAATAAAAATATTTTCAGGAAGATTCGAGATGCACTTGGAAATGTTATCAGGCAGATTTGGAATAATTATACTGGAGCTAATAATAGCCATTAATCGAAATTTGTTTATGATAAACCGGGATAAAATACCTGTTGATTTTCTTTCATTTTTGAATATTTTACATAATTGTACTCGTATATATAAAGAACGGTAGCAACATTCATTCCTTCACCCCGGATCTATGATATGCGGTTCAGGATAAAACGGAAGGCCGTAATAAAATGTATAAAAGTTCACAAAAGAACATGATTATCCTGATCCGGGGATCTTTACAGGATGATTTCCTTACCGGAAAATTTAAATTCACTGTATCCAACAATGGCATTACTATTATTCTATCTTTTCCTTGCTTTGATTGTTTCCTTCCTCTGTTCGATCATGGAGGCGGTATTACTGTCAGTACCTGTTTCCTATCTGAGGATGAAAGAAGAAAAGGGGAGCAGAATCTCAGGGAAGCTGATCCGTCTGAAACAGAATATTGACAGGCCGTTATCTGCCATTTTATCCTTGAATACGATCGCTCATACTGTCGGAGCTGCTGGCGTCGGGGCCCAGGCGACCCAAGTTTTCGGTGAGGCATATTTCGGCCTTGTTTCTGCAATTCTGACTATTTTGATTTTGATTTTTACGGAAATAATTCCAAAAACGATCGGTGCCCGGTATTGGAGGAGCCTGTCAACTCTTGCAGGACAGGCTATCAGGACAACCATTTTCATTACTTATCCATTGGTGATCCTGTCAAACTATATAACAAGATTTTTATCAAATAATAAAGCTGTAAAAACTACAAGCAGGGAAGAAATATCTGCGCTTGCATGGATTGGAAAGGAGGAGGGAATTTTCGAGGAAAAGGAGAACAAGATCATTCAAAACCTGATCCGGTTGAAAAACATAAGGATAAATGAAATTATGACCCCGAGGGTTGTTGTTTCAACTGCAGATGAACTGATGAAATTGAAAAATTTCCCAAAAAATAAGGCTGTGTTGCATTTTTCCAGGATTCCCGTTTATTTGGGGAATGTGGAAAATATTACGGGTTATGTCCTGAGGCAGTCGGTTTTTGAAAAACTTGCTAAGGGTGAAGGTGAATCAAATCTCAGAGATGTAAAACGCGATATCGTAATTGTAAACGATAATCTGGCTGTGTCTACGGTATGGGAAAAACTGCTTGAAAAACAGGAACATATTGCCCTGGTTATCGATGAATATGGCGGAATGCAGGGCATCATTACAATGGAAGATATTATCGAGACACTGCTGGGAATTGAAATAATAGATGAAAGGGATACAATAAAAGATATGCAGCAATATGCGAGGAAAAGATGGGAAAACAGGAAGAAAAAATTTAATTTGATGGATCAGTTTATTAAAGGAGATACATGAAAGGAATAAATAACTGTATGATCATCTGTCATATACCAACGGGATTAATATTATTTCTTTTGATAACGACTTGTTTCATTCGGGAAGGATTCCCTTCAGACAGGAATAATGATGATTTATCCGGTTGGCAGGCTGGCTTTCAACGGGAGACCATCGCTCCCGATTTCTCCCGTGATAATACATTTCTTTATGAAAGCAAACCAACATTGATGATCAGCGGGAATGGGTTCCCCTTTGTTAACGGACACTGGTTCAGGATCTTCGAGGTCGTTCCGGGAAATTATTACCTGTTCAGCACTCATTATAAAGCCGAGGGAGTGGAAGAACAGAACCGATGTATCCTTGCCAGGATCCTCTGGTTTGATGATAAGGGAGATCAGGTTGGCAGGGCGGAATATCCGGTAGTGACCCGGTTTGTGGATCCCAGAGGATGGGAGGAAATGCGTCAGATATATAAGGTCCCCGGTGAAGCCACCCGGGCAAGGATCGAATTGATCTACCGGTGGGATGAAGACGGGATCGTACATTTTGGCGGGACAGCCATGCAAAAAGCAGAACCTCCATCCCCCAGAAAGGTTCGTCTCGCCACCATATATCATCGCCCTGCGGATACCCGATCATCAGCTGAAAATCTGGAACAGTTTAAAAAATTGATCAACGAAGCCGGCAACAGGCAGGCAGATATCGTATGTCTTCCTGAAGGAATTACTCTCGTGGGAACTCCCTTAGATTATATATCAGCCAGTGAGCCGGTACCTGGTCCGACGACCCGTTTTCTGGGAGAACTGGCCAAAAAGTACCATATGTATATTGTTGCAGGGATCCTCGAGCGTGAAGGGGAGGTGGTTTATAACACTGCCATCCTGATAGACAGAAAAGGTGAACTGGCAGGGAAATACCGAAAATTAAGCCTCCCAAGAGAAGAAATAGAAGGAGGAGTGACACCCGGTAATGAATCGCCCGTCTTTGATACCGACTTTGGCAGGATCGGGATGATGATCTGCTGGGATGTGACTTTTCCTGAAACGGCCCGTGCACTGGCAATGAAAGGAGCCGAGGTCATCTTTTTGCCGATCTGGGGTGGAAACCTGATACTGGCCAGGGCCAGGGCCATCGAGAACCAGGTATACCTGGTATCCTCGACCTATGATATGAAATCAGCCATATTTGATCTGGAGGGAGAAATTGTGAAAGAAGCAACCGAAGAGAACCCGGTGGTGGTGACTGAGGTGGATCTCAACCAGCAGAAATTATGGCCGTGGCTGGGCGATTTTAAAAACCGGATCCCAAGGGAAATCCCCACCCGGAAGGCAGTGAATCTCCAATATTAAGCAATCTTAACGATATTTATCCAAGAAATTTTTCACCTTTAATTGATGCCAAAATGATCAGATTTTTAAGTTTTCTGGTAATCAGCTCTCTATTTATATTGCAATCCTGTAAGTCACCCGATCAAACGGAAATTGAGAAGGGCCCTTTACGGGTTTTGAATGAAAATCCAAGGTATTTCACGGATAACAATGGCCAGGCCATCTACCTTACGGGTGCTCACACCTGGAATAATCTGGTGGATATGGTGGATCCGGATTCTGTGATACTTTTTGATTATCCGGTCTATCTGGCCTGGATGAATCAAAATCATTACAATTTTTTCAGGCTCTGGACCTGGGAACTTTTAAACTGGGACACACAGGGCAATCGTGAAACGGATGCCCAGGTTCTCGAGGTTTTCCCCCATCCCTGGTTGAGGACCGGTCCGGGAAATGCACTGGATGGAAAATTGAAGTTTGATCTGGATGTTTATGATGAAGATTATTTTGACCGGTTGAAGGAACGGGTCCGGATGGCAGAAAAGGCCAGGATTTATGTTTCTGTTATGTTATTTGAGGGTTGGGGACTTCAGTTTTCCCCCAATGCCTATGCCAACCATCCTTTTCATCCAGAAAATAATATCAATGGGATCAATGGGGATGTGGATGGCGATGGGAGCGGTGTTGAGATACACACGCTCAATGACAAGAAGATCCTGGTCATCCAGGAGGCGTATGTAAAGAAAGTGATTGAAACAGTGAATGAATCCGATTTTGTACTGTATGAGATCGCCAATGAGTGCCAGCCTTCTTCCACTGACTGGCAATACCATATGATCCGCTTTATCCAGGATTATGAAAAACAACTGCCTAAACAGCATCCGGTAGGCATGACTTTCCAGTACCAGGGTGGAAGTAATCAGGCCTTATTTGACAGTCCGGCCGACTGGATATCCCCGAACCCGGATAATGGATACCGCGATGATCCACCAGTTGAAAATAGTTCCATGGTTGTGATCACAGATACGGATCATTTATGGGGGATTGGGGGCAATTCATCCTGGGTCTGGAAAAGTTTTCTCAGGGGATTGAACCCAATCTTCATGGATCCCTATGACCGGAGTGTATTGACAGGCTCCTATGATGAGGAATGGGTGGAGCCACTGAGGAAAAGTCTGGGCTACTCACGGTTGCTTGCCGACAGCATGGATCTGACGCATATGGTTCCGGATGCTGAACTTGTCTCCTCGAATTACTGTCTCGCGGACGGCGGTGAGTCCTACCTGGTTTTTTTACCGGACACGGTTTCGGTTTCCATTAATCTGGTGGGAATTCAAGGAATTTTTGAAACCAGCTGGTTCGATCCGGCAAATGGCGAGTTCAGTCATCCGGATATGCACGAGGGAGGAGCCGTCATAGATCTGGTATCTCCTTTCGATACCAAGAATAATTTAGTGTATCTGAAGAAAGTAGAGGATTGAGCTTTTGTTGATTGGAGTAATGGGAAGGAACGCTTTATTTTCTTCGTGAAAAGAACGCAGAAATTAAATGTAGAATGTGGAATACGAAATAATAAATGTAAAATGTAATACGCCTACCCCCCAATTTTATTTCTGAATGAGTAACTTGTTCCTGGTCATTGGGCAATTGGATATCGTTTATTTTCGCTACCATATAACCTCCATTCTGCTTTTCACTGACCTCTTCGTGCTGAATTTATTCAGTATTCCGGGATTGGTTCATGCTTTCTTTTCAGCGTCGTATCTAGATCCTGGAACGGGTCCGGGAATGGAATCGTCTCCGAAGTTGGAACCTCCCCGGACTCGTTCCGGAATCTGTGTAAGAAATAGCACTGGACTCATAAAAGATCCCGGAACAGGTACACGATCGATGCAGTAATTTTCAATGGTACCATTAAAATATCCCGCACTGAATCCGGGAATATCAGGAATCAATCCTGACGCTGGACCGTATACGATTCATTGATCCAGCAGCCGACCCTGACCGGGTCTCCGGGAAGCATATTGTAAGTATGGATGGTCTCCATCAGAGGGAACTGATCTTTGGCCTGCTTCATTCCTTCGGTATTACCTGCTCTCCGGTACATTTCGTAGGCAGCAAAAAAAACAGCCCGGTCCTCCACTTCATTGATCCCCTTTTTACATTCCTGATAGCTGTTGTAATATAAATTGCCGATGGTATTATAGGCATCCTTATTTCCCGGATCTGCTTCAAGCGCTTTATATGCTAATTCCCTGGCTTTGGATTTATTGCCTTTTGTACTGTTAATGCTGGCCTGATTGAGATATAATTCACTGATTTTCAAATTTTCATCAGTAAGTTCCATCGCTTTTTCATAAAATTCGAGGGCAGTTTCATAATCCTTGTTCACATAGGACCGGTCGCCAATCAGTTTGGCCATGCCATAATTCGGTTCCTTTTCAAATATGATCCTGACTGCTTCCAGGAAGATGGGAATATCCATGCACTTTCCTGCGAAGGCAAACCTGAATATATTTTTAGCCAGCCCCAGATCATCCGGATTTTCATGAAGTGCAGGACCCAACTTGTTCTGAATAAAATCACAATCCACATTGATGATATTGGCCAGTAACCTGTATACATTATCCCTGATTTTTTCAAGCTTTTCTTCCTCTTCACCCTGTTCCTTCTTATAATCAATGATCTGAATGATCTGGTCATAGATCTCCAGGACTTTTTCATCCGGGATATCCCCTCCATTTGATCTAAATCTCCGGACTACATCCATGTATGCGAGTAAATTCTGATCCCAGATTTCTTTTTTATCGAGAGAAAAAGTTTTGGAATACATATCATATAATTCAGGGTATTTAGCAGGATCATCCTTAAAAAATCCATAGGCTGTATACGCTTTGCGGTTCATCACAGCAGCTTCATCATTGAAGTAATGGATGCGAAGGTCATACATGAGCATGGCAGAATCTTCATAGATTCTTTTCTGTGCCGGATCACTGGTAGTTTCAACCAGACTTTCGAAAATTTTAGCCCCATTGATATAGAGTGATTCATTTAAATCCGGGACATGGATCAGTAGCCATTGCAGGTGGGGCAAGGCCAATTTAAAATCACCTGATTTTATCGGGTCTCCATAGAGGGCAATTTTTTCTGTAGTTAAAAGGCTGTCCTCTTCATTATCGGGGAAATTCCAGCCAGGTTGTGCTATAATCTGGGTGGAACTCAGTGAGGCTATGATGAAAGCCAGAATAGTACGTTTCATGATCTTATTTTTTTGATATATGTTTTTATATCACAAAATCGTTTTCCCAATCCTGATGCTGATTGAAACAAAATTCTGTACTCACAATCATACTTCCTTGTCTAGTAATCGCTTCTTAATGCAAAAGTAGACAAGCATTATTCAATTTAAATAAAAAAATGATGAAGGTAAACTATATTGGCATTGAATATCACCGCTGGGGAAAATTTCATTTGTTGATGAGGTCAATTCCGGCAGGTTCAGACAGACTGCGTCAAAATGATATTTAAAACAACTTCTGACAGCCTGATATCAGATTTAATCCAGCCCCTTTACATCCAATTATTTGGAGAATCATTGTCTTTCAATCAACCCTCTTTTCCAGGCGATCTACTTCAACAACCTGATCCCCATTTTCTCCATCAACTTGCTAGCATTGAATGTTTCACAAATCCCCGGTCTCAGTTTATAGTCAAAATTGATCTCGTCTCCCAGGATAGAACTTTCGAAACTGTAGTTAACTACATGGGATGCCTTTAGGGTGTTCCTTGCCAATTCAAGATCGTGGGTTGATATCAGGCCGGTCACTTTTTCTCCGGACAATTGATTGACAAGGGAAACCGCTCCAAGGTGGCGGTCGTTTGAATTTGTCCCTTTTAGGATCTCATCCAGCAAAAAAAGCAACGGAGCGTTCGGGTTGATATGGTCGAAAAGCTGCCTGATCCTTTTGAGCTCTGCATAAAAGGACGAAATGTTTTCTTCGAGATTGTCCCGGGTACGCATGCTCGTGAATACCCGGAAATCTGAAAGCATCAATTTTCCTGCACAGACGGGAGCTCCCATCATCGCCAGAACCACATTGATACCGACGGTTCTCAGAAAGGTACTTTTACCGCCCATGTTGGAACCTGTGATCAGCGCAATCGTTCCTTCTCCATTCAACGAAAAATCATTATTGACCCGGTGAGAATACGGGATCAGGGGATGACCCATATTTTCTGCCTGGAACACAAAATCTTCCGGAGAAATCTCCGGGAATGTATATTCAGGATTGGCATAATGATATCCAGCAAGACTGTTCAGGGCTTCCATCTCACCGAGTGTCTGGAACCACTTTTTAATATGATCTGGTTGATTTTTTTTCCATTTTTCAGCCGCAAGGGCATAATGAAGATCCAGGAGAAAAAATACATTGATCAACTGATAAATCTGATTGCTCCGGTTATCAAGCCGCTGCAGGATACGTTTAAGATTCCCAATGATCCTGGAGGCGGGTATTCCCTTGAGCCGGAAAGTAGAACCGATCTCCTTGAGCCGGTTAGACCGGAACTCCTTTTTCTCCACCATTGCGATCAATGCTTCGAAAGATTGTAAGGATTTAATGGAAGCCGAGGTGCTTTCATGGATGGTTTTTATCTTCTCCATGGCAAGCAATAAAATGATGCCCTGCAGAAAGAGCCCTGATAATAACCATGCCCATGAGATCTTTGAAAAAATCAGTAAAATCAGAAGGGTAACGACAATTGCAGGTCCAACATATCGGGTGATATGATATAAGCGATTACCCAGTATCAAAGGTCTCTCCTCCAGCCATCTAATGAAAACCTCAATATTTCCATGATCTTCATAATGTTTACCGGTTGCCTGTAATTCCTGAGACCAATTGATATCTTCAGCCATTTCCTGAATGGCATGCTGCCTTTCTGTGACCCCGGCGTGAACGGGAGGTTCTGATAACCAGGAGGATAGGACTTCACGACCCCAGAAGGTGGTAGTCCGGTTCAGGAGTTGAAATAGGGAATTCCTTCCAAATATATCCAGGTCTAGGTGATAGGGGTGACCCTCGCCGATGAAAATCTCGCCACTTTCAAAGGAATCCAGTTTGCCTTCTATCCGCAAAATCTCTTCTTCGTTGATCTGTAACATGAATCCATTTTGTTTCGATTGGTATTTAACCTGGTTGTGTTTATTGACCAACAAACCAAAAATGATGATAAATAAAATAATGGACAGGATCAACAAGACCAGGTTTCCCCGGTTGGCAGCGCTTACAAAAAATATCAGAAAACCGATGAAGGTAATGATCCTGAAGAAAGAAATGGTTCGTGCTTTCTGTTTTAATCTTTGAATCTCCGTCATAAAATCAAGAGCACGCTTTGTGTAGAAAGAAATGTTGCGTGGCGACATACCTTTTTTAAAATCTGATTTCTGTTAAGAAGCTTGTTTTATTATTTGAGTAACGTATAGGCAAGGAAAGAGGATACATAAGCCAGTCCCGACATATAAATAAGCTGGAGGATCGGCCATTTGATCGATTTGGTCTCCCTCATGACAACCGCCATGGTACTCATGCACTGCATGGCAAATGCATAAAACAGGATCAAGGACATGGCGACCGCAGTATTGTACAGTGGTTTACCGGTTGCGGGATTGATCTCTTTTTGTAACCTTGATTTGATCGTGGTTACATCATCATTTTCGGACCCAATACTGTAGATGGTGGCCATGGTCCCAACAAAAACCTCTCTGGCGGCAAATGATGTGATCAGTGCAATGCCTATTTTCCAGTCAAATCCAAGAGGTTTGATCACCGGTTCAATGGTTTTTCCGAAAATCCCGGCATACGAATTTTCGAGCTTGAAAGCCGCCACCTTTTTTTTGAATTCATCCTGACTGATCCTGTTCTCGTTGACCCTCGCAGCTACGAGCTCATCGGCCCGTTTGATCCGGTCACCCGGTCCATAGCTGGCCAGGACCCACAGGATGATGGAAATCGCCAGAATCACTTTGCCTGCTTCCAGGGTAAAAGTTTTTGACCTTTCCCACATGGCCATGCCAATGTTTTTAAGACGTGGCACTTTATACAAAGGAAGTTCCATGATCAGAAAACTACGGCCTTTTCTTACCACAAACTGACGAATGAACAGGGCTGAAAGAATGGCCGCTAAAAATCCAAGCAGGTAGAGTGCCATCAGCGCGAGCCCCTGTAGGTTTAAAATACCCAGAAACAGCGTGTCGGGGACCACCAGGGCTATGAGAATGGTATAGACCGGTAACCTGGCAGAACAACTCACCAAGGGGATGACGAAGATGGTGATCAGTCGGTCTTTCCAGTTATCGATGGCCCGCGTCGCCATGATTGCAGGGATGGCACAGGCTACCCCGGAAATAAGGGGTACAATGCTTCTCCCATTCAACCCGAATTGACGCATGATCTTATCCATCAGAAAAACGACCCTGGCCATATATCCGCTTTCCTCCAGGATGGCCACAAAAGCAAACAGCAGGGCGATCTGGGGAATGAACATCAGAATGCCCCCGATACCTGGGATGATCCCTTCCGTCAAAAGATCAAAAAAAGCTCCCTGGGGCAATATGGACTGCAGATAAAAGCTCAGGTCACTCACTGCCGTGTCGATAAAATCCATGGGATATTTGGCCCATGCAAAAATCGATTGAAAGATGATGCCCAGTACGACAAAAAAAATCAGGAATCCCCATATTTTATGAGTAAGGATCCTGTCGAACCTGTCTGTCAGAATATATTGTCTGCCTTCCTGGTTGATCTTGATGGCCCCATTGATGAGTTCATTGATCACGGCATATCTTTCAATGGTCTCCTGAGCCTGGGGTGACCTGATATCAAGTGAAGATTTCTCTATTTCTTTTCCGATGAATGCTTTTTCATCATCCGATAGCTGGTAGTTATATTTGTATTGCTGGATTATCTGGTATGCCTGATAATCATTTTCAAGTTTAAACGAATCCCGAATGGTTTTGATCAGGTTGGGGGCCAGATGTCTGACATCCAGGAAAGGCGTTCCATTCGGATGGGGGAAAGATTCAACCAGCAATTTTTTAATTTCCGATATCCCATTCCCGGTACGGGCATTGATGGCAACGACCGGTACCTTCAGCTTGGATTGTATTTTCTCAATATCGATCTGGATTCCGGATCTTCTGGCTACATCCATCATGTTCAGGGCCAGGATCACCGGGATCCCAAGATCATATAACTGGGTAAATAGCAATAAATTCCTTTTCAGGTTAACGGCATCAGCGATGGCAATGACAATATCCGGCCTTTCAGTGTTGTTCAGGCTGTTGAGTACATCAAAAACAACCCTTTCGTCATCCGACCGGGGATAGATAGAGTAAGCACCTGGCAGATCAATCAAGTCAGCTTTTTTCCCGTTCGGGAGTATCATTGTACCTGATTTCTTATCGACGGTAACGCCTGGATAGTTCCCGATCTTCTGATTCAGTCCGGTCAACTGATTAAACAAGGAAGTCTTTCCTGAATTGGGATTCCCAATCAATGCAACTACTAATTTCTCTTTTTCAAGCAACATGCCTATTCGACGTTGATAATGGCTGCCTCATCCAGCCGTAATGATACGTTATAACCAGATATCCTGACAGAGATGGGATCACCCAAAGGTGCTTTATAATTTATTACAACGGAGGATCCTGGTATAAAGCCCATTTCCAATAATTTTAAGGTGAGTTCATGGTCCTGATAACCCTTTATCACGGCTACTTCGCCTATCTTAAGATCCGCGATGGTCTTTTCCATCATTATTTAGATTCATTTTAAACAAGCCAAAAATACTTTCAAATCCTTGCTTTTACAACGGATATCGGATTAAAAGTTGCAAGACATGGATAATCTATCATAATTTGTGTTTCAATAAGCTTTTTTTATATTCATTGGTACAAAAATCCAGGGCAATTTTCTGATTTTCGAGTTGGAAACTTCATTATTCAAAATATACCGTTCATCAGCCGGTTCCGGAAAAACGTACCGGCTTGCACTGGATTATCTGAAACTCGCATTACAATTTCCAGAGTATTACAAAAAAATCCTGGCAGTTACCTTTACCAACAAGGCCACTTATGAAATGAAGGCCCGGATCATGAAAAACCTCCATGATCTCGCAAAAGACGGTGCCGATCCCAAACTGGTAAAGCATCTTGTTGAAGAAACCGGATTGAATGAGCTCCTGCTCAAGGAAAAATCCCGACAGGTTTTACGATCGATCCTTCACGGATATTCTTTTTTTTCTGTCAGTACCATTGACAGCTTTTTCCAGCGGGTCATCACTTCTTTCGCCCGCGAAATGGGGATCCATGGGGGATTCACCATTGAATTTGATCGGGATCGTGTCACGGAAGAAGTGATCGACCAGATCTTTATGGATCTGGAGGAGGATCCACAGTTGATGGAATGGCTCCTCCGGTTCACTGAATCAAAGATTGAAGACAACAAAGGGTGGGATGTGAGGTACGAGGTAAAAAATCTTGCCGGAGAATTGTATTTTGACAGGTTTCATCAATATTTCGATGCTTTCGAAAAAGAAATACAGGATAAGACCAGACTGACTTCCATCTTGAAAAAAGTCAAACAGGAAATATCCATCTTTCAAAAAAAACTCCAGACTTTCGGCAAGGAAGGTTTGGTCCTGATGGACCGTTATGGATTGGCTGTTACGGATCTTACTTACGCCAGTCAGGGACCCGGAGGACTCCTGGTCAAAATGGCGAATCGGGATGATTTTAATCTTAATTCCCATGTGCTCAAGGCGTATGAAGACCAGGGGAACTGGTATGCGAAAAAATCCAATCGCAAGGAAGAGATCCTGGCCATCCTGGAGGCTGGGTTATTTGATCTGTATCGAAATGCCATTGATTTTTACAAGCAAAATATACGAACACAAAATACTTACCTTCAGGTACTAAAACTTTTTTATAACCTGGGTTTATATGCAAACCTGCTGGGTAATCTAAAGGATTACAGGCAGGAAAATCATGTGATCCTTATATCTGATCTGTCTCACCTGCTCAGGATCATTATCGGGGGAAATGATGCACCCTACATATATGAAAAGGTGGGGAATTATTATCATCATTTCTTAATGGATGAGTTCCAGGATACAAGTTTTTTTCAATGGCATAATTTCCTTCCACTTGTAAAAAATGCGGTGGCCAGCGGGAAATATAATATGCTTGTAGGAGATGTAAAACAGTCCATCTATCGATGGCGTGGTGGAGATTGGCGGCTGCTTCACAATCAGGTGAAACAGGATATCGGTGAAGCCTACATCCATACCGAATTGTTGGATGTCAACTGGAGAAGCCGTGAAAAGGTCATTTCTTTCAACAACTTTTTATTTAAGGTGCTTCCCAGAAGGATCGGGGATTATTACCTGGATGGTTTGAATGGGGATGAGACGGTTGGTTTTACCGATTCAATCCAGTCTTACAGTGATCGGTTCGCCGATGTTTATGCAGATGTGAAACAGGGTTTACCATCCCTTGATCAGGTCAAGCAGAGTGGGATTGTATCCATCCATTTTTTATCGAGTGATAAGAAAAATGAAGCAAGTCCTCCGTGGACTGAAAAAGTGCTCCGGGAACTGGTGGATACGGTTGAAAAGATACAGGATTGCGGATATGCTTTGAATGATATCGCTATCCTCGTCAGAACGAAGGATGAAGGGAAAAAGGTCGCCGATTATTTGCTGGGATATAAAAATCTTCATCCGGAAAGTCTCTATCAGTATGATGTGATGTCATCTGAATCCCTCTTTCTGAATAGCTCACCAGCCGTAAATGCTGTGATCAATTATATGAAACTGATCCTGGATAACCATAATACCCTGGCCAGGATCAACCTGCATTACTGGATGGCTTTGTTGAATCAATCGCCGGAAATCGGAGAACCCAACAGGATTTTTAAGAATGCAGTGGAATTTAACTCCTCCGGTGAACCGGATCAACAGATCTTCAAAATCAAACTGGATGATCCATTCCGCTCGCTGCCGCTGGTTGATTTGCTGGAAGGGATCATCCGGGAACTGCAATTGGAAAATTTCCGTTATGAACAAGCCTATCTTACCGGTCTGCAGAATGTGATGTCAGATTATCTTACAAGGTATAATGGGGATCTTTATTCTTTTATTGAATGGTGGGAGACCGATGGTAAAAAACAGTCCATAAAACCCGCCGAGGGACAGAATGCCATACAAATCCTTACAATCCATCAATCCAAAGGACTCCAGTTTGAAATGGTGATCGTTCCTTTCTGTTCCTGGAATCTCGATCATCAGCCAAATGCCGAAATCATGTGGTGTCAAAGTAATGATAGCATTCTCCGCGAATTCCCCCATTATCCGGTAAAATATGGATCTGCCCTGTTGCATACGGATTTTTCAGTTCAGTACCTGAATGAACGTTCATTGGCGTACCTGGATAACCTGAATATTCTGTATGTGGCTTTTACCCGGGCCATCAGTGGATTGTTCGTTTTTGCCGAAAGACCTCTTAATGAAGATAAAATAAAATCGATCGGAGACGTGGTGTACCAATCGATGCGTGATCTGATTGGGGAAAAGGATTTATTCTTTGAAGGCATCCCCCGGATCGATTCCTGGGATGAGGAGGGAATGATTTATACGGCGGGTACCCTGCCTGATTCAGGTAAAAAGAAAACAGGTACGAACCAGTTTATACTGCAGACTTATGAAAAGGGTAACTGGTATCATAGGATATCCATTCGCAGACAACCTGATTTGTTTTCACAGGAGGAAGGAGACTATCATCCGGATGAACATATTCATTATGGGATCTTGTTACATGATATTTTATCCAGGATCATCCGGAAAGATCAGGTTGAGGAAGTTATTGAAAATGCGATCAGAACAGGTCAGATCCAGGCCGGACAGGACGAGAGGATCCGGGAAATGCTACTGAATCTGTGGGACAATGAAGTAGTAAGTGACTGGTTCTCGGGCAGGTGGAAGGTTAAAACGGAGGTACCTGTGCTGCCCAAGTCAGGTCAGCTCAGCCGGATGGACCGGGTGATGATTGATGGGGATCGAGTGATCGTAGTTGACTATAAGACAGGGATTTTAAGGCCCGAGCATCGAAAACAGGTACAGGAATATAAAATGATCCTTCGGCAGATGGGATATCGACAGGTAGAAGGATTTCTGCTATATCTTGGTAATGGAGAAATGGTTGCAATATGATGGATGATCTAAACCAAGGCTTTCTTGAAGAACTGGCCGAGCAGGTAGCCATTGAATTTGCCGGAGAGATGGATCAGCTCCAGATCGTTTTCCCAAACCGCAGGGCCGGATTGTTCTTTACCAGGGCCTTGGCTCAAAAAATCAACCAGCCCATCTGGTCGCCTACTGTACTGAGCTTTGAAGATTTCGTTTATAATTTTTCCGACTATTCCCTGGCAGACAGCATGAACCTGATGCTCGACCTGTATGAAGTGTACAGCGAAGTCAGCCCCATCCAAGAATCGTTTGATAATTTTTTTTTCTGGGGGGAAATGCTAATAAAGGATTTTGATGAAGTTGATAAATACCTCATTAAAGCCGATGATCTGTTTATTTCATTGAAGAATCTGAAAGAGATTGACGCCAGGTTTCATTTCTTCTCTGATGAGCAGAAGGAAGCCATGGAAAGTTTCTGGTCAGCCACTCTGGGGAAACCCTCGGAGAATAAAAAGAACTTCATTGTTTTCTGGCAAACCCTGGGTCCCCTTTATCATGGATTTAATAAAAAGCTGAGGACACAGAAGTTGGGTTATCAGGGAATGATATACCGTCATGTGTGGGAAAAGATCAGGTTGAAGAAGATCACCTGGGATCATGGCCGTGTACTATTTGCCGGTTTCAATGCCTTGACCTATGTGGAAGAGAACATTATCAAGTGGTTTATCAGTGAAAAAAAAGCGAAGATCTACTGGGATCTTGATTCCTATTATTTTGATGATCCGGCCCATGAGGCGGGTTTTTTTCTTAGAAAATATTATAATGATCACCTTTTTCGTCCTTTCTTTCCGAAAAAAGTTCCCACTTTTTTTCTGTCTGAAGGCAAAGAGATCCAGACCATTTCTGCCTCACAGTATCCGGGTCAGGCCCTGATTGCCGGGAATATCATCAGGGATCTGAAAATCTCTGAAGATAACTCCGGAATGGAAAACACCGTGGTTGTACTGCCGGATGAATCACTCCTGTCTGCTCTTCTGTATGCCGTACCGGATGATATCCAGAAAATCAACATTACTATGGGCTACCCGGCTGCAAATTCTTCCTTCTACAGCCTGTTTGAACATCTGATCGAGCTTCAGGAAAAAGCCAGAAGAGGCAAGGTCAGAAGCTGGTTTAACCACGCGAGTGTGATCAATATATTGAATCATCCTTTTGTTTTCCATATATCTCCCGAATCCTGCCGGAAATGGGCTGAAAAGATCCGCCGGAATAATATGGTTTACATTCCCGCAGATCTTTTTTCGGACGAGGAAGTTTTGAGAACACTTTTTAGAGTGGTGGAGAAACCACAAGATACTTTTGATTACCTGATGAATGCGCTCGTCCGGATCAGGAGTAATTTTTCTTCTGAAGAAACTAAAGATCTTTTATTTGAAAAGGAGTTCGCCCTGGTAATCTATCATTTTATTAACCGGCTAAAGGAAACATTCATAACCCGGAAAATAGAACTCAGTTTCAGCCTGATCAGAAAAGTAGTCAGGTCATATGCCCGGAATGAAAAGATCCCATTTACAGGAGAACCCCTGGAAGGCCTTCAAATCATGGGACTTTTGGAAACACGGAACCTGGATTTTAAAAATGTGATCATGATCAGTGTCAATGAAGGATTTTTTCCCCGTATGGCTTCACGATCCAGTTTTATCCCACTTAATGTGAGGCGAGCCTTTCAGCTGCCCACACCCGAACATCACGATGCCATTTATTCGTATCTGTTCTACCGGTTGATACAGCGGGCCAGCAAAGTTTTTCTGATCTATAATTCGGAAGATGCCTATAACCGTAATGCCGAGCCCAGCCGGTATATTTATCAGCTGAAACTCGAATCAGATCTTCCCGTTCACCATCTGTCACTGGTAAATGATATTTCGATTCAATCAACGCAACCGGTTATCATTTTCAAAGATGAATTTATCCTTAAAAAACTGGCAAGATACCTGTCATCTAGCTCAGGAGCACCAAAAAACCTGACCCCTTCAAAGCTGAATCTTTATTTGAGTTGTCCATTGACCTTCTGTTACCGGTATGTATATGATGTGGAAGAAAAGCAGGAAGTAACCGAAGACCTGGATGCAGCTAAATTCGGACAGATCCTACATAAAGTGATGGAATATTTATATCAGCCCTATAAAGAACGGATGATCACGATGGATCTTTTCAGGGATATCCGGAAGGAAATCAACAAAGCCCTGACGTATGGCTTTGCCTTATATCACGGGTTGGAAAATCAACAATCGGATTTCAGGTTTGAAGGAAAGAACCTGCTGGGCCGGGAGATCATTCACAAGTATGTTGACAGGATCCTCGACCATGACAAAGTGCAGGTGCCATTCCGGATCCAGGGACTTGAAATCCCATATCAACTGGAATACCCGGTCTCCATCCATGGTAAGCAACAGGCTGTCTCGCTCAGAGGTATCATCGACCGGGTGGATATAAAAGACGGAACCGTCCGGATCATCGATTATAAAAGCGGGCGGGATCTTTCAACTTTCCGGTCCATCTCCGGATTATTCGACCGGTCGGATAAGAACCGGAACAAAGCCGTATTTCAAACATTTTTATATGCCTTGATGTATTTTGAGCATCATCAGGAAGCAAACGTTCCGGTTATATCCGGTCTGTATAATTTCAAGGAACTGCATACGGACCATTTTGACATCAGGATCAAGATAAAGACTCAAAACAATCTTCCTGCAGAGCCCATTTCAGACATCCGGCCTATGATGAATGAATTCCGGTCCTATTTAACCCAAGTAATACAGGAAATTTTCGATCCGTCCGTATCTTTCAGGCACCCAGAAGGTTTGAAGGAATGTATTTATTGCCGTTCACTTGGAGGCCCCTCTGAATTTAAATGAAATTCACCTGATGAGTACCTCTCTCTGAAGGAAAATGCAAAGGTCTGATTATTAATTCCCAACTATTGAAACGAGTCTATTTATTGATTTGAAGAAGGAAAGAATGAATAGATTTTCCTGTTTATTATTTTTAATTTTACTCATCTTTCATTTTGTTTGAAGGACATCCTGTTATTTTTTTATCTATGACCACACAAAAAGAAATGAAGAAAGTCGGTATCCTATTTTCCATATTTTTTATTCCTGTTTTGACGGTCTTCCTGTGTGCTCCACCTGAGAAAAGTGTTCCTTCAAAGCCCAATATCATCATTTTGTATGCTGATGACCTGGGATATGGTGACCTGAGCTGTTATGGTGCTACGTCCATTCGAACTCCAAACATTGACAGGATAGCTCAGGAGGGAATTAAATTTACGAATGCCTATGCTACTTCAGCAACCTGTACACCAAGTCGGTATGCTTTGTTAACGGGTGAATACCCTTGGAGGAATCAAAAAGCCAGGATATTACCTGGAAATGCTCCGCTGATCATAGATCCTGCTAAACCCAACCTGCCGAAAATATTAAAAAATGCAGGTTATACTACTGCGGTGGTTGGCAAGTGGCATTTGGGCCTTGGAGGGGAAAATCTGGACTGGAATGCTGAAATGAAACCTGGGCCAAAAGAGATCGGATTTGATTATTCATTTATTCTGGCATCAACCAATGACCGGGTTCCAACCGTTTATGTTGAAAACGGAATAGTTCCCGGATTGGATAAGGATGATCCCCTCCTGGTGAGTTATGTTGAAAATTTCCCTGGTGAACTTACCGGAAAGGATCATCCCGAATTGCTGAAAATGCTTCCAAGTCATGGACACGATATGAGCATTCATAATGGCATTTCAAGGATCGGATATATGCGTGGAGGAAAATCAGCGTTGTGGGTTGATGAGGAGATGGGAGATACCGTGTTGTCACATTCTTTACATTTTATACAGAACAATAAAAATAATCCGTTCTTTTTATATTTTGCTTTTCATCAGCCACATGTACCGCGGACACCCCATCCCAGGTTTGTCGGCTCCACGGATATGGGACCAAGAGGTGATGCCATCATGGAGATAGACTATGAGGTGGGAGAATTACTTGATTTACTGGACAGCCTTGGCTTAGCCGACCAGACCATGATTATCTTTTCAAGTGACAACGGTCCAGTACTCGATGATGGCTATCAGGATGATGCAGTATCCAGGATCGGCGATCACCGGCCTTCAGGTGCATTACGGGGGGGAAAATACAGTCTTTTTGATGCCGGGACCCATCTCCCTTTCATGGTTCGCTGGAAGGGTCATATAATGCCCGGAACTTCTGAAGCCCTGATCTGCCAAATGGACCTGGCCGCCTCTTTTGCTTACATGCTGGACCAGGATAATAATACACGGGATAGTCAGAATGTGTGGGATGTTCTTCTTGGCAAGTCTACAGATGGAAGGGACAATCTGATTCTGGAGGCTTCGGGAAACACCTGTTTCCGGGAAAACGATTGGGTTATGATTCCACTCTATCAGGGTCCGCAAATTTTTGAACAAGAGCAAATTGAATCGGGAATATCCTCCACATACCAACTTTATAATCTTTCAGTAGACCCATCACAAAAACATAATCTGGCGGAAAAAAATCCGGATAAACTGAGGGAATTACGAAGCAGGTATGAAAACATTGTTTCCCTGGAAAACATAATTAGTAAATGATTTCATTGACAGTTGAAATATTTTAAGGCCTTCTTCCTTCATATTTATTTATAAGTTATGACATACGACAAATCTGAATTCGGCTGGCTGATCATTCTGTTGTTTTTCCCAATTGTTGCCTTTTTACCCCTGGCCTATGTTTACCAGTGGGGAAATCATCCCATTAGCCTTATGCCCATGATGGTTCTATCAGGCATCATGGTTTTTATCGCTTTGCTATTCTATAAACTCAGGATCAAAATTGATGAGGGCGGAATTCATTTGATCTATGGCATCGGGCTGATCCGGAAGAACATTCACCCTGACCGGGTGGATCGTGTTCAAAGTATGAAAACACCCTGGTATTATGGCCTGGGGATCCGGATCACCCCCAAAGGGATCCTATATAACATGCATAGTTTAAAAGCAGTTAAAATTGATTATATAAAACGGGGCAGGCAGAAAACGATCATGATCGGGACACCCCAACCTGAGGAACTCAGGGAATTCTTAACACGTAAATATATAACTGCAAAAAAGGATCAATAAGGCATTAAATTTAAAAAAAAAGAGGATAAGCATGAATTTTTCTCCTTTTCCTGAGTTAACAACTGAACGATTGATTTTACGTCAGTTAAAAGATACCGATGACCAGTCAATATTTTTTTTACGCTCGGATGAAGAGTTAAACAGGTTCCTCGACCGACCCAAACAATCCAATGTTGGCGAGGCCAGAAAATTCATTCTGAAAATTAATGGAGGGATCAGGAAAAACGAATGGATCTACTGGGCCATCTGTCTTAAGGGGAATGCCGACCCGATCGGGACAGTATGCATATGGAATTTTTCAGAAGACAAAACTGTGGCTGAAATTGGATACGAGTTAATGCCGGTTTTTCAGGGAATGGGATTTATGAGCGAAACAATACAATGTGTTGCCGATTACGGTTTTGGTACCCTTGGTCTGGGAAATTTAGAAGCCTATACACATGCTGAAAATATAAGATCGATCCGGTTGCTTCAAAAGAACCATTTTATACTTGAGGTGGACAGGAAAGATGAAGGGAACATTCATCAAATTATTTACAGCTTGACAAGACCATCCCATAAGGTGCAATGGATGGAGAATTGAGGGTTTGGGAATTTAGTGAATCTGGTATTTGGGAATGTATATATTCTGATTCTTATTTTTTTTTAAAATAAATTGTCCTTCTATTTTAAGGATTCATCTCAATGAAAAAAATATACAGAATACATGGATTCATTGGTTTGGTCAGCGTGATCCTTGGATTTTTGGCAAAGGGCATTTACCGCGAATATATTTACGCCCAAGGAATGAATGATTGGGGAATTGAAGGATTTTTACCCAGTTATTTCTATGTGTTGGGATTTTCGCAACTTTTATTAATCCGGCCAACCCGGTATCCGTGGTTAATCATATCGATTATCATGCTGGCTTCCGTATTGTTTGAGGTATATCAGTTTAATTCTACTCATTTCCTGGATGTGGCGGATATGATAGCCTCGGTTGCCGGTGGGCTTACTTCTCTTATCCTGATGCGGCAGGTACAAAAAAATAGAACAGTGACCAAACATTAGCGGTGTCTTCAGGAAAATGTGGAGAAAGGCATACTATGAGGGAAAATGTAGAACAAAAAGAATATAATTTATAGGATCCCGGAGGATATGCCTGATGGCATAAATTCGAAATCCGGTTTAAATTGACAGATTTCCATGTAACTTTTACCCCGCTGGGAGAGTCTAAGAATGAGGGAGATATTTCTATGATTTTATGCAACTATCTGATCTTTCGATCCATCTCTTTAAAAGAGATTGTTATTCGGTCAGGATTTTTAATTAATCATAAATTGGATTTTTTAAGATTGATATAGGGTGAAAAAAACGAGGAATTTTTAACAACTGAATCTCACTTATATGATCCGCAATTATTTTATAACGGCCCTTCGAAACCTGATCCGGCACAAGAGTTTCACGATCATTAATATGATAGGCCTTACGGTAGGATTATCCACTTCCATTTTTATAATGATATGGATCCGCGATGAAGTTACCTATGACAGGTTCAATAAAGACATTGACCAGATCTATGAAGTGTTCGAGAACCAGACGTATTCGGCAGATAAAATATATACTTTCGCCGCAACTCCAGGTCCTCTGGCAGAAGGTCTTCGAACGGAATTCCCAGAAGTTGAGATGACGGCCAGGTCCAACTGGGGAGGTCGTTCCCTTTTCCGGTTTGAAGAAAATTTTTTTTATGCCGAGGGTAAACTGGCAGACTCTACCTTATTACAAATATTCACATTTTCCTGGGCAGAAGGGAATGTGGAGAATCCTTTGCCAGACCCATCCAGTGTGGTTATCAACGCCTCATTGGCGCGTAAGCTTTTTGGACCGGAAAAAGCCCTGGGAAAGGTCATCAGATTCAGGAACCAGGATGATTTAACGGTGACAGGTGTTTTCCAGGATCTGCCTTCCAATTCAACCCTGCAATGTGAATATGTGGCCCCATTTAAATATTTTGAAAATGAGAATCCCTGGTTAAAAGAATGGGGGAACAATGGTCTCATGACATTTGTAAAGCTTAAACCTGGTATTGATTACCTGCAGTTTAATGAAAAGATTGCTGATTATATCAAGACCAAAAATGAAGGGTCGGTCGTTACCTTGTTTCTGCATCGCTATAAGGATCTTCGCCTTTATTCAGATTTTGAAGATGGCAAATTAAATGGAGGTCGAATTATCTATGTGAAGGCCTTCGCCTACGTAGCCATTTTCATCCTGATCATTGCCTGCATCAATTTCATGAACCTGACAACGGCACGTTCCGCGAACAGAAGCAGGGAAGTTGGGGTCCGGAAAGTGATTGGCGCTCAAAGATTATCCCTGGTTAAACAGTTTCTTGGGGAATCATTTCTGATCACTTTTCTGGCAATGGTGGCCTCGGTGGTGATCGTCATTTTATTGATGCCTGTATTTAATGAACTCACAGGGAAAGGGGTCAGACTAGATCTTTACGATTACCAGTTCTGGATTGGATTTATCGTTATTCTTTTCGTTACAGGTATGCTTTCCGGGAGCTATCCTGCTTTTTTCCTTTCATCCTTTAAACCGATCACAGTCCTGAAAAATCAGTCACAAAATACATTGAAAGGAGCCGGCTTGCGCAAGATCCTGGTGATTATTCAATTCTCTCTTTCTGTGATTTTAATAGTAAGCTCGCTTGTAATCTACAAGCAGATCATGTTTCTACAAAACAAGAACCTGGGATTTGACAAGGAAAATGTCCTTTATTTCTACGATACGAGGGGTATCAGCAGAAATTTTGATGCCTTTCGAAATGAGGCACAGGAACAATCATTCATCTTGGGTATTGGAAAGGGAAACCATCTTCCTTTTCAGGTTGGGAGCAGTTCTTCCGGAATGATTTGGGATGGCAAACCGGAAGATTTCGACATCCTGTTTCAGACCTACCAGACTGATTATGATATGATCAAAGTACTGGGATTTGATCTGATCGACGGAAGGTATTTCTCACGTGATCATGCCACCGATTCAACGAATTATATAATCAATGAGGAAGCAGCCAGGCGGATGGGGATGGATCATCCGATTGGTCAGAATTTCGAATTATGGGGGAAAAAGGGGCAGATCATCGGGGAGGTAAGGGATTTTCACAGCAATTCACTTTACAGCCCCATTGAACCTTTAATTTTCATGATGGATCCGCAGAACACCGGGATCACCTATATCCGCATTCAGGCTGGGAATACAAAAGAAGCCATTGCCTTCCTGGAATCGCTGTATAAAAAGTATGATCCTGATTTCCCCCTCGAGTATGATTTCCTGGATAAGTCTTATGCAGAACAGTATAAATCTGAAATGACCATCGGAAAACTGGCAGATTATTTTACCGGGATCGCAATTTTTATCGCCTGTCTGGGTTTGTATGGGTTGGCCTCATTTACCGTTGAACGGAGGTCAAAAGAGATCAGCATACGGAAAGTGTTTGGTGCTACGGTATCCATACTGGTTGCTTTGTTAAGTAAGGATTTTGCCTGGTTGATCCTGATCTCTATTTTGTTGGGAAGTCCCATCGCTTGGTATCTTATGCATGAATTTCTGTCGTCCTATGCTTTTCATACAGAAATGGGATCCCTGGTATTTATCCTGACAGCGGGCGGAATCCTAGTCCTTGCCTTATTAACCGTAGCTTATAAGTCCTTTCATGCTTCTATAGGCAATCCATCCGAATCCCTGAGGAATGAATAGGGGGAATAGGGGGACAGGACACGGCCATCAGGGATCATAAGAATGGTAGATTTGTGGCAGGTAGTTCAGCAAATACGTCAGTTATTGGATTAGGGGAAAACTATTGGAACGAAGAGGGTATTTAATATAGATGCCGTTTCTGAAAAAAATTGCATGTCTTTTGATATTCCTGTGAATGATCATCATAATAATGTAATTTTAATTTTATGGATCGGACAATCTATAAAGGAGGCGTTGCCTTGCTCAATTCAGCCCGGAATTACGGATTTATTGAATCCATTGACCATCCGGAATCGATCTGGTTTTCCATAAAAAGTCTGGTCAATGAAGTGGAGGTGGGAGACCAGGTCGTCTATGAAATCCGTCAGGATCGTAAGGGAGAGAAGGTAGCGCATAATGTCCGGAAACTCTTTTATACTTCCAACCGGGTTCCCGTCATCATCGGGATCGGGATCTCGCTCTATCCGGAGATTCAAGAAAAATTGTTTACCCTGATCCCCGACTTTGTGCTGGATATTACCCAGGATAACCTGGTCGTTGAAATTAAGCTTGAAGATAACACTGGAAAACAACTTTGTGTCGAGGTCAATGAAAAAGATAAAATAATCTATGCCAAACCCTGGGGGAAAAATAAATACTGGAAATTTGTTCTTGTACGGGAACCTGTTCGTTCAAACATCCTGAGTGTAAGATTTAAACAAAACGGTGGTTTTTTTATCATTGTCTCTGCACATTTCGGGCCCAAAACCCCGGCCTTTCCCTGGGATAAAAACGGAGATTTCGAGGAATCAAAGAAATTCTGGGATCATCACGCCCTGGTGCTCGATGGAACGCTCAAAATTGAACCCGGATCCATCCATGGTTATTTGCCGGAAGAACTCAGGTTTTATTTTGATGAAAATACTTAAAATTTTTATCCTTCTTTTATTTGGGATCATCTTATCTTATGTTATTGCGAAGTCTATAAGAAACATTGGGGTTGTTGACAAACCTGCACAATACAGGACTGATCATTTTTTAATAAACTATCATGGCATATATAAGAAAGAAGCCGAGGTAATAGGAAATATTTTGGAAGAAAATTATGATAGAGTTCGGGATGAATTGCACGATCCTGCACACAATACCATCCAGGTCTATATCCATTCTACACAACAGGACTTCAATGAAGGGACAGGTCTGACAAATGGATCGGCCAATGGTACCAGTCGTGGACCTTTGGAGTTCCATGTTCTTTGGACAAATTGGTATAACAGTATATTTCCTGATGATCCCCGAAAGACAGCGGTTCATGAATTCACACATTGTGTTCAATTAAATATCCTTATCAAGGAAGCTTTGAAAAAATGGGACTGGGAAGATGATGCTGAATTCAATAGGGCCTTTGAAAAGAAATTCTCAGATGAATATCCGCAATGGTTCTGGGAGGCGCTCTGTATCTGTCTGGCGGGAGAAGTGAATTCCATAATGAGGTATGCTATGAAAGACCCACTCACCCTGGATGATTTAAATCACAGCAACCAGATTTATAATGTGGGTTATACCCTTATTGAATATATTGTTGACACCTGGGGTAAAGATAAAATACCAGATTTAATCACATCCTATGTTGATTTAGAAGAGGTGTTGAAGGTGAGTGAAGCTGATTTTGAGGAAGGTTGGCGAGACTTTGTGAAAGAAGAATATTGACAGTTACTCTCTGCATCTTCAACGAGGGGAACATTTCCGGGTTAATTACATTTATCATGCATCAAATTAAAGGGAAAAGGTTCTGAAAAGCTTAAAGGAGCCAAATAAGGAATTTTCTCCTGTCTTATCCTTCTGAACAGGTTAGATCAGAATTTATCCAAAGACAAATTCGCCCGGAGAGCCGAGGGGCCATAAACATTTAATAAATCCCGAAATACTCCAGCACTAAAATAATGTTCAACGCTATTAATTTCTTACTATTTGCATGGCCCTCGAGGGTTAACCCACGACGAAAAATTACCGGGTTTTAAAAAATTCAGAAATTTTTCCGTCGGCTTTTGGCAAAACCGTCAATTTCTATTGACGATTTAGGGTTAATTTATCATTATTCATGTTCTACCAGGGACGGGCTGGGACCATATTCCTGGTTGTATGTTTCAGGGAGGATCCTTTCTACCAAGAGATGAAAGAATTTATCCGGCTCTTCAACATAAGGACGATGCGCTGAATGTTCAAACCAGAAAAGCTGCTTACCTGCAGGATCCTGTAATTCCTCGAAATATTTTGCTGCCAGGACAGAAGATACGATCTGATCATATTTGCCCAGCAAAAAATAAACGGGAACCTTAAGTTTGGGCACCTGCTCAAATAAATTGATCTCTTTCATATCGTGCCATAACTGGCGTCCGGAATAATAGGGATGAAGGATGATATTGATCTTATTCCGGAATTTATATTCAGGTGTTCGCCAGATCCTCCTGATCATTTTTTCATCAACATACGATCTCTCGTCCCCATTGGAGTAAATGACCCCACCATAGGAATAAATCCATTTTCTGATGGCAAGGGCATCTTTCAACCGATATTGGACCGTGTCGATCTTCTTCAGTTCTTTCAATCCTTTCCGGTTATTTTCAGCAGATGTTTCATCGATCGCAAATTGGTAGCATGATCTTTCATTCTCAAATGGGAAAACGGATTGACCCGTACCAATGTAGGCAATTACTTCTTCCGGGTATTTTTCTGCCAGGAGGATCCCCAGGTTGCTTCCCCATGAATGCCCCCAGATATACACCTTTTCTACATGAAGTTTGTTTTTCACATATTGAACCACTTCATGCGTATCTTCTACAAATTGATCCACATTCATGGAAGATTTCTTGATCTTGTTACTGTAGGAAGCCCCGGTACCCCGTTGTTCCCAATAGACCATGGTAAAGTGTTCCTCAAGTTCCTTCAACTTTCCATCCTGGGGTAAATAAGGGAAATAAGGATATCCAGGCCCCCCATGTAACCTGAGCAGAACTGGATTATAAATATTATTACCCCGAATCAGAATGGCCTGTTTGACACCACCGATCATTTCGATGGAATAATCATCAATTGAGGTAGCCCAGACGTGGCTGACAATCAATAATGGTATAATGAATAGATACCCTGCGAATCTGGGAAATGATCTGATCAATAAAAAACGTTCACCACACATCAAATGAAAAGGAATTTATTTTACGGTCTGAAAGATATAAAAAATCATTCATTAATTGCCACTTTCAGAAAATCATTTAATGGCTTCATGGCTGAAAACACTTCGGAAGTATAGGAGACCAGGTGGTCGCTGATCACCTGATCATCGGTCAGGGAATGTGTGACTATCAAACTTTTCAAATTGAGAAGTTCTATATTGGGATGGTCCGCAGGATATCCTTTGGGGGCCGTTTTCAGTTTTTCACCCTCAAATTCTCCGAAATATTTCTGAAAAGGCTTGCCCTTCATGAAATTCAGTAACGGGTCCGGATTATAGTCAATTTCCTGCCGGATCTTCTTTAAAACATCGGCGGGAGGCATATAAGTGCCGCCTGCCAGCATTGATTGACCGTGTTGTATGTGAATGTAGTACCCTCCATCCACTCCTTTTTTCCCTTCCCGTGTAATGAATGCTCCCATATTTTCCTTATAGGGCCTTTTATCATTGCTGAAACGGATGTCACGGTTCAGCCTGAAAATACAATTCTTTGGCTGAATGCCGGCAATGCTTTCGTCAAAGAGGGCGATCCGATCGATCAAAACCTTGACTAGGTTTTCAAATTCTATTTTAGCCTGCTGATACCTGGATTTGTTTTGATCCATCCATTCCTTATGGTTATTTTTTTGCAGGTCTGAGAGGAAGTTAAGAACAATCTTCATTGGGGTCATAATTTTTCCACAATATTTTCAAGTGCCATGGCACGGGATCCTTTGATCAAGATGATGGAATTTTCAAATATATGATTTTCAAGGAATTCCTCCAATTCCTTCCGGGTCTTAAAATATAAAGAATCTTTATTTTCTACCTGGGCAAATCGCATTCTTTCACCACAAAAGATCACCTGCCTAAAATTCATTGTTTTTGTCAATGCACCGATTTTACCATGTCCTTCTTCAGTATAATCCCCCAATTCGAACATATCGCCCAGGATGACAATCTTATTTTCCGAGTTCAATTCATTCAGATGGTTCAATGCCACCTCCATGGAACTTGGATTGGCGTTATAAGCATCCAGGATAATGATATTGGTGCCTTTTTTTATCATCTGCGACCGGTTATTACGTGGTTCGTAATTTCCTATGGCTTCTTTAGCTGCCTGGAGGGGTATATTAAAATATTTTCCAATGCAAAGGGCGGCAGCTATATTCAAAAAATTATAGTTGCCGATCAAACGGGTATTGATCAGGCTCCCCTTCTCATCCCTTACACTGATAAATGGCTTCGTATTTTCCAGAGAACAATGGTAGAAATCATTTTTTCCCGGATAAAATACTGGGTCTCTGAATCTTTTCGCCATGTTGTAAAGCACCGGATCCATTGAATTGATGAAAACAGTACCACCATATTTTAATAGCCAGTCGTAAAGTTCGCTTTTACCCCTCAGCACCCCTTCATAACTGCCGAACCCTTCAATATGGGCATGACCAATATTGGTGATCAGGCCATGTGTGGGTTTTGCGATTTCACTGAGTTCAAGGATGTCGCCTATCTTATTGGCCCCCATTTCAATGATCCCGAGGTCAGTGGAATCATTTATTTCCAGAATGGTGAGAGGTACACCAATATGGTTATTCAGGTTCCCCCGGGTAGAAAGGGTTTTGTATTTTTTGGAGAGTACCGCGTTGATCAATTCCTTGGTCGTTGTTTTCCCATTACTTCCCGTAAGACCGATCATGGGGATCTTTAATTGATCCCGGTGCCATTTGGCCAGGTCCTGAAGGGCCCGGAGGCTATCCCTTACCACAATTGTCTGGTGATCTTTTTGCATGGCCTGATCGTCAACGACCGCATAGGAAGCGCCCTGTTCGAGCGCCCTGGAAACAAATTCATTGGCATTGAACTGTGGCCCTTTAAGGGCAAAGAACATGTTCCCTGGTTGCATCGTCCGTGTATCAGTACTTATACCGGTGCTCTTCAGATATTTTCGATAAAGATCCTCGATCATTTTCCCGATAAATTTATCTATTCTTCGAATATAGAAAGTAACTTTATAATTGTAACGAGGAATTGTTCAGAATTTAACGGACAGGGTCACCGGGATGGATTTGAAGATTAAAATAGCGTCAACCATCTTTTTTTTCTTTTTGATTGTCAACCAGGTTTTTCCCCAAATCCTGTTTCAATATGATTCTTCCATGGAGGTCAGGGAAGATGAAAAGATACTTCTCAATGCCTGGGCAGGCGGTTTGAATTCAGGGCAATATGGAAGGATCGATATCAATGGAGATGGTCAGGAAGACCTGGTTGTATTTGACCGCTCCTCTAAAACCCTCAATCCGTTTATTCTCTTTGGAGATCAGTTTATTTTCAGCCCTGATTACCGTGCTTTTTTTCCCAATGAGATTGAAGGATGGATCCTTTTCAGGGACTATGACTGTGACGGGCGTAAGGATATATTCGCCAATGCATCCCGTGGTATGAAAGTATACCGTAACGTTACCCTTCCCGATCAAACCGTGCGGTGGGAACTTATCGCCGATCCGGTCCTGACTCTTACTTCCTCCGGGGTGATCAATTTGCAGGTGAACATCACCGATATGCCTTCCATTGATGATGTGGATGGTGATGGAGATCTGGATGTTCTGGTCTATAACTTTGCACTCGGTGGATTTATCAGGTATCATCAGAATATGAGTGTTGAAAAAACAGGAACATGCGGAGAACTCGATTTCGAACTGGTAAGCAGGAATTGGGGGTATTTTGAGGAATGTGATTGTAACACGATGTATGCTTTTGAAAAACTCGGGGAATCCTGTGAGGATATACTTGCCGGAAGGGTGATGCATGCAGGTGGGAAAAGCATGCTATTGATCGATATGGATAATGACGGGGACAAAGACTTTCTAGGGGGACATGAACAATGTGAACCCCTATATTACCTGGAGAACGTCGGGACGGCCAAAGAGGCAAAAATGATCAGTTACGAAACCGATTTTCCGACATCTGATAAACCAGCCCGGTTTTTTATTCATCCGGCAGGTTATTATGATGATTTCGACCAGGATGAGATCAAAGACCTGGTAGTGGCTCCCAATGAACAATTTAATGTCGAACATCGCATTGATTTTGGCAGCTCATCCTGGTTCTATAAAAATACAGGAACCAATGAACTCCCGGAATTTTCCTTTATGACCGAACGATTCCTCCAGTCCTCCATGATCGATCTTGGTGGGAATGCAGTCCCGTCACTGGTTGATTTTGATGGCGATGGAGACCTCGATCTGATCATTGGAGGTAATGGCAAGAAGATTGGGGACATATTTTATGGATATATGCGCGTTTATGAGAATACCGGAGATTTCCTTCAGCCGGAATATGAATTAAAATATCGGGATTATCTTGGATTGAGTTCGCTCATGCAGTATGATTTTATACCTGTATTTGCCGATTTGAACCATGACGGAGCCATCGATATGGTGTTAAATTCAACCAATCCTGAAAACAATGCCATTTTAACCAGGCTGTATTTCAACCAGAATAATCCCGGAAGGGGATTGAAATTTGAAACTGCAGAAGCCATAGATCTTGACCTGGGAATTCAGCTTGGCGATACGCCCTTTTTTACCGATGTCAATCAGGATGGTCTTACCGACATGCTGTTGGGCAGATCAACCGGCAGACTCGAATACCATATCAATGCCGGCACGGATGAAAGTCCTGAATTTATACTGGAAGATGCTGCTTTCCTCGGCATTGATGATGATTTTATCGATTTCAAAAAAAACCTGGTGCCCTTCGTGTATGATTTTGACCTGGATGGTAAGTATGATCTCATTACTTCCGATTATACCGGTGTACTCAATGTATATGAGCATTATCAGGTTCAACCCGTTAAGTCCACAGAGATCATGTTCAACCCCATTACTCAATTGACCGATACTTCCAGGTTGGGATATCATTCATGGATCACCGGTGGGTTACTTTACCTGAATGAATTCCCCGTCCTGATGTTAGGGAGTGAATCGGGTGGGATAAAGGCTTACCGGAGTGCACTCGAAAGGGATGTTTCAGGGGAGGGGGATCTTCACTTGGTGGTTTATCCCAATCCATCCAGGTCCAATGATATTTTAAAGGTGCGTACGAACCATGATGGATACCTTTACATATATAATCATCTGGGTCAGTTGCTTGAAGTGCCACTTAAAATTGAAGGGTATAAGGTCAGCCAGTTTGAAATCGGGTATCTTCCTCAGGGGATTTACATCCTTAAATTTGTGGATCTTAAGGGGCACGGCGTGGCCCGGCAATTCATCAGATATTGAGGAATGGATGTGAATTGCAACTTCTGATTCCCCGCTGATTTTATTAAATTGATTTTTTGAAATCTTTATCTCTGGACATTATTCTTAGAAAAATTCTACTACTCATGTGATTTCCTGTAGGCTTAGTCCTTCAGATATCCCATGGTAAATCGGATATGGAATATTGGCCAATCTCCGGATCTTACTATATGTTCGGATCGAGCATCCAAATTAACTCGTGTTACGACTTAGGTGGCAGTACGAGTTCAGTAAAGAAGCAGGATAAACGCTCCTGCATGAAAACCCTACACAAAATATAATTTTTAAAATAAAATATTTATCTTCATATACAGAATAATATTTCGCAATAGGTAGATTAAGACAACTGAAAATTTTTATCCATCATGTCAAATTTTTTAGATCCTGTCAAAACTCCTGACTGGAAGATTGCCCAGGCAGCTGAAAAAAAGATGAAAAAAATATATGAACTGAGGGATGAGCTCGGGCTCAAACAGGCAGAGGTATACCCATATGGCCATTACGTTGGGAAACTGGATTACAGGAGTATCCTATCCAGATTTAAGGACCAGCCTTATGGTAAATATGTGGATGTAACGGCCATTACTCCTACTCCGTTGGGAGAGGGCAAATCAACTACGACCATCGGTTTACTGGAAGGTCTGGGAAGTATTGGGAAAAGACCCATAGGGGCCATCCGGCAACCTTCCGGAGGGCCGACCTTCAATATCAAGGGTTCAGCGGCTGGGGGTGGGCTGGCGCAGTGTGTTCCCCTTACGGAATTCAGCCTGGGGTTGACAGGTGATATCGACGCCATCACCAATGCGCATAATCTGGCGATGGTAGCCCTGACCAGTCGGATTCAGCATGAATTCAATTATTCCGATTCCGTTCTGGAAAAGAAAAATTTAAAACGATTGGATATAGATCCTCGTAATGTGACCATCGAATGGGCCATGGATTTCAGTGCCCAGGCATTGCGGGAGATTATCATTGGATTGGGAGATAAGATGAATGGCTTCATGATGAAAAGCGGGTTTCAGATCAGCGTATCATCAGAGATCATGGCGATCCTGGCCATATCCACCGATTTGAAAGATTTCAGGAACAGGATCGGCAAAATGATCGTGGCCTATGATAAGAAAGGGAATGCCATCACCACCCGTGATCTGGAAGTGGATGGGGCCATGACCGCATTGCTTTCCAAGGTCATCTACCCGAACCTGATACAGACCCTGGAAGGGCAGCCTGTACTTGTACACGCCGGGCCTTTTGCGAACATTGCATTGGGACAATCTTCAGTGATAGCTGATTATATCGGATTAAAACTGGGTGATTACCATGTAACTGAAAGTGGTTTCGGTTCAGATATCGGGTTCGAGAAATTCTGGAATCTGAAGTGCCGTTACAGCGGCCTGGAGCCGGATTGTTCTGTACTGGTAACTACCGTCCGGGCTCTTAAGATGCATGGAGGGGGGCCGAAGGTGGTTCCCGGGAAACCCATCGATGAATCCTATACCAGGAAAAATATGCCACTGGTCGAAAAAGGCCTGAAAAATCTGTTTGCACATATCGACATCATTAAACGCAGCGGCATTCAACCCGTCGTTTGCATCAATTTTTTTCATACGGATGACCCGGAGGAGATCAGTCTGATCAAAAAAAGTGCAGAAGCAATGGGCGTCAGGGTAGCCGTTTCCAAACATTGGCTGAAAGGAGGAGAAGGTGCCATTGAACTGGCCGAGGCGGTTGTGGATGCCTGTGAGGATAAACACCGTTTCAAATACCTTTATGATGATAACATTTCACTCAACAGTAAAATTGAGCTGATTGCAAAGGAAATTTATGGTGCCAATGGAGTGAAATATACAGATACTGCTTTTGAAAAGCTGGACAACATTCAACATCACACTGAATTTAAATATTTCGGAGCCTGCATGGCCAAAACACACCTCAGCTTATCCCATGATCCTTCCTGGAAAGGGAAACCGGAGGGCTGGATTCTACCTATCAACGATATTCTGCTTTATGGCGGTGCCGGATTGGCTGTTCCAGTGGTCGGCGATATTAAGTTAATGCCCGGGACTGCTTCCGATCCGGCCTACCGGAATATTGACGTGGATATCCGGACAGGGTTGGTCACCGGACTTTTTTAACCTCGAAGGAAACCTTTACGACCTGAAAGCCTCCGGACTAAAGGAAAACAGACCAAAATTTTGTTTTAATTATTCAGGTCTTTTAATTTCCCCCTTTTTATCCTAAATGATTAAAAGGAATTGATGCAAGCAAAGGAATCCTGGGGCACCCGGACGGGTTTGATATTGGCAATGGCAGGAAATGCAGTGGGATTGGGTAATTTTCTGAGGTTTCCGGTTCAGGCAGTTCAGAATGGAGGTGGTGCCTTTATCATTCCTTATCTTGTTTGTTTTCTGATCATGGGATTACCCATGTTATGGATTGAATGGTCCATTGGGAGATATGGAGGTCGACATGGACATCATTCGACCCCATTCATGTTTGACAGTATGTTTAAAAAACGCGCCTGGAAGTATTTAGGAGCTTTTGGGATTTTTAACAATGTAGCTGTCGCCGCTTATTATTGTTATATTGAATCATGGACCTTATCTTATGTTTTCCACTCGGTTCTGCAATCATTTTCAGGGCTCAGTCAGGTTGAAATAGCCAATTTTTTCAATGATTATATTAGTTTTGAGAAATCCACCACGTCCCTTCCCTATGAATCGGTCGTTTTTTATATTTTATGCCTACTGTTGAACACATACATTCTCTCCAGAGGATTGAAGGGAGGGGTGGAAAAAGTAGCAAAGATCGGAGTGCCTTTACTCATCTTCTTTGGTGCATTCCTTGCCATCAGGGGCATTACCCTGGGTACTTCCGGGGCGCCGGCAGGATGCCAGGATTGTAATTCCTTCCTGGGCCTGAATTATTTATGGAATCCCCAGTTTTCAAGCCTGTCAGATCCGAAAGTATGGCTGGCGGCAGCCGGGCAGATATTTTTTACTCTTTCCATTGGAATGGGGACAGTTCATTGTTATGCCTCCTATGTCAAAGCAAATGATGATATCGCATTGAATGCCATGTCAGCAGGCTGGATGAATGAATTCGTTGAAGTTGTACTGGGAGCATCCATCGTGATCCCAATTGCGGTTGGATATCTGGGCCTCGACTGGGTGATTGATAATGCAGGATTTAATATGGCTTTCCAAACCATGCCCTACCTTTTTAACCAATGGGGACCCTATCTGGCTCCTCTGGCAGGATTTTCCTGGTTTGGATTGTTGTTTTTCGCCGGGATCACATCCTCCCTGGCCTTTGGCACTCCTTGGCTCGGTTTTATGGAAGATGAATATAATTGGGGAAGGGAAAGATCAGCCTGGTCATTTGGAGGCATTGTTCTGATCATGGGTTTACCAACCGTTTTCCTTTTTCACCAGGGCGTTTTTGATGAATATGATTATTGGGCAGGTACGGTGGCATTGGTAGTTTTTGCCCTGGGAGAAAGTCTGCTGTATTCACTGGCTGGTTTTCGAAAGGGCTGGGACGAATTAAACCGGGGATCCGATCTATTTATCCCGGGGATCTTCAAACCGATCATCCGCTATGTTACACCTATGCTGCTTTTATTTGTTTTTTTTACCAGTCTGCTTACCCCATTGGATAATGACTGGGATCAAGGATTTGAGAAATTAAAAAATGAAGGAAAATGGGAACTCGACGCCAACAGCATCATCGGTAAGATCCTGAACAAAGGATTTGTTGCGAACAGGTCTTATTTTCCAGATTATTTTGAAGCAGAAAACAATGGAGTGATTACGGATATCCTAATTCCGGAAAAGGGTAAAAAAAGAATTGCAATCGGGCAGATAAAATCCTATTACAGGGATCGGGCGAATAAAGTGAGACACCTGCCTGTTAATCCGGATGACTGGCAAATGACCCATGCTTTCGACTCCATGACAGTGATCAATTATTACGAATTACCTGCGAAAGCTATAATAACCGTAGATAAGAATGAAGAAGTTAGTATTGGAGATAAAGTGGCAGAAGGGCGCTTCATCAATTCGATCTTTTATATCGATATGGCGAAATTACTGCTTACTTTGTTATTCATTTTTCTGATATTTATGATATATTGGGCTGGAACACACAGGTCTCCTCAAACTGATTAATACCATGACCACCGGAGCTATATTGACCATGATCATCGTTCAGTTATCAGTCACCCTGGTAACAGCCTACTTTTTTTTAAAAGTGCTCAGAACACCTCCAGGGAAAGATCCTGGAACGGTACCCAAAGAAGAACCCTAGAAATGATGACGTTATGTTTAACCAGCTACAAAAAAACATCCGGAAATATTTCGGGATTTCCCGTACTGAAGCCAATGGATTGATCTTAATGATCCTTTTAATGATCGTTCTTTTAATTTCTCCCCAGATCTACCGCCAATTTGGGAAGGGAGGGTATCAGAACTACCGGAAGGATCTGACTTTGTTAGACAGTGTTTCACAAATTCTCCAGTTATCCTCAGAAGGGGTCTTATCGGACGATAGTCTTCAGGAAGTTCCATCAATCTCTTATATATATTTTGATCCGAATGATGTTTCTTTTTCACAAATGATCGATATGGGCTTCGATACGATCCTGTCCAGAAGGATTATCAGTTACCGGAATAAGGGAGGAAATTTTCGTCAATCCAGGGATCTATTGAAGATATATGATTTTTCTGAAACATTATACAACCGGGTAAGTTCCTATATTCAGATCCCGGAGGCTGAAAAAACAATGCCCGACTTGAAAAAAATAGAGAAGATGGCAACCAGGGAGGATGCTGAAGCCCCGTGGGAATTACTTCCTCCACGATTGGACCTGAACCAGACGGATACATCACAACTGGTATCGATCCAAGGAGTTGGTCCGGTTTTTTCGAAAAGGATCATCAAATACAGGGATTTGTTGGGAGGATATATTAAAACGGAACAACTGAATGAAGTGTTTGGCCTGAAGGATGAAACTTTATCAAATGTTAAACAGGTGGTTTACGTGGATTCACTTTTTAAACCGGAGAAGATCCGGATCAATTTTTTAGAATGGCGGGAGTTGGTGAAACACCCCTATATTTCTTCCGATCTGGCCAACCGTATCTTAAAAACCAGATCGATGGAGGGTCCCTACCTGGATGCGGATGATTTTGTGAAGAGACTGGGCATATCGGACAGTCTCAGAAAAAAGATGGTCCCCTATTTAGAGTTTTAGCCCAGAATATTCATCAATTATTAATTAATTTGTATTGTCAGAAAAATATAACATTAAGGCCCTGCCTTCCATGGCTTCCTCCATTGACTTTATGAAGGAATGAAATTAAAATAAGTTGACTTTGGTTGCAGAACTTATCCATGTGAGAATAATGATGGATCTGTTTGTTGTTTTCCCCGGGTTTTTGTGTATTTGCGAGAGAAGAAGATCTATTTAAATATAATTCTTGCCTTGAAGCCTGACAGCACGATTTTGAATTACGCAATGGAATGTATGCAAAAAAATACTGGCAGGGAATATCGAACGTTGAATATCTATCTAAATTTACCGTATGAATTCTCGTTTTTATTGCAGGTAAACATGACCTGAATGGAGAAGATCCTGCAAACGTATCTCCGTCGGCTGACCAATCTTTCCGGCAATAACCGGTCGCTGCTGCTATTGAAGATCTTTGCCGAACAATTCATTGATTTACATGAATTTGATTTTCTTGTTAAAGAACCTTCCTTTCAAATCATCCATCAGTTGATCGCAGGCAGATCATCTATTAAACTTTGTTCCCAGGTGGATCCCAGGGACACCCGCAGCAATGATGCAAGCCGGCGACTCAAAAAAATTCAAAGGATCGAAAAATTTATTTTTGAAGAAAGGGGAAGCAAGGATCTGCATGTGGGATGGCCCTTTTTACAGGGGAAATTTATGGATGGAACACCTGTCAGGGGTCCGTTATTATTCTTTCCTGTAGAGCTTGTATTGAAAGAGAATACGTGGTACCTCCAAATCAGAACGGATGTTAACTTTACGTTTAATAAGACATTACTCCTGGCATATGCCTATTATAATCAGGTGGAGCTCGATGAAGATTTAATTGAGCGGGTTTTCGATGATTTTGATCGGGACAGTAAGGCCTTCAGAACTGCACTGTACAATCTTTTGAAAAAAAGCCCCATGGAGGTTAATTTCAATCCTGAAATATTTATTGACCAGCTGATCCCATTCAGGAATATCAGAAAAGAAGAGTTCGAAGAAAAACAGAAAAATGGTGAATTAAAGCTGTTCCCCGAGGCGGTTCTGGGGATATTTCCCCAGGCAGGATCCTATCTGGTACCGGATTATGTTCAATTGATCCGGGAAGGTCCCTATAAAAATATGGAGGATTTTTTTGCTGAAAGATCATTTTCCGAACAGACTGCAGCAGAGATCAAACATCTCTCATTTTTTTATTTTCTGAACAAGATAAAGGAAGAACAGACCTTTACCTCGTTTAAAATGGATGCTTTCCAGGAAAACGCCCTGAAGGCTGTAAAGAAGGGTAATTCAATTGTGGTTCAGGGTCCTCCAGGGACCGGAAAATCTCAGCTGATCTGTAATCTGATCAGTGATTTCATCGCACGGGGTAAGCGCGTCTTACTTGTCTGCCAGAAACGTGTAGCCCTGGATGTGGTATATGAAAGATTAAAGCAGGAAGAAATATCAGATTTTGCCGCCCTGGTACACGATTTTAAGAATGACAGGAAACAGATCTATGAACAGATCCATTCCCAGACCGAAAAATTGTATGGATACAAGCTCAAGAACAACTCCCTTGATGCCATACAGTTGGAGCGGAGATTCGTGCAGTCCAGCCGTCAGATCGACCGGCTCACAGAAGAGCTGGAGGAATTGAAATATGCATTATTTGATGAAAATGAATGTGGGCTTTCGGTCAAGGAGCTGTACCTGACCTCGGATCTGAGCCGGCCCAGTATCAGCCTCAGGCAGGAGTATAATTTTTTTAAAATGGATGATCTCCAGCCTTTTATCAATAAACTCAGGTATTATGTATTGTATGCAAAAAAATTCCTGAAGGAAGGTTATCCCTGGCGGGTGCGGAAAAATTTCAAGGATTTTACCTTGTCAGATTTAAAGGAAATATTGAAGATAATAGATGATCTGCCCGCCTTTAAAGATTGGATGGACCAGGAAACCCTGTCGATGATCAATGCAAAGATCACTTTTTATGAAGGGGAGATGATACTGAAAAACCAGAAGGATATAGAGACCATGCTTGAAATGCTGGAAGATGTGGATGTATACAGGAATTTTCAATTTATCCTTTCCATAAACCCGATAGAGGCCGATCATCTATACCTGAGCAACCTAGAGAAGAATATCAGCCGTTGTTTTGAAGAGGATGGGATTGAGAATAATCTGAGGATCGACGAGTTGGGTAAATTACAGAATTCCCTGCATCGGATGTTCCAGGCAAGGAGAAATCTTTTCAAATGGATCCGTTGGTTGATCTTTTCAAAGGACCGGCCATGGATCCGTCAGATTCTGGATAAAAATCACTTGAAACCCAGAAAGAAAGATCTGCAGATTCTGACCAGGAGGTTGGATAACCGTCTTAATTTTGAACATAACATGACCAAATTGAAAGGGAATGACTGGATTCTGGATCTTCCGACAAATCCGGAGCTGGGCCCGATCCTGAACTGGTTTAATTCGGTCAAAAAGGCGGTTCAGGCAAAGGATATCTTTATGAAAGCGAGGAATTTCCCTGATTATTTTAATGCTGCTCAAATGGAATATCCTGAATTTAAGAAATCAGCCAATCATTTGATCCGCATTCTGGAGGCCATTCCGGGGAAAAAGCTTACCTGGGAAACCTATTTATTACCTAATCAGGTGCAGGATATGCTGAATGGGAAATTCGGGAAATCCCGGTTGGCAGATACGCTTAAAAGAGATTTTGATGATCTATGTGATTTTGATAAACTGAAACATGATCTTTTTGACCATGAAAAGTCTGTGATATCCAAGCTGGATGAAATACTGGATCAGTATGATGAAAATGAGATCATCCGGATATTTGAAAACAGTCTCCGCCTGACCTGGATCGAGCATATTGAGACCAAATATCCGGTACTCCGGACGGTCTCGTCGATTAAAATTGATCCTTTGATCAAGGAGCTTCAACAGGCTGTCAAGGAGAAATTAAAGATCAGTAGGGAGATTGTGTTAATGCGGTCCAGGGAAAGAACCTATCAGGGAGTTGAATACAATCGGCTTCAGAACATGACTACTTACCGGGATCTAACCCATCAGGTGACTAAAAAGAGGAAGATATGGCCGATCAGAAGGTTGATCAGTCAATTTGGCGATGAACTTTTTAATTTGATCCCCTGCTGGATGACCTCTCCGGAATCAGCCTCTGCCATATTCCCCATGGAAAAAATATTTGACTTGGTGATTTTTGATGAAGCCTCCCAGTGTTTTGTCGAGCGGGGAATCCCGGCTATGTACAGGGGAAAACAGGTGGTCATTGCTGGAGATGCTAACCAGTTGAGTCCTTTCGACCTTTATAAAGTAAGGTGGAATGATGAATCTGACGATGTCCCCGAACTTGAAGTCGATTCCCTGCTGGACCTCGCCAATCAATATCTGATGCAGGTACAGTTGAGGGGGCATTACCGTTCCAAATCGCTCGATCTGATCGATTTCTCCAATCAGCATTTTTACGAAGGCAATCTGACCCTTTTACCGGACAGAAAATTACTCAATTTAAATGAACCGGCGATACGGTTTCAAAAGGTGGATGGGATCTGGGAGAATAACAGGAATGAGATTGAAGCTGAACATGTGGTCGATCTTGTCTTCAGGCTTATCAAACAAAATCCGAAAAAAGGCATAGGTGTAGTTGCTTTTAATGCCAGGCAGCAGGATCTCCTGATGGACCTTGCAGAGCAGCGATCCATGGAAGAAGACATCCATCTGCCAAAAAGTCTCTTTATTAAGAATATTGAAAATGTTCAGGGAGATGAAAGGGATATCATCATTTTTTCATTGACCCATGGCCCGGACAAAAAGGGTAATCTGGCCATGCAATTTGGTAGTCTGAATGTAATCAAGGGGGAGAACCGTTTGAATGTAGCGGTTACCAGGGCCCGGGAGGGAGTCTATGTTGTTTGCAGCTTTTTACCTCAGCAGATGAAAACGGAACATTTAAAGAATGAAGGAATTAAGTTTTTAAAAGAATACCTGGAGTATGCCATGAAGGTTTCAAAGGGAGAATTCGTACCCAGCTTGAAACCTCCGGCAAGACCCTATGCAGGATGGTACCTGAAAAACCGGATCAGGCATGACCTGGAGCAGAACAGGAAATTCAAAATGAAAATATCCGAAGAAATGCCTTTTGCCGATCTCACCCTGAAGACAGATGAAGCCTATCTCGGAGTCGTATTGACTGACGATGACCTGTATTTTCAGAATGTGTCCTCCAAAGAAGCGCATGTATACAATCCTTTTACCCTGGCGATGAAGCACTGGAAATTTAGGGGCGTATTTTCAAGAGAATACTGGCAGGATAAGGAAAAGGTGATCGACCGGCTGATCATTTTCAGCAATCATCTGTCCTGAGAAGTTCACTGGATTTCTGGATCATCCGTTCTGCGGTTAAATCTTCATAGAATTTTCTGCCGGTAAAATAAAAAAGCTTCTATTTCATTTTTGTTTTGTATCTTAATTTCCTTGATTCAAAATAGACTAAACTTCGTATTATCATGAAAAGAAAATTTGCGATTATACTTTTATCCCTAATTTTTTCTTTTAATTCATTCGCACAAGACACGCAGAAGATCATATTCGATTGTGACCTGGGAGGGGATATCGATGATGCCTTTGCCTTTGCACTGATCCTGGCCAGCCCGGAATTTGAGGTACTTGGTTTCGTGATGGACCAGGGGGATACTCCGAAACGCGCCCGGGTAGCCTGCAAGATGTTGTATGAAGCAGGAAGGGAGGATATCCCCGTCGTGGTTGGGAGAAAAACGAATGATTATTTCACTTCCCAGTTTCACTGGGCGGAAGGATTTGATAAGGTAAAACCGATCAAGCAGAATGCCGCTGATTTTATCATTGAGAATCTGAGAAAATATCCGAATGAGGTGATTTTATTTACGGTGGGACCTGTTCCTAATATGATGGATGTGCTTAATAAGGATCCCGATGCACTTAAACTGGCCAAACATGTCTATTCCATGTTTGGTTCTTTTTACATGGGATATGATACCGGCCCGATCATCAGTCCCGAATGGAATGTGCGTGGAGATGAGGAGGCCGCCAGGAAGTTTGTCGCCAGTGGGGCGGATATTACCTTTGCGGGGCTGGATGTGACCACCTATGTAAAATTGGATGAGAACTATCGTAACAAACTTTTAATGCGGCAATCCCCGCTCACCAATGCTCTTATGGGATTATATACATTATGGGGATACGAATCTTATGCACATCCGGATCCTACCCTGCATGACGTGGTAGCGGTGGGCATGTTTTTATGGCCTGAATTATACACCACCCGGCCGGCCCATGTAAAAGTGATTGAAGGGGGTTACACGGTGATCGATGAGAGCAGGGAACTCAATGGCAGGATTGGCATGTCCATTCAGAAGGATGAATTCCTGGAGCGGGTCATGGAGCGGTTGTTGACGCAGAATTTAGGAAGGGAGGCCCGTATCCGTTAATTAAAAATCCCCATTCAGCTGTACAACTTCACTTTCAATTATTCAATTGATGAATTGGCCTATTGTACATCCATCGATTTGAGATTAATTTTATCTCAATGAATCTCAGTATCATCCCATTGTATGATCGTCGGAAACTATATGATTTTCATGGGAATGCTTATTCAGTTACCAGATATTTATCCCTATCTGGGTGGACAATTTTACAATAGCACCCATCAGGATTCAATCCTATATATTTTTGATACAGATTCCGCAATAAATCTGTCAGGAATGTAACCAAAACTTTTCTATCCCTATCTAAACCAATATAGGTCAGAAACTAATTTTTTTAACCATGTTGCGAAACTATCTGAAAATTACCTTCCGTAATCTAGTACGCCGAAAATTTTATACATTTATCAACATCACAGGGCTCTCCATAGGTCTGGCAGCCAGTCTATTGATTGTCTTGTATATTGCAGATGAATTCTCGTACGATACCTTTCATAAAGATGCTGAAGGAATTTACAGGGTCCATACCCGGGCCAGACTGGCCGGGAAGGATATGAATACCTGTTATTCCTCTGCACCCATATCGGCCGATCTTAAAAGGGAAATTCCGGAAGTGTTGGATGGTTGCCGCATCACCATCTGGAATGATATAAACATTCGTTACGGGGATCAGGCATATTCAGAGAAAAAGGTCCTTCTGGCAGATTCAAATTTCTTTAATTTTTTCAGTTTCAGATTACTGCATGGGAATCCGAATACTGCACTCAAAGAACCCAATTCGATCATATTAACCGAAACCACCGCCCTGAAATATTTCGGAGCAGAAACCAGTGATTATAGCCAGTTTTTAGGAAGGCTAATAAATGTGGGCCTGAATGAAACCTATGTGATCACTGGTATTGCAGAAGATACCCCCACCAATTCACATTTTAAATACAATGTGATCCTTTCGATGGAATCCTGGGATTATAGCCATAATCCCTCCTGGCTGGGGAACAATCTGCAGAATTACATCAAACTCAACGAACAGGCCGACTATCATCAGGTGGATGAGAAGTTTCCTCGTCTCGTTGAAAAATATATTGGCCCCCAGGTACAACAGGTTCTGGGCATGTCATTGCAACAATTCTATGACCAGGGAGGGCTTTACGGATTTTATTTGCAACCCATGCTCAGAATCCATCTATATCCTCAAACACAAAGCGAACTGGAACCACCAGGTAATATTCAGGTTATATACCTCTTGTCCGCAATAGTATTACTCATCATCATTATTGCCTGTATCAATTTCATGAACCTGTCCACTGCCCGGTATACGGACAGGATTAAAGAGGTGGGGGTAAGAAAATCACTGGGAGCTTCCAGGAAAAGACTCATGTGGCAGTTTATGGCAGAGTCCTTGATCCTGACTGCCCTGTCCATGTTCATGGCAATTCTTCTTTTGTGGATGTTTTTAGGGGAATTTAACATGATCTCTGATAAGACCATCACCATAAAAAACCTTTTTATCCCACAATTTATAGGCGGGATGGGTATTATTATCCTGGTAGTTGGATTCCTGGCAGGTAGTTACCCGGCCATTTATCTTACCTCCTTTAATCCGATTGATATCTTGCGGACTAAAATCGGCAAAGGAGTGAAAAGCAGTAATTTCCGGAGTTATTTTGTGCTTTTTCAATTCACCATGTCTATCGCACTGATCATCAGCACTTTACTTATATTCAAGCAGCTCAAATATGTACAAACTAAGGATCTTGGATTTGATAAAGAGAATGTGATGGTATTGAAGAATATCGAAGGATTGGGTAAAGATAAGCTTGCTTTTAGAGAAGAATTAAAAAAACTCAATGATGTTTCGAGCGCGAGCATTACAAACCATACACCACCTGACTTTAACCAATCGACGGTCTTTAAAGCGCTGGGGGGGTCGCAGGAAGATTTTCCTAGCACCTATTGTGTTGTAGATATGGACCATGCGGGTACGCTTGAACTGGAAATGGCAGCAGGCAGGTTCTTTTCTGAAGATTTCCCTTCCGATTCATCTGCCGTAATAGTCAATGAAACTACGGCAAAACTTCTCGGATGGGAAAATCCCATCGGACAGAAAATTGAAACCTATTGGCGTGAAGGTCAAAGTGATATCCGGGAGGTAATTGGAGTGGTTAGGGATTTTCATTTCCAGTCGCTTCATAGGGAAATGAGTTCTCTGTTTATTTTTTATGGAACCTCAGGCAATAAAATGCTTGTTCGATTGACGGCTGGAAATATTCAGGAGAAAATTAAATTGATAGAATCGAAATGGAAGGCATTTGCTCCAGGACAACCTTTTGAATTTTCATTTATCGATGCAGATTTTGATGCCAAATTCAGGCAAGATCAGCAAATGGGTATGATCTTTTTAATTTTCACGGCACTGGCCCTTTTTGTTGCCTGTCTTGGTCTTTTAGGTCTGGCTACCTTTATGGCCGAACAAAGGTCCAAGGAGATCGGAATCAGGAAGGTAATGGGCGCTTCCAATCCTGGGATCATTCAATTATTATCTTTGGAATATCTGAAGCTGATTGGCATTTCCTTTGTATTATCAATCCCGTTAACCTATATGCTCATAACGTGGTGGCTCAACAATTTTGCCTATAAAACCAATATCGGGATATTATCATTTCTGATAGGGGGAGGTATCACCTTGGTCATTGCATTGTTATCTGTGGCGTATCATTCTATTAGAGCAGCCCTGAGAAATCCGGTTGAATCCCTACGATATGAATAAATTTGATATGTCAAGATCAATCGCTGTGAAATCAGATTGAATATCGAATCCTGGATCGCTATTTCGAACTTCCTCAGACAACAAGTCGCGCCCTCAACAGCCCAGGATGGTGAGATGAAGAAAAACTTGATTAGAATTTTTATGCTTCTCCGATCACATCTTAATCCTATTTTTTCCACTCATTTTTTGATCAATTCTTCAGTGTTTCAACTTGAATTGGTTGAGTAATTTTTTGATATAATATTTGTTTTAAACTAACATTTATTTTAATTTTCGAGGTTGGAAACTCTTTTCCATTTGAAAAAAACAGATTTCAAGGTCATTTTAACTGCTGATATTCCAAGAATATTTCAGAAGGCGGATATGTCGTTTATCCTATTATCACGACATCTGTTTATAAGCATTACCCTGAACCAATCCACCCATGAAAAGCTCAAGATATATCTTTTTACTTCTTTCGTTGATTTCATTTAACGGATTCTCACAATATTCCATTCAAGGCAGGATCAAAGACACGTATGATTTCGGAGTGGCCTTTGCCAATGTATTATTGTTGAATAACATGGATTCAACCCTGGTAAAAGGAGCAGTGACCGACGAAGACGGTAATTATACCTTAACTCAGATTGAGAGAGGAAGTTATATCATTGAATCCTATATGGTCGGTTTTACCAAAGCATATACCCCTACGATTCATGTGGGGAGTGTAACAAATCTTTCGCTGGAACCCCTCATTCTCGCAGAGGATGTAAAAAAACTTGAAGAAGTAGTGATCAAAGCCGACAAACCCCTCTATGAAATGGAAATGGGGAAGATGGTGGTCAATGTACAAAGCAGTATTACGGCTGCAGGACAATCCGCCATTGACGTACTTGAACGATCCCCGGGCGTTTTTGTCAACCGTCAGGAAAACTCATTTTCCCTGGGAGGGAAGGATGGGGTCATTGTATTGATGAATGGAAAACGAAGCAGGATGCCCATATCCGCTGTCTACCAGATGTTGGAGGGCATTAATGCCGGTGACATCGAAAAAATAGAGATCATGACCGTGCCCCCAGCCAATTACGATGCGGACGGGGATGCCGGATTTATCAATATTGTCATGAAAAAAGGGATGGATGTTGGGACCAATGGGTCCATCATGGCCAATCTCGGCTACGGATCCGGACCCAGGGCCGGAACGAGCCTGAGTTTAAATCACCAGGCAAAAAAACTCAGCTTTTACGGAAATTATTCCTTTAATTATACGGATCAGGATGGCCCCTTTAATATGTACCGGGAATCGACTAATGATTCAGAAACAGTTAATTCATCTACTGAGGCTATGAGAGAAACCAATCGGAGGGCCCATAACTACCAGTTTGGATTTGACTACAACCTCGGTAAAAAGACCATTCTGAGTGGTCTGGTCAGTGGCTATGATAATGTTTTTAAGATGAATTCCATGACAGATGCTTATTTTAATTATTCGGCATCACCCGATACGCTCATCGATATCAATATTGGAGAATCCAACCACTGGAAACATATCATGGGGAATATCAATATTAATCATACTTTCAATGAGGGGAATGTTTTGAATGCAAACCTGGATTACCTGACCTACGACAATGCCAATCCCACCAACTATTTATATCAATACTTCGATGAACAACAGATCCCAGTCAGAACAGAAGAAAGCAGGATATCTAAAGACACTCCCATAAATATTTGGGTAGCGAATGTCGATTATTCCCTGAACGTAACAGATGACATTACTCTTGAGACGGGTGTGAAAGGTACTTTTTCAGCCCTGGTCAATGACATTTTATTTGAGGAAAAGATAAATGAAGGATGGGCCATCAATGAAGATTTCAGTAACTTCGCTGATCTTTCCGAAGATGTTCTGGCGGCCTTTGGGGTACTTAAAATAAAATTCAATGAAAAAACATCCATCAATGCCGGCCTTCGATATGAATATACCTCCACCTTCCTGAGCACAAAGGATGAAAAAGGGGTGGTTGATCGGAAATACGGTGGTTTTTTCCCTACATTATTTCTTTCAAGGAAGATCAATGACAATAACCTCATTCAATTATCTTATGGGAGAAGGATCACCCGCCCCACATACAATGAAATGGCCCCATTTGTTTTGTTTGCAGATCCCTATACCTACTTTACAGGCAATGCCAATATTTTGCCCACCTATACCAATAATGTAAAAGCCGATTATTCTTTCAAGAACTTCATTTTCTCGGTGCAATACAGCCATGATAAAGATGTGATCTTGCGTTTTCAACCACGGCTGGATCCGGAAACCAATATCATGGCCATCGAAACGGATAATATTGACCGTAGAGAAACTGTATCTACCACCCTCACGCTCCCATTCCAGGTTACTTCCTGGTGGGAAATGCAGAATAACCTGACCGGAAACTGGCAGATGATCGCCACCCAGCAGGAAGAGGGAATCTATAAAAGAAATCAAAACGGTTTTCAGATCAATACCACCCAAACCTTCAAACTCCCTAAAAAATACACGGTAGAATTATCAGGATTTTATATGTCACCAGTCATAAACGGGTATTACAACTGGCTGGCCCGGGGTTTTGTAAATCTGGGCATCCAGAAAGAAATTAATAACAATAGCACATTGCGGATATCGTGTAATGACCTATTTGAAACAAGTCAGTTCCGATGGCATACGGCAGATAATGAAATATTCAATTTTCATGGGAACATTAAATTCGATAAACGGATATTTACCATCACCTACACCCAGAAATTTGGCAATGGCAAAATCAAAGGAGTCCGGAAAAGATCCGTAGGTTCCGAGGAAGAATTAAGGCGGGTAACAAATTGATAAAGTTCAATACCTAAGTATCTGGCATTAAATATCGAGTAAAGATGACATTCATTTTATTCTTCTATACATCTATTACCCATTATTCACCTTAACCCTAATCATCATGAATGCACAGAAATTATTAATCGGAACCATCACAGGGGGGATCACCCTGTTTGCAGCAGGATATATTATTTACATGTGGCTGTTTGGCAATTCCAATATTGGTATGGAACCTTCTGCCGAAGGGATAATGCTTGAAAATATCAAAATTCCAACCATCATCCTGATGGAACTTGTTTACGGATTACTTTTAACCATAATACTTATTTGGAAAGGATCCGGCAATTTCTCTTCCGGCCTTTCAGCAGGTTCCCTCGTTGGTCTTTTAATCGGATTTACTTTTGGGCTTGATTTATTCAGCACCACCGGCCTTGTCAATTTCAATTATGTTTTATTCTCGGCCGTGACCTATGCTGTCAGATACGGCCTGGCAGGTGGTGTAATTGCACTGGTAATCAGAAACAAAAATTAGTTAATTTTCTATTCAGTTCAGTTTCCCCGGCGTTTTATATGAATGCCGGGGAATAGATCCAGCATTTTTTTAATTAGTTTTATTGCTATGTTATTTTTAATCCAAACTGGATTATAGTAAATTAGATGGTGTAAGATTTTTTCAATTTTGATCAAAATTTTTTAGTAATAATAAAACATACAGTGAAAATGGATAAAAAATCAACCTCATTTTCCCGCCGGCAATTTTTGACAACCTCCTCGATGGTAGCAGCCGGTCTGGCGGTGAGTACAAGAAAAGTGATCGGTGCGCCTGCCATTCTCCATTACTCGGGAAAACAGGATTCGTTGATCCAGGGGGTCCAGATCGGGGTGATCACCTATTCTTTCCGGACCTTACCGGATCAGAGCGCTGAAGCCACCCTGCAATATGTGCGTGATTGTGGGATCAGTGCCATCGAATTGATGGGGGATCCAGCCGAATCCTTTGCCGGTATGCCCGAAAATCCAATGGATCGCGGGACATACTTTCAATTGATGCGGAAATCCAGGAGCGGGGAAACGTTGACCGACGATGAAAAAAAGGAAATGGAAGATATGCGGGCACGGATGGAAGACTATAATAAACAGGTGGCTCAGTGGAGAGCTTCTGTTTCCATGGACAAGTTTGCCCAGGTAAAAAAAATGTATGCAGATGGAGGAGTGCGCATATATGCATTCAAACCGAGTGCTTTCGGACAGAATAACACTGATGCCGAGATCGATTATGGTTTCAGGGCAGCCAAAGCTCTGGGAGCCAGTCATGTGACCCTTGAATTGCCTGGCGACGATGCACAGACAAAAAAGCTTGGGGATATGGCCGCGAAACATAAAATATATGTAGCTTATCATGGACATGAACAACAGACTCCAACGATCTGGGATACCGCATTGGCACAATCCAAGTATAATGCCATGAACCTGGACCTGGGGCATTATGTGGCTGCCGGGAATCCGGATCCTCTGGATTTGATCCGTGCCAAGCATGACCGGATCGCAAGTATGCATATCAAGGACAGGCAGAAGCCGGAAAATGGAAAAGGGAACCTGCCCTGGGGACTGGGAGATACGCCACTTGTAGATGCCCTGAACCTGATGAGCACAAAGGAGTATAAATTCCCGGCCACCATTGAACTTGAATACGAGGTACCCGCCGACTCCGATCCGGTGAAGGAGGTGAAAAAATGCATGGATTATTGCCGGAAGGCGCTGCAGGCTTAACTATATTTCTATCTTCCGGGTTCCTGTAAACTTCGCCTGACCACATGCAATGGCCGTTTGGATTGGAAAGCTGGTCAGACGAGGAAACACCGGAATTGATTATCGAATCTCAAAAATAGATTTCGAATTTCCTGCATGACTTGACCTATCCCCTTTTGAATTATATCTGGATAAACCAATTAGACGTGTAAAAGACAACCGAAGAAAGAAACGGTACAGTGAATCTATCAAAGTGAAGTTTTTGCCAAATTGAAATAGGATAAGAAAATTAGTATTGTGAATTCTACCTAACATATTTTTTTTATCAATTTATCATTAAAACTGTTTATATGAACTTTTTTAGACCGGAGTCATTTACTAAAACGCTGTTCTTTTTATATAGGAAAAATGATAGATGGGTACGAAGGATTTCACCTATCTTGACTCATCGGTTATTAAGCATGTTCTTTCTGATTTTTTTCAATAACTGTACACAACCTGTAACATTAAACAGTTTACTGGAAGAAATGGCTGACCGGGAACATCTCAGTTATTTTCCATCCCGGCAACCCTATGCCTTGAAACAGGTAAGCAGCTATAATCCTGCCTCTGTCAAAAAGGATAGTGCCGGCTGGTTTGCCAACTTTGATAGGTCACACTTCCAGGGCGTTGAAGAAAATAGCGGCCGTAGAGAATTCATCCTATTTGATGTTGATGGGCCGGGAGCCATTGTCAGGTGGTGGATGACGTTCTACAAGGCCCAGAATGGAGTACTGAGGGTTTACCTGGATTTTGATTCGATTCCGGTCATTCAGGGTGCTCCCCAGAATGTTCTGAGTGGCAATGCGGTGGCCGGATATCCCTTCACTGCATCCGTCCAGGAAGGTGCCCTGGTGGGGGAAGAAGGCAGGGATTATGACCATAACCTGTATCTTCCGATACCCTTCGCAAAACACGCAAAAATTACCTACGAATGTGATTCGCTGGTAAAAAAATACGAGTATGAAGGCATCCAGGTAGCAGGGGGCTATTACTGGCCCGATGTTTTTTATAACATCTGTTACCGGCAATACCCTGTTGAAACGAAAGTGGAAAGTATTAATCCGGAAGCCTTGCAACGGGCGAAACCATTACTCAATCAAACCAGTGATCTGCTCCTGGAAAACCAGATTGATATTCCTGTCAATCAAAAATTTGGCCAGAAAATTAAACCTGGTGACTCCCTGGTTGTACAATTTTTCGGGAAGGGCCAGGCGATCAAGAGACTTTCCCTGGCACTATTGGCGCCAGATCCTGAACAGGCACTTAGATCTGCCGTCATTTCTGCCTCTTTTGACGGAGTCAGAACCGTGTGGGTACCCCTCGGTGAATTTTTTGGAACGGGATATACAATGGCTTTCCATCAAACCTTCATGAACCAGGTCCTGGAAGATGGAACCCTGGAATCATGGTGGATCATGCCTTTCCGGGAGAATTGCCATCTGGTCTTTTATAATTATGGAACGGATGAGATATCCCTGCAGGGTGGTGCCGGACTGGCTCCATATAAATGGAAATCGAACAGTTTATACTTTGGGGCAGCCTGGCATGAATACCGGCATATCAATACAAGAGATGAAAAGGGATCTCCCCTGGATATCAATTTTATTGATATCCAGGGCCAGGGGATCTACGTGGGAGACCAGGTAACCCTGTTCAACAATACTTATCACTGGTGGGGAGAAGGGGATGAGAAAATATATGTGGATGGAGAAAAATTTCCCTCCAGCTTTGGCACCGGATCGGAAGATTATTATGGCTACTCCTTTGGCCGCCCCGATCCCTTTTCTCATCCGTTTATTTCGCAGCCGGTCGGCAAAGGGAATACCAGCTGGGGAGTCACCGTAAATATGCGTCACCGGTCACTGGATGCCATACCTTTTCGTTCGTCGATCGAGGCAGACATCGAACTCTGGCACTGGGCTTCCATTAAGATGAATTATGCGCTGGCTACCTTCTGGTATGTAAAGGATCCGTTTAGGATCAGTATTACTCCTGATATCAAAAGTGTACAATTTCCCGTGGCCTTATCGAAAGATGATTTTATGAAGCAGGAGTGCATTCAATGATTTCCCTTGAAAAATCAAAAACATGAAGCAATATTTTTTAGGTATCATCCTCTTTTTATTCAATCTTTCCGGGTCTCATGGTCAGGATCTCATCACTTTTGGTACCCTGATCGATGAAATGATGGATTTAAAAAGACTGACATACCTCCCCCAGCCTGCCTATCGGATGATACAATTTTCATCTTACGACCGCCGTAGTAAAACACCGGGCATGGAAGGCTGGTTCGCCAACTCCGATGGCTTTGGAAATGAGCTCATTCCAGGTTTTGAAGAGGTATTGAAATTGCCGGATCAGAACGGGATTGGTACCTATCTGGTTTGTGATGTGATGGGTCCAGGGACCATTCTTCGACTCTGGACCGCTGGGATTGCTGGAGAAATCAGGTGTTATCTCGACAACATGGATACGCCTTTTTATAATGGGACCGCGGCTGATTTTTTCTGGGATACAGCTGCGAAACTTTCCGGACTCAAGGAAGGATTATCCTTGTCCCCGGTATTCCGGCAATTTGATGCCACTTATTTCCCGGTTCCATTTGCCAGCCGCTGCCGGATCGAATGGAGCGGGGACCTCAGGAAAATCCATTTTTATCATATCGGCATACGCCTCTATGAAGAGGGCACCCGGGTGAGGACGTTCAGGCCGGATGATCTTAATAAATATGATGCGGAAGTCAGGAAGTTAAAGGAAGTGTTCAGTAATCCGGATCAAAATATCAAACTGGGAGCTCCTGACCTGGAAAAACTGTCGAAAGAGCTACCTGCGCATTCGGTGGTGGAATTACTCAAAAAGGAGGGCAGTCAGGCCATTGATTACCTGTCTCTCGGGATTAACTCATCCGACATTGAAGCGGCCCTGCGTAAATGTATTTTAAGTATTTATTTTGATGATGCCGAGATCCCGCAGGTTCAATCGCCCCTGGGAGATTTTTTCGGGGCTGCCCCCGGTTTGAATCCATATTCCTCGTATCCTTTTTTTGTACGCCCTGATGGCACCCTGATTTGCCGGTTCCTGATGCCTTTTCAGCATGAGGTAAGGATAGTGATTGATAATCAGTCGGATGAACTCATTCCACTTTCCGGGACCATTCATTTTATGGATTATACCTGGGAAGAAGGATCCTCCCTGTATTTCAAGGCAAGATGGAAAATGGACCGGGGATTGACTGCTTCCAATACTTCAGTCATGGATATACCTTATATCCTGATGATGGGTAAGGGACGCATGGTTGGTGCTGCCGCGTTTTTATACAATCCTAGTCATGCAGTCACATCCTGGGGTAACTGGTGGGGAGAAGGGGACGAAAAAATATTTATTGATAACGATACCATCCCATCCTTTTTCGGTACCGGCTCTGAAGATTATTTCAATTATTCGTGGTCCTCTGAACGTATTTTTTCCTATCCCTATTGTGGCCAGCCCCGGAATGACGGACCCGGAAACCGGGGCTATATCTCAAACTACCGGTGGCATATCAACGATGACCTGCCTTTCCAGGATAAAATAGCCTTTTATATGGAATTATTCCACCATGGAACCGTTCCTGATTTTTCCTATGGCCGGATCGTCTATGCGTATACTTTACCTGGATGTCTAGATGATTACGTTAAGATAATGCCTGATGATATTGATAGGATCCCTTATCTATACTGGAAGCCTGAGGCTTACCTGGGATCTGCCGGGTTCAGGTTCATCGAAGCGGAAAAAATGGTGGATGATGGATCAGTAATTACAATCGAAGGAGGAAATCGGTGGTCGGATGGGCATGTGGTCATGTGGAAACCAAAAGAAAAAAATGAAAAATTGAAGTTTTATGTGGATCAATCCATGGAAGGAAAATTCATACTCGGGCTTACCATGGTTCTCTTGCCGAACGGTGGCACTATCTCGGTATATTTGAATGGAGAGATGATTAAAATGAATGATGTTGAATCCATAAATCTTCATGAATCTGATCGGATATTATTGCGAAATTATTTTTCAAAGGCACTTACTTATAAAAAGGGTAAAAATGAAATCGCATTGCAATATGTGGGGGATGATTCAGGTGTAACCATTGGAGTAGATTTTTTCTGGTTAAAAGAAATTTAATAGTGTCAGAGCCGGCAATTCATTTTAAATTATCGCATATGCCAAAAGGTGGCTTTTTCATTTTTCTTGCGAATATTTTTTCACCATTGAACATTTTTTCAGACCATTTCGAATTTTCAAACAGACTTCACAGAAATGGTTTAATAACTGCCAACCTGAATCATTGTATTAGAATGATGTTTTTCTTAAATTGAATTATCTGGTGAGTTTTTGAGCTGAATATGGAATCTCTGGCTTACCCCTCAATGAAGATTCGATCATTCGGAGTGGGCCACAGGCCAGGGCTTAAACATTGGAATGTTGGTCAAACAAGGAATCTGCCAAAACACCCTGTTTATTTCCCTGCTAACGTTCATTCACATTAACTTAAATTGAGGAAATAATTAATATGAAAAGTAACAATTCCTTTGCAGGATTTATCTTCTTTGTAATACTGTGTATCGGGGGAGCGATTGCTTTTTCCGTGTATAAAGTATCAGTTGGCAATGCTGTTTTTATTGGGGCCATCACTTTTGTCCTGGCAATGCTTGTTTCATCATCGATTAAAATTGCTGATCAATGGGTAAGGGCGATCGTATTGCGTTTAGGCCGATTCCATTCCATGAAGGGTCCGGGTATTTTTTTCATCATTCCGATCATCGATACGGTTCCCTACTGGATCGATATCCGGGTGATCACCACCTCATTCACAGCGGAAAAAACATTGACCAAAGATACGGTACCCGTCAATGTAGATGCCGTTCTTTTCTGGAAGGTGGTTGATCCTAAAAAGTCTGCCCTGGATGTTGCCGAATACAAGAGTGCCATTAGCTGGGCATCACAGACTGCGTTACGGGACATCATTGGTAAAACCATGCTTTCAGATATGTTGGAAGGGAGAGATAAGATCAGCAATGAACTACAGAAAATAATCGATCATCGAACTGAACCTTGGGGGATCAACGTGATTTCAGTTGAAGTAAAGGATGTGCTGATCCCATCAGGATTGGAGGATGCCATGTCCATGCAGGCCCAGGCAGAACGTGAACGGCAGGCCAGGGTGATCCTGGGTGAATCCGAAAAGCAGGTTGCCGATAAATTTATGGATGCTGCGAAAGCCTATGCCGATAATCCAACTGCTTTTCATCTCCGGGCAATGAATATGCTTTATGAGGGCCTGAAGTCCAATGCAACGATCGTCATCGTACCAAGTACGGCCGTGGAAACGATGGAACTGGGTGGGCTTGCAGGAATGACAGCCTTAACAAAAAGTCTCAGCACGGCTAAAAAGGAGGAAGGAAAGACATAAGATAAGGAGCAACCTGAATAATCCGTATAACAAACCAGTTGATAATGTAACTTAAATAATAATTTCCTTACCTATCCGTACAATTTTATGGAGACACTCATTCTCCATTTTCTTTTGCCCTGTCGATACGCAAACCTATCGACATGATCTCAGGAAGTGAATCAGGGCGCATGTAGTGGTTGATCTTCATCTGATAGACTCCCGGATTATTGAACCGGTATTGATCGATCACTTTATATTGGTGATCGAAAATGTCTCCCAGTCCGTTCCCCAACGGTTCACCGGTTTTTGGATTGAACAATTTAACATTCACCAGGTCGGTTTTAAAGACATTGCCCAGGGTGTCAGACAGGGAATAATTGAGATAGATGTTCTGGTATGGATAGAGAATGGAATTTCTCAGGTTAAAATAAAAATCATAGGAATAATGAATGTCATCAATCGAAAACTGGAAAATGGCAGGTTGCTTAACATCCCAGATCCTGTCATTCATCTTCACATTTTTTTCGAAGATCCGATTCTGATTACAGGAAATCAAAATGACCAGGAAAATAAAAACCATCCAAGGAAAATGATTTTTCTGCATTATTTGTTTTTCTTATTTTTTCTTGACTTGTTTTTAAATTTCCTTTTTCCTTTTTTACTCTTTCCTCTGAATTTTCGATCAAGTTCCTCCAGGTCGGTATTCAGGGCCATGGTCGTGTCTTCAGTTTCGCTTCTGTCATCCTCCAGCAAAGAAGCCGGTCGTTCCCCTCTTTGATTCCATTCCAGAATTTCCCTGACCCGGCTTACTGGAACAGAGATCCATGTGTTTTCCTTTTCATATCCAAACCACATAATTTTCCTGAAAATATCCGTTTTCTGTAGATAAGCTTCCCCCTTTTCAGTTTTCAGTGGCTCCTCAATATCGGGTATGCCCTCCAGGGCTGCCATATAGGTGTCCAACTCATAGTTCAGGCAACATTTCAATCTGCCACACTGGCCACTAAGTTTACCTGGATTCAGGGATAAATTTTGATAGCGGGCAGCCGTGGTTGAAACGCTTTTAAAATCGGACAACCAGGTGGAACAGCACAATTCTCTTCCGCAGGAACCAACTCCACCGAGCCTGCCTGCTTCCTGCCGTAAGCTGATCTGTCTCATTTCAACCCTGATCTTGAATTCACCGGCCAGGATCTTAATTAATTCCCTGAAATCCACCCGTTCTTCAGCTGAATAGAAAAAGGTAGCCTTGGTATTGTCTGCCTGAAATTCAACATCCGTTAATTTCATAGTAAGGCCTAAATTGAGGATGATTTCCCTGGCACGGTACATGGTGGTCATTTCCCTTTTTTTGACCTCTTCAAATTTTTCAAGATCCCGCTGAGTGGCGACACGGTAAATGCCTCTTATATTCTGATCAATCTCCACTTTTTTCTTCAGCATTTGTAATCTTACCAGTTCACCCTGCATGGAAACATAGCCTATATGATGGCCGTTAGGGACATCTATGACCACCGGATCGCCAGGATATAATACAAGATGCTCTGAATTCCTGAAAAAATCCTTCCTGCCAGATTTAAACCTGATCTCCACGATGTCAAATTCGTGAAACCCAGGGGATTCCATATCCGCCAGCCAGTCGAAAGTACTCAGCTTGTCGCAACCATCGGTCTGACAACCTCCATTATTTCTACATCCGGGTATGGTATTTTTATCTATCTGACTTACACACGATCCACACGTAGCCATTATATTCTTCTCCTCAATTAATTTTGATCTTTGTATTTATAAAATTAATACAAAAAATACTAAACTACTATTTCTCAAGTTTCAGCAGGTCCTGTCCAATGTCTTTACGAAACTGCATTCCCTCCCAATTCAGTTTATTTATTTCGGTATAAGCTATGTCAAGTGCTTCTGTCAAACTTTTTCCCATTCCAGTAACCGCCAATACCCTTCCTCCCTGGGTCAGGACCTGCCCATTTATATCTGTCCGGGTACCTGCATGGAACACAATACCCCTGTTCACCTTATCAAGACCATAAATCACCTTACCTTTTTCATAAGCTCCAGGGTATCCTCCCGATGCCAGTACAACGGTTACGGCTGTATTTTCGGACACTTTGACCTTTTGATTTTTCAGTCGTCCCCTGGCGGTTGAGATCAGAAGATCAATAAAGTCGTTTTCGATTCTAGGGATCACCACCTGGGATTCAGGATCACCCATTCTGACATTGTATTCGATCACATAGGGATCACCACCGACGTTCATGAGTCCCAGGAAAATGAATCCGGTAAAGTCAATCCCATCTTTGGAAAGACCTGCGATCGTGGGTTTGATGATCCTGTCCTCCACTTTCCGCATGAAAGATGGATCTGCAAAATTGACGGGGGAAACAGACCCCATTCCACCTGTATTCGGGCCAGTATCATTTTCACCAATCCGCTTGTAATCTTTGGCTTCCGGAAAGATCACATAATCCTTGCCATCTGTCAATAAGAATACGGATAACTCAATCCCTACCAGGTATTCTTCGATCACAACCTTACTTCCCGCTTTCCCGAACTGGTTATACAACAGCATATTTTCAATGGCCTTTTCAGCATCCTCCCGGCTTTCGCAGATGATCACACCCTTGCCAGCTGCCAATCCATCTGCTTTGACAACGATGGGGGCTTGCATTTTTTGTAGATGACTTTTTGCCAAGGAAATTCTGTCTGCCGTAAAGGTTTCGGAGGCCGCGGTAGGGATCCTGTGTTTCTTCATGAATTCCTTGGCAAAATCTTTGCTTCCTTCCAGCAAGGCACCCTCGCGGCCTGGTCCGATAAACAGGATTTCCCTGAGTTGGTCATCCGATTTAAAGTAATCCCGGATCCCCTCGACCAGGGGGGCTTCCGGTCCCACCACGACCAAACCGATTCCATTCTTTAAAATGAAGTCTTTGATTTTTTCATGATCCGACCCACTTATATCCAGGTTTTCAGCAATGATCCCTGTCCCGGCATTTCCAGGTAACACATATAATTTTTCACAGGAGGGACTTTGTTTAATCTTCCAGGCAAGTGTGTGTTCGCGTCCGCCGGAACCTAAGACTAATACATTCATAAAATCGAAAAGAGTTATATTAAAAAATCAGTTAGCGTATTCCGACAGAAATTTTATTCTCACGAGCCTTAATTCTTCTTCTTCATAACCCTCATCTCCCAGTTCATCCAATGCATCCTCTATGCTGTCGTTCTCTGCAGCCAAAAAATAATCGAATATTTCATTGCAGCGCTCTTCATCAAGATATTCATTGATATAATAATCAATGTTCAACTTGGTGCCAGAATAAATGATCTGTTCCATTTCATCCAGTAATTCCTCAAAAGCCAGGTCCTTCGATTCGGCTATTTCTTCCAGGTCTATTTTCCGGTCGATCTGTTGAATGATATAAATCTTTACTTTAGATTTATTCCCTGCACTTTTTATGACGACGTCCTTGGCCGTTGTAATGTCATTTTCATCAACGTAATCCTTGATGGCTTCGATAAAAGGCATTCCGAATTTATCAACCTTCCCGCGTCCTACTCCATTTACCCGGGACAATTCCTCCTGGGTAGTGGGATAGGTAGTTGCCATTTCTTCCAGAGAAGGATCCTGAAAAATAACATAAGGAGGTAATCCTTTTTCTTTCGCCACTTTTTTTCTGATTGAGCGGAGGATATGATATAATGTATCATCATAAGCTGCGCCTTCCAGAGGTTGATTTTCGGTTCCATCTTCTTCCTCATCTGAAGTGAAGTCATGTTTCTCAGATACCATAATCGATGTCGGATTTTTTAAATATTCTTTGCCTTTTTCTGTTACTTTTAATGTTCCTATATTTTCTATATCTTTTTTCAGGTAACCATTGATGGTTATGGTCCGAATGATATTTTGCCAGAAAATATCATCATGATTTTTCCCTTTTCCAAATATTGGGAGTTTATTGTGCTTATAGCTTAATACATATTGATCATCTTTTCCGCGCAAAACATGGGAAAGATGGCTGATCCCAAATCTTTCATTGGTTTGCAGGGCAGCTTCGATGGCAAGGATGGCATATTCCTTCCCATCAAATTTTTCAACCGGAAAGCGGCAACTGTCACACCACATAGATTTGCCACACTCTGTGGTGATATAGGTCTCTCCAAAATAATGTAACAATTGTTTTCGTCTGCATTCTGAAGATTCTGCATACGAGGCCATCTCATCCAACAGGATCCGGGCATTTTCCCGCTCGGTTACCGATTTGTCCTTGTTGAATTTTTCCAGTTTAATGATGTCCTTATAACTGAAAAACAGAATGCAATTACCTTCCAGGCCGTCACGTCCGGCTCGTCCGGTTTCCTGATAGTATCCTTCCAGTGATTTAGGTGTATCATAATGGATCACGAAGCGGACATCCGGTTTATCGATGCCCATCCCGAAAGCAATGGTTGCCACGATCACTTCGATCTCCTCATTCAAAAAATCATCCTGATTCTTTCTCCGGACGTCTGCATCGAGTCCTGCATGATAAGGTGCAGCTTTGATGTCATTTACCCTAAGAAAATCGGCAATTTCTTCAACTTTCTTTCGGCTAAGGCAGTATACAATCCCTGATTTTCCCTTGTGTTCTGAAATATACCGTATTAACTGTTTCTTCACCTGCGATTTGGGTCTTACCTCATAATACAGGTTGGGCCGGTTAAAGGAGGATTTGAAAATCTCGGCATCCTCAATGCCAAGATTTTTTTTCACATCGAGCTGGACCTTGGGGGTTGCAGTGGCTGTCAAGGCAATTAAGGGTACATTGCCAATTTCATCCAGTATGGATCGTATCCTTCTGTATTCCGGTCTGAAATCATGCCCCCATTCTGAAATACAATGGGCTTCGTCTATGGCGGCAAATGATAGCTCAGCCAGTTTTAAAAAGCTAATGTTATCCGGCTTGGTAAGTGATTCGGGGGCCACATATAAAAGCTTCAGATTCCCATCGAGCGTGTCTTTTTTCACCCTGTTGATTTCAGATTTCGTTAAGGTTGAATTTAGAAATTGGGCCTTAATATTCAGGGCATTCATTTGGTCAACCTGGTTTTTCATCAGCGCGATCAGTGGAGATATTACAATGGCAGTTCCATTCATCATGACTGCCGGTAACTGATAACAGAGCGATTTACCCGCACCCGTTGGCATAATCACAAAACTGTTTCTCCGCGCGAGTACGTTTATAATGATGTTTTCCTGGTTTCCTCTGAATTGGTTGTATCCAAAAACTTCTTTAAGGGTAAGTCTGATCTTATCCTGCGCTACTTCATTTGTTACCACGTCATTCGTATCATTAACTTCCAACAATAAATCGAACCTTATATAAATTTAACAATGTAAATAGAAAATCCTAGAAAGTATAACAGGAAATTTGTTCGGGCTGATGGTAGAAAGTGTTACAAAAATAATGATATTCACTCAATAATAATATATTTGTTAATTGAAAATTCCCTTGAAATTCAATCAAAATATGAGATTAAAATTTAATAGTCAATGAATAATCACTTTTATGTTGTCATTATGGCGGGAGGCATCGGTTCCAGATTCTGGCCTTATAGTCGTAATCAGAATCCCAAACAATTTCTGGATGTACTGGGAGTGGGATCCTCCCTGTTACAACTGACCTATCAGCGTTTTCTGAATGTCTGCCCCAAAGAGAATATCTATGTGGTTTCAAGTGAGAATTATTATGATATCATCAAGGAACAGCTTTCTGACATGGACGATCATCAGATCCTGCTGGAGCCTTCCCGGAAAAATACGGCTCCTTGCATTGCCTATGCCTGTTATAAAATTGCACAGAAAGACCCGGAGGCTTCGGTGGTCGTTACCCCTTCCGATCATGCCATCTTAAAAGAAAAAATATTTATTGAGGCCATCCTGAAAAGTCTTGAACATACAAAAGATAAAGATATCCTGATCACCCTGGGGATTAAACCGAATCGACCTGAGACCGGATATGGATATATTCAATATCACATCGACAATGAAGGTGAATTTAAAAAAGTTAAAACCTTCACAGAAAAGCCTCAGATGGATCTGGCTAAAAAATTTGTTGAGAGTGGGGAATTTGTTTGGAATGCCGGAATATTTATCTGGAATGTAAAAGCCATCATTACCGCTTTTGAGAAGTTTCTTCCTGAAATTTCCGAGGCCTTTGATGTGATCAAAAAGGATTTTTATAAAGATCAGGAAAACGCTTCCATCAACATGGCTTATTCGCAATTCAGGATGATTTCCATTGATTATGGGGTCATGGAGAAAGCCGACAATGTCTACGTGATCCTGGATGACTTTGGATGGTCTGATCTTGGATCCTGGAATTCATTGTATGAGATCAAACAAAAAGATGAAAACAACAATGTGATCGAGGCGAATGTGCTTACTTACGAAACCAGGAATAGTCTGATATTGGCCGATAAAAATAAACTGGTAGTCACCTATGGATTGGATGGATTCCTGGTGGCTGATAGTGGAGATGTGCTTTTGATCTGCAAAAAGGATCTTGAAAATGAGTTCAGGACCATGATCAAAGATGTTAAACTGAATAAAGGTGAGAAATATATATGATTTGAAGGCCTTGAACGAATCGGACCCATCCAGAACCTAACCCATCCTCTGTCTGATGATTTCGGAACCGGCGATGGCCATACTCACCGATACATTATAAGAAGCGATCTTTCCAAACATGGGGATTCTGGCTATGTCATCACAAACACCGAGGATTTCCTGGCTGATCCCTTCTGACTCGGAACCCATAACCAGGGTGACCGGACCAGTCAGATTCTTCTGATAAAGTAATTCTTCTCCCTTATCTGTACAGGCAATCACACGGATGCCGTGATTCTTTAAATACTGAAGGGTCCCCGCCAGGTTTTTCACGCGGCACACAGGAATATGCGCCAAAGCTCCGGCCGATGCTTTCATTGCCTCCTGGTTGATCAAGGCACCGCCTTTCGATGGAAGAACGATGGCCTGGAATCCCAATCCTTCCGCTGTCCGTGAAATGGCTCCAAAATTCCTGACATCGGTAATCCTGTCAAGCATGAGTAGTAAAGGATCTTTTCCCAGCCGGAATGTTTCATGTATGACGTTGTCAAGGGAGGCATAACTGATGGTAGCTATAAAGGCCAGGATCCCCTGGTGGTTTTTCCTTGTGATACTATTGATCTTTTGTACGGGTACTTTCAGGATGGGAATGTTCATTCCATAGGCTTCATGCAGAATCTTTTTTATCGTTTCATTCCCATGGTCCTTCCTGACCAGGATTTTTTCGATTTCAGTATCAGATGACAAGGCTTCCTCAACTGAATGTATTCCGTAGATAATATCTTTTTTTTCCTGATTCATCGGTTGATCCTCCCATATCTCCAATCATCGATCGCCCTAAACCAACTGGTTTTGTATTGCTTGTCCCTGATCAGAAGAAAATGTTGATGTGTAAAAATACTTTTTAAACGTAGAAAATTAAATACAAGGGTAGACGCGGAGACCTGCGGCCGGTAATACCAGGATTCTGTTTCCCCATTATTGGTAACTTCATCCGGTGGACCGAAAATGATGTATATCATGCCCATATCTGATTTCCAGCCTTCCTTGTAGTTGGTAAATATCCTGTTGGCCAATTCAACATGGTTGAAATATTCGCGGATTAACTGGCTGGCCTGATCCTCCGAAACAGATAAATTAAGCCAGAATTTTTCAAATGTCTCTTTTTGATTTTCATCTTTTTTCAGGCGGTCTATCTCCTGCTTGGTGGTCAGATAAATGACCGGATCAATGATATCTTCCATTCTGACAAGTTTTGGAAAGAATCTTTCCTCTGACCGGATGCTGATTCCAGCATAAGTAGTTGTATCAGATTGTATAAAATATAACCCGTATTTTGGCAGGGAGAATTCCTCCCCCGATTTTACACTGAACAGGGTGTCTACTTGCATCGATCTGCTGACCTCTTTTTCAATCCGGTACATGGGCGGATCTGCAGCTGAAAAGTCTTGATCATAATGGTAAATAAAAAATGTCCGGGGTAATGAATCCGTACTTTCAATTTGAATGGATTCGCCCATGGAGAGATAGGGATCTAAATGAGGCAATTGATTTCCTGGATCAACCATAAAAAAGTCTGGAGGATCATAGGTGAGGAGGCCTTTCAGAGGAATATCCCATACTTGTTCGATCTCCGACAGATTATTCTTCAATCTTAGGAATAAAATATTCAGGTCATCGGCATCATCGACTTCAATGCGGAAATATTTGATCCCTCCCTTTTCACCAATCCCGGACCTCGGAAAATTCACCGTCCGGGTTAACAGGCTGTTTTTACTTCCGTATTCATTTTTGATTTCATAAGTCAGTGAATACTGATCATTAAAATTGACAGGATCAGTTATTTCAATGGAGAAAATAACAAGGAAAGCATTCTCTACTTTGCTTACCTGGTAACGAAAGGGGATATTACCAGCTGGATTATATTTCAATGCCAGATTCAATCCCGGAAAATCAAGCTGACCCATTACATTTAAAGGGAACAGGATCACAATGAAAATGATGGTAAACAATATGCTGTTTATCCAATTCTTCATAATTGATTATCTTTTCAAATTCGAATAATTATCAGTAAATATCCTAAGTTTGTTATTTATTAACTTATAATTCAGTTCTTTTTTAGAATCCATGCATGACAATTTATAAAACAGAAATCACCTCGAATAAAATTGTTTCAGACAATCCCATACATCAACGGCTATTAAAACCGTATGTTGTGGTATCTGAATGGGTACAGGGAGAACTCCTGGAGTTGGGGTGTGGAGAAGGAAGAGGATTTGATCTATTGTCACAACATGTTGACCGGTATCTGGGATTGGATAAAATTCAACAGGTTATCGACGAGCTTAAAGTAAAATATGGGGAAAACCTTTTTTTAAAGTCTGTTTTCCCTCCTTTGAAAGATATGGAAGATCGGTCATTTGATGTGGTCCTGAGTTTCCAGGTCATCGAACACATTCGTGATGATCGGTTTTTCCTGCAGGAGATTTACCGGATCCTGAAACCAGGAGGTATGGCTTATATCACAACGCCCAATAAACGGATGTCGCTTACACGTAATCCATGGCATATCCGGGAGTATGAAGCTTTCGAGTTTCGGGATATGGCAGGAAAAATATTTGATGAGGTTGATCTGAAAGGGATCACCGGGAATCAAAAAGTGATGGAATATTATGCTTTGAATAAAAAATCGGTAGAAAAGATCCTGAAATATGATGTGTTGAATTTACAAAAACATTTGCCGGCTTTTCTATTGAAGATACCGTATGAAATCTTAAATCGTCTGAATCGTAACCGTTTAAAATCTGATGATGACGACCTTGTGCTTTCCATTTCATATAAGGATTACTTAATAAGTGATGAGCCGGAAAAATCACTTGACCTCTTTGCCATTCTGCATAAAAAATAAAAAAACCGCTTTTACTCAAAGCGGTTTTTGCATGCATCATCCCAATAAAATTATTTCTTTTTATTCTCGTCTACTTCTTCATATTCCACATCCGATACATCACCTGAATCACTGGTTCCTCCGGTACTACCGGCATTCTCCTGTTGCGACCCACCAGTAGCATCTGCATTCTGTGCACCGGAAGCAGCATACATTTCCTGTGAAGCATTTTGCCAAGCAGAATTCAAATCATTCATTGCACTTTCAATTGCGTTCACATCCTGTGATTTATGGGCCTCTTTCAGTTTTTCCAGTGATGATTGGATGGCAGATTTATTATTATCGGATAATTTATCCCCATATTCCTTCAACTGCTTTTCAGTCTGGAAGATCAGTGAGTCGGCCGCATTGATCTTATCTATTTTTTCACGTTCTTTTTTATCCGTTTCTGCATTGGCCTTCGCTTCATTCTTCATTTTTTCAATTTCCTGATCAGTCAATCCGGAGGATGCCTCAATCCTGATTTTCTGTTCCTTGTTCGTTCCCTTGTCCTTTGCCGAAACATTCAGGATACCATTCGCATCAATATCGAACGCAACTTCAATTTGAGGGACGCCCCTTGGTGCTGGCGGAATCCCGTCAAGATGGAAACGGCCGATGGTCCGGTTGTCCCTGGCCAGGGATCTTTCGCCCTGCAATACGTGTATCTCAACAGATGGTTGATTATCCGCCGCAGTTGAGAAAATTTCAGATTTTTTGGACGGGATGGTTGTATTTGATTCGATCAGTTTGGTGAATACACCCCCGAGCGTTTCAATACCCAGCGAAAGCGGTGTTACGTCCAGTAAAAGAACATCTTTCACCTCCCCGGTTAATACACCTCCCTGGATAGCAGCACCAACGGCCACTACTTCATCAGGATTTACACCCTTGGAAGGTTTTTTGCCGAACAGATCTTCAACGATCTGCTGAACTTTTGGGATCCTTGTGGAACCTCCCACCAGAATTACTTCATCAATGTCCGAAGGGCTCATTGCAGCATCTTGCATCGCTTTCTTGCATGGTCCGATGGTCCGTTGAAAGAGATGATCTGTCAATTGTTCAAATTTCGCCCGTGATAAGGTTCTGACCAGGTGTTTGGGAATGCCATCCACCGGCATAATATAGGGCAGATTGATTTCAGTGCTGGTAGAACTTGACAATTCTATTTTGGCTTTTTCTGACGCTTCTTTCAATCTTTGCAAGGCCATTGGATCTTTTCTGAGATCAACACCTTCATCCTTCTTAAATTCTTCTGCGAGCCAATCTATCACCGCTGAATCAAAATCATCACCACCTAAATGGACATCACCATTGGTTGATTTTACTTCGAAGACACCATCTCCAAGTTCAAGGATAGAGATATCAAACGTTCCTCCTCCCAGGTCGAAAACAGCTATTTTAATGTCTTTGTTCTTTTTATCCAGCCCGTAAGCCAGCGATGCTGCCGTTGGCTCATTGATAATTCTTTTTACATTCAAACCGGCGATCTGACCAGCTTCTTTGGTAGCCTGCCTTTCCGCATCATTAAAATACGCAGGAACTGTGATTACCGCTTCAGTTACGGTAGTTCCCAGATAATCCTCGGCTGTACTTTTCATTTTCTGAAGCACCATGGCCGAGATTTCCTGGGGGGTATACAAGCGATCCCCGATCCGCATTCTTACGGTATCATTATTCCCCTTTTCAAGTGTATAAGTTACATTTTTACGTTCTTCAGCCACTTCTGAATATTTCTTACCCATGAAACGTTTTACAGAGTAAACGGTATTTCTAGGATTTGTGATGGCCTGCCTTTTAGCAGGATCTCCTACTTTTCTTTCGCCTTTTCCATCGTCAAGAAATGCAACAATAGAAGGTGTGGTTCTTCTTCCTTCACTATTTGGAATAACCACTGGCTCGTTACCCTCCATTACCGCAACGCATGAGTTTGTTGTTCCTAAGTCAATGCCAATTATTTTTCCCATTATATTTTTATTTTATATTTTACTTTCGATTTTCAGTTACTCATAGATCAACAAGGGTTGTGCCAACCAGGTATCGGGAAGCTTTTAATGACAGAATGTCAGAATTTTATTATCCAATGGCAAAGATTGACCTGCCTGAAGGGATCTATTTACTTTTTTCAGAACGATCATACGCCTGGAGTAAATCACGGGCAGCCTTGATGGCTAGGATCCTTCCGGAAGCCACCTGTTTTTCAATCTCAGGGATCAGGGAATGAATCAGATCTTTGCGGTAAAATCTTTGTGTAAGTATTTCCATGATCAGATGATGCATCCAGGCAATATTCTGATTTTCCCTTTTTTCGTTGAAAAAACCTTTATCCAGTGATACCCGATGATGTTCCTCTACGGTATCCCAGATTTCCCGGATTCCAGTTTGATGGATGGCAGAACAGGTAGTCACCCTGGGATACCATCCCATGGGATTGGGCGGAAAAAGATGAAGGGCATTCTGGTATTCGATTCTGGCTCTTTCCGCTTTTTTCATATTTTCGCCATCTGCTTTTGTAATGACGACCGTATCTGCCATTTCCATGATTCCTTTTTTGATACCCTGAAGCTCATCGCCTGCCCCCGCCAGCATGAGCAGCAAGAAAAAATCGACCATATCGTTCACCGCCGTTTCTGATTGACCAACTCCAACCGTTTCAATGAACACCACTTCATACCCGGCCGCTTCGCATAAAAACATGGATTCCCTGGTTTTCTGAGCTACACCTCCAAGGGCAGAACCAGAGGATGAAGGTCGTATGAATGCCAGCGGATCTACGGAAAGCGATTCCATTCTCGTTTTATCTCCTAGAATGGCTCCTTTTGATCGCTGACTACTGGGATCGATGGTCAATACCGCAAGTTTTTTATTCAGGGATGTGACATATTTCCCGAAGGATTCTATAAACGTGCTTTTACCGACACCCGGAACACCCGTGATACCGATCCGGTACGAATTACCAGTATATGGGATTACTCTTGACAGTACTTTTTCAGCCAGTGCATTATCTTCCGTAAGTGCACTCTCCACCAGTGTAATGGCTTTACTCAGGAGTATCCTATCCCCTGAAAGTACACCATCCACATAAGATTCAACTGACAGCCTTTTTTTCCGTACATACGACATGGTTGATCAAAAATAAATATAATCTTAGGATTGAAATAGATCAGGGAATAAAATATCCCTGAAATTTAAAAGAAAATTAGTGGTCAAACCAAGGCGCCTCGTCAGACGAAGGAGGTTGGTCAGACGAAGGGGGTTCGTCAGACCATGGCCCGTAGTCAGACCACAAAAAGGCAAAATTTAATCATTGATTTCTTCAATTTCTCCCAACAGTTTCAACAGGATTTCTTTCGCCGCTTTCGAAATGACCGTTCCCGGGCCAAAAATCCCGGCTACACCATGTTCAAATAGATAGTCATAATCCCTGGCAGGGATAACTCCTCCAGCCACGACCATAATGTCATCCCGGCCCATTTTTTTCAAGTTCTTCCACAAGTTGGGGAACCAGCGTTTTATGTCCTGCAGCCAGGCTGGATGCCCCAACGACATCCACATCATTTTCAGCTGCCTGTTGAGCCACTTCCGAGGGAGTCTGGAAGAGTGGACCGATATCCACATCGAATCCCAGGTCGGCAAAACTCGTGGAAATTACCTTTGCCCCGCGATCGTGACCATCCTGTCCCATTTTAGCAACCATGATTCGGGGTCTTCTTCCTTCCAGTTCCGCAAATTCATCAGCCAGTTTTTTAGCCTTTCTGAAGTGATCGTCATCTGCGGCCTCCGATGAATAGATACCCGAGATCGATCTTATGGTGGCTTTGTGTCGTCCAAATACTTTTTCCATGGCCATCGAAATCTCCCCAAGAGAAGCTCTTGTCCTGGCTGCATCGATGGCTATTTCCAGTAAATTTCCTTCACCTGTTTCGGCACAGGTGGTAATGGCCTCAAGGGTCGACTGACCGCATCCTCATTTCTTTCATCTATTAATTTTGCCAGACGTTCGATCTGAGCCTGCCGAACGGAAGTATTATCCACTTCGAGCAAATCAAGTTCCAATTTATCCCTGTTCTGATACTTGTTTACCCCAATAATGTGGTCTTTGCCGGCATCAATCCTGGCTTGTTTCCTGGCAGCTGCCTCCTCAATACGCATTTTTGGGATCCCTGTTTCAATGGCTTTTGCCATTCCACCCAGTTCTTCGATTTCCTGAATGTGTTCCCAGGCTTTATTTGCCAATTCCATGGTCAGGTATTCCACATAATAGGAACCAGCCCATGGATCGACCGACCGGCACTATTTCCGTTTCATCCTGTAGATAAAGCTGGGTATTCCTGGCAATCCTTGCCGAAAAATCTGTGGGCAGGGCAATGGCCTCATCCAGTGCATTGGTGTGCAGGGACTGTGTATGACCTAATGCTGCTGCCATGGCTTCAATACAGGTTCGGGCAACATTGTTAAACGGATCCTGTTCTGTGAGACTCCATCCCGATGTCTGGCAATGTGTCCGCAATGACATGGATTTCGGATTTTCGGATTGAATTGTTTAACAATTTTAGCCCATAACAATCGGCCTGCCCGCAATTTGGCAATTTCCATAAAATGATTCATTCCTATAGCCCAGAAAAATGAAAACCGGGGTGCAAATTTATCAATATCAATACCTGCTGTGATACCGGTCCTGAGGTATTCCAGTCCGTCAGCCAGGGTATAAGCCAGTTCAATATCAGCAGTGGCGCCAGCCTCCTGCATATGGTATCCACTGATACTGATGGAATTGAAGCTTGGGCATCTTTTTCGAGGTATATTCGAAAATATCTGCAATGATCTTCATAGAGGGGGCAGGAGGATAGATATAAGTATTCCGACCATAAATTCCTTCAGAATATCATTTTGAATCGTTCCACTAAGTTGTTCTGGCTTCACTCCCTGTTCTTCCGCAGCAACAATATAAAAAGCCATGATGGGGATCACTGCTCCATTCATCGTCATGGATACAGACATCTGATCCAAGCGGGATTTGATCGAAGAGTATTTTCATATCAAGGATGGAATCGATGGCCACCCCTGCCTTACCTACATCCCCTTCAACGCGGGGATGATCAGAATCATAACCCCGTGGGTAGCCAGGTCAAAAGCGATGGATAATCCTTTTTGTCCAGCTGCCAGATTTCTTCGGTAAAAGGCATTGGATTCTTCAGCGGTTGAGAATCCTGCATACTGGCGTACGGTCCATGGCCGGGTCACATACATGGTTGAATAAGGCCCGCGTATATAGGGTGGAGTACCTGCGATGAAGTGAAGATGCTCAGCCTTGTTTAAATCTTCATGAGTAAAATCAGGTTTGACGGGAATTTTTTCGTGAGTATCCCAGGAGCTGAATATTTGTCCGGATTTTTCTCTTCCCGAACCAGTTTTTATTAAATGATCCCTGTTTAATTGGTCAAATTTAGGTCTCATATTCCTTTTATTTAGGCCTGTAAGATTTTCAGTTTAACTTGAAATTGATGCAACACATCAATCACATTTGTTTTGATGTGGATGAATTCATCCACTCCTGCGGATAGAAGGGCATCCTTTACTTCAGCCGGATTACCCGCTACTACCAGGAGCCCATGATGGTTGGCCTTGAAAGCCTTGGCAAAATCTACACCGTTTTCTATATAATCTTCATCACTTCCACACATGACCACAATGTCAGCATTACTTTCGATGGCTTTCTGAACCGATTTGAAGAGGGAGGAGGATGGACTGCTCTCCGTCACCCTGAAACCGGTACAGCCAAAGAATCCCTGAGCAAAATTTGCTCTTGCTTTACGCATGACCTTTTGATCTCCTATGAGGGAGAGAAAAACTTTGGGTCTTTTATTTTCTCCATTTTTCCAGACATACTGATCTGTATTCAGGCGGAGTCTTTCAAAATGATAGGATGCCCTCGCGGGGATCAGATGGTGACTGGATTCTGAAAGATCCAGATCCTTCCACTCCAGCTCCCCAGGGTTGATTTTCTCATCCGGGTTTGCATATTGGTTGGTGCCTACAATAACCATCTTTCGGTTTGAGGCCAGCTCAAACTTTTTATTCCTCAGTACAGAAATTTTACGCTGGATCAACCCTTTTTCAAAAGCCTTTACAAAACCGCCTTCTGATTCAATCTCTTTGAAAATATCCAGGCTTCTCTCAATCAGTTTGTCAATCAGTGTTTCCAGATAATAGGAGCCGGCAGAGGGATCGATGACCTTATCAAAATAGGATTCTTCTTTAAGCAGATTAGAAATGTTCCTGGATATTCTGCGGGAAAAATCATTTATTTTACTAAATACAGTGTCAAAGGGACTGATGGTCAGGGAACTGGCTCCTCCCAGGATGGCGGCCATGGCTTCTGTGGTATTTCTCAGCATGTTTACATGAGGATCATAGAGGGTCTTGGTCCATAAGGATGTGTCGCAATGTATCAGGAGGTCGTCCGCAGAAGGCAGGTGGGTCTCAAAAGCGCTCAGGACATAGTGATATAATATTCGGAGGGCTTTCAGCTTGGCAATTTCCATAAAATAATTCGTGCCGGTAGCCACTGAAAAGTTCAGGTTTTTGATTATCTGACGTAAGGAAATGCTTTTTTCAGCAAGGCGATCAATATATTCAACCATGATATTCAGGCTGAAAGCAATTTCGTGCGCTGCATCCGATCCCGCATTAAGAAACTGGTTTCCGTTGATTGTCAGCACTTTAAAATGAGGCATCTTTTCTGAATGACGAACACATTCTGCCAATGAGTCAAATCCCGCTTCATCCAGGTTACCTGTCAGGGAATAATTGCTGATGATATCACAGGAGATGCCTCCGGAAATATCTTCCAACGGAATATCCTGACGCATGCTACAGTAGTTGATATATTCTTCCACCAGCCTTTCAGGTGCATAGGTTAAGTGGAATTTCATCGGATTCTCATTGGGGGAAAGTTGGTAGATCAAATTGACAAGATTAATTTTTTTATGGTCCGGCAAATAGAATTGAATGCCATCGGCTCCCAGGTGCAGGGCTTCATGTGCAATGGAATTGGCTTTTTTTTCATGGTTGGCTGAAATCCTTTCCATATAATGCCATGATCTAGGACTGCCCGGATTATGGGAAAGAACAGGCAGCATATTATGATAATTTTTAAAATAGGCAAGGTCCCTGGTGTCTTCAATGGTATAAAAAGGATCCAGAGGAAATCCCTCCAGAGTATTCCAGACCAATTTTTTTGTAAAATCGGCTCCTTTTAAATCTTCATTGGCAATATCGATCCAATCCTTCTTTGATTTTTTCTCGAATTCGGAAAATAAAACATCGGACGCTGCAGGTTTGCTCATGATTTTTAAATTTGTAAATCAGGGAAAAATTTTGCCCTAAAAGGAAGATAATTTGCGTCAAAGTTACTCAAATGCTGTTTTAAAATTTAGTACTAACTACCTTTTCAATTTCCGGAACCTTCATGATAACAGTCAAAAGCGGTTATGATAAAAATCATCTTTTTTATTATGGATATTGTTGCAATTTGGTCTAAAAATTTATTAAACTTATATATTCAATAAATGAACTTAATTTCTATTGGGTTCTTTTTTTTTCTTATTGATTTTTTAATCAAATTTGTCGTCCTTTCCGGGATATAGGGTATCTAATCAATAACAATATTATAAAGTGTAAATGTCATTGCATCATCAGGAAGTTTGGGGAAATTGTCTTAAAAGGATCAGGGATGTTGTTGGGGATCAGGCATTTAAAACCTGGTTTGACCCAATCATTCCCCTCAAACTTGAGGATAATGTATTGACCATTCAGGTTCCGAGCCAGTTTTTTTATGAGTGGCTTGAAGAGCATTATGTCAATATCCTGAGAGACGTGATCTACCAGCAACTGGGAAACCAGGGAAAGCTTGAATATTCCATCATTATCGACCGGGGCAACAGTGATTCCAAGCCATACACGATCAATATTCCGACCTCGAAACGAGCTGATCTTAAGACAAAACAAGAAGATCACAATGGGCGGGAAAATGATATCCGGGATATTTTCAAATATGATTTTCAGCTGAACCGGAATTATACTTTTGATACTTTCATTGAAGGAGATTGCAACCGCCTGGCACGGTCCGCCGGATATGCAGTGGCGCAAAGGCCGGGGATAACTTCCTTCAATCCATTGATGGTTTATGGGGGAGTGGGGTTAGGGAAAACCCATCTTGCCCAGGCTATCGGCAATGATATTATGCAAAATATTTCTGGAAAGTCTGTGATATATGTGCCAGCTGAAAAATTTACCCAGCAATTTATTGAGTCGGTAAAGATCAATAAGATCCAGGAGTTTCAGAATTTTTATAATAAGATCGATATCCTGATACTCGACGATGTACAATTCCTTTCGGGAAGGGAAAAGACCCAGGAAATTTTTTTTCATATCTTCAATCATTTGCATCAGTTGGGAAAACAGATCATCATGACCAGTGATTGTCCGCCAAAAGATCTGAAAGGATTGGAGGAACGGTTATTGTCCAGGTTTAAATGGGGTCTCACCGCCGACCTTCAGCAACCTGATTTCGAGACCAGGATCGCGATCATCCAGAAAAAATTGCAGGCTGATGGGATCAATATCCCGGAAAATGTACTGGAATACCTGGCTTACAGTGTGGATACCAATATCCGGGAGCTTGAAGGTGTATTGATTTCACTGATTGCCCATGCATCCCTGATGAAAAAGGATATTGATCTTGAACTGGCCAAACAAACCTTAAAAACCATTATTCATGATATCGATACGGAAGTAAGCATTGATTATATACAGAAGACCGTAGCTGAATATTTTCATTTAAAGACCGAAGACCTCAAGGATAAAACCCGGAAGAAGGAAGTTGTGATTGCCCGGCAACTGGCCATGTATTTTTCAAAAGAATATACCAATCATTCCCTGAAGTCAATTGGCTATCATTTTGGCGGGAGGGATCACAGCACCGTGATCCATGCTGTACAGACGGTCAATGACATATACGATGTGGATAACCGGTTCAGGTCTTCCGTGGATGAATTGAAAAAGAAACTGAAGATGAAATCGGTTTAGAAAAAATAGGAATAATAACCCTTAACTCCTTCCCGGTTTACGCCCTCGATATATACCCTTCCTCTAATTTTAGTAAGAATTTCAGCAAGTTTTTCAGGATCTTCGATTGGTATCTTGTTGATATAGGTAACGGTGAATCCCTCCTCTATATTTAACCTTTTAATTAATCCACTTCTGATTTTTTTGATCCTGACACCATGAGGGATCCCGAGTAATTCTTTTTCAACTTTGGGAACCACCTCGAAATCTGCGCCTAAACTTCTCGAAGTAAATATTTCACGTTTCAGGATGGAAGTTGTCCCTTCTGCATTCGTCAGAGTGACCACCGCGTTCTTTGTATGATCACCATGTATATAGGTAATGTCGATCCGGTCGCCCGGAGAATGGTAACTGATCAACTCTTCAAATTCGCCTTTACTTCGGATCTCATCCCCATCGATGCCGACAATGATATCATTTTCAGTTATACCTGCTTTTGCGGCTGCACCCTCTTCCTGGATTTTGTGGACAAGGACTCCATTCCAGTCTTCCAGATCCATTTCTCGGCCGATCTGTTCATCAATATCCATCATCTCCGCACCAAAATAGGATTTCTGAACTTCCCCATAATTGATCAGGTCTTCCACGATTTTTGCTACGATGTCAACCGGGACAGCAAATCCATACCCGGCATAGGATCCGGTTTTGGAAAGGATGGCCGTATTAATTCCCATCAGTTCCCCCTTTACATTCACCAGGGCCCCTCCACTGTTTCCGGGGTTGATGGCTGCATCCGTCTGAATGAATGACTCGATCGGGAAATTGGTCTTCAGGATGTTGATCTGCCGTCCTTTTGCACTGACAATTCCCGCCGTAACGGTAGAGGTCAAATTAAAAGGATTTCCCACGGCAAGCACCCATTCTCCCACATTCAGATGACGTGCACTGCCAATTTTTATATTTGGCAGGTCGGATCTGTCAATTTTCAGGACTGCCAGATCTGTTGAAGGATCTGTTCCGATCAGTTCAGCTTCGTAGGTACGTTTGTTATGGATCACTTCTATGATATCTGCATTTTCCACCACATGATTATTGGTGACTATGTAACCATCTGAAGTAAAGATCACCCCTGAACCAGTACTGATATAACTTTGGCTGACCCGGTCACCGAAAAACCATTCATACCAGGTATTGCTGTAAACTTTTTCCGTGATTGTTTTGATGTAAACCACACTGGGGGTGCTTTCTCTGGAAGCCAGGGCAAACGCCTCATTCATTTCATCCATGTCCTCAAAGGGCATCCTAGCGTTTAAATAGGTGGGAAAAGACATACGATCGGAGTCCGCCACATTTTCGTCGGTGGTAAAGGAATTGAGGTCCACTTTCCGATCCCGTGTCTCTGGATTGAAAATAAAGTGAAAGGTGGCGGCACCCAGTAAACCAGCCATGAATCCTGATAGGACAAAAACGAATATTTTTTTCATTTTTTTACTTAATTATTCTTTCATCACAAAAAGTATACTTCCTAAACTGGACATCGAATTTACAACAAATTAAAGACAGTATCTCCGATATTTATTAGCTTTGTACCTCATGAGTATTAGGTCTCTATTAAGTAAACCCCTTGCCTCCTTTATTGTATCAGGGCAACATAGGTGGGCAAGTCATCCTGAGCAATATCAGGAACGGCAATTTAACCAGCTGATTTCTACAGCCAGAGATACCCTTTTTGGAAAAGAACATGATTTCCATGGTATCAGAGGATACGAAGATTTTAAAAGCCGGGTTCCAATTAGGGATTATGAAGATCTTTCTCCCTACATAAAAAAAATTTTAAAAGGGCATGAAAATATACTTTGGCCAGGTAAACCCGAATATTTTGCCAAGACTTCTGGTACCACCAGTGGAACCAAATATATACCGATCACCAAGGAATCCATTCCAAACCATATCCATGGTGCCAGGGATGCATTGCTGAGTTATATTTATGAAACGGGGAAATCATCCTTTCTCGATGGTAAACTCATATTCCTGTCAGGGAGTCCCATGCTGGAAGAAAAAGAAGGAATCAAGACTGGCCGGCTGTCAGGGATCGTCAATCACCATGTGCCTGGCTATCTTAGGACCAACCAGATGCCATCTTATCCAACTAATTGCATTGAGGATTGGGAAATGAAGATAGATAGGATTATCGATGAAACTTTGAATCAACGCATGACGCTGATATCCGGTATACCCCCTTGGGTGCAGATGTATTTTGACAAGATCATTCAGCGGACCGGTAAAAAGATCAAAGATGTTTTTCCGGATTTTTCATTGTTTGTATACGGAGGAGTGAACTTCGAACCCTATAAGGCCAGGTTGTTTGAGTCGATTGGTAAAAAAATTGATTCGGTAGAAACCTATCCGGCTTCTGAAGGTTTTTTTGCTTTCCAGGACAGACAGGAAGATCCCGGTTTACTTCTCTTGCTTAATTCAGGTATTTTCTTTGAGTTTATTCCCACTGAGGAATATTTCAGTGATAATCCGAGAAGGTTGAGGATTGATGAAGTGGAAACAGGGGTAAATTATACCCTTGTTGTAAGCAGCAATGCCGGATTATGGGGATATTCCATAGGAGATACAGTGAAATTTATTTCAAAAAATCCATATCGTCTGCTGGTAACGGGCAGGATCAAGCATTTCATTTCGGCATTTGGCGAACATGTAATTGGAGAAGAGGTGGAAAAAGCCATGAAAAAAGCCATGCATCAATTCAAAGAGGTTGAATTGGTTGAATTTACCGTAGCACCTCAGGTTACTCCCAAAGAAGGATTACCTTTACATGAATGGTATGTGGAATTCGGTAGGGCTCCTGGGGATCAACGAGCCTTTGAGAAGATCATTGATGAAGAGCTTCAAAAGTTGAATTCTTATTATTACGACCTGGTATCAGGAGCCATACTGAGGCCGCTGAAAATTAAAAATCTTTCAAAAGGAGCCTTTCAGGAGTATATGAGATCCCAGGGAAAATTGGGGGGACAGAATAAAGTGCCCCGGTTGTCAAATGGAAGAGAAATTGCCGATTTTCTTGAAAAACATGTAATTCATTAAACGATTATAATATTTCAATGTATTTAAAGAGCCATTGGAAGATAATAAGAAACAAATAGCCATTTTAGGATCAACCGGCTCCATTGGGACCCAGGCTTTGGATGTTATCAGATCAAACCAGGATTTTGTCATGGTGGAGGTGCTTACCGCCAACAACAATGCGGATCTGTTGATCAGGCAGGCCCTTGAATTTCAGCCGAATGCCGTTGTGATCGGTAACGAGGCCCTTTATGGAAAAGTAAATGAGGCCTTATCCGGTCATGGAATTAAGGTCTATGCAGGACAGGATGCCATTGCATCCGTTGTTGAGATGGATACGATTGACATGGTACTTACGGCCATGGTTGGATTTTCCGGATTGAAACCAACCATCAGGGCCATTGATAAAGGAAAGGAGATTGCTTTGTCAAATAAAGAGACCCTGGTGGTGGCAGGAGAATATATTACTGGATTAGCGGCTGAAAGGGGTGTGAATATTTATCCGGTGGATTCGGAACATTCCGCCATCTTTCAGTGTATGGTGGGTGAATTTCACAATAAAATTGAAAGGATCATATTGACAGCCTCCGGGGGACCGTTCCGGGGCAGAAAACGGCATGAGTTGAAGGAGATCAGTAAACAGCAGGCACTTTCACATCCGAACTGGAACATGGGAGACAAGATCACCATCGATTCAGCTACTTTGATGAATAAAGGACTGGAGGTGATTGAAGCCAGGTGGTTATTTGGTGTAGATGCCAACCAGATTGAAGTAGTCATTCATCGCCAGTCAATTATCCACTCTATGGTCGAATTTGAAGATGGGTCCATTAAAGCACAGATGGGTGTTCCCGACATGAGAATTCCGATTCAATTTGCATTATCTTATCCAAATCGTTGGAAATCTGATTTTCCAAGGTATAATTTTGTAAATACGGCTGAACTTAATTTTGAAAAACCTGATATTGAGACCTTCAGGAACCTGGCCATTGCCTACGAAGCATTAAAAAAAGGGGGAAATATGCCCTGTATTGTTAATGCTGCTAATGAGATGGCTGTTGATGCGTTTTTAAATGATAAAATAGGATTTCTGGAAATTTCAGATGTAATCGAAGCCTGTATGGACAGAATTCCGTATATATCAAAACCAGGATACGACGATTATTTTATGTCGGACCATGAAACAAGGATTTTAGCTAAAGAAATAATTAACTGATGGATGTACTCGTTATGGCGGCCCAGATGATCTTGGGCCTTTCAATTTTAGTTGGATTGCATGAATTGGGTCACCTTTTGGCCGCTAAATTGTTTGGCATGCGTGTTGAACAATATTCAATCGGTTTCCCGCCCAGGATATTTAAGTTCAAGTATGGAGAAACGGTGTATTCCGTTGGAGCCATCCCGTTGGGTGGATATGTGAAGATAGCCGGAATGATCGATGAATCACTCGATCTCAAAACGATGTCCGAGGAGCCTCAACCCTGGGAATTCAGGGCAAAACCAGCCTGGCAAAGGCTGATCGTAATGATGGGAGGGATCATCGTCAATGTCATTACAGGTATTATCATTTTCGTGATTATCGTATATTCTTTTGGTGATACTTACCTCCCAAAAAGTGAAGGGAATAAATATGGAATTGTCGCTTATGACCTTGCCCAGGAGATCGGTTTGAAAACCGGTGATAAGATTCTACAGGTGAATGGCCATGATTATGAGAAATTCAGCGACCTGACCAGTCCAGAGGTTTTACTTGATAATAGTGCATTCTATACCGTAGAGCGGAATGGAGAAATTTTGAAAATCCCGATACCCAGTAATTTTATTGAGGAGCTGAATCCATCGGGTAAAGGTGAAGCGCCCGATTTCATAGAGCCTATTTATAAATTCCACGTGGGTCAAATTTCAAAAGGAAGTGGGGCGGAAACGAGTGGATTGCAATCAGGGGATCAGATCGTAAGTGTAGATGGGGTCAAAATTAATTATTTCCATCAGTTTAAGGAAGTTATGGATAGTCTGGCGAATGAAACCGTATCCACGATAATTGAGCGAAATGAAAATCAATTGAGTCTCCAGATCCCTGTGTCAGCGGATGGTACAATGGGATTTATAGCGATTCCAGATTATAGTCTCGCCACCGTAAATTACAGTTTTGCTGAATCGATCCCAAAGGGAATTGAAACGGCTTTCAGCATTGTATTTGTCAATATCAAGGCCTTTGGGAAAATATTCTCTGGCGACCTCAACTTTTCAAAATCAGTGTCAGGCCCCATCGGCATTGCCAAAATTTTTGGAAGTACGTGGGATTGGCTCAGATTCTGGCGTCTGGTAGGATTACTTTCTATGATTCTGGCCTTCATGAATTTTCTACCCATTCCGGCCTTAGACGGGGGACATGTCATGTTTCTGACCTTTGAGATCGTTTCCGGTCGTAAACCTTCGGATAAATTTATGGAAACTGCCCAGAAAGTAGGGATGGTGCTCCTTTTATCCTTGATGGTATTTATCATCTTCAATGATATTTTCAAGGAGGTTTTCTAAAGAGGTTCCCTTACCCATGCCATGATTTACGCAGACTCTTTCCCTTTCAGGCAGCGGAATGATTGATCTCCCTTTCAACTTAAGATCACCAGTCGGAGGTTTCTTCCATCTGCTCAAGCATTCTCATTTCTTCCAGTTCCTTCATGCTGGGACGGTACAATTCAAACTCAACCCTTCGATTCAACTGACGGTTTTCGTCTGTCCTTTCCTCAACAATGGGCATACTACTCCCATATCCTTCTGCCTCCACTCGGGCACGGGGAACATTCCCGAAATAAACAATGTATTCCATAATGGCATTGGCCCTTCTTTTAGACAAATCCAGGTTATATTCCGGGGTGCCATAGGAATCCGTATGTCCCGAGATACGAAGTTTGAAATCAGGGTTATCGAGGAGAAATAAAGCCACTTTATCCAGATCGTAAAACATGGCGGGTTTGAGTTCGGCACTCTCCACATCAAATTCTATGGATTCAAACTCCATTCTGGAAGAAATTGATTCCGTATATTTGTTGATCTCCATATTTCCGACAAGCGTAAAGAACTCTTCAATCCTAAAAAATTCACTGCTCTGAATGATTAGGAGATATCTGTTATTGTTGATCAAGTTGAATTCAAATGTACCCTGAGCACTGAGTCTCCTGGGGGCTACCTCTATCCCGTTCTCCAGATCAATGACCGTGACGATCCCGGAAGTAAATGGATCATTGGTAGCAATATCGATCACCGATCCGGTAAGCAGGGTAGTGGCATTGGGTTGTGCCTCCATCGGCAGAGGGAATGAATAAAGGTCCAGATTGGCCATATCATTTTCAATGCTTTTTGCATAAAACAGATTTTTAGAATCAGCATCGATGGTGAAATAAAATTCGGATCCTTCTCCGTTGATTAGCGGGCCTATATTTTTGGGTTCTCCCCAGAAACGCCCGTATCGGTAAGCCTTATAAATATCGAATTCACCAAAATTTAACAGGTGACCATTCGAACTGAAATAAAGCACATCAAAGGTCGGGTGGTAAAATGGACTCACCTCATTGTTTCGGGTATTAATATAGGGCCCTGCATTTTGAGCATCCTGCCATTTCCCTTGTTTATCCTTATAGGTGAAGAAGATGTCAGAAAGTCCAAATCCCCCGATCCGGTCGGAAGCAAAATAAAGAGTATCCCCGGAATGCGAGAGGGAAGGATGTGAATCCCATGCATTGCTGTTAATATGCGTGCCCAAGTTCTGTGGGTTCCCCCATGTACCGTCCTCCTGAAGCTCTGTATAGAACAAGTCACAATTGCCGTATGTGTCAGGGGCATCACAGCGCGAAAAGAATAGCGTTTTCCCATCCTTACTGATACAGGCAGAACCTTCATTAAAGATGGAATTGATTTCAGTAAGTGGGATGGCTTCCGTCCATCCATAATCATCCTTATATGCATAAAACAGGTCTTCATTCCTTCTGACATCGATCGCTACCTCATAATCATTCCGTTTAGAGGTGAAAATGAGAACGGAATCGTGTATATTCAGAGAGGGGCCATAGTCTGAATACTTCGAATTGACGAGATGACCCATATTCAGCAGTACTCCCCGGGGAGGTTGAAGGGTATCTACTTCCTTCCGGTAATCAACCAGTTCATAATAATAATCGATCGATACATATTGGTCTTTTATATTGCCCTGAATTGAATCAAAATGCTGTTGGATATTCTGAATATCGATATCCTGGCGGTGGTGTTTCAGGACCAATTTATATAACTCCACGGATTCTTCTTTTTTCCCGGTTTTTTCTGCCAGAGCAGCCAGCTCCCAGAGAAGTTGGGTATCCTTGTAGAAATTCTGGATGCCAAAGTTTGACACATAATGAAATAAAGCCTGATATAACGATCCGAAATCACCGGTATTTCTGTATTGATCGATCTTCTGTAATTCTTTTTTCTGATAATAGTAAGGGATCCTGTTGATATTTGGGAAATCAATGTTAGGTTCCGTTTTATGAACCGGAAGATTCCTGATAATCGTTGAATCGGCATCACCCTCTATCTTCTTCTGGCATAATCCATTCTGCCAAAAACATGTCAAAATTGTCATCGGATATATGAAATGCCGTAGTATTTTCATGATCTTGAGAATCCTGAAAAATCGCTATTATAAGGTGAAAATCATAAATATTGTTGTAAATTTAATCATAACGATCGGGATTAATTTTTATTTGCCCCACTTTGGCACAAGTATTGACAATTTCTTCTGATTTTAAATTTAGAATTGTATATTGTTAAAATGACATTCTGTCATTAGAAGGGTTTGGATATGGGATTTAATGTAAATATGTTTCTTACTTCACTTGGATTTTCATCCTATAACGATGAAGATTCCAGTGAGTTTGTTCAGTTAATAACCCCTGACGATGCGGAAGGAATGCAGGAGGATCCATTGAATGATGAACTTCCCATTCTCCCTATCAAAAATACTGTACTCTTCCCGGGAGTTGTCATACCGATCACGGTTGGAAGGCAGAAATCCATCAAACTGGTAAAGAAGGCCTATCGAACCGACCGGATTATTGGTGTAATAGCTCAGAAAAACGTTAAAGTGAAAGATCCAGGCATCAAGGAAATTTATAAAATAGGTACAGTAGCAAGGATATTGAAGCTTATCGTATTGCCTGATGGAAATACAACCATCATCATTCAGGGGAAACAAAGGTTTGAAATACGGGATATTGTCCAGCATGATCCATTTATGATCGCGAAGATCCAGCAGTTGGAGGAATTTTTCCCGGATAAGAATAAAAAGGAGACGAAGGCAATTCTTGAGTCCATCAAAGAAACAGCCGTAAAGATCATGAGCCTGAATCCGGAGATCCCGCAGGAAGCCCAGGTAGCCCTTGATAACATTGATAATCCGAATTTCCTGACTCATTTTCTCAGTTCCAATATTAATGCAGATGTAAAGGATAAACAGGCTTTACTGGAAATACATAACGGCCTGAAAAGAGCTACTACGCTGCTTGAATATCTTCTGAAAGATCTTCAGATGCTCGAATTGAAATATGAGATCCAGAAAAAGGTGAATTCTGACATCGATCAGCAGCAGCGGGATTATTACCTGCGGCAGCAGATGAAAGTATTACAGGACGAATTGGGAGCAGAAGGACCTGACCAGGAGATCAATGCACTCCGTCAAAGAGCAATGAAGAAAAACTGGCCGGAGTATGTTTTGGATCATTTTAATCATGAACTGGATAAAATAAAAAGGATGAATCCTGCCTCGGCTGAATTCCCGGTTGCCATGAATTATGTAGAATTCATGGTTGACCTTCCTTGGAATGAAACCACAAAGGATAATTTCGATCTCAACAGGGCCAAAAAGATCCTGGACAGGGATCATTATGGCCTTGTGAAAGTAAAAGATCGGATTCTGGAATACCTGGCAGTTCTGAAGCTGAAAAGTGATCTCAAAGGACCCATTCTTTGTTTATATGGACCTCCCGGTGTTGGAAAGACGTCACTTGGTAAATCAATTGCTAAATCGTTGAACAGAAAATATATCCGAATGTCGCTTGGAGGAGTACATGATGAGGCTGAAGTTCGTGGACATCGGAAAACCTATGTTGGTGCCATGCCTGGTAAGATCATTCAGAATATCAAAAAGATTAAAACCTCCAATCCAGTTTTTGTGCTGGATGAAATCGATAAAGTGAGTTCTGATTTCAGGGGGGATCCTTCCTCTGCCTTGCTTGAGGTCCTCGATCCTGAGCAGAACAGCACTTTTGTCGATAATTACCTGGAAGTGGAATATGATCTTTCAAAAGTATTGTTCATTGCCACTGCCAATACACTGGAGACCGTGCACCCGGCTTTGCGAGACCGGATGGAAGTGATCGAAATCAACGGATATACCCTGGAAGAAAAGGTAATGATAGCCAAAAGGCATCTGATCCCGAAGCAGAGATTGGAACATGGGCTAAAATCAGGTGATGTACAGTTTACAAAGGAAGCCATTGTGAAATTGATAGAGGGATATACGCGAGAATCGGGTGTCCGAAGTCTTGAGAGGAGTATTGGGTCAGTGATAAGGACAATCGCAAAATCGCTGGCAATGGGGGAAAAATATGATAAAACCATCACACCAGCGATGGTCATCGAAACATTGGGATCCGAAAAATTTGAAAAAGAATTGTACCAGGATAACAACCTGGCCGGAGTGGTTACAGGATTGGCCTGGACCCAGGTAGGAGGGGAGATCCTCTTTATTGAGTCCAGTCTAAGCCGGGGAAGCGGAAAGCTTACCCTGAGTGGCCAGCTGGGGGAGGTGATGAAAGAATCTGCCATGGCTGCTTTGTCGTATCTCAAATCCAATGCTAACAAACTGAATATTGATTATAAGGTATTTGAAAAATACGACTTGCATATTCATGTGCCTGCCGGGGCTGTACCCAAGGATGGGCCTTCAGCGGGGATTACCATGCTTACATCCCTGGCATCGGTTTATACCCAGCGCAAGGTTAGAAACAAAATTGCCATGACAGGCGAAATAACACTTCGCGGGAAAGTGCTCCCGGTGGGTGGTATCAAGGAGAAAATACTGGCTGCACGGCGGTCTGGAATCAAGGAGATCATCCTTTGTTCGAGAAACCGCAAAGATATTGAAGAAATTGATGAAGTCTATATGAGAAATTTAAAAATCCATTATGTAGATCATGTGGATGAGGTATTGAACTTTGCGCTTCTTAAGGAGAAAGTACCCGAACCGACGGAATTTGTTTTTGAATAAAATTCCGGATCTGATAATTCAGCTATGCAGGAATTTAATCATTCAATGATTCCGGGATGCGTAACCCTATATTGAGGAAAAGAAATCATACAGAATTTGCGGAAGCGTGAAAAAAAAATGAAATGTGGATATTAAAGAATTGAAATATGTTAGATAGAAATAAATATTTAACGCCGCGGGAAATTGTTACCGAATTGGATAAATACATCATAGGTCAAAATGATGCTAAAAGAAATGTTGCCATTGCCCTGAGAAACCGTTGGAGAAGGATGAATGCCGATAAAGAGATCCAGGGAGAGATCATTCCCAATAACATATTGATGATCGGCACCACCGGAGTTGGTAAAACGGAGATCGCGAGAAGATTGGCGAAAATTGCGGAGGCACCCTTTGCGAAAGTTGAAGCCTCAAAATTTACGGAAGTTGGATATGTTGGCCGTGATGTGGAAAGTATGGTACGTGATCTGGTCGAACAATCTGTTAATCTTGTAAAATCAAACAAGAAAGAGGAGGTGAAGGAAAAAGCCACCCAGATGGTTGAAGATATCATTCTCGATGTTTTGATACCTCCGATGAAACCCCCTGCCCTGCGGCCGCAAAGATCGATAGAGGGTGAAAAGGAAATGGATCCACGGATGATTATGAATTAAATGAAAAAACCCGGGAAAAATTCCGGGAAAAATTGCAAAGAGGAGAGTTGGATGATCGTAAAATCGAGATCAATATCAGACAACCTGCCAGCTCAGGAATTGGAATGATCGGGGGCGGGATGATCGACGAAGCTTCGATGATCAATCTGCAGGAGATGGTAAGCAATATGCTGCCAAAGAAAAACAAAAAACGAAAAGTCACCATAGAAGAAGCGAGGAAGATCCTTCTGGAAGAGGAATCTGCCAAATTGATTGATATGGATGAAGTGAAAGAGGAAGCCATTCTCAAGGCAGAGAATACCGGAATCATCTTCATCGATGAAATTGATAAGATTGCCGGAGGGGGAAATAAGGGAGGATCAGGCCCCGATGTGAGCCGTGAAGGGGTTCAACGTGACTTGCTACCCATCGTTGAAGGAAGTGCGGTCAATACCAAATATGGTGTGGTGAATACGGATCATATACTTTTTATTGCTGCCGGGGCTTTTCATGTATCAAAACCATCGGACCTGATCCCTGAATTACAAGGACGTTTTCCTATCAGGGTAGAACTGGATAATTTGACGAAGGCCGATTTCTTCCAGATCCTGAAAGAGCCGAAAAATGCACTATCAAAACAATATGAAGCGCTGTTCAAAGCGGAAGACATAGAAATCAAATTTACGGATGACGCCCTGGAAGAAATAGCCGAGACTGCTTTTCAGATCAATGAGGAAGTTGAAAACATTGGTGCTAGAAGGTTGCATACGGTGATGAGCAAACTGCTCAACGACTTCCTGTTTGACGTGCCGGATGTGATTGGACCCAATGCCAAAATCGTCATTACACGTGAAAATGTTTCTGAAAAACTGGAAGGACTGGTGAAGAACAAAGATTTGAGCCAATATATCCTGTAAGTAGCTAGCCCTTCAAGTTCTGTTTCAACACAATCTGAGTATGAAAGAAAGCAATTTTCAGGTGTTGCTTCTTTTTTGGGTCTTTTCCGGTTATTTTATTCCATAAAGGGGAAAAGAGGTTGCCAATGAATAAATATTATATTACAGGATCCAGTAATGGCCTGGGAAAGGCCTTGGTAAATACCCTGATTCAGGAAGAGGCAAATCTGATCACTGGGATCTCCCGCAGTAATGAATTCGAACATCCCAGATTTACCCATTTGTCAATCGATCTGAATCAGCCTCAGGAGTTGCTGAATCAGCTAGATTCAATCTTTGATGAGGCCGGTGGTTTTGAGAAAGTGGTTTTGATCAATAATGCGGGTTATCTTGGTTCGATTAAATACCTGGGAGATATCGATGATCAAGAGTTTATTCGTATTTACAATGTCAATCTGACTGCCCCAGCGCTATTATCCAATGCCTTTATCCGGAAATATAAGAACGATCCCTGTAAAAAAATCCTTTTGAATATCAGTTCTGGTGCTTCCCAAAATCCATACGATGGGTGGTCCGGATATTGTTCATCAAAAGCTGCACTTGATATGCTATCGAAAGTCGCCGCACTGGAAAATGAAGAACGGGGAAGAGATTTTACGATTATTTCCCTGGCTCCCGGTGTCATCGATACGGATATGCAAGATCAGATCCGACATGCTGCCGAGGATGATTTCAGCAGTCGGAGTCGTTTTCAGTCGTTGAAAGATGAAAATAAATTATTATCTCCAGAGAAGGCCGCTCAACAGATCATTCAATTCCTTAATAATGTCGATCTCCATCCGGAAGTGATCCAGGACATCCGGAATTTGAATCAGACTATTTAATTTTGTTATTCTTCGGATAATCAAAGAAGACGAGTTCCCCTTTTCCAAAATCGACATCCTGCCAGGAATCTATATGAAAGTCAATGGCTACGACCCCGGCGGTCGGGATATTGTAGATATTGATATTACATAACTGGTTGGCAAAATAGGTATAACCCGGGTTATGTCCAAATAACATGACACTTTCAGCCGAATCCGGAAGCTTCCTCACAATATCTATCAGCATATCATCACCGCCATGGTATAAACCATCATTTATCAGGATTTCATTTTTCGGGTAACCCATTTTATCAGCCAGTTTTTTCGCAGTACTCCTGGCCCTTTTAGCAGGACTTGAAATCAATAAATCAGGTAGAATGCCCTGTTTTTTCAATCTTTCACCCATTTCCGGGGCATTTTCTTTACCCCTGAAGTTCAGGGGGCGGTCAATGTCATCAAGGGATGGGTTATCCCAGGATGATTTGGCATGACGAACAAGAAATAACTTTTTCATGTCAGTATTAATGCTTAATGTATGAAAGTTAAAAATTATTTTCATTTAGCCTAAAAATTGACGGTTTAATTTTTTTAAAAAAAACCATTAAGAACATTGATTATATGAAAACCTTTTCATATGTTTGCACGTACATACAATGGAAGTTGAGAGCTTATGAAAATATTAACAATATTGAATGTTTTAATCCTGTCATCAGTTTTGATGATCAGTGGATGTGGATCGGAAGGTAAGGATGGAAATATTAAAAAACTAAAAGGAGAAATAACAATAACAAAAAGGAATACAGAAATGGAACATTTAACAAAAGCAACCTTTCTCGAGAAAGTTTTCAATTACGAGCAGAACAAAGAGTGGAAGTATGAAGGTGATCTTCCCTGTTTGATTGATTTTTATGCAGACTGGTGTGGACCATGTAAAATGGTAGCCCCGGTGTTGGAGGAATTGTCAAAAGAATATGAGGGTAAGATCCATATTTATAAGGTAGATACGGAAGCTCAGCAGGAACTGGCTGCAGCATTCGGGATCCGCAGCATCCCTTCGTTGTTATTCTGTCCTAAAGAAGGACAGCCTCAGATGGCGATGGGGGCTTTGCCAAAGCCTAGCTTGAAGAAGGCCATAGATGAAATATTACTCCAAAGTAAAGAAGTAGAAGCTAATTAAGCTTGCTTGATAAATTCCAATGTGCTCTTATAAACCCCGCCTGAAGCGGGGTTTTTTATGCTTCGACCTTTTCAAGGATCCCCCCTGATTTCCTCAAGGTACGGGTAGCTTCTATGATCAACATAATGGACAAACAGAGCAGAATGAAGGAAATAATCCCGAGGATGGTAAATCCGCTCTGATAGATAAGTTGGACCAATGCCCATAACGTCATTGTCAGCATAAAAAGCATTGGGATGATGATGAAGAAGGTATTTTTCCCTTTTTTCTTCAGCCATACAAATACCACAAGCAATGCAAGGCCAGCAAGTAATTGATTAGTGGCCCCAAAAACCGGCCAGATGGCCTGCCATGCAGGGATCACATTCCCGGAAGCATCCCTTAATATCATAAAGTTAAAGGCCAGTGGCAGCATCAAGGTGGCAACAGTAGCCGTGATCCTGGCATTTTTCCCCTTCATATCAAAGAATTCCTCGAAGATATAACGGCCCACCCGGGTGGAAGTATCCAGCGTAGTAAGCAGAAAGGTGGAAACTGCCAGGATGCCAAATGATTTCCCGATGGCATAGGGGAAACCCAATACTTCCAGGAAAGTGCCCAGTCCATTCCCATAAATTTCGAGAGGATTGGATTTTAAAATATCATTATTTGAGAATACCATAGCCACTGTGAACAAGGAGATGACCGCGACCAGTCCTTCAATTAGCATCGCCCCATAACCTATTGGACGGGCATCGCATTCATTGTTCAGTTGTTTGGAAGTGGTACCAGAGGCGACGATTGAGTGAAAGCCGGAACAGGCCCCACAAGCGATGGTGATGAATAAAATTGGGAACAGGGTGCCCCTTTCGATATCATTCCATGTGGTGAACATGGGATACCGGATCTCAAATCCCCCTAGCAAGATCCCGATAAAGGCACCAATCAGGGATGCATACAACAGAAAAGAAGAAAGATAGTCGCGGGGTTGTAGAAGAATCCAAACAGGTGCGATGCTTGCCACAAAACAATAAATGAGAAGAAGGATATTCCAGGTTCGTTTGGTTTCGCCCAGGATGGCAGGCAGGTAACTGTTTTCGATGGGCAATAAATGACCAAAATAAATGCCAAAGAACACCAGGGGGACAAAGATGAAGGAAGCCAGTTTAAAATTCATTCCCCAGCGATTTACAGAAATCCCGAATAGTACAGCGAGCAGGATAAAAAAGATGGAAGATGTACCAACTGAAGGACTGGTGGTAAATCCGGCGGAAGTCAGATCAACAAATACAATTAAAATATATACCAATGCCAGCCAGATGAAGATCAGGAACAGTTTATAAGAGAGGGGCGTCATATAGATCCGTGCAATTTCTCCGATAGATTTGGCTTTATGACGGATACTTGCCATCAGGGATGAATAATCATGCACTCCACCGATAAAAATGGATCCCAATACTATCCATAATAAAGCTGGAAGCCAGCCAAATGCAATTCCGGCTATGATCGGCCCTACGATGGGCCCTGCACCTGCTATGGAACTGAAGTGATGTCCTAATAGCACAGGTGCTTTGGTTGGTACCCGGTCTACCCCATCATAATCCGTATGGCTGGGTGTTGGGCGCCCGCAATTAACATCAAATTTTTTATCGAGGTATCCCCCGTATATTTTATAAGCCAGTAAAAAAGCAATGAATGCCACCAGAAAAATAAAGACCAGCATTTCTCTTCAATTATTTATTTGTTTTCCCCAATTCAACTGACAAAAATTGTATTTTTATTGGCATTAAAATCTGTTAATTTTTATAATAATTTATGAAGATATGAAAAATTTTTTATTAATGTTTGCCGGAACGTGCCTGATCAATTTTGCCATAGCACAGGAAATGAAGCCCGAGGAAACTGAGATCTGGGAACCTGAGCCCAAAATTATTACTCCTGGAGAAGTATATTCAGCCCCCTCTGATGCCATTATTCTTTTTGATGGCACCAATTTTTCGAATTGGGAAAGTGCAGGAGGTGGAGATGTGAAGTGGAAGCTCGAAGATGGAGCCATGACCATTCAGAAAGGAGGCAGCGATATCCAGACCAAACAATCATTTGGAGATTGCCAGTTACATATCGAATGGCGTACTCCTTCAGAAGTGGTTGGTAACAGCCAGGGAAGAGGTAACAGTGGCATTTTTCTACAGAGCACCTATGAACTTCAGGTTCTTGACTCCTATAACAACCGGACTTATTCCAATGGCCAGGCAGCCAGTATTTATAAACAATATATGCCTCAAGTTAATGTGTGCAGACCTCCTGGCGAATGGCAGACCTATGACATTATTTATGAAGCACCGATCTTCCAGGAGGATGGATCCTTGGCAAGGCCTGCCTATATGACCGTGCTGCAGAATGGTGTTCTGGTCCAGAATCATGTAATGCTGAGAGGGAATACCCCTTATATAGGATTGCCAAAATATATCAAACATGGTAAATTACCTCTCAAACTTCAGGATCATGGGAATCCGGTAAGCTACCGGAATATCTGGATCCGGGAATTGAATTGATGAATTTTAGGAGGGTTCCTGTTGAACTCCTGAGGAAATGTGTGCAGGATCGATGTGAATTGTAACTTTAAGCTTAACTTCTTCGCGTATCTTTTGTTCTATTTCATGAGCCAGGCGATGTCCTTCCTGAATTTTCATTTGTTCATTTAAACGTATCTGAAAGGTGATTTCCTGATGAATTCCGTACTGATGCAGATGAAAATGGTGAGGATATACATCAAAATCTATCACCAATGAAATGATATTATGAATACCGGAAATGAGGAAGGCCGGTGGATCGACACCCAGAAGGCTATTTATGGAATCCTTCAGAATTTCGTATACCGCATATCCAAGCATTAATGCGACAATGATACCCATTACCCCATCAATCCGCCAGAAATGTTCGGATAAGAAAATCCCTATTAGTACAAATACTGATGCCATCCATCTGCTTTTACCGCAATTATATTTGTTTTTCTAGCGATCCGGAAAGCATATTGCGCAAGAATCTCCTTGCTGATGATCGAAATGATCGTAACCAGTATGGCCAGCATTCCATAATGGGCACTCTGATTATCCTTTAGCCTTAAAATCGCATCTTTTAAAAACTCAAAAGCAATCAGACCCAGTAAAAAAGCTATAAATATGGAAGTAATCTGCTCCCACCGTCCATATCCGAATGGATGTTTTTTATCCGACTTTTTTGAAGTGAACTTAATTCCTATGATTAAAACCAACGAACTGAGAGAATCCGATAAGGTATGCCAGGCATCTGCGATGATCGCAATCGATCCGGATAATATACCGGCCCAGAATTTTATGGCGAATAGAAATGTATTGGCAATGATCGAAATGATCCCCTGCAGGTAACCAATTTTAGTTCTATCTTTCATATAAGGCTGATTTATGGGAAATATGTTTGTGTGCTATATATACCTTCTAACTTTTTTATGATATTCGAGGTAAGGCTTACCATAATGTTCTTTCAGAAATTTCTCCTCGGTTCTGATATGATGATGTATCCCTATCAATGTGAGCAGGGCAAATGAAATGAAAAAAGGAGTTGGGTAGATCAAGGAGGTCCCTATGAAATAAATATTTAGGAAAAGGAATATTGGATTTCGGGTATAAGAAAAAATCCCGGTGGTGATCAAAACATCCCTTGTATTGGTATCAATCCCAATACGCCAGGAATTTTTAAATGCATTAATACCTGAAATGAAAATAATCATTCCAATACTGATCAGGATCATACCCGGTATCCTCAAGTACACTTTATGTATGCTGTGGATGGCAAGTGGTGCGGGTAAAAATCCTGGATTAATGTGCAGGGAATTAATGATTAATAGGTATGTCCAGCAAAATAATCCAACGGAGAAAAGGATTTCAATGATATTAGTTAAAATTGCTTTTCCCTGACCAATCACAAATACTTTTCTTCCTTGCAAGTAAAGTTGAATGGTACGCCCGATGAAGACCAGCAGGAATACTGTTAAAATAAGCAACTGAAAAAAATCGAAGAAATCCATAATAATTTTTCTACTTTTTGATCGAATTGATTATTGTACATTAGTTTCTTGAAACAAGACAGGTTAAAACCTGCTTCACTGGCGAGAATTGAAAAATCCCGACTCAGTTTTTCCATCTCCGGATGAGCCCTCAGGCTGTGACTGCTGATCACTGTTTCAGACCACCGCGTGTTTAAAATCCAGGAAAGAAGTTTTACCAAATATATTTCCGGCAAAAACATCAGTAATTTATATCTGGCGGGATTGATGGATTGCCCTGAGAGGTTTATATAGTTGAGAGATTCTTTAAGGGTTTTAACCAGAAGCTTTAATATCTTCCTGTTTTTCGATAAGGAATAATTATCGCCTCCATCCTTATAGATCGCATTCGCCAGCGGACATACTATCGCAAGATGTGTTAAATACCAAGAATCCATATTCCTGTTGAGCGATACTGTGAAACCAGCGTCCTGAAGGATCCTTTTCAGGCTGGATATCCGATCAGATCTTTTTCCATCTATCTCACCGATGGTGGTAGGCTGGATCCATCCTGATAAAATATGATAATAGATGATGCCATGCTCCTTTTTTCCGCCTAGACCAGGAAATCCCAGCATGATTTTATTCCGTTCGAATTCCTTCAGATAGGCTTTGCTTCCATCTGGATTGTTCAACATAAAAAGTATATTTTTGGAAACATTGTTTTTAAGAACTGGCAGGACTCCATTCAACTGATCGTACCTTACAGTTACGAGAATATAATCGTAGACTTCATCGGGTTCGAGTGAATTGATCAGTCTGAATTGGTAGGTGGTTTCTACTAAATTTTTGGATTGGTTACTCATTGTAAGGCCATATTCTGAAAGTTCCAGCAACCTTGTCGCTTTTTCAAGAAATGTGATCTTATGGCCAGCTTTAATCAACTTTAAGCCATAGGTGCTACCAATGACCCCTGCTCCGACGATAAGAATTTTCATAATAGTTAGTTAGATGAAACTAAATAAATACATAAATTTTATACGTCAGAATGCAGGGCTTTGTTTAATAATTTTAGAAATTTTTCATTTTCTTGTGGAGAAAGTTGTTCGGAGAGTTCCCGTGCCAGTTTTTTATATACCTTCTGGTGGATCTGGCTGGCATTGAATCCCTTTTGTGTCAGATGGACATGGGCCGTTCGTCTATCGGCATCTGATTTCACTTTGATGATATATTTTTTTTCTTCCAGTTTATCGATCAGGGCCGTTGTGGAAGGTTTTGTTATTTTAAGTCTGATGGATAGTTCGGTTAGATTCGGATTATTTAATTGATGGATCCAGGAAATACATTCCCTTTGTTTGAAAGTGAGATCCTGCAGTCCTGAATTTTTTTTAACTTCTTCCTCAATGCTTGCATTCCTGGACAGGAGTTTGCCAATCAATTCTTCCAGTAGATAAGGCATATTCAATGATCTGTAAGAGATTCAAAAATAGTTTGAGCCAATTTAAGAAATCCGCAAAACGGGAACTAATTTTTTTGTCAATATCATGATCCCTAATTTGGGGCTTCGGATTGCGTCCAGCACTCGAATTTTAAAAGATATTGAATCGCTCCTGTAACAATCGATTCAAAAAAGAGACATGGACTTTGTTTCACTTAATCTTATCGAATTATTTTTTTGTTATAAAAATAAAGGATCGGTTCAATCCCCAAAACTTTTTCACTGAGGGTATAATAACCAGAGGGTCCAATACACAGGGATTCACCCTGCAGTTCAACGGGATGATAAGGGGCGTTCATAGGGGGATCAAAAATCAAATCGGATATTTTTTTATTTTCATAATTTTCCCACATAAATATCTTTTCATACGTTTTGATGAATAATGTTTTTGTTTCCAGGCAATAATCAGCCGCAACAGCCAGCGGAAAAGGCAGGGATCCGAGGTAAGTCAGGGTATGGGTCTGGCCAGATTGCTGAGGATAAGGGAAAAGATATACACCTGATCTTTTATTCTCCTTGGTAATAATGTAGATATCCTGGGTTTCATCATCGATGAAAAATGCTTCTGCATTATGCGGCCCATCTGGGTAAACGAAGTCAAACGTTTCATAATCTGTCCTGATATTTATTTTTCCTTCGTTTTCACATTGACAGTCAGGTTCTTTAAAGCGGTAGATTTGCTGTTTCGCCCGGTTCAGAAAATTGTTTCCCAGATCACCGATGAGGAGGTAGGAACTCCCATCGTTTTGCCTGGAAAGACTGATATCTTCCCAATCGATATTTATCAGATTTGGCAGATGATAGGTGCATTGGATTTCAGCGGTCTTACCATCCAGCAGATATAAGAAAGGTCCGTTTCCACTGTCATTGATTGCCCATAGTTTATGATCGCAGGCGCTGCTGAATTCAATTCCGGATATTTCGTTTTGAGTAACCACTCCAATCGCAATTGCACTTGAATCAAAATGATCTGACATCATCAGGTCGTATGGATCGTAATCTGGTTCCCTGGAAGCGGTAACTGGGTCAGGATCGATTTCAGTTATAGGGGATTCAACATGTCCCGAGTAAAGGAACATCATTCCATAAAGGATCCATATAATCTTATAAATCATGGTAAATCAGGTAATAAATTAAATCGTTAGAGCCTGTTTAATGTACGTGTCAAAAATTAAAATGTTCCTGCATGAGGTTCAACATGATTTGACATATATTCCACCAGGAATCAGGCATCATGGATCTTCCAGGGCCAGATCACACAGGATCGGATATCCGGGAACAAAACAAAATCACCCTTTCCTTTCAAAACAAAAGTCGTCACGTGGTATCGTTTCAGGATTTCCAAGGCTTTGTCCATGGTTTTACCCGATACGGATACTTCGTCAACTAATAAAATTCTTTTAGATCTGTCCAGATTTTTCAGTGGATTTGACAGAAGACGTGGTTCGTCGTAGAGGGGTTTATTCTCAGGATCCCGGAAATTTATATGAAGAAAATCGAAATCGATTTTCAGCTGATGGGCGATCATAATTGCCGGATAAATGCCACCTGTTGCAATGCCGATCACATGATCCACTTCAGGAAAATTGAACCGATGGATAGCTTCGCTGATATCTCTGAAACTGAGTGGAAGCTTTTCTTTTGACATACTTTAAATGAGATAATTCAAAAGCAAAGGTATACTATGTGAAATAAAAAGGAAGGGCTATTATTTGTGTATTTGTGTATTTGTGTATTTGTGTATTCGTGTACTCGTGTACTTGGGGAATCGTTTGATACGGTGGAGATATGATCATTTCCGGCAAACTACGATAAACTCTTTAGATTTTTCATTCAATTTGTTCCCTTCATAGTCACCCAGAATTTCATAATTTTCAAAATGTGAACGTTCGATCAGGTGTTCCAGTTCATACCGGAAAAAAAATCTCAGTGCGAGTTCCCAGTCTTCAGCCATTAATTCATTTTCCTCTTCCCATTCAAGTCTGAAATGGACGTTGATCAACTGGTTGATCAGGTCTGGTTTTGTAGAAACGATCCTTTTCAGTTTTTTACCATTTTCATATTCACCTTCGAAATCAACCTGATGGTCAATACCTTTGATCAAATGTTTTAGATCCGGGATGAATGTATCAAAAATGAACCTTCCACCGGTTTTTAGATGTTTGTAGACATTATTAAGGGCAATCAGTTGTTCAGACTTTTCAGTCAGATGCATGATTACGCGGAATGGTGCAATGATCAGGCTGAATTGAAAATCATAATTAAAATCGATGATATTCTGAATGCTGATCCTGTTACGATCTTTTTCCCTGAGTTTCCCGGTTAAAACATGAATCATTGACCTGCTGATGTCGATTCCATAGATGTCTGCTCCGTCGTTCTAGGCGTTTATAAAGAAGCGACCCGTTCCAGCTCCAATCTCCAGAATTCTTCCCCTGGCCCGTTTTATTTCGTCTAGGAAAAATTGGTGATCTACTCCATCTCTTAACTCATGATAGATAAGATCATAAAACCGGGCAAAATTCAGGGGATATTCCATAATTTACACACTTTATAAATCTAAATACTCCAGTTCCGGAAATTCAGGCTCTTTAAATCCCTTCCGTTTATAAATCTCAATTCCAGCCCGGGTAGAATGTAGATAGATCTTGTTTAATCCAAGCTTTTTCCCATCATCGATTAACTTTTCGAGTATTTCAGCGCCAATTCCATTTTTCCTATATTCCGGTACCGTGTACATATTCAGAATGTATCCCTGTATTCCATTGATTAAATTAAAGTGACCGGGTATTTTCTGGATCACCATTCCACCAAAAGCAATTGGTATCTGATTCAGTTCGGCCATCCAAGCGATAAAACTCCCAGCAGCCAGGGATGATTGAAAGTATTCCTTTAAATCCTCTTTCAGACAAAGTATCCGGTCCGGATCCTGTGGACCTTGTAACTCCTCAAGAAACTGCATTCTGTAATCGACAAGCATTGATGCCTCATCTTTCCTGACTTTTCTGTAACTGAACTTTGAATTTTCGATTTGCATGGTATGGTTATGCTATCATCATTGAATTTACCGTAAAATAATTTTTATTACATATTCCTCCGGTATTGCCCCCCCACCTCGAAGAGCGTATGAGTGATCTGCCCCAAGGAACAATATTTGGTGGCTTCCATCAGGACCGAAAAGGTGTTTTCCTGCCGGATACTGGCCGATTTGAGTTTATCCAGCCAGAATGTGGATTTCTGTGGATCTCTTTTTTTAATTTCTTCCAGGTTCCTGATTTGTCTTGACTTTTCTTCCTCGGTTGCTCGTGTCACCTCTCCCGGGATGATGGTAGGGGATCCTATGGAAGACAGAAAAGTATTGACACCGATCACAGGGTATTCCCCCGAATGTTTGAGGGATTCGTAAAGCAGGCTTTCGTCCTGGATTTTACCCCTCTGGTACATGGTTTCTATGGCTCCCAGCACACCTCCGCGTTCAGTGAGTCTGTCAAATTCCATCAATACGGCCTCTTCCACCAGGTCGGTGAGTTCTTCGATGATGAAGGATCCCTGCATCGGATTTTCATTCTTCGCCAGGCCTAGTTCCCGGTTGATGATCAGTTGTATGGCCATGGCCCTGCGCACCGAACTTTCCGTGGGGGTGGTAATGGCCTCATCAAATGCATTTGTATGCAAAGAATTACAGTTATCATAGACGGCATACAATGCCTGGAGGGTGGTTCTAATATCGTTGAAATCAATTTCCTGGGCATGAAGGGATCTTCCGGAGGTCTGTATGTGATATTTTAATTTCTGAGATCGCTCGTTGGCCTTATATTTGTATTTCAATGCTTTCGCCCATATTTTTCTGGCGACCCGTCCGATGACAGCATACTCTGCGTCGATCCCATTCGAAAAGAAAAACGAAAAATTAGGAACAAAATCATCGATTTTCATTCCTCTTGAAAGATAATATTCAAGATAGGTAAAACCATTCGCCAGGGTAAATGCGAGTTGGGTAATGGGATTGGCTCCCGCTTCGGCAATGTGGTAGCCGGATATCGAAACGGAATAAAAATTCCTGATACGGTTTTTCACAAAATATTCCTGCAGATCCCCCATCAGCCGCAGGGCAAATTCTGTAGAGAAGATACATGTATTCTGAGCCTGATCCTCCTTGAGAATGTCGGCCTGAACCGTTCCCCGGACCACAGCGATGGTCTTTTCCTTTATTTTATAGTATACTTCGGCAGGGAGCACCTCATCACCGGCAACACCGAGTAGCATCAGACCGAGGCCCTGATTGCCTTTGGGCATCTTCCCTTCATAGACCGGCCGTTCAATTCCGAGTTGACTGTATTTCTGCTCGATTTTTTGCTTAACTTCCCTTTCAAGTCCGTTTTCAAAAATATATTTCTCACATTGTTGATCAATGGCTGTATTCATGAAAAACGCGGTCAGCATGGATGCCGGACCATTGATGGTCATGGATACGGAAGTAGATGGATCAATGAGGTTAAATCCACAATAAAGTTTTTTGGCATCATCCAGGCTGCATATACTCACGCCCGAATTTCCAATTTTCCCATATATATCGGGTCTTCTGTCAGGATCTTCACCATAAAGGGTTACTGAATCAAATGCAGTGGATAATCTTTTAGCGTGTTGATCTTTACTGAGATAATGAAAACGACGGTTTGTCCTTTCGGGCGAACCTTCTCCTGCGAACATCCGGGTTGGATCCTCATTTTTCCTTTTAAATGGGAATACACCCGCGGTATATGGGAATTCCCCGGGCAGGTTTTCCTGAAGTTGCCATTTAAGCAGGTCCCCCCAGGCCCTGTATCTGGGGAGACTTACTTTGGGAATCCGGAGATTCGATAAAGATGGAATGTATGTTTCCGTTTTGATTTTTTTTCCCCTGACGGAATAGGAAAATTCTTCCTCCCTGTATTTTCTGGATTTTAGATTCCAATCCTGGATCAATATGAGGCTGGAATGATCCAGTTTTTCATGTAATTTCTCGCTTTCCTTTTCCAGGCTATCCACCAGGTGTTCATCCCAATTTTCAGTATTTTTAATGACTTTAATGGTTTGTTGGATTGAATAAAGTTGTTGTGCAGTTTCACTTTCGTTTTCGACCCATTCATTATAATTCCGGATTACCTCTGTGATCTCCGATAGATACCGGATTCGATTGGGTGGGATAATATAATGTTTTTGAGGAGGGGAGATACTAAGGGGCATTTTTCCTTTTCGTTTAAAACCGCGCACTTTTTTAAGATGATCGAGCAGGGAATAAAATAGCTGATTAACTCCCTCATCATTGTATTGGGAAGCCATGGTTCCCACCACCTGGATATCTTCATCCCGCATATCCAACTGTTGATGATTTCGCCAAACCTGTTTTTTGATGTCCCGCAAGGCATCCATGGCACCCGATTTATCAAATTTATTTAAAACGATGATGTCTGCGAAGTCCAGCATGTCAATCTTTTCCAGCTGGGTAGGAGCTCCATATTCCGGGGTCATTATATAGAGCGAAAGATCGGCAAATTCAATAATCTCTGAATCAGATTGACCAATGCCCGATGTTTCAAGTAAAAGAAGGTCAAAACCGGCGAATTTCAAAAGATTAAGCACATGACGAAGATGACGGGATACTGCCAGATTAGCCTGCCGGGTAGCCATGGATCTCATATATACGTGAGGACCTTGAATGGCATTCATCCTGATCCTGTCACCCAGCAGGGCCCCTCCCGATCTGCGTTTAGAGGGATCGATCGAGATGATACCTATTTTTTTCTTCGGAAAAACATACCTGAACCGACGGATCAGTTCATCCACTAAGGAGGATTTGCCAGCCCCACCTGTTCCTGTTATCCCGATAACCGGTGTATCTTTCAGGGAAGCTTTTTCTGCGAGCAGATTCAGTGTCTCAAGATTCGTCTCAGGATCGTTTTCGATGGAGGAAATAAATCGAGCCAGTGACCGATCATCCCGGGTATTTACTTTTTTTAAATCAATGGAAGGATAGGGTGGAAATTTCCGGTCTATTGTCATGAGCAGATCATTGATCATGCCTTGCAATCCCATTTTTCTCCCATCATCTGGCGTATAGATCCTGGTAATTCCATAATTATGCAATTCTGTGATTTCTGCCGGCAAGATAGTCCCACCCCCTCCGGCGAATATCTGGATATGCCCTGCTTTTTTTTCATTCAACAGATCATGCATGTATTTGAAAAACTCCAGGTGCCCTCCTTGATAGGATGTCATCGCGATTGCTTGTGCATCTTCCTGGATGGCACAGGCAACAATTTCTTCCACAGCACGATTATGTCCCAGATGAATTACTTCTGCTCCCGAAGCCTGTAATATCCGGCGCATGATGTTAATCGAAACATCATGCCCATCAAAGAGTGAGGTGGCGGTCACAATCCGAATTATATTTTTTGGTTTATATGGTTTCTCCAAGTTAATCTGGTTTATTGCAATAAACGATACCTGATAGAATTTGATACAAGGCCAAACAAACTAAATTAGTCATTTTTCAGGTAATTATTGAATGAATAGAGAGAAACCGGGGGCTGATCTACCATTAAATCCGTTTGATATTAAAGTTTATTTTTTTTACTCCCGGCGTATAATTCAAACTCAAGCAGCCGGCATTCAATATTCCCATTGAGGAATGGAATTTTTCTTTTTGTCCGGAGTCCTATTTTTTTACCAAGGGTAGGATTTCCCGTAAAAACATACCCGGTAAACCCACCACATTTCTGCTTAAAGAAATCCCCGATCTTCTCATATACGGGACCCAGCATTTCTTCTTCCCCCAGACGCTTTCCATAGCCTGGATTCAAGATGATAGCGCCAGGCGAAGAAGGAATATTGATTCTATGAAAATCATTTGATTCAAAATTTATTAATTTATCTACACCGGCCTGTTCGGCATTCATTTTTGCCTGTCTGATCGCTCCCGGATGGATATCGGATGCAAATATACTGCCCTGGTAATCCCTGTTTACCGCTTTCAAAATAATTTCCTTCTCTTTCCGGTACATTTCAGCGACGGGATCTTTCAGGTGCAGGAAACTATAATTATCCCGATAAATTCCAGGATAACGGTTGGAAGCAATCAAAGCAGCTTCAATGGCCAGGGTTCCACTGCCACACATGGGATTGATAAACGTGGAGTTGCGGTCCCATTGTATGACATAAATGATCGAAGCTGCCAATGATTCTAATAGAGGTGCCTTCCAGGTGTGTTTTTTATAACCATGCTTGGAAAGTGTTTCACCGCTGGTATCCAGGTATAACTCACAATGATCGTCCACCCAGTGAATAAAAAATACCAGATGATCATTTTGATTGCCACTATCGGGTCTTTTCCGGTACTTTACATTGAAACGGTCAACGATGGCATCTTTCATTTTGAGATTTACGATCCGGAAATCCTGAATATTTTTTTGCCTCACAAAGGAGTGTATGCTGAAATAACCATTGACAGGGATGAAATCTTCCCAGGATATTTTTTTGATCTCTGCATACAGGTCATTCAGGTCTTTTGCCTCAAACTGATGTAGAAAAAAAAGTACGCGATGGGCTGATCTCAAATAAAGATTAAGTCGGATCGCTTCCCAGAGCGTACCCTCCATCTCGACATGTAACTTATCCCGTTTGATCACCTTGTAGTCCAGGTCGGTCAATTCTTTACTCACCTGGTCGCCAGTGAAGAGAGCATGGGTGATGATTATTTTCCGTATGCCAAATCGTTCCAATGGATTTTTATTATATCGCTACTTTCCGGGAATCAAATCTGCTGCAATCCTGAAAACGATTCACCGGACCTGTCCGATCAGGAAGATAGCCTCATGAGTTCCCCTCCGGGATGATCCTGACATGATTTTAACTGTCAGGAAGTGAATTTTGCACTCAGGAATTCCCGGTTCAATCGTGCAATATTGGTCATGTCAATTCCTTTGGGACATTCAGCGGAGCAGGCATAGGTATTTGTACATGATCCGAATCCTTCCTTATCCATCTGCTCGATCATTTTCCTGGCCCTTATCTTACGTTCAATTTTACCCTGGGGTAGTAAGGCCATCTGAGAGATTTTGGCTCCCACGAACAGCATGGCTGAGGCATTTTTACAGGCAGCAACGCATGCCCCGCAGCCAATACATGCAGCTGCATCCATGGCAAGTTCGGCATCTTTTTTAGAGATAGGAATGGCATTGGCATCCGGGGCAGCCCCAGTATTCACTGAAATAAACCCCCCCGCCTGGATGATCCTGTCAAATGCGCATCTGTCGACTACCAGATCTTTGATAACCGGGAAAGCTTTGGCTCTCCAGGGTTCAATGGTGATGGTTTTTCCATCAGGGAAGGTACGCATATGCAACTGACATACGGTAATTTCCTCCTCCGGACCGTGAGGACGCCCATTGATATAGAGGCTGCACATGCCGCAGATCCCTTCACGGCAGTCGTGATCGAAGTGTATGGGATCTTCATCCTTTTTTAATAATTCTTCATTCAGGATATCCAGCATTTCTAAAAATGAACTTCCCGGTGAGACATTCTCAATGTGGTAGGTTTTAAACGCGCCCTTGGATTCTGCGTTTTTCTGCCTCCATATTTTTAAGGTATACTTTCTTCCTTTTTCCATTATTTATAGCTTCTTTGAGTCAGTTTAACATTTTCAAATTTGAGGTCTTCTTTGTGCAACACCTCAGGTTTGTCTTCTCCTTTATATTCCCAGGCTGCAACGTACGAGTAATTTTTATCATCCCTTTTTGCCTCTCCTTCTTCCGTCTGGCTTTCTTCCCTGAAATGGCCACCGCATGATTCGTTTCTGTTCTGGGCATCATCGACCATCAGTTCTGCCAGTTCCATGAAATCGGCCACGCGCAAAGCTTTCTCAAGGGTCATATTCAACTCTTCATTGACCCCCAGAATTTTAACATCCTTCCAGTATTCCTCACGGAGTTCCTGGATCTCTTTTTTTGCTTCTTTCAAACCTACAGCATTCCTTGACATGCCACATTTTTCCCAGAGGATCTTACCAAGCTCCTTATGAAACTCGTCCACGGTCCTTTTCCCGTTGATCTTCAGTAACTGATCGATCCGGGCCCTTACCCCTTCTTCCACCTTTTTAAATTCCGGATGATCTTCGGGGACTTTATCGTACGAGATTCCTGCGAGGTAATCGCTGATTGTATATGGAATGACGAAATAACCATCTGCCAGACCCTGCATCAAGGCACTGGCCCCAAGCCTGTTGGCGCCATGATCGGAAAAATTACATTCTCCGGTAGCAAATAAGCCCGGGATGGTCGTCATCAAATTATAATCGACCCATAAACCGCCCATGGTATAATGAATCGCCGGATAGATCATCATGGGAGTTTTATAAGGATTGTCGGCCGTGATCTTTTCGTACATCTGGAATAAGTTCCCATATTTCGCTTCAATCACATCCACCCCATCCCGCTGAATTGCATCTTTGAAATCCAGGAATACTGCCAGGCCGGTTTCTCCCACACCATGACCTTCATCACATACGTTTTTGGCATTTCTTGAGGCAACATCCCTGGGTACCAGATTCCCGAACGAGGGATAGATCCTTTCCAGGTAATAATCCCTGTCTTCCTCCGGGATATCATTGGGCATAATTTCCTTTTTACGCACTTTTTCTGCCAAGGCTTTATCCTTTGGGACCCATACCCTGCCATCATTTCTCAAGGATTCAGACATCAGGGTCAGTTTTGACTGCTGATCACCATGGACCGGGATACAGGTAGGATGAATTTGTGTAAAGCAGGGATTGGCAAATAATGCACCTTTTTTATGGGCGCGCCAGACTGCCGAGCCATTGCTCCCCATGGCATATGTAGCCAGGAAAAAGACGTTCCCATAACCACCGGTTGCCAGAACGACTGCATGGGCGCTGTGTGACTCAATTTTTCCCGTGATCAGGTTTCTCGTCACAATGCCCCGGGCTTTTCCATCGACCATGACCAGGTCGAGCATTTCTGATCTGGGGAACAATTTCACTTTACCTGCTGCCACCTGACGGCTTAAAGCGGAATAGGCACCCAGTAAAAGTTGCTGACCAGTCTGTCCACGGGCATAAAATGTCCGGGATACCTGGGCTCCTCCAAAAGATCTGTTGGCAAGTAATCCTCCATATTCGCGAGCAAATGGAACGCCCTGGGCTACACACTGATCGATGATGTTATTACTGACCTCAGCCAACCGGTAAACATTGGCCTCCCTGGATCGGTAATCCCCACCCTTGATGGTATCATAGAACAACCGGAAGATACTGTCGTTATCATTCGGATAATTTTTTGCTGCATTGATCCCTCCCTGAGCGGCAATGCTGTGAGCCCTTCTGGCGCTATCCTGATAAAAGAAAGCTTTGACATTATAGCCCATTTCTCCAAAGGAAGCTGCAGCTGAAGCGCCTGCCAATCCTGTTCCGATTACAATGATGTCATATTTTCTTTTATTGGCGGGATTTACAAGTTTTAAATTGAATTTATGTTTTGTCCACTTTTCTGCGAGTGGTCCTTCAGGAATTTTTGAATCAAGAACCATAATTGATATGCTATTAAATCAGTTAAATCTAATTAAAAAAATATACGTAAACAGGCATTGCTGCAAAGCCAATGGGGACAATAACAGCATAAAGTATGCCCAGGAATTTGATCAATGGCGTGTATTGCTCATTTTCCAATCCCAGGGTCTGAAATGCACTCTGAAAACCATGCCATAAATGGATGGCTAAGGCGACCAGGCCCACCAGGTAAATCCCCATGGTCACCGGGGAATGAAATTGTTCGATGACCAACGAAAAAAGGTCCCGGTTGCCATTGGCATCAATCCCAAACTGATAATTTCCTCCAAATTTATATTGCCACCAGAAATCCTTTAAATGGATGAAAATGAAAATAAATACCAAGGATCCCAATAGCATCATGCTTCTCGATGCCCAGGTGCTGTTTTCAATTGCATTTGAAACCGCGTACCTGGAGGGTCTCGCCATTTTATTGGTGATCCATAACCATCCGGCAACCACCGCATGGACCAAGATACTGATATAAAGCGCATAGGACACTGCTTTAATCAGGGCATTATGGGACATAAAGGTTGAATAGGCATTGAATGCCAGTCCACCATCCTCATTGAAGATAGCCATGTTCCCAAGCAGATGAATGATCAGAAATAGGATAAGAAATAAACCGGTAAGCGACATCAGCAATTTCCGGCCAATTGAACTTCCAAAGGTGTCAGTAAACCAACTCATATGTTATTTATTTTAAAAATCTGACTTTTTTATGAACAATATTAAAAGGTAAACATTATTAAAGAACGATGTGTTTTTGTCATCAGTGATTCAAAAATACAAATAATGTTCACAATACCTGAACATTTATTTGATTGATAAAGTAACTTAATGTTAATTTTATTTGTTCGTATATTAGTTATTTTATTTATAACGTTTTATTGGTATAGTGTGCAAAGATCATTCATGAGGTTAATTAAAATAGGAATAGCGACCCTGGTAATCCTTTCGACCGGTGTGATCGAATCTTTTGGGACACATATCAGGGCGGGGGAGATCATTGCTACTTTGATTGATTGTCAATCGAATACCTACCGGATTTCCCTGATCGGATATACGGATACTGGTTCTACCGTCCTTTTTGGGGGAGGTATCATGAATTTTGGAGATGGTTCGGAAGTGCAGACATTTGAGGCGGGCAACCCTGATTTTTTCCAGGATCTTGGGGATGAGGTTGCCCTGAATATTTTTTATACAACCCATACCTTCCCGGGGCCTGGTACCTATACCATTCAATATCGGGAGTTCAACAGGAATGCCAGTGTAGCGAATATGGACAATTCAGTCAATACTCCTTTTTATATCGAAACGGTCATTGTCATAGATCCATTTTTTGGATGCAATAATACTCCTGTTCTATTGAATCCTCCTCTGGACAGAGGGTGTGTAGGAAAGGCATTCTATCATAATCCCGGAGGATGGGATGTGGATGGAGACAGTCTATCCTATGAAATTGTCGTGAACAAACAGGATCGGAATGTACCGGTGTCTAATTACCGGTTGCCTCATATTTACGATCTTTCAGTAGACGGGACGGTCATGAATGAAGAACAGACCGGTCCGCCGACCTATACCCTTGATCCGGTTACTGGTGATCTGATCTGGGATGCTCCCGGTACGGAAGATGAATACAATATTGCCTTTATCATCAAGGAATGGAGATATTTCCCGGAACTCGATGAATATATCGAAATGGGCTATGTTACAAGGGATATGCAGATCATCACCCAGGAATGTGAAAACGAACGGCCTGAATTGACCATCCCTCCGGATACCTGTATTGAAGCGGGCACCTTACTGGAAGAAGTAATTAGTGCTGATGACCCGGATGGTCACCGGATCACCATTGAGTCTTTTGGAGGTCCTTATGAGCTTTTGTCTTCCCCCGCCTCTTATTCACCATTACCTGATGATCCGGTCAATCCACAGCCTTCCCCCGCCTCGATTGATTTTACATGGCTGACAAATTGTTCACATGTGCGTTCCAGGCCCTATCAGGTAACTTTCAAAGCCAGGGATTTTCCTGACCGGCTCGAAGGGCCTTCCCTGGTGGATTTTGCCACCTGGGAGATCACGGTCGTTGGACCCGCCCCGGAAGGACTTACCGCGGAAGGAGAACCTGGAAGGCGGGTGAATCTGAACTGGGATGAATATATATGTAACCAGAATGCAGGCAGTATGCAGATCTGGCGACGGGTGGACAGTTATGAATTCGAGCCTGATAATTGTGAGGTGGGAATGCCGGATTATGCAGGATATGAGTTGATCAATACCGTGCCCATCGGACAGACTCAATATCTTGATCGGGGTGGCAGTCAGGGTCTGGCCTATGGCGCCACTTATTGTTACCGACTCGTTGCAGAATTTAAATTGCCGGGTGGTGGCCTGAGCTATGTTTCAGAGGAAGTATGTGTTACCATTGAAGAAGATCAGGAAAGGTTTGGACCTGTCATCACCCAAGTGAGCGTGGTGGAAACCGATAAGTCGGAAGGAGTGATGGATCTGCAATGGACTTCCCCCTTTGAAGTGGATCCCGTTGTATTTCCACCGCCCTACTCCTATGAAATATACAGATTTAATAACCAGGCCGGTACCGGAAATTTTACCGGACCCATAGCCGTAGCCGATACGTTCTATACCGATACCGGGCTGGATACGGAAGTGAACGAACTTAGTTACAGGATTGTCGCATATGATGCCAATGGGATACTGGTAGACACTTCGGCGGTAGCTTCTTCCGTGAAACTGGAAGGAGTTTCGATGGTAAATAGCCTCGAATTAAATTGGCATGCCAATGTACCTTGGTCCAATAATACACAGGGTTATCCTTATCATTATATTTACAGGGATCATCTAGATTCTTCAGATGAAACGCTACTCGTCCTGATGGACAGTTTAAACGTAAACCTGTATGGATTTAGATACCTTGATTCGGGGCAGATCCGGAATGAGATCCTGGATGAGAATGAGATCTATAGATATTATGTGACCACCCAGGGATCTTATGGGAATCCAAAGATCATCGAGCCATTGATCAATGATTCCCAGATCATCGGGTTGCAGCCCAACGATACCATCAGACCCTGCGTAATCATCGGGATCCCCTTGGAAGAAATATATAGTGTAAATGATTGCCAGGCTTTTATCAGTGATAAACCTTGTAATTTCGAAAATTATTACCATCAGATCTTCTGGAATGCAAGTCCGGCTGGGAATGAGAATGATCCATGTTATATAGACATAACTTATTACGAAGTATGGTTCTCTGAAGATTGCGGTGAAGAAAACTATAAATTGGTTGGGCAGGCAAGCGATACGGTCTTTCTACATGAAAATCTGAAAAGTTATAAAGGTTGCTATAAGATCAGGGCGGTCGACCGGTCCGGGAATACCACTGACTTCAGTGATGTTATCCCTTTTGATAATTGTCCGTATTATGAATTGCCAAATATTTTCACCCCCAACAATGATGGGGCCAATGATGTTTTCAGGGCATTCGATTTTCCCTTGGATAAATGTCCCAGGTTTGTACAATCGGTAACATTTAAGGTCTATAATCGCTGGGGCAAGGAAGTATATTCAGTATCCAGTGAAGGGGAAACCAGTATATTAATTAACTGGGATGGTCGCTCGGATGATGGTGTAGTGTTGGGAACAGGTGTATATTATTATGAAGCCGAAGTGGTATTCAATGCCATCGATCCGGATCTTCGGACCGGTAATTACCGTGGCTGGATTCAGATATTGAGATAATTTACCACGTCATCAATAGCCGGGTCATTTTTTTAATGCCCTGATTTTTCATAAGGTGAGCAATTTTTTATCGAAAACCGGGTTGCTTTGAAACATACATATGCATTATCAAATCAAACAATAATTATCTTCAACTTATCGTAAAAAATACTGAATGGTATTGTTTTAAAGTTTTAATATTTAGTTTTGCTAACTCATTTTGGCGTAAAAGGTATGAAAGCTTATATATTTCCAGGCCAAGGAGCCCAGTTCCCCGGAATGGGGAAAGAGCTGTATGAAAATTCCGAAAGGGCAAAAATATTATTTGAATCAGCCAACCAGTTATTGGGTTTCCGGATCACAGACATCATGTTCAATGGATCCGCCGATGAATTGAAACAGACCAATGTGACCCAACCGGCGATATTTTTACATTCTGTGATCGGAGCAATGATATCTGATCATTTTTCCCCGGATATGGTGGCTGGACATTCCCTGGGTGAATTTTCCGCACTGGTAGCCAACCAGGTGTTGAGTTTCGAAGATGGATTGAAACTGGTTGCCAAACGGGCGGATGCCATGCAAAAAGCTTGTGAGATCAATCCCTCTACCATGGCTGCCATCATTGGACTGGAGGATGAGAAAGTGGTTGCCCTTTGTGATGCCATTGATGAGGTGGTGGTCCCAGCCAATTATAATTGCCCCGGACAGCTGGTTATTTCCGGGTCTTTGGAGGGAATTGAACTAGCCTGTAAGAAAATGAAGGAGGCTGGGGCAAAACGGGCCATGCCGCTCCAGGTAGGGGGAGCTTTTCATTCCCCCTTGATGGAACCTGCCCGCGCTGAACTGGAAGAAGCCATCCTGCAAACAAAGTTCCACGAACCCCGTTGCCCTATCTATCAGAATTATACTTCTAGACCTCATACAGATGTGGAAGAGATCAAAAAGAATCTGAACCTTCAACTTACAGCCCCTGTAAAGTGGACCCAATCAGTCAGAAATATGGTAGCCGACGGTGCCGATGAATTTATAGAATGTGGACCAGGAAAAGTGTTACAGGGCCTTGTAAAAAAGATACATCCTGAAGTGGAAGTGAAAAACCTGGTCTGAAACTCAGATTTTATTCACCTCCAGGGGATCCAAAGATTCTTTCAGTAGCTCAAGGTTGGATTTTTTAAGAACCGGATGGATTTCATCCGCAGAGATCTCACACAAAGGAACCAGCACAAACCTTCTGTTCTGAATTTCAGGATGGGGGATCACCAGCTTGGAAGTATTAATGATCTCATCATCAAAATACAGAATATCAATATCGATGAGCCTCTCCTTCCATTTCTCATACCGGACCCTTCCCATTTTTCCTTCAATACGTGAAATCCCTTCCAGTAATTCTTCAGGGCTGAGCGAGGTTTTTATTTCCACTACCTGGTTAAAAAAGGAAGGCTGATCATGGAATCCCCAGGCTTCCGAAACATAAATGGAGGAGCTTTGAATTACATTCCCGAGATACCTTTCAATGGAATCATTTGCGATGGTAAGATTTTTTTGCCGGTCACCCAGATTGGTGCCTAATAATAGATATTTTCCTTTCATCCTTGAATAATATGCAAATGTATAATTTGGATGGTGGTTCTACCAATAATGTTATAATATTGAAATAAAATCAAAGGAAAAAATAAAATGAGGTTTCTAAGAAATTTATTAGCGGTATTAGTAGGATTATTTATCTTCAGCTTTATGGTCTTCTTTATCCTGTTGGGCATCATATCGGCCGCTTCTACCGAAAAAACAGTATCCATACCCGATAATACAATACTCCGGATCGAGGTAAGCGGGAACATCAGTGAACGGGAAGTGGACGATCCACTTGCGGAACTCAGCTTTCCCGGGATGGGACCCCTTGAAATGGGACTCAAGGAGATCAAACAGGCGATCGGTCATGCTGCCTCGGATGATAAAATCAAAGGCATTTACCTGGAGCCTAAATTTTTTACAGCTGGATTTGCCTCTCTCGAGGAAATCCGGAATGAACTGGAAAGATTTAAAGAATCAGGCAAATTTATTGTCGCTTACAGCGAATTTTATATGGAGAAAGGTTACTACCTGGCCTCTGTAGCCGATGAAATATATCTTTCACCCGACTTTGGCAACTTGGAATTTAATGGGTTGAATGTAGAGGTCGCCTTTATAAAAGGTACTTTGGATAAGCTGGGAATAGAACCCCAGATCTTCCGGGTGGGGGAATATAAAAGTGCTGTCGAACCTTTTATCCGGAAAGACTTAAGCCAGGCGAATGAAGAACAGATTACCTCGTTTGTCAATGCCATATACGATCATGTACTTCATCAGATTGGAGATTCACGGGGATTGTCCTACGATGAGGTCAAGAATATTTCTGATTCCATGCTTGTCAGGAATGCAAGTGATGCTGAAAAATATCAACTTATCACCAAAACCGCCTATCTTAATGAAATAACTACTATTTTAAAAGATAAACTTTCCCTTGGCGAGGAGGACGACCTGAATATGGTATCCTACCGGAAATATAATAAATCCTATAAAGATGCTGAATATGTGAAAGACCGTGTGGCAGTCATTGTCGGAACGGGAACCATTAACTCAGGCAAAGGGGATAACCGGTCCATCGGATCAGAACAATACATCGAATTGATCCGTGATGCCAGAAAAAACAGCAGGGTTAAAGCCATTGTTATCCGGATTAACTCAGGGGGAGGGAGTGCGCTGGCCTCAGATGTAATCTGGAAAGAAATTCAGCTGGCTTCTCAGGAAAAACCCGTAATCGCTTCGTTATCGGATGTAGCGGCATCCGGAGGATATTATCTCGCCATGGGATGTGATTCGATCGTGGCCTCACCGACCACCATTACAGGATCCATCGGTATCTTCGGAATGTTGTTCAACATGCAGGGTCTCATGGAGAATAAACTCGGGATCACCTTTGATGATGTGAATACCGGTCATTTTTCAAATCTATATACCATCACCCGGCCACTGACCCCCTACGAAAAACAAATCATTCAAAGCAGTGTTGAGGAAGGATATGAGACATTTACCACCAAAGCTGCCCAGGGCAGAGATATGTCCCTGGATGACCTCTTAAAAATAGCCTCAGGAAGGGTCTGGTCAGGTGTTGAAGCCAAGGAGATCGGATTGATTGACAGCTTTGGTTCCCTGGAAGATGCCATATCCATGGCGGCAGAAAAGGCCCAGATCGAAGAGTATAAGGTGGTTTACTATCCTGCACAGAAAACCGTTCTGGAACAGATAATGAGTGACTTGAGTGATGATGTTCAAACCAAATGGATGAAGATCAAAACCGGCGATCTCTATCCCTACCTGGAAATGATCAGGGATATTGATTCCTACATTGGAGTTCAGGCCAGGATGCCTTATTCTTTTGAAATGAATTAATTCTTAGGATCCATCAATATCCCTGGTTCGAAAGGAATTTAAAAAGCCCCGAATTGATCCATCCGGGGCTTTTTTATGCTTCATGAACAAGAATTTAGAATCTAAATCCAACACTGGCAATGAATTGAGGATTTCTCAGATCCGTGCTGAAAGTTTCATCGATACCGGGTATGGTTACAGAGTCTCCGAGTTTGCTCAGATTCCCTTCATATTTAAGGTCAATGGTGATTCTAGAAATATCAAAACCAAGACCTGCCTGGTAACCGATGGTGGCATTGTTATAATTCATTTTAATATCAGATATGAGGGCAGTACCTTTGATTTCATCTGAAATCAGATAGGAGAAGGTAGGTCCTGCAAAAATACGGAATGATTTTGTCAGGAAGAATCCTACCATCACAGGTATATCCAGTTTGTTCAGGTCAATCTCAGCCACCTCCGGGGTAGAAAATCCTTCTTCCGTGACCTCAATTTCTCCGCCCGTAGAAGAGAAAAGCAATTCAGGCTGTATGTATAATTTTGAGATCTTAATCCGGGTATAAAGTCCAATATGCCATCCAAGTTTTGCATTTCCGGAATTATATTGAATCGTAGAATTATCAATTGAAAAAGCTTCATCCACCTGAGCTTTCGAAGAGCTGATCCCTCCTTTCAAACCAATCTGAAAAAATTGCGCATGGGCGGTATGGATCAGAATAATCGCTGCGATAATTAAAACACTCTTTTTCATAATTGCTTTATTTTATGTGGTACACTGTTTAACTAATCTTATTTAAAATCGAACTGATAGGAGAGACCCGCCCGGAACCATCTTCCAGGCATGGGAGTCATTACTTCAGTATACTGCGTATTTGCCAGGTTGGTGGCTTCCATAAATGCAGTAAGTCCTTTATGGCTGGACCAGTATATCCTCGAATCAAGGACCCAGTAGGAGGATTCTGATTCCCGATGGTTGAACCTTGCCTTGAAATGATGATGAATTTGCCAGAAGATTTTATGATCCACTCCCAGAATCATTTGATGCCTTAAATTCTCGAGTACATACCGGGAAGTCAGTTCTCTATCCTGAAGATCAGAATTAATAAAGTTATAACTGATCTGGATGTTTGTTATAAAAAAATGTTTATTCAGGATATTTTCCATATCAAGCTCACAAGCAATTTCAATGCCACTTCTCCTGATATTTGAAAAGTTGGATGCTGTCCAGATAAATGTAGAATCCGGCTGGGGCATGGCAACCCAGTCAATTAATTCGTTTGCATGCTGATAAAATCCATTCAATTCAGCGTGGATGGAAGGATTCATGAATCTGATTCCCATTTCGAGGCTGATGGCTTCTTCCGGGTTTAAATCAGGGTTGCCCTGTTCCGCGGGACTCTGGTAATACATATCGTAAAAGGTAGGGATCCGGTATGTCCTGCCTATGTTGCCATAAATACGCAGTGTTGGAGAAATATTATAACCAAGGTCAATGCCCGGGAAGGCATTCCATCCAAAGACAGAATAATAATTAATATAGACTCCCGGGATTATGTCGAGTTTTAAGATATTGAATTGGTGCTCCAGAAAAATACCAAAGTTCTGTCTTGAATATCCATTCAGGTTGCTTTTCATTTTTTCACCGTTTCTGACCCAATCTCCCAATATGGATTCATACCTGTATTCAATTCCCATTCCCGATTCCCCCAGGCTATTCACCCAGGAAGTATTGACTTCCATGGCTCCCACATTCGTAAAATGAAGATTTTCATATATTTCCGGCTGATCCCGTACGAAAAAGTAGTTGTCCTTATTCCTTCGCCAGTACATCCTCGGTGCCATGGTAAAGTTTTTTATCTTTTTCCTGTATCCCACACTTACCAGGGAAGTAGTTACCTCTTCATATTGTTCAGTATAATCCGGATTCGCGTAAAATCCATTGGCTCCAAATTTCCTGTCAGTCAATCCTCCCAATATTTCGAGCTTCCCACCCATTAAGTCCAGCGATGACTGATAAAAGATATTGTTGATTTTAAAATCCGTATTATGCCTGTAACCATCGGACACATCCCTTGAGATGCTGAGGTAATTACCAAATTTACCAGGAAGGGAGAGGTCAATATTTCCTCCGAAGAGACCATTTTGCCCGCCATATAATTGAAGACCTGCAAATTTTTTATCCGGAACTTTGGTGATAAAATTTACAGCTCCGGAAAAGGCATTCTGTCCGTATATCCGGGCACCTGGACCTTTCAGGACTTCAATCTGATCGATGTTGCTCAAGCTGATCGGAACATTCATGGCATGATGCCCGGTCTGGGGATCACTCAGTTTTATCCCATTGACCAGTATCAGGGTCTGCTCGAAAGATCCTCCCCGGATGCTAATATCAGATTGGACACCCAAAGGACCGCGCTGCCTGATATCGACCCCGGGAATATAGGAAAGTACTTCCGGAACACTCCGTGCAGGGATGCGTTCGATATCTTTCCGGGTAATGATATTGATATTTCTGGATGATTCCCGGAAAGACATATTGAGACGGTTTGCCTGGATGACCAGATTTTGAAGTTCCACTGTTCGGGTGGAATCCATCTGTGCCAGGCATTCCCGGACCGGAAGAAAAAAAACGATACTCCAAAATAGTATTTTCACTTTATGCCGATCTGAAAATCACATCTACCATCCATACATATCAATGAGATAGACCAGGGAGGACATGGCAGCTGCACCAAGTTCAAGTTCACGTTGATTTATCTTGTCGAAAGTATCTTCATTTGTATGGTGATATTTGAAATAACGTTGGTTATCGGGTCTTAAACCTATCAATTGAACACCCTGATCCTTTAACGGACTGATATCGGCACCGCTTCCGCCTCTTGTAAAGAGGTCAATCAGATAAGGACTAAAGTAAGTTCTCCATCCTGAAAATTGATGGAAGGTCTTGTCTGTGCCATCCAGACTGAATCCTCTTGGCGTGAAACCCCCTGTATCCGATTCAATGGCTGCGATGTGTTTTTCATTGTTTAACTCAGCCTGGCTTGCATAGGTTTTTCCTCCCCGCAGGCCATTTTCCTCATTCATGAACATAACCGCCCGGAGTGTCCTTTTGGGCTGATATCCGATGGATTTCAGGATACGAAGCGATTCCATCGCTTGTGTACAGCCAGCTCCATCGTCATGAGCTCCATGACCCACATCCCAGGAATCAAGATGTCCTCCCACGAGAATATATTCCAGTGGATAACTAGATCCTTTGATTTCACCGATTACATTATAGGAGAGTCTATTTTCATAGGTTTCACAGAAAGTTTCAAAATAAATTTCCACTTCCTGGTCTTCTTTCAGGATTTTGCTGAGGAAATCAGCATCCATGGTTGAGATGGCGACGGCTGGTATCCTGGGGATGCCTTCAATATATCCCGTTGAACCTGTATGTGGAATATTATCAATCCCATTGGTGAGTGATCGCACGATCACACCGACGGCCCCCTGTCTGGCAGCTTCGGCCGGCCCCCTGTAACGGATTGCCGCCACGTCAGCGTAAGCCTGGCCCGTATTGACAATGGTCGGATCCATTCTTTTATTGACAAAAACAATTTTATTTTGAATGGAATCCCCCAGTGAATCCAGTTCCTTCAAATCCTGAATTTCCACAATATTACCTTGTACTCCATTTTTCCCGGTCCCTATGGAATTACCGAGTGCCAGCACGTTAAAACTTCTTTTATTATATTTCGAAGGACCCAGTAAATAGCATTTTTCCTCTTTTCCTCTTACCCAATGAGGAACCCATACTTCCTGAAGATAGACCGTATCGAAACCATAGGACTCCATCTTTTCTTTTGCCCACTCAATGGCCTCTTCTGATCCTTTGGAACCGCTCAACCTGGATCCTATATTGAGGCATAAATCGCCAAGTGCTTCATAACATGTGCCCTTCAATAATTCAAAGTTGAAAATATTCCGGATCATGACGGAATCAGTATGGCTGGCCATGAGCGGACCTGTAATAAGCAGGGAGAAAAAGATAACGATAGTCCGATATTTATTCATTTTTCCTCATTGGTTAAAATGCAAATGTAGGGAAAAATAACCATACCGTGATTTCAGGATCGATTCATTGATTACCCCGCAAGATAATTGAGTAAATTTTTTCTAACAGTCGGGAATATTTACCGGGATATTAATGGCAAGTCCACCGTCAGACGTTTCTTTATATTTTGAATTCATGTCCTGAGCGGTTTCCCACATGGTTTTTATAACATGGTCGAGAGATACTTTTGCTGAATGAGGATCGCTTTCCAGGGCAAGCATACAGGCGGTGATGGCCTTGATCGCTCCCATGCAATTCCGTTCGATACAGGGGATCTGTACAAGCCCGCCCACCGGATCACAGGTGAGTCCAAGATGATGTTCCATGGCAATTTCAGCCGCCATTAACCCTATTTCCGGTCCTCCTCCCAGGCATTCGGTCAGGGCTGCAGCTGCCATGGCTGAGGAGACGCCTATCTCTGCCTGGCATCCTCCCATGGCGGCTGAAATGGTGCTTCCCTTTTTAAATATTGAACCAATTTCCCCCGCCACCAGGATAAACTTTTTGATTTCCTCAAAAGTAACCGAATCGAGAAAACAGACCATGTAAAGAAGCACAGCCGGGATAACGCCGGCAGCACCATTGGTCGGGGCCGTGACAACCCTTCCAAATGAGGCATTTTCTTCATTCACTGCCAATGCGAAACAACTCACCCATTTCAGAATTTCATTAAAGCCATATTGTTTTGATTTGATCTGCCGGATCCATTCTCCTGCCTGCTGTGATGGATCATCCGGTAATAATCTCCGGTTGATATCAAAAGCCCGTCTTCTTACTTTCAATCCGCCGGGAAGGAAACCCTCGGTATGACAACCCCTGTAGATGGAAGCCTGCATGACATCCCATATTTTCTTGATATTTTTATCCACTTTTTCGGCCGGCTGGAGGGATAATTCATTTTTATATACAATTTCAGAGATAGATTGACCCGTGGTTTCCGTCCATTTCAAAAGGTCAGTGGGAGTATCAATGGGATAGGGGAATCCGGTTTTTTTACGGCCTTTCAGGGAATATTCTCCCTTAACGATAAAACCACCCCCAATGGAATAATAGGTTGTCTGATAGGTTTTTCCAGCATGCGTGAAGGCCTGAAAAGAAATCCCGTTTGGATGAAAGGTTAAAAAAATATCTTTATTGAACTGGATGTCCATTGCTGGATCAAATGGAAGCACGTATTGGTTGAGTAGTTTTATTTTTTTATCTTTCCTGACCTGGTGGATCAAGCCCTCTATTTCATTTGTATCAACAGTTTCTGCCTTTTCTCCCATCAGTCCCAGGATAACTGCCATATCTGTTCCATGTCCCTTGCCTGTTTTTGCAAGGGATCCATAGAGATTAATGGTTAAGGAGCTTATATCCTGCAGGATTTCTTTTTTATAAAGATGTTGAATAAAATCCAATGCGGCTTTCCAAGGACCCATGGTATGGGAACTGGAGGGGCCAATCCCGATTTTAAAAATCTCAAATACACTGATCCTGTCACCTGAATTTATCATGGCCTTTCTGAAATTGGGTTTTTATCTCAACTTCCTTTTATGTTTTATTGCATTGGAATCATATACTAAAATCATCTGCATAATCCGTAATCCATTAAGATACGAAAAAGAGGTTCAAAAAATAATAATCCTGAACAGCTTGATTAAAATTATATCAAGTGTAAGGATAGGTTTCGAGGACCTCATTGGAACATTTAATCGGGATAAGGACCTGCAAGGATTTTCTGAATCCATGACAACTGATAGTTTAACACCGATTCCTTTGCATTTTCATGGTGCAATTCATGGCGCATTCCCTCCCAGATCTTTAATTCAACCTTATCATGTAGTTCATCAGCCAGATCCGAGGAGGCTTCCCAGGTGGTGATCCTGTCTTCATTTCCATGCATGATTAATACGGGATAACCCATTCTTTGAGCATTTTTAATAATCCATTCCGAAGAAGTGAGAAGGTCCCGGTAAAGTCTGATTGAAATTTTATTATGTTTTACCGGGTCTTCCAGATAGAATTTCCCGATCGAGGGATCTTGTGAAAGTTCCATCGGATCCAGCTCAAAAGACAGTAAAAAGGAAGGATATAATTTTCCCATCATTCGATTTTTAAAAAGTTTCCATTTGTCCGATGAGCCAAATGGCCTGATCCAGGGGGATGAAACGATCACCCCTTTGATTTCTTTGGAATGATTCCTGAGTGCATAATTGAAAGCGATGTTTCCTCCCATGCTATGCCCATATAAAATGATTGGCATGTCGATAAACCTTCGACGCGTCTCAAGCATTAATTGTTGGACATGGTTCAATAATACAGGAAATTCACGGATATGACCACGTTTGCCGGAGGACCTTCCGTGACCCGGCAGATCAATTCCAATTACCGCAATCCGGTGTCCGGTAAAATACGTTGCAAAATCCTCATAGCGACCAATGTGGTCACCAAAACCGTGCAAAACAGCCACTACAGCCCCTGGATTTTTATCAGGGACCCAACTTTTACCGTAAACTTGAATTCCAGATCCTGTTTGAATATAAAATTCATTATCTTGCATAAAGCACCATCCAGGTGAAGGCAGGAAATTTATCAATTATTAGACTTTTATAAAATTTACTCCCAAAGAATAATTTACACGGTGTCATTTTTTTAATTTTACAGGCGATAATGCAGAATAATTAAATTTAAACAAGGGGAATTTTTTGAAAAAGATATTTATCATTTTTATCATCATTGCTGGAGTAAGTGGTGCCTTTTATTATTTGAAATATTATTTCGAAAAAGAAGATGTCGCAATATGGGATCTGGTACCCAAAAATGCATTGGCTGTATATGAGATAGAGGATCCGGTGAAAATATGGAATGAATTCCAGGAACTGCCCATCTGGGATAATCTTTCCTCCATCCCCGGCATCAGGAAGTTTAAAGAAGAGCTCTCCATGTTGGATACCATTCATTCAAGGAAGAGTAATCTTGAGACCCTGCTTGGCGATATTGATTTTCTGGTATCATTTCATAAGATATCAAATACTGATCTGGATATCATTTTTTATTTACCGATTAATTCAATAGAAAAGCGAAGGAAACTTAACGATATCATTTTGTATTATGATCAGCTTCAGGGGGTGGAACATAGCTCCCGGAATTATCAGAATTTAAATATTCATGAAATCAGTTTTCCGGAGAATGGCGCCCAGTTCAGTTATATTGAATACAAAAATTATTTTATTGGTAGTTTCACCCCCTTTCTGATCGATGATGTAGTCAGGAATGTGTCCGATCACTTCCAGGTAAATTTCAGGTCGGAAGTATCTGATATTTTTGAAAACAAACCTATAGAAACCGATCAGGGAAATATTTATGTCAATGTAACCAGGATCCCGGATCTGATCAGGATCATGGTAGATCCCAGCCTGGAAAAAGAGTATGATGGTTTTCTGAGATGGCTGGCAGAAGCTTCTTACTATGATGTTTCCTTTGAGGGAAACCAACTTTTCTTCAATGGATCTTCTGCAGTTCCACTTAATCAAGATGAATATTTCCTGTCTACTTTTTATGACCAGGAACCGCAATCCATTCAGTTGATCTCCTATCTGCCGAATTTAACGGCTACCTATCTTGACTATACCTATACTGATTTTATGTCATGGAGGAAATCAGTGGATGAATACTGGCAGACAAACCTTCCCGGACAACTGGAGAGGAAAACTTCTTTTCTCCAGGATTTCGAAATATATGAAAAAGATTTTTATGATTGGGTTGGTAATGAGATCGGACTCGCAACCTTGCAGTCGATCGACATCAATCATCCCGACAAATTGATCTTCATTGCTGCAAAAGAGTTGGAGAAGGGAATCAAAACATTGGATGAACTGACCATTTTTGTAAATCATGCAAATGAGGATACCCTGCTTTATGAAGTATATGGGGATAAGAACATTAAAAAATTAAATATAGAAGAATTTCCAGCCATACTATTGGGGGATGCATTCACCGGTTTCGAAAGTAGTTATTATACATCGATTGACGATTACGTCATCATTGGAAATTCTTTTGATGCCATCAAAATGATGATGAATGATCTTGAAGAGGATAATACCTGGGGTAAATCATTGAATTTTGTCAGGTTTTTTGAAAATATCCAGAAAAAGGCCAACCTCAGCTATTTTGTGAATTTTAGCAATGCCTGGAATTCATTTTATGGGAACCTGAATGAGAGATGGAAAGATTTTTTTAAGAAATATGATTATCAGTTTAAACATTTTGAACAGATATCTTTTCAATTCAGTAACATTAATCATCATTTTTATACAAGTGCAGCCATTCAGCACAGACCAAAAACTTCGGTGATCGAAACGCCCACCTCCTTTTTCAAAGAACAGGTGGTGGTTACCGAGCACCCCATCATTACCAGACCATTTGTCGTGAAAAGCCATCTGGACAGGTCTCTTGAGATTATTTTACAGGATTCAGCCAGCAATCTATATCTCATCTCCGGCCAGGGAGATATTTTATGGCGCGATTCGATCGGCCAAAAGATTACGGGGGAGGTTTTCCAGGTAGATTTTTATAAAAACAACAAACTTCAATATCTTTTCGTCACAAAAAATGGGCTTCATATACTTGACCGTAATGGAGATTATATTCCCGGATTTCCGGTCAGTTTTAAAAAAACCATTGAAGTGGAATGGTTCAATTTAATTGATTATGACAATAGTAAGCGTTACCGTATTCTCTTGGCAGACAACAAGGGAAGGGTCTTTCTGTTTGATCAATACGGGGAATTATTAGAGGGATGGAATCCTAAAGAATTTGGTGGCCGGTTTTCATCCGCCCCCTTCCACCTGAGGGTGGGCGGACGCGATTGTATGATCGCCATCGAAGAGAATGGGACCTTGAATACATTGACGCGACGGGGAGAATTCTATAAAGGATTTCCTGTTAAACTTGAATACAGGATCGAAAGTCCGGTGTTTGTCCAGAGAGGAACGGATTTTAGCCGGACACTGATCCATGTGGTTCTTGAAAATGGGGAGATCAATAAGTGCAATCTGGCGGGTGAGGTAGTGGGGAAAATCCAGCTTTACAGACCTGGAAAAGAAAGTTATTTTGAGATCGTTCAGGATGTGTTGAGCAACAGGTACGTGGTTTGCAGACAGGATTTTAATAACGTCAGCCTCATGCAGGCTAATGGAGATATTATTTTTGAGAAGGAACTATTATTTTCAGATAAACTTCAAGTACAGTTTTATAACTTCAGTGCCGGGAATGAAGTATATGCACTAACAGATCCGCAACAGGCTTTTACGTATCTGTTTGACGGGAACGGGAATTTAATCAACCAGCAACCGATTGAAAGTGGATTTGAAATCGGATTAATTTTTTCCGAGGTAAATAATAATTTTCATTTATATAGTTGTTATGGAAATCAGTTTTCAATTTCTTCATTTTATAGAAAATAGATTAAAAAATCTTCTCATCAGGAAGCTCATCCTGATCCTGTGGTGGATTCTGAGTTTTCCGGCAGGTTTTTTATTTGGTCAGGGCAAAATAGCGGATTCTACTGTGGTCGCCCTTGTAAATCCCTTTCAGGCTGTTTATACGCATCTCGAATATCTGAGCGACAACAATTATCATCCGGAAATCGCCGCTCAGGCATTCATGCAGGAAGGTGTAAGTCCTCAGCAGGCACGGTCAGTCGCCATTAAATTAAAGCAAATTCTAGATGGAGAAGCCATCTATATTGAGATGGATGACCTTCCCAGAGATCCCGATTACCTGGATTCAGCCACCAACCGTCACCGGTACTTATTGACAAGCCGGTATCCGGAGATCTACCTCGACCAAAAAGGAGATAAATGGATTTATTCAAGATCTACGGTGAGTCATATTGATCGGATTCATCAAAAAGTATTTCCTTTTGGCACTGATAAACTACTGAAAGTTCTGCCACGACTGGGGCAGTCCAGTTTCCTTGGACTATATGTATGGCAGATCATCGGCATACTTATCATCGTCTTTTTATCCTTTCTGATCCACCAGGTATTTACTTTTCTTTTTGAAAGGATCATCTTTGTATTGTTGAACCGTTATGGCCATCGGCAGATCGCTCACGGTTTGATCAAGCCGATCGCCAAGCCCATCAGTTACCTGGTGATTTTCCCCATCCTGATCATCCTGATACCGGTATTACAGCTTCCTGTAATCATGGCACGCTATATCATATTGACACTCAAAGCTGTGTGGCCCATATTTCTCACGGTAGTTTTTTACCGGCTGGTGGATGTCCTTGGAGAATACATGTTTAAGGCGGCCAAAAAAACCGAAAGTACCCTGGATGATCAGCTCGTGCCCCTGATCCGGAAGGTTTTAAAGACCTTTGTCATCGTGATGGGTGCCTTGTTTGTCCTGATCAATCTTGAAATTTCCATCATTCCTTTTATCACGGGCTTATCGATCGGTGGCCTTGCGTTTGCCCTCGCCGCTCAGGATACCATTAAAAATTTCTTTGGCTCATTGATGATTTTCATTGATAAACCATTTCAGGTAGGGCAATGGATCACCAGTGGAGATATCGACGGTGAAGTGGAAGAGGTGGGATTAAGGTCCACCCGGGTAAGGACCTTCAGGAATTCACTTATTTATGTTCCCAATGGGATCCTGGCTGATCGAACCATCGATAATCATGGACTGAGAACCTACAGGCGGTTTTATACGACACTGGCAATTACCTATGATACACCTCCCCGTTTAATCGAGATATTTATAGAAGGATTGAATAAAATCGTCAAGGAACATCCGCATACACGCAAGGATAAGTATCACATTTTCATGAACGATTTTGGAGATTTTTCTTTGAATATCATGTTTTATATTTTTTTTAAAGCACCTAACTGGGCAGTTGAGTTACAATACCGGCATGAGATAATTCTCAAAATTCTGGGACTTGCGGAAAAGCTGAATGTACGTTTTGCATTTCCGACCAATACTTTGCATATGGAGACTTTCCCGGATAAATCCAGCTTGACGCCCATCTATCGTGAGGATCGTGAGCAGATGAGGGAAAAGATGCTCAATTATTTTAGTAAGAAGTAAATATTTATCTATGAAATTCGGGACCAAAGTGATCCATGCTGGAATCAGGCCGGATCCTACAACCGGGGCGATCATGACCCCCATTTACCAAACATCCACCTATGTGCAGTCTGATCCCGGTAAACATCAGGGGTTTGAATATTCCCGCACACAGAATCCAACACGTAAGGTTCTGGAAGAAAATATGGCCGCCCTGGAAAACGGAAATTCCGGGATCTGTTTTTCATCAGGAATGGCTGCCATTGACGCCATCATCCGGCTGTTGAAACCGGGTGACGAGGTGATCTCCACGAACGATCTTTATGGAGGTACATACCGGATTTTCACCGGGGTCTATGCAGCTTTTGGCATTAAATTTCATTTTGTAGATATGAGTGATCCGGACGAGATCGATGATTATTTGAATCATCGGACCAAGCTGATCTGGATCGAGACCCCAACCAATCCCATGATGAGTATTGTCGACATTGTAAGGATCTGTCAAAAGGCCATGGGTTACCATATTCTGGTGGCGGTCGATAATACTTTTGCCACACCCTGTCTTCAGCTTCCCCTTGACCTGGGTGCCGATATTGTGGTTCATTCCGTAACGAAATATCTCGGTGGGCATTCCGATGTGATCATGGGGGCGGTGGTTGTGAAGGATCCCCAGATAGCTGAAAGATTGTATTTCATTCAGAATGCATGCGGTGCCGTCCCTGGCCCACAGGATGTTTTTCTTGTTTTACGAGGGATAAAAACATTGGAAATCAGGATGGAACGTCACTGTAAGAATGCAAGGGAGGTAGTGGCAATTCTGCAAAATCATCCGAAGGTAGACCAGGTTTTCTGGCCAGGATTACCAGCCCATAAGAACCACGGTGTGGCTGCCAGACAAATGAAAGATTTTGGGGGAATGGCTTCTTTTACCTTGAAAGGCGATAGGATGGAAGATGCCATCCGTTTCATGAAAAATGTCAGGATTTTTTCACTTGCTGAATCACTCGGAGGGGTGGAATCGCTTTGTGGCCATCCCGCTTCCATGACACATGCCAGTATTCCACCTGAGGAAAGGGCAAAGGTGGGTTTGAAGGATTCTTTGATCCGGTTAAGCATCGGAATTGAGGATCCGGAAGATCTGATCAATGACGTGGAGAAGACATTGGAGATGATTTAACCTTTATTACCATTTTTTTTAGGAATTACTGCAACCCTTTTCCTGTTTTGAACATCTATATATATGAAACTTGTTAGATATGAAATGGGAATTTCAACTTTATACAGGATTCGGATTTTTAATCGTAATCCTGCTGGTAATTCAGGCTTATCTTCTTCGTGTAGAGAAACCACCCTATTCTCAGGTAAGTGCAGCAAATAAGTTTAATCAATTACTGGTTGACATTGAATGCAATGTTTATTTGCTGGAAGGTGAGAAACAGAACATTCTGGTGGAAGGACCCAACGATAAGATCAGGAATATAGAAACCATTTATAATGAAGGATGCATCACCATCAGGGAAAACAGTAAAAAAATGCTTTCAAGAATGATGAACCTTATAAACAATAATCAGGAGCATATCAATGTCTATATCACCGTGAATAACCTCGATGATTTTCACATTCATATGGATAATCAGTCACCAGAAGTAAAATATTCCGCCGAAGATATCATTGGAGTGACCCTCAAATATGGGAATTCCCTGATTCTTGAATCAAAAGAACAAAAAGCTGCGTTTAATCAATTCCAATAAATACCATGAAAAAAGTTATTTTTTTAATCCTTGTGGCCTTGTTTTCAATGCAGGTCACGTTGTGGGCCCAATCTGAAAAAAGGAATGTAGAAGCTTTTAATGCCATATCCATGGGAGTGCCTGGAGAGCTTTTTATTACCCAGGGAGATCGCGTCAGCCTTGAGGTGAAAGGCGATCAGGATGATCTGGAAGATCTGGTCACCGAAGTCAGGAACAATACCCTGGTGATAAGATATGAGCGGACCGGATGGAACTTCGGGAGGGATCGTGTCACCATTTATGTTACCACTCCGGAGATCTCTGAAATTTCACTGGGAGGATCCGGGAAGGTGATCTCCGAAAATTCACTGGAGTCTGATCAGCTTGAACTCAAGGTGAGTGGATCCGGCAAAATGGAACTCATGTTGAATGCGGATGAAGTGGAGGCTTCCATCAGCGGATCGGGAAATATGACACTTTCCGGGGATGCGGATGAGGTTCAGTTGACCATCAGCGGTTCGGGAAGTTTGGATGCTGAAGAATTGGAGGTCGACCGGTACGAAGTCAGGATCAGTGGTTCCGGGCGATCAAGAATCAATGTTGGAGATCAGTTGAACGCAGAGATCAGCGGCAGTGGGAGCGTATATTACACTGGAGATCCGGATAAGGTGATCAGTAATGTCTCAGGAAGTGGCCGTGTAAAGAAACTTTAATTTCGGAATATTATCATAGAGCCTTATTCCTGATTCACAAAATCTCACTGAGATAAATGATATCAGTAAGTTCAAAAGGTATTTCCTTCCAGAAAGGATGTAATGCCTGAAGGGCCGGGACCTGGTAGCCCTAAAAAAATGGTATCTTGATTTTTGAAGAATGTATTCACAATGATTTCCGGAAAGGATCCAGCAATTTTCAATATCCACCCAGGTATTTCCTGAAGCCCCATTCCAGTGTAAATAAGGCAAGTAACACGAAAAAGATCCATTTCATGTTGATGATGGCCAGGTAATTCTCGGAACTGATGATCATGGATTTAATTTCAGTCTGGCGTATATCCTTTTCCAGTTTGTTCAATTCCGAAAGGTCATAATATTGCCCACCCGTTCTCCGGCTGAGTTCTTTCAGCAACTGATGATTGGCGGTAAGTGTCGAGGTTTCTATCTGCATTTTCTGAACCGAAAACATACCCGTGACCAAATTATTTTCACCGTTCACGTTTGCTTTTGCCGAATATTGATAAACACCTGGTTCCAGCCCACTGATCCTGAACCGGGTATTGGCAGGGCTGATCACGTAGGAATAGGATTGTGAACTGTCATTTTCATTTTTGATCGCCAGGTCTATTTTTTGCCCATAGATCTTCTCATAGATATCATTGTAGATTTCCGTTTCAAAGATGACTGGCTCATTATCCCAGAAATCATTTTTTACCGGATAAACCCTGAATTTTCTCTTATCCTCCTTGGCACTCAGGTACTGAACAATTTTGCTGATCAGGTCGTCAAATCCATCAAACACTTCATTTTCCATGTATTCATGCAATCGCCATTGCCATATGCCTGTACCAGTCAATACAGCCTCCTTGATATTCTGGTTTTTATTGATCAGGAGCAGGGGTTTGTTGGTCACAATTTTCCCAACTTGCTGAAAAAGAATGACCTCTATTTCTGAATTCATGGCATATTCCCCAAAAGGAACCAGTACAGGGGGAAGGTCTGAGATCATCGTCTTTGTCTCCTCAGAAATATTAAAAAGGGTGAAGTTCGGATTGAGGGCCGGAAATATATTGTCAAACTGATTTCGCAAGGGTCTCAGGTTCAGGCTTCGGCTCATATTGTTGAACCGTGTAATATGGGACTTTTCGCCAACAATAAACCATACCGGAATATTGTCACGGATGATTTTTTCAATCAGTGCATTAAAATTGCCTTCCCTGTCAGGTAACTGGTGAAGTATCGCAAGATCATATTTCCCTTCCTCATATTCATCAACACCAGGGAGGACGATTTTTAATTCGTAATTTTCATTTTTTTCGATTGCACTTCTCAGCACTTTGATATCCGGATGGGGAGCAGAGGCAAGCAATAATATCTTTTCCTTTCCTTCTACAATCTCAATATAAGCTTCCTGGGTATTGTTGATTTCGGAAAATTCATCCCGTTCTGGCCGTATAGTCACCTGATAACGCTGAATGCCACTGTTTTCAGCATTCAACTCAAATTCAACCTTTCCATACCCCTGGTCATTTAATAAGTTCACAGATTGGGAGGCAATGACCCTGTTGTTTTTTAAAACCTCCACTTGTAGGTTGGTACCCTTGAATCCATTATTGATTATCTCCGCAATCAAGGGGAATCGGTTTCCCTGATATACGATTTTATTATAAATCAAGGATTTCAGGATGATGTCCTTTTTTTCGATGGTATCACCAATACCAACGGTGTAAATCGGGAAACTGAAGTTGGAATATGCAGGCGAAATACCCTGATTATAGATTCCATCGGAAATCATAACGACACTTCTGCAGGTTTTTACCTTCATATTTATTTTCTATATCGTTCAAGGTTTCACTGAGATTGGTAACCGGCAGATCATAAGACATATCAGCAAGGTTGAAGATGGTATCCCCCTTCAGATTTTCAACTTCCACATTAAAATCCTCTCCCCTGACCTCCTGGATAACCTGGGTGATCGTTGATTTTAAATTTTCAAGATCATTATCAGAATAATTTGCCGTAATGGATTCAGAGTTGTCCAGGACAAAAACGATAGCAGGATCCACAATCGTATTCTGGATCTGCCGTACCAGTGGTCCGAGCAGTAAAAAGGTAAGCACGCTTACTGTGATAAATCGAATGATCCCCAATATCAGGGATTCCTCGCAAGGTCCATGGATTCTTCTTCCTATATAAAAGGACAGCATAAAAAAAGCCTGCCAAGAGACACAATAAAATAAACCAGGGGGAGGTTTCAAATATAATTTTAGGATCCATAGATAAATTTTGCTCCGTTTGATGATTACATCAACATTCCGCCATCAACCTGAATAACCTGTCCTGTAATGTATGATGACATATCAGAAGCGAGGAAGACGACACAATCCGCCACATCGGTAGTGGTCCCACTTCGTTTTAACGGGATACTTTCGACCCAGGTTTTAACGGTTTTCTCATCGAGTACCTGAGTCATTTCCGTTTCGATGAATCCTGGGGCAATGGCATTGCACCGGATATTTCTTGATCCCAGTTCCTGGGCAACCGATTTAGTAAAGCCAATGATCCCCGCCTTGGATGCTGCGTAGTTGGCTTGCCCTGCATTTCCCCGGATCCCCACCACAGAGGTCATGTTGATAATGGAGCCGGACCGTTGCTTCATAAATGTCCTAATGACAGCCTTCACGGTATTAAAGCATGATTTTAAATTGATCTCGATCACACGGTCCCACATTTCTTCTGTCATGCGCATGAGAAGATTATCCTGGGTAATCCCCGCATTGTTCACCAAGGCATCGATCGTGCCAAAATCAGAACCACCTGGTTGATCAGATCTTCTGCAGCTTTTGTATTGGAGGCGTCGGACCGGTAGCCTTTAGCCTGGATGCCATAGTTGTCGGTCAACTCCTTTTCAAGCGCCAGACCTTTTTCGACACTGGAAAGGTAGGTGAAGGCTACCTTGGCTCCCGTGTTCAGCACATCGTTTTGCAATTCCGTTACCAATACCTTTTGAGGCTCCTGTTACCAGGATAACTTTTCCTTCTAAGAGTTTCATATTGTTGAATTTAAATTTTTATGTAAACCTATTTAATTTCGATAAATAAATTTGATTGTTCGATCCATAAAGCTTTGATCCGATAGAATTTATTGCACACCGGCAAATTAGTACTAGAGAATCGACCTTCGCGAAAAGGGCAATTGTGTAAATAATCTGAAAGAAAAGCAATAATAATGACAGCCATTTCCGATAAATGCGATAAAAAAAATTAATTTTGTTTTCCTTGACAAATAATCTTTTTACGAAAAATAAATACATATGGCATCTTATGATTTAATTGTAATAGGTAGCGGACCCGGAGGATATGTAGCGGCGATTCGGGCATCACAACTTGGTTTGAAAGTTGGCGTCGTAGAGAGAGAAAACCTTGGAGGTGTTTGTCTGAATTGGGGATGTATACCGACTAAAGCGCTCCTGAAAAGTGCCCAGGTATTTGAATATATTAAGCATGCAAAGGATTTCGGGATCGAGGTAGGCGATCCCAAAGCCGATTTTTCTTCCATGGTGAAGAGAAGCCGGGAAGTGGCGAATGGAATGAGCAAAGGGGTTCAATTTTTATTTAAAAAGAATAAAATTGACACATTGAATGGATACGGCAGGTTGATCTCAAACAAGAAGGTAGCCGTAGAGGATGCATCCGGAACCGTAACAGAATATACAGCGAATCATATTTTGATTGCAACGGGAGGTCGGTCCAAGGAACTCCCCAGCATGCCCATCGATGGTAAAAAGATCATCGGATACCGCAAGGCGATGACCCTGGAAAAACAACCTAAATCAATTGTGGTCGTGGGATCCGGAGCGATCGGTACAGAATTCGCGTATTTCTATAATTCAATTGGTACTGAGGTTACGCTTGTCGAATTTCTTCCACATCTTGTGCCACTGGAAGATGAGGAGGTCTCAAAACAACTTGAAAGGAGCTTTAAAAAGGCAGGGATCAAGGTCATGATCCAATCGGAGGTTACGAAAGTGGATACCAAGGGCAAGCAATGTAAGGTCACAATAAAGACGGGCAAGGGGGAAGAGGAGGTAGAATGCGATGTAGTATTATCCGCTGTCGGAATTTCAACGAATATCGAGAACCTGGGTCTGGAGGAATTGGGGATTGAACTTGAAAAAGATAAAATTAAGGTAGATGATTTTTACCGGACGAATGTATCCGGAGTTTATGCCATTGGCGATGTGGTTCATGGACCTGCACTTGGCCCATGTTGCCTCGGCGGAGGGTATCATCTGTGTTGAAATGATAGCCGGAGAGGATCCTGAACCTTTGAACTATGGCAATATACCCGCCTGTACATATTGTGAGCCTGAAATTGCGTCGGTTGGATATACGGAAAAAGCGGCGAGGGATGCCGGCTATGAAGTGAAAATCGGGAAATTCCCCTTTACGGCTTCAGGAAAAGCCAGTGCGGCGGGTGCCAAGGAAGGATTTGTGAAAGTGATCTATGACACAAAATATGGAGAATGGCTGGGAGCGCATATGATCGGGTTGAATGTAACCGAAATGATTGCCGAAGTGGTGGTAGCAAGAAAACTGGAAACTACCGGACATGAGATCATCAAATCGGTCCATCCACATCCCACCATGTCGGAAGCGATCATGGAGGCTACGGCAGCTGCCTATGATGAAGTGATTCACCTGTAAGAGGATCATTCAGGACAAAAAGAGGTTATTTGCTGAAGGGACCCTCGGGATTTCTTCAAGCTATGATTTTTGAAACATTCTCTTATTCCAAACTAAACAGGGTTTATTTTCGGCCTATATTTCCTTTTTCTGATAATAAAATGAATTTTTCTTACCATAAATTTGCCTGTTTTCGTGTAAAAATTCATTAGGGACAGGAGATTTTGCTTTTGGTATGGGTAAAAATTCATTAGTTCTTCGTAAAAACGATCCTTTTTACATTTCCCTAAGCCATTTTCATCTATCCCCAAACCGTTTTTGTTTGTCCCTAAGCCGTTTTTGTTTGTCCCCAAACCGTTTTTGTCTGTCCCTAAACCGTTTTTACCTCTCCCTAAGCCATTTTCGTCTGTCCCCAAACCGTTTTTGTCTATCCCTAATCCATTTTCATCTGTCCCCAAAGGCTTTTGGATTGATTCTTAACCAATGGCTGTAGGATCCTGGATCATTTCTACAAAATCCGGTTACATAACCATTCCATGGCCCGGTTGGTCCGCGCACCGCTTGTCCCGGTACTTGGACAGGTTCCTTTCCCAAGCAGGGAATCGACGATGGTTTGTATCAGAGGTTGTTGAATATGTTTGATAGGTTCGAAATTGAAGATTTCTTTTTCTTTTCCTTCCACCTCCAGGGTAACCGTCCAGCCTCCGAAATAAGAAAAGGAGATCTGACCATTACTCCCTATAATGGTGGTGATCTCCTTATCGGATACGACTGAAGTGGTAAAGCACCAGGTACCCTGTCCCAGCACACCATTCTCAAACCGGAAGGATCCAGTTACAATATCTTCCGCCGGATATAGTCCAGCCTGATTATGGGCAAATCCGCGGGCTTCTATGACAGGCCCGAATAAATAATCCAGGAAGTCGAGTTGGTGGGAGGCCAGGTCATAAAAATAACCTCCACCAGCAATCTCGGGAAAGATGCGCCAGTTATCCTTGGCATTACTTGCCCCAACAATATCGGGTGCAGGAGTTTTATATAGTTTCACATCGACCAGCCGTATATCCCCGATCGTTCCCTGGTCCACCAGCTCCTTTATTTTAAGAAAATTCGGCAGCATTCTTCTATAATAAGCCACGAAAAGGGGTACTCCGGCTTTTCTGCAGGTCTCTATCATGGAAGTGCATTCCCGGTAGTTTCTGGCCATGGGTTTCTCCACATACACGGGTTTTCCAGCCTTCGCTACTTTCTGGGTATATTCCTTATGTGAATCAGGTGGTGTGGCAATATACACGGCATTTACTTCCGGATTGTGGATAAGCTGATCCGCATCAACATACCATTGGGGGACCTGGTGTCTCCGGGCAAAATCCCGGGCTTTCTCCACGTTCCGGCGCATTACGGCCACCAGTCTGGAATTTTCAATCCGGTTAAAGGCTGGGCCGCTTTTCACTTCACAAACATCTCCGGCACCAATCATTCCCCATCTAATTTCTGTTGACTGAGTTTTCGACATGCGGTATTGATTTTTGTTCCTAGTTTAATCAATAATTTTCATTTTTTTGGGTAAAACCGCTTTCGATTTGCGTTCATTTCGACAAGTATAGAAAATAAAGTGTCAGCCAGATGGATCAAATCAGATTATGTTGGGTCACAAATCTTACCAGGGAGGCGGTATTCTTCATATTAAATTTAGCCAGAAGGCTTTTACGATGGGTATCTATCGTGGCAGGGCTGACAAACAGTTTCTCCGCAATCTCAGTGTTGGTAAAGCCTTCCACAACAAGTTGTAATACATCTTTTTCCCTGCGTGTGATGAAAGGCAAGGCAGCCTGATCTTTCTGAGCGGATTTTAATGCATCGGATGCTCCAATGCTGAGATATTTCTGCCCTTTATGAACCATTTGAATGGCTTTGGACAATTCCTGTTTGGTGGCATTTTTTAAAACATAGCCGGAAGCCCCGTTTTCCATCATCTTCTGAACAAAAGCCTTCTGATCAAAAGTACTCAAGCCAAGTATTTGTATGTATGGGTATTTCTCTTTTACTTCTTTACACAACTCGATCCCATTTTTATCCGGCATGCTGATATCCATGAGTATTACATCCGGCTGATCCTGCCAGAGGAAAGCCAGACACGAGGCCGCATTGGATGCATGACCTATCAGCTCAATTTCTTCATCATGCTGCAACAGGGACCGGATGCCCTCGATGACCATGTAATGGTCGTCTGTGATAAATACCCGTATTTTTTTCATATTCCTGTCTTTAAAAATAATTCAAGACTGTCGATCTTTTTTTTACAATTTACTTTTATTGTTTTTAATTCTTTCAGATGTACCCATTGATTTCATAACTTATTTATCAAATAAAAAAAATGAATATTTTAATTTTCAGTCCTATTCCTTACAAAGTTCATCCCATTGTTCCTGCTGCACATCATATTTGATATACAGGCATTCCTTGCCTGTAATTTGATTTATCTTTATAGTCCATAACAGGGTGTAGGACTCTGGTACGGAATGCTCATCGATCATGATGATCTCATTTTCCCATTTGCGGTAATGCCGGTCCAAAGGCTTAAGGATCAATTGATTTCCATTTTCAGACCAGTTGCCGGTGGTAGAGATAAATACCCGGTAATTCGGCCTGCCGGAAGTGACCACGGTGGTATGCAGAAAAGTGCCGTCCGGTTTTAATTCCAGCCCATAGCCCTTACTCACGCCGGAAACCAGCATGTATCCCGTACTTTCATCCCGCCAGTTCACTTTGGCCCCAGCGAGGTTGCCCCAATTGCCAGTCAACACAGGTAGCATCTTTTCTGACGCAGGGATGGATTCACCTGGTTTAATCATTTCTGTATTCTGGCCGGATTGGATTGATGCCATCGGATTATTTTTTTCCGAGGTTGGAGATACCGAATTAGCGTTCGATTGGTACGTACCTCTATACATATCTGGTACTTTGTCAGCCCGGCCAAAGTAAACGGCTGCCTCTTTATTACCGGCACTGGTATACATCAGAGAGCACACCCCATTTTTCGAAAGCCAGGAAAAAGATGGATCATTCGCCGAAGGGAAGATTTCATATTTATTATTTTTTAATGACTGTTCCACACCTTCTATCCATTTTTTCGCGTCCTCCTTCATTCCGGTTGGATTGTTAAAGGTGAGGACCTCCACATCCGAAATAATCACCTGTTTATTTCCCGCTTCCATTTCCAGGAGCGTTTTGGCCGCGGCTACATAGAAGATTCTTTGATCACGATTGGCTTCCGAGGGCAGTGTTACACCCAGTAAAGCAGAATTATTTACAATTTCGAACCTTGTTTGTGCCAGCATAGTATTAGAGAAACTGACAATACAGACCAGGAGTAATTTTCCACATTTCATATTTCAATGATTTAATTTACGGGGATCCCTGATTAATAATCTTTGGAAGGAATGGTTATATATCCTGCGAATCCTTTTCAAATATGCAGACCTGTTTCACCACGTACCTCCCCTTTTTCAGTGAATTTTTATTTTTCATAAAAAAAATTAAAACGGTTGTCATTGAGTAAAAGGGGGAATAAAAATTTTTTGGGAAAATTTTCACCTAAAAAATATCCCCTTTTTCGGGGAGGCAGGTCCAGATAAACCCTGATAATTTTACCTGAAAAGTATAAACCAAAAATTAAAATCATGAAAAAGCTTATCCCATTCCTCTTCATCGTGGCTGTAGCATTAATGGTCCCCTCCTTAAAAAGCCAGGCCCAACTCCTTGATAAACTGGGGCAGAAAGCGAAACAGAAGGTGGATAAAACAGTGGACAAGGAGGTTGATGGAGCCTTGAATAATTCCAAACAAAAGGAAGAAAAGGCGACACAAGTTTCTCAAACCGGGGAGTCATCAACCGCAGGTCAACAAAATGCTGAATCCGGTGAAACATCCAATCCTGATAAAAAAGAGGACTATGTTTCTTCGTATAAATCAAAATTTGACTTTGTCCCGGGGGAGCGGGTGATCATATCGGATGATTACAGTGAAGATGCTGTTGGAGATTTTCCTGCAAAATGGTTTACAGATGGTTCGGGAGAAATTGTAACTGTTGAGGGCTATGAAAGCAAGTGGCTGATGATGAAGGGTAGTTCACAATATTTTATAGATGAATTGCTGCAACTTCCTGATAATTTCACGATTCAATTTGACCTGATGTGCTCTGTTCCATTCGATTGGGGTTCCGGGATCATTAATTTTGAAATAAAGGATGTTACTGATCTTGATTTGTATAGAAAGGGTGGGGATATGTATGCAAGTCAGCTCAAATATTCATTTAAAATGGCTTTGCATCCGGGACTTCCTGCCCCAAAAAACAGTTACGGTACTAACGGTAGAGGTTCATATGTAATGTTAAACCAACGTGCAAATATTGATTTAAAGGAAATTTGGCTACCTATTGCCGAAAAAAACCTGCTTCATGTTTCCATTTGGAGGCAAAAAGAACGATTACGGGTTTATCTAAATGAAAATAAGATCCTTGACCTGCCAAAAATCTTACCGGCTGACATGAATCCAAATATCTTTATATGGCGAACTGAAGGATTTGAGGAAGAGGACCATTACTTCGCCAGTAACCTTCGCATCGCGGTGGGTAATCCCGACACACGAAATAAACTCCTGACAGATGGCAAGCTGGTAACCAACGGTATCCTTTTCAATGTTAATTCAGCAGAGATCAAGACCGAATCCTACGGTGTGCTCAAAGAAATTGCTGGCATACTCAATGAAAGCAAGGATGTGAAAGTGAAAATCGTTGGTCATACCGACAATGATGGGGACGATGCACTGAATATGGAATTATCCAAAAAACGTGCTGAAGCAGTGAAAAATGCTTTGACCAAGGACTTTGGGATTGATGCCGGAAGAATGGAAATCGATGGCAAAGGGGAACAGGAACCTCTGGCCCCAAATACGGATGCCATTGCCAAAGCCAACAACCGCCGGGTGGAATTTATAAAAATGAATTGATGCAATAAGATATATCATTAACATAATGATATCTATTCAATATAGAACATTAAAAAGCGTAATAATTAAATGTAAACCTTCAAATCACTATCAATCATGAAAAAATTACTAATAATAATGATTATCCTTTTTGGAGTAGTTTTAATTACTTCCTACAAAGTGGAAAAGGCCGCATCGAATGAGGTGCTCACAGTACTTGGGATCGCCGATAAAGATTTAATATTTAACGATCTGTTTTGCGTTACTGACCCGAATTGCATAATTAGCTCACCAGTTCTGTCGAACCTGGCCACACTTAAGGCCCTTTCAACTGGGGATAAATTAGGCCTTGCAAACGAGGCTTTTGCCTATGCGAAGGCATATTGTAATTCCCAGGAATTTAAAACACGTTATGAAGAAAAACGGATGTCGATGAAACCAGAAGTGCCCTTATTGACCAATGAAGAAAAAGAAATGGTGTTGGCAGCAATTGCAGAACAGGAAGAATTATTTACTCCGGAAATTCTGGATATGTTGCCCCCAGAAGGAAAGGAAAACGCTTTGCAACCGATTGAAGATATGAAAGCCCAGGCCAATGGGGAGCTGACAGAGGATCAGAAAAAGAAATGGGAAGCCGAAGCTCCGGCAGATCCTAATACTGCTATAAAACGTACACTCCAAGAATTTCTAAATGCTACTGAAAATGTAGATTTCAATGCGCCTACGGAATTAGATCCACGCAATAAGCATCAGGTATTTGTCAATCCTACCTATGAAGAAAAGGATTTGCAGTGGAAAGCATGTTACCGGGCTGGAAAGGAATTAACTGATGCGACAAGAAATTTTGCCAAAGAATGGTTGGCAGAGCTGAATTAAGAGATCAGAAAAAGGTTATTTCAAGCACACCCTTAGAAAGCCTGGAATGATTTTCCGGGCTTTTTTTAATTCAGCCTGATATTCATGAGAAATACCCGGGCACGTTGTTTTTTAAAGTTAACTTTATGCATAAATCCAAACCCGCATATAATAGCGTTAAATCCATTCTCCTCAAGTGTTCAATTCTTTGTAAGCAGTTTTTCGAATGGTGATATAATTCTTTGTTCTTAATACAAACTCATAAAGTTTTAATCTCTATTTCAATGGACGAATCCAATTAAAGTTCCTCAATCAGATCTCTCATTTCGTTCGAGATGACATGCTCTGCTCCATTATTATTTCAACGAAACCTGCCTTCAATAAATTTGCAGGACGTAAAAGGATAGATTTGATTAAGATACATGACCAGATCTCTCTCTGCGTTCGGGATGGCAGGTATTTATATATTGTCATTCCGATCCCGATAGATCCCGGAGCACCGAAATACTGAGATTAATTCAGCACAGGTAAATCCGGGAACTTCCAGAATCTTTATAATTAATTAGTAAAGGATCATGCAAAGACCCCGGAACTGGTCCGGGGAGGGAATTATCTTCGGGGATGAAATAAGATATTTGGGGGGGGGGTAAAATGATCTTTTCCCGAAAGACGGCACGTTCCCGGACCTTGTCCGGGAAGGGGATCAATGGACCCAGTCGCTTGGGTTGAGCAGGCTGGTAGGGTGGATTCCCGAGTGACTGGGATTAAAAAGTAAATTTTCGTTACAATGAAACAATCACTCGGCAGGCATTCGCATTATGCCACCAAAGCCAAGCGATTGCCAGATCTTTTCAGAGAACCGGTATTTTTGAAACTGATTTTCCGTAGAATACGAAAAATCAGTTCCTTTAAGTTTATCAACTAACTTTTTATTCAACGGGATCATGCACTACCCTCAAATGGATCTGTCCTTTTACGAGTTTGGTATTTTCATCAATGGTGTGTTTGGTATCGTTAGTTTGATCTATAAATACCGTAGAGCCATTATTGGCATTGAACAGGAACACTGATTTTCTATTCATGCCCATATTACTTACTTTCTTTTTGTAGGAATCCTGTTTCAATTTAAAGTTGTACTCGTTTTGCATTTTGTCCAGTTTCGGATTTCCTGTAGGATCTGTAACCTGCGATTGCGATACATTGTCCATGATTTCCGTAGCAATATCTATCACTTCATTCCCGCTTTTCTCCAGCTTATTTATATCCATAAACATATGGTTGCCGATTGCCAGCATATCTTCTTTATAGCTTGTTTTTAAATCAAGGCCACTAGGTGTAAAATCATAAGTATATGTGATGGGCATCATAAAAGCGCTGTCTTTTTTGGATATATCGCATAAATCAATTTTGAATTCAGGTAAAAATGCCACCATGTCTTCAGGACCACTGTAGGAGTATTTAACCAGATTATCATCTTTATCACGAACCGTCTTTTCTCCTGATTTTGCTTTTAGGGGAATTGCAGTACGCTGCTTGTCTGCATCTCTAAAATCAGTCCCAAAAAGCGCCATCCGCCATGAACAACTATCCGGATACAAGCGCACATAGACCTTATCATTTGTCGATATGATTCCGGTTGCTTTTAGTTCCAAATTATCCTCATCATCCAATATTTCAAATACGAAATCCAGATCGAGGGTCAATGCAAACCGGTTGATATCAATCGATTTTAAAACTATTTTGTTCCAGTAAAAATCGTCGTCATCGTTTGCCACCGAACCTAATAATTGTTTTTGCCTCTCCCTGCCTAGATGAAGGGCTGTGTACAGAACAAAATTATAATTTTTAAAACCCATTTGCTCTTTAAAATAGGCCAAATAAGAAGAATCAGATTTACTTGTTAAACGTAATACCTCTTCTATTAAATCCTTACCTTCAAATCCAAGCAATTGTTTTTGTCGTTCGCGCATAAGTACAACCTGGGTGACTAATTGATTTCGTTTCAGGTTTTTTCCATATTTTTTAAGCAGGATACTATTTTTTTCGTCCATTCTATTCAGGATACTCGCTATGGCAACGTTGCTAGTCCAGATCTCCGGGTCATTTTCATCAATTTCGATGCCCAATAAAGCGTCTTGCTCGTAAACACCCAGAACAGTTCGTATTATTTCTTCTTCCTTTTCCTCATAATTTGCAACCCAAATACTATCCTGTTTTCTTTCTTTTTCCACAATTTTCTTATCACAACTTCCGCAAATGCTCAATTCATGTTCCGGTGGTGGAGGAAAGTTTTCCGGACTAGGTAAAGCATCAAACTTTGCTTTTGCTTCTTTTAATACTTCCTTTACCTCTTTTTCCTTTACTTCTTTAAGATTTGGCAGGTGATCAGAGGGCATTCCTTCGATTGCTTTTGGTATTGCCATTGGTTCAGGTAAGTCAATAGTATTTTTTAACACCCCATTGTACCGGATTTCAAAATCGTCATAATATTTTAAAGCATGTACAAGCTGAGGATAATATAAGGTTCCATTTTTAAGGTTGGCGACTTTATCGATCAGCTCATCTTCGCGCTGATCTGACTTTTTGAGTTCTTCAACCATCTTTTTGAAAGGATCGTTCTTTTCATCAGGTTGTGCTACCACTCTGTTTCTCTTTGGCTGATACTGCACAACCAGGGCTCTCGTGGTGACCAGCGTGCTATCGTTGATCTTTTTACCGGTATACCAGAGCAGTCGATCGGTAGCTTGGCTCGAAGAGGGTGTGGTTATCGGTTGGCTTAAATTGAGCGAAACAATTGGGGAATTATAGCTGGGCTTGGTTGCAGGAACTGTCTTTACAGCTTTGGGTTGTGGTGCAGAAGACATTCCTGCCATTTTCTCAAAAGAAGAAAGCATTTTTTTAAAAGTTGCCAGCTCCTTTTCCAGTTCGGGAACATCTTCCGGATAGTTTATTTTAGCATCCGCAATTTCCGCTTCCATATCTTTGATTTCCTGTTTCATTTCAGCGATGTCCTGTTTGAGATCATCGGGCTTTTGAGCCACGACCGGTAGGATGAGAAATAGAAACATGGCAGCGATAAGTATACGTTTCATGGTATGGATTTTTGATTAAAACTACTGCAATGCCAACCATGTTACCTCCCCTTTTTAGGGGATTTTTGAAGTAATAACCGGACAGTCGGATTTTACAAATTCAAATCAATATTTGTCGTGGTCCCTTTGCTATTTTCAGACCGGACATCCAGGGTACCTTTAAGAAATTCTACCCGGTTGCGTATGTTGCTCCATCCGATGCCTGTAGAATACTGAATAGTCTGTACATCAAATCCTATTCCATCATCTTCCACGCTTATCGTAAGATGGTTATCGTGAAGGGCCAATTGTACGTATATATTCGTGGCTGCCGCGTGTTTTACAATATTGTTTATCAATTCCTGTACAATCCTGTAAATCATTATAAGTACCGTTTGATCGGCAACCAGCTTTTCCAATGCGATAGATTGATAGGAAACCTGTAATGCTCCCGTATTGGTGATTGTATCACAATAATCTCTCAGCGCCGTATCCAATCCGAATTTTAACAGTGTTTCAGGCATCAGATTATAGGCTACCTGGCGCAGTTCGATAATGGATCCATCAAGCATATCCAAACTGCGATCAAATTGTTGCAACTCCCCGGGTTTTTTCGCTAGTATCTCTTTTAAATTCATGAAGGATAGTTTTATTCCCGATAACATGCCTCCCAATCCATCATGAAGGTCCCTGGCTACACGGATTCTTTCCGTATCCTGGCCTTTAAGTACCGCTTCGGTTGCCGCAAGTTGTTTTTCGATTTCCAGTTCGCCAATTCTTCGTTCCTGTAATTCCCTTTCCTGGTTCAGGATCAATTGTTTTTGCCGGTAACTTCGGATGAACAAGAATCCTCCCACCAGAATGGTGAAAATTATTCCGGCAAGAATAGTCAAAATTAACCGGTCCTGTCGTAGCCGCAGTGCCTGGATGGACTTATCCAGTTCCAACTGGTTGATCTGCTGAATTTTTTTCTCGGTTTCATATTTTGTATCCAGGTCCTGTATGTTATTTAATATCCGCTCATTTACGGCCAGCGTTGCAATGGAATCCTGTTTAAACTGATACATTTGGAATTCAGCATATTGTTTTTTCACGAGTGAAATATTCCCAAGAAGTGCATAGGCATTCGCCAGTTGTTCTCTTAAATTTATAGAAGCAGCATTTATTTCAGAAAGACGTGCAAATTTCATTGCCTCCATCATCTCGTTCCGGTAGAGGTAATAATACCCTAATCCCAGATAGCCAGTGGCTTCCCCAGAGATGTCTTCAAGTTCTTTGGCCAGTTGAATGGCTTCCTCTGCATAGATCTTTATTTTATTAAACTCGCCGATTCGCCGATAGGTATCGGCCAGATTGATCAGTATAGACTCTTTTACATAGATGTTTTCGGTTTGATCCGCGACAACTAATCCTTCTTCAAGGATTACCAGAGCAGTTTCAAGTTCACCCAAACTCATCAAAGTGAGGGAAAGGTTGTCAAGGCTCGCTCCCAGGTTATAAAGATCATTGGTCTCTCTGGCCAACGAGACAGCTTTTTCGGCATATTCCCTGGCTTTTTCGGGTTGCAAAAGTTTAAGATATATGATGGCGAGATTATTATAAAGAACACACTGGTATTGTTTATTTCCAACTTTATCTATTAAATCACTTGCCTGGAGAAAATAATCGATTGCATTTTCATACATTTCCATATAAAGATAAGAATTGGCTACATTACCCAGACAGGCAGCCAATTGTTGCGGCGTTCCATGTATTTTTGCCAGTTCTACGGATTTCAGGTTTAGCTGCAGAGCCGTATCAAATTTGCTCTGGGAATTTAAGACATAAGTAATATTCGAAAGGTATTTCATGGTCCCTGTCGTATATTCCAGCTGTTCACTAAGCTCCTTCGCTTTCAGGTAATAATAAATGGCAGAATCCGGTTGATTATTGTCGTATTGCTGGCCAATACTGATATAAAGCAAAACCCTGTTGGTATCCTGGGGTGTGGAAGCAAGCTGTTGGATCAACTGATTGCGATCCAGATAATCCTGAGCCCATCCGGATAATCCAACCATCAAACTAATCGATGATAGGATAATAAGAAACAAGAGAAAGTTTTTCATATCATGATAAATACAAAAAATAAATTTAGAAATTTACCTGAATCATAAAATAAAATTGGCAATATAATTTCTATAAAAAATTGTAAAGATCAGTTACCAAAGAATGATTCTGATGAAAAAACCACCTATTCAAGGCGCTTAAAGGAATAACGAATAAAGAATAACGAATGATTTGTCTGGACCTGTCTTGAAAAATGGTTAATAGGAAGCATTAAACGGAAGGAAGAAAAATTATTAGGAAAAAGGAGAAGTGCGATCGGGGGGACTCGAACCCCCATGCCGTGAAGCACTGCCTCCTGAAGACAGCGTGTCTACCAGTTTCACCACGATCGCAAATTAATTCTTTGCGGGGCAAAGTTAACTATTTTTTTAAAATCAAGGCCTTTATAGACGTCACTTTTTAATTTCTTGCTGACCCAGTCGGACAATAACAAAGGCAATGGTCCATGGACATTCCAGGTTATTCAACTGAAAAATGGTAGGCGTCTGTAAATGGGATCCCACTATAGGTCATTCCTTCTACCTCAACCCGAAAATTCCCGGTTTCATCTGAAGTGAAAAAAGAAAATTCGATATTTCCGAGATCATCGGTTGTTAAGGAGGGATTCCAATAAAGGGTCCTGCGGAAATCAGGTTTGATATGTTTTTCTTCAGGAACATCATAATCCGGAACGTAAAATTCCCGTGCCCTGTAATATCCGTGGAAAACAAAATTGATGATCCCCATCCGCTCTTCTTCAGTATAATCACTGGACTTCATTTTTGTGTAAAAGGCGATCACACTGTTACCGGCCCTCCCTCCATACATGGCTGCCTTGCTTGATTTTAGCACATCAATAAAAGCGATCTCTGTTGGGGGAAAATAATACATAAAATCGCTCTCAACCTCCATTCCATCAAGTAATATCAGTGGTTGATTACTACCTAAAATTGATGTTGGTCCCCTAATGATAATCTGGATATTAGGTGGAGCACCACTATAGGTTATGCCAGGGATATATTTTCTGATCAAATCGAATAATAGTATAGATTGGTCTGCCACTGGCAATGAATCCAGGATTATTCTATTGGAGGGTTCATCATACAGTTTTCCGGGTCTATCAAATGGATCATCCAATGCTATTTTTTTATCCTTTATCAATAATTCGTCAAGGATAATGGTTCTGCCTTCATAGGCAGAATCAATTTTCAAAATATAATCATTCAAGTCCAGATAATCTGAATAGGATTCATTTTGCATTTCAGTATCCGGCCAGTATTCCTCTCTTATATTGGCAAAAGGCAAACTGTTGATCCTGATTGCCAAATCATTTTTTGTTTTGGGAGCTTTATTTTTCTTTTGATTGCGGGTCTTTTCCTGTAACCGCCAGGCCTGCATCACAATATACGTTGAATCAAAAATGTTCAATCCCTGAAACTGAAAGTTCCCATTTTCGTCCGTTTCAATTTCATTATAATATAACTGGTTCTCATAAATAAACAACCTTACATTTCCTGGCTGGTTTTTATCCTGATCATAAAAGTCAGACAATTCACCCGTAATATTGAAGCCAAACTCAGGCGTAAATTCAAGAAACGGTGGCTGATCTTCCAGTATTTCTTTCCATACAAATCTTCTCCATCCGTGCGTGAGCAACAGGACATCGAGTAATTCATTGCGGTCCCCGTTATCCGGATTGAAATAATAGCCCGGATTCTCAATCCTGCCTTTCAGGTCCGATTCAAGATTAAAATAGCTCCGGATATGACTCCTGGAAGGATCCGGTTTCATGATCGTATCATTGATTACCGACAGGGATAAATTGGTCAACACAGGATTCCCACTCAGATCCTCACTATGGATATCAAAAACGGCTTTTTCCCGTTTTTTATAGATTGTTTTATCAGATTCAACAGTAAAACCGATCCGTTCTTTTTCATTTTCAGTATAAACCAGCCGTTCACATTGCGGGATACCCAATGAATCAAAGAAGGTAAAATGGATGATCCCACTGGGAATCTCATTGGTGTTCAGGACGGAATACAGAAAATCCTGGCCCGTCCTGGCGTGTATGGTGATAAAGGGGAATCCCCTGAATTGTCCGATGACAAAGGAATGATCCATCTTTGTGTTCATGTTGTTCCTGACCCAGATGTATACATTATCTCCTGATTTATTGATGTGCATCCCATATCCTTTTTCCAGCGAAGGGGGAAGATCAAATTGATATTCCTGATCGTTCATGGATATGATCGCAACATACTTTTCATCTTTTACCGGATTCAATGTAAAATATCCCATTCCGAATTTTTGACTTTCAAATTCCGTGATAATTTTTTCCTGTGAATTTTTAACATACCCCTTTACATCCATTCCGGTTCCCTGGAGATCAGTTGCCTTGAAAGCTATATAATTCTGTAATCCTTGCACCAGATCCCCCCCTTCCGGGAAAAATTGAATGCTGACCGGTTTCAGATCTTCATTATTTTCAGGTTGGATGGATGAAGTTCGGTTATATTCAAAAGGTAGACGGTCCTTTGGAAGAAGGGGAAGAATCTGAATTCCTTTTCGGAAAAAAAAGGCCTGATCAAAATTCTGCATATACCGGGTATAGGCTTTCATGAGATATTTTCCAGGTGGGGTGGAAGCAGGAAGATCGAAATCACCCCATCCCAGCCCTTCCCTCATTCGAATTATTTTTCGATCGAATAGGGATCCATCAGAATGGATCAATTCCACATAAAGCACGGTACTTATTGAATCGGGTATGTGATAGGGCCCAATCATGAGATAGGCTTTAAACCAGATATCCTCTCCAGCGACGTAATAGGATTTATCGGTATGGATATATATCTTCTCAGTAGGATAGCTCCAGGAATAATTTGCCAGTTTGTTATTGATTTTTGTCGAAATCGGCTCCTCCTGGTATGGGAAAAACAGATACAGGGTTAAAATAAAAATTCCAACGATCCAGGTATTCATATTTTATTCCATTCAATGAATTCAAGCCCGACCCAATATAAAACAATAAAATATAAAAATGAGACTTATGCATATATAAACCATCTGATAATTTGCTAAAACGGGATGTTAAAAGTTACAGGCCCCGATTTATCCAATTAAATAAATAGAAAATCAACATTTCTTTCTGTTTTGAATTAAAAGTTTCTTCCAGCTGTGTAATTTTAGGGAATTCTGTACTTTTTTGTGTTCGTCGAATTGTGACGGTCTATAAGCCATCAAATAACATACGTACAGAAATCAATTAATCTTGGTATTTGTGGTACTAAAAACGGCAGTAGGATCTGATCAGGAATCAAAATGATCCGGTAACCGTATCAGTTGTCTATGAAAACGATTTTATATTCAATGATCATTTTCCTCCTTGGTATGGGCTGTGGATCCTCTGATGATGCCGACCTTCTGATGATCAACGGGAATATTTATACCATGGACAGTTTAAATACGATAGTCCAGGCAGTTGGCATTCAAAATGGCATTATCACGTTTGTCGGAAGAAATGATCAGGCATTAAAATTACGTGGAGAAAAGACCACCATCGTCGATTTGGAAGGAAAATTAATGACACCTGGATTTATCGAAGGACATGGTCATTTTATGGGGATGGGATACCATCTGTTAAATCTCGACCTGTCGAATGCTGCTACTTATGAAGAAGTCGTTAAAATGGTCCAGCAAAAAATAGAAACCATGCAACCAGGGGATTGGGTAATCGGCCGGGGATGGCATCAAAGTAAATGGGATCCTCCTCCGAGGGAAATGTATAACGGGTTTCCTTCTCATCGTCTCTTAAGCAGCATCTCTCCTGATAACCCGGTTTATTTAAGACATGCCAGTGGACACGCCATCCTGGTGAACCAGAAAGCAATGGAAATCGCGGCCATTCATGCGGATACGTTTTTCAATGAAACAGGTGAGATCATAAAAGATCTTCAGGGAAATCCTACGGGTGTATTTACAGAAGGTGCTATGGGTCTGTTTTCTCCTTATTTGCCCGGGAATGACATGGCTTCGGATATCAAAGCTTACGAAATGGCAGTAAACAATTGCCTGAAAGAAGGGATCACCTCCTTTCATGATGCAGGGGCCGATGCCCGGACCATTGATCTGTATAAAAATATGATTTCAGAAGGGAAGGCCAAAACCAGGCTCTATGTGATGCTGGATGGGAGTGATGAAAGATTGCTGGAACAATATTTTGCCACGGGCCCACAGATCGATTCAGTCCATCAACTATTGACCATTCGATCAATTAAACTATATATGGATGGGGCGCTCGGGTCGAGGGGAGCCTGGTTGCTGGAGCCCTATTCGGACCGGCCGGATTATTCAGGGACCATGGTTACTTCCCTTGAATACATTCATGATGTTGCTGAAAAAGCTGTCGGGAAAGGATTTCAAGTGTGTACACATGCCATTGGCGATAAGGCAAACAGGGAAACGCTGAATATTTATGAGTCGATATTTGATCACCATCCGGAAGGATTCAATAGCCGGTTCCGTATCGAACATGCACAGCATCTCAGTCAGGATGACATTCCCAGGTTTGCCAGGTTGGGAGTACTACCGGCCATGCAGGCCATTCACCTATCCTCCGACCGGCCCTGGGCCATTGATCGCCTGGGAAAGGAAAGGATCCTGGAGGGAGCGTATGTCTGGCAGAAGTTGCTCCGGACAGGGGCGAGGATCATAAACGGAACAGATGTACCGGTTGAGCCATTATCCGCCATTCAGTGCTTCTATGCGTCCATCACTCGTAAAACACTGCAGGGGTCTCCGCCTGGGGGATATGAACCTGATCAGAAAATGACCCGGGAACAGGCATTGAAGTCCTATACACTGGATGCGGCATACGGTGCTTTTGAGGAAAAAATAAAAGGATCCATTGAAATAGGTAAGCTGGCTGATTTTACCGTCTTTTCGGAAAGTATCATGGAGATTCCGGAAGAGAAGATCCTGAAAACAAAGGTGATCATGACCGTTGTCAATGGAGAAATCGTGTACCAATTTGAGCCATGAAACTATGATCGATTTAAGGAGTGATACGATAACCAGACCAACTCCCGGCATGCTGAAAGCGATGATGGCAGCTGAGGTGGGAGACGATGTTTTCAATGAGGATCCCACGGTGATCAGATTACAGGAGAAGGCGGCAGATCTATTCGGGAAGGAAGTCGGACTCTTTTGTCCTTCGGGAACCATGACCAACCAGATCGCGATCCGAATTTTAACACAACCACAGCATGAGCTGATCTGTGATGTCAGATCACATATTTACAATTACGAAGGTGGGGGTATCGCTTATAATTCCTTAGTCTCAGCATGTCTGGTTGATGGAGACCGGGGCCGGCTCATGCCGGAACATATTGAGGATAACATTCGTCCGGATGATATTCATTCTCCCATCACTTCTCTTGTCTGTATTGAAAACACAGTGAACAAGGGAGGCGGAAGTTACTATACCCTTGACCAGCTAAAGGAAATTCACCGCGTATGCAGGGCGCACAAACTTCAGATGCACCTGGATGGAGCGAGGATATTCAATGCCCTGATCGAAACGGGAGATCAGCCCCGGCAGATCGGAACATTGTTCGATACCGTATCCATTTGTCTTTCAAAAGGTTTGGGGGCCCCTGTCGGATCCCTGATCCTCAGTTCAAGAGAGAATATTAAAAAAGCCAGGCGGATCAGAAAAGTTTTCGGAGGTGCCATGCGACAGGCAGGATACCTGGCTGCTGCCGGGATTTATGCCTTGGATCATCATATTGACAGACTGAAAGAAGATCACAGAAGAGCAAAAATAATTGGATCTGCATTGAACGATTTACCATATGTGGAGAAAGTTCTTCCTGTAGATACCAATATCATTATTTTCAGACTTCGTGGATCCTTGACCACTACCAGGGTTCTTGATAAATTTCAGGAAGCCGGTATTCTGGGAGTGCCTTTTGGTAAAAAAGAGGTCAGGTTCGTGACCCATCTTGATTTTAATGATGATTTGCTGGACGATACTATTAGCATTTTAAAAAAAGTGAAGCTATAACCCCGGGGGAAATAAATTTAAAATAAGGGTATTTGGCATTTTATTTGTCCTATCCTAAAAAAGGTAATGATGCTATGAAAAGAAATTATCAAATGGAAGATCGGAATTATCTTTTGAAAGCTTCCTGTAAATCCTCTCGGGATCCGGAAAAACAATTTTTTGATAATTACGATTTTGAAAATGATTTTATCAATATGAAAATTATAAACCTTTATCGCGTTCTGGGAGAAAAGGTGATGCAGCAAAATGGCAAATAAACTTTCCCGGTTCCTTTTTTCTAGTCCTCAAACTTTGCGCGCTTCAGAATTTCACTTATATCCACCTCTAATCCATTTTCAAATCGATATTCACGATAACTGTTAACGATTTGAAGCGCGATCTCATAATCACTTGATCGCATAATAAACTGATCTGAAGGTTTGTATTGTTTGATGAATTTTTCAAGCTCAGCTCCTTTCAGATCTGTAATCCGGTTAACCAGTTCAGCATTATATTTTCCTTCCACTGTTCTGATCCGGTTTTCTTGCGCTTGCTTTTGTAATTGGATCTTTTCTTCCGCCTCCAGGATTTTCCCTAATTTTTTTTCCTGTTTATAGTGTTGGTTAAAGAGGTTGGCAAAGGCAGTGATATAGCCAGATCCACCCGATGGAGTTCCATTCCAGTAGGCTGCTCCTGGCAATCCTTGTGATCCGTAATGAAGGGTATCCCGTTCTATATCCTTTAAATAAAAGCCTTTCATCGGATCATTGGCATAAAAATCGAGTGATTCAAGTAAATAGGTTTTAGGCACGAGATGGATGGAAACAAAGGTTTCGTCATTTAGAGAATCACTGACTACCAGGAAGAAGTCTTCATAACCGATGGCGGTGATCTTTATCGAATCATTCAAATTACACGAAAATGAAAAATTCCCGCGATCGTTGGCTGAAGTGCCTTTGTAATGTTTTACATCGATGATATGTGCGAAAGGAACCCGTTCACGGGTTTGTGCATCGTAGATGATTCCATTGATTTTTATTTCAGCTGGTTGTTTAATTTGTTGTGCAAAGACCGGGGAATACATACAAATCAACAGGATAATATGGTATAATCTTATCTGCACAGACTTATAATCCTTTATAAATCAGGAACGTAATCGGTTTATACAAAGTTAACCCAATTTGTCTAATAACCTATTTATTTAGCATGGGAGGCTTCTTCAACTCAATGATATGAATATAACCGGGATCGATCACTGTTAATAACCAATCAGACTGAGGGGGAGAGGAATTTCCTGGTATTCGGGAATAATTGAGACCAATTAACCAATGCGGATATATGCATTCAACATCTTCAGGGTGCTCCATCAAAAAGAAAAATTTTAAACAGGATCTATCTTTTTGATAATCAGCAGATTGTGATATATAAATATTTCAGTCTAATATTTAATGAAATTTTCCGTATGCTATGGGTATTTAAAAAAAGATAACTATTTTAACAGGACAAATGTGAATCAATATGACCAATAATAATATTCCTGTTCTTGTAAAGGATGATCCCTGGTTAGAGCCATATACAGATGAAATAAAAGACCGCATCAATCGCTTCAATCGGCTTGTGCGAAGTATTGAAGATACGGGCGGTTCGCTGGAAGTTTTTTCTAAAGCTTATCTTTATTATGGAATTAATTATGATAAGGGGAAAGGAGGCTGGTGGTACCGGGAGTGGGCACCAGCAGCTGAGGGTTTATTTCTTATTGGAGATTTCAATGGATGGGATCGATTGTCGCATCCATTGAAAAAAAACAGGAACGGGGATTGGGAAATTTTTCTGGGTGACAAAATTCTAAAACATGGGGATCGGATAAAGGTCCATGTAGTCTACCAGGGAGTTGGCAGGGACAGGATCCCGGCCTATATCAGGCGGGCAAACCAGGATCCCAGCACCCATGATTTTACCGGGCAGGTTTGGGAGCCCGAAAAATCATTCCAGTGGACAGACGGTAAATTCAAGTTGGGTCCCATCAATGAAGCGCCAATAATCTATGAGGCGCATATCGGAATGGCCCAGGAAAAGGAAGGAGTTGGGACCTATCTCGAATTTATGGAAAATGTTCTCCCAAGGATAAACGACTTGGGATACAATGCCATACAGCTGATGGCCATTCAGGAACATCCTTACTATGGATCATTTGGATACCATGTATCAAATTTTTATGCTCCCACCAGTCGTTTTGGCACTCCTGAAGAATTCAAAAGACTGGTAAATGAGGCACACCGTCAGGGGCTCGCCATTATTATTGATATTGTACATTCGCATTCGGTAAAAAACATCGCTGAAGGGATTAACGAATTTGATGGATCCGGAGATCAATATTTTCATCCGGGAGGACGTGGATATCACAGTACCTGGGATTCCAAATTATTTAATTACGGAAAACGTGAAGTACAACAATTCTTATTATCAAATATAGCCTATTGGATCAATGAATTCCATGTGGATGGTTTCAGGTTCGATGGGGTGACCTCCATGTTATATTTCCACCATGGAGATTTTGCGACCTTTGATCATTATGATAAATATTTCGTGGAAGGGGTGGAATGGGATGCGCTGGCCTATCTCCAGCTGGCCAATGAATTGACACACCGCTTGAAAAAAAGTGGTATCACCATAGCCGAAGACATGAGTGGGATGCCGGGTTTATGCAGAAAACAACAGGAAGGAGGGATCGGATTTGATTTCCGGTTAGGAATGGGAATCCCGGATTTCTGGATAAAATATCTGAAAGAGAAAAAGGATGAAGATTGGAACATTCATGAAATGTGGCATGTAATGACCAACCGGAGATATAAAGAAAGGACCGTGACTTATGCGGAGTCTCATGATCAGGCCATTGTGGGTGATAAAACGGTGGCGTTCTGGCTGATGGATAAGGAGATGTATTTCCATATGCAGATCGATGATCAGAACCATATCATTGACCGTGGAATTTCCTTGCATAAATTGATCAGGCTTTTCAGCATTTCCCTCGGCGGAGAGGCGTATCTGAATTTTATCGGCAATGAATTTGGTCATCCGGAGTGGATCGATTTCCCACGCGAAGGAAATAACTGGAGTTATAAATATTGTCGTCGGCAATGGTCTCTCGTTGATAATGAAAAGCTGAAATATAAATTTCTGAATCAGTTTGATAAAGATATGATTCATGTGATCGGGGATAACAAAATCCTTCAATCAATACGAGGTCAACAACTCAATATGGATGATCATAACAAAACGCTGATCTATGAAAGGAACAACCTCATCTTTGCCCTGAATTTTCATCCCGAACATTCTGTGCCTGATTATCTTTTTCATGCTCCTGAAAAAGGGGATTACAAAATCATTCTCTGCAGCGATGAAGGAAAATACGGAGGGTTTGACCGTGTGGATACCCAGTTGACCTATTCCACTTTTGAAATGGACAATGATCAGAAACTCAGTATTTATCTACCTAACCGAACGGGGATTGTGATGAAAAAGATCAGATGAATGATCCATCCTGTTTTGAGCATAAATATCCAGCGCGGATAAGGCATTCATATAATCCAGATAGATCTCATGAGGGGTAGAAAGGGGCCATTTTTCAGAAGACAGATCCCTCTTGGTAATTTCTTTTTCGCCGAACTTTCGTATATGATCGATTGATTGCATGGCCCTCCAGAGATATATCAGATCTTGAAGGCCGGTCCTTTTAATCTTTTCCTCCAGGCTGTAAAGATATCTGAAAGCCTCTTTTTTTATGATATTCATGGTTTCTGATCCGGTACTTTTTCGATTCTCAGGTTCATGGACAAAAAACGTTTCCGCAGGATCGGTCCTGTCAAGGATCTCCGAGGGATTCAAAAAATCAATTTTGCCTGTTGATAATGATAAATCAATGAATTGTTTAATAAAATCCAATCTATTTTTAAAATCGGTATATGGAATGTTCGAATCTTCCAGGTCGATCTGGATCATAATCAGGCTGGCGGGTCGTTGAGCAATTTCGTCTAGCATTTTTTTTAATAGTCCGGATGATTTTTTCTTACTTGAAAATGGACCCTTTCTGAAAACCTCAGAATATTTTTGGTTGATCAGGAACAGTTTTAAATTTTCGTTTCTGGAATCACAGTATAATAAATCAGGTGATTTTTTACCAGCTCGCCGCCTGGTTGGATTCCGGAGGATCACTCCTTTTATTTGTTGTCTGTTGATATTTTCAGCCAAGCCGGAATGATAAGTCGAATCCGCGTTACAGAATATGTTCATCCCTTTTCCGGTGAACCCTAAAATTTTTTCTTTATACAGCAATAACTGGGATATGAATTCATCGGCTGAGTAAGCATGTGCGCAGGAATGGAAATAGGTGGTAGAAATCAATTCTATTTGATCTGACCTCATAAAGTCCTGGAGATGAGAATGATATCGTGGGTAATACAGGTCTAACTGATCCAATAGAATACCACTCACGGAAAGTGAGAAGTGAAAGGCATCCCGGTAAGTTACAATAAGGTCCTGAAGCATGGTGAAGGCGGGAAAATAAATCCCTTCGATGTATTTCTGAAGATTCCTGTAATTCTGTGCATGATCGACCAGGTCAGGAGGTTGACCAAATTCGAAAAAAGAAATCCTTTTAAGGGCAATGGGTTGATGTGCCCTGAAATAAAAACAAATACCGGGCATCAGAAATCCACTTTCCGGTAAGCCGTCAGGATCTTTTCAGCAGTGTTATCCCAGGATAATTTCTTGAGATCCCTTAATCCCTCCTTCACTTTTTTATTATATAATTTCCGGTCTTTCAGGAGGTGCAGAATCTGTTCGGACATCAGGTCTGTATCCCAGAAATCAGCAAGGAATGCACTCGGCAGCACTTCAGCAGCACCTGATTTTTTCGTAATGATCACCGGAACACCAAACTGAACTGCTTCCAGGGCGGTAAGGCCGAAAGGTTCAGATATTGAAGGCATACAGAATATATCAGACATGGAAAGCAATGTGTGTACTTTTTGCCGGTCGAGGAAACCCGTAAAATGAAGTTTATGACTGATCTCCTGAAGGGCTCCCGCTTCGATGACCTGATTTAATTGATCGCCAGTGCCGGCAATGGCAAATCTCACATCCGGATATTTTTCAATGACTTTTGAAGCAGTTTCAAGAAAATATTCCGGGCCTTTTTGCAGGGTTATGCGACCCAGAAATAAGATTAATTTTTCCGGGAATTTTTTTTCCGTTTTAAAAGGTTTTACAGGATCGATGCCATTATGAACAGGTAAAATTTTCGCTTCATCTACTTTATAATGTTCCCTTAGGATCGAACCGGTATAATGGCTGACTGGCATGATCAGATCGGCAGCCTTAAAAGCATTTTTCTCCATTTGATAGATCAACCCCTCCTGTGAAGGTCCGATACGGTCGAAATTCAGGGAATGAACATGTAGAAACAGGGGCTTATTGAATCTTTCCTTCACCCGGATACCCGCATCAAAAGTCATCCAATCATGTGCGTGAATGATATCAAATGACAGTCTTGTGGCAATCATTTCCACAATTTCCGCAAAGTATCTGACCATGTCGACCACATCTTTTCCATAAAGTTCCGCTTCCTTGAAATGATGGTGCAGTATATGAAGATCATCGGGAGGTTTCTTTTTTGTCTTGACCCTGGTTCTTTTTATTACTCGTTCTGATACCTGATGAATTTTCGTTTTTGTTGGATAAGGGAAAATTTCAATCTGGATCTTTTTTTCTTTGATCACTGCTTCAAGGATCTTAATTTCTTCTTCTTCGAAAAATGTATCTATGTCCAGATCTGCGATGGCAATCAGATTGGCACCTGGGATACTTGTTGATTGATCCAGTTTTGGGACGATAATGGTTAAGTCTGTGTGCGAAGCCAGGGCCTTACAAATGCCATAAAAAGCGATGCCAAGGCCACCGCTAATCACTGGCGGGAATTCCCAGCCCAGCATCAATATTTTTGGTTTCTTCATATTGTTTAAACCATAATTTTCTGCAGAAATACGATACAGTAAATTAATGAATTTAAACCGAAAATTATAACAGAAAATGATTAATTGAAGCGTGGATAGAAAGAATATGGAAATAAGGTTTAGCCTGAACCTGGGAAAATTTTCAGGGAAGGAAATAAATGATCCTACCCTGAAAATAAAACCTCAAAATCTTTCCTGAAGGGAAGCCAGTGGGATTTAAACCGAAGGTGGGAAATCAACCAGGCTTAGGAATAATTATAAACCTTTTCGTAATACTGGTAAGCCATACGATCTGCATCAAAGTATGGGATCACATCCTGCATACTGTTTTTCATGATCTGAGTCCATTTATCAGGTTCATTATAATACATTGGGATGATATCTTTCTCTAAGATATCCAGAAGATTGATCAGATCGACCTGGTCCTGTTCGTGGATCGGCAGTGACTGGTCCACTGGTGGTACAATAAAGGAATTCACCCCATGCTTGGCAAATTCAGGAATCCATCCATCATAGGTACTTACATTCACAGCACCATTCATGGCGGCCGTCATTCCACTGGTTCCGGAAGCTTCCCTTGGAATCCTGGGATTATTCAACCATATGTCAGCGCCATTTTTTAATAACCGGGAAAGTTTCAACTCATACCCGACAAGGATGGCAATGTTCATATATTTTTTACTAAAATGGACCAGCTTATTAAACACACTGATAGCATTATAATCCATGGGATAAGGTTTTCCTGCCCAGATGATCTGAATGGGAGTCTTTTTATTGGTGATGAGCTCTTCAAATCTTTCCGGGTCATTGGTGATGAGGTCTGCCCTTTTGTAGGCGGCGAATCTTCTTGCCCACACAATCGTAAGCACTTCTTTGTTGAATAATTGACCGGTTTGATCAGCCACCAGTTCAAACAAATCTCCCTTCATGTATTGTTTCCTTTTCCGGATCATTTCATTATCATCGCGTTCCACCGCTGCATAAAGCTCTTTATCGGCCCAGTATCTTTTATTCTGTGCATTGGTGATGCTGATTATTTTGCAGATATTTTCAAAATTGGCCCACATTTTATTGGATACTTCGCCATGTTTTCGTGACACACCATTAGCGATGTTGGCCAATTGTAAAGCGACCAGGGAGTGATTGAATATGTTTTCTTTAATTCCGGTGATCTTCCTTACTTCTTCCAGGGGGACCCCACTGAAAAATCCCATTTTATCGAGAAGGGTAATGTCATGTTTTTCATTTCCTGCTTCTTCCGGTGTGTGAGTAGTAAATACGACCCTTTTTTTTACTTCGTCGAGCTTTTTATATTTATGATAAAGATAAAATGCTGCCGAGAGGGCATGCGCCTCGTTGAGGTGATAGATCTCTACATCCGCCTTGAGCTCGTCGAGAAGTTGAGCGCCTCCCAGCCCAAGCAGTATGGTCTGGGCAATTTTTGCGTTAGGATCCGAATCGTATAACTTGTGGGTAGTCGATTGGGCCAGGTAATCGTTTTCAGGGACATCAGTGGTAAGAAAGAAAATGGGTACTGTGCCAAATATCCTGGGATTCAAATAATAGGCTTTGACGACTACCGGGTGTTGGTTTATTTCGATCGTAAACTTAATATCCGTATCCTCCAGGAAACTGTATAATTTCTCCTGGAATAACACATCCATGGATTGATCACCTTTTCTGATCTGGTCGTAATAGCCATATTTCCATAAGATACTGATCCCAATCATGTTCTGTTTTAAATCGAATGCACTTCTCATATGAGAACCAGCAAGAAAACCCAATCCACCTGAGTAGGTCTTTAGAGGTTGGTGGATAGCAAATTCCATGCTGAAGTATGCCACACTTTTGGAGTATTTAGGGTCAAAATCGTATGGGTGCTGAAAATCTTTTGGTAATGCCATTTTATTTATGATGTCTTACTATTGTTCTAACCTAGAATTTCTTTTTTTGCCCACGAAATTAACCATTATTGCATGCTATACAAAAATTAATAAAGGAATGAATTTGTTTATTTTTTAAAATCCTAAATTATAAAGCGATATAATATAGATATTTTAAAGATCTGCCAATTTTTAATGGGAGAATTACAAATTTGATTTTTTGTTACGTGAAAGGAAGAATCCTACCAGATGGTATCCATGAATTGTTTGAATTTTTCAGAAATGTCCTGGTATTTTCTTCGACTCCGCTTATAGGTTTTATACAGAATGATCTGAGCTCTTCGAATTTTTCTGGAATTGGTAATGGCATAAAATAATCTTTCGGCCGAGAAATTTTCTTTCAGGAAAAAATCCTGTATTCCATTGACCAGGATTTGAGATTTATTGGAACTCTTTAAGATCCCGACCGGTATATCCTGGGTTTTATTATTATTTCGAATACGACTGATGAATCTTTTTAACTGTTTTGTAGGATAACAATCATCCAGCAGGATGTAATTCGGCTTGTTTTTCAGAGCCACCGACATACTTTCCTTCAGATCAAAACTTACGTCTGTGAAAAAATTGATCCTGTCGAAATTGATCAGATTGATGTAGAAATTTGCGAGTTCTTTCGGGTTGTTGCCCACAATAAGCACATTATACCCTTTGTCGGTATTGGTCATTTGAATGAATTTGCTTGGTTTAATTTTAAATTTTCATGTAATATAACTAACGGAAATCGAATAACAAATGTTAATGGAGAATATAATTTATTTCAGGAATTATTGACTAAAATTAAGAACAGATAAAAAAACATGCAGGGTGCATGGCCTGGCAGTGATTAGTAATCAATTTTATCTATTTAATAGGATTCAAATTTGAATATCCGGATATCAGGATGCATCTTTTACGAAATTATTTGATCCAGAAAATTTCTATTATATTAGGACTGGATTCTAACTGGCGTTATAACCAGGTAATTCCATTTATAGAAACAAAAAAGAAAGGTTAAAAATTAAAACGACACATCATTCATTGCGCATGCCTTCCGGGATAACCAAGTTGATATTTGCCATTGTCCTGATGATCCTCAGTTTACTATTTGGATCCTTGGGATTTCATGTAATTGAAGGTTATTCCTGGACAGATTCGTTTTTTATGGCCGTCATTACCATATCCACGGTTGGTTATGGCACGGTTAAACCCCTTGAGCCTATTGGTAAAATATTTGTAAGTCTATATATCATCCTGAACCTGGTAATTTTCGCCTATGTGATATCGGTGATCACCAGTTATCTTTTTGAAGGGGGGTTACGCAATATATTTCGTAAATTTATGATCGATAGAGAAGTTAATAAGATGAAAAATCATGTTATTGTTTGCGGATATGGTCGAAATGGATCAAAAGCCTGTGAAGAATTGAACCTCAGTGGAAAAGAATTCGTTGTCATTGAAAATGATGAAAACATTATCAATTCGCTTCCCGATGATGGCAGTATCCACCTGATCGTGGGGGATGCTACGGACGACGAAATTTTAAAGTTGGCAAGAATAGAATATGCAAGTTATATTGTCACCACCTTACCGAGGGACACCGACAATGTTTTTATTACCCTTACGGCCCGGGAATTAAATCCGGATATTAAAATCCTCGCACGGGCTTCTGATTCCAGATCTGAGCGAAAATTACTCAGGGCTGGTGCCCACAAGGTAATCATGCCCGATGCACTGGGTGGTTTGCATATGGCTCATCTGATCACAAAACCTTATGTGATAGAATTTCTGGACCTATTAAATGGAGTTACAGCGGATGATCTTCATCTTGAAGAGATCAAATTTGCGGATCTTAAGTCTAATTATCAGAATCAGACCATCGGTGAATTGGATATTAGGGGAAAATCCGGCGTAACAATTATTGGAGTGAAGAGGGGTGAGAAAGGTTTCACTTTCAATCCTGGCCCGGACACGATCATCGATGAGAATACGATTTTAATTGTATTGGGGAATGACAGGCAGATTGAAAATTTTAGTGAACTTTATTTAAACCACAAGATCCTTATTAAACATTAACTTACTGTTAATCTCTGCCGTTTATGTTCCTGATTTCTCATTCTCATGGAATTGAAAATGGCCAGAGAGGGAATATAGGCTTCACTCCCTGCGAGCAGTGCGCTGTCTTCCAGTTTCTTTTCCAATTGTTTCAGAGGTTGAAGTATTTTCGTAATTGATTCGATTAATTCTATGTCTCTGCGAATTTCAGGGATATTAATCGATTCTGGAACCTGTTCCGGATTATCTTCTACCATATCTAGGACCTCATTCACAAAATCAATGTTACTGAAACTAACCTTGGGCAAGGAAGCTTTTTCCTCGTTGGATAACGTAATCAGGTGTGGCAATAATTTATTGATACGTTCAATGGCTGCTAAAATTTCGTCTATTTCTTTCTTTGAAATGGAGGTTGAGATTAAATTGCTATAATGCATTTTTATTACTTTTTTTAGGTACCAGCTAACCTATATAACGTCAATTCATAAGTGTTTAGTTTCATTTTCTATGAGAAGATTGAATTTTTTTTATATAATTTGATTTAAATATTTCTTCCTTTATTGGCAACCAGTACTCCGATAATAATTGCCGTCATTCCAGCGTAATGTTCGAAGCGCAGTGTTTCCCCATCAATTATACCCCAAATAACAGCAATAATCGGGATCAGATAAGTAACTGAGCTGGCGAATATTGTGTTGGTGATCTTAATGAGTTTGTTAAATAGAATCATTGCGATGGCAGTTCCCATTACACCCAATAGTACGATATAAAATAATGGCAAAAGACTTGTTTTGTGATCCACCAAAATAGATCTCAAATCTGAAAATAGGATTAAATAGAGAAATGCAAAAGGTCCGATCAGCAGCATGGAAATAGAGGCAATGTGGACAGGTTTGATATCCCCAAGATAATACTTGATGATATTCACATTCAATCCATAAAATAGTGTAGCGAGAATAATAAACAGCGCGAATAAATTGATCCTCATTATGTCGCCGGATCCATTGGCCAGCATTAAGATCACGGAACCCAAAAAACCAATAAGGATACCTGTAATGATCCTCAGGTTGAATTTTACCTGAAAGAATAAAGCTCCCAGGAGAATGGTGAACAGGGGGGTAAGGGCATTCAGGATGCCTGTAATTCCACTGTCTATCCTGGTCTGTGCCAGCGGGAAAAGGAAAGCTGGCAGAAGACTACCAAAAAATCCACTGATAAACAGATAGCGCCATTGCTTTATTTTTATTTTTTTTAAATTCCTGATGGCTACAGGGAAAAGAAAAATTGCGGCTGATAAGATTCGGATACCGGCCACTTCTGCTGGTTTAAATGCGATCAATCCTTTTTTCATGAGGATGAAGGAGCTACCCCAGATGAAAGAAAGAAGGATTAAAAGTGACCAGGATGTCAGTTCAGGATGGCTTTTATTTATTCCATGCATTGGGCACTGACGTTGTTATCGAGGTATGAGGTGGAAATTTCTTCCAGGATCTCAAGAAGTTGATCATAGGTTTCAGATTGTACCAGACGGATCCGGAAGGTTCTAAAGTTTAGCATTCCTTTGAAATAATTGGTGTAATGTCTTCTCATCTCATAAACTCCTTTTCTGGGCCCCTTCCATTGGATTGAAAAATCAAGGTGCTTCCTGACTGTCCGGATCTTTTCAAAAAGATCTGGTGAAGACAGTAATTCCCCCGTATTGAAATAATACTTGATCTCATTAAATACCCACGGATTTCCAATGGATGCACGCCCAATCATGATGCCGTCTACTCCATACTTGTTTTTATATTGCAGGGCTTTTATGGGGGAATCAATATCACCATTTCCAAAAATAGGGATGTGAATATCCGGGTGATTTTTTACTTCGGCAATATGATCCCAGTTGGCGATTCCCTTGTACATCTGTTTCCTGGTCCTTCCATGAATGGTGAGTGCTTGAATCCCCGCATCCTGTAATCGCCTGGCAACCTCCACGATCCTGATACTGGACTCATCCCATCCGAGCCTGGTTTTGACAGTAACTGGTTTTTTGACCCTTTTCACTATCTCGGCCGACATCGATTGCATTTTTGGAAGATCCAACAGAATGCCTGCTCCGGCTCCTTTACAGGCTACTTTTTTCACGGGGCAGCCGTAGTTTATATCGATCAGTTCAGGATCAGCCTCTTCTGCCCGTGCAGCCGCTTCACGCATGGATTCGATCTTATCACCGAAAATCTGGATACCGATTGGTCGCTCATAGTCATATATATCCAGCTTTTCCAGACTTTTTTCGGCATCCCGGATCAGCCCTTCCGCCGAAATAAATTCGGTGAACATCAGGTCAGCTCCATTCTCCTTGCAAATTGCCCGGAAAGGAGGATCACTTACATCTTCCATTGGGGCAAGTAAGAGAGGAAATTCGCCAAGATTTATGTTTCCGATTTTAACCAAGGATAATATCAATTAAAGTGTAAATTTACATCAATTATGAATAAAACAGATTATATATTAGACTTTGATCCACCTTTACCCTGGTACTCGCTGTTTTTCCTGATATTGATTTTTGGAGCCTGTTTATTCATAGGACAATTTTTAGGTCTTTTTATTTCGTTTTTAACAACCAATCTGGGCATTGACGAGTTGATTAACCTCCTATCACCCCCACTGACGAATGATAAGCGCATGTCACTCCTGTTGATTCAGGGTTCCGGGGCATTGGGAGGTTTTATTATCGGAGGGATGATTTATTTGAAATGGATTGAAAAGATATCACTTGCCCGTCTTTTTTCTACCGGGAATGTGAATGTATATAATCTCCTGATAGCCGTAGTGATGGTCGTTTCTTTTATGTTTGTCAATACACTTTTTATCGAGTGGAATGCTAATGTGACTTTCCCTGATTTTTTAAAGTGGTTCGAGACCTGGGCGATGGAAAAGGAAGAAGAACTTAAACGGATTACTGAATTTCTGACCCAGTTTGATTCGTTTGAACAGTTTCTTTTGGGATTTGTGGTCATTGCCATTTTACCTGCAATTGGTGAGGAGCTGATTTTCAGGGGCATCATACAAAATAAGCTACATATCTATTTAAAGAATATTCATGTGGCCATCTGGATTTCCGCTATTTTATTCAGTGGATTTCATATCCAGTTTTATGGATTTATTCCACGTTTACTGCTGGGAGGGTTATTTGGCTATATGTATGCCTGGTCAAGAAATTTGTGGTATCCCATCATCGCCCATTTTATAAACAACGGGTTCACGCTGGTGATGATCTATTTATACCAGATAGGCTCCATCAATGTCAACATTGAGGAAGAGGAAGCTTATCCTTTTTCAATAATAGCTGTCTTTGCAATGATTTGTATCTACATGATGATATCATTCAGAAAAAAGGTCAGAGCTCATCCTGTTGAGAATTATGGTTAAGTGGCAGAAAATATATTCAGATCCATCCCTGCACAAGGCTGAAATCGTAAAGGCCATTCTTGAAGATCACAGCCTGAAGCCAGTCATTGTCAATAAACAAGACAGCAATTACAAATTCGGTAATTTTGAGATCTATGTAAATCCTGATGAAGTATTAATGGCGATCAAACTCATTAACGATGAGATTACATTTGGATAAATACAATAACCTTACACAACGAATCATCACGGCCCTGGTTGGAGCCATTGTGCTGATATTTGCCTCCTATTACAGTGAATGGACCTATTTTGCCGTGTTCTTTTTACTTTGTTGCCTGACACTCCTCGAGTTTTATACCTTGGCCGGTCTTGACGGGATGTTACCACTTAAATTTTTCGGGACGATGAATGGTTTGCTCATATTTGTCTTGTCTTTTCTGATTGAAAGCGGTCATCTCGATAAGAAATTCTACTTTGTTATTTTCCCAATGCTCACATTTATTTTTCTGATTAAATTATATAAAATTGAGAAAAAGCCTTTTACTAATATTGCCTATACATTTCTTGGTATATTATATATTGGATTGCCATTTTCACTGATGAATTTCATTGTTTTTTCCAATGGATCCTATAATTATCAATTCATAATAGGTTTGCTGCTTCTATTATGGGCAACCGATACCGGAGGCTATTTTGCAGGTGTGAAATTTGGTAAAACAAAGCTGTTCAAAAGGGTCTCTCCGAAAAAAACCTGGGAAGGAATGTTGGGCAGTTTTATCCTGGCAATGATTGTGGCTACCTTTTTGGGTATGTATTTCCGGAATATCTCCCCTTTTGACTGGTATCTGATCGGATTTATCATCATCATTGCGGCCACCTATGGGGACCTGGTGGAATCACTTTTTAAAAGAAGTATTGAAATTAAGGATTCGGGGACAGTCCTGCCAGGCCATGGAGGATTCCTGGATAGATTTGACGGATTGCTGCTTTCTATGCCATTTATCATATTCCTGATCAAAGTGATCTTTATTTGACAAAATAAAATTTTGTAAAAATGAGATATATTTATTAGCGATTTGGTAATTTTATGTAATAATCAGGCTATTAAAATTAATATTTGCTATGTCATACATTGAGCCCGCCCCAATTAAAGATAAGGAGAATCCATTTGAATCGATGATGTTTCGCTTTCGGATAGCCTCCCAGATTTTGGGTTTAAATGAAGAAATATACAATGTGCTGAAGTCTCCTGACAAACAGGTTATTGTAAGTATGCCTGTCACGATGGATGACGGGTCGATCCGTGTTTTTGAAGGATACCGTGTAATTCATTCCAATATATTGGGCCCTTCAAAGGGGGGGGTCCGCTATGATAACAATGTTACTCTCGATGAGATTAAGGCACTTGCAGCCTGGATGACTTGGAAATGTGCGGTGGTGGATATCCCTTATGGTGGTGCAAAAGGAGGGATTAAATGTAATCCCCGTCAGATGTCCGCCGGTGAGATCGAAAGGCTCACGCGTGCTTATGTAATTGCCATGGCCAATGTATTTGGACCTGATCGGGATATACCAGCTCCTGATATGGGGACAGGGCAGCGGGAAATGGCCTGGATGATGGACCAGTACTCACGGCAGGCTGGCATTACGGTCAGTGGTGTGGTCACCGGTAAACCATTGATTCTGGGTGGATCCCTGGGCAGGATGGAAGCAACCGGACGAGGAGTAATGATCACGGCCTTATCGGCCATGGAAAAACTCAAGATCAATCCCTACCAGTCACGATGTGTGATTCAGGGATTTGGGAATGTTGGCTCGCATACTGCCTTATTGATGGAAGAGCGTGGTGCAAAGGTGATCGCCATATCAGACATAACCGGAGGTTATGTCAATGAAAAAGGAATTGATATTGAAAAAGCCATTGAATACAGGAATAAGAATGGAGGAACCCTGGAAGGATTGCCGGGTGCAGATAAAATCAATGGAGATCAGGTATTGCTGATCGAAAACGATGTATTGATACCAGCTGCGCTTGAGGATGTGATCACCATTCATAATGCAGGAAAACTCCGGACAAAATTGATCGTAGAAGGGGCGAATGGACCAACAGCTGCCAATGCAGATGAGATTATTGAAAATAATGGGATCGTGGTAGTTCCGGATATCCTGGCCAATGCCGGTGGGGTGACAGTCAGTTATTTTGAATGGGTACAAAACCGTCTTGGATATAAATGGACTAAAGAGAGAATCAGCCGTCGTTCTGACCGGATCATGAAAAGTTCATTCACTAACGTGTATGAGATCGCACAGAAATACAATGTTTCCATGAGGATCGCAGCTTACATGCTGGCCATTGATAAAATAGCGAAAGCCTACAGTCATCGGGGTGGCTTTTAAAGATGAATTTATGAGAATACATAAGGAAGGGAAAAACATTCTGATCTTTTTACTGGTTTTTCTTGTACTTGTTAACTGGATCGTCTTCCAGTATTTTAATCCTTCAGATGTTTTAAAGTGGATTTTACTGGGAGGTAGTGTCCTATTGTTTATGTTTGTTTTGCAATTCTTCAGGCATCCGAATATATCTGTCCCGGAGAATGTCCATCATATTCTGGCCCCGGCGGATGGGAAGGTTGTCGTGGTGGAAAAAACCTATGAAGGGGAATACCTGAAAGAAGATCGGATCCAGATATCCATATTCATGTCTCCGGTGAATGTACACGTGAATCGAAGTCCAATGAAAGGCCAGGTCAAATATTTCAAGTATCATCCGGGCAAATATCTGGTAGCCTGGCATCCCAAATCCAGTACGGAGAATGAGCGGACCACCATGGTGCTTGAAAACGTCAATGGTTTGGCAATTGTAGTACGGCAGATTGCCGGTATCATGGCCCGTCGGATTAAATATTATATCAAGGAAGGGGACCTCGTTGACCAGGGACAGGAATATGGATTTATCCGTTTCGGTTCGAGACTGGATGTTTTTTTACCTGTAAGTGCAAAAATAAAGGTACAACCGGGCGATATGACCCGCGCAGGCATTACCGTACTTGCCCAGTTATAATTAACGTTTATTAAACGCGCTGATGATCAGAAAGATGATCCAGACCAGGTAGAAATTAAACCGGGCCGTGATATGGGTTTTGTTATAATGGTAAATGATCCAATGGATGAGGGCCGTAATGAATATGCCTGACACACCGATCCAGAAGAACATATTCCTGCTCTGCAACCAGTTATAGAATTTCATCCATTCCTTTTATAAATTTTTATATCCCTTTTCTTTCACTTCCTGATCCGTTTTTTCCACCTTTTCGGCCATTTTTTTGTGAAATTCAGCAAGTTTCTGCTCTATCTTTTGATCATAGGCACTGATGATCCGCGCCGCCAGCAATCCGGCATTTCTGGCGCCATCCAACGCCACTGTTGCTACTGGTATTCCACCAGGCATTTGAAGGATAGAAAGGATAGAATCCCAGCCATCAATGGAAATACTGGATTTGATGGGGACTCCAATAACAGGTAAGGTGGTAAAGGCGGCAAATACTCCCGGTAAATGTGCAGCTCCACCCGCGCCAGCGATGATGACTTTTACACCCCGGGATCTGGCATTTTCAGCATATTCAATCATTTTATACGGGGTCCGGTGAGCAGACATGATACTTAAATCAAAAGGAATTCCAAATTCCTCAAGGATAGCAGCTGCCTCTTTCATGACCGGAAGATCTGATTTGCTTCCCATTACAATATAAACTAATGGATTTTCCATGATTAATAATTGTTTTTTTTTTACTTACAAGATAACTCATTTTTAAGGCATTTCGAATATCTGAACCTGATGGTTTTATTTATATACCAATACAAAAAAACTCAACCAGACCAGGAACCAGAATACATAGGAAGTCAGTACAATATACAAAGAAACAGAATATTTCTTACGGGACAAATATTGGATTCCATACACTAAAAACGCCCAATATAAGATTTCAAAAACATTCAAAGCCTTTAATGGATAATGCCATTTGTCGGAGACCTCTCTGAAATCCACTAAATTCATCAGTGAAAGGGGATAAAAGGCCCGAATATCCCAGAGTTCCGGATCGGTCTGGACAAAAAGGAACCAACCGATTTTAATGATCTCGGGAATGAAAAAAATACATTCCCCCAGCATCACCAACTGCCATAAGTTTGAATAATAAATCTTATAACCGAACAGGAAACAGCCGATCCAGATAATAAAGGCGCTCACTGTAAATTTATAAAGATAAACCATGGGGATGGAAAAATACTGCAGGGCATTGATCAGATGATAAAAACCCATTTGCCCCCTTTCTTCAAGTATCTCAAAAGCGGCAATCTGACTTTCAATAAAATTTTTTTTAATGAAGAGCAATAAAAATGTGATGAGACATACAAGAATAAAAAACAAACGCTTATCGATGGCTTGATAATCATCAAAAATGCTTTTCAGTGGATTCGAAGTTTCCTGCATGCTGCAATAATGATTACAATATAGCTGAAAAACAAAGCAATTTATTCCAAATATTGGATGTATTCTTATGAATCTTATTGACCACATTCAATAAATTCAAAATATATTTGTTAATTATTTGAAAGGATCAAACTATTGAATGAATTTGATGGGAAGAATATTTGTTTTATTAGCCATTCTTAATTTCGCCTGCCTCACCAGTTATTGTGCCGATAATCCGGCTAATGAAGACACCACTCAGGTACTTCTCCTTGAAAATATCAGTATCCAGGTTCAGACCACACAGGCCATCAATGACATGTATAATTATAAATTCGATCAGGCGGAAAAGCAATTTATTCGGTTGAAAGAAGAGTTTCCGCATCATCCACTGGCCTATTTTCTTCTTGCCTTGAACGAATGGTGGAAGATCAATATAAACATTGATAATGAAGCGTATGATGAAACTTTTCTGGCTTACATAGATACCGCCCTCCTGCGTGCACACTACCTGTATGAAATACCCCAATACCGGGTGGAATCCGCTTTTTTCCTGGCAGCCGGGTATGGATTTCAGGGCAGGTTGTACGCGGAAAGAAAAAAATGGACCAAGGCAGCTTTTTCAGGGAAAAATTCATTGAAATACCTGAAGGATTGTAAGGAAAAAGGATATTTGAGCCCTGAACTTCTTTTCGGGGATGCACTTTTTAATTATTTTTCTGTCTGGATTCCTGAAAATTATCCGATGCTGAAGCCAATCATGGCCTTTTTCCCAAAGGGGGATAAAAAGTTGGGATTGGAACAGCTCCGTCATGTTGCAAGGAATGCATTTTATACAAGGACAGAAGCACAGTATTTTTTAATGCGGATCCTTACCTCCGAGGAGGATGACTTACCAAGTGCCTTACAGGTTTCCGAATATTTGAATCATACATTTCCTGATAATTCCTATTTTCATAGATTTTATGCCCGGTTGCTGTATTCGACAGGTCAATTAAACGCAACAGAAGAGGTTTCAAAGGAGATCATGAGCCGAATAGACAGTGGCCAGGTAGGATATGATGATATCACAGGGAGATATGCCAGTTTTTATCTTGGACAGATCAACGAACAACGGAGAGATTTCGACCAGGCAAAATATTATTATTTAAGGACGGTGGAATTTGCTGAAAACATAAATGCCACTGATTCAGGATATTATCTCTATGCATTACTTGCCCTCGGACAAATAGCTTCCCACGAAGGAAATGATGAATTGGCCAGGGAGTACTTTAAAAAAGTGAAAAAAGATGCCAAAAGGAATGAACCCGTTCATAAAAGAGCCCGATCCTTGTTGAAAGAAATGTAGATGGAACTGAAAGATCTCATCGTTACTCCCCTCTTTTTGATCCTTATTTATATAATGGCCTACTTTATAAGGTATTATGTTGCAGATAGAACGATCCGGAAATATTTTTTGCCAGCGCTTACCCTGAAAATCATCGGGGCCATTACGCTGGGGTTCATTTATCAATTCTATTACAAGGGAGGGGATACCTTTGCCTATTTCGATATGGGTAGCCGTTATATATGGGAAGCTTTTCTGGATTCGCCGGGAAAGGCAGTCCGGTTGATTTTTGCCCAGGGAGAATATGTGCCTGAGACCTGGGAATACGCATCAAAAATCATTTTTTATAATGACCTGCCTTCCTATTTTGTGGTTCGTGTAGCGGGTATCTTTGATCTCTTTACCTTTCATACTTACTCAGCTACTGCCTGCCTTTTTGCCCTCCTAAGCTTCAGTGGTTTGTGGGCCATGTATACTTCTTTTTATAAAATGTTTCCTCGACTGCATCTGGAATTTGCCGTGGCCATCTTTTTTATCCCCTCCGTTTTTTTCTGGGGCTCGGGGATATTAAAGGATTCAATCACACTTGGGGCTTTGGGCTGGGCCATTTATGCCTTTCATTCTATTTTTATCGCCAGGAAAAATATCATTTTATCTATTCTTATACTGCTGCTTTCTTTTTTCATCATTTATGAAATCAAAATCTATATTTTACTGTGTTTTATCCCAGCCTTATTGATCTGGTTATATGTTCTTTACATGAAAAAAGTACAGAATCTTGTTCTCAAGATCATGGTTTTACCGGTCTCACTTTTCATTCTCCTGGGAAGCGGATATTTTACTGTCAGGGAAATCGGAGAGGAAAACCGGAGATATAACCTGGAGAATCTTACCCAAACGGCAGAAGCGACCGCCCGTTGGCTTACTTATGTTAGTTTACGGGAAGAAGGTTCGGCCTATACCCTGGGTGATTTTGATTACAGTGCCACGGGTATTCTTAAAAAGACCATTCCGGCCATATGGGTGACTTTATTCCGGCCTTATGTCTGGGAAGTAAGGAATCCGGTCATGGCATTGTCGGCACTGGAGAGTTTAACGCTGTTCCTGTTTTTTCTTTTTGTAATTTTTGTGATGCTATGGAAAGGAAGCGTTGGTAAAATATTCAGGCAACCTGTCATTACCTTCTGTTTATTTTTTGCCCTTACATTTTCTTTTGCTGTTGGGATATCGACCTATAATTTTGGTTCACTGGTCAGGTATAAGATCCCTGTGATGCCTTTTTTCCTGATCGGACTGTTTTTAATCCTGTATTATGCAAAAAGACCAAGGAAAGTTTCAAGGTTAGACTGAAGAGAAAATCGATCCTCTACCAGTTTTTTACCAGCAAGACCCATGGATTCACGTAAGGGACGATCGTTAATTAATTGATCCAGGTAGTGGACCCAGTCTTCATCGTGGATGCATAGAAAACCATTTTTACCATGGTCGATCAGGTCAGGATTGATCCCGACCGGAGAAGCCAGAGAAGGTATGCCCAATGCAAAATATTCCAGGATTTTAAACCCTCCTTTTCCCCTGGTCCATGGATTATCCGGCAATGGCATGATTCCGATGTGAATGCGGCTCAGATCTTCCCATTCTGTGGTTTTATTCCAATACAAGAACTCCATCCCGGTTAATTCCCATGATGGTTTCTGATTACATATGATCAGTAATCGTGTATGTTTAAACTTCATTAAGATCTGTTGCAGTGGAGCGAGCATCAATTCCAGGTATTTCAGGGTAGAGTGTGATCCGGTCCAGCCAATCGTAACCAAATCTTCCCGATGATAAACATTCATTGAATGAGTCCGGGAGGTATCGATGGTTGTAGGATTGATTGTTACTCTGGAATTATACCGGGAAGCATAATCTGCAAGATATGGATTCCCCGCACTAACCCGGTAACTGTTTTTACAAAGGAATACGACCTTTCGATACCATTTTAAGGTCAAGAACCTTTTTTTGTGGGTGGGATGATCGGATCTCCAGATGGCATCATCAAAATCATAAATGATCTTTTTCCGAAAGGCAAAGATCAGAATCCATTCAAATATTGGAGGACCCAGGGGAGTCAGCTCCCGGTGGATCAGGATATAATTTACAGGGGCACATTTTATAAGATGAAAACATCTCCGGAAATAACCTATGATGATTCCAAGTATCTTTTTGATGATGTGATTTTCCCTGTATAGTACATCGAACGCCCACCAGGTATAGAAAGAATAGAAGTTATATTTTATGCCTTTTTTCTGGAGTGTATCAAAATATTCTTCAAACCTAAAACGTTGGGAGGCTACGCTGTTATAAGGGTAGGGGGCAAGAAATGCAATTTTCATGATCAGGCTTCTTTGATCAGGTCCCTGAGGGATATCCATCCTCTGCCGTTCAAAACTTCAGGAATTCCCTGTCTTTTGAGGATTGATCTGGCCCGACCACTTCTACTGCCTGTCTGGCAACATGTGATTATTGGTTTGTCTATTTTTCGAATTTTATCTGAATTTTTTCTGATCTGGTCCAGTGGGATATTGACAGCCTGCTGGATATGTCCCATCTTATATTCCTGGGGAGTTCTGACATCGATAATATAAGCGCCACGTCTGATGGCTTCACGTATAAGTTCTTTTTTTTTCCCTAAGCCTAACAGGTTTCTTATATATTCAAGCATGTTATCTGATCTTATTCAACGCCAACGAGTGCCCTAATATACTGTTGTCTTTCAAAATATTCAGGTTGTAAAGCATTTTTTTGACTGATGAGACCCCTGAATTCATCCAGGCTGGCATATTCGTTTCTTCTCATCCATTCCTGGAGGTCAAAGAGCATATTTTCAATCTGGCTTAATCCGTTTATATACAGGGTTGAACAGATCTGAACGGCATTGGCCCCGGCCAGGATTTGTTTGATGACTGCTTCGCCATCATGAATGCCGGTGTTTGCTACCAGGGTGCAGTCAATTTTTTTATATAAAATGGCAATCCAGCGGAGTGTATTGTACATTTCTCCCGGGGAGGAGTGCCGGTTCTTTGATTGGAATTCGAAAGTTTGGATATCGATATCCGGCTGATAAAAACGATTGAAGAGCACCAATGCACTGGCGCCACTTTTTCTGATCCTGGTGGCCACCCTGGGAATGGAGGTGAAGTAAGGTCCTAATTTTACCGCGATGGGGATATTTATATTGTGTTTGACGATTTCAACGATCCGACACATTTTATCCTCAATTTCCTCAGGATTTTCTTCTAGTTTCTTTGGCATCAGGGCAATGTTCAGTTCAAGTCCATCCGCCCCCATTGCTTCTATATATTTGGCATAATCAGTCCAGGCACTGTCTGATACACAGTTGATGCTGGCAATAATCGGGATATCAACCGCTTCTTTGGCTTTTTCAATCATTTCCAGATATTCGTCAGATTTGTGGGTCATCCCCATTTGCCGGAGATAATCGATTTCCTCCGGGTGAGACACCGATTCGGCTGACATCTCCAGTTTATGCGTATCAGAAAGGATCTGTTCCTCGAATAAAGATTTTAAAACCACTGCTCCAGCGCCTGCATCCGCTAGTCTTTTCACACCTTCCGCACTGTGGCTTAAACTACAACTGGAAACGATGATGGGATTTTTCAGATTTAAGCCCATATATTTGGCTGACAGATTTATCATTTTTCTCACCTTTTAATTCTAGTATACAATTTACACAATTCCTGTGAATCCCATAAATGCCAGGGATAATAATCCTGCGACAATTAATGCGGCCGGTACACCCCGGATTCCCTGAGGTACATCTGCCAGATCGAGATGTTCCCGGATGCCGGCAAATAAAATCAAAGCCAATCCAAAGCCGAGAGAAGTACCAATGGCATAAACAACACTCTCCATCAGATTATATTCCTTCTGGATCACCAGGATCGCAACACCCAGAATGGCACAGTTGGTCGTGATGAGCGGCAGATAAACACCCAGGGCCTGGAAAAGTGCCGGGCTGACCTTTTTCAATATGATCTCAACCATTTGCACCAACGCAGCGATCACCAGGATATAACTGATGGTCTGGAGGTATGTAATGTTAAAGGGTTGTAAAATAAAATAATTGATCAGGTAAGTGACGATGGTGGAGAGGGTCATTACAAAAATGACGGCACCAGACATGCCAAAGGAGGTACTCAACCGGTTGGATACTCCCAAAAATGGACAGACTCCCAGGAACTGGGCCAGCAGAATATTATTGATAAAAATCGCCGATATGATGATGATAATATATTCCATGACTTATTACTTACGCTTTTTTTAATTTATTCATGATGGCAATCAGGTAACCCAATGCCAGGAAAGCTCCTGGAGGGAGAATAAAAACGAGGATGCCATCACCTTCTAAGAATTTATATCCAAAAATGGAAAGACTTCCAATGATTTCCCGGACACTCCCCAGCAGGACCAGGGCGAAGGTAAAACCAAGACCCATTCCCAAACCATCGATTAAAGAGGACAGGAAGGATTGTTTGGAGGCAAAAGCTTCTGCCCGGCCTAGAACGATACAGTTCACTACAATCAGGGGGATGAATAAACCCAGTTGTTCGTGCAGGGTGGGGAGATATCCAGCCATCACAAGATCCACAATGGTAACGAAGGTGGCGATGATCACAATGAAGGAGGGGATCCTTACTTTATCCGGGATTAAATCCTTGACCAGGGAAACCACGATATTGGACATCAATAATACAAATAAAGTGGCCAATCCCATCCCCATGCCATTGATGGCGGTGGAGGTTACACCCAGGGTAGGGCACATGCCCAGCAATAGTACAAATACCGGATTCTCCCGCATCAAACCTTTGCTGAAATTTTTCCATTGATTCATTTTGATCCTCCTTTCTCATAACTATCAACCGCCATTTCCACGGCATCACAGAAAGCCCGTGAACTGATGGTGGCGGCTGTAATGGCATCTATGTTTCCACCATCTTTTTTGACCTTCAGGGTAACTTTGGACGGGTCAAGATCCATAAATTGATCCTTGAATGAAGGATCTGACATTTTACTGCCCAGTCCGGGTGTTTCTTTATGCTCGATCACTGCAACATTTTCTATTTTTCCATCCGGCTTGATGCCCACCATGATCGAAACCAATCCGCCGTATCCATTTTTCGAGAATGACCGAATGGCTGCTCCTACCAATTCGCCATTTTTTCGTGCCGGATATACTTCAAGACTATCAGAACCCGTCGAGGCGGGAATGGTATACATGTCGTCCACGGGATTGTTATCATACGTGCCAACTACCTTGTCGATGGCGGCCAGTTTCTTGGCCAGCCTTGCCATTGCAATCGGTTCTTTAGTGATTTCGTAAACATATGCCAATGCTGTTGAGGCCACCAGGGTGACGATAAACAGCGTGATAAGCATGTTAAAAAATGTAGATTCCTTTTTAGCCATTTTTTACTTTTTCGCCGAAACGTTTTGGTTTGACATATTTATTGATCAGGGGAACAAATGCATTTAAAATCAAAATTGCAAAGGAAACGCCCTCCGGATACGCGCCAAATAACCTGATGAGTACAGTGATCACCCCAATACCGATCGCAAAAATATACATGCCGCGGATGGTCATGGGGGAAGTAACATAGTCGGTTGCCATATAAATGGCACCCAGCATGGCCCCTCCGGTAAGAATCTGGAACAATGGATCCATAAACCGGTCTGGGTTGGCGAACCATAATATGCCTGAAAAGATAAAAATGGTGGCAATGATGGTGACTGGGATATGCCAGGTGATCACTTTGCGATATAAAAGATAAATAAATCCCACAATGAGAAAAAGTGCCGATATTTCACCCAAGCTTCCGGATTGAGAGCCGATCAGAAAATCCAGGTAGGATGGCACCTGCTTCATCAGGGAGGTCATGCTTTCCCCATTCTTGATACCCTCTTTGATAATGGCCAGTGGGGTAGCCCCGGTTACCGTATCGATCAATGACATCCGGTTTTCGAAAGGCACTGGCCAGGTAGTCATCTGAACCGGAAAGGAAATCAACAGGAAAACACGGCCTACCAGGGCCGGATTAAACGGGTTATTTCCCAATCCGCCAAACGACATCTTTCCAATCCCGATGGCTATCAGGCTTCCTATAACGACAATCCAGAGTGGCAGATTACTGGGCACATTGAAGGCCAGCAGGATCCCGGTGATGATGGCAGAACCATCTAAAATATCGGGTTTTCTACCGAGGATGTATTTTGCAATGACATATTCAAAGAACAGGGATGATAAGATGGCCACCAGGGTAACGAACAGGGCCCCCAATCCAAAAACGTATACTGAAAATAGAAACGCAGGTATCAAGGCGATCACCACATCATACATGATCTTTGGAATGCTTTGTACCTGGTGGATATGTGGTGACGGAGATACGGTCAGTAAGTTTGTCTCCATGGGTTATACTCTTTGTCTTTGGCGAATGATATTTGTTAGGGTTGATTTACCTAACCGGATATAATCGAGCAATTCCCGGTTGGAGGGGCAAATATAGGCACAGGATCCGCATTCAATACAGTCCAATATCCGGTTGACTTCTATTTCTTCAAAATTACCCCGCATGGTCAAATTTTGCAGGTAAAATGGTTCAAGACCCATGGGGCAGACCTGCACACACTTGGTGCACCTGATACATACCTTGCTTTGTTTCCGATGGGCTTCCTCATCGTCCAAAATCAGGATCCCGGAGGTACCTTTGGTGACCGGTACATCCAGTTCATTCAAAGCTTTACCCATCATGGGCCCGCCGCTGATCACTTTCCCTGCATGCTCAGGAAGACCTCCGGCTGCTTCGATAAGCTGACTTACCGGCGTACCAATCCTTGCCAAAAAATTACCGGGTTTTTCTACTGATTTACCTGTTACCGTAACGATGCGTCCTATCAGGGGCTTGTTTTTTAATACCGCTTCGTACACTGCATAAGTAGTACCCACATTATGTACCACTGTACCTACATCTATGGGGAGCTTCCCGGAAGGTACCTCACGATTTATCAATGCTTTTATCAATTGTTTTTCACCACCCTGTGGATATTGAACTTTAAGCGGCTCCACCTGGATACCCTTTTCATTCCTAGCCAGTGATGAAACTTTCTGAATGGCATCCGGTTTGTTATTTTCAATACCGATGATGGCTTTTTCAACACCAAGGGCAATCATCAGGATACGGACTCCGACGATCAGTTCCTCCGTTTTTTCAATCATCAGCCGGTGATCAGCCGTAAGGTAGGGTTCACATTCAACGCCATTGATGATCAGAACATCGGCCTTTTTACCTTTGGGGATATTCAATTTGATATGGGAAGGGAAAGTAGCTCCCCCCATTCCTACGATGCCTCCGTTCAGTATTTTCTGCAAGATTTCATCCCGGCTATAGGGGATTTCACGGATCAGTTTATCGGAAGTGTCAATACCCTCCGCCCATTGTTCTTCCTTGTCTGCACGGATCATAATGGCGGTCCGGCGGTATCCGCTGGAATCCATTTCATCACTGATCTTGGCTATTTTACCACTGACGGTTGCATGGATGTTGGCACTTACAAAGCCACCGGTCTTCGCGATGACCTGTCCTGTTTTTACCTGTTCACCTCTTTCCACAACAGGTACGGCCGGAGCCCCTATATGCTGAGAGATGGGGATACTTACAGATCCCGGCAATGGCAGCACTTCGATAGGACGATCGGCTGTGATTTTATTTTCCTCAGGATGAACGCCTCCCTTTGGAAAAGTTTTCAAACCATTAAAAATGAACATAAACATTATTCGCTCTTTTCGCTTTTTTCCGTATTATTCTTTTCTTCTTCTGTATCCCGAGAATCCATTGCCTGATGTTTTACACTATTCAATATCTTCTCCTCCTGGTTTTTCTCATCGGACTTTGTCATGGCCAGTTTCTTTTCGGGTCGGTCCACCGGGACCCGGTCTTTTGGGGGTGGGAAATTAATTTCATGGATGGCATCACTTTTACAAACGTCCACACATTTTCTGCACAGTTTACATTTAATAGGATCGATCACCGCCAGGGAATTCGTGATGGTAATGGCATCATACCTGCATTCGGCCACACATTTTTCACATCCTGTACAGGCTACCGAACAGTATTTTTTTGCAATACCACCCTTTTCTTCATTCATACAGGCCACATAAATTCTCCTGTTCTTACGCCCTTTGGGCCATAATTCCATGATATCCTTGGGACAGGCCACCACACATGCATTACAGGCTATACATTTATCCTCAATGACCACGGGCAGGCCGGTTTTTTCATCCATATACATGGCCTCAAAATCACATGAATCAACACAATCCCCTAAACCCACGCATCCGTAAGCACATCCAGTATCACCACCATATAATTGTGCGGCAATCTTACAGTTGGAAGCCCCTTCATAAATGTTGGTTTTTTTCCTGTGTTCAAACGAGCCGGAACATTTAACCACGGCAATATAAGGATCCTTCTCTTCTACTTCCGCTCCCAGGATCTCTCCTACCTTTTTCATCACATCATTTCCACCGACGGGACAGTGCATATCGGAAATATCTTCGGCGGCCACTAATGCTTCCGCAAAGGCCCGGCAACCTGGATATCCACATCCCCCACAATTGGTGGCCGGTAATGCCTCTTCTACCTGCTCTATTTTAGGATCGGTTTCAACATGAAATTTTTTGGCAATAAAATAGAGAATTATTGCTGAAACTGCTCCCAAACCACTTAATGTTACAATGGTTATTATAATTGTTGGATTCATACAGATTGACTCTCAATTGATTTTATGGTAAACGTAAATTTGGTCTTAAGATTATTCCTGAAGAAGTAGAGAAGCAGATAATAGGGTAATAAGACGAGTAATGATAACATGCCTGAAACAGCTTCATTTCCAGAAATGGCCAGGGCAATCATCAACACGGTAATTACCAGGAAAAATGGAACCAGGTATCCAAGCAATAATGCCAGAGGGCCCAGTGATTTTTCATAATTCACAATCACCTTATCACCTTTCTTAACTAATTTATGGGATGATTGGATGATTTCTACGGTCTTGTTGTCTACATCCGAGACGTTACAGAAACCTTTTACATGACAACTGGAACAGGATGAAGTATTGATCAGGCTGACTGATAATATGTTCTCTGTTACCTCCGTTACAACGCCCTGATGTTCAATATATCCAGTCTGCTTCATCATTAAATAAAACACCTCAAAAATAGATAAGGCATCTTTTAAAAAACATGATATTTATTAGGTTTTATTTTTGGCTGACAAGCTTAAAATATAAAAAAAGCCCCGATTTATCGGGGCCAGTACTTTAAAAGGTTTAAGTTGGTATGATCACCTATTGCAGTTCTCCTTTGATGGCATCCACCCATTTGGCAATCCGGCCATCGGTCATGTCAGATTCATTATCCTCATCAATGGGCAATCCGATAAATTTCCCATCTACCAAGGCTCTTGAATCATCAAATGTATAATCATCCGTGTCAACTGCACCTATAAATTTTGCTCCGCTATCCTTGATCCTTTCATAAATGATTCCCAGGGCGTCAACAAATGTATCCGGATAGCCATCAGCATCACCCGTGCCAAAAAAAGCTACTGTTTTTCCATTAAAATCGACATCATCAAGGACATCAATGAAAGTCTCCCAATCTTCCTGAAGCTCACCTATTTCCCAGGTTGAGGCTCCGAAAATCAGATTGTCATATTTCTGCACATCATCCGCAGAAGCGGAATCAACGTTGAATACATCTACATTGCCCAGGAGATCTTTTAATTTATAGGCAACATTTTCAGTGTTGCCTTCTGTCGAACCATAAAAAATTGCAGTTTTACCCATGATTTTTAAGATATTTTATACTTTAACAACAATTATTAAATACATGTTTTTTCAATGCCCTAATATTACTAAAAAAAGGAGCAAAAAAGTATGATTTATCTACTTAATATAACTTTTCCCTAATAATTCCTTTGCATTTTCATACGCCGCATCAGAGGGCTGATCCCCGCCTATCATTTTGGCGATTTCGACAATTCTTTCCCGATTCGATAATTTTTTAACAACACTAACCGATTTTTCAGACTGGTTGTCTTTAAAAACAAAATAGTGTGTACTCCCGAAGGAAGCAATCTGGGGCAGATGTGTAATCGTAATTACCTGATGATTTTCCGCCATCTGCTTCATCATGGTCGCCATTTTGATGGCAATTTCACCGGAAATTCCCGTATCGATCTCATCGAGTATCAACGTTGGCAGGGCGGTCTTACTGGCTATAATATGTTTGATACAAAACATGAGCCTCGAAAATTCCCCACCGGAAGCCACCTGCTTTAAATTCATGGGTGTTATCCCTTTATTGGCACTGAATTTCAAATCAATTTCATCCATTCCATACTCTCCCGGTTCAGTGGATTGATGATCTATTTTTATTCTGGCTTCCGGAATGCCCAGAGATCTCAGCATATTTTCAATTCTTTCAGTAATCCTGCTGAAATTTTCCTGGCGGGCCTTGCTCAGGGTGACTCCCAATCTTTTCACCTGATTGAACTGAAGAGTGGATTCCTTTTCCAAGTCACTGATCTCATGATCCAGGTTGAGATTTTTTTTTACCTTATCCTTCAATGAGTTTTGAATAATCAATAACTCCTCAATGGTAGTGATCTGATGCTTTTGTAATAATTTATAAATGAGATTTAATCGGGTTTGGATTTCGGCTAATCTTTCCGGATTATGTTCTACCTGGTCAATTTCCCTTTCAAGATCATTTGTGATGTCTTTGATTTCGAGGTAACTGCTGTTGAGTCTTTTCCTGATTTCATCCAGTCGCGAGGCGTAAGGAGCAATGCTTTCAATTCTTTTATTGATCCCGGATAAGTTGTCAAGAATTGCATACTCATTATTATGAAGGAGGGTGATGGCTTCGTTGATAACGGTTTTAATTTCTTCAGCATGTTCCAGGGTGGAGAGCTCATCTTCAAGGATTTCCTTTTCCCCGGCTTTCAGATCTGCGGTGACTAATTCTTCATATAAGAAATGGTTATAATCGGCTTCTTTCCGGATCGATTCTGCCTCTTGCAACAGATCGTCCAGCTTCTTTTTCCTCTTTTTAAATTCCTGATAGCTTTCCTGGTATTTTTGAAAAACCTCCTGGTTCTGGGAAAATACATCTACCAGTGATAGCTGATAATTGAGCGAGCTTAATTTATAGGTGTCGTGCTGGGAATGAATATCCATCAAATGAGTCCCTAATTCCTTCATGATATCGAGGTTCACCGGGGTATCATTGATGAAAGCCCTTGATTTCCCGGAAGGAGAGATTTCACGCCTGATGATGGTTTCATCCTGATAATCCAAGTCATTCAATTCAAAGAGTTCCTTGAGGTTATATTCTCCTACATAAAAGGTACCTTCCACAATGCATTTTTCATTTTTATCATACAGGACCCGGGTATCGACACGGTTCCCCAGCAGCAATCCAACCGCTCCGATCATAATCGATTTACCTGCTCCCGTCTCACCGGTTATCATATTCAATCCGGCGGATGGTTCAATTTCCATTTGCCTGATCAACGCATAGTTCTGTATCTGAAGATTTCTTAGCATTATCTATTCCGGGAAACGATAGATCGCAACTATTGATGGTCCTCTTCTTAATTCCAAAATCAATGGCTGTGGACCCATACCCGCAAATATACAAATAAGATTGAATGACGCAGGGTCAGCAAAAGGAGTTTCTTTGTGATCGATGAAGGGGAATTACCCAAAGGGTACGGGAATATGATCCGTTTTAATTCTGAATAATGGTTTTATATTTTTCAGTTTTTGTTGGATCGATCTCAGAAAGGATACTATAAGCTTCTCTTCTTACCTGGACATTACCTTCTGAAAAAACACTGATAATCTCATCGGTTTTTGCGTCAAAAAAAGATATGACGATAATGGAATTTGGTTTCAGATCCTTGATCTTCTGAATTTCCTTCAGTACTTTGAGAATTTCATTCCTTGCTTCATCCGGGGCTGATATGAACTTATCCATTCCCAGCCGGTGATACTGGTATATCCCCTGCCGCATACCTTCCATCTGCTGATTCATCAGGTTCTCCACCAGCCAGTACCGGTTCCGGTTGCTGTCGAAAGGCTGCCATCCTGGCCGGTTGGATGTCTGGGCAAGTGTAACAATATTCTGGGCAATATCATAGTAGGGCTCACCAGCCATCGGACCAAAAGAATCATAATCAAGACCCAGGATGATGTATGCGTAGTACGATAACATGGATACCAGGTTACTATTAAAGGTATTCTCGTTATATTCGAGTGGCATCGATTCAACGTACTCGAATTGCCATTCACGGTCAGCGAAATTCAACAGCAGGGTTTCATAATTGGTATCATATACAGGTCGTGCTGCCTGGACCTGAACGGTAGCATTAAAACTGCCGATGGAAGGCATACTCTCAATGGTTATATTCAAGTTGCAGTCGATCCTTTCATGAGTCTGGAAAACATCATTCGTCCACTTGGTATTGTTCATGAACTGTTTGAAGGAATTTTGCATGTCCCGGAAAATATTTTTTTCGGTGGTTTGCACCCGGTCCGCATCGACCGTTACCTGGCAATTCAATTCCTGTCCGAGTGACTGGAAAGCAATGAACAACATCAGGAACCCAAAAGATATCAGCTTAGGTAGCATATATTTTATTTAACAGGAAATCGACTATATCTCGTGCAACTAACTTTTTTTGTTTCAATGAAAAAGGTTTTATTGCTCCGTCACCATCCAGGATACTGATTTTATTGGTATCCGATGAAAATCCGGCCCCCTCATCCTTCATTGAATTTAATACAATGAAATCAAAGTTTTTTTCATGAAGTTTTAACGCAGCATTCTGGAATTCATTATCTGTTTCCAATGCAAATCCAACATTTATCTGATTTTTTTTCTTTTTTTTACCCAGTTCTCCTGCAATATCAGGATTTTTCTCCAGCCGGATATTCATTTCCTTTTCCGTTTTTTTGATTTTCAGGAGAGCAGGTTGAGATGGACGGTAATCGGCGACAGCGGCAGCAAAGATGGCCACATCCATCTGATCATAAAGGGAATTACAAGCCTGGAACATATCATCGGCACTGGTAACCTGGATCCTGTTAATCCGGGGATGGTTTATTTTTTGATAGGTAGGGCCACTTACCAGATTTACTTTTGCGCCGCGTTCGGCCAATTCAATGGCAAGCGCGTAACCCATCTTTCCAGAAGAATGATTACTGATATAACGCACCGGATCAATATTTTCCTGGGTGGGTCCGGCAGTAATTAACACAGAAATGTTCTTAAAGTCTTCTTTTTTTTTAAAATACTGTTGTATGATTTCCAGTAGATCTTCAGGTTCTGTCATTCTGCCTACTCCCGTTAAACCACTGGCCAGTTCTCCATAGGTCGCATTTATAATATGATTTCCATAGGAAGCCAGTTTATCCAGGTTCTCCTGGGTAGAGGGGTGCTGATACATGTCCACATCCATGGCAGGGGCAACATATACAGGACATCGGGCAGAGAGATAGGTGGCAAGCAGCAGATTATCACAAATCCCATGCGCCATTTTTGAAAGGGTATTGGCACTGGCAGGAGCAATCAGAAAGAGATCAGCCCAAAGGCCAAGGTCCACATGGCTATGCCATTCACCTGTTTTATCTACATGGAATTCAGTAAGTACTGGGTTTTGTGATAAGGTGGATAATGTTAAAGGAGTAATAAACTCGAGGGCAGAGGGGGTCATGATCACACGCGCCTCTGCTCCCTGTTTTTTTAGAAGTCTTATTAAAATGGCAATTTTATAGGCAGCGATACTTCCGCAGACCCCGAGTAATATTTTTTTGCCATCGAGCATGGGTTTTTCTAATACTCTTTATTGTCCTCTATGATCTCGGCGACCCTGAAGCTCAATTCTCCATTGAGGAATTCTTCAGTAGCCACCGTCGTGGGTTTAGGCATTCTTTCATAGAATTTGGAGATCTCTATCTGTTCGCGGTTTTCAAAGATCTCTTCCAGGTTATCGACTGTAGAAGCGAATTCTGCAAGTTTTGAGTTCAGCTCTTCTTTCTGTTTGGCGGCAATCTGCCTGGCCCTTTTTGCAATTACTGCAACCGACTCGTAAATGTTGGTAGTAGGAGCACTCAGCCTATCCACGTCCCGTGTAATTAATGATGCGTTAATTGACATAATATTATTTGTTATTTATAAATTATTTCTTTGTAGTTTTTCAAGCTCGTCCAGGCAATTGACATAAATGTTCTCAGCACCTTTTACGTAATCGCTTTGTGGATAGTTATCAATGAAATATTGATAATTATCAATGGCAGTCATCAATCGTTCCCTCATTTTGCTTCTGATACTCTTTTTGGCTAGTTTATAGGCTGCCTCAATTTTCAAAAAACAGATATCTTCATTCAGGTTCGAGTCAGGGAAATCATCCTGAAAGTTCTCAAATGCGATCAAAGCGGCTTTTAATGCCTCCCCACCATTATATTTTTCAAGCCTGTAGTATTGAATTGCGTTCTCATAGGCCTTTCTTTCCAGTTTCAGTTGCATCTGGTCAATGATCTGATTGGCATCATTCGCATATTTACTTTGAGGATACCTGTTAATGAAAGACTGCATGGCGGCAATTGCCTCCTCGGAATTGGTCTGATCCAGTTCATAATCAGGAGAATCCAGGTACAGGGAATAGGCATGCATATACATGGCCTCCTCGGCATATTCACTCCTGGAATAAATCGTAAAAAAAGTTTTAAAATAATGCGCACTCATGACGTATTGCTTCTGATAATAATACGAATAGGCAAAATAAAACTGGATCCTTTCAGCTTCCGGCCTGCCTCGTAAAATCGGAAGAATTTCTTCGATCAATACACTTGCCTTATAATAGTCTTCTTTATCATAATACTCCAGAGCAGCTCTGTATTTCACTTCCCAGTCATCGCTTTTTTGAATCTGCCTGAACTTGCTGCAGGAAGTTTGATACAGAATCAATCCGAGCCAACCTATTATAATAAATGCCTTTCGGTAACTCATAAGGGTGCAAATATACTTGTGTTAAACTTAATTAACAATTATCCTTATTCTGAAGGGAACAGCAGGTTCTCCTGAATAAACGACCCATAGATTTTATTATTCTAATTGATCACTGTTTGATTCCTGGAGGTTTTCACCTTCAATGGGCATAATTTCAGGAGGTCTGTTCTCAGGATGAAGCATTAGGTCAAGGACGGGCCGCTCAATTTCACGCCAGTTAAAGCCTTTCAGCCGGGTATCCGGTTCCTTCAGTTCATGTGGGGGAATAAAAGTTGATTCCACCTGCACATAAAAGGAAACATTTGAAGCCCGGTTATCTGTAAAACGAATGGTCATATTGCTGCAGAGTGTTTTATTGATACCTACCAGCGAATTATCTTCTTCATTAAGCGCATAAAAAAGACTTTCACTGTTACCGAGCACTTCAAGCCGTTGTATAGCATTATTCTCAAAATAACCCGTCATGATCTTTCCTTTCAACTGGTTAAAATTGTCGACCGTATCCTGTAAGATCATAAAGGAATTGTCAATCAGATTTAATGTATAGATCTGTTCATTTCTGAAAAGAATAAAGATGGAATCTGCTTCGATCTGGTTGCCCTGGTTCCATAATACGGGGTCGTTGTACAGATGCAGGGCTGAATCGGCAAGTATATAAGCCAGAGAATCCGATTTTCCCTGAAGATCATTTCTGTAGAATTCAACATGATGATAGGCAAGCAATCGTTTGTTTGCATTGAGACTATCATCGATCGACACCAGTGTATCTGCAGTCAGGTACAAAGTATCTTCCTGAAAAGCTTTCTTCATTACAGGATGGCCGAAAATCCTTGTAAATCCCTCATCTTCATAATTATCCGCTGCTTCTCCTGTGATTATAATATTCTCTTCCTTGGAGAACATATACACATTGCCACGGGCACTGTTGGAACCATTTTCCCGGTCATAAAACAATTCATCCCCTCTTAGAATATATGACTCTGTTTCAATCTCACCAGAGTTGATGGTTGTCCGGTTCACGCGCATATTGAATGTCCCGCCCCGATCTGTATTCACCACGGATCCATCCGATGAAATGATTTCCGTAGGGCCTATCGTCGTGGCTATTTTTGTGACCATGTCATAAAACAGGGAATCTGTTTTTAATGTGTTCTCTGGATTGACCAATACCACGTCTTTCTTAAAAGACATGGTTTTCCCGGTGGCATTATAATACCCTTTATTACTGGTAAGAATATTTTCTCCGTCATTGATTTTGCCTTTATTAAAATAAAAGGCAGAGCGGTCCTCAATGTTGTAATCCAGAAAATCAGTGGTCAATATGACGGAATCTTCCCGGTAAACCACATTTTCCCTTAGATTGGCAAACTTGGAGTCCCCATCGTATTCAAGACGGCTGGCCGTGATATTCACTGAATCGATCATTTCAAATATCTTCACATGACCATAGGCTTCGAGCGAATTCTGCCTTTTATAAAGAAAAGCTGAATCACACCAGATCTCAGTGGAGCCCTGAATAAAATGGACATTTCCAATAAATTTATTGTAGCGTTTCCCGTCCTTTCTGCCCCCTTCAAATTCATCGGCATTGACGAGGTCAATCCTTTTCTGACTCAAAGCCGGCAGACTCACCAGCAAGATCAAAATTGAGAATCCTATATGTCTGAAAGGTAAATTCATACCATGAATATTCACGCAAAATTAAAGAAAAAGGATATCTTTAAATGATGTTAGCCGACTTTTTACATTTTATCAGGAAACAGGATCTGTGTAAAGAGAATGAACCGATCCTTCTGGCAGTGAGTGGGGGTATTGATTCAATGGTCTTGTTGGATCTTTTTATTCTCGCAGGATTTGATGTGGGTGTTGCACATTGCAATTTTCAGCTCAGGGGAGGTGAATCAGACCAAGATGAATCTTTTGTAAAAAAAAAGGCTGAACAACTTCACCTTCCATTTTATCAGAAAAAGTTCGATACCCTGGGATACAGTAAAGGTCAGGGTGTTTCCATTCAAATGGCAGCCCGTGAATTACGTTATGAATGGTTTGAAGAAATCAGATTGCGATTTGATTACCATTTCATTGCCACCGCACACCATTTGAATGACCATATTGAGACGACACTTTTTAATCTGTTCAAAGGCACCGGATTGCATGGGCTCACCGGCATCCCTGTCAGGCAGGGCCGGGTGATCCGTCCTTTATTATTTGCCACAAAAGAACGGATTATGGAATATGCCAGGCAGAAAAATATTCCTTTTCGGGAAGACAAGTCAAATCAGGAGGTGAAATATCACCGGAATATGATCAGAAACAGGATCATACCCTTGATTGAAGAGGTTAATCCAGGCTTCATCAAAACCATGGCCTCCACCCTTGACAGGCTGAATGAGACACAAAGGGTGATCAATTATTGGCTGGATCTCGATAAAGATCATTTTATGAAAGAAAAAGGAGGTCATATATATTTAGATAGATCTTTTTTTCAACAAATCAATTCTCCTGTTATACTTCATGAAGTTTTAAAATCATGGGGGTTTCAGTATGACCAATGCAGGAATATACTTAAGCGAAAGAAGATAGGAAGTGGCGCACTTTATTATTCTGAGACCCATGTATTGAATGTGGATCGGGAATTCATGATCCTCTCACCCCATATGGATGGGTCCGGGGAAGGATATCAATGGGAAGAAGGAGTAAAGGAAATTGAAACGAAATATGGCCGGTTTAAAAAAGAAATTGTTCATAAAAAAGGTGAATTGACAACCGCGGATCCCCATGTTGAATTTTTTAACGTGGCGGCATTAAAATTTCCGCTCGTTATACGCTCCTGGAAGGAAGGAGACTGGTTTATACCGCTGGGGATGAAGGGCAAAAAAAAACTGAGCGATTTTATGATAGATGAGAAAATTCCTGTAAACTTGAAACAGAGATTGCCTGTTTTATTATCGGAGGATGCAATTATATGGGTAGTTGGTTACAGGATTGATGAGAGATTCAGAATCATACCTGAAAATAGCCAATTATTAAAGATAACATTCGAGCCATTTTATGATCAATCCTTTTAAGAAATCATATAGCATTAAAGAGCTCAATCTTTTCCGAAGCCTTTCCAGGGTTAAACCTTTCGAAAGATTGAATTATGAGGAAATGGCCATGTTCATACCCCACCTGTATCTTCGCGAATACAAACTGGATGAAGCTGTCTTTTTCAGAAATGATCCCAGCAATGCATTTTATATTGTGAAAAGTGGCAAGGTATCCCTGAACATTGATATTAATAAAAGTTTTGAAGTACTGCAGGTGCTGAAATCCGGAGGATATTTTGGGCATAATGCTTTTCTGGAAAACAGCATCCGTGTATATTCAGTCATTATTACCAGTGAGATCTGTGAACTTTATGTTCTCCCAAAGGTAAATATCATGGAGATATTTGACCGAAGGGCCAGAATTAGAGCTAAAATGATGACTTCCATTGCTGAGCTTTACAATGAATTTAACTATAAAATTTTCAGCACATACCGGTCATCTCTTGGATTTTTTAATCTTTCGGATGCGTATCAGAAATAGACTTGTAAATTTCTGCATGGTAGTGTGGATTTAAGATAAATACATTTCGGAATTTAGGCTTTATTGGCTAACTTTAGAATCTTATTTTTTTAACACAAAAACAACCCAAATCATGAAAATAACAGTAGTTGGAGCCGGAAATGTTGGTGCAACATGCGCCGATGTATTGGCTTACCGCGAAATTGCCAATGAAGTAGTGCTTGTTGATATAAAAGAGGGCCTTGCAGAAGGGAAAGGGCTTGATATCTGGCAAAAAGCTCCGGTAAACCTGTATGATACCCGAACCGTAGGTGTTACCAATGATTACAGCAAAACTGCCCATTCGGAAGTAATCATTATCACCTCTGGATTACCCCGTAAACCCGGGATGAGCCGGGACGACCTCATTGAAACCAATGCGGGCATTGTAAAATCTGTTACTGAAAATGTAGTCAAACATTCTCCCGATGCCATCATCATCGTTGTTTCAAATCCCTTGGATGTGATGACCTATCAGGCTCATCTGGTTTCCAAAAAGTCCAGAACTAAAGTCATGGGGATGGCCGGTATTCTTGATACAGCCAGATTCAGGGCCTTTATAGCGGAAGCCTTGAATGTTTCGCCAAAGGATATCCAGGCCATGCTGATGGGGGGACACGGAGACACAATGGTACCACTTCCAAGATATTCAACCATAGCCGGTATTCCTCTTACCGATATGATCGATGGAGAGGCATTGGATAAGATCGTTGATAGAACCAAAAAAGGAGGGGGAGAGCTTGTGAAGTTGATGGGAACTTCCGCCTGGTATGCTCCCGGTGCAGCCGCTGCTCAGATGGCAGAAGCGATTGTAAGAGATCAGCGGAGAATTTTCCCGGTATGTGTCAAGCTGGAAGGTGAATATGGAATTGATAATTGTTATCTTGGAGCACCCGTCATTCTAGGAAAGAATGGGATTGAGCAAGTGATTGAATTGAAGCTCAACAAGGAAGAAATGGCCTTGCTCAAAACCTCCGAAGGGCATGTACGTGAAGTCATGGCAGTCCTTGATAAATTAAATGCTTAATATTTAAATCGAGTTATAAGAGGTTGTTTTAAAAGCCGCAGATATCCTCCTCTATTTCCGCCGACAACTGCGTGGCAATACTGTTGGTTTTGAATCCGGTGGACATGAATTACGTGTTTGGGCTTTTAAAACAACCCTTTTTTTTCAACCTGGGATTTTTAAAATCAAAATTATGTCAGCCGATAACGCGATCCGGCAACTGATCAAACTTTCCGAAGAATTAAAATCAATTTATGCAGAAATAGAGGCAAACAGGGCAAGCTGGGATCAATATTTGAAACCCCTTATTTTAAAGACATTCAAATCCGTTCAGAAAAAAATCGATCTGAACCTGAAAATCAGGGAAATCAGTGAGATCAAAAATCTTGAAGCCATCCGGTTGACTTTTGGATACCTCAATAGTGGGTTGTTTGTTGAAAAGAAGAATCATAAACAGGAAATACCTCCAATGGTACTCATCAAAAAGGGGGGCTATCTTTCCTACTCTCAAATTGCCAATGGTAAAATTTCAGTGTTTGTGCATTACCCCTATATCGAAGACATCTATGGACTGCCTGACAATATCCTGGAAGTTGGGATCTTTGCTCCGATGGAGATAACGAAAGCACTGATTTTAACACACATTGAACAATTTCTGGATGAAATAATGAAATGGGAAAAAGAAGAGAAAAAACTGATTGGATTTCATAGCCGCAGGAATAAATGATCCCTATCCAGGGGAACCTTTTTGTGAGAGGAATTTGCTGGCAGAAAAAGAAAACCCCGCTGGAGTGCGGGGTCTTAGCGAATTACCAAATCATGTTACTGATTAAATTCTGCAGCCATGCGAATTCGTTAATAACTTAAACGGTAATATTTTGTGCCATCAATTTCAGTCAGCAGATCTGCAACCTGGATGAAGGATTTCACTTTATCCTCCGTTTCATTCCCAGTTATAATCAACTGATTTTTTGAATTGAAAATCTTCACATTTAATTCAGGTTTCAATTGTGTATCAAGCAAAAGATTCATCTGCTCATTACTGAAGTATTCTTTAAAATAATTTGATTCAGTTCCATTTGGGGTAGAACTTTCTGCGGAAATGGCGGCCAATGAAAAGGAGATCAGGAAAAGCGTTAAACTCAGGGAGGCTAGTTTGATTTTTAAGGTTTTCATGATGATCATTTTTGGTTTCGTTTCAATATGATGAATTGATCTCCAAACCCGTGCCAAAATTTTTAAAACACTGATAATCAATTATATATATTGAATTTAAGACTTTCTGAGTTGTATCGAAAACGTACACTTAATAAAAATGTGTATCACATTGGCCACTTATGATCACTGATCCCCGGTTTGGAATCCCGGAATTCTGCCAAGGTGATGCAAAAGAAATATTTATGGCAGGTAGTTAGCTTACCACTTTCAAGAGAGGGGATCCCGGAAAAAATATTTCAGTCTTACATTCAATGTATTTAATGAAAGTGATCTCATCGATGGCTTATTTTTTATACCTTTACAACAGCGTCTCCGAGCTGCAGGAATCTAAGGAAAACGATCTATGATACGCAGCCGAGGGTTTACCTGGAAACAGATAGGCCTCCCGACTCTTAATTTTGGGATGAATTGGAAAGGAGATGGGTATGAATTCCTATGCCTCTGTTTACTCATTTCTTTCCAGCTTTGGGTCGTTGAGATTTTTGTATAAACGGATCATTTATTTTTGATTTTACCGGATCTTTTTGGATCTGGTATTAGATCATGTAACCTGATGATTGCAGATAAAATATATTGTCCTCGGCTGCTGATCATTTCCGGATCAGGAAAAAACACAGGAAAGACCACACTGGTCAGTGCCCTCATACAATCGATGAAACCTTATGTGAAGATCGTGGCGATCAAGATTTCACCTCATTTTCATCCGGTAAATTATGAGAGTTACCTCTATCATGAGCCCGGCAAATTTACGGTTTATGAGGAACATTCTTTTTTTCCTGAGAATGACAGTTCAAAAATGAAAAATTCAGGCGCATTTCAGGTATTCTACCTTCAGGCGAAGGACCCCTACGTAGGCGAGGCTTTCCTGAAATGTATGGATTATGTGCAGGAATCCTCTCCTGTGATTTGTGAATCAGGATCCCTGAATCAGGTAATTTTACCAGGATTAAGGATTTATATCCAGGATGGGCAAAGCGTGCCCCAGCCGTTATCGGACGAGAATACTGTCGTTATCCATCGGGATCAGGAACATTTTAAATCTGTAGTGGATCATATTCTTTATCGGTCAGGCAGATGGGAATTCCATAAACAAGGATTATGATATCATTTGAAGAGGCTCAAAAAATTGTTTTTTCCAGTGTAAAATTATTGGATCAGGAAGCGGTGGATCTTCAGAATGCTCCTGGACGAATCCTGGCTGAACCCATTCTGGCTGATTCTGATATACCTTCCTTCAGTAGATCTGCCATGGATGGTTATGCCTGCCGTGCTGATGATCAGGATCAGCCACTTGATATCATTGAAGAGATCCCGGCGGGCAAGTTCCCCGGGAAAAAGATCGGACCCGGCCAATGTGCCAGGATCATGACCGGTGCCCCGGTTCCAGCAGGTTGCGACCTGGTCATACGCGTAGAGGATACCCGTTTGAATGCCTCAGGGCAAATGGAGATTATGGTCAAAGGAACTTCCTCGAACATACGGTTACAAGGTGAAGATGTGAAAAAAAATGGGAAGATCATTTTACCCGGGCAGCAGATCAATAAACAACATGTTGGGATCATGGCCATGGTGGGATGTACGCATCCTGTGGTATACAGGCAGCCTTCCGTGGGGGTCATTTCTACCGGGGCTGAGCTGGTAGGGCATGACCAGAAACCCGACCAATCACAGATAAGGAATAGCAATGGACCGCAGCTGATGGCCCAGGTCAGCAACCTGGGATTATTGGCTTCAGATTATGGAATCGTATCGGATGTACCTGAACTCATCCGGGAAAAGATCCTGAATACGACCAACCGGCATGATGTGGTTCTGATTTCCGGCGGCGTATCTGCGGGTGATTATGATTTTGTTCCCGGGATTCTGCAGGAAATTGGAATGAACATCAAAATGCACAAGATGAAAGCCCGGCCGGGAAAGCCGCTCCTGTTTGCTGTCAATGATCATCATTATGTATTTGGAGTGCCCGGGAATCCGGTTTCGACTTTCGTTCAGTTTGAATGCCTGATAAAACCTTTTTTGCTGAAACTGATGGGAAGCAAATCCTTTGATGTACGGATGCCAATGGTGATGGGAGAAGATTATCAACATCTGGAATCATCCCTTCATTTTTTCATACCCGTGCGAATTGATAGCGAAGGGATCTTTACCCTGCCTTATCACGGTTCCGGGCATCTGACTGCTTATGCAGAGGCGGAAGGGATCCTGGAAATTCTGCCCGGAAAATCGTATATTAGAAAAGGGGAAAAGGTTTTGGTGCGACCCATTTAATTGATGAAATCATAAAAATTCTTTAAGCGGATGAGCAAAAAAAAATTAAGCCATGTGGATGAAAGCGGCCGAGCCAGGATGGTAGATGTAAGCCATAAACCGGAAGTCAGTCGGATGGCACGTGCCGAAGGTTTTATTCATTTACAGGAAGAAACAATCCAGATGATCCGGGAAAACACTGTAAAAAAGGGGGATGTGCTGGGTATTGCAGAGTTTGCAGGCATCCAGGGGGCAAAAAATACAGCCCAGTTGATCCCGCTATGTCACCCTTTACGGCTTACTTATGTCGAGGTCCATACAAGTTTACAGGAGAATGGTGTTCTGGTTACTTCCGTTGTTAAAACGCACGGTTCAACAGGCGTGGAAATGGAAGCGCTGACCGCAGTGAATATTTCTTTATTGACCATATATGATATGTGTAAAGCCGTCGATCAGACCATGGAGATTGGATCGATCCGGCTGATAGAAAAAATCAAGGCTGATGGAAAAACGAATTAAAGTTGTTTCAGTCAATATTTCGCATGAAAAAGGGACCCGCAAAAATCCGATAGATTTTATTGAATTGACAGAAATCGGGATCCCTGAAGATGCGCACCGGGGAAAATGGCATCGTCAGGTCAGTATGCTGGGAATTGATAGCATCGAAGCATTTTCAAGGCTACATCATCGGGCCATCGGCTACGGTGAATTTGCAGAAAATATTACCGTCAGCGGGATGGAATTAAAACAGGCCCAGGTATTCGACACATTCAGGAATGCAACAGTCGAATTGGAAATCACACAGATCGGCAAAAAATGCCATGGGAAGAATTGTGTAATTTTTACAGAAATTGGAGATTGCATCATGCCAAAGGAAGGGGTTTTTCTGCGGGTCATACAGGGAGGGAAATTGCGGCCGGGTGATCAATTGCAATATTTCCAGAAAATCTTCAGGATAAAAGTCATTACGGTGAGCGATCGGGCCAGTGCAGGTATGTATGAAGATCGAAGTGGTCCTTTGATTGCAAAGTTATGTGAGGGATTTTTCATGAAAAATAACAGGAAATGTTCAGTCCAGCGGGAAATCATCCCCGATGATCCGTTTCAGATCGAAACGCAAGTTAAAAAAGCTTTCATTGATAAGTTTGATCTGATTTTTACCACTGGAGGGACTGGCATTGATCCACGCGATGTCACACCCGAGGTGGTCAGATCCCTGCTGGATAAGGAAATCCCCGGGATCATGGAATTGATCAGGATGAAATATGGGATGGAGAAGCCTAATGTTTTATTGAGCCGGAGCGTTGCTGGTGTCATGGGGAAATCCTTGGTATACACATTGCCAGGAAGTGAAAAAGCCGTTACGGAATATACGGAAGAGATTTTTAAAACCGTGAATCATTCCCTGATGATGTTGCATGGTCTGGGCGACCATTGATATTTATATTTTTTTTGTCATACTCACGTATTCTTAGCTTGCAAAAATGGAAAGAAGAAATTTTCTAAAAACAGCAGCAGGAGCTGTTATGCTCAATCCTGTTGCATCTATACAACCAGAATCGATAAAATCCGGATTTTCTGAAGATCAGTCCTCAGGAAAAACCCGGATGGAATCGTCCATTCGGATCAGGGATAATCAGTTATTTGTAGAGACTGGTACCTTAAGTGCAATTTTCCGGAATGGTTTTTTAAGATCTTTAAAAAGCAGGATAAGTGGGGAGGAGTTTATTGAGCCATTCATTGAGACTGAATTTTCAGCAATTCAGCTGGTTTATCCCCATGCTGAGACGGTGAGTTTTGATGAAAGATCAGCCACTTCGATCCGTTTCAATCAGGTATCCGATAAAAGGGCGGAGATCATATTTCAATCCTGGGATGGCGATGGGGTAATTTCTGTTTATACCGATGATGAAACGGGAGATCTTATTATTGAACCTTCAGCATTCTCATCACGTCCCGGGGTTTTGGCCTGTCGATGGAATATCCCTGGAATTAAAAATGATCTGCAGTTGGTAGCCCCGTTTTTTCAAGGGATAAAAATGGATCTAAATGATCCCCTAATTCAGGATTCACGCTGGCCCTGGCCTATGCACTGGGAGGCAGGTCTGGCCATTCTGCATTCGGTGAATGGAGGATTTTTCTTTCATACGCAGGACACCCGATACAGATACAAGGCATTGAAGGTAGGAGATAAAAAAGCCCGGAATATCCTTGGATTTGATACCGAAGCTTATGGACCGGTTGATAATAATTTATCTACAGGAGGCTTGAGCTGGCGTATCAATGTCTATGAAGGTAGTTGGCAGGTGCCTGCCTTAAGGTACCGGGAATGGCTCTGGGAGGCATTTGATCTGAAAAAGGAAGAAAACAAACGGAAGGAATGGACCCGGGATATCAAATTTGCCATTTCCTGGTGTCCCGGCGATCCGGAAGTACTTGATGTACTGGCGAAAAAAATACCTCCTTCCCGTGTATTGCTTCATTACCCTGACTGGCGGACGGATCAATATGACCAGAATTATCCGACTTATATTCCGGCAAAAGAGGCGTCTGCCTTTATAGGAAAGGCACAGGAAATGGGATTCCACATCATGCCCCATTTCAATGCCATCGATATGGATCCTTCCAATCCAGTATATAATCTGGTCCGTGATTTTCAGTATCGAAGCATTGAAAGAAAAGAAATACAGGGTTGGAGTTGGGTGGATGGAAAAGTCCTGGGAGTCCCGGAATCCAATGAAAGCCGTATGCATAACCGGCAAAATAATGTCATGGTAAAGATTCATCCAGGTTTAAGCCTATGGAGATCCATTCTGGGCGAAAATGTGCTGAAAGTAAGGAATGAACTGGATCTGGAGTGTGTATTCATTGATGTTACCCTTGTCACACAGAACCTGCATAACTGTCTGGTAGAATCAATGACCTCCACCGAAGGCATGAAACGATTGATTGAACATATTGGGATGCTGGGATCCGGACTGGTTGTAGGAGGAGAAGGGTTGAATGAGATCACCATGCAGGATCTTTCTTTTGCCCAGGCCCATTTATTTAGAAGCTGGCATGATACCATAGAAGGAATTGAACGCACCGGTAACTGCGACTTAAATCAGGTATTGTTCGGGGATTTATGTAAAATAATCGGGTATTCAAATATGGGAGGGAAGGATAAAGATGAAGAGAAAAGGATGCAGATCCACCTGGAACACGGAGGGATTCCAACCATCACCATCCATGCTGTTGAGGAAATAATAAATCCGAATATTGCTATTAAGCGCATGATGGAAATGGCGAATGAATAAAAAGGATCCGGGCATCAATTTTTCATCAGGTGTGGACAGGATCATAATCCTTGGTCCGGAATAAAGACTCTTTCAAGGATGCGGTTCAGCGACCGTGGAGTGACAAAAGAAGTTCCTTTTCTAATAAACTAACCTTTATCATAATAAAGTTCACGATACAACAGAGCTTCTTTCACTTAAATATATAATTCCAACATAACTTGTTCTATTACCCACGGTACACAGACCAGAAGAATGGTAATACAAATAAATAGGGTGAATAAAAATGGTCACGGGTGATCCGGGCCTCTTCCAACCCACATCATACACAACAACTCCATTAATCTTTAAGGAAAGGAAAGATGGGTTGATTCGAAAATCTAAATTACCTGGAGGGCATTTTCCCGGTCATGAATATGTCCTTTTTTATCTTTCAGAAAACCTGCTGGTTTATGATGATGGATCGCCAAGATCTCTGTAATGACCGATAACGCGATTTCATCGGGGGTTTCCGCCCCGATATTCAACCCCACCGGGGCATAAATTCGTTTTTCAGCTTCCTTCCATGAGCCTTTTCCTTCTTTTTCCAATTGTTCCAGCATGATCTTGATCCGTTTTTTAGGTCCGAGGACCCCTATATACCTGATCTCTGTTTTTAATAACCCACGGAGTACTTCCAGGTCATATTTAAAATTATGCGACATGATAAGGGCATAAGCGGAGCTCATTTCCCTGGCTTCCCTGTAAACATCCATTCCCGGGATATTCAATACCTGGTCAGCATCCGGAAATTTTTGCGGATAAGTCTTTGCAATGCACTCGTCAGCAACCGTTACAAGCCATCCCAGTGATTTTGCAAGTTGAACAACCGGGATCACGTCATATCCACCTCCAAAAATAATCAGCTGAAGGGGTGGATTCAAAATCTCATAAAAAAGTGAAACCTTATGATTGTCCACTTCAATGTCTTTCTGGAAAGAATGATCCCATCCGGTCATATTTTCCATGTCATTTTTCACGATCTCTCTTAACTTCTGATTGGAAAGATTTTCGACCATCTGGCCTTTGTGGTTAATATGTAATCTTTCTCCAGGTTTACCCATGGATTCATGAGTGACATCATATAAGGTTACCACCAATTGTTGCTGGTTGGAAACGATATATTCCCGGAAAATCCGGATGGGGTGAAAAGGATTCAGATCCTGATCCAGCGGTTCGATCAACACTTCAATGATCCCTTCACATCCCATGCTGAACGGGATATGATCCGTGGTTTTATCTTTGATGGTATCATAAATAATATGCCTTGATTGCCCTGATCGCATCACTTCCCTTGCCTTACGCAAAGCATCCCCTTCAAGGCATCCTCCGCTGATGGCTCCTACCCAGCGGCCATCATCAAGAATCAGCATCCTGGCACCAGGTTGTCTGTAAGAGGATCCCTGTATTTTTACCACCGTGGCAAGGGCGGCTTTTTGGGCACTGAAATCAATTTGGTCATAGGTTTGGAGGATACTGCTTATTTCTTTCATAATCCGCTTGGTTTTTCCTGATATCAATTAACTAAATTACTAAAATTTACCAAAATTATTATTGATTCGTTGTATTTACACGAACCGGTTTAGGGTGTAAAAAATTTTTAAGAATAAAATAATTAAAAAATGAACTTTTTTTAATGGAGATGAATTTCACTATAAGAGGTTAGGTAAAAAAATGGAATCATGAAGTATTTGAATTTAACTGTGTTTGTTCTTATCATCCTGATTTACAGTTGTGTAACAGAGAATGAGGTAAATTATGATGGTACCATTTCATTTGAATTTGAACATTTGATCAACGGAGAAGTGGCCGAATATGATAAGATGATCTATCAGAACCAGGCTGGGAATGAGTATGAGATCACCAATATTCAGTGGTTTGTGTCTGAAATTACCTTGGTCGATCGCGATGGGAGTGAAATGCCGGTATCAGTGAGCGACTGGATCCATTATATTGATACAGATCTTCCGGAAACTCATCGATGGACAGTGATGGAAGGGATAGGTCCTGGAGAGTATCAGGCCATTAAATTCGTATTTGGAATCCGTGGGGAGAAGAATATGCCCTATATGTTCACCGATCCTCCTGAAAGTAACATGATCTGGCCTTATTACATGGGGGGTGATGAAGGTGGATATCATTACATGAAACTCAATGGATTCTGGATAACCCCGACCGGTGAACGGAAGCCCTATAATTTTCATATAGGTGTCGGGCAGCATTATGATGCCAATAACCAGGTAACGGGCTTCATTCAGAACTGGTTCGAAGTCAGATTACCCTATTCATCTTTTTCTTTGTCAGCGGGGGGACATGTGAAGGCCAAGATCCAGATGAACATTGAGAACTGGTTCATGGGACCTCAGATCTATGATCACGATGAGTTTGGAGGGAGTATCATGAATAACCAGGCGGCTATGGGTAGGATTCATGACAATGGGATTGATGTATTCTCCGTGGTGATTGAATAATAATGGGGGACCGAGCGCCAGGGGTCAAAGCACGTAAGAAATTTTTATTCCGGATTATAATAATTTTCCTTTTAATCGGAAGCGGATATTTCTTCGCGCGTCGTATTCACCATAAAGAAAAGAATTTTACCACCCCATACGATTTTCCCGAATTAAGATTTTTCCCGAAAAAGGCAAATTTTCCCGATGATAATCCCATGACGCTTGAGGCGATCAAACTGGGCAGGTTTCTTTTCTATGATGGCCGGTTATCTGGCAGTATGCATCCCGATTCATTGATGACTTGTGCCAGTTGTCATCATCAGGTATTCGGTTTCGGGACAAACCTGGATCATCCGGTTTACCATGGATTTCCCCGGGGTAACCCTGTAGAAAATTTCCCCGAAGGAAAAAAAACGCCCCATGTAACCCTCCCACTTGTTAATCTGGTTTATAATTTTAGCGGTTATGGCTGGAGTGGATTTTTCCATCCGGATCAGGACTCAAAAGGCCCTGGCAGTGGATTGGATTCCACTTCCCTGGAGTCAATGGTCTGGATCAAGATTGTTTCGGATCGTGGCTTGGCGGGTTCAATCCGGAAATCAGAGGAGGCTATCTCCTCGATCCCCATGTATAAGTCTTTATTTAAATCCGCTTTTGGGAGTGAAAAAGTGACCATGGACCGGATCAGCAAGGCCATTGCCCAGTTTATTCGTTCAATTATTGCTTACAGGTTCAGGTATTATCAATATCTTCAGCAGAATGCAATCCTTACCTCTCAGGAACTAAGAGGATCAACTGTCTTTTTTTCTGAGGAAGCGGGATGCTTCCATTGCCATTCAGGTTCCCTGCTGATGACCACCAATAACTTTTACAATAATGGAACTGATTCAATATTTAATGATGAAGAAGACAGGTTTGACTGGACTGGAATGGTTAAAGACAAAGGTGTTTACAGGGTCCCCTCGCTGATCAATTGTGAATTGAACAGCCCGTATATGCATGATGGTCGTTTTTCAACCCTCCGGGAAGTGATCGATTTTTATTCAGAGGGAGTCATTTATTCTGCAAATACTTCCCCATTAATTAAAGGTTTGACTGAAGGAGGAGTTCATTTATCTGTGGATCAGAAAGAGGATCTGCTCGCTTTTCTGCTCACACTCACCGACCGGGAAATTCTGGAGGATACCACGCTGAGCTGTCCAGCCTCGCTTGGGCGCTATGGTATTCAATACGAAATAAATAGGTGATCCCCGTTAACTTATTGGTCAGCCTTTCTTCATAATCCGTTCAGATTAAATCAAATCAGCAGTTAATTAATAACCAAGTAATCTGTTCGTTGATTCTCTGATTTTCTTTATCCTTAGGTTCACCCCTTTATACACAATTCAACCCCGGCGAGGAAATATTATTATAACAAAAAAACAAGGAAGATGGATTTACACTATAGGGATTACATATTTCGATCGCGTATAATGGAACCCTGCCAGCATAGCATTCAGAAAGTGTTACATATTTGTCATCTCCTACCCCCCCCCAAATACTTGGGCAGACGTCTTAAGATGGTCCTTACGAAACAACCTTGAAAGGTTTGCTATCTCTAAATGAATGAAGTTAAAATGATAATTTCTTCGAAAGGAGCACCTGAAATTCAATGCACTTCATCACCACCCTCCAGTATTACCTTGGCAGCAGTGAGGATAGGAAAAATTGACCATAAAATACGTCTTTAAGACAATCCCAATTCCTTCACACCTATTTTTTTTCATCATGCCGCAAGTTTTTTCAAAACAGGTCATCAAAAGGGTAAAACGTTTAACTAAAAGTAAAGGAAATATGAAAACGATGAATGTGAGAAAATGGATTCTTGGATTAGCAGCCATGATGTTCTTACTGGGTTTTGAAGCCAGTGCGCAATACGGTCGTGGGCATGGGCCCGGAAGAGGATACGGAGATGGAACCGGAAGAGGATACGGAAATGGTCCCGGCCCAATGAACCGGATGGAAAGTATCCTGGATCTATCGGATGAACAGGAGCAACAAATAGAAAAGTTACATCTGGATTTCCAGAAAGAGACCTTACCTGCCCGTAATAAGATCCGCGAGAAAAATGCCCAATTGAACACCCAGATTACTGAAGGAGTCAATCAATCAAAGATCAATCCCCTCATCGAAGAAATTGGCGACTTGAGGACTGAAATCCAGAAATCAAGAATGAATACCCATTTAAAGGTTCGCGGATTACTGACCGATGAGCAGAAGGTAAAATTCGATAATCATTTTGCAAACAGATTTGGGCCGGATGGACCCATGGGGGGTCAATTTGGCTGGCATGGCAGAGGCTGGGAATAATTCTCAGGCACGAAAGTCCGGTTTGGAATCTTCCGGGCCGGCTTTCTTTCAATCCTTTAAAATTTTTCTCCCGCAAAGCATTAATACTTTGAAATCATATGAAAACTATCTCGAACGTAATTATTTTATCATTTCTATTGACAATCAGTCATGTTTTTGCTCAACCTCCAACAGGAACAGGAAGCGAAGGTAAAATGGAACCCATTGGCACGATCAATGGGAAAGTGATCGATAATAGGACCAGGGATCCGCTTCCTTACTCCAACATCATATTAAACAGCCAGCGGGATTCAACCCTGATCACTGGCACCATTGCGGGAGAAGATGGTAGTTTTTTACTGGAAAAAGTACCCTTCGGACGATTTTATGTAGAAGTGAAATTTATTGGCTATGAAAAAAAGATCATCCCGGATATCATGATAACTCCTGAAAAAAATGTACTTGACCTGGGAGTGATCAGGATTTTAGAAGCTACAGAACAACTTCAGGAAGTTCAGGTAACAGCGGAAAGGTCGCCGGTTGAATATCGGATCGACAAAAAAGTGATCCATGTTAGTGAAAACCTGAATGCTACGGGAGGAAGTGCTGCCCAGGCACTTGAAAACGTGCCTTCGGTCACCGTGGATGTGGACGGAAATGTTTCACTTCGGGGAAGTTCTAATTATACGGTCCTGATCGATGGAAAGCCAAGCCCCCTGGAAGGGAGTGATGCCCTTCGCCAGATCCCGGCAAGTGCGGTTGAAAATATTGAGATCATTACCAATCCTTCCGCGAAATATGATCCGGATGGATTGGCGGGTATCATTAATATTATTACTAAAAAAAGGGCGCTCGACGGGATCAGTGGGATCGTCAACGCTTCGGTGGGTACCGGCGATAAATACAGGGGTGATTTCCTGGTCAATTATAAAAATGATAAGCTTTCCTTTTTTCTGGGGGCTGATTATACAGATGAAACCCGGAGGGGTGAGATCAATGTATCTCAGATAAGTATTATGAACGATACGTCAAACTATATCACTCATTTCGGGGACGGGCCCTTTACCAGAAATGGCTATACATTTAAAGGGGGAATAGGATATAAATTCAATGATCAGAACAGCATCTCGGTGGATGGAAGTTACGGATATGGTAATTTCAGCCGGTATGAAAATGAAAAATACAAGGAATATTCAATCCCATCAACCACTGACGTCTTTTACCTGCAGAATGGAAGTGATGCACGATTCGAAGACTTTTATAATTTTTCACTTAATTATGAAAAAATATTTAATAACAAGGATCATAAACTGACCTCCTATCTTTATTATTCCAAGGAATGGGGTGGATCCAAGGAAAATATAAACCAATACCTTACGGATGAAAACTGGGTGATCAACGATTCTGATCCTTATCGTATTTTCATCGATGAGCCTGGAAAGGAATCTGAATTGAGATTCCAGACAGATTATTCTAAGCCCATAGGGGGAGATGGAAAATTAGAAGCCGGATACCAGCTGCGGACTGACAAGGAAAATGAAAGTTATTATTTTAACGAATGGGATAATAATTTAAATGAATGGGTAGATAATTCTGATTTTTCGAATTCCCTGGCTTTCAACAGGAATATCCAGGCACTTTACAGCATCTATTCGGATCAGATATGGGGATTCGAGTACCAGTTGGGTTTACGCGGGGAATATACTTACCGGAGTGTAAAAAATATCAAATCGGATCAGCCTTCCGTGCTGGATCGATTTGATTACTTTCCCACCGCACATCTTTCGAGAAAAATCGGCAAACAGGACCAGGCCCAGATCAGTTACAGCAGGAGGATCCGCCGACCCAGAGGAGGAGAACTAGATCCTTTTGTTAGCTATATGAATCCTATTACGATGCGAATGGGGAATCCCGACCTGTTACCTGAATATGTAGACTCATACGAATTGACTTTCCAGAAAGGGCTTGGGAAATCCTTTATCAGCCTGGAAGGGTATTACAGGCTTACCCATGATGCCATGACCCGGGTCACTAAATTTCAAGAGGACGGCACACGTCTATTGACCATGGAAAACCTCAATGAGGAACACGCCATGGGAGCCGAGCTGATGTTAAACTTCCTGGTAAATACATGGTTCAACTTTAACATAAGCGGTAATTTATATAATTATAAATTGACCGGGACCATCTCGGAAGCCGACGTAGCCACCTCCAGTACCAACTATGATTCAAGATGCAATCTGAATTTCCGGATCACCCCCACGACCAGGCTCCAGGTGCAGGGATTTTACCAGGGACCTTCTGTGACAGCACAAGGAAGTAGGGAAGATTTTCTGATGACCAGTGCCGCCATCAAACAGGATTTCTTCAAGGAGAAACTTTCTGCCACTTTACAGATCCAGGATATTTTCGGAACCGGGAGTTTTAATTTCACCAATGAGGGGCCCAATTTTTACGATTCCATCAATATGAAGCGTGAATCCCAGGTTGTCAGACTGACATTGGGCTTCAGAATCAATAATTATAAAAAACAGAATGTCACCCGGGATGAAGGTTCTGAAAACGGGAACGGGATGGATCAGGAAATAGGATATTAATTGGGACTGTATAAACTTATTTATGTTGATCGATTTCCTTATATTACATTAACATGAAATGATTAACTTGAAGGTTAAAGTCAATGATGGAATGGGAAATACCGATCATATCCTGGTCGAGGAACTGAAGAAGGGAGATGAAGGAGCTTTCAGGCAATTGGTAGATGATTACCAGGATAAAGTTTTTAACACCTGCATTAGTTTTGTTAAGAATGTGGATGATGCAGATGACCTCACCCAGGAAGTGTTTATTGAAGTTTTTAACTCCATTCATAAATTCAGAGCGGATTCAAAATTATCGACCTGGATCTATCGGATCACGGTCAATAAATCGCTGGAACATCTTAGAAAAATGAAAAGGAAAAAAAGATCCGGCATCTTTTACTGGATCAGCCATGAAGACCGGGAATCAAAATTCGAGGTTCCCGATTTCGATCATCCAGGAGTACTGGCAGAAAACAGGGAAAAAGCCAGGATTCTGTTCGAAGCGATCGAGAAATTGCCTGAAAAACAAAGGATCGCCTTTACTTTACATAAGGTAGAGGATTTAAGCTACGAACAGATTGCAGATGTGATGCAAAAATCATTATCTTCAATTGAATCACTCATGCACCGGGCAAAAAACAACCTTAAAAAAGAATTATATGATTATTATAATTCCTGATAACAAAACGCAAGATTTTGAATGCAGGGGCATCTAAATAAAGAAGTATGAAGAAGATCGATAAACATATTGAAGAACAAGTTGAAAAAACGCTCCAGGCTTTTGATCAAATCGAAAGAGCAAGACCCAAACCTTTTCTTTATACAAGGCTTCAGGCGCGACTTGAAAATAAGGCCAGACCAACTCTTGAGATGGGTGTTTTATCTCCTGTTTATCAACGCCTTGCGGTCATTATGATCCTTTTGGTAATCGTATTTAATATATATACGGTGACGAGGTTTTTTATTAATCCTGCAACCGATACATTATCAAACAGTGAACAGTTATTTGTAGAAGAATATTATCCGTCGACTCCTACACTTTATAATATCAGTCAGTCGACAACAAATCCATAAATCATGAAGATATTATCAAACATAAAATTCTTGTGGATCATCATCCTGATCTTAATCGTCCTGAATATTGCCTCTGTTACGGCAGTCTGGATTGAAGAAAGGGGAGACGAAGTTCCTGTTTTGCGGGAACGTGCCATGATGAACCGGAGAGATCATTTTTTGAAAAGGGAATTGAATTTTACAGCCGAACAACAGGCTCAGTTCGATTCCTTATTGGACAAACACCGCAATCAGCTGGAATCGAAGTTGGAGGAGATCAGGACACTCAGAGAGGAATTGATGGGTATGATGAGAAATCAGGAATTCTCTGCAGAATCGGAAAATATCGTCCGTCAGATCGGGGAAAAGCAAAGTGAATTGGAATTGATGAATTATCAACACTTCAAGGATGTAATGTCGATATGCAATGAAGAACAGAAACAGATGTTCCTCGAAACCATTAAAAGAGCCGTAGGGCCCCATCATGGACGGCCCGGTTTTGACGATCCGAATGAAGATATGAGAGGACCGGGAAGAAGAGGAAGGAGATGATCTGAATAAAAGGGTATTTTTGAATAGAGATTTGATTTAGGAGAGTAGACCGGACAGCCTGCAAAGGAGGAATCCGGTTGTTTTTGTTACGTAGGGTATGATTCATTACTCCCGATTTTTAAGCATTTATCTTAGAGGCGAATAGGGACTCATAAAGAACAAAATTATAAAAAGATGAAATACCATCTGCAAATTAAAATGAACAGGATCAGAAACTGGATTTATTTATTTCTAACAGCCGTTATTTTTTATTTTCCTTCATTTGCACAGAGGCCATCAAAGGCAAATACAGAAAACATAAAACGAAAATGGCTGGATATTCCTTATGCAGGCCAATCTCAGTCCCAAAGGCTGGATGTTTATTTACCTGAGGAAGGGGATGGTCCCTTTCCCGTCATTCTTTCCATACATGGGGGAGCTTTCAAAGCAGGAGATAAAGGGGACAACCAGCTGATTCCCATGCTGGAGGGATTAAATCGGGGATATGCCCTTGTTTCCATTAATTACCGTCTCAGTCAGGAAGCCATATTTCCTGCCCAGATATTTGATGTGAAGGCGGCTGTTCGATGGATCAGAGCTAATTCAAAACAATATAAATTTAATCCGGGTAAAATAGCCGCATGGGGAGGATCAGCTGGGGGGCATCTTTCGGCGTTGCTTGGAATATCGGGTGAAGTTAAATCACTTGAGGATCTATCAGCGGATAATCCTGAACAATCAAGTCGGGTACAGGCTGTTGTCGACTGGTTTGGCCCCACCGATTTTCTCAAAATGGATGAACAGTTGAAGGAAAGCGGAGTCAAAAATCCACAGGTACATTCCGTTCCTGATTCACCTGAATCAGAACTTATCGGGAAAAACCTGGAAGATGCACCGGACCTTGTCAGGGCAGCAAATCCTGAAACCTATATCACGCAGGATGATCCACCTTTTTTTATTCAACATGGGTTAATTGATCCCCTCGTGCCTTATCAGCAATCGGTTAACCTGGCCAATAAGCTGGAAAAGGTCATTGGCAAAGAAAATGTGTCACTTGAATTATTTCAGGATGCCGGCCATGGAGGACCAGCATTTATGAGTCCAGAAAATTTAAATAAGGTTTTCAGATTTCTTGACAAATATATGAAGGGATCAGGATAGGATATTGATCTCCCTGCAGGTACTATCACAAATTTTTTTTCATTTTGAAAATAAGAAATTTTATGGTACATGTTTCTATTATTTGTACCCACTCCTACTCTCCTGCATGAACCAGGAAGGTTTTAGAATAACTGGATTTTAATAAGTAAAAGGTACAGGTCCCGAAACTATCTCAACTTCAGATTTTCTTCAGAAGTCTGGCCTAAATTACAATTTGGCCAAAATTATTATGATGAAAAAAATTACGAAAGAGGACATTCGCCAGGAAGTTTTTAATATTTATGACGACTATGTCCATAACAGAATTGAAAGAAGACAATTCCTTGACAGGTTATCACGATACGCAATCGGCGGGCTAACCGTCCCTTCCATTCTCAGTTTTATCATGCCGAATTATCAAGATAACATTCAAATCCAGCCAGATGATTCCAGGTTAAAATCAGAATACATAAATTACGAGTCTCCCAAAGGTGGAGGGAACATTCGTGGCTTACTTTCAAAGCCTGCAGGTAAAAATACCAGGTTACCAGGAATAATCGTAGTTCATGAAAACCGGGGGCTTAATCCGCACATTGAAGATGTAGGTCGGAGAGCAGCTCTTGAAGGATTTATTTCTTTGGCGCCGGATGCACTCACTCCTCTTGGCGGCTATCCTGGTAATGATGATGATGGCAGGGAGTTACAAAGTCAACGCGACCGAAATGAAATGTTGGAAGATTTTATTGCCGCTCATCAATATTTGAAGAAACATCCGGAATGCGACGGAAATGTTGGAGTGGTGGGATTTTGTTTTGGAGGTTGGATTTCCAACATGATGGCTGTTAGGATTGGGGATTTATCGGCTGCCGTTCCCTTTTATGGAGGTCAACCGGCTACTGAAGATGTTCCAAAGATCAATGCCCCTTTACTTCTTCATTATGCAGGATTGGATAGCCGGGTCAATGAAGGCTGGCCTGCTTACGAAAAAGCCTTAAAGGAGCATAATAAGGATTATACAGTATATATTTACCCAGGCGTAAACCATGGTTTTCATAATGATACAACTCCGCGGTATGATCCGGCAGCTGCCAAACTTGCCTGGCAACGGACAATTGAATTTTTTAAAGAAGAATTAAAGTAATTTATTACAGATCTATTGTTCTTTGTTTTCTATTATATATCCTATTCAGGTTAAATAAAAAAGATGTAAATTATTTACATTAAAATTAAAAAATAATGGAAAATGAAAGGACGAAAATATGGTACTGAACCATTCCAGGTTATAATACTTCATGGTGGGCCTGGGGCACCTGGATCTGTCGGGCCCTTGGCTAAAGTAGTTTCAAAAGATCTGAATGTCCTTGAACCCTTTCAATCCGCCGATTCCGTGGAAGGCCAGATCAGGGAACTTGACAGGTACGTCGAGCAAAATGCCAAACCCCCCATTATGATGATCGGTCATTCCTGGGGTGCCTGGCTAGCATTTTTATTTGCCGCCAGATACCCAGGAAAAGTGAAAAAGTTGATTCTGGTGTCTGCCGGGCCATTTGAAGAAAAATATGCAGATTCAACTATTCAAACCAGGTTGAATCGAATGACTCCAGAGGAGAAAAAGGATTATGTCCAGTTGTTACAAGAGTGGGATTATGTGAATGAGCACCAGAAAAAATTGTTATTCAGAAAACTTGGAGAATGGATGTTGCGGATCGACAACTTTGATCCGGAAAGTCTGGAGGAGAACGCCATCGACTATCAACCAGATGTGTTTGAAAAAGTTTGGAATGAAGCCAGCTATTTACGGAGTAGTGGAACCCTGTTGCAAGAAGGTAAGAAAATAAGGTGCCCCTTAGTAGCCATCCAGGGTGATTATGATCCGCATCCCTGGGAGGGTGTAAAAGAACCGCTCCAACAGATCATTCCTGATTTTGATTTTTTTTTAATGAAAAGGTGTGGCCATGAGCCATGGATTGAAAGGCAGGCGAGGACCGAATTTTATCAGATCATTCGCAGTGTATTATCAATTTAATTTTTGGTTAAATTCCACTGAATATCAAATTTTCTGCCCATTATCTTATTACTATATTTTACTGCAGAATAGCCAATCCCGAGCATTCCATAAATATTTTCCTTTTGAGATATGCCGAGATGTTTTTTGAGTTTTTGATTATTGTTCAAAAACATCTGATTCCCTACGAGAATCCTGGATCCTATTCCTTGAGACATCCCATACAAATTGATATTATAAAGAATATATTGAGCACTTTCGACTGATAACGGAAAGTTTTTTCTTCCCAGAATTAAAACGATAAAAGGGGGGAGACTCGCATAGGCCTTTCCAATTTTCAGACTTTTTTCAAGTTTGGGCCTTGCTCTTTCATACTCCTTGTATTGCATTGGGCTTGAAACCAGCTTAATGATATTCCTTATCATTTTTGGTTTGTACAAATACCGATATATTCTTTGATTATACTTATATACTGTTTGCTCAATTTGTTTGAGCAATTCATCCTCATCAATGATCTGAATCCTGAAATCATGATGATGGGACGGAGCCAGGATACCATAATTTACAATTTCTTCTACCAAAGATCTCGGCGGTTTTTCTTTTTTAAAATACCTGATGGTTCTCCTTTGTCCCAATAATTCATCCACCTCTTTTGCTGATGGGAATTTTGCCACCGAATATTTCTGAGGAGGATTTTGGTTCCAACTTAACGCCTGTTTGGAACAAATTGCAATGCACTGACCGCATGTACTGCATAATTCGTAATTTATTTTGATCCTTTCTTTTTCCAGAAACATGCAATATTCATGACATATTTTAATACAATCACCGCACCCCTTGCATTTTCTTTCATCGATTGTTACCATGATGTAATGATTTATACTGGAATTATTTTTGGATTCTTTTTGCCTGTTTGCTGATATAAGATAGGAAAAAAATTCCAAAATCGGACAGCCCATTACTCTTTATAAAATCGCTGCTGATAGGATCGACAGATTTTCTTCAGAATTATTATAAAATCGATATAAATTCTGTGGCCAGTTTTATCAGGTTAGATAAGAATTTGACTGCATCACCGGTTTTCGCATGGCATAAAAAGCGAGTAAATTTTTCTATTGAGCAGGTGGTGCAGTTTTTTATTGTTTTTTAATTTGACTGGAAGGTATCCGTATACGTTTTGTCAGGATACTATCCAATACATGTGTGATGGCATCATAACTGGATTCATGGAGGTAACTTTTTGTTTCCAGCGGATCCACTAAATAATCATACAATTCGATATCCAATGTTTTCCCTGTTTTACGCTCAATCCATTTTGTGTACCGGTATCGATCCGTGCGAATGGTATAGCCCATATAATCCATTCCATTCCTCGGATACTGGCTGAGTGCGGAGGTTCTTAAAGGTTGATCTGGATTATTAAAAAGAGGTTTCAGGCTCAAGCCTTCAAAATATATGGGTATTGGAATTCCAGCCAATTCACATAAGGTTGGAGCAACATCCGTAAATTCGGTAGGACCATGGTGTTTCCCTCCTTTTACCAGCTGAACAGGATCGAGCATGATCAATGGAGCCCGGGTGGCCTGCTCAAAATTGGAATGTTTACACCACATTCCATGGTCACCAAGGTGCCATCCATGATCGCCCCATAAAACAATGAGGGTATGATCTTTTATGCCCAATTCATCAAGATGGTTGAGTAACATCCCGATCATCTCATCAATATAGGATGTGGCCGCAAAATAACCATGGATCAGCTCAAGTTGCAAGCTATCGGGTAATCTGCCTTCTTTAGGAATCCCTGTATAACCGCTTCTGAGTTCACCAGAATTGTGATAAGCAATGGGAGGACTGTCCTGGGCATTTTCCTGGAATTCTGCCAGTTTAAAATTTTTTCTGTCATATTGATCCCAGTATTTTTTTGGGGCAGTAAATGGCAAGTGCGGTCTGTGAAAACCAACTGCCAGGAAAAAGGGGGCCTTCAATTTTACCAGGGAATCCATCAACTGAATGCCATGTTTCACAATGGCACCATCACTATATGCATCAAAAGGGACATCGCTACATTCAACAGCCGGGAAAAACTGCGCTTTCACATATTCCCTGATGGCTTCTGGTGAATTTATTCCTTTTGCTCTTGCTTCTTTCTGCAATTTTGAAATCTTATATTTAGCTTGTTTGCCCGCATAAAAATAGGTGGGAGGGCCCAATTCAGGATCATAGGTGTTTAATGCTCCCGGGGAAATATAATGGATTGACCAGGATGGGGCATCATGGGGGCCACCCCAGCTGCCCTCCAGGCTTCTCGGATCGAATATTTTACCCGTGGCAGCAGTCTGATAGCCATTCAATCTGAAATATTGAGGTAAAGTAATGATCCCGGGATTCTTCTCGCGTATCAATGTCTGCAGATCCCATACCTGTAATTGATCTGGATATCTACCGGTCAGTAAACTTGCCCTTGATGGGGCGCACACAGCCTGCTGACAATAATTTTGCATAAATGTGATACCCTCACTGGCCAATTTATCCATATAAGGTGTGATGGCCAGGGAGTCCCCATAACATCCCATAGTTGGTTTTAAATCATCTACGGCAATGAATAAAATATTGGGAGGACTTCGAGGAGCTATTTCCCGGATTGTTTTTTCACTGTAAGAAAATAAAATTGAGGAAGCAATCAAAAAAACAATTAAGCAGATTGATGGAATTATTTTTAAATTAACCTTCATTTAGAAATATAACATTGAGACCATGTTCTTTAAAAGGTAACAAATCTTTTACCTCTTTCAAACTTCCCGGACAAATCTGATCATATGCAGGAAATTTATAATAGTCCACTCCGCTTCAGGAGAGGTTGCAGATCCGGTTCTTTTCCTCGAAAATTAATATAAAGTTTCATGGCATCGTCGGTTCCTCCCTTTGACAGTACATTTTTCCGGAAGGATGAAGCCACCTGAGGATTGAAAATATCACCGGTTTCCTTAAAAGCCTCATAGGCATCTGCATCGATCACTTCGGCCCATTTATAACTGTAATATCCGGCGGAATAACCTTCTCCTTCAAATATATGGGCGAAATAGGTGCTTCGATACCGGGGAATTATTTCAGGGATTAATCGGATGTTTTGCATGGATGCCTTTTCAAAGGCACTTGGATCAAGATTCGTTGTATTTTCAGTCGTATGATAAGCCATGTCAAGCAGTGAAGCGGCCAGATATTCGACCATAGCAAATCCCTGGTTAAATTTGCTGGAAGCATTTAATTTACGGATGAGTTCATCAGGAATGACTTCATCCGTTTGGAAATGCCTTGCATATTGTCTCATCACCTCTGGTTCAGAAGCCCAGTTTTCAAGTATTTGTGATGGCAACTCAACAAAATCCCGCGGAACTGCGGTGCCAGAGAGCGAACGATAGGTGCAATCCGATAAGAGCCCGTGCAGGGCATGGCCCATTTCATGGAACATGGTTTCGACTTCATCAAAGGTGAGCAGGGCCGGCTGATTGCCCGAAGGTTGTGTGAAATTAAAGACAGTTGTGATGACCGGGGTGATATTCTGTCCATTCCGCCGGTATTGTTTCCGGTAGGCATCCATCCAGGCACCTCCTGTTTTACTAGCTCTCGGGTAGAAATCCATATAAAGGATTCCAACATGTTTGCCATCGTTCTCAACCACTTCAAAACACTGCACATCAGGATGAGGTTTGGGGAGATCGTTCCGTTCCTGGAACCGTAATCCATATAATCGGTTTACTACATAAAAAAGCCCGTCTCTTACATGATTTAATTCAAAATAAGGTCGTAATATTTCATCATCCAGATCAAACTGGCTTTTTCGGACTTTTTCGGCGTAATACCACCAGTCCCAGGGTTGCATTTGGAAATTCCCGTTTTCCTCATCGATCATGGATTGCATGGCCTGCACCTCGGCCCGGGCCATGGGGAGGGCTTTTTCCCAGAGACCATTTAACAGGTCATACACAGCTTCAGGAGTCTTTGCCATCCGGTCGTCCAGGATGTAGGAAGCCCAGTTTTCATGCCCGAGCAGCTCTGCCTTTTGATCCCGGAGAGCGAGTGTTTTCTGAATGATCTTTTTGTTATCATTTTCATTGTTATGATTGCCCCGGTTCATCCAGGCCATATAGACCTTTTCTCTGAGATCTCTTCTTGTGGAATACTGCAAAAAGGGTATCCAGCTGGGTTTGTGAAGTGTAATCACCCATTTGCCTTCCAGTCCTGCATCAGAGGCCGCTTTTGCGGCGGCTGCAACAACCATATCAGGCAGGCCGGCCAGATCCTCCTGCTCATCGATCACCAACTTCCATTGATTGTCTTCAGCCAGGAGATTTTCCCCGAATTCAAGTCCAAGCAATGAAAGTTCTTCATTGATCTTTTTCAGGGAATCCTTTTTTTGTTCGGATAGATGTGATCCATTTCTTACAAACCTTTTATAATATTTTTCAACCAGTTTTTCCTGTTCCGTATTCAGAGTAAATTCATCATGCTGCTGGTAGACAGCTTCCACCCTCGCAAAGAGTTGGGGATCCATAAAGATTTCATCCTGGTGTTTTGACAGAATGGGAGATATTTCCCGGGCAAGTTCCTGTAATTCAGGACTGGTATTGGCGGATAGCAGATTATAAAATATGCTGGTTGTTTTATTTAACTGATCACCGCTGTAATCCAGTGCCTCGATCGTGTTTGTAAAATCAGGTCTCTCCGGATTATTTTTAATTTCCTCGATCTCTATGTTTTGTTCTTCAATTCCTTCCCGGATAGCAGGGAGATAGTATTCAACCCTGAAATTTTCAAAATCAGGAACTTCGAAGGGCGTTTTAAAATCATTCATCAATGGATTGTCTGACATCACTTCTTTTTCTGTTTTGTCCCTGCATGATAGGGTTATAAATAAAACCATTGAAAAAAATAGAACTTTATACATGGCCTTTTGAATTAGGTTAAAAAATTTCGAAGCAAATCTACTAAATCGATTCTATTTAGGGATAGATTAAACTTTATTATTGTGAAATTTACATTGCTGTTCAGCATGATAATCCTTGAAACCGGATCATTTACAAATGGATCCTCCATGGGAATCATGATAATGAGATATATTCTATTATTTCAGGGATTGAGAATCATCCTTTGTTTTACCTGAGTTTGTTGAAGTGGGTGGATCATAGCAGATCTTACACTTGGATTACCTTTGATAACAGGTGAGTAGAAATTTTTCTTGATTTTATAAGTTAATAAGTCAAAGATGAAGTATTTTGGTGCAAATTTTTTTTTACTAAACAGAATCCCTGTTTTTTGATTTTGTTGGTGTAAATGCCCTGGTATTCATGAATCAAAATGAAAATTTCCGGGGATTAATAATTTTAGAGAAATAACCTTTTAACTACTGTGGACAATATTAAAGACGGCATCAGGTTTCTGTTAGATAACAGTATGTTCTTAATCCTGGGGACTGTGGCTGCTTTATTTTTTGCAAACATCGAGCCTCAATTCTATCATGATTTCATTGATCATGAGATTGCTCCCCATGTCAATTTTCATTTTATTGTCAATGATGTGTTGATGTGTTTCTTTTTTGCCCTGGCTGCAAAAGAGATCTGGGAGGCATTGCTCCCGGGAGGAGCGCTTTCATCGCCTAAAAAGGCTGCCACACCGCTCCTGGCTACTGCCGGAGGAGTGATTGGTCCAGCTCTTCTTTACATTGGAGGCGTCATCCTGTTCGATAAACCTGATTTGGGAAGAGGGTGGGCCATACCCTGTGCCACAGATATCGCCTTTTCATACCTGGTAGCCCGGTTGGTTTTTGGGAAGGGGCATCCAGCCATTCCATTTCTTTTATTACTCGCCATAGCCGATGACGCAGCAGGGTTGATTATTCTTGCCGTTGCCTATCCAACAGGTGAAATGCACCTGGTCACCTTCCTGTTAAGTGTTGGTGGAGCCATCCTATTCAATATATTCATCCTGAAAAAATGGCTGAAGGTCCCTAATTTCTGGTGGTACATCCTCATTGCAGGTCCACTTTCATGGTATGGATTTTTCATGGGAGGAATACATCCGGCGCTTGCATTGGTACCTATCATCCCAACCTTACCACATGCTCATTCAGATATCGGATTTTTTGAGGCCATGGAAGATGATACCAAGAAGGATCCTCTCAACCGGTTTGAACACTGGTGGAAAAATCCAGTCGAACTCATCCTGATGCTTTTCGGGTTTGCGAATGCGGGGGTAGCTTTCAGCGCCATGGGACTGGCGACTGGCCTGGTTACTTTTGGACTTCTTGTCGGGAAACCAATAGGCATTGTCCTGCTCACTTTTATTGCGGTAAAAATCTTCCGGCTTGAAATGCCAACGGGAATGAATTACAGGGATCTTACGGTTCTTGGGTTCATGGCTGGCATTGGCTTTACTGTAGCCCTTTTTGTCGCCACGGTCGCTTTCCCGCCAGGGGATATCCTGGATTCGGCAAAGATGGGCGCTTTATTCAGCTTTTTTGCTTCTCTGCTGGCATTCGGAGCTGCATTTCTTCTCCGGGTTGGAAGATTTGCAGATAAAAAGGTGAATAAGGCATAAGGAAAGGAGGCTTTAAATTCATTGGTTAATTAATAATTCAATTAATTTTTGTCTCTCATCTCTCTGGTTCATGTTGTCGGCGATCCGTTTTGCGTTTTGCTTGTATGCTTCGGTATGCATTAGGTCCAATAAACTGAATTCCAGTTTTTCTTCATTCATTTTACTGATGGGAATTCCCCTGGGGCCTGCCTGTAGTCTCACTACCCTTTCATTCCAGAAATGCTGATCAAGGATGTGGGGAATGATCATCATGGCGCATCCGGATTGAAAGGCCGTATGTGTGGTCCCCGATCCCCCGTGGTGCATGATTGCATACATTTTAGGCAATATCCAATCATAGGGGATGTTTTCAACAAACAGAACATGATCCGGGAATTCAACTGGTTTTAACAACCCGCCGGATGCTGTATTAATGATGGCAAGGATCCTGTTTTTCGCCAGCACCAGTAATATTGTTTCAGTTGTCTTTTCTGGCTCGGGATTGGTCATGCTGCCAAAAGAAATGAACAGGATCTTCCGTTAGATTTCAGGAATTCCATTAGTGATTGATCCGGTTGCCAATTGTAGGGCTTATTTCTATGATGATAACCGACAATCCGGGCCTGGTCGGGCCAGTATTCCGGCCGCGGGAAAAGGGATGGGGAAATGGTATATAAGATTCTTTCTTTTTAGATAGATTTTTTAATGTTACCAGTTGTGAATCTAATTCCGGGGTATTTAGATGCATAGGATTTTACGGTATCATAAATATTTTTTACCAGACCGAAATTGTGGAGCTGGTAGGTGAATTTATTAAGGGTGGATCCGAAATTTCCTTTAAATCCGATTACGGCCTGGTCTTTCACATAATGAATTAAACAGGGGATAGGACTTACCAGCATGGATTTACCCGGATGTGCCATTCCCCAGATAGCCGGATAGGTACATTTAAGGTTATAGATCACACGGTCGGGATTTTCCCCGAAGATAATTTCATGCTGTTGCTCCACAATCTCCCTGTTCACTGCTTTGGAAGCTCGGATCATCCAGAACAAAGCATTTGCTTTTTTAAATAATGATCCTTTACCTCCCAGTACCATTTTGCCCTGCTCGCTCTTCAGGAGCTCAATAAACTTTTGCTTAACCCGAAAAAAGGGAACCCAGCTTCCTTCACCAAATCCTGGAATTGTTCAAGGAAAGCACAAATTACCTGCCAATCATTTTCTCTTAGTAATTGAGCAATGGCCAAAAATGGTTCCACGTCACCCCTTATACCCAGGGACATTACTATGGCTTTCATTTTTGAAGTTTTAATTATTCATGCCGTCACTATTACTCAAGCCATGAAAATAATGAAAACATGAATTTATATGATTCTGAGATAAATAACAGGAGATTATGAGGTATTTCAAAAATTTTCGGACAATATCCCTTGAATAGGGGCTTATTTCCTTTTGCTCCTGCCTATTCCTGGAATGAACTCTTTTCCAAGTCCTAAAGCATGTTTGCCAGGCACGCTTTATGGGATTTTGGCGAATATAATGAAAACATGATAATAGATAATTATCCTCCGAATAATAATGGATGAGGTTATCTTCAGTTCTCAATACTTTTACTTATGTATTTTGACAGAATAATGCCCCGGATTAAATTATTCGGGAAATAAAAATCAGATAACTTCAAATAGCGATCCATTTAAACTGATATTGTTTTTCTGGAATTTTGATGCGTTCGGCAATACGTTGCAGGCGATCCGGTAATTTCATCAGATAGTCTCTGGCTCTTTCTGCATTTTCATTGATTCCCCTTATTTTATCAATTTCCCAATCGGCCAGTAAGGACTTCAAAATATCTATATAATCCTGTGTCGTATATACCTGGATACGCTGAGCAGCATCTGAAAAATGAATGAATAATTCTCCGATGGCCCCTCCGGATTCACGCAATAAATGTGCAGGCATCACAATCTTTCTTCTCATCATGTCCTCAAAAGCAAGCATCATTTCGCTTGGATCGAAGTTAAAAATTCGTCGGACAAAGTCTTTGTAGGCATTGGCATGCCGGGCTTCATCGGAGGCAATGATACCACAAATTTTAGCCAGCCGGGTATTGCCACTTTTTTTGGACAGAGAAGCGACCCGGCGGTGCGAGATATTGGTAGCCAGTTCCTGAAAACTTGTATAGACAAAGTTCCTGTATGGATCTTTGCTGGTACCGATATCCAATCCGTCATTCAGAAGATAGTGGGTGGATATCTCCATTTCTCTCATGTTTACCCTTCCGGACAGATAAAGATACTTATTCAAAAGATCGCCATGCCTGTTTTCTTCCCCAGTCCAGGCCCTGACCCATTTCGACCAACCATTGTTGCCCTGCTGGTCGATACCTTCTACCTCCATCAACCATGATTCATAGGTTGGTAATGCTTCTTCAGTGATCGTATCGCCAATGAGCACTGCCCATAAATCATAGTCCATTTCCCTTGCCAATTCCTGGATCTCCTTCACTTCCTCATAAAATTCGGGTTTTCGGGAATCTGGTAAAAGATCGGAGGGTTGCCAGAGTTTTTCCACCGGCATCAGGTATTTTTGGAGGATGGCATCCATCGATTTTTCAACTGTTTTCATTACCTCCAGCCTGATATTTTTTATTTTCATTGTTTTCATATAACCTTCAAAGTTAACTGAAATTTTATGGAAAGTGTTTCCCATGATAATAAGTGGAGGTAAAATTTCCAAATTTCACCTGTAGAAATGAGAAATATTAATGAAAATATTGATTTTGGAACACTTTCAGGGATTGATGGACGGAAGAAATCAAAGAATCCTTAACTGATTGAACCAGCGGAGAAATAGATCATTCAAGGGTAATTGCCTTAAAAAGGATCTCCTGATAGGGATTATCCGTACCTGTCTCATATAAAATACCCACTATTTCCTTGTCAATTACGATCGTACTGGAATAGGCTGTTGGCCCCTTCTGTAACAGCTTTGGAGGACCCCAGGTCAGGGTTTCATCATGACTGATCCAGAGAGAAAGATTTTTTCTTTCCAGTGAGTCAGCAGGAGCGACGAAAAGTATTTTATCATCCAATCTGGCAAGACTGCCATGTACTACTGGGGTGATGAGCTGAGGTTCATGAAAGAATTTTCTGACAAAGGTGATTCCTCCATCCCGGCTGTAGGTGATGGCCCGGTTGGAGATTGGATCAGGCCGGTAGTTCTGGCTGCGGGCATTAAAATAGAGTGTGCCGGATTTTGTCTCAACGACGGTAAGTTCATTCGGATTCACAGAACCCTGCCCTTCACTGTCTGTTGCCCCAATATGCCAGGATTTTCCATGATCATCTGAATAAACCACATGTGCCCCCAGGAATTCATTGCCATTTCCTCCTTCAATGCTGTGATTGGCAGGAATAATAATCCTGCCTTCAAAGGGACCTTCGGACTTAAAAATAATTGTTCCCCCAGGCCCGAAAGCATACCATAACCAGCTTTTTAATTTTACCTGGTCTGTAATTTCCCGAACCTGTGACCATGTGAGCCCATTGTTCAGACTTTCCGTCAGGTATGCTCCTACATAACCTTCGGAGGTACCGGCCCTGATTTTATCTTCCGTATCGGAGGCAATGGTTCTTTTGGTGAAGAGAAGTAAGATCTTATTTTCTCCCTCGATATAAACAGGAGTAGGATTCTGACAAGATTGATCATTGAATTCCGTTATCCGGATTAATTTGCCCCAGTTTTTCCCGACATCCTTGCTTATCTTCAGGACGATGTCGATCTGACCATGATCGCCTACACTGTTCTTCCGGCCTTCCGAAAAAGCGTAAAGCCGACTGCCATCCGACAATAAACTGGGGATGCGGTAAAATTCATAATGAGCTTCGCCTGATTGGAACACCTTAGTCGTATATTCAAGGCAAAACTTATGCGTATTATCTGTTTGTGAAAAGACTGGAGAAATCCATAGTAAATTCAAAATGTATACATATAATACTTTATGCCAGAATTTGTTCATCGATTCATTATAAAATTAAAAACACATTCTTCTTGAAAAAACCTTCCGGAGACATCCGTATATCCCGATTTTTGTTTCGGGTAGTGTATATTTAATTTGTACTGATGTTAAATATTACCATATAGTTTAGATCCTGAATAAAATGAGTCTTCGGATAATAATATTCGTGAAAATAAAAGAAAATAGAGGCATTATCTTAAGATTAAATTCATTTTCTGAAATTTTCCTTAGAAAGAAGTGGAGGTATGAACATAAAAAAACCTTCCCTTATCACCGGCAGAAATAAGGACCAGATTGATTTTTACCAGGGTAAGCTTGGTCTATCAATTCTGGAACGGAAAGTAAGATCAGTTTCATTTTTAATTGGTCACACCAATTTGAAATTTTCCGAGTCAGAATCTTTTCCAAGTCTCCCTGGAACCATAACAAACATGCCCACGCAATTCCCTGATTCTTTTACTTATCAAGGATCTTTGATATAACGAAGGGAATGAATCTCCGTTGAATTCAGGGGGATGTTTTTATGACAGGGATAAAAAATTTTATGAGATCATTTAAATCGAAGAGATATAAAATTATCAGAATGTTAAAATACATTGATATATGCTTCTACTGCTACTTTATGGTGCTTCCGTTTGAGGATATTTCATATATATTATATATTTTTTTATTATATTTTCATTATAATATAAGCCGGCCGATTTTTTAATATGAATCACTGGAAACATGAAAATTAATTAAATTTTTAACCTGCATTATCCTAGATAGCATGTTTGCTTTATCAGTTACTGCCCAGGAAATAATTCCTTTTTCTTCTGATCAATGGGATATCGAAGCAAAGATGAA
>CAVOVH010000004.1:0-816216 GCA_963699805.1 uncultured Cytophagales bacterium | reverse complement strand
AATCTACAATTAAGAATAATAATTGTATTAATTACAAAAATAGTTATATTTGAAGCGTTTGTCGAATACCATGGAGAATTTCTTTAATAATTTGCGTTATGCCAGGCATACAAGACATATATTTAAGCTGCCCAGTCTTTAAATGAAACGTGATTTGTTAAACAGGAATTAATGAAGATAGCCATCGTTCTAAACACATCTTGGAATATTTATAATTTCAGAATGGGACTGATCCGTTCTTTGATTAATCAGGGTCATGAAATTGTTGCCATTGCACCTGAAGATGAATACACCCCCAAAGTCGTACAGGCTGGATGTGGTTTCCATCGGATCACCATGGATAGCCGTGGTGCAAATCCGATCAAAGACATGGGACTGATCATTGAGCTCTTCCGGATATACCGGAAGGTCAAGCCGGATATCATTCTTCATTTTACGGTCAAGCCTAACATTTACGGCACATTTGCTGCGCGAATGCTGAAAATTCCGACGATCAATAATGTCTGCGGCCTCGGAACCGTCTTTCTCAACAAGGGACTCATCTCCGTCATCGCGAAAGTCATGTATAAAATGGCCTTCAAGTATCCCAATAAGGTATTGTTCCAGAATGATGAGGATCTTAACCTTTTCATCCGTGAAAAATTGATCATTATGGAGAAAACGGATCTCGTGCCTGGTTCAGGACTTGACCTACGTAGGTTCCGCCCGAAAAAAGAGTACAAACGAAAATTTCACCTTTCTTTTAGTTTCCAGATTGATTTATGACAAAGGAATTGTTGAATACATCAATGCCATTCGAAAACTAATAGACAGAGGCATTCATGTCCGCTTTCAGATCCTGGGCGCCATCGATGAAGAACATAAGAGGGGAATACCCGGCCAGATAATCTATTCCTGGGTTAATGAAGGATTGATTGAGTATCACCCGAGAGTTCAAGACGTCAGGGAACATATCAGAGACGCAAACTGCATTGTTCTACCTTCCTACAGGGAAGGAACTCCCAGGACTCTCCTGGAGGCAGCCGGCATGGCAAGACCCATTGTAACGACCGATGTGGCAGGATGTAACAATGTCGTAAAAAACAATAACAATGGATTCCTCTGCAGCTTAAAGGATGCAGATGACCTGGCGGTGAAAATGGAAAAAATGTATGCTTCTCGACGAATCTGACCGTAATAGATGGGACAAATCGGAAGGGAGATCGTTGAACGGTATTTTGACGAAAGCAAGGTGATAGAAAAATATAACGACTTGATTAACCAGTATAAGAAACGATTATCAGCCTGACTTTTGATATGGAGATTGGACACTTTAAAATACCCGACCTGATAGAATTCATTCCTAGAATTTTTAGAGATGAAAGAGGATTCTTTTTTGAATCATTCCGCCTGGATATCCTTCAAAAAGAAGGAATCAATGAGACCTTCTTACAGGATAATCAGTCGTTCTCCCATAAAAATGTGTTGCGTGGGATCCATTTTCAGAAAAAACCACACGAGCAGGGTAAACTTGTAAGAGTTGTAATCGGAAAAGTACTGGATGTGGCGGTGGATCTCAGGCCGGAATCAGCGACTTTTGGTATGTATCAATCTGTCATTCTAGATGCTGAAAGAAATAACATGTTATACATTCCGCCAGGATTTGGTCATGGATTTCTTTCCCTGGAAGATTGTATCCTGCAATATAAATGCACTGCGTATTATCATCCCAGTGCTGATTCCGGAATAGTCTGGAATGATCCTGATCTTAACATCCAATGGGGAATCCAAAATCCTGTCATTTCTCAAAAAGATGCAGGTTTATCAACTTTTCAATCATTTAAAGAAGAAATGGTTTAAAAATCCCTGATTGAATTTTATCTTTGGCATATTACAACTCGCAGTATGTTGTTCAGGAAATATATCTTTTTAATATCGATCCCATTTTTTTTTGGATGTGCAAGTTATAAGCAACATATCATGTTAAAAACCGAGGAGGGAAATTATTCCTATGATCTTGAATACGCCCGATTCCTAGCCGAGAAAAATTACCGGATTCAGGTCAATGATAGGCTCGAAATCAGGGTATATACCAATGAAGGAGAAAGGATAATCGATCCTGATTATGAACTGCAGAAGGAAATTAATACCAATAGCCTGAGAAGAGAGGAGGGTTTTTACCCTGTTTTAAAGGATGGGAAAGTAAAAGTACCAATGGTGGGTGAAGTTACCCTGGAGGGATTGACCTTGCGGGAAGGCGAAAGAAGACTGGAAGATGAGTTCAGTAAATTTTACAAAGATCCCTATGTGATCCTGAAATTCGAAAATAAGCGTGTGATCGTCCTTGGCATGGAATCCAGTCAGGTTGTCCCCCTTGAAAATGAAGATATGAACCTACTTGAGGTCCTTGCCCTGGCGGGGGGAGTTCAAAAAAACATGAAGGTCCAGAATATAAGATTGATCAGAGGAGATCTAAATAATCCCGATGTACAGATAATAGATCTATCTACCATCGAAGGTATGCAGAAAGCCGACCTTAAAATATATTCTGGAGATATCATTTATGTAGAACCTGTGGTTCGTATTTTTTCCGAGTCAACGCGCGAACTGATCCCGGTAATCAGTATTATAACAAGTTTTGTCGCTCTGATATTAGCTATTCAAAAATTATAAGTGCATTCGGAACTTTGGAAAACCGTAATGACATAAAGCCATTTGATCAGGAAGACAGGATCATTTCTTTTGATCCGGGTAAGTTCAATACCGTCTTGAGGAAGTTATGGCCCTGGATTCTTTTGTTATTATTGATTGCCTTCTCTACATCCTTTCTGGTGATCAGGTATACAAAACCCCTCTATGAATCCAGTTCCGTATTAAAACTGGATATTAAAAGTGAAGCTTCGATATTGGGACTAAATAATATTGATGAGGAAAAGTCCTATAATAACTTGCTTAGCGAAATTGAATTGTTAAAATCAAAATTGTTTTATAATAAAATTATCGATGCAGTAGATCTGAATGTAAATATTTTCACCATCGGCAATATACTCGATGATGAAAGGTATCAGAATGCTCCCTTTAAAGTAGAATATAAAATTGATCATCCTGATATATATGATCTCAGGTTTAGAGTAGGGATTTTAAATGAGAGATCCTTCAACTTGTCCTACACCTTTCAGGGAAAGAATTACAATTCCAACCATGATTTTGGAGAATCCATCAAATCAGATTTTTTTGAGATCAGATTGTTGAAAACCCCTTATTTTGATCCGAATGCCAGGGATTCGGAATTCTTTTTTAGAATTAACAGCCGACCTGCCTTGCTGACCTATATCGAAGAACACTTCAATGTTGAACCCCTCAAACTGAATACAAATACCATTGAAATTTCCTTCAAAGATTATAACAGACAGAAAGCCCGTGACCTCGTCAATGCCATCGATACCATTTACCTCAAATACACCAAGGAGGAAAAAACAAAGGCCAATTCGCAAAAGATAGAATTCCTCAATCTCCAACTGGGATCCACCGAACAAAAACTTTCTGATTTTGAGGGTTATTTTGAGGATTTTATAATCGACAATAAAACAACCGATCTACAGAGCAAACTGAATGAGACCATTGAGGTAATGAATGAAATTGATTCTCATCGTTATCAGCTTCAGATAAGACTGACGGAGGCTGGAAGCATTAAAATCAAACCTCGATTCCGGAACACAGATAAATCTAGGTATTGGAGATCTGGGGATCATACCCAGGGAGGTTGTTGATCAGATCAATGAATTGAATGACCTCCTGAATAGAAGTGAGATGATACTCCTCTCATACAACAAAAATACCCAGGCATACAGACTTCGAACCAATGAGATAAATGTTCTGTATAAGAAAATACAGGAATTTATAGAAGAATATATTCTTTCAGTTAAAAATCAAATAGGGAGCCTGGCTCTTCAGAAGGGGAATCTGGAGAAGAATTTCATTGAATTACCTTCCAAGAATACGGAATTCTCCAAAAGTCAAAGGTACTATTCTTTATATGAAGAATTTTATCTCTCACTGATGCAGAAAAAAGCTGAATTTCAACTGGCCATGGCCGGAACTGTTACGGATTTTAAAATCCTTTCTCCAGCTACTTATCCAAATGATCCACTAAAACCCCAAAAAAATTTGATCTATGGAATTGGATTTTCCCTGTGGTTGGCATTTTCCTTTTTTTTAATAGGGATTGGTTACTTGGCTTTTAATAAAATTGTTGGAGTGAAAGAAGTGGAAAGGCTTTCACAGATTCCTGTACTTGGATTGATTCCACAATATAACTATGGAAAGAGTCAATATGCAAAACTGGTTGTAGAATCCCAAAAACAAACAGTCATTGCAGAGGCGTTCCGATCGCTCAGGACCAATATGCAATTTATTTTACCAAAAGAATCAGGAATTATAATCTCCATTTCTTCCACGGTAAGTGGAGAAGGAAAAACCTTCATCGGGTTGAACCTTGCAGCGATATTCGCCATGTCGGGGAAACGCGTATTGCTGGTTGATCTGGACTTGAGAAAACCCAAACTGCAACATATTTATAAGCCCAAATCAGATGATTGTGGCGTAAGTACCTTCTTAATTAAGCAGTATGACTTAAAGCATTGTATACAGAACACAGAAATTGAAAATCTGGATGTCGTTCTGGCAGGTCCGGTCCCGCCAAATCCCTCCGAACTCATCATGTCTTCTGAAATGGATGTCTTTTTGAAAAAAGCAAGGAGAGAATATGATCTAATACTATTGGACACACCTCCCGTTGGCATAGTAACAGATGGAGTGCTGGTCATGAAAAAGGCCGATATACAAATGTATATACTGCGTGCTGAGTATTCAAAAACCCAATTCATTGATTTTATTGAAAAAACGAATGCTATTCATCGATTACCACACCTTTATATAATCCTTAACGGTGTAAAATCTGAAAGGGGTGTACATTATGGCTACGGATATGGAAGTGGCTATTATTCTGAAAAAAAAAGGCTATTTTTTAGAGGATGAAACCTTCCGGCATTCATCTTGCGAGACCGGAGTAAGTTAAAATTTATGTTTAAAATACCCACATTTGTCCCGAACTTCGATGATATTTGTAGCATGGAAATCTATTTTCCCAATCGTTGAGGATCCACCCAATTGGTTTTTTCAATGTCGGAATAGATGGGATTTCAATCAAGAATTCGAATGGGAAGTAATAATCAGAATCATAAGAATCATGAAGAGCTGGTCAAAAATTTTGAGCAGCAATTGGAAAGCGATTCTCTCGGTTATATTCCACTGGAATCATTTGAAGATATTATAGATTATTACCTGGATCAAAATAAATACGATTCAGCTTTGAATGCCTGCGATATTGCCATGCACAGATATCCCTATTCCACAGAACTCAAATTGGATAAAGCACAAATATTGTCCAACATGGGAGAATATGAAAAAGCCATTGAAACGCTTGACAATGCCGAGGCCATTCAGCCTAACGATGAAGAGGTTCTGATGTTAAAAGGACTTGTTTATTCTCTTATGGGCAAATCAGAACAATCCATCGAAACTTATCAGAAAGCGCTCGAAATGAGTGAGAACAAAGATGAGATTTACTTCAACATTGGCATGTCGTATCAGACTTCGGGAGATTATAAGAACGCAATTGAAAATTATAAAAAAGCCCTTGAATTCAATGTGAACAATGAGAATGTACTCTATGAATTAGCTTATTGTCTGGATGTAATTGGAGAACTGGAAGGGAGTATTGAATTTTATAATAAGTTCATCGACCGGGATCCTTACTCCCAATACGGCTGGTATAATCTCGGGATTGTTTTTAACAAGCTGGGCCGGTATACAGACGCCATCAGCGCCTATGAGTATGCCATTGCCATCGATGAATCTTTTGCCTCGGCCTATTTTAACCTCGGCAATACTTATATGTCAGTCGATAATTATCCAAAAGCCCTCGATGCCTATAAAAAAACCCTGGAGATCGAAGGAAATTCACCGGAAACATCCACCTGTCTGGGGAATGCATACGAGAAATTGGAACATTATGATCTGGCAATCAAATATTATCAGAAAGCTATTAAATTAGATGGTTTTAATGATGAAGCCTGGTACGGTGTGGGTATCTGTCTGAATGCCCAGGATAAATGGTACGAAGCAATTCATTTTTTAAATAAGGCGTTAAAACTTGATCCGGATAATCCGGACTATTGGATAACAGTTGCTGAAACTGAATATAAATTGGGAAATATAATATCCAGCATTGATGCCTGGGAAGAAGCATGCGTACTTGATCCGGAGAATAAAGAAGTATGGCTGAAATGGTCTCAGATATATTATGAACAAGGAGATTTTGAGAAAGCCATTGAAATAATCCTTAAAGGAATAGAAGAATTGCCAGAAACATCAGAGTTGTATTATCGGGCTACTGCCTACCTGATAGCCGCCGGGAAGTATAAACAGGCATTTAATTACCTCGAAAATGCACTTATATTAAACTTTGAAAATCACACCGTTCTTCTTGAATTTTTTCCTAAATTACAAACTCAGAAAGCATTGTTTAAAATAATTGATCAATACAGAAAAGAAAATTTTTGATGAATTACTTTTTAAAAAATCTGCCTGAAAGAACCAGGAAACCCAGGGAAACAGGCTTTACTATGGTGATTGATAAAGGGTTAAGCCTTCGTGAAATTGAAGATTTTCTGAGTGTCGGTGGGGATTATGCGGATATAGTCAAATTAGGTTGGGGAACTTCTTTCGTGACGCCCATTTTGAAGGAAAAGATTAAATTATACAAAGAGACCGGGATACCTACTTATTTTGGAGGCACTTTATTTGAAGCTTTTATCGTACGTAATCAATTTGAGGATTATTTAAAAGTACTGGATAAATATAACATGGAATATGCCGAAGTTTCGGATGGATCCATTGATCTAGACCATGATCTGAAATGTAATTACATAAGAAAGCTCTCCGAGCGTGTGACCGTCCTTTCCGAAGTGGGGTCCAAGGATGCCGAGAAGATCATACCTCCCTACAAATGGATTGCTCAAATGCAGGCGGAACTGGATGCGGGTTCATGGAAGGTCATTGGAGAAGCCCGGGAAAGCGGGACCGTAGGACTTTTCAGGGCCAGTGGCGAAGTCCGTTCCGGTCTTGTTGAAGAGATATTAACGAAAATTCCATTTGAAAAAATTATCTGGGAAGCACCTCAAAAAGCCCAGCAGGTATGGTTTATCAAATTATTGGGGGCTAATGTTAATGTAGGGAACATATCGCCTGGTGAAGTTATTCCCCTCGAAACGATCCGGCTGGGATTAAGGGGCGATACCTTTGATCATTTTCTTGAAAAGAAAAAAGAAAGCATACATTAGCAGATAAGATCTGAAAAAGCATGAATTCCGTTTTTGAATTGAGATCTGTTCGATATTGCCGGAAATCCCTCCCAATGCCATAGGAGTTGCCTGATTGACCCATGTACTTATGAATACATCGATCCGGGCCCTCGATTTAAAGTATATATCAATTTATATTTATGTTCGATAAATTGTTGTTGTTTTTTAAAGGGGTGGCCATGGGAGCTGCCAATGTAATCCCGGGGGTATCCGGTGGCACCATTGCGTTCATAACAAATATTTATGATGAGCTCATCAATTCGCTTAAATCGTTTGATCTGAAGGCGATAAAACTGCTGGCATCCTTTAAATTCCATGAATTCTCCAACCACGTTAACCTTCGGTTCCTTTTCGTATTGTTCTCTGGAGTGTTTCTCAGCATTATCAGCTTCGGTAAACTGTTAAGTTATTTATTTAGCGTGTATCCCGTATACGTATGGGCTTTCTTTTTTGGTTTAATTCTTGCCTCCGTTTACTTTGTTGGTAAAAATATTCATAAATGGGATTGGAAAAGCTGGCTTCCTCTATTGGTAGGGACCTTGATAGCGGTCATTATAGCCTATTTAAATCCTGCTAATGAAAATGAAAACTCATTCTACCTCTTTCTTTGCGGGATTATCGCCATGGCCAGTATGCTTCTGCCAGGATTGTCCGGCTCATTTGTTTTAATTCTGATGGGAAATTATCAATTGATTTTTCTGGAAGCTGTTCCTGAATTTAACCTGAGGATTCTCATCCCAGTGGTTCTGGGAAGTGGAGTGGGCTTTGTTTTATTATCTCGTATCATATCTTTTTTACTCGGTAAATTCCGGGATAGCACCGTTGGATTGTTGACAGGGTTTATCCTGGGTTCTTTATTGATCATATGGCCATGGAAAAGAGCGATTTATCTTGTAAATGAGATGGGAGAAATAGTCTTAAAAAATGGCAAACAGATCATAGAAAGTTATGAATGGTTTGCTCCGGATTTATTTAATCACCAGACATGGATTGCGGCCGTATTCATTTTATTTGGGATAGTCGTGGTGATATTGATTGAAGGACTGGCAAGATTACAGAAGTCATGAGAAAATTGGGCCTCATCGGATATCCATTAACACATTCTTTTTCAAAGAAATATTTTTCAGAAAAATTTAAAAAAGAAAATATACTGGATTGTGAATATGAGAATTTTGAGATAAAAAAAATAGAAGATCTGCACTCGTTGATCCGTAGTTACCCGGATTTGATGGGATTTAATGTCACCATTCCCTATAAAGAATCGATCATTCCCTACCTAGATGTGCTGGATCATGTATCAAAAAAAGTGGGCGCTGTGAATGTGGTAAAAATTTTGAATGATAAAAGGAAGATTGGATATAACAGTGATTATTATGGGTTCCGTTCTACTCTTGAAAGCTGGTTGGGTACTGAAAAGAAAAAATTAAAGGCCCTGGTGCTGGGTACAGGAGGGGCGGCCAAAGCGGTAAGATGTGTCCTGGAAGACTGTAACATCCACTTCCGGTCCGTTTCGAGAAAACCGGGGAAAGGTGATTATACCTATGCCGATTTTATCGATGATGTGGAATTGATCAGGGAATATCGTTTGATCATCAATACCACTCCATTGGGAATGTATCCAAGATTGCATGAAGCCCCTAATTTGCCATTTGAAGATATGGATGGGACCTATTATCTATATGATCTGATTTACAATCCCGAAAAGACCCTTTTTCTTGAAAAGGGAGCCGCAGCCGGAGCTAAAATTAAGAATGGATTTGATATGCTTATCCTGCAAGCAGAAAAATCGTGGGATATATGGAATGAATAAAGAAGGAAAATGGATTTTAACATCATCAGCGAATACCAGCCCACAGGTGATCAGCCTGCGGCAATCCGGCAATTATCGGAGGGTATCTTACAGGGGGATCAGTACCAGACCCTTCTGGGTGTTACCGGCTCAGGTAAAACCTATACCATAGCCAATGTGATCGCAAATGTAAATCAACCGACCTTGGTTTTGAGTCATAATAAAACCCTGGCAGCGCAACTTTATGGAGAGTTTAAACAGTTCTTCCCCGAAAATGCGGTGGAATTTTTTATATCCTATTATGATTACTATCAACCGGAAGCCTACCTGCCATCCAGCAATCTGTACATTGAAAAAGACCTTTCCATCAATGAGGAAATCGAAAAATTAAGACTGAGTGCAACCTCTGCACTTCTTTCAGGACGGCGGGATATCATCGTGGTCGCTTCTGTTTCCTGTATTTATGGCATTGGAAATCCGGATGAATTCGGGAAGAATATTATCAGATTGAGAATTGGTGATCGGGTTCCCCGGAATCAATTTCTGTATGCCCTGGTGGATATTCTTTACAGCCGGTCGGAAATTGAATTCCGGAGGGGAAATTTCAGGGTGAAAGGGGACATAGTGGATATTTTCGTAGCCTATGCTGACTTTGGATACAGGATCTATTTCTTGGATGATGAAATAGAAGCCATTCACCGGATTGATCCCATTTCAGGAAAGAAGATCAATGATGAGAATGCGATCTCTATTTATCCGGCAAATTTATTTGTCACCGACAAGGACCAGTTACAGGTGGCATTAAAGGAAATTCAGGATGACCTGGTCCATCAGATTTCTTTTTTTGAGACCGAGGGAAGATATATCGAGGCAAAACGGCTGAAGGAAAGAACGGAATTCGATATGGAAATGATGCGGGAATTGGGATACTGTTCCGGCATAGAAAATTATTCAAGATATTTTGATAGAAGAAATCCTGGCATGAGACCTTTTTGTCTGTTGGATTATTTCCCGGAAGATTTTCTACTGGTTGTGGATGAAAGTCATGTCACCCTGCCACAGGTTCGTGCCATGTGGGGAGGGGACCGGAGCAGGAAAGTGAATCTGGTAGATTTTGGGTTCAGACTTCCCGCCGCATTGGATAACCGTCCACTTACTTTCAATGAATTTGAATCGCTTATCAATCAGGTCATTTTTGTAAGTGCAACACCCGGAGATTATGAATTACGGAAATCTGAAGGAGTCGTGGTGGAACAGATCATTCGACCTACCGGTTTACTGGATCCTGAAATTGAGGTTAAGCCCAGTAAAAACCAGATCGATGACCTTCTGGAAGAAATCGATCAGCGGATAAGCAACCATGAACGAGTACTGGTCACAACACTTACCAAGAGAATGGCTGAGGAGCTCAGCAAATATCTGGATCAGGTTGGGATAAAATGCCGGTATATTCATTCAGAAGTCGATACACTGGATCGGGTCGAAATATTAAGAGACCTTCGGTTGGGAGAATTTGATGTACTGGTTGGTGTAAATCTTCTCCGGGAAGGACTGGATTTACCTGAAGTATCGCTCGTGGCAATCCTGGATGCTGATAAAGAAGGATTTTTAAGAAACCAGCGATCGCTGGTCCAGACCATTGGACGGGCTGCCAGGAATGTGAATGGAAAGGTTGTGATGTATGCAGATGTGATTACGAATTCCATGCAGTTATCCATTGATGAGACCAACCGCCGGAGAAGGATACAGACAGATTATAATCTGGAGCACGGGATTACCCCCCGTACGATCTTTAAATCAAAGAAAGAGATATTTGAACAGACAAAAGTGGCGGATTCCAAAAAGGGCGTAAAAAAATTCTATGCAGGACCTGAAGAATCCTCGGTGGCTGCTGATCCTGTAGTTCAGTACCTGGACAAGCAACAATTGAAAAAACTGATGGAACAGACCCGGAAGAGGATGGAGAAGGCTGCCCGTGAACTTGATTTTATTGAAGCTGCGCGGCTTCGTGATGAACTTGAAGAATTGAAAAATATGTTTGAAAAAGAATAAAAGGGATTGTCCTCCCAAGTTCTGAAATCAAAATCCGAAAGATACCCTCCTATAAAATCATTGATGCATGAAATGCAAATCCATATTTGCGACTCATCAAGGTCTTCGGACCATTTTTTGGACACGGATCAATAAATAGAAAAACAATTGATTTTCAATAATCTGAGGGTATTTCAATCAGTAAATCAATTGGTTCAGACGGATAGATAGACAATCCCTTCGGGATCTTTACTTGATTCCCTGGTATCTTTTGCTTACTTCGTCCCAGTTGACTACATTCCAGAATGCAGCAACATAATCGGGTCTTTTATTTTGATATTTCAGATAATACGCATGTTCCCATACATCCAATCCAAGAATAGGAATTCCTGGGGTATCGGCAATGTCCATGAAAGGATTGTCCTGGTTGGGTGTCGATGTCACGAATAATTCCTTTTTGGCATTGACACATAACCAGGCCCATCCTGAGCCGAATCTGGTGGCAGCTGCATTGGAGAATTCTTCCTTGAATTTATCGAATGATCCGAATTTTTTATTGATGGCAGAAGAAAGATCACCCTTGGGCGTACCTCCACCGTTGGGGCCCATAATGGTCCAGAACAAAGCATGATTAAAATGTCCTCCGCCATTATTTCGAATTGCAGGAGAACTTTTCCCAACCGCCTTCATAATTTCTTCAATGGATTTTCCATCAAGATTAGTACCTTCAATGGCAGCATTCAATTTTGAAACATATCCCCCATGGTGCTTATTATGATGGATCTCCATGGTCATAGTATCAATGTACGGTTCCAGTGCATCAAATGCATAAGGTAATGATGGTAGTTCAAATGACATAATTTAAGTTTTTTGAGTTTAACATAGTTTAATTTTGATTCCTTATCTTAATAAAGAAATTATCGATAATTTGTTTGCATTCTCCGGGTAAAATATTTGAAATTATTTCAGTTTTCGGGGGTAAAATATTTTTACTTATCCGTGTATAGCCTTTCTTCGGATCAGATGCTCCATATACCAGTTTTCCGAGTTGAGCCCAATGAATGGCACCGGCACACATTACACATGGTTCAAGCGTCACATATAAAGTACAATCCGTTAAATATTTTGCTCCCAAATAATTAAAGGCTGAAGTTAAGGCGATCATTTCAGCATGTGCAGTTGAATCATTCAACTTCTCTATTTGGTTATACGCTTTTGCTACTATTCGGTTATTACAGACTACGATGCATCCAACTGGAATTTCATTCTGATCGAATGAAATCCGGGCCTGTTTAAGAGCCTCTTTCATGTAAAACTCATCAGAATGGATGCCGGGAGTCATATTAATTTATTTTGAGACTTTGCATCATCTCTGTAGCAGTATCGGCCCATCGTTCTTTCAGTTGCATAGGAGCCGTAAAGGTGAAAATATAAATCTGGTTATCCTTCAGTGTATACTGTATATAATAATATTTTCGTTCTGGGTTTTCCTGTCTGAATAAACTTTCTCCAGGCAGAATCGTTCCGTAAAATTCAAAAACGATGAATTCACGTTTGCTGATGGACTCGATACGCTCCTTCAAAAACTCCACATCATCGAAAAGATTACGAATGTTACTTTGATAAATGTCCTTCAGCAAAACAAGATCCTGGTCCTGCCATTTTGAAGCAGAATTATTCACGCTGAAATCAACATCCTTGTCCGGATTTGTATAATAGGCAATCGGCATCCGGTAGGAGATGGATTTACCCTGAAGTTCTTCCGGAGGTAACATATAAAAATCAGCAGGCAACCGGGCAGTGATGTTTTCACTGATCCTGGTCTTGACAAGCTTAAATTGCTGAGAAGTAAACAAGAGAACAATGCTTAAAAGATATATGAATTTAATCATATCAACTATACTTTATCATGACTGTAAAATTATACAATTTAAAAGTGAGGAGTTTGATGTGAAATAAAAAATTGGATTTAATTTGAATCATTTTCGAACAATCATGTAAAGTAATTTTATCTATTTGTAAATTTGCCACTCAAAATCACATCAATCATGTTACGAACACATACCTGCGGTGAACTAAGAATCAATCATGTAAATAAAAATGTAACCCTATCAGGTTGGGTACAGAAAATCAGAGATAAGGGAGGGATGATCTGGATTGATTTGCGCGATCGCTATGGGATCACACAGCTGATCATTGATGAGAGTAAGACAGATCTTGAAATCATTAATAAAGTTCGTACCGTTGGACGGGAATATGTGATCAGGGCTTCGGGAACCGTTGTTGAAAGGTTCTCCAAAAACGATAAATTACCAACCGGCGACATCGAAATATTTATTGAGGAACTTACCATATTAAACCCGGCTAAGGTTCCTCCTTTTACCATTGAGGATGATACCGATGGGGGTGAAGATCTTCGAATGAAATACCGATATCTTGATCTGAGAAGAAAGCCTGTACGTGATAATCTCCTTTTGAGGCACCAATTGATGCAGGAAACAAGAAATTACTTCAATGGTTTGAATTTCATTGAAGTTGAAACCCCCTTCCTGATCAAATCTACCCCCGAAGGCGCAAGGGATTTTGTGGTACCCTCCAGGATCAATCCAGGAGAATTCTATGCTTTGCCTCAGTCTCCCCAGACTTTTAAACAGTTGCTGATGGTTTCCGGGTTTGACAGGTATTTCCAGATCGTTAAATGTTTCCGGGATGAGGACTTAAGAGCTGACCGTCAGCCTGAATTCACGCAGATTGACTGTGAGATGGCTTTTATTACACAAAGCGATATTCTGGCCACTTTTGAAGGACTTGTCAAGCATCTTTTCAGATCGGTTAAAAATATCGAGTTGGAGGATTTTCCTGTCCTGGATTTTGATGAGGCCATGAAATTATATGGATCTGATAAACCAGATATTCGGTTTGACATGAAATTTGTTGAACTGAATGATCTGGCAAAGGGAAAAGGTTTCAATGTTTTTGATCAGGCGGAACTTGTCGTGGGTATTTGTGCAAAAGGAGAATCAGAACGAACCCGGAAACAGATGGATGAACTGACGGATTTTGTTAAAAAACCGCAAATTGGAGCGAGTGGTCTGGTGTATCTCAGATATAACATGGACGGCTCCATCAAATCTTCGGTTGATAAATTTTATTCCCAGGATGAATTAAAGACATGGATGGAAAGGATTGAATCAAATCCAGGAGATCTTGTTCTGATATTGGCTGGGAAAATAGATCCCACCAGAAAAGCACTTTCTGAACTCAGATTAAGACTGGGTGCTGAATTGGGATTACGTAAAAAAAATATTTTCGCACCACTCTGGGTAGTTGATTTTCCATTACTTGAATGGGACGAGGAGACAAATAGATATTATGCAATGCATCATCCTTTTACGAGCCCCAAGCTGGATCAGATCGAATTATTGAATTCAGATCCCGGAAAAGTAAAGGCCAATGCCTATGATATGGTTATCAATGGCGTTGAACTGGGTGGTGGATCGATCAGGATACATGATCGCAAGGTACAGCAAAAGATGTTCGAAGTGCTTGGATTCACAATTGATGAGGCTAAAAGGCAATTTGGATTTCTTATGGATGCTTTTGAGTATGGAGCACCACCACATGGCGGAATTGCTTTTGGCTTTGATAGGCTCTGCGCCCTGTTTGGAGGAGGTGATTCGATCCGGGATTTTATTGCATTTCCTAAGAATAATTCAGGACGGGATGTAATGATCGATACGCCTTCCAAGATCTCACAGGAACAACTTGATGAACTTAATATTCAATTAAAAAACGAGTAAATAGATTATACTTATTTACTCGTTTTTTAATTATACTTCCTGAATCAATCATTTCCTTTCTTACTGGATCGATTCAATCAATTCAGATGGGGGAAAGAATTTAAGGGTTCCAATCCAAAATTAAGCCGGTGGGCTTCCTTCTTCCAGTGTAATGGTTCTTTCAATTCGATTGAACGGGCTATCTACCAGGTTCCCGTTGGCATCCAGTAATTCAAGTATAAATACATTTTCTCCCATTGGAAGACCCTCTACAAAATACGGGATCCAGTCAGTCAGCATAAATTCATGACCATTGATGGTGGCACGTACCTTATATCCGGTTTCAGAGAGATCACAATTGACCAGGTAAAAATCCAGTAATATTTTTTTGGTATCATTTCCCGCATAGGTTCCCTTGGGCCTGCTATAGAATAAATTTGGTCCGCTTAGATCAACATCTTCCGTACTGGCATCTCCAACCGTAAATTGCCGCAAGTCATAGGCTTCCGGATTTTTTAAGCTTTCATGATACGACCTGGATAGAAATGAAAGCGCCACATAATGCCCTGCCTGGAGTTCCTGTACAAAAGATGGATCATAATGGGCTGTATAAGGTTGATTATTCAGGATCAGGTGAATATGCTGACCCTTATCGGAATTGGCGCAATCCTTAATGCCTGCATCAGATGTCTGGGCCTGAAGTTCATAGTTTGTCACCTCATAAGAAAATTGTACATTTCCGGCTTCGAGTTTGCTGAATTCCCCAGGTTCATTCATTTCAAGGATGGCATCAGGAAATTCCATAGAATCTTCAACGGGAGACACCAATATTTCCATACTGGTTGCTTCGGCTGGTTCACTGCTTGTCTGATCTTCATTGGATTGTTTTTTAGGGCTGCAAGCCATAAACATAACAATCATAAATAAGCTAGTTAAGTTTTTTAATTTCTTCATCATGTTTTAAGATTTGACATTTCGAAAGTAAACAAGTTTTTAATTTAATCATTTTTAAATATCTTATGAAATATTTGAAGGATCACTTTAACTGTGCTTCCCAAATATTTCTTCTAGGAGCGGTAAATTGTATTTTTTCTATTTTATTTTGATTTATTTGAGATCATTCAGACGGAAAGAAAGTATTATAAAACTTGATTAAGAGAATCAGACATATCATCTTTCTTCGTGATGTATTATTGGTATCATTTACCGCATTCGGTGGTCCGCAAGCACATCTGGCCTTGTTTCTCAAGATATTTGTGGAAAAAAGAGCCTATCTGAACGAAAAAGAACTGATCGAACTGAATGCATTATGCCAGGTATTGCCTGGCCCAACCTCAACGCAAACCATTACTGCGCTTGGTTTTAAAATTGGAGGTCCACGGCTGGCTTATTTAACCTTGCTCATCTGGGCTTTGCCTGCTGTAGTTATCATGACTTCAACGGGTATTCTGATGTCTCATTTTTACGAGAAGGATATCTCCATTTCTTTCTCCAGATTTATACAACCCATGGCTGTGGGATTTGTTGGTTATGCCGCAATAAAAATTGCTGCTGCGGTTATCAAGACGAAAACTGCTTTTTTTCTCATGTTAATTTCTGCTGTTTTATTATTCTTCATTCGTTCTCCTTACCTTATCCCCATATTATTGATATTCGCTGGAAGCCTGACCGCTTTAAAGTTTAAAAAGCATCCGATCAATGAAAAAAAAGGGCTATCCATAAACTGGTCAAATTTCATTTTATGGGCAGGGGTATTATTAGTGGCTGCTTTACTGGGACATTATACCCGGATTTTACCGATCCGTCTATTCGAGAATTTCTATCGTAATGGAAGCCTGATATTCGGGGGAGGAAATGTATTGATTCCTTTATTGTTTACTGAATTTGTACAATTTAAACATTATCTGAGTTCAGAAGAATTTTTAATAGGCTTTGCCTTTGTACAGGCAGTTCCAGGTCCGGTTTTTTCCTTCTGCTCCTACGTAGGGGCCTTGTCGATGCGGGAATATGGAATTGGTGGTGAAATAGCCGGAGGCATCATTGCTTCCTTGGGGATTTTTTTACCGGGCACCTTCCTGATATATTTTCTGATCCGGTTCTGGGATGGCCTGAAACAATACCGTGTGATACGGGCCTCAATAGAAGGGATCACAGCAGCAAGTACAGGACTTGCATTGACTACCACTGTTTTACTGGCTCAACCCCTGGAATTTAATGTGTTGAATGTTATCATAATTCTCCTAACATTTACTACACTTTTTTTCATCAGGGCTCTGGCGCCCGTATTAATAATCCTCGGATTAATTGCCGGGTTAATTTTCTGAAGCGCTTAATAGCACTTCTTTTTTATGAACCTGCAGCCGGTACTTTTGCCCGATGACAATGGGGAAATTGGGCATTACATGTCCGATAGGGGCGCCAAAGCATACCGGATATTCGTAATCTTTGGTTAGCTCAAAAAAAATTTCTTCCAGTCCTGATCCGAAAGGTTCTTCATTTTCTTTTACCCGTGTGAAATGACCCAGCACCATTCCTGCTAAATTTTCTAATTTACCTGATCTTTTCAGCTGAATGAGCATCCGGTCAATGCGATAGAGATATTCATCAACCTCTTCAATGAATAAAATTTGTTGATCGGTGGAAAAATCATCCATTGTGCCCAGACTGTTTACAAGCATTGATAAATTTCCTCCGATAATCCTGCCTTGGGCATCTCCCTCGATATTATGCAGATTACTTCCAATATAGATGGGTTCGATATGTCCCTCAAAAAGGATCTTTCTGAGCCTCTCCAGTGATTCTTCAGCATCAGGATCCGAAAAATTAATGGGCATTGGTCCATGAATTCCCTGGTATCCAATTTCGAGTAGATGCAGAAGTAAGGCAGTGATATCACTGTAACCCACAATCCATTTTGGATTCTCACGGAATTTATCAAAATTCAGTGAATCAATGATCCTGGTTGTCCCATAACCACCCCTTGCACATAATATGCATTTAATTTCTTTTGAATCAAGAAGATCCTGAAATGATCTTAGACGTACCTGGTCATTTCCGGCGAACTGATAAAATTTGTCTTTGATATTACCGGATAAAATGACCTGTAAACCCCATGTTTCAAGTATTTTAACGGCCTGATTTACAAAATGGAAATCAATTGCATTGGCTGGAGGGATGATGCCCACCAGATCACCTTTCACAAGATTATTGGGAGTCTTGATCATGATAAACAAAAAAGCCCCACGATCAGGTGAGGCTCCTTTTTCTCCTATTTGATTAATTTGATTCTGCAGTCGGAGGTTCAATACCTAGTTTCTTCAAAACCATATCCGTAATGTTCGATTCGTCATTTGCATAGAGCAGAATGGCAAAAGAACCGGCATCCGAGCTGAATACATGGGTATAACCATTTTCTTCAGCAACATCGTTGATGGCAGTTTGAATCTTATCATAGGCAGGCTGAAGCAGTTGTACCTGTTTCTTCTGGAGAGAAGCATCAGCATCCCGCTGGAATTTCTCGATGGATTCCCTGAGTCCATTTAATTCGGTTTCTTTATCCCTTTGAACTTCCGGGATCATCTGTCCTGAGGTAACTTTCTGCTGATAATCAGAGAGTTTTGTCTGAAACTCCTGCATCTTGGATTGTAACTGGGATTCTAATTGTTTGGAATAGGCAGTCAGGTCAGCTTCTATTTGTTTTGCCTCTGGTAAAAGACTCAATATATAATCAGGATTGGTATATCCGATTTTCAGATTCGATTGCGCATATGAGCTCATTAATCCAGCAATTAAAAAGGCTGATAATGCAATTATTATCTTTTTCATTTTATGTTATTTTTTGAATTGGTTACTTAATTACATCATTTTCGTTTCCCAATCCCAGCTCTTCAAGAACATAGTCTGTGTAATCATGAATGGGATCGGTATAAATCAAAACCAGTTCTCCAGATTTGTCAAAGACCATCTGAAGACGGTTATCTTTTGCTACTTTCTCTACCGCTTCAAAAACCTTGTCCTGAACCGGTTTTATTAATTCCTTTTTCTTCAGAAAGAATAATCCTTCAAATCCGAATACTTTTTTGTGATATTCCTTGACCTCCTCCTCCTTGGCTTTGATTTCAGCCATTCTCTCATCCCTCATTTCTTTGGTAAGTAGAACTTCTTCAGCCTGGAGTTTGTTATACATCCCCTCGATTTCCTTATACATGTTGGCGATCTCCTGCTGCCAGCTCAAAGATAATGTATTAATTTCATCTTGGGCTTCTTTATATTCAGGAATTTTACTCAGGATATATTCCGTATCTACATAACCCCATTTTTGGGCATTTGCCTGTATCAGCCCTGTTACAAGAAATAAACCACATAAAATCAGATATTTCATATTCAAATTATTTTATCTGAATTGTTGTCCAATGGTAAAATGGAACTGGGAACCACTCACGTCTCGCTGTCCGGGCAACTTATCAAATCCATAAGCCCAATCGATCCCTAACAGTCCAAATGCAGGCATGAATATTCTTGCTCCCACTCCTGCCGCTCTGTACAATTTAAACGGATTAAATTCTGCATAAGTATTCCAGTTACCGCCAGCTTCTCCGAAACCCAGCACATATATGGTTGCTGAAGGATTCAGTGAAACTGGATATCTTAATTCAAATACAAATTTATTATAGGCAATTCCTCCCTGAATGCCTGTCCGGTCCGTAGGTGTTACAGCCTGGTCCTCATATCCTCTCAAGGCGATGATATCTGTCCCAAGCAGATAGTTCATATTCCCGGCCAAACCACTTCCACCCATTATAAATCTTTCAAACGGACCTACCGGCACACCATAGTTACCGATATAACCAAAGTGTACCCGAGTACTTCCTACCAAATTTCCTGCCAATTTTTGATAAAAGGCGGCATCAAACATCCATTTATGATATTCTACCCATTTATATTTCGTAGCATTGTCAGCATTTTCATAATCAATATCATTCCACAGGGAATAGGGAGGGGTCAAACTTACACTCAGGGAGATGCTGGAACCGTAACGTGGATACATGGGCGCATCCACACTGTTTCTGGCAATGGTGGTATTAAATGTAATGTTATTGGCTACACCCGTAGAAAATCCCAGCCGATATCCGTAATTGTTGAGATCATAGATGAAATAACTCAGTGAATTGCTCAATGTGAAATAATCATCCGGCCATCGGATCCTACGCATCAGGCTTACAGAAATGCCTGATAATTTCAACCATCCCTGGTATTCGGAGGATCCGAAAATATTGGTCCTTTGAGAAGAACGTTGCAGGGAGACTGTAAAGGCATTGGGTTTTTTACCGCCCAACCAGGGTTCTGTAAAAGAAAAAGAATAACTCTGGAACGCCCTTCCATTGGCCTGTACCCTGAGCTGTAAACGTTGGCCATCACCCACGGGGAGTGGTCTCCACTTGTCAAAATTGGCAATATTCCTCAAAGAGAAATTATTAAAGACCAAGCCCAGGGTCCCGACAAAACCATAATAACCTCCCCATCCCCCTGATAACTCAATCTGGTCACTTGGTTTTTCAACAAGTGAATATTCAATGTCAACCGTGCCTTCCTGGAAATTAGGCATTGGATTGATACCGATCTGTTCCGGATCGAAATATCCTAACTGTGATAATTCCCGCTGCGTCCTGATCAGGTCTGCCCGGCTGAACTTCTGTCCGGGTAAGGTCCGGATTTCTCTGTAAATCACATGGTCACTGGTTCGGTCATTGCCTGTTACGATAATTTTATTGATGTCAAATTGCTTTCCTTCATTGATTCTCATTTCAATATCAATCGAATCACCGTCTATTTCAGTCTCGACCGGTACGCAGGTGTAAGCCAGGTATCCGTTATCCATGTACAACGCACTGATATCCGTGCCATTTGGATTAAAGGTGAGCTTCTTATTGATCAACTCCATGTCATAGATATCTCCCTTTTTAACGCCCAGCACCCGGTTGAGAATGTCATCTTCATAGATAAAATTACCTACCCAGTCAATATCCCTGAAATAATATTTAATACCTTCTTCCAGGGTGATCTCTACATTTATTTTATTAGGACTTACAGTATAAATCGTATCCTTCAGGATTCTTGCGTCTCGGAAACCTTTTGAGTTATAAAAAGTAATCAAACTGTTTTTATCATTTTCATACTCTTCCTTGATAAACTTGGAACTCCTGAAGAAATTAAGTTTAACATTTTCATTAAAATAGCCCTTAATATCTTCCCAGGGAGTTTCCTTTGTCTTAAACAGAAAATTTTTCATTTTTTCCCCATTGGCATTGGAAAGGCTTCTGGTTAGATTCTTGAAAACATGAAAGCGCAGATGCTCATTTGTTTTTTTCATTTTATTACCCAGTTTTGAGTCTGGAAACTGTTCATTCCCATGCAAAACGAGATCTTCGATTTTAACTTTCTGTTTTTTATCGACCTGGATGATGATCTCCATTCCATTGGCAACGAGAGAATCCACCCTTTGGAGAATATTTACTTCCGTATTCAGATATCCTTTTTCTACAAAATGCTTTTTTATTGAAAGTTCCGTGTTTTTAATGGTAACATCCGTCAATACCCGGCCCCGGATTAATTTCACCTGGTCATTGAGTTCAGACTGTTGTGCTTTGGTAACCCCATCATAGGAAATTCGGGTGAGTCTGGGGCGTTCCTTCAGGTCAATGGTCAGCCAGACTTTTTCACCTTCCACCTTGTTTACATAGATGGTAATATCTCCAATGATCCCGAGTTCCCAAATCTTTTCAATGGCACCGGTTACGCCCTCTCCCGGTATTTTTATTTGATCACCGATCTTCAACCCGGAAATGGATATGATGGCATTATTATCATGGAATTCCGCACCGGTTACTGCAATATCAGCTATTTCAAATATTTTTGGATTCCGATAATCAAGTTGGATTTCTCCTTCATCCTGTTCATCCTGGTTGTTTTTTCTTAATCCAATCTGGGCAAAAGCGGTTATATTCAGAAAAACAAGTATAAGTATTGCAAGATATCTTATCATCCTTTGAAATTTACCTGTTCACTTATCTTTCCAAATCTTCTTTCCCTTTTTTGATACGAATGCAATGCCTCATATAAATGTTTCTTACGGAAATCGGGCCATAACACCTCGGTGATATACAATTCAGTATATGCCATTTGCCATAATAAAAAATTACTGATGCGCATTTCCCCACTTGTTCTGATAAGAAGCTCTGGATCAGGCACATCTTTCGTGCTAAGATAAGATGAAAAAATTTCCGGGGTAATTTCATGAATGGATATTTCCCCATTTTTAACATCTTTTAACACTTTCTTCACAGCTTCCGTAATATCCCAGCGTCCACTATAACTCAAGGCAAGAAACAAATTCAACCCGGAATTTGTTTCTGTTTTCCGAATGGCTTCCTGTAATTCCTGTTGACAATTCCTTGGAAGGTTATGAAGATCACCAATGGCACCCAGCCGGATATTATTTTTCTGCAACGTATCCATTTCATTATGAATGGTCTTAACCAGCAATTCCATCAATCCTTCAATTTCAGCTTTCGGCCTGCCCCAGTTCTCTGTAGAAAATGCATAGAGTGTTAAGTATTCTATCCCAATTTCAGCACATCCTTCCGAAATGTCACGAACCGCCTGAATGGCATTCTGGTGTCCAAAGATCCGCATGGCTCCTTTCTTTTTTGCCCAGCGACCATTGCCATCCATGATCACAGCGATGTGTCGGGGTAGTACACCTTTCATAACCTTTTCTTTCAGTTCGTCCATATCATGGATTATAAGGATGCAAAATTGCTTTATTTTTTTAAGAATATAAAGCTATTCAATGATAGAATCAGTTATAATCAAATGGGCAGGGGATAAAATAAAAAATATAATTAAGGGTGAATCCAATAAAGTAATATGAGTCAAAATCATATTTATTGCCGTAATTATAATCTTTTATTAAATTATTGGCGCCAGAAACGCCATCCAGGTGATCAAAAAAAGTAGCTCTTGCGCTGGCTTCCACACCAATATCAAATTTTTTACTCAACTGATATCTGATCCCGACCCCCATTGGAATAGCGGGTTGAACCGGGAAAAAATCATCATTCATATCCCGATTACCCCAGAAAGTAAAGGCTGCTAACCCGAAATTTAAATAAGGAGTCCAGTGGATTCTTGCATTTTTACTCCGGTAATCAAGGAAATTGAATTCAAACAACCCAAAAGCCTCAAATAGAAATATATCAAAAGATTTATTTCGCTTTTGATTGAATGGATCATCCGAATATCTATCCCTGCCTGATAACATGCCTCCTGATATCCCATACCGCAGTGACAATCCCTGGGTCAAATTTGATTTTAGAAACAGGGAGAGGGCTGGCCTGTGGCTTTTTAAATTATAGGTCTGCGAGAGATCACCCGTAAAATTGAAGGCACCAAGTTCAAAACCCATTTCGGTAAGTTGGGCAAATGTTATGATTGGAAGTATTGAAATACATAACACAAGCGACAAAATTATGACACTCTTTTTATAATCCGGATTTAGGAATCTGTCCGGATTTTCTTTCAGATTATTATCTGAATTTCGCATTTCTAAAGGTCCCACCCAGTATATAAGTTAAATTAATGCTTGTGACAATTAATATGTCATTATCAGAGGCATTACCCCGGATATTTGAAGGATGTTCACTACCAAAGCCATTGAATACCGTATAAGTGTTCCCGTCATAGGGGGAAGTATAGGTATAAGGAGTTGTATTCGGTATAATTACGTTCTCAAAATCCCTTGGAGTTTCAGATATGATCGCATATGTTTCCTGCGATCGATCCGAAAGCGCTTTTGCAACGGGTGAATCAAGAGCTCCCAAATCAACATAATTTCCACTCACATCATCAATGTGATCAAAAAACAATACCCGATATCCTATCTCAAAACCGAAATCCAGCTTATCAGTCAACCTGAATGAAATACCCAGCCCGACAGGTAATGAAATCTGTATCCTGCTGTATGGTTTAACGTCATAGAATTCGCTATATTGTCCTTCTGTGCCGAGAGGTTGCAAGGCAACCCAGGTTCCCGCCCCATCAACCGGATTTCCCTGTTGGTCAGTTTCAGGAGCTTTTGCTTTTGGATTATGATAGAATACCCCAAGTCCGATTAATAAATAGGGATTTACTCCCGGTCTGCTCAGATAAGTGCCACGATTGGTAAAAAGGTCTGTTTTCCCTATCAAGGATAATTCCAGGATGTTGTTCCTGAATTGTAAGTTCCTGATGTAACGATATTTGGCCAGGTCATCGTTAGGATCTGCCGATTCAAAATCATCACCACTGATGTTGCCATATGACAGCGTAGCAATCCAGGTGAATCTTGGGGCATATTTGTATTCAACGAAAAAACTAAGACCGGGACGGGTGAAGGAAAGGTCTGTACTTAAAATATTAGATTTGGGAGAAAGATCACCAAAGTAGTTAAGCAGGTTAATGCCACCTCCAATACCTACATATCTTTTGTTGGCGAATGTTTTAATACCTCCCCTGTAATTGGAAATTCTTAAATTTCTTCCCCTTCTTTGTGATAAAGCATCCTGAACCAGTATAAATAAGAATATAAATAAAAGGACACCAGTTACCCTCCTCATAATTTATAAACAATAATCCATTGAAATCATCAGACAAAGATATAAATCTATAATTGATATAAAAGAAAAATAATGATATGATGGCGGGAAGGAGGGTTTATGGGAACGATTAAATGTTGATATATCTCATCAAGAGGTCCAAACGGTCTCTCTGATCAATTTTATCCGGCGATTCCTTGAATTGGGCTATGATTGTATAGCCGAATCGTTCCAGGGTGGCAATGATTCTTGAAATTTCCGAAGTATTAATTTTAAGCGTGAGCAAAATCCGATCGGATTCAATGGGATCGGCTTTAATATAGGTGCTTAATATTTTCGCATTATTTTCTTCCACCAACCGGGAAACCTCAGAAAGTGAATAATCAATCTGATTAAGTTTAAGAATGATGATGCCACCCGGACTCTGAATGGCGCTCGTCTGAGAAAAGGCATTCATGATATCATCGATTGTGACAACGCCAAGATATAAATCGTCATCATCAACAATGGCTACCATATCAATGTTGAAATCCTTGAAAAGTTTGATCACGTCATAAAAGTGCTGGTTCTTATTCAAATAGCAATTATCCCCGATCAGTTTAATGGCGGATATCTTTTTTTCAAGGTCATTGTTTTCGAAAATTATTTCTTCAGAAATAAAACCCTTGAAATGACCGTTTTCGATAACAGGAAGGAAGTTGGTGCGTAATTCACCCATCCATAAAATGGCTTTTTCTGCATCATCTTTCATCGTCAATGCAGGCACCATATCGTTGATTAATTCCTCGGCTATCATGTGATTATATCCCTTATCACGGAATTACAATATCCCTTAACAATTATACACAATTATTTTTAATTACGATTTGCTGAGAATTATTTATTATTAATGGAAAAGAAGGGCACTAAGTAACAGGTCGATTTCAATAAATTTGGTTATATGAAATCCAGTTTTTAAGGATATCAAATCCAAATTCTGATAAAACAGCTTCCGGATGGAATTGAACACCCCGGATATTTTTAACTGGGTGCCTGATAGCCATGATTTCCCCCTGATCTGAAAAAGCGATAGGCTCGATTCCTCCTTTTAAATCTTCCAATATCAGCGAGTGGTATCGTACTACCTGAAATCGCGCTGGAAGAAGTCTAAAAAGATAGTCTTCTTGAACCCTGATCGAGGAGCGTTTACCATGCATGGGTTTGAGAGCCTTAATTAACCTGGCTCCAAAATGGGTGCCGAGTGCCTGATGTCCAAGACAGATCCCAAGGATAGGCAGTTTATCTTCATAATATGAGATCAGGGAATTAAGGTTTCCGGAATTTTCAGGTTTGTCGGGTCCCGGAGAAAGAATCATGCCCGAGTATTTCTTGGCAAGGATCTTATCAATTGGATCATCATTCCTGAAAATTTTCAGGTTTGTATCCATCTGCAACAGATAATCTACCAGGTTATAGGTGAAGGAGTCATAATTGTCGATCAATAATAGCAATGCAGGGCTATTTGAATAAATCCTGAATGGATTCAAAAAGATTATCCGCAAAGGGAAAAACTGAAGCTACGTAATTCCCTATTTTGGGGGCAAAATTAAGAATGTAAGGATATAGAAAACTATCCTGGATAAGTTTTTCAGGTATGGTTATATGGACCTGTTCGGTCAGCCATAATACTACACTCACCAGGAAAGCCCATTTAAAAATACCCAGTATGGCCCCTGCAATGTAATCGAAAGAACCCAGCAATGTCAGATCCATCAGTTTTTTTGTGAGGTGTCCCAGCAGATTGATCAGGATCAGAATTCCAATGAAAATACCAATGAAGGCTACGAAAGGAACAAAATTCCCATATTCGGGCATATACTGATTCAGAAATTCAATTCCGGTATGTAATAACTTAAAAGCCCCAAGGATGGCCAGTACCAGGGCAACCAGGCCCACAAGTTCCATTAAAAGACCTCTTTTGAAACCAAGATATGCTCCGAGTAGAAGCGGAACCAGCAAAATGATATCAAGTGTGTGCACCTTATTTACTTAAGAGACGTTTTGCTACCTCAGCAATTAATCTTCCATCCGCTTTTCCTGCCAGTTTTTTTGTGGCAACACCCATAATCTTGCCCATATCACCAGGACCTTGGGCACCCATTGAATCCATGATCTGCCTGATCTCCACTTCAATCTCCTCTTCGGATAATTGCTTGGGCAGATATCGTTCTATAACTTCGAGTTCGTCCATTTCCTTTTTTGCCAGGTCATCCCTTCCCTGTTCTTGATAGATTTGTAATGAATCTTTACGTTGTTTGGCCGCTTTTGTCAATAATTTTAATTCCGTATTCCGATCAAGTACCTCAGCCGCATTTTCTTCAGATTCAGCAAGCAGGATTAATGATTTAATGGCCCTTAAGGCACGAAGCTCATCTTTGTTTTTTGCAAGCATGGCCTTTTTAATATCTGTATCGATCTGTTCTTTAAGGCTCATGAATTTATTAGATTATTAATTTGATTAAATTGCAATCAAATTTACAAATAAAAATAACAATGACTAAGCTGAGTGTCAATATCAATAAATTTGCTACACTTAGAAATTCAAGAGGAGGGAACAATCCTGACGTATTGAAGGCAGCGGTGGACGCGGAGCGTTTCGGTGCACAGGGAATCACGGTTCATCCCCGCCCTGATGAAAGGCATATCCGGTACAGGGATGTTCTGGATTTGAAATCCGTCATTTCTACTGAATTCAATATCGAAGGTTACCCGGATGAAAGGTATCTGGGTATTATTGAGAATATACGCCCAACACAGGCCACCCTGGTCCCGGATACTCCTGAGGTACTGACTTCCAATACTGGCTGGAACACGCTTGAACATGGTGAATTTCTTACCGGGATCATAAAGAAGATACAGGACTGGGGTGTACGTGTCTCCATTTTTGTAGATCCTGTTCAAGGATATGGTCAAAGGAGCCGCTGAGATTGGAGCAGACCGGATTGAATTATATACAGAGCCTTATGCGGATCAATTTCACACCAATCGGGAGGAGGCCATTAAACCTTATGTTTCAGGCCGCGGAATATGGGCGAGAACTGGGACTTGGATTGAATGCTGGTCATGATCTTAACCTTGAGAATCTTCGATATTTCAAAGATAAAATTCCGTTTCTGGATGAAGTATCCATTGGACACGCGATAGTATGTGATTCACTTTATTTTGGATTTGAAAATACAATTCAGTTATATTTAAATCAATTAAGATAACAGATCGTACCATGATTAAATCAATGACTGGTTTTGGGCGTTCAGAATTTCTCTCAGAAGATCTGAACATTATTGTAGAGATTAAATCCTTAAATTCAAAAAATCTTGATTTTCTGATAAAAATACCTAAAGTATTTTCTGAAAAGGAAATAGAAATCAGGAACCTCCTGGAAAAAAATCTCGAACGTGGGAAAATAATTCTGTCCATAGACTATCAGAATAAAGACATTAACAATTCACCTCAGGTGATCAATGAACCGTTGTTTAAGGCCTATTATAAAAAACTTCAGCAGATATCTGAAGAACTTTCAGATAAGAAGGCTGACATATTCCGTTTGGCCATGTACCTCCCTGAGGTAATCTCTCCTGAAATTTCAAATGGGATTGATGCTGAGAAATGGGAACTGGTTCTTGAAAAAATCAGGGAAGCCATCAAACTATGCGATGATTTCAGGATCAATGAAGGGCAGACCTTGGCAGAAGAACTGAGAAAATATATAATGGCCATTGAAAAGCATCTTAAGAAAATTGATGAGCTCGATCCGGAACGCATCGATCAAATCCGGACCAGGATTAAGAAAAATCTGACCGAACTGATCTCAGATCATGAATATGATCCTAACAGATTTGAACAGGAATTGATCTATTACCTGGAAAAACTTGACATCAGTGAAGAGAAAGTTCGTTTGAAAAGTCATTTGGATTATTTTCTTTCGGAATTGGATGTCAACGAATCAAATGGGAAGAAGCTTAATTTCATTTCCCAGGAAATTGGTAGAGAAATTAATACAATTGGCTCAAAAGCAAATCATGTTAACATTACCCGGCATGTGGTTCATATGAAAGATCACCTTGAAAAAATCAAGGAACAACTATTGAATATCCTCTAACTAGACTTCTGTCAATCTTCTAATCGGAATAAAATTGGAAGAACCATTTTAACTCGGACTGGTCGGCCTCGTTGTTTTCCTGGATTCCATTTTGGCGCACTTTCTATGATTCGGACGGCCTCTTCATCACATCCCCCACCAATGCCCTTCAACGTTTTCACATCTGTCAATGACCCATTTTTTTCAACAACAAATTCAATATACACTCTTCCTTCAATGTTATTCCTTCTTGCCAATCCAGGGTATTTTAAATTTTTTGATACATAATCGTAAAATGCCGACATACCGCCGACGGGTTCCGGCTGGTTCTCAACAATGGTAAATATTTCATCAACAGTCTCCTCTTTTTCTTCTTCAAATTGAATATCTTCAAAGATCCGTTGCTCAATCACCTGTTCTTCAGTCATTTCAATATCAAGATCGATTTTGATTTCTTCCATGATTTCTTCTTCATCAGGAACTTCAATAATTTTGGGTTGCTCCAATTTTCTCGGGGGGGGTGGAGGTTGCTCAGTGGGAGGTATATCAACTACATTTTCAAACTCAGCATCTAAAGTGCCAAGATCCATGATTTCACCCCGGTCATAGAATTTCCACTCAAATGCCGTAATGACAAAAAGCAGGCTGATGCATAATCCAATACTGAAAAACAGATTGGAATAACGATTCTCGGATTTTGATTTGGCTCTTTTCACCTTAATCAGATCTTCCAGTGATTTTGTGTTTTTGCCGCGGATCGGTTTATTTTTTAGGGAAGCGTTCGAAATTCTTTTTCCTTTTGAACCATTCCCATTTTTATCAGGAGTTTTCATGATTCATGCAGTTAAAATCTGAACATTTATGGAAACCAAAACAAGATTTTGGGTTCCCATGTATTATTAATAACGATGCGGAAGTGGACGGGGTTGAGAAGGGGAAAAGATATTTAAAGGCGACCTGGAAATAAAAAAGGGAGTAATTACTCCCTTTTTTATTATATTATGGTATTTTTTCTAACCCAATTTGAAAGTAATGGGTAATATCATTCTAACCTTTACAGGACGACCACGCTGTTTCCCGGGACTCCATTTTGGTGCATCTGCAATTACACGGATGGCTTCTTCATCACATCCGGCTCCAATTCCTTTGATGGCTTTTACATCGGTTATGGAACCATCTTTATCAACAACAAATTCAACAAATACTTTTCCTTCAATGCCCATTCTTCTTGCCTGAGCAGGATATTTCAGGTTTTTCCCAACATATTCATAAAAAGCTGCCATTCCACCCTTTGGTTCAGGCTGATCCTCAACAATGGTGAAGATTTCTTCAGCAACTTCTTCTTCTACAGGATCTTCAAATACAAGATCTTCCACCACGGTTTCTTCAGTGATCTCTACATCCAGGTCTACTTCAATTTCTTCTTCAATTTCTTCTTCATCTGGAACCTCGATAATTTCGGGTTGCTGTATCTTTGGAGGAGGTGGCGGTGGCTGTTCGGTTGGTGGAATTTCCATGACATCTTCAAATTGATCGTTCACCTGACCCAGATCCATCAATTCACCTTCATCATAGAATTTCCATTCGAAAGCAGTAATTACTGCCACTAAGCTGATAACAAGCCCAATATTCAGAAAGAGGCCTGTTTTTTTGTTTAGATCAACCTTAGGATTTTTCTTGGCTTCCATATTATTAATTTATTGTTTCCCAGTAAATAGGCACTAATATCAAAGGTACAAAAAAATTATAAAGTTTTAATTGGTAAAAAAATTAAATTTTACATAAAAAATCAAAATTCCAACCATAATTCCAAAAAAATTCGCCATTAAATCCAATATTTCAAAACTTCTTTCGGGTATAAAATATTGCAGATTTCAATCAATAACCCGAATAAAAACGATAAAGCAATTGCCCTGGAAACAACCAGAATGAATCATGATAAATGGCATATCGGTTTTTTAAGTATCCTGCCATAAGGTAGACATGTATTCCGAAAAGACACATATGCACCATTTTATCAAAGTATGGTACTTTGATTTCAGGGCTCAAATCCATTGTTCCAAATGGAACCAGCGTTAGAATCAGCATCAGCAGGCTCCAAACAATTAATAAATAAGAATATTTTGGGATAGATTTAAGCAATAAGCTTTTTATAATCTTCTATGGATAATAAGGAGTCCATTTGTGATGGATCGGTGATTTCTATTTTTATCATCCATCCTCCTTCATAGGGTTCATTATTTACCAATTCAGGCTCATCCTCCAATTCTTCATTGAATTCCAGGATCTTTCCGGATATCGGCATAAAAAGATCAGATACTGTTTTCACAGCTTCCACAGTTCCGAATACATTTCCCTGATCTATTACTTCACCTTCCGTATTAATCTCTACATAAACAATGTCTCCAAGTTCTCTTTGGGCAAAATCTGTAATTCCGATCGTTCCTTTATTGCCATCTTCAATTCTGATCCATTCATGTTCTTTTGTATATTTTAGATCGTCTGGAAAGTTCATGATATTAAATTTTAAATCGTTCTTAAATTTTCGTTTAAAGATACTTCATAAAAATTTTATTGTGCCAAACTAAATCTAATTTGTGTGCCAAAAGAGGTTGTAGATCTTTTAAACGAACTTGAGATCAGTGGTTCATTGATGTTCCTTTCAAAATAAAGGGTTACGTTTAATCGTTGGTTCACCGTATACTGGATGGTTGGTCTCAGTTGAAAATTAATATTCCCCTGGGTGATGGTATTGATTTCATCAATTTTTCTTTGGAGGGTTTTTGTATCCCTGATCGTAAAGTTCAGCCGGAACTGGATGTCATTGTCAAGGACGATGGTAGTTCCCCGTATTTTAAAGGGCAGTTTTAATTTATTTTTCGTATAACCGATATCGACAGAGAAATCATTGCTCTTCAATTCTGTGATTTGGGCGTTTGACATATTTAAAGCAAGATTTCTTTCCGTTTTATATTCAATCCTTGCGGTTAGTCTGCTTTTGGTCCTCAGGTTCAATCCAATCAGGGGAGCAAATCGTTCAGAAATCAATACCTGGCTGATCACATAAACGGGTACAAGGTCTCCGTTCTCATTCTCCTGGATGGCAGGTAAGGTGTTTTCGATGGGGTAATTCAAATCAATAAAATCCTCATAAAACAATGAATTGGTATAATTACTTACCGAAAAGGTAGAACTGTAACTATGGGTAATGTTGATGGATGAAAAAATCTCCTGTAGGGCAGGGATTTTACCAAGTCCGGCATAATCTATTCTCCAGTTTGGCAGGGGCCATTTGGGGAATGAGGTTAAGGCTATCGTATTGGGGTCCTTATCGGTATAAGCTGCCAGAAAAGCAGGGATTAAAACATCCTGTGAATTCAGATTATATTCACCGGTAGGATTAAGTGCATTCAATCTGTTTCGTATCACATCTCTGTATTGTTCAAAATTCTGAAAAGTTGGGGAATTATTCTCAGCATCATCTTTTCTGAAAGCGGTACTCAATGAAATGATGGTAATGTTGTATGAACCTGTTCGTGTTGGCGCAAAGGTAGTCGGTATCTGGTCGATGGATCCATCGGGTAACGTATCAGTAGTATATCGATAAATTTCCTGATAATTGGCTGTTTTGGTTTTATTGGCCGCTATCTGGATCCTCAGATCCGGGAAGGGTTCGATATTTCCGGTTATTTTTAAATCTTCATTTCTATATTGGGTAAACGGAAAAGTTAAAAATTCACTTCTTGCCAGCCAATCGTTCTCCGCAGCTTTATCTTTAATACCTGTACTCTGACTTCCAAGGATAAAATCCAAACCGGGGGCGGACCAATCTGAATCGAGCCCGAATAGATAGGGAGATGGTGTAAATCCAGGCAAGACGGTACCTCGACGTTGATTGAAGCTGACATTTACCGATCGCACCATCATCAGAAATCTCAGAATACTTTTCAAACCTTTCATTTCCGATTTTTTAACCTGCGTAGTATCTTCCCGGGTGCCTGCAGAAGTGGGTCTGCGAGAGATACGTCTCGGGCTGTTTATTTCTTTCAGGAAATTGATTTTATTATATAGTTTAACAAAATCAAACTTACCATTGACACCTATATCCCGGTTATTCTGGATAGTATTCCCCAGGGTATCGGCCTGATCAATGGCACCCGCCATCCAGGTATAACCCACCCCATATCGAAGATCTGCATTGGTCCAATCAGTCAGTGGAATTTTATCGATTGGAATCCGGTAGGTGAGACCGATATTCTGATCGAATGTTTTCATCCGCCCCAGTTTTTTCAAATTTGTATAGATGGAATCTCTTTTGGTCTGGGTGTCGATATCGCCCTGCGGTTCATCGATGATGGCATTGACCCGGGAATTATAATCCAGGGACAGACTTTTAAAGAGGTTCCATCGGAAATTATAAAATCTGTTAAATACGAAGAATTTTTCAAAGGTAGGTAAAATGCCCTCTGTAGTAAGATTTGCATTTCTGAGTTGGGTCTTAATGAACCTCCGGTCCAGATCCCATCTTACACCAAGATTGGATAAAACGGGAGAAAAATTAAAATCTTTGATCAGCTGAAGATATGGTGACTGGAAAGCTTTCGATTCTGCAAAAGGTTCCCAACTATATGGATTTGAATTATTGTAATTATAAGCGAATCCTCCACGGATATTTTTATTAATATATTCTGCCCGGTATACATTGGACTGGGTTGCTTTGGAATACGCAAAAGTCAATCCAAAATTTTCAATATCATAAATATGGTTTTTAGCTTCAGGATTGGTCTTTACTTTCCTTACATTGGTGAAATTAATACTTTTTCTTACCGAATTGTCTTCTACCAGATTTTTGTAGGCTATCCGGTCCTGCTCATCATCAAAACTCAGCAGGGAAGCCTCCAGGGGGATGTCCGGATCCAGGGGGTCATATTTAGGAGTAATGGTTCTTTCCTCATAACTGACAAACATCGGAATTTTCAGACCTGCTTTTTCAGGAAAAAACTTATCCAGGGCAATATTTGCGGAAACATCATATTGAAAGGTTTCTTCTCTTGTCCGCTCAGAAATTCTCTGCTGGATACCACCGAATCCAACGGAAGTATATCTTAAAGCTCCACTTACCGTCATGAAATCTGCAAGTTTGGCATTGAGCCTGGCATTTGCCGCCCATCCGGCAGTTTTATCAAATTCGGTTACCCTCAATTCATTGACCCAGAGGCAGACACTTCTGGGGCTTTTATCAATGGATCGCGGATTTCGAATGCCAATCATCATGGTTTGGACGGCGCTTAAGTCGGGACGTCCGAGTACTGTAATCCGATATTGCCGTAAGGATTGCGAAAAAGGCAAGCTATTATTGAAATCGATCCTGTTTCGGAAGGATTTCAAGGCATATAGTTCATTGAATTCAACGTTTATCTCATTTTCTGAAGGCCAGATTATCTCGGGATCCTGGCTGCCTATCGGTGTAAGGATCAGCGGCACTTCGATTTCATAATAATTCTCAACGAAATCAGTTCCAAGCCGGATAAATGCGGTGACTGTATCGGCAAAATTCTGGTCTGATTCGGCATGGATGAACATCTTGAGCCGGCCATAATTTATCAGATCCAGGGTGGTATTTTTATAAGCAGCCCGGGCATCTCCATCTTGAAGATCATCTACACACAGTACCATTGATTGTTCATTGTTTTCCCTGTAAATGGGAGAAGTGTTATCTATATCCCGATTGATACCTGGGGGAAGAACATACGGTGTTTTCCCATCTGAGGGAGCCCCGTTCTCTTCAATGTTTACCACCGAAACCGTGAAATTGGAATTGTAAAATTCCGGTGTTTCAATTAATTCCTTTTCACGAAGACTTCCTGTATATCTTCTCCATTGTGCTCCGACCAATTGAAATTTAGCCATTCTGAGCACAGCGGGTCCGGAAAAATCTGTCAGAATTGTCCGAATGAACCGGATGGATTTGAATCCATTGATTGCTCCCTGAACCCTGCTGGGTTGTTTAATAGGAATCCGGAACAGATACCAGGTAACCTCGTCCCCATTCTTTTCATTAGTTACCTGATCTACAATAAAATTCTTACCGATTTCAAGATCCCCGGGCCTCAAATCAACTTCATATTCATAATACTCCTCAAGATCACTTAAAGTATTGTCACTGTTCAGGTCTTCATTATCGGGCAAGGTGGTTCCTACTGGTGTATAATCAGTCGTACCAGCTGCCACCGGGGAATTATTGTCCATACCATTATAATTCTTGTATCTTCTCAATATTTTCGCATCCTGGTTATCAAGTTCAGATCCAAGGAAATATTGAAAATTATCGGCGGAAGGATCGCTGAGAATCCGATCCAGCGCACTTCCCGAGACATTGATATTGCTGATGAAATCATCGAAATAATTGGCCTCATCAGAATTAATTACACCATCCAGTCCAACGTCCTGATTGGGTCTGGCACTGGCAGAATTATCAAATGCATTGGTAAGGTATTGTTGGGTGGTCACCCGGCCCCAAACGTTTTCAGTAGTTTTGGCCGGATCCCCATCGGGGGGTAGACCATTTTCAAAAGCATGGCGGCCATCTTTCATTACATCTTCTGAAATGCTGCCAAGGTGAAATATCAATTTGCCTCCCGTTGTGTTGGCCTTGGGTGTATGAATGCCGTCATCGATCAATCCATTCGGATTGTTCAAATCATTATTGGTGACATTGATAAATGGATCCATCAGCCAGAATTCGATGTATTCGATATTCGTTTTATCAAAATCAACATCGCCGCTGATGGACCTGGTGATGGCTCCCCAGTTTCTTCTGGGATTCTGAAGGAATCCGTCATTGTCTAAATTGGGATTAAAATTATATTGGCCTCTTTCCACCGGATAATAGGCAAGATCAAAAATGGGTTCGTTGGTATTGACGACCTCTTTGTATCGGTTTTCATATATTTCCTGGGGAATTACGGCCCTTGAGTAATGATTGCGCAAATCGTCATCCGAAATATTTGGTGGTTTTGAACCGCCGGTATTCCGGTAAAAGATATTATCAATTATATACCAGGCCAATTTCCCCCTGCGGTAATTGATACTCAGATCATTGGTATTCAAACCGGCATCCGCATAGTAGTTGTCATCGCTTTTAGGGGTGGCAGCGAGTTTCCATGCGAGAATATTATTGCCGAGATTATAGGGAGTAATGGCTGCTTCAAAATCGTCAATGTAGGATGTCCCTTCTCCATTTACTTTGTTGGAGGTTCCTGGTCTAAGCTGGGCAAATTCTGCATTGAATGTAATAACAGAAGGTTCTTTGGTCGAAATAAATGGCAGGGCATCGACCATCTTGGTAAGGAACCGTGATTCACCGCGGTAATTCAAGTCCAATCCATATTTCAGGTTCCGGGTAGTTTCGTCCCCAATACTGATACGGCTTACCAGCGGTCTTTCATTAAGGTAAAGTAAAGTAGCACCCAGGTTGAAGTTATCATTGATCACATAATCCATGCGGGTTCCGAGCAAGGTTCTGGATTGAAAATTGAACAGGTCCGCTCTTTCATACTGGATCTGAATTTCTTTTCCTGAATTCAGCACACTTTGATTGATGATGCTAACTTTCCCCAGATTATAATCTACCCGGTAATCGATGCCTTCACTCAGGGGAATGTTACCGGCAATCACCCTGACTGAACCTTCTGCTATGTTGATACCAGGCAGCACGATTTCAGTGGCAGATCCACCTACTACCCGGCCGACCAGGAAAAATTTGTTTTTATCGATCGCCAGTTCCGCATCCGCCTTGGTTGTACTGTACAAAGTATCGTAAACATATTTTTCGACCAGAGCAGTCTCATCTTCATCAAATTTGCTTTTCAGATGTTTCCCAAAAGGTTCCAAGACAGTAAAAATGATGGTGCCGTACTCAGGATTAACTGTAATGCCATCCACATAATCAAATATCCCGTCTCTCTGCGGATCATTATTTTTGTTAAGACGGTCCAGGTTAAAAAGTTCCACCAGGGGTATATCCTTGGTATTCCGGCCTTCATGAAGACTTGGGTTATCGATCCCTGTCCTATCATCCCTGTATATTATCCTGAGATCAAAACCTTCGGGATTGATCTGACTCGCATTCAGATTATAAATATGTTTGATCATCAGATCCCAGGTAGGGACCAGGGTATTGATCTTACTGGGACGTAGGAGTTTCAGATAAATGGCCTGATCCTCGGGAAGATTCTGATAATCCTCTGTTAATTCACCCACCTTATATCGTTTCCCATTATAGGTATATTCATAGGATACGGCCAGGGCTTCATCATTCTGTAGCTTTCTGTAAAGTGAAATGTAACCCAATTGTTTATGATAGGTAAATTCTTTATCATCGAGTTTTCTGGCAGCCGTGACCACTTCAAAATCAGTAGACTTCACCAATCCCCATTCATTTTCGAGGATATTACTGGTATTGTCTACATTCCGGAGTGCCTCATTATCTTTCAGCGATTGAAAAAGTTTGTTGGCATCATTGCTGTTCGGTACATTGCCCTGGCCGGGAGCAATAAAACCGTTTTCATCACGATAAATAACTTTTCCTTCCCCAAGATCCATCATTCCCAGGAAATTGCGAAGCGTCTGGGTTGTGTTATTTCTATTAATGATATATACTTCTACCCTTGTTATGTTTAATCCAGACAGTACCTGGGGAAGACCGCTTAGCCACTTTTCATAATTATCCCGGAAAAAATGACCGAGGAAAAAATGACGGTTTTCATCATAATCCGAAGCCCTTATCTGGAATTCCCTGCCTTGACCTTCCGCCCCACCTGCTATTGTAATGACATCATTTTTCCCTCTTTGAGTAGAAGCTACTCCTGTGACGAAAAGTTTTCCGAATTGTAGCTGCGTTTTCAATCCAAACAGGTTTTGTGCACCAGTGATCAAACTGTTATTCAATGGCAGGCTTACATTACCAACCTCAATCTTCTTTATGATGTCTTCTTCATATCCGGTATATTCCACTTTCAGGTTATTCTCAAAATCAAAAGAATTGTTATTATCAAAATTGGCGGTTACGGCCAGCTTATCACCAATTTTACCCACCACATTCATGCTGATCTGCTGATCAAATTCAAATCCACCATTGCGTTGTTGTCGAATGGGAATGGCAGGGTTGTCAATTCGTTGCCATCGGCCTCCAAAATCAAGATTTACATATCCATTGGGACGAATATCGACATAACTACCTCCGAAAATACGGTCGAATATGGGGCTGATATAGATGGGAGGGATCAGTCTTCTCCCACTTACTGCACTTTCACCGTCCAGACCGGCTGACCGATTTCTCCAATATTCCTTGATCATTTTTTCTTCCTGCACTTTCTGGAATTCCTCAAAAGTCATGGTGGAGGTCGGGCGATAATTGATATCACCCATTTTTTCGTATATCGTATAATTATTACTGGTATCGATTTCAAGGTCCAGTTTAATTGCTGAGGGATCTTTCAGGAGAAGTGGGGAGGGACTTTCCTCATATACGAATGGATTGCCGTACCTGTCTTTTGGATTATAGGTAGGCTGTTTGCTGGGTTCATATGGCTTAATTAATGAATCAGCCAGAAGGCTATCCTGCTTAATTGAATCCTGGTCAAGACTATCCAGCATAACGGTTTGGAGGAGAATAAAAGGGGTATTACCGGATTTTGCATTTGACATGATGGTAGCCAATGTCAAGAAACCTCCGCAGATCCAGATAAATATGCTATACAGACTTGACAAATTTTAAAAAATGTGATTAAGAAGATTTAAGTGCAAGTTTTATAACTTCTTCTAATGTAATATCTTTATTTGCGTTTTTCAGAATACTATGGATACTTTTTTCCGCCTGTGATTTCTGGAATCCCAGGGTGATCAATGCTCCCAGGGCCTCATTTTTCAACAGATTAAATTGAGGCATGGATACATCGGTCATCTTATCTCCCGTAATTCCTTTTTTAATTTTATCTTTCAATTCAAGAATTACTCTTTCAGCAGTCTTCGTACCAATGCCCTTTACACTTTTAATCAGGCTAACATCTTCCATGGCAATGGCATCCTGAATTTCATTTACATTCATTGAGGAAAGCATCATGATGGCCGTACTTGGTCCAACGCCCGATACCGTAATCAATTGGGTAAAAAGCAATTTTTCATTAAGGTCATAAAAACCATAAAGAATATGTGCATCTTCCCTAATATTTAAATATGTATAAATTTTGCAATGTTTTTGATCCTTAAGCCTCGTGAAAGTGTTCAATGATATTTTTACTTCGTAACCGACACCATTCACATCGATGATAAAATAAGTTGGATCTACAACAGTAATTTCACCCTTTAGATATCCGATCATACATAGATTTTATATATTCAGACAACGAAATTGGCCGCAGCTATATTGAATACGACATAAATTATTGTAAAAATAAAAAAAGGGATACACGATTCACGTTTGTATCCCTAATTAACTAAATAAATTATATTTTAAAAAAAGGAATGTCTAACTCTGTTTTTGAGATACTGGCTTAAAGGTATTCAAAATCACCTCCAATTCTCTGACCAATTCCCGCTGATCGACTCCCGGACTGAACAGGAATGCTTCAAGATAATACATTCTTCCAGTATTTTCATCAACAAATACATAACTGATAAAAGGCCCTCCCATTGATATATTGAGGGTTTTCCATCTCCCAATCATCATTTTTGCGTAGTTGCCATTAAAATTGACTTCCGTGATGGTTGGAGGGATTGAAGGTTCAGTGATCACATAGGAATTTACTTTATTGGGATCTTCATAAATGTATTTTTTAGTAATCTGATTTCGCCATTCGACGAGACTGTCATTTTCAAATTGATTTTCATTTTTATATGGCTTGAAGGAAACAAAGATATTTTTATCGATCTGGTCTCCGGCCTGCCGTAGCCAAACAAAATTTTCCTTTTCTTCCGCAATTTTCCATCCAAAAGGTACCTGGATCTGAAAGTGGTATTTCTCCTCAACATTACTCATGATTAATCGCTCAGTCCGGACATTATATAATCGCTGATAAGCCCTATTTTCTTCAATCTTGTTGAAAAATGAAATCAGTTTATTTTCATTGTTCTTGATTTTCTGCCTCAGACTTTCATCATTGTGTCCAACAATAAAAAGTACACTCTGATCGGTTGCGAATAAATTTTTACGATTAATAAGAAAGATGTCATCATTAATTCGCATCGAATCGATTGCCTCTTTTGTAAAAAAATTACGCATTCGTACACTTTCGTGATTGTTATCATTAATGGGGACCACCAGAATGAGGTTTTTGGCATTTTTGAGGATACCTTTAAATTCAAAAGGGGTTACATGCCTGAGATCAAACAGGGGCTCATCCCTTGGTAAACCCTCTACGCTGGCACGGAATGTTTTTCTGAGTTCACTCCCAATTTCGCCGGACCATCGCGCCGAATCCAGGACCAGCACGATTTCTCCGGGTTCTCCACGCCCTTTTGGTTTGGCTTGATCCCCGAGCCAGTCCTTATTACAGGAGAAGAATACAATGGATATTATGAGTGCGTTTATAAGGAGATAGATTGGTTTTTTCATCATAAAGGTTTTTTATAGGTGTATACGAAAGAAAAAATGGCCAAGATGAATATTAGTATAATTAACCTACGATCAGCTTCTGTCCGGGAACGATTTTATTGTCCTTCAGGTTATTTAATTCTTTAATTTTTTCGATGGACAATCCCTCATATTGCTGCGATATTTTCCAGAGACTATCTCCTGGCTGAACCATATGTATTTTGGAGGATGGGATAGGTTGGGGAGTGACCTGGATTACCATATCGGGAGTCGAATTATTTACATGCTCATAATAATTGGGATTTACCCAGATGACTAATTTCTGATTGATCCTGATCATATTGCTGGACAGGTTATTCCAGGATTTAATATCTGAAAGTCCCACTTTATATTTTTCAGCGATTATTCCGAGAACTTCACCAGAGCGTACGGTATGGATTAATTTATCCCTTCCATAGGTGCTGCCAACTTCATTTCTCGCCAGGTACTCCATTTCATCTTTACCCGTATTTCTTGCGGAGTCAAGAATATAAGCACGGTTCAAATTAAAATTCTCTTTAATATAGGCAGGAATTCTAAGTGCAAAATTCTTTGCAGTTTCCGGGATTGCATTCCTGCGAACAATGGGATTGAGTCGTTCGAGATCTTCCGGACAAATACCGGTCAGGTCGGCAAATGTCTTAAAATATAAAAAATCGCTTACCAGGATGGTATCCGACTCCGGCAAATAATCTTTATACTCATCAATGTAAAAATTATGTTCTTCTGAAAAGTTGGCCACATACATGATCGCAATGAACTGAGGAACATAAGATCGTGTTTCCCTGGGTAGATAACGGTAGATTTCCCAGAAATTTTTCTTATAACCAGATCTTCTTATGGCTCTCCTTACCTTTCCCGGGCCAGCATTATAGGCTGCCAGAGCAAGTTCCCAGTCGTCAAAATAGTTGTATAACTCGCGCAAATATTTACATGCCGCTTCAGTCGATTTCTCAGGATCCATTCTTTCATCGAAATACCAGTCAATGTTCAGGCCGTACAATCTTCCGGTTTCAGGCATAAATTGCCAAAGTCCTACAGCTCCTACCCTGGAACGGATAACCGGATTTAATCCACTTTCTACGATTGATAAATATTTGATTTCATCAGGGATGTTATATTTTTCAAAATATTTTTCAAAAATCGGAAAATACAAATGCATCTTTCCAAGCACACCTTTGGTATATTCACGATCTTTCACAGTAAAATAATCAATGAAAGCTTTGACGGTGGTATTATAATTTAACGGGATCTTGCTTTCAATATTTTCAATACGCTCCTTTACCTCATCATAGGTTGCATCTGGAATATATTCATAATCATAGGAAGGATAATAAAAGAACTCATAGGACAGACTATCCGATGATATTTCATCTGAGCCCAGAGAAGAGGAGATAGGGATCAGCGCGACCAATCCAGGTATAATATAATATTTTATCAGATTTTTCATATCTGATCATTAATTCTTGTAATGGGTCAAAAGGTAATTTGAAAATGCCAATAATTTTTCTTCCTGAAAATAATCTGCCATGATCTGAAATCCAATTGGAAGCCTATTTCTACCCTCACTGATGGGGATCGATATCGCAGGATTTCCGGCCACAGATGCCTGTACAGTCAATAAATCTTCAAAATACATATCCAATGGATTTTTTAATTCCCCAATTTTAAAAGCAGTGGTTGGTGTGGTTGGGAGTGCAATAAAATCATAATTTTTAAATATTTCAAGTGTTTGCTCCTGAATCAATCGTCTCACTTTTTGTGCTTTGGTATAATAGGCATCATAATAATTGGCACTCAGGACAAAAGTTCCCAGTAAAATTCTCCGTTGAACTTCTTCGCCAAAACCCTCGGACCTGGATTTTTTATACATGGACTCCATATCGGATGTATTTGGACTGCGAAAACCATATTTAACCCCATCAAATCGGGATAGATTGGAGCTTGCTTCGGCTGTGGTGAGGATATAGTAGGTTGGCAGGATATAATCCAGTAAGGGAAAAGAAATTTCAACTACTTCATGTCCATTTTCTTTTAGGAAGTTCAGGATATCGGTGGTGGCATTTCTTTATTTCAACATCAATCCGCGGGTCTTCAAGGGTTTCCTTGATGTACGCGATCCTGGCTTTCTGATAAAAATTAAGATTTTTAGTATAGTCAGGAACGGGTTTGCGGGATACCGTACTGTCATAATCATCACAACCTGCCATAATTTCAAGAAGTAAGGCATTGTCTTCAATGGATCTGCTTAGTATTCCGATCGTATCAAAGGAAGAAGCATAGGCGGTTAATCCATATCTTGAAATCCTGGAATATGTTGGTTTTATACCTATTATTCCACAAAAAGCTGCGGGTTGCCGAACTGATCCCCCTGTATCCGATCCTAAAGCTGCAAGGCAAAGATTGGCTTGAACAGCCACGGCACTTCCACCCGATGATCCACCAGGAACACGTTCCGGATCTACTTCATTTCTGACCGGGCCATAGGCAGAATTTTCATTGCTGGATCCCATCGCAAATTCATCACAATTAATTCTTCCAAGAATGATGGCATCTTCATCGATTAACCTTTGGATGGCGGTAGCACTAAATTGTGATTTAAATCCTTCCAGTATTCTGCTGGAACATTGGATCGCATGATCTTCGTAACAAAGTACATCTTTGATACCGATCACCATCCCTGCCAGTCGGCCTGCTATTCCCGACGAAATTTTGCTGTCAACAGATTTTGCCCGCTGCCTTGCTTCTTCTTCAAAAACTTCCAGGAAAGCGTTTAGATAGGCTTTTTGCCTGATGTTGGATATATAAAAATCAACCAATTGAGCACAACTTGTTTTTCCTTCCTGGATATCTATTTGAATATCCTGTAGGGAATTATAAGCCCTCAATCGTTTTTACTTTTTTTTCTCGTTGTCATCCACATTCAACCCTTCCTCAATTTCCTCTTTCACACCTTTGGTAGCATCTTTAAATTCCCGGATCCCTTTTCCAAGTCCTCTCGCCAATTCAGGTATCTTTTTAGCTCCGAAAAAGATAATTACAAACAGTATGATTATCAACCATTCGGGTCCACCCGGCATCCCAAATAATAATATGTGTCCTAACATTTCCATCGTATTATCTAAAAATTAGAATGTAAATATAGCTAATATAAACGATCTCTCAAATTGAAATGGTGTGCAATAAAAAATATTATTTTTTTGCAAGCCAATTTTCAGGATTCAATTTCTGATTATTCTTCCAGATTTGAAATTGTAATTCAGAAGTTCCTTTATTATCCGTATTTACTACGCCTATTTTCTGATTAGCCCGGACAACATTTCCTTTTGAAACGGATACTTCCTTGAGTTTTGCATAGACTGTAAAATAATCCCCATGCTGGATCAGTACAACATAGCGCATTTCTCCGGGAACAACGGCCACCGCCTTGACCAATCCTTCAAACACTGCATGAACCTCCTCATTCTCATTGGTCTGAATGTCGATTCCATTATTGGGGATTTTTAATTTAGTATAAACGGGATGAGGATTGGCTCCGAATTTAGCGGATATAAATCCCGAGGTAACCGGCCATTGCAATTTGGCAAAACTGTTTTCAAATGATTTGGAAATGGCGGTCTCACTGGATGTAAGCATAATTTTGTCGTTGGATTCGCCTTTTGAAGAAGCTTTAATCTCGGCTGCCACGATATCCGCGATCAGCTTATCAAGTCTGGCAATTGCTTTTTTCCGGTTATCTTGCTCTTTTTTAATCTCATTTTCCTTCTGACTCAAAGATTGTATGATGGTTTCCTGCTTGTTACGCAATGAAACCAGGTTCTGATTTTGTGACTTTTCCTGGGTAAGTAATTGATCTTTCACATTCCGGTTTTTTTCAAGATTGGATTTCTGGACAACAAGCGAGGATCTGACCTGCTGGATCAGGACCAATTGTTTTTTTCTTGCGTTGGAATACTGTTCCATATATTTTGCCCGAAGGAGAAGTTGGTTAAAAGTAGGAGCTGAAAAAATGAAAACGATACTTCTTAATCCAAAATTGGCTTTATAGGAGGTATAGACCATATGTGCATATTCGGCCTTGAGCTTGACAAGATCTGATTCCATTGATTCGATGATCTGGTTAAGCTCATTTATTTCATCATTGATCAACCTGATTTCCCCATTGATCGAATTGATCACCGTCATACTTGCTGTGATCTGATTGTTTATTGCATTCAATTGACCTACACTCGATTCTTTCTTTTTTTCAGTCTGCTTCAAGATTTTTTCTGCTTCCTGCATTTTTTTTATGGCTTCTTTTTTTTCTTTTTCCAGTTCCTGTCGGGATTTTTGTGCATAGGAATGAATGGAAGTCAAAAAAACCAGTAATAGCAGTATGCTAAGAAATTTATTCATTTGAAACATACTTATTTGGGATATTAAAAGGGAACTTTATTTTTTTATCATCAACAGAAATTTTATTGAATCCGATATTTAATTCCGTTTTCGAATGATAGTTGTTTTTTGTGTAAGAAATATTAAATACATGTTCATTAGGTAACAACTCTTTATCAATAAACTGGAAATCATTGTAATTAATTTCCATCGAATTCAATTCTGGTTGTTCGCGGATCACTACTTTTTCGATCTTCATTGTTTTTGAATTCACGAAATTATCGATCTGAAAATTACCATTTTTTTGTTTAAGCAGAAAAAAACCATTTTCCTTTACCACCCTGTCTTCTTTTTCTCTTGCGTTTATTAAATTCCCAACAAGAGCTGATTGAAGCATATTATAATCGATGGGGATATTGAATTTTTGCTGAAGTGAATCAAATCCAAAAACCTTGTATTCTTTATTTATTCTGTCAATTACAAAAATCGAGTCAGTCCTGATGATCGCGCGAACTGCCTCAATACCTATGGAAGCGGAAACAGAGAGCCAGATCACGCTGTCTTTTTTTATCCGAACATTGGCGTTGGCATTGAAGTTCTGGAATCCATCATCGAATTGTATTTTTGATTTGGCCTGAAGATTATCAAAATCAAGTTCATTGATGTTTAATTTTTTTTTCTCCGTGAAATTAAATTGAAAAATTTCTTTTTTACATGATACAAGGAATACCACCAGGAATGATATCAGCAGCGCAGATTTATTCATACAGTTTCCGGTCGGCTATTTTTTTATCAATTAAATCGGAATCAACATTCATTTTTTTCGCTTTTTCCCATTGTTCCACTGCCAGGTTTATTTCACCCAGCTTAAATAGTATATCCCCATAATGCTCAAGGATGGTTCCGCTGACATTTTCGTCCTGCTGTACTGCTTTTTCGATATATTTTTTTGCTTCTTCAAACCGGCTCATATTGTAAAGTACCCAGGCATGGGTATCCAGGTAGGTCGCGTTATCGGGATTCCTTTTCACAACTTTTGATGACATTTCCAATGCCAGGTCGAGCTTTTCTTTCCGGATTGATAAAAAATAGCTGTAATTATTCAGAACATGATCGCTGTCCGGATCAAAATCCAGGGCAGCCTCATAGGCTTCATCCGATTTTTCATATTCTTTCAACACGTTGTACGCATCTCCCAGCTGGCCGTTAAAGATCGATAAGAGTCTCAGGTTGGAGGATGACAATCTTTTCCCCTGTTCCAGAAGTTGGGTAGCCTTTCCGTTTTCATTCTGCAACATGTATGCAGTTCCCCCAAAATAATAGAGAATTGCCTGATTCGGGAAAAGGGTAATCGCGGCATCTGCATGAACGATGACACTGTCAATATCATTATTTCTAAGTTCATAATCCAATACATTGGTCCAGGCCTGGAGGTTCGAAGGATTCAGGCGCAGTGATTTCAAATACATTTCCCTGGCTTCCTTCAGGGAATCAAAACTTTGTAACAGATCCCCATATAAAGCATAACCATCAGCCTCATCTGGATGATACTCAATTATTTTATCGGCCAGAGAAAGCACATATTTCCTATCAGCTTCGGATAATTCTTGTCCAAAGTAGTTGGCTACGATCTGCATCTTTTTCTCGAGACTGAATTCAGTGCCATCAAAAATTTTATTCATGATCTCTTTCGCAGCCTCCGTTTTTCCCGTTTTATTATAGACTTCAGCCATCTGGTAGAGAATGATCGGATTTTCGGGAAAATCCAGGATAGCCTGGTTCAGTATTTGTGTCGCATCTTCATAACGGTCATTGGCAATTAATTTGTTTGCCAGATCGGCTACATATTCAGGTTCTCCAGGATAAGCTTGAATGAGTTTTTCACCTTCCTTGATCACCTCATTTAATTTTCCCTGTTTGATCAGAATGGTTTGTTTCTGGAAAGTGATCTGTTCATTGACGCCAAATATTTCTTCGATCCGGTTATAGCAGTCCAGGGCATCATCATATTTCTGCTGATAAATATAGAGGGCAGCCACCTGAAAAAGATATTCTTCAGTTCCGGGCATCTTTTTTATCAAATCCTCATAGACTTCTGCTGCTTTATTGAATTCGGATTTACTGGTATAAATATCAGCTAATAACAGATAATAATACTTATTAACAGGGTCAGATTCCTGTGCCTGCAGGGCATGTATTAAGGCGTTGTCAAATTCGTTATTTTTTGCATAGATTTCAGCAATCTTATAATGGATGGCAGCATTCCCGGGATCCATCTCGAGCGCTTTCTGAAAGAATGCCATGGATTTGGTATAATCTTCAAGAATAAAATATTTTTCACCTTCCGTAAAAAATTGTTCGGTGAGGCGGTTATCCTTTTCAGAAAGTTCGCTTGGCGAAATTTCCTCAACTTTTTTTCTTTTTTTTGATTTCTGGGCCAGCGCAGACGTGTCCATAAAAATCATAACCATACCCAGGGATATTATGATTATCAGCCTGAACAAAGAATTTATTCCCAATATTCTGGAAGGCACCATCTGGGTGGATTTATTTTGATTCAACAATAATTCCATTACGCAAAATTAACCGTTACAAATTATAAAAATAAATAATTCCCCAATTTAAGCGATGTTTCCCGTTGAATATCAACTATTTCCCCGTGCTCCCAAATCCTCCGCTTTCCCTTTCTGAAGGATTCAGGGTATCCACTTTCTCCCATTCAATCGATTCGTGCCGGGAAATTATTAATTGGGCAATTCTTTCACCGTCCTTTATAACGAATTTTTTATCTGAAAGATTTATTAGAATTACTTTTATTTCACCCCGGTAATCCGAATCGATCGTCCCGGGAGTATTAAGGACGGTGATACCATGCTTGATGGCCAATCCACTTCTTGGCCTTACCTGTGCCTCAAATCCTGGTGGCAACTCAATGAATAATCCGGTGGGGATGAGTTTTCGCTGCATTGGGGATAATTCAATTTCTTTTTGGATAAAAGCATGGATGTCCATACCCGCTGAATGTTGTGTCTGGTAATGAGGCAAGGCATGTATGGACCGATTGACAATTTTTACTTTCATTTAGTTTTCATCAGATTTTTAAATAATAAATGAATTTGTTTTTTATTCATTAAATAGATGATGATGGGGAAAAGCATCATTAAAAATATTTGAAAAACTTTGTGATTCAGCGGGAGTTTGATTTTCATGTAATATCCTGCAAAAGTGATCAATGAGGCCAGAAAAATATAAAACAAGCCCCTGACGGCCCCATAGGGAATCGGGAAATGTTTCTGGCCATAATAGAAATTGATGGCTGCCATGGACAGATAGCAAATGAGTGTGGCAATTGCACTACCCAGGTATCCCAGGAAGGGGATTAATACATAATTAAGCAGGATGGTGATCAAAGCACCTGTTAGGGAAATAAAGGTTCCGTAATAGGTTTTATCTGTCAGTTTAAACCAGACCGAAAGGTTATAATATATGCCTAAAAACAGATTGGCAAGTAACAGAATAGGTACCACCACCAATCCTTCACGATAGGAAGGGCTTCTTAAAAACAGTTTTCCAATTATATCAAGGTTCAGACTGATAAGGATCAGTATGAATGACGAAAATATAATATATCCCTGCATCACTTTGCTGAAAAGATTTTTTGAATCGACATCATTTGCCCTTGCAAAGAAAAAAGGTTCAGCCGCATATCGAAACGCCTGTATCGCCAGGGTCATAAATACCGATAACTTATAGGCAGCACCAAATATTCCCAGGGCAGCCTGATTGGAATAATGCTCATAAAAACCTTCCGGAAGCCATTTTTTTAGTACTGCCCTGGATAGCATTTCATTGGTTACCCCTGCCAGACTCATAATCATGATCGGGAATGCATAGACATACATTTTTCTTAATTTTTTGCGGTCAATGATAATTTTCATATTAAAAATCATATTGCCCATCAGCACGATAAGGAATCCGTTGGCTACCAGATTGGAAATAAAAACATAATCGACCAGCCGGTGTTCATCAAAAAAGGACTGGATAAAACTCTTCATGGGGGAAGCCGGATCCTGGTGAACTATTTTTGTACAAAAGACAATAAAAAAAAGATTTAACCCGATGTTAATGAAAATATTGATCAACTTGATCGAAGCAAATTTTTTCGATTTTCCCTCAAGCCTGAGTTTGGCAAAAGGAATGGCTGAAATGGCATCGATGCCAAGAATGAGGGAAAACCAGACAATGTATCTTTCCTGACCAGGATAATCAAGATAATTAACAATAGGGGTGGAAAAAATGATCAATACAGAAGACAAAAGAATGGATGTCAGGAGAATGGATGTTTGAGATAGATTGAAAATCGTTTTTTCATTATGTTGTCCGGTTGTAGAAAATCTGAAATATGCTGTCTCCATTCCATAGGTATAGAGGATCACGAGGAAGGCGACATAGGCATACAGTTCCGTTACGATTCCATATTCGGAGGGAATCAGATACTGGGTATACAAGGGCACGAGAAGCCAATTCAACATCCGGCCCAGTATACTTGATATCCCATAAATGGCGGTTTCCTTCGCCAGGGTTTTAATCCTGCTCATGGATCAATCACTCGCCGGTGAATTCAGGAGGTCTTTTTTCTAAAAACGCTTGGGTCCCCTCGATGAAATCATGGGTCTTCAATGCATTGGAAAAGCAATTGGATTCGGTTTGGAAACCATTGATTTCGAATCTTGTAGCTGCATTTACAGATTCGATTACCATGCCAAGCGCCAGGGGGGCGTTCTTTAATATCTTTTTTAAGAGATCGTTTGCATAGGGGACCAAAAGTTCCGGATTCTCTACGATATGATTGAGAATTCCAAATTGAAGGCCCGTTTCGGCATTGATCATTTCACCCGTCAGCATCATTTCAAGCGCCCGTCCCCTTCCAATCAGAAAAGTGAGCCTTTGTGTTCCTCCGTAACCTGGTAAAATCCCGAGGGTAACTTCAGGGAATCCGAATCTGGCGTTTTTTGAACCAATCCTTAAATGACAGGCAAGTGCCAGTTCAAATCCACCTCCCAGGGCATATCCATTAATGGCAGCAACAACGGGTTTATGACAATTTTCAATTAAGCTAAATATCTCCTGACCATTTTCCGAAAATTTCCGGCCATTCAGTTCATTCAATTCCGATATTTCTTTTATATCTGCTCCGGCCACAAAAGCTTTTTCGCTATTTCCGGTGATGATCAGCCCCTTAATATGCTTATCATCATAAACTTCCTGGATGGCTTTACGAATCTCGATCAGGGTTGCATGATCCAGCGCATTCAATTTATCTGGCCGGTTAATACTTAGTACGCTGATGCCATCAGTGGTTTTGAACAAAAGAGTATTAAATGAAGGCATTTTTCAATATTTATTGTTCGAAGGAAAATGAAAATCCGGTAAAGAAAAAACAATTGTAAGCATTTTTGAATTTATTTAATGTTTTAATTCTTATACTTTGGGATTAGATTTGCCAACACATTTAAACAATCGTATAATTCTTATGCCTTATTTATTTACCTCCGAATCTGTCTCTGAAGGCCATCCTGATAAAGTAGCCGATCAGATTTCTGATGCACTCCTCGATCATTTCTTAGCGTTTGATCCACATTCAAAAGTAGCATGTGAAACCCTGGTTACAACCGGCCAGGTAGTGCTTGCCGGCGAAGTCAAATCGAATATCTATCTTGATGTTCAAACCATTACGCGCCAGGTGATTAATAAAATTGGATACATTAAAAGTGAATATATGTTTGAAGGTGATTCCTGTGGTATCCTTTCAGCGATTCATGAACAATCCCCAGACATTAACCGGGGAGTGGAACGAGGTAAGGAAGAAGAACAAGGAGCCGGCGACCAGGGAATGATGTTTGGTTATGCCACCAAGGAAACCGACAATTATATGCCCCTTCCGATAGCCCTGGCACATACATTGTTACAGGAACTGGCCCAGATACGGAGTGAAAATAATGAAATCAAATATCTTAGACCTGATGCAAAATCACAGGTTACCATCGAATATTCGGATGATCACAAACCCATAAGAATTGACACCATTGTAGTCTCTACACAGCATGATGATTTTATCAAGCCTTTCGATGGATCCCTAAAAGCTATTAGAAAGGCAGATGATGAAATGGCCGATCAAATTAAACATGACATCATCAATATATTGATTCCCAGGGTAATAGAAAAACAACCTGCTGAAATCCAGGTACTTTTCAACAAAAAAATAAAATATTACATCAACCCTACCGGAAAATTTGTAATTGGTGGCCCGCATGGAGATACGGGATTAACAGGAAGAAAAATCATTGTGGACACCTATGGTGGTAAAGGAGCACATGGTGGAGGTGCTTTTTCAGGAAAAGATCCCAGCAAGGTAGACCGTTCCGGAGCCTATGCAGCACGGCACATTGCCAAAAATATGGTCGCAGCCGGGGTCGCGGACCAAATGATGGTACAGCTTTCTTATGCCATTGGAGTTGCGGAACCCATCGGGATTTTTGTAGACACCTTTGGTACCAAACATGTAAAGGAATCAGATGGACAAATAGCCGAAAAAATCAAATCAATATTTGATTTGCGACCTGGAATGATTGAAAAAAATCTGAAATTACGGAATCCGATCTACCTGGAAACTGCTGCTTATGGTCATATGGGAAGACAAAATAAAGTAATTAAAAAGAAATTTCTGCGTCCTATTGATGGGCAGGTCGAAATAAAAGAGGTGGAGGTTGAATTATTCACCTGGGAAAAGTTGGATTATGTCAATCAGGTAAAAAAAACATTTGGCCTGGGATAAAAAAAAGAGCTCCGAGGAGCTCTTTTTTTTATCTGCCGATTTTTTTCTGCTTGAATTTTTTCAGTTGTCTTTTAAGTGTTTCTATGGCCATGTCTGTGGCGGCTTCGAATGTCCGGTCTTTTTGTTTGACAAACAATTGCTCGCCGGGGATATTAATTTTGAACTCAATGGTTTTGTTATGGTTTTGATCATCTTTTTCTACTCTCATGATTACTTCACCATCAACAATCCTGTCGTAAAAAGTTTCAAGCTTATTTATTCTTTTCTGAATAAAATCGGTAAGCTTTTTGTCAGCATCGAAATGAATAGAATGCATTTGTAACTTCATAACCAATCAATTTTAAAATTAAAACTATGCTTTCGGATGTGCTTGATCAAAAACTTTTTTAAGTTTTTCAAGCGAATTATGCGTATAAACCTGAGTGGCGGCAAGACTCGTATGACCTAACAAATCCTTCACCGCATTTAATTCGGCTCCTTTGTTTAATAAATGTGTGGCAAATGTATGTCGCAAAACATGAGGGCTTCTTTTGTCGATTGAAGAGAATAAATTGAGGTATTTCCTCACAGTCCTGTACACAAGCATCGAATAACTTTTTTCCCCACTATTAGTAACGATTAAAAATTCATTTCCGTTACTATTAAATTTTTCTTTTTTTCTTTCAATATAATAAGTGATCAGATTAATTAATTCAGTATTCAAAGGGATTATTCTCTCTTTGTTCCTTTTGCCCAGTACTTTGATGGTCCCTTCAAATAAATCAATGTCATCCTGTCTCAAATTAACCAGCTCAGAAAGTCTGATCCCGGTCCCATATAACAACTCCAGCAGAAGTTTATCCCTGATCCCTTCAAATTCACCCCCAAAATCATATTCATCAAATAATTTGATAATTTCATCTTCTTTAACAAAATGAGGTATTTTTTTGCCCGATTTGAGAATCCTGATTTTTTGGGTTGGATCTTTTGACAGGAAATTTCGCTTCAATAGAAATTTATAATATGATCTCAGGGAAGCAATTTTACGGTTGATGGATGTTGACATATAACCGGATTCAACCATCTGTACCATCCAATCCCGGATCATTCGATGATCTACATCTTCTATTTTACCCGATGCATAATGGATTTGAATAAAAGATTCAAATTGGAATAAGTCGGTTTGATAGGATTGAATGGTGTGCTGGCTGGATCTTTTTTCGTAAGTAAGATATTTCAAAAAAGAATCAATCATCTCATTTCCCATTTCTTACAGGAAATGTAATGTAATGATTTTTCAAAAAAAAGAAAAATTATTGATTTTCTTGTGACTGCATTTTTTGCCTGTAGGCAGCCCTTATCCGCATGTTCCTGTTTTTAACAGAAGGTTTCTCATAAAATGACCGCTGCCTGATTTCTTTCAATACGCCTGTCCTTTCAAATTTCTTTTTAAACCGCTTAAGTGCTTTGTCGATTGACTCGTTTTCTTTTACGTTAACTATGATCATATTTGCTGTTTATTTCAAAATGGAGTGCAAAGATAATGAATGTCAATAAAACAAAAAACTTATCCTTGAAAGAAAAATAGTAGTATTGCACGAAATATTTTGAGGGAGATAATATTCCTATCAGTTCTCGGTCAATTTGACCGAATGTACTATTTTCGTTACTGTTTAAATACCTAACTATGAAAATTGCTGTTATTGGAACCGGATATGTTGGATTGGTGACCGGAACATGTTTTTCTGAAACGGGGAATCATGTAACCTGTGTTGATATTGATGAAGAAAAAGTGAGAAAACTCAGGAAGGGGATTATTCCGATTTATGAACCTGGTCTTGATGTTTTGTTCGATCGCAATATCAGGGAAAAACGATTATCTTTTACCACAAATCTGGAAGAAGGGATCAATAATGCGGATGTTGTTTTTTTGGCACTTCCAACACCCCCCGGGGAAGGAGGGTCTGCAGATCTGAAATACGTATTGCAGGTGGCAGATGATTTAGGACGTTTATTAAAAAAGTATACGATCATCGTGGATAAATCGACCGTCCCGGTGGGGACAGCAGAACAGGTCAGGGAGAGAATCGCGAAGAAAACCTCCGTTGAATTTGATGTCGTCTCCAATCCTGAATTCCTGCGGGAAGGAGTAGCCGTAGAAGACTTCATGAAACCAGACCGTGTAGTGATCGGTGCGGAGTCAGAACGGGCAAAAAAAATCATGAACAATCTTTACGCGCCTCTGGTAAGGCAGGGTAATCCCATCATTTTTATGGATATCAAATCAGCGGAATTGACTAAATATGCCGCAAATGCTTTCCTGGCAACAAAAATCACTTTCATGAATGAAATTGCCAATCTTTGTGAACTCGTGGGAGCTGATGTGGATATGGTCAGGCGTGGTATTGGAACTGACAACAGGATAGGGAAACGGTTTCTTTTTGCCGGGATTGGATATGGGGGAAGCTGTTTTCCTAAAGATGTTCAGGCGCTTTCCAAATCAGCCAGTGAGGTGAATTATGATTTCAAAATATTAAATGCGGTCATAGATATAAATAACCGCCAGAAGGTGAAATTGATCGATAAGATTTTGATATATTTCAAACATGATTTGAAAGATAAGACCATTGCGATCTGGGGCCTTTCGTTCAAACCCTATACAGATGATATCAGGGAAGCTCCGGCCATCGATAATATTTTGAGTTTACTTGAAGCTGGAGTGAAGATCAAAGCATATGATCCTGAGGCTATGGTTCATGTAAAAAACCTTTTTGGGGACCGAATTGAGCTTGTAGATGATGAGTATGCTGCATTGGATCATGCTGATGCACTTTTGGTCATGACTGAATGGCCTGTGTTCAGAACTCCGGAATTCAACCTGATGAAATCAAAAATGAATAACCCGGTCATTTTTGACGGGCGCAATCTATATGATCCGGATACCATGAAAGAAAATGGATTTAATTATATTAGCATAGGTCGTAAAGAAATATATGTCTAAACAAAGAGTATTAATCACCGGAGCAGCTGGATTTTTAGGATCTCATCTTTGTGACAGGTTCATTGAAGAGGGATTTGAAGTGATCGGAATGGATAACCTGATCACAGGAAATCTTAAAAATATTGAACAGCTGTTCAAATTAAAGGAGTTTACATTTTATGAGCATGATGTTACAAAATTTGTTCATGTTTCAGGACCGATCCATTATATCCTCCATTTTGCATCCCCGGCCTCACCCATCGATTATTTAAAAATTCCTATCCAGACTTTAAAGGTTGGGTCCCTGGGAACCCATAATCTGTTGGGATTGGCTAAATCAAAAAAGGCTACCATTCTGGTGGCTTCCACTTCGGAAATTTATGGAGATCCAATGGTGCATCCCCAACGCGAGGATTACTGGGGCAATGTGAATCCGGTGGGCCCAAGAGGGGTTTATGATGAAGCCAAGCGCTTTCAGGAGGCAATGACCATGGCTTATCATACATTTCATGGAGTGGATACACGGATTGTGAGAATATTTAATACATACGGACCCCGGATGCGATTGAACGACGGTAGGGTTCTGCCTGCCTTTATCGGCCAGGCACTCAGAGGTGAAGATCTTACGGTATTCGGTGACGGATCTCAAACCCGATCCTTTTGTTATGTGGATGACCTGATCGAAGGCATTTACAGACTTCTTCGGAGCGATTATGTTCAACCTGTCAATATTGGGAATCCGCAGGAAATCACCATTAAAGAATTCGCAGAGGAGATCCTAAAATTAACCGGGACTAATCAGAAAATCATATATAAACCTTTGCCGAAGGATGATCCGAGTCAGAGAAAACCGGATATTTCGCTAGCAAAGAATCTGTTAGGGTGGGAACCAAAGATCACACGGGCAGAAGGATTGAAAATCACTTATGATTATTTCAGATCACTTCCGGAAGGAGCATTATATGCCAGTGACCATTATGATTTTAGTAGTTATATAAAAAAGTAAATTAGAATGTCAAAAAATAAACTGTTAATTACTGGAGGTGCTGGATTCATTGGATCGCATGTAGTCAATCGTTTTGTGAAATTTTATCCAGATTTAAAAATTATAAACCTTGATAAGTTGACCTATGCAGGAAACCTTGAAAACCTGAAGGATATTGAGAATCATCCGAATTATTCTTTTATCAAAGGTGATATCAACGACGCTGATTTTATTCATCAATTATTTGAACGGGAATTATTCGATGGGGTAATTCACCTGGCTGCTGAATCCCATGTCGACAGATCTATTCAGGACCCCTTGTCATTTATCCATACCAATATTCTGGGAACAGTAAATCTGCTGAATGCAGCAAAGCAATATTGGGAAAATATGGAAGGGAAAAAATTTTATCATATCTCAACAGATGAAGTATACGGATCCCTTGAACATGGGGGGTACTTCGAGGAAACGACAGCCTACGATCCCAGATCACCTTATTCCGCCTCAAAAGCCAGTTCAGATCATTTTGTCAGGGCCTACCATAATACGTATAAGATCCCGGTTGTAATATCAAATTGTTCAAACAATTATGGACCCAACCAGTTTCCAGAAAAATTGATTCCTTTATGTATCAACAATATTAAAAATAATAAGCCTGTCCCAATCTACGGAAAAGGTGAGAATATCAGGGATTGGTTATATGTTGAGGATCATGCCAGTGCCATCGATCTGATCTACCACAAGGGAAAGATTGGTCATACCTATAATATAGGAGGGAATAGTGAATGGAAAAATATTGAATTGATTATATTGTTATGCAGGATCATGGATAAAAAATTGGGGAGACCTATTTCAACCTCTGAAAAGCTGATCACTTTTGTGAAAGACAGGGCCGGTCATGATTTAAGATATGCCATTGATGCTTCTAAAATTAAAAAAGAGTTGGGTTGGGAACCATCTTTAACTTTTGAAGAAGGTTTGGAAAAAACAATAGAATGGTATTTGAAAAATGAAGCATGGCTAGAACATGTTACCTCTGGAGAATATCTTGAATATTATAAATCTTTTTATGACCTCTAAAACCAAATAAATTAATGAAAGGAATTATTTTAGCTGGGGGATCAGGAACAAGGCTACATCCAATCACGCTGGCCATCAGCAAGCAATTGATGCCAATTTATGACAAGCCAATGATTTATTATCCGCTATCTGTGCTGATGATGGCGGGAATTCGTGAGATTCTGATTATTTCAACCCCACATGATCTCCCAAATTTCGAGCGACTACTTGGAGATGGTTCTAAATACGGCTGTGATTTTTATTATGAAATTCAGGAAAGGCCAGAAGGACTTGCCCAGGCATTCATCATTGGGGAGAAATTTATTAACAAAAGTAAATGTGCTTTGATTTTGGGGGATAATATATTTTATGGTACTGGATTAAGGGATTTACTGCAACAAAATAATGATCCCGATGGAGGCGTGGTCTTTGCTTATCACGTCAATGATCCACAGCGCTATGGCGTGGTTGAATTTGATAAATCGAAAAAAGTTGTATCCATCGAAGAAAAGCCGGTCAATCCCAAATCAAATTATGCGGTTCCTGGCTTATATTTCTACGATAACCATGTGGTGGATATCGCAAAAAATCTGAAGCCATCAAAGCGGGGAGAACTGGAAATTACCGATGTAAATAAAAACTATTTAAAACAGGAAAAACTTTTTGTAGGAGTCCTGGACCGCGGAACCGCCTGGCTGGACACAGGAACTTTTGAATCCCTGATGCTAGCAACAAATTTTGTTCAGGTGATTGAAGACCGGCAAGGCCTTAAAATTGGATGCATCGAGGAAGTGGCCTATCAAATGAGATTTATCAATGAGAATGATTTAATAAAACTGGCTGAACCACTTCAAAAAAGCGGTTACGGCCAGTATTTACTAAATGTCTTGAAAGAAGGCAGATAAAAAGTCATTCTTTCTACGATAAAGCCAATGCGAGTAAAATAACCAATACGATGGCAGGTAAAATTGGCTTGTGAATCTCTACAAAAATTTTCATTGCAACGTTCATAATAACCTCCTTGTTTCAACTTTTCCTAAATATATAAGATAGTTTGATATAATTTTTTCAGGCCATGTAAGGAACCAGGAACGTCTCAGCCTAAGGCTGTGTAAATGATATACTTTAAAGGAAATTCTTACATAATATAAGATGGGAAGCAAGGCATTAAAAAATATAAACTACTGTAAATCAGTATACTTTACTCGTAATATTTAATTTTTTAGTTGAATGTAAGGATTTCGTTCAAAATGGATAATAGTAGGAAATTGCGACTTGATAAACCTGGCTTTGGGCCATTTCAGGGATTTCGAAAAACCGGTCCATTTCAGGATCTTTGTTAATGGCTTCCCACCGGTACAGACTTGTAAAAGTAAAGGAGAGATTTCCCTGGATCTCGATAATCCCGAAATTAAATTTATTTCTGAATCCCACTCCTCCCTGCAATCCGAATTCCAAACGGTTATCTATTTCAGGGTCAAATTGATAGTTTCGTTCCGTCTTTTGTGAACCATCAGTCAGTATCTCGGTGGAACTTACGGCATAACTTCCATAAGGACCCAGGATAAGGCTCACCTGAAATTTCTTTTTACCAAATGAGACATGCATCAGGAAAGGAAGTGAAATATAGTCAATGGACCTCTCATATTGCGTATTGTTCACCGAATCAAATTTTGTACTGAATCCCTTTTGAATGTAAAGCATCTCAAATTGTAATCCGGCATTGCTCTTATTAATATACTGAAAGCTGAGTCCGCCCATAATTCCAGTTTTAATCTGGGTTTCCACTGTTTTTTGTTGAAATGGCTTTTGATCGTAGATGATATTTGAAAAGGTGGCTCCCCCCTTCAGGCCCATATTGAACTGGGAATAGCAAAGTATGGTAAAATTTAAAAAAATCAAGGTGAGGAATATTTTTTTCATAAAACCCAAAACCTGATTGTTAAATTCCCGAACAAAGGTATACGAAAATACGAATTATAAATCATCAATCACATTTGATCTTGAAGCAAGGATCGCAGGTCTGGAACTGAATAACAAGGTAATCATAATGATTGTGATCCCAGTGAAAATAAAGTCGTTTAATTTCATCTTCACAGGATAAGCATCGATCACGGAAGTCTCAATACCCATCGAGACCAGACCAAATTTCTGCTGGGCAAGCAATACAAGAATCCCGATTACCATTCCCAGGATTGCCCCGGTAAAAGCAATAATGGCACCCTCATTGATAAAAATCCTTTTTATGAGTTTTTTGCTTGCTCCCACAGAAAAAAGAACAGCTATGTCTTTCTTTTTATCAATGGCCAACATGGTCAAGGAAAAGAATATATTAATGGCCGATACCGCGATGATAAATGAAAAAGTAAGAAATACAAATAACTTCTCGATCTTAATGGCCCGGATCAATGCAGAATGCTGTTCATCACTGTCAAGTACCTGATAACTCTGCCCAATTTTATTTTCAATCTCCGATTTGATCATTGGAATATTGCCCCGGTTTTGAGCCATTATTTCCAGTGAGGTGATACGATCATCATAATCCATTAAATTCTCTGCAAATTCTAAAGGTACAATGATATAACTTAAGATCAAATTGTTTTTCAATGGCAAATATTCCAGAGACCATAATATTTAATCTATTTACTGATTGGGCCGGATTCAGGCTGGAACGGTATCTCCTCTTAGGATAATAAAATTGAAGCGGATATATATCATTTAAATGATTGATGTTCAATGTATACTGTATGCCACGTCCCAGGATTGCATACATCTGGTGATCACGTTTCAGAAAAAGATCTCCTTCCACGATATTTTGCTCTAAACGATGGTCCAGTAAAAAATTTTCGTCCACTCCTTTTAATTTAACAACCATTTCGGCATCACGGTACTTCACATAGGCATTGTCTTCGATTACTTTTACTACATTGATAACTCCCCCGATGGAAGAAATTTCTTCAATTAAACCGGGTTGGAGGACAAAAGACTTTCCTTTTATCGGAAGCACTTTAATATCCGGATCGAACGAACCGTATAATGATCTGATAAATTCTTCCAGGCCATTGAACACAGACAACACAATGACGAGTGCCAGTGTACCAACCGCCACGCCTGTCATGGAAATGATAGAAATAACATTGATAAAATTCTTCTTTTTCCTCGAGAAGAAATATTTTTTGGCTATGAGAAGAGCGAGGTTCAATTTATTCGTTAGGTTCTTCCGGTGGAATATGTAAGTTTTTCAGAATATGTTCAATGTGATCGGCATATTCTGCACTGTCATCAAGATAAAAATGCAGATCGGGGACAATTCTGACATTTTTCCCTATTCGTTGTCCCAGCATGCCCCTGACCAGACCTTTTTTTTCAGTCAATTTTTGTATGAAACTTTCCTTGTCCTGGACCATCATCAGGCTCAGATAGACTTTGGCCATGCTCAGATCTGGCGATATCCTTACTCTGGTAACGGTGATGAACGCTTCACCAAAATATCCTTTCGCATCTTTTTGAAATATATCGCCCAGTTCACGTTGGATGAGTCTGGAAATTTTCTGTTGTCTCTTACTTTCTTGCATATTGATACAAATATCCTAATTATAAGTGTATATAATAAAATTATCTTCAAATTAAGCTATATATTTTACTACCTTTGTCCGGTTAAATTGATCAGCAGTTGTTAAGTATTTTTAAAATTAACGACCCTTACAGGCTTATCATTGTGCTATTATTCCTGATAGCCGTGCAATTGCCTTTTTATTTTTCAAACCTCTTCATTACCATTCCTGAAATTGAATGGCAAGTGTTGGGAAGGGAACTGGCAAACGGTAAAACCCTTTATGTAGATATTTATCATAATACCGGAATTTTATCTTCCCTGGTATACTGGATTTTAGCTGAAATATTGCCTGGGAATTATTTTGTTTATCGTTTGCTTGCATTGTTGTTGATTTTCTTCCAGGCACTCTTATTCAATGTTATTTTAATTCAGCATAGGGCTTATAATCAAAATACCTATGTCCCGGCAGCTATTTATGCTGTGTTGATGATGGGAATTCCGGACATCGGAATGTTGTCGCCCCAGTTAATGTCCCTGACCTTCATCCTTTTTGCCTTTGATCTTACCTTCAGCCACATTGAAGGCAAGAAAAAAGTAGATTGGATCGTATTAAAGATTGGTTTGTATCTGGGAATCGCCTCACTGTTCTTTCCCTTGAACTATTTAATTCTTTTATCCACCATCCTTGCTTTCGTTTTTTATACCAGTACGACACTGAGACGATATTTACTATTGATCTTTGGATTTATATTGCCTTATCTGCTGGTCTGGTTGAAATATTACTGGTTTGATCAGCAGGCTGACTTAAATTATATATTAAAATACCTTTTGCTGCCCTCCACACATCAGGCTTTGTTATCGTGGGAATCGATCCTTCATTTTACTGGCCTTACCCCTCATTTTCCTGATACTTTCATTCATTAAAATAGTCAATGCCAGGGCATTTATAAATTATCAGACCAGATTACAAAATTTCATGCTGATCATGGTCTTGGTGGGTGGTGTGATGATTCTACTTGATTATTATCAATCTTCCCATATCCTGATCCTTTTGATCCCTTCGTTAACATTTTTTATCACCCATTATTTTTTATTATTCCGGAGGGCCTGGCTGGCCGAATTATTATTTTTGATCTTTTGCGCCTATCTCGTCACTCAAAATTTCCTGGTCTCTTTTGAAAATACAAATATTGCACATCTGATCCAGATTGAAAGCCAACGCTATCAACCTGTTGAGTTACCTATTAACCTGGAAGACCAAAAGAATACTGGTACTGGGGAATCACAAAGGCGAATATTTCAGGAATGACGTGGCAACCCCCTATCTTTCCTGGGAAATTACAAAAAAGCAGATAGAAGAAATGGATAGCTATGAACAGGTTATAAAGTTTTACAATAATTTCTCGACCGATCTTCCTGAGGTATTAATTGACAAAGATGCCTGGGTCGATCAGATTTTCAGTAAGATACCTCAGTTATCACTCCGGTATAAAAAATTGAATGAAGAGGTGTATTTACTGATGTAGATCAGGAACAGGGTATTTTTTTGATCCGTGTAATATGTCTTCCTCCGTCAAATCCCGTGGAAAGAAAAATGTTTACAATTTCTTTTGCCAGTTCATAGTCAATGAATCTTCCGGCTAGACATAAGATATTCGCATCATTATGAGCCCTGGCCAGTTTTGCCAGCATTTCATTCCAGCATACCGCAGCCCTTATGCCCTGGTGTTTATTGGCTGTCATAGCTACGCCGTTTCCACTTCCACAGATCAGAATTCCAAAATCATATTCACCATTTTCGACTGCTGTCGCTACCGGATGGACAAAATCAGGATAATCAACTGCCTTGTCAGAATAGGGGCCATAGTCTTCGACAAGATGTCCTCTTTCATCCAGTAATTTTTTGATTTTTTCCTTCAATTCAAATCCTGCATGATCTCCACCGATTGCTATTTTATAGGTCATCATTAATCTTCTAGTAATAAGAGGTCAGGATCGTTTTTAATTACATTTTTAGATATAATAATACTGATTTCATAAAGAAGGATCAAGGGGAGCGCAATTAAAATCTGGCTCATTACATCTGGAGGAGTGATGATCGCGGAAATCACCAGGATCACCACAATGGAATGTTTTCGATAGCTTCGCAGAAAGCCTGGCGTAACGATCCCTGCCTTGGTAAAAAAGTATACGATGATGGGTAATTGAAACATAAGACCACTCGCCAGTACAAGCATGGTGATGGTAGAAACATAGGAAATGATATCAAATTCATTGCTGATACTCGGGTCCAGCTGGTAGTTCGACAGGAAATTGATTGAGATCGGGCTGATGATAAAATATCCAAACAGAATTCCTATCATGAATAAAAGAGTGACAAAAAAGACGGATCCCCTGTGCAATTTGTTTCTCTTTGCTATATAATCCAGGACTGATGAACCGCCATAACTCCCAAAATGCATAAGGAAAAGCAAGAATGAGCCCAATTACAAAAGAAGAGGTTATATGCATGGTAAACTGTCCTGTCATCTGCCTACTTTGGATGATGAAAGGTAATTCATCGATACACAGCACATTGGTATTGACCAGTTGACCTAATTTGCACAACATCTTGTAAGTCCAGAAATCGGGTCGTGAGGGTGCCAGGATAATATCATGAAATACGATTTTTTTTGCCAAAAAGGCCATGATTGAAAAAACCATAATGGAAATCAGGGCTCGTATGATATGCCATCTCAATTCTTCGAGATGGTCCAGGAACGACATTTCCTTTTCTTCTGCTTCAGCTACCTTTTCTTCAGTTTCTGCCACGGTCTTATTGGAATAACGGATATGCGGACATCCAGTTGTTCACTTCATTTTTAACTTCCAAAATTAATCCATTCGTTGTCAATATTTGTCAAAACCCGATCAATCAATTCAACAATTTTTATCATATCTTCTTCCAAAAGGCCGCGTGTGGTAACGGCTGCCGTTCCGATACGCATTCCGGAGGTGATAAAAGGAGATTTGTCATCAAAAGGGACCATATTTTTATTGATGGTAATGTCTGCTTGGATCAAGGCATCCTCAGCCTGTTTGCCAGTCAGGTTTTTGGATCTCAGGTCGATCAGCATCAAATGATTGTCCGTTCCATCTGATATGATCTTATACCCTCTTTGCATAAATTCTCCGGCCATGACCTGGGCATTTTTTCGTACCTGCTTGATATATTTTAAATATTCATCCGATAACGCCTCTTCAAAGGCTACTGCTTTGGCAGCAATAACATGTTCAAGTGGACCTCCCTGTGTACCGGGAAAAACACCGGAATCGAGTAATGACGACATCATCCTGATCTTTCCTTTGGTCGTTTTTATTCCCAATGGATTCTCAAAATCTTTACCCATCATGATCAGCCCTCCGCGCGGTCCCCGCAGGGTTTTATGTGTGGTGGTAGTCACCACATGACAGTATTTTAATGGATCTTCCAGAATTTTTCTGGCAATCAATCCGGAAGGATGCGAGATATCGGCCAGCAGGAAAGCCTTGTGTTTATCGGCAATGGTTCTTAATTTTTTGTAATCCCAGTCCCTGCTGTAAGCGGAGGCTCCACAAATGATCAGTTTGGGTTTTTCACGGTCGGCAATTCTTCCTACCGCTTCCCAATCTATCCTCCCGCTATTTTTTTCCACCCCATAAAAGGAAGGTACATATAATTTCCCCGAAAAATTCACAGGGGATCCATGGGTGAGATGACCTCCATGCGAAAGGTCAAAACCCAGGATTTTATCTCCGGGATTTAACAGGGCCAGCATGACGGCTGCATTGGCCTGAGCTCCCGAATGGGGTTGTACATTGGCCCATTCCGCCCCAAATAATTTTCTGACACGGTCAATGGCAAGAGTTTCTATCTCATCCACCACCTCGCATCCCCCATAATATCTTTTCCCGGGCAATCCTTCCGCATATTTATTGGTTAAAACGGTACCCATGGCATCCAGCACCTGTTGGGAAACAAAGTTCTCTGAGGCGATAAACTCCAGACCGGATTCCTGGCGGTTTTTCTCCTTTTTTATTAAATCAAAAATAATAGTATCTTTTTGCATGATATAAAGTTGACTTGAAAAGCCCCAAAATTAAGGTAAGAGTTCTATATTCACAATTAAATTTACGTTTTCACATGAAAGTAATGCATTCATTGAATGATTTCTTTCATTGACATTTTAAATTTGTCAAATTTGTAATATGAAAAATACTGTTCATTTTTTTCTGATCATGGGATTCATCAGTACCGGTATGATCTCATGCAATTTTTTTGGAGATTTTGAAAAAGGCAATGGCAACATCATTACCAGGTATGAAGAAGTCCCTGCTTTTACTGAGGTCAGAATTGGAGGGAATTTTGATGTCACCTTGAAACGGGTTGAAAAAACCGGGGTACGCATAATTACTGACGAAAATTTGCAGGAATATATTGAATTTGATGTCCATAATGATTTACTGGCGATTGTCCAGCAGAAAAAACTGATCAGTAAAAACAAGATCCGGATCATCATTGAATATGATCATATCGAAGCACTGAGGGTTACAGGTGCAGCCATGATTCAGAATGAAGGTTATATTGAGGAAAAGGAGCTCAACCTGAGAATGGATGGAGCCGGGATGCTCGATATCAACCTGCGTACTAATTTTTTAAAGGTCATGTTAAGTGGGGCGGGGGTTGTAAAATTAGCAGGCGAAACAAACCGGCAGGAACTGAATTTATCTGGAGCCGGCAGCCTGAAGGCTTTCGGCCTGGAAAGCAGGTCCTGCAAGGTGGTGGTAAGCGGTCTTGGAGGAGCAGATATTTATGTCACAGAGGATCTTGATGCAAGCATAGAAGGGGTTGGGGGCATTGAATATGAAGGGAATCCATCAAATATAAAAACGGAAATTAATGGATTGGGTAAGATAAGACCCGCGGAAATGAATTGAAATCAAAAACTTATTCCATTGAACCTCGAAGATTATAGAAAACAAATTGACTCACTGGATAACAAAATCCTGGAACTGCTCAGTGAGCGGATGGAATTTGTAAAAAAGATAGGAAGTATAAAGAGTTCGGGCAAAACACCTATTTACAGGCCGGAACGTGAAAAATCAATCATTGACAGGTTGCATCAGATTAGTCGGGAAAGGAGTGGACTTCTCAGCCGGGCCGCCATCGAAGCCATCTTCCTTGAAATTTTCGCCATCAGCCGGAACATTGAACTTCCCGAAAAGATTGCCTACCTGGGACCTGAAGGAAGTTTTACACATCAGGCAGCTGAAAGCAGGTTTGGTGCCATGAGCGAATATCTTCCCCTGAGTACTATACATTCTGTTTTTGAGGCCGTTCATGCCGAAAGGGCCAAATACGGCGTGGTTCCTCTGGAAAACAATCAGGAAGGTGTCGTCAATGAAACCGTCGACAACCTGGGTGAATATGATCTGAACATTGTGGCAGAAATACCCCTGTCGATCACTTTTGCTTTTGCTACCTCCCTCGATCAGGTAGATTCAATCAAAAGGATCTATTCCAAGGATATTGCTTTCAGACAATGTAAAAATTTTATCGATAATACATTTGCGGATCACAAAGTAGACCTCATCCCTGCTAATTCCACCTCAAAAGCGGTTAAACTGGCACTGGAAGACAGTGGAGGGGCGGCCATCTGTTCCGTTATTGCGGCAAAAACCTATGGCCTGCCTGTACTATTTCATAATATCGAGGATTCACAGGATAATTTCACACGGTTTCTGATCATCGGAAAGGATATTAAAAATTCGGAGAGTTCGATGGATAAAACTAGTATTATTACACGATTGCCCGATGAACCGGGGGCCCTAGTAAATTTTCTACAGGATTTCTACCATGCAAAAATCAATCTTACCAAGATCGAAAGCCGTCCGGCCAAGGAAGGAAAACAATTCAAATACTTTTTCTACATTGATTTTGATGGACACATCGACGATGAGAATGTGAGCAAGGTGATGGATAAATATAAAAATACAACCCAGTGGCTGGGAAGTTATGTAAAGATGTGTTGATCTAGGAAATTATCGGATGTCTTTTAAATGGCCTGGATTCATCAAAAAGCTTTCGATAGGTTCTGTGAACTTTGTATTTTGAAACCCCCACCTGTTCTGCTGTATGGATCATTTTAGGATTAAAATCTCCGATCCAGTTCATTTCAAAATCATCATACCGGTCATTGAGATCCTCCAGTTTCTTTCTGGAATATAAAATAATGGCCCCTTCCACTCCTTTACCCTGGTGTTCGGGAACAATGCCGAAGACAATTCCTGCAAATTTTTTATTCGTCTTTCTCCACTTATAATACAGAAACTTCAATTTTCCGATCAGGTCCAGTTTTCCATTGACATGTTTGAAAATCTGGTTTACTTCAGGTATACAGATAAAAAAGGCAACCGGTTCACTTTCATAAAACCCAAAATACATGATTTTCGGATCGAGAATGGGTTTCAGCTGTTTCATGACCAGTTTAGCCTGTTGCATCGACAAGGCCGGGACACCTTTATGGCTTGACCAGGCTTTGTTATAAATAGCATGAAAATATTCGGTGTATTTATCCAGTTTTTTAATGTCGAGGGTGGAAAAAGAGAATTTCGGATTTCTGGCAATTCGTTCAGCTTTTTCATAAAGCTTTGGAGAAAGCGGATCCTTTACTTTTCTTCCGAATGTATATTGTTCAAAATAGGTCTTAAATCCATAGGCCTCAAAAAGATCCACGTAATAGGGAGGGTTATAATTGATCTGATAATTGGGTTCTCTCTCAAAACCTTCAACCAGCAAACCCCACCATTCGTTCCGGTCACCAAAATTGATGGGGCCATCCATGGCCTCCATTCCCCTTTCGGATAACCAGTTTTTACATTGATCAAATAGCAGAAATGCGGCTTGTCGGTCATGGATACATTCAAAAAATCCCATACCCCCGGTTGGCTGATCGTTGTCTTTGTTGACGGTTTTCCTGTTAATGAAGGTGGCTACCCTTCCAATGGTCTCCTGCCGATCATCCTGTAATATCCAGCGGATACATTCCCCATGCCTGAAATATTTATTGGTTTCCGGATGGAATACATGCTCGATGTCTTTATCAAGTGGCCGGATCCAGTTCGGGTAGTTTTTATATATTTTTAATGGGAGTTCAATAAATTCTTGAGCGGTTTTCTTATCTTTTACCTCAATTAATTTCATGATTCCGGTATATTTGACAACGAAATTAATAGATTTCGAAGGAACTTGACTCATGTAACGTTTTTTTTTACATGATTAACTTTAGTAGGAAATACAGCATTAATTAAACGATCATGCATAGCAAATCAAGAAGAAAATTTTTAAGGAAAAGTTCACTTGCCATGGCCAGCTTCGGATTAGTTTCCGTTGTTCCAGATGATCTGGCTTTCAGTAAAACTTCAGGCAATATGTTTTTCAAAATCTCTCTGGCAGAATGGTCTCTGCATAAAACCCTGTTTGCCGGTGAATTGACAAATATGGAGTTTCCTGCCAAGGCAAAAAACGATTTTGGTATCACCGCAGTGGAATTCGTAAATCAGTTTTTTAAAGATAAGGCAGAAGATGCTGCTTATCTCAGCGAGTTAAAAAAACGTTGCGGCGATCTGGGGGTTACCACCGTATTGATCATGATCGATGGGGAGGGAGAGCTGGCGGAACTTGATAAGAAAAAACGAAAAGAAGCGGTTGAAAATCATTACAAATGGATCGACGCGGCTAAATTTCTTGGATGTCATTCCATCCGCGTGAATGCGGCGGGTACAGGTAGCTACGAGGAAGTACAGAAAACAGCCATTGATGGACTGGGAAGACTGGCCGAATATGGGAAAAAGGAAGGGATCAACGTCATCGTGGAAAATCATGGAGGTTATTCTTCCAACGCAAATTGGTTAACGACGGTGATGAAAGAAGTTAATAATCCATTTTGCGGCACCTTGCCTGATTTCGGTAATTTCTGCATCAAGTCCAGTTATGAAAATGGTGAGCGTAAATGTCTGGAGGAGTTCGATCGGTACGAAGGGACCAGGATGTTAATGCCCTATGCCAAGGGAGTCAGTGCCAAATCTTATGATTTTGATGAAAATGGTCACGAAAAAAACATGGATTATTTCAAGCTCTTGGAAATTGTGAAAGAGGCCGGATACACCGGGCATGTTGGCATTGAATTCGAAGGAAACATGCCTGAAGTCGAGGGGATACGGGCCACCAAAAAATTACTTGAAATGGTTGGCACAAAACTTTCCTGAGGATCAATCCTTTAGATATATTTCTGACGAGGTGAATTTACTCCATGATCTATGTCGAATGGAACGGCCTGTTCCGTCCGGATCGCCAGGAACCAAAGAGGGTTGATGTATCATTGATGCTATCCGATAGAAAGATTCAGGGAATGGCCTTAATCAGAAGGGATAGTCATTTTTGTTCAACATCAGGTCAGCAATTTCCCTTCTTGCCTCTTTGAGATTATAGGGATCGGCTTTCATAAAACGTTTCAGGCCCAGAAGCAACATTCGCTCTTCATCGCCCTCTGAAAAGGCATAAATGGCTTCTTTTGCCGACTTTTCAATTGTTCCCATTGCATGGTAAAGAGAAATCCTGGCAAGTGTGGATTGAGGGGCCTTTATATTCCCTTCTTTCATGTAAGTCAATTTTTCGGCCCGTAAAATGGCAGATTCAGCCACATAGATCTCAATGAGTATATCGGCCAGATGCATCAGGATTTCCTGTTCATCCTTCAATTGTTGTTTCAGCTTCTGAACAGCGGCCCCTGCAATCATCAATCCGGTCTTTTTCAGATTTGAGATCATCCTCTTTTCTTCCGTAAATATCCCTTTATCACCATTCGGACTCAATTCAGGGATGGAAGCCAGTTCCTTCTGTACCTGGATGGCCGGGTTCATCAGATCCAGCCCACCCTGGAAACCTTTTTTTAAAAGCATAGAGATGATAACCATGCGGTTGATCTCGTTGGTGCCTTCGAAGATCCGGTTGATTCTTGCATCCCGGTACCCCCTTTCTACGGGTCCTTCTGCAGAATAACCCATTCCACCATGGATCTGTACGGATTCATCAACCAAATAGTCAAGGATCTCCGAACCATGCACCTTCATAATGGCGCATTCAATGGCAAATTCTTCAATGGCTTTCATTTTGGCGACATTGTCTTCCAGGAGGTTATTATGGAGATCTTTATAATTATTTTCAATCATCTGACCAGTCCGGTAAATGGCGGATTCCATTGCAAAAATTTTGGCGGCCATGTTTCCCAGTTTGTGTTTGGTGATCCCGAATGAGCCGAGCGTTTTTCCAAACTGTTCACGTTCATTGGCGTAATGGATTGATTTCTGAATAGAAATCTTCGCACCACCCAGGGTGGCAGCTGCCAGTTTGATCCTGCCAATGTTCAGTATATTCAGCGCCATTTTAAAACCGCTGCCACGCTCACCCAGTATGTTCTTGACAGGAACCGGACAGTCATTGAAAAAAATTTGCCGTGTGGAGGATCCCTTTATGCCCATTTTTTTCTCCTCCGGATTCATGGTAATCCCCTCAAAATCCTTTTCGACAATGAATGCCGAAAGCTCTTCATCACCTTCTATTTTAGCAAAAACGATCAGGATATCAGCAAATCCTCCGTTGGTGATCCACATTTTCTGGCCATTCAGGAGATAATATTTTTTATCAGTGCTCAGCGTGGCTTTGGTTCTTCCGGCCTTTGCATCGGATCCGGCGTTGGGTTCGGTCAGGCAGTAGGCGGCCATTTTTTTACCGCTGGCCAGGTCAGGCAGGTATTTTAATTTCTGTTCTTCTGTCCCGAAATAAAGGATCGGAGTGGTTCCGATACCGGTATGTGCGGAAAAGGCTACCACGAAGGAATGCCCGCTTCCAAAAGCTTCCGCAATTAACAGATTTGTATTGAAATCCATCCCGAATCCCCCATATTTTTCAGGCAAGGAAGTACCCAGCAATCCCAGTTGACCACTTTTTTTCAACAGGGATGGCATCAGGTCAGGAAATTCCATTGAATCGATCTTGTCTAGCTTTGGATAGATCTCTGTTCGTAAAAAATCATGGCACGATTGGGAGATCATGCGTTGTTCCTCATTCCATTCTTCCGGGATAAATATTTCCTCCGCACAGGTTTCCCTGACCAGGAAATCTCCTCCCGTCCTTTTAGCTGTTTTTGTTGTGACAGACATCACATTCAAGATTTTAATTCAACAATTCAAATATACCGGCAACACCTTGTCCTCCACCTACGCAGGCTGTTACCATTCCATATTTCTGAGTTCTTCTTCTCATCTCATGGATGATCTGGATGGTAAGTTTGGCACCTGTGCATCCTAATGGATGACCCAGTGCAATGGCTCCACCATTTACGTTTACCTGGTTTCCATCCAGGTCCAGTGCACGGATCACGGCCAGTGATTGTGCCGCAAAAGCTTCATTCAGCTCAATCTGCTCAATATCTTTTAATTTGAGACCAGCCTGGTCCAGTGCCTTAGGTACGGCTTTCACCGGGCCAATCCCCATGATCCTGGGCTCTACTCCGGCAACGGCATAGCTCATCAATCTTGCCTGAGGGGTAATTTTAAGCTCATTTACCATTTTTTCGGACATGACCAAAACAAAGGCTGCCCCATCCGAAGTTTGAGATGAATTGCCTGCAGTGACCGTTCCATCTTTTGAAAAAACCGGTTTTAGCCTGGATAAGGCTTCCATACTGGTGTCTTTCCTGGGACCTTCATCGGTATCGATTGTAAAACTCCTGGTTTCCCTGTTTCCTGAGGCATTCACAAGGGTTTCCACGACTTGAAACGGGATGATTTCATCTTTAAAAGATCCCTGCTCAATGGCACGGACCGCCTTCTGGTGTGATTGATAGGCAAATTCATCCTGATCCCGCCGGCTGATCTTATATTTTATGGCTACTTCTTCCGCGGTGAGTCCCATGCTTGTATAATAATCCGGATGATTGGAGGCAATCGAATAATTGAGTGCTGTTTTCCATCCTAGCATGGGTAAAAGCGACATGCTTTCCACCCCTCCGGCAATGATACAATCAGCCAGTCCAGCATGAATGCGGGCTGAAGCGATATTAATAGCCTCCAGACCAGAGCCACAGTAGCGGTTGACGATCATACCCGGTACTTCTACTGGAAGAGCGAGCAGGGATATCATTCTTCCCATCTGCATCCCTTGTTCTGCTTCCGGGATGGCATTGCCAACGATCAGGTCATCGACACGGACCGGGTCCAGGCCTCTAATGGATTTCACCAGGGATTTGATCACCTCAGCTCCCAGATCGTCAGGCCGGGTAAACCGGAATCCACCTTTTTTTGCTTTACCTACTGCTGTCCTGTATCCTGCAACAATAAATGCATCCATTTTATTTGAATATTTTTAGTTCTCTGTATCTGACTCCTAAAACTTGCTTCCTAAGTTTCAACCTTTGCCTGATCAATCCAGATTATTCATTTCCAAGTCATATGCTATGTTTACCCTGCTGGCGATGATGTTTTTTGTTACCATAACAAGCCGGGTCACAGTGACCTTAAATCTTATATCCCAAATCATCTGTGATTAATCATTTCTCGCAAATCATAAATTTCCATTCTCAAATCATCATTCATTATTCTCAATTCCTAAGGGGTTTTTTACCTTGAATGATAGATTCAATCCTTTCCAGTGTTTTCCTTTCGCCAAGCAGGGAGAGGAAAGCTTCCCGTTCCATATCCAGAAGGTATTGTTCGCTCACATAGGTCGGATAGGACAATTCTCCCCCGCACATGACATGGGCGATCTTTTTTGCAATTTTTGCATCATATTCCGTTATAAAACGCCCTGTCAGCATTCCATGAATACCTGCCAGGAATAAGGCGATACCTGTTTTCCCAAGGACCCTGATCTTCTCATTGGGATTCGGCATCACATAACCTGATTCAGCCATGCGTAAAACAGCGGTTTTGGCATCGGTGATCAGGCGGTCCTTGTTCAGGGTGATATGATCCTTACTGAGTAATATTCTCATGTCGAAGGCTTCATGGGCCGAGGTGGCAACTTTAGCCGTGGCGATATTCATAAAAGTATTCTGAAGGGTATTCAGCTCGATATCCCCTTCTTCATACGCTTTCGATATTCTTCGGGTCATTTCCTTGGTACCGCCTCCACTGGGGATCAGACCGGTGCCCACTTCCACAAGTCCGATATAGGTCTCAGCCAATGCCTGCGCTTCATCGGCATGCATGGTAAGTTCACAGCCCCCTCCCAGGGTAAGACCGTGAATGGCTACCACCACCGGAATGGGGGAATAGCGGGCACGCATGATGGTGTGCTGAAATTGTCGGATCATCAGGTCGATCTCCTCATATTCCTGTTCGATGGCATACATGAACAAAAGTCCAAGATCTGCACCCGCGGTAAACAGGGGTCCCAAATTTCCAATTACCAGTCCCCGGTATTCCTTCTCGGCAAGATCATATCCTTTATTGATCCCTTCGATTACTGCACTTCCCATGGTATTCATCTTTGAGTGGAACTCGACATTTAAGATCCCATCTCCCAGATCGAATACGGATGCTCCTGAATTACTCCATATAACATGATCCTTTCTCAGGTTATCCAGGATGATAAAGCCTTCCTGTCCCGGAATTTTCTGATAGGCCCCGGATGGGAGGTCGTAATAGTATTTATAGCCCTCTCTGATCTCGTAAAAATGGGGGATATCCTTTATCACGCATATCATATACCCAGGGGGCCGGCTTGTACCCCATCTTTTCCATCTCCTCCAGCGTCTTTGAAAATCCTGATGCATCCCAGGTTTCGAAAGGTCCCAATTCCCAGCCAAAACCGGCACAAACCGCCTCGTCAATTTTATACAATTCATCTGAAATCTCTGGGATCCGCCAGGTGATATACTGGAATAATCCATAAAATGAATCCCGGTAGAATTTACCGGCTTTATCCTTGCCGCTAAAAAGGATCTTAAATTTTTCTTTGAGGTGATCCACAGTCCTTGCATTGGCCAGGGTGGCAAATTTTACTTTTTCACGGGCCCTGTATTCGAGGGAGTTGAGATCCAGCGTAAGGATCTCGGATTTTCCCTTATTATCTTTAATTTTTTTGTAAAAACCCTGCCCCGTTTTTTCTCCTAGCCAGTTCCGTTTTTCCAGTTCATAGATCACTTCGGGAAGCTTGAATAGTTCCCGCTGTTCATCATGATCAAGTGAATCATAAAGGTTGTTTGCCACTTTGATCAGCGTATCCAGTCCGACTACATCGGAAGTCCGGAAGGTAGCAGACTTGGGACGCCCGATCACAGGTCCAGTTAATTTATCGATCTCATCGATATTCAGATCCAGTTTACTCATGGAATCGACCACTTTCAATATGGCAAATATCCCGATCCGGTTGGCGATAAAAGCGGGGGTATCCTTGCATAAAATGGTTTTTTTACCAAGGTATAGCTGCCCATACGCCATTAAAAACTGAATGATATCTGATCGTGTTTGAGGGGTCGGTATGATTTCAAACAAACGAAGATACCGGGGCGGATTAAAAAAATGAGTGCCGCAGAAATGCTGTTTGAAATTTTCACTCCTTCCTTCTGCAAGAAGATGGATGGGGATCCCCGATGTATTGGTCGTGATCAGGGTGCCTTCCCGCAAGTATTTTTCCACTTTTTCAAAGAGATTCCTTTTGATCTCAAGGTTCTCTACTACCGCCTCAATGGTCCAGTCACAATGATCAATCTCGGGAAGGTTATCGGTGAAATTACCGAGTGTGATCCTGTCAGCAAAGGATTGTATGATAAAGTGGAGCCGGACTGGACTTGAGTGCTGCCTGGAAAGCATTTCTTACGATCCGGTTCCTGACCTTTGTATCTTCCAGAGACAATCCTTCAGTCTTCTCTTCTTCGGTAATCTGATCCGGCATGATATCCAATAGAAGCACATTGAGTCCGATATTGGCAAAATGACAAGCGATTCTCGAGCCCATGATACCTGAGCCCAGAACGGCTACCTTTTTAATGATTCTTTTCATAAAAATTAATCAGCAGTAAGATTTTTTTTGATTTCACCTGTATTTATGATCTGGTGGATCTGTTCGATGACTTCCTTAAATACCTCCAGTTTTTCTTTTGCTATCCTGCCATGGATCAACTGATTGAACGCCCTGACCGTATTTTTTGCTATTTCCTGTTTTTTAAGTCCAAGTGGCGTCAGAAAAATTTTTACCAGACGCCCGTCATTGAGATCACGCTTTCTTTGGATGAGTTTTTTCTTTTCCATCGATTTCAGTATCCGGGTGAGGCTTCTTGCTTCCATCCCCATCAGGGGAGCTATTTTAGTGGCCGGAGTTCCCTCGTGTGAGTCGATATTCAACAAAACAAAACCCATCGAACTGGTGATGTTATGCTGTATAGCGTATTGATTATACATCCTTGAAATGGCATGCCAGGCAGCCTTGATATGATAATCAATCAATTCCTCTTTTTTCATGATTTATATATGAATATACGAAAAAGTAGTATGCATGCATACTACTTTTTTAAGTAATTATCGGGGTCAGTGAAAAAGATTATCCGGGTCACTATTAAGCACATAACCGGATAAATAGGAAATTATCCAGGAACATGACCGGTAATAGCTATAAAGATCTTTCTGTGATACTTTCTGAAAAGCAGCGGGTAATTGATGAGTTGCAAGAGGAGAAGAACAGCCTGCTACGGGTTATTTCACATGATATCAAATCGCCATTCAATCAATTATTTGCGCTGATTCAGTTGTTTGAATTGGAGGGGAAAGATCTGGGAGAGAGACAGAAGGAATACATCGACAAGATGTATCATGCCGTGATCAGTGGCATCGAAATGATTCAGAATTTACAGGATTTCCGATCCATTGATGAGAACAGCCTGCAGGCAAATATCGAAAAGCTGGATCTCCGGAATGTGATGAAAAAGGTGATTACCCGGTATCAGATCCAATCCAGATTAAACAGGGTCAGGCTCAATTTAACGCAGGAGCCGGAATCAATCATTATTTATTCGGATGAAATCCTGATCATCAAGATCCTTGAAAAAATCATATCCAATGCCATTAAATATTCCGGAGCGAATTCGACGGTTGAGATTCAACTTGAACAGATCAATGGGGAGGTATGGGTCCGCGTAAATGATGAAGGGCCTGGATTAAGCCGGGAGGAAATACCGTATGTATTTGAACCCTTCCGGACGTTGAGTGCCAAACCTACGGTGGGTGGAGGCACCACCGGATTGGGTATGTTCATTGCACTAAAGATTGCCGAAGTGTTGGGGATCAGCATCCGGATTAAGAGAAACCAGAAAAAAGGACTGGAGGTCAGTTTGAAAATCCCAAAAAGTTAATTTTTATCTCAATGTAAATTTATAAACAGGTCATCATTCTCTTCGAGTAGGGCCCTTAAGGAGATAATCACATTTTCATTCTTGATCACGTATTTCCGGATCCCTTTTTTAACCATTTCCACCACCAGGTTGGCATCGGTATTGGAACTCATGATGATCAGCGGTATCGTTTTATTTTTTTTTCTAATAGAGGTATATAATTCAAGGCCATTCATTCCGGGAAGGTAATAATCAATCAGAATGACAGAAGGAAGATTGTTCTTTTTTATTTCAGTCAGGCATAATTCCCCGGATTTGAATAGCTCTACTGAATAGTCACCAAGTTTTTCCAGTGATTTTTGAATAAAACCGGCATAATCATCTTCATCCTCCACCAGGAAGATTTTTTTTATTTCCTTTTTTGTCGTCACTTTCTTATGAGGAAGAATACGTGAACATTCAATTGATCTAAAAGATTACATAATATTTATTCCTGTATAATGGCGTTCTGGTCCGATCTGGTCTCGGGAATCGCGATTATTTTTCCACCATATAAATACAGTTGAAGCTAAAGAAATAATCACCGTAAAAAAATTCATTTTAAGGAAAGTTTTTCATCAAAATTATATTTTCCCTGATCCAGGAACCGGACGAAGTCATTCACATCCAGGTCATAAGCCCTGGGTTCGAGCAGCAGGTTTTCGTTATTGTCGAGCAGCACGTAAAAAGGTTGTGCATTATTGTTGAATTGGGTGATCTGAAAATCAGCATTCTGTTTCCCAATGGTCTTTTTAATTTTATCGTCGTAGGAAGAAGTATACCATTCCGTTTCCGGCAACTCGGTTTTGTCATCCACATACAGTGCAGCCACCACAAAATCGTTGGATAATCTTTTCAGCACATCCGGATCTGACCATACTCTTGCTTCCATTTCCCGGCAATTGACACAGCCATGCCCTGTGAAGTCGATAAACAGGGGTTTGTTTTTTTCACGGGCACATTGCAGTGCCTGTTTATAATCAAAATACCCTTTTAAGCCATGTGGGAAATGGAGAAAATCATCATATTTGGCAGGCTCACAAAGTTCCTGACCCGGATTTTGTGTGTAGTTTATTCTTGTGTTCCGGATTTCATCCAGCAGGCTGAAATCAAGGGTCGACATCGGAGGAAGATAACCGGCCAGTTTCTTCAGCGGGGCTCCAAACATGCCGGGCAACAGGTATATGACAAATGAAAAGGTAAGGATGGCCAGTATCAGACGTCCCACGCTGATCCTTTCCAGCTTACTGTCATGCGGAAGCCTGATCTTTCCTAAAATATAAAAACCCATGAGGGTAAAGATGATAATCCAGAGGGCCAGGTAGATCTCACGGTCAAGCAATCCCCAGTGATATGCCTGGTCGGCCACACTCAGGAATTTCAGGGCAAAGGCCAGTTCGATAAAACCAAGAATTACCTTGACTGAATTGAGCCACCCGCCCGATTTCGGCAAGGTATTCAGCCATTCCGGGAAGATCGCAAAGATCGTGAAAGGGATGGCAAAAGCCAGTGAAAAACCGAGCATTCCCAGGATGGGTTTTAATACCAATCCGCCGGCTGATTCTACCAGGATGCTGCCGACGATGGGACCGGTACAGGAGAAGGATACCAGCACCAGGGTGAACGCCATAAAAAAGATCCCGATCAAACCGCCTTTGTCCGCTTTCTGATCCATTTTATTCACAAAGGAACTGGGTAGGGTAATCTCGAACAATCCGAAAAAGGAGAGGGCAAAGATCAGGAATACCCCGAAGAAAAGGATATTGGGTAGCCAGTGGGTCGCAAGCACATTGGCCACTTCGGGTCCCATGAAGGGGGCGATGATCGAGCCAATGAAGGTATAAATGAAGATAATGGAAAAACCATATATCAGTGCATTTTTAATTCCCTTGGCACGTGTTTTAGACCGGCCGGTAAAAAACGAGACCGTCATTGGGATCATAGGGAAAACACAGGGTGTCAGGAGTGCAGCCAGACCTCCCAGAAAAGCTACGATCATGAAGGAAAGCAAGGTATACGGGTCATTGGGATCCCGTTGCTTCAGCAGGGAGGTCTTCTTTTTTGCCTCCTTTCCGCCAGTACTTTCCGGTGTTGATTTTTGGGATTTAACCGCTGATTCATCTTTTTGAATATCCGCCTCCTGGATGGGGATTACGGGAGCAGGTGTAGCCAATCCTTCTTTTTGCTGAGTTTTTTCTGTTGCTATTTCTGATGGGATCCCGGTTTCTTTTGTTTTCGCTTTCCCCAATGCCTTTGTTTCAGTGAGTACGATGACATCGTTCACTGAAAATTCATCCTCAAAGGGAATGCATTTTCCATCAATATCCGAACAAACCTGATAACTGTAGCTGCCCGTGATGTTCAAGTCACCCGTCAATGCGCGTACCGTCTGCCTGAACTGGGCTTTTCCATTGAAATAGGTATATTCACCTTCCCATAATTCATCATATTTCTTTTTAGGATCGACGGGTTGGATATCTCCAACAAGTTCATAGGAATCATCGTGTGCAAAAATGAATTCGGTCACCATAGGCCCGAGATCCGGATCAAAATCAGAGGAATAAAGATACCAGTTGTTGTCGATGACCACGTCGAATACCACATCAAAGTTTTCTCCTATTTTCACTTCTTTTTTGGAAGTGGTCACTGACCAGGAAGCCGGGTTGAGAATCTGAGCATGTAAATCCAAATTGCCTGCAAGGAATAAAGGAATGATCCCCGGTAGCAGCCGATATAACTTGTTCATCAGGTTTCCCATTGGTATAGAATCAAAATGGATCTTCATCCTCTATTTTCTCATGCTGAATACAAAATAACAAATTATGCCTTTGTCTATCATGTCCTACGCATTATTATTTCCCGGGTTTGGTTTTAACTTTTTCCATTCAACCGGGCAAAATGCTTATAGAAAAGGATGATGGTCTCGATCCCTTTATAAAAATTGAACAAGCCGTAAGATTCGTTGGGTGAATGGATGGCATCTTCCTTGAGCCCGAAACCCAAAAGAATGGTATTCAAGCCCAGGATCTTTTCGAATAGCGATACAATCGGAATGCTGCCACCTTCCATGGTGGGGATCGGATTTTTTCCCCATCCTTCCAGGAAGGCCTCCCTGGCTGCCTTGAAAGCGACTGAGTCGGTCGGTGTGACGGCCGGTTCTCCCCCGTGATGTGGAGTGATCTTCACCTTGACCGTTTTGGGAGCGATCGATTTAAAATGATCGATGAACATCCGGGTGATCTCGTGGCTGTTCTGGTTGGGAACCAGCCGCATCGAAATTTTCGCATGTGCTTTCGAGGGCAATACTGTTTTGGCACCTTCCCCTGTATATCCACCCCAGATGCCGTTCACATCGAGTGCTGGCCGGATGCCTACCCGTTCAATCGTGGAAAATCCGGTTTCCCCTTTCACATCCCCGATATCCAGGGCTTTTTTATAGTTTTCAAGATTGAAGGGTGCCTTTGCGAACTTTTCCCTTTCAGCTGGGGTGAATTCAATCACTTTGTCATAGAACCCGGGGATGGTGATCCGGTTCTGATCATCCTTCAGGGAGGCAACCAACTGGCAAAGTACATTGATGGGATTGTCAACAGCTCCGCCATACATGCCGGAATGAAGGTCCCTGTTGGGGCCTGTCACTTCCACTTCGAGGTAGCTGAGACCACGGAGCCCCGTGGTGATCGATGGTGTTTCATTGGACAGGATATCCGTATCAGAAATGAGTACCACATCGGCCGCCAGTTTATCCTTATTCTCCTTGATATACAGTTCCAGGTTATTGGACCCCACTTCTTCCTCTCCTTCGATGATGAATTTTACATTGCAGGTGAGGGTGGAAGTATTCATCATGGTTTCAAAAGCCTTGATATGCATAAAGAGCTGTCCTTTGTCATCGCAGGAACCTCTTGCATAAATCTTACCGTTACGGATGGTGGGTTCGAAGGGAGGGGTCTCCCAGAGCTCAACCGGGTCGGCAGGCTGTACATCATAGTGGCCATAGATCAGTAGGGTAGGCAGGGAAGGATCGATGATCTTTTCACCGTAAACGATGGGATGCCCGGCTGTATTTTCCACCCTGGCCAAATCGGCTCCGGCTTCGAGCATTTTATCTTTGATGTAATCCGCAGCCTTTCTGACGTCATTTTTATACTTGCTGTCGGCGCTGATGGAGGGGATCCGGATCAGTTTAAAAAGCTCTTCCAGGAATTTCTCCCTGTTTTTTTCAATGTAGTCTAAAAAAACTTGGTTTTCTTCTTTCATGATTAATGTTCTTTTTCTGATATAGATATTGGTGCATAAAGATACGCAAGTTTACTTGATTCGGGTTAAATCCACGGGCAAATAGGTTTTTAAGGCCTTATTAATTTTGATCCAGTCTGGCAGAGGCAAAAAATTTCCCGGCAGGCATTGTATATTAAAAGTTGTAAATTAACTTTGCATTCCCTTTCAAGGAGAAGGGGAAAAGCGAAAGTAGCTCAGCTGGTAGAGCACGACCTTGCCAAGGTCGGGGTCGCGGGTTCGAATCCCGTCTTTCGCTCATTTTTATTTGGTGATAAGGTGATGTGGTGATAAAGTGATGTGGGATCATTTCTTGATCCTATTCTTAATATTATTTGTAAACCAGCTAAAGTTCTTTATTATGATTAATCAACAAATTCTAAGAGACAGGACAAAATATTTCGCCATTGAAATATACAGGTTCATAAAAAATCTTACAATTTCTTATGAAGACAGGGTCATTGCAAGGCAACTTCTAAGATCCTCAAGTTCGGTAGCATCGAATTACAGGGCAGCCTGCAGGAGCCGTTCAGAAGCTGAATTTTATTCGAAAATATGTATTGTTCTGGAAGAAGCGGATGAAACGCTTTTCTGGTTGGAGGTAATAATCGAAGCGGAGATAGCGAATAATTTCACTTCAATGGATTTGGCAGGAAAAGCAACCGAATTTGTAAAAATATTTTCCTCCATGAGGAAAAAGTTAAAAGACAACAGGTCCGGAAAGTTATAATTAATTAAAACATCATTCACCATATCACTTTATCACTTTATCACTTTATCACTTATCACTACATATTTCGCCCGGCACTCAGGGAAGGTTCTTGGGAGTGAGGTGAAAGTTATAGGAAGTTCTTTATTTTTATTGGAAAATAGATTACAAATTGGGTATGTGGTTCAAAGTGGAAAAAATACTAAATTACATCACCGTATCACCACATCACCATATCACTACATAATTTGCCCGGATGGTGGAATTGGTAGACACGCAGGACTTAAAATCCTGTGACTGTTAAAGGTCGTGCGGGTTCAAGTCCCGCTCCGGGTACATTTCTAAGCAGTAAAAGCCCTATAATTCAGGGCTTTACTTTTCATAGGGTAACGTATAAGTAACAAGATCTGGGCAATTAAAGGTAAATATTAGCCAAGGAAAAGAAAAATACTGTCGATTTGGGTTCACGATTAGAAAAACCGGTCAAAGTGACCACCCAAAACCGGAGTAAAATGACCATGCTTTCCGGTTCAAACTGACCACCTCATTCCGGACCAGAGTGACCACCCTGTTCCGGAGCAAACTGATCACCCTTTATTAAAGAACTTTTTCATGTTGTCGAAGCTTTAATTTCACGCTTTTGTTAAACCTAAAGCGTGAAAGATGGCCAATAGAATAATCGACATAAGAAAAGTTAGAAAAGTAATCACATTACATCATCAGGGTAAAAGTAAGGTTTTCATAAGCAAATATTTATCGCTCTCAAGGAACGCGGTCAAAAAATACATTGCTCTTTATCAGTTGCTTAATTTAACAATTGAAGATATCAATGAGAAGAGCGATGCTGAGCTGGAAGAACTGTTCAGCAGCAATAAAACACAGAATCCTTCCCCTAAGCTGCAAGCTGTTTATGATTTTTTCCCATACATGGAGCGTGAGCTAAAGAAACAGGCATCACACGGCAATTAATGTGGGAGGAGTATTATAATAAGCACCCTAATGGACTAAAGAGCAGCCAGTTCTGTGAACATTATCTTCGCCGGACCAGTAAGGTAAATCCGGTAATGCATATGAACCACAAAGCCGGTGACAAGATGTTTGTTGACTATGCTGGAAAAACACTGCAGCTGACGGATAAAAACAATGGAGAGGTCACGGAAGTACAGTTTTTTGTAGCCATCCTTGGGGCAAGCCAATATACCTATGCAGAGGCCTCGTTAAGTCAGAAGAAAGAAGATTTTATCGCATCGGTGGAAAATGCGCTTCACTACTTCAAGGGAGTACCGGCAGCTATAGTACCGGATAATCTTAAATCTGCCGTTGCCAAAAGCAACCGGTATGAACCGATATTGAACGAGACCTTCCTTGATTTTGCAGAACACTACGGAACAACGATCCTCCCTGCAAGAGCATATAAGCCCAGGGATAAATCATTGGCTGAAGGGGCCGTAAAGATCATGTATCAGTGAATTTACCCAGCACTCAGGAACAGAACCTTTCATATGTTGCAAGACTTGAATGAAGCGATCTGGAAGGAACTGGAGATGCATAATAATAAAAAACTTACCGGCTGGCCAACCTCACGTTTACAATTGTTTAAAGAAATAGAACAGGGGGAATTGGATCCGCTTCCGGTTGAACGCTATGAGATCAGACAGATGGCCTTTGGTACGGTAATACAGAACTGCCATGTACTTTTAAGCAAGGATAAGCATTATTACAGCGTTCCTTTCCAGTACATCCGCAAAAAGGTTAAAATAATGTATACCAGAAGCAAAGTTGAGGTGTATTACAAATACAACCGTATTGCCCTTTATCAAAGAGATTACAAAAAATACAACTACACCACGGTAAAGGAGCATATGGCTTCAACCCATCGGTTTATTACAGAATGGACACCACAACGCTTCATAAACTGTGGCGCATCGATTGGTGAAAGTGTCAGGGAATTTATTACAAGGCTTCTGGAGGTGAAACAGCATCCCGAACAGGCATACAAAAGCTGTATGGGCGTATTGTCGTTTGCCAAGAAGCTGGGGTGAGGAAAGGTTGATCAATGCCTGTAAACGGGCACTGGAATACAACATTTATAATTACAAAATCATCCAGAAGATCCTGGAAAATGGTCTGGATAAGTTAAAAAACAATGTGGAAGAGAATCATGAATTGCCTGAACATTACAATATCAGAGGGAAAAATTATTATAAATAAAATAGTAGAAAAATGAATGAAATCACGCTTAATAAAATGAAGCAGATGAAGCTCTATGGCATGTATGGAACGTTTAAAACTGCTATCGAGACAGGAAAAACAGATGACTATACGTTGGATGATTTTGTTTCCATGATCGTTGATGCCGAATGGGATGACCGCAAAACCCGGAAAATTGAAAGAGCAATAAAAAATGCCCGGTTTCACTCTAAGGCATCCATAGAAAACGTCATCTACGATGAAACAAGAAAAATCGATAAGAACAAATTATTAAGACTTGCCGAATGTGGGTTTATTGAAAAATGTGAAACTATATTAATAACAGGCAGCACAGGTGCCGGTAAAAGCTATATCGCCACAGCATTGGGTTATCAGGCCTTTATTGAAGGCTATAGAGTCATGTATTTTAATACCACCAAACTGTTTTCGAAGCTCAAAATGGCTAAGGCTGATGGTTCATACTTAAAAGAACTGGGCAAAATAGAAAAACAGCACCTGGTTATTTTGGATGATTTTGGCCTTCAATCCTTGGATAATCAGAACAGAATAACTTTATTGGAAATTATTGAAGACAGGCATAACAAAGGATCCATGATGATTACCTCCCAGATACCTGTCCAGGGATGGTATGAGATCATTGGGGAAAAGACAATCGACGATGCTATTCTGGATAGGCTAATACATCAATCTCACCGCCTTGAACTTGGCGGGAGAATCAATGAGAAGAAAAAGAAAATTGATAAATCAGGAAATTGAATAAATTTGTCACAAACTGGCAATAAGAAATTGTTCTTTTTTTAGTGAAATCAGGGATTGGTCACATTACAATGGAATGGGGTGGTCAATTTGTCTGGAATTTGCACTCTATTTCGGGATATGTGGATAAAACTTCTTCAGTTAAAAGATATCAATGAGGCTAAAGATTTTGGAACAGTACGAATGCTAGGACTTTCTGCTGCATTCTCACCAAATCCGGATAAACCACCTTTTTTTGTGGATCTTTATTATGAACTTATAGATAACAAAATACAACCAATTCAAGATGTTTGGGAGAGATGGCATGCCTATGATCCTGTATCGCTGGTTCCTACTTTAAAGGATAATTTTAACCAATTAAAAGCTATTCGGTTCGATTGTGGAGTGTCTGACCAGATATTGAGCGATAGTCGTGCAATTGCTAATGCACTTAAAGAACAGGGAATTCCATTTATTTATGAAGAATATGAAGGTGATCATGGTAATCGCATCAGGGAATGGGTGGAAACCAAGGTTCTTCCCTTTTTCTCACAAATCCTTGAGTTCAATCCTCCTTCCGAGTGATCGTAGTCAAAAATCAATGACATAACGGGCACATAATCTTATTATAATTGTACACTATCTAAAATTTAAAGAGGATTTAAAAAAGAAGGGAAGTTAAGTTCTATGTGTCCACGCAGAAATACCTCAATCCCAAATTAAATCGTAGCTAATTTACATTAACGAATACCAATATTACTTTAATACTATTTCACGTTTGGGAATATAAAAATCCTCCTTTGTAATCTACATTCCTCTGCCATATTAATTGACCAGGAAATTTCACCTATACCTTTACCGTGCTGGTTTATTCCAAATGTAAAATGTGCTCCGGCAGCCTTAGCCATCTTAATAAATGAGGCATTTCAGCAATATATGGAAAACGGTGGGGCCTGGTTGGGGTTTCATTTCTCGGCCTTCGCCTTATCCCCCTCGGCATTTATCCAGAATTGGGATTGGTATCATAAAGAATTTTTAGGGAGTGGGACTTATGTAAGCAATACCTGGCAGTCTACTTCAGCTATATTATGGGTGGAAAATCAGAGTCATCTGGTTACCAGGAATCTGCCCGAATTATTTACCTCTTCTCCCAATGAGTGGTATCGGTGGGAAAACGACCTTCGAAAAAATCCGGATATTGAGATATTGATTTCGATCGATTCTACCGGCTTTCCCCTGGATATGGGTCCAAAATTGTACGAAATCTGGCTGGATGGCTATTATTCCGTAGTTTGGATGAATATAAACTACCGGATGTTCTATATCAACATGGGGCACAACCGGATCGAATATGAAAACAACACTCATAAGGGATTGTCCTTTACCTTTGAGAATGAGATCCAGAACCAGTTAATCATTTAGGGATTGCTCTGGTTGGGGGACCCTGATAGATAATGCAGCGTTAAAATACCGCTTGGTCAGAATTTTAATAAAAAGAACGATCATCAATCATTCCCAAATCAAACTTCTCTTTTCGATCATTCTCTGGACAATTGGACCGATGCCGATCCTGCTGGGATGGGACGAATGGAATGTAAGGCAGATAACGGTTTCTCTATTATTTAAAGATCGGAACCAGGTCAACTATCCAGTGAACATGGATTACGGGAACTTGAATATCTGACTTAAAAAAGATCAGCTGCTGATCCGGCTGCCGTTTAACGATAGGAACGGTACAATCCAGCCAGGATGTCTATATCTTCCGGGGATCCAATGGCATTCATGTTAATGATTTGAAAATAAGATGAATCCCTACCCTCATACAAAAAAGCCTGGTAAGGAGCCAGGCTTTTTTGTATGAGGGTTAATGATTTAAAAAATATTTTTAAAATACTGGTATACAGATAATTATGACGCCGAATATTAATTTTTAACTTTCCTCGATACCAGATTTTTTGAGAAAGATTAATATTTAATATGAAATTTATGAAACAGAATAATGAATATATCCATTCCTCAACCTATTTATTTTACCATTTTTTTCAACTCCGATAATGTATAAAAATCCATATCATTTTCTTCAATAAAACTACAAATAGACGCTAAAGTGGAAATACAAATTTCATAATCCTCTGTAACGTTCTCAACGACTTTATGCCCATATACTATTATTATTTTATTATTATCTCTTGCGTAAGTCAGTAAATCAAGGATATATTGATCATAGTTTTGTCCTTGAAAATATGGATAATGTGTATCTATCCCTAATGCATGTACAATGGGTGAGTTCTCAAAAAAGCAATTATGAGCTGATATTTCCATATTGCCTCCCCATCCGACTCCTCGAAGAATATCGAAGTAATTTAAAAGGCAACTATCAGTCTCTTCATTTCTTAAACCAAAAGGATATGAAAAGGATTTAACAGAGAAACCCTCATTTTCCATCAAATCAACCATTGGAATTATCTCCTCATTTAGATATTCACTAGACCTTCCGGTTGAAAAGTAATCAAGGGCACTTAAATGATGTAGCCCATGACCAGCAATTTCATGCCCATTATTATTTAATACATGAAGCTGCTGAATTTCTTCTTCAGTAAGACTGCCAAAATCAGAAATGCAAAAGGTGGCCTTCCATTTATAATCTTTCAGTTGAGAATCAGCCCAAGCCCATTGGGAAACGTGACTGTCATCGAAATTAATAACTATTCCCCCATTACTTAAATCAGGAACAATTTCATTATTTTCCTTACAGGAATAGAATCCTACAAGAAAAGTAAATATTAAAATCCAGGATAAAAATCTCATATTTTTCATCTTTTAAGCTTTTTAAACATTTAGAGTAACTAATTGAATTAAAATTTGATTTTTATAAAGAAAAAACTTAAATATTTTATATTTATTCTATATATATTACAACTAATAGCTGCTAAGTAATATTAAAATATTGTGAAAAAAAAATCATTTGTATAAGAATACTTACATTCCATATTAATATAATTATATTCCTGGATATACATTGAATGACGGTTTAATAAAATTGTCCTATCATTTTACTTCATATTTACCTATATTTTTTCAATTTGGAGGGTATTTCTTACATGTAAAATATTGGATAAAAATCTCTTTTTTGAATGTTAATATTAATTTTCGGCATTGTTTAAGTTAGAAAATACTTATTAACATCCTATTTGAGGATTATTATTTTAATTATATTTTATATTAATATATTCAAACATTTACATAAATATATTCCGTATACGATCAAGCATTTTGTGGTCGTTATCGAATAATTTGGGCTCTTACCAAAATTTGTAGATCTAGTTATATGTTAATATGAGGTAGTGTGAACCTGCTACATTTATCTGGACATTAAGTTGGATATTCCGATGTATCGAACCCCTAATTCTTAGACAGGAATTGCATCTTTTCTTTCTCCAGAACGATTTTTTCGGCAAAGATGCCACCAAGGATCCTCTGCTTAGTATTGCCATTCTGTCCAATATGCTTATACCATCCCTACGAGTGTCAAAAAGGTACAAATTAATCTTATCCGTTACCGATTATTGATTTCCGACTACCAAATTCATTCAATTATAAATCTGATGCCTTTATTAAATAACCACTGAGTCATGGGAATTCAGGGAGTAATCAACAAATTCCTATTGCATATATATCAGGTTCCTTAATGGTAAATCCTTTACCGCATCGCCAACGTCTTTTGTTTTGACTTTTGACTGCGTTATAGATCGATCTATACGTTGTGTATCGTTTACAATGATCTGTTCATCATGAACTTACCCCCAGCCTTTGCATGATGCGACAGAAGAACCGAAACGCGGGTTCATGCAACCTCCATTTTCTCAGCGTAAGTTCTCAACCTTCTGATCCTCGATAGGAAAGCATCATACAAACCATCCGATGTCTCAGCCAGTGTCCTTTTCGAGTTTGTATGCGGGTTCACAGAGGTGGCATGATCGCATTGATTTATTATTTCAAGCGGGATTGAACTTCCACCTGACAACGATCCTGAAATCCCTGCGGCGACGGCCGTGAGACAATCGGTATCTCTTCCCATATTTACACCGGCCTTCATGGCCTCCCATGTATTGGCCTTGGTCATACGGAATACACATACTGCTTTTGTTACGATCTCATTGGCATAGCTCTGGGCATACGGGATCCCGGTGCCGTTGTATATCTTATCAAATTTCTCACGCATCTGCCGGAAATCTGTGCATGAAGATGTCAGTTTAAGAGCATCTTCGATTTCCCTTCTGATCCCTGCCTGCCGCATGAAACGTGTATCCACTTTATCACAGTTATCCAGAATGGCTCCGATTACGCTTTCGACTGTGGCATTGGGTTTGGTAGCCTCAGCTATTGCTATCACCACGACTTCAGCCCATAATATTCCCCTGCTGTTGGCTGTGTTGTAAAGCTGTCCTATCTCACGTACATCATCGATGGCTCCGGCAATATCACCCGCATTTATCAAACCTATCGGATGACATGACCTCGATAGCGAAACAAGTCCGGAATAGTCGCAGTATTTTCCGATATCGGAGGCAGGTATGTTTGACTTGGCCATCGACAGCAATGCACCTTCAAAAGGTTCTGAGACCAGCCCGGGAGCATTCGGATTCATATGGTCCACCCATGACCTGCGAAGATCTTCTGCATTAATCCTGTCGTTCTTTTCAAGTATGGCCGTGATCATCAGTTTCTGACGTTCCACGCCGTCTTCGGTGGTTCCCGGTTCACGCATCCAGTTGTTGCTGGCTCCGTAATGGTGGTATGGCAGCAGTTTATCGAGTGTACCATACTCTTTTTCAATGCTCTCCCATGAGTTTCCTTCCACCGGTGCTCCCATTGCGGAACCTATATGGCATCCGGCTATGCAACCGAAAAACTTATCCTTCAACTTTACCTGACCAGCATTCTGTAAAGGACTTTCTCTTAAATCTGAGATTACTGAATCACTGGTATTCCGATGATCAGTTACTGCCGGTCTTTCGATAATCTTAGCTTCCAGTGAAGGGATAACAGCTGCTGAAGCCGTCAGCATGGATGCCTTGCGAATAAATTCTCTCTTGTTCATACAAAAGTTTTTAAGATGATTAAAAAATTCACTGTGTGATATTAAGATAACATTTTATGACCTTCCTTTCAAATGTTACTGAATCCCGTTGATATAAACAATTTTAAAAATTCAGAATCACCTGTAATAATTCCGGAACGTCGACTGTCATGGAGATTTTGAAAACCATTTCTTTATGACATCATTTGCAGGTTTTCCGATCACATCGAAACTTTTCTGCCAAGAAACATTTGTCGTATCAGCAGGATCATGCCAGGCATCCACTGCCCATACCGAAATTCCTGCTACCATGGATCGCATTGCCTTGTCCGTTGCAAGTGCCTTCATTACCGCATCCCAGCCGTTCGCCTGCCCTTCAAAGTTCAGGGTTTTGACACCTTCCCCTGCAAAAGCTCCCCAGTAACCAAGTACATTGTTCGTGCTTTGTACTCCTATCTCTGGAATGAGAACCTTCATATCGGGTTTATTGGTCAGTTTGCGGATCCCGTTTGCCACAAATTCAATATACCTTACCCATGACTGGTTTTCGATGCCATACTGACTGCGATAACTTACAAGGGAAAATACAGGATCGGCTGTTCCGTCATCACCTCCTTTCATAACCGGATTGCCATTATCGAACAGACGATTGTAGAAATCATCTGAACTGGCCATCGGGGAGATATTGTTCATATCCGGGTAGGCATTGAATCCCATGTAATCAAGCTCATCCCAGAAACAGACTCTTGGCGCCTCGTTTGATGCAAGGCTGTTCCAGGTATTGGTCATTGTTGCTGAATAGGTAATCAATAGTCTTGGAGCAGCTGCCCTGATATCCTTTATAATCCTGTACCAGGCAGTACAGTTGTCATATCCAAAATCACTGTGATTGGAGGAGATCTTTCCTCCCAGTTCTGTACCGATAATGAGCATCACGGCACCTGTTTCCTGTGCCAGCCTGACATTGTTCATCAGGTCATGCGCGACGGAGGCAAAAAATGTGTCCCCATCGGGAGGACAATATTGACTATTCTGAAGCACTCCCTCTGTACCCATGATAAAAGGCTTCAGGATCACCATGAGGCCTTTGTTATTTGCATAGGTAGCCGCTTTCCTGCAATTGGAATAGATCAAAGTATCATCGAGTGCAGAAGTGAATGAGGATTCGTTGTTCTTTATATTGATCCTCGAACTGATGCAAAGGGTCACCGCATTTGCACCGGAAGCTGCTATCAGGTCTATATTCTTTAGTCCGTTGCCTCCCGGGTCGTAATAATTGGATTTGCTCCCGCCCCATAGTGCCATGGCCTGGTACTGGAAAATCTGAGCTCCTGCAGGTTCAGTCCACACAGATATAAATGTGGAGAATACAATCAGGAACCACAGCGAGACATTTTTAAATCGATTTATCATCACAATAGAGTCCATATTGAGTTTTCAAATAATTATATCCGGATATTATCTTTTGGAAGGATCAGGCATATCGAGTCCTGCACCCGTGAACAGCTTCATCACGTCACACTGACGGGCAACGGTTTCCTCCGCTGTAAAAGGATCCTTCAGCCTGGCACCAAACCTCTTGGAAAGTTTTTCCGCTGCTTCCGTTGTCGTAAGCCTGACCGATATTGTCATCGGAAGTGTGGGTTTGTAAACGGTAAACATGCCTCCGGACTTCAGTTTATCAATCGCTTCCTTTACTTTTCTGGCTGTCAGGTCGCGGGCTGCCTGCGGATCCGGACCTTCTGCTTTATCGTAACTTACAGCATACTTCACAGCGGCTGTGACAATTCCGGGAAGCAGCTGCTCAGCCTCCCTGCATCCGGCCTCATCACCCTGCATCATGATGACCGGTATATTCCAGTTTCCAGCATAACACGATTCTATCCCTATCTCACCCACACTCTTCCCGTTGATATTGACCTCTTCCCAGTCGAGACTCTGTGCATGGTGAAGGAAAGCACCTTCAGTACCTGGTTTGGCATGATGTCCCATGACCATGAATCCGTTTACGGTTTCGTTCAGGCCGGGCATCCAGCGCCATTTGCCATTCTCAAGTCCGACGCTCCTTGGAAGGAATTTGATGCGGGGATCAGAGATGAGCTTTTCGGGAATTATATTATTACCCCCATGATGTGTGTCGCATATGATGAGTGAATCGACCCCAGCTTCAAGTGCCGCGTGTGCGGCTGAATTAACATCAGCTGTGATCATTTCACAAGCCTCTTTTTTCATCTGCTCTGGTACTCCCGGATCCCAGTACCATATCTTTTCCTTTTCGAATAATCCGCTGGCCCCCTCCATATCCCAGAGCATGAATACCTTCAGGACCTTATTTTTCTTTTGAACGGTTCCATTCTCTTGTTTTCCTTCATAATCACCCCGCATATACGTACAGGAAGCGATAAGAACACCAGTAATCATGATGACTGCAAGAAGGCCGCGATGCCTGGAAAGGTTGGTTCTATTGTCATTCATACTTTTCATATTCATTCGTTTATTTATTCGCCTGTTTTAGGTGCATGGTTTATGATTAAATATACAATATACTTTGGATGAAGTAGATATACTGAGAGCTAATTTATATTCTGGGAACTGTATTAGCCCCTTAAATGATTGGACAGAATACTAAAAGAGATTAGGAAAATGTTTAACTCAAAAATTAAATTAGGGAATGAAAAAGAAAAGTACTTTCACTTCAGAGCAGAAGATGCGAATTTTGTGAAATCGGAAAATCAGAATTTATTACTAAATTGAAATTCAATTTCTGTCCAGTTTATAGGGGGTCGATCCAACTTTAACCTGAATTATTTCGCTTTATTTTTTTTAAATTTATAATAACGTAAAGGAATTTTTTGTTTGCTATGTTAATTTTATTCTGATTATAGAATATAACCGCCAATACGGTGATTGCCATAACAACAACCAAAATTTTTAGGTCATGCTCAAATTCAACATTCTTATTGCTTTCAGGAATATCACCAGGAATCTGAAGTATACGATTATTAATATTGTTGGACTGGCGATAGGCCTGACTTGCTTCATATTCATTATGCTATATATAGTTGATGAACTGAAGTATGATAAATTCCACACAAAATCAGACAGGATCTATCGGGTCAACCGTTTTTATAATTCAAATAATGTACAGGAAGATGCTGCTACCTGCTCTTTCCCTTGTGGCCCAACGCTTCAGTTCGATTATCCGGATATGGTGGAGCACGTGGTAAGGTTTTATAATGGTTTTGTCCGTCAGACATTTATTGAATACCGGAAAACGGAAGAGGATGTGGTCAAATTCAATGAGACAGGCTTTTACCTGGTTGACTCAACTGTATTTAAGGTATTTTCATTCAAATTCCTTCATGGAAATCCTGAAACCGCGCTGAATCGGCCAAATACCATTGTCATCTCGGCATCTACCGCCCGTAAGTATTTTGGTGATGAGCCAGCACTTGGAAAATTATTGAGACTGGAAGAATCGAACCAACTTGATTTCGAAGTAACAGGTGTGATCGAGGATATACCCTCACAGTCACATTTTAAGGTAGATATGCTTGGCTCATTATCGACAATGCGTCAGTTTTTCGGCAATGGTCAGCTTCCTCAAACATGGATTTGGAATCCTTGCTGGACCTATGTACTACTTAGCAAAGGAACTACCCAAAGCGATTTGGAAGCCATTTTTCCGGATTTTTACCTGAATCATTATCCTGATTTATCAGAACAGGATGTAACACTTTATCTGCAACCAATAACGGATATCCATTTAAAATCACATCATGTTTATGAGATGCATCCGAATAGTAATATTCAATACATCTATATTTTATCATCTATTGCTGCCATAGTTCTGATCCTGGCCTGTATAAATTTTATGAATATGACTACCGCATACTCATCCGATCGTGCAAAAGAGATCGGACTTAAAAAAGTATTTGGTAGTTCAAGGACACGTATTACATGGCAATTCATTCATGAAACGATCTTACAAAGTTTTCTGGCCATGGTAATTGGAATCCTAATCGTTGAATCATTAATGAGAAGCTTTAATCATTTCACCAATAAAAATATATCAGGACTTTTCATCTTTGAATCTCGATTTGTTTCATTGGGAATACTTCTGGTGATTATTGTAGGATTCCTGGCAGGATCTTACCCCGCGTTATACCTCTCGTCATTTAATCCTCTCCAGGCACTTAAGGACGTGCAACCTGGAGGAACCAGGAGTGGTTTTGCCCGCAAAGTTTTAGTGGTACTGCAATTCTCAATCTCCATTGCCTTGATTATAGGTACTTTCATCGTTTTTAATCAAATGAGTTTTATGCGGAATGCTGATTTAGGATTTAACAAAGACCAAATTATTCTGTTACCAACAGTCAATCAGATATCACAGAACTATGAAACATACAAGAATGAACTCCTAAAACATCCGGATATCCTCTATGTAACAGGAATGGAAGACATCCTCGGAGTGAATCATAATACCAGGCAGGTGGTTATTGAAGGATTAAACCCTGATCAGAGTTACTGGTATCCGATGTTTATGGTTCGGCATGATTTTATTGAAACATTTGATATTAAGGTAGTTGCAGGCCGGGCATTTTCGAAAGATATTCTTACGGACACCGCCAATGCCATCATGATCAATGAAACCATGGCGGCCAATCTGGGATGGAACAATGAAAACGCCATCGGCAAAAGAATCAGATCTGATGGTGATGAAAGAGTGATCGGCGTATTTAAAGATTTTCATATTCTTTCCCTACACAAACCGATCAACAATTTCATCCTGGATATGATGAGGAATCCGCGTGGGGCCAGCGGGCTGACAGCCTATATTGCAGTGCGGACCAATACGGACAACTATAAAAATGTACTATCCTATATGGAGGAAAAATGGCATGAGATCGCACCATCCAGACCATTTGAATATACTTTTCATGATCAGGAGCTCAACAGTCTTTATAAGGATGAAGATCAATTCAGTAAGTTTTCGATATTGTTGACAATACTTGCCTTGTTCATTGCCTGTCTTGGATTGGTGGGATTGACATCCTATATGGCTGAAAAGAGAACGAAAGAAATTGGGATCCGGAAAGTAATGGGCGCTTCCGTAAGCAATATAATAAAGGAACTTTCAATTGATTTCATAAAACTGATCCTTATCTCTAATCTAATTGCATGGCCAGCCGCATATATCTTTACATCAAACTGGCTGCAAAATTTTACTCAACATATTCAAATAAATGGGCTGTTATTCCTGGTTGCTGGTATAATTACCTTACTCATTGCCCTTATCATCACAAGTTTCAGAGCCTATCTGGCATCCACCAGGAATCCGGCGGAAACATTGCGATATGAATGATCGGTTTTTGTATCTGCCGTTTTTTTGAGCAGGTGAAAGAATCTTAACTCATCCTCACCCATCAAACCAGTATACCTAAAAATGTCGGTGAACATCATGGCAGCTAATTGACGTAGTTGGTCTGGCATAACTTAGCAGGTTAAGAATAATAATAGATTATAAGCAAACACAGATAGGAAGAAAAATAAGCCATACCAAAACCTATCTGAATACTAATTATGAAAATTGGGGAAAGTGATCAATAACTGAATGTATTAAGAATCCACAGCCTGCAGATCGTGTATTAAACCCCTATTTCTTAAACAGAAATTCAATTTCAATTTAATAGAGATTGATGTATAATTTTCTGTTTGAAGGTTAAATTTTCAAAAATATTAAAGAACTGTGCCAGGGACTTCATAACCAACCAACTATATATCTAATTGGAGTATAAATTTTATATGATCCACTTCATTCCACCCCCTAAAATGGCCTTTAAATTACGGGGAATGCATACGCCAGGTTGACATTTGATTCCATTTTAACATGTTTTAAAATTCTATCTCAGAAAGTTTATCAAAGATCCTTCTCCTCCAATTCCTCCTCAGGTTGCTGCAATATAAAGGCGGCTCTCACCGGAGCAGGCATTTCACTGTCCAACCCTTTTACAGCTTTCCAGATGACCTGACTAAATAAATGATCCGGGGCTGCATCCATCACTTCCAGATTGAAGCTGTCGGAGAGCCGGGAGATTACGTTCTCATCCGTATTCATTTCATGTATATCATACAAGGCATCAAGCGCTACAAAAGGTGTAGGATCAGGAGAAGAGGTAAAACACTCCCACATGGGTGTACTTGCCGCATCGTATTGACTCATCGGAGGCAGTCCCAATATTAGTTCGATGGTACGAAGCATAGAGGTTGTGGAATACATTGTTTTCACCAGTGCATTACGTTTGGCGTATGGACTGGCAATGTAAGCGGTGGATCGATGAGCATCCACATGATCGGGACCATTCTGCGCATCATCTTCCAGTACAAATACAGCAGAAACTTCCCATATACTGCTGTTACTTATGTGCTCAATCATTTTTCCGAGCGCATGGTCATTTTCAGCCACCATGGCCCTGGGCGTTGGCATTCCTACCAGTGCACCTGCCGTATGATCATTGGGCAACCGGATGGAACTGAACTGTGGAACGGCATCAATGGCAAGTAGTGAATCAAAATCTTCTTTCCATTTTGTAAACCGTCTCATATCTGGAACGGAAAGGTTGTAGCTTGGGAAATCAGTATCAAAATGTTCCCTGAGACTCTCCACCCGGGTATTGCCATTACTGATGAATTCTCCGTAGCTGCGGTAGCTGATGCCTGCCCGCTGACAATAATCCCAAATGAATCCTTCCGACGGGAAGGCAATTTCCCTGGAACCTTCGTAGTCATACGTTCCACCACGGCCCCCATAACTGGTCGGCCAGGTTTTTTCAATAAAATCGTTTGCATAGGCGGCCATTGACCAGTTATGTCCGTCAGCACTAACTTCCGCATTCACATAAAAATTATCCAATAACACAAAATTACGCACCAGCTTATGCTGGTTTGGCGTAACAACTTCAGGGAAAAGGCAGAGTACCGGATCTCCGTTGCCTTCTGGGAGATCACCCAGTACCTGATCGTAGGTCCTGTTTTCCTTGACGATATAGAACACATACTTGATCGGGCTGGGATCACCCACCTTCTGAGGAATGGGATTGCCTTCCTCCCCGACATACTGCATTTCCAGTTTTTTGGAATAGGGTGTATTTTTATATACTGCCTCGGTGTACACTTTCATTGCATTTTCATCTGGCTCGTCTATCATTGTGAGGCTTCCCTTGAATAAACCACCAATATATTGTGTGGTATCCGTTCTACGGAGGTATGGATTGGGACCTTTCGGATTTGCAAAAGAGGATGATCCTTTCCCATTGGTTATCCAGATCTTCTGATTAACCACTTTGACGGATGTGGGGTACCATCCTGTAGGAATAAATCCCAGACTTCTGCTTTCTCCAACATCAGAAATATCAAATACGGCAAGGCTGTTGTTGTCAGCATTGGCCACATAGAGCCTGGAATTATCCTCAGAAATTGCCAGTGCATTGGGTGTACTTCCCGCAGGAGCATCAGGGAAACATGCCGTATGTAATTTCTCAATAACGGTTAATGTTTCCGTATCGATAATATATACAGAATTATCATTGGCACAGGAAGTAAAGAGGTATTTCCCGTTATGAGAAAGCAACAGGTCGTTTGGATGGCTTCCGACATGAATGGTATACAAAATCGAAAGTTTTTCAGGATCGATAATGGCAATGGCACTACCACCCCAAAGGGAAACGTACAATACCGATCCATCCTTCGAAAACAGGCAGGTGAAGGCCTCGTGGCCCAGAAAAAGTCTTTCACTTTCATGATTTAACAGGTTCACCTTATAAAGGGCGCTGTCATCCTTTGTGACAACGTACAAATTTTCATTCCTGTGATCCAGGGTCAATCCGGCTGGTGAGATTTTTTTAGGCCACGCCTTTCCAAGAACCAATGAATCCACTTCCGTTAATGCATTGTCTGATGTATCGTAAATTCGGATCATGTTATCATTCCCACCGGAAGCAAATAGTCTGGATTGGTCATCGCTGAATTCCAGGCCGAACCATGACTTAGGGATTACTGTCTTTTGGCTTATTTCAAAGGATTCAGGATCGATAAGCATGATAGATTGTTCACTCTGACCATTATTGGTAACTGCCAGTTGCTTGCCATCATTTGCTGTTACTAAATTCATAGGGAAATCACCGAGTGGGATAGATTTTCCAGGGACAGTCAACGACCAGCCATTTGGAAGTAGTATTCTTCTGGAATTCAGAAGTGCATCTAGTTGGGCGTATTCGCTATCTTTATTCTCATTGGTACATGAGATTTGACACAAAGACAGGATAAGGCCAATGAACGGAAATATTAAGGTTGAAGAATGTTTCATCATTTAATCATCAGTTATGTAGATTCTCAGCTAAAAGTGACTGTATTTAGGTATAAAGTTAAGAGATAACTTTATACCTTTCAATAATGGTTTTTTAGAGGTAATTTTTTAACCTTAAAATCAGAAAAAAGTAACTGAAATCTAAGAAATTTATGATGAAATATCTCTTTTTTTATAAAATCAGTCTAATCATGCTTGGTTTACTCAGCAGGGTGCCTCTGTCTTTATCAGCTCAACCTGCAAACGATATCCTCATTGAGAAGGACATTGTTTACGGAAATGCAGACGTCGTAGATCTGAAGTTCGACTTAGCCAAACCAATTGAAGGAACTGGTCCCTTTCCCATCATCGTGTTTTTCCATGGCGGTGGTTGGCAGGCGGGTGACAAGTCGCATGGTCATCATTGGATCCGGATGTTCGCTAATTCCGGATATGTGGGTGTGACAGTGGGTTACCGGTTTGCTCCTGCATTCAGATGGCCATCACAAGTGCAGGATGCCAAGGCGGCGGTTCGTTATTTGCGTGCGAATGCAAAGGAATTGAACATTGATCCGGATCGGATCGGAGTCATGGGCGAATCTGCAGGCGGATATCTCGCGTTGATGGTCGGCGTGACAGATCCTACAGACGGTTTAGAAGGTGACGGAGGTTCCCCTGAATTTTCAAGCCGGGTGCAAGCAGTAGTTAGTTATTTCAGTGCCTCGGATTTCACCCTGCCCAGAGCAAAGTTAAGTCCGGAAGTGGAAGCTGATGTAATGCAGTATTATAAAAAATCCTTGAATGAGGTGTTGGCGGACTTTATTGGTACCTTGAATCCCGATGAAGCCATCCTCAAAAAAATGTCAGTAATCACTTATATAGATAAGAAGGATCCCCCTGTCCAAATATTTCAAGGGGATGACGATCCTTTTGTTTCCGTGGAGCAGGCACAAAGACTTGAACGTGCACTGGAGAAAGCGAATGTGCCGCATGAATTGGTTTTGGTGAAAGGGGGAGGGCACGGCTGGACAGGTGAACTCCAGGATAAAACCAACCGCCAGATGTTAGCGTTTTTTGAAAGGGAGCTAAAGCAAAAGGAATGAATAGGTTTTTGAATTTAGGCTACCTATAAATTTATTCCTTGTATTTTTACTGATTAAAATTCGATATCTGAATACAAAAACCAGCTATAAGTTGAAAATACAAAATCAGAAATCCGGAAGGGGTATATTTTATGACCTTTACTGTTATTCATTGGATTGATGTCTTAATTTCCAGACAGTATCAAGATATCATCCCCGATTGTTTTCATTTCTCGCAACAGTACCATCATCCAATTGAACTAAGCAACAACAATATGACCGAGCAGGGGTTAGTTTATATTCAAAATAATCCCGTTAAAGTGGGATTGGTGAATTTGCCAGAATATTATTTATAAAGAAGTACCGTTAAATAGGTGGATCTTTCGGGGAAGTTGTTGGATGATTTTTTAATTGAAGATTAAAGATTTTGAAAAAAAGTATAAGGCACAAATGATCCCGCACACAAAGCCGATCCTTACGAACACGCAAAAAAGGCTACTTTTTTACAGCGATTTCAAATAATCAAAACTTTTTTTCAAGGCCGTTTCGGGTTCTGCCACCATATCCTGTTCCACAAAAAAATGTTTCACACCTGCTTTTTGTGCTTTGGAGATTATTGTCTTCAGGTCCAGGATACCATTCCCGGCCGTTGTCATATAGGGAAATAATTCGATCCATTGGCCCGAATCGCCTCCATTTCCTGAAAAACGTACCTTTTCTTTCATGTCCTTGAGATGCATCAGGTGATACCGCATCGGATAGTTTTCAAGGTATTTTACCGGATCAGCCCCTCCGGCGGTTGTCCAGTAAACGTCCATTTCAAAAAATACCAGGGAAGGATCTGTGTTGTCGAGTATGATATTCAGCGGGATCTGGCCTTCCATTTCAGCCAGACCGTATCCATGGTTATGATAGGAGAATTTCAGACCCACTTTTTTTGCCGCTTCTCCAATCCGGTTAAACTCCTCGGCCATCCACTTATAATCATCAAGATTTTTACGCTTTTCATCCGGAATGGCCGGCAATCCGGCATAGGTAAAACCTAATTTATTTCCGGCCTCTCCCAATTGCTCCATTCTTGTCTGTAGGGTATCCAGATCGGTATGAATGGCCGGAACAGTTATGCCGTTCTGATCGAGTATTGTTTTTACTTCGCTGGCCGTATGTCCGAAATATCCACTTCCGCTGAATCCGAGGGAAGGAGTGATTGAATTCCATCTTTCCTGAGCCGAAGGAGCACTGAAGGGGAAGGGACCATACATTTCAATCTCCGTATATCCAATCCGGGCCAGCATTTCAATCGCTCCCTGAAAATTATCGTCAAGCATACTGGGAAGTGAAAATAGTTGAATTCCAAGGTTTCGCAAACGGGAGGATTCTGCCATTAAAGAGCTGCCTATAAAAGTTCCTGAAGCTGCCAGTAAGGCGGATTGCTGAATAAAAGATCTTCTTTTCATTTTTTTATCAGAAATTAAAATGGTTCATATTACTGGAGGTAGATGTCAAAAAACCAGTGCATGACCCATGTATAAAGTTAAAAATAAATTTATGAGGAGCAACAAAGTGCAGTTTTAAGCAGGGTTTCCATTCCAAAAAATTCTTGTTGATCGCTTCAAACATAGATTCCATCTATTCGAATAGCCCAATATTTTTAAAGCGGGTCACCCGGATCCCCGAATGCAGGATGAAAAAGCTGACCCCTTCGTCCCATCCACGGTAGGACTCTTCCCTTTGACAGGCGAGGAGTTATCGGGAAGGAACTTCCGGCTTTCTGTTAAATCACCTCATTTGCTGGCTTTTCCTGCTGGATCTTATAAACATTTCCACAATTTAATAGTTACTAAATCAGCAGTACTGAACTGCAAAAAAATTAGAAATTCAGATTTTCCTCAGATTTGATACAAAATCGTTGCAGATTCTTTGAATTATTTTGTAACCGTATAAAAGTGTCTAATATGAAAATAAGAATACAAACAATTGTTTTAATACTCTTTTTCTTAATTTCCATGCGTGTGGTTGGGAATATTTCGGGAACGATTTCAGGGAAAGTGATCGACCAGGAATCTGGAGATCCGCTTGAATTCGTTTCCGTGGCAATCTATAATGAGGAAGATGAATCGCTGGTAACCGGGACGATCACTGGGTCAGAGGGAGAATTCACCATCAAGGGAGTTGGTCAGGGGGAATATTATATTGAGGTGACCTTTATCGGTTATAACAAGCAGGTTAAAAAAGGGATTGACATCCAGGCCGGCCGGACCGAAGTCGAGGTGGGCGATATCGTTTTACCCCGTTCTGTCGAACAACTGGATGAAGTGGAGGTAGTTGCGGATGAAATGGGTGTGGAATATAAGATCGACCGTAAAGTGATCAACGTCAGTCAGCAACTTACGGCTGCCTCTGGTTCCGCCGTAGACATTCTGGAGAATGTACCTTCGATCACGGTGGATGTGGATGGGAATGTGGCCCTGCGCGGAAGTACTGGTTTTATGGTTTTGATCGATGGGCGGCCTACGGTACTCGAACCTTCAGAGGCCCTGCAACAGATCCCGGCCAACACCATTGAGAACATAGAGATCATTACCAATCCGTCCGCCAAATACAATCCGGATGGAACGGCCGGCATTATCAACATTATCACGAAAAAAGACAAACTGAAAGGGTTTTCCGGTACGGCCAATCTCAATGGAGGTACCTATTCACGGTATGGGGCAGGTGGACTTATAAATTACAGTAAAAAGAAATGGAATGTATTTTTCGGAGCGGATCTGAACCATGGGACAAGGCCGGGCATGTCATCGACGAAAAGGTCCACCATTAAAAATGATACGACCTATTATACCCAGTCAGACGGTGAACGGCAAGGACAACGTCATTTCTGGGTCCTGCGCGGAGGATTGGGATATAATATTACCGACCGTGATATTTTCAATGCAGAATTCAATTACGGATATTTCAGCTGGCAGAATTCCACTGCTCAGGATTATGTGGAATGGGTCGATCCGGGAGACCGCCTGAACAATTATATAAGCCAGGAATCCGGCATCCGGTCCGGTAACTTTTATTCCGTCAGTGCCAATTTTCGTCATGATTTTCTGAAAAAAGGGCATTTCCTGACTGCAGATTTTTCATATCGAAACCGTGAAGGGGAGGATACCTCCACGAACCAGCTGATTGATATCGATGGTGAGATCTCCAGCGGGCAGATCAATACAGAGGATGGTCCTGGATCTGAAATGCAGATGAACCTGGATTATACCCTTCCCATTGGAGAGAACAGCAAATTTGAAGTTGGGTACCAGAGTCGTCTGGGGAATAGCACGGATGCGACTTCTTTTTCCATTTATGATCCGCCTTCAGGGGATTATGAACTTCAACCGGAATTCACCAACGAAACGAACTATAAGAGGGATATCCATTCACTTTATGGGATTTATGCTTCCGAATCTGATAAATTCGGGTATCAGATTGGTTTGAGGGGGGAATATACCTACCGCGTTATTTCATCGCTGGTTTATAACCAGGAATTTGTGATTGACCGGCTGGATTATTTTCCTACGATCCATACTTCCTATAAATTACCGGCAGAACAGCAGGTGATGGCCAGTTATTCCCGCCGGATCGAACGTCCCCGTTCATGGTACCTGGAACCTTTCATCACCTGGGAAGATGCTTTCAATGTAAGACAGGGTAACCCGGACCTGAAGCCGGAATACATCGATGCCATGGAGATCGGTTATATGAAAGGACTGGGAGAACATTCACTTACTTTTGAAGGGTATTACAGGATCACCAGTAACAAGGTTGAGCGTATCCGGAGTGTTTACCAGGAAAATGTAATGCTGGAGCGGCCCGAGAACGTAGGCAAGGATTATGCCCTGGGAGGGGAAATGGTTCTGAACCTGAGCCTTTTCAAGTGGTGGAAAGCGGATCTTTCGGGTAATTTTTACCAGTACAGGCTGGAAGGGGCTGTCGAGCAGCAGAATTTCAACCGGGAAAGTTTCAACTGGAATACCCGGTTAAGCAATACCTTCCGTTTTGGGAAAGGAACCCGTTTTCAGGTAAATTCTAGATATAACAGCGCTACGGTAACAGCCCAGGGAACAAGGGGCAATTACTGGACAGCCGATCTGGCTCTCAGCCAGGAATTCCTGAACAAAAATATGACCGCCATTATACAGGTAAGGGATGTCTTTGGAAAGGTGGTCCGTGACAGATATGAGTCTGGTCCTGATTTTTCATCGTATAGTGAATACTATAACCTGGCCCCTCGGGTGAACCTCACCCTCAATTACCGGTTTAATAATTACAAGAAAAAAAGAGGGAGTGCAGGAGGCGATGACGGGGATGGTGGAGGAGATGAATTTTAGGAGGGAGACGGGGAAACCCGGAGAAGGGGAAATGGGGAGACGGGGAGATGCGGAGATGCGGAGATGTGGAGACGGGGAAACGGGGAAACGGGAGAAATGGGGAAACGGGGAAATGGGGAGATCGATTAATTGTTGAATTTTGTAATTGGAGAAGCAGTAGATATGTACGTTCTCATCCTGAGTTCCCTGCCAAGGATCTTCACAATTCTCTTTACTGGTATTGCATTAAATAAGCGTATTCTGTCAGACCAGCAGTCCCCAGTAAAAGGCCAATCCCTGTGATTGGATTGAGTTTAAGGACATACCGAGGTCAATCGTTGTCGGATCAACTTTCCCAAACTGAGTGCCTACTTTTGAGGTCAGACGAAGTTCAAAATATGAAATCGAATTTGTCAACCCGGGATCTGCGATTTAAAAGTGATTATTCATTCCAACCCAGCCGTTTTTTTTCCTGGCTTATATACTTCATGACCTCCCTGAAAGGTGCTATCCAATAGATATCCCTATGTTCGTTGAGATAGGATAACAATTCATTGTGGGCCTCCCTGGATACCATGATGTACTGACCTCCCACGCCATGAAAGGTAAAGACAGCCAATCCTCCGACTTCTTCTGCTTTTTTTGCATAATCGATCATTTCCTCCCCGGACATCCCCTCATATCCTCCGCTGGACACTTCGAAGAGATTGAGTGAGCGGAAATCTTCTACCACCCCACCTCCGCTTCCCCTGGCCGCCAGAAACAGACCGGATGCCTTTAAAGTATCGATGACGGAAAATCCGCCAAATTCAGTCTGTCCGCAGGTATAGGCATAGGTCCTTTCTCGTTTGCCATCGATGGCAAACAGCAGGGTATTCATGATCTCCAGTTCGCGCAGGAAGCGGTCAACCGTATAATTTTCAGCCGCAAATTCTTCCGTAATGAAATCCAGTTGCTCAGAACAAGGATGAAAGGCGGTATGATTCCCCAGCTCATGACCCCATAAACTGGCCTGCCTCCATTCCCAGATCCGGTCGATCCGGATATTATCTCCCTGCATGTAGAAGGTTCCCTTCAGATTATGTTGATTTAGATCCGGGATGGCAATGTCAAGATGGGTCTCCATGGCATCGTCATAGGTCAGGCATACCGCTGCCCTGGCCCCTCCCGGCCAGGTGATCTCACCGGACTGGGCGTCTAACCGGATAGAAAAAAGCAGGATCATAAACAGGGGGAATAAAATTTTTCTTTTCATGGGATTCAATGCGTTGTTTTTGGTGTGAGGAAATTGAACAATCTTAGGGAACAAAGCAAATTATAAATAAGTTAAAAGGAGGAAACGCTTAATTATTATTATATTGGCAGCACGTTTTTTTATTTACCACTGAGATCATTTTTAAATGAGATTTTTTATCAGGGTCTTTCTACTGATTCACAAACCATGATCCTCCCGGTAATTTTTATCCGATTTATTAAACATTAAATAATAATAAGAATGAAAGTATTTAAAATCTTCGTTTATGGGACGTTCTTATTCCTCCTGATCCGTTGTACCTCAAATGAATCTCAGCGGAATTCTGATCAGCTGTTGATCAATGATCAGGAATATTTCGAATTTCCCGGTTTGAATGTAATGGTGTATCATGACTACTATGCCATAGGGCATCAGAGTGGGATCACGCTCATTCAGAATGGGAACCGGGTTGCGGCCAATGGAGATATCAGAATATATCCAATGGAGAGGCCTTTCCCGGAAAATGGGAAAAGAGTGGTTGACCGGGATCTTAATACCATCAGCGTCAACGTATCTTATCCTGATTCGATCCGGCAAGGCTCCCATGACCCTCGTTACGGATATCCTGATCTGGATGTTTTATGTACGGTTCATGTAAAGGGAGAAGGGAGATCCATTCGTATTTCTGTGGATCTCGATAAGCCACTCCCGGAAAAATGGGTAGGGAAAGCTTATTTCAGCATGGAATTATTCCCGGCACAATACTTTGATAAATCTTATTATATGGATGAAACACCTGGCCTGTTTCCCAGACAGATCAATGGCCCCGTTTTTTATAACGACGAAGGTCAGATTGTCATCCAGCCGATGGCAGTGGGCAAGAAACTCGTCGTACTCCCCGAATCCCCTAATGATATGATCACTTTCGAAACCCTGAAGGAAAATCTGGAGCTGGTGGATGGGAGATCCCAGCGAAATAATGGATGGTTTGTGGTAAGGTCACTTTTGGGTGCGGGTATCACTAAGAATGTTGCTGAATGGGTGATCACTCCGGCCTATGAACCTGATTACCATTACCAGCCAGTGATCCAGGTTTCTCAGGTAGGCTACAGGCCCAGCCAGCAGAAAATAGCGGTTGTGGAATTCGATAAAAGAGAAAATAATGTAGCTGATCTTACGCTTTTGAAGATTATGGCGAATGGAGGCTATGAGGCAGTCAAAAACCTGAGCCCGCATCAATGGGGTCAGTTCCTCCGGTACCAGTATGCGAAATATGATTTTTCGGATGTAAAGGAACGTGGAATGTACAAGCTCAAGTACGGGGAAACACTTTCAAATCCTTTCATGATCCATGAGGATGTTTTCAAAAGGCATGTCTGGCAACCTACACTGGAATATTACCTGCCTGTCCAGATGTGCCATATGCGGATCAATGACCGCGTGAAGGTATGGCACGGGCTCTGTCATGATGACGATGCCCTGATGGCTCCGGTGGATCATATTCATTTTGACGGATACCGCCAGGGACCCAGCACATTAACAAAATATAAGCCTTTTGATCCAGTACCCGGTCTTAATGTGGGTGGGTGGCATGACGCCGGGGATTATGATCTGCGGGTGGAGTCACAAGCCAATACCACCCGGATGCTTGCTTATACCTGGGAGCTGTTCAGGCCGGAGCATGACGAAACCACCATCGATCAGAAAGGGAAAGTAGTGGAAATGCATACCCCTGACGGAATACCTGATATTTTACAGCAGATCGAACATGGTGCCCTGACGGTGGTAGGTGGTTATAAAGCACTGGGACGACTGTATCGCGGGATCATTTGCCCTACCGGACGTCAATACTCCATGCTGGGTGACGGGTCTACCATGACCGACAACCTGATCTATAATCCCAGGATGGATTCTTCCCAGCATAACGGCACTTATTCCGGGATCCGGGATGATCGCTGGGTTTTTACAGAAAAAAATCCCAGAAGGGAACTGGATGTGGCCGCGTGTCTGGCTACTGCCTACCGGAGTCTGAAAGGCTATAATGATGAACTGGCCAATGATTGTATTGAAACTGCCAGCGCCTTATGGGAAGGGAACCTGGAATCGGAGCAGGCCGGCCTGGTGGATGCGGCCGCTGAACTGTACCTTTCCACGAAAGATGAAAAATATCTGGACTTCATTTTAACCAATAAGGATCTGATCATAGAAAATATCCGGTGGACCGGGCCGGCTATTGCCCGGATCGCAACGAAAATCAGTGATGAGCCATTTCTGGCGGATATCAGGGATGCACTGAAGGATTACGCCGGGGAGGTATCAAAAATGGTCAATGAAACCCCATATGGGGTACAGTACCGGCCCAGGGTCTGGGGAGATGGCTGGGTCATTCAACGTTTTGGGGTCAATCAGTATTTTCTCCATCGTGGGTTTCCGGATATTTTTTCTGCTGAACCTGTGTTTAATTCACTGAATTTTGTGTTGGGGGTCCACCCTGGTGAAAACTCCGCTTCCTTTGTATCAGGGGTTGGGGCCAATTCGTTGCTGGTGGCTTATGGGGTGAACCGGGATGAATGGTCATATATTCCCGGGGGATCCGCTTCGGGTACCGCTCTGATCCGGCCGGATCTGCCGGAGCTGAAGGTATGGCCTTATTTCTGGCAGCAGACCGAGTATGTGATGGGAGGCGGGGCCTTGAATTACATGTTCCTGGTACTGGCTACCGATGATCTGCTCGGGAAAGGGGAGTGAAATTTTGATCCTTGAATGCTGAATTTACTGGCATATTTTTCATCCTGAGTTCCTCCACCTTCTCCCGCTTTGGCGGGATTCGGTGGATAAGTGCGAAGGATCTGTACGGATCTTCAGGTTGGTTGTGTTAAATCCTGTAAAGATCGATTAGGGAAGCAGGATTCATTCAGACCTTTCGCTTGCCCAGGATAAAGCCGGATTGGGTAAAGGATCCTATCTCGTTTTGAACCGGAACCCTGGCGTCGTTAATCCTTCTGGTTCATTCCTTCATCTCCAGCACGATGCTGTAGAATTCATCCAGTTGATCGACCCGCAATTGATTTCCCAGGATGTCGATCATCGTTTCCCCGTTACTGATTAACTCGCTGGAATTGATTTCCCCGGGGAAATAGATCTCGATATCCCGTACAGGCAGCAGATTGCGAAGGGGCCTTTCCGGGGCCGAGGTAGTATTTACCAGCGATAATTGAAAAGTACCCTTATTTTTCCTGTCACGGTTCAGGTACACATGTACGCTGGCCGGTGCATTGGTGGTCAGACTGATCTCATCTCCCAGCAGAACCTTTACCGCATTCACCAGCAATTGATGATAATCAGGATGACCTACGGTCTGGTTCAACTTTCCAGGTTGATTTGCGAAATAAATGACCCTTCCTGCACCGAAAGGGTGATCCAGTAAGATCGGATATTCGGAATCCCAGTTTTCCGGGAAAGCATTTTCTGGTGGCTGATTATTTATCTTCGGCAAATAACCCGTTATGGTGATCGCTTCCGTTACCGGGGTACATAACAGGGTTTGTGCACCATTGTGAAGCAGTCCCGTTTTTTCAAATCCATCCAATAATTCATTCCGGGTAACCACTTTCTGATAACAATCCATGTCCGTATTGGCTGTTTCACCCGTAAAATGGCAACCGAAAAGGTCGCTTAACAGAAAATCATTTCTCCGGTGCCCTTCCTCATCATACAAAGAGGTTTCAAAAGTAGCGATCAGCTTGCCTCCCTCCTTCACCCAGTTCCTTATAAGGTTGCCATGCCCTTCATCCATGCTCACCACATTGGGTAAAATTAAGACCCGGCATTGATCGAGCATTTCCGGTGAAAGCGCATAATCGGAAATATACCCATATTGAAAATGGGCATCATGCAGCATCCGGATCATGCCCCGGATAGGCTGGGAGAATGACTCATCACCGAGAAGTTGTGCCGAAGATTTTGAATAATAGATGGCTACATCCTTCACCGGTTCCAGCTGCTGGATCAAGGCTTCATTCTGCTGCTGATAGGCATAGGCATCTTCCGGCATAAAGGCATTTCTCACATCGATGGTGGCTGCCGGATAGGCCCCGTTAAAATAACAATTCCAGAAACCCCCTCCATTTCCGGCCGCTTCCCAGAGCCATTGTCTCAGATCGATCGGAGGATCGTAGATGTAACGGTGTTCGGTACCGTTACCGCCAAACAGGATCACCGGCGATTTCCCGGTATTCAGGGATTTGAGGAATTTGATGATGGTGGCCCCATAGGAAAGCTCTTTGTATTGTACCGGTGTTTGGTTATCCGCGATAAAACTCACCGTCACCAGGAAATCAAAAAATCTCGCAGCACTGTACAGATCGATCCCGGTATGTTTCTGCTGGTTTACATCAAACATGTTAAAAACTTCCGCCGTGTAGGCCTTATCTTCCCCATATTTTTTCACTGTATTCTGCATCAGGGTTAATTGTTCATCTGCATTGGTTGCCTTCCACCGGTAATATTCCTCCCATACCTGTGGATTACTGCTTCTCACAGGGATTTTCTTTCCGCTGAAACGGAAGAATTTTTCCTGGCATCGATCGCAATAACAGGTCTGATGAAAGTTCACCGCATTGTGCCAGATGCCATCCACCATGTATTTTTCAAACAATAGGGAGATATAATTTACGGCATGTTCGTTCCTGTAATAACTGTTGTAGCAGGGAGCATACATTTCGGGTGTGGTATACGTCAGCATCAGCGGCTGGCCATTCTCATCCACGCCAAACCAGTCGGGATGCTGGGCGTACCGTTTTTTTTCAACGCCCCGGAAATCAACCCTTGCGATCACCCTGATGTGGTTGGCATGGCAGGCAGTTACCACTTCTTCCAGCAGATCCCGGCCATTCAGGTATGGATTCACATTGGCAAGCGGCAATGTATTCTGGAAAAAATCAACCACACCCCCACCGTTAATGACCAGTACATTGGCATGGATCGTTTTCAAGTAGGAAATCACGCTATCTACATTGTAATGAATGGCATCCGTTTGTCTTAATACTGTTTGTTGAATCCGCAGTGGCTGCTGATACCAGTATCCTTCAACCTTTGCTTTTATCCTTTCGCCCTGTTTTGTTTCCGGAGTGGTACACGCCACAGCAAGTGCCAGACAAATAATCACATAGATTGTTTTCATGGTTGTTCTTTTTTCATATGTTGTAAAAATTCGAATATCCCCTCATACATTTTTTCTGCCATGGCCTGGCGAAAATCAGGACTGGCCAATTTTTCTTCATCCTCAGCCTGGGTCATGAAAGCCTGTTCCACCAGAATGGAAGGCATTTGACTGACACGGATCACAGTATAGTTAAAAGATCCGATCACTCCAAATTCAGCGAGGTTAAGTTCCACCAGATGACCATACATACTTTCAGCCAGATCCGCCCAGAACGGGTTATGATAATAGGTGCTTGTCCCACCAACCCCCAGGTAACCCCGACGGGTGCCGGCCGCATTGGCATGAATGCTGATCAACAGATCCGCATCCGAATGGATCGCATTGTCCCGCTTGTCAATCAGTGACAGGGTGGTATCGGTCTCCCTCACCTGTAATATTTCAGCTCCAAAGGATCTGCACAGATCTCCGAAACGGTGGGCAAGGTCAAGGTTGATCTCTTTTTCAAGCAATCCGGATAAACCCATGGCTCCGTAACTTTCCCCTCCATGGCCGGCTTCAATGGCAATTTTTAATCCGCTGAGTGGTTTTTCTTTTCCCAGATCATATTCCGGGGGATATTTGATTTGTAATTTCAGGCGGTTGCCCTCCCTATTCAGATCATAACCCCAGATCCTGGAAGTGCTCAGATTGATCTGGATCTCATAGGTCTCCGGGGTGATCTGGCTCCAGGTTACCTGATCGATGTATTTCCGTCCCTGGAGATGCGTGATCCAGGTACTGCTCGTCATGGCCCCATACAACCGGATCCGGATTTTTTTTAGAGCGGGTTCCGGATAAATGGCATAGGGGATTGGATTGTCATATGGGATGGATAAAATATCGCCGTCGTCGGATGGGCTGCAGGATAGAGATGTGATATAATAAGGAGATCGCGTATAGGTGCCGGGCAAAACTTCCACATTTTCTATTTCCACATAACCCTCTTCTTCATCATTCAGGTAGATCCGGTAAAAATTCCCGAAAATGCCGCTGGATTTCATCACGACCCCTTCAGGATATTCCGCCCTGATGGGACCTCCCAGCCGGACCGTTCCCAGGTTGTAGGTGAGCCGGGTATGATCCCGGGTGATCCGGACCCAGGGGAATCCGGAGGGTTCCATTACCGTAATGGTGAAGGCTGTTTTTATCTCAAGGTCCGGCGTACCTTTTTTATCTCCGGATGTTAGGAGAATCATTGAGAGGGTATGGGGGGTCAATTGTTTCCATTCATGCAGGGTAAGATCAGCTTCATATATACTGTAATCATTGAAGTCGGACCGGGAGCACAATATTTCCCTGTTTCCCGGCCGTATCCTGATCCAGCCTTCCTGCCCCCTGGATCCCCTGAAACTGAAATGGACAATGTCTTCAGCTGTTAAAACCATGTTCATATCGGGTGTGATGGATTTTTCATCAATCCAGAGTGGAAAAGGCGAACGGGATTGGTCCGTTTTCACATAGATGAATTCCCGTGTGTAGGTTGTCAAGGCTGAATCATCTGAAATCACCCCTGCCTGGATTCGATTCACCCCTTCAGTCAAACTGATCTTATGAAAGAAGATGCCGGTCTTGTAAACTTTTACCGTATCCTCATTGATCCAGGCCCTGGCAGGCCAGGAAGTTTTACACAATAAATGAAATTCAGGATCGGTCGTGAGAGGATCCGGCATTTCGCGGAATTCCAGCCAGGGCATTTTACGGCTGACTTCTCCTTTTTCCGAGATCACATATTCATAAGGAGGTTTCCAGAATTCCGTAGCTAACTTGATGGTAGAACCCGCCAAACGTATCTTCAAAGTATCCGGTTTTTCCCCCAGTATGAACCCGATTTTTCCTTCTGAATCCGTATTTTTCATTTTTCCATCAGAAAGGATCTCGACGGCTTCTCCTCCCTTTTTATTTTCCAAAAGTTCAGAAAAATCCAAGCTGAATACCTGTTCAGGCTTTATGCTTTTCAGGAAACCAGGGAAATTTTTTTGTTCAGAATATTTATGGTCCTGGTAAGATAGATTTTCAAGTATTTTATCACATTCTTCACCAGGGGAATAAACCGTTCCGTTTTCCCATCCAGCGATAATACCCGGATGCCCCGGATCCTGGATACTTTTTATAACCGGCATTAAAAAATCAACCATTCCTTTCTTCATCCATTGATTAATTTCCGGATGATCATTCATCACCGAAATCAGAAATGAAGCGCCATGGATCAGATAGGGCTTCGAAAGCAGGGTTTCAGTAACGATATCTTCCACCAGCCCGGTCAGGGGTGAATTTTCATCCAGCAGTGAAAATTCCTCTGGGAAATCTGAAAACGGAGTAAAGTCCAGCATCAACCCTTCAACGTCATATTGCATGACGAAATTTCGGATCATTTTTTTCAGAAAAGTTTTTACTTCCGGGACTGCCGGATTAAGGATGGTATTGGAATTATTTTTCAGGTACCACGAGTCATCAGGACGGGGAATATCATGGGTATTCAGGTTAGGAAGATTTCCATTATTTAAAAATCCTTTGACCTGCCCGGCTCCCAATAAATCAAATGAAACTAAAATTTTTAATCCCTGTCGATGTGCTTCTGTGATTGCCCATAAAATAGGATCAGTTTTTCCGGATCCATTTATCTGGTTTTCAGCTTTGGAAACGATATCAGAATCTATCGGCATTCTGAGATCCAAAATGAGGGCATTGTAATCAGCACGTTTAACGGCATTCAAAATTTCGCTGACATGAACTTTCATTGAATCGTTGGATGAACTTACCCAGCATTCGGCCGGGATGACAATTCCCCTGAATTCCTGATTTGAAATTCCTGGTTTGAATTCTACGGGCTGACGAACAGCACATCCTAGTTGAAAAATAAGAAGCAGGATCCCAAAAGATTTGTATTTGTAAGCCTGGAGTATTTGTTTGCTATTTAAAATCATGAATTACGAATGTTTCAATTATAAAATTCATTCCTCAATTAAGGCCGATGTAGGTCTCGAACAAGTCCTGGAAGATCCCGGTACTAATCCGGGAAGTCCGGGATTAATATAATAGATATTTCTTCCGGATCGCCATAAAATCCCGGATCTCCTGCTGGCAAGCTTCCAATACTTTTTCCACCGTCATCCCTGGTTTCTCAAGAAGGCGGATGGTTTCTGGAGGAGTCCAGTTCAGTGAATCAGGGCTTGTCTTACGGTAGGCATCCAACAGGTACAGAGCCGTTTTAACCGATCTGAATTCATTAGGATCAGTTACTAAGATTTCTACACCCGAACATATTTGGTTCCAGGGTTTATGCCGGGGATTCTGGTCCGTTTCAGCATGTTCCGGGATAAAATAAACAGGCCGGAAGACTGCCCCCGGGATCTTAAGCTGATTTAGTTCCGCGGCAACCTGCATTCCATCAATCCAGGGTGCGCCCGTCATTAAAAAGGGTTTGGTGGTTCCCCTGCCTTCAGAGATATTCGTTCTTTCAAACAGGCATTGACCCGGATAAACCAGGGCCGTCTCAAAGGTCCCCATGTTGGGTGAAGGCATGATCCAGGGAAGTCCGGTTTCATCCCAGGTGTAATTCCGGTCCCATCCTTTCATTTTTATCACCGTCAGATCGGCTCCAATGTTTTCAGTCTCATTCCACATGGTAGCCAGCTCGCCGTAAGTCATTCCATGCCGTAAGGGGAGAGGATGCCGGAATATTCCACCCAGATTCAGCATGGGTCCCTCCACCACGATACCTCCCAACGGATTGGGCCGGTCAAGCACAATAAACGGAATCCCTTCCCTCGCGCAGGCTTCCATGGCAAAAGACATGGAATACTTGAAGGTATACCATGAGGAACCCACCCCCTGGATATCATAGATCATTACATCAATGTTTTTCAGCCATTCCTTTTTAGGCGCATAGGAATCACCATACAGGCTGTATACCGGGATCCCGGTAGAAGGATCAGGTTCTCCTTCCTGGAAGATGGCCCCCTGCCTGGCTCCCCGGATGCCATGTTCCGCGCCAAACAGGGCCACCACCTGGATATCCGGATGCTCCACCAGTAAATCGACATCGCTCCTGAGATCCAGGCCCACCGCCGACGGATTGGTGATCAGGCCCACCTTTTTCCCTTTCAAAAGACCAGGATACGCCGACAACAGCACTTCGATCCCAGGCTGTACAACGGCTTCCCTGACTGCGGGCTTATCGAGCCGTAATTTTTCTGCGTATTGTTGACGCAAAGATCCCATATCCGGAAGATCAAAATTTGAAATATCCTTAATCAAAGTATTCACCGGAGCACTTTCATTACCGGTTCGGTCTACTGCTGTCAGACGTATTTCACTGATTGGGATCAGCACCTGAGTGACCTCTTCAACCGGTTGTTCACGATCCTTTGCCATCCTGGATAGATCCATCTGAAAAGCAGGCAGGGTAGTCGCTCGGTCATTCTCGTTGAATAGCGTATAATTCCAGGAGTTCCCATATTTATAATAAAAGACCCACCTGAAAATATCACTGGCGTGCTGGTGATTCCAGGAAATATCCAGTGAATCCTGCCGGTAAGAGATCTTCATAAATGGAGGCAGGGGAGGTTTTCGGTCCAGCCATGGGGATTCTGGAACCAGGGCATTTTTTTGATAAGGGCCTTCATAAATGGCATGCAGCAGTTCAGGATTTCTCACCAGTGGGCCAATGCTCCAGTGAACATGGCCTGTATTTTGTTTCAGGATGCCGCGTGTGATCATGATCTCGTTGATGGTTTCGTCAATTGCCTCCCTGCCGGTAAGCCGGCCGATGTTCATCCCCGGCCATAAATGTCTTCCTTTTTTATTTTCATCTGCCCACCATCCCAGGAGCACCGGGTAGCTCTGGGCAATCTGATTGACTGGCCAATAAAGCTGAGGGGTGAAATAATCGATCCATCCTTTATTCAACCAGAGACGAGCATCGGCATATAATACTTCATATTGATCGAATCCGGAAACCGAGGCCGGATAATTTGGCCGCCAGATCCCAAAAGGACTTAATCCGAATTTGACATAGGGTTTTTCTTCCTTGATCTGCTGATACAGATTTTTGATAAACTGATTGACATTTTCACGTCGCCAGTCTCCCAGGGATAATTTACCACCTTGATCCTGATAAGCCTGGTAAGTTTCCGCATCGGGAAAATCTTCATTCCCATTATAGGAAGGGTACGGATAGAAATAATCATCAAAATGAATACCATCAATGTCATAACGGCGGACAATATCCATCACAACCGCGTTGGAATGATTCCGGGTACCTTCTTTGCCGGGATCCAGCCACCAGGTTCCGTTTCTGAGTTGGACAACCAGTTCCGGATGCCTTTTTACGATAGAGTTTTCTGTAACCTCCCCACCGCTCACATGATGCGCCCGATAAGGATTGAGCCAGACATGCAATTCCAATCCTCGCTGATGTGCCTCCTCCACCCAGAACTCCAGTGGATCATAATAAGGGTCTGGTGCTTTTCCCTGCTCCCCTGTCAGGTAATAAGACCAGGGCTCCAGCTCGCTTCGATATAATGCATCGCACTGAGGTCTTACCTGGAAAATGACTGCATTGAAATGATTCTTCTGTAACAGATCCAGCAGTCTTCTCGCTTCTTCCTGCTGCTCTTCCGTACTTAACCCCGGTTTACTCGGCCAGTTGATATTGGCTACGGTGGCTACCCAGGCGGCCCGGAATTCCCTCTCAGCCCGGGGAACCTGCTCCATCCGTGAATCGCCGGAAGGAGATTTGATCAATTGACACCCGAATATGAAAAAAACAAGAAAAATTCCTTTGATGAGGTTAAAAAAAGCTTCGATCGTTTTCACTAAAAATGATTTTAATCCCAATTGTCCAACAACAATTTAAAAATTACTGAATCTGTAATTCATTCAATTAATAAATGCATCTCAATTCAAAAATCCACTTATTGTGGGCACAATTTCGGAAATTTTATCAATCTATTTGCATATTCAGATAAAAATGAAAAACAAGCCGAGCAATATGCCCAGCAGAATTGTAATATTCCGGTTTTTAAATTGGATTGGTCATGAAAATTGATGACATTAGATATAGGAATTGCCTTAACCAAACTGATTTATGTTCACGAAAAGAATCCGGCCTTTTTTTCAGGGAGCAATCGTAAATATTATAATGATTTTTGGTGTGATCGGACTTGCCGCGATCATGTATGGCCTCAAGTATGACGTGTCCATTCTCATCATTGGTATGGTCATTCTCTTGATCACCGGCATTTCCATGAGTGGTTATTATGGGATCCAGATCGATTACCAGCAAAAGAAATATAAACAATTCCTTTCTTTATTAGGCATTAAAATTGGAAACTGGAAACCCTTGCCTCTTATTGAAAAGATCATGCTCACCCCCCAGAAACATTTTATGAGAAGGTCATTTGAAAGGTTGGATATCGCCCATGAAATTTTTTTGATCAAACTGATCCCGGCTGATTATGACCATGCCATCATCGCCTCCATGGGGATGTATGGCGACCTGATACTGGAGGCAGATGCCCTTTCCAAGAATCTTGGCATTCCTGTTTTAGAGGATACGAAATGAAGTTACAGGCCGGTGACAGAATACAATTTCATACCCTTTGCTTGGCTGACTACCCACAGATGAGGTAAAATAAGGTGGATTTCCACAACTTTTCAGAATCCTGTTTTTTAATATTATCAGTGTAAATGGATTTGATGCGTTCAGATCCTTCGCGCTTGTCCACCGAATCCCGCCAAAGCGGGAGAAGGTGGAGGAGCTCAGGAAGGAAGGTATTTTTTTATTGAGACCGTAAAAGTACGGTTGCTTCATGTTTCATCAAAATTAATACCTGTTTGCTTCTGAATGATCTTTTAAAGCTAATTGATCCGAAAAAGTTACTCATGAATTATATCTGGCCATAATAATTGCTGGAAATTTCATTTGAAAATCAATGTGTCGCATAAAGTGATTGTTTTGTTTTATATTTGGCATTTAATTAATCCGGATTAATAATAAATTGATATGGCTGAAGTAGAAGAAAAAAAACTGGGCAATCAACAGAAGATCAAGGATGTATTCAGGGAGGTTTCCAAAATCGTTGTAGGTCAGGAGTATATGGTAAACCGGTTATTGATCGGCCTGTTCATACAGGGTCATATCCTGCTGGAAGGCGTGCCAGGACTGGCCAAGACACTGACTGTAAATACACTGGCCCGGGTATTGCACCTGGATTTTCAACGGATCCAGTTCACCCCCGATCTGTTGCCTGCCGACCTGGTGGGAACCATGATCTATAACCAGCAGAAATCAGAGTTTGAGGTAAAAAAAGGTCCTATTTTTTCAAATATGATCCTTGCGGATGAGGTAAACCGCTCACCTGCCAAAGTACAATCCGCCTTATTGGAATCCATGCAGGAAAAACAGGTGACCATCGGTGAGAATACCTATAAGCTGGATAAACCTTTTCTGGTGATGGCGACCCAGAACCCGATCGATCAGGAAGGGACCTATCCCCTGCCGGAAGCCCAGGTCGACCGTTTTATGATGAAGGTCTTCGTGGATTATCCATCCAAAGAGGAGGAGCTTGTCATCATGCGCCGTATGTCCAATTTAAGTTTTGATGATCAGATCAACACCATCCTTACCAAAAAAGATATTTTTATGATCCGGGATGAGATCAATCAAGTACGGGTATCCGAATCGCTTGAGAAATACATTGTGGAACTCGTTTTTGCTTCCAGGAATCCTGCCGAATACGGGTTGAAGGAGGAGGCCGGTTATGTACAATTTGGGGCCTCACCACGGGCCAGTATCTATCTCAATCTGGCTTCCAAGGCAGTGGCTTATTTCGATGAACGGGAGTATGTGCTTCCGGAGGATGTAAAGGAGGTGGCCATGGATGTGATGAACCACCGGATGATCCTGAATTATGAAGCGGAAGCCGATGGCGTCGGGACACGTTATATCATCGATAAGATCCTGAAAAAGGTGCCGATCTCGAAATAAAAATATTTATCAGACAGGGTGTCAATCGTATTCCTGATCAGTTAATTCGCTACCAGGTGTTCATCTTAATATTTAATTAACATATTCTTAATAAAAGGGTCTTACCTGAACGTAATCATAATATTTTCATAATATAAACACGCACAATTTGTTTATATCCCATTTTTAATTTTGCGGATAGAAAAAATTGTGAGATGAAATACCTACTTCCTATTATTATATATTTCCTTTTTTCGTTTCAAACATTTGCACAAAAAGGGATATTGAAAGGGACCCTTACAGATAGAGCGACCAATGAAGAGATTATCGGTGCCAACGTTGTAATTGAAGGTACTACAACAGGATCCGCTACGGATATTTTTGGGAATTTCGAATTTCAGGCAGATCCGGGCATTGTCAATTTGGTGGTTACTTACATTGGTTACGAGAATTTAAAAATTGAGAACCTTGAAGTATTACCTGGAGAAGAAGTATCCCTTTCCATCCAAATGCAAACCAATAATTTACAATTGGAAGAAATCATTGTTGAAGCAAAAGCAGATCGGTCAAATGAGAATATATTATTGATTGATCGGAGGGAATCCCTGGGGCTTACCCAGGCGATCGGGGCACAGGAGCTCAGCCGGGTATTGGCAGGTTCAGCTGCAGAGGGATTAAAAAAAGTAGTCGGACTTTCTGTTCAGGGATCCAAATTCGTAGTAGTTCGTGGATTGGGTGACCGTTATAATAACAGTACCCTGAATGGTTTTCCCATTGCCTCTCCCAACCCGGATAAACGGGTTATTCCATATGATATATTCCCGGAGGATGTGATTGGAAATTTGGGGATTACCAAAGCTTTTACACCGGATTTATATGGAGACTTTTCAGGGGCTTCCATAAATATCCAGACCAAGGAATATCCGGCTGAGCAAACTTTCCTGATTGAATTCTCAAGTCAGATAAACACACAATCAACCTTCAAGGATTTTCAGTTCGACCAGGCCTATGGAGATGATTTGCTGGGATATAATCAAACCAGAAAGCTCGCATCAGAGATCAATATATCTGATCTGGAAGGCAACCGGAATTTTGATTCCCGGAATTATGGGCCATACACCCAAAATAACTGGTTTACCACAGAATTTGATTCAGAGGTTAAGAAGGCTCCGGTCAATAAGGGTATATCATTAACCTATGGAAATTTTTTCCCTATGTATAAGCTCAATCAGCATGCCGGTATTGGTGTGATGATCAATGCCAATTATAATGACGGAACGGAACTTCAAACCGGAAAGATCAGAATGCTTCAGAATAATCAGGGTTCATTCAGACAGGATTTTGATGCGGATCGATATATTCGCTATTCCAACACTTCCGGAGTGGGTAACCTGACCTTTAAATTGAGTGATCAGAATAAAATATCTTTCAATAGTTTATATACACATATCACTGATAATAATGTACTCGTTACAGACGGATATTTCTGGGATTTTGATCCGAATGTCCTTTCAAGAAGAACCACATTCCGGGAATACGAATTGCTTGTCTTACAAGTCAGTGGTGAACATTCTTTGATTAACAACCGGCTTGATATCAACTGGGGATATAGTTCAAGTGATGCTTCACATGGAGAGCCCGACCGCAGGCAGGTTTCCTTGCGTTATGATCCGGAACTCCCGTTAAATGAGCGGAGATATCTGATCAGCTCACAGGACCGCGCTGAAACCCATCGTCTTTTCATCGGCATGGATGATCAGGATGATGCTGCCAGGATCAGTGGGAAGTTTGCCATCCTGCCAGCTACGAAAGTAGAGAGTGATTTAGACATTCTTGCATTCACTGCAGGGGTGAATTATCGAAGTAAGGCACGTAATTACAGGTTACGCCAATTTAATCATGCTCTTTCTCCAAGTAAACCGGTTGATCCTGATAATACGGATGCATTTCTTTCCATCGATAGTTTGAACCGCGGGGCATATTATGTAAGTGAAGGATCACAGATATCTGATGAATACCATGCTGAATTAAACATTATGGCTCCCTTTTTCAATATTCAATGGCAAATCATTCCACAGAAATTAAACATCAATGTCGGGGCGCGGTATGAAATGGCTGAACAATTTATTGAATATGCGGTAAACGATGATCAGCTGAGCGGATCGGTACCACTGACACGAAATACAATCCATATGGATGATCTGTTCCCCAGCGTGTTGGCGAGGTATAATTTTACGGAAAGCCTTATTTTACGGGCTTCCTACAGCCGGACCGTATCGAGACCTGATTTTCGGGAAACTGCCCCGGTTGAGTACCGGGAGAGTTTTGGTGCCTTCCGGAATGTTGGAAATCCCGAGCTTCAGAATGGATATAATGACAATTATGATCTCAGATTCGAAAAATTTGATAAAAATGGTGGCTTGTTATCTTTAGGCGTTTTTGCCAAACAGCTGGACAATCCCATTGTTCAGAATGTAGAAGCAGGTTCAAATCCACGAAGATCTTTTCAAAACGGTCAGGACGCATCCGTATATGGGATTGAATTGGAAGCCAGAAAAAATCTTGGTTTTATCAGTCCTTTTCTTAAATCCTTTACTTTCAATGGAAATGTTTCATTATTACAGTCAGAAATAACCATTGACAGCGTGCAATCTGGCACTACTAATCAAACAAGCAATGTTCGTAAGCTGGAAGGAGCATCTCCTTACCTGATCAACGCCGATCTGACCTATACCAGATTTCTGGATAGAATGGATTATTCCATCACCGTTGCATATAATGTATTCGGCAGACGTCTGGCAGGCATCGGATTCCTGGGGATTGGTGATATCTTCGAATTACCCTACAGCACCTTGAACATGACTGCCAATGTGAACTTTGGTACGGATGCCAGGTGGGGATTCAAAGCTTCTGCTGGTAATCTATTAAATCCTGCGATAAGAACTGAACAGGACCTGCTGAACGAAGAAGGTTCACCAAGAGAACAGGTAGCGCTGAATGACTATAAAAGGGGGGTCACCTTCGGAATCTCAGTTTATTATCGCATTCTATAGCCGCTTAACAAAAGCATAATACGCCCGGAATATTTTAACAAATAAGTAAAAAAGTCAACACCATCAATTAATCATTATTGGCTTGATTTGTTCTGGAAAAATTTAACTAACCGTGTTTTAATTATGAAAAAGTTTTTAAAATCTATTCTTACCACCATTACAGTAGCGTTCCTGATGGGGATAGTCATTATTTTCCAATCATGTAAGGAAAATGATAATCCTGCTGCAGTAGCGCAACCCTCATTCAATGTGAATTCAACAGCTACCGTGAGTATACAGGAATCCATTGACTTATCCGTTACCGGTATCAGTACTCCCGGAGGTTATAAATCGATGATGGCAACCATTATATCCGGTGATGGAGATGTACTGATAACTGCAGAACCATCTTCAGGAGCAACCAGCGGTGAAGCTACGGTTGAATTTACTGCCGGAGCAACTGCAGGTGTGACCGTGATGGAAATTACCATTACCGATAATCAGAACCCTTCCCTTTCAACAACAAAATCAGTTACGGTTACAACCAGTACTTTATCACTGGAAGACCTCACAGGCATTGTGCCTGAAGCTACTGATGAATTTGATATTGAATTCGGTTTAAAGAATACTTCGGATGTGATCGTTTTAAAAGGGAACATCAACCGGGATATCACCATTAAAAAACTGGATGGATATGATTGGTTGTTCAGGGGAAGTATTTTTGTCATTGGAGCAGAACTCACCATTGAACCTGGTGTGACCGTTTATTATGATGCAGAATCAGCCTCTCCTTCCTTTCTTGCCATTCAGCGAGACGCTTCCATCATGGCAGATGGCGGGGAGGCCACCGGCCGGATTATCATGACCTCCAGCAACGATGGATTGGGGAATGGATCAGGCCCTGACGGAGGTGATTGGGGAGGTCTTGTGTTGAATGGTAGCGCAGTGATCAATGTAGGTAATGAAGCCGAAGGCGAAGGAGGTACTGGAGCTTATGGTGGAAATAATGACTCGGATGGCAGTGGAAAGCTGAATTACGTTGTACTGAAATATGCAGGTCGAATCATTGGTGTCGACAACGAATTGAATGGATTTTCCTTCAATGGATGTGGATCAGGCACCCAACTCTCAAATCTTCAGAGTTATTTTGGTGAGGACGATGGATTTGAATGGTTTGGCGGTACTGCCAGCATTAAAAGGGCCGTTTCCACAGGCTCGAAAGACGATTCCTTTGACTGGACACATGGCTGGAGAGGTAATGCCCAATTCCTGCTAGCAGAACAGCTGTCTGACCGGGGGGACAGGGGATTTGAGGGCGATAACCTGGAAGCAGATTTCACAGCTGCCCCTTATTCCCAACCCACCATATCCAATGTAACCTTGATAGGAACGGCCGGTAATGGCGAAGGTACCATCGGGATGAGACTCCGCCACGGGACTAAAGGAGCGATCCACAATGCCCTGGTAACCGGTTTCAAATCTTATGGAATCCGGGGTGATGATGACGCTACTACCCAGACCAATATAGATGATGAATCCCTGATCGTGACCCATTCGATTTCCTGGAAGACCAATCCGGATGACGCAACGGATGGTGAATTCGGAAAAGGTGGACTCATTTGGCAAACGGATGCCTCCTATGCAAACTCAACGGATGGTTCAGGCGTAATCCTGGATGGTGGTGTGGGGGTTGTTACTCAGGGAGCTGTGGATCCATCGACTGTGTATGGAACTGAATTCTTTGAATCTGTGGAATTTATCGGTGCGGTACCTGCAGATGATAACTGGCTGACTGGCTGGGCATTAAAGGCAGATGGAACAACGTATTGATTCAAAAAAATAATAATCAAGGGAGCCACGCTTTTGCGTGGCTTTTTTAATTTTGCAGGATGTTTATTCTTAGTATGAAAAAAATATTTTTTATAATTTATGCCTTATTTTTCCTGATTATGGAACTGGCATCCTGTGAATCTTCCAGGGATAAGGCAATAAAATTAAACGATGAAGCCATCCGGATCAGGATCACCTCCTATATGAAGGATCCGGATAATATGCTGGATATATCCGATTATACGCCCCTCTATTATTCAGAACTGGATACCCTGACCGATTACTGGTTGGATTCCGTTACAAAAGCCAGGTATCACCTGATCCACAAGTATAAAGGTCATAATGTCGCCAGCCGGTGGGTCAAACGATCGGCCTCTGTTTTTTTTGATGAGGGTCTGGAAGTATTGGATATCAAAACCATTCTGTATCATAATCCCATGGATAAGGATACCCTGAAAGCCCGGCTAAGGCAGAAAGATTGAATTTAGAGTATTATTATTTATAAATTCATCGATCTGAAATTAGAAATATTACATCATATATTTTTATTGAGATAATTCAGAATCATGATTTTTTTAATCTTAATATTAATTCAATGTTAAGTATATGTTAAAATGTTTTACATTTGTCATAACATATACTTAACATTAGTTCGGTATTAAATTGAAGGGTCATGAAAAAATTAGCTATTATTATCGGAATATTGATTTTTCCCCTTGCTATAAATGCACAGAATTTTAAAGAGATCAATGGCATAACTTATGATGACAAAGGGAATCTTTTGGATGGGAAATATTTCAGTTATAGCTCAAATGGCGATGTTGAGAAGATCTTTAACTTCAGGAATGGATTGAAACAAGGTGATTACATTGAATTCTATGCTGATGGAAGTGTGAAGGAACATGGTCATTTTGCGGATAATGTAAAGCATGGCAGGTGGGTGTCCTGGAATGAAGATGGACAAAAACTTGGAGAAATACGGTATGACCAGGGTTTAAGAGATGGAAAATGGCAGATCTGGAATAAGGAAGGGATTCTCAAATATGTAATGTATTACGAAGAAGGCAGTAAGGTAGGTACCTGGGAAATGTATGACGATGGCGGAACCTTGGTACAGAAAGAAAATTATGGTGAAAATTTATGATTAAAATAAAAGATACAAACAATAGAGGCCGGTAATTATTCCCGGCCTTTTTTATTGCTTTATCCTCCTCTTTCACCATATTTTCAATATTGTCGGGATCTCCGCAAAATACCAGGGTTAACAAATCCTTAACAATAAATTTCAGATTTAATAACGGGAACTGAATACCAGCCCATTCATTTTCTCCGTAGAATTGTGAAATGAAATTAATTGTTTTCCTGGCTTTTACCCTGTTTACCAATCCGGAACTGGAAACCCTCCATAGCAAAGAAGTTGAAAAGGTTCAGTTCTCTGGTACGGTCATTGAAGACATCTCCGGGGAACCCCTCCCCGGTGCCTCCATTACCGTTAAAGAAATCAACCAGGAGATCTACACGGATTTTGACGGTAATTTCACCATTGAGGACCTGGCTCCCGGTACCTATAACCTGGAAGTGAGTTTTGTTTCGTTCGAGAAAAAAGAATTAAAAGACCTGCAAATATCGAATGAACATAATTCAATGCTCATCCGGCTGGATTAAAGGTTTATGCCTCACCTGGCTTTCTGAGGGAGATCTTTCCATCTGCATCCCCTTATATCCGGACATTTAATCCGGCCAATCTCCAACATTCCAATAAATTAGTATAATTTTAAACCGGCTTAACAAATTACCATCATGTCTAAAAATATCTGTATTACAGGCGGGACGGGTATGGTTGGTTCAGCACTGATGAAAATGTTTTCCGGGAAAGATTATGAACTGACCGTTTTATCAAGGTCGAAAAAAGCCCATGATCAGGCGAAAGTATTTACCTGGGATATCCACAAACAACAACTGGAAGATGAAGCGCTTGTTTCAGCGGATTACGTGGTGCATCTTACGGGGGCCAACATCGGAAGTGCCCGATGGACTGATCAACGGAAAAAGGAGATCCGGGATTCAAGGGTAGAATCCACCCGTTTATTGAGGGACAGGCTTTCAAAACTCGATAAAAAGCCCGAAACTTTCCTGGCCGCCTCTGCCGTAGGTATTTATGGACACCATACAGGAGGCATCCTGGTAGATGAAGACCGGGTTAAGCCGGGAGATGATTTTATCGCGACCGTCGCCAGGGAATGGGAGGAAGAAGTATTGAAAATAGCCGAACTGGGAATTCGGGTGGTTATATTGCGTGCCGGATTGGTATTAAGTATGGAGGATGGAGCCCTGCCGAAACTGGTCACACCCATAAAGTTTGGGGTGGGAGCGCCGGTTGGATCCGGTGATCAGTATATCAGCTGGATCCATATTGATGACCTGTGCAGGCTTTACCTTTTTGCCGTTGAAAATGAAAAAATGAGTGGAATTTACAATGCAGTATCCCCTCACCCGGAGACCAATGCTGATTTCATGCGGGAAATCGCAAAAATACTTGATAAACCTTTTTTTATGCCTAACATTCCTTCCTTTGTTTTACGTATATTATTTGGTGAAATGGCCTCTACTATTCTGGGTGGAAACAGGGTTTCATCAAAAAAAATTGAAGGAATGGGATTTGAATTTAAATACCCAACCTTGGGCATTGCATTAGAAGATCTTTTAAAAAATAAATAATGAGCAAATACCAAAAGATTGATAAAACAGCGAATGTAAAATACCCGATCATTGAAAAACGAAAGAAAAAACAATTAAAGGTTTTCAAGGAAGAAGATAAATACATCCGCGATGCTTTCGAGGATAAGGATTGGCATCAGATTAAAAGTTCGGATTCCTGGGCAATTTTCAAGATCATGTCGGAATTCGTGGAAGGATTTGAAAAACTGGCTAAAATCGGGCCTTGTATATCCATATTCGGATCAGCACGTACGAAAGAGGATAATAAGTACTATCAGATCGCCAGGAAGATCGGAGCATTATTGGTGAAAAGCGGTTATGGCGTGATCACGGGAGGAGGACCTGGGATCATGTCAGCTGGAAACCGGGGGGCCAAAGAAGCCAGAGGAAAATCGGTCGGCCTGAATATCCAGCTCCCATTTGAACAGGAAAACAATATTTACATTGATACGGATAAACTGATCTCTTTTGATTATTTCTTTGTAAGAAAAGTCATGTTCGTTCGTTATTCACAGGGATTCATTGGCATGCCGGGTGGATTTGGCACACTGGATGAATTGTTTGAAGCACTCACCCTGATTCAGACAAAAAAAATTGGACGATTTCCCATCGTACTGGTGGGAACGGATTACTGGAATGGGCTGAAGGACTGGCTGTATAAAACGGTTTTCTCCCTGGAAGGCAATGTGAGTGAAGGGGATTTTGATATTTTTCATATTGTTGATACCCCGGAAGAGACGGTGAAGATCATCAATGACTTTTATGCCAAATATATGCTGGCACCAAACTTTTAATCAATTTACACGTGAAGAGGGATCATTATCTGATGGTAATTATTATTTTGCTGATTACAGGTTATATCATAGCCGCAAAATACAAATCCAAAATACCTGCAAGTGTACCGCAAATTGAAGAAACCCCTGTAGTGAAAAGCCATGAAACACATGTTATACTCCGGGATATTCCCGGTTCAATCATTTTTGCGGGGGAATCGATCAGCCTGGACGATCCGGATCTGGCAGAAAGATATGACCGGGAAGTGATATTGAATACCCATTTCCATTCGAATACCGTGCTGCTTTTGAAGAAAAGTCACCGGTGGTTTCCATTGATCGAACCGATCCTGGAAAGATATGGGATTCCGGAAGATTTTAAATATCTGACCCTGGTGGAAGGATCCCTGACCAACGATGTTTCTCCACGTGGTGCAGTTGGTTTTTGGCAATTATTGCCTGTCACTGCCAGGGAGCTTGGGCTTGAGGTGAATAATGAAATTGATGAAAGGTACAGCCCAATCAAGTCCACTGAAGCGGCATGCAAGTATATTCTAAGAGCGAAAGAAAAATTCGGGACGTGGACAAATGCAGCCGCCTCTTATAATGTTGGAATGAGGGGACTGGCCAGGAGTATGGAGAGCCAGAAAATGGATTCCTATTACGACCTTTTGTTGAATGAGGAAACCTCCAGATATATTTTTCGAATAGTGGCGCTGAAACAAATTTTTGAAAATCCAGCCCAGTATGGATTTCAGATGGAGGAAGACCAGATGTATCAGATTGAACCTGTCGATTCGGTGGTGATCTCTTCCAGTATCAGGGATCTGACGGAATTTGCCTTTTCCAAAGGCATCAATTATAAAACATTAAAACGGCACAATCCCTGGTTACGAAAAAACACACTCACGGTTAAAAAAAATGGTCCTTATGTTGTGGTCATTCCCAAAGCCCATCAAAATTCCGTACAGGCGAATATTTCAATATCTGATTCCTTGATGATCGGAGAGGACCGGATTGATGCGCATGAGGAGAATTAAACGGAGCGGGAAATGGGAGTAGAAGAAAGAGAAATAGACGTTCAGATGGAAGATACCTACGGGCATGATTATATTCATGTATTTGGTGCCCGTGAACATAACCTGAAAAACATCGATGTAACGATCCCGAGAAATCAACTGGTCGTGGTTACCGGGATCAGTGGGAGTGGAAAATCTTCCCTGGCGTTTGATACCATCTACGCAGAAGGCCAGCGCCGGTACATGGAAAGTTTTTCGGCCTACGCCCGGTCTTTTATCGGCAATCTGGAACGACCGGATGTGGATAAGATCAATGGTCTGAGTCCAGTCATTTCCATTGAACAGAAAACAACTTCCCGGAATCCCAGGTCCACCGTGGGAACTGTAACGGAAGTTTATGATTTTATGCGTCTGCTTTTTGCCCGGGCCGGTGAGGCTTATTCGTTTCTCACCGGGAAAAAAATGACAAAGCAAACGGAAGATCAGATCGTGGAACAGATCATCAAACAGTTTTCCGGACAGAAGATCTTCATCCTGGCCCCGGTGGTCAAGGGCCGGAAAGGACATTACCGGGAATTATTCATACAAATCCGGAAATCGGGCTATACCAAGGCAAGGATCGATGGTGAAATTCAGGATGTAGTACCCAAAATGCAGGTCGACCGGTATAAGGTACATGACATTGAAATTGTGATCGATCGGATGACTGTCAACCACGATGAAAGATACCGGGTGACGGAAACCGTAAAAACCGCCATGAAAGAAGGAAAAGGGGTGATCATGGTCAAGGAATACGAAACTGGCCAGGTCCATCACTTTTCAAAATACCTGATGGATCCGGAAACAGGGCTTTCTTATGATGAACCTGCCCCGAATCTATTTTCCTTCAACAGCCCTTATGGTGCCTGCCCTGTCTGCAATGGACTGGGCGAAGTAGAGGAAATCACCCGCGAATCCATTATGCCGGATGAAGAACTTTCCATCAGCCGGGGAGGGATCGCCCCCCTGGGGGAATACAGGGATATCTGGATATTTAAAAAAATTGAGGCGATTCTCAAACAATACCAGGTATCTCTCGCAACCCGGATCAGGGATCTTCCTGAGGAGGTGATCGATGTTTTGTTGTACGGAAAGGATCAACCCGTAGCTGTAAGATCCATCAAATATCCAGGTACAAACTGGCATACACGATTCGAAGGGATCATTCATTTTCTTCAGAAACAGAAGGATACCGGTTCCGAAAAAATACAGAACTGGGTGAGAGATTTTACAATTGTGAATTCCTGTCCTTCCTGTGAAGGGGCACGCCTGAAAAAAGAATCTCTTCATTTTAAAATTGCCGATAGGAATATAGCCGAGCTGGCCCGGATGAATATTGGTAGATTAAGTAAATGGTTTGAAAATATCGAAAGCCGGTTATCGGAAAAACAGAATATCATCGGCGCTGAGATCCTGAAAGAAATCAGGAAAAGGTTACAATTCCTGTTAAATGTCGGCCTGGATTATCTTGATCTGAACCGCCCTTTAAAAACCCTCTCCGGAGGGGAAGCGCAACGGATCAGGCTGGCAACCCAGATTGGTACCCAGCTGGTGGGTGTACTTTACATCCTCGATGAGCCCAGCATTGGCCTGCATCAGCGGGATAATATCCGGTTGATCCATGCACTGAAAGACCTGCGGGATCTCGGGAATACAGTGATCGTGGTGGAACACGATAAGGAGATGATGCTCGAATCGGATTACATCATCGATATTGGACCCGGTCCTGGTTTGCATGGAGGACATATCGTGGCCGAGGGACCACCCGGCGAGTTTCTTAAAAATAATTCACTCACGGCTGCCTATTTGAATGGGAAATTAAAGATTCCGGTACCTGAAACCAGGAAGACAGGAAACGGGAAAGATATTGTACTCAAAGGAGCACGGGGAAATAACCTCAAAAATCTTCATGTTTCATTTCCGATGGGAAATTTTATTTGTGTGACCGGGGTTTCCGGTTCCGGCAAATCAACCCTGATCCATGACACTCTGTATCCCATCATCAACCAGAAATTATACCGATCCAGTAAAGATCCTTTGCCATACGATTCCATTGAAGGGCTAGAAAATATTGACAAGGTAATTGAGATCGATCAGTCTCCGATTGGTCGGACTCCCCGTTCAAATCCGGCAACCTATACCGGTGTCTTTACGGATATCCGGAGTCTGTATGCAGAATTACCGGAATCAAAGATCAGAGGCTATAAGCCCGGAAGATTTTCTTTCAATGTAAAAGGAGGACGGTGTGAAACCTGTGAAGGAGCCGGAATGAGACTGATCGAGATGGATTTTCTTCCCGATGTGTACGTTCACTGTGAATCCTGCAAAGGGAAAAGATACAACCGGGAGACGCTGGAAGTGCGGTTTAAAGGGAAATCCATTTCCGATGTACTGGAAATGACCGTTGAAAATGCCGTTGATTTTTTTGAAAATCAGCCCCGGATACTGAAAACCCTGAAGACGTTAAATGACGTTGGCCTCGGCTATATTACCATCGGTCAGCATGCGACCACCCTTTCAGGCGGTGAAGCGCAACGGGTAAAACTTGCCACAGAATTATCCAAAAAGGATACAGGCAAAACTTTTTATATTCTCGACGAACCCACCACGGGATTGCATTTTCAGGATATCCAACATCTGATCAACGTACTTCAGAAACTTGTGAAGAAAGGAAATTCGGTGCTGGTCATCGAGCACAACCTGGATATCATTAAGGTGGCCGATTATATCATTGATCTGGGCCCAGAGGGGGGAGATAGGGGGGGCAGGCTGGTCTTTGCCGGTACTCCCGAAGAACTGATCAGTATCCGGGAAAGCTATACAGGACAGTATCTGAAAAATGAACTCAACCCGAAGAATTAGACAATGGTTCACCCGGAAAGGTCTCAATTTGTATCGGGAAATGAAGCCTGATTTTTTGGATTTGAGGTAATTGATCAGCGTAGTAAATCTGTTAATGGTTGTCCAGGAGGGCTGTATTATATATTGTATCTAATTCATCTACAAATCCATATATCTCGAAGAAGTCTCAAAAATCTTCCACTGTGAACCCCCCTGTAATTGTTTGGCTTATGTGGGTTTGTCTGAGGGATTGCCGAATGATGGTCATTTTCGTAGCCAGATACTTGAATCATTCGGGAAGCCCCAGCCCTATGGCCTTGCCACCCAAGGTAACGAATCTGGTACAGTTAACGGAATATAAAACATCAGGATCAAAAAAAAGCCCTGTAGTACGTGGACTACAGGGCAACCAAAACATTAAAACTAAAACCTATCAACCATGAATTATCTAATATCAGTAATCAATAATTCAGGTAAAAAGTTCCCCCTTACGTTATTTTTTTTTCCGTTTCTGATATTTTTGGATACAGGTAATAATAAATCCCGTTAATTTCTATCAGGAAAATGGCTTGGTCGATCATTGGTTTTAGAATCCTAACGGAATTGTTTTCCAGGCTTTTCCCCTTCATTTCCACCTGCCGGATGATATTCCCTTCCAGGTCCCCGATGATCACCTAGATGACTTCGATTTCAACCATCCCGGTAAATTGTCTTTCATACTCAAGATATTCACCGATCAAGGCTTCATGATCCTCACGGATCATCCATTCATGATCATTCCCCAGAACACTTTCAGTGGAAACTAACATGAAAAATAAAAAAATATAGATTAGCGATTTCATTTTTTCAGTATAATATGTTGAATTCATAAAATATTAATTCACATACAAAATTATATTTATTTTATTTATATTATACAATATATAATATTGTTTTTTCAAACATGCTTGTCGATAAGAGAAAATAGATTTCAGTGAATGGAAACAATGGATCCTCATCCCTCCTAATTAATAGCGCCCTGATCGAAAGAAATGTATTTGATTAACGAATTTAAATTAATATTTTTAAGGTTGGGAGTGCTATACGCATTCTAAAATGAGCGGTTCATTTTTTAATCCAGGGAAATAAATGATTGTTTTTTTAAAAAAATGTTTATTTCTAATTCCAGCACTCTTCCTTTGTTCCTTTCATGGTGAATTCATTTCTTCCAAGGAAGATGATGAATTAAATTTTACCGATACAAGCCGGGACATTGAAAACCGGATCGAAATTTTCCTTTCCAAGAATTTACAGGGGAAAATCACACTTATAGATGGGACCAAGATCGATCTGGGAAAACCATTGACAATAATCAATGGGGATACCATTGATGTTAGAGAAATGCATACGCGGGGAAAGTCCACTCTCAAATTGAGGAGGAAAAGTTATAGCATCAGCCTGGAGCACAAATCATCCCTGAAATATAGGGGAAATGAGGAGGAATTTAAAAAGTTTTATGCGATCAGTCTTTCAATGGATAGAAATTATATGCGGAATCGTATGGCCTTTGGGATGCTGAAAGAGCTCGGATTATTTGATTTATTTTTCTCTTATGGTGAAACCAGGATCAACGATAACAGCGAAGGGATCTATTTGCTGTTGGAAAGACCCCAGGACTGGGCCTTGAAAAAGAAAGACTCACCCCTCATTATCCGGCGCGGATATGTACAAAATATTGAGAAAATCAAAACGAGAAAAAATACAAATAGTGAGAGGAAGAAAAAGTATTTGACTGAATTCAGGGAAATCTACAAATCATTAAAAAAATATGAAGGGGAACCGTTATATACCAAATTATCTGAACACATCGATCTTGAATTATATATGAAATGGCTGGCATTCAATTATTTTGTTAGGAATGGTGATTATACCGATGAGATTTATTTTTATATAGATCCTTCCGATGATAAGTTTAAAATCATTCCATGGGATTATGATGATATTTTTGCCAGTCAGCCACACGAGGGTAATATTGGTGTGAGAAGTGCTGTTGAAAATAAGCTCCTATTTTCCTCAGAAGATCTATTGGATCAGCAGATCGCCCTCGATCCTTATCTTTATGAGAAATATCTTTACCAGATGAGCGAAGTGATGAACGTATTGACCCCATCAAAAATCAAACAGATCATTGAAGAAACCTATTCGGAATTATATCCCTATTTCAAGCAGGAGGAGATCATTGGCATGTCAGCCCATGATACCTTTGAAAATGCCAACCTTGAGAACTTACAATCCGACCTGCGAAGTACCTATAAATCCCTCCTCCTGGTCAGGACTAGTTTGATCACCTATCTGAAAAAAACCATCAACTAATGGCCTTCACGGCTTATAATATATAAAGTGATGCCTCTCAGCGAATTACCAAAGTGCAGAAATTCTTCATCTTGGAAAGCGGACTGATCCTGCATAAAAATCCCGCATTTTAATTGTACAAATAATTAAATATTAGTAATATAATAGGAGTGTCTTAAAAACAGATTATATACAGGCCATCATGGGGTTGATCATTCAGGTGGATCACCCTAGGCTCTTAAAAGTTTTTTAATAACTGAAATGGATCCACAGCCAACCGTTGATCATTCCATGTGGCCAATTGTTATCTATGCTGTTCTGACAGTCGCCATTTCAGGCGGCATGTTGGTGGCTTCCTACTTCCTTGGCCAGCGTCACCATGACAAAGCAACCAATGAGATCTTTGAGTCAGGTATTCCGGTTACTGGGGATGCCAGGCTTCGGTTCCCCGTTCATTATTATATCGTGGCCATGTTCTTTGTCATATTTGACTTGGAGGCTGTTTTCATCATCTTGTGGGCAGTAAGCGTTCAGGAAACAGGCTGGCTCGCGTACTGGGGTATTTTTACTTTCATCGTCATATTATTGGTCGTATTGATCTATGAATGGCGGATTGGTGCCCTGGATTTTGGGCCTCAGGGAAAAAAGATCCTAAAGGCTTATCATGAACTTAAGAATAATAAATAATGAGGATATGAAATGGTGGATTACAGGCAGCCGGAATACAATTGAACCCATTGCCGGAAATGCGGATATCACTGAAACGCTTCAGAAGAGCCTGGTATTAAGCAGGCTGGAGGACCTGGTGGCTTGGGGCCGCAAAAACTCAATGTGGCCATTTAACTTTGGTTTGTCCTGCTGTTATGTGGAGATGGCAACCAGTCTGACCAGCAAGTACGACATTGCAAGGTTTGGGGCTGAAGTGATCCGGGGAACTCCTCGTGAAGCAGATGTCATGATCATTGCCGGAACCGTTTTCATTAAGATGGCTCCGATCATTAAGAGACTCTATCAGCAGATGATGGAGCCCAGATGGGTGATCTCAATGGGTTCCTGCGCCAATTCAGGAGGGATGTATGACATTTACAGTGTGGTGCAGGGAGTGGATAAATTCATGCCTGTCGATGTCTACGTACCTGGATGTCCGCCCAGGCCGGATGCTTTTATGGAAGGATTATTGATGCTCAGGGAATCTGTTGGAAAGGAAAAGAGACCTTTAAGCTGGATGGTCGGTTCGCAGGGTGTGGTGAAGCCGGTTGGGAAATCAATGAAAGAATTTAAGCGTAATGATCGAATGCGCATGACCCAACTCAGATCACCCGATGAAATATAATGGGAAGGAACTGAATATTGAAAAAACGCCTTTTAGTACAGAAGGAACTTTTATAGATAGATTTTGAAAAGTTCAGACATGTATTCTGTTATTGAAGAATTAAAGAGATCTTTTGACGAATCGACCTTTGTCGAACAGAACACAAAGGATGAATTCCCCACCCTATGGGTGAAGCAAGAGAGTATCCTGGAAATACTCGCTTTTCTTAAAAACAAGGTGGATCAACCCTACCGGATGTTATATGATCTGACGGCCATAGATGAAAGGAACCGGGAGCATATTTCAGGACAACCAGCCAGTGATTTTACGGTTGTTTATCATCTGATCTCCTTTGACCGGAATGAAGACCTGAGGCTCAAAGTAGGATTGAGTGAAAAGGATCTTAGCATTCCATCCATTACCGGGATCTGGGCGGCAGCCAATTGGTATGAGCGGGAAGTCTATGATATGTTTAACATTCATTTCCGGAACCATCCTTTTCTCAAACGTATTTTAATGCCAGATACCTGGAAAGGGCATCCCTTACGGAAGGAGCATCCGGCGAGGGCCACCGAAATGGATCCATTTGAACTCCCGGATGATAAATATGAAAAGGAGGAACAGGCCCTTCATTTTAAACCCGAGGAATGGGGACTGAGCTCGGTTTCTGACGATGTAGATTTTATGTTTCTCAATCTGGGACCCCAACACCCGGGTACGCATGGCGTACTGAGGTTGGTGCTTCAACTGGATGGTGAGGAGATCGTTGATATCGTTCCAGATATCGGTTTTCATCATCGTGGGGCTGAAAAAATGGCAGAGAGACAATCCTGGCATACCTATATTCCTTATACTGACAGGATTGATTACCTGGGAGGGGTAATGAACAATTTTGCCTATGTACAGGCTGTTGAAAAGCTGGCAGGTATCGAGGTACCCGATCGGGCCAGGGTGATCCGGATTATGCTCGCAGAACTATTCCGAATTGCCAGCCACCTCGTATGGTATGGCACCTTTGCGCAGGATCTTGGCCAGTTATCACCTGTCTTTTATATGTTCAGCGACCGGGAGCGGATATTTAACATCATCGAAGCCATTTGTGGCGACCGGATGCATCCCAACTGGTTCAGGATTGGTGGAGTCGCGCAGGATCTGCCGGAAGGCTGGCCAGACAGGATCAGGGCTTTTACCAGAACCTTTCCTAAAAAATTGGATCAATATGACCGGTTGGTCATAGAAAATAGAATTTTCAAGGCGCGGACGGTAGGAATAGGAATATATACCACCGAAGAAGCGATCGAGTGGGGGGTAACCGGCCCTGGATTAAGAGCGACGGGACTTGAATGGGATTTCAGAAAAAAACGGCCATATGGTGGGTATGATCAGTTTGATTTTGAAATACCCACAGCTCCTAATGGAGATGCATTCGACCGGGCCCTCGTCCGAATTGAAGAAATGCGGCAGAGCATACGCATCATTGATCAATGTGTGAAAAATATGCCGGAAGGCCCAGTAAAGTCGGATCATCCCCAAACCACACCTCCGCGTAAAGAAAAAACCATGCATGACATAGAAACCCTGATCCATCATTTCCTGAATGTAAGCTGGGGACCGGTGATCCCTGCGGGAGAGGCATTCTTTGGTATAGAAGCTTCCAAAGGGAACAACGGTTATTACCTGGTCAGTGATGGGAATACGGTTTCATACAGAACGAGGATCCGTACCCCATCCTTTCCGCATATCCAGATGGTACCCTATATTTCAAAGGGATATACCATTGCGGATCTGCTTTCTATATTAGGAAGTATTGATTTTGTACTTGCGGATGTAGACCGATAAATATATATAAATGCTGAGTAAGGAAGAAATATATGAAATTAATGAAGAGATCAAACAGTTTCCGATCCGACAGGCAGCATGCATCGAAGCTTTGAAAGTGATCCAGAAACATCATGGGTGGGTCAGCGATGAACATGTTGAAGATCTGGCCCGCCTGCTGGAAATGTCACCTGATGAGATTGACAATGTGGCTACTTTCTACAACCTGGTTTTCAGGAAACCGGTTGGACGGCATGTGATCCTGATTTGTGACAGTGTCAGTTGTTATATCATGGGCTATGACCGGATATTAAAACATTTAAAGGATAAACTGGGGATTTCGTATGGAGAAACCACTGGTGACAATCGATTCACCCTCTTACCCATCCCATGCCTGGGGACATGCGACCATGCTCCCGCATTCATGATCGATCATGACCTGCATCGTGATCTGACAACAGAAAATATTGATAACATTCTCTCTAAATACGAATAAGTGAGTTTGGAAAAACCTTTAACGCAACATATTTCCGAGGATAAAGTGCCTTTAGATCTGAAGGAATACCAAAATACTGGAGGTTATTCGGTACTTAGGAAGACCTTTCGTATGGAGCCGGAGGAGATACAGAAGATAGTAAGGGATTCCAATCTCAAAGGAAGGGGAGGGGCTGGCTTTTCAACCGGTATGAAATGGGGATTTGTTCCAATGGGAGAGAATGCTCCCAGGACTAAATATCTGATTGCCAATGCGGATGAAATGGAGCCGGGCACCTTTAAGGATCGCTTGCTTCTGGAAGGTAATCCGCATCAGTTAATAGAAGGAATGATCCTGAGTGCCTATGCCATCCAGGCCAATGTGGGATATATTTTTCTACGGTGGGCCTATAAAAAAGCAGCCTATCTGATCACAAAGGCATTGAAAGAAGCCTATGAAGCTGGTTATCTGGGAGAAAAAATACTGGGAAGTCACTATTCACTTGACATCCATTTGCATACCAGTGTAGGAAGATATATGTGCGGGGAAGAAACGGGACTGTTAAATGCGCTGGAGGGGAAACGGGCCATTCCCCGGGCCAAGCCCCCCTTCCCACAAATCAGTGGGTTATTCGGGAAACCTACCATTGTGAATAATGTAGAAACGCTCAGTTGCGTTCCCCATATCATCAATCATGGACCCGAATGGTTTAAGGGATTAAGCGTGACCGATGAAGGGGGGACCAAGTTGTATGGTGCCAGTGGACAGGTGAAATATCCAGCGATCTGGGAACTTCCCCTGGGAGTTACCCTGCGGGAGATCCTGGAAGATCATGCGGGGGGCATGAAAAACGGATATGCTTTCAAAGGAGCTTTGCCGGGAGGGGCCTCAACGGATTTCCTGGTTGAAGATCATCTGGATATCAGGATGGATTTTCAATCGGTGATGGAGGCGGGAAGCCGTCTGGGAACCGGAACCGTAATCGTTCTGGACGATCAGACCTGTCCGGTAGGAATGGTACATAATCTCGAACATTTTTTTGCCCGGGAATCCTGTGGATGGTGCACTCCTTGCCGGGAAGGTCTTCCCTGGGTGGAAAAGATATTACTTTCAATAGAAGAAGGGAAAGGGCGGATGGAAGATTTAGACCTCCTGGAATTTCACCCCCGATACCTGGGGCCGGGGAATACATTCTGTGCCCTGGCTCCCGGTGCGGTGGAACCCCTTCAGAGTGCGCTGAAGTACTTCCGTGCCGATTTTGAACGACATATAACGGGTAAAAAGTGTCCCTGGAAATAAAAAATGGCTAAATTAATTATAGACAATATTATACATGAAGTAAATGAAGGCAGGAACATTCTGGAAGTGTGCCTTTCATTGGGTTATGACTTGCCTTATTTCTGCTGGCATCCTGCCCTGGGATCGGTTGGATCATGCAGGCAGTGTGCCGTTAGCAGGTATAAAGACGAAAATGACAAAAAAGGGAAGCTGGTGATGGCATGCATGGAGCCGGTAACCGATGGTACCAGGATTTCCATGAATGACCGGGAATCCCATCAGTTCCGCCAGAATGTTGTCGAATGGCTCATGACCAATCATCCGCATGATTGCCCGGTATGTGATGAAGGAGGGGAATGCCACCTGCAGGACATGACTGTGATGACCGGGCATAATTACCGGCGTTTCAATTATTATAAAAGGACCCACAGGAATCAGTATCTCGGACCTTTTATCAATCATGAAATGAATCGCTGTATACAGTGTTACCGTTGTCTCCGGTTCTACCGGGATTATGCGGAAGGAGATGACTTCAATGTATTTGCCGCCCATAATCACGTGTATTTCGGAAGATATCAGGAAGGAGTATTGCAAAACGAATTCAGCGGGAACCTGATAGAGGTCTGCCCCACAGGAGTATTTACGGATAAAACGCTGAAGAAACATTACACACGAAAATGGGACCTGACCACAGCCCCTTCCATATGTGTTCATTGTGGATTGGGTTGTAATATCATTGCAGGGGAACGTTATGGAAGTTTAAGACGGATACTCAGCCGGTATAATCATGCCGTAAATGGTTATTTTATCTGTGACCGGGGCCGGTTTGGATATGAATTTGTCAATCATAAGGATCGGATCAAATCAGGCAGGTATTTTTCACAAAAGAAGGAATCCGAGGAACTTATATCCATTGATCCAATTTGTTCCAAGACGAATGAATTGTTGGCCGGGGCAAGATCAATGATTGGCGTAGGTTCCCCCCGGGCATCGCTGGAATCAAATTTTGCTTTGAAAATGCTGGTGGGAGCATCCAATTTCTATGCGGGGATCTCGGAAACGGAATTTTCCATGCTGGGGAAAATACAGGATATCCTTCAGGGACCGGTTCGATCCCCATCACTCGGGGAGATCAGAAAGTCGGACGCAGCCCTTGTCCTTGGAGAGGATCTGACCAACACCGCACCCATGATGGCCCTGGCACTCCGGGAAGCCGCACGGAATGAACCTTTAAAAAGGGCCGGGAAATTAAAGATCCCTTCCTGGCAGGATGCAGCTGTCAGGGAATTTATGCAGCGTGACCGGGGTTCCATCAGCATTGCCACCCCAAATCCAACCAAACTGGACAGCATCGCAGCTGCGACTTTCCGGGGAAATGCTGAAAAAATAGCCCGGCTTGGTTTTGCCATTGCTGCTGTCATCGATTCGTCCGCCCCTTCTGACAAGCTGGGAAAAGAAGAACAAACAATGGTTGAAGGAATCGCCCGTGAACTGCTGGCTGCTGATTTTCCTGTGATCGTCTCAGGCATGAGCCTGATGAGTGAAAAAGTCCTGGATGCAGCCGCCAACATTGCCTGGGCCTTGCATAAAAAGAAAAAGAACGGATCCCTGGCCTTTGTGGTCCCTGAAAACAACAGTATGGGTCTGCGTATGCTTACAGATCAGTCGATGGATCATTTTATTTCGGATGAAAAGGGAAAATCTGATCTGTTGATCATCCTGGAAAATGACCTTTACAGGAGGCATTCAATCAAAACAGTGGACAGATTACTGAATAAAGCCGGGAAGGTCATGGTGCTGGATCATATTATCAATCCCACAGCCCGGAAGGCTGACCTGGTCATTCCGGTCGGGACTTTTGCTGAATCTGATGGTACTTATGTAAACAATGAAGGCAGGGCCCAGCGGTTTTATCAGGTTTATGTTCCGGAGCCGCAGATCCTGGAAAGTTGGCGATGGATTTCAAAATTCAAGGATTTTGAGGAACATGTGTCAGGAAGGTATTCCAGATTTGATGATTTCGTAAATGGGCTGGCTGATTCCCATCCCGGATTGGAACCGATACGGGATATAGCACCCATGTCGGACTACCGGAAAAATGGTCAGAAAATTGCCCGGGAAACACTTCGTTACAGTGGCCGCACTGCCATGCATGCCAATATGGATGTCAATGAGCACAAACCTCCTCCGGACCCGGATTCCCCGTTGACCTTTTCCATGGAAGGGTATCATGGAATACCTCCCTCTTCCGTTATTCCCTTTTTCTGGTCTCCGGGGTGGAATTCACAACAATCCATCAATAAATTCCAGATTGAGGTCGGTGGTCCTTTACATGGAGGAGATCCCGGCGTTCGTTTATTAGAGCCGGATGATAAAGCCCTTTTCAATTATTTTACTGGTATATCCGGTGATGGAGTAGAAAATGATCATCTAATGGTGGCGGAACCGGCCTACCATATCTTCGGATCTGAAGAATTGAGTCGCCTGGCAGGAGGAATTACGGAACTTATCCCGGCTCCTTATGTTGGAATGAGTCCTTCCACTGCTGAAAAGACAGGATTGAAGGAAGGGGATAAAATATCATTCGAGATGGACCAGGATCTCTATGAAGCGGATCTTAAGCTGATCGATGGAATGGCTGATCATGTATTATTGATCCCGGTTGGTCTGGGTGGATGGCCTGCTATAATCCGTGATAAAAAAGTAAATCTGAAAAAATTAAAATCATGAATGAAACGGTGAAAATGGCTTTGATCATCCTCGGCGTGCCGCTGGTCATGCTTTTAATTGCGGCCGGTCTGATCTGGTTGGAGCGTCGGTTACTTGGGCTTTGGCAGGATCGTTACGGCCCGAACCGGGTGGGTCCTTTCGGTATATTTCAGGTGCTTGCGGATATGATCAAGATTTTCTTTAAAGAAGACTGGATACCTCCGTTTGCTGATAAGAAGATATTTGTCATGGCACCGGCCATCGTGATGACGACGATTCTTTTAAGCTTTTCCATCGTGCCGTTCGGGCCGGGAATCATTGTTTCTGACCTTAATATCGGCATCCTTTTTTTCCTCGCCATGTCATCGATGGGTGCGTACAGCATCGTACTGGCCGGATGGTCTTCCAATAATAAATACGCTTTAATCGGGGCATTACGCGGATCGGCCCAGATGATGACCTATGAAGTTTTTATGGGTCTATCCTTGATGGGAGTGGTGATGCTGACCGGCTCCTTTAAATTGACCGATATTGTAATGGCTCAGCAGGGAATGTGGTTTGTCGTACCTCAGTTTGTTGGATTTGTCATTTTCCTGATCGCCGGAATAGCTGAAACGCACCGGTTGCCTTTTGATATCCCGGAAGCAGAAAGCGAACTGGTCGCAGGTTATCATTCCGAATATTCGGGCATGAAATTCGGCATGTTCTTCGTGGCGGAATACCTGGGGATCGTCCTGGTATCCGCCTTGATTACCGCTTTGTTTTTTGGAGGGTGGTTGGGCCCTGGATTTTTACCCCCTCCGGTCTGGTTTTTAATTAAAACATTATTTTTCATCGCTTTCTTTATTCTGCTCAGAGCTTCCCTTCCCCGTCCAAGATATGATCAGTTGATGGAGTATGGATGGAAAATATTACTGCCCCTGACACTGATCAACATTTTGGTTACAGGGGCAGTGCTTTTGATAAATACAAATTAAATCGCTTATGATCTCACAATTAAGGAGTATATGGATTGCTTTCAGTCACATGTTCAGAAAACGGGAGACCATTGAGTATCCCGAGAAAAAAGCCCCGCTACCAGCACGATGGCGCGGCCGAATTGTATTGACCCGGGATCCTGATATGGGGGAACGATGCGTGGGATGTTATTTATGTGCCGTAGCCTGCCCCGTGGACTGCATTTCCCTTCAGGCTACCCAGGATGAACATGGGCGCAGATACCCTGAATTTTTCAGGATCAATTTCTCGAGATGCATTTTCTGCGGATATTGTGAAGATGCCTGTCCAACCTATGCAATTCAGCTGATCCCTGATTATGAAATGTGTGAATATAACCGGCAGAATCTGGTATATGAAAAAGAAGATCTCCTCATCGATGGAGAAGGAAAATACCATGGATACAATTATTATAAGGTGGCCGGTATTGCCATTGGCGGAAAAGACAAAGGGGAGGCGGAGAATGAAGAGAAACCAGTAGACATCCGGAGTCTAATACCCTAGTAAAAGATCGATTATGATGGATATAATTTTCTATATAGCTGCTGCCGTTGCCATATTTTCTACCGTGATGGTGGTTACCAGGTATCATGCCGTACATGCCTTGCTGTATTTGATCGTTTCGTTTTTATCTGTCGCGCTGATATTTTACCTGGTGGGAGCTCCCTTCATTGCGGCACTCGAGGTGATCATTTATGCAGGAGCGATCATGGTACTCTTTATATTCGTGGTGATGATGCTGAACCTGGGCACTCCATCCGAGGAGCAGGAGAAAAGCTGGATGACGCCCGGGGTATGGATTGGGCCCACTGTGCTGTCATCCATCCTGATGGCTGAATTTATGATCGTCTTTTTGGGCGTACCTGTAAAAGGTTCCGGGCTCAACCTGGTAGGTGTACATGAGGTGGGGATCTCCCTTTTTTCAGAATATCTTCTGGGGGTGGAACTGGCAGGCTTAATATTGATGGCTGCTATTATGGGGGCTTATCATCTGGGTAGCAGAAAAAAAAGGATTCATCATCGTTATCTTGAAAAATCATAAATGGAAAGAATATGTCATTAGAAGCAGGATTAATACTTTCTGGCATTCTCTTCATCATTGGCCTGGTGGGCGTGATGATCCGTAGAAATGTAATTTTTATGCTTTTATCAATTGAGATCATGTTGAATGCGGCTGGATTGGCGTTCATTTTTGCCGGGAGCAGCTGGGCGGATCCACAGGGTCAGATCATGTTTCTCTTCATTTTGACCGTAGCGGCTGCAGAGGTTGCCATCGGCCTGGCATTGATCATTCTGATCTTTCAGAAGTTTAAAACCCTGGATATCGACCGGGTAAGTTTTATGAAAGGATAAACATATTATGGACACGAATGAATTGATATGATGCAGCATCTGTTAGGATATATCGTTTTATTTCCGTTTCTGGGTTTTCTGATCCTGGTTCTATTGAACAAACATCTTTCCAGGACGCTGGTCTCCTTTATAGGGGTAGGCTCAATCGGGATATCCGCCCTTTTGACTATCGTGGGGGGGGTGAATTATTTGCGCGATCCATCCGTTTTCATTCGGGTAGAGATCTGGAAATGGTTTCAGGTAGGAAGTCTTAATCCTTCCATTACGTTTGTATTGGATTCTCTGTCGATGGTATTTGTTTTTGTCATCACCTTTGTTGGTTTTCTGATCCATTTATATTCAGCAGAATTCATGAAGGACGACACGGGTTATAGCCGGTTTTTTGCATACATGAATTTATTTGTCGGATCTATGTTGATACTTGTCCTGGCAGATAACCTGGTCTTTCTCTATCTTGGATGGGAAGGCGTGGGATTGTGCAGTTTTTTATTGATTGGTTTCTGGTACAAAGATCCCGAGAACATCAAGGCGGCCAAAAAAGCCTTTGTCGTTACCAGGGTGGGAGATACATCCATGGCCATCGGGCTTTTCCTTCTCTATACCCATTTCCAGACCCTGCAAATCAGGGAAATACTTACTGCAATCCCGGATCAATGGATCGTAGGATCTAATTTGGCCACCTGGGGATCGATCCTGCTTTTAGGAGGGGCCATTGGTAAATCAGCCCAACTCCCATTGCAGGTCTGGCTTCCGGATGCCATGGCGGGGCCATCTCCTGTGAGTGCGCTGATCCATGCCGCTACGATGGTAACCGCCGGGGTGTATTTGATCGCCAGGACCCATGTTCTTTTCCTGCAAGCCCCGGACGTGATGGAGGCAGTGGCCATCATTGGTGCCCTGACCTTGCTGGTTGCAGGTTTCAGTGCCCTGGCCCAGAAAGATATTAAAAAAGTGCTTGCCTATTCCACGATCAGTCAGATAGGCTATATGTTCCTGGCACTGGGTGTAGGTGCATGGTCGGCCGCTATATTCCATTTTATGATTCACGCTTTTTTCAAGGCCCTGCTCTTCCTCGCTGCCGGTGCTGTGATCCTGGCCATGCATCATGAACACAATATGTTTAAAATGGGAGGTTTGCGGAAAAAGATGCCGGTTGCATACTGGACATTTCTTGCAGGAGCTGCTTCTTTATCAGCACTTCCCCTGGTGACTGCCGGTTTTTACAGCAAGGATGCCATTCTCTGGTTTTCACTGGCGGGGGAACATGGGAGTACGGGATTATGGATGGCCGGCATTGTCGGGGCATTTATTACGGCCATCTATACTTTCAGAATGGTTTTTGTCACTTTTTTTGGAGAACAGAAACTGGAGGTTGGGTCGCACCCGGGTTTTCGGATCAAATTATCCCTAATCGTACTGGCGGTACTTTCAATCATTGGAGGATTCATTGATTTGCCTCATAATTTTGGCCATTTTGATCTTTTTTCGGGGTTGATTCATCATACACTTCCTGAAGTTCATCTGAAGATCCAGCAGGAAGGCATGGAATGGCTGCTACAGGGAATTTCCGGGCTTTTAGCCCTGGCTGGTGTTTACTTTGCTTATTATTTATACATTTTAAGGCCAGAAAAAACAAGACAATGGGCGTTGCGGTACGGTGGGATTAAACAATTCCTTTTGGAGGGATGGAAATTTGATCAGATCTACCGGACGCTTATTGTTCGACCCATTACGCTGATGGCGGAAATCAACCGGAAAGATTTCATTGACAGAATTTATACGCAGATAGCTGATTCGGCCAGGTGGTGGAATCAGTTACTTAGCAAAACCCAGACGGGGCAGGTGAGATGGTATATCATGGGGATCACACTGGGAGTCATTTTAATTTTGGTCATAATTATTTTCATATGATACTCGTATTTCTGATCGGCGTGTTGTTATTTGGAGGATTTTTAGCATGGCTGTTGTCACAGTGGAAATCGTTACTGGCCAGGTGGGTAGCCCTTACCGTCTGTGGAGTCGACCTTATATTGGCCCTGGTTATCTGGTACCAATATTATTCATTCCTCGATTTCGGATCCACAAAACATTGGATCATTGAATATCAGCAACCTTGGATTGAAAGATTCGGGATACAGATCCATCTTGCCCTGGACGGACTTAGCCTGTTAATGTTGATCCTTACTTTTTTACTGGGATTTCTGTCAGTGCTGGTTTCGTGGAAACAGATCAAGGAGAAAATAGGCTTTTTTCATTTTAATCTTCTTTGGATCCTTGCCGGAATCAGTGGCGTTTTCTTATCGATCGATTTATTCCTGTTTTATTTCTTTTGGGAGGTGATGCTTATACCCATGTATTTTTTAATCGGGATCTGGGGTCATGAGAATCGTATTTATGCAGCTTACAAATTTTTCCTGTTTACACAGGCCAGCGGACTTTTAATGTTTATCTCTATTCTCACTTTATACTTTATACATGGTAATCAGACAGGCTTGTATACCTTCGACCTGACTGAATTATTAAATACCTCCTTGCCTCTTCATACGAGTCTCATCATCATGGCCGGTTTCCTGATCGCCTTTCTGGTGAAGTTACCGACTGTACCTTTTCATAACTGGTTACCGGATGCCCATACAGAAGCTCCGACGGCCGGAAGTGTGATCCTTGCCGGATTATTATTAAAAACAGGAGCTTATGGATTGTTGCGTTTTGTGCTGCCACTCTTCCCGGAAGCAGGATCGGTGTTTGCACCCTGGGGGATGTTCCTGGGTGTTATAAGCATCCTGTACGGCGCCAAACTTGCCTTTGCACAGACCGATTTAAAACGATTGGTTGCCTATACCAGTGTAAGTCACATGGGATTTGTCTTGCTGGGAGTATTTGCCCTGAATCAGATTGCCTTACAGGGAGTGGTGATCCAGATGATTGCTCATGGTATCAGTACGGGAGCTTTGTTTATTATTGTGGGTGCCCTGCAGGAAAGAATGCATACACGGGAAATTTCTTCATTTGGTGGAATATGGTCCATTGTTCCCAGGATGGGTGCGATTACCCTGGTCTTTGCCATGGCCTCATTAGGTTTGCCGGGGATGGGGAATTTTATTGCCGAATTTTTAATATTGACAGGCACCTATCAGACCAGAGTAATTTTCAGTATTCTTGCGGCGCTGGGCCTGGTGGCAGCTACCCTGTATTCACTAAAGCTCTTTCAACAGGTTTTTCAGGGTACTCCTGTACCGGAACCTGGATCTCTTACCGATTTTAACTTCAGGGAAATGTTCGTGATGGTCACCATGACCATCGTGATCGTATGGCTGGGTTTATATCCACAACCTGTACTCAAAACAAGCCAGGGAACCATCCATGAAATATTACAGCAGGAAGATGTTTCAGGAAATGCCGGAATAGATCCATGGCGTGGTATGGAATATTTGCCAGGTTCGGATAAGACGCATTTAAGAAAAATATTTGAATATCAGGAACGTGAATAATCTCTTCGACATATATCCGTTATTGATACTGGCAGGTTTCAGCCTTCTCTCACTTTTGATATTGACTTTTTACAGGAATCATGTCTTTACCCTGGTGCTGACCTTGGCAGCTTTCCTGGTAGCCGGAATCTCCATCCTTTTCATCAGAGGTATTCCATCTGAAGTGAGTCATTTGCTATACGTTGACTCATTCGGGTTGTTTTTTACAGGACTGATCCTTTTTTCAGGATTCGTTATAACGATCATATCCCATTCTTTTCTAAAAGGTCTTGAAAAAAGAAGGGAAGAATATTATGTGATCCTGCTTCTTGGATCTCTTGGCGGCTGTATTCTGGTGTTGGCAAATCATTTTATTTCATTTTTCCTGGGACTCGAATTGTTGAGTATTTCCTTATATATACTTATCAGTTATACCCGCGACAGGCAAAATTCCATTGAGGCGGCTATTAAATATTTATTGCTGGCTGGAGTTTCCTCCGCGATACTTCTGATGGGGATGTCATTTATCTATGCGATGTCAGGGGCCATGACTTTTTCAGGGATTGGAATGTACCTGAAGGAAGTGGATCAATTTTCCACGTTTTTCCTGACCGGATTTGGAATGATCATAACGGGCATTGGCTTTAAAATGGCCCTGGTGCCTTTTCATCTATGGACCCCGGATGTATATGAGGGGGCTCCGGCACCCACCACTGCGTTCATAGCAACCATTTCAAAGGCAAGCATCGTCATTTTACTTTTAAGATTCTATCTGGCTGTTAACGGGTCCGAGCAGATGGCCATCATTTATATTTTCTCGGGAATCTCCGTTCTATCCATGCTGTTTGGTAACCTTCTGGCACTTTTACAACAGAACCTGAAACGGCTGCTGGCCTATTCCTCCATCGCTCATCTCGGATATATTCTTGTTGCTTTGATAGCAGGAGGAGCCTATGGCATGGAAGCAGTATCCTTTTATCTGATCGCTTATGTACTTACGATCCTGGGTGCTTTCAGCCTTGTTTCCCTGATCTCAAATCATGATCGGGAAGTTATGGATATTCAGGAATATCGAAGCCTTTTCTGGACTCGACCCTGGTTGGCTTCTGGTCTGACGATACTTTTACTATCATTGGCCGGGATCCCACTGACCATCGGTTTTATCGGCAAATATTATCTCCTTATAGCAGGTATAGATGGCAGCCACTGGATATTAGTGATCATCCTGATCATCAGCAGTGTGATCGGTCTTTTCTACTACCTCCGGGTGATCGTTGAAATGATCAGGCCCACCAATCAGCCAATGGAAGAAAAGACCGTAATGATTCCGAATGTCTCCGTAATAGGAGGCATCACATTGGTGGTCCTAACCGTCATGGTGATCTTTTATGGTACGTATCCTTCATGGTTATCGGATCTTATAAAATCCCTCATTTTTTCAGGTTGATGAATGAATCGACCCTTCCCGGAATCGCGGAATGTGGTCATAAAACCTGCTCTTAACCTGAAAAACGTAGCCTGTAATTGCTGCCATCCAAATGGATCAGAATATCCCATTAAAAAATGATATTCACCTTTAATATAATAAGGACTTGAAATAAAATTCATTCCGCTTATTTTTGTTATATATGTAGTTGATAATAAATTGTTTAAACCTTGAATTTTAAGATTTCCAAAAAACAAGCTTATTGGGTTTTACAGATAGCCGGGTGGTCATTTTATGCGATTATCTGGCTTGTTTTTCTTTTTATCGCAGATGAGGAATCATGGATAAAGGTGCTAAACATTATCCTTTTTGCACTTTATTTCTTTTTCTCCACCCATTTATTAAGGAGTATCATCATCCAGAAAAGCTGGTTAACAATTTCACTTCTCCGTCTAATTCCCAGGTTATTACTGACTACCTTTATCCTGGCAGCCAGTCATTACATATTCTCGATCTTAGTGGGATATATACTGGGGATCATCGATTATGAAAGTGATTTTAAACCGGTATTTATTGTAGCCTATGTATTTTCGATGATGGTGTTCTATCTTTTATGGGCACTGATCTATTTCATCTACCATTATTTTGAGAAATATAATTCGACCTTAAAATATGAGGCTGCTATTTATGAATTTGAGTTGAATAAACTCAAATCACAGCTCAATCCCCATTTCATTTTTAATGCACTGAACAGTATCCGGGCTCTGGTTGATGAAAATCCGGTCAAATCAAAAAAGGCAATCACACAGCTATCAAATATTCTCCGGAATTCTTTGATCATGAATAAAAGGAAGCTGATCGATTTCCGTGATGAAATGTATACGGTAAAGGATTACCTGGAGTTGGAAGCCATCCGTCTTGAAGAGCGGTTGGAAGTAAACCTTGAAATAGACCCCGCAACCGACATATACCAGGTACCTCCATTGATGTTACAGACCCTGGTTGAAAATGGGATCAAACATGGAGTGGCCACGCTGCCGGAAGGCGGAAAGATCTCGGTAAAAGCCTGGATTGACCGGTCCAATCTCCATATCCAGATCAGGAACAGTGGCCAGTATATCAATGGTTCCGAAATAAATCCTGTCGGGCATGGACTCGAAAATACAAGGCAACGCCTGAATCTAATTTTCGGACAAAGTGCCGCCTTCAATATACGGAATGAAAATCATAATACCGTTTTAACAGAAATTTCCATACCACAGTATATCTGATATGAGAGCCATAATAATTGATGATGAACGACTTGCCCGTAAAGAATTGACTAATCTATTGAAAGATTACAATGAAATTGAAATCATTGCCGAAGCGATCAATGCGGAGGATGCTTATGAGAAAATCAACAAGCTGGACCCAGACCTGCTTTTTCTCGATATTCAGATGCCAGGTAAATCAGGGTTTGACCTGCTGGAGATGCTGGATCATGTACCCAATGTTATCTTCACAACTGCCTATGACGAATATGCGTTGAAAGCATTCGAAGTGAATGCACTTGATTATTTGCTCAAGCCCATTCAACCGGAGCGCCTGGGGGAAAGTATTGGCAAATTATTGAAAAAGCAGTATTCGCAATCTTCTTATCAGCCGGATGAACGAATCAAGAAGCTTGGGATTGAGGATCAGGTTTTTGTGAAAGATGGTGATAAATGCTGGTTTGTGAAGCTTGCTGATGTACGTCTTTTTGAATCGGATGGGAATTATATCAAAGTATATTTTGATCATTTTAAACCCATGATCCACAAATCTCTGAATGCTCTCGATGAACGGCTGGATGACCGCACTTTTTTCCGGGCGAGCCGGAAACATATCATTAATTTACGCTGGGTAGAAAAGATCGAACCCTGGTTCAATGGAGGCCTGATGGTCCAGTTGAAAGGGGGGGATAAGATCGAGGTGAGCCGCAGGCAGTCTTCCAAGTTCAAGGAAATGATGAGCTTGTAGAGAAAGGGGTATGAGATCCTGAGTGATACCAGCTCATTTTGTTGATTAAATGGTTATAACTTGTTGTGTGAAATATTTTTTAATATTTTCTGTTTTTTCCTTTTCTCTGAGTTTTGCCTGTGCTCAAAATGAGGTTTATTTTATCGTGCATGAAAAATTGGGAGATCCCTTGATAGGTGTCAGCATCGCGATCAAAGGAACTATAAAAGGAACCATCACTGATTCAACCGGTCGTGCTACCCTTCATGACCTGCCTTCTGGTCAGGTGAAAATTGAAATTTCCTATGTGGGATTTGGATCGCAGAAACTGGTGCTGAATTTTCCAGAAGACAACCAGACGACCTTTACGATCGAACTGCAAGAATCAGAAGAGGTTCTTCAGGGAATTACCATTTCGACCGTTCGTTCCTCGCGTACCATTGAAGACATTCCAACCAGAATCGAAGTCATTACGGCCGATGAACTGGGAGAACAGGCGGCGATGAATTCGTCGAATATTGGCATGCTTCTTAGTGAGACTACTGGAGTTCGGGTGCAGATGACATCGCTGAGTTCCGGAAATCTCAGCATCCGCATCCAGGGTCTCGATGGAAGGTATACTCAAATCCTGAAAGATGGTTTTCCCCTTTATGGTGGTTTTGCAGGCGGCTTATCCATCATGCAGATCCCACCCCTTGATTTAAGGCAGGTGGAACTGATCAAAGGGAGTAATTCCACCTTATATGGAGGTGGGGCTATTGCGGGCCTGGTAAATCTAATCACCATCCAACCTGGTAAGGAGCCGGAGCTGAGTCTGATGATCGACCAGACCAGTGCTTTGGGAACAACGGGTAACCTGTTTTATGCACAGAAATATGGAAAGTCGGGGATGACAGTTTATGGATCAGCCGATCATCAATACGCCTATGACCCGGATGATGATGGATTTTCGAACTTACCCAAATCCAATACCATCAATCTCAATCCCAAGTTTTTCTGGTATTTTAATCGACAAACGGAATTGAGCATTGGCATCAATACCTCTTTTGATAAAAGGACGGGTGGCGATATGGAAGTGATCAAGGGACACCGCGATGCAGATCATGTTTTTTCTGAAGAAAATATTTCAAATCGATATGCCACACTGCTGGATTTTAATTCCCATGGTGATCAATATGATTTTTCTTTTAAAAATTCTTTCAATTTTTTTGAAAGGGAGCTTAAAGTTCCTGATTATATCTTTTCCGGGAAACAGTTATCAAGCTTCAATGAAATACTGTTCAACATTGATCGTGATAAATCAGCTTGGCAGCTTGGCGCCAACTACTATTCGGAGACCTTCAAGGAGCACCCTGCAGACTCCTTCCCGGCGAGGGATTACAGCCACCATACCCTTGGAGGGTTTATCCAGAATACCACCACTCTTTCAGAAATGTTTACCCTTGAAAGCGGAATACGGACAGATTATAATTTTGATTTCGGGACATTCATCCTGCCAAGGTTTTCAGTATTGATCAAATCAGCTCCCAAACTAACCTCACGAATTGGCGGAGCATTCGGGTATAAACTGCCGACCATCTTCACTGAAGATGCTGAAAAATTGTATTTCAGGGGAATTGCACTCATGGATCCATCCCGAATAGATCCTGAAAAATCAATGGGTGGGAATGCAGACATCAATTATAAAACTTCTTTCTGTGGAGACTGTACTTTCTCCGTAAACCAGATGTTTTTTATAACAAGATTGAAAAATGCACTTGTTTTGCGGGCTAACGGTTTGAATAATGGTTATTTCTATGAAAATGCGGATGGTGATATCCTGAGTTCCGGTTTTGAAACGAATGTTAAATTCAGCTATCTTGACTTCATGCTATACATTAATTATGCTTTTATTCATGTTCAATTGAAGTATGATAATATCAATCACCAGAAGCCATTAACGCCCAAACATAATGCGGGATTTCTACTGATGTATGAAGTCGAAGAGAAATGGACGGCCGGATATGAACTTTATTATACAGGCAATCAATTTGATGAGATGTATGATCAAAAACCACCTTTCTGGGTGATGGGCTTCATGGTGATGCGAAAAGCAGGAAAATTTTCTATTTACGTCAATTTTGAGAATTTTAACAATACCATTCAATCTGATTTCGAGCCAATGGTGTTACCGCCTTATGACAATCCTGCTTTTCCGGATATCTGGGCCCCGGCAGAGGGTTTCGTATTTAATGCAGGGATGAAGTATAAAATATTATAGGTGAGGAATTTATCAAAACTAATGCCCGTAACGAAACCTCTTGGAAACCTTGTAATGAATCATGAGGGAATAACAACTTATCCATATAATAACATTTTGCTTCAGCTATCGGTAGATAAATCCATAATTATGGCTTGCGACTTTTTGTTCTTTATGGGGCTGCGCATTATGTCCGGAGAAAATACGTCTTTCGTTAACAAATTAGAAAAAACTGTTAATCAGCAACCTGATAATAAAACAGATCAGTGTCAAAAAGGACCCGATCATCTGGATCAACCGGAATCAGCATTTTCTGTCGTTTTATAGTTGGATAAAGGGAGATCTCCTTTTCCTGATTTATTTTCACAATGACGGGCATGTTAAAGTCACGGACTACCTTATCCCATTGATAATACAATTTCAATCCCTTTTTACTTATTTTCCGTTTCACCCTCAGCGTTGGGATTTCCGTCGATGTCAGGAACTGTTGAAAAATGGGCTTCAGATCATAGCTTGTCATCCCATCCATAAAGTTGATCAGGTCGGCTGAAGTAATATTTTTAAATTTGAATTCCTGGTAGGTGGCTTTGAGCATGTTAAACCAGAGACTGTCATCCTGAAGGGAATTACGGATGGAGTGCAGCATCCAGCTTCCTTTATAGTACATATCCGCATCATGCCAATCATTATAATTTACGTCCAATGGACCCAAGATGGGTTTCACATTATATATCATCTGCTTTTGATCATTTAAATATTGCTGGGCTCGTATTCTGCCCTGGAAATATTCCACGTAAAGTGCCTCCATATAGGTAGCAAAACTTTCATGGATCCAGAGTTCAGCATGATCCCTGACAGTTACACTATTGCCCCAGTACTCATGGGCACTTTCATGAATAATGATAAAATCAAAGCCGTATTCATTATTTTCATATTCATTCCCATAAGCTATACAACTCTGATGCTCCATCCCCCAGTAAGGGGTTTCCACCAGGGTGTAGCCATCATTCCAGAAAGGGAATCTCCCTAAATAATATTCAAAACATGCAAGCATTCCTTTTACCTGTTCAAAATGAGCCCTCGCTTTATCTAAATTATAATCGAGCACGTAATAATCCAATGGCATTAGGCTGGATTCAGGATTTCTATATATATCCTGAAAGTACCCATAGTAGGCCAGGTTCAGGGTTACATTATAATTATTGATGGGATAAGTCACCTTCCACTTCCATTCTTTCATATGCGCTGGTAAGGTATTTACCTGATTTAACAATCCGTTGGAAACAGCTACCAGGGAATCCGGGGCAGTGATCGATATCTGCATGCTGTCCGGTTCATCAGAAAGGTGGTCTTTGTTCGGCCACCATAGACTAGCTCCTGTGCCTTCACAGGCAACCGCAATCCAATTTCTACCTAAAGAATCCTTTTCCCATACAAATCCACCACTCCAGGGAGGATTGATGGAATGCAAAGGTTTGCCATGAAAGAAGATGGAAAGGATTATTGTTTCATCTTCTGGAATTGATACAGGAAAGTGGATGAAGAAAGCATCTGCCTCGCGATCGAATTCGAGTTTATCCCTGCCGTACAGGATGGAATCAAGGGACATATTCCTGAAAAGATCCAGTTGAAGGAGTCTGAAGGATCCTGTAGCCTTCATGGTTATCCTGTTCTGGCCGGTTATGGATCGGTCGGATAGATCGACCTTAATATCCAGGTCGTAATATTTCACATCATAGCAGGACCGGGATTCATTCAGAAAGCCTCTTAGAGAGTCTTCCCGGGCAAAGGTCTTGAATTCGGTGGGCTGGCTGTAAGAAGGCCCCGTAATGATAAAGAAGATAAAGCTGAAGAAGATCCTTTTGTGGACTTTTATTTCCGGGGCCAATCTTTTTTAACTATTTTTTAACCATTTCAATGAGTTCATTTTCCACTTGCCAGTCCTTTGCCAACTTAAGCATGGCCGTTGCTTCCATTTCTGTGATGTATCCTTTTTTATTGTTTGCTTTCCAAACCATATCCAGATATTTCAGGCGCTTTTCCTTGTCATATTTTGCGATGGTATTATTGAGATATTCTCGGGCCCGTTCAAAGGCAGACAGATAATCTTTGGATATAAATTCATTCGCCCATTTCAGCTCTTCCTGAGCATCCAGTTGTTTGGCGGTCTCATCAAGCAGTTTCTGTTCATCCTCATCCAGACCATGGTAGTGGAATATGACAGATTTTAAAAGTAATAGTGCTCGTTTTTCGTCACTAGTCATAGAAGCCCAGTGTTTCGGAACCAAATATAATCAATCATTAAAAAAGTATGGTTAAAATGTTATCAATTTTACAAACCACCTTAAATCTTCACTGATATCATTCAATTACGAATAAATCAGATGCAATTTTATCTGCGAATAATTTCCCTTTCTTATTTAGCTTTATAATCCCGTTGTCCAGGATCATCATCTCATCTTTCACTAATTCTTGAATATAATGACGGTTACTTTCCAGGATATCCACCCCGAAATTTTCCTCTATTCCAGTCAGGTCACATCCCCATTTTGTTCGCAATCCGGTTAATATTCTTTCATTGATCCGGTCTGACATTGATAAGTAATCCATGGTTGCGGGTATTTTGCCTGCTTTCAGGGATTTAATATAAAGCGAGTTGTTATCTATATTATATTGCCGATTTTCCAGGTCATAGGAATGCGCAGAAGGACCCACCCCCAGGTAGGGTTTTTCCTGCCAGTAATTCGTATTATGCTTGGAAAAAAAACCTTGAATCGCATAATTGGAAATTTCATAATGATCATATTGTTGCGAGATGAGCCTTTCCGATAAATACTCAAATTGTTCTGCCGATTCCTGATCAGGAACACGGGTAATCCGGTTTTTCTTAAGCCATTGACCAAAGACTGTCCTGGGTTCGATGGTGAGACTGTATGCAGAAACATGTTCCGGTCTTAATTGATGGATCTCGTCCAGGTCATGTTTCAGTATATCCAGCTGATGCTCCCGGATGGCATAGATGAGATCCAGGTTGATATTTTCAAAGCCGGCTTCTCTTGCAATTAAAAATGCCTTTCGGCTATCGCTGGCTGAATGTGCCCGGTTTAAATAGACCAAATATTCATCGTTAAAAGTTTGAGCTCCAATGCTTAGTCTGTTGATCCCAAAAGATTTTAATTCGTTCACTTTCCTTTTGTTCAGGTCGTCTGGATTTGATTCCAGAGTGATTTCACAGGGATCCGGGACCGGATATAATTTATAAATATGGTCCAGGAGTCGATACAGATCTTTCACGGTTAAAATCGAAGGAGTTCCGCCTCCAAAATAAATGGTTTCAATGGGGGCCCCATTTAGATAATCTTTTCTAAGCTGGAGTTCGATAAACAGGGCTTCTATCACGGATGGAATGAGTCGGTGATAGGTGCTGAAATGAAAATCACAATAAAAACAAGCCTGGCGACAAAAGGGAATATGTAGATAAATTCCAGCCATTTTTAGATAATTTTACAAAAAAAGATTTGCACTTTTTGAACCGATATCTATTTCTCCTTTTCTTCACTTTCTGGTTCTGTCATAGGATCGATGCACAGACATGCAACAAATATAACCTTTATATGTCGGAAGCAGACATGGGAAAAATCGATAAGGAAAGAATTATCCATTTGTTTCAGATGGAGGTGAAAAATGAAAGGGATTTCGAGGATTTCATGCATTATTTTTATGAAATGGGATTTCTGCTGGCCAGTTATCATATCGAAAATCCTGACACAACCACCTGTCGTTTTACCATTACGCTGGGAGAACCTTTTAAATGGGTGCAGCTTGATCAGGGAAATCTACCTGATGAGATCTTTCTGAAAACGGGTTTTAAAAAGAATATCTTTCAGGAAGAAATATTCAATTTTAACCGAATCACGAAACTGTTCAGATCAGTAATTCAATATTCGGAGCGTCATGGTTACCCTTTTGCCATAATCAGGTTAAGAGAAATTGAAATCAAAGATCATCGTATTACTGCCAGTTTAGATTATCAATCTGGGCCTGTTATCTATTTTGCGAACCTCATTATTCGCAATGCCACCAATCTGAAATCAAATTTTCTGGCCGCCTATTTAAATACACGTCCTGGAATGCCTTTTGACCAGAGAAAGGTAGATCAAATATCATATCGTGTGAGACAATTGGCATTCACCAGACTTACCACGGAGCCTTCCCTCATCTTTCGTAAAGATTCCTGTGATATATATCTCGATCTGGAAACGGTCAGAGCCAATTCATTTGATGGGATACTTGGATTTCTCCCCAATGAAAATGAACCAGACAAATTATTAATCACCGGACAGTTGTTTCTGGGCCTGGATAACCTTTTCAGGTCAGGAAAAAAATTCAATATCGAATGGCAAAAACCCAATCTATTAACGCAGGAGCTTCAGATTCAATATGAACACCCGGCTTTATTTCGGTTACCCACTGATCTGGGTTTTGATTTTCATCTCTTTAAACAGGATACGAGCTTTATCAACAGAGACCTGCACGTCCTTTTTTTCCTGAATCCAGGTAAAATGGGAAGTCTGGGACTGAATTACACCTATATGTCATCCAGGTTATTGAGCATATCAGATTTACAGCAAATTAAGGAATTGGATAAGGTTGATTATGACCTCAACTATTATGGCTTGAAATACAGGTTGAACACCCTGGACAGGATGTTTTTCCCGACCAGGGGATTCCTTGTCGATGGTTCCATTCAATTCGGTACCAAAAAAATCATCCGGAATGTGGGCATTGATGCTGAAAGTTATGAAGGTTTGCAAGAAAGAACACTTCAGATCAGATCCACCCTTGCCATTGATAAGTATTTCGGGTTGTTCCCGAAAAACACATTGCTTCTGCGGGTTTCCGCCGGCTACATTGACAATGATCAGTTATTTTTTAACGACCTTTTCAGGTTGGGAGGTTTGAATAGCATCAGGGGATTCAATGAACGGAATTTTTTTGCTTCATGGTATTTGACCGGGACCATGGAATATCGATATCTTTTTGAAAACAATTCCCAATTATTTTTTTTCTTTGATGGTTCAGGGCTGGGATATAGCGTACAGAATCAGTCATTGCGGGATCATCCTTTTGGATTTGGGGGCGGATTCAGTCTTTCCACCAGGGCCGGATTTTTACATATTATTTATGCACTTGGGAAATCCGCCGGCCAGCCGTTGGGATTAAATTATTCAAAAATTCATATCGGATATTCAAATAGGTTTTAATTATTGAACCACAATTGATTACATTTCCTATTTTTGCATAAAAATGGGAAATTCGAAATAAAATCTAGGTAGTGCGCAACCCTCTATTCTTTTTATTACTTTTCGTCATGATCAGTTTTGGAGAAAGTTCCCGTGCACAGGGACGGGGGAATTATTATGTGGTAAAAGATCTGAAACCGGATTGGCTTGTATATGAATACACATCTTCTTTACTGGTCCCCTATATTCCCTCTGTAAACAGAGATACCCGGGTTATCCATTTTAATGTAGATATTGATCTTTATAAAGATTCCTATATCCAGATAAATTATACACCTAAAACGGGATTTTTTATCAATAATCACCTGGTCGATTATTCCGATCAGGAAGATAACAGGATCTATTCCATTGATAGTTTGTCGCAATATTTTTTCCATTCTCCTTTATTTGTCAGTCTATATTCCGATCATTTGGCCGATCTCGGGACATGGATCGTAACTCCACATGATGGCATTGATCTGGCTTTAGAGGATGAAATATTCCTGCCGATACATGATGTTCAATATTCCAACGTCAATGAATCGGTCAAGGTGGGGATCATCTTTATCTTTATCCTGTATGCTTTTTTCCTGAACAGTGGCCGGAAGATTTTTATGGAGTATTATAATATATCGAATACATTTATCCGGGTGAGTGTGGATGAATTTTTAAATCGGACAGCGAAAATTACCCGGATCGATATGGTCTATATTGCAGGGTTGTCTATCGTCATGTCATTTATCGTCATGATGATCATTGATTATCAGGATGCCTCGACCAACAATATGGCAGTAAAATCTTTTACGGGATTTATGTGGACCTGGCTGATGCTGATTTTTGTGTTATTTTTCTGGTATCTTATCAGGATCTTTATTATTTCCAGTATGTCCGAAATTTTCCAGATCAGAGAGGTAAAGGTCATCCACACTTTTGAGCTGATCCGTTTGACTAATTTCTTCAGTCTGGTGTTTTTTATCGTGGTCAGTACCGCATTATTTGTCTTCAAAGTACAATCTGAAACACTTGGAATGATCCTTTCAAGAATGCTGCTCATGGTAGTGGTTTTTCGCATCGTGGTGCTGTTCATAAAATTTTTGAATTCCACTACATATAAAAAATTGTATTTATTTGCTTACCTTTGCCTTGCAGAAATAATTCCAGTATTGGTAGGATTGAAATTATTATTGAAATCTTCCTTCATTGAAAATATAATATAGTTAAGGAAAAATAGATAGGTGTAGCTATGTTGACTGACAGGGATAGATTAAATAAAGTACAAAGCATATTAGTTTCCCAGCCAGAGCCGCAAAATGGCAGTTCGCCATATGATTATCTCCGGGACAAATATCAATTGAAGATTGATTTCAGGCCATTTATACATATTGAGCCTGTATCATTAAAGGACTTCAGAAAGCAGAAAATTGATATTCTGAAACATACGGCCATTATATTTACGAGCCGTAATGCAGTAGACCATTTATTTAATCTCGCATCTGAAATGAAGATAGAGATGCCAGCTGACATGAAATACTATTGTATATCTGATCAGACCGCCAATTATCTTCAGAAATATATCGTAATCAGGAAACGAAAAATATTCACTGGGGCTAAAACAGCGAAAGACCTGATTGAGATCCTTAAAAAACACAAAAATGAGAAGTTTTTGTTTCCCTGCAGCAATATCCGAAAAAATGATATCCCCGATTTTCTGATTTCAAATGGGTATAATTTTACGGAGGCAGTCATTTACTGTACGGTAGCCAGTGATCTTTCTGATCTGGCCGATGTGAATTATGACATCATCGCTTTTTTCAGTCCTTCAGGAATAAAATCGTTGTTTCATAATTTTCCTGATTTCAGGCAGAATAAGACAAGGATTGCTGCATTTGGTCCTACAACGGCACAGGCTGTGGTTGAAAGTGGTTTAATCCTTGATATCGAAGCCCCTCAACCAGATGCGCCCTCTATGACGGGTGCCCTGGAAATGTATATTAAAAAAGCCAACAATATTAAATAAATATCCTTTGGCCGGCGATTAGGCAAAGATTTTTTAATTTCAATTGTTTTTGTAATATATTAGTATCATAATTACGAGAACTTTTTTTCAATTATTGGTTAAGGAGTTAATGCGCCGCCATCTGTTGATCACCGGATTATTGTTTTCAAGTCTCTGGGCCTATTCCCAACAAGATCCCCAATTCACCCAATACATGTTCAACACCTTATATTATAATCCAGGCTATGCAGGCATTCCTGGTGCGATCAATTTTACTGCCTTACACCGTACACAATGGTTGGGATACCAGTCTACATTTGATGGGGCCGGAAATCCAACAACCCAGGTGATCAGTGCCAATATCCCCATCCTGAAATTCAATAGTGGTGCAGGGTTACATGTGGTCAATGATAATCTTGGAGCACTTACCAACCTTGAGGTCCAGGCTTCCTATGCTTACCATATCCCCATTAAAAATGCAAAATTAAGTATTGGTATACGCGGGGGAGTATACACACAGACTACAGATTTTGATAAATACCGATGGTATGATCCTGATGATCCCTTGAGGCAGTCGGGCAAAGAATCTCAATTCCGGCCTGATCTTGCCGCAGGATTGTATTACCGTGCGGAAAAATATTATATTGGGGTCAGCGCCAACCATTTATTAAAAAGTCAGTTCGACTATGGGATCGATAGTCTACAGAATGCCCTCGAAACACATATGTATTTAACCGGAGGGTATGATTATCAACTGAATTATGATATTGTATTGCGTCCGTCAGTATTGGTAAAAACCGACCTTAAAACCTATTCATTCGATATCTCCCTGCTGGCTACTTTCCGGGAAAAGTTATGGGGAGGCTTATCATTCAGGCAATCTGAAGCCGTGATTGCCTTATTAGGATACAGCTTCTTTAAAGATAATTCTTTCAGGATTGGATATGGCTTCGACTATATTATTAAAGCACAGGAAGCAAAGAATGCGACCTCTCATGAATTGATGCTTAGTTATACCCTTCCGGTGATCTCCAGTGGGGAAAGAAGAATCATCAGGACGCCCAGATTTAGACATTAATCTAAAAAAAATTTTGTTTTTAAAACAAATAATACAATTTTTACGCAATAATTTCTTTTTATTGATAAAATAGATATTAAATTTAGGCGTTACTTATACACAAATATTTGAAGTTCTTAAATATATTTGGATTTTAGTCGTTAAGACATTGGATGTTAAGTATCTTAATAAATCAGGTGTTATGAATAGTTTAAGTGTTAATTCCAAGTTTGTTCCACTATTATTTCTTATCGCGTTGTTTATGGGTGGATGTGGTTTGTTTGGTGGACGCGGATATGATGACCGGGGTGAACTTGTAGGTGTTCCCAATAGAAATTATACCGGAATGCCGGTTCCGTATGGTATGGTACCTGTACCAGCTGGTACGTTTCATATGGGGCAAGCCGATGAAGATGTTGCCCACACGCAAATCAATTTCAACAAGCAAATCACGATTGGTGGATTTTTTATGGATGATTCAGAAATCACCAATAATGAGTACAGGCAGTTTATCTATGCCATGTTTGAGGATTCTCTGAGTCTACTTGGAGAAGACTTTGTAATGAAGGAAGTTTACCCGGATACAACCGTATGGGTCAGGGATTTTACACATCATATGGGTGATCCCATGATGATCTATTATTTTTCCCATCCTGCATTTGATAATTATCCGGTTGTAGGGGTGGACTGGGAAGCTGCCAATTATTTCTGCCGTTGGAGGACCTCCTATTTAAATGACTACAGGCAGGGAAGAGGTGAATGGATTTTGCCTGATTTCCGGTTGCCTACCGAGGCTGAATGGGAATATGCCGCCCGTGGTGGAAGGGATATGGCAAAATACCCCTGGGGAAATCCCTACATTAGAAATGCAAAAGGATGTCTTCTGGCCAATTTCAAACCAGGTCGTGGAAATTATTTTGATGATGGGTATGCCTATACCGCACCTGTCTATGCTTTCTTTTCCAACGATTATGGATTATTTGAAATGGCTGGAAATGTTTCCGAATGGTGCCTTGATTCTTATCATCCGGCTTCCGTACCTCTGGTATGGGATTTGAACCCGCAATATATCGATGAGAATGAGCCCAGAAAGATCATACGTGGTGGGTCCTGGAAAGATATCGCCTATTTCTGCGAGACAGGAACCAGGACTTTTGAACACAAGGATACTTCCAAGGCATTTATCGGATTCAGATGTGCAATGACCTATCTTGGACGGTCATCCGGCACAGAATTTTAACATACAATAAAGAATTGAATAATTTTTCAATAATTAAGTTTTCAATAACCAAAAAACCTTTAAGAATATGAGCAAAAAGAAAGGTAGTTTCATGGAGCTCCTCTTTAAGACCATTATGCCGAAAATATACGGTATTGGTGCAGCTGTTGTTATTTTAGGAGCCATGTTTAAGATTCTTCATTTACCCGGTGCTTCAGCTATGTTAGGAGTTGGGCTTACAACTGAGGCAGTGATTTTCTTCCTGAGTGCATTTGAACCGCCTCAGCAAGATCCTGATTGGTCAAAAGTGTATCCAGAGCTGTCGGAAGACTATGAAGGCACTTCTCCTGCATCCAGGAGAATTACCAAAGGGGGTGACCAGATCACTCAGAAACTGGATAACATGCTTGAAAATGCTAAAATTGGACCTGACCTTGTAGAAAGTTTGGGGAGGGGCATGCAAAGACTATCCGATAATGTGGCCAAAATGAATACCATGGGGGATGTAGGGGCTGTAACCTCCGAGTATGCATCCAGTCTTAAAAAGGCTTCGGGTGTGATGGGTGAGGTTAACAAATCTTATGGAGAAACCCTCAAGGCGATGCAGGATATGGCCAGCATGTCAAGATCTGCCACACAGGATATGGCTAATTCTTCCAGCAATGCAAAAGAATATCATACCCAGGTACAGACGGTCACTAAAAATCTTGAAGCATTAAATGCGGTGTATGAACTGGAATTACAGGATGCCAATAATCATGTAAAAGCCATGAACAAATTCTATTCGAATTTGACCTCATCGCTTGAAAGCATGTCAAAAGCTACCGATGATGCTGAGGCATTTAAATCTGAGATCACTAAACTGACCAGTAACCTTGCCTCCCTGAACAAAGTGTATGGCAGCATGCTTACTGCAATGAAATCATCTTAATTATTTAAATAGATAATTATGGGTACAGGAGCAAGAAAAGAAACGCCACGTCAGAAAATGATAGGTATGATGTATCTGTTTTACACTGCCTTGCTCGCATTGCAGGTAAGTAATTCGGTACTCGAGCGTTTCATTTTCATCAATAAAAGTCTTGAAAAACAGATTCAGGAAAATAATGTAAAAAATGGTGAAGTCGTTTTGAAAATTTCCGGGGCCATTGAAGAACGTGGTAATCGCGCCGATGATCAGAAAATCCTTGACCGTGCCAAAGAAATCCGTGCTGAAACACAGGATGTTATCAAATATTGTAATGATCTAAAGGAAGAAATGGTTACGATAACAGGGGGACGGGATGAAAATGGTCAGTTGGTAGGCGGGAAGGATCAAGACGCGGTGGCCAACCTGATGATCAACCAGGAAAAAGGCATTGAGTTGAAAAATCGACTGAATGAATACTCAAAATTCCTGGAGGGAAAGGCCGGGATGGAATTGCCTGACATTGCCATGGATGGAAAGGATAATCCGGTATTTAAATTTGACAGGGATCAGCGGGTTAAGAATTTCTCCACTCTTACTTTTGAGAATACACCTACCGCCGCCGGAATGGCTTCTGTGAGCCAGCTGATGACTGAGGTCATGAATCAGGAAGGGGCGGCACTGGATAAACTTGCACAGGAAGTGGGTGCTGGTGAAGTGAAATTTGATAAAGTATTCGTAATGGCTCAGCCAGAATCGAAATATGTGGCAGCAGGGACCAATTATAAAGCAGACCTGTTTTTAGCTGCATCTTCTTCGGCCGTTGCTCCCGAAATGTTTATCAACGGAACTCCCCTACCTGTGGAAGACGGGTTCGGTAAGATCGAGTTCAAAGCGACTGCTAGTGGTTTTGATAAGGAAGGTCAGGCGAAAAGGACCTTTACCGCTTCCATCAATTATAATGATTCCGTTTTTCAAAGAGAAATTGAATACATTGTTGTGAAGCCTACGCTTCAGATCACTTCCGATGCGGTAAAAGCATTGTATCTGAATTGCGGTAATCCATTAAACGTTCAATGCCCTCAGTTGGGAACACAATTTTCACCTACTTTTACAGCCACCGGGGCTACGGTAATTCCGCAACCCAGTGACCGGACTTCCATTACCGTTGTTCCATCCGGTTCAAAATCGGTGACCCTCAATGTAAACAGTGGTGGCGTTTTCATCGGGTCTGAGAATTTTCCGGTTCGCCGTGTTCCAAATCCCTCTGTCGATTTGATGAATGAAAACAATCAGCCAATCGATGAGGCCAGGGGTGTCTCAGAACTTCCCCGTCAGATTACTTTGAAGATTAATCCTGACGCTGATTTTGCAAATGCCTTGCCAAAAGAAGCAAGATACCGTCCATCCCGGTGGAGGATCACGCTGGCCAGTGGTGGTGATATAAAAGCTCGGGAAGAAATTGCAAATTCCCTGTCTTACAATCTGAATGCCTGGAGGACACGTGCAAGAAAGGGCGACAGGGTGGTAATCGAAATCTTTGAAGTTGAAAGAGCCAATTTCAGGGATGAAGTGGAAAAAGTTGCAATGGCAAAAGTGACCAAACAGTTTACTTTAATTCAATAAAGAACAGGTGTTATGAAAAAAATTATGATGTTATTCATATTGGCATTTATTTTCAACAATCCCGGTTTTTCCCAGGATCCTGAAAATTCGATCTATAACGTACCTGATAAAGATAAACTCTACAGTGTATCGGTATGGAGGCGTGTCTTTATGGATGAAAAGCAAAATCAGGCATTTTTCTCAAGGAATCGTGAGATATCAAGAGTTCTGATCGATGCCGTGAGGGATGGATTGTTAATTCCTTACCAGTCTGATTCATTGACCAGGAGGCTTACCAAGGAGGAATTTGAAGACCGGCTTCTCATTAAGACAGGTGTAGACGAGGATGCATGGGGTGGTGATTCCTGGGGAGAAAACAGTGGCAAAGAAAATGGTGGAGGTGAGCAACAAAATAATAGCGATCCCTGGGCAACCGACGCCTGGGGTGGAGCTGAAGCGGCTGCTCCTACTGCATTTGATAGAGATCCTTCGGAAATAAATATTCTTGAAATAAAGGAAGAAGTCTTTTTTGATAAGATCCGTTCCCGGATGTATAATGCCATCGACGCACTTACATTATATTACCTCGATCAGAATACCGGGATCCGGGAGCCTGTTGCATCCTTTGATTACAAGGAGGCTGAAAAAGTATTCAGAGCCAATCCTGATAAAGCGGTCTGGTATAATCGCCAGAATCCTGGCCAGAACAGAAATATGGCCGATGCTTTTCTACTGCGGATGTTTCATGGGATGATCGTCAAGATCTCTAACCCAAAGAATCTTACGTTACGGGAACAAGTTCCTGATCCACAATTGGCCCTTTATCTCTCGATGGAGAATGAATATAAGCTGGCCGAATATGAAAGTGATCTCTGGGAATATTAATCAATAAGAAAAAGGTTTTTTGGATAGAGGCCGGTGAATTTACTCATCGGTCTCTTTTTTTATGGATTCGAGCAGAATCTCAGTTTTATTCTCACCAATCAATTGAATCAATTCAGATTCTGGAGCGGACAGGATCCTGGAAAGGGATTTATATTGATACAAGAGCTTATTTTTTGTTTTTTCTCCAATGCCCTTGATGTTGTCCAGCTCGCTTTGTAGGGATTCACTGGACCTTTTCTTCCTGTGGAAAGTGATGGCAAAACGATGCGCTTCATTCCTGACCTGCTGGAGCAGTTTTAGTGAGGGTGACTTTTTATCTATATGAATCGGGATTTCATCTTCGGGAAAGTATATTTCTTCCAGTCGTTTGGCAATGCCGATCACTGCAATAGCCCCATATAGATCAAGTTCTTTCAATGCTTTAATGGCAGCATTCAACTGGCCTTTCCCCCCATCAATAACAATCAGGTCAGGCATCAATTTTTCTTCTTTTACCAGTCTATAATACCTCCTTTTCACAATTTCATGCATGGAAGCAAAATCATCAGGCCCCTCCACTGTTTTGATATTAAATTTCCGGTATTCATTTTTTGCAGGTTTCCCTTTTATAAAACAAACCATGGAAGCTACCGGAAACCGACCCTGTATATTTGAGTTATCAAAACACTCAATATGGTCAGGAACTGATTTCAATTGAAGATCCTGCTGAAGTCTCAGAATTGTTTTTTCCTCACTCGTAATCCTGGGTATTCGCGTTGAACTTTTCTCTTTTTTATAATAGAACGCATTTTTCAATGACAGTTCAACCAGTTTACGCTTATCTCCCCGCTTGGGGGTATTGACCTCACCCCCCAGTTGGGTATTGAGCGTGATATTCGTTAAAATTTCTCCCGAGCTGCTTTTAAATTTTTTCCTGATTTCAATGATCCATAACGACAGGATTTCATCATCACTTTCCTGCATCTTCTTTTTGACCTCGATATTCAGTGTCTGATTAATGGATCCATTCTGAATTTTTAGATAGTTGATATAGCCATGATGCTCATCCGCTACAATGGTGAATACATCGATGTTTGTGATGTTAGGATTGACCACCACTGATTTAGACTGGAATTTATCAAGAAGGATCAGCCGCTGCTTCGCTTCTTCCGCTTTTTCATATTCCAGCCGATGGGCATGGGCATTCATTTCGTTTTCAAAATGATCCTTAACGGGCTTCAGGTTTCCTTTTAAAATATGGTGGACCTGATCGATTTCCAGATTGTATTCTTCCCTCGTCTGAAGTCCCTCGCAAGGTCCTTTGCATTTTCCGATGTGATATTCAAGACAGATCTTAAATTTACCTTTCTGAATATTCTGATCTGTAAGCGCCAATTTACAGGTACGCACATGATAAAGATTACGGATCAGTTCCAGGACATTCTTCATGGCTCTGACGCTGGCATAGGGACCGTAGTATTTCCCAGTATCTACTTCTCTTTGCCGTGTTGAGATCACTCTCGGGAAGGGTTCATTGGTCACACAGATAAAAGGAAAGGTTTTATCATCCTTCAGTAAGATATTGTATTTTGGTTGATTTTCCTTGATCAGTGAGTTTTCCAGAAGGAATGCATCAAACTCTGAATTTACCAGGGCAACCTCGATGCGGACAGTTTCATTGACCAGTTTCTGTGTTTTTCTCCCGACCGTAAGATTTTTTTGAAAGTAGGAGGCAACTCTTTTTTTCAGATCCTTGGCCTTTCCAACATATATCAGAATTCCACGGGCTGAATATAATTTATAAATTCCCGGTTTGGAAGGCAGTCTATGGATCTCATCTCTTGAAAAAGTCAGTTGTTGCATCTTTCATCCTTCCATCAGAAGATATCATCTTCATTCACGTCGATTGGATTTACATCGATTCCCAGTGAATCAAGTTCATCCTGGTTCAATACCTTGTATTTATCACAATCAATTTCAATGCTGAGTTTTCTTTTAGGTTGTTTGAAGGGCCCTTTTTTAATGCCCAGTTCTTCATCATTATAAACGTCCCGCATGAATGCTTCCCAGATCGGCATGGCGGTCCTGGCTCCCTGGCCCAAAAGCCAACTTCTAAAGTGAATACTCCGGTCGTCTCCCCCTACCCAGGCGCCGGCCACCAGATTTTCAGTCACGCCAATGAACCACCCATCCGAGGCATTATTGGTCGTTCCAGTCTTGGCGCCAATTTCATTATCTTCCCGGATGTCCATGCTCAATCCCTGGGCGGTACCTCCCGTTACCTCTGTCGCTCCCTTTAGCATATGGATCATCAGATAGGCCGTTTCTTCATTGATTGCCTCGCGTGTCCTGGGTGCAAATTCATGAAGGACCTTTCCTGTTTTGTCTTCGATCCGAGTCACGAAATAAGGTCTGGTATAAACCCCTTCATTTACAAAAGTGCTGTAGGCACCCAGCATATCAAACAGACTTACATCGCTGGTGCCCAGGCATAAGGAGGGTACCGGATCGAGTTTTGTTTCCAATCCCAACCGGTATCCATAATTCACGACATTTTGTGCCCCAATATTTTTCATTACATAGGCAGTGATCGAGTTCACCGACATGGCCATTGCTTGCCGGATGGTCATTCTTTCACCTGTATATTTTCCATTGGAGTTGGGGGGCGTCCAGGTGGGAGGAACCTGCCCAGGCATATTGAAAGTAACGGGGGCATCCACCACTTCATAGCAGGGTGAATATCCATTGGCGATGGCCGCAGTATATACAATCGGTTTAAATGTAGAGCCCGGTTGTCGGGTACCTTGTTTTACATGGTCATATTGAAAATATCTATGATTGATGCCTCCTACCCAGGCCCGGACCTGGCCGGAATGCGGATCCATCGCCATGAATCCTGCATGGAGGAACTTTTTAAAGTATTTTAATGAATCGATCGGACTCATTAAGGTATCAATATCACCATCCCATGAAAACACAGTCATTTTCATGGGGGTATGTAGGAGGATGTTTACCGAATCATCATTTTCGCCATATTTTTCGACCAGTTCCTGGTACCTTTGCGTCCGTTTGAGGACGAGGTTGATATAATCCTTCAATTCATTTCCATTATCATCCACCCAGGGATTCTGGTTTCCCCATTGTTCATAGAATTGTTTTTGTAGCTTTTTCAGGTGGGCTTCAACGGCCTTTTCAGCATAGATCTGTGCCCGGCTGTCAATGGTTGTATAAATTCTTAATCCATCTTCCCAAAGATCGTACCCGTTCTCATCACACCAGTCCATCAGGAAATCACGAATATAGGATCTGAAATAGGTCGCCAGCCCTTCATTGTGATTGTCCACATTATACGTTAATTCGATGGGTAATTGATACAGAGAATCTGCCTGCGCTTCAGAAATGATATCATATCTTGAGATCTTATTCAGGATCTGGTTTCTTTTTTCAAGGGCGATGTCGGGATTTCTTTCCGGGTTGAACCGGGTGGGTTTATTAACCATTGCCACCAGGGAAGCTGCTTCCTGGTAGTTGATATCTTGCGGATCCTTATTGAAAAAAGTTTGCGATGCCACTTTTATGCCATATGAATTTCCTCCAAATTCAATGGTATTGAGGAACATGGCGATCAATTCCTGCTTGGTAAAATTTCTTTCCAGTTCGACTGCCATGATCATTTCCTTGATTTTTATAATGATCATACCAATTACAGGAACATTGTTTAAATGGCCAATATTCAGATCGGTTCGGGTTTTAAAAAGATTTTTTGCCAACTGCTGCGTGATGGTGCTTCCACCTCCGGAACCACTTTGTCCCATCAATATGGTTTTAAGTGCAACGCGCATAAGATCCGGAAAAGAGATCCCTGAATGATTGGTAAAACGGTAATCTTCTGTATAGATGAGCGTATTGACCAATTCATCCGATAATTCATCGAATTCGATCTGGCTTCTGTTTTTCCGGTAATAGGAACCCAGCAACACGCCATCCATCGAATAGAGTAGGGAGGAAAGCTCATTTTTTGGATTTTCCAGGGACCGATAGGATGGGAATCCCCCGTACAGATTAAAAAGATTGATTCTGATTGATAAAACAAACAAAATAGCAAAAACAGTTCCTGCCAAAAAGAGCCACCAGATCCATCTGACAATTTTATGATATATTTTTAATTTTCTTTCAGCATTCATCTACTGATAATTATTTTTAAAGAAATTCAAGTAATCCTGTAATCCTTTTGTCTGATATAGTATTTGAAAATTATCTTCTGAAATCACAAAACTATAAAATTTATAGGGGCCCAGGTCTTCAAATATAGACTCTTTTTCATTGAACTTTTTAAAATAGGAGATAGCCACTTCCCTATTGGCAAATTCATTGATCAGGACCATGGAATAGCTATCATTGAACGTCAGATTTCCGGTCTTCAAGTTTCCGGAGGCCAATTCATTTTTGTTCAGATCCTCGATTCTTTTCGGGATTTTTTCCGAAAGATCATCCAGCGTAGGATACATAAAAACACAATAATGAGTCTGATCGAAATAAGGAATATACTGAATCTCCTTTTCCGTAGCCAGTCGTGTCTGTAATTCTTCCGATGCTGTTAATAATTGTTGCACATAATTCAGAAGTTCGCTTTCGGGGAACTTTTCATCAAATTCCTGTAATTCGTATCGATATTTATAATATCCATCGGTTTTAGCCATCAAAAATATTCTCAATAATTCCATATTATCAGAAAAGTTATTATCGGGATAGTTTTCAATCCCCGCATCGACTGTTGCCAAGGCAAGATCAATGCTGTCAATTAAATAGTAGTCATAGGCCTTTTTATAATAGCTTTTTAATTTTTCACTGGCGATGTTACTTTCTTCCTTATAGTTGGGATTATTTACGAGTTTGGCAAAGGTTGTATTGGGAAAACCGGAAGTAAGTCGATCGGCAACATCATGATATTTGTCGTTTTCCAGGTCTTTATAGATAAGATAAAGAAGATATAGAACTTCAGGAGTATATTCGGAATCTGGAAACCGGTTGATCAATTCTTCAAATGATTCGGCGGCATAATCCTCCTCCTCCAGTTGAAAATTGTAGATTTTCCCCAGGTTATAATAAGCTGTTTCTATTTTATTCAGGGCCTGTTGCTGAGCTTCGGCAGTAAAAGGAATGGTGGCCAGAAATTTTTCTCTGGAATTTCCCTCAAGCTGAGTTGTCAGGTTTGTTTCCACGGGATTTCCCACATCAATTGCTTCATTTTGGGTTTCCTGTACAAATTCACTGGTTGAAGATCTGTTAGATCTCCTCCAATGATCTTCAAGTGGGATATCACCCCAGATTCTTCTAAATTCTGATTGACCGAGACTGATGGCATTTTGGTTATAAAAGTACCAGGTGGATCCAGATGAGGCGGTTAATGTATTATTTTGCGAGAAAGGATTGAAAATATCGGTTTGAGCTATATTGTTGTTTCTCAGATTTTTTTCCCGGTTTTTAGCTTCTTCTTCTGCGCGTTTCTGCTTTTCGAGGATCACTTCATCCAGATAGGCATAGAGGCTGGAGGTATCCATGCTGGCAAGTGTTATTAGGCTGTCCTGCAAATGGATCGTATTGATCTGATCGACAAAATCGGCCAGAATCACCTGCCTTTCCGATACACTGGAATATATATCATCATCTTTGGGAAGAACTGTTACAGTGCTGTCATAATAAGCTTTTGCCGTTTCATAATTCTTGAAATGATTAAAATTAATCTCACCCAGACGAAGATAGGAATATCCTTTTTGTCTTGGGTTGGTTACACTGGTCGCTACAGAAGACTTATAATATTCGATGCCTTTTTCATAATTATCCTGTTTTATCTCAAAATTGGCCATTTCATAATAGATCTTATCTTTAAATTCAATGTTTTTCCTGTCCTTCAGGAGTTTCACAAAGTATTTCCTGGTTTTTTTAACATCGTTCTGGTCAGCCAGTTCCGTTACCTGGGCCATATTCAATTTGGCATAAAAGGAAAGTTCGTAATTCGGATTATTTTTCAGACAAATATTATAGTAATGATAGGCTTCTGCATCAAACCCTTTTTGCTGGTATAGCTGTCCGATGAGGAAATGTATTCTGGCCGTATTTTCCTGCTTCGTCAGTCCCGGCGCTACATTAACGAGGTGTTTGACCATCTCGTCAAAATCTTCCCGTTTTTCGTAAAGATAGGCACGGGTCAATTCCAGAAGCCGGTAGTTACCGGGATTTAATTTCTCTTTCTTCAAATAATCAGAGACGGCAATGGCATTATTTTCTTCATTATAATCCAGAAAAGTACGCATCAACCAGATCAGTGCTTCATGCCGTGCATTATCATCTTCACTTTTCGTATTTACGTATTTGAATGTTTCGATGGCATTGACAAAGTCTCCCCCGTAATACCTTGATTTTCCAACCAGGATGTAGCTATCATCAACCCACCGGCTATTGGGATGTCTTTGAATGGCAATAGATGATTTTTTAATGACTTCTTCCAGCTGATCCCGCATGCTGTTGATCACCCCGGAATCCACATCGGAGAATATTTTAAGGACTTCATTAAAATTATTTTTATGATTTGCTTCGATGGCGTCCTCAATTTCTATTAATCTTTCATTTGCATAAAAATAGGCATTGTATCTTGCCGTGGTATTGTGAAAGGATTTGCTGACGAAATTCTTCTTTTCCGGGGAACAGCCAATAAACAGGACCGGGATGATCAAGCCCATTAATATTTTCCATGTTTTATTCAAAGTATTAAATTTCTTCTTCCCTTTAACGTTTTAATTTAAGATTTAATACAAATATTCGAGAGCAATTTATCATTAATTGATAATTTTATAACATCGATTAATTTATAAGATTTGAGAACGCGAAAAACTCTTTCCAACTGGTTGACTACAAAATATTTACTCATTATCAGAAATGAGGAAAATCTTTCTGAAAGGTCAACAATCAGTTTCACATATACAAAATTAATCGTTTTTTCATTTGCCATTTTTATCGTCCTGTTAATTCTCAGCCTTTATTTATCCAGCACCATACTTTCTCAATGGTACGATCCCCGTCATGCAACCCTGGAAGCAAATAAAAAACTTATTCAACTGTCATTAAAACTTGATTCCCTTCAATATGAAGTTGAAAGGAAAGATATGTTTATCAATACCTTTAAAAGTATCTTAATGGAAGATTTTGAAGGAATTGATTCTACTGAGATCCAAAATCCGCAAATCACCCAGACCAATTATTCGGGAGAGGAGGGGCTGGCTCCCATTGACAGTCTTATCCGGAGGCAATTTGAGGAAGTAGGTGAAGAGTATATGGGATTCAATACCCTGCAATATGCCCAGGATTTACAGGACATATATTTTTTTACGCCAATTTCCGGTATTATAACCGCGCGGTTTGATCTTTCCCAGGAACATTATGGTGTGGATGTAGTGGCCAAGACCGATGAACCGGTTAAATCGATTGCTGACGGATCCGTGATCCTGGCAGACTGGACGCAAAATTCCGGGAATATTATTGCAGTACAGCATCGGGGGAATTTAATATCAGTTTACAAACATAATGCCGCTTTATTAAAAAAAGTTGGTAGTTTTGTGAGTGCAGGGGAAATTATTGCTATTATAGGAAATACCGGAGAGCTAACAACGGGTCCACACTTGCATTTTGAATTATGGTATAATGGGAATCCGGTAAATCCGGAAGATTTTGTTTCATTTTAAACTTTTTTCTAATGTTCAACAATAAAAATCAAAAGATGAGCGAAGAAGAATTAAGCAATTCCAGTAATATCATCGGGAAAGGAACTACCGTTGAGGGGAATTTGGAGTCATTTGGGAATATCCGTGTAGAAGGCAGGATCATCGGTAGTATAAAAAGTAAATCCAAAGTAGCACTTGGACAGTCATCGTTTGTTGAAGGTGATATTCTGGCACAGAATGCTGAGTTATCCGGGGAGGTCAATGGAAAAGTTGAAGTCTCCGAATTACTGATCCTGAAGGCCACTGCTGTGATCTCCGGAGATATTATCACCAATAAATTCATCGTAGAATCAGGTGCGACTTTTAATGGCAGTTGCAAAATGGGGGTGGCTAATATTGAAATCAAAATCGGTGAAAACGGACAAACAAAAGAGCAAAAGAAACCAAAAGAAGAGGAAATTTGATGAGGTAAATCAATACGCCAAATATTCCGGTCTCGCTTTCCAGATGATCGCCGCGATACTTCTCGGATTATGGATCGGAATGAAAATTGATGAAAGCATGGGAAATAAAACGCCTATTTTTACTGCCATATTCACCTTATTGTTTATTTTTGCGTCGTTATACCTGATCATTAAAAGCTTGCCAAAATCATAATTTCAGGCCAATGATAAGGGTGATCATTCAAACATCTACCTTTACCTTAATAATCGGGGTTATTCTGTTTTTAATTGGAAAATTAAAAATGGAATGGATATATGATTATCAATGGTTATTGGTGTTTTATTTTTTTATTCTGACAATGATTAGCCTGATGATAGTAGAAAGGACCGCCAGGAAAAATATAGATAATGTATCCAAAGGCTTTTTTGGAGCCATGATGCTGCGTTTTTTTCTGAGCATTATCATTGCCCTTCTAGTGATCTATTTTGACCGGGCGGGGGCCATTTTATTTGCAGTGAATTTTATTATACTTTATCTCCTGTATTTAGGATTTGAACTATATTATCTGATAAATAATTTACATCTTAGGATTAATGGTGGGAAATAAAATATTAAAAATTGAAGGATTAACACGATTAAGGGCATATTCTCTGGGATTGTTTCTTTTATTTGCCGGGATACCTTCGGCTTTTTCCGCAGAAAATCCGGAAGAGGCATTTAATCCTGGGGAAATGATCAATCACCATATTCTGGATTCTCATTTCTGGCATTTCTGGGATGGTCCCTATGGCACCCTGCCACTACCCGTAATCATATATTCAAGTGACAGGGGCGTTGAGATCTTTTCCTCCTTTAATTTTTATGATGATCATCATCAGCTGATTCCTTACAACGGTTATCAAATAGAAAATTCACATATTGTTCCATTGGAGGAAGGGAGATCAATCATCGATTTTTCAATTACGAAGAATGTTGCTTCCCTGTTTGTCAGTGTGATCATTCTTTTCTGGATTTTTTTCAGCGTAAAACAAGGATATATCCGGAATGCAGGAAAACCACCGAAGGGGATTCAATCATTTTTCGAACCCGTGATCCTTTTTATCAGGGATGAAGTAGCTAAACCGAATATTGGTCCAAAATACGAGAAATATTTACCTTATCTACTTTCAATATTTTTCTTTATCTGGTTCAACAACATGATGGGATTATTGCCGGGGTCGGCAAACGTAACAGGAAATATTGCGGTAACCGGAACACTCGCCGTATTCACCTTTATCATCACTCAGGTAAATGGTACCAAACAATATTGGCAGGATATTTTCAATACCCCCGGGGTTCCCTGGTGGCTGAAGATCCCGATTCCCATTATGCCGCTTGTTGAACTGATTGGTGTATTCACCAAACCCTTTTCCCTGACCGTTCGACTTTTTGCGAATATTACCGCTGGTCATATCATCATCCTCAGCCTTTTCAGTCTGATATTCATATTTGAAAGCATCTGGGTGGGTCCTTTGAGTGTTCTATTCGCCATATTCATGAATTTTCTGGAGTTGTTTGTAGCTTTGCTGCAAGCCTTTATTTTTACGATACTTTCAGCCATGTATTTTGGTGCAGCTGTTGAGGAACATCATCATGAAGAAGGTCTCGAACAAAAAGTCGTGTAACTCTTTAATAACCATTATATAAATTTAATTATTATGTTAAACTTCTTATTACTTGATATCAGTATAGCAATTATGGGTGCAGCCATTGGTGCTGGACTTGTTGCATTGGGCGCAGGTTTTGGCATTGGCAAGATCGGTAGTTCCGCTATGGAAGCGATTGCGCGTCAGCCGGAAGCCGGTGGTAAAATCCAGACTGCTATGATCATAGCATCAGCCCTGATCGAAGGTGTTGCTTTGTTTGGGGTAGTAGTATGTCTGTTAATATCATTTAAAGGTTAGTAATTCAAGCCTGAACATGTGCATTAGGCTGGTTCAGGCTTTTTTCTAGAAAATAAAAATATTTAATATGGATCTTGTAACACCCGGTATAGGATTGATTTTCTGGCAGACCCTTACCTTTCTGGCAGTTCTGCTGATTCTTGGTAAATTCGTGTGGAAGCCAATCATGAATGCTTTAAAAGCCAGGGAAGGTTCAATCGAGGAGGCCCTTCAGGCTGCCGAGCTGGCACGGGAAGAAATGGAAAAATTAACGGCCGATAACGAAAAACTGATGGCAGAGGCAAGGATGGAAAGGGATCAGATCATCAAGGAAGCTTCCGTCCTGGCTTCGCGAATCCGTGAAGAGGCCAAGGAAGATGCCGGTAAGATTACCCAGAAGATGATCGAGGATGCACGTCATACCATTCAACTTGAAAAACAGGCTGCCATCAATGAGGTTAGAAACCAGGTGACAGAGTTTTCACTGCAAATTTCGGAAAAGATACTCCGGAAAAATCTAGAAAATGAAGCTCAACAGAAGGCGCTCATCCAGGAATATTTAAAAGACATGAAGTTAAATTAGAAGATGTCAAATTATCGCATTGCCAAACGGTACGCACGGTCATTGATTGAACTTTCCATCGAAAAAGGCAGGCTGGAAGAGGTGAAAAAGGATATGGAAATGATATATTCTTTATGTGATGAGCTACGGGCGTTCAATCTTTTTCTAAAGAATCCGATTATTCACAGTTACCAGAAATTGAGTATTCTCAAGAAGATTTTCAAAGGAAAAATCGATGAAATGACCTTTTCATTCATCGATATCGTTACCAGGAAATCCAGGGAAGACATCTTACTGGAGATAGCCAATGAATTCCTGGTTGAATATCGACAATACAGAAAAATTGAGATCGTCGAAGTCACCACGCCCATAAAGCTGGATAAAGCAATGAAATCAGAATTTGAGAATCTTGCAAAAAAATATATTGGAAAAGATTGGGAAGTTCAATTGGTTGAGAAAAAGGATGAGGAACTTATTGGAGGATATATAGTGAGGATTGGAGACCGGCAGATAGATGATTCCGTCTCTTCCAAACTTAGAGAAGTAAAAAAACAGTTAATAGTATCATAATTGGATAAAATATACACGCATGGCAGAAGTTAGACCTGATGAAGTATCAGCAATACTACGGGAACAATTATCTAATTTTCGGACCGAATCTGAACTTGAAGAAATCGGAACGGTACTTCAGATCGGGGATGGAGTTGCCAGGATCTATGGATTAACCCAAGCACAGGCCGGGGAACTTCTTGAATTTGAGGATGGAACCAAGGCTCTGGTTTTAAACCTGGAGGAAGACAATGTCGGGGCCGTATTATTCGGTGAATCTGAAAATATCAAAGAAGGAGATACCGTTAAAAGAACGGGCCAGATCGCATCTATTCAGGTAGGAGAAGGAATGCTTGGCCGGGTAATCGATACGCTTGGACGTCCCATGGATGGTAAAGGAAAGATCGAAGGTAAAGTATATGAAATGCCGCTGGAAAGAAAAGCGCCGGGTGTCATTTACAGGGAACCAGTGAGTGAGCCATTGCAAACCGGATTAAAAGCCGTTGATTCAATGATCCCCATTGGAAGAGGTCAGAGAGAGCTCATCATTGGTGACCGTCAGACGGGAAAGAGTGCCATTGCTATCGATACGATCATCAATCAGAAAGAATTTTATGAGAAAGGGGAACCTGTTTATTGTATCTATGTAGCGTGCGGACAAAAAGCTTCGACTGTTGCAAGGGTATTGGCCACGCTGGAAAGATATGGAGCGATGGATTATACGGTCATTGTAGCAGCCAATGCTTCTGATCCAACTCCCATGCAGTATTTCGCACCTTTTTCCGGTGCCGCCATTGGAGAGTTTTTCAGAGATACTGGCCGATCGGCGCTGGTAATTTTTGATGATCTGTCAAAGCAGGCAGTGGCGTATCGTGAGGTATCCCTGTTGCTAAGGAGACCTCCTGGCAGGGAAGCTTATCCGGGGGATGTTTTTTATCTTCATTCCCGTCTTCTTGAAAGGGCTTCCAAAATCAATGCCAATGACGATGTGGCCAAAAAAATGAATGATCTTCCCCCTTCCATCGCTAAGCAGGTTAAAGGAGGAGGTTCATTAACCGCGCTGCCAATCATAGAGACCCAGGCAGGAGATGTATCTGCTTATATTCCAACCAATGTAATTTCCATTACGGATGGACAGATATTCCTGGAAACGGATTTGTTTAACTCAGGGATCCGGCCAGCCATTAATGTGGGTATTTCTGTTTCCCGGGTAGGTGGGAAAGCCCAGATTAATTCCATGAAAAAAGTGGCCGGGACCCTTAAACTTGATCAGGCACAGTTCAGGGAAATGGAGGCATTTTCAAAGTTTGGTTCCGACCTGGATAAATCCACTCAGTTGATCATTAGCCGTGGCAGGAGGAACCAGGAAATATTAAAACAGCCTCAATACTCACCTGTTCCGGTTGAGCAACAGGTTGCGATCATCTTTGTATCTACCAAGGGATATCTGGATTCAGTTCCTATCGATCGGATGAAAGAATTTGAGAAAGAATATCTCGATAATATGGTGACCAAACATCCGGATGTACTTGATAAACTCAGAGATGGCATTTTAGATGATCAAGCTTCTGATACCATGCATGAGATCGCCATAAACATCGCAAAAAATTACCAGAGATAATTCACCTGATGATTTGAAATGCCTAATTTAAAAGAAGTTCGCAACCGGATCAAATCGGTAAAATCAACGCAGCAGATTACCAAAGCCATGAAAATGGTAGCGGCATCCAAGTTGCGGAGGGCACAGGATAACATAATCCAGATGCGACCTTTTGCCCAGAAATTAAACGATATACTGAACAATGTGATCCAGGCCAGCGGTGAAAGTATTCAGACTGAGTATGCTGAAAAAAGGGAATTGAAGAAAGTACTTATTGTGGTAGTATCCTCTGACCGTGGACTCTGTGGGGCGTTTAACAGCAATGTCTTTAAAAGAGTTGTGGCTTTGGTCAGTGAGAAGTATCAGGAATTCTATGATCGGAAGCGCCTGGATATCTTGCCGATTGGAAGAAAATCCTATGACTTTTTCCGCAAACGGGATTTCAGAATAATGGATCAATTCTGGAATTTATACACGGATATTACCTATGAGAAGGTAACGCAAGTGGCTGAATTTTCAATGCAGTCTTTTAAAAATCAGCACTATGATGAGGTAATCGTGGTATACAATGAGTTTAAAAATGTGGCTACCCAGGTACTGCGTGTTCATCAGTTTTTACCCATTGAAAGTGTTGGAGCTGAAGGAACCACCCAATCAAACCTGGATTATATTTTTGAACCATCGCACGAATATATCATCAGGGAATTAATTCCCCAGTCATTGCATATTCAGTTTTATAAAGCCATTCTGGAATCTATTGCTGCAGAGCATGGAGCAAGGATGACGGCTATGGAACAGGCCACTGAAAATGCTGATGAATTACTGGGAGAATTGCAGATCACCTATAACCGTACACGTCAGGCCGTCATTACTAAAGAATTGAATGAAATTGTAGGTGGTGCACAGGCATTATCACAGGAATAAAATTATAATAGAATAATTTTAAAAATTTACGAGGCTGTCTCCAGAGTTAATGTTATGATCATTCCTGTCTAGATTTCATCGCTTTTTAACTTATAACTGGTAGACAAGGATGAGGTTCTCCGGCTTTTGAGAGTGCTTCTTTTTTATTTACGATTGCATGATTGCGAAAATCATCAGGTCACAGATCCTGATTAGTTTCGCCGCAGTAACCTTTTACTGGAGTGGATATATTCTATTTTCCTCGGTAAATGCAACTGGTCCGCTGCGGTCTTCACTATTCATTTTCAGTGCCACGTTTATAGCCTATAATCTCCCTCTTATTACGAAATATGCAGTATCTCCGGGGAAGCATAAAATTTTTATCAGCCTGTATACGATGCTCAGTATCCTGGTTTTATACATATCCATTGGTTTTGGTATTGTAAAATTCATTTACCTGTTCCATCTCGGGATTATTTCATTTGCCTACAATTATCCATTCAAGCGCAAACATTGGATTATATTACCTGCCCGAACCATTCCATTTCTCAAGATCATCCTGATCGCATATGTCTGGGCATCCATCGGAACCATTCTGCCCCTGTTTCAATCTGATATTGAACCATCAGTCCGCCATATCGTAGTGGTATTCAGTATTCAGTTTTTGTTCATCGCCTCCATCACGCTTCCTTTTGATATTCGGGATTATTCCCAAGATAAAAATGATCGGATCAGAACCATTCCGGGATTTTTAGGGATCCGGACGACAAGAATTACGGGTATCATTTTGTCTTTTTTATACATCCTGATTTCAACTTTAACCTTCCATTCAACGATTCCGTTTATTATGATAGGCTTGATAATGATGCTGTTGATATATCACAGCAAGGAAAAAAAGAAAGAATTTTACTATACCGGAATCATTGACGGATTTATCATTATTTACTGGCTGATTTTATATTTATTTTCACATATGGGATTGATTTAAAATCAGAAATGTGTTATATTTTGAAAAATTGCAGTCAATTATTATATTTTGTATTGGAAAGGTCAAAAAACAATGCTCAATATGGAAACCGTAACAACATGTTTTACACTTACGTTCTCTCAGGACCAGTATAGTGATGCACAGGAATATGTTCAGGACATGAAAAGGCATCCGAAACGGGTATTCTGGATTGGTAAGGAGAATAAATCAGAAGAGGAACTAGTATATTCAGTGATTGCACACAGGATCCTTTCAGGATTTTATAATACCCATAATGCTCGCTATTCCAACGCGCATATTCTGGATATGACCAATCAGAAAAACTAAGACATTACTTCTGATATTCAAAAATTCCAAATTCACTTTTGATTGTCAGGGCAGGTCTGGAAGCAGGCAGTACTTTGCCAATGATCCTTGCATCTATTTTGAATTTTTCCGCCATCCAGATGACTGTTTGAGCATCATTTTCCGGAAGATAAATCTCCATCCGGTGTCCCATATTAAATACCTTAAACATTTCCTTCCAGGCTGTGTGGCTTTCTTCCTGGATGATTTTAAATAAAGGAGGTAGCGGGAACATATTGTCCTTAATGACATGGTGACTGTTCAGAAAATGAAGAATTTTAGTCTGCGCACCACCACTGCAATGAATAATGCCGTGTATTTTATTTTTTAATTCTTTTAATAAGGGGATAAACAACGGAGCATAGGTCCGGGTTGGTGACAAAGCCAGTTTTCCCATATTCAATGGAATTCCCTCAACATGATCGGTCAGCAGGTACCCGCCTGAATAAACCAGATCTCCTGGGAGCTGGGGATCAAAGCTTTCCGGATATTTTTCCGCATATATCTTATTGAATAGATCATGGCGGGCGGAAGTGAGTCCGTTGCTTCCCATTCCACTGTTGTATTCCCTTTCGTAGGATGCCAGGCCGCTGGAAGCCAGCCCGACTATTACATCACCCGGAGAAATATGCTCATTGGTAATCACCTCCGTTTTTTTCATACGGGTCACTACCGTGCTATCCACCACAATGGTTTTTACAAGATCACCCAGGTCAGCCGTTTCACCTCCAGTGCTTCTAATTTCCAGGCCATTGGACCTCAACATTTCCAGTACCTCTTCTGTTCCGTCGATAATGGCTGAAATCACCTCTCCAGGGATCAGGTTCTTATTTCTGCCGATAGTGGAGGAGAGAAGTATGTTGCTGGTGGCCCCAACACATAAAAGATCATCCACATTCATGATCACTGCATCCTGGGCAATACCACGCCAGACGGATAAATCTCCTGTTTCTTTCCAATAAACATAGGCCAGGGACGATTTGGTGCCGGCGCCATCCGCGTGCATAATGTTACAATAATCCGGATCCTGACCCATCATGTCGGGTACGATTTTACAAAATGCATTTGGGAAAATGCCTTTATCAATATTTTTTATGGCCTGGTGAACATCTTTTTTAGAGGCGGAAACACCCCGTTGCATGTAACGGTCACTCATATCGGGAAAAATAAAAAAGCGGAACCAAAGTTTTTATTTTCAAAGGTATTAAAAACTTTTGGATCCGCGGTCCCTCTTAATTTATTTTAGACTGGGATTTATTGATCCCATTCAATCTCTTTTTCCCATTCTTCCGCATTTTCCATCTCATCGATTTCCTCGGGATTTTCTGCCAGTTCATCCTGTTCGACTTCGGATTTATTGTATTCCAGGATTTTAAATTCTGTTCTCCGGTTAATCTGATGGGCGGCCTCTCGTTCCGTTTCAGTAGGTAATTTATTAATATCCTCATCTGAAATGATCAATTGTGATTCACCATACCCCCTGGCAGTGATCCTATCAGGATCGATCCCTTTATCGATAATGTATTTAACCGCTGCCTGGGCTCTTCTTTTGGACAAGGTCCATATTATAATCTGCCGTCGGCACGGCTGTCAGTATGAGAACTGAGTTCTATTTTAATCTCGGGATTATCGTTCAGGATGGCAACCAGTTTATCCAGTTCCAACAGCGGCATCCGGCCGGATATAGGCTTGATCTAGGTCATAGTATATGTTTTCCAGTACGATGGCTTTGTCGATCACGATTTTATCGAGCGGGATTTTTATTTCAAAGATCTCATTGGTGATAAGTTTGTTCAGGCTGTCTGGAGGCAGGGATTTCCCAATGGTTGTAAATGAGATCCTGGTCGTCAGATAATCTGGTTTTTCACCAATGACATTATAATTTTCTTCTGGGTAGACCCTGAATGTAAATTGGCCGTCCCTTCCAGTCAATGCCTCTGAAATGAGATTATTTTCTTCATCCAGCAACCTGACATTGGTATTTGCAAGAATGGTCTCGTTTCCATCGTCATCTGCTGTTACGGTTGTCCCGGAGAGGAAATAATTAACAATTTTCAGATCAGGATCATCATTCACGAAGGTGTAGATATCATCATCCCCTGTTCCTCCTTCCCGGTTGGAAGTGAAAAATCCTTTGGTAGGAGAAAAAAGGAACATACCGAAATCATCCGCACTGGTATTAATGGGAGAACCCATGTTCTGTATGACCATCTGGCCTTCCCGACGTTCCGCCTTATAAAGATCCAATTCGCCAAATCCGGGATGCCCGTCTGAAGAAAAATACAGCGACCCGTCGATGGCTGAATAGGGAAACATTTCATTTCCATGGGTATTGATTTTTGGACCCAGGTTCCGGACATTTCCCCAACGTCCCCTGCCATCCCTGGTGGCTACATATAAATCGGTTCCACCAAATCCTCCTTCCCGGTTGGAAGCAAAATAAAGGGTCCGTCCATCCGCACTCAGTGTTGGCGTAGAATCCCAGGAATCCGGATCATTGATCCTTAATAACCTGGGTTCCGACCATCTTCCTTTCCTGTTGGTAGCCATGTAAAGATCCACATCTTTCGCTCCTCTTTTTTTCCCATTGTTTCCTTTGGCGTATACCATGATCGAACCATCAGGTGTGAAAGTAACGGAACCTTCATTTGTATCTTCGTCATTAATCAGATCATCAAGCGGCTTCAGTGTAGTCAGGTCCACCCGGGCCCCCTGTGTTGCGATCCGGTATATTTTGGTAAATGGAGTACCGGTCGCCTTGTATGTTTTTCCCCCCTCCCGTGAACTGGTGAAAAATAGTTCTCCATCCTGATAAACAGGAGAATATTCCGCTCCCGAGGTATTTATTTCATTCAGATTCTTAACCCGGTAATAATTCTTTGTATTCATGATATTCTCAAGAACAGCAAGATTTTTCTCTTCGGCGATGGATTGATCTTTTACTAAATCATCTGAAGCATTCACCGATAACTGATCAAATATTTTTTTTGCTTCACTGTATTTTTCATTCGCTTTTAAGGCATGCGCAAGGTAAAAGTAAGCGTGGTCTTCGGTATAACCATTATTGATGGCAGACTGATAATAGGGAAGAGCTTGTTTCAACCTGTTTGAAAGTCGGTAGGATTCACCAATCTTAAAATTGATTTCACCAGAATTTTTGCCTTTATTCAGTGCCTTATGATAATTCTCGATGGCAATCTGGTATTCCCCTCGATCAAATTTTTTATTTCCTTTTTTTGCGATCTTATTATTCATATTACATCCAGGCAGGAGGAATAAAATAATAAGAAGATATATAAATGCTCTACTCATGCGTTTTTTCGGTATTTATTTTTAAATACTTCTTCATCCATGAATCCCTGGCAGGAATTAACCATTGATCCTTCAATGCACCTATCGTGTGTACTAAGTTATTAAAAATTAATGTATCTCCTGTAATAGTCTGATTTTCAATTTCCTTTTTTATTCGCGGGAATTCGGTCAAAGCTACCTTTCCATCCTTTAAATAGGCGATTTTTGACCGGTCTGTCAGGATTATACGATAAGTATTCTCAATTTCCCTGATAAACCTCACCGATGCATCGATCGAACATCCTGAAGCTCCATTGATCTTTTCATTTACAGATAATATTAAGAATTGATCATAGAGAATGCAGGCACCGGCTTTCAGATTCTTACCATGAGCGGTCCATTCCGTTACAAAATTATCAGCCATCTGCTGGATCAGATCCTTTTCGTCTGAACTGAATGGCCGATCAGACTGGTAAATCCAAATCCTGGAATTATCAGGAAGCAGGTCGAAGTCGATTTTCATAATAGGTTCATCAGGTTCGTAATTTTGAAACGATTTACCAGTTGAATTGTTGCGATGAAACATGTCTTACTTTTCATTTTTAACCTGGTTGGCTTTATCGATCAATTCGACGATATCCAATACCGCAACCTCCTCTTCTTTCTGGAGATTTTTCACCCCATCCGACATCATGGTCAGACAAAACGGACAGGCTGTGGCGATGACCTCTGCCCGGGTCTTCAGCGCTTCTTCCGTCCGTTCTATAAAGATCTCTTTTTTCCCCTTCTCCGCTTCTTTGAACATTTGAGCACCCCCGGCACCGCAGCACAATCCCTTGGCCCTGTTGCGGGACATTTCAATCAATTCACCTTTCAATTTACTCAACACCTTTCTGGGAGAATTATAAATATGATTGGATCTCCCAAGATAACAGGAATCATGGTAGGTGATCTTCTTACCTGAGAATGAATGAAGACCCTTACTGTCAAGCTTTCCGTTATCCAGCAACTCCTCTATCAATTGGGTATGATGTACCACTTCATAATTTCCTCCCAATGCGGGATATTCATTTTTAAAAGTATTGAAGCAATGTGGACAGGCTGTAAGAATTTTTTTCACCTTATATTGGGTCAACAACTGGATGTTTGAAAGCGCCTGCATTTGAAATAGAAATTCATTCCCTGCCCTTCTGGCTGGATCTCCCGTACAGGATTCTTCGGGGCCCAAAACAGCAAAGTCAATTTGAACGAGATTAAGTATCCTGATAAATGACCGGATCACTTTTTTATAACGTTCATCATAGGAACCCGCACAACCGATCCATAACAGGTATTCCGGGTAAATACCTCTTGCCACCAGTTCTGAAAGGACAGGAATGTTTATTTTATTTTCTTCTTTTATCATTTCTTATACTTTTTGAACCTCTTCAGCCCATTTAAACCGGTCGGTAGCCGGGAATTTCCAGGGAGCAAAATTGGTCTCCAGGTTATTAAACATCATATTCCATGCCGCTGGCGCAGTGGATTCTTCCATGGTCGTGAAGCGCCGCATCTGAATGATAATTGAGACCGGATCAATGCTTACAGGACAGCTGTCAATACAGGCATTGCAAGTTGTGCAGGCAAAGAGTTCTTCTTTAGCAATCAGATCGAATAAAGATCTTCCATCCTCCGGAATAAGACCTGCCTTTTTATTTTTTATTAATGTTTCTGCCCGGTCACGTGTATCCATCATAATTTTTCTTGGGGATAGTTTTTTCCCAGTTATGTTGGCGGGACATACCGAGGTACATCTCCCACATTCAGTGCAAGTGAAAGCATCCATCAGGTTTTTCCAGCTCAAATCCTGGACATCCTTGGCTCCCAGCCGATCTGTGACCTCCTGTGTTATATTCATCGATTGATCAGCCTGTAAGCCCAGCATCATTTTCACTTCCTTTGTAACCACCTCCATGTTCGGAATTTCTGCGGGAGATTTTAAACTGGCATAATAGGTATTCGGGAATGCCAGGATGATGTGCAGATGTTTAGAGTAGGTAACATATATGGCAAATCCAAGTATACCAATGATGTGAAACCACCAGGCCGTACGTTCGATGATGACCAAGGCCGGTACCTGAAAATTCTCCAAAACAGGCATCAGTAATATCTTACTCAGCATAAGATCACCTGTGAGGGTATAATTCCCGATTCCTCTTTGCTGCAATATTTGATCTGCAGCATTCATTGTCAGGATCGCAATCATCAGGACAATTTCGAAGATCAGGATCAGGTTCGCATCCAGCAAAGGCCAGGATCTCATTTCGATGCCTGAGAATCGTTTGATCTTCAGCACATTTCTCCGGATCAAAAAAATAATACAGGCGATCAGAACGCCCATGGCAAGCCATTCAAAGAAGTTCATGATCACATGATATACCGGACTGTATTCCCCAGGGGGATTGAGTAAGGACGCAAATACACGATGGTTTCCCGTGATCCCGTCAATGATGAATTCGAGTACTTCAATGTTGATGATGATAAAGCTCAGGTAAATGATAAGATGAAAAATTGCTGGGATCATTCTTCTAAACATTCTTTTCTGCCCAAAGGCGAGCAAAAGAACACGCTTCCATCTATCTGCCGGATGATCGTTCAGCTTGAGAGACCGGCCCAATCCAATTGCCTTCCTTATAAAAGAGATCCGTTTATAAAGGATGATTGCACTGAGAAAAAGAACCCCTGAAAAGGCAATTTGTTGAACGAAATGCATTAAAATATCCCGATTAAAACTAATTATTTAAAATTTTGTGGCATTAATAAATTTGACTAATTTTGCCCCACTTTCGAGTGGTGATGTAGCTCAGGTGGTAGAGCATCGGACTGAAAATCCGTGAGTCGGTGGTTCGAATCCACTCATCACCACGAAAAACCATCCCGCACGGGATGGTTTTTTTTAGGGTCTGATTTTAAAACAAATTCACCAGCATTATTTATCCGGTTCTACTGTATGGTCCATGGGAATTCCCAACTGTTCATACAAACTTCTACGACCGGCTTTATCACCCGTGAGAATCCCCCTGGCATATTCGGCAACTTTCCCAGCATGCTGCCTGGGAACTACGATCACGCCATCTCCATCAGCCACCACCACATCGCCCGGTCTGATCAGTACGCCGCCAACCGTAACAGGTTTCTGGACTGATTCGATCTCATTTCTTCCGGGTCTGATCCCGCGTCCACGATTCATGTGATCCAGATAGACAGGTATTTTCTCTTTTATCACTTCATCCGTATCCCTGATCCCGCCATTGGAAACAATTCCCACTGCCCCTTTGCTGACCCAGAAAAGGCCATTATTAGATCCAACCGAACCGGTATCCCCATCCCCGTTTACATCCAGGACGATCACCGAGCCTTCCTTCAGGAACTCTACGAATGGCTCTGTACTAATCTGACCATACCAATTTCCTTCCCACTGCCTGAATTCATCCGCTTCCATGGGGCGCTTTACAACCCTGTTGGTGGGCACATACCTTGCAGTTACGGCAATGCCCCTGAATTGGTGACTGAAATCATCAATGTCTTTCCATAGGGCTTCGATCTCCGTCCCCATGATGCCAACATCCATCAGGCCGACCATATCCATACCATCAGAAACATCCGCTACGCGTAGTCCGTCATATAATTTCAGGATTTGTTCATCCGTAAGTTCATTCTGGGCATTGGCCTGGTATCCTGCCAGAAGAATGCCGCACATCATAAAAAATAAAATTCGCATCTTTTTCATAGTTTAAAATTTATTTATCATCAGCATAATATCTTCCAAGATAATCTACAATCTGTTTTTTCAAAGAAATCGGGTCAATGGTCCCCATGGTCTTAAATATGATTTCTCCCCCCGGGGCCACTAATAATGTATAGGGAATCCCGCCCTGCCAATCCTTATCCACCGCTTCAATGAGATCATAGGTATTCGTACCCGAAAAAATATAATTTTTATTGGCAGCTTCTTTTTCCTTTAAAAATTCAAGTGCTTTTTCTTTTTTATTCAATTTGTCAGCAGATACCGAAATAAATTCAAAATCTCTTCCTCTGTACATTCGGTCAATGATAACAAATTCGGGGAATTCAATCACACAGGGTCCGCACCAGGTTGCCCAGAAATTGATCAATCGTAAATTATCTCCATTATTCCTGACCAGTTCCTGAAGACCTTCTGTATCTATTTCCTCCAGTGAAACGGGTGCTTTTGCCCAGTCCTCCAATAATTTATTTTTCCATTCGCCTTTCCAGGACCACTTGACTGAACATCCAAATGTTTTTGTCTTTTGAACCGGGACCGGTTTATTACTGAGCATGGCATCCAATGCATTTATCATATCTTTCTGACCTGGATCAAGATAAGGATTTTCTGTATCATCGATCCTGCCTGTGTACTTTAAGGTTCTGTCTTTATCGAAAATGAAGATATGGGGTGTAGCAACAGGGCCATAGGCGATGGATGTTTCCTGGGTTTCTCCATCATACAGGTATGGGAAGTTATAATTTTTGTCCTTTGCCCGGCGTTTCATATCCTCAAGATCATCCCCCATGTCTGTATATCCAAGTTCAGAAAGACTGAGCGCCTGTGGACTGTTGGGAGAAATGGCCACAAAACCAACTCCCCGGCTATTATATTTATCTACTGCCTGAATGATCTTATCTTCATATGCCTGAGCTGTAGGACAATGGTTGCAAGTAAATATGATGGTCAGGATGTTGTATGATTTAAAATCTTGTAGTGAGTGCATTTTACCATCTACGCCTGGAAGATTAAAATCAGGCGCTTTTTCACCTATTTCAAGAGTTTTAACTTCCGGTTGCGCCTGCAGAATGAAGGTGATCAATAAAAGACTGATCCAAAAAATAAAATGTTTCATTTTGATCATTAAAAATTGAATATACTTTGTTTGTATTATTACAGAGTAAAAAGATAAAAAACTTTTTGTAATTGTCCTGCATGAATACGGCATTACTTATTTTATAATATACATCGAATGTCATAAATTGAAGTTTTCTTAAACATTATTGACGAAAATTATGAAATTATTAAAGTCTCTGGTGATCCTGCTAACTGTTTTATTTTTATTTCCCGGTTGCAGCAAACAGGAGGCCCAGATACAATCCAGGCCCAATGTAATTCTGATCCTTACGGATGACCAGGGATATGGGGACTTAAGTTTGCATGGAAATGATTCCCTGAAGACTCCCCATCTCGATTTTCTCGGAACACATGGTGTTCAATTTGATAGATTTTATGTAAGCCCGGTTTGCGCCCCTACCCGGGCAAGTTTATTGACAGGAAGATATCACCTTCGAACGGGGGTGTATTGGGTCACCAGGGGAGCGGAAAACATGGATCCTGACGAAAAGACGATTGCTGAAATATTCAAAGACAATGGTTACGTTACAGGATGCTTTGGCAAATGGCACAATGGAGCCCATTATCCCTATACCCCCAACGCACAGGGATTTGATGAGTTCATTGGATTTAAGGCCGGACACTGGAGCAATTATTTTGATACCATCCTGGATGACAACGATGACACGCTGCATACGGAAGGCTATATTACGGATGTGCTTACAGAAAAGGCACTTCAATTCATACAGAAAAACCGTGATCATCCATTTTTCTGCTATATACCCTACAATGCACCCCATACCCCCTACCAGGTACCTGACGCGTATTATAATCGTTTTATTCATAAGCTTCACATCAGAGATTCTGTAACCAATATTAAAAGGTCGACCATTTATGGAATGTGTGAAAATATCGATGATAATGTTGGCAAATTGATGAATGAATTGGATCAAATGGGGCTTAACGAAAATACCATCATTGTATTTATGACAGACAACGGACCGAATGGGGACCGGTATAATGGGAACATGCGGGGGAAAAAGGGCAGTGTTCACGAGGGAGGGGTAAGAGTTCCCTGTTATTTTTACTGGAGGGACAGGATCGAAGGAGGTAAAAAAGTTTATGGACTCGCTGCTCACATTGATATCCTGCCTACCCTGGTAAATCTTTGTAATCTTGATTTTACTCCGGAAAATCCACTGGATGGGATCGATTTATCAGCCTATCTTCTGAATGATCAGAAAACCAACATCCCGGATCGGGAGATCTATAATCATCAAAATCAGGGAGCCCAACTGATGATGTACCCGGGAGCCATCCGGACACCCCAATACCGGTTCGTGGTTACTGGAGATCAACAATACAGTCTCTATGACATGCAGGAGGATCCGGCAGAAAAAAATGACATCTCAAATTTGCATCCGGATTTATCGGAGAAGTTATATACCAAATATGTTGACTGGTTCAATGAAGTAAAGATCCCTGCGGCTGCAAAACGGGAAATACCCGTTGGATATGAGAAATCCCCAATCACTTATCTACCAGCTCATGAGGCTAGTATCAGCCGTGGTTTATCCTACGAGGCAAATATCAATGGCTGGGCTCATGACTGGATCATCAATTGGGATCAACCCGAAGATACCATTTCCTGGAATATTCAGGTGGTTGATCAGGGCGAGTTTGAATTTCATATCCAGTATAATACAGAACCTTCGGGGGCTGGTTCCGAAATCAGTTTAATGGCTGGAAAACAGACAATAAGTCATCAGATTACCCATCCGTTTTATTCCCCCGTTCACCCCCATCATGATCGGCAGGTGCGTGAGGTGGAAGCTTTTGAAAAAGACTGGGGTTACCAAAACCTTGGAAAACTAAAACTTGAGAAAGGGAATTATCATCTGAAATTATTTGCCACCCAGGTAGCCTCCAGGGAAGTTGCTGAGGTAAAAGGGCTACTTGTTAAAAAATTATGACTTTCCAGCCCTTTTTCTTCCGTGGCCCAAATGCTTGAGTTTTGTTACTTCATGATCTTTTAAAAACCGCCATTTTCCACGTGGCAGGGTTTTTTTGGTCAGAAATGCATACATCACCCGGTCAAGGCCTGTAATTTTATAATCAAGTGATTCAAAAATACGTCGGACAATCCGGTTCCTTCCACTATGTAGTTCAATGCCGATAATTTTTCTATCCTCACTGTTGATGGCAATATCATCGACCCTGATGGGTCCATCCTCCAGCATAATCCCCTGACGGATCGCAAAAAAATCAGCTTCGCTGAGTGGCCTGTCAAGATGTACTTCATAAATTTTTCTGATATTGTACGATGGATGGGATAAGATTTTTGTCAATTCGCCATCGTTTGTGAGCAACAGCAACCCCGTTGTGTTCCGGTCCAATCTTCCGACCGGGTAAATTCTTTCATCGATCTGTTTATTAACCAGGTCTATGACGGTGCTTCTTTTATGTGGATCCTTAGCCGTCGAAATATGATCTTTTGGTTTATTCAATAAAACATAAATGAATTTTTCCTTTTTAAGCAATACATTGCCATATTTAACCTTGTCATTGGGATGCACTTTATAGCCTAATTCATTTATAATTTTTCCATTCACACTGATCTGACCAGAAATAATAAGGTGATCTGCCTCTCTTCTGGAACAGACACCCGCATTGGCAATGTATTTATTCAGGCGGGTTAATGGATCTTTCCTAGGTTTGTCGGGATCATTTTTCTGAGATTCGTGATATTCAGGCGGATTTACCTTACGAGGATCACTATCGGCATCATAAACCCCTTTTTTTGATTTATTTTTTCTTCGAGGTTTCATTAAATAAAAATAGTAAATGGATTATTCCTCTATATTTTCGTCACCTATCGAATTTTCATCCTTACTGAAATCCCTGGGTGTAGGTAAATCGAGAAGGTCATTAATTCCGAAGTATTCCATGAACTTATCAGAAGTGCCATATAATATGGGTCTTCCCAGGGAATCAGCCTTCCCTCTTATTTCAATAAGTTCTTTTTCAAGTAACTTTTGCGTTGTATAATCACAATTTACTCCCCTGATCTGTTCGATCTGGGATTTGGTGACAGGTTGTTTGTATGCGATGATTGCAAGGGTTTCCAGCGCAGAGTTGGAGAGTCTTTTTTTGGATTGTTGTTTCAATAAAATCCCAATACTGGATTGATAAGCAGGTTTTGTTAAAAACTGGTAGCCTCCTCCGATATGTTCGATTTGAAACGAATATACCTCGTCCTGATATTTTTTAATCAAACTTTCCAGCGAGGCCTGGATGTCCTGGTCAGGTACATCTGCATCGAACATTTCTACCAGGCAGCTCTTTATTTCCTCTACCTTAATCGGTTTTGGAGAAACGAAAATCAAGGCTTCAATATGATTGGAAAGAAAATCCAATTAATTATTTTTCGCTAATTTAGCCTCAATTGAATGCATGGTATGCGGAACAGCTCTCAATCTTTCCTTGCTGATCAATTTTCCTGTATCAACACAGACACCATACGTCCCATTTTTGATTCTTATCAGGGCGTTCTCCAGATTATTAATGAATTTCTGCTGTCTTGCGGCTAATTGGCTCAGGCTTTCTTTCTCCATGGTATCCGCACCATCTTCAAGCAATTTGCTGTTACCTGAGGTATTGTCAGTACCACTGTCATTACTTCTGCTAAGCGTTTCCTTGATATAATTCAGTTCTTTCCTGGCCTTGTCCAGCTTTTCGTTAATAAGGTCTTCAAACTCTATCAATTCCTCTTCTGAATACTTCGATTTTTCTTCCTTATTCATAATCCTATTGCGTTTGGTGAATTAAATATTACTCCTTTTAAATTCAAAAGTGCTTATCTGAATCCTAATTATTTTTATAAGTCGCAAATTTGTAAATTTATTTATACATTAAAAAATGAATTTTTCAATAATTGACAAAGTAAGAGCCATATGATCCAAATCCAAATATTGACGGAAAGATTTTTCAAACTTCATTTCTTATTCATTGTATTTCAATTTAATGACTTCATTTGGTCAAAATGTACCCATGACATCCAGTCCGATCACCATCGTTATTCATGGTGGGGCAGGTACCATCACACGTGAAAACATGTCCCTGGAAATGGAGAAAGCTTACCTCAATACACTTAGAGAATCACTTGATCAGGGATATGGAATTCTGGAAGAAGGAGGCACTTCGCTTCGGGCAGTGGTTGAAGCCATAAAGATTCTTGAGGACTCCCCCCTTTTTAATGCCGGTAAAGGTGCTGTTTTTACACATGAGGGGAAAAATGAACTGGATGCCTCCATCATGGACGGGAAAACCCTGGTGGCGGGTGCAGTGGCCGGCGTCACTACCATAAAAAATCCCATTGCAGCTGCACTGGCGGTCATGACAGAAAGCCCACATGTGATGTTATCAGGGAAAGGTGCCGAACAATTTGCTGTTGAAAAAGGGCTGGAAATAGTGGATCCTTCCTATTTTTATACAGAGCGTAGATATAAAAGCCTTCAGGAAGCCCTGAATGATAAAGATGGGGATTCATCCATCAGGAATAGGAATCAAATACGGAAATATGGCACGGTCGGTGTATTGGCCCTCGACCGTCAGGGAAATCTGGCTGCCGGTACTTCCACTGGAGGAATGACCAATAAAAAATACGGAAGGATCGGAGATACACCCATTATCGGGGCTGGTACCTATGCCGATAATCTCACGTGTGCAGTATCCTCCACAGGGCATGGGGAATATTTCATACGCAAAGTAGTAGCCTATGATATTGCAGCCAAGATCAAATATACCGGGATGTCATTACAGGAGGCATGTGAAAAAGTGATTTATGAAGAATTACCGGCCATTGGAGGATCCGGTGGAGTGATTGCATTGGATCGAAGCGGGAATGTTTCGATGGTATTCAATACGGAAGGCATGTACCGGGCATCCTGGCAGGAAGGAAAAGAACCGGAAATATCCATTTATAAATAGTGTTTAGAATTTCCGGGTGACGACAAATCTTTTTTTAGTTTGCCGGCGATCTCCTTCAAGGTTGTAAATTTCAAATCTGAGGATATAAATACCAGTCCGCGGAATCTGCCCCTGTTCCGAATGGCCATCCCAGGTAATGGTTCCCTGTACAGCCAGAAGCCTGTTCTTCAGTACTCCTTTAACGAGGTTGCCTGCAATATCATAAATTTCAATATTCCCGACATATCCGGGCTTTCCAGTGGAATATTGGATTTGCAGGTGATCGTCAATTCCATCCCCATCCGGTGTTATGACAGTTGGCACCAGAAAAATCAGATCCTGTCCCGAGGACGCGTTATAATGAACAGAATTTTCAAAGGTAGGGCTTCCGTATCCTACGATCGAAGAGGCAGACTGCCAGTTGTCCGGTTGATTCGTTGAATCCGTATAAGAAATTCTTTCAAGTGAGATGCCTTCATCTTCCGTGATCAGATCGTGGTGATAACTGCTATGATAATAGAAAAGATCGAGGATTTTCTGATCCTCAGTAATCAGGGCAATGTTCCCGAATTGGTCGGGTAAGGCAGGCATGGATTTTAATTCCAAAATGGCTTCCTGACGACTTTTGGGGAAATCAGCAATCAGGAGATTCCTGTCTGCTGTGATCACCAGGAAACCGGATGGTGGTAAAAGCTGGTGAGGGGGATCGATGGGGACCTGATGATCCGGATGATCATCCGTAATATTACAGATGGTCAAACCAGTCAGATCAATATAATCATTGGATTTGTTATAAATCTCCACCCAATCCACCCCGCCAGGTTTCGGATTGAAAAGTAATTCATTGATAACGAGATCGTTCCTTTCCGCTTTTCGTGGCAGATAAAAAAAATGTCGGCTTTCCACCGGATCCATTGAATTCCCAACACAGTCCCTGAGTCCCTTTAGGTTCATTTCATATTGCGTGGAAGCGGATAACGGATATGCCAGGGATAGGGTAAACTGGTCATAAAATAGTGAATCGAAAGATAAAAGGTGAAAACCATTCATTTCCTGGAAAGAGATTTCCAGCTGACCTGTGGAGGATGGATTGATTTTTTCTGTTAATTTAACCTGGATCTGACTCGGATCTGTCATATAAATCATCTGTATGCCAGGCCCGGTACGATCCGGATTGGACTGAGAAACAGAGTTCGGTTGACCAGGGGTTCCTCCTGATGGATTATCCGATGCACACCAGTTGTTTTCATCTCCGCAGGGATTTGCCGTATCAACCATCTCAATTGCATACCCTCCGTTTGATTTCTCCAGATCCCGATACCAGTGAGTATTATATTTCATTGAAAACACCAGCTTATCATGTTTATTAAAAAGGGCCAGCACCTGCCCATCATTTAAAAGCCTGGGAAACGGGCTGATATCTTTGACATTCGGAATATTCCAGAAAAGATGAATCCTGGACTGGGGACATAGAACGATATATTGATGTGGAAGTAACGTGCTCGGAGGCAAGGGAAAGGTATCTGTCAGCGTAACAATCGACGTATTAGCCAGATCCATGATTTGATCAGTTACATTAAAAATCTCAATGTATTCGCTTGCCGGGAGATCCACAACCGGAACTTCATCAATCATCAATTCAGTGATTAACAGGTCAAGAAAAGCAGGTTCTGATCCAATGCCAGTTTGGATCACCGTATCCTTGATTTTATTTCCAATGCAATCGGAAAAACCTGATACGGACAGATCATACAAATTCCCCGTCTCAATGGGAACATCCATAGCCAAAAAAATACTGAAATTTTCTTTTTCATCTTCAAAGATGTGAAGGATTTCCAGTGCGGGTGTAAATGTGAAAAATTGAGGAAGATCATCGGGGAGAGATTCCATGGGCTCCGAAAAGTATAATTGCATCGTATCCGGACTGATCCACCTGTGATCCAGAATAACGGGAGGAGTTTCATCCGGCACACTGGAATATACGCTGTTCTTTTTGCCAGGAGTGCCTCCCAGTGGATGACTGGCTGCCTTCCAATTGATCATTCCTTTACATATTTCAAAAGGATTGATCAACTCAATGCTCCATCCCCCATTTTTTTTATCCGCTTCCCGGATCAGATCTGGCGTATAAAAAATCAGGTCGATCAAGGCGCCTGTACTGTCTTCGAGCATTATTTCCTGACCTTCATTATTCAATACATCCCAAAGGCTGATGCCCACTACACTCCCAAATGGCAAAAATTCACTTTCCTGTCCTTTTTTACAAATGATCAAATATGCCCCCACTGGAAGGACAACATCGGGGAGGATCCCTTTATTTAATTTCCAGAATTTGAGGTTTACGGGTTGCGTATCACCATTATGCAATTCAATGTATTCATAGGGGGGCAGTCCTTGGGAAGGATCAGGATCATACATGATCTCATTGATGAGGACCAGCGGCACCCTGGTTTCCTGTTTTGCGGAAAATGAAAGATTTTTTTCGGCGAAAGGTTCAATTCCATGAACCTTGAACATGGCCATGCTAATGAGTACAAAAAATATCATGCTGGTTTGAACAATTTTTTACAGAAGTCCTTATGAAAATACTAATTTTCCATAATAATATGTATAATTTTGCCCTGGTTTTTTCTCAATTTTTAAAACAATGATAAAATTAGCAGTCGTAGGTGCTACAGGACTTGTAGGATCAGAAATGTTAAAAGTGGTTGAAGAAAGGCAATTCCCTTTTGACGAATTATTTTTAGTTGCCTCTGAAAAATCAGTAGGCAAAAAAATTAAATACCAGGGTAAGGAATATACCGTAATTGGCATGCAGGATGCGGTCGACTTGCAGCCGGATATTGCAGTATTTTCAGCCGGAGGAAGCACTTCACTTGAATGGGCTCCGAAATTTGCTGAAAAGGGCACATTTGTAGTTGATAATTCTTCAGCCTGGCGAATGAGCCCGGCCCATAAACTGGTGGTGCCCGAGATCAATGGTTCGGTTTTGACCGGGGAAGATAAGATCATCGCAAATCCGAATTGTTCAACCATCCAGATGGTTCTGGCATTATTTAAATTGCATGAAACCTATCACATCAAGAGGATCGTGGTCTCAACCTATCAATCAGTTACGGGTACCGGGAAAAAGGCCGTCGATCAGTTGATGAATGAGCGCGCCGGAAAAGACGGGCCCATGGCCTATCCTTATAAGATCGATCTGAATGTTCTTCCGCATATCGACGTTTTCCTTGAAAACGGATATACCAAGGAAGAGATGAAGATGGTAAATGAAACAAAAAAAATATTGGGAGATCCTACGATCCAGGTCACTGCCACCACGGTTCGGATCCCCACAATCGGTGGACATTCAGAGTCTGTGAATGTTCAATTTGATAAAGAATTCGAATTGGCGGATATCCGGGGCATTCTTGAAGATACGCCGGGCGTGATCGTTCAGGACGATCCTTCCAGGAACATTTATCCAATGCCCGTAAATGCGCATGGGAAAGATGAAGTATTTGTAGGAAGGATCAGGAGGGATGAGACCCAGCCAAAGACTTTGAATATGTGGGTGGTATCCGATAACCTTCGAAAAGGAGCAGCTACGAATGCGATACAGATTGCTGAATACCTGGTAGCTCATAAATTGATTCGTTGAGAAGAATTCATATAGATCCAAAAACGGAAGAAGCGATCTTTCATGCATCTGAATCAGATCCGTACGGACTCTCTTTGACATTGAAGGATTATCCGGCAGAGGATCGTATTTTCATCGCAACACAGATCAGTGCCAGACAAAAAGCCAGGGATAAAATTCCTGAATATTATAACCACAGGCAGGTTCTCTATCCTTCTGTTACTGCTGTTGAGCAGGCTTCCTCTTCCATTGCAGCCAGGTATAAAGCTGCGTTGATTCGTGGGGGCACCCTGATCGATATGACCGGAGGTCTGGGAGTGGATGCATATTTTTTCTCCAAATCAGCGGATAAAGTGATCTATATTGAAAAAAAAGAGGATTTGGCGAAATATGCTGGCCATAATTTTCATATACTAGGTATAAAAAATATTGAGATTGTACCGGGAGACAGTCTTGATTATGTCCGCAAAACAAGAAAAAGACCTGCCTGCATCTACGTGGATCCTTCCAGACGGCAGGGAAGCAAGCGGACCTTTAAAATAGAAGAGGGGGAACCTGATATCAGCGTACTATACCAGGAACTGATCCGGAAGGCGGTTCTGGTGATTATTAAATTGTCTCCCTACCTTGACATTAAATACCTGATTCAACATTTTCACTTCATCAGGGAAATACACGTATTGGCGATCGACCAGGATTGTAAAGAAATTATTCTTGTCCTGGATAAAAATAGTTATTCTGATGATCCGGATGTGATCAGCTGGTCCTGGGAAAAGGACCAGGAAAATGTATATGTTACTTCGTGGGAAAAAACGAAACTCCTTGCGAGTTTGATCATCCCCGGAGCTTCATCTATGATCCCAATGTAGCGATCAGAAAGACGGGGCTTTACAATGACTTAGGTCTTCGGTTCAATTTAAAAAAACTGGCTCCTAACAGTCATCTTTGTACGGGGGATGAACATGTGGATTCTTTTCCAGGCAGGGTATTCAAACTGTCAGGAATTCTATCAATGAAAGACTTTCTCAAAACGAAAGTCATTAAAAAAGCCAATATCGCCACAAGGAATTTCCGATTGAAAGTGAGTGAAATCAGGAAAATAACAGGTATTCAGGAGGGGGGAGACCTATTTGTTTTTTGTACAACAAATATAAAAAATGAGCCGATGGTGCTGATAACCCATAAGATTGATCCCAAAAAATGATCGACAAATTTTCAATACGTCCATAATCCGCATACTTTTATAAATGAACGAGTCGTGAAACAATCCAACATTCCGTTTTATCGTATACATCCTTATAATATAAAATCCCCTCATATAAAGGTAGGGCCAGGATTGTATTTTCTTTCAAAAACAGAGTAATTTTGAATTTAAGTAATTTTTAAGACAAAAATAATGATAGGTTTATTAACCAAAGGAATCACCAGGATATTTGGATCCAAGTCGGAAAGGGATATCAAAGAGATCCTTCCCTATGTGGAAAAGGCCAACCAGGAACATCAAAAATTACAGGATATCAGTGATGACGAATTAAGGGAGAGAACAAATCTCGTCAAGAAAAAAATAGATGATCACCTTGCCGTTATCGATCAACAGATACAGGACCTTCATCAGAAAATTGATGAGGACGAATCTCTCGATGTTCATCAGAAGGAAGATCTGTTTAATCAAATCGATAAGCTTGAAGAAGAAAGAAACACCTCACTGGAGGAAATACTCCTTGAATGTTTGCCGGAAGCCTTTGCCATTGTGAAGGAAACGGCAAGAAGATTCAAGGAAAATGCTCAGTCTCGTGGTGAAGGCAACGCTTCACGATAAAGCATATGCGGCGCGGAACAGTCATGTAACCATAGAAGGTGAAAAATGCTACATGGCATAATCAGATGGATGGCTGCAGGGAACGAGGTGACCTGGGACATGTTGCATTATGATGTACAGCTTAATCGGAGGGGTAGTGCTTGCATCAGGGTAAAATAGCTGAAATGGCCACCGGTGAAGGGAAAACCCTGGTTGCCACCTTGCCGGCTTTTTTAAATGCCCTGGCGAAAAGGGGAGTACATATTGTAACCGTCAATGATTACCTGGCCCGACGGGATTCGGAATGGATGGGACCGATTTTTGAATTCCACGGGCTCACGGGTGGATTGTATTGATAAACATGAACCCAATTCAGAAGCCAGACGTGAAGCCTACCGTGCGGATATTACTTACGGGACCAACAACGAATTTGGATTTGATTATCTGCGGGATAATATGGCGAGGGAAACCGATGACCTGGTTCAAAGAAAGCACCATTATGCGATGGTCGATGAAGTAGATTCTGTTTTAATCGATGATGCCAGAACACCTTTGATCATTTCCGGTCCGATCCCAAGGGGTGATGAACATGAATTTTATGAACTGAAACCCCGTATCCAGAAACTTGGTAGAGGCCCAGAAAAGACTGGTTACCCAATTATTGATCGATGCCAAAAAAATGATCAATGATGGCAATGAAAAGGATGGTGGACTGGCTTTACTTCGGTCTTCCAGGGGATTGCCCAAGCATAAACCCCTGATCAAATATCTCAGTGAGACCGGTAAAAGACTGATTCTGCAGAAAACTGAAAATTATTATCTACAGGACAATGCCAAATTGATGCCTGAAGTGGATAAGGAATTATACTTTACCATTGAAGAAAAACATAATAGCATCGAATTAACTGAAAGAGGGATTGACCTATTAACCAATGAAGATGAAGATCCCAGATTCTTTATCATGCCGGATATCGGCCATGAGATTGCGATCTTAGAAAATGATACTGAATTGTCGGATCAGGATAAACTCCTGAAGAAAAGAAGAGCTCATCAAGGATTATTCAGAAAAATCAAAACGTATACATAGCATCAACCAGTTATTGAAAGCCTATACTCTTTTTGAGCGGGATACTGAATATATACTGGTGGATGGAAAAGTGAAGATTGTTGACGAACAGACCGGGAGGGTACTGGAAGGAAGAAGGTATTCCGATGGTCTGCATCAGGCCATTGAAGCCAAGGAGAGTGTAAAAGTGGAGGATGCCACCCAGACCTATGCGACCATTACCCTTCAGAATTATTTCAGGATGTACCATAAGTTGGCCGGGATGACCGGTACTGCGGAAACGGAAGCAGGTGAATTCTGGGAAATCTACAAATTGGATGTAGTGGTTATTCCCACGAATGAACCTGTCGTACGGGATGATATGCAGGATAAAGTATTTAAAACGGTTCGTGAAAAATTCAATGGCGTCATACAGGAGATTGTTGACTTAACGGAAAAGGGAAGGCCTGTGCTTGTGGGTACCACTTCGGTTGAGATCTCTGAGGTGATCAGCCGGATGTTAAATATGAAAAAGATCAAACATCAGGTGCTGAATGCCAAACAACATCAGCGGGAAGCAGAGGTCGTGGCGTTTGCAGGAAAACCGGCTACTGTGACCATCGCCACCAACATGGCCGGCCGTGGAACGGATATTAAACTCACTCCAGAATCCAGGACTGCGGGCGGACTTGCCATCGTGGGTACGGAAAGGCATGAGTCCCGGCGTGTCGACCGCCAGCTGAGAGGTCGTTCCGGTCGGCAGGGTGATCCCGGATCGTCCCAGTTTTTCGTTTCCCTTGAAGATAATCTTATGCGGCTGTTCGGCTCTGACAGAATTGCCAGGATCATGGACCGGCTTGGCCTTCAGGAAGGGGAAGTGATCCAACATTCCATGGTAACAAAATCCATTGAAAGGGCTCAGAAAAAAGTGGAAGAGAACAACTTCGCCATCCGGAAACGGTTACTGGAGTATGATGACGTGATGAATTCACAACGGGAAGTGATTTACCGGAGAAGAAGAAATGCTCTCTTTGAAGAAAGACTTCAGGTGGATATCATGAATATGATCTATGAGACGGCTGAAGATGTTGCCTTAAATGCCAAAGGAAGTGAAGATTTTGATGGCTTTAAATTAAACTGCATCAGTATATTCGGTATGGATTATCCCATCAGCCGTGAAGAATTCAATCAACTGAAAGAGGATGAACTTGTCCAGAATCTGTATGATGCGGCCTATTCGCACTATCAAAAGAAAAATGAATTTATCAGGGTACGTGCCTTACCTATCATCAAGGATATTTATCAGACCCGCGGAGCCACGATCGTGGACATTTTAGTGCCATTTACGGATGGGGTCAAACAGATCGGTGTCGCCTCAAATCTGGAGAGGAATATCAAAACGGAATGTAGATATCTGATCTTATCTCTGGAAAAAATGGCCACCCTGGCCATCATTGATAATGCCTGGAAGGAACACTTACGCGAGATGGATGACCTGAAACAGTCAGTGCAGAATGCCGTGTATGAACAGAAAGATCCCTTGCTCATTTACAAATTCGAAGCGTTTGAACTTTTCAAACAACTCATACATCGTGTAAATGAAGAAACCATTACTTTCCTGATGAAGGCGACCGTGCCTGTTCAAGAACCGGATGAAGTGCAGGAGGCACGAAGGCAGAGAAGGGCCAGACAGAATGTAAAGGAAACCAAGGAAGAGTCCAGGTCAGTTTTGCAAGGGCCTCAGGCGGATAGCCGGACCCGTCCACCGGTCGAAAAAATGGCTCCCGTAAAATCGGATAAAATGGTGGGGAGGAATGATAAGGTTAGTGTTCAATATATGGACGGACGGGTTGTCAAGGATGTAAAATATAAAAAGGTGGAAGAGGATATCAAGAATAATAAATGTGTGATCATTCAATAAAAAAAATGCATTTAAAATATACTTACCTGGTAGGATTTCTGCTTTTAATGTATGCATGCGGCCCGAAAACCGTTCCAGTCTCAACGGAAGAGGAATATCATGAGGATCTGTCTTCAACCTTGCCTGAAATAGGGAAATATAAAAGTCCCGTTCAGGAGAAGGAGCGTATTGAAAAAGCGTCATTCCAGGAACCTTACATGGACATTACCACCAAGCTCGATATTGTTCTTGATACAATTGCAGGGATTAATAAGGATATTCCGAAGGTTCAATATACTGTATTGGTGCACAACAGCAATTCAAGGCAGGCTGCCGATGAAGCCAGGAAAAATGTATTCAGGGTCATGCCGGATGCCAATCCAATCATGCAGTTTATTTCTCCCAGTTACAGGATCAAGGTTGGTAATTATAATAATAAGATTGAAGCCTATAAAACCTTGGTAAAATTGAAGGATATGTTCCCCAATGCCGTGATCGTGCCTGAACAGGTTTATTTCAAGTAACATTCCATGGATATTAAAAACAAGATTAAAAAATTAGCGTCGGAATACGCCAGTGATATCATTGCGAACAGACGACATCTCCATCAACATCCCGAACTTTCTTTTCAGGAGTACAATACCTCACAATTTGTTGCCGATAAATTGGATGAATATAATCTCAGGCCTACACGGGGGATCGCAGGAACTGGTGTGGTAGCCCTGATCGAAGGTAAAAATCCTGACAAGGAAGTAATTGCCTTAAGGGCAGATATGGATGCGTTACCCATTACAGAGCAGAATAACATCCCCTTTAAATCAGTCAAAGAGGGTGTGATGCATGCCTGTGGTCATGATGTACATACGGCTTCCCTGCTGGGAGCGGCCAGGATCCTGAATGAGATCAGGGAGCATTTTGAAGGGACCGTTAAACTGATCTTTCAGCCTGGAGAAGAAAAGGCTCCTGGAGGCGCTTTAAAAATGATTGAGGAAGGGGTTTTAAAGGATCCTTCCCCGGCATCCATTCTCGGGCAACATGTGATGTCCCAGATCCCGGTGGGCAAGGTGGGATTCAGACCGGGAATCTATATGGCGAGTGCGGATGAAATTTATATCACCATAAAGGGAAAGGGTGGACATGCTGCCATGCCGGATAATAATATTGATCCGATCGTCATTGCCTCCCATATCATCATAGCATTACAACAGATCGTCAGTAGGTATGCCAATCCCAAAATACCAACGGTTTTATCATTTGGGAAAATAAAAGCGGATGGAGCAACAAACATCATCCCTGATGAAGTGTATATTGAAGGAACTTTCAGGACTTTGAATGAAGATTGGCGAAGATCGGCACATGAGAAGATCAAACTCATGGCAGAATCGATCGCCAAAGGTATGGGAGCAGGGATAGACTTCAATATTCTGAAAGGATATCCTTTTCTTCAGAATCATGAAGAATTAACAAACAGATCAAGATCCTTTGCGGCAGATTATCTGGGGGAAGAGAATGTAGTGGACCTAGATATATGGATGGCAGCCGAGGATTTTGCTTTTTTTTCTCAGACAATCGATGCCTGTTTTTACAGATTGGGTGTTCGAAATGAAGGCCGGGGTATCATCTCTTCGGTTCATACGCCTACCTTTAACATTGATGAGGGCGCCCTTGAAATAGGTGCGGGGTTAATGGCCTGGCTGGCATTAAAGAATCTCGGGAATTAATTTTTTATCTGGAACCGAGTTGATTAAAAACCTAATTCCACCTGGAACCTTATCTGCCAGTTATCATTCACAAGTTGATCAAAATATTTGTTGTGTCTGTTTTCATAAGCAATATCTGTTTGTACCTTCAGCTTGTGTCCTTTGATATATTTAGATATTCCCAATGCATATTCATCAACTTGATCAGTAAATTCGGCAATTTCAGAGGTTGGGGAAAGCCAGGTGATACTGGAGGCGATGCCCCAATTCTTTTTAAAGACATAACTTCCCTTAATAAAGGCACTGTGGCCGGTATAAACATAACGGACGTCTCCGTCTTCATTATAGGTTAATGGATCATCAGTACTTCTTGTGATGTATTCTGCCATGAATGCCCAGCCATTATATTTAAACATCATATCCCCCATAAAGCTTGTCAGATCTCGGGCTTCATAGAGTATCCTGCCGGTTTGTCCTCGCTGCCTGATGGCATTTTTATTGGCATGTGCGACAAACCCAATATTGAGTTTCGGGGACGGTTCCCTTTCAAGGTCAGCTTCCACATAATCTCCCTTATTGATAAATTTTCCTAGTGGGAGCACTTCAACCCGGCCTGTATAGGCCAATCCCTCATCAGTCGTTAGAAAATTCCGGCCTTCCCCTGAAGTGATCGCTCCTTTTATGGCAAACACAACCTTATCAATGCTGTTGGTATAGTGAACCTGAACACCAAAATCACGATCGATATTAAAACGGGCATTGGTTAAAGTGCGATCTACCATCTCCAGGCTGCCGGATGAAATAACCCGCTGTCTATTACCTGGTAATTTTGTTTGCCCGAATAAAATGGACCAGTTGTTATTGGGTTTATAATTTAATACAGCATCCAATAACACATTCGGGACACTGGCATCTTCAAAATCAATGGAAGTATTTTCAAACCCAAGTTCCAGTTTAAAACCAATTTTCGGGTTCAAAACGAAACCATCGAATTTCAATCTCATGCGGCGGACGCGGGCTTCTATATTTTGTATTCCAAAAAAGTCAATATTGGCTGAAGTATAGGATATCCTGCTTTGTATTCTCAGACCAAAATTTACATAAAAAAGATCATTGGGAGCCCTGATACCTAACCCATTCTCAAAACTGAATATCGCAGTGCCGGATTCTTCTTCCTGAGCGAATGAAAGTTGTATTGAAGTCAGTATAAGAAATGCCGTGATAATGAATTTTAAGAAATTTAGTTTCATGATAAAAATTTTGCAAATACTTAAAGACGCATATTATTGATTGAAATGGGTAAAATGAAATATATATCAGAAAATTTCCAACAGATACTGAAAATTTGGGTATTCATGATCACTCAATTTTCAGAAAAATAGATTTCACTTTGGGAAAATAAGCGAAATATAAATTTTTATGAGATAAAAATATTTAATAAACCGTTCATTTTTTTGGATTTTCATTCTACCTGTTAAAGATCAGTACGATGATAGTTGATGACATAAACTTTCATATAATCAGGCAGGATCACGTAACGTCACCGGCTGAGGCTTCACTTACATTGATGATATGATCGCCTACCCGTTCCAGGTAAATAAAAATATTGTAATAGATCAATCCGCTTTGATACTGGTAACGTTTCTTTTCGAGATTTTCAAAGTGTTTGGTTTTCAGTTCGGTTCTGATCTGGTTGATCTCTTTTTCAATTTGTTTGGCTGATTCGAGGTCTACTTCATGATTCCATTTATCCATATTGAAAAGCATCAGATTAATGCCTTCTGATACTTTCGAGTGGATCTTCCTGATTCCTGCAAGCTGATCCTCGGTGAAGTCAAGTACATAATCGATCTTCCTGTCATATTCTTTAGCAATTTTAGAATATAAATCGGCCTGTCTTTCAAGGTCATGAATGATAGAATAAATCGATCGGACTAGTGTTGAGGATCTTTGGGATAAACTGGCCTGACTTAGTTTTAACATAAAATCCGATATTTCACGTTCCTGTTCATCAGTCAAGATCTCCAACTGGTAGATCTTCCCGATTTGTTTTTTCTGTTTTCCGGCTTGTTCCCGATCGATGAGTTTGTAAATCCGGTCATTCATCTTTTTGATGATATTCCCGAGTTGAATGACTCCCTTTTTTGCCTCTACCAATGCCAGTTCATGGGAACTGAATACACTTTTATCAATATATTCCAGTTTAAATTCTTCATCTTCCATGGTCTGTGGAACCAGTTTTTCTACCACCCTAATAATGGTTGGGATAAACCAGATCATAATGGCCGTATTGATCACATTAAATGAAATGTGGAATATGGTAAGTCCCCATTTAATGGCATGATAATCTTCGAAAGGAGATCCAATTGGAGTGGTGGCCAGATAATTGGCAATGCCATTTAAAAAAAATGGGAATACTACTAATATCCAGATCACACCGAAAACATTAAAGATGGTATGGGCCCGGGCAGCCCGTTTGGCATTTTTATTCGCAATGATCGCAGCAATGTTAGCCGTGATGGTCGTTCCTATGTTTTCTCCAAGTACAATGGCGGCGGCAATCTCAAACGGGATCCAGCCATTTTCACACATCACGAGGGTGATCGCCATGGCCGCACTCGATGATTGGACAATTACTGTAATCAATGTGCCGATCAGTACAAATAAGAGGATAGACAAAAAGCCCATATCGGTTAAAGCCTGCAGTCTGGATAAAGCCTCAGTGCTCAATTCCGGGACTGCACTTTTCAAAGCATCCAATCCCATAAACAGCAAAGAGAATCCGATGATAAATTCTCCCCACGATCTGAGCCGGCTTTTTCCCGACATCATCATGGGAAATCCGATACCGATCATGGGCAGGGAATAATAGGAAATACTGAATTTAGAAAAGCCAAAAAAAGTGATGAGTACCGCGGTCATGGTGGTGCCAATATTGGCTCCCATGATCACACCAATGGACTGTTGCAAGCTTAATAATCCGGCATTGACGAAACTGACCAGCATTACGGTAGTTGCTGAAGAAGATTGAATAAGAGAGGTAATCAGGAAGCCAGTAAATACACCGGCGAAACGATTGGTAGTCATGATGCTCAGGATTTTCCGCATGTTATCGCCTGCTGCTTTTTGAATCCCATCACTCATCACTTTCATGCCAAAAATGAAAAATCCGAGTGCACCGATCAGATTGAATATTTCGTATATTCCAAACTTCATGACCTAACGATTTTCAAATGATCTGATTCATAAATATTATTGGGCCCCTATGAAAAAATAAGGGAAAAAAACGGACCGGAATTTTAAAATCAGATAAATATAGATGAAACAATATTCAGATAATGCATAGGTAACATTAAATTAATATAAAAATAAAGTCAATTTATCATCAATAAAAAAAATTGGCCATACCTTTATCAATATTTAAATCCACCCTCGAATCATGGAATCATACTATATCCTGATTGTAGCCATACTCATCGTATTGGCCATCTCTGATCTAGTAGTTGGCGTCAGTAATGATGCTGTGAATTTTTTAAATTCTTCTATCGGATCAAAAGCTGCTTCATTTAAACTGATTATCGCTGTCGCGGCCCTTGGTATCCTGGTAGGCACAACCTTTTCAAGCGGCATGATGGAAGTAGCCAGGAAAGGGATATTTCATCCCGATCAGTTTTTTTTCAGTGAAATCATGATCATTTTTCTGGCTGTGATGCTGACAGATGTATTGTTACTTGATTTGTTTAATACATTCGCATTGCCAACATCAACCACAGTTTCCATTGTTTTTGAGTTGCTCGGTGCTGCTGTTGCAGTGTCCCTGATTAAGATTTCAGTACTTGGTGACTCCGTGGGTACCCTTGGGAACTATATAAATTCCAGTTCAGCTTTGCTGATTATAACCGGGATATTGATTTCAGTGGTTATTGCCTTTACGGTTGGCTTGATCGTTCAATGGATAGTCCGGGTAGTATTTTCATTTGATTATGAAAAAACCTTCAAATACTTCGGATCGATCTGGGGAGGCATTGCCATTTCAATTATCACGTATTTCATACTCATCAAAGGGGCCAAAGGATCATCCTTCCTGACGGATGAGGTTATTGATTGGATCATGAATAATACCTCTTTGATTCTCGCTGTAAGCTTTGTAGGTTGGACGATTCTTTTACAGCTGTTATATCTCTTTACTAGGATAAATATTCTTAAGATCATTGTGATGGTTGGAACTTTTGGACTTGCCATGGCATTTGCAGGAAATGATCTCGTTAACTTTGTTGGGGTGCCGCTGGCAGGCCTTGAATCCTTAAAGTCCTTCTTTAACAGCGGAATTTCAGATCCTTCCTTATTCAGTATGTCCTCCCTCGCTGGCAAGATCCAGACACCCACCTATATATTGCTTTTATCCGGTTTGGTAATGGTGATAGCCTTACTCAAATCAAAGAAAGCAAGATCCGTAACTGCCACAGAAATCAATCTCAGCAGGCAGGATGAAGGTTATGAGCGATTCGAATCTTCGATTTTAGCCAGGAATCTGGTGAGAGGGGTTATTAACCTTTCATCCACGGTTTCAAAGATCATACCAGAGCGTGTCCACAGGTTTTTAGATAAAAAATTCAATCAAAAGCCTTTCCAGTCCAGGAAAAAGAAGGAAGGGATTTCTTTTGACCTGGTCAGGGCTTCTGTAAACCTGGTCACCGCAAGTGCACTCATTGCTTTTGGGACCTCCCTTAAACTCCCGCTTTCAACCACCTATGTCACTTTTATGGTGGCTATGGGATCCTCCCTGGCAGACCAGGCCTGGGGAAGAGACAGCGCGGTTTATAGAATTTCCGGGGTAATTACTGTGATAGGTGGATGGTTTTTTACGGCTTTTAGTGCATTTATCGGTGCATTTGTCATGGCGTATCTGATACACCTCGGAGGGATATACGTGATCATTGCCTTGATCTTTCTTCTTGTCTTTTTGCTTTATAAATCGTTTGGCATTCATAAGAAACGGGAAACGGAAAAAGTTTTGACTGAGAGTGCCGAATTGACCGGGGTACAGATCAACGGTGAAAATATACTGAAATCATGTAACGACAGCGTCATTCACACCCTGACCTCGGTCTCCCAATCGTATAATAAATCGATTACTGGTTTTGTCAATTTTAAAAGGAAGTCTCTCTTAAATACACTGGAGGATATCGAGAAGATTAATAAGCGTACAAAATATCTCAAGAATTCGCTTCCTAAAATAATCACACGACTTCATGAAGAAGATATTGAATCGGGTCACTATTATGTTCAGGTGGTAGACTATTTACGGGAGACCGTTAATTCGATAACCTATATCGCAAAACCGATATTTACCTATATTGACAATAACCACAAACCCTTACTCCCCGAACAGAAAATTGAGATTACGGAATTAAAAAATAATATTAATAATTTCTTTAAAACCACCATTCTGGTTTTGAAGGAAAAAGGGTTTTTAAATATTGATGAGATCCTGAAAGATCAGCATAAGCTCCTTGACAGTATCACAAAGATCAGTAAGAAACAATTGAAAAGAATAAAGAACCAGGAAAGTGGAACAAAAAACAGCACCTTATACTTGAATGTTATGGGTGAAACCAAGAATCTATTGCTGTTTACCATAAACCTGATTATAGCGCAGCGGGACTTCCTGATTTACAATACAAGTTCAATAAGTAAGCCGAAACCGAAAGAAAAAACCAGTAAGATCCTGAATAAATAGCCTTTATGTGTCAGATTCGAACATAGATCCCCGATCAATGGGAAAGGATCATCCATGGATGGTGCAGATAATCAAAAGGCCTAAATACACCGCATTACATTATTATTGGGAGGAATTGTATCCAAATGTTAACCGTAATTTAACAGAAGGATGATTTAATATAATCTGGATAGAAGGATTGTGTGAGTAATTTTGCAGGATAGAAAAATGTCTGGTTACCAGCGGGTAATTTTTATTTTTATGGTGAAACTTCAAACATTAGAATTACAGCTGAAACAATCCATATTATGGGCCTGGATAGTCCGGATTATTTTCCTTGTTTTTATAATAGTGATTTTTTTCTTTTCGATTGACCTGATGATCCATTCTTTGGCATCTATTGGTAAGAGTACAGTCAACAATCTGGTAGGAGCAGCCGAAGTTCCGTTCGTCGCCCTTTTTATTGGTTTGTTATCCACAGGCCTGATCCAGAGCAGTTCCACCATCACTTCGATGACCGTCTCCATCGTTGCCTCAGGTGCCATTTCCTTCAGTAGTGGAGTATACATCATCATGGGGGCAAATATTGGGACAACCCTTACCAGTGATATTGTGGCATTGGGATATTTTGCCAATCGATCTGAATTCCGAAAGGCAGTGTCTGCAGCTACGGTTCATGATTTTTTCAATATTTTCACGACCATCATTATTTTCCCACTTGAGTATTATTATCATTTTTTATCTAACCTGGCCATTTATGCCACTGAATCATTGGGCTTTCAATCTGGTGGGACGAATGTGAATCTAGGGGAATTAAATGTTTTCTTTCTAAATCCCCTTTCAGAAACGATCGTCGATCTGATTGGCAATAAATGGATCATTTTGCTGGTTTCTGTCATTCTACTTTTCTTTTCGATCAAATTATTTTCCAATTTTTCATACAAATTGTTGATTGGGGAATCAAAAGATAAGATCAAACAGTATATTTTCAGTAATCCCCTGAAATCATTTACATGGGGATTATTATTCACAGGGGCTGTACAATCTTCTTCCATTACCACTTCCATGGTAGTCCCCCTGGTTGCAACCAGGAAAGTATCTCTGGCATCGGTTTTCCCTTTTATCATGGGAGCCAATATAGGTACTACGATTACCGCACTTCTGGCAGGATTGCTTAAATCGGAAGTGGCCATCAGCCTGGCAATGGCGCATGTATTATTTAATTTTATAGGGGTTCTGATTTTTCTGCCCTTTTCTTCCCTTAGAGCTGTTCCGGAGTTTTTTGCGCGGAATCTTGGTTATTATGCGAGCAACTATAGAATAGTAGGTTTTTTTTATATTCTTGTGACCTTTTTCATCATTCCCTTCTTCCTGATATACCTTTCAAAATAATTACGCAGCACGCAGGAAAGTAATGCCTTGCTTTTTATTTGATTAAAATTACTTTTAAATTGAAGTCAAATTCATTATGATATTGGTATAAACATCTTTTATGTTCAAAAATCTTGTCAATACCCTGATAAATTTCATTGAGACCAAGGTTGAAATTTATAAGATACAATTTAAGGAAGAGGCTGCAAAGGCTTTAACCATAATCATTCTGATCATTCTGTTTGGGATGGTGGGGCTTTTATTTATTTTATTTTTAAGTTTTTTTGTGGTCGAAATTATCAATAATCTTCTGGGAGGAAATTATTATGGGTACTTGATCATTGCTGTTTTTTATGTCATATTAGGTGTGATCGCCTATTTGGCGAGGGGGAAAATACGTGAGGAGATTACCAATGCAATTTTTTCAGAGGATGAAGAAAAAGAATAAATAAAATGAGCTCAGATTTAGAAAACAAAAAAGCAAAATTGATTGAAGAATCGGACAAATTTGAAGATTCACTCAATGAGGAATTTTCGGAGTTTTCCGATAAGGCCATTGATCTTGCCGAGAAGGCCCTGATTATTGGAGGAGGTGCTCTTGTATCCTATCTGATTGTCCGAATGATCCTTGGAAAAGATAAAAAGGAGGAGGACCTGGAAGGATTACACGAAAGGGTCATGGTGAGGTCTAGTTCGGCTAAAGATGTTTTCTTAAAAAGTTTGACGGATAAGGCAGCACTCGTATTGCTTGAACTGGCCAGGGAAGTAATCGTCAAGTTTTTAAAGGATATACCGAATAAGGATGAAGCATAGGATCTACTCAGATTTATTAAAAAAAAAGGAGATCAATCAAAAATCAATTGCTGTCCTGATCGATCCTGATGAAAACAGGAACCCTCAGAAAATAGAATCTGTCATTCAGCAAGCCGTAAAAGCAAGGGTGGATTTTTTCTTTGTTGGAGGGAGTCTGCTGATCGATCCCGATGTGGCACCCGTCATAAAAAATATTCGTAAATTTTCAGATCAACCAGTTATATCGTTTCCGGGTAGTAACCTCCATCTGAATTTTGAGGCGGATGCTATTTTGCTTTTGTCCCTGATTTCAGGGAGAAATCCGGAATTCCTCATCGGCCAGCATGTACCCGTGGCAGTATCCATCAAGAAAAGTGGAATCGAAACAATATCTACCGGTTATATTTTAATTGACGGAGGCCGGCCAACCTCGGTTTCTTACATGAGTTTCACCCATCCGATCCCGAATGATAAGCCTGATCTGATTACTTCAACCGCCATAGCAGGAGAACTGCTGGGGCTCAAATTGATATACCTGGAAGCTGGAAGTGGAGCCAGATATCCGGTCCCTGAAAATATTATCAGACAGGTACGGAAATCAATTGATGTTCCGTTAATTGTTGGAGGAGGAATCCACACTACGGACCAGGTTGTACTGGCGATGAGAGCAGGAGCCGACCTCATCGTAGTCGGGAATCATATTGAAAAACATCCTGACTTTCTACAGGAGATCACAGGTATCAAGGAGGAATACAATCAATCGCTAAATATTCATTAGGGATTCCCGCCTTCTCATTTTACCGGCTGGAATACCAAACATCATTTTAAATCGCCTGCAGAAATAGGCCGTGTCTTTATACCCGACTTCCTTTCCAATCTCACGGATACTTTTTTTGGAAGTGCGAAGTAGGTTGACAGCCATTTCCATCCGTTGATATTCAATATAATCCTGTGGATTGATCCCGGTGAGCATTTTAAAATACTGTCCTACATAATCTTCAGATACATTGGCTACATTGGATAATATCTTATTCGATAAATCACCCTGGAGATTTTCCCTGATGAAGGTAAAAATATCAATAAGCCTTGGATCTTTAAAATAGGTAATATTGGTAGCAAGTTGCTCCACGAATAGTTGATTTTCGATGATATACCTCGTGATCTCAACTACCAGGTATTCTGTAAGTGCTTTTACGATCCTTTCATGTCCGGCCGCTTCTGATTCCGCTTCTTCTAAGATGATATAGATGAGGTTGTTGATCTTTTTACTTTTTATGATGAAAGGAGGAATGTCCAGGGAGGCAAAGAAATTGACCGAGTCAAATACCTTGGCTTCGAAAGTGATGTAGCTGAAATTTTCCTGGTTTGAATTTGAAATTTCAGCATAATCAATACTTTGAAGAAATGATTCCTTTCGGGTGATCAGTCTTTCCTTGGATACAGCCGAAGATTCAGCATTTCCATAGGAAATTGATATACTTTTTCCTCCAGGTACCAGTAAAATTTCACCTTTTTTTACATTCTGATTTTCCGGTCCATACCGGATTTCCCCCTGATGAACAATGAATATTGTGTTCTCAACATCATAATAATTATCATTCGAAACAGGCTGAATAATCTTAATGTTTTTCGATTTATTGTACTTTATTCCTAAAGATTCAATAATTTTGTTATAATCTTCCATTGCTCATTATTTATTAAATTCTGGAACGCAAATTGAATTATTTCGTAAAATAATTATACAATATCGATACAAAAATTGTCAATTACAAATTTTATATTGTAAAAGTACAATAAAATTCTGAAAATATTATAAAAATGGATAGAAAATTTTTTATTAAGGCGACTGAAAATACCTGATTATAAATTGTATTTATTGAAGATATTGTATATTTCAGATATTTATGAGGGCCAGTTCACGTCCAATTACAAGTCTTCTGAATTTCCGAAGTACCTTCATAAATCTGGGTGATTTTGGCATCCCGCATCATTCTTTCCACGTGGTATTCCTTCACATATCCATATCCTCCGTGAATCTGAACGGCTTCGGTGGTGACATCCATGGCGGTTTGAGAGGCGAACAATTTAGCCATGGCACTTTCCTTTACAAATGGTTTTCCTGCATCTTTCAGGAAAGCAGCCTGATAGGTCAAACAGGCGGGATGCTTCAATTGAAGTGGCCATATCAGACAAGCTTGAATTGAATTCCCTGATGTTTGAAGATGGGCGATCCAAAGGATCTCCTTTCGTGGGCATATTTCAAGGATAATTCAAAGGCTCCTGTAGCAATGCCTAATGCCTGGGCGGCGATACCAATTCTTCCCCCGTTTAGTATCTGCATGGCCAGTTTAAATCCGAATCCTTCACCGCCTAATTGATTATTCTTCGGGACCATCACCTCATTGAACATGATCGAATGGGTGTCGGAACCTCTGATGCCCATTTTGTTTTCTTTTGGGCCCAGTTTTATACCCTGCCATTCTTTTTCAACAATGAAGGCATTGATCCCTTTATATCCTTTTTCAGGATTGCTTTGAGCAATCAGTAAATAATAGGAAGCACAATTCCCATTCGTGATCCAGTTTTTTATCCCGTTTACCTCGAAATGATCTCCTTTATCTACAGCCAAGGATTTGATATGGGTTGCATCAGAACCAGCTTCTGGTTCTGAGAGACAGAAAGCACCAATCCGGTTTCCAGATGCCAATGGTTTCAGGTATTTTTCCTTCTGCTCTTCTGTACCGTATTTTTCCAAGGCCCAGCAAACCAGTGAATTGTTGACAGACATGATCACTGCGGCGGAAGCATCCACTTTTGAAATTTCTTCAAGTGCGATGACATAGGAAATTGTATCCATACCACTACCATGGTAATGGGGATCTGTCATCATTCCCATAAATCCGAGATCAGCCATTTTTTTTATCAGATCTGAGGGAAAGATCTGTTTTTCATCACGATCGATGACACCAGGAAGAAGTTCGATTTGGGCAAAATTCCCTGGCAGCATCCCTGACCGCCAATTGTTCTTCGGTAAGGATGAAATTCATAGGTTATGGATTTATGTTAAAGGTAAATTTCTAATCCCGTGATCCCAAAAATATCATAATATAATACAGCAGGGAAACCAGCGCCCCGATCGCCGCCACCACGTAGGTCATAGCGGCCCATTTAAGTGCATCTTGTGCCATATCATATTCCGATGGATCTACAATATTTCTATTCTTTATCCATGCCAGTGCCCGGGAGCTCGCATTAAATTCAACGGGTAATGTGATAAAAGTAAATGTTGTAAGTATGAAATAACACGCAATGATGATTAACAACACAATCTGGACCGGGAAGGTTGAAAAAAGAAAAGCACCACCAAAGATTGCGGCCAGCACCACAAAATTAAGAATCCTGCCGCTGACATTCTGTATTGGGACGAGCGCACTCCTCAGTTCTAGGGCCCTGTATCCGGTAGCATGTTGAACGGCATGCCCACATTCATGGGCTGCTACTGCAGCTGCAGCCGCCGATCTTCCATAGAATACCTCCTCACTCAGGTTGACAGTTTTATTCGATGGATTATAATGATCGGTCAAGGATCCCTGCACGCTGGTTACTTTTACATCATGAATGCCGTTGTCCCTTAACATGAGCTCGGCAATTTCAGCTCCGCTAAGACCGCTTTTTAAACCGACTTTTGAATATTTTTTAAATTTATTTCTCAGCCTGGCACTCACCGTGAAACTTACGATCATTAATAATACAGCAATTACGATAATACTAATATTCATGATTTTTTAATTTTGTCAATGATATTCGTGGTAGACACTCCTTGAATTAAGTCCAAAGTTATCACTTTTCCACCATTCTCCATAACGAATTTCCCCCCTACAATGTTCTTGATTTCATAGTCATTTCCTTTCACTAAAATATCCGGTCTGACTGCTTTGATAAGATCAAGGGGGGTGCTTTCATTAAAAGGGATTACAAGATCAACGAAGGACAGTGCGGCCAGCAGCCTGGCGCGGGAGAATTGATCATTGATAGGTCTTTTTGGTCCCTTAATTGTCCGGACACTTTCATCTGTGTTGAGACCAATGATTAACCTGTCGCCTTCATTACGCGCCTTTTCGAGGTAATCAATATGCCCAATATGCAGAATGTCAAAGCATCCATTGGTAAAAACAATTTTCAGCCCACTCCGTCTCCAATCTTCTGCGATATGGAGAGCTTCATCAAGTGGCTGAATTTTATACTTAGTTTCCATTCGGATTTTTTTTAATGAAAAGACTGATAAAAAAACTGAGTCCACCAAAAAAGACAATGGATAGGAACTGGGATGTGTGCAGAAGCGTGGCAAAAAGAACTCCATCCTCCTTGCTAATCCCATACAGAATTAGAACCCCACTGACAAAGGCGTGGTAGGTGCCGATCCCTCCCTGTACCGGGGCAGTCATGCCCAGTCCTCCGGCCATCAATATGGAAAGGCCGGCAGCCAGCCCTAGTTTTGATGTAGCGGGAAATGAAAAAACAATGATATACGACATGGAATAGTATAATACCCAGATCATGAGGGTTGAAAAAAAGAATCCGAATTTATTTTCAATTTTCCGGATGCTGTTCAAGCCGTTGAGCATTTCATAGGCGAAAGGCCTGATCTTTTTATAAATCCCGTAGCGATCTGATAAAATCCTTATTCTGAACGATCAAAATGGTGCCAATCACAAATATTAAAACCACCAGACTGGCTCCTATCAGAAAATTCCGAAGATTAAAGCTATCATAGGCCGAATGGAGTTCATCGTATAAAAAATCCTTCAGGGTAGAAAATTCTATCAGGAAGGTAGCCAGGATAACCAGGATCAAGATGATCAGATCCAGGATCCGTTCAGAGATTACATTACCCAGGGAAGCGGGGATGGGGATATTGTCGGTTTTTTTCAGAATGGCGCACCGGGTTACTTCTCCCATTCTGGGCACGAGCAAATTGGCAAAGTAACCGATCATCACCGCAAGAAATGCACGAAAAGAATTTAACTTATATCCCAAAGGTTTTAACAACAATGTCCAGCGATAACCCCGGAAAAAGTGACTTACCAGCGACATGGCGATTGATATATAAACAAATCTAAAATCCGCTTCCTTAAGTTTATTGATAAGCACTTTCAGGTCAATATCCCTGAAGACATAAAACAACAAGGCAACTGCGATGATAAGTGTAAGGAAGTACCTGAGAATGGATTTAAGCTTCATGAGGAGTTTCAACCGATCCTATTTTTTTCATTTGGGAAAATAATGATGGGTTTATGTTTCTTGGCTTCTTCAGGTGACATGGAAGCATAAGAAATGATTATGATGATATCTCCCACCTGGGCTTTACGGGCCGCCGGTCCATTGAGGCAAATCTCTCCGCTCCCTCTTTCTCCTTTAATGACATAGGTTTCAAGACGTTCACCGTTATTGATATTTACTATCTGAACTTTTTCATTATCAAAAATAGCGGCAGCTTCCATGAGATCTTCATCAATGGTGATGCTTCCCACATAATGAAGTTCTGCCTGGGTAATTTTCACCCGGTGTATTTTTGATTTTAATACTTCAATGGTCATATTGATAACTGCAAAGATACTAATTTAACAATACGTTATCTATTAGCCGAATGTTATTAATGTACCCTGCAATGCATAATGCGGTTTGATTTTTATCTAAAATCCTGTGAATAATCCTAAAATTTTCCGTCTCCACCATTTCAATGTATTCCAATCGCAAAGGCCGGAACCGGGATAAATAAGTTTCTGCAAACGATCGGATCTTTTTCGGATTTTCCCCCTTTTCAAGCCGATCTTTACATTCCAGCAAACATTCATAGAATTTGCTGGCAACAGGACGGATATCAGGAGGGATCCGTCTATTCCTTGAGGACATGGCAAGGCCGTCTTTTTCCCTCATTGTGGGGATACACACCAGTTGAATGTCAAATGAAAGATCATGGATAAGTTGCCTGATAAGATGATACTGTTGAAGATCCTTCTGCCCAAAATAGGCCCGATGTGGCTTGATAATATTGAATAATTTGGTCACAACCAGTCCGACACCCCTGAAATGTCCGGGCCGGTGTTCCCCTTCAAGGATCGTTTCGATTTCCCCAAATTGTAGCGTGGTTTTCAGGTAGAAGGGATCATCATAGAGCTCATGGACTTCAGGCAAAAAGACTGCCTGGCAGCCTTCAGCGCTTAATTTTTGAAGGTCCTCCTCGATCGTTCTTGGATATTTTTCCAGATCCTCCGGATGATTGAATTGAAAGGGATTGACAAATATACTGCATACACATAGGTCATTATCCTGAACGGCATTCCTGATCAATTCCATATGACCCGGGTGCAGTGCTCCCATGGTGGGGACAAATCCTACTTTTTTTCCTTTAATACGTTCGGCCTCAAGAAAACAAATAAGATCCTTTTTTGCTTTAAAAACACGCATTTTAAAAGTATCCATGGGATGAACCGGGCGGCAAAAGTACGTTTTAAATTATTAATAAGTTCTAAAATAGAGTAATTTTTAGTACCTTTGTGAATCTTTTCAGAAGACATCAACTAAATTGAACGATAGATTATGTCAAAACTTCGAATCCTCTACGTTGCAAGTGAGATTAACCCTTTTCTTCAGACTTCAGAAGTAGCCGAGCTGGTAAGAAAGCTTCCACAAGCCATGCAGGAAAGGGGAATGGAAATTCGGATTTTAGTACCCAGATTCGGATTGATTAATGAGCGGAAAAACAGATTGCATGAGGTGGTCAGGTTATCCGGAATCAACATTGCAGTCGGTGAGGAAGAAAAGCCACTTGTAATCAAGGTGGCCTCGATTCCAAATGCCAAACTGCAGGTTTACTTCATTGACAATGAAGATTATTTTCATCGGAAATCTGTTTTTTATGATAAACAGAATAATTTTTATGAAGATAATGACGAAAGAGCGATCTTCTTTTGCAAAGGTGTGATTGAAACGGTCAAAAAACTGGGATGGGCCCCGGACATTGTTCATTGTAATGACTGGATGACGAGTTTGATCCCCATGTATATCAAAACGACGTATAAGAATGATCCCATCTTTCAGAATACCAAAACGGTGTTTACCGTTTACAATAATTCCTTCGATTTCAAATTTAATGGGGATCTCATCAACAAAGTAAAAATGCTTGATATTGATGATAGTATGCTTTCCAACCTAGAGTCAGGTGATTTTGAAGGTTTTATCAAAATCGGGATTGAATATTCCGATGCTGTGATCAAAGCCGGAGAAGAACTTGACACGGATGTTGCTAAATTATTTAAAGCCATCCCGAATAATAAAAAAATTGATACAATAGACAAAACGGACGATTACCTGGAATCATACTATAATCTATATAATGAGCTTGTTGGGTAGGAGAACTAAGATGGGGCTCATACTGGTATGGGCTCTTTCTTTATTTCAGTGTGAGGATCCGAATGAAATAGGTTTAGAATTACGCGCCGATTCTGAAAAGGTGGGTGCTTATTATACTGAGATTGAAATTCCCTCCAGTGTTATCAGCCTTGATTCGATGTTAACCTCTTCCAGCGCCAGGTTACTGGCAGGAAATTACACAGATCCTGATCTGGGCAATTTGACTGCTTCCGGTTATACCCGGTTTAGTTTCGGTGAATCAAAACTGAGTATTCCTGAAGACGCCATTTATGATTCAATCTATCTCAAGCTCAAAGTCGATTATACTTACGGGCCCGGTGTATCAGACTTACAGAATTTTTCCGTGCATGAACTCACCGAAGATATCAATGATACCTTAGCTTATTTTAGCTTTAGTGAGATCGGTTACAATTCTGAACCGATCGGAACTGGATCATTCCTGTTGAGCACCATACAGGATACCCTACTCCTTTATAAACTAAGTGATGATTTTGGAAATTCATTGTTTGAGGCGGCTGGTGATACCACAGTCATAAACCCTGATGATGTCGGCACTTTACAAAGTCTTTTCAGGGGATTTGCATTTTTATCGGACCCGTTGAACAACTCCCTGCTAAGGTATAGTCAGGGAGATCCTGAATCGGTTCTTGAAATGTATTATCATCAGCCTGACGATACCGTATACCAATCCTATAAGTTTAGATTTTTCACCACCTCCAATTTTAACCGGATCATCACTGATCGCACCGGTACTCCCCTGGAAGGGATTGAGAACCAGCCCTATACTGAATTTATTCCTGCTGATAACAAAACTTATTTGCAGTCGGGGGCAGGTCTGATCCCCAAGCTGGATCTCACACCTGTGATCGAATTTTTTGATACGATTCCCAATGTGGCTTTCAACCAGGTGATTCTTGATATCAAAATTAATATGCCTGGTTTGAATGAGATCCCACCCTCCCAGTTAACCCTGTATTATACAAATGATACCAACCGGAGAATCCGGAGTGGATCAGAATTTTTAGGTATCAGGGTAGAAGGTTCCAGTGAGCTGATCCGGCCCGGATATGATACGGATAACCAAAATTATGAAGCTCCAGCGACGTTATATTTAGGAGAAATCATTGCTGGAAACAATCTCTACCATAAAATTCTTTTATATCCCCCAGAATTTGGGTTGACACTGACCATCAATCATTTCCAGATTGATCCGGGTAATGTCAAGTTCAGGATCTATTATACCCGGTTAAAATAATCATAGAAATTATATTATTTTAATTTTAAATTGTATTATATTTGGTTTTTAACACTTAAACCAAATAGCTTATGTGTGGTATAGTCGCCTATATTGGGAACCAGCAGGCATATCCGATCATATTAAAAGGATTAAAACGCCTGGAATACCGGGGATACGACAGTGCCGGTATTGCTTTATTAAATGGGAAAATTGATGTTTTCAAAAAAAAGGGAAAGGTATCAGATCTTGAAAAATCCATCATGAACCCAATTCCCTCCAGCCGCATGGGGATTGGCCATACACGTTGGGCCACCCATGGTGAGCCGAGTGACCGAAATGCCCATCCCCATACGACCTCTGATGATCAGTTGGTGATTGTCCATAATGGGATCATTGAAAATTACAGTGCCATCAAGGAAGAGTTAAAAAGGGCGGGGCATACTTTTTCAAGTGATACTGATTCCGAAGTTTTGATTCATTTTATTCAGGAAATAAAGCTTAATAACCAGTGTTCCCTGGAAGAAGCGGTAAGAATTGCCCTTTCCAAGGTGATCGGAGCGTATGCGATCGTTATTTTATGCAAAGATGAACCGGATCTGCTAATTGCAGCACGGAAAAGCAGTCCTCTGGTGATCGGTGTAGGATCGGGAGAATACTTCTTGGCATCCGATGCTTCCCCGATCATTGAATATACCAATGAAGTCGTGTATTTAAATGACAATGAACTGGCGATCATCAGAAGGGACCACCTGATCGTCAAGGATATCAACAATGTTACTACATCGCCGTATATTCATACACTTGAGATGGATCTCGAATCAATCGAAAAGGGAGGATTCGATCATTACATGCTCAAAGAGATATTCGAACAACCCCGCTCTATCAGTGATTGTATGCGAGGAAGGCTGAATGCATCGAAAGGACATTTGATGCTGGGTGGCATCCGGGAATACGCCAGTAAACTTAAAAATGCCGAGCGGATCATCATGATCGCTTGTGGTACATCCTGGCATTCCTGCCTGGTGGCAGAATATTTTTTCGAAGAATTTTGCAGGATTCCTGTTGAAGTTGAATATGCATCTGAATTTCGATACAGAAATCCGGTGATCAGGGAGGGGGACGTCATATTTGCTGTTTCACAGTCGGGAGAGACTGCCGATACGCTGGCCGCCATTGAGATGGCAAAGGAAAAAGGCGCCATCGTATTTGGAGTATGCAATGTCGTAGGTTCATCAATCGCCAGAACTTCTCACGAAGGAGCCTATACCCATGCCGGACCGGAGATAGGAGTAGCAAGCACCAAAGCCTTTACGGCACAGTTGATCGTTTTGAATATGATCGCATTAAGGCTTGCGCGTGAAAAAGGGACCATCAGCGAGCAGGATTTCCGCACCCTCCTGTCGGAAATGGAGACCATTCCTGATAAAGTGGAAAAAGTTCTGAAAAATAATGGAAGTATTAAGGAATTAGCCTATATATATAAGAATTCAACTAATTTCCTATATCTTGGGAGGGGATATAATTTCCCCGTAGCTCTTGAAGGAGCCCTGAAATTAAAAGAAATCTCTTACATTCATGCGGAAGGGTATCCGGCTGCAGAAATGAAACACGGACCTATCGCCCTGATCGACGAAGATATGCCGGTCGTGTTTATCGCTACTCAGGATAGTACCCATGAAAAGGTTGTATCCAATATTCAGGAAGTAAAAGCAAGGAAGGGAAAAGTGATCGCTGTCGTAACTGAAGGAGATAAAGTCATCCGCGAAATGGCTGATCATGTGATTGAAATTCCATCGGTCCATGAAACCTTAACGCCATTGGTTGCGGTAATACCCCTGCAAATGCTGGCTTATCACATCGCCGTCATGCGGGGTTGTGATGTTGACCAACCAAGGAATCTGGCCAAATCGGTAACCGTTGAATAACTGATCTTAGCCGAGGCTATTGATTTCCCAGAATATAATGGAATATCCTGCATACCTGAGAAAACGGGTAAGTGCATAAAGGGCAAATTTCTTGAAGGGATAGCTTACGGAACCCATCAGCATGCTGATGGCAGAAAAGGGCAATGGGGTAAGCGCTGCAACAATGATCAGGAAAAATCCATATTTATTCAGATACTTCTGATATTTCAATAGATACCTCCGTTTGATCCATCTGTAAATGATCGTCTGATTTAGTTTAACACCTATCCAGAAACCTAACATACTGGCCGAATATGAAATAATGGCCAACAGGGAAATATAATAAACATACTGAGAGACGCTTCCACTCCTGGTTGACCAGATAAAAAAAACTTCCGGTGGGATAATCCCAAATACTATTTCTGACACTGTATAGATCAGGAAGACGAGAAAAGTGTTGTCATATACAGGTTTAAGCCATAACAAATAATCAATGGTGATGTATTTTTTAAAAAGGATGAAAATGACCACAAAAGCGGAAAGGACGAGTAATCCACGGATAAAATTTGTTAGAAAGAATCTCCCTCGGCTATCGTCTGACATGGTAGGTGGCCTGATTTTCTCCCAAAATAATTAAATAAAAATGTAAAGAAAGAATTTTAAATATTAATTCTCTCGCAAATAAAATTGTTTTAGTTATTTTGAAATAAAGCTGACAATTTTAGGATTGTTTTAAAACGAAGAGCTCATAATATTCTTTAAAATTTTTTTATTGATGCGTAACATATCCATAGAAGAGTTAAAAAATTCCATCAGGGATGTACCGGATTTCCCTAAAAAGGGAATCCTTTTCAAAGACCTGACCACTGCTTTTAAACAACCTGAGATATTGCAGAAAATGGCTGATGAACTGGAATCCCATTATTCTGGTCTGGGCATTAACAAAGTGGTGGGTATTGAATCGAGAGGATTCATACTTGGCAGTATTCTCGCCTATCGCTTAAAGGCGGGATTTGTACCCATCAGGAAGCCTGGTAAGCTGCCTTCGGAAATTTTTTCAGCCTCCTATGATCTTGAATATGGGACTGATTCAATTGAGATTCATCAGGATGCGATCCAGCCGACGGACATCATTTTATTGCACGATGATTTACTGGCGACTGGAGGAACGGCCCAGGCAGCCATTGATCTGCTTAAGGAATTTCAGGTGAAACAGATATACCTGAGTTTTATTGTTGAACTTACATTTCTGCAGGGAAGAAAGAAGATCGATCCCGGCATCGATATTTTCAGTCTCATTTCTTATTGATCTCAATCGATCAGCCCATGTGGAAGGGATGAAAAAATGTCGATGGTAGCACGGGATTTATTTAACGTATAAAAATGCAGACCGGGAGCCCCCCTTTTTAACAGATCGATGCACTGATTGATAGCGAAATTGACACCTGCTGTATATAAGGCTGCATTTTCATGTTGAATGGGTTCCAGTGCTTTCACAATTTTCTCAGGTATGGTAGCACCGCACATTTCGGAAAATTTCCTGATTTGATTAAAATTTGTTATGGGCATAATCCCGGGAATGATCCTGGCCGTAATCCCCTCTTGCCGTGCTTTACGAACAAAATTGAAATAATGATCGTTATCAAAGAACATCTGGGTAATGATAAAGTCTGCTCCCCGGTCTAATTTATTCTTCAGCCATTTCAAATCCGTTTCAGAATCAGGGGATTCAGGATGTTTTTCAGGATAACCTGCTGCCCCAATACAATACCGGTTCTTCGATTTGGCAAGGGTGATCAGGTCACTTGCATGTTGAAATTCCTGATTCAGACTTGTAAATCCTTTGGCGGGCAGATCCCCACGAAGAAGCATCAGGTTCAGGATATTTCTGTTATAGAGTATTTCCAGATCTGATTCAACTTTTTCGCGGGTGGCATTAATACAGGTATAATGGGCCATGGCCGTCAGACCAATCTTATTTTGAATATAATCTATTAAATCAAATGATAAATCTTGTGTGGTGCCGCCTGCACCATAAGTCACTGAAACAAATGAGGGGGATAATTTAATGAGCTGGCCAATATTAATACCCAGTTCCAGCGTGGATGAATAGTTTTTTGGCGGGAAAAACTCGAAAGAGAATGTTTTTTTCTTTTTATTAAAGATGTCTGTTATTTTCAAGCCCCTTACTTTTTGCCTTCTCCCTTATTCTTATTCTGTGCTGATTCAGGCTTAGCGATGGAATCTCTCATTTCCGTATCTGCCTGAATATTTTTCATTCGATAATAATCCATGATCCCAAGGTTCCCTTTACGGAACGCTTCGGCCATGGCTTTCGGGATCTCAGCCTCCGCTTCGATCACTTTGGCACGCATTTCCTGAGATACGGCCTTCATTTCCTGTTCCTGGGCCACCGCCATGGCTCTCCTTTCCTCAGCCTTGGCTTCCGCCACTTTTAGGTCAGCATTTGCCTGGTCAATCTGAAGCTTAGCCCCAATATTTGTACCCACATCCACATCTGCTATATCGATGGAAAGTATTTCAAAGGCAGTCCCCGCATCGAGCCCTCTTTCAAGTACCAGTTTCGATATTTTATCCGGATTTTCAAGTACCTCCTTATGGGAAGCAGCTGAACCAATCGAGGTGACAATCCCTTCTCCCACCCTTGCCAGGATGGTATCTTCACCGGCACCTCCTACCAGCTGCTGGATATTGGCCCGAACCGTTACCCTGGCGATTGCGATCAACTGAATGCCGTCTGCGGCCACTGCGGCTACTTTGGGAGTAGTGATCACCTTGGGATTGACTGAGATCTGAACAGCCTCGAATACCTCTCTTCCCGCCAGATCGATCGCAGTAGCTTGTTTAAATGATAGACTGATATTTGCTTTATCGGCTGAAATCAGCGCCTTGATTACATTTGGGACATTTCCCCCGGCAAGAAAATGAGTTTCAAGTTCATTGGTGGTGACTTTCAGCCCGGCTTTGGTCGCTGTAATCATGGATCCCACGATGATGCTGGGCGGGACTTTCCGGATCCTCATGAAAACCAGCTCAAACAGCCCGACACGGACCCCTGAAAAAATGGCTGTGATCCATAGATTGATGGGGACAAAATATAAAAATACAAAAAGAAAAATGATCGCTGCGAACACAATCACAAGAAGCATTATGGCATCCATATTTATTAATTTATTGGTTCTATAAAGATTTTATTGTTTTTTATACTTACAATCCTCACTTTTGTTCCTGAAGAAAGGAAATTACCGAGGGTGGAAACCTCGAATATTTTGCCCCTGATATCAGCCTTTCCCATGGGTCTTAAGGCTGAAATTGCAATACCTTCCTCTCCCACCTGTAAACCCTCCATGTCCCCTTCATTAAATTTACTGTTTATCGAACTTTTCAGCGCAAATCTTTCCCAGACACCCGATTTAAAACTATAGATTAAAATACTGATACCCACGATGGCGGTAATGGCCAAAACGAGTGTCCCGATCCCGGCTCCAAAACTTAAATAACTTAGAACGATCCCGGTAATGGTAAAAATAAGTCCCAATAATCCCAACAAGGTAGTACCTGGAATAAATATGATCTCGGCAACGATAAAACCAAGTCCGAAAAAGATTAAAATGATAACTGCTAGCCAATCAATCATGGAAATCTGAAATTCATGACCAAATATAAAAAATCCAGGTATAAATCAATTATAAAAATCAATAAGCTTTGGCGAATACGACTCTTTTCATGGAAGGCTTTCCTGTTAAGATACACTTTCCTTCTTCCTTTTCCTCATTCAATGGGATTAACCGGATGGTCGCTTTTGTTTTGTCTTTGATCAACGCCTCCGTTTCAGGTGATCCATTCCAGTGGGCATATACAAAACCTCCCCTCGTATCAAGTATTTCTCTGAATTCATCAAATGTGTCGGCTTTGAAAATATGTTCCTCCCTGAATTTGTAGGCTTTCTGATAGATGGTTTTATGAATGTCAACAATCAATTCGTCAATTCGCAGTTCGAGATGCTCCATTTGAATACTTTCCTTTTCTTTCAGGTCCCTTCGGGCCACCTCGATGGTTCCTTGTTCCAGGTCTTTCGGGCCAAGTGCCAATCGGATGGGAACTCCTTTCAATTCATATTCCGCAAATTTCCAACCTGGTTTTTGTGTATCCCGGTTATCAAAATGGACTGCATATCCTTTCGATTGTAGTGATGTTTTTATAAGCAGGGCTTTTTCTGTCACCTGCGCGAATTCTGCATCATTCTTGTAGATAGGGATGATCACGATCTGGATGGGAGCCAGGTTGGGGGGCAGGATCAATCCATCGTCATCGGAGTGAGCCATTACCAGGGCGCCCATCAACCGGGTACTTACACCCCAGGATGTACCCCATACATAATCCAGATTACCCTCCTTCGTGGCAAATTTCACATCAAATGCCTTTGCAAAATTCTGACCGAGGAAATGTGAGGTCCCTGCCTGCAACGCTTTCCCGTCCTGCATGAGGGCCTCTATACAGTAAGTATCCACGGCTCCGGCAAATTTTTCGCTCTCTGATTTAATCCCTTTGATTACTGGAATGGCCATATGCTTCTCCGCAAAATCACTGTAAATTCCAAGGATTTTTAAGGTTTCATCGATGGCCTCCTGCTGGGTGGCATGAGCGGTATGACCTTCCTGCCATAAAAACTCAGAGGTACGTAAAAAAAGGCGGGTTCTCATTTCCCATCGAACCACATTTGCCCATTGATTTAACAGAAGCGGAAGATCCCGGTAGGATTGGATCCAATTTTTATAGGTATTCCAGATGATCGTTTCCGAAGTAGGGCGTATGATTAGTTCCTCTTCCAGCTTGGCTTCAGGATCCACAATCACGTTTTTCCCGGTTTCATCGGTTTTAAGACGATAATGAGTGACAACGGCACATTCCTTGGCAAATCCTTCCACATGTGCTGCCTCCCGGCTCATGTATGATTTGGGGATGAACAAAGGGAAATAGGCGTTGGAATGACCTGTTTCCTTGAACATGCGATCTAAGGTGGCCTGCATTTTTTCCCAAATGGAATAACCATATGGTTTGATGACCATACAACCTCTTACAGCTGAATTTTCTGCTAAATCAGCCTTTTTTACCAGCTCATTATACCATTGTGAATAATCTTCAGATCTCTTTGGCAACCCCTTTCCCATAATATGTGTTATTAGTATAGTATTGGTATGAAATTTGCTTAATCTATAATGTATGTGTGAAATTACAAATATTGAGAAAATTGAATTGAAATTTGATCAAAAAGTGTAATTTGTCGTTAATTAAAAATGATTGTATATTTATATCTGGTATAATTGAAAAGGGGTAAAGTTATGAAAGCCTATAGAACATTAAAAATATTCACCATCTCATTTCTGGGATCATTCATATTGTTTCCTTTTAGCAGCATGGCTCAAGAGGAATATGATGATATGTATTTTACACCCAAGGATAGGAAGGAAATCAAATCGGAATCAATTTATACCGCCAAGAATAACCAGGCACAAATTGAGACTGAGAAAAAGGATGTGATCAATCCATCATACAGTACGCAACTGTACGGAAATGCCCAGGAAAATTATTCGGCAAAAAATGTAAATCCCGAATACATTGAAAGGTATAAAAGCAATTCCAAGGATTCAGATTCGATGGAAGAATATACGGATGATGACGCTTATTATGTCGAGAATTATGACCGCTCCAAATTTAACGAGGAAAATTCCGGCAAAAATTCCAATGCCAATTACAGTTATCCCGGATCTTATTATGGATATCCTGGATCCTATTCTGGATTCAATAATCCATATTATTCGGGATATAACTATTATGGCAGATCGTATTATGATCCTTTCTGGAATCCTTACTATGGATCAGGTTGGGGAATGTCTCCAGGTCTCAGTTTAAGCTTGTCTTTTGGCATGGGCTGGGGTTATTCTTCATGGTATTCTCCTTACAGTGCCTGGGGTTACAGTCCCTATTATAGCAGGTATTATTATAATCCCTGGTATTATGATCCCTGGTATGGACCTGCTTATTGTGGATATGGAACAGGATTCCTCTGGTATCCGAATTATTATTCAAATCATTATTACTACACGGGAAATGAAAACTGGAATTCCAGCCCATACAAAAGTAGGGTTTCCAGGGGTTCAGGTAACTATGTTGTGAAAGATGAAGCTGTTCCAAACCGCCGGACCGCGACGGTAAATCAGCAGAAAACCACGGAAGGACCGGTTGTTAATGACCGGGCAAGAACCAGTAGAGATTATTCCCGGACACAAAATGAATATTATACCCGGACACAACCCAGAACGGATTATGCATCAAGGACAGGAAGTTCCACCTCGATCAATACGGAAAGATCTGGGAACACAGTAGGTTCTACCAGTTCACCAAGGGTCCGATCATCCAGAAGCGAAATCGATTATTCACGACCGAGTTATCGAAGTGCAACTGGTTCACGATCCAGTTCGAATACCTCTAACTATAGTAATACGAACCGTTCATCCTGGTCTGGAAGCAGCTATCAGGGTAGCAGATCAAACAGTAATTATTCGGCTCCAAGCAGATCGAGCAGTAGTTATTCAGGAGGATCTTATAGCTCCGGATCATCGAGATCGAGTTACTCGGGTGGATCATCTGCTCCATCCAGAAGCAGTGGATCATCCGGAAGCAGTTCCAGGAGTAGTGGCAGCAGACGTTAATGCACCGTTAACTTACAGCAGCAGTAATTCCTTTTAAAATTTGAAAAGATGGAAATTTTCAGGAAGCTTATTTTTGTAAGCAGTGGTATATTATTGGCTCTTTTTACTGCAGATGCGCAGGAGTTACCCAGCAACCTGGCATTGACATTCAGCAGGACTTCAACGGGTGGAAGTGCCAGGATACAGGGATTGGGAGGAGTCAATACTGCATTGGGAGGGGATATCACTTCTATTTCTGCAAACCCGGCGGGGCTGGGTTTTTATAACCGGTCAGAAATCAGTTTAACACCGGTCATCAATATCAACGGGGCCAATACTTCCTATCTGGGCTCATCGAATAATAACACGCTTACGAAATTTAACTTGGGAAACCTGGGTGTGGTCATTAATAATACCAAGTCGGATAAATTGCCAGGCGGATGGAAAGGAGGAAGTTTCGGATTTTCATTTAACCGGATCAATGATTTTAACCGGGAGGTATATTATTCGGGAACCAATGTTGAAAATGATTATATTGATTATATCCTGAATTTCGCCAATGATAACGATGCTGAAATTGGTGACTTTTACTCAGTGGATATGGCTTATTTTACTTACCTGATCAACGACTTCAGCATCGATCAAGGAACGGGTGACACCTTGGCGCTATGGGATTCTTTTGTAGAATTCCCAACCGTTGATTCGCCCGTTAGGCAAAGCGAGCGCATTATCACTTCGGGTTCCCAGAATAAATGGGATCTTTCCTATGGGGGAAATATTAATGATCGGTTTTATTTTGGATTGGGTCTCGGAATCGTAACCGTCAATTATAAGAATGAAAAATATTATGGGGAAGACCGTTATCCAGAAAGTATCCTGAACCGATATACGCTCTATGAACGGCAGGTGGTTGATGGAGTCGGAGTAAATGGAAATTTTGGGATCATCGTAAGACCCATCAATACTTTGACCCTTGGGATCAATTATATCACCCCCACTGCGTACAGTTTCAATGATGAATTTCAGACTTCCCTGAATTCAGTCTGGAACGAAGGCGCCTATGATTATTATGGAGGTGATTCCAATTTTGAGGGAAATCATACGGAAGAAAATTTGCTTGATCCATTGACATATACCATCACTTCACCTATGAGACTTAATGCCGGGGTTAGCTATTTTTTCAACAAAAATGGATTTATCAGTGGGGATATTGAATGGGTTGATTACTCAAAAGCCAAGATCCGATCGAATGATGGAAATTACAGCTTGGACAATCAGGAGATTGCTGGAATGTACCGGTCAGTCATCAATTATCGGATAGGAGGGGAATACCGGGCAGGTATTTTCCGGTTCAGGGCCGGATATAATTATCTATCTGATCCAATGGCCAATCAGTCAGATAATCAATTGGCAATAAACACCTATTCCGCAGGACTTGGTCTCAGAAAAAAAGCGTTTTATGTGGATTTTGGCTATTTATACTCAACGACCAAAGGATCCCGATCACCCTATACGATTGATCCAGCGCTGGAGATCGGACCAACCCCGGTTGCCGATATAAATTATACCCAAAGCCGACTTGTATTCAGTTTTGGTTTTTTATTCTAGAATGTACATGAAATACAATCTGGTTTTCGAGTTCTTTCTGATAAGGGAGAATGACCTGCGCTTTGGAATAGAAAGGTAATCTTTCCTTTAGTTTTTCATTAAGCCCATTTTCAAGATTTTCCGCACCAATCTTTTTCAATAACGGACGTTTATTAATTCCCTTCCTGCTTAACCTTTTCAATAAAAATGTGATATCGGTATCAATGTAAAAGGTAATCCCCTGGTCGTTCATAAATTCCATGTTATCGAAAAAACATGGGGCACCACCTCCGGTTGCCATGATAAAATGATCCTTATTTACCGATAACGATTTTAATAATTTCGATTCAATCTTTCGGAAATACTCTTCTCCTTCCTGCTCAAAAATATCATTGATAGATTTTTGTGTATAATTTACAATTTCTGTATCAAGATCGATAAAGATCATGGATAGTTGTTCGGATGCTTTTCTACCGAAGGTAGATTTACCACATCCAGGCATACCTATCAGAAATATTTTCATGTGGATTATTCTGTCAATCTAATTCTGGGATCCACCGCAGCATAAAGAATGTCTACAAATATATTAATTATTATAAAGATGATGGCGATTAACAGGGTAGCCCCCATTACCACCGGGAAATCAAGAGATTGGACTGCCTTAATAGTAACAAAACCCAATCCTTTCCAATCAAAAATGTATTCAACAAAAAAAGCGCCTGCCATGAGGGATGCCAGCCAGCCGGTTACAGCTGTGATCACCGGATTAATGGCATTCTTTAAAGCATGTTTCATGAATATATTTACTGAATTCAATCCTTTTGCCCTGGCTGTCCGGATATAATCCTTCGACATAACATCAAGCATTGAACTCCGGGTCAGTTGAACAATGATGGACAAAGGTCTTATCCCCAGGGTGATTGCTGGCAAAATGATGTTCTTAAGTTGTAATTGTTTGCCGAGAATGGGATGAGTCACCCACAACTGCCCAGTCAGGTTCAATCCAGTCCAATCGCTCAGGTAATATCCAAAAATGATGGCAAACACAATGGCAGAAAGAAAGGTAGGGATCGATATGCCAAATACAGATACAGAAATGATGAAATGGTCAATCCAGTTATTCTGGTTCAGTGCAGCGATCACACCGGCCACAATGCCAATGAGGGTTGCCAGGAACATGGCACAAAAGGCGAGCACGAAGGTACTTTCAATATTTTCAAGTAAAATTTCATCAACCCGCCTGTTTGTCTGGAAAGATCTTCTCAGATAGGGTTTTTTAAGTACAACTACCTGGGAGGGACCGATCCCAAATAATTTTTTATATTCATATTTTTTTTGATTAAAAGGGGAATCCTCATGATAAGAAATCGGGGAAAGATCATTTAAATACATTATAAACTGCTTCTCGAGGGGTTCTCTTAGGCCAAGTTCCCTGGCGATTGATTCCCTGGTAGCAATGTCGGTCCGCTGACCAGCCAGCATGGCCACAGGATCACCGGGTAATGCATGAAAAATAATGAAAACTACAATGATCACCCCGAATAGAACCAGAAACCCATAACCAATCCGTTTAAAAATGAACCGGATCATCTTATTTGATCAGGTCTAATATGTCTTCGGCCCCGGGGATGTCATTGTGATGCCATTTTCCCATAACGGTTCCGTTCTTCAAAAGCCATAATCCCGGATTTGACCGGATGATCGCTTCCAGAACAGTCATATCGGCGAAATAATAGGGGACAGCCAGTTGATATTCATGCCGGAATGCTTCGAATTCCGTTTCGCTCGAGGCGGTCAGTGCCAAAACCTCCACAGACGAAGGTAGCTGCGAGATCAAGGATTTGAGCTCTTCTATGTGCCTGGTAGATGCTTTGGTAACATCATAAATAATAATAATCAGTTTGACGCCCACGAAAGTTTCTTCCGTAAAATCTCCCTCATCCGTCCATATATGATAATCCGTGATTTTGGGCTGTGCTTCCGGATTTAACAGCACAAGATCTTTATACTTGTAGGTGGTATCAGATGGGAATTCAGTAAACTCATAAGCCTCTCCATCCTTTTCGAAGATATATTTGTAGCGGTATGGCTCGGATGGTTCCATGAGCGCAGGGATACTATTACCTACTTTATAAGGCCTGAAGTCAATAAAGGGAAGATGACGAATGGAATAGATGGCCAGAAAAGTATTTAACCCAAGTGCCAGGATGATGACTATATTCGAAGTCCTGTCATTGAACAGGGGTTTAAAATGTTTTCTTCTCACAAAAATATACAGGATCATGACCAGCAATACTACATCCTTGAGGAAAGATTCCCAGGGGCTGAGAGGAATAGCGTCTCCAAAACAGCCACAATCCGTCACTTTATTGAAAAATGCCGAATAGAAAGTAAGGAAAGTGAAAAAGATGATCAATAAAAGAAATAACCAGGCTGTCAAATTGATCCGGTAATTGATGATCAGGGCAACACCGAGCAATACTTCCAGAACAATCACCACTACGCCAATGAATAAACTGTGTGGGACGAAAATTTCAAAAAAAGATCCAAAATCGGTGGCAAATACTTCAAAATATTCTTTGAGCTTTATGGAAGTACCAATCGGATCATTGATCTTGATCAGTCCGGAAAAAATAAACAATATCCCTACAAAAAACCGAAAAAACTGATCAATGGCTCTTTTCATGATTCATGAAATTTTAATTTGATAAGACAGAACACGGCATAGTTCACGATATCCTGATAATTGGCACTGATCCCTTCTGAAATGATTGTCTTCCCTTCATTATCTTCTATTTGTTTCACCCGGTATAATTTCATCAAAATAATATCCGTCATGGAACTAACCCGCATATCCCGCCACGCTTCATCGTAGTCGTGATTCTTGTCTGCCAACAGATCCATGATTTCATTTACGGCCAGTTCATATAAGGATATTATCTGTTTCGGGGGCACCTGTTCGTCTGAAACATCTGTCAATTTAATCTGAATAAGTGCAATGATGCAATAATTGATAATTCCTATAAATTCTGAAATGATATCATCAGGTATTTTCTGGAAGCCTTTTTCCTGTATGGACCGGATCCGTTGAGCTTTGATGAAGATCTGGTCTGTGATCGAAGGAAGTCTTAGAATTCTCCAGGCGGTACCATAATCCAGTGTTTTCTTTTCAAAAACTTCTTTGCATCGCTTTATTACTTGATTATATTCGTCCAGGGTTTTCGACTCCAATATTTCTTTTGTTTTGCAGGTAGTAAAAATGGCCATATTTCGGGGGTGAAAGATACATTATTTTCCATAAAAAAAACACTTAACCTCAAGGGAAAACTGGTATCCATGGAACAACCCATGGTGATGGGGATCCTCAATATAACCCCTGATTCCTTCTATTCAGGGAGCAGGCTCTCGCGTCAGTCTGAGATGCTCCATCAAGCTGGAATGATGATTCAATCGGGAGCTTCCATTTTAGATGTGGGTGGATATTCCTCCAGACCAGATGCAAAGGATATATCCGTTGAGGAAGAGATATCCAGGGTAATCCCGGCGATCGAAGCGATATCCTCTAATTTTCCTGAATGTATTATTTCTGTGGATACTTTCCGTTCAGATGTCGCTGAAAAAGCCGTCCTGGCTGGTGCTTCGATGATCAATGATATCTCTGGAGGGCAATTGGATGATCAGATGTTTCAAACGGTCAGTAGGCTGAGAGTCCCGTATATCCTGATGCATATGAAGGGAACTCCCCAAACCATGAAATCAATGAGCCAATATGACAACCTTTTTAAGGAAATAACTGTCTATTTTATTATGAAGGTCAAGGAATTACAGAATCTTGGAATTCCTGATATTATCTTGGATGTTGGGCTTGGATTTGCCAAAAAAATTGGGCAGAATTATGAAATACTAAAGAATTTATCGTATTTTAATATGTTTGGTTTGCCATTGCTCGTGGGAGTATCGAGAAAGTCAATGATTTACAAAACACTTAATACGACACCAGACCTGGCTATGAATGGAACTACCGTATTAAATACCATTGCTCTTTTAAATAAGGCATCAATTTTGAGGGTACATGATGTAAGGGAAGCCATCGAAACAATTACTTTATTGAAAAAAGGAAAATTTGATATACTTAATTAAAATAGGGTTTTTAAATTTCAGACTTGTCGATATCCTGGATATTCTGGCCGTAAGTTTTTTATTGTTCCAGGTATACAAATTGATGAAAGGTAGTGTTGCGATCCGGATCTTCCTGGGTTTCCTTTTTTTATATCTCATCTACCTGGTTGTACGGGCCATCGATATGGAATTGTTATCTGCAATTCTAGGTCAATTCATGGGAGTTGGAGTCATCGCGGTTATTATCCTCTTTCAACAGGAGATCAGGAAATTCCTTTTAATGCTGGGGAAAACAACCTTTATCAACCGGGACAATTTCTTTAAACATTTGTGGAGCAGGGAAGAGACGACCGATTTAAATATTACCCAGGTGGTGGAAGCCGCCAAATCCATGGGTGGGTCCAATACTGGGGCGTTGATCGTTTTTTCAAGAGATACGGAGTTGAAATTCTATGGTGAATCCGGCGATATCATCGATGCAGAGGTCTCCAAGCGACTCCTTTTATCTATTTTTAATAAATACAGTCCGCTTCATGATGGTGCAGTGATCATTCATAAGAACCGGATCAAAGCTGCCCGGTGTGTTTTACCTGTTACGGAAAGAGATAATCTCCCCGCTCAATTTGGAATGCGACACAGGGCAGCAGTCGGGATGTCAGAAGTGACTGATACCCTTATCCTGGTTGTTTCTGAAGAAACCGGTCAGATGTCGGTGGCCAAAAACGGGATCGTATTTCATAATCTTTCCGGGCAGGAAATCCGGGAAAAAATACGGGAATACCTAACTGAGGAGAAAAAAGGTTTCGGCCAGAAATTACAGGATATTTTAAAGGATGAGATCAATGAGATGGAGAAAAAAGAAAAAGAAGATAAAAAAGTTTCAGCTACTTCCTCCTCCTGAAAGTCAGATCATATGTTTTATTTCAAGGGCATAATAAAATAATCTGATCCCGAATAAGATCAGTATAATTCCCACTCCCCGGTTCATTATTTTCATAAAATGGGGTGTAATAAGGATTCTTAACTTGTTTGCCAGAAATGACTTCGTAATATCCATGGTAAGAACCACGCAGATCACCCCCACATAAAACAACGAAGCCTGATCAAAACTAAAATGCATTTCAATGGTGACCAGACCGGCCACACCTAACCAGAAGAGGAGGACAAAAGGATTTAAAGAATTGAGTACGAAACCTTTCACAATTTTCCGGAGATAGGAATTTGAATCCATCTGATACCTTTTTAATCCTTTCCTTGGAACAGGTCTGAAAATAGAACTCAATCCAAATCCTATCATGATCAGTGCACCCAAGAGGCCCAAGTAAAATTTTAATTGAATATTTTCTGAGATCTGAGATATTCCTGAATAAGAAATCAGGATGTACAGTGAATCGCTCATGGATACTCCCAAAGCCATGAATAATCCAGCTTTAAATCCATTTTCCATACTGGTTTGAATCAGCGCAAAAAAAACAGGACCCACCATAAAGGATAATATCATTCCAAATACAAGGCCTTTCCAAAGCTCGATCATGATGATAATTTATTTTTTTTCAGATAATTTTCCCAATCTTTCTTTTCGCCATCTTTTAAAACCCGTGGGAATTTATGTTGTCCCCCTTTCCTGCCAAGAGATTTCATATAATCATAAAAAACTCCATTCGGCAGTAAGGATATAATCAATTCCTTCAAGGCATGTTGTCTTTCAGTTCGATAATCATCATTGAGAAGTTTTAAATTTTTATCCAACCTTTTCTTGACAATACCCGGGGATACTTTATTTTCAAAACCAATAAACCAATGATGCGCAAACAAAGAATTAAAATTTTCTCCAACCACGGTATATTCCTTCACACCAAGATTTAATTCCTGATCCATAAGCTGGATGGCCTTATTCATATTATCTACGGAGAGATGTTCTCCGCAAAGTGACAGGAAATGTTTTGTGCGTCCCGTTATGACAACTTCCGATAATTCACGATTGACCAGCCTGATGGTATCACCGATCAGATAGCGCCAGGCACCTGCAGTGGTGGAGATAAGAATGGCATAATCCCTATTTATCTCAATTTGATTGATCAGAAACGATTCCGGATTTTGAACCATCACACCATTTTCATTGAAATTTTTTTCGTCGAAAGGGATGAATTCGTAGAAAATGCCATTGTTCAGAACAAGTTTCATGCCTTCTGCATCGGGCCGGTTTTGAAAGGCCAGAAATCCTTCAGAAGCCAGATAAGTCTCGATGTAAATAAGGGGTTTCCCTAAAAGTTTCAGGAAGGTGCTTTTATAAGGTTCAAAAGAAACCCCTCCGTGAACGAAAATGGAGAAATTAGGCCAGATCTCGTGGATATTTTTAACACCATAGTAAGCAATGATCCTTTCAATCAGAAGCTGAACCCAGGCTGGTACACCGGCAATAACTCCGATATTCCATTTGGGAGCTTTTCTGGTGATTTCGTCCAGCTTTTTATCCCAATCAAGATTTTTAGCAATTTTTTGACCCGGTTTATAAAATCTCTGAAACCAGAAAGGAATGTGTTTGGCTGTAATGCCGCTTAAATCGCCCTCAAAGAAAGTACCGTTATAATTCAGTTTTGTACTGCCGCCCAGTAATAAAACACCCGTAGTAAATAATTCATCGGGGAGTTTATATTTTGAAAGCGTAAGCAGTTGTCTGATGCTGGTTCGCCGGATGGCTTTGATTTGTTCCTGGGTAATCGGGATGTATTTTGAAGAAGCACCTGATGTACCTGAGCTGAGCGCAAAAAATTTTATCTTTCCGGGCCAACAAATATCCTTTTCACCATTCTTGGAGCGATGCCACCATTCTTTGTAAATATCATCATAGGTATAGGCAGGAACATTTTCTTGAAAGGCATGGTAAAACTGATAAAAGTCGTTACCTGTAAAGTTATCCAAAATGTATTTGAAATGATGTTTTTCCCCGAATTCAGTGTCTCTGGCAGCAATCAATAATTTTCTCAGTTCATGTTTCTGTAGTTCAGAAGGATTGGTATATCGTTGTTCAAGACTTTTACTTAAAATGATGCCTTTTTTAATGAGATTGCCTAAGATTGCCATTATATTATGATCACCTAATTATCATGCGTCTTAATAAGTATTATGGTTTTAACGGATTAAATTTATGGTCAATAGATTAAGTCATGGTAAATATATAATTATTGATATTTAAAATGAACATAGCTGAAAATTTAAAAGTTCTATACAGTGAAATGGAGGGATACCCCTGTCGACTGGTTGCCATCAGCAAGACTAAGTCAGATGAGGAGATCATGGAGGCCTATCAGGCAGGTCAACGTATTTTTGGAGAAAATAAGGTACAGGAATTGACGGAAAAACATGAAAGGTTGCCTAAGGATATTGAATGGCATATGGTGGGACATCTTCAGACCAATAAGGTAAAATACATTGCTCCCTTTATTTCCCTGATCCATTCGGTCGATTCGTGGAAACTTTTAAAAGAGATCGATAAACAGGCACAGAAAAATGACCGGCTAATCCCCTGCTTATTACAGGTTCATATTGCCGAAGAAGAAACCAAATTCGGATTGTCAAAAGAAGAACTATTTTCAATTTTGGATCAGGGATCCTTGTCGGATCTCAAATCCATCCGGATTGCCGGTCTGATGGGGATGGCCACCTTTACGGAAGTCCTGGATATGATCCGGAAGGAGTTCAGGTATCTGAAATCAATTTTTGAGGAAGTTAAAGCCAGGATCCATCATCCCGTGGTTGAAATGACAGATCTGTCCATGGGGATGACCGGGGATTATCAGATTGCTATGGAAGAAGGGAGCACACTGGTGAGAATCGGAACGGCAGTATTTGGAGAAAGGAATTGTCGGTTATGAAATCGAAGATCATTTTGCTCATAGCCACGATCTCAGGGGCACTCGTGGTAGCTCTTGGAGCCGTTGGAAGCCATGCTCTGCGTGATATTTTAATCGAAAATGACAGGCTGGAAACTTTTCAGACCGCCATCCGGTATCATTCCTTTCATACGATCGCCCTGTTGGGTTTTGGAATCCTCTCAAAACTGATCCCATCGCGTCAACTTCTTTATGGCGTTTATGCAATGCTGGTTGGAATGGTTCTTTTCAGTGGATCACTCTATTTATTAAGCTTGTATAACCAAGTGTATTTGGCTTATATAACTCCATTCGGAGGAATCCTACTGATTGCATCCTGGCTGATCCTGTTCTTCGCTATATACCGAGGGGAATGGATCACTATTGGCCGGGAATAACATTGGCCTGGATGGTAATCTGGTCCTTACCATTGACAGAATTCGAGAAGATGGTAATCACCTTATTTTGCTTGCCAATTTTTCCTATGGAGTTAAATACCACCTTGATCTCACCTTTTTCACCTGGTTGCACCGGATCTTTCGGCCAGGTAGGAGCGGTACATCCGCAAGTGGTAATGATATTCGAGATGACCAGGGGTTGATTACCTGCATTTGTGAATTTAAACAGATGTTCGACTTTTTCACCCTGTTGAATATCTCCAAAATCATGGATATTATCTTCGAACTCAAACCGGGGTCCTTCTTTCTCTTGACCATATAAAAGCAAAGAAAAAAAGAAGGGAAGGATCAATATAATAATATGAATGGGTTTTCTGAAAATCATATCTAATACTACGGTTTATATACAGAAAATGTTTTTTCATTAATCAGCATAATATAAATGTTATTTTCCTGATCATGAAATTCCATTATTTATTAATTTCTATGATAAAATTCTGACAGGAAATTAACCAGATACAGTTCCCGTGTAGCCCTGGTCATCCCTGTATACAGCCACCTCATATAATTTAAATCCCGGATGGATTCGGTAAGGTAACCCTGATCCAGAAAAACTACTGTCCATTGTCCGCCCTGGGCTTTATGGCAGGTAATGGCATAGGTAAATTTAATTTGCAACGCATTCAGATAAGGATCACCTGAAAGGGCCTTACCCAATTCTTTTTTTGACATTCCTGGATAATCGGCTATGACATTTTCATACAATCTTTTACTGTTATTTTCACTCAGGGCAGGTGTTGGCGATTCCAAGGTATCCAATATTACTTTTGCCCTGACTGTTGGATGATCCGGGTAATCTATCAATCTCAAATCGAGATCCGCGAATGTGAATTCATAAAGTTCCTGGATATTTGATATTTTCAGAACCTCTGCAAAATCCCCATTGGCGAGGAATCCGGCAGGGGAATCTTCGTCGAGCCAGAAATAATTGTTCTTTACGATCATCAGAAAATCTCCGGAATCAATCCGATTCTCGTAATAGAGCAGATTTCTCCTGATGTATTGATTGTATTGTATCGCCTGGCGATTTGATCTGCAAATGATGATCACATTTTCAGTCCTGTAAGTATGATAGGCATATCTCAGGCCATCCTCAAGTTTTTCACTATTCATGGCATAGATATCCCGGTAATTTTTGGTGTCAAAATGAATCATGAATTCACGAGACTGTATGCTTTGGCGGATAAAGGTTGCGTTTTTAAGAATTCCGGAAAGCTGTTCCTGCCGGACCACTTCATCCAATTCGATGTCTACGACTCTCAACCTGTATTTACGTTCCAGGTTTTCCTTATCCAATGCGCCACTGTAATTTTGTCCTACCGGGGGCAATTGTGCTGTATCACCCAGGATGATCAGTTTATTGGAACTGTTTTCAAAAACAAAGTCCTTTAGATCTCTCAATAGGTTGGTTTGGGAGGCATCATACTGATCATAAATCATGGAGGCCTCATCCACCACGAATATCGTGTTCTTATGATAATTTCTGATTCTTTCGAACCTGAGCGCTCCAGATTCTTTTTCCCGCTGAAGTTTATAAATGATTTTATGAATAGTAAAAGCTTTTCTACCAGAATAGTTTGCAAGTACTTTAGCTGCACGGCCCGTTGGCGCCAGTAGAAGGAATTTAAGATTGAATAGAGGCAGCACTTTTACGAGAGAGGAGACAATGGTTGTTTTGCCTGTACCCGCGTATCCCTTGATCAATAATGTATCAGGGCCATTCTTATCCATTAAATGATCAAACAACCGGAACAGTTTTTTTTGACCTTCCGTTGGATCATAGGTAAAGGTTCTGGCTAATATGTCAGATATTTTTGGCAGTCTTCAAGAATTTTTATATTTATCGAAATATTCAATCCGGGGCAACAAAGGTCATGGAAAAAAAGATCATTAAAAAATTCGGGAATCGATTAAGGGTAAGGGTTTGTGGTATACTTGTTGAAAATGACCGAATCCTTCTTGTAAAACATAAATCCTTGGGAGCGCAGGGAATTTTATGGGCTCCGCCAGGTGGAGGTATGCATTTCGGGATGTCAGCCAGCGAGAATTTGATCCGTGAGTTCGAGGAAGAAACAGGATTGCAGGTAATGATCAAACAGTATTTATTTACGCATGAATTCTTAAGACCACCCCTGCACGCCATTGAATTATTCTTTGAGGTGGTCAAAACAGGTGGGATACTCAGGACTGGTTCTGATCCGGAAATGAAGCAAGATGAGCAAATCATTGAAGCGGTGGCATTTCTACAATTTAATGAAATCAACCAAATGAAAAGAATGCAAATACATCAAGCCTTATGGGATTGCCAATCCTATGAAGAAATAATTCAGAAAAAAGGATATATAAAAATTGAATAATTCATTTAATTAGGAAATGAATAAATTGTAATTTTAACTTTAATTTCCTTATTATTGCACAGACAAACTAATTCCGGAAACATGGTAACACGTATTTTATCTATCGTTTTTTTAGCCATCGCTCTCTATTTAGGGTATTTCCTATTTGACAGTGTAAAATCAGTGATCGATCAGGAAAAATTTATTCAGCGGGTTGAACGAAACGTCATTGACAAGCTACAACTCATCCGGGATACGGAAGTAGCTTACCAGATGGTCCATGGAAAGTATACCTCGAATTGGGACTCTTTGGTCCACTTTCTGGATTCCGGGATCATTTATATCACAGAAAGAAAGGAAGAAATTATCCAGAAAGAATATGGAGCTGAGGAAGTGATCCTTCATGTGGATACAGTTGGTACGATGCCTGCCAGGGAATATGTTTTTACTGAATTGAATTTACTTACAGCAGGAGATACGGGTGTGGTTACCAATATCAATTTTGATATGGGAGATCATATCATTAAAAACTTTCAACTGTTTAGTCTTCAAACAAAAGACAGGTTATTCAAAGTGAGATCTCCCTATGAAGGAACCATAACCAAGATTATATGTTTCGGAAGGCAAAAGGGTAAACAAAGGGGATAATATTGCAGATATTGTAAAGTATAAATATCCTCAAACTGATATTTCAAGGCTACCTTATGTGCCGGGAACCAATAATAAATTTGATATTTTTGCGGATAAGATCAATCGGAGTGGAGTGACCATAGATGTATTTGAAGTAAAGGACCCCAAACCGGTCAACCCCGAAAGGCGTAAAAACAATAATGAGAAGGCACTCCGGGTTGGGTCCAGGACTGATGTTACAATAGCAGGAAATTGGGAATAAATTTTGTTGACCATATCATCTATACAATTCAAATTAGTACGTAAAGAAAAAGATCCCAAATTCGACATTGATAATCTGGAGCATTATAATTTATTGCTACAGGTTGGCTTCAGTGATATGCAGGTTTGCATCACTGATAGCCGGAAGAACAAAATCATGTTGGTTGAGGATTATGTAATGCCTGGCGTTACCAGTCATGAAGAACGTGTGGATTATCTCGAATGTCTTTTCGATGACCATCATCTCTTGCTGGCCGGATTCTGGAACCAGATCAAGGTTATGGTAAAAAATAAAAAGTTCTCACTGATTCCATCAGAACTCTATCAGAACGAAAATATTCAGGATTATATCAAGCTGAATACCTCGGTGGATGCTTCGCAGGAGATCTTTTTTCATCATGTCAATGCACCCATGGGAATGACCAATGCATTTGCTGTAAATAAAGGGGTCATTCATTTTTTAACAAAACAAACCTATCCACACAAGGAGATACATTTCTATCATCAGAGCAGCTCCTTTATCGAAGGATTTCAACACTATTTTTCCGGAACCAGTGGAAAAGTCATGGCTTTGTACCTTGACAGATTCGTCATGCATATTGTCTATCTCAAGGATGGGAAATTTCAATTCTATAATCAATATCCAATTAAATCCTTTGATGATTATTTTAGATTCATTGGATTTGTCGTTAACGAATATTCAGTGGATCCTCAACAGGATCAATTTTATATCTGGGGATATCTCCATCAGCATTCGAAACATTTTAACAGTTTGAAATCTAAATATCCTACCTTAAAAATCGGTGAGCGCCCTGCTGATCTTTCTCTAAGCTATGTGTTCGATGAGATCCCTGAACATCACTATTTTGACCTCCTGAGTTTCAATCATCTTTAGATAATCCATGGAAAAAGTAGCCCTTTTCCCCGGATCCTTTGATCCATTTACGATGGGTCACTATGATATTGTGATCAGAGGGCTTAATTTATTCGATCGAATCATTATTGCAATAGGTCAGAATACCAAAAAACAACGATATTTTCCACTTGAATTAATGCTGAACCGGATCAATCTGACCTTTGAAAAATACGACAATATCCAGGTGATCACCTATCAGGGTTTAACTGCTACGGTGGCGAAAAAGCACGGTGCTAGGTATTTATTACGCGGACTGAGAAATACCACCGATTTTGAATATGAAAACAGTATTGCTCAGATGAATCAACATCTGAATCATGAACTGGAAACAGTCTTTTTGATTACCTCTCCAAAATATGCATCCATCAGTTCTTCGATCATACGTGAAGTACATCAGTACGAGGGCTCTGTTGATGAATTCCTGCCTTATGATCTTTGATCCGATTTTTTTTTGTAATACTTGCGGAAAACCTGCCGGATCGAAGGATAGGAATTGTAAAGTGCTGCATGAACTTCCCCATGCGTCATCCATCTGACTTCCTCAATATTTTCTTCTTTCTGGGGTTTTAGGTTGGAACCATCCAGGCAATCCATTTGGTACCAGTAGGTTTTTTTCAAAATATTTTTTCCATTCCTTTTATAGGTATGGTAAGTATTACAGATCTTTTCTCCCAATTTAACCTTGATATTGCATTCTTCTTCCACTTCCCTGACCGCCGTATTTTCGGGGCCTTCCTTGGAATCCATTTTACCTTTCGGTAAATCCCATTTTTTCAACCGGTAAATCAGTAAAATATGCCCTTCATGCTCAACAAGTCCACCTGCTGCTTTAATGAAAGTATATTCAGTTTTGATAAATTCGATGGCTTCTTTATAATTATCTACCTGAAAAGTGATTGAATCCACTTTTTTATTGCTTTTTGATTTTAGAAGCTGCAGGTATTCATGGATGATCAGCCTTGATGCATGTTTTATCAGCACATCGTCGTGAAAGGTATTAAAATCAATCTTTTCGGTAGCTTCCGTCACAATTACATCATAATTTTTAAGGGTAACATTTTTTGTTGACGGAACGATCCGGAAAGGGATGTCGTTAATAAATATTTTCATAAAAGCTGGCAATCAACATATCCAAATTTTATTTCGCTCTAAAATAGGATAAATTGATTTAAATCACCTAGTAAAAATTCTTAAATCACTTAAATTTGTCTCATGAGTGAGCAAATCCCAGTTTCAGAACAGGTGGCCCGGTATCTGCTTGAAATTGAAGCCATCAGGATCAACCTGGACGATCCCTTTTCGTGGGCATCCGGATGGAAATCACCTATTTACTGTGATAATCGCATTTCATTATCTTACCCTCAGATCCGTACATACATAAAAAATGAATTGATCAACCTGATCAGGAATAAGTTTAAAATGGTGGAAGCCATCGCCGGGGTTGCCACAGCGGGCATCCCACAGGGGGCCCTGGTGGCCGATCATCTTGGTTTGCCTTTTCTTTATGTAAGAGCTAAACCCAAGGAGCATGGTTTATCCAACCAGATTGAAGGGAGAACCAAGGCGGGACAGCGTGTGGTGGTGATCGAAGATCTTGTTTCCACTGGAGGAAGTTCCATGAATGCCATCGAAGCATTGCGAAACGCGGGTGTGGAGGTATTAGGAATGGCCTCAATTTTCAGTTATGCATTTCAGCAATCTGTGATCCTTTTTGAAAAAAATGAATTACCCTTTTACTCCCTGAGTGATTATGAGGTGTTGATCGATGTTGCCCTGCGTGCAGGGTATATCATGACTGATGAAGTGGATCAATTAAAAGCATGGAGAATGGATCCGGCTCATTGGCTTTAAAAGCCAACTTTTCAATCACTCCCATCCAAACAAAGCAAATCATACTTTACAGGATCCTCCGGATCTATTTCTTTCAGGTTTTCGGTCAATTGCAGGGCTGTATACCAATCCGTTTGCTTTCCGGAGATCAATCCCATATGCCGGCAACACGGTCCACATGCAGGTCGACTGGGCAAATGAGGTGAGCCGGATTAATCCTATTCCATAATCCAAAATCGACCCCATGATCATCTTTTCTCACCATCCATCTTAAATACATATTCAATCTCTTACAGGTCGATTTTCTTTCCGGTGTGGGGATGTGTTTTTTTGTTCTTGGCGGGGCTTCCTCAAGGTCGAAGAAGGAATTGTGAAAATGAATGAGTCCTTTTTCGACCGATCGATCCTCTTTCCTGGGAATAAATAGATCCTCCAGGGATTGGTTTTTACGGTAATATTGGTTTAGAAAATATATGAAATAGAGGGCATCTGTTGCATTGAAAGTTCTGTGTTTAAAACCTGTAAATTTTTTAAGATCAGCCACGCTATGATTTAATATATAATCATGGGGCGAAAAATCCATCCATTGCATGAGTTCAAGACTTTTACCAATGATTGTCTTTCTTTGACCCCAGGCAAGAATCGCTGCAAATAATCCTGCGATTTCAATATCCTGTCTTTTTTTAAAGTGATGCGGAACACAAACCGGGTCATTCTCGATGAAACCGGCCTGGTTATACTGAATATATTTCTCTTCCAGGAAATGCTTAAGACTTTCCATATGAGACATAAAATCCCCGTGTATTATGGATGATATGTGATTTCGACCGGGAACTGACTGTCATAGGCTCCCAGCCGGTCATAGGCCGTTTTTGATATTTTCAATAATATATTTGCATTATCCCCGGTTTCAGGCAATTTCCCGATCACTCTTACAAACACACTCAAATCATTCATGTCATTTTTCACCTGCATGATGGTTCCGATCGGGGCGCTACGGTGTAAGGCAAGATATTTTTTGGTTTCTTCCGATCCTTCAATCACCTTCGCAATGCCCTTTTCTGTAATTTTTTTATATTCATCCTTGTCTTCTACCTTAACCATATTGGTTCCTTCCATTTCTTTTCTTTTCACTTGCTCATCCTCCTTTCTTGAATCATCAACCTTCAATTCACTTGTAATCACTGTATTTCCTTCCCGGCTATCAGTAAATCCAATGACCAGTTCCTGTCCCACATAAATCGAATTATCCTCCAACCTGTTCCAGCTTATGATATCATCAGTAGAGATATTGTAATTATTGGCAATGCTGAACAAAGTCTCGCCCCGGTTCACAACATGTACTTTCTTACCATTATTTTCCCGTATGGATTGCAGTTCATTGATTTTAGCAGCCTGATCCGCATTCAGGTAAATGGTAAGTTGGTCTCCTATTGTTAGCGTATTTGAACGCAAAGAATTCCATTTTTTTATATTATCAACGCTTACATTATACTTCCCAGCAATGCTGAACAAAGTTTCACCGGATTTTATTATATGTACGATCCGGCCGGTTGCAGGTGTTTGGGGGATTATCCGCGGATTTTGGGTCTGTGTCTGTACAGGTTTCTGGGTCTGTTGTTGAGCGGGGGCTGATACTGGAGCTGTCACCGGGGCCGTCACAACATTTGATTTGTATGGTATCCTTAATTCCTGCCCGACCTGGATACTTTTATCCGCCCCGGGGTTAGCTTTGACAATATCATTTAACTCGACGCCGTATCTTAAAGATAATCTGTAAAGATTTTCACCTTTTTCAACCCGGTGGATAATAAATGACTGGTTTCCAACTTTTCTGATCCCCAGCGAATCAGCCGGGATAATACCTGCCTGTGCAGGCTTAAGAAATAGGAATAAAATCGCAAAAATAATAATGGTTGAGATTGATTGCTTCATGGTAATTATTCTTTACGCCTGCTATTCATCTTAAAATAAATTTCTATGTGAACATCCAGGACATTCATGAAACTCATTCCGGATTGAAATTTATCAGACGCTAACATCCAAATTATTCTTTCCTGTAACAAAATTTCACTTTTTTTATTAATACTTTATAAAATTACACCAAAAAATCGTGGGATTTATCCAAATGTTTTTGGTTGATCCGGGATTCTCCCACTAAAATAATCAACGACCCTGTATGTGTGAATCTGATAAAGATCCTATGAAATTTTATCATTATTCAGATGCCAGTAAAAAAGGTTCTATTTAATGAATAAAACAACTCCAGATCCCTTTTCAAGCATGATCCTTTATGTTTTTTAATCTGATTGGATTATTATCAGGAACAAACCTCCGTGAAATCAATGGAGAAGATATTAATTATTATTTTTAACCCCTACAAATTATATATATTTTCATCAAAATTGGATACTTTTAAAAAGCATTTTGAACATTTCATGATGAAATTCCCTGAATATATATTTATATGTTTCATTTTTTTGATCTTGCCAGGCATCCATCTTATGGCACAGGAGAAAATTATGACCATGGAAATCGATGCAGAAATCGATCCGCGGATGAACCGTTACACGGAGCTGGCACTGGATCATGCAACTGATATAGGGGCAGATCTCATCATTATAAAGATGGATACTTATGGAGGTGCCTTAAATGATGCCGATGAAATCAGGACTCGGATCCTAGAATATCCCAAGCCAGTATGGGTATTTATCAACAAAAATGCAGCCTCAGCAGGAGCCCTGATCGCAATCGCCTGCGACAGTATTTATATGACCAGCGGGAGCAGTATAGGGGCAGCCACGGTAGTGACCCAGGATGGTTCGGCAGCACCCGACAAATATCAATCCTACATGCGTTCGATCATGCGCTCTACCGCGGAGGCCACTGGCCGTGATCCCAGGATTGCTGAAGCCATGGTGGATGAGGATCTTGAGATCGATGGCATTACCACCGCGGGGGAAGTCATTACCTTCTCCACCTCCGAAGCGATTAAATATGGTTTTTGTGAAGGGGAAGTCAATGATATTGATGAATTACTCGCAAAATACAATATAGAGAATTATACGCTAGAGGAATTCAAGTTATCAGGGGCAGAAAAAATAATCCGGATATTCCTGAATCCCATAGTCAGTGGGATATTGATCCTGGTTATCCTGGGTGGAATTTATTTTGAATTGCAGACTCCCGGGATCGGATTTCCCTTACTCGCTGCCGTGACAGCCACCCTCCTTTATTTTATACCGTATTATTTAAACGGACTCGCTGAAAACTGGGAGATCATTATGTTTATTGTAGGGGTAATCCTCCTTGCGCTTGAAATTTTTATAATTCCCGGTTTTGGAATCGCTGGTATCGGAGGACTGATATTGACCATAGGATCTCTCATCCTGGTGATGTTGAATAATGATCTGCTGGATTTTTCCTTTGTAAAAACAAATGAAATTTTTCAGGCCGTTATCGCCATACTTATAGGGCTATTTGGCAGTATCATTCTGATGTTTTTTGGCGGAGTCCGGCTCACCAACACGCGATTTTTCAAACGGATTGCCCTGCAGACCGTTCAGGACAGTACGGAAGGATATACTTCCAATTTCAAGGAACAATCTCTGCTTGGAAAACATGGTAAAGCCTATACCGTACTCCGCCCCAGCGGCAAAGTAATTATAGATGATGTGCTTTATGATGCATATACCCGCGGGGATTATATTCAAAGAGATGAAGAAATCATCGTCGTGAGTGAAGAAGGCACTTCATTAAAAGTCAGAAGAAAAACAGATCAGGATCAACCTTAAAGAGTTAAATGCCGCTGAAAGGCATTGATTGTCCGGTTATCTGAACTTATGTTTGCCAGAATTCCCTGTAACATGTTGACATAACTGTATTTTAATTTTGATAACCAATCAGATGGTATCATTATTGTGTATCCAATTGTAACATAGTGGATAGATTGAGCGTTCATTTAGTAATAAATTTTAAATAAAGTAATTTTACTTTTTGGAATTGAAAGTGGCAGTTATGAATAAAAATAAAATATTAATCCCCTTAATGGTTATATTTTCATGGATCCTGGTCGGCAAGGCAAGTGGGGAAAGCACAGACCAGGGTTTTGATATTACGGTTGAAATTGATCATTTTCCGGATACGGTAGCTTACCTGGGGTATCATTTTGGGGATCAGAAATTTGTGAAGGATACAAGCCGGGTATCGAAAAATAGTGTACTTCATTTCAAAGGATCAGAAGATCTGAAACCCGGGATCTATTTTGTCTATTCTCCTTCGGTTTATTTTGAGATCATTATTAATGAGCAGAAATTCAGCATGAAAACCGATACGACTGACCTCATGAAACATATGGAAATCAGCGGCTCCAGAGAAAATGAACTTTTTAATAAATTCCAGCAATTCATGGCGGAAAAACAGCAATTATCTAAGGAGATCAGTGATAACATCAATGGCTTGGATCCGAACCAGCATGCTGATCAGATTACGAAATTGAAAGGACAGCTGGCTGATATTGGAAAAGAAATTGAGGACTTTCAGAAAAATATCATCGATAATAATCCCGGAACATTTGTTGCAAAATTAGTCCTTGCCATGAAGAAGCCACAGGTTCCGGATCCTCCGAGAAATGAACAGGGTGAAGTATCCGATAAATCTTTTCAGTTTTATTATTATAAAAATCATTTTTTTGATCATTTCGATCTTTCAGATCCTTCCTTGTTAAGAACGCCCTTATATCAGCCCAAAGTAGATGAATATACTGAAAAGCTCACCTATCAACATCCCGATTCAATTAATAAAGGAGTTGATTATTTATTGAAAGCGGCAGGGAATAATGAAGAAACCTTCCGCTATATGCTGGTTAAGCTGACCAATAAATATGAGACGTCAAACATCATGGGCATGGAACGGGTATTCGTTTACCTCGCCGAGAATTATTATCTGAAGGGAAAGGCATACTGGGCTGATTCATCCCTGGTAGCAAAATTTGAGAAACGGGTAAAAGAGTTGAAACCCAACCTGGTGGGTAATATAGCGCCAGAAATGGTATTAAGAGATACCCTTATGAGGCCTATCCGTCTGAGTTCCATTAATAGCCGGTTTATCGTTCTGTATTTCTATGATCCTGATTGCGGGCATTGTAAAAAGGCCACTCCCCAGTTGAGAAACAGTTATGAACGGCTTAAACAAAAGAATGTGGAAGTAATTGCAGCCTGCACGGTGACGGATATTGAAAAGTGGAAAAGTTATATCAGGGATAACCACCTGTCATGTATAAATGCCGCTGATCCTTATCTGCAAAGCAATTTCAGGACCGAATACGACATCAAGAGTACTCCCACGATCTATGTATTGAATAAGGATAAGGAAATTATTGCCAAACGGATCGGTGTTGAACAGATTGAGGATTTTATCAATCGTATGATAGAAATTGAAGAGAAAGAATCCTGATAAGCTCAGTCTATTAATTACCGGTTTTTAATAAGTGTGATAATTTTCATCAATTGATCAGGAAGGAGCTGGTTATATTTATAAAAATGAGCTGTAAAACCTGCCAGCATTAAAATCAGGAAAAGGAACAACCGGATTCTTCGTATTTGGAGTAAATGTAGCATTAAAAATTTTTTCAGGAGTCTAAAAAAAGGGCTCCCTTTGGAGCCCTTACTAATCAACCTAACCAACCTATTACTATGTACCTCAAGTATTTTTTTATCCAAGAGGCCTGGTATAGATAAAATAGAAATATTCATGCCAAAAATATAAAAGGGCTATATCCGGCAAAAGGAAGGATTTTTCGGGCACATTATTCCCATTATGGGAATTATTACTCCATTATTGGAAAGAGTATGGTCAATGTTTTAAAAAGAAGGAGCTATGATTTTTTATGGTCCCTGATATTTGAGTGACATGTTCCACCCGGGCAGAAAAGGGACCCCGGTGGCACCACAGGATAAAATGGTCAAGATCTGTTTCCTCACCTTCCGCTTCAATGAATACGGATCCATCGTATTGATTTTTTACATAGCCAGTAATATGGTGTTCTTTGGCTTTCTGAAGAGCGGAGTATCTGAATCCAACACCCTGTACCCTTCCAGCGATCGTCAGTTGAAAGTTTTTAATCCGGGTGCCCATCAAAGGTGCATCGATTTTACCATTTGCATAATTTTAATTCCGGAAGAGGTTCCCAGCCTATCGGCACCGGCTTTAATCAATTCAACGGCCATTTCATACTCACGGATCCCGCCGGCGGCTTTGATTCCCACATGGGAGGGAAGAACAGAACGCATCAATTTTATATGTTCAACTTTGGCCCCGGAAGAAGCAAATCCAGTAGATGTTTTTACGAAATCAGCGCCGGCATCCTTGCAGATTTCACAGGCAAGCTTTATTTCTTCATCTGACAGATAGGCTGTTTCGATAATAACTTTGAGAATTTTATTCTGGTCGTGAAGTGATTCTGCACACCGGGCAATGTCAACCTTGACCCATGATATTCCCGATTTGAATGCGGACAAATTCCAAACTATATCCACTTCATCCGCCCCATCATCAAGCGCCTGGTTGATCTCCGCTAATTTTACCTCAGTTTGATTGTATCCAAATGGAAAACCTGCGATGGAGACCAGTTGAAGTTCTTTGGAACCAATATGTTTTCTTGCATTCTTTACCCAGAATGGTGGCACACAAACACCCATGAACTGGTGCTCGAGCCCTTCTTCCACAATTTTTTCAATTTCCTTCTGGGTAGCATCGGGTTTGAGAATGGTATGTTCGATAAAACGATTTATATTTTTCATACAGGTGATATTTCGCAACTAATTTAATCTGACATAAAGAGAAAATAAAAAGAATGCTATGAAAACAATGCATTCGAGGATGATCTGTTGCGAACCCTGAAAATCTCTGTAAGTCTTAAATTAATGAACTAATTCACAAACTTTACAAAACTTTTTCTTTCCGGCGGCCCGTTTTTTAGGAGGATTCTTATGCCCGAAATAGGTTGGGTCAGAGTATTGGGGTTTTTTCATCTCCCTGGCCATCTTCCTGTACTCTCTTGAATTTTGCTTCATCCGGGCTTTATATTCATCTATTTTCTGATCATAATAAACATTGATACTGCCTCCTTTGGAATTTCTTTTTTTAAGATTCTTTTCCGCTTTTTTAGACTGGAATTCATATCCCTTATAATTATCTTCACCCTTACTGGTACGTGGGGGAGATTGATCAGATTGGGCACTTGCAATGCCGAACATAAAAAACAAAAACAGAAAACTTAGGATCACTTTTTTCATAACACCTGTCATTTATTATATAACTGCATGTAACCGGATCTATTGTCCTGTAACGATAAAAATAATGACGGAATTTAACCTCAGCTGATCACCGAACCGTTTTCAGCATTTCCATCCGGAGTGAGAAACAATAATTTGCCTTCCCGGTCTTCAGACATCAGGATCATCCCCTGGGATTCAATCCCCATCATGTTTCTGGCTTGAAGGTTAGACAATAAAATAACTTTTTGTCCAATCACCTCTTCCGGAGCATATTGCAGTGCAATTCCACTGAGCACAGTCCGGATTTCCACACCGATATCAACTGTTAATTTCAATAATTTCTTAGATTTCGGGATGATTTCTGCTGATTTAATTTCTCCGACACGCATATCCAGTTTGCTGAAATCATCATAGGAGATGTCATTTTTAATTCTCGGGAGGTCATTTTCTTTTTCCTTGAGGTTCTGGTTACGTGTGGCGATCAATTTATTAATCTGTTGATCAACCACTTCATCTTCGATCTTTTCAAACAAGAGCACGGGTTGGTTGATCTGATGCCCAGCCATGAGGATCTCTTCTTCCAGGGCCAATTCCCAGGATAATGCCTCGATCCCAAGCATATCATAAATCTTCCTGGAAGTAAATGGCAGGAAGGGAGCTCCAAAAGCAGCCAGTTTTGCTACAATCTGCAGGGCAATATTGAGAATGGTATTGACCCGTTCGGGATCATTCTTGATCATTTTCCAGGGTTCGGTATCTGCCAGATATTTATTTCCCGTCCTGGCCAATTCCATATAATGGGTAAGTGCTTCCCTGAATTTAAAATTATCCAGCGAGGAACTCAGGTCTTGGGGTATTTGTTTGATCTTCTCAACTACCTCAACGTCATAGGCATTCAGTTGATCCCTTTCAGGCACTTCCCCGTCGAAATATTTATGCGTCAGAACAAGCGCCCGGTTTACAAAATTACCCAGGATGGCCACCAGTTCATTGTTATTTTTTGCCTGGAAATCCTTCCAGGTAAAATCATTATCCTTGGTTTCAGGGGCATTGGCACAAAGGGTGTATCTCAATACATCCTCTTTTCCCGGGAAATTATCCAGGTATTCATGAAGCCAGACAGCCCAGTTTTTTGAGGTAGATATTTTATTGTTCTCCAGGTTTAAAAATTCATTGGCAGGAACATTATCAGGTAATATATAATCCCCATGCGCTTTTAACATGGCCGGGAAAATGATACAATGGAATACGATATTATCTTTTCCGATAAAATGAATGAGTCTTGTATCCTGTGATTTCCAGTATGGTTCCCAATTGGTCTGATTTTGTTTGGCCCATTGTTTTGTTGCGGATATATAGCCAATGGGGGCATCGAACCAGACATAGAGCACCTTCCCTTCTGCTTCAGGAAGTGGAACAGGGACACCCCAGTCAAGGTCACGTGTTACAGCCCGGGGTTGAAGTCCATTGTCGATCCAGCTTTTGCATTGGCCGTAAACATTTGGTTTCCATTCCTTGTGATCCTCCAGTATCCATTCAGAAAGCCAGTTTTCATATTCATTCAAAGGGAGATACCAGTGTTTGGTCTCTTTCAATACAGGTTTCTCACCGCTTAAAGTAGACCTCGGATTGATCAGTTCGGAGGGAGAAAGTGAAGTCCCACAATTTTCACATTGATCCCCATAAGCTTCGGGAAAATGACAATTCGGACAAGTGCCGATAATGTATCTGTCGGCAAGAAACTGTTCTGCCTGCTTATCGTAATATTGTTCTGATATCTTTTCAACAAAAGCTCCTTCCTGATATAATTTACTGAAAAAGTCCGCAGCAGTCTGATGATGGATAGAGGCGGAGGTCCGGTCATAAATATCAAAGCGGATACCAAAGTCTGAAAAAGCCTTCTTATTCAGATGGTGATATTTGTCAACAATTTCCTGAGGGGAGATCCCTTCTTTTTTAGCCCGGATGGTGATGGGAACCCCGTGTTCATCCGAGCCGCAAACAAACAATACCTCTTTCTTTTTCAGCCTCAGATAACGGGAATATATATCAGCAGGCACATAAACACCCGCAAGGTGGCCAATATGGACCGGGCCGTTGGCATAAGGCAATGCAGCCGTAATCGTATATCGACTGTACTTTTTCTGATTTGTCATACGACGCTAAACTTTTGGCAAAGATAATCATTAGGGGAGAGTGATGTGGGAAATAGTTAAAAATTAGGCCGTTTAAAGTCAATAATAACACTGCCAAAAGATATTCATGAAAGTGTGGAATATTTTTAATAAATTCAGATGGATAAAATATTTTTTTATTTATCTTTCAAGGAAAGATACAATTTTTACTATCTGAAGTTAATAATTATATAAGAATAATCCAATTTACAGATTGGATAGATTCCTGGCTTCCAGAAATTTATATAAAGGAAGGATTAGAATTATATTGAATGATTGATATACCTTCATTCATAGAAGCGAATACACGCCCGTCGATTGCAACAGATTCAACTGGAAAGATTCTGAGCCTCAATAAAATCTCAGAAATAATACTGGATCTGGAGCCTGATAAATGGGTGGGGAAAAATATCACGGAAATACTTCCCAGTGTGAGGAAAATTTTTTTTCCTGGAAATATTCCCAAGGACCAGCTTCAGGTCATTCAGGAATATACCGGCAGGGATGATCGGACCAGGAATATTGAGATCCAGGGAAATGTATTGAACCTGGATCAAAAAAAATATTTCTGGTTTCTTCTGAATGATAAAAAAAAGGAAGATTCTCCTGTGGAAGGGTCTGAATTTTATAAAAGGATCGTCAACCTTACCCCTCGGATCATTGGCTATTTTGATCCCGGGCTGAGGTGTACCTTTATAAATCCAGCGGTCAAGGGTTTACTGGGGTATGAACCAGTGGAAATCCACGGTAAAATCCTCCTCGATTTCATTCATCCAGATGATCATAAAAAATTCATGGATGAATATAATTTGGCCATTCAGAAAAGGGAAATTGCTTCGAGACATTCGATCCGACTCACCGGAAAGGATGGAAAAATTGTCAGGATCAAGGGGCTTCTTCATCATGAATACGATCTGGATGCCCATTATCAGGGAGCGGTTTTTGATCTCGAGGAAGATCAACCGGAAGATTTAACCCGGGAAAAACTGGCACTGGAGGAGAAAAAATTTCAGCTTTTAACCGAATCCATTCTTGACGTGGTTACCTGGCTCGATGCGCAGGGAAATGTTTTATACCAGAGTCCTTCGTTTTCTGAACTATTGGGATATGATCCGGCAATTTACAGGCACATTACTGATTTCGATTCACTCATTCATCCGGACGATCTCCGGTACTTTAAGATCACCCAGCAGAAGAAAACCAAAATAAAAGAAAAAGATTATCGCATTCAATACCGGATCAGAAATAGAACGGGGAGATTCAGGTGGTTCGAGTCTTTTATCAGGAATTTGTTTGATGATCAGGGAACACTCAGGAACATCATTCTTACTTCCAGAGACATCACAGAACATCATCTGGCGCTTGATAAGCTGCAGGAAAGTCAGACGATGTATCACTATCTGGCGGAAAATTCCAGTGATGTGATCATCCGGTTGGATAGCAATGATCAATTGACTTATATCAGCCCTTCAAGTGTACAATTGTTCGGATATAAACCGGAAGATATATTATCCAAAGGCAGTTTTTTCAATTTCATCTTTGCTGATGACAGGCCGTTGTATGAGCGCAGGTGGAAGGAAGATCTGGACCAGAAAAATAATTTCCAGGTTGAACGTTTACGGCTCAATCATAAGGATGGATTCCAGGTTTGGGTCGAGATCATCGCCAAGCGGGAATTTGATAGAGAAGGTAGGATCGTGCAGTCGATCGTCAACTTCCGGGATATTTCAGACCGTATCAGGAATCAGCTTGAAGTTGAAAAAATTAAGGAAAGATATCAGCTAGCTGTCGAAGCAGGCCATACCGGTGTCTGGGATTATTCATTTGAAAACAATCAGCTGATTGTTGATGAAAGTCTGAAGAACCTTCTTGGATATCAAGGGAATGAAGAAATCGATGAGGTTTTCTTCTGGGAGAAACTGGTTGCTGAGGAGGACAGAAAAGAACTAAAGCGGGCTATTGATGCCAATATCCGGTTAGGAAAATCTTATTTTGAAGAAACCTTCAGGATGGTACACCGGCACCGGGTGCTTCTCTGGGTTCTGGGCAGGGGTAAGATATTCTACCAGAATGATGTGCCCTATCGGATCGTTTGCTCAGTTACTGATATTACGGACCGGAAGGAAGCCAGCGAACAACTCCGCAAGACACTGATCAACTTCAAGGCGATCTTTGATGCCTTCCCCGATCTTTTTTTCCGGGTTGACCGGATCGGCGATTTTCTGGAGATCATGGCAGGGGAATCGTCTGATTTTGGGATCACTAATATTACCAGTTTTGAAGGGAGGAACCTCCAGGAGGCTTTTCCTGAAAGCGAATACCTGAAATTATACGATTGCCTTCAGCAAACGTTTGAGAGTCGGGAGGTAGAAAAATGTGAATACCGGTTGAAGGTAAATGGCAGAAAAAAATATTACGAAGCACGCATGATTGCCATCACGGATGAGGAAGCCATTGGGATCGTACGGGATATCACCGAATCAGTTAAGATAAATAAAGAGCTTTTTAATGCGAAAAGGACGGCTGAAGAGGCGTTGAATGCCAAAGATGAATTTCTTTCAATGATGAGTCATGAGATCAGAACGCCCTTAAATGTAGTCATTGGCATGATCTATCTTTTACTGGAACAGGATCCGAGAGCTGACCAGCTGAAATTTATCAATACATTAAAGTTCTCAGCAGATAACCTGCTGAGCCTCATCAACGATCTACTTGATTTTTCAAAGATCAAGGCGGGAAAAATCGTTTTTGAAAGATCTGATTTTAACCTTCGGGAAGTTATTCACAACGTTTATAACAGCTATCAATTGCAACTTGACAGTTCAAAAGTAAATGTTTCCCTGGATATTGATGATAATCTCCCCAACTTGGTTTATGGTGATTCAAAGAGACTCTCACAGATACTCAATAATTTACTCAGCAATGCCCAGAAGTTTACGGAAAGAGGGATAATCAGCATATCAGTAAAATTGAATGAAACCCATGACCATTCCTTCTTGATTGAATTCGGAATCAGTGATACGGGGATTGGGATCTCAAAGAAAAAGATCAAAACCATTTTTGAGCCATTTGAGCAGGGAGAGATGGATATTTCGAGAAAATATGGAGGCACTGGACTGGGCTTGACGATTGTCAAACAGCTGGTGGAATTACAAAATGGAAGTATCCAGGTGAATAGCAAAACAGGTGAAGGTTCAACATTTATTATTACAATTCCGTTTGACCGGCATGAAACACGTTCAGAGAAAGAAGAGAGCCATAACCACGCGACTTCCCTGATTCAATCTATGGAATCGCTCAATATTCTGTATGCGGACGATGTCAATTCGAATCTGTTTTTAATGAAGGGGTATGCAGATCTCTGGAAGTTCCACCTGGATACAGCCAATAATGGGAAGAATACCCTGGCCCTGTTTAACGAAAACACCTATGATGTGATCTTGCTGGATCTTCAAATGCCCGTCATGAATGGCTTTGATATCGCCCGGGAAATACGTGAGATCGAAAAATCGATTGGTGTGTATACTCCGATACTGGCCGTTACCGGTGATCTTTCGGATGAAACACGGACAAAAATATTTGAAGCGGGAATGGATGATTATCTGTCAAAACCCGTTAATCCTAAGATGATGATTGAAAAAATCGGCATCCTTCATAACCTCGACAGGAGAAACGGATCCTTGGAAGAAACGAAAGATGAAGAGGAGCCTTATGATGACAAAAATGCTCAGATCCTGGAATTTCAACAACTGGATTATTTATATGAAGAAGTTCCCGATCAGTATATTCAATACATCAATATGCTCATCAGGGAATTCCAGACCAATCTTCAGCTGATTAAAACAGCCTTTCTCGAAGAAAATTATGATGAATTCAGAAGGATCCGGCACAGCATGAAATCCAACATGAAATTACTGAAGATGCATTCCCTTCAAAACTTAATGGAGGAGATCAAAGATAAATTTGCGCTGAATCAATTACCTGCCGGGGGCGGGACCTATTTTGACCAGGTGGAAGCGATGATCACTGGTATCCTGGAAAAACTCGAATCAAAACTCAAGGTCCTATCTAACTGAATCAGATCTCCGTATGAGATTTCACGTCCGTTACTTCGGTGGTCTCAAGGGTTGCTTCATGCTTATTTTCAGAGAAAAAAACCTTCTGACGGATCAGGATGATGGTCACTCCGATAAAAATTGAAGCATCAGCGATATTGAATATCGGCCATAGTGCCATATAATCCCCTCCAAAGACCGGGATCCAATCCGCAACGCGTCCTTCCCAGATATCAATATAAAACATATCAATTACTTGCCCATGGAACCAGGGAGTGGCCGCGTTATAGGGGGCATTATCAAGAAGCACGCCATAAAAGGTGCTATCAATCACATTTCCGATGGCACCCCCCAAGATCAAGGCAATGCACCAGATAAGTCCCTGATGCACATTTTTTCTGGCAAGGTAAAAAAGATAATATCCAATCCCGATCACGGCCAATAAGCGGAACATGGTGAGGATCAGTTTGCCATATTCGGAGGCGATCTGCATACCAAAGGCCATACCGGGATTCAGCGTATAGTGAAGCTTAAACCAGTCATCAAAAATTTTGATCTGCCCGATAATACCCGGATCCATGTTAAAATGCACCAGCATCTTAACAGATTGATCAAGGAGTATAACAGCCAGGCTTAGGAGGTAGAATTTTGAATATTTCACTTTATCGGCGGCTTTATCTATCACTTCTCTATTTTTAAAACAATTTCAAGGTCATCAATTTCGAACTTTTTTCCCCCTTCCAAATTATCCTTAAACCTTAATTCAAGCGCTTGAGTTTCGTTACAAATATATTCCTTATTTGATTCTAAAGCTGAATTTACCAATTCATCCGTTTTTTTCACAAAAATTCGGATCTTATCCTGCACATCAAGTCCCATTTCTTTCCTGAGATTCTGTATACGGTTCACTACATCCCTGGCGATCCCTTCTTTACGCAATTCATCATCGATGGTGATGTCCAGCGCTACCGTGATCCCATTTTCAGTGGCCACAGACCAGCCGGGAATGTCCTCCGAAGTAATTTCGACATCTTCCAGGGTAAGCTCGATTTCATTTCCGGAGGGTAATTTCAAACGATATTGATGCTGCTTTTCGATGGCGGCAATATCCTCCTGCTGAAAACTGTTGACCTGCTGGGTGATTTCTTTCATAAGACGCCCATATTCCCTTCCCAGTTTTTTGAAGTTCGGTTTAATCTTTTTAACCAGTATCCCTGAAGTATCGTCAATATACTCCACTGTCTTCACATTCACCTCGGAAATGATGATCGATTGAATGTCAGCGATCTGTTCTTTTTTATGCTGACTTAAAATGGGGATCAGAATTTTAGACAGCGGCTGACGGACTTTGATCTTATGTTTTTTCCTCAGTGAATGAACCAGGGATGAAATGACCTGGGCCATTTTCATCTTTTCTTCGAGATCTTTATCGATCAGGTCTTGATTGACAATGGGGAAATCAGTCAGGTGAATGGACTCTTTCTGTATCTTTCTGGTAATCCGGTTCAGATCGAGGTAAAGGATTTCTGCATAGAAGGGAGCGATGGGAGCCATTAACCGGGCGATCTCTGTCAGGCAGGTATAAAGTGTCTGATAGGCCGCGATCTTGTCTTCATTGTATTCTCCTTTCCAGAATCTTTTGCGATTTAATCTTACGTACCAGTTGCTCAGGTCATCGATCACGAAATCCTGGATCAGCCGGGCTGCTTTGGTGGGTTCATAATCTTCATATGCCTCCTGGACAAGACTGATCAGGCTATTTAATTTCGAAAGGATCCAACGGTCACTTTCGGGTCGGTCTTCAATCGGGATGTCCTGTTCCTGGAAAGAGAACTGGTCCAGGTTGGCATACAGGGCAAAAAAGTTATAGGTATTGGTGAGTGTTCCAAAAAAACGCCGCTGCGCTTCCACAATGCCTTCAAAGTTAAATTTCAGGTTATCCCAGGGATTGGCATTTTCGATCATGTACCATCGTAAAGGATCCGGGCCATATTGTTCAATGGCTGGAATAGGGATCGACGGCATTGCCCAGTCTTTTCGACATTTTATTGCCATCCTTATCCAATACAAGGCCGTTGGAAACCACATTTTTAAATGCTACACTATCAAAAAGCAATCCGGCGATGGCATGCAGAGTAAAAAACCAGCCCCTGGTCTGGTCAACACCTTCAGCGATAAAATCAGCAGGATAATTATCCTGAAATGAATTTTTATTCTCAAATGGATAATGAACCTGTGCATAAGGCATCGCACCCGCATCAAACCAGACATCGATGATATCAGGCTCCCGGTACATTTCCTGGCCACTTTCACTGACCAGGATGATTGCATCCACATAAGGCCTGTGCAGATCGAAGTCATCCCCAATCGGATCCTGTTTGATACCTGACCGGATCGCATGATCTACCTCTTTTTTCAATTCCCCGAGGGAACCGATGCATTTTTCTTCTTTACGATCCCGGGTCACCCAGATGGGCAGAGGAGTACCCCAGAACCTTGATCGGCTGAGATTCCAGTCTACCAGGTTTTCCAGCCAGTTCCCGAAGCGTCCCGTACCTGTCGATTCAGGTTTCCAGTTGATGGTTTTATTGAGCTCGAACAGCCTTTCTTTTTTGGCCGTGGTCCGTATGAACCAGGACGTCAAGGGATAGTACAGGACTGGTTTATCGGTACGCCAGCAATGAGGATAACTGTGAACATACCGTTCTACACGGAAAGCTTTGTTTTCCTCTTTTAATTTGATGGCGATCAATACGTCGGTAGGTTTATACTCCGGATCATCCTCATCCCGGTCATCATAATTCTTAACGTACATTCCGGCGAAATCGAAAATTTCTTTTACGAATCTACCGTGTTTGTCGACGATTGGTGCATCTTCCCCGTTTTCATCCTTGACATAAATGCCCGGGATCCCTTTCTCCCTGGTTGCTTTAAAGTCGTCGGCACCAAAAGCCTGAGCCAGGTGCACGATCCCTGTGCCATCCTCTGTCGTCACAAAGTCAGCTGATATCACGGTAAAGGCAGGGGCAGGAAGCGGAATATAGGGCATCAGCTGTTCATACTGCATGCCTACCAGCTTTTCCCCTTTGAACTGATCAATGATCTCATAGGGGATCAGTTTATCTCCTGGAGTATAATCCTCAGGTTTAATCTCTTTTTCCTTTTGACCGAAATAGGCTGATAACCGGTCAATAGCAAGAATTACGTTTACCGGTTGATAAGTATATGGGTTGAAAGTCCTGACCTTGACATAATTGATGTATTCATTGACAGCAAGGGCAGAGTTGGAAGGCAATGTCCAGGGCGTGGTGGTCCAGGCCAGGAAATAATCATTTTCCGAACCTTTGATCTTAAACTGTGCGGTAATGGAGGTATCCTTCACATCCCGGTAAGTTCCGGGCATATTCAATTCATGTGAGCTCAAACCGGTACCGGCAGCGGGGGAATAAGGCTGGATGGTATAATCCCGATAAAGCAATCCTTTTGTATATAATTCTTTCAAAAGCCACCATACGGATTCCATATAATCCCGGTCGAATGTGATATAGGGATGATCCAGATCGATCCAGTAACCCATTTTCCGGGTCAGATCATCCCACTGGTCTTTGAACTTCATGACCGTCTCCCGGCATTTCCGGTTGTATTCTTCGACAGAGATCTTTACGCCGATATCGTCCTTGGTGATCCCAAGTTCATTTTCCACCTTTAATTCAACCGGGAGCCCGTGGGTGTCCCAGCCACCTTTTCGTTTCACCTGATAACCGGCCATCGTCCGGTAGCGGCAAAAAATGTCCTTGACCGTCCTGGCCATTACATGGTGGATCCCCGGCGTACCGTTCGCTGAAGGTGGACCTTCATAGAAAATATAGGGTTTATTCCCTTCCCGATTTGATACTGATTTTTCGAATATTTTATTCCTTTCCCAGTATTCCTGGATTTCCTTGCTGGTTTCAGCGAAGTTGAAATTTTTATATTCCGTATATTTTTTCAGATCTCTCATGGATTTCGTTATTTATCCTGGATATCTACTTTGTTGTTCTCTACTTGAATCAAATTGATATTGATCTCCTCGTCCTCATCTTCCTGGTAAAAGTTATCATAATTTTCGATCAGGGGATGGGTATCTTTTTTCCGTTTTCCGTCATCGAATGCCAGCAGTAATGCAGGCAGGAAGATCAGATTGGTGAACATGGCAATTAAAAGGGTGATCGAGGTCAATTTTCCCAGGGCGATGGTACCTCCGAAATTGGACCATGCGAATATGATAAATCCTGCAAAGAGGACCATGGAGGTGTACACCATACTTGCTCCAATTTCCCGGATGCTGTTGGTAACAGCCACCGGGACAAAAAAATTATTGGCGAATAATTCCTGTCTGTATTTTGCCAGGAAGTGAATGGAAAAATCAACGGATATTCCGAAAGCAATGCTGAAAGTAATGGCTGTGCTGGGTTTAAAAGGAATGCCGGCAAATCCCATCAAACCTGCGGTAATCAGAATGGGGACGATGTTGGGTATCAGGGAAAGAATGATCATTTTCCAGTATCTGAAAAGAAGCGCCATGATACCGGAGATGAGCAAAAAAGCAATCAAAAGACTCATTCTGAGGTTTTCGATCAGGAAATTATTGCCTTTTACAAAAAGCAGGGTAGTCCCGGTAGGATAAGCAGTAATATCGGAATCCTTGAAAATTTCGGCCAGCTTGGGCCTGATCGTATCCTGGATGAGGGCATGCATTTTATTGGATCCGATATCGGCCATTTTCAGCGAAATTCGCATCACCTGTCCGGTAGAATCCATAAAAGCATTGATCAGTGGATTGTCAGCAGTTTCGCCCCTGAAATATCTCAAAATGAAATTCTGATCCTGCCGCGTGGGCAATCCGTAATATTTTGGATTGTTATTGTAAAAAGCCTGGCGTGCAGCCTTGATGAATGATACAATGGAAACGGGTCTGGATAGGTTGGGTTGATCTGCAAGGAAATTTTCCAGCTCTTCAAATTTCTGGAGATTCCGGTTGTTGATCACGCCTCTTTTTTTTCCGGTATCCACCACAATTTCAAGCGGCATGATCCCGCTGAAGTTATTTTCAAAAAAAGTAAGATCTTTTTTTATCCGGCTGTCTTCCGGGATGTCGTCAACCATAAAAGATACGGAATGTACTTTATACAATCCGATCAGGGAAACAGCGACAAGGATGATGATCACTACAAAAACCGAATATTTATGCCGGTGGACCAGCAGATCGACCCCGGTCAGGAACCGGTCGATCAGCTTGAAGTTCAGATGTCTCAGCCGCTTACCATGGGGGGTGGGGAGGTAGGAAAAAACGGCTGGGATGAGTATGATGCTGACGATGAAGGTGGCCATGATCAGGATACTCGCCACGATACCGAATTCTCTCAGGATCAGGATCTTGGTAAACACCAGTACCCCAAAGCCAATGGCAGTGGTAAGATTGGTCAGCAAGGTGACAATCCCGATCTTTCGTATCATTACACTGAGGGCCCGGATCTTGTTTCCGTATTTATCTATTTCCTGGTGATATTTATTCAACAGGTAAATGCTGTTGGGAATGCCGATCACCACAATGATGGGAGGTAATAAACCTGTCAACAGGGTAATCTTATAACCAAACAAAGCCAATGTCCCCATGGACCAGATCACCACCACTCCGATCACGATCATGGGGAAGACCACGGCATCCCAGGATCGGAAGAACAACATCAGAATCAAACCTGATATAAGGACCGAGAGGAAGAGAAAGATCTCCATTTCATCACGGATCTGTCCGGCCACCACCGAACGAACAAAAGGAAGGCCCGCATATTTCAGTTCAATTCCAGTTTTATCGGCAAATTCCTTCCCCAGGAAAAGGATATCATTGGTTACTTTGATTCTTTTGGCGGAATTTAATACGTCTTTGGATAATGTGACCAGGACCAGGGTGGCCCCATTTTCCTCATTAAAAAGTTGACCGGCATAAAACCGCTGATCCTGTACCAATTGTAAAACACTGTCGAGATCATGCTGGTTTTCGGGAATGGTTTCGAAAATATCGGCGATATAAAATTTTCTGTTTTCCGGATCTTTTTCAATCCGTTTCAAGCGGGGCAAACCAAGCACCTCCTCCACTCCTTTGATCCTGTTGATGGCATCACACAAGAGGGAGAGTCTGTAAAAATTTTCCGGGGTATATACGGAGCTGTCCAGCATACCGATGGCAAGAATGTTGCCATCCTCCCCAAACTGGTTCTTGAACTCCATAAATTGAACCATATCCGGGTCGTTCGATGGGACAGTCTGGGCGAATTCATAGCTCATTTCAAGATCCTTGGCCTGATAGGCCATGAATACAGTAATGATCCCCAGAATAATGATGAGGGATAATCTGAATTTCAGAACAATATGGGCGAGTTTAGTCCACATCTCAAAATGAAGCACAAAGGTAATGATTTTTGAATATAAGGCAGGTTATTGGGAGTACAATTAATGGGGGAGACGGGGAGAAGTGGAGACGGGGAGAAGATGGAGACGTGGAGACGGGGAGACGTGGAGATGTGGAGACGTGGAGATGTGGAGACATCTGACAATCCTGTCTCGTCCTAAAAAAAGTTTACAGGTTTAACATTAAATCCTGGTATTAATTTACAATTCTTATTTAGTCCTGCTTAATTTGAAAAATTATAAGAAACTTTCTTGCGGGAACATTTTCAGGGTACCATTTCTTATGAAGGGGTTGGATCGATTCAATAATTGACCGATTCACTGGTTATCCAAGGATAGAACAACCGATTGATAAAATATTGATCTTATATTTTCCGCCAAATCCTCCTTTTCATAAATCCCCGTTTACCCATTTCCACTTAGCGATACATCACCACATCACCACATCACCACATCACCACATCATTATATTCCCGGCAAGGCGATCCCCTTGATCTTCCGATAGGTGTCGAGGGCGGTGGAATCGGTCATCAGGGTGATGTGATCCAGGCACCTCAAAATGATCGGATACAGAGAACTGCCATTCAACGCTGCTTTCAGGTCTTCCGGGAAAAGATGGATGAGGGAAATATTTTTACGGCTTGGTTTCCCTTTGGTCTGGAAGTGATTAAATGCAGCTTTTACGTAAGCGTTGATCAGGCCGGACAAGACTTCGAAACCGGCAGCTTCCTTTTCCAGGACAGGCAGGGAATGATAGATGTGTTCAATGGAAACGCGAATGATCTGTTTCAATTCCGGGTTGAAGGGGATGACAGAAGTCAAGGCCTGATCGAACTTACCTTCCAGGATTTTTTTTTCAACATCCAGAAAAGCAGAGGAAACTTCTTCGATCAGTGACGAAATGGCGAGGGCCCTGAGTACACTGGCTTTTTCTCTTTTTTCTCCGATGCGTTTGAATTTAGCTTGGTTGAATTTTTTACCCAGGATCGGCGCAAGGAGTTCCTGGGTGGTTTCGATGGAAACGAGGCCCAGGTTGCATCCATCTTCCAGGTCAATGATACTGTAACAGATGTCATCGGCAGCTTCAACCAGGAAGGTCAGGGGATGGCGTGACCATGCCGCATTCTTTTTACCGAAACGGATCAGGCCAGTCTGATGGGCTACCTTACGGAATTTTTCTTTCTCTGACTGAAAGAATCCATACTTTTTCTGGCTTCTCCGGCCAGGATCCTTTTCAGGAAATATTGATTCTCTGGGATATTTACTGAAAGCGGCCAGTGTGGCGAAGGTAATTTTCAGCCCCTGGTAATTTTCACGGGTCAGCAATCTGAATCCCTGGGCATTGCCTTCATAATGAGTGAGGTCTTCCCATTCAGCCGGGGTCAGATATGACCGGATCTTTTCCCCGAATTCATCTTCCAGAAAATAATTGGAAATGGCATCTTCCCCTGAATGGCCAAAGGGTGGATTGCCGATGTCATGTGCCAATGCAGCTGCAGCCACAATGGCGCCGAAATCGAATTCTGTAAATCCGGATCTTTTCAGCTCCGGATGACGATCTATGATCTCCAATCCCGTTCTTTTACCCAATGAGCGGCCAACACTGGACACCTCCAGGCTGTGGGTCAAACGTGTATGGACAAAATCCGTTTTGGGGAGCGGGAATACCTGGGTTTTATCCTGCAGGCAACGGAAAGGATAAGAAAATATGATCCGGTCATAATCCTGTTCAAAAATACTTCTGGATTCACCCAGTGAAACTTTTTTTTCGGGTTCTCCCAGCCTAAGCGGACAAAGTAATTTTTCCCAATTCATAACAGGTAATTGCAGGATTGTCTGCAAGTATAGGGATTATTTCAAATTATATCCAAACCGGCTCAATTTTTGGGGCTTATTCCGCCAGTCTTTCTCCACCTTCACAAAAGTTTCCAGATACACCTGTTTGCCGAAAAAGGATTCCAGATCTTTTCTTGCTTCCGTTCCCACTTTTTTCAAGGCAGCCCCTCCCTTCCCGATGATGATACCTTTCTGGCTGTTCCGTTCCACATAGATCTCCGCCCGCATCCGTATGATCTCTTCAGTTTCATTGAATTCAGTAATGACCACTTCAGTACTGTAGGGCACTTCCTTCCGGTAGGTCTGAAAGATCTTTTCCCGGATGATCTCCGAAGCAAAAAAACGTTCCGGCTTATCAGATAACTGATCTTTCGGATAATAGGCAGGATGTTCCGGCAGATGTTTCAGGATGGAAGGCAGGATCTGATCGATATGGGTGCCCTTCAGGGCGGAGACAGGAATGATTTCCTCACCCGGAAATACGCTTTCCCAGTAAGTTATCCATTTTTCAATCTCCCCGGGGTTTTCAAATTGATCGATCTTGTTGACGATCAGGATACGCTTTCCTTCGGCTTTTTTCAGTAGTTTGCCAAACATTTCTTCATCAAATTGCTCCCCGGCTTCCACCATGAGCAGGATGATATCCGCGTCCTCTACCGAAAGCCTCACAAATTGCATCATCGATTTCTGTAATTCGTAGGCAGGCCGGATGATCCCGGGCGTATCGGATATGACGATCTGATAATTGTCCCCATTGAGGATCCCCAGAATCCGGTGACGGGTGGTTTGCGCTTTTGAGGTGATGATCGATAATTTTTCACCCATCAGCCGGTTCATGAGGGTAGATTTTCCCACGTTGGGTTTTCCAAGGATATTTACAAAACCAGCTTTATGAACGGTTTGCATATTGCAATTATTCCAGGCTTAAAAATAGATCATTCAATCATGAAGCGCAAAAAAGCCATCAGATATAATCCATAAATTCAGGCTTTTGGAATTCCCTTATTTGTCTTGATGACCCGGAGAAAGATGGGTGACCGGATTTGATTTGCATAAAAATGGATGATTTTGAGGGATCTTTTCTTGAGGATCCTAATTTATGTCATGAATTTAATTTTAGCATCTGGTCATCGAAAGGCATTACAGGTAACGATCAATCATTTTTTTAAATCCGGAATAATTGTTCTTCCCAAATTCATACTCTCGTATGTTTCCTTTTTTATCGAGTATAACCGTAACGGGCCGGAAACTATCCAGGTTCATCCATTTTTCATTTGTATAGAAACCAATGCCGGATGGAGCATCCAACCTTTGTACCAGGCGGATGATCTGGCTGGAATCCTCGTCACTCAGGACCAACACTTCAATTTTTCCTGAATAGTCTTCCTCTAATCTTTTCAGTTCCGGAAATTCTTCCAGACATGGATGGCAATAGGTAGCCCAGAAATTAACCAAAACGACCTTTCCGGTATATTCTGTAAGGATATGATTTTTTTTGTCGGATAAAGTGGTAAATGTGAAATCCTCCAGATGGTGTCCTATGTTCCGCTGTACTTTGGCCAGGGAGTTCACCATGGGTTTTAAGGGAAAATTGATCATGTAAAGAATACTTCCAGAGGTCAGGTTGACAAAAAAAATCAGTATCCGGAATGTCCATTTCAGGTTGTTCCTGATCCCTGGTTTTTTTCTAATCAAGTAATCCGATAAGTATAAAAGAATGACGGCGGGAATCAGAACCATGTTGCCATACGTTTCAAAAAAAGCGGCATTTTTACTGATAAAAAGAGTAAGTAACTCGATCATATATTTTTTTATTAATGTAACATATAAATTTTGTCCGATGAGGTTTATGAAATATAGTTCTTTTTAAAAATTTTTAGCAAAACCTTTCTCACATTCATTTTTCGGTAGATATCTGACGATGAGATGATCGCGTTCATGGTTGTGTTTTTACTTGAGAGAAAAAGGAAAACCCTGGAAATCCAGGGCTTTCAGGTGGGCAGTGTTTGGTGGTTAAGTGTTAATTGGTAGGCTGATAACTAGATCTGTAATATTTTGTTCCATTCACCTCGGTCAAAAGGTCCGAGATGTTTATCAATGATTTGATTTTAGCGTCATTCTCACTGCCAGTGGCGATCAGGTTTCCTTCCTGGCTGTAAACTTTAATGTTCACTTCAGGCTCCAGTCTGTTTTCAAGTTGCTCGGTAAAATTTTCCGAATCGAAATATTCTTCAAAATAGGAAAGATCCGTGGTGGATCCCATTTCGCTTTCTGCGGCAAACGTAGTGAAAGTCAGGAGGATGGTGGCAACTATGAAACTCAGCGCGGTTAATTTGATCTTAATAGTTTTCATGGTTATAGGGTTGTGGTTTTTTTACGATTTCAATTTCGATTTCACTATTTCTATTGCCAATGCTGTGCCAAAATTTTTAAAATACTGTAAACCAGCAAGATACAACAAGTCGCTCGCTTGAAAGAGTGTCTCATATCCGTACACCTTATTCTGAGTTGTATCGAAAAAATCAATTCTGTCCGGTTCTGACGGAATGGAATTCAAGATGAATTTTATAAAAGGATCAGTAACCGCCCCCTATTCTCGAAATTGATATGGGATGGTTGGGGGAGGAATGCTTATTTATCATTAAAATTATCAAATTTTCAGACCCGGTTGGCATGAAGCTTGTGCCAAATAGATTAAGATGCTCTGATATGAAGAACCCGGTATTCATATTATTTTTTTTAATCTGTATCTGTAGTTCATGCGTTCAGATGCTTGTCCCGGCCTGGTTTGACCCGGAAGTTTACCCGGATAAAAGTAGCCGGGTGGAATTTGATGGTCTCATCCTGATTACTGAAAATCTGGAAGCCAATGATCAGCATCTGGTATTTGACGTGGAAATCCGAAATGAAGGAGGCCAACCTATTTATGTTGATCCCGGAAAGATATATTATCTGGGATCGGATGTGCCTTTTCCAACCGAGACCTATAACCGATCCGGGACTCATTTTGAATCTGGTTTGAAAAAAAATGCAGCGATCAGCGAAGAGGGTGTTGCCAAACAATTTGAACAGAAAATCAAGGAAAAACGCCGGGCCGGGATCCTGTTGGGAATCTTGAGTGCGGGGTTGATGATTTACGATGTGGCCATGGACACAAAAGATTTCAACAGTGGAGAATGGACCGCGGAAAAGGCAAACAATGCCATGGTGCGGGATGTAGTGACCATGGCAAGTCTTACTGCGATGGATTTGGTTCAGCAGCAGTCGGCTGTGACTGCCGGGATGAAGGGGGCTGATCTTCATTATTTACCGGATGAAATACTCAGGTCGCAGGTATTGGCAGCAGGGGATTCCTGCCGGGGGAAAGTCTTTTTACCGGCCACCCAGGACAAATTTCTCAAATTGGTCATTCCTGTTGAGCACACCGAATACGCTTTTGATTACCGGTGGGCGGATACAGATGAAATGCAGAAACTACAGCGAATTCACTGATATAATTTTACATTTTTTTGTATTGTACGGTCTGATTGGCTACATTTGCACTCGCTTATCACGATAAGCAATTTAACATCGCGGGGTGGAACAGTTGGTAGTCCCGAGGTCTGCAAAGCAGCCTCGAGGATATCCGAGTCAAAAGCCTCGGTACTCGTCGGGCTCATAACCCGAATCGTTCTTTAAAAATAAATACATCGCGGGGTGGAGCAGTTGGTAGCTCGTCGGGCTCATAACCCGAAGGTCGAAGGTTCAAGTCCTTCCCCCGCTACTAATCATAAGGCCTGACACATTGTGTCGGGCTTTTTTATTGCCGATATTCAAGCTTGTTTGGAGTATTGGCAGTGAAAAAGTCCGGAATGAACGGAGAGAATCAGGCCTTATGATTAGTAAGCATCCACTTTCCGGACTCGCCGAACGGAAGTGAGGCAATTCCTTCCCCCGCTACTAAAGAGGACGATTCATCAACATTTGATGAATCGTCCTTTTCTTTTTTCTTCCATTCCAGACGATATAGAAAGAATAACCCCAAATAAGTGGTTAATCTTAGAAGTTCGATAATTATTGGTATCCTTTTCCTTTTCGAATCCATCAGGAAATACTAAATTCTGTAACTTTCAAATTTCTTTAAGTGCATATAACTGACAGTATTTGTATATTTTCTGAGATTTTTCAATAGATTTTTATCTTATGATAATTTTGTTTTGTTCTTATACCGTCGTATCAATACAAATAGCCACTTCATATTAGAATGGAATCATTCATCAATATTGTAATATGGGCTGCAGTAATTCAAGGTCTCCTGCTCGGATTGATTTTTATTTTTTCTAAAAAGCATCAGAGTTTTGCCAACCGATTACTTGGTTTTTTTTTACTTGCTTTTGTATTTCAATCCCTTTCCGATGTTTCGCCCCTCGATGAAATAGGAAATTATTCGATTAACGGGTATTTTTCTTTACCGGAAGTCAAACTGTTTCTTCCTCTGCTATTTCTTCATTTTGTTCTTGAAAAGGTAGGCAGGGCCACCACATATCAATCATTCCTCAAAATTCATTATGTACTGGGTTTTGGCGCTGTTGGCCTCACCATTATCAATATTTTATTGTTTCTTTTTCTGGATAGTTCATTGACAGACTTACTGGGATGGGGAATTATAGAACCTTTTTATATGGGTTTTCAGTATTATGCATTCACTTTAACGGTCATAGCCTTTGCAATTGCCATCAAGGAGACTTGGGGATATCGCAATTTGGTGAGGAATGAAATTTCAGACATCACCCTGCTCGATATTAACTGGCTCTGGCAATTCATTTTCATTATCGCTCCCATCGTCATTTTTTGGGGAGCTGAATTGGTCCGAATCCTTTTAGGAGGCAGAGGTCAATCCGAATTGACAACTATAGCCTATATATTCATTGCGATATTCAATTACTTTGTGAGCTTTAAAGCCTTTACTCAGCAAACGCTTTTTGATAAATCAACTGATGCCTTGAGCACAGCAAATGAACCGGTAATTTCAGAAAGACCAGGGACAAACATTAGAAAGTGAAACGTGCAAAAAGATTATAAGCTTAATGCAGGAGAAGCGGTATTACCTAAACCAAAATCTGACCCTTCATGAATTCTCCAGGGAAATACAAATTTCAGCAAGAACAATTTCCATTTGTGTAAACCAAAGCATGAGACTGAATTTTAATGAATGGATAAATAACTATCGTGTTGGTAGAGCTTTGGAAATAATGCAGAACCCAAAGAACAACCATTTGTCTATTGAAGGCATTGGAATTGATTCCGGATTCAAATCCCGATCTGCCATGTACACTGCCTTTAAAAAGAAAACCGGACAAACTCCGGGCAACTTTAGAACCCTTTGATGTCCTGAATCCTGAAATCAGGACATACAGATCCTCTGGACAAGCAACTTCCCTCTCTCAATTAAGTCTGTTAGACTAACAACCGAATTTCGGTAATACGAACCCAAATTGATAAAACAATGATTTTTAAAAAAATTAAACTGGTAATGGCCTTAAGCTTGTTATGTGCTTTTAGCCTCTATGCTCAGACAGATAATCCAAAACTTGATAAGTTTTTACTAATGAAAATGAAAAAGTCAGGAAGGATTGGTATGCAAGCTGCCTATATCGCAAAAGGTGAATTAGCATGGGCAGGAAGTTATGGCATCAAAACTTACCAGACTGACGATATGGTAAATGACAGTACTTTGTTTATGATAGCTTCCACATCAAAACCAGTCACAGCACTTGCTATGATGAAACTTTATGACGATGGAAAAGTAGATTTGGATGACAAAATCAATGACTATCTGCCTTTTAAAGTTTACAATCCCAACTTCCCTAATGATGAAATCACCATTCGCATGTTATTGAGTCATGTGTCCTCTATCAGAGATAATTGGGAGAAGCTGGAAATAGGATATACGATTGATAACGGAGGAGATTCTCCAATGAGTATTGAAGATTATTTGAAGAGCTACCTGCTTGAGGGGGGTGAATATTATGATAGAGAAAAAAACTTTTACAATGTTGCTCCGACAATACAAGAACGTTACTCCAATGTGGGATATAATTTGGTCGCTTATCTGGTAGAAAGAATATCGGGCAAGCCTTTTAGTAAATATATGGCTGAGGAGGTATTTCTACCACTGAATATGCACAACTCGTATTGGTTGCTGGCAGAAATCCCTCATGATAATATTGCTACGCCTCATAATATGCCCTACAAAGAGACAGACTACGAAGGGACTCAGATTCTCAAGCATTTCGGATACCCGGGATATGCTTCCGGACAATTAAGAACTACAGTTTCGGATTATGCTCAGTTTCTCAAAATGATGGTGAACGAAGGAAAAGTAAACGGGAAGCCGTTTCTCAGTCAGAAAACCGTTGAAGAATTTCTGAAAGTACAATATCCGGAAACGGATAAGTGGCAAGCTGTTTCATGGGATTACAATGAATTTCAAAACTTTATATACTATCTCCTTATGCCGAGATATCCTTCTCACACAGGATTGGATCCCGGAATGTCAACAGTTGTTTCTTTTGATCCGAAAACCAAAACTGGAGTTTTAATCTTTACGAACTCTCCGACAACGACATTCAAGACAGAGAAAATCATATATCTCTCTATGGTTAAACGACTGTTTAAAGAGGCCAAAAAAACCAAATGAAAGCATTATCAGATTAAATAAAAGACAAATTATAAATCATATAAAAATGAAAACATATATCATCATTCTTATTTCCCTCTTGGTAAGCAGTAGCCTTTACAGCCGGGAACGATTATCATCCACAGTATATTTTAAAAGTGGCGACGAAACCATAGAGGGTATTTTGGTTCGACCCAATAACCATAAAAACACACCAGCTGTAGTTTTTCAACAAGGTTCGGGCGCGCACTCTTTTGAGGGGTATGAGACCAAAGCCTGGGGGCCTCACGGCTTTTATATTGAAGATGTGCTGCTGGACCAAGGGTATGCTGTGTTGTATTGTAACAAAAGAGGTCTTGGGAAATCCACAGGCAACTGGAAGAAAAATAGTTTTAGTGGGAGAGCAGATGATGCCTATGCAGCGGTAACCTACCTCAAAACCTTGCCTTTCATCGATCCCGACAGAATCGGTATCAGCGGCCACAGTCAAGGAGGTTGGATCGCACAAATCACGGCTGCACAACACCCTAAGGACATTGCCTTTGTCATTGCTTTAGCCGGCCCAACTGTTGGTGTCAAAGCACAAACAGGCTCCAACGACAGTTTGTTGTATAGGTGTCAGGGATATACAGGCGAAAAGTTGGTCAAGAAAATGAAGAAAGACCGCAAAAAGAAGCAGTTGGGTTATAATATCGGCAAATCCTTCGGGTTCATAGGTAATGCACGGTTTTGGTATCTGATTGCCGATTATGATAATGATGAAGTGCTCAAGTCGATCAAATGTCCAACCTTATTTTTATTTGCAGAACATGATATTAATGTGGATCCTGATCAAAACATTGCACATTTCAATGAAGTATTTGATGGCAATCCACCGGATAATTTTAAAATTGAAGTCATGAAAAGTGGTCAGCATGGTTTTTACATTGTCAAAGACCGATGTGTAGATTGGGCAACAGCAGAGAAGCAGCCTTTTGATCCCCAATTTCAGGCATCAATTCGTCAATGGGTAATAGGACTTGAAGATCTGTAAAAACCAGATATAAATAAGGATAATTTTTTTGATGTAGAATCAGAAGGGAGCGTTTACCACTCCTTCAATTTTTATTTCTATGGAATGTTGATCACTGCACATTACATAAAGATTTAATAATATGTTGCCCCAAATTTGGGACCTGGAGTTATAAATTAGTCTAATAAAAAGCAGTGCATCTTTATGATCATTGAGTAGCAGAGGTTGTCAAGGAAATTGTTTCTTCCCATCTGTTCAGAAATGACTATTCCATTACCACCGAATTGAGAAACGTAGTCGTTCACACCGACCTTTTTATCTTCAGAGGATTTATTTGAAAAGAGCACTCATGACCATAAATTATCTTTCCTTTTTTCGGTGAATTCCTTCTCAAGATTCATAATATTAACCATGTCTCTGATCAACTGAAGATTAGATATTTCAATCGTCTTGTCTACAAAGCAAGGCCTGGCACGTAGTGCCGGGCTTTTTTTATGACAAATCACAAGCTTGCCTGATGATTTGGCAGAAAAAAACCTGAAATGAACGAAGTGAATCAGGCCTTGCCTTATGTATGCATCTCCATTCCGGACTCGCCGAAGGCAATTCTTTCCCCCGCTAAAAAGACAAGGCCTTGGCGCAATACGCCAGGGCTTTTTGCATTTCCGGGGGAAAAAAAAGTTGATTTGTTTTATTAGGTGTAATATCTTATTCCCACTCAGGGAATTGCGTGATATTTAAATCGAGCGAGTCAATCCTCTCCACATCGGAATCATCGAGTTTAAAATCAAAGACATTCAGATTTTCTATCATGTGTTCTTTTTTAGAGGTCCTTGGGATAGCAACAACGCCTCTCTGGTAATGCCATCGCAAGCTCACTTGGGCATTTGTCTTATTGTACTTTTTACCAATAGCTGCCAGGGTTTCATTGGTGAAATGTCCGTTACGCCCTTGTGCCAGAGGAGACCAGGCTTCCATTTGTATTCCGTATTGCCCCAAAGCTTGATTCGCCTCGTCCTGTTGGAAGAAGACATGGGATTCAATTTGATTGACTGCCGGTTTAATTTTCGCATAGGTCATTAGTTCATCCAGGTGATTGGCTTCGAAGTTGCTAACACCGATGGCCCTTATTTTTCCTTCCTTATAGAGATCTTCCATTGCCTTCCAAGAGCCCTTTACATCTCCCCGGGGTCGGTGGATGAGATAAAGGTCTAAATAATCCAGGCCCAATTTATCCAGGGATGTTTGAAAGGCTTTCTTTGCTTTATCGTACCCTGAATCCTCCACCCAGACTTTTGAAGTTACAAAAAGCTCTTTTCTGTTTATCCCGCTCTTTTTAATTCCTACACCGACGGATTCTTCATTGCCATATACGGTTGCAGTATCGATTAGACGATACCCCAGCGAAATAGCATCAGCAACACATCGTTCGCCAACATCACCATTAAGATATAAGGTTCCGAATCCAAGAATGGGCATTTTTATGCCATTGTTAAGGGTGATTGTTTCAATTGAGGTTGTGATTCCTGGCCGACTTGAATTAGCAGCACCAAATAATTTAGAAGTTCCTAAACCCATCAACAAGGCACTGGCACCAAACCTTGCACTTGTTTGTATAAACTCCCGACGTTTTATTCTTTCTGCTTGTGTTTTTCTTTTCATTTTATTCCTTGTTTTTTTCCAGTATAAAATACCTTGCCAGCCTTCCCGTGGGAATTATGAGCATGGACGATAACCTAATATACCAAAAATAGGAAATTCCAATAGTTAATAATGATATATTCTAAAATCATTTTCAAATCCTTTAACAACTCCAGGATCGTTGGTTCTTCTGCTTCGGCAACCACACACCCACAATACGCGAAATATTGGAGGTTTTTCATTTTTTCAGCAACAGAAATAGTAACAAATTAATGTAATATCCAAGATTCCATCTATCAATCTGATACAATTATTTTTTTGACAACCCTACCGACAACGGAGGAAAAATTATATATGTTAAGCAATTGAATATCAGATAATAATGTAAATAAGGTGCTAGCCCAAATAAGGATTTCAGATACTTGAAATCTGGGAAAAAGGAATTTAAAGACAACGAAAACGACAACAAGGCAAACTGGAATTGCTTTAATCAACTGGTTGTCAACTCTTAATCTGAAAATGTGCTAGCCTATCTCCAGCTAAATACTATAACTTCTGACTTGCCAATAGTGAATAAATGTCACCTTGATTAGATCAACTACTGGATAGGTGGAGGATCATTAAATATTAATTTAAAACATACGTGGTTTAATATGAGGTCAAAAGAACCTATGAATGGTATGGTTGAGTGAGTTATCTATCTGAGATTATTTTATTAATGTTATCATTCATTGCCGGGGATGGTTACTGGGGGGCAATATAATTTGTATACGTACCTTCAGCCTAAATCAGTCCACATGATGCTGAGGGGAATATTGAAAAACAGGTATATTTTACATAAATAGCATTTGCAACAGCCCTTTTTTTCGATTATTGGGATTTTCTGGTTGATGAACTGCTTCTTCAATTTTTTTATTCCCCTATTTTCTCCATACAAAATCGCCCTTTTCGATGGACCAATCATTTCCAAAGAAACCTGCGACTTCAATGCCAGCTACCCCTTCTTTAATCACCTTGCTGTTTACTAGGATCAGATCCGGAAATGTCGTGCCATTTTCCAGGTAAAGGTTGACAAAGGTGGCCTTCATTCCCTTTTCTCCTGTTGCACTTACTACTCCAGCACTCGCGATGTTGCTGTCTGGTCTTGGGTAAATAAAATATATTCCATACTCACCACCATCAAACGATTTATCCTGCATTGAAATTTTACCATTTTCTACCTGGAGAGGGCAATTGTAGAGCAATGATTCCCAGGCCATGTTGTTATCTCTATTCCCGTAAATGATCACATTCTGATCCGGATATTTTTCCGGGGAGAAATCAGAGTCTTTAATCAATTCAATATTCCCATTTCCCCTATAGTAAAACTTCTCCGCATCAAACAGTGCCCGGTGATACCACCACTCATTTTCTGACACAGTTCCTTTTGAAGCATAAACAAACACCATGTTATTCCTGAAAGCATCTTTGAAACCACCATTTCGATGAGGACCTTTCTGATTCAATGGAGGTTTCTGGGATACTTGCCAGGAGTCATTATTTTTTGTCAAACTCAATATAGCGGCATTATCCTCTATGCTTATTTCCTGATCATCCACTTTAATAACAGATGAATTATTTCCCATTTTTCCCAGATCAATATTGATTACTGCTACATTTTCTGTAGTAATAATTGAAATACTATCTCTTTTGAAACTGAATGAGCTGATCTCCAATGGAATTTCCTGTTGATGAATTTCAATAAAATGAGATTTTGAAGATACGCCTGGTGAGGCTGTGTAAAATTCAATTTTATCAATTTCATTCGTTGGTTTGATTTCCCGAAACTTGAAGAAGTCAAAAATTGGAGGCCAATCTACACTATGATCCCCAAACCAGTGGGAGCCATTTGGATATTCATAGTAGGCGAAATCATTATGAAAGGTTCCAAGATTCGCCCGCATTTCGCGCGCGATGAATGTTGGAACAACTGTATCTAGCTCTCCATGAAGGATGTATACTCCATAATGCAGGTAATTTCTTTTCAACTTCAATGTACGGCCTGGGTTACCTGCTCTTCGCATGATCGAGTCAATCAGGAAATCTTTCTGGTCTGTAAGTGTGTTAGCAGATAGCATTTTATCGACCTGCTCTCTGGTCATGCCAAATCTCTCTAATCTTTCATCACTCATCGTTTCCAATCTGCGTGAAAAGCTGCCCCGGTACTCCAACAGATCCGGATATCCGGCACATGGCGCAATAGCTGCCCAGCGGTCTGGATAGGTAGCACCCAGGTACCAGGTGCCATGTCCTCCCATGGAGTGGCCAGTCAGATAAGTGTGTTGCGGATCTGTTTGAAGCAGATTTTGCGCATGGTCAAAGACTTCCAAAGCGTCAAGCCTTCCCCAGTCTTCCCAAGCAAAACCAAAGGGTCTGCGGTTTGTTGGCGCCACAAGATGCCCCCAGTCTTTTTTCTTGTATGCCCGTGCCTGATTGACCGCCTCCACAGATGCACCGTGAACGGAAAAGAATAATGCCGGATTTTCAATGTCTTTATTGGAAGAGGGAGCAATGCTGTAATACTGTACACTTCCATCTATATCACTTAAAAAAGTCTGTTTGTGATGATCATATTTGGATTTGATGTCCAGCGTGAAATTTTCATGATGTAAAACTTTGCCACGTCTATCTTTCAGAATTACAGTAAAAATTGCACTATCACCATCCAGGATTTCAGGAGTTGGGATCTCAAAGGGGACCTTTCTTACATTCATCGGTGAGATGGAAGGAATGGACCTGCTCACACTTTCTGAACCGATCTCACAGGTAATGCTTCCTCCTCTAAACCAATTATTATTTACATTCATCACCCGTATGGCTGCGAAATAATTTGTCTTCTCTTCTTTAAGAATATCAGGAGTGGTCAAATCCCTTTTGGTAAAGGCGATGTGGTTTTCTGGAGTTAAAAGCCTTGCCCTCATTCTTGGAAATCTTCCACCTTGCAGGACGAAGGTATTTCTACCTTTCTTTAATCGAATTGGGATCAGGCTCCACCCATAATCATAGTGGTCACCTTCGTGTGGGAAACCATTTATAAGTACCATGGTATGACCTGAGGCTTCAAAAATTACGTTTTCTTCTTTGACTGAATGGAATTCAAGATACAAGTAGCCCGACCGTAAGGCGTTGTCAATGAACTCATTATCCTCTCCCACCTCAATTTCCTCCCATATGGTCGGATTGCCCAACTCATCTTCAATAAACGAATCTCCTGCCTTGATCTCATTGGGATCTTCCAGCAAAAACCTTGAGTAGATAGGGTTTTTGGGTGTTGAGTTGGAGTTGAACCCGAAAGATCTGATTTTCATGATCAGTCCCTTCTTGAAGATATGTCTTACAATACCTTCGTTGATTTCCTCAACCTTTTCCTTACCAAAATATTCTACCAGGTTACCCTGCCTGTTTTGTGCAGAAACTGATATTGCACCCGCAAGGATAAATACATAAAGCAATACCTTCGCTACAGAATTTTCATATTGAAATCTCATTTTTACGTTACGTCAGGGAGATCATAATAAAATGAATTACATCAATTAACGTCCTAAAATTCAGAAATGTAAAAGTAATACTAATCAATCACTACTTAAAATTCTTTTAATTGACCATTATCTTTCATATCCTCCTTTTAGAATTTTTTTTATAGTGTATTTACAACAAGGGATATCAGATTTACGATTCACGATTTTTCAACATTTTTACTTATGCTTATTGATTCTTTCAATCTCTTTAGTTAAACCTTCTAAAAAAAAATGTTCTTCAACAATACTCCGGGTTTTTTCTTATATAAATTCAGCATTTATTCCTGCTTTATACTTGATGTCTTTGTAGAAATAACCCGAAATATTAATCGTTCTTGAAGCAGCCATTTCCTCAAATCTTGAAGCAATATTTCCGCCGTCGCCCCAGACATCCCTGTCATCAAATACCGCTTCATCCTCATGCATGCCAATCCGAAGTCCAACATCTTCCCTTTTCGCAGCTAGTTGAATTGCTCCGTCATAAATTACTGCATCCGATGCAGAGTGTTAGCTGGTTAGGATCCCATTGACTATTTCTTTGAGCCATCCTCCCTGATTTTTTTTTATCAGAGGACATTACATTTCCCGGTTTTTTCGAAGTGCCATGAATGACATATCCTTTACGGTACCCTTGAGGGTGGCGTAACCGACAATGTCCGTGAACACTATAGCATCGAGCCTGCTTTTAATCCCCGCTGGCCAATCCTGACCCAAAGATTAATAGAGGCCTCTTACGCAAGGACTGGTATCCAGAATTCAGTAAAGACAATTATCCAACTAATAAATAACGAGCCTGGAGAATGTTGTGTGTTGGGTGTGATGGAGTTCTGTGACCTTCATCTCCATGGATCCAGGGATCTAGACCCAATCTTTCACCAGTGACGTCATCCTATGTTTGTAAATCGGGTTATATTAAGGCTATGTTTATCCCGCCTCAGGCGGGACCGGTATCGGAAATCAAGGAAGGTAAGAACCTCGTCAGACCATTAACGCCGGGATGCGGGTGGGTAGGTGGTCAGACGAGGAAAAACCGGAGTTGTAGCAGATATTGAGTGCTCCTCGAGAACGATGCTCACTTAAACAGTCAGCCGACTGTGGTACATCCGGCCATTTATGATGCCGAAAAAAATTACTAACGGAAAAAAAGAAAAAATAATAAAATATTTACATGTACGGGATAAAATCGGATTTTTAAATTCAGTTTGTAACCACGGTAATTTTTTCGGATAGAAACAGGATACAGGAAATTAGGCGGATTACAACACTGCCTCATTATGGCTGGAAATTTTTTACTGAAATGATCAATTAGGACAAATAGATTAATGATGAAAAGAAGAACCTTTAACAAATTATTTTTAAGCGCAGCACCTCTGGCATATGTAAGACCGGACATGAACAATCTCCTTGGTTCCAATAGTAAAAGTATTAGACTGGGTGGGCCGGTTTTTAGTGACCAGAGTGATCCCGATAAATGGATATCCTATCTGAAAAAAGCAGGATACAGGGCTGCTTATTGCCCTGTTGAGCCGGATGCTGATCAGCATATCATTCAGGCGTATCGCTCAGCTGCTGAAAAAAATGATATTGTAATCTCTGAAGTTGGCGCCTGGAGCAATATGGTGAGCCCCCAGGAATATGAGCGTAAGCAATCAATTGAAAAGTGCATCAGCGGTTTGGTCCTCGCTGACAGGATAGGGGCTAATTGTTGTGTAAATGTATCCGGCTCACGAAATCCTGAATATTGGGCAGGCCCACATCAGGATAACCTTACACGAGATACTTTTGATCTAATTGTCGAAACGACACGGCAGATCATTGATGCTGTAAAACCCGTTAATACGTATTTTGCCTTGGAAGCTATGCCATGGGCCTATCCCGATTCACCAGAAAATTATATGAAACTGATTAAAGCCATCGACAGGCAAAGATTTGGAGTTCATATCGATCCTGTAAATATGGTGGTCAGCCCTCAGGTATATTTTAATAACGGCGAACTGATCAAAAATTGCTTCAAAATGCTTGGGCCATATATAAGGAGTTGCCACGCCAAGGACATTACGCTTAGAGAAGATAATTACATTCCTCAACTGGATGAATTACGGCCTGGACTCGGAAATTTAAATTATCAGGTTTACCTGTCGGAACTGGCCGGATTGAAAGACATCCCATTAATGATGGAGCATTTGAAAACCGAAGAAGAATATTCAGCAGCGGCTGCTTATATAAGATCTGTCGGGCAAAAAATAAATATAGATGTGTGAATACGCCACTGTGACAAAGACACCCTTGCAGGCACTTAGTTATGCTTAATGACATTGAAATAAATATTCTCCGAACCTAAGACAAAAAAACTTGTTTCATGACTCCTTACTGGCGCAAAACGCCGAGGCTTTTTTATTTATACCTGCCTGCGAGATAACTTCTGCGGATGAAAATGAGTGCCTACCTTCGCGATTGCTTCGGCAGGTAAAAATGAGTGAATGAGTGATTGGGTAATTGGATCCAGGTCTTTCCCCCACTTTCACATGCAATTATTTGATATCAGGTCGGATTATCAATTCAAAAGGAACTAAGAATACAAATTTATTTCTAAATTGTAGGACTTCATAAATCCGCCATCATATTTCAGATGCGATTTTTTTATGGTCAAAGTTCAATGATGTTTTTGGGTGTATTTACAGGCTTAATCAGGATACAATATTCATGATCAAGCATGCTTCGATATTTTTAATGAAGAGGATATCAAATTAAATATTGGCAACAAAAAGGACACAATGGATGATATGAGGATGATAAAAATAATCGGGGTGGCCAGTGACTGGAAGGTGATGAAAAAAGCAACCTTGTTTATCCTGGTAAACTGCCTGTCAGCCTATTCATCCGGTCAGGTCGATACCGATAGAAAGGTACTGCATGCCATGAAATTTAATGATCACGAGGTGGTCCTAGACGGAGAACACAAAATCATTTCCTGGATAGTCCCTCAATCCAAAGCGTATGATCAGTTTCTCCATCAACGATGGAATTTTATCAAATCCGGGGTGCCGGATAGTCCGGGTCCGCCGCCACGGTCATCGTATCCTCAGTATTACTTTTATTGTGGTTACGATAATGAAAATTTTGGCCAACCTGACACCTGGATGAACGATGTGGGAGAAAAAATTCCAAACTGGTTTGAATCGGCCCGCTTATATTATGCCTATACAGGAGATACCAGTGTGATGACCATCGTTAAAAACCTGATCGATTATGCGATTGAACATGGCACGAGCCCCCCGACATTTGCATGGCCCCTTTTCCCATATACGACCACCAATGCAGGAGATCTGGAATTCAGGGGATTCACGGAAAGGCTGGCATTGCATGAAATACAGGTCGATCATGCCGGAGATATGGGATTGACCTACTACCGATTATATCTTTATACGGGTGAGCAGAAATATAAAACGGCTGCTTTACATGTGGCACAAACCCTGGCAAAAAAAGCACGGACAGGATCTTCCACTCAATCGGTATGGCCTTACCGGGTTATGATGGATTCCGGAAAGGTTACCGCCGAATATGGCGCCAACTGGTTTGGTGCCTATGAATTGCTCAAAAATTTAGTCGAAACAAATACTGGTGATGTATCTGCTTTCAAATCGGCCTTGAATAGAACCCGGGATTTTATCCTGCGATATCCCATGAAAACAGGTTTCTGGACAGATGGGCATACGGACACCCAGGTGAATAGCCATACCTACCGAAGTAATATGAGTGCAAGCAATGCAAAGCTCTATCTCATGGATCACCCGGAATTTGACCCTAATTGGAAAGAGGATATACCCGGGTTGATTCAATGGTCAGAGGAATATTTTGTTTTCCGGTGCCGCCCAGGTGAGCCTGCCACCCAGTGGGGAGCCAATTTAGTGGGAGAACAGGATGATTTTCTGCCTAAGATGGATTACCAGACGGCACGTTATGGGGCTGAATGTGCCCGCTGGTATGCGATCTCCGGTGATGAAACCTATAAAGAAAAAGCATACAGATCTTTGAATTGGGTAACCTACTGTAACGATCCTGACGGGATGGCCTATGAAAGTCCTGTCAGTGTAAATGTCAATAGCTGGTGGTCTGATTGTTATGGTGAGGCACCCCGGATGTTCTACCATGCTTTTGCGGGTGTTCCGGAATGGGCACCTCCTGGAGAAAATCATATTTTATATTCAGAAGGAATATTGACAGATATTTTGTATGAAAATCAGAAAATACAGTATACGGTCACCCAGGCTGAGGATATTGAATATCTGCGATTGGCATTCAGGCCCATGACTGTCACCATAAATGGCGGGAAAATAAATTTACGAGATGATCTTGACAGCCCAGGTTATACACTGAAAGATTTAGGGAACGGGGATTTTGCCGTTAAAATAAAACATGATATCAATGGAAGGATAGTAATTTCCGGGGAAGGCAATTAAAGCGCTGATCATAGCATGCTGTGCTTCCTTCCGGAACAGATTGAGTATGGATCATTAAATAAATTCTCCTGATACAAATTGTTATGTTAAAGAACACTTCATTATTTATTATTCTTTTCAGCGGTTTTAACTTCATAGCCTGTGAAAAAGCTGAAGTATCCATGGTCATTGAGGGTTCAGAAAGATTTCAGCAGATAGATGGTTTCGGGGTGAATGCAAATACCCGCAGCTGGAACGGTAAATCCCTTGAGCCGGCACTGGATATATTGCTGGACTCCATGAATGCAACGATCTGGAGAGTCATTGTAGAAACTGTGGTCATGTGGGAAGATGCAAATGACAATGATGATCCATTTATATTCAATTGGGCATACTACAACCGGCTGTATGAAACGCCAAAATTTCAAAAAGCCTGGGATATGATCCGGTACCTGAATAAGCGAGGCATTCGAAACAATCTAATGTTGAATTTTATGGGACCCGTCCCCTCCTGGATGGGGACAGGAGAAGTAGATGATCTTAAACTGGGCGGCGATATCATTGATCCCGGATACGAAGATGAGTATGTCGAAATGCTAACTTCATTTTTTATATATGCAAGGAATGTTAAACATGTGGAGTTTGGCCTGGTCTCTCCTTTTAATGAAACCGATCTTAATGGCAAGGAAGGTCCAATGATTGGTCCTCAACAGTATGTACGTATCTTAAAAAAGTTGATGGAAAGAATGCAGGCCGTAGGACTTGGAGACATAAAATATGTTGCTCCGGATCCGGCCAACTTGGACAAGGGCATCCATCAATATATTCCATTAATCATGCAAGACTCATTGATCATGTCTAAAATGGCCCATTTTGGACTTCATTCCTATGGGGGTTATTATTCAGATGTCAGCGGATTCCTGCGTGATCCCCGCTATCCGGAATCCACTTTCTGGATTACGGAATGGAATGCATGGCGGAATGGTCTGGATGATGGAGAACTGGGGCTATATAATTATGAGTTTGCCCGTGAATGTGTATATGATCTTCTGGATCTTCTGAAAAATGGAGCCACGGCTGCACTTGTGTGGGAGGGATATGACAGTTATTATGAACACCATTTCCCCAGTACATTCAGCTATTGGGGTATATTGGGGTATCATTCGGATACAAAAACTTATTCTCCGCGTAAACACCTGTATGCTATTTCCCAGATTTCAAAGTTTGTGTTGCCTGGTTCGTGGCAGATAGGTATGAACAATGAGGATACAAGTGTGGTATCATTGGCTTTTTATGATCCGTTTTCAGGCAGATTGACCATTACAGGGATCAATGACTACGATAAAACAGTACATGTCAAAGGAACCTTAGCCAATCTTCCGGAAATCAGAAACCCGGAATTTTATTTTACCGACGAAAATAAAGATCTGTTCAGATCGAATGACATTGAATTAAAAGATCAGATAATAGTAGCCACGGTTCCCGCTAAATCCATATTTACTTTAACCGGGGATAGCGGGCCATTGAGGCCAGAACCAACCGGTTGGTATGCAGGGGATATGCATGTTCATCGTAATTGCGGAGAAAGTACCGGGATTACTCCTGATAGTGATTTTCAGGAATTAATGGAAACAAATAATTTGGCTGTCATATCCTTGTTGGCCGATATGGGCAATGCCGAGGTGAAAGACAGCAGGATCGATCTGCCCAAAGTGATGGGCAAGGATGCCCCTCAGTCCAAACCGGGACGAATCATGCACTGGGATGCCGAATGGCATTGGGATGCGACCTACAATAATTTCGACCATCAGGCTCTTGGAGGACATATGGTTTTACTGGGTTTACAGGAAGCACATCAGATATGGGATGAATCACCTTATAAAATTCTTGAATGGGGAAAAGAACAAGGCGCCATTGTGGGATTTTGCCATATGCAGTATTTAAATGATTCCATACAATATGATTTAGATTGTTGTATTCCCATTGATTATCCGGTTGAAGCAGCTTTGGGCACCATTGATTTTCTTTCAGAAGATGTGTGGTTAAATGATGCTTCGGTAAATGCCTATTACAAGATACTCAATTGCGGGATCAGACTTGGATGGGCAGCGGGGACTGATTATCCATGTAATAACAACCGGCCTCTAGGCTCCCAGTTAACCTATGTACAAATAGAAGAATTACCCTTAACCTACAGGAAATGGATCGAAGGGATCAGGAATGGCAGAACCGTTGTATCCATGAACGGGCACGATGAATTCCTTGAACTGAAAGTGAATGAGGAGGCCGGTCCCGGTGATGAAATCAATTTTGAAGACAGTGGGCAGGTAAACATAGAAGTGAAATGGACAGCCATAAAAGAATTAACAGGAAGCATTGAAATAGTAGTTAATGGGAAAGTCGTGGCCAATAATCCGGGAACAGCAGGCCCCGGGAAACCAGTCATATTCAAATTCAAACAGGATTTCACGGAAAGTAGTTGGATTTGTGCGAGAAGAATGAATGACCAGGGACATCAAACACATACAGCACCCGTCTATATTACCATTAATAATGAACCTGTACGTGCCAGCGTGGAAGATGCAGAATACTTTATTTCATGGATCGATCATATATTACTGAATATCGAACCGGGAGGAAAATGGAACCAATATTTTACCCATGACCTGGATAGGGTGCAGAACAGGTATGAAAGGGCAAGACAGATATATATTGAAATTGCGGAAGATGCAAAACAAAAGCATTAGGGTAATTGATGAAATTTTATATGCATGAATTCAATCCTGGGTAAATATTTGAATTTTCATTTTTTAAATAGGGCATATCAGATGAAAAAGGTAATCAGGTTAATTTTTATGGTTTTTATTCTGAATGCTGTAAACGGTTGCTCAAATCATAAAACAGCGCCGATCCTTGTATTGGCAACTGACGCAAATTTCGGGACCTATACCGGAGAGATCCTGAAAGCCGAAGGATTTAATGAATTCAGGATGGTCCCGGCATCGGATCAAAAAATTTCTCCGGAATATCTGCAGCGGTTTGACATAATCATCCTGGCTGATTCAAAGATAAAGCCAGAAACAGGGATCATCATTCAGAAATATGTTGAAAACGGGGGAAATCTTATCGCCTTCCGGCCAAATCCGGGACTTGATACCCTCTTTGGAATCAGAAATACGGAAGATGGATCTATCAGGGATGGATATATTGGTATTGATACTACCTGTGCGCAGGGAAAAGGTCTTTCGGGTACCACCATGCAGTTTCATGGTCCAGCAAATAAATATACAGTCTCCAGCGGGAAGATCATTGCAAATTTATATCGCGGGCCCAATGATGAAACAGGTTATCCGGCAGTGATATCTAATCATTACGGAAAAGGTCAGGCAACCGTATTTGCTTATAGTTTACCTGAAAGTATTGTATATACACGTCAGGGTGATCCTTCGAAAGCCGGCAAGGAAACAGACAGTATACCAGGAATACGGGCTATGGATATGTTTACTGGCAATTGGATAAATACATCCAGGAATATGATTAACCAGGCTGATGAACAAATGAGATTATTAAGCCATTGTATTGAATCGATGGCAAATTCATCGAAACCGTTGCCTAAATTCTGGTATTTCCCTGATCAATTACAGTGTCTGGTAACGCTTACCAATGATGGTGAATACCGGGGTGAATCTGATTTTGAAGTTCAGCTAAACGATGTTGATTCAATGGGGGCAAAAATGTCACTTTACATTTTAGAAAGCGATAAAGTCTCCAGATCCTGGGTGAACAAATGGACTGACAGGGGATTTGAAATATCCGGGCACCCGGATGATACGAAAGAAGCAACCGATCCGCGATGGGATAACATGTATGATCAATTAATATTCAAAAAGGAAGAAATTCAGGATTTATACGGTCTATCTATGAAAACAGTCGTGAATCACTGGTTTGTATGGTGTGGTAAAAATCCGACTGGAAAACCTGAATTTGCCGCACAAGCTGAACTGGAATCTGAAATCGGCTTTGAAATGGATTTGAATTACGCGCATTATGATAACAACTCCAACCAGGGGCATTTTTTGGGTCCGGCAGGTTTTAATCAGGGGAACTATACCGGAAGCGGACTTGTAATGAAATTTGCCAATAGCGAAGGAAAAATATTGAACATTTACCAGCATCTCAACAATGTGTATGATCAGCAATATATGGAGAACAATGATCCCAGTGGTTTTTTCAATTGCTTGAAAGGACTGGTTGACAGGAGTCTTTATGAAGAAGTATATTCTTTCGTCAGTATAAAAGCCCATAATGATGAATATTTTTTTTCGAAAGATCCTTTGATGAAAATGCTTGATTATGCTACCCGAAAGAATATTCCGGTATGGACCGTGTCCAGGCTGTTGGATTTTATAAAAATGAAAAATGAGGCTTGTTTTTCGGATATCAGTTGGTCCGGTAATATTTTAAATTTCAAGATCATGTCAAATTTAACATTTGACGAAGGCCTCACCTTTCTCCTTCCCGCAAATTATAATGATCTAAAAATCAAAAATATTATGATAAATGGGAGCAATGGTAAGTTTATAACAAGAAAGATTAAAGGCTATGGATATGCTTTAGCTACGGTTGATCCAGGCAGTATCTATGAAATTTCGGCACAATATAAACGGAACTGATCCCGGGCTGGCCCTCCTGTCTCGAAACAGAAATGCTTATCTATCGGTCAGGTAGGCGGGGATCCCAAAGAGTGCCGTACAGATCTCCTGTTGGGTAAAAGTTATAGTAAGTAGGGAGAAGTCTCCGATCGCCTGAACCATGCCCTCTAAACAAACAGCAAGCGAGGTAAAATATGCTACCACCTATTAATCCCAGTGGCGAGCGAAGCAAGCCATTAACTTTTTCTTGATACATTTTTAGACGGAAGCGAAACGATTCATATATATAGTTATATTTGTCTTTAGCAAGAATGATTATCTATGATTTTAGAGTCCCCAGCCTCTTCGCGGATTATTAAATATTTTAATAGATACTCAATGATAATACCATGAAAATCCAAAAATTTTTAGTCTTCTTTTGTCTTGTTATTATCTCCCTGGCATGTATCTACTCCTGTTCTTATGATAAATCACCCACCCAGGAATCAAGGATTGACGCGAATATAGGAGGAATTTTAAGAGTAGATGATAATAATAGGTATTTCGTATTTGATAATGGTACTCCTTATATTCCAATTGGACTGAATAAGTTTTTATTCTTGGAAGATAATTCAACAATCGATTCACTCATGCATCTATGGTCAGAACATGGTATCAATTACGTCCGTTGTTGGGTGGGTATCGGCACAGATCCAGAAATAGAGGTTGGTCGCTTTGATGAGAAACAAATGCATACGCTGGATCATATTATCCATTGTGGTGAAAAATATGGTGTCTATCTAAATATATGTTTCTGGAATGAGAATTGTTTAAGATCACAGGATGGGGAGTGGGGTTGGAATGGTTCGGAGCAGATTTACAACAAGGCCAACAGTGATCTAGGAACGACAACTGATGCTGAGGACTTAAAAGATATACTACATGAACCTTCCTGGAATGCGATGAAAAACCGTTATGCCTATTTCGTGGACAGATGGAAAAATGAACCTGCAATTATTATGTGGGACCTTGTCAATGACTGCAAAAAGACGGAAGCATGGAAATCAAATATGTATGATTTTGTAAAAAAAAGAGATGGATTGGGCCACATAGTCACTTTTCAATATAATACGGGTATCGATCCGAAAGGGGAAATGGATTGTGGATCGGTTCGTGTTTATGATTACAATCCTAACGGGAATGATCCTGAAGAAATGATGTTAAGCCTTGCTGAACGTATCAAACAGGGACTTACCCATGGCAAACCTGTTTATTGTGGTGAGGGACGCATGAATTACGAGGAAGGATCCGAATATGAACTGGAAAGAGGATTCCTGCACTTTTTGTGGGGACCAATTGCGGTAGGTGCAGCTGGTAACTTACATTCGTGGATATCAATAAGATCATCGAAAGAAAAATGGCCTGATCCAAATGAAAAGGAGTTAGATTGGATTAAAATATACAGCGATTTTTGTAAAACTATTGACTGGTCCCAATTCAACAGTAGAAATGCGGATGATGAAATAGAAGTATACCAACCCAATATCAAAGCATTTGCCTGCAGGAGTAACGATATGTTGTTAATATACCTGATGAATGATGATCCAAATCATGGCTTTGAATTAACCCAGACACAACTAAACATATTATCTCCACTAGAAAGTGGTCAATATGAATTGAACTGGATTGATATTAGAAGTGGAAAAGAAATAAAGGGTGCAAGAATATCTGATTTTCCTGTGATAGTTGAAACACCTGATTTTAAGGATGGACTGTTTGGCTACCTTGGAAAGAAATAAGGAATAAATGGGAATTCAGCACATAGTTTTATTTAAATCAGACGATGATTAATGGATCTATTCCCATCCCGGCCATGACCAGACGGTGGCATAGTTTGATTCGTTATAAAGCGGCTGCCGCTCCGGCTTGTATACTTTTTCCCCTTTGAAAGGCCGGTCCTGCGTGTAGATCCATATGGATTCGAGGTCCCACACGATCAGCTCATCACGGGGATCACCTGTCAGGTCATGTGCCATCCATGCCAGGTCGGGGTGACCATCATCCGGGAACATCACCACACGTCTACCCCACCCATCGATCAGTCCCCCCTCTTTAATATTTGGAGAAAGAAAGATAAACTCGGCTCCATCACCCCTCCAGTTTACAGGCTGAACAGGGGAGCCGGCATGGATGAGCTCGAAATTGATAATCTCATCCCCTGAACAATTGTAAAGGGTGATAAGTCCGGGTTCTCCCCAGAAGTTGATATTGCAGTATTCAAGCCCCGGGATATCCGGCCGGAACTGTCCGATGCTTGGCGTCTGGGCATGACCGACACGGTGGTGCATCAGAATTTTCCCGTTTCCGTCCAAGATAAGCACACCGTCATCACTGCCGCCAACAAACACTTTTTCCGGACCACCTGACAATGTGAGGTCTCCCACATAAATACCATCCGCATGTTCACCCATTAAAGAATCGAGTGACCAGACCAGCTTCCCCGTGGGATCGAATTTTGTATAGCCGATGTACACTTCATCCCTGCCATCTTGATCGCTATCATGGAAAAACGGGAAGTGTCCCAGGTTTGCCGAGACAGACCAGAGCAGTTCGAATTTGTCGGTGTAGGCCCATAAACGGGTATGACGATCCTTGATGATGATATCCCGGGATTTGCCTGTTCCCCTGAGGTCGGCGAATGAAAAACAATCGACATTCAGGTAGGGAAGAAGATCCCTCCGGTAATAGTGCCTGTATTCAAGCCATGAGGTCTCTCCCGGGAGAATTTCAGATGAAGGGACTGGATAACGGGCTTTCTCCCTGCCATTTGAGCCCTCCAGTACTTTGATCCAGTTGTCCTGGGCCATGATCACTTCTGTTTTCCCGTCGCCGTCAAGATCATGGATCTGTACGGCAACATCATAAGACAACCAGGCATGCTCCGGGTCAGGCTTTCCTGACTGCCATAGCATTTTGCCATTGTGATCCAGCGCTGTCAGGCAGGTGATCCGGTTATAGTTGTCACCAAAGAACGGCATGTTCTGCACTATTAAGAAATCAAGCTGACCATCGTTGTCAAGATCTCCCAGCCTGATCGCCCGTGCTGCACCGAACCCCTTGGTATTGATCTTTTTCCATAGCCTGCATTGTGGATTACCGGATCTCAGTTCTTGAAGTTCTTCCTCCCTGACCGCCTTTTCCCTGAGATATTCCTTCTTTTCTTCCGGATTTGCCGAAACGGAGACTTCATGAAATGCAACCGGTGATGTGGCAAAAAGCCCGACCTTTCCGGCAGGGTAGCGGTCATCATTGACATCGAAAATCAATCCCCCATCTATAAAGCAACGGATCCTGTTGCCTGATGTTTCCACCCGGAGTTTGTATGACTTCATCGGATCCGTTGGGAAACTTCCCGTGGCAATTTCGTGCCAGCCGTCCTGGCGGAATCCTTTTTCTCCATCACGGTAACGGAGTGTTACCTGATCCTCCTTATCCAGGCCGAACAGGTAATAGTGCCGTCCGTCCCTGTAACGGAACAGGATGCCATTCAGGTCAGTTCGGTCAAGGGGAGTAAGACTGACCTCGAGTGTATAATCTTTCCACAGAATGTCACCGTAACAAAGTATTGGATAAGTGAATCCGCTGGTCCATTCACTGGCATTGAATCCAAGATAATAAAGAGAATTTTTCCCTCCCGAATCGACCACTTTCCATTCCGCGGGGCCCCGGTTATTGACAATATCCCAACCGTCGGTGAACTGTCTCGGCACATAGTGATATTCAGGAAATCCCCTGGCAGCAAAGTCTCCAAACCTGCCCGGTTTCAGCTTTGAGAAATCACAGAATGCCAGTTCCTGATCGTTCCCGTCATACGTGGAAGCAGTCGAGCAGCCAATCATAAGGAACAGAAGACAAGTCCATTTAATCATAGTAATTTAGTTTTAAATTCCAAAAACCCATGACGGCACCTCCATCCTGGCACCTTTTGTAGGATCAACGATCTGGTTTATTTTTAACTTACCTGTAAGTCCGACAAGCAGACGGGCTTCTTTTTCATTTTTACCTGTCTTTTTCTGCAGAAGTTTGACCATGTCCTCGGTTGCCTGCCATGCTGCCTCTTCGAGATCTTTATGCGCACCGAGCGTTGAGTAGGATTCAGGTCTGATGATCACAGGACGTTCTGAGAGCACCTCAGGCAGCTTGCGGAAGCGCACGATTGCCTCAGCATCGGTCTCTATTCCCTGGCCCGTTATTTCACCGTCTCCCTGTAGTGCATGCGCATCCCCCATACCTGCAAGCGCTCCTTTTACCCTCGACTTCAGGACTATGGTGCTTCCTGTGCGAATTTCCCTGCAGTCAAGGTTTCCTCCGGTATCCCCCGGAGCACGCGTATCAACTATACCCTCCTCGGGAGCCACACCCACGCAGCCAAGCATCGGTTCAAGAGGAAGCTTCAGGGAGGTTGAAAATTCTGCAAATCCATCATGCAGCTCAAAGATCCTCCCGCTGCAATAGCCCCAATCGCCGGGCTTTATATCCATAATATCGATTGCCAGTGCGTCGCCAGGTTCAATCCCTTCCACATAGACCGGTCCCGTCTGAGGATTAATGATGCTGTCCTGATCCGGTTCTTTAAAAACACCCTCCCTGGTAACAAGGCCCGGCATGCCATGGGACATTTCAACGATGACCACCTCACCAAGGCTGACATGATAGGCGGGTTCCATCTGAGGTTTCCATATGGTAAAGTTATGGCTGGCGGACAGCCGGCGCAAACCTGGCGTTTCTAATGCCTGCGCCCTGCAATCAGAAAATCCTGCGGCAAAAACGGGTGCAAATATAGCTGTTCTGAGGAATTTGCTCCGATCCATATCGTAAATTTTTTTTTTGGCATATAAAGAGGTATAAAGTCAGAACATTATTAGCTTACAATGCCAGTTCCAACCCTATCCTGATTATTACCTACAATTTAAATCAATTGGTGCGTTTACCAAAGTCAATAACAATAAATTCAAATATTACCTGGATGTGATGTCCTTGGCGCTACATTCTTTTTTGATTAACTACCAAAATGTTTTTATGATTTTATTGATAAAAATAATGCACTTCGATTTCTCACCCCGCTACGAAAGAAAGGCCAGGCATGGGGTGCCGGGCTTTTTTATATTTGAATGAATGCCTGCCTCCACCAAGGCTTCGGCAGGTAAAAATGATTGAATGGAGAATGAGAGAATGTGTGAAATAATATTCCAAAATTCAGGCTTGTTGTATGGTTTGGGAAGAAAAGGATCGATATGGGTGAAAGAAAATCTGGCCTTTTTTAATTGGTTGATCTTACATCATTACACTTGCCAGGGGCATTTCCTTCTCCTCGACATCGTACTCCAAAACCATCAAGAAAGTAGGCAAAACCACCAGGTTTTATCATTAATGTTTATCCTGGCTTTTTTATTGGTGGGAACTTCGGCGGAATTGAGATTCATTGTAGTCACTAAGGAGACCTTAGCCACTACAAGGGACCTTAGCCACTACAAGAGTTGGAGAGCAAACGGGATCATTCATCATTGGCAGCCAGTTCCTGACCTTCCGAAAATGAATCAACCCCGAAAGCCAAAAAAAGAGCGGCGAAGATATTATTTACAATTCCTTTCGCTCCACCCGGATTTCACTTGAATTTTTTTCAGTTTTTTAAGGCCGAAATTTTTTTTTCAATTTAACTTTTTATATATTACTTGATTGTCAACAAATTATTTACCAAAACAACCACAACCATGAAGAAGAACAACTCAAGAAGAAGGTTTCTCGGGAAACTTGTAGCAGGCACATCCTTAACCGGATTATCCTCCATCTCACTTGCATTAGAAGCTGCCACCCCGATGAATACCATGCTGGTCGATGAGGCGGATGCCTGGTTAAAAAAGGGTATTAAAGGAAAACATAGGATTGTCTATGATGCACCGGAACCTCACAATGCCTTCCCAATTATCTGGACCTGGGCTTATTATTTAACCAACAACCAAACAGGGACCACCGACGATGATATGACAGGGGTATGTGTATTACGTCATAATGCGATACCTTTTGCATTAAAGGATGAAGTATGGAGTAAATACAAATTTGGTGAAATGTTTAAAATCAATGACAACATTGCCAATGCTCCTGCCCAGAGAAATCCATATTATGAGCCTAAAGAAGGTGATTATCCTATGCCTGGTATTGATGGGATCAAAAAACTTCAGGAGCGAGGTGCATTGTTCTGTGTTTGTGATTTAGCGCTGACTGTTTTTAGTAGTTTCGCAGCACAGAGTATGAACATGAAGGCAGAAGATATAAAATCCGATTGGGTGGCCGGTATACTTCCTGGTATTCAAATTGTACCATCCGGTGTTTGGGCCCTTGGAAGAGCGCAGGAATATGGCTGCGGATATATCTATGCCGGAGGTTAATAACCATCGGACATTCTGCAATGCATTTCTGCATAAATTCAAAGTATACTGAATCAGTATTTCCTATATGCAATAGCAGTAGAATTCCAATTCCGATTTATTGAAGATTCAACAAAATACACGAATAACGTGGTGTGTTGATCTGGTATTAAATCCATTGCTTTCAAAGAAATATCTATTGGAATTTTGTTTTCCAAGTATCAGGATTGTATGGCTGAATATTTGGATTTTGAATGATCTAAAGCTGAATTAACGATCCTGGTTAAAGAGAATCCGGTTTGTTTATTGATTTATGGTGAATTCATATGAAGTCAAATTATTACCTGTTCCTAATTGTTTTTTTCATTGGATTATTGGCTGGCTACAGTATTTTCTGGATGACACATGTTTTCTATCCGGGACTATATGATATCAATCAGGAAGTAAAAAAAGCCTGGTATCCTAAAAGTATTGAAACAGATCTTCCTCTGGGAGAGAGGGGGGCTCAAATAAAATTTGGGTATTTATTGATTACCAAGACCTCGGACTATATTGGCCCGCTTTCCAAAGACCTGACAAAACAATTTGCAGGCAATAATTTGTCCTGTAATAATTGTCATCTCAATGCCGGTCGAAAAATAGGATCAGGATCTTTTGTAGGTGTTTCCAACAGATTCCCTCAATTCAGGGGCAGAGAGAATAAAATAGGCACTTTAAAAGACCGTATAAATGGCTGTATGGAAAGAAGTATGAACGGGGAAAAGATGCCTGAGGACAGTGAAGAGATGAATGCCATTGTCGCCTATATGGATTGGTTGAGTGAGCAGGTTCCGGAAGAGATTGAAAAATTATATAAGGGTTATGTTAAAATCAACATGCCTCCCTATAAAGCAGATCCTGAATCAGGTAAAGAATTATATATTGAAAAATGTGAACAATGTCATATGGAAAATGGTCTTGGCAAAAGGACTCCTGGCGCTGAATTTACGGGTTATATATACCCGCCTGTTGGAGGCAGTCGACAGTTTTAATGATGGAGCCGGAATGAACCGCGTAATCACAGCGGCTGAATTTATAAAGGGGAACATGCCCTTTGGTGCCACCTATGATGCCCCGCTTGTCACCGATGAGGAAGCTTTTCATTTAGCTGCCTATATCAATACTTTCTATAGGCCGAACAAACCAAATAAAGAGGCAGATTTCCCGGATAAAAAGCTGAAACCGGTTTCCACTCCATATGGCCCCTGGGTTGATGATTTTAGTCCGGAACAACATAAATTTGGACCTTTTCCACCCATTTTCGACTATTATAAAAAGGAATATAATATTGATAAAAAGAATTAAGATAAAAATCTCAGAAGGTTAAAATATGAAAATTATATATCCTGTAATATTGGTTCAATTGTAATTCATTGAATCCATTCACGGAGTACGCAGATGGACTGTTGCAGATTGAAAACAGGAAAATCATTGTACTAAATATATTGATAGGATTTAACAGGCCACTGTACAGAATCTAATTTGAACTATGATGGAAGAATCTTTATTAATTCGGAGACCTGAATTTATTATTCTATAACTAAATCTTAAATCCATGAAAAAATTACTATTAATCATCGTTTGTGCGGTTGTGATGGGTAACTTGAATGCTCAAAACAATCCTGTAAACATTGTCTTTGACGTAACCAGTGCAGATCCAACAACACACCAATCTACCATGAGACATGTTAAGGTGATGTCCGCCAATTATCCTTCTTCAAATTTTGAAGTGGTTATTTACAGCGGATCCATCGAAATGGTATTAAAAGACAAATCAACGGTTGCTGAAGATATTACCAGTCTTGCGGATAAAAAAAATGTTTCGTTTAAAGTATGTGCGATGACGATGAAACGTGACGAAATTGATAAAAGTGAACTTTTGCCTAATGTTGAAGTGGTACCGGACGGAATTTTAGAAATCGTAACAAAACAGAGTGAAGGATGGGGTTACATAAAAGAATCACATCATTGATAACTAATTTATTCTACAAAATTTGGCATTATCGTTGGTATGCAAAGGGGGAACCCCGGAAAGCTCTGTAAAAATGATGGGTCTGTCGATGGAAGACCAAAGTATAAGGGCAAGCTATAAAAAAGTGCCAGGGTGTCTTATTTTAAAGGATTCTTGTGTATTTGAGATTCAGCTAAGTCACTAAGGGGACCTTAGCGACTGCAAGGGGTAAAAGCCAGGGTATTGGAACGGATTGTGAATGTCCACCATCATTTTCATAGATATTCAATATACATGTGAATTCATTCGGATTCTAAAGATTTTAAAGTAAATTATCTATCTTTAGATCTTGACTTTTTGTTTATGTCAGGAAAACAAAAAATACGAAAAATTAACCGGCAAATTGCAGAAGAAGAACGTCTTTCCTATACCCGGAAACTTACTCCAGAGGAGCGTATCGAATATCTCAAACATTTAAGAGAGGTTAATATGGGTAAAATAGTGAACGAACCTTTAAAAAAGGTGATCAAATTGATCCCTCCAAGGCAGGCTATATAATAATTATGTTCGCTGATTTAAAAAAATTAATTGTTCTTTTTAATGAGTATCATGTTGAATATCTGATGGTTGGAGGATATGCAGTAAATCTTTATGGATATTCCAGAATGACCGAAGATGTTGATATATTATTTAAACCGGGTAGGAACAACGGAAATAAAGTAGTAAAGGCTTTAGAAGAATTCGGCGTTGATCTGAGTGAAATATCAAACCATGATTTTGATACTTCAACACATCTCAGATTGGGAGAATACCCAAATTCAATAGATTTGATAAATGATACCGTTGGAATCGACCTGTCAGTTATTTTTAATAAGGGAAAATCTTTTCTAATTGATGGTATTCAGGTAAAAGTAATTGGCCTGGATGATTTAATAGCCAATAAAGAAGCTTTGAATACCTATAAAGATCTGGCGGATGTGGAAGAACTTAAAAAATTGAGAATAGATAAATTTTAAGTATACACCCATAATATCATTGACCGCATTAAATATCCTCTAGTAAATAAATAATCAGCATTAAAATTCAACCACCACACTACCTGCTGATTTGCTTAATTCTACTGCTTTGGTTTTCCCGTCAACCGTAACTTTATATTTACCGTAAAAGGCAGGAATGGAAAATTCACCCTGGCTGTCTGCCTTGCCTTCTTCCCGGGTCCACCATTCGTTGAAGATCAGGTTCTGATAGGCAGCTGCAGCAGGAGTGGGTGTCCAGTCTCTCCTGTAAAGCGATGAAGCGGGTATCCAGTTCGCCCCGGCCCAGAATCCCCACATCAGTATCCCTTCCACCGCCGGATGGGCAAAACAGATTCGGTAATAATCCACCAGTTCGCTCGCCCTGAGTGCTTCCTCTTCCGGGGTCATGACCCGGTCCCGGTCCTGGAGGAATTCCGACCGCTGGCCGGGCATGTTGAATTCGGTGATTCGTATTGGAAGATTGAACTGGGCCAGTGAATCGAGCGCGTTGATCAGCAGTGCCCGTTCAAAGGTTTCCGCATGAAGATGTCCCTGGACACCTATTCCGTTAATGGGGACTCCCTGCTTCCGCAGGTTCCGGATCTGGGCCAGGTAATCTGCGAGCCTGTTCCCGGTGAGTATATCATAATCATTTAAAAAAAGTTTGACATCCGGGTCCCCCTGTTGGGCCCACTCAGCCATCTTTTTGGTGATATCAGGTCCCAGCCGTTCCTCATAGTAATTCCCATGGATCATTTCATTGTTCAGGTCGTACTCGGCAAAACGGCCTTTATAGCGCGCTGTTAATGTTTCTGCACGGTTTCTCAGGGTTTGTTCCAGTTCCTCATCAGAGAGTTCCTTGATCCAGGGCTGTACAAATCTCGGGATCCCCCAGAACAGGTTGTGTGCCCGCAGGGGAATATGGTTTTCTTCCGTCCATGCCAGCATGGCATCGATCACAGAATAATTGACCTGGCCTTTCTCCCGTTCCATGTTACCCCATTTCACGGCATTTTCTGTCACGGCCGAATTGAAATTCTCCAGGAATTTTTCCTTGTATTGTCTCACATCGTCTGCAGAAGCCCGGCCGTTAAAAATACCATCCCCCAGGGCACAACCGAACCAGAATGCATGGCTCATCTGTTCCACCCTAATCAGTGAGCCGGGTTTTGTCTTGACCAAAATTTCCCCTTTTCTGTTTTTGGCAATGGATTGGTCAATGTCAAAATTCTGGGCTTTGAGCCCCGTCGCCAGCAGAAAAAGGTATACCGGGATCCATGAAAGAGCCGGTATATTCTTACTCGAAGGAAAATGGATCTGTTTCATGTTTTCAGTATTTGGGATTTTATTGAAAAATTGATTGCCGCCTTATAAAAAATCTGTTCAAGGTATTTATCCTGAATATCGTATTAAAAATTTCCTTTCCAGAATTTTATGACCATTAATTTATGACCAAAAATTCTAATCCTCGAAGAAATTGTTTAAAAGCCTTGAAATGGGAAGTCATTATTTGGCACAGGTCCTGCCTTTTCATAGGATGACCGAACTCATGCGCCAGTTTCAGTAATTTTTTCTTTCAATCAATTATCAGGATTCCTGCTGAAGGACCGGGTAAGTATAAAAGGAAAGGAGTACCTAATAGTAACATAAAATTAAAAAAATCTCATCTCCTCTATTGTCCTTCAGCAGGAATCTCGATAAATCCCCAACCTTTAGACTTGCACCATAAGGGAATCCGGAAGACAGTAAATCAATGGAGTGATTTCATCTTCCAGGTTTCGAGAAAATTCAATTTTGCATGTCCTCCCAGCCGGGTAAGGGCAATATGATCCCCTTTGATATTTTCGTCTTTAACCATCCTGGAGATACAGTATCTGCCTCCATTAACAAATACCTCCACGAGCTGCTTATCAATAAAAATCCGTAATTGTAGTGGATCCCCTTTTTTCCATTCCTTGATAGGTACTTTAATCCCTTCGACATTCAGTACGTCCCCGCTCCAGATGATATACATTCCTCCCCGGCCCTTATCATTGCACAATACATTGAGACCACAGAAAGAGGCAGCACCCAGGTCCATCTCAAGGTTGATCTCAAGCTGATTCCCCCTGATCTCAAGCACATCGTAAGCAGCCTCCGGGCCGTAAACCGGCAGGTCTTTTTTACCCAGATAAAAATGTTTGCAGTGTAATTGCTGGACTGTTTGAACCGGTTGCTGAATCAGTATCCCTTCAGAATCCAGGGATAACTTCCGCGGCAGCGCAAAACACCCGTTCCATATTTCAGACCGGTTTTTAAGATCCTTATCTCTGAAATCAGGTAACCAGGGCCTGTCCCAGCCAGGCATCCAGGCCATCACAAACAAATTTCCTGTATCATCCAACAGGGTTTCCTGGGCATAGTAGTGCCCGCTGTAATCAAGAACGCCCTCCTTTTCAGCATGGAATTTCAGCTTATCCAGATCAAATTCACCGATAAAATAATAGGTCCTGTCGACCGGGGCATCACTGGATGCCAGGAATATCCATCGATTCCCCAATGGCCTCAATTCGGGTACTTCGAGATTCCTTAATTTCTGTTTCGGCCAGGTGAAAAGGATTCCCTTGTATTCCCAGTTGGTAAGTTCCTCATTCAAAGCTTCAAAAATGGGCACAGGAACATAATCTTGATTCAGAAAATCGGCACAGGCGATCAGAAAAGTCCTTCCTTGGGTGGCAAAAACAAAAGGATCCCTCCAGAAAGTATCGAATGCCGGCAAACCCGGATGGTTGAGTGTCAATACCGGATTCTTTCCAGCATGCTTCCATTCGCTCAGATCGTCATTGAATTCAGCCCTCCAGAACTTCATGGTATCATTCTCGCTTGAAGAGTAAAAGGCCAATGCTTCACCTTTTTTAGTGACGATGGTCGAGCCGGAGCCTACGTGATCCAATCCCAACTCAAAAGCGGGTGTCAAGCCGGGTTTCAGGTGCTCCCAATGCAGCAGGTCACGGCTTCGAGCATGCGCCCAGAACCACCCACCCAATGCACTGCTGAATGGTTGCAGTCCATAAAAAATATGGTACCAGCCCTTATAATAGATCCCTCCATTCGGGTCACCCATGCCTCCGGCCGGTGGCGTCAGATGATAGGCCGGCCGTAAGGAATCGCTGTGTACCCTTAAAGCCTGTTTTTCGAAAGCTTGTTCAATATTTTCGGGGGTAAGTTTCCAGTCCTGGGCCACAAGGTCAGTGAATGCAACACATACTAAAAACATCCATTTTGAAAGGATCCTTTTCATTTTCCAGTACCTCTACGATCAATATTTGTTATAACTAATCCAGTCTGTTTACTTGTTCAATGTACTGTAAATGTAGTATATTTTTAATATTCAATAAGGGGTTTAATTAATTGGTTAAAATTAATATGAGATCAGAAGGCTTGAGCCTGGGTGCTGTACTCAGGTGCTGGTGAAAGAAGTTTTGCGTCCGTATTAGATATCTATATTTAAATTATTATTGATCAAACGTAAAATTAAAAGAGTAAAAAGATGATTTATTATTTTTGAAGCTCCAATTTGCATATTCTATAATGGTTACAATCCGATATTCTAAGACTTCCATCCGCTGCTAAAATAATGTCATTCAGGCTAAAGAATTGCGCATAGGTTGTTTCTCCATTCTGAGTGCTTTTTTTCTCGAGTGCAAAAATATTTTGGACTTCACCCGTGCTAAGAATTTTCCTGATTCTGTCGTTATCTGCTACTAATAAAGATCCATCAGGCATATAAACAATTCCTTGCGGACTAAAAAAAGAGGCATTGATGCCTTTTCCAGTGCCGTATCCTATATTGCCATTTCCAGCAATTGTGGAAACCAATCCATTCGGGGATATCTTTCTGACTCTTCTGTTTTCTTCTTCCACAATATACAATGTACCATCCGGGCCAGAGCAAATATCTGTTGGATGCCAAAATAAGGCAATTGCTTTATGCCCATCTTTGTAGCCTGATAAAGTTTCTCTGCTTCCCGCATAAGTTGTCACCTCACCATCCAATGTTATTCTTCGAATGGAATTATTTGTATAGTCTGTTACATACAAACAAGAATCGATACCCATAGTTATACCTCTCGGATGGTCAAATCCAGCCTCCATACCTATTCCATCGGCATTGCCTCCAATTCCACCTGCCAATGTGGTAACGATCCCATTCGAAATTTTCCTTATTTTAGAATTTGAATAATCGGTAAAGTAGATGGTTCCATCGCCAGTAATTACCATGCCATATGGCCCATCAAATCGGGCAACATCAATGGGACCATCCAAATACCCATCCAGACCTCCACCAAGAGTCGACACGAATCCATCTGGTGATACTATACGAATGCGTTTATTATAAAAATCGGCCACATACAATAAACCATCTGAAGATAGTGCCAAGCCCATGGGAGTATTAAATTTTGCACTAGTAACATCTCCATCTTCAAATCCCTGTTCATTACCTGCAATAGTTGTGACCATCCATGTATCTATAACTGGTTGTGGTGCCTTATCTTCTGAACATCCAACTGATAAAAACATCAGGAATATTATAAGAGTGAAATAATGGGATTCGAAATTCCTATGATCATTTTCATATTTGAAACATCCCATTCGATGATTTCGAGAATTTTGCCTATTCATTGAAAAGTTATTAATTGTACTGGTCTGCGTATTTATTTACCGATAGCCCGAAATAGAAATAAAAGTTCCTCTTTCCTAAATTTGAAAAATAATGCCTTGATTAAATTTTTTCAGTTAGAAAGTATATATCAGATTTTATTAAGATTCAAAATTCAATCTGTCTTTCCTACCTTCATTATCTTTTTACATATAAAAATTCTAATGATGTTTTGATTAGATTTATTCATTAATTCTGTCAATGTTTATGTAGGTATTCGACCTTTCATCGCCCAAAATCTAGGTTCCTAGAGGTATAATTATTTACTTTAATAAACAATGTAATTAGCTTACAATGAAACAAAAAAATAACCGCCGCGATTTCTTAAAATCTTCCATAACGCTTCCTTTTCTTCCCAGCCTGGCCAGTCATCAGGGCCTTACTGCAGCGTTCAGACAGGATTTACCCGTAAAGGTCAAAGACCTGCAGGTGTCCCTTCACCGGAACGAGCCCAATCCCAACCCGATCCAGGATGCCATCCAGATCCTTCCGGGTATCGGGAATGTATCGGTAAAAGTGACTTCGGAGGATGGGGTATCCGGATCCGGATCCGTTTATTTCGGACGGATCGATGGTTCCCTGGATGCCCTGAAATCATTTATTGAGGAGATCCTGAAACCGGTGGTGATTGGGACGGACTTGGGATTTATCCGGGGAACCTATGAGGCCATGATCAAAGAAACGGATTACCTGAGCTCAAAAGGTTTTGCCAGCATGGGTATTTCTGCTGTCGATACCGCCTTATGGGATTGCCTTGGGAAAACCCTCCAGGTGCCCTGCTGGAAACTATGGGGGGGCTGTCATACCGAACTCCCCGTATATGCCATGGTGGGATGGATCAACCTGGACCGGGAATCCATCAAAAAACGATGTGAAGATTCCCTGAAACTGGGCTACAGGGCTGTGAAACTGAAGATCGGATATTCCACCCTGGCCGAAGATCTTGAACGGATCCGGTATGTCAGGGAAATCATTGGTGATTCAACCAAACTGATGATTGATGCGAACCAGGTCTTTACCGTAGGGGAGGCCATTACCAGGGGAAAAGCATTTGAGGACCTGGATTGCTACTGGTTCGAAGAGCCAATCCATGCACAGAATATTGAAGGGTACAAGCAGCTTTCTGATGAATTAAAGATCCAAATCGCAACCGGGGAAAACCTGTACAGTCCACAGGAATTCGCCTTTTTCATCAAACACAATGCGGTGGATATCATTCAACCGGACCTGCGCAGGAGCGGAGGACCTACGGCCTTGCTGGAGATCGGGAAAATGGCCCATGCTTTCGGAATGCCGTATGCCTCCCATGGAAGTGATGCGGCACACTTCAATGTGATGGCTTGTCTGCCCAATGTGATCATGGTGGAAACGGGGGGTGAATACCGGCTTGAGAATGGGAAAAAAAAGATCCCCGAGGGATGGGGATTCAGCTGGGAGTAAGGGGAGCTCGAAGCTCGAAGCTGGAAGCCGGAAGCTCGAAGCGGGAATCCAAATTATTTTTATATATGAACGCCTTGATGCCCCCAACCTGAACGGTTTATTTGTGAAACAGAATCTTTGATTTTTAAGCCCGATCAATGACCCAAATTAAAAATAAAAATTACTCTTGCGCGGTGCGGTTTTTATGCCTGATCGCCCTGTCCACTCTGATTTTATCCTGTAGTCCGGTGGATATAAAGACAAAAAAGATCGACCGGGAAGAACTGGCAGGCCGGCACAAAATTATTCTGACAAAGACGGATCCGGACAGTCCAGCCCAGGTGGGTAACGGGGAATTTGCCTTTGGAGTCGATATTACAGGATTACAGACTTTTGTGCCTTTTAATACCCTGTCACATTGGGGTTGGCACAGTGATCCTATACCGCCCGGTGTTAAGCCAGAGGATTTTAAGGGGAAAGCGATCATGACGCATGGCAGACCAGTCCGATATCCTATTGCCAATGAGGAACAACCGGAGTTGTCGGAATGGCTTATGGGTAATCCACACCGTATCAACCTGGGCAGGCTCTCCTTTATCCTGAAAAAGAAGGATGGCAATCCTGTAAAAGAGGAAGACCTTGAGAATGCCAGGCAGGAGCTGGATCTCTGGACGGGAATCATAACAAGTTATTTTGAAATCGAAGGTATTCCGGTATATGTAGCCACTTCCTGTCATCCGGATGCGGATATCATCGGGATTCGGGTAGACTCAGAACTTATACACAGCGGAAAGTTGACTGTTAGACTGGAATTTCCCTATGCATCCTCCGGGAACAGTTCGCAAGGTAATTATATTGGTATCTGGGATCAGCCCGCATCACATCATACCCTGATTAATAAGGACAATGACCAGGTAAATTTTACCAGAGTACTGGATGATGATCAGTACCATGCGGCTTTAAATTGGGATTCAAAGGGATTGTTCCAAAACGATCCGGATAATCCGCATGGTTTTACTTTAGTACCCGGGGAATCTCCCTTCCTTTTTACCTGCACCTATTCACAGGAAAAAATCGGGGAGGCTTTACCGGATGCCCTTGAATGTATGGAAGCCAGTAAATCGGCATGGCCGGAATTCTGGAATTCCGGCGCAGCAATCGATCTGTCCGGCAGTACAGATCCAAGATGGAAGGAGTTGGAAAGAAGAATTGTATTGTCGCAATACCTGATGAAGGTCAATGAGGCAGGCACCTGGCCACCCCAGGAAAGCGGCCTGGTCAATAACGGTTGGTATGGAAGATTTCATTTTGAGATGATCTGGTGGCATGGAGTACATCATGCATTATGGGGAAGATGGCCACTGTTCGAAAAAAGCCTGCATGTATTTTCGGATTTTTTACCCCTTGCAAAGGACCGGGCTGCTGCCCAGGGATATACAGGAGCCAGGTGGCCCAAGTGCACAGCCAATAACGGAGTTGAATGGCCACATCCCATCCACGCCATGTTAATCTGGCAACAACCTCACCCGATCTATTTTGCCGAGCTTGAATACCGTCTGTTCCCCACGCAGGAAACCCTTGAAAAATGGAGTGAAATAGTTTTTGAAACCGCAGAATTTATGGCGGATTATGCCTTTTATGAGGATATAAAAGATCGATATATATTGGGTCCGCCTGTTTATATCATGTCCGAGAATACCAATCCGGCAAAAACCATCAATCCCTGCTTTGAACTGGCATATTGGCGGTATGGCCTGAATAAAGCACAGGAATGGAGGGAAAGGATGAGCCTGGAAAGGGAAAAAAAATGGGATCGTGTACTCGATAAACTTTCTCCATTGCCCGAGGAAGAGGGTGTATATGTGACCTATGAAAATATTGACAGCATGTGGGTCAACTATACCTTTGAACACCCGGGCCTGACAGGTGTTTATGGAATGTTGCCGGGAAATGGAGTGGATCCGAATATTTTTGAAAAAACATTTCAAAAGGTGATGTCAGAATGGGACTTCAGCCGGGTTTGGGGTTGGGATTTCCCGATGATGGCTATGGCAGCCACCCGGCTGAATAAACCGGATCTGGCCATCGACCTCCTTTTATCGGATTCTAAGGCATTTCAATTTGATGAACATGGACTTTCGACGGGCGGACCCTTCCCCTATTTTCCATCCAATGGTGGATTACTTTCAACCATCGCCATGATGGCCGGAGGATGGGACGGAGCTCCTGCTGTTCAGGCACCTGGTTTCCCTAAAAATGATCAATGGGTGGTTCATGCTGAAGGATTTTTCAGAATGCCCTAGTTAGTGATCATTATGGATTCTTATCCTCGTGGACTATTCCAAATTTTGTTTTCCTGGGTAATAAAAGAGTATAGGACAAGCCACACAAGATACTAAACTCATCCGTTCTGCATAACGGTATGGATGAATATATAAAGAAACGAATTATAAATAATTGATATCAAGTATTTTATTAAAAATTTCAATGAATTTCACAGATGGGTTTTTATAATTTCTGCAGTCGGACAGCAATGCTCTTTTCAACAACCGGGGTCTGTAAAATCAGTTTTCCCTTACTGCTGTTGACCAATTCAGATCTGATGACTGTTGCATCAACCGTATTGACCCATTCCGCAAGCCAGGTTCCATCAGGGATATTCGCCAATTCAAGAATTCCTTCAGGTTGTTCGGTTGAAGAGATTCCCACCATTTCATGCAATACCGTGAATTTCTGGTTTTTTAACCAGAGGAGAATATAATCATCCGACTGGATTCCATGCACTTCGAGATCAGGTCCATTTTTTAAAAGAAAATTTTTCAGCTCGTAAGAAGTCACGATCCTTCCTCCTCCTGTATTGGCTATATGGATCATATGTTCTCCTTTTGGGATACTGACTGCATCATATTGATTATACATGACCGGCTGATAATTTTCAGAATCCAGCGGAAGCAGATCCTTCTGAATGACCTGTTTACCATCCAGTATTACGGTGAGCTGCGGTGTCGGTTCTTCATCCCTGAGCTCAGTGATATAGGTTATAAATTCCCCGTTTACAGGATATTCTACCTTAAAGGAAACCTCCGAGGTGGCATTTTGGCTGTGTTCCAATGGACCTGTGAGTACGGCTGTCAGGGATTCCTGGCTTAAAAGCCGGCCATTTTCATCGATCTGAAATACTCCGGGGACGTTCTCCCGGTCCAGGTGGAAATTTCCCGGCCAGCCTTCTACAATTTGATCCGCATAATACCCAGGATGTGGATCCCTGAATTTAAAGGAGGCAAGATCGATCTGCTTCCATTCACGTTTGCTGAATGGGATGTCATGTACGATTTTATGGACTGCCTGGATATAGGTAAAGAAAATACTGTCATTAAGCCAGTTGGCTTCCCAGGGCATGCCCGTCGCAGCACTTCCGCTCATGACCGGGCTCCATAAGCCATTGTGAACCATCCGGCGTTCGGGATCCATCGCACCATATCCCCCTGGGGGAGGATTATGTCCCATGCCATACTCTGTTAATATATAAGGTTTATGAAACTTTTCAATCATGTATTTTGTCCACACGCTTGCCAGGTAAGAAATGTCCTTGATGGCATAGGTATTCGTAGATACAATCTCCATTTCCGGTAAGGTATGCATCCTATCACTCCCGTTAAAGGCCCCATCATTGGTGTGAATGATGTGGTTGAAAATGTCAATGGTTTCAAGATAATGTGCCATCCGTAGATGCCACGGAATGGCGACATCCACCTCGATCCCCATGGCGCTGTATTCATTCCAGAGATCCCAGGAAAATACAGCTGTCGAATAACTCCACCTGGCAACCAGATAACGCAGATAATTTTCGAAATACTGCATGGCTTCTTCGTTAATAAAATATTCGTTCTTCGAATCAAGTAATCCCCCGTTGGCCCGGTTATAGGTATGAATATCCCATTGCCTGTTGAAATTATACTGATTGGTCAGGGTCAGCATATGGAATATGCCCAGATTTTCTCCGAGCTCAAGTAGCTTATCGAGGTTCCATGAATTCTCGAGATTTATTTTACCCAGTCCGCGGTCAGGTCGGCCGGGATCGCGGGTCAATTCCTGGATATCGACCTTCCCGTTGGTCAGGAACAATCGGTTGAAATTACCGCCGGAATCGGAAAATCTTTTGTAACATCCTCCTTCGTCTGCCTGAATCCGGTCCATGCCAATCCCGAAAAAGGATGTTCCATCACTGAAATCAAAATACAGCGGATTTCTTTTTGATACATTTATAAATCCATGATTGGTGTGAAAGGATGAACAATCGAATTCACTCGGTGTTGATTGGATTTTTTCTCCCCGATTGACTGCCACGATCCAGTAAGTATATTTTCCGGGGAGGGAAGGTGTGAAACGAAATTTCCAGACCGGGTCACCCACCTGCTCGATCTTATTCCGGGCATTCAGGAAATACTCCTGGTAGAAAAATCCCGGTATGGTGACGGTTTTCCCATCTGGCCTGGTGAAAACGGCATCCACCCGGATCTGATCCGGATCGAATGGATTTTCCCATTTGCCTCCCAGCTTGAAGGTAATCTCAAATTTTTCATAGCATCCGATCCTTCCTGAATTAACGATCATCTGTGTAATCTCGAGGGGAGATGAAGATGACAATTCAACAGGATTTGTCGGCTCATATTCCTGGGCATGGAGGACTAAAAATGATCCGGTGAGCAAGGCAGAAAAAATAATTTTCTTCATTTTAGAATTATTAAAAAGTTTCTTCAGGGGCATAATCCTTTCAATTTGCAGTAATTGATGGAATGATCAAATAATTTAATAATTTTTCATAAATTCAGGATGTAAATAAATGATCCCTGTCTTTATTCGTTCATTATTTTTTAAATTCCAGAGTATTATGAAAAATTTTTTATTTAGAATCAATGGTCTTCTCTTCCTTTTTATTCTAGTTGTTTCCGGCTGTCAATCACCACCGCCCACCTTATGGGACCTGGCCAACCAAAACAAGGAACTGCTCAGGGTTTCAACGATATTTACCGCACAGGATGTACGCGACAAATTATCAAGAGAAAGCGGGTTGGACAGCGCGATCACCTGGTGTAAGAATGCCGGGATCACCCGGGTTTTTATTGAGTCCTTCCGGAATGGGTATACGGCTGATCGCGAAACTCTTGTTAATGCCCGTGACCAGTTTGAAGAGGCCGGGATCGAGGCTTCTGGATGTGTGACCACCACCCAAATGGGAAAATTCTCTTCCGCCGGATCCATCGTATCCTGTTATACCAGCGATACCACCCATCGGGAACTGGAACGGATCTTTGAATATACGGCTTCCATGTTCGATTTGATCATGATCGATGATTTCCTGTTCACCACCTGCGAGTGTGATGAATGCCAGGCAGCACGTGATGAAAAAAGCTGGTCGGAATACCGGTGCGAGCTGATGAACGAGGTCAGTAGGGATTACATCCTGGAACCTGCAAGGGCGGTGAATCCCGGGGTGAAAGTGATCATTAAATATCCGCAATGGTACGATAGTTTTCATCTCCGGGGATATGAAGTGCTTGGAGAAACGGAATCCTATGATATTATCTGGGTAGGCACTGAATCACGGGATAACGATTTTGTCAACAATACGCCGGGATTGAATACACCCCAGTATGAATCCTATTTTATCATGCGATGGCTGGGTGAGATCGGGGGAGAGAAAACGGGGGGAGGATGGTTCGATGCCCTGGGCACCACACCCAAGACCTACCTCGAGCAGGCCCGCCAAACCGTGCTGGCCGATGCAAAGGAGATGATGCTTTTTTCCTATGGGGGCTTGAATCGTGAATCCAATACCTATGGTCAACGGCATGGGACAGGAATCGCGGATATAGAAGCCCTGAAGGTGGAACTGCCGGGATTGTTCGAACTGGCAAAACTGGTGAGGAACAAACCTATCAAAGGGATTCACACGGTGAAACCTGCCAACAGTCAGCCCCATTTACCGGATACGACCGAAGCAGTTTCAAGAAATAGGGCCGATGCGTTCATATACGATTATATAGGTATGATCGGTATTCCGCTGGTTCCTTCCGAAAAGATAGATACAAATGCAGAAGCAGCTTTTTTCTCCATCCAGGCATTGAAGGATCCGGAGTTTAAGGGCAAGCTCAGCGGGATGCTGGCAGATCATAAGCAGGTTCTGGTCACGGACGGACTGGCCTCACAACTGGAAAATATCGAAACATTTGAAAATCTCACCGTTCTGAATGTGAATGCCGATCCAAAGAATATCCTGCAATTCAACCGGGAAACGCTGAATCCCATCCGGAATAAACTACTTGCTCCATTCGGCATGACCTTCGATGCCCCTGCGATGGTGGCTTTATACCTGATCGGGGAGGACCTGATCGTGATCGAAAATTTCAGTGACCAGGAAGTCGCCGTTACACTGGGATTGGAAACACCAGTGAACGCGGAAATGAAGCTGTTGCTTCCTCAAGACGCAGTGGTAGGCAGCAGTTTTGACGTAAATCAGCTGGTTTTCGATAAACTTCCTCCCAGGGCCCTGGTGGTAGTTGGATATAAATGATAGGTGGGATTGCCATTTAGTTAGATGAGATTAGAGAGTTTCGGAAAAGGACGGTGTTCATGAATTGGGGGGCAAGGATGATCCAAGGCCGATTCAGCCACACAACATCCACGCCAGCTTGGATATTGAATGTTCTCCGAATATATTTTTCATTAACTAAAGGCACAAAGGGGACCTTAGCGCCTTCAGCGGGAGGAAATGAAATGATTTTACAAGTTGATTTAATGATGCATTAATTGAACAATCTTGTTAAATTAGGGACTCAATAATGGAAACTAATTTTTAACCCTCGTGGATCAAACACATGAAATTTTCTAAAAAACTAATTTTTATCCTGGCACTCTTTTTTTGCCAGGCAGTAATGGCTCAGAATTCAGTCCATGTTTGGGAAAAGCAGGAAATCACTCTTACGGCCAAGAATAAGTATAAAAATCCATATACGGATGTCACGGTATGGGTGGATCTCATTGGTCCCGGATTCAGTAAAAGGGTCTACGGTTTTTGGGATGGAGGATCCACCTTTCATCTACGATTGGTGGCTACCCAGCCGGGGACCTGGACCTGGAGTAGCGGATCGGATCCTGAAGATCCCGGACTGAAGGGTGAGTCAGGTACCTTCACAGCCATCGACTGGTCAGAGGCAGAAAAAGAAGAGAATCCTCTGCGTCATGGATTTATCCGGGCAACGGCCAACCAACATGCGCTGGAACATGTGGATGGCACGCCGTTCTTCATCATTGGTGATACCTGGTATTCACTGGGATCCAATCGTTTCAAATGGTATGACGATGACAAGGAACGGCCCATTGGCCCTGAAGCAGGATTCAAGGATTACGTTCGATACCGTAAAGACCAGGGTTATAACTGGGTGAATGTGATCGCCGCATTCCCAAACTGGAAAACAGATGATAAACCCTGGCATATCGTAATGGATGACCCGGATAAAACAACGATCCGGTCTGCCTGGCTTGAATTTGGAACCGGTAGCGCCAAGAACATGGATAATGAGGGGGGAAGACCTTTCTTTTTCCCGGGCAAAGTTCCGGGCTATGAAGATTATTTCCCTGATATGGACCGCATCAATCCTGAATATTTTAAATATCTCGACCGTAAGATCGATTACCTCAATGCCAATGGGATCGTCCCATTCATCGAAGTATCCCGTCGTGATGCCGGGCTCTGCTGGTACAAATACTATGGCTGGCCGGATTCCTATACACGGTTTATTCAATATATTTTCTCCCGTTACCAGGCCAATAATGTGGTGTTGAGTCCCATTCATCTTGATATCATCGATGAAACCGTCAGCCCGGATGATTATACCGCAGCGATCCATTATATGGAAGAAAAATATGGTCTGCCACCCTTTGGCACCTTGCTTTCCGCCAACGCAAATCCTTCCACCCTTGAGAACTGGGGAGAAGATTCATGGGTCACCCTGAACCAGATCGGGAATATGCGTGAACACAACAATTACTGGTATCTCACCGAAATATATAACCTTAAAAATCCAACACCTTCATTCAATGGGGAACCCTATTATTCCGGTTACCGTGATGCTCGAGGCCCCGGTTCCGTCAACTATACCCGGGGAGCTCCCGGGGGCACAGAAAAGGACAATGAATTTGTCCGCTCAGGTATGTACGGCAGTTTTCTTTCCGGTGGACTGGCGGGACATGTTTATGGCGCCGAGGGGATCTGGGGTGCGGATATCGAACCCAGTGCCCCGGTCCATATGTGGGAGGCATTCCAGTGGGGTTCAGGTGCTACAATGCAATATCTGAAAACCTTTGCCTTTTCTATCGGCAGGCGTTATAAAGAACTCGTTCCTCTTACAGATCTTGTCTCGCCGAACAAGACCCAGGATATCCTTAGTTATGAAGGCTGGGCGTATTGTGCCCGAACTGCTGATAAGCAGATATTTCTCGCTTATTTCGAAAGGGGATGCCCTCGATCTTTTATCCGAGGGGCTAAACTGAACAGTATCTATCGGGCGCAGTGGTTCAATCCCCGTGAGGGTACCTGGCAGGATGTGGGTGAAGGCAAACTGATGGCCAACAAGATCGGGATGATCCGATTGCCTGATTTTCCCGATGACAAAGACTGGGGCATCAAGCTGATCTATGAAGGTCCTGTGGAGGGGCGGGTAGTGAATTGATGAATGGTCATATTGCCAGTGTTTGGTACAAGCTTCAGCCACGCAAGGCCAGTTTAGAACATTTGTACCAATAAAGGAATCAACATTTGGGACGATAAGAATATTAATTTATTTAACGAAATTTTGTAGCTCATGTAATTCTTGAATTATATACGTTAATCTTAATTTAGTAGCATCGGGATGGATTGAATTTTTTATCATTGACCTAATCACATAAAATGAGATCAGATTTTTTAAAAATTGGTTTCAGATCAATCATATGGCTTATTGGGATCTCCTTTTTGACTTGTTCATGTTTTCTAAAACCAAATAAAACAGAAACAGATATTATAATGAATGATTCCGTCCCGCTCAAAACGGACGTATATATTCCCAAAGGCCATGGAAAATATCCTACCATACTTTTAAGGACTCCATACAATAAAGAGACCGAATCCTGGGTGGGAGATGCATTTGGAATAAAGGGAATTGCGGTAGTGATCCAGGATGTCAGGGGTAAATATAAATCCGGTGGAGAATTTTATCCCTTCATCAATGAACGGGAAGATGGCCTCGAGACCTTGATATGGATCAGAAACCAATCCTGGTCTAATGGCATTGTGAGTGGTTGGGGAACCAGCTATTCCGGATATACGCAATGGGCAATTTCAGATTCACTCGATTTTTTAGTCCCATTACTTGCCGGAGCCAACATCTACGATTTCATGTATCCTGATGGACTTTTTTCTTTACAATCCGCTTTTATTTGGGGATTGACAAATGCATCACAGAGCTCAAACGATATTACCCAGGAAAAACTGAAAAAAAGTTACAGGATGCTTCCATTATCTATCGCGGATGATTCCACCGTCCGTGATATTTCTTTCATCAATGACTGGCTTGCGCATGAATCAAGTGATGCTTATTGGGGAAAAATGAATCACAGAGGATTAGCACATGCCCCGGTCTTGTCCATCGCTGGATGGTATGATATTTTTTTAAAAACCCAGATCGAAGATTTTCAGTCTTTAGCTACAAAAGAACATCCTGACAGTCATATGGTTATTGGTCCATTTTGCCATGGTACGCAGGGGGTGGAAAATGAATATGGGGGTACAAAAAGGACTGGAAATCCTTTAAAGATATTTTTATACACTGTAAAAAAAGTTAAAGGGAAGAAAAAAAATTTGCCTTCACCCCTGAAGGATAAAAAATATAATCTATTCATCATGGGAAGGAATGAATACTTTGGATCTGATGAATGGCCTCCCCGTGAAACCCAAATGATCCCCTATTATATAGGCCCGGATAACTATTTTAGTCCGGAAAAGTATGCATCGGATGGATTGTTGACTTTCGATTATGATCCAACGGACCCCTATCCAAGTTTTGGTGGGACTGCTTTAGGTGATAAAGTGGGTCCAGCCGAACAAAATGACAATATCAACCGTACTGATCAGGTGAATTTTGAGACAAATGTTCTAGATGAACCTATGATTCTGCTTGGACCTATTTCCGCTTCCTTGTGGCTTTCCGGCAATTCTTTATGCACTGATATTATTGTATGTTTGCAGGATGTCTTTCCGGATGGGAAAATCATCAATATACAGGAAGGTGGAGCAAAAGTCGAGTTGAATGAAGATAAACCTACTAAATATGAAATATCTGTTTGGGCAACAGGGTATCAACTGGATACGGATCATAAGCTTAGAGTGGCCATTACCTCTTCCTGGTTCCCGCGATATAACCGAAATCTGAATAATTGCTCACCGATTGCAAATGCTGTTGAATCGATAAAGGCCCGACAAGTGATTTATTACGGGCCGGAAACACCCTCCTGCATTAAACTTCAGGTTCTTGAGTTTAATAATCAGTAAATTATGGTGTTGATTTCCTGTAAAATAGATTTTTCATAAATTGGGGAAAAGAAAGTCGGGCGAATTAAAATATTTTATAGTATCAACTCAGACTTCTTATTTTTTAATAAACAAAAACTTATGATATACAGGAACCCGTTTATCACACGGAAAATTCTAACTGGATTTATCCTGTTATTATTATTTGTCAGATGTGATATTCAGCCCCAAAAGACAAAAACAGAGATTCTTTGGGATAATTTCGGAGTACCGCATATTTATGGTAAAAACCTTAAGGAAATGTATTATGGTTTCGGATGGGCACAAATGGAAAATCATGCCAATCTGATCCTTCAACTCTATGCAGAAGCCAGGGGCCGTGCTTCTGAATACTGGGGTGAATCACATTTTGAATCTGATAAAAAGATCTGGCTGTTTAACATACCGGATCGATCCCAAATAAATTATCAGCAACAGGATCCAGTCTTTAAGTCTTACCTGGATGCCTTTGTAAATGGCATGAATGATTATGCGCAGGCATATCCGGAATCTATTGGAAGCAAGGTCAAACAGGTATTGCCTGTGAAGGCAGTAGATGTAATGGCACACATACTTCGGGTGCTGTGTCTTGAATTCATTGCTGGAGAAGATTTATTTTATATCAATAGAGCTTCAAATATGGGATCCAACGCCTATGCCATTGCACCTTCCAAATCAGCATCAGGTAATGCGATGCTTCTGACCAATCCCCACCTTCCGTGGACAGGCCTTTTTACTTTTTTTGAAGCGCATCTAATTTCAAAGGATTATAATGCCTATGGCGTCAGTTTAGTAGGAGTCCCCACCCTGGTTATGGCTTTTAATCATCACCTGGGCTGGGCTATGACAGTGAATACACTGGATGGATCGGACCGGTACAAACTGGTATTGCAAAAGAATGGTTATCTGCTGGATGGGAATTTGACGACTTTTGAAAAAAAGACCCATTTATTCAACGTATCTCAAAATGACGGAACACAAAAAGAAATATTGGTAACTTTTGAATATTCCCAACATGGGCCTATCATCAGCAAAAATGATACGATGGCCTATGCCTTGCGATTTGTTGGAATGGAAAATGCACGGATTTTTGAACAGTTTCATAAGATGGGAGGTTCATCAAACCTATCTGAGTTTGAGTCTGCGCTCAGAATGCTTCAGAACCCAATGTTCAATATCATTTATGCCGATCAATCTGGCAACATCCTTTATCTATTCAACGGGAATATCCCGGAGAAACCTGAAGGAGATTTTAAATTCTGGAAGGGAACGATCGATGGAACAGTATCAAAATATATATGGCATAAATACCATGATTATGATGACCTTCCAAAAGTGATCAATCCCTCTTCTGGATTCCTCCAAAACTGTAACGATCCGCCGTGGACCTGTACCTACCCTCCCGTTTTGAATCCTGCAGATTTTCCTGTTTACTTGGCTCCCAGGTTCATGCATTTAAGAGCCCAAAGGGCAACCAATATGATTCTTAATAATCTTTCTATTTCTTTTGACCAGTTGTTAGGCTATAAACTCAATACCGGGTTGGAGGCTGCTGATCGGTTCATTGATGATCTATTGTGTGCAGTCGAAAAGTATCCTGATACCACCGCCCTCCATGCAGCGAATATTTTAAAAAACTGGGACCAGAAAACAGATTCCGACAGCAGGGGAGCCGTTTTATTCACCCATTGGTTCGACCAGCTGGATGGCAGTTTGTTTGAAAAGAAATGGGATCCCAGCTACCCTATTTCCACTCCTGACGGGATTTCGGATCAAAAAAAGGCGGTAGAACTCCTGATCAGAGCAGCAAAAGAGATAAAGGAAAAATATGGCTCAATGGACATCGCCTGGGGCGACGTACACCGGTTCCGGATGAATGAATTGGATTACCCGGCAAATGGGGGACCAGAGCGATATGGGATTTTCAGGACCATTGATTACCTGGAGGATACTGACCATAAAAAACGTGCCGGATTTGGCGACACCTACACTGCCATCACTGAATTTGGCAAGAAAGTCAGGGCCCAGGTACTTTTAAGTTATGGAAATGCATCTCAACCTGGAAATAAGCATATTGGCGATCAAATTAAGCTACTCTCCGAAAAAAAATTACGGCCTGCCTTTCTGGAGAAAGATGAAATCATAAAAAATCTTGAAAAAAGAGAGAGATTTGATATGTAAAAAATTAATCTTTATTCCGGGTTAAAAATGGTTGATATTAATCCATTAAAAACTTATCGTCAATTATATATTCATTTTCAGCACTTTCCGAAAATAACCAGCATTCACTGACCGTGTTTTTCAGGAATACCCGGTCGTGGCTGACCAGGAGCTGCGTGCAGGAGCATTCCTTCAATGCCTGCTCCACACATTCGATGGATGGCAGATCCATGTGATTGGTAGGTTCATCCAGTATGATGATCCCTGGATTTTTGAGAATGCCTTCAGCCAGCATCAGTTTACGAACCTCCCCGGGACTGGGTATATCCGTCTCCAGCACCCGATGAGGATCCGATCCCAACCGGCTGATCAGAATCATCATCTGGCCCTTTTTTTCTCTGTCATATTTCTGAACGCTCCTGAGCATCGACCGGGACTGATCAACCGGGACCTCCTGGGGGATGTAAATAAGTTTGTCTTCCGGCAGATTTGATGAGGCAATCAGATGGTTTAAAAAGGTGCTCTTACCTGATCCATTATTCCCGAATAAGCCGATCTTATCCCCGTAACGGATCGTCAATTCGGGGATCTGCAAGGTTTTCTCTTTGCCCAGTTTTAAGGATCCTGAGGGAATTATGATGGGGAAAAAGCGAGTGGATTCCTCTTCTTGGAATTTTATACCCATCGGGAATGATTTTCTGAAATGAATGGTATCCTTACGCGTTTCAGCCCTTTCAAGTTTCGTCTTAAAGCGTTTATAGATACGGCCTTCAATGGCGTCTTTGCCGGTCAGCTTGCCCAGATCTTTTTTTGCTTTGGCGTCATGATCCCTGGTCCCGATATTACGCTTGGAACCAGCTTTGGCTGTCCGGCTGGCTTTTTCTTTCTGCAGGATCACTTTCTTTTTTATTTTTTTCACTTCCCGTCTGACTGATTCATGTTCCACCATTTTACTTTTATTCTCCCTTTCTCTTTCCCGGGCAGCCAGACTATAAGGGACTCTTCGTACCTCTATTTCCGGGGGATCCAGGAAGATCGTATTATGACAGAGAAAGTCCATTAATTCACGGTCATGACTCACCAGTATTCCGATGCCCTTGAACAACTTTAATGCATCAAACAGGATCTGCCGGCTTTCATAATCCAGGTGATTTGAGGGTTCGTCAATGGCCAGGATAAAAGGTTCCGCAAACAAAGCAGCTGCAATCTGACAGCGTTTTCGTTCCCCATGACTCAATTGATCCCAATTCTGTGACCATTGATCCTTTATGCCAAGTGACTCTTTGGTTTTAAAGGCCATTTTTTGAGTGGATCCAAGAAATTCAGAAAATCCCTGTGGTAAGGAATCGGTGCGTTGTTCGGCATAATACCGGATTCCGGGAAAATGAAGTACCCCGGAATCCGGCTCCAGTAATCCGCCTATCAACTTTAGAAGGGTGGTTTTACCACTTCCATTAGGTCCGACCACCGCAGTCCATCCCTGATTCAGCTGAAAGGAGATATCGTCAAACAAGGATTCCGTGTTATTGGGATAGGTAAAACGTAAATGATCGATGTATATAAAATCTTTCATTGGTTATTTCATTAATCCTTGTTCTAAAATTTAATAACAATCAAGTACTTATGAAATAAATACCCTACACGTGAAAATCTGTCTGTTACTAATAGACGCAGGCAATGAGTCAGATATGGCCTATAGATTTTCTAATATTTAAATTTCGATATTATTCCTCATTCCATCAAATTAAGTAATCCGAAACCAGTAATGAGAGGCGATGGTTAAGAGGGGCACGGATGATCCTACACAGGTCCATCCAAATAACATCCACGCCAGCTCCGTTCTTCAATTGGTTGTATTACATTCGTTTAACCCGCCCACACATGTTATAGGATCTGGGTTCCACTACTGGCACAAGCGATGTTGACTGTAAATTAGAAATTTTGAAGGCTGAAATTCGTCATTTATTTCCTGGATCTGCTGGTTAGGTAGGCAATCAACGTATAAACCACGCCAATAAGGAATAAATTAAAGACAAAGTTGATCAATGTATCACTTGCAGAATGAGATCTGCTGTCAATGTCGATAAAAAAATAAACGGCCAGAAGTAGTCCTCCTGACAGGAAAATCCAACCGATCAGGGACACAGGAATAAAAAAAGGTCCGATGTTTTTAAACCAGCGCAATTTCAATCCATTTTTTATCAATTGATAGAAACAAAAGTGAAGATTTGACCACCATTTATTATTAAAACGGTTTTTACAGAATTCTATGTTTTGAGCTAACAACCTGTATTATCTAGTTAATTATCTCACCTTTTCAATCCTCGCTACCCAACCTCCGCCGGTCGACATATTAATTTTCAACTGGTCACCAGAAGTGACCGGGATCTCCTCCCTGACATAATCGGTGGCGTCGCGATCAGCATTGATGCCGTCCCTGAAGATCACAGCCCGGTAATTCCTCTCATCAAGGAAAGACAGGTCAAAGGTCAATTCCCGTGCATCCCAGTTGGTCATTGCGCCGATATACCAGGTATCTCCTTTCCGCCGGGCAAGGGCCACATATTCTCCTATTTTACCATCCAGGGGAACGGTCTCGTCGAAGGTGGTGGGTACCTTCACAATGAAACCGGTACATTCCTGTTCCTGCATATAGATGGTAGGATTGTCGGCCAGCATCTGGAACGGGACCTCGAAGATCACGTACATCGCCAGCTGGTGGCAGCGGGTGCCTTGGCTCATGGGATTGGCATTGATCGCCCGGAAGTTATCCCTATTGGCATTCCGCATGGCGCCGGGTGTATAATCCATCGGACCGGCCATCATCCGGATATAAGGTATCGTTACATCATACCGTGGTACTTCCTCACGTGACCATTTTGTATACTCCAGGCCCTGTACTCCCTCATAGCCGACTACGTTGGGATAAGTCCGTTGCAGACCGGTGGGTTTATATATTCCATGATAATCGACGATCAGATGATATTCCGCGGCTTTTTTTGCGATCTCATAGGTCGAAGCGACCGCAACCTGATCGTCCCGGTCGAAAAAATCGATCTTGAAACCCTTGACGCCCATATCAGCATATAAGGGGAATATTTCGTCCATCTGCTGCAAAATGCCATACCAGCTTGCCCAGAGAACTACGCCTACTCCTTTTTGATTGCCATGTGCCAGGATTGCGGGAAGATCGATCTCCGGCCTTGTTTTGGCCAGGTTGCCGAAGCTGGACCAGCCTCCATCCATGATGATGTAACGGATGCCATTGTCCGCCGCAAAATCGATGTAGTACCTGTAGGTATCGGTGTTGGTTCCAGCCCTGAAATCGACATGGGAAATGTTCATCGCGTTCCACCAGTCCCATGCCACCTGCCCGGGCTCGATCCAGGAAATATCATCGATCCTGGGAGGTGAAGCCAGCTTCTGGATGATATCGATGTTCAACAATTCCTTATCATTTTCACTGATCACAATGGTCCGCCAGGGAAATGACCGGGTGCCGGAAGTCCGGGCAATATAATCAGCCCGCTCGATGGGGATATAATTGATCCCTTTTCGCTCTACTTTCAGGGGATAGGGAGCATATACTCCCATGAATCCTTTCCGGGTTTCGTTGATATTCAGGAACATGCCCGGGTAGTTTTCCAGGTCGGCCTCGAGGATGACAACCTTTTTACCGTTCCCGACATCGACAAGCAGGGGTAGGAAAGCCAGAGAATCCGGCTTGAATTGTGAAATATTTTGTACATCATATTGCGATTCGAAAGAACAGTTGAAGATCCTGCCATCCCGGTAATCGATCATGTAGGGGATAAATGCCTTATAATCGGCCGTAAAATTGAAGTTGGCGTCTTCATTTAAAATGGTGATCTCTCCTTTGATCGAGGTGAAAAAACGGTAAGCGACTGCCTCATTGTAGACCCTGAAGATGAGGCCGAAATCATTTCTGCAGTTAAGGGTAACCTGGTTGTACTGGTCCGGAATGATCGCTTTTTTATAGTTGATGGCCTGGATTTCCCTATCCACTGATTCCATTTTTAATCTGGCTCTGGCATTTTCTCCGAGTATTTTACCCCCTTCCAGCTGAAGGGAAACCTCCGAGGGAGCAATGATCTCCTGCCCTTTGTGCAGGACAGACCAGATGATTTTACTACCGATTTCAATGTTCAGACTGATGTTCTCATCTGGGGATTTCACAGTAAAATATTGATTTTTCTGGGCGTGGAGTATCAAAGCAGCCAGGAGAAAAACGAGAATGAATGGAAATTTCTTTTTCATGATCAAAATATTTAACGGCTGTTACAGCATTTAAAATGTTTAGAAAAATGCCTCGGCCATAAAAACACGAAGATAAAAATAGAAAAAAGGCAGGGAGGTAACAAAGGCAACCAAGGAAAATTTGTAACCCAATCAGGATGGAAACCTTCCCGTTTCAACATCAGATCCGTGCATAAATATTTTTTACCAGTAGGTCCCTTCTTCCGACAAATATTCAAAAATCAAATTTGCAAATCTTGCAATTATAGGGTAAAAAATAAACTATAAATTATTAAAAAAATGAATATATAATAAAAAAAGGTTTAAAAACAAACCTCATAAAAATAAAATAATGCAAAATATTGCAATTATGGTTTTAATTGGCCTACATTGCGGCCTAAATAAAAGTTAAATGATTCCATGATGAAAAAAGTAGAAGCAATTATCCGGACTTCAAAGTTTGAAGAGGTCCATGAAGCACTTACGAAGATAGGGATCGGTTTTATGACCTATTCGGAAGTTAAAGGAATTGGGACAGAACATGCAACCCAGCAACAATACCGCGGGACTGCCTATGACCTCGGGTTTATTCCAAGAACCCAGCTGGAAATTGTGGTCCATGATGATAAGCTCGATGCATTGATTGAATGTCTGCTCACATCGGCCCATACCGGTAAAATCGGGGATGGGAAGATTTTTGTTTCAGACATCCGGGAAGCTTACCGCATTCGAAACAAGGAAAAAGGAAAGTCAGCGCTTTAGCAGGGCTTTCCTGAAAGTCTTCATTCACATTTTAACTTCTCAACTATGAAAAATAATTTTACTAAAATCGATAAGATACCCGATGTTTTTGAGTCATTCAGAAACCGGGTCAGAAAAAAGGTTCTTAGATATCTGCCCATTTTATTGATCACTTACCTCGTGATGGGGTGGTATGCAGGGAATTTGTATGCCCAGGATCGTGCCAGCACGGATGATGCACAAAATCTTTCCTTACAGGCAATGAATTTATCCCCGACTTCTATACAAGAGGTTGAATCGATCAGTCAGGAACCGGTAGCTATAATGTCCCAGGAAGTGGCGGACATCATGTGGCTTTGTATGGCTGCTTTTCTTGTTTTCTTCATGCAAGCCGGGTTTGCGATGGTAGAAACGGGACTTACCCGGGCCAAGAACTCAGTCAATATTATGATGAAGAATTTACTGGATTTCTCATTTGGTGCCTTGTTATTCTGGGCGGTAGGTTATGCCATTATGTATTCGAGTGGAGATTCCAATTTTTTTGGATTTGACAGTGTACTTGCTTTCCTGGGATCTGCCAATGCCCCTACCGATAATGCCGGTTACGGACTCAGCGCCGGCTGGTTATTCCAGGTGGTATTTGCTGCCACAGCCGCAACCATTGTTTCAGGTGCCATGGCAGAGAGAACCAAGCTGATCTCCTATATATTTTATTCAGTAATATTATCTGCCATCATTTATCCGATCAGCGGGCACTGGATCTGGGGTGGCGGCTGGTTAAGTGATCTGGGCATTCGTGATTTTGCCGGTTCCACGGTTGTACATTCCGTTGGAGGATGGGCTGCACTGGCAGGTGCGATCATTGTAGGGCCCAGGCTGGGAAAATACAACAAGGATGGATCAGTCAATGCGATCCCGGCGCATAATATGCCCTTGGCTGCCCTGGGCGTATTCATTTTATGGTTTGGCTGGTACGGATTTAATCCGGGTTCCACCCTAGTGGCGATCGGGGGCATCTCCCATATTGCGGTTACCACTACCCTGGCAGCATCCGCCGGCGCTGTGGGAGCCCTGATCACTTCCTGGTCGAAATTCAAAAAACCTGATCTTTCGATGACCCTTAACGGAGCACTGGCCGGCCTGGTTGGTATCACCGCTCCCTGTGCCTCCGTGAGTACAGGGAGTGCGGTGATCATTGGTCTGGTGGCTGGAGTGCTTGTCTTTTTCTCCACCTTATTCGTGGAGAGGAAATTAAAAGTGGATGATCCGGTAGGGGCCATCAGTGTGCATGGCATTTGCGGCGCCTGGGGAACCATTGCCGTGGGCCTGTTTGGACAGCGTGCGATCGATCTCCAATACTGGTCAGAGGATACTGCGATCAGGGATGGCCTGTTTTTCGGGGGGGGAATGAGCCAGCTGTTTACCCAGTTGATTGGAGTGGCCGTAGTTTTTGTTTATGTATTTGCAGCCATGTATATCATTTTCTTACTGATCAAGACGTTCATTGGTTTACGGGCAAGTGATGCCGAGCAGCTTGAAGGCATGGATCTTGGTGAACATGGAAATAACGCTTACGGAGGATTCATGTTTGAATCGACCGGACCAAGCGCTGTGATTACTGATCCACAAACCGCCGTAGAAGCAGAGTTATAAGAGAGAGAATAAATATCTGTGGGATTTTATATCCATCCTTAAGACAGGCCGGAGATTTCTCCGGCCTGTTGTTTTTAAATCATTTCCGAAAATTATTGAATTTTCAAGTTACCAGATCCATAAATATCATATCCTAATTTTTAATATAAGATTTCGTACTTATGTTGAAAAGATGAAAATATCCAAAAGAAATTTTTTAAATGAATTATTTTTTTTAATTTATCTACGAGAAACACTTTTTTTTCGGGGGTTATTTTCATTTTTTAAGCAATTACATTGGAGATTCATATTTCTGATACTTTAGAGCTATATGATGGGTCACAAATAGCCGTCATCGGGGGAGGACCGGCTGGGAGTTTCTTTACGTATTTTACCCTGGATCTGGCCGACAGGTATGGCATAGATATTAACATCGATATCATTGAAGGAAAGGATTTTACCTGTACCGGACCTTCGGGATGTAACCATTGTGGAGGAATTATTTCCGAATCACTGGTCCAGCATCTGGCTACAGAAGGGATCAATATACCTTCTAATGTGATCAGAAGAGGCATTGAATCCTATACACTTCATCTTGAGAATGGAAGAACTGTCATAGAAACGCCCCTCAAGGAACAGCGGATCGCATCCGTATACAGGGGATTCGGTCCGAAAGGATCCTTACTCAACGATTATGAAAGTTTTGACAATTTCCTGTTAAAGCTCTGCAAAACAAATGGTGCAAATCTCATACAGGATAGGGTAGTTTCACTCGAAAGAGACCATGACGGCATTATTTTAAAAACAAAAAATTCGGAGGGAAAGAAATATGCCCTGGTGGTAGGAGCCGTTGGATTGAATAAACCCACACTGGAACTGTTTAAATCAGTCTGTCCCACCTATCAATTACCACAGATCACGAAAACCTTTATCTGTGAATTATACCTGGAGCCGGCTTTGATCGATGCTTACTTCGGTCATTCCATGCATGTTTTCCTTCTGAATCTGCCCAATATTAAATTTGGTGCCTTAATTCCAAAGGGTTCTTATGTTACTCTAGTATTACTGGGCAATGAAATCAATAAAAAGGTGGTAGAGCGTTTTCTTGGATCAGCACCTGTTCAGAAGTGTTTTCCTCCAGGTGCCGACATCAACAGCATCATGCCGTGTCAGTGTTATCCAACCATTAATATCAACAGTGCCAAAACAGCCTATGCCGACCGCGTGGTTTTAATTGGAGATTCTTCTACCAGCAAGTTATATAAGAATGGAATCGGGGCAGCCTATCTAACGGGCAAAGCCGCGGCCAAAACAGTGATCTTTCAGGGAATCTCGGAAAACGATTTTAGGAAATATTATGATCCCGTATGTAAAAAGCTGGATCTGGACAATAGGATCGGGAAAGGTATTTTTGGATTGACCAATATTATCCAAAAATCAAAAATCCTGAAAACGGGCCTGTACAGCATGGTGGTCAGGGAACAGAAAAAAGCAAACGATAAACGAAGAATGAGTTCCATCCTTTGGGATACTTTTACCGGGAGTGCTCCATACGCAGATATATTCAAGCGGGGGCTTCATCCCATGGTTCCCATATCTTTATTGTGGAATTCACTGACAGGGAAATTAAATGGCGTAAAACAACAAGAAAATGGTAAATAATACTTTAGGTCGTCTTTATAAAGATGGTGAAGTTATCATTAAAAAGGGGACAGTGGGTGATTGTGTATATGTAATACAGGCAGGTAAGGTTGAAGTCGTTGATGAACTCGATGGACGGGAGATCAAAGTGGCAGAGTTATCTGAAAAAGAATTTTTTGGAGAAATGGCCTTGTTCGAAAAAGATGTCCGGTCCTGTACCGTTCGCGCAATGGGTGATGCAAAGATATTGACACTTGACAGGAAAAATTTCTACAAAACCATTCAGCAGGATCCATCCATTGCTTTCAGATTATTGGAGAAAATGTCACGCAGGCTGCGGGAAACGAATAAGAAACTGGTATAATGGCAGACAGCATAGTAATGTCGATTCATCCTTCAGTAATCTGAGAATTTCCTACCCCGAATTATTTACGGCGCGGTTTAATGGTCACACCCAATTTATAGTTGATAAAGGTATCCCGGTCTTCTTTTGCTCCTCCTTCCTGAATGAATCCACCAATTGCTGCTGTGGCTGCCACGGAATAGGATAATACATATCTAATTCCTACGCCAGGATTCATGTATAATTTGGTGGTGGAGCTTGGGTCATCTAAGATGGTCAGGAATCCGCCGTCCCAAAAGAAATATGGATTGAGCTTCTTAAAATTTAATGTAAAGCGGATATCCAAAAAAATGGGGAGCAGAGATCCTCCATCATAAATATACAACCCCGTTCCAACTCCGAATATAAAATTCTGACTCACATAATATCCAAAAATTGTGGTGACAGAAATAAAATAATCTGAATATGGGCCTTCCGTGAAGCCTTGCCCATCCCCATACGAAACTTCATTAATGGAGATGAAACCGGGTGTTTTATAATGAATTTTGATCGGATCATAAGGCCCTTCATAATATTGCCCGAAGGATGGCAACGATGCCATTGCCAGGAAAAGGATGATTAAAACATTTTTATGCATGGAGAATCGCCTCAATTAATAAAAAGTTTGAGTTTCTGATTAATAAGATTCACCTGGAATTAGTAAACGCTAAGATACATTTTTATACCGGGCAGTTACTATCCCCTCCTGTTTTTAGTTACTGAGACGTCAAATCACCGGATGGTAGGATGGAGGTCACTCCCACCCAGAATCAGAAAAGGATTTTGGGTTTAAAGAACTTTATGGAAGGGATCGATTGTTATTTATATACATTATATAATCAAGAGATTTTAACCAAAAATGGGGCTCATGAAAATATTCAATTTATTATTGGGAGGCTTCATGTTTATTAGCACGGTTTTATACGGACAGAATATGCCTGAATGTCTGGCCATTGCTGAAATGGAGCTCGATCCAGCCATCAATGAGGTGGCCATCGAAAACAGCTATAAACGGATCCATGATGGGATCCATCCTGAATTCAGCGGATATGATTTTATATTGCTGAAAGGGATCCGGGGCGAAAGGCCCGAAAAATATACGATCGCTATGTGCTTCGATCTGGTTGAATTCCGTGATTATTATTATCCATCGGAAGGAAATGATCTCAGTAAAAGCGGGATGGATAAATGGAAAAGAACGGGTCTTGTCCAGGGAATGCCTTACCTGAAAGAGACGAACCTTCACACGGATTACATCCTGATGGGTTTTGATCAACTTGTTAATCCAAAACTGGGGGAAGTGATCGCCATCCGTTATCCGGAAATCAAATCGGGGATGAGCAGTGAATTTGAAAGGAGATTAATGAATGAATGGCTTCAGGACCTGCATAAAGGAATGAAAGGATTGTCAATCTACTGGTTAAAAGCGGACCGGGGAGAGCGGAACGGTAAATATATGATGCTGCTCGTATTTGATACTTACGACCGGTACCGGGAATATTGGACAGGGGAAGGTCAGAGCACCGAGGCCTATAGTGAAGTGGTTGATCCATATCTCAATACCATGGAAACCCTTTCATCCTATTTTGAAGACGGGGCATTTGATTCTTATACGGATTATATAGCGTTAGAATGGTGAAGGCCTTATAACAGGGTTTTCAATATTTATTGATTTTTGGCAGGCTCAATCGTTTGGCGTACTGTGCCATTGGATGGTGGTTTCACAGGTGAGTTAACTATCTCACGATAGACATACAATCACGCGGCAGTCCTGCCCGCAAACCCTTAAAAGCCAAGCGATTGTTGGATAAAATTAAAAAAAGTATTGATTTATTTTTTTAATACCTATCTCAAAAGTATGGATTACTCAGTGATATCCGTTTAAACCTTTTACAAGGCTCAGGGAGAAAAGCGTTTTTTAAGTCATTTTTCCACCTAATGAATTGCGAATTTTACGATTGAATTAAAGAGGTTTTAAGGATAATTTGAAGGCTTCTGAGAACGCTCATCTCGTTTCGGCAAATTGTTTCACTTCTTCATCTACAAAATACATGATTTTATCACCCCCTCCTTTTACATTGATCGCACCACGGGGTGTGCAGACAAATAGATCTTTGATCAATTCATAGGTTGTGGCGGAGATGTTGATCTTCCCGGGTTCACTGTTGGATTCCATCCGGGAAGCGATGTTTACGGTATCTCCCCAGATATCATAGGCGAATTTTTTAGTCCCCACGATACCTGCCACCACAGGGCCTGAATGGATCCCGATCCGGATATCGAAATAAGGTTGATTCTTTTCCTGACGTTCTGTCCGCAGATCAGCCATAAAATCCCGGATCTCAATGGCTGCCCTGAGCACATCCAGGGCGTGGGTTTCATTCGGAACCGGTAACCCGCCCGCCGCCATATAGGCATCACCGATAGTCTTGATCTTTTCGATCCCATGGCGGGTAACGATATCATCGAAGGCTTTATAACAATGATGGATCTCCTTGACCAGTTCTTCCGGGCTCAGGTTGGAGGATAGGGCGGTAAAACCTTTAAAATCCGTGAAAATAATGCTGACCATTTCATAGCGTCGGGCCTTGGCTTCCCCATGTGTTTTCAGTTCTTCGGCGGTTTCATGCGGAAGAATGTTCAGAAGCAAGTTCTCGGACCGGTCTTTCTCCGCTTCAATGATCTGCTTGGTTCTGTGGATATATTTATACCTACTGAATAATCCTGCACCCAATATTAATATAAGAAAACCTGCAATTCCAATACCGGTACTGATGGCCTTTTGTCTTTTGGTTTTCAATTGTTCTATTATCGAATTTTTTTCCAGCAGATCGATCTCTCCTTGTTTTTCTTCAATTTCGTAAGAAAACTGGAGCCTTTCAATTTTCTTGTCATTTTCAGTATTATATATATCCAGGTTTATTTTGGTTACCAGCGCCTGGTATTTATAGGCTTTCGTGAAATCATGAATTTCAGCATATACTTGTGATATGCCTTCGTAAACCTCCTTCAATTCTTTGGTTGCTCCGATCTCTTTCGTAATTATTTCAGCCTGTTTATACGATGATACCGCTTCGAGATAATTTTGTTTCTTATTATATGCATTAGCTAATCCCAAAAGGGATTGGGCCATTTGCAATTTATCATTTATTTGTTCAGCTATCTTATAGGCCTCATTATGATGTGTGATAGCTGAATCATAAATCCCTATTTTTGTATATACTTTACCGATGTTATTTAATGCATAAGGTCCGCTTCCTGATCCATCAATTTCATATGCCGTTAATGATTTTTCAAAATAATAAAGCGCGGAATCATAATTATCTCTTCTAAGATAAATTTCTCCTATATTGACGGAGGCATTCCCGATTGCATCCTGGTCGCCAATTTCCTTAGCTAATGCTAATCCCCTAAACAAATATTCTAAGGATATATCCAGCGTCTCATCTTTGTTTAAATACACATTTCCAATATTAAGTAGCGCAGATGCAATTCTTAATGTATCTCCTATTTCTTCAGCAACTTTGAGTGATCTTAAATAATATTCGATTGCCCTGACATCATCTCCCTGATTGAAATAAACAGCGCCCAAATTATTTAATAGATTTGATACACCGATCTTATCACCTATTGAATCAAATACTGCCAAGGATTGTTGCCAAGATTCAAGCACGTCAATATATTTCCCCTTGGTATAATAACCCATCCCGATGTTTTTCAAGGCATAGGCAACGCCGGTCTTATAATTAATTTTATAACCCAGATCCCTGGCTTCATTCGCATATTCTATTGCCTGGTCTGGGTGCGATTTCCATAGCAAAGAACTTAAATCATTTAAGGCAATTACTTTAACTGAATCATCTTTTAAAGTTTTTATTACTGATTTTATACTATCCGTTTGCAATTCCTGCCCAAAACAATGAATGGATAGGAATATGACGTACACAAAAACGGCGCACTTTCTAATATTCATAAGATCCTGTTTTTTGAGATTTGTTTATTACACATAATTTATTGGAAAGTGAAATATTTTAACGCGAGTTCGAACTAGGCAAATGGGAAAATAGGATTGATCAGTATTAATGAAATTCCTTTTCAAGGAAAGCGTCTTGTTTTCATTCTTACAGTCAGGCAAGAAGTTTTCATAATCAGAAACCTATTCTTTAGCCATCATATAATCCTTTGTTCATGCGAAGGATTCCGAAAAATCGTGCTTTTCATCATCAGCTTTTCTAACGAATATTTCACTGGATATGATTTCTATTTATTTATTTTAATACTACTTTCTCAAATATAGGCTTCGGCGTGACATCAAGTGACTATCCTCTCAATAACACCCTACCACCTTTTGACTGGCTCCGGGAGCTCCGGATTGTTCCCTTTCCCTCTTTGAGTTTCCAACTTTCCAGATGGTGGATCTAATGATCTTCCATTATTCACCCAATCTCTATAAGCTGCCTCACTTCCTCTTCCACAAAATACATGATTTTATCCCCGCCTCCTTTTACATTGATCGCTCCGCGGGGGGTGCAGGTAAACTGGTCTTTGATCAATTCATAGGTGGTTTTGGAAATGTTGATCTTCCCGGGCTCACTGTTGGATTCCATCCGGGAAGCAATGTTCACCGTATCCCCCCAGATATCATAGGCGAATTTTTTGGTCCCTACGATACCCGCCACCACGGGACCGGAATGGATGCCGATCCTTATTTCAAAGAAAGGCTGATTCTTTTTCTGGCGTTCTTCTTTCAGGTTCACCATAAATTCCCGGATCTCGATCGCCGCTCTCAGTACATCAAATGCATGGGTCTCATTCGGTACGGGCAATCCGCCGGCGGCCATATAAGCATCGCCAATGGTCTTGATCTTTTCAATTCCATACCGGGTGACGATCTCATCGAATGCTTTGTAACAATGATGGATCTCCTGGACCAGTTTTTCCGGGCTCAGGGTGCTGGACAGCGCGGTAAAACCTTTAAAATCGGTGAAAATAATGCTGACCATTTCATAGCGGCGGGCCTTGGCTTCTCCATGTATTTTGAGTTCTTCGGCGGTTTCTTCAGGAAGAATGTTCAGAAGAAGGTTTTCTGACCGTTCTTTTTCCGCTTCAATGATCTGTTTGGTTTTCCGGATAAAATTATAACGCTGGAACAGTAATACCGTCAATATCAAAATGAGAAGCCCGACGATCCCGATGCCATAGCTAATTGCTTTCTGCCGTTTTGCCTTCAATTGTTCGATCTCGGCAGTTTTAGCCAGAATATCAATCTCGCCCTGTTTTTTATCAAGATCATAAGCAAATTGGAGCCGTTCAATTTTTTTATCATTTTCCGCATTATATAAATCTAAATTTACGGTGGTTAATAGTGTCTGATATTTAAAGGCATTAGAGTAATCCTTTAATTCAGAGTAAGTAAGGGCTAATCCTTCGTATATCCCCTGAAGTTCAAAAATAGCGCCTATTTCCTTGGCAATTGTTTCCGCCTCACTGTATGGTGCTATTGCACGATTATAATCTTTTGAAATTCGGTAAACATTGCCCAAACCGAGCAATGATTGGGCAACCTGCAAATTATCATTTATCTGTTTCGCCATTTCATAGGCTTGTTCATGGTATTTAATTGCCAATTCATATTTTTCTGTTTTCATGTATACTTTCCCCAAATTATTAAGGGAATATATCTCAAATCCTCCACCTTCGGATTTAGAAGCATTGAGCGATTTTTCAAAATATATTAAGGCTGAATCATAATTATCCCTCATAAAGTATAGTTCTCCTATATTGACAGAAGCGTTTCCTATTGCATCCTGATAGCCTATTTCTTCAGCTAATTCCAGACCTTTTAATAAATAATCCAGGGATTTATCTAATGTTTCCTGTTTATTTAGATATACAATGCCAATATTAATATTGGCCGATAAAATCCTCATCGTATCCCCGATTTCCTCTGCAACTTTCAAAGATTTTAAATTATTTTCTATGGCTTTGGCGTCATCCCCCTGGGTCATATATACAGAACCTAGATTATTCAGTAAATTTGAAACACCTATCTTATCACCTATCGAATCAAATGTAGACAATGACTGTTGAAAATAGTTGAGAACTTCAATATAATCGCCTTTGGTATAATACCCCAATCCAATATTTTTTAGCGCATAAGCCATTCCTTTTTTAAAATTTATTCGATAACCGATTTCAATAGCTTCGGTTGCATACATGATGGTCGTATCCGGTTGTACATCCCAGAGGAGTAAGCTTAATTCATTTAATGCATTTACTTTATTAGAATCTTCCTTTAGAGTTGGAACGACAGTTTTTAAACTGTCAATCTGCGAATCCTGCGCATAAGATTGGATTAAAAGCAGAATAAAAAAAAGTAGGACTACTATTTTTCTTATAATCATAAGAAGCTATCACGATGGACGAATTTAAAATTAATAAATTATTAAGAATAATAATAATTTGTATGAATAAGCATTTTAGATAAGATATAACAACAAAAGGAGGGAATTGTTTTATTCCCTCCTTTTGACAATGCGTTAATTTTATACGTATTTTCTATTCTTTGATAACCCGATAAATCTGCTGGCTATTCTCCAAATCAAGCTTGATCAGGTATAATCCGCTGTTCATCTGACTTAGATCAACCTCATATCCGTTTTCTGAGGTGATCCAGTGGGCTTTTAAGATATGATATTTGCCCTGACTGTCAAACAAAAAGATATCCTGCACTTTTTCCTGTTCTCCAGCGAAGCGGATGATAAACTTATCTTTTACCGGATTGGGATAGATTACAATGGAACCATTTTGGAATAACAATTCATCTTCCATTGATTCAGCATTGGCAGTCCCCAGGGAGGAATCAGCTATCCTTGCTCCTGCGGTACTACATCTTCCAGAAGTGGAACTGGCATCTGTGGATACCGATGTTTTGTGTCCGGAATTCGAATCAAAACTGATCACCACCCATGTCAGCTTATTCCCGTCAAATGCAACCTCAAAGATGCCTCCACCAGCATAGAATACATTTGGCACAGGTTCAATGAGTTCATATGTTCCTTCCGATATTAAATAATTCTCAACACCCGGTTCGATATAAATATCAAAATCATTGGTATTTTCATAGAAGAAACGGGCAATTAACGGATATTCCGGATCATCAGAATTGTTAACGACACAATCTAGATAGGTCCTAATCTTTTTAAGGCCATTGCCTATTTCATTGACATAGAGCGTACCATTAATTATCGGATCAATATAATAATTCGCAGGCTCATGTAAACTAGGGGTGATCGTATATTCTCCCCATTCTGAAATATCTGAAGGATCCGGTGTGAATAGCACCTCCTCACCACCAAAAACAGATTGTTCATCCTCACCCGGCACAAACCCGGTTAAACTATATTCATATACCGGAACATTTCCGTAATCCACATACACATCTAAAGCTTCCAGGGTCAATGATGCTTTGTCAACAGTAAGAGTACCGGCTGCAAAACCGTTATAATTCCCATTTAAGGTTACTGTAACATTATATGTGCCTGCATTGACCGGTAATTCTGTAAGTGGATCCGTTTCGCCGGGAATCGTATACATCACATCATATAAAACCACATCAGGTGGATCCGTTGTTACAGTAACCCTTTTCTCCAAACCATCATAAACATGCTCCGTGTTGGTTATTGTAACGGTAGCAGGCGCCGGGGTAACCGTCAAGATACCATAAGGTTTTACATCCGGGACTACAATATTATAGTTGAGGACCTCATTGGGCGGATAACTGGGAATTATAAGATATGAACCAACATCGCCATTCCAAAGGTTATCATTTTCGTTCTTTATGTCATAATATGGATAACCTTGTACAAATACATCTGCAGCGGTTTCTACGGTGCCATCCTCCCTGGTTTTAAATCCATCATAATTAAATGTAATTGATAGATCCGGACATGTACTATTTATGGCAGGATCACAATAGACGTATTCCGCATCGTTTGCCCACACGGTCAAGTCCGCCTTTTCAATATTAAATAATACAGTAACATCACATTCAGTACAAGTTGACTCTAACCGATAATTTGGCAGCAGGTCATCACCCGGATCATCTATTATTTCAACGGTTACCGTATAGGTTCCTGCGTCAACAGGAGGACCTGGAAGTTCCGTACCCGAATCGTTGTAATATTTTAATTGAAGGAACCCACTTAGATCGGGCAGGGTACCTGAAGGATAATCCGCCGGATCATCAGAATACGCAGTGGCAGTAATTGCGGGAATCTGAGGCTGACCGGTATATATAGTTGTTATTACATCATCATTATCCTCATCATCAAATGTTACTTGAATAGGGGCTGGCAGGATTTCCAGGTTGCCTGGTTCAAGTGTAACCACGAAATAATCCGATATAAGTGCTGCGGGGAATATCTGGCCCATATTACCATCATCATCCGGATATCCCGTATGTGGTGTCACCCCGATACCCGTAATAACATTGACGGGCAGCAACTCCATTGGTTGATCGATTCCTGCATTTATAAAGTCTGTTTCATCAATAATAACAAAGGCATTGGAGAAAGAGGAGTACCCATCCCCTTCACTGTCCTGGTTCAGAAACGGGAGTCGATTGGTAAAGGTTCCATCTTCAAGAAAACTACCATTTAAGAAGGGCAATCGATTCAAGAACGGCATCCTGTTCGCATAGGGTTTTTCGTACAGAAAAACATCCTCACCTCCAATATTCAGGAATGGATATCGATTCAGGAACGGAAGCCTGTTGAACAAAGCGCCTTCCGCTTCAACCATGAGCATTTGTTGCGTACCCTGTTGCGTAACTACTTCCTGGAAATTAACTTCATAGTCCTCATCAAATTCAGGAGTCTCCGGGATTTCGAAGGAATCAACCAAGGCACTGATGTCAATTATATCCTGGCCATTATTCACTCCAAAAGTGTTCAGGAAGGGTTTTCCTGCATTCAAAATCGATTGAGTGACCAATACGTTCAAAAAAGGCATCCGGTTCAGGAAGGGCAACCGGTCAAGAAACGGACGCCCTGCAGAGAAGACCACAACATAATCATTGATTATATTTTTGCCGTTGTCACCATAGGTATGTGCTTTAGCGATCTCCGCCATCAGGCCAGAGACATCATCCTCATGGATATTGTACAGACTTTCATCCCATGAATACGTATAAGTGATATTAATCGGGTCGCCATAGGTCAAGGCAGTTGGACCAGCAAGGTTGTTTGCCTTGACAGTGATTGGAAGGGCCAGACGATTCAATTGTCCAGATCTCGGTCTAATGGTAATTCCCAATGCAGCCAATTCCTGTGCCAATGGACTATCATCTTCATAAGTTGTTGAAGCTACTACCGTATACGAACCAGGGGGCGATAAGTAAGTGAAATCTGTTCCATCTATGGGATTGATTTCGAAGTTTATAGCATCTGTCAGTTTTGTAATAAGCTCAGGAGAAAGGGTTGCCACCGGAGGATCACCTTCATCCCAGACATCCTTTAACAAGAACACTGGAGAGATGCCTGGCATGCGTTCCCCGTAATGATTACTGAATGAATTGGCCGAGTTGTTGTAAACGTCCCCCAAAACATAAATGTCCACCGGATTGCCCTCGAACCGGATGGCATCGAAACCGCCATCCAATCCCAAGTCTCCCTTAGGCGGGGTGTTAACAATAAATTCCGGGTTACCATCACCATATGCCGGAACCAATACCTGTAGCTCTTCATAATAACTATCCTCATTGGTACTGATCCTATCTGTTATCGTTAGCTCCTGGCCCGCTAGAGAGACTTTTGTGTCGTCGGTCATGTAATTACCTTTCACCGTTACGAGAAGTTGAATTTGACCAGGCACAATATTTCCGTCATCATCATCATAGAGAAGAGCTTCAACATCCGGACTGGGATTGGCCAGTTCGAGTAAGGCTGCATCCGCCTGTATGAATCCGGCTCCACTTGAATTGTCAAATCCATCATCGCCAATATCCTGAGCTGTGGTTTGTAACAGGGTTCTCATGCCTTCCGGAGAGATTTCTCCCCGAATATCCTCTTCCTCCGTAGGTCCGGTTACCGCATTGTAAAACTTGTTTTTTGCATCAAGCAATAAAGCGGCTACCGCAGCAGCATTCGGTGCAGCAGCTGATGTACCAAAGAAATTGGGATATTTACCTGGATCTTCATCATCCGTATCAATATTGGTATCAACACCTAAAAATGTATTATTAACTCCATCCGGGGCAGTGAAGTCAGGTTTAGAACTACCTGTCCTACCCGTAGAAGAAAACCTTTCCATGGTTCTCACTCCAACAAGCGGATCAATTTTCCAGGGAGAGGCACCAACTGTCATGGCATATTCATTATCCGCATGACCCACAATTGTATAATTTCCTTTTTGGGATCCATCTATTACAGTGAAAACTCCTTTCTCCCCCGCCCTGAATACAACATACTTAAACGGTACAGGTTCTGAATTCGTCACATTTTCAATCATAATGTTGGTATAAGCAACGTTACTTACAACCGTAAAAGGCATTACCTCTACCGGGTCGCCGTTGAAATTTTTATCTGTATTAAATCCATATAGAATGTTGCCATCATCGTCGGTAAGATACCAGTTCAGATCTATATCAGATCCAACTCCCCAAATAGAGGCATGTGGCTTTTTCCATTGCAATACCATCACATAACTTCCCTTTTCAAGAAGTATTTTCTGCGTAAAATCTCCTCCTCCAAAGTTATGCCGGGTTTTATTATTGCCGGTCGTTATAGGGGTAAATACATCTTCATGAGAGAAACTGTTAAAATTTCCACCAGAAGTAAAATACGATACCCCTTTTATAGTTGTAACCTCCTCAATAGCCTCGTTTACGGGTCCCAAGCCATAATTCGGGATTTCAAAGAAGGGTTCAGTGATATAGGACACATCGTCAACAATTACATCGCAGCCAGCGGCTTCCAGATCAAGAATCCCATCTGCAAAATCCCTGTAATTATTAAAGGCGGTTCTGAAAGCCAGTTTGGCACCAGGAGCAACATCATGAATGATCTGCAGTATGGCCCTGCCTTCATCAGACGCAGAACCATATTGAAATTCCCAAGGATTTCCTTCTCCTCCAAGGTCTACTGGTGTAGTATAACCAGGATCATCAGGATTATCAGGATCCGGTGGGTAGCCCGGACCCGGTATGTCTCCAGAGGCAATATCATTTTCCGCTGTTACAAAGCCCAGAGATTTATTAAAACTATCAGATAATACCCCTACTTTGACACCAGATCCATCAATATCGAATTTCTCTCCACCAATATTTACTTTAAATGCTTCTCTCAGATAATATGATCTCTGGGCGAAGTCTCCATCATTAATGACTCCGCCGTGTGTAACCACCGGATATACGGGTCTCGCGAATTTCACTTCTGCAGGATGATCATTGATGAAAAACAAATTTGGTATGGGCAACCAGCCGATCACAGTAAATTCTTCCTCATTCTCTCTCACTACATCCAAATCATACTGGTTCGTTAAAATAGAAACCATATTGGCATACTGCCCATTACTGGAAAGCACCTCAATCAATACTTCCTTGTCACCACTATTTCCATCCCGGATCTGGAATATATTGTCTGAAACAAACTGATTCGGATCATTTACTTCATCATATTTCAATTTCAATGAGTACAATTCAGGATAGATCAGCGAATTCTGCAGCAGTCCTCCAGGAGGCGGGTCATAATATGGTTCTATATCAGAATTACCTGTTACACAATGAGCTGAATTGATATCAGAATATTTCGTTTTTGTGGTGCCATCCGGCATAATCAATGTCCATTCACAATAATCGTCTTTACGAAATATCTGTTTGAACACATTATATTGCCTTCCGGACTCAAAGGTAGTGATCGCATTTTTCTTGGCTTGTCCTTTATTATAGACCACGTAACTGTCTCCCTCAGGCACGATCACACTATTTTTGTTCGGATTGTTATAACCAAAATTAGCCTCGAACATATCGTCGCCAATGTATTCAACACATTCGACAATGAGTTCAATCTCCTTCTGTTTCTGGGCGATGGAAACTACAGGCAGCTGCAGGATAATAAACAACAGGGCTCCCCAAATTTTTATCGATGGATAGGACTTCGGAGATTCTTTTCTGGAATGGTAAAGATTCTTCATAGGATAGTGCTTGCTTGATTTCTAGATTTATATTTTTCTTGGAACTACATCTCAGTGATCAAATTTTCATACATTCAATTTTGAAAATATTAACAGACTCTTATACTTAATTAATGAATTTAAAACCCTCGAAATTCAAAATTAGAAAAAAATATCAAACAATTTAATACAGGAAAATGATTTTCCAAAATTTTTTCAGGTATAATTGTATTTTTCAATAAAATTATATCACTTTTCCATTTAATTAGAGCCCTCAAGGTGCAAGATGGCCAAAAATCCGGTTTTTACGGTACTTTAAATATAGGGAAGCATGTAAAATGATTTGACTTGCGCCAGGTCAAACAAACTTCTATCCTGCACCAAAAAGAGGGATCTATTAAAGTTGATTGCGATTATCTATTTATACAGCGATCGCAATCCTTCCAGGTTGCCTTTCAGTACCAATGCCACATCGGCATCTTCCACATGGCCGAGAATTCCAAACGGACCGTTAAATCCGGATGCCAGGACCTGGTCGATCATCCCGGCTTCCTGGTCGCCGGCCCCAATGGGCAGGATCATGGGCCCTTCCTTCCGCATACCATTGAGATTCACCACCCATAAATATGGTTTCATGACCTCAATGATCTCAGGGAGGCGATCGATCTGCTCATGTGCGTGATGAAAATTAAAAATGATCCCGATGTTTTGATCCGGTAGTTTTTCGATGATCTTTACCTCATTGGCCGGTTCCCCAAACCAGTCACCATGGTTGTACAGGGCTAATTGACATCCAATCTCCTCCGCCCTCCCGGCCAGGTAGCCTACCATCTCCACGCCTTTCTGAACGGCCTCTTCGCCGGTTAATCCTTCAAAATAATTGGCGTTGAACCCGGCCCAGATCTGCGTCTCCAGTCCGGCATCTTTCACGATCGTAAGCATGGCCTCATTCGCTTCACTTAATTGTCCGGGAGCATCCGAGTTCGCGTCAACCCACAACCAGACGGCTTTCACATCGATCCCGTTTTCCCGGGCCAGCCGGAATTCATCCGCCATGGTGGCCAGATGTTCCTCGCGCCAGTCATAGGCATAACTTTTGAGTCCGAGTTCCTTGAGCATATTGATCCTTTCTTCCGGGGTGCGTTTTTTAATATCGAACGGAACAATGCACCAGGCAACCAGATTGTCCATATCATCAAGTTTGGAATGATCGATTTTTTCCTTCTTCGTATCCTCCGTTTCGTCAGCCGATGAATTTTCCTGTTGGCGGCTTGATTTCTGGTTGCAGGAAAAAACAAAAAGGAGTACCGGGAGGGTCAGGGTGAAAATGGTTACATTTTTCATATAAAATCAGTAATTAGGTTCACAGATATTTGAAACAGGCATTTATTTACGAATATTTAAATGTTTTGAGGATTTTCCTAGAGATTTCCCGGTGACTTTGAGGCTTCCTGGCATTTTTTAGCAAGAATCGTAGATAGCCACCCGGTCAAAATGCAGTTTACATGTTCAAAAAGATTCTATGAACAAAAATATTTGATATACGTCATTTGTTTTGGAAATTTAAAGCAGGATATTGATCTTTTGGCAGAGGAATAATTAATCCCTTAAATTTTTTAATCGATGCAAACTTTATTTACAATTTCTTTTTTATTACCTGTTTTATTCGTTGCCACCGCTGCCTGGGAAAATAAGGATCAGCCGGAATGCGTCATTACTGTGGAAGCTGATGAAATCCAGTACCAGATGAAAGGTGGAATTGGAGCTTCCTGGCATGCCATTGAGGAGCCCTGCCAGGGATACAATGCAGGCAGTGCATGGGGCGCCAACCCCCGGCTGGAGGATCCGGAGTCCTGGGAATCACTTTATGGTTATGCTGACTGGCTGGGATTGAATTTCTGCCGGGTCGAACTGGAGCAACGGATGTACGAGCCCGAAAAAGATCAATATACTTTTGACAGCTATGAAATGAAGGTATTGTACCGGATTCTTGACTGGTGTGAGAAAAACGGGGTGGATGTTTTTCTGCAGCAGATGTGGAACAATGTGCCCTGGTTGATGCCGGAAGGCGTCAATGCCGGAAGTGCCAACAGATTGCGGGTTGCCCCCGGGGATATGGAGGCTTTTGCAGAGGGGGTGGCTGCGCTGGTTGAATACCTGGTCAATGATAAAGGTTATACCTGTATCAAATACATCTGCATCACGAATGAGCCGGGCCATGGATGGTCGTGGTGGCAACATCCGGATATGAGCCCGATGTCCATCACACCGGGATTGAAGGCCGTCAGGGCGGCATTGGATAAAAAGAACATCGATATACCCCTTTCGGGCCCGGACTGGACGGATATGCCGAAATTCGAAGCGGGGAAGATCGACTTCGATCCTTATATCGGGGCGTATGACATCCATTCGTACAATGCCAACTTCGACTGGAATGAGGAGGAAGGAGGTTATTCCATTTCGCTGGCAATGGAAAGGATCGCGGCCTGGAAAAAATGGGCAAGCCAGAAAAATAAACCTTTTTTCATCACAGAGGTGGGTACCCAGCTATTCGGTTATTTACTGGATGATCCGGCTCCCGGGAGTTTCAAATCGACCCTGAAAGATGTGGAACTGATCATCCGGGCAATGAACCTGGGTGTGGATGCCTTCAACCGATGGAGTTTTATCAACCGGGGGAATCTCGATGGCCAGTGGCAACTGGTCGATACCTGGGACCCCGGCCGGATTTCTCTGCTCGATACCTTTACACCTCATCCCAATTCCTTTTACGGGATTGGACTGCTGACCCGGTTCAGTGCCAAATATTCCTCCGTTTTAAATACAGTGGTGGAAGGAGGATCCCTGGACGGACAACAACGGGTGTATGCTTCCTGTATACGGAGTCCCGGAGGGAATTACACGCTCTATGTTATCAACGACAGTCCGGAAGCCTTCCGGGGGCATTTCCAGTTGGCCCCTGCAGGTCAGGAGTTCCTGCACAGGTATCGCATCCACCGAGAAGCACATGAGGATAAAAAAATGGTGATGATCAATCCGGAACAAACCTTCAGGGCAGAAGGATCCGCATTTGACTTTGAAGATCTTCTGCCAGCCCATAGCATTACGGCATACAGTAGTTTCCTGCTGAATCACGATGACCGGGGCATTTTTGAGGATGGGGATTGAGGAAGAACGGTCCGGGCATGGTGATGTTGAAAATGATGGAATCCCTCCGCGGCAGATGATCTCCGATCTTTTTCTATAACCATCGCGTGATCCCTCCCGGGTAAATCATCTCCGAGCCAATTTCTCTAACAACAGGGAAATCCCTCCAGGTTTCTGGATAACGCTTTCCCTATCTTTTACAGCAGGGGAACCATTCCGGCGCCGATAAAAATCAAATCATTTCTCCAACCATCATGGAATCCCGCCGGGATTGATTCCCGCGTTGTGAGATAATTTTACATTACTTCATATGCCATCAGGGTTTTTTGCTATCATTGTATTCATTCGCTTTATTCATCATGGGTAAAAAGAAAGAATGTCCTTCCTGTGCCATGGAGATCGATGCCGGTGCCCGGGAATGTCCTGTTTGCGGGTATGAATTTCCAAGAGCTAACCCGGCCTACGTCTGGATCGCCATTCTGCTGGTGATCCTGATCCTGCTTTTTCTGATATTCTGAAGGGGAGGAGATTTCCTGAGTTTGATTTGACGCGAATGAGAGGTTTTCAGTGGTTATCGGGTTATCAGGCGATTAAGTGCCAGGGTCAGGAATTTGTTATTCTAATTCTTGCTCCTTATCAGTCGGGCAGGGTGATCATTTCATATTCATGGGGGATGTAATCCGCCTGAACATCCTTGATCAGTTCCCCGATCATGTCTTCATAGCTGTAATCTGCAAAATTTCTGATGGCGCTCACATTGTCGAGATTCAACAGATCATGGTTAAAATCGAGGAAGGGGTATTCGGAAAGAATTTCCACAGGTAGTTCAGTCAGGGCAGGGTAGGCATCTCGGGGGCTGTAGATGGACCATTCCAGGAGGTTCTCATGACCATTGGAATTTTCTGTCCACTTCCATAAATTCTGTAAATGCGTGTAGGCAGCACCTCCTGAGATTCTAAAGGCAGAAAAGGAATTGTTGTCAATACGGATCGGATTGGCAGGTATGGAAATGTTTCCCAGTGCAGGTGCTGTGCCCAACTTTTCATAACGATAAATGTAATTCGTTTTATCCACGGTGAGCTCGGTATAATAGTGAGGAAAACCATTGTTGTACCCAAGCGGCACCTGCTCGATCCCATTGAGATAACCTGCTTCGGTCAATGCCAATCCCTTCAGACGCAGATTTTTATTGTAGGCCAGGTCCTGGAGTCCGCGGATCACGGCCATCACGTATACATTGGATCCCAGCGATATGAGCGCTTCATGATCCGGGGAGGCAAAATCATACAGAAAATCAAAAGTATAATTTCCCACGGGAGCCGGCTTCTCAATTTGCAGGTATTTGATTTCGTTCGTCAAGGTGGATATCGTGACGCCAATCCTGGAGACCGCCTCAAATAGCGTAAAGTTAATGGTGGTTGTTCCCTGGTTATACGAAGAGGAATAGGATTGTCCGCCAAAATTGTCACTAGCCTGAAAATAGGCCAGGGACGGCTGGGGTGAATTCTGGATAATGATATCTAAATTCCCAATTGAATTTCTTTTATTTTCGATCAGCCGGCTCAGAAGCCAGTTTTTGCCCCGTTCGATACGTCCGTATGACCGGATATTAACGGTGGTTCGCGTAGCCGTTTCCTGTACCTGCAATACCGATACGGTAACGAAGGAAGGTTTTGAATTGATGAATGCGTTGAGGTCGAATTGATCACCTGATTCGAAATGTTGCCAGCCAAGAACCTTCCCATTCGAGTTGTTAACGAAAATCCAATCATCAGTCTGGCTGGTCTGGTAGGATGGATCCACGGTAACTGTAAGGACTAAGACCGTATCCGGTTTGATCAGATCATCCACATTGAAGGTACCGATGATCGGGGTTACCTCATCGACGGTATTGCAGGCCCAGAAGACCCCAACAGGAAACAGAAACAACAATAAATGTTTCATGAATCAGGATGAATAAAATAGAATAATGGTTTAAAAGATTCAAATCTAGCCAAAATTATGACATGAATCTCACAATAGCAGGTGTAAAATAGGTGAATAAGGGTCAAGTCGGGGTGTTTAGGGAAAATATCAGTCCGAAGAAAGATTTCTGATGAGGTAAGAAGTTTTTAAAATAGGATGGAAATTTCTAACTTGAAATTTCTATTTTTCTATCGATCTATAGCATAGAGGGCAACGAAGAAATACCAGAATCCATATGAATCATTTTTATCGAGAATTTATCAACAGAAAGGCCAGGCATTTGATCTATGCTTTTTTACTATGGGTGGTATCCTGTCATTTAAGATCTTCCGAGGAGGTCGACTGGCCCATTTACAGTGGTGATCCGATGGGAAACAAATACATTGAATCAGACATCATCCATAAAAAAAATGTAGGTAAGCTGGAAATCGCCTGGACCTTTCACACCGGTGACATGAGTGAAAGTCCGCCGACCACCATCGAATGCAATCCGGTTATCGTTGACGGAAGGATGTATATCACCTCCCCGGCAATGAAAGTATTCGCACTGGATGCAAGAACCGGAAAGGAAATATGGCGATTCGATCCTTTTGAGGGAGAGGGATCCTTTGGAGAAAACCGCGGGATCACCTACTGGACTGACGGGAACAGCCACCGGATATATTATGTGGCCGGAGCCTGGCTTTATTGTCTTGATGCCATGAACGGATCCCTGATTAAGCATTTCGGACAGGAGGGAAAGGTAGATCTTTTTGAAGGCCTTGGAAGGGAGGTTCATCATCTTTCATTAACGGCCCCAACACCCGGGATCATCTTTCAGGACCTGCTCATCCTGGGTTCCCGGGTGGGAGAAGGTCCGGGTCCTGTTGCCCCCGGGCATATCCGGGCATTTGATATTCAGACGGGTGAGATCCGTTGGACATTTCATACCATCCCTTTTCCGGGTGAGTATGGCCATTCCACCTGGCCTGAAGATGCCTACTTACGTACCGGTGGTGCGAATAGCTGGGGAGGATTTACACTGGACGAACAACGTGGTATGGTTTTTTGTGGTACTGGGAGCCCTTCGTATGATCATTGGGGAGGCGACCGGCCTGGGGAAAACCTGTTCGCCAACTGCATCCTCGCACTTGATGCCGGAACAGGTGAAAGGATCTGGCATTTCCAGGTGGTCCATCATGATATCTGGGATTATGATATTCCGTGTCCACCCAATCTTGTCCAGGTAAGGAAAAATGGGAAATTAATCGACGCGATCGCCCAGCCTACAAAAATGGGGCATTTGTTCGTGCTGGACCGGGAAACCGGTGACCCTCTTTACCCGGTTGAAGAGGTTCCTGTTCCGCCTTCTGATATCCCGGAAGAAGTTTCCTGGCCTACGCAGCCGTTTCCTCCAGCCTCTTTAAGGTATGCAAGACAAGGCTTTGTGCGGGAGGAGGTGGCTCAAATCAGCGCCGAATCAGAAAAATTTATCCTGGATGCCCTCAAGGGAATGAATATGGGAAATCTTTTCATACCACCCTCACAGGCAGGGACTACGATAATGCCCCAGTTTAATGGCGGTACGAATTGGGGAGGTGCCGGTTATGATCCGGAAACCCATACCCTTTATGTGAATTGCAGCAATGAGCCGGAATGGATCTCCATGATCCCTTCGCAGCCTGAAGAGGATATTTCTTTTTATCAATTGGGGAGCAGGCTGTATGGGACCATCTGTTCGGCCTGCCATGGATTCGGCAATCCCCGTAATCCCGGTTCTCCCGCTCTCGACAAGTTGAAAGCAATCCGGAACCAGCAAACCAGGGCATATGTTGATTCAGTGCTTCAAAACGGAAAAGGCCAGATGCCTAAGTTTACCATGCTGGGAATCCTTGAAAGGGAAGCTCTGATCGCTTTTTTGTGGGACGAGGGAGAAGAAAAAAGAATTTCTAAAGATTCAATCCGGCTCAGTTTTGCACAAGATGTTCCCTATGTCGCCAGCGGGCACAATGCACTTCGTGATCCGGAGGGGTTTCCTGCCAACAAGCCTCCCTGGGGCACCCTGACTGCCATCGATCTGGATGAAGGCCAGAAGTTATGGCAGGTGCCTCTTGGAACTTATCCGGAATTGGAAAAAAGGGGTTTTGAACCAACAGGCACTTTTAATATGGGGGGACCATTGGTGACAGCCGGCGGCCTTGTATTTATCGGAGCAACGATGGACGAAAGATTCAGGGCTTTTGATAAAAATACGGGAGAAGTTCTCTGGGAATTTCAGCTTGAAGCAGGGGCTTATGCTACTCCGGCAAGTTATGTGATCGATGGGAAACAATATGTCGTGGTTGCCGCCGGGGGAGGAGGCAAACCGGAAACCAAGCCGGGGGATATTTTCTATTGTTTTACCCTTCCCGATTGATGTTTTACCTTTCCCGATTGAAAAAATTCTTTAATCCTCCTTCGCGTACGCTTCGGCGGAAGAGAAGGAAGTGGTTTAATTCCCCGATGTTCTGCATCGAAAACCAGGATCCAGGATTCTGCTCTGGGGTTAAATATTATTTATTGATTTAAGGGGTCACACGATAATTTTCTCCACCTCCACCCGGGCATCATGAAAATTTGAACCATTACCCAGGTCTGTCAGGCCGTCCGGGGTGAGCGCGTTGGCGGATGACCCACCCTCCATCAGGGAAGGCCACCATCCATGTGGCATGGAGACTACGCCGGGAAGGGCATAATCAGATAGATATGCTTTCAGCATAACCCGCCCTGAACCGTTAAACACTTTCACCATATCACCCGCCGGGATATCCCGTTTCTCAGCATCCGATCTGTTCATTTCCAGTACAGGCTCTTTTTCTCCTTTCAAATGACGTTCCTGGTTGGCATGGGAAGAATTGAGGAAATAGGCGGTTGATTTGGGCGATATCAATCTCAGGGGATAGTCTGAGAGGGTAACAGATGGATCAGTCTGTGACTGATCAACAGGGATATAATCGGGTAAAGGGGAAATTCCATGGTCTTCCAGGGTTTCGCTGTAGAACTCACATTTTCCGGAGGGAGTAGGAAAATTCCCCTGTGCATAGGGTATATAAGGCTCGGGGAGGTTCAGCCGGGCCCATCCCCTTTTTTTTAGACCATTGAACGTGATGTCTTTCATATAGGGGTGGTCACTTTTGAGGAATTTTTTTATGATTTCAAGATCAGATTCGAATAGATAATCCTCTTTCAGTCCCATCCGTTCTGAAAGAAGCCTGAAGAATTCCGAATTGGACTTTGCTTCACCCAGCGGCTCAATGGCAGGTTCATTCAACGATATAAATCGTTGTCCCCAGGAGGTCAAAATGTCCCAGTGCTCCAGCTGGGTAGTAGCCGGGAAAACATAATCGGCATACCTGGCGGTATCGGTGATGAAATGGTCCAGGACAACGGTTAAAAGATCCTCCCTGAGAAGCCCTTTTTTCACCAGGTTCTGATTGGGGGCAATCACTGCCGGGTTGCTGTTATAGACGATTAATGCACGGATAGGGGGATTCATGCTTTGATCGGTGAGCGCTTTACCGATTTGGGCCATATTCACCAAACGGATGGAGGGATCTTCAATTTTACCTGTTATATCATAATCCTCATAATTCAGGGCCTCCCCAAACAGACTAAAAGTCATGTTCAACATACCTCCGCCGAGATGACGCCAGGCTCCCGTCAGTGCCGGTAGGCAAGCAACTGCCCGGAATGAGGATGCTCCGTTGGCATGATGTTCCATACCAATAAGCGTCCGGATGCAGGAAGGCTGGGCATGTGCATATTCCCGGGCTAATGATAGGATCTGCTGCGGATCGATTCCGGTTATACCCGAAACATATTCCGGGGTATATTGTTGCGTATGCTCTTTTAGCCTCTCAAATCCTAGGGTATGATTTTCAATATAATCAGCATCAATCCAGTTTTCCCGGATGATCAGGTGCATCATTCCCAATGCCAGCGCTGCATCGGTTCCGGGAATAGGCTGAAGATGCCAGTCTGCCTTTTCAGCTGTTTTTGACCTTCTGGGATCAATCACCACCAGTCTGGCTCCTTTCGAACGGGCTTCGTCAATGAAAGGCCATAGGTGCTGATTGGTATTGATCGTATTCGTTCCCCAGAGAATGATAAAACGGCTGTATTGTATGTCTTCAGGTATCATGGGAGTACCGGCTCCGATCACTCCAGCTACACCGGCTACTGCTGCATCTCCACAAATGTTCCTTTCGAGTCTGGTGACACCAAGACGGGCAAAAAAACGTCCGCTAATACAGTTCATCTGTACATTTCCTTCCGTTCCCGCAAAGCTGTAAGGCAGGATGGCAGTGGGACCTTCCTCTGATTGAATCAATTTGAGTTGATCGGAGATCTCGGTTAATGCCTGATCCCATGAGATCCTTTCAAATTTTCCTTCTCCTTTTCTGCCAGTACGCTTCAATGGGTAGAGAAACCTGTCAGGATGATACGTGACATCCCAGGGAAATTCATCCATTTTGGCACATAATTTCCCCCGGGTATAGGGGTGATTGCTTACCGCTTCAAACCGGATCACTTTTCCATTTTTCGTTGTTACTTTCCACGAACAGGTATCCGGGCAATCATGGTGGCAGGCGCCATAGCTAACAGGCGAATGGTGGCTGCAACCATTTGTAATTACGGAAGTCACGATTGAGGTGGATGTGCCAATGGCTGCACTGCCCTTAATACTTACATCAAGAAAACTTCGACGGGAGATCCTGTTTGATTTATTTTTTCCAGACATTGAGAACGATTATTAAATGATTGATCTTAAGGTTAAGCTGCAAATTTTTTCAGGTAACATTTCCCAACTTACGCTTTTTGTCTGATAAAAAAAATAATTGAGTCAGGTAGAAAAATTTCAGGGATATGGATGATTAAAGATCGTTTTCAAAATTTTCCTTGGTTGTCAGGGTAAAACCTGGTTACCCTGTGGATTCTCACTCACATAGGGATCGAAAGGATAGATCCTTGGCAAAACCACAATCCCGGTTGTGACTTTTAACGGGACTTTCCCCGGGTAGGTAAGTTCTACGAAATAGGCTTTCCAACCATTTACTGGGACAGTCAGATTAACCTCATAGATCCCTTCCGGATTAATTGCTACGGTGTTGTCCTTCCAGATATCACCCACCTGGTCGATCCGGAAATCACGTGTTTCCGGATTGTCGGCCTGCCACAACTTTATCATATTGGGTTTATTGTCAGGATCCACCTCGACATAGATCTGGTTATTCCTGATCTCCCAGTGATAGTCTGGCCGGTTATTATTATCCAGAACCTCCTGATAAAAGGCGATCAATGACTCAAGGGCGTCAGTTCCCTGAAGAGAGTGACCCGTATTCGGAACATAGCGGATATGTTTTTCCCCAATAAGGTCATCCCAGTAAAATTGCCAGCTGTCAGGTTGAAAAAACTGATCTCCGGCTGCATTGATCAATAATTTGGGCATATCAAGTCGCTGGATATAAGAATAGGGTTCGGTGATATCAAGTAACCGTGAAAATTCTTCCGAATTCATCCATTCCATGATCCCTTCCACCACATATTCATGGACTGCAGGAGCCCAGAAACCATAATTTCTCCAGTGATGTTCGAAGGAAGGTACAATATTCAAAAGATCGATTACAATGGGAACAATCGCCACCACCCGATCATCCACCGCGGCTGTGGTCCATGTAGTCCAACCTCGTTTCGAGGCGCCCGATACCACATAATGTTCAATCGTCCGGTTGAATTCATTGGCAATCAATTCCTCCACCACATCCATTGCGCGGACAACGGCTTTGGTCATTGGCAACCGGGCAAGCCAGATCGCATCTTCATCTTTTGCCCCTCTTTCGAGAAATTTTCTCCAGCCATAGGCAATGAGCGCATCTTCATATCTTCCTGGGATGGTATCATCCACAAACGTGATGGGCTGGTTCGGGATATTATGGATGCCGGCGGTCACCGAATGGGTAAGGATGGCTGATTGGGTGAGGATCGTATATGCATCCTGAGGCAGTTCATCATCTTTTGCTCCTCCCCCGATCCACATCAATGCAGTATCGTGTTCAAGGGTATCCGGAACCACGACGGTTACCCAGTGCCACCAGACTGGTTCATCCACTTCGTTCATGGTGAGCCATTCCTGGGATATCATTTTCAATACATAGAGTGTATACCCTTCCTTCTTTGCCTGATACATGATTTCTGAGTGAAAGCTTGGATCAGGAGCATTCACGTAATTATCAAGCGGTGTTTGATTGAAAGGTACTTTGATTGTTTCCTCAGCCGTTTTTTGCTTACAATGGAAGCAGAATAAAAGTCCGGTTATCAATACACCATTCAAAAGTAAAATAAGGATTGGACTGAATCGATTTTGAAGCCTGGGAAGATCATATAATTGTGAATGAGAGGCCAATTTTTTCATAAAAAAGGAGTAAAAAATGATTAACAGGTATAATTTAAAAGAATGTTCATAGAATTCAAATAAAGGGGCATAAAAGAAAGAAGCAGGATGAATTTTTGGAGCATATTTTCTAGACCACTTCCCCTGGTCAGACCAACCCTCCTGGTCAGACCAACCCTCCTGGTCAGACCAACCCTCCTGGTCAGACCAACCCTCCTGGTCAGACCAACCCTCATCGTCAGACCACCCCCACTCGTCAGACCAAGATTCCTGATCAGCAACATTAAAAATGCCCTGTTCATTACCGTTCCCCAAAGAAAAATATTATATTGAATTTTATAATTTTTATAACAAAATCAACCAAACCTCAGAGGAGGAGGTCGTAAATGGCAAAATATCTAGTAAATGCATCATATACTTCTGAAGGGACCCGGGGTCTACTGAAGGAAGGAGGGACGAGCCGTCAGCAAATGGTCCAGGACATTGCAAAAAAACTGGGGGGTAAAATCGAGTTTTTTTATTATTGTTTTGGTCAATCGGATGTAATGGCCATTCTGGATGTTCCAGATCCGGCGTCAGCAGCAGCCTTCAGCATGGGAATTAAAGCTGCAGGAGCTGTGAATATATCAATGACTGTTCTAATCAGTCCTAAAGAAATTGATGAGGCTTCGAAGAAGTCTATTGGATATCGTCCACCGGGAGGCTGATAAGAGGGTAAAGGAATTGGAGTCATTGAAAAATACTGAATGATTCAATACTCTTTTTCATTGGGGCAAATCAAAATCTGAATTTTTTCGTTATAACTAAACGGCTTTTATTTATAATCGGTAAGTCGCAGTTAGGTATTATAATGACGAATAAACTCGAATGATTGCTGACAGATATTACAAATTTATCTTTTTCCTCCTCCTCGTTTTCCTCTTGAATGGATGTTTACTGAAGGATGATCCATCACCATCCGGGGATGATTCTCAGGAAGTAAATATCAACGATTGGATCTGGAAAGAAATGAATACCTATTATTTCTGGGAAGATTTTCTGGTCGATACGGACCGGGCGGAGCCGGATCATGAAACCTATTTCAAATCACTTTTATATGAGGATGACAGGTTTTCATGGTTTTCAGATGATGCTGAAAGTTTGCGTGAAGAGTTGGATGGGGAGATCCTGGCCCTTGGGTTTTCTCCCACCTTCGGTGTTTTCACCAATACAGATAAGATCTTCATCATCGTGGAATTTGTGTATCCCGGTTCGAATGCAGAAGCTGCCGGGCTATCCCGCGGGGACATCATTCTAAAAGTCGACGGGGAGGACCTTACGAATGATAATTACCTCGACTTTTATGATAAATCAGAATATACCCTTACCCTGGGCCAGTATAATGGCAGTGGCATTTACGAAACGGATGAGGAAATATTTGTTACAAACAATAACATCGATGTCAATCCGATCATCTATTCTGAAGTGAAAGAGGTGGAGGGGATTAAGATCGGATACCTGGTTTATGTTGATTTCATCTCAGGCAATAACGATTCCATGCTCGATAATCTTGGCCAGGTGATGGACGACTTTAAGTCGGAAGGGGTTACTGAACTGATCGTAGATCTCAGATATAACCGGGGAGGAAATGTCGATGCCGCCCAGTATTTCGGGAGTTTGCTGGCCCCACAATCCCAGGTGCTCAACCGGGATGTATTCGTCAGATTTGACTATAACGATATCCTGGAGAAATATTATGTCGAGCAGGAGGGAGAGAATTCTAACCACCTGTTCATCCGGTTTAAAGAGGTAGGTCACCATCTCGATCTTGACCAGGTGGTCATTCTGACTTCCTCTCATACCGCTTCTGCCAGTGAACTTGTTTTGGTCGGACTTGATCCCTATATGCCAGTCATTTCAATCGGTGAACCGACTTTCGGGAAATTTTATGGATCTTTTGTAATATATGACCAGCATGATCCGCCCCGGCACAATTGGGCGATGGTGCCTGTGGTGTTAAAATACACCAATGCCGATGGATTCACTGATTTTGTAAATGGGGTGAATCCGGATTTTTACATATCAGATAATCTGCTGGAAGCGAAACCTTTTGGTGATGTGACCGATCCCATGATGGCCCAGGCCATATCCCTTATTACCGGGAATCCAATCAATGAAAATGTAAGGATTGACAAGGTGAAGACCTACGACGAATTAATAAACTGGGGGAGAATCAGGAAGGGAAATATATTCAAGGTGATGGAACATGGTTTCAGCGAATAAAAGGTCCTTTCCTCGAAGCGGTTCATAAAGGCTCCCAACGGACAAGATCAGTTTCATATTCTTTATGCTGAATCTATAATCATGGAAAGACGCAGGGTGTTTAATGCGGGACTGACTGTAGACAGATCTTCTATGTTATTTATGGGATATTACTTCCACACCCTCCCAATCATCGGGCACACCCGATGCGATATATTGTCCTGATTTCTGGAGAAATAGTCTGGCAATCTGATCTTCGGGATTCTGATTCGTCACTTCCTGAAAAGCCAGGGCAGTCTCCGTGAATTTTTTCTCAATGTAGGCACTCATCGCATGATTAAAGGTTTCTTTGGAGATCAACTTTTTATATGCCAATCAGGTTCATCTCCGTCAAAACATTCATAGATCCTGAGTGTATTATTTTTCCCTTTCACTCTGACCTTTCCAAAAAACCGGAAATTAAAGTCAGCCTGGTCGGGGAGTCCCTGAAGACTTGCTTCACTGAGCAGAACCCTGGCCTGAAAATATTTGGATAGACTTTCGATCCGTGAAGCCGTTTTAACCGTATCCGAAATAATGACGGCTTGCATTTAAATTGATAATTTCTTAATATGTATTCTTTAATCTGCGGGGAAATAAATTTCATTTAATCAGATATGTGCATCATCAACTTTTAAAAAGATCATTATGGAAATCAAGAAATTCAGGAATAAGTATGACCTGGAATTAATTCCGGCGTCTCATGAAAATATCATCAATGGTGAATTGGTTTGGGATCCTTTAATCGGAGTTCCAAAATTTGATCATCCCGGAATGCCCAACCACATATTCAATGCTTTTGTGGATGCAGAATTGATCAAAAAAGAGGATTTGAATTCCTATCTGGAAGAATGCAGGGACCTTCCACTTGTAGATGCCAAATTAGCAGAACGTACCATCGAAGTTGATATGAATCTGGCCACCAGTCTTCAGCATCCTAAATTTGGAGAACTGGAAACCGAGATCGGGATTAACAGCATTAAAAAATTCACCTTCGGGGATATCAAAACAAGGGCCTTGACCGACCTGATGCGAGTAACCATCGATGATTTCCTTGAAGAAATGAAAAGTAAACACTGGGAATTATATGATGGAAAGATTCGCCGGGTTTTTATGATCACCGAATTGTATTATGGCAGCATTAAGTTGGTGATAGACCGGGAGATCAAAAATAAACTGGATGCTTCGGTGATTAAGATAGGCCTGGACCTTAAACATGTCCTGGAGACGGACCGATCTGTTGAATATACTTTCGATCATCAGAACGCACCTTTTTGCATGCGGATCGAGATGGTGAAGAAATTTAACGGATAAATGCATTTTTGAAACATATGTCCAAAGATATGGAACATAAGTCCAAGGTAAAAATGAATGGATACCGCATCTTTGTAGTCGAATGATATCATGATTATACCAAATAATAAATAAACAGTTCAATAAAACACTGTTATTCATACTATTCTGGGCCATGGTAGTCATTGTAGTCTTTATGATCCAATACCTAAAAAACCAGAAAATGGAAGGCAATAGCCAGGGGATCATAAAAGATAAAAGTGGGGATCAGGACAAAAAAAATGATCAAATTCTGAATAAGGCTTCTGGTCTTTCACCCATAAAAGTTGCAGGTTATCAGATTTAAATATAAACGGAAAATTCCTTTACCTGTTCCCAAATAAACAGGGTAGGTAAAAAAGGTAAAATCACATTTCACTCCAAGCACTATCCAACCACACCGGATCCTATAAAATCGTAAGGTCCGGTTTTTTTATTTTCACATAGGCCAATGAGACATAAAGGTAGCTGAACCTGGATTTTCTGAAAATGCCAGCCTACATAATCCATTGAATAATCATATAAATGTTTATTTTTAAAAAAAAATATTCGATGTAGAATCGATTGGTTTAAAGGATTTCTTAAATCTGCATATTGTTTTTAAATTTGGACCCTTACATGCCTGGAGACCATCCAGCAGAAATCAACCGAACCGTAAAAAGTGACTTGAAAATGCTGTCAAAGCAATTCCTTAAGTATTTCTTTGGGTTGATCCTTTTATCCTCTTTTTTGGCATTGTTGGATTCAGGAAATAACCTGCTGGCCCAGTCCCGCCAGATCGTATTCAGGAAGATCACGGTGGAAGATGGACTTAGCCAGAATAGCGTGATTTCAATTGCACAGGATACGACGGGCATGATGTGGCTGGCCACCCAGGATGGGTTGAATAAATACAATGGGATCCACTTTGAAAAGTTCAACGCCTATTTTTATGACATAACCAGACCGAATTTCAGCCGGCTTGGAAAAATATATATCGATATCCGTGAAAATATCTGGACGGTTACCAGCAAGGGTCATATTAATCGTTTGTCTCCTGTAGATTATACCATGGTCACCTTCCCGGAGGTCAGGGAGCCAAATTCAATTCTTGAACTTGAGCAAAAGCGGTTATTGGTGGGAACCTGGGGATTTGGGATCTATGAATATTATCCTTCATCCAGTCAATTTTTACCAGTTGAAGGCCCATTATCACGTTTCAGCAAGGATACCCTATTTACCATGTACGAAGATCATGGAGGGAAACTATGGTTGGCTACGCAGCGTGGCTTGTTCAGTTATGATGGCAATCAGATCAGCAACTGGCCCCTTTTTTCCCGAAACCGAATTCAGGTCTTCCCTTATATTGGCAGTATGGCTGATCAACCTGATGGTACCATCTGGTTGGGCAGTTATGGAAATGGCCTATTTTATAAAACCAGAGATTCCGAAATATTCATGGGATATGTCCCGGAACAGGCGGATCCGTATCACTCAGCAATAGATTATGAAAAGTTAAATATTCTTGATCTTCTGGTGGATTATAAGAGTCGGTTATGGATTGCCACTTATGGCAAAGGATTGTTCCTGCTCGATGGCCTGAATCCCCCCAATAATTTTCAGAATCAGAAAAATAATCCGAATGCCATCAGCTACAATGATATTCTTACTCTTTATGAGGACGATAACCATGTGATCTGGGCCGGAACCGATGGAGGCGGTGCCAGCTATTATGATGAGAATCTGCATAAATTCAATGTATTTAAAAATGCAATGGTTCCACCGGATGTCAATATGGATGTGATCAGGTCTATTCTCGTGGATGCTGAAAGTTCCGTCTGGATTGGGACATCCGGAAAGGGACTCACCAGGTATTTCCCTGATCCTGTGGAAAAATGGAATACCTACCGGAAAAGTGATATTCAAGGTGAAGGTCCAAGTAATAACCGGATCATGTCCCTCGCGGAGGATGTTGATGGAGATATCTGGATTGGCACACAGGGCAATGGACTGGATATATTTTCCAGAACGACAGGAAAATTCAAAAACCATTATAATCCTAGAGGGAGTAAAATGGAAATTCCTGATCATACCATCTGGTGTATTGCCCCGGTGGATCAGGGATTATGCTGGCTGGGCACGCGTAATTCAGGTTTGATACTTTTTGATAAATTCCTCGGGGTATTGGAGCACTATTTGCCTGACTCCAGTGAAAGGTCCATTTCAAGCTCCAATATCAGGACAATCATCAAGGATGGCAATGAAGGTTTATGGATTGGGACAGAAGACCGGGGGCTTTGTCGTTTTGATTTCGAAACAAAATCATTCCTTCAGTATGCCAGTAATGATAGCCTGGATAATACGCTCAGCAGTAATTACATTAAATGTCTTTATCTTGATTCTGCGAGAAATACTTTATGGGTGGGTACCTCAGGCGGGGGTTTAAATGCGCTCCACTTAGAGACTGGCAGATTCAGGATTTATACGGTTGAAAATGGTTTACCTAATAATGTAATTTATGGTATACTGCCTGATGAGGATGGGAATTTATGGATGAGTACCAACCGGGGGATTTGCAAATTCACCCCTCCTGCCAATCTCAACCAACAACCGGAAATCTTCATCTATGATAATTATGATGGTTTGCAGGGGCTTGAGTTCAATACGGGAGCCTATTATAAGGATTCGAACGGTTACCTTTATTTTGGAGGAATAGATGGGTATAACTGGTTTAAACCGGAGGATATTGAATTTAATCCCATCCGTCCAAATACAGCCATCATTGGGATTGATATCAATGATCAATCCTATGCCACTGATACAGTGATTGAAAAGAAAACCCACTTGTCATTAATGTATGACCAGGATGCCATTTCATTTCATTTTTCAGCGCTAAGTTTTTCAATGCCCGCACGCAATATTTATCAATATAAGCTCATAGGATACGATGGTAACTGGGTATATGCCGGTTTCAGAAATTTTGCCAGTTACACCAACCTGGACCCCGGTGATTATATCTTCATGGTCAAGGGAAGTAATTACGACGGGGTCTTTGCCAATACGCCCGCGTCGATCCATATTACTATTCAACATCCCTGGTGGGGGACCCATTGGGCTTATTTTACATATGGTTTGTTAATTTTAGTCATTGGATATACAATCTACCGAATACAAAAGCGACGATGGCAGTTACAAGCTGCGCTCGAATACGAACAGAATGAAGCTGAGCACTTTAAGGAACTTGATAAATTCAAATCCAGGGTATATGCGAACATCACGCATGAATTCAGGACACCCATCACGGTGATCCAGGGGTTGACTGAAAGGGCCCGGGAATATGCAAGGAAGGGCCAGATGGCCAGGTTTACAGAACTCATTGAGATCGTCAGGAGGAACAGTGAACGGTTGCTTCAACTGGTCAATCAGATACTTGACCTTTCAAAACTTGAATCAAAATCATTGAATCTCGATTATGTTTCAGGTGACATCCAGGCTTATATCAGATATTGTGTGGAATTATTTGAATCCTATGCCATTTCAAACGGGATCAGTCTGCAAGTCATCAGTAAACCGGAAAATTATGTTATGGATTTTGACCCCGATAATCTGCAAAAGGTCTTGAATAACCTGGTCTCCAATGCTATAAAATTTACTCCCCACGAGGGTTCGGTGACCGTTGAAACCACCGTCCTCAAACAGGATGCAGGGAACCAGTTTCAGCTCAGGGTGAAGGATACGGGCATTGGAATTTCTGAAAAGGATCTTCCATTTATATTCGACCGATTTTATCAGGTTTCGCATGACTACCCGAAAAAACAGGAAGGGAGTGGGATTGGACTGGCTTTGACGAAAGAACTGGTTCAACTGATGGGCGGAGATATTCAGGTGGAAAACAGCCAGGAACAGGGCACAGATTTTATTATCAGACTTCCTATCCTTCATCAAGCTACCAATATCTATGCCGGGAAGAAAAAAGATTTACCCTTTGTATCTGAATTAATCGCCACCCGAAAAGAATCAATCCAAATTGATTCAGACCTCAATGCTGCCAAAATCCTGTTGATCGAAGACAATGTGGATGTATTGTATTATTTAAAAACCTGCCTCTTGGATCAATTTCAGATACTGGAGGCAACCCATGGACACCAGGGAATCGATATAGCATTTGATCAGATCCCTGATTTAATTATCACGGATATCATGATGCCGGGCATGGACGGATTTGAAGTCTGTGAAAATTTAAAAAACAATTTACACACCAGCCATATCCCAGTCATTATGTTGACTGCCAAGGCGACCGTACCGGACAGGATTGAAGGACTAAAGGCCGGAGCGGATGCTTATATATATAAACCCTTTAACGTCGAGGAGTTGACGGCCCAGGTAGAAAACCTGTTGTATATCCGGAAAAAATTACAGGAAAAATTCAACGCTGATCAGGAAAAAGGCTCTTTTAAAGCTTATACCCCCAGCAGGGAAAAACAATTCCTGGAGAAATTGCATGGTCTGATAGAAAATGAATTGACGAATCCGGATCTGTCGGTGGATAAGATCTGTGACGAAATGAATATGAGCCGGTCGCAACTGCATCGAAAAGTAAAAGCCCTCACCAGTAAATCCATCACGGCCTATGTGAGGCGGTACCGCCTGTTGATAGCACGGGATCTGATCCGGCAAACCGATAAGACCATATCCGAGATCGCTTATGAGGCCGGGTTCAGCGATCCCAGTTATTTCCACCGTTCCTTCCAGAAAGAATTTGGGATTCGGCCAGGGGATGTTCGTAATGCATCATGATATCCATTCATCTTCAAGGATTGACCATACTTCCATATCTGGCAAATAATGAGAGATGGAAATGCCTGTGCTGTCTCCCGCCATTGGATTACAGATTTTTACAACCATAAAATTTTTTATAGGATCAGGCAGAAGGAAAAGAATAACTCAACCATAAGGTTAATAAATCAGCATTAAGCCGGATTATTTTAGTATCACCAGCTCATTGGGGGTGAGGCATCCAGGATTATGGTAGAGGATTTTCACCAATTCCAGTTCAATCAAGCCGGTTAAAAGCCTCGATCCATGCTTTTTTCATCAGATACCCACCAGCCATGGAAGGATGTACCCCATCCGGGCACCAGTAATCGGCCGGGGCCTGTTTCAGAGCTTTATCAAAGATCTGCTGATAGGGGATAAATACAGCCCCATAATCGCTGGCGATGTTCGTGGCTGCTTTCTGGTATCTTGGGAATTCAGGATACCAGGCAGAAGTGATGGCCGAACCGCCTTCCACGGCAAAAGGTTCCCCGATGATGAGTTTAATATCGGGCAAAGCCTTTTTCGTACGATCCAAGAGCTGTCGGAAATCAGCTTCATAGGTTTCTACGGTCCCTGCATAGCCGGACGAAAGCGAGTGCCAGAAGTCATTCACGCCGATCAGTATGCTCAATGTGTCCGGCTTGAGTTGAAGGCAATCATCTTCCCAGCGCTCAGCCAGTTGATACACTTTGTTGCCACTGATCCCCCGGTTATAAAAACGGAATCCTTTATCCGGATGGGCGCCGAGTATATCGGCCACGATCTGGTATACATAACCATTTCCCATTCCACGTCCGTTGTTGACATAATAGGCACCACGGTCACGGCCGGCATCCGTAATGGAATCTCCCTGTAAGAGAATGGTCAGATTATCAGGCAGTTGTAATGCTTTGCCCGATTTAAGTTCAGCAGGTTCCAGATAAGGAACAGCAGCAATTCCTGCAGCACCCATGGAAGCTTTTTTTATAAAAGTACGGCGATCGTTCATGAAAATAATGTTTTATTCCAGCATTGTTATTTATAAAAGATTGAGCCAATCTAATCAAAAAAAATCAAATACGCCCGATCAATACCATTTGAAGATCTTCAATCCCACCGAGAAAAAAATCAAACCGGTGATCACCAGCAGGAAGGATGGGAATAGGATGGAAGTCATCCCGGCTCCTTCGATGAAAATACTTCGGATCCCGTCAGCCAGCATGGTCAAGGGGAGTTTCTGTATATAGGGGATGGACCAGTCGGGGAAATTATGATAACTGAAGAATATCCCTGATAAGACCATCATCGGGAATACGATGGCATTGATCAGACCATTCCCGATCTCTGTATTCGCGGTCCGGGAAGCGATGAAAACGGCCAGCCCAGAAAATGCCAGATTGCCGGCAAGGAAAACCGTGACCAGGGCAGGCACATTCCCCTGGACCACCACATCGAAAACCAGCCAGGCGAAGAGGAACAGCAATCCCGATTCGATCAGGTTCATCATAAAACGGACCGTGATCAGGGAAAAAAGAAAATGAGATTTTTTCATGGGAGTGGCTACCATCCGGCGCATTAGTTTTTTGGCACGTTTGTCGATCACTCCATATCCCAATCCCCAGAGACAGGAAGTCATGACATTCATCGCGATCAATCCCGGTATGAGAAAATCAATGTATCTGGTTCCCCTCAGGGTAAGTGGCTTTACCATCTCACCTGAGGCTGTCTGCAGGGTTCTGGAATTTAAAAACGCCGATATCTTCATGTAAGTCAGTTGTGCATCGGTATTGGAAGGATCGAAATGATAGATCTTTTCTCCATCCTTTTCTTCGACGATCAGTCCGAGGGTACCCCTTTTCAACTGGGCGATCGCATCTTCCCAGCGCATGGTTTCAAAATACAAGGAAGTATTGCCCATATTTTCATCCTTCAGCACAACCTTATATTCGGTATTCCCATCATCACCCATGATCTTTTCTCCGGTATTCGATAGAAAATCAATGATCTTCACATCTTCCGAATCCGTGTTGTTTACGATAGCAACGTGTCTTTCAATGTCCTGTTTTTTGGTGAAGGCAATACCAAGGCCAAGTGACATCAGGATCGGGAAAATAATGCCCCAGAACAGGACACCCGGTTCCCTGAGCAATTCCCTGGTATAGGCGATCGTCAGATGATGTAATTGTTCAGTTTTCAGGAACTTATTCATGCAGATGTCTTCCGGTTAATGAAGTGAACAGATCATCCAGGGTTTGTCTGCGCCATTCAAGGTTCTTAATGCTCAGATCTTTTGCTGAGAGGTAATTCAGGAAGGAAGGTAAATTCTTTTCTACCTTCGGTATATTCACTTTTCCAGCCTTTCGTCTTTCATCCCAGCTAATCTGATAAGGGGCATCTTCGAATTTCTCTGGATGGATGCCTGTTTCTTCCAGTGAAAATTCCACGATCTTTTCCTGGTCCTGATCATTGAGCAGGGATTCCTTAGGACCTTCCAGAAGGATCTTGCCATGGTCCATGATGACAATATAATCACATAACCGTTCCGCTTCCTCCATGTAATGGGTGGTGAGGATCAGGGATGTATGGGATTCATTTTTAAGTTTATGCAGGATCGACCAGATCTCCCTTCGAGCATTCGGATCGAGACCTGTTGTAGGTTCATCCAGCAGTAATATGCTGGGCCGGTTGAGTAGCGCAATCCCCAGGGCCAGCCGCTGGCGCTGACCCCCGGAAAGGTTGACGACATAGGCTCTTTTTTTATCCTCGAGCCCGATCAAGTCAATGATCTGGGAAACACGCTCCTGGTTCAGGGAATAAAAACTGGCGAAGAGCCGTAAGGTCTCCCCTACACGCAATTTATCAATGAACCTGGTCTCCTGCAAGGATAAACCGATCAACCGGTGCAATTCATCGGCATGGCCCTCCCAGTGCTTGCCCATGATACGGATCTCTCCCGCATCGGGGCGCTGAATTCCTTCGATCATTTCCACCAGGGTGGTTTTTCCAGCCCCATTAGGGCCCAGTAAAGCAACAAATTCCCCCTCCCGGATCTGTAAACTGATCCCCTGAACGGCATGGACCTGTTTGAAGGATTTATGAACCTCCGTGACTTCAATGACGGTAGTCTTGATTTCCTGCTGGACTTCCAAAACGATTTTTTCTGATTTTGCCTTCAAAAATACTGGGAAAAAATTAACCTTAGCTAAATCATTTGATAAATATACTTTGATTGGATCATCAATGGTGCCAGGAATTCTCTAATGGATTTTATTGGTTCAATCTAAATTAGAGGGATTACGGAAATCCATGATTTTATCAAGGATTCTAATTTATCAAATTTCATTACCTCTACATAATGCCAGTTGGCAACCTGTCAATTATGTCCGCCAAATTGATTTTTGTTCTGACCTTCATTATTTTAGGTCTGGATATTCAGAAAATAGGACGAGTCGTTGTAAATTATGCCAATTCAGCCGACCTAGGAAATTATGAGTTATGGGAAGTATAAATGATTTTTTAAATGACCTGCAATTTCATCTCAACCATGAACTTCTGCCTTTCTGGCTGACCAGGATTTACGATGAAGAAAATGGAGGTTTCATTACACATTTTGACAAGGATGGGAAGGATACCGGGGAAAATGAAAAATCTTTGATCGCTCAGACAAGATCATTATACACCCTGTCCTCCTGTGCCCGGAATGGCTATGAAGTGAAAAAATGCAACGAATTAGCAAGGAAGGGATTTGATTTTCTGATCAGGTACCTCTGGGATGATATTCACGGTGGGTTTTACTGGATGGTGGATCGAAAAGGCAAATTACTCAAGGATGACAAGGTCCTCTATGGACAAAGTTTTGCGCTCTACAGCCTTTCAGAATATACGCTGGCTACGGGTGATCCGGAAGGATTGTCATACGCTCACCAATTATTTGATCTGATCAGGGAACATTGTCATGATCTTGTTCATGGTGGATATTATGAGATGTTTGATGCCCAGTGGAAGCTTTCCGGACCAGGTTCAAAAGGAGGTGACCGTAAAACACTGGATGTTCATATGCACCTGATGGAAGCTTTCACCAATTTATTTGCCTGTAGTCAGGACCCTTCACATCGTGCTGCGCTGGTGGAAGTGATCGATCTGCTGCTGGAAAGAATAATACATCCTGAATATAAAACCGGAATCCCTCAATTTACGCCGGATTGGGAAATCGCCCCACAGATCAAGTTTGACATCATCTGGGGATGGGACCGTTATGCCGAGGGCAATCAGAAAGCCAATGCCGAGGATAATACGGCTTATGGACATAATGCTGAATTTGCCTGGCTACTGATCCATGCCGTAAAAGTGCTTGGATTGCCGGTTTCATCTTATGAAGGGGTCTTAAAAACCATTTTCGATCATACGGTTAATAACGGGATTGACTGGGAATGTGGAGGAGTTTATGTGGAAGGGCCTCATTCGGGAGGTGTTTATGATAAAGAAAAGGAGTTCTGGCAACAGGCTGAAGTCATGATCGGCTTGCTGGATGCCACCATTTATTTCCGGGATCCCAGGTATCTTGATGCCTATGCAAACGTACATCGTTTTGTATTTGAAAAAGTGATCCACCATTCCGTAGGTGAATGGTGGCCGCTACTGACCCGTGAAGGAACTCCCATCTGGACCCATATGGGTCATTCCTGGAAAATCAATTATCATACGGTCCGGTGTATGATCCAATGCATCGAAAGGATGAAGTACCTCGAAAAAGAAGGAATCTGAAATGAGTTCATAATACAATGATAAGTACCCGTCAAATCCAGGAGATCCTTGAAAAAATACGGAATGTAAAAATTGCGGTGTATGGGGATTACTGTCTGGATGCCTACTGGCTGATGGACCCTGAGGGTTCTGAAATCTCGGTGGAGACGGGGTTAAAGGCTGAAGCTGTCAGGAAGCAGTATTACTCCCCGGGAGGCGCTTCAAATGTGGTGGCCAACCTGGCGGCGCTTCAACCGGCCGAGATCCGGTTGATCGGAGTGACCGGGGATGATATTTTCGGCCGTGAACTCAGGCTACAACTGGCAAATTTTAAGGTGGATACGAGGTTTCTGTTTATCCAGCAGGAAGAATTCGACACGTATACCTTTGTAAAAAAATACGACAGGGAAGAAGAACAGCCCAGAATTGATTTCGGTCTTGGGAACCTACGGTCGGAATCAACGGACCGGCAGATCCTGGAACAGTTGGAAATGGCGATGCAAACATTCGATGTGCTTATCATTAACCAGCAGGTGCCAGGAAGCATCACGCGTCCGGGCTTCATCACGGACCTGAACCGGATCATTGAAAAGTATCCACATAAATGGATCCTGCTCGATTCAAGGCATTACAATGATCAGTTCAGGAAGGTATGCCTGAAAACCAATTATGTTGAAATTGCTCGGATGAATGGGATTGACCTCTCCCCCGATGCGCCCGTATCATTAAAAAAAATTGAAATATATGGAACCAATGTATTCCATCAATGGGGCAAACCTGTTTTTGTTACCTGTGGAGAACGGGGAATCCTTGTATTTGACAGTACCGGGATTCATTTTATCCAGGGGGTGCAGTTGTTGAAAAAGCTTGATCCGGTTGGAGCAGGTGATACGATGTTGAGTGCGCTGGCTCTAAGTCTTGCTGCGGGTTATGATCCACCTGATTGTGCCGAATTTGCTAATCTCGCCGCAGTGGTTACTGTTCAGAAACTATTTATTACCGGTACGGCTACCGGCGAGGAGATTCTGGCTGCAGGGAAAGATCCCGATTATATTTATCAACCCGATCTGGCAGATTCTCTGCTTGATGCGGTTTTATTGCCGGGAACCCGGGTTGAGGTTTGTGAAAAAGGCATATTGGAGAGATCCCATCCGCTAAAATATGTCGTGTTTGATCACGATGGTACCCTGAGCATCCTGAGAGCCGGATGGGAACAGGTTATGGAAGAATGTATGGTCGGGGTAATTACAGGGAGGCAGAAAGAAATTCAACAAAGCCGGACTGGGCAAAAAGTAAAAGATCGGGTAAGGGAATACATCGAGCGATCCACCGGCGTTCAGACCCTGATACAGATGAAAACCCTGGTTGAGATGGTGGAGGAATTCGACCTGGTTCCGGAAGAAGAACGTATGGATGAATTTGAATATAAGCGGATGTATCTGAAGGAGCTGATGAAAATGGTGGAGATACGGTTGAATAAACTCAAAAAGGGGGTAATGCACCGGGAACAATTCATGATTCCCGGAGCCCTGGAATTCCTGGAATTCCTCAGGAAGGCAGGCCTTGTTCTTTACCTGGCAAGTGGAACGGATGAACCGTATGTAAAGAAAGAAGCAGAGATTCTGGGTTTTGCAAAATTTTTCGGAAAAAATATTTATGGGGCCCGTGATGATGTAAAAACGTATTCGAAGAAAATACTTATTGACAGGATTATGAAAGAAAATAACCTAAAGGGGAATGAATTGATGGTGGTCGGGGATGGGCCTGTTGAGATCCGGGAATGCAGGAAAAAAGAAGGCCTTGCGTTGGGCATGGCTACGTTTGAGGACGGAACCACCGGGATCAACCAGGAAAAAAGAAGGCGGTTGATCCTGGCCGGAGCGCAACTCGTTTTACCGGATTATCTGAATGGAGAACAGTTATTAAGGAAGATACTGCATTGATATTTCGCTTGAATTTTTTTATTTGTCTTTAATTTTCAATTTTGCCCATGAGAGTTATACTTACTACCGCTGACTGGATCGTTGTGTCCATTGCATTGAGTGGCAGTCTATTTGCCGGACTGTACATCGCCTACCTGGCTAAGGCGGGGAAAAGCAGCGCCAATTTTTTCCTGGGCGGAAGAAAGATCTCCTGGCCGATCGTCGGAGCCTCTCTATTTGCCACCAATATAGGGGCCGAACATCTGGTCGGGCTTTCCGGGGATGCCTACCGTTATGGTCTGAGTGCGGGTGCAGTAGAGCTGACTACGGGCATCACCCTGGGGTTCGGATGTGCCGTACTTTTCCCTTATTACATTAAAAATCAGATCTATACCATTCCTGAATTTCTGGAGATGCGGTATAACCGGAATGCCCGGTTGTTTTTTTCAGGTCTGATGCTGGTGATCAGTATCATGACCAAAATGGCCTTCACACTTTTTGCGGGGGCACTTGTATTGAACAGCATTCTTGGGCTGGACGTTATGACGACGGTGATTATAATTGGAGCAGTCACAGCCGTTTTTACCATGATCGGGGGATTTACGGCAGTGGCTTATACCGATTCCATACAGGCCGTTCTGATGATCATCGGGTGCAGCCTGATGTTTATACTGGGGATGAAGGAGGTGGGTGGCTGGGAAGGATTGATCGAAAAAGTGCCCGAAGCCATGCATGTAGCGAAACCTTATGATGACCCGGTATATCCCTTCTGGGGGATCCTGGCTACCGCATTTTATGCGGGTATTTTTTACTGGGGGATCGATCAGGTGAATGTTCAGCGTGTGCTCGCAGCACCCAGTATCAAACAGGCCCGCTGGGGTGCCATGTTTGCCACCTTGCTGAAATTATTTCCCATCTTTATATTCGCCATGCCGGGTGTGATCGCACTGGCCCTGTATCCGGGTCTGGATGAAGCTATGAGCAAACAGACTTTTGTCATTCTATTGAATAACCTCCTTCCCTCAGGGATCCGTGGTCTTGTACTGGCTTCCCTGCTTGCCGCATTGATATCTTCTTTGATCGCCGTTCTGAACTCGGTATCCACCATGACGGTACGCGATTTTATTGTTGAATTCCGGCCGGGAACCTCTGATAAATCACAGGTGTTTATCGGAAGGATCGTGATCCTCATCGCTACATTACTGGGGATAGCGGCCACCTATCTGATCTATCATTCGAGTGAAGGGCTGTATAAATATCTGCAAACCATCACGGCCTATCTGGTATTTCCCGTAATTCCAGCCATCATCTTCGGGATCATCAGCAAAAAGGTCACGCTCAAAGGGGCTTATTACTCAATCATAGCCGGGATCTTCCTGGCCACCCTTTTTGTGACAGATCAGCTTGTGGGGATGGAAAAAGGACGACAATGGTTCCCTTTCCTTCATTATGACCTGACCCTTAATTTTGGATACCGGGGCTTGTGGGGAACCCTCCTGATCATCGGGGTCTTATTCCTGGTTTCCTCCGTGACACAAAAAACCAACCCTGCCAAGCTCGAGCGGACCACCATCAACTGGGGACAAAAATTTGACCCGATCCGGGGTTGGAAGGACTGGCGGCTGCAATGGGTGATCCTGGCGCTCATAACTGTAATGATCTATGTGTGGTTGTGGTAAAAAAAGGTTTTATAAAGAGATCAGGATCTGATATTTAACCATGCGGCATATTTGTCAATACACACCCCTTTATCCCTACTATAGAGGGGAAGTTTAGATTTTCAGATAAAATATTCATTAATGAATGTGAATTTGTCCGGATCATTCCTCCTGGAAACAAAGGTTTTTTGAGAGAATAGTACATATGGAATGAAAAGTGGAAAGGTTGATTTTTAATCTCTCCCAACAAAAAGTTTATAACAATAAATTAGCAAGATCCTTGATACTATCTGCCACATAGGTGGGTGAAAAAGATTTCATCTCTTCTTCATCCCCGTAACCGTATCTGACCCAGATTGAATCCATCCCATGATGATTGGCTCCACTGATATCATGCATTCTATCACCGATCATGACGAATTTTTCCACAGGTATATCTGGATAGAGATCCAGAATATGGTAGATAATTTCCTTTTTCTCCATCCGGCTGCCGTCCATATTGCTTCCAATAATATTCCTGAAATAGGGATCTATTTTAAAATACCGGACGATCTTTTTGGCATAGTAAGTAGGCTTGGCAGTCGCCAGGATATTTATTTTACCCTTCTGATGAAGGGATTTCAGCAACCGATTGATCCCGGGATATAGTTTATTTTCGTACATCCCTTTTTTGCGAAAATATTCACGATAAATTCTGACCGCCCGGGCTGCCTTTTCAGGTTCGAAAGCAAAATGATCCCTTAGGGATTGAACCAATGGCGGGCCTATGAATTTCTTCAAAGCCATTGGTTCCGGCTGATCGATTTTATAATGAGACAGGCAATAGCGGATCGAATTAAGAATTCCTTCTTCCGAATCAGTGACCGTACCGTCAAGATCAAACAGGATATACTGGTAATTTTTCATGCATCCCATCAAATTATTTGACCACTTTTTCGCTGCAATATTAATCCAATACTTTCAGGGACGAAAATATTGACATACTAATTCCGGGTTTTCGTTTTCTATATCAAGAATCTGGATAAAAATAATCTGTGAGGATCCCATCAAAATGATAGGTTAAAGAACTGATAATTCCAGAAATGTGTTAAATATTTAAGGCCCAGGATTATTCATTTTTATCAGGGGTAAGATTTTTACTAGTAAATTGAGTTTACATGATATGAGGCAAAGCGCTTCTCTTTAAAATCTTTTACGCCATGATCGTTTTCGGACCTGTTACTTCACGTCGTCTTGGTAAAAGTTTGGGGATCAACCACATTCCTCCTAAATACTGTACTTATTCGTGTGTTTATTGCCAGGTGGGAAAGACAAATCACCTGATTCATGAGAGAAAAAATTTTTATGAGGCAGAAGAAGTATACGAAATTGTAAAAAATAAACTGGAACAGCTCAGTCAGATCCACGAAGTTGTTGATTTTATCACCCTGGTACCTGATGGTGAGCCTACGCTGGACAACAATCTGAATGAAATAATTGAAAAGCTGAAAAACTTGGGTCCTCCCATTGCGGTCATTACAAATGGATCCCTTTTAGGAGACATGCATGTAAGGGACAGTTTGAAATCTGCAGATTGGGTATGTATCAAAGTGGATACGGTGGAAGAAAATAGCTGGAAAAAAATTAACCGTCCCCATGAATCACTGGATCTTAAAGATATTTTAGCAGGGATAGAATTATTTACGGAATCCTTTAAGGGGAATTTTGTGACGGAAAGCATGCTCATTAAAAATTTGAATGATTCACCCGAGACTGTCAGAGAGACTGCAAAATTTATTAAAAAGCTTCAACCCAGGCATAGTTATCTTTTAATACCTACCCGCCCTCCGGCAGAATTATGGGTTCAGCCCCCGGAGGAACAGATCGTTACGGAGGCCTATCATATTTTCAAGGAATATTGCCCAAAGGTTACTTTACTGATCGATTTTCCAGCCGACAAAATTCCAGTAACTTCCCACCTCGAAGATGAAATATTGGCGCTCACTTCCGTGCATCCATTACGCCAGATAGAAGTAAATCAGATGATCAAAGATGCAAAATCCGAAGATACCATCATTGAAAGACTTATTAAAGAAAATAAGCTGATCAAAACAGATTATAACGGATATACTTTTTATCTCAGGAAATTTTCAAGTTAAACTGGTTTGATCTCAGTGATCAACCTGATAAAAGATCCATATCGCAGGTTCATTCCAGAAACAATCCCGATCATCCAATACATGGTGTTTTTACAATACGTTCACCTTTACGGCCCAACCTGATCGGCATCAGTGATATAAAGCGAGTTTCTGTCGAAAATAATGTTATTGAAATCGAAAACATTGATGCACAGGTTCAGTGCCCGATACTCGATATTAAGAATATAAAGAAAACCTGTCGGAATTAGGAGATATTCTCCGACAGGTCGGGTTCGATTGATTCGGAATTTTACGGGTAGTCTTGTTATTCCTGTTGACTCCAGGGTGGTGTGATGTGATTCATCCTGGCATAAGCAATCAGCTGACCTTTGTGTTCACCGGTATGATCAAGTGCGATCAACATCACCATTCTCTTGCTGTATTTGTTACCATCAAAAAATTCGACCATATCCTCAAGATTTTCATTTGTAACGGCTTTCCCGGCATTTACAATATAGGAAGCCGATTTTTGAAGTGCATCCATGATATTAGCTTTCCCTTTAATGGTTTCTCCTATATTACTGGGATCAATCCCTTCAGGAGGAGTGGCGCCCATCATCATGCCAAAAAAATAATTTGCCGATACAACATGCAGTATGACTTCATGTACCGAACGGACTCCCTCTTCCGGACTCCAAGTATATATATCCTCCGGGATTGCTTCCGCCAGGGACTGGATCTGGCTGACGTTGTATTGGATGGTGCCAGCGAAATCATTCTGAAAATTTGACTCCTGTGACATGGTCCTATTGAATAGCAATAGGCCCATAAAGATAAATGCGAATGTTTTCATGGTTTTAGTTTTAAGGTTTGATTAAGTTGATGTTTTATAGATCAATCCCCTGGAAATTTGAAAGGGATTGACCCGGGTTTGTTTGATTCTTCTGAGAAGTTTAATAATCAATCAACCAATTTCATATATTAAATTATATTTTAGAAGAAAATTTTTAAGATCCCGTTAAAAAGACGGACAGGAGACAAAAGGAGAAGATAGGATTACTTGATTATTTATTGTATCAAGGAATACATGGATTGGTAAATGGGTGCATTTGGGAATAGCATTTCATGATCAGTCCCTTCCAATTATATGACTTTCTGGCTGTTTTTTATCCTTGTTAACCAGCTTCGTTGAGGGTCTATTCCTTTTTGACCTGACCGCCTAGATTCTGTTTTTTTTATTCAGATCTAATCCGGTATAAAATCCGAGATCAATGTCTTTCAGCAATTTAGTCCAGAATACAATCTGGCCGGTGTGATAAGAATAGTGTTCCACTACCTGAATGATGCTGGCCATACCTGTATATTCAAAACCTTGTACAGACCTGATTCTCAGCAAATCCTCTTCTTTTATTTTCTTCAGGGTCACAATGGCCTGATTTATGGTTAATTTTAATTTATTCAGCAAAGCCGTTTTTGTATGACCTCCGGAAGTTGAAAATTCAAGATCTCTGATACGTATATCTTCGTTTTCTCCCAGTGAGGATATGATGTATTGGGTTATATTTCCACAGAGATGAAGGACCAGGTTTCCGACACTGTTGGAAGAATTATTGGGCCTTTTCCAAACTTCTTCTTCATTCAGGACCGTTAAACATTTTTCGATTTTTGGTGTATTTTCATTGAGCCGGAAGATGGCCTGATCGATGAATTCATTTGAAAGTGTTGATTGAGTCATTTCGGGGGTGTGTTTTGCGGGCATGTCCGCCCCGGTATCTTGTTAAATATAGTCTATGAGAGCGAAAAGCGATTCGCGAATTGTTTATCACAACCCGCGAATCGCGATTCTTCAGGCTTTATAGCCCCATTTATTCATCACTGCGAGGTCCTCTTTCATGCATTCCATCGGAGTTTTCCCCTGGTAGGATTCCTGTTCGATAATAAAAAGATAGGAGCCTCCTTTTTTCTTGCTGAGATCGGTCACGTTTTTGGTACCGATGACCCCCGCTCCGAGGATGGTACTTTCATATCCTTCTCCGCCTGGTTCGGTCGATTTGATCATATCTTTCACATGGATCGTTTCGTATCTTCCCGGGTATTTATTCAACACATCCATGGCTTTGGCTCCCGCAATATACATATTACCCATATCCAACTGAAGCGTGACCTTATCGGGATCCGTATTTTTCATGATCAGGTCAAACATAACTTCTCCATTTAATTTTTCACTGAATTCAAAGTCATGGTTATGATAACCGAATTTCATACCTGATTTCTGACATAGTTCACCGCATTTGTTAAATACTTCCAGAAAATTCATGAAGTTGTTATAATCTTTCCGGATACTTTCATCCAGCCACGGACTTACTACAAACTGTTGACCCATTGTGGCGGCATCTTCAATGGTATATTTCCATGAATCCGTAAATTCCTTCTTACTCTCATCCCAGTGTTGTTTACCTAAAACGGTATGGCCACTTGGCATATCCAGACCCAGGTCACCCAATACCTTTTTGAATTCATTGGCTGTATAGCCATAAAATTTCCGGTCCACATAATTGGCATGTTCCACATGTTTGTATCCCATCTTCGCCAGTTGGGTGAGCGATCCCAAAGGATCTGCTTTCATTTCCTCCCGGACGCAATAAAGCTGTACTCCGGTAATGTCCTTGGCTTTACTTTTTGCCAGCAGGGATCTCGAGAGGATCGTAGTACTGGCGACAGCAATCGCACTCTTTTTCAAAAAATCTCTTCTTGATGTTTTCATAATTTTTATGTTAATATTTTTAGAAAAAATAGATACTTGAAATCACTAAAAAGTCCGCCGTTTGAATTCGGCCTGTTAATTTAGATAAAGGTTTAAATAATTTAAATGTCCTCCGGATTATATGTAAAAATACAAACTAAAAAGGTGGATGATCAGCTTATCTATAAATAAATCCAGGAATAAAATAATTCAAACTATTCTCTAATATTTTAAGATACTTATGCGATTCAGGAACTTTTTGATCAGGCCGTTCATTATCTTATCATAAAACAAAAAAATAATGAACACCTCAATTTTTTTTACCTCCATGATATTATTGGCCACTACCGGGATCCATGGTCCGGGTTTCTTTCAAAAACAAATCCGTGACGTGGTGATTACAATTATCTATGATAACTATACGGAATTTGCAAATCTTCAGGGCGATTGGGGCTTTTCATGCCTCATCGAAGGGAAGGATAAAAAGATTCTTTTTGATACAGGTACCAATCCCGAAATATTCCGAGAGAACCTTGAGAAACTAAATGTCGATCTTCAGTCGATTGACCTGGTTGTTATTTCTCATAATCATGGGGATCATACAGAAGGACTCCCGGTCCTGATCGAAAAAGGTGTAAATATTCCTGTGTATATTCCGGCTTCTGTACAGTATGATTTCAGCCGGAAATTTCCTGAATTAAGATCCAAGGTGGTGAGTGTTTCGACCCCTGTCGAAATATGCACCGGTGTGTTCCTTACTGGTGAAATGGGAGATCAGATTAAAGAACAATCACTTGTGGTTGAAACCTCCAGGGGATGGGTTATCATCACAGGATGTGCTCATCCAGGCATCCTGCAAATCCTGGATCAAGCAGTAGAAATTACGGAAGGCCCCATTTTTCTCGTCATGGGTGGATTTCATATGCTGGATCAGGATCAAGCTGATATTGAAAAGGTCATCGCTGGTTTCAAGAACCATCAGGTTATCCAATGTGCACCTACACATTGTACGGGAGAGGATGCCATCCGTTTGTTTCAGGAGGCTTACCTGGAAAATTTTCTCAGACTGGGATCTGGGAAGAAGATATCCATTTCTGGCCAGGGTGGCCTATGATTTTTACAAACGGGGCCCTATTTAACATATTGTGCCCAAAACTTCCTCCAATCAAGGAAAATAGATAGGAAAAGGTTATATATATTGAGGGTCAACACCCTGGATAAATGAGGGAATGTATTCCTTCCATAAAATTTCAGGGATCTTTTTCGTATTTTTATAGACCAGGTGCAACCATCAGGATGCAGGGATGATCTATTATGAAAACCAATTAACTAAGTTTCAGTCATGATTAAGAATTTCCTGAAGATCACTTTCCGGAATTTGATGAAAAACAAATTATTTGTGATCATCAATGTGCTGGGATTGGCGATCGCTCTGGCATGTTGCATTGTGGCCTATCTGAACTGGGAGTACAATGCAAAATTTGATACCCAGCATCTTAATTCAGAAAAAATCTATCGGGTAAATTTTATACGTATCACAAATGGTGAACCCATGAAGAATGGTTCATGTCCCATGCCCCTTGGTGAAATCATCCGGCAGAACTTCAGTCAGGTCAATGAAGTAGTCAGGGTATATCCAGCTGGTGGCAATTTTAAAGTCGGAGATGAACTATTCCGGGCTTCTGTGACCTGTGTCGATCCCAATTTTTTTAAGGTTTTTACCTTTGATATGATTCATGGGAATGGGGATAATCTGAAGGATAAAACACGAATTTTTATCAGCGATGAACTGGCAAATAAATATTTCCCAGACATCAAGGACCCGGTTGGTCAGATTATCACCTATATCAACGGAGATGAACGGATTGAATACATCGTTGGTGGCGTATTTAAAAAACCTCCTCAAAATTCAAGTTTTGAGTTTATTGAAGCATATGTTCATTTTGACAATATATTCGATGTGCAGGGATGGGATAGGCATGACTGGACCTTATTTAATACAACCTTTATATGTGTTAATAATCCGAAAGATATACCCAATATTGAAAAACAATTACAGGAATACGTTGAAATACAGAATCGGGCAAAGGAAGATTATAAAGTGCAAAAATATTATCTTGATCCTTTTAAAGGGATGGCCGTACGAGCTGAGCGGGATGATATCTGGAATCATTGGTTTAACAATAGTCTTCCTGTTGCAGCTGCCACTGCTCCGGGAATCATGGCCATTTTGATCCTGCTGCTAGCCTGTTTTAACTTTACAAACACCTCCATTGCGATGGCCAATAAACGGATCAAGGAAATTGGCATTCGAAAAGTGCTCGGTTCAGGGAAAAGCCAGTTGATCACTCAGTTCTTAGGTGAAAATATTATGCTTGCTTTATTCGCATTAATTGCAGGCATCCTGATTGCCTCTTTCCTGGTTCCCCTTTACAGTCAGATGTGGACTTTCCTGGATATAAGATTGAACCTGCTGGAAAGTGGTGAGTTGATTGCATTTCTGTTTTTATTATTGATTTTCACGGCATTAATTGCAGGAAGCTATCCGGCTTTTTATGTAAGTAGTTTTCATCCTGCGGCAATTCTGAAAGGAAACCAGAAATATGGAGGCACCAATCTCTTTACAAGGATCCTGTTGACCATGCAATATGCAATATCGATCATTGCCATCATTTCAGGAATTGTTTTTTCTCAAAATGCTGAATACCAAAAAAATTATGATGTCGGATTTAATTTGGAAAGTGTGGTTTATGCCTATGTCAACGATGGGAATGATTATCTGACCTATAAAAACGAGTTATCCGGTTACAATAAAATAAAATCAATTGCCGGTTCTGCTCATAGCATCACTTCCTCCTGGTATACCGATCCCATCCTGTTTGAGACATCCCAACTGGATGTAATGTTGCTCGATATCGGGGACGATTATCTGGAAACCATCGGGGTAACCTTATTGGAAGGCAGGGACTTCATAAAAGACAGTCAGAATGATGTGGATCACTCGGTGATCGTAAATGAGGAATTAGTCAGAATATTAAACTGGGAAGATCCAATCGGCCAGAGGATCCTATTAAAAGATACCATCGAATTATTTGTAACCGGGGTGGTAAAAGACATCTATTTATCAGGTGGGCTGTGGAATCCTATAGATCCGCTGTTGTTAAGATATACTCCTGAAGATAATTACAGATTTATTTCTGTGAAAGCCGATGCGGATGATCTGAGGGATGTACATGATTTTATGGAAACCAAATGGAAAGAAGTATTCCCTGACCAGTTACCTACAGTCAGGTACATGGATGAGTCAAAGGTCGAATCTGCCTTGATCAATACCAACATCCGTACCATCTTCGTATTTCTCGGAATTATTGCCTTATTCTTATCTTCTATCGGTCTTTACAGTCTTGTTTCATTGAATATTATTAAACGGACCAAGGAGATTGGAGTAAGAAAAGTATTGGGAGCTTCCATTTTAAAAATAGTCAGTCATATCAGTAAAGAGTTCATCGTTATTCTTTTGATCGCTTCTATCCTGGGTTCCATTGCGGGATATTATTTATCGAAAATGCTGATGGCAAGTATATGGGTATATTACATTGCAATAGGGCTAACACCTTTCCTGCTTTCGATTCTGATTTTATTGATTATCAGTGCATTCACCGTAGGGGGAAAGATCATACGGGCAGCCTCCCTCAATCCTGCATATACATTGAGAGACGAATGAATAAAAATATTATGTTTACATGGAACCTGATCCATTTTCTCACTGAACATTCATCAGGAATTGTTCGTTGATGGGAAAATACGTGGAGGAAGCTTCGATCAATGTGGCCGCAGTCAGCTCGGGCACACCATAAACTTCCATTGAAACTCCATATTTATGGCGGATCTTTTCAACCACAATATCAAAATCACCATCCCCTGAGGCCAGTACGATCACATCCGCATTTTCGGCATAATCCAGCATATCCACCGTAATGCCCACATCCCAATCCCCTTTGGTTGATCCGTCCCCACGCTGAATGTAAGGTTTCAGTTTTATTTCAAAACCGATATTTTTCAAGATCTGCTGGAATTTGATCTGTTTTGGATCACCCCGATCGATGGCATAGGCCATTGCCCCGATCACATCTCTTCCCATAACCGTTTTCTCCCAGAAATAGCTGTAGTTAAAATGGCTGTTATATCTTTCTTTTACTGTATAATAGATATTTTGTACATCCACGAAGATAGCTACTTTTTCCATGTTGGATTTTTTCTGTATTCCTCATTTTTTTAAACCGGTCCGTATTAAATCAATTTCCATTTATCCCTTGGTTTCCTGGAAAGCAGCTGGTTTGCCTCATCATCGCCTGTACATTTTTCAAGCTGCTCGTCCCAGAAAAGAGTTCGGTTGAGACGCCAGGAGATTAGTCCCAGGTGCATGGGCATGGTCATTTTACGGACGTAGGCAAGATTGGATTCAGGCTGATTCCTGGACTTAAGACCATCGATAAAATTCTGCTGATGACCTGGGGACCTCGGCAACGTACTTTCTAGATTGGGAAGGTCTGTCATGCGTTGGTCATTGATCGTGATTTCCCGGGTTTCATAATCACAGATCAGGGTGCCCTTTTCTCCTTCAAAAAAAGCGCCGATACCCCTCCCGGAGGCACCTGGGACATCGGGGGGATCTGTGGTCCAGAATAAATTAAGATCTTCAAATTCAAAGTCTACCTCGATCCATTTCGGGGCATCCGCTATTCCATCCGGAGCCTCTCCTCTCGCCGTGATCTTTTTAAGCCCGTTAGGCTGAAGCGACCAGAATACAATATCTGCAATATGGCACCAGAAATCAGCATATACACCTCCTGAATAATCCAGAAAATAACGGTAAGTCCCATGACATCTTTCAGGGACATAGGGTACCTCCGGAGCGGTACCGAGCCACATGTCCCAATTCAGGGAGTCAGGTGGCTTGATAGGCTGGGGAAAACCAAGACCCGGAGAGAATCCGGTTTTCCAGAGTCGTGCGGTATGAATCCTGCCCAGTATGCCCGATCGAATGATCTCAACCACCCGGTGATAATTATCACCGGCATGGATCTGAGTGCCCAACTGAAATATTCTGTGATAGTCCTGAAGATTTTTCAGCATCTGCTGCCCTTCATAAATATCATAGGAAAGAGGTTTTTCCCCATAGACATCCTTCCCCGACTGAAACGCCAGAATGGCTATCTGTGCATGCCAGTGATCTGGAGTGGCACAAGTGATGGCATCGATATCCTTTCTTTCAATAATATGACGGAAATCTTCATATCCTTTCACTTTTTTACCGGGTCGTAATTCTTCGATTAATTTTATGCCGGAAGCCAGATGGGTCTGATCCAGGTCACCTACTGCCACAATCTCTACTTCGGGTATACCTGCAAACCATTTAATGTGGTTTGTCCCCATCCCTCCCACGCCAATATGGGCAATCCGGACGCGGTCGCTGGCCGCCACCTGATGGATCATGGATGGCAAAAAGGTTAATCCGGCAAATCCGGCGCCGCTTTTTTTCAGAAAATCTCTTCTATCAATATTTTTTGGCATGATGCAGCAAGTTAAAAAATGAAACATAGATACCTGAGAGGTAAGTTACGAAAGTTCGGGAAATATTACTTTAAAAACTGAAATTCGATGGCTGATCCGAAAATTTTTCCCGTCTTTCCCGGGAACCTTCATCAGGATATAATTATGCCTGAATATTTTCAAATGAATGGATTTCGTATGCTTTTCGAATACATGGCCTGGCAAAGCTTTACAGGATTCATTTCATTCTTTGGCAGAAATGGTCTAACTTTGAAGCTATTAATTTCAGGGGTAGCATTCGCTATTGAACAATTCCGGATATACCTGCCTCTCTGTTTGAAAATCTAAATCTTTTATTAAAAATAAATTTTATTATGCAAGTTGAAAAGAACAAGGTAGTCTCTATTCACTACAAATTGACGGACAATGAAGGGAACACTTTGGATTCAAGTGAAGGACGTGAACCTTTAAGCTATATTCATGGCAATGGAAATCTGATTGCCGGAATGGAAGAAGGACTGGAAGGAAAACAAACCGGTGATAAACTGGATCTCAAAATTTCACCAGATAAAGGATATGGCAATCGAAATGATACTTTGATCCAGGATGTCCCAAGATCAGCTTTTGGAGACCAGGAAGTGAAAACAGGAATGCAATTTAATACGCAGGATGGTCATACCGTCACCGTAACCAAGGTGGGATTGGAAAAAGTAACGGTTGATGGCAACCATCCATTGGCAGGTTTGGATCTGAATTTTGATGTGGAAGTGGTGGATGTCCGGGAAGCTACTCCCGATGAACTCGACCATGGACATGTTCACGGTGCCGGCGGACACCAGCATTAAGATAATTTGTTTATCTGTTTATTTGATGATTTAGAGGTAGCAAAATGCACAACTTCAAAAATTTGTCCACATCAACAGATCAACAGATAAACAGATAAACTCATAAATCCCTTGTTATTCCTGTGGCATATAGGATAAATTGGGCATTAACCAGCCTCTTTTTGTCTCCATTCGATATCCAAGAGCCGCTGTTCTCTCCCATAGTTTTTGTCCGGCTTCACCAAACAATTGATTCATTTTTTGGTTATTCTGTGCCATTTCAACAGGATCTTTTGCCCATCTATGAATAACAAGTACCGGACCTTCATGCCCAAGGCCATTGGTATATACAGTATATCCGATATCCACATTCTTATCTTCATACAATTTTTTCCATTCCCTAGCCATAGCCATCATTTGATCCTGATTGATTTCGTTGTAATAGAAAAAATCCCATTCCCGATAATTATTGCCCTCTTCCTGTAATTGCTCCGGTTTATAAGATAAATCCGGATGAAATACAGCCAGATAATCGATATGAGTATTGTATGTCCCACCAAATGCAGACATGACAGCCTCAGCCTTATCCTCACCGGCCTTTTGGGCAAGTTCAGCCCATGGATTATTATCCAATTGTGCCATGTTCTCAACTGGCGAGACATACATGTAGGTATTGTCCTCCAGCCAAAAGCCTGTAAAAGTAAGCGCTGTAAAATTGTTTTGAGCCATTAACTTTACCAGATCTTCACCTACTTTGGTATATTCGGAAGTTTTGTCAACAAGGACATGGTCTTCATGGATCATTAATAATTGTGTACTGGGGGTTTCCTGGGCATAGGCTCCTCCAATGGTACAAAAAAGGAGGGTGCCGATTAAATTAAATCGAGTAGTTTTCATGGTTGTAAAGGTTTAGTTTAAATGTTTTAACCAAACAATATATCATTTTATTTGATGGTACGCAACAGGGAAATGACACATTTGCAAAAAATTGTTCATGGAAAGAGAACTACTTTCATTCCCGGGAGGAAATTTTCTGATGTAAATGCGTCATGGGTCCCCTGACATGATATGAAAAAATTCAACATGAGTTTTTAATATTTGGATTACCGGGATGAAAACATTAAAATGTATTTTTGACAGGTGAAAGTTTTTTAAAGTGATTCCAATGCGCAGATGTGTCTTTATTTATATTTCAATATGGCTGAACGTATTCATTGGATCCTGTTCATTCAGCTCATATGAGAATACTGAATCTTTGAAAGCGGAACGGATAGATTCAAATTTATCAGCTTATGTAACGCGTCCGGATATTGCTGGTTTTGGCATCGGGATCATATTCCACAATCAAATATTTTTCTCTAAAGGTTATGGGTATACGAATATCGATACCCGGATGCCTGTTACCACCCGGTCACTCTTTCACATGGCTTCTGTTTCCAAACCTTTCGTAGCCACCTCCATCATGGAGCTGGCCGAAGAAGGGAAAATTGCACTGGATGATAAGGTCTCTGAAATATTACCTTATTTCAGTCTTTCTGATCCAAGGTTTCGTGAAATTACCATCGGACAAATGCTCAGTCATTTATCCGGAATGCCTGATGTAGAGGATTATGAGTGGGATAAGCCCCAGTATGATGAAGGAGCCGTTGAGAGATATGTGAGAAGTTTATCAACAGAAAAACTGATCTCGGAACCGGGCGAACAGTTCCATTATTCTAACATGGCTTTTGATATTCTGGCCGATGTGATTGCCAAAGTTTCAGGGGCCCCATTTGAAGATTTTGTATCAACCAGGATTCTCCTTCCTTCAGGGATGAGATACAGTACTTTTTTAAAGAACCAGGTGCCGGATTCCTTATCCACCTCACCGCATGTATATGATCTGAAAAACTTCCGGATGGGAGTAAGTAAAGTATACCCCTATAATCGTCAGCATGCGGGGAGTTCTACACTTCATTCCAATGTAGAAGACATGATCCGGTGGGCTTTTATCAATCTTTACAAAGGAGAATCTGATGGGGGGAGAATAATAAAAAAATCAAGTTTTGATCAGCTCGTTGATAAAAAATTTCAGATAGGAGGTGAAAGATATATCGGTCTTTCATGGTTCATTTCCAGGTACCGGGGCAAGACCGTAATATCCCATTCAGGTGGGGATACAGGTTACCGGTCTTATCTTTTAATGATCCCTGAAGATACCACCGCCATCATTACAATGGGCAATTCCGACAATTTCCAGAGTTATGGTATTGCCAGGCAGATTGTGGATATCCTTTACAATTTTCCCGTGGATACCCTTAAAGAACCGGCATCCTTCAAATTTCTTTCTATCTGGGGAGACCATGGCTTGGATTCCGCTTTCCGGTATTTCAACTACCTGAAGGATCACAGGGATCCTTTTCTCGATTTTGACGATGGTAGTTTGATCACACTGGCATGGCCGTTACATGATAGCGGGCAATCTGGGGAAGCGCTTCAATTACTTGATTATAATGGACGGTTATTCCCCGGATCGGTATGGAATTACCAGTTTAAGGCTGAAATTTTATATCATTTGGGCAGGAAAGAGGAGGCCATTCTTTCACTGCATGACGCGTTGGAGATCAACCCGGATGATGATTATTCCCTGAACCTCCTGAAACAATACAAATCCGATTAACCACCCATCATAATCTGACCTTGTATGTTCAGGCTACCGGATCCTTCATAATCTACCTGGAAATATTTTTGAAGGATGGATCACCAGTAAATAAAAATAGTGAATATTGCACATTAATCAGAAACATAAAGGATGGATTGATAGGAATATGATTCGGACCTTTCAGATTTTTTTTTCAAACAGATATTTCAGAACCGTCGGATTGATTTTTGCAGTGAACAGCATCCTGTTCGGATCATGGATTACCCGTTTGCCCGAAGTTCAGAACCGGCTGGGGATCGGGGAAGGTGAACTTGGTCTTGCTCTATTGGGTTTACCACTGGGATCGGTCATGATCATGCCTTTTATGGGTTGGATCATCCATAAGCTCGGAGATGGGAAAGCCACCCTTTATTCCGCGACCTTGTTTTGTGTGGTGTCCACCTTTCCAATCCTGGCACCTTCCTATGGATTGTTGTTTCTGGCCATGGTCCTGGTCGGGATCTCTACCGGGTCGATGGATATCGCCATGAATGCTTCAGTGGCTGCCATTGAAAAAAGATTTTCCCAGGTCATTATGTCCACCTGTCATGGTATGTGGAGCATTGGAGGCATGGTGGGAGCGGGTAGCACGAGTTTACTGGTCTGGTTGCAGGTCGATGCACACCTGCATATTCCTATCCTGGGAGGATTGCTGGTGGGGGTGGTGTATTTACATCGGTTTGTTTTATTATCGATCCGGGAAGAAACCGTTTCGGATGTTGTTTTTTCGATCCCTACCGGACCGCTGATCGGGCTAGCTGCGATCGGTTTCTGTATCATGCTGGGCGAAGGGGCCATCGCTGATTGGAGTGCGGTTTACCTGAAAAACACCCTGCGAGCTGATGCCTTCTATTCAGGATTGGGATATGCTGGATTTTCACTCACCATGGCGATTGGCAGATTTTACGGGGACAGGATCATTGCGGGATGGGGAAGCCGCAAACTGGTGATGGCCGGTGGATTGATCGGGATGGTTGGAATGATACTGGGACTGGTCCCCAGGGATCCGTTGTTTGTCGTGATTGGATTTACCATTGCCGGGCTTGGGTTTTCCTGCCTAATCCCCGCCATATACATAGCTGCTTCCCGTATGCCCGGGAAGGTACCCGGAGCCAGCCTGGCAGCCGTAGCTGGATTTGGATATTTCGGATTACTCATTGGCCCTCCGTTGATTGGAATGATTGCTGAAATGCTGGGACTCACCGCAGGATTGAGCATCGTGATCATACTATTATTTTTTGTGGTCGTATTATCCGGTTACGTACGGTTTAAATAGTTTGAAAAATCGATTATACCTTGAATCTGAAAAAAAAGGTTTTTAACGATTGATAATCAATTAAAATCATTCTTTTCTGAAATTAGATGAAATTTACTTTTGATGGTCAGGATTTCCGAGTATCCACAGATAATGAACCCGGCATTCCAATGATTATGGGGAGATCAACGAATGCGGGACGAGGTGCATAGGCTAAAAAATCACCTCATATTCCCAATAAAATCCGGATACATGAAACTTTTTTGGTCTTATTAACATCTTATAACAAAATTTAACAGCATCTAATATTTCAGACCTCTATTTTTAGATTGGTAAAATCCATGTCTTATGCTTAAAAATTATATCCAAATTATTTTCCGGAATCTTGTAAAATATAAACTTTTTTCCTTCATCAACCTATTCGGTCTGGCACTGGCGATCGCATGCAGTATCCTCGTGGTTTTATATATCCGGAATGAATTATCCTATGATACCTTCCATCCCAAATCTGACCGGATCTTCCGGCCCTATACGCATGCAAAGCTGGGAGAACGGGAGGTTACGATTGTTCATACTCCTTTTATCATGGGGAAACAACTTAAGGAAAGCTATCCTGAGATTATCGCCTATACAGTTTTGACGGAATTCAACGAAATGGTAACGGCGGGGGATGAGTCACAGGAGGAATCGGTCCATGTTGCAAGCCCCGATTTTTTCCGGATGTTTGATTTCAAAGCCTTGCATGGCAATACCACGGATATTTTGTCGGATCCAAGTGCCGTGGTGATCACAAAGGAAATCGCAAACAAATATTTCGGCCGCGAGGATGTGGTTGGTGAACGAATGACGATTACCATGGGAGGGGAGGAAAAAGATTTTACCGTTAAAACGGTACTTAAAAATCTGCCACCCAATACAAGTATCCGCTTCACAATGATGATTTCGGATCATTACCTCAAAGATCTTTTCCCGGAGCCCATGTTAACTTCATGGCATATGATCACGGGGGAAACTTATATCCTTCTGGATGAACAGGCCGATCCGGATCAATTACCGGGTAAATTCAATTCACTCATCCGGCAACAATTGGGGGATGATCTGGAGAGAATGGAATTCAATATTTATCTTCAGCCTTATACCGATATTCATTTGAATACCGACCTGCCCCCCGGCAACGTTCCCGTAAGTGATCCGAAATATATTGTGATCCTGACGGGCATTGCTACGCTGATCCTGATAATTGCCTCGATCAATTTTGTGATGCTTTCATTGGGCCGTTCCTTCATGCGTTCAAAAGAAATCGGGATCCGGAAATCAACGGGAGCTACACGGTGGCATTTGATGGTGCAGTTTCTGAGCGAATCGGTTGCGATCGCCCTTTTTGGACTGGTCCTCGGGCTCGGATTTGTTTACCTTGCATTGCCCTGGTTCAATGAACTGGCCGGCCAGCATCTGGTATTCAGGCTTTCCTTCGATAATTTAATGATCTATGTGGCACTTGCAATCTTCACAGGGGTTCTGGCCGGTATTTATCCGGCCATCGTCATGTCCGGTTTCAAACCCGTAAAAATACTTAAGGGAGAGGTTCGTTACGGCAAAGGGAATCATTTATTCGGGACAATCCTGATCACAGGTCAGTTTATACTTTTTGTAATCCTGATCGGTTGTACCCTTGTCATGAAAAAGCAATTGAATTTCCTGCAGTATAAAAACCTGGGGTACGATAAGGAAAATATGCTGACTGTACCTATGCAGACCGGAGATTCAAAAGGAGTACGGGAAGTGGTTAAGAAGGGATTTGAAAAGGCCGGTCTTCTCGAAAATGAAATCCGGGCAATACCGGAGGTGATTTTATCTGGTGTCGCATCCCATACATTTGAACCCGGTACCTGGACTCAAATTGGCTATGACGATGAGAATGGCCAGACAAAGTACTTCTACTACAATACGGTGGGCGCCCGCTTTATCCCGACCATGAATATAAAGATTCGATCGGGCCGGAATTTCCAGGCAAATAATCTTTCTGATGAGAAAAGATCCATTATCGTGAACGAGTCTTTTATTAAAGAATTCGGTTTAACGCAGGGTGTTGGTGAACGGATCCCCCATGAAGCCTTCGATGATCATGAAATTATCGGAGTGGTAGAGGATTTTCATATACATTCACTTCATGAAAAGATTCAGCCCCTGGTCCTCGCCATGAATGTAGATATTGTTTTTTCTGGTGCCAACAATGTGGATATTGGGAGCTCGGTAAGGCCCAAGTTATTTATCAGGCTGGCTGCGGATCAGCTGGAGGATGGGCTGAAAAAAGTGGAAGCGGCCTGGCAGCGGGTATTTCCGGAAGAAACCTTTGATTATGAATTTGTGGATCAATCCCTGAATGAACAATATGAAAAGGAATATAATTTGAACAAGGTGGTGACCAGCTCTTCCTTGCTTGCGGTGATCATCGGTTCTCTCGGTCTTTTCGGTATTTCCCTGCTTTCCTTCCATAACCGGATCAAGGAAATTTCGATCCGGAAAGTACTGGGTGCATCCGGAACCCATATCATGATGATATTAAGTAAACGGTACCTTTACCTGATCGGGGTGGCATTGGTAATTTCCGTTCCATTTACCATCCAGATCATGAATGACTGGCTTGGGGATTTTGAATACAGGACCACCATCGATCCATCGATCTTCCTGGTGGCTGGGTTGATCAGTCTCATTATTATTCTTGTAACACTCAGTTATCAGGGCATTTCAGCCATCCGGTCCAATCCGACTGATACCCTGAGGAACGAATAAATAAACCCCATGTCTGGAATGCCGGACTATTCCGCTTTCTTTATGGTGATGGGATAACCCAGTAAGTCTTCAAGCGGAAAGGAGAACTGGCCCTTTTTACCTAATTCAACGGCCTCGTCTATGGTGTAATCCCGGTATCGGACCAGCCAGGCCATCCAGGCAAGTGTCGCCCTTCCCGCACTCCGGCAGTGGATCAGTACCTTACCGCTGGCTTTCTGAATGGCCTGATCAATCCTGGCAATGGCTTCCGGGGTGAAACCCGCATCACCACCGATGGGAATCTGAATATAATCCAGCCCGATTTCCTTGGCATAATCCTCTTCATGGTAACCTTCGATATTGTGGGTCATAACTTCCTGATTGGTACGGATATTTATAATGAGGGTGACACCTATTCCAAACAGCGTATCCAGGGTTTTCTCAGTGGGCTGCCCTCCCAGAAAAATATCTCCTGCCTGGTATAAAAAAACAGATGGATCAATTAAAACGGGGACTTCTATCAATAATTTGGGATCATCAACCAGTTTTTTGCCCATCACCGGGTAAAAAACAAATAATAATACAATCAGACTGACTGATGAAAGTTTGAGAATGGTTTTCATGATCTTTTTATTTCAAAAATAAGTTTTAGGAACATAATCAATATTTACGTAAAAAAGTTTCCATATGATATAATATTTATCCGTTTGGCAGAATAATCTCAGCAGGTTTCTGTTTCTGTGAATGAAAATATTGAAAATCAGGTCAATAAAATGCACTTTTTCAATAAAATCCGGTTACCTGACATATTGATTTCCAGATTTAATACATATTAGGTGTGTGTTTTAAAATTGTAGTGTTATGAAATATTTTTTAGTTTCCCTGCTATTGTTCACCGGTTTATTTTACCAGTGTGCCAATCCAACCATCCGTTTTAATGCTTTATATCCGGCAGAAATAGATATTCCCACTGATGTCAGGTCGGTGGCGATCATCGACCGGACTGCTCCCGAAAACAAATGGTTGAATATAATTGAAGGAGGGATTACCGGAGAAGGCATCGGCCAGGATAAAGAGGCTTCCCAAATCACCCTCGATGGAGTGAGCAGTATATTGCAGAATTCAGAAAGATACCATGTTGTCAGGACAAATGAAGTCATAAAAGGTTCCGAATCGGGGAGCACTTTCCCGGATCCTTTATCATGGGAGGTTGTTGAGCAGATTACGAATGAATATGAAGTAGATGTGGTCCTGTCACTGGAAACTTTCGATTCTGATTTTATCCTGACGGATGGTACCCGGGTGGTGGAAAAGAAGAATGCGGATGGTGTGATGATTCACCTTCCTGAATTTTATGCCAGGGGAGTGGCTTCCGTAAAATTGGGATTCAGGTTATATAACCCGAGTGAAAGGAGCATTCTCGACCAGTATCATTTTACGGATAACATGGATTGGGAAGCAAGTGGAAATTCAGTCTATGATGCCGTCCATCACCTGATCGGAAAAGATGCGGCCATTAAAGATGTGAGCTATAATGCAGGCCGGGCATATGCGCAACGGATTACTCCTGCCTGGTACCGTGTGACCAGGATCTATTATAAAAAGGCGAAGAACAATCCTGATCTTGAGGAAGGAGCACGTTGGATGGAAGCAAATAACTGGGACAATGCCATCGTCTCTCTTGAAAAGGCCCTTGAGCGGGGGGATCAAAAGAGTCGTGGGATGGCAGCGCATAACCTGGCAGTGGTTTATGAGATCCTTAGAAACCTTGAGAACGCCCGTAACTGGGCACAGAAAGCCTGGGCTCAATATGAAAATAAAGACTCAAAGGATTATGCTTATCAATTGAATCTCCGGATGCAAGATCGGGAGAGATTGAAAAACCAAATGGGAGAATAATGCCAGAATTTCCGGTTATCAACCAGGATCGAACTCAACATCTGCATTGACATAGCATAATTTTTAATCGGCCCTGCCAGAATCCGCAAAATTTGAATAGTTTCCTATGCCGATATACCCGGAATATGGGTTAACTTTACTAGCAATGTAGAGCCCTTGTTGGGAAAAGTATTTTTTTAGGTCAGGAAATGGAAGGATTTTTTGATGATCTTTTATTTGTACCAAGATGTTGCCGGAGTATTGCAGCCTTTTTAATTGTTTTAAATTTTCTTTCTTTAGAGGTTTTGGCACAAACCGGCGATAAAGAATCCCCGGCATCCGATCAGTATACTGCCGCAGGGAAAAGAATCTATGAAACCGTAAGATTACAGGCACTGCCTCCTGTGATCGATGGGAAATTGAATGATCCCTGCTGGGAAGAAGGAATGTGGTCGGGGAATTATCGTCAGTATATGCCCGCTGAAAATGCGGACCCCTCTCAGAAGACCTTGTTGAAGATCCTTTATGATAAGGAAAATATTTATGTAGCCATCCGGGCCATTGACCTGGAGCCGGAAAAGATCGATCGTCAGATGGGGAGAAGGGATGAATTCCGGGGAGATATTGTCGGGGTTTGTTTTGACAGCTATTTTGACCATCGGACCGGGTTTGAATTTGATCTTACTGCAGCGGGCAGCAAAATTGACCTGGTATTGCTAAACGATGGATGGGATACCAGTTGGGATGCGGTCTGGTATGGTAAAACCGGAGAGGAAGATTCAGCCTGGACAGCCGAGTTTCAGATACCACTCAGCCAGTTGCGATATGGTAATAAAGACGCACAAACCTGGGGACTTCATTCGTGGAGGTGGATCAATCGCAATCAGGAAGAAGATCAATGGAACCTGATGCCCAGGGATAATCCCGGAAATTTATTTTCAATCGGGGAACTTCATGGAATTTCCGGGATTACCAGAAAACGCAAGATGGAATTGTTGCCTTATGTTTCCGGTCAATTGCAGACATTCGAAAAAGACCCAGCCAATCCTTATGCTACTGGTAAAGCATGGGGAGCCAATATGGGTCTTGACGGCAAACTGGGTATCTCAAGCGATTTTACGCTTGATTTCACGGTCAATCCTGATTTTGGCCAGGTGGAGGCGGATCCCTCCGTATTAAATCTCACTGCCTTCGAGGTTTTTTATGAAGAGAAACGGCCATTTTTCCTGGAAGGCAAGAATATCCTGGATTTTGATTTTGGGTCCGATCTACTGTTCTATTCCAGACGGATCGGTCATCAGCCCATGTACAGTCCGGAACTGCAGGATGGGGAATATGCTGAACCGATCAACAATACCCGGATCTTAGGCGCATTGAAATTGACTGGAAAGACTAAAAGGGGGTTGTCCATCGGCATCATCGAAAGTCTGACTGCCAGGGAACAGGTTGAGATCACCGGGGATGAGGGTACCCGGAAAGAAACGGTCGAGCCACTTACGCATTATTTTATCGGACGCGTACAGAAAGACATCCATGCAGGAAATACCACGGTCGGGGGCATGGTAACCACCACCCACCGTTGGTTGAATGATCCCTATTTATTGGGTATAAACCGGGAGGCTTATACAGGAGGATTGGATTTTAGGCATTTTTTGAAAAACAAGACTTACTACCTGGACGGTAAAATGGTTTTCAGCTATATCAAAGGCGATCCCCTGGCGATGGAAAATCTTCAATATGCCTCGGCCCATTATTTTCAACGGCCGGACGCGGATTATTTGTCAGTCGATTCAACCTCTCATCATGTACAAGGTTTTGGGGGAAGTCTGAAAGCAGGCAAAGGCAGTAATGGGAAATGGCGTTATTCAGCGGGGATCAGCTGGCTTTCTCCCGGGCTTGACCTCAATGACGTCGGATACCTTCAGGTGGCTGACCTGATCGAACAGGAGATTTCCCTTGGATATGTTGAGAATGAACCCAAAGGTATTTTCCGGATGTACCAGGCTTTCCTCTCTCAATCCAATAACTGGAATTTTGGTGGAGACTATTTACAATCAAGATGGAGCCTGTCCCTTCAATCCATATTTTCGAATAAATGGCAGTTGTCGGGCTCAACCCTGTATCAGGGAAAATCGCTTGACATGCGCCTGCTGCGGGGCGGACCCGCCATTCATATGCTCGGCTTCCTTCATAACCGCTATTCCATCACATCGGATCCATCCAGAAAATTATCTTTCAGGACAGGATTTCATTTTCATGTTTTTCAGGATAAGATTTCCAGATCGAAAGAACTGTTTTCCGGATTGACCTATCGGGTGACGAATGCCTTGCGGTTCTCAACCGATGTTGATTATGCCATCGTCCGGGATAATTATCAGTATATCGATCGGATCATGACAGACCAGGAGGACCGGTATCTATTGGGTATGATCGATAGAAAAACACTTGGGCTGACCATCCGGGCTGACTTAGCAGTAACGCCTCAATTAACCATTCAGTATTATGGAAATCCCTACATTTCCGTGGGGGAATACCAGGATATCAAAAAGGTGATCGATCCATTAAGTTCATATCCCGATCAGATCTATCATACATACCAACCCGAAGAAATACAATACGATCCTGACAACAATCAATATTTGATTACTGAATCCTATCCGGAAGGTTCTTCCTTCACATTGGATAACCCTGATTTCAACTTCAGGCAATTCCGTTCGAATCTGGTGGCAAGATGGGAATATAAACCGGGATCCACCCTCTTTTTCGTATGGACCCATGGAAGGACAGGCTATGATAATATTTCCAACCTTTCCGTATCGGAAAGTATGAATAGTCTTTTTGACCTGTATCCGGAAAATATTTTTCTCATCAAATTCAATTACTGGTTCCAGATTTAACACGGAATATACATAATCATCAGGGTCAGGCGTTCAACAGATCATTACTTCCACCTGATGATCCTGAAGGAAATCATGGTAGAAATCAGGAAGAGAAGCATCGGTGATCACATGCTGAACCTGATCCGTATGACAGATGGTGGTCAATTCCAGTTTGCCGAATTTACTTGAATCGGTGACGACATAATTGTCCCGGCATTTATTGATAATATGACCAGAAATCTCTGACCTGAGGATATCCCTGGAGGTAAATCCTGTTTCCGGGGTGAATCCATCAATTCCAATGAACGCCTTGGAAAAATGGAGCTGATCGATCCCCGTTTTGGCAAGTTTCCCGACCATACTTTCACTTACCGGCTGGTAAATGCCACCCAGGAGTAAAATGTTAAAATTCTTATTATTTCTGAATTGTCGGGCGATATAGACATTGGAGGTTATCAGGGTGATGTCTTCTTTCTGGGCCAATTCCCTCGCCAGTAAGGCATTGATGGAACCGGATTCTACCAGCACGGTCTCTCCCGGGGAAACCAGGCCGGCAGCCTTCCCGGCTATTTTTTGTTTAATATCAAAATTTAAGCCGAGCCGGATCTCAAGGTCATCTGCATCCCTCAGAACCGCTCCTCCATGCACCCGTTTCAAAAGTCCCTCGCTTTCAAGAAGATTCAGATCCTGCCGGATCGTAACTCCTGAGACTTTAAATTTTTGAGCAAGCATGTTTACACTGGCATTGGCCTCATCAGCCAGTATTTTGATAATATTTTTCTGTCTTTCGTTCATGGTTATTCCAGTAAAAGGGCAGCCGCCCCAATCATTCCGGCATCTGCACCAATCACCGATTCCGAAATCTCGATCGGTTCAAATATCATATCTTTCGCATAGGAATAGAAGGTTTGGCGGACCCTGTTCAGATAAAATGGGCCCCATTTCATCAGCCCACCACCCAGAAGGATAAGGGGCGGGTTGAAGATCTGAAATATATTGTACAACCCGATCCCGATATAATCGGCACATTGCAGTACGACCTCTTCACTGAGTGGGTCTTCGATATCCAGTCCTTTTTTCAGCCATTTACCATCTATCTGATCGTAATCGAAATTCTCAGGGAGGGGTAGGATGGTTTCCATCCCGGAATTGATTTTCTTTCTGAAAAGATGGGGTAGTGCCATTCCGCAGGCACAGGACATCAGACAACCTTCATTCCCACAGGTACAGGTCAATTCACTGTCAGGATCAATGATGGTATGACCAATTTCACCAGCTGTTCCGGTCATACCCCGGTACACCTTCCCTTCCAGGATTATTCCGGCTCCGATGCCAGTACTGATGGTCATGAAGATCAGGCTCCTGAAATTTTTACCTCCCCCATACTTGAATTCTCCAAAAGCCTGTGCATTGGCATCGTTATCAAGCAATACGGGAACCTTGAAAAAATCCTGCAACTTCTGTCGCAAAGGATAATTTTTAAATCCTTTGAAATTGGAAGTGGTAATGAGGATGCCATCCCGGAAACGCAGGTGACCTGCCACCCCGATTCCGATGCCCAATAATTCGTCCTCTTCGAGGTGATTTTGCTTCAGGAGCTTTTTAATCAGGAGGGCGATTTGTTCCACCACCAGCTCTTCTGATTTCTTCACATGGTCATATACGGTAACTTTATCCAGTACATGACCTTCCTCGTCTATCACTCCCACCTTTAACTTGGTGCCTCCCAGGTCGACACCACACAATAGTTTTTTCATAAAAAATCAAAGTGTATGCTCCGTTCGCGCAATAATGTCATCCTGCGTATCGGGAGACAAGGTTGTAAAAAATGCAGAATAACCAGCAACCCGGACCACGAGGTCGCGGTATTGTTCGGGATTTTTTTTCGCCGCCAACAAGGTGTCCCGTGAAACGATGTTATACTGCACATGCCACCCTTTTAATTTCGTAAAAAAAGTCCGAATGATCGAGATTAATTTTTGTTTATCCTGGTCTTTGTGGATACTGGAGGGGGTAAGTTTCTGGTTCAGCAGCACACCACCCAGGATCCTTTGGGTCGGGAGTTTCGAAACGGATTTAAATACAGCTGTGGGACCCAGCAGATCGGTTCCAGAGGTGGGTGAACTCCCTTCAGCCAGCGGGGTAAATGCTTTTCTGCCATCAGGAGTGGCCGGAACTACGGATCCTGATGGAACATTGGCTGAAATGCTGGAGGTTCCTGCATAATACCGGCATCCGATCGGACCACGCTGGTACCGGGTGGTATGAAACTGGTCAAGCTCCCGGATATAATATAGATAGGCTTCTTTTAACAATTGATCAACATAATCATCATCATTCCCGTATTTGGGTGCATAATTGAGGAGGATCTGACGGAGCCTTTCACCTTCTTTCCCTTCGAAATCATTGCCCAGATAATGCTGCAGGTCCCCTGCCTTGATTCGGGCATCTTCAAAAACCAGTTTTTTAATGGCAGCCAGCGAATTTCCCAGGTTGGCGATCCCTACCTGTAAGCCTGATACAAAATCGTATTTGGAACCTCCTTCCTTAATGGTCTTTCCACGCTGTATGCAGTCATCCACGAAGGCTGAGCATAAAATATCGGGGGCCAGTTCTTCGAGGGCTAAATCGACAGATGTATCTATCTCAATGGATTTTTTGGTATAAAACCGGATCTGTTTTTCCCAGGCTTTCATGACCTCATCGAAAGAAAGGAAAGTGGTTAGATTTCCGATTCCCGGATGAAAGGTTTTACCGCTCAAGGTATCTTTCCCGTTGTTAAGTGCTGCCAGGAAAACACGCATGAAGTTAAGAAAACTCATCCCTGTACAACGATATCCCCATTTACCGGGCACCGCTATTTCAATACAACCAATGGCAGAATAATTATAAGCATCTTCTTTTGATACGCCAAGCTCGATCAGGGAAGGGATTACGATCTCATCATTATTGAAGGCAGGCATGCCGAATCCTTTTTCGATGACCCGGGTGCATGCAAGGAGAAAATCATCGGAGATGTTCTGATGGTAACGCACCGATAAATTCGGCTGGGTAAGTTTTAACCTGCCAACTGATTCAAGGATGAGATAACTCAATTCATTGACGGCATCTTTGCCATCGGCTGTTTGACCCCCAATGGTTACATTCTGATACAGGGGACTTCCGGCGGAATACCGGGTATGTGACCATGACCTGATCTTGTTTATGGATAATAATTTGAGCCAGGTATTTTCAAGTAACTCCAGGGCTTTTTCTTCAGAGATCTGTCCCTTGAGCCTGTCTTCCCTGTAAAATTTAAATAAATACTGATCGAGGCGGCCCAATGATACTGAATGTCCATTGCTTTCAATCTGAAGGACCAATTGTACGAAATAAACCAGCTGCAGGGCCTGGTAGAAATTTTCAGGAGGTTGATGGGCAATATGATTACAATTCTTGCTGATCAATTCAAGTTCTGCCTTTCTGACAGGATCGCTTGTTTCAGATATCATTCTTTTCGCAAGAAGTGAGAAGCGTTCCATGAAATGCTGAAAAGCTTTTATTCCAATCAATAAAGACTCATAGAACAGAACTTTTTTTTGATGTGATGGATCACTGAGGGTGAGGGCCTCTTTGTACCGGTAAATTTCCTGAAGATATCCTTCCAGACCCTTTCCCAGCATTTTTTCAAGATTCACTGCAATGTGCGCATCACCCGAGGTCAGATTCCCTTCTGCCCGGATGATCCCGGATTCATGGATCTCGCGATTGACCTGGGACATTTTTTCATACCCAAGCTCGATCAGAGTTTTGCCTTTCCACCAACTGCAGATCTCCAGTAGTTCCTTTTTATGTAAATCGGTCAGGAAGAAAGCATCACCTGGTCGCTTGTCAAACTCGTCCAGCTCATCGAAGATCCATTGAACGGCATATTCCGGGAATATTGGAGCAGCCCTTAACTGCGAAGAATGGTTCCCGACGATCAACTCGCCCTCCTCGATAAAGACCGACATCTGCTGCAAGGTCCTTTCCAATGCGTAGGCTCGCTTTAGGATTACAGGCATGTTCATATGCTCGCGGTATACCTCCGTATAAAAACGGGCCCTTTCCGTGCATACGGAAGGCTTTATTTTTAATATTTTTTCCTTCAGTCGACTGATCCTTTTGGACAGATCCGGTAATTGAACAGTTTGTATCATGATTAACCTCCGATTGAAACTTGAAATCCTTTTTTTTCAGCATATTGCAGGTAAGGTGTCAATTCCCTGTTTTGTACGGATCGAAATCCTTCATAGGGATAAGATTTACCCAGCATTTTATATTTATTCTCTCCCAAAGTATGATAAGGGATAAAATCGACATGCCGACAATGGTGTAAAGTCTCAGCATGGTCGATGATCTGTGCCATATCCTCAAGAGAATGATTGAAACCTGGGATCACGGGTATCCGCAGGCGGTAAAGCACACCGCACTTATCGAGGAGATCCAGATTTTTAAGGACCTTGCGGATGTGTCCTCCGGTGTATGTCCTGAACTTTTTCGCCTCGACATGTTTCAGATCCACCAGGAATTCAGAAATATAGGGAATATACGGATGGATCTTCTCCCAGGGAAGGTGCAGGCAGGTCTCTGCCGCAATGGGGATATTTCTGGTAAATAGCTCGCGAACGAGCCATAATAAATCTTCACCCTGTGCAAAAGGCTCTCCTCCAGTCAGCGTGATCCCTCCACCACTTTGCCGGTAAAATTGAAGATCTTTTTCAATTTCCCCGATGATCTGGGAAACGCTTTTTTCATTTCCGATTACTGAAAGGGCTGTTGAAGGACAGATCTCCCGATAGATTTGCGTGTTGATGAGGGCATTCCAGTTAATTTTCAATGCATTACCCTTGAAATAGAAAGCGCCATCACCGGCTCCAGTACAGTCCCCGAAACCCATACATTTTTTTTCATCAAACAGGATTTCCGGGAAAAATGACTGGCTTTCTGGATTGCTGCACCATAAACATCGCAACGGACAACCCTTAAAGAAGATATTGGTCCGGATACCTTCGCCATCATGAATGGAATATCGCTGGATATCGAAAATCATTTACTTTACTGGAACGATTTTATACTTTCATATGAAAGATAGATATATTATAAATGAAAGAATATGATTTTTATCAGGATTCTAATTTTTTTTATCTTTTATAATCGGGAATATTTTTTTTATCTTTTGCAGGGGTATTGTTTTATCAGAGATTAATAAGGAACCTTATCATGAAAAAGTATGTTTTATTCTCCATTTTTTACATCGCAATCACATGGAATACTTTCTCACAGTTGGTCAGAAAGGACATGATGGTGCCCGATATTCCTGGCTTTGTTACCTTAAAATGTGATTTTCACATTCACACTGTTTTTTCTGATGGGAATGTCTGGCCAACGGTCCGTGTAGAAGAGGCCTGGCTGATGGGATATGATGCCATTTCCATCACTGATCACCTTGAATACCAGCCGCATAAAAATTACATTCCAGTTCAGCACAATGCTTCCTATGAAATAGCCAAACCCCAGGGTGACCGGCAGGACCTGATCGTTATCAAGGGATCGGAAATAACCCGGGTAATGCCTCCCGGCCATCTCAATGCCATTTTCATCAAGGATGCAACCCGCATAGAAACTGACCGAATCAAACATATGCATGCAGCCGAAACGCATTTACCCGGATATCTGGATTCCATTGATCACCAGCATCAGGATTATTTAATTGCCATTGAAGAAGCTGTTGACCAGGGGGGATTTGTATTCTGGAATCATCCCGGATGGGAGCCACAGGCACAGGAAGGAATAAGAATTTATGATATTCATAAAGATCTTATTGAAAGGGGGTGGCTTAAGGGCATTGAAGTCGCCAATAGTAACGAGTGGTATCCTGAGGCCTTCCAGTGGTGTCTGGATTATGGGTTGGCCATGTTGAGTAATTCCGATATTCATCAAACGGAAGGCATATTTGAAAGACAGATTAAGGAAGGCAAGAGACCGGTCACGCTGGTTTTTGCCCGTGAAAAAAATGAAGCAGGCATCCACGAAGCATTGAATAATACCCGAACGGCTGTCTGGTTTAATGACATGGTGATTGGCAAACTGGAATTCCTGGATGCTCTGGTGGATCAAAGTCTGGATATCAGCGAATCATTCTATACTGATAATAAGCAAAACAGGTTTTATAATTTGAAAAACAAATCGGATTTCAAATTTATGCTTCAGCCGGCTGAGGAGGGAGACATGATTGAACTTCTACCTCAAACCACTGTAATTATTACGCTGGGTCAGGGGGAAAATAAGATCGATTATACGGTTCAGAATTTTCTGATCGAGCCTGGTAAATCACTGCAGGTAACATTGTCCTTTGATTAAAAAATAATAGCAGTCAGTCTGAAATGGGCAGATTGGAATGAATCCTCTCTTATCAAATCCGGTGTCTGAGTTTGGGTAATGATTCGTAGTGTTCAGAACTGACTGCTATTCCAACACCGGATTGCTGGAAATTTTCATTTCCTGAACTGGTAACCTTAACCTAATTTTTTGTCAATGATCTGTATAGAATTTTCTAATAATCTATGTCTTTAATGGAGCTTCCGGTAAAAGGTCACCCGTTAAATGAAATATTTTTAAATTAATTCAGGACCCGATCTTATCTTCTTTGATTTTTACCCTGATTTTGTTTTTAGGACATTAATTTTCAAATTGTATTGTGTTCACTTGATTTTTTTAATTATGTTATCAAGAAGAAATTTCATCAAAAATTCAGGATTAATCGGTCTGGGGATCTATTCAAATCCTGCCATTTCTTATTTCCCGGATAAAATCCAGAAGGATCCAGTTAAAATCACCATCACGGGAGTTGATGCCATATGGTTTAAGGATGCCCACTGGACCTGGATCAGGATACATACCGACGCAGGGATCACCGGTTTGGGAGAGACCTATCCTTTTACGCAAAGTCAGATCGGGGCAATCAAGGACCTTGTCCAGGTAATCATTGGAAAGGATCCCAGGGATATTGAAGGCATCTGGAAGAGCCTTTATACCCGGGCGGCTTTCAACGTAACCGGAGGTGCGGAGATGCGTATTATATCAGCCATTGATATCGCACTCTGGGACATCCTGGGGAAATTTTACCAGGCACCCATCTATCGGTTACTTGGAGGAAAAGCAAGGGATGACATCCGTGTTTACAATACGACCAATGGAATCGGGGAATGGACCAATGAAAAGGATATCGAAAAGATTGCCGGATATTTACTGGAAAGAGGAATCAATGCCATGAAAATATGGCCCTTCGATCCGACAGCTAGAAAAAATTCCGGATCGTACATTTCACCTACAGAAATTGAGGGAAATCTTGACTGGATCAAAAGGATCCGTCAGGCAGTGGGAACAGAAATGGAAATAGCGCTTGAATTCCATTCCTACTGGAATCTGCCAGCTGCCCAGCGAATTGCAGCTGCCCTTGAGCCTTATGGGATCATGTGGATCGAAGACATCATGTTTCCGGAAAATGTGGAGGCTTATGCAAAATTATCGAGTGAAACTTCCATCCCGGTGTGTGTGAGTGAACGTCTGGCTACCTCTTATCCTTTCGCCAGGATGTTGACGGAAAAAGCATGTGATATTGCCATGTTCGATGTTACCTGGTGTGGCGGCATCACCTCGGGTAAAAAGATCGCTGATCTGGCGGACACCTTTATGATCCCGTCTGCTCCTCATACCTTTGGAGGACCTGTCCTGTGGTATGCTTCCATGCATCTTGCCATCGCTTTGACCAACCTCTGGATCATGGAAAGTGGGTATTATTTTTATCATGATATCTATCCTAACTTTCTCGAAGAAGTGATCGTCCCGGTAAATGGAGTTGTTATACCACCCGATGAGCCTGGCCTGGGTATAAAGATCAGGGAAGGATTATTGGAGCAGGAAAATACGGTGATTGAAAAAATTCATTAGACTGATTAAAAAATTTTACTAAATCCAGGTTTGTCTATGATCATGGTTCTCATCTATTGTTATTGAATAAAATAATCTATGAAAAGGACAACTGATCCTACGATCACTTTTCGGTTCATAATCTTGTGAAAAAATTTCTAAATGCCCGGCAAAAAACAATGTTTCCCATTCGGCCCGGATCAATTCGTGCCAGGAGGTAACTGATGGTAATACTTCAGCAATATTTCACCTGCTTCATCCAGGGTTTGGCCAAAAGTAAAGATACCCTCTTCATGACCTTCCATCACAAATATTTTGACCTCTTTTAAATCCGTATCCCGGAGAAGGCGTATGATTTCATAGGCCATATCGGGAGTACCGTAGGCAGCGGATGGATTTGTTGTCGGGACGCTGTGCATAAGATGATCCCAGAGTTCTGCATGATGTACATGGATCACCCCGGCAATCCCGGGGCATTCGCGATAAATGACGCCATGACTCATGGATTCACTGGAAGCAATGACCGGCCCATGACATATCAATCTGTTCTCATCGATAATTACACTGGAGACGAGGCTATAATGAGCTGCGGTAAGATTCCTTTCTTTCCCAGTTGCAGATCCGGTAATCAGAAAACTTCCTTTTTTATCAAATCTCTGGCTGATGTTACCATATCCAATTCCATCCGGATAGGTTCCGATCAGACCAAGATCATACAATTTATTTCTCCAGGCATTGAGTTGTCCGAAAAATTTTATCGGCATTGGAGGACTTTTTTCCCATTCTGCCTGAAACTTGACATAACCTTCCTCCATATCAAAATATTCATTTATCCGGAAACAAAGCGGCCAGTCCTTTTTCACTGGCTTCACATATTCCCCTGTCGGTGATCAGTCCACTGATCATTCTTCCCGGTGTGACATCAAACCCATAATTGATGGCCCGGCTTTTAAAAGGAGCGATCCTGATTTCGCTGATCTTTTCCCCATCCCATCCATCCATATAGGTCACCTCCTTTTCATTCCTGGTTTCAATCTGTATTTCCTCAATGCCATTATGAAGGGTCCAATCGATCGAGCTGGAAGGAACCGCTACAAAAAAGGGCACCTGGTTGTCCCAGGCAGCAAGGGCCTTGAGATAGGTCCCTATTTTGTTGGCCACATCACCGGAGCGGGTTGTGCGGTCCGTTCCGACAATCACCATATCCACTTCGCCATGTTGCATGAGATGCCCCCCGGCATTATCGGGTATGATCGTATGAGGGACCCCATGTTCGCCCAGCTCATAGGCCGTCAGTTTTGATCCCTGGCTTCGGGGTCTGGTTTCATCCACCCATACATGCACAGGAATCTCCTGCTCGAAAGCCATATAAATGGGAGCAGTGGCGGTCCCGTAGTCAATGCATGCAAGCCAGCCTGCATTGCAATGGGTCAGGATATTTACTGGCCTGCCATCTTTTTCAGCACTTAGTTTCTTGATCAATTGAAGTCCATATTCTCCTATTTTTCTGCAGGATTCAATGCTTTCCTTTTTGAGTTTTCGTGCGGTATTCAGGGCCGCCTCTATCCTTTCATCCGGATGGCTTCTCTTCAGGATCTCGTGGAGGCTCAGGTCGATCGCAAAAAACAGGTCCACTGCCGTAGGTCTGGTATTCTTAAGTTTCACGGCGCTTTCTTCCAGAAAACTTTCTGGATTTTTTTTGTGGGCGGCATGCATGGCAACAGCATACATACCATATGCGGCGGTCACTCCAATTAAAGGAGCTCCTCTCACCTGCATTTCACGGATGGCAAAAGCATATTCATCCGGACCATGCAAATCAACGATTTTCAGCTCAAACGGAAGCAATCGTTGGTCCAGGATCTGAACAATTTGCGGGTCATTCTCCTTTTCCCAGATGGTTTCATAATGCCTGCCATTTATCTTCATATGTGATGGGATCATATTAAATGAATATAAAAATACCCCATTAAGCCGAAAAATTTATATATTTTTCCCTCTTAGGACGGATCGAGCTCAATTTCATTGAAATTGAAAAGATATTTAAGGTATTAATATTTTAATGATTAATCAAATAACTTGAAAATGAGCCATTGAAATTGTGCTTAAGGAGGGTTAACCATTAACATATCTGATTGAATATGAATTTGTTAAAGCATGTATATGTTAAAATTTTTATATGGTTTATGCATCATTGGGATAAATTCGTCCAATCCGAAATGAATAAGTGAATACTATCAAATTAATGTATTGAATTATATATCTTTCCGGTTTAATCAAAAAAAATTGAAATATGTTAGTAAGGACAATCCTGGTGATCCTGATGATGGTCGTTACCGGTCATGGGATCAGCGCACAGAACATCAAAAAACTGAAATCGACGATCGACACCCGGATCTCAGAAATCGAACTTGTGGTCATAGATTGGCGTCATTATCTCCATGAAAATCCGGAATTATCCAACCGGGAATACATTACCTCTCAATTTGTTGCAGAAAAATTACGGGAATTCGGATTGGAAGTAACCACCGGGATTGCACATACCGGGGTTGTTGGGATTCTCAAAGGAGGCAAACCAGGACCTGTGATCGCTCTGCGTTCGGATATGGATGCTTTGCCAGTGAAGGAACGGGTACCCCTGGAGTGGGCTTCCCGGGTTACCGGGGAATTTAATGGGGAGGAAGTACCTGTCATGCACGCCTGTGGGCATGATGTTCACATGTCGATCCTGCTTGGAACTGCAGAAGTATTATCGGGTGTCAGAGAGCAGCTATCCGGAACCATTAAGTTCATATTCCAGCCGGCGGAAGAAGGGGCTCCTGAGGGAGAAGAAGGTGGCGCAGCCTTGATGGTGAAGGAAAAGGTACTTCAAAATCCGGATGTCGATGTGATCTTCGGACTTCACATCAAATCGGAATTCGAAGCGGGGGAGATTCTCTACAAACCGGAAGGATTCATGGCTGCGGTCAATTCCTTTAAGGTGAAAGTAATAGGCAAACAAACTCACGGATCGCAACCCTGGTCAGGGATCGATCCCATCGTGACTTCCTCCCTGATCATTGATGGACTGCAGACGGTCGTTTCAAGAAGAGCGGCCCTCACCGAAGCACCTGCCGTTGTATCGGTAGGAGCCATACACGGGGGCGTGAGAAGCAATATCATCCCGGAAGAAGTCGAATTTATCGGCACCATCCGGACACTGGATTATGGCATGCGGGAAAAGATTTTACAGGATATTGAAACGACCATTACCAAAATTGCGGAAAGTCAGGGAGCGAGGGCCGAAATTTCCATTGACCAAGGATATCCGATCACCTATAATGATCCGGAATTGACGGACCGGATGTTGCCCACTTTGAAAGAAGCCGCCGGTGCAGATCATGTCCATCTGGTAAAACCCTGGACAGGTGCCGAGGATTTCGCTTTTTATCAGCAGGAAGTACCGGGACTATTTTTCTTCCTTGGCGGCACCCCAAGGGGAAAGCTGGATCAGGCATTTCCACACCATACTCCAGACTTTTTTGTGGCGGATGAATCCATGAAGACCGGGATCAGAACTTTTTGTTTTTTGGTGGTAGATTATTCGAATATTAAAAGCGGGGAGTGATCCCACATTGGCAAAAGTCATTTTAATCAATAATATTTTTATAAGCAATTGATGAAAATGAATTTAACAAGAATATTAATTGTTTGTTAATTAGAGGGACGAAAATAAAATAAATTAACAAATTATAGTAAAAGCAATTATTACTTCCAAAGGGGGTTATTTTAAGTTTTAAGTACTAAATATCAAAGAAATTTGCCATGGTGCGAAGTTATCCTGAATTAAACGAAAGAGTGCGCTCCAGAATGAATGAATATGCCATTGAAAGCCCGGATATTATGAAAGGCTTTTCAGAATTACATACCAAAGCGATGGCAGATGGGGCGTTAAGTAAAAAAATGAAAGAGTTGATAGCTCTTGGGATAGCCATTTGCATACATTGTGATGGTTGCATTGCCTTTCATGTATATGATGCTTTACAAGCAGGTGCTTCCCGCGATGAAATAACATGTACTATTGGTGTGGCCATATTAATGGGAGGTGGTCCTTCTGTAGTCTATGGTTCCCAGGCCTTAGACGCTCTGAAGGAATTTGAACATGTCGGTAAAGAAGGTTGGGCTGGGATGTGAAAACGATATCACACGAAAAGTAATCTTATTAAAAAATTACGGGATTTGTTGAATACAAATGCTTCATTTCATACTTATCTATCCTATTAAGAACTGAGATGAAACTGTGCATTTATAATGGTTTATTACCATTCAGAGAGGATCAGATAGTTCGCAGAATAATTTGATCTAAGTTATAATTTCCGTGTCGTATTTTAAGAATATTTGAAGATGTTTAGGGATGATAATAATTCCTGTCCTTTGGAGTATATTTCTTGTCACACCGATAGCAAATCATTGAGGGTAAGTTGGCGAGATCATGTCCCGGAGAAAGCGATCAATCCTTGTATTGAGTTGATAACTGCTTTAGTAAAAGCTTTATCCGTGCAAAACCTTGTGATCAATGGTTCTTGTTTAAAAGATCCTGATTCTGGGCTGAACTGGAAGATCATTGAGAGCTGTTGGCTTGCATTTTGTGAAAATGGAGGTAAAAAAATAGTAGTGATTAATAAATCACGGCCACCGCATTATTTAGAAGTGGAATATACCAATGCCATTAAAGAATATGGAATACCTATTGAACTTGAATTCAGAGGCGAAGGAGAAGATAATTTTGAAAAGGAGGAGAAGATTGAATATTGAAAAGATTTATACTTAAGAAATCATCCCACAAAAAATTAAATCGGAATAATTTTTTTTCACATGGTTTCGATTTATGCAGGAATAAATTTTCGATCTCATAACCTATCTATACAAAAAATAATATTAAGGCAATTATTTTTATAAGGAATTTGTTAAAACATCAAAAAAAATATCCCTGCAATATTTGGCAAATCCTTTTATCTTTTAAAAGACTATAAGGACTTGATGTAGTTGACCAACATCCATTGATCCTCGGCATCACTTATCTTTTTATCAAATGCCGGCATTTCATCTCTACCCAGAAAGGTTTTAAAATAGATAGCACCATCGACCTGGGATTTAAATTCGCTGGAAGTGAAATTAGGCATTTTTGTTTTTAACTCAGCTGATTTTGATCCGTCCCCCAATCCTTTGGTTCCATGGCATGATTTACAATGTACTGCATAAAGTCTTTTGCCAATCTGTTCTGAATCCTTTGCATCGGCATATGGATTTTTCATTTTCATATACTTATCAGGCACGGTCCAATCATCCTGACTGGTTTTTTTTGTCATTGATAACGAAAATAGAGCTATCAAAAAAATAGCATTTACGATAAAGAAATTTTTTTTCATGGTCTTCAATTATTAGTACTGATTAATTGTCAGGCAATTATACTATAAATTTTTACATCCTGCTAATTTTATACAATCCATAGATCATATAAACGATTATTGACCAGGCAGCGAGGATCAAGGAATTCACTAAAATAAGTAGCGTTATGGGAGCATTGGCTCCTGCTGCCCAAAGTGTTCTTTGATTTTCCCTGCGGTCAATTTCTAAGGGAGTACCCCAGTTTATTACCTCGCTTACTTCTGTATCGGCAAATTCATCGGATTCCTGTATTCGAGCTATGATATTTACATTACCCAATGTATCTCCAGGTAAATCAGCGGGGAACTCGATGGTCACTTCACCATTTTCATCTGTTGTATTAAATATATCACCAATTGGAAGTGGTTTGAATGTTCTTTCGACATAAAAATACAGATCCAGATCAGCCACCGGGTCTCCTATGCTGTCACTAAAAGTCTCAATAACCTTTGCTGTTATAAGTTTTTTACCCTCTTCTTCATGTAAATCAAGCTGTATCATGGCATTTCTATCTTGCCCGGTAACCACAAAGGATTTAATCAAAAATAATACCAATATTATCGTTGATCGAGTTTTAATTTTTATAGGTATCATCATATTATCATTTTCAATTCACTTTTTTCTAGATTTTTTTCAGTCCTTTTTCTTCGGCAATTTCCCATACTGGTATTACCGGGAATAGTTTGATAAGGACCGTAATAATTAATAAAACCCCAGCTATACTCGCAGAGTTTATGGCCCATTCCTCCCATGTTGGCATATAATGCAAATAAGATTCATCTACATCCTGAATAGGCAGGTAAGGATGCTGGAGTGAAGGGATGACGATAAGAAACCGTTTTAACCAGGCCCCTACGATCACAAAAACGGAAATAATAAGCATGGGGAATGGAGTCCGCATCCTTCTGAAAAGAAGAACTAAAATGGGCAATATCAGGCCGACGATCTGTACGAACCAGTACATGGGTGCATATTTCCCTACAAATAATTCAGTGATGTGTTCCCCTTCAACGCCCACCATTTTAAAGGATGGGCCCAGGTATTCATTGATATTAAAATATAAATATACAAGCGAAAGCAATACCAGCAATTTTCCCATATTATCAAAATGTTTTTCAGTGATGTAGTCCTCCAGGTGCAAATATTTTTGAATAAAATACATCGCTATAATAATTCCGGCACAACCTAGCATAAAGGCTCCGGAAACGAAATAGGGTCCTAAATTTGTACTATCCCATCCCGGTCGCCAGGTAGTGGCAAAGAGCCAGGAGGTGATGGTATGGATCGCAAAAGCCACTGGAATTACCATGATCATGAGAATACCAGATAATTTTTTGATGGATTTAAATTGACCCGGTTTATCCTGCCAGTTAAGCGATATAATTTTATAAAATTTCTGTTGCCATTTGGGTATATTTTTTAAACGGTCACGACAGAGCGCAATATCAGGTAAGAGGGGAATATATAATAATAAAAGACTGATAAACAAATAGGTGGTTATAATGATAACATCCCATACGATCGGCGATTGTATCCTTCCATATAAAAAAAGATTTATAAATCGATCAGGACGGCCCATATCGATAATGATGATGATGCTGGCACAAATGATGGCGGCTACTGCCACTATTTCCGAAATCCTGTTTAAGGGGGTCGCCCAATGCGCCCTGGACAGTCTTAATATGGAACTCACCAGGGAACCGACAAGACTTAACGCAACATAAAACACAAAATTCGAAATATAAATTCCCCAGGAAGTATAATCCCTCATGGCAGTGACAATTAATCCATACCGAAGCTGCCTGTAGTAGGCAAACATTCCGATCAGAATGATGAAAATAAGAAATGCCATCCACAGTTTATATTTCCGCCCCATTGATGGGATATGTCTCAGCAAATCATTTTCAATATTTTCAAGACTTTTTTCGGGAAGGTCTATCTTTTCAATGTGGGTTATTATATCACTCATAGTTAAAAAAATTAAGATTCACTTTTTTCATTTTCATCTTCAAAGGGGAACAGTCTATCAACCGGTGGGAGATAATACACATTCGGTTCAGTTCCTAAATCATCCATATACCGATAGGCTGCCTTATCTTTCAATAATTTACTCAATCGGACAGTTTCCGTTCCATTGGTAACCGTATCATCGTTTGCGTCCCCAAAATAGAGCACTCCATTCGGGCAGGACGTAATACAAGGGGGTAATTTTTTTTCTCTCAACATATCGGGACAAAAATCGCATTTTTCCACGGTTCCTATTCTGCTGGGAACACTTGTTTCCGGGGAATATTGCTCATCATACTCTCCAACAATTTTGGGTTTCCCCCAGTTGAATACCCTCGCTGAGTAAGGACAGGCCGCCATACAAAACCTGCATCCTATACATCGTTCATTGTCAATCAGGACAATATTATCGGATCTTTTATAGGTAGCTCCCACCGGACATACTTTTACACAGGGTGGATTATCACATTGGAAACATTTTTTTGGCATCCAGTAAGGGGAAGATCTGGGATTATCCTGCATTTTTAACACCTTGATAAACGGCCTGTCGGGTGTTATATGATGATGTTTTTCACATCCCTCCACACATTTTCGTGCATTTCTGCAGCGTGACAGATCGACGATCAGGACAAATTCTTTCCCTGGAATTCCTTTTCTTGATTCTTTCCTCGTAACAGGCTGATGATGTGCATGATCAGCCTCAGCTTGAGAAATTTTTACCAGTTTACCATTAGGCAACAAAGCGGCTATTTTTTTCTCGTCTGAATCATCTGACTGTTTTAATACTTCTGATAATCCCTTTCCTGAAAGGGCCCCAAGCCCACCGGTCACGAAATATCTAAAAAATTTTCTTCTCGAATTTTTCTTCTGATCCATGGTTAATAAGTTTTTATTCAAAAAATGTTATTCAACGTTCTCAATAATCAACAACTCATTATGGCTTATTTATGTCATTCCTTATATTTTTTTTCAGGTTTGTTTTTTAATCTTTTTGGTATAATAGATGGATACTCCCAATGCGATGATGGCAAAAAACAGAAAAGCGATGACGCGATAGCCTGTTTCCAACCTGGCGAAGTCAACCAGGAAAAGCCGGAGACTGGATACCAGGATGGTTAGGATCGCCATCCACCTGTATTTTTCATTTGAAAGCACAATACTCATGATAAAATATACTACCGCAAATGCAGTCCATGACAAGGTGATGTATTGTGATGGAACTGCATGATACAGGCCATACAGGATGGTGAAAAATGCAGAAGCCAGATAAATGTTTCTGAATACCTCCGTTCGTAAAGTCAATCTTTCTCTCTGCCAGTTCATGATCCGTGCCGTGGCCAGGGCGATAAAGGCAAACGTAAAAGAGATATGATGCATGGAATCTGCGGTAAATAAATAGGCCAAGAGAATCGAAATGAATATGATGGTATTCACGATCACGATGATCTTTGATCTGAACCAAAGCGCCATGGACACGACCAGCAAACTTTGAAGTGCCAGGAAGAAGTATACTTCCGGTAATCCTGAATATCCATAGACTGTAATGCTTAATGCCATAAATCCAAAGCAGGCATAAAAGGCCGGGGCAAATTTTCTTTCGGTCCTGGATTTTAGAATGACGGAATAGATCAGGCACAAAGCGGTTATCAACAGGAATATCCAGGTATAGTTATCCTCATAGAAACCCAGCACCATCAGGAGCATCAGGAGGGTAAAACAGATCGCATTCCAGATGGCAATGGAGACCAGTATTCCGTTTGTAACCGATTTTTTATATGGAACAGAAAGGGTTAGTGCGAATGCAGAGGCATAAATAAACAGGTAGATAATATTATGCTGATGGGAGTCTACTGCTTTCATGGGATGTCCCATCAATGGATTGTTCAGGTACCATAAGGCATGAGCCAGGTAAACGGAGAACAACATGAATAACAGGAGACGCCACCATCCATAACGCGAAAATAAGATCAGCGCCACGATTGAAGTTAATGCGATCAGGGTGAGGGTCACGTAAGTTGAATCATAAAAAAGGGCGGATACAAGTACCAGCATCATGGATACAGTACCCATGAATTCGTTCTGTTTCCGGATGGAATAATAGAGTTGCACTCCAATGACAAGGATCAGCAGCACCAGTGCAAGGCTTTTCTGTTGGATCAAAGGATCCGATGTAAAAAAATGCATCCGCAGGGTGACATAATACAGCAGCATAAGGCCTATGATCTGGCCTGCCGACAACAGGTGTGGCAATGATTTTCTCAAGTAATAAGAAAGGAAAAACAGGCTGGCAGTACCTCCATAACCGAGTAGGCTGGCCAAAAGATTATATCCCTGGTTCCGGACATAGGCCATCAAGAAGATGATGCCAAATAGATATACGATCCCGGAGATCCAGGCAAAGCCATATTCCACCACCTTGGATTCGTATTGTGCATCAAGATTTGCGGGAATCGGGGAGTATATTTCCACAACCGGTTCTTTCGAATCCGGACGATAAGACGGGATTTTCTCTTGGGTTGATTCCAGCAAACTTAACCTCGTCTCGATACGCTTAAGACGTGACTCGAGTGCTTCTACATGCGCCAACACACTGGGCAAATCTACGGTTTGGACCTTTTTGGAATGAGCCATTGCCCGTCCTTTTAAAAATGATTCATGTTAAAAAATAGATTTTTAACCTCTCATTGGTCCACCTAAGCTATTACAAAATAATACGACGATTTGGTATGAACAATTTAAATAATACAAATTTAAAAATCTAATTATCAGCAATTTATTTTAGTTTTTCCCCGGGAAAAAAATTTAATTTCCCTAAATGAAACAATATAAATAAATCCAATAATTTGAGCAGGATGCCAGGTTGGAATTTGAAAAAACATTCAGGTTCCAGGCCGTTATAATTATCATCGTATCTTAAAAAATTCAGGAATAACCTTCAGGAAAGATTTAAAAATGAATAAGGTCATTTGATCCCAAATGACCTTATTCATTTTTATTCTACTGATTGTTTTATTTCTGTATCAGAGATACAAATACCGGTGGCAATCTGTACATAAACCATCTTCCCAGCCTCCCCTCAATTTTTTCGGATGTTCAAAGTATAGGCTTTCGTCCATTTCTGTATATGCTTCTTCACCATCTTTACCCTGGGAGATAATGGTATGGCAGATATTACAATCCTTCCGGATACTTACACCACTTTCACTGGTATGTTTATCGTCATGGCATCTGAAACAGCCATTATAGGTTTTGTGACCGATATGGTCAGGATATACGTCCCAGCTGGCTTTCATTTCCGGGAATATATTATTGCCGAATCCGTGAATGATTCCTTCAATGGCTTTTTCTATATCTTCTTTTCGTGTTTCATAGATCTCGGGCAATTCTTCCTGGTAATAATTCATGGTATATTCTCTTATTTCTGAAATGGCCGTATCTGTATTTTCCATGGGATTTATAAATATATCCATGGCAACTTTCTTGATATAGGGCAGATCTTTCGGGATCTCCCCGGAAGTTAAGGCTTGATCCACAAAATCCTGGGGAGTGAAATAGTGATGGGAAGGACGGTTATGGCAATCCATACAGTCCATTTCCCGGGTGGTTCTTTCTGCGATGGTTTCTTCATCCAGGGGTAATTCTTCATCATTATAAATTATCACCTCACCGGTTTCCAGGTTGGTATATTTCACATAGGGTATTTCTTCCCGGTTATCACGCAAAGGGATATATTCGATCCTTACGTTGGGATTGATGTGCCAGTGGATTCCTTCTGATAATCCATAAGCGCTGTGTGAAGGGCCAATCTTCATTTGTAATCCAATGTTCCATTCGGTGTTGGCGCTGTCAGACAGAAAATGTTTGGTATTGGTCAACTGTCGTGCATAAAACTTCTGTGGCCAGTGACACTCTTCACAGGTCTCCCTGGCAGGTCTTAAATTAGTGACGGGCGTTGCAATGGGACGGTCGAAATCATCCGTCAATACGGCATATACCTGTCGTAAACCGGATAGCTTGGAACGCACATACCAGTCAGCGCCGGTTCCCACATGGCAATCCACACAGGCAACGCGGGCATGGGGGGAATTCTGATAGGCCGTATATTCCGGTTTCATCACTTCATGGCAGATCGTTCCGCAGAATTCTACAGATTCGGTATAGTGAAAGGCTTCATAACTGCCGATCCCTGTCAGGAATAACAGAAATATGGTCCCAATACCAAATATAAGAATGGCATTCCGATATCTTGATAAATTCAGATCAATGACAGGCCATCCTGCTTTCAAATATTCCTTTTCATCTTTTTTCCGGCTTTTAACTTCAATCAACATCCCAATCGGTATCAGGATCAGACCGATTACCAGAAAGGCAGGTAAAATGATGAAAGTAAAAAGTCCGAGATAAGTATTGCTCTGTTCCCAGAAATATCCGATCACAGCCAGGAACAATATCATGAATATGCTTATTCCGGCAATGACAGTTCCAATAAATGAAAGCGTATTATAATAAGACCTTGGAAGTTTCATTTTATGTCAATTTAAATTATGTTGCATAATTAGAAAATTATCAAGTCAATAAACATGACATTAATCATTTCAATTAAAATTTCGCAGTATTTGAATGAAAATTATTAAGAATTGTGATTGATAGAATCGTTTCATCCATTGGATGATATTTTGGAAAGGGCTTCTTCATTGATGATCTGCATTTGCTTTCCACACAATGAAATGATCCGGTCTTTTTCAAATTCTTTTAAGATCCGGATGGCACTATCCTTCGACATGGCCGTCAGGTCAGCCAGATCCTGCCTGGAGAGGTTCATTTCGAAAGAATCTGATTTGTAGAAATCATTGGACAGATACAGTAAACCATCCGCCATTCTTCCAAGCATATGTTTCTGGGTCAGGCTGATGATTTTTTTGTAAATATATATGGTATGGCTGTTCCGGTGTTTGATCACCTCACAGGCAAATTTTCCATTCGATTCCAGTATCTTCTGGAAATTTGCGGCTTCAATAAAGCAAACCTGTACTTCGGTCAGGGCAGCCACGGAAAACTGATTCAATTCACGGGTGGAAGCATTTCCTACATTGATCAGTTGCCAGGGGCTGGCCAATCGAAAGAGTAGGTTTTTATTATGAAAACCTTCGATATACATTTTGGCAATTCCACGGATGAGGGAAATCACATGGGTGGCTGGCAGTCCCTGTTTCAGGATGAGTTCATGGGGCCTGAATTTTACAGAGTAGCGGTTCTTGTTGATTATCTTGAGTTCTTCATGAGTAAGCAGGTTGAAAAAAGGATTTTTTTCCGGACAATCCCGGCAATCTATGCATTTGTATATCAGTTCTCCGGTCATTGAATCACAGAAAAAATGAATAGGATAAAGACATTATTCGGTTTTAAAAAAAGATATTCACCTGGGTAAAAATTCGATAATGAAGTGTTACAAAAAATCTGTTTTACAGTTTTAGCAGAGACGATGAATGTTCTACAAAAAATCAAGAAGTTGGTAAAACCTGTTTCAGGAAATAAAAAAGGCTTCGTTCAACGAAGCCTTTTTTATTTTTATTATTCTTTTAAGGGAAAAGATCAATCGAGTTCTGCAACAAGGCCCTGGCATAACCGTAGTTATGAATTCCGTGGCTGAAGTCTTCCTCAACCATGGCATAATTATACAGGGCACCAACTTCTTCAGACAGGAATGTACCTGTGATCTGATTTCCATCGACATCCAATAATCCTGCTGTAACCAGTTTTCCATGAAGTTCTTCCAACAGGTTAGCAATCTCAGTCTGCTTGCCCTGGTGATCAAATGAAGTTACACCTCCATCATGGCATTCGGCTGTATTACATCCGTCCAGGCTGGGTTCAGTTGAATGATCCTGACCATTCATATGGCAGGCTACACAAGCACCACCCGTTGCATGGGTTGTAGACATAGGTGTTGGATAAGGAACATTCCCTGCCACTTCAAATCCTCCATAACCCGACAACATGGTTCCCTGTCCGCTTGGGTGAGGTCCGAAGTGGGTAGAACCCTGTTCCAGAGAATCACCTACAATGTCCGCTGCGTAACCATCCCAGGATCTTCTTGCTTGGTGGCAGTTCAAACAAAGGTTGCTGTTGCTCTCAAAATCAACCTCAACGGCGGGTAAATCAGCCGTACGATACATGAACAAATCCACCGGATCCTTGGTGCGTAATGCAAAATCCAATCCTTCATAACTGGTGGTATCCTGATCCAGTGTTTCATGGAAATCATGACAGGTTCCACAAGAAATTTTGGTGGCATACACCAAATCTTCTGCAAGGGCATCAAGTCCAGTTTTCATCCTGATCTGAAATCCTTCATTACTATGGCAAACGCCACACGATGCACGTGATCCTTCTCCTTCCAGCGTGTTGGCTGCATAGTGTCCGGACATCTGATATTCTTCTTCTACCCAGGCTTTGGTATCCAGGTTATGGCAATAAATACATGCCGCATTCCCAGATACACCGGGAGTACCATCTTCACCTGCAGGTCCCTGTGAACCAGTTTGACCAGTTTGACCTGCTGGTCCTGCTGGACCTGCCGGACCTGCTGGACCTTCACAACTAGTCATGAAGGCAAAGCCAATCATCAGACCGGCCATCATTAAACAATTAAAAAAAGTATACTTTCTCATAATTAAAAAAATTTAACTAAAAATTTCCATTTGTTTTAATTATGCAGTTTTAGCTATGCTGCATGGGTATAAAATTACGATGGGATCTACTAGCGTCCAATGAAAAAATCATGATATAAAGGGTATTTCCCAATGAAATTTTTTAATAAAAAAGTAGGTCGATATCAGGAAAAAATGAATATATATCAAAAATATTGTGATATATGCTATGACCTTCTTTGGTTATTGCAACCATTTCGCCACGTCCGGGGCAAAATAGGTGAGGATCATGTCTGCTCCCGCTCTTTTAATGGAGGTCAACATTTCAAGAGCCACTTTTTTTTCGTCGATCCAGCCCAGTTGAGCGGCGGCTTTGACCATGGAAAATTCCCCGCTGACATTGTAGGCAGCCACCGGCAGGTTGATCTGATCTTTTACTTTCCGGATGATATCCAGGTAGGGCAGGGCTGGCTTTACCATGATGATGTCAGCGCCTTCGTTGATGTCCAGCTCCACTTCATACAAGGCTTCCCTGGAATTGGAAGGATCCATCTGATAGGCGCGCCGGTCACCAAATTGTGGGGTGGATTCAGCTGCTTCGCGGAAGGGGCCATAGAACGCGGAGGCGTATTTGGCGGCATAGCTCATGATGGGGATATTTGAAAAACCATCGTTGTCAAGAGCTTCCCGGATCGCACCGATCATACCATCCATCATTCCGGAGGGGGCTACCATATCAACTCCAGCCCTTGCATGGGAAATGACTTGTTTGCCAAGCATCTCCAGCGTACTGTCGTTATCCACTTCCCCGTTTTTGATCACACCACAATGGCCATGATCCGTATATTCGCAAAAACAGACATCCGTGATCACATACATATCGGGTACTGCCTGTTTGATTTCCCGGATGGCCCGTTGAATGATGCCCTCATTGCTCATGGCATCGCTCCCAATGGCATCCTTGTGCTCAGGGATCCCGAATATGATGATGGCTGGTATTCCCAACCCATGAATATTCTTTACTTCTTTCACCAGCAGGTCAATGGACAACTGGAAGTTGCCGGGCATGGAACCGATCGGATTCCTGACATTCTTACCCTCAGTCACAAACAAAGGCATGATCAGGTCGTCAATGGTCACTTGGTTTTCCCTTACCAGTCTGCGGATATTTTCATTTCTGCGTAATCTTCTCGGACGATAATAAGGTGTGAACATGATATTATATTTTTATCAAATAAATTTAAGAAAACTGTTATTTGTATTTTTACAGACAGTCTTAAAACAAAATTTTATGTGGATCTAATATATTCATAATCTGTATTTAAACCCACCCCTAAACCCCTCCAGGGAGGGGAATTATAACGTTTTTTTTTAAATATTTATAAAACTATCTGATATTCATTAATTTATTTTTAATAACTGCGAAATCCCTCCATCGGAGCTAATTATTCGTATAATTCAGCATTTTCTGAACTACTTCGTGGGCACATAATACACTGTCACCCACGCTGATCCCTTTCCGGATGTTCCCTGCGATAAAAAGACCCGGAAATTCATCCTCCAGTCCATTGAATAATTCCTGTACCTTTCCATAGCCTACGTTGTACTGGGGAATGGCCAGCGGCCAGGTTTTCATGCGGACGAAAACCGGTTTATTTTTCAGACCCACCAGGTCATTTAGTTCATCATATACAAGTTGCTGAAGAGAATCATTATCTATTTCCGTGTTTTGAGGCTGGCGGGTACCACCTACGAAGGTAGTGAAAGCCACATATCCATCGGGTGCCCGTCCGGGAAAGATAGTTGAACTCCAGATCGATCCCAGAATCTGCCTCTTTTCAATTTCAGGGATCAGGAAACCAAAGCCATCCAATGGTCTAACAACATCTGATTCCCGGAAACCCATAAAAACGACCGATACAGGCGGATAGTATATCCTGGTAAAAATAGGAGCATATTCAGGGTTGAGTTCGCTGATCAGGTTGGCAAGTTCATAGGCGGGAATGGCGAATAATATCCGGTCAAATTTTTCCTGAATCGAGCTGCCATTGGAAAGATAGTTCAGCTGAAATCCATTTCCCTGTTTTTTTATCTTTTTAATTTCAGTTCCTGTATTTATTCCTTCGCCAATTTTTCTGGCCAGTGTTCCGGGAAATACTTCCATACCGTCCCGGAAGGAAAAAAGTTTGGCCCTGTCCTTGGCTACCTCATTTCTTTTTTTCCTTTCTCTGGCACCCTTGATCGCTCCTTTGATCAGACTCCCATATTTCTTCTCCAGAGCATATAATTTGGGGAAGGCGGCGGCAGTACTCAGTTTTTCCGGATCCCCGGCATAAACTCCTGCTACAAAGGGATTGATTGCATATTCCAGGAATTCATTTCCCAGCCGGTGTCGAACAAAATCGGCGAGAGAGATATCTTCTCCCAGCGTGGGTGCAATGAAAGGCTCTTTGAGAAGTCCCAGTTTTGATTTGAAGGAAAATAAACCCGTGGTTAAAAAAGCACCCGGTTTCATGGGTACCGGATATAGGTTTCCATTTTTAACAATATATCTCTTGTTGGAAGCCTCATTGCCATATATTTTTTGTTCCTCGAGGCCAATTTCGTTGATCAGCCGGGTCAGTTCCGTGGAAGTTTCGAGCGTACTGTTAGGGCCATAATCAACCAGATAACCCTCCGTTCTTTCGGTAATGATCGATCCGCCAACATGTTCCTTTTTTTCAAAAAGGGTAATGGGAAATCCCTCCTTCTTAAGCCAATAAGCGGCTGTAAGTCCTGATATTCCACCTCCTATGATAGCAACGCTAATATTTTTACTCATTTTGGATGATTGGTCTTTTCCGGGATCCTTCCAGGAGTCTTATGATTTTACAAAGTCTCAAATTCCTATACGGTTCTTGAAAATTGTGGTTTATTCCCTTCTTTTTTCATAAGATACGCATCAAAGTTCATGGCAATGTTGCGGATCAGCAAACGCCCTGCCGGTAAAACCCGGATCGCACTTTCCTCAAGCCGTACGAGCCCATCTGCCTCAAAAGATCCCAGGGATTGGAGGGATTCCTCAAAATAGGAATCAAATGCGATCCCATATTTTTTCTCAATGGCTTTTTTGGACAATTTAAAATTACACATCAGTTGGGTGATGACCTCCCTGCGCAGCAGGTCATCCTGATTGAGTTCAATACCCCGCATTACCGGCAACTTTCCCTGGTCGAGGTATTCATAATATTCTTTGAATTTTTTAAAATTCTGTATGTAAAGGTCAGAAAGCATCCCGATGCTAGTAATGCCGAACGCGAACAGGTTGATGCCAGCATGGGTGGAATATCCCTGAAAATTACGATACAGGGTGCCATTATTCATCGCCACGGTCAACTCATCCTCCGGTTTGGCAAAATGGTCCATACCGATATATGCATAGCCTGCTCCGGTTAGTTTTTCAATGCTCAGTTTTAATAGCCTGAGTTTCTCTTCTCTTGGGGGGATCCATTCCTCTTTGATGAGCCGTTGGTGTTTGATCATATCGGGAAGGTGCGCATAATTAAAAACAGCCAGCCGATCCGGATTCAGTTCCAGGATTTTATCCAGTGTCTTATCATATTGTCCCGTATGCTGAAATGGTAATCCATACATCAGGTCTAGATTCAGGCTTTGGAAACCCAGTTCTTTTGCCCATTCAACTGCCTGCCGGGTGATCTTTTCCGGCTGAACACGGTTTACGGCCTGCTGTACTTTGGGATCGAAATCCTGTACACCCATACTGCACCGGTTAAATCCAGCTTCCTGCAGCGCTTTCATATGATCGTAAGTAAGTTCCCTGGGATCTATTTCCACACCTACTTCTGCATTTTCCCTGAAATCAAAATAAGTATGAATGATGTTCCCCAGCCGTGTGATCTGTTGGGGGGAGAGATGGGTTGGTGTTCCTCCGCCCCAATGAAGTTGGATGACCTTACGGTCCGGGCTGATCTCCTTTTTTAACAGACGGATCTCTTTTTCCAGGTAGTCAATGTATTCATCAATGCGGGCCCAGTTCCGGGTAACCATCATATTGCACCCGCAAAAATAACAGAGTGTATCACAGAAAGGAAGATGAAAATAGATGGACAGGTCCCTGTTTTCTATTGTTTCATCGTCCTGGTGGATATGGTTGATATAATCAACCGGCAGGATCCCTTCGTGAAAATAAGGAGCCGTGGGGTAACTCGTATACCTGGGTCCGGGTACATCGTATTTATTAAGCAGATCAATATTTACCCTAAACGTATCTTCCATATTTCCCTGATTATTTCTTATAAAATTCATTGATTCATTTTCATGCTTATTTCCCGGACTGTATCCACCAGGAAGGAAACATGATCCACCGGGATATCCGGCAGGATCCCGTGACCCAGATTGAATACGTGACCACTCTCTCCATTATATACCTCTAAAATCCGGAGGACTTCCTTTCTTATTATATCACGGTTTCCATACAGAATGGTTGGGTCGAGATTACCCTGTAAGGCTGCAAGATGACTTAATTTTTCTTTTGCTTCCCGGAAATCGGTCATCCAGTCAACTCCAAGCATATCCGCCCCACTGTCTTTTAACTGGAGGATGAGTTCCAGTCCACCTTTACTGAAAAGAGTTACCGGTCGATGGAATTTTTTTAATTCGGTCACGATCTTTTTCAGATAATTCCCCGAAAATTCTTGATACAGATGTGGAGGAATAATACCGCCCCAGGTATCAAAGACCTGAACCGCATCCACTCCGGCTTTCAGCTGCATCGCAAGATATCTGCTCACGGCCTGGGTGAGCATGTCGAGTAACTGGTGAAGCAGATGCGGCTCAGTGTACATCAACTGTTTGATAAATTTGAAATTCCGGGTCGGTTTTCCTTCGATCATATAGGTGGCGAGGGTGAAGGGAGAGCCACTGAATCCAATCAATGGTATTTCTCCATTTAATTCCTTTTTAATCATCCGGACGGCATCGGCCACATAGGTGAGCTTGGATTCAATATCCCGGATTGTAAGTTTTGCCACATCCGGCCCGGTCAGGATCTGGGGCGATAGTTTCGGTCCATGGTTTTCCATAAATTCCAGGTGTTGTCCCATGGCTTCGGGAATAACCAGAATGTCGGAGAAAAGAATGGCGGCATCAAAACCAAATCTCCTGATGGGTTGCAGGGTGACCTCGGTGGCCAATTCCGGGGTTTTACATACCGTAATAAAATCATATTTGTTACGAACAGATTGATATTCAGGCAAATATCTTCCAGCCTGCCGCATGATCCAGATCGGTGTCCTGTCTACTTTCTTTTTATTGATGGCGTTGATATATCGAACATTCTTTTCCTGCATAATCAATTCATTTTATTAAAATAACTGACAATGGCATCGACCATACTTTCATCGAGGCTTTTTTCGGGTTGTATTTGCACCTGATATCCTTTATTTAGAATGGCCCTGGCCGTGGTAGGCCCGATGGCTGCAATCGCGGTCTTATCTGACAGGATCCTTTTCAATTGTTCCTTTCCGATCATATCGATCAAAGATAAAAAAGCAGAAGGACTATAGAAGGTAAAACAATCGACTTTTTTATGAAGGATGGATTGCATCCTTGGATCTGATTCCTGAATGTCCGGTATTCCGGTCTGATAACAGACCACCTTTTCAACCTGTGCCCCCATCTTTCGTAATCCGGTAGCCAGTTCGTTCCTGGACCGGTTGGATGTTGGGATCAGGATCCGCTGATTTGTCAAATCGATGTCCCTGAACACCTTCAGCAGACCGCTGGTTGTAAAGGATGAAGGGATCAGGTTCGCGGTAATTCCATACTTCGATAATACATCGGCTGTTTTCTGACCCACAGATGCAATAAAAGCGCGAAAATATTTTATCTGGTGCTTTTCAGCCCGTTTTAAAAAATATCGTACCCCATTCACACTGGAAAATATAATCCAGTTATATGCCTCAATATGCTCGAGGGCAAAATCGCAGCATGACCAGTCGGAAGGCGGATTGATTTTAATGGTTGGAAAGGGAGAAACCTGCCCACCCAGTGCAGTGAGTTTATTTATCAGGTTACCGGATTGATCTAGATCTCTTGTCACCACAATATGTATGTCTTTCAAGGGGTACTCCATGATCTACGTGTTCAACAAGGTCAGTGCACCTCTTTCAATCAGTTTCTCTGCCAGTCTTTTCCCGGCCTCATCCGCCTTTAGTACCTCCGACCGGAGTTTTTCGATCAAAACTTTCCTGCCATCTTCCCGGCCTACAAATCCCACGATCTCCAGCATGTTATTTTTTACCGTGCCGTGAGCACCTACCGGGAACTGACATCCACTGTCAAGGGTATGCAACAATGCCCTTTCCGCCGTGACCGCCATCATAGTTTCCGGATGATTCAAGGCAGCAACCAGTCCGGCCACCACCTGATCATTTTTCCGGATCTGAATGCCAACGGCACCTTGTCCGACTGCCGGTATCATTTCATCGATGCCGAAAGTATAAAAGTAAACGTCCTGAATGGCGAGTCTGACCAGGGCTGCCCGTGCCATGATGATCGCATCCAAATCAAGTTCATAGAGTTTGTTGATCCGTGTAAGAATATTGCCCCGTAGATCGGTGATCTGTAGATCTGGTCTTTTATCCAGGAGTTGGGATTGCCGGCGGATGCTGCCGGTTGCAATCTTAGCCTTTGTAGGCAATGCGGCGAATGAGATCCCCTCACGGGTGATCAGTACATCTTCCACCGGTCCCCTGGCAGGGACCGCTCCAAGGGCCAGATCTTCGTTTATATCAGAGGGCAGATCTTTCAGGGAATGGACGGCAATGTCAATTTCATCCCGGAGGAGTGCCATCTCAATGGCCTTGGTAAAGACACCCTGACCGCCGATCGTTTTCAAGGAGGAATGCTGATCCTGGTCACCCTCCGTTTTTATAATGATCCTTTCAAAATGATGGTCCGGATATATTTTCTCCAGTGAGCTCTGTACAAAATTGGCTTGCCAGAGTGCGAGCTGACTCCCTCTTGTCCCGATTCGAAAGGTACGCATCATTTTATGAGTTAATCTTTTTCGAGTTCGAATAAATTATAGATCAGATCGACATGTTGCTGGTATCTTTCTGGATCCCCGGCATTTTTCTTGAGTGATTTGATATGCTGGCGGACGACTTTATTAATGATACTTTCCGTTAAAAGATGAATGTCATTCAAACCATCTTCCGGGAAATGGCTTTTCAGCCGGTCTATTTCGTTCATTCGAAGGGTATCTAACTGTTTTTTCAACCTTCCTGCAATGGAGGCCATCGAATTATTTGAATTCCATTTTTGAAATTCCATTACAAATTCATCCACAATTTTTTGAGATTTTGGGATTTCTTTTTCCCGTTTTTTCAGATTCATCTCTACAATTTCATTCAGATCATCCAGATTATACAAGAACACCCCGTCAATTTCCTGAATATCCGGGTTAATATCCCTGGGGATAGCCAGGTCGATCAAAAATATGGGCCTGTGATGTCTTTCCCTGGCAATATGTCCCATCATATCGGTGGTGACCACATAATTTTCACTTGAAGTAGCCGAAATCACCACGTCCGCTTTTCCAAGGGCAAGGGGTAATTCTTCCAGCCGATAGGCCTGGCCATTATAAGTGGCGGCGAGATCTTTGGCTTTCTGAAAGGTACGGTTCACCACATGGATATTTTTCATTTCATTCTCCATAAAGTGAAAAGCAGCCAGTTCAGCTGTTTTACCTGCTCCAATCACCAGGATTTCTTTATCTTTCAGGTCACTGAAAATTTTCCGGGCCAATTCCACCCCGGCAAAACTGATGGATACAGTCCCATCACACAGGAAGGTCTCATTTCTAACCCTCTTTTTCGCCTGCATGGCAAAATTGAAAAGTTTGTTTAAAACAGAATCAGTAGCTTCCAGATCGTGTGCTAATTCATAACCATCTTTTACCTGTCCGGCAATCTGCGTTTCCCCGACAATCAGTGAATCCATGCCGGAAATCACCTTAAAATAATGATTGACGGCCGCACTGCCATAGACCTCGTAAAATAACCGATCATCCGTAAAATATGCTGTTTTTTTGAAATCACCGAGCCATTTCCGGATGGTGGGGATCACTAATTTGGGATCGTCCTGGCTGATGTACACCTCAGTGCGGTTACAGGTGGAGATGATCATACATCCTTCCACACTGAATTGTTTTAAAATGTTGGAAATGGCTTTTTTCTGTTCCTCTTCATTCAAAGCCACCTGATCCCTGATCTCCACAGCAGCCGTTCTATGCGATATGCCAAATAAGCCTAAAGGGATATGATTATTTGTCATTTCCTAACCATTTTAATAAAATGCATGGAATGATTCAGAAATATAGATCACCGCCGATCCACCCAGGATCAGGATCAGAAATCCCAATATGGAAAAATAAGCCATATAAATGCCGCGCCATTTCATCAGTCTTGATAACGAGTAGCCGATCACATAAATGATCCAGATGCTATCAATCACGATTACTTTGATATCGTTCTGCCAGAAAGATCCCATGACACTGCTCGCCTCCAGATGCCCCTGTAAGATCCCAATACCCAGGAGTATGATCCCGATGAATACGGAGCGCACGCTCATTTTTTCCAGGTAATTAATGGCAGGTAATTGGTTAAACAATTTTCCAAGGTTCCTTTTTTTAATATTCCTGTTCTGTAATATATACATGAGTGCATATAATGCCGATAATGCCAGGGCCGTATAACCCATGATGGAGATGGAGGCATGGATGGCGAAAGAAGGATCTTTCAGTAATGGATTGGTCTCTTCTGTCCAGTTTACATTAAAGGAAGAAAAAAGCTCAAAAATAAAAGCAAAGGAAAGAATAAATAATCCGGAACCTTTATTTTTCAAGCTGAGTTCAAGGATCATATAGACAAAAAGGATCGAAAAGGCCAGAAAGGAAAAAGCGTCATGGGTAGTAGACAGTGGGATGGCATGTATGGCTACAAGGCGGGATATGATCTCAATGGCATGGAGGATCAGAAGGCCAATCAGCATAAGCGTAGTCTTACTTACAAGCCGTTTATCCTTGCCGGTAAAGATCAGATAATAAAAGTAAATAACTCCCAGGTAAAGAAAGGGAAGGGCATAGCTTAATATTTGACTAAATAACTTCATTTCAGGCAACTATCATCAATTTACGATTCAAAATATACACCTTTTTTGTCATATCAGTGTCTGATTTTTTTCATTTATAAAGTTACCCTTCTTCCTGCCCATGATTTATGATTTTTATCATGTGATTTTTTGATAAAAAATCGAATCGCCACCCATAAATATCACAATTCCAATAAGATTATATTTATCAGTTCTATTTATTGAATCCAGAAATTTAAAAGCTAACCTGAAATACAATTTTATTCTACTTATTCAGGTATCTACGATCCAGATTTAACGTACCTGATATATATTCGCTTAGGTTCCAAAACTAGAATCAGGTGGCCTGTGCCTGGTTTCTCATTTTCACGTTGTTGATGGCGGCAAGCAAACTCACCAACGCAATGAAAAATACCAGGTAATAGACAAATGTTGGAATTGGAACCGCGTCACCCTGTGCATATGAATGCAATCCTGAAAGGTAATAATTGACGCCAAAATAGGTCATTAATACCGATCCAAACCCGATCACCGCTCCGAAATTAGTAGAAAAGAGACTTTTCATTCCAGGGATCAAGCGCATATGAAGAATGAAGGAATACACAATGATGGTCACGAGCGACCAGGTTTCTTTCGGATCCCAGCCCCAGTACCGGCCCCAGGATTCATTGGCCCAGATCCCACCCAGGAAATTACCGATTGCCAGTAAAATAAGTCCTACCATCAATGACATTTCAATGATGAAGGTGAGTTCCTGCAGGGTAAGGTTTACCCGTACCTGGTTATTCTGATTCCGGAAGATCATGATGGAAAGATTCAGGAATCCAAGCATACATCCCAGGCCGAGGAAGCCATAACTTGCCGTGATAGTCGCAACATGCAATGTAAGCCAGTAAGATTTCAATACGGGTACAAGATTGGTGATCTCCGGATTCATCCAGCTCATGTGCGCCGTCAATAGCGTGATCCCTGCCAGGATCGAAGTCACGGAAAGTGTCATGGCCGATTTATTCTGGAACACAAAGCCTGCCAGCATCGTAGCCCAGGCGATGTAGATCATGGACTCATATCCATTACTCCAAGGAGCGTGTCCCGAGATATACCATCTCAATGCAAGGCCGAAAGTATGTGCCACAAAAGCGACGACCAGGATGGTTAGAAAAACTTTGATGGTTTTCCTGAATTCAAGGGAGGGTTTGAACAATTGGATCAGGAATATGGCAAGCAGGATCATTCCTGCAGTCATATAGATCGGGAATAATTTTTTAAAGATGCTTAATTTATTATACAATACTTCCAGGTTAGTCTTGGTCCGGGAAGGAATGATGTCTGATCCGTATTTGTATTGATAATCCCTGATGGATTCAAGGGTTCTGTCTGCCCCGGCATAATCATTCGATTCTACGCCCTCTTTCAGGTTTATCAGGTATTCGTAAAAAGAATTTTTGATGAATAAGGAATCCTGTTCATTGATATGCCGGATCTCATCAGAGGGTTTGATCCAGAGATCATTGGGGTGTTCAGGAACCGGATAAATTTTAAGGAATGAATGATTCAAAACCATGTAGGCGACATTCAGTCTTTCGTCGACGTTGATCAATTCCTTTTCAAATTTTGTACGCTGGGCTGGAGGTTTGGCATAGGCCTTATCCACCTGATCCTTCAATTTATAACGTCCCATATCATCGAATAGGGCGTTATAAGACACATAATCCTCATCAATGCCCAGCTGGCTTTGTAATGCTTTATCATATACTTTGAGCAAGGGCTGATCCCGCCATTCCAGGGGATAAACCATCATGCTTAAAAACACCTGGTTGGCATTTAAATGATGGTAGGTATCTTTTTTATACATCTTCACCACTACATCACTGGCGGTGGTATTGATGGGTATGACCCTCCCATCCCGGCTTTGAACCAGCAGTTTTCCAAAATGATCAGCTTGTTCCCTGGAAATGACAGGTCCAGTCTGTTTTTCTGATTGCGCCAGGGAAGACGACAGGCTGAACGTGGAAATGAGCAGAATTAGAAGGGCGACGGTCAATTTTTTCCGTTCCACGTGGATCTCGTTCAATTGCTCCCGGAGTTTTGCAAACCTGGTCTTCCGGGTCACCAGGGAAGCGAGTAAGGTTACAAATAGTAGAAAATATCCGATATAGGTTACAATCGTTCCCATCCGGTCATGATTTACGGTGAGGACGGTCCCTCTTTCATCCTGATCATAGGATGACTGGTAAAACCTGTAACCCTGATGCTGCAGAATATTATTCATAAATATTCTGTAGGGTTTTTCAATATTATTTTTCTCATCCAGGAGGGTGATTTCACTCGCAAAGGAGGAAGGACTTTGAGAGCCCGGATAACGATCCAGCACAAAATCATTCAATTTGAGGGAGAAAGGCAGTTCACGTATCTGTGATCCAACTGTCATGGAAAAACCCATTCCGTTGACATCAAAAACTTCAAGATTGCCTACGATCCCTTTTCCCCCATTGAGTTTAATGATGCTGGATTCTCCATCCACGGTCGTTTTAACCTCAACAATATTGGTGCCCGTTCCCGATTCATCTTCCACCGGGACATATTCAAGTTTCGCTTTTTCGTTGAATTCCCTCAGCACGAAATTGATCCCCCTAGCCGTATAGATATTCATGAATTGCACGGCGTGTAAAGAATCCGGTTTCAGGAGGGTGGCCTGTCCGGAACTCATACCCATATGAACGATCTCAAAAGGTGCCCTGACATAAAAATTCGGACCATCCCGCAGAATTTCCATGGTTTCTTCCTGGGAGGATTCTCCAAAACTCACATTCAAAGGACCCACGGTTGTTGACTCGGATTCCTTCAGAAAGATGTTCATCCGGTTTCCCCGTGTAGCGGCAATCAGGGTAAGGTAGGGATCACCGGATTCATCAGGATGCAGCATTTCGGTGGCATTGGGAATGAATCTTTCAATCTCAACAGTTACCTCCCTGCCCTGAAACAGGGTTGTTTTTGAATACAATTCTTCATTAATGGGTGCCAGCATTATTTTGTCCAGTATATTTTTCACCTGGTCATCATACCTCATCTGGTAATGGATGAATGTATCATCGGTGATGTAACGGTTGGTGGTCTCGTTTTCCCGGATATGCATGCTGCCTTCAAATCCAAAATAACGGGTGACGCCTGCACCCAGAATAATGGTGATAAATGCAATATGCATGAGCATGATGTTGATCTTACTTTTGCGATAGAGTTGACGTGTAAAGATCATCCCGGTAAAATTGATGACCATCAGCAGCATCAGTACTTCAAACCACCTGGCATTATAGATCAGAAGTTTGGCGGTTACGGAACCGAAATCATTTTCAACAAAGGTGGCATATCCGATCGAAACAGCGAAAATGATGAGCAGAATGCCCATAAAGGTTCCTGAAAATAAAAATTTAAAAAACTTCATATTTTTTTATGATTTAACTTCAACACCTGACCATTCCCCAACATTTCCGAGGAGAAGAAGTTCATTTAATTTAAGTAACAACCTTTTATAAATTGGCCACTAACATATTCATTAAGAATTATTAAAAACATGTTAAAAATCAGTTTCTATTCTTTTTTTTAAAAAGCAGCCACCAAATTTACTGGGAAATACAACGATTTGGTATCGAAAATAAATATTTTCTGATTCAATCCTTCCTGGAGACCACGTCAAAGGAAATGTTTTCGATGGCAATGTGTATCCAATTAAACAGAAAGAAGAGCTTCAGCTGAGGATAAAACATAAAATTAATTGAGTAAAGATCCTTGGCAGAGGGTGGATCGACCGGGCAAAAAAAAAGCTGCCTGGAAACAGGCAGCTTTTTTCTCAGTGAAATTATTTTATTCAGCAAGTGTTCTCATATAATGGACGATCATCCAGCGATCTTCATCACTTGGAATTTTTTTCTCATATGCCGGCATTTCATCCTTACCGAAAGTGGTCATATAGAATAAATCCCCATCGGAATGCTTCTGGAATTCATCAGCTGAAAAATCACCTGCATCAGATTCTAATTCAGCTGCTTTTGGACCATCCCCCAGGCCAGTCTTTCCATGGCAGCTTTGACAATGCTTAGCCCACAGAGATTTAGCAATCGCCAAATTTTCCTTACTATTCTCCGTTGGATTTTTCATGGTCTTGTACTTGTCAGGGACATTCCAATCATCCGATGTTACTTCAACAACATTGAATGAGTATAAAGCCATACTTACGATGAAAAGAATGGCAATTCCGAAATTTACTGTTTTTTTCATGACTGAGTTTTTTAATTGGTTAACACTATTTATGGATATATTTTTCATTTAATCTGTTATTTTTAATTTACTTTTTATAAAATTCAATAAGTTCTAAACAATTTTCTTGCCAAAGTAATAAATTATATTCTTCATCATCAAACTCATTCATAATCTTCCTTAATTTACTCTTTATTTACAGAAATGATTAGTTATTTCATTACTAAATTCGATTATAATGATCATTTATAAAAGATTAAAATCATTCTATTTGGCCTGTTGGTCCAATTTATTCTTTTTACCCATTCTATGTAATTTACTTAATTGGGAAATGACATAGATATAGTGACTCCATACACCCGTTAATAGAATTATTAATGTAATGATCATCCATAATGGAGCATTCGTATGCCATAAAGCACGGGTTGGAATGGTAATCTGAATAGTCATCAATGATTTATCATCTTGAATAGGTTGTGTTGTACCCCATCTGAAGTTAGTTATCGATCTTTCAACATTCCCATAATCGCTATGATCTTCAATCTTGGCGATAATGGATACATTTCCAATTGTATCTCCTGCGATATTTTCCGGGAATTTAATACTGCTTTTCCCCATGGTAAATTCACTTTCCCCAATTTTTTGATCATTAAAATATCGTGGTACGAAATAGGAAATATTCGCCATTTTGACCGGTATCATTTCATCCTCATTTCCTTTTTCATAAGCCCTTACCTCAATGGTTTTTGATCCCTCAATTTCAGTAAGCATTAATTCCATTTCCAGTTCGATAAAATTAATTTCGGCTGATTTTTCCACAAAAGAATCATTGCCATCAAAATAAGCTGTAATCGATATCGTACGATCTTCGCCAGTTAAAAACCTATATTCTTCCGGAAAGTCTAATTGAGCGATGCCATTATTATCCGTAGTGGCACTATCTAATATATTTTCATCTGATCTATCCCCATAATAAAAATATACTATTTCATGAATGGGATAATTTCTTATTCTATCTTTTATGGCATAAACCGTGGCTTTGATTGTTTTGGTTTTATCCCCATTGCTATAAAATTCGAGATTCATTCTTGTTTTGAGTTTTTCATCTCCATTTTGGCCGTATGTGAAATTCACCGAGGAAAAGGTAAATAGGAATGATAAGGAAGACCACACCAGGGTACTTCGTAAGCCAATAAATTTTATTTTTTCCATATCAAATTAATTAAATTTTTGAATCAACTGATTCTGGAATGCGCTCTTTCGCCTTATTACCATATATTTCAATAATTGGAACGAATTTCGAGGCAAGCGTAAATAAAAGGCAAAATAAGGCAGTTCCTCCAATGGTTGTAAACCATTCTACCCATGTAGAAGAATAATTAAGAAATTCAGGTCTCGAGTCCTGAATGGGTAAGAAGGGCGTTTCCAGGGTTGGAACTACAATCAGGTACCGGTTAAACCATAATGCTATTACACAAATAATGGCAGCAAAAGTGATACTGTTAATACTTCGGAGTTTAGGAAGGCCTACAATAACTAATGGTATGATGACACCGGCATAATTTGAAATGATAAACATCCAGAAATAATCTGAATATAATCGATCAATTAAGATGGAATCATTTTGTTCCGATCCGTACCATTTTGTCAGGTATTCACTAAACGTAAAATATCCAAAAAAGGCTGCCAGAATTAGCATTAATACTCCCACTTTTACAAAATGTTCTTTAGTAATATAAGCTTCAAGATGATAGATCTTTCTATAAAGCCACATGACAATAATTAAGACACCGGTTCCAGAATACACAGCTGCAATAACAAAATAGGGCCCAAAAATGGCACTATGCCATCCTGGTTGCAGGGTGACACTGAAGATCCATGCCAATACAGAATACACGATGATTGCGATCGCAATAATAATTGCAGCCATAATATTTTTCGATCTATTCAGGACTTTGTTGAATTCAGGAGTATTCTGATATCCAAGAGCTAATACCCGATACAGTTTTTTTCTCAAAGAATTATCTTTAAACTCTCCTGAATCACGAAGAATAGCGAAATCTGGAATGAGTGCAAGGTAAAGAAATATGATACATCCAATTAAATCTGTCGTAATGGCGATTACATCCCAGGTTATGGGTGATTGTATCCTCCCGTGAAGAATAAGATAATAAAGCCGATCCATTCTACCAATGCAGAAAATGATGAATAAAGGTCCAATGATAAGTGATACAACCGTTTGGATCTCTGCCATCCTCATAATAGGTTTACTCCAGGGGGTTTTCATTAAATGCATTGTACCAGCTATTAATGCTCCAGCATAGCTTAAGCCCATAAAAAAAATGAAGTTTACGATATAAACTCCCCACACTACATAATCCCGCATTCCAGTTACTATATGGCCTTTAGTGATTTGCCAGAACAAGCCAAAAGCACCTATTAAAATTCCCATCACTAGAATAGTTATCCATGCTTGACCAAGTCTTGATTTAATTCTTAACGTTGGGGCAAATTCATGTAGGAGACTTAATTCTGTATTATCCATTATTCTTATTTTTAAAATAAGGTGAATTTTTATATCTCTTAAGGAGTTCCTCGTCCTTATCATCCAATCCTCTTTCAAATGGGAATAATCTTGAAGTAGCCGGGAGGTAATAAACACTTGGATCGGTACCTAATGAATCAAGATATCGATAACCATCATTATTTTTAATCAATTCAGAAAAACTAAAAGTTTCCTGTCCATTAGTAACTGAATCTTCATTTATATCCCCGAAATATATCACACCCATTGGGCAGGCCGTTACACAATGGGGTAATTTTTTCTGTCGGAGCATATCCGGACAAAAATCACATTTTGCAACAGTACCTTCTCTGAGCGGAATACTTGTTTCCGGTGAATATTCAATTTTCTCATCATCCTCAAATTGACCATTCTTGTGCTTTTCCCAAATAAATATTCTGGCATTATAAGGGCAACCAGTCATACAAAATTTACATCCAATACACCTTTCATTATCCACCAGTACAATTCCATCTGATCTTTTATAGGTAGCTCCTACCGGACAAACACTCGCACAAAGCGGATTATTGCAATGAAAACAAGGTTTAGGGAACCAATAAGGGGCAGTTTTATCAGATCGCTGCATGAGGTAAACACGGATGAATTCCTGACCTGGCATTAAGTGATGTGCTTCCTGACATAATTCGACGCATTTTCTTGCATTCCTGCATTTGGAAAGATCGATGACCATCACAAATTTTCTATTCGGAATACCCTGGTGGGATTCTTCTCGAGAAGCACCATGGCAAGAACTTATGTCCTCTTTGTTTACTTCAACCAATTTGCCTTCCTGGGTCAATACTTTGACTTTAGCATCAGATTTTTTACATGACGACATGACCTCAGGCATCAGCAATGCACCAGTGCCGAGTAGCACGCCTGAATTAAGAAATTTCCTCCGGGATCTATTACTTTTTTTATTATTTTTTGCCATAAGTCTATTTTTTATTTTTTAGACACTTTGATGAAGTTATTTATGCATCAGTTTATCAAAACCCTAAAATTGATGGCATTAACACATATTTATTCTACCGATAGAAGAATAAAGCAGTGCAATTTTTTTAAAAAATATGTCCATTAAAAAATGGTATAAATAAATCGAACTTCGAAAAAAATTTAATAATGCAATAATTAGTCAACTATATTTTTACCTCTATATTATATTAATTCATTATTTATCAATCTCCTTGGCCACTTTTTTGATTTTATTTAATTTATAAATGGAAAGAAAAAAATGATACCAGGCTCCAACGAGAATTATAAAAACAGAAGTGATCATCCAAAGCGGAGCTTCATCCGTCCATAATTTTCGCTGAGGAGGCTCTTCAATAAATGAAACCGGGGTTCCCCATAGTATACTGGCTCTTTTTTCAACTGTACCATAATACTCATTGTCTTCGATTCTGGCCACCACCGTATAGGTTCCTGTAGAATCCCCCGGGATATTATCCGGAAATTCAAGCGAATAGACTCCTTCCTCGCTATCCATTATCTCACCAATGGGCAAAATGCTGTAAAGTCTTTGAACTCCCACATACAGAAAGAGCCCGTCGACCGGAATTTCATTTCCCGTACTATCACTTTCATATGCTCTTACCGATACCGTTTTGATAGAATCCTCCAAATTAAATTCTATTTCAAATTGGAGGTCCTTAATTTCAATTTCTGTGGTAGAGCCGCTGTAATCATCATTACCATCGAAGGAGGCCTCGATCATGGTAAATCCTTCCTCATCCAGGGGGAATTGATACCCATCCTCAATCATCAGCTGGGCCATTCCATTTGTATTGGTGGTCAACTGGGCCAGTTCTACGGTTTCGCCATCGCTGGATGCGGTCAGGGTGAGGATCTGATTTTCTAGGTAAACCATATCCTTTCCTCTTCCTGCATATAAGGTAACGGTGATCATTTTATCGCCTGAGGATCTTTTTACAAAATTCATCCGGATCCGGGATCTTTCCTGGGCCACTGCTTTTTCAGGAGATAAGCTCGTAAGAAAACAAATGGTCAGTATACCGATAACCAGGTGGGAGGGTATCCGATTTAAAAATCTAATGTTTTTCATTTTTCTCGTTTAAAAAATTTTACCCTTTAGGCTCCTTGCGTTTTAAATTTTAATATGGGTTTGGATGCATCATGTACATCTTCCACCTCAGCAACCGGGATGATGGGTGCAATTTTAGAGGCGATTACGAAAATCAGGATCATCAGCGCAATCCCTGCGAAGGTCAAAGACAATTCCACCCAACTTGGAGTATAATAGACCCAGGCTTCCCTAGTATCCTGAATTGGGATAAATGGGGTTTCGAGAATCGGCACAACAATCAGATATCTCTTGATCCATAATCCTATCACTACAAGGGCTGAAACAGCCGTAACACTTTTAATGCTTCTGAACCAGGGGAGACCGATTACAATGACCGGAATCATGATTGTAAATATGATATGGATAAGCGCCAACCCGCCAAATTGTGAAAAATCAAAAAACTTGGACAGCAGTTTGGCATTGGTTTCAGTCAGATTGTACCATTCCGTAATATACTCACTGAATGAAAAGTAGCCATAAAACAAGGCCATGATCACCAGGCCAAAAGCAAGATAATTAAAGTGCAGGTTTGTAATATATTTTTCCAACTTTCGCATTTTCCTGTATATGTACATGATCACGATCATCAACGCCAATCCTGAATAGGTTGCGGTGATGACAAAATAAGGTCCGAAGATGGTGCTGTGCCATCCAGGCCTCAAACTCATCCCAAACAGCCATGAAAGCAGTGAATAGGCGATGATGGCCGTCGGAATGATGATGGCCGCCATGATATCGTGTGCCTGGTGCAGGTATTTTTTCTGCAAGGGAGTTCCCTTATAATCCAGTGACAGATACCTGTATAATTTCTTCCGCCAGGGTGCTACATTGAGATCCGGATAATCCCTTAAATTGGCAAAATCCCTGATGTGTGTAAAATACAGGAATGCAATGCAGAATACAAGGTCGGTGGATATGGCGATCACATCCCAGGTGATGGGTGACTGGATCCTGCCAAAAGTAAACAGGTAATGGATCCTGTCAAGTCTTCCCAGACAGAAAAGGATATAAGGTGCCCCAACAATCAGGGAGGATACTGTAATCAATTCAGCGATCCTAAGTAATGGTTTGCCCCACTGGATCCTTAATAGCTGAAAAGAACAGGAAATCAATGCACCCGCATAACTAAGTCCCATAAAAAATACAAAATTAGCCGTATAGATCCCCCATACGGCATTATCCCTCATGCCAGTGATGATCTGTCCATCCGAGATCTGACGGTACAGGGCATACATTCCAAAAAGTACAAAAGCAGCCAGGACGATTACCCAGGTATACCATTGTATGGAGGGTTTTTCGAGGGAAGGGACAAATTCCTTGATTAAATTGTTTTTATTATTTTCAGTATTCACGGTTTATTGCATATAGGGTTCATCACTGCTATTGATAATGTCATCGTATATTTTCTGTTTATCTTCCGATACATTCTTAAGTCCATCCTGGTAGTCAAACATACGATCTACTGGAGGGAGATAATACGTATTGGGTTGAGTACCCAATTCCTCCCGGTACCTGAAGCCAAACCGGTCCTTGATCAATTGTTTGAAGCGACGGGTTTCCGTTCCATTTGAAACAGCATCCTCATTCTCATCCCCAAAATACAGAGCACCCATGGGGCAGCTTCTGACACAATAGGGCAGGGTACCTTTTCTTGACAGATCTGCACAAAAATCACACTTGCTGACCGTCCCGATCATTGCCGGAACACTGGTTTCCGGGGAATATTCTTCTTTTGGCACATCCGATTCCGGAGGTTTTTTCCAGTTAAAGACCCGTACTGAGTAGGGACAGGCGGCTACGCAGAATTTACATCCAATGCATCTTTCATTGTCTATCAGTACGAGGTGGTCCTGACGTTTATAGGTAGCACCAACCGGGCATACTTTTACACACGGCGGATTATCACAATGAAAACACATCCTGGGGAACCAATACGGAGATCCCTCGGGATTATCCTTCATGAGATAAACATTCATCCATTCCATATCGGAAGCCAGGTTATGACCTTTCTGACAACCTTCGATGCATTTTCTTGCATTTGCACATTTGGAAAGATCCACCACATAAACGAATTTCCTTCCGGGAATTCCCTTACGTGATTCTTTCGGACTGGATGGTTCGCAAGGATTGATCTTACAGTCATCTGGTTTATCTACCTCGATGACCTTGCCGTCCGTAGTTAGCACCTTTATTTTTTCCTTATCATCCTTTGCTGACTTGTTGTTAGCGGCCAGGACTGAGCCCGGGCCGGCAGCCAACACTGTACCCAGCTTCAGAGAATTCGCCAAAAATTTCCGCCTGTTGTTGGATTGGCTATCTTCTTTTTTCATTAAAACTCCTTCGTTAAAAATTCCACAATCGGGTCATATTGAACCCAAATAAAAATGACAGTTTATTTTTTCCGTCGACCTCCGTGATCCATTCATTCAGGTTATAGTGGAGGTTGTATTGCGGTATAATAGATCGGTATGTTGTAGCAAAAATCTGGAAAACATGGGCACTGGTAGCAATTTCTATACCCAGTGATACATTCCTGTAGGGTCCGGTATCCTTTTTGAAATTGCCTGTAGCATATTTATGATCATGCTCGAGGGTGGGTTCTGTCCACTCCAGGACAATAGAAGTTTGTGGACTCACTTTATACCTCGCACCTATACTGATCCCAAACATATCATTTTCATATAAAGTATCAACCACGTTGAAGTGGCTGTATTGCAATGAGGCCTGAACAGAAAATTTATAGGAGATCCGTCTTGACATGATCCCTTCGTGAAAATAGGATAACCGGTGGGATCCTTTGTCAAAATTATCTCCGTTCTGGGTATCAATAACCATGTTTCCAAAATAAGTAAGATTCACCCAGGGCCATCCGGAACGCATTTGCTGGAGGATCTTGTATTTGACATTTAAGTCGATGTAAGGATTGGTGACATTCATCTTCGTAAGTCCAAAGCCTATGTCCAACCGATCTGAAAGTGTATAATTGAAGCCTAACCTGATATTGGAAGCGGCAAAAAGACCATAAAAATCCGAGGACCCTTTACTAACAGTTCCAAACCGGTGTTGGATATTCCACTGAAGTGTATTTTTGGTATTAATTACATCAGTCTGATTCTCCAGTAATATTGGACTTTCAAAGGCTTTTCTTTCAGGTTTTGGACTACTATCCTCTTCATCCTGCGCTGATACGATGTTAGCGGTTAAAAAAAGCTGACTAACAATGAGTGTAAATATGATTGATTTCATTTTTTTCATGATCGTAAAATTTAATTGTCTTCGGCTCCTTCCGTGATCCATTGCAGGATCAACGCACGATCCTGGTCGGTGGCATATTGCTGCATTGAACCATTACCATCAATTTTTATATATAATTCACTGTCAGCAGGTGAATTCGTGTTGATATATCCCTTTGTAGTGAGTTCCTCATATGCAACATTTGCTGTCAGGTTGGGTTTCCATGAACCATCGTGGCAATTGCTTACAGCACAACTCGATTCAAAAATCGGAATGATGTAGGTTGAAAAACTGATAACTGAATCCTCCGGGATCTCAATTTTTGGAGGAGGATTTTCATCCCACAGGCAGGATGACAGACCCATGGTACTCAGCATGAAAAGAAGGATCATATGTTCACCCAACTTTTTCAATGACATGTATTTTTTGTTCATAGCATTTAATGTATTAATGTTTGTAAAATCTTTTAATCAAAATTACCATTTAAAAAATCTTAAAAAATTGAAAACAGGTATTTGGTCAATAAATTTTATTACTAAAAAAGTATTGTCTATTATTGCAGACCACATGACAAAATTGCTGTTTAATCAACTTTATAACAACATGATTGGTATGATGTATCTAGGCAAAAAATTGATTTTTATAAGAGATTGCATGATATAAATCATGTGAACTGTGATTTTAATCACAATATCCCTATTAAAAAGTGTCATATTTTTAAAATTGGTTATATCTTTACCGACGATCTTTTTTAGACTGGGAGAAGCGATGCCAGATTTTGTAAATGATTATAAATGCCTGAATTGCAAACACTGTTTCCGCAAGAATGTACTTTTTAACTTCTTAAAAGAGGATGAGCTTGATTTTTTGAACAGTCACCGGTTGGAAGTCCATTTCAAACAGGGTGAGGTCATATTCAAGCAGGGATCTCCTTTCACCCATATTGTGATTCTGCATACCGGCTTAGGGAAATCTTATATCGAGGGATTTCGCGACAGAAATCTGATCATTGGTTTTGTAAAACCTTATGAGATCAATTGCAGCCCGGGTATGTATGTCGATGGCCGGCATCATTGTTCCATGTCGGCTGTTACGGATGTCGGAGCATGTTTCGTTGAAGTCAATTCTTTCAAAAAAATAATCAGTCAGAATTCGAAATTTACTGAGGAATTCATCAAATTCATGAGTGAGAAAACCATTCATACTTTCAACCGGTTTACGACCACCACGCAGAAAAACATGGAGGGAAGGATTGCCGAAGCATTGCTTTATTTTTCCAATAAGATCTTTACAAACGGGCAGATCACCAATGTTACGAAGCAGGATTTTGCAGATTTCACCAGCATGACCCGGGAAAGTGCGATCAGGGTCCTGAAAGAATTTAAGGATGAAGGCGTGATCGATGAACATGATAAATCCATTGAAATTATCGATGAAAAAGCCCTCATCAAATATGCCGACCTGGGATGATGTTCCCTTATTTCCCCAAAATCAAATTATATGCTCCTGCCTTCAGTATTATTTCGGAGTAATCATGGCTGATTTTTGTGATTTCGGGTTGTATTTCAGTCCCACTGTCAATTTCCTGAATGCGGATGTTCCTTTGATCCTTTAATCGGATGGTAGCGGAAGTATTAAAAGGAATATGAACGGAAAGGGTGATTGACTGACCCTCTTTTTTCCAGTTACTTTCAATCCTTCCATGGTAGCTGTCAATGCTTGCATTTACCCATTGCAGGTCTTTGGGAAAATGAGGAGCGATAAAAAAATGTTTAAAACCCGGTAATTTCTCATCAGGCTGGATACCTGCCAGATTCTTATAAAACCAGGCACTCACATCCCCGAAAAACACGTGATTTCTTGATGATTCTCCTTTCCAATCTTCCCAGAGGGTGGTTGCTCCGTTGCTGACCCAGTTGCCCCATCCAGGGAAGTCGGTCGTGTTGATCATGTCATAGGCAACATCGAACCGTCCTGACTCAACCAGCGCATTCGGAACGAATTTTGAACCCAGTACCCCAAAATCGAGGTTCAAGTCACTGGCCCGGATATTATTAATTAATTGTTGTAAAGCCTCTTCGGCATGAGTCGAATCGAGCAGTGAAAAATAGAGGGCACAGCCAAGAGAGGTTTGAGAGCCGTTCCCGATCCATGGATGTACTTTCACCACAAAATGCTTATTAAAGGCTTTCCGGATCTTTTCTGCCATATTCAGGTATTTTTCCTGATCCTCATAATACCCCAGGGTTTCGGCCATTTTGGCCGCTAGCTGGCATTGCTGATAAAAGTAGGCTGTAGTGATGAGTTCTGGAGGAGTGGTGGTTTTTACTGGCACCCAGTCACCCAGCCCCCAACGGATGATCCAATCGTCTGTTGTTCCTGAAAGAAATTCCAGGTATTTCTGAATGGTGGGATAATATTTTTTAAGTACCTGAGAATCACCAGCGTACACATACATGTTCCAGGGAAGGATAAAAAGCGCATAGTCCCATGCTGGACCATTGCCCCAGTGATATCCCCAGCCTCCTGTCGGGACGATGGCAGGGACCATGCCGGATTCCAGCTGAGAATCAACAATATCATTCAGCCATTTATCATAAGCCCGTTCTACTTCGTAATTGAAAAGCGCCATATCATTGGCCAGTTGGGCATCTCCCGTCCAGCCGTTTTTTTCCCGATGCGGGCAATCGGTGGGATACCCGTGAAAATTGTTCACAAATGACCACTCTGTATTATGTTGTATCTGATTCAACAGGTCGTTGGAGCATTCAAAATGACCTTTCTTCCTAAAAGCGGTGTGCACCACACAAGCCCGAATATTTTCATCTGACAGTTCACCCGGGAAACCTTCCACTTCAACGTACTGGAAACCATGGTATACAAACCGGGGATGCCAGATTTCCTTACTACCGCCCCTGGTGATATATTCATCTGTCTGGAAAGGATCCTGGGCCACCAATCCATCGATGTTGCTTTGATCCACAGTGCCATTGGGATATAGTTTTTCTCCATATTTTAACCGGATCCGGTTTCCTTCCGGTACGGAAAGAGAAAGTTCAGCAAAACCGGCAATATTCTGCCCGAAATCACACACCCATGTATTTTTGAGTGTGCGCCGGAAGCTAACAGGACTCAGTTTATCCATGATTTTGATTGGAGGCATGATCTGCGAGGTCAGTGTTCCTTTTGGCCCGGGAACAATACGTACCGCCTGCCATTGGCCGTCATCAAAGCCAGGTTCAGACCAGCCGGGTTGTTCAAGTCGTGCATCATAAAATTCGCCCTGCCGAATGCTGTTAAAATAGACAGGGCTGGGGCTGCATTTCCATGTTGAATCACTGCGGATCTGCTGGACTGTACCATCCGTGTACTCGATCCGGAGCATTAACTTCAGTGTGGGATCGTCACGCCAGGGAGCCCGGTCAAAGCTCCAGACACCACGCGCGGCCATGTTGTACCAGCCATTTCCCAAGATAATCCCCAAAACATTATCACCTGCTTGCAGGGAATGGGTCATGTCGTAGGTGGCATACAAAACAGTTTTATCGTAGTCCGTGAATGCTGGGTCCAATACATGGTCACCCACTTTTTGACCATTGAGATACATCTCGTAATATCCGAGACCGCTGATAAAGAGTCTGGCCTTTAAGATGCTGTCGCCAGTTGAAATCACTTTTCTAAACAGGGGCGCCCGTTCTCCCATCTCCGGAGGAGCATTCCTGGAGAGGTCTTTGCGTTGTTGATCTTTTATTGCCCAGTCGAACACACGTGGGGCGCTGATCCATTCAGATGACCAGGCTTCAGGTTCCAGCAATCCCATTTCCCACCAGGCCATTTCACTGAAGGCGGAGGGCTGATCTGCCTGATCCCAGATCCGAACTTTCCAATAGTATCTCTTTCCCGTTTCCAATGTGTGCCCCTGGTATTCCACCTGGGTCGACCTTCCGGAAAATATCTTACCTGAATCCCAGATACTGCCTATGTTTTTGCCAAGTTCTTCAGGAGAATCTGAAACCATGACCTGGTAAGCCGTCTGAAATCCCCCGGGAATGGTGTTTCCCATCATCCAGGTCAGACGGGGAGCCGGGTTGTCAATGCCAAGGGGATCTTCCTGATATTCGCAGAGAAGTACCTGAAATTCAAGATCTTTATTGATCAGTGCTTCCCCGGGTTGACAGGAAGAAAAAAGAAGGAATATGAAAAGTATCTTTTGTACAATAAATCTGTTTTTCATAGGTAAAAATGTTAATCGAGATAAAGATAAGAAGATATTGAGTGATTATATTATTGAGTGATTATGAACACGTCAATGAAATATAATTTCATGGGAGACGTTGAGATGAAGAGACAGGGAAACGTGGTTGTCTCGTCCTGAAATCCAACGAAAGCATGACTTTTGATTTGAGAAAACAACTATTGTACCTTGCCTTGTCTTTGGAAGAAACCTTTAATTTTATTGATACGGTTATTCAGTCCTTCCTAAAATCTGGTTGAAAGTATTCAATTCAGCATTTATGAACACTTGCTGATTTAATTGGCGGCTCTTGGTGATTAACCCCCTAAAAGACAGGACAGTTTTGTATGGGGTTAATACACCTCCCTGAAAGGTGAATGAAAAGAAGTAGGGAAGAATGGGCACGGATGCAGGGCTATATCCCACGCGTAACATCCACTCTAATTTCCGATCTTTTTATTACCATCCTCTTCAAGGCATGGATCATAAAACTGGCAATACATAAGGGATTGAGTCCTTTCCTAACACTATTTGCCGGGATCGAATGGGATCACTTGATATTCGAAGTCCCGTTTTTTTTCATCAATGGTTACCTGGCTGATCCTGACCGTAATGGCCTTATTCATGAACCCCCTTTCCGGGAGACTGTTTTTTACATACTTTATCTCATCCTGGCTGAAAAGATCTTCTGCCTGCCAGACAATGGCCGGGTCAAAATACCAGGGATCTTCCGTGGAAAGGATTTTTGTAGATAATTCATTTCCCTGACTGTCGAGCATTTCCACTTTTGTTTTTTTATAGCTCACCTTTTTCCCAATGGGAATGGCAAAACTCCATTTTTCAAAGATCAGCGAATAGGGGAAGTATCCTGCCGGTGGATAAGCGATGTATTCCGGTCCATCTGTAAGGGCTTCGGTCCGGACGCCAGTTACATAGATGATCTCATGCTTACCGGTTGCACCATAACCCATGGTTTCCGTTCTGGAATTCAACAGCCATTTCCGGTGGCCAATGGAATGGTTGATGGCGCCATAATCCAGCATGAATCCGGTAATAAAAGAGATCTCCTGAAAATTTTCAAAATCGGCAATCCCCAGATTGGAATTCATGGCACCTTCATATCCTTTCTCTGTATAACATTTCCAGCTGCTGGATGGATTATGACTGATCTGACCGTTGGCTGTCATCAACAAGGCAGCATGCTGTGCCTTATCATTGAATTCACCCGAAAGTTTAATGGGATTCAATCCGGTCACTTTCCGGAAATAATTGATCCTTGTTTCCGCTTTCCGGAGGATATTTTCTGGTAATTTACCAGGATCACAGGAACTGACCGATCCGTTCCAGGGGATCTGATTGATCCGGGTATTGTAATACTGGGCCTGGTATAAGTTATATGCTTCCTTCTTGCCGTTTTCAGGAAGCCAGGCATTCAGGGATATCACCAGAATGGATCCGGCAATCAGTGTATAAAATGTATTTTTTCCCCTTTTTAATTTATTCATCTCCCCAGGCCACCCGGATAAATTGCAAAAAGTTTTTATACATAACGTTCTCAATATCCTGTTCAGTATATCCGCGACGCCGAAGTATATCCGGTATTTTTTGAAGATCTGCTATCGTATCCAGGTCTTGGGGGCATTGTTCTTTTCCAAAAGCCCCGTCTAAGTCTGACCCAATACCAATATGCAGGGAATTTCCAGCAAGCTGACAGATGTGATCGAAATGATCGACCAGGTTTTCCAGGGAAACCTTCATTTCTGAAGGCGTAGAAATTCCCCGTTGCCAACCGGGTACAAGCATCCAGGCATCCATGGAACCGCCGATGACCGCTCCTCTTTCAATCAGTGCCATGATCATTTCATCAGAAAGCTGACGGTTATGATTGACCAGGTGACGTACATTGTGATGGCTTGCCCAGACAGGACCTTTATAAAGTTTCAAGGCTTCCCAGAAACTTACATCGCTTAGATGAGTGACATCCAGGATGAGGTTGAGCATCTCCATTTCCTTCAGTAATTCTATCCCTTTGTGTCCAAGCCCTCCTATGGAATCTGTTCCCATTGCATAAGTTCCCGGTCCATAATGAGCCGGTCCCAATGCCCTGAGTCCCATTGCATAACTTTTTTCGAGATAATGCAAATACACAATTGAGTCGGCACCTTCCAGACTGAGAATATATCCAATGGATTTAAAGGCCTCATCCTTTCCTTCAAGCCAGATCCGTGTATGATGATATAGGGATGAAAGATCATGGATTTGAATGAGTTCTCCCGCTTCCTCCATGGTTTTATACCAGGTCAATTGAGCCTGGGTCTGTGCCCAGGCCTGTTCAGGAGAATGCCAGCCCGGCAAAGGATTTCCGGGTTTTACATACCGGGCAATGAGGGTGGCCATGACCAATCCGACATGACCCCGTTGCATTTCTGGAAAGGCCACGGTTCCACGGCTTCTGTCAGGCTTGTCATTCATGCCTTTTTCCATCTTTCTGAGGGTATGAACCGGCAGGCGCAGATCCCGGTTCCATTCCATGGCATTCATGGCCAGGTCAAGATGCGCATCAAAGATCAGTTTCATCATAGGATTAGATCGTTATTTTCCTTCCCCTGGCTTTTACCTGCCAGGTGTTGATGATCTGGTTATTTCGTATGACGGTCACCTCATTATAAAGGGCAGTCGTTGGGCATACGTGATAGGGGATGCCGTATAATACATCACCTACCTTTAAAGGCAGTTGCTGGGGATTCTTAACGACCAGGTGTTCCTCACTGTGACTCACGGGTTCCAATCCTTCTCCGTTTAAAAATCGAACCCGGTTTTCCAGTGGATTTTCACTAGCTATGGATTTATGTCCCAGATCAAGGCAAAACATATCCGGGGCTGGCTTTGATATGATCCTGCAAATGACCACCGCAGCTGTCTGGAAAGGAAGATCAGGAAAATTTTCTCCATATCCGGCATCCCACAAAAGACTGGTCCCCGGGCTGCATTCCACTTTACTTCGTTGTGCATGTATGGGGAAGGTAGGGGAACCACCCGCAATGATATGGGGCTCAATATCCAGTTTCTGCTGAATATATGCAGCGAGGTTTTTGATCGTATCAAAATCCTGATTGCAGTGTTTTTTCCTTTTTTCCGGATGAATATCACGGATATGTCCATCATAAATATGCAAACCGAGGGGTTTAAGCCCTTTCATTTCGAGACATCTCTTAAATAAAGCAAAGCCTTCTTCCGAAAGAATTCCGGTCCGGTTATTGCCGTTGTTAATATCGAGATAGACTTCTGCGGTTACCAGAGAGTTCACTGCTTTGTCAGCCAGGGCCTGTGCACCGGATTCATTGTCTACGATCACTGAGAATTTCGTATCAGGATATTTTGTGATCAACTGGAAAAACCGATCCAGCTTAGGTCCGGTCAGCGGATAAGCCAAAAGTACATCCGGAGCTCCGGTCATGGCGAGCATCTCTGCTTCGGCAATCGTGGCACACTTATATTTCCGTATTCCCGATCGCATCTGCATATTCACGATCTCTGACATTTTATAAGTTTTCACGTGAGGACGCAACCGGCTTGGGTCCTTCACCATGGTAAGCATCATATCGATGTTATATTGGATGCGGTCCGGATGAACCGTCAGTGAAGGTGAATCGAGCCGGTCAATGTCTTTGATCAGGTACCATTTATTTTTCATATCAAACCAGTTCAAATACGGCTTCTATTTCGACAGGGATGTTATCTGGCAGTGATCCCATACCAACTGCACTGCGTACACCAATCCCGTTTTCTTCACCGAAAACTTCTGTAAACAGTTCGCTGCATCCGTTGATCACATAGGGATGTTTTTCAAAATCAGCGGTCGCATTTACCATGCCCAGGACCTTGATCACTCTTTTGATCCTGTTTAAGGTTCCCAGGTTTTGTTTTAAAGTCGAGAGAATGGAAAGACCCACCTGTCTGGCAGCTTCTTTTCCGCCATCCTTATCCAAATCCTTACCAACCCGGCCTTTGATCAGGGTGCCGTCCGGTTTAAAGGGTCCGTGACCCGATACGTAAGCAAGATTCCCTTGGATCAGGAAAGGCCGGTATACACCCATGGGTTTGGGAGCAGGGGGTAATTCGAGGTTGAGTTTGTCAAATCGTTGTTCAGGAGAAAGCATGTCCATCGTCTGTTATTTAATTTATAAATAAATATATCAAGTAATCGGGAAGCAATCAATTACAAGGGGAAAGGAATTATATGGCGATCCGCCTACACCAAGGTTTCGGCTTGGGGATACGGGGAGACGGGGAGACGGGGAGACGGGGAGACGGGGATACGGGGAGACGGGGAAACGGGGAAATGGGGAAACGGGGAAATGGGGAAACGGGGAAACGGGGTTGTCTCGTCCTAAAATTAGTTTATGCCCGTAGGCATCCCTGAGGGACAGGTTTAACATATAATCCTGGTATTAATTTACATTCATTATTTGGTTCTGAGATTGGATTATAAAATTTATTTGGTTTCCACATGTTTTTCTAGTTTCCATCTGTTTTTTGATGGGCCTGAAATGGTGTTAAATTTTCGATCTCCTGATGAATTGATCTCCCAGATCCCTGCGGTACTTTCAGGAGTAATCCGGAGAAGAGACCGACCACAATCGGATCTGAATATTTTTATGAAATTCTCCAGCTAGATGAAAATATCCAGGATCAGCACACAGATCAGGCCGGTTATGGAAAGGATCGTTTCCATGACCGACCAGGCTTTGATGGTTTCCCAGAAACTGATGTTGAAATATTCCTTGAATAGCCAGAAGCCCGAGTCATTGACATGTGAAAAAATAATGCTGCCTGAGCCCACCGCCAGCACCATCAGGTTGGGGTCTGCTCCCGTTTGAACAACAAGAGGGGCAATAATCCCTGCCGTAGTCAAGCCTGCTACTGTCGCCGATCCAATTGAAAGCCGGATGACGGCTGCCATCCCCCATCCCAGGATGATCGGAGAAACATGGATGTCTTTCAGATAGTTGGCCATGTAAGCATTGGTTCCGCTGTCGGTGAGGATTTGTTTCAGGGCACCGGCTCCCCCGATGATCAACAGGATCAGAGCAATGCTTTTAATGCCCTCAACCAGGATATCCGTAATCTCAGTGATCTTCTTTCCCTGCCGGATGCCCAGTGTATAAATGGCGAGGATTACAGCAAGTACCATGGCCATGGTAGGGTCACCTACAAAATTTATGATGCTGATTGCCAGGGAATCACCCTGGAAATATTGATTGACAACAGAAGAAGCGATCATCAGGATAACCGGGAAAAGGGCCGTAAATATACTGATCCGGAAGCTTGGCATTTCTCCTTTTGATAATTCCCGGGTATCATAAAAAGCAGCAAGTGGCTTCGAAACGATTTTCTTTAAAAAGGGGGCATATAGTGGACCGGCAATGAGCAGCATGGGAATGGCGATGATTGTTCCATAAAGGATGGTCAATCCCATATCAGCAGAAAACTGTTCCACAAGGGCTGCAGGAGCCGGGTGAGGAGGCAGTATACAATGTGTAACCGACAATGCGGTGATCATAGGCAAACCCAGATAAACGGCCGGTAATTTGATGCGGAAGGAAATAGTGAAAAGCAGCGGAACCAGTAATACAAAAGCAACTGAATAAAAGAGAGGTACTCCCACCAGAAATCCCGTAACCATCAAGGCCCATTGTACTTTCTTTTTGCCAAATATTTCAATCAACGTGATGGAAATCCGCTGGGCGGCACCACTGTCAGCTACCAGCTTCCCCAGCATGGCTCCAAATCCCAAAATAATAGCGAGAAAACCAAGAGTATCTCCTATCCCAGACTGTATGGATGAACTGATGGTAAGTGGGTCCATTCCACTGGCCAGTCCAACAAATATGCCTACCAGGATAAAAGAAATAAACGCATCGAGTTTGATGATTACGGTAAGCAGGATCAACAGAAGGATGCCGATGAATAATATAACAACAGGCATGGGTGATGTATTGATTCATGGCAAAATAGGAAAGGTGTAATTAAAAAAAAATTAACAGGTTAAAATATATTAAGAAAAGGATGAAAAATGTCCGTAAATTGTGATCATGTATTATTTTTTTAACATTTTGAACGTTCACGGCTTTTTATAGATTCATGAATTTTATTACTGAAAACATAAATGGATTTCACGCAGCAAATTCAATTAGGAACGTCAGGCCTTAAAGTCGGCAGGTTAGGAATTTCTTCCAGTTTTGGTGCATCTTCAGAGATTTTTGAAATGGCATTCGAAGCAGGCTGTAATTACTTTACCTATGGGACTTTTATAAAAGGAGGGTCTAAGGAAATGTGTAAAGCGGTCAGGAAACTTGTAAAGAACGGGAAAAGAGATCAGCTGGTGGTTGCTATCTACAGTTATTCCCATATGGATTTCCTGGTCGAATATTTTTTGAAAAAGGACCTGAGAAATCTGGGCATTGATCATGCAGATGTCTTAATTCTGGGGTACTATAACAGGAAGCCCAATCCCAGCATGCTGGATAAGATTTTCCAGTTAATGGAGAAGGGGCTTATCCGGAACGTTGCCCTGTCCTCACATAAACGTAATCTATTTTCCCAACTTGAAAAAGAAAAATTACTCGATGTGATCCATGTACGTTATAATGCAGTCAATCGTGGGGCTGAGTATGATGTATTTCCATTCCTGACTGGTAATAACAGGCCCGGGATCGTCACCTATACCGCTACCAGATGGCGTCAATTATTAAACCCCAAAAGAATGCCGATAGATAAAAATCCTTTGAAGGCAGTGGATGCCTATCGGTTTGTTCTTTCCAATCCAAACGTGGATGTATGCATGGTAGGAGTAAAGGACAAAAAACAAATGCAGGAGAATCTTGGCGCCTTGGAATTGGGACCACTGGATGAGGAGGAAATGAATTATATCCGGGACATTGGAGATTTTATCTACGGGAAAAAAAGAATTCAATCTCCAGATTCCCAATAATCGCCCTGGGTTCAGGATAATCAGCAATAACACTATTTATCAAAGCCATTTTTTGCCATTTCCATCAGAAAATACTCAAAAAATAAACAGATCTGTTCGTTAGATTCGGGATTTGGAGCATGATCAGGTCGATTGGTCATGGCGATCCGGTTATCATATCCCAATAAATTGTTTACCACGATGGTATGATTGAGAGCTGTCCATCGAACGGGAGGATCTTCGGATCCACCAGAGACCAGAAAGGGACGCGGGGCCATGAGGGCATGTAATTCATGGAGATCATATCCGTTATCCACCAGGTAAGGATACAATCCTCCTGCCGGATTCTCTTCCGTGATAATGCCTCTTGTACGCCAGGGGGGTGGATAATATCCTAAGTACCAAGGTTCCCAGTAATTTATATCCGGCCGGGATTCATCAAATACAATTCCAGGGTCTGACCAGACTGCACAGGCAAATTTTTCAAACAGACAAGAAGCGAACATGGCCCACTTCCCACCAAAAGAATGGCCCATAATACCAATCCGGGTGGAATCAACCCCAGGCAGGGAGCTAAGTACATACCAGGCATTCGCGGCCGCATAGGCAAGCATCGATAAAGGTTGAATCTCTGCCGAGTCTATATCCGGGTAGTAAATAGAATAGGTCTTGTTTTCTGTGGCAAGCGTCGTGCCTATCGAAAGTGTCACGAATCCCCGTTTTGTCAGCTGATAGGCAAAATCCCTGTCCGGCTGGCCCATACCGATGGCCGTCTCTGGCTCATAGTAAACGATGACTACTGCGGGTTTTCTCGGCTCAGCATTATCCGGAATTAAAAGATATCCATCCGTTTTTTCCTTGGGCGTCCAGGAAAACCGGATGCGTAATTGTGCAAAATCTTCACGGTGAATCCTACTAAGGATTTCAATTTCCTGCTTCTTTATTAAAGAAGGCCATTCTCCCATCATCTTATGCCATTGTTTGCTGATCTCCTGGCGTCGTTCTTCCCATTCCTTTGCTGTTTTAACTTCCCGATCATCATAAAATAATAAAGGAGAGCGGAATGATCCATAATTGTCCCTGTACTCTGCTGGAGGAGAGAAGAAAGGAGCCAAAATATCCCATTTGGAGAGAGATTGAGCTACCGTACTTAAAGGATACGCAACTATAAACAGGAAAGCAAAAAAGATCAGCGGAGTGAATACTAAAAATTTGAAAGATGATTTCATGGATTAAGTAAATAATATTGCATTTTTAACATTTAACATAATTTCAATAAAAGATTATACAATTGAAAGAAGATTTATAGGAAGAAATCAGATTATTGAAATTCAGATTGTGAAAATGTTACGTTTAGATTGCCTTTATGATTCCCCAAATAAAAAATACCGTTAACAGAATAAATACTAGGAATATCAACCAGATGTATTTCTTTTTCCTGGATTCTATTTTCAGGGTACCCTCCATCAACTGGTTATCCACATCACTCAGATAGTCTTTAATTTCCCTCAACCAGAATAAATGTGATACTTTGTTAATAAGGTAAATACCCATAAAGATGATCACATTGATGCTTATAAAAAGCAATGGCTTATTGATTCTATAAGTCCCATTCTCATTGTCGATCATGGTACCGACCGCAAAAATTAACAGGAGGGTTAATGTCGGGATAATCCACATCCATCGTTCATAAATCCGGCTGTAGAATTCAATTTTATTATGTAATTCAACGGACAGGTCGTGGATCCCGCTTTCGGTTCCATTGAATTGTTTATAACTGTACCATCCATAATAAATGATAAAGGCAGATATTATCATTCCAATCGCATTTACTGTCAGGACCACTGGATTGGTTATGAAGTAAATACTATTCAGAGCAAGAATAATAAATACCGCAAAGGCTATGATCGTATAGAAAAATAAATTAATCTTAACAACCGCCGATGACTTTTTCACTCTCGGTTTGATATAGGTTTCAATTTCCATTTTTGATAATTTTTGATTCCCTGTGATTTTTTTCTGGCCTTTTTGCCATAATAAGTGAAGATCCGGCTTTTCCATACTTAATTTTTATTCTTGACGGAAAGACTGAATGATTTTCGAAGTTTTTCTTTTATCCGTACCAGTTTAACGCTTACGTTTTTACTGGTAAGGCCAATGATAGAGGCAATTTCTTCGTAAGATTTATTCTCAAGGTATAAAAGTATAAGTGCCCTATCCACCTTTGCAAGTTGCTCAATAGCCTTGAATAAGACCAGTACAGACTCATCATCGGTTTCTGTTTGATCCGGGAGATTCAATAATTGGCCAGTAATCCGGATATTTTCAGGTCGATTTTTTCTATTTCTTAAATCCAGAATGGCTGTGTTCAAGGCTACTCGGTACATCCACGTCGTGAATTGAGATCTATTTTTGAAAGAAGGGTAAGATTTCCAAAGTTGATAGATAATTTCCTGTTCCAGGTCTTTTCTATCTTCTTGGTGATCACTATAGAAGAAAGATATTTTATAGATTATATCCTGGTGCTCTTCGATCATATCAACAAAGTTTCTTGTGGATTCCTTTTTATCCATTCCTAAATGAATCTATTACTCTTATTAGTTGCGGGAGATTGAAAAATACTACAGGAAGTTAGGATTTTTTTCAAAAGGGCAAAAGGGGTCGGTTGAGATACCGTCTTACTGGTAATTAATTTATTTCATTCCACTACCGGAAATTCCGTAATCCTAAGTGTACTCCATCCGTAAGGCACCAAAGTGATATTTTCGGGTTCCTTATCTCTTAAATACAACTGGGGCCGACTGTGAGGAAGCGGGCCGGCATTGGCATAATAAAGGGTCCATTCTGGTATCTGTTTCCCCATTGTAAGGATCTGGCTGGGTGGGATAGGCTGTCTCCAGGGATTTTCTTCCAAGGTTTGTTTCTCAAACCGGAAGTTAGAATAAGGATCTTCGATCGCGGATTGTAGGAGTCCATAATTCCAGTGACCTTTAGGATATACTTCCCAGTATTCACCAAATTTGTCTTCATTTTTCACATATTTCCAATCGCCCTCGATAAACAATGAATATACAAGGGGGCCACGCTCAACGGCCGCACTGTTCTCTGCCCATCGGCTGATTCCAATATTCATTGGAAGGATCATTTCGATGAAATCATTCTCTTTCCAGATCCTGTTCAGAATGATGATCTGTCCGCCATCATATCTGCCCACCTCTTTCCCATTCACCAGAACTTCTGCCTGCCGGCACCAACCAGGTATCCGGAAATGAATGGGGAAAGAAATGGCTTCAGGGAGGGATAAGGTAAATCGAATCGATTCCTCAAAAGGATACTGTGTTTCTTCCCGGATAGCGATCTCACGTCCTTTTCCGACAAGGGCTTTGACAGTGCTGGGTGCATAGAGTAAGGCCGCTATGCCGCCATCGGCTGTTGCCAGCCAGAGGTTCTGGGCATACTTCGGCCATCCTTGGTGCATGTTACAAGTACAGCAGGGATATCCGGTGAGCAGACCATAACATAGATCAGTCCCATCATGTGAGTCATCCTCATAAAAATTATGCCTGGCCCTCGTCAGCATCACCTGATTGGCTGCTTGGAAATACTGCCGGCCGGAATAATCATCATTGGCCTGAGTGGGCAGGGCATTAAAAGCAATTTTTTCCAGGTGATCGAGGAAGTCAACATCTCCGGTGATCTGAGCCATATTTTCCAGTGAGTACATCATCTCCACGACCGAACAGAATTCAACCCCCCTGGTCGGATCATTCCCGTGCATGGGTTCGTCCGCACCATACATCCCCTGTGGTTGTCCATGGTATTTTCGAATATCGGAAAAAGCCTTTTTAACTGCCCGAATGTATTTCGGATCCGGATGTTGCTGATAGTAAATGATGGGAGCTTTGATGCCCTGTGCCAGGTTTACACAATGAAAACTCTGAAGTTGTTCAATACAAAGTCTGTCGATCAGATTTTCATCAAAAGGATACCGGTTGCCAGTATTGTAATGGTATAAATGATCCAGGGTATTGTAATGTTGACAGGAATCGTTCAGAAACACCTTTGTATAAGGAAAGGTCTGCCCGTGGATGATCTCGGCCAGGTCCAGGAGAAATTCTTCCCCGGTGATATTATACAGCCAGTATACGATCATGAGGTTATCCGCACCACGACGATTGGCCCAGAAAGACCATTTATCCAGTGGGGTAAAGGGAAGCTCCTTCAGTTGGAACCTGAAATATTTTGTCATAAGATCGATTACCCGTTCATCCCTGGTGGCCGTGTAATATTGTTTCAATACTTTCAACATGACCATTTTGGGCCACCAATCCCTTCGTGGGATTTTCTGAATGCCCGGTTCTTCTTCCGGTGGATTTTCGAATGGAATGGGTCCAAAATACCCATCTTCCCGCTGATTATTAAGCGACCACTCAATCCAGGGTCTGGTTCTGCTGATCAGGGATTCATCATTCAGCAGATAAGCAAGCGGCAGGAGGCCATCGATCCAGTAAGGCCCACGTTCCCATCCATCCCCGTCGCCTCCGAGCCACCCGTTCCTTTCACCCAACACGGAAGGATATCGTTCATTCAAATTACCGGTCATTCCATTCGCCATGGTTTCCAGTTGGTCTTTCAACCAACCTTCCGGTTGAATGGTGCCGAGTGGAAGTTCTATATAGGGATTGGGCCGAAGAGGTGGCCGGTTATTTGCATAATTCAGATTTGTTTCCGAGATCATGGTTTCCTCCTGGCAGGAAGTGATCATCAGGACCAGGAGAACTATGAAAATAAATGTATTCCTCATGATTAGGATGATTCATGTTTTACCTTAAATCCTTTCTGCATCCATTTTGACGCCAGTAATAAGCCAATGGGTGAAATGATGGCGATCAGGCCATAAATCAACCACATCATCTGAGTGTGCATGGTCTCTGGTGGTGTGCCCTCCGGACAGAATTTCATCAGGAACCAGCCTGAATACAAAGCCGTAATGATCTTGGTTAAAAACCAGGGGAACTGGCCGATCCCCATATAGATCCCTGTCATATTTTTAGGGGCAATCTCTGCGACCCATTGCAGGAATCTGGGCTGCCACATAGCTTCTCCAACGGTCATAAAAATCAGGTATGCCATCAAGGTATAGATATTGGGGCCCAGGGTAAGGATAAAGGTGGGCATGGCCATTACCAGGGTTCCGATGATCATCATTTTATAGGCATTTTTTCTGGCCGTGAGGGCGGTTACGATGGGAGTAAGTACAAAGATGAGGATCGGATTCAGGTTGACAAAAAATTCAAAATTATCACTGACGAATCCTTCAAAAGCCCGGCTGGTGTATTGAGGCAGCGTGAGCCAATTATGGGCAAATAAGGTCTGGACCGGGATCAGAATAAAAATGAAATAAAGAAATCTTTTGTCTTTAAGGGGAAAATTCCTCAGATAAAACCGGACTTTTCCACCCAGTGACATTTCCTCCATGATATCCTTTTCTTCATCCTCTTTCTTTTTACCTGAAATCTTTCTTTCCTCTTCTTCGGCATCTTCCGCCGCCTGTTTTTCCGCCCGGGAGGTAATGATGAGTGCTACCACGATGATGCCCGCGACTGTCAATGCGACATATACCCAAAAAACCCCTGTAATCGCAAAAGCTCTTCTGATGGGAGGAGATATCAGACCAGGCAGGAAACCCCCCAGATTCATCAGTGCATACAACATGGCATATCCCATCGCAGATGTTTTGGAACTTGTAAATTTTTTGACCCCGGCATAGGCGGCCGGCTGATAGATGCCATAACCGATAATAATTCCCATCAGGCCAGCCATGGCAATCCAGTGTGCAGAATTCCACAAACCGGGAACTCCTATTTCAGGGGATAGGGTCAATAAAATACGCCCGATCAGCATAAATACCAGGGAAATGAGAAAGGCTTTCCTGACCCCGATCCAGTCCACCGTGGCCCCCAGGACAAGCATGCTCAAGGTAATGCCCGCGGTCAGAAATCCAACCATCTGGCCGGCACTGATGTCATCCAGTTCGATATATTCATTGAAAAAGATGGCCAGTAACCCGACCACTCCAAAATAGGTAAGTCCTTCGAGCACGTAGGACAGATTTAATCCGAAAAGTGCCCGTGAGGTATTGAATAGATCTATAAATGGCTGGATCAATTCCTTTCCGATATTCCTGATAGAGGGTTCTTCTTTATTATTCTTGGTTTTCGCCATATGAGGGTCAGATTAATCTTCGAGTTTCTTTAAAAATTTATTGCCATTATTGATATACATCCCCGGCTAAAAAATGAACGTGATGGATATTCGCGGATAAATATACTTTTTTTAAATGAAATGTCCAGTTGACCGGGAAATACGCAGCATCAATGGCCGATGAAACTGACCTTAGAAGGGTTTCCTTATATTTTTGCATAGTATTTGAGTTTCCTGTGGAAGGCTTTTGGAAGGCATTGCTCTTCTGATCTCATAACTTTCCATTAGCATTTACGTAAAATTATCTTAATTTTGAGTTTGCTTAGATTGACAGATTTTATTTAGCGTAATGAAGAAATTATTTTCGAGGGTGTTTCAATATGTGCTGTTACTTACAGCATTCTTATTTACCCGGCAGGCAGAAGCCGATGACTATGGAGATCCCGCAGATTCCCTCTCGGCTTATCATTGGATCCATCTGGATCCGGGGGACGATCATGTGGCCGGGATCGGTCTGAATAAAGCTTATCAGTTACTGGAGGGAAGACCCTCCCGTACGGTCCTGGTGGCAGTGATAGACAGTGGATTTGACCTGGATCATCTGGATCTGGATCATAAATTCTGGACCAATCCAGACGAAATCCCAGACAACGGGGTCGACGATGACCGCAATGGGTATGTTGATGATATAAATGGATGGAATTTCATAGGTGGTGAAAAAGGGAATGTCGTATATGATAACTATGAATTGACCAGGGAATATATGCGATTGTCTCAAAAATATGGCACCGTTGAAGAAGGAAGTGGAGATGAATATAATTATTGGACCGAGATCAAGAATAATTATGAAACCGGACTGATGGAAGCTGAAATCGCTTCTGCAAAGTACAGGGCTATTTTGAATAATATTCCCAGGTATTATGAATTACTGGAAAATTACCTGGATGTGGATTCACTGTCATACGATAGGGTAGTTGCTATTACCACGGAGGATTCGGTCATTGAAGCCGCTGCTTCCCTGATCGGGAAATTATTGAATTATTTTGGTGATGATGCAAGTGCAAGTTCCCTGGTTGAAGCTATGGAAAAGGGTTTTAGTCATTATGAGTATGAGTTGAATTATGGTTATAATCAAGAATTTGACCCCAGGGCAGTGATAAATGATGATTATGAAAATAAAAAAGAGAGATATTACGGAAACAGGGAAGTCAGTGATTATTCCGGCGAAATGGGGAGTCATGGGACCCATGTGGCAGGCATCATCGCTTCCATCCGGGATAACAACATGGGTGCGATCGGCATCGCAGATAATGTTGAGATCATGGCACTCCGTACCGTTCCGAATGGGGATGAAAGGGATAAAGATGTAGCCAATGCCATCTATTATGCGGTAGATAATGGTGCGAGCGTGATCAATATGAGTTTTGGCAAATCCTATTCACCGGATCGCATGATTGTTGAAAAAGCCATCCGATATGCTGAAAAAAAGGATGTCCTGATTGTACACGCAGCCGGGAATGATGCTGAAAACAAAGATCTTATCATGAATTACCCCACGCGTCAATTTATACATGGTAAAAGGGAGGCTTCCAATATGATTGAGGTGGCAGCCAGTTCACGGTATCTTGATGATCGACTAACCGCAAAATTCACCAACTATGGAAAGACAACTGTTGATCTTTTCGCTCCCGGCGTAGGGGTATATTCCTCCATTCCCGGGAATAAGTACAAGGTCAGCAGCGGAACGAGTATGGCCACTCCCGTGGTTGCCGGAGTGGCTGCCTTGTTACGATCCTATTTTCCGGATCTTACTGCCCGAGAAACCCGGGAAGTCCTGCTGCAATCCGCTGTGCCCTATGATGGAGAAGTGTATCTCCCTGGAACGGATGAAAAAGTACCATTTTCTGATCTATCAATCAGCGGGGGGGTCGTAAATGCATACGAAGCAGTTAAAATTGCCCAGAATAAAATAAAACTAAATTCCCGTTAGAAGAAGTTCCAATCTTATCTTGAAGTGCAATACAGTTGATAAGCGGGGTTTTCCTGATGGTGAATAATACGAGAATGGAGATCATCCTTCTGTCCTTATTACAATTTTGAGATGATCGCCAACAGGCTGATCTGATCAGCGGTTACCTGCCGGGAACAGGGTTTCCTGTTTGTAATGATCTCGGCGACTTCGGGATCAGAATTATGTATGTTTTTATACCACGATAGGATATTCCCAAAATTATTTCTGAATTCAGTTCCCGTACAGAGATAGGTTTTTAAGTCCCCCCGGGCCAGACACGGTAGAACCTCTGATAACCATATTAATTCTCTCCCGAGGTCGATAAAATTTACATTGCTTTTCCTGAACCTGACCAAAAGCTCAAAGGCGTATGCTTCCGAGATCTGACAGTCGACCAGTTTGTTTTTGACCTGGAGAATGGATTCCATATCCAGGCTGGATTTTTTTTGATCCAGCATCCACGTTCCCAGTTGGAGGGCGGATTTAACCAGGATCCCTTCTTCCATGAAATAATCCTGGTGATCCTTAATAAAACAGACCAGTTCATTCGGATCATTCATTGGATCTGAAAGCATATAAATCTCACCTATGAGATTTGCTGTTTTTTTATTAAAGATGCATTCACTTTCATCCTGTATGATTGAAGGTGAAAAGGCGGAACCCCTCATGGATAGTAACAAATAAAACAGTATAAAGAGGGACAGGTATCGGGACAAAATGGTTTTCATTTTTACTTCCTGGCATTGTTCTATTCATTAATGAAATAAAAGCCGGAAGGTCACCTCTCTATTCCAGATCCATGTTTACCACGATATTAAATTCCACCGTTTCCTGAAGGCAATATTCAGTATGCAAGCTGAATAAACTATGGCCTGATCGGTGTTCCATCTTTCTGACGGACCTGTGTCCAATTGTAATCGAATTTTTCAGGTAAGGGATATTTAGCCGCCAGTTTTTCATTCACATCCACTCCCAGCCCGGGGGCTTCATTCACAAACATATACCCGTCTTTCATGGTGGGTGCTCCCGGAAATATTTCCCTGAGCAGGTCAGAAAAATGAACGGATTCCTGGATCCCAAAATTCCAGACCGCCAGATCGATATGTGCATTGGCCGCATGACCTACCGGGGATACATCGCCTGGTCCGTGCCAGGCGGTTCTCACATTAAACCATTCTCCCAGCCTGGCTACCTTCATAGCCGGCGTGATCCCTCCTATCTGGCTGATATGGATCCGGATAAAATCAAACCAGCGTTTTGACATGGGATTGAGCCATTCATGCGGGCTGTTGTATAATTCCCCCATGGCGATCGGTACAGTGGTATGACTCCTGAGCATTTCGAAATAGCCGATATTTTCCGGTGAAAAGGGATCTTCAATAAAAAAAGGTCTGTATTCTTCCAACCTTTTGATCATTTGAATGGCATCTAATGGCTGAACCCTTTCATGGATATCATGTAATAATTCCACTTCCTCCCCACATGTTTTCCGGACATATTCAAAAAGCTGGGGTACCATGGTCAGATATGTACGCTGATTCATGTAATTGTCATCAGGTTTTGCGAATCCAGCCTCTTTAAAATCAGCTTTATCAGCCAGGTTGAGGGCGCCATAGCCTCCCAATTGTATTCTTACATGACGATAGCCCTCGTCCATGATCCGCTGTGCATCCTCCGCCACCTCTTCGGGGGTACGTCCATTGGCATGTGAATAACAATCCACGGCAAACCTGGATTTTCCTCCGAGCAGCTGGTAGACCGGCATGCCTGCCATCTTTCCCTTGATATCCCATAAGGCCTGATCCAATCCACTCAGTGCATTGTTTAATACAGGTCCGTTCCGCCAGTAAGAGCTTACATAGGTCGTTTGCCAGATATCTTCGATGTTCTCCACACTTCTATCCCGGCAAAAATCATCCAGGTATTCATCGATAGCGGCCACCACTGCATGGGCTCTTTGCCGGAAAGTGGCACATCCGTATCCCGTCAATCCAGGCTGATCAGTTTCTACCTTCACCAAGATCAGTTCAATGCCATGTGGACAGGTGACGATGGCTTTCACTTTTTTAATTTTTACGGAGGGCAATCCATTAAATGCTTGAGGTCTTGTGGAATTGGCTTCTCCAGGTAAACTCCACAAACCCAGGGCTCCGGTAGCTGTGGTGAGGCCCATGCCTTTTAAAATATCTCTTCGATCCATAGTCATATAATTTTAATTTAAGTTTCTTGAAAAAATAAGGGATTTATTATTCTTATTTAAAATTAGCAGATTGATCGATGGGATCAAGAAATTGGAGAAAAAGTTATTTGGTTCCGGTGAATGTATCGGGGAAGAAAGGATTAATAGGGGCGTGATTAGAGGAGCTTATGGATTGAAGATTTAAGTCGAAAGGTGGGATGCTAAAAAGTGATATTTAAATCCACGGAATCACCACTGGAGGATCCATGGAGAAAAAAGAAATACCCTGGTTAAATCGAGGTGTTGATCATAGTCCAGCGCAGTAAAGGAGACACCATGGATTGGTTTATGATAATCTAAAATAAAAATCCAGGAGTTCCCACCAGGAACCCCTGGGTAGTAAGATATCAACTGACATGTGTATCTACCGGATATAAAAATGGGTCATTGAAATCCCGGTGAAGTGAGATTCTGATAGCCTGAGAACGGTCATCAGATCTTGGATGAAGCCTCAAAATCCACCGAATTTAAGTGTTATCCCATAATTCAACTGATCAAAAGCAGTGGAGGAAGTATTGACCAATTGAAGATCCTGGGCAAATCTTTTGGAGATCCCTACCCCGGCCCTGAAAAACCTGGCCACATTTACCTCCACATTGATCCCGGTTTCAAAATACCAGAAAACATCTTCATCATAGATCTCTCCATCACGGTAATAATAATTATGATCCCAATCTTCAATATATCCCAGCCATCCGGCACCAATGGACATGGGAAAAGTCAGATGTACGATTTTATTGGACCAGAGGATGGGCTCCAGTAACATTCCACCATAACCACCAACGAGTACTGCATGGCTCAGACCTTCAGGATCCACACCCGTATATTTGGCAGTCGGAATGATTCCATTCAAATCGATCCCGATTCCAAATGACCGGTTCACAACCCAGGCGCCCCTGAGCCCGGTGATCAGCAAGGTCTGATCCTTGAAGTTGGTCCCCTTAAAGAAGATGGCTCCATATCCACCTGAATGACCATGATTCCCCGCTAAGGTCATCATGCCGTCATCCCCGGATTCTTTCATTTCATTTTTGTTGTTCGTTGTACGAGTCTCATTCGACTGAAAATTTTCCTGCCCCAGAACGAACCCGGGGAGCATTAAGAACAGGATAAACATATTGTATTTTCTCATTTCCTTTTTTTTCTGATAGGACAATCAAACCGGAGGTTACCCTTATCAAAACCTCTGATTTTTTTTTGACGAAAGATTTAATGTTGGAAATATTTATCCTGATTTTTCGTTTTAAATGAGGACATGTCGAAAATTTTTTGTGTTATTGTAAGATTTTATATAAAAAAAAATATAAATTTGAAAAAATATGTTCGGCATATTGATCAATCACGGGTAATATTTTAATGGGTATATTAATCCCTCTTTTATTAGTTATACTATGCTGTTTGATTATTTGGCGTGCCAGTGATGGATTTGCGATCGCTTCCGATTTTATCGGAAGGAATCTTTCTGATGGGGTCCGGGGAGCTACCATTAATGCCATTGGAAGTTCTCTACCGGAACTTTTCACGTCTCTTTTTTTCCTGTTTTATCTGAAGGATGTGGATGGTTTTTCAGGAGGGATCGGTACGACGGCTGGCAGTGCCATTTTTAACAGTATGATCATCCCGGCAGCGGTAATCCTGGTGGTTGTTATACTTGGCATAGCCAAAGTCATCAAAATTTCCAGAAAAGTGATACGAAGGGACGGGTATGCATTGATCCTTGCCGAATTGATCTTTATCATTGTTATCAGCGGATCTTCCATGAACTGGGGCCATGGATTGATATTAATGGTCATTTATTTTATCTATCTGGCCTATATGTTATATGCCATGGAGCGAACCGGCGAACTGGAGAAAAAGCAGCGGCATAAGGAACTTATGGATATAAAATACAATCATACTTCCTTTACCAAAGCTTTGTTAACTTTTGATTTGCGTAGAGTGGTTCTCGGTGAAAAAAAGATCAGTGATCAAAATGCCTGGCCTTTATTGATCATATCCACGACAGCCATAGCTTTTATTTGTTTTATCCTTGTACAGGCTTGTGAATGGCTGGGCAGTGAAGAGTATTCCATACCCATGCTCGGAACATTCAAAGGGTTGAATATTCCCATCTTGTTTGTTGCTGTAATCCTTGCTGCCGCCGCATCCAGTGTTCCTGATACCATTATTTCGATGAAGGATGCGCAAAAAGGAAATTATGATGATGCAATCTCCAACGTATTGGGGAGTAATATATTTGATATCTGTTTTGCCATGGGCTTTCCTTTATTTTTATTTACACTACTCCATGGACCTATCATCATGCATGAAGAAATCATTGCGCTGAGTAGTGAATTGCGAATGCTGCTCCTGATCCTTACCATCGGGGCTTTTCTAATCTATATATTCTCCAACCGGATCAGATTGATACATGCCATCTTGTTACTCGCCCTATATGTGATTTTCTCCCTGTACGTGGTGGGGAGAAGTCTCGACAATGAAATTGTAGACCGCATCGGAAAAGGATTACAGTATCTTGTTAATTTTATCAATGTTTTCAACTGATATTGCGATTGTTGATTTTTTAATCTTTGTGCACAAAAGTTATGGAAAGATTCAAATTATTTTTTGGTTTCGTAAGGTGTTTATAACTAATATTGCACTCGTTTTAAAACTTTCTCACGCATAATAAATTACAATTATTCTTTAAGAAACATAGAATAGTTAATTTTTTTAAATAAAAACCGTTTAATACAAAAAAAAATAAGGATATTTTATGGAAAACTTAGTATTTATTCTGCCTTTATTTGGTGTTTTAGCACTTTTATTTGTGTTCTGGAGATCTTCCTGGATTTTAAAACAGGAAGTTGGAACCGAGAAGATGGCAAAAATATCCAAGCACATTGCTGTCGGGGCTATGGCCTTTTTAAAAGCTGAGTATAAAATACTCGCCATTTTTGTTGTTGCATTGGGTATCCTTCTGGGGATCAAAGGCTCCTTTGAGGCGGAGTCGAGCGCACTGGTAGCCTTATCATTTGTAGTTGGGGCATTCTGTTCTGGATTGGCTGGATTTATTGGAATGAGAATAGCTGTTAAGGCCAATGTACGGACCACCAATGCTGCCCGTACCTCTCTCGGAAAAGCCCTTGAGGTTGCTTTCACAGGAGGATCCGTTATGGGTTTAGGTGTGGTTGGCCTGGGTGTGCTGGGCTTGAGTTCGTTATTTATTCTATATAATTATTATATTGGTGTTACCTGGGATGCGGTGAAGGTATTGAATGTGCTGGCAGGTTTTTCCTTGGGAGCGTCTTCCATTGCTTTGTTTGCCCGTGTGGGAGGTGGAATTTATACCAAAGCGGCTGATGTTGGGGCTGACCTCGTGGGTAAAGTGGAAGCTGGAATTCCCGAAGATCATCCCTTGAACCCTGCTACCATTGCCGACAATGTCGGGGATAACGTGGGCGATGTTGCTGGTATGGGGGCTGACCTTTTCGAATCCTTTGTTGGTTCCATTGTGGGCACCATGGTTTTAGGTACGGCTTTTGTTGCCTTGCCTGAATTTGCCGGATCGTTTAATGGGCTGGGAGCTATTTTATTGCCGCTTACCCTGGCGGCTGTTGGAATCGTGGTTTCTATTATTGGAACATTTTTTGTCAAAGTGAAGGAAGGGGGCAATCCTCAGGCGGCCCTTAATGTTGGTGAATTTGGTTCCTCCATTCTCATGGTCATTCTGATGTATTTCATCATTGATATGATGATGCCCAAATCATGGGCGATTGATGGAAAAACATACACTTCTTTGGGAGTTTTCTTCGCTACCCTGGCCGGACTGGCCGCTGGTTTGGGAATCGGGAAGATTACCGAATATTACACAGCCACCGGCACGCCCCCGGTAAGAATGATTGCCAAACAATCACTGACTGGTCCAGCTACCAATATTATAGCCGGGCTCAGTGTAGGGATGATGTCAACGGCTATTCCCATTATCCTGATCGCATCAGCCATATTAATATCTTATTGGGTTGCCGGAATTTATGGCATTGCCATCGCCGCAGTAGGAATGTTAGCCAATACTGGGATCCAATTGGCAGTGGATGCCTATGGACCCATTGCCGATAATGCGGGCGGAATAGCGGAGATGTCTGAACTTCCCAAGGAGGTACGCAAGCGTACTGACAAACTGGATGCAGTTGGGAATACAACGGCAGCCATCGGAAAAGGTTTTGCCATTGGATCTGCTGCTTTGACAGCGCTCGCTTTATTTGCTGCCTTCACCCAGCAGGCAAATATATCATCGATCAATATTACAAAACCCACAGTCATGGCAGGACTATTTTTAGGGGGGATGTTACCATTCGTTTTTTCCTCTATGGCCATGCGTGCAGTCGGACAGGCGGCGATGTCGATGATCCAGGAAGTCCGACGCCAGTTTACGACCATCCCTGCCCTGAAAGCAGCCCTGGAACTGATGAAAAAATATGATTCTGATATTTCACAAGCGACGGAAGCCGAGAAAAAAATCTTTCATGAGGCGGATGGGAAAGCAGAATATGATAAGTGTGTGGCCATTTCAACCACCGCTTCGATCAGAAAAATGATATTACCCGGAATGGTGGCGGTAATTACCCCAGCCTTTGTTGGATTTGTAGGAGGTCCGGAAATGCTGGGAGGATTACTGGCCGGTGTGACCACAACGGGCGTTTTAATGGCTGTATTTCAATCGAATGCCGGTGGAGCCTGGGATAATGCCAAAAAAATGTTTGAGGAAGGCATTGAAATAGAAGGAGAAAAATATTATAAGGGATCTGATCCTCATAAGGCAGCTGTGGTTGGAGACACCGTGGGTGATCCTTTTAAAGATACTTCCGGACCCTCCCTGAATATCTTGTTGAAGTTGATGTCGGTCATTGCACTTGTAATTGCTCCTTCGATTGCGATCCCGCTCACCCTTCCTACTTCACAGGAAATTAACGATCAGAAAATTGAAATCAAGGTTGATCAGCAGGAGAAAGAAGCCCATAATATCCTGACGGATGTAAGTGATGAGACTGATCATCGGATAAAATAAATGTAAATTGATACGTCGAAAGCGGGGACCTCCATCCCCGCTTTTTTTATGTCAAATAAATAATAAATATTCTTTTTCATCATTACCTTTACAATGTACTTTTTTCGCTGCCATCATATTTTTTAATGATTGATTATGGAATCTTCGCTTATCATATTATTGGGCAGTGCTGCCTCCATTGGTTTTTTCCATACATTATTAGGCCCGGATCATTTTATCCCTTTCATTTTGCTTTCGAAATCACGAAACTGGACATATGCCCGAACGATCTGGATCACGGTTGGGTGTGGCCTGGCACATGTAGGCAGTTCAGTCCTTCTAGGGCTCACGGGAATCTTCTTTGGCTGGAGTCTAAATCATATTTCGCTGTTTGAAAATTCAAGAGGTAATATAGCAGCCTGGTTATTGATCCTATTCGGGTTATCCTATATGATATGGGGGATCATTAAGGCAAGGAAAAACAAACCCCATACCCATTGGCACACTCACCTGGGAGGTGCTATGCACAGACATGAACATAAACATTCCGGGATACATGCGCATGTTCATGAAACCGAAGGAAAAGGGAGCCTCACTCCCTGGATCCTTTTTCTCATTTTTGTTTTCGGTCCGTGTGAACCTTTAATCCCGATACTTATTTATCCGGCTGCGCAGGGGAGTACACTGGCCTTGAGTCTTGTAATAGCTGTATTTTCTCTTACTACTATCCTGACCATGGTGGGTATCGTATTATTTTCAACGATGGGTGTAAAAGGGATTTCCCTGGGCAGATATGAAAAATATACGCATGCAATAGCGGGAGCATTTATCCTGTTATGCGGATTAGGGGTTCAATTTCTTGGATTATAGGGTGGTATTAATCACATTTCTGAAATATCCATTGCTTTACCAAACGATCATTTTCAAGGATTCTATAAAATTCCTCCAGGTAGGAGGCGGACGTTTTCTGATTAAAAGTCTGAAGAAGCGGGCAATCACCGAATAAGGAGATGATCTGGTCCTTATGATCCATAAAATTCTGCTTGATTTCCTCAAACTCAGGCTCGGTCATACAATTTCCCATGTAATATCTTTCCGTAATGGATTCGATGGGCAGACTTTCATGAGGGACCGCATAATTGGTGTTTACCAGGCCGGAATAATCAAAATCATATGGTACAGGAAGGGGGACCGGTTCAGTCGGATCATTGATCTTAAGCAATTTGATATTATGGAGGTTTGGAACATTCCAGTCAGTATTTCCAACCATGAATTGAAAAATGCCAAGCAGATTCATCACAGATCTTTGCAGATGGACAGGTAAAAGGCCATTGTTCTCTACTTCTATGGCATTCACCCGTTGAGCAAGATCATCAATATCTTCGATCAGGAAGGAATAACTCGTAAATGGTTTTTTACTACCTTCACTGTCCACAAAATTGACTTTTAAAAAATAGGTTTTGAAGCTGTATTCACTCATTAATTCATACTCCTTATAGATCAGATATTCTTTGATCAGATATTGTTCAAAATTCCCCGCTTCCTTACACAGGGATACCATTTTTATTTTACCCATATTCTCAAATTCCGGTATCAGATAGGATGAATCGTCAAAATCAATTTTAATGGGCGGGAGATAACATTTATTCCTTCTGTAATTTCCCCTGGGACGAATATGGCAATTCTTCTCCACCTTGCTTCCATCGGGTAGTTGATAGGATATGGTAGCGGGAACGTATTCGTCTTCATCCTTGTTTTTAATAAATGATTTGATGTCGAATGAAAGGTCTATTTCCATTGGATTGGAAATGGAAAATTTTTCCAATGGTTCCGGATCATTGGAAGAAATACTCTGGCCGGCGCCGGGTATGTTCAAACCGAAGATACACAGCAGTATAGGGTATAGATTGGCTATTTTCATGCCACGCAATGTAAGGGATTTCTCCAATATTTGAAAATATTTTTATCGGATAAATTGAATTTCGATGCCCCTGGCTTATCAATTTAAGACGATTAGACATTAGAGATTGTCGTTTTTCCCTCTGAACAGAGGTGTGAATTCAAAATAAAACCATTTCAAAAAAAATAACGGAATTCCACCAGGTTTGACATTATTTTATTGATATAACTCATGGTTTTTTATTAATAAATCATGTAATTTTACATCAGCTGTCACTTAAAAATAGATATCCAAAGTAGGAATATGTTATAATCGTAACATTATATGGGGAATGGGGATAAAATTTACCGGCTACTGAATTATAAGAACATCCTGGTCCGTTTGAAAAGCATTGGGTTTGTCAAAGTTTTTTCTGATAATCTGGCTGACTCGCTGGAGGTATCTCCTTCCCTTGTAAGGAAAGATTTCAGGGAATTCGGGATCCGGGGAGCACAAAAAGGTGGTTATCAAATTGAAACTGTGTTGGAAAAGATCAATGAAATTCTTGGCGTGAATAAAAAGCATAAGATCGTGATCATAGGGGCAGGTCGTATCGGACAGGCTTTGCTGAATTTTCCCGGGTTTAAAAAAGATGGTATCCAGATTACGGCGGTTTTTGATAATGATCCGGAAAAGATCCACGAAGAGGGAGATATACCTGTGTATCATGTAAAATATTTATCGGATATCATCCGCAAAAACAATATCAAACTTGCCATTCTCGCCGTTCCGGAAAATGCCGCATTGGGATGTATGGAGTCACTGGAGGCATCCGGAGTGAAGGGCGTATTGAATTTTACCTCCCTTAACCTGAAGAGCGAAAAAATAAAGATTAACAATGTAAATATTGGGAATGAATTGGAAAATTTAATTTTTTCCATTACGAATAAGGATATTGATTAAAGTCAGATTTTTTAAACCTTTAATATATTTTAATTTATGAAAACGGATGTGAAATCCATTTTGACCAGGTATAAAAAGGATAAATCCCGGTTGATGGATATATTGATTGACACTCAGGAAGCATTTGGATTCATTTCTGTGGAATCTGTCGATGAGATCGCAAATGAACTGAATATATCCCAAGTAGATGTTGAACAAACTTTGTCCTTCTACCATTTTTTCTCCCAGAAGCCTATTGGAAAGTACAATATATATCTGAATGACAGTGCGGTGGCCAATATGATGGGAAGAAGGGAAGTGGCCAGGATTTTTGAAGATGAGGTTGGCTGCAATTTCGGGGAAGTAACAGAAGACGGACTCATCGGATTATTTAACACTTCCTGTATCGGGATGAATGACCAGGAGCCTGCAGCCATCATCAATGGGCTTGTTTTTACACGGTTAACTAAATTCAGGGCGCGGGAGATCATCCGAGACATCAAATCGGGCAAGAAAGTAGAAGAAATGTATGTAGCCAGTTATGGGGATGGAGCCAACAGTCACGATTTGATCAAATCTGTGGTCAGCAATAATATCCGGAAGATAGGACCCGTTTTAACGCCCAAGTATCAACCGGGTGAAGCCATCAAAAAAGTAATCGCCATGAAACCGGAAGAGGTGATTGAAGAGGTCAAGACATCTAACATCCGGGGAAGGGGTGGGGCTGGATTCCCAACAGGACTGAAGTGGGAATTTTGCCGGAAAGCTCCCGGAGAAAGAAAATTCATCTTTTGTAATGCTGATGAAGGTGAGCCCGGAACTTTTAAGGATCGGGTCATTCTAACGGAAAGGCCTTCACGATTGCTGGAAGGGATGGTCATTGCCGGGTATGCGGTAGGGGCCCGGGAAGGCATCATTTATCTTCGTTATGAATATAAATATCTGAAGGAATACTTGGAGAATGTGCTTGATCAAAGCCGGAAGCAGAATCTGCTCGGGAAAAATATTGGAGGAAAGGAAGGATTTGATTTTGATATCCGGATCCAGTTTGGCGCAGGAGCCTATGTCTGCGGGGAAGAGTCAGCATTGATCGAATCGGCAGAGGGAAAGAGGGGGGAACCCCGGGATCGGCCGCCATTCCCGGTTGAAAAAGGATATCTCAACATGCCCACCATTGTAAATAATGTGGAAACCTTATGTGCCGTGACCATGATCCTGTATAATGGAGGTTCCTGGTACCGGTCATTTGGCACCAGGGAATCGACCGGCACCAAGTTGCTGAGTGTTTCCGGGGATTGTCTTCATCCGGGTGTGTATGAAGTGGAATGGGGATTCAGTGTAAACGATATTCTGGATCTGGTGGGGAGCACCGGGGAAATTCAGGCAGTTCAGGTAGGAGGGCCATCCGGTTCATGCATCGGGCCCTTGGAGTTCGGCAGGATTTTAGGTTATGAAGACTTGGCCACGGGAGGATCATTGATCATTGTTGGAAAACAGCGTGATCTCCTGAAGGACATCGTTCTCAATTTTACGGAATTTTTTATTGAGGAATCCTGTGGGTCGTGTGTCCCATGCCGGAGCTTAACTGTCATTTACGGGAATAAACTCAAGAAGATCTTATCCGGCCGTGGTGTGCACAAGGATATCGACGATCTGAAAAGCTGGGGTAGAATCATGAAAGGGAACCGGTGTGGACTTGGGCAAACAGCCTTAAATCCGATTCTGACCACGCTTAAAAATTTCCCTGAATTGTATGAAGCGAGGATCCAGAAACATAAGGATTTTGATGAAGGTTTTGACCTTCATGTGGCAGTGAAAGAATCATTGGAACTTACTGGTAGAAGATCATTTTAATATTTTTTTAACGGATACATTATGTCAAAAATTGTAAATTTTTCTATTGATGGTAAAAATTGCACGACAGAACGGGGGCAATATATCCTGGAAGCTGCTAAAGCAAATAATATATACATTCCCACCTTATGTAATCTTCCCGGTGTAAAACCCAGGGGGTCCTGCAGGATCTGTAATGTCAAGGTTAATGGTAAACTGATGACATCCTGTACGACACCGGTGGCGGAGGGTATGCAGATTGAAAATAATACAGAGGAGCTTTCCGACCTGCGTAAAGCGATTATCGAATTGCTCTTTGTTGAAGGAAATCATTATTGTCCGTTTTGCGAAAAAAGTGGTAATTGTGAATTACAGGCACTTGCCTATCGTTTTAATATGATGGTTCCAAGGTATCCTTATCAGTTTCCTGACCGGGATATTGAAGCCGTCGGCAATAATCTCATCAAGGACCACAACCGTTGCATTCTTTGTAAAAGATGCATACGCGCAGTGAAGAATGAAGATGGTCGCAGCATTTTTGCCTTCAAAAAAAGAGGGCATAAGGTGGTGATTAATGTGGATATCAAGTTGGCAGGTCACCTGAGTGATGACCTGGCGCAGAAATCCATGGACATCTGTCCGGTCGGAGCCCTCATTAAAAAAGAACAAGGGTTTACCATCCCCATCGGGAAACGAACCTATGATCAGAAGCCGATAGGATATGAATATGATGTCACAAAATCTATCAACTTTTAAAAAAATTGAATAATGAGTAAACCGATTATAGCGACGACTTCACTGGCAGGTTGTTTTGGATGTCACATGTCATTACTCGACATTGATGAAAGAATCCTGGACCTTATTGAACTGGTCGAATTTAATAAATCCCCCATCAACGACATTAAAAAATTCACGAAAAAATGTGATATCGGATTGATAGAAGGAGGGGTATGCAATAGTGAAAATGTGCATGTTCTGAAAGAATTCAGGGAAAATTGCAAAATACTGATCTCAGTTGGAGAATGTGCCATCATGGGCGGGATTACCCGCTTTGAGAAACAATATTCCATTCAGAGAATGTCTTGAAGAAGCTTATATGAATGGGCCGAGTGTGGAGAACAACGAGGAATCCATTATACCCAATGATGAAGAACTTCCATTGATCCTCGACAAGGTTTATCCATGTCATGAAGTAGTAAAAATTGACTATTATTTACCGGGTTGTCCGCCAAGGGCCGATCTGATTTTAAATGCACTGGTCGCACTGATAACAGGCAACCACATGGAGTTACCCTATGAATGTTTAAAATATGATTAAACGAGAATTTAATATGGGACAAAAAATAACAATAGAACCGGTAACACGTGTTGAAGGACATGGTAAAGTCACCATTCACCTGGATGATGAAAATAATGTAGTTCAAACGCGACTGCACATCGTTGAATTCAGGGGTTTTGAAAGATTTATTCAAGGGCGGCCTTATTGGGAAGCCCCGGTTCTTGTTCAGCGACTATGTGGGATTTGTCCGGTGAGTCATCATCTGGCTGCTGCAAAAGCATTGGATGTAATCGTAGGTGTGGGTCCCAGACGAATTACCCCCGACGGCCGAGAAAATGAGAAGACTAATGCATTATGGTCAATTTTTTCAATCACATGCCTTGCATTTTTTTCACCTGGCCTCGCCGGATCTTTTATTCGGGATCGATGCAGATCCGGGGAAAAGAAACATAATCGCAGTAGCGAAGGAATTCAGGGATCTTGCCGTTCAGGGTGTGATGATGCGAAAATTCGGACAGGAGATCATTCAGGCAACGGCTGGTAAAAAAATCCATGGAACCGGAGCCATTCCGGGAGGGATCAATAAATCCCTGACCATTGAAGAAAAAATGAAATTCCTCATCGGGAAAGATCCGATGAACATAGATCAAATGATCGAATGGTCGCTGGGGGCGCTGGAACTGTTTAAAGATTATCATCAGAAAAACAGGGATTTCATTGATCATTTTGCAGCGTTTCCTTCCAGTCATCTGAGCCTGGTTCGGAAGGATGGCGCCCTGGATATCTATCATGGCGTTTTACGGGCCGTGGATCAGGAAGGTAAAAAAATATTGTATGATGTGGATTACCAGGATTATCTGGATTATATCGCCGAGGAAGTAAGGCCTTGGAGCTATATGAAATTCCCTTATTTGCGAACCATTGGTAAAGAAAATGGATGGTACCGGGTAGGTCCGCTTGCGAGGCTAAATACCTGTGATTTTATCCCGACCCCGTTGGCCCAGAAGGCTTTTGAAGAATTCAAGGCTTATACAGGTGGGAAACCCAATCATATGACCATGCACACGCACTGGGCCAGGCTCATCGAAACGCTGCATGCAGCTGAAATGATGAAAGACCTGCTCGAAGATCCGGATATTCTTGGCGGCGAACTTGTAAAAAAAGGAAAGAAAACCATTGAAGGTGTTGGACTCATCGAGGCGCCTCGTGGCACACTCTTCCATCACTACAGGATCAATGAAAATGACCTGATCGAAATGGCAAACCTGATCGTTTCCACCACCCATAACAATGAGCCGATGAACAAGGCAGTTGAACTGGTGGCCAAGGAAAGGATGAATGGTCAGGAGAAAATATCCGAAGGCATGCTGAACGCGGTTGAAACGGCAATTCGTGCTTATGATCCATGTCTGAGTTGTGCCACTCATGCACTGGGGAAAATGCCACTTCAGATCGAAATCTATGATGCCGGGGACCACTTGATCGATCAGATGAGATCTTGACAGGATGAAGGGTAAACAAAAAATTCTAATTTATGGCTATGGAAATCCCGGGAGAAGGGATGATGGGTTGGGCCCGGCATTCATTCATCTGGTGGAGGCCTGGAAAAAGCGGGAAAAAACGAGTCATATCGCGACTGATTCCAATTATCAGCTCAATATTGAAGAGGCTTTAACGATCCGGGATTATGAGAAAGTTATATTTGTTGATGCAAGCATGGAGGAAATCAATGATTTTCAAATGATCCCGGTATTGCCTTCTGAAAAGGTGAGCTTTACCATGCATGCCGTCAATCCTTCTTTTATTCTTGATTTGTGCAGGAAACTTTATGGCAGATCCCCTGATGTGTTTCTTTTGAAGATCAAAGGATATGATTTTGAGTTAGCTGAAGGGTTGACAGACCGGGCAGCATCGAACCTGTTAAAAGCATTTTCTTATCTAAAGAAAAATATCATTTACCACCCGGAAAAGATCTTAAAAGGAATATCTGCTTAACTGAACAGGAAGATTATCTGCCATTAATCCACCTTTAAATTTTCTGGACAGGAATCTTTCTTGCCTGCTTCCTGTAAAAATTATTATGATGGGATCTATAATAAATGTCCTTTTGCTGTCATTTCAAATGCTATTTTATTTATTTTTATAAAATTGGTAATTCATCACATAATTTTCTTTCTGATATATATCATATTTATTCATCTCCGTTCTGTCCTTTTTTATAGCATCAAATAAGCTTATGACTGAGCAATATCAAACTGCGTTCATGTTACTGACTATCGGAATGATCACTGTTTTTGTGATCCTATTCCTGGTGGTTCTCATCAGTAAATTGATGATTCTGGTAATCAATAAATATTTCCCTGAGTTGGTTGTGATAGGAAAAAAAGGTGCGGAGACATCCTCCGAAATGATGGATACTGCCAGAATATCGGCCATCGTCACAGCCATTGATATTATGACGGGAGGGAAAGGACATGTCGACAAGATTGAAAAAATAAAATAGTGCCATCTAATAAAAATATAACTGTGTAATACTATGGGGCGGGAAATCAAATTTTCTTTATTATATCGAGATATGTGGCAATCCTCCGGCAAGTATGTCCCTCGGGTCGATCAATTGCTCAGGGTAGCACCAGCCATTGTTGACATGGGCTGTTTTGCACGTGTGGAAACGAATGGGGGAGGATTTGAGCAGATCAATTTACTTTTTGGAGAAAATCCGAATAAATCCGTGAGACAATGGACCCAACCATTCAATGAGGCAGGCATCCAGACCCATATGTTGGAGCGTGCATTGAACGGGATCCGGATGAATCCTGTTCCCGCCGATATTCGTAAGCTGATGTTCAAAGTTAAAAAGAAACAGGGTACGGACATTGCCAGATCGTTTGATGGATTGAATGATGCACGAAATATCATTGATTCGATCCGGTATGCCAAAGATGGCGGTATGATCGCCCAGGCAGCCATGAGTCTTACCTATTCAAAGATCCATACCGTTGAATATTTTATTGCATTGGCCGAACAACTGATATCGGCCGGAGCGGATGAGATCTGCCTTAAGGATATGGCCGGGATAGCCCGTCCGGTATGGCTGGGTAAAATTGTGAAAGGGATCAAGGAAAATCATCCGGATATCATCCTTCAATATCACGGGCATGCAGGGCCCGGATTTCAGGTTGCCACCATCCTGGAAGTGGTAAGAGAGGGAGTTGAAATTGTGGATGTAGCCATGGAACCTTTATCCTGGGGAACGGGACATGCAGATATTCTCACGGTCCAGGCCATGCTTCAGGATGCCGGATATCAGGTCCCCGACATCAATATGAAAGCCTACATGGAAGTGAGAAGGTTAACGCAGGAATTTATGGACGATTTTCTGGGCCTGTATATCAATCCACGTAACCGGTTGATGAATTCATTATTGATCCGGCCCGGATTACCCGGGGGAATGATGGGCAGTCTGATGGCGGATCTTGAAAATAACCTGGAAAGCATGAATAAGTGGTTATCCAAAAAAGGTAAACCAGCCATCACACAGGATGAATTGCTGGTGAATTTATTTGATGAAGTGCAATATATCTGGCCGAAAATGGGTTATCCCCCCTTGGTCACTCCCTATAGTCAATATGTGAAGAATGTAGCCTTGATGAATGTGATGCAATGGATAAAGGGGAAAGAACGGTGGTCGATGATTGACGACAATACCTGGGATATGATGCTGGGTAAATCGGGCAGATTACCTGGAGAACTCGATCGTGATCTTTTAAAACTGGCAGAAGAGCAGGGCAAGGAATTTTATACCGGCCATCCGCAGGATCTTTATCCGGATAATCTGGATACCTTTAAAAAGGAAATGAAGACCAATGGCTGGGATTTTGGAGAAGATGAGGAGGAGTTATTTGAACTGGCCATGCATCCCCAGCAATACAGGAATTACAGATCAGGTAAGGCAAAGGAGGAATTTGAAAAAGACCTGGCCAGCCGAAGGGCTGAAAAAGAAACCCAGGTAAAACCGGCGGAGGCTACCATTCCGGCCGTATATCAACCTAAATTTTATAACATCGATGTGAATGGTGAATTATTCAAGGTAAGCGTATCTTATGACCCGCAAAAAAATCCACCGGATACAGCTGTGGTTGATCCGGGACCTGAAGAACTTTATGGAGGGGCCAAAGCTGAGATGAAAGAAATTACCGCTCCCATAGAAGGGAATTTTTACCGGATCAAAAATCCCGGTGATAAACCCGTGGATGTGGGTGATATGGTTAAAAAGGGAGATATTATAGGCTATATTGAATCTATGAAAGTCTACAATGCCATCACGGCTGATATTCAGGGGAAAGTATCCGAAATATGCTTTTCAGATGGTAGTGCAATCGAAGAGGATGATGTTCTGATCAAGTTGTTATAATTAATAAAACCTATATGGAGATATTGAAGCACCTTTTCGATATGACCGCCATTGGTGATATCATTTACAGTCCGGGAACTCTGATCATGATCTTCATTGGTTTGTTGCTGATTTATCTGGGGATTGTCAAAAAATATGAACCCCTGTTGCTGATTCCCATTGGTTTTGGCCTGGTCCTGGCCAATGCGTTGAAAGGTGGGATGAGCGTCGTTCCCGGAACGGACGAGATCAATCATATGACCTTACTTGAAATAGCCAAGGAGCATGGGATCATGAATTTTCTTTATTATTCCCTGATTAAAACCGGGCTATTACCTCCGATCATCTTTATGGGAGTAGGAGCGCTGACCGATTTTGGGCCCATGCTCAGAAATCTGCGGTTGGCTTTTTTTGGTGCAGCGGCCCAACTTGGGATATTTACCGTCTTGATTTCAGCGGTAGCGGCTGGATTTACCATGAAAGAAGCTGCCTCCCTTGGAATTATCGGTGGAGCAGATGGCCCTACAGCCATTTATACAACCATTATACTGGCACCCCATCTGCTCGGTCCCATTGCTATCGCAGCCTATTCCTATATGGCTTTGGTGCCCGTGATTATCCCGCTTGTGGTGAAATTGACCACCACCGAAAAGGAATTGAAGATAAACATGAAACAGCAGGAAAAATTATATCCAAAGAAAAACCCGATTAAAAATTTAAAAATGGCCAAGATCCTTTTTCCCATGGTTACAGGCGGGATCGTCGCCATCCTGGTACCTACCTCGGTTCCTTTAATTGGTTTTCTTATGTTTGGAAATTTGATCAAGGAGATCGGCGTTTCAACCGAAAGGCTTTCTAAGGAAGTGGGTGGAAGCATCATGAATACTGCCACCATTTTTTTGGGACTTACAGTCGGTGCCACCATGACGGCCGAAACATTCCTCAACGTAAAGACTCTCATGATCATTGTAGGCGGATTTTTTGCTTTCTGTATTTCAGTGTTTGGAGGTATCATGGCAGTCAAGATCTATAACCTGTTTGCCAGGAAAAAAATAAATCCACTGATCGGTGCCACCGGGCTGAGTGCAGTGCCTATGGCTTCACGGGTGGCCAACGAGATAGGGCTCAAACACGACCCGGGTAATCACCTGCTGCAATATGCCATGGCAAGTAACATATCCGGGGTGATTGGGTCGGCCGTAGCAGCGGGTGTACTCATTTCTTTTCTGGCATAATTTGTGATTTAATTGTTAGAGAGAGGTCAATTTGATCTTTCGTGATGATTTTAAAGGATCTTTCCATGAATTTATTTTGGTAAAATGTTCGATAAACAGAAATATAGCGAAACCCAGGATTATCTTATAAAACAATTCAAGGTGGTCCAGGAACTGGAACGGTACTATCAGAACCGTCTCATCTTAACTGCAAAAATTCACAGTCAGCGCATAAAATAATCTGTGGATCTATCTCTCTTTTTCTTAATCCGTACCTGGGTATTAGATCCGGTTATTCATGAGTCTTCAGGGTTCAGGAATCCGGTGAATATTCCTGCAAGGCCTAAAAAAATAAATACTGAGAAAAAAAACAATAGTTGAAAAGGAAGGACAAAATCCCTGAAAACTTTCAATATATACAATAATAGGATGGTTTCCGATCCTAAAAAACCAAGGATATAATTCAGGATACTCCAGTAAAAATAAATTTTCATCCGGGAGGGATTCAATTTAAACCACCAGCCAATGAGGAAAGAAGTGATAAAACCCAGAAGTACCATGTGCAGGTAGACGATGATGATATTCCGGTCATGAAATACATAATCAGCGATGGCAGGTATACCGGATAGAAACTGCAGGTAGAGTTTGGTCTCAAGGCAGGTCAGGCTGATGACGAGAAGCAGGTTAATATACACATTGTCCCGGTGAAAAAAAATATGATAATAGCGAAGCATGGTGATCAATATCAGGATTACAATCACGATCTGCAGCACGGCTCCCAGGCCACCAAGTAGAATAAAGATCATCCCTGGATCTGATCCGAGGACAGAAAGGAAAAAGGTAAGCATAACAGCAAGGATAAGGCCATATACAACCGGTTCCCTTATTTTTTCAAGATACAGGGAATGATCTCTATCCAGGTGATGCAGGATCAGGCCCAGGATGGCCAGGGTGAAAAATCCATTGTATTGAAAGTGCAGGTAGAAATAGATGGCGAAATCATACCATTCGGTCTGTTTATAGCCAAACGATACAATCGGTCCCAATGCTAGGGGACCGATTCCCGAGATAATCATGAAGATGAATCCCCACCGGATCAATTGAAATCCCAGGGTTCCCTGTTTTTTCAAAAAAGGATTATACAAGAAAAAAATATAGATAGCCAGGATCATATGAACAGCTGAAAATAATATGGAAACGGGACCATATCCCTGAATTGGAAAGGAGATCAGCATTCCTACATTCGCGACCACGATCCCTCCCGCCAGTATTTTAATCCTGCGTCTGGGAAATTCTGCTGTTTCTTCAAAGTAAAAATTTAGAAAAGCCATCAACCCTAAAAAAACCCATCCAAGAAAGGCGATATGGGAATGGGCATGGATCCAGTGAGTATAATTAAAATAGGGAATGGGATGCAAAAAATGCCAGCGGATCAGAACACCAATCAGTGCGGCGATCAGCAAATTGGCCATGGCCAGCAGAAAGTAAAGTCGGGAAACAGGTCTTTTATTCAACAATTTTTCTTGCGGCAATCAATTTGATCCTTATTACGATCATCAAATTTATAAAAAATCCGATGATGATCATACCATTCAACATCCCGGCGATCTGGCGTAAAAAATTCAAGAAGAATAAATCCGCCAATACCCGGAGTAAAAGTGACAGGTTTAAAAGGGCCACCCAGAGATATAATGACTTATTGTAAGGGGTGAAAGAAATTCCCATTACCCCCGGGAAAATGATGGGAGCGTGAGCGAATATCATGATAAAAGCAAATCCAAGGAAAAAGGAATGCAGCAGGGCATCGTAAAAAAATACCAGGTTCAGGTTGAGGACCATGAACGAGCCGGATATGAATAGCCAGACATAACCGCTGAATAAAGTCACACCAATATATTGATGAATGCCATGACTTTTCATGGATTTGTTGACAATGTCATATTTCATTAACCAGGCGGCGATCAGGAGCATGCCCATACCGGACAACAGATGGCCCGCCTGATGATAGGGTGTAAATAACCCGGAAACGAATATTAATATAAATACCCAAATCAGGGGTTCCTTGATTCTTTTCTTCGGAAGGAACTTGGCGAGATCTATGCGTTCACCCAGAATGGTCAGTAAAAGAAATCCGATCCAATAGGGAACCACTACCGGATAACGATTGCCCGCCAGCAGCATTCCCAGGCCCGTGATCAACAAAGCTGCCCCTGCCATCATAATCAGGATGTATTTTTCTCTGTATTTCCGGTAGGTCATCAAATAGACTCCCAATAATCCAGTACTGCCTGTTAACAAAAAGATCAGGGCCAACACGTCCTGCTGGAAATAGAAAGAAGGCAGGCTCAGTGCATTGATCAGAGGCAACAAATAGAGCCAATATTTTTTGAAAGCAACAATCCGTTCGATGAGTATGAGAGTTCCCAGAAAACTGCCGATCATGATCAATCCGTGCTGGGCCATGGCCTGTGTCACTGGGAAGTTCCATCCCATTCTTAACCATCCTGCATAGATCCCCAGGAAAAGTGACAACATTACAAAGGGAAGAACAAAAAATACAGTCTTATTTTTCATTTTGCCCGGATTTAATCATGGTCAGGATCATCTTGAATTTCTGAACCGCCTGAACTGCATGAGGGATGTTGGCCGGTAAAATGATGATATCATTACGGAAGAGAGAAAATTTTTTCTGTGCGATCGATATTTCCACCTCACCTTCAATCACATGGACCAATGCATCAAACGGGGCCGTATGTTCACTTAATCCTTCTCCCGCGTCAAACGAGAACAGGGTAATGTTCCCTGTATCTTTTTTGAGTACCTGCTTGCTTGCAACACCCCCTTTTACATAGTCGATGCTGTCGATGAGCGGATATATTGTTGATTTTTCAAATTCCATGATTATAATATTTATGAGGATTAAAAATCTTTATTTCGCGATTTATACACAATCCAGAAAACCGGTGTCACCGTCCAGATCAATAATGCAATATAGGAAATGATGATCCCCAGTGAGGTGCCGAAAAATTTCCTGAAAACCGCCCCTGTATATCCCATGAGTGCTGAAAGGTCAAGTTTCAGCATGACCAGGATCCTGGAAAGATCGATGGGATTAAGTGCCGATAATACGATGGATATTTTTTCAACTGGATAATCCTCAAATAAGATCAGCGAGATGAGAAAAATCCCATCATATACGAAGGCCATAAATAACCAGAAAAGAATGGAAATGCCAAATCCCTTCAGTTTATTTTCGTTATAGATGGCAATCAAAAAAGCAAAGGCGGAAAAAATAAAGGTCAGAAAGATCCCGGATAGGACCAGTGATAAAAAATCGGATATTTCACTTGAATACCAGAGGCCATAGGATAAAAAGGGTATCCCCAGTCCGATGGTGAATGCCAGGCTGAGTGAAATGGCAAAACCGAGATACATTCCCAGGAATATATTTTTTCTTTTGATCGGTTGAGCCAGCAATAATTCGATGAATTCTCTTGAATTATAGAAATTAATCACGCCAAAAAGCGTTCCGATCAAGGGGGTGAGGATCAGGGTAAGATTCATCAGACTGGCAATTCCTTTTGAGATGTCCGAACCAAGATAGAGAATGACATAACCGGCAATCAGGAAAAATAAGGCATACAGAAGCAGCCATCTGCTCCTGATCAGATCATATAGGCTATATTTCAATATTTTCAGCATGATTTTTCTTTGTTAAGATTCGGGCGATGGCTTTTTCAAGATTAATCTCGTGATGGTTGGCCAAAAGGTCCTCGCAGGTTCCCCGAAAATAGATCTTTCCCTCCAATAAAAAAATGAGATCATCTGAAATTTCCTCCACCAGATTCATGATATGGGTGGTGATCAGAATGGTTCTGGACAATTCTTTTTTTACCACCAGCAATTCTTTAAACCGGATCAGGGCCACCGGATCCAGTCCTGAGGTGGGCTCGTCCAGGATATAGACTGGAGAATCAAACATAAAGGTCAGCAAGAGATTAACTTTTTGCCGGGTTCCTCCGGAAAGAAAACGAAGTTTTTTCCGGAGGTTGTCCTCGAGCTCAAAAACAGGAACGAGGGGTTCATAATCCCCGGGTTGATCGCGAAGGTCCTCCACAAACCGGATCAGTTCATATACCGTCAGGTTTTCAGGAAACCGGGCGATCTGGGGAAGATAACCAATCTCTTTCCGGTAATTCCACTGGTTTAAGACGGATTGATGTTGATAATAGATGTTTCCTGCGGTGGGTTTTACCAGTCCGAGGATGGATTTGATCAGCGTGGTCTTACCGGAACCGTTTGGCCCAAGGATGGCCGTGGTTCTTCCCGGAACGATCGAAAAATTGATCCCTTTCAATACCTTCAGTTTCCCATATTGTTTATATAAATTATTTATATCAATCATATTCAAATCTTTTCATCGAAGGAGAGCCATCTTTCAGATCAGCTGGTGTTATCACCGGCGCCACCTTTTCGGCAAAATTGAGCATGTCAATGAACAAGCTCCTTAGTAAAATGATGGATTCCGGAACCCGGCCGATCACATAGGAAAACACTTTCATCGGCCTGAAAGGAACATCTCCCACCCCATCTTTATCCAGGTCGTATCCGGTATATTGATCCCAATAATTCCCATTGTAATCATTCTTGTCATTTTTTGTATTGGTGGCAATATCGAAAGTATTTCCGATAAAATTATTCCCGGTGATGATGTTATCCATACAGTTGCCCAGAATATTAATGGCCCAGCCATTTCTGATAAATTCATTGCCACGGATCCGAATCCTGTTGGATCCATCGGCATAAAGGCCCATGGTGTTCCCAAGGAATGTATTTCCGGATAGCTCACCATCATATATCTCCTTGAATAATAAACCATAGGAAGAACTTCCCCAATTATTGAGGAAATTGTTATTCTTCATTAAGATATTCTTTGAAAACATGACTGCCACACCGGTTCCATTTCCCCGAAAAGTATTTTCTTCATAACGGTCAAAATTTGAAAACATAAAATGGAGTCCGTATCGCAGGTTTTGTTCGCTGATATTGCCTTTTACCTCGCTTTGATCCACAAATTCAAAATAGATACCATCACGATGACCCACGATGTGATTATTTTCTACTAAAATGTATTTGCTGTCCCAGAGATGGATACCATTCCCGGAATTTACCTCATCGTGTGATATGGTGATCATTTCATTATGAATAATCCGGCAATGTTTTGCCTTCTTCAGATAAATACCAAAAAAAGTGTCCTTGAGTATATTATTCCTAATGGTACAAAAAGATGATTCTTCAATTTTGATTCCGGCAAGATCTTTCGTATAGCTTACCCCAATATTTTGAATGGTAAAACCATTGATTTCTACACTGTCGGAAGTAATGGTGATCCCTTCATATTGGGAAACCCCATCAATGACTGGCTGGTGGAGTCCGATCAGATGGATCGGAATGCCGATTCGAATATTCCCTTCATAATGCTTGTCGGCTGAAACGATGATGTAATCATGCGGATGCGCCAGGTCTATGGCTTTCTGGATAGATCCCAGATGGTCCTTACTTACTTTAAGCGTGTCAGCGACCAGGTTGATAGATGATATCAGGAAGGAGATAAAGAATATGATCAATTTGTAAATCATCTATTCTCAGGGAATTGGTATTCTTTTCCAACGTGATCAGTCAATTCCTTCCATTGATAGATGGATCCGGATTGGGATTCCTTATATTCCATGGCCAGGTTTTTTTCGGAAAATGGGTTGATATACTTCCCCATCGGACTTGGCATGTTCTCACTTTGCAGAAAATAACAATGATCCACATGGACAAGCTCACCGGGCTTATCAAAAGTATTGGTAAGCAACATCGCAACTTCATCTATGGGAACTGCCCTGGTATCCATGAAATGAACCAGGCATTCGGTGGCATCAAATTTATATACTTTTCCTTTGGAGGTAACCAGCTCACACCCAAATCGCTGATCGACGATGGCCATTTTGCAGTAATGACATTTGTCGAGCCCATAATCAATGGGAGATCTTTCAGGTGTACACAACGTGCACAAAATTGCCAGCAAGGTACCAGCCATATATATGTTTTTTTTCATCGTAAATTCTCTTTTATAAGGGCCAATGACATTGTAAGTAGTGAAACCACCGGGAAAGCAGTCCCGATCAGCGGGAACGATCTGACCAATAAATTCGCGATGCTTTTTTGTCCGATCAGGGGAGGTTGAAATGATCCTTCTTCAAGCTGGATCGGAGCATCAGGAGCCAGGTCATGGCCGTAATCATATTCCCAGAGATAGAAATCATAAATGGCCAGGGAAAACAGGGACAGGATCAGTACCAGGTACATCAGCCGGAAAACACTTTTTTTCATGAAGGCAGCGATCATGCCGGACATGATCAGACCACCCAGGATCCAGGGGAAATAGATCAATTCGCGGATGGCAGCCGGATCGATTTCCTTCATGCCGATATTATGATTCAGTACGTTCATGATTTCCATGGCTTTTTTTGATCCGTTTTCAAGTTTGGAAATCCAGATGCGAATGAAGATCTCTTTCGGGTATTGGGGTACTTCTATGCCGATTTTCCATACCGGAAAGATATAAAGTCCACTCAGCAGAATCACCCCTGATAAATACAGGAATCTGGTCTTATACATGTTGCGCATGTTTTTTCCGTTTCAGATAATAGGCAACTACTCCCAGGAATACAGGGATCATCACGAAAAGGGAACCGAAATATGGGTAGGAAATGGCATTGAAATTCAATAATTTTTTCGAGCCGATCAAAGGAGGTTGATATGCCATGCCAGGCACCTTGATCGGGGCATCCTCCGCCAGATGGTGGCCATAATTATATTCCCATAAATAAAAATCATAGATCCCCAGTGCGCCCAGGATCAACAAAACTATGATCCAGAGCATCCAGAACCTGGGATTATTGATAAAACCCGTGATCACACCTAGTATCGACATGGTGATAATCACGATGGGGAAATATTTAAGTTCCGGGATGGATTCGGGTTCAATGGACTGCATGCCTACATAATGATTGAGAATGTTGATATTCTGGAGCGTCCCTTTGGTTTTACCTCCCAATTTATTGATCCAGATATACATGGTAATCCCGTCCGGATACTGTGGCGCCTCCAGGGTGATCCGCCAGATTGGCGCAATAAATATCAATAATAAGCTTAACGATCCTGTAATAAATAAAATTCTTGGAAATGGGTTCATTTTTTTTTTTAAAAGTCACGTACCTGGATCTTGTGATCCAGGATACGTGGCTCTGTCATGAAAACTGAAATTAATATTATCATTCTCCAAACACCTCATCCCCCAGTGCCCAGCTGAGTTTTATATTCGAGTTGGCTGGAGATACCCTGGCATAGCCCTGCATTTCCTGGTGCAAAGCAGAGCAGAAATCGGTACAGTAAAAGGGGAATACTCCTATATTTTTTGGTTCCCAGACCAGGGTTTCTGTTTGCCCGGGCATGATCAGTAACTCACCATTCTGATTTCCCATCACGGCAAATCCATGCGGAACATCCCAGTCCTGTTCAAGATTCGTGACATGAAAATATACCTTATCGCCTATTTTGATGCCTTCTATATTATCAGGAGCAAAATGACTCCGGATGGTCGTCAGATAAACATGAACCTCCTTTCCGTTCCGTTCAACTCTCGTTTCGTTTTCACGTTTGGCTGCGTAAGGATGGTCATTTTCCTCGAGCGGAAAGGCCTGTACCTGATTTTCTTCAATGACTGATGCGGGTATGGCCTGTGCATAATGTGGTTCACCGATGGTCGGGAAATCCAGTAATAACTGCATTTTATCCCCGGATATATCATAAAATTGCGCCGAATGAGCCAGTTCAGGTCCGGTTGGGAGATACCTGTCTTTTGTAATCTTATTCAGGGCGATCAGGTACTTCCCGTTTTCCCAGGGTTTTGCTGATCCGCCGCCCGGGATCATCAGGTGACCTACTGAATAGTAAGAGGGCTGCCGGTCGAGCACTTCATAGGTGCTGAGGCTCCATTTAACCACTTCTGAAGAAATGAAGAAAGTGGTATATGCATTCCCCCGACCATCGAACTCAGTATGCAATGGTCCCAGGCCCGGTTGTTTTACTACACCAGCCAGGATCGCATCATAATTCAGTACCGGGATCCCATCGATCACCTGGTCAAATTTTTCATCCTCGATGGCCTGGAGCATTTTTTCGAATGAATGTACCGTTAAGTCGGCCGATAATTTACCGGATCCAACAATAAATTCCCCGGTTGGGCTTACATCCACGCCATGAGGTGATTTGGGTGTGGGCAGATAATATACCATGCCGGGGCATTCTTCAGGGATCAGGACTTTCACTGATTTTTTCACCTCGGAGGTAGCTGTATGAGTCCTTTCATCATAAACATTATGATAATATTCTGCAGGCATTTCCTTGTATTTTCCCTGGGCAATATATTCCTCGGCTTTTTTCCAGTTCACCGCGGCAATGTAATCCTTATCATACTGGGACGCAGTTTTTTCTAGTAAAGTATTTTCTTCTTCCACATTGTAGCTCGTGAAAAATGACCAGCCGTGTGAAACTCCTTTTCCTGAGTGAGCCAGATCATAATCATAACCAGGTACGAGGATCTGGAAGGCAATATCCATTTTTCCCGGTTCCTGTCCTCCGCTGATAAAAGTGAAGGTGCCCTTAAAATTTTCTTTATAACTATCTATGGAAACATCCTGCTGGGGTATCGGCACACTGAATCGGGTACCTGCCACCAGGTATTCTGTATTTTCAGTCGGATAAGGAGAGGCATGGCATCCGGCTGAGTTGGGGATCTGGATGATCTCTGTCGTCTCGAAAGTGGTCAGATCGATCCTGGCTATCCTTGGCGTATTATTGCCGTTTATGAAAAGGAATTTACCATCATGTACTCCTTTGGTCTGGGATAATTTTGGATGATGGGCATCATCCCAGGGGATGAAACCAAATGTGGTCATTAACATGGGTTTTGTTTCCTCATTGTAGCCATAGCCCTTTTCTGCATCCTGGCTGAATACCGGGATGACCCTGAATAACCTACCGGATGGAAGGCCATACACGCTTACCTGGCCGGAATATCCGCCAGACATAAAGGCATAATATTCATCTTTTTCTCCGGGAGCGACATAGACTTTTTCTGCTGCGCTGGAGGTGCTCAGTGCGCCGGATGATCCATTGCCATTCTGATTGCACCTTGTGCAAAAGAACAGGATGGGGATAATAAGGTAGAAGGTGGTAATTTTAGTTTTCATGTTTGTCAATTTATAATGATTAACTCGGATCTTCTGTTTGATCGATTTTTAAGGTTCTGAAGTATTCCAGTATCGCCCTTGCTTCCTCCTCATCCAGGTTCTGGTCGGCCATGACCGTATTGTACTGGGCCAGCAAACCCAGGCAGATCGGATCTGTTTTCACCATTTCAACTGGATTCAGGATCATGTTCATAATCCATTCAGGTGTTCTTCTTTCCGTGATCCCTACCGGGGCAGGCCCGATTTTTTCCTTATAGGGTAAATGACAGGCCGAACAATTATTATCATAGATTTCAGCGCCCTTCTCTACCAATCCCTGGTCAAGAGGTCCTAATTCCACATTCTTAATGGGACCTACCCCCTTGTTGGTTCTCCAGTCCTTTACTGCTTGATCGTAGGTGACTGGTTGGGAGGAGGGTCTGTTTTCCCTTAAGTTTGACGGTTCTTTTTTCCCGTTGCATGAAAAAAAGAAAATACCGGTCAAAAAAATGAGGGGCAATAAATTTATTTTGTTTCGGATCATAATTAATTTGTTTTTTCTTACCCGCTAAGATATTTTGTATGGGCAATGGATGTTTATGATCGAAATCATAAGGGGTAGAAATCGTATCGATAAAAATGAAAAACCTCAGGTCAGGATGATCTTATGCTCCCTGATTTCCAGCTTTTTTTCCTGTTGCAGTTTTTTAATGGTTCTGATCACAGTTTCCACCCGTAATCCCGTCATATCCGCGATCTGTTGCCGGGTATAGGGTATGATGAAAGGCTGATTAGGGTCCTCCTGGTCTCTCTCCCGGATGTAACGCAATAAGGTAAGAATGATATGATCCGGGCTGTAGGAAGAAATTTCTTTCAACAGGGTCGACTTATATCGTAGTCTTTCGGCCAGTATCAGGTTGAATTTTTTGTGGAGCTCAAAATGGTTTTTCAACAATTCAAAAAAGACAGGAATGTTCAACCGGTACATTACACTTTCTACCATGGCGATTGCATTGCTTGGATAGGGAAAACTTCCAAAAATTGCCGGCTCACCAAAAGACTGGCCTTCATAAAAAACTCCCTGGATAAATTCCTGCCCATCATTACTGAAAGAGGACATCTTAATCATTCCTGACCGGATCTGATAGTAATATTCCGGATTTTCATCTTCAAAAAAAACATAATCATCCTTTCGGTAAGTGATGACCTGGGTGCTGTATTTGGTCAGTATTTCTTCTGGAATGATCATCCAATTCGGGTCAGTGAAATTCGAATGAAAGTTGAAGTTACTAAATTTTAATGAGGTAATATCCGGTGGACAGCCTGAACCAGGAAGTAATTCTCAAAAAGAATATGAAGTAAAAAATCCTTTTCAAGTTCCATCAGTTCCTTGTATAATAATTTAATGCCGGGAATATCCACCTGTAACCACTGATAGTTATTACATATTTTCCGGATGGCCTGCAGGTTATCCCCGGCGAGGTAGTGGTCCTCTACGATCCAGTTCAATTTCTCATCGATGCCGGCCCGGTCCTCATCATTGATCTTTTCCTTTTTTGAAAATGCAACGACTTGCGGGAAGATCTTTTCCTCCTCATCTTTCAAATGATCAATAATTTCCTCCATGAACTGCCCAAATCTGGAATTTAAAGCCTGAAGATGTGGCAGATCCACTCCAAAATGAATGTTAAGTTGTTTTATCAATTCCTGTAATTCCGGGAGTTTATCATGCAGGTACTGATGATGATTTTCTATGATGTATTGTATGATCAATGAGACCGACCAACTCGCTGGATGAATGGCCTTAAATAATTCTGTTTTATAATTTAATAATTTATATAAAATCTCCTGATAATCGTCCCTCCGGTTAAGCGTAAGGTTTCTGATTTTTGAATTCAGACTGGTATAAAAATGGATGCCATATTCCGATAGAATATAAATGGCTTCCGGATTGATGGAAATGATATCCGATATGGTAAGATCTGAAGATTGTATTTTCCGGATTGAAATTTCCCACTTTTCTGGTCCTTCCCTCAGGTAAGTCCACGTAAAAAGTCCGGGTCTTTCTCTGGTAAAAAGTTTTTTTAATGGAGCGGCATCATGTGAATTCACAATGATCAATTCTTCATTTTCCTTAAGTTGATCAAAAGTGGAGAAAAAGTATTCCTTTTTCTGCTTTCCGGGGATCTGTCGCGCATCTATGATCACCCGATTTTCTTCATTCAAATTATTTTTTTTTGACATCAGGAATAATTGATTGGAGTGTAAATAAGTTTTTCATTAAAATCATCAATCGATTTGATCTATATTACATTTTTATCACCAGAGAATTATAAATTTAATCCAAATTCATCCGAATAAAATGGCTGTTCTGTCGAAGGCCCATGTAATGGCATTACAGGCGAATTGGTCAGTTAACAAATTCGGATCAATCTGAATGATTGATATAAAGTAAACGATCATTGCGTGTAAATACCTATGATTTCAATCATAAAGTTTATTTTTGTGAATGCCTGAAAAACTCCCGAATTGCTCATGAAAATTACAAAACCATTCTTCTCTTCCTCCGGAGGTTATTTTATCATCCTGTTGTATGTAATTGGAATTCATTATAGCTTTTATGCTCATGCCCAGAAAGATCGGGAGGAACTGGAAGTTTACGAGGATTGGCGCTTGAAGAAGGAAAAAAATGGAATACAGATCTATACTCGTTGGATAGAAGCTGAAGAAGGGCGTAAAGCCCGTCAGATGCATGCCATTATGCAGGTAAAAGCCTCTCTGGATGCCTCCGTTATGGCCATTACGGAAGACAGCCAGGTAATAACCTGGTTGAACCGGGCAAAAGATTATTATCATTTTGATAAGCAGGACGACTTTCACTGGTATGCTTATACCCAGTTCAATATTCCATGGCCTCTGGATAACCAGGATCTGATCACATTCAATACACTCCAGCAGGATCAGAACACAAAGAAAATCCTGGTATCGCTGGTAGGTAAACCAGATTACAAAGCTGAGGAGAAGGGTGTGCAGAGAATCCCTCATTTTGATGGTTCCTGGGAGTTTACTCCGCTTTCCGAGGGGAAGATCCAGGTTGATTATTACATTTTTACCAAGACCAAGCCTGTATTGCCCCGATGGATCATCGATCCAATCGTTGAATATGGACTTTGGAGTACCTTTTCAGATATGCAGAAAGTAATCTTAGCGAATGAAGCCAGCAAGGTAAAATTATCTTTCATTTCCGAATAAGTTGATTTCACGGTATTTCCCTGTCATTTCTCTGTTTATTTATTCCGCATTGTCGTATATTATGATTAGACTTTAATTAATCATAGAATGAAATCAATCCGGATACTTTCCCATACATCCGATATCAGGTTATTAATCAAATCAAACTCAAGGCATGAATTATTCAAAGCCGGGATCCTGGGTCTTTCCCAGATCCTATCTCCACAGGTTAAGGAAAAGAAATATGAATTCTTAAAAAAAATACGGGTCGAATCCATGGATCTGACTACCCTGTTTATTGATATGTTAAATGAAGTGCTCAGCCTGGATCATATTCATAAATGTATTTTTGATGATATAAAGAGCCTGGAAATATATGATGAGCGGGCAGTTGAAATAGAAATCGGAGGCTACCCGGTCACCAGATTCAGCAAAGATGTGAAAGCTGTTACTTACCATGAAGCAGAGATTCAGCACTCTGCGGTGGGCCTTCTTCAGACGTTGGTGATATTGGATATTTAATACCCATGGTTCTAAAGGAGCAACTTATAAGAGTTAATGACTGGGAATGGGAGATTCCTCTGGGAACAAGAGATGACATGCGTGTTCCTGCCATTATTTTTGCGAGTCAGCCCATCCTTGATGCGCTCCTAACGGACCGGTCACTTGACCAGCTTATCAATGTAACTACTTTGCCTGGCATTCAGATGGCGGCCTTGTTAATGCCGGACGCCCATGAAGGTTACGGTTTTCCGATCGGAGGGGTGGCGGCCACAAGATATCCTGATGGTGCCATCTCACCCGGAGGGATTGGTTATGATATCAACTGTGGTGTGCGGCTGCTCAGATCGCAATTTTTTTTTCATGATGTTAAAGATCATCTTGAAAAACTATCAAAGGAACTTTACAGGCAGGTGCCTTCCGGGATGGGAAAGGGAGGACCTCTCAAATTAAAAAATAAGGAAATTGACCGCGTACTGCGTAAAGGAGCAACATGGGCTGTGGAAGAAGGATTGGGCATTGAAACAGATCTAATTTTTATTGAATCGAATGGCATGTTGAAAGATGCACAGGTCAAAAATGTATCCACGAGGGCAAAACAAAGGGGCCATGATCAGCTGGGAACAATAGGATCAGGCAACCATTTTGTGGAAGTTGACCGGGTATCAACGATCTTTGATCAAGTAGCAGCAGAAAGGCTTGGAATCAGTAAGAATCAGGTCGTGATCCTCATCCATACGGGATCAAGGGGATTGGGTCATCAGAATGCAACGGATTATATCAAATTAATGATGGGTGAGATGCCTCGTTTTGATATCCATTTGCCGGACCGGGAGTTGGCCTGCCTTCCATTCAATTCCCCGGTAGGTCAGGACTATTTCACCTCCATGGCAGCCTGTGCGAATTATGCCTGGTGTAACCGGCAGGTGATCACCTGGGAGATCCGGAAGGCATGGAGGGAGGTTTTCGGGTCACAGGCTCAGCTGGATCTGGTCTATGATGTAGCGCACAATATTGCCAAAATTGAAACACATGAGGTTAATGGTAAAAAGAAAAAGTTGATCGTACACAGAAAGGGAGCTACCCGGGCCTTTGGTCCTGGTAATCCGGAACTTCCTGTTGCTTATATGCCAATCGGGCAGCCGGTCCTGATCCCCGGAAGTATGGGGACTGCCTCCTATGTGTTGACCGGTACTGCATCGAGTATGGTGAAGTCTTTCGGGACAACCTGTCATGGAGCCGGCCGGAGGTTATCGAGGAGGGCTGCCAAGCGAAAGATCCACGGCAGGGAGTTACAGGATCAGCTTCGATCCCAGGGCATATATGTCCAGGCAGGGTCTTTGTCCGGCATCGCCGAAGAGGCCCCGGCTGCCTATAAGGATGTTGATCTGGTAGTGGAGGTAGTACACCAGGCAGGAATTGCCCACAAGGTGGCTAAGCTAAATCCACTCGCTGTAATTAAAGGTTGATCGGCACTGATTTAATTATTTCGTCATATAAATTTCTTATCATTGCAGATCAGATTGAATACGTTGAACGATCTAAGGATATATACATATCGTCAGCTCGCTTTGAGAAACGGACAGGATCGGGAGGAAATATGGTGTGCTTACCAGGGCCTGATCTATGACCTGACCCCTTCCCGGTTATGGAGGGACGGTAAACATTATGAACATTGGGCCGGTCAGGATCTGACCCCGGAATTCCCAAGCGCGCCTCATGATGATTTTGTTTTTAAAAGATTTGAGGTCGTAGGAAAATTAAATTCATAATTATTGTGCACGAGATAGAACCTTATTACAGTTGGTTGAAATACTATGATTCCAGTGAAGATGAATATTCACCTTTTCATGGGAAAGAATATAATTATGACCTGTATACAGATGCAATTTACAATTATTATATCGATCCTGCCTGGGATTTTATGGGATCCGAAACCCTGTATATCAAAATATTATATGTGAACTATAAACTGGGATTGTGTATCATCGAATTTATCGGTGAGTGGAATGATGCCATCAACAATGATATCATGCATTTCAAAAGGAATATTATCGATCATTTTACCGGATATGGGATCAATAAATATATTCTGATTGGGGATCATATATTTAATTTTCACGGATCCGATGATTGCTATTATGAAGAATGGTATGAAGATATGGAGGAAGGTTGGATTGCTGCGATCAATTTCAGGGAATTTATTCTGCATGAATGGGAATTATATAACATCGATTCGTATCTGATCTATGGTGGGACCCTTCAGATTGAGAACTGGCGGACCTTTCATCCCCTTCAATTGTTTGAAAAGGTCGAACACCTGATCAGCCGCCGGATTGCGTTGGGTTAGACTTTCTTTACCATGGCCATTTCCGAGATCAGGTATCTTTTACCTGAGGGGATCTCACGGCACAAGCACCTCGTCCTTCTTTTCTGAACTTTTTCATAGATCCTGCCATGTAATCTGAATTTTTCCCCGATATCAACTTCTTCCAGGAAATATTCAAACAATGGCTGTTCCGGGTCATATTTTTTAATCATTTTAGCCAGGGCCGGATCACTGTAACTGGAAGCCTTCGGATTCCTCATATGAATTTTCAGCTGATCAAGCAGATCATCAGGAAAGATCCCTGCATGGAGCAAGGGTAACATCAGATCTCTGAATACTTTTTTCCAGAAATTCCCATGGGGGGGGTGATTGCTGCCCTTGAGTTCATAATGGATCAAATGGGCCACTTCATGAATGTAAGTGATGAGAAATCCGTAGGGATTGAGATTGCCATTCACCGTGATGATATGTTGCTTTTTGGGTTTATGGAACCGGTAGTCTCCCAATTTTGAACGTCTTTCTTTTGAAACTTTAAAGCTGAATTTATGGGCATCCCACAGATCCACGCAATAATCGGTAGATTTCTCCGGCACATATTTTCTGATGATTCCTGTAAATTTCTCTTTCATGAACTCCTCTTTTCTACTTGTTCCGGAAGACAACTTTGATGGGCACTCCCGAGAAATTAAATGCTTCACGAAGCTGGTTCATGAGATATCTTTCATAGGGGACTTTGATGTATTGCGGATGATTACAGAAAAAGGCAAATGTGGGGGTTTCGGTAGGTAATTGGGTGATATACTTGATCTTAATATATTTTCCTTTTACCGCAGGAGGGGGATATTTTTCTATCAGGGGCAGAAGGGCCTTATTCAAGGCGGAGGTGGAAATCTTACGTTGTCTGTTTTCATAAACTTCGAGGGATTTTTCCACAACTTTAAAGATCCGTTGTTTATTCAGGACTGAAATAAAAAGTACCGGGATAAAATTTAACGGGCCCAATTTATTTTCAATCTCTTTTTTAAAGTGCTGGGCTGTTGAGGTATCCTTTTCAATCAGGTCCCATTTATTGATGAGTATCACCAGCCCCTTTTTATACCGGTTGGCCAGGGAAATGAGGTTCATGTCTTGACTTTCAAGGCCCTGTGCGGCATCGATCATGATCAGACAGACGTCACTGTCCTGCAGGGCTTTGATCGAACGCATCACGCTGTAGAATTCTATGTTGTCCTTTACCTTGGTCTTTTTCCGGATTCCTGCCGTATCGATCAAGATGAAATTTTTTCCGTATAGATTATAACGTGTATTGATGGAATCCCGCGTTGTTCCGGCAATCTCGGTCACAATGGACCGATCTTCACCCAGTAAGGCATTCAGAAGCGAAGATTTCCCCACATTTGGCCGGCCCAGAATACTTACCCGGGGAATATTTTCTTCTGTATGAACGTCTGCATCAGACTCGAAGGCCTCTACCAGATCGTCCAGTAATTCTCCTGTCCCGGATCCATTGGTCGAAGAAACCGGATAAAGTTTTTCAAATCCAAGCGCATAAAACTCCGTAGCTTCCAACCGGAGTTGATGATTATCCGATTTGTTGGCAATGACAAATACTGGTTTTTTAGAAGTCCGGAGGATACTGGCAAATTCCCTGTCCAGGTCTATCAGGCCAGTCTTGGCATCCACCATAAAAAATATGAAATTTGCCTCCTTGATGGCCATCCCCACCTGATCACGGATGGCTTTTTCAAAAATATCATCAGAACCAGTCACATATCCCCCCGTATCGATCACGGTAAATACCCGTCCGTTCCATTCTGCAATGCCATAATGCCTGTCGCGGGTAACACCACTGGTATCATCCATGATAGCCTGTTTTCTCTCTACCAACCTGTTAAAAAGGGTGGATTTCCCCACATTGGGTCTGCCTACGATTGCGACGATCTGAGCCATTTTCTGATGTTATTAAGGTCCGCAAAGTTAACTGAAAAATACATAATAATTTTTCATTCAATTCCAGGTGATCACCCTGGCAGTCAGACCCATGTTTGAACAGTCAGATTTTGATGAAGTATATATAAATGATCCGGTCAGTCCACCAGTTTTTCCAGAATATTTTTCATGGATACCCGGTTTTCTATTTCATTTTTCAGATCGTCAATTCTAACCCTTACCTGATCCATGGTATCCCTTTCGCGGATGGTAACGGTTTGGTCCTCGAGGGTCTGATGATCCACTGCAATGCAGTAGGGTGTTCCGATCAGGTCCTGCCGCGTATATCGTTTTCCGATGGATTGAGAATCTTCATAAATCAGGTTAAAATCCACTTTCAGATCGTCAAATATCTTTTTTGCCACCTCGGGCAAACCATCTTTCTTGACCAGGGGGAATATGGCAGCCTTGATTGGAGAGAGGGCAGGATGGATCTTCAGATAGGTCCTGATTTTCCTGTTTTCTCCTTCTCCGACTTCCTCCTCCCGGTAGGCATTGGCCAGGATCATCAGGAACAACCTGTCGGCACCAGCTGAGGTCTCAATGACATAGGGTACATAGCTTTTATTGAGTTCATTGTCGAAATACTGCAGTTTTTTTCTGGAAAGTTCCTGGTGATTTCCCAGATCGAAATCGGTCCGACTGTGGATGCCTTCCACCTCCTTGAAGCCGAATGGAAAATCAAACTCGATATCAACGGCCGCATTGGCGTAATGAGCCAATTTATCATGATCATGAAATCTCAGCTTATGATCAGGGACCCCCATGGCCTTATGCCAATTGAATCTTTTTGTCTTCCAATAGGCATACCATTCGATCTCTTCTCCGGGACGGATGAAGAATTGCATTTCCATTTGCTCGAATTCCCGCATTCTGAATATGAACTGCCGGGCTACAATTTCATTCCTGAAAGCTTTTCCGATCTGGGCAATGCCAAAGGGAATTTTCATCCTGGCTGTTTTCTGGACATTCAGGAAGTTCACAAAGATCCCCTGTGCAGTCTCAGGACGGAGAAATATGGTATTAGTATCTTCAGATACCGACCCGATCTGCGTAGAGAACATCAGGTTGAACTGCCTGACATCGGTCCAGTTGGCAGTACCGGAAACCGGGCAGACTATGTTCTCACGTACGATCAGCTCATTGACTCCCTTCAGGTCTTCCTTTTCCAGCAACCGTCCCATCTCCTTCAATAAAGCTTTGGCTTTTTCAAGATCACCACGTTGTTCGTATTCAGCCGCTTTGTCCTCAATCAGGACATCTGCCCGGTAACGTTTTTTAGAATCTTTATTGTCGATCATGGGATCGTTGAAGCTATCGATATGACCTGATGCCTTCCAGGTAAGCGGATGCATAAAAATGGCAGCATCCAACCCGACAATATTCTGATGTAGTTTGATCATGGATTGCCACCAGAGATCCTTGATATTGTTTTTTAATTCTACTCCATATGGACCGTAGTCATATACTGCCTGAAGGCCATCATATATTTCACTGGAGGGATATACAAATCCATACTCTTTGGCATGAGCTATGATCTTTTTCAGCTGTACATTCTCCTCAGGTTTGGTAATATTATCAGTCATAGCCGCAAATATATAAAAATTGCAATTTTACATTGATTTTCAGGATACATTGTGTTTAAATAATCATGATAAATATTTATTGATCATAGAACCCCATCAAGAGCCGAATCTCAGGGAGACATTGCCGAGACTTTCAATGGATCCCACGAGGGTCACGACATCCCCAATTCGGAGTCGGGTATATCCATGTGAAATGATCATCTGGCCACTCCGTTTGATCGACAGGATGATCACGTCGGAAGGCAACCTGAGATCCCGGAGGAAAATACCATGCAGATTGGGATTGAGGACCTCCACATCACGGGTGTCCTGATCCTTTTGCATGCCGAGTAATAAGGAGGTGGCCAGGGGTGATCTTACGAAATGGTCGAGCAGACTTACCATGGCAGTCGAAGGTTCCACGATCAGCGCTCCCAGCTTATGGAACCTCTCGAAATATTCACGGCTGTTGAGCCTGACTACCATTACACTGGTGCCATAATACTGGTACGCCATTTCACAGATCTTATAATTTTCATCATCGGTGAGCAGGGTGACAAAAACCTCGGTCCGTTCGGCGTGAATTTCATTTAAATTATCTAAGGTGATCGAATCAAAATAGATCACCTCAACACCATTTATCTTGGTGTCTTTTTTTTGTTCATCCAGCGTAATGATTCTGGTCAGCCATCCATTTTGCTTCAACTGATTGGCCAGCGCAATGGACTGGCTTTCCAATCCAAAGATCAGGGCATCACGGACGCCATCATATTCATATAAATTTCCTTTGCTACGGTCTTCGCCAATATATTTTAATGACCATTTAAAAAGGGGGGGGCCTATAAACTGGTTGATTACAATGACTGAAATCACGATGGCTGAAAACTGGGGCCCCCATGTGGGGAATTCATAAGCCACGATGGTCGCCAGTCCCAGGGCCACGCCTGCCTGTGTAACATAGGGCATCCAGGCAACTTTATTGAATTTTGGTGGGTCTTTGGCCATGATGCCTCCGAAATAGGCACCGATGATGATCGTGATCAAACGGATCATGAAAAATAATAAGGCGATGATCCAGGCATCCCGTAATAAATCGATGCGCATGGCAGCGCCTGTTAGCGTAAAAAATGCGGCGTATACCACTGGGCCAACATCAGCAATGATACGTATAAATTCTGCCCTGTACCGGGTATAGTTGGTGACCAGGAAGGAAGCTACGATGCAGACAATTAGTGGTTCCAGGAATATTTCATGTTGCAGATTGGTTTCTGTGAAATCCCGGATCAGATAGGCGAATTGATAAACTGAAAAACCGGTAAAAAGGATCAACAGGGTCTTATAACGCTTATCGAGTTTCAGGCTCAGAAAATATCTGATTAACCAGTAAACGAGATATCCGGAACCAAATGAAAGTGCCAGCTCAACCAATATAGTTAAAATTGCGATCAGGTTAAATTCCCGACCTATGATGAGGGTTTCAGCGATGGACATGGAAACCCCGAAAACGATGATCACCAGAAAATCTTTGATCACCGTCACTCCCAATACGGTCTGGGTGAAAGGACCCTTAGCCCTTACTTCATTGATGATCGCAATGGCGGAAGCCGGTGACCTGGCAACAAAGATGGCTCCGGTCAGGATGGCAATGGATGCCCTGGCTACCAGGCTCTGTTCACGCATGTAAGGGATGTATGGGGATAATAGAAAAACGGTTAAGGCACCCAGCAGGAAGGTAACCACCAGTTGACCAATGGTCATCCATTTGATACTTTCAACTCGGTCTCTCAATTCATTTAAATAAAGTTCGGATCCGGCTGCAAAAGCGATGAACGATAAAGCAATGTCATTCATGAAAGATAAACGCTGGATTGAATTTTCGGGGATCAGGTTTATGATATAGGGGCCGGAAAGAATTCCAATGAAGATCAATCCGGTGATCAGGGGTAGATGGATGATCTGAAAAAGTTTGGAAATCTGGTTTGAAGCGACAACAACAATTCCAAATCCCATCAGATATAATATAATATCGTAGTTCTCTTTGATGATTTCGAACAGCATCCGGATTACTTTAGGTAACAAGGATAAATATAAAATCAGGGAATAAAAAACAAGGGTTGTTTAATCGGGGCTGGGTTCATCCTCCAGAAGTGAATCATAGAAGTATGGATGCAAGAAAGGATCAAGCCGGGAAATATCATGCGCAGGAGGGAACATATGATTTCCTTTTTATTTTTTCCGCCATTGGGCTTTGATTAAAAAATCTTTCAATGCGGCATAATCACTTTCCATGAGAATCGCTTCTTTCGTCTTATTCAACGCTGATTTTAATCCGGATGGAAAGGGGATATCGACATCGAGAAATTCATTGATCACATTATGAAACTTGGCAGGATGTGCTGTTGAGAGAAAAATCCCAGTACAATCTTCCTCATTTCCGGTCAACACGTCAGATATTCCCAGATATCCCACTGCAGAATGAGGGCATAATAGATATTTTGTTTTTTCAAATACTTGCCGGATGGTCTTTTTGGTGATGAAATCGGAATATGCCTGTGAATTGATGTCTTTTTTAATCGAGCTGTGATTGTGGTTATAAATTTCCAGTATCCTTGGGAAATTACTCGGATTCCCAACATCCATGGCATTGGATATTGTTTTAACCGATGGTTTGGGGATGAATTTTCCTGTACTGATATAATGGGGGAAAATATTATTGGCGTTGGTGGCGGCAATAAATTGTCTTACGGGCAACCCCATTCTTTTTGCCAGTAGTCCTCCTGTAAGGTTACCGAAATTCCCACTGGGAACTGAAAAGATCACGGGTCGGTTCAGCCGGGCTACTTGGCCATAGGCGTAAAAATAATAAAAAGACTGTGGGATCAACCGGGCGATATTGATGGAGTTGGCGGAGGTAAGATGCATGATATCATTCAGGTCTTCATCCATAAAAGCCTGCTTGACAAGCATCTGACAATCATCGAAAGTGCCTTTGATTTCCAGGGCGGTAATATTTCTGTCAAGCGTGGTGATCTGTTTTTCCTGTAAATTGCTGACCATTCCGCTCGGATACAGTAATATTACGTAGACACCCGGTACATTCAGAAAACCATTCGCTACAGCACTGCCGGTATCTCCGGAGGTGGCGACCAGGACGATCGTTTCCTGGTCTTCATGTTGCTGGAGATAGGACAATGTCCTGGCCATGAACCTGGCGCCAAAATCCTTAAATGCGTATGTGGGCCCATGGAAAAGCTCCAGGGAAAAGATATGATCATCTATTTTTTGGAGGGGAGCATCAAAATCGATCGCTTCGTCCACAATTTTTTTCAATTCCTGATCCGGAATGTCTTCTGAAAGCCATTGTTTACTGATGTGGTAAGCAATTTCCTGGATCTTCATTTCCGGCAGGTACGAGATAAATTCAGGATCGACCTCCGGAATGGATACCGGCATGTAAAGCCCATGATCGGCTGGCATGCCGTGGATTACGGCATCCCGGAAAGAAACTTGGGGTGAACGTTGATTGGTGCTGTAGAATTTCATGGTTCAGTCAAGTATCATCGGGCCTTCGCTATTGATCTTTGAAATATAAATATCGCTATCCACCCCGATTTTTTTAAATTCATCACTCATTTTTTTACTGGCCATCCTTGCAATTTTTTCTCCCTTACTGAGCGCAAAGATACTCGGTCCGGAACCTGAGATCCCACAACCGAGCACGCCTGATCCCAGGGCGGCTTTTTTTACCTGGTCATACCCGGGGATTAAAATGGACCGGATGGGTTCAATGATATGATCCTGCATGGACCGGCCAATCAGTGCATAATCGCTTTTATATAATCCTGCAATCAATCCGCCCACGTTGCCCCATTGTTTAATGGCATTTTTTAACTGGATCTCCTTTTTTAATATTTCCCTAGCGTCCTTTGTTTTTATCTCGATCTGTGGGTGTATAACCGTGGCAAAGAGTTTGCCGGGCGTTGGCAGTTGAACGATATCCAGGGGATCATAACTTCTGATCAACACAAATCCGCCGTAGAGCGCAGGGGCTACATTATCGGCATGTTCTGATCCGCAGGCCAAACCTTCCCCCTGCATGGTGAATTTAAGCAATTGGTCTTTTGAAAGCGGATTTCCGAGCAGGGTATTGATGGCAAAAGCTCCGGCCACCGCACTGGCAGCACTTGAACCCAGACCACTCCCCAGCGGCATTTTCTTATGCAGGGTGATATCAACACCCATCCGGATATTGAGGAAATGCAGTATGTTCATGATCACTGCGGAAGCCGTATTGTTTTCAACCTCCCTGGGTAGGTTGCCATCATCACCAGTAATGGATTTGATCCTTAACTGGCTGGAATCATTTTGTTCGAGGATAATTTCATCACCGGGTTCATGCAGGGCAAATCCAAGCACATCAAATCCGCAGGATACATTGGCCACAGTGGCCGGTGCAAATACTTTGATCTTTTTATTCCTCATCTTAAGGCAAATAATTTGCTATGCTGATGATCTCTGCAAAAACACCGGCTGCTGTCACTTCGGCCCCGGCACCCGGACCTTTGATCACGAGGGGGCGTTCCTTGTACCGGGTCGTGGTAAAGGACAGCATATTATCACTTCCAGAAAGTGGATACAAGGGGTGATCGGGGCCCACTGACTGAAGTCCAACCCTTGCTTTTCCGTCTTCCATGGTGGCGATAAAACGAAGCTTCTCATTTTTTCTCTGCGCTTTCTTTAATTTCGCGGTAAAGTCAGCATCATATTTTTCGAGTTCCTGAAAGAATTGATCGACTGATTTCACATTGAAGCAGGATTCCGGCAGTAGGGGTTCATTTTCGATTTCCTCGATTTCCATCTCATAGCCCACCTCTCTCGATAAAATTAAAATTTTCCTCACCACATCCATCCCATTCAGATCATCTCTCGGATCCGGCTCCGTGAATCCTTTTTCCTTGGTCTCTTTTACCACCTGGCTGAATTTTTTCGATCCGTCAAAAGTATTGAAAATATAGGACAAGGTACCAGACAGGACGCCTTCGATTTTCAGGATCCAATCTCCGCTGATCTTGAGGTCATTCAGGGTGGTGATCACGGGTAATCCTGCACCCACATTGGTTTCGTAAAGAAATTTCACTCCCTTTTTCCTGGAGAGCCTGTAAAGTCTGTTATAGATATCCAGTGGTCCGGAGCTGGCCAGTTTGTTAGGCGTAGTGATGGAAATATTGTTTTGTATCACCTGCTCGTAGACATTCACTACTTTCTGGCTGGCCGTACAATCTACAAAGATGCTGTTCGATAAGTTCAGGTGTTTGGTCATGTCTACAAAATGCTGGATGTTGGAGGTCTCCTCCGAATGGTCCAGGTATTCTCTCCAGGCTTCCAGGTCTATTCCATCCCGGTTGAAATACATTTTCCGGCTATTGGCGATCCCCACCAACCGGAACTGCATAAAATGCTCCTTCAACAGGTATTGTTGCTGGCTTTTAATCTGAGCCAGGAGGGTGCTTCCGATCAAACCGGTACCTACTAGGAATAAATGACAAGTTTTTACTTCGGAAAGGAAAAAGGCTTCATGAAGCGTATTTAAGGTCTTTGTAAGATCAAAATGCGAAATGACGGCCGAAAGGTTCAGCTCTGATGATCCCTGTGCGATGGCCACCACATTGATCCCGTTCTTGCCCAGTGCATCAAACATCTTTCCTGAAATGCCCGGTGTATTCCTCATATTTTCACCGATAATGGCTACAATGGAAAGGCCAGCCTGTATCGTGACCTCATCGATTTTATTGCCATGAATTTCGAACACGAACTCTTCCTCGATGGCCATTTTAGCCAGTTCCGCCTGTTCAGGGGTAATGGCAAAACAGATGGAATGTTCCGAAGAAGCCTGTGTGATCAGGACCACATTGATCCCTCTGTTCGCAAGAGTACCGAACAGTCTTGAGGATACTCCCGGTACACCGACCATCCCACTGCCTGTCAGATTGATCAGGGAAATATTCTCAATCGAGGAGATCCCTTTGATCAGGTAATCCCTGTTGACGGTGGATTCGCTGATTAGAGTGCCTTCGAAAGCCGTATTGAAGGTATTTTTAATCCTTAACGGGATTTTTTTACTGAATGCAGGTTGCAGGGTGGGAGGATAAATCACCTTTGCACCGAAATGTGACATTTCCATGGCCTCAATATAAGAAAGGGAAGGTTGCGGAAAGGCGTTTTTCACTTTTTTGGGATCGGTAGTCATCACACCATCCACATCGGTCCAGATCTCTATTTCCTTCGCATCAAGGGCAGCGCCAATCAGCGCAGCCGTATAATCCGAACCTCCCCGGCCGAGGGTGGTAGTTTCTCCTTTGAGGGTTGAGCCAATAAATCCGGTTGCGATCTGTAATTTGCTATGGATCTCAAAATATCGCCGGATATTATCATAAGAACTTTCTTCAATCACTTTCGCATTTCCGAAATGATCATTTGTTTTGATCAGCTGCCGCATGTCGAGCCACTCGGTTGGGATACCCAACTGATTCAGATAAGCAGATATGATCATGCTGGCAAATCTTTCCCCGAAACTTAAAACGAGATCGAGGGTTCTGGGGGATAGTTCCTTTAAAAGATAAACGCCATGCAGGAGGTCTTCAAGGTTATTGGTCAGGAACTTCAACTGGGCAATGATACTGCTCTGTGATTTAATATGTATGAGGGATTTGATGGCCTCAATATGCCGGGTGATAATACGATCGGCCAATTCCTTATAATTTTCATCATCAGCCGCTGCCATGGTCCCCACTTTTACCAGGTCATTGGTTACACCCATCATGGCGGATGTAACTACCGCTATTTTTTCACCAGTCTGGATGTAATCCCCGATGATCTGGGATACCAGCTTGATATTGCCCGGAGAGCCAACAGATGAACCCCCAAATTTCAGTACTTTCATGGCATTATGGATTAGCCCACAAAAATGGCAAAAAATATGCTTGGATAAAAAACGGGAGGCCATTAATTCTTGCCATTAAAAATAATTACCGCCATGATAATTGATTGGCCACCTCTCCAACGGAAAAAATGTAAGGCAAATTACCTACTTACCACTATTTTTTGAATACGAATCTTTCATGATAATTCATTGGTAAATGAGAACCTAATATCCTTGTTTTTTTGTTCCTTATATGTGAGCAAGTCAATTTTTATAACAGGTCTGCTGTGCGTTTTATTCACTTTGGGTTGTGAGGAGGAACCCATGCCTGAGGGTAGGGAGATCACTACGGAAGTCCCGGATGACCGGCTGGCATTTTATGTGATCGAGAACCTATCCGACGAACTGATGTTCAAGGCCCTCCCGGTCGATTCAATAAGGTTTTTTGGAGAACGGATTATCCGGTATGAGGAAATCATCAGTTATGATACGGTTTATTTTTCATTTGAAATAGAGCGGTTTGCAGTCGACCGTGTGGCCGGCATTAATAATAAATACAATAAATGGTGTTTGCCCTTTGCCGTGGTGTGTGAGGGAGAAATTATATTCGGCGCCTATTTATACCATCCCCTGTCTTCCTGCTTTCCCTATTGGTTTTATACTACCGCTATCCGTCAGGACCAGTTTACCATTTATGCTCCGGTATGGACAGAAAATCCACTTAAGCATGATCCGAGAAAAGACCCAAGGATGATCAAAGTTTTAATGGATGATGGAAAGATCAAATCGGAGCAAACCGACCAATAATCACGTTGCCAAACCGGTGATTTTTTAACTCAGCCTATCTTGAACGAGGTCCCCGAATCCGAATGATCAAAGGATCTCTTTCACCTTTTCCGGGGGCCTTCCAAGGATTACGCGGTTGCCGGATACCACGATGGGCCTTTCAATCAGTTTTGGATTTTCCACCAGTACTTGCAGCCATGCTTCATCGCTCATCTTTTTTCCTTTGAAATTCGATTTAAAAAGATCCTCTCCCTTTCGGATGATCTCCGCTGGTTTCATATTCATTTTTTTTAGGAGATCTCTCAGCTCATTTGCAGTTGGCGGGGTCTTCAGATATTCAATTATTTCCGGATCATGCCCCATGTTTTTTATGATCTCCAGTGTTTCACGGCTTTTCCGGCATTTTGGATTATGATAAATTCTGATCATATTACGAAATTATTAGTCGTAAGATTTATATATTCTGTTTGCCCGCAGGGTCCTGCGCATATAATTTGAGAGAGGGTGTGATAGGAAAGCTCCATCTTATCTATTTTTGATTTGTTTTGCTTTCTCCCAGTATACATCCATTTCCTCCAGTGACATTTCTGATATCTTCTTTCCTTCTTTCGCCGATTCCTTTTCCAGATACTGGAACCGTTTGATGAATTTTTTATTGGTTCTTTCTAATGCTTCCTCCGGATTGATATCGATGAACCTTGCATAGTTCACCAGCGAAAAAAGCAGGTCCCCGAATTCATTGTTGGCTGTTTCCTGATCGATCTTCCCCTCATTGAAAAGGCTGAATTCCCGGTGAAATTCTTCCATTTCTTCCTGCACCTTTTCCCAGACTTGTTCTTTTTTTTCCCAGTCAAAACCAACTCCCCGCGCTTTTTCCTGGATTCTCATCGCTTTCACCAGGGCCGGGAGTGAATTCGGCACTCCTCCCAGCACCGAGTGATTTCCTTTCTCTTTCAGTTTGATCTTTTCCCAATTCCTTTTGACAGCTTCCTCATTGTTCGCTTCCACATCCCCGTAGATATGTGGATGCCGGTGGATCAACTTGTCACAGATCCCATTCAGGACATCCCCTATGTGGAAATTTTTCTGCTCAGAGGCGATCCGGGCATAAAAAACCATGTGTAACAATAAATCACCCAATTCATTCCTGATCTCATCATAGTCATTTTCGAGGATGGCATCGGAAAGTTCATAGACTTCTTCAATGGTGAGATGCCTGAGCGATTCGAATGTCTGTTTTTTATCCCAGGGGCAGTTTTCCCGAAGTTCGTCCATGATGGTCAGCAATCTGTCAAAAGCTTCCAGTTTGAATTTTCTTTCCGGATCGGGCTTTGAAATAGGTTTTGTCATAACATTGAATATTCAGCCGTTTCAGGACTGATTCATAAGAAAACATTCAAAAGATATTGTTCGTTATTCATTATAACGATTAAATTTGTACAAAAATAAAGGAATAAGATGACAACTGTTTTGCTTGGTATCGTGTTATTGGGATTTTTTTTCCTCCTTATGTCAGTTCGACTGATATTTATAAAAGGAGGTAAATTTAAAGGGACATGTGCTTCACAAAGTCCCTTCTTGAATAAGGAAGGGGCCTCATGCGGCATGTGTGGCCGAAAGGTAGAACCCGGCGATGATTGTCAAAATCCAACTTCGGAAGTGACAAGGGTGCTATCGAAGTTCAAATAAAATTAGAAATTAACTAACCTCCGTTAAATGTGGCTTTAATCAAATCCATCTCAGGAATACGAGGCACTATTGGTGGATTCCCGGGAGAGGGACTTACCCCTGTTGATGTAATCAATTTTGCATCAGCCTATGGTGTCTGGGTGAAACAACAGAATAAGACCCCCAGGGTTGTGGTTGGAAGAGATGCCAGGCCCTCCGGCACATGGATCTCAGAATTGACCGTGCACGCACTCCGGGCTTTAAGCATTGATGTGATGGACCTGGGATTATCAACCACACCCACCGTGGAAATAGCCGTGATAGAAGAAAAGGCAGATGGCGGGATCATATTTACTGCAAGCCATAATCCGCAGAATTGGAATGCCTTAAAACTTCTTAATAACCAGGGGGAATTCATTTCTGATAAAGATGGTCAGAGAATCCTGGATATTGCAGAAAAACAGGCTTTCCATTATGAATCACAACTGAAGATCGGAAGATACCTGGTCATTAATGATTACATTGAGCGACACATCAAGAAAATCGTTTCCCTGCCGCTGGTCGACACCAAAGCCATTGCGGACCGGGATTTCAGGATTGCCATTGATTGCGTGAATTCAACCGGGGGAATTGCAGTTCCCCTTTTATTGAGGGCACTTGGTGTCGAAAAGATCACCGAATTTTATACCGATCCGGATGGACAGTTCCCGCATAACCCGGAGCCCGTTCCTGAAAATCTCACAGTCATCTGTTCTGAAATCAAGAATGGTAATTTCGATCTGGGTCTGGTCGTAGACCCAGATGTCGATCGGCTGGCGATCATTTCAGAAGATGGAACTCCTTTTGGGGAAGAATACACCCTGGTGGCGGTTGCTGATTATGTATTGAATCATACGCCAGGAAATACCGTATCTAATTTATCTTCCTCCAAAGCCCTGAAAGATATCACATTAAAACACGGATGTTCTTATTATCCTTCCGCCGTGGGGGAGGTAAATGTAGTGAACATGATGAAGGAATACCATGCAGTGATTGGTGGTGAAGGAAATGGAGGCGTGATCTATCCTGAGCTCCATTATGGAAGGGATGCCCTGTTAGGAATTGCCTTATTTTTAAGTTATCTGGCACAATTTAAAAAATCAGCCTCCTTCCTGAGATCAACCTATCCAAATTATTATGCTTCAAAAAATAAAGTGGAATTGACTCCTGAAATGGATGTTGATCTCGTGCTTGAAAAGATCAGTAAAAAATACGGAAATCAACCGATCAATAAGATGGATGGGATCAGGATTGAATTTGAAGATGAATGGGTTCATCTACGAAGATCTAATACCGAACCCATAATCCGGATCATTGCTGAATCGGATATGCATTCAAAATCCGAACTGCTGGCACAAAAACTTATTTCAGATATCAAGGAAATAATCTCTAATCAGGGCGGGGAATGACGGTTTATCTGGACAATGCCGCGACCACTCCATTAGATCCGGCAGTTCTGGATGCCATGATCCCTTACTATAAGGAAAATTTCGGCAATCCATCATCGACGCATGCCCATGGCAGGACAGCTAAATCGGCTGTGGAGACGTCGCGTAAAAAAATCGCCGAAATTTTGAATGCCACGCCTTCCTCGATTTTTTTTACTTCCGGAGGAACCGAAGGTGATAATATTTCCATTTCAGGCCTGATCCGCTCTTTCAATATTAACCACGTGATTTCAACCAGGATAGAACATCATGCGGTATTACATACCCTGGAAGCCTTTAAAAAGGAATATCCGATCAGGATAAGTTACCTGGAACTGGATGATCAGGGTAACATCCATTATGATCAATTGGAAGAATTGTTGAAGAATAATCCCAACAGCCTGGTTTCAATGATGCATGCCAATAACGAAATCGGAAATCTGCTTGACCTCTATAAGGTGGGAAATCTCTGCCGGGAATTTGGAGCCTATTTTCATTCAGATACAGTCCAGACGATCGGCAAATATCCATTTGATCTTAATAATTCTTCCGTACATGCTGCGGTTGGATCCTCTCATAAATTTCACGGGCCCAAGGGTGTTGGCTTTTTATACCTGAATACCGGTAAGAAGATCTTTCCCCTGATCCATGGGGGTGGGCAGGAAAGGGATATACGGCCGGGTACTGAAAACGTGGCGGGTATTGTCGGATTGGCGAAGGCCCTAGAAATTGCCTATGCCGACCTGGATCAGAAAAGAATCCATATTCAGGGATTGAAAGGGAAAATGATGCAGCAGCTTAAAAAAAGTATTCCCGGTATACAATTTAATGGGACATCCGGGAACCTGGATGAAAGTCTTTACACCGTTCTGAGCGTGAATCTCCCTTTTCTGGAGAAAAAGGATATGATCCTTTTCAAGCTTGATTTGAATCATATTTCGGTTTCGGGAGGATCTGCCTGCGCCAGTGGGGCCTTGCAGGGTTCTCATGTGATCAACGAGATCAGAAAAGGCGTTGAATCTATGACCATCAGGTTTTCATTCAGCAAATTCAATACCCCTGAGGAGGTAGATTTTGTGGTCCGTACATTGGGGAAAATCATCCCTCAGGTTCCTTTGACAAGGGAATAAAGGCATTCCAGCCAGGTATCTGAATCGTTCAGACTTTCTATGAAAATCCATTCCTTCCCTCCGGCCTTCTTGAATACCTCCCTGAACTCTTCCCCGACCTCAATATTTGTTTCCAAACAATCGGCCACGAATGAAGGGACCATCACGGCCACCTTCTTATATCCCCTGGAGGGAAGGGTACGGATCACCTCCTCGGCATAAGGCTGGATCCAGGGATCTTTTCCCAGCCTGGATTGGAAAATCACCTGGTATTTTTCATCCGGGATATTCATTTCACGGGCGAGGGTCCTCGATGTTTCGAAGCATTGTGCCCGGTAGCATTTCAGATTTTTCGCAGTGTAGGCATGGCAGCACTCCCCGAGATTACAATAATTATCAATCGAACTCTTATAGATCTGTCGTACCGGAAGTCCGTGGTATGAAAAAAGCAAATAATCATAGTCTTTGTTTTTCAGGGCTTTTTGAGCCCTTTCCACAAAGGCTTTGATAAAAAGTGGATGGTCAAAATAGGTATTCACAAACCGGATTTCAGGAATATTGGTCCATCGGGAAATAATCTCCATCACCTTCTGGTGGACAGATCCGGTGGTAGCAGAAGCATACTGAGGGAACAGGGGCAATACGATGAGCGACCGTAAGGGGTATTGGGATAATTCTTCCAGGCCTTGTGTGATACTGGGGTGCTGGTACCTCATGCCCAGTTTCACAACAAAATCATTTCCAAGCAGTTCCTGTAATTGTTTTTCGTTATGCCTGCCGAAATACAGTAAAGGAGAGCCATTTTCTGTCCAGAGATCCCGGTATATCCGGGCGGATTTAGGTGCGCGGAATGGAGCAATGATCAGGTTGACCAGGAGCCATCTGGAAAGAAAGGGAATATCGATCACTCTTTCGTCCATCAGGAATTCCCGTAGGTATTTCCTTACATCGGGCACTTTCGGGCTGTCGGGAGTCCCCAGGTTTACCAACAGAACTCCGATCTTACTTTCAGTCATTTTAAGAAATTAATTTAAGGCAAAAATATAATCCTTTGTGAAGTAATAATGTTTAAACCAGAAAAATTCGTCAGATGTTTAACCAGGTAGGATTGTAAGCATAAGGAAATACAGGTAGACTGGTAGACGGGTAGACTGGTAAACTGTGTCCCGTCCTAATAAATGGTCATGCCCTTAGATATCCCTCAGGGACAGTTTTAACTTCGACTTATTTAATTCGATCTTCATCAAAATCGCTTCTCTCTCTGGACTGCGTGAAGAGTCTGTTCGAAATTTCATTCATTCATCAACCGGAAAGAAATGCATGATTGCCAGAACATTCAAAAAGATCCTCTCAGACCCTTCCCAGGAACTCGGAAGAAAAACACGCTCAAAAGCATCTTTTCTATACAAAAACACTTCCATTCCTTAATAATCCATTTTCACATTAAATCCGGCCGATTCAGCCTTAAAATAGTATCCCAAAGGGCAAAAATGTTCATATTCCCTCATTAAATAAGAAAAGCCGGGAGATGATACGGCAATTGACGATAAAATTCAGGATCAAATTGACAAATCAAGATTAAAATAGATAACATTGCAAAAGGCGCAATCATTTAATCCCAATGAAAATACCCATATACCAGGTAGATGCTTTCACGGACCAGATTTTTAAAGGCAATGCGGCAGCCGTCTGCCCACTCGAAAAATGGCTTCCTGATGAATTAATGCAGTTGATCGCTATGGAGAACAATCTTTCGGAAACCGCTTTTTTTGTTCCGGTGGATGATGGTTACCACATCCGGTGGTTTACTCCTTTTAGTGAAGTAGATCTGTGCGGACATGCCACCCTGGCTTCTTCACATGTGTTATTTCAGCACCTGGATTACCGGGGTCAAAGGATCAGATTCCATTCAGAAACCGGGGAACTGGTCATATTCAGGGGAGTTCAGGGGATGCTGAAGATGGATTTTCCTGCCTTTCCTGCCAAAGAGGTCCCCAATGATCCGATATATGCAGAAATTTTTGGTATCCAGCCTGAATCGGTATACCAGGCCGGGAAAGGGATGCTTTTATATTCAGATGAGGAAGAAGTGAGGTCTGTTAAACCTGATTTTGAGCGGATCAAATCACTCGACGAGGTGGGCGTCATCATCACCTCCCGAAGTAAAGATTATGATTTTGTGACCCGGTTTTTTGCTCCGGCAGTAGGGGTCAATGAAGATCCGGTGACCGGCTCTGCGTTCAGTTCACTGATCCCTTTCTGGGCCGAAAGGTTACAGAAAAGAGATCTGAAAGCTTTTCAATGTTCGGCAAGAGGGGGGATCGTCCACGGTGAATTTGCAGGTGACCGGGTGATCATTGGAGGGAAAGCAGTCACTTTTTTGGAAGGAATTATTTCCATTTAAACACCTGACTTTACGTCCTCCCATGTTATCGGTGTCCTGTTCAGCATATAAAAAATGAATGTGATACCCTAATTTCATTTAATTTCCTACCTTTGCACACTAAAAATTATTTTATTATGGCCTATAACCTTCTCAAAGGAAAAAAAGGTATCATATTTGGCGCACTGGATGAAAAGTCCATCGCCTGGAAAACAGCCATCAAAGCGTATGAAGAGGGTGCCCAAATCATGCTGACCAATGCCCCCATGGCTATGAGAATGGGTACGATCCATACATTATCTAAATTGATTGGGGATGCACCGATAATTGGAGCGGATGCCACCTCAATAGAAGATATTGAAAATCTTTATGTGGCCGCCCGGGATCATTTTGGAGGTGGGATCGATTTCATCCTTCATTCCATCGGGATGAGCCCAAATGTGAGAAAAGGGCGATCCTATGGTGATCTGAATTATGAATGGTTTCAGAAAACCCTGGATGTTTCCGGATTATCATTCCATAAGGTGATGCAGGTTGCTGAAAAACTGGATATTATGAATGAATGGGGATCCATTGTGGCTCTTTCCTACATTGCTGCTCAAAGGACATATCCTGAATATTCTGATATGGCCCAGGCCAAGGCATTGCTCGAATCCATCGCCCGCAGCTACGGATACCGGATGGCGGTAAAGAAAAAAGTACGGGTGAATACCATTTCCCAGTCGCCCACGGTAACTACGGCGGGGACCGGTGTAGGAGGGTTTGATGTTTTTATGGATTTTGCCGAAAAAATGTCACCCCTGGGGAATGCCACTGCTGAGGATTGTGCCAACTACTGCATCATGATGTTTTCTGATTTTACCCGTAAGGTAACAATGCAGAACCTGATGCATGATGGTGGTTTTTCATCCTCGGGAATGACGGAACAGCTCATCGAACGCCTGAAAAAATAATTGTCTTATCTGTGATCTCCTTTCCCAATGCCAAGATCAATCTCGGTCTGAATATCATCGAGAAAAGAAAAGACGGATTCCATAATATCTCATCTTTCTTTTATCCGATCAAGCTGGCAGATGTTCTCGAGGTCATCGAAACTGCTAAATTCTCCTTTTCTTCCACCGGATTACCAATTCCGGGAGATGAAAGTAATAACCTGGTGGTCAGGGCCTATCAATTAATAAAAAAAGATTTTGATCTTCCCCAGGTTTCGATTCATCTCCACAAAACAATTCCTACTGGTGCCGGATTGGGAGGGGGTTCCTCCGACGGTGCTTTCATGCTGAAGATGTTGAATACCCTGTTTGAATTATATATGGAGGATACCGTACTGGCGGATTATGCATTGCAACTAGGGAGTGACTGCCCTTTTTTTATCAGTAATGAATCCATGATCGCATCTGGCAGGGGGGATGAACTCGTACCATATCCCATTAATCTGGAAGGATATTTTTTATTCCTGGTGAAACCGGACCAGGCGATCTCCACACATGAAGCTTATCAGTTGATCAAACCCCGTTCACCTGATATTTCCATTTCCGGAATACTGGTCAACCAACCCCCGGAATCCTGGAAAGGAATGCTTGTAAATGATTTTGAGGAAGCAATTTTTCAGAAAATTCCCGAGTATAGGAACATTAAAGATACACTCTATGAACATGGGGCGGTATATGCTTCCATGACCGGATCCGGATCGGCTTTTTATGGAATTTTCAAGGATAAACCTGGACTGGCAGTTGAGTTCCCCCCATCTTATTTTACCTGGGAAGAAATTTTATAACCGGATCCAGAGATATTTCCTTTTTCTTCGATTGATCAACCTCCGCAAGACAGGATAGAGTATCACGGATAACAGAATGACCAGGGTGCCCAGATAAAATCCAGTACCCATTTTTTCCTTTTCACCAAAAATGAGGAATGCCAGGATGATCCCGTAGACAGGTTCCATGTTGACACTGAGGTTGACTAGAAATGCCGAGATCCTTTTCATCAGTTCGATGGAGATCGAAAAAGGGTAAACGGTACAGACGAAGGCCAGGATACTCAGATAAAACCAATCCATTCCCGAAGGAACCAGCCCCAAGCTCCCATTTTCAGCGAATGTTAATGCATAAATAGGAAGGAATAACGCCGTCGTAAGGAATGCGCCCATCATCTCATAAAATGAGATCACATACTGATTTTGGGAGTGCGTCAGGTGAGAATTGATCACTGTAAAGGCTGCGGCGAGAATGGCTGAACCCAGTGCCAGCATAAGGCCGGCAGCATGATCGAATTCAAAATGAAAAATCAGATACAATCCGGCAATCACCAGGAACCCGAAAAATACTTCCAGGAACTTGATCTTCTCACCTTTGGAGATAGGTTCCAGGATGCTTGTCCAGAAAGAAGTTGTAGCCATGCCGGCAAGGCATACTGAGGCGGTCGATATTCTGGCTGAACCAAAAAACAAGATCCAGTGCGCCGAAATCAGGAGTCCCGTACCCAGCAGTTTCAGGATATTACGTGATCCGATCCTGAACCGGATACTTTTAAGAGCTATAATCAATCCTAGTGCTCCAGTGGCAAGCATGGTTCTGAAAAATACGAGTTCGACGGGAGGGGTTTCAATTAGCAAACCTAAAATGGCCGTAAATCCCCAGAGAATAATGATAAAATGCAGCAATAAAAAATCCTTGTAGGTGGCGATCATCGGGGTACAGTTTTATATAACAGGAATCCTACCGCAGAAAAAATGATATTCGGTATCCAGATGGCGAGTGCCGGAGGCAATCCCCCTGCTTCTGCCATCGTTTTGGAGAACCAGAAGAACAGGATGTAAATGAATGAGATCAAAAATCCCAGGGCGATCTGAAACCCTGTTCCTCCACGGGCCTTTCTGGCAGATACAAACAAGCCGATGAAGGTCAAAAGAATTACGGTAAAGGGGGAAGCATACCGCATTTGTTTTTCCACTTCATATACAATCACATCCTCGGCACCGCGGGATTTAAGAAGGGCGATGTGCTCATTTAATTCATTCAGCGTGAGGGTTTCAAACAGTCGCCAGTCATTATCAAAATCTTTTGGGGTTATGTTGATCACCGTATCCAGTTCCTCACCGGCACTGAATTCCTCCTTGAAACCATCGAATTTCCTTAGTTCCCAGCGACGCAAATCCCAGGTCCCGGAATCTTTGTTCCATTCGATCCGCTGGGCCGATAACTTGGCCATCAATTTATAATCCCGGATGGTCTCCAGGGTAAATTTATAGCCCACCTTCGACTGGTTATTGTATTGTTCAAGATAGAAATAGGAATCCGGTGCTACTTTAATGTGGATGTCACGGTCTGAAAAATGATACGGATTTTCGAAATACTGTATTTCAAAGGCGATACGGTCTTTATTGGAATTGGGAATGATCCAACCGGTAAAAATAAAATTGACAATGGCAATGATGAAGGCTCCATATAAATAGGCACGCATCAGTCTTCTGAAACTTATTCCACTGCTCAACAAGGCAATGATCTCTGAATGCCCCGCCATTTTAGCGGTTATAAAAACGACCGCAATGAACGTGGTAATAGGGGTGATCATGTTTGCTACGTAGGGAAAAAAATCAAGCATGTACCAGAACATATCCATAAAGGATAGATTGTTCTCAATGATTTTTTGATTTTTTTCTGTGATCTGTATCACTCCGATCACGAGAAGCAGGATCCCAACGACAAAGACATAGGAACTTATAAACTTCTTTACAATAAATTTATCGACAATCCTGAACTTCATCCCTTATAATCTTTTGGATAATATGGCGGTCATTTTATTCTTCCACGATGAAAAGGAGCCATTTGTTATATGTTCCTGGGCCTGCTTGACGATCCAAAGATATAACGAAAGATTCTGCAGGCTGGCGATCTGTGCACCCAAAATTTCCTTACCTAGAATAAGATGTCTCAGATAGGCTTTGGAGTAGTATTGGCTGACATACCCATCCAGCTTGGGATCCAGTGGTGAAAAATCATTTTTCCATTTTTCATTTCTGATGTTGATGATCCCTTCTGTGGTGAAAAGCATCCCATTGCGTGCATTCCGGGTCGGCATCACACAATCGAACATATCAATCCCCAGGGCAATACATTCAAGAATATTTTCAGGTGTCCCCACACCCATTAAATAACGGGGTTTATGAGCCGGCAATACATCACAGACCTGTTCCGTAAGTTCATACATGATTTCACTGGGTTCCCCCACCGATAACCCTCCAATGGCATTTCCTTCAAGTTCAAACCCAGCGACCGTTACCGCCGACTGTATCCTGAGATCCCGGTAGATGCTTCCCTGTACGATGGGAAAAAGTGTTTGTTGATGGTCGTACTGTTCCGTCCTCTGTCCAAACCGGTCGCAACATCTTTTCAGCCAACGATGGGTTAATTCCATGGATCTTTTAGCATAATCGTAATCGCAGGGATAGGGGGTGCATTCGTCGAATGCCATGATGATGTCAGCTCCGATCTTTCGCTGGATGTCGATGACACTTTCCGGTGAAAAAAAATGTTTCGATCCATCGATATGGGAACTGAAGGATACTCCTTCTTCACTGATTTTTCTGTTATCGGCCAGGGAATAAACCTGGTAACCACCGCTGTCCGTCAGGATTGGTTTTTCCCAATGCATAAAAGAATGAAGCCCCCCTGCCATATTCAGGATCTCCATTCCTGGTCTCAAATATAAATGATAAGTATTTCCCAGAATGATCTCGGCACCGATATCCTTCACCAGTTCACGCTGATGGATGGCTTTGACTGTTCCCTGCGTCCCGACCGGCATAAAAATCGGGGTCTTTATGATTCCCCGGCCAGTCATGATTTCTCCACATCTTGCCTTTGAGCCAGGATCTGTTTTATGAATTTTAAATTGCATGGATCCGCCAAATCATTGGCACAAAAATAAAGCATCTGGGCCAGTATAATAGGAAATATAAGATTATCTTTGGTCGCATGTTCTGAACCTTACCGTCCGAAACATAGCTATGGAGGTATTATTTATCGTTTTTATCATAAGTGCTGCGATCCAATTGACCTTTAATGCATTATCCGTTCTGAAACTCAGGTTTTTCAAGATGAAGGAGCATTTCTTGGATATTGAGGATAAACCACTTTCAGTTATCATCTGTGCACACAATGAACTGGAGAATCTGAAAAAACTACTCGAGAAACTCAATGTGCAGGCTTACACGGAATTCGAACTGGTCGTTGTGGATGACCGGTCGGATGACGGGACCTATGATTATTTGCTAACCTTGGAAAAATCATGGAAAAACCTGAAGGTGGTCAGGATCGAGTGGACACCGCGGCATATCAATGAAAAAAAATATGCCATCAGCCTGGGAGTCCGGGCCGCCACTTTTGATCACCTGCTCCTTACAGATGCGGATTGCGAACCACGTTCCATGTACTGGATGAAGACGATGATGAATCAGTTTACCCATCCCATTGATTTTATACTTGGATTTTCCTATTATAAAGAATATCCGGGATTATTGAACCGGTTTATCCGTCATGAGACTCTCCAAACTGCCATCCTGTATTTTACACTGGCTTTAACGGGGCTTCCTTATATGGGGGTTGGCAGAAACCTGGGATATAGGAAATCTTTTTTCCTGGATAAAAAAGGCTTCAGTAAGATGCTGAAGGTTGTCGGGGGAGATGATGACCTATTTGTCAACCGGTATGCCAGGAAAAATAATACCTTGCCTGTCATACACCCCGATGCAGTGATCATGTCAGAACCCAAGTTTACTTTCCGGGAATATATTCTCCAGAAGATAAGGCATTTATCAGTGGGCAAAAAATACAGGGGAAGGCATAAAATCATTCTGGGGATGTATACGGTCTCCAAATTGATATTCTGGCTGGCCGGATTGTCGTTGATCATACTCAATCATCATCTTTTCTGGGTAGCAGGAATTATCCTGTCCGTGATGTTGTTATCATTGTGGTCGTTCAGAGAGATTGCGAAAAAATTTGATGTAAATTATGAATATGGTTGGGTCTGGCTCATGGATTTTATGTATATTTCGTTCTTGATAATATTCAGCCTGTCAGCTTTTTCATCAAAAAAAATTAAATGGAGTTAGATAAGGATTTTTCCAGCAAAGCGTTAGAGGATTTCAAGCTGATTGACAAGGCTACAAGGGAAAAGGATCAAACAGCCTATGCCGAATTGATGAAACGTTATAAGAAGCCGGTATACCATATGATCCTGAAAATGGTACGGAATGTGGATGATGCGGAAGATCTGACCATCGAGGCTTTTGCCAAAGCTTTTAAAAATCTGCACAGGTTTAAAAAAGATTATACTTTCAGCACCTGGCTGTTCAGGATCGCCACGAATAATGCCATTGATTTCATCAGGAAGAAAAAACTGGATACACTCAGCATTGACAGCTCTTATAAGGATGATGACGGCGAGACCATCAGCATCGATGTGCAGGATGATAACCTGAATCCACAGGAAGAAACCATAAAAAAGCAGAAAATCGGCCTTATCAGGGATTTTGTCACAAAATTACCCCCCAAATATCAGCGGTTGGTTAAACTCCGGTATTTTGAGGAGTTATCCTACGAGGAGATCGCCCAGGAACTGGATGCTCCCCTGGGGACAGTGAAAGCGCAATTGCACCGCGCCCGGGAACTCATGTATGACATTGTGAAGGGAAAGGAAAGTCATATTTAATCTATGGATGATCACCCTGATCTGATCGCAAAATATTTTTCCGAGATCACGGAAAAACAGAGAGACCAATTCCGCAAGCTGTCCGCCATTTATTCCTCCTGGAATGACAAGATCAACCTGATCTCCAGAAAAGATATTCATTTTTTACCCGAAAGGCATATCTTACATTCCCTGGCCATTGCAAAATTCATTGATTTCAGGCCGGGCACCTGCGTCATGGATGCCGGTACGGGAGGTGGTTTCCCGGGAATTCCCTTGTCCATCTATTTCCCCGGCACGCGGTTCTTACTGGTCGATTCAATCGGAAAAAAAATACTAGCAGTCAGGGAAATCGCCAGTGAACTTGATTTGCAGAATGTGGAAGTGAAACAGGAACGGATCGAGAAAATTAAGGATCAATTTGATTATATTGTTTCGAGGGCGGTAACGGGATTATTACCCTTTTATACCTGGACGAAAGGAAAAATAAAAAGTATGGGGCAACATGAGAAACCCAACGGGATCATCTATCTGAAGGGGGGGGATCTGTCGGCCGAACTGAAAGAGTTGGGCAGGTATGCAGAAATTTACGATATTAGCACATATTTCCGGGAACCATTTTTCAGCAGTAAAAAAATAGTATTTATACCCTATATAAAATAGATCAGACGAGAAGGAAATATGCCATCATTTAATCATTTACATTGTCACACACAATTTTCATTACTTGATGGAGCTGCACCCATCAAGGATATGATCCAGAAAGCCCATGCCGATGGGATGAAAGCCGTTGCCCTGACGGATCATGGGAACATGTTCGGAGCTTTCAAATTTGTTGCTGAAGCCAGCCGTTATCATGTAAAACCGATTCTGGGATGTGAGTTTTATGTGGTGGAAGATCGTCATAAAAAATCTTTCAGCAAGGAAAACCGGGATAACCGGTATCACCAGCTTCTCTTGGCGAAAAATGAAGTGGGCTATAAAAACCTGATGAAACTGACATCCCTGGGATATATTGAAGGATTGTACAGCAAATGGCCAAGGATCGACAAGGAACTCATTGAGAAATACCACGAAGGGATCATTGCCACCACCTGCTGCATCGGGGCGACAGTTCCGCAGTATATATTATTTAAGACAGAGGCGGAAGCCGAGCAGGAATTCAAATGGTGGCTGGACATGTTTGGTGAGGATTATTACATTGAACTGCAGCGTCACAAGCTGGAGAATGTTGATAATTCCGGGAAAAGCCAGGAAGACGTCAATCAACAGTTATTAAAATGGGCAAAAAAATATAAGGTTAAGACCATCGCTACCAATGATTCCCATTATGTCAACCAGAATGATGCGGATGCCCATGATATTCTGCTATGCGTAAATACCGGGGATCTGAAATCCACACCGATCGGGGACGGGAAGGGATTCAGGTTCGGTTTCCCGAATAATGAATTTTATTTCAAGACACAGGAGGAGATGCAGCATCTATTCTCAGATGTGCCTCAAGCATTGGATTATACCAATGAGATAGCTGACAAATGCTTTCAGCCTAATTTAAAAAGAGATATTCTGCTACCCAATTTCCCAATACCGGAAGGATTCACAGATTCGGATGATTATCTGAAACACCTCACCTACCAGGGAGCCCAGAAAAGGTATGCTGATTTTACTTCTGAAGTCGAGGAACGTATCAATCATGAATTAAATATCATCAGAACCATGGGTTTTGCCGGATATTTCCTGATCACTCAGGATATGATCAATACGGGCAGAAACCTGGGGGTGATGATCGGGCCGGGGAGGGGCTCAGCAGCAGGCTCTGTGGTGGCTTACTGTGTCGGCATTACCAACATAGATCCCATTAAATACAATCTGCTTTTTGAAAGGTTCCTCAATCCGGAAAGGGTATCCATGCCTGATATCGATACGGATTTTGATGATGAGGGCCGTCAGAAGGTGATCGATTATGTGGTCAAGAAATATGGGCATAACCAGGTAGCCCAGATCATTACGTATGGAACCATGGCTGCCAAGATGGCGATCCGTGATGTTGCCAGGGTACTTGATCTTCCTCTTTCCGAAGCGGATGCTCTGGCCAAGCTGGTTCCTGAACGCCCCGGCATTACCCTTTCCCAGGCGTTTCATGAAAGCCCTGATCTGGAGGCGATACGGAAAGGGGGTGACGATAGAGGAAAAGTGCTTCAGCTGGCAGAAAAACTGGAAGGGTCTGTCCGGAATTCAGGCATTCATGCAGCCGGGGTCATCATTGCTCCGGATGATATCACCAATTACATTCCTGTATCCACTTCCAAGGATTCTGATCTGCTGGTCACCCAGTTTGATGGGAAAGTAATTGAAGATGCCGGGATGCTGAAAATGGACTTTCTGGGTCTTAAGACCCTGTCGATCATCAAGGATGCACTGGATATCATTGAACGGTCCAAAGGTGTCAAAATTGACATTGACCAGATATCTTTCGAAGATGAAAAAACCTTTGAACTGTATCAGCGAAGCGACACGATCGGAACCTTTCAGTTCGAATCAGCGGGGATGCGTAAATATCTCCAGGAATTGAAACCCACCAATCTTGAAGATCTGATTGCCATGAATGCCCTTTTCCGGCCAGGTCCCATGGATTTTATCCCGAATTTCATCAACCGGAAACATGGCCGGGAAAAAGTGGAGTATTCACATCCACTGCTTGAACCTATTTTAAAAAATACCTACGGGATCATGGTCTATCAGGAACAGATCATGCAGACAGCCCAAGTGATCGCCGGCTTTTCTCTTGGCAAAGCGGATATATTAAGAAGGGCGATGGGAAAGAAAAAAATGGATGTAATGCGGAGTATGCAGAAAGAATTCATCAAAGGAGCGGATGAACTGCATGGAATCTCAAAACAAGTGGCCACGGAGATCTTCACCATTATGGAAAAATTTGCTGCCTATGGGTTTAACCGGTCCCATTCAGCTGCTTACTCCGTGGTTGCCTATCAGACAGCCTTCCTGAAAGCGCATTATCCGGCAGAATACATGGCTTCGGTCCTTTCACATAACCAGAATAACATTGAAAAAATCACTTTTTTCATGGATGAATGTAAACGAATGGGATTGAAGGTGCTGGGTCCTGATGTGAATCAAAGTGATTACTTATTCACAGTTAGTAAAAACGGACAGATCGTGTTTGGCCTGGGTGCGATCAAGGGAACGGGAGAATCGGCCGTCCAGGCAATTCTCAACGAACGCGAGACAAGCGGATCCTATTCGGATATAATTGATTTTGCCAGCCGGGTAAACCTGCGGGTAGTGAATAAAAAGACTTTCGAAAGCCTGGCCATGTCCGGGGCTTTCGATGCCTTTGGCAATTACCATCGCAGGCAGTATTTATTTGCGGATGAATCGAATACAAGTCTGATCGAGAAGGTGATCCGTTACGGGAATAAGATACAGACTGAAAAGAATGCCGCCCAACAGTCGCTTTTTGGCGAGGGAGGCCAGGTTGAATTGCCTATGCCCAAAGTGGAGAACTGCGAACCCTTCAGCAACATCGAAAAATTACGAATTGAAAAGGACATCGTGGGTTTTTATATTACTGGTCATCCGCTCGATCAGTATAAATTCGAACTTCAACATTTCTGCAATACAAATCTTTCCCAGTTTAACGATCTCGAATCTTTAAAAGGAAGAGAATTGAGATTTGGCGGGATCGTTTCCAACTATTCCCACCGATTTACAAAAAACGGGAAACCTTTTGGGGTGCTGACCCTGGAGGATTATGAGGGTTCCAATGCTTTCTATCTTTTTTCTGAGGATTACCTGAAATCTAAACAATTCTTTGAAATGGACTGGTTCCTTTATGTCAGGGGCAGTGTAGTCACACAACAATGGAAAGAAAATGAACTGGAATTTAAATTCAATGAGATCAGCCTGCTCAGTGAGGTCAGGGAAAAATACTATGATGGGATTGAACTTCATATGAACATCAATCTCATATCAACAGAACTGATCCGGAAATTGGAAGGTCTGGCAGATGAATATCAGGGAAAAGGCGCTGTGATGGTCAATATCCTTGATGAAGAGGAAAAGATCCAAGTGGACCTGTTCTCCAGAAAGATCAGGCTGGGGATTGATGATAAGATGATCGCCGAATTAGAATCCATTCCCGGAATGGAATACAGGATTTTAACACATTAATTGTCTGGATGGATACAATTTTGATTTTAAAAAAAAAGCAGGTTTTACCTTAAACATTTCCTCGTATATTTGCTTATTATTAATGATTAACGAAAGAATAATTCATAAAATACAGTAGCATGAGTAAACCCATAGAAATTACGGACAGCAATTACAACGAAATACTTGATTCCCAGAAACCGGTATTGGTTGATTTCTGGGCAGAATGGTGTGGTCCGTGTAAACTTATTGGTCCGGCAGTCGAAGAATTGGCCAAAGAGTATGAAGGAAAAGCAGTAATAGCAAAAGTTGATGTTGACAGTAATCCGGCTGTCTCTGCAAAATATGGGATCAGGAGCATTCCCACCCTTTTATTTTTTAAAAACGGGGAAATCGTCGATAAGCAGATTGGGGCAGTTCCCAAAAGTATTCTGGCTAAAAAGCTGGAAGCACAGCTTGTATAAATAGAAAGCGCTGAAAGGCGCTTTTTTTATCTGAAGCTGAATCCTAGACCTACATTCAAAAGATTATAACCATTAAATGTATACATTGCGTGTAAGGTTACCACAGCAAACTGGAGTCTCACTCCCCCGGTAAGTCGGGCGCTGTTTTCGTTGGTATCCAGTTTAATTGGATCCTCATAGGTGATAATAAAATCTTCAGGCAAGGCTGGATTTCCATACGTAACATGATAAGTACCCAATAGATCAAAATTCGTCTTTGCACTATTATAACCTATGCCTGCAAGGAGGGTGAAGAATGATATTTTTTTTGAGACCAGTGCCTCCAGGGTATAACCGTTGATCGTCGAGCTGAAGCGCTGGTTTTCTCCCGGGAACTCTTCCAAAGGATCAAACCGGACCGTAGTACTCAATTTTGAGTAAGCACCAAAGATGGAAATATCGAGGGGAGCCTTTTTAATGACCGGGATCCATTGCCCGACATCATGCATGATCCCAATCCCCCAGACAGAATAATCCGCATCTTTCCTTGCGACATCCGGTATATATCTCACCTTAATTTCCGTATTTTTGATCACACCGATTCCAACCTGGATAATGGGGGAAGGAACGGCCTGAAACCCAGTTGCATCCTTGAACCCGGCTCCGCGGGGTCCTGCAAATCTGGCGATGGTCAATCCGGTGGCATCATCTTTCACTTCCATGAGAGGGCCCACTTCATCCGGACCAAATAAGGTAGGCGTCTGAGCCTCCGTGCCTGTTTCCAATCTGGCAATTAAAAAATCTTCATTTTTGAAGGTGAAATAATTATCTGATTCAGGGACAAAAGCCAGGTTAGCTGATAGGGTGATATCAAAGCCCAATGTCTGATGCGCTTTGGCGGTATTATACCATCCATTGTTGAATCCATAGCCAAGTCCTTTGAAAATGGGTTCAAAATATTTATCGGCATACCGGGAAGCATCCTCAGGGCCACTGTATAAGATTTCCAAAAAATCTCCTGATTGGGAATAAACGGAAACAACAGGAGATGATGAAATAAACAAAGCCAATAAAAATGAGTGGATTTTAAGTTTCATCGGTCCGTGATCTGTTTAACGTATTAAAAAAATAATTTCACTGTAGCGATTGAATAAAGTGCATAAATCAAATTTTAGGAGTAAGATAGCTGCTACATTAATGAATACCTTTACAAAAGAAAAAGTAAGTAAAAGTTACTGGCAGGACATTCATTTCAGGACAAAGCCCTCTAAAGAATGATTGTAGAATTGGGCAGGAGAGACCTTTTCAGGGCCTATTTTTAACCTGTGAAATTTAACGTGGTGATCATGAATGAAATCGGCGAAATGAAATTCATTGCTAACTGCCGGGTTTTCTTATTTTTGTAAAAATATTTTTATGGGGATATTTCTCTATTATCTGATAATCAGGATTTATAATTTTCTGCTATTCACCACCTCCTTATTCAGTAGGAAGGCGGATTTAATTATTCAAGGCAGAAAAAAAACTTTTTCAAAGATAAAGAAATTGAGGGGGCCGGATGATAAGATCATCTGGTTCCATTGTGCGTCTCTGGGAGAATTCGAGCAAGGACGGCCCGTGATGGAATCAATTCGAGAAAAATGGGGAAATTATAAAATATATGTTTCTTTTTTTTCATCCTCCGGATATGAAGTAAGAAAAATGGATCCATTGCTGGATGGCGTATTTTATCTGCCTGCTGATACAAGGAAGAATGCACACAAACTGGTATCCTTGTTAAAACCGGAAGTGGCCATTTTTGTAAAATATGAATTCTGGTACTTTTTCCTTAATGCCTGCAATAAAAATAATATTCCTGTCTTATCCATCTCTACCATTCTAAGACCCGACCAGGTATTTTTCAAATTTTATGGGAAGTTTTACCGGGAAATACTTGGAAAGGTGGATGCCTATTTTGTACAGGATCAGCAGACCAGGGATCTGCTGAAGGATACCGGGATCAACCGGGTCCAGGTTACGGGAGATACCCGTTTCGACCAGGTTTTAAAAATTAAAAGAAATCATCAACCGGTGCCTTTCATACAGGAATTCATAAAAGGGCGGAGGCTAATCATTTTGGGAAGCACCTGGAAACCCGATATCGACTTATGGGAATCATATATCAAAGAAAACAGGGAAGAATACAGATATTTAATCGCTCCTCATCACATCGACGAAGGGAATTTGAAATACATAGAAAGCCGTATATCCTTAAAGTCCATCAGGTTCACCAGGCGCAGGGAGGATCAAAAGGACCATTTTGAGGTAATGATCATGGACCGGATCGGTTTGTTATCCTCCCTCTATTATTATGGTTATGTAAATTATGTAGGGGGATCATTCAGTGAGGGATTACATAATCTCCTGGAGCCTGCGGTATTCGGGACTCCGGTCCTTTTTGGAAAAGATAAAACCAATATAAAATACCTGGAAGCAATGGGATTGATCGAAGAGGGAGGGGCTTTTGAGATCAGTGGTCCGGATGAACTGGCCAGAACAATGCATGAACTATCCGGAGAAAGCTCCCGGTACAGGGAAGCCGGTGATCGGGCGAGGGAATATGTTGAATCTCATGCAGGAGCTACTGAGAAAATTGTCTCCTCCCTGGAATTCATTTTAATTAAATGATATGAAAGGATTGGTCATGAAATCAATGGGTCTCTGGTATGATGTAAAAACGGAAACCGGGGACCATGTAAAATGCAGACTCAGGGGAAAACTCAGATTATCCGGGTCGAAGATAACCAATCCGGTAGCGGTAGGAGATCAGATACAATTTGACATGGAAAAGGAGGGGAGTGGGATCATCACACAGATCATACCTCGGGAGAATTACATCATCCGGAAATCTACCCGTAAATCACATCATGGACATATGATTGCTGCGAATATTGACCAGGCAATTTTGATTGCTTCTTACATCTTCCCCCGTACCTCACTGGGATTTATTGATCGTTATCTGGTGGCCGCAGAGTCGTTCAGAATACCCGCCAAAATTATTTTCAACAAAGCCGACCTTCTTGATGCCGAACAGAAAGAACTACAGCAGTTCCTCCAGGAGATGTACGCTGAAATAGGGTACGATAATATTCTGATATCCGCCACCCAGGATGAAGACTTTGAGCAGGTATGGAAATGGCTGAGGGAAAAAAAATCCTTATTGTCCGGACACTCGGGTGTAGGTAAATCAACCTTATTGAACAGACTGGATGAATCACTGGAGATCCCGACCAATGAAGTTTCAACCTTCGCTGATAAGGGAATTCATACCACTACCTTCGCCACCATGTACGAGTTGGAGAAAGATACGTATGTCATCGATACACCAGGGATCAAGGAATTGGGACTCCTTGAAATGGAGGACTGGGAGATCAGTCATTATTTTCCTGAGATGAGGGAACTACTTGGTAATTGCCGTTTCAATAACTGTTTGCATATTAACGAACCGGGTTGCAGCGTCCTGCAGGCCCTGAAAAAAGGTAAAATTTCGGAACTCAGGTACGAGAGTTATTTAAGTATGGTATTGGACGAAGACAATCGCCGTTGAATCTGACTTCTTGATAGAATTTCAATTCACTAACAGGGGAGCTTGTCAAGAAGATAAGCGAATTTCATGGCCAGATGAAAGTTACCCGAAAGTAAGGACTGTCTGCATTCATAAGCCACTCTTATAGCAAGTGCCCGGTCTTCTTCTTTATTCTGGTTTAATTGTTCAGCTTTCAGGCAAACCTGATAGGTCGATTCAAGTATTTTGCTGTTTCTGATATATTGCCTGGTTGAAAGGGAGCCTTCAAGGATCCTTTTTTTTACAAGGATTTTGTCTGAGAAACAATATTTATATTTTCTCGATGACCTGACCCAGAAATCAAAATCTTCATAAGCCAGGTTTTCATCATATCCGCTCAGATCATCCAGCACTTTTCTCCGGATCATCATGGTGGGGGCGCAGATAAAATACCGCTTCAGCAATTCAGAATAAATATCTCCCTGGGGTATCTGTTCAAGAAGGGTATCACCCTGATCTCTTGTGTAGTGATATTTTATGAAATGTGAATCTTTATCTATGTATTCGGCATCGGTGAAATGAACACCATATTCTTCCCCTGAATCGAACAAACACTCAACTCCGGTGCGGATCCGGCCGGGCATCAAAACATCATCTGCGGCAAGGTCGATCACATAAGCCCCTCCTGAAGCTTTGAAACCTATGTTAAAGGCCCGGCAATTTCCCACGTTTTTTCCCAGATAAATTTTCCGGATGTCAGATCTGTTATGGGTTAACTTCTCGATTAATGCCCTGCTCTGATCCGAACTGTAGTCATCCACCACTACGATCTCTACAGGTGCATAATCCTGCTGAAATACTGATTCCAGTGCTTCTTTAATAAAAGGGGCATGATTATATGACAGGCAGATAACAGAGACAAGAGGGAAATCCATCTAGAAAATGATACGCTTGTTTAAAATTATTAAAATTAATAGTAATAAACCATACCTGGCTGCATGGGCTATCGGGATACCTTCAATGCCATAAAGGGATGAAAATAAAAGAACCAATCCAAGATACATCAAAGCTGATCCTGCTTGCAGCAGGATAAACGTCAGCGTACGAGCCTGGGCAGAAATTATATAGGTGAGTAAATAAGCAAGGAAACAGAAAAAATCGCCGATCAGCTGGAAGGGCATTAATTCCTCGGCTGGTAGAAAATCCTGATCAAATAACAGGATCAAAACGGTTTCCCTGAAGAGATAGATCAGTGATAGACCAATGATGCTTACAACCAGGACGATCCTGAGTACATCTTTCAGGTAGACCCGGAGTTGTTCGGAATCGAAGACCAGGGCGGAGACCTGAGGGTAATACACGATCCCTACCGTATTGATAAACAGCATCATATAGCTGTCGGAAATTTTAACCACCGATTGCCAGAGGCCGGTAAGATGCAATCCATAATGCTGGATAGCAAAATCCCTGATGATAAAATCGGTTAATTTGCCAAAAACCAGGACACTGAGTGCCATTAGAACAAACTCACCAAGTTTGGTAAATCCATCAGGAGGCAGGGATGCTTTTTTAAATTTGAGATGTTTGTTTTTATACACATAAATAAACGAAAATATCAGACCGGAAGCCTGTGCGAAAATAAAAGCCACCAAGGCGTAGAGGAGTGGATTGTTCCTTGAAGTGAAATAGATGACCACTAGCAATACAAGGGAGGTGGCCATGTTGAGGATGGAATATACTTTTATTTTCTGAAAGGAAAGGATGACCGAAAGCAGGAAAAGATGGTTCAGAAAAATAAATACTCCGGAAAAGAACAACAGGAAAAATGTGGTGTCAGTGACAGGGATCTGAAAATCCCGGAAAAAATATTGCTCGAATATGAGAATGAAAGTAGTTGAAAATAAGAAAAGGATCAGGTTGAATATAAACCCGGTAACAAATAATTTATGTTTTTCATCCACGGAAAATTCATCTCCCGACCAGTATTTAATGATCCCCCGGTTTACTCCGTCGTTTGGAATTTGTGTGATGATGCTAACCAGATTTTGAAAATGTGCAAGCAGGGTGATGCCCGTTGTGCCATATTGAACCGCAAAGATCTTATTGACAAGCAGGGTACTCAATACACGAAGTATCACCGATACAAATGACCAAATCGATTTTTTCAGAAAATCAAACATGGGTTGGGGCAAGGATTTTTTCCAGCTGGAATTTTATGCCGGGAATGCCGCCCAGATGTTCTTTGAAGGCGATCAATCCAGATTGGGGTTGGTTCTTGATGGAAGAAATACCAAGATCCAGAAATCGGTAATGGTTCTTTTGGGCAAATTCATAAATATTTTTTATGAGATAGACCATAGGACTGGAGGATTTATAATTTTCATCACTTGCAGGAAGAAAGTTATAGAGTGTGGCAGCATTAACGCTTACCATACAGGTGGCCGCAATGATCTTTTCCCCATCCTGGACAGAGAATAGATGATATCGATCCGGGAATTGAGTAAAAAGTGCTTTCAGCTTATTCAAACTGATATTAACCGGAATATTTTTTTGCATTCTTAAGTCTTGTATCTTCCTAAACACAGATTCCAGCTCATTGTTTGAATGTTGTTTAAAAATATGCCGGCATCGGATGCATTTTTTTATGCGTCTCTTCTGCATGGGATGAACCACCTTGTCAAAAAGCTGGTCCGTGACTTTCAGATAATGATTGATGTCAGTTTGTACGATCTGAAAACCCTCAAAAAAAAGCGCGGTGATTAATTTATCAGGAGGGTAAGGGGAATAAAAATCCGCATAATGTTTCAAATATATTTTGGCATATCCCTGGTGCTTCAGGTGATCGGTCATCAGGTGGATAAACCGGGTATATATTTCAAACCTGATATCTTCATTAAGATAGATGGAAGCGAAAGGAGCCTGAAAGGGGCTCGATGCAGTTTTCTCATCACATTGAAAATGGCAAAATCCTGCCATTTTCCCTGTCACGTTATTTTTAAGATAAAAAGAGATGATTTTTTCAGGCCATAAGGACAGGTAACGGAAATCATTGAAAATAAAAATGGGATCATCAGGTTGCTGCCCGGTTTGTTTTTCTTCAATCAGAAAAAGATATCTTTTTGAAATTTCAGTCTGCAAGGAAATCTGGTATTTTTTATGCCTTATATTTGATCATGTAAATATAGGATTCCCAATCCGGTTTCTTCATGATTCATGTAACAAATCCTGATTTTGGATTACATTCGTATTGACAATTTATTACGCATCGGGAACTGGAAGTTAACGCAGTAAACGATGATAAAACGGATCTCTTTTCTTTTTTAGAAGCAGGTTATTTTTGTTTATATTTTGGTATGAGCCATTACATTGCGTATTCCTTTTTAATCCTGTACGTTGCTGTAGTATCCTATGTAAAAGCGCAAGTTCCACTTCTTCAGGATCGGGAGGCGGTTGAGGCCATTTCCATTACACTGGATCATATCTATAACTTTGAATTTTCAGAGGCAGAGGAGCGGATTGAAAACCAGGCACATCATCTGGGCATTCATCCCGCTAATTTTCTGATAAGGGCCCTGTTAATCTACTGGAGAGACCGGCCACTTGTCCCGGGTTCTGAAATGTATCTTCAATATGAAACCTATTTAAATGAAGCGGTCGAATCATCCCAGCCATTTATCGGTCAGGAGGACCTTCATGTGGAAGGAATGTTTTATGCCATGGCAGGCAATGCCCTTCTTGCCGAACTTTATTCTGAGGAGGGGGGGGGGCTTAAGGTGATCAATGCAGCCAAAAAGGCATACAGATATCTTAAAAGTGGAAAAGAGCAGATGGAGGAATTTTCAGATTTTTATTTTTCAACGGGATTGTATAATTATTATCGGGAGAAATATCCGGAACTTAATCCGTTTTACAAGTCTTTTATGTGGCTGTTCTCTCGGGGAGATAAGGAATTGGGGATTGAGCAGATCAAAACATCAGAGCAAAGAGGGGTGTTTACAAAGAATGAATCAATCCTTTATTTATATCATATTTACCTTCGTTATGAAAATAATCCCTCTAAAGCTTTGCCATATGCACGAAGCCTGTTGAGCAGGTATCCGAAGAACCTGCGATTTATCAGCCTTCTTGTCGAGGTCTTGGTGGCCATGAATGAATTTGACCAGGCGGAAAATTTACTGGATCCACTGGATCGTGCTGAAAAACCTGTTTTCAGAATGGCAGGTACTTTATTCAGAGCCATCATTTGTGAAAAAAGAGATCAGCTTGATGAAGCCAGCCGGTTGCTTGAAAAATCACTAGAATTGCATGAAGATTTAAAAAACTCAAACTTTCATTATCTGAGCATGATCTATGCTACCCAGGCCCGGGTGGAAGATAAAAAGAAAAATTCTGAAATGGCGAAGGATCTTTATAAAAAGGCGCTGAAATCCGATCCTTATGTGCCAGTGAAGGAAGAAGCTTTGAATTATCTGAATAAATGACATGGAAGACCCGTATCTCACCATCGGGCATGAATCTGCTGGACTTTATAAGGAAAAAGGCAGCAAGTTCCTGTCATTTGCTTTCCCGGTGGAAAGCGAGGACGAAGCCTTGATCCTCATCGAGCAGTTAAAGAAGGAGTATCATGATGCCCGGCATCATTGCTATGCCTACCTGCTGGGCAGGGATGGTAAAATCAGCCGTACCTATGATGCCGGAGAGCCGAGACATTCCGCCGGTGATCCCATTCTGAACCAGATCAGGTCCTGGGGACTCAACGACGTACTGGTAGTAGTGGTCCGGTATTTTGGAGGTACCAAATTGGGGAAAAGCGGCCTGATCAATGCTTATAAGATGGCAACAGATGATGCCCTAGGAAAAGTGAAACCCATCGAAAAATTGAAATTCAGGGAAATATCGATCCGGTTTGACTATGAAGGGTTGAATGAGATCATGAGATTGATCGATATCAATAATCTTCAGATCACAGGACAATCCTATGATCAGGAAGCTTTCATTTCAATCCGGGTAAAGGAATCAGAGTTAGAAAGAATAAAAGGTCTTTTTGCCGTTTCTCCTCATGTAAGGGTCATCGAGCTTTCATCTGGCTGAATCTGCCTGGATAAGGTCTCCGAAAAAAACAGCATTAAAAAACAGGCGGTTCGTGCCAAACCAGAAATCTCTGAAATTGGGGTCGTCACTGAAACAGATGGTTTTACCACGGCCTACGGAGCTGATCACAACAGCCGATGCATTCCTGATTTTCTCATAGTTGATGCTGGAGATATATCCACTTACCAGTGGGTCATTTTCATATACAACCGGATTGTTATAGGGATTTTTGGATCTTTCAAAAAAGTATTTGTCATCTTTAAAAATACAGACTTCCTCATCCGGATATCCATAACATAAGGGATGTGTCAGATCGACCCTGGCCTTAAAAATTGACCCTCCAATTGCCTGAGCTCCACGGTCCTTATCCAGGTCTTCGTATTTTTTCTGTGCGATTGAGTCATTGATGGGCTGACGGAATTCGATAAAAGCCAATTTCTGATTACTGAGCCATCTGGCTCCTCCTTTAAATGCGATGATATGGCCTCCGTTCTCAAGCCATTTTCTCATATCCTCCTTCTTTTGATCCTGAATTCCGCTGTAATTCCCAGTCACCATGATGATTTTATTATATTCATGGAGATTTGTTGTGTTAAACTGGTTAATAGAAACCAGTGTGAGGGGGATCCGATAACGTATATCCATCAAATGCCACACCTCTCCGGCTTCATAGGAAGATATTCCATCCCCAACCAGCAGAAGCATCTTGGGTTTTTTTAAAGGTTCCATCTTTGGACTTCCCAGGTTGATTCCCCGTACCGTATAGCCTGAAGAGACCGGAAAGATATCAATACCTGTCGAAACCGAAATTTCGGACAGGTAATACTTCAGCGTATTTCCCTGGAAAGGTTGTGTCTGGACTGGGATAAAAAGGGTTCCTTCCTCATAATTTTTTCCATCAGAAGTCGTAAATTTTTTCTCAGCCACAAAGACACTAATTCCCTTTTCCTGCAGTCGATACAGGGCCATGGGTGAATTGTATTGATTCCATCTGATTAGATATCCATACGCACTCTCTCCCCCAAAATTACCTGCCGGGATTTCATCTTCAGGTTGATAGGGGGTCAAATGAAGACTTTTGAATTGTTTTTCGTTCAATGCATCGTAAGGGAGGTCAAAAGCAGGAGGCAAGGTCCATGCTGAGACATCATAGAACAGACTGTCCTGGAAATTGATCATCTTTTCGAAGAGATTTCTGATCAGCTTATATTGTTTCTGATAGGTTGGGATGACCAGTGAATTTTCCTGATCATAGGTATGTCCATTTATCTCGGCGTTCCCGGAAAGCCTGAAAAGTCCGATCTGATGTTGGGCAAGTATTTTTGAAAAATGCAATAATCTGATAGGATCATCCTGTGCGTCCACCACATAGGCCTTCACTGGATCCTCTTGTGCTTCTTTCATTGCCTGGATATAAAAATTACGTTGATGATCCAGCAGCTCAGCTCGAAGTTCATCACTTGCCTTCAGGGTTGACAGCGAGGTAGTAAATTGGTTCCGGATCGTAAAGGGAAATGTTAACGTGCCATGATCGGTCTGACGGGCAAGGCCTCTTGAGGAAGCCTGTTCAAATAATATCCCGACGCCTCCGTTGATGTCTGGATATGTGGACCCTTTTCCATAATAAAAATCATCGAAGGTTTCCCGTGAATAATAGAGAGATCCGATCCGGTCAAGTGCCGCCGCATGATAAGCACCGATTTTATCTGTGAGTAAGAAAGTTTCTGCGGGGGTATTCGGATTGTTTCTGGAAGGGATCCCGGGTTGGAAAAAGAAGGTTCCATCGCTTTCCATTTCATGATGATCAGTGAGGATGTTCGGCAACCATTGATGAAATTTAGACAACCTTGTCTTTGATTCCGGTTGTTGTAATAGAAGCCAGTCACGATTCAGATCTACCCAATAATGATTGGTTCGTCCACCAGGCCATGGTTCGTTAAGTTCGAGATTATTTGGATCTGTAATGGTTACATTCGATTTGAACTGATTTACCCATTGGGCAAATCGGCTATAACCATCTGGATTAATGCTTGGATCTAATAAAATAATGGTATTTTTCAGAAGACTTTTAATTTCATCGGATCCATTGGATGCCAGATAATAAGCAACCAGTATGGAGGCATTCAAACCACTTGGCTCATTACCATGGACACTGTATCCCATCCAGATCACCACCGGTTCCTTCTCCGGATTCAGACTGGGAGAAAGAGTTGGATCCGATAATTTCAGATGATTCATTCTTATCCGTTCAATATTTTTCAGGTTATCGGGATCGGAGATTGTCAACAGGAGCAGGGGCCTGCCCTCATGCGTGTAACCATAGATTTCCAGTTGAATGCGATCTGAAGCAGCGGACAGCAATTGCATGTATCTGATAAGATCCTCATGGCTGACATGTTTTTCTCCCACCTCATATCCAAGTATTTCTTTGGGAGAGGGAATATCCTTATTGATTTCAACCGGATCCGGTAAATAATAATCAAGCTCATTCTGAGCAGTAGAATCAACCAGATTCCAAATGATCAAACTTATTAGTAAAAGCCCTTTTTTCATCATGACTGATTTTTATGGTGGCTCCCAAAGATAATTTATTAATCGATTTCTTGCCAGATAAAAAATTCGATTTGCTGGATTGGATCGTGCCATTAGTCTGTATTTCCCTTTGAAAAAAGGATTATTATGACTAAAATCGCTTGCAAATTTTTTTTCTTTCGTACCGATAAATACGCATTGTTTGGGAAATTAAATTTTGTATTGTGACTTTTTTGATAAACATTCTATTCTGTCGGGATATTTACATTTTTTTTTAGAATAGTAATTATTTTTGTCGCCCAAGGTGGTTACGGATCAAAAAAAATAGCATTTTCTTAACATTGAATTTTTTATATTTTAAAAATCGAAGTTGATTTTTGGATTAAGTTCTTATCAACATTAATTGTATACCTTATGAGAAAATTGTTACTATTAATTACAGGGATTTTGTTTTACGGAAGCGTTTTGGCACAGGGGACGGTCACTGGTAGAGTATTGGATGAGGACTCAGGAGAACCATTACCAGGTGTAAATGCAATGATAGAAGGAACCAACACAGGGTCCATTACAGATCTGGATGGTGCCTTTACGATTAATAATGTTCTGACTGGAATAAAAACGTTGATTTTATCCTACGTAGGATATGAGACAATCAAGCAGGAGATCAACGTAGGCAACCAGCCAATTGATATCGGCACAGTCAATATGAGTTTGGGTGCTGTTGGATTGAAAGAGGTAGAAGTGATCGCGTCAATGGCCATCGATCGAAAGACCCCTGTTGCCGTTTCTACCATTAAAGGTCAGGCAATTGCTGAACGTGTAGGGAATCAGGAATTTCCCGAGATCATGAGATCCACACCTTCAGTGTATACCACCAAACAGGGAGGAGGCTTTGGGGATTCCAGGATTAACATCCGTGGGTTTGATCAGAGAAATACGGCCGTTATGATCAATGGTATTCCCGTAAATGACATGGAGAATGGCTGGGTATACTGGTCAAACTGGGCAGGACTCACTGATGTGACCAGTTCAATACAGGTACAGCGTGGACTGGGAGCGACAAAACTGGCGGTTCCAACCGTGGGAGGATCCATCAACATCATCACGAATGCCACTGAAATGGAAAAAGGTGGAGCTGTTTCTGCCGCCATTGGCAACGATGGTTACCAGAAATACGGCGTGATGCTTTCAACTGGTCTTGGAACCAGCGGATGGGCTTTTACAGTCCAGGGAACCCACACCCGTGGCAATATGTATGCTGACGGATCCTTGTTTCAGGGGTGGTCCTATTTTGCTTCGATCGCGAAACAATTCAACTCAGCGCACTCATTGCATTTAACGGCTGTTGGAGCCCCTCAATGGCATTTCCAGCGTGAATATGGAAGTTTTGATGGAGTCACCATCCAGACTGTTGAAGAAAGAGGAATCCGCTATAATCCGCAGTGGGGATATTATAATAACAGTGAATTCAAAGACAATGAATACAGCTGGAGGAAGAATTTCTATCATAAACCTAAGATTTTCCTGAATCACTACTGGACGATCTCTGAAAAATCTGAATTATCAACTTCCGTATATGCATCCTTCGGTAGAGGGGGAGGAACAGGTGATCTGGGTAGGATCAACGGGAGTTTCCGGACATCCAGCAAGTTCAAGAATGAGGATGGAATTGTAAGATGGAATGATATTCATTCCTGGAATACCGGTGGAACAGTTCCTGATTTCGGAGCCGATCAGGTACCCTGGTCCGGGCCTGGTGTGACGACTGAGGATCCAGGATATACAGGTCCATTTGCAGGGCAATCGGTAGCTGAATCCTATAGAAATGGGATGATCCTTCGTTCATCAATGAATGAGCATAACTGGTATGGACTGCTTTCAAATTTTACGACAGAAATCAATGATCATTTATCCCTTGTCGCTGGTCTTGATGCCAGGTATTATAAAGGGCTTCATTACAGAAGGGTTGAAGATTTATTAGGCCTTGCCGCCTACTATGATGACAACGATATTAACGATCCCGACAAGTACGTTACGGCGGAAGGACGGGAGGATGGCAATCAGATCGATTACAATGATGACGGCCATGTAAACTGGCTTGGGATTTTCGGCCAGTTGGAATATAGTGCAAATGATCTATCGGTTTTTGCTTCCTTGTCAGGATCCAATCAGGGATTCAAACGAGTCGATTATTTCATCTATGAGGATAGTGACCCGATGCAGAAATCGGATTGGCAGAATTTTCTGGGAGGAACGGTCAAAGCCGGTGCCAATTATAATATCAACGACAACCATAATGTTTTTGTCAATGGGGGTTATTTTTCCCGGCAACCTATCTTTGATAATGTATTCCCAAACTTTACCAATGATGTAAATGCGGATGCAAAAAATCAAAATGTCGTCGCAGTTGAATTGGGGTATGGTTTCCGCTCAAGTATTTTCAGCGCGAATGTTAATTTCTATCATACAAAATGGGCCAACCGCCAGATATCAAGGGCAGACCGGCAATTGATCGATGATCCGAACAATCCTGGGGGTACCTTGGAGGTAGATGGCAATTCAAACTATGAAAACATCAGCCAGTTACACCAGGGAGTTGAAATTGATTTCGTCCTGACTCCTGTTCAGAAATTACGGATCAATGGAATGATTTCTCTGGGCAACTGGAGGTATACGGATAATTTCTCGGCTACCTGGGTTCCAGAGGATCCTGATTATCAGGATCAGTCAAGGCAGCTTATATTGTACATGACAGATGTAAAAGTTCCGGATGCCGCTCAGACGACCTTTTATCTGGGCGCCGATTATGAATTGATCAGGCGTTTGAGATTATTCGTAAGTTATTATTATGCGAATAAGGTGTATGCCGATTTTGATCTGGCAACCGATGATTCATTCCTGACACCTGGAAACCAGGCCTGGAAACTTCCGGCTTATGGATTGGTGGATGCGGGTGTGTATTATGGCTTCCAACTGGGTGGCTTGGATGTTACCCTGAACGTCAACATCAACAACCTGTTAGGAAATGAATATATTTCTGAATCCGAAACCAATATACTGCATAATCCTGACAACTCGCTGGATGCTGAATGGGGAATTTATGGAGACAATGGCAGTGTCAGGAACATTGCCTATTGGGGATTTGGAAGAACCTGGAATGCAGGTTTAAAACTAAGGTTCTAATCCAATTTAGAAAATTAAGGAGGTTGTCTTAAAAGTGTTATTTGTCTTCCCTGCCTACCATGGCATAAGTTGGAACGATGGCCGGCCTGCTTACCATAACCAGATCTGTTGGCAAGCAGGAAAATTCGGGTTTGACACGGAGATCTAGAAGGATTTTGAATGACGATATTCGCTTTTAAGGCAACTTCTTTTTTATGAAAATTTTTCAGCTTCAATAATCCTTTAGAAGCGGACCGGTGAATGGGAAAGACTGAAAAGGTATGTGAACCCTTCCATTAAAGGAATTACTGATCCTGTTTTAATTGAATCATCAATGGCCGGTGATCAGAAACCTGTGAAAGATACGATGAATCGCAAAAGTCGTATGTGAGGGTCTGGGTGAAAACCTGGTTTTCGAACAATTCATTGGTGATCAGGATGTGATCAATATGGCTTGGCCAGTTTGGATATGACCAGCGCTCCGGATCACCCTGGGCAATTTCCAGATCAGTAAAGGCATAATTCAGGCGATCTATACTGAAGTTATAGAACACATTATCCTCCGGAACAGGCGATACAATCACATCATTAAAATCACCCAGGACGATCACCTTTTCTTTCGGCAATTTTTCATCGATATAGTGTTTTTAGCCTTTCACCTGCCCTCCGTCTCCGGTTCTCATTTTCTTCACCTGAACAGCATTTCAGATGGATATTGATGATAAACAATTGTAATCCCGAATGATGTTCCACACTCACCATCAGGGGTGACCTTGGGAAATCTTCTTTGTCTTCGGTAAATAAAGCAATTGCCTTGCCAATCAACCTTACTTCGGATAATTTAAAAAGGAATGCCGGATTCAGGTTAGAGGAAGGAAGAATCATGCCATTCCATCCCGGGATTTTTTTGATTAATGTTTCAAAATCAGATTCACTGGTGATTTCCTGGAAAGCAATGAGATCAGGGTTTTCCCTGCTGATGATATCTGCTATCAGGTAAATGGTTTTTTCATCATGAACCGGGAATTCCCGCACATTCCAGGTCATGATCTCAAAGGTCTGAGATTGGGTTTGAATCAGGCATTCATCCAGCGTAAGAGTATCAGGAGTTAGATCAATTTCTTCACCATCCCTTATGCAGGAATAAAGGAGAAAAAAGAGGATCATAGCTGTGAACAAAATTTTTCTCAACATCGAAAAGCCGTTACGTCTCCTTGATCACGATGGTATTCGCCCATTGATCTCCAAACCTTTTCCGATCGGATGAAAAGATCATCAAGGCGTCAATGAATTGAAAAACAGGTATCAACAAAGAGATATTTCGTATCAGGCACTTATCGTACTTATTTCTGATGGGTTGATAGGTGTCATTGTCCACCACTTTGATCTTTACCAATTTTTTGCCAAGGCTTTGCCCATCAAAAATCGGGAGACTTTCCTTGGTCAATAAATAGGCGAGTCCGATAATCGCCCCGAACCCTGTGGCACTTAAAAGAATAATGATGATCCAATCGATCAGACCTGCCAGGATTCGATCGGTCGGGGTTGCCAATGGATAACCAACGATATAGTCCTTGTTCTCATCTTCCATAATCTGAAAATTACATTAAGCGGGCCTGTGTATGAATCCATCGTTCTGGAATTTCGCCCTGCATGGCTTTCTGATAGTCAGCATAGCTACATGGAACGATCGAATTCCGGTCAAATACTTTCTTTCCCTTTGGATAGGGAACCTCAATCCACCATTTTTCGGACAGTTTGCTTTTATAAAATACGAGTGCATCCGGATCATCCGGCATTGAGACCACATATTTAAGATAATAATTGCTTTTAAAGCTGAAATGGTCCTTTCGATGGTAGAAACCTTCAATAAAATACCAGATCATGGTGGCAATCACAGAGGCTGTTTTTTTATTCTGGAGATCCAATTCAGGATTGTATTCGAAAAAGCCGGCCGAGCTCAATTTTTCATTGAGGCCTGCATACCAGCAGAGTTGACAGGCTTCTTCTCCTGTCAGACCAAATGGCTGGGCCATTGCATTTCCGGGAGCGTCGCTTGATTTAATGGCCGTGATGTCAAAACTCAGCATATCGGCATCCCGGATGATGGGTTCCATTTCAGCAATATTCTGTCGGAGTTTGCCGACCCGATAGGTATCAAAATACAATTTCTCCATCATGGCCAGGCTATCAGGATCGATCAGGTAACTTTGATAACCCACCTGACTGAAGTTGAATAGATAATTGGGTTGATGGGTCAAAATTTTATTGACATGTGATTGGTTCCGTTCCTTATTTTCATCGAAGCCCAGGTCGATGAAAGCGTCAACATTCAGTACGCTTACCAGTTTTTCCATGTCCTCGTAAGCCTGATATAATCCGATATCCAGGTCATGGGTCCCGCCAAATAAAAGAGGGAACACTTCATTTTCAATTAAAAAGTGACAAACTTCTTTGACCCGGAGAATGGTTTCATCAAGAGAATGACCGTTTCTTAGATTTCCCAAGTCAACAATTTTATATCGATTCAGTCCTTTCTTCAACCGATACAATTTTTCCCGGATAGCATTGGCGCCCTGATCGGCGGTTTTGTTATGAGTGGATCCACGGCTTTCTTCCAGCCCGATCAGCGCAATATCAGCCTTTTTAATATCGGGAAAGCTGGGGCCGGGAAGAAAAATATTTTTAAAAAATGAATGACTGGATTCAATATCGGAATAGAGTTTTTCATTTACTCTTGAAAAAAATATTTTTACATCCATTTGCGACAGCTGAATTAAAGATGACAGGTAAATATAAAAGAAAAGGGAGAAATTATTCTCCCTTTTTTATTCAGATCTTTTTTTATTATCCTCCGAAATCGTCGAATCGGATATTTTCTGGAGGAACACCCAGATCATCGAGCATTTTAAGGACTGCAGCGTTCATTAAGGGAGGCCCGCAAAGATAATATTCAACCTCTTCCGGTTCGGGATGATCTTTCAGGTAATTGTCGTAAAGTACCTGATGGATAAATCCAATATATCCATCCCCTTCTTTATCATCAAGGCTTTTTTTCACTTTCCAGTTATCTTCAGGCAGCGGTTCTGAAAGACCAATATTAAATTTGAAATTCGGGAAATCTTTTTCAATCTTCCTGAAGTGTTCTGTATAAAAAAGTTCTCTCTTCGAGCGACCGCCGTACCAGAAACTTACTTTACGATTGGATTTTTCAGTGTGGAATAAATGGAATATATGTGACCGAAGCGGAGCCATTCCGGCACCACCACCGATATAGATCATTTCGCGTTCTGTTGGATTTATGAAAAACTCACCGTAGGGTCCGGAGATGGTTACTTTATCTCCGGGTTTTCTGCTGAATACGTAAGATGAACAGATTCCAGGATTCACATCCATCCATTTTCCGGCTGCACGGTCCCAGGGAGGCGTGGCAATCCGGATATTCAACATGACGATATTTCCTTCTGCAGGATGGTTGGCCATTGAATAAGCCCTGAAAATGGGCTCATCATTCTTCATCTTCAGATCCCACATCTTGAATTTATCCCAGTCACCCTTATAAACATCATTCGGGTGTCCCAGATCAGGATGGGGCGTAATATCCATAGCCTTGAAATCTGCGACTACAGGCGGGACATCAATCTGGATGTATCCACCTGACTGGAAATCGAGGGTTTCACCTTCGGGAAGTTTAACCACAAATTCCTTGATAAAGGTGGAAACATTGTAATTGGATACCACTTCACATTCCCATTTCTTAATACCAAATATTTCTTCCGGTATCCTGATCGTCATATCCTGTTTAACCTTTACCTGGCAGGAAAGACGTACATGATCTTTCTGTTCCTGCCTGCTTAAGTGCCCTACCTCCGTAGGAAGTACTTCGCCACCTCCATCTTCAACTATACATTTACACATGGCACAGGTACCACCACCTCCGCATGCAGAAGGAAGAAATATCTTTTTTGCGGATAAGGTTGATAAAAGAGAAGATCCGGCAGATACAACAAGCGCTTCTCCTTCATTTCCATTGATTACGATTTTAACATCTCCCGTCTGAACCAGTTTTGATTGCGCAAACAATAAGATAAAAACCAGCAGTAGGATTACGATAGAGAATGCGACGATCGATGTTATGATTATTGGCCCCATTTATTCAATAATTTTCTGTCAAAATTCTACGTGTGCAAATATATTTATTAATAATTCAAACCAGTATTTTCAATTTAAAAATATTCTGTTGTAAAGGTAAAACAATTGAATTAAGGATGATGTTTTCAAAAAAATTATTGTTTTACCATTTTCAGGAGCGTGGTAAGGGTTGTTTTTAATTTCCTGCGGTCCACGATGAAATCAAGAAATCCATTTTCGAGTAAAAATTCTGAAGTCTGAAATCCTTTGGGCAGATCCTTGCCAATAGTTTCCCTGATCACGCGGGGGCCGGCAAATCCGATCAATGCCTCCGGTTCGGCGATGTTAAAATCACCCAGCATGGCAAATGAAGCAGTGACACCTCCGGTGGTGGGATCCGTCATCAATGAAATATAGGGAATTTTTGCTTCCGATAACAGGGCCAGTTTTGCCGAGGTTTTTGCCATCTGCATCAATGAATATCCTGCTTCCATCATTCTGGCTCCTCCTGATTTTGAAATAATGATTAAGGGATATTTTTTGTTCAATGCAAAATCAATGGCCCGGGATATTTTTTCTCCGACAACTGAACCCATCGAACCTCCGATGAAGGTGAAATCCATACAACCAATAACCACCTGTATATCATTCATTTTTCCATAGGCTGTCCGGACAGCCTCATGCAGTTCGGTCTTTTTCATGGATGATTTAATCCGGGTGATGTATGGCTTGGAGTCAACAAATTTCAGAGGATCCGCTGAAGTCATCTTTTCATTCAGCTCAGTGAATTTATTGTTGTCAAAAAGAATCTCAAAATATTCTTTTGATCCGATCCGCACATGATATCCGTCATCCGGACATACATAGGCATTGCTTTTCAATTCCCGCATATGAATGATCTTTCCGCTGGGCGTTTTATACCATAGTCCGTCCGGAACATCTTTTTTTTCCTTTGTGGGAGTTTGGATGCCTTTAGTTTTTCTTAAAAACCACGACATATAAGTTTGTCTTTTGGTAAGGCTGTAAAGTTAGACATTTATTCCATATCTAAAAATGGAAAAAAAGTGCTGATAATGGCATCACTATTCATTCACTTCTTCATAATCAATATAATCTCCCCCTTTAATATGACCTGATTTAGCATTCTTATTGTCACCAGGTACATAATCGATATTTACGTTCCCTACTTTTTTCTTTTTTGCTTCATTCTGATCATGTCTTACTTGTTGACGTGGTCTGAAAGGTAAAATCAAGGACATAATAGATGACAGCAAAAAATAAAAAAACGAAGATTAAGAATTTCAGCATGATGATTTTTCTTTAGCGACTCAAATACAGATTCCTGTAAGAATAAATCTTCAGGAAGTAATCATCCATCAGATCATCAATGAAATAAATCGATTCTCCTGTAGATTTCATTTCCGGCCCCAATTCCTTATTGACATTCGGGAATTTATTGAAAGAAAATACCGGTTCCTTAATGGCATAGCCATGTTTTACCGGATTGAAATTAAAATCCTTCAATTTGGCTTCTCCCAGCATTATCTTGGTAGCATAGTTCACGTAAGGTTCCTGATAGGCCTTACATATAAAAGGTACGGTTCTGGATGCTCTTGGGTTTGCTTCAATCACATATACCAGATCATTTTTTATGGCAAACTGAATATTAATCAGACCCACGGTTTTCAATGCCAAGGCGATCTTTTTTGTATATGCCTCGATCTGCTGCATGACAAAATCACCCAGGTTGTAGGGAGGAAGTACGGCATATGAATCACCGGAATGAATGCCGGCTGGTTCGATATGTTGCATGATGCCGATGATGTACACATCTTCGCCATCACAGATGGCATCTGCTTCGGCTTCGATGGCCCCATCCAGAAAATGATCCAGTAAAACCTTATTGCCCAGGAATATCTTTCAAAAGATCAACCACATGGGATTCAAGTTCCTGTTCATTGATGACAATCTTCATGCTCTGACCTCCCAGTACATAGGAAGGCCTGACCAGAAGCGGAAATCCGATTTTTTTTGAAAGATCCAGGGCCTGGTCTGCATCTTCGATCACTCCAAATTCCGGATAGGGTATGTTGTTGTCCTTCAGCAATTTCGAAAAACTTCCCCGGTCTTCAGCCAGGTCAAGTGATTCGTAACTTGTTCCCATTATTTTGATACCATACCTACTGAGTTTTTCGGCCAGTTTCAGTGCAGTCTGTCCGCCGAGCTGAACGATGACACCTACAGGTTTTTCATGTTGAATAATATCGTAAATATGTTCCCAGAATACAGGTTCGAAATAAAGTTTATCAGCAATATCGAAATCGGTTGATACCGTTTCCGGATTGCAATTGATCATGATGGTTTCATAACCGCTTCCTTTGCTGCTAGAACACCATGCACGCAACAATAATCAAATTCGATTCCCTGGCCGATCCGGTTTGGTCCGGATCCCAGGATCACTACTTTCTTTTTGTTACTGGAAGGAAGTGATTCGTTTTCGTGATCAAAAGTAGAATAATAATATGGGGTTTGTGCTTCAAATTCAGCGGCGCAGGTATCAACCAGTTTATAGATTCGTTTGATCCCCAGTTCATTTCTTCTTTTATATACCTGGCTTTCAAGACAATCAAGGAGATGGGCAATTTGACGGTCAGCATATCCTTTTTCCTTGGCGATTCTTAACAGATCGGCCGGAATAGTATCGATGGTATGCTTTTCAATTTCTTTTTCGAGGTGAACAGTTCATTGATCTGATGGAGGAACCATTTATCGATCTTGGTGAGCTGTTCAATGGTTTTAAAAGGGATTCCCAATTTGAAGGCATCATAGATATGGAACAGCCTGTTCCAGCTTGGGTTGCCAAGGCTTTTAAGAATAGCCTGTTGATCCTTGAGTTCACTTCCATCGGCTCCCAGTCCATTTCTTTTGATTTCCAGTGACTGGCAGGCTTTCTGCAGGGCTTCCTGGAAATTTCTTCCAATCCCCATGACTTCCCCGACGGATTTCATGGAAAGGCCCAGACGTCTGTCAGATCCCTTGAATTTATCAAAATTCCATCGTGGGATTTTAACGATCACATAATCAAGTGTTGGTTCAAAAAATGCCGAGGTTGTCTTGGTGATCTGGTTCTTCAGTTCATCCAGGTTGTATCCGATTGCCAGTTTGGCTGCCATCTTGGCAATGGGATACCCGGTGGCTTTTGAAGCCAGTGCAGACGAACGGGATACCCTTGGATTGATTTCAATGCCAATGATGTCATCGGTTTCCGGATTTACGGCAAACTGAACATTACATCCTCCGGCAAATTTACCGATCCCATTCATCATGAGGATGGCCAGGTCTCGCATTTCCTGGTAGACCGTATCCGGCAAGGTCATAGCTGGGGCCACCGTGATCGAATCGCCGGTATGGATGCCCATCGGATCAAAATTCTCAATGGAACAAATGATGATTACGTTCCCTATGTTATCCCGGAGCAATTCCAGCTCATATTCCTTCCATCCCATGATACTTTGCTCTACCAGTACTTCATGGATAGGGGAAGTGTGCAGACCGTTGGTGAGCGCCTTTTCGAATTCCTCCTGGTTATCCACAAAACCACCCCCTGAACCACCCAGTGTAAAGGAAGGCCTGATGACCAGTGGAAAGCCGATCTCCTGGGCAATTTCCTTTCCCTGCAGAAAAGATGTAGCTGTTTTGCCTTCACAGACCTTGACACCGAGCTCCTTCATCTTCAGCCTGAATTTTTCCCGGTCTTCCGTGGTTTCGATGGCATTGATATCCACTCCGATCATTTTAACACCATACTTCTCCCAGATTCCGGCTTTATCACAGTCAATGGCCAGATTCAGGGCTGTCTGACCCCCCATGGTTGGAAGAACGGCATCAATTTTATGCTTCTTCAGTATTTCAATGATGGATTTTTTTTCAAGGGGTTTCAGGTAAATATTATCAGCCGTCACATTGTCGGTCATGATGGTGGCAGGATTTGAATTGATCAGGGTAACCTCAATTCCTTCTTCCCGCAGTGACCTGGCGGCCTGTGAACCTGAATAGTCGAATTCACATGCCTGACCAATGATGATGGGACCACTTCCTATGATGAGAACTGATTTTATACTTGGATCTTTTGGCATAAGGAAAGTATATGTCTATTTGTTTTAGTTCAAATTGACGCAAAAATAGACCTTAATGTGGAAAATTAAAATCGATTTCGGAAGTATGTCGAAAATATTAAAAAGACTTATCCAGGGCAGTCATTTTAAATGTTAAGAGCCCTGTTTTCAGTGGCTGCCAGACTGGCTTCCTTAAATGCTTCCGAAAAGGTGGGATGCGCATGTGAGATACGGCCAATATCCTCTGCAGATGCCCTGAATTCCATGGCTACGACGGCTTCCGCAATCATGTCGGCTGCACGTGGTCCAATGATGTGTACACCGAGTAATTCGTCGGTATTTTCATCGGCCAGTACTTTCACCAGTCCTTCCGTATCCATGCTCGCCCGGGCACGTCCCGAGGCTTTAAAGGGGAAGGTCCCTTTTTTATATTTATTACCCTTGTCTTTCAGTTGTTCCTCGGTATAACCTACACTGGCAACTTCGGGCCAGGTATAGACGACACTCGGAATCAAAAGATAATTGATGTGGGGTTTTTGACCGGCGATCGTTTCTGCAACGAATACACCTTCTTCTTCGGCTTTATGGGCAAGCATGACGCCTTTGATCACGTCACCGATGGCAAAGATATTTTCCTGGCTTGTACGCAGATGATCATCCACTTCAATTCTTCCCTGCTGATCTGTTTTGATCCCCACCTTGTCAAGACCGAGGTCTTTCGTATAGGGTTTTCTACCAATGGAAACCAGACAATGGTCTCCTTTAAAATCAACCATATTACCTTCTTTGTCCTCCGCTTTAACCACTACCTGTTTTGAAGAAGCTTTCACTTCCACCACCTTATGATTGAGATAAAATTCAAAATCGAGCTTTCTAAGTGTTTTTTGAAGTTCCTTTCCCATGGTCCGATCCATGGTGGGAATAATGGAATCAAGAAATTCGATCACCGTTATTTTGGCACCTAATCTTGCATACACAGAACCTAGTTCCATTCCGATAATACCGCCCCCAATAATGATCATATGTTTTGGTACCTGTTCCAGTTCGAGTGCTTCCGTACTGGTAATTACTCTTTTTTTATCTATTTTGATAAATGGCAGCGAGGCAGGTTTTGATCCAGTGGCGATGATGATCTTCTCGGATGTGATCTTTTTTTCCCCATCTTTATCATTCTTGATACTGATCGTATTTTTATCCTGAAATGACCCTATGCCATGATATACATCGATCTGATTCTTTTTCATCAGGTATTGCACACCATTGACAGTTTCACTGACCACCTGGGCTTTGCGTTTGATCATTTGCGGAAGGTTCACCTTCAGATCACTGAGTTCAATTCCATGTGCTTTGAATTGATCCCTGGCGTTAAAATAATGTTCTGATGAATCAAGCAGGGCTTTGGATGGGATACAGCCCACATTCAGACAGGTACCTCCAAGGGTATCGTATTTTTCGATGATGGCTGTTTTTTTCCCCAGTTGTGCGCATCGAATGGCGGCAATATACCCTCCGGGTCCTGATCCGATTACTGTCACGTCGTATTTCATAATTACCAGTAGTTTAGGTCAGAAATTCAGATTTCAAGTAACATTCTTGATGGATCCTCCAGGAGTTCTTTTAACCGGACAAGAAAACTTACGGATTCCCTCCCATCAATGATCCTGTGATCATAGGATAATGCCACATACATAATGGGTCTGATCACGATCTCCCCCTGCTCTACGACAGGTCTTTCAACGATATTATGCATTCCCAGGATGGCAGATTGTGGTGCATTGATGATGGGAGTCGACATCATCGAACCGAATACACCCCCATTGGTGATCGTAAAGGTGCCTCCTGTCATTTCCTCAATGCTGAGTTTGTTTTCCCGTGCCTTGGTGGCCAGCCTGAGCACTTCTTTTTCAATTCCGGCAAATGAAAGTGTTTCTGCATTACGGATCACAGGAACCACGAGTCCCTTGGGGGCAGAAACCGCGATTGAAATATCCACATAATCATGATAGATGATTTCATCACCATCGATCATGGCATTCACTGACGGCCATTCCTGGAGGGCTATGCAACAGGCCCTGGCAAAGAAAGACATGAATCCAAGATTGATGTCATACCTCTCCTTGAATTTTTCCTTGTATCTCTTTCGCAGCTCCATGATGGGTGACATGTTCACCTCGTTGAATGTGGTGAGCATGGCTGTTTCATTTTTTACAGATACCAGTCTGCGGGAAACGGTCTTTCTCAATTGGGAAAGCTTTTCCCTTCGTTCAGATCTTGGTGTCTGGCCTTTTAAAGGTAGCCCGGCCTGACTTTCTTCTTTCTTTTCCTCCTTTTCCCGTTCCGGTACATGGTCAGTTTTCTGCACTTTTGCTACATCCTCTTTAATGATGCGCCCTCCCGGGCCGGTTCCCCGAATGTCATCCGGTTGGAGATGTTTCTCTGCCATTAGTTTGGCGGCAGCCGGAGAAGGATGTCCCTTGGCATAAGATTTTGCCGAAATTTCCTGACGACGCTCTTCCATGGGTTCTTCAGCCACCAATTTTTCCTCACTTTTTTGAGCTCCACTTACCTCTTCGATCCGACAAATTAAAGCATCGATTTCAAGCGTATCTCCTTCTTTGGCTACCTGATGCAAAATTCCACTGGCTTCGGCGGTGAGTTCAAAAGTAGCCTTGTCTGAGTCGATCTCGGCAATTACCTCATCCAATTCTACCAGTTCACCATCTTTTTTGAGCCAGGAGGATATGGTGACCTCCGTAATGGATTCCCCGACAGCCGGAACCTTCATCTCAATGGTGTTCCCTGTTTTCTCAGGTTTTTTACTTTTTTGAGTTTCTTTCAGACTTTCTTTTTCTGAAACCGGTTTATCTTTTTTATCCTTACTGGAATCCCCGGATGTTTGTTTCCCGTTTTCTTCGATCATCCCGATAACCGTACCAATTTCAATGGTTTCACCCTCCTTAACTTTTGTCTTTAAAATTCCGGATGATTCGGCATTCAGTTCAAATGTAGCTTTATCGGACTCCAGTTCACAAACTGTTTCATCCATTTCCACATATTCCCCATCCGTTTTGATCCATTTGGCGAGGGTGACTTCCGTGATTGATTCACCTACCAGTGGAACCTTAAGTTCAGTAGCCATTGTTTCCTTTTTTATTATTTTTCAAACGCTTTTTGAATTATTTCCTCTTGTTCTTCCTGATGGATTTTGTGGAACCCCGTTGCGGTTGAGGCGCTTGGTTTCCGGTAGATCCCCCGGTTTATTTTATCCTTCACGAATCTGAACAGATAATACCAGGCTCCCATGTTTTCAGGCTCTTCCTGGATCCAGACCACTTCAGCTTTGGGATAATTTTTTAATATCTGGGACAGATGTGTATCAGGGAAGGGGTACAATTGTTCAATACGAATAATGGCAACATCCTGATGATTCCCATTATTTCGTTCCTGAACGAGTTCGTAATATATCTTGCCTGTGCACAATAAAACTCTCCTTGCCTTTTTCTTATCCACTTTTTCATCATCAATGATTTCCTTGAAGCGGGCTTTTATAAAATCCTTGATGGGGGATACGACATCCGGGTGCCTTAACAAGGACTTCGGAGACATAACGATACAGGGCTTCCTGAAATTCCATTTTACCTGTCGCCGGAGCAGGTGGAAGAAATTCGCAGGTGTGGTGATATTGGCCACTACAAAATTTTGTTCTGCCGCGAGTTGGAGGAACCTTTCAGGCCGGGCACTCGAGTGCTCAGGTCCTTGTCCTTCATATCCATGAGGCAAAAGCATGACGATCCCATTCATTCGTTGCCATTTGCTTTCAGCACTGGTAATAAATTGATCAATCAAGACCTGTGCTCCATTTGCAAAGTCACCAAACTGGGCTTCCCAGATGACAAGGGCATTCGGGGTAGCCATGGCATATCCATATTCAAATCCTAAAACCCCAAATTCTGATAGTGGGGAATTATAAATCCTAAATTGCTCCTGGTTCTTGTCAATATTACAGAGAAAGCAGTAAGACTGATTGGATTCTGCATCGAATATCATGGAATGCCGGTGTGAGAATGTACCACGTTTTACGTCCTGACCGGACATCCTGACAATTATATTTTCCAGAAGCAATGATCCATACGCCAGTAATTCTGCATCTGCCCAGGAAAGCATTTTGTTTTCAAAAAAGTTTTCATGACGTAGTTTGATCAGTTTGTCAATTTGTTTTAAGGTATTGAATCCTTCCGGAACGGTGGTCAACGCTTTTCCTACTTTATCAATTACTTCTTGTGAGATCGTAGTATTGGGCGATTTTTCAAAATCCTCAGGACTGGGTTTACTTAACTGTTTCCATTCCTTTTCCATTTTTTGCGGTTTGTACGGAAGTGGATGCTGCTTGACCTGATTCAATCGATCCTGTAATAGTGTACGAAACTCCTTATCCATCTTTTGCGCTAGTTCAGCGTCCACATCACCCCGTTCAATGAGTCTTTTGATATATACTTCACGTGGATTCGGATGTTTGGCAATTAAATTATACAATTTGGGTTGGGTGAATTTTGGTTCATCTGCTTCATTATGTCCATGACGTCGGTAACACAGGAGGTCGAGGAAAATGTCCCGCTTAAAGTTTTGTCTGAATTCTACTGCCAGCTTGGCAGCAAACATAACCGCCTCGGCATCATCTCCATTTACGTGAAGCACGGGAGCATCCACTATTTTTGCTATATCCGTGCAATAAATACTCGACCGGGCATCATCATAATCTGTCGTAAAACCTACCTGGTTATTGATGACGATATGAATGGTTCCGCCCAGGCGATATCCCTCCAGGTTGGTCATCTGGGTGGTTTCATAAACGATCCCCTGGCCGGCGATGGCAGCATCACCATGAATCAGGATCGGTAATGCCTTGTGCTCTTCACCTTTGTATTCGTCATCAATCTGACCACGCGTATATCCCAATACAACAGGATTGACAGCTTCCAGATGGGATGGATTCGGTGACAGTTTTAAATAGATGGGTTTGCCATTTGGGGTGATGATTTCACTCGTATATCCCATGTGATATTTCACATCACCATAACCGTAGGTAAGATCCGGATCAGTATTTCCTTCAAATTCACTAAAAATCTCCTCATAGGTTTTTCCCATGATGTTGGCAAGTACATTGAGCCTTCCCCGATGTGCCATTCCGATGATAACCTCCCTTACTTCATTGACGGTGGCAATGTTGATGATGGTATCCAGTGCTGGGATCGTATTTTCTCCTCCCTCTAGTGAAAATCTTTTTTGTCCAATGTATTTTGTGTGTAAAAAATTTTCAAATACGACCGCTTCATTTAATTTGAACAGGATTCTCTTCTTTTCCTCCAGGGTGGGTTGATAGTTCAAAAATTCTATCTCGGCTTTCTGTTTGAACCAATCAAGGATGTCAGGATTCCTGATATACATGTATTCAAACCCAATGGGGCCAAGATATACCTTATTCAGGGTTGCCAATATTTTCCTAAGTGAAGCCCGGCCAATACCGATTCGATTTCCGACTTCAAATTCAGTATCCAGATCTAATTCTGATAAGGCAAAATTTTCGAGATCAAGAAATACTTTATGTTTTCTTCGGGGACGGATCGGATTCGTATCCGAACGAAGGTGCCCTCTGGTACGGAAGGCGTGGATCAATTCCCTGACCCTTGTTTCCCGGACACTGTTTTCAGTGGCTACCTGGTCAAAGGCATCTGTACCATTAGATTTTGGGACAAAGGCATCTCTCTCCTTGAATTCAAGAGAAAAATCAAACCCTTCAAAAAACTTCTGCCAACTTTCATCAACGGAATCCGGATCTTCTTTATATGATTTGTACAATTCTTCAATGTAAGAACTATGGGCATTTGAAATGTAGGAGTACTTGTCCATCAATATAGATTTAAGCCTTTCACAAATTTAAACAGTGTAATCAAGTATTAAAAATTGTATATGCGAGTATACAATTATAATTATTTTTCTACCTGAAAATAATAACTTAAATAAATTTAAAATGTCCTTTCCAGAATCTTTAAATTTTAAATGAAGGGCATCGTTTTTATGTTAAATAAAAAGTTGTACATTTGCGTTCCTTTTTAAAAACGGACGAGTTCCACATAAATGCATAAAAACAAATGGCAGTAAGAATCAGATTAGCGCGTCGAGGACGCAAAAAGCTGGCAATTTACGACGTGGTCGTAGCAGATGCCAGGTCGCCACGAGATGGCCGTTACATTGAAAAGCTGGGAACTTTTAATCCCAACTTTAACCCATCTATATTGGATATAGATACCAGTAAGACAGTCGATTGGTTACTGAAAGGCGCAGTACCAACGGATACCGCAAGAAACCTTCTTTCGTCACAGGGGATTATGCTTCGAAAGCATCTCCAGGTAGGCGTATTGAAAGGCGCCTTGTCACAGGAAGAAGCTGATAAAAAATTCGAAGCCTGGTTGAAAGACAAGGAACAGAAAAATATCGCTCAGACAGACAAGATCAGAAACAAGATCGATCAGGAACGCAAGGCCCGGCTTGAAGCCGAAAGTAAAGTAAAAGAGGCCAAGGCTGCCGAAATCAGGAAAAAACAGGAAGTAGCTGCCGCAGAAACCCAGTCTGAAACTACGGATGCAGGAGAGATTCCTGTTGAACAACCTGCTGAAGAGCAGGCTCCGGTAGCTGAAGTAGTCGATACACAGGAAGCTACGGCCACTCATGAACCTGCTGCTATGGAGCAGGCAGCTGAGGAGGTGGAAGAAAAGGTTTCCGATACTGAAAGCGAACTTGCCGGGAAAACTGAAGCGGCTGCTGAAGAAGTAAAGGTTGAGGAAGTCCCCGGGAAAACAGACGAGGCACCCTCACCGGTAACTTCGGCTGATGAAGATCAACCCTCGCCAGAAGCTGCTTCTGATGAGGCCCAACCTTCACCAGAGGCTTCGGCTAATGAGGAACAACCTTTGCAGGAGGCTATGGTGGAGGAGGATCAACCTTTGCCGGAGGTTATGGTGGATGAGGAACAACCTTCGCCGGAGGCTACTACTGATGAAGATCAGCCCTCTGCTGAATCATCAGAAACAACGGAAGAAAAGACCGAGGAAAAAAAAGAGGAAAAGGAATAGCATCCAATTATTCAACATGAATGTTGAATCCTGTTTTCAACTCGGTTATATTATAAAACCACACGGATTAAAGGGAGCTTTATCCCTCTATCTGGATACAGATCATCCTGAAGATTATGAAAAGTTGGAATCGGTTTTTGTTGATATTAAACAGAAACTGGTTCCATTTTTTATTAAAAATATACAGGTCAAAGAGAACCGGGCGATTGTTCAATTTGAAAATATCGATAATTTTCAGGATGCGGATCGTCTGAGGGGACTATTCCTGTATCTTCCCCTGGACATGCTTTCCCCGCTCGAGGAGGGGCAGTTTTATTATCATGATGTGATCAATTTTATGGTGATCGATGCATCAGGAAGGAAAATTGGTAAAATCATCAATATCCTGGGTGTCAACGGCAATGATCTGTTCGCAGTTGACTATCAGGGAAAAGAAGTTCTCATTCCTGTACAGGACGATTTCATCATAAAGGTGGATCATCAGGAAGGCGAAATATATATGCGACTCCCCGATGGTTTACTGGATGTATATTTATAATCATAATTATTTTGAGAATTGATATCATAACTTGTCTACCCGGCCTATTCGGTGGTTTTCTTAATGAATCGATCCTGAAGCGTGCGCAGGAAAAAAAGATTGTGGAGATCTTCATTCACAATTTGCGGGATTATTCGAAAGATAAACACCGGCAAATTGACGATTATGCTTATGGGGGGGGTGCCGGAATGGTATTGATGATTGAACCGATCGTAAACTGCCTTCGTAAGCTGCAGAATGAAAGGAAGTATGATGAGGTGATCTATTTAAGCCCGGATGGGGAACTTTTCAGCCAGCAAATGGCGAATGAATTGTCTCTTAAAGCCAACCTGATCTTATTAAGCGGTCATTATAAAGGTGTGGACGAAAGGGTCAGGAGCCATTTCATTACCCGTGAGATCAGTATCGGGAATTATGTTTTATCGGGGGGTGAATTACCGGCGGCCGTGATCACCGATGCGCTTATCAGGTTGCTTCCCGGTGCGATCAATGATGAGACCTCGGCCCTTACAGATTCTTATCAGGATGGACTCGTAGCTCCCCCTGTCTATACACGTCCTGAAGATTTCGAAGGGATCAGGGTGCCAGAAGTTTTATTATCAGGACATGCGGCCAATATCGATAAATGGCGTTTTGAAAAAGCGGTGGAACGGACCCAACAAAGGCGACCAGATCTTCTGCGGGGCAAATAAATATTCAGATCACATTTTTATTTCATTAAATTATTTATATTTGCACTCCATTTTCATAGCGGTAATAAATTAATGGCCATGAGCGATCAAATCAAAGAAATAGAACGGGAATTGATAGAGGAAAGAAAGGGACAATTCCCGGTATTTAAAGCCGGTGATACCATCAATGTTCATGTGAAAATCAAAGAAGGCAACAAGGAACGGATCCAGCAATTTCAGGGAACGGTGATACAGAGAAGGCATGCAAATACAAATGGGGAGACTTTTACGGTCAGAAAAGTGTCCAATGGTGTTGGAGTGGAACGGATCTTTCCGATCTTATCACCCAGCATTGATAAAATTGAAGTGATCCGAAAAGGCCATGTAAGAAGAGCCAGGTTGTATTACCTGCGAGGAAAACAAGGCAAGGCTGCCAAGGTAAAGGAAAAAATCTAGCATGATCGAAACAAAGATATAAGCCGGTTCGTAATGCCGGCTTTTTTTGTTTAAATTCATTTTTAAAACCAGGTTAAAATGACCATAATTTCGTTTGAGAAATACCAGGGAACGGGGAATGATTTCATCATGATCGACAACCGTAACCATCGTTTCCCTGTTGAGGGGTTATCCCTGGTTTCTTCCCTGTGCCATCGCAAATTTGGTATTGGTGCGGATGGATTGATCCTGGTTCAGGGGCATGAAAAATATGATTTCGAAATGATCTACTATAATCCGGACGGTACCCAGAGTTTATGCGGCAATGGGAGCAGATGTGCGGTAATGTTCAGTCATGCATTGGGGATCATCAGAGATAAAACGACTTTTTTAACCATTGAAGGGCCTTTATTTGCCGAGATCAGGGATTTCCGGATTCATTTAAAGATGCCGGATGTAAAAGGTGTTTTTTACCACCAGGAGGATCTCTTTTTAAATACAGGTTCACCACATTATGTTCGTTTTGTCCCAGATGCCGATAAAGTGGATGTCTATCATTCCGGGAAAGAGATCCGTTACAACCAGAAATTTCATCCCGCAGGTACCAATGTAAATTTTGTTCAGAAAACCGGGAAAGGGAGCCTGTACGTCAGAACTTATGAAAGGGGAGTAGAAAATGAGACACTTTCATGCGGTACGGGTGTGACCGCCTCTGCCTTGGCATTGGGGCTCAATGAAAATCAGGATCATGTTTTTATCAAAACCCGGGGCGGCGATCTGGAGGTTAGTTTCAAATCAGATGGTTTCGGTATTTTTACTGATATTTTCCTGATAGGCCCTGCCGAAAAGATCTTTACCGGACAAATTGAAATACAGTAATCCCCAAAATATAATCATTCCACTGCCCTTAGATCCCAACCATTCGCCATTGGTTAAAAAACTGGAAAACAGTCAGCTTTTAGTTCTTTAATATCCGATCTGTAATTTTCCAGTTTGCTGGAATGCAGTTAAAAGGGCTGAATTCGTCCAAAGATCATCTCGGTTTAATCCTTAATCATCAATCGAAATTGAGGGTTTTGCCAAAGGCCGACAGAATAATTTCTGAATTTTTTATAATCCGATAATTTTTCGAAGTGGGTTAATCCTCGAGGGCCATGTAAATTGTAAGAAAGTATTGGCGTTGAACATTAATTAAATGATTGAGTATTTCGGGATTTATTAAATGTTTACGGTCCCTCAGTCCTCCGGGCGAATTTGTCTATTAACAAATTCGGATTTAATTATCCCACCAGCTTCTTTGTTTGTTCAATTTCAGATCCTGAAGCAGGGAGGATTTAGCCCGGATGGTCACATTATACGACTGATAGCGGCCAAAGGGAACCCAGGTAAGACTCAGCTGCCAGCAATGAAGATCCCGGTTAATATTCAGGTTGGACTGGGTGATTTCCTTATTTTGAAAATCGTAACCTGTCTGATACCCCACCTTCCATTTGGGCGTCAGGCTGAAATCCCCGGTTAATCGCAATGATTGGGTAATTTTGGCTTTCTGGTAGCCGGCTTTTGTATAATTTACATTATAATTGACACGCACGTTCCAGGGGATATTGAAATCAACATACAGGTCTGGATTCTGTTCGATGAATTCAAGCTCGCTTCGTTCAGATTCAGATAAAGTTTCCTTATCAACCTCTGCGGCTTTATTTTCCCAGGATTCCGGATTCAGGCTGGTCCCAATGGATAAGTTGGCGGAACTGATCTGTCCCAGTCCTTTTCCAGCATCCCAGGCGTACTTACTCAATTTGGTCTGGTGGATCACTTCATTGCCTCTTTCATCGACATAAAAAGTATCGAGGTTATAAATATAGGGATCCAGGTTGGCGCTCATATTGATATCAAGCTTTTTGTTAAATAATTTCGTCCTGGCTGATATCCGGAAAGGGGCCAGGTTGAATGAATCAGCCAGGAAATTATAACCTGAGGAGATGGTGAAGTTTTCGAGGATGGGCACTTTTTTAAATTCTTCGGTAGAGTCTTTTTTGGATCGAACCTTCATTTCAAGATTATTATCGAGTTGAAAACCAACACTGGCTATTTCTCCCTGGGTTGGAGCGCCATATACGAACCCATTGTACCTGGAAAGGGTACGGGTATTTCCCAGGGAATCAATCTGTACCTGCTGATAATATCCGTATTTCTCATCCGAAAAATCAGGAGAATAGGAAAAAGAGACATTGGGTGTCATTACATGCCGGATAGCCTGTATATTTTTCCCTTTGAAAAATAAAGTTCCATAAATGCGGGAAGTTAATCCAGTGGAAAAACTGTAACTATTCAATCTTGAGAATTTTTTCAGGGTATCTATCCTCACTGCATTCAATGAATCGATCCAGGTATAGTTCAATTGCTGGCCATACCAGATCTCATCATACCGGAAGGATGGATTCATGGTAAAATGTTTTAATATTTTGGTCGACGTTGAAATGGGGATGGAATGCCGAATCCCGTTTGTTGCCCTGTCAGAAAGTAAATCCCAATTGGATGCTGAAAAAGCGATCGTACTGTCGTTAACTGGATTATAATTGGCCACTTCAAATCCCGAAGGCTTGCGCATTGGGGCATTTGAAATGCGGTTCGTTCCAGTCATATTCCAGCTAAGGTTGATTTTTTGAAAAATATTTCTGGCAGTTGGTGATTTCCCTTTAAAAGGATAAATTCTGTTCATCGAAAAGGATAGATCGGGAAGCTGCAGGTTTGTGATCCCGGTTTGTGTATTCTGCTGGATCCGCATACTGGCACCCATAGAAAAGGGCGATCCGGTAAAGGTTTTGGAATAGTTCACATTGGAACTGAATTCCTGATTCATATTGTTGATTACATCATAATAGGAGGGATTATTCTGATTATAGGAAGAGGTTCCTGCCGTTACGGAAGCAGAGAAACGGCTGCTTCCCTTGGATTGAGGCGAATGACTCCAGGTGATCCAGAAGTCCTTGATGATGGATGAATCCCCTTCTTGCACCCCTTTTTGCCGGTTGTATTTAAAAGAAAAACTTCCACTATATGAATATCTTTTTTTGTAGGTGGAAGCGATCTTTAATCCGTAGCTTCCTTTTGAATATATTTCACCCAATAATAGAAGGTCTATATAATCACTGATGGCGAAATAATATCCTCCGTCCCGCAGGTAAAATCCCCTGCGTTCCTCCTCTCCAAACGTAGGAAAACGGATACCTGAAGCCTGTTTTCGTGGCATGGGAAACATGCCGAAAGCCCACCCGATGGGCAGAGGGATATCCGCTACCCGCATGTGAAAGGGACCTACCAGGATCTTGTTGTTCGGGATCAGTTTAAGTTTTTTCGCCTCTATATGAAAATGAGGATTGGGCAGGTTACAAGTCGTGTACTTGGCACGGTCAATATACAGGTCCCCTGCCTGATCCCTTTTCACCCGGTTACCGTGCATAATTCCTTCTCCCTGCTGGGTAACTACTCCACTGATGATGGCCTTTTTGGATTTGAAATTATAGCGCATGTTTTTGGTTTCATAGTTCTCAGGACCGTCCTTAAAGACCGGATCGCCAATGTCATTTCCGAGGGAATCCTGTGTACCTGTGGCCATGATCTCGTTGGTATCATAGTTGACATTGACACGGTCAGCGGTCAGTTCTATTTCGCCATAAACAATCTTCCCCTCTCCATAAATATCGATTTCATGCGTATTCAGGTCAAGTCGCATGGAATCTCTGGCAGCATAATTGATGGTGGTTTCGATATCTCCACGGGGGATGGTATCATTGACCAGGGCAGAAGAATCGGAAACGAGGGCAGAATCGAGTGCGAGGGAATCGGGAGTCAGTAAGTCAAGGGTCTGTATTGAATCCTGGTTGAAAACAGGATTTTTTTCAGAGATTCGCTGAAAGCTGGTGTCTGTTTTGATGACATCCGGATTGATATTTTGACAATAAGATGTGTAAGCGGAAATCAGGATCAGAATAACACCAACAACGCGTTTATATTTGTATAAACCCACTTTCAGTTTTGTCAAAAAATTTACATTTTTGCGTAAAGTTATCCTAATAACTTTTAACAACCGAACTATTGTGAGAAATATTGCACTCATCCTTTGTCTGGCGTTTTTGCTTATAACGGCATCTTTTAAGCCTGCTGGCATCACTGAATATAAGGTGGATAAAATAGTGATAGACGCCGGGCACGGCGGGAAAGATCCGGGTACCCATGGAGTTTTCAGCAAGGAAAAAGATATTGCCCTTAAGATTGCGCTTGAATTAGGCCGCATCATAAAAGAAAACATTAAAGACGTTGAGAGTCCTCTACACACGCGACGATGATACCTTTATTGAATTGGATGAACGCCCAAATATTGCTAACAAAAATGATGCAGATGTTTTCATCTCCATACATTGTAATGCGGTTCCTTCCAATCAGAATATTATTTACGGGACCGAAACTTATGTAATGGGGCAGCATACATCCGAAGGAAATTTTGAAGTGACCAAGCGCGAAAATTCTGTGATCTTGTTAGAAGAGAACTACGAAGAGCGATACGAGGGATTTGATCCGAAATCTCCAGAATCATTGATATTGTTTTCTTTATATCAAAATGCGTATATTAACAACAGTTTAAACCTTGCCGATAAAATAGAACATCAATTCGCAAAACAGAGTAGGCAGAAAAAGTCGAGGAGTAAAACAGGCTGGATTTTGGGTGCTTTGGAGAACCTCCATGCCCAGTGTTCTGATCGAAGTCGGTTATTTAAGTAATCCCAAGGAAGAAAAATATCTAAACGACGAGCTGGGTCAGGTCTATCTGGCATCTGGAATTTTCAGGGCATTCCGTGACTATAAGGATGAATTAGAATCAAATAATTAAATTTTTCATTGTGCAAATATCCAAAGAATTCAAAATTGGCTTGTTCAGCATCCTGACCATTGCATTGTTGTATATCGGTTTCAATTTTCTAAAAGGGATCGATTTTTTTTCAAGAACCAATCATTATTATGCGATCTATCAAAATATTGATGGACTCCAGGTTTCAAATTCAGTCATCATAAATGGTTTGGTAGTGGGCCGGGTAAGCAGTATTTCGTTTCTGCAAACCCGGGAAAATCAGATTCTGGTCGAGTTGGACATTGATGGTGATATTGTACTTGATGATTCAACCAAAGCGTTTTTAATCAGCGAAGGTTTTTTGGGTGGAAAAGCCATCGAACTCCGGTTACCAGAACAGATATACAAACCGCTGGAAGACGGGGATACACTGAAATCAGATGTGGCCATGGGATTGATCGAATCATTAACGGAACAAACCCTGCCCGTAGCCAACGATGTCGGAGCTCTCATACGAAAGACCAATTCCATGCTGGACAGCTTGATGCTCTCGGAGCAATTGATCCGTCAGATGATCATCACTATGAACCGTACCTTAGAGAGTACCCATAAGATCATAGAAGGGAACCGGATTGTCATCAGCAATTCTCTCAGCAATATCGAAACCCTTACACGACAACTGAACCAATCGGCTGAATCACTGAGCGGTGTACTGGGTAAAACGGATATTTTTATGGATTCATTGAATCAATTGGATTTATCCAGGGTCGTGGATAATCTTGCCGAAACCAGTAAAAACCTGAATGCATTGTTGATCGGCATCCAGGAAGGGGAAGGTTCACTTGGTAAGTTATTAAAGGAGGATTCCTTGTATAATAACTTAACCAAAAGTGCAGAGGATCTTGATAAACTCTTCGTAGATCTGAGAGAGAATCCCAAACGGTATGTTCATATCAGCGTATTTGGAAAAAAGGATAAATCCACCAAGGAAAAAGAGAAATAGGGGATTGCCGCTGATCTTCATTTTTCCCACGGGGAATGCGGATTGTCAAAAATCAAATATTAGTTTATATTTATTCCTATGAAGAAGAAGGAAATCAAGGCATTGGTATCTCTGCTCGATGATGATGACCATTCCATTGTCACCCAGGTGGAGGAAAAGATCATTTCCCTGGGGAATGAAATCATACCATTTCTTGAAAATGAATGGGAAAACAGTTTCAATCCGATTATTCAGCGGAAGCTGGAGGAACTGATCCATACTTTGCAGTTTGATCAGTTAAAATCCAGGTTGATGGACTGGAAAGAAAAAGGATTTAAGGATCTGTTGGAAGGAATGTGGTTGATCGCTACTTATCAGTATCCCGATCTTAAACTGGATATCCTTCGAAAAGATATTGAACAAATGTATCATGAAGCCTGGAGGGATTTTAGATCCAACATACATCCTTATGATCAGATAAAGATCCTGAATAATGTACTTTATTCGAAATACAAATTCAGTGCAAACACGACTAATTTTCATTCTCCTGCAAATTCAATGATCAATGTGGTGCTGGAAACAAAAAGAGGAAACCCGATAACACTTTGTGTCATATACCTGCTCATTGCCCAGAAGCTTGAAATGCCTGTTTATGGGGTCAACCTGCCCAACCTATTTGTATGCACCTATAAATCCCCTCAACTGCAATTTTATATCAATGCTTTTAATAAAGGCTTATTATTCTCCAGGGCCGACCTTGAAAATTATGTATCCAATCTGCATATAACTCCCCTGGATATTTTTTTTGAACCCTGTTCACATCTGGATGTGATCAAAAGGGTTTTAAGGAACCTGATCATATCATTCGAGAAAATCGGAGATCACTACAAGGTAGATGAGATAAAAATATTGCTCAACGCCATTTCGTTTGGGGATGACGATGGAATTGGAAGTTATTAACCCGGGTTTCCCAGGTCAACAATTAAAACAGATGTAAAAATCATCTATCCTTCGGTAAGTCAGCACATGTTCATCCCGTTGATCTGTTAACGTGACAGATGCTTTGATCTGACCCTTATTTTTCACTTCGAACGGATATAAAAACATTTGATTTTTGAATGAGAGCGATATTTTCCCGTACATTTTATACAATGATTCCTTGGCTGTCCAGGCGAGACAAAGCCCATGTAGGTTCCGACTGATGTTTGACAATTCCCGGTCGCTTAGAAATCTCGTACTCACTTGGATGAGGGCAGGTTTGGTCTTTTCAATATCAATGCCGCAAGGCTTGTTTTTGTGGATCATGGCGACCGCAAAAGGAAAACTATGTGCCAGGGAAATATGAAATGACCTGTCCCGAAGGATGGGTTTATCAAATTCATCTTTTTCAATGCCGGAATAATCATGACCATGCACTGTTATCAGGGAGCTTAAAGCATTCCTCGCTGCCAGCCATTCTTTCCTTCTTTTTAGATGAGTGTAACGCTGATATTCAATTAATTCCTGGTCGGATAAAAGGGCGCTCTGCATTAATGATTCTACAGACTCCTCAATTTTCCAGATACTCCAGGATACTTCTGAATTAATCAATTCTATTTTTATGATCGGCATAATGAAAAATGTCGCATAATTTTCTATGGGCAAAAATACAGCATATATTTAAGCTTTATGAAGTATATTTGATAATGGCAGTGGTTCATGTATCAAGATATAAAACACTGACGGGACATAAGGATTGCATATATACGGTAACATCATCCCCTGAAAAAGATAAATTTTTATCCGCTGCCGGTGACGGAATGGTGGTCTTGTGGGAGATGAATGGATCGGAAGATGGCCAACTTGTGGCCAATGTCTCAAATTCAATATATAGCCTCTGTCCATTGGAGGAGATAAACCAACTTATTGTCGGACATAATTACGAGGGAATTCATATCATTGATCTTGAAAACCGAAAGGAAATCGGTTCGCTGAAATATACAGAAGCGGCTATTTTTGATATTTATTTTCATCGTGGGATATTATTTGCGGGGAGTGCAGAGGGTACCCTGACAATGATCGATCCTCAAAACCTTTCCATATTGGGAAAGATTAGGAAGAGTCATCAAAGTATCAGGACCATCACTTCGAACCGGGATCATCTGGCCGTTGGATACAGTGATCATTTTATCAGGATATTCAATCTTGGAAGTATGGAAATGATTCATGAATTCAAAGCCCATGAAAACTCAGTATTTACCTTGAAGTATTCACCCGATGGTCAATATTTATTGAGCGGAAGCCGGGATGCTCATTTAAATATCTGGAACAGGATGGAGGATTATCAGTTAAAAGAATCGATCATCGCTCATATGTATGCCATCAATTCGATCGACTATAGTCAGGATGGCCGATATTTTGCAACCTGCAGTATGGATAAAACAATTAAAATATGGGAAGCTGGAAAATTTAAATTGTTAAAAGTAATTGATAGATCACGACATGGAGGTCATTTAACTTCAGTTAATAAAATATTTTGGTCAAACTATAAAAATAGGTTAATTTCATGCAGTGATGACAGATCAATATCGATATGGGACTTAAAATTTAATCCACTACCATGAAAATTACTCCTTTAGAGATCAGGCAAAAGACTTTTGAAAAAGTCTTCAGAGGTTATGATAAGGATGAGGTAAGTGCTTTTCTTATCTCGCTTTCACAGGAATGGGAGCGCTTCATCGATGAACAAAAGGACTTGAGCTTACGGATTGAATCCCTGGAAAAGGAAGTGAATAAACTTCACGAAGTGGAAAGCTCACTATTCAAAACACTGAAGACCGCTGAAGATACCGGTGCAAATCTCATAGAGCAGGCCAAAAAAGAAACCGAGCTGAAGATCAAGGAATCAAGTATAAAGTCAGATGAAATTCTGAGCCAGGCCCGTGATAAGGCTAAAAAATTGATGCACAATGCGGAAATAAAAACCAGACAGATCCTCGAAGAGATGCTCGACCGGGTAAAAGCACTTGAAAATCAACACCGTCAACTGTATGACCTCAGGGAAAAACTTGTTGGCCAGATCAAACAATTTTCTGAGGAAATAAATGAAAGAGTTGATAAATTTGAAAAAAAATCCGAAGAGCATTCAATCAATCAAATTGTAATCCAGGCCAAGGAAATTTTTAACTCTGCCATGATGGATGTATATTCAATTCTGGATAAGGATATTGAAAAACCGGAAAAGGAAGAAACCGTAAAACAGAATCCCGCCAGGAAGGGTCAATCAGAATCCATTAAATTAGAAGAGCCCAAAATGGAAACAAAAAAGGAAAAAGCTTTGAATACAAGGGAAGATAAGTCAAAGATGCATCAGGAGAACAGTGGTTTTTCATCTTCTTCAAAGTCATTTTTTGATGAACTAGATTAATATGCAAGGAAAAATCACCCTCGAGGGACTGGAATTTTTTGCCCATCATGGTTATTATGTGGAGGAACAGAAAATCGGGAACAAATTTGCTGTTGATATAACCATTTCGACTGACCTGACTGATGCGGCGGAACACGATGAATTACGTGAGACCATCAATTATGAGACATTATACCGGCTGATCCGGCATGAGATGAGTGAATCCACCAAATTACTGGAGCATCTTGGGAAAAGGATCATTGACGTGGTTTTTCTGCATTTCCCGTCGGTGTATGAAATTGAGGTCAGGGTAAGCAAATATAATCCACCTGTGGGAGGGATATGCCATAAGGCGACTGTGACTTTGCTTGAAAAAAGGTAACTATGAGGCTTGATCCCGCAGGAAAATAAAACCTTCCTCCTCTTCATCTGTATAATAATCGATGGTAGTTCCGACCAGGAACATGGTCTGCCGTTTATCCAGGTACAGGGTGATATCCTGAATCGTAAATTCCATATCCTCTTCATTCCTGGTATCGAATCCTAAAATATTGGTGACCGCTCCCGAACAACCACCGCCCTCAACACCCACTCTTAATCCATAAAATGGAGGGATGTTCTTTTCCCGGATGATCTTTTTGATCTGTTCAATGGCTTTATCAGAGAGGTTCACCGGATTGGAAATCACGATTTCGTATTATTTTATTTCAGAACTTACAAAAATAGTAAGGGGATTCATTTTTGTCATCATTTTATGTAATATTAGGGTATCATTATATTTTATTTTTCATGGAAATTGTCGTTGAGTTTGGTAAACTGCTGATTCCGGCCCTGCTGGTATTGTATGCCATGTATCTGACTGTTAAAAGTGTATTGGACAAGGAGATAGCCAGCAAAGAGGTTGATTTAAAAATAAAAAATTATGAGACCATCCTGCCGTTACGACTTCAAGCCTATGAACGGTTGACCCTCCTGCTGGAAAGGATTTCACCTAACAATATACTGGTAAGGCTCAGCAATCCTAATTATTCGGCGACAGATTTCCAGCGGTTGCTAGTAAAAGAAATCCGGGATGAATTTAATCATAATCTGTCCCAGCAGATTTATATCCATGAAGAATCGTGGACACTGGTCAAAAAAGCTGTTGAAGACACCATTTCAATAATCAATCGGTCAGGGTCTTCTTTAAAGGAAGATGCAAAAGCGATGGATCTCTCCAAGGCGATTTTTGGAGAAATCTTTCAAAATGAGTCGGATTCAATTTCGCTGGCACTCAGCCAGCTTAAAAAGGAAGTAAGTCAATTTTATTAAAAGCCTCTATATGGAAAAGATGGATGTCTATTTTAATTATGCTTTGGACCAGGCCCGGGAACTATTCGGCAACAAAGACAAGTTGATGAAAACCGTAGATAATGCTTTCAAAAAGGTGACCGATATTGAAGGCGATGAAGGTGAAATCAAAGGACTGGCTTACAAGGTGAAGATATTTATCCGGATGATCAGGGCTTATGTCGAAGGAGAATATCGGGAAGTGCCCTGGCAAAACGATGCTGATCATACTTGCCGGTTTAATTTATTTTGTAAATCCTTTTGATCTTGTACCCGATTTTTTACCCGGAATTGGTTACATCGATGACATTTCCATTGTGCTCTGGGTATTTAAAAGTCGTTGAAAAGGAAATTCAATAAATTTCAGGAGTACTTTTAAACACTGCCCCTTAGACCGGTAGACCGGTAGACCAGTAGATCAGTGATCCAATCCTGATCCTGTAAAAGATCAATCATTTTTTAAACAGACAAGTTCTGAAATTTCTGTCTCTTACAGTAAGATATCTGAATGTAAATGATTTGGAAAATTCATTTACGTACGATGATTTTATGGATCTATGCGAGAGGCTGACAGAACAAAATGCCACCACTGGGCAGAGCAATCCGAGAAACATATCCATTTTACGCATCTGAATCTCCATCGGATCCGTCGAATAAATAAAACCTTAAAGTTGGAACTTGACACTTTAATTGCGTTTCAGAATTTTCACCAGAAACTCATCTGGCTGGTGATTGTGGAATCATGGTGTGGGGATGTTGCACAGAACTTACCCTATATTTATGGGATGAGTCAATTGAATGAAAATATCCAATTGAGACTGATCCTGAAGAGCGATTATCCGGAAATCATGGGACAGTTTCTTACAAATGGAACCGAATCCATTCCCAAATTGATCTGCATTTCCGGAGAGGATCATGAAGTGATCGGAACCTGGGGAGCGAGACCAGCCGAGGCGCGGAAGATGGTGGCTGATTTTAAAAATAATCCCTTCATGACCAAACCTGAGTTACTTGAAAATATCCAAAAATGGTATAATTCGAATAAGGGCAGGTCAATCCAGGAAGAATTCAGGTTCCTGCTGATCGAGTGGCAGAAAAAACTACCGGTAATAAAAGAATTTATTTAAATGAAAGCGCTTATCGCTGGGGCAACCGGACTTGTAGGATCTCATTTACTTCAAAGGTTATTAGAAGACCGGGATTATGACGAAATCTGGGTGCTTACGCGACGGCCCTTAAATTCTGAGCATAAAAAAATCCGGGAAATCGTGACAGATTTCCAGAATTTACGCGATTCTTTGCAGAAGGTTGAGGCGGAACACATTTATTGTTGCCTGGGTACTACCATGAAAAAAGCAGGGTCCAAACAGGCATTCAAAAAGGTGGATTTTGAATATCCACTGGAATTGGCTCAGATCATGATATCAAAAAAAGCAGAAAAATATATGCTTATTTCATCCTTGGGGGCCAACAGAAACTCCATCATTTTCTATCTCCGGGTAAAAGGTGAGCTAGAGGAGGCGATTGGCCAATTGGGGTTTCCATCTCTTTTTATATTCAGGCCTTCCCTGTTGCTTGGCGATCGTACAGAATCCAGGGCAGGGGAAGATATTGCAAAAAAAATGTACCAATATATCGAATGGCTATTCATTGGGCCCTTCAAAAAACATAGAGGCATAGAGGCAAAAACCGTAGCTGAATCCATGATTAAAATGGCGAAATCGGATCAGAAAGGCACACTCATTTTGGAATCGGATCGGATCAGGGAAGCATAGATAGTTTTTTATGGATGGTCCGGAATGCGATCAGACATAAAATACCATATCCCAACCATAACAGGACGATTACCGGATTTGCAAATTCAGGGTAAAAATTATAGAAACGGTCCCAGCCCGAAACGGCCGGATCCGGAATGATCCGGAAAAGTCTCATCAGGGGAAGTCCCATGATGAAAGCAATCATGAATAAAAATCCCCGGATATTTTTCAGGCTGATAAGGATCCATGACATGATAAAAGGGAATCCTAAAAATCCGAGACGGGCAAAATCCCCACCACCCAGCAAGGAAAAACCAAGATAAGTCAGTGAAAGCATGACCAGGAACTCGTTTCCAGCACCGGCCTTTTTATGAATCACCTTAAACCAGACAGCCAGGATCAATAATGGACCATACGCAGTAAATATACCGATCAGCCATCTGACGAGCCGGAAAGGATTCAGGATAGACTCCCTGGCATGAAATAACAGGATCAGCAACGAATTCTTACCTGGATCCTGGGGAGGAAAATACTCATTCGCGATTTCCTTGGTTACGATTGAAAAAAGCATGGCCAGAAATAAAAGGATCATTTCGCTCCTTTTAAATCCGTTATTCTTCCAGGAAATGTATACGGCTGTGATAAAAGTAATTACAATAAGTCCTACAAAGGATTCCTTCTGAAGGGTAGCCAGTGGGGCCAGGACCAGCAACCAAATGAATCTTTTTTGAATGATGATCAGAATGAGCAGGGTCTGGAGAAAAAACAAAGGAACATCTACTGTGATTGGATCAAAAATATTGAGACGGATGATACCCAACCAGTGTAACAGTAACCAGAAAAAACCTGTCAAAATATAACCATGTGATAATCCAAGACGAACCCATAAATGATAGATGGCCAACACTGATAAGATCATAAAGAAGTAATTGACCAGCAGAAAGTTATTGATGGGATTATCAAAGGGCATCCATGACGCCATCCAGGGAACCAATATCCGGGTATTGACCGGGAAAGCTACCTCATAGGCAGGACTTTCTCTTTTAAAATATTGATAAACATCCAGATATTTGTTGGCATCAAAAAGAGCGGAAAAATCGTGATTCAATTGTGGCTGGATCTTTAAATAAAAGAAAAATAGACCCGTTGCTGTGAGAAAAAGTATAATTAAAAAGAAATGTGATTTTATTTTCTCAAACATTTACTTAACATTGTTATGGGCCATGATCATACATTTTCATTATAAAATAACAATATGATTGCTGTTATTCAAAGAGTGATTGAATCTTCAGTTGAAATATCCGGTGAAATAAAAGCACATATCGGCAAAGGTCTGAATATTCTGGTTGGAATAGAAGATGCTGATGGAGATGAAGATATCCAATGGCTGGCCCGGAAAATATTGAACCTGCGCATTTTTGATGATGCAGCGGGTGTAATGAATGAGAGTATACTGGACCACCGGGGAGAAGTCCTCGTCATCAGCCAGTTCACCCTTCATGCATCGACAAAAAAAGGAAACCGCCCATCATATATCAAGGCTGCAAAGCCGGAGGTTGCGATCCCTCTTTATCAAAAGTTTATTGCCGAATTGGAAGGCATCCTCGGAAAGAAGATTCAGTCTGGAGAATTTGGAGCAGATATGAAGGTTTTTTTAATTAATGATGGTCCGGTGACCATTCTCATGGACACAAAAGATAAAAAATAATATGACCATTCAGGAAGCCCAGGAAATGGTGGATCAATGGATCCAGTCTACCGGAGTCAGGTATTTTAATGAACTCACCAATATGGCCATGCTGACGGAAGAGGTAGGCGAAGTGGCCAGGATCATCGCCCGGGAATATGGTGAACAGAGTCAAAAGGAATCCGACCAGGATAAGAACCTTGCCGATGAACTGGCCGATGTATTGTTCGTGGTGATCTGTCTGGCCAACCAAACGGGAGTTGACCTGTCCGCGGCGCTTCAAAAAAATCTCGAAAAAAAGACGAATAGGGATAGAGATAGGCATCGAAATAATAAAAAACTTCGTAGTTAAAATCATCTAGCAGAAATCGATATGTGGCATGCGATGGTTTATTATCCGAAACTGAACCATGCCGGATTGAACCGGTTCCGTGAAAAGTATGATCCTAGTTATCCTGCATTTGAGGAACATATGCCTTTTTTGTTCCCAATACCTGATTCTTTTGAACCAGGACGGCTTGGGCAGCATCTGGACAAGATACTGAAATCCTGGAGCCCCTTCCAGGTTCACTTTAAAGGGTTGATCAAAAGTTGGGATCACTGGCTTATACTTGGCGTCAGGGAGGGTGCCGAAAATGTTAAAAAATTACATCAGGAGATATATTCAGATGTCCTGGAACCTTTTCACCGGAAAGACCTGCCTTTTGATCCCCATATCGGGCTCGGACTGTTCGCCAGTGACGATTTTGATCCAATCAATCCGGGGAAGACAGGATTAAAGAAAACAGAATACATGAACGCGGTCGCGGAAGCCGATTCACAGAAATTTGATTTGTGGTGTGAGGTGGATATGCTGGATCTTATCAGGGGGGAGGATATGCTTACAAAACCCATCACAATCCGGAAGTATAAGTTAAGTAAATGAACTCAAATTTAAATCATGACAAAATGAAAATACTGATTGCCGCCATCTTTTTTGCCTTTACTATAGGTATTACACCCTTACGAGGTCAGGAAACAGCAGGTGTCCTATCCGTATACGGGGAGTCCACTTTGAATATCCAACCGGATGAAGTAGTTGCCAGTTTCCATATGGAATCAATAGATATGAATTATGGACGCGTTTTAAATCTTCTCGGAGAAAAAAGCGACCTGCTGGCAAAGGTTTTAAAAAAGCTGAAATATTCCGATAAGGATCTGAAAACCATTCAGTTTAATATTTCTAAAAATTATGTTTACACAAATGGCATTAGAAAAGACAGTGGATATGTGGCCATACAGATTCTTCAGTTGAAATTCCCATATAGTTCTGAAGCCCTCATTGAGATGATCAACGCCATTTCCACCTCGTCCATCGATCCCCAATTGTCGTTTACATTTCAGCTTTCAGAAGCGAAATTGGTTCAGGTAAAAGAGAAACTGATCTCCATGGCAGTAAAGGATGCCCGTAGAAAAGCTGATATCATCACTGATGCTTCCGCAACTGAGATTAAAGGCATCAGGGAGATCAAATACGGTAATTTAACCGGACCTGAACCCCCCATGTACCGGATGATGGAAGTCACCGACGACAAAGAATCCACCTATGGAGGATTCAATGTTCAGGAACTGACTTTTACTGAATCAATCGAGATTACCTATTTTATTAAATAAAAGATCAACAGTTGATCGAGCGCCTTTTCGACTCGTACCCAACCCGGGTCGTTATCCAATTGAATGGTATTAAAAATTTGTACCGTTTTTGATCTCAGCACCAGATAATAGATTCCTCCAATCCTTAGGGATGATTCAGGCATGTTACGGGATAGCTTATATTTATTGGAACCCACTTCCACTTCTTTATTCCCGAAAGTGCATTAGTGCATGGCATTTCATGGATTTTGGTAAAAATGCTAATAAAATTTTCAGATATAACCACCTCCCTCCTTGATCACGGTGTTTGAGTAGTTTGATTTCAATTTCACATTTTCCTGTCCAAAACCCAGGTTATTTAACATCACGACAAGGAAAATCAAAGAATTTTTTAATAATTTCATAAGGAGGTTATTTTAATAATGTCACATGCTGGTGACAAACAAATTTTAATCCTATTTGATTAATATCATTTTGCAATAAATGGGATGTATCGGTTAAATTTATACGGATGAAGGCAATCCTTAATCATAAAGTTAGTTGCCTGTACTGTTCAATTTTATTTGTATTTTAGTGAAGACTATTTTTTAGGATCAGGGGATGGGGACATTTTTTAGAAAAGGATATTTTTTCTGGCTGCTGATACCTGCATTGATCATCATTGCGTGGGGTTTGTATAACCGGTTAAATGAATCAACGGTGGTGGAGGAAGACGGTTCATATGCTGGTTCAGTAAAATGCATTGATTGTCATGAGAAATTTTATCAGCTATGGGCGCCTTCCCATCACGGCCTTGCCATGCAAACCATCACTCCATCCTTCCTCAAGGAGCATTTCCCAGAACTTAACAGCCAGGAAATCCAGGTCGACAGCTCCATGTTTCATGTTGAGATACTCAATGACAGTTTAAAATACCTGGAAAATGCTGATGGTAGGCAGACCATTTATCCGGCGATATATGCTCTCGGGGGTAAGAATGTGTTTTATTTTCTAACCCCATTTGACAGAGGCAGATTGCAGGTATTGCCGCTCGCCTATGATATCAACAGGAAGGAGTGGTACAATAATCCCCAAAGCGCATTAAGAGGATTTACCAACCAGGAAGATGAGATCCTGCCATGGAAACACATTGGATTTACTTTTAATACCTCCTGTTACAGCTGTCATGTAAGTCAGTTACAGAATAATTATAATTTGACCTCCAATTCATATCACACCAGCTGGAAAGAGAACGGGATCAATTGCGAAACCTGTCACGGACCCAGTGCTGAACATATCAGGGTGTGTATGGAAGCAAAAGAAGGGGAAGTCCCTCAGGATTTGAAAATAATCAGGACAAAGATATTCGAACCGGAACAGCATAACTCTTCCTGTGGAACCTGTCATGCCAAGATGAGGCCGATCACTGCTTCCTATATTCCCGGGCAAAAGTTTTTTGACCATTTTGATTTGACCACTCTTGAAAACCCCGATTTTTATCCTGATGGGCGTGATCTGGGAGAAAATTATACATATACTACCTGGCTACAGAGCCGGTGTATGGAGGAAGGTCAATTGGATTGCATTCACTGTCATACTTCCAGCGGCCGGTACCGGTTTGCCAAAAATGATCCCTATAATGCCTGTATGCCCTGTCATGAGGACAAAATCAATGGCATTGAGGCGCATAGTTTTCATCCTGCAAACAGCGAAATCGTTACCTGTGTCTCCTGTCACATGCCCAAAACGGAGTTTGCAAGGATGCAACGAAGCGACCATTCCATGCGTCCCCCCTCTCCACTTGCTTCCGTGGAATTCGGATCGCCAAATGCATGCATTATCTGTCATGATGATCAGACCAATGAATGGGCGCAATCCTATCTGGAAAAATGGGGAAAGAGCGGACACCAGCTGAAAATCCTTGAACAGGGCCGCCTGATCCGGGAAGCCCGGGCGGGAAACTGGGACCATCTTGGTCAGATGCTCGAAAAACTGGATAATCAGGAGTTTGATGTGGTTTATTCCACTTCCATGATCCGGCTGCTCAGATCCTGTACCCTGGAAAAAAAATGGCCTTCCATTATGAATGCAACAAGACACAGCTCTCCACTGGTACGGTCAGCGGCGGCAACCAGCCTCGCGGACTGGCATACCCGGGAATCGGTTCAGGATTTAATAAGATTATGTGGCGATGAATATCGGCTGGTAAGGGTAGCAGCTGCCCAATCCATAACCTATCTGCCAGGTGATTTACTGGGGGATTCCCCAAATCCCATTTATTTCAATGCGCTGAATGAATATATACAGTCCATTACGGCAAGGCCCGATGATTGGTCTTCGCATGCAACGCTGGGCAACTTTTATTTTAACCAGCAGGATTATGATAACGCCATCAGGCATTACAAGTATTCAACAAAATTATTTCCTGAGAATGTAGGAGCTTATGTAAATTGTGGATTTGTATATACGCTCAAAGGCGATCTGGTTCAGGCAGAAACCCAGTTCAAAAATGCCCTTGCATATGAACCCCAAAATGAAGGGGCTAATCTGAACTATGCCCTGTTGTTGGGTGAAATGGGCCGGGTGGAGGAAGCAGAAACAGCTTTTAAAAAAGTGTTAGAGATCAATCCCAAATCGGCTGTGGCTGCCTATAATCTCAGTGTAATTTTTTCCTCAAAAAATATGGATGAAGCCACCCGGTATGCAGAAATGGCCGTCAGGAACGATCCTTCCAATCCGAAATATCCCTATACGCTTGGTTATTTTCTATATCAACAGCAGGAGTTTGCCAGGGCCGAGATAGTTTTAAAAGGATTGATTCAATCGTTCACTTCATTTGGAGATGGTTATTTGCTTTTATATGAAATATATATAAAGACAGGACAGACGCAGAAAGCCAGGCAATTGGCGAGGGAAGCCTCATCCAATACCGAATTGCATGAGAGCTATCGGATTCGTTTTTCACAGTTGGAAAAAGGATCCTCCTGAATAGTTCGATCCGGGATGTTTATCAGACGAGTCTTGATTTGAGTTCTTTTGACAATGCCGGTGTCGCTCCTTCCTTTGTACAAACAAAAGCGGAGACATCCACTGCCAGCTGATGAACTTCTTCAAAGGGGAGACCATGTAACAATCCACCCACCATTGCAGCGGTAAAAGAATCACCGGCTCCCACTGTATCGGCCACCTTCACTTTTGGCGTCTGGATGAAAGATGATTCCTGTTGTCCGAACATCCAGCTGCCACGACTTCCTTTTGTAAGCGCAAGATAATTCAGCTGGTAAATATCCATGATCTGTTCCGTTAATTCATATTCTTCTCCTTGAAGACCTAACATTTCTGAAAGCAGGATCAACTCCTCATCATTGATCTTAAGGATATTGGACAGATGCAATGAACTTTCAATCAATTCAGGATGGTAAAAATCCTGCCGGATATTGATATCAAAAATTTTAATAGTGTCGGGAGATGCTGTTTTCAAAATATTCTGAATGGTATTTTTTGTTAAAGGAGATCTTTGTGCCAGCGAACCAAAACAAATGGCATCCGCTTTTTTCGCATATTCAAGTCCTTCGCCGGTGGTTTCAACAAAATCCCACGCAACATTTTCGTGGATGATATAAGTTGGGATGCCTGCTTCATCCAGTGTCACACTTACCGTTCCCGTGGGTTTTTCATTTGTCTGAATAAGACTGACAAGATTTTTACCCTTGATGGTCCGCAATATTTCATCACCCAGTGGATCTTTACCCACTGCACTGATGATAGCACTGTTTACGTGCATCTGGTGGATATGAAAAGCAAAATTAGTGGGAGCACCTCCCAGCATTTTACCTTCCGGCAAAAGATCCCATAAAATTTCTCCAATACCGATGGCAAAAAAATCCTTCTGGGGCTTCATGATTTGTCTTATTTTTGTCAACCTGGGATCCATAAGGTCCCTGCATAATTATCGGGCAGTGATGTCCCCTTTAAACAACCGGGGGACTACACTGTATACATCTTTTTTCAGACAAAAGTCTATGTCTTTTTTCAATCCCAGTTTGAGAAGTCTTTTAACATGCATGGCCTGAGAAAGGAAAAAATACATATTTTGCCTTGCCTTTTTGAATAATTCGAAAGCGATGAAGGCGGCGTCATCCGTAAATTCATGAGTATTTGATAACATACTTACGAGTTCTCCTGCAAAAAGAACATCCTCCATCCCCGGTTTCCCTTCCCATCCGGAACAGATAATCACGACTGAATTTTTATTATTCAGTATCTGATAGAGTGCCCTCAGGTTCAGGTAGGCACCGATGAAAATTTCCTTGCCACTGGTGGCATATTTTACTGCGCGGCTCCCATTGGTGGTGGTGACCACAATTTTTTTACCTGCCACTCTTTCTTCCGAATATTCAAGCGGTGAATTCCCCAGGTCAAACCCTTCAATTCTTTGACCCCCTCTTTCAGCAGCCGTTAAAAATCCTTTATTACCCAGTGATTTACATTCTTTAAGGGTGTTGACCGGTCGTATCAATCTGGCACCATTTCCAATGGCTGTCACCCAGGAGGAGGTTGCCCTGAGTATGTCCACTACCACACACGTTGATTCTGTCAGTAGCTTCGGGTTGACCAGTTCCGGCGTCAGGAAGACCTTGACTTCTTTCATCATAATAGATTTTATCCTTTGTAAATGGGGAATTTGACCACCCTGGCTTTCAATTCCCGGTTTCGGATTAGAATCAAGAGTTCAGTTTCTGGAGATTTATACCTGGAATCAACATAACCCATTCCAATGCCCACTCCCAATGATGGAGACATGCTACCGGAAGTCACCCTGCCGACTTTTTCATGATCTCTATTCAGAATGTCGTATCCCATTCTTGGAATTCCCCGGTCGACCATCACGAAACCCACCAATCTTTTTTCAACTCCTTCTTCTTTTTGTCTCCTGAGTTCTTCAGCATTGATAAAATCTTTGTTGAATTTAGTGATCCAGCCCAATCCAGCTTCGATTGGCGAGGTGGTGTCATCGATATCATTGCCATATAAACAATATCCCATTTCAAGCCTGAGGGTATCCCGGGCACCCAATCCAATCGGTTTTATTCCATAGGTCTTTCCCTTTTCAATAATCAGATCCCAGGCTGCTTCGGCATATTCATTATAGAGATAAAGTTCAACTCCACCTGCCCCCGTATAGCCGGTGGCGGAAAAGATCGCCCCATCGGTAATATTCCCAACTTTCCCTTTGCCAAACGTGTAAAATTTCATGGATTTGAGGTCAAGATTGGTGATCTGCTGCATCATTTCAACGGCTTTAGGCCCCTGGATAGCCAACAGCGTAATTTTATCCGAAATATTTGACATACCGGCACCATATTTATTATGCCTGCTGATCCATGTCCAGTCCTTTTCAATATTCGAGGCGTTGACAACCAGCATATACTGATCGGCATTCAACCGGTAAATGATCAGGTCATCCACAATGCCTCCCTGTTCATTGGGTAGACATGAATATTGTGCCTGACCGATTGAAAGTATGGAGGCATCATTGCTGCTGACATATTGTATCAGTTCAAGTGCTCCAGGGCCTTCGATAATAAATTCTCCCATATGAGAAACGTCAAAAACGCCCACACTGGTTCTTACGGTCAGGTGTTCTTCTATATCGGAACTATAGCGGAGGGGCATTTCGTATCCTGCAAACAGTATCATTCTGGCTCCGAGCTCAACGTGTTTTTTATGTAAGGCGATTTGTTTCAGATTCATTTGAAGAAAAAATTGATGCTTGACAAATGTAATAATTCAACCGTGTTAAAATTGACATTTATCCAAAAAATTGAGATCAGAATGGGGATTGTTCTTTACTTAATGAGATATTTTTTTAGTTTTGCCGAATGTTTCTTCCAAATCATTCAATTCTAACGCATGATACATCAGTTTAATGAGTTTCTCACCCTGCTGGATAACCATATTGGAGGATCCCAGTGGTTTGCATTTTTACTGTTGGGTACGGGACTTTTTTTTACCCTCTATCTGAAATTTCCCCAAATCCGGTTTTTTCGTCATGCGTTGAAAATTGTCAGTGGGACCTATGACAGAAAAGGGGATGAAGGCGATACTTCACATTTTCAGGCATTATCCACCGCTTTATCCGGCACGGTAGGAACAGGAAACATTGCCGGGGTAGCCTATGCGATTTTTCTGGGTGGTCCGGCTGCGTTGTTCTGGATGCTGGTTACCGCGATGTTTGGCATGACCACCAAGTTCGTGGAGGTGACCCTTTCTCATAAATACCGGGTAAAAACGGATGATGGCACCATGGCGGGTGGACCTATGTATTACATGAGTAAACGACTGACGCATTATAAATTGTTTCATAAGATCAAACTTGGAAATATTGCCAAGGTGATGGCGGTGATTTTTGCCCTGTGTACCGTACTTTCTTCCTTCGGGACAGGGAGTTTACCCCAGATCAACAGCATTGCCGGGTCCATTTATACTACCTTCAACATCGATTATTGGATTACCGGATTGGTATTGTCTATCCTTCTGGGACTGGTGATCATCGGTGGGATCAAACGGATTGCAAAGGTCACTTCCAGGTTGGTTCCTACGATGGCATTGATTTATTTTTTCGGGGCCCTGATGGTGATCTTTTACAATTATGAAAACATCATTCCTTCTTTTTTATCCATATTTGAAGATATTTTCACAGGTACAGCCGCCGTTGGCGGATTCCTGGGCGCAAATTTTGCCTATGCATTCAACCGGGGGGTCAACCGGGGATTGTTTTCCAATGAAGCAGGACAGGGATCCGCACCGATTGCCCACGCCAGCGCCCGGGCACATGAACCGGTTTCAGAGGGTATGGTGGCCATTCTCGAGCCATTTATCGATACCATCATTATTTGTTCAATTACAGGCCTGGTGATCCTTTCATCCGAAGCCTGGACCAGAAAATATGAAAATACATTCCAGGTGGCTGATATGGCGGTACTGGATAATGTGTACCATGAATCGAACGATCAGGATAAAAAGGCTGTTTTTCAGCATATTTCTGAAAAAAAGCCCTTGCTTCTTTTCACCGGCGAACTGGAAGTTGATCATGGAAAGATCGTTACACCTGTAACGCTGATACATGCCCGTTCATTTGCTGACGACACCAGGGTATATAAAAATGGAGAACTTTACACGGGGGCCATTCAGGTGAACAATGGGATGATCAATGATGAACTGGGATCGATCAATTTTGAAGGTAAATCACTTCTTCACAGTGCTCCGCTCACAACGGAAGCTTTTACCAGCAGCTTTCTGGGAAGTTATGGGCGGTATGTGGTTTCGATAGGGATCCTGCTGTTTGCTTTTTCCACGGCCATCTCATGGTCCTATTACGGCGACCGGGCCATCACGTTTCTTTTTGGATCAAAATATGTGTTGGTCTATCATGTGATTTATGTGATCGGATTCTTTCTCGCATCTTTTACTGATACTACTATCATCTGGACTTTTTCGGGGATCGCCATCGCCTTAATGACCATTCCCAATCTGGTGGGCATCCTGCTCCTGCATCGCGAGATGAAGGAAACGGTGGGGGAATACTGGGAGGGCTTTCAGGAAGAACATCCTGATATGAAAATAAAAAAACCTTGATATCACTTAATTTATGAATTATAGAGATCTAATCTTAATCCTTTTGACAGTCTATTTTGCAGCCTGTCAGTCTCATAAAGAGGCAGAGAATAACGGTGAAAAAGAATGGTGGAATTACCAGGGCAATTCCTCCAGGAACCAGTACTCTGTGCTGGACCAGATCACTGCAGAAAATGTCAATGAACTGAAGGTGGCCTGGATCTATCATACGGAAGATATCACTGCAGAGGACCGGACTCAGATCCAATGTAATCCGCTCATTATCGAAGGGATTCTTTATGGCACCACCCCGAAGCTCTCCTGTTTTGCCCTGGACGCTGCCACGGGAAAAGAACGCTGGAAATTTATTCCTGAAACGTCGGGGAGTTTTAATTTCAGCATGGGAGTGAACCGGGGGTTGACCTATTGGAAAGAGGGAGAAGATAGACGCATCTTTTATATGGCGGGTCATTTTCTGTATGCATTGAATGCAGAAACGGGAGAAATGATCCCTTCCTTCGGGGAGGGAGGCAAGGTAAATATTAAAATTGGATTGGGAGAAGATGCCTTGAAGCATTACGTGAACGGGACTTCCCCGGGAGTGGTCTATCAGGATAAAATAATCATTGGATGCCGGGTATCTGAAGATAAAATAGCAGCTCCGGGTTATATCAGGGCTTACCATGTAAAAACCGGGGAACAGGCCTGGATATTCCATACAATCCCGAAACCGGGAGAATATGGTTACTGGACCTTTCCTGAAGATGCTTATAACCGGATCGGGGGAGTCAATAACTGGTCAGGGATGAGTCTGGATGAGGAGAATGGTATAGTTTATATTCCAACCGGATCTGCTTCATTTGATTTTTATGGGGGCAATCGACTCGGTCGTAATCTGTTTGCCAATTGCATTTTGGCATTGAATGCCGATACAGGAGAGAGAATATGGCATTATCAGACAGTGCATCATGATCTTTGGGACCGGGATATCCCTGCTCCTCCCAACCTGGTGACCCTTGATTATAAGGGAAAGGAAGTACTAGCCCTTGCCCAGATCACCAAATCAGGATTTGTGTTTATGTTCAACAGAATCACAGGAGAACCCTTGTATCCCATCGAAGAAATACTGGTTCCCGGATCTGACCTGCGGGGTGAACAATCCTGGCCTACGCAACCCATCCCCCAAAAACCTGCTCCGTTCGCAAGGCAATTCATATCAGAAGATGAATTTTCGGATTTCGATCCGGAAGTAAAAAGAGAAGCTTTGGAGACCTATTCAAGAATAAAACAGGGCCAATATTTTATACCCCCCAGCGTGGAAGGAACGTTGATCTTTCCGGGTTTTGATGGGGGCGGAGAATGGGGTGGTGCCGCCGTTGATGAAGAGACAAAAATCATGTATATCAACTCCAACGAAATGCCCTGGATCCATACCATGGTCGACCTGGTGCCCGAGAGCGATCAATTATTGGCATCGGCAGGGAAATTGCTCTATATGCAGCATTGTGCCATTTGCCACAAGCCTGATATGAAAGGTGACGGGATACAATATCCCAATATTCTGGAAAGAAGGAAGAAATACACCCGCCAGGATCTGACGGTTTATATTTCAAAAGGAAGAGGGGTGATGCCCGCCTTTGATTTTTTAAGCGATGAGGAAAAGGAAGAACTTGCTACCTATGTTTTGAATCCGGAGGCTTCCGGTAAGGAAGTGACACGGGAAAGTATCAGTAGGGAACTTTCGGAGGTACCCTATACGCATACGGGTTATAACAGATGGGTCGACAAACAGGGAAATCCTGTGATCAAACCACCCTGGGGTCAGTTAATCGCACTCGATCTCAATACTGCGGAGTATCTTTGGAAAGTTCCGCTGGGTGAGCTTGATTATCTCACTGAAAAAGGGATCCCTCCTACCGGGACTGAAAACTATGGAGGCCCTGTTGTTACCCGAGGAGGCCTGATATTTATCGGAGCCACCAAAGATGAAAAATTCAGGGCTTTTGATAAGAAAACCGGCAAGAAATTATGGGAGATAAAACTTCCCTATGGAGGCTATGCCACTCCCGCTGTTTATGAAGCTGATGGAAAACAATTCATTGTGATTGCCTGTGGAGGTGGGAAAATGGGAACACCCAGTGGAGACGTTTATACGGCGTTTTCTCTGCCATAATTCGTAAAATGGTTCATATCAGCTCGGGTAGATGCATGATGATCTCATCTGTGAACCATTTTTGTATATCTGGAAATATAAAAGATTGGGAAACTCTATTTTTTCTGGAGATCCACATCGCCCGGACTTTTTTCATTACCGCAGGGCATGAAAGTTTATATGTCCGCATATGATCCGGATGCCTTTGTATTTATTCTGATATTAATTTACAAAGAATCACATTCTTCATTAAATTCGTTATCACTGAATAAACCAGGATTCCATGATGTTTGAAAATACCTTACCATTGGCTGAAAGAGTGCGGCCCCATAGTCTGGAGGATCTGATAGGTCAGGATCACCTGGTTGCTCCTGAAAGTGTTCTTTACAAGGCCATTTCTTCCGGTAATATACCCTCCATGATTTTGTGGGGACCTCCAGGTACAGGCAAAACAACCCTGGCCAATATTATCGCCAACCAGGTGAAACGTCCTTTCAAAACCCTCAGTGCGGTAAGTGCCGGAGTCAAGGAAGTTCGTGATGTGATCCAGCAGGCCCGGGACAGGGCCAAAGTCATCCTCTTCATTGATGAAATTCACCGGTTCAATAAGGCACAGCAGGATGCCCTTCTTGGTGCAGTGGAAAAAGGGATCATTACCTTAATTGGAGCAACCACAGAGAATCCTTCCTTTGAAGTAAATGCTGCCCTCCTTTCACGGTGTCAGGTATATGTCCTTAATCCCCTCACAGAAGAGGATCTTTTAATCCTGCTGGACAGGGCCATCACAAAAGATCCGGCCTATAAGCTTAAGAAGGTCGATATCAAGGAAAAGGATGCTCTGTTAAAGTTGTCAGGGGGAGATGCCCGTCGTCTGCTTAATATTTTTGAGCTGGTCGCTGATTCCTATCCGGGGGATACCATCCTTATTACTGATCAAATCGTGATGGATATTGCACAAAAAAAAGTGGCCTTGTATGATAAGACAGGAGATCAGCACTATGATATCATTTCCGCCTTTATTAAATCGATCCGAGGGAGTGATCCTAATGCGGCTGTTTACTGGCTGGCCCGGATGGTAGAGGGTGGTGAAGATGTAAAATTCATAGCCCGTCGTATGGTGATCCTGGCTTCAGAAGATATCGGGAATGCCAATCCTACTGCCCTGGTACTCGCCACCAGCTGCTTTCAGGCGGTCAATATGGTCGGCTACCCGGAGGCACGGATTATTTTATCGCAATGTGCCACCTATCTCGCAAGTTCCCCAAAAAGCAATGCTTCCTATCTGGCAGTCAGTAAGGCCCAACAAGTAGCCAGGGAAACCGGTGATCTTCCGGTTCCGCTGCAAATCCGGAATGCACCCACTTCGTTCATGAAAGACCGGGGATATGGGAAGGGATATCAATATTCCCATGATTATGAACATAATTTTGCTGACCAGGAATATTTACCCGAGAAGATCAGTGGCATGCTGTTTTATGAGCCGGGGGAAAATCCCCGGGAGGAGGAAATAAGGAAAAGGTTGAAAGCCCTCTGGAAAGATAAATATGGGTATTAGGAACCGGTTTTTAACCTCCCACGGCAGCGATACAAAAGGCCCCAAAAAGTCATCCCCTATGATGGTAACCTAACCGAAGCGGATGGATCGGGATTGTGGTGGGAAGATGATGATCAACAGGAGTTTTATACCCGGCCCCATGATCCAACTGAGCCTCCTGATACTGCTTATCGTTAAAAATGTTGTAACAGGACCCAGAAACTGATCGACACATACCAGCCTGACCATTCAATTACCCTTGGAAAATCCGGTAAAGTTTGTCTATGTTTTCAAGATCAGGGGTTCTTGATAGCATGTTTTACCTGGAAGGATTAAAACGGACGAAGGATCCTTTTCCTGATGCTGATCGGATTATATTCCTTTTTCAAGGAGCATGTTCGATTCTTTCAAAGTATTTATCAATGCTTTTATAGATCTGGTTGAACAGCCTGTATCTTTCCTTTTCACCTACCACGCTGATCAAAGTTGAATTTTTTATCAGATTCTTCAGAATTGCACTGGTATCCAGACAAAAGCTCGGATCCGTTGTTGAAAGGATATTCATCACATTATGACCCAAATGAACCATATTAAAATCACCCATCTTAAATAATACAGTATTGTCTGAAATGATGACTTCGTTAAAATACAGTTTATAATTCTGTTCATCTCCCCAAGGCTCTTTCTCATATAAAGATTTGCACCCCCGTTCAGCCTGTTTCTGTACATGTTCAAATATTTTTTTATAATCTTTCAGCAAATCAAGGGCATCCTTCTTTTCCCGGAATCTACCGCTGATATAATAATATTCTATCTGCCGAAGTGTGATTTTATAGGTCTCTTCACTCCATATTTCTATACTAGGGATATGCACATAACTTTCACATACTTTTCTGGAAACATCGATCAATTCCTGAGAGATCTCATCCGGATTGAATATTTTATTTTCCATATTAGGAAAGTTGTAAATATTGCGCATCCAGAAAAATAATTTAAAAGCAGCTATTTTGGGAAGAATGAAAAAATAGAAAATAGGAATATCCTTGGCACCATATATAATTTCCTTGAGATTATAAGCCCCTAGCGCCTGCATGTTATCAATGATGGAAGTAAAATAACTCTGGTAGTTAAACTTTTCCGGATTGACGGCCCGGTAACTGAACAACACGGAGTTTGAAGTGCTGGTAAATACAGGATCCAGAGAAATCTCAAATTTATTGCTCAATTGTCTTAATTCTTCGATGGTAAGACTTGTTTCACCACGGATCCTCCGGTAGGCACTGTCGGTACTGATCCCCAGTTCATCCGATACAATATCAACCAGAGAAAGATTTTGAGGGATTTTGTTTTTTAATTCGTTAAAAAATCGGATTTGAATATTAAATTCACTTTCCACGGTTTTAAAATTAAGATGAAAGAATTATGGATCAATCGCCCTGAACATGATAATAAAAATAATTTTATCTGGAAATATTTGTAATTATGGTACTTTTTTTTGCTATGATTTTTTAAAGTTGACAATCCTCGTACATTAAACTTAATATATTTTCATAAGATTTAAAATTCTATTATTAAGTAAATTTCAATCATAATTTTTCCACATAAAAGAAATAGCAGGTCAGATCTGGATTTTCATCCAGATCTAATTTCTTCTAACATCCTGATGTTAATCTATTTTACTGGTATCAATAAACACCATTTCTTCCTCATTTATCATTTCTTTCAATTTTTCTATTGCTTTTTTTATGGTGATTACTTTAATTGTATGATGGTAGTAACTGGTCACCTGCAAATCAAGTGTCTTTAAGCTTCTCTGGATCAAATTATGGGTGGAAATAATCATCATTTCAAGGTTCATTATATCAGCATCAATAAAACAATTGAAGTAACGGAGCCGTCAATGAATCTTCTGAAGGCTTCCATCGATCATAAGATCCCGCATATGCATGAATGTGGAGGACATGGATTGTGCACAACCTGCCGTGTTCGTGTGATCGATGGTTTGAATCATCTAAGTCAACCCAGTTTAATGGAGAAGGAGTTATCAATTGGCAGAAACTGGGATCCGACAGTCAGGCTTGCCTGTCAGGCAAAGATACTGGGAGATATACGTATTAAAAGACTGGTGTGGTCAAATGCAGATGTTACCAACCTTCAGAAGGAAGCGATAAACCGGGATGCCGGAGAAGAAAGGTCCCTGGCCATTTTATTTTGTGACATGCGAAATTTCACCTCCATCGCTGAAAAGCATCTTTCCTATGACCTGGCTTATATGTTAAATCGATTTTATACCATTCTTGGAGATCCTATTCTGATGAACAATGGGATCATTTATCAATATGTGGGGGATGAGATTACGGGATTATTTGGAACCGATAAGGGGGATCCGGATAAAATCTGTATGGATGCACTCAGGGCAGCATTTGGAATGTTACATGCTGTTGAACGGCTGAACAAACTTGAAATGAATGAATTTGATACAGTGATCAAAGTGGGGATAGGAATTCATTTCGGGAGAGCCTTTGTGGGTCATATCGGTCATCCGGAAAATAAACAATTCTGTGTACTGGGTGATCCGGTAAATGTGGCAAGTCGGATACAGGGCCATAATAAATCCTTAAATACACAATTTCTCATATCCAGGGAATTTCTTGACCAACTGTCGCCCGATCTGCTTGAACTTGGGAAATCCGATCAGGTTCAATTACGGGGTAAGAAAAAAGAAACCCAGGTTTACGAGGCATTGAAATTTAAGGATCCGGATATCAATTTCATCATCCAGGCCACCATCCATACCATTTTACAGGATGAAGAAAGGTTCGCTGAAAAATTCTATGCCAGGGTATTTGAAAAAGATCCCTCTTTACGGAATTTATTTAAAAAGAACATGGTTCAGCAAGGACGGATGCTGACCCATATGCTCGGAGGGATTGTTTATTCTCTCAGCCGACCCCATCATTTAAAACTGGGATTGAAAACCCTTGGACACCAGCATGAAAAATACGGAGTGAAGGCTGAAAATTATCCGATCATCAAGGAAGCCATGATAGAAACCATTGGAGAACGACTGGGAGGAGAAAACTCTGCGGAGATTCATTATGCATGGAGTGCTGCCCTTGATCTGATTATTGGGATGATGCAGAAAGGATAGTTTACTGAAAGAAATGAAGTTATTTGCATGGTCCATTTGTACCTATGAATTAATCTTAGGATTCCTGTAAATATTAAGAGTAATACCTGGGGAAATTCTTTTTTTTATTTTTCCATCCAACCAATTTCATGAATCCTGCGTCCTTTATTATTATGATTACAGTCATCCTCAGAAATACACTATACACGGGATTTTTTTTGCTGTATACCATATATCTTATCGGCTGCGGTGATCCTGGCATGTATTCTGGTGGTATAATATATGATAACAATAAAATTTTAGAAGTCAGGTACGGTACTTCGTTCGGATTTTGTATGGGATATTGATTAAAGACCGTTGAGCTCACCCCAGCCATGCTGAAGTATCGTAAAGAGGGATCGGAACAGATCATAACACCCATTTCCTGTTTGACGGATTACACTTCCGAAGATTTTTCCTCGGTAACCAGTAAGATTAATCTCCGCGGATTTTTCCAGCTGGATGAGATCATCGGATGCCCGGATTGTGCCGATGGTGGGGCTGAATGGATCGAGATCAGGACGATTGAAAAAACGCAAAAAGTGACCTTCGGGTATATGAATGAACCTTCCGTTGTTAATAATTATATTGATGAATTACGTGCAATTCTTTCGAATATCGATAGCTGCGTCGAATGATCCGGATGTGCCTGTCACAGAAATCGAGCAAACGGTTTAACAATCCATTCTAACGACTTAACCTGAAATAATCCCCATTCTGCAAGTATATTTTTTTAATCATAGGGATTAGGCTGAATTTTAAGCCTTACACTAATATTTGGCAAAAATGAAAAATACAACACAAACACAATTCAAAAAAACTACCCGGTGGATACTGGTTGTTTTATCAGTGATCATGTTCTGCTGTCTGGAGGTTTCCGGCCAGCCAACTCATCAGGATCTGGAAAATTACCTCGAAGGATTTCCGGATAACCTCGTGCTCAGGGATGACGTATCTCAACGGTATCATATTGTTACCGATTATTTCAATAAGGATATTTACGGTAATTTTATGAATAAAATGCGGGTGAGTGGAGATTATACACGGGGGTTGGAAGGCGGACAGGTAAAATGGAATAATGTATATGTGGCCAATGCAAACCAGTTGGATCAATCATTTCCTCAAGGTGAGAAGCAGGAATTTATGGAAAATTTTACCTATATTCCTTCCGAAAAGATGTTGCTGGAATCTTCATTTGAAAATTTCCCTCAACAGCTGGTTCACCTTAAGAACCTGGTTTGGGATATGATGGGCATCGAAGCATTTGCCTGGTCATATCTGGATTCCCTGAAGCTCAATCAATCCATTTCGGCATCTATCATTAACGGACAGGTGGAAATGGATGGGATCGGTGTATTTGAAAACAGAGATATCCGACTCAGATGGGCGGGTATTTCAGAAATGAACCAGGAAATATGTGCTGTAATCGAATATCTTGCCATGGATAATCTGCTGAATGCAGAGTTTGGCGAATTCAAGATGAAAGGGAGAAGTCATTACTGGGGAACCATCTGGGTGTCGATGGAGGATAAGCAGATCGAGCATGCTACTATGTTGGAAGACGTTGTGATGGATATGAAACTTCCGGGGCAATCCGACAATCAGCTCATCAATACCACCCGGGAGATTGTTTTTGAAAAACTCAATGATGAACTTTAAATTATGAAAACGAGGGGAATTGTAGATCTTTATCTGCCAAAGGGGATTGCCTATCATATAAAAATCGCTTTAGCCAGTCTGATCATTTCACTTTTATTCATGCAGGCCAGGTTTGGTCAGCCATGGAGAGAAGATTCACAGTATTTGATTTTACTTTTATTTATTCAGCTGGAAATATTCCTTTGGCTGGGACAGAAATTTTTTAATTTCGAGGTGCCCTCAAACCCAAAAGAATTTGCTAAAAAAGTGATTATCAGATTGATCATCTTTTATATCATGGCATTTTTTCTTTCGGCAATCATTTATCTCAGCTATGTCTTTTTCATTTATTTATTTAGCGGGCTTGAATTTAAAGATTTACTCTCCAATGTTCTTCAAACAGAATCAAAAGGTTTTTTAATTGCAGCATCAATCGGTTGGTTGTTCGGAGCAGTTATCTTTTTCTATTTCCAATGGATGGATGCCCTGAAAAGGGAACAGAAATTAAGAGAGGAACAATTGATCTTCCAGTATGAAACCCTGAAAAGCCAGGTAAATCCGCACTTTCTTTTTAACAGCCTGAATACCTTGTCCTCCCTGGTATACCGTGACCCGGAACTTTCGGATGAATTTATCAGTAAATTATCCTCAATATACCGCTATATCCTGGAAAATGTGGATACGGATCAAGTGAACCTTTCCAGGGAAATTGAATTCGTAAGAAAATATTTCGAACTACAGCAAGTGAGGGATGATGGGAAGATCGACTTAAAAATTGACGTAAATAATCCCGATGATTTTAACATCCTGCCCATATCCCTTCAGTTATTAATGGAAAATGCTTTTAAGCATAATGCCGCGACCCGGGAGAAACCATTAAAAATGGAAATTTCGCTTAACAGGAGTGACCAGGTGATTGAATTCAGGAATAATTTTCAACCCAAAGTCCAAATGGAGGGATCATCCGGTATCGGGCTTAAAAACCTGGCAGAAAGGATGAAACTGACCCTCCACAGGGAGTTGGAAGTGGTAAAATCAACTGAAACATTTTTAGTGAAAGTTCCAATAAAACAAGTAAAAAATGAAAGTTCTGATCATTGAAGATGAGCACCTGGCGGCTCAGAAACTGAAACAGCTCCTCATAAAAATCGATGGATCCATCCAGGTTCTGGATATGCTGGAATCAGTTCAGGCCTCCGTCGAATGGATATCAAATAATCCATCCCCGGATCTTATTTTCATGGACATCCAGTTGGATGACGGAGTTTGTTTCGAAATTTTCAATGCTGTACAGGTTATTACACCGGTGATATTTACCACAGCATATGATCAATATGCAATTAAAGCTTTCAAGGTGAATAGTGTGGATTACTTGTTGAAACCCATCAGCCAGGAAGATCTTTCAGCGGCGCTTAAAAAATTCGATCAATTATTTATCCATTCAGACCAACAGAAGGAAAAGATCAATCTTCTTTATGATCAACTGGTAAAGAAAGATTATAAAACTAGATTTTTTGTCAAGGTCGGCACGCATTTTTTTTCCATTTCGACTCAAGATATCGCCTGTTTTTACATCAGGGAAAGAAGCACTTTTATCAAGTCCAAGGTGGGCAAGAATTTCGACATTGACTTTTCCCTGGACCAGGTACAGAATATGGTGGATCCGGATCTTTTTTTCAGGATCAACCGGAATTATATCGTCAACCTGGATTCCATTGCCGATATCATCAGCTATTCAACGAACCGCCTTAAATTAAAACTCAGAAATTTCGAACATCTCGATGACCTCATCGTGAGCCGGGAAAAGGCTGCTGATTTTAAATGCTGGCTTGACCGTTAGAACTTTTTTATTGTTAATAGAAGCAATCATTATCAAGGAGATTGACTATCTTTTTAGATGCATAAATTCTGCAGGATCTCCCCACTCCTGAGAATAGGAAGCCTGATTATATTCAGGGAATTACATTACTGTAATTCATGCAAGTGTTGATGGACTCCGGGGCAGGCATCATAGATCTGCTTTTTTATTTGCTTGGGATCGGTGATGATGTCATAGAACTGGTCATAAAATTTTAAAGTGGATTTTATAACCTTTTCATCCAGATATGGACAATTCTGGTACAAGCTATATATGTCCTCCTTACGGTCGATAAAGATCTGAATTGTCTTTTCATATTCTCCCTTTGGACGACAATAACCCCTGAATAATCGTTGCCGTACACTTTGTATGGGTAGGTTGGGTGGGGCTGCCGCATAGTTCGTGTTGACTACTCCGCAAAAATCGAAATCATACGGGATAGGGATCGGCAGGCTGGTACCAATGGTAATGAGTTTTGCATTGTGCATCATGGGTTTGCCAATATTCCAGTCCACATTGCTGATCATTAACTCAAATATCGTAAATCTATCCACTGATGGGTGGTCACACATGTCCAGAACCCCTAATAGTCTGTCTGACTCTTCTCCTCCCAGACGTTTTGCCAGATCGTCGATATCTTCGATCAGGAAACCGTAATTGTTTGCCCTGGGATTGTCCTTACCCATATCTTTATAGGTGATATGCGTAAGACGTACACGGAAACTGGTGTCGGTTAAAATATTATAAACTTTATAAATAAGATATTCCTGGAACACATATTCCTGGTAACGTTCCATATCACGACAGTAGGTTACCAGTTTCAATTTGTTCTGGCCTTCAAAGACCGTTCCTTTTACTTCATCTTTCTTAAAATCCAGTAAGAGGGGAGGGAAATCACATAGTGAGACTCTTCTGGAAAAACCCCTGGCCCGTACATTGATCGAGAAAGTATTATCGCTCCCATTTGTCCCAGTATGTACCAGGAAAGCAGAATCATAACTGGGTACTTCGTCATCTTTATGCGCGACCAGTGATTTGAAATTAGCCTCAATGGTTAATTCCAGCGGCTCATCCGAGGCGAAAAGGGGGGTGTTTTGGGTTGACTTATCCGGTAATTGGGCGAAGGAAATTTCCGGAAAAATTATCATGATCAATGCAATCAAAATAATTCGTAAATCGCAGGGGATAGATTTATTTTTGAAGACCTCGTGAGTAAATGTTTTTACCGGAGGGTATGAAGGGTAGGGATCCATTTTTCTCATAATTTTGATAAATCAATATAATAAAGATAAAGATCAAAGTAAAGTCAATGGAAATTTAAAATGAAATGGCATAAATAGCGCTTTTCAAAGCATGTGTATTGAATTATTTTTGATAAAGCCCGTTAATTAAATATTTTTAATAAAAAATCTTATCAGCACCTATGAAAAATATACTAGCTTGTATTTTATTATGTTTTATCAGTTTGATTCCACTGGCCGTTCAGGCACAAAAAAATAAATCCGGCAATAAATCTGTTACCGAAAAAGATTCATTAAAAAACATCCCGATGCCGGGAATTAAGTTCAGAAGCATTGGACCAGCTATAACAGGGGGGCGGGTGGTCGATTTTGCAGTAAACCAAAACGACCCTAGTGAATATTATGTGGGTGTGGGACATGGGTCCCTGTGGAAGACGATCAATCATGGGACGACCTTCAATCCAGTTTTTGACAGTCAGACATCACATTCCATTGGAGTGGTGGTATTAGATCCGGAAAATTCGAATATAGTATGGGTTGGAACTGGTGAGAATGATAACCAGAACAATGTAATTCCAGGGGATGGGATTTATAAAAGTGAGGATGGAGGCAAAAGCTGGGCTAATATGGGATTGAAAGATTCAGGCCATATTGGCGACATTGTGATCGATCCGGAAGATCCCCAGGTCGTGTATGTTGCAGCATACGGATCTTCCAGAAGTCCGGGGGGGGAACGCGGTATCTATAAATCAACCAATGGGGGCCAGTCTTGGGATCGTGTGTTATATATCAGTGAAAATACAGGGTTTTACGAATTACATATGGATCCCCGGAATTCAAATATCCTTTATGCCGTGGCTCACCAGCGGATGAGAAATTTATATACCAGCATCAGTGGCGGACCGGAATCTGCCATTTACCGAAGTCTGGATCATGGATTAAGCTGGCAAAAACTAACCCATGGTCTGCCTGAAGCGCAATTGGGGCGGATTGGAATGGCCATCTCTCCGGTCAATCCGGATATCTTATATGCGATCATTGAAGCAGAAAAAGAGGCAGGTATTTATAGAAGTATCGATCGTGGAGCAAGCTGGTCAAAACAAAGTGATTATATTTCTTCCTATCCTTTTTACTTCCAGAAATTATTTTGTGATCCTGAAGATGAGAACAGGATATACAGCGGGGATGTTTTTATGCAGGTCAGTACTGATGGTGGAAAAACCTGGTCAAATCTGGGAGAAAAATTCAAGCATGTTGATAACCATGTCCTTTGGATCGATCCCGATGACAACCGGCACCTGATCGCCGGATGTGACGGAGGTGTTTATGAAACCTATGATCAGGGTAACAGTTGGTCATTCCGGAATAATTTACCCATCACAGAAATTTATAAGATAACCGCTGACAATGATCTCCCATTTTACAATGTATATATCGGGACCCAGGATAACAACAGCCTGGGGGGACCATCACGTACCATAAATTCAAGTGGAATTACCAACGGCGACTGGTATTTTACGCTTAGTGGTGATGGATTCGAAACACAGGTCGACTGGCAGGATCCCGATATTATTTATTCCCAGGCACAATTTGGAAATATTGTGAGGTTAAATCGAAAGACAGGTGAAAGAATATACATCAAGCCCTATAATGATGCCGATACAACCTATCGTTTTGATTGGGATGCGGCACTGCTGATCTCTCACCATGATCCTGAAAGATTGTATTTTGGAGGCAATAAGCTATTCAGGACAGATGACCGGGGGAATACCTGGGAAGAGATCAGCCCAGACCTGACCCGTGGGATTCCTTCGAAAATGCAGAATCTGATGGGCAGAAGCTGGAGCATTGATGAACTCGCCAGGAAAGGAACCATGGCACAGATCTCAACCATCGCGGAATCTCCCATTAATGAGAATGTTCTGTATACAGGATCAGGGGATGGCCTCATCTATTATTCCCGGGATGGCGGAAAATCTTGGAACCGCACTTTGTCCATCCCGGACTTGCCGGAATATACCAGGATCCACCAGATCTTTGCCTCCCATCATGACGACCAGGTCGCATACGCAGCCTGTCAGAATTTCACAGGGGGTGATTACCGGCCATTTCTTTATAAGACCCTCGATGGAGGGAAAAATTGGATTTCCATCAATGCCAATCTACCAGCGAATGGATGTACTTATAGCATTGCCGAAGACCATAAATCTCCGGATTTGTTATTTGTTGGGACCCAGATGGGCGTATATTTTACGGTAGATGGGGGAGATGAATGGATACCGCTGGAAAATGAGATGCCAAATATCATGGTCATGGATCTGGAAATTCAGGAACGGGAAAGCGACCTGGTGGTTTCGACCTTTGGCCGGGGAGTTTACATCCTGGATGATTATTCTCCCTTGCGTTTTTTAAGCAGGGAAAATTTGGAGAAGGAGGCAATGGTCTTCCCGATCAGCGATGCCTTGATGTTCATCGAAGCATCTCCGTTTGGATACAGAGGGGTTGGATTTCAGGGCGCCGACTTTTATTCGGCACCCAATCCTGAAACCGGAGCTGTCTTTACTTATTATATCCGTGATGAATATAAGTCGAAAAAGGATAAAAGAAGAGAGGAAGAAAAGGAAAAACAGGAAAATGGAGAGGAAGTGATCTATCCATCCTATCAGACCCAAAGGGAGGAAATGGAAGAAATAGAACCCTATCTTTTATTTACCATTACGGACGAGGAAGGAAATGTGATCCGGAAAATAAAAGAAGATATCTCCAGGGGCATTCATCGCGTGATCTGGGATTTCAGATATGCATCTTTTTCACCGGTCAGTCTGGAATCACCCGATCTGTCCGTTCCCTGGGAAGATGCCGATCAGGGATTTATGATAGTCCCAGGGAAATATTTCGTATCCTTGAAAAAATTTCAAAAGGATACCTTCACTGAGCTTGTTCCTCCCCAGCCATTTATTTGCAAACCCCTTCAGATGGAAGATTCTGAATTGGTCGATCAGGAGGCTTTGCTTGACTTCAATCATAAAGTGGCCAATCTGACACGCGCCATGAGTGCCGCGGACTTTTATCGAAAAGAATTGGATAGAAAGATCCCCTTTTTCAAAAAAGTGGTACTGGAGGCATCGGATGTGCCTGATGTTGCTTATGAAAAGGTCATTCAAATAGAAAAACAGCTGGATGAATTGAATCGCAGGCTGAATGGCGATCCCCTGAGAAGTCAATTTGAAGGTATGGCACCAACCTCAATCAGGGAGCGGGTGGATATGATTACCAATAATTTGTGGACAACCCGTTCAGGGCCTACAGAGACATTTGTTAGGGCCTATGACATTGCCGCGGACCAATTTGGAGAACAACTGGCTTTTCTGAGTGAAATTGATAAAAAGATCCGGGAGTTTGAAAGTTCATTGGAAAAAGATCAGGCGCAGTACACTCCCGGAAGGATCCCGGATTGGGAAAAGTAGATCGGCCGGGATCATCCTGTATGTTGATTCCTGTAAAAAGGAGGTAAGCGGTTACCGGACTTTAACTGGAACCAGGTCGTGCCTGCCTAAATTCCTGAGCATCTGTACATGGTTCCACACTGCAATTACAAAGTTCTTCTTTGTGTAATAGGGCAATTGGAATTCCTCTGCCGTCTTTTTCACAATGATCGAAATTTTTTTATAGTGAATATGGCAGATGTTGGGAAATAAATGATGCTCTATCTGATAATTCAATCCCCCGATAAACCAGGAAAAAATCCTGCTTTTTGGAGAAAAATTGGTCGTGGTCAACAATTGATGCACGGCCCAGTGGTTTTCCATATTCCCTTCCTCATCGGCCAGGGGAAAATTTACATCCGGCATTACATGAGCAGATTGAAATACACTGCCGAGGATCACGCCGCATACAAAATGCATACTTAGGAAGCCGATTAAAATTGCCCACCAGGCCACCGGTAACAGGATCATCGGAATGACCAGCGCATACATATAGTAGATGATTTTCCAGATGATCAACTCAGTCATCAGATTGCCGAATCTACCCTGGCGTTTGGTAAAACCCATCTTCCTGTATCTGACGAGCTGAAAGAATTCCTTGGTCGATATCCAGTAGAGGGTCATGATCCCATAAAAAAACCAGGCATAAATATGCTGAAACTGATGGATAGGATACCTTTTTTTATGAGGGGTGAACCTGAGTAATCGAATGGTGGTGATATCCTCATCCATGCCGTCGATATTGGTATAGGTATGATGAAGCACATTGTGCTGTATTTTCCAGACAGTGGAATTGCCACCGATGAGATTTAGAGAGAATCCCAGGAAGTCATTGATCCATTTATTTTTGGAATATGCTCCGTGGTTGGCATCATGCATCACGGAAAGTCCAATGCCAGCCATCCCCACACCCATCCAGATCCACAAGAAATAGATCAGCCAGGGATTGGTCACCAATCCAGTGATCATCAGTATATAGGGTGTCAGGTAAAACAGGAACATGAAAATGCTTTTTAAGATCATGCCGGTATCGGCGTAATGACTCAGATCATTTTGTGAGAAATAATCTTTGATCCGCTTTCTGAGAGTCTCATTAAAGTCCCGGTTCAGTTCTTTTGAAAATCTAACTGTATTTAAACTCATAAATAATTTAATATGTTGCCAATTCTTCAAAGATACGCAATAAAAAGACAGTAGAGGCTTAATCCTGAATGATAACTTTTATTTATGCTGAAATACCATATTCTGGATCGGCAGAAAATCTTTTAGAATTATTAAACATTTCGATGATGAAATTTGTTTCTAATACATGTACCTAATCATATTGATAAACCTTAAATTCTGTAACAATGGCGCATCCTTCATTTATCATTGAAAAATCAAAGAATGACAAATTCCAGTTTACGCTGACCGCAAAAAATGGTCAGGTTATTTTATCGAGTGAACAGTATAATACAAAATCTGCCTGTAAAAATGGCATTGAATCTGTAAAAAAGAATGCTGCTGATTCTTCTAAATTTGCCAAACTTTCAGCCAAAAATGGAAAATTCTATTTTAACCTGACTGCGTCAAATGGTCAGATTATCGGCACTTCTCAGATGTATTCCGCTGAAGACAACCGGGATAATGGCGTCAAGTCAGTCGCAGAAAATGCACCCCAGGCAGGAACTGAGGATAAAGCCTGATCAGTTCGAACTAAAATATTAACAGTTTTTTTAATTAACGTTTGAAATATAGACGTTAGGGTTCTAAATTAGGGAATAATCTTGTGTCTTCTTGCAATAAATTGTTTTAAAAGTAACAGCAAGAGATTCATTATTTAATTGATGTTTAATTTGATTGCCCGTTCGTTCCTTAAAGGTTTCTCTCAGGCAATATTTCAAGTTTTCTAAGCAAAATTTCCCGCTCTGGGGTTCCGGAGGAATCTTCTTATTAAGCTGGAGGCAGAGTAAAGAGTAATTTTTTATTTTTGCGGTATTATATTTTAAATTTTGATTGGCACTACAACCTACATCAACATGAACCCTAAAACCATTCTTGTTTATTCTTTTATTTATTTTTTACTCTTCGCTTCAGGAAGACAGTCATTCGCTCAACAGGCAACAATTCCCTGTCTGGCCTGTGGTGAGTTAAAATCTTTGCAACTTCCAGATGTTGATCTTATAAAAGTTGAACGCCAGGAAGTGACTGAAAATGAGAAGATGCCATTCTGCCGGGTGCTTGGGACCATCGGAACGGAGATCAATTTTGAGCTTTTATTGCCTGATAAATGGAATGGCCGTTTTGTGATGGGTGGAGGAGGAGGATTTGTGGGAGAGATCCAGAACAATGAACGAAGAAGGATCCAGGAAGGATATGCCACTGTCGGTACCGATACGGGACATAAAGGATCCGGGATCCAGGCTGATTGGGCCTACAATAACCTTGAAAGACAGGTCAACTTCGGGCATGCAGCTGTTCACCGGACCGTTGAAGTGTCAAAAGTAATCCAATATTATTATTATGGCTCAAATCCGGAATATTCCTATTTTCTGGGTTGTTCACGGGGAGGAGGACAGGCCATGATGGAAGCCCAGCGATATCCAGAAGATTTTGATGGCATTGTGGCAGGAGCACCTGCTTTTACATGGCCTGCTATTGGTGCCGAATTCATTCAGAATATGCAATACCTGTACCCTATGCCAGACATGTTGGATAATCCGGTAGTGACCAGGGAAAATCTTAAGCTGCTCCAGCAGTTGATCCTCTATCAATGTGATGAAAAGGACGGGGTGAAGGATGGCATCCTGAACGATCCGCGGGAATGCTCCTTTGACCTGGATTTTTTGCCAGTCTGTCCAGATGATGAATCCTCGGATGATTGTTTTACCCTTATCCAGGTTGAAGCGATCCGGGCGATTTATACAGGTATAACCAACCAGAATGGGGAAATATATCCTGGTTTCCCTTTGGGGGGAGAGGATGAACTTTGGGGGTGGTATAACTGGATTGTTGGACCATTTGAAGGTTCAGCGGACATGAAATTTCCCTGCCTGCAATATGGTTTTGGTACTGAAATGTTCAAATACCTGGTATTCAATGATCCTGACTGGGATTATCTGAGCTATGATTTTACAAATTTTGAAAAGGATACCGAACTGGCGGCTTCCAACCTGAATGCAACAAGTACGGATTATGCGACTTTCAGAGACCATAATGGTAAGTTGATCATTTTTCATGGGTGGTCGGATGCAGCCCTGTCGGCACTTTCGACCATCGAACATTATGAGGCAGTAAAAAAAGCCGATCCCAAAGCAGATGCCTATCTCCGTTTGTTTTTATTGCCCGGTGTTCTACATTGTGGGGGCGGGCCTGGCCCTGATCAGGCTGACTGGCTGAAGATCATCAGGGATTGGGTGGAAAATGGGAAGGCCCCGGAGCGCGTGGTGATGACGAAAACCATCAATGGGAAAAAAGTCATGACCCGTCCGGTCTTCCCTTATCCAAGGAAAGCCGTCTATGATGGGCAGGGAGATCCGGATACAGAGGGGAGTTACCGTTAATGGGTGGAGGGAAGTGCAAAAAACAAAATAAATGGTTTATTATGATAATCAGAAAAGCCTCCATTAAAGACGCTGAAAATCTATTTCCCTTATGGGAGGAACTAATGAATTATCATAGCGCACATCATCCGATTTTTTCCTACAGAAAAGAGGCCAAGGAGGCCCTGATAGAAGAATTGAAAATCCGGATGGGACAACAAGAGACAAGCATTTTTATTGCAGAAGAAAACCAGAGGATATTGGGATTTCTCTTTGCCAGTCTCAGAAAAATGCCCGAAGCCTTTTATTTAAAAAACAAAGGATATATAGCTGAAACCGTGGTCAGTGAAAACGAAAGGAAAAAGGGTATTGGAAAAGCTTTGTATGAAGAAGCTGAAAAATGGCTGATCAGCCAGGGGGCGGATCATATAGAATTGCAGGTATCCACTGAAAATCCCGGCGCACAAAAATTCTGGCAGAATAGCGGATTTGAACCTACTACTTTTCATATGGTTAAAATGGTGGCTGAAAAGCGATGACACAGATAGGGGATTTAATAAATAATAGCTTAAGCCAATGAAAACCTGGACAACCTCCCGTGGAATATATATAAGGCGGGTTTTGGGAGGCAGAAGTAATGTCTTTCTTATTACCAGGGACAATGAACATATACTCTTTGATACCAGCAGTCAGAAATACCGGAGTGAGCTGGTGAGAAATCTTGATAAATTGAAGATTTCGAGGCTTCAGGCCCTTATCCTTTCCCATACCCATTTTGATCATGTGGGAAATGCTGCCTATATCCAGAAAAAGTATCAGGCAAAAGTATTGGTGCACAGAAGCGAAGTGGAAAATTTAAGAAAGGGATATGCCCCAATCCCTGCAGGAACCATTTTTTTTACCCGCAAACTGGTGCAATTATTTGCCAGGAGATTACAAAACCGGATCCGGTATAGGCCCTGTGAACCGGATATTCAAATAGAAGAAATTTATGACCTGTCAGGATTTGGCCTGAAAGCCAAACTCATACCTACACCAGGTCATTCGGCAGGCATGATCAGCATGATCGTAGATGACGAGATCGCCCTGGTTGGAGATACATTGTTCGGCATCTTCCCGGGCACCGTATTTCCTCCTTTTGCTGATAATATTGATCAACTGATCCAAAGCTGGAGCATCCTGCTTCATACGGGGTGCCAGTGGTTCCTGCCATCTCACGGCCGACCAGTGCCAAGGATGTTATTGGAAAAATGTTATTTGAAGAGGTAGGTGCGAAGAATTTTGGGGATCTTCAAGCAAACATCAGGTCATAGAATTATGAACTTTTGCGTTTGCCCTCCACAGGTCATGGAAGGCGAAGAGCCGAAGAACTGAATATTCCTGATATGGAAATTGCGGCCTTACCCGTCCAACAGGGGAATAATATCATCGTAGGGAAGCGGATAAAAGACCCCGGAATGCGCGAAAAATATGGAATTATCATTTTGCCATAAACAGACAAGGGAAGTTTATCAAAGAAATCAGGAGAGTGGAGGTTATCCGTCAGGATGATGTGATGTATGTGATCGGAGGCCCGGTTCAGATCGTTGAATTGAACAGACACCTCAAAATTTAGATATTTATAAATCTAGAATATTCATGTATATTTATCATGGAACTTAATTTGTCAGATAACATATAACCAATCGAAATGAAATAATGACAAAGAATTGTAAGCTTCTGCTGTGTATTTTATTTCTTGGTCTAATTCTGACCGGCTGTCAGACCAGGCTTGTCAAAGAAGAAGTGCATATGCCTAGCCGGAATTATAAATTTGTGGACATTCAATTTGATTCCCTTCAGATGATCCAGAATGTATATGTTCCGGTTTACAGTGACATTTATCATGGCTCAGGCCTTAAACGTTTTCTTTTGACCGCGACCATCAGTATACGGAATACGAGTCTTTATGATACAATGTATGTTCGAAAGGCCGATTATTATGATTCCCAAGGCAATCTGAACCGGAATTATCTGTCACAGACTATCCTGATAAAACCACTTGAATCGGTGGAATTCGTGGTTGAAGATAAGGAAATGCATGGAGGTGCAGGCGCTAATTTTATTGTTGAATGGGGGACTGAACATCCAGAAATTAAACCGGTAATTCAGGCCGTAATGATTGGAACTTCCGAACAACAGGGGATCTCGTTTGTAACGGAAGGAGTTGTTGTGGAGGACCAGATCCTCCAATAAGCAATTTTTATTTATTACAAACTTTATTTTTTAATCATTTCAGTATGATATTATTTTTTGTCCTTCATTGGGTATCTTTCATATCATTTTCGATTTATGCGCAGAATCCACCTGCACCATCCTGCGATGAATTGATTTTTGAATCCAGTATATTACAAAATAAAATACCTGTCCAGATTTATCTTCCCGTTGACTATAAACAGAATAAAGAAAAATACCAGGTTCATTATGTATTTGATGGAGTGCTTGCTTCGAATATGTACACCGGGATAGCTGATCATTATTCCCAATTGAACCTGATGCCGGAAATCATCGTGGTTGGATTGAATCAGAATCGGAGATATGGATTCGTTGAATTCAGCGAGTTTCTGAAGGAAGAGCTGGTGCCTTATATCGATTCAGCCTATCGTACCGTACCCTTCAGACTTCTGGCAGGCCATTCTTCGTCGGGAGAACAAACATTGTATGAGCTGTTTTAAGGCTCCGGAATATTTCATGGATTCATTGCAGGAAGCCCAACCGGACTTGATAAAATCAGGATCCCTGGTAAATACCTTCCGGATTCGACTATTATTTTTATTTATACATCGATTGGAGAGAATGATTTCCCGGATATCAGTGAGAAATATCCGGCATTTCTTGACCGGGCGAAACCATCCTTGATCGGAGTTGCTTTCTATTCCGGGATCATTCAAGGTTCCTCGCATTATGGGTGTTACCCGGTCATCATAAACAATGCCTTGCTGAAATTATTTGAAAACTGGCCATTTTCTTTACCAGAGGGACAATATGGTGCTATACTGCCCATGGTAAAAATGCATTATCAGGAACTGACCGACCAGTTTGGTTATCAGGTTATCATGCCGGAAAAAACCATCTTTCGCCTGTCCTATCAATGGATATATCGAAATTTGGATAATGAACATGCCATTGAATTATTAGAATATGGGATCCTGAATTATCCCCAGTCAGGATTTCTTTTTCATTTACTGGGCAGAACGTATCATAATTTGGGGAAATTTGACCTGGCTAAAAAATATTACCTGAAAGCCCTCGAAAGTGTACCGGATTATGAGGTAGCGGTCAAGGATTACGAAACCTTGAAGAAAGAAAACCGGTAATTTGTAAAGACCTCAGTCGACCAGTCGTGAGCACAATTTCCCTTTCTGACCATCAATCTGGTATACCTGAATCAGATGATTCCGGTTTAGACATAAATATTAAATGTCAGGATCAATTTAACGTCCTAACATTGAACTTTTTTGTTCTGGTTCACATTTACCTTTATGACTGAGGTCATAGGTTTGGAATCGTTCCAATTATAATTTTGAATAAAAAGGTACATTTAATGAGGCTTGGCATAATTATCCTGATGATCGTAATCCTGATGGTACATGCACTCAGTTTTACCCTGGTTTATGTTTCTTTCAAAATGCATCAGGATTACATTGTTGCCAATTATTGTGTTCAGAAGGATGAACGGGTCAATACCTGCCAGGGACATTGCCAGCTGACCAATGAGATGCAGGATCAGGAAAAACAGAAAAATGATAACCCAATGTTCCAGGAAGGATGGATGAACATCTGTTTCCTGAAACCCGGGAGTGGGTTCCAGTTCGAATTGATGTTGTCACAGATCCGGGATCAAAAGATTTTTAATGGTTCCTTATATTCTTCAATCTTTATTTATAAGATCTTTCATCCACCCAAAAATTACTGACTAATCGGCCAGGTTTGTTTGGGATGGCAGGAGGAGGTCAGCTGATCAGATGATACTTCAATCGAATATTTTCTTAATGCTTTTATCTGGCCCGATGATATTGAATGAGTAAGATCAGGTAAAAAGTATGGGATTACATTCGCTCCCTTTCATATCAAAATTTTTAAAACCAGATATTTTAAAAACATTATTGTTTTATGAAAATAGATAATGCGGATAGAAAACGATCGGAAATTAAAATGACCCGGGTATGCTGCATAACCTTTTCAATCCTGTTCTTTTTTTTATATCATAGTTCCTTTACACAGGGATCCTTAGCGGAGATTCGATTACTGGATGAGATCACACGTGATCCCATCGTTGCGGCACATTTCACCTATGGTGATCAGCGGGGCTTCTCTGACGAAAAGGGATATATCAATTTTCAGTTTGATCCGGCGCTGATATTAAATATATCACATGTAGAATATGGGAGCCTGAAGTTCAGTCCAGGAGATGTGGAAAATATCCTGAAAGATGGGATGATCCTGATGAAACCTGGAGCACCGCGGATGTTGCAGCCGGTTTCCGTGTTTGCCATGAGACGAAGTGCATCCGATGGGGTGAATTTATCATTAAGTGATTATGACCGGCTTTCACATGATGCGGGATCCTACCTGACCCAGACAACGGGTATTGCCGTCATTCAGAAAAGTGGGAATTATGGATTCGATCCCGTGATGAGGGGATTCAAGTTTGAACAACTCAACCTGGTGATCGATGGAACCCAGAGTGCCCTGGCTGCCTGTCCAAACAGAATGGATCCACCGGCCAGCCAGATTTCCCTGAATCAGATGGACCAGGTAGAGATATTGAAAGGACCTTATTTTCTTCGATATGGTCCTTCTCTTGGAGGAACCATCAATTTTATTACACCGGATCCCCGGTTCAGTGAGAAATTCGATCCGGTTGGAAGATTATCTACGAGTTACGAAAGCAATGGGAATATTTTAAGGACCGAAGGTGCGGTGGGTTTCCGTGAACAGAATTTTATACTTGGAATCAATGGGTCATGGTCTCAGGGGGATGATTACGAGGATGGAGATGGGGTGGTCATCCCATCAGAATTCTCGCGTACGAGTCTTGGGGCCAATTTGGCTTATCGATTACCCGGAAAACAATACGTTGCGGTAAACTTAACCAGGAATTTTGCCCGGGATGTGATTTTTGCATCCTTGCCGATGGATCTCCGAAAAGATGATACCTGGCTGGTCAATGCAAAACACCAGATATCCATTGATGGTAGAAAACTCAAACAGTGGTCAACCACAGCCTATCTGTCACACGTTTCACATTTGATGGATAATCTTGGAAAAAACCTCGATCCGAGGACCGTAAATGCAATCACGGATGCCACCACCCAGACATTTGGTGGACGTACAGAAGGGATTTTGGAATATCCGTTGACAAGGATCTATTTCGGTGCGGACTTTCGGGTGGAAGAAGCACAAGGGATCAGAACACGTGAGATGCTTGCCGGACCCATGGCCGGAAGAACCATGGAGGACAATGTGTGGCAGAACGGACACATCGGCAAAACCGCGGTGTTTGCAGAGTATCAGTTGAATCGCCAACCGGTTGAAATGGTTTTTTCAGGGAGAATAGAGGTTAATGATGCAAAACTCAGGGATTCTGCTGCTGAATTTACCGATGTTTATGACGACACCCAGACAGTTCAACTCAATCCTGGTTTAAGTTTTGGGGCCAAATACCGGTTAAGCAGTCCATTTTCCGTGGGTTTATGGCTGGGAAGAAGTCAGCGGAGTGGAAGCCTCACGGAAAGATTTATTAATTATTTTCCGGTAGGATTGGATCCTTACGAGCTGCTGGGTAATCCACAAATCAAACCTGAAGTGAATAACCAGGCCGATATCAATCTGGTTTTCGAGAAGTCCCAGACGACCGTTCAAATGGATATTTTTTCTGCGTATTTGCAGGATTATATATCCTCTGAGATCCGGGATGACCTGGATCCACGGTTACCTTCTTCACCGGGAGTGCGGCAGTTTATCAATATCGACCATGCGCTGTTGACGGGATTCGAAATGAACTGGAACCAATACCTTCCGTATCATCTGGATCTGCTGGTCGCGATGGCCTATACTTATGGGAAAGACCTGGACCATGATGAACCGCTGCCCGAGATCGCTCCCCTGGATATGCGTATTGGACTTTCAGGACATTTTATTCGTAATGCATTGCGACCTGAAGTTGTGTTCCGTTACGTAATAAAACAGGAACGGGTGGCTGAATCTTACGGCGAAACGGTCACTCCGGGATTTTCAACACTTGATCTTAAATTGACCTATGATATTTCCAGCATATTGCACATAGCAGGAGGTATACGTAATTTGTTTGATGTGGCTTATTATGAACATTTAAGCCGTTCGGTCCGGGAGGCTTCCGAGCGCCCGATTTACGCACCCGGGAGAAACCTTTTCCTGACGATCAGTCTGGACCTGACCAAATAATCCGTGAAAGTCAGCCCGAACGAACTGATTTTCTGGTATTCTTTTTGCTTTATAATAGATTGAGGTCTATGATTTAAAAGCAAAGAGGATGAAAAAATTAGTGCTGCCATTTTTGTTATTGATCGCCCTGTCAGCCATATGGGGGTTTCAATGGAAAGACAGGAACAAAAAAGTCAGATACCGGCTGGAGATCACCTCCCTGAATGATAAAGAAACCAGTTTTGAGGCGACTGTCCGGCTGGGAGGTGAATCCATTCGATTGAGTGATCAGAAAACTCCCTTTACTACCACCATTGAAGCTTCTGATCTTGAATATCTGATCCATGCAAGCAATCCAGTAAGGATTATTCTGGCATCAAAAGATGGCAAACTGGAATCCGAATTAAAAACGGCCTATATAGAAGCGGATGGGATGAAAAAAAGGATCATGGGCATGTAAATGGTTCAAAATATCCCTGGAACCCACCACGAATTAATCGGTTTTTTATCCTGCTAATCCATATTTTCAAATCTTACAATCAGCTAATTTACCCAATCATCTTTGAATCAATTCAATTAGGTTTTTCCGTTGATCTATATTCTATCAGCGAATCTTCACGTTGGAAATGAATCCGCTGTAGATGAAATTAACATCTCTTATGAAGATTCCCTAAAAAAAATTAATAGATAAATTACGTAATTTTACAACATGTCTACAGTAAAACGGGACGATATTGAGCTGTTGGCTCCGGCCGGTAATTTTGATTCCTTGATGGCAGCCATACAGGGTGGGGCAGATGCCATTTACTTTGGGATAGGGTCCCTGAATATGAGGGCAGCTTCTTCCAGGAATTTCAAGGTCCATGATCTTCCCGAGATCAAAAAAAGATGCATCACGGCGGGGATCAAAACCTATGTGACATTGAATACGGTAATGTATGATGATGACCTGGAGGAAATGAGGCTAATGATTGGCGCCGTTAAGAAATATGGCATCGATGCCATCATCGCCAGCGATTTTGCTGTGATCAGTGAAGCCCGGAAGAATGGAGTACCCTTGCATATTTCCACCCAGTCCAACGTCAGCAATACCGAAAGCCTCCGGTTTTTTTCTAAATATGCTGATGTAATGGTCCTCGCAAGGGAATTATCACTGGATCAGGTCAAGGCAATCTGTGGGGCCATCCGTACGAGTAATATATGTGGGCCCAGTGGTCTGCCTGTCAGGGTAGAGGCTTTCGCGCATGGCGCTTTGTGTATGGCCATATCCGGGAAATGTTATCTGAGTCTTCATGAAAAGAATAAATCAGCCAACCGGGGGGAATGTATGCAATTATGCAGAAGGGGTTATACGGTTACTGATAAGGAGGATGGATATCAAGTGGATATCGAAAATGAATACATTATGTCACCAAAAGATCTGAGTACGATCACATTTCTCGATCAGTTACTGGAGGCTGGTGTCAGCATATTCAAGATCGAAGGCAGGGGGCGTCCCCCGGAATATGTAAAAACCACTACCAAATGTTACCGGGAGGCCATTGATGCATGGCTTGAGGGCACTTATAGCCTGGGAAAAGCCAGGATCTGGGAAGAAAAACTCCGGAGAGTATTCAATCGTGGTTTCTGGGAAGGCTACTATATGGGCAAAAGAAGTGGCGAATGGAGTGAGGATTATGGCTCTAATGCCACCCATCGTAAAGTTTATATCGGAAAGGGGATGAATTACTTTTCAAAAATCGGAATAGCTGAATTTTTACTGGAAACGAACTCATTAAGAACAGGAGACCATATCCTGATCATCGGCCCGACCACCGGGGTCATTGAATCTATGGTGGAGGAGATCAGGGTGGATCATAAAAACGTTAACGAGGCAGTAAAAGGGGATCGGTTCTCAATCCCCGTACCGGAAATTATACGGCGATCTGATAAACTTTTTAAAATTGTAGAGGCAAAGCCTTGATGCCGATGAAAATACCAGATATAATGCTCTTTGAGTGTGACATTTTGATTTTTTTTAATCATTTTCACGAAAATTTAAAATTTTGATGGCATGATCATAAGACCTGCGGATCGATTAAATCATTTGAAGGAATATTATTTTTCAAAAAAACTTGATGAAATCAGGCAGTTAAATAACAAGGGATATGATATTGTCAATCTGGGGATCGGAAGTCCAGACATGATGCCTTCGGAAAGTACAATTGATGCCCTGATTCAGGCTGCCCACAATCCTCATTATCACGGATACCAACCCTACCGGGGAATTGCCGAACTCCGTGATGCCATCGGGCACTGGTATTCTGTAACCTACCACGTCGATTTGAATCCGGCGACTGAGATATTACCCTTGATGGGCTCAAAAGAAGGCATTACCCATATTTCACTTGCATTCCTCAATCCGGGAGATAAGGTTCTTGTGCCTGAACTGGGTTATCCTGCCTACAGGGCTGTATCAGAGATGGTAGGGGCTGTTGTTGAAACCTATCCATTAAAAGAAGAAGAATTCTGGAGTCCAGATTTTGATTTCCTTCAACATGCAGATCTTTCGGGTGTAAAGATCATGTGGATCAATTATCCACATATGCCGACAGGTGCCCCTGCGAGCGCTGAAATTTTCGACCGGGTTGTGCAGATCGCCGGGGAAAGAAAATTTCTTGTCTGTCATGACAATCCCTATAGCCTGGTGCTGAATGAAGGTAAACCTTTTAGTATATTATACAGTGAAGGGGCCTTCGAGGTGGCGCTTGAATTGAATTCGATGAGTAAATCGCACAACATGGCCGGCTGGCGGGTAGGATGGATTGGGGGTAAAAAAGAATACATCAATGAGATCCTAAAGATAAAAAGCAATTTTGACTCGGGTATGTTCAGGGGCATACAGGAAGCTGCAGTGACTGCCCTTGAAAATCCTCCCGTCTGGCATGAAAGGAGAAATGAAGAATACCGGCAAAGACGACAGCTGGTATTCGAATTATTACAGAAATTGGGTTGTGCCTGGAAAGAAGGGCAGGTGGGGATGTTTATCTGGGCAAAAATACCGGATCAGATTGAAAATCTGGAAAGATGGGTGGATCAGATTCTGTATGAAAATAAAATTTTTATTACGCCCGGATTTATCTTTGGGGAAAAAGGAAACCGGTATGTCCGGATTTCACTCTGCTCTACTCCATCTACCTACAGAAAAGCCCTGGCAAGATTAAAAGATTTTAAGATCTGAAATATGAATATTTGTATCATCGGATTAGGTCTGCTGGGCGGATCCTTGTCCCTCGGATTAAAAAGTGTACATGATGATATTTATGTCTATGGCGTAGATAATAGTGAATCCAATGCCCGGAAAGCCAGCGAGCTCGGGATTGCCGATCAGATTGTTTCCTTCGAAGAGGGGATACAGAATGCGGAGATGGTGATCTTAGCAACACCGGTGAATGTCCTGACCAAACAGATCATCGAAGCACTGGAACTTTTGCCTGCCAATTCCATCCTGACTGACTTCGGATCTACAAAAGAGCAGATCTGCAAGGTCGCTGATGGACATCCAAGGAGGAGACGATATGTCGCTGCACACCCGATTGCAGGGACGGAAAATTCCGGACCGGAAGCAGCTTTTGCTTCCCTCATGAAACATAAAATGATGATCATCTGTGAAAAGGAGAAAAGTGATTCGGGAGCAGTTCAAATGATCGAAGACGTGTTTCGAACCCTCGATATGAGAATTGTTTACATGAATGCGATCGAACATGATCGCCACATCGCATATGTTTCGCACTTAAGTCATATCAGCTCATTTGCCTTAGGATCGACCGTACTTGACAAAGAAAAAGATGAGAGAAGCATTTTTGCCATGGCCGGTAGTGGTTTCTCTTCAACGGTACGATTGGCCAAAAGTTCACCAGATATGTGGGCACCAATATTCTCGCAGAATAAGAAAAATGTATCGGAAGCGCTGGATGCTTACATTAAAAAATTACAATACTTCAAAAGGATCATTGATGAAAATGATCTTCCCGGAAGTTACTCCCTGATGAAAGATGCTAATGATATCAGGCGGGTGCTTCAGGGAATTTCAAAAAATGAATCCGATTAAGTTTTCAGGATATTTTTTTATATTTTCAAGGGGATGAATAAAACCGGTTTTTACCGGATTGCCCCGGGTTGGTTTACATGGATTGGGTAAAATCCGGGAATTACATTTGTAAATATTCAAATTAATTAATATTTATACCTTAAATAAATTTTAAGGAGCATGCTTGACCAGAAGTACATTGACCAGTTGACAAAGCAAGGGAAGGATATCAGGAAGGCGGAGGAGCAAATTCAGTTTTTTGTCAAAGGATTTCCCTTCATGAAACTTGACCGTCCGGCTACAATAGGAGACGGGATCAAACAATTATCTGACAAGGACCTGAAGAAAGCGATCCATTTTTATGACAACAGCCAGGAGGATATCAGGATCATTAAGTTTGTACCCGCTTCCGGAGCAGCAAGCCGCATGTTCAAATCATTGTTTTCATTTATGAACTCATATTCAGGAACGGAAGAAGATTATAATAGGCTAAAAAACGATGCCGAGTATGGTCCCATTTTTCAGTTTTTTAAGGAGATACAAAATTTTGCATTTTATGAAGATCTTAAAGGAGCACTCGAAAAGGATGGATTTCACCTGGAAGAACGGATTCTCAAAAGAGATTATAATCTGATTCTGGAATATCTGTTAACCGAGAAGGGATTGAATTATGGAAACCTTCCAAAAGGATTATTAAAGTTTCATCATTACGGGGGAAAATCCAGAACCGCTGCCGAGGAGCACCTGGTTGAAGGAGCCATGTATGCCAAGGGGGGGGCGGATATGATCTTGATACATTTTACCGTATCCCCCGAGCATGAAATGGCTTTCAAACGTCATGTAAAAGAAGTGATCCCTGAGTATGGTGAAATATATAAGGGCAATTACGATATTCATTTTTCACAACAAAAACCGGTTACCGATACCATTGCGGTAGACCCTGAAAATAATCCTTTTCTTACCGATGAGGGAAAGATATTATTCCGGCCGGGAGGACATGGGGCCCTCATAGAAAACCTAAATGAACTGGAAGGGGATATCCTATTTATCAAAAATATTGACAATGTTGTTCCAGACAGCCTGAAAGAAGCAACGGTAAACTATAAAAAAGCCCTGACGGGGATATTATTGGAATACCAGGAACGGATTTTTTATTATCTGCGCATTCTGGAAGAAGTTAAAACACTGAGTCCTTCATTCATTGAGGAAGTAGTTGAATTTTTAAGAGCTGATTTATGCACTGAGCTTGCTCCTGCCCAGGAACATGTTGAGGCCCGGGATTATCTGATTAAGAAAATGAACCGCCCGATCCGTGTTTGTGGAATGGTGAAAAATGAAGGTGAACCAGGAGGGGGGCCATTCTGGTGTAAAAATTCGGATGGGACCATTTCTTTACAGATTGTTGAAAGTGCCCAGGTGGATATGAAGAATAATGATCAGAAAAGGATTCTCAGTGAATCCACCCACTTTAATCCGGTAGATCTGGTTTGTGGTGTGACCGATTACAAAGGGAATAAATTTGATCTGGCCAAATATATTGATCCTCAAACCGGCTTTATATCCAGGAAATCACTGGAGGGACGGGATCTGAAAGCCCTGGAACTTCCTGGTTTATGGAATGGTTCCATGTCAGATTGGAACACTATTTTTGTGGAAGTACCAATTGAGACCTTTAATCCTGTCAAGGTTGTGAACGATTTATTGCGGGATCAGCATCAGGGATAATGGGGGATTAGTAATCACCGCTCTGCGAATATTACACATTTAATTAATCACTCACTTATTAAATCCAGATTTCCTATTTTGAGATCCACTGATCATGATATGGGGAAGTTATCATTATTGGTGGGGAAAAAAGTTACATCTCGAGGATAGAAATCATTAGGGACTTGGATTGTGAATTATAATTTCATATCAATTAACCCATTTATTTAAGGGGATATTCGGAATCACTAAAAATGGTAAATTTTTTCTTATTCATACTCAGGTTAAAATCAAATCCAAATCTTTTGGTCTATCAAAATATAGATGATTTGCCCAGTCAAAAGACAATGAGAGATTTTAAAGACATAAAATGGCATGAAGAATATAAAAATAAAACAAACGGGAATCCAGTCCGGAGGAGATTGCCGAACTGCTTGGACAGGATGCGACCGATATTTGTAATACTTTGTTTTCAGAAATGAATGAAGTATCCCTTGATACACCCATCGACGCTGAAGATGAAGAGAACAATTTATATGAAATGATTGAAAACAGGTCTACTGCACCTAATGATTATCAGCTTGAATTCATTCAATCTCTTAAACTGGAGATCATGCGGGCCTTGAACACCCTTGATCCGAGGGGAATGAAGATCATCAAAATGTATTTTGGGATCGATTGTAATCACGCGGTTAATTTTGAAGAGATTGGGAATGAGCTGGGATTAACCCGGGAAGGAGTCCGGCAGATCCGGAAAAATGCCCTTGATAAACTAAAATCGGAAAGATCGGAGAATCTGCTGAGGAAGTATTGTGCCTGACCAAAATTAGACATTTAATAAAGAATCATATAATAAAGGGTATTCTGGAACAGATCAGTTTCCGGTAGGCCTCGATGACCGGATCAAATGAACGGTGTTTTATAGCAAGTTTAGGAATTCGAGTTCGGTAATTTTCCGATTTTAGGATCTGTTCTATTTTCTGGAAAGCAGGATAAGGATTGGATCTATCAAATAAAGCTCCTCCTGTCTCTCTCTCGATGAAGTGATTTTCATCCCCTACTCCCCTGGTTAATAATACCGGTAGGCCATTAGCCCAGTATTCCCCAATTTTAATGGGGGAGAGATTTTGGCTGGACTTAAAAAATTTGTATAAGGCCAATCCGAAATCAGCAGCCGAAAGGTATGGAGCTACCTCCTCATGGTTAACATGATGTATCGAATAGCCAAATTGATCGCCGGTTAGGCTTGACAATCTTTTTTCAATTTGAGGAATGGCAGTGGGTGTTAAAATTATAAGATAAAATTTTTTAAAGTAAGAAATAGCAGCTTCAATAATATTAATTACTTCCTGCCCCATATATAATCCCCCAAATTTTCCCACATAGATGCTTGTAATTTGATTTCCGATATTCAGTTCCTGTCGGATCTTATCCCTGTCTTTTTTGTTGAACCTGAAAGTATTCAGATCTACCGCACATGGAACGGCAACTATTTTTTCCGCGGGATATCCCTTGAATTTCAATTCCTTTTCATAATTCTCGGATACAGGCATTAATCCACTTGCATGCTTTAACTGCTTTTTTTCCCATCGTTTTTGCAATAGATATCGAAGATCCCATTTGTGCCAGACCCCGGTTTCAAGCATATAGGTTGCATGAGGTTCAAAAGATTCGACATAGAAGGGGATCATGTTTTTTTTCAAGGTCAAATAGGCCAATGCGCCTGCTGGAGAACCACGTGCAATTATTTTTTGAATTTCATGTCTGTGGATTAAATGGGTTAAAATTCGAGGTATACTGTAAAAATCGATTAGCTTATCCATCAGGGGGATTTGAAATGATCTCGATTGAATTGGGTAATGTATAATTTTTGGATGAATGAATGACTGTACTGGGAGATTGTCCCGTTCGATGGTAACCAGGATTATTTTACTGATTTCTTTGAATCCGGATAAAATTTTAACATTCGGGATTACTGTCGATTTAGTAAGTCCTTCTTTAATGCTCCAATATGAAATGAAGAGGATATTCATTCAATGTTATTCCCATTTTTTTATTTGTGATAAGAGAGCATGATAGAGGTTTAATCGGCCCAGGTAGGATTTAAGCATGATACTTTTTGATTTTTTTTTAAATATTTCAGCCTTTTCATATGGGATCTGGTCCTGACTAAGAATGGCCTTGTAAATGTACCGGTATCCATTTTCCAAACTTTTTAAGTTCTTCATTGCAGATGAATGCCCTTTTCTGTAATGTAGGATTACAGCTTCTGTATAATCATATTGGCCACCCTGCAATGCCAGTTCAATATAAAATAAAAGATCTTCTCCATGGGTAAGTCCCTCATGGAATTGATATACTTTGTTTCTATCTCTTCGAACTAACCAGGTAAGCCCGAAAAAGCATTTTCCGGATAAGAGGATTAATTGATCAAGAGGATTTCCTTTATAAGAGGGCAGCCATCTAAATTTCTTAGTATTCAATTCTTTATCATAAATATTAACCAATCCATCAACAAAATCTATATGCGGATTATTATGAAATACCTCTAATCTTTTTTCCAAACTCTCAGGAGGGAAAGAATCATCGGCATCCAGGAAGCAAAAATAATCCCCTTTCATTCTTTTTAATCCAATATTTCTGGATTTGCTTACTCCGCTGTTCTGGTGATAGAAATATTTTATTCTTGGATCTTCATATTGTTCAATGATATTTTCAGTGTTATCGGTACTTCCGTCATCGATAATTATTAATTCCCAATTTTGATAAGATTGCCTAATCATGGAATCTATGCTTTTAGATATATATTCTCCTACATTCCAAGCTGCCATGATCACTGATACCATTTTTTCCCGGTTTATTCTTTGTCACTGTTGACCAAAGGCTTTTCATCCTTTGGACTATATTCCTTGATATTAAAATAATTTAGTACCTTCCCCATTCTTATAATTTGATCTCTATTCAATTCATTTTTCCATTTGCCAATTTGTCTTTCAGGATTTCCGAGTTCAATAGGAGCCAGTGAAGTCGAACTCAAAATTTTACTTTTTTCGTAAATTTCTGAAGGCACCTGGACCTTCCATCTTTTTAATATCCGATGAATTTCCTCTTCTGGATTTAACAATAAATTCTCATAATAAATTGTAATCCATCTCAGATTATTCATTGCATGGGTCAATGGAATTTGATTAGTAATGCACCAATATGCCGTCAGAATTTCCTCTTTTGTTGTTAATGAACATAGAAATGCTTCGTGATCTTTATAAATTTCATTATAGGGTATATTGGGAACATTAAATTTTTTAAAACTATAATTCCATCCTCCTTGTTTTATCTGAGAAGAAACTACTGCAAATGGATGCCGGATTAGATAGATTGGAGGGTATTTAAAATTAAATTTTAGGGTTATCCATGGTAAAATCATGTTCCCTCTACAAATTTTGATTATTAAGTGATCCGCTTTAATATATTCCAAAAATTCTGTCTTCAGCATAGTCCATTCATTAATTACCTTACCTGCAAGTGCATTTTGAATTACCTGATAAGCCTCTGGCCATGATGCATTTTCAGGAATATATTGCCGCCACCCGAAATTTATTTTTTTAAATTGATTGACATATTTTATATTGAATGGCTCCCAAATCATTGCCGTATTGGGGATAGTTTTTAACATTTCAGACATCCAAGTGCTTCCACCCCTAGGATCACTGAAGATAATAAATTGATTTTCTGCTTTGAACCTTTTAAAATTCTTAATTATTCGTACTGTTGCAAGTTTTAATTCAAGTTGGAATCTTCTATTTGCCTTGTTGATACGATTCATGGATTAGCAAGTCAATGGTTTGGATTTTCTTTTCATATGAATTTTCAAATGCAAAACGTCGTCTTTTTAATTGTCTTTCCACATTATTATAAAATTCTAAATTATTCAGAACTTTAGAAAATCTATTTGGCAGGCTTGAATTATTTTCAACCATCTCGATCAGATCCAGTTTATCTTTATACTCTTCGGTCCAGGTGGAAACAATTACTTTCCCTGAGCTTAAATATTCCAACATTTTATGTGGATTAGCTAGTTGCTCTTTATGTTGATTCCCTTTGTAAACCAGTAATAAAATATCGAATTCTGATAAATAGGATGAAAGTTTATAACCAGCCTTTTCTCCTAAAAAAAATACATTGTCTATTTTTTTAAATTTTGTAAAAGAAAGATTTTCTGACATATTAACGGCAAGGTTGCTTGTACTTGCAGGACCGATGAAATAAAATCCGACTGTAGGATTTTGAATTATCAAATCATAAAAAAGATCCCAATCAAGGTACTTTATACCCAGATTTCCGGAATAACCAACTTTTATTTCAAATCCATTTTCGAGTTCGTTCTTTTCAAATTGATCTAAACGGTATGTTGATGTACTGTATCCATGACCAATGTTATATGTTTTCGGATTTGACTTAGCCATTTCAACTCTTAGAAATTCTGAAGTACATAAACAAAGATCAGAGGATTTACATAATGATCTTCTGTTAAAATTTTCACTCCAGTCTACTATATGAGCTATTTTGTATTTATTCTTGACTGCGGTCAAATTGAAAAATCGGCTAGAATCAAAATTCCAAATCATATCAAATTCACTGTCTAACCATTTTTCAAGTTTTTCAATTTCCTTTTTTATTAGAAAACCGGATATATATTCTGGTAATAGTCTAAGGCCTCTGAAAGTGAGTTTAAAATCAATTATCTGGAGATTTATGTCAATTTGCATCATATTGTTTAGCCGGGCTGGAGGATTAAGGAAATAGACCTTATTCCCAACTTTTGATAATTCTATCGCAAAATGGTGTTTGGATAAATAATTGATGCCCCATGAATCGGGTGAAATAAGTAATATTTTTCTTTTAGTAAGATTTAGCATGTTAAAGTATTATACACTTCGTCCATGATGTTCATGTTATATGTTAGAGCGATTGAATTCAAGAGATAATCAATGTATATGTCCCCTTCTACAAGGGTTCTTGAAATTTTCTCTGCAAGTTCGGAGGCTGACCAGGAATTTAGTTTTATTACTTTCTCATCAAATAAATCTTCATCATATTCAATTGGGCCAATAATAAGAGGTTTACCGAAATACATTGCTTCGATTGCAGAAACAGGAGATCCATCTGATTTGGGGGTCATTACAACAAGTGAAGAACCTTTAATTAATTCATGGAAAGTTACCTGGGATTGTTTGTCAAGTAACAGGATGTTAGCATCCGGAACAGATCGCATCATCCGTTCAATTTTTTTCTGGTAGTGCATATCTCCACTGTTTTTACCAACAAAAACCATTAAATAGGATTGTTTGATTTCAGTTGGTAATAGTTTGATTGCTTCGATACAGAACTCATGGTTATATATGGGTTTTATAGATCGTGGAAAAAGAATGTAGGATTTGTTATTAATTTCTTTAGGAAAATTCACCTCTGAAATGGAAGAATATTGTTGCGATATATCTATGCCTGTTCTTACCAGTTTCATGTGATTTTTTCGATTTGCAAACTTTTTAATAGACTTTAACTGGCTATGGGAAGTACCTGTAACCATATCGGCCAAAAGAAATGCATTTTTATAAGCTGGTCCAACAATATAATTTATCAAGGTCTTGTTCTTAATCGTTTCTGGGATAGTATATAAAACATCTGTACCTCGACATGAAATAATCATGGGAATTTGAAAATAATTCCTGAAAAGACACCAAAGTGCATTTGGTTCGGCATATAGAATATGGATCAAATCAATTTTATTTCTTTTTATTATTCTTTTAATTCTCCAGGCATCAGCCAGTGTTTGATAAAAACGTAAAATTGAAAAATCATGAATAGGGGTTAAAACTTTGATTTCTATTTGATTCCCAGTTCTCTGAAATTGTATATAATGATGAGGGCGAGGCAAAATGAAAGTTTTGTATTGGGCTTTCTTAAAGAAAAATGTAATCCATTTAAGGTCATGAATTGAATTTGGATCTGCCAGATATAAAATATTCATGAACTTTAAGATTTTTCTCGGGAAATATAATTATTCTTATTCTTTAACTAAATTTCCTATTATGTACTTTTTATAAAATTGAGGCATATAATTCAAATGTTTTCTGTGCTATTGTATACCATGATAACTCATTTTTCGCATAACGATAGGCATTTTCTCCCATTTTCTTCCTGATCTCAGGATCTTTGATCAGACTACCAATTCCATTTGCCAAGGATTCAACTGAGTTAGGTTCTACTAACATCCCAGTATGATAATGAATAACCACTTCTGGAAGTGAACCAACACGGGTTACAACTACAGGTTTAGAATATGCATAGGCTATCGGAATTACGCCACTTTGGGTGGCTTCTCTGTAGGGAAGTACAACCATCATCGACTTTTCAAAAAGAGTTCCTACTTCCTCATTAGGGATTCTCCGGTTAACGAAAGTAATATTTTCACTGAATTTAACCTTTTGTTGATAATATTTTATTTCTTCTCCAAAACCTGCAATAATGAATTTCAACTTTGGATTTTCTTTAATAAGCAGATTTGCAGCATCGATTAGAACATCCAAACCCTTATACTTCCAGATTCTACCAAAAAATAGTATGGTATTCTGATCTTCGTTTACCGTATATTTCTGAAACTTTTTGTAAATCTCGAAATGACCATGCGGTATTACAGAAATCCTGGATGTGTTAACATGATAGGACATTGCTAATAGATCTTTAAGGTAGGTCCCATGAACAATAAACTTATCAGTAAAAATCCTGGACCAAAAAATCACCCAGGTATCATCTATTGCCATTGAGAGTTCGTCACCCAGATGTTTTACGGGATCATGAATTGTATTTACCAGTTTTGTTTTCCAGGGTTTAAGAAAAAACACCCAATAAAAAAGCTTATGACCATTCGATTGAATGTGCAAAATATCAGGCTTATGTTTCCATATTACCTTTAAAATATGGAATAACATCCTTCCATTTTTTCTGATACTTTTGTAAAATACAACTTCAAAAGGTTCAAAAAAAACCTTATTTGAAATCAATTTTTCATGTTCGGGAGTAAATCGGTGGTTAGTAGCTAACATGAGAATGGTAGTACAGTGCATTGAAACTGCATTTGCCAATTCGATCATGTATTCAGGCCACTGTGTCGAGAATAAAAGAACTTTCATGCCAATAATTCAAAATCTCCAAATCCCTGTTTATGACCGGAGGATTTCCTTAAATGGTAACGAGAAGGCTCGTAATGATTTTCTGCGGTATATGGGCTTTCAAATAAAGCTAAATTTTGATCATTTCTGATAAAAAAAGCATTGCATCCAGTGAAATCACATCCTATAAGTTCATATCCCTTCTTTCTCCCAAGTTTTTCCAGGGCTTTTATCGAAGCACCATAATAACTTGTATGATCCCACTGGTGTTCCGGATTATAGGTCATGACACAAGAAATATCCGGAGGGAAAGTGGAATTATATTCTATGCATACTACCCTTGGCGAAAAATTGGAAATGGCATTCCAAATCCAGTAATCATTCCCATCCAGATCAATTGATAAAAAATCAAAAACCTCAGGGACTTCATTCAATTGAAATATTGATTCAATATTTTCTTTTGTGATTCTTTTTGGATAAAAGGTTAAATTTTCGTCATTGAGCGGCTTCCTAAATTTTTTGGATATGGATTTTTTACCAGAGGCACTGTCTCCAACCCACAATCCCTTCCATCCTTTTAACAATAAAAATGTAGAATTATTCTTGACCCCATGGACTCCAAATTCAACAAAGTATTGATTTGTGACCCCGATTCTATTGAAGATTTCATTAATAATCCCATCTTCTCCATTCTGAGAATATATGCTTTTATGGAAATGTGTTATTCTTTTTGAATCCGTATAAAAAGTATTTTGAAAGAGGTTTTCCTTTAAATAATTATCAATAAACGTATTTTCAGTAATTTCCCTGATTCTTTTTATTTCTTCAGATATATTATTTATTTCTGCGGTTCCCATCAGATACCAGATCTTTCTGAGCAGATAATTTTTCAGTTTTCTCATTATTATCTAAAAGCAGTAATTAATCCCAATCCCCCATTACTTATTTTATGAACCTTAAAATGATTCCTGATCAATACCTCAACGATCGGTTTTGGATCCTTATAGTGCCATTCGATTATGAAACCAAAAAGTTGATCTGGCAACCCTTTATTTTTTAGGTTCTCGAATATTTCAAATTCCATTCCTTCGCAATCCATTTTAATTAGAAATAGGTCGGTCGGATTTTCCTTTAAAATGGAATCAATGACCTCATCTGCTCGTTTTATATGAATTAGTTCTTTCTTCTCAAATCCCGGATTAAGGCTTGAATTCTTCCCCTTCAATGAATGGTTATAGCTCACTTGAAGGCTTTCATTTTTTGATCCCAAACCTACATTAAGGGGTATTGTCTTTTGAGAATATTTTTTATTTAATGCAAAATTAGCCAGCGCCGCCTCAAAAGTGGATTTAAAAGGTTCATATCCGTAAATTCGTTTTATCTGACTGCTTTGAGCGAAAAATAAACTTGCAAAACCCACATTTAAACCAATATCGATCACGTTAAAATCTTTATCCGTAATCACCTCATAATATCTTTTTACAAAAATTTCATAGAGGATATAAATCTCTTCGGCCGTTGTAATTTTGAGTGTAATATCTCCTAGTTTATAATATAATTGATCTTTATCAAGTTTGATCTGTGATCCAGGTAATTTTGTCAACTGGATAAAAAAATCAAAACGGTCAATTATAAAGCCATTTATTTTCTTGGTAAATTCAATATTTTGACCAACAATTTTGAAATGGTGCTTTTTAAGGATCACACGTAAATGATTCCTGTTGATTTCAGCTACCTTCCTTTCAAAATCATTTTTTGCTGTATGATAATTCCATTTTTGCTTTAGACGATATATAAAATTCCGGAAGATCATTTATAAGTATATATCTGATGATCTGAATATATAAATGTTTGTGATTTCGGGATTACTTTTCCAGTACCAAAAAAATTCCCATCCTCAACAGTAAAAGCGAATCCCTGATGTATATAATCAACAACGATTCCATTGAGCGTAGCATAAAAAGTTAGATAATACGTCCCTTCGCCAAGGATTAACCGGGGTATTCTTAAATGAAGGATATTAAAATCTCCTGATATTTTTCGCTCAACAGCATCCGAACTGAACCATCCTACACGCATATTCTGTTCGGTATCTATCGCAAAATCAATCCTGAAATAACCTTCATTCTGCGAAATTATCCTATCAAGCTGTATTTCGAAGATCAATACTGAACCTGTCCGGGCAATACCTATCAGTTCTAAATGCTCATTGAGCATTTTAATGTTCTTTACCCTGAATTTCCCATCCCCTTTTCTGTTTTCTATATTAATTATTTTATTCCCAGTTTCATTAATTTGATTGGAGGATAAATATTCATGAACTGTATCGGTAACTTGTCCATTGAAAATTAGTTCTCCCTCAGCTAAAAGTAATCCCTTTTGGCAAAGTTGATTAACAGCCACGAGATTATGACTTACAAATAAAACCGTTCTGCCCTGACCGGTCACATCTTCCATTTTACCCAGGCATTTTTTCTGAAATTCCGCATCGCCAACAGCCAGGACCTCATCGATCACCAGGATCTCAGGTTCCAGATGGGCGGCTACGCTGAAGGCTAGACGCACTTTCATCCCACTGGAATAGTGCTTTACCGGAGTATCGATAAATTTTTCCACGCCTGAAAAAGCCACAATCTCCTCGAATTTATCTTTGATCTCTCTCCGTTTCATGCCTAGGATGGTACCGTTCAAATAGATATTCTCGCGGCCGGTCAGCTCCATATGGAATCCAGTTCCCACTTCCAGCAAGGAGGATACCCTGCCTTCCAGGGTGAAGTAGCCAGTAGTTGGAGGCGTAATGCGGCTCAAGATCTTTAACAGGGTACTTTTACCCGCCCCATTTCTGCCGATGATCCCTAGAGCTTCCCCTTTTTTTACTTCAAAGCTGATGTCCTTCAGCGCCCAGAACTCCTTCACCTGATGATCCCGGGATATACTGATGTGGTGTTTTGAAAACGGATTAATCTTTTCAATGAAATTGCCAAATGCATTTCGCAGGTCCCTTGCCTTCAAGGAACCAATGCTGTATTTTTTGCCCAATTCTTCAACCCGAATCGCAACGTCTGACATCAGATGGAAATATTAATCAATCTTTTGACAAATATATGAAATCGGGAATAACCCGCCATATCCGAAACCAATGCTTTCAGACAATATCTGCCATTACTTTTTCTACTTTTTTAAAATAGAGTATTCCCGATATAAAAAGGAGTCCGACAATTAAAAAGGATAAATAGGATAATGAATTGATCTCACCCACTCCGAGGAGGGCATACCGGAAGCCTTCGACCACCCCCGCCATTGGATTGAGATGATAAATAAACTGGTATTTTTCGGGGATCAGGGATGCGGGATATCCGACCGGTGTGGCATATAATCCAAATTGTACCAGGAAGGGAATGACATGGATAAAATCCCGAAAACGGATCGTCAGGGCACTAAGCCAGATTCCGACCGATAAGGCCGCGATGATATTGATCAGAAAAAAAAAGGGGAACCAGATCAATCTTGAAGTTAGGGGATATTGATAGATGAGCATCAATAAAATCACGAATATCATCGCGATCAGAAAATCCACAAAGGCCACCATTGCCTTGGATAAAGGGATGACCAGTCTTGGGAAATAGATTTTTTTTACCATTTCCTGAGCTCCGATGATGGATTGTCCGGATTGGGAAAGAACGAAAGAAAAATAAGCCCAGGCGGCCATGCCGGTCAATGCAAACAAAGGGTAAGGTACCTCTCCCGTATCTACACGGACTGCTTTACCAAAAATGAGAATGAAAATGATCAGTGTGGCTGCGGGCTGTAGAAAAGCCCAGAATAATCCGAGGAAAGTCTGGGCATACCGTACCCTTAAATCACGATAGGCAAGAATCAGGAAGAGATCACCGTATTCAAAGAGCTCTTTAATATCCAGGGCGATGCCTTTTTTTCGCGAATCATATTGTGCATAAGCCATGGAATTGTCTTTATATTGGCATTATTTTTTTGGAGTGCTTCTCTTTTTCACTTTGTCAGAAGATATCGGTCGTGAATCAGTTCCTTTTTTATCTGGAGCTTCCTCTCGTGATGGATTTTTTGCTTTTTCAGGTTGTGGGTTAACTGATTTTGTTTCATCTACCTTCTTCGCCGAACCTTTCTTTCCCTCCTTCTCCTCTGCCTTTTCTTTCAACAATTCCGGAGCTTCCTTCAGCAGTATCCCATACCAGTTCACCAGTTTTTTAACATCAGAAGGATAAACACGGGCTGTATCGTATTCGGGGAGGATGTATTCCAGGAAACTCATCAGCTCCTCGGGAGTTGATTTACCATCGACGCCCGGGTCATCCCCAAACTCCTTGTAGATCTTTTTAAAGAGATCTTCGAGGGGGGCGGCTCCCTCTTCCGTATTGGTGTAGACCGATATTTCAGCTAGGATCGACACCTTATGGGTTGGATTGGTCACCATCCTGGTTTTATTATCATCCAAACTTTCCAGAATCACACCTGCACGTCCTGGTTTTAATACTTTGTACAGGCCTCCTTTACCAGATAAGGAAGCAACCTCAGTTAAATCTTTCATAAGGACATTGAATTGTTGAGCAAATTTGTGAAAATGATTCTATAATGACAAAGATTTAAACCGGATTGATGTTTGACAGGTATTGAAGGATAGCTTCCTTCCCGCGCTGATCCACTACCGAGGTAATAAAAATTTCAGGTAGAAAATCCCACTGTTGAAGGAGTGTTTTTTTATACAATTCAACCGATTGAATGACTTTATTCTTAGAAAGTTTGTCTGCTTTAGTGAAAACCAGTGCGATAGGGATCTGATTTTTTACTGTCCAGTTTAAGAATTCCATATCGATCGCCTGAGGTTCATGTCTGATGTCCAGCAACACAAAAAGGCAACTTAATTCTTTTCTGTTCAGGAGATAATCCCTAACAAAGCCCGACCAATCGAGTTTTTTTACTCTGCTCACCTTGGCCCACCCGTATCCGGGAAGATCTACCGCATACCAAACATCATTGATCAGGAAAAAATTGATGGTTTGGGTCTTGCCAGGTGTTGCCGAAGTTTTAGCTAGTTTTTTCCGATCAAATATAAGATTGATCAGGGAAGACTTACCCACATTCGACCGGCCGATAAATGCTATCTCAGGATATCCTGTCTCAGGGCATTCCCTTAATTGGGTCACACTTTTTTGGAATACAGCAGATCTTATCTTCATCATGTGTAAATAAGTCCGGAAAATTAAAACGTTTCTGCAATATTTATTTTTAGAAACGCAAAAGGAAATTATTTACAAAAAAAATGACTCCTGTTTTTTAAGAACTTAATAAATAACTATTTTCAGGCCATAATCGGGGACCTGAACACGCTATGAAGATAGGTTTTGGTATTTCAAACGGCTTGATTTTAATATTGCTTTCATTATCCTTTCTCTATGGGCAGGATAAGGAAGCCATACGGTTTGTCAGCCGAATGGAGCCTCTTGCCAGGGAATATTACCGCATAGGAGATTATAAAAAGGCACTGGAGGGTTATCTTGCCCTGGATTCGGCGAACCCCGGGAACACAGAATACAATTATCGGATCGGGATCTGTTATCTTCAATCTAATTTTAAAAACAAGGCCTATCCGTTCCTGGAATTCGTCTACCGGCAGAAAGACGCACCTGAAGATATATTTTTTGAACTGGGCAGGGCCTATCATTATGGGCATGAGTTTGAAAAGGCGATCATTTTTTATGAAAGTTATAAAAAGGAACTTTTATTTCATCAGGAAGCAGAAACAACCCAGGAAGAGGTTCAAGAGGTTGAACGTTATATACAAATGTGCCGGAATGGCCTCCGGCTTGCCAGGAATCCTTTGATCAATATACAGGTAGTGAATCTGGGCTCCGACATTAATGGTCCATACAGTGATTTTTCTCCATTGATCAACCGGAATGAAGACATCCTGATCTTCACTTCCAAACGGCAGGCAACTTCTAAAACAAAATCCGATCCACTTACCGGCCAGTTCTACGAAAGTATTTTTTATTCCACCAAGAAGGGAGGAACCTGGAGTGAAGCAATTTGTATTGGTCCGCCCATTCACCATGACAATGTTCACGATGCGGCAGTGGGACTGGCACCAGACGGGAGTCGGCTGTTTATTTACAAGGGTGATCAGAATCCCTTCAAAGTGAATATTGGAGGCGACCTGTATGTTAGTGACCGCCTGAATAACCATTGGTCTGATCCCATAATCCTGCAAGGGATAAATTCCAGAAACTGGGAATCCCATGCCTCCATTACGGAACAGGGCGACATGATCGTTTTCACCAGCAACCGGAACGGAGGGGTTGGGGGAACCGATATCTATTTTTCTACCAGGGATCTCAACGGGCAATGGAACTCCCCTGAAAATATGGGTGAATATATCAATACCCTATATGACGAGGACGGACCGTTTATCCATCCGGATGGAAATAAATTGTACTTCAGTTCCAAGGGACATGATTCAATGGGAGGGTATGATATATTCTTTACGGAATATCTGGTGGAAAAGGATCGCTGGACCCGTCCTGAAAATGTAGGATACCCGATCAATACAGCTGATGATGATATATTTTTTGTCTGGAGTACAGACGGGGAAAGGGCCTATTTCTCATCAGAACGTGAAGATTCCTATGGAGAAACAGATATTTATGTGCTTACGAGGAATGATACCACCTCTCAGATTGTTGAGATCACAGGAAGAATAACCGATAAATTGACAGGGGTCGTAGCTGATGCAGAAATTATCGTAAGGGACATGTTGAGTAATCACCTGATCGGGATTTATGATATTGACGAACAGCAGGAGAGATTTCATATTGATTTAAAATCCGGCCGCCGTTACTTGATTACGATCAGGGCCTCAGGCTATGAGGATCTGGTAGATGAATTAAACCTAATGGCAGGAAATTCCATGAAATGGGAACAAAATTTTCAGCTGAGAAAGGAGCGATAAAATAAATGAAAGCAGGAGGCCTAGGAAAGATAACAAAGACAATGTTATTTGATATTTATTTTTTCCTATATATATTTAAATCTCATTATTGAAAAAACGAGAATTTGACCATTTTTTCCATAAAAATTTTAAAAGGTATTCGGGCATTCCTCACATTTGCCCTGGTTTTATTTCTTCATTTTATAACCCTCGCACAGGATAATCAGGAAATAGCCAATCAACTGATACAGGTTGCGGATGAGATCTATACCAATACCCAGGCATACAATCAGGCCCGCGATGCTTATGTGCAGGTCCTTGATTTCGATCCCGATAATCTGAAGGCCAATTATATGGCCGGGTATCTGTTCCTGCAGACCATCCAGAAAGAGAGAGCCACTCCTTACCTGTTGAAGGTCTATTCAATCGATCCGGAGTTTACCTTCGATCTGATGTATCTCATTGGGCGTGGGTACCAGTTTGGCCTGGATTTCGACAATGCCATTGATTTTTACAACCGGTATATCGCCTTATCTAACAGTGAACCTTATTACACCGGAGCGGATAAAATATCGCTCGAACTGGCTCAACAACGCATTGCAGAATGTGAAAGAGGGAAAGAAATGGTGAACTCCCCTTTGAATTATAATATTAAGAATGTAGGTCCTATGGTCAATTCCGAATGGCCTGATTATGGCCCGAGTGTCAGCAGGGACGAATCCATCATGGTATTTACTTCAAGAAGGCAGGAAGGAAATATCAATGAAAATGTATTTGAAGATAATTTCCCCTATGAAGATATATTTATCTCCTATAAACAGAATGAGCAGTGGACCCGTGCCGAAAATATCTCACCGAGAATAAATACGCTCTATTTTGAATCCAATCTGGCCATATCAAATGATGGCCGGGAATTGTATATCTACGTGGATGAAAATGGGGGAGATGTCTACATATCCAATAAACCGAACTCAGGGATATGGACAAGGCCTGAACCCATTGGTGGTAGCATCAATACGGCCAATAAAGAAACCTCCGTAACCATATCTCCTGATGGCAAGGTAATCTTTTTTGCGAGTGACCGGGCAGGCTCCATGGGAGGCCTGGATATCTATTACAGTATCAAAGACCGGCGGGGGGAATGGACCGAAATCCATAATATAGGAGCACCCATCAATACACCGTTGAACGATGATTTCCCATTTATCGATTATGATGGCAAAACATTATATTTCAGTAGCGAAGGGCATGAAGGAATGGGTGGTTACGATATCTTTAAAACTGTTTATGATTCAGCCGAAAGAAAATGGATCAACCCGGTCAACATTGGTTATCCAATCAATACGCCGGACAATGATATTTCTTTCATCACCACATTGGATGGCAAAAAAGGATATTTTTCCTCGGTGAAAGAAGATGGTTTTGGCTATCAGGATATATACATGTTTACCATACCCGAAGAAATCAGGAAAATTACTGAAGAAGAACCTGATATCGTGCGGAAAGAGGTGATCGATAAAAAGCCCGTCAGGCTGCTCCTTCATGTAAAGGATGATTTGGGGAATCCAATTGATGCCAATGTTCAGGTCAGGAATAATGATCAGAATTTTCTGGCTGGGATCAGTAAAATTGTGACTGGCGAGTATGTAGCACTCCTTAAGAATGAAAACGTTGCCAATATCACCATATCCGCTGAAAGAGACGGATATTTATTTCATAATGAGTTAATTACCATTCCGGGAATGACAGAAGATGAACAAATCCGGGAATATAATTTAACACTTCAAAAACTTAAGACCGGAACATCGACTGTTTTACGGAATGTTTATTTTGATTTTGATAAAGCAACCCTGAAACCGGCATCTTTAGTTGAGATCAACAAGCTTTATCAGATGTTGTCTGAAAATTCCAGAATGGTTGTCGAAATTGCTGGCCATACGGATAACATTGGGGATAAGGAATACAACTATGATCTATCCTACCGCAGGGCCAAAGCGGTGGTGGATGTCCTGAAATCAAAGGGAATAAGCCCTGACAGGGTTAAAGCGGCTGGATATGGAGAGGATCACCCACTTGCTTCCAACGATGATGAAAAAGAAGGACGGGAATTGAACAGAAGGGTTGAATTCAAGGTTCTAAGTATGAATTGATATTAACTTCTTCAGCCATCCGTAAATTTTTTACTACAAATTCATTAATGTTTCAGTTTGACAGATATCAAACCACTTTGATCATGCAGGTTGTCCCATATAAGAATAATAATTTACCCAAGAAGGACCAGGTGGCCATGATGTTTGACAATATCAGTCCTCATTATGATTTTCTGAACCATTTTCTGAGTCTTGGGATCGATATCCGCTGGCGGAAAAAAGCCATCAGGTTATTACGGGACCATCAACCCAGGCAGATATTGGATATAGCCACTGGAACGGGGGATTTTGCCATTCAGGCATTGAAATTGAAGCCGGAAAAGATAACAGGAATCGATATATCCAACGGGATGCTTGAACGGGGACGCGAAAAGTTAAGAAAGAGGTCACTACAACAAAAGATTGATTTAATTTATGGTGATTCAGAAAACCTTCAGTTTAAAGATAATAAATTCGATGCCGTCATCGTTGCATTTGGTGTAAGGAACTTTCAGAATCTGAATCAGGGATTGTCTGAAATGTTAAGGGTATTGAATAAAGGAGGTGTCGCTGTAATCCTGGAATTCTCTAAACCTGACAAATTTCCATTTAAACAGGTGTATGACTTTTACTTTAAAAACATCTTACCTTTTATCGGGAAGAAAATATCAAAAGATCGTGCCGCCTACACGTATCTGCCTGAATCCGTACAGGCATTTCCGGAAGGCGATGATTTTTTGACCTTATTGGAAAAGGTGGGATTCAAAAAAACAAAATGTTTACCATTGACTTTTGGCATAAGCACGATCTACCTGGCCGAAAAGGTTTGATCCTGGTCTTCATGCTTTTTTCCATTTCGGTATTCGGACAAAGGAGTGTGGAAACCAACCTCCCGCATTACGATGAACGATGGATACATTATGGCTTTTTAATCGGAGGACACCGGTCTCATTTTCAGTTGAAATATTCCAGTAGTTTTATTGATCGTCAGCTTGATTCAATCCAATCCATTCTCCCTTCTTCCAGGTTGGGATTTGACCTGGGATTCATCGTGAATATGCGCCTGGGAGAATTTTTTGATTTTAGGGTAACACCCAAAGTTGGTTTTTATGAATACAAACTTGAATATAATTTAATTTCAGGAGAACAGATCAATCAGCTGGTTGAATCAACCGTAGTGGATATTCCTTTACTTTTTAAATATAAATCGATGAGATGGACCAATACCCGGGTTTATCTGATCGCCGGGGTTATGCCGGGAATCCAGGCTAGTGGCAATAAGAAAGATGAAAATGAACGAAAATTACAGACTGCAGATTTTAATTTATCCGCCGAATTCGGATTTGGTTTTGATTTATATTTTCCATTGTTTAAATTCTCTCCTGAGATCAGGTTTTCACGTGGACTGCTGGATCTGCTTAGAGAAGATCGATTTGGCTACAGCGAAGGGATTGAAAGCCTGAAAACAAATGTTTTTACAATTTATCTGCTGTTTGAATAATCATGAAAAAAATTGTTTGTATTACAGGGGCTACATCCGGAATTGGAGAGGCCACAGCCAGGTTATTGGCTAAAAATCACTTTTCACTTATTTTATGCGGGAGAAGAAAGGAGCGTTTGCAAAAACTGGCAAGAGAACTTGAGGCGGACACAGACATTAAAACACTGAGTTTTGATGTTCGCGATAGGGAAAAAGTATTCGAGGCTTTTAAGACGCTTGAAAATTCAAGGCGTGGAATAGATATTTTGGTAAATAATGCGGGAAATGCCCATGGCATGGATCCAATTGACCAGGGAAGTATTGATGATTGGGATGCGATGATCGATATCAATGTAAAAGGACTTCTTTACGTCTCCAGAGTCATTTTGCCAGGAATGGTGAAACGGGGCCAGGGTCATATTGTTAATATTGGCTCCATCGCCGGAAAAGAAGTTTACCCGAATGGGAATGTTTATTGTGCATCAAAATTTGCTGTAGATGCCATCAATAAGGGAATGATGATCGATCTAAATAAGCATGGGATAAAAGTATCGGGAGTCAATCCCGGTATGGTAAATACGGAATTTTCAAAAGTCAGATTCAAAGGGGATGAGGAGAAAGCCGATAAGGTTTATCAGGGGATGACCCCACTTACAGGAGAAGATGTGGCTGAATTGATTTATTTTATCATTTCCAGACCCGCCCATGTCAATATCGCAGATTCAATCATTTTCCCAACCGCCCAGGCGAGTGCTACGGTGGTTAAAAGGGAATAACTTATTTTTTAAAAGCAAGAATACTGCCACCACAATAATTGACAGATCCATTGAAAGTATATGAAATGTAATAAATTCCGGTTGCATTGCATTGGAATATGATAGCCTGATAAAATTTTCCATCGGCGTAGTTCGTTGAAACCGGATTCCTTTGAGCATCATAAATGGTAATGACGATTCCGTCAGGATCTTCTCCCGGCGTACAAATATTCAGGTAATACTGGGTTTCCTTAGCCATAACATAGGAATATTCAATTTTTTCTTTTTTTCCATTCTGTCCATTTACTTCGAAACTTTTTAAATAAATAAAGCCATCATGAACTTTTGAAATACAATCCTGTGACTGATTATTAAAATCGCATTGTGCATTGACCTGAATTTCTATTGCAAAAAATAAAAATCCCAGAATGATTAATTTTCGAAAAAATTTTCTCATGTTATGTTCTTTAACTGACGAATCCATTTCTAATCTTAGCACAGACAGATTGAATTTTTTTAATTGTTTCATCGGTGATCATTACGTTAGTTGAACTATGATCCGTGGCTACCAGAATTCCTTCCTTTTCTTCATAGGTCGGTTCTCCGGGGATGGTTTCAATCTCCACCTCATTGAATACCTGCATCAAGGAGCCCATGTCGGTTAAAAGCTGATCAAAGTCTTCCGAAGATCCCTGAAAATAGCCGAGGAGTTCCATTATTTTCTCCAGCACTATTTTTTGTTCACCAATGGTTTCTTTCAGCGGTATATTTTCGAGGTTATTTTCATAAACCTGGTTTGCGATGAAGAGGGATTCAATCCAGCCACCGGTGATCATCAGTACGCTTAGCCCAGATCTTTGTTGTTCCTGAAAATATTCATTGACTTCATTGAAATTCTGCGTCGTTAAAAGGATGAGGGAATCAAGATCCCTCTTTTCCGCCAACCTTTCAATGGTCTCAAAATTGAAAAACTGACCGATCCGGAGTTCATCTACAAGTTCCTTGATGGCACCGACATATAAAATGGATTCTTGATTTTCCTCATAAAGATTACTGTAACCCAGGTCGGCCCCGTAGATCCCGAGATTCAAGGCCTGTTCGAAACTTGTATTGTAGTATGAATATTTTTCCGGCTCATTCAAAAATTTTTTATTGTAACCGGCACCTGATTTTTTCATCATAGCGGATAATTCGATAGGAGCCGGGATCTGGTTGATGATCTCGCTGATCTGTTTATCAGAGATTTCTGGCACCGGAATTTCAAGCTTTTCCAGGCTGTCAAGTAAGGTGGTTTCACTATTTTTCTTACGGGATTGGCAGGAAGCCAGTATGATCAGAAAAATAAAGAATAGATATTTATTCATATTTCTAGAATTAAATTGTTCCTACTGATTCGCCAGTTTAATGATCTCAATTTTGAGCAATTTCGTCAAATTTCCAAATAAAAATAAATAATTGGGGGGATATTGAATTTAATTGCCCGGAGCCACTAAATATTCCGGCCTTTTATATTTCATTGAAAGCAAGATCCTCTTGAATACCTGGAAATAAAGTGTGATATATAAGAGGAAAGAAAATAACCAAAGGATCGCTAAATTAAAAGAATATGTTGGAATATAGAATCCAAAGATTTTTTTGCCGGGTGCAAATAGATGTGTCCGGTAATCAAATGGCGATTTTGGCATTGGAACCCCCTGAAAAACAGGGTCGATCAGCTGTGCGAGCCGGCCATGGTATTCTATCACCCTTTCATTCGTCCCGATATTTCTCACAATATCCGCCAGGGTCTCATTGTAATTTTCATTTTTTAGAAGAGCAAGATTTTCATTGTACGGTGCATCTTCCAGTATATGAATCATTTCGTCCTTTTTCAGGAGCGCAGCATTGGTCTCCTGGCGATAATAATTTTTCATCCGGGAGATGAAGGCATAGATTTTCTCGGCATCATCCGCATCAAATGTTTCTGGCCTAAAGTGGATAACCTGACCATTGAAAAGGTCGGTGTTCGCCGATTCATATCTGAATTCATTTTCAAGAATAGTGAGATTGGATTTAATCCCTTTCTTTTCCCATTCCTCCTCGAGGATAGAGGCATTGTTGTCATTCTCCTGTTGTTGTTTAACCAGCATTAAGGCCTCGTCTGTCAGATCTTCAAGTTTTTCAGCAAAATAGGTGCTCTTATAGTCTGCTTGGGCAATTTTTTGATCAATCGGATAGAACTGCTTCTCGTATTCATTGTGTATGAACTGATAAACGGACATGGCTTCAAATGCCCACCGGCTTATCATCAGATCAGCAATGAGTGGTACTTTTGCCTTGTTCCCGATGATTTCATTGATCTTGTCAAAACTTACAAATAGGCCGCTTAAAACCATCTGGGGGATGATCAGCAGGGGGATCAGAATGTAAACGGTCACCGTTGAGCGGAATGTATCCGAAATATTCAGGCCGAGCATATTGCCAAAACAGGATACGGAAAAGAGGATCAACCAAAAAGGTAAGACCATTCCTTTAATCTCGAGAATCAGGTTGCCTATCAATGTGAAAGAAAGGGTCTGTATCGCTGAAATAATAAAAAGGACGCTGAGTTTTGACAATAGGTAGCTATTCCGGCTCAGGTTGAGGAAACCTTCTCTTTTCAATATTTTGCGATCATGAATGATTTCTTCCGCACTGACCATAAGCCCAAAAAAAAGTGCTACAATTATGCTCATAATAAAATATACAGGGATATTTTCATTCAATCGAAACAGGTAGGTAGTATCACCCTGAGCATTTTGATACCTGACAATCCCGGCCAGAATGAAAGCCAGCACAGGTGCTTCAAGAAGGTTGATTACCAGGTATTGGCGATCTGACAGTTTTGTCAATACATCACGACGGATAAAGATCCCGATCTGATTCCACCTGGAAGGAATTTTTAGTTTCTGTTCAGGAATGGATATTTTGTCTTCAATTCGATTGACAGATGAATTTTTTTGAAATAATTCGGCCCACTGGACAGGTCTTACCTTCCTTATATCCGTAAAGATTCCATATTCATCCACTATTTTTTCTTCAACGATGTTAAAGATTTGTTCTGGATTCACATTTCCGCATACGGGACAGATCCCTCTTTCTTTATCGAGCTGCCGGGTGGCTTCCTTAAAATAAGTGACCGCTTCGGTGGGATTCCCATAATAGATCGTATAACCACCATCATCGAGGATAATGACCCGGTCAAATAATTTATATATATCAGAAGAAGGCTGATGGATGACCACAAATACAAGCTTACCACGGTAGGTTAGTTCCTTTAGGAGGTCCATCACATTCTCAGAATCCCGTGAAGAGAGGCCTGAGGTAGGTTCATCAATAAATAAGATGGAAGGTTCCCGGATCAATTCCAGCGCAATGTTCAATCGTTTTCGCTGACCCCCACTGATTTTTTTATTCAACACATTCCCTACCTGCATGTCTTTTCTATCCCAGAGTCCCAGGGTCTTCAGGATATCCTTAACTTTTTCACGGATTGTCCGATCGGGAAGATCTGCGAAACATAACTTGGCATTGTAATACAGATTCTGATAGATGGTCAGTTCTTCTATGAGCATGTCATCCTGGGATATATAACCAACCATACCTTTCAGTTTTCTTTTAAAACCTGGCGTATGTATATCGATCCCATTAATACGGACCGTACCTTGGGATGGTTTATAAATTCCAGCCAACACATTGAGAAGGGTGGTTTTTCCTGAACCACTGGCGCCCAGGATCCCAATCAGTTTTCCTTCCTCTTCCGAGATAGAGAAGTTCTGTAAGCCGATTATACTAGGCGTAAATTTAAAAGTGATATGATCTGCATTTAACGAAATTCTTTCAGGATTGAATTCCTTCAGATACTTCCTGATGAGATCACTGAAATAAATGGCCCGGCCCTGATAAGTTTTTATCGCACTTCCATTTGTAAACATATAAACCATCCCGGGATTCATTATAAATCCATTTAATATAATCTCCTCATCGCCGTAGTACTTTACAAAATACATATCAGTACTTGCTAATTTAAGAAAGATCAATTCTCCGGAAAGTTCAGCTTGAATATGCTGTGTGGCAGATTCAGCTGGTCCCTTATCATTAACGATCAGGATCTCATTGTGATCAATTTTCTTTCCAGGTCTGTAAAACACAAATTCTTCGATGATCTCCTGTTCTTGCGTCCGGATATTAAAAACAGCCGAAATGGTTTCGATGATTTTTTTCCTTGGTATGGAGAAACGTCCATCAACGGCCACCAATTGAAGCACTTTCAACAGTAAAAAGACTTTTTGTTTGATCTCAAGTATTTTATTCAGCTTATTGCAGATGGCCAGTGTTTTAACCGTGTCATTCAATGAGATAGGGAGTTGTTTTCTGGGGATATCCGTTTTTTTCTTCTGCCTGTCATACCCGGATAATTTATCAAAGGATTGTATATAGTCGTTCATGGTAGCAGGATCCAGGTCCTGGCGATAAAGATTAATCACATAATTATGTTCCGTTTCAGTGATCACCCCATCCTGTAAAGTCACCAGTACCAGTAGTTGCGTGAGCGCTTGTAAGGTTTCTTCGTTCATATTCCCTTAGACTTATATCAATTGATTTGATGGAAGATTAAAGGATGGAAAAATACAATGTATGATTGGCATCCGAAGATTTATTTTAACTGTGAACTATTAAAACCAAGAGGCAGCAAGGCATCTGCACTGTTAAATCGTAATATGGTATGATCGGGTCCAAGAAGAAGAACTTTGATGGGTTGGTGCTGTTTGTATTCATATTCAAGCATCACCTGCCGGCAGCTTCCACATGGAGTGACCGGGGTTGCTCCCCCCAATTTATCTTTCGCGGCTACCGATATCTTCAGGATTTTTTTATCCGGGAACTGTGAGGCGGCCGCAAACAATGCAACTCTTTCCGCACATAAACCCGATGGAGAAGCAGCATTTTCCTGGTTTGATCCGGTGACAATCTGTCCATCTTCGAGAAACACTGCCACGCCAACCCGGAAACCTGAATAGGGAGCATAGGCGTCCCGGGCAGCTTCCTCGGCTCTTAATATGAGCTCCTGATCCTTTGATAAACCAACTTCATTCCATTTATATACTTCATACTCAATAAGAATATTTCTTTTTTCGGATTTCATATAGGCAATTTTCAAATATCTGTTCTGAGAATGATCGAAATCAAATTTGCACAAGTCAATTAAATTTACTCCTGCAATAGGTTCGGATATTTAATTTATGCAGAATTTTTGATTCCACAAGTCAAATACCATAAATTGGGTTCTAATATCGGCTTTTATGAAAAAAATACTTGTTTTAGGAGCTGGAAGATCTTCTCAGGCACTCGTTGATTATTTGCTTGACAAAAGTGAAGCAAACCAGTATCAGGTGCTGCTTACCGACCGGGAAAAGGAACTTGCAGAATATCGTGTCCGGCAGCATACCAATGGCAAGGCGCTGGTGCTTGATGTTTCCAATGAAGCAGACAGGGATGGGTTGATTAAGGAAGCCGATATTGTCATTTCCATGCTGCCAGTGAAATTTCACCTCGAAATTGCACGTGCCTGTTTGAAATACAGGAAAAACATGGTAACAGCTTCATATGTGTCTCCTGAGATCAACAAAATGAATGGGGAAGTAAAACGTTCAGGCTTGATTTTCCTGAAGGAGTGCGGACTCGATCCGGGGATCGATCATATGTCAGCAATGTCTGTGATCGACAAGATTCGAAATGAGGGAGGAAATCTACGATCCTTTGAAACCTTTACGGGTGGCCTGCTAGTTCCATCCCCCGATGAAAATCCCTGGCAGTATAAATTTACCTGGAATCCCAGAAATGTTGTATTGGCCGGTCAAGGAGGGGTTAAATTCCTCCAGGAAGGTGCTTATAAATACATCCCTTATCATAAGATTTTCAGGCGTACTGAAATGGTTCATATTCCTGGTCATGGTTATTTTGAAGGATATGCAAACCGGGATTCTTTAAAATATATGAAATTATATAATCTGGAAGGCATTAAAACGATGTACCGTGGGACTTTTCGAAGACCGGGATTTTGCAGGGCGTGGGACATCTTCGTACAGATTGGAGCTACGGATGACAGCTATATGATGGAAAATGTGAAGGAGATGACTCACAAACAATTTATCAATTCATTTTTATCCTACAATCCCTATGATTCAGTGGAACTGAAGCTGGCACACTACCTGAATTTAGATTTTGATTCCCTGGAAATGTTCAAAATGCGCTGGCTTCACCTGTTTGATGAAGAACCGGTTGGGCTTGATGAGGGTACCCCCGCACAGGTCCTGGAACATATTCTAAAGAAAAAGTGGACGCTGAATGAAAATGACAGAGACTTGATCGTCATGTGGCATAAATTTGAATACTTTGCAGACCAACAACTGAAAGTGATCAACTCATACCTGATATCTGAAGGGGAAAATAACCTGAAAACGGCGATGGCCAGAACAGTTGGTTTGCCTGTTGGGATTGCTGCCCGGTTGATCTTAAATGGAAAGATCGGGTTGACAGGCGTACAGATTCCCGCCCAAAAAGAAATTTATGAACCGGTGCTGCATGAATTGAAAGCATTGGGGATTGAGATCCAGGAAGAATTGCCCCGTATCATTAAAATGCCAGGTAAAAATCTTTGAGTAATTCCTTAAAACCTGGGGTGTAATTTTTATCTTCATTTGTAATCAGCAGCGTATTTTCATTCTCTTCTCCTCTGATCCTGGAAAAACCGCCGATTACCCGGTAAACAGGCTTCCCTGGAAGATTATAGATGGTGAGCCGGTCGATTAAGTGTAATCCAAATGGACCCAGTACTTTTTCCATGTTTTGAAATTGTCTGGGAGGGACAATGACATAAAACACACCATGGGCTGCGATCAACTTATCCACGGCAAAAGCCAATTCAGGAAAGGTGAGATCAAGACTGTGCCTGGCCAAATTGGCCCGTTTATCGGTTGATATCAATTGCGATTCATGATAGGGGGGATTGCACAGGATAAGATCATATTTTTTTTCGCTGGTCTTAATAAAATCCTGGATCCTGCCGGTGATGATAGTGATCCTTTTTCTCCAGGGACAATCGGATACATTTCTTCTGGCCTCCTCTGCAGCTGCAGGATCAGGCTCGATACCAGTAATCTGTGCCTCGCTGAATCTCTGTGCGCACATGATTGCCAATATGCCTGTTCCGGTTCCGATATCCAGGATATCTGAGGAGGAGGATGCCTTTGCATAGGCGCCCAGCAGACAGGCATCCGTAGTAACTTTCAGGGTAGCTTCTTCCTGGTGGATCGTAAACTGCTTGAAAAAAAAGATGGGATTTGGCATTATATATCAGCTTCAGCACTGAAACCCGGATCATTCAACAGCTTGTCACTTTCCGCCGCTGCAACGGCCATTCGGTCACATCTTTCATTTTCAGAATGGCCTGCGTGTCCTTTCACCCATTTAAATTCAACATGATGTTTCTTAAATAAAGGGATGAACCGTTGCCATAGATCAACATTTTTTTTCTTTTTAAAACCTGTTTTTTGCCAGGTCCAAAGCCATCCTTTGGTCACCGCATCCACCACATATTTCGAATCAGAATAGATCCTCACCTTCCAGCCGGGTTGTTTGATGGCTTCCAGCCCTACGATCACCGCAAGTAATTCCATCCGGTTATTGGTGGTCATATGATATCCCTGAGACATCTCTTTTCTTTTATCCTTGTATTTAAGGATTACCCCGTATCCCCCAGGTCCGGGATTTCCTTTGGCAGCGCCATCTGTAAATATGATGATCATGGGATAATCAGGTTACTTTTGATCAGTTTGATGGCAATGGCGAGCAGAATAATGCCCATAACCTTTCTCAAGATAATAAATCCACCCGTGCCGATCTTTCTTTCAAGCCAATCACACGACCTGAGGACTATAAAGACAAGGATCAGGTTGATAATGATGCCCGTGAAGATATTGACCACCTGATATTCGGCCCGCAGGGATATAATCGTGGTCATGGTTCCGGCTCCGGCAATGAGGGGGAAAGCCAGCGGAACAATCGAGGAGGAACTTGCGCTCGCCGTTTCATGCCTGAACAAGGTAATGCCCAGGATCATTTCAAATCCTATCAGTAAGATGATAATGGCCCCGGCAATCGCGAATGAATACACATCGATCCCGAATAGTTTAAGGATGGAATCACCGAGAAATAAAAATACGATCATGATAACACCTGCCACGATGGTGGCTTTTGCCGATTCTATATTTCCTGCTTTTTTCTTCAGATCGATCACCACCGGGATGGAGCCAATGACATCAATGATCGAAAAAAGGATGATGGTTACCGATACGATTTCCTTAAAATTGGGCATGTTTTTTTGGCAAAGCTAATGATTGACTGACAATTGCTTTCTTTCAAAAGATTATTTTTTGTGAATAAAATAATTCAGAGCGAGCCGGTAGCTTTCAAGGCCGAATCCCGATATGGATCCCACGCAGACAGGAGCAATATAACTTAAATGGCGGAATGATTCCCGTTTAAATATATTGGAAATATGGACCTCGATGGCTGGGGTTTCGATGCCGGCTATCGCATCCCGGATTGCCAGAGAAGTATGTGTAAAAGCACCGGCATTGATGATGATCCCATCATATGTAAATCCGATTTCATGGATTTTATCAATGATAGTGCCTTCATTATTGGATTGAAAATAATGCAGGTTCACCTCCGGATATCCGGATTGAAGGTTCTTGAAAAAGGAATCAAATTTCTCCTCTCCGTATATGTCTTTTTCCCTTTTTCCAAGTAAATTGAGATTGGGTCCATTGATAATGATTATATTCATCCCCGAAAGATTTAAATGTGAGCGAATAAATGAGTTGGGACTTTTATATCCAGCAATTTAAAAATTATTTAAAACTTGAACGTTCTTTATCTGAAAATTCAATTGAAGCGTACGTTCACGATGTTGTAAAGCTAAAACAGTTTATAGAAATCTCCAATTCAGATGCCACCCCTTTAGCCTTGAAAACCTCCCAGTTCCAGGACTTTCTGGAATACTTGAACAAGGAGATTGGGTTGACACCCTTTTCACAGGCCCGCATTTTATCCGGTTTGAAAGCTTTTTATAAATATTTATTATTTGAAGGCATCATCGAAAATGATCCGACACAGTTACTGGAGGGTCCCAAACTGGGGCGGAAATTACCTGATACTTTAAATTATTTCGAGATCGAACAGTTGCTGGCCGCCATTGACCTGTCGACCGACGAGGGGATGAGAAATCGAGCCATACTGGAAACCTTATACAGCTCAGGATTGCGGGTTTCCGAATTGACCGAACTCAAGCTGAGCCATGTATATTTTGATATCGGATTCCTGAGGATCATCGGGAAAGGCAGCAAGGAAAGGTTAATTCCAATCGGGAGGGAGGCGTTGAAATACATAAAGATCTATGTGAATGAAATACGCTGCCATCTGGAAATAAAAAGAGGATCTGAGAATCATGTCTTTTTAAACAGAAGGGGATCCAGATTAACCCGGGTCATGATCTTTACCATCATCAAAAACCTTGCTTTGAAGGCAGGTATTCATAAGAAGGTGAGCCCACATACTTTCCGTCATTCATTTGCCACCCACCTGATTGAGGGTGGGGCCGATTTGAGGGCTGTTCAGGAGATGCTGGGTCATGAATCGATTACCACCACTGAGATCTATACGCACCTCGACCGGGATTATCTTAAGCAGGTAATCAGGGAATTTCATCCGAGAAGTTGACAATAAAGTCAAAAAGCATATTAAACATGTTTATTTATATACAATTTTAAAATTAGTATTCCTGAATCCTATAACTCATTTATGTTAAATTAGATTTGCAAGAGGTTAACCCTCTAACAGCATAATTTATATCGCCCATTATTGAGTTGTTGGGGTAAATTTCAAATTTTTAGATAACACATTTTGTGGCTGATTATTACAAAATTGTACTTTTTCAACCTTTGAGGCAAAAGAATTATGAATTTTTCGGGTTTATTTGTAGTGTAAGAAATCATCTAGACCGACATACAGGTGTATAAGAAACTCATAAGACCGATATTATTTTTATTTCCTCCTGAAATCATACATAATATTGCAGCCTTCTATATCAGGCTGATGAACGTGATCCCAGGGATCAACTACATGGTCCGGTATTTTTACCTGGTGAAACATCCTTCCCTGGAAAGAAAGGTTTTTGGACTGACCTTTGATAACCCGGTGGGATTGGCAGCCGGATTTGACAAAGATGCGAGTATGATTGATGGCCTATCCAATTTTGGATTTGGATTCATTGAGATCGGTACCGTAACTCCGGAACCACAACCCGGGAATCCCAAACCGAGGTTATTTCGGCTTCCTGAGGATAAAGCCTTGATCAACAGGATGGGATTTAATAATCATGGAGTGGCTGAAATGGTGGATCGATTAAAACGTCGCCGGACAAAACTCATCATTGGTGGGAACATAGGAAAAAACAAATTAACACCCAATGAGCAGGCTGTGGATGATTATATCAAATGCTTGAATTCCCTGTATGATTATGTCGATTATTTTGTGGTCAATGTGAGTTCACCGAACACGCCGGACCTTAGACAGTTACAGGAAAAAGAACCTTTGAAAAGATTGCTCAGCGATTTACAGGATGAGATCGTTAAACACCCGCAAAAAAAGCCATTGCTTTTAAAGATCGCCCCCGATCTTACCGATACCCAGCTCGATGATATTATCGAGATCCTCAACCAATTGAAACTGGATGGAATTGTTGCCACCAACACCACCACAAAACGCGATCAGCTTTCACTGTCTGCCCGGGAAATTCAACGCATTGGCGATGGGGGTTTAAGTGGGGAACCCTTGGAGGCAAGATCCAATGAAGTGATCCGTTATTTAAAGAACAAATTATCAGATCATATCCCGATCATTGGGGTTGGGGGCATTATGGATGAAGCAGATGTTATGAGGAAACTGGAGGCAGGAGCCAGCCTTGTCCAACTCTATACTGGTTTTATATATGAAGGGCCAGGGATCGTTAAAAAAATTAATCAGGCGTTGGTTCAAAAAATATCCGGGCTTAAATAAGGATAACATGATTTGTTCTGTAAATAAATTTTTGCCTTTTAACCATTAATTTATTTTGTAGCTTTGTGTGATAAATGGGAGCGAAAAATACCTATAAAACAAATACTTCAAGGTCGAAGAACGGGGGTAAGAGGAAAATACGGCTGAGTCTTAATTTTCTGAAAGATCGGCGATTTCATTTATCCCTTGGATTCCTATTGCTGGGGATATCAGTATTTTTATTGACCGCGTTCATATCATTTATATTTACCGGGAAGGCTGATCAGAGCGTGGTGGAAGCTGTTCAGGCTTCCGGGATCCGGGAATCCGGGTTGGAAGCAGAAAACTGGCTGGGAATGATTGGTGCTATTGTATCTCATTATTTCGTGTTTCACTGGTTTGGATTATCTGCCTTTTTCATTCCTCCATTATTGTTCATTATCGGATTTAGACTGGTATCGAGAAAAGATATTTTACCCGTTTACCGCTCCTTTAAGTTTATCCTGTTCTTTACTTTCTGGCTCTGCCTTCTTTTTGGCTATACTACGCTCAATACGGAGAATTTTACAGGAGCGGATTTTTTAAGCGGTGGTTTGGGTTATGAATTGGCGGTTTTATTTCATTCCCTCATTGGCTGGGGCACCTATCTGTTCCTCCTGTTGTCATTTCTGATATTCATCATCTATTTTTTCAACATCACCGAAATTATAGGTTTCGGGAAAAAAGCCACTGAATTACGAAAAGATACAGCCAATAATCCATTCGATAATGAAAGAGAAATCAATAACCAGGACCGATCTGTTGAAGAGGAATCCGAGGATCAGGATTTGATCGATTCGCTTGAAAAATGGAAATCTAAATACCATTCACGGGATGACAGCAACGGGGATGAAAGTAAAGAGTTGGAACTGTCAATCGAGGATCAGTTTGATAAGTCTTCAAAAAGATCATCCTCGCCGGATCAGGAAAATGAATTGGAATTCATAGTTGAGGAATCGGAAGACAGGGAAACAACCATTGACCGGCTGGAAAACTATGATCCTACCCTTGATCTTGGAACCTATAAATTTCCCCCGCTGGAATTGCTCAATGATTATGACCAGAGAGGAGGTCAGGTTACCAAGGAAGAACTTGAACAGAACAAGGATAAGATCATTGAAACCCTGATCAATTTCAAAATTGGGATTTCCAGCATTAAGGCAACCATTGGGCCCACCGTGACCTTGTATGAAATTGTCCCGGATGCCGGGGTGAAGATCTCTAAAATCAAGAATCTGGAAGATGACATTGCCCTGAGTTTATCTGCGCTTGGGATCCGCATCATTGCCCCCATACCCGGAAAGGGAACCATTGGAATTGAGGTGCCTAATAAAAACAAATCACTGGTTTCAATTAAATCGGTACTGGCTACGGAGAAATTTCAACAGACCAATTACGAACTGCCCATTGCACTGGGCAGGACCATTTCAAATGAAGTATATCTGGCGGACCTTACCAAAATGCCTCATCTGTTGATTGCCGGAGCTACCGGTCAGGGAAAGTCTGTAGGGATCAATGTGATCATCTCCTCCTTGATCTATAAAAAACATCCCTCGCAACTGAAATTTGTTCTGGTTGATCCCAAAAAGGTTGAGCTTACTTTATATAATAAGCTGGAGCGGCATTTTCTGGCGGAACTTCCGGGAAGTGATGAACCTATTGTCACAGATACTAAAAAGGTAGTTTATACACTCAATTCACTGAGTATTGAGATGGACAACCGGTATAATCTCCTGAAAGAGGCTCAGTGCAGGAACCTGAAGGAATACAATGATAAATTTATCAGCCGGCGTTTGAATCCGAACAAAGGACACCGTTATATGCCCTATATCGTACTGATTATCGATGAGTTGGCGGATCTGATCATGACTGTTGGAAAGGAAGTTGAAATGCCTATTGCCAGACTTGCACAATTGGCCAGGGCCATTGGGATCCACCTGGTGGTGGCCACTCAGCGGCCGGATGTGAAAGTAATAACGGGAACCATTAAGGTTAATTTCCCTGCCCGTATCTCTTATAAGGTAGTTTCCAAGATGGATTCAAGGATTATTCTGGATACCGGTGGAGCCGACCAGCTGGTTGGCATGGGGGATATGTTGATGTCGTTTCATTCAGATATCATACGTCTTCAAAGTCCCTATATAGAAACCAAGGAAGTGGAAAAGATCTGTGAATATGTCGGTTCACAACGGGGATATCCCTCCGCATATTTGCTCCCGGAATACGAAGGTGATGAAGGTGGAGAGATTGGGGAAGTTGATCTGGGTGACCGTGATTCCCTTTTCGATGATGCTGCAAGACTGATCGTTATGCACCAGCAAGGGAGCACCTCCCTGATCCAGAGAAAATTGAAGCTGGGATATAACCGGGCAGGCAGACTGATCGATCAGCTTGAAGCCGCCGGAATTGTTGGCCCCTTCGAAGGATCCAAAGCCCGGGAGGTGCTGATCAAGGATGAATATGCTTTGGAACAATTATTGAAGGAACTTGATGAAATTAAAGATTAGTGTTTATGATGATTAAAAAAGTATTTATTCTGGCCTTGATTCTTGGGTTTATTACTCCGGTTATGGGACAATACGAGGAAGAGGCGTTGAAGATCCTGAACCAGATGAGTGAAAAATATAAAAACCTGACCTCTTTTAAGGCAGATTTTACCTACACACTGGAAAATAAAATGGAAGATATTCAGGAAGAATTTTCAGGCAATATCATTGTAAAGGGAGACAAATTTAAACTGGACTTGGGAGAGCAGGTAATTTTTAATGATGGGGAAATTATGTGGACCTTTTTAAAGGATGTAAATGAAGTGAATATAGATTATTATCTGCCGGAAGATGGTGACATGACACCCTCCAACATCTTTACAGCCTATAAAGATGGATATAAATATATGGTTGCTGGAAAAGAAAGAATGGGGAACCAGGATTATGACATCATCGATCTGGTCCCCGATGATCCCAATAAACCATTCTACAAGGTGAAATTATGGATCAATGAAAATGACCATAATTTGAAAAAATGGACGCTTTTTGACAAGTCCGGGAATACCTATGTGTATAATATAGTCAATTTTAACAGTAGTTATAGTGCGCAGGATGGAGAATTTCAGTTCGATAAGGATAAATATCCTGGAGTGGAAGTGATCGATCTGCGTTAAATGTAAACTTCATTTAAATGACCTATCAGGATCTTTATGCCCGGATAAATAAAAAGAAATCTTTTCTATGTATCGGGCTTGATACGGATCTGTTAAAAATCCCGGAGCATTTGAAAAAACTGGAGGATCCCATTTTTGAGTTCAATAAAAGGATCATCGATGCCACGAAAGATTGGTGCATTGCCTACAAACCAAATTTAGCTTTTTACGAGGCGCAGGGACCTGCCGGGTTGATCAGCCTGCAAAAAACGATTGATTATATCCCGAAAGATATTTTTACCATCGCCGATGCCAAAAGAGGGGATATTGGCAATACCAGTGAATTGTATGCAAGGGCTTATTTTGAAAAATTTTCCTTTGATGCGATAACGGTCAATCCCTACATGGGGAATGATTCAGTCATTCCATTTCTCAATTTCAAAGATAAATGGGTGATTTTGCTTGCCCTTACCTCAAATTCCGGTAGCCAGGATTTTCAGTTATTGAAAGTCCCTGAGATGGAATTATTCAAGCAAGTGATTGAAAAATCGAAAAAATGGGCTGGTAAAGATCAGATGATGTATGTGGTGGGAGCTACCCGGGCTGATCATCTGAAGGACATCCGGGCACTGATTCCCGATCATTTCCTCCTTATTCCTGGTGTGGGTACCCAGGGTGGAAGCCTGGAGTCTGTAGTAAAAAATGGAATCAATAAATCTGTCGGTCTGATCGTGAACTCTTCTCGATCAATAATTTACGCTTCTGGTAACGAGGATTACGATATTGCAGCAAGGGAAAAAGCCCAGGGAATACAAGATGAAATGGAAAAATTAATGGATAAATATCTCTGAATTGATTATATTCATCCTGATTTGACCAACTATTTCCAGCTATGTTTATCAATGAATCATTCTTGTCCTTTGTATGGCAATATACTTATTTTGACCTGTCCGCGCTCACTTCTGTAAATGGCCAGCCATTAGAGATCCTTTCACCCGGAAACCTGAACACACATGCAGGTCCAGATTTCAACGATGCAAGGATCCGGATCGATGGCCTCCTCTGGATGGGAGCTGTTGAAATTCATGTCCGGTCCTCACACTGGCATTTACACCAGCACCAGTGCGATGATAACTACAATAAGGTAATTCTGCATGTAGTATGGGATCATGACCGGACTGTTTTTCGTCGCGACGGATCTCAAATTCCCACTTTGGAATTAAACCAGAGAGTTTCTGTGCGGCTCATTCATCGCTTTCGAAGCCTCGTATATGTTCCGGCAGAAAAGATCGCCTGCCAGGAACAATTGAACCAGTTGAATGGAATAAAGATCCTGGGAATGATCCAGAAAGCCCTCATTATGAGATTGGAACGGAAATCCTATAAAATTGAGCATCTCCTGAAAGAATGTAATAATGACTGGGAAGAAGTTTCCTATCGATGGATCGTCAGAAATTTCGGCTTTAAAGTCAACCAGGATAATATGTTCTTATTATCGAAATTCCTGCCTTTAAAACTGATCTTAAGACACCGGAACGATCTGTTCAGGTTGGAAGCATTGTTTTATGGAATGGCAGGATTTTTAGACGAAGAAAAAGATGAATACCAGAAAGCACTGAAGGAAGAGTATGTATTTTTGAAACATAAATATCAACTTCAGAATGACTTTATGAAAAGGTATCAGTGGAAATTTCTTCGCCTCCATCCCCAGAATTTCCCTACCATCCGGATCTCCCAGTTAGCCATGTTTTTTACCCGGGTCAATCATATCTTTTCTTATCTGATCGATGTGAAAGAGGTTGGTCAGATTTATAAGGATTTTACTGTTTGTCAGTCTTCCTATTGGCAAAAGCATTACGATTTTGGGGAGAAAGCCAAAAAGAAACTGGCCGGACTGGGTAAATTCAGTATCGACAATCTGATCATCAATTCTTTTGCCCCCCTGCTGGTTGCCTTTGGCCGGTTTTCAGACCAGGATATTTATCAGGAAAAAGCGATATCCCTGCTCGAGAAAACAGGATCTGAGAATAACAGGATCATCAGGTACTGGAAAAATCTGGGGATCAAAGTGAAAAATGCTTCGGATTCCCAGGGCCTGATTGAACTTTACAATCAATTTTGTTATAAAAAACAATGTCTAAATTGTAATATTGGAGCTGAAATTTTACTCAATACAAACTGATGCCGAGGTGTTTTTTATTGGTTTGATCGTATTTCTGTCCCTGGTTTATTTTGTGTTTATTACAACGGAAAGCAAAGCCCTCGCCAATTATTTTTTTTCTGGCTTGGTGCTTAAGCTGATGAGTGGGATCGGAGTGGGGTTGCTGTACTTTTATCATTATCGTGGCGGTGATACCGTTCAGTACGATATGGCTGTCCGTCTGGTATTGGGATCGGCCATCACCGTGCGGGAATGGTTTCTCTTCCTTTTGCATTCCGACCTCTCTTTTCTGGCCTCACAGCATTCACAGGTATTGATGGAACCCAGGTCTCTGTTTTTTGTAAAGATCCTAAGTATTCTCTATCTCCTCTCAGGTAAATCATACTGGATGGCCTCCATATACCTTTCTTTATTCAGTTTCTGGGGGAGCTGGTATCTGGTGAAAACTATCATGCGTCAATGGCCGCAATTGAAATATCCCGCACTGGCTTCCTTTTTATATTTCCCTCCATTGGTTTTCTGGAGTTCCGGTGTGTTAAAGGATTCGGTGGCTTATGCCTGTATCATGGCACTGAGTGCATGGGCGATCATGGGATTCAAAAAAAGATCGATCAGTTGGAGGGAATACCTGACAGGGATTTTTTTGATATGGATCCTTTGGTCTGTCAAATATCATCTTGCAGCCATCTTGATTTTATCCCTGGTTGCTGGAATTGTTTACCAAACCATGATCAACAGATATAAAGGGATTTTAAAATATGGCTGGTTTATCCTTTTTATGGTCATCTTAATCATTGCATTTTCCTTTTTTCATCCCAATTTCAGGCTTGACATTATCATTGAAGTACTCAGGGATAATCAGGAAAGGATCATCCTGGTTTCAGAAGGGAGAAACATCATCCACTATTTGCCATACGGGAATGTTCTAATTCATTTCCTACTGAATTTACCTCTTTCATTATTTGCTGGTCTGTTTATGCCACTACCCTGGCAAGGATCTGGATTTTTACCTGATCTGACAGGAGTTTTCAATGCCCTTATCCTGGTCCTTACGATCCTGAAGATCTTGTCGATGAAGCAGGATCCTATAAAATGGAATGTTTGGTACCTGATGACTGGAATCTATGTTGTATTGCTGGCTGTGCTGATGGCCTATGCCACACCGAATTTTGGTACCCTTGAGAGATACAAAACTGCTTATATGCCCTTTTTTATTTGCTGGTTACTGGACAATAAAAGGCTTCTGAATATTACAAAAAGTCTTTTTATTTATAAATTTTGGTGAACCTATTAATTAATGTAAATTTGATCGGAACCGAAAACCTGTATGAATAAACCTGTAATCATTTTAGGTGCCGGGGGAATAGGTAAAGCTGCCTATGAGATCCTTCGAAGTCATGATGTGATCGTTTATTGTTTCCTGGATGACAGGGAGGAGCTGCATGGGACCGAGATCAATGAAGTATCCGTATTGGGCAGGACGGACGATGATGGATTCCTGAAATTGATTGGCCATAAATGTGAGGCCTTTGTGGCTACTGATGATAACAATGAGCGAAATGCACTTGTTAAAATGCTGAAGGAGAGAAGGAAAGTCATGCCCATCAATGCCATTCACAAAAACGCGAATCTGGCGGTCTCTTCTGCTATTTCACATGGAAATTTCATCAATGACTCGGTGGTGATTGGAGCTAATGCGACCATTGGGAATCATAACCTGATACATTCCGGAGCCATCATCGAGTTTGATGCGACGGTCGGTGATTTTGTTCAGATCGGTCCTGGAACAGTTGTTGGGCCTGGCGTAAAGATCGTGGATCAGTCATTTATAGGAGCTGGAGTCACCTTGGTGGCCGGGATTAAAATCGGTAAAGGAGCCAGGGTAGGAGCAGGTTCTGTTGTTGTAAATGATGTAAAAGCAGGGGATACAGTTTTTGGTAATCCTGCCAAGGTGGTAGAATTGTAATAAAATTGATTCATCCAGTCAAATAATCCTATAATTATGAGTAAAATACCGGATTCGGAGTTGATCATAAACAGTGACGGAAGTATTTATCATTTGAATCTGAAACCGAAGGATATTTCTGATACCATCATAACGGTCGGTGACCCAGGCCGTGTATACCGGGTCAGTAAATATTTTGATACCCTTGATTTTGAGATGAATAAGCGTGAATTTATCACACATACCGGTACTTACAAGGGGAAAAAGATAACGGTCATCAGTTCAGGAATGGGAACGGATAATATAGAAATACTAATGACCGAACTTGATGCACTCGTGAATATTGATTTTAAAACCAGGGAGGTTAAAAAAAGAAGGAGAAAACTGAACATAGTGAAAGTCGGGACCTCGGGAAGCATTCAGACAGATATAAAATTGGGGACTCACCTAGTTTCGGAATATGCCATTGGCCTTGATAATCTATATGCCTATTATGATTTTCCCCAGGATGATAATGGGAAACTGGTCAGCCGGAAATTGAAAGAAAGTCTTCATCTGCCCTTTGAACCATATTGTACGAAATGTTCCGAAAAACTTTTAGAGAAAATTGCCTTTGACATGTTAAAAGGCAATACCTTGTCAGCTCCGGGGTTTTATGCTCCTCAGGGAAGAAAAGTACGGCTTGAAGCAAAAATTCCATCCCTGTTAAACGATCTGATCTATTTTCATATCCGTGATTTCTGGCTCACCAATTTTGAGATGGAAGCATCTGCTTATTACGGTTTTGGGAAATTAATGGGTCATGAGGTGTTATGTCTGAATGCCATAATCGCCAACCGTGTTAAGAAGACATTTTCAAGAGATTATAATAAAATTGTTGACAGTCTCATTGAGGTTGTTTTGGAAAGGATTTAAAAGATTGATCCATGTTTGAATCGATTAAAGCCAAGGTTCTCAGTTCGGATGATCTGAAAGGACTGAGAAAAGTTCAAGCCGGTAAACGGATCGTATTCTGTTCGGGGTGTTTTGATATTCTCCAATCTGGCCATGCGGTATTTTTTAATCAATGTAAACAGTTTGGAGATATTCTGGTTGTGGGCATTGGAAAGGATATAACCGTCCAGCATATTAAAGGACCCGATCGTCCTGTTAATCCTGAAATGAACCGGCTTTATCTCGTAGCAGCCTTTCAGGAGGTCGATTTTGTGGCATTAAACGATGATGAGATTGGGGAAGATAAGATCGATTTTTATGACAAGCTGGCTTTGTTGAAACCGGATGTACTTGTATTAAATGACGATGATAATGCCATCGCTTCCAAAAGAGCTCTTTGCGAAAAGCATGGGATAGAATTTGTCCTGGTACCCAGGATTGTCCCGGAAGAACTGGTTCCTACCTCCACGAGTAAGATCATACATAAAATCAACTTCTCGCTGAAAGCACCCTTAAGAATTGATTTCGCCGGTGGTTGGACAGATGTACCTTATATCATGGATGGGGAAAAAGGATATGTTTCGAATATTGCAATCCATCCACTTATTGAATTAAAGGGAGGAAGATTTAATTTTTCAGGGTACCCGAGGGGCAGTGGCTTGAGTACATCTACTGCCGTTAAGTTGCTGGAAATGCTGAATGCGAAATCATACAATGTCGAGCCCAAAGGATTAGCCGCCATCAGTGAAGATCTTTTTAATCTTGAAAACAAGGAGCTTCAATGGTTTATTGGCCGGCAGGATCAATATGCAATTGTATATGGTGGATTTCATTGTTTCGAATTCGGGAATGATTATGCCAGACCTCTTGAACTTAAAATAACGCAGCACAGACTGGATCAGCTTAGAAAACATATCATACTGATCCATACGGGCGAGTCTAGGAATGCCCAGCACGCCGTGGAAGAGGTATACAGGAATTACAGGAAACCCCATGGACAGAAAGCAATCGAGGAACTTACTTATTGCGGATTACATTTTGCGGAACAACTCGAGGCAGGAAATATTGAAGCCTGCGCCGATCTTTCTTCCAGGAATTGGGAGGCTCAGAAACTGCTTGCTCCATCATCAACTACTGAACTACTGGATCAGATGTATGATTATGCCTTGCGGAATGGAGCCTCGGGAGGAAAAATTTGTGGAGCTGGTGGAGGTGGCGCCTTTATTTTTTATTCAGCCAATCCAGAAAAGCTCAAAAAAACCATGAAATCCAGATTCCCGAATTGTTTTGAGATCGATTTTGATTTTGAGCTGAATGACATCAAAAAACTCAACCACCTGTAATTGAACCGGTGTCTTATTTTTTTTCCTTTTCCTTTTTGAAAACCCTTTGAAGTGTTTCCTTGACCTCATCGGCAACTTTTTGAAGTGAATTTTCAAATTTTTCAAAATCATGTGCATGATCTTCCCTGAATTGTTTGAATTCACTTTCCAGCTTATCCCTGTTCCTCTTCAATTCATCAACACGGTCATTTAATTCTTTTCTAACATCACCTTTTGAGTCTTTTGCCCTGGCGATCAAATCATCAATTGATTTACCAAGGTCCTTGAGAATTTTTTCGGCGGTACCAGCCTGTTCATTTTTCATATTGCTAATAATTTGTTGTGTTAGTGCTTTTCGGATTGTTTATATTTGCAAATTAATAAATTGAGATCATTAAGATTTGAAAAGAAAGTACCTGATTCCAATACTTATTTTAGTATATCTAACGGTAGGAATTTGCAGTTGTTCGACTTCAAAACCAAAAAAAAGAAGTTTGCCTAAACGGGGGCCGATTCCATGTCCGGTAAAGGATTGCTGATCCTCTCCCGGTAACATCCTGAATTCAGGATAACTCAAAAGTGTATGGAAATTTTGAAGGATGGAGGATCTCCATGAATCTTATGATCGAAATTTTTTATGGTTATGAAAATTACCGCAGGATTTTCTGCGGAAGATTGAACTGATTTGAATTAGGATCTTTTGATCCATTGGATGGGTTTAAGAAAAGCTGAAAATACATGAAAATTGATATAGATAAAAATTCAGGTTTTTGTTTCGGAGTAGAATTTGCCATTCAGATTGCTGAAGATGAAATGGAAGAATCAGATATCCTGTACTGTCTTGGGGATATTGTGCATAATGATGTGGAAGTTTCCAGACTCAATGCCAAAGGGCTGAAGGTTATAGAAAGGGAAGATCTGAAAAATATCAGGAACAGCAAGGTACTTATACGGGCTCATGGAGAACCTCCGGAGACCTATAAAATTGCCCTAAAAAATAACCTTGAATTGATCGATGCTTCCTGTCCGGTTGTTTTAAAATTACAGAACCGGATCAAAGCGGCCTTTGATGAGATGAATGAAATTGATGGACAGATCGTGATCTATGGGAAAAAAGGACATGCCGAAGTAATCGGATTAAATGGTCAAACGAATTCAAATGCCATCATTGTATCCACCGAGGAAGATCTACAGAAACTGGATTTTACAAGACCCATTGCCCTTTTCAGCCAGACTACAAAAAGTACCAAGGGATTCTATGATCTTAAAGAAAAGATTGCCCGGAAAATAGAGGAAGTTAAGGGTGAAAATGTCTCCCTTTACTTCAAGGCAAACGACAGCATCTGCCGTCAGGTATCCAACCGGGAACCCCAGTTAATGAAATTCTCAAGGGAACATGATGTGATCATTTTTGTAAGTGGCAGGAAAAGTTCAAATGGAAAAGCACTTTTTAGTGTTTGTAAGGAAAACAATAAGCGCAGTTACTTTGTTGAGAATGAAAATGAGGTCAGACCGCAATGGTTTCATGAGAACGATCTCATTGGCATTTGTGGAGCCACTTCTACTCCCATGTGGCTGATGGAAAATGTGGCTGAACATATAGGAATCCTTGGGAAAAATTGAATTTTACTGGACAGGAAACAAATTATCCGGGGGATATTGAAGTAAATACTTCCAAAAATATTATTTGATTGAAAAATTGTTATTTTTGCGACGCCTATAAAGAAACATGTTATCCACGTTCGTAAAATGACTGAAACCATTAAAATCAAACGGGGTTTTGATATCAACCTTACTGGAAAAGCGGAGAAAAAAATTTCCGAAATAGATCCGCCGGAAACTTATGCCATCAAGCCTACTGATTTTTTAGGGATCAAACGGCCCAAAGTCCTTGTTCAGGAAGGAGATAATGTGAAAGCTGGTACGCCAGTACTTCACTGTAAAATGATGGAAAAGGTTAAATATACTGCACCAGTGAGCGGTGAAGTAGTTGAAATCATCCGTGGGGAAAAAAGAAAACTACTCGAGATCCGGATTTTAGCAGACAAGAAAATTGAACATGAATCATTCAAACAGTTTTCTGTCTCGGAAATCAATAATCTCAGCAAGGAACAGGCCAGGGACATTATGTGCAGAACAGGCGTATGGCCTCATATCATCCAGCGGCCCTATGGTGTAATAGCCAATCCGGAAGAGGTACCTCGCGACATATTTATCTCTGCGTTTGATTCACATCCCCTTGCACCTGATACTGAATTTATTCTCAAGGATCAGGAACAATACATTCAGGCAGGCATTGACATTCTCCAGAAATTTACAACAGGGGATGTAAATATTACATTGAATGCCGAGTTCGAAGTATCCAAATTGTTCTCACAAGTTAAGAGAGCCAACATTCATAGGATATCCGGACCTCATCCATCAGGAAATGTTGGGGTCCAGATTCATCATGTCAATCCGATCCTAAAGGGAGACCTGGTCTGGACAACCACACCATATGGATTGATCCAAATCGGGAAAATATTCCTTGAAGGAAAATACGATGCTTCCAAGGTGATTGCGGTGGCAGGATCAGAAGTTAAAAAGCCTCAATATTATAATGTGTATTCCGGAGCTCAGGTTGGGAAAATATTGATTGGGAATCTAAAATCGGATAATGTCAGGGTGATTAGTGGGAATGTACTGACCGGAGAAAAGATTAATCTGGAGGGATATCTTGGATTTTATGATCATATGATTACGATAATCCCGGAAGGCAATAAAAACGAATTTCTTGGATGGTTCCGGCCGACCATGGAATGGTTGAGTTTTCATAAAGCATTGGGACTGCTGTCCTTTTTGAACTCACCGAATAAAGAATATACATTATCAACTAATACACGTGGGGACAAACGCGCATTTGTTATGTCCGGAGTATTCGAAAAGGTAATGCCCATGGACATATATCCTACCTATCTTTTCAAATCAATCCTGGCCGAAGATTTTGATGAAATGGAAGCCCTTGGAATCTATGAGGTGATAGAAGAAGATGTTGCCTTATGTGAATTTGTGGATGTTTCCAAACATAATCTGCAACAGCTGGTCCGGAAGGGTTTGGATTTATTGCAAACGAGTTAAGATAAATACTGATAAATGAAATTTTTAGAAGATTTAGTAAATAAGGTTAAGCCTCAATTCGAAAAAGGAGGCAAACTTGAAAAGTTTTACTATGTTTTTGAGGGATTCGAAACCTTTTTATTTCAGATGGGGAATACCACCTCCGGAAAGGGCGTGCATGTTCGTGACGCCATTGATCTAAAAAGATTGATGATGACTGTTGTAATTGCCATGGTTCCTGCCCTGCTTTTCGGGATGTGGAATGTTGGACATCAACATTACCTGGCTGTAGGAGAAGAAGCTGATCTCTGGCTTAAATTCCTGATCGGGCTGAAGGTTACCCTTCCCATCATTATAGTATCCTATGTCGTGGGATTAGGGATCGAGTTTTTCATCGCCTCCTTGAAAAAACATCCCATCAATGAAGGTTTCCTTGTGTCCGGGATGTTGATCCCGCTCGTAATGCCTCCCACCATTCCATTGTGGCAGGTAGCCCTGGCAACTGCCTTTGCCGTTGTCATTGCCAAGGAAGTTTTTGGTGGCACTGGGATGAATATCCTGAATGTAGCACTTACTGCCCGTGCATTCCTTTATTTTGCATACCCGATGCAGATATCGGGAGAAGTCTGGACGTATCTTGGAGGGGCAGCCACGGTGGATGGTTATTCAGGCGCAACACCCCTGGCGGTTACAGCTGCAATAGAAGGGGCCAATAATGTTGTAACAGCACTTGCTAGTACCTGGCATGGTGATATGTATAATTTCAGCAACATGTTCTTCGGGTTTATACCCGGTTCAATAGGAGAAACTTCTACCCTTATGGCGCTTCTTGGTGCCGTATTGCTCATCCTTACCGGAGTCGGAAGCTGGAAGATCATCGTTTCTGTTTTCACCGGAGCTTATGTGATGGGTTGGATCTTCAACCTGTGGGGAGCTACTCCTTTCATGCAACTCCCCCCGCATTTTCACCTGGTAATGGGAGGACTGGCGTTTGGGGCTGTTTTTATGGCCACTGATCCGGTTACTGCTACCCAGACTGAAAAAGGAAAATGGATTTACGGTTTCCTGATTGGGATGCTTACAGTTTTGATACGGGTATTTAATCCAGCTTATCCCGAAGGGATCATGCTGGCCATCTTGTTGATGAACGTTTTTGCACCCTTGATAGATTTCTACATTGTTAAAGCTAATAAGAAAAGGAGGTTACAACGTGCAACGGTCTAATACATACATCATCGTTTTCTCCCTCGTGCTTACTATCGTATTGGGAGGACTTTTATCACTGGCTTCCGTCGGGCTCAGGCCGGCACAAAAAAAGGCAGAGGAATTAGCGACGAAAAGGCAGATCCTGAGTGCTGTGATGGATGTTGATTCAAAAGCGAATATACTACCAATATTCGCGGAAAGAATCACCTCTATCGTGGTGGATATTAATGGGAATGTCGTTGAAACTGATGAATCCGGGAATCCAATAGATGCTTCCGGTGTGGATCTGGAAAGGCAATTTAAAATGAAACCGGAAGATAGGTTGTACCCCGTGTTTTTGTTTCATGAAAAAAACGAATCTGAAAATATATCCGCCTATATATTCGCATTTTATGGAAATGGATTATGGGATAAAATCTGGGGGTATGTGGCCGTGGACACTGATATGAATACCATTCAAGGAGCTATTTTCGATCATAAGGGAGAAACTCCAGGTCTGGGTGCCCGGATTACGGAAAAGCAGGTCCAGGAGAGATTTAAAGGTAAAAAGATCTTTGATGACCAGGGTACATTGACCTCTGTAAGTATGCTGAAAGGGGAGAATAATCCCCCGGCTGTACTGGATGAACATCATGTGAATGGAATGTCGGGCGCTACCATCACAGGAAAAGGTGTCAACAGAATGTTGAAAAATTATTTGGAGCTTTATCTTCCCTACATTGAAAAATTAAAGGAGGAAAATCGGAAAGTAGCCCGTTTGTCGAATTAGAAAATTGAATTGATATGGCAGAGACGATAACAAAAGAAATTGTAAAGAAACCTTCTGAACCATTACTTTCAAAACGAAGGAAAAGGTTTGTTCTGGACCCCTTGAGTGATGATAATCCCATTACCATACAGGTGCTCGGGATATGTTCTGCCCTGGCAGTCACGACCCAGCTCAAGCCCACCATCGTCATGGCATTATCCGTGACATTCGTACTGGTCTTTTCAAGTTTATTTACATCCATCCTACGGAATTTGATACCAAACCGAGTGAGGATTATCGTTCAGTTGGCGGTCGTTGCCTCCCTGGTAAGTCTGGTGAATGAGGTATTACATGCATATGCTTTCGATGTTTATAAACAATTATCCGTGTTTGTCGGACTTATCATTACAAACTGCATCGTCATGGGAAGACTGGAAGCTTTTGCCATGGGGAATAAACCCTATGATTCAGTGCTGGATGCCTTCGGAAGTGCCATGGGATATTCATGGATCATCATTACGGTCGCATTTTTCAGGGAATTATTGGGCTCGGGGAAACTGTTTGGTTTTCCCATACTGGAAAGCATAGGCTGGCATTCCTACCCTCCCAATGGGTTGATGGTGTCTCCTGTAGGTGCTTTTATTATCTTGGGTCTCATTGTCTGGGTACAACGGATCAAAACTGGGTATATTGAACAACATTAATTATAGATCATGGAATTAATTAACCTTGGAGTAAAATCCATCTTTATAGAGAACATGGTATTTGCATACTTTTTAGGTATGTGCTCATTCCTGGCCGTATCGAAAAAAGTATCTACCGCATTTGGTTTGGGGCTGGCCGTTATTTTTGTAAATATCATAACGGTTCCGGTCAACTGGTTGCTGGATGAATATGTGCTTAAGGAAGGGGCATTGGCCAGTTGGATACCTGGTTCGCTGGGTAACCTGGCGGAGGTTAATCTTTCATTTTTACAGTTTATCATGTTCATTGCCACCATCGCGGCCATGACCCAGCTTGTAGAAATGGTGATTGAAAAATTTTCTCCGGCATTATATGGTTCGTTGGGAATTTTCCTGCCTTTAATTGCCGTGAACTGTGCCATCCTGGGTTCATCCCTTTTTATGGCCCAAAGAGATTATACACTTTCAGAAGCGACCGTATTTGGCTTTGGCTCAGGTGTTGGATGGTTTCTTGCCATCGTTGCCATTGCCGCCATCCGAGAAAAGTTGAAATATTCCGATGTACCTGATGGATTGAGAGGTTTGGGGATCACCATGCTCCTCACTGGTCTCATGGGAATCGCTTTCATGTCATTCATGGGGATTTCATTATAAGATATTTACTGAAACAGAAAGGTGGGCTTTGTATATTTACAAAGCCTTTTTTATATTCCCGAATGGAACTCAACCTAACTACACCTGCCTTATTATTCCCGGCGATATCGCTTCTTCTCCTGGCGTATACCAACCGGTTTTTAACACTCGCCAATCTGATCAGGGGATTGCACTCGAAATATAAGCAGAGGCCTGATCAGGCTCTCCTCGGACAGATCAAAAACCTTCGCTTAAGGGTTGTGCTGATTCGAAACATGCAGGCACTGGGCATACTGAGTCTTCTTCTGTGTGTAGTTTGTATGTTTTTATTATTTGCGAAGGAATTAGCGATAGGGCGCATCATATTTGGCATCAGCCTGATCCTCCTGATTGCTTCCCTGGCGGTTTCGGTCTATGAAATCCAGATTTCCATCAAAGCCCTCGAGATCCAACTGAGTGATATGGAAGTGAAAATACCGGATGGCCAGAAGGAACAAGCATAGAATAATTCATGAAGTATAAACTCCTGAAAGATTTTTTATTTATCTTCGGAGCTTGTTGAATTGATCAGGATTGATGTCTGCCATAAGAAAAAGAGAACCCACACTCATAGAGTCCCTTATTCCCGTAATATTCCTGATTACTTTTTTAGCGGTCAATGTGTATATCTTCAAAGAGGCATCCCTGGAAGGTTCCAACCAGATCGTTCTGATCCTTTCGGCCACTGTGGCAGCCATTATTGCATCCCGAACCGGAATAAAATGGAGAAAGCTGAGGGATGGCATTGTCAGAACCCTGACGTCGGCACTGCCTTCCATCCTGATCCTGCTATTGATCGGTTCCCTGGCCGGCACCTGGTTGATCAGCGGCATCGTGCCTGCCATGATCTATTATGGCCTGAAAATCATTCATCCAGTTATTTTCCTTTTTGCTGCCTCTGCGGTCAGTGCCATCGTTTCGCTGGCAACAGGAAGTTCGTGGTCGACGGTGGCAACCCTGGGGGTGGCTTTACTGGGCATCGGTACTACTTTAGGGTATCATGAAGGAATCGTGGCCGGCGCCATCATCTCTGGTGCTTATTTCGGGGACAAAATGTCTCCCCTCTCGGATACTACAAACCTGGCCCCTGCCATGGCGGGGACCGATCTATTTACGCATATCCGGTACATGGCATTGACGACCGGACCTACGATGACGCTCACCCTGTTGATCTTCCTGGTAATTGGTTTTCATTCAAAGCTGGCCGGGTTGGATACGGATTTTCACGAAGTATTGGATGCAATCACCGGTAGTTTTACGATACACTGGGGGCTGTTCCTGGTTCCTGCCATGGTGATCTTCATGATCGTACGGAAAGTTTCTCCTTTACCTGCCTTGCTGGCCGGTACCCTGCTGGGGGCATTATTTGCCCTGATCTTTCAACCGGATATTGTCAGGGAGGTATCAGGGATATCAGGCAAATTCCCCCTGGTGGCCTACGTAGGGATCATGAAATCCCTGTATACCACCGTCAGTGTTGAAACATCCAATGCAAGGGTCAATGAATTATTGACAACCAGTGGCATGAGTGGGATGTTGAATACCATCTGGCTGATCGTATGTGCAATGATATATGGAGGTATCATGGATGCCGCAGGATTTCTTGAAAGGATTACATTTTCCATCATTAAATATGCCAGATCGACCGGTTCATTAATAGCCTCAACAGCAGGTACCTGCGTATTTTTTAACCTGACAGCCAGTGATCAGTACCTTGCCATTGTGGTCCCCGGCAGAATGTTTGCAAACACTTATCAAAAGAGGGGTCTGGCCCCAGAGAACCTGAGCAGAACACTGGAAGATTCGGGTACGGTGACTTCCGTTCTTGTGCCCTGGAATACCTGTGGTGCCTACCAGTCATCGGTATTGGGTGTGTCTACCCTGACCTATCTTCCCTATTGTTTTTTTAATATAATCAGTCCCTTGATGACCATATTTTTTGGATATATGGGAATCAAGATCAAAAAACTTAACAAGGGAAAATCCGAGCAGCCAGGATGTCATTTAACCCCGAGGATCCGGATATCCTCAAATAACCTTAAGTTCAGCAATCATTGGATTGCTCATAATAAACCTGATACATCAAGGATCAGAACCGGGGGGTAATCAATAAATGAAGGTCCTTGAAGGACATATTGAATTTTCGGGCGATGTGTTCATTGGTTAGATGCCCATTATAGGCATAAACTCCTTTTAAAAACCATTTATTGTTGAAGATCATGGCATCAATGCCCCCTTCTTCCGCCGCCTGCAACAGCATGGGCGTGAAAATATTGCTGAAAGCTGTGGTAGCAGTTCTGGATACCCGGGATGCAATATTGGGTACACAATAATGAATGATCCCATATTTCACATATACCGGATTGTCGTGTGTGGTCAATTTGGATGTTTCAATGCATCCTCCCTGGTCGATACTCACATCGATGATGACGGAACCGGGTTTCATTTGTGCAACCATTTCTTCTGTAACAACGCACCGGTTTCGGCCCTTTTCGGTTCGGATCGCACCTAAAACCACATCGGCCTGCTTCAACGCTTCGATCAGCAGTACATTGTTCAGGGTGGAAGTATAGACTTGTTGACCCAGCGCATGTTTTAACCTCCGTAATTTATAAATGTGATTATCGAATATCTGGATATCGACGCCAAGTCCAAGGGCGGTTCGGGCAGCATATTCCGCAACTGTCCCAGCACCCAGGATCACTACCTTGGTTGGAGGTACACCGGTGATTCCTCCCATGATAATCCCTTTTCCATTATTTACACTGCTGAGATATTCAGCGGCAATGAGCATGACGGTACTTCCCGCGATTTCACTCATCGCCCTGACGGCTGGCATCCCACCCACTTTGTCTTCAATAAATTCGTAGGCCAGGGCGGTCAGTTTTTTGCTATTGATTGCCCGCAAAAAAGCAATGGATTGATTTCCAAGTTGTAAAGCGGAAATGAGTACTTTGCCAGGATTCATCAGATTGATCTCTTCGACGGTTGGAGGTTCTACTTTCAAAATGAGATCGGCTTTGAACACCTCCTGCTTGGAATATGCAATTTTTGCACCGGCATCACTGAACTCCTTATCAGTGTATTTCGATTCTTTTCCAGCGCCGGTTTCCACCCAGATTTCATGTCCGTTGTTTACCAGCAGGTTAACACCCTCCGGTGTAATGGCTAACCGGTTTTCCTGGAATGATATTTCCTTGGGAATCCCAATAAAAAGAGAGATAGGTGGCTTTTTCACCTCCAGTAATGATTCCTGTGGATAAAGTTTACTCCCTTTAATTAGATCCTTAAATCCACTTAACATTTTTTCACTCATTTTTAATCACATTAAAAATTCTTGTTTCCTTATCAGGAATATTAATATGGACGATAAGGTTTTTTTCAGGCAAAAAATTTTCCACTAATTCGGGCCATTCGATCAGGCAAAGATTACCGGAATCAATGTATTCTTCAAATCCTATATCAAAAATTTCATCGATCTCTTTAACCCTGAAAAAATCAAAATGATATAATTTTTCTCCCTTTTTTGATACGTATTCATTCACTATGGAATAAGATGGACTGCTTACATGATCTGAAGTACCGATGATCTGCGTGAGTGCTGTGACAAAAGTGGTTTTGCCAGATCCCATTTCGCCTTTAAGCAACCAGATTGTATATTTCTTTCCATAATCAAAAATTTGTCGTGCGATTCCCGGTAAATCTTCAATCTTATGACAAATGAATTTCAATTCGAAAATTATAAAAACCTATTTCGAATTTAGGGAAATTATTGGAATTATCATCTCTTCCATCGATAAACCTCCATGTTGAAAAGTATCCTTATAGTAATTCACATAATAATTGAAATTATTCGGATAGGCAAAGAATAGATCCTCCACGGCAAAAACATAAGTGCTCGAGACATTTACTTTGGGAAGATGGATCCGTTCAGGATTTCGTGTAAAAAAGATCTTATCTTCCTCGAAGTTAAGGTTCTTACCCACTTTATACCGGAGGTTGGTATTTGTATTTCTGTCGCCAATGATTTTAAAAGGCTTTTTTACTCTTACGGTTCCATGATCTGTGGTGATGACTAGACGTGCATCCAAATTTGCAATCCTTTTAATAATCTCAAGTAAAGGGGAATGTTGAAACCATGAGCGGGTCAGTGATCTGTAGGCAGATTCATCGGGTGCCAGTTCACGGATGATCTCCATTTCGGTACGTGCGTGTGACAGCATGTCGACAAAATTATACACGATCACATTCAGGTCATTATGCGCCAGATTCACGATATTATCGACTAAATTCCTTCCCTGGTTGAGGTTTTTTATTTTCTGATAGGATGTTTTGATCCCCATTTTTAACCTTTTGATATGACGGTTCAGGAAATCTTCCTCATGATTGTTTTTCCCTCCTTCCTCATCCTCATTCATCCAGATATCAGGGTATTTATTGGCCATCTCCAGCGGGAGCATTCCTGAAAAAATGGCATTTCGTGCATAAGCAGTCGTCGTGGGAAGTATCGAATAATACACTTCGGTTGATTCCATCCGGAAATATTCGTTAATAAATGGTTCGATCACTTTCCATTGGTCAAATCGAAGGTTATCGATGATGATAAAAAAGGTGGGCTTGTTGTCCTTCAACCGGGGGAATACTTTTTCCTTCAAAAGTTGATGGGAAAGGGTCGGCCGATCTTCTCGTGTCGGATTCCAACCAGTACTCATAATTGTCTTTGACATATTTCATGAAGTTCAGATTGGCTTCCATCTTCTGCATTTCTAGGATTTCCTTCATTTGACGGTTTTGCGGACTTTCAAACTCAAGTTCCCAGTAAACCAGTTTCTGATAGATCTCCGCCCATTCCCTGTAATTCAGATAATCATTCACTGCCATGCTGATCTCCTGAAATTGCTGTTGATAGTTGAGGTTGGTCTTTTCAGTGACCAGCCGTTTGTTCTCAAGGATCTTTTTTACACTCAGCAGAATCTGGTTGGGATTGAGTGGTTTGATCAGGTAATCTGCGATCTTGGAGGCAATGGCTTCCTCCATGATATGTTCTTCTTCACTCTTGGTGATCATGACCACCGGTAGGTCAGGCCTTTATGGCTTTGATCCGGGTTAGTGTTTCCAATCCGGTCATTCCGGGCATGTTCTCGTCCAGGAAGACAATATCAAAATCATCTGAATCGCATTTTTCAAGGGCATCGGAGCCGCTGTTTACCGGTGATCACATCGTAACCTTTTTTATCCAGGAACATGATATGAGGCTTGAGGAGGTCAATTTCATCATCCGCCCACAAAATATTATATCTTTGCATAAACCTTATGATTCTTACTACTTTTTATAATTATAAACGCAATTATTAATATAAGTTTTGAATAAGAAAAAAATTCTTAATGATCCAATATACGGATTTATAAAGATTCCTGATGGACTGATCTTTAATATCATTGAACATCCCTATTTTCAGCGCTTAAGAAGGATCAAACAACTGGGCTTAACGGATTTTGTATATCCGGGTGCCATGCATACCCGGTTTCATCATGCACTGGGGGCCATGCACCTCATGGATCAGGCTTTGTCAAACCTGAGGTTAAAGGGGATTGATATTTCAGAAGAGGAGTATGAGGCATCCCTGGCCGCCATCCTGCTGCACGATATAGGTCATGGGCCTTTTTCACATGCCCTGGAGGAAAGCCTGCTTCAGGGGATCCACCATGAGCAGATGTCTTCCCTGATCATCCGGCTTTTTAACGAATTATTCGATGATAAACTTGGAATGGCGCTGGAAATATTCAACCGGGAATATCATAGATTATTTTTCAGTCAACTCGTTGCCAGTCAGCTGGATGTGGATCGATTGGATTACCTGAACCGTGACAGTTACTTTACAGGGGTGATTGAAGGTAAGATTGGATTTGAACGAATCTTAAAAATGTTGAACGTATGGAAAGAAGAGATTGTCATCGAGGAAAAAGCCATTTACAGCATAGAGAATTTTCTCAGCTCCAGAAGGCTTATGTATTGGCAGGTTTACCTTCATAAGACCACTGTCGGTACAGAAAAATTGTTGATACAATTAATTAAACGGGCAAAATTCCTGGCCCAGACCGGCAGACTTCAGACAAAAAACGATGCTTTGCGACTTTTTTTAGAGCATGATTTTTCATTATTGGATTTCAAAAATGAAAAAAAATTGCTGCATGCTTACCTTTCACTGGATGATCATGATATATGGGGCAGTGTAAAGATCTGGCGGCATCATGAGGATAAGGTGCTTTCAGAACTCAGTCGTATGCTGATCGAACGGGATTTGTTTCGGGTGGTCATGGAAAATACGCAGATAGACCCTGCTTTGAGAATTTCCTTGCTGGACAAGGTGGCCCGGAAATTTTCCTTTGGAGCTGCAGAAGCTGGTTATTTCGTCGTGGATGGATTTATGAGCAATGCTGCCTATGAAATGAATCAGTCGACCATCAACGTAATGATGAAGGATGGAAATATCATTGAAATCGCTTCGGCATCGGACCTGCCAAACATCAAAGCGATGAGCAAAATTGTCAAAAAATACTACCTATGCTGGCCCAAAAGTGTATCTTTGTGAATCTTTAAAAAATCATGCAGTTTTCTATCCGTGAAATAGCTCGTCTTCTTAACGGAACGATTGAGGGAAATGACGAATTAATGATAAAAGATATGGGCACACTTGAAGGTGCCGGGGAGGGGTGCATCTCTTTTTTTTCAAATCCAAAATATGAGCATCAGATTTATACCACAAAGGCTTCGGCCGTAATCGTTGGCAGGGATTTTAATCCATCGGAAGCAGTGTCCGCGACCATGATCCGGGTGGACGATCCTTATGTCAGTTTTTCGATTTTACTGGATGAATACGATAAAATTTTAAGCTTTCAGAAGGAAGGGGCTGAGAATCCATGTTTTCTGGGGGAAAACAGTGCAGTTGGTGAGCATGTGTACCGCGGAGCTTTTTCATATATCGGAAAAAATGTAACCATTGGGGATCATGTAAAGATATATCCCCATGTATATATCGGCGATTCTGTAGTGATTGGTGATCACACCATCCTCTACAGTGGAGTTAAAATATATGACCGGGTCGTGATCGGCAAATATTGCCAGATTCATGCAGGGGCTGTCATAGGAAGTGATGGATTTGGTTATGCTCCACAGAAGGACGGAACCTATAAAAAAATACCCCAGCTAGGGAATGTGATCATTGAAGATCATGTTGACATTGGGGCGAATACTACCATCGACCGTGCCACGCTGGAGTCAACAATTATCCGGAAAGGTGTCAAACTGGACAACCTGATTCAAGTGGCCCATAATGTAATGATTGGGGAAAATACGGTAGCGGCAGCTCAAACCGGCGTGTCAGGTTCTACAACAATCGGAAAAAATTGTATAATTGCAGGTCAGTCAGGAATTGTGGGTCATATTAAACTGGCAGATAAAATGACGATCGCCGCTCAATCAGGCGTTACTAAAACTTTTGAAAAAGAAGGTGAAACCATACTTGGAAGCCCTGCATTTGAAATCCATGCATGCCGGAAGTCCTATGCAATTTTCAGAAAACTACCCGACCTTGTGGAAAGAGTCAGGAAGTTGGAAGAAAAATATTTGAAATAACAGGGTCAATAGCAACTTATGAAAACAAAGCAGCATACCATAAAAAAACCAGTTACCATTGAAGGCGTCGGTTTGCATACAGGGATCAATGCAAAAATGACTTTCCTTCCTGCTAAACCTAACCATGGAATAAAATTCCAGCGAATGGATATTGAAGGGAAACCTATCATCGAGGCGGATGTGGATTATGTAGTGGATTTATCCAGGGGGACTACCCTGGAGAAAAACGGCGCCAGGGTGGCCACGGTTGAACATACAATGGCTGCATTGGTGGGCATGGAGGTGGATAACATCCTCATCCAGCTGGATGGCCCTGAAATTCCCATCATGGATGGGAGCTCCAAAATGTTCGTAGAAGCCTTGATGAATGCAGGATTTGAAGAGCAGAATGCGCTCCGTAACTTTTTTGAGGTACGGGAACCCATCTTTTACCGCGATCCCTCCAGGGATGTGGAAATGGCGGCACTGCCCCTGGATGATTACAGGGTGACGGTAATGATCGACTATAACTCTCCAGTACTCGGAAGTCAGCATGCATCGATTACCGATATTAAACAATTTGCAAAGGAAATATCTTCCTGCCGAACATTCTGTTTTCTCCATGAACTGGAAATGTTGTATAAAAACAACCTGATCAAAGGGGGCGATCTGAACAATGCCATTGTGGTAGTGGACCGGGTAGTGGAAGAAAATGAGCTGGATTATCTGGCTGAACTTTTCAATAAGCCCAAGGTGGAAGTAAAGGAAGAGGGCATCCTGAATAATGTTGAATTAAGATACCGGAATGAACCGGCCAGGCATAAACTACTGGATGTAATGGGTGATCTGGCACTGGCAGGCCGTCCCATCAAAGCCCAGATCCTGGCAGCCCGTCCCGGACATGCCCCCAATGTAGCTTTTGCGAAAAAGTTGAAAAAAGAGATGAATGATCCCAAATCAATTAATATTCCTCCTTATAATCCGAAGCTGGCTCCGGTGATGGATATTAATCTGATCAGGGAAACCCTGCCGCATCGGGCACCTTTCCTGCTGGTAGATAAGATATTTCACCTGGATGAGACAACCGTGGCAGGGATCAAGAATGTAACGTATAATGAACCTTTTTTCCAGGGCCATTTCCCGGGGAATCCGGTCATGCCAGGTGTGTTGATCATAGAGGCCCTTGCACAGACGGGCGGCATCCTTGCGTTGAACAACCTTGGTGATCCGAAAGATTATTGGACATATTTCATAAAAATAGAAGATTGCCGGTTCCGGAAAATGGTACTCCCCGGCGATCAACTGGTGTTGAAGTGTGAATTACTGGAACCTATCAAACGGGGGATCGCCCGCATGAAAACACTGGCTTTTGTTGGGAATACATTGGTTACCGAAGCCATCATGTCAGCCAGCATTATAAAGAAGAATAAATGAACCAGCCGTTATCCTATATACATCCCGAGGCAAAAATTGCCGATAACGTTGTGATTGAGCCTTTTGCCTGTATCCACAAGAACGTGGTGATCGCGGAAGGTACCTGGGTTGGCTCCCATGTTACCATCATGGAAGGGGCAAGGATCGGAAAAAACTGTAAGGTATTCCCCGGATCCGTGATATCCGGGATCCCGCAGGATCTGAAATTCGCTGGTGAAAATACAACCGTTGAGATCGGTGATAATACCGTTATCAGGGAATTTGTGACCATCAGCAGGGGGACCATCGATCGTTCAAAAACCGTGATCGGTAAAAATTGCCTGCTTATGGCTTATGTACATGTTGCTCATGATTGTATCCTGGGCGATAACTGCATTCTGGTCAATGCTGTACAGGTAGCAGGTCATGTGAAAATAGATGAATGGGCGATCATTGGAGGATCCACCTCCATCCATCAATTCGTGAAAATCGGCAGTCATGTGATGGTAGCTGGAGGATCCCTCGTCCGGAAAGATGTACCCCCTTTTACCAAAGCTGCCCGGGAACCTTTGAGCTATTCCGGCATCAACTCCATCGGGCTCCGCCGCAGAGGCTATTCGAATGAGAAGATCAATGAGATCCAGGAAATTTACCGGCATGTGTACCTCAAAGGCTTGAACAATTCCAAAGCCATCGATGTATTGGAATTGGAAATGCCACCCTCCAGGGAAAGGGATGAGATCATTAATTTCATCCGTACCTCTGACCGGGGAATCATGAAAGGGATCAATAATAATTAATTCTATGAGGATCTCCCTTGCAGACCTGGGGAAAAAATTTGTCAATCAATGGATTTTCAAAGGTCTTGACCGCCAGATTCATTCCGGACAACCACTGGCCGTCACAGGCCCAAACGGCAGTGGAAAATCCACTTTACTGAAGATCATATCCGGATGGATGCTGCCTTCCCGAGGTTCTGTTACCTACCATCTCGATGGACTGGAAATCGCCTCCGACCGATATTACATATATATGGATTATGTGGCTCCCTATCTTGAACTGGTGGAAGAGTTGTCCCTGGCTGAATTCGTTGATTTTCATTTTACCCATAAACAGTTACAGGCTGATTTGGATACGAATGCCTTCCTCGAAAAAGTCTACCTTGAAAATGAAAAAAATAAATATTTAAAGAATTTTTCATCAGGCATGAAACAACGGCTCAAACTGGGCCTTGGTTTTTTTTCGGAATCCCCTATCCTGCTGGTTGATGAACCGACTACCAATCTGGATGAAAAGGGGAAAGCCTGGTATTCCGAGCAGATCAAACGACAGGTTGATAAAAAATTGATTATCATTGCATCCAATCAGGAAGATGATTACTCCTTTATAAAGGACGTGGTATCTTTGTCGGATTATACACATGTTTGATTTTAGTCATCTTTTGATTGGATTTTGTATTATAATTCTTAAGATTTGCCTTTGAGATTCAATATGACAGATATGAAAAAACTATTTTATTTACTGAGCCTGGGGATAATTTCCGGGATGGTGCTGATGGCCAGTTGTGGAGGTGATGGGGATGGGGATCTGACTGAGCAGCAGAAACAGGCACAGTTGCTGGCGGGAACATGGACCCATCAGACTACTTCTCAATCGCCTCCGGGTGTTAGTCCTGACATACTTGATCAGTTGATATTAACCTTTAATGTGGATGGCAACTATAATGCGACATCCTTCAGCTCGAGTGGCGCCCCTGATTTTTTCATCACTTCAGGGACCTCTAAATGGGCATTCAGTGGTACTTCCACTACTTCCCTGATACTGACCGATGTCTCTCCGGTAACGGATTTAACGATCAACTCACTCACTGCGAATGCCCTCACTGTTTCCTTTACTTTTGTGAGTGGGGGAGCAAGGGTGGCTTCATTGGAAGGTAATTACCGGGTCGATCTGACGAAATAATGGAACCATAAATTTCAGAATTGAAGGCTGGTCGAACCAGCCTTTTTTTATTTCAGCAGGATCACCGTGATCCCCGCACCACCACGGTCGGCATGTTCATCCTGGAAGGATTCGATAAAGCTGACATCCCGGAGATAATTTCTGATCACTTCCCGTAGGATACCGTCACCTTTACCATGTAAGATTCTGAGCTCTTTCATACCAAGCAGGATGGCATCATCCAAATAATTTGCAATGATGGTCAATGCTTCTTCAGCCCGTTTTCCACGTACATCCAGGGTTGAACTGAATGTTTTCCGTTTTTCCGACAGATTTAATCCCCTGGTTTGGTAACCCGTTCGAAAATCAGTATCCGTCTCCTTTTTATATTCTTCCGGTGATATTTTGACCAATCTGGAAAGTTGAACCGTCGTTTTCAGATCTCCGATGGCCAATTGGGCCGAATTCCCTTTGATATTTAAGATGAGACCATACGTATTACTATTCCTGATTTTCACATAATCATTTTCCTTAATCGGGCCATGGATTAGTTTCCGGGAAGGTTTGTGCGGTTTGATCTCAGGCTTTTCCGGGACTTTTGTTTCCAGGCGATCCTGGAAATCTTTAAGGTGCTTCCTGGCCTTCCGGGTGAGTTCTTTTTCAGCCTTCTTCTCCTGGATGATCCGGATGGTCTTTTCAATTTCTTTGTTGGCCTGCCTGATCAGCTCATCGGCCTCTACCTTTGCTTCACGGATCAGCTTGTCTTTCCTGGAATCAAGGTAATTTTTCATGGTTTCATACTCCTCCACCAGTTCTTTTAGTTCTTTCTCCTTGTTTTCCAGGGTGCGTTTCTGCTTTTCAAATTCACGTTTTTCTTCTTCCAGTTCAGCGATCAACCGCTCGAATTTCACATGGGTGGCGCCAATGTTCTTTTGGGCCTGTTCAATAATTTTCTGGCCAAGACCGATTTTTCCTGCGATTTCAAGGGCAAAAGAGCTGCCTGGTTTACCAATGTCAAGAACAAAAAGAGGTTCCATCTTTTTGATATCGAACCGCATGGCTCCGTTGATCACTCCGTCATGGTTTTCGGCATATTTTTTCAGATTGGTATAATGGGTGGTAATGATCCCTGTCACCTTTTGCCTTCGTATGTCATCCAGAATGGCTTCAGCAATGGCCCCGCCAAATTGTGGCTCCGTACCTGTCCCGAATTCATCGATTAAAATGAGGGTTTTGGCGGTAGCATGCTGTATAAAATATTTCATATTGATCAGATGCGAACTGTAGGTACTCAGATCGTTTTCGAGCGACTGTTCATCCCCGATATCAATAAATAATTGCGTGAAGATCCCCATCTTCGATCCTTCCTCAACCGGGACCAGCAGGCCGCACTGGATCATGTATTGCAATAGTCCCACCGTTTGGAGACAAACTGATTTTCCCCCTGCATTCGGACCGGAGATTACCAGGATATGTGTTTCTTTTGTCAACCAGATGTTTAAGGGGACTACTTCCTTGCCGGTTTTTTTATGAGACAAAAATAACAGTGGATGGCGGGCCTGTTTCCAGTCAATGAGGGTCTTGGGCAAAATATCAGGCAGGATGGCTTCCAGATCCATGGCGAGCCGAGCCTTGGCGCGGATAAAGTCAATGACCCCGAGTAATTCATTGCATTTTTCCAAGTTGGTGATTTCAGGACGGATCAGGTCGGTGAGTGTGATCAGAATACGGGTGATTTCCCTTTTTTCCTTGTATATCAGGTCCCGGATATCATTGTTGATCTCCACCACCTGCGAGGGTTCTATAAATGCTGTCTGCCCGGTGGAGGACTCGTCATGTATAAAACCACTCACCATCCTTTTGAATTCGGCCCGTACAGGAAGTACCAGGCGGCCATTTCGGAGGGTGATGGTGGCATCATCATTCGAATATCCATCCACCATATATTGTTTGAGGATATTTTCAAGCCGGGCTCTGATCCTGAACTCGAGTTTCTGCAGCTGATTTCTGATATCCAGTAGCAGGTCGCTGGCATTATTTCTGATTTTCCCCCTTTCATCAATGATCCGGTTGATCTCATAATTGACTTGTGGATTAAGATAAATACCGACCGTCAACAGGGATAAATATGGGTAATCATCTACGTGTTTTTTAAAAAATTTCAAGATCTGTTCTGCCTTCAGCAGGGACAATTTAAGTTCATGAAATTCTTCTTCAAGCAGGAAGGCATCGATCTTGGATGCCTTCACCAGGTACTTCCGGATGTTGAAATATTCACCGCCCGGAAAAGAATTACCGGATGTCAGGATCTTAAGGAATTCATCCGTTTGGGATACCTGCTGGATAATTTTTTCATAATGGGAGGTAAACCGGATTTTATCGACGAATGTCGTGCCCAGTTCCCCTTCACAATGGTCCCTGATCAGTTCCTTAATCCTGTTGAATCCGATTTTTTCTTCCAGACTGGCTGGATATAAAATATTCCCGTTCATGGAGTATCTGTGATTCTTTCCCTTAAACTCAGACTGTCGACCACCGCGGAATAGATCTCTTCCATCAGATTAATATTCTCCAGGTAATATTGATAACTTTTCTTATAAATCGAATCTGTAACATGATGCTTTTGAAACAGGGAGTCTTCAACCTCCTGGAAAAAAAGTCCGACTGAATCATTGGGTATTCTGGACATGCTGATCTTTGCTTCAATGATATGCAGGTCGATGAGGAAATCGACCATTTCCTGTTGGGTCATGATATTCTCAGGGGGCTTAGGTTTATTTACACAACTGAGCCCAGTGAAAAGGAAGCATATTAAAAGAAACTTTTTCATACCCGAAAATTACGCAAATAAAAATACTTTTAGGAAGATCAAATTGAATACTTCCTCCAAATTCTTTCCGGTGATTCAGATACTATTGATGTAAATGTTACCTTTTTATAAAGCGTGTTTTAAGGAAGGGCAAGCCATCCTCATAGAATATCAGGATATAAACCCCTTGTGGCAAAGATGCAATGAACAAAGGTTCCTTTAAAACATTTTTTTGAAAGACTAGATTACCACAGACAGTATAAATTTTTATCTGCGTAACATGATTGAGTCCTGAAATATAAAGATAGGAATCTGTAGGATTTGGAAACAGGGATATCAGGTTGGCGGATTGATCCGGGATCCCGGTAATCTCTCCATTTCGGTAATAATAATATTTTCTGTTTGTCAGGATCCAATCACTTATATCTGTTTCCCATTCCAAATTGGATTCAATCAATAAATATCCAGAATTATTGTAAATGCGATCGCATCTAATTTTCCAATTTAAATCCCAGTTATTGGTAAGGCTATCCCACTTATAATCAGCTTCAAATGTCCAATCTTCATATTCATTAAAAAAAGTTTCTCTTTTCCATATACCAATCCATTCATTCTGGTTTTTGTCCCAGCTATATTCTGCATATAGACGGGTATTCCCATAGGTCTGTTCTAATTTCCACCTTTGAATCCAATCATTGGCCAGACTGTCCCAATCATAATTGATTACCAAAATTTCACGACCATTATTATCATAACCCAACTCTTCTCTCCAATTCTCAATCCAGTTCTGGCTGATACTATCCCATTCATAATCAATGATGGAGGTTAAATTATCGGAAGAATCATAAAAGTTTTCATATTTGTTTTCTTTAATCCAGTTATTAGCAGCACTTTTCCATTGATAGACCACGGTGATTTCATTTCCGAATTCATCACGGATAAATTCATCCTTTGTTTTAGGCACCCAATCATTAAAGAAAGAATCCCATAGATAATTAATCTCCTCGATTTGATTGTTCTCTACATCATAGCTCCATTCAATCTTCTCTAATCCAATCCAATTCGAATTAATGTCTAAATAATACGATTCCCTAAGAATTAGATTCTGAAATTGATCATAAGAACAGTCGATCACCTTACCTAGTTGCCAGCCATCCATTGTGTTATCTCTGTAATACCATTTTGCTGAAAGAAAGTTGCCGGAAGCATCGTAATTGCTTTCAATTCTCAGTTCATTCCAGGAGTTATCATATTTATTATAATGATAATTCGACGTGTATGTTGGTTTTTCACTAATATCATATTCCGTTTCAAATTTTGATATCAGGATCCAGATTTTTGATCCCGGATCCCATTCTATAGGTAATTCCCTTGATATAATTTCCGGATTCATCAAACTGCCATTCATCTTTTGTGTTCTCAATCCAGGTTTTCGTGGAAAAGGACCACTCATATGAGATTCTCAAAATTAAATTTCCAGCTTCATCATAAACATTGACACCTTTTCTTTCCGGAATAGAATCAGCAGTGGATGAAAAGCTGTATTCCAATATTGTAACAATGAAATAACCTCCTTCGTCTATTTTTTCGATACGGCTTACTGCTTTTTCGGATAAAGTACATTTATCTGCGCGTTTTGTCCACAGACTATCCACATGACATGATGGCGCTGATGAAGAGTCTATCAAGTATCGATTTGGTTGATATTTTTGATCATTCTGTGCCCAAACATGCAGGAAAAGAACGGTGAATAAGATGGATAAAAAAAGCTTTTTCATCTTAAACCGGATTGAATTTTTTACATCTGGCACAGTTGTCAAAAATACTGTATTAAGAAAACAATTTTCACCATGATTTAATTTCAACAATAAAGATGAGTTTATCTTGCAGGAAAAGTTGCGTACTTGTAATATTCTATATTAATCGAACAAGTATCTATTTTGATTAAATCAAAAAAATATAGTATTATACTTTTTGCTAGAATATGAGAGACCAGTTCGATCTGGAAGGCATTTTTTAAGAGGGTAAACAATTTCGATAAAAGAATTATACTCATTTTATTTCATTTACCTTACAGGCTATGTTTTCCTTAATTTTGCCTAATTTTACGGATTACGAATAAAAAATAATTATCGGGGTCGGCACATGAGAAAGTTATTCTACCGAATAAAATAGAATGAATTCGGCTTAGTCCACTTTCTTTTAAATGGCTGATCATAAAGAGGGAATGATATATGAAGGAGCTTCTGAAAAAGCTTCGTAAGTACGAAATTGAGATCCGGAAATTCATCAATAACCACATGCAGGGTGATTTCCATTCTGTGTTCAAGGGATCCGGACTCGAATTCGATGGCGTAAGGGCCTATCAGTATGGGGATGACGTGAGATCGATCGACTGGCATGTTTCCGCCAAAGGGCATGGTACCTTCGTGAAGACCTACCGGGAAGAAAAGGAACAAACCGTTTTTTTTGTACTGGATGTAAGCGCCTCCCAGGAGATCGGAAATCCTGGAAAAGAGAAACTCCAGATTGCCAAAGAGATCTGTGGCGTATTGGCTTTATCAGCACTTAAGGAGAACAGTGAGGTGGGACTGATCTGCTTTTCAGACCAGAAGGAGAAATACATCAAGCCCAACAAGGGAATGAAACATGCCTATTTCCTGATCTCTGAGATATTTAATTTATTGCCTTTATCGATCAGGACCGACATCAGCCGGGCCATCCTATTTACACTCAATCTTCTGAAAAGGAAAAGCATCGTCATATTCATATCGGATTTTATTGACGAAGGTTATGAAAAGAACCTCAAAGCCCTGGCCAGGAGACACGACCTGGTCGTCATACATATCTCCGACCAGCGGGAAACAGATCTTCCCAAGTTGGGGATCGTCCCCTTATTTGATAAAGAAAGTGGAAAAACATTATGGATGAATACCTCATCCGGTGCCTTCAGGTCCGGTCTGGATCAGACCTTTGCCGGGAAAAAACAGGAGTTGGAAGTACTGTGCAGGAAACAGAATTCCGATTACCTGGAGGTCAATACCCGCGAGGATTATGTGCCCAAGCTGATCAAATTATTTAAAATGAGAAAAAATTTCAGGAAAAGTGGGTAGGAAGTTTTTTTTATGGATCAATTTGCTGATGCTCCCGGCCCTGTTTACAAATGCACAGGATGTGGATGTCACAGGATCTTTCTTAAAAGATTCGATCAGGATTGGAGAGACCCTCCCTTATTCCCTGAGGGTCACCTATCCACGTGACCTGGATGTCATTTTCCCGGATTCCACCTATGATTTTTCCCCTTTTGAATATTATCACAGGGAATATTTCCCGACTTCCTCCGACAGTCTGGTCAGCTTCGACAGCGTCGTGTATTTTCTGATGACGTTCGAGATCGATTCGGTTCAATATCTTCAGATGCCGGTATATGTAAAACAGGAGGAAGACAGTGCGGCCATTTATGCCCAGCCTGATTCGGTGATACTCAGGTATGTGATTGAAGCAGTCCCGGATTCTTTGAACCTCAAGGAAAATACAGCCTGGCTTCATGCTCCCGGTCTGGTGAATTATCCCGTTTTATTGATCTTTTTAGGGATTCTTCTTATCGGAGCCATTGCCGTAATTATCTTGTTTGGGAAAAAGATCACCCGGTGGATTCAATTGTACCTGATGAAACGCCAGTATAAAAAGTTCATCCAACATTTTTATTACCAGATTGGCAGTTTGGCAAGAGGACAGGCAGGGATATTCCCTGAGCATCTTTTATCCGAGTGGAAAAAATATATGGAGAAGCTTGAAAAAGAGCCCTATACGAAAATGACAAGCAAGGAACTGATCCAGCTTCACGCCGATCAGCGACTGAAGGACAATCTGCGTTCGATCGACCGTTATATTTATGGGAATTTAAAAGACCGGCCTGTCCAGGAAAATTTTGAAAAATTACTGGAATATTCTAAGGAACGTTATGAATTGAGAATTCAGGAGGTGCGCAATGGATAATCGGGTGGTGGCTACATCGAACTGGTTAAGCCTGGAATGGTTCCAGCCTTTTACTTTTCAGCAATATGAATGGCAATACAAACAGCTTTTATGGTTGCTGGCCCTTATTCCCCTGGTTTTTCTGGTCAAATATTTGTTTCAAGCGCGGTTTAAGCAGAAGTTGCTCATTGCCCTGCCAAAAAGCAGCCTGAAATGGAGTCCGGTGAGTTTGTTACGATTCATCCCTGATATCCTGCTGGCTGCTATTCTCTGCTTGATTGTGATAAGCCTGGCACGCCCACAGAAAACCAATGAAAAAGTGGAACAATGGACAGAAGGGATTGATATCATGCTGAACATCGATATCTCAGAGTCCATGCAGATTGAGGATTTTAAGCCCAATCGCCTGGAAGCTGCCAAAGAAACGGCTTTAAACTTTATTGCGGGACGTTTTCAGGACCGGATCGGGATTGTGATCTTTTCCGGTGAAGCTTATTCACTGGCACCGCTTACACTGGATTATGAATTATTGAAAAATTATATTGAAGACATCGATTTTGAAATGATTGAGAATCGTGGGACTGCTATTGGCAGTGCATTGGCTGTGGGGACTAACCGGATGCGCGAATCGGATTCAAAATCGAAAGTATTGATTCTTCTCAGCGACGGGGATAATACAGCGGGGAATATCGATCCGATCACAGCGGCGGAACTTGCCCATGCCTATGGGATTAAAATCTATACGATCGCCATTGGGAAAGAAGGGCGAGTCCCCTTTGGCACAGACTTTTTTGGACGGACCAGGTATGTTGAAAATACGCTGGATGAGACGAATCTACGGGAAATAGCGGAAATTGGAGAAGGTCAGTTTTTCCGCGTATCCGATAACCAGGCGCTGGAAAATGTATTCGAACTGATCGATACCTATGAAAAAGCTGAAATCAAAGAAACCCGGTTCAAAGACACCACTGATTTTTATGTGGTATATCTATACTGGGCAATCCTTTTGTTATTAATCTGGATGGCATTTAAATCGACCTTTATGGCCAATGTTCTTCAGGATTGATGGTCGACGTTTGGTGTCAGGCTTTCTAGGGATCAGATTTCCTCAATCAACGCCTTCATGATCAGCGTCATCTTGGGTTCTGCCACATTTGCGGCTTCAATTACTTCTTCCAACGTCACTTTTTTTATTTTCCCATCCACTCCCAGGTCCGTGATGACGGAAATGGCAAAACAGGGGATCCCCATCTGTCTGGCCACCATGTTTTCGGGAATGGTGGACATCCCAACTGCATCGGCCCCAATGGTTGCCAGGTACCTGTATTCGGCCGGGGTCTCGAGGTTGGGTCCGGGAACTGCCGCATAAACACCGGTATGAACCTTGATATCATGCCTTGCAGCAATTTTCAACGCTTTTTGAATCAAGGTTTTATCATAAGCATCACTCATGTCAGGAAAACGGGGGCCCAGCTCATTGTGATTTTTCCCGCGTAAGGGATTATCAGGCAATAAATTGATATGATCACTCAGAATCATCAGGTCACTGATCTGCTGATCATTTCGCAAACCGCCGGAAGCATTGGAAATAAAGAGTTTTTCAATTCCAAGATATTTCATGACCCTGACCGGGAAGGTAATCTGTTGCATGCTGTAACCTTCATAATAATGGAACCGGCCCTGCATGCATACCACCGTTTTGTTACCCAGCGTACCAAAGATCAGTTTTCCGGAATGACTTTCAACCGTGGAAACCGGGAAGTTTGGAATTTCGTGATAGGAAATGGTATGTTCGATATGGATTTCTTTTACCAGTGCACCCAGACCCGTGCCTAAAATAATGCCAATCCGGGGCTTCTTTCCATATTGTTTTTGAATGAAATTGGTGGTCTCCTGAATTTGATCAAGCATCGCATTTTTTATTGTTTGCCGGGCAAATTAAATAAATTCCGGGCATTTTATGATGTCAGGAAAGAATAATATTCACCGGATTATTTTGAGAATATGAATATGGTAGTAAATTGGGATTTTATTTTTAAATTTACCTGGACATAGTTCAAAAACAACATTATTGCGACCCATGAAATTTATTGTTACTTCTTCTGCACTTTTAAAGCATTTACAGCATATTAATGGAGTGATCACGACGAATCCGGTTGTACCCATTCTTGAAAATTTTTTATTCGAAATTGAGAAGGGTAAACTAACCATCACCGCTTCCGACCTGCAGACTTCCATGATCACTGAAATGGATGTGGAAGCAAAAGAATCAGGGAATATTGCCGTTCCCGCTAAAATTTTACTGGATACGCTTAAAAATCTACCCGAGCAACCGGTTACCTTTTCAATTGATGAGGAAAGCTACAGTATCGAGATCAGTTCTGATAATGGTCGTTATAAATTAACTGGAGAAAATGCCACCGATTTTCCTAAGGTACCCACTGTTTCTGAGGGATTTTCCGTTGATATGTCCACAAAGGTACTTTCCAATGCCATATCCAATACGATCTTTGCCACGAGCAATGATGAATTGCGTCCGGCCATGACCGGGGTTTATCTGAACATTGGTGATGAAAACACCATTTTTGTGGCAACTGACGGACACCGACTCATCAAATATTCAAGAAAGGATGTGAAGGCAGACACCAAAAATGCCATCATCATTCCCAGGAAAGCTTTGAATCTTCTGAAGAATATTTTGCCCTCAGAAAACTCGGATGTTTCTGTTGAATATAACCTTTCCAATGCTTTTTTTAAATTTGGGAATGTGCGGATGATCTGCCGCCTGATCGATGAAAGGTATCCAGACTATGAAAATGTAATTCCCAAGGACAACTCAAATATCATGACAATTGGAAGGATGGATTTTTTAAGTTCATTGAAACGGATTGCCATTTATGCCAATAAAACCACCAATCAGGTAAAATTAAAAATTACCGGCAGCGAACTCCATATATCAGCTGAAGATCTCGACTTTTCAAATGAAGCCAATGAAAGATTGAGTTGTGAACATGATGGGGAAGATATTGTGATAGGCTTTAATGCACGATTTCTGATTGAGATGTTGTCCAATATGGAAAGTAAGGAAGTGGTCATGCAATTGTCCGAACCGAACAGGGCAGGGCTGCTTCTTCCGAAAGAAATGGAAGAGGAAGAAGATCTGCTTATGCTGGTGATGCCCGTAATGTTGAACAGTTATACCTGATCCGGTATAATTTATTCCTGAAGTCTTTCAATTCGTGCCCCCAGGGCGTTTAATCGCTGATCGATATACTGATAACCCCGGTCGATTTGTTCCACATTAGAGATGATGCTGGTCCCTTCTGCCGATAAGGCTGCGATGAGGAGTGCTACACCTGCCCGGATATCCGGGGAACTCATTTTGATCCCTTTCAACGGGAATTTCCGGTCAAGTCCGATCACAGTGGCTCTGTGCGGGTCACATAGAATGATCTGAGCTCCCATATCGATCAGCTTGTCGACAAAGAAAAGGCGGCTTTCGAACATCTTCTGGTGGATCAGCACCGTCCCTTTGGCCTGCGTGGCAACCACCAGGGCTATGCTGAGAAGATCCGGGGAAAATCCCGGCCAGACTGCATCCGCAATGGTCATGATCGATCCATCGATGAAGGTTTCAATTTCATAATGGTCCTGGGCCGGGACCACGAGATCGTCCTGCTGATATTCCAACCGGACGCCAAGCCTGCTGAATACTTCAGGGATGATGCCCAGGTGCTCGATCCCGGCATTCCGGATGGTAATAGAAGACCGGGTCATGGCAGCCAGGCCGATGAAGCTACCGATTTCGATCATATCCGGTAATAAAGTATGTTCAGTTCCAGTTAATTCACTTACTCCTTCTATATTCAGAAGGTTGCTGCCAATACCGGTAATTCTGGCACCCATCTGATTCAGCATTTTGCATAATTGCTGGACATAAGGCTCACAAGCCGCCTGATAAATGGTGGTGGTACCCTCCGCCTGCGTTGCGGCCATCACAATATTGGCTGTGCCAGTCACTGATGCTTCGTCCAGGAGCATATAATTCCCTTTCAAGTGGGCGGCATCAATGAAAAAGAAATGATCGTTCTTATCAAAGTCGAATTTGGCTCCCAGTTTCTGAAAACCAAAAAAATGAGTGTCCAGCCTTCTTCGGCCGATCTTGTCCCCACCTGGTTTAGGGATCTTTGCCTTTCCGAACCGCGCGAGCAAAGGTCCCAGGATCATGATGGATCCCCGGAGACTTGCGGCTTTCTGTTCATAAACCGGAGATTCCAGGTAATGGATATTGAGTTCCCTGGCTTGAAATGTATAGGATCCCTGATCCAGGTAATCGATCCGGACACCCAGGTCCTTGAGCATATCCATTAACAGATTTACATCACGAATGTCCGGGATATTATGAATGGTGACGGGTTCTGAGGTGAGCAGTGTGGCACAAATGACCTGCAATGCTTCATTTTTTGCTCCCTGGGGAGTGATTTCACCAGCAAGGCGATGCCCGCCTCCAATTTTAAAAGAAAGCATTAGTTCCTTTTTCTTCTGGATCTTTTTCCTCCTTTATGCTGCTGCTGTGACTGCTGATGATGATTGGGTTTGCGTCCTTTATCTTTTACCAGGTATTCGAACAGGTTATTGTTTTTCACTCTTTCGAGGTCAATTTCCAGCATTCCCCGAGATAGTTCCCTGATGTTTTTGACGACTGTCTCATCATCGAGATTTTCTTTGTTCCAGAGGCTTGAGAAACTTTTCATCAGGCGTCCGATATAGACGATGGCTGCTTCCTGCTCTTCCTTGTCTTCCATTCTGGCAGCTTTATCTACCAGCAATTGAATATTCAGGCCATAGTGTTTATAAATAATCGATTTGTCTTTATACCCGAGTCTTTCCGGTTTTTTATATAATAGTTCTTTTATGGGTTCTGGGAATGGCCCATCGATATCTATCCTGAAATCCGACATAATGATCAGGTCGTCCCATAATTTCTGGCTATCTTCACTTCCTTCCTTGATGGATGGATTGATCTGTTTCATAAGATCCACGAGGGCTTTTGCGGACCGGTTTCTTTCTTCTTTATCCTGAATGGTTGATAAATAATTGACAAGCATTTGAACATTGCGGCCATATTCTTTCAGTATCAGGCGTTCTCTCTGGGTATTATAGTCATTCATTCCATGAAAATTTAAGGTGAGGTTCTTTTGTTAAAAGTGTATTAATTACATATTCTGAGCTTTGCAAAAGTAAGCAATAAAGTCTTTACGCCAAAATTATCAAATTTAACTTTTGCTTTTCGGTTGGCCCCGTCCTCATCCATTTCCACCACCACGCCAAATCCGAATTTTGGATGTTCCACTTTCATCCCGGTGGAAAGATTGGATGTATCGCTTGGCTTTGAATTCTGGAGAGGGAGTGTGCCTGGCAATGGGCCTGTTCGGTGGTTTCTGAAGGTTACTGGGCTATGTTGTTACCCTGAATGTCCCCGAAGGAAGAATAATTGATGTTGGACTCGATCTTTGGGAAGGCACTTCTGGTGATCCGGATGAACCGGGGCTCAATGTCTCCCAGGAACCGGCTGGGTTCACAGGCTTTCAACCTGCCAAAACGATAGCGGGTAATGGCATAGGAAAGGGTGAGCTTTTCCATGGCCCTGGTCAGGGCGACATAAAAAAGCCGGCGCTCTTCTTCCAGATCGGCACTGACTGCTCAACATCATCTGTGAAGGGAATAGGTCTTCTTCCATGCCTACAATATACACATGACGGAATTCAAGTCCTTTCGCCATATGTATGGTCATCAAAGTGACCTTATCCAGGTCATCCGAATCATCCTCATCGATGCTGGTGATCAGGGCCACCTCCTGCAGGAAAGATGAAAGGCTTTTATCTTCGTTTTCCGGATTGTCGACAAATTCTTTTATTGCATTCAGTAATTCCTGGACGTTTTCGTAACGGTTCAGTCCTTCAATGGTTTTATCATCGTATAACTCTTTCAATAATCCTGATTCTTTGGCGATCAGATTCGCTGCGGTATAAGCATCTTTCTTCTGGATCTCAATTTCAAACCGTTTGATCAGGTTCACAAAATCGGTGATGGAAGTAATCGACCTTCCGGAACCTGATTTACTGATATTGACCAGTACCTCCCAGAGGCTCATTTGATTTTCATAGGCTGTGACTACCATCTTACTGATAGTTCCCTGACCGATGCCTCTTTTGGGTAAGTTGATGATCCTTTTGAGGGCCTGCTCATCATTGTGATTGATCGAAAACCTGAGATAACCTAATATATCCTTGATTTCTCTCCGTTGGTAAAATGAAAGCCCTCCGATGATCCGGTATTTGATGTTATTTCTTCGCAGTGCTTCCTCGATCGATCGCGACTGACTGTTCGTCCGGTAAAGTACGGCAAAATCACTGTTCTGTAACTGCTGATTGACTTTTACTTCAAAGATGGAACTTGCGATCAGTTTTCCCTCCTCATTATCCGAATTGGCTTTGATCAGCTCGATAAGTTCACCCTCCGGGTTATGGGTCCACAATTTTTTAGGTAATTGGGCCTTATTTTTAACAATGACCGTGTTGGCGGCATTGACAATATTTTGAGTCGATCTGTAATTCTGTTCGAGTTTGAATACTTTCAGATCGGGGTAATCTTTTTCAAGGTTCAGGATATTATAAATCTCCGCTCCCCGGAAAGCATAAATACTCTGTGCATCATCTCCCACCACGGTCAGATTCTGGCGGACGGCTGCCAGCTTTTTGGTGATGACGTATTGCGCAATATTGGTGTCCTGGAATTCATCAATCAATACATAATGAAAAAACTGCTGGTATTTATTGAGAACATCGGTATGATCCCGGAAAAGCACATAGGTATTGTACAGAAGATCATCAAAATCCATGGCAGAAGCTTTGAAGCAGCGTTCCACATATACCTGAAACAACTTGCCCAGCTGGGGTTTCATGGCGGCCTCATCATCGGCAGTAAAAACCGGATTGCCCTGGTATTCTTTCCAGGAGATCAGCCTGTTTTTTGCCGCTGAGATCCGGTTATAGACCACATTGGGCTTATACACCTTATCATCGAGTTTCATTTCCTTGATGATGGCTTTCAGGAGTGCTTTGGAGTCGTCCGTATCGTAAATGGTAAAGTTACTCGGGTAGCCGATCCGCTGACCGTCAATTCTGAGAATACGGGCAAAAACAGAATGGAAAGTTCCCATCCAGATGTTCCTGGCTTCATTGCCGACGATCTTTTCGATCCGGTGCCTCATTTCACTGGCGGCCTTATTTGTAAAAGTAAGCGCCAGGATATTGAAGGGATCTACTCCATGAGCCCGGATCAGGTGTGCAATTTTGTAGGTAAGTACCCTGGTTTTCCCGGATCCGGCGCCTGCAATGATCAGAGAAGGGCCGTGAATGTATTCCACTGCCTTTTTCTGTTCCGGATTCAGTTGTTCGAGATACGATGTGGCTTTCCCTTCTTTCATCCTTACAAATTAATAGGATATAAAGGTATTCTCCACGGTAATGGTTGTTTTTTAATGGAAATATTTTTTGACGGCTTTCTGGACCGTCTTCTGTGGCTAGACCAGGGGGCGTGGTCTGACCACTAGCCTCCGTCTGACCACGGAAGACAAGAATATTTGACAGAAAAAGGGTATCCATTTCCATCGATTTGGTATATTCGTATGAATATGATTCCGGTCCAGTACAAAAACCAGGATCTGGCAGATATCACTGGGAACGGGTTCTATTAATTTAACATCTTGTGGGACAGGAAGACTATCTGAAAAGGCAATTTGATCAGCTTGGGAAAGTACTTGGCAGAATTCTTACCAATCTTATTGCCCTCAAAGAGGAGGGTGGAGCCAATGAAGTTCTCGAGATAACCAACCAGGCTATAAAAAAGGAATTAGATCTGGATATTGACCAACTTTTAGCAATTCCTCATGATCAATTTATCAAGCTATTTCATGAGCATGAACAGCTAAATAACAAACATCTGGATAAACTGGGAGATATTTTTTATCAGCTTGCGGATCTACTGGATCAACAGGACCAAAATGAGGAGAAAAAAAGATCTTTATATGAAAGATCTTCAGTCATTTATGAATATCTTAATGCGACCGGATCCGTTTATTCACTGGAAAGGCAATTCCTGATTGTTAAGATCCGGAAAATGCTAAAAGAAAACTGATTTTACCTGTTTGGGAAATTCCGAAACGATTCTTATTGTACATTCATTCAATTTACAAAATCACTGGGAAATGGCGAATATTGGGTCGACCCTCTAAAATCCAATAAAAAGATAATCTTTAATGCCCAATTCATTCGCCAGGAGAATTAATTTTTCCCTGCTGATCCCGGGAGCGACAAAAATCAATTCTGCCTACTGGATTTTTTTAAATTGATGCAGGACCATCCATTCGAATTCGGTATGATCTTCGTTATTGGGATCATCGGTTTCGACTTCCACCAGTATTTTTTTAGTATCTTTTTCTGCATTTAGATCCGGAAGGCATGCCGATGATTTGAAGTTGATCGGAAGAGGTTTTTTATGTGCCCGGTACTCCTTAATCTTGGGATGAACCTTGATTCCGAGCATCAAATTATACTTTCTCATACTTCTGAATCTAACTTATTAATGGGAAAAGTTTTCAGGCAAATCATTTAAATGATCATAATCAGTATAAGAAACTTCTTCAACTAAAATTATTAATACGTCAAGTGTGGAATATTATACAAGGGTTAGGGTTAATAGCACAGAATGCAAGAAAGAATGTTCTAGTAATAGGATAAACCTTGTAAATTAATACCAGGATTATATGTTAAACCTGTCCCAAAGGGATGCCAAAGGGCATAAACTAATTTTAGGACGAGAAGACATCCCCATCTCCGCTTCTCCCCGTCTCCACTTCTCCCCGTTTCCGGTGAACCAGCGAACCAGTGAACCGTTTCATTTCCAGCTGACCACGCCCCCTTTGGCACTGTTCACCTGGATGTTGTAATCAGCATTGCCCCTGATGATCCAACGAAGGGTCACTGCCCCCATGCCCGGGATGTTGTTTACTTCCATTTTTTCGGGCTGATAAACCTGTTCACGGGTAAGGTTAAAATCCCTGTCCATGACCACCATACCGCTCACTACATCGGCTCCTGTGATGATCACATAGTCGGGCCGCTCGATCCTGTGCTGGAGATCCTGCCCGGAATGTGTCGGGATGATCCGGTTATTGGCGATGGTAACAGTTACCTGCCGTAAACCATTTCCAATTTTTTCTTCCTTTACCTCCTGTATTTCCAGTTTTGGCGTATGGTAGGCATGCAACAGGGTAAAGGCCATATTCCGGTGCGCATCGCTTTCCAGTAAAAACCCCGGATGAGCCCTGCTGTAATTCTTTTTAAAACCACCGATCTCAATATCACCATAGGTTGGATGATTAAAGGGTTTCCATTCTACAAAGGCGTCTTCAAAAAGGAGGTACTTATCAAAATCAAAGTATTTTTTTATCTCTTCCTGGTATCCCTGTTCTTCTTTATAAAACATCAGATAAGAAGTGAAGATCTCATTGGAAAAGGAAAATATGCCCCTTCCACTGTGAAACCAGATGATCTCTCCTCCAAAAGCCGGATAAAGGTCTTTATAAAGCACAATGTATTTGTATCCGGGCAGGAGTTCATCCCCTCTTTTCCCGATGGCATCATAGACCCGGGTATCTTCTGGAGGAAAAGAGGTTTCATCGTATTTGGTACCTGGCCCCCTTAAAATCATTCCACCGTAATTATGATAGCTCTGGGCACCGGCAATATTGGGATGTGAAAGGAAAAAATCTGCCACGGCACGATTCTCGGGTACGGAAAAAGGATATTTATAGGCACCTCCCTGAATGTAATCGGGTTGCCAATCCCAACCCCAGTCCCGGTTGGGGTCATAATAACCCCCTACCCGGTCTTCATTGACAAGTCCATCCCCATCATTGTCGATCCCCTCATATCCCAGCAATTCATATTCCCCCTGCTCTTCAGGCTCAGCAGGAATAATCCATTTTGGATTATCCGGGTCGGTCTTATAACGTCCGTTTGGATTTTTCCTTCTCATAAAAGTGACCTGGCCATCGCCATTGATATCGTCGAAGCCATCTTCATCGTACAATCCATCCCGGTCATCATCAAAAGGTATCATCCCGGACCTGGGTGAATGAGCCGTATTGGGGGCCTGCATGTAATTATCACGTGCATCCGGATTGATGGTTGGAACAATATAAAATACCTTGTCTTTCAATAATTCCTGGATAAAGGAATTCTCAGCGGCAGATTCAACCAGGTACCAGGCTGTATACAATCCGAATTCAGCGCCCTGAATCTCGTTGCTGTGAATATTCCCATCGATATAGAAACCGGGTTTTTCCTCTGAGCGCTTAAAATTGAAATCACTTACTTCCAACATCAGGATATCCCTCCCTTCGTAGGATTTGCCGATAGAATGGACCCTGACCAGATCAGGATGCGCATCAGCTAACTGGTTGGCAATATTTGCAATGCCTTCTGAAGTATAATACCGGTTCCAGCTGACGTTCACCTTTGGCATTTCAGGCGTTCCCGAAGCCTTGAAGATCTCCTCAATCGATTGGGAATATGCCAGATATGAGCCTGTAAAAAAAATAAACACCAACAGGGAACAGGAAAATTTACTTTGTGTTTTCATTAAAAAAATTATTTTAAGTCAATCGATTGTGTCTGTAATCCGGTTTGAGGAGCTCCAATTTCCAGTGAGAGCGCTCCCTTTCCCTGGATAAGCCAGCTGAGGTGTGTCCTGGAATCTCCTTCCAATTGATCCAAAAGGGTTATTTTATTCCCGCTAAGCAATGCCTGGTTTTCCTGGGTTTCCAGGCTGATCTTTGGCTTTTTAACCCATCGCGTCTTTTCACCGATGCCGCTCATCGCCGGAAAGATCCCGCGGTTGTAAACATCCAGCTCCAACCGGTAGACCTGGTTGCCCAGATCGGTTGTTTTCAGATTGAGTACTTCAATATCCGGCCGGAGAGAAGCAAGCCAGATGATAAATTTCCCATGGCTTTCAGCCAGACTGTCAAGCATCCAGGGTGGAGGATTCTTCATCGCAAAGGGATAGATCCCGCCGATTTCAGCTGCTTTTCCGGGAAAATCGGGATGTTCAATTTCAGTCCAGTCGACAAAATAAGGTTCCACCAGCAGGCTGTCAGCCCATTGCAGGAAGTTTACCTCAGGGTGAAATTCCTGCTCATTAGAATGGGTTGCATCGGTTGAATCTTTTTCGGTCTTTATCTCAGGAATATAGAAGGCGGGAGTCCCAAAGCTTTGCCGGCCATAATCAAAATAGGCCCATTGCATAAATCCACCGCCAAATGTTTTCACGGTGGTCTGGTCTTTTTTCCCTGTAAATTCATTGTATTTATCAGACACCAGTGCATTGATCTGGGTATCCTTTTCCTGGATCCCGGTCACAATTTCTGCCGTAGCTATGGATTCATCAAAGGGAATGGGTTTGGAAAGGTTGTCCGCAGGACCAAAGGTGAATACGCAGTAGACATTCCATTTCTGATAAAGGAAATCCAGAAGGCCCCTGCTTTCAGGTTCAGAAACGGGGAATTCTCCTGCACCGGGTTTGAAATGTTCGTACTGAAAGGGCAAATTCTGGTTAAAATTGATCCCCCCCGGTCCATCTTCGTTGTATTGTTTGTCCAGGTCATTGTCAATCCCTTCAGTGATCAGTATGTATTCCCCCTTTTCGCCCTTTTTCTTATCCGCCCTGATCATGATCCGGTCCTCGGAGGGGTGAATGATCCATTCCCCGGTCGGATCCTTGATCCTGACCTGTGTGATCATTCCATCTCTGTTCAGGTCTTCATAAGGGTCCTCATCCCTCCGGCCATCCCGGTCATCGTCCGTTGCCTCATCATTCCCCTGACGTTCGTATTTAAGTGTACTGAAGAATTGTTCACTGGCATCAGGATTCATATTGGGAAAAATATAGAATGTCACACTGTCAAGCAGATGACTGATACTATCAGAATTGCTACTCTTCAATAGTTTTTCAGTGAATTTCATCGTCAGCGCTGGTCCCGATACATAAGTTCCATCCACTCCACTGACGATGGCAATTGCCGGATGGTTATCCCTGTCCCCTTTCCCAATGGTCAGCGCCCATATTTCTCTTCCACCTGGAGATCTCGCGATCGATTCCAGTAGGGTAAGTCCGGGATAAGTCGTGTTTAATTTTTTTAAGGAAGATCCCAGGGTTTGCTGGTCAATATATTTTTGTCCGAAACAATTGAAACCAGAATAAGTGATCAAAATCAAAAAATAAAGTGCCTTTTTCATTAATGGTTAAAATAGGATAAAAAAATAAAGCGTTAAAATAAATTTTTTTAATGAAAATATTTACCAAATTTCCTAAAAATCACACCTTAACGGATCCATCCCGATGGGAGGGCCCATGGGCAGTTCCTGTATCTCTGATGATTTGAAAAGATCCGGATTTTCCCTGAATCTCCTTATCGATTCAATGGCAAATAAAACGTGTGCTTTTTCTTCCATATTTTTTGTTTTTACTTTGCCGGTCAGCCATTGATCCAGTTGCATGATTTCAGCCAGTGCAATTGCTTTAACCTGTCCTGCAGAATTTTCGTTTCCATACAGATCGATCAAATGTTCGAGGACGAGTTTACCAACAGTCCTGTTGATCTCCGACTCATAAGGATCGGAATAGGACTGAAACCAGGTGTTCTCTAATACAGTTTGAATCACCTCAACCAGGCCAGGTTGTTTTTGATCCCTCGCATGATGTTCCACCAGCCGGGCCGCCCTTTCCGGATGGAACAGGAGGGTCAGGCTGAGGTTGGCCGTGCTCTCCATCACGGTTAAAGGATCAAATGTTAATCCTGTTTTACTTTTGAAATCCTCCCTTGTATTGTAATAATCGAGGGCTTTCGGGGGGATCAACTGAAGAATATTTTCCGGTATTTTAAGGAATTCAGGATGGAGTGTGCGGACGATGGCTTTTAATGCCATGTATTGATTATCAGCCGGGATCAGTTCTGTGATCACCTGACCATCTCCCCTGAGTGCATAGGTATAAAACAGACCACCCACTATCTTGCTGGCTGCCTCCAATTGATACCTGTGCATCAGGAAAACGGGTACAAAAACATCTTCCAGGGTAGAAAAAGGGATACCTTCCGGAATGCTGTTGATCCCGAAATTATGGATGACGATCTTTCTCACTTCAATCATCCTGTTTAGTTCATCGGCTGCATTCAACCGATTATCCCAAAGATGGGCATAGGGATGTGCGCTTCCGGTGGGTCTTGCATCACGATCAGAAATGAAATACAGATTTTTTGCAATGGCTTCCCGGATGATCTTATCGAGTCCTGTTTTTTCGTCGGTAAGGGGAGGTAAATTGCTGTAGCCATACCGGATGGCAATCTTATCCCACTCTCCAATGCCAGTATCATAGGCTTTTGATAGATCTATTTCCCCCTCATCGGTCAGGTTGATCAGTGGATGAGGATAATCCATCACGGAAGCCCTGTCGTTGACACTGGATGCGTAGTTATGAGCAAGCCCAAGCGTATGGCCCACTTCATGGGCAGAAAGTTGCCGGATCCTTGCCAGGGCCATTTCCCTGGCCTTATCGATATCCGTATGATCTCCTTTAAATGGAGAGAGTAAACCCTGTGCGATCATAAAATCCTGTCTGACACGTAAGGATCCAAGCGAAACATGACCTTTCAGGATCTCTCCGGTCCTCGGATCCACCACCGAACTCCCATATGACCATCCCCGGGTAGAGCGATGTACCCATTGGATGACATTGTACCTTACATCGAGTGGATCAGCTCCTTCCGGGAGCATTTTTACCTGGAAGGCATTGATAAACCCGGCGGCTTCAAAAGCCTCATTCCACCAGCCAGCCCCTTCCAGTAATGCCGATCGTACTGGTTCAGGTACACCGGGATCCACATAATAAATGATCGGCTCTACAGGCTCACTTTGATCCAGGGAAGGATCTTTTTTGTTTAACCGATGCCGCAGAATGAATTTTTTCTCCAACGGCTGGTCAATTGAAGTGGCAAAATCATAAAATGAGAAGCCAAAAAAACCGGCCCGGGGATCAAACGCCCTCCGGGCATACCCTTCATCCGGAAGGCGTATCAGAGAATGTCTCTGAATAACCGTCACATTCTCCGGGGTAGGTGCCACCTGGCGGATATAACTACCTTCCGGTTCACCTTTAAAAGTCAATATGGCTTCGATTTCTGTATTCTGTGGAAAATTTTTAAGTCCTTCTTCTAATATGCCTGATTTATGCAGATCGAGCGTATATTTTCCTTGGTGCGCATCTTTAATCGCTCCTGTTATATTCTGGACATCCTGAAGGAAAAAGTCGGTGGCATCGATCAGGTATCCATCCGGTTTATATTCCTGGATCTGAAATCCCCAGAGGATCGACGTGGCAAAGGCTTCTTTTACTGCTTCAACCTCCGCATGATTTTCACTTTCGGCACGAAAATCATAATTGGGTTGAATGAGCATCAATTTAGGGCCGTTTTTAATGAATTTAACCACCCGCTCCTGCCCCAGTTGGCCCCTGTCAAGACCAATGTCGTTGGAGCCGATGCCTGTTTTCAGGGCATTCACGTATAAAAATTCCTGGTTCAGCCGGTCGACTTTCAGCCAGATCCTGCCTGATCCAGGATCCCAGAACATATTAAAGAATCCTTCGAATGATGTCAGATCCCTGATGTGACTTTCTGAAAACAATGCATCCCTGGTTTCCGATCCAACTGGAGATTGATTGGCTTTACAGGAAATCAGGAGGATGACCACAAGTAACCAGCTATATTTTTTCATCATGAAAAGTTTAATAAGCAATGTTAGAAAAATATTTCACTTAATTCCATACTTAATTTCAGCGATTTCCTAAAATCGATTTTTTTTGAGTTACTATGATCATTTTTATTTTATTTTGTGTTTGCCATATCCGGTAGATTTATGATTGTGATAGGAAAGACATTGGTTTCTGAAGATATCGCAGACAATTTTTTTGTTTGTGATCTTGAAAAATGCAAAGGTGCCTGCTGCGTAGAAGGGGACCTGGGTGCACCACTTGAGGAATCTGAGTTAAATCTGTTAGAAGAGGTTTATGAAAAGGTAAAACCCTATCTATCCAGGGAAGGCATCAAAGCCATCGAACAACAGGGATTATACATCAAAGATTTTGAAGGAGATTATTCGACTCCGACCATTGAAGGGAAAGAATGTGCCTACTCGGTATATGATGACCGTGGGATACTTAAATGCGGTATTGAGAGGGCTCATCAGGATGGAAAGATAAACTTCAAGAAACCGCTTTCCTGCCATTTATACCCAGTCAGGGTGAAAAAGTTACATCAGCATGTGGCTGTCAATTATGATATCTGGCACATTTGTAATCCGGCCTGCATTCTTGGTAAGAAACTAGGAGTCCCCGTATATCAATTCCTGAAAGAAGCGCTCATTACAAAATTTGGTGAAGGATGGTATGCCCAGCTGGTCGCCTATGCCGAAAAGAAAAAAAGCCAGGAAGATTAAGGCAGGTCTTTCATGATCCAAATGTTTTTTTATTCATTTCTGATGTTTGAATATGAAATAAGGAATAATTTTACGCTTTAATTTTCAGGGCGATTTTTTGTCAGAATATTATCACTTTGATGCGTAATCTGGTCCTCCTTATTTCAATTATTTTACTCCAGGGAATGCAGGGAAGAACTGCACAGGCACAGCGCACGGATGAACCAAATATCCTGATCTGGACTGATTTCTTTCTTCAGTATACAATGAATAATCACTTCCGCTTCCTGTTCCATACCAATTACAAACACCTGGCAAACAACGGCAAATGGGATCAATACATGATCCGGCCCACCCTGGTCTATACTATGAATGATCATATTTATTTCCAGGGGGGCATTCAATTGTTATATACGGATGAAGGCGAATTAAATATAATAGAGATAAGACCCTGGCAGGGGATGAATGTTTTTTTCCCTCGGATCCGGAATATATATATCAATCATTTTCTCCGGATTGAGGAGCGTTTCTTTTATCAGAATCTTGGTGAAAGGGAAGCCAGCAGTCTGCGGGGCCGGTATGCTATCACGACTTTTGTGCCCTTGAATCATCGAAGTATGTCTCCCCAAACGATTTATATATGGCCGAATATGGAATTTTTAGGGGATCTTTTGGGAGAGAATGTGGAAAGGTTTCTTTCAACCATCCGGTACAGCATGGGTGTCGGATACCAGTTTAATGATCATTTAAGGTTTGAAACATTATATATGTTGGACCGTTCGCGTGGCAGCCAGGAAGAAAATTTTGTGAACTCAAATCATATCCTTCGGTTTGTACTCCGGTACCAGGTTACCAAGCAAAATCATCACCCGATCGGATTATGATCAAATGGTGGAAAAGTCGAAGGATTCCAGGAAATTCGTAGTAAACTTACCAGACCTGAAAGTTTTATTATCCATCAATTTTATATGAAACGGAATGGTAGTCTTGATTCCTTCGATCACAAATTCTTCAAGCGCCCGTTTCATCCTCATGATTACACGATCTCTGGAGGTGGCGGTAACGATCAGTTTGGCGATCATGGAATCGTAATTGGGAGGGATGGTATATCCCGTATAGATATGACTGTCAACCCTGACTCCGCGGCCGCCGGGGAAATGACAGGTAGTTATTCTTCCCGGACTGGGCCGGAAATCATTACGCGGATCCTCGGCGTTGATCCGGCATTCCATGGAAAATTTTATTGGGAAGCGGTTCTCTCCAGTGATCTTCTGTCCGGCCGCCATACGTATCTGATCGGCAATGAGATCGGAATCAGTTACCTGTTCTGTGATCGGATGTTCCACCTGGATCCTGGTATTCATCTCCATAAAGTAGTAATTGCCGTGTTTATCTACCAGGAATTCAATCGTGCCGGCTCCTTCGTATCCGATGAAGGAGGCTCCTTTCACCGCTGCTTCTCCCATTTTATTTCTTAATTGCTCATCCACAATGGGAGAAGGAGTTTCTTCCACCAGCTTCTGGTGTCTTCGCTGGATGGAGCAATCCCTTTCAGAAAGGTGAATAACTTTTCCATACCGGTCCCCCATGATCTGGATCTCGACGTGACGTGGTTCTTCAACGAATTTTTCGAGGTACAATCCATCATTCCCAAAGGCATTTTTGGATTCCATTTTGGCGCCGTTCCATGCTTTGTCAAATTGTTCCGGTTCGTTCACGATCCGCATACCTTTTCCTCCGCCTCCAGCGGTTGCTTTCAACATCACCGGATACCCGATGCCCTCAGCGATCTCCTTGGCCTCATCGATTTCATTGACGAGACCATCCGATCCCGGGATCGTAGGTACTCCGGCTTTTTTCATGGTTTCTTTGGCGGTGGATTTATCTCCCATCTGGTTGATCATATACGGTGAGGCGCCAATAAACTTGATTTTATATTCCTCACATATCCTGGAGAACTCGGCATTTTCAGCCATGAATCCATAGCCGGGATGGATGCCATCGGCGTTGGTGATTTCAGCGGCGGCTATGATATTGGGAATATTCAGATAGGACAGGTTGCTAGGAGGAGGACCAATGCATACCGCTTCATCCGCAAAACGGAGATGAAGGCTTTCCCTGTCGGCGGTAGAATAGACAGCAACCGTTTTGATTCCCATCTCTTTACAGGTACGGATAATTCTCAGCGCAATTTCGCCCCTGTTGGCTATCAGTATTTTTTTGAACACGATTTATATTATTTTACCAAATGGAATATGTCAGGATGGTTCTACAAGAAATAAAGGTTGATCAAATTCAACAGGTGTTGCATTCTCAATGAGTATTTCAACAATGGTTCCCGAAATTTCGGCTTCAATCTCATTAAAGAGTTTCATGGCTTCAATGATGCAAACCGTTTGCCCGGGTTTGATCTTATCGCCTGGCTCAACAAAAGATGAAGATTCTGGATTGGGTGCCCGGTAGAAAGTTCCGATCATGGGAGACTTGATTTCCTTCAGGTTTTTCATCAGTTCCTGTTTTACTTCCACGGTCGCATCGGGCGATTCCTGAACATTGGCTGTGTCTGAAGAATGCATCGGTTCTTTATTCGAACTTGTCTTCGGAACAATCACATCACTGCTACTGACATGAATATCAGGACTTTTTTTAACTGATATTTTGAAATCAGTGGTCTCGATATTTACTTCATTGAGTTCTGATTGGGATATAAAATCAATAAGATCCCTGATTTCTTTGATTTTCATAGTATTTATTTTACTCTTTCAGAATATGATCTTGTTCGGGTATCTATCTTAAGCTTTTCATCCTGGTTGATAAATAAAGGAACCTGGATTTCAGCTCCTGTCTCCAGGGTCGCCGGTTTCGTGGTATTGGTGGCGGTATCGCCTCTTACACCGGGTTCGGTGTAGGTCACTTTCAATTCAACAAAGGGAGGAAGGTCACAGCTCAGGGGTCTTTCTGTTTCGGCATGATAAAGTATATCCACTTCCTGACCATCCTTGATCAGATCGGCATTATCAATCATGTCTTCCGGAAGATTGATTTGTTCAAAAGAATTCATATCCATAAAATGGTAGCCCGTATCATCCTTGTATAAAAACTGATGCGGGCGTTTTTCCATCCGGGCTGTGGTAACTTTTACTCCAGAATTGAACGTATTTTCTATAACTTTACCCGTCGTAAGACTCTTTAATTTGGTTCTGACAAATGCAGCCCCTTTTCCTGGTTTTACATGCTGAAATTCAACGATTGTAAAAAGATCATTGTTGAACTCCAAACACAAGCCATTCCTGAAATCTGCTGTAGTGGCCATTATTCAATAAATAAAATCACTTTTCAAATATAAGATTAAATATAATATAAGTACCAAAAGACAATCGAGAAGTATAATGATTGTTAAAATAATTCGGATCTCTTCATTTATTTCCAGCGTGTTATTATATCCTGTTTATCTGATTCATAATAATAATGTCGCTGGTAAAAAAAATGCTAACCAGGTAAGTTAGCATTCATGTCAATGATTTTATTACTCTTCTTCTTTTTCTAAAACAACCTTGCCTTTGTAATACAGCTTGCCTTCTGACCAATGTGCCCTGTGATAGAGATGTGGCTCATCGGTGGTTGGACAAATTGCAATGGTCTTCTCGTGCAGTTTCTTATGTGTTCTGCGCTTGTCCCTCCTTGTCCGGGAGATCTTACGTTTTGGATGTGCCATTTTTTTTCAGTTTAAATTATTCTTTAATTTTTTTAATACTTCCCATCGGGGATCTTTCATTTCTGCAGGATCCTCCTCTTTATTATTGTCTGAAGAATAGATCAATTCATTTTCAGCATTTACGGTCTCTTCTCCGCTATACCTCGGATGAAGCTTCTTCATGGGAATGGCAGTGGCAATAAATTCATAAATGTATTGACCCACGTTGATTCCCTGCCGGTGTCGGCTGATCATCTCAATTTCATCATCAATTTCCCTGTCTTCCTCTCCGTACTTGAATAAAATTGTCTTCTTAACATGAACAGGAAAATCAAAAAGATCCAATGACCTGTCACATATCAATTCCACCTTCCCGGAAATGTCAAACTGCATTTCGATGAAATTATCATTTTTAGTCAGCTGAAGTAAACACTTCAATGAACCTTTACTGATCTCACTTCCATCAAATATTTTATAAAACGCATCATCGATGGAATATTCGTAGAGATGTACCTTGTTAGTCAGGCCGATGATATCTATCCAATATGTCGAAAGATCGTTCACAACCTACAATTAAAATTGGCTTGCAAAGATAATTACAATATCGATGAAAAAGAATTTTCCCGAAAAAAACTAATCTTCCATTAAAACAGGATTCCTGTGAAAATAAATTTCCTTTGCCAGGAATATGGCCGACCGCATGGGGATCTCACTGGCTACATTCTTGCCAGCGAGGCTATAGGCAGTACCATGGTCCGGGGAAGTCCTGATGACGTCCAGTCCGGCAGTATAATTTACTCCTTCTTCAAATAACATGGTTTTAAACGGGATCAGTCCCTGATCATGATACATGGCCAGCACACCATCGAAGTTGCGATATTGGGCCACCCCAAAGAATCCATCCGAAGGAAAGGGACCCTGAAGGAGAAAACCTTTGGTCTTGAAATCTTCGATCACTGGGGATATGATTTCTTTTTCTTCCATTCCCAGAAGTCCATCATCTCCTGAATGCGGATTTAATCCGAGTACAGCGATTCTTGGTTTATTGATCCCGAAATCACTTTTCAAGGATTTCAGGAAAATTTTAATTTTGGAACTGATATTTTCCTTCGTGATATGCGAAGCGACTTCCTTAATGGGTAAATGTGTCGTCACCAGTCCCACTTTCAGGATATCCCCGACCATCATCATCAGGCTATCACTTTGAGGGGTTTTTGAGGTAATGTATTCGGTTTGTCCCGGAAAATTAAATGCATCACTTTGGATCGTTTTTTTATTTACCGGACCCGTTACAAGGGCATCTATTTTACTGCTCAGAAGATCTTCAGTAGCCTTTTCGAGGGCCTGAAAAGCATATTGTCCTGCTTCCGGATCCATCATGCCGGTTTTGATCTCAACCACGTCCTCCCAGCAGTTCACCACGTTTATTTTCTTATAATTGATAAAGCCATCCTTAACCTGGGTGTAGTTAAAATCATCCATCGAGAGGTTTTTCCTGTAATATGACAGCACTTTGGTCGATCCGTAAATGACCGGAGTGAGATATTTAAGGATCCGGCTGTCAATCAGTGACTTCATGATCACCTCGGGTCCTATTCCATTGATGTCACCGATCGTGATGCCAATGACCGGTTTTTTACTTTTATTATTAGAATCCTGTTTTTCCATTTGAAAAATTCAGTAAAATATCTTGATGACCTTAATCCAAAACTACTTAGGTTTTCTACCTTTACCAAAAAAATCAATGATCCCGATGCGTGAATTAATTTGCACACCGGGTCGAATTGAGCAATTTAATAATCGATCAATAAACGTCTAATAATCTTCCATCGGGTTGAATGTATATAAGACCTAAAAAATACCTTGGCCAGCATTTCCTCAAAGACCGGAATATCGCCACAAAAATTGTCGGGTCCCTCACCTTTCATATGGAGTATGATTCGATCCTGGAAATCGGACCTGGCACAGGGATCCTTTCGGAGATCTTGTTTCAAAAATATCCTGAGAAAACAATGCTGATCGATATAGATTCCGAGTCCATCCAATACCTTCGTGAAAAATATCCGGATAAAACATCCCGGATTATCCAGGGTGATTTTCTCAGAATGGAGTTGGAGAATGTTTCCGGGACTAAGCTGGGTATTATTGGGAATTTTCCGTATAATATATCTTCCCAGATATTCTTCAGGGTTTTTGAAAACCGAGAAAGAATATGTGAATTGGTGGGGATGGTTCAAAAGGAAGTGGCACTCAGGATCGCATCGGTTCCGGGTAACAAGATCTACGGAATTTTGTCTGTTTTACTCGGAGCCTATTATGATATCGAATATTTATTTTCCGTGAATCCCGGTGTTTTCCATCCGGTTCCCAAGGTGAAATCGGCTGTAATCCGGTTGCGGAGAAATACACGAAAAAAATTACCCCTTGAAGATCAGGTATTTGTTAAAATTGTTAAACAGGGCTTTCAAAACCGGCGTAAAACATTGCGTAACGCCTTAAAAAGCCTAAATTTGCCCAGGCAGATTGTTGACATGCAGGTGCTTGATCGGAGGGCGGAACAATTGACAGTTGAAGAGTTTATTGAATTATCATCTAAAATAGATGCATTGTGGAAGAAATAATCACGTTTGAACTTTCCCGGGATTACCTTGACAGGTTAAAGGATGCCATTGCTGTCCAGGATGACAAGTTTATCAGAAATTCATTGGACGGGATAGATCCGAGTGATATTTCCTCCGTATTGGAAGAACTGGATATTGAGGAGTCGAAATACATCATTGATCTTTTGAGTGATGAACGGGCGGCGGATGTAATCAACGAGCTTGAACCGGATATACGTCCCAAATTACTTCTGAACTTTGAAACTGAAAAGATCAATGAATTCCTGGGATATCTAGAGTCGGACGACGTGGTGGATATAATCAATGAATTGCCCGTGAAATTAAGAGAGGAGATCGTAGCAGGCATCGAAAACGAGGAGCGGGCACAGTACATTATTGATCTGATGCGATACGAAGAGGATTGCGCGGGAGGTCTGATGGCAAAAGAATTGATCAAAGCCAATATAAACTGGAATGTGGTGCAATGTATCGAAGAGATCAGGAGGCAGGCTGAAAATGTTGAAAAGATCTATTCGGTTTATGTGGTGGATGGTAAGAATAAATTGCTGGGACGGGTTAGTTTGAAGAAGATCATCATTTCAGAGGATAAAACCCTTGTAAAAAACATCTACGAACCGGATGTCGTTGCGGTCGAGACCTATTTCGATCAGGAGGAAGTCGTTTCGATCATGCGGAAATACGATCTGGAAGCTGTCCCGGTGGTAAATGGGGTTGGAAAGCTGGTGGGACGGATTACTATTGATGATGTAATGGATGTAATGGTCGAAATGGCCGAAGAAGAGCGACAACTGATGTCGGGGATATCGGAAGATGTGGAAGAAGACGACAGTGTGTGGATGATCACACGGGCCCGGTTACCCTGGCTCGTCATCGGCCTGGCAGGCGGACTGCTGGGAGCCTGGTTTATAGGTTTTTTTGAAGATGACATCGCCATGATCCCAGCCATGGCATTTTTTATTCCACTGATCACAGCCACAGGAGGTAATGTAGGCATTCAATCCTCTGCCATCGTCGTCCAGAGTCTCGCTGATAAATCAGGCATTGCTTATGGGAATATAGAACGTTTGTTAAAAGGATTAATAGTTTCATTGATCAATGGTCTGGTGCTGGCGACCATCGTATTGTCCTTCAGCCTTGTACTGGGGCAGCCCATACGCCTTGGGTCGATCGTAGCCTTCTCATTATTCTCGGTTGTTTTGCTTTCCTCCATTATGGGAACCATTACGCCTCTGATTTTAGATAAAATAGGGATCAATCCCGCCCTTGCGGCGGGTCCTTTTATAACGACTACCAATGACCTATTAGGTTTGGGCGTATATTTTACAATTGCTCATTTTTTGTATTTATCGTGAAATAAATGAAAATGAATTGGCGCATCATTATTGTCGATGATATGCATCCGGGCATTACACCCGGACTCGAGGAATTGGGTTGCATGGTAAATTATCAGCCTGAAATTAAGCGAGCAGAGATTCTGGGAATCATTCATGATTATGATGGGATCATCATCCGAAGTAAAACAGAACTGGATAAGGAAATGCTGGATCGTGCCAACCGGTTAAAATTTATTGCCAGGGCAGGAGCCGGAATTGAAAAGATCGACGAGGAAATATGCAGGGCAAGAAACATCCACATACTCAATGCGCCTGAAGGGAACCGGGATGCACTGGGGGAGCATGCCCTGGGAATGCTGTTGGCACTGCTGAATAAAATGCATACTGCCGACCGGGAGATCAGGGAAGGGACCTGGGACCGGGAAGGAAATCGTGGAGTTGAAGTAAAAGGAAAGACGGTAGGAGTTATTGGATACGGGAATATGGGGTCGGCCTTTGCCAGACGGATATCTTCATTTGGCTGTACGGTATTGGCCTACGATAAGTACAAAAAAGATTTCAGTGATAAATATGTGAAGGAATCCACCATGGCTGAAATATTTCTGGAAGCGGATATCCTGAGCCTGCATGTTCCACTAACGCAAGAGACCTCGGCGTTTTATAATGAGAATTTCTTCCATGAATTTAAAAAAAGCATTTATCTGATAAATACGGCACGGGGTCCCGTATTGCCTTTGAAAGATCTGCTCAGGTTGATGGATGAGGGTAAAATACTCGGAGCCGCCCTGGATGTGCTCGAAAATGAAAAAATTAATCGTCTATCTTACGCTGATAATGAAAATTTTCGTAATCTTATTTCCAGGAAAAATATAATTATGACACCACATGTAGGAGGATGGACTGTTGAATCCTACAGGAAGATCAATGAGGTGCTCATTGGAAAAATAAAAGCCTTGCTTTTTGATACTTGATATATGAGGACGAAAGTCTCTTTTTCAGAAAAATTTAAGAAGTTTTTTGATCATGTACTGGAAGAACCGGTGATGATTTCCTTTCTGGTCCTCGTTACCTTATCCATGATCGTCATCGGTCTCAGTATGCCTTTCTATTTCTCTGAAACCCATAATTTCATGATCAATGTACTGGCGGAAGCACATGGAATGATCTTCGACATCGCCGTGATCGGTATTCTGATTTTCTGGCTGAACCAGGTGGGCCAGAAAAATCTGCGGATCAGGAACTACCGGGATGAGATTGATGATTTCAGGTTATGGGAATCAGAAGAAGCTGCCTTCCGGACAGTGGGTAACATCAAGCGTCTGAACCGGCATAAAATTTATAACATCGATCTGGTAAACTGTTACCTGGTAAAAACCAACCTGAACTATGTAATACTGAAAGAGGCGAACATGAACAATGCCAATGTTTCCAATTCTTTTCTCATTCAGACCAACCTGGAAGGCGCGCGCTTGAACCGAACAAATTTTGAGAATTCAAACCTGAACCAGGTAAATTTGCAGGGAGCTTATGCAAGTGGTGCCAATTTCAGGGATTCATACCTGATCAAGGCCAATCTGTTTAAAGCCTATCTGATCAAAACGGATTTTAACAATGCTTTTTTAATGGAATCAGACCTTCGCGGATCAAATGTAACCGGGGCCAATTTTGATCAGGCCAATTTATACAAGGCCGATTTCAGGGGTGCGGTGGGTATGACCGTCAAACAATTTCAAAAGGTTAAAACCCTCTATCTTGCAAAGTTCGATACCGAATTTCAGAAAAGACTGGAAAAGTTATACCCTGACCTGGTGGTTAAATAGCTTTTTATTTCATAAGGGAATTTTTAAATTGCTCCCCTCCGGTCATTGAATCCAGAGGACATAAGATTAAATTAAATTATTTTTAAGATGCGTTCCGGTCTATATGGTTGTTTCCTGATCAGGATTTTAGAAACCATCGGCATGATGATTTTATTCCTGGGGTGGAGCAGTTGTAAGTCCCCCCAAAAAAATCAATTTTCCAGCCAATCTCCTAACCTCGTACTGATCATGACGGATGACCAGGGATATGGCGACCTGGGTTTTTTTGGTAATCCGGTGATCAGGACCCCAACCCTTGATTCACTGGCCAGAGAAAGTGCACGGTTTTCTCAGTTTTATGTATCCCCGGTATGTGCTCCTACCCGCTCAAGTCTGATGACGGGTCGTTATTCCATCCGCACTGGGGTATATGATACTTATAACGGAGGAGCGATCATGGCGGATGATGAGATCACTTTGGCTGAGTATCTGAAAGAGGCCGGCTATTCAACCGGGATTTTTGGTAAATGGCATCTGGGAGATTCATATCCTTTTCGTTCGATCGATCAAGGATTCGATATTTCCCTGGTTCATGCCGGGGGAGGGATTGGGCAGCCAGGTGATTTTTACGAGAATTTTGTCAAAGGGGATTCCAGCTATTTTAATCCCGTTCTCAGCAGCAATGGTAAAAAGATCCGCACTTGGGGGTATTGTTCGGATGTATTTACAGATCATGCCATTCAATTTGTGCGGGATCATCAGCGTCAACCATTTTTTCTTTATTTACCCTACAATGCTCCGCATACACCGCTTCAACTTCCCGAAACCTATTATGAAACCTACCGGGACATCCCCCGGGAATTATTTCTAACCGATACAGTGGAGGGACGGGACCGGCTTCCGGATGCGAACATCGAAGAGGCAAAAAGGGTTTACGGGATGGTGACCAATATCGATGATAATCTTAAAAGATTGTTCAATACGATCAATGAACTTGGCCTCAGGGAAAATACGTTGATCATTTTTATTACCGACAACGGTCCGCAGGGGAATCGTTTTAATGCTGGTCTGAGATCAAGAAAAGGATCCGTTTTTGAAGGAGGGATCCGGGTCCCTTCATTCTGGAGCTGGCCCGGGAAAATCGAACCGGATGTAGAATTCACCCAAGTCGCCGCCCACCTCGATGTTTTACCCACCGTACTCGATATCTGTAATATCCCTTCCAGCGCACTTTATCCTCCCGATGGATGTAGTTTATGGCCATTGCTGAGTGGAGAAAAGCAGATCCTGGAGAAAAGGGATCTGATCAGTCACTGGATCAGGGGTTTCCCGGAACCTTACCATAACATGGCCATTCGTTCTGGGGATTTCAAAATGGTAGGCCAGGGGAGCTATCTTGAAGCGGATGAGGCATTTTCTCTTTTTGATCTGAAAGAAGATGAAGGTGAGCAAGTGGATATTCGTGATCTGTTCCCCGATACCGTACAGGCAATGAGGAACAGACTTGATGAGTGGTATGACAGGATCATCCAAAATCCACATCTAAATCCGCTGCGGATCCGGATTGGATCGGATGAAGAGAATCCAGTGATCCTGAACCGGAATGATACCAAAGGTCCCATGGCTAAAAAATGGATGGATCCCAGGGCGCTGGGCTATTGGGATGTTTCAGTGATCCGTGAAGGGATTTATGATGTATCCATGAGGTTTTTCCAGGATACGGGTCCGGGTACAGCCACCTTTCGTGTGGGGCCCATCCAGCGGACGGTACCGGTTACTGAGGACTCAACCGACCTGATTCATCTACAGGATATCAGATTGTTACCCGGGGATCATATGCTTGAAGGATGGATCTTCTCAGCGGATGAATTTTATGCACCCATATATATCGAAATAGCCCGCAAATCAGATTGAATTATGGAAAGACGATCTTTTTTAAGAAAAACCGGATTAGCCGGAATGGCCGGCCTGACAGGACCGTTCACCTTTCAAAATCCAGCACAGAATAAAATGGATGACCGGTCATTTACGGTAGAAGTTATGTGTGCCATTGCGGATCCTGTACTGCTATCGTTAAGCAGGGGTGAATTGAAAAAAAATATGCCGGTTCAATGTAAACCCGGTCAGGAAAATTCACGCCAGCAGGTCACTTACCTGGAAGCTTTTGGCCGACTGATGGCAGGCATGGGTCCCTGGCTTGAGCTGGATCACGATGGAAGCCCGTAAGCCGGTCTTCGGAATAGTTATCTGGACCTTTCCATTGCAGTCGCTGGAAATGGCCATCGATCCTGCCTCTCCCGACTATATGAATTTTAACCAGTATGGCCAGCCCCTGGTAGATGCGGCTTTTTAGCGCATGGATTGTTAAGATCAAGAAAAAAACTTCTTTCACGGTTTCCGGTAAATCTGAAAGAACAGCTGGTACAGGCCATGAAGTCTTCACGGATCATCAAGCCACCTTATAATAACTGGCTTCTTTTCAGTGCCATGGTGGAAGCGCTTCTATTGGAAACAGGCGAGCAGGCCGACCTGATGCGGATGGATCTTGCAGTAAAAAAACATCTGGAATGGTATAAAGGAGATGGCTGGTACGGGGATGGTCCCAGCTTCCATTGGGATTATTATAACAGTTTTGTCATACAACCCATGCTGCCTGGACGTGATCCGGATCCTGGTGGACCATGGATATGAAAAGGAGGAACTTTATGAGACCGTGCTCGATCATGCCAGGCGTTACGTGATCATCCAGGAAAGGCTGATCTCACCTGAAGGAACCTATCCTCCGATCGGGCGGTCCCTTGCCTATCGTTTCGGTGCATTTCAGCTTTTATCCCAGCTGGCCCTCCATCATCAGCTGCCTGATGAACTCCCGCCAGCCCAGGTACGATCGGCCCTGACCACTGTGATCATCAACCAGTTTCAGGCTGAGGGAACTTTTGACAAGGCGGGATGGCTGCAGATTGGCTTCTGTGGAGATCAGTCTGAAATTGGAGAAAATTATATTTCTACCGGAAGTTTGTACCTCTGCTCAGTCGGACTGCTTCATCTGGGTCTTGCGGCTACGGATCGTTTCTGGACCGATCCGGACATGGAATGGACCAGTAAAAAGGCATGGAATGGACGGCCTTTCCCCATCGACCATTCTTGGGAATAATGGATCCTTGATACCTGCATGTTAAAAAGCATTTTCATTGACGAAAATTCTTTTGTACTGCCTAGGGGTAAGACGGGGTTAGGAAGCGTTCCCCGTTATCGATTTTTAATTATATTTGAAAACTGACTTAAATTTTTAGTATTATGCAAATCAATAAATACCTGGTGTTTTTTTTACTCATCTCGTTGTTTTTCCATTGCCAGTCGCCAGAAAAGGGAACCGCTGTGCAGGAAAAATCCCAAAGTCTGACTTTAACGGCACTGCCAGGAGTGGAAAAGCCAAAAAACGTAATTTTTATTCTCAGCGATGATCACCGGTATGATTTTATGGGTTTTACAGGTAAGGTTCCCTGGTTAAAAACCCCTGCCCTTGATAAGATGGCCATGGAAGGTGCCCATATTCAGAATGCTTTTGTCACCACCTCCCTGTGTTCTCCCAGCCGTGCTTCCATATTGACCGGAATGTATTCACATAAACATACGGTGGTTGACAATCAGGCACCTGTACCGGACAATCTGGTATTTTTCCCGCAATACCTTCAGAAAGCCGGATATCAGACTGCGTTCTTTGGGAAATGGCATATGGGTCATGATAGCGATGATCCCCGGCCTGGTTTTGATCATTGGGAAAGTTTCCTGGGACAGGGGAATTATTATCAACCTACCTTGAATATAAATGGCGAAAGGATCTCCTATGATTCTTCTACCTATATCACGGATCTCCTGACGGATCATGCCATCCAGTGGTTGGGCTCAAGGAATCCGGATAAACCATTTTTCATGTATTTATCCCATAAGGCAGTGCATGCCATGTTTGAACCTGCCAAAAGGCATGAGGGGATGTATTCGAATGAAAAAATCATATATCCGGCTTCCTATTATCTGACAGTTGGCGATGAATATAAGGAACATTTGATTCCGGAATGGGTGAAGCAGCAACGGAACAGCTGGCATGGGGTGGATAATATGTATCATGGAGCCTATGATTTCGAAACATTTTTCAAGGCCTATTGCGAATCATTGATGGCCCTGGATGAAAGTGTGGGTTCGGTACTTGATTTTGTGGAAAATTCCGATCTTTTGAATAATACGGTGGTGATCTATATGGGAGACAATGGATTTTCATTCGGTGAGCATGGATTGATCGATAAAAGACAGGCATATGAAGAATCCTGGCGTGTGCCAATGATGGCATGGGCCCCCGGGATGATTGAGCCGGGAACAAAGATCATCGAACTTGTTCAGAACATTGATATAGCCCCCACGGTTCTGGAACTTGCTGGATTGTCCAGGCCATCCCAGATGGATGGAACTTCATTCTGGCCACTTTTACAGGGGGATCATTCGATACCCTGGAGAGATAAGATTTTTTATGAATATTATTGGGAATATGCCTTTCCGCAAACCCCTACCGTCCATGCCGTTCGCACGGAGCGGTATAAATTTATCCGGTACCATGGGATCTGGGATACGAATGAACTCTATGACCTTCAGGAAGATCCCTGGGAAATGAACAATCTGATTGAAAGTCCTGAACACCAGGAAATGATCCGACAGATGCTTGATGAAATGTGGACCTGGCTGGAAGAAACGGATGGGATGCAGATCCCACTCAAACGTACCATGCATACCAAGGGGGATAACAGGTATAAGGGCTATTATTGATTGATAAGCCAGATCAAAATCATACCAGTTACCAGGTCATTCCTGGTATGATCCATGATCCCTCTTTGATTCCTGAAATTACAGGCAGGGTGTTTTCCCACCATCTACAGGAAGATTGATCCCAGTGATATACCCAGCGGAAGGAGAGGCCAGGAAAGCGGCAGCATAGGCGGTTTCTGCCGGATTGGCAAGCCGTTGTGCCGGGATCTCCTTTTTGGCTTTTTCCGCATAGGCTTCCTGAGACATTCCCGATTCATCTGCCTTACGTTTGAACAGGGCCGCAAGGCGGGCCGTATCCGTAAATCCTGGCAGGATATTGTTTACGGTGATTCCAAAAGGAGCCAATTCATTCGACAAGGTTTTTGCCCAGCTGGCCACCGCTCCGCGAATGGTATTCGAGACACCGAGCCCGGGTATTGGAACCCGTACAGAGGTAGAGATCACATTGATAATACGGCCATATCCTTCTTTCTTCATCCCGGGTACCAGGTACTGGACCAGTTGCTGGTTATTGATCAAATGGGAATTGAAACCCCTGAGGAATTCACTGATGTCTGCATCAACGATCAAACCGGGAGGAGGGCCACCAGTATTATTGACCAGGATATGAAAGATATGGCCATCCCTGATCTTACTGGCGATGGTATTTTTAACCGCTTCCGGATCAAAAAAATCAGCCACCAGTATATCGTGTACCTGCTTTACGGATATATCGAGATCATTCTTAACTGAAAGCAATTTGGCACGATCACGTGCAAATAAAGTCACGTTGGCGCCCAATACTGCCAGTTCCAGGGCGATGGCTTTCCCGATTCCCTGGGTACTTCCACATACCAATGCATTTTTGCCTGTGAGATCAATATTCATGGATCAAGGGATTTTAATTTATATATAATCAGTTAATTCAAATCAAAGATTACGTAAAAAAACTAATTGCCGGCATTCACCTCCACATCTTCCCCGCAATTCACAAGCGCCACCTCCAGGGTCCAGCTTGTAAAAGCGGAGAAATTAAAATCCATATATCGTTGTCCGGCACTTTTTGAATCAGGATCCCTGAGGTTTTTTTCCAGCACCTTGTACATGATTGACACCAGGGGACTGGCTTTACCTCCGATCAGCTGCAGGGAACGGGCTGCATACAAAGCGAGCCAGGGCCGGTCATCCTGCACCCAACGGTTCAGGATGGGAAGGGCGACCTCACAATGATCGGCCTGGCAGAGTGTTTCAGCAGCAGCAATCTGCACCACTGGAGAAGGATCATCTAATAATCTTTCAAGCAAGGGGATGGATATTTCTGCTTTTTTCATATCATTTCTCAAGGCCATTACACCCCAGAATCTGACACCAGAATCGTCACTGAGAATGGCATCGGTTATTTCTCCGATCGCTCCTTTTCCAACCAGCTCAGCAGCTGCCAGGATACTTTTGATGTCATACAATGTACTGTCTTGTGCCATTTCATAAGGAGTAGTGCCTTCCGACCGTATCCAGTACTCAGGTTCAAATAAAAATCCAATATCCCTCGTTTCGATGATCCAGTTTTTCAGTTGATCATGAAGAAAATCCCTGATCTCCTTATAGTTAGTATCTTTCGAGAGATTGTTTTGCTCGTAAGGATCATTTTTCAGATTGTATAATTCTTCAATGGGTTTTGGCTGCCACATTTTCAAGGACTCTTTACTCAGTTCACCGGCAAGATACTGCTTCCTTAATTCCCTGAAACTTGATTTCCGGTCCGAAAAGATATATCCTGGTTGGATATAGGGGAGATAGGGAAGATAATTCCTGATATATATATAGTCCTTGGCAAGTACAGCCCTTGATACTTCATACATATCATCTGCACGGCTTCTTGCACCAAATACATATTTCCTGGGACGGTCCACCGTTTCTCCCAGGAATGTTTTGCCCTGCATATATTCCGGGACTTTGATGCCTGCCAGATTGAGGACGGTCGGAGCAAAATCAATAAAGCTTACCATATTTTCAGCGACAGTCCCCTCCTCCTGATGGGCAAAGTGCTGATATTTGGGGGGTAGATAAACGATCAAAGGTACATGCAGTCCAGTATTGTACAACCATCTCTTATATCTTGGAAGCCCGAATCCATGATCAGAAAAAAAGAAGATGATCGTGTTATCCATCAGCCCATCTTCCTCAAGGCTTTTTAAGACTTCACCCACCTGCACATCCATGTCAGAAACGAGGTCATAATAATGTGCCCAGATTCTGCGCATTTCAGGAGTGTCCGGAAAATACGGCGGAAGTCTGGCTTTTTCAGGATCATGAAACAGGCTGTCAGGAAGATCTTCCACGGCCTGCTGGTAGGCTTCTTCATTATTTCCCGGGCCTTCGTGGGTATTCCCGATATTCAGAAAAGAAAAAAACGGTTGATGACCCTTCCTCTCCCTCCAGGGGGTCAGGTCCTGTTCCCAGTAATCCCAGATCCCTTCTGGATTGAAATTATAATCCGTTTTCCCATAATTGGTAACAAAATAGCCTGCCTCCTTGAGATAGACGGGGAAGGTTTTAATGGTGTCTGGTTTTATCACATCCGTCCGAAGGTGTTGGGTCCCAAGGGAAGTGGCATATAAGCCGGTAATCAGACAGGACCTGGAGGGGGCACAAATGGGAGCGGTTGCATAGGCATTTTCAAAGCGGATCCCCTGGGAAGCGAATTGATCCAGGTTGGGAGTTTTGGCATATTCATCCCCGTAACAGCCGAGGGCAGGGCTGATGTCTTCGGTGACGATCCATAGGATGTTGGGCTGGATTTCCGACTCATTGGATGTGATAATAGAGCATTGAGGGAAAAAGAAAAGGATCAGAATGATTGAAATGAAAGTGAAGGGGGGTAAACTCTTTAAAAAATTGTTTTTATTCATAGAATTTAACTGGAAATAATACATTGATGTAAAAATATGCATATATCCTGACTACCCCAACCATGACGGCTCTGAATAATTCTGATCCTTCCGGATAAATGGATATAATAGATAGCATGTCCCGGCATGTAAAACCGGGATCATTCAATCATTCGATATATGCTTTCAACCCAAACCGGAATTGCTGTGGCATTCCGGGTCGCAATCCTGCAGGCCTATGGGCTACTTCGTAAATCTGATCAAAAAGGTTGAATACACCTATATATAATTCAAGGAAATTGGCCATTTTATAATTGGCGGAAACATCACAGATAAAATGGCTTCCGATCAACTCATCGGCGGATATATTACCCTGCCCAGCCTGGGTACGCATCCGGCCGACATATTTTGAACTGAAGTCAATGGCGATCCTTTTATAGTACATGCCGAAATTCACAACCATCTGATGTTTGGGGATATAAGGAAAAAAATCTCCTTCACTTACCGCACCCCAGGATTCATATTCACTTTCGAAGCTGTTTTCGAAAGTAGCATGCGTATAGGTATATTGGAGTGTCAGTGGAAGACTGATCCTGGTTTGGAATAATCCAGCCAGGTCATAGGAAATTTCGTGTTCCAATCCATAAATCAGCGATTGGCCACCATTGAATTGATCCATAGTGCCACTGCCACCGGTGGCAGCCAGGTCTGCTCCCAGAAGATTATCATAATTGTTGTAATAAACGGTTGTATTTATATTCCATGATCGTTTACTGAACCGGATGCCTGATTCGTAATTATAGCTGATCTCAGGCAGAGTTCCTTCTTTTGCACCCGGAGGACTGAAACCTTTATGGATACCAATGAATCCGGATAAATTGGGATTGAACTGATAATCGATGCCTATACCTGGAATGAAAACTCCCAGCCTGTTTTCGCTCAGTGTCAGGTTAGTTCCCTGCCTTTCAGGATCATTTTTTCCATAGTCCGATTCCTGAAAATGAATATTTTCATATCTGAGTCCCGTGGTGACCATAAGCCTGTTGAAAGTTAATTTATATTGGGTAAAGGTCGATAAGGCATCGGCATCCAGTAATTGATTGCTGTCAGTTCCGGGCACTCCTTTCCCAGTCATCTGCATGATCCCCTCATTCATCCGGTATTGATCCACCCATTGAAATCTGTCCATCTGGTCCTGATGTAACCGGATCCCCATTTCTATTTCATGATCCACCAAGCCGGAATTAAACTGGAATCCCAGGATCGTTTCAATTCCCTGGGAATAATAACTCCGGTTATTTGCTTTGACGGCCAGGGCATCCTCATGATCACTTGTCGCGCCTTTAATGATATCCAATTCCATGTTGTATGATCCGGGATCATCCAATATATCTGATATACCAGTAAAGGAACCATCCGCTGAACCTTTGACCTTATCCAGCTTATACCAGTTCCTGGTAAATTCGTTCCGGTAGACCGTCGTGGTGATATCCAGAAAATCAAAAAGATGAATCAGATGCCTGAAATGCCATTGGGTGTGTTTACTGTCCATATTGTCGACCTGGGATCCTGCATATCTTCTATAGGGGGTATCGCGGAAATCATCTTCTGTAAGGCCCAGGTAGGTTTCATTTGAATTTTCCAAAGACATCCCGATCTTAAAATTCAGCGCCTGGTAAATTTTTGCTCCTGGATTGGTATTGAGCCGGCCTTTTACCACATAGTCTTCTTTAGAAAATCCAGTATTGCCTCCATTGTCAAGGTTTTTAAAGCCATCGCTGTTCAGGAGGAACGATTCGGCCAGGATCCCTCCATTCCTGAAAGATTTCCCGGCATAGGCATGTACATGATGATATCCATAATTTCCCGCCAGGATATCAGTCCGTACTATAAAATCTTCCGGGAGATAGGTTGAAAAAAAATTAATGGCTCCACCTGTTGTATTGGGCCCGTATTTTATCTGGGAAGATCCTTTTCTGACTTCAATCCCTGACATTCTACCTACTGATGGGAAATAATAAGCGGCAGGTGCAGCATAAGGAGCAGGGGCCATCAGGATGCCATCCTCCATGATGGTCACCTTGGAACTTCTTTCCACCCCGGTGCCCCGCATCCCGATGTTCGGCCTGAGACCAAAGCCATCTTCTTCCTGGATAATGATCCCTGGGATGTTGCGCAAAACCCGGTTTACATCACTGTTGTTAAACCTATTCAGTTCCTTCTGGGAGATGAAATGTGCGGAACCCGGGACGTCATCGATTTGGGAATTGCCACCGAAAAGTGAAACCCTGCTCACAATCACACCCTCCAGCACTTCGGTTGATTCAGCCATTTCAAAACGAAACTCATGGGTGGTGTTTGACAGGATCTCTATTTCCTTCTCCAGTGGGATATATCCGATGGCTGAAATTTTTATCCGGTAGGTCCCTGACTCAATCTGGTCGAGTATAAATTTCCCATTTCCATCCGTAAAATTTCCATGACGGGTACCTTCCAGGTAAATGTTTACACCGGGAATCCCGTTTTGATTGGATTTATCTAAAATAATCCCTGTTATTTTGCCTGTTTCAGCCAGGGCGATCCCTGAAATAAGGAGTAAAAAAATAAAAATCTGTAATTGTGCTCTCATAAATTACAATGTTTAGTTTAAAAATCAAGACAAATTTATATTTATTTAGACTAATTACAAATAAGTAAAAAAAGAATTAATATGGGAATGATTTTAGTCATGAAAAAATGTGAGATTATTGCCGGGAGTGTATTTTTTTGACCTTTTTACGAAAAGAAATTTTTCATGAAGAGGCAATAAAATAGAATATATTTCTGATTTCCGGGATATTTTCTGGTTTTAATCTGCCTGATAATCAAAGGATAATTACTGCTGCACCGGATGTTGTAAGGTTTCGAAGTGACGATAAGTTCAGCAAAGAGCTTAGTGTTACAATTTTTGAAAGTATCTACATTCCTCTTGTATAAAATCAAATAAGGGGGTATAAAAAAAGAGGGACAGCAGGCGAACCAGTCTGCCCCTCGATCTAATCAACTAAGCATACCCTATGAGGTTATTTTTTCATTCAATCCACATTGTCATGCAGAAATTTATTATTTCCCAGGATCTGATTTTCATCATTCAGATTATATCGGGATATTTCATGTTCCGATGAATGGGGGATGTCCTCCAGTTTTACTTTTTTACGAAGGTATGCCGGAACATCCCAGCGTTCTTTGTATTCATCGTCACTGATCGAATAATTTTTTACCTTGGATAATTTTTCAGATCTTTCTTTGGCCTGTTTCAGCAGAATATTTCTTTTATTTTCCAGAATCGATTTTTCATGATCCATTTCTGCGGTATTATCGGCCATTTCCCGGGAGGAAGTTTCATTCTCTTCCAATCTGAAAAAGATTTTTTCCGGTTTTTCCTCGGGATGGATTTCCTTGTCAGGTTTTTCAAAATGATATCCTGTTTTTTCCTTTTCAGTTGTTTGTTCCTCTTCGGTTCCGTTATCGTCTATTTTCTTTTCTTTCATTAATTCCTCGTCAAACAATCTGATCTGTTTACTGGATTCAAGATCGATCACCTTTTTCTTTTCTTTGAATTTGATCTCAGAATTTCCAGACTGGAATCCGGTTGCGATCACTGTTACGTTGATTGAATCTTCCAACTCAGGATCTACTCCATGACCAAAGATCACCTCAGCTTCTTCACCTGCTTCCTGCTGAATATAATCCGTAATATCAGATAATTCATCCATCTGAAGTTCCGCGTTTTCACCGGAAGTAATGGAGAGGAGTATCTTTTTGGCGCCAAGAATGTCTGTATTGTTCAGCAAGGGTGAGGCGATGGCCTGTTGTGCTGCTTTCAGGGCACGTTCTTCACCGGATATGGTGGAAGAGCCCATCACAGCGGCACCTGAATCCTTCATCACAGTCCTCACATCTTCAAAATCCACATTGACATAGCCCGATACAGTAATGATCTCGGCAATCCCTTTGGCGGCGGTAGTCAGGATATTATCCGCTTCCCCAAATGCCTTGGTTACCGGAAGGTTCCCGTAAATCTCCCGGAGTTTATCATTGAGAATGACCAGGACGGTATCGCAATTTTCTTTTAATTCAAGGATCCCCTCCTCTGCAATGGTTCCTTTCTTATACCCTTCAAATTTAAAAGGATGTGTAACAATACCTACCGTCAGGATATCCAGATCCTTGGCCACCCGGGCAATCACAGGCGCTGCACCCGTTCCCGTTCCACCTCCCATCCCGGCTGTGATAAATACCATTTTCGTGTTTTCACTCAACATATCGCGGATTTCCTCCTTGCTTTCAATGGCGGCATTCCTGCCCACTTCAGGATTGGCACCTGCTCCAAGACCTTCGGTCAGATTGGTGCCGATCTGAAGTTTATTGGGGACCGGGCTGCTCTGTAAGGCCTGCAGGTCCGTATTACAGACAATGAATTCAACGCCCTTGATTCCCTGATTATACATATGATTCACGGCATTGCTGCCTCCTCCACCTACTCCGATCACCTTGATGATGGATTTGTGGTGGGCTGGGATGTCAAATTGATAATTGCTCATAGTTATGTCTTCTTGATTAATTTCACGATTAATAATCCTGCCTGTCATCTACATCGTCGATCAACAGACCTTTGGTTTTTTCAATGATCTTTTTAAAGAATTCGCTGCCAGGTTGTTTCTTATCCTTCCTGAATTTATTGCCATTCATTTCCAGGGCACCCTGGGCACGCATATACCTGTTTTCTCTTTCATCCAATGCTTTAAATCCGGAAAGTACCAGTCCCACGGTAGTGGCATACATGGGACTCTTGGCAGCATCTACCTTACTTCTTCCCAGATGTTCGTTTGGATAACCGATCCGGGTATCAATGCCGGTCATGTATTCAACCAGTTGTTTCAGGCAAGATAACTGGGCGCCTCCACCGGTCAGGATGACACCTCCTGCCAGCTTGTCTTCAAAACCGGAAGTAATGATCTCGGCATGGACCAGTTCAATGATCTCCTGCATCCTGGCTTCAATGATATGTGCCAGATTTTTGATGGATATCTCCTTGGGCGGCCGGTTCTTCAGTCCCGGAATGGAAACGATCTCATTGGGATTGGCTTCTTCTGCAATGGCTTTTCCAAATTTTGTTTTTAGCAATTCAGCCTGGTGGTTCATCACCATGCATCCCTGTTTAATGTCTGTGGTAAGTATATTGCCTCCGAATGGGATTACTGCGGTATGACGAATGATGTTTTCATGGAAAATAGCTATATCGGTTGTTCCACCTCCAATATCGACCAGACACACCCCTGCTTCCTTTTCCTCTTCACTCAATACCGCCAGTGAAGAAGCGAGTGGTTCGAGAATAAGGTTCTCAATTTCGAGGCCAGCTCTTTTTACACATTTATTCACATTATTGATCGCATTGGTCTGGGCAGTGATCACATGAAAATCAGCTTCCAGCCGCACTCCTGACATCCCAACAGGATCCTTGATTCCATCTTCAAAATCAACATAATAATCCTGGGGCATCACATGAATGATCTCACTGCCCGGAGGTGTTACTGTGCGGTACATATCATTGGTCAACCGGTTGATATCTTCGATCGTGATTTCATCATCTGAGGAATTTCGGGTAATTCCCCCATGATGAATGGTGCTTCGGATATGCTGACCCGCTATGCCAACATTCACGACACGGATATTGATCCCGGCCTGATCTTCAGCCTCCTTAACGGCAGTTTCAATCCCATATACCGTTTTGTCAATGTTGGTGACAATACCACGGACCACGCCATCAGAAACTGCCTTGCCCATTCCAAGCACTTCCAGTTTCCCGTATTCATTTTTCCTGCCGACTATTGCACAGATCTTCGTAGTGCCAATATCCAGCCCGACGATAATTTTATCTTTTTCCATTACATTATATTTTATTCACAGACAATTTGATCTTTATATTCAATGTTTACCTTGGTGTAGTGATTCCACCCTTTGTAGGGTAGTATTTTTTTATAGAAAATTTTCAGCTTCAGGAACTTCTTTTCAATGTCCACCGGTTTTCCGAATTCGATGTACTGTTTGGTTACCTGTGGGAAAAGTGTGACATATCCATTCTGGTCGATATCCAGTTGTGCGATTTGGGCTTTCCAGAATTCATCCTGACTAATGTATTTGACGAGTTCAAATACTTGATGGTAGGAAGAATCATTTCTGATATTCCCTTCCGGCATATGATTGAGGTATTCTCCACTTAACAGTAAAACCCTCGAGGTATATTTATCTGAGGTGGGCATGATCGTACCTGATTCACAGATATAGAAATCTTTTTTCCCGTCCAGCATAAATCTTGCAATGGGTATATTCAATGAAATATCCACAAAAACCTGACCTCTGAGGTTGGCATAGGCCTGGGCTTCCTTCACATATTTATTGGAAAGTATCCTTCTCTCGATCGATTTCAGATCAATGTTTGTCATAGAGGCTTCCGATCAGGATTTGCTGGTCATGATCGGTCAGGAGCTGGTATACTTCTTCTTTATCAAGAAAATAGTTGGTCCCGTTGTCGTGCACGGTAATGGAGATTTCCTGACATAATCGATCTCCCTGCTTTTTCTCTACCAAAGCGATCATACTGAATGACAGGATCACCATGCCAATCAGTTTAATTTCTTTTTTTATGTTACGCAGAAATCTCATACTTTTCTCTTAATAGGTTTTTGATCGGGATGACCAGCTGGTCAATGTCACCGGCCCCGATGGTCACCAGGACATCAATATCCCGTTTGCGTAAAATATCCAATAATTCATCTTTCGTTGATTTCAGTTTTTCTGCCTCCTTTATATTATCAAAAATGAGATCCGAGGTTACACCGGGAAGGGGTTTTTCCCTGGCTGGATAAATATCGAGCAGGATAACCTCATCCGCCAGATCCAGGCTTGTTCCGAAACTTCTTGCAAAATCCCTGGTCCGCGTAAAAAGATGCGGCTGGAAAACAGCGGTGATCTTGTGTTCATTGAATATGCTTCTGACTGAATACAGAAAAGCTTTAATCTCTTCAGGATGGTGGGCATAATCATCGATGTAGATCACATTATCTGTGTAAAGTATGTATTCGAAGCGTCTTTTGATCCCCCTGAATGTCGACAATGCTGATTTGATGATATCTTCCTTGATATTCAGCAGCAATCCCACTGTGATGGCGGCCACCGCATTCTCAATATTATGATAACCGGGAAATGCGTAAGGGATATTTTCGATCACGGTCCCGGGACTGACATAGTTGAATCGTGTTTCTTCTTTTTCAATGCGGATCTTATCTGCCCGGATCGGATGATTATTTAAATTATATTCCTTTACCCGTACATGTCGATTGGAAGGACTTAAAACATCATCTTTCAGATTTTTCCTGATAACCAGATAGCCCTGGTCTTTCACATGGTTGACAAACCGGGAATAACTGGATTTCATTTCGGCTTCATCGCCATAAATATCAAGGTGATCCGGGTCGAGGGCGGTGATCACTGCGATATCCGGCCTCAGGGTCAGGAATGAACGATCATATTCATCTGCTTCCACAATCACCTTCAGGGTGAGATCCGCTGGATTTTCATGAATGATGAGGTTCGATTGGTAATTCGAAGCAATGCCGCCCAGGAATGCGACGGAATTTAAATTGGCCTCTTTTACAATGTGGGCGATCAGGGTACTGGTAGTGGTTTTCCCATGCGTACCAGCCACCGCGATGGTATAATATTCCCGGGTGATATCTCCAAGCACTTCCGAACGTTTCTTTACCTGGAATTCATGCTGGCGGAAAAAGGTCAAGATCTGTTGATCGGCCGGGATCGCCGGCGTATAAATTACCAGCGTGGAAGGATTGGCCTGTTTAAAGCTTTCCGGAATGGACTGTACCTCATCCTGATAGATAATGTCCATTTCTTCCGTTTCGAGCTGCTGGCACAGGGCTGTCCTGGTACGGTCATACCCGGCAATGTTTTTACCCTGTTTTTTAAACCAACGGGCCAATGCACTCATGCCGATTCCACCGATTCCTATAAAATAGATCCTATGTATGGTCTCGAAACTCAATTCAGTAATGTTTCTATTTCGTCTAAAATCCGTCCGGTAGCATCCGGGATTGCCATTTTTTTGATATTTTTCCCCAATCTATCCCTTAACGATGCATTTTCCAGTAAACTGATTGCCTCCGGGATCATTCGGGACACTGCCTCAGTATCACGAATCATAAGGGCAGCATCCTGGTCAACAAGGGCTTTTGCATTTTTTGTCTGATGATCCTCCGCAACATTGGGAGAGGGTACAAACAACACGGGTTTACCCACCATGCATAATTCGGAAATGGAGAGTGCACCAGCCCTTGCGACCACAACATCGGCTACTGCATAGGCAAGGTCTATCTCTTTTAAAAAGTCAAAACACCTGATATTGCTGAGGTCAAATCCTTTCAATTTCTGCTGATAATCATCGAAATAGATCATTCCTATTTGCCAGATGAGCTGAATTTTTTCCTCAATGATTTTCTCGAGATGATTGTAGACGGCCAGGTTGATCGTCCTCGCACCCAGGCTTCCGCCCATTACAAAAATGGTTTTTCTTTGATTGTTGAATCCGAAAAATTCGAATCCTTTTTGTACTCGTTCAGGCACATTCTGAATATCACTCCTAACGGGGTTCCCAGTGACAACAATTTTGTCACTGGGAAAAAATTCAGCCATACCCTCGTATGCAACACAAACTCGATTCATTTTTTTGGCAAGAAGTTTATTGGTGATACCCGCATAGGAATTTTGTTCTTGGATAAGGGTCGGGATTCGTTTTTTGCTGGCCATCCATAACAAAGGACCGGAGGCAAATCCTCCCACACCAATCGCCAGATCAGGTTTGAATGAAGTTAATATCTGGTTTGCCTGAAATAGGCTTACGATTAGCTTGAATGGGAAGATCACATTTTTCCAAATCGACTTTCTTTGAATCCCGCTTATCCAAATTCCTTTTATGGGGTATCCGGCCTCAGGAACTTTTTGCATTTCCATCTTGCCAAATGCACCTACGAATAAGATCTTTATATCATGATATTTTTCTTTAAGGGCTTGTGCAATCGAAAGGGCCGGGTAAATATGCCCTCCGGTTCCGCCGCCGCTGATGATGATACGATATGTTTTATGTTTTTTCAAAACTTGATTATGCTGCGTTTTGAATATTCTTTATTTCATTATGTTTACTCTCAGTTTCATTGATTTCACTACGGCTCACACTGAGAATGATACCCAGTGCCAGGCCTGTAAAGAGCAGTGATGTACCACCCATGCTGACCAGGGGCAGGGGGAGTCCTGTAATGGGTCCCAGTCCCACGGCAACCCCCATATTGATCATCGCCTGCATGACAAGTGCAAAACTTAATCCAGCCGATAACAATCCTCCAAATGCACGGTCGCTTCTTGAAGCTGTCAGGATCCCTCTCCACAACAGCCCGAGGTATAACAGTACAACTGCGATGCCCCCTGTAATACCATACTCTTCGATGATGATCGCATAAATAAAATCCGAATAGGGGTGAGGAAGGAAATTTCGCTGATCACTATTCCCGGGACCTTTTCCGGTGATACCACCCGTAGCGATGGCAATGTAAGATTGTTTGGCCTGGAAAGGGATTTCAGTGGGATCAAGAAAATCCTGAATCCTGGAAACCACGGTTTCGCCTCGTTGGCCAATGCTGAATGCCAATGCACCTGCCAGCACACCCACGATCACCAGCAAGGCAAGGTATTTTACCGGGACCCGGCCGATAAACAGGATCAGAAGACAGGTGACCAACAGGAGTGTAGCCGATGAAAAATCCGTCAATGCAATCAGTCCGCAGATCAATCCACACCACATCAGCATTGGAATAAGCGTTTCTTTAAGGTTTTCGATGCTTTGCTGCCTTTTCGAGAGCATGGCAGCTAGGTTGGTGATGAGGGCAAGTTTCGCCAGGTCAGAGGGTTGAAATACCTGGTTGATGATCGGAATGGTGAGCCACCGGGTGGCTTCATTGATGGTGGTACCAAACTTCCACGTGAATATTAATAATGGCACTGATAACCATAAGAACAAGCGTGAAATTCTTGAATAATACCTGTAATCGATTTTATGGGCGACCCACATGGCAAAGAAACTCAGCAATACCAGAAAAGTGTGTTTCAGCAGATAATATTCGGTGTTCCCGGCCATATGCCGGTAAGCCAGGGTCCCTGTTGCACTGTAAACCACAAAGATTGAAAGCACAGAAAGCAAAATCACGATAAACCAAATGATCGGATCTCCTTTTAGATATTTCTCTACCCGCGTCTTATACATTTTGTTTTTGTTTGCTTTTCTCCTGTTTGGCGATCAGTTTGCCTACCTCCTTTTTAAACTTGTCCCCCCGGTCTGCGTAGTTTTTAAAGAGATCAAAACTGGCACAGGCAGGGGATAGGAGGACTACATCGCCCGATACGGCCATTTCAAAAGCCTTTTTTACCGCTTTTTTCATCTCTTTCGTTTCAATGATATTTTTAAACTCGTCATGGAAAGCATCGATAATCCTTTCATTGCTTTTTCCGAGGCAAATGATTTCCTTGACCTTTTCCATTACCAGATCCTTGATCAGCGCGTAATTATTGCCTTTATCTATTCCCCCAACAATCCAGATAATAGGCTGTGTAAAACTGGAAAGTGCTTTGATGGCAGCATCCAGGTTGGTTGCTTTTGAATCATTCACAAATACCGCCCCATTCACTTCCGCGATTTTTTCCAGCCGGTGGGGAACGTTCACAAACGACTTAAGCGCTTCCTTTAATTTTCTGTCAGAGATCTTCAGCATTTTGGCAACCATGATTGCTGCCATGCTATTCACCATATTGTGAGGACCTTTTAAGGTGACCTGGGTCATATTAATTTTTATTTCCCGGGCTGGTTTAAGGGGAAGATTGAACTTCAGGAATTTGCCATTCATAAACGCACTGATCCCGGGCATTTTCTGTAGGGCGATCCCCAGTTTATGAGGTGTCACCTGATGTTCATCAAGGTATTTCCGGATCACTTCATCCCCTTCAAAATAGATAAATATGTCATCCGGGGTCATATTTTTCAAGATCCTGAATTTCGACTTGACATATTTCTGGAAGTGATAGTCATACCGGTCCAGATGATCGGGTGTAATGTTGAGCAGGATGGCGATATCCGGTCTGAAATCCTGGATATAATCGAGTTGGAAACTGCTTACTTCAAGGACAAAATAATCATATTGATCATCGATCACTTTCTCAGCAAAACTGATCCCTATATTTCCTGCCAGGCAGACATTTAATCCGGATTGTTTCAGAATATAATAGGTGAGCAGCGTAGTGGTTGTTTTCCCGTTGGTACCTGTGATGGCGATGATCTTGGCATTGGTATACCTGCAGGCGAATTCGATATCAGAAATGATGGGTATATTCTTTTCCCTGATTTTTTTAAGAATGGGGATGTTATCAGGGATCCCGGGGCTTTTGATCACTTCGTCGGCCGTCAGTAAAAATTCTTCATTGTGCTGCCCTTCTTCCAGTGAAATGGAATTCTCAAAAAGAATCTTTTTATACATGGGTTTGATCTTCCCGGCATCGGAAACGAAGGGCACAAATCCTTGCGCTTTCGCAAGTAAAGCTGCTCCGACCCCGGTTTCACCCGCACCTAGTATAACAATTCTTTTATCGTTCAACATCTATCGTAGTTTTAGCGTAGCTAGTGTTAAAATGGCCAGCAAGATTCCCACAATCCAGAACCTTGTAACGATCTTCGCTTCATGCAATGGTTTTTTCTGATAATGATGATGCAAAGGCGACATTCTGAAAATCCTGCGTCCTTCGCCATATTTCCTTTTTGTATACTTGAAATAAGATACCTGAATGATCACTGAAAGATTTTCCATCAGGAAAATCCCGCAGAGCAGGGGGATCAATAATTCCTTTCTGATCGTGAGGGCCAGCACCGCGATTACTCCTCCAAGTGACAAACTTCCCGTATCCCCCATGAAAACCTGGGCAGGATATGCGTTATACCACAGAAACCCGATACAGGCTCCCACCAGGGCAGTACAGAAAATAACCAGTTCTCCCGAATTGGGGATATACATGATATTGAGGTAATCGGAGATGATGACGTTGCCTGAAATATAGGCCAGGATCGCCAGCGTAAGAGCAATGATCCCGGAAGTGCCTGCAGCCAGGCCATCGATCCCGTCCGTGATATTCGCCCCATTGGATACAGCGGTGATTACAATAATAACCACGCCTACATAAATCACCCAGGTCAGGTTATCCGGGATGAAGGGAAGGTTGTAATCGAATTCATTATTCTTTACAAAGGGAATCGTCGTTATGGTGGATTTGATATCCTGGTAGTCCGGGATTGAAGCTTCATTGGTGATCTGGATGTGATCGATGTTTGCAAATTCCCTTACGACCACATCCTGGTTGAAATAAAGGGTCAGGCCAACGATGAGGCCCAATCCAACCTGTCCTACAATTTTAAATTTTCCGCGTAAACCCTTCTTATTGTTTCTGAATACCTTGATGTAGTCGTCAAGAAATCCGATGACGCTCATCCAGAAGGTAGAAAAGACGAGGAGGAGGATATAAATATTATCCAGTTTTGCAAATAAAAGGGTGGGAAGGACAATGGCCATGACGATCATGATCCCGCCCATGGTGGGGGTGCCTCTTTTTTCCATTTGCCCGTCAAGTCCCAGATCCCGTATTTTTTCCCCTACCTGCTTTTTCCTTAAAATTCCAATGATGTATTTCCCGAAAGTAATGGTGATCAACAGGGAAAGCACGGTGGCCATTCCGGCGCGGAATGTAATATATTTGAATACTCCGGCTCCCACCAGATCGAATTCCCTGTCCAGATAATCAAATAAATAATAAAACATGATCAATTCACCATTAAATCCAACATTTCTCTCAATACCTTACGGTCGTCAAAGTCATATCTTACGCCTTTGATCTCCTGATATGTTTCATGTCCTTTGCCAGCTACCAGAATAATATCTTTCTTGCTGGCCATATTGCATGCTACCTTGATGGCTTCCTTCCGGTTCGTAATAGCCATGGTTTTTTTATGGTCCTGTGGCTTAACCCCATGCTGCATATCCGCAATGATCATATCCGGGTCTTCATCCCTTGGATTGTCTGAAGTGAATATGACTTTATTGCTGAATCGGCAGGCGATATCTGCCATCAATGGTCTTTTTTCTTTATCCCGGTTCCCTCCGCATCCCAGCACCGTGATCACCGTTTCATCCCCGGTTCTCAGTTCCTGGATGGTCGACAATACATTTTCCAGTGCATTGGGAGTGTGTGCATAATCGACGATGGCAAAAATTCCGGATTCAGGTTTTACAAGCTCGAACCTTCCCTGAACTTTTTCCACGGAAGACAGGGCCGTCAGCAGGTCTGTTGTATCTTCCTCCAGAATGGTTCCCACCCCATAAGTGGCCAGGATATTGTAAGCATTAAAGATACCAACAAGGGGAAACCAGGCGATGGTGCCGTTCAGGTCCAGTTCGAGCCCTTCCAAAGTATTGGATAAGATCCTGGCCTTAAAATCGGCCATATTCCTGATACCATAAGAAAGTACGGAAGCTTTCGTATTCTGTACCATCACCTTTCCCCTCCGGTCATCCACATTGATGAGGGCAGTGCTTCCGGTTGAAAGATTATCGAAAAGTTTTTTCTTGGCTTTGATATATCCGTCAAATGTTTTGTGATAATCAAGATGGTCATGGGTAATATTGGTAAATACGGCGACATCAATCTGCAATCCTGCGATGCGATCCTGTTCGATAGCATGGGAACTGGCTTCCATAAAGCAGTGGGTGCACCCCTTTTTCAACATTTGGGTAAGCAATTCGTTCAATTGTATGGGATCAGGGGTTGTATGCGTTGCCGGAATAATTTCGTTATTGATTTTGTTGTGAATGGTTGAAAGGAGACCAGTATGATATCCCAATCTGAGAAACACCTGATGCAGCAGTGTGACGGTGGTTGTTTTTCCGTTGGTACCCGTTACGGCCACAATCTTAAGTTTGCCCGATGGGTTTTCATAAAAATTTGAAGCGATCATTCCCAGGGCTTCCGCACTGTTTTTTACCTGGACAAAAATGATATCATCCGGTAGTTGATCGGGTAAATTTTCACAAACTACCGCAACCGCACCACGCTGAATGGCACTTTCAATATACAGATGACCGTCGGTTTGAGTACCTTTCACCGCGATGAACAAATAATTCTTTTGAATCTGACGGGAATCAAAGTGTATGCCTTGAATGACCACATTCATATTCCCTTTCGTGGAAATCAGAGAGGCCCTATACAATATGTCTTTCAAGGCTTTCATAAACTCAATTCCAGTTTGATGCTACTTCCATTCAATGCTTTGGAACCTGGGGCCTGGGATTGTTTTACCACCCTCCCGGTCCCTGTATAATATACTTTTAAACCTTCGTTTTCCAGTAAGTAGATTGCATCCTTCAGGGTCATGCCTTCCACATTAGGCACCTGGTCAGGCCTGTGATCGTTGGGAACCCATTGAACAGCGTTTCCGTAAGTTCTCGTCCGCACCCATTCTGCCTCCTTGTTGGCATGATTGGAAACTCCCAGGTAATTACATATCATCTGAAGATCAATGAGATTTCCGCCCCTGATGACCGGGAAAACACTGTTGTTGACAAAATAATCATCGGACATGGGAGTATGCAATTCGAGGTCGCGGGCATAGATATTGTCAGCGATTTCCTTAAAAACAGGGGCTGCCACATCGCTTCCATACTGCCGGTATCCTTTAGGATTGTCGATAACAGCAATGCATGAATATTTTGGATGATCAGCCGGGAAGTATCCGACAAAAGAAGTGTAATATTTTTTTGTATAACGGCCATTGATTAGTTTCTGGGAAGTTCCCGTTTTCCCGGCGATCGGGTAATGGCTATGACTGATGTTGGTAGCAGTTCCTTCCGTAACAACAGACCGTAACAGTATCTTGACTTCTTCGAGGGTCGTTTCCGAACAGATCTTTTTATTCAGGACTATCGATTTGAAAGTTTGTTTTTTAATGCCTGCCTTCATGGTTGCTTTGACGATGATAGGCTTGATCATCACGCCATCGTTTGCTATGGCGTTGTAAAAAGTAAGTGTCTGCAGGGGGGTCATTGTGACTTCATGCCCAATGGAGATCCAGGGTAAGCTCACCCCGCTCCAGGTCTTGTCGGTGGTATCCTTGAGATAGGGATGCCCTTCGCCCACCATTTGAAAACCAATAGGTTTCCCCAATCCCATACTTTTCAGATGGTCAATGAATCTTTGTGGACGGGAACTGAAATGATTATATATCAGTTTTGAAATGCCAATATTGCTTGATTTGGCAAATGCTTCTTTGACGGTAATTTTTCCAAATCCGCCTGGCTTATGATCCGGCATGGTCCTATCAAAATATTTGTATTCACCCTCCCCAGTATCGATGCTATCTTCCAGTGAAATATTGGTCTCTTCCAGCAAGGTGATCATGGAAGCCAGTTTGAAAGTAGATCCGGGTTCGGTAAGGCCCTGGCTTCCCACTGCATAATTATACCTTTCCGCATAATCTCCTGTACTTGTCCGGCTCAGGTTGGCCAGGGCCTTGATCTCACCAGTCTTTACCTCCATTACCACCACACAACCATTATCCGCTTCGTGTTCTTCAAGTGCCCTCAACAAAGCACTTTGTGCCACATCTTGGAGGTTCACATCGAGTGTGGTCAGGATGTCCAGACCATCATTGGGCCGGATTTCTGATCCGTCATACACCTGCCGCCACCTTCCACCGGCCACTTTTCTGAATAGTGCTTCCCCATCTTTACCGGCCAGGTATTGGTTGAAGCTGTATTCAAGACCCGCGCCTTCGTTGCTTTGATTGACGTAACCAATGGTTCGGTATCCCAGGTAGGAAAATGGATAAAACCGTTTATCGATTTTCTCAAAAATGATCCCTCCCTTCATCCGGCCATGCCTGAAGATCGGCCAATCAGCCATCTGTTTTTTATTCTGGTAGGTGATCTCCCGGCGGTTCAAGACCAGGTACTCCCGATTTTTCAGCCGCGCACTCTCGATCATTCTTTTGTAATCAGAAGGTCTTTTATCCTTGAAAAAGCGGCTTAACAGGATTGACAGAGAATCAATTTCACTCCTGAATATTTCTTCTGATGCCACCATGGGGTCAAAGGATAAACGATAAAATGGCAGAGAGGTCAGCAGCAGACTGCCGTTATCGGAATATATATTTCCCCGGGTTGCCTTGATCTTTTTGTACTGGAGGCCTATCTCATCTGCCATGGTTTGCCATTTTTTACCTTCCATAAATTGTATATGGGCAATGCGATAAACAATGGCCAAACCAAAAATGAAGAAGGCCAGAAAGGCCACCCGCACCCTGAGTAATATGGATTTCCTAATATTCACCTTTTTTGATCAATATTTTTTCGGGAGGAGTATCATTTTCCTTGAGTCCTATTTCCTGTACTTTTTTTGCTACTTCTGATTGTTTACTTGAAAACATGTAATTCGCCTTCATTGAGGTATAGTCTGCTCTTAATTCCTCCACCTCCGATTCAAGCTGTTCAATTTTCCTGGTTGTTTTTTCCGCATAGTGGTTATTACCAATGTAAAAAATGGTGATAAAGGTGATGAAAAGGATCTGGGGAATGTATCTCAGCGGGATGCCTTCCACCAGTAAATTGTCTAAATTGAAGAAGTGTTGCATCCAGGAAAAAATGGATCCTCTTCCTGACGAGAAATTGCTTTTTACCTTATAAGTATTGTTACCCATAATCCTATGTCTTTTCAGCGATTCTCAGTTTTGCACTCTTGGCTCTTGGATTGGCTTTCAGCTCTTTTTCTGAAGCCATCAATGGCTTGCGGTTAATTGCCCTGAAAGGTGTATCCGCATGGCCATATATATCTTTTTGGTCGATTCCATCAAAATTGCCTTTATGAATAAAATTTTTAACCAGGCGGTCCTCAAGGGAGTGATAGGAAAGGATCACAAGTCTCCCTCCAGCCTTTATCAATCCACCCGATTGCAACAGCAATTCTTTCAGGGCATTGATCTCATCATTGACCTCGATCCTCAATGCCTGGAAGACCTGGGCGAAATATTTGAATCGTTTCTGATTTGGGACCAGTTTTTCCAGCATTGAAATGAAATCTCCAGTGGTAACGATCGGATGATTGATCCTTTCCCTGATAATTGTCTGGGCAAGCGTTCTGGCATTTCTTACTTCTCCATATTCAGAAAAGATCCGCTGCAGGTTTTCCTGTGAATAGGTATTGATGATATTTCCTGCAGTTAAATCCATATTATTGTCCATTCTCATATCAAGATTTCCTTCAAACCGGGTTGAAAAACCTCGTTCCGCCTGATCAATTTGATGGGAAGAAATCCCCAGATCAGCAAGCAGACCATTGATTTTCGTTACTCCATATAATTTCAGATACTTTTTTACATGTCTGAAATTTCCGGAAATAAAGGTTAATCTCGGGTCGTTTATATCTTGAGTATTTGATTCTGCCTCACTGTCCTGATCAATCGCAAACAATCGTCCATCTTCCAATTCCTTCAATATCCCGATTGAATGACCTCCCCCGCCAAAGGTCGCATCCACATACACACCATCCGGATCAATGATCAGACCCCGGATACATTCATTTAACAGGACCGGAATATGATACTCCATCTCAGAAATCCAGGAACTTCTGAACATTATCAGAGAATTCAGTCTGATCTTTGTATAATTGCTCCTGGTAAAGTTCCGGATTCCATAATTCCACCTTGTTGCCCATCCCAACAACGGTCACTGATTTTTCCAGTTGGGCATAGTTCAGCATTGGCTTAGGGATTAAGAATCTTCCTGAGCCATCCAATTCAACCACCGAATTCCCCCTGAAAAAATTTCGTTGCAACCGCCTGTATTCAGGATTGAATTCACTTAAACCGGCAACTTTAGAATATATTTTTTTGAACTCCTGCAGTGGATAGACCACCAGACATTTTTCAAACCCAAGGCCGATGACCAGTTCACTCCCGGAACTTTCAGGCAGACTGGCCTTGATCCTGGATGGCAAGACCAGCCTCCCTTTTGCGTCAAGCTTGCAATCATATTCACTTGTGAAAAATGCCATCTATCTATGAATTACACCTGTTCGAATACAAATATAGGAAAACAAATGGCATAGTCAACCACTTTATACCACTTTGTCCCACTTTTTTTCAAAATATATAAAAAAATTGATTTCAAAGCCAGACTTGAATAATATTTTCTAAATATTCTTGTATTATTTTGGGTATTTGCAACTTAGAACAGCGTTAAAAGGCCATAAAATGTAAAATTAGTGCAATAAAATATTTAAAAAGTATAATAAATGAGAGATTTGGCCATTTTAGGGAATTGCTGGATAATAGGTGGGAGAAAGTGGAGAATTAATGGTTCCGGAAAGTTTTTGAAGGAGATATTCATTTTCAACAGGTACATCGGGCTCCTGCTCATTTTATTTTTATCCTGTTTATGGTCATGTAAGAACCGGGATGATCGTGCTGCTGAAATTCCAGAAGCCGGGACTTGGAGGGGGATTCTCCACCTCCAGGGACAGGAAATACCATTTAATTTCCAGGTGAATCATCTTGATCCAGGTCTGGAAATGATTATGATGAATGGTGAGGAACGGATCAGGCTCGATGAGCTGACTTTTTTTGGAGATTCTATCCGCATCCCGATGCATATCTTTGACACACAGATCGTGGCGGAGTATTGCACTGGTTCAATGGAGGGCCATTGGGTTAAAAATTATCTGGAAGATTATGTCATCCCATTTTCAGCGACTTCCGGAAAATCATTCCGGTTTACGGAGGATCCGGTGATGCCCCCGTATGATATCAATGGGCGGTGGGAAGTCTATTTCCTGTCAGGATCTGATTCTTCCCTGGCCATCGGAGTATTCAGGCAGCATCAGACTCAGCTCGAAGGGACTTTCCTGTTAACTACCGGCGATTACAGGTATCTGGCAGGAGAGGTGGAAGGTGACAGTCTCAGGTTGAGTACCTTTGATGGGGAGCATGCCTATCTTTTTAAATCCAGGATTGTTTCCCAGGATACCATGCGGGGCATCTTCTGGTCGGGCAAAACATGGAATCAGCCATGGATGGCGATCAGAAATCCTGCCATTAGCCTGCCGGATGCAGAAAGCCTGACCTTTCTGAAGCCTGGTTACGATCGGATCGATTTTAAATTGTCAGACATGGATGGCAGGATGGTTTCCATGGAAGATCCCAGGTTTACGGACAAGGTGGTGATCATACAGCTATTTGGGACATGGTGTCCGAACTGCATGGATGAAACCAGGTTTCTTTCACCATGGTATAATACAAATCGACAGCGTGATATAGAAATTATCGCGATTGCCTTTGAACGGAAAGATGATATCAATTATGCGAGGGAAAGAATAACCAGAATGAAGGAACGTTTCAATATAAATTATGAATTTTTATTTGGGGGCAGATCAGAAAAAAGTGTGGCTGCCAGTGTTCTCCCCATGTTAAATACAGTAGTATCTTTTCCCACCATGATCATCATCGATAAGAAGGGAAAGGTAAGGAGGATCTATACGGGATTCAGCGGTCCGGGAACGGGTGTTCAATATAAAAAATTCGTCGAGGAATTTGATCAGTTTATGGATCGACTCCTCGACGAATGATAAATGGAATTAAATCAGATGCATCAACCTTTCAACACCTGCATCACTTCATCCCAGGAAACATTGGCAAAGAAATTATTACCATGGTCCCATTCAACTTTTCTCCCTAATTTCAGGGATAATGTACCCATGTGGGCTGCCACCGCTTCTTCAAAACCATAGTCTATGTTACAGGCGGGTTGTGAATGGGTGCGGATGCTGTCCAGCCAATCGGCTATATGCAAATGCGTAACATCTACCCGCTTCCCATCCCTAAAGGTATACAACAATCCTTTAGTTGCGAAATAACGCTCTGTTGCGGAGGTAAGGGCATCAAGTCCTTCTGCCCCGGAGGTATAGGAAAACAGGGGGAGTTCAAGATCGATCTTACCTTCTCCGATCATTTTTTCGTAACGGGTAGACCGCCGGTCAGGATAGACCATCAGGGTATTGCCCACCTCCATGGTCGCATCATGTCCCATAATTACATTGGGCCTGCTATATTCATTGGCGAGCGTGGCACTGTACTGGAATGTAAGGTCCCTATCGGGATATTCAAATAAAACATTGAATACGTCCGGGACTTCTCTGCCATCCTTAAAGAAATAGATCCCACCCGATGCCGTTACATACTTCGGGATCCCGAGGTGGAGAATCTGGTTTATGGCATCATAATCATGCGTCAGGAGATCACCACTCAAACCTGTTCCATAGGCCCAGTATTTTCTCCACCTGAAGAAGTGATCTTTATTAAATGGAATCTGAGGGGCATTTCCAAGGAATTGATCCCAATCGATGGTCTTTTCACTCGCTTCCGGATGGATGGGATACTGCCAGGCTCCATTTGGTGAATTCCGGTTGGTATTGGTCTGAACCATGGTGATCTTTCCTAATACATCCTTCCGGATCAGTTCCCTGGCTTTTCCATAGCTCTCTGTCTGCCTGAACTGATGACCCAATTGCAATACGATCCCTGTCTTTTTCACAATATCATAAAGATCATAAGTCTCCTGCATTCTATGGGTGAGCGGTTTTTCAACATAAACGTGTTTGCCTGCTTTCGCGGCCTCGATGGCCATGGGAGCATGCCAGTGATCCGGGGTGGCGATGATGACTGCATCAATATCATCGGCATGAATAAGATCCTTCCAATGATTGTATCTTTTTGCCAGATGTTCATTGTCTGAAACTGTTTTTTGTGCATTCACCGCTTCCACTTCAAAAGCATCACATACCCCGTTGAAGACAATATTCAGATCGTCCTGATCAAGGAAAGTATTCAATGCGATATTATTGCCTGAGGTTTCAGCCCGTTCCTGTTGTGTATTCATCCAGTTTTCAGTAGCAAATCCGGCCGCCCTTACCAGTTGTTCACCCCGTATCCCAAATCCGATGATCCCGACGCGGATTTGCCGGTTACGATCTATCGGGTTGGATTGGCTGGAAGGGTTCAGATTGGTATTGACGCCAATTTCTGAAAATAAACTGGATTTTAAGACACTTTCATATTTTCTTTTCTGATAGGCGCTGTAAAGAACTCCACCTACAGCCGGGAGTGTGATCAATCCCTTTATGATATCACGCCTCGAAATTCCGGATGAATATTCTGGCGACATTTTTTTCTTTTCCTGTTCGTCCATTTTTTCCTACTTTTTATTCCGTAATTGATAGATTAATCGATCCAGTCCAATCAACCGGCTGCTGGGAAAGACCAGGATGATGGAAACTGCAAAAATTTCGATCATATTTTTATTGACCAGCAAATAACTTCCTTCTCCGGGGGCATCAAAATTGAAACCAATGAGTGGCGGGTGAGAAAGAAAATAAAGACCAATCAGTACAATGGCACCGATGCTGACCCATTTTTCAAATAATCCCGCCATCAGGCAGAATCCAATTACAAGCAATCCCCACACATTGATGGCATCTGCAAGATTCAGCAGGGTTGGATCCGAGGCAATTCCTTTAAAAATAAAAGCGAACCCCCCTTTGGAATCTAATAAATATCCCACAGATGACCAATTGGGGTTGATCAGTTTTGCAAAACCTTCATAAAAAATATGCCATCCAATGATGACCCGGAGTATAACAAGCAGGGATAACTGGCTTGTCGTATAGGAAGGCGTCCTAAAAAATAAAAATTCGTCTTTCATTGTGTAATCTTTAACATAAAAAAATACCTCCTAAAGGTATGCTATAAATGAATAAAATAGGTTTTATCGATCAAAGAATCGAAGGATTCAATCCTGTTTTTCTTAAAAATATCAAGATCTCTTTGACGCATTAAAAGTGTACTACTATGGACAAAACTGTCCGGAATAGAACACCCGTGTAAAGTCTTTGATACATAATTTGCAGATTTTCAGTGAGTTATTTTTTTGGTATTGAAATTGCGATTGATATATAGGCATGAGTGATTTTTTATATGGAATATACACCTGAAACCATTTTACACGCAAGGGGAAATTCACATTTCGTAATTCAGAAGATCCTGTTATTTGGAGTAACCGTTATGATGATAGCGATCTTCAGTTTTTATCAGAAAAAGATCCATTCCGGTCCCGCGATCCCCCCGACCACCCAGGTAGAAATGATTGAGAAAAGTAGTAAAAATGAAATGTCAGCCATAAAATTTACCGCAATGCCTTTTATTCTGGCTTTTAAGCATTTTATTGTTGAAAGAGAAGAATAAATGGCGAGCTGCCCAGAACTTTTTTCACTTTTTACCATCTTATTCATATCATATCTATTCGCGATGCTTGTATAACATGATTAAACAATACTTCTATGTTTAAGAACTTGCTCAAGATTTCATTCAGGAATATTCTCAAGGACCGCATTTACAGTCTGATAAATCTGGTGGGTTTAACGGTGGGGATCACCTGCAGTCTTTTTCTGATACTATTTGTGATCGATGAATTGAGTTATGATCAGTTTCACGAAAAGAAAGAAGATGTATACCGGGTAGTAACCAATATCACGGAGGTGGATAATCAGTTTACCTGGGCGGTGGCCCAGATCCCTTTCGCCCCGGCTGTTAAAAAAGATTATCCCGAAGTGGCAGCCTATACTCGGATTACCGGAGCTGGAAGGATGATGTTTAAAAAGGAGGATACAAATCTCTATGAAGAAGATCTGGCATATGCCGATTCGGCCACTTTCGAGCTATTAACTTTTTCATTTATTCAGGGAGATCCTAAAACGGCATTATACGATCCCAATTCCATCGTAATTACACGGGATCTGGCTATCAAGTATTTTGGGCATACGGATGTAGTGGATGAATCACTTGTAGGAGAAGGCCAATCCTACAAGATAACAGGAGTGATCGAGAATCTTCCTAAAAATACCCATTTAAATGAAATTACAGGCTTTATCTCATTCAGTTCCCTGGAAGGCTTTCAACGGGAAGGTAGTTGGGGCAATTTCGGTGTTTTAACCTATCTCTATACACCCGGTCTTTCGGATCCCAGGGCATTCGAACAGAAATTGGAACAAGTTTATGATAATTATTGCGCGGAAATATTCAAACAATTTGGAGTAACGTTTAAATATGAATTGCAGAATATTCAGGATATCCATCTGTATTCCCATGCTTCGGGTGAAGCTGGAGTGAATGGAGATATAGCCTATGTTTATATTTTCTCAGCAGTGGCTTTTATTGTTCTACTGATCGCCAGTATAAATTATATGAATCTGGCAACAGCCAGGTCATTACGCCGGGCGCGTGAGGTAGGTATCAGAAAAGTGATGGGTTCCTTAAAACGTCAGATCATCATCCAGTTCCTGATCGAATCCTTACTGTTTACACTTTTCGCTTTATTGATAAGTATTATCCTGGTTGTGGCATTATTGCCTTTTTATAATGATTTACTGGATAAAGAGATCAGCGCTGCATTTCTTTTAAATACAGAAATCATGTTTACACTGGTCGGGATCATTGTATTGGTAGGATTATTAAGTGGAAGTTACCCGGCCTTTTTTCTATCGACTTTCAAACCAGTAACAGTTCTTAAAAGCAACAGTAGCAGCAAAACAAGCAATCCCTTGATGAGAAAAATTCTGGTGATTTTTCAATTCGGAATTTCTGTAACGATGATCATCAGTACCTGGATTGTCTATGATCAACTCGAATTCCTTCGAACCAAGGATCTTGGTTTTGATAAGGATCAAATTGTCCGAATCACCATGTTCAATCAGGAAATGAGATCCAAAATTCCAGTTCTTAAAGAGGAATTTAAAAAATTACCTTTAGTGATAGAGGTAGGTACGGCGAATACATCTCCTGGCCAAGGGATAGGTAAAAATCTGATCAATGTAGAGGACAGTGAAGGAGCAATGGTAGAAAGAGGGATCGATCTTTATGGGATTGATTATGATTACATTCCTGCCTTGGGATTTGAAATAGTGGAAGGACGCAATTTCTCGAGAGATTTTCCTTCTGATACTACCAAAGCAGTTCTTGTAACTGAATCCATGGCAAAAAGGATGAACTGGGACGAAGCGATCGGTAAAAAATTCCAGTTCGGTGTGCAGGATGATGATCCTTTTGTTGAAGTGGTCGGAGTAGTAAAAGATTATCATCACCGTTCACTATATGATGTGATTGAGCCGATCCTGTTTTATCTGAGTGAAAATAATGGCATAGTCCATGTGAAAATGAGTGGAGATAATCCGTCAGAATATCTCCCCCACCTAGAAAGTGCCTGGGCAAAAGTATTTCCCAATCGACCGTTTGAGTATAAATTTCTTGATCAGGAATTCGACGAACAGTATAAAAATGACCAGCGACGGGGGCAGATATTTTTTATATTTTCAATTTTAACAATTATTATTGCCGCACTCGGACTTCTGGGGCTTGCGGCTTATACCACTGAACAACGAACCAAGGAAATTGGCATCCGTAAGGTAGTCGGAGCAGGAATAGGTCAGATCTTTTTTATGATTTCCAAAGATTTCCTGATCCTGGTCTTTATTGCCATCATCCTGGCTTTTCCGCTGGCCTATTTCTTTATTAAGGACTGGTTACAGCATTTTGCCTACCGAACGGAGATCCAATACATGAATTTTCTGTTCGCTGCTTTGCTGGCCATGGCAATCACCTTTATCACGATCGCGTATCATACCTTCAGGGCAGCCGGTGCCAATCCGGCGAAATCTCTAAGGGAAGAATAGGATCTATCAAAAATCATGGATTAAAAGGGTCTTTTTTCTGCTACGGAGGCCTTTCCGTTTTAATATTTAGATTCTGATTTGCTTTTTTAATAATAAAATCGAAAATTCAACCCGAAATTTTTTCATCTTAATATTTTATAAATCAATTTTTAATGGAAAAACAAGAAGTACAAACGAGAGTGAAGAAAGTGGTTTCCCGTATATTAAAAATGGAAGAGTCGGAAATTGCTGATAATGCCAATTTTATTTTTGATCTTGGTGCGGATTCCATGCAGAGTCTGGAACTCGTAGCGGGATTTGAAGAAGAATTTGACATAGAGATGGACCAGGACAAAGCGTTGGAGATCCAGACCATCGACGGAGCTGTCATGTTTATTCATCACTATTTGAATTGATTTCATTCAAGGAATTCACAAACATTTCTAAAATTCTTTAACTATGGCTGATCGGTCTGAACTTCATCAGGTTAACCTGCATAAAATTTTTTATCCTTCATCTGTTGCAATTGTCGGGGCGACCAAGACAAAAGGAACTGTTCCTTATGATATCCTGGAGAACATTCTCAAGGCAGATATTGAGGCAGCTGTTTATCCTGTAAGTCCAAGGGAAAAACACATAGCCGGTGTGAAAGCCTATAAATATGTGCTCGATATCGAAGATCCGATCGATCTGGCCATCATAGTTTTCCCCAGTTCAGTGGCCCATATGGCGCTGGAACAATGTGGTCAGAGAGGGATCAGATCGGTGATCATCATTTCAGCCGGATATAAAGAAGTTGGTGAAAAAGGACTGGAAAAGGAGGAGCAGATCCTGGAGATTGCCAGGAAATACAATATATCCTTTATCGGACCGAATTGTCTGGGTGTGATCAATACGGATCCAATGGTCAAGCTGAATGCTTCATTCGCCAGGCAGATGCCAGAGGAAGGAAACATTGGATTTTTATCCCAATCCGGAGCACTCTGTACAGCCGTGCTCGACTATGCCAGAGCCAAACACATCGGATTTTCAAAATTCATCAGTTTCGGGAATAAAGCTGATATCAGTGAAGTTGACCTGATGTATTATCTGATGAATGATGATAAGACCAGGGTGATCCTGATGTATCTTGAAGAAGTTACGGATGGAAGGGCCTTGATGCAGGCGGCTAAGGACATTATATCAAAAAGTGGCAAACCCGTTCTTATTTTAAAATCGGGACGGACGCTGGAAGGGGCTTCCGCCGCCGCTTCCCATACAGGTTCACTGGCCGGAAGCGATGAGATCTGTGATGCCGCCTTCGAACAGGCCGGAATTATCCGATGTGATAACATTGAAGAGATGTTCAACAAAGCCATTGCTTTTGCCTACCAGCCACCCCCAGAAACCAATAAGGTGGCCATTATCACCAATGCAGGAGGACCTGGTGTACTTACAACCGATGCCGCCATTAAGGAAGGATTGCAACTGGCCGAATTTTCAGAGGAGACTACTAAAAAATTCAAGAGATATCTGCCTGCTACGGCCAATATCAAAAACCCGGTGGATGTGATCGGGGATGCCCGGGCTGACCGGTATGATGCCGCACTGACTGGTTCGATGAGTGATCCCTCTGTTGCCGGGGTATTCGTAATACTGACTCCCCAGTCCATGACCAATATTGAAGAAATAGCCAACGAGGTGGTCAAAGTGGCTGCTGAATCAGAAAAACCACTATATGCGTCATTCATGGGAGAGGCCGACGTTGCGGGTGGAGTGGACATATTGCTTAGAAATAAAATCCCTCATTACATACTGCCTGAATCCATGTGCAAGTCATTTGCCAGCGTATACAGGTTTCACCATCATATTAAAAACCTTAATTCCGTGCCAGTATTCTTTCAGGAGATCGAAAAGGATAAGGTTGCGCGGATCATCAGGAGGCACCGGGAAAATAATAAAAAATTTCTGGGTGAGGATGAAGCTTCGGAAATATTGAGGATCTATGGATTGCCAGTCCTTTCAGGTGCATTGGCAACTTCTGAAAAAGATGCTCAGGAAATGGCTGGAAAGATCGGATATCCGGTCGTTTTAAAAGTGATGTCGGATGATCTTACCCATAAATCAGATATCGGCGGAGTGCGGTTGAACCTGAATTCAGCAAAGGAAGTAGCCCAGGCATATCAGGAAATGATCTCAGCGGTGAAGGAAAAAATGCCTGAGGCAAATATACGGGGGATCTGGATCACACCGATGATCAAGGATGACCGGGAGGAGATCATCATCGGGATTAAACGGGATCCTTCCTTCGGACCGGTCATTATGTTCGGGTTGGGTGGCGTATTTGTGGAGATATTGAAGGATGTCAGTTTGAAGGTAGCACCTCTTACCCAAAAGGATGCAGACCAGATGATCCGGAATATCAAGGGATTTCCTCTCCTTTCTGGAGCCCGCGGAAGAGCACTCCGGGATATTGAGGGCATTAAAAATTGCCTTTTCCGGATCTCACAGCTGGCCATGGATCATCCTGAAATTTTGGAATTGGATATTAATCCCCTGATGGTTGGAGCCGAGGGCAAAGGAGCAGTCATCGCGGACGCAAAAATCATGTTTTAATTTTTTTAAATTCTTATTGAAATGGCACATCGTCAGCTTACCGCTGAGGAGATCCTTCAGCTTGAACGCCAATCATGTATGTCAGATGATTGGGCAAAAGTTAGGGTCGATCAGAATTTTGATCCTTCCAGGATAAATTTTGTGAATTTTTCAGGATCCTGCAAGATAGGAAACCTGGCCGGTCAGGTGGAGGATCCTGATGGCGGTAAACAGGATGCAGGTCTATATCTTGCCTCGCTGCATAATGTAACAGTCGGAGATCAGGTTCTGATATCCCGGGTTGGTAATCTTTCAAATTATATAATTGAAGACCAGGTATACATCCGGAATGTCAATGAGCTGTATGTTTCAGGGGAAACCAAATTTGGCAATGGAACGGAGATTGAGGTTTTAAATGAGGGAGGTGGTCGTGATTTGATCATCTATGATCAGCTCAGTGCACAGGTGGCGTATATTTTGGTAATGTACAGGCACCGGCCGGAACTAATTGCCTTGTTGAATAAAATGATTCAGGGGTACTGCAATACCCGGTTAAATGTTTCAGGCAGGGTCGGGAAAAATTCAAAGATCACCAATTGCAATATCATTCACAATGTTTCGATAGGAGCCCATGTAGAGATTAAAGGGGTGGAATTATTGGAAGAAGGAACTGTATCAGGGGATCCGGATGAAAAGACCCGGGTGGGAAATGGTGTGATTGCCCGCCACTTTATCATCCTGTCTGGTACGGTTGTTGACTCGTCCGCCTTGATCGATAAATGTTTTATCGGGCAGGGTATTCAGATCGGAAAGCAATTCTCTGCTGAAAATTCAGTCTTTTTTGCAAATACTGAAGGTTTCCATGGAGAAGCGGTAAGCCTCTTCGCCGGGCCTTATACCGTTACCCATCATAAGTCAACCCTGTTGATCGCCGGATATTTCTCTTTCTTCAATGCGGGGAGTGGGACCAACCAGAGCAATCATATGTATAAATTGGGGCCTATCCATCAGGGAATCGTTGAAAGGGGATCAAAAACAGGCTCATTCGCTTATTTACTTTGGCCTTCCCGGGTAGGACCTTTCAGTGTGGTGATGGGAAAACATGGTGCTAATTTTGATGCATCCGATTTGCCTTTTTCCTATATCACACTTGAAAATGACAGGACCATGCTGACACCAGCCATGAATCTGCTCACGGTCGGAACCCGGCGGGATACGGAAAAATGGCCGAAACGAGACCGGAGAAAAGGATCATTGAAACTGGATCTAATCCATTTTGACCTGTTCAATCCATATGTGATGAACAAGGTACTGAACGGGATGGACATTTTGGGTGATTTATATGAAAAAACCCCGAAAGAGCAGGAATTTGTTAATTACAAAGGCTTGAGGATCAAAAGATTGATGTTAAAAACCTGCCGCAAGTATTATGAAATGGCCTGGCACATCTTCCTGGGGGATTTAATGATAAAAAGGTTATCTTTTCCTGAAGCCGTCGAAAATATGGAAGAAGTCAATCGGCGAATGAATCCCGGGCAAAAGCTTATAAAAAAGGATTGGAATGATGTGGCTGGACTCACCGTTCCTTCTGAAGTACTGGAAACGTTGCTGGACGACATCGAACGGCGTTCAGTCAACTCACTTGACGATTTACAGGGCAGATTGATGGAGATATATCAGCAATATGAAAATTTTTCTTTATCATGGATGCATTTGGTCGCTTCCCAGAAATTTAATTTGGATTTAACCAGTCCGCGTAAGGAGGATCTGATCAGGATCCTTGATGACTGGAAGATCAATTCCATCCGTTTGAACAATATGATCCTTTCCGATGCGAAAAAGGAATTCGATCCCACCAGTCAGATCGGCTTCGGTCAGGATGGGGATGAGGAAATTAAAAAAGCTGATTTCGAACAGGTAAGAGGTAATTTCGAGCAGAACAGTTTTGTAAAGGGGATTCAGCAGCATATACAGGATATTGAAAGAACCAGCGATGAATGGATCCGCAGGATCGAAAAACTGAATTGATCGGTCGGAAACGATTCAATAAAGTATAAATAATATGAAGGTTATCAATGCAGTTCTCGCCATGATCATGGCAGTTTTTGCCATCCTTCAATGGAATGACCCGGATGCCTGGTTGTGGATCTTTATATATGGCTATGTGGCTGTAATGGCAGGATTAACTTTTTCAAATTTACGGCTTAAGTGGTTCATCATTGCCGGGATTCTTGGGCTTTTGATCGGGATTATGAGTGATTTTCCTGAATTTATGGATTGGATCCACGCTGGAATGCCCTCCATCACTGGTCAAATGAAAGCTGAATCTCCCTTTATTGAAGTGATCCGTGAATTTTTTGGACTCCTGATTGCGATGGCAGTTATGGTATATCTGTTCTTTTACGATCGATCAGGAAAAGGATAGGTAGAAAGATGATTTTGCCATTTCTTTCCCATTGATAATAAAGGATAAAAAATGCTCTCCCGGATAATGTTTCCGGGTGGTCATATCCTGGAAACTCAATTTTCTCTTGAGTTGCTGCCGGCCGGGACCATATTCCTTTTCTGCTACCTGGAAAACTTTCTTGGATAATCCTCCATTTGATTTTCTGTAGGAAATAGCATACTCGAGTCTGAGTTTAACCGGCACTGGATCGATATTTTCAAATGTCGCTTCGAAAAAAGTGTTACCACCGATCGGTATCCTCTCCCGGTTGAGTTTTATCTGAACATCTTTTATTTGATCCGGGTCCGCATACCCAAACAACCGGAGCGCTTTGGTTTTCCCTTTCTTCAAAAGCGTTCTTAAAGCATGCTTGATCAGTTGGTCAGTATCTTCGGACTTTCCTTTCCAGTTCCTGCAGAGGTTGATGACCAGTTCAGGGTGGTCCCTGGAAATGTCATTCAGGTTATTGGCAACGCTTCTTCTTACTGTTTCTGAAGAATCGTTTTTGAGCTTTTCCAGGATGGGCAGAATGGGAGACGGATCTTTCTGCAATCCGGGAAGTGCCATCGCCCAGGGCAAGCGGGGTCGGCAGCCTTCGCTTGAAAATCTGCGCACCCAATCATGATCGCTATCCGTCAACTGATACATAAAATCCAGTACCTTCCGCTGATTTTTGATGATATAAGGTCGAATAGCGAATTCAGATGATGAGAACCTTGTCAGCAGGGCAAGTGCCGCAAGTGACCTGTCAAAATGATCCAACCCATATTGTTCAACGAAATCCGGAAGTGTCATGGCTTCAAAGCCTTTGATTTCAGGTGCGATCCTCTCAATAATTTCTAATGATTGTAAATAATTATCAGGCAGATTATGACGAAGACAGGTACTTACATGACGCATCTTTTGTTTCAATTCCAGGGATTCCCATTTCCCGCTGTAAATACAATTTTTGAATTTTTCTTCATCGAAAGGGGGATGGACCTTCTTTATTGCTTTGGATAAGTGATCAATGCTTTCAGATGTAAAGAAAATATTTTTTAATAGTTCCGCCATTTTTCTAACTTGTCATGGAATGCAAGCATCGGGAAAAGATTTTTATTCATAAAAAAATCCGACACCGAGCATGGATTTATTTTTTACTAAATTATGGAATGAATCATGAAAAAATCAAGAAGATCTTTTATTAAAAAATCATTGGTTTCCTCAGCAGGGATCATGGGATTAAGTGCTATTCCAAATCAATCGAAATCCGGGATAAATGAGGGATCTGTAAGGCATAATCCAATCGGTGTTTCAACCTATTCCTTCTGGCAGTTTAATGGGCCTAAAGAAGATACTCCGATCGAATATTGTATTGAACAGGCGGCCAGGATGGGATTTGATGGAATTGAATTATTGCTGGTCCAGATGACCTCGGAAGAAAGATCTTATCTGAATAAACTGAAAAAACTGGCCTTCCACAGTGGACTGGACCTAATGGGTTTCTCGACGCACCAGGGATATGTTTTTCCGGAAAAGGAAAAGCGAGAGGAGGAGATCAGGAAGACCATTCATCAGATAGAACTGGCCTATGAATTAGGCATTCCAACCATGCGTCTAAATACCGGGAGGTGGGGTACCAGTGGCACCTTCGACGAACTGATGGCAAACCGCGGGATTGAACCGGTGTTACCAGGATATACGGAAGATGATGGCTTTAATTGGGTGATCGACGCGATTGAAAAGTGTTTGTTTAAAGCAGAGGAATGTGGGGTGGTACTGGGCCTTGAAAATCACTGGGGCATGGGAAGAACAGCCGAAGGGGTTCAACGGATCGTGAATGCGATCGATTCTCCCTGGTTGATGGTTACCCTGGATACGGGTAATTTTCTGGAAGATCCCTATGATCAGCTGGAACAACTGGCAGACCAGGCCATCCTGATGCAGGCTAAAACTTATTATGGAGGAGGGAAATGGTATACACTGGATCTTGATTATCCCCGGATAGGGGAAATCATGCGGAAGGCCGGGTACAAAGGATATATATCCCTTGAGTTCGAGGGAAATGAGGACCCTCTGAAGGCTGTACCACAAAGCCTGGAAGTTTTACGAAACGCCTTCTATTATAAGGTATAATTTAAAATATAAGTATGGAATTACAGGTTTATGAGTTTGATCTCTCGCTGAGATATCCTTTTTCGATATCAAGGCATACCTATCATTCCATGCAGACAATGATCGTTGAGTTATCCTATGAAAGTGTATCCGGATTTGGGGAAGCAACGACGAATCCCTATTACGGGATTACCCTTGAAAATCTGGTAAATGCCTTTTCGCTCGCAGCGGAATTGGTGGAAGGTTATAAATTTAAATCCCCGGGTGATCTTTGGAATGCACTGCACTCCCATCTGGAGGATAATTATTTTGCCCTGTCAGCTATCGATTGTGCTGCCCACGACCTTTTTTGCAAACTCAAGGGCCGTTCATTCAGTTATCATCATGGAATAAATTATTCAAAATACCCTTTTACCAGTTATACGCTGGGAATAGGCACGCTGGAAGACATGCAGAAGAAGGTCAGCCAGTTATCCTGGCCCGTTTATAAAATAAAATTGGGAGCGCCGAATGATCTGGAGATCATAAGGGAGATCAGGAAATACACAAAATCCTTATTGAGGGTGGATGCAAACGGTGGCTGGACGATTGGACAGGCTGAAAAAATGATTGGTGAACTGGCGAAAATCGAGGTAGAATTTATTGAACAGCCTTTAGCGCACGGGCAATGGGAGAATATGAGGGAATTACATGATCGAACGCTGCTTCCCCTCATCGCGGACGAAAGTTGTGCCAGGGAGGAGGATCTGGAAAAATGTCATGGTTATTTTGATGGGATCAATGTTAAACTCTCCAAATGTGGAGGGTTGACTCCGGCGCTGCGTATGATAGAGAAAGCCAGAAACCTTGGAATGAAAGTGATGATCGGTTGTATGACGGAAACAACAGTGGGCATTTCTGCCGCCGCACAGCTTCTTCCCCTTGTTGATTATGCTGATCTGGATGGTCCATTATTATTGAAAGAAGATGTGGCTACCGGCGTAAAGTATAAAAATGGATGTCTCAAATTAAAGAACTGGAATGGTTTGGGATTTGATTTTAAATACGGAAAATTTGAAACCAATCCAATTTGAATATGAAGCATTCACCTGTCTGGATTGCCTCCGTGGTCCTGATTTTGCTTTATCAATGCCGACCCTCCCAAAAGGAAGATCTGGTGGGGAATCTCCTGATCATGAACAGGAGTTCTTTTCAGAAGATTCTGGATCATCCTGAAGAATATAAGGTCCAGATTCTTTACACCCAGATCAACCGTGACATTAATAACCATCCCGTACTCCAGACTTTCAGTTTTCATGTGAATCCCAATGATTACTTTTACCCGGCCAGCATGGTTAAAATGCCGGTTGCTTTTTTATCTCTGGAAAAGATCCATGATTTAAATATACCCGGATTGACAAAATATTCCACGATGCTGACCGACAGCGCCTATTCCGGTCAGTCCCGGGTAGTGATTGATTCAGCAGTCCAGAACCTTAGGCCTTCTGTTGCCCATTACATTAAAAAAATTTTTTTGATCAGTGATAATGATTCCTTCAACCGGTTATATGAATTTTTAGGACCGGATTATATTAATAAAACCCTTCATCAAAAGGGTTACGAGCAATCCCGCATCGTGCACAGGTTATCAATACCCCTTTCCAGGGATGAAAACAGGTACACGAACCCTGTCAGGTTCTATAACGCTGAGGATCAATTGATTTATCATCAGGACCTGGTCGGTTCAGAAGAAGATTTTACGTTAGAAGTACCGGTCTTTCTGGGGGCGGGATATATGGAAAACGACTCCCTGATCAGGCGACCCATGGATTTCTCAGCTAAAAATTTCATTCCACTTGCAGAACTGCATGAGCTGTTGATATCGGTTGTCTTTCCCGATCAAGTTGACAGTATAAATGGTTTTCACCTCACCAAAGAAGACCGGAAATTTCTTCTCAGGTATATGAGTATGTATCCCCGGGAATCGAACGATCCATACTATGATGAGAAATATGAGGATAATTATTGTAAATTTTTGATGTTTGGGGATCAGAAAGGAAGGATACCTGAAAACATCCGGATCTTTAATAAAATTGGATTGGCATATGGGTTCCTTGTTGAATCAGCCTATATCATTGATTTTGATGCAAAAGTTGAGTTTTTTTTATCGGCTGTGATCAATGTGAACGAAAACCGAATTTATAATGATGGTGTATATGAATACGATTCGGTCGGGTTTCCTTTTATGGGTAAACTGGGAAGACTTATCTATCAGTATGAAAAGGACCGTGACCGGAAGTATGAACCGGATCTGTCGGAATTTATCATGAATTATAAAAACGAATAATCAAAATGGCTAAAATTAATAATGCAAATATTCGATTGATAATGTGCTGTTTACTGACCCTGAATCTTTATGCATGTATGAATTCAGGATCTGGCAAGGAAGAAATGATCCGGCAGTTAATCCATAATATCCGTGAGGCTAAGGTTCCGGATCCCAGAACCGGGATATTTGAAATCAATGTGAGCAGAAATTATAATGAATGGATTCTGGAAGGCATGACCGATCATCCTGAAGTGATGAACATCTTATTAGATTCCCTTGAACGGATGGCCATACAATATCGCAACCAGGTTATAAGTCTGCCCGGCCCGGAATTAAAAGATAAGACTCGGGCATTGGTTAGGGTTTCAGTGGCCAACTTAAGAACGGAACCATCTCATGCTGCTGAATTATGTACTCAATCGCTGCTTGGTACTCCATTAAAAGTGCTTCAAAGGAATGGAGGCTGGTATAGGGTCCAGACCCCGGATCGGTACATAGGATGGATCGATGACGGAGGTCTGGTCACCATGGATGAAGGGCGTTACAGGCAATATCAATCGGACGAGAAAATCATCTATACATCGTTATGGGGTAATTCATATGATCAACCCGGCATGGCCGCAATGCCGGTAAGTGACCTGGTAGCGGGATGTGTACTGCAGCAAATTGAAGAACAAAGTGATTCTTATAAGGTTAAATATCCGGATGGGCGTCTTGCCTTTATAAGTAAGAACGAATCCGAGCCATTTGTGGAATGGATTGATAACCGGGACCCAAATGGAGAAAATCTGGTTTCCATGGCAAAAAGACTCATGGGTGTTCCTTATTTATGGGGAGGGACTTCTCCTAAGGAGGTCGATTGCAGTGGTTATACAAAGATCGTTTATTTTATGAATGGGGTGGTCCTGCCACGGGATGCTTCCCAGCAGGAGGATATCGGGATGCTGGTTGACGATCAGAAATATTTTTCAAGGCTCTTACCTGGAGATCTGCTTTTTTTTGGATCTGCAGCATCAGATTCGACGGAGGAAAGGGTAGTACATGTGGGCCTCTGGATCGGGGAAATGAAATATATACATGCTTCCGGGGATGTTCATGTCAGTAGCATGGATCAGAATAACCCCGGATTTGATCATTATAATTATAACCGTTATTTGAAATCAAAAAGAATACTGAATTCACAATATATTGATCAATTATTCATACGAAAATTTTATTGAACGACCGCATTGATGCAAAAAGAGAATCATATTTTCGTTCATCCGGATGTAGCCCAGGTAAGAGGCCTCCATGATTCCATACTGGCCTCATTTGACCCTTCCGGAATCATTCTGGAATTACTGGATTTGATGGCCACAAACCTTTATCATGCAAATGCTGCTGGGGATTCGCGGTCACTGGTTGAGATAAAAAACTTTATGAATCCTGATGAATTCAGACTGGTGAAGAACATGATCCGTATCGATCTTAAGGAAGCAAGAGAACTCATGGCGAGGCAACATGGATTCAACGACTGGGAAGAGGTGAAATATGGAGGAATGGTTTCTTTACAACCGGATTTTGAATCCGCAGTGGATTACCTTATTATGGGGAAGATCGAGGAATTAAAAACAATATTAGATGATAATCCACATCTGATCATTCAAAGATCTTCCTTTTTCCATAAAGGTTCCTTGCTTCATTATGTTTCAACCAACGGAGTAGAGATCAGACGGCAGGTAGTTCCTGATAACCTTCCTGAAATGGTCAGACTCTTGCTCGACAGGGGAGCGGACCGGGACGCCAGGGGATATTTTTTTGGTTCCATGTTGGATACCAGGTCCTTACTTCAAACCGGTACGCATGCGAGGGAAGCTGGATTTTATGAAGAAGTTCTCCAATTATTGACTTGATTTTTATGAGTAAACGAATTCTGATTACCGGTGCCAACAGTGGGATTGGATATTACCTTGCACGATCGCTGCTGGAAAAGAAATATTATGTTGCTGTTCTTGACCTGGAAATTGATGAAATTTCAAAATGGAAGGAAAAGTATAAGGATCGTCTTTTGGTTTATCGATGCGATATTACCATACAGGAAGAGGTGAATGAAAAAGTGATGGAAATAATACATTCCTGGGAAAAGATTGACATTGTGGTAAATAATGCTTGTAAAGCAGTCTTCCGGCCTTTCGGGGAAACGCGCATGGACGAAATCGAATCAGTTTTCAAGGTAAATGTGATGGGTATGCTGCATATCGTGAAAGCGGTGTTACCTGATATGTTGATAAGAAATGAAGGATTAATTCATAATATAAGTTCAGGAGTAGGAATTACCGGATTTAAGGATCTCATGGGATATGCCGGAAGCAAAGGTGCAGTAGAATCAATGACCAAATGCCTGAGGCTGGAGTATGCTCACACTCATATTGTATTTAATATCATTCATCCTCCTCTCACGGCTACACCCTCCGCAAAACCCATAGATTTACCCGGGGAAATGCTTGAAGATCCGGAAAAAGTGGGTAATGCCTTGTCGCGGAAGATCGAATCAAGAAGAAAGATCATCACGACTGATTGGAAGAATGCCATGGGGATTTGGATGATGCAATTATTTCCGTATTTTATGGGCAGCTTATTTTTAAAATTCACTTCAAAAAATCAAATTGGATCGATAAGATGAATCAATCAGTATTAATCACCGGAGCATCAGGCAACCTGGGCTATGCAGTATGTAAAAAATTTCTGGAAGAAGGACATCATGTCACGGCGATCGTAGGATCCATTGATCATATAAATTTCATGTCTCATAAAAACCTGCTGATACATGCAGTGGATCTCTCCAACGAAACAGAAGCCGAAAATTCCTTAAAGAATATAATCAGTAAGCATGGATCGTATTCGTTTGCAGTTTTAACAGTAGGAGGTTTTGGTATGGGGGGATTAAAGGACACCAGCCTTACAGATATCCGGGAAATGATTCAACTGAATTTTGAAACCGCTTATGCTACTTCCCGGTTACTTTTACTTCATTTTATAGAAAAAGGTATCCGCGGAAGAATGATCCTGATCGGTGCACGACCTGGATTGGACCTCGGTCTGGCGGAGGATTTGGTGGCATATGGATTGTCTAAATCGCTTGTGTTGGGTCTTGCAGAAATCATCAATGCCACTGGTCGTGGATCGGGGATTGATGCCGCAGTGATTGTACCCAGCATTATTGATACTCCATCCAATCGTAAGGCAATTCCTGATGCGGATTTCAGCAAATGGGTCAGGCCAGAACAACTCGCCGAAAACATCTATTTTTTATCAACCACGGCCGGCCGGGAACAAAGAAAGGTGGTTTTCAAAGTTTATGGGGATTCTTGAAAAGGGAACAGGTGGAATTTCACGAAGTAATGAAGGTGTTATGTTCATAGGTTATTGAACAGAACAGACTCCTGTTAATGACTTTCAGATTTCAGGAGATCAAAATTCAAGCCTTGGTATAACAATTAACAGATATATTTAAATTATATTCATATACTCAAAAAAAATTGCTTTAATGAAGAATTTCGTAATTTCAATTATCCTCATGCTGGGGTTTCTGGTTCAACAGGCGGACGCACAGGGGAATCATTCGGAAGAGGAATGGATTCAGCTTTTTAATGGAAAAGACCTGGAACATTGGATCCCCAAAATAAAGGGTTATGAAACCGGTGAAAATTATGGGAATACCTTTCGGGTGGAAGATGGTCTTTTAACCGTATCTTATGATGCCTATTCCGATTTTGACAGCCATTTTGGTCATCTTTTTTACGATCAGTCTTTTTCTTATTATAGATTAAGGGTTGAATACCGTTTTATTGGGGATCAGGCTCCCAATGGTCCCGGTTGGGCATTCCGGAACAGTGGGATCATGATACATGGACAACCGCCTGAAAGTATGGCCAGGGATCAGGATTTTCCGATTTCAATTGAAGTTCAGTTACTGGGAGGGGATGGAAAAGCCGACCGTACAACCGCGAACCTATGTACCCCCGGCACACATGTTGTGATGGATGGCAAACTGATCATACAACATTGCATCAACTCCAGTTCAAAAACCTATCATGGTGATCAATGGGTACAGGTCGAAGTGGATGTTTATGGAGATTCCCTGATCCAGCATTTTGTGGAGGGGGATAAAGTGATTGAGTATTCACAGCCCCAGGTAGGAGGAGAAGTCGTGAATGATTATTTTGACTGGGCAAAAATAGATAATACCCTTCTTAGTGAAGGTTCCATTTCACTACAAAGTGAAAGCCATCCCGTGCAATTTCGTAAAGTGGAGCTGCTGAATCTGGTGGGATGCATGGACCCCAAAGCCAGGAATTATAAATCCTATTTTATCCTGCCGGATAATAATAAATGTAATTATTAACGAATCCCTGGTCAGACCAGCACGGCTGGTCTGACGACCCAGGGTGGTCTGACCAAGGGGGTTGATCTGACCAGGGACCGTGGTCAGACGACGAAAGGATCTGCGATCTAATTATGCTGGAATCGTATATGGTGTTCTTTCAATAATTCTTCAGACCTTTCCCATAGCTTTTTACCGTTTTCAGGATCGGAGGCCTTTCGATCGATGGCTTTCCTGGTCATCAGGTGGAGATAATCAAACGCTTTATTCTCTACATCCCGGGAGGTGGCAAAATAAACGACCGGTTCTGAGGCTTTTTCAGGAGATTTAAAAAAGATGGCAAAGACCAGTTTCAGTAAGGGCTGAAATAAAACGGGAGCCTCCCGGGCGATACTGGTGTTCACAGGACCAGGGCAAAGCGCAAAAACCGAGACATCAGGCATATGATTGATATTCAGGCGACGGGATAATTCATGGGCAAATGTGGTCAATAGCAGTTTATAATATCCATAAAGTTCTACAGTCTTGCCCATTCCATAACTTTGATATTGGCCGAATCCTGCCCAGTCAAATCCTTCAGGATTCCTGTGACTTTCAGAGGCAACAAAAATGAACCGTGGTTTTTCAGACCTGTTGAAATGAATGCATCCCTGTTCCAACAGTAGCCGGACCAGGGTGTATTTAGCCAGGTAATTGACCACAAACATCTCCTCAAGGCCCTGTTTTGTTTCCCGGCTCTCCTTAGGGACAATGGCTGCATTACAGATCACCACGTCGAACTGTACTTTACGTTCCGCGATCATGTTCACGAGTCCTGTTATGGAATTCAGATCCGAGAGATCCACGGGCAGCATCCGTACATGATCTGACCCAGTGAGTTTTTTAATTTTTTCACCTTTTTCGGGGATCCCACTCCGGCATGCCATATAAAGATTGGCACCTTTTTTCGCCAATTGAATGGCTACGGCATAACCAAGTCCGGAACTGGCCCCTGTGATCAATACATTTTTATTGTCCAGGCGGTCATCTTCCCTGACATGGCCTGCCCGTTCCTTCTGTTTAAGAAGGTCCCTGATCCCAGTGAAAATGGCAATCACCGGACTATTATATTTTCCTTGCTTAAATTCTTCCATAAATAATCACCTATTTTTAATCAATTGTAAATGATTGACGAATTCCAGATAGGTTCCCATTTCGTCTTCAATCATTTTTCCAGTAATCCCAAATCCTTCCATGGAGTATAGATGCTGGCCGTATTTCTGTTTGTGATCAATTTCCAGCAGCTTTTGGAAACTGGATTCCAGGTCCGGATCCATTTTACCAATGGTAAGATAGATTTCCCGGAGTGTTTCCAAGGGTTGATCCATGAAATTTTCATAGAAAATATCCAAAAAGCGATTGTCTGGTCCTTTTAAGGTTCTGTATTGAATAGCTTTCGATAGCATATACCCGTTTTTTCTTATCCAGTGTTCCCTGACTTCCCCAGGATTCACCTCATCGGAAAAGATGGATCTGCTGTGCGTCATCATGCTTATAAAAGAAGGGAGACATTGATAAACGTCCCGGTGTGTCCATAAATACCGTACCGTTCCAAAATATTTATCCGTTAAATTCAGGAACTCCAGATGATGTGGAGATTTCAGTATCCATCTTTTACCCGGGCGCTGATACTGCAGGAATTTCAATAATTTGACCATATATTCATAAGCCGGGGCCTGATCTACGCTTTCGAGCCATCTGGCATAACTTGGCACATGCATGGTAGCCTCGGCTGTAGTACTTAAAAAAGAAACATCCAGTAATAATATGTCCTCCTCGGGTTCAAGATGTTCAACCGGATGGATGGCGAAAAAATCCGGAGACAGGATTTTCAGTCCTTTTTCACTGATCTTCGCCTGTCTGATACGTAATGCAGATTCATTTACATGATCATTCAGCGGAACCGGATTGATTGCTTCCCAACTTCTCAGACTCCGCGTTTCCGGATCCTGTGACAATAACCGTTGCAATTTGGTAGTCCCTGTTCTTTGCAGACCAATGATGAGGTAAACCGGATACAAGGGTTGTTCAAGTATTTCCGGATGCTTTTTAAACCAAGTTTCGGCACGCAAACGAATCGCCAGCAGATTTTCCAGCCTTTTTTTGGTAATGAATCTTCCGATAGGATTCAGCCTGGCTTCCCCATTGATGGATTCAAGCATCCGGTCGAGCGGTTCTTCCCGGAAATCCCGGCCAAGATCTGTCAGCCCTGTGGTTCTTCTGGCCGCCCGGATTAGCCTATCCTTCGAAAGAACCACCTCAGCACCCAGCGCATAAAGTGTTTTCCAGCTTTTGTTTAAAAGCCGGTACCAGAAAGGTTTTTTATTAAAATCGAGGGACTGGATCCTTTTATACATCTATCAGTTCTTTTAACTTTACCACCTTACAGGAAGGCTCCACCGGTTGCACTCCTTCTTTTAAACGGTACCAACGCCAGCACATCGTGCCTTCCTGGTGATGACAGGTATTGATCCAGTTTGGATGTCCGGGATCCTGATGTGCGACTATCACTTTCAGCGACCCGTCATTCTCATAATGAGCCGAATTTTTATTGATGCTGATATTGAAATAACGGTAATCCAGGGATTCCATCCAGTAATTGTTTAACTGGAAATTCCAAGTATCACATTCGGGCGGGGAAACTATTATGACCAGGGCGTCATCTTCATCAAGTTTCCAGTGACTGTGGTAATAGATGATATTTTCATCCCCTCCAGCAGCATTGGATGTATCCGGATCAAACTGGGGAAGTCGATTGGTATGTTTCTGGAATCCAGCAGCCCAGCGCGAAAAGAGCATCGGAGCGCCTGCGACAAATAATGCGGCGGTTTGAAGTCCTTTGTCAAGCTGGGCAGGAGTGATCGGATCGGGCGAAGAGCGTCCGTCCAAGTTTTCTATTTTTAAGCTGGCCGGGGTCTCATTTTCCCTATCATAATAGGTTTGTCTTACCACGAGGATGGAGGTCTCAGGTTCAATTTTCAACCAGTTTTGTCCCCTGGGAGATTGACTGAGGATGATCTCAAATGATCCATCCTGATCCACTATCAGATCTGTGCTTTCGAGTACGCCGCAGGGAGCCATTCCTCCCGTGGTTCCGTAATTTCCATTCTGGGTGAAAAAACCGATATAATCAATGGTATTTCTATGACCTGTAATTTTATATTCATATTTCCCGGAGATTTGTGCATTCATATAATAATTATCCGGATTGTCTGCACCCAGTTTCACAGTTTCATGCACCATTCTTCTCAAAATGGGAAATGCAGGATCACCATATTCCACATAAGCCTCCAGTGCTGCCCGTGTGAGACGGGTCAGATAGCGGATTCCTTCGGTCTGTTGAAAAGCATCCCTGGGAGCTCCGGAATATACCAGCGCAGCGCCAGCCGTTTTTAACTGGTCACAGAAATCCTCCCATGTTCTGCCGGTTATAACCCTTTTCGCATGAATTTCAGATTCCTTTATGCCCCGGATGTTTAACCAGAAATACCGGATCCTGGAATAGATTCTAAAGAAAAAAAATATAAAGCCCCGCATAATTTGAAAAGTAAGAGATTTGATGGCAATTATAAAAGGTTTCATTTAAGAAACATTTCATTTTATGAAAAATTGGTGTTCTTCCAGTCTGTTCTCAGGTGAATTAATGATTCTTAATGACCTGTTTTTATTTTGAGATGTTTTAATCCATAATGGTTATAGATCATTTAAAAATTATGTGATTGTTGTATATTTAATTTTATTAGGAATGGATGCGATGATTGCCTGGAAAGAAAAATATGGATCCTGGGGTCTGGTAGCCGGTGCTGCAGAAGGATTGGGAAAAGCCTTCAGTGAATCACTTGCCCAACGTGGGATGAATGTGATCCTGATCGACCAGCAGGAAGATAAATTATATGCCACAGCAGATTATCTTGAAAGTTCATACAACATATTGACCAAAAAACTATTGCTCGATCTTTCTGATCTTTCTGCTATTTCCAGGATATTTGAGTCGATGGAGGGCATTGATTGTCGATTGATCATATACAATGCTGCCTACGGTCCTGTGAAACCTTTCCTCGATCATTCCATGGAAGAGCTGGATTATTACCTGGACCTAAATAGCCGGATGCCCTTGCATCTGATATTCCATTTTATACGCAACCTTCCAGGGACTGCTTCTGCGGGAGTGGTCCTGTTGTCATCTTTAGCAGGATTATTTGGAACCAACCTGGTAGCGCCCTATGGTGCCACCAAAGCTTTCAACTACAATCTGGCAGAAGCATTGTATCATGAATTTCGATCGACTCAAATAGATATTATGGCCTGTTGTGCCGGGGCTACGGATACACCCAACTATCAGAGCACAAATCCAAAATATGGCCTGATCAAACCTTCAGTAGCCAATCCTCGAAAAGTATCGGAAACCACCTTGAACAAATTGGGGAAGACAGGTTTATATATACCTGGAATGGGAAACAGGATCGTCTATGCTGTACTGTCGCGACTCTTGACCAGAAAATCTGCCGGTCATCTCATGAATAAGACCATGCAGGAAATGTATGGTCACCGGTTTAATTCCTGATATAATCGGGATACTCGGGGAATTTTTTCGCGATTAGGGAATTTTTACCGGATAAGATCGGTTATCAGAGTATATGAATTTCTTTCATCCAAATCGTATCTGAATACATGAAAAAGAGACAATTTATTAAGATAACGGGGACCGCCCTGACCGGGACGGTGTTGAGTCCTTTTTTATCCTGCGGTCCAAAAAAAGAGAAAACCATGGATCAATCGGATACAACCATATATACACTTCCAGACCTGCCCTATGATTATAGTTCACTGGAACCTTATATCGATGCCCGTACCATGGAAATCCATTATTCCAAACATCATGCGGGATATGTAAATAAATTGAATGAAGCTTTGGTGGGGTCAAGATTCTCCCGAATGAAGCTGGAGGATATATTATCCAAGGTTGGTCCTGATGATACGGCCATTCGTAATAACGGGGGCGGACACTATAACCATTCCCTGTTCTGGACGATCATGAATCCCAGGGGGGGAGGTGAACCGGGTGGAGAAATAGCCTCTGCAATAGCTCGGGATTTTGGTTCCTTTGATCAATTTATGGTAGATTTTTCAAATACTGCTGGTTCAGTTTTCGGATCAGGTTGGGCCTGGCTATGTTCAGGTAGAAATCAGGCACTGTTTATTACATCAACACCCAATCAGGACAATCCATTAATGACCCTTCTTGTGGAGGAAGGTGGAATCCCCATACTAGGTATCGATGTGTGGGAGCATGCGTATTATCTAAAATACCAGAATCGAAGGGCTGAATATATTGCCAATTTTTTCAATGTCATTTACTGGGAGGAGGTGAATCGCAGATATCTGGAAAGTCAGTAGTTGTGGAAGTCTGTATCTAAACAAAAAAATGCATAGAATTCCATTGATACCAAAGTTCAAGCATTTTTGGAATTCTATGCATAACAAATATTAATTATAACAATCGCCTATTTAATAATTAAGAAGGCTACACTTAAGATCAGCGAGCCGGTTTTAATAGATTCACTATCAAAATTACTTAGATTTGTCAAACCAGGATCATAATTGATAGCGGCTCTGATAGGTCCTACATATACTCCGGCTCCTGCCGATATTCCGATATCCGGATTTTTCAAATCATCCTCTTCGCTTCCGAAAGTGATATCCTCTTCCTCGGTCTGACCCATATAGGTACCCTTCATTTTACCTCCCAATCCATATCCAAAATAAGGACCGGCTTCAATAAAAATACCAATACTACCTGCTTCAAAAGTATAAGCAAGTCGGGCGGGAACAATCAGGTAATTGAGGGTGGTTGAGATTTCAACGCCCAAAAATTCTTCATCGAATTTGGTGCCCTTTTGAGCAAATTCAAGACCCGTGTTGATACCCAGACCACCTGCAATCTTAAAATCGGCTGATATTCCAACCTGGAAACCAATTTTAGATTTAGTATCAACGCTCACTCCATTATCTTCAATTTTCGCGTCAGCTAAATTCGCACCAACTTTGATACCGATCTTTTGCGCGTATAATTGTGCGCCAAAGAATAAAAGTACTGCAATAACACATAATTTTTTCATGACTTTTTACATTTGATTTAAAAAAGTGTTCATTGAATTGAATTTTATCAATGAACAATTGAATATTTCCGAGAACGAAGTAAAACTTCCCGGTTGATAAAAAAAATCAATAATATAGGCTTTTCTTACCCTGGCATTAATTTTTATCATATGGTCATAAAAGGCGGGCATAAGATTGAATGTAATTTCTTTGATTCTGATAAAAAGCCACTCATCCTGTTTTATCAGGTACTAAAAATAATTATATTAAGACGCCGAATTTTGGAGATGATTCTGTTGTTGTTAGTAAAAGAATTGAAAGAGTGTAAATCATAATATTAAATTAAATTTTTACCCGGAAGTAATATTTCATTTACTTCCGGGTAAAACATCACCACTTTTTGAATAATTACTATGGGAACATTTATTTCTATTGTAGCGATCATATGCGCCATCTGGGTTTTATATGATGTATGGGCCGTAAATCGATCCTTAACTGACACTGGAAAGATCGTGTGGAGCCTTCTGGCTGTGTTTTTCAGTATTATCACTGCTATTTTTTATTATATAATGGTAAAAAAAGGGTGAAGGAGAAGATGATCGGATTCTGAGATCAGTTTCTTAGATTAAAGAACTATTGAATAGGATAGAGGAAGGAATAATTCCTTCTAATTGGTAATTGTCTATAATACTGGTTTATTCTTTTAATTTATCATGCCTGATATCAAACAACTGTGAATAATTCAGGTTATAATTGAATCGTATGATATTGATCCCATAAAATGGCTCGTATTTTATTAACCGGTGCTACCGGATACATTGGGAAAAGATTATTGCCACTTTTATTACATGAAGGGCACGAAGTTTTCTGTTGTGTCAGGGACAGGCGTCGGCTGGATATCAGTGATTTTGGTGAAGAACTGATACAAAAGGTACATGTGGTTGAAGCAGATTTCATTCACAAATCCACATTGGGTGGCCTTCCCAGGCAGGTAGATATGGCCTTCTATCTGATTCATTCGATGACGTCGGGATCTTCTGATTTTGAAGCATTGGAGCAGGAGGCCTCAAGAAATTTCAGTCAATACATACAAAATACTGGGGCCAGGCAGATCATTTACTTGGGAGGCATTGCCAACGACAAGGAATTGAGCAAACACCTCGAATCGAGGCGCAAAGTTGAGAAAAATTTGCACGCAAGCGGGATCCCCCTGACCGTATTACGGGCTGCAATCATCATTGGATCCGGCAGTGCATCTTTTGAGATCATCCGTGATCTGGTTGAAAAACTTCCGGTAATGGTCACTCCCAAATGGTTGAAAAGTCGATGTCAACCCATTGCCATTTCCAATGTGAAAGAATATCTGCTGGGCGTCATGCTGAATCCGGAAACCTATGGTCAGACCTACGACATTGGCGGTCCGGATATCCTTTCCTATCGTGAAATGTTACTTCAGTATGCTGAAGTTAGGAAACTAAAGCGACTGATCATTACGATCCCAGTTTTAACCCCAAGACTATCGTCACTCTGGCTATATTTTGTTACTTCCACATCCTATCCGCTGGCCCGGAATCTGGTGGATAGCATTATCAATGAAGCCGTTTGCAAGGAAAACAGGATCCAGGAAATCATACCCTTGAAGTTATTTTCCTATAAAGAATCCGTAGAACGCGCATTCAGCCGGATTCAGCAGAATGTCATTGTTTCAAGTTGGAAGGATGCAATTTCCAATCCCTCGCTGGATTCAGGTTTTATGAATTTTATTGACGTTCCTCAACATGGCTGTCTGACCGATGTAAAGGAAATGATGATCCCGGAGGATTCGGATCAGGTTAAAGACAATATATGGGCCATCGGTGGTTCTCGTGGATGGTATTATGGTAATTTTCTCTGGAAAATCCGGGGGATGATGGATAGAATAGTAGGTGGGGTAGGACTCAGGCGTGGCAGAAGAAGCCCCACAGATCTTAAGGCGGGGGATTCTCTTGATTTCTGGAGAGTGATTTTAGCCGATAAAAATACGGGCAGGTTATTATTGTTTGCAGAAATGAAATTGCCTGGGGAAGCCTGGCTTGAATTCAGGATCAGGAAAAAAGGAGGGCAGGATTTTCTGATCCAAAAAGCCACCTTCAGGCCCCATGGTCTTTACGGCCGGCTTTACTGGTATATGCTGCTGCCTTTTCACCTGTTTATTTTTAAAGGGATGGCAAAAAATATTATCAGTTACAGGGGAATTGACTGAAAAGATTGATCCTTGCCTGAATCAGATTATCATTGGCCGTCATCTCCTCTGTTTAATTCTTGAGCCAGCCTACGGAATGAATCCCATCGGTTTTACCTGAATTTTTTGAAACTATTTCTGATTAAATAAATTGACCAGTTGTCTGGCATTCGTAGGTGCCTGGGCTACTACATCATTATTGAAAAAAACGAAGGCCAAATCAGGTTTTGCTTCCTGGATATTGGCCTTGAACTTCCTTAATTCCTGCTCTTGATAGAGATAATCATACCACTTGTCTTTTCCATGTAATCTCAGGTATACCCATTGATTCGAAGAGAAAACCTCTTGAAATGAAAAACCAGGAGCAGAAACGGTGCAGAAACCCAATCCCAGGTGATTCATTAGATCAATCACTTCCTGCTGAAACCAATCAGGCTTCCTGAATTCAAAAAAATTGGGGATTTCCCTTTTCAGGTGATTGGCGAATTTTTCGATTCTCTTAAAATCATAGGGGAAATTGGAAGGAAATTGCCAAAGAATTCCTGCTGTTTTGTGTTCGATGAAAGAAAGTCCCTCATAAAAATCATGCAGGGACCTGATAAGACTTTGATCCACATTTAATTTTTTTCGGTGAGTGATAAACTGATTTCCTTTAAAAACAAATCTGAAATGATCAGGAGTTACATCAGCCCATTTTTCGAGGTCTTTCTTATTGGGGATCCTGTAAAAACTGCTGTTGATCTCCACAGTATTGAATCTGTCAGCATAATAGGAAAGCCAGTTTTTCTTTGGTAAGCCTTCGGGATAAAATTCATTTTTCCAATCCTCATAATAAAATCCGGAGCAACCGATGTAAACCTTCATAATTTTTTAAGTTAAGCTAAAAAATTCAGAAATTTTCGTACCTGCCGAATCAGGATTCAAACAGCAGATGACAGGTGCCGGTAAAGGTCGGGGTATAGATTGGAAGATGAAGCACATTTCTTCAAAAAAGATATACATAAGTTTTAAAATTATAAAAATTCTTGCAATCGTCTGAGAGCGAGCGTTCAAAGGGTACTTATTAAGGGTTTCCACCTTGGTGTATATGGCTGAATATGAAAGAATTATTTATTGTATACCTTCTAAATTTTATATAATTTGTAATTAATTGGGATCATTAAGGTATTAAGCGCTGACCATTGGAAGAATTATTTTATTCGATATTCGAAGGATTACCCAGGCTGAGCCCAGGTGACAATGCCTCTACCAGGAAAGCATTTTACAGTCTTCCTGTATTTTCACAATATGCAAATATTCTTGATATTGGATGTGGAACGGGTATTCAAACCATGGAGTTGGCTAGAATATCCCCCTGTCAAATATTGGCGTTGGACAATCATGAACCATACCTGCGAAGTTTATCACAAAGGGCCAGGGAAGTAAAATTGGATAAAAAGATTTCAACGATCAAAGGCGACATGCATAATCTTCCATTCTCTGAAGCAGAGTTTGACCTGATCTGGTCGGAGGGCAGCATCTATATCATAGGCTTTGAAAAAGGCCTCAGGGAATGGGGAAAATATCTTAAACCGGAAGGGTACCTCGTGGTAACGGAATTAATCTGGATCCATGATAATCCGCCACAAGAAGCAGTTGAATTCTGGAAAAACGAATATCCTTCCATGCAGTCTGACCCGGAGTGTAAAGCACTTATAAATAAATGCGGTTTCCGGTTAATACGGGATTTCTTATTGCCAAAAGAAGCCTGGTGGGACCAGTATTATATGCCACTTGAGAACAAGGTCATTCAATTGAAAAAGGATTTCCCGAATCACCAACACATCATGGAGCTCCTTCAATTAGTTGAAATGGAAATCCAGATCTATAAGGATTTCAACAAACATTTCGGGTATGCATTTTACATCATGAAAAAAACCGTCTGATCAGTAATTTATTCAATACAGACGGGTCAGGTGGGAATTTTTTTACAATATATATAAAAATACGGGCTTAATATTTGCCAATTTTTAAAATTTTTCTAACTTGAATATTGTTATATAAGTAGAAACCTTAACGGGAAAGAAGATGAAAACGAAAGCATTTTTTATGGAGTTTTCGGTGATTTTTCTGATCACCTTTATCGTTGCGTCGATCGTTTCCTATTGCTGGAATTTTTTTTCCGAGGGTATAGGAGCGTGTAGCTGGGGCATCGCCTTCCAGTTTGCAATTATGTTTGCCATCATCTGCCCAATGCTTGACCTGATGAAATCGGAGAATAATCAATCTTAATAAAGACCAGGGAAACCTGGTTTTTTCTTTTTGGGGTATAGTGCATCCTGTATCATTTGAAAGATTTTATAATATCCATTTGAAACAAATACTGACTATTATTTAATAAATACATGTTCACCATGGAAATAAGGAATGTAACCATCGCAGGCGGTGGGGTACTGGGTTCACAAATTGCCTGGCAAACTGCCTTTATGGGTTTTAATGTAACGGTTTATGATGCCTTTGAGAAAGGATTGGAAAACTGCCGGCAACTGCATAAAAAGTATGCGGATCTGTTTTTAACCTCCCGGGGAGCGAACCAGGAACAAATCAATCAGGCAAATCTAAGATTGTCCTATACCACTGACCTGGCCCGCGCTGTAAAAGATGCAGACCTGATCAGTGAATCCATTCCGGAGGATCGGCACGGGCGCTCCCACCGGTCCTGGTGCCATCATGGATGTCATTGGAATGCAAACCATTTACAATGTAGATAAGTTATGGGGCGCAAAGCTGGAAGATCCCCATTTACTCGACCGTGCGGAATGGATAAAACACAATTTTATTGACAAAGGGAAGCTGGGGATCAACAGCGGTGAAGGATTTTATACATATCCCCATCCAAAGTGGCAGGAACCTGGATTTTTGAAATAAATAATCCATCACATTAATGATCCCATCAAATTATTAAGAAATAGATGATTGGTATGCTGGTTTAAGAAGGTACCGGTTTTAAGCTGATTTTCAATCCTGCTTTTCTCAATCCATCCATCAACTTTATAACAAGGTCTTCTTCCTTTATATATCGACTTATTAGATGTGGAGCTTTTTCTTCAAAATCAGGTTTGAGGTTCTTCAATTCCTTGATATGTGATTTGATTTGGTCCTTTCGATTCAGTTGGCCATAACAAGCTAAACGATATAAAGAACCCCAAAATATGCCAGGCATATTAAATTTTTTTGCAGCTGATAGAGCACTTATAAAGTCATCCTTTCGATAATAATATGCACAAACTCCACCATACAAATGTAAAGGGAAGCCAACATTTTTAATCATTGCTTTGTCCATAATAGATTTTCCCCTTTCCCAATCGCCATATAAAGCCAAAAAATGACCTATGGTTCCTAATCTGAATGGAGATGAGATTTTCATGGAAAGACAGTTTTCAGCTTCTTGAAAAAATCGATTTTTTTCATTATATAGAAAACATTTATACATGTATACAATCTTCACAATTTGGTTTTCGGGCTCTAATTTCAAAGCAGTTTCTGCCAGTCTACCTATTTTATCAAAGTATTCACTACTATTTGGAAAATCTAATGCATAGGCAGTCCCCAAAATACCAGCAATCATGGCATGAATAATTCCAGATTTAGGATCATCATTAAGTGCATTCAGTAATGAAGCTAAAGTTTCGGCACCTAATTGAGGGGATAAATGAGCTTCATAATAATAAAATCTTAATGTTGCTTCAAATACACTTAATTTATCCAGTTTAGCATGGTTTAATTCCTTTGACAAATAATTCAGAAGTACACCTGTTTCACTTCCAATAGTTCTAGTGATCGTATCAGATATTTCTTCCTCAATATTTATAATATTCTCGATGGTTGAATCTCGTTTATATCGATCGGACCAAATTTGTTCTCCGCTTCTGGTATCCAATAACTTCACCAGTATTATGATTTGATTATGATATTCTTGTATACAACCATCCAATAAGAATCGGGCACCAATATCTGAATAAATCTCATTAATATTATTTTTCTTGAATTTGGGCCGTATCCAACAATTGATAATTGTTAAATCTTCATATTGGTTGAGTGCGTTAGATACCTCCTCGGATAATCCATAGGCAAAATAATCAGTATTAGGATCGCCGGACAGGTTCTTGAAAGGCAGCACGGCCACAGTGGCCTCATTGATTGGCTGATCAGAATTATGTTTACCAAAATCCTCATCAGATGTATTCGCAATCTCAAATCCGCTTTTCTCAATAAACTGAGCCTGATAGCTCCCCTTGGGGATCTCTATCAGAATGGGATCTTTCTCGCCTGCTTCCAGGTAATACATTTTCAGCAGTCTCCTGAGCCGGCCCGCATGGATCCTGACCAGTGAATCCTGTTCCGGGTCAAAATGTTTATCCTTCCCGAATACTTCTATACCGATGATGTATCCTTTGAGCTCATCCCCCCTTCCTGCGAGGGTTTCATCGACCACAAACCTGAGGAATTTGCAAAGAAGTATTTTCGAACTGAAATCCTCATTTAAACAGATCCGGTCAACCTGATCACGTATATCTTTTTCCGACATCATATTAGGACGAATCTCCTCTTTGATGAGCCAATATATGTAAAATTTCTAAGAAATCACATGGTTGGATTCAATGGCAGGTGATGACCATCTGGCCGGTTTCACAGTGATTCACAGTGTTTAACTAACATGCCAGAGCAATTCCTTTTAATTTCCAGCCCGGTTTCATCCTAAGCATTCACTAAAATTTATTGAAAGGTGAACAAAAACGAGGTTTTGCGGATCGTCATGGAAAAATTTCCAGATCTGGCTGATCAAATTGAGCAACTTTTCTCACCCTGTGAAGGATTTCAGGAAATCTGTGAGGATTATGTGCTCTGTCAGAATGCGGTTCAAAAAATAGAATCCGGGGATCCGGCAAAAAAGGGGGAATACCTGAAGGAATATGAGGATGCCCTGGCCGATTTGGAGGAGGAATTACTGGCAGAACTAAAAAAAAGCAGAACCTCTGATAACATGTTATAATAAACCATTTTAATAATCCAAAAACCCAACTTTTAAATAACCGACTTATGAAAAATTTACGCAAATTACCCATTCTGATTATTTTTTTTATCGTCTTCCTGATGGCCGGATCCGACCTGAAAGCCCAGGCCAACTGGGAAATTGGTATGCGGTTTGGAGATAATATCGCGGTCGATGCCACCATCCCGATAGGTCTTTCTCCCAGGTTTCATCCATCCGTCTATATCACCGACCGGTTTGGAGTGGGCGGGTATTTCGACTGGATGTTTGCCCTCTCAGACGGACCAACCGGGCTGAAGTTTTACCCGGGTTTAGGCCCTGAGTTTTTCTTCGAGAATGATTTCGCCTTTCATATTGCGGGAAACTTTGGTGCCGAATATTCCTTTAATTTTCCTTTGACTGTAGGCTTTGACTGGAGGCCCGGCTTTGCCGTAACGGAAAGTTTCAAGTGGAAATCCAGCAACTGGGGGATCACCGCCAGGTTCAGGTTAGGAAAGGCGAAGCTGGTTAAGGCTGAGTAATTATTACACGAGCCATTTGGAGAAAAGCAATTTTTAAAAATTCAGAAAAACAAAAAACGAAAAAAATGAAAAAGGCACTATTTATTTTATTTCCAATCCTACTGACCGGTGCCTTCAATGTACAAGCCCAGGATAAAGGTACCAAAAAGATAGGCGGTATCAGGGGGGGATTTCACTCCGCCACCATGGTGGCGGATGGGAGTAAACCCGATTCAGTGAACAGCCTTAACAGTTTTTACGCGGGGATCTTTCGCGATAACAAGATCGCACCGATCCTTCACTTTGGTACAGGACTGGAATATTTTCAGAACGGACTCAAATATTCGGAAAATGTGGAAAGAAAACTCCATACGCTCAGTGTACCCCTGTACCTGAAAGTGAAACTGGGACCGGTCTTTGCCCTTGGGGGCGCGGCTCCTAATTTTAAACTGAAGGAAAAGGTAGATTACCAGGATAATTCCTACAATCCGGGTGACACGGATAAAACAAAAGGATTTGATGTGGCCGCTTTTGTAGGAGCCGGCGTTAAGATCTTTTTCATAACGGTGGAGGGCAGATACCACTGGGGATTACTGGAAGCGAGGGATGACCTGTACAACCGGTATTTCCAATTAGGGGCGGCGATATCTTTTTAACCGCTTGAATAGGTATGTTCTGATAACATACTTGTTTAAGATGGGAATATAATTTGATAAATCTATCGGGATATATAATCATAAATTGACAGGTATATGAGGCCGGATAAATTCATTCCTGTTAAATGTACATTGATCGCATTTGTAATTACAATGGGCTATGTAAGTCTGATTGCCCTGTTATTACAATGATCGGGTGTTAAGATGTATCAATAGACACTTACATCGGCTGTGATGCTGAGAACGGTATCACATCGGGAGTCCCGGGCATCGGGAGACCGGCACCATGTCTGATTCTCGGCCGGGATTCCGGCGATACCAAAGAAGTATTTCAGGGGGTAATGATGATATACTTTAATTATTCGTATGGATGGCATAATGGTGAAGGCCTTTATGGCATAGATACGAAATCCAGAAATACTCGAAGTTTTAATTAAAATGATATTTCATGCAATCACACCAGGTGTTTTTCGGATTTTTCTTCATCATGTTATTTCTTTCCTGTTTTCATGAACAGGAAAAAAATCCTGAAATCCGGACCGGATTGGCAATAGAGAATCCAGGCACAGATACTATTACCCAAAAGTATTTTATCGGGTAAAAAGGAATAAGAAGAATTACTCGAAAAGAATATCAAAAAACAGGATATATTCATTTTTAACGAAATAACATAAAAATATGCGAATACTACATATCATTGTCTTGATTGGTGTAACAGCCCTCCCATTTGGATGCATCAATGCCAGGGAGGATAAGGGTTCAACCTCCGAAATTTCTGACATAACTGATGATGGATCGGATACCCTTATTTATTCTGCCCCACACAACTATTTAAATGTTTTGGATAATTTCGAAACTTCAAGAAAGGTGGAGGTTAGATCCTATAAGGATATGCTTGAATTGTTTGAAGAGCTCAATTACACCCCCGAAGCATGGCAGGCTGGAATCCGTGAAGTTCCCCGTGTATACCTGCCTTTAATAGGAGATAGATGGGGGCCAACTACCTCGAAAGAAATTACGATAGAAAACAAAAAGCGCTTATTTTTTCGTGGATTAGCCCCTTTGATTTTGCGTGCCAATGAATTGATCATGATGGATAGAAACCGATTGGGAGACATAAAATCTTCTCTTAATCAAAATACGCCCATTGTTGAAAAAGATCAAAAATGGATTCTGAAGCTTGCCAAATTGTATAAGGTCAATCCAGTCCCAGATCAGGTGACGGAGTCCTTAATTGAAGAATTGTGGGAAAAGGTGGATATCGTTCCCGTTTCTCTGGCACTTGCCCAGGCTGCCGAGGAAAGCGGATGGGGCACCTCCCGTTTTGCAGCCGAAGGCAATGCTGTTTATGGGCAGTGGACATGGGGAAAAAATGCCATCACTCCTGAACAACAACGGAAGGAACTGGGGAATTACGGTATTGCCGCATTTGAAACACTACAGCAATCTATTTGTGCGTATATGCTCAATTTGAATACTCACAATGCTTATGCTAGCCTGCGGGGTAAAAGAGCTGAGCTTCGTGAAAAAGATGAAAATGTTACAGGATATATCCTGGCGGGACAATTAACGAAATATTCGGAACGTGGGGAGGAATATGTAAAAGGACTTCGATCCCTGATGGAATTCAACCGGCTGAGCCCGGCCGATGATGCGTATTTGTCTGATGATCCGCCAATATATCTGATTCCGGTAGCTGATTAGTACAAAGGAATTATAATACATATGTTAAAACAACAAGAAATAATAAATACTGACAGATCAATGGCTTTGATGAATGACACGGCAAGAATAGTAATTGCTCTGTCAAAGATATTGGATATTGAAAGCTTATCATTTCAGAACTAATTATACAACTATCAATATGAAAACAAGAGAACTAAGAATCACGGATGCGATTACAATTCTTTTTGTAATGTTAATGTTTACAGGTTGCGCACAGGTGCAACAAGAGACTAAAACAAACTCAGTCGAGTTTGAGTACAACCAGGAAGAATTTGAAGGCGCCAAACCCTGGACGTCGGAAAATTTTAAGAATAATCCTGAGAATTTTCAATTTGTCATCATTGGTGACCGCACAGGAGGAGCAAATGCCGAAGGTACTTTCAAGCTAGCCATGGGTCAGATCAATCTGCTGCAGCCGGAATTTGTTATTAATGTTGGCGATTTGATTGAAGGATATCCTGAGGATAAGGCTGATTTGAACAATATGTGGGACGAAGCGGACAATTTTTTAAATGAGTTAGAGATGCCCTTTTTCCGCACTATCGGTAATCACGATGTAAGTACTCCTGAAACAAAAGAGGTATGGCTCGAGCGGCATGGTGCAGATTACTACCATTTCGTTTATGGAAATGTACTGTTTATGGTGCTCAATAGTGAAGATGGTTCCAGGCCAGCGCCACCGGAGAATATAAAAGAAGACCTCAAGAAGTACAACAAGCTAAAGGTAGAAGATCCAGAAGCAGCCAGTAAACTACTGGAAGAATTTATGACCAGTGAGGCAGTAGTTGCCGCGCTTGGACAACCTGTAGAGTTTCCTGAAAAGCAGATGAATTGGATTGAAAAAACATTGGCTGAAAATGCAGATGTTAGGTGGACGTTCTTTTTCATGCACGAACCTTGCTGGGAAAACCCCTCTGATAGCTTTAAAGCAATCCAGGAAATGGCAAAAGACAGAGGCCATACAATGATAGGCGGACATCTTCACTATTATGATTACGACCAAATCGATGGTCGTGAATACATCACGATGGGTCCGGCAGGCGCCTCCTTCCACCACGATGGCCCTGGCAACGTGGATCACATCATGTGGGTCACCATGACCGAAAATGGCCCTCAGATGGGCAATATCGCATTGAAGGGACTTTTTGATCGCAAGGGGCTGGATCCGGAACTATTTGGTGCCTATGATAGAAAAGGTTACTAGTGCTATTTCAATCAAGATCAGTGGATTTAATTTCAAAGTCAATGCACTGGACTTTCTGTCTGATTAATTGACACAATTTTAACTTAAATCAATACTAAAAATGAAGCATCGCATTCAACAAATTCTTACACTTTCATTAACCCTTCTTTTTTTAAGCTGCTCCTCGGAAAAAAAACAAACCATTCCTACCGATGACAACGGGGTAGCTATCCTGACAGATGATCAAATAGAAAACCTTGTTAAGCGCTCATATCAATATGTAGCCATGTACAATGTCAATAACAAGTTTGCCATGAAGGCAGGTGGCTGGAACACTGTAGATTCCGACACAAAACTGAAAGATCATACCATGAGGGAAATTGCACGCCCCAATAACGACAGTTTTTACGCCAGTGCATTACTGGATTTGCGGACCGAACCCGTAATTATGTACCTGCCTGCTTTTGATTCCAAGTACGTTTCATTGATGGTTACGGCCTACGATCATTATGTGGATGTGCCCAAAGCAACGCGTAAGGGAGATTTTCAAAAGCCGGAAAAAATCTTGTTTTACTCCGACAGGACCGAAGGATACAACGGGAGAAGATGTGCCCGGAGTGGATATGATTTACAAAACATCGGGTGATTTTGTTTCAGCCGTGCTGCGCATCATGCCGCATGCCAACGATCCGGAACGATTCAAAAGCATCGTTGAAACCATTGGAACCATAAAAATTGAGACCTTGTCAGAATTCAATGGAGAGCAGCCAAAAATGGCAAAGGAAATCTCCTTTCCGGAGGTTGGAAAAACCGATTTGGATGTTTTTGAGAATAACCTGCTGGAAGTGATGCAGTTTGTCTTCAATCATATTTCATTTGATACCAGTGACCCTGAAGACCAGGCGGTATTGGCAGCCTACAAACCCCTGGGGATCGTCCCCGGCGGGGAGTACAGTCCTGAAGAAATCAAGATTGACGGAAAAAAATTCCGGGAGGTGGCCCAAAAAATCCAGGCTGAATACCTTGGAAAACTGACCGACCCTAACCTGTTTGCCGCCATCGCCCCAAAAATGTTTAAACCCAAAGGGGTAACAGACCTGGAAACCGTTCTCACCGTATCGATTATCGGGCCTATCGGACTGCCCATGGAAGAAGCCATGTATCCGAATATTACTTCAGCCGATGGCGAACCCCTGAACGCCATGAATGATTATGTGGTTAAAATGACCAAGGACCAATTGCCTCCGGACCAGGCATTCTGGTCGGTGACCCTTTATGATAAGGCCAATGGTTTTTTTATTCCAAACGATCGAAAAAAATACAGTGTTGGCGAGAATGCCGGCTTTAAACTCAATGAAGATGGCGGTATTGAAATCTATGTCACTGCTGAAAAACCGGACGGTGTTCCCGAAGAAAACTGGCTGCCCATTAACCGGAAAGATGAGGTAATCGACCTGATTCTCAGGATTTATGTGCCCGATATGGAGAAGATGAAAACATGGAAAGTTCCCGTTGCACAGAAAATTAATTTATAAGAAGGTTAAAGGCATGAAAAAAACAAAAATTGAAACATTGAAAAAAGTAGGTGGGATCACTTTACATGTGGGAGCCATGCTATTTGTGCTTGCAATACTCCTTGCAGCTTGCAATCCGGCACCTGATAATACAATGGAAGGTAAGGTAACGCCTGAAGAAGCTAAAAGCATTGCCAGGGAAGTATTTCTCTGGGGTATGCATCCGGTGGGGATTTATCACTGGCGCCATGTCTATTCTCAAAATGCGGGCATCAACCGTATCTATTGGAGCCGAAAACCTATGAAGGCTTTTCCACGCATGGCTACTACTCCAAATGCCACTACGCTTTACGGCACGGCCATGCTTGACCTTTCAGAAGAGCCTGTAGTGATCGTCATTCCGGAGATTACCAATCTTTACTGGAGTGTTCAGATGGTCGACAATTATGCACGCTGGTGGCACATGATCGGTAGCCAATTCAATGCACCGGGTACTGTAAAACGGTTGTTAATAGGTCCAGATTGGAGTGGTAGTCTTCCCGATGGTTTCGTTGGGGCCGATATTGTGAAATCCCCATCCAATTTTTCAGGAGCGCTGGTGCGTATTGCACTCACCGATGATACCGAGAAGGAGCTGCAGCTTGTTAACTCGATTCAAGATCGGATCACTCTCATGACGCTTAGCCAGTGGGAAGCCTCTGGCCGCAAGGAGGTGAAAGCTGAGGATATGCCGATAACTCCTGCGAAGTATCCCACATACCCTGGTATGGACAGCATCAGTACCCCAGGCAGATTGAAGGGAATGGATTTTATGAGATGGGTAAGTCTTGTGTTGAATGATCCAAGTTTTACCAAACAAGAAGACGGATACAAAGAGATTAATGCATTGGCACGATTTGAGCGTATCGGATTGAAAGCGGGTACAACCTTCGATCCCTCTCTGCTGGCGCCTGAAATCAAGCTTGCTATAGAAGAAGGAATCGAAGAAGGCAGAAAAGATGCGATGGCTTTGGCGGATAAGGGTACAGGAGTGGATAGAAATGGATGGGACTTTTCGAATGATCTAAGGTACAAGGATACCGACTGGGAGCAGCGGGCATTTTACGGGCTTCTTGCTTTACTTGCTCCTATACCCTCACGATCTCACACCGGCTCATTTTGCATGAAGGATTCGGAAGGCCAGCCGCTTTCGGGCGAGCACAAATACACAATCACCTTCAATTTGGATGACATGCCGCCAGTGAGCGAATTCTGGGAAATGCCCCTTTACGATAAGGAAGGGTACTTTTATGATAACCCGCTCGACCGCTACTCACTCAACAGTTTTATGCTTGAGCGAGGCAAGCTGCATACCGAAAACGGAAAGCTTGTAATCTATGTTCAGCATGACAAGCCGAGTGATCCAAAACAACTTCAGAACTGGCTGCCTGCCCCTGAAGACGGCTTCCAGTTTGCCGCCCGTTTCTACGGTGCATACACCCCGATAATCGATGGCAGCTACAACATGCCAGGTGTCGTGCGCGTGGATTAACAAGATAAAATTCCTCTCCGGGTGCGTCTGCATCCGGAGAACTCTCATCCGGAGAAACTTTGAAAAGTATATATGCCAATTGATACATAAAAAATAAGAGTACAGATATTATGAATGGGTAAAACTGGCTACACATTTATATAGCGCATTAAAACGCACCATCTACGATATCGTTGTATGCCCTTAAATAGAAAAAAATGAGAAAATTCAAATTCGGAATACTAAGCTTAACTCTTCTGGCAGTATTTACCAGCTGTCAGGAAAAAAATGATAGTGGTAAAAGCCAAAAAGAAGCGCCGGCCACCTATGCTCAGACCACTGAAATTCCTGCGGGAATTACAACGCCAAACGAAGTGCCCACTTCGATAGGAACATTACATTTTAACGATGGTGCTCCTTTACCGGAGACTGCCGAACTGGTCTATGAAAATCTGGATAGGATGCGCGGTGTGGATGCCTTTTTAAAGGCTATGCCAGCTGCCTCGGTGCGGCAATTGATGTTGGGTCCTTCAGCAATCGGTGTATCAGATTATAATAAAGTGATGGTGACAGAAGGCCTTATGGATTCTAAACCGCTCTATTTAACAGCCAATACCAACACCTTGTATGCAACACCCTATATCAACATGAAGGACCTGGGGCCAATGGTTTTGGAAATTCCCGCTGGCATGTTGGGTGCGTTTAATGACGCCTGGTTCAGGTACATCGGTGATATTGGCCCCTTTGGACCGGACAAAGGACAGGGCGGCAAATTCCTCCTTCTACCTCCGGGTTATGAGGGAGAGGTCCCTCAGGGCTATTTCGTTGTCCAATCCAAAACCTTTCGGGTTTGGGCCTTCATGCGTGGATCCATTGACAAAGGACTGGAAAATGCCGTAACCAACATCAAGGAAAACTTAAAAGTATATCCCTTGAGTGAAAAGGACAATCCAAAGCCCATGGAATTTATGAACGCTACCGGGAAGTCTTTTAATACGATTCACGACAATGACATCAACTTCTATTATCATGTGAATGAGGTGATACAGGAAGAACCGCTGGAGATGATTGATGCAGAAACCCGTGGTTTGCTCGCGAGCATCGGCATTGAAAAAGGAAAAGAATTTAATCCTGACGAACGTATGAAACGTATTCTCACTGATGCGGTGGCCATCGGAAACGCAACAGCCCGATCCATTGTTTGGTACCCAAGAACCAGCGGAAGTGTCGCCAATATGAAGGGTGTTCAAATCTATCCCGACACGGAAAGCGCCTGGATAACGGGATGGGTCAACAAGAACGTCTTTTTCAATGGTGATGACGGCCATACCATGAACTCAGATGCACGCGTCATGTTCCATTATCCCTATACGGGTGTTACTCCCGCCATGGGTGCAACCATTCCGGGAAAGGGTTCAGACTATGGTATTGCCTTTGTGGATGATAAGAAGCTGCCCTTTGATGGAAGTAAAACTTATAAACTGCACTTACCCCCTCAGCCCCCGGCCAAGGATTTCTGGGCAGTAACCATTTACGATTCACAGACACGTTCTATGCTTCAAACAGACCAACCCTATCCTACCGTCGGCAGCCAGACAGAGGGCATCAAAATGAATGATGATGGTTCATTTGACATCTATTTTGGCCCCGAGGCACCAGATGGATTTGAAAACAACTGGCTGCAAACCATACCGGGTAAGAGCTGGTTTGTTGCGCTCAGGATTTACGGACCACTTGAACCATGGATTGAAAAAACCTGGAGACCAGGTGAAATATCAGAAATAGAATAACGGCATGAGAAACTGTATAAAGAGCATTAGAGTACCCTTTATACTAAACGCTAGAAGTGCTGGAGAAACATTGATTGCTTTTAGAAAATAAATCACACTTTATGAAAATCATTAATTTAAGATTTCAAGTGCTGCTGATCGTAATGACGCTACTCATATCAGCCTGCAACACGAACAAAAAGGAAGGAAAACAAGGTGCTCTGAGCCCGGAACAGGCCAAGATCCTGGCAAAAGAAGCCTGGCTCTTCGCTATGCCATTAGTAATGTTTGAGATTCAGTTTGATTACAGTTCTTACGTTACCAAACCAAGTGCAACGCGTGCCCCGGTTAATCAATTTGTACATTACCGGAAATTTGTTGATGCATCAAATCGTCTTGTTGTTGGTTTCAATGTTGATAATTTGTATTCTTTTGCCAGTCTCGATTTATCCCAGGAGCCTATTATTCTATCTGTACCCCCGATGGGCGATCGATACTGGGTAATGCAAATCGTTGATGCATGGAATGGTGTTCCGGCATCACCAGGTTCTCGGACACATGACGGAGTCAATGCGCATAATTTTCTTATAGCTGGGCCTGACTGGAAAGGGACAACGCCAGATGGTGTTGAAGTGTTGCAATCACCTACTGAGCTCACCATCATTGCAGGCCGTACCTATACTCCTGGAGGCAGCGACTATGTCGAAGTAAATGCACTTCAAGATCAGTATAAGCTTACACCATTATCTGATTGGGGGACACCCTATGTGGCTCCAGACCATGTTCCATTAAAAGAAGGGGTAGATGGTGAAACCCTGGTGAATACACAGCTTATGGCCCTTGATGCGGAACAATTCTTTAGTAGGCTAAATCGACTGATGGCAACCAATCCGCCTTATACCGGGGATGCCCCGATGCTAAAGAAGCTTCTAGCTCTGGGCATAGAACCGGGAGCACCATTTTCAACCGCAGCATTAAGTGACGAGCTAAAGGCCGCCCTCGAAGAAGGAATTGCTGAAGCAAAGGCAGCCCTGGCAGAGGAAATCAAAAATCTGGGCGAAATTGTTAACGGATGGACTCTAACCTATGATATGGGACGCTATGGCACAAAATACATCTATCGCGCAGCCTGGACTTATGCCGGTATTGGAGGCAATTTAATCGAGGATGCCTTTTATCCTTTTACCGTACAGGATGTTGAAGGAAATCAACTAACGAGCGACAAAAAGTATACCTTAACTTTTGACGCTGGTGAATGGCCACCGGCCCAGGCATTCTGGTCCTTAACCATGTACGATATGGAAGGATACCTGGTAGACAATCCATTGAATCGGTATGCGGTTGGCGATAGAAGTCAGATGAAACCAAATGCAGATGGGTCCCTAACCATATATATACAAAGTAAATCTCCCGGTAAGGCAAATGAAGCAAATTGGTTGCCAGCGCCGAAAGCAGGAGATTTTAAACTTTTTATGCGTTTATATGCTCCGATGGAAAAAGTAATAGACGGTACTTGGATACCACCCGGAATCAAACCTGAGTAGAGCTAAAAACAAATGGTTGAATAATTTTAAAAGAATAAAATGAGAAAACTCAAATTCGGAATACTAAGCATAACTCTTCTGGCAGTATTCATCGGCTGTCAGGAAAAAAATGATGGTGGATTGAAAAGACCTGGAGACCGAGTTAAATATCAGAAATAGAATAATGGCATCATAACGCCCTTAGTACTAAACGCTAGAAGTACTGGAGAAATATTGATTGCTTTTAGAAAATAAATCACACTTTATGAAAATCATTAATTTAAGATTTCAAGTACTGCTGATCGTAATGACGCTACTCATATCAGCCTGCAACACGAACAAAAAGAAAGACATACAAACCAATCTAACTCTGGAACAGGCCAAGATCCTGGCAAAAGAAGCCTGGCTCTTCGGTATGCCATTGGTGATGTTCGAGAAACAGATCGACTACAGCACGCACGTTACACGAGCGGACGAAACCCGGGCGCCGATCAACCAGTTTGTGCACTACCGGAAATTTGTCGACGCCTCGAACCGCACGATTGTTGGCTTCAACGTGGACAACCTATACTCGTTCGCCTGGTTAGATCTCCAGGCCGAGCCGCTCGTTCTTGCCGTGCCGGCCATGGGGGATCGCTACTGGTTGATGCAGATCTTCGATGCCTGGAATGGCGTAGCGGAAGCACCCGGTTCTCGGACACTCAGTGGAGACGACCCTTACGTCTTTCTGATTGCTGGACCGGACTGGAAAGGGACTGTTCCGGAGGGGATGGAACTGCTGCGTTGCCCTACCAACCTGGCTGGAATCGGGGGCCGCACTTACTGCGCGGGCGCCAACGATTACGCTGCCACCAACGCCTTACAAGACCAATATCAGCTAATGCCCCTATCGGCCTGGGGTAAGCCTTATTCACTTCCGGTCAGTGTTCCTTTGAAGGAGGGAGCCGATGGTGAGACACTGGTAAACGAGCAAGTTATGGCGCTTAGAGCCGGGCAGTTCTTGAGCAACCTGAACCGCCTCATGGCGACGAATCCGCCATATGCCGAGGATGCGCCAGTTTTACAAAAATTGCATAAGCTGGGCATTGCTCCGGGTGAGCAATTCTCTACCGAAGGACTCGATGCGGAAGTGGTCGCAGCCCTTGAGGAGGGTGTGGCAGAGGCGAAGGCCGCCATGGTGGCCGAGATCAGCAAGTCTCGGCAAGATGGTTAACCATTGGGGCCTGACCTATGACATGGGCCGCTACGGTACAAGGTACACATATCGGGCCGCGTGGACCTTTGCCGGCATCGGCGGAAATGTGATCGAAGACGCCTTCTATCCGATAGGGCTGTACGATGCCAACGGCGAACCGCTCAGCGGCGAGCACAATTACACGCTGACTTTCGAGAAGGGGGCCTGGCCACCGGCGGACGCGTTCTGGTCGATGACCCTCTACGACATGGAAGGCTATCTGGTGGACAACCCGCTGGATCGCTATGCGATCGGTGACCGCAGTGGCATGCATCCGAACAATGATGGTTCGCTCACCATCTACATCCAGAGCGAATCGCCCGGCGAAGACAAGGAAGCCAACTGGTTGCCAGCACCGAAGACCGGACAGTTCAAAGTGGCATTGCGCCTCTACATACCTCAAGAGCGCGTCATAAACGAAGAATGGGTGCCTCCAGCAATCAAACCTGAGAAGAACTAAAAAAACAAAAAACCTAAAGTCATGAAAAAACGCATTTATATAGTCCTTTTGCAGGTTTTTTTTATTGCGCTAGCTGCGGATGCACAGGATAAGGCCGCAGAACTTTCCAAAGAAGTAGCCAATCCGCTGGCAGATATTATTAGCCTTCCTTTTCAGAATAATTTAAACGGCAATTATGGCCCCTACAATAGAAATCTAAATGTGCTGAATATCCAACCCGTTCTTCCCATCATGGATGGAAAGGTGATCACACGTACCATTTTTCCTATTGTAAGGATACCAGACTTTACGCAGGAAAAAGGAACCTACTCCTCCGGATTGTCTGATATTGTATTTACAGCATTTTACTCAATAGAGGGTAAGGGGCCCATGATGGGAATAGGCCCTGTGGTTGAGATTCCAACTGGAGGAGCAAAAAGGGGAAGTCAAAAGTGGAGTGCCGGGCCTTCATTTTTAATTCTCGTTGATCCCGGTGACTGGACATTGGGAGCATTGGTGAATAATACCTGGTCGTTTGCCGGCAACGATGACCGTGAAGATGTCAATCACATGTTACTCAACTTGTTTATAGTTAGACAGTTAGGTGATGGATGGTATGTCAATTCCGCCCCAATCATTACCGCTGACTGGACTGCTGAGGATGGAGATAAATGGATAGTGCCATTGGGAGCAGGCGGTGGTAAACTCGTATATCTCGGTGGCAAACTCCCTGTGAATCTGCAAACGCAGATGTACTACAACGTTGTCAGGCCGGATTTCGGACCTGAATGGCAATGGAGGTTTCAATTACAGATCATACTTCCAAAAAGCATATTGTCAAAAAACAAATCTTAAATGTGCGGTACAGCATTATTGAAAGGAGTTTTTTACTCTCTGAAGGGAGTGCACTACATTTTGTTAAGATGGCTCAGAAGCAATCACAAGTCGAGTTGAATACCCAAAAAATTTTAATGTCAAAAAAATGAAAAAAATCGCAATGCAAGCAGGAAACTACGTCACTAAGGTAATCTTTGCACTACAGCAAGATAACACGAGGCCTCACGGCCAGAGAAGGATTGATCCGATGGCAATAACTCCTCGTGCACGGACATTTTTCGGTGCGGTAATGGTCAGTATCCTGGTTATTTTCCTGATCACTGGCTGCGCGGAATCCGCAAGATGCGCGTACCAAACTCGGTACCGTTCCGGAATTCCATCCTGAACTTGGCTTAGGTGCACTGGAGGGCTATCTTGGCCCTGAAGCGCTTCCAAACAGTCTCACCCTGATTCCTCGTCCCCCGACACCCGGTTCAGCAGCCTTTGCGCACGACGAAGAGGTTGCCAGAAATACATTCGCTTTGCAAAGCACGTCACGTTTCGAGTTGGCGGCGTCCGACTTCGAGCTGAAACTTCCGATCTTCATAAATCATTTTTCATGCGCACTAAATGCCGAGATTACGAAAGAGAATGCGCCCTATCTGTACAACTTGTTGAGTCGCAGTTTCAGCGATTTAGCGCTTTCAACGTACACAGCGAAAAACTACTACCAGAGAAAGCGGCCTTTCCAAACTCAATAATGCACCCATCGCCTTTCCTGAAATGAAATCGGCTCTGGAGAAAGATCCTTCATATCCATCAGGACACTCAGCATTGGGTTGGGGTACTTGCACTGATTTTAGCCGAAATTGCACCGGATCGGGCCAACGAGCTTATCGCCCGTGGTCTGGCCTATACCGAGAGTCGCATCGTCGCCAACCATCACTGGTATAGCGACGTGGTTTGGGGACGATTTATGGGTGCGGCTACCGTGGCACGGCTGCACGCCGACCCCACATTCCTCGCGGATCTTGAGGCTGCCAAGGCAGAATTCGCAGCCATTCGTGCCAATGGCACAGCGCCAACAGGGGATTGTGAGTGGGAAGCCGCTGCACTGGCACTGGGATTCCAGGCAAGTAAGGTTACTGCAATTGACATCCTCCTGGAGCCGGATGCCGCTTTGCTAAACAAAGCCGAAGCAATAAATGCTGAATTTATCAAGGTTTACCCGGAGGGTTTCACGCTTGACGAGTCGCACCGTCCGCACATCACGTTGATTCAGCGTTATGTTCGCACGGCAGATCTGGAAAAGGTCTATGCCGCCGCGAACAAAGTGCTTAGCGGCATTGACGTAACCGGTTTCGAGCTTGAGGCCTTCGAATATGACTTCGTCCCGATGGGTGACCTTGGCCTCACAGCCATTACGGCGAAGCCTACAGCTGAGCTGATAAAACTTCAGGAGGACCTCATTGAAGCTGTAGCTCCGTTCACTGTAGAAACCGGATCTTCGACCGCGTTCTTCACAACGCCCGACGATCCCATCATCGACTCTGTGCTGATTACATTACGTTTCAGTGTTCGTGCCTGAACATACAGGCAAGCATTTTGTGCCGCACCTCACCGTCGGTTTAGCCCCAAAAGCCTACCTCGACAAGTTACTAACGGAGCCCTTTGAGTCATTTACCTTCTCGCCAGCAAGCGCGGCCGTGTATCAGCTTGGCCAGTTTGGAACGGCAGCTAAAGAAACTCAAGGAACTGGAGTTGAAGCGTTGAATAACGAAAAGAATAGCTAACCCGTCGGCGACCACAATGAGAAAAAATGATCTATAAAAAAATGTTAACGGATGAATAAGGAAGTAATGATAGGTTCTTTGTCAAGAAATAGCTGTAAGCTAAGATAATTTAAAAGGCATCTTCAATAATCAATCATGTCTGGATTTATGGATTAACTTCTTTGTTGCGTTGATTTGGCCTTTGCAAAAATTATGTTTCATAAATGATCAAAAAAGCATTTATATTCATGAGATGTTTACTCTGCAGCTTTAAAGAGGCATTTATCATTCTTGTGATAATACTGGCAAATGGTTATGCCAGGGCCCAGGAATTCGATAATATTCTGATCCAAAATGCGCTCTTGATTGATCGAACCGGTCAGTCTGAAGATCGGATTGTAAATCTTCTTATTAAAGGGAAAAAACTTATTATAGTCTCAGCAGATGAGATTTTAATAGAGGATGGAATGATCGCCTATGACGCCAATAATGGGATATTGCTGGGCAATTTGAATATTGGAGATCCGGCGAATTTTATGATCCTTTCCAAGGACCCTCGTACCGATATAGATGTATTGCTTGATACAAAAACAAATGTGATCTTTGCCATCCGTGACGGAACCATCGCAAGAAATGCATTAACTCTGATCACCGATTCTGAACCAACTCCAAAGGAAAAGAAAAAAATACGCTGGCTCGCCTATACGCCTCCTCCGATGGCAATGCCACTTTCGTACGATGATAAAAGCAAATGGAATCGATGGGAAACCAAACCATTTTCCGGAATATTTGTCGCTGCGGTTGCAATCGACAGGCAAATTTGGCTTGGGCAGAACAATAGCAGTGAGCAACAAGTAGGTGACCTGGCTGACTTCGATGGTGGTGAGATACGCGCTTTTCGTTTTGGGATGGCGGGGACCATAAATTTCAAAAAACCATGGATCTATACGTTTGTAGTAGTAACCCATGCTTTCGATAAGGGGTATGATTCAAAAAGTTCTGATAAAGTCACCCTATTTGATTACAGACTTGATATTCCATTGTGGGAAACGATATCTCTGAGCGTAGGAAAGCAAAAAGAACCAATCTCCATGCAGCGACTCTTGCTGGGGACCCAAATGCAAATGCAGGAGCGTTCGTCAATAGTGGATGCAGTGTATCCGGTGCGGAATGTTGGCGTTGCTGTCAACGGTACCAGTTTAAACCAGCGGATATCCTGGTCAACTGGTGTATTCAACGATTGGTTTGATGATTCTCAAAGCTTCAAGGAAAGCTCAAATCAGATTGTAGGGAGAATTACTGGATTAGCATTGGTAAATCACGATGAAAGTAATATACTTCATCTCGGCCTGGGAATCCGCTATGATGATGCCAAAGAGTTCATACGTTATCGAGCCTCGCCAGAATTCAATCAGTCACCCCCATTCATTGATACTGATACCATCAATGCCAGTAATACCACTACCTTCGATCTGGAGGTTACATGGCGCAAAGGACCATTCTGGTTGTCGTCTGAGTATCTATGGCACAATGTGGGTGCAGCAGATTACGGGGATCCGCTATTTAATGGCTTTTTTATTTCCGGGTCATGGATATTGACCCGTGAGATGCGTGGTTATAACAAGCGTAATGGCACAATTGGACCTGTGCCAGTTTCAAGATCGGTTTATCAGGGAGGTCCAGGCGCGTGGGAAATAACAGCTCGATATTCACATAGTAACTTTACTGATGGGTTGGTTCAGGGTGGCGAAATGGACATAATCTCTCTTGGCCTTAATTGGTGGCTCACGCCAGCGTTTGGGATTAATTTGAATTATCGCCACATCTTTTTGGACCGGGGTGATGCTCTGGGTCGTTCAAGCGGGATTATGGGGCGGGTGGTTTTAGTACTTGAGTAAAACAGTCAAATGCCTAGTCATGAAAAGTATATCAATTTTACAAATTGTCGTCGTGTTGTTCGTGAGTTTCATTCATGCAATACATTTGGCAACAGAAAAACAAGCAGGTGTGCAGGAAGAGAATTGGTTACTCATTAACAAGTAAGATGAAGAAATCGATCTGATATTGAGTGTATTTGTTCCCGATCTGGGAAAAATGAAAACCTGGCAAATGTCTAAAGCGGTGAAACTTTAATACGTCAATCAATTAATGGAGTTATGGAATGAAGTATTGTTCATTAGATGGTATTATGAGATTAATGGACATGTTAAATATATTTTAATTCTAATCTTGAAAGATTGATTTGTTACAACTAATTGAAGATGACTTATGGTAAACGTATATAAACCGATTCGTGATTGGCTTTCTAGCTGGCGACATTTGGAGGAGCAATCTTTATCTACCGAAGAGGTGGAGGAATTAGCCAAAAGAGGATCCGTTTCTGGTATCCCTTTCTATTTCATGCTCATAACTTCATCAATTATAGCAACACTTGGCCTACTCTCCAACAGTGCGGCAGTCATCATCGGTGCTATGATCATTGCTCCACTGATGAATCCAATAATTGCAGTGGCATACTGGCTTTTAACCGGGAAAAGGAATCTGTTATTCCGGTCACTGCTGACGGTCTTTCTGGGAACAGTAGTGTCCATCATTGTGGCTTTTCTTATCACATTATTGATTGGATGGAAACTTGCGGGTTCTGAAATAATAGCCAGAATGACTCCCAATCTTCTTGATTTGGGTGTAGCTCTTGCAGCTGGTGCTGCTGCAGCTTTTGCATATACGCGGTCCGGTGTTTCCAATGCTTTTGCAGGAATCGCCATTGCTGTTGCGTTGGTACCACCTCTTTGCACAGTAGGGATTGCAATGGCTGTGGGCCAGGATGTAAGTGCCGAAATTGGCATGGATGTAGAAAGCTTTGATCCTATAGGGCCCTTATTGCTCTATATCACCAATTTCATCGGTATTGTTTTCTCGGCGAGCATTGTCTTTTTCTGGCAATATTTCAAAAAAAAATTACGCTTAATACTTATTCCTATGTTCACGTTACTTGGATTAACTATTGTGGTTTATCCACTAGGGATAAGTATGAAAAATTTGATGATTCGAAACCAGATACGCAGAAACCTGACAGTAATAGCTATCGATCTCCTACCGGATTACTCCAATGTGCGATTGAGAGATCTTACTGTTAGAATTGGCAAGGAAGTTATTCTAGTAAAAGCTAATGCAATAGCTCCGCCTGGCGTGATTACGGAGTCCTTTATCAACGAGACGCGAAATAGGCTTACTGAAATTGTCGGGAAACCAGTTGTCCTTGAAGTGGGGATATATTTTGTGTCCGTAATGCGGAGTACTGATGGTTTACTGGATCTTAAGAAAAAGGAAGGATTTCCATAACTAAAGTATGTGCTTGGGCATGAATGATTAAATTAGAAGTAGAAAACCGGGAAGGTAGAAGTTGATATTAATTCATGAATTTTGCCCAAAGTTATATAGAGGCTAACCACACAATGTGATACGTAATTAACATTTAAAAAATAAACCTATGAAACTGACCACTCTAACCCTTATTGTAACTGTATGCCTATTATCAACTTTCCAAAAAGTCAATGCGCAATATTGTGTGCCAATTTTGGGTGAAGATATTGATTTTCAAGTTACCCCGCGATTTGTCAATGTTGAGGTTGATTGGTATCCCGGCTGGATTGAATATCAAGGAGGAAAAAAAATCTACCCTGAAGCACTGAAACCATTACCCAAATGGAATCATCCATTTATGAAGGATAACCTGCCCAGTGCGATGCATGAGGATTCCTATGCATCGGACGTCAGCAACATGCAGGGGCCAATTCCCGAGAATGCCACGGTACAATATTTTCAGGTAAAGGAAAAGGGGAAGGAATTTTCAGGTATGTGCCCGTCCTTTGCTTTTGTGGATGAAAATACCTTAGTAACACTATCATTTGGAAGAGCAAATACTACTTTGCTGTTGGTTGATATGCGGGATACCCTCAAAGTACTGGATGCCATGCCTATTCCAGGCAGAGGAAATAAAGCGATGGAATTGGCCAGTAAAAAGGCCCGTATGGCCTTGTTCAGAGATACTTCCGGAGGTGCTTATTTCTATCTTTCAAAAAATAATGAAGTGATCATACCGGGACCTGATTACTCAATTTTTTATATCCCCATCAAAGACAGACAATTTGAAAGAGACCGCATGGTATCTTATGAAATTCTGGAAGAGATAAAAAAAGGTGATCTGATCTATGAAGGCCTTTCCGATAAGGAAGGTGGTAATAAGCTTACCGCTGTAATGCCGGATGCTAACGGCAATATATGGTATACATCCAAACTAGGTATCATTGGCGTCATCGACCTGAAGAATTTCAAAAGAGGATCTTATCAGGAAGAAGGGAAATGTCCAAATACATATTCTCACCTGATTGGAGAATTCGGCGTGATGAAAAAGATCGAGCATTTCTTCGGTAAAAAATATGAGAAGATTGAAGATGTGGAGTTCTACGATGAAAACTTGACAGACACGGAAATGAGAAAAGAATTCAGGAAATTCTTTATGATTGATCCTGAATCCAGGGAAGAGATTCAGAATTCATTTTCCATTGGACCAGATGGAGTCTACATTGTATCGAATATTGCGCTATATAAATTTAGGTTCAATGACGATACTAAAATGATTGAAATGGATCCAAATTGGGAGCAAACTTTCAGCGAAACCAATGATCTGATATACCCCAATGACGAGGAACAGAAAAAAGGACAATTAAATAATGGAAGTGGCACAACACCTACCCTTATGGATGACCGATTTGTGGTGATAGCAGATAATGACGCCCATCAGATCAATATAAATATATTTTCGCAGAAGGACGGGAGGCTGGTGAGCCGGCATAAGGTGTTTAAATATGATAGCAGCGCCTGTGAAAATTCAATCGTTGCTTACAGAAATAGTCTCTTGATCGGAAATACATTTAATTATATAGATCCGTTTAAGGAAAATGAAACATCGGGGGGAATTAATCGATTCGACTACAATGCAGAAACAAACAAGTTTGAATTGAGGGAAGACTGGCCTGCTGAATTTATTGATGGACAGACCGCTACACCTAAAATGTCAACAAAGACCGGATTGATCTATGTTTACAACCGTGAAGAATACACTGATGACGGGCACAATGACTGGCAGCTAACCGCGATTGATTTTGTGACTGGCAGGAAAGTCTTTTACATAAGGCCGGTCTTTGAGAAAGGCGAATTTGATGACAACATCAATTTTCTGATGAAAGCTTTTGCACTTGGCAATAAGAATTATGACCAAAAAGTGTTTAACAATATCTGGGCAACCTACACCTTTGGGCCGAATAATAGTATTTATATCGGGGCCTACCGGGGTTTTTTAAAGTTTTCTTCCGATCCAAAGCCAACTGAAAATAATTAAACATAACCCCATCCTTCAGGTTGGGGTTTTCCAGACAAAACTTCTTGAGGGCTTTAGCCCTTCGTCCTTCCCTATCCGGGCTAAAGCCCTTACCTGGCAAGCTGCAGGAACCCTAACCTGAAGGATAGGGGTTATCCTAAGGGGTGTTAAGCACCTAACCGGAGGAGGGGACATTGTTGATGCATATCAAGTCCCTATCAGGGCTGGCGTCCTAGTAACTTGTCCTGGCCCGTCCCTTTCTTGAAGGATAGGGCTACGCTGATAGATATCAAGCCCCACCCAGGAAAATGTTGCTTATGGAAAGACGCCGAAGTCCCTATCCTGCCCCGACAGGAATGACTTCGCAAAGGATTAAGTATCATATATCTCATTTTATCAGAGAAATGTGTTCCTTTATATGATGTGAATAGAATAACAATTTTATGCTGATATTAAAGAATTATCAGAAGAAATATGGAGGAGATCTGATATTAAAGGCTGAGTCTCTTCAGATCCCGGAAGGACTAATCTGGATCAGGGGAGTGAATGGAAGTGGGAAATCGACCTTACTCAAATCCATCGCAGGTATTATCCCTTTTGAGGGGGATATCCTGCTGAATGGCATCAGCCTTAAAAAAGATCCTTTGGTCATCAGGCGTAAAATCACTTATGCCGAAGCTGAACCTTTTTATCCGGGAATGCTCACCGCCCGTGAAATTATAGAATTTGCTGCCAGTGTCAGGGAGGAATCGGATGAAAAGACCCTGGAACTGATCCGGTATTTTGGGGTGGATGGGTTTTATAAACAGGCCTGTGGGGGATATTCCACAGGCATGCTTAAGAAAGTAGCCTTGATTATGGCCTTCCTTGGTGAACCCGATCTGATCCTTCTGGATGAACCTTTTGCTTTTATCGATCAGGAAACAGAAGAGAAACTGATTGATATCATCCGGAAAATCAAAGGCATAGGGAAAAGCCTGTTAATCACTTCCCATCATGAAATGCCCATGCAGGAGATATCATTTGACTGGATTTTTAAGATCAAGGATTATAAACTGCAACGCAACTGATGAAGCGGCTGATCTTAAAAACATGGGTAGGGGGATTTTATAAAACCTATGCCGGATTTCTGTTCGTTTTGTTCCTGCTTATTTTTGGTTTCATCCGGGGTCAGGAACATCTGGCCATTGCTCAGTTTCTGGTCCATGATATTACGAATCTGATATATCCTGCAGGTGTTTTTATTATGTATGCAGCCCTTTTAATCTTTTACAGCCGGCATTTTTTTCTCAATCCCAAAAACAGATTCCTCAGCGACCTGGTATATCTTTCAGCCATTCAGCGTTCAAAAACCATAGGACAGGGAGTTCTCTGGCTTCTGTTGCCAGCAACGTTTTACGGAATTTTTCTACTTATAATTGCCATCCTTGCCGGGATGCTGACCAGTATTATGCTGGTTTTAATTTTTTTTATTATCCTGAATGTGACATTGATCTGCCTTTTTGATCGCATGCTGATCCGGCCTGGAGAGAAGATATATATATTTGCTTCGAGATTCTCATTCAGCTTGGGAGGCAAATGGTCATTCAGCACCTTTTTAATCAAGCACCTAATACTGTACCGCAGTCTGCCCTTTATAATGACCAAATTGTTGTCAATGCTGAATTTATTTTTGTTCTCTATCCTGATCCCTACCGTGGATTATCTGGATCGGTTCCTGGGTATTGCCATATTTACAGCTATATTATCAAACGGACTATTACCCTATGAAATGTTTCATTTTTCCTTTCGAAGGTTGAGTTTTTTCCGGAACCTGCCTATTAAGAGGTCATTCCTCTATCTTCAGATCTGGATGACCATGGGGGTGTTTCTATTGCCGGAAATATTCTTCATTTACAGGAACTATGTGAAATATGTGAAACTGGATTTTCTGACCATCCACCTCCTTGCCGCCGTATCAGTCCTGATATTCCTTTTTTCAAGTCAACTGGTCTACAGGCTTGATCAGAAGAATTTTACATCCAGTATTATGGGGATCCTGCTATTCATCGTATTTTACCTCCTGTTTGACCTGCCGGCAACCTTTTTGCTCATCCTCCTTCTTTTTTCTTCCTATTTCCTGTTTTATCATTATTTTTATCGGTACGAATCTGAATATAAAATCCAATCTGTATAATCATTATTATCCATTCATGAGAAAATCCGAAAGAACTAAAATAAGCAGGGTACCCTCCAGGGGAAGTTATGATCCGGGAATCATCCACCAGATCCTGGATGCTCATTTTTTATGTCATGTTGCTTTTATCCAGGAGGATTATCCTGTTGTTATTCCTACCTTATACGGACGGAGAGAAGATCGTCTGTATCTCCATGGGGCTACCTCCAGCCGTTTGATGAAAACCCTCGGGAAGGGGGTCCCCCTCTCACTTTCTGTGACGCTGGTGGATGGATTTGTGCTGGCCCGGTCGGCCTTCCATCATTCCATGAACTACCGTTCAGTGGTGTTGTTTGGGAAAGGGGAGTTGGTCCCGGAAAGTGATAAGTATGAAGCTTTGAAGATCATTTCCGAGCATATGCTTCCAGGAAGATGGAATGAGATACGGAAACCCAACAAAAAGGAACTGAAAGCCACGAATGTTCTATCCATCCCTATCCGGGAGGCATCTGCTAAGATCCGGACTGGCCCGCCCAAAGACGATGAACCGGATTACGAGTTGGATGTCTGGGCAGGTGTGATCCCTCTGAAATTAACTGCATCTGAACCCGAAGCAGACACCATGTTGAAAAAGGGAGTAACCGCGACAGTAATATTAAAAGAGCTATTGAATAAATACACCTGAGTGGATAAAATGGAGTTTGATTTTGATGTTCATGGAGCCATGTTTTGAGATTCCTCTAGCAAATAATGTCGGCATATAAATGGGAAGCAAAAGGAAGTGCCCAATTAAATTTTTAAACCCTGGAATTTATCTTGCAGATTGTATTTTTCTTCCTTTCCGATCCCAAAGATAAAACTTCAGATACCCTACATTTTTAATCAATTAAGAAGTAATTTTATTCCCGGAACAGGTCATATTACCTGAAGAATCCTATTTTTTTCATAATCATTTTTGTACACTAAATAAATCATCATATGATATCCAAGATTCAAAGTTTATTAGGCAAAGAGGGAGATGCTTTATTGAATTATAAAGCAAAATTCCCAAGTGAACAATTACATCTTCCGGGTCCTGATTTTATTGACCGGATCTTCTCAAGCACCGATCGCCCGATACGCGTTTTACGTAATTTACAATCTATTTATAACCAGGGCAGGCTGGCCGGTACCGGGTACCTGTCTATCTTACCGGTTGACCAGGGGATCGAACACAGTGCGGCCGCTTCGTTTGCACCTAATCCCATCTATTTTGATGGGGAAAATATCGTAAAACTGGCGCTGGAAGGTGGGTGTAATGCGGTTGCCTCAACCCTCGGTGTTTTAGGTTCCGTAGCCCGTAAGTATGCGCATAAAATACCATTTATTTTAAAAATCAATCATAATGAGTTGCTCACCTATCCTAATAAATATGATCAGATCATGTTCAGCAGTATTGAACAGGCTTATGATATGGGATGTGTAGGTGTAGGAGCGACCATTTATTTCGGTTCGGAAGAAAGCAGCCGGCAGATCATTGAAGTGTCTGAAGCCTTTGAATTCGCACATGACCGGGGCATGTTTACCGTTTTATGGTGTTACCTCAGAAATTCGGCTTTCAAAAAAGATGGCGTGGATTATCATACTTCAGCCGACCTGACTGGCCAGGCGAATCACCTCGGTGTTACGATCAAAGCGGATGTCATCAAACAAAAACAACCGACCAATAACGGTGGATTTAAAGCACTTAATTTTGGCAAAACCCATGAAAAGGTCTATACTGAATTCACTTCGGATAATCCCATCGATCTGACTCGCTACCAGGTAATCAATAATTACATGGGAAGGATCGGATTGATCAATTCAGGAGGAGGATCCGGGAAGAATGACCTGGCTGAAGCTGTCAAGACCGCCATTATCAATAAGCGGGCTGGCGGAATGGGATTGATCTCAGGTCGGAAAGCCTTTCAGAAACCCATGAATGAAGGCATAGAATTGCTGAATGCCATTCAGGATGTTTACCTTGCAAAACAAGTGACCATTGCCTGATTCCCTATAAAAATCCTGAAAGGGGAAGATAAAAGGTGGGGAGAGACTTCATCTTAACTTCCCCTGTTTTTTATACTATCAGGATAACGGGCGGGATAAAATTTTTAATTGGATTTCCCCGACCAGCATGGTAGTTGGAGCCTCATGTAAAATAAAAGGTGACTCTTAACTGAGTTTGGATTTATAATCTGCATAACCGAATTCCCGGACCAGCCGGAAGGAACGATCGGCCTGCCATATGCCGATGGAAGGGTGGGGCACTCCGTTAAAAGTGGTGGTTTTTACCATGGTATAATGGATCATATCATCGAAGACTATTTTATCACCGGGTTTCAATGGTTCGTTAAAAGAATAGTCACCTAAAAAATCTCCTGCCAGGCAGGTATTCCCACCCATCCTGTAAGTAGGCAAGCCAGGTGTAGGTTCAAGGGCTCCCCATATTTTGGGTTTATAAGGCATTTCCAGGCAATCCGGCATGTGGGCAGAAAAAGAAACATCAAGCATCACAGTTTTATAACCATTGGCATGAATGATATCCTGCACCGTGGCTACTAAAAATCCAGTTTGCCATCCGATGGCCTCTCCGGGTTCGGCGATGATATCCAGCTTGTATTTATCCCTAAAATTCTTGATCACACGGATAAACCGTTCAAGATCATAATCCTTTCTGGTGAAATGATGCCCGCCTCCAATGTTCAACCATTCCAAGCCATGGAGAAAATGACCGAATTTTTCCTCGATAGCTACCAGTGTATTTTCCAGCGCATCGGCATTTTGTTCGCAGAGGGAATGAAAATGAAGGCCGGTTATTTCCTTCGGAAGACTTTTGCCCAGTTCTACACTGGTTATCCCCAAACGGCTCCCAGGGACACAGGGATTATATAATTCAGTACCCACTTCCGAAAATTCAGGATTGATCCGGATGCCCATTTTAAGTCCTTTCAGGAGGATTTGATTGCGAAATCGGAAAAATTGATGGAGGGAATTGAAGGTAATGTACGAGGCGATATCTGTGATCTTATCAATTTCATCTTCAAGGTAGATTGGAGCGCATAAATGTGCCTTTTGATGGAATTCTTCCTCACAGAGCATTGCTTCATGAAGCGAACTGGCAGTAGCCCCATCCAGGTATTTTCTTATAAGTGGGAAAGTACTCCACATGGCAAATCCCTTCAATGCCACCAGAATTCGGATACCCGCCTGGCGTTTGATCCGGTCGATCAGCTCAAGGTTTTCTATTAAATATTCCTCATCAAGCACATAACAAGGTGATGGGATTTCCTCCGGATTAAAATGGGGACTTCTCGATTCAGTCATGATAATCGGAAAATGCCAATGGAATATCTATTTGTTCATGCCAGGGAAGGCCGTATTTTCCTATTTCTTTCATAAATGGATCGGGGTCAAATTCTTCGACATTAAAGACACCCGGTTTTTTCCATTTTCCGGTCAGCATCATTTTGGCTGCCAGCATGGCCGGCACACCGGTAGTGTAAGAAACCCCTTGACCCATTACATCCTGCCAGGCATCCTGGTGCTTGCAGTTATTCCAGACATAATAAGTACGTTCTTTGCCATCCTTTTTCCCTTTGATCTGACAGCCAATGGAGGTTTCTCCTGTATAATTTGCTCCCAGTTCAGAAGGTTCAGGCAGGAGTGTTTTCAGGAATTCGAGTGGTATGATCTGCTGTCCCATAAATTCGACAGGTTCAATACTGGTCATTCCTACGTTCTGTAAAACGGTCAGGTGATTGATATAATTGGGGGAAAAGGTCATCCAGAACCGGGCCCTTTTAATGGTCGGTATGTTTTTGACCAGTGATTCAAGTTCTTCATGGTAAAGAAGGTATGATTCCTTCGGTCCTATATTCGGGTACTCGATCGCCCTGTGGATTGACATAGGATCGATCTCGATCCATTTTCCGTTTTCCCAGTATTTACCTTTCTGCGTGATTTCCCGGATATTGATTTCCGGATTAAAATTGGTAGCGAAGGCCTTCCCATGATCACCCGCATTGCAATCGACGATGTCCAGGTATTCAATGGTATCAAAATGGTGTTTCTGCGCATAAGCGGTATAAATTCCTGTTACACCTGGATCGAATCCACAACCCAGTAAGGCCGTGAGACCTGCTTTTTCAAATTTTTCCCGATAAGCCCATTGCCATTTGTATTCAAATTTGGCAACATCCTTTGGTTCATAATTGGCTGTATCCAGGTAATGGGTGCTGGTTTGCAGGCAGGCCTCCATGATGGTCAGATCCTGGTAAGGCAAGGCAACATTGATGACCAATTCAGGTTGAAATTCTTTCATGAGGGCAACCAGTTCGGGCACCTGATCTGCATCTACCCGTGCTGTTTTGATTTTTTGTTCCTTTATTTCAGAAGCAATCTTGTCACATTTGGATTTGGTCCGGCTGGCAAGCAGGATTTCATTGAAAATCCCTGTTTCCCGCGCACATTTTTTAGCCACCACATTGCCTACACCTCCAGCGCCAATGATCATAATTTTGCTCATTTTGATTCATTTTTTGTTTGGACTGCTAATCTAAAAAGATAAAGACAGGAATGGGAAAAATTAATTATGAATTAATAAATATGAATGAATAATTATTATTGAGATCCCGCCGTTGCAGGGTGGATGATCCATGGTCTGTAAAATGTCAGGAATGTGCCAGTGTATGTTTGTGTAGATCCCGGAACAGCCAGGGAAGAGACCAGAGAGGTCAGAGTGAAATGTCTAACTAAAAATTCGTGCGTTCCCTGATCCATTCCGGGGTCTGTAATCTCGTGATCAATTTGATCCATTGATATCAGGAAGGTCCCGGAAAGGTATCGATACAGGTCCGGTAGGTGATTGTTAAATGGTCACTCCAAACTAATAAGTCAGCCCATAGCCAAAGGGATAGAGCGGATTATCAGAGTCGTATGGAACATCTTCCTTCTGTTTTAAAACCGCCTCCATGGAAGAGGGGAGTTCAAAAGGCAATTTAGCGGATGGACTGAAATTTCCGAAAATTATATCCAGAATTGTATCATCATAGGCTCCGAAATCTGCCACTAAACCAACGGCTTCCCTGGAGATTTCCGGGATGACTGCTGCTCGATCGAGGTAGATACAAACAATGGTAGGTTTATCCCGCATGATACCCAGCATACGGTTTAGCTCAACCTCGTCGAAATCAAGCTTTCCCTGGTGGAACATGGATTCTATTAAATTTCCTGATCTGTCTTCCCACGGAGTTTGTAATCTCAGGAGCGCATAATCTGCGTCTTCGAGGCGATCGACCACGGTCGCATATTGACCGGCTATCTCTTTTGTAATATTTTCAACATAAACCTTGAGACCCTTGCCAAGTGGCAGCACAAAGCTGCTGTCGGCCTGCATGGTATTTTTAAGTAATACGATGGATTTTCGTTGGGCTTCTTTTCCTTTATCCCTATATTCCTTTTTCCCTACCGTTTGTGCTGCGACTTCCGGATCAAGATAAGGGTTATCAAACAAACCAAGAAGAAATTTATCTTTCAACAACCTTCTAACGGATTCATCGATTCTTGCCTCAGCTACCTGGCCTCCCCTGACAAGTTCCAACAGTTCTTCGGTATTGTTATTGCCGCCGAACTGATCCACACCGGCATCAATCACCTTTTTAATCCTTTCCTTTACAGAAAGGTCATCCATACCCCAGCTGGGCCCTTCAAACATTTCAATTCCGAACATGCCAAATCCCTGGACGATCCCCCAGTCCGTGCAGACTACCCCATCAAATCCATAAGTATCTCGCAGCAGTCCCTGAATGATCTCTTTGTTAAAGCTCATCCCTACATTTTCATTGGTTTGATCCACAGCAATCCCATAGTAGGGCATGATCTGCGCTGTTCCGGCCTTCAGAGCTGCCTTAAATGGGATCAGATGGTATTCGAAATTATTTCCCGGATAAACCTGGTTTCTTCCATAACTGAAGTGGGCATCCCAGCCTTCTTCCTGCGGACCACCTCCCGGCCAGTGTTTGGTCATGCAAGCTACGCTATTAGGCCCTAATTTCTGGCCCTGGAATCCGTAGATGTAAGCGGCTGTCATTTCGGCGGCGAGGTAGGCATCTTCGCCAAAAGTTCCATTGATCCTTGCCCAACGAGGTTCCGTGGCCAGGTCGGCCATGGGATGGAGGGCTGTTCTTATTCCTACAGCGCTTAGTTCATCGGCAGCGATTTTTCCAAATTCGACCACCAGTGCCGAATCACGTGTTGCGGCCAGACCAATGGGTTCAGGCCATTTTGAAAAATTGCCTCCCAGAAGATCACCCTGGATAAAGTTATTGACGCCATGCCTGGGGTCCGAAGAAATGGTAATCGGTATTCCCAGGCGATCCTGCTCGGCAATTTTCTGGACAGCGTTGTACCACTCGGCCAGACTCCGGGCGTCAGGAATCATGAACAGGTTAAAATGTTTTATTTTTCTTTTTAAGATCAGTTCATAGGTTGAATAAAAACTGAAGCGCATAGGAGATGGTTTTGTCAGGACTTCGCCTTGGGTCCCAACCCCGATGGGCGGATGCCACATCAAACCTACCTTTTCTTCCAGGGTCATCTGAGATAAAAGATCTTCGATCCTGCATTCGACAAGTTGTTGGCTATCCTCATAAACATCCAATTTACCATTGTTATTGAGATCCCGAAATTCAAGACCCTCCTCATGCAGAACCAATTTTTCGACAAGTTCTGATTTTAATGGTTGATTCTTGAGCCAATAATAAAGATTAAAGCCAACGAAGCCCAGGATCAGGATTACGATAATCCCCAAAAAAAAATATAGAAAAAATCGCAGTACTTTCATTCTAACGCAATCATAGGTGATACAAAAAATAGATAAAAAAATTCAATGATCGAATATAGAAAAATGTTCGTAAAAAATAAATGATTCCTCCCAAACCCTTCTCCGGGTCTTATAAATCATTCTTTAGGTACCCATTCAATTTCAGATTTATTAAGACCTTCTTCTGGCATTTATTTCTTGCCAAATATTCGTATATTAGATCTACCATTATTTTTCTCCAGACAGGATTTATTTTTAATATAGGAATGAAAAAATACAGCCGTAGGAGCGTACTTCAATGGACTGCAGTTTCATTGGGTTCCGTGATTATTCCGGGATGTGATCGGGGTCAAATCTCTAAAGAGAAGGTCCAGAAAGTAGAGAAGGATCTACTGGAAACTCCATCAGAGGACACAGATCTGAATGAAGCCATGTCCCGGGAGAGTATTCTGGCCCTGCTGGATCAGAAGGTGGAAATGATCATGGCCCAATCGCAACATTGTGCTCAAACGGCCTTCCTGGCACTAAAGGAACAATTCAATTTAGCAGATGGAGAGGTATTAAAAGCGTTGACGCCTCTGCCGGGTCTGGGCGAAAAGGGATTGGCATGTGGCGCAGTGACAGGGAGCCTGATGGCAATGGGATTGATCTTCGGACGTGATAATATCGATGACTGGGATACTTACCGCGCTTCGCTGGTACCGGCCGGTGAACTGGTGGACCGGTTTAGAGAGATCCAAGGAAGCACTCAATGTTGCGATATTGTTGAAACAGAATTCGGAAAAAAATACGACCTGCTCGATCCTGAGGATCACGCAGAATATGTGAAAGCCGGTGCCACAGAAAAGTGCAGCAAAGTGGTGCAGCGGGCGGTCAGGATCGCAGCGGATATTATTTTGAGGGAGAAGTACGGGAAATGAAACAGCTTGATAGGTCACTGGTTCATTGGATAATCTGATCAGGATTATAATTTTTATACTTTATGGATAATTTTCAGGTAGCGTCTAATTCTTAAGGCACCGTACGCTCATGCCATGGTTTGGATTGTAAACCACCTCGCTTCCGTCCTTTGATTGTGCATTCATTTCCCTGCCAAAAACGCGGTCTGTATTGTTTGGATCTGAGGTGCTGGACCACCAGTAGCCATAATACCCTTTTTGCTGGAATCCAGCGTTGGGAACCCGATATCCACCTGGCCGGGCGGTGAATCCAGTGCGGTTGGTGGCATCTTTATTCTGTGTTGCCCAGTGGGCATTTCCTACTTCCTTGAGTTTACTGGCTGCAGAATCACCGAGATAATCATTGAGAATCTCCCATTCGTCGACGGAGGGTACATGCCAGCCGGAGGGACAGAGTTTTCCGGTGGCTACGGTATGCCAGTTATATAGTGCCCCGTATATATCCTTGTTCTGCGTCTCATCGTTGTCATACCAGCACAATCCCGCTGAGTATCCATACTGGACCAGGGTGTATTATCATTCACCAGGGGAATAGATGTGTCATCATTCAGATGGATTACTTTTAGGTTTTCTGCCATCCAGACCTGGTTCCCTATGGTAACTGTTTCATATTCATTTCCGTCCACATCTTTTACGGGCCCTTCCACTTTCACCTCATCGTCATTACTACATCGGATACCAACGATGGTGACAAGGATCATCAGGAAGACCAAGTGCCATGATTTCTGAAAAGTTTTCATGCTGTTGTTTTTGTGATTTAAAGAAAGTACTAAATGTCATTGGAATCTAATTTTATAGGGTCGATTCTTAAATGACAAAGATACGAAGTATATTGTTCCCGAGATAAGGAATATGATCCGGGATTGCTGATTTAAATTTATAGACTCTGGAGCCACCGTATCAACAGGGTATCATGTAGTGTGTATTTCCCCTCGTGTTGGATAACGAATTCTTTTCTGGTCAATGCCTGAAGGGCTCCACTCACTGAACTGGCAGCACCCAGACCATACTGGTTCAGGAAACCTTGCGACAATGGATTTTCCACTCTTTCTGCTTTGGCGATTGATACCAGCAATTTCCATTGGAAGGCTGTAAGCAGTTGCTGGTACGAAGAAAACAGGGGGATCTCCTGCTGGATGATCTCTGTGAACACTTCCCCGATCAATGATTCAACCACCTGGTCTGTTTTCCCGAACAATTTGTTGCATACAAGCTGAACATAATAGGTCTGCATTCTTGTCCAGTCAAATACCCTTTCCAGGTGATTATGGTCAATCCGTTTTCCGTTTTTCCTGAAATGGGACTCGATGAACCGGGCATATATTTCTTTCGGGAGTCGATCAAGCTCCCGTATCTGGGCACTTCGATAGAAAGGTCGTGATTCCTCACTGAATATGGAAATCATCATATGCCGGTGACTCCCACAAAAGACAAACCGGATCATGGGAAAATCCTGCATCCAAGTTCGGAAAGTGGCCTCTGCATGGCTTTCCCTGTAACTGGTCACCTGCTGGAACTCATCGATGCAGATGATTACCGGTTTTTTCCTTTCAGCCAGGAATCCACCAATGGCCTCCAGTGAGGTTGTTGCCTGATTTGTGCGTGACAGGCCAAATGTAATTTGCGGGATGCCGCTTAAAGGATCAAATCCTATGGTAGCACCAATCGATCCAATCAGTTTTTTCAGTGCGGTACCCATTCCTTTTTCCATTTCACCGAACCGTTGCAGTATGGACAAGGCAATGCGCCTGTTTGCTTCATCAAGGCTGGATGTTCCCAACAGATCAACAAAAACCCCATCGGCCCATTTTTCCTTCTGGAGTTGATGAAAAAAATGCCTTACCAGTGCGGTTTTTCCCATTCTTCTCCAGGAATATATGACAGCGTTCCTTTCGTTAAAAAATTGTTCCCTGAGCCAGGAAATTTCTTCCTTCCTGTCACAGAAATAAGCCGGGCTATGGTATCCTGATACTATAAATGGATTGGATGGTTTTCGCATTGCGATATTTACGTTACGTAATATTCGTAACGAAATATACGAAATTCTATTTTTAAATGCAAACGGAAATTGGCAGGAAAACTTCCTGAATTATTCTGATTTTCAAAGGTTCAGGCATAGGCATTGGGGAATTCGCTTTGCGTTTCCTTGTATGTATTAAGAGGGATGAGAATTTCAAGGATTGACTTTTTACCCATCATGTGGATTTACCGTAATGAAAAAACCGATAAGCTGAAATGAACCTGTCTCTGCTCCGTTGCGATCATTAAAACAGCTGAATTTTTGCCGCCTGGCAGGCCTGTACCATTTCCTCGGGCCAGACATTGGCCTGTACTTCCCCGATGTGCGCTTTCCGGAGATAAAACATGGCCAATCTGGATTGTCCGATACCGCCACCTATGGATTGAGGTAATTTGCCCTGGATCAATTTCTGATGAAATTCCAATCCACTGCGGTTCATTGTATCAGTAAGGCGCAACTGTTCGAGCAGGGATTCTTTATTTACGCGGATGCCCATCGAGGAAATTTCGAAAGCAGTTTCAAGAACCGGATTCCAAAGGATGATATCCCCGTTCATTCCGTTGAATCCATTTAATGTGGGACTTATCCAGTCATCGTAATCGGGGGCCCGTCCATCATGCTTCTGGCCATCCTTTAAAATACCACCAATGCCGATGACAAAAATGGCCCCGTGTTCTTTTGCATAAAGGGTTTCACGTTCCCTTGGCGAAAGCTCGGGATATTTTTCCTGCAGTTCTTCACTGTGTACAAAGGTGATGTGGTCCGGAAGAATGGGTTTTATTTTTGGATAGTTCTCGAAAACCACAAATTCAGTTCTTTTAATTACCTCATAGATCTTCCTGACAGTGATTTTCAGAAATTCAAGGGTCCGTTGTTTTTCCGAGATCACCATTTCCCAGTCCCACTGATCCACGTAGAGGGAATGAATGTTGTCCATTTCTTCATCCGGACGAATGGCATTCATATCGGTATAAATGCCAAATCCATGCGCAATATTCAGGTTGGCCAAGGCAATTCTTTTCCATTTGGCCAGGGAATTTACTACCTCTACTTCCTGGTCTCCTATGTCCTTGACCGGGAAAGTCACTTTCCGTTCGATGCCATTCAGGTCATCATTGATCCCGGTCCCCTTGAGCACAAACAAAGGAGCAGTTATTCGCAACAATTTAAGTTCTGAAGATAAAAAACGTTGAAAAGTATCTTTGACCAGTTTGATGGCCAATTCAGTCTGGTGAAGGTCCAGAATGCTTTTGTAATTTGGTGGAATAAAAAGTTTCATTAAAATCAGGATCAAATGGTTAAATTAAATAGGATCAGCACAAAAAAGTTCAGAAAATATCCCTTTCTCGGAAATAATTAGTGATTTCCAGCACGGATCCCTGCAAAATTATCAAAATTAATATTGTTTTTTACAACTAAAACCATAAAATGATAAATATTTAATAATTAATCTCAAATAATTATGTTTTTAGAATAAATATTTTGGGTGTCAGTTGAAAAAATGATAATTTGATGAAATTCCCTGTCATGATCACCTACGACGAACAGATAAACGCCATCTTATTGATATCCATGCTGGGATAAGGTTCTGCCAACATTTAATTGAGCCGGTAAAAAAGGCAGTGATGATTTTCAGTACGAAGATGCAGTATAAAAATTAATGAGTCATTGAACAGTATCCAATAAAAAGGAACGACTTCCGGTTGATGGCTCCTGGGTTCGAATAATAGTGTATAAATAACGGCATCGCATATGGGTGAAAATCGTAAACATTCTCCGATCAATCATTACCCTTTCACTTTAGCCGGGTGCCCTCAATGATTGATCTTTTTTCCTTTTTTAAACTGATTATCTGTACCAGAAGATCATCCCGGAAGGCAGGTAATGAAAGAATGTATTCATTTCTCAAACCTTTGAAGTAAAAAGGGTGTCCGATTCCGGTATCATGGACAGATCGGCAGGGTGCAGGTATAGAATCTGATAGGTACCATCCTTTAAGCGGAGATTCACAACTTCCCCTTGAACTTGTTCCCCGGTTTTTCTCGTACATCCAAACATTACGGTGATCGACCGGTCAGGAATGGAAAGGCAGGCTTTAATTAGACCGGGATTTTTGACATAACGACTGGTAAAACTGGGTTCCAGTTTCCACAAGGGCAACACCCTGAAATAGTCAGCCATGGGTTTGAGAAATTGCCATCCAGGTCCATAATAAGTCGTATCATTGATCCCTTCACATCCTTCCCAGGAATGCCAGGTCCAGAAAACTCTTCCGGTTGCCCATAACCAGGCCTTTTTCCTCCGGTGAACAGGATCGTCGTTGCCATGCCGGATTTCCCTGCCCGACTCATTGTTGAAAGTGGATTTTCCATATTGGCGTGTATTCCGGGCAATATTCAAATACCAGTATTCCAGATCGTATCGGTCCTGATTGCCTGTACATGTATGGACAATGGCCAGGTCGATCCAATTTTTATGAAGCCAGATGGCATTTTCAGTAGTACGATCGGAAGTACATACGGGACGTTTAAAAGGATCGTGATCCTTGAAATATTTTCCCGCAATATCCTGAAAGACCTCATTGTTGATTTCCTCATTCATGATCTCCCAGGTAAGTATATTGTTGTATTTACCCAGTCTATTGATGATACGGTCCCAGTATGCCTGATGTCGGTCAACATCTAGGACTGAAATAAATTACCAGATCAAATCCTATCCCATTGTTGCCGGCCAATTGTATTCGATCATCCACCTGCTGCCAATAGGATTCAGTGAAGGAATTCTAATCGGGTTTTTCACGGATACCTCCCCAGGGCCATAAATCCAAGCCGAGGTCATCAATATAAGGATTTCCTTTCATGCATACCCGCAAGACATTGGCTCCCTGCTTTTTGGCTTTTTCAAGTACCTTTTCCGGATAGTCACATAAAAAGTAAGCCCAGGCAGTTTTATTCAATATATACAGATAGGATCCTTCTTTATTTTTAAGCGGATGTCTATATACGGTGTCTACCCTGAAGGGAGATGTCCACAGAGCTGAGAATGATATGAGGGTGTTTGTAGATGCTTCATTCTGATCAAAATTGACACATGAGAGACAGGTGAATAGAATCAATACGGTGTATCCGGTTATCTTCCTGATCGAATCATCAAAAAACAACATGTATAAAATGATAGGTCAATATACCTGAGACTACCAGCTTGGCAGCAGTTCCCGATAAAAAACCAATAAATGATCCGAATCCGGCCCTTAAGGCTGCCCATGCCTCTTTGCCGCTCAAAAGTTCACCCAGAAAAGCACCCAGAAAAGGACCGATGATGATACCCAGTGGGGGAAAGAAAAAAAGCCCGATCAACAATCCGGCCACGCTGCCATAAACCCCCGGCCGGCTTCCCCCATATTTTTTCGTTCCATAAATGGGCAGGAGATAATCGAGAAGGCTGACGGCCAGCGTTATAAAACCCCAGATAATCAAAAATTTAGTCGTGAAAGGATTTTCGCCAGGTCTTAATTGCTGCAGAATAACACCGAGATAACTCAGTGGAGGGCCAGGCAATCCCGGTATGATACAGCCAGCCAGGCCAATGATGATCAGCACAAAACCTACGATTATCAAGAAAAGTTCCATTTGTTATTTTAAGGGATTCTCCTGGTCCCATTTTTTATCTATTAAGCGGTGCCCACGGACCTCATGGTACAGGTAAAGTTTAAGGATGACTTAATTGCCGAACTGTTCACCAAGTCCAGTTTTTGAATAATTGATCCCTTTGGAATCATAATATTTTACCAGGTTATCCAATCGTCGTTGAAATTCGGACCAGTTCTTGTTGGGGGGATAGGTCCAGGCTATTTCTGATAATGCTGCAATTCTCGGGAATACCATATATTCAACCTCTTCAGGGTTCGCCATATATTCAGTCCAGACATTGGCCTGTACGCCCAGGATATGCCTGGCTTCTTCCTGGGACAGTGATTCCGGAACAGGATCGAAGCCATACACCTTTGATAGGGGCAGATATCCGCCAATTGCCCGTGGTTCGTGTTCTTTTTCAGCCTGGTAGTAATCGAAATAGCAGTATTCTGTGGGAGTCATCACCACATCGTGTCCCGCTCTGGCTGCCTCGATCCCTCCTTTCTCCCCTCGCCAGGACATAATGGCTGCATTGGGAGCCAATCCTCCTTCAAGGATTTCATCCCAGCCAATTAATCTTTTATGATGGGAGACCAGGAATGAGTCGATGCGTTGTATAAACCAGCTCTGCAATGCCTGTTCATCCTTTATTCCCAATTCTTTCATTTTATGTTGTATTTTTTCAGAAGCTTCCCACTGTTCCTTAATCGCCTCGTCCCCTCCAATATGAATAAAATCACCTGGAAATAAGGAAATTACTTCGGTAAGGACATTCCGGATAAAATCAAAGGTGGATTCATCGATGTTAAAGAGATAAGGGGATATTCCCCAGATCTTTCTTACATCGACATTTTCACCGGTCACTCCTAAGTCCGGATAGGCGGCAATGGCTGCCTGTGCATGGCCCGGAAGTTCGATTTCCGGGACTATGGTGATGCCTCTTTCCTGTGCATATTGGACGATATCTTTGATCTCTTCCTGTGTATAAAATCCACCATATTTCAATCCATCATACTGATGAGGCTGGTCCTGGTAATGCCCGATCAGGGTTTCATTCCGCCAGGAACCGATACCTGTGAGTCTGGGATATTTTTTAATTTCTATCCGCCATCCCTGGTCATCTGTCAAATGCCAGTGGAAGGTATTCAATTTATGCATGGCCATATAGTCCAGGTATTTTTTTATAAAATCCACCGGCATGAAATGTCTGCTGACGTCCAGTAGCAAGCCACGCCATGCAAACCGGGGTTGATCATAAACTTCTACACCCCTGATCACGACTGCCGTTTGAGATCCTTTAACGGGTAAAATCTGTCTCAGGGACTGGATCCCGTAAAAAATCCCCTGCTTTGATTCACTTTCGATCAGGATCTGCTTTTTATCGATCAACAGGTGATAACCTTCAATTCCAAGTTGGAGATCCTTATTTAATCTTAAAATGATCTGGGGTTCCCTGGAGTTGGAATTTGTAACTTCCAGACGAGCTCCAGCGGAATTGACGACCATTGAGTTGATAAATTTTACCAGCCCTTCCAGATCAGATAGATCTGCAGGATCAATAAATATCCGGGTATTGTTTTCAAGGGTAAAAACCTCTCCAATTTCACTTACTGAATTGGGATTCGGAATGATGGGGATATGATTCATAGGGAGATCATTTTGCCTGTTGCAGGAAAAAGCCAGAATGAAAGCCGAAAACCAGCATATAATCTTAAACAGATAGGGTGTTTTGTAATTCATTCTTCAATGTATTTTCATTGTATCTTGCCTGCAGCCTGTATCCTAAGATCATTTTTTAATCAATGACATTCATCTGTTTCCCCAAATATGGAGTACCGCTTGCATCATGGAAGTCAATGTGGAATAAAAATAGGAATTTTTTTCAAATATATTCATGTGGCTCGTGAACCAAAAGGATCCATTTAGATAATCCCAAGCGATAAGCCGAATCCAATGATGATCAGGAAAGCCGCCACCACATATCTCACCAGATGATAGGTGATTTTTTTTAATAAAAACCGCCCAAGGATCGCACCTGCAAAAGCGGAAAAAACGGCGACGATAACAACATTTATATGCTTGAACATTCCAGAAGAAAGGTATCCGGCAGAATAAATCCCCATTCTGATTGCATCCACGATGAGTGCTATGGAAATGCCGGTGGCGATAAATCCTTCCTTGGTCATTCCCGTGTTGATCAGAAAGGCACTTCTCATGGCTCCCTGATGTCCTGATAATCCTCCGAAAAAGCCACTGATGATTCCTCCCATCCAGAGCTTGCTTTTTTTGAAGGTAATATTTTTCAGTTTTGGGGTGATCTCAAAAAATGCAAAAAATATCATGATCAACCCAATGACCACCTTCACAGGTTCCAGGGAAAACGACATTCCTGCCAATTTGAAATCATAGAATTTGTGCCAGTCTGACAGAAGGATTAGCAGATAGGCTCCCACGAAGGCAGCAGGAATGGCTGCCATACCAAATTTCATCAGTACTTCTTTATTTGTGTTCCCTCCGATCAGAAAAAATTTAAAAATGTTATTCAGGAAATGGACTACAGCGGTAGCTGCTATGGCTATTTCAACCGGGAAGAACAGGGTAAATACCGGCATTAAAATGGTGCCGAGTCCAAACCCGGAAAAAAAAGTCAAAGCAGAAGCAATAAAAGCAGCAATTCCAGCCCATATATAATCCCCCATAAACTATAATCCACCTATATAATTAAATTTTTTAATCCGTGGCTCACTTTTACAATTGGGGAGGAGAATTTTTATAAATTTCTCAGTATAGGCTGCGGTCTTGTGTAATTTTTCAGCTCCTTCACTTTCAAAAATCATAATGTGAAGAAACTTGAATTCATTTTCTTCATCCTGAAAGGATACTAATATACGGGTTCCCGGTTCCGAAACATGTACGGTCCTTACAAAATGATCAATGGCTTCCTTCACCTTGTCAAGCTTCCCTTTTTTAACAACGAATTCTGCAGTCCTGGCAATCATATCTTTGGGTTTTGGATTTGAAATTTTTAATAATTGTCATTATCAGCGTACCAAAATGTCTGTTGTATAAATTAATATTTTTTTATCTTAATATTTCTTAAACATCCAAATTTTTTATCTCATCTTGAAAAAAGGATGTAATTTCTGGTAGAAAATTTCAAAGATTAAGAATTATTTTATCAGAAAACACCGAAATGGATCAATTATTATTTATCTCATATTCATTAATCTCCCGATTATGAAAAAAATAATCGCCCTGTTAACGGATTTTGGTCTCAATAATCATTTTGTGGCGACCATGAAAGGAGTCATGCTTTCGCTGGATGCTGAAATTAAAATATTTGATCTTTCTCACCAGATCCAGCCTCAGAATGTACTTGAGGCGGCCTATACTTTGGCTGATACACTTCCATACTGGCCAAAAGATACACTCTTTGTAGCCGTAGTAGACCCTGGTGTAGGCACCGACCGCCGATCCATCTGGGTTAAGTCCGGTACTGGTCACCAGATCATTTGCCCCGATAATGGATTGCTCACGCTCATTGAACTGGAATATGAATTGAACCCTATATACGAAATCTCAGAGCATAATCGTTTGCCAGGTTCGAATGCTTATTTTACTTTCCATGGAAGGGATATTTATGCCTATAATGCGGGAAGGTTAGCAGCCGGACAGATTCAACCTCATGAACTGGGGCCAAAAGTAAAGGGAGCCATTGTGAAACTACCGGTGTGTAAAGCCAGGTATATGAATGGATTGATAATTGGGAATATTGTCAAAGTTGAGAAGCCCTTTGGGAATCTTTGTACAAACATCCCCTGGGATCTATTGACAGATGCGGATCTTCATTATGGGGATTCTATTGCCTATGCCATAACAGAGGAGGGTGTAAAGCGGCTTGAAGGAATACTGCCATTTGTCAGGACCTTCGGAGAAGTAGGACTGGACCAGGCGCTGATCTATATGGATTCATCAGGAAAGCTTGGTTTTTCAATCAATCAGGGTGATTTCAGCGATTATTTCCAGGTATCTGCGGGACTGAACTGGGAGGTACAACTGAAACGGGCGACTTCCTAAAAGGGATTGATCCAGATCCCGATCCAAAGCCCATGTAACGTTTTTTTAGTTTCCGGGGATGGTAAATGAGGATACCCTGCATTCCCCGGCCGATTATCTGATTGGGTTCATAAAAAAAATTGTCCTGGGGTACGGCTCCCTGACTCCGTTTGCCCATCATAATGTTTTTATGACCGGAGAGATCATCCTTTGCCTGAGTCTTCGTCGCAGCAAAAATGGTTATGATCATAAAAATGAGGATCAACAACACTTTAAGATCAAAATACCGGCGATGAATTTCTAATGGACGCACGCTTTTTAAATTATTGATGATAATTAGAGTGAATCAAAAAGAATGCCAGATAAGGTTATGATTTCCACGAACATTTCCATTGATTCTGAGAAAGATTAAGATTCATTGAATCTTTAAAAAAATGGTGTCCTTGAAAGAAAACAATTCGTGAAATTTAACTTCTGTTAATTAATGTTAAACGCTGGATATTCTGATTTTTATTTGATTTTTTTATACTGATAAGGTTAAAAATTCAGGTGAGATGAAAAAAACATATTCAACCATAATCGTGATACTGGGTATCGGATTGGGTGGATTTTTATTTGCACAACAATCTGCTGAGCCAGAAATCAGCAGAGAAGGGTCGGAAAAAGAACAGCCAGATGTCAGGATCCATGTGCAAAAGGTGTTGGATGAGGATGGTAACATCATTCAGGTGGATTCTTCCTATTCCTGGAACTGGTCGGGCGATGAGCAATCAATGGAAGATATCCAGGACAAACTCATGGATTTTTTTGAAGATATCGGAGACGGATTTTCTTTTCATTTTAAGGATTCAACCATCTTCCCGCAAGGATTTCATGAATTCTTTCAGGAAGATTTCAATCAGAAACTGGAAGATCTTCAAGGATTGAATGAAAAATTTGATGAGCAATACCTGGAAAGGTTCAATGAAAAGTTGGAAAAGTTGCAGGATAAGGATTTCCTGTTTAAGCTGGATGAAAATTTCAACCAACACCTGGAACAGGGATGGCAGAGGATACTTGAAAAATGGCAGGAATTTTATCAGGATCACCAGCAGGAACTTAACCAGCATGGGAAAAAAGCCCTTTGATCCTGACGGACAATTTGAGGGTTCCTTTTTTTCCGTTTCCATTCTTTCCGGATTACGTGGATTTCATAGGTCCAAAGGAAATACCCTTTAACCAGTTCACTCGCCTATTATTTTCTTTCTGCCATGAGGATGTTTATGTATATTTGTCAAATCCGGATTATTTTTAGGAATTGACCAAAACATATGAAATTCCATATCATCATACTGATTATTGTGACTTTTATTCCCTTGAAGGTATTCTCCCAGAACCCCGACAGGCGAATGATTTTAAAAGTAGCACAGGATTATGTGGATGCCATGTATGAGGCAGATGCCGGTAAAATGGATCAATGCCTGTACAATCATTTTATCAAGAATGGATTTTACTGGAAAAGCAGTCAGGAAAATTATAGTGAGATTACTTCCATAACAAGGGAACAGTTGATCCAGATCGCAAAGGATTGGAACAAAGATCAATGGGTGCCAGAAGATGCTCCCAGAGAGGTAGAAATACTGGATCTCCAGGAAAAAATTGCGATGGTTAAACTGACGGCATTCTGGGGTGTGGAATACCTGCAGCTTTCAAAAACAGGTGAACAATGGCTGATCGTTCAAATATTGTCACAGAATTGGCCGAGGAAGGAAACCCGGGAAGAATAGGATCAGTAAGCCGAAGCGGAAGAAAAAATTATGAAAGTCAATGAAGGAACTATTTATAAACTTTTCAGTTTTGCTGTAGGGGAAGGATTCGAACTATGTTTACAAAGTACAGATATACAGTTACTTATAAGCGGTTAAAATTTTTGGCTACCATTTTGGATACCAATATTACAGAAATCCCTCAATGGAGTTAAAATAACACCACCGTATATATCTTAGATAATCCTATTAAAATTCTAATCTGGCGTATTTGTGAGAAAGTGAATATAATGCGAATTATGGAGACCAAGCTTTTCCTTTTTTATTTGAATTATTGAAATGTAAAAACTAATTCTAAAAAGTTATTGTTGATAAAGTATAAAATTTATCAAAGAAATTTTTTTACCTACAAACACTACCCAAATGATACGGATCTTTTTTACTGTAATATTCATATTACATTTCCTTTCCATATGTGCCCAAATTCAAGCTCCATATGTAGTGAAGGACAAAACCATTGGGGGAGAGAGTTCAGATTATATCAACTGCTTGATATCAACTGGCGATAATGGATTTATTCTTGCTGGAAAATCCACTTCAAATATAAGCGGAGATAAAAGTGAAAATTCAAAGGGTGTAGATGATTTCTGGATTGTTAAATTAGATTCATTGTTGAATGTTGAGTGGGATAAAACTATAGGAGGAAATGATCGGGAACAATCTGATAAAATTATTCAAACTGACAATAATAACTATGTTTTATGTGGGTCATCACTTTCTAACTCAAGCGGAGATAAAAGTGAAGATTCAAGAGGTGATTGGGATTTTTGGATGATAAAACTGGATGCATTAGGAAATATTATCTGGGAAAAAACAATTGGAGGAAATGACAGGGATTTTTTCGCTGACATGCTGAAAACAATCGATGGGGGTTATCTCCTTGGTGGAACATCTAAGTCAAATGAAAGTGGAGAAAAAACAGAGGACTCCAAAGGTGTTGAAGATGTTTGGCTGATTAAAGTGGATTCATTGGGTAACATTGAATGGGATAAAACTATCGGAGGAAATGATTATGATGATCTTTCTCAAATACAACAAACTCTAGATGGGGGATTTATCCTAGGTTGTAACTCTTCATCAAGTATCAGTGGAGATAAAAGTGAAAGTAGCAAAGGTCATAATGATTATTGGATAATAAAGTTAGATTCAAAAGGAAATGTTATTTGGGATAAAACAATTGGTGGTAATGGCGGTGATTATTTGAGGTCATTGGTACAAACCAGTGATAATGGTTATATTTTATATGGATCTTCCGGGTCACCAATTAGTGGAGATAAGAGCGATCCTCCATTTTTTGAGGATACTGATATATGGGTTGTCAAGATTGATTCAATTGGTAATGTTATTTGGGATAAAACATATGGTGTATTTGGAAATACATGGCCACGGTCTATTTTGAAGACGATGGATGGAGGTTTTATGTTAGGGGGAGCAATAGAAGAAATGGTTAGAAATGTGGATGTATGGTTAATAAAATTAGACTCCCAGGGCAATATGCAGTGGAATAATTGCCTTGGTGGATTAATGCCTGAAGAATGGTATGGAATATATAATATCTTGCAAGACCAAAACGGCAATTATCTATTCGGTGTAGCCTCTCAATCAAATATAGGAGGTGAAAAAACTGAGGATTCGAAAGGAGGTGCAGATTATTGGATTGTTGAGTTAAGTGGCTTTAATTATGCTCCTTCAATTCCTGATCCCAATTTACATATTCCGGAAAATACACCAACTGGCATCACTTCATATAAAATTGTAGGGTACGATTCTGATGGCGATTCCTTGTATTTTCCATCGTTCTATGTTAAAGGTGGCGATCCTTATGGGAGGATCGACATAACTCCTGATGGCAGTGTTAACTTACTGAAAGAACTGGATTTTGAAAGCATGAATAATTATCAGATTACAATCGTAATCTCAGATGGGAAACATAATAGTTTGGAAAACATTACAGTTCATATTGAGGATGTTGATGAGATCCCTCCAATTGCTGCACCAGATGAGTTTTATATTGATGAGGATAAAACACTTACAATTTCTTCCGGAAACTCAATATTGAAGAATGATACAGATGCGGAAGGAGGAATGTTAAGTGCTATACTGCAAACAGATGTAATACACGGAAATCTTGAACTCGAGACGGATGGAACTTTTACCTATACACCTTTTAAGGATTTCTTTGGAACAGATAGTTATTCATATATTGCAAGTGATGGTATCTTTCAATCTGAATCCGCTATAGTTACAATAAATGTTCAACCGATTAATGATCCTCCTACCGATATTCAAATTGCTCAAATAGATGAAAATACTCCAATAGGAACTGTTATTCCAATTAATATTATAGATGTAGATGATTCTATTTTCACTCATAGCTTAGTTGTTGGTACTGGAGATGAAAATAATGATTCATTTATAATTGAAAATAATGAGTTAAAAACAGCTATTGAGATTGATTATGAAGCAAAAAATACCTATAACCTAAGAATAAAATCTACTGATCAAGGAGGACTTTTTTTAGAAAAGGGTCTCATACTTCAGGTGAATAATATTAATGACATAACGATCTCGGATATTGAAGTTTCTAATACCTATTGTGGGGATGATGAGATCGGATCAATATCGATTGAGGTTGATCAGTATATTGAACCGTTAACCTTCTCCTGGTCTTCCGGGGACATCACCCAAGATATTGAAAATAAACCAGCTGGTAGCTATGAGGTATCTATAACAGATGGGGCAGGATATTCAATGAGTCAAACTTTAGAAATTGGAGTGGATCCTATATATACCGATGCGGCAATCTGTTATGTTTCAAGTGACGAATCGGATTTTACAAAGAACCGGATTTTTATCAATACTGGATCCAATCCATATAATATTGATAAATATTTAATTTATCGGGAAGGAGATGTGGCAGGTTCTTATAATCTTATTGGAGAAGTTCCCGAAAATGAATATTCCTATTTAGACCAGAGCTCAGATTCAAGAACAAGAAGTTACCGTTACAAAGTTGGCATACAAGATAAATGTGGGGATAATTCTCCTCGAAGCAGCGAACACAGTACCATACATTTAAGTGCAAATATGGGGATTAACAAAGAAGTTAATCTCAGCTGGACATCATACAAAGGACTCAGTTTTGGTACTTATGCCATTTATAGGAAAAGAGGGAAAGGTGAATATGAAAAAATAGCGGATATCTCTTCCAACAATAATACTTACACGGATGTGGATAAAGGGCCCGAGTCTATATTTTATTACTATGTAGCTTCTCTGGTTGATGTTAACTGTTCACAAGCAACTGCAGGAAGAACTCTGGATCTGGTACGTATTCGATCGAATATTTTTGAGATTGATAGGGAGAGTACACCAACAGGGTTGGAAGATCAACAAGTATTTTCTAATAAACTTTATCCCAATCCAGCCAATAATACTCTTATACTCGAACTGGATCTGGAATATGTACTGACGACAAAAGGGATCAATATTATTAATGCTTCTGGACAGAGGATAATGGAAATAGCTCCTGAAATAATTATAGATTACATGGAGGTGGATATATCTTCTTTCCCAAGTGGTATATACCTGATGCAATTGCAGTATGAACAGGGAACGGAAATATTACGGTTTATAAAAAATTAAGATGGGACTTATATAATCTATTATACTGTTATTAAAAAACCGTCCAGTGATTTAGGGGGCTAATACACAACTGCGAACAAACCTAAACAGCAATAAAATGCCTATTTAGCTAAACCGTTAAGTTTAATTTTTCCATTGCATTCCAAAATATAGCATTAAACTCTAATTGGAAATAATTCTGATTAAAGAAAGCTTTTGGACCCCATTCGAGGACGAATCTTAGCTTTCGTGGAGTATAAGGAATACAATATTACCTACCACAATTGAATGTTTCAGACGCTTTCTCTTTTAGCTTGTCAAGGTTTTAAGCCTGACGTGGTATGGATATTTTGATTTATTATGATTTTGCCTATCTTGCTTTACTATGCCTGAAACCAGACAGCTTGCAGCTATTATGTTTACCGACATTGTTGGATATACATCCTTAATGGGTAAGGATGAAACTGCTGCTTACCAGTTGCTCAAAAAGAACAGGAAAATCCAGAGGCCCCTGATTGAGAAGTATGGTGGTAAATGGCTAAAAGAGATGGGTGACGGTGTGCTTGCCAGTTTTCAAACTATCTCAGATGCAGTTTACTGTGCTATCGCAATACAGCGCCAGTGTGAAGAAGAACCTAACCTGAAACTTAGGATTGGAATACATCAAGGTGAGGTCATCATGGAAGATGAAGATGTGTTCGGTGATGGAGTGAATATTGCCTCGAGGCTTGAACCCTTGGCGCCCGCAGGTGGAATATATGTTACAGAATCGGTATACAGGAATATTCAGAATAAGAAAGGCATTAATGCAGTGTATGTGCGTGAGGAAACACTCAAAAACGTAGATCATCCAATAAGGATCTATGAGGTTGATGCCCAAGCCTCTGAAGTGGTTACTCCTGATGCACCAATCGAAGTTAATGCACCAGAAGTTAAAATAAGATCCATAAGATGGATAAAACAAGTCTTCATCATTCCCTTTATTGTAATAGTTGTCGTAGTCGCTTACCTGGTATACAATAACCTGGGTAAAGGTGAGGATACTACTGAAATAGCAGAACAAGAGAACAGGGAGAAATCTATCGCAGTACTGCCCTTTGTAAATATGAGTGATGATCCCAGCCAAGAGTATTTCAGCGATGGGATGATGGAGGAGATCCTGAATCAGTTGGTACAGATTGAAGGTTTGATCATCCCTTCCAGGACAACCCTGATGAGATATAAAGGATCGCCTAAATCAGTTCCTGAAATAGGCGAGGAACTGGGAGTTGCCTATGTACTGGAGGGAAGTGTCAGAAAACATGGAAATAAAGTTAGAATTACTGTACAGCTTATAGATGTATCACATGACAGGCATTTGTGGTCGAACAATTATGACAGAAATCTTGATGACATTTTTGCCATTCAGTCGGATGTAGCAGAACAAATAGCTGGTTACCTGAAAACTGAAATAAAGCCCGAAGTCATGAGCCGGATTGAATTGAAATTGACTGATAATTCGGAAGTTATTGACCTATATCTCTTGGGGAAAAGTCTAAAAAATACAGATCCTGAAAAAGCGGAGCAGATATTTGAACAGGTTATAGCCTTAGATTCAAGTTATGTTCCTGCATATGCAGAAATGGGCGATCTCTGGTTAAGTAAAGGAATTTTTAACGGATACTTACACGCCGAAGAGGTAGTTAAAAATTCGCTGCCCTTTTTGAACAAGGCGTTAATGCTGAACTACGATTACCCTGCAACGCATATTTACTTGGCAGGATTGAAGCAACTCTATGAATGGGATTGGAAAACTGCGGGCAGGGAATATCGTATTGCACAACAATTAAATCCCGCAAACCTTGATCAAAGGTATATTTTATTCCTACTGCAACAAGGAAAGTTCGAGGAGGCGATGGACCAGACCAATCAAAAGTATGCCATCGATCCTTCAGCGTTTAAGCTCGTAAGGGGTCTTTGTCATTTTTTCTTGGATGAAAAGGTTAAAGCTAAATACATTTCAACAGAATTATTGAAGGGCGAATTCTTCGAGGTTTTCGGAATAGCGAGATTAGCGCTGTATCTCGAATTATATGATGAGGTGATAAAAAAAACGGAAAAATGGCGTCTGGAGAATCCAACCTCACAGTATCCTGTTATATACGGGAATCTTGGCATTGCCTATTATCATGTTGGTCAACCTGATAAAGTGGATGATATGCTACAGGAATTAAAAAAGAAAAGCAAAGACTCTCCCATAGGCAGTCCGGCTTATTTTGCAGCCATGATTTATGCACAGATGGGTGAAATTGACACTGCATTTGAATGGCTGGATAAAGCCTATGAAGACCATGAAGTCGAAATGATCTGGTTAAAAGTTGAACCTCCATTTGATCCGATCCGAAGCGATCCCAGATGGCAGGCAATGCTGAATAAAGTAGGATTTCCAGATCAACAAACAGAAAATTCCTAAATAAATCCATTGTTAGCGATTTGTTACTCGCCATTTTTAAAACCTGAACAAAGTCGCCTTCTAACCAACTGAGATCAAACACCTTAATCTTTCAAAAAACCTGTTCTGATCCCGGACATCAATGTTTCATGATGAAACATGGATAATTTCAGATATCGAATCCAGAATTTTTGAAGGCAGATATGCATAGACCTGGTTTTCGCTTCACCTCCCAGGGTGGTGAAATCAGAAATATAGTCTCATTACCTGTAAACCTCGATTTTTTCACCTCCCAGTGCCTTATTATATATATAATTCTATTATTGGGTAGTGAATATAGATATAGATATGTCACCACCCACCTCACTCGGTATATATATGACAGGGCGGTGAGTGGGTGAATAGTCATCAATCAGGCTGATCATGGTTCAAGCTCAATCATTATCGGCAGGTGATCAGAAAATCCCCTAAGCTGTTCGGTGTTGAGAACTTCACATCTATCTATTTTCTCGATGAGGTTTTTACTGACAAATAAGTAATCATCCTGCCAGTGGTAGTCACCCCTTGAATGGAAATATGTCCTGACGTGATCCCCATAGAAATGCTTAGTACAGTTTACCAATCCAAAATCTTCCAGACGTTCGAAAACCAGACGGTGTGAAGGGTACTGGCCTTTATAAACTTCATCGTATTGTATTGATGCGTTAAAGTCTCCTCCGAGAATTATGTTCTTGTGCGTATTCAATATAATAGTAAGATCCGACAGCAAATGATGAAGTGTGGTAGTGGAGTAGGTGTAGCTATCAATCAACCCGTATAGACTTATTGCGGTTATTGTCAAAGAATCAGATGGTTTCAGCTGGGCAACAACAGTACCTTTCGCTCCTTCGTATCCACCGGCTAGATCAAATGTTCTGAAAATCGGATATGTTGATAGAATTGCTGATCCCCATCTTCGTTTTCCATCAATTTGCCGATAATGCAGGTGATATTGAGAATAGCCGTCCTCAGGCGGAACAATTTCCTGAAGAAGGGCAATATCTGGTTTTAATGAGGTGGTGAGATAATCCCAGGCATTTAATCTTTGATCCAGATTCCGTTTCCAGTAATCCATGTTCCAGGTAATAATCTTCATATCTACGGTTTTGACACTAAGGCATGGAATTCACATGCTGGCTAAATATAGGCCGATGGGGCACAAAAAACAACTTGACTATGCCACAACTTCATTGAATATTTTATCTTCACGCTATGACAAAAGAAAGCAACAATCGTCCGGACATCGACTTTGAGCAGGACCTCTGGAAAGCAGCCGATGAGCTTCGTGGGGCAGTGGCTGAAAAACAATATTTGCTGGTATAGTTAAGCCAAGCCTCTAATAATTTTTTTGTGTGCACAACACTTCTATTTTTTCCTTTCCATCTTGCAATCCTCTTTCAATTAAGAAGTCGTTAATTTCAATACACTTCACTCCATTTCTTTCGGACACTGCAGGAATTTTGTTGTTCTTCATTTTGCTTTCACTAGCAATCAATATACAGTTATGGACTTTACAATATCCTATCAAATATGGGTCTGCTTCTTCTTTTCCTTCGGCTTGCTTTCGGGCGTTTAAAAAACCCGTATTGTATTCAGCATTTATAATGGGTATAGCTGCATTAAAACTGGCTGCATCGGTTTCAACAACCAAATATTTTTTCCATTTCTTTACCCACTTTTTCAAAAAATCTTCTTTGCCTTCATAATCATTTATTTCCTCCTCTACAAAGTCAATGGTATGGAAACAGCCTTGCCTAATCAAATCTTCAATTTCTTCCCAAATGGCAGTAAATACTGGATTATCTCTTTTGAAGGTAGATTCCAGCATTATGAGTCCGCTTGTATCAATGACATAAACTGTATTTCCTTCACTAAATAAGTCCATTCCTAAGCGTTCAAAAGCCGTCGCGTTTTGGGAATATAGGACAACTTAACGCCTAAGAGATCAGACAAGTCCTTAATATTAATACGATTCTGGTCAAATGCTTTGAAAGCTAAAGCAATATAGGTTTTTCCTTTTTCCTGAACTGCCTCCTTGGCTAAATTTCTTACCTTCCGGATTTTTCGCCCTTCCGAACTGTGGCCTATTCCATTGATTGTGTTTCTCATTATAGAAGGCTTTAGTGGTGAGTTGCTTTTCAAATAAGCTTCTTAATATTGCTAATGGCCCAACATGAAAATGATTGCCGAGCTCAACTAAATCTTTTAATTTCCATTCTTTCTGGCCTTTACGTTGGTAGTCGTGAACAATTTCCATACTTAACAATTCCTTCGAAGGAATTAATACTTCACCTGAGAAAGCGTTACACCATATTTCAAGTTCCCACTGTGGGTGCAGCGATAAGTCACTTATCGCATCCTCATTTAATAAGACATGACCAAGCTCATGGAATAGTGTAAAAATTTTCGAATGTGCTTGTTCACCACCTCTTTTAATGCCGATAATCGGGATGAGATCATCAACAATGGCAAAACCCCGGACATTGTCTTGAGTCAGGCTTAATTGAAAGACAGCTATACCTAATGATTCAAATCTTTCAATATATATTTCCAAGGCCAATCTGACATCTTCGATTTCCCGTATATTCTCCAATAGCAGTAGCTTCCGAATTTTATCAGCGACATCCTGTGGATTATCCTGTATTGATGCTGATAAGTTAAATTGAGGAAATGGCATGCCCATTTCTTTTCGCAGCTCAACAGATGATTGCGCCAGTGCCCTTGCTTTTCGGATGGCCATAATGGTTTTTTCATGGAAATGGCCAAATTCTTTTGAATTTATGGTACGTCTGTCCTTTGGGAAAGGCTTTTCCTTTGGTGGTTTACTTAGCAATAATGTTGCAATTGTTCGTTTATAGGTTTTTGAAAATGCCTTAAGCTCTTCCAATGTCGGCTGCTTCTAACCTGATTCCAATAGAACTATTCGCTCATATGAAATCCCCGCACTTTCAGAGAGCCTTGGGAACTATTCAAAGCAAGCGAATCCCTTGCCCAAACAAGGACTTCATGATTTACGTTGATATGGATATTATCATTCATCTATCTGGATACTAATTGCCTGTACTGATAAACTCGATGGGAAATGAACTCTGTCTAAACGATCTTCAATAAACTCAATTCCTTCAGTCGTCAATCTGCCAACTAATTCATAATCTCCCCAGGTTTGAAACTTAATAAAGACCTGATTTACAAAATAGGTATTTGAAAAAACAACTTCATGTCTTGGTGCAAAATGATTAGCAGACATCAATATATTCTCAAAACGATCATTTGGTGGGCTATGTGTTAACATGATTCCGTGAAAGTCTGAAGAACCATCATATTCTTCATCCCACACTATGGCAGGATGGAATAGGCCATTTAGCCAATTTTCTTTTGCTACTCTACTTTCTGGTAACAATATGTCTCCTTTTCTAAACATTAGGTATCTGTGTTTACAGATTCAAATTCCAATTTCGGCAAACCATCCACTATATCCACCGTCTGCACACTCACATTGATGATGCTCAACAGCAAATCCAAAATATATCTTGGATTACCGACTTCTTCTGCCCAATCGTTGGGGTCGTTTTTGATGCCGCTGTCTTTGTGGATGGTTACCTGATAGCGTTCCATAATCCACTCAATAGCGGATTTGCCGTTGACCACATATTCATAAGCTTTTTCAGGAATATTGGAAATGGTGATTTTGCTGTTGTAAATGATGGTGTCTTTTTGGTCTTTCTTTGGGAAACGCATTTTTTCTACTCTGTAGAAACCTCTTTCTCCGGTTACCTGCACTCCATCATAAGGCGGTACACTTCATAATTGATATGCAACTCCGCCAATTGACGACCTGCTTTGCTGAACTTCCAAAAATCCCGTACATCTTCTACCAAAGGAATGCGGGGCAGCATTTTCTTTAAATCGTTGGCAAAGGTGGTGCGGTAATCGGGGCTGTGCAAGAATACCATAGACATAATAGAAAATATCTTCTTTGCTTACGTTTTTGCCGTATATGCTTTTTGGCTCTTTCCAAAATAAAATCCGAAACCCCATCCCTGCGGATGTATTCACTTTCTCCTGCTGTCATCAAACAGGCTGGGGCTGTTTTTTTGGCGTTCTTCGTAGATAGTAAAGGGAAAGCATTGAGCTTTCTCGATAGCATCAAGATCTTGTAATATTATCAGTAATTAGAGCTGAAAAATCTTTACTTGCTCCTGATACCAGATATACAAATTACATGTATTTTTAACTGATTGGTTTGGAAAAAGTTTTGGACTTAATCCTGGACGTTCTATAAATGGTTTATCGAAATATAAAGTTCTGTTTGATAAATAGGTCTGATAAATGCTCAGTATAATTTCATTGGATTTATAATATGTGTTCGATATCTCTTTTTCAATATCCTTTTTCAAATTACTGTCCAACTAATTTTTGTTGGGTCATTATCAATAAACTTATCAACTGATATTTTAGGGTTTATTGCTTTAGCTTCTGAAAATTCTTTGCTGTTCATTATAAAACTCAATCAATTTGATTCATATTGTTCAATTAGATCTTTTCTTGAAAAATTATAAACCCAAGCATCTCGATTTGTTGCATACACCAATGAGATTATGTGTACAAAAAATGATTGGCTTTTTACATCAAACTTCTTTTCAGGTGCCATTGGAATAAAAGTTTCAAACATATCATTTCTTTGATTTATCCAATCCCCATGTTCATTTGGTTTAAGTTATCTCCATTTCATTTCTGGGTTTGCAATTGATTTGAATTTTTTACGATAGCTAATTTTTCTTCCCGGCTCAAATAATCACCAATGTCATGATAATGAATAGTTGCTTTTTCGTTTTTGGCTTTGGGTTTTTTACTAAAAGTGTAATAGCAATAGGTGTTCGTGAACCTGAACCAAATATTTTACCACCTTCTTTTCGGCTCAATTCACCACTTGTGCGTTGGTTTCCTCGTAAGATTAAAAACCTAAATAGATTGAAAATTCTTTTTCCAATGCTTTTCGAAAACCATCTGTACTATTACCATCTAGCCAAGCCCCATTTGAAACAAAAGCAATAATACCACCATTTTTGGGTCTAATCGATCAGTACTCCAGCGAAATGCTTTTATATAAGCATCATATAAAGATTTGTTTAGTCCTGCAGTCGATTGCTTTGGCATAGGTTTTGGCAATATCATTATCCAACTTTTCGTATTTCTGATTTTGTGCATTGTCATTGGCAGATTTCTGTCCAATTGAATAAGGAGGATTTCCCATAATTACCCGCAAAGGAGCTTTCTTTTGCCGGGCTACCCGTTCCGAGTTTTGCGGGAACATTTCAGAAAAGAGTTTTTCGCTTTCGTCGGTTTCTCCCAACTGGAAAGTATCGGTAAGAACAATGCCTTCAAAGGTTCGTATATCTCTTTGCTTCCACCTAATTGGTATCATGGTAAGCATTTTCAATATTTACAGCAGCAATGTAATAAGCCAGCAAAACAATTTCGTTGGCATGTAGTTCCTTTTGGTATTTGCGGGCAAGATCTTTTTTGTTCAATCAATCCGCTTTGCAGCAAGCGGGTAATAAAAGTTCCTGTTCCGGTAAAAGGGTCAAGGATGTGAATATTTTCATCCGAAATGCTGCGGTCAAATTCCTTTTTCAAAACATCATTGACCGAATGGATGATAAAGTCCACCACTTCAACCGGAGTGTAAACAATTCCCAATTGCTCCACCATTTTTGGGAAAGCGGTTTTAAAGAACTTGTCGTACAGTTCAATGATGATGCGTTGCTTGCCTTCGGCATTGTCAATACCTGCAGCTCGTTTTTTCACCGATTCGTAAAACTTTTGCAAGGTTTCCGATTCTTCGGCCAAGGTTTCTCCTTCCAAAGCATCCAGCATGTTTTGCATGGCAGTTGAAACGGCATTGCTTTTTACAAAGGAATAACCTTCAAACAGGGCTTCAAAAATCGGTTTGGTGATGATGTGCTGGGCAAGCATTTCCACTGCCTGGCCTTCGTGTAATGCTGGGATTGATATTTTTTTGTAATCCAGCTAAGAAATTGTCAAATGCTTGCGTTGTTCGGTCTTGTCTTTCGAAATCAAGTACTTGATGCGTTCAATTTGTCGGTCAGCAATTATCGGCAACATCTTTTGCCCATTGCTCCCAATATCTTCGGTCGCCAACTTTTTGCACCATTCGAGCAAAGACCACTGATTGCAATTGCTCAAATTGCAAGGCCAGTTGGCGGCTAATGTCTTTTGCGGTTTCGTAGGTAGCTTGCATCTTCATTCCATGCACTGTGGATTTCCATCCTCATCAAAAGAATACTTCTGGCCTACCCACCAAAATTTGATTTGGACGTTTTTTATTCAGTTCAATTTTATTGACAGTGGCATTAAAACGGTCATCATGTGCACGCAAGGCATTAAGTACTGTCCAAACCACTTTGTAACGTTCGTTATCATCAAGGCTTTGTCAGCTTCCACATCCGAAGGAACAACAACCGGAATAATGATATAACCGTATTTTTTGCCTGGTGATTTACGCATCACACGACCAACAGATTGCACCACATCCACCTGAGAATTTCGGGCAGATAAGAAACAATACAGCATCCAAAGAAGGCACATCAACACCTTCGCTCAAAACACGAACATTGGTAAGAATACGACATTCATTGTTTTCGGTTGCTGCTTTTAGCCAACCTAGCATTTCATCTCGTTCTGGGGCCGACATAGTGCCATCCATGTGTTTGGATGCGACGGAAACCATTTGCTCCTTTTTCTCAGCAGGTAAAGAGTCCAAGATAAGCTTCTGTTGCAGTATTGTAAGTGGCCGTAATCTTTTTCGATATCAGCAATACTTTGGCAAAAAGCAACAGCCCTTCGCATGGGTTCGGGATCAGATTCTTTGGTTTTACCTTCATCCCCCAAAAACTGTTTGGATAGAGCATTGATACAACCAATGAGTTTAGAAGCATCATCAGTATTGATTTCCGTTTCCTCATCTGCAATCATTTGTTGAACTGCTGGAGGAACATCCTTGTCGTTTAGAGTAAGAATCAAGACTTTGTAATCAGTGAGCAAATCCCGTTCTACTGCTTCACCAAAACCAATTCGATAAATTTCCTCACCGTATAAAGTCGGGATCATCCATTGAACAAAAATTGCTTCGGCTTGGGCAGCTTTGCTTTTGGTGTCATCACTATACAGTCGTGGTGTAGCGGTCATGTACAACCGTTTTTTGGCTTTGATGAAATCGTTATCATGCACTTTGGTAAAAGCAGATTCATCTTCATCTGCCAATGTAACACCTGTGGTTCGGTGGGCTTCATCACAAATAATCAAGTCAAATTCATTGAAGCCGTTTTTCAGCAACACTTTTTGGGCTCTTGCAATCACTTCAATGGATTGATAAGTAGAAAATACCACCGTCATTCCCGGCGATTCTTTTGCTTTGATTCGCTGAAATTGATGCAGAATAATGTCGGTATCAGTGGAGGCAGGTAAAGCTAAATCCACAATACTGAAGGTGTCTGCATCTCATGTTTTTGTTTCTCTTTCTGGAAACTTTCGGGTCAGAACAAATGCAAATGGCATTGATCGGTTCGTTGGCATCTGCACTCCATTCCCGCAAGTGTTTGCCCAAGCAGCGCAATACTGGGAACAAGAAATAAAATCAAGCCTTTGCCATTTGTTTCATTTTCCGCAATACGTAGGGAGTTGAATGTTTTTCCTGTTCCACAAGCCATGATAAGTTTGCCACGGTCTGCGGTTTTGAAATATTCATGTGTTTTTTCAAGAGCTATCTTTTGATGTGGACGAAGTGTTTTTTTGGTGTTCGTGATGCTTCACCATGAATACCCTGTTCCAATTTTTCCCAATCAACAGGAGCTTCCATTAAATCATAAAGATTGATTCTGGTAACTGGTGGGTTTTGGTTCTTTATCGCTTCTGTGGCATTTGATCCCCATTTGTTGGTTGTTGAAATCCAAAGCCGATGAGCAAAACGAGTGGTTTGCAGGTTTTCATTTTTAAACTCCCGGCTTGATGTGGAAAGGAAACTATCAACAGCTGGTTTATCAATAATTGAATCTTCCTGAAAGCATTTGCATTGAATTGCCCAATAATCACCTTCATTGGTCAAGGCAACTAAATCAATTCCTGTATCACTACCACCTAAATCTTTTCTCCCGGGAAACTCATTCCACAGCCAAACCTTTTTGAATACGATAAGCATATTTAGGATCTGTTTGCAGGTAGGCTTGCATCAATCGTTCAAAGCGGTCGCCTTTGTCACGTTCGGAAAAAGAAATTTTTCTGTATTTATCGAGTATTTTGTGAAAGCTCATTTATTGAATATCATATTTTGTTGAATTGTTTGCAAAAAAATTGCCTTCAAAAAGTAAAATGAAGGTATGCATTTGCCTTTGTAATTCAAATCCCTATTGCATAGATTTCCTACTTTGAATATCATCATATGTGGGTCATTATCAATACAATTGAAAAGGATGAAGGGCAGTACAAGACTGGCCAGAACAGATGGTGGGATGATTTTTCAGGTACCCTCTACTTCATGTAACAGCATTTTTTGTCAAGCTGCCATTTCGCCATTCATTTTCAAGAATCTCGACCAGGAGATTCAACCTTTTCAAAAAGTTCGTCATAAGAAATAATGTCGATCTTTTCAGTTCATGTCTAAATAGTTCAAATGACTTTAATTCTTCAGGTGAAAGCTTTTCTGTTTCTAGACAGCCAATTATTAATAAACATTTCGGACTGAAGACAATATAGTTTGGTCCTTCGCGATTTCTAAGATTGTATAAATTCTTTTGCAGTTCGTCTTGGTAATTAAGAATTTGATTTATTGATCCTGAGCAATCTTCTGAGATTGAAAATGAATTCCGATATTTTACCAACTAATTTGGTTGTAGGAGTTTTGATTTCAACTGAACTGAATTAGATGTCACTTTATTCCGAAAAATAAAATCTATAACATTTCCGCCTTGATTAGTAATTGATTTACCACCTAAATAAGCTTTATCCTTCATTATCACCAACGGGTATGAAAAGACCTGAGATATGGTCCAAGAATATTCGGTGAATGTGTTCTGCCAAAATTCTTCGTTATCATTATCCTTATTATTAAGCCACAAACTGTAAATTTTCTTTAGTTGAGTCAATCCTAAAAGTGAATTAACTTTTTTGACATCATCGATTTTAAGAAGTTGAAGTTTTGAGATGATTGATGTCAAATCTTTCGTTCCAGTCAACCAATTTAATGTCTGCTTTAGTAAATCTTCTCCTCCTCTGCGTACCAGCTCCTCGAAATTTTCTTTAACTGTGAGAATTTGGTAGAATCACGTCCTTAATGTTACTACTTGTTACGATAAATTCGGCTTCTCCGGAATGGATGCCATCTTTCGAATAAACGATAATATTTATTTAGAGATGAAATTAAGTGTAACATTTCCTCAGAGTGAATGTGCAATTTCATCCATTCACTATCCTTTAACTTGTTAAGTTGTAATGTGTTGTTCATCCCAATTTCCAGTTGTTTTTTTGACTTGATATATAAAGTTTTTCTTTAACGAACAAGCTTTAGGATTACTGTGGATTTTCAACCAGTTCAGGTCTGAAGATAAGCCTTGACTTAGTAGATTTCCTTAGCTCAATATCATTACCAACAGCGGAATGTCTTGAAGTTGATTTTATTTTAATATGATTATCCATTCTTTACTGGGAGTGGAACATAACGTATATAAATGTACAAAAAGATCGTTTAACCTTCTCAAAGTTGGGGATAAGTTGATATGCAATGTTCATTATTTCTTTTCCAGGGTTAATTACAGCCTTATTTTTCACCGCCCACTACCTCCTATATATATACAACATATACCGGGTAGTGAATATGTAGATATATTTCACTCCCCACATCCCTGTAGGTATATGATAAAGGGTGGTGAGGGCGTGATGGAACGAGTAATTTTCAATTGTGCTTAGAATCATGACAGGACTTGCAGACAGAACTAGCCAATCTATAGGTTCCCTTCCTATGTTATATTTTGCATATTTTTTATGGTGAACTTCAGTTGCAGGTGCACCGCAGTACACACACCGCCAATTGTCCCGTTGAGTACCACATATCGCTTCCGTCTCCAATCATCTGATTTCAGATATACATTACGGTAATATTCACGTCGTCGCTTCCGATTCCTCTCAAACGCCCATCGTTTTAACAATGCTATAACAACGCAGGATAATAACAATAACTAAAATCTGATATTCAGTGCTTAAGTCTTAAGAATTCGCTCATCTGTATTTAAGGACGTATGCATCTATTACCCTTGCTTCATTACTCCATAAAATACATTAAGGGTTTGGTAATAAAATTAGTGCCGTCTTAATATCAAAAAAGTTTCAAACTGTGATAAAATATGACAAATAGCAACCAAAGCAGCAATATCTAACCAGCCAGGCATTAAATTTATCGCTATGTTGGGCGCAGTGCTTTATTCGTTATGATTTAATTGATCCTTCTTGAATTCTTTCAACAAAAACACCAATTTGACAATTAAAATCGGATGGATCGGTCGGAATAAAGGTCCACTCCAACATTGGGATTCTTTTGTATAGTTGCGGTTCAAGTTTAAAATTAATTTCTTTGACCTTACATTTATAACCTTTCCAATTCAATAGTATCACCTATACTTATAAATTGTGAGTCATCATATCTTTGTTTCAATTTTCAATGTGTCAAAAGCTTGACGGTTATATATATATGCGATCTCACGTCCTTGTCGATCACCTTGAGAAACATATTTAATAAGTATCCTAGCCTGTAGTTTTTCAAAATTATCAGATGCCATTTAGAAGTTTATTTTAGTTTAATAAAGTTAATTGTAAAAAGTAGTTGACTTGCATTGTACACAACAGTTCAGCAATAAAATTTATGCTGTCTTAATATCCAAAAAAAGTTTTGAACCTTGGGTAAAGGTATAGCGAATGGCAGCCAAAGTTTCAAATTTCAGCCACAAGGTATGATTTATATCGCCATGTTGGTTCTTCCCTATTTTACAACTGAGCAAAACATTGGGCAAACTCGAGTAATGTTATTAATATGCAGCCTCTCCTCCTTTTCCATACTTAAAGATCTAGTCGCCTGGTATAAATTTGCACAACGGTCTCTGTTATGTGTATTGTGGATTTCACGGCACTTCACTGTCCGCTTACCGAAAAATTCACTTAATGTTTTTTTTTTCATATCAGCACTTTCGCTTGCATTACGTATTAACATTATTAGCAGCAACATTCCACACCTATTCATAGGTATCTGCTTGGATTCACAGTATTCCGTCAGCCGTTTATTTCCAAGGCGTGTAAATTTGGCCTTCAAACTTTCAGGTGAATAATAAAAACCAGCATGCAGCACCCCACTATTCCGACCACTGGCGTGAGCGCCACAGTGATTTTCTTTTTCAATAACGGTCACGGTCGCATCGGAAAACTGTCGTTTCAGTTGTCGTGCGACATTAATGCCAATGATTCCACCACCAATGACTAGAAAGTCTGAAGTTACCATTTTTTTCCTATAGGAGATTCGAGAAGAGTTGTTGAGGCCTAAAACCCTGGCAGAATCAATCTTGAGAACTACATCTACGACGTCTTCACCATTTTAGGTATAACAAACAATCAGAGAAGAATAATATCCGCACATCTTGGAACCAGGACACCAGAGGGCCAGAAAGGCCCAAGTATGGCATCCTTGTGTCGGGGAAAAACCAAGAAAAGATCGGATGGCATTTTTGGCTGACCGCAAATTTGCAGTCCTTCTTTCCCGCTTGGCTGGACGAATTTTCACCAAAGGAATCCAAGAGTTCAAAGCACGCTTGTGCAATTATTGCAATTTTATTTCAATTCATCAGAAGTAGATTGCAACCTCACGGGTAGCCTTGACATATTCTAATTCAACATCTTTACGAAAATAGATAAGCTGCCGCCCTACCCAGTTAACTGCGTTAATCACTTTGGCTTCAAGCTTTCCCGTTCGAAAAATAACGAAATTACTCAGCCTGCACAGAAGAAACCATGAGTGCAATAGAAATACAATCATGCGTCTCTTATCGCGTGTTTTACTGACCAAGGAACTATGCCCAAAAATACAAGATCGTTCCCTGAAATTTCAGAATTGGTCCTACGATACCTCCGGAAATGTTCATACGTATACCTCTTCAAACATAATGTCCAAAAAGATGCAAAATAGTTGAAATATGTTGCCGAGTTTATCGAAATCTATTGGCAAAATTTGCTAATTGTCTTTTTCATACGACTTCATCCCTAAAATGGTCAAACAGGCCATTTCAATGCCTATTTTCATTGTAAGCCCACACAATTTCCGATCAATAACCATACGGCCTTGAAACGCCACGGTTTTCATCAGAAGTGCGACTCGTTGCGTCCCATTAAGTTCTTGTTCAAACATTGCCTCAAAGCCATGAAAAGGCCCTTTATTGATACGAACAATTTGACCGGATTTCAAGGAAGATGAAAGCGGTAGATGGACAAATCCTTTGTGAACTCTCTCCCTAATCGAGTCAATGATTTCCTCTTCCACTACTGCTGGTGCCGCGCCAAACTTGACTACCCTCAGAACCCCATGCGCATAAGTCACTTTCCGGTATTCGGTCGTCATGTCAACTCTTATAAAGAGATACCCAGGGAATAAGACCTCTCCCTCACCTTGAGTTTTCCTTGGAGTCGATTTCAACTTCCTCAAACGTGGACAAAATGCTTCAACCCCAACCGTCGTAGGTTCAACTCCGCCACGTCTTCCTGACGGGCTTTACTATGAATGAGATACCACCGCACATCCAACATTTTATCTTCTATTCCTTCCATCAAAGCATACCAGGAAATTCAATTAACTCAACGCCTTATTCCAAAACTTTTTTAGCTTACATTTCATAAGTCAACACGGAATGTATTTGTCATCCAACATTGGTCCTTCGACCTCATATACAAATACATTATTCTGCTCCAATGCCAATCGCCCCGACATCTTAAGTGTTTCGGCTCTCCGCAGATTTGAATGCATAAATAAGAGAGCGTGAAGCCCCCCAACTCCGCAGCCCGTCGGTGTATGTTCCCGGGCGACGAGACCTCGAATCTTGTCCGAAATCTGTGGCAGACTCCTGGCGATATTTGTCCAGGAGGAACGATGAAACAGACCCAGAAGCTCTCCTCGTGGTTTTCCTTTCCGGGTTTCCGGGCCAGCAGTCGGCTACCAGGGGCCTTTGGCGATTCCCACGTCAGGCTGGTGGGCTTGGTCCGGCGAAAAAAAGCTGCTGTGTGCTCCGGCTATAGAACGCGGCACCGCACCTTCTTAGGACCGCACGACACGCCAGGTGCGGGATACCGATACCGCCGGCTGTCGGATCTACGTGGCGTTTGAGCAGCGGCGGTGGTCCTGCTCGCGCTGTCAGGGGGTGAACGTGGAGGGATAGCGCTTGCGCTCTCTGCTCTTGCTGTTAACAACCATGGCAGGGAAGGAACAAGGCCAGTGGACGTTATTGAGGTAAGAAGCCAGAGAAGCCTCGTTGCCGTCATTGACCATTGGGGCATAGCGCTGCGGATCTGAAGGTAACCGAGAATCTTTCGCGCCACCCCATCGATCTTGCTTTCTGCCCAATCGGTGTTATTGGTTTGTCGGGCCCTGGGATTCGGCGATCTCAATGCGTAGATTTTCAGAAGTTCCACGACCCGGTCGTTGATATATTCCACGGTTGTCAGAATTGAAGGCCCGTATCGCGAAGGAAAACGTCTTCAGCAACGCTTCCAGAGCCGGGATCAGTAACCGTTCACTGATACCCTCGACAGTAAAGATGGCCTAACCTTGGGTCACTGCCTCGACGGCACTGAGGTGGTACAGGCCCTTCAGCCCATCCCAGTTGCGCTGAATAGGTGTAGAGTGGCAGATACGCCAGACCTTCTCATCCGGGTGGGGACAACGGCGTAGGCCGATGGCATAACTACAGAGTTGAGTGCGACAGTGAACCCGGCGTTCATTCGGGCATAAATCAACCTCTACGTCAAAAGAAGTATTGCACATGAATGACTTATTCCAGAACATTTCACTTCCCAACTTGGTTTCTTTCACAATTTTATAATAAGCTATCCACAAGGTGCTTGACTTGATCAAACAGGGTATCATTCCTTGCAAAGAGATTCGTCAAATCCATGAAAAATTTATCGCCGGGCATACCGACATGCCAAACATTTCCCACTCGAAGATGCACAAGGTGGAGCGGTACACCCTTAGGAGGAGGTCCCCAGATGAACAAAATGACCCGAGTTCCCAATTATAGAGGCAGGAAAGACCCATGCCTGTTTCGGAAAAAATGGCCCAGGCAGTCAGGCCTCGACACAGATTTTGTGTCGGTGGTAATGGCCTGCTTGTTCCTGACACTCGGATGCTTGGGCTTCGTCCAGCTAGCCACCGCCCATTCCGGGCTAGATCCAGAGATTGAAAAAATCACCGAGAAATTGACAAAGGATCCCAATAACGTGGATCTGCTGATCCGTCGTGGGCAAGTCTATCGGTCCAATGGGAAATTCATCGAATCCTTGCAGGATTTGGAACGGGCTTGGCTGCTGGATCGCGAGAACCGAACCGTCGTCTTGCAACGGGCTCTGACTTTATCCGCCTTGGGTCGTAACAAGGAAGCCGAGACCGCCTTAGATTATTTTCTTCAGGAAGAGTCAGACCCGAAACGGGTCTTTGCCTTGGCCGAACGCGCCAGCATTCGAGCGCGAATCGGGCAAAGTTGAATTGGCTATCACTGACTTGTACGTCAGCCATACAATTGCAACCCACCATTGAGCTGTACCTTATTCGGGGGAAACTCCAGGAATCCTTGGGAAAGCTCGAGGACGCAGCGGCAGGATATCAGGATGGCCTTGCCAAGTTGGGAGACGCCATCTTACTGAAAAAAAACCTCATCCGTGTACAGATCGCTCAAAAACAATACGGCGAAGCGCTGGCCTTGATAGACGAGGAGGTAGCTCGCTCGTCAGTAAAAACACCTTGGCACCTTCAGCGGGCAGAAATCCTAGATAAAATGGGACAACCAGACGCGGCCCGTCTCGCATATGAACAGGCATTATCTGAGGCCAATCGGGTGTTGGGAAAACGCCCGACAGCGATGCAACTGCTTGCCCGCGCCGAAGTTTACCACGCCATGGGTCGCATGGAAGAGGCCAAACAAGACCTCCGTGTGGCTATCCAAAAGACTCCTCACTTTGCCGAGGCCGATGACCTCTTAAAGAAAATTAGAGAGCCGATAAACCTTTCGCCAACAGGAGCCCCCGCACGAATGAAAGAGAACATGGAATCCTTAAAAAGAAGTCGTGGTGGGGCATGGTGGCGCTGGGCTGTCTGCTGTTCCGTGCTGGTGGCTTCTGTGGCGCCAGCCGCCGCCGCTGTTGTGCGGCAACCCTACCTGCAACTTGTCACCCCGTCCTCCATCACGGTGGTGTGGCGCACCGACCTGAATTCGGCGGACAATAGCCAAGTCAAATACGGCACGGTGTCCGGCTCCCTGACCCAAACGGCGACCGGCACGGCGGTCACGCGGTCCGGACTCAACGTCAAGGATCACATTGTTACCGATTACGGGCCTGACTGCTGCCACTAAATATTTCTACAACGTCGGCACCGCGACCAACGGTGTGCAAGGAGGGGGCACCACGCAGCACTTTTTTGTCACGGCGCCCCCCGTCGGTTCCGCCACCCCGGTGCGCGCATGGGTGCTGGGCGACTCGGGCGACGCCGGAGTCAACCAAGCCCTTGTTCGGAATTCGATGCTGACCGAGACCGCGCTGAATCCCCCTGCTCCCAACTTTATCCTGCATATGGGGGACATCGCGTATGAAAGCGGCACCGACGCGGAATTTACCACCAATCATTTTGCGGTCTATCAAGATATTCTCCGCCAGACGCCCCTTTGGCCGACGCTGGGCAACCACGAGGCCCTGTCGGTCACGACTTCCCTGGGCATTGGACCCTACTACGAGGCCCATGTCCTGCCGACCAGCGGCCAAGCGGGCGGGGTGGCCTCCGGCACCGAGGCCTACTATGCCTTTGATTACGCCAATGTGCATTTTATTGTGCTCGATTCCATGGACAGTAGCCGGGCCCCGGGCTCGCCCATGTTGACCTGGTTACAAAATGATCTGGCTTCGACCGGGCAAGAGTGGGTGATCGCCTTCTGGCATCATCCGCCCTATTCGAAAGGCCACGACTCGGACAATGCCGCCGACTCCGGGGGACGCCTGGTCGACATGCGGGAAACGGTTCTACCCATTCTGGAGGCCGGCGGAGTCGATTTGGTCCTCGCGGGACATTCCCATGGCTATGAGCGGTCCTATCTGATTGACGGCGCCTACGGCTATGGCACGGCGCCCAACTTCGCCACGCCGTCGTTGAGCACGCTTCAGGCCGATGGCCATATTCTCGATTCGGGAAATGGCCAGCCCTGGGGTACCGGGGCCTACCAAAAAAGTTCAGGGGGCACGGCCCACGACGGGACGGTCTATGTGGTCGCCGGTCATGGCGGCCATGATCTTGATTCCAACCATCCCGTGCATCCGGTCATGGCGGTGTTTGACTTGGCCTATGGCTCGGTGTTGCTGGACATCACGGGCAGCAACCTCACGCTACGAAATTTACGGTCGGGAGGCTCCTTTACCGACACCGTGGCTATTCAGAAGGGTCTGCCGCCACCCTCCTCATTAACCATTACGAACCTGACGGTCGCCAGTGCGAAAGCGTATGTGGTGGTGCCCGCCCCACCCGGCCTCTCCGTCGGGGGCACAGTCTACATCGACCGGGCCTATACGTTTACCAGCGTCCCCGCCCTCGTGCAGGGGGCCGCGTATATCCAAACCGCCAATAATGATAAGACGGCCACCAATGCCGCCTTCCTCAGCTTTACGGTCGATCAACCCGTGACCGTGTATGTGGCCTATGACAAGCGTCTCACCCCACCCGCGTGGTTGACCACCTTGGGCTTTATTGATTCCGGCCAGGATCTGGTGACGTCGGATACGCCCTTCGATCTGTTTGCTCGGTCCTTCCCCGCCGGGCCCATTACGCTCGGGGGCAATGCCAGTCCGGGGGGCGGCAGCATGTATTCCGTCATCGTCCAATCCGAGGGAGGGCCGCCCCCAGCCGTCACGCATGCGGGCACCTCGACGGTGGGGGCCAACCCTGCCAATCCTGCGCCGGTACTGGCTAACGGGACGGCCAGTGCGACGATCACGGTGACGTTAAAGGATGCCAGCAATAACCCGGTGGTCGGGCATACCGTAACGTTGGATGATGGGGCGGCCAGCTCGACGATTGGGGCGGCCAGTGGGCCGTCAAATGCCAGTGGGCAGGTGACCTTTCAAGTGCGGAACACGACGGTGGAAGTGGCCACCTACACGGCCACAGACACGACCAATACCGTCACCGTGACACAGAAAGCCTCCGTGAACTTTACGGCCCCGCCCTCGGGCGTCACCATTACGAACCTGACGGTCGCCAGTGCGAAAGCGTATGTGGTGGTGCCCGCCCCACCCGGCCTCTCCGTCGGGGGCACAGTCTACATCGACCGGGCCTATACGTTTACCAGCGTCCCCGCCCTCGTGCAGGGGGCCGCGTATATCCAAACCGCCAATAATGATAAGACGGCCACCACTGCCGCCTTCCTCAGCTTTACGGTCGATCAACCCGTGACCGTGTATGTGGCCTATGACAAGCGTCTCACCCCGCCCTCGTGGTTGACCACCTTGGGCTTTACTGATTCCGGCCAGGATCTGGTGACGTCGGATACGCCCTTCGATCTGTTTGCTCGGTCCTTCCCCGCCGGGCCTCATTACCCTCGGGGGCAATGCCAGTCCGGGGGGCGGAGCATGTATTCCGTCATCGTCCAATCCGAGGGAGGGCCACCCCCAGCCGTCACGCATGCGGGCACCTCGACGGTGGGGGCCAACCCTGCCAATCCTGCGCCGGTACTGGCTAACGGGACGGCCAGTGCGACGATCACGGTGACGTTAAAGGATGCCAGCAATAACCCGGTGGTCGGGCATACCGTAACGTTGGATGATGGGGCGGCCAGCTCGACGATTGGGGCGGCCAGTGGGCCGTCAAATGCCAGTGGGCAGGTGACCTTTCAAGTGCGGAACACGACGGTGGAAGTGGCCACCTACACGGCCACAGACACGACCAATACCGTCACCGTGACACAGAAAGCCTCCGTGAACTTTACGGCCCCGCCCCCGGCCGTGACCCATGCGGGCACCTCGACGGTGGGGGCCAACCCTGCCAATCCTGCGCCGGTACTGGCTAACGGGACGGCCAGTGCGACGATCACGGTGACGTTAAAGGATGCCAGCAATAACCCGGTGGTCGGACATACCGTAACGTTGGATGATGGGGCGGCCAGCTCGACGATTGGGGCGGCCAGTGGGCCGTCAAATGCCAGTGGGCAGGTGACCTTTCAAGTGCGGAACACGACGGTGGAAGTGGCCACCTACACGGCCACAGACACGACCAATACCGTCACCGTGACACAGAAAGCCTCCGTGAACTTTACGGCCCCGCCTTCGGGCGTCACCATTACGAACCTGACGGTCGCCAGTGCGAAAGCGTATGTGGTGGTGCCCGCCCCACCCGGCCTCTCCGTCGGGGGCACAGTCTACATCGACCGGGCCTATACGTTTACCAGCGTCCCCGCCCTCGTGCAGGGGGCCGCGTATATCCAAACCGCCAATAATGATAAGACGGCCACCAATGCCGCCTTCCTCAGCTTTACGGTCGATCAACCCGTGACCGTGTATGTGGCCTATGACAAGCGTCTCACCCCACCCGCGTGGTTGACCACCTTGGGCTTTATTGATTCCGGCCAGGATCTGGTGACGTCGGATACGCCCTTCGATCTGTTTGCTCGGTCCTTCCCCGCCGGGCCCATTACCCTCGGGGGCAATGCTAGTACGGGGGGCAGCATGTATTCCGTCATTGTCCAACCCCAGGGAACGCCGCCCCCAGCCGTGACGCATGCGGGCACCTCGACGGTGGGGGCCAACCCTGCCAATCCTGCGCCGGTACTGGCTAACGGGACGGCCAGTGCGACGATCACGGTGACGTTAAAGGATGCCAGCAATAACCCGGTGGTCGGACATACCGTAACGTTGGATGATGGGGCGGCCAGCTCGACGATTGGGGCGGCCAGTGGGCCGTCAAATGCCAGTGGGCAGGTGACCTTTCAAGTGCGGAACACGACGGTGGAAGTGGCCACCTACACGGCCACAGACACGACCAATACCGTCACCGTAACACAGAAAGCCTCCGTGAACTTTACGATGCCGACGACGGCATCAGGCTTTACCGCCTACAACGACCTGGCCTGGGGCACCGGCCAGCTCGACACGAATATCACGAAGTTCACCTCACCCGTCGGAAACTCCGGCTTGCCCACTACCGGCCTCCTGAAAGATTTTAACACCGGCCTCGATACTGGGGTGACCCTGACCGTGACGGGGGGCTCATTTGATGGCACTACCCAGGCCGCTCATGGGGCAGACCCGACTACCGGCGATGCCTTCACAATCTTTAATGGCAAGGTCAGCGGGCAGGGCGCCCTTTCCTATATCGATGATGTGAACAATTCGCTCGTGTTGACCTTTAGCGGGCTCAATCCGAACAGGACGTATGACCTGAGCCTATCTTTGCTCATCGAAATCAATTACGCGTTGGGATCGGGCCTCCCTCGTGACCCTTTCCGGACAGGCTGGGCGTTTACGAATACAAGCTCGGTTGCCTCCGATAATCCCAGTGAGAGCCGGGGGTGTGATCTTTTCCGGGCCGGGGGATAACTCAACGCGGTTACCGGCGGACAATGATAATGGCTATGTGGCGCGGTGGAGCGACGTGAGTTCCGGCGGCGATGGTATCGTGGTGCTGACCATCAGTTTTAATGGAAGTGTAACTGTTCCCCCGCATTATATCGGAAAGTATGGCAGCGCGGTCCGGCTGGTGGAAGAATAAGAAACACAGAGCAGCTTCAGCATTTTTTGGTAGATGGAATGAGGGTTCCCATATCCTTTTAGGTTTGACGGAAAGTAGTGGGCCCGAGAATAAGCCTTTGACGCAATCACTGTAGAAAGGCGAAAGCAAACCATAAAGCTACCTTACGATCATGAAGGTCAACTTCATCCCCCACGAAGCCCTACGATAGCCTTGCGGATCACCGGATTCACTTCGTCGTCGCCGATCCGCCGCTTGACCTCAAACCACCTCGAGTGTTTTTCAGGCAATCCCTGTATTAGGGGAATGATTCTCCAAGGAGTGTTATCCCGTTTACATCGAACCTTTTAGACGCCCCACCACCGGTGTCGGCTCCACCCTTATCGACATCACGAGGACGTTCATCCACTATGTGCTCGGCTTCAAGGAACGATCTGCTCTGAACGTCACACCGTGCGAAACTAGGTTTTACTGCTTGAATGTCCGCCCATCAATCCGTAGCTAAACTGCGTGAGCAGAGCCTATCCATGCCAGCATGCGCGCTTGGCTAAGGCGATCGCCGTTTATAAATCCGGCTCTCATCAGGACCTGGATCTGGTCTCGAGATCAGGTATGCGGCGTGTAGCAGCACAGACGTGCTCCTCTTCCGTTGATCGGTTAGAGCAAACCATGAGAGACTTTCGAACCTTGCGCTCTGACAACAACGAGAGTTGTTCGGACAATTTGAATGTAGGTTTTAATATTACTATCCATTTGCCACTGTCGTTCCTGCCAAGTTCGCATCAGCCCTTTTCAAGACCGGGAGGGAACTTCACTCATGCAGATAAGGGAACCTTGCGGAGAGAAGAATCCCTGCTACTTCTGCCTATTGAATTTGCCAATCTAGGGACGTACTCGCGGGATAGCCCGTTGAGGTTATGGTCGCCCCATTCATCAACCATACCGCTACTGTGCCACTACCCGTATTATGCCAGACGAGGTCTGCCTTCCCATCGCCATTGAGATCGCCCACCTGCCGAATCACCCAATCCAACGAGACACTACCTGGAAAGCCGGTCGATGTGATGGTTGTCCCATTCATGAACCACACCGCAACCGCGCCTGAGCTCGCATGGCGCCAAACAATATCGTCCGTGCCATTCCCATTCACGTCTCCCACCCCCGCAATCTGCCACGCTAAGGATCCACCGGATGGGAAACCCGTCGACGTAATTGTCGCCCCATTCATCAGCCACACCGCCACGGCCCCTGTGCTATTTTTACGCCAGACGAGGTCCGCCTTCCCGTCGCCATTAAGATCGCCTACCTGCCGAATCACCCAATCCAACGAGACACTACCTGGAAAGCCGGTCGATGTGATGGTTGTCCCATTCATGATCCACACCGCCACTGCGCCACTACTCGTATTTCGCCAGACGAGGTCCGCCTTCCCATCGCCATTGAGATCCCCCAGGCCCGCGATCTGCCACACTAAAGGCGCCCCGGATGGGAAACCCGTCGACGTGATGGTTGTCCCGTTCATGAACCACACCGACACTGCACCACTGCTCGTATTTCGCCAGACGAGGTCCGCCTTCCCGTCGCCATTAAGATCGCCCCCTCCGGCGATCTGCCAAGCTAAAGACGCCCCACCCGGAAACCCGGTAGAGGCAATATTAACACCATTCATGAGCCACACGGCCGAGGCCCCGGTACTGGTATTCCGCCAGACGAGGTCCGATTTGCCGTCGTTATTAAAATCAGGCGCGGCAATGGCACCACTAGAATTTTTGACGATTCCCACGGTGTCGGTGATCGCGCCTCCTGCCCGCAAGTTCCGAAACGTGAGACTGCTGCCGGTGATGTCCAAGATCACTGAGCCAAAGGCCGCGTCGACCACGGTCATGACTGGATGGGATCCAGGGGTATCAATGCTTTGACCCCCATGACCTGCGACCACATAGACCGTCCCGTCGTGCGAAACACCCCCGGCACTTTTTTGATACGCTCCCGTGCCAGAGGGCTGGCCATTTCCGGCATCAAGAATATGGCCATCGGCCTGAAGCGTATTGAACGACGGCGTGGCGAAGTTGGGCGCCGTACCATAGCCGTAGGCGCCGTCAATCAAATAGGACCGCTCATAGGCATGAGAATGTCCCGCAATGACCAAATCGACTCCGCCAGCCTCCAGAATGGGTAGAATCGTTTCCCGCATGTCGACCAGGCGTCCCCCGGAGTCGGCAGCATTGTCCGAGTCGTGGCCTTTTGAATAGGGCGGATGATGCCAGAAGGCGATCACCCACTCTTGCCCAGTCGAAGCCAGATCATTTTGTAACCAGGTTACCATCGGCGAGCCCGGGGCCCGACTACTGTCCATGGAATCAAGCACAATAAAATGCACATTGGCGTAATCA
>CAVOVH010000003.1:0-240623 GCA_963699805.1 uncultured Cytophagales bacterium | reverse complement strand
AATGTTACTCATTGAATTTGTTTTATATAAATGCTTACTAAGCGATTTCTAAAAATTTAATTATGGTAGTCACTGATTTTTTGTTGATGATTTCTACTGAGGTAAGTACTCCGTTGGAATCTTCATGTAAATACAACTCGGCTGGAGATGAAACAACATGTCTGAGGTTATTGTCACCGGCCCCTAAAGAAATAACCAGATCATTTCCTTTTTTTGCCGGGTCATATTCTATATCCCTGAATGGAATATTCTCAGCAATACTTTCGCCTGCTTCTTCTAAAAGCGCGTTCGCACCACGGTTACCAGACGATACCATTTGAAGTCTTTCAGACCATTCGTTTTTTTGTAGTTGCTTTTTCATATTTCAGGTTTTTTAATTTATTTACTCTTGTACACAGATTTTCCGCGTCTTATAGATTCTAGAATTTTAATAGAGTGAATCTCCATAGGATCTATTTTAATTGAATTCATTATTTTCATAGACCTGTTTCCCTTCTTTGATGGTTTCTGCCACTTTTATGGTATGAATTTTCATGGGATCAATTTTTAGCGGGTTTTGGTCTAAAATCACAAAATCAGCCAATTTGCCCACAGTGAGCGTCCCTTTGCGGTCTTCTTCAAAATACTGATAAGCGCCCCAACGCGTTTGTGAAAGCAAGGCTTCATAAGGAGTCGTTCGCTGTCCGGGACCGAGTATCAATCCACTTCGAGTTACTCGGTTTGTAGTGGCATCGATTATTCTTAAGGAATTGGGTGGTATCACCGGGCAGTCTGAATGACTGGTTAAATTAATTCCCGCATCGATAAGGTCTCTGGTAGGCGATATGTATTCTGCCCTTGGCGAACCTAAAACAGAGTTTAAATGCCAATCACCCCAATAAAAGGTATGAACGGCATACTCTGAAGCGAGCACGTTTAAATCTGCAATTTGTGGAATCTGATCTTTCCGAATTACCTGCCCATGTATTATGGTGGAACGATGATCATCGTAGCCATGATTTTTTAAGGCCTCCTTGATGCCAAAAAGAAATTCATCCACAGCAGCGTCTCCATTGGTGTGCGCCAATAATTGCCATTGATTTTGGAACGCCTGATTAATAAATTTTTGCGCATCTTCTTTTGTATATTTAGGGTACCCATGATAATGAGGGTCTTGCCCTGAAGGCGGTATTAAATAGGGCTGGGTAAGCCATGCCGTTTTTCCCTGTGGTGACCCATCCAATACTAATTTTACCCCGCCTACACGATAGTGATTTAAATAACTATGATCTTTTGTATAATACTTACTGTCCATGGCTTCTATGCCCATATCCATTACCGCGTAGTTCACCAAATCCAGATACAGTTCTCCGTTATCTGCCGCTTTTTTCAAAGAATTGTTAAAGCCTGTAACGCCGCCACCTTCCTGTGCAGTGGTGTACCCAAATTGGGCATACATTTTTTGTCCGTTTTCAACAATTTTAGCATCTGTTTCATCGTCTATTTTGGGCAACATTTGCAATTGTAAGGGCTGAAATGCGGTTTCTTCAAGGATTCCATTTGGATTGCCATCGGCATCTTTTCTGATATGACCTCCTACCGGATCCTGACTATCTTTAGTGATTTTGAAAACTTCCAATGCCTTATGGTTCACCGAACCCAAATGACCTGACTGATGTACAATAATTACAGGAACTTCCGTGCTTACTTTGTCCAGGTCATCTGCTGTAGGATGCTGTTTTTCTGCCAATTGGGAATCGTCATACCCAAAGCCGACCAGCCATCCAAATTTATTTAAGAAGAACTGGCCCTTTTCTGACTCTTTCCAGGAATTCATCTCATCTACTACGCCCTGAATGCTATTGCAATTACCATCTGGCGGAGGCATTAGATTGGCCATCATATTGTAAAAACCTGTAAGATAAAGGTGGCCATGCCCATCTATAAATCCCGGCAATAGGGTTTTCCCTTGCAAATCTTTTTTACTGGCTTCCGGAAATTGTTTTTCAGCGTCTTCTAATGTACCTGCAAAAGCGATTTTGCCATTTTGCTGAACCACTGTTTCAACATATTTCGCTTCTTCTCCTTCCATGGTAATAATGTCACCACCATAATAGAGGGTTGTTTGGGAAGGATCATATTCTTTATTCTTCTTACTATTCTCTTTACATGAAGAGGTTAACAATAAAATTCCTAAAAGGGAGAATAAGACTTTTTTCATTTCGGTTTACTTCTTAAAAATGCTTTTTTTCCTGATTGCCCAGATTCTTGTTTTGATAATCCCGGCACGATATCATCTGGCTCGTACCGGGATTGATGATTTTGATTAGCTAATGATGATTGCTCAACCTCAAACGCTCTAATGCTTATGATACTTTGTGTCCAAATCATATATTCCAGTTGAGAAGTTTTTATTCCAGGCATCAACTGATACAGGTTCAAAACATCTCTATGCTTCAGGTTCGAATTTTTGGTTGATCAATCTTCTCTCTTAGATGTCACGATCAGTCTTTGTCGGGCACAGGGGCACCGAATGAGAAGTCATCTGGCATACCGGTCGAGAATTCGGCATTCCACGACTCTACCGAGATCGGCTCGAAGCGTGGCTTGGCTTCGGGCTCAAAACGGATCGGCTGACCCGCAAAAACCGGAAGCAGCACATCGTCACGCACGGTCACCTGACCGTTGACGATCACCGCTTTCATCCCCGTTGAAGGGATAGCGCCCTGTTGGTAAGTTGAATTGTCCGTGAAAGTTTCTGGGTCAAAAACCACGATATCAGCAACCATTCCATTTTGCATACGGCCGCGCTCTTGAAAAAACGTAAGGCCTGTTTCACCCAAATGCTTGGCGGCATTGTAGCTCAGGATTGACACCAGCTGCATCATTGGAATGTTGTTTTCCCGACCGAGTCTGATCGTAGCGCCTCGGGCACCAGCTGTGCGGGGGTGTGTACCTCCAAGTGAGTCCATTGGAAAATCCCACGGGGCGTCATACGGCGTGGCCGCAGTCGCATCGCTGGCCATAGTCACACCCTTCAGCCTCAGCCACTTCACAATGTTTTCTTCGGGCTGCTTGAATACAACGATCGGCTTGGTCGGAGTGGATGCGATTGTGGCCTTGTAGGTCTCCAGGGTAAGGTACTCATTCGTTTCCGGATCCAGCATGGTATCTTCATAGCGGTTGCCAAGATCGTCGACCCAGCTCTCAGGCCTTAGAAACTCGGCATTGATCGGGGTGGAACCCGCAGCGTAAGGATAAATTTCACCCCAGATGTTGTGGCCCTGTTCCTGAAGCCTGATGATCATTTCTTGTGTAAGCTGCCAGCCGGCGTTGTTGAAGTGCAGAAGGATCGCCGGAGCGTCAAGTGCGAGGGCGTTGGCAACCAGTTCCTGCGCGCCGTTGTTCTCGGTGACGTCGGTGCCGAGCGTGTAGCGGGTATGAGCGCCGGTCGGGCGGTCATAGCGTGCGCCAACTTTCTGCACCTCGAACATCTCGCGTGTAGAGACGCCCTTTCTCATGTAGCCCACGGTGCTGCCGATTCCCACGGCACCAGCCTGCAGGCCCTTGTCAATCTCCTGGAGAATCGCGTTACCCTGTTCCAAAGTCGGGCGCGTCACGCTCCAGCCGGTTTTCTTGCGGGTTTCAAGAGCGGCTATGGGACCGTCCTGCAAGTAATCGCCTTTTGACCCGTCGATGACCATCGCACGGGCAAACTCGTGACTCACCGCAATGCCATAGTTGGCCTGGGTCACACCTTTACGTGCTTCGTACCAGTCCGCGATATAGGATCCCGCACAGCCCATCTCGAAATCCAGGCTGCTTGTCAGGCCATCGCGTATGCCGAGGGAATAGCCGATTGGCTTTTGAAAGTGGAAATGGGTATCAATAAATCCGGGAGCAACGATTTTACCTGTTGCATCTACAGTTTCTTTTCCGGCAATCGACTCTTCCGTGATTAAGGCAATTCTGCCATCGAGTACGCCTACATTTCGTATGCCGTCAAAGTTGGTTTCGGGGTCTATTACCCTACCGTTTAAAATGACTAAGTCAAATTCGGTATCGGCAGCTACGCCCGCTATTTCTGTTGTTGAATCTTTTTTAGATTCGTTGCAACTGGTTACGAATGTTACGCTTAACACGCAAATTAACAGTAGTGCTGCAAGTTTTTTTGATTTAAAAGGTTTCATATTTTTTTGATTTAATAGGTATTATATCTATTTCAAAGATTTTAGTTTGAACCCAATAACAATATTCACAATGCCCGCGATAGCGAAACCAATACCCATCCATATGGTGATGGTTAGCATTCCAACAAGCGTATGGTTGGTAATGAAGTAGCCGATAATGATGGATATTATTCCACTAAGCATGCCTAAGCCCCATAGTGAATTTTCCTCTTTTCTACTTTGAAAAGCGTCTGCAAGTGACATGATGCCGGATACGATAATCCAGAAGCCTACAACGAAAGGTAATGAGGCTGCTGTAAGGGCGGGATTAGATAAGAGTACAAAGCCGAACAGGATATCAATAAGCCCTCCTGCCAGTACCCATCCATAGCTGGGGATTGTCTTTCTAAAAGCGAAGGAAGCACCTGTTTGAAGAATGCCCGTTATTAACAAGCTAATGCCAATATAGATTGCTACTCCAATCAGTGCATTCACCGGATGGCGAAACACAAAAAAAGCAAGTAGTACGAGTATGATCCCTCTTAACAGGGTGAACCACCATAATTTTTGTAATGTCTTCATCTTAAAATTGTTTTTGATTTAGTTTAAATAAAAACTCAGGATGCGTCTTCTTTTGGAAAAGCACATCCTGAGATGATTTTATAATTATTTTGATTGATTTGGATCAAACACTCTTGGTTCAATCTCTATTTGATCTAAGCGTCCTTTTTCTTCCACGGGGAAACGGATAGGTTTTCCCGGGAAAACCTTGAGCACTTCGGAGTCTTTAACTACTATAACCCCATTTACCAATACATAAGGAATACCTGTAGATGGAATAGCTCCCATGCCTACCTCGTAAGTTGAATTATCTCTCACGGTTTCGGGATCGAAAACTACAATGTCCGCATCCATACCTTCCTGCATGCGACCTTTAGTCTTAAACATAGGGATGCCTCCTAATTCGTCAAAATACTTCGCGTGTAAATAACTCATTTTAGAGATGGCTTCCATCAAGGGCATGTTTTTTTCTTCACGCACCATGCGTAGCACCTTGGCGCGGGAACCTGCGCAACGTGGGTGACATGTTTTTCCTTCATAAGGTGAATCCCAAGGATAATATTCGCTTTTTTCATCAACGATGGCCATACCGTCTGATACTACTGTTACACCTGGCTGTGCCATCCATTTAGCAATGTCTTCAGGTTTGTTATTGAAAATCAAAATCGTTCTGCCCGGATCATTCTTGCGAACGTCATCATACATCGCCTTATCCCAACGGGTGCCATCAAGGTTAGAAACATCTGAATAGGTAATATTCATCTGAGCCATGCCCGGCTCTGTGAGAATATCTGTAGAAGCAATGGTACCGCCAGCTGCATAAGGGTAAACTTCACCCCATACTTTTGCCCCTCTTTTTTCTCTGGCATCGTTAATCATAGGAATGGTGTATTCCCAGTCCATATTACTGTTTAGGTGAGAAGCCAAAAAAGGTGCATCTAATACCATAGCATTGGCTAACATTTCCTGAATTCCCAACTGCCCTTCTGTTGGAGGTCTGACACCAGCAAATCTTACATGAGCATTCGAAATGCGACCGTATTTTGATGCCAACTCCTGGTATTTGTACACTTCGTACTGCGTAACGCCTGCGGTCATATAACCGACCGGAATGCCCACACCCAAAGCTCCCTGGCGAAGGCCTTCGTCAACATAGGCCATAATCTGGGTCATCTCCTCTTTATTGGGCAAGGTGGCTGTCCAGCCTGGCTTGCGTCCTTCTTTTTGGGCCTTTTCGGCCGCGCGACCCACCATAGGGAACAGGCCGCCCATGTCATTAGCATCAGCCACTACTTCAGGGCCGTCCAGCACCATTCCACGGGCAAGCAAGGCGAGCACGACCATACCGTAGTTGGCCTGGGTTTTACCCTCGGCCTCTGCATACCATTTAGCGATATCCCCGGCACCTGCTTCAAAGTCCATCATAGTGGTTAAACCGTCACGTAAATTAACTTTGCGACTAAACGGATCTGTGGCGTGCTGGTGACTGTCAATAAATCCTGGTGCTACCACGTGTCCTTCTGCATTGATGGTTTCTTTACCCTTAATGTCGCTTTCGGTAATAATGGCTATTTTACCATCTTTGACACCCACATTTCTGATGCCGTCAAAATTGGTTTCAGGATCCATAACGCGTCCATTAAGGATGACCACGTCAAATTCCTGATTCGGATCTGCACCTTTTTTAGATGCTGTTTCATTGCAACTGCTAAAAAGGAGTGCGGTAACAAATAGGGTTAACAGTGTCTTTTTCATTTTGTTTATTTAAAAATACTGTTATTCTTTTTTATCTAGCAAGTCCCCGGCACCAGAGTCATCAATATGAATTTTTGAAAGACCCGGATTAACTCCAATAGTATGCTTCACCCTCCAATCATCTTTATCAATCGGTGTAAATCTTCCTTTGGGTTCAACTGGGTAACGAATTTGCTTTCCTGCTTTTACAGGCAATACTTCACTGTCTTTTACTACGATAACACCATTTACAATAACATAAGGAATACCGGTGGTAGGGATACCATTTTCCCCTATTTTAAAAGTGGAATTATCTGTGATCGTTTCAGGGTTGAAGATGGTGATGTCTGCAACTTTCCCTATTTGAATTCTTCCTCTTTGTTTCATAGACTCAAGCCCGGCATTACCCAGGTGTAAAGCTGCCCAATAGCTTGATTGAGCAATCGTAAACATTAAAGGAACACCTTGTTCACGAGCCATACGAAAAGCTGTACCACGCGTACCAGCCGTTCTGGGATGTCCTCTATAATCTTTCCAATCCGCTTCCCATGGTAAAGATTCTCCATCTGGACCAACACCAACCATGGCATCAGCTGCTATAGTCATATGAGGTATTGTTAAAAAATCTTTCAACCAAGGCTTCCGGTATGGAAATACAACTACTACCGATCTTCCTGGTTCTTTTTTCATCAATGCTGCATAGGTTTCGTTGGTAAGGTATGCATTATCAATAGGGTCGAAGATGGTTTCTTCGTATTTGAAACCACGCTTTTCTACCCATTCAGAAGGTTTCAAGAAATCTGCAGTAACTGCTGTTGCTCCAGCAGCGTAAGGATAGTACTCTGACCACATATTCAAACCTTTTGCTCTGGCCAATTGCAATTTTTCTTCTATTTCCCACCAACCATAATCATTATTATGGCAAATTAAAAATGGAGCGCCTAACAACATGGCATTGGTAAACATCTCATCAAAAGCTATTGGCGCTTCCGTAGGTGTTTCGTTTAATAAATGATATCTGGTATGAGAAGCTGTCATACGGTTATAATTAGCAGCTACTTTTTGAGCCATAAAAACTTCGTAACTACTTGTTCCCATACTTATATAAGCAACAGGAGCTGCCATACCTATTGCGCCCTGTCTTAGATCTTCATCTAATATTTTCATAATTGTATTCATTTCGTCCAAAGTTGATTTTGTTGAGGCCCAACCTTGAACGCCATCTTCTGCAGATTTGGCAACGTATGGTCTTGCAACAGAATAATCCATTGTGCCAACCATGTTCGTTTCAGGGTCATGAATAGACATTCTTGTCCACAATAAACTTGCAGTAGTCCCATAGTTTACTTGCCAGCCCGTTTTTGCTTTTTCATCATACCATTCTTTAACATTGAATGATCCGGCTTCAAGGTCCATCCCGGAAGTTACACCGTCTCGAAGTGCCATTTTAGTACTGAAAACATCCATTGAATGGTAGTGTGTGTCAATAAACCCAGGAGCCACCACATGCCCTTTAGCATCAATGGTCTCTTTACCTTTAATTGGAGATTTGGTAATTGCAACGATTTTTCCGTCTGTGACCCCTACATTGGCGATATCGTCGAACATGGTTTCAGGGTCCATAACCCGGCCGTTTAATATGACTATGTCATAGGTCTCATTTGTAGTTGTTTTCTGCTGACCGTAGGAGAACGATACCAAGAAAATAAATAGAATTATTAGAAAGTGTTTCATAGTTTTAATTTATTAGTGGTTAAAAAAATTTTATTATATGATTACTTATTTATTGGGTTGAAGTTGATTTTCGAATAGCTTGCGATGAACAAGCACAGGAACAAGAGAGAGGAGAAAATTTGGTTTTTCATGTTAAGTAGTCTTATGGTTATTTAAATTTTTATTGTTCATTAGTTAAAATTCGTACCGATAAAATATAGTGGTGCATATCGTTCAATGTATTCAGTAATCCAAGTAAAGCTGACTGGTCCGGCAGCCAACCGATCAGGCTTACAAGATCTTTTCCATTTTCCTGACGTATCTGCATATCATCAACAGCATTTATAAGGGAAGAGGTGATCTTACCCTTTATTCTGATCTGGTAGATCGCAGCCTCATCATTTAAAATTCTGTTCATTTTTGGTATTTCCTGTTTCATTCTGATTTAACAAGTTGCAAAATCCAATAAGGTAAACTAATTCAGTAGCAAAAGGTTTAATTCTCCAGATGAGATCAACAGATCTCTGGCAAACTTGAACATGTCCTCGGCAAAGAATCCTTTGATTTCCCAGACCGATTCAATGGACTTGTTTAAGAATTCATGGGCAACTTGCGTAATGATTGGATTTGAAAGTGTAATGAACGAACCTGATGAATTTTCACTTTTTCTCTAATGATTATTTTTTTGTGGGTGATAGAAAATTAAATATTCTTTTAGATCCTATATCTTCTCTAAATCGTAGAAGAATGATCTAAAGAGAAAATATAAAACTCTCAAAGTTACAAAGACCCTAAGCCGCCATTCATCATACTTAAGTCGCAAAAAGGTAGGATTTTCAAGATAATATTTCCCGTTCTCGGACTTTCCTGAGCATGGAGGTGCGATTAGGGACATCAAGCTTCCTGTAGATATTGGTCAGGTGGCTTTTCACGGTGATTGTAGAGATGTTAAGTTGATCTGCGATTTCTTTGTTACGGAGCCCCTCAGCTATCAGTTGGATGACTTCTTTTTCACGAATTGATAATTCTTCAATTTTGGATACAGAGACGCGTGGTGATTCAATTTCAATTGATTTTAGCGTTATTCTGGTTAAAACACGATGGGATGTATTAGAGCTCTTTTCAATGTGGTTGAATAAGGATGGCATTACCCTGTGCGCCTCTATAACCGTTCTTATCATATCATTTTTTTCAGCTAATATTAAAGCTTTATTGAGAGACACTTCAGAATCTTCTTCCCTGCCGAGGCGCAGTAGTGCCATTGCTTTGAGAAACTCAATATCAATAGTATGATACTTGTTGTATATGTTGTTCAGAAAGGTTTCCACTTCTTCAAGTACATTTAATGCTTCCTCTACTTGTATAACTGATCCATGACTAATCATAATTCGGATTTTAGTAAGTTCAGGCACATCAATCAAAAAGAAATACGAGGCAGGGATTTGCTTTACCCAGTCTGTTTGTGCCCATGCCACTTCTTTATTTCCCAGTCCTCTATGCCAATTGATTCTTGCCCTTATGGATCGGTAGTACAATTGAAACTTTGTATCTTTTAGTTTTGCTGCTGCCTCATACATTTCCATGAGGAATGCATCAGTCGCATCTTCATCGCCATTCAGGGAACTGAATAAAATCAACCCTGCCAGTGCATCGAAATACACCCTATAATTAAACACACCCTCAAATGCTAGTGCTTCTTTTAAGGCGTGTATAACTTCAAACTCATTGTAAGATTGAAAGGCAACATTGCCTCGAAAATACGAACACCATCCTTTTTCATATAGGAAATCAGAATCTTGAACAAGAAACTGCAATTTTTTTGAGTCATTATTTGCTGATCCAAAATTTCCAGAAAGTAAGTGAACAAGCACTTTACCGTGTATGGAGCGCACATACATTTTTGAGGAACGCTCAAATTTTTCTTGAATATCTTCAAGAGACTTCAATGCCAAAGCGGTCATAGCCAAGCATCTGTCTGCTACAGGCCACTATCAATTCCCTACGTGCGCCAAACAAGGCACTTTCATCATGAAACAACGCTATAGATCGTTCGAGAGATTCTACCGCTTTTTTGGGGTCTGGTTTTACAAATGTTAGAAAGTACCCTAGATGAAACAGGTGCCGAGAAATATTCTCAGCATTTGAATTTTCAATGCCGATTGATTTTAGCGTGTCCAGGATAGAAGAAAAATCCTCGAGATTCCAGGTTTCCTCGCAAACCAGTAGTTCCGTCAGCAAAATATCAACATTGGCGTTGCGAATTTGCCGTGGAATCTTATCTAGCCAGCGTTGCACAACCCACCATTGGTCCTTTGTCCAAAATGCTTGCCCTATTCTTTATGATCTGATTGCAGGCCAACTCATAGTTTTTTCCTTTGATCGCGTAGTGGATGGATTCATCAACAAGATTTTTATCGGAAAACCACTCACTGATTTTTAGATAAAGCGGTTTGATTATAGTCGGGTTCGCTTCTCTCTAGTTGCCTCCTTAAAATGTCACCAATTAAGTGGTGGAATCTATACCATATTCCATCATCGCTTGTCGGAATAAGGAAAAATTTAATTCCCTCATTTTGGCAAGGAAAACATCTGCATTGCCGGAATCGTTCAAGGCATATGTAAAAATTGAGTCAATGAGATCCGACATTGAATTGATCGCAAAGCGCACAAAGTTGCATTTGCCTGAAAAACTCAGGATCTAAATTGTCACTAATGTGATCCCATCAGGCTATCCAGATCATTGGTGAATGACAAGGATTCCTGCGTTTTGTGCCCCAAACCTGGTATTGACTTCGCTGCTATTATCATCCTGATTGCCAAAATCCAACCTTCCGTTTTTGCCAGAAGTTCACTAGTCTCATCTTCAGAGAAACTAACGATTCGCCCCATAGCTAAAAGCTTTGTAATATCATCCTGGTCAAACCTAAGGTCCCGCGATCTAAGCTCCAGCATTTTATGATATAACCGTAGGCCTCGTAAGTGAAGAGGAGGATCCCTGCGGGTAATGATTACCAGCTGAAAGTTTTTGATTTCTTCACTGATTATGGCATCCATCAACTTGTGGATATCCTGATTGCTGATCAGATGATAGTCATCCAGAATCAATCGAATGGGTCTTGTACCTCATTAATTATATTGACAACTTATTCAATAATAGTTTGCCATGCAAGAAAATGGTTCTCCTTCTTCAAATTTTTCAATTCTGGACTTTCCAACAGGACTAGATATATCTAAGCGCTTCAGCAAAATAGGTTAAGAAAGTTGATGTATCATTCATGCTTTCATCAAGGAAAGCCACCCGTAATTATTCCCTTGCTTTTCCAGCCATTGACTAATAATATGCTTTTACCGTAACCAGCAGGTGCTGAGACTAATATCAATGGTAAATGACGATTTTTTTCTAATCTTTCACACAAACGCGGTCTATGCAAGAAATCAGCAGAGAGGTTTTGTCTATTTAATTTGGTATTAAGCATTAGTTACTAACTTTTTGATCTTTATAAATATGGCGCGTCAATTTATAAATATAAGTCAATAAACATTTGTTTAAGTTAAATGTTTAAAAATTTAATATATGCTTAATCTTGACAAAAGATAGGTATTCTATTGCATTTAGCTGATGAAAAGGCAAGTTACTATATGCCTTAAATGGAATGTTGCATCTACATGAATAACTAGGGCACACATGATAATCTACACTATTCTGGATAGTGAAGATTATATAAATCTATTGGACCAGTGTCCTATTGCTTGGAAAAAGGCGATCACATTTTTTGTTGTATGAACTCAAGCTATTGGCTTTATTACTAATTTAGATTACGTAAATTAAAAACATCCAATGCAGACAATTGCCAATTAGTAATTCAAAGCTGTTCAATATTACCGCTATTTTGTTAAGCTCAGCAATCGCTAATCACGATACTGATTCTGGGGAAATCATTTTTGATACCGCTTGCATGGAGTCTTGTGATTGCACTTGCCTCTTTTCAGATGCTGAATAAGATCGAAAGAAAGTATCCATCTGAAACGGATCATCTCTTCAATACTTTTTGTTGGATTAATATTCCTCGGAATCGTCATGCTCTTTTACTTTTTTTATGAGTGAGATTGCTTTGATTATCAAGGGAATTCCATCCTTAAGTGAAAAGCTGATCCAGATTATTCAAAATATCATGGATGTCCTTGAAGGATATGGCATTCATATTCCAATGATCGATCAAACTCAGATTCACAGTTGGATTACTGATCATTCTGCTGTAATTACCAAAGCACTGGCATCATTTGGCAAAAGTGTTGGCAATATCTTCCTTGTGGGAGTATATCTGTTTTTTATTTTATACTACAGGGATAATTACCTGTATTTTATGAGGCTTCGCGAAAAAACGGATGATGGATTTGCTCTTGCCAAAAAAAGAAGTAAAGAAATAATAGGCATTATCAATAACTTCCTGTACGGTCTTTTTACAATTACGCTCATATTAGCCGTGATGTTGTATGTCATCTTTCTCCTAATCGGTTTAAAATTTGCCTTGTTCTTCGCAGTACTGGTAGCCCTGCTTACCCTCATACCATATATAGGAAGTCCTCTTGGAATGGCGATTGTTTTTGTATTTGCTTCCATTTCAAATGATGGACTAGCGGTACCACTTTTGGCACTTGCTGGCATCATTATTTCCAATGCTTTAAAAAGCAATGTATTCAAGCCCATTGTCATTGGCAATAAAATCAACCTGAATGCATTTATGATATTTTTGTCGGTGATTACCGGTGGTCTGATATGGGGTGTTTCAGGCATGATATTATTTATGCCTTTTGCGGGAATTGCTAAGGTATTACTGGAGTATAATGAAAGCAGCAGGCCATTGGTAGCACTTTTTACCATCCTGCCAAAAGATGTCCAGAATCAGTTAAAAAATTCAAAAACTGAAAAAGCTCAAGATTAATCACTAGTTTAACTTTCTACCTTATCCAATGATTTTTTCTAACGGGTAGATTTCAAATAAATTTTTTGTAGAGCCGAGACGACAATAGCAGTTGACCAGCCAAGCATAATCACGCCATTGGCAGCTTCAAAAGCTCCAAGTAAGCGATGGCTATCACTCAATATTACATCGCCATAGCCTAACGTGGAATACGTTACGAGCGAAAAGTATAAGGCTTCCTCAAACATATCAAATGATCCGATTTGTAAATAGGTCAAAGCCCATATTGCACTTTCAATTAAGGTGGCGACCATAATGATCAGGATAATAAGATCGATATTTATAATTCTTCGAAAGGGTGTTTGTTTACCTGGTTTCTTTTGTACAATTGATAATACAATCCGTGTGATAATGGTATGGATGAAACTAGTGACAACGATCAGTAATACAGCCAATAAGGATATTGTTTAACATGTCAGCGTGCTATTTGTATAATTATAGAGATCTATTATTCTTAACGTTAAATATAAATCAAATAGGTTGATAGCATTAAAACTGTTCAAATTACAGGAATGAAGAAATCAACCTGGCGATGGCATAAGTTCAAACGTTTAACGATTCCATTTTTACTCCATTCTTCACTGTGATTTCCCTGCATTCATCTAAATCGTTCAGGTAAACTTCCTCCAGCTGCTTCGCAAACTCTTTTCCATATAGCACCGACATGATTTCAAAATTCAGATCAAAACTCCGGATGTCCATATTGGCAGTACCAACCACGCTCAACATGGTATCGGCTACTACGGTTTTAGCATGGACAAATCCCTTTTTGTACAGAAAAATCCGAACACCGGCCTCCAGTAATTCTGTGAAATAAAACCTGGAGGCTGCTCCCACAATGGCTGAGTCTGACTTCTCCGGCACCATCAACCTGACATCGACTCCAGAGATCCCCGCCTGGACCAGGGCATTCATGATACTCTCACTAGGAATGAAATATGGATTCGTGACATAAAGCTTCTGTTTGGCCAAGGAGAATATCCGCATATAGCTCAACATGATGTTGGATTTGGGATAAATTGGTCCACCGGGAACAACCTGGCCAAGAGCGCTTTTCCCTTCAGCTGATTGGATCGATACTTCCGGGAATAATTCCTTACTAAAAGATAGGCTCTGGGCTACACTTGTATTCCAGCTTACGATAAAATGCCGCTGTAAACTCCCGACAAGCGGACCTGTTATCTTCACATGCGTATCCCTCCAGTACAAGCCGGTATCGATGGAATTATCATATCGGTCAGAGATATTGATGCCACCCACAAAACCAATTTTGCCATCCACGATGATGATCTTTCGATGGTCCCGGTGATTGACCCTGTTGGCAAACTGCCTGAGCTTTACCTTGATTTTAGGGTGGATATCCACACCACCCGATTTAAGCTCTTTTACAATATTATTTTTGATTTTTCTGCTGGCATAGTCATCATACAATACCCGAACTTTTACCCCTTCCTTCGCTTTTTTCAATAGAACTTCCTTGATCTGATTGCCCCTGGTGTCGTTTTCCCAATCATAGTATTCCATATGGATGAAATGACTCGCAGTTTCCAGCGTTTTGATTACTTCTGGGAATTTCTCCTCTCCATTCACCAGGAGTTTGAATTTGTTCTCACTTAAATGTTCATTACTAATTCCTCCTAAAAAATGAACAATAGGGGCAAAATGAGCCACTTCCTTCTGATGAATTTCGAGTAAGTCTTCTGTCTGATTGCTGATTTCTTTTTGATATGCGACATCCAACTCGAGTTGCGCTAAGGCTCCTTTCGAATGTAAACTTCTGATGCCTGTAATTAATGCCAAAAGAAAAATACAGTAGGATCCCCGCTACCGGAAGAACCATTACAAGAAGCAGATATGCAAGTGTTTTGGGTGTGGATTGCGTATCCAGTAATATTTTTATAATTGTATAAATGAGAACGAGCAAGTAAATTATTAACAGGACTATTTTCATAATGTATCTATTGTTTGTATCACTTTTTCCATTTATTCATTCAATCTTCTTTTCAATATCAGTTTATAATAATATTTACTTAAGATTTTATATTTTAAAAATCATAATAAAACAGCAGATTCACCCTTAGCGCATTGCCATCAATTTCACTTTTATCAATCCGTTTTCCCAAGATTCCTTCTGCGCCTATCCTTGCGCCTTCGGCAATGTCCCAGAAGGTATTAGCGCGAAGTGTAAAACCTTCCAGGTAGGCGCTTTCTTCGGTAAAAGCAAATTTCTCGAGGTGCACCAACCCGTAGGTGAAATTGGAGTACAAGTTTTGCTTCCAACTGTGCTCATAAGTCGCATAATAGCCATAAGCCAATGGAGCGTTTATCTCTCCTTGCGGACTTATTATGAGGTCGAGGCCATTGCTTCCCAGGTCGGTGAAGAACCTGGTAATTTCCCTACCCAGTACCCCCTGGATATACCATTTCCCTTGCTTCCATGAATTAATAACAACTGAAGAAGAAACGCCCCACCCGGGTTTGAGCACAAGATTGCCTTCACTATCACGACCTGAAACTGTGGGAATGATCCCTGATATCTGGAATGAACCCCAGGAATATACTTTATCCAATCTGGCAGAAAGTGCCGGGACCAGTTGAAAAGTCTTTGCCTCAATGGAATCAGGTAGGGCCAGGTTGGGAATAATGTATTCCAGACCTAATGATAAATCATACCGCTTAAATAAATTGGATTGTGAATACCTGATCTGAGGATTCCGGGTAACAACCGAGCTGGTAGGACCTGCAAAATCGACCATGGCAGATGAGGCATTGACATGGGAAAAGAGGCTCCAGGTCTGTCCGAAAAGAAATTTGTTGTATTGACCGTAAGCATGCCGTATTCTGAAACCATTTTCACCGGCAAAATCGGTCTCTAGGCGAATAAAAATATCTCCATTTTTAGTTTTTCGTGTTACCTCAAATCCCAACCTTGTTTGTTCCAATCCATTGTAATAATTCGGCAGGGCCTGATTGAGATCACCTACTGGAATTTCATAGGTGTTAAATGCATTTTTTGATACTAAGTTAAGCTCATCAAAAACCACCAGGTATCGAACAGATCCCAAAATCCTTAATTGCATCTTCCCGTCTGGAGTCAGGATAAATAATCCACGGTTCTCTGCGATATCGAGTGGAGCGATCCCAACGTTTTTGGTGGTGTCTGATTTAAGTGTATCAGTTGGATTTATTTCAAGGATTCTTTTTTGCTTTTCATTGTTTTGTTGTGCATAAATCGAAGTATAACTGAACAATATAATTCCAATGAATAATACTATTCTTATGCTCCTAAAGTAAAATTTGATGCTTTGACTTTGCTCAATAGGGTTCATTCTTGATTGAATAATTGAAATAATAATATACCAATATGGCTGATGATTGCTACTATTTCAAACCATCAACCATATATTTTAATTCTGGCCCCAACGATTTCGTCGTTGTCCAAAAAATACTGGCGAATTATTGATTATGTATTTTCCCATTGCTTATATAATCGTATCCTGATAATTCTTACCATGTTATAATCCACATAAAATCAAGAATTAAAGAAAAATTGATCTTACTCAAATTAATATGTACTTGTATTAATATGCATTAAAAGCTAAGACTCACCCCAAATGCTGGCCCTCAGAAATTGTAATCAACAGTGGTATAAATGCTTTCATAAGGAAATCCTATCGTGGAGTGAAAAATAGACAATTACTTTAGTATACAATTAATACTCAATGTGATTATTCTTAATGAAGTCCTTTTTTAAGAATTGAGGCGAAAATATTATCACACCGATTTCAAACCCCGCACCTTTTGATCCATCCAGCTGTGCACCGTATGACACTGCCGGGACGATATAATCATTTGGTTCCCAGCGCAAGCCCACTTTATATTCCGGGGCTGAATATGCTTCTCCAGATGTACCATATACTTCACCAACAATCGCTGTTTTAGGAATGATCTTATAGATGGCTACGCGTGTGCCGTAAGTAAATCCCCAGGCCGTTTCTTTATTATTTCCGTAATCCAAATCCACCAGGGCGCTAGGCATAATGTCCCAGGATACCGCTCCTTTAAAAAAGGGTATTGTCAATGGTAGCGCTGTCCAGTAATTTCTATGTAGTGCCGTATAATCACCCTGCGTATAGAACCCTGGCGATCTCCCAAGACCGAGAAAAACTGCAGCCCCACCATTATTGTTTTTGTTGTGCAAATTCCGGACAAATTGACCACCCTATTCCAATTTAAATTGACCACCCCATTCCAGTGTAAAGTGACCAATCCCTGATTTCACTAAAAAAAGAACAATTTCTTATTGCCAGTTTGTGACAAATTTATTCAATTTCCTGATTTATCAATTTTCTTTTTCTTCTCATTGATTCTCCCCCAAGTTCAAGGCGGTGAGATTGATGTATTAGCCTATCCAGAATAGCATCGTCGATTGTCTTTTCCCCAATGATCTCATACCATCCCTGGACAGGTATCTGGGAGGTAATCATCATGGATCCTTTGTTATGCCTGTCTTCAATAATTTCCAATAAAGTTATTCTGTTCTGATTATCCAGGGGTTGAAGGCCAAAATCATCCAGAATAACCAGGTGCGGTTTTTCTATTTTGCCCTGTTCTTTTAAGTATGAACCATCAGCCTTAGCCATTTTTAACTTTGAAAACAGTTTGGTGGTATTAAAATACATAACTCTATAGCCTTCAATACAGGCCTGGTAACCCAATGCTGTGGCAATATAACTTTTACCGGCACCTGTGCTGCCTGTTATTAATATAGTTTCACATTTTTCAATAAACCCGCATTCGGCAAGTCTTAATAATTTGTTTTTATCGATCTTTCTAGTTTCATCGTAGATGACGTTTTCAATGGATGCCTTATAATGGAACCGGGCATTTTTTATTGCTCTTTCAATTTTCCGGGTTTTGCGGTCATCCCATTCGGCATCAACGATCATGGAAACAAACTCATCCAATGTATAGTCATCTGTTTTTTTTGTCTCGATAGCAGTTTTAAAAGTTCCATACATGCCATAGAGCTTCATCTGCTTCATTTTAGTAAGTGTAATTTCATTCATTTTTCTACTATTTTATTTATAATAATTTTTCCCTCTGATATTATAATGTTCCGGGAGTTCAGGATTTTTTTCAGCATCATTTTTTAACTTATCCAGACCATTTTCCAGGATCTTCTGGATGATTTTGTAATTATATATGTTGTATTCCAGTGCCCGTTTACAGGCATTGATCAACCTTTCCTCACCCCAGCTTCTTGGCAAACGACAACAAGCCCATACAGCTTTTGTATGCCTGTTCGGGATGCTGTTTCACCTCCAGAAGCCTTGTAATAAATTCCCTGACACTTTCACCAATCGATGCGCCCCAGTTTATGAAGCGTTGTGGTGTCCATTCTGTAATAAACCGATGGGTTGAAGCCATATGCTCCTTTACCGTGGTGTAGTTGTATTTTTTGTAATCTCTTTGATAAAGGGCAATACGGTTGTATTTGTAATACACCTCTACTTTGCTTCTGGTATACATTATTTTAACCTTTTTGCGGATGTACTGGAAAGGAACGCTGTAATAATGCTTATCCTTGCTTAAAAGTACATGGCAGTTCTGTATTACCGTACCAAAGGCCATCTGTCTGATCTCATAGCGTTCAACCGGAAGCGGATCCAATTCCCCCTGTTCTATTTCTTTAAACAATTGTAAACGTGAGGTTGGCCAGCCGGTAAGTTTTTTATTATTATGCATCTCCAGTTCCTTCCAGATCGCTTCATTCAAGTCTTGCAACATATGAAAGGTTCTGTTCCTGAGTGCTGGGTAAATTCACTGATACATGATCTTTACGGCCCCTTCAGCCAATGATTTATCCCTGGGCTTATATGCTCTTGCAGGGAGGATCGTTGTTCCGTAGTGTTCTGCAAAATCAAGGAAGGTCTCGTTCAATATCGGTTCATACCGGTTGCTTTTGGCAACGGCAGATTTAAGATTATCCGGTACTATAGCTGCCGGTACTCCCTTGAAGTAGTGAAGCGCATTTTCCACCGATGCGATAAAATCTTCTTTCTTCTGACTTAACGAGGCCTCTGCATAGGTATATTGGCTTGCCCCAAGGATGGCTACAAAAAACTGTACTTCCGTGACCTCTCCATTGTTTTTATCCGTCAGCTGCAGTGTTTTTCCAGCATAGTCAACAAACATCTTGTCACCGGCTTTGTGGTTCATATGCATTACCGGATTTACCTTACTGGTCCGGCGAAGAAAATGTTCACAGAACTGGCTGCTCTTTAGTCCATCGGGATGCTTTCTATAATACTCCTCCCACATTAATTGCCGTGTGATGCCTGTTTCTTTAGCTCACGCTCCATGTATGGGAAAAAATCATAAACAGCCTGCAGCTTAGGGGAAGGATTCTGTGTTTTATTGCTGCTGAACAGTTCTTCCAGCTCAGCATCGCTTTTCTCATTGATATCTTCAATTGTCAAATTAAGCAACTGATAAAGAGCAATGTATTTTTTGACCGTGTTCCTTGAGAGCGATAAATATTTGCTTATGAAAACCTTACTTTTACCCTGATGATGTAATGTGATTACTTTTCTAACTTTTCTCATGTCGATTATTCTATTGGCCATCTTTCACGCCTTAGGTTTAACAAAAGCGTGAAATTAAAGCTTCGACAACATGAAAAAGTTCTTTAATAAAGGGTGATCAGTTTGCTCCGGAACAGGGTGGTCACTTTGGTCCGGAATGAGGTGGTCAGTTTGAACCGGAAAGCATGGTCATTTTACTCCGGTTTTGGGTGGTCACTTTGACCGGTTTTTCCACTCCTAAAATAGTACAATTAAGAATTACATTAAAATTTTAAAATTCCCATTATAAAATGCCCAAAAATCGATTAATGTATATACTTATGTATAAACCAAAAAAAGGCAGTCACATAATATTATTGTAACTGCCTGATATTCAAGTGGGCCCAGAAGGGCTCGAACCTTCGACCCCCTGATTATGAGTCAGGTGCTCTGACCAGCTGAGCTATGGGCCCAAACGAGGAATTAAGAATTAATAATGAAGAATTAATAATGAAGAATTATTAATTGCTTCCAGCTTCCAGCTTCGAGCTTCCGGCTTTCATTATTTTAATCCTTCCCATCCTTGAATTTGGGAGTGCAATGTTACATATTTGCTCTTTAATACACAAATTTACATCCCTTATTTGGATACCGTTAAGATACAAAATATAATTTTCGACCTGGGAGGCGTGATCGTCAACATCGATCCCCAGTTGACTGCCAAAGCTTTCGCGGAACTGAGTGGAACGGATCCGGTCGATATCATGGAGCTGCATAAATCCACCAACTTTTTTACCGCCTATGAAATGGGTAAAATCACGGATGCGCAATTCCGGAACGAGATTCGGCTTTTTTTTAAAAAAGATATACCGGATAAAAAAATTGACCAGGCATGGGGCGCCCTGCTGCTCGATATTCCTGAGGGAAAGGTGAAAATGCTCACTCAAGCCAGGGATCAATACAGCACCTATCTTTTGAGCAATACGAATCACATTCACCGCCTGAAGTTCTGCCGGACCTTCCACGATCAGACCGGCCGGAAACTCGACGAATATTTCAATAAGGTATATTATTCCTATGAAATGGGGAAACGTAAACCGGATGAGGATATCTTTATGCAGGTAATGGATGAAAATAATCTGGTCCCCGGGAAAACTTTGCTGATCGACGACAGTTTACCCAATATAGAAACTGCCAAATCGCTGGGATTGAAGACCCTTCATGTGGAACGGAACCAGTTGAAGATTGATTTGAAACCGAATGGAAGATAACGAAGAACTCAAAGAAAAAAAATCCAGACCGTGGATCTTTCCACTGCTTTTTTTCATTACCCTCATTACCACCACCATATCAGGGGCGGAATGGATGTACGGCAGACCTCTGATGTATTTTGGCCCCGGACTATCCCTGGACGAAGTTTTATCCGGGATCCAGTTTTCCCTTCCTTTCCTGGCCATCCTCACGGTCCATGAGTTCGGTCATTATCTCACCGCCCGGTACTACCAGGTGAAAGTGACCCTCCCTTATTATATCCCGTTATGGTTGGGGTTCATCGGGATCCCCTTTACCATCGGAACCATGGGCGCCTTCATCCGCATCAAGGAACCCATTAAATCCCGGCTGGAATACTTTGATATCGGGATCGCCGGTCCGCTTTCCGGTTTTATCATCGCCTTGTTCGTCATGTATTACGGATTCACCCATCTTCCACCTCCCGAATACATTTATAAAATCCACCCGGAATACCTGGAATACGGGGCCGATTATGCGCAACATTTTTACGAAGAGGAGGGGAGTTTTTACCTGGGGGACAACCTGACCTTCTGGTTTTTCAGGAATTACGTGGCCCCTGATCCGGCCCTGGTCCCGAATCCTTATGAGATCATTCATTATCCCTGGCTATTTGCCGGTTTCCTGGCGCTGTTTTTTACCTCCCTGAACCTGCTTCCCATCGGGCAGCTGGATGGGGGACATGTACTATACGGCCTGTTTGGCTGGGAAAATCATAAGAATATTTCAACCGCCATGTTTATCCTGTTCATGTTTTATGCCGGCCTGGGGCTCATCACACCGTTCGATCCGTTAAATGACCTGTTGCTTTACATTCCCTTATACATTGGATTTTTATTCCTTGTGATGCGATCGATGCGCATCACCAACCGGATGCGGCTCATGCTGGCCTTGTCCATTTTCACTGCCCAGTTTATAACGATCCTTTTCTTCCCAACGCTGAAAGGATATGCGGAATGGCTTGTATTCGCCTTTATCATTGGCCGTTTCCTGGGCATTTATCATCCACCCGCCATCATGGATGAACCCTTGTCATCCGGAAGGAAAATCCTGGGATGGATCACATTGATCGTATTTGTACTTTCTTTTTCACCCAGGCCCTTTGTGATCACCTGATGATACAATAATTAATGGATATACATGCTTGAAAAAAGAAATTGTTGATATCGTCGTCCCTGAGATTGGTTTTGATGAAGACCATCTAAAATCATATCTATGCCGGAAACATGGGATCAGAGATGAGGACGAATGCCATGTTCAGCTGATCAAACGTTCCATTGATGCACGTTCCAAACAGGTAAAGGTGAACATTTGGGTCAATCTCTATGTCAATGAATTGCCTGAAAGCCGGCTGACCTACCGGAAGGCCTATCAGGATGTCCGGAAGGCAAGGCAGGTGATCATCATTGGATCCGGGCCGGCCGGAATGTTCGCCGCCCTGCGTTTTCTTGAACTGGGTATCAAACCCATCATCTTGGAAAGAGGGAAAGATGTGAGAGCACGACGTAGAGACCTCGCCGCCATCAACCGGGATCATATTGTAAATCCGGACTCGAATTACTGCTTCGGGGAGGGAGGAGCTGGCACGTATTCGGATGGGAAATTATATACGAGATCAAAAAAAAGAGGGAATTTTGACCGCATCCTCGAAATTTTTGTTTCCCATGAGGCCAATCCCCTCATCCTGGTGGAATCTCATCCCCATATCGGCACCAATAAATTACCCAAGGTGGTGGGAAATATCCGGCAAAGCATTATAGAGGCGGGCGGGGAAATGCACCTTGAAACCCGGGTTGTGGACCTGGTGATTGAAGGGGATGAGTTGAAAGGGGTGATCGATCAGCATGGGATGCGATATGAAGGAGAGGCCGTTATGTTGGCCACCGGGCATTCGGCAAGAGATATTTATGAACTGCTCCATCAGAAAAAGATCTTTCTTGAAAGAAAATCATTTGCCCTGGGCGTCAGGATCGAGCACCCACAGGCCATCATCGACCAGATCCAGTATCATTGCCCTGCCCGTGGCCCCTATCTTCCGGCCGCCAGTTATTCACTGGTGACACAGGTTGCTTACCGGAACCAGCAAAAGGGTGTTTTTTCCTTCTGCATGTGTCCGGGAGGATTCATTGTGCCCGCCGCAACGGCACCGGGGGAAATCGTTGTCAATGGGATGTCCCCGTCCCGGAGGAATTCACGGTTTGCGAATTCGGGCATCGTGGTATCGGTGGATGATGATGATCTAAAACCTTTCCGCGGGTCGGGTGTTCTTGCCGGGATCGATTTTCAGAGAGCCATCGAAAGAAAAGCATTTGAAATGGGAGGAGAAAGCCAGGCTGCCCCGGCCCAGCGGCTGATTGATTTTATGAAGGGGAAAGTTTCAAATACATTGCCCGAATCTTCCTACCAGCCGGGATTGCGGTCCGCCCAGCTGAGTGAACTATTGCCGTCTCAGATTACGCGACGGTTGAAAACCGCTTTTACGGATTTTGGAAATAAGATGAGGGGATATCTGACCAACGAAGCGCAGCTGGTGGCGGTGGAAAGCCGGACTTCTTCCCCGGTACGGATCCCCAGGGATCCTGAAACACTGGAACATGTCCGGCTTAAGCGGTTTTTCCCTGCAGGAGAGGGGGCAGGTTATGCCGGAGGCATTGCCTCAGCAGCAATCGATGGCGAAAGATGTGCCGATAAAATAGCTGCGAAGTATTTTTCAGGATAATTTAACTGAAAATCGCCTGGAGAAGGTTTTATGGTGATTACCCGGTTAAATGCCAAAATTTTTTTTGTTTCAATTGAAAATACATTGGTTCATGAGCATGAATTTCAAAATACATATAATTCCCTCAATCTATATCCGGATCAATCAGAATTTACAGGTAAAAACCGTATTTTTGTACCATTAAATTCTGAATGAATGCATAATGTAAGTTTGTTAAATAGCATAGAAGAGGCGGTTGAGGCGATCAAGAATGGAGAGGTCATTATTGTGGTGGATGACGAGAACCGGGAGAATGAGGGGGATTTTATTTGTGCTGCGGACTGTATTACCCCTGAGATCGTCAATTTTATGGCCATGCACGGACGCGGATTGATCTGTACTCCCCTGGTGGAGGAAAGATGCGATGCACTTGGCCTTGAATTAATGGTAGGAAAAAATACGGCGATTCATGGTACACCCTTCACCGTTTCTGTCGATCTGATCCATGAAAAGGTTTCAACGGGGATATCAGCCGAAGACAGGTACCGGACCATCAAAGCGCTGGTCGATCCGGAGACTAAGCCTGCAGACCTGGGTCGCCCGGGTCATATTTTCCCCTTGAAAGCAAAAAAAGGAGGGGTGTTGCGCAGGGCAGGCCATACTGAAGCGGCCATTGATTTTGCCAGATTGGCCGGATTCAACCCGGCTGGAGTGCTTATTGAGATCATGAATGAAGATGGTACGATGGCCAGGCTTCCCCAGTTGCGGAAGATCGCCGATAAATTCGGCTTGAAGCTGGTATCCATTGCCCATCTTATTGAATACAGGATCAAAAAAGAATCCCTGATTGAGCCCGTTACCCATGTGAACATGCCCACGGAATATGGCAACTTCCAGTTAAAAGCTTACCGGCAAACCAATACCAATGAAATTCATCTTGCGCTCATCAAGGGCGAATGGAACCCAAATGATCCGGTTCTTGTAAGGGTTCATTCTTCCTGTGTGACAGGTGATATATTCGGATCCTGCCGCTGTGATTGCGGCCCTCAGTTACATGGGGCCATGGAGATGATCGAAAAGGAAGGGAAGGGGGTGGTCGTGTATATGAACCAGGAAGGACGGGGCATTGGACTCCTGAATAAACTCAAGGCCTATGAATTGCAGGAGAAAGGATTGGATACTGTGGAGGCCAATGTAGAACTCGGCTTCAAGGCAGATGAAAGAGATTATGGGATCGGCGCGCAGATATTGCGTGACCTGGGAATTTCAAAGATCCGGCTGATTTCCAATAATCCTAAAAAAAGGGTTGGGTTAATGGGATATGGCCTGGAAATTGTGGAAGTTTTACCGATTGAAATCATACCGAATCAATACAATCTTCGTTATTTAACTACCAAAAGAGATAAAATGGGACATGATATCTTGCAGAGGAACAAATAGTAGTTTAAAAGGCATCCTTATTTTTTTAGCCTTATTTTTTACATTAACGGATGGTTTTGGGCAGGAATTTCCTTCTGAATTATTGCATGAAGGAGAACTTGTATTGCTCAGTGGCGATACCTTGAAAGGACAGATCAAATACAGCCTTGAAAATGACCTGATACAGCTCGTTATCAATGAAACGGTACAGACGTATTCAGCGAGAAAAATACTTTATTTCAGTATTTATGATAAGACCGTCGAAATGTACCGGAATTTCTATTCCATTCCTTTCGAGGTTCAGCCTAATTACAAGGTTCCTATCCTTTTCGAGGTGCTTTATGAGGGAAAATTATCCCTGCTGGCCAGGGAAGCGATCGTGACGGAAACAATACCCCAGTATTCCTATATGTACCGGTCTTCGGTGAATATGACCCGTACGAAGCTGGATTATGAATATTATTTCCTGGATGAGGGTGGGAGCTTTACAAAATACAACAATAAAAAATTTGAGTTGTACGAAGCAATGAAAAGAAAAGAGCCGCAAATCAAACAATATATCAAAAAGAACAAACTGAAAATAGATTCCAGAAGGGATCTGGTCAGGATCGTTGCCTATTATAATGCTTTGCTCGGTCAATAATCACACGCTTTATTTTTAATATAAATGGATAAACCACTCATTCTTGTTACCAACGATGATGGAATCACTTCAAAAGGCATTAAAGTCCTCGTTGAGGTAATGGCTGAAATCGGTGAAGTGGTGGTAGTCGCTCCGGACAGTCCACAATCCGGGATGGGACATGCCATTACGGTCGGGAATACCTTACGACTTTCAGAGACCAAAACTTTTAACGGCATTAAATCCTACCAATGCTCGGGAACGCCGGTTGACTGTGTAAAACTCGCCAAGCATTTTGTCCTCAAGGACCGGAAGCCCGATCTGCTGGTAAGTGGTGTGAATCACGGACCGAATACTTCCATCAGTGTGGTTTATTCAGGGACCATGGCAGCTGCGCTTGAGGCGGCCATTGATGATATCCCGGCCATAGGATATTCCGTGTGTGATTATTCTCCCGCAGCAAAATTCGAACATGTTTCAGCATATCTTGATCAGATATCAAGACAAGTGCTGGAATCCGGCCTCCCGCAGGGGGTGGCGCTCAATGTAAATTTTCCTGCCGCTGTGCAGGGTACGATCAGAGGCATTAAAATATGCAGGCAGGCGAATGCCCGCTGGAAAGAGGCTTTTGATGAGCGCATCGATCCTTATGGTGAACGATATTTCTGGATGGCAGGTGATTTTATCAATTTGGATGATCAGTTTGACAATGATATCTGGGCGATTTCCAACAATTATGTTTCCGTGGTTCCCACCCAATTTGATATGACGGCGCATCATACCATCCAGGCTTTGAAGAAGGATTTCAGGCTGGAGGATTAAAAATCCGATAAGACGGAAGTGATTCATCGGATGGAAGTAACTTCCGTCCGACTCTGGCGCGGAAGGTTCTTCCGTGGCAGAAAATTGGAAAATCAGTCTATATATTTTAATTTCACTTTCCTTAAACCAGCCAGCTAAATGAGTGAAAAGTATAAAATCCACAATCCTGAAGGCTTATTTTTTATCACGATCACGGTAATAGGATGGATCGATGTGTTTACTCGATGTGAATACAAGGATTGCATAATAAAAAACCTTCAATATTGTCAGAAGGAAAAGGGATTAAACCTCCATGCCTGGTGTATCATGACCAATCATATTCATTTAATTGCCAGTAGTTCGCATCCCTTTAAACTTGAAAATACAGTCCGTGATTTTAAAAAATTTACATCCGTCCAGATCTGTCGAATGATTGAAAGTAATTTAAAAGAAAGTAGGAGAGAATGGATGCTTGGAATATTCAGAAAAGCTGCATCTATGAGCAAAAAACATATAAAATACCAGTTTTGGCGGGCATCATATCATCCTGTGGAATTGTCTACGGCTGCGATGATTGATCAACGTCTGGCGTATATTCACTTTAATCCGGTGAAAGCAGGGATCGTAGATGATCCGCAGTACTATCTCTATAGCAGCGCAATGGACTATTATGCCGGAAGGAAAGGATTGCTGGAGGTGGTATTGATTGAATGATTCATCGTCCAGAGGAATCGCACGGAAGGAGGGGACTGCACGTAAGTAAGTAACCGCACGGAAGTAACTTCCGCGCTAGATGTAACTTCCGCGCTAGATGCGTGTGCTCAGAATGGATTAGTTGGCTTCCTCAACCTGTTTCCCGAAATTCAGCATGTATTTGATGTAGAGATTCAGGGCGGGAATGGTCTTATCCATGGTCCGGCCATAGCCTGGGACGGCATACACTTCCAGGGGGGTAAAATTATCATGACTGATCAATGCACGGAACCTGAAGATAAAACCTAAATAAAAATTGCCTTTAAACCTCGATTCGGAACCTGCAATGAATTCGACCCATTGAGCGGACAGGTCCGTCCTTTGGAAGCTGTCTTCATACGGATCCCATAAGCTGCTTTCAATGCTGTAGGTTGCTTCATCCTGATAATTGCTCATGCCGTATTTGGCGCCTAAAAAAAAGTTTGTATTGGGATTGAAGGGGAAATGATAACTTAGCCCAGCTCTGCCGTAAAGCCCATCCACCCGGTATTCTGCATTTTTAAAATGCTCCTCCGGCATCTTGGCACCATAACCGAATTCGAAACTGATCCCGATGTTGGGTTTGGTGATGATGGCCAGTCCGCCTTCCATTTTGGTTTCCGAAGGCAAAGCAAAACTTACCAGTTTCAGGTAATCAATGGAAAATTCCAGCCGTCTGATCACCGGGACTTTCTGGTTATCACCAATCGAATCCTGGTCAATTCCCTGATCCTGCTTTTGAATTGTCATGTTTGGGACTTCCTGTGATGGTTCCGGGATAGAATCCCTTTCCACCTGTGCTTGCGCCCAGGGAATGAAAAAATAAAAGGCCAGGGCCGTTTTAAAAATAGATACGAATAATCGTTTCATTGCTCAGGCACTTATCTTTATTGCAAACCATCTTAACCGAATCAAAAGTATGGGTGAAAACCTCTAGGTCATAAACCCGGATCACGATAAAATCGCCTCCCCGGTCAATTTCACGGGTATAATTAAAACCGATCTCATTGCTTTCCCCATTGAAATTAATGATAAACACTGATTCGTCCGCATTCATTTTCAGTGGAAATCTGAAGTTGGTGAGTGTATCATTTTTCAGGGAATCCCTGAAAAGCATCGGACCCTCACCGTTCGGGCCAAATACCTCATCGATTTTGATCTTACCCTGGTTGATGTTTACTTTTACCTTTTCATAATAACTTTTCTGGTATTCGAGCTCCGTTTTTATCTCTGTCAAAGTGGTATCTCCTTCCTGAATTCGCTGGTTCACGGTGTCAAGACTGTCCTGGATGATGGCCAGGGTATCTGCCACCTTTAACAGGCTATCGATATTATAAAACCTGAGATTGACGAAGGGTTCATTCTGGCCAGGGCCGCAATCATTACAATCCTGGCAACTGGAATAGGCCAGGGGAAGCAGAATCAGGTAAATCCAGTATGTGCGGAAAGTGTTGTCCAATAGAATGATCGTGTATCCGGGCAAATTTAACCTTAATTATTAAAATACGAGGTGATAGGAGGGGAGTAACTTATAAAGGATCACCACACTATGTAACTTCCAAGCTAATAGTCGGACTCATATAGATCCTTCGCAGGGAGCTCAGGATAAAAGGATCTTCTTTTTGAATTTGATCCTGAAAATAACACGTTTTTACCCCGAACGCTATGAAGGGTCTATATGAAGTTCTCCCCGTTGATAAACAGTTATCTGGTTCGAAGTTATCTGGTTGTATAAAAATCAGGTTCATACAGATCCTTCGCGGGGAACTCAGGATGGAAATGTAATTTTTACTGTTATTTTAAAAAAGGGATGCATACCGCAGGAAACATCGTTGTTCAATAACCTAGTACCCTAATAACCTCATCACTTGATATCCTACTGATCCTTAAACCGGATCTACATTAAAAATGATCTTACCGGATTTAAAGTCCCGGGTATTCAATAAGCTAACGGACGTGTCATGAAGAAAACTTTTTACGTAATGGAGGTTGACCTTATCGCGTTCGAGCTTGATCAGGATCCGGTAAAGGTATTCATTCCTGATCTTGGAGATCAAAGGTTCTTCCGGGCCCAGGATACGTTCCGTTCCCAGTCCGTGGCGGATCTCATTCGCATACACCTTGGCGATCTGCCTGGCCGTTTCTTTATCCTTATGTTTAATGATCCCATCAATGATCCTGGTGAAGGGTGGGTATCCGTATTTTTGTCTTTCCAATAGCTCCGTAGAGGCCATTTTTTCATAGTCATTTCTTTTTACCCACTCGAAAAGTTCATAGTCGGGATTCGAAGTCTGGATGATCACCAATCCTTTCTCTTCTCTTCTTCCTGCCCGTCCGCTTACCTGTACGATCATCTGAAAAGCTTTTTCGATGGACCGGAAGTCAGGAAAATGAATCATGCGGTCAGCATCCATGATCCCAACCAGGGTGACCCGGCCAAAATCAAGTCCCTTGGTGATCATCTGGGTGCCGATCAGAACATCCGTTTCACCACTGTCAAAAGCATGCAGGATTTTCTGGTAACTGAACCGGCTACGCGTAGTATCCAGATCCATTCTCTTTATCCTGGCTTCAGGCAGATAAATTTTCAGATCATCTTCAATTTTTTCTGTCCCAAAGCCGACCGTCCGTATCTTGGTTGAACCACATGCTGGACAGGCAGCAGGAACATGATTTTTATATCCGCAGTAATGGCATCTCAGATCATCGCTGAACATATGATAGGTGAGGCTTACTGCGCACTGCTGGCACTGGGGTATCCAGCCACAGTCATCACAGATCACAAAGGGAGAATATCCGCGGCGATTCTGAAAAAGGATCGATTGTTTCCCGATTTTAAAGGTTTTCTCCAGCGATTCCAGGAGTTCAGAAGAAAAATTACTTTTTAAGGTTTTGTTCTTCCTTTCCAACCTGATATTTACCAGTTTGATGTCCGGTAAAACCGCCGGCCCATATCGTTTTTTTAACTGGACATATCCGTATTTCGAAGCAGATGCCAGGTAATAAGATTCAAGCGATGGTGTTGCGGATCCCAACATCGTTTTTGATCCATGCAAATGTGCCAGGTATAAGGCAGTATCACGCGCATGATACCTGGGAGCAGGTTCAGTCTGTTTGAAAGAATTTTCCTGCTCTTCATCGATGATGATCAAACCTAACTGATCAAAAGGTAAAAATATGGCAGATCTCACACCAATGACAAACTGAAACCTTCCTGATCGGACGCCTTGCCATACCTCTACCCGCTCATTGTCAGAATATTTCGAGTGATAAACTCCCATGATATTGCCGAAAACCCCGATCAGCCTTTCTACGATCTGGGTGGTCAGGGCGATTTCCGGTAACAGGTAGAGTACCTGCTTTCCTTTCTCCAGGTATTCCTGGATCAATGTCAGGTATAATTCGGTTTTTCCGCTTCCCGTAATCCCATGCAGCAAAACCGTATCCTTCTGTACCAGCAATTCAGAAAGGAGTTTTTTAGCCTGAACTTGTTCTTCACTCAGCACCACCTTGTGCCGGTCACCATCAGGGAGTGTAAATCGGGGAACGGTGATCTCAAATTCCTCCAGGATCCCATTTTTTTTCAAAGTCTGATAAGAGGATTTCGAAAGATCCCCCCTCAGCAGGATCGTCTTGCTTATACCTTTCTGATTACTTCCGGGATCATCATAGATGGGTACTGACTTCAGGTACGACAGTAGGATATCCACCTGTTTCGGTTGATTTTCAAGGGTATCAAAGAGGTTCTCCAATCCATTCTCTTCCTCCAGGTATTCATTTGCGATCCTGACTTTCTTTTCTTTCCTGGGCCGGTAATTTTCCTTGATCTCCTCGAATAGGATTACCACCTGTTTATTAAGCAGGGATTTCAGGATATGATAGATGTTTTTTATATCCAGGATCTTCGCGGCCTGGGGATAGGTAAAGGCTTTATCAAATTCAAGGGATTTGATCAGTTCCCATTCCTTGTCCGAAAATTCAAGTTCTGTATGTTCGATATTAAATTCCGGATGAAGCTGGATCTTTGATTCACTGGATAGTTTCAGGCCGGTAGGCAAAGCAGCATTCATCACCTCTCCGGGAGTGCACATATAATATTCTGCCAGCCATTCGAAAAGATCTTTCTGCTGTGGCGCAATGACAGGATGCTGATCGATCGCATCCAGCAGGTAGCGGGCATTGTACTGTTCAGGAGCTTTTTGATGTATGTTCCAGATAATGCCCGTCAGGATCTTCCGGCCGAATTGTACGATCACCCGGTGACCGAACTTTACCTGGCCGATCAGGTGGCCGGGAACCTTGTAGGTAAAATACCTGGGTATCGGGACCGGCAGCAGTACATCCGCAAAGATCGACGAATGATCGTCTGGAATCATGTCAGGTGAAGTTCCCAATCTATTCTATTAATTTTAAGGCATCCTCTGTGGAATGTACAGGCAATTTACATGCTTTATTGTAACAGACATACAGGGTGGTGCGATCGTTTGTTTTTTTGTCTTTCAGAAGCGGCAGATCCGAAGATGATGTAGTTCCACAAAATACCTTGTTGGGAATATAATGCCTGGCCAGTTGATTTTTTATATCAAAAGAGTTTTCTCCCACGATGGCGATTTCAGCAAAGGGTTTGGCAAACATCAAATAGAGATTTCCCCAGTTGGTTAAATATTCGGGTTCATGCTGTAACATATTCATGATCCGGCGGATCATTTTTTCGGCGGTCTCTGTGAAGGCAGGTTCTCCAAACAATTCTCCAGCAAGAAAAAGACCAATGGCCATTTCCGAATTGGAGGAAGGGATCACGTTGTCAAAGAGTTCCTTTTTCCTGGCAATTAGTTTGCCGGCATCCGGATTGGCGAAGAAAAACAGGTTCTCATGATCATCATAAAACTGCCCCAAGGTATAATGGATCAATTCCTTCGCCCATTGAAGCCAATTTTCATTAAAATCAGCCTGATACAGGGAGATCAATCCACGGATCACAAATGCATAATCTTCCAGATAACCCTGAATGGGATGATTACTCCGGACAGAGGTCCTGTAAAGGATCCCATTTTGAAAATGGTGGGTCATGAGATACTCGGCATTTTTAATGGCGAGATCCAGGAATTCATTTTCCCCAAAAGAATGAAAGGCATCCACCAGTCCCTTGATCATCATGCCATTCCAGCCTGCCAGTATCTTGTTATCCAGGTTGGGCCTTATCCTTTTTTCCCTTACACGAAGCAGCCTGCTCTTAATATTTTTCAGTTTTTCATTTACTTCCCCTGCCTTCATTCCCTGTTCCTTTTCCAGGAATTCAAGGTTCTGGTGACGGATCAGGATATTTTTACCCGGTTCCCAGTTCCCTTCAGGTTTTACGCCGAAAAAAGCCGCCCAGGTTTCCACTCCCTCACCGATCGTCTTCTCAAATTCCCCCGCGGACCAGGTATAGTATTTCCCTTCTTCCCCTTCCGAATCAGCATCCAATGCAGCATAGAATCCCCCATCGGGGCTCATCATTTCTCTTTTGATAAAATGAATGGAATCATAGACGGCTTCCTTAAACAGGGCTTTATTCGAACTCAGGTAGGCTTCACTGAATAAACTGATCAGTTGTGCATTGTCATATAACATTTTTTCAAAATGTGGAGCAAACCATTCTGCATCCACCGAATACCTTGAAAATCCTCCACCAATCTGATCATAGATCCCGCCATGCACCATTTTTTCCAGGGTGAAGATCACATGATCATGAAGGGACTGGTCATCCGAAAAATGAGCATATCTTAATAAAAAGGTCCATAATATGGGCATGGGGAACTTGGGAGCTTTCCGGATGCCACCATATTCATAATCAAACCGCTCTCGAAATATTTCAATGGACGGCGCCAGTGTTTGAATAAAAAAACCATCTTCCGCAAGAGTCAGATCAAATTTCAAAACATCACTTTTGGAAATATGCTGGGTTAGTTTCTCAGCCGAGTGGATTATCTCCTCTCTTTTGGAAGTGAAGGTGCCGGTAACATTCTTTAATAACTGCATCCATGAATGGGGCTGGAAATAAGTTCCTCCATAAAACGGTTTCTGGCCCGGGGTTAAAAAAACATTCAACGGCCATCCTCCGTTGATCCCCATTGCCTGGACCGCATCCATATAGATCTGATCCACATCCGGACGCTCCTCCCGGTCCACCTTGATACAGATAAAATTTTCATTCATATAACTGGCGATGGTCTCATTTTCGAAAGACTCCCGTTCCATTACATGACACCAGTGACAGGAAGAATACCCGATCGAAACAAGAATGGGCCTGTCCTCATTCACAGCCTTGTCCAGCGCTTCCTTGCCCCAGGGGTACCAGTCGACAGGATTATAGGCGTGTTGGAGAAGATAGGGACTTGCCTCACGGATCAATCTGTTTGCCTTTCGGGTTTCACTCATAATAACTGATTTTCCAAAGTTACTAATTCTTCATGTATATCTATTCTGGACTCAAATGACTTCAGTTTTCGGATGGTTTCCTTAATAAAATGCTGATGGGCCGTGGATCCTGGGAAAAAGGGTTTATGACCGATTGCTTTCAGGATCAGCGCCCATTGTTGGATAAACTCTTTCGTCTCCGGATCGAAGTAGGTTTCCATGAATTTTTTCCAGATATAATCGATGGCCACCTCATTCGGGTGGATCATGTCCGGCTGATAAAAACGATAATCCCGCAGATCATCCATCATGATCTCAAACGAAGGAAAATACATCACCCGGTCATAACGATCGGACAAGGTGCTGACCGCATACCGGAGGATTGCCTTACTCAATGCGTTTTTTTCGAGTGTACTTTTCACATGCCGGACCGGACTCACAGTCAGAATTACTTTACAGTTTTTATTTGTTTTTTTAAGTTTGGTATAGAAAGTATCAAAGGATTGGATGATTTCTTCCGGGGAAAGCATCCGCTGTGTGAATTCCCTGCCCGGTAATTTATGACAGTTTGCCACAATTTTATGGTAATCCTGATGTTCAAAGACAATGGAAGTCCCAAGGGAAATAATGATCCATTCCGCTTTGCTGATATGTTCCCGGGTTTTGCTGGTGGCCTGGGCATAAAGATGATAAAATTCATCCTGTGAACGGGCAGAAATATCTGAGTGACAATCAATATGCCGGTAGATCCCCTGATTTTCAAAAAGGCCTTTTTCATCGATCTCTGCTGCAGAAAGAGAATTCACCAGTAACTTAAATATTGAGTGTGGATTGTAAATGACACCAAAGGGATTCAGGACTACATCAAATTTATAGGTTTTGAGCAGGTTCCCGATATTGGAGGCAAAGCAGGACCCAATGAGATAAATTTTATTACCTGTTTTTATTTTTTCTTTTGAAATCGAAGGCGTTAATTCAGTCCTGAACATTTATCATTTGGAATTGCTTCTATAAAAATAAAAAAAGCGTTCCAATTTTTGGGAACGCTTTATGCTCAAATATATAATTCAGATCTTACTCTGCAACGACATTAAACGGAATTTCCTTTTTTACTTCTTTATGCAAATCAAGCGTCACTTTAAAACTGCCGACCGCTTTCACCTCGGAGTTAAAAGAAATTTTTTTCCTGTCAATTTCAAATCCTTTTTCTTTTAATGCATCTGATATCTGCAAGGTGGTGATGGCGCCAAAAATTTTGCCACTTTCCCCGACTTTGGCTCCCACTTCGAGTTCCAGGTCTCCGATCTTTTCAGCAAGTTCCAGGGCATCGTTCTTGATTTTCTCAGCTTTATGGGCTGCCTGCCTCACATTTTCTTCAATCATCTTCTTGTTTGACTCATTCGCCAGGATCGCCAGACCCTGCGGAATCAGGTAGTTTCTTCCGTAACCCGGCTTGACATTCACTAGGTCATTTTTATAACCTAGGTTCTGAACATCCTGTTTTAATATCACTTCCATCGTTTCCCAAGATTTTATTTTAATGAATCAGTTACATAGGGCAAAAGGCCTAAATGCCTGGCCCTTGCAACTGCCTGAGCCACTTTTTTCTGATATTTTACGCTGGTACCTGTAATTCTCCGCGGAAGGATCTTGCCTTGCTCGTTCACGAATTTAAGCAGAAAATTAGCATCCTTGTAATCAATGTACTTGATCCCATTTTTTCTGAAACGACAATATTTCTTTTTATTTTCGTTCCTGTTGAGGGGTTCATTTTGTAAGGTCATGCAGCTTGCTCCTCCTTAGCTTCGGGTTTTTTGTTAAACTCTCCTTTTCTGCGTCTTTCATTGTAAGCCACGGCATGTTTGTCCAATGCGGTAGTGAGAAAACGCAATACTTTTTCATCTCTTCGATACTCCAGTTCCAAAGCTGCAATGGTTTTTGTTGTTGCTTTAAATTCAAACAGATTGTAAAAACCGGTAGACTTATGTTGAATCGGGTAAGCAAGCTTACGCAATCCCCAGTTTTCTTCATGGATTATTTCTGCTTTGTTGTTAAGCAAAACCTGCTTGAATTTTTCAACAGCATCCTTCATCTGAGCTTCAGACAAAACGGGAGTTAAAATGAATACTGTTTCGTAATTTTTAATTTCCATGATATAACTAAATAATTTTCGGACGGCAAAGGTACAAAGATATATCTTTTTACCAAAGCAATATATCTTTAATAAAATTGAGAGAGAGGTCTTATTTTACGACGAAGGGTTTTTCACCCATTATATAATCTTCCGTAAAGATCTGCAATACAAACCTTCCAGGCTGCCATTCGCTGCCTTTCACATAATCGAATATCAATTTCTGACGGGTATTGTCAAAAAGGATCTGTTGTTTTGCGGTATAAAATTCCTCTTTGCCATTATACATGAAAGTGCCCGATCCACTTGCCACATCAAACAATACATTTTCATCAGGACCCATCACCCGGATCATAATATCTTTGCCTTCAATGGGAGCGAGTTCATTTTCTTCAATATTGAATTCAATCCTGATCTTATCAATAAATCTGGCCTTGAAATCATCATCACGGATCCGGCCACGGCTGTTGATGGCATAGAGAATGATATTTTCAGCTTTCAGATGACCTGCAATCTCCATTTTCTCCTCCAGCACTTTCCTCGACTGAACTTCCTCATTCAGGGTGGCAGAAAGCTCATTCTTTTCAGTTTTCAGTTCGATATTTTCCTCTGTCAGCTCGGTGGTCAACGTTTTGAGCTGGACAATCTCTTCATCTTTCATGACCAGCAATTCCTGGAATCCTTCTACTTTGTTACGAAGTCGCGTCAGCTGATTCTCTGTATATTTTTTATTCTGGATCAGGTTTTCTTTTTCTTCTTCAAGCTGTTTTACGGCCTCTTCAAGGTCCTTGACGTCACCCCCCAGCTGTTGGATCTCATCTTTTCTTTCCGTGAGTTCATGTTCAAGAATGGTAATATCTTCCTTTGTCTGTTCGATTTCAGCATTGTATGCCTTATCCGATCTGATCTTGATAAATAAATTGACGGCTTGTACCAGGACAAGTACGACAACGACAGCAATGATTATATCCCTGCGATATCTTTTTTTGCTCGGTTTGGGTTGTTCAGTATTTTCAGTCATCTCTTAGAAAGGTCAAAAAAATATATGTAAAATTAGCGCTTATATCACAAATTTTTAACTTTTATCGTGAGAAAATGCAATTTACACTAACTGGATCAAAAAGCAAGCCTACAGTAACCTTCCGGTGCTTTTTCATCATGGATCAGAATGCCTACCTGGAACAGATCAAGACAAAGTTTTTTATGGGGATACTTACAGATCCTTTTCCAGGTATCTGTCATACCGGATGACCAGTAAATATCATCAAAGACGAGGATGGATCTTTGTGACAAGTAGGGAAGCAGGCTATCCAGATAACTCAAAGTTGCTTCTGCTGCATGATTGGCATCCAGATATACAAAGTCAACCGGACCTCCCTGTTTCAATTGGTGATCCAGTGTATCATCAATATCCCCCATGACCAGGTTGATTTTAATCTGCGATAAGGAATTAAAATGATCCATGGCGATCCCAGACAATACCGGGTTACCTTCGAAGGTTAGCAGCTGTTTTACATACCGGCCTTTTGAGAGATATAAAGTATTCAGTCCCAGGGATGTTCCCAATTCAATCACCGTTTCACATTGGTAATAATTGATCAAAGAAAGCAATAATTTTGAGTATTTTATTTTCGTGATCCCTGAACAAGCAATTTCACTTAACCTGGGAGGTTTTCTCCCCCGGATCCGGGAGCCAGCTCCCAGGACTTTCCCCTGGATCTTTCGATGATCTTTCTTATAATGTTTTCTGAGTTCCTCAATATCCGGATCAGAAGGGATACTTTTTGATGCCCGGATCACCCCGGAGTATAGATCATAAAGATATGGACTGTGGAGGGAATGGTCGTCAATCTCGTACAAACCATGTTTAAAATATTGGAACAGGGTGTGGAAAAATTCCACCTTTTTAATTCATTAGAAAGGGAGCAATCATGATGAATTCAGGAATGGTCACCCTGAATTTTTTACCATCCACGATCCTCTCCATGAGATAGGTTCCATACATTTTTCCTATCCCGGATTTAAGCTGACAACCGGAAACGTATTTGTGGGATTCGCCGGGTTCCAGGACTGGCATTTGCCCCACCACACCTTCTCCTTCCACCTCGCGTTTGCTGTATGCGGCATCATGGATATGCCAGTGACGCCGCAAAAGCTGGATGGTATATTCAGAATGATTTTCAATGATGATTTTATAGGTAAACGCAAAATTATAGTCCTCAGGAGACGAATATCGCGGCTGATATTCAGTTGTGACGCTCACCCTGATACCTTCAGTAACCTTTGTGACCATAATTTCTAAAATTAACCTGTGCTTAGCAACTTTAAAAATACTAGATTAGAATTAATTTTATCTGAATTTAATTCTAAAATTTTTTATGGATGTAAAGATAGAGCCCAGCTGGAAGATCAGGCTGAATGAAGAGTTTTTAAAAGATTATTTTAATAAACTGACCGGTTTTGTACGGGATGAATATCAAAAGTACAGGATTTATCCACCCGGGAGGGAAATTTTCAGTGCTTTCGATTTTTGTCCTTTTGATTCAGTGAAGGTGGTTATCATTGGACAGGACCCTTATCATGGTCACGGGCAGGCCAATGGATTGTGTTTTTCGGTAAGGGATGGAGTCCCTTTCCCACCCTCCCTCATCAATATATTTGCAGAGATAAAACAGGACCTTGGAAAAGAAATACCGAAAAGTGGGGATCTGGGACGCTGGGCAAAACAGGGTGTTTTATTGTTGAACGCGACCCTGACGGTCAGGGCCAGTTCACCCGGTTCCCACCAGAATAAAGGATGGGAACAATTCACGGATACGGTTATCAAAAAGCTTTCGGATGAAAAAGAGCACCTTGTATTTTTGCTATGGGGTTCATATGCCCAGAAAAAAGGGCAGGTGATCGATACCGATAAACACCTGGTTTTAAAATCGCCTCATCCCTCCCCACTATCTGCCAACCGGGGTTTTTTCGGGAATGGTCATTTCAGTAAAACCAATGCATACCTCAGATCGAGAGGAATGCAGGAAATTGACTGGTAAGATTTTACCGGATCAGCGTAAAAAGCCTCGACCACCGGATCCTGTTGAGAAAGGATTCCGTATTGTCAATGGATAACCAGATGAAGAGCGCTTTTCCAACTACATGGTCTTCCGGAACAAAACCCCAGAACCGTGAATCCTCAGAATTATGCCGGTTATCACCCATCATAAAATAATAATTCTGTTTAAAAGTATATTCGGTGACGGGGGCTCCGTCGATAAAAAGTTGATCATCTTCCATTTTTATATCATCCAGCCATTCATAATTCAGGATGACCTCCCCATATTTAACCAGATTTTCATGGTTGACGGGGATGGTCTCTCCTTTGGAGGGAACTCTCAGGGGACCGTAATAATCTTCATTCCAGGGAAATTCAGAAGCATCCGGGTAGATACGCGGGTTTACCTGGTCCTCGGGCATTACCATTTTGATCAAATCGTCGATGAAGGCAAGATTTTTTAGTGTTTCAGCTGTTTCAGGCGTGGTCATGATGGCATAACCATCCTGCACTCTTTGGAATTCGGATATTTTATGATCCCGGAATACACGATCGTTGATAAATTCATTGGTCACCACATAATACCGGAACTGCATATTCGGAGGATTTTCAATGGCTGCTCCATTCACATAGACCTGGGCATCTTTTACCTCGATCACGTCACCAGGGGTCCCGATACATCTTTTGATATAATTTGTTTTCAGATCGACCGGGTGTTCAAACTCTGGCGGATAATTGAAAACAACCACATCATTCCTTTTTACATGCGTGAATCCTGGCAGCCGGAACTGCGGCAACTGGATCCAGTCGACATAACTCGGGATATCGGTCCCCCAGATGGTTTGATGGGTTAACGGGATCTGAAGTGGGGTTTTGGGTGTACGTGCACCATAGTGGATTTTGCTGACAAAAAGAAAATCTCCCACCAGCAGGGATCTTTCCATGGATGGGGTTGGAATGGTGAAAGCCTCAAGAAATAACCAACGGATGATGGTAGCGGCAATAACTGCAAATACAATGGCATCAAACCATTCCCGTACGGGTGACTTCTTTTTTTCGGGCTGTTCCTCCGCATCTTTTTTTCTGCCAAATTTTAATTTCATGATAATCCACTTAGTTTCACGCGTCGCAAAAATAACGGATTGAAATTAATCGAAGGCTATATTTTCAGAAAATCATCCATGGTAAGTAATCCCGAATGGTTCCTGATCCATTCAGCTACCAGGACTGCGCCAAGTGCAAATCCCTTCCTGCTGAAGGCTTCATGTTTAATTTCAATCTGGTCAACGTCAGAAATATATTTTACAATATGGGTGCCAGGTACTTTCCCTTCCCTGAAACTTTCGATGCCTAATGAATCCATCGAGTCACTTTTCCCCTTCTCCCATTTTTTGATCCGGGTGATGTGATCCAGGATCCCTTCCGCCAGGGTGATGGCCGTTCCACTGGGGGCATCTTTTTTTTCAGTGTGATGGATTTCTTCCATTTTCACTTCATACTGATCATAATCTGACATCAGTGTGGCCAGGTAGCCGTTGAGTTTGAAAAAAAGGTTCACGCCAATGCTGAAGTTGGAGGCATAAAAGAAGGTCCCGTTCTGTTTCTGGCAGAGATCCTGGATCAATGGGTTTTTATCCAGCCAGCCTGTTGTCCCTGAAATTACCCTGATCCCTTTGTTCAGACAATTTCTGATATTTTCAAAAGCCGCTTCCGGCTGACTGAATTCGATGGCTACATCGATGGTAGCGGGATCAAGCTCATCCAGGATCCCGGCATTATTTATATCGATTCGTTCAACGATCCGGTGTCCCCGGCCCAATGCGATTTCCTCAATCGTTTTACCCATTTTCCCATAGCCTATTAATAAAATATTCATATTGGAATCAGTTGAAAATAAAAACCAGTTTTATACCATAATTTATAGAGGAGGTATATCCATCCGGTATCAATCCGGGCTGGATCCTGAACGACAGATCTTCGGAAATGTCGAAATCCATTAATTGAGCATCCACGTAGGCATCCACGATCTGAATAAAATAAATACCGGCCAGCAAGATCATCAGGAGATCCCGGTTTCTCCGGTAAAAATCAATGCCATTTTGAAGGTTGTCTTCCTCCACATTAATGGCCAGTGGATCTTTCCACAATGACTCCGGGAGAGATTTTCTCTCCAGGTATGCGTTTCTGAACTGTTGGTATTTTTTATTGTTATAATCGATATAAAACAATATGGTTCCCGCTCCCCCATAAAGGATGGGCAATTTCCAGTATTTTTTATTATAGATCTGCCCAAGTCCCGGTAAAATGGCCGCGTAAAGGGCAATTTTATTGGGACGGTTTAGATCCTGGACATGGATCATCACCGTGTCGATCTCATTCTTAAATGCGGTGGTATCCATATTGGGCTGAATGGTCAGAAGTGAATCGCGGCTGACTCTTTTCTGAGCCTGCACTTCCTGGATATGATGGATGGAAAAAAGAAAAAAAAGAATAAGAAAAGCAGCGCGCATTACAATCGTATTTCAAGAATTTCAATGATCCTGTTGAGATCCTCGTTCGACATGAAAGGAATTTTTATTTCACCTTTTTCAGATCCTTTGGATGAGATTTCAATTTTTGTGCCAAAATAGGATGAAAGAGCCTCCTTGAGTTTATTCAGCTCAGGGCTCAGGCTGGCTGGCTTTAATTCATGGGGACGTTGACCGCCCTGAAAACTGGAGAATTTCCTTGCCAGGGCTTCTACTTTCCGCACGGATAATTCATCCTTAACGATCTTATGGAAAAGACTCAGTTGAAGATCGATATTTTCAATATTGACCAATGCACGTGCATGTCCCATCGAAATTTTATCATCACGGATGCCTGCCTGGATGTCCGGAGGCAGTTTTAATAATCTCAGATAATTGTTTACCGTGGTTCGTTTTTTCCCCACCCGGTCACCCAGTTCTTCCTGTTTCAGGTTACATTCACTGATCAACCTCTGATAACTCAGGGCAATCTCGATGGCATTCAGGTTTTCCCGCTGGATATTCTCAATCAGGGCCATCTCGAGCATTTGCTGGTCATTGGCTTCCCGCACATAAGCAGGGATGGATTCGAGACCGGCAATTTTGCAGGCCATCAAACGGCGCTCCCCTGAAATAAGCTGAAATTCGTTGGCGGTCACTTTTCTTACCGTGATCGGTTGGATAATACCCTGTGTTTTGATCGATTCGGCAAGTTCTTCAAGGGCTTCACGATCAAAGTCAGATCTGGGCTGAAATGGATTCGATTTGATAAAATGTATATCAAGGTCATTGATGGTATTGACCTGAACAGAATCAGAGGCCAGTCCTGGACCTGATTCATAGGAAGAATCATCTAATAAAGCGCCGAGACCACGACCCAATACACGTTTTTTGGAAGGTTTTTTCTTTTCCATAGTCAGGAATTTTAGGAAATTCCATTTTTACTCAGAATCTCTCTCGCAAGATTTAAATAACTGATCGCGCCTTTGCTTGTAGCATCATAGTATAATGCGGGTTTTCCATAGCTCGGTGATTCACTGAGCCTGATATTACGCGGAATGATGGTGTTAAATACCATTTGTTTAAAATGGGTGAACACTTCTTCCACTACCTGATTGGAGAGGTTCAACCTGACATCATACATGGTCAGCAGGATCCCTTCAATTTCCAGGTCTTTGTTCAATCGGTTTTGTATGATTTTTATTGTATTAAGCAACTTTCCAAGTCCTTCCAGCGCAAAATATTCACACTGGACGGGGATCAGAACAGAATTCGCAGCTACCAGGGAATTGATGGTGATCAATCCAAGAGAAGGTGAGCAATCGATGATCACAAAATCGAAATCATCCTGCACTGATTTGAGTGCATTTTTCATTTTTTCTTCCCTGTTATCGATACTGACCATCTCCACTTCAGCTCCCACCAGGTCAATGTGACTGGGTAAAACATAAAGATAATCAACCGATGTTTTAACAATGGCATCCTTCGCTTCTGCTTCACCCAACATACATTCATAGATGGTCAGTTCGACTTCTTTCGGATTAATGCCCAAACCGGAGGTGGAATTGGCTTGTGGATCCGCATCTACCACCAGGGTCTTATGTTCTAGTGCGGCAAAACTGGCGGAAAGATTAATAGCTGTGGTGGTCTTACCGACGCCTCCTTTTTGGTTTGCAATAGAAATTACTTTACCCATGAATTGATAACAAATTACCTATAAAAAATAAAATTATTAAATTTATTTTTCCCCGCATGCAAATATAGAAGTTTGAAAATAAATTAACGAGAATAAATGATTCTCCTCTCATTTGATTGTATTACTAATCAGCGAATAAAGATAACGAGTCCCCGGAGAAATAATAATGATAAACAGGATTATCTTTTTTTCTTCTTTTTAACATCATCACTGGATTTCATCGCTTCTTCCAGTTTCATTTGAAAGCGTGATTTCTTTTTTACCGTACTTTTCAGCCTGTTTTCATCCAGTATTTTTTTGATTTTTTCTTCATCTACGAATTTTCTGATCAGGGCCTGTTGCCCGAAAGTGATCAGGTTGGAAACGAAGTAATAAAAACTAAGGGCAGCCGGGAAACTGTTCAGAACGAACATGAATATCACAGGCATGAAGTACTGCATGGATTTCATCGGTCCCTGAACAGTGCTTACCTGGTTGTTCGACCAGGTATACAGGATGGTGGAAGCTGTCATAAGCAGTGTAAATAAGCTGACATGGCTCCCATATGCAGGGATCGTAAAGGGTAAATTCAGCACGGAGTCGAAGGTGGAAAGATCATCAGCCCATAAAAAGGATTCCTGTCTCAATTCAATTGAATTCGGGAAAAAATAAAACATGGAAAACAGGATGGGCATCTGCAACAGGATGGGAACACAACCACTTAATGGATTCACGCCGACCTGCTGGTATAGTTTCATCTGCTCGGACTGAACTTTCTGCATATCACCCCCAAATTGCTCCTTGATGGCATCCAGCTCAGGCTTGAGGACCTTGGTCTTTGCCATGGAAATATAGGATTTGTAAGTGAGAGGGAACAGAAGAATCTTAATGAATAAAACAAGCAGGATAATGATGATCCCATAATTTGAGATAAATCTTTCCAGAAAATGAAAGGTGGGAATGATCAAAAATTTATTCACCCAATTGACAGGTGTCCATCCCAGGTATATGTTTTTTGCAAATCCATCAGATACCTTTTTAAGGATCTGGTAGTTATTGGGGCCAAAATAATAATCATGGCCTTCTTCGAAGTTTTCGATGGGTATTTCACTTTTGATCACACAGGCCTTGACGGTGTTGGTGTCGATATTGACAGGATCGGTGGAAAGATAGGCATTGGTGAACGTATTGTTCGACAGCACGGCAGCAGTAAAAAACTTCTGATTGAAAGAAATCCAGTCGATTTGCTGGTTGATGGTTTCATCCTGAAAATCCGAAGAAGAAGCCCTGAGATTATCAAATCCATCTGCCACCGTATAATAGTTGATTGTGGATTTTATCTGACTTGTTTTTAAGTCTTTCTCGAATTCTTTAAGGTTATTTCTCCAGCTAAACAGGATCGTATTTGACTCCAGTTCGTCTCTGATCTCGCCGAATGAGATATGTTCACTGATCGTATATGCATCCCCCGGGATCCTGAAGGATTTGATTATCTTGTCCCCATTGGCGAGTTGAGCGGTAAACGATAGATCCAGCGTATCATCTTGGGTAATGACCTCATCGGATTGGGCGGTCTCAAAATATAATTCATTGATGTCGAATTGTCCGTAAGTAGTATTGATCACCTGGCTTATTTTGCTGGAATTTTCATCCAGCAGGACCAATGGTTCTTTATAATATGTCAGGAATTTTCTGAGCAATATCCGTTTGATCGAACCACCACGTGTTGAGAAGGTATATCTGACCAGGTCATTTTCAATTATAATTTCCCTTTCTTCACCTTTGAGCACAGTGCTAAAAGGCCCGGAATGGTCATAAGCAGCGGTGTCAATTTCCGGAATGCTCAGGGCGACCGAATCCTTTAATTCTTTTTCCTGAGGAATGATCTTTTCATTGTTCTGGATCATCTCAACAGGACTTTCTGCGGATTGTTCTGGAATAGATTTGGGGGCCAAAAAGTAATAATACGCAAATAATAACAGGGAAATCAGAATGAGCCCTGTTACTTGATTTTTATCCATTTTTAAGTATTAATTAACTTACTGTTTTCGACTTTAATTCTTTTGTGCTCAAGTGAAGCGGCCACAAAGTTAACAAATAAAGGATGAGGATTCAGCACTGTGCTTTTTAATTCTGGATGAAATTGTGTTCCGATGTACCATGGATGGTCCTCAAGTTCTATGATTTCTACCAGATCAGACTCAGGATTGATACCGGAAAACACCATCCCTTTTTCTTTATACATTTCCAGATACTGGTTATTATATTCATACCGGTGCCGGTGCCGTTCACTGATCTCGGTTTTCTGATAGATGGCATGCACCTTGGTACCAGGTTCGATCCTGCATTTATAGGCTCCCAGCCGCATTGTTCCCCCTTTCATGGTAATACTTTTCTGTTCTTCCATCAGGTCAATCACCGGATCTGCGGTGTTGGGGTATACTTCAGTGGAGGCGGCATGTTTCAATCCCACTACATTCAGACCAAATTCGATCACAGCGCATTGCATTCCCAGACAGATCCCGAAGAAAGGAATCTCGTTTTCCCTGGCATAACGGGCCGTTTCTATTTTTCCGGGAATGCCTCTTTCGCCAAATCCGGGGGCGATCAGAATCCCATCCAGTTCCCCCAGTATTTCCGCACTGTTGGAGGGTTTAATATCCTCAGAATGTATGTGTTTCACATGTACTTTGCATTCGTTTTGTGCTCCGGCGTGTACAAAGGCTTCATTGATGGACTTATAGGCATCAGGTAGTTCAACATATTTGCCTACCAGCCCGATGGTCACTTCGCTGGTAGGATTCTTTAACCTTCCCAGAAATTCCTTCCATAGCTCAATATTGGGTTCTTTATAGTTGTTGATATTCAATTTTTCGAGTACTCTTTCATCCAGTTTTTCTTTTCTCAGCACGATGGGTACGTCATAAATGGTCTCAGCATCCTTCGATTCAATCACGGAATTGATCTGGACGTTACAGAAAAGGGCAATTTTTTTCCTTATATCCAGCGGCAGGGAGTATTCGGTCCTGCAGACCAGGATGTCAGGCTGGACCCCAGCTTCCTGCAATTGTTTTACCGAATGTTGGGTAGGCTTCGTCTTGAGTTCACCCGCAGCCTTTAAATAGGGAACCAGGGTAAGATGAATTACAAGGCAACTCTGAGGCCCAAGATCGAGCTTGGCCTGCCTTACCGCTTCTATAAAGGGCAAGGATTCAATGTCACCTACACAACCTCCAATTTCAGTGATAATGACGTCATATAAACCTGTTTCCCCAAGGGCATAAAAATTCCGTTTGATCTCATCTGTGATATGCGGGATCACCTGAACGGTTTTACCCAGATATTCACCTTCTCTTTCCTTGGTGATCACCGTATGATAGATCCTGCCGGTGGTGACATTGTTGGCCTGTGAGGTAAATACATTCAGGAAACGTTCGTAGTGACCCAGATCCAGGTCGGTTTCGGCCCCGTCTTCCGTCACATAACATTCACCATGTTCATAAGGGTTCAGCGTGCCGGGATCAACATTGATATAGGGATCAAATTTTTGAATGGTTACGGAGAGGCCTCTTGCTCTTAAAAGTTTACCTAAAGATGCAGATACGATGCCTTTGCCAAGTGATGAGGTAACGCCTCCAGTGACGAAAATGTATTTAGTGGGACCCATAAGCGGTTTTTTTTAAAAATGCACCTATGGGATACAAAGTTAAGATTAATAAATGAATTATTGGAAAGGGTTGATAACTATTTGGAAATAATTTTTCTTCTTTCCGTTTTGTGATTTCAAAATGTTTACAGATCATTCCGAAAGGAGCAAAATCCGAAAGGAGCAAAAATTGAAATCATTTTTATGACTACCTTTGTGGCAAAAATCAAAATTTTTGCGACTTGATTGATGGATTGTTCAGTTGCTCTTGAAAAATTTCCTGTACTCAAACAGATTGGCACTATTTCTGATAAGTTGAACGTATCAACCTATGTAGTAGGTGGATTTGTGAGGGATTATTTATTAAAACGGAAGGAAAAGAAATTTGACATTGATATCGTCACAGTAGGAAGTGGCATTAAACTGGCCAGGGAGGTGGCAGATCATATCGGAATTCAGGGGAAATTATCTGTTTTTAAAAATTTTGGAACTGCCATGTTCAGGGTTGGTGGTGTTGAACTGGAATTTGTGGGCGCAAGAAAAGAGTCCTACCGGGAAGATTCCCGTAAACCCATGGTTGAGGATGGAACCCTGGAAGATGATCAGCTAAGAAGGGATTTTACCATCAATGCCATGGCAATCGCCCTGAATAAGGATCACTATGGTGAGCTGGTGGATCCTTTTGAGGGGATCAATGATCTCAGCCGGAAAATGATCCGGACTCCCAGGGATCCCATGATCACCTTCTCTGATGACCCACTTCGTATGATGCGGGCCATCCGGTTCGCCTCCCAGTTAAGTTTTGATATCGATCCGGATACTTTCGAAGGCATTCGCAGGAATAAAAACAGGATCGAAATCATATCCCAGGAACGGATCACTGAGGAATTAAACAAGATCATACTTTCAGATCGTCCTTCCTATGGATTTCAGCTTTTGTTCCATTCAGGCCTGCTTGAACTCGTATTTCCTGAAATGGTGGCCCTGCAGGGAGTAGAGAAGATCAATGGGAAAGCGCACAAGGATAATTTTTATCATACACTGCAGGTGCTTGACAACGTGTCGAAAAAATCTCAGGATTTATGGTTGCGCTGGGCAGCCATCCTTCATGATATCGCCAAACCTGTTACCCAACGTTTTGACGAAAATACCGGATGGACTTTTCATGGTCACGAGGAAATCGGGGCACGAATGGTTCCGAAAATATTCAGAAAGTTGAAACTTCCCATGAATGATCCTATGCGATTTGTTCAGAAACTGGTCAGATTGCATCTGAGACCTATTGCACTGGTATCCGACGAGATCACGGATTCTGCCACCAGGAGACTTTTGTTTGAAGCCGGGGATGACATCGACCAATTAATGATTTTATGTAAAGCAGATATTACTTCAAAAAATCCTGATAAAGTAAAACGATATCTTAGTAATTTTGCCCGCGTTGAAAAAAAACTGGTGGAAGTGGAAGAAAAAGACCGGTTAAGGAATTTTCAACCTCCTGTTTCCGGGGAAGATATCATGCATACCTTCGGATTGAAGCCATGCAGGGTGGTGGGAGATATTAAAAATGAAATCAAGGAAGCGATCCTGGAAGGTAAAATAAAAAACAATTATCAGGAAGCTTTTGATTATATGCTCAGGATCGCCGAAAAACTGGGCTTAACAGTAGTAAACAATAAAAATTAATTATACCATAATGAAAAGGTTTTTAATACTGTCAATTTTTTGTGCCTCCATTTTCGCCGTTAAACCTGTTGTGGCACAGCAAGCCAATGAGATTAAAAGTTCCCTTTATTACAGGATCCAGAAAGGTATCTACAACCGGGCCATCAAATACAATGATGTAAATATGGCCATCAATGCCTTGTATAATTTATCCATGATGGAACCGCAGAATGATTCTTTGCTCTTTTCTCTGGCGTACCTTTACTTTGATAATCAGAACTATTTTTCCTCAGTCCTGACCCTGAATGATGTGTTGCTCCTGAATCCGGATAATGTTTCTGCCCTCGAAATGAAAGCTGTTTCCCTGGAGCGGATCGGGGCGAAAGATAAAGCACTGGAAGCCTATGAATCACTCTATCTCAAAAGTGATGAAGACATTAATTTTTTGTATAAAGTGGCTGTGCTTCAATATGAACTGAAAAGATTCAATGAAGCAAGGACCAATGTTGACATACTCCTGAGTAAGCCTGATGCAGACCAAATTAAGTATGTATTCCCTACGGAAGATAATCAGGAGCAGGAGGTTCCGATGCGTGCCAGTCTGCATAATTTAAAAGGATTAATTGCCAGGGAAAACGGGAACATAGAGGAAGCCAAAAAGCAGCTTTCCATAGCGCTGGAGATCTCTCCTGAATTTTATCTGGCGAAAAAGAACCTGACGGAACTTTCTTCAAAATAGGAATTGGATCGATGATCTTTCCTATGTATAATAGATTCTGTTTTATCATACCGTGCATACATCCTTAATTTTTGCTATTCATATATGCAACCCTCCATGCGCTTCATTGTCTTTAGGATGAAATTGATTTAAAACGATTGGGATTGGAATTCAAGGAACAGGATGAATTGATAAAAGGCTGTATTGAAGGTGATCGGTCAGCTCAATATGCCTTTTACAAAAAATATTCCAGAGCCATGTACAATATCAGTTATCGAATAACAAATGATCCGGATGATGCAGCCGATGTGCTACAGGAAGCATTTCTCAGTGCGTACAAACATATGCAGTCATTTAAAGGAGAATCTTCAATCGGTGCATGGCTGAAAAGAATTGTGGTGAATGCCTCCATCAATCATGTAAAAAAACAGAAGATCATGTACGAACCCATCGAGCATCATGAAGCTGAAGAAGAAGTCTCAATCATGAAGGATGAGGATATCGTGCTTGAGCTTGACCGGGTAAGGGAAGCGATCCAGCAATTACCGGATGGTTTCAGGGCTGTATTTTCATTATATCTGCTGGAAGGCTATGATCACCGTGAAATTGCCGATATTCTGGGGATCACGGAATCAACCTCAAAATCCCAGTATAACCGCGCTAAAAAGCGATTGAAAGAAATTTTAAAAGAAAGGATCTACATCAATGGATAAATTAGAAAAATATATCAGGGAGCAGAGGTTATCCCTTGATGATCTGAATCCACCCGATTCACTCTGGCACAAGATCAATGATCAGCTGGATTCAGAGGGCAAGGAAGTATTTCTCCTCCGCCATATATGGAAGGTGGCGGCCATGCTGCTGTTTGCTGTCGTGATCTGGCTGCTGGTTGACCGGCAGGATCAGCAGGAGCAATTAAATCTGAGCCAGATTGAAACCAGCAATGGGATTGACCTTAATGAAGTTGAAAACTATTATGTAAAATTGATTGAGAATAAACAAAAAGAGATCAGGCAATTTATCGACGTGAATCCGGAGGTGGATGAACAATTAATGACTGATATTAACAAGTTAGATTCCAGCTATCAGGAATTAAAAAAGAAATTATTGCAGGGACTTAATGAAAAAATCATTGATGCCATGGTCATCAATCTGCAAACCAGGATAGAAATCTTAAACCAGCAACTGGGTATTTTGGAAAGAATTAAACAATTAAAAGAACAAAGTGATGAAACCTCGAATATATAAAAATTCCTTTTTCTATGCGATTCTCTTTCTTTTATTATGGTCGTACAGTTGGGCAAGGCCTAATGAGGAGAAAAGGAAAACAATTGAGAAATCCTATACGGTCAGTGATGCTACTGAATTGAATTTCTCGAATTCTTTCGGGAAAATTCATCTGGAAACCTGGGACAATAAACAGGTTTCAGTAAAGATCGAAATTATTGTAAATGCCAGTAGTGAATCCAGGGCACAGGATCTACTGGATAAGATCACCATTGACATCGACGACAGTAATCCCAAGAGTGAATTGTCTTTCAGTACTTCCATCGATGGAAGAAATTCGGGACGAGGTACTTCATTTGAAATCAATTACAGCGTTAAAATGCCGAAAAATAATCCATTAAACCTGAAGAACAGTTTTGGGGATGTGTATGTGGGTCCCCTGGGAGGGCGTGTGAAATTGGATGTTCAATATGGAAATCTGAACACGGGATCACTTACAGGAGATGCTGATGTAAAACTAGCCTTTGGCAGTGGAGCCAGTTCTATTGAATCTTTTAACAAAGGTGAATTAAGGCTCAGTTACTCAAAATTGAGTATTGAAGAATTGGGCGACGTAGAGGTCAATAGCCAATTCTCGACCCTCGAAGTTGATAAGGCGGGAAGTATGGATCTTACCGGCAAATACGGGGATGTCGAGATAGGTGAAATACAAAATCTGGTGGCCAATATAAACTTTTCAGGATTCGAAATTGATAAAGTGCATAAGGAAATTGAGCTCGACATTGATTATGGGGGGAACATAACCATAGGCCTGGCCAATACGATCAACCGGGTGGATATCAAAAGCAGTTTCGGGCCCCTGGAGCTTGAACTGCCTGTCGGTTTAAATGCAAATTTCGAAGCCAATCTGAGTTTCTGTGATCTAAAATATGACGAATCTCGAATTAATTTCAGCAAGGTGATGAAAGAGCAGAATTCCAGCGAATATGTTGGAAAGATCGGCAAAGGAGGAACCTCTTTAATCACGATCTATTCGAAATATGGAAGCGTAAGGCTCAGATAAACAGGGAGGCGGTTATATTATCAATAAAATATATTCTTCAGCTCTATTTTTTCCTTGTTGGAATCAACTAAACGGCCGCCTTCACATTTCAGAATTCGGGCCGGGTGGTTTTTAATGAGATAGTAATCATGTGATGCCATACATATGGCCGTACCACTCCGGTTTATTTCAAGAAAAAGTTTAAATATTCCTTCGGAAACTTCCGGGTCTAAATTCCCGGTAGGTTCATCGGCCATCAGAATGGCAGGTTCATTGATGAGTGCACGCGCGATGACGACACGTTGCTGTTCCCCGCCAGATAACTGATGCGGCATTTTATTCCCTACTGATCCCAGACCGACACGCATCAGCACCTCAGCCATCCGGGCCTTCATTTTGGATTTGTCTTTCCACCCGGTGGCCTTCATGACGAAGTATAGATTTTCGTCCACGGTCCGGTCTCCAAATAATTGAAAATCCTGAAAGATGATGCCCAGTTTTCTCCTTAAAAAGGGGATCTCATTTCTTTTAATGGTGCGGAGTTGAAAGCCTACTACCTCAGCTTCCCCCAGCCTGAGCGGCAGATCGGCATAGAGCGTTTTTAACAGGGATGATTTCCCGGAACCTGTCCGGCCGACAATAAATATAAGTTCTCCTTTTTCTAATTCGAAATTCACATCTGACAAAATGGTCTGGTTATCCTGAAAGATGGATGCGTCCTGCATGCGGATGATTGGCTCGGTGGTGAAACTCATGTTTTTAAAATTTCAGTTTCTGAAGTTTCCCAAAAGGTAATTTCTCGATATATCGTTCAAATTCTTCTTCTCTCCCTTCGAGTCCAAATTTTTCGAGTCTGCTGAAGGGCCTTCCGGGTTTATAGCTAAAATAACCGATCAACACGAAATCATCATCACGAATCTGAATATAATCCGGTATCTTTTTTTTGCCTTTTACCTTGAGGATATACATGATCATTTTTTTTTATCAACAACGTTTGAAAAATCGTTTGATTTTCAATCATTTAATATTTACCATCCACAAACCTTATCATTTATTTTACGGTTCGATCTGTTATTGGGTCGTTTCGTCTTATCTGAAAATTTTGCTTATGTAAAATTGGCAAAAGAAAGGATAAATAAAAAATGGCAAATCGGATATCGCACCGCTACAACCGTCTACCCTTGCTTCCTTCCGGACCTGGGGGAGTTCGACAGGAGCTGGTCGTATCGATTTGCCAACACAAAATTAATCAGTTATGAGGCGAATTCAAATCAATTCAACCTGATTTGTCGTAGGTTATTGTTTTGGATCAGATTTACCCGGTTCTCCAATCTGGCCTGAATGTTTTAAAATGTGATTCCCTGTTTGATTGGAAAAATAAAAATTCGTTTTAAAATCAATATAGCTTGCTGAAAGTTAAATCAGTATGCGATCTTAAATAAATTCCAAATGGAGGAAGGTTATATCCTGCGAACGATCGATGATGGGGGTTCACATGATGTAAGCTTAACCATCCTAATTGAGGTCTTCATCCAGATCATTAAGATCATCCAAATCGTCCAGATCATCCATATCGTCCATATTGAAATCCTCGAGCAAGTCAGGATCTTCAATATTTTCCATCCATTCCATATTGTCGTTCATATCATCTGGATCAAAGGAATAATCATCCTCTTCATCTTTCTCTGGATCCCAATCATCATTAAAATCCTCATCATAATAGGAATCATCAAACGTTTCTTCTTTCATGGTTGAAAACTGTTAAAATTGAAATATAAAATTAAAACAATAGCTCTTACGAAATCACCATTCAAAGGTTGATAATTGACCGTTAAAATCAATACTTTTTCAAAAAAAAATTTCTTTTTACTGTGGGTTAATACTTTGGTTGAGAGGAAAGTAAACCCCGACCCTGTTCAACGCCCTGATTTTAATGGAAAATTGTTACTGAAAGAATCTTTTTAAAGATCAGATTTTTAATTTTTAGTAATAATGGTGATTTTTGTCAGACTAAAACAAAAAATATGGGAAAAGGCGATCGAAAAACGAAAAGAGGAAAAATAGTCAAAGGAAGTTACGGTGTGACAAGACCCCACAAAAAAAAGAATAGAGAAGCTGCCGTACACAACGAGGGAAAACCGATTAAGAAAGGTAAGAAATAGTTCAATCCGGCTGATCAGTTTTTTTCTGTTGCTGGCGATCCGCACAGACAGAAAGGAGCTGAAATCATTTTTGATTAGAAGGATATGTAGGGATGGCATTGTGACCAGGCGCATATTTTTTGGCGTTGAGCAGGATTTTGTGATGGATAGACATCACCTGAGATCATTTATCATTTCCTGATATTGATGTTTGTAACCGGAACATTTCTGTCGCAGAAGTTCGATGATTCCGAGGCTTGTATCCTGATCGATTAGGTTGTCGATTTCTTCCGGATCATTTTCAAGATCATATAATTCTTCATGTTCCGGATGATCGATGTAGCGGAAATATTTCCACTTTTCCGTTCTTACCCCTTCACTTTTGGGGATATATTCTATATCGTACAGATGTTCGATGAAGAATTCATTTCGCCAGGCAGTTTCTTTACCTTCCAGTAAGGGAACCATACTTTTCCCCTGGTATCCTGGACCGGGCACAATCCCGGCAAGTTCAAGAATGGTTGGGGCGATGTCGATATTCAGTATAAATTCATCACGTTTTATACCCTGGTTCGTCCGGGTGGGGTCGAGGATAATAAAGGGAACCCGGATTGAATTTTCATACATCAGCCATTTTCCAGCCAATCCACGTTCACCAAGGAAATAACCATTGTCACTGGTGAAGAGGATGATCGTGTTCTTATCAAGGTCCAGGGAATCCAGTGCAGATCGTAAATCACCCAGCACTTCATCAACCGCAGTGATCATCCGGTAATATCCTTTTACCATGCGCTGGTACTTTTCCGGATCATCAAACCGCCAATGCCACCGGATCCGGTTCATGCCTTCCCTTACATATTCAGGTTGTTCCAAGAAATATTTTTCCTGGTGAAGTGGGGGAGGGGGAATGGTAATGTCTTCATAAAATTCCGATAATTTTTCCGGATAGATGTATTGGTCAGGAGACCGGTCCTCCGCATGCGGCGCATTGAAGGAAATATTCAGGCAGAAAGGTTTCTCTTTCGGAGCATTTTTCAGGAAGTCAACAGCTTTTTGTCCGGTGAGATACGTCAGGTAGGTATGATGACCCCATCCCTTCCCGGTAAGCCGGTAATAAAAATCCGGCATGTAGGCGTCATAAATATCAAATATTTGCTTTTCTTCTCCGTCCTCAAACTGCATTCCGAATTTCCCCAAAAAACCTGTATAATATCCATTCTCCTTTAAGATATTATAATAGCTATTCCGGATGAATTCCTTTTTAAGTGGAGGGGTGTCAAAGGTAAACTGATGGGTGGTTTCATATAATCCAGTGGCGATGCTTGCCCGGCTGGCCGCACATATTGGCGTGGTGACAAAAGCATGGGTGAAATAGATCCCTTCCCTTGCCAGTTTATCCATATTCGGGGTTCGGATGATGGGATTGCCAGCAAAACCCATGGCATCCCATCTCTGGTCATCTGTCAAAATAAAAATGATGTTGGGCCGCTTAGTGGCTGGCTGACTTTTGAGGGTAGGGGCAATGGTCAGGCAGGCAACCCATAGAAGCAAGGAAAAAAAATACCAACCTTTTGGATATAGACTCATTTTTAAAAGAAATATTTATCAATTCATCTTAAAAGACCAATAGATCCCTATACCTCCACATATTCTATGTTCAAAATATCAGCCAGCATTTTCCATTTCCCACGCTGGTCACCTAAATGCAGAGTCTGATGATGGGTTCCACCAGCCAGTAACCAGTTATCATTGCACTGACGCACGCCGGTCGAGGGTTTGAAATGGAAATAGGGCATTTCAATATTTGGAAATTCTTCGGTATCGAGTATTTCACCATAGGTACTGACCAGGCGGAAATATTCACCTTCCAGGTGTACAAGGGAGACCATGGTGGCTGGACCGGGTTCTCCGGAAAATACAGTAGTGGGCGGATTATCCAGATCCCCGATCCCCAGGAACCGGTTCGCCAACCGGATGGGACGGTCTTTCCGGGCAATTTTCCAGTTACCTTCACCCATGTGGCTCATCAACATCGATCCGCGTTTGAAATCCATGGCATACATCTCTGTAAAATGTGCGTTGGGGGCCAGGTAATGGCCAGCCGCCACCATACTGGCCGTGTTGGAGTCACCTTCTGCTGCATAGCCATATCCTTCGGCCATCAGATTGGATGCGGCCAGCATGGGGATCTGCCTGAATCGTCCATCTCCTTTGAAAACATCAAAATGGGCCGAAAAGGCACTGTATCCGCCATCCAACAGTAGTTTTTTAAAGCCAAGCTGCATCCTGACGGCATATGCATGTGCTTCAGGAGGCAAATCTTCATCTATTTTGAAGTTTTTCCTGTCAATTTTCATCTGTTTTTCGATATCGGAATGGTCGATCACTTCCATATTTCTGAACACCTGTCCGATGTATTCCCGGTTCACTTCGGGGCCGATCACCCGTGTAAAGGCGGCTTCGTCGGAGAGAGTATCACCCATCCCATGCATTTTGCCAAAGACGGCCACTTTCATTTTTCTTAACGCGGTGGCAGCCTGCGCTGATCTTGACCAGTCTGTTACAAATGACCTGAAAGCCTCTGATTTCCAGTCTTCGGAAATTACCGCAAATTGATTCCCCACGGTACGGATGATGGTATTGGCTGTATCCTGGGCTCCATGTATTCCCTGGTTATAGGTCAGGTCATCCATATTCCAGCGTGTGGTTACTTCCGGTTCCGGCTGAATATTGGCCAATAGCAAGGGCAACTGGTTCATCTGCCAGCCCCTCACGGTGCGCATGCCCGGTCCATAGGTCAACATGACGATCATGATCCCATCCAGGCCATCATGATTGAATTTTCGGATCAGTTCTTCGATGTCGGAACGGTTCCTGGCAGCCCTGGGAAAATCAAAATGAATATTTCCATCAAATTGTTTAATGACCTTTCTGGCATAATTTTCCTGCCTCTGGGTGATTTCGGGGAGCGTGTTATCATACAGTTCCTGCATGATGCCCAGAAAACCTATTTTTGGAATGTTCATGGTTATTATTTTTTAAGTTTATTCTGTCCGTAATATGCCTTCTCCCCGTGTTTCCTTTCGTGATGCTTCTGGATCAACTTATCTTTCAGGCGTGGAGTATCGGGATTGATCTGCAGGGTCAGGTAAGCCATCCGTGCCAGTTCCTCGAGCATGATGCTGTTATAGACCGCTTTTTCAGGCGTCTTTCCCCAGGTAAAAGGACCATGGCCCGCTACCAGGATCATTTCAATCTCCCCAGGATAAAGGTGTCTTTCCTTCAAACAATCCACGATCTGGATCCCTGTTTCGTGTTCATAATCTCCGTCGATCATTTCATCGCTCATGATGCTTGTACAGGGGATGTCGGAGGCCAGATGATCGGCATGGGTGGTGCCCAAAATGGGAATATCTCGCTGTGCCTGGGCCCAGGCGACCGCGTAGGTGGAATGGGTATGAACGATTCCCGCAATGTCATTCCAGTATTTATAAAGATAGGCATGGGTCCTGGTGTCCGAGGAGGGATTGAGCGAACCTTCCACTACCCCCCCTTCGAAATTGACGATCACGATATCTGCGGGGCTTAATTTTTCGTAGGGAACACCACTCGGTTTGATACCAAATACCTTCCTTTCCCGGTCCACTACACTGGCATTTCCGAATGTCTGGATGACCAGGCCGGACTCCGGGAGCATCATATTGCACCGGTGGCAGGACTCTTTTATTTTTTTAAAATCAGTCTTCATCTTCATATTCTTTTTCAAAAAAAGCACCGAGCCGGTTGTATTTATCGTACAAACGCTGGTAGATTTCAGCCTTTTCAGGATCCGGGAAATATTCCTGGTCAAATCCGCTGCCCATGGCTTTTTGAGCCGCTTCCACGGATGGGTAGATCCCGGCCGCAGCGGCTCCCAGCATGGCGGATCCCAGTGCCGGGGTTTGCTCGGAATGAGCCACCTTGAGCGGCATATTCAATACATCCGCCATTACCTGCATGACAAAGGGTGATTTTTTGGCTACTCCTCCCAGTGCCATCACATTTCTGATTTCAATGCCTTCCTCATTGAACCGGTCGATGATCTTTTTAGATCCGAAACAGGTGGCTTCCACCAGGGCTTTGAAGATCCGCGGGGCATCCGATCCCAGATTGATCCCCGAGATCACTCCTTTCAGCGCCTGGTTGGCATAGGGGGTCCTTCTTCCATTCATCCAATCCAGCGCTATGATCCCTGATTCAGAAACAGGAATCCCGGAAGCAGCCTCCGATAATTTCTCAATCAGATGCTGATCGATTTCTTCTTTAATTTTTTTTACCATAACGGAGTCAAGGTTGCCGGTGGCATGTTCCAGGGGCCACATCAGCAGGTTTTTAAACCAGGCATAAATGTCGCCGAAAGCGGATTGACCAGCTTCAAGGCCTATCATCCCGGGAATGATCGAACCATCCACCTGCCCGCAGATACCGCTGACCAGACGGTCACCGAATTTTTCCATGGGTGCCACCAGCATATCACAGGTAGAAGTGCCCATCACTTTCGTCAGCGTAAACTCTTCCACTTCTCCGCCCAGTGCCCCGCTGTGGGCATCGAACGTCCCCACGGTCACCTGGATGCCTTCATGAAGCCCCAACCGTTCGGCCCATTCTTTTGATAGTTTTCCGGCAGGAATATCAGAGGTATAAGTCTCCTGATACAATCTTTTTTTCAGGCCTGTCAATTTCGGATCGAGCAGAGTTAGAAACTTCTCATCCGGAAGGCCCTGCCATTCTTCGTGCCACATGGCTTTATGTCCGGCTGCACACCGGCTTCTTTTGATCGTGAGCGGATCCGTATGGCCGGTAAGAAGGGCTGGCATCCAGTCGCAATGCTCCACCCAGGAATAGGCATGTTCATGGATCCGCACGTCTTCACGGATTACATGCAAGATCTTGGCCCAGAACCATTCCGATGAATAAACGCCTCCCTCATATTTCGTATAATCCACCCCTCCCCAGGACCTTGCTTTCTGATTGATCTCTTCCGCCTCCTTTACGGCGGTATGATCTTTCCAGAGGATAAACATGGCATTGGGATCTTCCCTGAATTCTTCTTTTAATGATAGAGGAGTTCCATTTTTATCCACGGCCACCGGCGTTGATCCCGTGGTATCGATGCCAATGCCTTTGATCTGCTGTATATCCACCTTGCTACGGGCCACTGCATTCTTTACCGTGGTTTCCATCCCCTCGATATAATCCATTGGGTGTTGCCGGAATTGATTTTTAGCCGGATCGCAATATTTACCGGAGGCCCAGCATGGGAAATAAAACACATCGCTGGCCATTTTTTTCCCATTCTCTGCACTGACGACAATGGTCCGTACGGAATCCGTTCCAAAATCAATGCCCAGGACAAAATATTGAGTTTTCTTCATGGCGTTCGATTAAAAAATAAATGTCATAGCGACATTTTAATAAAGATAATCAGGACCTTGTTGATTTCAAATAAATATAAAAATAATGATCTTGTTATCAACCCTATTCTGAATACAAAATTTATTTTTTTCTCAATATTGATATTGCCATCTAATATATTTACAGAGATGCATGTAACTCGGGATGATAGTCAAATGGTGCCGGTTCCGGGAGATTCAGTTCGCGTATGATTTCCTTAAAACGGGGATCATCATGTAATGGCTCTAATAAAGGGAATACCCTGATCCAGGGAAACCAGGCATGACTGGGTTTATGATCTAGAGCTTCAAAAACTTTATCAAATTCTCTCAATTGGGTGTACATGGTAGCCCTGGCAATATTAATAAATGGTAAAGGCAGTTTTTCTAATTCTTCCAGTATCTTTTTCCCGTGTTCAATCCTTCCGGGAATCACAACTCGAAATTAAATCCCTGTTTGATCAGTTCCCTGTATCTTTTCTTATCGAAGCTGTACAGATAGGCCCCTTTTTTTGAGCAGGATTTATCTTTTTCATCTAATTTCTCGAGCATGTTCATCGCCAGGATTTTCCGGCTGAAATTCCGCTTGTCCAGCTCTTCACGGTAAATGGCCTCATACAATCTTCGTAATTGAGGGATGGTTAATTTTTTAGGTAGAAGTTCAAATCCAATGGGTTGATGTTTGGCCATGGATTTTAATTTCCGGTGTGCATCTTCCACCATTTTCCCGTGATCGAAGATCAATTCCGGAAGTTCATTGATTGAAAACCATTGCGCCCCGTATTCGGCAGAAAGTTTCAGGTTTTCATTGATCTTGATCAGCGCATAATAAGCCACAGAGATCGTCCTTTCCACCGGATCCCGGTTCACTTCAGAAAATACCTTTACCTCTTCCATAAAAATATTCCAGAGGCCGGTCAGCTTGAAAAGGATTCTTTTGGCGGCATCATCGAGGCTTTCATCTTCTTCGACAAAACCTCCGATCAGGGACCATTTTCCTTTCTCCGGCTGAAAAGATCTTCTGGTGAGTAATAATTTCAGATCATTTTGATCAAAGCCGAATATAATACAATCGACTGCCACTAAAATTCTTTTGGTATGCGGATAATGCCTGGTCATCAATTAGTTGAAAAAATCAAAAAAAGTGATCTAAAAATGCAATATATTAAAAATGACCTGAAAAATCACCGATTTATTTAAATATTTAAATTGTAGTATATTTACGCCTCTAATGCAATACCATGAAGAGAATATTAAAATACAGCCTGATTTTGCTTTTTCTGGTTATGATGAATGGCTGTTTAAATGATACAGAAGAACCGGATCCCAAACCCAAAACACCTCCTCCCGTTCCTCAGCTGAGTGATGAATAATTGGCCGAAATTTTATTCCTTATATTTTTTAATGAGGTAGTTTGCGCCCAAGGCAAGGATCCACAGGGCCATGGCTCCCACGGCATATTCCATTGAAAATTCATCAGATCTTAAACTGATATAAAAAGCAAAAATCGACAGGATGATCAATACCCAGGTCAGTATTTTTAAAAATTTCAGCATTTTTTCTTCTTATAATTGGTTTGATCGGGTAGCATATGCCTAAGGATCGTTTCAAATATAACCAAACTTAGTCAAATCTGTTCCTGTAATGGAGGGATATGGATATGTTGATTTTCTGCCTGCGGTTAAGTATAGGAAACACAGAGCTTCTCCTTAACCGCAGAGAACCCAGAGAAAACGCTGAGGGTTTTATGAACTGCAGAGAACCCAGGGTAAAACAAAGGTTTTTACAGTCAACCGAAGAGAATGAATAGAAACGCCAAGAGATCATAATTAATTACTTTGCAGTTTTGACACGCAGATTCCTTCCATCTTTAGGTTCCCGTCTGACAGGATGTCATATTTTGACAGAAATTTCCTGTTGGAATGACTTTTGTAAAATCCTGATTAAAAAAATATCTGAATTATGCACGAGAAAGGTAGTATTTCCATTCATACTGAAAACATTTTCCCAATTATCAAGAAGTTTCTCTATTCTGATCATGAGATATTTCTGCGTGAACTAGTGTCTAATGGGATTGATGCCACCCAAAAAATCCAGAAGATGGCATCATTGGGAGAATACCAGGAGGAATTAGGGCATCTGAGAGTCGAGGTAAAGATCAACAAAAAGCTCAAGACCATCACCGTGAGCGATAATGGCATCGGGATGACAGCCGAGGAGATCAAAAAATATATCAATCAGATTGCTTTTTCTGGCGCTACAGAATTTATTGAGAAATATAAAGAAAAGGGTGATCCCAGCCAGATCATCGGATTCTTCGGATTGGGATTTTATTCTTCTTTCATGGTGTCTGATAAGGTTGAGATCATTACCAAATCCTACGAGAAGGACAGCGAAGCTGCCCACTGGACCTGTGATGGCTCTACGGAGTTTGAAATATCCTCCGCTGTAAAAAAAGAAAGAGGTACGGATGTAATTCTGCATATCAATAAGGACAATGAGGACTTTCTGGAAGATTACCGTCTTCAGCAGATCCTTGATAAATATTGTAAATTTTTACCGGTACCAGTCATTTTTGGTGAAAAAGAAGTGACTGAGAAGGATGATAAAGGCAAGGAGAAGAAGATCAAGAAAGAAAATGTGATCAACAATACCCATCCTTTATGGACCAAGTCACCCAATGAATTGAAAGACGAGGATTATCTCGAATTCTACAAGGAAATATATCCGTTTTCGGATGATCCTTTATTCTGGATACATCTCAATGTGGATTATCCATTCAACCTTACCGGAATATTATATTTTCCTAAAATCAAGAATGAATTTGAGATCCAGAAAAATAAGATCCAGTTGTACTCGCGTCAAGTATTTATCACTGATGAGGTAAAAGACATTGTACCGGAGTTTCTGATGTTACTTCATGGGGTGATTGATTCCCCTGATATTCCCTTGAACGTTTCGAGAAGTTTCTTACAGTCCGACAGCAATGTGAAGAAGATCAATGCGCATATCACTAAAAAAGTAGCTGATAAGCTTGGGGAACTATTCAAGAAGGACCGGGAAGCCTATGAGAAAAAATGGGATGACCTGGGAGTCTTTGTCAAGTATGGCATGATCACGGAAGAGAAGTTCTATGAAAAAGCCCAGGATTTCACTTTGCTTAAAAATATTGAAGGGAAATATTTCACGCTGGAAGAATATAAAGATAAGGTAAAAACCAATCAGACTGATAAGGATAAAAAGATCATCCATATATACACGAATGATCCTGGCAAGCAGGATGGGTATATCGAATCCGCCAAAAAGCAGTCCTATGACGTGTTGGTCATGAATGGTGTCCTTGACAGCCATTTTATCAACCACCTGGAGATGAAGACCGAAAAAACAGCCTGGAAAAGGGTCGATTCTGAGACCGTTGACAAACTGGTGGATAATGATGAGAAAAAAGAAAGTGTTCTTTCGGAAGATCAACAGAAAGAATTGAAGGAATTATTTGAAAAGGCGGTAGACAATAAAAATGTCACCTTCAGTGTTGAGTCATTGCCTGTGGAAGAACTTCCCCTTGTGATCACCCTTCCTGAATTCATGCGCCGTATGAAAGATATGTCTGCTACGAGTGGCCAAATGGGCATGTTCAATATGCCTGACCAGTTGAATGCTTCCATAAACGGGAATCATCCTATGATCGGCAAGATCCTGGAAGCTAAACGGGAAGATAAGCGGATCAAGCTGGCAAAGCAGGCTTATGATCTGGGATTATTGGCACAAAATATGCTGACTGGTAATGGGCTCACGCATTTTATTAAAAGAAGCGTAGAACTTATTTCTAAATAATATATAACCTTGACAGGTACCAGATAGACCCGGGAGTATTTGCCCGGGTTTTTTATGATGTCATTTTATATTTGATCCCATAATCCAAACCGGTCACATGATCTTATAGTTTCTGTATTCTCCCGGGATAAAGCCAAATTTTTTTTCAAAGAAACTTTTAAAACGGTTTTTAAGGCTCATTTTATTAAACGTAAGATCCCGGTCGAATTTCCAGTTTTGTGCTTTGATCCGGGATCTCATTACACGGGGATGCGTACCTTCAAATTTTTCGAGGGCATCAATGGAAGAATAATCAAATTCTTGGGCTTTATAAAACCTGGTATCCCTTGCCTTTCCATCATGATACAGCTGGCTGAAATCTTTATGCTTAATGATCTGTATTTCAGGATGTTTCACCCAGCCATAATGGTATATATAGGCATCAACATTCTTTACATGAAGTTTTTTATTGTGTCCCTTCCGGAATCCCTGGGCATCGCGGTAGGAATAGAAGGATTTATTATTTTTTATGACACGTATTTCTTTCCGATACCAGTTGGGGGCCGTAGCGATGTAATCATAACTCCCAAAAAAATGAAGATATTTAAATAAAAGGCCGTCAATGGCCGGATCATCTTTATATTTTATCATTGCTTCACGGACCGGCTCCAGATATTTTTCATGGATCACTTCATCCCCCTGAATATAAAAGCACCAGTCACTGTTGTCGGGAATTGCGTGAAAGGCCTTATTGGTTTCCAGGGCAAGCACGCTGCCTCCTTTTTTTAAGGAATCATCCCATTCTGTTTCTGTGATCCTGATCTTAGGATCGATCGATTTAACGAGTTTCAGCGTTTCATCTTCTGATTTACCTACTGCCACATAACATTCATCACAAAGGGGGAGTATGGATTGAAGTGCCTCTTTGATAGGATAATCATACCTGATGGCATTCCTGATAAATGAAAATCCACTTACTTTCATTCTTTTTAAATAGATTACTCCTGACAAAAGTAAAGGTAATCTTCTTTTAAAAGGGTAAATATAATTTCATCCGCATACCGGCCATTTTTAAAAAGTGCTTTTTTCAGCCGTGCCTCCATTTTAAATCCTGCTTTTTCCAGGACCCGATGAGAGGCAAAATTATGGTCAAAAGCAGATGCGTAAATCCTCGTGAAGTCAAAATGCTGAAAAGCATAATCCACCATCATCCTGACCGCCTGGGTAGCATATCCTTTTCCCCAGAATGGTTCAGCTACCCAATAACCAATTTCAGCATTTTTCCGATGGATATCTTCCTTCAGTACAATGCCTACTCCCCCGATCACCTCTTCATCCAAAACAATGGCCATATTTAATGCCGGCAAAAGGTCTTTGTTAAATGCGATCCATGTACGTGCATCGCTCAGGGTATAGGGATCGGGAAAAAGATCACGCAGATTACGTGCTACGTTTTTATTGTTGGCATATTTTGCCAGGTTGTCTTCATCGCCTTCTTTCCAGGGTCGTATGATTATCTGCATGGATGATTCCGTCTGAATGTTGTACTGAATATTCTGATAATATGGTTATTTATAGAAAAAAAATCTTAAAAAATACACAAATCCCTGGAATAGGTACTGCATGTTATTATTCGAATAACCCTTCATCCCTTTCCAGGAGGAGGATAGAAGATTGAGGGACGATGAATAATTTTTCATCCTGATAATTGATTTCAATCGCACCATTCTGAACGAAAATAGCCAGGTCTCCTTCTTTGGCCTGCAGGGGAATGTATTTGATCTCTTCATTTTTCCCTTTCCAGTGTTCATCCTCCTCAGTGGGCAAAGGGATGGGGTACCCCGGTCCGGCTTTGATCACATAGCCACTTTGAACCTTTTCCTTTTCTTTGACTCCCGGAGGAAGAAAAAGACCACTTTGTGTTTTGTCGGAAGTTAATTTTGGCTTGATCAGAACGCGGTCTCCGACAACAATCAGGTTCTTGATTTTTTTTTCAGTGGTCGATCCCATTTATGTTATTAATTTCTACAAAGTTACGCTATTTAGGTTATTCCACTCCAGAGGAAAGATAATAATGATTGGCTTTTATTGGTTTTTTAGTATCCCTGGGAATGTAGAATTCCAATAAATTCACACGTTTTTAATAAATTATCAATATCTCTGCAACATTATTTTTTATTTTATATTTAATTTATGCTTAATTTTGTCGTCTGGTAGAAATAATCACCAATTAATCCATCCAGGTTATTTGAATTTTATTAATCTGCCAACATGTTTTCTTATATTCACTATTTAATTATTCTATTTACTAATGAACATTTTCGTAGCAAAGTTAAGCCCAAGGACAACTGATGAGTCTTTGTTTGATTTATTCCAGGAATATGGCGAGGTGACCTCCGCCAAAGTCATTTTTGACCGGGAAACCGGTAATTCAAAGGGTTATGGTTTCGTAGAAATGACGGATGATTCTGAGGCTCTTCAGGCAATTGAAGGGCTGAATGAAACCGAATTTGAGGGGAGCTCCATCATCGTGAAAAAGGCCCGTCCAAAAGAAGGAAATCAAAGAAGAGGTGGTGGTGGTGATTACCGCTCTCACAGAAGATAAGAAATTAAAAAGCCTATGAAAAACTGATCCAGGAGATTTTCCCGGGTCAGTTTTTTTATTTCATATCAACCCGCACCCCGATCGATTCCAGCCATATTTTATAGGTATAATTTTGAATCATGGTGGGAGCGTGACCCACAATGATCAGTTTTCTTCTTGCCCGGGTAATGGCTACATTCAACCTTCGATGATCGGATAAGAAACCAATATTGCCGGAATCATTTGATCTGACCAGGGAGATGATGATGATCTCCTTTTCTCGGCCCTGAAAACCGTCCACCGTTTTGATCTCAACAGATGTCCCGCCCATGGAGGTTTTCAGTTGATTTACCTGCTGTTCATAAGGAGAAATGATCCCCAGGTCCTCGGGGAAAAGACGACATGACATCAAGCGTCGAGTAATTTCTTCGATCACCTTCACTTCTTCCTGGTTGTAATAGGAATAGGATCCCGGGATCTGTTGTTCCTTTCCATCCGTTACATTTACCATGCAGACAGGTGAATCGGGGTCAATGATGGTCCGATAATTTTCCGGGAGATATTCAGGCATTTTAAATCCACTTAATTGACCGATATGATGATGTTTCACTTTGGGAGAAGCAATGAGTTTGCCCGAATAAAATTCATCATTGGGGAATTGCATGATCTTATGATTCATCCGGTACTGTATGCGCAGAAGTGCCCTGAAATCTGCCGGGAGTGTAGCCATCCATCTTTCAAATAAGGAGGTATGAAGCGCGGCTGCTTCCTTACTGAGAACCGTGGGAGGTAATTGTTTGTGATCACCGGCCAGGATCCATTTTTTCCCTTTAGTCATCGGGATCAGACAGGAGGGTTCCATCGATTGAGTGGCTTCATCTACAAAGACCACATCAAACCAGTAGTTTTGGAGTATTTCGCTGCCGGATGAGCTATTGGTAGCACAGATGATATCTGCGGAATCAAGTAATTGTTTTAATGCAGTTTTCTCAAATTTCCGGGCTTCCTCCATCAACACATTGATCTGATGCTGCACATGGATCCAGTCCGCCATCCGGTGTATTTTCGACAGGGCGATACCCCGGCTGGTGGCGCCCTTTCGCGAAAGGATCAGCAATTGGGAATCACTCAGGCCACGCCTTGCCTGCGCAGTGGGTTGGATGTATTTTTTTTGCTCTTCCCGAAGCGCTGTAGTCATTTCTCTGAGGGCAATGGCCTGTTGATATTCTGGGTTATCCTGTATCATCTGATCAATCGAAACGGAAACGATCGATGGGTTGAGCCTGGCAGGATTTCCAATCCGAATGACATGAGATTTAAGTGCAAGCAGTTTTTCAACGATATTATCTACAGCCGTATTTGAATCGGCCGTAGCCAATATTTTTTTACCCCTTCTTGCATGTTGCATAATCGACTCAACAAGGGTGGTCGTTTTTCCGGTACCCGGAGGCCCATGAATCAGGAACAGATCGTACCGGATTGATTCAACAACTGCTTTTTTCTGATGGGCATTCAATTGTTTCTGGATAAAATTCAACCCAGGTACCTCCGAATCTTTTTCAGGATTTTTTTTCTTTAAAAGAAGCCGGGCAAGTGACTGTCCCTCACCCAATGTATAAAGGGCTTCTTTCATCCGTTTGAAAGTGACATCATTGGCAAACAGATCCAAACGGACTTTTTTTCTGTACAGGTAGGAAGGCGGCGGATCCGGATAGGCAATGGTGATTGAAAAATTTCCCTTTTCAATCACCACGGCCTGGGCTTCCTTACCGGATGGCTTTCCACTGCTTACGATGACCAGATCTCCAATCCCTATCTCCGTTTCTGGCAACGTCTGGTTTCGATTTAATCTGAGGAGGAAGATGCCACCCAATCCTCTTCCATGATCTCTGGCAGAAAGTTCCAGGATCGCCCGGCCCTTTTTTTCTCTCTGAATTCCTGTGATCGAATGAATTTCATTCAGGTGAAATGAGATTTCTTCCAATTGCTCCAGCTGGATCAATCGCTTGAAGTAACGTTGGTATCTTTTCAGGGTATCAAATGGGGCATCCATATCCAACCATAAAAATAATAAGCCGCAACATGAAATGGATGCTGAATGAAATCAGTATTTGGATTTAAATATTTTTTCTGCAAAGAATTAGCATCATTCAAACTATTTGGATATTTTAAAGGTAGGAGTTATAATAATTCATCGATGCCAGTCATTTATTTTAATGGAAATAAAATTCCCTGTAAACCCGGGGAAAACCTTCGTAAAGCTCTTTTGGCTTATCATTCTTCTCCCTATAATGGGATGTCCAGATATATCAATTGTTTTGGAATGGGCTCCTGCGGGACCTGTGCGGTTTGGGTAAAAGGTATTGTGAATGATAAAACCTTCATGGAGCGGTGGAGATTGAAATTCCCGCCTCACAAAGGAAAAGATGGCGTACGATTGGCTTGCCAGGTACGGGTTTGGGGTGATCTGGAAATTATCAAAGGAGAGGGATTCTGGGGACAGAAAATCAATGTCGGGGATAAAAAGATCAACGAGTCCCAGAGCCAATCCTGACAATGGAATGATCAGTACCTCAACGGATCACCTCCCCATCAGCTGAGTGATCAACCGCTGGTGGTTCATTCCTTCGTCCCGATTTCAGTCAGGCATACGGCAGAAGAAAAGTGTTGATTTCCATGGGATAAGATCCATCCTGCAATCTATTCAGCAAATAAACCTAATAAATCTTCCAAGGGCATTGCGAATCTGTAAGAGGAACTGTAATCCTTTATCTTCGGTCGTCCCACAGGGTCCTATTTATCCACTTCCTTCAGCAATTCTTCTATTTCATCCATCACCTGGTTCATCTTGGCCATGGTGACTTCAAAAGGCTTATCGGTCGTCATATCGATGCCTACCTTTTTCAAGGTCGGGATCGCATATTCGGAATTTCCGCTGGATAAGAAATCAATATAATCCTTCATTTCTTTCTCACTCCCATTCAGCATTTTTTCAGCAAGCATGGTAGAAGCCGTAAAGGAGGTACTGTATTGAAAAACATAAAAATTATAGTAGAAATGAGGGATATATGCCCATTCAATGGCATAAAGATCATCGATGGTCATCACTCCCTGATCGTGACCATAATATTTTTTCAATATGTCGAGGTAGATCTCACTGAATTTTTCCCCGGTCAGACTTTCTCCTTTTTCTGCCATATCATAGATCCTGAGTTCAAATTCAGCAAATTGCGTCTGTCTGAAGAGGGTGGCCCGGGCATTTTCAAGATAATTTCCAAGGATGGAAAGTTTGATCTTGGGATCATCAATTTGCTTGAGCATATAATCCATGAGCAATGCCTCATTGGCGGTGGAAGCTACTTCCGCCAGGAAGATCGGATAATTGGCATTGATGAACGGCTGGTGTTTATTGGAAAAATAACTGTGCATCGTATGCCCCAATTCATGGGCGAGTGTGCTCACATCATCATATTTGCCATTGTAATTCAATAATATATATGGATGTTCATCATAGGCACTGCCATTGGAATAGGCCCCTGATCTTTTACCTGAATTCGGAAATACATCGATCCATCGGTTGTCGAATGCTTTTTTCAATGTGGCTGTGTATTCCTCACCCAGCACTGACAATGATTCCAAAATGACCCGCGTACCTTCATCATAATTGTATTCAAGATCTACATTGCCTACGAGGGGTGCATAGATGTCATAATAATTTAGATCTTCTACGCCCAGCATTCTTTTCTTGAGTTTCAGATATCGGTGCAGCGTAGGCAGATTTTTATTGGCATTTTCAATGAGTTTGTAATAAACCTCGGTAGGAATGTTATTCTGGTCCAGCGCAGCTTCCAGGCAGGAATTGTATTTCCTGACATTTTTTGAGAACATTCCCTCTTTTATTTTCCCATAGAGTTGGGTCCCGAGGGTCATTTTAAATTTGCCCAATTCTCCGAAGAAGGATTCAAAGACCTTGATCCGGTCCTCCCGGTTCGAGCTTGCCCGGTAAAGGGAATACCCCGCGGCATCAAGTGTTACCTTTTCACCATCTGACAGGGTCACCTCGGTGCGTGGCATTTCCGCATTGCTGAAAATACTGTAAATGTTGTAGGAATTTCCCTGCATGATGCCGGCCTGTGCAATGATATTTTCCTCCGGGGCAGAAAGCGTATGTTCTTTGGTCCGATAGATATCATCGATATAATGCCTGAATTTCTCAAGTTTCGGTTCCTGGGTGAAAAAGATCTTTAACTTATTTTCCGGGATGGAAAGGATCTCAGGAGTAATATAGGCAGCGGCAGTACTGAATTTTGTGCCGATCTGACTCGCTTCCTGGTCCATGGAAAGTGGCTCCGCCTTCCGGGTATCCTGGTCTGAAAGCATACTGGCATAGGAACTGAATTTAAACAGATCTTTGGCAACTCCTTCCAGGTAGCTGAGAGCCGTGTTTAAAGTCTCGGCAGAATTACCCAGTGTCCCTTTGAACTCCTCAATTTTCTTGAATTTCTCCGGAAAGACTTCCTTTTCTTTTTCCCATGCTGCCTCGGAACTGTACAGGTCAGATAAATTCCACTTATAGTTTTCCGGGATTTTATCCCGATCTTTTGTTTTCGGGTCATCCATTTTTGTGTCAGCGGTAAAGCCCGTTGTCAAAAAAGTACTTATCATCAGCATACTTAAGGTTTTAATGTTGTTTATAAAAAACCGTTTCATGATTTAAATGTTTATTTCAAAAAGTAAGTAAAGTTAGTCCATTGCCAACTAATTAAATAAAAGATTTACGGTTGATTGATCTCAAATATCTTTATTGTGCATTGTTTGCCCTTGCTTCGGTCACTTCCGAGGCAGTGACCGGACTGGCATCATTGCCCCAGCTTTTCCGCACAAAGGTAAGTACATCCGCAATCTGCTGATCACTTAAATAGGCATGTGGTGCCATGATATTCTGATAAAATTCACCCTTAATCTCGATGGGTTCGCTGAGGCCATTCAGTACGACTTTAATCAGCCGTTCTTTTTCCCCCAATACATATTCCGTATCGATGAGGGGTGGATTCATACCGGGAGCTCCTTTCCCATTCGACATATGGCAAACCATACAATACATATCATAGACCTGCTTTCCTTCTGCCAGTGATTCGTCAATCGCCTTCTCGACATGTGGCTCATGAGCAACAGATGCTTTTTCCGCACTGTATCCAGGGATCCCGTTTTCATAGTACAGGATCCGCCAGATCCTTCCATGTTGTGAATCAGCAATATACAGGGAACCGTCCGGTCCTTCAGCCAGCCCACAGGGGCGGTATTCAGCATCCGAGGGGTTTTCAATGGGTTCGGGTCCCATGAAACCATCAGCAAATACTTCCCAATCACCGGAAGGCAACCCGTTTTCCATGGGTATGAAAACCACCTTATAACCCTGCTGTTCATGTCCCAGCCGGTTCCAGCTCCCATGGAAGGCCACAAAAGCACCGTTCTTATACTTTGCAGGAAAAAGATCTCCCTGATAAAACAACAGATCATTGGGTGCCCAGTGACCCGGAAAACCCAGAAGGGGATCTTTGGCATTTTCACATCTGCCTGTAATCTCTCCATCTCCTCCGTATTCCGGATTTAAGAGTTTTTGTCCCAGAAACTGGTTGTAAAAGCAATAAGGCCAGCCAAAATCATCCCCTTCTTCGATATCGAGGAATTCTTCAGCCGGTAGCTCGAGATTGTCTTCTTCAGTGAAAAATTCCGGCCAGAAATTATGCAGATCATCCCTTCCATGCTGCAGTGCAAATAATTTGGCAATGTTGAAATTCCATGACAATGCCAAGGCATTCCGGATACCAGTGGCATATCGTTTGTTGAGGGTCTGTTGCTGATGCAGGTCGTTGTCTGTGAATTTCCAGATGCCAGCCCGGGTTTCCAGTTCGGTACATGGATCAATACCGGGTGATCCTTCTGTTCTTTGTTCAACCTGGCAGGCATTTGAGGCGGAACCGATATTCACATACATATTCCCTTGAGTATCAAAAGTAAATGTTTTCTCCATATGACCGGTTCCATCCACCATGTGGAGGAGGGTATCAATTTTGTTTTCCGGAAGCAATTGTCCATTTGGGATTTTAGCCCGGAAGACTTCGGTACGAGAAGAGAAATAAAGATATCCATCGTGCAATTTAATCCCGGTTCCGGAGACGTCACCGAATCCACGGATCATGTCAGCCCGCCCATCTTCATCCGTATCACGCAGGGCAATGATACCGTGCCCCTCATCCGTGAGTTTGGCGAGATGAACATATACATCTCCCTGATCGCTGACCACCAGATGCCTCCCTCTTCCCAGGGTATCTGCCACCACCAGGGCACCAAAATTTTTTGAAAGTTGGATCCCACCATTATCCCGGTCAGGCAAAATAGAAGGGCTTTTCGCAGCAGGTTTCTCTGACGGCTGACTGCATGCTCCCAAAATCAGGATAATGAACGTTATAATAAAAGTGAATTTATATGATTGCATGGTTTTTATTATATTTATTTGGTTGACAAATTTGTCAAATATCATTGATTTGAGAGGGATTAATTTAAAAAATATTCACTAAATTGGATAAATTTCATAGATTCGGATTTAAAGATGAGGCATATGAAAAAATTGCTTTTTACTTTTGGTACCCTTTCACTGATGTTGCTTTCCATTAGTTATCTCGCTACAGTTTTGGCATGGGAAGGTGCAGGATTATTACGGTTGTTTGGTTTTTTTCTTCTTGCCCTCGTTTTAATATCCGGGGCCTTAAAGCAGAAGTCACTTCTGTTGTATACAGGAAGCATCGCCCTTCTTTTCGTATTGCTTTCTTTTGGATTTAAAGCTTTAAAACTTCCCGGCGCAGAGGTTTTATTGACGGCCGGGATCATGTTATTTTCGATTATTTTTTTACCTATGGCAGGATGGTGGATGTATAAACATTCCAGGATTGGAGAGACAGAAGATTGATTTTTTGCCGGCCCCTTCATGCTGGCTTATTATGGATTTATTTTCTTAATTTTATGCTAAAATACGCTTTTTTGTGGATGCTCTGCTCTTCAGTTTATGCCTTGGAGGGGAAAGGCCAATTGAGAGGAGACCGTGATCTGACCGAAAATTTTTTAGTTCAATCCCTGGAAGTTTATAAGGAGCAGCTGAATCAATTCAGAGATGAATTTGGTGGAGCTTACCCTTTGCCCAAACAGGATTTTTTTCTGTTCGGGATGGGAAACAGGGAAAAATACTTGTACAAGAATGGCCAGTTATACAATACAGAAACAGGGGATCAAGTTTATTCATGGCTGGTCAGGGAAGAAAAAATTATCCCCAATCAATATGCTGTGAATTTATACTTGCAGAATGGGAAAAGAATTTTAATACATGAAGATGAAAAAGGGATCTGGGTGTCAGAATCTGACCGGCAAGCTCAGATTAATCAACGATCTTCCATTATCAATCTGTCAGATTTTGAAGGGCATCCATACAATGAAATTTTAAAGGTATTACACCAGGAAATTCTGATCAATATTGTTGATTCAAAACCTCTCCCCAACTATTTTGTCTATAAAAAACCCTGGCGCAGGGATGCAGCCATGATGGCCATGTGCCTTGCCCAAACTGGCAATCTCCCATTGATCAAAGATTGGGTTTTATCCTTGGAAGAACCCTTTGATTATAACAATGGTCAGAAACAGGGCAGGCCCGAAAGTGAAGTGGATAATCTGGGTCAAACCCTGTATTTGATTTCCCTGTTTTCTGACCGGACTTTTCCGCTGGTTTCCATCATTCTGGAAGAAGTGAAAAGATGGGAAAAGTCAGCATCCGGTATCCTGTACCTAAGTGGAAGATCCGATTTTCAGGAAGTGCCCGTTTATCAGACCAAATGGTTAAAATTCGGCATATATGAATTGGGTTTGGGAGACCCCTATTCCATTCCCCGGATCCCTGACAACTATTCTTCCCTGTTCTGGTGGGATTATCGGACTGAGCATATTGCGGGAGATGAATGGAGAAATGCAAATTATCCGTATATTGGATGGGCGAGAGATCATTTTTATGGTCAAAAAAATGGATTGATCAGTGATCGAATCTATCCATTGACATGGGAGAAGGATGCCAGTCAGGCCGATTATGAGGGCATGGAATTGATTCATACGGAATATGTTGGTCAAAAAATGGCAGCACCCCATACCTGGCATGCCTCAGAAATTTTTCTTTATCTACTTGATTTGAATAAAACTGATATAAAATGAATTTAACTAAAAGCAATCATTTAATTAAACTTATTCTGATGGTCATATTCTTTTCCTGTCAGAGTAATCAGCATGATCAATCTGGAGATTATTTTTCAATGTCCACACAAGATCTTCAGGATAAGATCAAAGGCGGATGGGCACTGCAAACCATAGGCGTGACTTATGGCGGCCCGACCGAGTTCCGTTACAGGAAACAGATCATTCCGGATAGTGTTAAGATTCAATGGTCGGATACCATGATGTATCATTGGATGACCCGGATACCTGGTTTATATGATGATATCTATATGGATCTCACCTTTGTGGATGTACTTGAAGAGGAAGGACTGGATGCTTCCGCCGAATCTTTTGGGAAAGCATATGCTGAGGCCGAATATTGGCTTTGGCATGCGAACCAGCAGGGGAGGTACAATATTCTGAATGGCATACAACCCCCTTCATCCGGTCACTGGCTGAATAATCCACATGCCGATGACATCGATTTTCAGATTGAAGCCGACTTCGCTGGCATCATGAGTCCTGGAATGCCGAATACAGCCAGTGAAATATGTGACCGTGTGGGCCACATCATGAATTCCGGGGATGGTTATTATGGTGGCGTATATGTGGCAGCGATGTATAGTAATGCTTTTATCTTGAGGAATATTGAGGATGTAGTCGTCAATTCACTGCCAGCCATTCCAGCAGGAAGCACCTATTATCAATGTATATCCGATGTGATATCATGGTACCGGGAGTATCCGCTGGACTGGGAAAAAACATGGCAACTGGTGGAAGATAAATGGGGTCTCGACATAGGATGTCCAGATGGGGTGGATGCAGATTTTAACATCGATGCAAAGATCAATTCCGCCTATGTGGTCATAGGACTCTTGTATGGTGGGGGTGATCTTGAAAAGACCATGGAAATTGCCACCCGTTGCGGGCAGGATTCGGACTGTAATCCCGCCACTGCAGCCGGGATCCTCGGCGTGATGATCGGTTATGATGCCATACCCCAAAAATGGTCAGCCGGCTTGTCCGGAATAGAAGATCTGGATTTTAAATATACGACCATCTCATTGAATGATGTTTATGCACTCAGTTATAAACACGCACTTGAACTCATCGAATTGAATGGCGGGAAGATCAACGATGATGAGATTCAGATCAAGGTTCAGCCTGCTTTTTCTGTACCCCTTGAACAGAATTTTATGGGATATAAACTTTCTGAAAATATGGGTATTTCAAAACGGCTGACTTATGAGGATGGACAGGAATTAAATTTTGAATTTGAAGGGGTTGGCCTGGTTTTAAGGGGAAGGGTGGGGAATGCCCTGGCGGAAAACAAATATTCTTTACAAACACCTCAAGAAACCCTGGATGATTTTGCCCTGGAAACGGATTTTTATATCGACGGAGAACTGGTAAAAACCAGTCCACAACCCCTGGCTTACATCAAAAGGAATCCTGAAATTTTCTTCATATATGAACTGGATCCCGGGAAACATACTTTCATGATGAAAGTGAAGAATCCCCGGAAGGAAGTTTTTATAGATATCGGAAATGCGCTTGTTTATATAAAATAATAATACCGGATGAATACTTATAGGAAAATAAAATCCGTTCTGTTACTGTGTTTACTTTTTATACTTTTGGGTTGCAAGGATGAAGTAAGCAGGAAAATCGTCATCCTCGCAGGTGAAAAAAGCCATCCTGCCACCATGCATGAATACATTAAGAATGCAAGACTGATCAAGGTGATGCTTGATGAGGCATCTGAATTATCTTCTTTGAACGTTGAGATCCATTATAATGGCTGGCCTGAGGACGACGAGTCTACCCTGCTGGATGCAGACCTGATCCTGACCATCAGTGATGGCAGGGATGGCCCGAACGGATTGGATGTACCCTTCATGACAGACGAGCGTATGGAGGTGATACGCCAGGCCGTTGAAGCGGGATCCGGATTTATGACCTTTCATTATTCCACGTTTGCGCCGGATCAATATGGAGATGAAATACTTCAGTGGTCCGGAGGTTATTTTGACTGGCAGAATGACCAGGGAGAAAGGGAATGGTATTCCGATATTATGTTTTTAGACCAGGAAGTGAGTTTGATCCAATCCGGCCACCCCGTATTAAATGGAGTGGATCCCTTTCAGATCTACGAGGAATATTATTTCGAACTCCGATTCGATGAGGATCATGCGGGTCTTATCCCTTTGATCGAGGTTCCGGGATTAAACAGCGACCGCGAATTGGGGAATTTGGTAGCCTGGGCGCTTGAACGGGAAGATGGAGGCCGTGGATTTGGTACGACCATGGGACACCTTTATGCCAACTGGAAAAATGATGATTACCGTAAGTTTTTATTAAATGCCATCGCATGGACTGCCGGATATCAGATTCCATCAGAGGGGATCTCCTCGGAATATTATTCGGATCCTGAAGTGACAAAAAAATTATTCAAAAAGGATTATAAAGGTCTTATCCTGACCGGCGAAAATCATCCGGCACATCTATGGGAGAAAACCACTCCTGTTTTGAAAGCAGCACTGGAACTGAACGGAAAGGTACATGTGGATGTCTCTGCAAACATTAATGACCTGTATCAATATGATTTGAGAGATTATGATTTTTTGGCTTTCAATTATGCCAACTGGGAGAATCCGGAGGCCCTCTGGGAGGGATCAAAAAAGGCACTGATCGATTACGTGAACTCGGGAGGAAGCCTGATGTTTATACATTTTTCGAACGGGGCTTTTCACTATTCTTTGCCAGGCGCTGAGGCTTCGGACTGGCCGGAATACCGGAGATTCTGCAGAAGGGTGTGGGATCATACATCAGAGAGTTCTCATGACAAATATGGGAAGTATGAGGTGAAGGTTGTGGATAACGACCACGATTTGACCCGGGGGATTGAAAATTTTGAGGTCACAGATGAATTGTACTATAAGCAGGTAGGAGAGGAACCGATTCACGTATTGCTCTCCGCCACTTCAGCTGACACAGGTATGGAAGAACCCCAGGCATGGATCTATGAACTAAATGCGCCGGACGGCAAAATTTCAAGGGTCTTTCAAACGGTACTCGGGCACGATTCCACGACTTTTCTGGTTCCTGAATTTCAGCAAATTCTGAGCAGGTCAGCCCTATGGTTATCCAGGGGTACTGAAAGGTGGAATGATCTATAGTTAATACAAAAATATTTTCAAGTAGTTTACTCTCCCCCAATACGCTAGAATTAATGGATGGTTGGAATCTGTTCTGATTTTATTATTTTTAGGATCAATTGTTAAATGAATGCGCGTCGGATTCCTGATCGGATTACAGTTGTTTATTTTTCTTCATCCAGTCTATTGCCAGTTGGATTCAATGACGTCGGTGGAAATTCCAATCAAATACAACGAATATCCTTTTTACGTTTTGCCTGCCGGGAAAAGTGGCCTGTTACTTTACAGACCGAAATATGAGGATCATGTTGATGATTATAATCATTTTGAATTTTTCTTTTACGATCAAAACCTGAAGCTCAGCTGGATCTCGCTGCTTGATCTGGAATACATGTTCGATGTAATTGAACATGTACATTCAAAAGATTATTTGTATATCATGTTTTCTGGGGCGAAAAGTTTTAAAAAGCGACTGATAATTCACCGGATCAACCTTTTAACGCAGGAAAAAGAAACATTTGAAATTGAGACATTTTTTCCTGAGATAATTTCCTATTTTGAAATATTCAAAAATACCCTTGTCATAGGAGGCCGGGAGAAATCCAAACCCTCTATTGTCTTTTATCCTATGGATGATATGCGGCCGGTGATCCTGCCGGGATTCTACGAGAAAGATATATTGATTTATGATATTAAAATCGATGAAGAAAACGAGTTATTTACCGTTTTGACGGGTTATTCCGGTAAAAATTATCAGGGGTCCCTCATGATAAGATCATTTGATGAATTCGGTCAATCCGTGGAGGATATCCGGTTAGAACCTGACAAAAATCTGATGTTCGTGCATGCAAAAAGTATCATTGCCAATCATTCTTTCCGACTTGTTACAGGCATTTATAAAAGTAAGGATTCCTTCTATCCGACGGGTATCTTTTTGAGTTCCCTGCAACTGGATGGTACCCGCCAGATGCGCTATGATCCTTTTGAAGATCTCTATGAAGGGATGGATAGTGTCAATCGAAAGCGCCAGGATGAACAGGATAGGGATGTTACCCCATCGATGGTCAATCCGGAGAGATTTCACTGGCATTTGACAGAATTGCATGAATTCTGGGATGAGAACGTGGCTGTACTGGAATCCTTTTCTTCTGATAAAGGATCTTCTTCCTTCATGGATAAAAGTTTGATATATAGTTTTCAGCAAGCCTTGTTGATAAGTTTTACGGATCAATTGATCATTCAGGGCATCAGTCAATTCGATCTTCTTCAAATTCAGTCTGACCAGTTGATCTCCAATCTCAAAGTGAGATTTGATTCTGACAGGCTGAAACTTTCCCTGTTTGATGGAAATCAGATTTTAGGAAAGGACATTACCCCTGACTTTAAAGAAGGACCGGTCAGACTTTTCACATTGGACACTGGTCATACGAATAACCAGGCAAATGCAGAAGAAGATCCGGTACTGAATTTCCTGCCCTGGTATGAAGATTATTATTTACTTCTTCAAATGAGATCGGTGAAAGACAGGGAAATCCAGGAGGAATTTATTGTTCGGAAGATGTATGAACATTAATTATCAAATACGTGCTGGGGATCCGTAAAACATTTGAACTCAATCCCGTTCCCACTGGGATCTTTCAGAAACATGATGGCTTGTTCGCATAATTGATTTTCATGTTTCAATTTTGGAGAGATGATAAAATCTACGCCAGCTTTTTCAAGTTTTTCAGCCAGTTCCTCCCATTCATCTTTTTTGAGTATCAATCCGAAATGATTCAGGGGCACTTCCTTTTCTTCAACCGCAATGGTCTTCTGATCAAGTTTCATATGTGGGTGTTTATGTATGGAAAGCTGATGGCCAAAGAAATTAAGATTCAGCCAGTGATCAGTTGCTTTGGTAATTTTACACCCCAATATATCAACGTAAAACTTCTTTGTTTTCTCAATATCCTTAACAGGAAAAGCCAGATGAAAGTGCGTCGACATTTTATTGCGAATTAAAGATCTTTTTAAGAAAGGTCCAATATTAGCGAAAATCTTTGATTATTGCATGATCGGATCCTATTTTTCATCTTGAATTTCGATCAGGGAATATATCGCGAAGTCATCGATTTCAAGGTGTTTTCCAGCAATTCAACAAGATCGGATGCATTCTTCCTTGAAAAACACATGGGAGGTTTGAATTTGATCACCTGGTTGAAAGGACCGTCCGTACTTAGCAGAAAACCGTGCTCTTTCATCTTGTTGACCAATAATTTTGCTTCGGTCGTAGCCGGTGTGAGTGCCTTTTGATCGGAAACTAATTCTATTCCCAGAAAGAAACCGGATCCGCGAACATCTCCTATCAGTGGAAAACGACTTTTTAATGAAATCAATTGCTGTACAAGGAAATCACCCATTTCCCATGCATGAGTCTGTAAACCTTCAGAATGAATGACATTTAACACAGCAGTACCTATCTCACAGGATACAGGATTGCCTCCAAAAGAGCTGAAAAATTCCATTCCGGTTTCAAATGCAGCAGCGACCTCATCGGTGCATACCACCGCACCCATCGGATGTCCATTTCCCATGGGTTTCCCAAGGATCACAATATCCGGGATGGTGTGATACATTTCAAATGCCCAGAAATGCGAGCCCACACGCCCGAATCCTGTCTGAACTTCATCGGCAATGCAGATCCCACCGGCACTACGGACTTTTTCATAAACCGAATTCAGATAGCCGGGAGGTAGCATTACCTGCCCGCCACAGCCAATTATGGGTTCACAGATAAATGCAGCGATAGGATTATGGAGATACGGTTCTATTTCTTGGGCATATTTGATTCCAGCCTTTGGATCATTGGCCTTGTATTTTCCACGGAAAGTATCAGGGATCGGTACGACATGAATGTATTTTTCGGGACCCTTACCTCCTTTTCCGGCAAACTTATAATGGCTGATTTCAATGCCTGTGGTCGTATTTCCATGATACCCATGTTCCATCACCAGGATGTCTTTTCGCTGCGTGTAATTTCTGGCTAACCGGATGGCAAGATCACTGGCGGCACTTCCTGAATTCACAAAAAAGACCTTATTCAGCTTTTCTGGAAAATGCTGTAGTAATAATTCAGCGTACCTGGTTAAAGCATCGTAATAATACCGTGTATTGGTATTTAATAATGCCATCTGCCGTTGACCTGCCTCAACGACCTCAGGATGAGCATGCCCTACATGCATAATATTATTGACGCAATCAACATAGGTCTTGCCGGCATCACCGTACATATACTGAAATCCCGCTTTTTCAATAACGATGGGTGTTTGATAACTCAGTGAGAGGGCTTTACTAAAATGCCGATCCCTTTCTTTTCTGTACAATGAATGACTTTTCCGTTCTTTGGCTTTCCATCCACAGGCTTCCCTGAAGCGGTCTTCCGCCAGGTAAGGATGAATAGTGATCCATTTTTCCAATAAATGAGTCGCCTTTTTTTCATGTATTCCGATATAGTCATTTTCCGGATCCTGACTTTTGGAGAGGTTGGCCATGATCAGACTGATACCAAGCCGGGCAGCGATCAGATAGTATAATACGGAGATCTCCGTTTCATTTAAAGGTAAAATCTGGTGATAACCACTTACCATTGGCAGGATCTGATCAATGGGATCCTGCGAATCCATGGCCATATAGGTACAGGCGATGGCCAGCTCGTTGATTGTATGTGTGTAGACTACATCCCCGAAGTCAATGATGCCCAGGATCCGATTTCCTTCTGCCAACACATTCCAGTCGTTTGCATCGTTATGGATCACACTTTTTCTCAGTTCAGGAAACAAAGGCAAAACCATTTGACCGTATTGTATGATAAAATAATGAACCAGTTTTTTCAGGTTGGCATCCTGCAGGTATTTCAATTTATTTTTGAATTCCGGGAAAGTGAGGATATCCCAGGGGAGGTGACGGGATTCCACTACCGGGTCATGGTGATCAAGAAGGGTTTGGTCCATCGTACCAAGGAACCTTCCAAAGTCTCTCAGCAATTCTGTATTCCTGGGGATTTCAGCAATAAATTTTCCAGGAATATAAGTCAGGAGCCTGGCGATGTATTTATTTTCAAAGGAATTGAAATAGTTCCCATTCCTGTCCAATATGGCTTGAGGGAAATGGTATTCTTTCAAGGGACCCAGAATCCGGAGTATCTTATGCTGTGCTTCCAGCAGAGATCCATGATTTTTTTCCTGACTCAGTTTCAGCACATAGGCGGTATCCTGGTCGGTCCTCAGCAGATAATTCAAATCATCATATCCCTCCAGTTCACTGAGCCTGGCTACAATGCCGTAGGCTGACTTTAAAAAATCTATGATTCTGTTCTTCAAGCTGTTTTTTCAGGCAAAATAATCAAATAAATTCTTAGGATTCAAATGCCGTTCGATCTATCTTGTTTGCAACTATATATCCCTTTCTGTCCAGACCAGGATGGAAGCAGGAAGGATGTGTGCCAGATAAAGAAGAGAAGCCGCAAAGACTACATCGATGGGACCTTTTTCGATTAAGGCGAATCCATAAATAATGATTAAAACCAGAATCACAAATATTGAATAAGAAATTCGGGTGGCATTCAAGACCACCTGGATCTGTCTTTCATCCAGGTTTTTCATGGTCTGATGACCCATTTTCCAGATTCCGGTTGATCCGAAAACATAGATGAAACTTAAAATCACAATAATCATAAAAAGCCCCATCATAGTAAATCCTAATAAATTTCCGATGCCTGTCTCAAAGCGGATCAGTTCAAATATGAATACAGTAAGAAACAGAGCGGTCATATTCAGTATCACGCCTGTTCTTCTTTTATTTTTTGATAATATACTGGTCATAAGCCTCATTTATTTTTATGGATCAATTCTTCACTCATAGGTTTTTGGGGGGTTGTCGAAAAGATGAAATCCACAGGTAATCCGAAAAATTCACTGATCTTAAAAGCAAGATCCAGGCTTGGATTGTATTGTTCACGTTCCAGGTAACCGATGGTCTGAAAATTTACCCCCACTTTTTCAGCCAGCTCTTTTCTCGAGATATTTCTTTCTTTTCTGAGAATAGCGATACGGTTATATAATTTTCTGGACACCATGATGTAAATATAATAATAAATATTGTAAATATACAATAAAAAATATAAAAATATTTTGCGTTATCCTATTAATCTTAATCATGGATATAACCGGCCGGTCTGGTTAGAGGAAGCGATATCATTCTTCAATTTAATGACCGCCATATCTTTTTTACCATCGGTCTGTATAAAATCAAAATCTGAATGGCCTTATTTTGGGTATTTAAAATAAAACTGCTTCCCGGAGAGTTTATAAAATTAATTGTATATTGATGGCAAAATTTAATTCATGGCATCTCAGGATACTGATCTTGAAACCCGGATCGATTTCTATACTTTCAATTTTGATCGAATGATCAAGAAAAATATGTTCGGGGGCAGAGGTTATCTCTTGAATGGGAACCTGTGTTTTGGTGTTTACAGGGATCATCTTGTTTTAAGAACTTCCCGCGGGCATGCTGAAGAACTTTTAAAGCATGATTATATTAAGCCTTTTGATGTGACCGGACGTCCCAGGAAGGGCTGGTTAATGATCGGAGTGGATTTTTTCAAATCGGACGAAAAGCTCAATGAAATGCTGGAAATAGGGATCAAATATGTTTCACACCTCCGGAAAAAAACATCCTGATCTCATTCCAAAGGGTATTAAAAAGGATCCGTGATTTTCTGAAATTTTATAGCCTTACTGGCGAAAGCATCAATCCGTGGTCATAAGAAATTACGGCTTGATCTTTTCATAAAGTCCAATCAGCTTTGATGTTAAAATGGTTCTGATTTCTTCTTCATTTTCTCCAATCGGTTTAACAGGGATGAGATCCATTACCTGATCAGAAGTGAGTCCTGAATCATAGAATAATTTAAGCGATCTGAAAATGGTTTCTTTGATGGTATCAACGGCTTCCTCCTGCGTCAAACCAGTTTCTAAAGCAATATCCTCCATTTTTTTCCACTGAAACCAGAAGTAAGTAGGCAGCATGGCAGAAACAATCGCGTAACTTTCCAGTTTTCTTTCCTCAACTTCGAAATTATTTCCGAGGACTTCAAAAATTTTCAGGAATTGTTTTTTTTCATCAGGTTGAAAAGCCTTATGAAAGGATACAGGATTATAACCTTCGTTGATGATCGAGGTGGCATTGGGAATCATACGGACAATTTTACAGGCAGGCAACACAGAAGCTATTTTATCCATTGTAATTTTTGGTGCCAGGGAGAGTATCACTGAATTTTCATTTATCACCTTTTTTATGGCATTGATTGCTTCCATCATCACGGGAGGATGGACAGCTAATATAATCATGCCCTGTCTGGCAGGTATTTCCGGTGATTCTGCCGGTTCAACGCCGGGGAACTGATTCTTCAATGCATTCAGGATCTCATGGTTGGGTTCGTAAACGGAAATTGAATCAAAATCGACAGATTTGTTTTTAAAGGCTTGAAGAAAAATTTTAGTGATTCTTCCGCCACCGATGAATCCAAATTCTTTAGTTTTCATGATTTTAATTTTATTTATTTAAAAAATTATTGGATATGACTTTACTATCATTGATAAGTTTCCACTGAAAGATGAATATGAATGTTAATGACATTTCAGACGGATTGAGGTTAAAAATAATGCAGGACGTCAAAACTGGTAATATATAATTTATTTTAGATCTCATCTGTTATTTTTCCAGTATTATATTTCATGATTGGAGAAATGATCCATGAAGTGGTTTCATGTACCCTTTTCCACATGATTATTCAGTTGTCTCATCTTCAGCCAGAGCTGTAAATAACCAGCTTATCAAGGTGGATCTGTTCGGGATTTTACCCTGGGACAATATTTTTCCATTGACGACCAGACCGGGAGTCATCCTTATGCCGAATTTATGAAAATCATTGAGTGTGGTTAATTTTTCCACCTTGGCATCCATTCCATTTTCCTGAATCACTTCACGGCACAGGTTCTCAAGTTTAATACAGTTTAGGCATCCCGAGCCCAATACTTTGATGACTAACATAATAATTAAGATTAAAAGGTTTCACCATTTATTTCTCATATTGTATCAGAATTGGTTTTTTACAAAATGTTATTAGTTATAGTCTTTATAAATCAAATATTATTTTTCTTCTATATTCCGCCATAAATAAGTCCAGAGATCGTAGCCATGATCACAACGAGCAATACATAAACAATGGTTTTCTGGGTTCCTATTACTTCCCGTATCACCAGCATATTGGGAAGGGATAATGAGGGTCCTGCCAGTAACAAAGCCAATGCGGGGCCTTTACCCATTCCGGCTGCCATCAGCCCCTGCAGAATAGGTACTTCGGTAAGCGTTGCAAAATACATGAAAGCGCCAACAATAGAGGCAAAGAAATTCGAGAAAACAGAATTTCCACCAACCAGTTTGGCTACCCATTGGTTCGGAATGATTCCGGCAATCACCATATCATCGTGCGTAGATCCCAGGAGAAAACCTGCTATCAGGACCCCGACTGCGAGCAAAGGTAAGATCTGCTTGGCAAAATCCCAGGATGCCAGTGTCCATTCTCTATTGTCCGGATCCTTCTTGTCAATTAAGGTGATGATGCTGATCCCTGCAATCCCTACTACCATCGGGATAAGGGGAGAGGAGGAGATAAAGGCCGATAAGGCAGTGACGATGACAATAAGGGTCACGTATTGCCATTTAAGTTTCAAAATATAAATCAGTGAGAAGGCAAGTACCAGGCCCAGAATGGAGGTGATAATCCATTTATTAACCCACAACCAGTACCAGATACCACTGGTTATTACCTCACCGGGTTTACCCCAGTTGGCGAATACGAGGATCAGGACCAGTGTAAAGAAATGAAAGGCAGTTTGCCATAATGGCCTTTTCTCGGGCATATCCGGGAAATTCAATTGCTCATCCCTCTTAATCTTTTCCTCCCGGTGGTATATAAGGGACAACAGCGATCCAATGACAATGGCAAAAAGTACTGCTCCGATTACCCTGGCAAGCCCCATTTCAAAACCCAGTACCCGGGCAGTAAGGATAATTGCGAGAATATTGATAGCAGGACCAGAATACAGGAAGGCAATGGCCGGACCAAGCCCTGCGCCTCGCTTATGGATACTTGAAAACAATGGCAATATGGTACAGCTGCAAACCGCCAGGATGGTCCCGGAGACAGATGCCACCGTATAGGCCACCCATTTTTTTGCCTTTGCCCCAAAATATTTCATGACCGCTCCCTGGCTGACAAAAACCGAGATAACTCCTGCAATTAAAAAAGCAGGTAAAAGGCATAAGATTACATGTTCCCTGGCATACCACTGCGTAAGGTCGAACATAGCCATAATGGCTTCCTTGAACCGGGTAGTTTCCAGCGGCATATAGAAGACAAATACAAAAACTGCAGTTATCCAGAAAAGTATTTTGATTTCTTTTTTCCGCTCCATGCTTTTAATCATTAATTTCAAATGTCGCGTGACAATAATGTTCCCGTTTTTTAATAGAATTTTTTATTTTTTACCAATAAATCCTGATGATATAATACATTCCAACAGCAATAAATAGGACAGCCACTATACGGCGGAACCATATCTCAAATATTTTCAGACCATTGTACATTCTTCCTACCCCGGATACAGTATAAGCAATCAGCCAGGCAAAAATGATAACCGGTATACCAGTGGCCAGGGCAAATACCAATGGAAGGAAAAGGCCGGAAACCGTTCCGATTGAAAGAGGGATCAGCATCCCAAAATACAGAACACCACTGTAGGGGCAGAAGGCCAATGCAAATACAATCCCAAGCAGGAGTACATTCAGATAATTGTCGATTCCTTGTTTTTCGATTTTAGAAGCGAACTTGTTGAATCCCGGAAATTTTATGATAAAAATATTCAACATAAAAAATCCGATCAGGACTAACAATGGGCCTATTATTTTTTCACCATAGCGTTGAAGCCAGCTGGAAAGTTTTATCTGGTCTGCACCAATAAAAATGATGGTGGCGATCAGGGTATAACTGATCGCTCTTCCCAATGTATAGATCAGACCATTGTAAAATACACGATTCCTGTTTTCGATATTTTTCCCGATAAATCCGATGGCGGTAATGTTGGTGGCAAGGGGACAGGGACTGATGCCAGTCATCAAGCCCAGAATGAAAGCTGTCACCAGGGGAATTGAGCTGTTTTCCAGCATTCCTGTCAATAATTCTTCCATCAATCCATTTATAGCATCCCGTCGATTTGCTGCTTGATGGCCTGTCTGAATTTATCCGGGTCGGTTCTGGCGTACAAGAAGCCTTCCCTGACCAGGTCGACTTTATCGGAGTCATTCATAATTAAAAGGGATTGCCCGGCTATGCCATATTTTTCAGCTAATTTCATACCTTGTGGATCATCCAGATTTACAGATTCAAAAGTGATCTTGTTATCTCTGGAAAGCTGTGGATATATTGTCTCAATAGCTTCCCTGGCTACCGCTTCCACAGCTTTGCATGTCACACACCGTTGAGTAAAATGAAAATAATACACCTTAATGGTTTCAGCTTCGCTTAAGGTTTCTTCTCCTTGCTGTTTTGAGGTTTGAGCTTCGCAGGAACTGGCAAATATTAAAAAAAGTGCCGGCACAAAAAATAAATAAAAATTTTTCATCGTCTTTTCAGTTATTATTGATCAAATTTTTTATTTCTTCAATGTCGGGTAACCTGCCTGAACTGACAATCTTTTCATTTATAACCAGGCCAGGCGTCAGCATGATGCCGTATTCAATTATTTTACCTATATCTTCGATCTTGGTGATATCGGCATGGATACCAAGCTGTTCTACGGCATCCCTGGTCAATCTTTCAAGCGCTTTGCATTTGGGGCAGCCTGGTCCAAGAATTTTTATGTTTTTCATATTTTTATTTTAAGTTCATCGCAAATAGACGATAAGCATGTTAAAATTTTTTACAGGTGTAATAGATCTTTAAAAAGTGCCTGTACAATAGGCCAGTTCTCCTTGTTTAAACAATACTTTACTTTTGGTGGCATGATTTCCCCCTGTATCAGGCCGGCTTCCTTCAGTGCTTTAAGATGCTGTGAAATCGTAGATTGTGCCAAAGGAATAATTTCAGTCAGGTTACCGGTATAGCAGCAGGCCTGGCTGATCAGTATTTTCATGATCTGAATGCGCACAGGATGCCCCAATGCTTTGGCAAAGCTGGCCAGTTGAAGTTCATCAACGCCATAATCAATATCGGCTAAGGTTCTATTCATAATTTAAAGTATATCGTAAATATACGATGAACATCAATAAAAACAAATCTGCCAGAAAATATTTCCACTTCCTGAATGCAAATGAATATTGGTCGTAGATAGGTAATTTATGGGACTAATATCAGCGTGAATTTGATCATTGTATTGGAAGGTATTTTTCATAACAATTTAATCAGTGCATAAAAAAGACCAATTCTTAGGTTTTAATTATTGTTACAATTCGCACACCCAAAGACAAATTGAGGTACAGACCATTGAGACCACCGATTGGCTTGCTTGATGTCCGTTTGATATGCGTAATTGCTTTATCGTCGCTGAGGTGTATAATATTTCTTTTTCAACCAGAAAGCCACGTTTACCAGGGCGATCAATGCAGGTACTTCCACCAGGGGACCTACCACTCCGGCAAAAGCCTGTCCGCTGTTGATACCGAATACCGCAATAGCCACGGCAATGGCCAGTTCAAAATTGTTGCCTGCCGCCGTAAAAGAAATGGAGGCATTCTTATCGTATTCTGCTCCCATCATTCTACTGACAAAGAATCCGATCAGGAACATGATAACAAAATAGATCAATAGAGGTACGGCTATTCTAAGTACGTCCAGGGGAATGTTGACGATCAATTCACCCTTAAGGCTGAACATTATAACAATGGTAAACAAAAGGGCAATCAATGTGATGGGTGAGATAGTAGGAATAAATATTCCCCGGTACCATTCTTCACCTTTGATTTTCACAAGTAATATTCTGCTTAATAAGCCTGCAAGGAAAGGGATACCAAGGTAGATGGCTACGCTTTCTGCAATGGTAGCGATCGAAATATCCACAATGGCACCCTGAAAACCCAGGAGTGGAGGAAGTTTGGTGATAAATATCCAGGCATAAAAACTATACGCAAAAACCTGGAAAATGCTGTTCAATGCCACCAGTCCAGCCCCATATTCGCTGCTTCCGTCCGCAAGATCATTCCATACCAGTACCATGGCAATACACCGCGCCAATCCGATCAGGATCAGGCCCACCATATATTCGGGATAATCATGCAGGAAGATTAGTGCCAATATGAACATCAGGATGGGACCGATTATCCAGTTTAGGACCAGCGATATGCTCAGGATCTTTACATTCCTGAATACAGCAGGCAATAACTTGTAATTTACTTTGGCCAGCGGTGGATACATCATCAGTATCAGTCCAATGGCGATCGGGATATTGGTTGTTCCTTTACTGAATGAATTAATAAAACCCGAAGTTGCAGGAATAAAATATCCGATACCTACTCCCAGCGCCATGGCCAGAAATATCCAGAGTGTCAGATATCTGTCAAGAAAGGATAGCTTTTTTGCTTTCTGTTTCATAAAAAATTTCTAATCTACTTGTGAAAAAAGATAAAACATCTCGCGGGCAATCTGATGTGTTCTTTCAGTATAAGCTTCTTTTTGTTTTGTGGTACCATCAAATTCCTTGGGATCCTGGTAGGGAAGTGCAATACGTAAGATAGCTCCAGGTATGACCGGGCAATTATGATCGGCTTCAGAGCAAGTCATGATGGCACAGAAATCTTGTCTGGGATTTTCATGATCATCGTATTTTTTCGAATAGGCCATAACTGGACCGGCTTCCTGGTGATAAGTTACTTTATAAACAGGGTTCTTTCCTTCTTTTTCTACTATGATCCGGAAACCGGCATCTCTCATGGCTTCCACGGCATGGATATTAAAAGCGCTTTCCTCCGTCCCACCTGAATAGGTCTGTATGCCTGGGATACCGTAATAAAAAGACGCAGTTTGTGCCCAGATCTGACTGATATGACTTCTCCGGGAATTGTGGGTACAGATGAATACCAATCTTGTCTCCTTTTTATTTTTCAAATTTGAATTTATAAAGTGAGCGATTTCGATAAGCAATTTCTGACGTTCTTCAGGAATTGCATCAAACTCGTCGGTAATTGTTGTAATGTATTTATTAAGTCCGGGAGTGATCATGTATTGCTGCACACTTAATTTAATGTAAAAATTATATTTAGAAAATATATGTTTGCAGACAGGAATACAGAATGGTTTTATTTTTCTCCGTAGACCGTGATGCTGAATATCCCTGATCCGGAATTTTTATAGGCTTCCCATTCCTCCGCAGTAAAATATTTCAGATACATTTCTTCCGGGAGATCATTTTCCTGTTCCCTTTGGACGAGGATATTTTTAAATCCGGCTTTCTTAATGAGGGATAAATATTCCCGGATATCGAGGGCACCTGAAACGCAGCCGGCATACATGGCGGCGTCCTCCCTGAGTCCTTCCGGCAGATCTCCCTTCAAAACGATATCGGAAATGCTGAAATGTCCGCCCGGCTTCATGATCCGGTAAGTTTCCTGAAATGCTTTTTCTTTGCTGGGAACCAGGTTCATCACACAGTTACTGACTACGACATCCGCCGTATTGTCAACGATTGGTATTTTTTCAATTTCACCCAGGGTAAATTCCACATTTCCGTAACCGAGCTTTGAAGCATTTAATTTTGCTTTTTCGACCATTTTTTCTGTAAAGTCAAGGCCAATTACCTTACCGGAATCGCCTGTAAGCGCCCTGGCCACAAAACAATCGTTTCCCGCACCTGATCCCAGGTCAACTACGGTATCCCCTTTTTTAATCTTTGCAAACTGAGTGGGCATACCACATCCCAGGTTCAGATCGGCATCTGGCAGGTATCCTTCCAGTCTGGAATAATCATCAGCAAAAACTGTAAAATCCTCATTCTTTGAGCTGCAACCACAGCCACATGACTTTTTTGAGGAAGTCTTTTCTACAATCTCACTGTATTTTTCTTTCACAATCTTTTTTAGTTCTTCGGAAGTTTTCATATGGATAAAATTAAAAATTCATCTATTGAAATTGGAATAATCTTTCTTAACAACATTCATTAGAAACGGGAAAAGAGTCAAAAAGCTCCTGGAATATTTTTCTCGCTTCATTCCATACAGTTTCATTGATGCAATAACAGACCCTGGGTCCTTCAATTTCTCCCTTGATTATTCCGATGGATTTAAGTTCCTTCAGATGCTGGGAGATGGTAGGCTGTGAAAGCCCGATCTCGTCCACCAGGTCATTTACGATGCAAGCCCTTGATTCAATCAGGTAGGTAATGATCTTTAACCTGGCTGGGTGGGCAAAGGCTTTCGCGAGGTTTGCTGCCTGATTCAATTCATCCGTATGGATATCAGTTCTGGTAATCCCCATGTTTTTGTAAATTGTTATATCGCAATATTACAATATAGCAATATATATTGCAAATAAACGGAAAGAAATTTAATGCGTTATTTTCGAAATTGATTTTAAGGTCCTGACAAAAAGCCGGATTCAGGGGATCCTGGATCCATCATATTTTCATCATCCAATGAGTTGATGGATGTTTACTGGTAACCGTTCAGAAATTAGAGGCTGCAGATCGATCTGAATCAATTACAGTATCTATTTTTCTCTGATCAAGGGTATCTGGATAGGCGCCAAATAACTTGATCAGTTTCGTGTACCTGTAGTTGAAAATGGTCTTCAACTGTTTTCTGATCAATAATCTCTCCAGGATCCGCCCAAACAAGCCGAAAGGCACTTTATAGGATACCCTGTCCATCATTTCAACACCCCCCTTGACCGCACGGAACCAGTGTTCATGGTGCCACATGGAATAGGGACCAAATCGTTGTTCATCAACAAAGTATTTATAATCCATCACATGAGTGATTTCCGTGACCCAGTTGATCGCGATCCCTGTAAATGGATATACCTTGTAGGAAATGATCTGTCCGGGGAACATCTTGCCGTTTTCCAGTTCTGAGGTAATTTTAAAACCCATCTGTGACGGTGTTATTTTTGACAGGTTGGCCGGGGTTGAGAAGAATTCCCAGGCCGTTTCCATGCTGATGGGTAGTTTTTGCCTAACCAGCAGGGTATGGATTCCGGAATGTGAATGAAAGTGAATCATTAATTTGAAAGGTTTTTATTCATTAACCATTATGGGGATGGATTTGTTTGTGCCGGTCCGGGGAACCTCCCTCATTACTTTCGGGAACCTGCGTTTCAGGGGAAAAACCGGTACAGGTTTTCAACTTGATATACGCTCAGTCTGGAAACCTGTAGAAGTTTTGGCAAAAAATTCACAGGGTACTTCGAATGATATCCAGCCAGATCTTTCCGGTAGGGTCGGATTTATAATGATCCTGAAGTTTGTCACAGAGGTAATCGGGACAATGCGCGCAGGTTTCAACTTCCCTGAATACCGCACAATGCCTGATCCGGCAATCCAGACAACCTGAGAAAAGGATACCGGATTCACCCCGGCACCCATCACAATCGTTGATATCCTGGTCGGTATATTTCAGCCCATATTGTTCATTGCACATTTCGGCGATCTTCTTCCTCATCTTTTTTTGTTTCAACTTATCGGTTTCGCGGGTTGCCCAGTATATCGGGCATCCATTGCATGTCAGACCACAGAAAGAGATAAAATTTTGATGATCCATGAATCGATAATCTTTCAGGATAATTTACTAAAAATTAAATCATAATTCCACTTTTATTGAGGAAGTGATCGGCAGGCCTATTTTAAATTAAAAAATAATTAACCCAATTCTGATGACGGAAATTTATAAAAATTACAGGTAGGATCCCATCGGTTGTATTCTCTAATTCTTGTATTGGGGAAGGATATTTTTCAAATAAGAAAAAAAGGATCCTCGAACTCACAATATCCCCTGCATTGTTTTTTCTATTAAAATTTTGTGACCTTCTCAAAAAATAGTAAATAGCGGCAACTTTTTCTGAATAATGAAAGTAGCGGTAACAGGTGCGTCCGGTCATATTGGCATCAATCTGATCCCTGAGTTGATCAAATCGGGCTATGAGGTCAGGATCTTATCTCATAGAAATGAGGAAATCCTTAAGAAATTCAATGTTCCGGTTGTAAAAGGGGACTTGTTGGAGCCGGATTCTCTGCACCGGTTTATTGACGGAGCCGATGTGATCATACATCTGGCTGCAGTCGTTACCATTCATAAAAAATCTGTTGAGGCACTCAAAGTAAATGTGCATGGGACAAAAGAACTGTTGGAAGCAGCTAAAAAAGCCAGCGTCCGAAAATTCATTTATTTCAGTTCCATTCACAGTATGGATGAGAATCCGATGGACCAGGTGCTGGATGAATCGAGATCATATAACACCCACAGTCCATTTGATTATGATCACTCAAAAGTAGTCAGTGAACAAGTGGTGCTTGCTGCAAATTCTGAAAGATTTGAAACCGTTATCCTCAATCCGACTTCCGTGGTCGGACCGATGGATTATAAACCTTCGCTGATGGGGAAAGCCATCATCCACCTTTATAATGGAAGGATCCCGGCATTATTGCGGGGGGGATATAATTGGGTGGATGTGCGCGATGTCGTGAAAGCTGTTTTGGCGGCCATTCCGGGATCACTGCCCCGGCAAAAATTTATCATTGGAGGACATTGGCAAAGCATGGCTGATCTGGGGACAGCGGTTGAAAATTCGGGCGGGAAGCCGTGTCCAAAATTGTTCGCTCCTTTCTGGATGGCATACCTGGGTGCCGGAGTATTATCTTGTTTGCCCTTCATCAGGAAGGAAGATCAATTGTTTACAAAGGCGTCCCTGCACACCCTGCAAAATAGCCATAAAAATATTTCTTCTGAAAAAGCAAAACGCATCCTGAATTTTCAACCCAGGCCTTTTGATGAAACAATACGGGATACGGTTCAATGGTTTAAAGAAACTAAAATGATAGACTGAATGGATGTAAATTTTTTTTATCATTTGGTATATATCTGGATCGCAATTGCAGCTGTTATTTTTTTTACCCTTTTGTTTGTCTCGGCGCCGTATGGCAGGTTTACCAGATCTAACTGGGGTTATATGATCAATAACCGCCTGGGATGGATTCTCATGGAAACCCCTTCTTTACTAACTTTCTGTTATTTTGTTTTTACCGGGTCAGCTCCTAAAAATGGATTTATCCTGTTTTTTACCTCACTATGGATCATTCATTATGTGCACCGGTCATTTATATTTCCATTCAGGATCAAATCGGATAACAAGAAAATGCCACTTGTTGTAGCCCTGATGGCTGTTTTTTTTAATTTCATGAATGGATTCTTTAACGGGTATTATCTAGGCAATTTATATATGGCCAACAATGAATATAGTATACAGAATCCGCAGTTTCTGGCCGGCCTCGTATTTTTCTTTTTTGGCATGGGCATAAATCTTCATTCAGACCAGGTCCTGATCAACCTTAGAAAGCATAATCCCGGAAAATATGAAATTCCCCGGAGTGGGTTTTTCAGGTGGATTTCAAGTCCAAATTATTTTGGAGAGATCATAGAATGGCTGGGATTTGCATTGATGGTCAACAGTTTACCAGCATTTTCATTTTTTATCTGGACGGTTGCCAACCTGGTACCAAGGGCCTTGGATAATCATGCCTGGTATAAAAGTCATTTTGAAGATTATCCGGAAAAAAGAAAAGCAGTGATCCCTTATCTCCTTTAAAAGATTCCTTTTCATTAATTTGACCTGTTGGGATATAATCGCTTTTACATGTTAAAATTCATTAATTTTAATCAAAATTAATTTATGCTTTCCCCGGTTATATTTTTGATTTCCCTATTTCCCCTTTTTTATACTCCCGGAGGCAGAGTTGTTGAAGAAGTTGACCTGGGAGCGATCTTTCATCAATATGAGGTGGAAGGGTGTTTTGTATTGCTGGATAATGAAAACAATAAGTTGATTGAATATATACCCGAAAGATGCCGGGAAGGATTCATTCCAAAGTCTACCTTTAAGATACCACATGCCTTGATCGCACTTGAAGAAGGTGTATTGAGAGATGAAAAGCAGATGATCCCTTGGGATGGGACCCGGCATCCTGTCGAGGCTTGGAACCAGGATCAGACCCTCGCAAGCGCCATAAAATATTCCTGTGTTTGGTTTTTTTCTCAACTTACAAATCAAATTGACAGTCTGACCTATAAAAACTATCTGGAAAAATTTCATTATGGCAATGAGGAAGTTTTCGGCCCTCCTGACCATTTCTGGTTAAATGGTAAATTGAGAATTACAGCGGAAGAGCAGGTGGAATTCCTTGACCGTTTTTATCATCACAGACTTGGTACAGCGGACCGCTCCATCGACCTGGTCAAAAAACTGATCATTCTGGAGGAAGATGAAGATTATACCTTTTATGGAAAAACAGGCGGCGGGCAACTGAATGCGGACAATAACATCATGTGGCTTGTTGGATTCATTGAGAAAAAAGATCATGTCCGGTTTTTTGCAATGAATTTTACCTGTGCGGAATTCAATCAGGAAATAGCCAGCGCGAGGATGAAGATTACCCGGTCTGTTTTGAAAAAAATTGGCATATTATAATGAATGGCATTGAGCATATTCAACTCAGATCAGTAAATATGATTATTTTCACAATGAAGATTTACCAAATTAAATATCACCTATGAAAGCAATGGTGTTGACCGGCATCAAACAAATGGAAATGCGTGAATGGCCGGATCCTATGATTAAAAATGGTCATGAAGTAAAGATCAAACTGGAAAGGGTAGGAGTCTGTGGATCGGATATTCATTACTACCGGACCGGGAAGATCGGAAGCCAGGTGGTGGAATTTCCTTTTCCGGTGGGCCATGAATCAGGAGGTACGGTGGTAGAAGTGGGTAGTCAGGTAACCAAAGTCAAGCCAGGCGATCGGATCGCGATCGAGCCGGCCATTTCCTGTGGCCTATGTGACCAATGTCTTGCCGGAAGGCCCAATACATGCCGGCATACCCGGTTCCTGGGTTGTCCGGGGCAGGTTGAAGGATGCCTGACTGAGTATGTGGTGATGCCGGAAGAAAATTGTTTTCCCATTCCTGATAACATGAGTTTTGACGAAGCTGCCATTTCGGAACCCCTTGCAATAGGTCTATATGCGGTGAAACAATCGGGTCTGACAGCCAGCGATACAATAGGAATCCTTGGATTCGGACCCATCGGGATGAGTGTAATGCTGCCAGCCATGGCTTTAGGGGCTGAAAGGATCTATGTGACGGATAAAATAGATGAAAGATTGGCTGTTGCAGGGAAATCGAATGCCAAATGGAAGGGCAATCCTGCAAAAGAAGACGTGTCCGGGGTAATCAATCAGCTGGAGCCCTTTCAACTGGATGTGGTGTTTGAATGTTGTGGAGAGCAGGATGCCATCGATGATGCATTGCAAATAGTCAAACCTGGTGGAAAGATCATGCTTATTGGCATTCCCGAACAGCAGAGCCTGTGTTTTGACATGGATTATATGAGGAGAAAGGAAATTACCCTGATCAATGTAAGACGGCAGCGCTACTGTGTACAGGAGGCACTTGACCTGATGGCTTCTGGTAAGGTGGATGTCTCACCCATGGCGACCCATCGATTTCATTTCAGGGATACAAAAAAAGCCTTCGACCTGGTGGATGCTTATCAGGATGGGGTGATGAAGGCCATAATCCAGTTCTAAAATATAGGCTTTAGAAACAGAAGAATTTTTTTTCTGACATTTATAAGACTTTTTTTGCAACTTGATTTAACTAACTGGCATCTAATGGTTGATAACAATATTTTTTAGATATGTTCAGGACTTATTTCAAAATTGCCATACGGAGTATTTTAAAACACAAATTTTTCTCACTCATCAATATTTTCGGGCTTGCCGTAAGCATGTCTGCCTGCCTCCTCATCATTGTCATGATCGTTGACCAGAAAAAATACGACCAGTTCCATTCGAGAAAAGACAGAATCTACAGGATTTTATCAAAAAGAGATAAAGAAAGCCTATGGGGAGGCACTTCTCCTTTTCCGCTCCGGAATGAACTGTTATCATCTTATACGGGAATTGAAAAAATAACCACTTTATCTCCATTCGTTGGGGGAGATTTAAATTATAAAGATCAAACCATTACACAGGCAGGATTGTATGCCGACAGTTCATTTTTCGAAGTACTGGATTTCCCTTTAATCGCCGGGAACCCAAAAACTGTTTTGGCGAAACCTTACTCGATCGTATTGAAAGAGTCCATTGCCCGCAAATTATTTGGCGATATGGATCCGGTAGGGAAGATGATCTCATTTTATGACCGGAAGATGGATGTCCTGGGGATCGGCCTGGAAGAACAGGAGAAGGATCTGGGGGAGTTTATGGTATCCGGAATTATCGGGGAGCATGATTATAAATCACATATCAAATTTGATTTTCTGATTTCCATGTCGACCATGGAATCATTGAATTCGGCGGGAACCTATTCCTATCCTTTTGACGACTGGAAAAATCACTGGAATTTTTATCATTATGTTCTGTTGGAAAAGGGGAAAAATGAAACCTATTTGGAAAGTATTTTAAATGATATTTCAGAAAAGAAATATGCCGATACACCAGATTATACCATTTTATTCGAACCACAGTCCCTGGTTTCCATTACACCCGGAAAATTCATCAATAATCCCATCAGTTTCAGCATGCCCAGGGAAGGATTTTATTTCCTTTCCTTTCTTGCCCTGATCGTAGTTTTTTCTGCCTGTTTCAACTACACAAATCTTTCAGTTGCCAAGGCCTTATCGCGGGCCAAGGAGGTGGGATTACGAAAGATCAATGGTGCCCAGCGATACCAGATTTTTCTGCAGTTTATCAGTGAGGCCATCATTATTGCCTTGGTCGCCCTGATATTTTCTTTTATCTTATTGCAAATACTGAAGTCCGGATTTCAGAATTTCTGGTTCAATCAGTTTCTGGCCATTGAACTCAATGAGAATGTTATTGTCATCGTATTTTTCGTGTTATTCAGTATAATTCTTGGATTTATTGCGGGGGTGATACCGGCCCTTTATTTATCTTCTTTTACTCCATTGAGGGCAATATCCAAGAACCTGTCCAAACAAACCGGCCGGAAAGGGATGTTTATTTTTAAAAGGCCATTTGTCGGAAAATCCCTCGTGGTCACTCAGTTTATATTTTCCATGATATTGATCATCACTACCATTATTCTGGTGGCGCAACTCAATCATCTGGTGGTGGCAGAATATGGATTTGACAGGGATAACATCATCAATATTAAGCTCCAGGGGAATGATTATGATCAAATGGCCCAGGAAATGAGCTCGCTCCCTGGCGTCTTAAGGGTTTCTGCCACAAGCATCATCCCGGCCATGGGTATGATGACCGGCGCAAAATATAAAAAGCTATCCGAACCGGTTGATTCTGCTGATGTATCATATTGGGCTGTCGATCAGAATTACATTGAGAACTTCGGGTTGAAATTAATTGCCGGAAGGAACTTCCCTGAAGAAATTTCAGATCAGAAGGAGCAATATGTGGTAATCAATCAAAAAGCAGCGGAGGAGTTGGGGTTTGAGGATCCCCGTAATGCTGTCGGTCAATTCATTGCCAGGTCCAGTGAGACGGAGGAGGTCGTGGAGATCATCGGGATTCTTGAAGATTTTTATTTTGAACTATTTATGGATGAAATCCGGCCTCTGGTCCTACGATATAAACCGGATGAATTCAGATATGCCAATATAAAAATAACCGGCAATGACATACCCGGAACGTTGACTTTTCTTGAGACCAGATGGAAACAACTGGACCCTGTGCATACTTTCAATTATAAGTTTTTTGACGAACAATTAGCCAAAACGAATGCCATTTTCCGGGATGTTATCTCCATCATTGGCTTTATTTCCTTCCTGGCAATCAGTATTTCCAGCCTGGGACTATTGGGAATGGCTACCTTTACAGCGGAATCAAGGCGAAAAGAAATCGGCATACGGAAAGTAATGGGAGCCTCTGTAAAGGGAGTATTACTATTGCTTTCCAAGGGATTTATCTATCTTCTGATCATTGCATCCTCAATCGCCCTCCCTGTTTCTTATTTTTTAAACAACATCTGGTTGCAGGAATTTGCATATCGCATACCATTGGGACCTTCTATTTTTCTTACAGGTTTAATCATTATATTTGTGATCGGTTTGTTAACCATCGGCTCGCAAACCCTTCGGGCTGCCCTTGCCAGTCCCGCCATTACGCTGAGAGATGAATGATCCATTAAATATTCATTTATTTTCATTTTAAAAGACGGGAATTTTATACATTTAATTCAGGAAGTTAATATTCATTCCCGTATGAAGACTTCACATAACCAATTCCCATGGACCCTTGTCATTTTTTTTGTGATCCTGAAATTATCTTTCCATTTCTTCACGAATACAAATTATGAATTGCACCGGGATGCGTATCTGTATATTGCACAGGGGGATCATCTTGCCTGGGGTTATCTATCGGTTCCTCCCCTTACGGCTTTCCTGTCAAAATTATTCAGGATCCTTTTTGGAGAATCGGTTTTTGCCATAAGGCTCCTGCCTGCCTTATTTGGGGGCTTCACTGTATTATACATCAGCCTGATCGTTCGTGAATTTGGCGGGCGTTCCTGGGCGTTGGTTCTTGCCAATTTATCGTTTCTTTTTTCTCTTAGTTATTTACGGACCAATACCCTGTTGCAACCGGTGGCCATAGACATTTTTTTCTGGCTGGTGGCTTTTTATTATATTCTTCGACTGGTGAAGTCACGGGATGTGCATTACTGGCTGCATCTATCGATTGTGTTCGGTTTAGGCTTCCTGAATAAATATTCCATGGCTTTTCTGGCCGCCGGATTTTTTTTCAGTCTGTTGTTTACAGAAGAACGCTTTCTGATATGGAATAAATATTTCATTTATTCGCTCCTGCTTGGATTCATTATTATTTTGCCGAATCTGATCTGGCAATTCAATCACAACTGGCCCGTTTTGTACCATTTTGAAATGTTGAATAAATATCAACTGGTGCATGTAAAACTCAGTGATTTTTTCATTGCCCAGATTCTGATGAACCTGGATGGTTTCTTTACCTGGGCAGCTGGCTTGCTGTTTTTACTTTTCCATAAAAAATTCAAAACCTATCGGGTATTGGGTTATACATGGATCACGGTCATGTTGATCCTGATCCTTGCTCACGGAAAACACTATTACACGCTTGGCCTTTATACCATGCTATTTGCTGTGGGTGGTTATGTGTTGGAGAGATATATCAGATCCAAATTTATTCTGTACGCCAATTCTATGTTTATCATTCTGAGTACACTGCCCTTATTCCCGATTGGCCTTCCCCTGCTGAAACATGAACAGATGCTTTCATATTGTAAAACGTTGACAGACTTGGGCCTTGTTTTACCCATGCGATGGGAAGATGGGAAAGTTCATCCCCTTCCCCAGGATTATGCAGATATGATTGGCTGGAAGGAGCTGGCGGATAAGGTCATTGAAACTTACCAGGAACTGCCGGAAACTGAAAAGAGGCAATGTTATATCTATGCCGAGAATTATGGGCAGGCTGGAGCCATTCATTTTTATGGTAAAAAAGCTGCATTACCGGAGGTAGTAAGTTTTAATGGGAGCTTTGTATTCTGGGCCCCGGAAGAAATATACGATCTGCGTGATCTGATCTATGTAAATGATGAGACTCATGATATTGAACCTCTCTTTGAACGAATCAATAAGGTAGGAGAGATAACGAATCCCTATGCCAGGGAATCCGGATTGCCGGTATGGCTATGTATAGATCCAGATCAGGAATTTTATATTCTATACAGAAAGCGAGCGAGGGAGGAGAAGGTCCGTTTCACAAGAAATATGAAATAATCATTCAATCTCTAAATATCAGAGGACCATGAATGAAAAAAAAGAACTGCAAATGTTAAAATAAATAAACTTTTAATCGCAAATTGAAATAAAATATTCAATCATATTTGTAAAATATTTGATGATCGCTCATTCATGAATTTTCGAGAAACAGTTCCAGAGAGGGTTCACGAAATCTTCAAAAAATCCTATTCAACCGCAAGTAGAAGGGATTTAAAGGAGATTAACCGCTTAATGGATCCAATCCTTGATGAGTTACGTAAGGTCGATGAATTAATCAGAACCACTCCATCGGACGAGAACCTGGTTCAGGAGATTACTGTACGCAGGGAGGCTATTTATCATTGGATCAAAGAGAAGTGTAACCAAACTGTAAGCTTGAGCTTTGCAGATCAATATTCTGCGTACATCAATGATCTTCAAGACTTTATCGGCACATTGCCTGAATTTCATAAGGAAGAACAATCCCCGGCTCGATTTATAAGACTGGAAACCGATGGATGGTATCTCCGATTTAAAAAATACTTTAAGTATAAAGCCTATCAAGTTACCCTCATTCCTGTAAAAACCACCAATTTCTTTTTAAGAATTTTCAAAAAAAAACCTAAGCCCATCCGATATTGGAATCATACGATTCCTATTCATGGGTCTGTAAAAAAAGCTTATCAGTCAGACCTTTTAAAGGCCTTGCTTAAGGCAGAAAGTAGGAAGTATCAATCCTTACTGGGAACCTTTTTGAACCTTAAATTATTCGAGAACCAGACAGATATAGAGATCAGGTTTCAGGATGGGAAAATCAGCCTTGCGAAATTATCCGATCCGGATTTTAAAAATAAACTGGGAAATTTACAACAGGAAATTACCTCAAATGAAAGAAAGTACTCGAAAGAAACAAGAGAGGTGTTGAAACTTGAGGACAAGAATTTCCTGGATATCATGGATAAGGTACATACGCTGGAGCTGCCAAAAAAACATCTTGATGATAAAAGGCTCCTACGAAGATTTAATAAATACAATAACGCCTGGCTTGAAAATTCAAAAGGTTGGTATAGAACATTGTATGCTTTATTCGATGACTGGCTGTTGGATTTGGAGATCAATCAACTGAAATATATTGCCTACAAGGAGTTGTTTCTGGCAAGAAAACAATTGGAAAAGGAAAAATCCGAATACCTGGCGAGTTTGCTTAAGCTATCTGATCTGCTAAATGATTTTGAAACAACCATTCATAATGGAGGGGCCACAACAAGAAAGAAATTACAGGCGGGAAAAATTGCCATCCGGAAAAAAGTGTCGGACCAGATCGTACCGGAAATTATCAATCAGTATGACGGTAAAGCCCTGACTGGCATAGTCAGCCAAATCGAGATTAAGCTTGAAAGAGAAATTAATGTTTTTTCGGATAGCAGGGCATTGGTAAAGACCGATCAATACCGACAACCCTTAAGAGATCAGGATATCAGTTACATCAAGCCCAATGAGTTACTATCATTTGAAGTATTCAAGGATTTTTTAAATTTGACCACAAAACTAAAGAATGCTATTTTTAACCAGCTTGAGGCAATCATTAAGCTCATTCCTGACATTGACAATATTGTTAGTTTCTCTTTGGATACCGCCATCAATGCTACCGAACTTGATCAGGAACAGATTAATTCTGAAAATATTCAGATTGTATTGAATGGTATTAAACGGGCAAGGAATCGAATTTCGGAGATAAAAAAATTAGTAGAGGAGCTCTTTATTAATTATGACAATCAACTCATTGAATCCACACTAAAATTCACAACAGAGGCAGTTGGATTAATGCAAAACGAAAATGCATTGTTAATTCAGTTTAAACTGCTGAAAGCAAAAGCCCTTGCACAGACCATAAGTTATAAGGATAAAATAAAGAATCATCTATTCAAGTTTACTGATTCTATACGGGTATTATATAAAGACAATATATATGTTATTAACAAGAATCTTAGATCCGTAAGGAAAAGGTATTTCCTCCAACCTTCGGATGCCATTATCACACAGGAACTTTCTGAATTCCTGAGTAAATCAGAGAATTTGATCAATCATCTTCCTGTCATTTATCGAAGATTATATAAGGTGGAACCGGTCACGGACATGGATTTATTCGTTGGTAGGGAAATTGAATTTGAAGCTGTTCAATCATCCTATCAGAACTGGATCAGTGGTCGTGCCTCTTCAACCGTGATAATTGGGGAGAAGTGGGGTGGTATATCCTCCCTCATCAATTATCTGATTGTTAATATGAAATTTAAGTATCCTGTGGTTCGGGTATATGCCGAACAAAAATATTATCGCAAAGGCATTTTCTATCGATTTTTAACGACCTCTTTATCTATTGATGAATCCTCAGACCAGGAGGGACTTATTGATGCTATTAAGAACTTTACTTCGAAAAGAATTGTAATCATCGAAGATATACAACATCTATATCTTCGGTCTGTTAATGGATTTGATGCAATGAAATCTTTGATTGAGATTGTCAATCAAACCCAGCATGAGATTTTCTGGATCTTCACCTGTACCCAATATGCCTGGAATTACCTGGTGAAATCCATTCAGATTAATGATTATTTTAGCAAAGTAGTGCTGATGAAATCAATGAATGAAGAAGAGATCAGCGCCGTAATCAGAAAACGCAATCAGATTGGTGGATTCAACATCGTTTTTATTCCCCCGGATGAATATAGCGAGTACAAAAAATTCACTTCCAGCAGTGAAGAAGAACAACAAAATATACTGGAGAAAAGATTTTTAAAAAGATTAAATGACTTTGCTGCAAGCAATATCAGTATGGCCTTGATTTTCTGGTTACTTTCAACCAGAAAAGTAACCGAAGACCATATTTCAGTGGGGGATTTTGATAATCCGGATCAATCTTTTATCCAGGTAATGACACAAACCCGGATTTTCATTTTACTGGCGCTCATTTTGCATGACGGATTATCCCTTAAAGAATTATCATTGGTGAATAACCTGACACAGGGTGAACTTCGTTTACAGATTTCCTCTCTTCAGGAAGATGGCATCATCATCAGACAGGCTGATTTATACATGGTGAATCCCTTGATTTACCGGAATGTGATTTTAGTTTTAAAATCAAAAAATTTAATACATTGAAACACAGGATCAGATTCAATATTATATTTTTTGTAGCCTTTCTTTTTTCGATGGAAATTTCAATGGCGCAAACTACGGATACCTTGCGTATTATTCAGGATTCTGCCCGCTCTCAAACCATCGATACGGTTCATATTGCGAGAGGGGATTCAACTGCCTTTCAAAAATTAAGCAGGGATCTCAGTTCACAAAACGTACTGTATCCCCCGGATATTAAAGAAATAATTTCCATACCCAAGATCATTTGGGGTTTGATTTTTTTGGCCGTTGGATATTTTATTCTTCAGATTTTTGAAAAACTGGTCAATCTCTTTGCAGAACGATCAACGAAATACCGGTTAGTAATCAAGAGTGTAATACCGGTGATTAAAATTTTTGGCTGGATATTCGTAATATTCATCATCGTGGCAGGGATATTCCAGCCACCTTTGGCAACGATCCTTGCCTTTTCGGCATCCATCGGAGTTGCCGTTGGTTTTGCCTCCCAAGATATTTTAAAGAATATTTTTGGAGGGATTACCATTTTGTTTGACCGTCCTTTCAAGGTGGGGGATAAAATAGAATCAGGCAAGTATTATGGCGAGGTAGTAGAAATCGGACTCCGTTCTACCAGGATTGTAACACCCGATGATTCGACCGTGACCATTCCGAATGGTGAAGTAATGAATCAATCTGTTTCCAATGCCAATTCAGGGGAGCCCAATTGCCAGGTAGTGACTGAGATATTTCTTCCTGTAAGTATAAATACTATCGAGATCAGGGAAATGGCTTTAGAGGCGGTTAAAGTTTCAAGGTACGTATATCTGAATAAACCCATTACGGTTTTATTTTCCCATGAGGTAAGAGAAAAGAAGGCTTACCTTAAAATGAAGATCAAGGCTTATGTACTCGACATCAGGGATGAATTCAAATTTAAAAGTGACATGACCGAATTGGTTATACGCGAACTGGTTTCCAAAGGGATTATCAATTAAAATAATATAATGAAGTTGAGACATTCTCAGTAGGCAGGGGAATTACGGTCGACTGTTACGGAAGTATCAACATAAAAATGTATATTCATTCCTGATAATTTTTTTTATAACTGAACCCATAATTTCATAAAAAAAGCATTATGACGAAGAGAAAGGTATTGATTTTAGGTGCCGCCGGGCGGGATTTTCATAATTTTAATACAGTTTTCAGAGAGAAAAAGGAATATCATGTCATTGCTTTTACTGCAAACCAGATACCTAATATTGAAGGAAGATTGTATCCTCCTGAACTGGCTGGCGACTTATACCCTGAAGGGATCCCGATATTTCCCGAGTCTGAATTGCCTGATTTAATTAAGAAATATCAGGTCCAAGATTGTTTTTTTTCCTACAGTGATGTATCCTATTCCACGGTTATGAGGATCAGTGCGATTGTAAATGCCGCCGGAGCCAATTTTGTATTGATGGGACCTGATGAAACCATGATAAAAAGCAAAAAGCCCGTGATCGCGGTTTGTGCGGTTAGAACAGGCTGCGGGAAAAGTCAGACTTCCCGGAAGATTGTGGAGCACTTGATGAAGAAAAGTAAAAAAGTTGTGGTGGTACGTCATCCCATGCCCTATGGTAACCTTGTAAAACAAAAAGTGCAACGCTTTTCCAAACTGGAGGATCTTAAAAAACATGACTGCACCATTGAAGAAATGGAAGAATACGAACCGCACATTGTCCGGGGGAATGTGATTTATGCCGGAGTGGATTATCAAGCCATTCTGGATGCCGCAGAGAACGAGCCACATGGATGTGATGTGATCGTCTGGGATGGAGGAAACAATGATTTCCCTTTTTATCGTCCAGACCTTCTGGTGACTGTTACCGATCCTCACCGGGTGGGTCATGAACTGTCTTATTATCCAGGGGAAGTGAATTTGCGGCTGGCAGATGTAGTGATCATTAATAAGATGGACAGTGCCCAAAAAGAGGATATTGAAAAACTGAAAAAGAATATAAAACGGGTGAATGAAAACGCTGTCATCATCGAAGGAGCCTCGCCGATTCGGGTAGATCAACCTGAATTAATTACCGGTAAACGGGTGCTGGTGGTTGAAGATGGACCCACCCTCACCCATGGTGAAATGAAATATGGCGCGGGTACCGTGATATCCAGGAACCTCAAAGCCAGTGAATTGGTAGACCCCAGGCCTTACCTGGTGGGCGATTTAAAGAAGACTTTTATCAAATACCCGGAAATTGGCACTTTATTGCCCGCCATGGGGTATGGGGAAAAGCAACTGCGGGACCTGGAGGAAACCATTCAACGGGCGGATTGTGATTCAGTGGTCATTGCTACTCCCATCGACCTTTCCAGGATTATCCACATTAAAAAGCCATTTACACGGGCTTATTATGATCTTGAAGAAATCAGCAAACCGGACCTGGAGGATCTGATATCCGATTTTTTGAAAAATAAATAATGATAAATGATCAAATAACAAAAAACATGATCAAAATAATTCCCAGTTATCAAAGCTTGAAGCGTGAGGAAGTTTATAAATAACCAATAACTTAATCACCCAATACCGGATTTCCATCAAGTAGCTTGATAATTATGCATTTCAACATACAATGATAGTAGATCCTCATAGTACCCTCGACTGGCTTTTAACAGGGGATCCATCGATCCGCTGGCAGGTGAAAAAGGATCTGCTTCATGTAGAGGAAAAGGAGTGGGTAAAAGAAAGGTCTAAAGTTGCGGAAAAAGGATGGGGAAAGGCATTGCTGGAAAGAAGGGAAACGGATGGACGGTGGGGCGGAGGGTTATACTCACCCAAATGGATTTCAACGCATTATACCCTGATGTTGCTTCGGAGGCTTGGCTTATCCCCGGATAACTTGCAAGCTTGCGAAAGCATTAATTTATTACTCAGAGAAGGTCTTGATCGGGATGGTGGGATTAATCTTTTTGCCTCTCTCAATCACAGTGAAACCTGCGTGACGGGAATGATATTGTCGTTGTGTTCCTATTTTGATATTCAACACGCTAATTTCGAATCACTTGTTATTTTTTTGCTTGACCAGCAGTTGCAGGATGGCGGCTGGAATTGCCGTTCATTCCTGGGGGACCATCACAGCTCCATGCATACCACACTCAGTGTTCTGGAAGGTTTATGGGAATATGAGAAAAAATACAGTTCAAAAAAGGACCAGATCCCGCTCGCCAGAAGAAAGGCACATGAGTTTTTATTGAAACACCGTCTTTTTAAATCAGATAGAACAGGACGTGTCATCGATCCAAAATGGACCCGTTTGTCGTTTCCTCCGAGATGGAGATATGATATCCTGCGTGTGCTCGATTATTTCAGGGATTGTAATGCTGATAAAGACCATCGGATGACAGAAGCCATCGAAATATTATTGTTGAAAGAAAAAAAAGGCCGATGGCCATTACAGACAAAACATCCAGGAAGGGTATTTTTTGATCTTGAAAAACCAGGTGAATCCAGCCGGTTGAATACCCTGCGGGCATTGCGGGTATTAAGGTGGTGGAATGGTAAGTAACACTAACAGACTGATCTTGGCAAACCGGATATCTAAATCAAAAGAGAAGTGAATTCTATAAAAATTACACTTACAATCAGGTTTGTTTTATTAATGGCCCTACATTGACATTATTTTTTTATAAAATGCCTTTATGAAAGCATATGCCATTGGAATTAATGTAATTATTATCAATCCCAGAAATATTAAGCCATAATTTGCTTTCACAAATGGAATTTCACCTATAAAATAACCAAGCAGCAAAAAGAAAAGCACCCATAAAAAAGCTCCAAGAAAGCTGAATAAAATATAAGCGTTAATTCTCATTTTAGTTAATCCTGCTATAAAGGGGACATAGGTTCTAATAATGGGAAAAAATCTGCATATCAGAATGGCTTTATCACCCCTGGTTTTATAAAAATCTGATGCTTGATACAAAAATTTCAGATAGTATTTATTGTCATATCTGGCCAATTTATTGCCAATCATGCTTCCAATAAAATAATTCGTAATATTACCTGATACTGCTGCTAAAATGAATAGGATAATAAGCACATATATATCCAGAAAGTGAGCAGAAGCAATGACTCCTGCTGAAAAAAGCAGACCATCTCCCGGAAGGAATGGAAAAAGAATTATTCCGGATTCACAAAAAATGATGATAAAAAGAATAATGTAGGTAATCTTCCCATATTCATCCACCAATTGCATGATGGTATCATCCGTGTGTAGAATTAATTCAATTATCTGGTTCATATATTTCTCAGGCATCAATTATAATCCACGATAGTTTTATGATATAGTGTATTTTATTGTTTAATATATTAGACAATGTTAACTAATAAAATATTAGTTTTAGAATTCGCGAAAATATTATTTTACTGTCAGAATTATCATTAATTAATATTAATTGAGACAGCATCCTGATGCCACCAATTACTGACCATCCATCACCAAAAACTCATACACGTAGCCTGCTGATAACGAGTCATCGGTCTTTGATCATATAAAAGTTGAAGTTTATGCATCCTTTTTAGTCTTTTACTGTCCTTTGAATAAATAGTTGCAACTAATAAATTGAACATTATGAAACGATCTTTCACAACCTTTTTATTTACCCTGCTTTTAATTCATTTCGGCCTGGCACAGCAGAAAGTAGAAAAATCATTTGATGGGATTAATTCAATTCGTTTAAATACGGCATCCGGAGACTGCAATATTCAGAAGGGATCCGGCTCACAGGTGAATGTTCTGGTTGAGTTTACATTTGATCCGGAAAATTACGAAGCAAAAATGGAAAAAAACGGAACCAGACTCGTACTTGAAGAGAAATTTCATGGGATCAGCCTGCGGGGAGAAAGCAAATGGACGCTGAAGGTTCCGGATGGACTGGAAATTGATTTTAATTCCGGGTCGGGGAACCTGGAATTGTCTAATCTGAAAGTTGAAATGAAATTCAATACGGGGTCCGGGGATGCCACCGTTCAGAATGTAAATGGTGAGCTTGATTTTAATTCCGGTTCCGGGGATTTTGAATTCACCCAGGTGGAAGGTGAAATTAAATCCAATTCCGGATCAGGGAATCATCGATTGAATTCAGTAAATGCCTTGGTGAAAGCGAATACCGGGTCAGGTGATGTGAACCTTGATCGTTCTTCGGGGGGATTCAAATTGAATACGGGTAGTGGAGATGTGGAGGCCGAAAATATTTCTCTAACTGATAATGGAAATTTTAATACCGGTTCAGGAGATGTTGAGATATCGTTGCAGGCATCTCTTGATCATGATATCAATTTAAACAGTGGATCCGGGGATGCAATCCTTGATTTTAATGGGAAGAAAATTGAAGGCACAGTAGTGATGAAAGCAAAAAAACGGGGCGGAGATATCCGGGCCCCTTTTGAATTTGATCAGGTGGAAGAAATCGAAGAGAATGGGGATATTTATATTAAAAAGACTAAAAAGTTAGGCAATAAGGATATTAATATTTATGTAGGGACAGGTACAGGTACAGCAATCATCAGGGAATAATTTCTTTATTGAAAATAATAGAGGCTGTGATTTCTGGTAAAATGGAATTCCAATCCGCAATCGCCAGAAAAAGATACAGCCTCTTTTTATTTGTTCGTACGATCAGAACAAGATTTTTTTGTAGTTAAGGTATTTTATCAATTACCTTTCCATCCTGGGCTCCCTGCGAGGGATCTTTATGTTATTAATCCCCTTTATATTCCATCACCTGGATAACATATCCCTTTAAAGAAATTTACATGATCGGATTAGGTAAAATCTCTTCGTGGAGCTCAGTGAAAGAAAATCATTTGGCATGGGAGGAAATAAAAAAGTAACATTTTCATCCGCATTTCTTAAGTTAGTATCGTAACTTCAGAACGAAAACCGGATTTATGAACCCATGGAAAGACAAAAAATTGACCGAAGATTAATCCTGCTCCTCGTTGCTTACTCGCTGATCAATATCTTTTTAATTTTAATAATCCTTACGATGCGATATGATATGAATCGAAAGATCTACCAGTTGGAGCGGAAGATCGAAGTACTGGAAATTCATATTTTCCCGGAAGAATATCTCGATACACCTACAGAAACAAAACTCTAGTCAGGATCATTTATAACTCCACAGGAGCTCGATAGATTCCCCGCCAACCTTTTCGGTATCAACATAGGCAAAACGTCCTGATCCTGGTTTTCCCTTTTCGCCCCAACCACCCGACATTGAGATCTTATATCCATGGTTTTCGAAAAATGCTATTGCCTGATCCATATCCTGCACGTTGAATCCAAAATGCTGGATCCCTTCTCCATGAGTTTGGATATGGTCCATATACACGGTAGGGGCTTTTAAGGGGATGCACCATTCATACACGATGTTCCCATGTCGCTGCCAGCCTAATTCCATATCAAAATCAGCAGCCTTCCCGTAATATTCCTTATCCCAGGTCTCTCCATGCGTGATTTCAAAGGGGGGGAATCCAAGGCTGGTCCAGAATGAAGAAACAGGTTTCGGATCTTCAATGGCAAATGCAAATTGGGTAAACTTCATGCCTAGCTGATTTTCGCCGTCAAGGTCACTCATATCATCCGGACCTGTGATCAGTCCCAGCACATATTTGCCGTCATTCTGGGTCTCCAGAAAAACATAATTAATCGGCCCATCATCGGTTGCAACGCTTCCTTGGAGCAGGATTCCGATATCCAGGTTATTAAACCGTTGCACCTCCTTTTGCATCATTTCAGAAGAAGGAACCCTGTGCATCAGGGAAAATGCACCATCGCCTCCCTTTGATAAAAAAGTTGAAAAGAGGTTATTTTTAGAAATGGGTTGTATCCATGTAAGCCTGGCCCCTCCAAAATTGGCCGATGCCATATAGACATCCAGATTACCGGTACGCTGGTCAGACATGGTAACCAGGCCATGATCCATGATATCCGTGAATCCGATGGCACGCCAGCCGTTCATGACACTTTGCAGGTCGTTGACTACCCATACGATCCGGTCAACTTCTTTATAATAATCAGGAGTTTGTGCCATACTTGGCTTAATTTGAGATATAAAGATCAATACCAGAAAATATTTTATCAATTTCATACTGTAAAAATTTTAAGGGGATTTTCAGGGCTTAATTTAGCGAAATAGAGTTTCAATTAAAAATAAATTATTCTATATTCAGGTTTATTTAACTGTCAAATTCTTATCAGAAAATGAATGGGGTCAGATTTATTCAAACACCCATGGTGATCTTCCTTACTATTGTATTATCTTGTACGGGGCCATCAGAAACATTGTCGCAGTATGCTGAAGTTCTGCGAGTGGAGGTTTCCGGTGAAGAACAGAATTATTCTTTTTCTGTTACTTTAAAAAGTCCGGATACGGGATGTGAACAATTTGCTGACTGGTGGGAATTGCTTACCCCTGAAGGAGTCCTGATCTATCGCCGGATCCTTCTTCATAGCCATGTGAATGAGCAGCCATTTACCCGCAATGGGGGATCGGTTGAAATAGCAAAAAATGACGAAGTGATTGTCAGAGCCCATATGCACACCGCCGGGTACGGCACAGATGCCATGCAGGGTTCGGTTTCAGGAGGATTTAAAAAAGTGACCTTATCCCGGGATTTTGCTGCTTCTCTGGAAAAGGAGGAACCTTTACCAACCGGATGCGCTTTTTGAGATTTAAGAATTATGAATTAAAAATGGGAAAGTGGGGATTTTTTTCTCTCAGTCTGATATTTATTTCGATATTCTTTAGTTCTTGCCGATCTGGAGAAACCCAACAGAATTCCTTCTCCCCCGGTTTTAGCCCCAACATTGTATGGATCACCTGTGAAGACATGAGTCCTCACCTTGGGTGTTATGGCGATGATATTGCCAAGACGCCTGTACTGGATCGTCTTGCCTCTGAGGGTATACGTTATTCCCAGGCATTTTCCGTATCTGGTGTTTGTGCTCCGAGCCGTTCAGCCCTTATCACCGGCATGTATCCGACTACAACGGGTGCGATGCATATGCGTACCATGACCAGGACGGCTTCCATTGCTCAGATCACAGATCCTGAATTATTGGCAATTCCCACTTATGAAGCAGTTCCGGCCCCTGAGGTAAAATGTTTCCCCGAATACCTCCGCATTGCAGGATACTATTGCACCAATAATTCAAAGGAAGATTACCAATTCAGTGCTCCTGCCACCGTCTGGGATGAAAGCAGTGATCATGCCCACTGGAAAAACCGGAACCCGGGTCAACCTTTTTTCGCTGTTTTTAATTTTACGGTCACCCATGAATCCCAGATCTGGGCCAGGGCGGGAGATAATTTGATCACTGATCCCCAAAAGGTACAAGTGCCTCCCTATTATCCGGATACTCCACTCATCCGTAAGGATATTGCCAGAAATTATGATAATATCGCCCTGATGGACGAAATGGTGGGAAAAGTCCTGAGGGAGTTGGAAGAAGCCGGGTTGATGGATAGTACGATCGTTTTTTTCTTTAGTGACCATGGGGATGGATTTCCCAGGGCAAAACGATGGATCTATGATTCAGGCATCAAAGTGCCCTTGATCATCCGTTATCCTGATCAAAGGGGGGCAGGTTATGTGTCGGATGAGTTGGTAAGCTTTATCGATTTTGGGCCTACCATACTTTCCCTTGTGGGAATCCCGGTACCTGATTATGTACAGGGGAAGCCTTTTGCAGGTGATCAGAAAAAACCTCCACGAAAATACATCTATGCAGCAAGGGACCGGATGGATCCTGCTATGGATAATCAGCGCGGAGTAAGGGACAAAAGATTCAAATATATAAGAAATTATATGCCTGAACGGCCTTATGTGCAGTTTTTACCTTACCGGGATCAGATGACCCTGATGCAGGAATTATTTCGTTGTGAGAAAGAAGGACGGTTAAACCAAGTACAACAATTATGGTTTAGAAAGTCAAAACCACTGGAGGAACTCTATGATACATGGAATGATCCATTTGAGGTGAATAATCTTGCTGATGATCCGGCTTTTTCAGAAATCCTCGGGGAACTACGGGAGGTACATCTGAAATGGAAACAAGAGACTAATGACTGGGGATTGATACCCGAGAAGGAACTGATCAAAAAGTTATGGCCTCCGGCGGGAATTCAACCCACCACAACTATTCCCGAATTTAAGCTCGAAAGAATGGAAAATCCTGATGAAATTTCTGTCAAACTGTATACATCTACCAAGGGTGCATCCATTGGTTACAGGATCAACGGGGATAAGGCCTGGCATGTTTATCATGAGCCCTTGGAAATTTTAAAGACCGATACGCTGACGGTTCTGGCTCACCGGATTGGATTCAAATCCAGCGAGGTAGTAAAAATCATTCCTGATTAACCAATAAGTACAAATTTCGAGTATTGACCGAGTCTTGGTCAGATCGGCCCCCTTGGACAGACCACGATGGTTGATGGAGGATTCAGTCTTTACTAACAGGGTGAAAGGCTAAAGCCAGATTTTTCGATTCTTTACAAAATGATGAAGCTTTATGTTTTGAAGCAATAGGTTATACTGTGAGAGAGTTATTGTATCTGCACGATTCATTATGAAGAAAATTAGAAAAGAATACGAAGGTGCTTAAGCCCGATTGAAATGATCCAATGAATGGGCTGCTTCTTCGGATTTTTTCAAATAAAGTTGAATGTTATAACAAAAATCAGTTTTCCGAATATTCATTAAAATCCAATATCATATTAACTCAATAATTTAATCCTCTCATGATCAATGATTTTTTTCAAAATCCCGGATCACATCTTTCAGAAATTCGTAAAAATCGGTTGAAAATTCCTTCCTTTTTAGTCCATATTCCACCGTGGTCTTGAGGTAATCAAGCTTGTTGCCAATGTCATAACGTTTGCCTTCAATGATCGCGGCCATTACGTCTTCACGTCTGGTAAGCAGCATGAGTGCATCGGTAAGCTGTACCTCATCATTTTTCCCTTTTGAGGTGTTTTGCAGGGATTTGTAGATATCCGGTGTCAGAATATATCTCCCGGCGATGGCGAGGTTGGAGGGGGCCTCTTCCATGGATGGTTTTTCAATAAACTGGCTGATATTCAGGATCTGGTCGTTCAATTTTTTACCGCCCACGATGCCATACCTGGATACCTTATCTTTGGGGACTTTTTCAACGGCCACTACAGTACATCGGTATTGTGCATAGGCATCGATGAGCTGCTGGGTTACCGGAATCACAGAATCAATGATCGTATCTCCCAGCAGTACGGCAAAAGGTTCGTTCCCGGTATGGAAGCGGGCGTAAAGGATCGCATCGCCCAGGCCATTGATCTCTTTTTGCCTGATATAGTGGATGTTTGCCATATCTGCCAGGTGCCTGATCTCATGGAACAAAGCATCTTTGTCATTATTTTCCAGTCGTGCTTCCAGCTCAGGATTGCGGTCAAAATGATCCTCGATGGCCCGTTTCCCCTTTCCCGAAATGATCAGGATATCTTCAATACCCGAATCCACTGCCTCCTGTACCACGTATTGTATGGTGGGTGTATCAATAATCGGAAGCATTTCCTTGGGTTGAGCCTTGGTAGCCGGTAAAAATCTGGTTCCCAATCCGGCGGCCGGTATAACAGCTTTTTTAATCATTTTTAGAACATATATGGTTTGATAATTCTTGCATTGATCGATTTCATGGCTACCACCAGCTTTTTCAGCATTTCATCATCTGCATACATCCCAATGATGGAGCCACCGGATCCGGTAAATTTGGCCGAAGCCCCACAACTACGGGCAATTTCAATCAATTGTCTATTACTATCACTGATACGCATGATCCTGGACCGAAGATCAAAATTCTGGTTGATCAATTCTGTCAACCGGATATAATCCTTATTCAGGATTGCCTCCCTGCCTTTGTCAGCGAGGGAAGCGATCTCCTTCAGGGTATCGATGACTTGTGGTTCACCAGCGTCATATCTTGAGCGGATATGATTCAATACGGTCCCGGAAATTTTTCCCAGGTCACTTTTATAGGCGATGTACAGTCTCGGCAGCAGCTTTGGATCAATACTTTCGTAAATTCCATATCCATTTTTTTCAAGGAAAGATCTTTCAAAATCCATGTAGACACATCCCTCAAAAACCTGGATGACCCGGTCCTGTAATCCGGCATTGATTCCCAGTTCGTCAGATTCAGCTGCCAGGATAATACTGGGTAATGTCTCTTTTGGAATTTTTACGTTGTAGAATTGCATCAAAGCCCGGAATGTAGCTGTAATAATGGCGGATGATCCGGCCAAACCAATCTGACGCGGAATGGATGAGTAATAACGTATGGTAAAATTTTTGCTGTTCAGTTTTAATGATCGCTGTTCACAGTATTCAACAAATTTCTTGATCGCTGCCTTCACCAATCTGGCGGCTCCATAATAACCCGTGAGATTTACCGATTCTACCAGCTCATGGATGTTCCGGAAAATATTAAGGTCCTGATCGCGGGCTTCGATGTGCAATTCCGGAGTTTCATATAAAGATATCTGGGCGCCGAAGTTTTTAACGATCACCGAGATGGTTTTTCCGAAATACCCGTCAGAAGGATTTCCCAGGAGTCCAGCCCTCGCAAATGCCCTTGTTTCAATGATCATTGTTTAAAAAATCCTCTTACTTGATAAACAGCGTAAAATTTTTCAAATTTAATCCAATTATCAGTACCATCAATAATTTATAGGGGTTAACTTTCCATATGGCATTTTATGATCATCTGATTAACAGACTTTTCCCCAAAGATAAAGAAGTCACCATCCATGAGGTGTTGAAAAGATCGCCTCAATTTTCAAGGTCTTATGATCAATGGAAATCTTCCGAAAACTTTGTCGATGAACTTGCTGCTATTCTGAAATCCTATCATTATAAATTATCCGGCCTAAAACCTTCCGTTGATATTGAGATTTATCATTCTCCCTATGCCAATGGGCTTATTATATATCCGGAAAAAGATAAAAAACCTCTTTCATTCGGATTTCTGATGGAATTCATCAGGGAAAAACTGGAAATGAACAGCTACCGGCTTGTTCATGCCGACCGGAAAATGATGGAGGCAGGCAAGATCGTTACAGCACTTGAAAAATATTATCTGAAACCACCTCAGTCGTCAGCGATTCCCATCGATCAGAAATTTGGCAATGTAATTCTGGAACTTTCTTATACCAATAATACGCCCTCAAAATTCAAGATGATGGCCAATATTTACTCTGATCGGTTGTATAACGAACCAAGGGAATTTGAAGATTTAATGACCTTACTTTTTGAGTAGAGAACTGAAGATCAATTTTTTCTTTTAAAAATATTCGCCTTAAATTTGAATTTATGAAAAGTAAAAAGGATATGACCAGATTTTTATTCGTATTGATTTTTATCACCTTATCAGTGAGCAGTGCATCCTCTCAGATTTTAAAAACCAGCCTTGAAATTACCATTCGCGACCGGCTGGGGAACCCGGTTGAAGGGGCTGAAGTCCAGCTTTTTAGAACCTTTGAGAATTATCAGGATGAGACCAATCCGGTTTCGGAAGTGCAAGTTACCGATACCAAGGGAAGGGTGCTTTTCAAAGACCTGGAAGCGAGACCATACTATGTGAATGCCCACAAGGGGGACGAAAATAATTATGGGGAAGGAGAAATGGTGGATACCCTGGTTGAAAACAGGAAAAACAAGGTCACGGTAATTATTCAGTAGACTGGTAGACTGGTAGACTGGTAAAACGGTAGACTGGTAAAACTTTATTTCCGATGGCCACTCGAAAGGTGAGGGGAAACTGTCAGTAAAAGATCTCTGTATAGATCGTCCCTGAGGAATATAATCTTATAGGACAGGGGAAAGGCAGCGTAAATGGGGGTAATCCCGTATAAGGCGGATGTGGAACGTGCATTTCAAATACAAACAAAACCAGCAATACGAATTTTTAAATTCCTGCACACTAAATCTGAGTTTATCACCGATGTGCAATAAATAAAGGAATTCGGCGGTTTTCAATGATCCGTCTGGCGACACTTGGAATGATCAGGTTGGAGATCGTGCTTCGGCCATATGCCCCCATGATCACCAGGGGATTGTCGACACTCTCTGCAAAATTCAATATTTCCCGTGATGTATTGGTCCCGGTCAATAACTGCATACCCACATTATTGAAATGCAATTTGACCAGTTCCATCAGGTATTTTTCATTTTTTATTTCCTCGTCAACACTGGGCGTTACTGTAAGGTTTGTGACGATCTTATTCTTAACTGCACTGGCGAAAAGGTTACTGAAGGCCCGGATCGCAAATACGGAAGATTCTTTGCCATCGTAAGTCAGTATGATATTTTTTGTCTTATGCATGCCTTCCGGAACAATGAGAACGGGGCACCTGCTTTTTTTCAGGATCTGATACAGGAGGGACGTATCAGGTTTTTTTGTTACATGGTTGAAAAATATCTGGTAACTGAGTACCAGCAGATCCGCATAAGTGGTCTGTTTGATCAACTCATGTGAGGTCAACCGGAAATCATTGAATATCTGGTAGCGTATATTGGCTTCCTTGAATCTTTTTTCAAAATTAGAAATGACTTCCGTTTTTTTCCTGTCCTCATCACTTAAAAGTTCATGACCCTGCGGAGATTGATCGATCAGGGCCGCCTCTTTAACATAGCTGCTGATGGTGGAGGTATAGGCCATGTCTTTGACCACGTAAGCAATGAATAAATTTTCAGCCACATTGGGCAGTAGATCATTGGTGACGGTTACCAAGTCATTTACAAAGGAAGATTTTTCTTCTAAAGAAACTAATATTTTCGCCATTTCTGCTTTTCCCTAAGTTTTAATCCTGCAAGTCCAGACCGGTCTTTTTGCATGATTTACGACATCTTCAGCGATACTGCCACTCAACAAATGCATGAACCCTGTTCTCCCATGAGTTGCCATCGCAATCATATCGGCATCAATATCCTGAGCGAAATAAATAATGCCATCCTCTTCCATAAAATCATTGTAAATATTCAGCGTATAATTCTTGATGTGATAAGCAGCCACAAAATCCTGCATCTGCTTCATGATCTTCCTGGTATTCTCAAAGTTATTGGGAGTATTTATTTTGACCAGGTGAAATTCCGCATTAAAAATATGTTGCAATTTTTGTAATTCTTCGACCACATGAGACTGATCACCTTCAAAATTGGAAGCCAGGGCTATTTTATGAATCTTATTAAAATCTCTTTTCTGTTTGATGGTGATGACAGGGCATTTTGAATGCCGAACCACCTTCTCCGTATTGGATCCGATCAGTACTTCTTCCAACCCGGAAGCACCTTTTGAACCCATGATCACCAGATTGATATTTTCATTTTCTATTCTTTCAGCGATAACAAAATAGGGGTTCCCGATCTCCACAATTTCGTGAATGGTAATATCATGCTCATTTAATTTCTTCACCATGGATCTCATTTCTTCTTTTGACCTGTCCATCAGGTTGTTGATAAAATTTTCGTCCATGGTATCAAAAGGAGGTTCGGCCCCACCGATCACATTCATGCCACCGCTCCATGCTGTTGACAGACCCGGGTAATCAATGACATTCAAGAGGTATATTTCAGCCTCGCTCTTCCTGGCTATCTGATATGCAAATTCAAGCGCATGATTTGCCTGTTCGGAATAATCGGTAGGGACTAATATTTTTTTCACAATAAAATATATAAAATCAGTTTTGACATACCTATCCTGATGGACCAAAATTCATAAAAACATGAGAAATGTGTAATGATGGCAATCAGCGAAAAATATGATTTATGTCATATCACGCTAGAGGCCCTAACGATGTGATAGCCAGGTACTAAAGTCCGTAAAAATCCGCTTCTTTAACCAATCCTTTCGGATCCAGCACCTTGATCTTTTTTCCCTGAAGTGAGATGAGTTCCTGATTCTTAAATTCCGATAAGAGTCGGATTACGGTTTCCGTGGCAGTTCCTATGATGTTGGCAAGGTCTTCCCTCGACAAGGCAATATCAATGAGGGTACTTTCTTCCTCACCTTCCATCCCATAGGATTCCTTAAGCATCAGAAGGGTAGCTGCGAGCCTTTCCCGTACTGATTTCTGTGCGATGGTGACCAGTTTCTGCTCCATGATCCCAAGATCATCACTCAACTTTTTCATCATTTTCCTGAAAAAACGGGGATTGTTGTTGAGTATTTCAAGAAAATCAGCTTTTGGAATATAGCAGATAGCTCCTTCTTCAATCACGGTGGCAGAGGCACTGTAAAATTCCTCGGATATCAAGGCACGGTAACCAATAAAATCGCCTGCTTTGGCTAAAGTTAGAATTTGTTCTTTTCCATCAGAGGTAATCTTATAAACCTTTACCTTGCCGGAATTGATACAGAACAGACCCATGGGCCGGGTGCCTTCATAATAGAGTGTTTGTCCTTTTTTATAAAGGATGCATGATTTATGAAGATCAAGAGATTCTAATTCCGTGTTACTGATATCAGAAAATAAAGATCGGTGTCTGCTTCCGCAAAGGGTGCAGTGAACTTTGATGTTTTTCTTGGTCGCCAATGGTTTAATTTTTTATGCAAAGGTACTTCAAATACTGCTTTGTTCCAATTACTTAATGAAAGGAATTTATCATAATAAAACCCCAATTTTATTAATTTTTTATTAAAAATAATATTCGAAGCATACTTTTATTCACTGATGTTATCCGATATGAAAATCCAGTTCATGGAATGATCAAACCCAGGCCAAAAAGGATGGTAAAAATAAGAATCGAAAGTGAGAGTTTTTTAAGACTGGGATCAAGTAACTCAGGTTGGATTTTATTTTTTATGTCCCTGATATTTTGATTGAATAAGGGGATGGTAATCAGGAAGGAAAATTGATAAAGATGCCTATAATGAAGGGACATGTAAATAATTGCCGCCAATAATGCAATGGATAGGAGGAATATCTGATAAAAAAGCGCATTTTTTCTCCCAATTCTAACGGGGATTGATTTTTTACCTGCATGACGGTCCGAATCGATGTCACGAATGTTATTTACATTCAATACAGCCGTAGCGAATAAACCCGTACTCAGAGCAGGGAGTACCTGTTGCCACTGCAGGTTTTTTGTATGCAAAAAATAGGTACCCAATACACCCACCAATCCAAAAAAGGCCAGTACGAAAAGATCTCCCAATCCGGCATATCCATAAGGCCTTTTTCCCACGGTATAACCAATGGCTGCCATGATGGCCCCGATCCCTAAAAACAGGAAAACGGCCATCGTGGCATTCATCGTTGAAAATACATGGATTAAAAGTAGGATACCAAATAGAAAGGCAAGGAAGGAAGTCACCCACATGCCCATCCGCATTTCATCCGGCCTGATCAAGCCCATCTGCACGGCCCGTTTAGGTCCACCACGATCCATATGGTCTGCTCCATGAACCGAATCACCATAATCATTGGCAAGGTTGGATAGGATTTGAAGAAAAATGGTGGTTGTGGCAGCCAGGATCAACACCCACCCATCGAACCGGTTATCCGCTGCCGCCATAAATGATCCCATCAGGATACTGGCCAGGGCCAGGGGGAGTGTTCTTAACCGGATCGCGCTGATCCATGCCCTGATTTTTGGATTTTGAGCCATAAGGGTGGTGATCGGTCGTATTTTTTATTCTTTTATTCTTGCCAGCAACTCATCGGACAATGGTTTTACCTTACTGGGGAAAAAAGCAATTAATTTTCCCTCCTCATTGACCAGGTATTTACAGAAATTCCATGAAGGAACCTCATTATTCCATCCGTTATATTTTTCATTGGAAAGCCATTGATAAAGCGGATCCATATCATCTCCTTTCACTGATATTTTTTCAAACATCTGAAAGGTCACCCCATAGTTCTCTGTGCAGAACAGGGCAATCTCCTCATTGGAACCCGGCTCCTGACTCCCAAAATTATTGGCCGGAAATCCCAGGATATCCACTCTGTTACCATATAATTCATGGAGTTTCTGGAGATCTTCATATTGCGGGGTAAATCCACATTTAGAAGCAACATTGACCAATAGGACCTTTTTCCCTTTGAACTGATCGAAACTGATCATTTTACCATCGATCGATTTCATTTTAAAATCATAAAATGAATCCGGGATTTCAATTGCATTCTGATACTGATTTAAAGAGAATAAACTGATTAAAAGCGTAATTGTAATGGTTTTCATGATTTTATGGTTTACATTCTTTCTGGTACTTCTATACCTAATAACTTCATCGCATGATGAATTGTTTGGGCGGTCAATAAGGATAAAATGACCCTGAAATTCCTTCGCTGAAGGTTTTCTTCATTGAAAATGGATACTTCTGTATAAAACCGGTTGTATGATTTTGCAAGTTCATAGCAATAATTGGCGATGCCCGAAGGGGCATACTCACTGGCGGCTTCGGTCAGCTTATCTGCATAACTGGACAAAGTAACGATCAGGTCCTTTTCGGTTTCATGAAGCACCCATTGAGGATTGACATAAGATTCCGTGAATGAAATATTTAATTCTTTAGCTTTTCGCAGAATTGCCGAAATCCTGGCATAGGTATATTGTATGAATGGACCTGTGTTCCCCTGGAATTGAATCGATTCCTGTGGGTTGAACAACATTCTTTTTTTAGGATCGATTTTCAAAAGAAAATATTTAAGTGCTCCCATGGCAAGCACCCTGTACAAATTTGCAGCCTGTTCCTCATTAAATTCTTCAATTTTACCCAATTCTTCGGTCTGTTTCTGGGCGGTTTTAAGCATTTCTATCACCAGGTCATCAGCATCAACCACCGTACCTTCCCTTGATTTCATTTTACCGGAAGGCAGATCGACCATGCCGTAACTCAGATGCTGAATGCTGTCGGCATAGCCCCGTCCCAGTTTTTTCAGGATCTTGACCAGGACCTCAAAATGGTAATCCTGTTCATTCCCAACGACATAGATCGAACGGTCGAAATGGAAATCCCTATATTTTAATTCGGCTGTTCCCAGATCCTGGGTTATATATACTGAAGTCCCGTCACTACGTAGCAGTAACTTTTCATCCAGCCCCCCGTCCGACAGGCCCACCCAGACCGAACCATCCCCTTTCTTATAAAATACACCCTTTTCAAGACCTTCCTGTATCACTTCCTTACCAAGCAGATAGGTTTCAGATTCGTAATAGATCTTATCGAAATCCACTCCTATATCCTGGTAGGTCTGATCGAATCCTTCATATACCCAGCCATTCATTTTCTCCCATAAAGTGATGGTCTCCGGATCTTTTTCTTCCCATTTTTTCAGCATTTCTTTGGCTTCCATTATCAGGGGGGCCTGATGGGAAGCTTTTTCCTTGGATAATCCCTCCCCAACCAACTGTTCAATCTGTTTTTTATATTCCCGGTCAAATCTGACATAATATTTACCGATCAAATGATCGCCCTTAATTCCGGAGCTTTCGGGACTTTCATGATGGCCAAATTTCAGATAAGCCAGCATGGATTTGCAGATATGAATACCCCTGTCATTGACCAGGTTCACTTTCATGACCTCATCTCCAACTGCTCTTAAAATTTCCGCCACGGAATATCCCAGGAAATTATTCCTTAAATGACCGAGATGAAGGGGTTTGTTGGTATTGGGAGAAGAATATTCAATCATTACCTTATGTCCGGTAGGAATGTTTCTACTCCAGGGATTTTGTTCAAGATTGATCTCAAAAACCCTGAACCAGGAGGCGTCGTTGATCTCCAGGTTCAGAAACCCATTCACAACATTAAAGGAGGCCAGTATCCTGGATTGTTCCTTGAGGTAGTTGCCGATCAGTTCACCCGTTTCGGCAGGGCTTTCTTTTGAAATCTTTGCATACGGGAATGTTACAAACGTATGGGTACCCATGAAATCCTTTCGGGTTGGCTGTAACTTGATATCATTTACATCAAGAATATGCCCGAACAAATCCTTGAAGGCTTTACTGATTGATTCTTTCAGTAAAAATTCTACATTCATTCGATTTTATTTTTAACCAAGGAAGCAAATTTCGCAAATAATCAATTAAATCGGATGAGAATGAATTATTGATTTTTAATTATAATTTCCGCTGCCTTCTGAAGATCAGCTGCAAAATACAGATTGCCAGGAGTATTCTTGCTTTTACCGACAAATATGGTCCTTATGCCAAGCTTTAAAGCAGGTATCAGGTCACGGTCACTGTTGCCAACCATCCAGGAGGCTGCAGGATCAATGTAATATTTGGCCATGGCCTTTTCAAACATGAGAGAATCGGGTTTTCGCAATAGGGATTCTGAGTAATCCGGATGAGAGGTAGCATAATAGATATCATCTATCTTATTGAAAGTCAGCTTCATCAGATAATCATTGCATTTTTTCATATCCGATTTTGTATAGATTCCCCGGGTAATTCCGGCTTGATTGGTTACCACAATGATCAGGAAGCCATGATCCTTTAACTTCTTGATGGACTCCACCACGCCATTGATGATGTCAAAATCTTCGACCTTCCAGGTATAAGTTCCTCTTTCAACATTGAGTACACCATCACGGTCCAGAAAAACACAAGGATTCATTTTGTTTGGCAGGAGATCGACATTTAAAAAAACAGGTTATCCAATTTCGATTTTTATTTCTTGGCTATCCGGATGACTTACACAGGTAAGAATATATCCATCTGCTATTTCTCCATCCGATAATCCATCCGGATCCTCCATTCTTACCTTACCGGCAAGTAATTTACCACGGCAGGTGGTGCATAGCCCACTCTGGCAGGAAAAGGGAATGTCGATGTCATTGTCAAGTGCTGTTTCGAGTATAAATTCATCGCGTTTCACCTTGATCTCATATTCCTGACCATCCACCAGGATATTCACTTTGCTGAATTCATCGGAAGGTTCTTCCTGCTGGTCCTGGGCAGCTTTTTTGGAGGAAGAAGCCACAAAACTTTCCTTGTAAAATCGTGAGTTATCCACGCCGAGTTCTTCCATAACAAGTTTAACCGTATTCATCATTCCAGAGGGCCCGCAGAAGAATACGTCCGTGTTGTGCAGTTTGAATTTCGTTTCCCCGATGATATGTTTCACCATATCCGCCGTAATCCGGCCTGATTTACCTTTCCAGGATTTTTCAGGCTTGGATAAAACATGAAATACCTTCAGTCTTTCAGGATATTTTTCGATCAGTGAATCGATCAGATCCTTAAAAATGATCGACTGGAGATTCCTGTTCTGATAGATCAGGATCGCATTCGATTCAGGTTCCGTAACAAGCAGGGTTTTCAAGATTGAGATCAGGGGAGTGATCCCACTTCCTCCCGCGAAAAGCAGGAGGGTCCGATCATGATTTTTGTCAAAATTGGTGGTAAAATTGCCCATGGGTTGCATGACCCGGATCTTATCACCTGGTTTTAACTGATGATTTATAAAATTGGATACATTGCCTCCTTCTATCTTTTTCACGGTGACTGCCAGGTGATCATCCGTTACAGGGGAAGAGCTTAAAGAATAAGATCTTCTGATCTCCTTTCCATCTATCTGCAAGAGGAGTGTAATGTATTGCCCTGCTTTGTATTTGATTTTATGTTCGGGATTTTCAAAAACGATCGAGATCGCAACTGTTGTTTCACGGATTATCTCTTTGACCACCAGGTCATAATAGGTCACACCGCCTACCTGTTGCTTCACATCTTTTTTTTCCTTCCTTTTGAATAGGCTCTGAATCATTTTTAATTTTCCTTTCCAATTAATTTAAGGACAAACATTTTTTTTCACTTTCCGGGTATCAGGAAAAGACATTTCCTTCAAATTTAACCAAGTTTCATGTATAAACGAACCAAGAGATGAATTGTTTGTTTTTAAGTATTTTATGCCCTATTCTGTTGCGATATTCATACCTTTGCATTTTTAAAGGCTAACCCGATGAATGACTTTTCACTTTCTGCGATATCTCCCGTAGATGGAAGATATCATAATATAACCTCACCATTGGCTCCTTATTTTTCAGAGTTAGGGCTGTTCAGATACAGGATCATCATTGAAGTAGAATATTTTATTCATCTTGTGCAATTACCCTTGCCACAACTTGAAATGGTAAAGGAAAAATCATTTGAAGATCTCAGGGACATTTACCGTAAATTTGATATCAAGGAGGCCGGAAAGATCAAGGAAATCGAAAAGGTAACCAATCATGATGTTAAAGCAGTAGAGTATTACCTGAAAGAGAAGTTTGATGAAATACAGCTGGGAAAGTATAAAGAGTTTATTCATTTTGGTTTAACCTCCCAGGATATCAACAATACAGCGACCCCTCTTCTATTGAAAGACGGATGTGAGGAACAGGTCTTTCCTAAACTGGAGGAATTACAAAATAGACTTCTGGGATTCAGTAACCAATGGGAAGGTATTGCCATGCTGGGACGGACCCATGGGCAGCCCGCCTCTCCAACCCGTCTCGGGAAGGAAATACGGGTATTTCACGAGCGGGTCTCCCGGCAGTTAATACTCCTTCAGCAGATCCCATTCCCTGCTAAATTCGGTGGAGCGACCGGAAATTTTAATGCGCATTATGCTGCCTACCCGGATATCGACTGGCACGGTTTTGCAGTAGATCTCATTGAGGGATTTGGATTACAGAGGAGTTTTCCAACCACCCAAATTGAGCATTATGATCATCTGGCGGCTTTTTTTGATGGCATGAAGCGGATCAATACCATCCTGATCGATTTTTCTAGGGATATGTGGCAATACATTTCCATGGAATATTTCAAGCAGAAAATAGCCAGGAATGAAGTGGGTTCTTCCACCATGCCCCATAAAGTGAATCCCATCGATTTTGAGAATGCAGAAGGAAACCTGGGATTTGCCAATGCTGTTTTCGAGCATTTATCTGCTAAATTGCCTGTTTCACGTCTTCAAAGGGACCTTTCTGATTCCACCGTTCTGCGGAATGTGGGAGTGCCATTGGCACATAGTTATCTCGCATATGCTTCCCTGATCAAAGGAATGGGGAAAATTGAGTTAAACGAGAAAAAGATCAGGGAAGACCTGGAAGATCATTGGGTCGTGATTGGTGAAGGTATCCAGACCATTTTACGCCGGGAGGGTTATCCGGAGCCTTATGAAGCTTTAAAATCCTTGACCAGAAAGAATGAAAAGATCACCCAACAATCCTTTATAGATTTCATTGATTCGCTGGATGTTTCTGAAGCGCTGAAAAAAGAATTAAAAAATATTACTCCTTTTACTTACATCGGAAAGTAGTTTATCCGACGAAATCGCCATATCGGTATTTACACTCGTTGTATCTTTTTTTCAGACGCCATTGCCAACCAGGACCGTTCCTGAAGAGCAGGGTGAATTTCACTCCCAAATTATGCATCCATCTTTTAATTCCACTTGTATTTGGGGGAAGATCCTGAGGGGCGATGAGATACTCAAAACCAAATTTATGGGTTACCTCTTCAAAGCATTTATTGCCTTTCAGTGTGTTTTTAGAGTCATTTTTAATAATATACCGGTAGGTTGTTTTTTTAGGTCCCTGTTTTCGGGCATCCATGCGGGCGTGGGTGTCGGTAGCCCTGGTATTTTCTATTCCTCGATTCGAATTGCCAGGTCGCTGTGCCAGTACCTTTAGCGGAAAGAAGCAAAGAGGGAGGCAGAAAGCAATTATGGGGATCCAAATCCTCTGGTTATTCATTCCCACAAATGTAGAAAATCATCAACATTAAATCATGAAAAGATCCCTATTCCTCTTCGGATTTATATAATTTCTGATTTGTTTCAAAATCATATAAGGTGAGAAGACGTAAATTGTAATAGGCTGTCCAGAAGTCCCTGAGGGATTGCACATAAGCTCTCTTGGCATCGTCTTTATCGCGCAATGCCAGGTTCAGATCGGTGATGCTTATTTTTCCGATCAGGTAGCGGTTTCTTGCGATGTCATATCTTTTTTGTGCCACGAAATCAGCGCGTTCCGAAATGTTCACCTGGTATTTCAGCATTTCAAATTGTTTTACCTGGGTGAAAATGGCCTCATCAAAGTTGATCTCATCCAGTTCGATTGTATATTCTTCCAGTTTCAGGTTGGCTTCCGCGGTCTTTACGCGTGATTTTTGCCTCCCCCAGTCAAGGATAGGTATTTCAAAGCCCACCCGAATGGATTGTTGATCCACCGTATTCCCATACATTTCTGGAAGAGACTCCTCTGACCTGCCGGATATCCCCATGGAAGCAAAAAGATCGGCATTCAATCCGGTTGTTCCCTTGGCCTGGGCAACATCCCTTTCCGCTTCAAGTTGCCGGCGGGTAAAACCAAGGGCATCGGCCCGGTGTTCTCTCGCCATGGAGATTGCTGTAGCTTCATCTACGTTATAGGAAGGGATCTCACTCGGAGGTAGTAATTCCACGGTATCCACATTGGTAAGACCAACAAAAGTCCTTAATCTTAATAAAGAAGTCTCTACATCCAGGCTGGACTCCGCGGCCTGTTGGCGAGAGGTCATTACGTTCAATTCGAGGTCCAGCAATTCATTTTCTGCAATTTTTCCCAGGTTATACCTTCCTTCTCCAATTTTATAGATCGTATCATTGTTGGCCAGGTTAATATGTGCGATTCTCAAATTCATCTGGGCGAGTAGAAGATCGAAAAAGCGGTTGGTGGCGATCATGGATATATTTTCGAGGTCCTCGACGAACTCTCTCTTTGATTCTTCATACCGGAGAGGTTCTATCCTTTTGTCCCATCTTAATTGATTAAATTGAAACAGGGGTTGTCTTAATCCAACCGAAATAGGTTCGCCACTGTATAATTTATATTTGGGGTCGGAGGAAAAATTATCGAACCGTCTTACGTTGGAGTTGATAAAGAATTGCGTTCCCGTCATGCTGAGAGATTGCTCTAAAGAAAGGTTGATATCCGAGTTGTTCTGGTTTACATCCCGGTAATCATAACTTCCATCCTGTTGGCGTACCGGGTCAAAAGCCCGCTGATAGGCAGGAAAAGTACCATCCAGTGAAAGTTGCGGATTATAATTGGATTTATATACCCTGTACTGCCAGTACCTGTTTTCTTTCCGTACTTCGGCCTGTAATGCCCAGATAGACCGGTCCCTGGCCATTTCAACTATTTCTTTCAAGGTGAATTGTTGGGCTTTGAGCGTGTCCTGAGCAAAAGATATTTGAAAGAAAAAAATTCCGTAGAATGCAAAAAATAAAATACGTAGTTTATTCATATCTCAATGAAGTTATGGGATCCTGGCTGGCGGCTCTTCGGGCAGGAGTAATGCCAAAAATCAACCCGACAGTGGCTGCCACGCCGAATGATACAATAATAGAAAAAGGTGTTATAATGGTTGGAATATTTGCTATGTTTGAAATGACAAGGGCCAGGCCAATGCCTAATAATATACCGATGATGCCACCACTGATGCTTATCATGACAGCCTCGATCAGGAATTGTTGTATGATGTCCAGCTTTTTGGCTCCGATGGCCAGTCGCAAGCCAATTTCTTTAATCCTTTCAAGTACGGAGGCGAGCATGATGTTCATGATCCCGATGCCTCCGACCACCAGGGAAATCCCTGCGATCGCACCCAGTACAATGTTGAAAATATTTTTAGTACGTTGCTGTTGTTTTAAAAGCAGTTCCGGGATAGTAATCTGGTAATCCACCACATCAAAATGCCTTCTTTTCAGCATTCTGGATATGATCTCAGCAGTTGTCTGGAGTTGGTCTGTTTCTGCTACCTGTACGGTAAGCCGGTCGATCTGATGATAATTCACAACCTTTTGTGCTTCATCGCTGGTACTGGTATCTTCCTCCCGGTGAAATCTTCCATGGCTAATGCCACCTCCACCGCCAAGCATGGAGGCCGTAATGAGGTCCCGGTTTTTATAACGGATCAATACGGTGTGGATGGGGGCATAAATATCCATATTATAATTTCTGATCCCCAGATTTTCGATGCTCTGTTCAGAAATATACCTTTCCTCCAGAACACCTACTACCTCCAGCCACTGATTGCCGCATTTTACTGTTTTTCCCAGGGGATCTTCCGTCGAGAAAAATTTTGACTGGACAGCCCTCCCGATAATACATACAGGTGCTCCGGCCTCCAACTGTTCCTCTGTAAACATTTTTCCTTCAGTGAGCCGAAAATCGGTCAATTCAAAGTAAAGCGGTTGTACACCGACCAATTTAGTGGTTCTTCGAATGCCTCTTTTAATGATATAGGTATCCAGAATAATTTCAGGGCTTGTTTTCTCAATGGTTGGGATGACATCTGATATGGCTTTTGAATCCTTAAGAGACAGTCCTGGAGAGAATTTGTTCTTTTCCTGATCTTGCTCTGTCGATTGTTCGGTAAGATTTTCTTCTTCCTGTTCAATAATGGGTTCAATGACGATGTTATTGACCCCTACGAGTTTAATTTGATCCAGTATTTCCTTCTGGGCTCCATTGCCGATGGCCAGCATGGCGATAACTGCACCGACGCCAAAAATAATGCCTAAGGCCGTTAAGATCGACCGGAGCTTATTGGCAATTACAGCATCTAATGCCACATAAAAATTACCACTTAATCTCTCCAAGTTCATGATGATGAATTTTAATTCACAGGTTTATCGACTGAAGCGTTATCGGTTTTTTGTGCTTTCTGATCATTGGTATTGGATTGTGCAGCGGCATTATCCGTACTGTCAGGTTTTTCGCCCTGCTGACCGCCACCAAGTCCAGGCTGCCCTCCACGTAACTGACCGGGTTGAAAATCAGCCGGAACGGTCACTTTTCTTCCGTCGGGAAGAATGATTTCACGTTCCTTGGGTTTTACTACCTCAGGTTCCTCTTCTTCCTTCATTCTTTTCCCATTCAGTTCGGAAAGCATGGCGATGGGTTCGTCCTCTTTGGTTTCAGGAATGGAGAGATAAACTTTATCATTGGATTCAATACCAAGCTTGATCTCCGCTTCATTATTGTTTGTGGATCCAATTTGTACTTCCTGTTTAACTACTTTAAGCCCCTGTTTTTTAAATACATAGATGATGGAATCATCTTTGCTGTGAAGTGTTTCCAAAGGAACAAACATGGTACTGTCGATTTCCTGGGTAATGATCCGGTTGCTTGTGGTCATGGCGGGTTTCAACATGGGATCCGTTCCTCCGATCTCAATGTATGCTTCGAAAACCTTGGCATCGGAATTGGGTTTTTGTTCACCTACATTGGCTACACTGGTAACTGTTCCACCTAACTTTTTGTCCGGAAAAGCATCCAATCCAATTTCGACAGGCTGACCGATCATAATTTTTCTCACATCCACTTCATTAATATAGGTTTTGGATACCATGGTGGTCAGATCAGGCAGCGTGGCCACGGTTGGGTCCCAGGAATTAACCTGAGAGCCGGCCTTGATGGCTTTTCCGTCCCATCCCTTGGCATAGATCACCATCCCCCCATCCGGCGCATAGACGGTAAATGCATTGCCCAAATCCATCATGGCGTCCAGTTCCCGCTGAGTTTTTCGAAGTTCAGCGGCTACTTCCTGCATTTTGGCCTTATTCTGTTGATATTTAATCTTGTAATTTTCTTTTGCCTGCTGAAGGTTTCGTATGGCTTTTTCCTGATTGATCTCATTTTGTTTTACAGTGGCCGGAGGCTCGTAGGCGGATTGTTCCAGCACCAGTTTTGCTTCCGTTACGGCATAATCAAGATTGATCAACTCATCCCTCGACTGTCTCATCTGAAGTGCCGTGTCCAGTTGAGTCTGAATATATTGCGATTGGGCTTTTTCAACTTCGATCTGCTTATCCTGCAGTTTTGTGTTAAATTCGGACCTGTCAAGATTAGCGATCCAGTCACCTTTTTCCACAATCGTGCCTTCCGGTACAATGTCATTGATGGTTATATTATAGATCCTGAAATCCCTTAGGCGGGTTGGCCCCAGGATCTTAACTGAGTTCTTGGCTTCCAACTCTCCGGTAGTCGTTATGTCAACGATGAAAGTTCCCGTTTGGGGGGTCACCAGGATTTCCTTGGTATCAGCTTTTCCTGATCCTTTGAATGCAAAGAAAAGTACCACTACCACCGCTACGAGCGAGAGAAAAATAATTGAATATTTTTTCATAATCTATGTATAAAATGCTTGATATCTGTTTTATTATTATTTATAGAATTACTGCGACTTTACCTGGTCAAAATTACGGTTTAATTCTGATGAAAATCTGATTTTTCAATGCATTCCGGAAGTTAATTTAGACCACAAAATTTCTGATAATATCAGATTTTTTCACGCTTTTTGTTTTTTCATTATATTTTTGACCTGAATGGCATAGAACGCCTATTGTTTATACGTATGAAGTTTATTATCAGTTGGATTATCCGGTATGTCCCACGCACACTCTTACAGCGTTTCAGCCACCTGGTTTTAAAAGTGGTCCAGGTCTTTTATCTGGGAAGCATAGTGCAGTGTCCAATATGCGAGGCAAACTATCGCAAATTCATGCCTTATGGCCGGAAACCTCCGAGGGAAAACGCCCTTTGTCCAAATTGCCTTTCTCTGGAAAGGCACCGTCTTCTCTGGTTATACCTCAAAAAGCGCACTTCTTTTTTTTCGGAACGGTTAAAATTCCTGCATATCGCTCCGGAACTTTGTTTTATTCACAGATTTGAGAAATTGGATAACCTGGAGTACATCACCGCCGATCTTGAATCCCCACTTGCCAGGGTTAAAATGGATATCCATCAAATCCCTTTTCAGGAAAATACATTTGATGTGGTCATGTGCAATCATGTGCTTGAACATGTTGAGGATGATATTCATGCCATGAGGGAGATCTTCCGTGTTCTGAAAAAAGATGGATGGGCCATCATGCAGGTACCCTTTATGGGGAAGAACCTGGAAATTACCTATGAAGATCCATCCATCCGGAATCCCTCAGAAAGAGAGAAAATATATGGTCAAAGGGATCATGTACGGACCTACGGGCAGGATTATCCGGAGCGGCTCCGAAAGGCGGGATTTCATGTAGAGGAAGATCAGTTTATCCGGACGATGGACCAAAACGATATATTGCGTTTTGGACTACCTGAAAATGAGATCATCTATTTTGCCACCAAATAAAGGAATATGGTTCTGAATTAGTCCTGTTGAGGGTCACTGTTTGTTCTGTTCGTAATATTCCATGGCTTTCGGCATATGACTGTTCAGATCATTTATCCTGTTTTCCGGATCGGGGTGGGTAGACAGGAATTCGGGGGGCCTTTCTCCTCCCTGTGCCATCATTCTCTTCCAGAATTCCGGCGCAGTCTGTGGATTGTATCCGGCCATCGCCATGAAATACAATCCCAGTTCGTCCGCTTCACTCTCATGCAAGCGGCTGTATGGCAACATAACCCCTACCTGGGAGCCCAGACCGAAAGCCGCCATGGCAAGATTCTGGGTCATGGCCGGCTCATTGGCCAATGCTACAGAGAGCGCTGTTCCACCCATATTCACCAGTAATGCCTGTGACATCCTTTCATTTCCATGTTGGGCGATGGCATGCGCTATTTCATGTGACATCACCACAGCCACACCGTTGTCGTCCTGGCATACGGGCATGATCCCTTCATAAAATGCGATCTTACCTCCCGGCAGACAGAAAGCATTCATTTGTTCAGAAGTAAGGACATTAAATTCCCATTTATAACCATCAATTCTGTTTAAAAGATTGTTCTGGGAAAGGTATTTTTCTACAGCAGCCGTAATTCTAATACCTACACGGTTAACCTGATCTTTATATTGTTGATTTTTTGATAGTCCGGTTTCATTTATCACCTGTTTATAGGTATCCACACCTAAAGAATTGATCTCATCGCCTGGGATGGCGATAAACTGTTTCCTGCCTGTTAAGGGGACCTTGGCACAGGCAGAGAGGATCAAAAAAACAGCAAGTAAAATTGTTTTATTGTTCATGATGGTAACTATTACAATCAGGGATTCTGATTTCAGTTATATAACGTAAAATGGACATTGATGATGCACTTTCCTTTTAATTTATTTAGGTGTAAAAAAAAGGGCTGCCCGGTCTGAGTCAGCCCTTTTTTAATCTGGAAAACTTGATCCGTTTTCCGAAGTGTGGGTATTTTCAAAATGAAAACACCACCCACATTTATCAAGATACCACAACGAAATGGTTTTTTGTATCTGCTTCAGCTATCTGTGAAATTCCAATCTTTAGAATGACACAGTGGCTCGGGAAGAGGTTGGAATCTCCTGAAAAAAAATTAAAAATTTTCATTTCCATCCAAGGAACCTTTGTAACATTACAGGTTTAATCGATTATATCCATGAAGCATCATCAGGGATTCCTGCGATCTATCCTGGTTTCAGCCATTGTTCTTTTGATCTGGCTGGTATACATGGACTATTGCGGGCAATGGTTTTTATATCGGGAAAACTGGTTCATGGCGGTCACCATGATATTCGGTTCATTCATTGCCGGGGCAAGTTCGGAAGGAGGGGGCGCAGTGGCTTTTCCGGTAATGACCCTGATTTATGAAATCACTCCACCGGTAGCCAGGAATTTCAGCCTGGCGATTCAGAGTGTGGGCATGACCACGGCTTCCTATATCATTCTCAGAAACCGCTACCCAGTGGAATGGCGATATCTTTTACCGGTCAGTTTGGGAGGCATATTTGGAATCATTCTGGGAACATTTTTCCTTGTCCCACTCATTGCTCCCGCATTCGTAAAAATGCTTTTTGTCACTTTCTGGCTCAGTTTTGGCATTGTATTGTTTTATGTCAATCAGATATCAAAAAGAAAAGTGATCGACAGGTTACCAGTTTTACCCAGGAAGGAGAACCTGGCAATGGGATTTATTGGATTGCTCGGTGGGGGGTTGAGTGCCATGTTGGGTAGCGGCATTGACATTTTCAGTTTTTCATTCGTAACGATGCGGTATAATCTGTCGGAAAAGGTAGCCACTCCGACCAGTGTATTGATCATGGCCATTAATTCCCTTGCAGGTTTTATCCTTCATAACCTGATTATAAATGATTTTGGCAAGCAGGAATTTAATTACTGGCTGGTTTCGATCCCGGTGGTGGTAATTGGCGCTCCCATGGGGGCCAGATTCATCAATTCAAAAACCCGGAAGTTCGTGGCCGATTTTCTGTACCTGATCATTATCGCACAATTTATTGGCGCCGTACTCATAATCAGGCCATCCGGAATATTATTATTTTTTACCATATTGATTTTCCTGTCTGGTCTTCTGTTATTTTTTGTTTTTGCCAGGAAAGAACAATGGAATGAAGAATGAACCCATTTTTTAAATTATTTTGGCTCTAATTTGAATTTCTTAACATGTAAATAATTTGGATTATAAGTGGCGACTTCCACTTTAACCGGATCAATTTTCCAGATTTCTTTACTGTACTCCTGGATTGACCTGTCGCTGGAAAATTTACCCATCCTCGCGGTATTCAGGATGGACATCCTGGTCCAGTTTTCTTTATCCCGGTATGCCAGACTTACCTTTTGCTGACAATCAATATATGATTGATAGTCGGCAAGGACCATATAAGGATCCTGGTAGAGTAACGATTCGATGAGTGGCTGGAACAGGTATGAATTACCCTCCGAAAAATATCCGGAGGAAAGGAGATCGAGCGCTCTTTTCAAATCAGGATTTGACTGATAATAGTCATAAGGGTGATACCCCTTTGATTTTTTCTGCGATACTTCCTCCGCAGTAAGACCAAAAAGGAAAAAGTTTTCCTCACCCACCTCTTCGCGGATCTCAATGTTGGCGCCATCAAGTGTTCCAATGGTAAGCGCTCCATTCATCGAAAATTTCATATTACCAGTACCAGATGCTTCTTTCCCTGCGGTTGATATCTGTTCGGAAAGATCTGCGGCCGGATATATATGTTGGCTTGTTTTTACACTAAAATCCGGGATAAAGACTACTTTTAACCGATCCTTCACATCTGCATCCTGATTGACCACTTCTTTGACAGAATTGATTAGTTTAATGATCAATTTTGCCATAAAATACCCAGGTGCCGCCTTACCACCAAATATAAACGTTCTGGGTATGATATCGATAGCAGGGTTTTCCTTTATCCAATTGTAAAGGGTAATGATATGCAGTACATTCAAATGTTGTCTTTTATATTCATGAATACGTTTCACCTGTATATCGAACATTGATTCCGGATTAATCCGGACACCCAGTTCTTTTTCAATTGACCTGGCAAGTTCAGATTTTACTAAAAATTTTGATTTCCTCCATGATTCCCTGAAACCCGCATCCTTTGCCAGTGGTTCCAATTGTCTCAACTGATTCAGGTCCCTGATCCATCCTGGACCTATATTTTTATTGATTAGTTGTGTAAGATCGGGATTGCTCAATACCATCCATCGTCGGGGAGTGACGCCATTCGTTACATTACAAATTTTATCAGGCCAGAGATCATTAAAATCCGTAAGTAATTCATCCTTGATTAATTTTGTATGTAAAGCAGCTACTCCATTGATCGTATGGCTTCCCACACAAGCCAGGTAAGCCATTCGTACATATTTCTCGGCTGCCTCTTCAATGATCGACATCCTGGAAACTCTGGCTTCATCTCCCGGGAAGAATTTGCGTACCTGTTCCAGAAAACGTTGATTTATTTCATATATAATCTCCATATGACGTGGAAGAAGATATTGCATCATCCCAAGGGGCCATTTCTCTAATGCCTCAGGCAAAAGCGTATGATTGGTATAACTGAAGGTATTATGCGTAATTATCCATGCCTGATCCCATGCCATTCCATGTATATCGATCAGCAGCCGCATCAATTCGGGAATGGCAATAGCGGGATGGGTATCATTCAACTGTATGGCATTCTTATCATGAAAATTGCTCAGACTTTCATTAAATAAAAGATGAAATCGGATCAAATCCTGCAAAGTGCACGATACAAAAAAATACTGCTGTTCCAGTCGTAATTGTTTCCCACTGATTTGTTCATCATTGGGGTATAACACTTTTGTAATGTTTTCTGACATCACCTTTTCATCCACCGCCCCATAAAAATCGCCCATGTTGAAGGTCTGAAAATCAAAGGATTCGAATGCTTCTGCTTTCCATAACCGGAGTGTAGCGGCCGAATTGGTGTCATAGCCCAATACGGGTGTGTCATAGGGAACACCTTTGACTACTTTCCCGGGGATCCATTCAACATGATATTTTCCGTTTTCATCATACCTGGGTTCCGTATGACCCCCATATTTTACCTGAAAGGTGTTTTCAATACGGGCTATTTCCCAGGGATTCCCACATTTCAGCCATTTGTCTTCTTTTTCAACCTGCCATCCATCCCGGATCTCCTGTTCAAAAATGCCATATTCGTACCGGATACCATATCCAATGGCAGGAATATTGAGGCTGGCCAGCGAATCGAGAAAACAGGCGGCCAGACGACCCAGGCCACCATTGCCCAGCCCGGGCTCTTCTTCCTGCCGTATCAATTCCTCCAGATTTAAACCAAGTTCATGCATGGCCTTCTTCACCTGATCATATAAGCCTATATTGACCAGATTATTGCCCAGATGAGGTCCCATTAAAAATTCAGCCGACAGATAAGATATTTTACGGCAATTTGTTTCAAAGTATGTTTTAATCGAATTCAACCAGCGATGTATTAATCTGTCACGGATGGTACAGGCCAGTGAAATATAATAATCATTACGGGTAGCAAATCCCGGGTATTTCCCCTGGATATAAAACAGGTTATCGAGAAAGGCACGTTTCAGGGTATCAATATTCGTTCCAGTACGGTCATCCTCGATCAGGTTTTTTTGTTTGGAAGAAGTTTTCGGGCTCATGACTCAATTCAATTATAAATATTTGGGGAAGAAGTTTCAGAATTAGATACAATTTATTGAATTAAACGAATTGTATCAGATTTTAGAAAAGTAATTTTCAATTATTAATTCAGCAGGTAACCACATTATATCTGTGCATGAAATAGTGATTTTCAATGCAAAAATGGAAATAAAAAAAATCGCCTGGCGAATACCCCAGGCGATCAGAATGCATGTAACTATTATACTACTTGTTTGACGGGATCATTCACAACAATTAATTCACTGTGAATTTTTCCGGTTAAAAAATTGAACGGTTAAAGTTTTTTTTAATTTCAATTGCTGCTAGGGCCTTTTCCCTTGTAAGTTTCTGTTGATCATATTGTTTCAGTACCTCCATTTTTAACATTACCTCAATTGATTTTGGGATGGAGCAATCCTCACACTTGGTCATACCAATCTTCAGGACAAGCATGTCATCATCATCCAGTGATTTAATCGTCCGGCCATAATCAATGATGAAGTTTTTAATATCATTTTCGAATATTGGGTAAAGTTTTTCAATGGTTTCCTGACGGTCGTCCGAATCCACCTTTTCCTCACCCAATACGGGCATATAATACAATTTACCCTCGACATAGGAAGAGTAGGTCCTGATCTTGAAAATGGCTCCATAATTGTCAAGGACTTCATACGAGGGTGTTCCTTCTGTAAAGAATGTTTTGGAAAGTTTAGGACTGTAATACTGTTTAAAAATGCTGGCAAACATTTCAAGATCTGCCCGCTTCTTTTCAGGTTCTTTAGTCTTGATGTTGATCCGGTCTTTAAACGCTTCCAGGGAGATCTTACCACTTTTATAGTTGGTGATTTCCTTTTTTGCTACTTCCATGGACAGGCCGGCAAATTCCGGGCTTTCAACTGAACCTTCTTCTGTAGTCCACAGTACTCCATAATTCTCATAGGGGGATTCCTGGTTGATCAGGATCTTATCTTCAGGTTTAAGTTGGCCAATCAGATCGGCATAATCCGCGAGGAAGGTGATCATGACCTTTTCAAGTTTTTCATTTTGTACCAGCACGGTTTGTTCCCAATATTCCATCCCTTTCTTCATTTCCTCTTCATATTCCTTCATTTCGGCTTCCATTTCTACCATTGCTTCTTCCTGGGCTTTCATCGCTTCTTTTTGTGCTTCCTTGGTTTCTTCCAGCGTCCTTTTTTGATCTTCAATGGATTCTTCATCCTCCCCGGGAGTAATGACAATGGTTCTTTTATCCCTAATCCCTTCAATTTTCACTTTAGGAGGTTTTATCTTTGGAGGAGGGATTTGGAAATACATAAAATGGCGGGGGATGGTAATAATCACACCATAGCCCTCCAGGTAATCGGCTTCCAGATTTCTCCCTTCCAGGTACATCTCTGAATTACTTTTCATCAGCGTAGCCAGAATATTCTTTGCTACTTCAAGATCACGATTCATACGTTCCTCATCAATGGCCTGTGCGATCACCGCCTGACAACCCAGCAGGATCAATGTTAATAGCACTAACTTTTTCATTTATTTCAATTATTTTGATAGTTCACATTATTTAATAAAGTAGCCAGGATCTGTTGTGTTTCCTGTTGTTGCTGATCCTGGTTTTCTTTCAGATTAACCAGATTTCTCCGGATCATTCTCAGATCTTCCTCCCGCTGATCCTGGAGGTATTCGGTAAACTGGTTCATTACTGTCTGGAAGTACTCCTGCTGCTGAACGGTGGCATTCTGGAGATAATTTTCCATGAGTGATACATTGGCCTGCTGCAATTGTTTGTAAAATCCCTGCAGATCCTGTTCAGTAACCGTACTGGGAGCCTTTCGATTTTTAAATTGCTGCTGTTGATTTTTTTCCAGCGAGGCAAATCTGGTTTCTATTTTGTTTTCAGATTCATTGATCGAGGTCATGATACGCTGGTTATTCTGATCGATCTCATTCCTGACCAGGCTCCGTATCTCTTCCGCAGACATTACATTTGCAAGCTGCGTTTTTTCCGGTTTGATAAATCCGATATAAAGCCGGTCATTCTGATAGGAGATTGAAAATTGTGTTACATACCCGACCAGCAGCAGAATCACCAGGGAAGCTGCCACGGCGATGATGGGTTTGAACAGGATAAGGGATCTTCGCTTTAAGGGATTTACCCTTCCATTGGCCACGTTTCTGCCCCAGAGGAAAAATGGTTCCATGACCTCTTTGTCTTCCAGTTGTGAAAGCCCTTTTCTGACCTGCTTCAATTCCAGGAACTCATTCTTCAATTCCGGATTTGATTCCATCTCTTTTTCAAAATCGAGCCTTTCCTCTGTCGACATTTCACCATAGAGATAGGCGATCAGGTCATTCATTAAGTCGTCTCTTTCCATTTTATAATCTGTCTAAATTTATACCACTTTTATTGATCATTTTTTTAAGGCTGTTCAGTCCGTAATACAACCTGGATTTGGCCGTATTTTCCGATATCCCAAGGGTTTCAGCGATTTCACGAAATTTCATCCCTTCATATTCTTTCATGATAATCACTATTTTCTGTTCCTCAGGGATCAATTTTAACAGGTTGTTCATTACTTCTTCCATTTCTTTTTGATGATATTCCTTTTCAGGATCCAGATGGATCTCTTCTATCGTTTTTACTTCGTCATGTTGAAAAATTGAAAACCAGTTTTTCCGTTTTTGTCTTCTCTCTTCCTCATGACATTGATTGATGGTAATTTTATAGATCCAGTATTTAAAGCTTCTGATATCTTTCAGACCTCCTATATGATCATACACAGCGATAAAAGTTCTTTGGGTCACTTCCATTGCCAGATCATGATTCCCAAAATATTTCAGGGTTACATTGTAGATCCGTTTGAACCACAGGCCAACAAGTTTCCCAAAAGCATGGTTATCGCCTTTTTGCGATTTCTCTACTAAACTTTCACTGTGATTGATGGCAATGTCTCTTAAGGTTTCTGACATAATATTCTGAAGCTTCTGTCATAAAGATGTACAGAAGGAGTAAAAAGTTTTATCCGGAGGAAATTTTCTTGAAAATCTTTCATTTTGGGGTAATTAACCCTTCCTGCTCTTTTTTAATCCTTCCTGGGAAAAACCGATTCCATAGGCCACTAATTGTATAAATCCAGCCCATATGCTCATGAGTGCAATTTTTATATTTTTTTGCTGGATGAATGCGTCCAGAAAAAGAATCAAGGCAAAGAGAAGGTAAAGGGAAAGGAACAGGCTGAAGATTATTTTTGAAAAAGGAAAAAAGAGCAGCATGACCAATAATCCGAAGGTAAATACGAGTGGGAAGAAATGTACCGGTTTTAATTGATCCGGATAATACCGTGAAATGTTGATCCTGGCGGTCCCGAAAAAATGCAGTTGCTTAAAAAACCCGATCCAACTGGTCCTTCTTTTATGGTAAACAAAAGCCCTGGGGATGAGGCCGGTTTTAAATCCGATCTTGATGATCCGGATACTGAATTCGATATCTTCTCCCTTAAAAGGGAGGATATAGCCTCCCGTTCTTTTGAATACTTCCGGCTTTATGCCCATGTTAAAGCTTCTTGGATGGAATGGACCGATTCCTTTTTCACGTCCCCGGGTGCCTCCGGTGGTAAATAAAGAGGTCATGGAATAGCTGATGGCTTTCTGGATGGGGGTAAACGAGGGATGTGCCTGGTCAGGGCCCCCATAGGCATCCAGATCGTATTGGTCGAGGTATTTGTTTACTTCTTCCAAATAGGATGTGGGAATGATGCAGTCGGAATCAAATACAACATAATAATCCCCTTTTGCCCTTTCATATCCATAATTCCGGGCAAATCCCTGCCCTTCATTTTTTTTGACGCAATAGGATATCTCGAATTCATGTAAATATTTCTCAACGACGTAATCACAAGGGATTTTAGAGCCATCTTCCACCACGATCACCTCAAAATGGGTATACGTCTGATGGGTGAGGCTTTCCAGCAGTTCATCGATTTCATCCGGACGATTATACACAGGGATAATGATGGAATATTTTCTATCCACTATTTCAGTTGAATCCTTTCCTTTCCAGGATGAGGTATTGCGAAGTCTTATCCGAATTGAGCGTCATGATTTCTGCCAGAAAGCCTGTCAGAAACATTTGAACCCCGATGATCACGGCTACCAGCGCCAAATAAAACAAGGGTTGTTCCGTCACGTCCCGGATGGGCTGGATATGGTTTTTTATCTGGTAAATTTTATGGCCGATGATCCAAATGGTGATAGCCAGTCCCACAAAAAAAGACAGTGTTCCAAGGGTCCCAAAAAAATGCATGGGTTTTTTAATGAACCGCATTACAAAGGTGATTGAAATGAGATCCAGGAATCCATTGATGAATCTTTCCAGGCCAAATTTCGTTTTTCCATACTTTCGCGGATAGTGGGTTACAATTTTTTCACCAATTTTATCAAATCCATTCCATTTAGCGATGACAGGTATATACCGGTGCATTTCCCCATATATATGGATATTTTTAATGACTTCAGACCGGTAAGCTTTCAATCCACAATTAAAATCGTGTAATCTGATACCTGATATTCTTCTGGTAATGAAGTTAAAGAACTTGGAAGGTATGGTTTTAGTGATCCGGTCTTTCCGGCTTTTTTTCCACCCGGAAACCAGGTCATAACGACCCTCCCCGATCATTCTGAATAATTCGGGGATCTCATCCGGACTGTCCTGCAGATCCGCATCCATGGTAATGACGACTGAACCGGAGGCAGCTTTGAACCCGGTATCCAGTGCCGCCGATTTACCGTAATTTCGACTGAAACGGATGCCTTTATACGATGCATTTTCGCTGATCAAATCCAGAATGGCGGACCAGGAACCATCCCGGCTGCCATCATCGATCAGGATGACCTCGTAGGAGAGATCATTTTCATACATGATCCGGTCGATCCACTGGCATAATTCTTTGAGGGACCCTTCTTCGTCAAGAACAGGAATAACGATTGATAGTTCCGGTTTTTCGTGCATTCAATCTTTTTTTACAAATTAAATATAAAAATGACGTTAATGAATGAAAATTAACCCGAATTTGTCTTTGGACAAATTCTTCCGGAGGGCCGAAAGACCTCATCCTCCTGATAATTAAGCGAGTAATATATTATTAAATGATATTTGTCCCAAATATTTCGTGATTGATGAATGGCCCCTAAGGTTTAATCCACGGAAATAAATTATCAGATTTGCGTAAATCCGATAATCTATCCGTCGGCTTTTGGCAAAATTGCCGCTGTAGATATTTTTTTGTGAGTTAAAAAAAAGCCGGGCACTGTTAAGGTAGGGCTGGCTTGATGCGTTTTCTGTCCAGTTATGATTCCAGTTCCGGATTTGTTTTTTTTGTAATGGCCGTTACGATCAGGGCGATGACAAAGCCGAAAAAAATGCCTGCGAGAATACCAATCACCAGGATCATTTCGGGTGTGGTAAATTTGGCTTGCATTTCCATGGCCTGCTCGATCTGTGAATCGGACATACCCCGTTCCTCCATCTGTACGATTGCCTGTTCACGAATCACATCCAGCATTGAATTATCAACGAATTTGATATAAATATAGCTGAAAATAGATCCCAGTATGGTACTGATGGTGATGATGATCATGGAGATTCCCAATCCCTGTCCAAAGCTCATGAATTCGTTGGAACGTTTAAATTCCTTATGTGCCAGGATAAGCGCTACGATGATAAAAATAAAGCCTACATAACCTAAAGCCTGTTTGGCTGCGAGCCCTAAGATCTGTAGTATCAGGGTGTAAATAATGGAAACAAGTGCCAGATATATTCCATATTTTATACCCACTTGTTTGACGGTTAGTTTTTCTTCCATAGTTAAAAAGTTTTTTTTCTGAGAATTAGCGAGATGATAATAGTTAAAAATACCCCATAAGGCAAGCTTTTTATAAAATAATCAATGGATAGATCAAAAATAGTTGTGGTCAACACGAGCTCCAACGACTTTCCTATGGCCTCTTTCCCCACCGATTCGATGACGGTTTCATTTAAATTATTGATCTGTTCAGTCATCAGGCGTATGTATTCAGGTACGAATTCTGGCTCAAAAAAAATTCCAAAAATGAAAATGAAGATTGCCATCAGGAAGGATGAGATCAAGATTGACAGAAGTCCTACGCTCATTCCCTGCCAGAAATGGAGAACTCCCCCGTTTTTATTTTCCTTAAAATCCCGGATCGCAAAAACAAGAATGATGGGATAAAGGATGATCCTGAAATCGAGGAAAGGAGGAATTAAAAGTGGATTTTTGCCAGAATAATAGAGGATCAGAAACAGGATCATCGATATGACTGCAGCCAGTATGCCGTACCTGATGGGCACGGTAAAAATAGGATTCCTTATTTTTATATTAACCGTTCTGACTGGCAATATATGATTTATTTTTATTGATGGTGGCGATTACCATTCCCTGTAGCTTTTTATTCCAGAATGGGGAGTTGGCAGATTTGGATTTGTTCGTTCTGGCATTATACATCCAGGTTACGGTTGGATCAAAAACTGTCAGGTTGGCAGGGACTCCTTCCTTCAATTCAGGAATTTCGAGGCCCAGCCGTTTTCTCGGGTTCACGGTAATTTTGTCCAGGAATATTTTCCATCCCTCAGCCCCTAATTGATCGACCATAATTGGATAGAGGGTCTGCAACCCAAGGATCCCGAATTCGGCCAGATCAAATTCCAGTTTCTTACTTTCCGTATCCTGGGGGGTATGGCTCGATACGATGATGTCAATGGTCCCATCTTCCAATCCCCTGATCAACGCTTTGATGTCTGATTTTTCCCGGAAGGGAGGATTCACTTTATAATTGGTGTCAAAGTCGATCAATGACTGATCTTCAAAGGCGATCTGATGAGCGGCGATGTCACAGGTAACATCCAGATTTGCTTTTTTGGCATTTCTGATCAGCCTGACAGCACTGGCGGTTGATATATTTGAAAAATGAAGCCTCCCACCGGCATATTCTAGGATCCTGAGATCCCTTTCGATGGCAATATCCTCAACGATCGATGGCATGCCTTTCAGACCCAGTGAAGTACTTACCGTCCCTTCATGCATATTGCCCAGAAAATTCAACCATTTATCCTCCGGTTTATTGATGATCAACCCGTCAAATTTCTTCACGTACAGAAGGGCTTTCAGCAGGATATCCGTATTCCAAAGCGTATGTTCTCCGTCTGTAAAGGCAATGGCTCCTGCCGTAAACTGATCGATCATCTCCGTTATTTCCTCACCCTTGTTGTCCAGGGTTACTGATCCGTAGGGGAATATATCTGGCAGGCATTTTTCAGCCTTCGACAGCACATAACTGATCTCATTTTTAGATTGGATGGTTGGCCTGGTATTGGGGAGAATGGCTACCCCGGTAAATCCTCCAGCCGCGGCAGATTCACCACCGCTGATGATGTCCTCTTTATGCTCATTGCCGGGATCATTAAAATTGGATCTCATATCAAACCATCCAGTGGAAACCATTAGATTTTTTCCGGTGATCAGCGTGCCTTCTTCACTGAGATTTTGATCAATCCTGGCAATTTTTCCGTTGTTGATCAGAATGTCTTTTTTCTTCTGATGATAAGGCGAGCCTGGATGAAGTATCAGGGCATTTTTAATTAATATTTTCATTCTATAAAAATCTGATAATCAATATTTCTGCGAGTAAAAAAATGAGTGCCAATATCAGGGTATACCGCCATAAATTCAACCCCATGTATCTGGTCTTTATCTCTTTATCAAAATTATTAATTCCTTCCGTATTAAAAAGAGTAATGAAAGAATTTTCATCAGTAAGTTGTTTTAATTCTTCGGGAGAATACTGGGCGAGCCGGGATTCGGATTCATCCTGATTGAAGGCGACGTATCCGTAACTATTCTGGCCATGGGTCAATTCATAAATTCCAGGTTTAAGCTCATGTTTGGGCAGTTCCAGGAATACCTCATTTCCCGTGATACGCTGACCTGGAATGATCTCCACATCTTCCCTTTTTAACCTGATCAATTCTTCCGGATCAAGCGAATCTATCTTTAAAGAAATGACAGGATCGGAAATGCTGTAATACAGATTTTTAAATTCTTTCTTGCTAAGCATGGCCATCCGGTACATGACCGGTACAAACAGGGCGTGTGTCGTAAAATCCGTATATTCCAACTTGAGAGGGGAGGCCATCAGGTAAAGCCGATTCATGTTTTCCCGGAAGGAGAGAAAATTGGTGCCATCGTTGAAACGGATCAGATCCATATTGGTTGAAATTATTCGTATTACGGGTATGGCTGAGGGCATATCAAATCTTTCCGTCCGTCCTTCAAATATATCGGCAAAGAAGGGATTGTCAAGATCAACAGAACTGAGTCCTGCCCTGGACCTGACTGAATCATGGATGTTACTGATCGATCCGGCCAGCATCTGGTAGGAACTTACATCCATATCTTCTTCCGGGATAATTAAAATATCTCCCTTTCTCTGAAGAAACTGTACAAGCACTCCACTGACGGAGGATTCAAGGGATCGGATTCCATTCAGGATGATCAGGTTGGCATTCTGTAGGTCGTTATAATCAATATTCCCAATCTGGTAGGATCTGAAATTGAACAGGGTCTGATTGCCGAATACTTGCTGAATGGCAGTGACACTTTCTTCTTCCTTCAGTTCCACCACATCAATGCGGTCGGCCAGGTTTAAGGTAAAATAAAAATCATTATCGAAAGTGACCGGGAAATCTTCGAAGTTGATTCTTCCCCGGTTGTAAGGATCGAGCTGGAATCCGATGTCAAAAGAGATAGAACCATCGCTGTAAGGTTCGATGTCGACTGAACCATTGGCAGATTGGACATCGTTGATAAAAAAGCGGATGAGCAGGTCTGTGATATCCTGGTCTCCATCGTTTTTAAGTATCAATCTGAGCTCATTTTTCTCGCCGGAGACTAAAAAAGGGCTGGTCAGGTAGAGTGAGTCCACATAAACATTTGAGGTACTATTGAAATACAAGGGGATCAGGAACAGGTTCCCGGTTGAATCATTTTTAAGGGATTCCAGTGAACCGGAAGTGGACCGTTGAAAATCCGATATCCAGTAAATATCAGCCTGGCTGGAGATAAGTGATGTTTGTCTGATCCGGTTATTGATCGCCTCAATGGATCTTGATATCCCAGTCAGAGAGAGTTCGGTGATCAATTCATTGAGTTCATTTTTTGATTTGGGCACATTGGAATAAGGAGCAAAGTCATTGGTGATCAAAAGGATACTGGTGTTCCCTGGATACAATACCATGATAGAATGAATGTATGAAATGGCGGCTTCAAAACCCGTCAGATTCTCATCCACATAATTCGACATGCTGTACGAATTGTCGAGATAAATGACCACCTGGTTGGTATTGATGTTTTTTTCCTTTGCAGGGATAAATGGTTGGGCGAAAGTCAGTACCAGGAAGGCAATGAACAATAACCTGGAAAGCAGAATCAAGTAATGTTTGATCTTGAGTTTGGTGCTGCTGGCTTTTTTTACCTGTTGCAGAAAAACATTGTTGGAGAAGTATATTTTTTTAGCGCGGCGAAAATTAAATAAATGGATGATGATGGGAATTCCCAGCGCCAGAAATCCGAAAAGAAACTGTGGATAAACAAAGCTCATGCAGTGTAAAACTACGAAAAGAAATCATTTCAAGGTCCGAAAATGATATAAAGTTCTGCTAAAGATTACGTCGATCTATACCCAATGGCCAGGTCTTTTCCGGATGATAGGGAATGCCCGCAGCCGGACAAATAACGATCGAAAATGAACAGATATGAAAACGAAAAAATGCATTTTATGGGTATTCATTCAATTTTAATCCTTTGGCATAATTTTCGGACTTTGAAAGTTAAATTTTTTTAATATTAAGCCATGATCAGAAATTATTTAATGGTCGCCCTGCGCAACCTTTTTCGCGACAAGCTTCATGCATTGATCAACATAATGGGACTGGCGATCGGCTTGACCAGTGTGATCATGATCGTTTCATTTGTCAATTTTGAATTGGGGTATGACCGTTTTTTTGCGGATTATGGTCATATTTACCGGTTAATCACCCATGAGCAGGATAGGAATGAGGATACCTACAGTGCGGCCATCTATCCGAATTTTCACCGTGAAGTCCCTACCCTGATGCCAGAAATTGAAAGCAGCACCCGCTTGATGAATCGTGCCTTTTATGGTAGTACTGATCTGATCCGAATCGGTGCTGACCTGTTCCCTGAGCAGAAAGTCTATTATGGTGATTCCACCTTTTTTGACGTTTTTTCATTTAATCTGATCCATAAATCAACTCAAAATCCCCTGGCAGGCAAGGATGAGGCCGTTATTCCCTGGTCAGTTGCCCTCCGTTATTTTGGCAGGACTGATGTAGTGGGTGAAATTATCAAACTGAATGACCAGGAAGAATTTGTCATTATTGCCGTAATGGAAGACATTCCCAGCAATTGTCATTTTCATTTCGATGTATTGTTATCCATGAGGAATCAATATTGGGAACCACAATCAAGTTGGAATGGGAGTGTTTTTGCCACCTATTTCAAACTCAGACCGGGTAGTGATCCGGAGGTATTGAAGGAAAAGATCAATACTTTCCTGATCAATCACGAAATGATGGGGAAATACATCAATGAAAATTTTTTAATGGAAGTTTTTCTTCAACCCATTGATAAGATTCACCTCCACTCGCATTATACTGATGAATTGGAATCAAACAATAATTATCAGTATATAATGATCTTTCTGACCATTGCTATTTTTATCCTGCTGGTGGCGGGGATCAATTATATAAACCTTGAAACTGCCAGATCGGTTGAAAGGGCCAGAGAAGTAGGTTTACGGAAAGTGTTCGGTGCGGAAAGGAAACTTTTGATATGGCAATTTTTGGGGGAATCCTTCCTAACCGTTCTGATAGCTTTTATATTGGCCGTTGGGCTCATGGAATTGGTCCGGCCATTTTTTAATGGCCTGGTCGGCATTCCCTTTAAATTCACTTATTTCTTTTCAGGAATGAACCTGATCCTGATTGTCTCTATTCTGGTCACGCTGGCTCTATTGGCCGGATTCTATCCTGCCTGGATTCTTTCCGGATTCAAACCGGATCAGGTACTGAAAGGGAAATTCAGTAAATCGAAAGGAGGGACCGTATTGCGTAAATCACTGGTCATTTTTCAATTTGTGATCTCGGTCGTGTTAATCATCGGATCCCTGGTGATTTACCGTCAGATGGAATATATGAGAAACAAAAATCTGGGAATCCATAAAGATCAGATCATTGTGGTTCCCATGAATACCGGGGAAGTAAAGAAAAACCAGCAGGTGATCAAATCTGAGTTTCTGAAGTATTCACAAATATTGTCGGGATCAGCGGTTTCCCAGATACCAGTAAACATCACTTTTACGGAAGGGATCAGTTTCAATATGGGCTTTTCTGTGGAAGATCCGATGTTTTTTACACTCGAAGCAGATCAGGACGTTTTCAAGACCCTTGGCCTTGAATTGGTCCAGGGTCATGGATTTAATCATGAATATTCCGAAAACAATACCGAATATATCGTGAACGAACAGGGTATGAAAATGCTGGGAGAGGAAATGCTAAGTCGGGATATCCGGGTAAAACATGGAGGGGTGACCCTTGGGCCTGTGGTAGGGGTAGTCAATGATTTCAATTATGCATCCCTACATACCGACATCGGTCCCCTGGTCATCTGTCAGAATCCCATGGCTTATCAATTCCTGCTATTCAAGGTGAATACCCAGGACTTGGAACGCACACTATCCTATATGAAATCGACCTGGAACCGGATTTTGCCAGATCTTCCCTTTGATTACCAGTTTTTATCACAGGCATATAATCAGTTGTACCAGATGGAGGCAAAAGCAGGTAATATGATGCTGGCTTTCACCATCATTGCCATTTTGATTGCCTTCTCCGGATTATTCGGGTTGTCTTCTTTTTCAGCCTTAAGAAGGACCAAGGAAGTCGGGATCCGGAAAGTACTGGGTTCCAGCGTAACCGCCCTGATCTTCATGTTTGTACTGGAAAACCTGAGACTCATCCTTGTCGCATTTACCCTGGCGGTGCCGCTGGGTTATTATTTTATGAATCGCTGGCTGGAAGGATTTGCCTACCATGTCCAGATCGGGTTTGGCATCCTGTTTTTTTCCCTGGTTTGTGTAGTGATCATTGCTGCCATCAGTATTATCTATCAGGCCATCAAAGCGGCCATGACCAATCCGGTGGAAACCCTTCGATATGAATAATATGATGGAGGATCTCACCGGGGAAAAGATGAAATGTAGAAAAGAGCCAAGACATAAGGATGAATAGGATAATTCTGGAAGATTGTCCTATTCACTTTGAAACGTTCTCAATATTTACTGCATCCTATTAATAAACCGAAAATTATGATCTATAGCTTTTTTAAATTAATGTTCAGGAATCTGAAAAAAAATCCTGTCACTTCAGGGATCAATTTATTTGGATTTTCATTAGGGATTGCGATTGCCGCTCTAATCTTTTCCTATGTATACCAGGAATTGAATTATGAAAACTACCATACAGGTATCGACAATATTTATCAATTGGAACTTCATTTAACTGTTGATGGGGAGGACAAGGTTTTTGCCATTAGCCCCAATATTTTGGGGCCTCGTTTAAAAGAAATCATTCCTGAAGTAAAGTCATATGTACGGATGCTTAGCCCAATCAATTCCACAGCCGTTTTGATAGTTGAAGATGAACACTTTAAAGAACCCTATTTTTATGCTGCCGATTCCACGGTGTTGGACTTTTTCAATTTTGAGATCATATATGGAGATCGGCATGGATTACTTACTCGCCCGGAAGATGTGATGATTTCTGAAAAAACATCCATAAGGATGTTTGGTACTGCCAATGCAATAGGGAAAACATATAAAGATCCATATGATAAAAATTTCGTTATCCGGGCCATCTTCAGGGATCACCCTGAAAACTCACATTTCAGGCCCAATGTAATTGCAAGTGCTCTTTCGGGACCGATAGGTGATGAACTGACATGGGACCGTGCAAATTATTATACCTATCTATTATTGGAGAATAACGCTCAAATTGGAGATGTAAATAACAAAATAAAACAGATTGTGGAGGAAGAGGCTCCTGATTGGATGAAGCAAATGGAGGCTGCCTTTACCACCATACCAATCAGAGATATCCATCTGAAATCAGAGGCTGATTTTCAAGTTCTTCCCAGGGGGGATGTCAAACAGGTCTACGCTTCCATCATCATTGCCATTTTTATCTTGATTATAGCGAGCGTGAATTATATCAATCTCACCACTTCCAGATCGCTGGAAAGAGCACGGGAAGTAGGACTCAGAAAGATGATGGGCAGTTACAGATCACAATTGATTTTTCAATTTCTACTGGAATCGTTGTTTATCACATTGATTTCATTTATCCTGGCTATAATCATCATAATCCTGATCAATCCCTATTTTAATCAACTCATTGAGACCTCTGTGTCTTTTGCTTATCTTTTTGATTTAAAATGGATAAGCTATTTATTCGCCGGATGGTTGTTATTGAGTATACTGGCAGGGATCTATCCCGCGATTATCATCACTTCATTTAATCCATCGCTTGTTTTAAAAGGCAGTTATAAAAAATCAAAAACTGGAACAATGGCCAGGAAATCACTCGTGATCTTTCAGTTCATCATTTCCACTTGTCTAATTATCGGAACCATTGTGGTACATAAACAGATCAGATTCATGAATGAAACTGATCTGGGATTTGACAAGGAACATACCCTCGCGATCACCATGAACCGGATCCCCGATCAAAATATTTTAAGCACATTGAAAAAAAATTATCTTCAACACAACAATATTCAGTATGTTTCTTTTTCATCGGCTTATCCCACCCGAAATTCAGGAGGCCAGTGGCTCTGGGGAGAGGGTATGGAAGCGGACCAGAATATTCTGGCTTGGGAATGGCGTGTGGATGAAGATATCATCGATGCTTTTGGATTGAATCTGGTTGCCGGTAGAAACTTCCGCGAGGAAAGCGAGGATGCAGAAGAAATGGATTACATCCTAAACCAAACGGCTATTCGAATTTTGGGATGGAGCGAAGAGAATGCAGTGGGGAAAAAGGTAATCATTAGTGAAAAGGAAGGGCGTTGCATTGGCGTTATTGAGGATTTCCACTTTGCTTCATTGCGAGATGAAGTGGAACCTCTTATCTTGAATTTAAAAAGTGCATACCGGAATAATATCATCCTTAGACTGGGTAACGGAGATGTTAAATCCACCATGAAATATATTGAAGCAGAATGGAAAAAAAATAACCCAAATGTCATTTTTGATTATCAGTTTATCGATGCTTCCTTTGATCATTTATATAAGAATGAAAAAAGAACGGCTCAGATGTTTTCCGGCTTTTCCTTGCTCGCCATTGTTATTGCAAGCCTCGGTTTATTCGGGTTGTCTACCTACGAGACGCAGATGAGGACCAAGGAGATCGGGATCCGGAAAGCAATGGGATCATCTGATATCAGCATATTTCAGCTGTTGATGGGTAAGTTCACCAATTTGATACTGTTCGCCTTTATACTGTCCATTCCGGTCACCTACCTGCTCATAAATAAATGGTTGGAAGGATTTGCCTATAAAATTTCATTAGGATTCCTGGAATTTCTGATTGCCGGCGCAATAAGTTTTGTTGTGATTCTTTTATCAGTAGGATACCGGTCCCTGAGGGCTTCCATTCAGAATCCTGCCAAGGCACTCAGATACGAATGAAATTGATCAATGAAATAATTTGTGGAGTTGTTCAGCAGATATTATTGTTATATTATGAAGAAGGTCAATTTCATATATGATTGGATTATAATGATCATTTTGGTGTCAATCAATTCATGATTAATTATCTATAAATATATTGAGTTCAAAATTCTGTTGTTAATTAACAATTAATGGGATTACATCTGATACCAAGTTATATATAATATACCCATCGACATGTTACGTAATTACTTTTTGATAACCATCCGTAACCTTACCCGAAATTATTTAGGTACCATCATCACCATTGTGGGTTTCTCCTGTGGAATAGCGGCCGCTGTCGTTATAATGGCATATGTTAATTATGAGTTATCTTATGATCAATTCCATAAAAAAGCAGAACGAATTTACAGGATCCATCTACATATGACCATGGGTGGTGAAGAAAAAGAAGGTCCGGTGAGTCCCAATATATTGGGACCTGTTTTAAAGGAAAAAGTACCGCAGGTGGAGGAATTCGTCAGGCTTTATTATCAATATAACATGGATCCGGTAATTTATATCGGAGAAGAGAATTTCAAGGTGGATAACTTCTTTTTTGCAGATTCAACCCTATTTAATGTATTTACCGTGGATTTTATCAGAGGAAGCGGCAAAGGTGTATTTAAGCAGCGTGAAGATGCCATCATATCGGAAAAAACAGCCATCAAATATTTTAAAAGTAAGGAGGTTCTTGGAAAAATTTTTTATTTATCCGAAGAACAGAATTTTATTATCCGGGGTGTTTATAAAGATTTCCCTGAAAATTCACATATAAGACCCAATATCATTGCAAGCGCAATATCATCTACCATCAATCGTGAATTATCATGGGGAGGGGCCAATTATTATACATATCTTCTTTTAACTTCAGGAACCAGCCCATCATTTATTGAACAGAAAATTGCGGATATCATTCAAACCGATGGAAATGAATGGGTGAAAAATTCAGGCATGAGTTATACGCTTTTTCCGCTCCTGAAAATTCACCTTTATTCCCGGGGGGACTTTGAGCCTAGTCCTGTTGGAGATATGGATCAGGTTTATGCCTTTATCCTGATAGCAGTCTTTATTGTCTTAATTGCCTGCGTGAATTATATCAACCTTTCTACTTCAAAATCTCTTGAAAGGGCTAAAGAAGTCGGGCTTCGGAAAATGATGGGGGGGACCAGGAAACAATTAATTTTTCAGTTCCTGGTTGAATCTTTCGTAATTACTTTTCTTTCAATCATCCTTTCCATATTGATTCTCACTTTCATCGGTTCCAGCATCAACCAGATGCTGGATCGGCAAATATTAAATGCCGAATTATTGAGTCCCAATACCCTCTTTTTATTTATTATTTCCAGTTTAATCCTGTCATTGGTTGCCGGGACCTACCCGGCATTTATTTTAACTTCTTTTCATCCGATCCAGGTGATGAGAAGCTCCTTTAAAAAATCTGCATCCGGCATTCTGGCAAGAAAATCACTGGTTGTTTTTCAGTTTGTAATTTCCATCGGATTGATCGTTGGAACGCTGATTGTCTACAAGCAGATCAACTACATGAGTCATACAAAGTTGGGTTTCGATAAGGATCATGTTCTTGTCCTGCCATTATTTAATATTACTGACAAGATGATGATGTTTACCTTAAAAGATCAATTAAAACAACACAGTAACATTCGATCCGTTTCGATATGTTCCGCATATCCCACGCGGACTTCCGGAGGTCAAAGTATAAGAACGGAAGCTATGGATGAGAGTGAAGAAAGTCTGATCTGGCAATGGCGTTCTGAACCTGAAATTCTGGATGCATTGGGTGTTAATCTGATTGCAGGAAGGAATTTTATTGAAACAGATAAAGTATCTGATAGCAAAAGATATATTATCAACCAAACCACAGCCAAGATGCTTGACTGGGAGCCTGAGGAATGCATAGGGAAAAAAATATATATCTCTGGAGGGGAAGGAATCTGTATCGGGGTGGTGGAGGATTTTCATTTTACCTCTCTTAAAAATCAGGTTGAACCACTGGTATTTAATCTCGATGAATCGTTCATGAGAAACCTTATCATACGGTTGGGAGAGGGAGATGTCATGACTACCATGAATTATATTGAAGAAAAATGGGAAGAAATGATTCCGGGTAGATTGTTTGATTATCTTTTTCTGGATGAATCATTTGACAACCTGTATAAAAATGAACGTAAGGCAGGTAAATTATTCGCCGGTTTTACTTTACTGGCGATTTTAATAGCTTGTCTGGGATTATTTGGCCTTTCTATATTTGAAGCCCAGGTAAGAACTAAAGAGATAGGTATCAGGAAGGTGATGGGATCCTCCTCGGTTGAAATCTTCAGATTATTGGTCAGGGGATTTACGTCTCTTGTATTCATTGGCTTTCTTATATCTGTGCCATTAACAGTTTTTATTATGAAAGAATGGTTGAATGGATTTGCATACAGAATTAATATTGGGGCCCATGAATTTTTACTGGCAGCGCTGGTAATTTTTATCATATTGATGATGTCTGTTAGCTATCACGCAATCAAAGCCGCCATTCAAAATCCTGTTGATTCCCTTCGTTATGAATGAGAATGTGTCCCGTACTTTCGCTTAATTTCTTTTTGCCCTAGAAATATAAAACTGTATTTTTGCGCAAACCTGATTTACATGAGCGTATTAGTCAATAAAAATTCAAAAGTGATCGTCCAGGGATTTACTGGTTCAGAAGGCACTTTTCATGCGGAACAAATGATTGAGTATGGTACCCAGGTGGTGGGGGGGGTCACTCCCGGAAAAGGAGGACAGACTCATCTTGACCGCCCTGTATTCGATACGGTACAGGAAGCAGTGAACCAGACTGGAGCAGATGTTACCGTGATTTTTGTTCCTCCTGCATTTGCGGCGGATGCGATCATGGAGGCTGCAGATGCCGGGATTCATGTGATCGTGACCATTACCGAAGGGATACCTATCCGGGACATGATCACTGTCAAAAATTATCTGGCAGGCAAAAATGCGGTTTTGGTCGGACCCAACTGTCCTGGAGTGATCACTCCCGAGGAAGCCAAAGTTGGGATCATGCCTGGATTTATTCATAAAAAAGGATCCATCGGGATTGTTTCCAGATCTGGCACCTTAACCTACGAGGCAGTAGATCAGGTCACCAAGGCAGGGTTGGGTCAATCCACCTGTATCGGAATTGGGGGAGATCCCATCATTGGGACCACGACCAAGGATGCTGTCAAAATGCTGATGGAAGATCCTGAAACCGAGGGGATCATCATGATCGGTGAAATTGGCGGGAACATGGAAGCCGAGGCGGCTGAATATATTAAAGCGTTTGGAACAAAACCCGTAGTAGGATTTATTGCCGGACAGACTGCCCCTCCCGGTCGCAGGATGGGTCATGCTGGAGCCATCATAGGTGGGGCAGCAGATACCGCGGAAGCAAAAATGAAGATCATGCGTGCCTGCGGTATCCAAGTGGCGGATTCTCCGGCAAATATTGGAGAGACCATGGTAAAAGCACTGAAAAACTGATCATCTGGTTTTATTCAATCGATTTTCCCGGACGATTTTTAGACCGCAGGCAAAATGACCTTGCAATACCACTAAAAACAGTGATTTCCGGTTGTAAGAAAAATGCTGATCTGACCTCCGGTTCACTCATTTTTCCTGCTCACCCTGTTGGGTCGAGTTGCTAATCATCTTTTTTCAGATAAACTGCCCTGGTATTTGTTGAATATCAACTACTTAGTCTGCAAATACCTTGCCTCTGAGGGAATCCTCCACTTTATATAAGGTTAAAGTAATGGTTTAACAAAAGCACTGTAATTGTGCTTATTTTTTATACTTACGATTTTATTACCCATGTAATAAAACACCCTCGGATGGTTCGTTATCCCCGATAAAATCCACGAATTTTAATTCATGATCAAATAGGTTGAAATGATGAAGAAATTATGGATTGTGGCATTTACTGTTATTTTTATCATGACAGGATGCGTAAATGATGATGAGGTTGCACCATCCGCTGAAAAAGATGTGAATTTAGTTATCCAGGATTATGTTGCTCAATTGAGCACAGATAGGGCCGATATCCAGCAAACGACTGGCATGGTCGCCATGGAATCCTTTTCTATACTTTCGGATAATATTTTTCAGCTTCCCCTTAATCTGAGAATAGATAACCTGTCCTTTTATTATGGCAATTTGAGGAAAGCAGACGGATCAGTTGAATCTGAACATTTCAATTTTGCCGAGAATCTTGGAGTTTATCATTGGGATGATGTCATGAAGCAATTTATCAGATCTGATGAAGAAGTTGACTATATCCAGCTTGATTTCCCTGCTACACTGGATGACCAGGAAAACAACGCTACCATAATAATATTCCAATATGCTGAGGTTGATCTGACAGGGACCATAAATCCTTCCACAGGTTCACTCATCAAAGTCACTGCCCTTGAATCGGAATTGACTGTTAATGGAAATACAGAAATGACCATTCAATATAAGGCCGTCTTCGATGCTGAGGGATATTTAAAAACGGTTAACATGGAAACGGTTATCAATCCATTTGAATTGTCCATGGACCTGACGCAAAACAATGGAGTTATGCAGATCAATTCCATCTGGAAAAAACAGGGGGCACCCATTTTATCGTCCTATTTCCTGATTGCAAAAAACAATATCAATTTCACACCCTACGATGGATTTGCTTTCACGGGCAAAACTTCTGGTTATATCAAGTACAGGGAGCTGAAACTGGATGGATCGTTTGATTTTTCCAATGTGGAAATCGAGAAACATGACAAAGAAACTGCTGTACAAATGTCTGTTTACCAGGGAAGCCGGAAACTGGGGAAACTTTACATCGATTTTCAGACGGAAGGGGAACATGTTATCCCGGGTACCATGAAATACTTTATTGAAGTAGAGGATAAAACGCGCATTTCCGCGGATGAGTTGGTAAAACCTCTCTTTGATGGATTTAATAGTTTGATATAGATAAAAATAAGCGGGTAACCTTCAGGTTTCATGTACGGAATGGATGGGGATGCCTTTGGAATGTGGCACCTGGCTTATGTAAGATTTTGATGCAATTTTTGTCATTTTTTTGTCGCTGATCAATCATCAGTAATTAGATACTTTTTAAACTGACTGTTATCATCTCAATCAAAAAAGGCTGTCTTGTTCTTGACAGCCTTTTTTTTTAATATTATTTATTCAGTGGATTTTCCTATTTGGCAAAGGATACAGACCGGGTTTCCCGGATCACCGTTACCTTGATCTGCCCGGGGTATTGCATATCCTTCTCAATTTTCTGGGAGATCTCAAATGAGAGTTTTCCTGATTGTTCATCAGAGACAGTTTCGGCATCCACCAGGACCCGTAATTCACGGCCAGCCTGGATGGCATAGCATTTATTGACTCCTTCAAAGCTTAAGGCGAGTTCTTCCAGTTCCTGTAGCCGTTTGATATAGGATTCCATGACCTCCCGTCGGGCACCTGGCCGGGCACCAGATATGGAATCGGAGATCTGGATGAGCGGAGAGATCATCGCTGTCATCTCGACTTCATCATGATGGGCGCCAATGGCATTGCAAACATCGGGGTGTTCTTTGTATTTTTTAGCCAGTTCCATTCCGACAATGGCATGGGGTTGATCAGGCTCGTCCGGATAGACTTTGCCAATATCATGCAGCAAACCTGCCCTTTTGGCCAGTTTGGCATTGAGGCCAAGTTCTGATGCCAGGGTGGCGCATAACTTGGCCACTTCCCTGGAATGCTGGAGTAGATTCTGACCATAAGAGGAACGGAAGCGCATGCGGCCCACCATTTTGATGAGTTCGGGATGAAGACCATGCACGCCCAGGTCAATGACAGTACGTTCTCCTAATTCCACAATCTCATCTTCGATATTTTTCTGGGTTTTGGCGACCACTTCTTCGATGCGTGCCGGATGGATCCTGCCATCCGCTACCAGGCGGTGTAAGGATAACCTGGCGATCTCCCGGCGGACCGGGTCGAATCCAGAAATGATGATGGCTTCGGGTGTATCGTCAACGATGATCTCAACTCCAGTGATCGCTTCCAGTGCACGTATATTCCGCCCTTCCCGGCCGATGATCTTACCTTTGATATCATCACTTTCAATGTTGAAAACGGAGACACAGTTTTCTATGGTATGTTCAGTGGCAGTTCTCTGAAGAGTTTTAATAATGAGGTTTTTTGCCTCCCGGTTGGCCGACAATTTGGCTTCCTCCATAATGTCCTTGATATAGGAAGATGCATGGGTTTGCGCCTCATCTTTCAGGGTTTCCATCATTTTCTCAAGGGCTTCATCCTTGGATAGATTGGCTATTTTTTCGAGGGCGGTCACTTGTTCGAGTCGTACCTTATCAAGTTCATTCCTTCGCTTTTTAACTATTTCCAGCTGAGCGGAAAGATTCTCCTTCATGCTGTCCAGCTCGGCTTCTTTTCGCTGAACCTGTTCCATCTGTTTGGAGATATTCTGTTCCCTTTGTTTCAGTTTGGTTTCATTGCTGATGATGAGGTTTTTCTTTTTGTTGGCCTCATCTTCGAATTCTGCCTTTAACTTGAGAAACTTTTCCTTGGCCTCAAGGATCTTATCCTTTTTGATGTTTTCGGCATTTATTTCCGCTTCCTTAATGATGAGATTTGCTTTTTCTTTGGCTTCCTTCTCATATTTTTTCAGCACTTTCCGGAAGAATACATATCCAGCCACCGCTCCGATGACTATGGATACAACTCCGGTGATCACAAGAATTGCAATATTATCCATTATTTTCCCTTATTTATAAAAGGGCTGGAGAGGGATTATCTGATTAAAAAATTGTATATCAGGGTTGGGATACCGAAGACAGTATATCGTTTAAACTATTCACCTTTTCAAGTATGGTTTCATCATTTATTACATCAACCTCCTCTTTCTGACTTCTGTCGACCAGTATATCAAAGGCGACCATTGCCAGGAGATCTTGTTTATCATCGATCCCGAATTGTTTTGCGTAATATTTAAGTTTATCATTGATGATCCTTCCCGCTTTTCTGATTCTCTCCTCATCGTCAGGATCAACTTTCATGGGATATTCCCTATCGGCTATTTTAATTTTTATAGACAGCTCTCGCATTCTTTTTATATTTTTATGCCTGCGTTAAATGCAAGATACATTTATCTATTTCCCTAATGTATTCGTTTAACAGATTTTTTAATTCAGAATGATCAGTTTCTCCATCCCTTACATTCCTAACAATTTTACTAATTTTATATTTATTTTGAAAATCAATTATTTGCAAATCCTTTTTTCTAATCAGTTCTTTCAACTCATTATTTTCAACCTTCAGGGAGGCTATTTCCTGGTTCAGGTTGTGATAATCATTTACAAGAATTTTAATTCTCCTTTCTAAATTAGAGATACTTAAACTGAGTTTTTCTTTGTTCATGTTCTATTTTCTGATTATAGCCCCAAGTTCATTTTCGAATGATTGCATCAGATGATTCATTGTTTTATCAATGATCTTGTCCGTTAGTGTTTTGGTCCTGTCCTGAAGAATAAAGCTCATGGCGTAGGCTTTCTTCGACTTTTCGATTTTGTCTCCTTCATAATAATCAAAAACATTGATTCGTCTAACGAGTTGGTTTTCTCTTTTTCTGACTATTTTCAGAATATCATTAAAAGTTACTGACTTGTCTATGACCAGCGAAAGATCCCGCCTGACTTCAGGATATTTTGACACCTCTTCAATAGTAATTTCTTTCGAAGCCAACAAGGAAAAATAGTCCCAATCAAAAATACCGGAAAGAACGTCCTGTTTAATCTCGGTTTGTTGCAAAACATTTTTAGACAACCAGCCAAATGTAACCAGATTTTTGTCTTTTACAAAGAGACTTACACTCTCTCTAAAAATTTTATTTTGATCAAAATCCAGCTGATAACCGACGATATTAAATTTATGTAATATTTTTTGAATTACCTCATAAAGATCATGAAATTCAACCTGACGGGTGGTTCTGATCCAGTTTTCGGATTCTGAATTCCCGGTCATAAGTAAGCATAATTGATTAGCTTCCAGATATTTGCCATCCGAATAGCGATAGGTTTTCCCCATCTCAAAAAATTTCAGATCTTTTTGTTTATGGTTGATGTTGTAGGCAACCACCTCCAGGCCGGTAAATAATAAACTCTGCCTCAGTACACCTAATTCTTCACTGAGCTTATTCAGGATCTCGATATTCTGCCTCTGATCGAAAGCCAGGATATTTTCCGCATACCGGGGAGAGGTAAGCGAGTTGGTCTGTATTTCAAAGAAACCGATGGCGGCCAGCAGATCGCTGAGTCTCCCTTCCATCTGGATCGGATCTTTCTCGGGGAATTCAGCGAGAAAATCGCTGCTGATCCGATCGGTCAGCCTGATCCTATCATATCCATATATCCGCAGCAATTCCTCGATCACATCCGCCTCCCTCTGTACATCGGCTCGATACGGCGGAACAATGGCTGAAAATCCATGTTCATCTTCCGCTTCCACCCTGATATCGAGTAGCCGAAGTATATTTTTTATTTGATCTTTTGGCATGGGATTACCAATCAGCCGGTCCACATGACTGTATTTTACCCGCACTTCAAATGGCGAGACAGGATCCGGATAAACATCTATTATTTCGGAGGAAATGGTACCGCCTGAAAGTTCCCTGATCAGCATGGCGGCCCTCTTCAATGCATAAACGGTAATCTCAGGGTCTGTTCCTCTTTCAAACCTGAAGGATGCATCCGTTTTTAACTCGTGATACTGGGCCGTTCTACGGATGTAATCCGGGGAGAAATAGGCGCTTTCCAGGAAGATATTTTTTGTTTTTTCTGTAACGCCTGATTTTATTCCACCAAAAACACCGGCAATGCACATGCCTTCTGAGGCATTGCAGATCATCAGATCATGGTCAAGTAATATCCTTTCTACCTCGTCGAGGGTGGTAAAACGGGAACCGGATTCCATAGTTTTGACTATCACCTGCCGGCCCGTGATCTTATCAGCATCGAATGCGTGCAGGGGCTGACCCATTTCATGCAGGACAAAATTGGTGATGTCCACCACGTTATTAATGGAAGAAAGACCGATCGATCTGAGTTTGTTTTTCAACCACCTGGGTGATTCTCCAATGGTGACACCGGAAATGGTTATACCGGAATATCTCGGACAGGCCTCTTTATTTTCAACGATCACTTCGATCGGAAGATCATGGTTGTCAATTTTGAATTTCTCCACCGATGGCCAGTTCACTTTTTTTGAAGTGATGGCACGTATGTCCCGGGCGACCCCGATGTGGGAGGTGGCATCTGACCGGTTAGGGGTCAGGCCAATTTCAAATACATAATCCCTGTAGGGATTGAAATGATTTGAAACGGGAGTACCATTTGGCAACTGGGTTTCCAGGATCATAATCCCACTGTGGTCATCGCCAAGTCCAATTTCATCTTCGGCACAGATCATCCCTTCTGAAATCTCTCCCCGTATTTTGGTTCTTTTAATTTCAAAAGGATCCCCAGAGAAAGGATGCAGGGTGGCTCCGACAGGTGCCACCACTACTTTCTGGCCTTTGGCAACGTTAGGTGCCCCACAGATGATCGGTACCATCCGGCCATTACCAATGTCCACGGTGGTTACACTCAGTCTGTCAGCATTGGGGTGTTCGTGGCAGGTAATCACTTCTCCCACGATCAATCCATCCAGGCTGCCTTTGATTTCGTCGTATTTTTCAATTCCCTCCACTTCGAGGCCTGTATTTGTCAATAATTTACCCAGAGAATCAGGATCTATGTCTATATCGATGTATTCCTTCAGCCAGTTATAGGATATTTTCATAATCGGAATTTCAAAAACGAGCCGTAAAATTAATCATTTGAAACGTTTATACCCTCATTGACCCTAAGTTAATGAGCTTCCCTGTAAATTTTTTCACCTGCCATCACTTTGATAGTAAGCTGATTCTCCGGAGGTGGAAAGGGGCACCTATAGGTATCCGTATAGGCACAATAGGGATTATAGCAAAGATTAAAATCAATGGTAGCCACCGGACCACCGGTATAGGTGATTTCGAGGAATCTCCCTCCCCCATAGGATTCATGGGTGCTTGTTTCATCATAGAAAGGCAGGAAAACCCAGTCCTCATTCCAGTATTCTTCAGATTTCAACAGCACCAGCCGTTGAGGTTGGCCCGATAATTCAAATTCGGCGATGGCATATTTGAAATATTTTTCAAGGCTTCCGTCGCTCAGGGTCAACATGATCTGTTCAGGGTGATCAAGCCGGGTTATTTTTGCCTCTACTTTAAAGGCAGGATCCACATCAAAGTAATTAAGTCCTTTGAATTCCACCTCCCCTTTTTTACGGAAGGGTGAATCGGGGTTGTTTTTCATAAATTCAGCAACCTTTTCCCTTACTTCCAGAATGGATTGCCGGTATTCTTCTTTCTGATCCTTTCCGGAAAGAAGAAAAGTATAGACCAGGATGAGTAGGGCAATTACAAAAACTGATGGCCATAAATATTTCATGCGCAAAAATTAGCAATTTCCTGGTAATTAGAGCAGTCCTTCGTCCGCAAAACTAAAATATTCTTTTTCTCCGTAAATAAGATGGTCCAAAACGGGTATTTCCAATAATTCCCCTGCCTGTTTCAGTTTTTTTGTCAGTGATATGTCGGCCTGGCTTGGTTTAATGGCCCCGGAGGGATGGTTATGAACGAGAATGATCGAGCTGGCATACATTTCCAGTGCATTTTTAAAGATCAGCCTGGGATCTGCGACTGTTCCGGAAATCCCTCCTGAACTGATCTTCCATTTCCTGACCACCCGGTTGGCACGGTTTAATATGATGACCCAGAACTCCTCATGTGGCAGGTCCTGGAGATCGGCCCGCATCAATTCAAAGACATCCTCTGATGAAGTGATCCTGGGTTTTGATGCTGAACTGCGCTCCTTTCTCCGTCTGCCTAATTCGAGTGCACTTACAATGGTGATCGCTTTTGCCATCCCGATCCCCTTTTGCCGGATCAGGTCCTGGACGGAGAGCCTGGCAAGTTCATTGAGGTCGTACTGTACCGATTGTAATAAATGTTTTGCAAGATCTACTGCGCTCAGGGATCTGATGCCAGTTCCCAGAAGGATGGCCAGCAATTCTGCATCCGATAGTGTGGTTTTCCCCTTCAGTAAAAGTTTTTCTCTCGGGCGGTCTTCTTCTGCCCATTGGGGTATTCGTAAATATCCCTGGTTTTGAGGTTCCATAGCTGACTGATTTTTTATTTTAAAGATAAAAAAAATAATAAAAAAAGCCCTGATTTATTTGGATCAGAGCTGCATCTATTAATAATTTTTTTTATTCTTCTAATTCAAGCTGTTAACGTATCTGGCCAGTTTGGACTTTTTATTGCCAACCGTATTCTTATGAAGGATGTTCTTTTTCCCCAGTTTATCAAGCATGCTTGAAACTATTTTATAAAGTTCCTGGGCTTCCTTTTTATCTTTCGTCTCTCTTAATTTTTTTATAAAAGTCCGTGTTGTTTTAGCCTGATATCTGTTCCGCAATCTTTTCGCTGCACTCGATCGAACCCTTTTTAATGCTGACTTATGATTTGCCATGCCGTAAAGTTTGTAATATCGCTTTCAATTTTTTAGGACTGCAAAGGTATATATAATAAATAAATATTCAAATATCTCTACTTTTTTATTCTAACATTGAATGTAAAAATTTTCTAAAAGAAGCAGAATTGTATTTGGCCATGCCTTCTTTTTTTACGACAATATTCCCTTCGGGTGAAATGACGAAGGTGGTGGGTATAATCTGGCTCTGATATACTTCCGGAATGGGGGAGGCGAACTGATAAATATCGAAATCATATCCTTTCTTTTCCACGAACCGGATTGCTTTATTGAAATCATCATCGAGAGAAATCAAAATAAACCGGATGTCTTTCTGATCTTCCAGTTCACCATAAAGCCGGTTGATATCAGGCATTTCTGCAATGCAGGGAGGACACCAGGTGGCCCATAAATTAATAAACACCACTTTTCCTTCCAGGGAAGTCCCTTCCAGCAAATTTCCATCCTGATCCATGAGCTTGAATTGATATTCGGCCTGACTGATGGCTTCCTCAACGGAAGTATTGGGCCTGATGAGCCCTGTTTTGAGTACAAGGCCCTGAAGGGTTCCGATCACCTGGGTATGCAATCCCGTCAGATACAGAATTAATCCAATGGCGATAATGACTGCCCACTCGATCAGGTCCCGTTTGATTTTCTTTCTTTTATTTTTTTCCGCCATTCAAAATGATTTTTAAGGGTGCCCATTGGCGATCCGCATCGTTTTTGCCGTAGGAAGATCACTGGCATTCCGGATCTTCATTCGGCAATGCAAAATAAACCCTAAAAGATTGGGGAATGAAATCTGATGTGTAAAACCCTTTAATTATCTTTGATTTTTATTGTATAAAGTATTTGGGAAAAGACTGAATGGATACAACGACATCATTGAATCAAAGGGTCACCATCGAGCTGGGATTAAAAGACTGGCAGGTAGATCATGTAGTCAGACTGCTGGAGGATGGGGCTACCATTCCTTTTATATCGAGGTATAGAAAAGAAATGACCGGGAGTCTTGACGAAGTAGTGCTGGCGCAGATACGTGATCGCCTTGAGCAGTTAGGTGAACTTGAGAAAAGAAGGGCATACATACTGAAGACCATTGAAGAACAGGGAAAACTAACCCCTGAATTGAAAAAGAGCCTGGAGGAAGCAGATATGCTGGCGATATTGGAGGATCTTTATCTTCCCTATAAACCCAAGAGACGAACCCGGGCTACCATCGCCAGGGAAAAGGGATTGGAGCCTCTTGCCAGACTTATATTCGACCAGAAAAATATTGATCTCGAAGAGACTGCCAGCCAGTATATTGATCCGGAGAAAGAGGTGAACGGGGTGGAGGAAGCCCTTCAGGGAGCCAGGGATATCATGGCTGAATGGATCGCAGAGGATGTCCGGGTACGGGAAATGCTGAGGAATCTTTTTTCGAAAGAGGGAATATTGACCTGTAGGATGATCAGGGGAAAGGAAACGGAAGGGGTCAAGTACAAGGATTATTACGATTTCAGCGAGCAGGTTAAAAAAATCCCTTCACACAGGATGCTGGCTATGCGGCGAGGGGAAAAGGAAATGTTCCTTTCGATCGATATTCAGCCAAATGAAAGTAATGCCCTACAACCTTTGGAAAAATTGTTGATCACTAACAGAAATTCGAGTTCAGAACAGGTAAAATTGGCCATTCAGGATGGTTATAAAAGGTTATTGAAACCATCGATGGAGACAGAGATCAGAATGCATACAAAGAAGGAAGCAGATATTGAAGCGATTGCCGTATTTGTGGATAATCTGCGTCAATTACTACTGGCACCTCCGCTTGGTCAGAAAAGGGTGCTGGCAATTGATCCCGGATTCAGGACGGGTTGCAAGGTAGTCTGCCTGGATGAACAAGGGAAGTTGTTACATCATACCGCAATTTTCCCGAACGAGCCTCAGAACAGGGTGGCTGAATCGGCCGCAACTTTGAAAAAACTGGCGGATTCCTTTAATATTGAGGCCATCGCCATTGGCAATGGGACTGCCAGCCGGGAAACGGAATCTTTTGTCCGTTCCCTGGGACTTAGGCCGGAAATTGCCATTGTCATGGTCAATGAAAGCGGGGCGTCGATCTATTCGGCTTCAGAGGTGGCCCGGGAAGAATTTCCGGACCAGGATGTCACGGTCAGAGGGGCCGTGTCGATTGGAAGACGGCTGATGGATCCTCTCGCCGAATTGGTCAAGATCGAACCAAAATCGATCGGAGTTGGCCAGTATCAGCATGATGTGGACCAGGCGGCTTTAAAAAAATCTCTGGATGATGTGGTGGTGAGCTGCGTAAATGCCGTGGGGGTGGAACTCAATACGGCCAGCAAGGAAATACTTTCCTATGTATCGGGACTGGGGCCCCAGCTTGCTGCGAATATTGTTCGGTTCAGGAATGAAAACGGCCCGTTTCAATCACGGGAGTCCCTGAAAAAAGTGTCCAGGATGGGAGAGAAGGTATTTGAGCAATGTGCGGGATTTCTAAGGATCAGGGATGGGATCAATCCGCTGGACGGTTCAGCCGTTCACCCGGAAAGATATGAACTGGTCCGGAAAATGGCTGCAGATTCAGGTTGTACAGTCAGGGACCTGTTGACCGATGCAGAACGCAGGGGCAGGGTCCACATAGCTGATTATGTTACAGAGGAGGTAGGTCTACCCACTCTGCAGGATATCATGGAGGAGATGAGCAAGCCCGGCCGGGATCCGCGCCAGACATTCGAGGTTTTTGAATTCAGTGAGGAAGTTAAGGATATCCAGGATCTGAGAACAGGAATGATCCTGCCCGGGATCATCACCAACATTACTAAATTCGGGGCATTCGTCGATATAGGTGTCCACCAGGATGGACTGGTACACATCAGTCAACTCTCGGATCAATATGTTTCAGATCCGGCTGAAGTAGTAAAGATCAATCAACGGGTGAAGGTAAAAGTGATGGAGGTGGATGTGGGCCGGAAAAGGATCTCACTGTCTATGAAATCGGAAAATCCTTCCTCAACAAGAAAAGACGTAAAGGATTCAACGGGGAAACCATCGCCAGGAGGGAAATCGGTTTCAGGAGGAAAAACAGGAAAAGAAACGTTTCGCGGCGTTACTGGCTCCTCCGGCTCTCCTGACTCACCCGGGGATATGAAAAGCAAACTGGAGGCCCTGAAAGGGAAGTTTAAATAATTTCATGTAAGGAATTTTACTTTCAACGAGCTGAACCTTGAAATTTAAATCAGCATGTTCACCCTTTATGAGAGGACCATTATTAGGGAATTACCTGGAAAATGATTAAATTCTATCTGTGGAAGAGTATATAGTAAAAATCAAAAGGATTGAATGGGTCACGCATAATGTCAGAAGATTCAGGGTTGAAAAGCCGGGTGGTTACGCCTTCACGGCGGGCCAGGCTACTGAGGTGGCGATAAACAAGGAGGGTTGGAAGGAGAAACAAAGGCCTTTTACCTTTACTGCATTGAATGAGGATCCGGAACTTGAATTTACGATCAAGATCTATGATGATCATGATGGGGTCACCCATCAGTTGGGCACACTGAAGGCAGGCGATGAATTGCTTATTCATGACGTCTGGGGAGCTATCCAGTACAAAGGTCCCGGTGTTTTTATTGCCGGTGGAGCCGGGGTCACTCCTTTTATTGCCATTTTAAGATCACTTTATAAGGAAGGTAAGATCGCGCGGAACCTGCTGATCTTCTCCAATAAAACCTCGAAGGACATCATTCTCAAAAATGAGTTCAGTCAAATGCTGGGGGACCGGTTTATCAACACCCTGACTGATGAGGATCATGAGGATTATGATAACCGGTGTATTGATAAAGGCTATCTGGAAGAAAAGATTTCCGATTTTAAACAACACTTTTATGTATGTGGACCTCCATCCTTCGCGGAGGATATTTCAGAGGCGTTGAAACAACTTGGGGCAAATACAGATTCGATTGTTTTCGAGGAGTAGTAGAGCCTGTATTCGAACTTCTTCCAAGATTAGCCGAAGCAGAATTCATCCTGATGTGAATTGATCTATCGATTATTATTCGAAGGGCTTTAGTTGATTTAAAAGTATCATCTCCTGGTGTCCGGCCAATTTTTTTTTGCTTTGGAAGAAGATGACGATCAGGTATTACTTCCGAATGCTACCCTGCCACGGGAACATTTATGTAACGATCAATGATCTGTCTTCACTGACCCAAGAGGGATTCCTTTGTTTCTGCGTACTAAAGTGAAACTCCTCCGGGGTTGGTCGATATCATATGATTTTTTGTTATAATTATGCAACCTCTCTGAGGTTACCCTGGAGTTTTGAATGTTTCATCAAAGACTTTTATAATATCAATGAAACCCCTTACCTATTGGTCAAATTTGTGTGATTTCCTGTTACAATAATGCCACTTTCCCGAGGTCGCATTAAATTTAATTGGATTTGAAACCGAATCCCGAAAACCATAAATTTTCAAGGCCAATAACACGTTCAGTTAGAAAATGACGGGTTGACCTTTAAATTGATTATTCGAATGATTTTAAAGCTTTAAACAGTCTCTCTGAGGTCAATGGAAAAAAAGATAACCGATCACGATGGCTGCAACGATCCCAACGAAATCAGCAATTAATCCACAGGTGACCGCATACCGGGTGTTCCGGATATTGACTGCACCAAAATAGACCGCAAGTACATAAAAGGTAGTTTCCGTAGATCCCTGCATAATCGAAACAAGGTGTCCCACAAAGGAATCCGGGCCATAGGTGTTCATGGCATCGATCATCATCCCCCGGGCACCCGACCCACTCAGGGGTTTCATGAATGCAGTAGGCAAAGCGGGGATAAAATCCGTGTTGATCCCGAACCAGCCGATCAGATCCCCAAGAGCCCCGACGAGGTAGTTCATTGCTCCGGAGGTCCTGAACAATCCAATGGCCACCAGCATGGCGACCAGGTAGGGTATGATCTTGATCGCAACCAAAAACCCTTCTTTGGCACCTTCGATAAAGGCTTCGTAAACATTCACCTTCTTGCGTACAGCAAGTAAAATAAAAAGAATGATGATGCTGAAAAGCAGGAAATTACCTGCGGTGGAGGATACGGCATTGAGTGTATCCTTTTCAAGGGTGGAGAAATAAGCAATGATCCCGGCAATGAAAAGGGTCATGCTGCCCAGGTACAATAGAATGGTCTTATCGAATAAATTGATTTTCTGAAAGATGGAAACAGAGATCAGACCTGCCAGGGTGGAAAAAAAGGTGGCGATCAGGATGGGAATGAATACATCGGAAGGATCCTGTGCGCCCAGTTGACTGCGATAAAGCATTATCGTGATCGGCAGGATGGTCAGTCCCGAAGTATTGAGTACAAGGAACATGATCTGCGCATTGGATGCCCTGTCCTTATCCGGATTTAATTCCTGCATCCCTTCCATGGCTTTTAAACCCAGGGGCGTGGCCGCATTATCCAGGCCCAGCATATTGGCAGAAATGTTCATGATCAGCGGACCGATGGAAGGATGGTTGGGCGGGATCTCGGGGAATAATTTCCTGAGAAAAGGACCTGCCAGTTTATTGAAAATCGAAACAATTCCACCTTTTTCTCCAATTTTCATGATCCCCAGCCACAAGGCAAGGATCCCAGTAAGCCCCAGGGATAATTCGAAGGCAAGCTTGGCTGTATCATAGGTGTCGTTCATCAGGGCCGGAAAGATTTCCGTATCCCCAAATACGAGCAACCGGATGAAAGCGATGATAAAAGCGATCAGAAAAAAAGCAATCCAGATATAATTTAAAACCATGGTCCTGATTTCAGCTTCGCCAAAATATAAATTTTTATGGTAAAATCAGGATTCATGACAATAAATTACCGGATGCGGTCAACGGAACGGATCAGTTTTTCATCTTTTCTGATAAAGCGGTTGGCCAGGGAATTAAAGATCAAGGCAGCTGCCGGTATAAATAATCCCGGTTTATATACTCCCTGAACCCCAGGTAGAAGTTTCATCTGGTCATAATATGAAAGGATGACCAGGACCAGCAGAGAGGCCACCATCAGGACGGAGTTCAGCAATCCGAGCTTGATCTGCGTCAGGCGGTTTTTATATTTGAAGATCTCAATAAATGCGACTGCTATACTGATCACCGACAGGCCACCGCTAATGGAATAGGGGTAATAAATATAACCAGTAAAATCGGCTCCGGCTGGCTGATGGATCATGAAAAGAGCGTATAACTTATACATTTCACCGGTTTCAGGATGATATAAAATCCATGACGGGAAAACAAGAAATAATATCATGCTGACACCTACCAGGAATAAGAAAACCGATTGAATGCGTTGGATCATGGATCAAAACTTTTTGGTTGGGCAAATCTAATCATATTCACTACTGATTAAAACATAATATTTTGTTTATGATGATTTGAGTATGATTTTAATACCAAGATGCTGAGGCCGCAAAATTGGTATGGAAGCCTCCTGCCTGAATTCCGGATCGAAGGAGGACTATCAGCAATCTCCGAGAGCGTCGCTGAGATTCCTGCTCATGCTACCGACATCCCTGCAGATCCGGCAGGAATGACCTGATGCGGAAAAGTTCTGAAACTGGAAAACAACAGATGTCCCCAGCGACACCATCCTTGAAGCCCGGACAGAAAGGAGGGACTATCAGGGATCTGTATGGATCTAATGAAGTTTCCCGGATTACACTTGGATTGTTTATGGGACTTTTAATACAACGCATCCTTTTCCATTCATGAATCTTGAGAAATACACTTATCTTTGCAGGATAATATGGATAAGGTAAGGTATTTTATCGATCTGACGTATGATGGTTCCGGTTACCATGGATGGCAAAGTCAAAAAAATGCAGTTTCTGTCCAAGATACGTTGAATAAAGCACTGAGCCTTATCTTAGGTGAGAATATTGAAACAGTGGGCAGTGGAAGAACCGATACCCAGGTGCATGCCATACAACAGATTGCCCATTTTGAAGTGAGTCGAAGCGTTCATCTTGATAAAATAACAGGAAAATTAAACAGCTATCTTCCAAAGGATATTGCCGTCAATATGATCTGGAAGGTGGGCCCAGAGGTTCATGCACGGTTCGATGCCATCAGTCGTTGTTACGAATATAAAATCACCCAGGAAAAGAATCCTTTTCTGGTTCATGAAGCTTACTACTTCAGGAGTAAAATCGATCTGAAAAAAATGAACCAGGCAGCGGGAATCTTAAAGGATACCCGTGATTTTCAGAGTTTCAGCCGGGTTAAAACAGAAGTGAACCATTTTATTTGTGAGGTTTCCCTTGCAGTTTGGGAAAAGGTGGATGGAATGATTATCTTTTCAATTTGTGCTGATCGTTTCCTGCGGGGAATGGTCAGATCGCTGGCAGGGACCATGCTGGATGTGGGTACCGGAAAAACCTCGATTTCTGAATTTAATACGATCATTCAGAAAAAGGACCGGAAGGCGGCAGGACGGGCGGTGCCTGCACATGGTTTGTATTTAAAATCAGTCCGATATCCGGATCATATTTATCATAATTTAAAGGAAAAGATCGTTGGCTAAAGAGAAAATTTCAGGGAATGTTATTGATTTAAGCATTCTTAAAAGGCTTTTTGAATATGCAAAGCCCTTCAGGGGAACCTTTGTTTTTCTCGTCGTACTTACCTTTCTGGTTGCCATACTAGGACCATTGCGACCTTATCTGGTTTCCATAGCCATTGATGATTATGTTGCCATGGGCAATTACCAGGGATTATTGATGATGATCGGTATCCTGTCCGGCTTATTGTTATTGCAATCGCTTGCCCAATATGCACATACATTTTTTTCTGACTGGCTGGGTCAGCACATCATCCGTGATATACGAATTCAACTCTATAAGCACATCCTGCGCCTCAGGTTGCAGTTTTTCGACCGGAATCCTATCGGGAGGCTTGTGACCCGAAATATTTCCGATGTTGAAACCCTGAGTGATGTTTTCAGCCAGGGAGTTGCTGCCATGATCGGTGATCTGCTGCAACTATTTTTTATCCTGGGTATCATGTTTTACACCGACTGGCGTATGACACTTATCAGTTTGTCAACCCTGCCATTGCTGATCGTCAGCACCTATATATTCAAGGAAAAGATCAAATCTGCTTTCAATGAGGTGAGGAATGCGGTAGCCAACCTGAATTCATTTGTGCAGGAGCATATCACAGGCATGAATATCATCCAGATCTTTAACAGTGAAGAAAGAGAATTCAAGAAATTCGAGATCATCAACAATGAACACAGAAAAGCAAACCTGAAATCCGTGTTGTATTATTCCATTTATTATCCGGTGGCTGAAGTGATACAGGCGATTGGCATTGGATTGCTGGTATGGTATGGTGCCAAAGGTGTGATCAGCGAATTTACAACCATTGGGGTCTTGATTGCCTTTATCATGTACATTCAGATGTTTTTCAGGCCGATCCGGATGATTGCCGACCGGTTCAATACCCTTCAGATGGGGGTAGTGAGCACTTCACGGATCATTAAACTTCTGGATAGCAAGGAACATATTTCTGACGAGGGAATGCTGGAACCTTCTCATGTGAAGGGAAAAGTTGAATTCAGCCAGGTTTGGTTTGCCTACGAGAAAGATAATTATGTGCTAAAGAACGTCTCTTTCAAGGCAGCCCCAGGTGAGACGATTGCACTCGTGGGCGCCACTGGTGCCGGTAAGACTTCTGTGATCAACCTTCTTTCGAGGTTTTATGAAATCAATCTGGGCGTTATCAGGATCGATGATGTGGATATCAGGGATTATACACTTTCAGGATTAAGGAAAAATATTGGGGTGGTGCTTCAGGATGTATTTCTTTTCTCGGGTTCGATCAAGGATAATATCACCCTGGGGAATCCGGACATTACTGACAAGGAAATTAAAGAGGCAGCCCGGCTTGTTGGTGCATACAATTTCATCGAACGCCTTCCAGGCAAGCTGAATTACAAGGTCATGGAAAGGGGAAGCACGCTTTCCGTAGGACAAAGACAACTGATCTCCTTTATCAGGGCGATGGTATATGATCCGAAAGTGATCGTTCTTGATGAAGCCACCTCCTCGGTGGATACTGAAACCGAGGAACTGATCCAGTACGCCATTGAAACTGTACTTAAAGGCCGGACCTCTATTGTGATTGCACACCGGCTTTCCACCATTCAGAAGGCAGATAATATTCTGGTACTTGAAAAAGGAGAGATCAAGGAGATGGGGAAACACGAGGAATTGTTGAACAAGGGAGGATATTATTCACAGTTGTATAGAATACAATACAAGGAACTGGTTTAGCTGTTAAAAATGTTTCGCAAAAGTTATTTTTTCCTTTTGATTGCCCTGGTTCTGACAGCGGTCCTGATTGTCTACCAGCAGCTGGGAGGATTTAAAGATCCGGAGATTTCCTATTTAGATATTTATGAATATCACATCGCGGGAATCTATTACGAAGGGAAAATAACCAGTGGTAAATGGGAATCTTTATTTTTTCAGACCAGGGATCTGATCGAATCAAACCGGTTGCCAGGTATGTTGACGATCGTCTGGTATAATGAACCGGAAAGGGAAAAGGGTTATGCCAGGGCTTTTATCGGAGTGAAATTTGACGGAGTTCAAGATATCCCAACCGGATTCGAAGTCAGGACAATTCATATGGAAGGTGTCATTCGTGCCACCATGGATTCGCATATCACGGTAATGCCCAATCCACAAAAAGTTGCCGGGAAAATAAAAGCATGGGCTACAGAACACCAGTATGATCTACAGGGAATCCTGATTGAAGTTTATCCGAAGGAATCAGCCATCTATGCTGAAATTCCTGTGAGACAAAAAAAATCCGGATCATAAAAAACGGAATCAAGATCTGAGGCTTTATAAAAAGGAAAGTTCAAAATAATTGAACCGGATAAAATTTCGCATATTTAGGATTATTGCACTGGTTACCCGAAAATATTTTAAAACACGTCCTACTTTTCCCCTCTCGATAGGGGAAGTTCAGATTTTCAGGAGAATATAGGTATTCTTAATATATAATTACATTTTTATAAAGATTCTCTGATTGTGGGGGATTGTATTTTAACTTATTTTTATTTTATTTGCCCGTATATTATAAAGCGGGATAGGATCCGAAAAAAGGGCTTATTCATCCTGATGAAACAAGTAATTTTTTTTACCGTAATAAGGGGTGTAGTTATGACTGTATTATACAGTAAAGATGCTGATGGCCTGACCGTCATCAAATTGAAGGTATCATCCCGTATACAGCGGTTCTGTAATGGAATGTTGCCTCAACCGGATCCCACCCATCATCCCAGCGAGTTGATATGCATCAGATAGGCCTGAATACAACATATTTCTTCTTTCACTTGAATTGGTTGGTGGAATTCATAAATACATTTAAATTTGCGATTTAGAAAAGGTAAATGAGCGATTTTATCAAACACGAATGTGGCATTGCCCTGATCAGATTACGAAAACCCCTTAATTTTTATATTGAAAAATACGGGACCCCGGCATATGCCATGAACAAATTGTATTTGTTGATGGAAAAGCAACACAACCGGGGCCAGGATGGGGCTGGTGTTGCCAATATAAAGATTGACATCAAACCCGGGCACCGTTATATCAGCCGTTACCGGTCCATTGAGCCTCAGCCTATCGCTGATATCTTCAAAAAGATTTCCAAAAAATATCGAAAAGCCCAGAAAGAATATCCTCAGAAATTTTACAATGGACAATGGCTAAAGGAAAATGTGGCTTTTACCGGTGAATTATGGCTGGGCCATCTGCGTTATGGAACGCATGGAGATAATTCCATCGAGCAGGTCCATCCTTTCCTCAGGCAGAATAACTGGAGAAGCAGGAACCTGGTAATTGCCGGCAATTTTAACATGACCAATGTGGACGAACTTTTTGATAAATTGATCACCATTGGTCAACATCCCAAGGATAAAGTGGATACGGTGACGGTCATGGAGAAGATCGGTCATTTTCTGGATCTGGAAAATCAGCTCATTTTTGATAAATATAAAGATAATTTCACCAATCCGGAAATCTCAGATCTGATCGCCAATGAAATTGATCTGGCAAGGGTGTTGGAGAGGTCCTGCAAGGATTTTGATGGGGGCTATGCCATGGCTGGGTTGACCGGTTATGGAGGTGCATTCGTCGCCCGTGATCCCAATGGCATCAGGCCGGCTTACTATTATGCCAATGATGAGGTGATTGTGGTGGCTTCGGAGAAACCTCCAATCAAGATGGCCTTTGACGTGGAATTCAGTGAGATCAAAGAAGTCGAACCCGGGCACGCACTCATCATTAATAAAGATGCGAATTATAATGAGCATAAATTCATAGAGCCTAAAAAGAAACTTTCCTGCAGCTTTGAAAGGATCTATTTTTCCAGAGGGACAGATCCTGATATTTATACGGAAAGGAAGATGCTTGGAAAGTTATTATTGCCCCAGATCCTGAAAGCCATTCATTTCGACTTGAAGAATACGGTTTTTTCCTATATTCCCAACACAGCGGAAACAGCCTTTCTTGGATTACTGGATGCGCTGGATTCCTACCTGATTGGTAAAAGAAAAGATGTTTTTCTGGATAACAAGCCATTCCTTGATTCCAGGGAAGAATTATTGAGTTTCAGACCCCGGGTAGAGAAGATTGTCCTGAAGGATGCAAAATTACGAACGTTTATTACCGATGACTCACACCGGAACGATCTGGTCAGCCATGTATACGACACTACCTATGAAGTGATACGGAAGGATATAGATTCGATCGTCATACTGGATGATTCGATCGTCAGAGGGACTACGCTTGAAAGGAGCATTCTGACAATGATCGATAAAATTTCACCTAAAAAAGTGGTGATCGTCTCCTCTGCGCCACAGATCCGCTATCCCGACTGTTATGGGATCGATATGTCACGGATGAATCAGTTTGTAGCTTTTCGTGCCTTGATGGCTTTATTGAAGGAAAATGATCTTGAATATAAATTGGACGAGGTTTATGAAAAGGCCCGGGAAAGTGTGGGAATGGACAATCAGCCTAATTACGTGAAGGAATTATATGATCTGTATTCAGAGGAAGAAATTTCGAGAAAAATCAGTGAGATCGTTACCCCGAAAAATATGAAATCGGAGGTAGAAATTGTCTATCAGACGGTTGAGAACCTTCATCGTGCCTGTCCGAAACACCTGGGCGACTGGTATTTTACAGGGAACTATCCAACACCAGGAGGTAATAAGGTCGTGAACAAATCTTTCATGAATTTCATGGAAGGCCTTACAGTCAGGGCTTACTAAATTTTGAACTTATGCCATCATTCTGAATGATGCCATGAATTCATATTATACTGCAAAACTTTCTCCGCAACCACAGGTCCTGGAAGCATTGGGATTGATGAATTGAAAGCCTTTTCCATTTAATCCACCTGAGAAATCAAGGGTTGTTCCCAACAAATAAAGCAAACTTTTTTTATCCACCAGAATTTTGATTCCCTTGTCTTCAAATACCTGATCATTGTCTTCAATCTTTTCATCAAATGTAAGATCGTACATCAGGCCGGAGCACCCTCCACCTTTGACTGAAACCCGCACATTGGGTTCACCGGCAAGCCCGTCCTTTTTTCTTAATTGCTCGATCTTTTCTTTTGCTGTCGCTGTTACCTGTATCATATGTCATTTAAACGTTCAGAGTTATCCACTTAAACTACCCAAGATAAAAAAAAGTTTTCATCTTTGCACAAAGAGTTTTCCAATCAATCCAAGATATTATGAAATCTCCCCGTACAGAAATCAATTCAATCGGTGAATTTGGCCTGATAGACCGGATAAAATCCAAAGTTAAAACTATCAATCCTTCCACCGTTCTGGGCATCGATGATGATGCTGCAGTCATTGATGCCAATAACCTCTATACGTTACTTTCTACGGATATGTTACTGGAAGGGATTCATTTTGATCTTTCCTATATGCCACTGCAGCATCTGGGTTATAAATCTGTTGTGGTGAATGTATCGGACATTGCTGCCATGAATGGCCGGCCGAAGCAGATCACGGTGAACCTGGGATTGTCAAACCGTTTTTCAGTAGAAGCAGTGGATGCACTGTATGATGGGATTCTCCGGGCATGTGAAAATTACAAGCTCGACCTGGTAGGCGGTGACACCACGGCCTCCGCCAGTGGATTGGTCATTTCGGTATCCATACTGGGTGAAGTGGAAAAGGATAAACTCGTTATGCGGAAATCGGCCCATTTAAATGATATTATATGTGTTACCGGGGATCTGGGGGCAGCTTATTTGGGATTACAGGTATTGGAAAGGGAAAAACAGGAATTCCTGGTTAATCCCGAGATGCAACCAAAGTTGAAAGGATATGACTATGTGGTGGGCCGTCAGCTTCGTCCGGAAGCACGTATGGATATTGTCTATGAATTGGATGATCTCCATATCATTCCCACTTCCATGATTGATGTTTCCGATGGCCTTGCCTCCGATCTCAAGCATTTATGCAAACAGTCAGGAATGGGGGCAAACATTTACGAAGACAAGCTTCCCTATGACCATCAGACTTTACAAACAGCCGTAGAATTCAAAATGGATGTGATTACCTGTATCATGAATGGGGGAGAGGATTACGAATTACTTTTTACCATCTCCCATGAGGACTTTGAAAAGATAAAAAATCACCGGGATATCCATTTTATCGGGTATATGCAGGCAGAAGATCAGGGAATCAGCCTTATCACCGAGGCAGGGAATGCCGTTCCTGTAAAGGCCCAGGGCTGGGATCATTTTGAACGGGATCGCTGATCTCTATTTTTGGGCCAGTAACCGTACCAGTGCTGCCTGACCCTGATGGAATGGACCTTCATCTAACCATTCCTCTGTTTCATACAGTTCCATGATTTTCAATGGATGAAAATCCTGACGCAAGAGCATCTTATCATATAAAAGCTCGTTGACCTGGGGACCGCCCGAAAGACGGCCAAGCTGGCCCTTTGAAAACGCTTCCACCAGTAAAAAACCGCCTGGTGTCAGGCTGTTTATGAACTGTTTATGGATGTGCAACCTGATGTCGGGAAGTAAATGAAGAAAGATCAGGGCCACCGCATCAAATTGATCAGCTTGAAAAGGATAATCCAGCAGATTACCGACCCAGTAATTAAAGGAAACATCGTTCTTTTCTGCCAAATCCTCTGATTTTCTTTTCCCTTCCGGGCTTTGGTCAATGGCCGTCACTTCCCAACCCTTGCGGGCTGCATAAACTGCATTGCGTCCTTCCCCTTCACCCGGCAATAGTACTTTCCCGGGAAGATGGTGATCGATGAAATATTTAAAATAGGCATTGGGCTTTATTCCATAGGCATAATCAGGCTGGCTGTATCGGATATCCCAGAATTCATTCGGCATGGAATCGGCGGTTAATAATTTAAAAGGTTTTATAGTACTTGAACTGAAATGGATCAAAATGGTTTCCTTCCTTTATCATTAATCAAAATTATATACCAATGAATAAATACGATTCTTTCTGAATATATGAGGAAAAATATTCTTCAAAAAAAGTGATACCCCTTATAAAATACTCCGCGCTCCTGTCATTCAGAAAGTATCTTTAAAATGAAAGTACTTAAGTTTATATGGATATCTCTTTAACCCGGCCGAAGTATTAAAAATATAATTAAAGTGACCGTTTTTTTATTATTCTAATAAAGATCATTAAATTCATTTTTTCATTTAAAATTTCAATTTTATGGAAACAAAACCTCCTGAAAGATATCAGCGGATCAAGGAACAGTTCCCTGATTTAGTAGATGCTTATGAAAAACTTGGGAAGGCAACCCATCAGGGACCATTGGAGCATAAATATGTACACCTGATCAAATTGGCTGCCTCTGCGGCCGTCAAATCAGAGGGTGCGGTCCACAGTCATACCCGAAAGGCCCTGGAGGTTGGAGCCACTCCGGGTGAGATCCGGCATGCCATTGTACTGCTTACAAATACCATTGGTTTTTCTAACACGATGGCAGCCCTTACCTGGGTTGATGACATATTGGAGAAATAATGAGGATGTCCCGAAAGTGTCCAAAATGTCATTTCGATTTATTGGAGAAATCTGTATGCGTTTGATTATCAATTAGAAAATTCGTTTCAATTCTCTCCTCCGAGGTTGAGATGACACTTTTGAGACAACTTCATGGTTGCCTAGCGTTTCAAAAGCTTGAATCCAATATCACGACCCTGACCCTGGAACATGGCAAGATTGATCCAGAACCAGGCAAACTGCTCCATCAGCTGGAATTTATCATTCCCTCCGATATCGTAACATTCAGCAAAACCCGCATCCCTGGCCAATTGGACAGCTGCCTTTTTCCCTTCAGCACTGTCTCCTGCCACAAAGGCATCGATGGCCATTCTGTCATAAACAGGATTTACCATATTATTATACCCGGTTGTATTGAAACACTTCACCACATTTTTCGTCTTGGTGTTTGCCAGTATCGCATCTGCGGTATTCGTGAATCCTTGAGGGCCTCTCCCCATGATCATATTCATGGCATCAATGATGATTTTACCCGTTGTATTTCCGAGAGAACGGGCGACCTCAATCGCCGCGGTGGCGGGTGTAGCGATTAAAATAACCTCGGAATGATGTACCGCATCCGTTATTTGGTAAACCGTGGTATGCGGATTGGTCAGAAGTTCCTTTCCTTTGAAGTTTCGGGCATCCTTGACACCCAATGAGATCGTATGACCTGCTTTCGCCCATTTCGTGGCCAGGGCCCCTCCGACGTTCCCGGTTCCTATAATGGCTATTTTCATTATTTTTTCGTTTTAAATTAAAAAAATCATTGCATTGTCAAATGCCTCATTTCAATAGATTTAACTCTATTCATTCTCCAAATGTTATGGAAATATTTTATTTCCACGTAGTCCTCTGTTTGATGATACCAACATAAAGTCAATAAATAATGATTTTTCTATACCTTGGAGTCCCTGACAGAGATTCAAGGGCGAAAAGAAGACATCGGTTATGAAAATATCCCTTATTTCCCATTGAGATTTTTCACAGGAAGATCCATTAGTTTGAGGGATCCTATAAATGTTTGAATTCCATCGGGTTCCTTAAGGATAATCCTCGATAGATTGATATAACACGATGAAATGATAGTTAATGTAAAAATGTGTTATGGATATTCTGAGGTAGGCCCTTTTTCGATGGCATCCCGGATGGCGGCTTTGGCAAAATTGGTGGTGATTGTTGCCCCGGTCGCCGCATCGAAATTCAGATTTTTTCTGGCATCGATCTGTGTTTTAACCGTGTAATCAGCCCCATAACCCGGTGTACCTGTCAGTTTTATAAAGTGATACTCGACCAACTTTCCCTGCATGATCTCAAATTCCAACTCGGCTTTCACACTTCCGAGAAAGGAATAGGATCCATGATATTTTCCATCTTTCAATTTTGTAATATCCGGCTCGAAATGGTTCACCTCGTTCTCTGCCTTTTTCCCCGCCAGATAAAAAACGAGAAAAACCACCAGGATGACCATAAGCAGGAGCCCAGTAAGGCCTGTTGTCAATTTTAGAAAGATATTCATAACTCAATCTTTGATTATTTAACAGCGCGTAAAACAAATTCATCCATAAACTGTTTCATGAGGACAAGTGTTCGGTTGAAAGGCCTGTCATCATTCGCCCCCTTGTTAAAAAAAGCATGTCTCATCCCTCCAAACAGGATCACTTCACAATAATTTCCCTTTTCCTGCATTTTCCGTTGAAATTCAAGCATCGAATCATAAGGTACCAACTGATCATCTGTTCCATGAAAAATCAATGTGGGTGGGACCTCTTCATCTATAAAATTAATGGGCGATGCGTTGTAAGAAGATTCTTCATTTAAAAAACGATCGATAAGCATATTGGTATTTAAAACCGGATTAAATAGGATCAATGCAACAGGGGTCGGATCAATCGTGAAGTCATCGGAGGGATCGTTAAATTCGTCGATGGTGGCGGTGGCCGCTGCCAGGTGACCCCCTGCTGAACCTCCTGCTGCCACGATCCTCTTCGGATCGATGCCCAACTCAGGTCCATTTTTTTTCAGCCATCGCATGGCTGATTTGGCATCCATGATGGCATCCAGCGGTGTGGTCCCATGTTTGTTTTTTACCCTGTAATCAGCAGTAATCCCAATAATTCCCTGACTGGCGAGAAACTGGCAGTGCGGTTTAAACTGGTCAAGGGTTCCGCTTACCCAGCCGCCACCAAAAAAAAAGATCACGGCAGGAAGCAATTCATCGCTGGTTTTTTCAGAAGGTCTAAAAATGTTTAAATGCAGGGTTACGCTGTCCACTGTTTTATATTCGTGACTTTCAGTGGATCCTTCTGTCTGGGCCAGCAGGGAACCGGTTGTAGAGGCAATTAGAAGTATAAAAAAAAGTATTTTTTTCATTCAGGAATAATTTCAGACCAGAAATTTACGGAATGTCGTTGCTTAAAGGAAATAAATCAAAAATCACTTTTGAAAATTTATTGAATATAATTTGGTTTATAATATAAACTAGTTTATAATTGTGCTATATTTAATTTATAAAATAGTAATGTCATGGAAAATACATCAAAAACCTTGTCCCCGGAAGACAGTTTCAAATTGATTGAAAAATTTATATCTAATTACCGGAAAAATTACCGGAGCGACAGTTATTATTTTCTTTTATGGGGTTGGGTCATAGCCCTGGCCAGCCTTTCGCATTTTGTAATTTTACGTGTATTATTAACGATGGAGAGATATGATCTGATCACGCAGTTGAGTGCCATCAACTGGGGCCTTTTTTTAATCCTGGGCTATTTATTACTATTTACTCATATTAGACGAATGTCGCAAAAAGAAATCATCAGAAGTCATCTTGACAAATTTATAACGACATTATGGCGGACAACCGGATGGGTGCTCCTGCTTGTCGTTCTGATCAGTTTAAAATTAGGTGAATACCCGACACCGTTTGTATTGTCTATTGTAGGCTTGGCTACTTTCATTAACGGTCGGATCATTCAATTCAATCCCTTGAAGTGGGGTGGCATCATCTTCTTTGTTTTTGCCATCATATCAGCCTTTGTGATCAATGAATATCAACTCCTGGTCAATACGGTGGCCATTATTCTGGGCTACATCATACCAGGATACATGTTACGAAATAATAAATAATACTCCGATGTTCAAAGATCTTGATCCCCTGTTGCATTCACAACTTCGACTTGCGATCATATCGATTCTCATCCGGGTAGAGGAGGCTGAATTCACTCAACTTAAAGAGGAAACACAAGCTACGGCCGGAAATTTGAGCGTGCAGCTCAATAAGTTGAAAGAGGCCGGGTATCTTACCATAGAAAAAAAATTCAAAGGAAATTATCCACAGACCCTTTGTAAGATTACGGATACCGGCGTTGAGAAATTTGAGGAATATGTAGATACACTCAGGAAATATATCAATCCATGATCCCGGTTTCAATCCACGAATTATTGGACTTTTTTCAATGAACCATTCCATATTGATCGTTCAGCTGATTTGATTAAACAATGCATTTTTTACATAAAAACCTCTTTCCTGAACTGTTTTTCTTGAAAACGATCCATGAATAAAGCATGACGGTCAAAAATCCTGATTTGACCTGCTCCTTCCAGGAAGCAGGTGCCGAGGATAAATTGACCTGATTCAATGAATAAAATTCTGCCAAATTGTCATTTTTTTGCCTTGGATCAGATTGGCACTTAAAATGCTGTTAGGTATCCGAAACCTGATTTTTAAAAGAAACTGACAAAATTTTTATTAACATTATGGGAAAAATAAAATTACAACCGCTGGAAGACCGTGTATTGGTCAAGCCGGCTGCTGCGGAAGAAAAAACATCGAGTGGTATCATCATTCCCGATACTGCCAAAGAAAAACCCCAGAAAGGAACGGTTGTGGCTGTGGGAAAAGGGAAGAAAGATGAACCGATGACCGTTAAAAACGGCGATATGGTCCTTTATGGCAAATATTCAGGAACGGAGATCACGATTGAAGGTGAAGAATACCTGATTATGCGTGAATCTGATATATATGCAATCATTTAAAATTTTAAATTCATATGGCAAAAACAATTTTATACGATATTGACTCCAGGACCCGGCTCAAGAGAGGTGTGGATGTTCTGGCAGATGCGGTCAAAGTGACACTGGGGCCCAAAGGAAGGAATGTAATCCTTGATAAAAAATTCGGGGCTCCGAGGATTACCAAAGATGGCGTTACGGTGGCCAAGGAAATTGAACTGAAGGATCCGGTAGAAAATATGGGGGCGCAAATGTTGAAGGAAGTTGCTTCCAAAACAGCTAAGATTGCCGGTGATGGTACCACCACAGCGACCGTGCTGGCCCAGGCCATGGTCACGGCGGGTTTGAAAAACCTTGCCTCGGGAGCGAATGCCATGGATCTGAAAAGAGGCATTGAAAAGGCCGTTCAGGCGGTTGTAGAAGATCTGAAAAAACAAAGCCGTATTGTGGGGGATGACAATGAAAAGATCCGTCAGGTTGCCACCATTTCAGCGAATAATGATGAGACCATTGGAAAGCTATTGGCAGAAGCCATGGACAAAGTGAAGAATGAAGGAGTGATCACCGTTGAGGAAGCGAAAGGAACCGATACCTATGTGGAGATGGTGGAAGGAATGCAGTTCGACCGGGGCTATCTGTCACCCTACTTTGTGACCAATGCAGAAAAAATGGTGACTGAGCTTGAACAACCTTACATCCTTTTATATGATAAAAAAATATCCGGGATGAAGGATTTGTTACCGGTACTCGAAAAAATTGCCGAAAAAGGAAGGTCTCTTCTGATCATTGCGGAAGACGTGGAAGGCGAAGCGCTTGCCACCCTGGTGGTCAATAAACTCCGAGGCACCTTGAAGATAGCAGCGGTTAAAGCCCCTGGCTTTGGTGACAGAAGGAAAGCGATGTTGGAAGATATTTCCATTCTTACCGGAGGATCCGTGATCGCTGAAGAGAAGGGACTTAAACTGGAAAATGTGACCTTGAAGGACCTTGGTACCTGTGAGAAAATCACCATCGATAAGGATAATACCACCCTGATCAATGGAAATGGAGAAAAATCTGCCATCAACGGAAGGATCGGGCAGATCAAAAAACAGATTGAAACCACCACCTCTGATTATGACAAAGAGAAATTACAGGAAAGACTGGCTAAACTGGCGGGTGGTGTGGCTATTTTGTACATCGGAGCTTCCTCAGAGGTAGAAATGAAAGAAAAGAAAGACCGGGTGGAAGATGCAATGCATGCAACCCGCGCAGCGGTCGAAGAAGGTTTTCTGGCGGGTGGAGGAGTATCTTATGTAAGAGCCATCAAATCTCTTGATAAGGTAAAAACAGATAACGAAGATCAGAAGATTGGTGTGAATATCGTGCGTAAGGCATTGGAATCACCCTTGAGGCAGATCGCCGTAAATAGTGGACAGGAAGGATCTGTGGTGATCCAGCGGGTACTGGAAGGTAAGGATGACTTTGGTTTTAATGCCAATACTGACGGGTATGAACCCATGATCAAGGCGGGGATCATCGATCCGACCAAAGTAGTGAGGATCGCCCTTGAAAATGCCTCCTCCATTGCCGGATTATTACTGACTACCAATGCGGTGGTCTTTGAAACTCCGGAGAAGAAAAAAGAAATGCCGGCGCCGCCGATGCATGATGATATGTACTAAGAAAATGGGCCGGAAGGCCCATTTTTATTTATTTGAGTGCCTGTTTATTCGTTAGGAAGATGAGGTGTTGAACGCCTTCCTCGATGGTAACCAACCTGCTGAATGCCTAAAAAATCGTTGGGAAGAGATCCGGTATTAAACAGGTTCTTGCTGCCGGGCTTACTTTTTTAGCCAGTTATTCATCGCGGTGAACAGTACCGGGTGAAAAAGCCGGTAGGCAAACCGCCATATATTCAGCACCTCCTTCATGCGGAGAACAGTATTGAACCCATTCTCCAGCCTGGATCAGGATGGCTTGTCCTGCGGATATGTCGTATTCCTGGCCTTTAGTCCTTACCCTAACCGTTCCTTTCAAAACTACTGTATATTCATCGAATTCCGGGCACTGACCAGGTTCCTCCCATCCGGCAGGGCTTTTCATGCTGGCGATGCTCACATCGGAAGTATTGCTCCGGATCCGCCCGAAATATTCTTTAATCTGTTTGGGCTTGTTGCCTGCCGCCTGAATGATGTGGGGTTTATCGATAATAAGTGCCATATATTTTTTATTTTTTATTTTATCATTTCTGATTCAATGGGTTTATGGCGCTGAAATCAGGGGAAAGGTGAGCCTTGGTCCTTTCTGCTCCATTGATTCGCCGATCCATAGTTTTCCAGGATAAAAAGATTATTCCACCACCAGCCTGAAATCAGCCCAGTAATTAATGACAGGAAGGTCGCCTGCCTGGTTGGCAAAGAGTGTAAGATCGATCGATTCTTTTCCAGCGAAATCACTGATGTCAAAAGTAAAATTCATCCATCCGTTCCGGGAATTTTGTGAGGATACCAGGGTATCCATGACCAATCTGCCTCCTTTTCCGACGGCCAGTTTCCAAACCTCACCCGGGTTATGTCCAACAGAAAAAGAGAAATATCCCTTATGGTTTTCAGGAATCGCATTCTTTTCCTGCATATATATTTTTACACCGTTTCCTTTAAAAAAGGGAATGGTGGTGATCACCTTCTTCCTGTTATTCCATTCAATAAATTCCGGCAATACTGCTTTCCCGCAATTACGTACTTCCATTTTTACCCCTGATTGTTCGAAGAGGGGTATAAAGTGCCTGCTGGAATAAACCTTGATCTTTTTCATCTCTTCTTCAGATAGGCGATCGTCGGGATCAGAAGATCCCGGGTCATAACTGGGGTGGAATTCAGAGGGCACGGGCTGATCCCTGTGGATGTAGAAATATTCCTTCCCATCTCCTCCGGTTTCGATCCTTCCGCCATTTCTGATCACAAATTCCCTGGCAAACCGTTCACTCAAAGCGATCAGATCATTAAAATTATACTGGCTGTAGGAGAATTCCCGGTTTGCATCGAGTGCCGTTTTAAATTTATTATCCAGCCGGTCATAACCCATGGTAGTAGCAAGTATTCCAGCCGCATTGGAAGGATTGCAATCTGAGTCTTTTCCACCACGCATTGAAATCACGATCGTACTGTCCATATTTCCGTTCCCATATAACAGACCCATTACGATATAAGCCCCGTTCAGTTTCGCATCGATCGGCACCCAGCTGCCTTGTTGTTTGGCAAACTTTTGAAATTCGCTGCTTTGATGATATTTTTCTTCGATCAATGCCCAGGTTTTTTCCCAGCTGACTGGATTTTCCCGGTGCCAGCGGATCACATCCCTGACACATGTGGCATAATGGCTTTCAGCAGGGATAGTTGCCAGACCTGCCTCAAGTATTTTATGGATATCGTTTTCAAAAAATGCGGCTGAGTACATGCCACCGACAAACTGACCTCCATAAAGGCCGTCACCATAGTTCATCAACCGGCCAAATTTTTCTCCGAGCTTAATCGGAACATTTGGCATACCGGGAGCAATGATACCGCTATAATCGGCCTCGATCTGGTAATCGATGTCATCACAGTTATTACTGTACTTGGGATGGCTGGATGCCGGTGGAACGATCCCATAGCGTAAATTTTCCCGGCCAGCATTATTGGCCGCCCACAGCATATATCCCGTATTCGCAAAATCGATCCCAGCCTGCAGGATGGAAACATCGGTGCCGTACTGATCCATGGAGGCCAGGAAGGTCATCTCCACATAGAGATCATCGTTTCCCTGCTGGTTGATCATTTCAGGATCCCATGCAGGGACCTCATTGGCAGGTATGATAGCATCCGTATAATGAAATTCAGTAGGTAATCCCCAGCCAACACCGGCCATCTGGCCCAGCCAGGCTGCCTTCATTTTATTCCGGTATTCTTCAGCGGAAATTTTCAGATAATTGTTCTTTCCTGGGCGGCAGGCTGGTAAAATGACCAGCCATATGATCAGGCATAAAAAGATGCAGGATGTTCTCATCGTTAAAAATTATTTGATGTCGTGTAAAAAGATCAATGCGAGTACGATAATAAGAAATTGATGGGAATTATTCATTCCGATTCGCCGGTAACCCTCAAAAATTCATAATTTTTTTCTACCTGCCTAATAAATTGGCTTGCACTGGGACAAACATAGCGTGAAAATATTACATCTTTTGAGGCAACCTCGACAATGACGTCCAAACCAATCAGCTAATCCTTCATCAACTCATTAATTTTTTCGAGCATCCGCTGATGGTGGCTGCCTTCCCAGTATATGCGGTCGCATACTGCACACTGATAGAAATCCTCGAAGTTGGTTTTTACTTGTTCCGGTACCCGCCCCACAATTTTTTCTTTCACGACGGGCAGGATCTCGCCATTACAGGCGATACACCTGGAGAAAGGCTTGAATTGTCCTTTCAGGTTGAATTTTTGGACCACTTCCCGGATTTGACGATCCGGTTGCTGACTTCTGATAAAATATCCCCGGTTGACCCGGCTATTTTTTAGTATTCCCAGATCCCGGGTCAGTATGATCCTTTTTTCTTTGGTGGCAATCCTGATGATATCCTCATCGTGAAGATTCATATCAAACCGGATATCAAATCCCAGCATTCGTAAATACCTGGATAATCTTCCCAGGTTCGCATCGACAATGAACCTGGTCTGACGAAGGGGTTTTGGCCGGAGGCGGTTGACCGGTGAAATATCAATCAATTCAAATTCCGGGTATACCGATATGCGATCACCCTCCCGGACATGATGATCAAACCCCACCGGATTGCTGTTGACCAGGATCAGATCCACCTCGACATGGGGTACTCCTTCGCCCTCAATCAGGTCTTTCACCGTTCTTTTGATCATGAAGGGCACCTGGTATTCCTTTTTCCTTTTTTCCGGATCAAGGAAATCATTCAATTCTTCATAAAATCGTATCGAAACTGCGTGCATCACTTATTCCAGCGTTATATTGGCCGGGTTTCCTGCAAATTCAGGATAAGATGGTCAGGAACCCTGGTCCAGTTCGAGCTCTCCCAATTTTTCCAGATGATAATTCACCTCGATGGGGGGCAGTTCTTTCGGATCACCTTCACCTTTGAGATAATGATCGAACCATCGCATGGTCCGGAGACTAAAATCAAGCTGGGAGGGATTATATCTGTTCCCATGACCCTCTCCAGGGTACAGGATCAGCCGGACCGGAGCATTCCCATGTAATTTTAATTGCCGGTAAAGTTCCAGCGACTGGGAGGGATGAACGCGTGTGTCTTCCTCCCCATGCAAAATGAGGGTGGCTGTTTTATTGCTGGAAGAGTATTTCACCGGGCTGCGGTCATAATACAGCTCCGGATCTTCGTTGGGCCATATCTTCCAGTGGACGAGATAGATTTCATTCGGGATGTCGGTAAGATTCACTTTCGACAGATGATTGGAAACGCCGACAAAGGGAATGGCAGCGGCAAAATGCTCAGAATATTTGGTAGCCCCAAGCGCTGAAAAATAACCCCCGTACGAACCTCCCCCGATACCCACCCTTGATTTATCAACATAGCCTTTTCCCACGAGGAATTCAATCCCGTCAATTACATCCAGGAATTCCTCGTCACCAAGATCCTGATGATCCATTTTTGAAAATTCCACACCCCGTCCGGAACTGGACCGGTAATTGGGCATGAAAACAAAATAGTCCTGCCCGGCAGCAATCTGTCCCCACCGGGAATAACTTGTGTTCCATCCATTCAGAATGGCCGATTCAGGACCCCCATGGATCACACAGATCATGGGATATTTTTTACCTTCCTCAAAATGTAAGGGGTAGATCAGAACGCCATCGATCCTTAGTCCATCACGGGCCTGATAACTGATTTTTTCCTGCCTGGCAAAATCTCTCTTCTCCAGCCAGGGATTGGAATGGGTTTCTCTTTTTAAATTCAAATTACGAATATCCATGGAATAAAGCTCGTCAGGATGATCCCATGCATTGGCCACCAGGTATAATTTATGATCTTTTATTTCAAAGGAAGAAAACGTTGTTTCCTGATCAATGGACAGTGGCTTCAATTTTTTCCCATTTAACTGAATGGTATTTAAGGTGGCATCCACGCTTTCTTCCGCTGAAAAAACAAGGGTTTTTTCATCCAACCATTCCACGTGTGTGACAGATCCTTCAAATCCTGTCACATAATTGGTTAGTTCTTCCCAGGATTGTGTATTTTCAATATCGAGGCAATAAAGACTTCCATCCACCGGGTCTGACTGATCGGAACCTGCGATAAAGGCCAGGTGTGTGTTATCCGGGTTCCAGGCCATCTGCCCCAGCTTACCTGGAACGTCCAGCCATAAATAAGATCCACCAGTATTGACATCGATTAAATAAATATCCTTGAACATATATTGGTGGTCGACAAGGTTTTCCGGTGCAATCTGGGCCGCAATTCTGTTTCCATCAGGTGACCAGGCAAAATCAAAGACAGTCCCCGAGAGGTTGAGTTTTACGATCGTATTCTCATGCTGCCAGAATAGATTGAGTCCCGGGATGTCTTCTTCATACACCTTTGCATCAAATCCCATTTCCCTTAATTTCCGGTCTGCATCTTTTTTCATTTCTTTTGAGGTAAACGCCAGACCTTTACCAGCAGGGTTCCAGCTGTATTGGATGACGCCTCCCGGGAAATTGGTTAATTGCGAATATTCTTTTTTTTCAAGGTCGAAGCCGAATATCTGATAGCTATTCACGCTGTCAAGTTTGGCCCGGAAAGTAACCATTTTCGAATCCGGTGTCCAGGAGAGCGAAACCAGATAAAGTTCACCGGTCAGGAGAGGTTCGATCACACCTGAATCGACGTGCTTGATATAAAGTTCCCGGTAATCATTTCCCTTGCCTTGTTCTACCGGGCGGTTTACATTCAGTGTAAAAGCCACAGAATTTCCATCCGGTGAAACGCTGATCTCGGAGATCGTCTTCAGCCGCAAATAATCATAGATGGTAAAGGGAGGATCTGCCTGGCCATTCCCGGTAATGAGGAGGGACAGGAGTACAAATAACCCTTTCAATTTTTTAGATGTTTTTTCCATAGGTTCTCAAAAAATAATAGTCATCAAAAAAATAGATGGCTCAGGCCACTCATATTTACAATAAATTTATCAGCTAATTTAATAATAATTTGAACATGGACAGATCCAAATCGAAGGAAGCAACGATCAATCTGTCTGCTTTGAAAATCCTGACAGTGACTGCATGACCTAATAGATATCAGGAAACAGATGATCTACTGGTTGCACAAACCTGATTTGGCAAGATCGTTAGGACCGGGAAACCGGGTTTTTAGAAATAAAAAAAGCGCCAACAATATAGGCGCTTTTAGATGGTTAAAGATACGCTATCAATTGATAAAGGATCTTAACATCCCAGGCTGTTTCTATAGATTTTTGAGGAAAATAACCATCAAATCTTCCATTCCGATATCATTAATTTCTGATAAATTAATTCGTAATCAATTGAACTCTGATAAATCGTTGTTGTTTTGATTTAGTTGTGTGAAATGGACTTTCCCAATTTTTCTACCTGCCCTTTCCCTTTTTTGATGACTTCGTCGAGGGAATCGTTCAGTTCATCTTTGGCTTCCTTGAATTTCTTTAAGGCAGAGTCACTGAAATCTTCCGCAAAACGTTGGGCATCTTTTTTAAGTTTTTTTCTGGTCCTTATACCACTGTCAGGAGCTGTAAGGAATCCAACAGCGGCACCTGTGATTGCTCCAATTAAAAAACCGGAGAGTACTTTAAATGTTGTGTTCATAATTGTATTGGTTAAAGATTAAATAAAATGTAAATATTTTTAACAATATATAGTAAAAAAAAGTCACAATATCAATTATTATTACGTTTAATTGGATGTAAAAGATACATTATGTAAAAAAAAATTTCAAAAAAATTAACACTTTACGTCAATGTTATTATTTTTGACAAATAGATTAAGCCAAAATATGGAGACATGAAATATTTGGCGGAGAATATCAGATATTTGAGAAAGAAATTTGGTTGGAGTCAGGAAAAATTAGCAGAAGTCCTTGGTCTCAATCGTGGAAATATTGCTTCCTATGAAAAAGGGACGGCGGAACCGCGTCTTGAAAACCTGATTAAAATGATGGAACTTTTTAAAGTTGAAATCAAGGACCTGGTGGAGATCGACCTGGCGGGAATGGAAAATTTGGGACAGGAGATCGAGGATTTGAAGAAACTGCATGAGACGGACCAGAAAGAGAAGTATGACCTGAGAAAGGCAAGATTATTAAAGCGTCTGATGGATAAGGATGAACAGATCAAATTTTTTGTCAGGCATTCCGATGAGATGCAGAAGATCCTGGAAGGTTTCAAAACTTTTCATCAGTATAAGATGCAGAATGGTCACCGTCTTTCCGACGATGTGAAGAAAATTGCCGATGACTATGAAAGATTGCTTGAACTCATGGAGTCGATGATAGAGACCAACCGGAACCTGATCGATTATCTCGAGGAGAAAGGGCAGGAGGTCGAAGAGGGAAATCACGGAGAAGCAAATTCTCCTGACAAATAGATTTTTTATTATTTTTATCCGGAAGAGTTAACAAATCCAACCATATTTACGCTGAAAAAACCATGTCGCATCGTACAAGAAATCATTTTCTGATCCCTTTTATATTCATTTTACCAGTCATTTTAATGGCTGGATCCTGCCAACAGAAGACCGAGCGCCCCAATATCATTCTCATTACGGTTGATGACCTGGGCTGGACAGATCTGGGCTGTTATGGTAGTAAATACTATGAAACTCCACAGGTAGATCAATTGGCGGCAGAAGGGATCCTGTTTACCAATGCCTATGCGGCCGCAGCAGTATGTTCACCGACTCGGGCTGCGATTCAAACAGGAAAATATCCGGCCAGGACCGGGATCACGGATTGGATACGGGCCAGATTCCAGGGTGGAGGGGAGGAGAATCCATCAGGTTATGAGGAAAATCAGGGTAAAATATTAAGGACACCCCGAAATCCTTTTCACCTGGAATTAAAAGAAGTGACGCTGGCGGAATGGCTGGAAAGTGCCGGTTATATCAGCTGTCATATCGGAAAGTGGCACCTGGGTACTGAAAAGTGGTTCCCGGAAAAACAGGGATACAATGTGAACGTGGCAGGTTGTGATTATGGTCAGCCTCCCAGTTATTTTGATCCCTATATCAACTATCCCAATGCCTGGCAGAAGGATACCGTCAAGGGATTCCCTACCATGCGGGCCAGAAAGGAAGGCGAATATCTGACCGACCGTGAGGCTGATGAAGCTGTGGCATTTATCCGCAAGAATAGGGACCATCCTTTTTTCCTGAATCTTTGCCATTATGCCGTACATACCCCGATCCAGGCGAAACGGTCCCTGATTGAAAAATATGAGTCGAAGGAACCCACGAACCAGAAAAGTCCGGTTTATGCAGCCATGGTGGAAAGTGTGGATGATGCCCTGGGAAAGATCAGGCAATCACTTCAGGATCTTGGACTGGAAAAAAACACCCTGATCATTTTTACTTCCGACAACGGAGGCTTGCTGATGGATCAGGCTACGCACAATGCCCCCCTGCGGTTGGGGAAGGGGTATCCTTATGAGGGTGGAATCAGGATCCCGGCCATTTTCTGTTGGCCGGATCATTTCCGGGGTGGCCGGACCCTCGATGCGCCCGTCATCAGCATGGACCTCTTGCCCACGGTATGCCAGGTAGCAGGCATTGATATCCCCCAAGAGACCGTAATGGATGGGGTCAGTTTACTGCCACTCCTGGAGGGCGGAATACCACCAAACAGGGAGCAGCTTTTCTGGCATTTCCCGCATTACCGGGAGACGGATATCAATCCTTACAGCATTATCCGGAAGGGAGACTGGAAACTGATCAAACGGTATGAAGGGGAACCTTTTGAACTTTATAACCTGAAGGAGGATCTTTCTGAGGCAAATGACCGGTCGGAAGATCATCCCGAGCTGGTGACCTCGCTGAATGAAGAATTGGAAGAATGGCTCATGAAGGTAGGGGCAAGTATGCCTGAAATGAAGGAAGATAAGGGGGAAGAGTAGATCAGTGGATCAGTAGATCAGTGGATCAGTGGATCAGTGGATCAGTGGACTAGTAAACCTATTTCAGGATTAAATAATAAGTGTAAATTAATACCAGGAAAAACTCTAAAAACTGTAAACTTTTTTTAGGACGAGACAACTAGTAGACTAGTAGACCAGTAGACTAACAGATCAGTAAAAAGTAGAAATTAAACCATAGAATTATTGACCAGCGTGCCAGTGATCCAGCGAAAAAGTAGGGTCAGTTTTTCCCCTGAAGTCGAAAGGACAGAATTGAAAGGGTCCGCGAATCGATAACCCGCGAACTTTTGAACCGATGATCAAGTGATCCAATAAACCAGAAATTTATTGCGCCAGCTTCGTAAAAAAGTCACGGAAAATATCATCCCGCTTTACGAAGTATACTACCCGGATAAAATGTCTCGAATCATCCACACTGAGCGTAAACTGGTCGGTTACGATCGGGCTGTGAACGAGATTCGAAGGGGTCCATTCTGGATTGATCACATAGGCAACGGCTGACATATCCCACAGGACTTTTGACCAGCCAAAATGATCGGAATGATAATCTTTGAAGATTTTCAGCAGATAATCACCGATGGCGCCGCGACCTCCTACATATTTTTCCATTTCCGGAACGGTGGTGGCCAGATGGGTGACTACGGGTGTACAGGGCACCTGGACAAATGGGACACCACTGTCGAAGATGGTCCGTGAAGCATTAATGTCCTGGAAATAATTGAATTCGCGCTGATTAGGCCACTGGTGACCGTTCCCGCCCAGCCAGACAACCACGATGTTCTGAATGATCGATGGATCAATCAGGATGGCATTGGCAACATTGGTGATCGCACCTACGGCAACCACATACAAAGGATCTTCCGGCGTACTTGTTTTGGCTTTCCGGATCAGGTCAGCCACGGCAGGACTTGATTCAGGCTGTGATATATCCTGGATGAAATCCGTGCTTCCCATGAAAGCGAAACCAGCCGCTGAACGGTCAAGCTTTTCAAGGATCCTGAGGATCTCTTCGTAACTTTTTTCCATCCCATCCCCTGGGCCTGTGGACCGGTTATTGTGAAAAGGGGCAGCATATACTGCCTCCACTTTTAATTTTTCAGGAGATAAAAGGGCGTACACGAGCGCAAACTGATCATCAATTTCATTGTAGGTATCCGTATCCAGCACCATGCGTATGGGACCCTCCGGGGGTTGCAACATCCGGATCCTGTCAGGGGATGAGAGTCCAGGATAGGTTTGTCCGTAGGTCAGGTTCAGGATTGAAAAAATGGCAATGAAAGCAGCGATCAAGGTCTTCATGATTGATAATTTAATTAAAATACAGAAAGACAAATTTAACAAATTGGTTTTCTACTGGTGAAATTCCGGTATTTTTTTGATGACTGGAAAACAAAATAATGCTAAGTTTGGACTTAATTTCGTCCAATATGAGGAAAGTCCTGAAATCAAGGCCATTTTTTAAAATATCCCTGTTCGCCGGTATTTTGATAAACGGATTATTTTTTTTATTGGAGACACCATCCTGTACTTCATGGTTTATCTTAAAGATGCAATTCGACTGAATTAAAAATGACAGGATATCCACCATTAAAAGAATAAGAAAATGAGACATTTTGGGATTGGATTAAAAATATTTGCCGGATTTTTAATTTTAGCTACCATGCTGATCCTTTCCGGCATTTTATCTGTATTTGAAATATATAATATCGGGTCCTCGGTGGAATTGATGCTGGAAGATAATTATAAAAGCATCAATGCGACGGAAGAAATGGTGGAAGCGCTGGAACGGGAAGATTCCGGAATATTGCTCCTGCTGATGGGCCGGTGGGAAGAGGGAAGGCGGATCCTGAACAGTGGTGACAGCGCGTTTATGAAAAACCTGATCATCGCAGCCAATAACATAACCATCCCGGGAGAACATGAATATGTGAACAGATTACGCGCATCCTATAATGAATATAAAGCGATCTGGGAAAAGCCGATCGTGGGGACCATGAAAGAAGAAAATCTGAATTGGTACTCTGAAGTAGTCCATAAATCATTTTTACATACCAAGCAGGATGCCGAACAACTCATGCGCCTAAATGACCAGGTATTGTACCAGACTGCTTCCGATCTGAAAGACAGGACGCATCGTTCGATCATGCCGGGCATTGTTTCCGTGGTATCCGCGATTATCTTTGTCTTCATCTTTTATTATTTTGTTACTTATTATTTTGTAAAGCCCATCGTAAGGATCACCAATGCCATCATATCTTATATTGATGATAAAAAGCCTTACCGGATCTCGGTTGAGACCAAGGATGAGATCTATCTTTTGAATGAATCGGTGACTCAACTCTGTTCGAGTCAAAAAAAATAAAACATGAGACCACACCTCATCATCAGGCAAATCGGCGTTGCGGTTATCGTAAATTCAATTTTTCTATTCATTTCATTTCTGATATCAACTTTCAACCATGAACAGGTGCAGTTTACTTTATTGTACTGTACCTTCATCACTTTTATCATCGGGATATTCCCATTTATTTTTGTCCCGGGTGAGGAGGAGATCATACCCAAGGAGGCCTACATGATCATTATCTTCAGCTGGTTGATTTCCTGTGTGATCGGAATGTTACCTTATCTGATGTGGGGAGGAGAGTTTACTTTTATCAACGCCTGGTTTGAAAGTGTATCCGGGTACACCACCACCGGATCCACGATATTGATCGATGTTGAATCACAACCGAAGGGTTTGCTGTTCTGGCGATCGGCCACCCACTGGATTGGTGGATTGGGGATCATCATATTCGTACTGGCTGTGCTTCCTTCCAGGGGATTTTCAAGTGCCACCATCTACCGGATCGATCAGTCCAGTCTTTCACTCGACAATTATACACTCCGTACACGGAATGCTTTGAATGTGATGCTCTGGGTGTATATCGGATTCACAGTGGCTGAAACTGTTTTACTGTTTGTTTTTGGCATGTCCTTATTCGATGCCATCACTCATTCATTCGGAACCATTGCTACGGGTGGATTCTCAACAAAAAATCTGAGTGTTGCCTATTTTGATTCGGTGTCCATCGAGATCATCATCATCCTATTTATGGTGCTCTCCGGTATTCATTTCGGGTTGATATTCAATACCATGACCGGCAAAAAGAACAAAATATGGGATTCCTATGTGGTCAGGTATTATCTGATAGCCATGATCGCAGGAGTTGGGATCGTTGCTGTGAATGTGCATGGGAATCAATTTAATAGTTGGGGTGAATCGTTCAGGTATGCAGCATTTCAGGTAGCCTCACTGGGAACTACCACCGGATTTGCCACCACCGATACTGCCATCTGGCCTGGGCTGTCCATACTGATATTGTTATTCTTCACGATCCAATGTGCAGGGGCGGGATCCACCTCGGGCGGAATGAAAGTTGACCGGGTGGTGATATTCTGGAAACAGTTAAGAAGACATATGAAGAAATTACAGCATCCCAATGCTGTGATACCAATCAAACTGGGGAAAAATACGTTGGAGGAAGACACCATTGACCAGGTACTGACTTTCATCATTTTATATTTACTCATATTGCTGATAAGTACCTTTTTGTTGGCCATTATGGGAGTGGATCTGTTAACTGGCTTCTCAGGATCGGCGGCTACCCTGGGCAATGTAGGCCCCGGCTTTAATGGAGTAAGTTCTCTGGGGAACTTTAATAATATTCCTGCATTGGGCAAGCTGGTGCTTTCCATCAATATGCTGCTGGGCAGGCTGGAAATTTTCAGTATATTTTATTTATTCACTTTTCTTTCGCGTCGCAAGTGAACATCCTGGTTCAACTGAACATTTTAACAGGTCCGATTAATCCACAGGGAGCTATTTTGGCCTCTTCCCGGTATCGATCCAGCCAATAACCAATCTCCGGATTATTTCTCTGCGATATACAGTAATTAAGCAGCGTATTGACCACCCTGATTTCCAGCTCATTTTTACCCCTGATAAGATAGCCATTCAGTGAAAAGGTCTTATTCCCATACCAATCAATCCCAAGGCTCATTCCATTGATGAAGACCTCTGCCAGATCATGAACCCGGCCCAGTTCAAGTTCATAAAAATCCGGATCCTCCAGCACGAAGGATTTCCGGTAGATAACCGTCCCTGAGAAATAAGTCAAATCCGGTAATGTGGCAAGATCCATCAGCCTATACAGGGTCTTATTGATGGTTTCTCCTTTTATTTTCGGGATACATTCAAGTTCCCATTGTCCCTCAAGCACCCATTCATTTCTACGGACCCGTATTTCCGGGATCTTCACTTTTGGATCGGCATGTTCCAGTACGATCAAAGCTGATTCCAGGGGTTTGAGACTCAATTCTACAGCCCCGTCGTCCGGGATCAATTTTACCCGTGTATCATTTTCGGGATCCCATCGCCAGTAATCGTATTCATTGGCTGGATGTGATATGAAGGTATCAACGAAGTTTGACTGATGTACATTGCTGAAAAACAATACCGGGTGCTGATTGTGCATGAATTGGACTGACATCAGGTAAGCATCCGGATCCATGATCTGAATCCCTGGTTTCAGCTGATAATTTTCAATAAATTTACCAGCCCATTCCGTTAACCGTTCCATATCTCCTTTCAACGATTCATCCGGTGATTCTTCCACATGGGCACCGGCATCGATCGCCCGCTCGATGGATGATTTCACCAATTCATTAAATTCCTGGTAACTATCCATCCCAGGGCTTTCGGTTGGAAAATCGGATATAAAAATCACCTTTCCACCCGTTTCTACATACTGTAGGATGCTTCTGGCCACCGGCATTTCAAGTGATTCTGCATTGCAGACCACCAGTGCCTGGTAGGAGACATGGTTAAAATCAAACTGGCCATTTTCAAAAACCGATTCTGTCAGAACATGGCCATTGATATAATCTGCTGAGATCCCATGACTACTCAATGCCTGCCAGATCGAATGCAGGTACCATGGTTCGGTATTGAAAGGATTTCTGTCAAGTCCGTATTTTCGCCAGGTATCAGGAGTTGGACCTAAGATCGCCACCTGTGAGACCGGTTCGCTGTTTTGAAGTACGGTTGAAATACGGCTGACATATTCCATGAAGGATGAAACATAGGGCCACCAGGTATTGTTTTCATTAAAATAAGTGCCGTATTGCACCCAACCAGGGAAGGAAGTCTCAGGAGGGGAATAATTGAAGCCGTGCAGAACCAGGTGGTTGATGCCCGCTATAAAATTCAGATCAGCCGCCTGTTTCATATATTTTAAGGTAGCTTCAAACACGCCACTTGTATTGGTCATGGCTTCACTGCTGACAATGTTCCGTTGTGCGAGATGACCTCCACTGGAAGCGTATTTGTTCCAGATGGCATACCGGATGCTGTTGATCCTGGAACTCGACCATCCTGGATTGTATAGCCACTGATCACCTTCAGGAATGTCGGGGATCATGTATCCTTCAACGAGGTCGGTATACAGCCATGGATGTCCATATGCCTGATAACGGCTGAGTACCTGGTTGTCCTGACACCACTGATGAAAAACCTGGATAAACCTTTCCCTGAATAACTCGGACAGAGTCAGGCTGTAATCATACCGGGCACGCTCGATGGGATCGATAAGGGCTGGATCGACTTCGATCTCTGTCAACATCAGGGGCAGATAGGGCTCAATCACATAGCCTCTTCTTTTTTCAAATTCAACCGGAAAATCAGAGGTCCAGTTGGCTCCTTCCAGCTCGATGCTGTCACAAAAAATGGCCCGGATGCCATTTCCCAACTTACCTTCAAAATAAGGATTCAGGGATTCGGACATGTGGTTGAGGTATTTGGAGACCGCCTCGGCATTGAAATGGTCCAGTACCGGACCGGCACCTCCGGGTGCTCCCCTGAATACTTCCCTGAATCCTTTCTTGATCCGGATAACCACTGCATAAAATTCACCGGAAGCCAGGTTGAAAGCTAACTGGTTATCTGAATCAGGTCTCTGATCCAGATCCATGATATCGCTAACCTGCTCCACACCTGAAGGTATCAGGTAGATTTTGTAGATTTTTTCATTTTCCTCCACCTCTTTTAAGACGAGGGTCGTCTGACCGGGACCTTTGACGACATGCTGTTCGAAGGTCAATCCTTGAATGGTTTCATCCGGATCCAGAAATTCCCCTCCAAACGGCCAACCGGTTCCTACGATCAGGTCCACTTCCATATTATTCTTCTTTGCTTCCTGGACGGTATACCGGACCATCTCACACCAGGCATCACTTAACCATAACAATCCTTCTTCCGGTGGATTACGGACCTGCTGGGGCATCGCAATGGGATTGATCTCGATTCCTCCTGCTCCTGCCATTTTCATCAATTTCAGTTCCCGAGAGATTTCTTCCTTATCCAGATGATTGCCATTCCACCACCATCTGAAAAAAGGCTTTGCCCCTGGAGGAGGATTTTTGAATGACATGAATATATCATCCAGGGTGGATTTTTTTTCCGTAGAGCATCCTGACCAGGTAATTCCACTCAGGCTGATGACAGGAACAGAGATTGCCACTGATTTTAAAAAATCTCTTCGTGACGGGAACTGCGATTTATTCATTATATTATTCAGAAAACAAGGATCAGGCCCGGTCAAAAGCAACTACAAACTTGGTTCCCTTTCCCAGGTCACTTTCACACCAGACCTCACCATTCATCATTTCCGTATATTTTTTAACAATAGAGAGTCCGATTCCTGTTGAACTTTCACCTCCCGTTGGCATTGCACTCAAGGGTTGATATTTCAAAAAGAGTTTTTCCTGATCATCATGAGAGATGCCGGGACCTTCATCTTTTATACCTATGTAAACTTTACCCTGATGGGCCCAAAGGTTTAAATAAATGTTTTTACTTTCCGGAGAAAATTTGACGGCATTTGAAATGAGGTTTTCGATGACCTGCAGCAGGTAATTTTTGTCGATCACAGCATATACATCATTCAGGTTCAGGACAGGTTTCAGTTTTTTCTTTTCCATCTTTTCCTTAAAATTCAGGAAGGCCTGTTGATACAGGCTCGACAGGTTGGTCCTTTCCATTTTCAGATTTCCCTTTTTCTCTTCCAGTGTTCTTACATCCAGGATCCTTTTGATCATGTCATTCATCCGGTTGAGGGCTTTGATGATCCCTTCAATACAGATTACCTGGTCCTCGTTGAAGCATTCTTTTTCCGAAAGGAGTAATTCTGCCAGGGAAAGAGTACTGGAAAGCGGATTTCTGAGGTCATGGGCAATGATGGCAATCAGATGGTTTTTTTCTTCATTGAGGTCTTCCAGGATCTCCTTCTGCTGGCGGATCTTGGTGTTCTGTTCCGATAATTGTTTTTCCATTTCATCCTGATGCCGCAATCTTTTCACAAACACCCGAAGTAAACCATGGAGGATCTCCTTGTTATTCTCCATGAGGGATGTAAAATCATTGTGACTCAGACGGAGCAGTCTGACGGGTTCATCTGCCAGAATCGAGGCAGATCTTGCTTTGTTATCAATGAGGGCATATTCACCAAAGACTTCCCCTTCCTTTAACCTGGAAAGAACGAATTCGCCATCCAATACGGTGACTTTTCCCCGGGCAATGATGAAAACGGCATCTCCTTCATCTCCTTTTTTAAAAACATAATGACCTTTCTGATATTCGGTCTCTTCTACGAGATCGGCTATTTTTTTTAACGAAGGGCGGTGCAGATCCGCGAACAGATGAATTTTCTTCAGTAATGTGACCTTGGTTTCAAAGGGAATAGGATCTGTTTTATTCACCATCTATTGATCCATTTTTATTAAACAGGTGGAAATTTAATCATATTTCATGTAAGTACGAAAATTGATTCTATGAATATTAATCCACTATAATATTAATTGTCCTGGTGGGAATTTGATCCGCAGGTTTTCGGGTTTGAGATTAGTCTTGAGGACAAAATCCTAAAGGTTTTTCATAAGAATGCAAATTTCATTATACCTTTTGCTGGAAAAGCTGGAAAATACCGGTTAATACGATCAATGTCATTCCGATCATCAGGATGGATTGGATCCCTGAATCAGGAGTATGGGTATCATGCATCCTTTGATGGAGGATACCATAGAATGCCCATAAAATAACCAATGAAAAATAGAGATCTCTTCGCCTAACCAGATAGAAAATAGTCAGGATAATAATAATCGCAATGATGATCATCGTCCAGAACTGTTCTGAAAGCCCGAAACGGCTCCACCCGGAATCGACCAGAAGGACGGTCACATTGGCGATGGTGGCTACGTTGATCCATGCAAAATAGATGCTGAATGGCACATGTACGAGATATTTTTCATTTTTAGTAAGGCTGGATTTCCCGATATTCAGATGACCATAAATGGTGATGAGTGAGAAAAACAGGCTCAGCATGATGATCAGGGAAAGCAGGACTTTTTCATGGTGCCAGGCCAGGATCCATGAGGCGTTGGCCACACAGGAAAACAGGAACCAGTATCCGATTTTTAAAATAAAGTCGGATACCTTTTCTTTACGGAATGCCTGGAAGAGTTGAAAGATGATGAAACCTAATAAAAGCAGGTAGATGACTCCCCATATTGCAAAGGTAAAACCAGCAGGAACGAATAAGTTGGGATACTGTCCGGATAGTTCCCCAGTGGTTTTATGATTGATCGGCAGGTAATTGGCCAGGAAATTCATTACGACCATCAACAAAAATCCCATCAGGTTCAAAACTGCCAGGATCTTCTGTAGTTTTGCAGGATGTGTCATGGAATTTAATTTATTTTTAATGACATTCGGTCATTGATGTTTACCCTAAATGCAATTTATAAACTTTTTGTTGTATATCGCATTTTTTGAAAACAATGATAAAATTGGCCATATTTGATTGATTTTATATCCAATTGGATATAAATGCGTTTATTATCATATTATTTTGTTGTAACGACCTGATATGGAGCCAAAATTTACGGTAAAGTTTTATGGAACGCGTGGTTCGATTCCGATAAGTGAGCCCGGATCTTATGAGTTTGGAGGGAACACCACCTGTCTCTCACTTACGAATAATATGAATAACCGCATAGCCATCATCGATGCGGGCACCGGCATCCGGAAACTTGGAAAAGAAATTGAACGCGGCAACCAATATGACAAAGAAATATACCTGGCTTTTACGCATTTTCACTGGGATCACATCCAGGGTTTTCCTTTTTTCAAACCCGCCTATAATCCCGATAAAATCCTGAATATCATTACCATGGGTCGTGACAGGCCGTTGAAGGACATTAAAAGTCTGTTTGATTTTCAGATGCACGAGGTTTATTTTCCTGTGAAGCTTGAAGAGATGGGTGCGGAAATGCATTTTCTGATGCCTAAGGATGAAATAGAATTGTTTGGTGAAACTGTGGTGACGGTCCGTAAGCACAATCATCCGGGAACTGCCTACAGCATGCGGTTCTATTGGAGGGAAAAAGTGATTGTCTTTTCCACAGATATTGAACATGGGAAAAAGATTGACCAACGGATCGTGAACCTGGCCAGGGGCGCCGATATTCTGATTCATGATGCCCAATACACTCCGGAAGAATTGGAGGCACACAAGGGATGGGGGCACAGCAGTTATGAACAGGCGATGGAGGTGGCGGAACAGGCAGGATGCAAGATGCTGGTATGCACTCATCATGATCCCGATCACAATGATGAATTCCTGATGAAGATGGAGAAAAAGTGTCAGGAGCGGTTTAAAGACTGTGTACTTGCCCGGGAAGGAATGGAGCTGACGATATGATTGCGGTTTATTCATGTTCTTTTATCAGTTAGGTACCCAGGCTCAGGAACACTGAAATGAATTTGGTGCAGGTGGGAGCCGGCAAGAAAACATCTCCGAAGTTCGAACCTCCCCAGACTCGTCCCGGGATTTGTCCATGTTCCTTTTCCAGATACGTACACAGATCCCGGAATACATCCGGGAGGTCCGGAAGGATTGTTTACACCATCAGGCCCAACTGATATTTTTCGAATAAATAAACCGTGTCAACAGATAGATCAGCATACCCAGGGGGCCTGTCATAAACACAAAAAACTGGACAGGAATGCGCAACCAGACTGGATATCCGATCTTCAAGCTGTCCCGGGTGATGAACAGGGCAGCTGTGAGGTCGAATGCCAGGTAATGGATCCAGCCGGCCAGTAATAACCGGTCATTCCCGAACATGGTTTTGATTCCCGCCAGGCTGCTGAAGGCTTCTGCATCAAAAGGAACTGTACTACTGATCAGCAGAATGGAATATAATAATGCAAGCAGGGAAATGATGAGATATACAACAATGGGTTGAGTCCAGGATCTCCCTGGAAAGAACCACAACAGGATCCATCCGGGAACCACCCAGATGTTACTGAATTGAAAAAGGAAATCGGTGTTCATAATGATTGTTTATCAGTGATAGAAATTGTATGATCAGTCAGTTCTGATCTTTTTGATCCCATATTCGGGATCTATTATTCATTTTTTATGATTAATAATCCATCCTTAAAATGTTCTGGAGGAGTAAACAGGTGGGTATCCTGCACATTGGATAGATCGATTGGTATTTTCTCTCCATCTACCGGGTTGATCCAATGGGCTTTGATATTTTCCCCTTCCTTGTGCGGGATCCTGATCTCCCCGGGGGTGTTCTGTGGGAAATAAACCACCTGGTTTGAGAAATCGGGAGTGTGGGCGGCGGCCATAAAATTGTTGCCTTCTCCCGGATAACCAATGATCAGGTCATTTTCAGGTATCAGATCCCACCAGGGAAGATCAGAAAAATTCTCTTTGAATATCTGCAGCCACCGGAGTCCCGGGCTATCAAGTGAATCGGCCAGTGATTCCCATTCCCTCCAGTCATGCGGATGGTTTTCATCGGTTAAATAGGCAATATAGGTTTTGCCATAGTTATGACCTTTTGCACCCGCAAGGAATGACCAATAAGGTTGAGACCGGAACATTCGATCAGGAAGATGGTAGAGCACTTCATCCTCATAGGCAGGTTCACCCTGGATCAAAGGCTTGGGCATATTTTTGTGATAATCGGCAAGAATCCTCCGGTAATATTGTTGCGTAAATTTATGCGTTTCAATCATATTGAAATCAAAAAGCGGATCGAAATGGAACCATTCGGAAGAGGATGTATAGCCATTGGGATGATAGGTGATCAGATGGTTGGGATCAGATTCTTTGATGCCTTTTGCCATCTGATGCCAGATGTTTATATCATCCTTTCCACATTGATCAGCCGCCCGGTCACCTCCAAGGATCCATACAATATTTGGCGTGCCGGCGTACCTGGCACCCACCCATTTCCCATAGGCATAGGCCGTGGAGGCATCAAAGATTTTGGGCCCATCATGCCAGGCCGGACACACGTATTCTCCCCAGACAGGCAGCAGGCCTATGTATAATCCATTTTCCTCTGCTTTCCTGATGACCCAGTCGACATGTTTGAAAAAGGACTCATTCGGTGAAAGGGGATTGTTGTATTTTAACGGCTGATCACCATACAGATTGGCATCAAGACCCTGCCAGTAACCGGCGGCAAGGATCGAAGCCTGGATGATGGTAAATCCCTGATCCTTTCTGATGGACAGGTAAGTTTCGGCAGTTTCCCGCGTTGTCCGGTGGAAAAGACCCCAGGCTGTATCTCCGAGCCATAAGAATGGATTTCCTTCGGAATCTACCAGGTATCGTTTATTTTCTGAGACATGGAGGAGGGTCTGTGTTTTCCCGGGATTAAAAAAAACCACCAAAGTCAGTAAAATAATATAAGGCAAGAATGATTTTAAAAGGGCAGCTTTATGCTTCATTTTTTTCAAAAAAAGGACTGATGATACGCTAGCAATATACAGCTTAAATTGACTGCCTTCAAATTCCATTATATCATTTATGATTTAATTTTTGAAGTCCGAACCTCCCCGGACTTCCCGAACCTGCCTGCACTGAACTTGTTTCCGTATTTCCGGACCTGGGGTTTTTCCATGTACCTTTGCCAAAAACGCACACCGGTTCCGGGACGAGTCCGGGAAGCCCGGGAGATCCGGAGAAGTCACATTGGAGATAAAGAAAACGAAATGGAAAATGATTTATATAAAAATCTTACATGCCATTTGGTAAAACCGCTTTTCTTTCTACAGGTGAATTTTAAAAATTGTACTAACTTTTTGATATTTTAGATGTGGATATGAATTTGAGATGAATAAACTCCGATATTATATCATCATACCCGTTTTAATCGCAGGGATTTACCTTTCAGGGCCCCAGCTTGACCCGGGAGAAGTAGGTCCCGAATTACCTGAAATCAATTATTCGGGCGAGGAACTAGATCAGTATATCAACCAACGTGAATCCGGAATTGAAAACCTGAAACTGGATAACCAGGCAAGGATCATCTGGAATGACGACAGCCTGAAAAATAAAACGGAATATTCGGTGGTTTACTTACATGGATTTTCGGCTAGCCAGGGAGAAGGGATCCCTATTCATACTAATTTCGCCAAAAGATACGGCTGCAATTTATATCTGTCCAGACTGTATGATCATGGCATTCATGAAAAAGATGCCCTCCTGGAAATGACCCCTGAAAAACTGGTTCAGTCAGCAGCTGAAGCGATGGCCATCGGGAAACAATTGGGCGAGAAGGTGATCCTGATGAGTACTTCCACAGGTGGGACTCTTTCCCTTTACCTGGCAGCGACACATCCTGAAATTGAAGCATTGATCCTGTATTCTCCGAATATCAAAATTAACAATTCAGCCACGCCCATTCTTGCCTATCCCTGGGGTCTGCAGATAGGAAGATTGATTACAGGTGGGAAATACATTTCCTCCACACCGGAAAGTTATGAAGACAGCCTCTATTGGACAAGTTCGTACCGGTTGGAAGCGGTGGTCTACCTGCAGGAACTGCTGAACATCACCATGACGCCTTATACCTATCAAATGGTGACGCAGCCTGTGTTTCTCGGATATTATTACAAGAATGAAGAAGAACAGGACCAGACCGTGCGCGTGGATGCCCTGCTGAAGATGTTTGACAGGCTGGGGACGGACCCTTCGAAGAAGGAAAAAAAGGCTTTCCCTGATGCCGGTGAACACGTGATTGCCTGCCAGTACAAATCCGGGGACTGGGAGGGTGTTCAAAAGGCGACCTATCAGTTTGCTGACGAAGTACTGAAGCTGAAGCCCATGGAGTGATGGCATTGACCTTTTATATGAACGGGAGCGGGTAATTTTTGATGTTTTAAGATTTTATATCAAATTTCCAAAGTGTACGTGCGAATAAAAAAAAGTATCATTTATTACCTATTATAAATAATCCTTAATAATGAAACTACTGATTTTAGGAGGAACCGGCAGAACAGGTCAATTCCTGATAAAGGAAGCCCTTGATCGGGGGCATACGGTCCATGTCCTTGTACGTCATCCTGAAAAACTGAAGATAAGCCCGGAACGACTGGTTATTTTCAAAGGAATGACGACGCAACGGGAAGATCTTGGAAAAGCCATGGAGGGTTGTGAAGTGGTTCTCAGTGCCCTGAATATTTCGAGAAAATCGGATTTCCCTTGGGCAAGGATGGTTTCACCTCCCGATCTGCTTTCTGCGTCCATCGGAATGGTTGTGGAGTTAGCCCCCATTTATAACCTGGATCGCGTTATTGTGATTTCTGCGGCCGGAGCGGGAGATTCAGCCAAATATTTACCCGGATGGTTCAGCTGGATCATTAACCACAGCAATATCGGGATTACCTACCAGGATCACGACCGGCAGGAAAAGATATTGAAGGATTCGAATCTCCGGTGGACGGTCGTCCGGCCTGTAGGCTTGACCAATTCGGAGAAGGATAAACGGGTGAAGGTGACGGTACCGGGTGTAGAAAAACCGGGATTTACCATCAGTCGAAAAAATGTAGCCAGGTTCATGATCGATATATTGGAGCAGGATCGATATATTCAAAAAATGCCGATCATTTCGGAATAGGGTGAGGTTGGGAGGACACCAAACTTTCGGTTTTATGAAATTTTCACGTGTAGAGGCGTTTTATATAGATACGGCCATATAACTTTAAATGGTACCTTATCCGAATATTCATTATTCCCCTCCCGGGAGGGGAATGCCGGCCTCCGGAATAATGAATGATTCAAAGTAGGAACAACTTCATTTCATGAGATTATTTTTTTTCGATCGGATTGCACTTAAGAAACGGGATATTCCCCTCCCGGGAGGGGTGTAGGGGTGGGTAATTTTTGTTATATTTATCTTAATATACTTTTCCAGCTATGAGAAGAAAAATAATTCCGTACAATCCTAAACTGAAATTCCTCGCAAAATCATTGAGGAAAAATATGTCCCTGGCAGAAATTTTATTATGGGACGAAGTAAAACAAAAGAAAATCGCGGGTTATGACTTCGACAGACAGCACCCGATAGATGAATACATTGTTGATTTCTATTGTAAAGAACTTAGGTTGGCCATTGAAGTGGATGATGAATCTCATGATCATAAATATGAGTATGATCGGAAAAGACAGAAAAGATTAGAAGAGCTTGGGGTCTCATTTTTACGGTTCAGTGATGAAGAGGTAAAATATGATATGGAGAACGTAATAGATACTATTTTTAGTTGGATTGAAAACCATCGATAAACCCACCCCATGCCATCACGCAACCGACCCACCTGCCTGTCGGCAGACAGGCCCCCTCCGAGGAGGGGAATACCGGTCTCCGGCAGCGGAATCATAATTTAAGATGGGAGATTCGTTCTGAAATTATCGAGTCTTAGATCGATTATTAAAACACTCCTGAAAACAGCATATTCCCCTCCCGGGAGGGGTGCAGGGGTGGGTAAACAACGGAAACCCATCCCATGCCATCACACGATCCCTGACCGTAATATTATTTTTTTCCGCTTATTATATTGCACAATAAGCATGAATGTCCTTAATTCAGGTGATTTTTTCAACCTTCATAAAAATCACAGGAACTATGGCGCAGATAAACATCCGGAAATCCACTCCCATCATTACGTTCGCTCTGATCACCAGCCTGTTTTTCCTCTGGGGTCTGGCCAATAATATGACCGACACCCTGCTGGCTGCTTTCAAAAAGATCATGAGTATGACCGATTTCCAGACTTCCCTCGTGCAGATGTCATTTTACGGTGCCTATTTCTGCCTGGCATTACCGGCGGCCATCATCATCAAAAAATACACCTACAAGACCGGGATCCTGCTGGGACTGGGAATGTACATGATCGGAGCCGTGTTATTTTACCCTGCGAGTAAGACCATGGTTTACGGTCACTTTCTCACTGCCCTGTTCATCCTGGCGGGTGGACTCTCTATTCTGGAAACCACCGCCAATCCCTACATCATTGCCATCGGCCCGGAAGAGACCGGGACCCGGCGGCTCAATTTTGCCCAATCCTTCAATCCCATCGGGTCCATCACCGGGGTGGTCCTGAGCAAGTTTTTTATCCTGTCTCACCTGAATATAGCCACAGCAGAAGAACGAGCAGCCATGGGGAAAGCGCAGCTTTCTGCCCTTCAGTCCCAGGAACTCAACGCAGTAATGGGGCCCTATGTGGGGGTGGCACTTGTATTGCTGATACTATGGATTACCATCGCTGCCAGAAAAATGCCCAGGGCCTCTGAGGGTGATTCCAGGGTGAACCTCGGACCGGCCATCAGGCGTCTGCTTCATAACCGGCATTATATCCTGGGTGTGATCGCACAGTTCTTTTACGTCGGGGCCCAGCTTTGTGTCTGGTCCTTTACCATCCGTTATATCATGTCGGAACTGGGACTGAACGAATCGGAATCCTCTTCCTATTATATTGCTGCCCTGATCATTTTTACCGCCATGCGATTTGTAAATACGGCCCTGATGAAATTGATCAAACCGGGGATCCTGCTGACCCTCTCTACCTTACTTGCCATTATTTTTACCGCCACGGTTACCTTCGGGCATGGTCTTATCAGTGTATATGCCCTGGTGGGGATCAGTGGATGTATGTCGCTCATGTTCCCGACCATTTACGGGTTGGCTACCCGGGGCCTGGGGGAAGATACCAAGATCGCGGCTTCCGGTCAGATCATGGCCATCGTGGGGGGAGCTGTGTTCCCCGCCATCCAGGGATTGGTATCCGATGCTACAGGCAGCATCAGCGTATCCTATGCGGTACCCTTGATCTGTTTCCTGATCATCCTGTTCTATGCCGCTATCGGGAGAAGGCTCGACTTGCCAAAAAAGAAAACAATTGCGTAGGGCACTCATCCAATGACTGGAGTTTATCAGAGGTGTAATCTGGATGTGGATCTCTGTAATCCATCCACGATTCTATAGCCACTTCGATACGTCCTACTTGTTATACACCTCTCTATCATTCCGAACGATGTGAGGAATCTGATAAAGATACTTAATCATGCTTCTCTCTAGAACCGGGAGAACAAGAGCACGCAATCAGATCCCTCCATAAAATCGGGATAACAAAGGAGTGAAATGTCATTCAAGTGCATCCCTCAGCCAGACTGTTCCAAAGAGCTTGCGTACCGATCCTTCTCATAACTCAGCATGAAAACCAAATATATTATAGATTTTGATGTCCCCCGTTGAACACATTCACTATAGTTTCCACCAGGGGCTGAAGCTTTTACTGGAAACTTTAATGAAGGGGTATGGGAAGATCCTGGGCTTGATCCGGGACCGGGAAAGGGGATGGGATCCATTAAATGGAATTAACTTTTTAGCTGCTGCCCGGCAGGTCCGGCCGAAATGCGTATAAAAAAAACAAGTCAGCAGAAAAAAATCTGCTGACTTATTAATATGGGATAGTGTTCAAATCTAATCCTGAACACATCTGACTGAATATCCACTCGCACCATACCCAATTTGAAACCATTGCGCACCAACCTGTTCAGTATCATTATACAGGTAACGTGATCGAATGAAATTTCCAGCATCAGTTGATGTCCAAAAATTACCTATGATTCCCATACCATAGAAAGTATCATTACCTGAGTCTCGCCCTCCTGCACCGAGGGCAGTAAAGCCACTAATATTAGTAGCCCCATAATTGGGATCATTCCAATGAGTGATGCCTGTCTCTTTCAGTTTTCCTCCTTCATCAGTACCCCTCATATCCTCACCAACTGTCAAATTGATATTCATACCAAGATGGACCTCTAAGAAGGCCCATTCTTCTTCTGAAGGCAAATGCCAACCAGTAGGACAAGCTGTTTTAGCCATTTCCCAATTATAAAGGACACCGTAGGTTGTGTAATTGGCGGTAGCCATGGCAGCTGCAACCTCAGTTCCCTGATAGTCATATACCCAATAGCCACATTCTGCATCAGAAGCACATACTTCCGGCAGATAGGCCAGGTTTTCTGCCATCCACGTCTGACCACTAATCGTAACCGTATTGTACTGGGTATCGTCCCGGGTATCTGTAAAACTTCCTGTTTGAATCGAGAAGGCCGATGTAGTAAAGGATATTTCTTCTCCATATGCAAAAGTGCTCCCATCATATGTAGCAAAGGCTCTAACATAATAAGTAGTCGACGGATCAAGACCCGTTATGGGTACCTCAAATAGGAGACCTGTTCCATAGTAAAACCCTTCATTATTTAACCATTCCGGATTCGATGAAGTACTCCATACCAGGCCGACTATGGGATCAGAGTTACCACCTCCAAGATCGGTAACCTCTCCGCCGCCAGCTGCTACATGGGCCTCTATATCTGTTATATCTGCAGTCGTTACTGTCAGAGGGCCAGCTAATGTCGTGAAAGATGTTGCTTCTCCATATGCTGTACCTTCACTGTTGGTGGCATATGCCCTCACGTAATAAGTAGTATTGGCCGACAAGTCTGTCAGGCTGCTGGTAAAGGCTCCTGAACCGTCACCATCTTCTGTAAATCCACTCTTATTATCCAGGGTAGGCTCACTGCTTTCTCCCCAGACTACTCCCCGGGCCGTTACATCCTGGCCTCCATCATCGGTCACTTCTCCTCCACCCGTTGCCGAATTGTCTGTTATTTCCGAAATATCAGCTGTGGTTACCGTTGGGGTATTGGCCGTTACCGTTATAGTTATAGTTACCTGTGCATTGGCGTTCAGCCCCTGATTATCCGTGGCCACTGCCTTGATGGTATGCTGCCCTGGGGTAGCATCCGCCGTATTCCAGCTATAACTATAGGGAGGGGACTGTAAAGTGGCTTCACTCACATTGTCAATGCTGATCTGCACATTGCCGATGGACCCGTCCGGATCGCTTGCCGTTATGGAGATCTGTACGGACGTCCCCAGTGCAACCGCCGCATTGTTGGCTGGACTGGAAATGCTGATGGTCGGAGGTTTGTTGGGTTCCGGCTCCGTTCCATTATCTCCGCAATTCTCAAAAATGAGCAAGAATGACGCGAAGAAAATCAGGGTAATTGAAATTAATGTGATTCGTTTCATGATGGATTGTTTTTGGTTAAAAAAATTTTAGTACGGGTGTAGGTGGTAATCCGGCATCAGGGGCCTCTGGAAGAGGGGGCTACTGATGGACCGGCCGTTGAATGGACGTGTGTGGGCGGGTGGAAACTGTCTGTATACAAAGACCGGATTCCTCTAAAGCAGACCTCTATGGAAATTTCTGGAGCCATAGCTATTAGCTCAAAAAAATGTTTAATGGATTGTCAAGATATAAAAATATTTCAGATTTACAACAATTATGAAAATTAAATTTTGTGGATTGCGGCCTTCCTGGATGATTTGGTAGTGGAAATCTATGTTTTGAAGTTTATAAATTATAATAAATACATATATTCTTAATTGAAGTGTTTCGTGTTAATCAGGAGTTCCCCCATCCCTCAGGGTAGGACCCTGAGGATGGGTTTGTTGCGTGTTCATCAGGGTTTTTTTCAAGTGACCCTGATGGTGGTGGATGGAATATTTAATTCGTTTTTTTGTCTCCCAGTCTACAAACCTCCGCTGAATCTTCGGCAAGCCACCAGTCTACTAGTCAACCAGTCATCTACTTGTCTCCCAGTCTACCAGCCTACAAATCCTTCGATCTTCATAATCCCGATTTCCCTTCCGCTTCTTTGAGTTTATATTTTACATTTCCAATTTTTTATTAAACATTCACAGGTTAATTCAAGGCTTCGTTTTCCCAGCCAGTAATTCCAGCAATTACCCATCCATAATTCATATTACCCTTCCCTTTTCTTACCCTTGTCATTTTTGTCCTCTTTTTGGCTGGTTTTTAGCCGGGATTGATGTCAATTTTCCATCAATCGATCCGTATATTTTATATTTCCTACCCGCATCAGAAGAAAGATTTTCTGATAAATTGAAAAAAATTGGCCAGGAAATTGAACACAAGGGCCCTTAAACATTACATCCGGGAAATCATGGATCTGAATATTTTTGCAGTCCGGATCATGGCGATATCCTCCGGATTGGGGGATGGGATCAGATTGAGCCGTTTAAAAAACGGGAATATAGAAAGTAATATCACGCATGTACTTTTTGGGTCAACTTTGAACGGCATTGAATGCGGGAGAATGGTTATCTTCATCACCTCAATGATTCGGTAATCAAAAAATGCAGTCAAATTTTAGGAGAAGTTCTTTCATAATTGATGTAAGATAATTGTCTTAATTGATAGATTATAGTTTGTTTAACGGGGGGAATTAAACCAGCTATGTAACATTAAGGATATTCCCTGATCGCCCAGGTGCCCGGTTCAACCAGCTATGTAGTTTTATCGGGATCAGAACAGCGACAGGGATATCCTTTTTTTTATTGGGGTGACCGAGGAGAAAGTGGAAACGGGTAGATGTGGATACGGGGAGATGTGGAAACGGGTGTCTCGTTGTCTTGTCCTAAAAAAAGTTTACAGGTTCAGATTGATAAACTCATGATATTTTTGCTTATGATTTCATCTGAAGTGTTTCATTTGAAAAATATTACAAACTAATTCCCTGGATTCCCGATTTCCTGTCTCTTCCTTTATTTAATTCTACGGTTTCAACTCTCCGCGTATACCCATTTCCACATTTCCCCGTCTCCCCACAAAAAGATCCCGTCATCTTTCAACAACGGGATCTTTTAAAATATTAAGAATTATCAGTTTTTATTTTTTTCTTTTTGTGACATCATAGATCTTTTTCGCCCCAAACAAAGCACCGGCAGCCAGCAGGATGCTGACTCCTCCATCGATGGGTATCAGAGGGGGTTCAATGGGCCCGCCAGGACCTCCCGGTTGCCCGATGGCATAAAAAGTAAGGAAAAATAGACCGATTAATGTAATTAGGAATTTAAACTTCATCTCATTCAATCAATAACTTGCTGAAATAACTTTGATTACCTGCTTCAACCTGAATAATATACATCCCAGTTTTAAGTATGGAAACGTCAATATTGGCTACGTGAAGATTTTTCCCCTCAATGACAAATTCACCTTTCAACAACAGAGCCCTTGATGATGGATCAAAGATATTATATTTTGGTACATCATCAAAATCAAATTCATTAACATCTTTATAACGAATGGTGATCCAGTCTTTTGCCGGATTTGGATAGACAAACAAATTTTCTGTATTACTCAGGAAGTCCGGTGACAGGTTTTTGGTTAAGATCACCTCAAATCGTTGATTCCCATAGGTAGATTCAATTTCAGGATTCACAGAAAATTGTATTTCGGAGATATCCCTCAGGTTGTAATTTTCACCCGTATAATGATCGATCAGGTAAATCTGAAATTCAGGATTGATCGATTCAAGTTTTTCAAAGAAAAGGGTGTAATTACCTGTTTCAAAATTATAAACATTCAGGAAGACAGATATGTCCTCCTCGCTCAATGCGGGTTTATAATCAACACATAAATTGAAATTATCTTTGGAAATTGTACTGATGTTAAAAACGTCATTGGAAAGTTTCCTCGCATCAAGCAATTCATCATAATTGTCATTTCCCTTTTCATCAAATACGATAAAGACTTTATCCGATTTTATTCCGTCAGAAATCCCGGCAGCAAGGAAATTATTGATTTCAGGAGTCGCTTTACGATAAAAAGTGCCCGTTGAGCCACTTTTTACATCTTCTGAGAACCCCAAAAGACGTGGGGGATTGCCATTTCCGGTAGCAATTATCCAGAAACCCTGTCCCGTGGCAATTAAGCTATTACTTTTGGTGGAAGTTGCCGGATTACCTGTCCAGAACAAATAGATGTTATTGATATAATCCCTAACATAAAAAGTTCCGGTAACACGGGTCTTCGTCCAGCCTGGTGCATCCCAATCGATCGTCGATGGATAAGGATTCCCTGTGAGGTTCCATCCATCATCCGTTGTACCCCCACTTTTGGTCGGTTCAAATTCATAAATGCCCTGGTTGACCGGCCCTGTCATCTGCCAGCGTAAATTATTGGTACTGTTAAAGGCGGCGGCGATGAAACCTTTTCCGGGAGTCATCACTGTGGTGAGTGGTTCTTTCACCCAGCCGTCATCCAGAGTTCCGGGTTGTGTTTCATCGTATGAGTATACCCCCTGCGCGTCACTGGTATTAAAATAGGCGGAAAGATCAGCAAGGGTAGCTCCGTCGACCGGGGAGGTAATATGTCTCCACACCGGTTTTCCTTCCGGATCCACCAGCCGCTGAACAGTAACATCTCCATCGATAAAGGCCCCGGATGGAAGTGTCGCGATGTAGGCATTGCCGGTCGTTCCTGCTGAATTGGAAATGAGGGTCAGGTTGCCCTGGGAAAAAAAAGTCGTCCCACTCAGGATCTCAAGCTTTTGTCTGAGCCGTAGTGAACTTTGTAAGGTTACGTCGCCGGCAGTCTTATCCACCACAATTGAATTCAGTGCTTTATTATTGACAGAAACGGTCTGGCTATTTCCCCCGATGAAATAAAAGGACTGGGGTTGTACTGCGAGCGTGGCCGCATTCAGGACGGTCAGATTGCCCGTCATCACCAGGTCGCTCGTTGCCGGGAAAGTGACCACGGCAGAAGCATTCATCACAAGATTGTGGAACTGGATATCCGGTGAGGTGCCTCCGACTGTGGAAGTAGCATTGAATGTGACGGTAGATGGGGATAAGGCCCCGCCATTAAAATTCCAGTTCGGCCCGAGCATGGTGATATTACTGGCAGCACCTCCCAGGGTGCCTCCGTTCAGGTTCACATTCCCGTTCACGGTAATACTTTTACTAAGACTGACATTGCTGCTGCCATTTTTGGTCAGATTAATCAACCGAGCGGAGAGATTGGGCAGTTCATTGCCAGTGCTGAAATTTGTATTGCCCTGGTAGATCACGCTGTAAGCGCCTGTACCACCCGGAATATTCGATAAAATGCCGGCTGCGTTCCTGGTAATGGAGGTTAAAATCGCATGGAAGGGAAGGCAGTCAATGTACCTCCCAGCAACCGCAGGAAGCTGATGGAAAAATCGGAAGAGGTGGTTACCGTTACACCTGTCCGGTTGATTTCCACAGTATTCAGGGTGCTGCCTGTTTCCATGCTCAAATTATTGAAAGATCCGGAACCCAGAATAAGTAGATTACTGGCGGCAGAACTTTGGAAAGTCCCGCCGGAGTTTGTATAATTACTTATAACAGTAAGCTCCTGTCCGCCCAGATCCAGGATTCCACCGGCATGTGTAAAATTCCCGCTTACGTTCAAGGGAGATGCAAGAGATGCATTTCCGTTGGTATAAGTTAGTGTATTCACGTAATGATTACCCGGGGTGAATCGGATCGTTCCAACAGTTCCTGATCCATTAAACGCGAGGTTGGAAGTCGACGGAACGGCAGAGCCGGCGGTCAGTGATCCCGTGCCGGTAAGGTTACCATTGAGGGCGAGTGTATTCGGCCCGATGATAAGATTCCCGGAATTCAGATTAAGCGACCTGAAATTGTCGATGGTTAGGCCGGATTCCATGGTGAGGTCTCCGGAAGGTTTATTGACGGTTATATTCAATCCGCTGGAATAGATCCCCGGAAGATTCCCCATATTCTGGGCTCCCGTACCATTATAGACCAGGTTACCATTACTCTGAAAGGTCTTGCTGCCCGATACCCGGATGGCACCCGAAGCAGTGCCTGATTCAATTCCCTCTAAATTTCCTGTTCTCAGGGTCCCATTGGCATTCAGTGTAAAGGAACCTCCACCGCTTAAAAAGCCGGTTCCGAGATCAACAATGGCACCTGAGTTGATAATAAAATTCAGGGCTCCGTTAATAGTACCTCCCCCAGTAAAAGTCTGTAAGCTGGTGCCGCTGAAATTAAGGTTGGCCGTACCTGGTCCGGAATTTCCCAATATTCCCGAGGTATGGGAAACATTACCGTTGACATTCAGGTTGGCGGTTCCGTTCTGTGTAAAATAGCAAATTCCACTGCCTGCTTTCACAAAATCCGTATTAACATTGATGGTAATGCTGCCAGCTGGTGTGAAGGATACATTTCCGGTACCGTTAATTAAAAAGTTTCCGTTTATATTCAGTATATCCCCGGATAGATTGGTCAATGCAATGAGCCCCGCACCGGTATTGGATACTTCAAAATTGTTCTGCGTAGACATCGAAGTGCCGATGTTCAGAGGAACCAAAACTACGCCCATACTTGGTGTATTCCACCAGAAGTTCCCAAAGGTTTGTCCCAAACCGGTGGGAGCGGCATTGGTAGTGCCCGTTATAATGCAGAATGAAGTCTGCCACCAGGTGGCGGTGGGTATGCTCCCGGCATTCCGCCGGTGCTCGTAGGTACCAAAAACAGTCATGGTAGAAGCCACCGGATTATTAATCGTTACATCACCAATGTTTACCAGGCGCCCATTGACGATGAAAGAGCTTCCAAAAAAACCAAATAAATCATTTAACAGGATCGTCCCGTTATTCACCATATCCTCAAGTTCGGTGTTGTTGCGTAAGGTGAGTTCAACATTACCAGCGACATCGATGGTAGCCGTATTTTCAACGACCGTCTGGTCAATGGTCAGATCGGCATTAACGGATACATTATGCCCGCTCCTTATGGTGATGCCGGTAGAATTACTGAAATCAGGAGGTACCGTGGCAGTCTGCCAGCTTCCGTTATAAACCTCCCAGTCGCTAGCTGTCTCCCAGTTCATATTAGGAGGAGTCGTTACAGGATTTGTTCGATAATTTCCTGTAAATGGCTGGGCAAAACTTTGAATTGCCATAAAAGAAAAAATCAGATAGATGTAAATCTTTCTCATAACAAATGATTCATAAGTGATCCTAACCGCAATTTAATAAATTATTGTGAAAATAATATCCTTTCTTAATTTCAACCCTTCATCAATTAAGTATAGGAGATCAATTTATTTATATCCTTTTATCCTGAATTTGTAACCTTTTTAAAAGGATTTTAATGCATCATTTACAACCTGAAAAATAACAATTTTTTGGCGAATTTTTATTATTTATTTCAATGTTTAAATTTAACCATCGACATTTTTCTGTAATCAGGACAAAACCGGAACAGCTCCGGATCAGAAGATGGGCCCTTGAAAAACTTTCCGGAACCATTACGGGATACCATCGGTAATCTATATTATAAAATGGAAAAATCACAAGGAAAGGTCCCGGAATAGATCCGGGGAGGTCTGGACTCCGGAGACGATCCATTCCCGGACTTGCATGCGCTGAACTTGATTCAGTGTACCGGGATCAGTTTCGAAATATTTAAGTAACATGAATAGACCCCGGAATGGATCCGGGGAGGACTGGACTTCGGAGACGATCCCTTCCCGGACCCGATCCGGGATCTGTGCATGATATTATTATTTAAATATATTGACTGATTTTCTATTTTTATTATTTGAGCAATATTGTTATCTTATTGCCCCAGCATTTTTATTTCATTTTTCATTATACCAGCTATGAATTACTATTATGTTTATATCATATCCAACTGGAATCACCATGTTTTATACACCGGATTTACAGATGACCTGTGTCGAAGAACCATTGAACATCGTCTGAAAATTTTTCGAGGATTTACGAGCAAATATAATTGTTATAAGTTGCTCTATTATGAAACATATCATTCCATTGAAGATGCCACTCATCGTGAAAGACAGATCAAACGATATCGCAGGGCCTGGAAGGAAAATCTGATCAGATCCATGAATCCGGCATACAAAGATCTGTTTTTCGATATAAGAGAATAATGGATTAACAGACTCCGGAGACGATCCCTTCCCGGACCTGCCTGCGCTGAACTTGATTCAGTGTTCCGGGATCTGTTTCGAAATATTTAAGTAACATGAAAAGACCCCGGAATGGATCCGGGAGGACTGGACTTCGGAGACGATCCCTTCCCGGACCTGATCCGGGAGCTGTGCATTAAATCCAGGATTTATTCCGGTATCACAAACTCATATACTTCAACTGACTGATCTTTCGTTTCTTCACCCCCTTCACATCATAAAACAGGGTAAGGCCATTGGCCAATGCTTTAAAATCCTTTTCCTCCATCCCCAGGTATTCATCATGACTGACGGCCAGGATGATGGCATGATAATTCCTTCCGGGTTCCGGGATCAGGTCGAATCCATATTCATGCTTGACTTCCGCCGGATCCGCCAGGGGATCCACCACATCCACATTCACCAGGTAGGTGCGTAGTTCATTATATATATCAGCTACTTTGGAATTCCGGACATCGCTCACATTTTCCTTGAAGGTAACCCCCAGGATCAATACCCTGGATTTGCTGATCACCAGGTCCATGCTGATCAGGTGCTGGATCACCTCACGGGCGATTCTTTTACCCATTCCATCATTGATATCCCTTCCTGAAAGGATCACCTTGGGATAATGACCCAGTTCATCCGATTTCCAGGCCAGGTAATAGGGGTCCACGCCGATGCAATGGCCTCCTACCAGTCCTGGTGTGAAGGGCAGGAAATTCCACTTGGTCCGGGCGGCCTCAAGTACCTCAAAAGTATTGATATTCAAGCGTCGGAAAATGAGCGAAAGTTCATTCATCAATGCGATGTTGATGTCGCGTTGGGTATTTTCGATGATCTTTGCAGCCTCAGCCACTTTGATGGAAGTAGCATTATATACTCCTGCCTCCACCACACTTCCATAGATTTCCGAAATCACCTCCAATGATTCAGCGTCACAACCGGATACCACCTTGGTGATTTTTGTAAAGGTGTGTACAGTATCGCCCGGGTTGATCCTTTCCGGAGAATAACCTACCTTGAAATCCATAACGAATTTTAATCCGCTTTTTTCTTCCATCACCGGGACACAATCCTCCTCGGTGCAGCCGGGATATACGGTGGATTCAAAAACGACATAATCGCCTTTTTTAATTACATGTCCCACCGTCTCACAGGCTTTGAGCAGCGCTGTGATATCCGGTTTATTGTGGTTGTCGATTGGGGTGGGGACTGCGACAATGAAAAATACAGCCTCTTTCAGATCTTCCACATTGGCGGTAAAGGTGATGTCGCATCCATCGAAAGCTTCCGGCTCCAGCTCCCGGCTGGGATCAATTTTTTTATTCAGAAGATCAATCCGTTCCGGTTTGATATCGAATCCGATGACCCTGTATTTTCTGGCCATTTCGAGCGCCAGGGGTAATCCTACATACCCCAGCCCCAAAACGCCGATTGGTTTTTCCTTTTTTCTGAGTTGTTCAATGATCATTGCGCGTAAAAATTATCGCACCAAATATAAAAGATTTAAAAAGACAAAACCAGTATTTTGTGTATTTTTTTAAGAAAAATTATAAATATTTTGATTTGGATGTCTAAGTTTTATCCAAAATCCTTGATCTTGAAGGAAAGACTCAGTTTGGTCCGGTAGGCAACCACCTTATCGTTTTCGAGCTTCAGATCCTGTGAGATCACCTCTGCGATCCGCAGGTCTTTTAGTGATTTGGCTGCTTTTTCAATGGCACCTTTGGCCGCATCTTCCCAGGATACTTCCGAAGTACCAACGATTTCAATGACTTTATAAATACTTGAATTCGACATGATTTTAAAAGTTTGATGTGTCTTATAATTTACGAAAAAAATGGAGAAAAAGAAACAAAACTGCTCAATGCTCGAAGCTCGAAGCTGGAAGTATTATGATTCATTGACCATCCTCCGAACCTACTTTGTTGACAGACCGACTTTTAACTTGCAGCTTTGAACAAATAAATCGCCATTCAAATATCGCAGATCGTTTATTGCAAATCAATGATGCGTGATACTGTACCCGACATTGAAAACTTAAGCAAGTTTTATTGCCTGAGCGAAGTCAACACAAAATGTTGACAATCTACCCGAACAGACAGGCTTCTAACTCATATCTTCGGATTTCAAATTCCTTCCACATCTTCCTGCTCCTTCCAGCTTCGAGCTTCCAGCTTCCAGCTCCTTTAACCTTCCGGCTTCCAGCCTCGAGCTTCGAGCTTCCAGCTCCCTTAACCTTCCTCCTTCCAGCTTCGAGCTTCCAGCTTCCAGCTCCTTCAGGCTTCCGGCTTTGAGCTTCCAGCTCCCTTATATTCCTCCATGGTCTGAAACTCATCCCGATCGATCCCTTTTTTATTGAAAATCATGGGAAGGGTTAACAGAAGGATTTTGAAATCAAGAAGAAAGGATCGATTTTCCACATACCAGCAATCCATTTCAAATTTTTCATCCCAGGAAAGTGCATTCCTTCCGCTCACCTGGGCCCAGCCGGTGATCCCGGGTTTAACCATGTGACGGCTTCGGATCGTTTCATCCATCCTGGAAAGATATTCGGTGGGCAGTGGCCTGGGTCCAACCATATTCATGTCGCCTTGAAGAATGTTCCATAGCTGGGGTAATTCGTCCAGAGAAAATCTTCTCAATATTTTTCCAAAAGGGGTGATACGAGTGGTCCCATGAGGCTCAGCGGATTTTATTTCATGTTCAATGGGAAACATCGTTCTGAACTTATACAGGGTAAACGGTTGATTCCCCTTGCCGATCCGCTGCTGGGTGAACAATACACTTCCCTGAATCCACAATCCCAGGGAAATGATCAGGAATACAGGTGAAAGCAGGATCATTAGAATAAACGTCAATATGAACTGGATAATTCCCGGCATTTTCTTTAGCCAATGAGTGAAATCAACCGGTTGATTCCATCTTTAATTTCTTCAGGTGAACATGAGGTTTCTGCCAGCTGGTATAGCGTCAGTAATTCATTTTGAAATGCCGGTCGATCGACTTCTACATGAAGATCTGTTATTTTCCGGATCATAGGATCTGACTTGATGCTGACATCATTTAAACTTTTAAGATCAAATTCTGATAAAATATCACCTGGTCTGGGATTGATCTTTTCCCACCATTCAGCCTCAGGTTCTGCCTGATGAAACCTACGATACATCCTTTGAGCAAGCGCAAGGATCCTGATCTGTTCATCCTGGAACAAATAATAAATGGAAGCGGAGGGTACCTGATTCATGGCAAAAAGAATAAAATCACTGGCTTCTTCCGGTGCGATAAAATACCGGGTCGAATCCGGATCGGTGATCGTTAATTTTTTATTCCCACGTATCTGATTCCGGAAAAGCTCACTGGCAGATCCGCTTGAATACAACACATTCCCGAACCGTAAAATGGTGGAATGTATGGTGTTTTTATTAGAGCAAATAATATATTCCGCAATCTTTTTAGTTTTCCCAAGAACGTTCGAACACGAAAAAACCTTATCGGTCGAAATAAAAATAAATTTTTCCACCCCGGATTCAACAGCCAGCTCATAAACAAGTTGAGTATTTCTGATATTATTCACCACCGCAGCAGCCGGCCAGGTTTCCAGCATGGGCACTTGTTTGTAGGCAGCGGTATGGATGACCATCTGGGGCCGATATTCCTGGAAACAAAATTGCATCATTTTCCGGTTCTGAATATCGGCAAGTAGGATCTGGATGCGGGGACGGTATTCTGAAATCTGAAAAAGTAATTGATAAAGGGCGTATTCGTTTTGATCGATCAGGATCAGATGGGAGTTTGTCTTTTCCAGTAAGGAGTTTACCAGATGGCTTCCAATCGAACCGGCTGCTCCCGTTATTACAACGCGGGTATTTTCAAACCGGTTTCCCGGAAGATAAGTAAAAAGTTCCCTTCCTAATAATTCGATATATTCAGATTTTTCTGCCATTTCCAAGCCGAACCCATCTCCCGGACTTTTCCGGAACCTGCGCTTAAAACTTAAATCTTTCACCGAACTAATTTTTACTCTTTCACCACCCCGTCTCCCCGTCTCCCCGTATCCACATATCCCCATCTCCCCGTCTCCCCGTCTCCACATATCCCCATCTCCTCATTTACCCGTCTCCACATTCAGATGCTGTTGCCATTTCCAGGCGGACCGCATCATCTCCTCAATCTCTCTCTTTGGTTTCCAGCCTAATTTGCTTTCCGTATACCGGTTATCACTGTAAACTGCTTCCGTATCCCCTGGCCGTCTCGACCCAAGCGTATAATTCAATTTTTTCCCGGTGGTTTTTTCAAACGCATTCACGGCTTCCAATACGGAAACCCCATTGCCTGTACCCAGGTTGAAAATTTCATAATTATTACCGGACTTTCCGGCCATCAGGAATTCCAACGCCCGGATATGCGCATCTGCGATATCGGAAACATGGATATAATCCCGGACACAGGTCCCGTCGCGGGTTTTCCAGTCATCCCCATAGATGGTCAATTGGGGCAGGATCCCGGAGGCGACCTGGGTGATGACAGGCACCAGGTTGGTAGGACGGTTAATGGGATCCTCTCCATTCAATCCGGTCTCATCGGCCCCAACCGGGTTAAAATACCTCAATGCGATCCCTTTCAGATTTTGATTTTTATGATAGAAATGTTCGATAATGCCTTCCCCGATCTGTTTGGTATGGGCATAGGGTGATTCTGCATGGCCCATGGGGGTCTTTTCATCCACGGGAAGTTTTTCCACATTCCCATAAACACTGGAAGAAGAGGAAAAGATGAAATAGGGGATCTGGAATTGTTCCACGGCAGTCAGGATGTTCAGCAGACCATTGATATTATTGTCATAATAGAGGAGAGGAGCATCCACCGAATCCGGAACGGATTTCAGGGCGGCAAAATGGACGATGCCCTGAATATGCGCGTGGTCTTCAAAGAATTTCAAGGTGGCCCGTTTGTCCCGCAAGTCGATCTCGTAATTCCGCACTTTCCGGCCCGTGATCTTTTCGATGCGGTCGATGGTTTTTGGCGAAGAATTGAGATAATTATCGATGGAAACAATGTCCCAGTCCGTATTCCGGATCTGTTCGATGATGTAATGCGAGCCGATGTACCCGGTGCCGCCGGTGATGAGTATTTTCATTCTTGATTCGGTTTGTGGATACAATGTTAGCGAATATGGATTTAAATGAGAATTATTTTTTTAATAGGAATTGTCAATCTGATATATTCAAAACCAATTGACTTTTTCCCGCGATCACAGAATATGGTAACTTTAATTGTTTAAGATGAAAACCGAGATCCAATAGTTGGCTCCCATGGAAACCCACCCCTTGCCATCTCCTGATCCAACGCACCTGCCTGTCGGCAGACAGGCTCCCCTCCAGGGAGGGGAATGCCGGACTCCGGGATAATAAATGATTCAAAGGAAGAACAACTTCATTTCAAGAGATTATTTTTTTTCGATCGGAATGCACGTAAGAAACGGGATATTCCCCTCCCGGGAGCCTGCCTACCGGAAGGAAGGGGGTGTAGGGGTGGGTCACTGTCCCCCTCAGGGTCACTTGAAAATGATCCTGATGAATACCGGATAACCAAACCTCAGGGTTCTCTCGCGAGTGACCCTGAGGGGGAGAAATGTTTCAGCGTTCGATTTCAAAACATGTTATGATCCTTCACCGGCTCCGTTTTTCACCCTGAGCTCCTGCGAAGGGTCTGGATGAGTCCCTACTATACCATTTAATCTTTGCCAGATTGAATAATAGAAACCAAAAAATCCATTCAGATCCTGATCCCAGAATATATTTGGGGTCAGGATGAAAAACATCATTCAAAACAATTGCTTGGCTTATGTGGTCAGCGGGATGGAGTTGCCGGGTGATTGAGATTAATGAAAACGAAAGATTATGATCGAATTCATATCCAAATGCCAGTCACTCGGGAAGTCCTGCCCTTCGGCTCAAAAACCCGAGCGACTGTTCATGGGAATCTGCCCCAGTTCCGAAGATCAAAATTCCCCTCCCGGGAGCCTGCCTACCGGAAGGAAGGGGGTGTAGGGGTGGGTTAATTACCCTCCCAATAACTATTAATGATTAAATTTTGTGCAATTACTCTTTACTTATATCTTTGTCAGGTACATCGGGGTTTCATTAGATCCAGACAACATTGAAAGGAAATTATTTACGACCGTCTTTATCCATTTTCCAAATCATTTTAGGGATCTTTCTCCTGGCCTCCTGTGTCCAGAATAAAAAGATCCTCTATCTGCAGAAACCCCAGGGTAACAAAGGTGATTACCCAACCGACAGCGTGATCCGGGAATATCCACTGAATTATAAACCTTATCGTCTCAGGCCCAACGATATGATTTCCTTAAGGATCGGATCCTTAACGCCAGAAGAATACAATTTTGTAAAAAGATATGAGGAACAATTGGGGGAAATCAGAACACTCATTCAATACCAGGAATTTCCTATATACAATTCGAACCAGGGAGGAAGAGGGGGGCAGATCTTTGGAAGAAGCAATCAATCAAGGGTAGGAAATATCCGGAGTGAGGGCGGGATTCCCTCCATAACGCTGGACCGGTTCAATACAGGTTTTATTATTGATGAGAACGGGCAACTCGGATTACCTGAAATCGGTTATATAACCTTATCTGGTCTGACCCTCCCGGAAGCAGAAAAACTGATCCAGGAAAAACTTACAGGATATTTTGAAACGCCGATCGTCCGGATCCAGATGCTTAATTTTCATTTTACGATCATGGGAGAGGTGAATACGGAAGCCAGATTTACCATTTATGAGACAAAAAATACGATTTTTGACGCCATCATGATGGCCGGGAACCTCACGGAATTTGCTGACCGGAAAAATATCAAGATTATTCGAACAATCGATGATACGTCACAGGTGATTTACATAGATCCTTTGGATGAGGAATTATTGATGGCAAAGAATTATTATCTGCAGCCTGATGACATGATCATCGTACCGCCTTTGAAAGCACGGTTCTGGCGGAAATACATCATCCCGGATGCAGGTACGGCACTGGCTTTTCTGACCGCTGCAATCTCCTTGTTTTTACTGGTTGAAGCATTTAAAAAATAGATGGTGGAAGAACAATTATCGTGGGAGAAAAAAGATGATCTGGGGGAAACCAAAAAAGCATTGGGCAAGATCCTCCGCCGGTGGCCCTGGATCCTCTTCACACTGTCCATTGCCCTGTTGGTTGCCTACCTTTTCAACCGGTATGAGACCCCATTGTATATGACTTATGCCAAGATCATCACCAAAAAGTTTTACGAGAATTCAGGGAATGCAGGGTATGTGCTTGAAAGGCAAAGCTTGTTCAGCCCCAATATAGAGGTCTGGCAGGAAATTCCCTTACTGAAATCTTTTGACAAGATGAATGCCACCATCGACCGCCTTGATTTCGATGTATCCTTTTATGCCCAGGGACAGTTAAAAACTACTGAGATCTATAAGAACGCATGGTTCGAGGTGGACATTGACACCGTATCAAAGAACATACCTTACAATACGCCCATATTCCTCAAACTGCTGGATGATAATCATTTTGACCTGGTCACCGAGAATCCCAATCTGAATGAAAAACTGAAGGATAAACAATATGCATTCGATACCTGGTATGATCCCAATGGACTGCGTTTCCGGATCATAAAAAAGTTCAGTCCTTATAAGGGAGGAAAAAACGGGATCGGTTATTTTTTCAGGATCATTCCCCGTCCCACGCTGGCGGGCCAGTACCGTGGGAAACTCAATATCAACTGGGAACGGGAAGGTTCAGCCATCCTCAACCTGAGCATGCAGGGACCCCTTCCGGAGAAGGACCTGGATTTTATGAAAGCGTATATCCAGGTGGTTATCGAAAAAGGCCTGCAAGAAAAGAATCAAAGAGCCACCAATACCATCCGGTTTATCGATCAGCAGATGTTCCAGTTATCTGATTCATTGTCAAGGTTTGCCTCTAACATAGATAACTTTAAAATAGAAAATCAGCAGCTCACCCAGGGAGGGAGCTTTGTGTTCGATCAGATCAAAGCACTGGAATCAAGACAGGCTGCCATTGAATTAAGTAACCGGTATTATGATTACCTGGAACGGTATATCCGGGAAGACCGTGAGGAAGGGATCTTCGCCCCCAACCTGATTGGTCTGGATGCCCCTTTGCTCGATGACCTGGTAGCGCAGTATATAGGTATCGAAAGAAAGGAAAAACTTGAAATGAATGAATTCAACCAGGAAAATCCGCTGGTAAACCGGGAAAATGAAATGCGGGAACGCGTGGAAAAAAATATATTTGAAAGCCTGAATAATTTACGGGATTTTAATAAACAGCAATTGTCCGAGGTCCAGGAAAAAATGGATTTTTATTATGCATCCATCAAGGACTTCCTCAAAGAAAACCGAGAATTGGACCGGATGAATTCCATCTATGGCCTTAACCGGGAATTGTTCAACCTGCTATTACAACGGAAAACGGAAGCCAGCATATCCCGGGCCTCCACCACCTCCGATTACCAGGTGGTGGAAGAACCATATTTTAACCGGGAACCTGTTTACCCGGATAAGGAAAAAAATTTCCTTTTTGCCCTCATCATAGGGCTTGGATTTCCCATCGGTTTGATTTTCCTGATCGATGCAATGAATGATAAGATCGTGACACGGGAAGATCTGATTAGACATACATCCATCCCCCTGGTAGGGAACATTGGCCACAGTCATCATGAGACCAACCTGGTGGTAAAAGAGGTCCCCCAATCCCAGATTGCCGAGACCTTCCGGCATATCCGGGCCAACCTGAAATATTTCATCGATGAAACGGCCCGGATCTTCCTGGTCACTTCCTCCTTCGGCAGTGAAGGAAAGACTTTCTGCTCCATCAACCTGGCCTGGATCTATGCCCTGTCAGAGAAAAAGACCCTGTTATTAGGAGCCGATATGCGGAAGCCGACCATGACCAAATACCTGGATCTTCCCACCAAACAGCCGGGTCTGAGTAATTACCTGGCAGGATTCAGTAAGTATGAAGATATCTTCTCCAAGACAGATAATGAATATCTGCAGGTGATCGCCGGGGGGGATGTGCCGCCCAATCCTTCAGAACTGCTCAATAATCCAAAGATGATCGACCTGCTACAGAAAGTCAACAAAGAATTTGATGTGGTGATCATCGATACCCCGCCCATCGGGGTGGTGGCGGATGCCATGGAATTGCTGAAATATACCGATTTCAACCTGCTGGTGGTCCGGCAGGGAAAGACCATAAAATCCTCTCTCGACCATGTTTCAGAGATGTATGCTTCGGGTAAGATCAAACATTTCGGGATCCTGTTCAATGACATCAATTTCAGTAAATATTCCTATTCCTACGGGTATGGAAGGAAGTACGGCTATGGGTATGGTTACGGGTATGGATATTACGATAACAAGAGAAAAAGAAAATCGTTGTTCAGGAATTTTTTTAACTTATAGATCTCATCGAACCACTGTGCGGTGGATAGTGTGTGGGGAGAGGTCAGATGAGTTTTTTCTAGTTCACTGGTTCATTGGATCATTGGTTCACTGGATGGGTTATAGGGTTTAAGAGTTGAAGAGTTTTTCTGGTTCATTGGATCAATGGTTCACTGGAAGGGTTAAAGGGTTAAAAGGTTTAAGAGTTTAAGAGTTTTTCTGGTTCGCTGGATCATCTGTTCAACGATTAGAAAATCCTTTCGAGCGGGAGTTACTTCCGGTTGATGAAATCTACCCCCGCCAGCGGGGGACATAGTAACCACGTTTAGCTACGTTTTTATCCCGAGCTCCTCCACCTTCATTACATTTCCGTAGACAAGTGCGAAGGATCTTTACGCCGCTTTTTTCCGGAATGATGATCTTACCAAAAAAAAGCTACTTTATCATTGATTGTCTCAAAATCTTTTCCTTACTTTGAGTAGTATTTCTACTCAATGTCTGCACGTAAGGGAGGTGACTGACGTGGCGAAGCAATACCCGGAGACGCGGAAATGTGGAGATGCGGAAGCGTGGAAACGTGGAAACGTGGAAACGTGGAAACGCGGAAACGTGGAAACGTGGAAACAAACGTGGAAACGTGGAAACGCGGAAACGTGGAAACGTGGAAACGTGGAAATGTGGAGATGTGGAGATGTGGAGATGTGGAGATGCGGAAATGTGGAGATGTGGAAACGAGGAAAAGTGGAGATAGGGAATAAAAAAGGAAAAACATTAAAATAAAGATTATAAAATTTGAGATTTATTTTTAAATTATTGTCATCATTAATTATCATTTGTTTAACCTCAAATTTTATCAGCTATGCTAACTCACAAAAATCTTGATGTATGGAAAAGAAGTATCGATCTGGTGGAGGTCGTATACCGGACAACACGGAATTTTCCTGAAGATGAAAAATATTTGTTGACTTCCCAGATGCGAAGAGCCGCTATTTCCATTCCTTCCAATATAGCCGAAGGATATGCCAGAAAAAATATCAGAGAATTGATACAATCCTTCTACATATCGCTTGGATCTGACAGCGAACTCGAAACACAATCCATCATTGCACAAAGATTGGATTATGTCGATTCAGCGATCATTGAAGATATCACAGAAGAGGTCCGCCGTAAACTGCTTAACCTCATCAAATACCATAGATCAAAAATATAGTTACGGAATCCACATATCCCCGACTCCACGTTTCCCCGTATCCGCTTATCCATATAAATGATCAGTTATTGAATTCTGATTTATTTGATGTATACGAAAACCCAATTGAAAAATACCACGTCTTCACGTTTCCCCGTCTCCCCGTCTACAAATAATGATTAATGCCCTCATAACCAGTAAAACGAGAATCAAACTTCTTCTCAAATTTTTCCTCAACCCGGACAATGCCGCTTATCTCCGGGGACTGGAGACCGAATTCGGGGAGTCGAGCAATGCCATCCGGCTAGAGCTGAACCGGCTGGAGAAGGCCAATATGCTGGAATCGAAAGTGGAAGGGAACCGGAAACTGTATAAAGTGAACCAGGAGCATCCCCTGTACAACGAGATCAACAGCATCGTGCGTAAATATTTCGGGCTGGATGTGATCGTCGACAGCATCGCCAAACGGCTGGGCAACCTGAAGGCTGTGTACCTGACCGGAGAGATTGCCCGGGGATCCGATTTCAGTGTGCTCGACCTGATCTTTGTGGGAGACATCGACAAAAAATACCTGTTCGGCCTGATCGAAAAAGCCGAAGCCCTGATCAAACGGAAGATCCGGTATCTGGTGTATACCGAAGGTGAGTTCAGAAATATCCTGGACAAACAGGTCAAGAATGGGTATAATGGGTATGTGTTGATTTGGAACAATGGGATATGAAAGCCGGAAGCCAGAAGCCGGAAGCTTGAAGCCGGAAGCTTGAAGCCGGAAGCCGGAAGGCTGAAGCCGGAAGTCTGAAGGTAGAAATTGTAACACACGAAGTTAAACGTATGATAAACGTTTCAGGTGGCCAGAAAATGTTAGGTTTGATTTCATAAATTTTTCCTACAAATATTATTGCCAGCTATGAAAGAAAAACATTTTAATTTTAAAGACCTGGTTGTTTGGCAGAAATCCATGGATTTTGCTGACCAGGTGATTCAGTATACTGAAAATTTGGGCACTGACAGGAATCATTTCCGGCTAATTGAACAACTTGAATCAAGTTGTTCTTCGGTTGCACAAAACATTGCAGAGGGTAAAGGAAGAAATACGGACAAGGAATTCAGACAATTTTTATATTTCTCAAGGGCTTCACTTTACGAAAGTGTTACATTATTGAATTTATTTTACCGACGAAAATGGATTTCGGATACCGTACTCAAAAAGGTAGAAGAAATGGCATTCGAAATAGCCAGCATGATTAAAGGATTAATTAATTCATTGAGATGATCAAAAATATTGTGAATTACAAACCTTCCGGCCTCCGGCTTTCAGCTTCCGGCTATTAAAATACTCTTTCATATATGTCTTCAGTTTCAAATTGGTACGTCTTATATACAAAACCTCGCTCTGAGAAGAAATCCTCCGACCGACTCCTCCAGGAAGGCTATGAAGTGTATTGCCCGCTCATCAAAACCATGCGGCAGTGGAGTGACCGGAAAAAGAAGGTGAGTTTACCTATGTTCCCATCCTACATTTTCATCCATATCGATGAAAAAAGCAGGCAGGAACCATTGAAAGATCCCGGGGTAGTGAATTACGTATACTGGCTGGGCAAACCGGCCATTGTCCGGGAAGAAGAGATCAAAGCCATTTACCAAATCGAAAACCAGGGAACCGACATTGTGGTCCAGGGAAGCGGTTTTGAAAAAGGACAGTTCATTGAAATACCGGATGGACCTTTCAAGGGGCTGGCAGGCACGGTGGATAAAGTCGATAACCGGAAAGTACTTGTATACATCGAGCAGCTGGGCTGTATTGTGCAGTTTTATTATCGGGCTGAAGGTGGATAAGTGGATATGTGGAGACGTGGAGACGTGGAAACCAAACAATCGCTTGGCTTTTGTAGCCTGGAGGGGGAACTGCCGAGTGATTGTAAATTGAAGAAAGGATAGACATGATTTTATTGAAATCCAAAACTCAATCACTCGGGAATGCCATCCCCAAGGCAATGGAACCCGAGCGACTGATAGGTTTTATTATCGGGCTGAGAATGGATAAGTGGATAAGTGGAGATGTGGATACGTGGAGACGGGGAATTGGTAAATCGGTTAATTGGGGATTGGGTTAATCATATGTTTTCAGCTCATAACCGATTATACAATTGCCCGAGAACCAAGTATATAAATTGAAGTATTGTACAAAGATTTAAAATATTTATCCGGAATTTTCCGTAAATTGATGCTGCAAGATTAACCAACTATGAAATATCTGACCGATATAAAACTGCTTGATCCGGAAAAACATTATACCTATGCCGATTATCTGCTATGGCGGTTCAAGGAAAGGATTGAACTGATCCGTGGTAAGATCTTCAGGATGTCACCCGCTCCTTCTTCGGTTCATCAGGGTATTGTAACCGTTTTGGTTTCGTCCTTTCATCAGTTCCTGAAGCATAAAACCTGTAAGGTATTTCCGGCCCCTTTCGATGTCCGTTTACCTGAATATCCGGGAGAGCAGGATCAGGATACGGAAACCATTGTGCAACCGGATATCACAGTGATCTGTGACCTGGAAAAAATTGATGAGAAAGGCTGTAAAGGAGCCCCGGACCTGATCGTGGAAGTTTTGTCACCCAATTCTGTTTCCAAGGATCTTCATGAAAAATACGAGATTTATGAAAAGGCTGGTGTAGAGGAATATTGGGTGGTTCATCCCGTAGAAAAAACCATCATTGCCTTTATTCTTAAAAATGGAAAGTATCAAACTTCCAAGCCTTTGACTGTCGGTGATCAGATCGCCTCAATCGTTTTACCAGGATTTGCCTTATCCCTGGAGGAAGTATTCCCTGATTCTTTCAAGGAACCCGAACCTGAATATGAGATAAAAACCCGAAGACTGGATCCTTAATGATGGTGAATCGTTTAATCGTGTAATTGGTAAATCGAACGTTTTCAGTAAAAACCCGATTCCCCAGTTTACCAGTCTACCAGTCTACCAGTCAACCGTTGAACCGTTGAACCGTTGAACTCGTGAACTCATTAACCCTTAAACTCATTAACCATTGAACCCCCATAAGGACATCCGTTGGAAACAGCGTTTCCAGAATTTAAAAAAAGCTTTTAATCAACTTACGGTCGCGGTTGATCAATATCCTGATCTGAATGACATGGAAAAGGAGGGAATGGTCCAGCGTTTTGAATATACCTATGAGTTGGCATGGAAAACCCTGAAGGATTATCTTGAAAGCCAGGAGGTGGAAGCAAAATTTCCCAGGGATGTGATCAAGATGGCTTTTCAATACGAGATCATTAAAGATGGGGAGGTTTGGATGGATATGCTGGAACGAAGGAATGAAATGTCGCATACATATAATGAGACCTATTTCAAGAATGTGGTCGAATTGATTGGCGGGCCCTATTTTCAGGCGATCAACCAGGTAATGAGCAAACTGGAATCTTTATCTTGATGTTTGGTATTTCGGATAAAAGTCTGGGAATGATCAGAAGTGTTCTTGAGGATTTCCCGAACGTTGAGCAAGGGATCATCTTCGGATCCCGGGCCATGAAAAATCATAAAACAGGATCGGATGTGGATATTGCCATTCAGGGGGATGAGGTTGATTGGGAGACGACTTCTAAAATTTCCGGAAAACTCAATGAATCCCTGCCACTTCCCTATTTTTTCGATGTCGTTGATTATACCCACCTGGATAATCCGGAATTGAAAGAACATATTAAAGAGCACGGAATTGTTTTTTATCAAAAAAATCTGAACGCATAAACTCATAAATCCTTTATCCAATTGACCGATCTACCGATCTACCGATCTACCAGTCTACCAGTTTACCAATGAACCGATGAACCATTGAACCATTGAACACTTTAACCCTTCAACCCATAAACTCTTCAACCCATTAAAATGTCTAATAAACGTCTCGATATCATCGCCGGAGCCCGACCCAATTTCATGAAGATCGCACCGATCATCCATGAAATACAAAAAAGAAAAGATCTTCCATTCACCTACCGGCTGGTGCATACCGGTCAACACTACGATCCCAAAATGAGTCAGCAGTTCTTTGATGAGCTGAATATTCCCAAGCCGGATGTGAATCTCGAATCCGGATCCGGCAGCCAGGCCGAACAGACCAGTCGCATCATGCTCCGGTACGAAGATCTTTTGTTGAAATTTCCGGCGCATTGCTGCCTGGTGGTGGGGGATGTGACCTCGACTTTGGCCTGTTCCATCACCGCCAAAAAGTTAAATCTGCAGGTGGCCCATGTGGAAGCAGGGATCCGCAGCGGGGACCGGACCATGCCCGAAGAGATCAACCGGATGGTGACCGACAGCATCACGGATTATTTTTTCACCACCTCAGCCACCGCCAATGATCAGTTGAAAAAGAACGGTGTAAAGGAAGAACATATTTATTTTGTTGGGAATACCATGATCGATACACTGATGGCCAATTTACCCAGGCTAAGAAAACCTGGGATATGGGACCAGATAGATCTTAGGAAAAAAGCTTATCTGGTGCTCACCATGCATCGCCCGGCCAATGTGGATGAGGGTAACAAATTGCATGACTCGTTGTACGAGATCTGCCATACTTCGGATCACAGCCCGGTCATTTTTCCGGTCCATCCCCGTACCGCACAGACGTTGAAAAGCCTGGATGTGAAGTTCCCGAACCTTCACCTGGTAGAGCCCCTTGGATACCTTGAATTCATTTACCTGATCAAAAATGCAAAAGGGGTTATCACCGATTCGGGGGGGATTACGGAAGAAGCCACCGTGCTGGGCATCCCCTGCATGACCCTGCGGGACTCCACCGAGCGGCCCGAGACCATCATCCTGGGGACCAATGAACTGGTCGGTACAGATCCGGGTGCCATCCGGCCCCACCTGACCCGGCTGATGAAAGGGGATTGGAAGAAGGGAACGGTTCCGGAGCGCTGGGATGGGAAGACCGCGGAAAGGATCGTGGATCATCTGGAGAGAGTTGTCGGAGGAATGGTAAATGATGTGGATACGGGGATACGGGGAAACGGGGATACGCGGAAATGTGGAGCCGGGGAATCGGCCAATCGATTAATCAATTCGTATCATTACATACCCGATTACACAGTTCTCCAGTTAACCGATAACCTAATAATCCGATAATATAATAACATAATATACGAATAACCCATTAACCCATTAACCCTTAAACTCTTAAACTCTTAAACTCTTGAACCTATTTACCGATCCACCGATCCACCGATCCACCAGTCTACCAGTCAACCAGTCAACCAGTCAACCAGTCAACCAGTCTACCCTTTAACCCATTAACCCTTAACCCATTAACCCGTTGAACCGTTGAACCGTTGAACCGTTGAACCGTTGAACCGTTGAACCGTTGAACCAATGATCCAGTGAACCAATGAACAAACCAGATATCCACGAAAAAGTAATCATTTACTCCCCCGAATCCGGCATCCGCAGACCCGGCCACCTGCTCCGTGAAATGTTCGCCGACTGGAAGGGCTCCTTCGAGCTGGGCTGGCGGCTTTTTCTTCGCGACCGGAAGGGGATGTACCGGCAATCCATCCTCGGGCTAGTCTGGGCATTCATACCGCCGATCATGACCACCCTGGTATGGGTATTCCTGAACGGGCAGCGGATCATCAACATCGACGATCCGGGAGTACCCTACCCAGCTTTCGTACTGACGTCTACACTGTTATGGTCGGTTTTTGCATCATCCATTTCCATGCCTAACAATGCCATCAGTTCCGGCAAGGCCATCATGATCAAGATCAATTTCAATAAAGAATCCCTGCTGATATCCGGCTTTATAAAGATCGGAGCGGATTTCCTGGTCAAACTGGTACTGATTGTGGCCGTATTTATCGTATTTAAGGTAACTCCCGCCCTTACCATTTTCCTTGCCCCGTTAGGAGTACTTATGCTGGCATTATTGGGGGTCTCGATCGGTTTGATCCTATTGCCGGTAAGCATGATGTTCACAGATGTATCGAGATTGCTTGGAGCCATCCTTCCATTCTGGATGCTGTTGACTCCGGTTATTTATCCTACTCCCAGGGCGGGGATCGGGCAACTGTTGAATCAGTTCAATCCGGTGGCACCCATCCTCACCACCACGCGGGATTGGATGTTTTACGGACCCGCCCCGTATCTACATTCCTTCCTGGTGATCAGTGCCGCAGCACTTGTGCTGGCTTTCATCGGCGTGGTGCTGTTCCGGCTGGCGATCCCGTTTATCATAGAACGAAGTGGTGGTTAAGAATGGAATTTGATTCCTTAGAATAGATCGTGAACTAATGATATTTCAACTAATCACAACATCACAACATCACAACATCACCCTATCACCTTATCACCATATCAAAACATGTTTGGGAGTGGAGGATAAATCGGAGATGTGGAGACGTGGAGATGCGGAGATGTGGAAATGTGGAGAAGTGGAATCGGAGAACTGGTTAATCGTGTAAAAGAGCGTTTTCTGTTAATAACCGATTCCCCACATCTGCAGATATTTATATTTCTGAAAATGTTTAAAATATGAGTATTGGTAAGAAAATGAAGATTGAAGAGTTATCTCCTCATCTATTCCGGGAGGTAGATAAAAATAAACTGGATATCCGGAAAAATAAAAAATCAATAAACAATCGCTTGGCTTTGCTGGTCTTTGTTATAGAAATACCGAGTGATTGTAAACAATGAAAACGTAAATTAATGATCAATTTCATATTCAAAAGTTAGTTACTCGGGATGACAATGCTTCATTCACCAAAACCGGGCGTCTGGATTGAATTAACTATTCGTCAGATTTTTTTGAGCTCTATTAGGAAAAATATCGTATTTTGTATTTATGAACCGTGATCAGATCATAAAAGACATTATTCCAATCCTGAAAAAGTACCGGGTAAAAAGAGCCGGGTTATTCGGTTCCTATGCAAGGAATTCAAATGTTCGATCAAGCGATATTGATTTACTGGTTGAACTTCAGGAAAATTTAAGCCTTTTGGATTTTATATCCATTAAGTTAGCGTTAGAAGATAAATTACAACTTAAGGTGGATCTGGTTGAGTATTCCTCTCTCAAGCGGGCCTTGAAGAAGCAAATTTTAGAAGAGGAGGTCCGGATATATGGCTAAAAAGAGAAACTATAGAGTATATCTGGATGACATACTTGAAAGTATCTATAAAATAGAAAACTACATTGAAAATGTCTCAGAAGCTGATTTTGAAAAGAATACTCAAAAGCAGGATGCAATCATCAGAAGATTGGAGATAATCGGGGAAGCAGTAAAACATTTACCTGATTCGATAAAAAAGAAATACCCCAATGTTCCCTGGAGACAAATTGCCGGTATGAGAGACATTGTCATACATGAATACTTTGGTGTTTCCCATTCATTGATATGGAAAGTCGCCACCTCCGACCTCGTGGATTTGAAGATCCATATTGAAAAAATAATCAAGGAACTTAGTAATTAATGTTCAATAGTACAACAAAATTCAGTCACTCGGGAAGCTCAATCCACGGGCATACAAACCCGAGCGACTGTTCAGAAGAAGCCTGAAGCCTGTCTACAGACGAGGCAGGCTCGAAGCTGGAAGGCCACGAACCTCGTCCGACCACGAGCCGGGTTTTGCAGGGTGGGAAGCTGGTCAGACGAGGAAATACCGGAAACGGAATTATTGAGATCAATGAAAATAGAAAACACAATATTATTGATATCAAAAGTCAGTCACTCGGGAAACCCGGTCCTCCGGCTAAAAACCCAAGCGACTGTTCAAAGACAAAAAGCCAGAAGTCAGGAGCCGGAAGCCTGAAGAAAATGAGATTCAAGAATTATTATCGATCCACTTATCCACGTTTCCACGTTTCCACGTCTCCATTTTTGCCAGTGAACAAATGAACCAATGAACCAGTCAACCAAACAATCGGGTGATTGAAATCAATAGAAAAGAAAGTTAATGATCCAATTCATGTTCAGGTATCAGTGCCCGAAGCCTTGTTGAATCCCGGAGCATTATAAATCCTTTCGGCTTCCAGCTTCCGGCTATTCTGAACCTCGTCAGACCACTGAATTTGGCTGGAGGGATGGCGGCTGGTCCGACGAGGAATATTTGGATCCGATATTTTAATAAGTGAAAAACGGATTTTGAATTATGATGACTTAGTGAAAATCTAAGGTTGTGTTTAACCGTTTAACTGCTTAATTGGAAATTTGATTTATAGATTGATTAAGTAATTAAAATTGAATAAGATTCAGTTAAACGAATAACCTATTCAACAAATTAGCAATTCGACAGGACGAATCATGAAAATAGCGCGAAATTTGAAGCCAAGATCTACTTCCAGATTCGGACTTTCGAGTGTAAAGTAATTCAAACCCATGGCCCGCGGACGTAAAAAAGAAAACCCTGGTTTTATTAAAAGCATTGAAATAATCGTGACGCAACCTGCTGTCTCCATTATTGTTCCCAGCTATAATGATGAAAAACATCTCCGGAAACGGCTGGACAGCATCTTCAACCAGACCTTCCGGGATTTCGAGGTGATCCTGCTGGATGATGCCAGTACGGATGGGAGCAGGCAGATCATGGAGAAATACGCATCCAGACCGGAAGTCACCCATTTTATCCTCAACGCGGAAAACTCAGGGAGTACTATCCAGCAATGGAAAAAAGGGATCCGGCTGGCAGAAGGGGAATATATCTGGATCGCGGAAAGTGCTGATTTCTCTGATAAAAGATTTCTGGAAACCCTGATGGATCTCTTTGACCGTGATAAAAATGTGGATCTGGCCTTTTGTGCTTCCTGGTACGTGGACGAAAAAAATACGCCGGTAAAACCAGCACCTGACCCGGAGGATTCTTTCCAGATTTCGGGCGAGGGGGCTGCTCAGAAATATTTTTCAAAGTACAACCTGATCCGGCATGCAGGAGGCTGCGTTTTTAATAAGAAGCTGATCGATCCGTCATTTTTTGAATACGCATATTACCAGCATTACGGGAACTGGTGTTTCTGGGCAACGCTATCAGGCCGGGCCTGGAAGATCGCGTATTTAAATGAAAAGTTAAACTTCAGCAGGAACCATCAACCCGATCTTTTCCCGGAGACAGAAAAAAACGGACTTGCGTTCAGTGAAGGATTCCAGATCCTTGACGGGCTGCTGAAAAATGAAAAGATCACCGCCTTTACCAAATATCAGATCTACAAATTCTGGGGAAAAAAACTTCATGAAGCGATCTTCATAAGGAATGAAATAGACTGGGTGGCTAAAATCCGGATCTTTTCCCAGATCCTTTTCGGGCGGCCCCGGATACTGCGGTATGCGTTATGGGATTATAAATCATGAATGACGAAGTATCAGTTTCGAACCTCGTCAGACCACGAGTAATGCCGGGCGGGCAGGTAAGTTGGTCAGACGAGGAAACACTGAAAACGGAATTTTGAATCATGAACACCGAATATCCAATATCGAACCTCGTCAGACCACTAGCTGGGTTTGGCAGGATGGCAGCTGGTCAGACGAGGAAACACTGAAAACGGAATTTTGAACCATGAACACCGAATATCCAATATCGAACCTCGTCAAACATTCATATCCGGGCGACTGTTCCGGAAAATGATTCTGGAAAGGGAGAATAATTAAACCATCAGCCATAATCTACCCGACTATTTTAATTATATTCGATTATTAAAATCGTTTGATGAAATGACAAAAGCAATCATCAGAAAAAAATTGATAGGCAAAATAAAAAATATTGAAGATAAGGATCTCCTTGAGGAACTTTTGCGGCTTTTGGAAATGGAAACGGATGACACAGAATACAAGACCAGCGAAGAACAACAAACAGCCATTAAGGAAGCCAGAAAACAATACAAAAAAAACGAATATTTGTCGGACCTGGAAGCTGACAGGGACATTGACCAATGGTTAGAAGAATAATATGGACTTACCGGGCGATTGTTCCTAACATAAGCTACGATAATAGAGGTTATAAGGGAATTCGGTAAATTTGATGAAAAGATATTTTAAAAATGGATAAGCTTATTAAAACAAAAATCATCGAACTACTTGAAAAGGCAAAGGACGATAAACTGTTGGAACAAGTATATAACATCCTGGACAATCATATTAATTATAAGAACAACCAGCTGTTTGATCAGTTAACAGAATATCAAAAAAAGGAGACATTGTCAAGCCTTCAGGAAAGTGAAGAAAAGGATAACCTGGTTAGTCATGAAAAAGTGATGGAGGATATCAGGCACCGGTACGGATGGAACTAAGAAGTAAAATATCATATAGTTAATTAATGAAAATCAGTTCAACCAATTTTATAACGTCTCGTTATTAATTGAAGGTTAAAGATGTCATAAAATTACTGGAGAAAGATGACTGGAAATTTGTTCGGCAGAAAGGCAGTCATAAAATTTATCAGCATCCAGTCAAGCAGGGTATAGTTGTGATTCCGGATCACGGATTAAATAAGGATTTAGCGAAAGGAACTGAGAATAGTATTTTAAAACAGGCAGGATTAAAATAAAAGAATGTCCAATTACACAATTATCATTGAAAAAACAGATAGCGGTTACAGCGCTTATGTGCCGGATCTTCCGGGATGTATTACGGTTGGTGATACGGTTGAAGAAACCAAAAAATACATCAAAGAAGCGATGGAATTATATATCGAACAATTGAAATCAGAAGGCAAGGCCATTCCTGAACCTCAAACTATATCGGAAGTAATTACAGTTTAATTGTTGATTTGTTTAACTGTTTAATCGACAATTAAGCGAATGAAAACGTTCTCAATTAAACGAATCAACAAATCAACAGTTCAGCAATTCATTTCTGTTTAATTGTACAACAGAATGTTTTTTTCGATATTGATATTTAAATAATGTTCAACCCAAAAAGTACAGCTATGTATTTATTTTCATTCGAAAAATTAGATGTTTGGCAGCGGTCCCGGGTATTTGTTAAAGAAATCTATAAACTATCTGCAAGGTTTCCAAAAGAAGAAAAATTTGGAATGACATCACAGATTCGAAGTGCTGCCGTATCGGTTCCTACAAACCTAGCGGAAGGGATCGCCAGAAAGACTCCAAGGGACCAGTCAAATTTTACAACGATGTCCTTTTCAAGTTTAATGGAAGTCCTGAATCTTTTGATTATTTCTGCCGATTTGAATATAATTAAAGAATCTGAGTATCAGGAGATCCGTCCTTTAATTGAGGAAATTTCTAACAAATTAAATGCCTTGCGTAATTCCCAAAAGGTTAAAAACTGAATTCTGAATGCGTTCAATTCAACCTTTAACATGGAATGTTTAATCATTTAACTATTTAAATGACGTTCCAAGTTTTGAATACCTCTTCGATTAAACAATTAAACGATTCAACAATTCAACAATACACTGCTGTTTAATCGTTGATGTGTTTAATTGTTTAACTAACAATCCGATGACTGAATACATAACCACTTCAACGATTCAACAATTCAACAATTCAACAATATGAACAACGATATACTTGTCAAAGCAGATAACGTCTCAAAAAAGTTCTGTAGGTCTCTATAACGATCACTATGGTACGGTTTACAGGACATCAGTTCTGGAATGATCGGTTGCTCAAAGAAGAATATTTGTTAGAAAATGAAAATAGAGAAATATAGTTTAATCGTTGATGTGTTTAACTGTTTAACTGACGGTTTCATTATTGAAAACGGTACAATTCAACGAATCAACAATTCAACAATATGAATGACGAAGTACTCGTAAAAGTTGACAATGTAAGCAAAAAGTTCTGCCGCAAAAAAGCCCGAAGCCTGAAGCCAGAAGCAAAACTGAACTCCGGAGCATGATAAATCCTTCCGGCTTCCAGCTTCCGACTTCAGGCTGTACCGCTCCTCGTCAGACCACAGATTTCGGCCTGAGTGATGGCAGTTGGTCAGACGAGAAAACATCTGGATGCGATATCTTAAAATTTGGATAATCTGTATCACCCATAATCCATGAATACAAATTGCCTGATCGATGAATTATCCTGCCATTTATTCTGGGACGTGGATAAAAATAAATTGCATACTACAGAGAATAAAAAATTCATCATTCAACGGGTCCTGGAATACGGTTTGATGAATGATTGGAAATGGATCCAAAAAAATTATGGTTTGGAGGAGATCGTTGCAGTGGCAGTGAAGATCAGAGACCTTGATGAAAGGACCTGTTCTTTTATTTCATTATTATCGAAGATCCCGGAAAATCAGTTTTTATGCTCTACTACGAGGCAATCAGCCCCCAGGCACTGGAACTTCTGAAGCAACTGCTTCAACTCAACTTCGCAGCTGATTTAAGATTGGCCGGGGGAACGGCCCTGGCTTTACAGATCGGTCACCGGAAATCAATTGATATTGATTTATTCGGAAAACTATCTGCTGATGAAATCTCTATTACTGAAGAACTAAGTAAAACTGGTAATGTGATCACCCTGTCAAAATCAGCTAACATTAAGGTGTATTCCATCAATGGGACTAAGGTAGATCTGGTAAATTATCCCTATCCATGGCTTGAGAACGCTAAAATTCAGGAAGGCCTCAGATTGGCGAGTATATCTGATATTGCAGCCATGAAACTGGCAGCCATCACCGGAAGAGGGACCCGGAAAGATTTTACCGATATCTATTTTCTTTTACAGCGGTTTTCACTGAAAGATATGTTGCGTCAGTACAATAAGAAATATCACGATGGCTCGGAATTCATGGTTCTAAAAAGTCTGACCTATTATATTGATGCTGAGACAGATGAGGAGCTGATGATGTTGAAACCAGTTTCCTGGGCCTCTATCAAAGATCTCATCCGGGAAAAGGTAGAAGAATATGTTCATGGTCTATGATCCACGTTTCCCAATATCCCGTTTCCACCATAGTGAACCAATGAATAAACCTTCGCCATCACCTGCGTTACACTTCGGTGATTAAAAGGCTACGGTTTGCAAAGCAAGTGAACCAATGAACCAGTGACCAGTGAACTAATCATGAATGATGAAGTACTAGTAAAAGTAGACAGAAGAGACCGAAGCCAGATGCCCAAA
>CAVOVH010000002.1:0-512806 GCA_963699805.1 uncultured Cytophagales bacterium | reverse complement strand
TAACTGGCAGAGTCCTTTTTGATAAGGATCATTCGGATTCACCTCGTTCCGGCTACCATAAGGATGAAAAAATGATAAACCCGGTTATTCGCCTTAAAATTAAAATTAGCTTTTTTCTATAAAGTTAAAAGGGTATAAGCAAATCTTGACCTGGAAATAATTCTTTTGGGGAAATATGAAAATAGCACAAATATACTCGGAATTGGTATGATATCCTGACGGATGATGGCATCAGACGAAACTCGTGATGGATCTTCAAAAGGCCATGGGTCCCGCGAATATAACCTTTATTACCGCCGCCACTGGTGGGATGAAAATACTGGAATTGATTTAGGCTTATACGAAGGTGATCAACATGGATGCGGTACAAAAGCTGGTGGCTTATGACAACTTATTATAGTATACATATAATCATTGAAGCAATTTTTTCTGAGGCCTCTTTCATTACATAATCAATTCACGTTATTTGAATGAGGTGGTCCTCATTGAATCGTCATTCCTGAAGTTCGATCGCAGTGAGAACTATTAGGAATCCATAAGAATGCAATGGGGATTCCCGTTCTCGCTCAAAGCCTTCCCTATAACCTGACAGGAATGACGACAATCGTATATGAGCCTAAAACCGAGAGTTCCGCGTCCTTAAATTTGGAATTTTCGTAACATAAAAAATTTAGAACGACTGCTTTGACAAGAGTGAATCAACAGAATTTCTTTATCTATTATTTATTAGTTCATCTATTCTTCTGCAAATTTCCGGTAATGCATCTAATAATTTCCTTGAAATATCACTAGAAACTTCAGTTGGAATATTTTCTACCTGGCAAGCAATAATTGTTACATCAACTTTACAAAAATCTTTTAATTCTTTTAATAGATTCGAGGTTGGAAGTTGATGCATTGAAAAATCATCAATCTTCTTTTGAGGAATTTCGTCTATTGGAATTTCAAATATTTCACCGGGCGGTCTACCTGCATCATAAGCATCAATAATGATAATTTTACCTGGTTTTTTTTCCGAGAGGGCAATATCAAATAATATATTTCTTACACTAGTGCCCGCATTTATTACACCAACATTCTCCGGAAAATAATAATTTTTAAGTAATTCTTCTATTACACGTGGGCCAAAACCATCATCACCTAATAGAATATTGCCACAGCCTAAAACAAGAACATCCTTTTCAGGAATATCCGGAATACCTGTATTCAAATTTTGTTTATCCATTAATTGAACTGGAAGAGTAAAAGTAAATTATTTTCTTTCATCAAATCTGCTGCCAACCAGAATCTTTTTATAATTAAAATTGAAAATGACTTCGACTTTGATGCCAGCTTAACCCCGATTATTCATGAATTATCTAGGAGACTAAAAATCTTACAGTATATAACCGATTTATATTCAATTAGATAAAGCAGGGGTTAACCCTCGATAAGTACAATTTCAATAGTCCGTTTTCAGACTATAGGAATAATGCTTAGATTTATTAATTATTTTTTATCTTGCTGATTATCAGGAAATTGTGCTTCATCGGCCCATAAGGGCGCCTGCCTACCGCCAGGTAGGAAAAATTCATAAATTTTTCGGGTTAAAATAACACTATTTGAGTATCACTCCAAATTCCGGCTAAAAACAGATTTAAAAATACCTGTTCATTCCTTAATTAAGGTTGGCATTAGCACCGGATACATCTGGAATTTTGAAATTATTTACCTGCTTTGAATTAAGAAAACCTGTCACTCAAATTTCAAAAATATCTTTAAAACAGGCATACCCATCCTCTATTTTACTAATTGGAGCAAACTCTTTTTTATCTAATCCGTCTATACAACTTGCAGATTCGCTATTGGAATTATTATAGCAATTAAGAAAGTCAGTAAAAATTAGATTTTTTAATCCTATTTAAAAATTTTGCAGAGTATCTATAACTTCACCTTTATAATTTACAATATCAACCTTTATCGCAAATCTTCCGTCAAGATTATGAGTTGCACAGGAAAGACAGGGGTCATAAGCCCTGTAGCACATTTCAATTTTGTTGATCATTCCCTGATCATACGTTCCATCTTTGATCAGGTCAACTGCTGCTCTTTTAACTGACATATTTATAGGAGCATTGTTATGAGTTGTGCCAACAATTAAATTTACATTCGTAACCAATCCCTGTGCATCAGTTTCATAATCATGGATCAGAGTTCCCCTCGGTGCTTCTATAATGCCAATACCTCTTGCTGCTCTTGGATTTACAGGTACTCTTATATCCTTTGAAGTAATTTCCGGATCATTTAACAACTGAATCGCATATTCTGCATTATAAAGTAATTCAATAAGTCGTGCCCAGTGATAAAGTAGTGTCAACTGAACCGGTCTTCCAAATTTCTCTCTGATATTCCGTTAATTCTTTCTGTGCAAGCGGTGTTCTGATTTTATCACAGACATTTAATCGGGCGAGTGTATTTGTGCGGTAAACTCCAACCGGGTTATCCAAATCCATTGAAAGCGTGCCCACTTTTTTCATATATGGGAATTTCATATATGTCCAGGGTTCAATATGTTCTCCAATATAATCAGTATAGTTCTCATAGCTGAAATCCTCATATTTCCCATCAGCGTCCATCATTCTCAATTTACCATCATACAGGTCAAGTGTCCCATCCTCGGTTACGGTACCCAGGAATCCTGTTTTAATTACACCAAGTGATTTAACTGTATCAAGATAATCCGGGAAAATGCTATTTTTTGCAAAATCAATGGAGAATTTAGCAAATTCCAAGACCTCTTCTGCCATAAGTCAAAACTATCATCTCTTTCTTTTTCAGTCAACGGTTTACTGAAGCCACCTGGTACTGCAGTTACCGGGTGTATAGACTTTCCGGATACAATGTCAAGCAATTCTGCACCGAGCCATCTTGAACGGACAACTTTCTTTGCAATATCAGGGAATTTTCCGTGCGATTCCAATAATATTTCTAACCGAAGGATCAGCATCAGGGTCCCATAACAAAATCTGCACCTGCCAGAAAATAGAAATGTAATATATGCTCTTCGCAATATGCGATGCTATTGCATAGTTCTCTTAGTTTCCTTCCTGCTGATGGTATCTGGACCCCAAATACTGCATCATTGGCTTTGGCGGATGCCAGATGATGTGACCAGGGACAAACACCACAAATACTTGTAACAATTCTTGGTAATTCTTCAACTGGTTTTCCAATGCAGAATTTTTCAAAACCCCGCAGTTCAAGTTGCTGAAATTTCACATCATCAACATTTCCTTCATCATTAAGTAATATTGTGATTTTCGCATGGCCTTCCAGTCTTGTTGCCGGATGTATTACTACTTTTTTCATTTCTTTATCCTTCTTTTATTAAATTCTCTTTGGTAATGGTCTTAAGTCTTCCCTGAGCACCAACATATCTGTTGAAGGTAGCTGCCCTGTCAGAAATCTCCTGGGCATTAAGTCCGATCGATGAGATTGCTCCCATCATGTCAACCATCGGATTAACCCCTTTTCTGATAGGTCCGAAACAACCTCTACATGGCATCATTCCCTTTATACACCTCGGAATATGAGGCTGTTCCTCACCACTCGTCATGTAGCAACCTGTTTTTGTGACAGGTCCAAGACACAAGAATCCTTTTTCCATAAAACATCTTGAACCAACCAATTCTTCTTCCGGACCGACTATGTTTTCAAGAGGTCTTTTTAATGAAACAACTGCTTTCTTTTCACGCGTTACCGGACAGTCATCACACACGCTTCTTTCAGGAAGCTCAAATGGTTTCCCTTCCAGCAATGCAGTCAATGCCTTAGCTATAATCTGTGGGGCCGTTGGACATCCCGGTATATAGACGTCTACTTTCACCACTTCATCAACAGCATAGACTCTATCAAGCAGGGGTGGGATATCCTGATCTGGTGTATCGGCACTGTCAGTTGAAACGGAATCCCTGTATACTTTGTCATAAAGATCCTGTAACTGCCACTGATTGGCCAGTGCAGGTATTCCGCCATAACAAGCGCAACTTCCCAGGGCAATCAATGTCTTACACTTATTTCTCATCTCAATGGTAATTTCCTTATGTTCTTCATTTCTGATACTACCTGAGATAATCCCAACATCTGCCTCCGGGATTTCAAGTTTGTCTCTTTCTCCTGTTTGTCCAAAATATTTATGGTCTGCCAAAACAGGAATGTGGACAAATTCCAATTGAGGTAATAGGTCAAGCAGTGGCTCGCCAATGTCAAGTAATGTTACCTCACATCCGCCACAATTTGCAAACCATTCCTCTGCAATTTTTAAACTCATGATTTTTCCTCCTTATTTTTAAATTTATATTAAATAAGTTTATTAATGTTGTTCAACTTACAATTTCAGTTACGATCTTACGCGTAAATAGAAAATATTTATCTTCTTCTTGGATCATCCGGGTATTAAAACCATTTTTTTCATATTCTGCTATAATGCTGAGTGCTTCAGACTCGCTTGCGCATGTTTTGCCATTCCACATGAACTTTTTTTCATCAAAAATTCTTACGATTTCCATATTCTCCTTTCAAATTTTTTTTTACGAACAAATATTTCATGAATAACATTTAAGTTATTTTTAATTTGTGGTTATACCTTATATGGGCTCGGTCCCAGATTTTTTATTTCCTTTGTAAATTCATTCATTACACTGGCAAATCTTGGCCCTTCTGAAGCTGAGATCCATTCTATCCTGAATCTTTCCTCTTCAATACCAAAATCCTGTAACATCATTTTTATTGCTTCCGCCCTGCTTTCCGCCTTTTTATTTCCCTCAAGGTAATGACAATCCCCTAAATGACAACCACAAATAATGATCCCATCCGCGCCTTTGGTTAATGCATCAATTACCAAATTCGGATGAACCATGCCAGAACACATAACACGGATTATGCGAACATTTGTCGAATATTGTAATCTGGATATGCCTGCAAGATCTGCACCTGCATACGAACACCAATTACAACAAAGTGATAGAATGATCGGGTTAAAATTATTATCAGTCATGGATTATCCTCCTATTCTTCGGTTTGTAATGCTGCTTCAATTTGTGCAGCTATCTGTTCCAATTTAAAGTTTCTAACAAAAATGCCTTGCTTAGGACAGGTTGCCATGCAGACACCACAACCTTTACATAAAGCCTCGTTGGTTTCAACAGTTTTCTTTACTGAGCCATTATACATATATTCCAGCAATGTCAATGCATGATAGGGACACGGATCAATACAGTAGGCACATCCGTCACAATTCTCATCAACAACATGTGATATGGTAGCATCTAATTCTATAGTATCTTTAGATATTATGGTTATTGCTTTTGAGGCGGCTGCGCTTGCCTGTGAAATACTCTCCTCAATTGATTTCGGTGAATGAGACAATCCGCTTAAAAAGATCCCTTCGGTCGCAAATTCAACAGGTCTCAGTTTCAGATGAGCTTCCAGGAAAAATCCGTTCTGATTTAAAGGAACTTTTAACAATTGTGCAAGATGCTTACTATCATCATTTGGAATTATACCCGTTGACAGAACAAGCATATCTGCATCAAAAATTAAATTTCTATTTAAAACTGGATCGTCTACAGAAATCTTTAGAACGCCATTGTTTGATTGGATAACCGGTTTTTTATCCTCGTCGTAACGAATAAAGATGATGCCTTTCTCTCTTGCTTTTTTATAGTAAATCTCTTTAAATCCATATGTTCTTATGTCTCTATAAAGGATAAATACCTTAATACCCGGATTAATCTCTTTTAAAACCAGAGCATTCTTAATTGCTTGCGTGCAACATATTCTGCTGCAATACGGCCTTTCTTCATTTCTTGAACCAACGCAATTTATCATTACTACAGACTTCATTTTGGATACATTTTCATTTTGCATTAATTCCTTGGAATTTGAATCGATATTTTTGTAAAGTATCCTTTCAAGTTCAATTTGCGTCAAGACCTTGTCATTCTTCCCATAATCATATTCCGTTGGTTTATTTTCTTTGGCTCCTGCGGCAACTATAATCACGCCATGTTTTATCTCTTTTTGATTTCCATTTGAAGTAACTTTTGTGTTAAAATCACCAATGGATCCTTCCACGCTATTTATTTCACAAGATGTTAATACTTCAATTTTTTTATTATCCTTTATTTTGTTATTCAATTCCTTTAAGTAGTCCGGATAATTTTCCCCATTTAAAGAAAAGTATATATTCCTCAGATTACCACCTAATTCTTTTTCTTTCTCAATTAAATAAACATCAAAACCTGCAGATGCCAGGTCAATACTAGCTGACATCCCACTTATTCCACCACCTATTACAAGTGCTTTCTGATTGATAGGGATCGTCTTTCTTTGCAAAGGTTCCTTTAACCTTGCTTTTGCTAATGCTATTCTTACCAGGTCTTTTGATTTTGCGGTGGCTTTGTCCGGCTCAAACATATGGACCCAGGAACATTGATCCCTGATATTTGCCATCTCAAAATAATACGGATTCAGGCCTGCTTCCCTGATTGTACTCTGGAATAATGATTCATGAGTTCTTGGAGAACAGGATGCCACAACTACCCTGTTTAAGTCAAATTCTTTAATCTTTTCAATAATTCTTATTTGTGAATCACTTGAACAGGTATATAGATTGTTTTCAGCATATACAACTTCGGGGAGTGTCTTTGCATATTCAACCACGCTGGAGACATTAACTACACCGGCAATATTTTTACCGCAATGACATACAAATACACCAATTCTTGGTTCTTTATCACTAACATCAATCTCAGGAGGGAACTCTTTCGTTGTAATTAAACTTCCACGAACCTCTGACAGGATTCCCATGACTTTTGATGATGCCGCACTTGCTTCCATCACGCTTTCCGGTATGTCTTTGGGTTCTGATATAACACCTGTTTTATAGATTCCTTCCTTGTTGGTTTCAACCGGATTTAACGAAGGGCTATTCAAAAATCCAAATTCGTTCAACTCAACTCCACTTATGCCACTTATTCTTTCAATGTCTTTAGGGGGCTTTAGGCCAACTGATAAAACAATCATATCAAATTCCTCAACTAACAGTTGACCGTCTTCTGCCTGATATTGAAATTTCACATTATGATTCCGGGGTACTTCTTTGATATCTGAAGGCCGGCAACGGATATATTTTATTCCTATCTTTTTAGCTCTTTCATAATACTCATCAAATCCTTTACCAAAAGCACGAAGATCAATGTAAAAAAGATAACACTCTATATCAGGTTCATGCTCTTTCGCAATGATAGCCTCTTTTGTTGCATACATACAACAGACAGATGAACAGTAGGAACTTTCCGTATCCCGGGAACCCACACACTGAATAAATGCAATTTTTTTAGGTTTTGTTAAATCAGAAGGTCTTAATATTTTACCCTCCCAGGGACCACTGGCGGAAAGTATTCTTTCAAATTCCAGACTAGTAACCACGTTCGGGAAACGATCATAGCCAAGCTCTTTTTTTCTGGCAGCATCGTATATTTCATAACCGAATGATAATACAATGGACCCAACATTCAATTCTACCTTAGTCTCCTTCTGTTCATAATCGATAGCCTTTGCCTCACAGACATCCTGACATATTCCACATACACCATAATTTAATTGAAGACAAACGTTGCTATCAATTGATGGTTTATTTGGAATGGCCTGAGGATATAAAATACTGACAGCTGTCCTTTCATTTAATCCCATATTAAAAGAATCCGGAATACCAATAGGCGCTCTATCCGTTGTGAAGGTTTGAACTTTTTTACCAACCGGACAGATATAATTACAGGCACCGCATGTCCAGCAATCCTCATTATGTTTGCCGTAAGGTGTCTCCACTTTTCTTCTTGGTCCTCTGCCAGTAAATTCGATAGCACTTCGGCCCATCCTCTGTTCACACATGCGAACACAAAGGCCACAAAGGATACAATCGTCATTTTTGCTTTTAATTCTCGGTTCTTTGATCCCGTATTCCGCCGCAATATTTTGAATCTTTTCAGAACCGGGACATCTTGCCAATAGCAACTCAGCTACAACTTTTCTCGCTCTGAATATCCTTTCAGTATCGGTAAAGACATTTATTCCATTTTGAACAGGATACGAACAGGAAGTCTGCAATGATGAATTTCTACCCGGGACATGAACCTCCACAACGCAGAGTCTGCATGCACCATAAGGAAGAAGGGCTTTATGATAACATAAAGTCGGAACTTTGATCCCAGTGCTCTCGATAGCTGTTAAAAGATTGATTCCTTCTTCAACTTCAATTTTCTGATTATTTATTGTTAGAGTTACCATTGCTCCCTCCCCTGATTAAGTAATATGATCAAAAGTTATATTTATTTCCGGATGAGTAATTTTCAAACACTTTATTGTTTCGTTCAAATTTCCAAAGGGCTTTCGTCGATATGTCCCAGTTTGAAAGTAGCTGCAATTACTTTTGTTCCTTTGCCAGGATCGCTTTCAATTTTCATTGCTCCACCTGCCTCTTCTGCTGAGTGGCCAAGAAAGGCCAGACCGAGACCGACTTTTTTACCTTCTTTGGTAGTAAAGAACGGATTTAGCGCATGTTCTTTTGTTTGGTCATCCATACCCTCTCCATCATCTTCTATTGTAAGAGTAAGTAAGTCGTTCTTCTTAGTCCTCAATTATCATTATGTTTATTTTTTTTGCATTTGCTCTTATTGAATTTTCTGCGATATCAAGTATATGTAAGGAAATATCTTCCATCTTAAATAATACTTTTCTTCCATTTTCCCTGCTGAGACACTTCCGGATTTCTTCGAAAGTGATCTCCTTCATCATAAAACAAGAATATCGTTTGCCAATATCATGAATAAAATGTGCATCAGATGAAGTGATAAAAACAAAATCCTCTGCCCGGTTAATCTTATCTCTTTTAGAAGGTTCAGTAATCTCAAGTGCGTCCAATTTGAAGGCCTTCAGGAATGAATCCCAGGTTTGATATGATACTGAAACCCTCCCGGTCAACATGAGCGGCAATGGCAATGCCATTAAATTGATGTATTAAATCAACCACTTCCTCAATTGACATTTCCGTAGCCCCAATTAGTAGCTTATTATTAAAATTAAGTACCTCATCATTTTCATTGACAACTACCTGGATACCGTATTTTTCTTCATCATTAATCCCATTTAAATTTGAGTAAACAGTTTCCTGTGCACAAAATAGATCTTTTTCATTCTCCAAACAGTCCCAGGACATGGACTTCTTCCCTAGACGTAATCTCAATACCTCCGATAACCTTTATTCCTTCCTGAAAAGCTGATTTTTCCACTGCAGGAAAATTTTCAGCGGAATTATGATCACAGATGCCTATGATATCCAGCCCTTTCTTTTTTGCCTCCTTAACTATATTCCTCGGAGACATTTCCAAATCCGCACATGGAGAAAGACAGGTATGGATATGCATATCTGCCTTAAATTCCTTAATATCATTAAATCCCAATTTCATATAATCTTCCAGTAATATCGAAGGTTAATAAACTGCTGCCTAAGACGGGTATTTTTTCTTCCTGAGCTTTTTTTAATGTTTCCTCTTCGGGCTTTCTTTCGTTAACTATTATTATTCCTGAAAGCTCCTTTGAACTTGCAACCGCTATAACATTTTGGTGGATCTGTGACGTAATCCATATATTTCCTTTTTTTGCATTTGCAAGCACATCGCTTAATAAATCTCCTGTATATCCTCCGGTTACCTCTTTTTCAAGCAACTCTTCACCGGATATAATTTGTAAGCCCAGTTTCTTTACTATGTCTTTAATCTTCATTTTTTAGTGTATACAATAAAACTTAAATTGGTTCCTACATTAACTTTACTCTCTAATTTCATCTTATCTGAATAATTTTTAATATTCGGGAGTCCCATCCCTGCACCAAATCCCAATTCTCGCACCCAGTCAGGTGCAGTGGAAAAGCCCGGACGCATTGCTTTTTTTACATCCGGAATTCCCGGGCCTGAATCAATAGCATTTATCATTATTTTATCCGGCTGGATCCTCGCCACAATTTCTCCTTCAGGGGTATAAATAACTATGTTCATCTCGGCTTCGAAAGCGGCAATGGCTATCCTTCTGATTGTATCCGGTAAAAATCCCAGTCTGAATAAATTTTTTCTGAGGTTACTGGTTTGTTCTCCTGCCTTGTTAAATTCACCACCTTTTATCCGGTATTTTAAAATCAGGGTGGAATCGTCCGAAGTTATATCTGAAAAAATATGGCTTGCTCTGTAGGTCCGGATTTCTTCTTTATGATAATCAACCTCCAGTTTTTTAAGCATACCCTCAATGATATCCCCTTTTGTTAAAATACCAACCAGTGTCTTTTTTTCTCTGTCAATTACAGGGTATCGCCCAAAACCACTCTTATCAAATTTACTTACCACCTGTACAATGGGCTCATCCGAATAAATGGTGACAACATTTTTTGTCATCCTGTTTTTAACTTTTTCATCTATCCGGCCATCTTCCAAAAGGCAGATGAGTAGATCTTCAATGGTTATTATTCCCACCAATTTATCATCATCTAAAACTGGTATACCGGATATTTTATTATTTTTAAGAATACTTCTTACTTCGTTCATCGTACTATCCGGCGTTAAAGTTGTAACATCTTTATGCATTACCTGCGCTACTTTCAGCTCATAAGTCAACTCCTGAATTTTTGAAGGTACTTTATGATCCATCGTTTTCATACATTAGATTTTGCTGAAGTTTTTATGTCGTGTTTTACAGGGTTTAATGCTCATCTTCTATTTTGGTATACCACTGCTTATTGGGGACTGTTTACTGATATCGAAACACCCAATAAGACCATCTCTATATAGCATGCCACAACTCTCAAACATTGATTTAGTTGTAGCAAGAAGAATTATTTCTTTTTCTTTTGCCAGGGTTATTACATCTTCATGTGGTTTTTTCCCTCTTACGAAACAAATAACATTGACCCCTGCATTCTCAGCGGTATATATCACCTGCCGGGTCGTTAATCCTGTTAATAGAAGGGTCCCTGTCTTTATAAATGCCAGCACATCACTCATCAGGTCGGCGCCACAAGCCATTGTAATTTTTACATAGGTATCATCCTTAACATTACACAATATTTCGGCTTCAAGAATTTGTACTATTTCACTAAGTTTCATCTTTTCTTCTTTTCTTTCTAATAACAGGATACGGCTCCTCTGTCCCTAGTATTTCAACCATTTCTTTACCGGTTACTTTAACAACAGCGGATACTTTTTCAGGACAAACATCAAGACAAGTCCCGCATTTATTACATTTTGATTGATCAATAATATGTACATATTTCAAATCTCCTTTTATTGCCTCCGTAGGGCATTCCTTCAAACATTTTTTACATCCTATACATTTTTCAGGAATAATGTAATATTTGATTAAATTTTTGCATACGAGTGCAGGACACCGTTTCTCCTTTATATGTGCTTCGTACTCCTCTCTGAAATAATTAAGGGTAGATAGCACCGGATTGGGTAGTGTTGTTCCCAGCCCGCACATGGAAGCATCTTTCACGGCATGAGCGATTTCCTCAAGAAATATCAAATCGTCCTCCGTTCCTTCACCATCTGTTATTTTGGTCAGAATTTCGAGCATGGCATCGCTCCCATCCCTGCAGGTTGAGCATTTTCCGCAGGATTCATCATTGGTAAATTGGGTAAAGAATTTTGCCACATCCACCATACAGGTATCCTCATCCATAACAATCATTCCACCGGAGCCCATCATGGAACCTGCTTGCGTAAGACTCTCAAAGTCAATAGGAAGGTCGATCATACTGTCAGGAATACATCCTCCGGAAGGCCCCCCCGTTTGAACAGCCTTGAATTTTTTATTATCCGGAATTCCTCCTCCAATATCATGTACTATCTCCTTCAATGATATACCCATCGGAACCTCGATAAGACCGGCATTATTTACCTTTCCGACAAGTGAGAATATTTTAGTCCCTTTGCTGGTTTCAGTCCCGATTTTTGCAAACCAGTCTGCTCCCCTGTTTATTATTACCGGAATATTTCCCCAGGTTTCAACATTATTGATTACTGTCGGGCATCCCCATATTCCGTATTGGGCAGGGAAAGGAGGACGCTGTCTGGGATCAGGACCTTTACCTTCAATTGAAAATATAAGCGAAGTCTCTTCTCCACATACAAAAGCCCCGGAACCCTGTCTGATCTCCAGATCGAAACTGAAATCGGTCCCCAGAATATTATTTCCGAGAAGGCCGTATTCTTTTGCTTGGGAAATAGCTAAATTCATTCTTTTTATTGCCAGCGGGTATTCGGTTCTTGCATAGATATATCCGTGGGAAGCGCCAATTGCGTAAGCGCCTAAGATCATTCCTTCAATTGGTGAAAGCGGATCAGATTCATAAACGCTTCTGTCCATATATGCACCGGGATCCCCCTCATCACAATTGCAGATAATGTATTTGGGTTCCTTCTGTTCTGCCCTGCATAGCTTCCATTTGGTCCCTGTCGGGAATCCCGCACCACCTCTTCCTCTTAATCCGGAACGTGTAATTTCTTCGATAACATCCTCAGGTGTCATGATTGTCAGCACCTTTTCAAGCGCAGCAAAACCATCTCTGGCTATATAATCGTCTATCTTTTCAGGATCGATTAATCCCTTATTCCTCAAGACGACCAGCAGTTGCTTCTTAAAGAATGGAATTTCCGATATCAATGGAACCGGTTCTTTTTTTTCAGGAGGAGAAAACATGAGTCGTTTAACAGGTCTGCCTTTCAGTAAATGCTCCTGAACAAGAAAAGGAATATCCTCAGGTGTTAAAAATCCATAAAAAATTCCGTCAGGAAGAACAACGAGAAGGGGCCCCTGTCCACAAAAGCCATTACAACCCGTTATAACAACCGAAACTTCATTTTCGAGTCCCTGCTTTTTGATTTCTTCTTCAAGCGCCTCGGAAACTCTAAAAGCCCCTCCGGCGACACAGCCGGTTCCTGTACAGACCATTAATTCTATTCTTCGTGCAGCCATTTTAGACCTAGGTTATTATTATTTAATGAATCAACATGATCGTAAGTGCTATCAGGATACATATTTTCCTGAAATTTAAATGTCAAGAATTCTTTATCCGGCTTGTTCAGAACCTATGCCAATCGCATAATCTGTGACGATTTTACCGCCAAGAATATGTTCTTTGAATATCCTTTTTACCTTATCGGGTGTCAATTTTACATATTTGACAGATGGCGAATTCAGGAGTTCAACGGTAGCCATTGGTTCCATTGAACATAAACCAGCACAACCCGAAGTTGTCAGCATTACATCCCTCGCACTCAAGTTTTCAATTTCTCCGAGAAACGCTGATACGATCTCTCTTGCACCTGCAGCAATGCCACAGGTACCCATATGAACAATGATCTTACTTTTGTATTTGCCCTCTCTAAGATAGATCCCCTTCCTCGCCTCCTCTCTTTTTTTCTTAAATCATCTAAGGTTAGTGGTGCCATATTATGTGATGGTTTTATATTGCTCAACAACTTTCGGGATACCCTTTGGAATTAATTTGCCATAAACGTTCTCTCCGATCATTACAGCAGGTGCAAGACCGCAGCAACCAATGCATCTAACCAATTTAAGCGTGAATTGCATGTCAGGGGTGGTTTCATTCTCTTTTATATCAAGAATTTCGTTTAATTTTTCCATCAGCCTTGCACCTCCCTTGACGTAACAGGCAGTACCCATGCAAACATTGATTATATGTTTTCCTCTGGGAACAATGCTAAAGGAACTGTAAAAGGTTGCAATCCTGAGAATGTGTGATAATGGATAGCCGGTTTCCTGTGAAACATAATATAATACATTTTCAGGAAGATAGTTGAAGGTGGCATTAATTTCCTGAAGGATGGTCATAAGAGGACCCTTTATATCCTTATTTTTATTGATTATTTCCGGAACCTTATCCCTGTATGGTGGTTCGAGTCCAACCTTTGTCTTCTCAAGAAGCTGTACTTCGTTGCTCGTCGGGCAGCTAGATATACATGTCCCGCATCCGGTGCATTTCTCTTCGTTTATATATCTGGATTTTTTATTAAGGGTTACTCTAAAATTTCCGGCTTCACCCTCTATTTTCTCAATTTCTGATAAAGTGAGTATTTCAATATCCTTGTGCTTCCCTATCTCAACCAATCTGGGGGCCATTATGCACATTGAACAATCATTGGTAGGGAAGGTTTTATCCAACTGGGCCATTACTCCGCCTATGGCAGGTTTATTATCCACCAGGTATACCTTAATGCCGGAACTTGCCAGATCAAGCGTTGTTTGCATGCCGGCAATTCCACCACCTAAAACCAATGCAGAACCTGTTTTTTCCATTTTTAAACTCATTTTTTCAATCAATTTTACTTAACAATACATCCGTATCTACCAGATGGGTATTTAAACTCAAATCTTCCGGTTTCAGGCCAAATGCCAATCCCAGAACCTGAGTAAAATACATGATGGGTATAGTATGATCTCTATTAAATGATTTATTGGACTCATCCTGTCTCATATCAAGATTTGAATGACACAAAGGGCAGGCCACAACAATTGTATCAGCTCCAACCCCTTTCGCATTTTCAAAAATATCATCAATCAATTTTAAGATGATCTCTGTTTTTGTCAATGATAAGGCGGCACCACAGCAAGCAGTTTTGTACGACCAATCCAATACATCAACTCCGGCATTTTTTAAGATTTCATCCATACTGACCGGATATTCGCAAGTATCAAATTGCATTACCTTAGGTGGCCTGGTTAGAAGACAACCATAATAACAAACCACCTTTAATCCTGACAGATCTTTTTTGACAGATTGTTTTATTTTTGTTGACATGCCGTTGCTGAGAATCTCCAGTGGATGTAAAATTTTTACTTTATTTTCAAAAGGATAGGATATAATTTTACTGATATCCTGTAATAATTCAGGATTGTTTTCCAATTCATATTTTGTCGTTTTAAACCTGGCGTAACAAGCTGCGCAAGGAACAAGAACCTCCTCTAAATTATCTTTTTCAACCTCGGCTAAATTTTTGGCAGGAAGAGATATTGCTAACAGAGGTGATGTCTGATGTGCTGCAGATGCACCACAACAGATCCATTTTTTAATCTCTTTTAATTCAATTGCGAGAACATCCGATACCGCCTTCAATGAAATGTCGTATTCAGAGGCGGTTGAATGCAACGAACAACCGGGATAATATGGATACATCATATTCTTTTTTGCTCTAATTTTTTAACTCTGGTGAACATTTTATTAATCTCTATGATCCTCGTAAAACTTGGCATAAGTTTAAGTTTCCCCTTCTTAATCATCTTGATTCCGAGGCCCAGATCTTTTTTAAATTCTCCTGTCCTTAATTTTAAAAATAGTGTCATACCTGCTTCATACAGTCGACCAAAAATCCTTATGTTTTGTAAAAAGGTTCTATTAAAGATCGGTATCTCCCTGACGCCCGGTTTGAATTTTTCTTTTCTTGCAAGGATCCTTCCGGCATCCATGACTTTTGCAATATCAACATCCTGTGGACATCTGGTAGTACACGTCTCACAGGATGCACAAAGCCATATTGTTTTACTGTTAAGCACCAGTTCTTTCATTCCAAGCCGGACCGCATAAATTATCTGTGATGGTGAATAATCCATTTCAAATACTATTGGACATCCGACAGTACATTTTTTACATTGAAAGCACAGATTTATATTTTGTCCTACGAGTGCCTGAACATTATTTGTAAAGTCCCAATCAAACGGTTCATGTAATAAATCTTCCATAGATTTCCATCAATATAAAAGTTCAAAATTTTTCTGATAATCAATATTTGCTGGTGCCATGTCACTTATGGATATCCCATCAGAAGTAGTGGGCAATCTTGGTCCGGATAGTATTGTCCACACGGGAAATTCAATTCCTGCAAAAAGAAAAATTGCATCAAATTCCAATACTTTGGAAGCATTAAGTTTTCTTTCAAGTCCTGTTCCTATTTGATTTGCAGTTAAATATCGGGAGAGTGTTGTCATTGTTTCGTTGAATTTTATCAGCGACGCCCAGGATTTCGAAACGAATATGCAGTACTGGCCATCGCCCGGAAGGCACACATATATCAATATTTCACCGGCTCCCTGTCTGAAGGTCTTAAGTCCAAATAAGGGTTTCAACCGACCTGAACACATTACCCGAATGGCAAGCACATTCGGTTTATACTGCACCCTTGATGTTCCTGCAAGATCTGCTTCTGTAGATGAACACCAATTGCAAAGAAATGCAATGATTCGGGGATTAAATTCCATGAAATTATTCCTCGTAAAAATGATTTTTATAATATGATTTGGCTCTTAAAAAATAAGCGGTTATTCGATACTGCACCTACGGTTTGGCTACTCACTGTTTGCGCAGCAATCAATGCTTACCAATAAAATACCTTTGCTACACATTTATATTTCAAAGATCGTATTTCACTTTTCCCGATTAGGGAAAGATTTTGTTTCATTTTCATGTAATCTTTCACATAAAATCACAATCCTAACTTACTGATTTTTTTTATGTAATCAAATTTTTTTGATTATTTATCAATAAATATTAGTTTAAATATTGTGACTATATGCACATATAAAACACCATTAGGCGGTCCTGAATAATTATCTATTCTATTTATATATATATGGATATGCATTTTTCATCGAATTTGGCCTCTTATCTATAATATATTTATTGTGCTATTATGAACAATATAAAATGTTCCGTATTTATTTTTATTTACGTGTCAAATCAATTAAAGATACTATTTAATGTGATTATTATAACATAATATTTCGAATTCAGGAAAATTAAAAATATTTTTGACAAATGGTTATTTTTTTATAATTTAATGTGACATAAGTCACATTAAATGCAGATCAAAAAAAACATAAAAAGACTCCTTCTCTACAGGTTATGTCTTGTCAAATTCAAGGAAATGGGATTTACCAAAGTGTATTCCTACAACCTGGGTCATGAAGCCGGTGTATCGGCGGAACAGATCAGAAAAGACTTCTCTCATTTCAACATCAGTGGCAATAAAAAAGGGGGGTATGACATCACTGAGGTTTTAGAAACCTTGAATACCATTTTCAGGGCCAACGAGTCACAAAGTGTAATCCTGGTTGGAATGGGTAATATGGGCCGTGCCCTTTCCCACTATGAATGTGGTTTTACCGAACGTAAACAATACATTGTGGCAGGATTCGATATAGATCCCGTTAAAATCAAGCGGACCTATAATATCCCAGTCTATCCAATGGATCAGCTATCCTCTTTTATCCATGATAATGAGATAAAGATTGCCATTATGGCTGTACCTGCCATCTCTGCCCAGGAAATCTGTAACAAACTGGTAAATTCCGGCATCAAGGGAATCATGAATTTTGCACCTATCATCCTGCAGGTCCCGGATGATGTGATCGTGAATAACATCAATCTATGCGATGAAATGGAAAGTGTGATCTATACGGCGGTGTCCTCAAACGAACTGGAATAGTCGAAATATGCCGATTCGTCCTACACGGTTCAGGATCTGATCCTTCGTTAAGGTGTACTTATGTCAGTATTTATCCGTTGATTTGTAGACAATAAAACTCACGCATTCAACTCACAATCATTTATGAATCGTGATCATCCTGACAGGATATCGTCTCGTTGAACCTTAGCTCCATTGAACCTATGATCCATCAACATTTTTTAAAAATCCGTAATGTAAAGCGCCTCTTCGATGATGCCCTCCTTGGTAATAAGGACCGGTTCCGGAAGGCTTGGATCCAGGTTCAAATATTGTTTTTTTGCCTGTATTGGAGTTTCCAGTATATATGGCTTACAATCAGGTATGGCAGCCATGGCCTTCCTTGCACCTTCATAAAGCGCTTTCCGTGTTTCCTCAAATGGGTAGAGTTCTGCAGATTCCCGTGCGATACCTCTTTTGACCGGAACCCGAACACATGCATCCCCGAAAAACTTCTGGGCTTCCCGGCAGGTGGCCTCATCCCCGGTGACCATAATTGGAGGTACGTCAAAATAACCTGCGATGGCGGCATTCTGGGCCAGTTCACCAGACTCCACGCCATTATACCAGTACCGGTTTTCAGTCTTCGATGACTGGGTATGATTCAATACTCCGTCAGGGGTTCCCATCATGGCATGGAATCCCAGCATGATGACTCCGGCGAATGAATCATCGAGCCCTGTAAGATTTCCGGCTCCCGGTCTGGGCTTCCCGGTAATATAGGTGGCACCGGGTGACATCAGGTGGGGGATCACTGCCTGGGATCCATGGCCATCCTGTACGACCACTTCGGTAGCCCCGCCATCATGCAGACCACGTACCACGGCCGCTATGTCATCCATGAAATATTCGCAGGCCTGGATATTGAGCGGCGTATCTTTCTCCCGGGTCTGGTCGAATTTGAAGACCCCACTGATGCCCTCCAGATCGGTGATAATATATATCTTCACGGGTGTGGTTTCAGGCGCCGGAGGATTGGAACAGGCAAAGAACAAGAGAAAAAATACCAGAAACCATTTGGCCTGAAACTGCTTGAGTGAGATTGTTAATATGCTGATAAATCGCTGCATCTCTTTCTTTTCTACAAAAGATATCGTGAATTCATAAAGATTTGCTTTCATCATATCGTTCATTAGGTGTTTTAAAAAATTATGTATCGGAATTATTAAAAATCATTGAAACAAACTGACCAGAAAAAAATTTAATTTTCAGTGCCCTATCCGGTTATCTGACCGGTTGTTAGGGACTACCTCCCCGCTATTCAACTTACCATTCATGGCATCCGACCTGAAAGGTTCACTTGCATCATAATATTTTGTGTTTATATCCACCTCAGAAATTAATACTCCCGGAAAATTTGCAGTCAATTTATTCTGAACCAATCCATCGGGTGTGATAAAATAGCAGGGCCAGCTTTCAGCAGCCGATGAATTTGTCAGCGACATATAAAAATAATTGGTTGCAGCCCTGGCCTGGGCAGTAATGGGCATGATCACTGGATGAATACTTCCCTTCTCCTGACGGGCATTGTAAAAAGACTGGAAGATCAGGTCGGCACCCAGCTTCCGGTACTCACGGTATAACTCGGGAAACCTAACATCATAACAGATCAGTAATCCGCAATGTACCCCTTCGACGTCAAATGTCACGAAATGATCCCCCGCGGAAAAATAATCTAAATCACCCGCGGTGCAGAAACGTTTATCATATCTGTCGATGATCTTCCCTTCCGGATTGATCACATATAAACTGTTGTAGGGTTTATCATTGTCATTCACAGGGTGAATTGAGCCCAGGATCACCCATATTTTCAAATCCTTTGCCAATACGAGAATGGAATCGGTTGCCAGATGAAGATACTCCCAATTAAATTGGTCCAGGTTGTCCATATCCGATCCCGGATATCCGGATAATCCACATTCAGGGAAATGAGCGACATCTGCTTTCTTGAGCTTTGCCTCAATCATTTGTTCCCGGATCCAATTTAAATTGGATCCGATATTGGCTGAGACAGGAAACTGACAAGAAGCTACCCGGATTCTTCCCTTTTCCATTTCCAGTTGTGAATCCTGGGCAAGGACTACTGTATGTAGGGAAAAAAAGATCAAAAGGATTAAGAATGCCACAAAATCACCCAATCTTTTTGCATTATGCCCTTTTATCAATTTCGATCGCTGTTTATCATGAATCCGAAAAGCTTTCATCCTTAGGCAAACCATTGCCGATCCCTTTTCAAATCGGTATTTAAAATATCATAAACCAGGTTGGCATTAGGAATTACCTGAAAATCGAACATTCCTACACAAATAAAGTCAGCGCCATGCTCAAAAGCATATTTAAACCCTTCCTCAGGCTCAATTGCACCGGCAGCCAGCACCTTGTAGGCAATCCATGGCGTCTTGGATTCTTTGAAGAAGTCTGCTACTTCACTGGCTGAGGCACACCAGAGATTATCATGGTAATGGCTTCGATCCAGGCTGCTATAATCCAAATCATGCATAAATTCACTGCGGTTCTCCGCCGGATGGGCCGACCAGTAGTGATCGTGGTGGAAGGTCTTCATGAAAAAATCAACTTCGATTCCATTTTCAATACATGTCATGGGCACCTGGATGGCGTGACCGGCCGTACCGGCAATCAGACCCTGACTCCGGATAAACTCGATGGGATTCCGGAGGTATTCATAATTCTTCTCATACACCACTTTATCTGCGATACCACCCATCACAAAAGCGCCCATGGCCCCGCCATCGATGGCCATTTTTATGTTGGTGAAGTCATTCTCATTCGGATAGGTTTGTGCCAGCCATTGGATCTTCCCTCCCCGTCTCCAGTATTTATCCAGTATCCGGATAGTTTGTTCATCGGTCCGCATAATGGTGGTATTGATGCCGCATGCTTCATATAACCAGAGGGTTTCGATCACTTTTTCATCCGTAAAATAATTCTTGATCATGTTTGATACATAAATCAGATCACGGGCGTGGGCGAAACCCGCGACGAGGTTCCCTCCCGGAATGATCCGGCTCATTTCCACATGCTTTATTTTCCCGGTCTGTACCTGGCCCTTAAGCTCACTGATATCCCGGGATTTTGCACTCAGGATGGTTGCACGCGTGGTGGCATCGACCACTTCCAGGTTTTTTTCTTCAAAACTTAACCAGCCATATTTCCTGGCCATTCCAAAAAAAGCAACACCCAGGAATGGTAGTGATGCCAGGTCTTTGATCAATTCCCGCCGGGTGCTCGTCACACCTTCAGGTATCTCTTTGTTTTCCTTTTGGGGAAATATTTTTTCCTTCCTTTGTTTTATAACTGTTTTGAACAGCCGGTCGATTCCCCACAAATAATCTCTGCCCAGAAACACGAAAATAAGCAATACGCCGGCCTCAATTAAATTCAAGTTGACAAAGAAATAGCCCAGCGCGGGAATGCTGGTCTCAACAAAAGGAGGATTTGCAATGTAATATAAAAGTAATATGAAGATCCCTGCAATGCTGGCTGTCCGCGTAAACAAACCGAGAAAAAGACCCAGACCGATCAGGATCAGTCCCCAGATATTCAAGGCATCGGTAATAGCCAGAAGATCCGGATGCGCTATGATCCAATGGAAAAATCCGCTGAAGAGCCATTTTGATTCCATCAGGTAAGCGGAACTCGACCAGTTTTCCATGGCCAGCTTGGAGATCCCTTCATATAAAAAATGCCAGCCAATCAATATTCGCAGAGCAGTCAAAACCATTTTGGGTGCATTTGAAGAATTATCCTGTTTCATTTTCGTATCAATTTTAATCAGCCTGATTTGGTAGACCCCGTTTTTCTCCGGGTAATCTTTTTACAATATACATATCTTGGAACAAAAAATCATAAATTTTTTATCCATGGTGGAATTCAAGGCGGTCATTATATTCAAAGAGGGATTGAGGATCCTTGATTATTTGAAGAAAGCAACAAATTAAACGCCTCTCCCTTTAAAATCCCCGAAGTGTTTGAACCGATCATTTTCCGAACATTTCCCTTATTGCTCAGGAGGAGAATCATTGATATTATAAAAAAATTTTCAACTATTTTAAGAACCCCGGATCAAGCCCAAAAATGGCGTCTTCCGGTTTCCATAACCCCAAAAAAGAATTTTTAAAACCAATTTACACACCTATTCCCCAAACGGATTGGGGATGCCGATCAGGTCAGTCCGGGTCACCCCATTTTCGGTGATCCTTGCAAGTGTGTAAACCCTTCCATCCAGGCCCACGGTGATGGAATTGACATACAATGGCCGGTCACCATTCTCATAGAATACTGGTCCATGATCTGTGTATTTCCCTGTAGGTATATCATAGGTGATCAGATGCAGATTCTCAAGCCCTTTGGCCTCGCCCATCGCCGTTGAACTTTTCCCAGTAACACGTTTCCCCTCCACGTAAATTGGACCACCGGTCAGATAATACAGCGTACGCCCATCCGGACCCAGTGTGAATCCCAGGTAGCCATAACTGAACTGGTCAAACATTCCGCTCCTTTGTGAAGGCAGCGAGGTGAGCCGTTCAAGGACCTCTATACGGGGGATAGAAGGGTCAAACCGGAAAAGATACCCGGAATTCCCATGTACCCCATAGATGCTGTTTTCAGGAGCATAATAAATCACCTGGCGCCAGTTATATCCCATATGTCCGGCCGAGGATGGATCATACAAGCCAAAATAATCCTTCCGCATATCTTCATCTTCTACAGGAAGCACCTGATCCTCCCTGAGCCCGCAACGAAGGATCGTTCCTTCGGAGTTGGTGAGATAAACAGCTCCATCCGTAGGATTTACTGCAATGGACCGGCAGATTACACGAAAGGTTGGGCCCTTTCCGTCTTCCCCTTCACCCGTAACAGGTCCCAGGTCTGTCAATTCCTTACTCCCCAGGTCATAACGGAAGAAATATCCGGTAGGCCAGGTCAGGCCGTAAATCATGCCGCGTTTTGTATCCATATTCATGGTCAGTATCCCTTCCTGGTGTGGAGCGATGGCCAGGTCTTCAAATTCACCACTTGCCAGGTTATAGGAAAGCAGATGCCCTCCAGGATAGGGCTGATAACCCGGCGGAGGGATCCCCATTTTCTCCATACCATCGATGATGCTGTAATAGCCGATATGCGTGGCGAAATACAACTTTCCATTTGACTCCACGAAATTAACATGGCTTTTACCCTGAACAATCGCCTTTAAGCCCTTCTCTCCACATGCTTCGGTCAAGTCTCCCAGATGTTCAATGGTCTCCGTGGCCGGATCAAAAGAATACATTTGCCCCCCCACATCGATGGATTGAGAACTAAGCACATAGTAAATTTTTCCATTACTGGCCGTGCACATTCCATTGTAGGTGTCATGGGCCTCGGCAAAACCGGAATGATAAGTTTTCGCAATCATTCCATAAGCCCCCGGATCACTGACTGGAATATTATCAGCAGGTCGGTTTTGTTGGCTGCAGGATATCACTCCCCAGGCGATCATCAAAGCCGCCAGGCCCCATGTGGTTCTTTTCATCATAAATACCTTAAGATTTTTTTATGCCTCTTTTGAAGATTTTTTGATTTTTTCTGCGTTTGTGTGAATTTTATCAATGGCGATGGCAATATCATCCATGTCCGATTCTTCTGCCAGGAGCAGACTCTGGAAAAGCCATACTGCCTCGTTGCACAACTGATCATTTTCCGGACATTGGTTCTGTTCAGTGTATTTTTTGAAGTCCAGCATTTCCTTCGGATACATTTTTTTGAAATTTTTCGTCTGAAATGCATGCTCAAGGTAAGGCTGTGAATTTAAATACGGGGCATACCCGCTGGAACAGGGTACTCCTTCCGCATTCAGTGCTTTCAAAAAATCCTTCCGCGACAATCCCTTGAATTCCTGCGGTTTATACCGGAAAGCAAACATATGAAAAGCACACCGTGTTACATTATCATAAAGCTTATAGGGAACGATTCCAGGAATATCTTTGATCTTTGATTTCAGATAAGCAGCGCGCTCGTTCCGGATGGTGGTCTGTTCTTCCAGATTTTCCAGGAGCGACAATCCAACAGCGGCCTGGTATTCCGTGATCCTCAGCTTGGTTGCCAACATCACGGATCCGGCGGTCACATCGCCGATCACTCCGCCATAGGGGAAGCCTACATTATGATAAGAATAACACCGGTCCATAAAGGCTTCATCATCACTTACAATGGCACCTCCTTCACCCAGGGGAAGATGTTTGGTGGTCTGGAAACTGTAGCATCCCGCATTTCCGAATGTCCCGACCTTCTGGTGATTGATTTCTGCGAGCCAAGCCTGACAGGCATCCTCGATCACGATCAGGTTGTGCTTTTTGGCGATCTCCATGATGCGTTCCATATTGGCAGGGAGTCCAAGGATATGGACCGGGAGTATGGCCCTTGTGCGTGGGGTGATTTTTTCTTCGATCTTTTCAGCATCCATCTGATAGGTTTCCGGATCGGTATCTACAAATACGGGCATGGCTCCGGCCATCAGCACTGCCTGGATGGAAGAGATCCATGTATACGGGGGAACGATCACCTCATCCCCGCCCCCAATGTCCATCTGCACCAGAGAGGCGATCAGGGCGTTGGTACCATTCACCACGGCCAGACAACGTTTCGTCCCGATGGTCTCGGCCCATCTTTTTTCAAATTCACTGACTACTTTATCGCGTGACCAAACCCCACCGCGAAGGACTTCCAATACCCGAGGTTCATCCTTTTCAGGATTCCATTGCGGCCATTCGGGCCACTCCCTGGTCCTGACCGGCAGTCCTCCTAGAATGGCAGGTGTTTCGGCGGATGCGGTGCAATTTGTAAGCAGGGAAGGGGTCATACCTACTGCCAGTACCGATCCAAGACCAGTCAGCGAGCTCTTTTTGATAAATTTCCGTCTGGAATACAAATTATCTAACATGATCGTAATTTTAAATTTTCTTTAAGTTAAAAAAGTACCCTTATAATTAATAGCCATTTCCATAAAAATAAATGCCTGCCAGGGTGTGAGCCTGCAAACAACACTAAATACCTAACATTCGCCTTGCATTCCCTGAACGGATCAGATCACGGCCTTCCTCATCTACTTCGTTATCCCGTAACGATTCAATGCGGAGCAGGCCTGTAAGATAGTCCAGGATCGGGGAATGGGTGCCCATTGAAAATTTATTTTTCCCATAGACCCCGATCAAATCGCCCAGGTCATTCATAGACCTCCCGGAGGTATCAAAGAGCAAATCGGCGTTCTTGACAAGTTCAGTTTCCTCATCACTTAGCCGGGTGCTGTTCGCCACATTCAGGATCAGATATTTCGCATCCGGTACTTCCCGGATGATCGGGATGATGTCTTTCAATTCCCATTCCGTGTCAAGGTCCATCCATGAGCGCTGCCGGCTGTCGACGATGCGGAGTGAAAAGGCAACTGGCACTCCAGGTCGCGGGCCATTTTTACCACTTCGATACAGGCTGGATCCGTTAACTCATAATCATGATACAAGGGATATAAACGGACCCCCTGCATGCCCATTTTTCCAATGCTGGTTTCAAAATCATTTTTCCATCCTGCATAAATGGGATTGATGATGGCATAGGGAATAAAACGGTTGTTAAACTGCCGGTCAGATCGGATCTCATCAAAAAGTTCCTCATTGGCAGTCTGAGTGTTTTTATAAAAAATACCGTTCAGATTACTCACGACAGAGACCTCGACTCCGAAGCGGTCCATTCTTTCGAGCAGAGATTCACAGGTATTATATTTTAACTGTTTGAAAGGCCAATGACCTACATAAGCATTGATATCAAGCAACATGATGTCCTCCTTTCCCCAGTATGCTATTATAATTTTCGAAAAAGATCTTTTTCTTCTGCGATTCGGTCAGATTGGAAGCCAGGATCTTCCCAACTCCCTGGTAATAGGACCCGTCGGAACCATAGAGCAACCGGTCCTCCCCCAATAACTTGAGCGCAAAATCTATCATATTCTCTTCATTGTTGCTACCCGAAGTATCCACGTAAATATTTGAATGGTCCCTGAACAGCTTGCATTCATATTCCCAGTCAGCTCCCCCTCCAATATGGGCGAACTGGATCATGGCTTCAGGATATCTGATCGCAGCATCCACAAAATCTTCAGGGATGGAGGTATTGGGTGCCATCCCGGCATCGTATTTCATTCGGTATCCTCCCACTCCCAGCTGACAGAATCCATGCATCAGCATGATCATTTTCAGGTCGATAAATTTTTCAATGATGGGAAAGTATAAGGGATCGTTGATCTTTACCTGGGTATAACCCTTATAGCCGGCCATTCCCAGATCTACACACCGATCGATCTCTTCCAGCGATTCTTTCTGGTAAATAGGATTCAGAGTGAGAAAACCAATGATCCTGTCGGGAAATTGTTTCATGGCCTTAAGCACCAGGTTATTGGACCTTACCACTTCATCCTGATCCTCTGGTTCCGTGCCCGAAAAATTGGTGATCGGTTTAGATACGCATAGTTTTTCGATGCCCAACCGGTCGGCAAAATCGATCTGTTTTTCAATATCACCCGGATCAAAATTTACATGGGCATGCGCATCCATCTTGCGATATCTTTTCACCTCTTCCATGATCGAATAGGATTTGGCAACCTTATTTTCCTTATAGGAACATCCTGCAAGATTACTGGCTGCCAGCATACCCGCAGTAGAGATCGCACTATTTGCGATAAACTTTCTTCGACTGATCGTGTTTGACATATTGATATATTATTGAAAGGTCATTCCTGACCTTTCGTGTTAAATCTTTTCAAAAGATCAGCTGCCCGCTGATCTCTTTTCTGCTGATATTCGGTCCCGGTCCCTGCATACTTCAAAAAAGATGCGAGCAAATAAGCCTCTTCGGGAGTAATGGGTTTGTCCTGGTAAACTTTCTGCATGGAAGGGTACTTGGGAGCAGTGGCCAATTCCATAATTTCTCTTTCATCGATCCTGGAATAAACATTGGTCAGGTCAGGAGCGAAGATCCCTCCCTCCGGTTTTTCTTCTTCGGTTACATTATGGCATGAATTACACGATGGTCCTCCTGCTTTCAATTTGACCATCCCAAGGAACAGTTCCCTTCCTTTTATCACTTGTTCATCCTGATCTCCGATAGAATTGACCGGGCTATCGGACGATTTTATTTTTTGACCTGAGTCCGGTTCCTGGAGAGATTTCAGGGTTACCGTTGTCTGAGGCCAGGATTTTTGACTTGTATTTTTAATGAAGAACAGGATGGCATTGATCTGTTTCTCTGTGAGTGCAGCCTGGTCCGGCATCAGGATCTGACCATTCTCATTGTACACTTTCAGCGCCACCGGGTCCCCATTCCGTATCAAAGTTTGGGACGACCGGATGAATTTTTTTATCCACTCAGTATCGTGGCGTTTATGGACATCTTTCAGATCAGGTCCGATGAGTTTACCCTGACCAACGGTGTGGCAGGGACTGCAATTCAGCTTGAATAGGGATTCCCCTTCCGGAATCTGTGCATGTGCCTGAAAGGTTACTGAAAGGATCAATAAGCTGAGAAATATCAAAATGTTTAAAAAATATCCTTTTTTCAAACTTACCACACAAATTATTTTTAGAGAGACCCGAATTTCGATTCTCGTTATCAAGTAAATAAAAATTGGGGGGAAATACAATAGCGGGGACGGGGATATGGGGACACGGGGATACGGGGACACGGGGAGATGGGGACACGGGGAGATGGGGAGATGGGGAGACGGGGAGACGGGGAGATGGGGAGACGGGGAGACGGGGAGATGGGGAAACGGGGAGACGGGGAGATGGGGAGACGGGGAGACGGGGAGATGGGGAGATGGGGAGATGGGGAGATGTGGATACGTGGAAATGGGGATACGTGGTTGTCTCGTCCTAAAATTAGTTTATGCCCGTAGGCATCCCTGAGGGACAGGTTTAACATTAAATCCTGGTATTAATTTACAATTCTTATTTAGTCCTGAAATAGGATTAGATGATTTATTTGTCTTCCACATGTTTTTCAAGTTTCCATCTGTTTTTTGATGGGCCTGAAATGGCGTTAAATTTTCGACACTTGAATGTGGCCGTTCATCGTTATAAATCCTGACAGTCTTCTGAAGAGTTCCTCTGGAATCCAGAAAGATTTTGAACTTTATAATGGAAAAGGAAATCATTTTTTATGATCCCATTGATACCTTCTGCTACAGGATTTTCTAATGGATTTCCTTTGGTAACCATCGATATCTTAAAATGATTTGAATTATTCTTCAATCCTTTTTTACACCCTAAAGTGGAGGCTACCCATTCTTAAATCAATCATTTTTAAATCAATCATTCAATCATTATTCACGCCCTGTATGCATCCTGTACCTTTTCATTTTTACTGAGGTGTTCGTCATAGGTCAGGATCTCATATTCCCTCAGGATATTCATCACTTTCACTTCGGGATCACGGCTTTCGATCGTGATCCAGTTTTCGGGATGTAATATTTCAATGTAGACTTTATCCTTGTATTTTTCCCGGATATCTTTCACTTTCTGAATATACGGCCAGACGTGGATCAACACCTTTTCCAGATTGACAGGCTCACAAACCCACCTTTCGAACTGACCACTGACTGCCAGTTCATCCCCGGTGAGGTCGATGATCCTGGATCCCTCGCCGGTACTTGAAAGGATGTAAGCCTGATTGATCCAGGCATGGTATTTTAGTACATTGATAAAAGGAGCCTGCGAAGGAAAGCAGATGAGTTCGGCTCCCAGCTTTTTGAGAGAATCCCAGGCATCAAACCAGTTGGCATCATAACAGATCTGCACGCCCACTTTCCCGAAATCAGTGGTAAAGACAGGAGGTTCAAGCGGACCCGGTGTAAGATGATTGTCCTCGATCTCAGAGGGGACCAGGTGTGCCTTGTGATAAACCCCTTCAATTTCTCCTTTTCTGTTAAGAAGAATGGCACTGTTATAATACCTTCCCTGGTTTTTGGTAACAAGTGGACAAATAATATAACAATTTTGTTTTTTCGCTTCGCCGGCAATGATGGAGGTTACCGGGCCGGGGACCGTCTCATCCTCGGCATATTCTTCCGTAGGTCTTTCCTCCCGTACCCAGGAGGTCTGAAACATTTCCGGGAGGCAGATGATATCGGGTTCAAATACGTATACATTTTCCATGCGCTCCAGCATATCCCTGATTCTCTGTTCCACCGTATCTACCGGCCAGATCCCTCTCAGGTCGATCCCGGCAACTATGATTTCCCGTGGTAACCTGTTTTCCTTTTTTATTTTCATTTTCATTGATACTAACTTGTTATATTTTATTTCAATCAGATTAAATCTTTTTCAATTATCCCGGTTTCAGCTAAAATTCAGGGCCTGTATTGCGCCTGTATTTTCTCCGATTCAAGAATTTCACCCCGGCAGGTAGGGATCTCAAATTCCACCAGTATATCCTTTACGAAAACCTCCGGATCGAGACTTTCAATGGTCATATGACCCGCTCCGTTCCCCGTACCGTCGCCGGCATCCCAGTAATCCCTGATTTTTACCTGATCTCCGTATTTCTTATATATTTCAGATACATGGTACTTTCCCGGGAAGGTAGGCACATTTACCTTTTCCAGGTTCAGAGAGGCCCAGGTATATCCTTCCTGGAATGTACTTGTATTGAGATTGATCCCTGAAATATCGATGACCCTGGCATCTTCCCCTGTACTCGAAACCACGTAATATTCATTTCTCCAGGCATGAAAATTCAACATTCTTCCACCCGGATACTGGGAAGGGAAAAATACGATCTCGGCACCATCCTCTTTCAGCTGGGACCAGCGTCCAAACCAGTTGGCATCAAAACAGATCTGCATCCCGATCTTTCCAAAATCCGTTTCAAAAACAGGGGGCCTCAGAGGTCCCGGGATCACACCTTTTCCCTCTCCAATTTCTGTATCCACCGGATGAGCTTTATGGTAATTCCCCGTGATTTTTCCCTGCCGGTCCAGCAACACAGCGCTATTGTAATAACTTCCTTCATTTTTTGTAATGATCGGACAGATCACGTAACAGTTATTCTTTGCGGCAAATTCACCAACTTGAAGGATGACTGGCCCGCCCATGCTTTCATCCTCGGCAATTTCTGAATATGTTCTTTCTTCACTGACATAGGAGGTATTGAAGGTTTCAGGGAGACATATGATATCGGGCTGATAGCCAGTCGCCTTCTCCATCCTGCTAAAAATATTTTTAATCCTGTTCTCGATGGATTTTTCCGGATATAAATGCTGCAGGTCGACGGAAGCTACTTTTACATTCCTTCGTAATATTTCGTAATCCCGGCTGCTGCCTGTGGCATTGCAGGAAACAAGAGTCGATTGACCCACCATCCCCAATCCAATGCCTGCAGCGGTTTTCCCGATGAATGACCGTCGTGAAATATCTTTTTTTGTCATTGTATTATTTATATTAAAACTTTTTCAAAAAAAATGAATGTTTACGTTTTTGCCTGTCACTAACCTGACTTCCGGCAGGCAGGGACACGAAGGCCCCAGTAATACAGCTCAATCCACTATTTTGAGGGATCCCACATTGTCCTTGATTACCACTTCTTCGCCATGTTCACCAAGGTCCACCAGCAGCTGCTTGAGCACCCCGTTGAACAGTACGTTATTGCTGATCACGGAATATTCGAGTTTTTTCATGATGATGCCATAGTCAGGTGACCAGCTTCCCCTGCCTCCATCATCCCTGCCGGTGGTCATGGCATTCCCGGTAAAGGTGAGCCCTTTCACGGATTCAAACCGGGCATGGGCACTGTCCCACTCATCCCCCCTGCCCCAGTCCGGCTTACCACTCCGGTAAATCACATTTCCGGTAACCGCCAGGGTATGACAGGACTGATTGTTTTTCCCTGGTAAAAGCGCCAGACCGCACCGGCCAGACCGGTCGATATAATTCCCGGTGATGTTATAATGACTGCCGCCATATAATACGATCCCTCCCTGCCGATTCCACTCGATCCGGTTGCCGGTCACCGTAGTGGCATTGTTTTCATCATAGGCCCCGAATCCAGCCTCACCATTTCCGGAGAACCAGTTATCCAGGATAAATCCGTCCCAGCCCCGAATCCGGAGACCACATCCCCGGTTCGACATGGCATGTGAATGCCTCACACAGAAACACCAGATCCGTTCCAGCCGGATCCCATCACCCGTAAAATGTTCCGTCCGGCAGGTATCGATCCGGGGCGTATCCTCCTGCTGTCCGTAATCCGGTTTGTCGACCAGGATGCCATGGATCCCTTCTCCCAGATCACCACCGTGGAGGCAAAGGCCGTATAGATAAGCTCCAAAAGCGCCCGTCAGGTTCAACAGACATTTTGATCGATCATCCTTCAGTTTCAGCACCGTTCCCATCCCATTACGGTAGCTCCAGGCAGGTAATCCATGAATGCCGGTTCCTTCCCGAACTTGCAGCTCTGAACAAAGGAAGGTACCTTCCGGAATCAAAACCGTACCATGTATTTCTCCTGCAGCATCCAGGGTTTTCTGGATGGAGGTTGTATCATCGGCCATACCATCCCCTTTGGCCCCAAAATCCATGACATTGAGCATGCCGCTGGCCTGATTGTCAGTTTCCCTGAAACCTCCGGCCATGGCGTCGGTAGCCAGCGAAGAAGCTGCCGCCGCGGCTCCTGCTGTGATAAAATTCCGTCTTGAAAAAATTTGTGGAACAATCATGGAAAAAAACTGTTTAAGGTGTCCTGTAAAAAATAGTGGATTCAATATAGATATTTATGGCTGAAATTAAAAATAATCGTTTCTGGGATCACTTTGGGATTGCTGGGATATTTTTTCAGCAATCATCAGGGGATCGGTGGGTTGCTGGGGATTCAAAAATAAACAATGATTCACAAAACGAACCGGGTATCCTATATGACATTTTAAAACCGTATATTAGAAGTTTTATTAATGATTAATTTATTAGAATACGTACGACATCCCGGTTTATAGTGACATTAACCTGAAAATAATGAACCCAATAAAAGACCTTTCACGCTTTCATCATTTGATTGGTGAGCTTTTCAAATGGCCTGAAACTGCTTCCGAATGGGATCAATACAAATTATCAGACGATCAGGTTGCATTTTTTAATAAAAATGGATACCTGCCCAATTTGAAACTTCTGGAGGAATGGCAGGTGGATCAGCTCAATGACGAACTTGTTCAGATCATGGACCCGGACCATCCTGGGCACGAACTTTTTTATGAATTTCACAGCAATGAATCTTCTGATCCGGATACTGTCCTTTTTCATTCGCTGGGTCACTGGCGCATTACAGAAAGTTTTCATGATATCTTATGGAATCCGGCCTTCATCATGGCGGCCAGTCAACTGCTAGGTAATAAATCGGTTCGGTTCTGGCACGACCAGCTTTTCTGTAAGCCGGCAAAACATGGTGGTGTGGTCGCCTGGCATCAGGATTATTCTTACTGGACCCGTACACAACCCATGCAACACCTGACCTGTTGGGTGGGACTGGATGATTCCGACATTAACAATGGCTGCCTGCACTATATTCCCGGTAGTCATCAATGGGGATTGATTGAGAAACCGGCACTGGCGGGTGATATGGATGGTTTGAAACAATTCCTGACTGAAGAACAAAAGGAGCAATTCCAATCCCTCCCTGTGGAAATGAAAAAAGGATACGGCGTTTTTCATCATCCGCTGATGGTGCATGGATCTTATGAAAACAGGTCCGCGAGATCCAGGCGGGCGTTTGTGTTGAATGTATTTGCAGATGGGACAACCTCTGCCACGGAAGGTGAACTCCTGGCTGGAGTGCCGGTCATTCCTGCCGGAGTAAAAATGGATGGACAGTTTTTTCCACTTTTATTTTCAGGGGATTCGATTGATCACAACCTTTCATTTAAAAGACCGGATAAGAGTTAACTGCCGATGGATTTATTGTTTTATGGTAGCTTAATTTTTTGAGGGACCTGGCATGGGATATTTTAAGGATCAGGAATCATCTAATGTTGAGCCACTTCAAGCACCTTTGCAATTTCTTTTATACTTTTATTCTGATTCCGGTACTTTTCAATGAAAGTGCGAGGTACCAGTTTTAAATCACGTATCCTGGATAGATTGTTCAGGATAGCCTCCATGACACCGTCTGAAAAATACAGGTTATCCTCATTTCCGCTTAAGTTTTTAAAAGGCAATACGGCAATTGATTTTTTCGAAAATGAAGAGCCCGGATCACTTCACGTCGCTGCATCTCAGCCCAAAAATGACCGGATAATTTCTTATTTTCATCGATCTTGGGTACTGGAAGGCCTATCCCCTGGATAGCATAGGTGCGGACTCCATAATCCACATTCTTGAGTTGACTTTCTCCAAGGTATATGGTCTGGATCTCAGTCTGCCCCCGGATGGCCTTTTCAATGGCATCTGAGATGTATATGTCGACCAAGATCAGCGATGGATTCCAATCTTGAAGCCACATTAACCCCATCTCCAAAGATATCTTCATTTTCGATGGTAATATCTCCAGAATGGATCCCAATTCGAAGTTTGCCATCAAACTTGGCGCGCGCAAGTTCCTGAATCTCTACAGCACAATTGACTGCATCCAGTGCAGCGCTGAACTGTGCCAATGCACCATCACCCATCTCTTTGATCCATTTACCATGGTATTTTTCAACAAGCGGTTTCTGGATTTCCTTACTCTTACGTACTAATTCCATAGCTTTTTTGGAATCTTTACCCATCAAAGCCGTATACCCGACGATGTCGGTAAACATGATGGCAGCAAGTCCTCGTTCGGAGATTCCTTTCTTTTGGATGGATCAGGGTATGGATTTCGAAGTTATGAAAAAAGGGGGAAAATATACAAAGGCAAGAACCTTATAATGAAAGAAAAATGATAATAATCCTTACGTCAGTTCGGGCACTCTGAAGTTGTGGTCATCCATAAAGTGACAGCAAAGGCGAAGTGATCATGATTTTTGCATCAAAAAATTACAGTCACCCGGGTATATCCTTTCAAATTTTATAAAACCCGAATGATTGAAACGGAGGGCGCGGATATTGATTGGAATTGTATCATTAATCACGATTTTACGGATATAGCTCATATCTTTTTTGAGCTGGCAATATATTCCTCCTTTTTACATCAGGGCCAAAAGGAGGCCAGTTATGATCCTTAAAAAAGGCGGGTGCTTCATCCAGATAATAGGATGAAGGAATACCATGATCTGGAATTTTATCATCCCAGAAAATTACATCATTTATAATATTTCCATGTTCCAGCAGACGCAAACAGGTTTTGCCGGTATTAATCAGAGCGGTTGTATTATTTCCCAACAGATTTTGTTCGTGTGAGTGATCATAACATAATATCCCATCCCCGTTTACCTTATTCCGCAAATAGGTATTCCCTGGTCCGGCAGGCCCCCAGTAATCTGAAATTCCTATTTCCATGACCTCATTGCCTTCAAAAAGATTCATGAATGGATAATGTCCATGTACGGAGATATCCGGAGGGATCCAACCGGTGTTTAAAACTGATCCGGGTTCCCCCTGTACAGGATTGGTAGAATAATTATAAGCAAAGACATTGCCGTTGGCACCTGTTTGTACCATCATGGCATGCCTGAGCGAGTCAAAAATATTATTTTCGACCAATACATCGCTGGCATGATTCGCACATTCCACCCCGTAACCATGACCACCCCCACCGTAATTGAAGGATTTATGAAAAAAACATTCCTTTATCTCATGGCCCAGGGATGCTGAAATGCGTACATGGGTTCGCATGGTCATGTAACTTTCTACACGTTTCATCCAGCAATAAGCAGTATGATGGAAAGAAACGGTATGATTGGCCGGTTTCAGTTTTTGAATGAACAGGTTTTCGATCCCGACATTTTTTACTGCGTAGATCGGTCGAACAACCGGATTCAGATTTTTAGAAAATGTATGATGCAGACTGGTCTTTAATGTTAATAGATTTTCTTTTACATTTATTATCTCTAATACCTGCCCGACCGAATTTTCTGCCCAACGCTGGATCCACGTATTTTCAGTATACATGATCGCGGAATCATTATCTTGCTGGATCTCGATAAAGGATCCTTTCGAAAAAACGGAACCGTTCTCCACTTCGATCTGGTAAGAATCCAGGTGATGACCACCTGTAATTTTTTGCCAGTTTCCTTCCGTGTCAGATTCAACTTTTATAGAAACGCCTTCAGCATCAGACAACAGTCTTGTTGAAGTCATGCCTGCACCTCTGATTACTACATTGCTTCTATTTATGAGTAGGGTTGAATTCAGAAGGTAAGTTCCTTCGGGAATATATACAATACCGCCCGTGGAGGGGAGCTTATCAATGGCTGTAACAAATGCGTCATGGCTATCTCTTTTCCCTGACGGATCTGCTCCGTAATTTATTACATTTTCTACCGGAGCGATTGTTTGAGGAATACCTCCGGGATGCCGGGGTTCCAGATGATACGTCTTTGGTCCGGAATAATTTGAGAATGAATACGGGCTGTGTTGATAAAAAAAACAAGAATTAAAAAATAAAAAATTGATTTTTTCATTGAAAACTTAATTGTTTTAAGACGAAATATAGCGAAAAACCTCTAATCACTCACAGTTTTCAAATAAAATCGATCCTTCATCAGATCATGAGCAACCCAACAAATCCGAATCTCATGAATCTCCTCAGTCCTACCTCTATAACAAAGAATAAAGGAACAGCAAAGTCAAATCTCATTGCAGGAAGGCCTCCACCAGGTTAAGACAAAAAAACCCCGCAAATGCAGGGTTTTTTCTGATCGCTTTTTATTATTTTTTCCTGTTCGCCCTGTCGAATTGCAATAACATATCAGCTTTCCCAGCCTTATTGATCCGCCAGGTTTCCATCAAGGCAACGGTATCGATGGTGCCATCCTTATGGGTATCAATTTCAGTAGCCCAGACCAGCACCCAGTTTTCCATCCTGTCAGTGCTGTATACGGGTAGAACTGCATCAATGGTAGGTCTAACCATCGTGTATTCTGCCCGGGCCCGCTTCCATCTGGCCATCAGGCTGTCAACACCATACACCACCTCATTATTGCTGTGGAAGGCAACAATGGTATCTTCCACCCAGTTGACCATTTTATCCAGCTGATTATTTTCCCAGTCCTTCCAGCTCCCCTGAACGACCATGGTTGCGTACGCAGGATCCCCCATCTCGAATGAGGAAGAATAACTTGGCACATATGGCAAGGGTATTGTAATATCTTCAGACATAACAGGGCTTTCGGCCATGTCTGATTTTTTCTCAGTGTTGCAGGCAAAAACAATCGTTGTTACTGCAAGAAATGCAAGGATTTTTTTCATGTTAATCATTTAAATAAGGTCAAAAGTTAATAGTTTTTATAATTGCAAGCTTACAAGTTAGTGTTTTCTAATTGAAAAAAGCATAATTAATGAAAATATGCAAAGGAAGAAAGCAGTTATTGTTTCTCAAATATCTCTTTGAAATTATTGGTTCAGCAGAAATCACAAAGTTACGATTTGTATTCGAAGACACTTGCAAGGCGAATGGATAAAGAGCCGGAAGGACTTGAGCCATCAATATTGAATCAAAAAGTAAGAATTTCCGCCTCAGTTATTAAAGCCCCTCAAAATGGCTGGTTACGAGGAATTTGTTATTTTAAGAGTAAGAATAGGTTATATGCTGGTGAACAATAAGAGCAATAATTCATCAAAGGATAAAAAAATCACGATATTTACTTGGTTAACAGATTGATTACCATTTGACAATTAATACACATTGTTAACCACATCTACACCATCCCAGTTATCCGGGACCCCCTTAACCATATATTTGGCAGATTGCTGTAGTAAAATTTGAGTAGTTCGATCCTCTGGAAAGATATCAAGTACTTCCTGGAATTTAACGGATGCCTGGGTGAATCGACGATTATAATACTCTTTAATCCCTTCATTAAAAAATGGTAAGGTTTTTAATTTCATGGATTTATTGTGATCCGCATCACCGTCAAAAATCTCATAGATCCGGATCGGTTTTTCCTTCCCTTTTACTAAGACACGACTGAGAAAACGGTAATTATATTTTTCAAGATCTCCGACTCTATTAATTGTATCCTGGCTTACAATCAAGGTGGTGCCATAATGTTTATTCAGTTCTTCTAATCTTGAGGCCAGATTCACTGCATCCGAAATTACCGTTCCATCCATCCTGTCTTCTACACCTATTGTTCCCATCATTAATGGACCGGTATGAATGCCAATACCTATATGTATCTCATCTTTCCTTTTTAATTTCCGCTCTTCATTATAAGCAGTCAAGTTTCTTTGAGCTTCAATTGCTGCTTTGATCGCATCTTCTGCTTTTATATGAAACAGAGCCATCACAGCATCTCCAATATACTTATCAATAAATCCATTGTTATGGGAAATTGCAGGAGTAATATGTTTTAAATATTCATTCAGTAACTCAAAACTCTCTTCAGCACTTAGATTTTCTGTGATGGTTGTAAATGACCGGATATCAGAAAATAATATGGTCATCTCATCCTGCACATGATCCCCTAGCTTAACATCAATAATATTTTCATGTCCCAATGCCCTGATAAACTCTTTGGGAATAAATCTGAGATAGGCTGAATTGATGTTGTAAAGATTCAGGTGTGTTTTAAGACGGGCAAGCAATTCATTCTTGGAGAATGGTTTGGCCAGGTAATCGTTGGCTCCGGAATCCAGACCTTCTACCAGATCCATGATCTGGTTTTTGGCTGTAATCATGATTACCGGCAATTCACTCGGAAGATATCTTTTTCTAATCTCCCTGCAGACCTCATATCCTGACATTTTTGGCATCATAATATCCAATAAGACCAAATCCAACTTTTCACGATCTAGCATTTCCAATGCTTCATGGCCATTCATCGCATGGAGGATCTTAAAATTGTCCCTGGATAAATGATTTGAAAGAACCTTCTGGTTGATAGGTTCATCGTCCACAATCAGAATGTTGAACAGGGAATCGACCGGAATGGTTTTTTCTTCGACCTCCTGTTTTTCCTCAGGTTCCTCCACTTTAACGGTTTCGATTACTTTGCTGATTGTTTCATGTTCTCTGATCGTACTTTTATCTACTGCTGACTTTGGCAAGGTGAAATAAACACTGGTCCCCTGGCCCACCTTTGACTCAATCCATATATTTCCTCCGTGCAATTCAATCAATTGTCTGGTAATGGTCAATCCCAAACCTGTCCCCCCATGCTCCCTGGTAACGGAAGCATCCACCTGTTCAAAGGATTTGAAAACATCCTCAATTTTATCTTCCGGGATGCCAATACCTGTATCTTTCACACATATTTGTACAACATCCTGTTTTTCAATTGCAGCTACCTGAATGGTTCCTTCATTGGTGAATTTGATGGCATTGCCGATCAGGTTGTGCATAATCTGATAAAGTCTTTCTTCGTCGGCTTCCACCAGTGATATAGAAGGATCGATTTCGTTTATAAAGGTTAAAGATTTTCCTTTGATCAACGGCTGACTGATTTGAATGACCACATCGGTGATTGTTCTTAAGTCAATTGCTTTAATAGAAAGCTGTAATTCATGGATCTTAAGCTTGGAAAAATCAAGAATACTGTTCACAAGGCTGGAAAGGCGTTTTGCGGAAGAAATGATCAATGACAGGTTCGACTTCATCTCTTCACTGGGTTCACCGGCTACCCCATCCTGAAGGGATTCAGTGATCCCAATAATTCCTGTCAGTGGGGTTCTGAGTTCATGTGAGGTATTGGCCAAGAATTCATCTTTCAATTTATCCGCTTTATTTAATTTCTCATTCAGCAATCGTTCCTTTTCCAATTCTTTTTGTTTCCTGATCAATGTCTTTTGATGTGATCTGTTATAGGCATAAAAGATTCCAATGATTATCAGTCCGTAGATCATGTATGCCCACCACGTCTTCCAGGGGGGCGGATCGACCTTTATGGAGAGAACCGTTGGAGTTTCGTTCCAGAGGCCATCACTATTGGTGGCCTTTACCTTAAAGGCATAATTGCCTGGGTCCAGGTTTGTATAGGTAGTAAAACGTTTATTTGAAGTAGTTATATTCCAATGATCTTCCAACCCTTCGAGCATGTATGCATATTGATTTTTATCAGGATTTACAAAATCAAGTGCAGAAAAATCAAAAGAGAAAATCTTTTCATAATATTTTAGAGTTATCGATTCCGTGAGATGAATGGGTTTATCCAATAAAAATTGATATGAATATTCACGTGGCTGAGCAGATCTTAAAGGCACCGGCTGATTAAACAGGTAAAATCCGGTGATGGCCACATCTGGAATATCCGCTCTTGGAACTACCTTTTCCGGATCAAAAACAGTTAACCCATTCACGCCACCGAAATAAAACAGACCACTTTTTGATTTATAATAAGCTCCCAGCGTAAACTGGTTACTTTGAAGGCCGTCCTCTGAATAATAATTACTGAAGGTATTTGTTTTTTTGTTGAATTTTGATAAACCACGGTTCGTACTGAGCCATAGATTTCCCTCATTGTCTTCCAGGATCCCCTGAATGGAATTGTTACATAAGCCATCAAAGGTTGAATAGCGGGTAAAATTCTGATCTTTCGGGCTGTATCTGTTTAATCCATTATTTGTCCCGATCCACATTACGCTGTCGCGATCCATAAAGATGGTTTGAACGGAATTACTGGAAATTGAAAGTGAATCATTCTCCTGATATTTAAATTGCAACTTTATATTTTCTCCGAGATTCAGATAGAATAAGCCATATAGGTCAAATCCAAACCATGCAGCACCTGGTTTTTCAGCCAGAATGGCACGTGTAGATCCCGACGCACCTCGTAAAAATTTTTCAGTAACAGGATCCAGCAAACAATAATCCAGATATGTTCCGATTAATAATTGCCCCGTTTGCATTTTTTCGATGCAGTATATCACATTATGACTGAGAGAAGTCGTATCCAGGGGATCTCTTTGTATTATCTTATATTTCCCCGTTTCCGGATTATATTTAAAAAGTCCATCGCCGCCAGTACCTATCCAGATATTTCCATAGTTGTCCTCCTCTATGCATGTAGCGTAGAGGTTGCGGGTATTTTTACCGAATTCGCTGTTACGGTATCTATCATGCTGGTTCTTATCATTCAGTATATTTAATCCGCCTCCAGAAGTACCGACCCAGATTGATCCTTTACTATCTTCAAAAATACAGGAGACCAGGTTACTTGAGAGCCAAGAATTTGAAGATTGATAGTTCTGAAATGGATTTTTCGTATCCAGAATATCAATGCCCTTTCTTGAGTTACCCACCCAGAGAAGTCCCTGATCATCCAAAAATAGACTCAAAAGGGATTTTTCGCTTATGCCGAGTAAATTTTCCTGTGAAAAGGTCCAGTGTTGTAATTCTTCGGAGTGCAGATCCAATAAATACAAACCGGTTCCAGAGGTACCAATCCAGACTTTATCCGGATTCTTATCCGGAATCAGGGCTGAAGTGGCTTGAAATTCATACCCGTCGATTACCATCCTCCTGAATGATTCGGTCTCCGTGTCAAATGTCAATAGACCGCCATAGGCCCCAAGTATAAATTTCCCATGATCATAAGGCAACACTTCACGGATTGCATTGTATTCCATGATACGGTTATCACCTAATGTGGCGTCCTCAAACCTGTAATTCTTAAATTTTTCATCGGCGATACTGAATTCTGATAATCCAAATCCATTATGTCCAATCCAGATTTTATCATGCTCACCAATATAGATGCCGGCCGACCAGTCCTGGGCAATGCCGTTTGGCTTGTTTGGATCCGCACGGTAATTAATAATTTCTCCTTTTTCCATATCAAATTTGAAAAAACCAGGAAATCCTGTGACCCATATAATCCCGTTTGAATCCTCTTGCACGTTAGCAACCATGATATTCTCCAGATTCACATTATTGATCGAATCTTTAAAAGTAAAAAAGGTCTCTGTCTCCCTGTCATACAAGTTGAGACCTGCTCTGGTACCGATCCACATCCTGTTTTTTTTATCCTCAAAAATTGCTGTGATGTAATTGTTTGAAAGTGTGTTTTTTAGTTTCGGATCATTTTTAAATACGGTAAAAGTATATCCGTCATAACGATTCAATCCTTCAACCGTGCCAAACCATATAAATCCCTGGCTGTCTTTAAAAATGGTGTGAATACTGTTATTTGAAAGGCCGTCGTCGATGGTCAAATGCCTGAAAGCAACATGGTCGTATTGAGCAATGGATATAAAGGTTGTGATGCAATAAATGAATAGAAGTAAAATCCACTTAATAATTTTAACACTAAAAAAAACGCGTATAAAAAATAAAAATGTTTTATGAGTAAAGCGGAGGTTTTTCATCCTTGTTATTCCCATTTTACTATATCCCGGATCTGTTTGCCGGGATAATAAAATCAGCTATGTTTTAAATGAATATTTCCTTCAAAAAGTATTCTTCAACAAACGCCCATTCAATTTAACAAATTTATTGCTCAGAAATAAATTAAACCTGATTCTGATTGAGCAACCTGATAGAAATAAGGAATCCGGACAATGCCCTGATTAATTAAGTTTTAATATTTTTTTTCCGGCTAAGGATTCTGATCAGAATCACTGATATTTTCATTGGAGTCAATCTCCAATTGGGGTATTCTTAAAATTAACAGATCTGAATTGGCCGGAAAATTATATTTGTAGGCTTCCGGATGATTCCCTGTTCTGATTAACGGAAGTTGTCGACGTCTGATGTCCAAAAAGCCCGCACCAATTTCGCCATATAACTCCTTTCTTCGTTCAACTAAAATTTCATCGATCAGTGCCTGGCCGGTGTTTCCTGATATTACTGCTGCAGGGTCCCGATTGGATTGTAACATAAATAACACATCTCCCGCATCGGATTCCCCGAGTTCTGCTTTTGCCTCCGCTTCAATCAGGTACATTTCTGCCACCCTCATCATCACTACATCATCCGAAAAATCTTCGTTCTGAACAAATTTTGTGGTGATATAGTAGTAATAATCCGTTGGAGTTCCGCCATAAAATTGAGCCAAAAACAAATTTCTAACATCCGTTCCGGAAAACAGGGCGACAAAATCATCATTCACAAATGCATTATTGTAGCCTAAAATAAAATGATCCAAGAATGATGCAGGATTTCCATAATAAATTGTTTGATCATTTCTCTGGGGAAATCCCCATATCCATTCCGGATTTTCGATTTTGTTAAATCCGTCCCCATATTGATCCGCAGCCAGCGAATATCCGTTTCTTGCAGAAATCGCGGCATTTTTAGCATCTTCCCACAGCCCCATTTCCAGTTTTACCCTCGCCAGTAGGCCGTATGCCACATTGATATTGATGTTGCTTTTCAATAATCTTTCACCACCCGGATCGAGATTTTGCACCGCATATTCAAGATCCTCAACGATCTGATCATAGACAGCTTGTACGGTGCCTCTTGATTTACCAACACTTTCAATGGAAGCAGGTTCCGTGTATACGGGAATGCCGGGAGCATTTGGATCGGATGAGTAGGGGAATTGATATTCCATGATTAAATTGAAATACGACCATGCCCTAAGTGCTCGTGCCTCAGCAAAAAATTTATTCTTTGTACTTTCAGGAAAATCAGAATCTCCTACTCCCTGGAGGATTATATTGGCCTGATTAATATTCTCGTAGAAAAAATCCCAGATAAAGTTTACCTTATAATACGTGGCATTCCTGTTTTGATGACGATAGTCCCATTGATACCAACCAAAGGGCACCATAATGTCGATTCCTTTAACCATTCGGGTAAGATTGATCCCGACAACACCCCATGTGTCAGTATATCCACCTGATTTCCCATCCACACTTTGCCATTGGCTTCTTAAATTCCGATATATCCCATTGAAGAATGCCCTTACTCCATCTTCCGATGAAAAAACATCCTGAGGAGTCACTGAAGTTGTCGGTTTCGGTTCATCTAGAAACTCGTTACAGCTCAATAAAATGGATACTAAACCGTAGATCAGTATTGCCTTAATTATGTATGAATTCATTTTTTTCATTTTAATCCGATTTAAAAACCAAGACTTAATCCAAATGATAATGTTTTAAACATGGATGATCGGTTATTCGTTAACCCCTGAATATTTACTTCCGGGTCCAGTCCTTTATGCTTGCTCCAGGTCCAGTAGTTATCTGCTTGAACAAATACTCTCAGGGATCTGAGCACCTTGGTATTACCCAGAATTTCCTGGCCCAGTGAATATCCCAGGGTCACGCTTCTCAACCGGACATAGGAATTGTCCCGCAGGAAATTAGAAGACCTTTGATCCACATCGGAATTACCGGTATTCAATCTGGGTACATTGGTTTTTTCACCGGGTTCTTGCCACCTGTTCAGAATATCTCTGTGCAGTTGATATCCCATGCTGTTATACCCGTGCATCAGGCCTGCATAATCATAATCAAGTACTTTACCCCCATGACTGGCGGCGATTAAAAATGAGAAGTCGAAACCTGCGAATCGGATTTCGCTCGATAATCCCCATCGAACCTTAGGAAGTGCACTTCCAAAATCGTATCTGTCTGCTTCATCATAATTTTTAGTGGTAATTTTGCCTATTACATTGTCTTCTTCATCCGTTTCATCCATATACCACATCGCTGCTCCATCTTCGGGATCAACTCCTGCCCACTCCTCGATATAAAATTCATAAATGGAGGATCCCTCCGTTAATTTTTGTGCCCCAACCAGTATCTCGTCTTGGGGAAGTTTTGTAATTTCGTTTTTTTCAAACGAAATATTAAAACCGGTATTCCAGTTAAATTTGTCGTTCTGGAAATTAATAGAATTTAAAAGGATCTCTACCCCGGTATTTTTCATATCACCATTGTTTTCCTGTACGCTTGGATAACCCACTGATCTTGCCAAAGGTCTGTCAAACAACATTCCAGTGGTCAGTTTATTATACCACTCGATCGATCCCGTTAAACGATCATTAAAAAATCCAAAATCGACGGCAATGTTCAGCATATTTACTTTTTCCCAGGAGATGGTGGGATTGGCCAGGTAATTAAAAAATACACCTGAATTATCCAGATCATCATACCCTGTTTCAAAAGCACTGATATAGGGGAAATATACTTCATCACCATCTTTATCTAGGATTTTATTGTTCCCTACTTCACCATATGAAGCCCGTAGTTTTAAAAAGGAAAATACTCCTGTATTCTCAAAAAAACTTTCATTGCTTAGTACCCACGAACCCCCGATGGACGTAAATGTTCCTAACCGTGTTATCAGGAGAGAATTTACTAGATTGGTCCCCTCTGATGGCAAATTCAGCATAATATCGTCTCGCATAATTGTAAGATGCCCTGCCCAGTAAACTGAACATTCGGTGCTGATCTGTATAGCCACTAATATCTTCCAATGAGGCAGCTGCATTGAATTCTTTCAATCCACTGAATGGAAATCCGGTTTTCTGCGCATTCAGATACTCGTATTTGTAATTATAGGTTTCAGTAATGAAAGAGGCACTGATGAAATGTTGCCCGAGTGTTTTGTCATAGTTCAATTGATTATACCAGGTCCATGCATTGGTGATATTTTTTTGACGCTGTACGCGGCCATCCACATTCTCCCCATCTCCGTTATCCGGATTCTCATAATCAAAACTGTCAAAAGTGTACATCTCGTAAGATATATTGCTTTTTAAAGCAAAATCCTTGAGAAAATTGATGTCAATATATCCATTCAAGTTGGTATAATAACGCTCTCTGCGGGTATCATTCAAATAAGTAGTGGCCACAAGATTCGAGGGTCGCAACACGGGCCGATTAACGTTCACGGTCCGGCCTGGTTGGTTTTCACCAAAATCGAATTCAGGATTTCCTTCTTCATCTAATATTTCGCTGCCATCCTCATCGCGCATGAATACAGGATAAATATTTGACATGGATCGAATATATTGTACATTATTGGCAAAGGCCAATCCCTCCTGGTTGGGGAAATTCTGGGTTGAATAAGAGAATGCTGATTTTGTTCCAATTTTTAGCCAGTCCTTCAAATTAGTTTCCAAATTAAGACGGGTATTAATCCTTTCAAACTTTGAAGTAATGACCTGACCCTCCTGATTGATATATCCACCATAGATAAAATATTGAGTTTTGTCGTTTCCGCCACTGAACGATATCGAATAATCCTGACGGAGGGCATTTTCTCTCGTTAATTCTTTTTCCCAATCCGTTTCCCAGAGTAGGTTGGCTCCGCTCACCAGGTTTCCATTTGCATCAATGGGATTGTTCACTCCATACGGATTGTACTTGAGGTTATCGATCAAATTGTCACTGGCATACTGGCCGGGATCCGGATTGCCGATATCTTCTCCTTCGAATTTTAATGCTTCCCAGGCTAATTTCATGTATTCACTGGCGTTCAGAAATTCGTATTCAGGAATCGCCCGGTTTGAGAATCCGAAGGATGCTTTAAAATCAATTTTTGATTCGCCGGTCCTGGTACCGGATTTTGTTGTGATCAATAATACCCCGTTCGCTGCCCGTGATCCATATAAAGCTGATGCAGAAGCATCCTTTAATACGTTTATCGATTCTATTTCATTCGGACTTATTGCGTTTAGATTTCCATTAAACACGACCCCATCCAGAACAATCAATGGCTCAGCGCTGGCATTCACGGAGGATATGCCTCTGATTCGAATGGTTGGATTCTCTCCAGGTTGACCTGTTCCCGTGATTACATTCACTCCCGGAGTAGTCCCCTGTAGCGCTCTTCCTACCGAGACTATTTGTTGATTTTTAATCATATTTTCATCAACCACCCCGATCGATCCTGTTAACGCCTGCTTTGATTGTGTTCCATAAGCAACGATGACCACTTCACTTAATTCTTTAAGATCGTACTCCATCTGAAGATCAATTTCTGATCGAGTTCCAGCCACGATCTCTTTAGTGGTGAATCCAACAAAGCTGAATACCAATATGCTTTCATCGGAAGGAACCTGAATACTATAGTTCCCCTCCATGTCAGATATTGTGCCGATGTTTGTTCCTTTGACGAACACATTAACGCCAGGGATTGGCGTACCCTCTTCCGAGGAATATACCTTCCCGCTAATTGTCCTGTTTTGTGCATTTGTAACAAATGACATACACAACAAAGGCATGATTACTAACAGTAATTTGTTTCTCATGGATAAATAAGTATTTGTTAACATCTATTGAATATTTGTTCATTGCTTGAATTCTACCAATTCCTGACTCATTCTTTTACGAACCATCCACCTATCCAACTCAATATCAAAGTCAGTTTTAGAAAGATCTTCGCATGTTTCTTGTTTATAATTTGTTTTTTCATAGTAAGCTTTTATTCTGTCAGCTATTTAACTTAATATGATAAGTAAATCTTTTAAAGATTTACTGACATTTTAAGACCTACTATGGCAATCGTATTATTTATATTCGTGTTGAGCGGAAATCCGAAGTTTAGTATCGTATTGATTAATGAAAGGTTTTTTAAATATACGGTTTGGAGGGAAGTATTAATATGCGCGTTCTTATCCAATAACATCAGGAAGGTATACCCGACATTCTCAATAAAAATGAATGCGGCTAGGCTATGTTCTTGCATTCCTGCAAACAGTTAGATTGAATAAATCAGCGGCCCGATAACTTCTTATATAACAATTTACAAAAAAAAATGAAAAGCTTAATGCTATCGTGGAATTTTAAAACCTCTTGCCAAATTTGCCAGGGGAAATAATAGAATAAATATTGCGACACGCATAAAAAAAGCCTAAATCAATTTTAAAGGTGAAAAGGTGAGACTAGGCCTGATCTTTAATGGCAATCGGGATGCAGATCGGCGAAAATCGCAGAAGCGGAAATGAGTCAAAATAAAAGCTACATAATTGGCAGATCATTAATATGTATTAAAATAAATGATGAAGTATTGGCCATTCCTAATTATTTTATCCGTACATTGAAAGTTTACCAAACTTAAAAACACCATGACAAAAGTAATTATCACTGCAGAAGTTGAAGATGCGGCCAAATGGGAAAAAGGCTTCCGGTCCCATGTTGATCTTTTTCGAAGTATGAGCGTAAGCAGACCGATTGAGCTGACTACCCATAATAACAATGAGGTAGCCCTCTGTGCGGAGCCTGACGATCTGAATAAATACCTTGAAATACTGGACTCTCCTGCCACGGTCAAGGCGATGGCCTATGATGGCGTCAAGAAAGATACCGTCAGGGTTTTTATCCTCGACAAAGAGTTGAAACTTACGTAAACGCGAATGACTTCTATGTAATCTAAACAATAGGCCGGTTTTAAATTAGTTTATTACACCTGTAAGGGCCCACATGCCACATATACTTTAATTTGGAGGCAGACCGATATATTCGTCCTATTCGCGCAGATCCCCGAAAGTCTGTTTATTACCCTGACTTAAGAGGTAACGAATTCGGCAGGTTTCCGATAGCCGCCTGGCTTATAGAGGTCTGCGCGGGATTGACAATTGATTGTGATATCCGTAGACAGATATTTTATTACTCCGGATAACCATTTTCCACAGTCTGATAATCAATGGTCCCGTTTGAAATAAGAAAATGTGAGATAAGACAAATGCCGTGGTTAATCTTACCTCTGAAATGTGCTGCGACAAATCTTAATCCTGCAGGCAACGTACCGATATGCCTATATTCTGAGCAAATCCATCCCGGAACGCTTCACCGTTCTCGAAACTAACCAACCGGATCCATCCAAATTTGTTATAGGTATTGGAAGTCCAATCAGTACTCCACCAGGAGCCCATTAAGCCTAAATAATCGTAATATCCCCAGGGTTCCCGCCAGCCGGCAGGCAAGGCAGTAAAGCCGGTCTCATTGGTTGCGGAGGCATTCGGGCTCTCCCAATGGGCGGTGCCGGTTTCCTTGAGTTTGCCTCCGGCATCCTTTTCTCCCCCCAGATAAGTGGTTAATTGATTCCATTCGGCATCAGAAGGCACATGCCAGCCTTCGGGACATAGTTTACCGGTCTCCACCGCATACCAGTTGTACAAGGGTCCATAGGTCGCTCCATAGGTTGCTTCATCGTTTAAATACCAGCAAAAACCGGGAGTTTCAGTCAGGCTCAAATTGAACCAGACCGAATCTTCTTCTACCAGGGGAATCTCTGTTCCATCGTTCATTTTGGTGGTTTTAAGATTTTCGGCCATCCATACTTGGTCACCGATAACAACGGTTTTGTATACATTGCCATCCAGGTCAGATAATGTGATTGGTTGAATCGAATCATCCTCCTTATTACAACTGACAGCAATCAGGAAAGTGAATCCAAAGCATAAGGAAGGGGAAAAAAGCAACTTGAATATCTTACTCATAAAATGGTTATTTCGTCCAAAACCAAGATAGAGAATTAAATTTTAATGCCCCCGACCAGCGATCGGGGGGTTATTCTTAATACGAGTCAAATGTAATTGTTTAACAGGTATATTCAGACCTCTTTATGGTAATCAATGCCTCAATCCAACTGCCGGGAGTCGAAATATTCGTATATTTCGGCGATCTTTCCATCCTGGAACCGTTTGAATTGCATGATCTCAGCACTTACATTTCTTCCCTGGTAGGTACCTGACCGCATGAACCGGGTGCTCGCCCAGTTCCCATCCACCACCTGGCTGAATACCGAATCTTTCATAGTGGTATTATTGGTAAGGAAATTACGATGCGACTCCTTGTCCCAGGTAAAGCGGTCCTTCTCCCAGCGACCCATGAAATCATCCGTCAGGATCTCATCCACATTTTCAGGCTTGAGTTCGTGATACAGATCAGCGATCTTCCTTTGTTCTTCTGCCTGGTCAAAGGAGGTGGTATTCACAATGGACATATAGTCAATTTTCCACTGGCCATCCACTTTTTCAAGAAACTGGACGTGGATGCTTTTGTTTTGCAATTCGCCATCACTGTTGTAGGCATCATTTTCATATTCAGCCCAGGCACTTCCATGATAGACTTTGATTTTATAATTATATTTCTTTTCGTAATTCGTAACGGGCTCAGAATTTTCCTCAAAGAATTCTTTTAATGTATTATCATCCCATCCGGTGCTCAAAGTATACCCGTACCTACCAACATCCATTCGGGTGTTCGACTCATCCTGCACATGGGTGGCGGCCAGGCGCTCAAAATCCCGGTCGTAAAAAGCGTCTGTTTCTTCTTCAATGACAGCGATAATGGCTGCCTTTTCTTTTTCGATGTCAATTTTTTCCTGGCAGGATGACCCGACAAAAAGAACGAAAGTGGTCAAGGCTAATAGTTGTGTTTTCATGGTTGGATTTAGTTTAGTTAATCTCGCAAGATAATTAAATTTTTATTAGAAATTACCAGTTTGGCGTTTTCTGCAAAAAAAATCCCATAAAAATAAAAGGAAGTCAATATATCAGTTAGCCTTTATGAATTTGATGACCGCAAACTAGCCTTCCAGAAAGGCTACCTGACCCTTTATATCGGCATAATTTAGAACGTGGTAAAATGTATTTGCGTCCTATTCCTCAAACTTAGTCAGCAGGCTATAACCCATCAGCTTCCCGTTTGACCGGTAGGTTTCTGTTTTAACGGAACCATATTTTTCGGCCATATATTGAACGGTTTTGAATTCGTTGTTGGATAGCATCATTTTTGAGTGGGTAATCTCACTGATCTTAAAGCAGTCGAAAGTACCTGCCGGAGTCGTCACCGTCTCTTTGCCCGCTACCTTTCTTTCGGTGATATCAAATGTGAATTTCATGGGCATGGGACTGTTCTTTGCGGTCATTTCAAAACTGGCATCCGGCAGCTCCTGACCTTCTGTCAGTTCGGCGGGAAACTCAAGATTGTCCATTTTCATTTCCATTTCCATGTCTTTGAATGCCTGAAGTGATTCATCCGGGATAAAAGCACTCATATTAATCCGAATGACACCATCCACACATTCTGCTTTATATTCTCCCTCGGCATACTGTTTTCCTTTTTTGTCAAAAAGTTTATAACTCAAAGTTGCCTCATAGCCTGAGGGCGTTTCGCTCCAGCTGATCACCCGTGTTTCATTTTTACCCTGGGTCTTCCCATTGGCATCAAAATTCTCAATTTCCATCAGGGTGCCTTCCTTGAACTGGTAAAAGGGATTGGAACATTGTGCGTTGGCCTGTAAACAGACCACCAAGATCATGAAGGGGATTAGTGCGTGCTTTTTCATTTTGGTTAATTTATTGGCATTAAAAATTAATAATTAAAAGTACAACGAAATTGGAGCATTTCAAATCAGACGGCGTTTACAGTATAAAATTTGACTGGAAATTTTTTATTGCTGTATCTTAGGCCAATAGACGGATATAATTTTAACGTTTTCGTCTACCTCGTGATACCAATCTGGTCTTGAGTAAATTCTGGATTTCACCAGATACCCGAATGAAGGAAAATATATTGTTATCTTTGTCCTCCTTTACTGGAAATAATGATTAATTACCTTCTTGTAGAAAATGCTTACAAATCCTTTGGCGATATCAGCCTTTTCAACGATATAACCTTTGGTGTGAAGGAAGGCGATAAGATGGCCCTCATTGCCAAGAACGGGGCTGGCAAGACCACCCTGATGAATATTATCGCTGGAGAGGATTCCTTTGATTCGGGCAATTGCTACGTGAACAAAAATATAAAACTTGGATACCTTGAACAGGATCCAACATTCGATCCATCCCTTACCATGTTCCAGGCGGTTTACGGAGCATCGGGCGACCTGATGAAGGCGGTCAGGGAATATGAGCTGGCCTTGCATCATCATGACCAAAAAAAGCTCGAAAAAGCCATAGCCAACATGGATTTCCACAAAACCTGGGATCTTGATTCGAAAATAAAAATCATGCTCGGAATCCTGAAGCTGAATGAGTGGGATCAGCCCGTTGGATCCTTATCCGGCGGACAGCTTAAACGCCTTGCCCTTGCTGTAACCTTATTGAACGAGCCTCAATTTCTTATCCTGGATGAGCCTACCAATCATCTGGATCTTGATATGATAGAATGGCTCGAAGAATACCTTTCAAAATCGCAGGTAACCTTGCTAATGGTCACTCATGACCGATATTTTCTGGACCGGATCTGCAATGAAATAATTGAGATCGATGAAAAAACCATCCATTTACACAAAGGAAATTATACCTATTTTATACAACACCGGAATAAGCGCTTGCTGAACCAATCCCAAAAAGCAGAAAGAGCCCGGAATCTAATGCGTAATGAACTCGAATGGATGCGGCGGATGCCCAAGGCACGCACTACCAAGGCAAAATACCGGATCGATGCTTTTTATGATCTCAAAAAGCAGTCAGAGTACCGGCGCAGTGACCGTGAAGTAGAAATCAATGTTCGAACTTCACGTATGGGGAAAAAAATTCTGGTGCTGGATGGCATTTCCAAACGTTTTGGAGAAAATGCCATGCTTGATAATTTTTCCTATACCTTTAAAAGAAAAGAAAAAATCGGCATTATCGGCAAAAATGGAGTAGGGAAAACTACTTTTTTAAATATTATTACCGGGAAATTGCGCCCGGATTCCGGTAAGATAGAACAGGGAGAAACAGTCGTATACGGCTATTACGAGCAACTGGGATTGGAATTCAAACCAGGTCAGCGGGTAATTGATATCATGAAGGAAATTGCCGAATTTGTTACCCTTGCCGATGGGAAACAATTATCGGTTTCGCAGTTTCTTAACCATTTTCTTTTTACACCTGAAATGCAATATGTACAGGTTGAAAAATTAAGCGGTGGAGAAAAAAGGCGTCTTTACCTGATGACGGTTCTGATGCGTAATCCAAACTTCCTGGTGCTTGATGAACCCACCAATGATTTTGATATTGTAACCCTGAATGTGCTTGAAGATTACCTGGCTGCGTTCGATGGCTGTCTCATCATTGTTTCGCACGACCGGTTTTTTATGGATAAGCTTGTCGATCATTTGTTCATTTTCGAAGGTGAAGGGGAGATTTATGATTTTCCCGGAAATTACAGTGATTACCGTGCAACGCTGAAGGACAAGGGATCGGTGGCCAATCAAAATGATAAGGAAAAGGGTGCAAAGAATATCGCCACTGGATCGATAGATGGTAGAGATGCCGGTAAAAGAAAGTTAAGCTTCAAAGAAAAAAAGGAGCTCGAACAACTTAGCATTGAAATTGAAAAATTGGAGAAAGAAAAATCTTTATTGGAAACTGAAATTTCCAGTGGCGCCTTAAATCATGAAGAACTTATTGACAAATCCAGCCGTTTGGGAGAACTCATCAATGAAATTGATCAGAAATCGGACCGCTGGCTGGAATTGAGCGATTAAGGAAGTCATACAGAAATTCTTTTTTTCAAAATTCAATTTACTTGGGATCGACTTTTATGTAATTAATGTGATAAAAATTGGTGGGAGAACAGTGCCTGCGCGGATCATTCATTTCATAACCTTTTTCTAACCATTCGGGCGTTTTGTCCGGCTTATTCCTCTTCCCTCAGGGTCATCAGAATGAGATCATGATCATTCATGGATATATTATTCATCGGATTCCATTATTTGTGTACCTGTATTTGAGTAATATAATATATTTAAAATCCATAAGTTAAGCACCGTATATTTTATCCTCCGTGCTTTTTTGCCTATATTGTCATTAAAATTTAAGCGGAGAACCCTATCCCTAACATAGATTACACTTTATAGCTTAATAAATAATTTTTAAGCAATTCATCCATTGGTTCACTATTCAGAAATTCTATAAACGCAGAAATATGAATACAATAACAAAATCCCTTGTAAGCTTAATGATCATCAGTTTTATGAGCTTTTTTTTCTCATGCCAACAACAAAAGGTGAATTCCATCAATTCACAAGTAATTAAATTGCCGGGTGCACGCCCGGTAATCGATGCAAGTCATTACCCATCCCTGCAGGAGGCCATTGATGCCGTTCCGGAAACGGGAGGTATGGTGAGGATCCCTCCGGGCGAATTTGAAATTGCCGAACCGCTGGTCATTGCGCAAGGCGATTTTCAGCTGGAGGGGTCAGGGACCTCCACCCACATCATCAATCAAAATACCGAAGGCAGCCCGGCACTGATCCTTCAGCATCCTTCAAAGGAAGAGAGCAGCGAAGCTGAATTATGGCGTATCAGCCTGAAAGATTTCCGTATTACGGGCAATGAAAACAGTGGAAATGGCATTGAAGCCCGGCGGATCAATGAGATTTTTATCAATGGGGTTACCATCAGTGAGCATGGGGGAGATGGAATCCTGCTGCATTATTGTTATGAAGATCCGCGCATCAGTAACTGCCTGATCACCTATAACAAAAAAACCGGCCTGAACCTGGTGGCCTGTCATGATATTGTGGTCTCAGCTAATCAGTTTGAAGAAAATGAGGATGCTTTACGCTGCATCGATTCTTACAATCTCTGCATGACCGGCAATAACCTGGATGATCACCTTGGGAACGGCGTGGTCATTGAGAATACCTACGGTTCCGTGGTGGCCGGAAATATGATCGAGGAATGCAATGGGGTGGCGGTGATCATGGACCGGGATAGTTATGGGAATACCGTCAGTGCCAACGTGATCGCACATAACGTTTCAGGTGGTGTGGATCTTCGTGATGCCCATGGTTGTGCGGTGAGTGCGAATACCTTTACGATCATGGGTAAAGATGCGGTCCGGATCGGACCGGAAAGCGGAAGGATCATGGTTAGCGGCAATAATTTTTCGGACAGTTATGTCGGGGAGGGGAAAATGTGGCGGGAAGCGGATGATCTCGATGCGGGCGGACTGGTCCTGGAGGGAGCCTCCGGGATAGGCATTGTGGGGAATATGTTTGCCGGTGTAAAGCCCTCGGCCCTGGAATTAAGGGGAAAGTCCAGCAGCGAGGTCAACTTTTCCGGGAATGTTCTGGTGGATACAAAGAGTAACCAGAGTGATCTTGAGCAATCAGTAGTTGAAGATAACCTGGAATCCAAATGAAAGGTTGAAACTTTTTTCCCTTGAGCCTCAAGGAAAACTTTCCTTCCGTGGTGTCTCCGCAAGAGACTCCATCGGCTTTCGATATCGATTTTCTTAACGGAGCTGGCGCGGATGTTGTGTGATGGATTCAGGAATGGCTCATCCGCGACCTTATTCTCCAATCCGTATCCTTTACTTTTTTCCCTGGAATCGCTCAGGGGAAGATTCCTGGGGGTAGAAAGGGGCGAAAGCGATGGTCTCCCAAAGGTGGGAGAAAACACATTTTATTCATGGAGTCATCTGATCGATAACGCTACGAGGATTTTTAAACCTTCAAAAATAATTTTTAACCTGATCCGAATTTTTTAAATTTATATTACCTGAATAAAATAATTGGTTGATTTTTTATCCTTAAATACATACATCATGAGCCCAAAAAATATAACCCGTCGTGAATTCATTAAAAGCACCGCCGTAGTGACGGGCGCTGCCGTATTGACACCCTCCTATACGATGGGAGCCAAGCCATCCGCGGAGGACCTGGTGCAACTGGGAAAAACAGGACTGAAATTGAGCCGGATCGGTTTTGGGACAGGCACACTGGGGGGAACCGTTCAGCGATCCCTGACCACCGATGAATTTAACCGGTTGATCCAATATGCCTATGATCGGGGGATCCGGTATATTGATACCGCCGAAAACTACCAGACCCATACATGGGTTCGGGAGGCGATCAAAGAACTTCCCCGTGAAAAGCTGTTTATTCTCTCCAAAATGCCCAGGATCCCTGAAAATCCCCTGGAGACCCTGGATCGTTACCGGCAAGAACTTAACGTTGATTACATCGATGCGGTGCTGGTCCATGCGGTGCAAACGCCCGACTGGGATGAGGAACGAAAGGTGGTGCTGGATGCCCTGGAAGAAGCCAAAGAAAAACAGATCATCCGGGCACACGGTGTATCCTGTCACTCCCTCACGGCCTTAAGAAAAGCAGCTGAACTGGATTGGGTGGATGTCAACCTGGTCCGGATCAATCCGCAAGGTGTGAAAATGGATATGTTAAAGCCCGCCAGAGGGGTGAACAGTGATGAGTCCCATGTGCCTGATGTATTGGAGCAGTTGAAAGTGATGCGTGCCAATGGCCATGGCATTATCGGAATGAAAATTATCGGGGAAGGGCGATTTCAACAACCGGGAAGACCGGGAAAAGTCCATCCGGTATGTCATTCAAAATGGTTTGGTGGATGCATTTACCATCGGTTTTAAAAGTACGGAGGAAATTGACGAAGCCATCCTTTTAACGGATCGTGCCTTGAGTGAGAAGGGGTAAAAGGTGTCTTACAGGAACCCTCTCCTATTCATCAGATTCCGTTGGCACTGACCATCATGGTGAGTAAGATTATATCAATTACTCATACCTTAACGAAGAAGCAGGATTCTGCCGTGAAGCCCGGATGGTTTGGAGGCTGATTGTCAATCCGGCGATCATCAGGCCGATGAATGCGGCTCCGGCAAAGATCCAAATGTTCAGATCCGTCCTGTAGGCAAAATTTTCAAGCCATTTGGTCATCAGCCAGAATCCCGCAGGCATTGCAAAAACAATTGCAATCAATACCCAGCGGGTAAACTCACCCGTCAACAACACCACAATGTTCCCAGCACTGGCTCCGTTCACTTTTCTGATGCCGATTTCTTTAGTCCGCTGTTCAATGATATAGGAAGACAAAGCAAAAAGTCCCATTGAGGCGATCAGGATAGATAAAATAGAGTACAAAAGGAAAACATTTCCCGTTTTCGTTTCGTTGTCGTAAAGTGCCTGGTAATCACTCTCCATGAAGGAATACCTGAAAGGGATCCCATGTGCCAAACTGTTCCACTGTTCCTCTATATATCGAATTGTTTCCTGCGGGTTTGCACCTCCTATTTTGATCGCAGCCATCCGGGGATAATTATTACTGAAGCGAGAGAACGAAAAAGTAATCATGCCCATGGGCCTTACAGCCTGGTGCATTGATTCATAATGAAAATCCTTGATCACACCGATCACTTCAAAATCATATTGGCCCCATATCTTGATCTTTCTTCCAATGGGATTACTCCATCCAAGGATTTTGGCAGCTTCCTCATTTATGATAATGGCAGTCGAATCAGACAAGAAATCTGGTGAAAAAAACCTGCCCTGGTCCATATTCATTTCCATCGTATTTAAGAAGGCAGTATCACACATGATCATATTCAGGGTAGTAAAACTGTTTTCTTCCCAACCTTCCGGACTGACACCCCAATTGTAAAAAGTCCCTCCCGGAATCCATCCCGTTCCGCATACATGACTTATCTGGTTATATTCCAGCAAATTATCTCTCAAAACATTAAATTGCCCCTCCAGTTTGTCTGTCCCATGGATGACAAGAACTTTTTCTTTTTCAAAACCCAGGTTAGCATGCTGAAAAAATTTCAATTGGCTGTATATGACCAGGGTGCCTATAATCAGCGTAATACTAATGAAAAATTGAAATATCACGAGGATGCCCCTGAAACGCTGGTTTCCACGTGCTGATCCGCGTCCTGTCTTCATCACAAGTGCCGGTCGGAAGGAGGAAAGATAAAAGCTCGGATAAAGCCCGGCCATTATTCCGACCATGATGGCGATGACCGAACAACCAATCAAAAACTGGGGTGTGACCAGATCTGAAAGAAAAAACGCTTTCCCGGACAACTCATTAAAAGCTTCCAACAGTAAAATGGCAATTACATAGGCCATCGCCATTGAAATAACTGACGTAAGGATTGATTCCCATAAGAACTGTAGTATCAAGGTGCGGCGGTCAGATCCCAGAACTTTTCTGACACCCACTTCCCTGGCTCTCTTTTCGGATTTGGCGGTGGTTAGATTGGTGAAATTAATTGCGGCAATGACCAGGATAAATATAGCAGAGAACAAAAATATATAAATATATTCCTTACGTCCGTTTGGTTCAAACTCACCATTCAGATCAGATGTCAGATGGATTTCAGTCAGGGGTTGGAGGAAATATTCCCAGTTATTGCCTGCCTCTTTCATTTTTTCCCAGACACCCTCTTCAGGCCAGATATGCAAATGGATCAATTCGGGAAATTTGGATTCCAGGGCAGCCGGATCTGCATCTTCCCGTAGCAGAAGGTAGGTGATATAATTATTGCTCATCCAATTCTGGTTTTGATCAGGGTTAAACGTACTTAGGGAACCAATAAAATTGAAGTGAAAATGGGATTGTGGAGGAATATCCTTATATATCCCGGTCACCTCGAGATCTAACTCGTTATTCATCCGTAATACCTTCCCAAGTGGATCTTCCGTGCCAAAATACTTCCTGGCCATACTTTCAGACAATAATATTTTGTTGTTACCATTGAGGGCTGTTTTGGGATCTCCTGCAACTATCTGTAAAGAAAATATCTCCAAAAAATTAGAATCTGCCGCAACTAATTTGTCTTCATTATACACAGCATTTTCGTACCGTACCTCGACATTGTTCAGGCCCCATATCCTGACCGCTTTTTCAACCTCCGGATAATCACTAACCAGAACACCTGGCAGTGGGGCACATGTATAGGTCTGGTTGATCTTTGTATTACCAAAGATACCCTTAGCATTGATCCGGTAAATTCGGTTGGCATGACCATGAAACCGGTCGTAACTCAGTTCATCCGTCACAAAAAGTACGATATAAATACTAACCGCGAAACCCAGGGCCAATCCACCCACATTGACAACAGAAAATATTTTATTGCGGAAAAAATTCCGGATTGCTACGATTAAAAAATTTCTGATCATTTTAAAAATATTATTTTAACTCAATAAGCCAAATAGCATGCCATTGCGAAATCCCCTTTATTTGATTCTTTATCGGCATTAGAATTTTCGTAAATGTTCGAAATTGAACGCTTCATCTCCATAATCGAACAAAAATGATCCACTCTGCAGCAATTAAATTTTATTTATCAGGTATGAGTATGATATCGTGAGCAAAATAAGTTCTTTTGATGCAATTCCGTTTTATCTTAGATACTGTGGCGAATCCGGAAGAATCCTAAATAAAGAATATCTTTCACCATGATCAGTCAAAATCGGATTATACGGAATATATTCCTCGCTGTAATGATCTTATGTTTTTCAGGGCTTCAGGGGCAAGATCGCTCTGAAAAATTTAAAATAATTGCTTTTTATACCGGTAAAAGTGACCAGGCGCATATCAGTTTCGTACATGAAGCCAACCGCTGGTTCCCGGAAATGGCCATACAATTCAATTTTACTTATGATTCCACGGATAACTGGAATAATTTAAATACAGAATTCCTCTCACAATATCAGGTAGTCATTTTTCTGGATTCACGCCCTGAAGATCCATCACAAAGAGAAGCTTTTCAGCAATATATGGAGAATGGAGGTGCCTGGATGGGATTTCATTTTTCAGGGTTTGCTTTAACACCATCTGCTTTTAACCAGGACTGGGACTGGTATCACAAGGAATTTTTAGGGGCAGGGTCTTATGTCAGCAATACCTGGCAGCCCACTTCGGCCGTATTGCGTGTGGAGGATCCAAATCATCCGGCTACCCGGAAACTGCCTGAATTGTTTACATCTTCCCCCAATGAATGGTACCGTTGGGAAAACGACCTTCGTACGAATCCGGATATTAAGATCCTGATCTCGATCGATTCCACCAGCTTTCCCCTGGGAACCGGGCCAAAATTGCATGAAATATGGCTGGACGGTTATTACCCGGTCGTGTGGACAAACAAGAAATACCAGATGATGTATATTAATATGGGCCACAACCGGATCGATTATGAAAATAATACCAATAAGGAATTGTCCTTCACCTTCAATAATGAGATCCAGAACCGGTTGATCATTGACGGATTTCTCTGGTTGGGAGGATTTGAAAAATAATAAGGTTAAAAATGTTTTCTACCGGATTTTACAAAAGAAACATTTTAACGATACCAGCATAACAATGTTCCAATCGATCATTCCATTCCATTACTACATAAAGCCGAAATTCAGTTCCGCAATCAGGCTGTTTCTCATTTTTCCATTCATTCAATAACATATTTTCTTCACTTCATCAGAACCCTCCCACTAAAGGAAATTATTTTCACGCGCATGTCTGCGATCAGACCAGCCAGTAACGGGTAGCCATCTTGATTAGGGAGGCAGTATTTTTCACCTTGAATTTCGTCAGCAGATTTTTTCGGTGCATATCAACGGTTGTCACATTTACAAACAGTTTATCAGCAATTTCCGGATTGGTCATTCCTTTCGAGATCATTTCTATTAGCTCTTTTTTCATGCGGGTAAGAAAGGGCAAGGCATCCTGCTCCTCCTCGTTGCTTTTAAGGGTCAGCAATGCCTCATAGCTCAAATGTTTCTGACCAAGTATTACACAACGAGGATTGATTTCCTCGCCAGCTCATCTTTTAATGAGAGCAGGTGATGAATTCAAAGACAAAACCACCAGGGTGAACCAGATGTGGCAAACTGATTTTACCTACTTAAAAATCATTGGATGGGGCTGGTATTATCTATCAACGGTATTGGATGATTACAGCCGTTATATTGTCTTCTGGGAGCTTTGTAGCAGCATGGACCAGTAAAGATGTTGAACGGACAATTCATCGGGCTTTAATGTGTTCAGGAATTAATATCAACAATCCCCCCGTAGGCGCTAAGGTCCCCTTAGTGCCCCCCGTAGGCGCTAAGGTCCCCTTAGTGCCTCAAAATATACTATATGATTTAATACCATACCCACATTACATTTCCAATACCTGAACCGGACTGCTTAGGTTCGCGCTGCTCAACCTCCACTCATGGGGTTCATTGACAAATCCTGCTTCGACCGGATTATTGTGAATATAATCCCTTTTCTGATCAATCATCCAGGAAGATTCCAACCAGAATGGATGATTGTCGTGCTTCCAGATCTGATAATCCTGTTTTTGAGGACTTTGAATGCCATACTGTTTAAATGGTTCGATCATCCATTCTTTCCTGCTTTCCACCGGATTGTTCCGGATCAGTTTCAGCAATTCTTTGGCTGTAAAAGATTTAAAATCCCTCAAAAGATCACTTAGCTTGCCCTGTTTCCTTGAAGCAATCCAATGGACATGACTGGGCAAAATGCAATAACAAAATAATTCCAATCCTTTATTTTCCTGGCAGAACCGGATATTTTCAACTAAAAAATCCTGATATTCTCTGCGCACGAATAAGTCAATCCATCCAACCACACTAAATGTAACAAAATATAGTCCTCCATCGACAGTTTTGTATTTTTCTGACATAGCTGGTTTATTTTAATAAGGATTTAAGTTAAAAACAGGTTAGTTCATAATCAATGGTTGTCCTTAAATTTTATCAATCGCTTGTTTAGCTGACTTTTCAAAGGCACTAAGGGGACCTTAGCGCCTACAAGGGGGTAATTTTGAATCTCTTCAGAATGTAACACCTGCCGATGTATACTTTGGCAGAGATAAACAGCTACTTAAAAAACGGACAATTATGAAGCAAAAAACAATGCGAAAACGAAAAAAATTATACCTTTTGAAATACTCAAAAGTATAATTATTGTAAAATGATCCGTTTGTTATTTTTTTCCATCACCCAAACTGTCCTTCAGCTGGAATCTCGATATTTGTTTATAAAAAATTAATTTTAACCGGTGTACGAGCACTACAAATCTTTCACTCCATCAATCCATCCCCAAGCATTGCGCCATAGGGAGTTTTTAAAGATTTCTGCCGAATATCACGAGTCGAAAAAAAAAATAAATTATCAATCACTTATCATTCAAACATTTAGAAGTGACGAGTTTTCCAATGCATAATTCCGGTTTAATTGATTTTTGATGCATCCTGGACTTCAACTTTAATGGTTTTTTGATCCTCTGATACAAGGGTAATGGGCGCCGTGATACCGGAATCATCGCCAAAAAGGAATTTGATTAGAAACTGATCAATTTTCCTGTACTTCAATTTAGCCGTAACATTTAACTCGGTGATTGGTTGTACTGGCGTTTTAAACTGAAAATCCTTTTTCTCAACCGGTTCCATTTTTTTGTTGGTTGTTTCAGAAGGGCATGAAAATGAAAATTCCGTGAGATTTGAAAACCCCGGAGTCATGGACCGGCTAGATCTCATCATATACGACGGTTTAAATCTGACACCTACCATTTCCCATAAATGCTGATTATCTATCAAATTGCCATACTGGTCAACCGGGTCAACTTTAAATTTAAAAGAACCAGGTTGTATATATTGCTTGTCATCAACTATTCCCGACATATAAACCTCATTTCCATCCTGATCCGTAATAATAATTTCCACCCAGGCCTGAATGATGTCGATAGGTCCTGTAAGAAAGTTGTGTCCCGGCTTATTGTTGGTTAAAACAGTCGTTATTTTTACTTCTTCTCCAGGAATTACTTTATCCGGCGCAATAATTTCGATGGGTACTGCCGGCCCTTCGGTCCATTTATCCTTGATCTCCGGAATTTCTATTTTCCCCTGAAGCCATTTTTCGGTCAATTCAACTTGTTCTTTAGCTCCCGGCAAATCCATAGCCAATGGCATAAATTGATTTGTTCCTAAAAACCGATGGCTGCGATGCTTGCCATCGTCAACGGTCCGGTTATAATCCAGATCATCCCCACTTCCAGGTTCACTTGAATTTCCCACCAAGGGCATATGGCATTCCCGGCATTCAATCGTAGTGGTGGCATCTCCAGGATGATTCCATTTACTGTTCCGCCACTGGTCATATTGATTTTGCATCTGTACCCAACTGACATTATTCATTCCTTCGTCTATAAATTGCTTATGGCATGCAGCACAAAAATCAGGGCTTTTTAAAAGTTTGTGCTGAAGACTTTCCATGTGGTAGCCTGGATAGGACCTGATAAGAAAATCTCTCATAAATTGTGCCGATTCTCCATCTTTCAACTCATACATATATCGGTTTGGTTGAGTGAGCACATAATTCGCATTTCCTTTGATATCCGTTTCCTTGATGGCGTGACAAGCGATACAGGAAATCCCTTCCTGATACCCCTGGATATCTGTGAGATCATCAATATCTGAATAAATATTATTTGACCCTGAAAAAAGAGAGATAGGATCGTGACAACCCCCGCAATACCTTGTCGATTTCGGTCCATTCTGCTCTCCCATGACGCGTTGGACCTTTTGAAATCCAACATCCATGGCAGAATAACGATGGGCACTCACTGCCCATTCTTTGACAATTTCTTCATGACATCCGGAAGTTCCACAGCTTTGAGATCCTCCCAGAGATCTCGGATCAAAAGCCCCTTCTGTATCTGTTTTTGCGAAGCTGGGAGCAAATGGACGATCATCTCCATTAAGTTTACTGTATCCTTCCGGGAATTCATTTTTCCACTTGACAGGTTGATAAAGCAATACCCAGAAGGCGACCAATCCGAAAAGCGCCCCGCAAATAACCAGGCTCTTCCAGGCAAAATTCATCTGTGCACGAATGACAGGTCCTAAGGATTCAGTCCATCTGGCTTTGAAATCCCTGATCATAATGAGCACAACATGAGGAAAAATAGTGGCGATAAAAGCAAAGGTTCCAATCGTATGAATCAGGTCCCAGATCTTACTGATCTTTGTTTTAAAGATCGCTTCATAAGCCAGCAGTGCGCCTGTTACAACCAAAACAATCGAAAGAAACATTAGAATAAAGCCTGTCAAACTGTAGTGACTCATTGGCTCCGTCCTGTGGATATTCCAATGTCTAAACAGGTAATAGAAAAATGGAATGATAAACAACAATCCGATCAGCGTATGTAACAATACATTTACCTGGTTTGTCATGCTAAAAGGCAGGAAATAAATTGATAGACCCGTAATTGTTTCAAAAAGTAATAAGCCGGTGATGAACCTCAACAGTACATGTTTCCATTCCTTTTCCTTATTCAATCTATTTATATTATCTTCCATGATTTCAATCTATTCAATCATTTAATATAATGGTAGATATTTATTATATTAAATATTACATTATTTCGTTAATTTAAATGAATTTTTCGAACCAATCCATACTATTCAACACTTAAATTATCTTGATTGTGTATATAAAGTACCCCTACTTTAATTACAGGAGGTAGCGTTCAAGCAACAACCAACAGTTAGTAGGGATGCCCATGCATTCCTTTCTAGAGGAACCCCTGACGGCAATAGACCACGGGACCACAAAAGAATGCTATCAGAGATTATATCAATTATAACTCAGTTGTTGTCTAAGACAGAAAATCCCCCGTAGGCGCTAAGGTCCCCTTAGTGCCTCAAAATATACTATATGATTTAATACCATACCCACATTACATTTCCAATACCTGAACCGGACTGCTTAGGTTCGCGCTGCTCAACCTCCACTCATGGGGTTCATTGACAAATCCTGCTTCGACCGGATTATTGTGAATATAATCCCTTTTCTGATCAATCATCCAGGAAGATTCCAGCCAGAATGGATGATTGTCGTGCTTCCAGATCTGATAATCCTGTTTTTGAGGACTTTGAATGCCATACTGTTTAAATGGTTCGATCATCCATTCTTTCCTGCTTTCCACCGGATTGTTCCGGATCAGTTTCAGCAATTCTTTGGCTGTAAAAGATTTAAAATCCCTCAAAAGATCACTTAGCTTGCCCTGTTTCCTTGAAGCAATCCAATGGACATGACTGGGCAAAATGCAATAACAAAATAATTCCAATCCTTTATTTTCCTGGCAGAACCGGATATTTTCAACTAAAAAATCCTGATATTCTCTGCGCACGAATAAGTCAATCCATCCAACCACACTAAATGTAACAAAATATAGTCCTCCATCGACAGTTTTGTATTTTTCTGACATAGCTGGTTTATTTTAATAAGGATTTAAGTTAAAAACAGGTTAGTTCACAATCAATGAATATCAATAAATTTTTTTATGATTTTAGCTGACTTTAAAGGCACTAAGGAGACCTTAGCGCCTACAAGGGTTCAAGATAATGCGCACGAAAAATATAAGGAAGCACGTTCTCTGCCAGCAGGATGTGAAGTGACATTTCAGTACTTTGAAAATGAAGCAGGTGAATTAGAAAAAATTTCTAATAATAAACGTACTTGGTGTAAAATTCCAATGGGCCGAATTGGAAGGAATTTAGAAGCCAAATCAAATCAAGGTCACGTAGTGAGACGAATAAAAAATCTAATGCTAAAGTATAAGAAATCTATGTTCAATGGTGTTACAAAACATGCTGAACTTCCTGATTTTGATAATGATACGGGTCATGGTATAGGTGAGGTGATAAACCCATAGATCCAAATAGATCAAAAGAGACTCTAATAGCCCCGCCCCTGGACTATAATTGATTAGAATCGAAAACAAAAAACCCCGGCAAATAGTTACCAGGGCTTACCGGCTATTTATCCAAAATAGGATATTCAATTATAATAAATCAATTTTTAATTAGTCGTTTGTTAAACGTTTGTTGGTTTGTAAATGATTACCATCCACCACGCCATACAAGCCAAGCGGATAGTACCCAATTCAATAATCCATCTCATTTTATTGAATACATGGCAATCATAGCAATGAAAAGGGCAATGGCTGAACTGTCGAGTATTTTTATAATATTTTTCATAACATTATAAGTTTTAGTCGGATTTAATAATAATAGATAAAAATCCATGCCAAAATTTTTAATGTACTGAATACCAATAATTTGTCTGCCATTGGAAAATTTAAAATAACAAATCGCATGATTTAATAATGATTTTGTCCGGCTTATTGAATATAAATATTAAAATGATAATCCGTTTCTGATCTTTCTCTTATCACAGCTGGTTGACAATCCAGAGCCTGGCTACCTGCAATGCCGGGATCAGTTTTTGGTGGCTCACCTGAAAGTGGATAGATTGTTCTTGCCTTCAGCATGGGGAAATCGTATATTCAGGGTATACTCCGCAAATGTCTGACTGCAAAGGTTTAGTGTAGCTAAGAAACTATTGCATTGAAAAATAAAAAATAATGAGAAAAAGGATAGTATCCATTAATAATACACGACGTGATTTCCTTAAGCAATTCACTGCGATTTCAGCAGCTACTATATTCACACCTATGCATGCGGGTATCAGGTTCCGGGAAAAGCACCAGGAAGATTGGAGGACCATGCTTGAAGATCCGATTCGTAACATGTTTTCAGGAACACCTGATCTTGATACCATACTTGCATTGTTCCCTCGGACTACCGGTGAAGCCGCCTTCGACCCCCAGGCGATAACCGAAAATATTAAAAAACTTCGAACCGAACCTTCAATCAACACAGGTCACCCTTTTCTGGACCTGTCAATTAAAACGGGACTCGCTCATATCGATGCCACATTTCATGGTGACCATCCCAAGTATGGCGTGGGAAACTACGATGCCGTCCAGCATGATGGATTCCCACCCACAATAATTGCAGCAGTAGATGCCTTGTCTGCCTGGGGCATTAACTATCGAGCATCCCAGCTATTCAGCTATTGGCTATCCCATTTTGTGAGCGAAAACGGTACATTCAGATATTATGGACCATCGATAAGTGAGTACGGCCAGCTTCTTCATACCGCAGCATTGTTGGAGGAAAGGGCTGGTACGACAGGTTGGTGGTATGACGGTTTCCAAGCACTTGATCAAGTGTCAGAGTATCTTCTCCAGCTTCGGGTTGCCGCAGTCAAAGAAGATGGATTGATCTCCGGAGTACCTGAAGCTGATACCAGAAAGGATACCGGGAAATATTTTCATAACAATGCGTGGGTTATAAAGGGTCTTCAACGATGGACAGATCTGTGCGAACGTCAGAAAGCTACTCCTGCAACTTCCATAATCACAATACGAAAAACCTGTAAAGAACTGGCACAGGATACGCTTCGAGCTATCCGGAACATATGGTCTGACGATCCAGCCGATTGGTGGCTACCTCCACGTATCGAACCCCTGGAGAGGCCAACATGCCTTACTGAAACCCAGGAAGCTTCCTATACCAATTATCGCTACTGGCCCGAATTGCTCTCAAGTGGCCTTTTACCGCCTGCTGTGGCTAACAGGATTGTGGATGCACGTCTCTCGGCTGGGGGACAGTTCTGTGGAATGACCCGGTTTTCTGATCACCTAGATGATTGGCCCATGGCAGACTACCTGTATTCGCTATGGTCTCTTGGGCGCAAGAATGATTTTCTGCTCAGTTTATATGGACATATTGCTTATCACCAGGCTGAAGGTCACCTGACAGCATATGAACAGGTATCCTTCCCTCCGGGCAAAAAGGTAGCAGATTATTGTTTACCATGCCAGTTAGTAGCTGCCAGAGCTGCCAGACTACTTGTGCAGTAGTCGAACAAAACATAGCCTGCAGAGGGCGAGAGGACTGAGCGTTAAGAAAATGTCCGGTGGCCCCGATGGAGATCGGGGTTAGCGAAAGGCCAGCCTGCCGCATTAGCTCCCTCACCCTCAAGCAAAAAAGCCAGGCGATTTGCCTTAAAACTAAAAACAAAAAAGGGATTGCTCCTCTCCCGATTTCATCGGGTTCGTCGCGATCCCTATTGGCTGTTCCAGCAGAAGAAAACAGGCCTTTTCGGCTTTAGTATTTGTTCGGTACGCAAGTCAAAGCTAGCTTGATTGTAGCATGTACATAAAAACTTAATAACTTCAATAGGGATTGCTCCTCGTTCCTCGGAGCGATCCCTTCCTAGGTGTACTGTTAAGCCAAAAGACTTTACTCGCTCCGCTCGAAGTGCTTTTTCATTTTGCCCGTTTATGAAAGCAAGCTATCAACACGGTCAAAATAAAAAAGCCCGAGCACTATCGTGCCAAGGCTTTTGTCTTGCAGAGGGCGAGGGATTCGAACTATATTTTTATAATGCTGTAATTTAGTTATTTATGAAGAGTTAAAATATTTGGTTATCATTTTGGATACCAGTTGTGGAGTAAAATATAATAGGGCTTTATTGGCTGCTAACCGTCTATCCTATGTCATGGGTTACTGTACCTCTTCTACGGTTATTGACTTTTCTACTGGTCCGAAATATTTATCCAACCAGTTCAGAGATTCATTAATCAAATCTTTTCTTGGTATATGATGAGTGGTTTCATATAACATCCATTTTTTATCAGGTTTTGGGGTTCCTAAGAAATCATAAAATGCCTGCTGTTGCTCCAATGAATAATCAAAGTCATACCTCCCACCTAAAAGTAACAAAGGTATTTTCACTCTTTGCAAATAATGAATTTGATCCCACTCCTTCCGTTCTCCACCTGATTGAACTCCAAATAAAGAAAGTATTCCCAGTTTTATCCTATTTTCAATTGCAAGCACATAAGGAGCTACAAATCCACCCCAACTAACTCCAAAAAAGGCTATTCTTTCAGAATCTATATCATCCCTTGTTTGCAGATAATCGCAAACAATTTGAATATCTGTGAAAATGTTTTTATACTGTATCTCCCTTTCATTATAAGTTGCACCCTTTATTTTACCTCTTCCATATGTGTTATAGTATATAGGCCATATTACTGCCCTTCCACTTTTCAATAAATGATCAAATCTTCTACCTTCATCTAATTTATCTATTGAATTTGATTGCCTAGCATCAAGACCAGGGAAATATAAAATAGATTGATATGGAGGCTTGAAATTTACTGGTAGGTAAACATACATTTTCAAAGGTGTATTTTCGTAAGGAACTTCAACAGAGATAATTTCGGTTGTCCAGTTATCAGATTCACTTTTTGATATTTGTATCGGATTTAATTTGGTTTTTTCGTAGTTATAACGATCTAAGTAAAACTTGAATACTTCATCTGAGACCAGGTCTACCATTTCAAAATCCCTTTTAATCCCACCTAAACTTTGTGTTAATTCTGTTTTTAACGTATCATCAATATATCTTATACATCTGAATCCCAACAGTTCATTGCGTGTCCATGGGGAAATGGCTAAACTCGAGCTATACCAATAGGTAGGTTCTTTATAATTACCTCCAAGTATTAGACGATTATTGCCACTTGGATTAAAAAGCCATTCACTGACATTTCCTGGTAAATCGTAAGTGCCATATCTGGTCATACTATTATATGTGCCTTTCTCAACTGGCTCCTTTCCATCAAAGTTGCCGAGCTTTACAATTTCTCCAGCCGCATGCGCCTGAGATACCAGAATCCAGTGGAATTTAGTTGGAAGTGCTTTATTAACAAACTGGGCATATGCAGCGGCTTCATACCAACTAATCCCTGTTATTGGTATATTATCATCTCCTTCTTTATAATCCCCCATTTCCCAACCTTCAGGTCCCTGCCACCCGGTCTTATCCTTGAAACGAGTCAATGCCTCATCCATAGATATGGTATCCTCTCCTTCAATAAATGGAAAATGCCAATAATCAGGATTGTCATAACCGCCCGAATCCAGAAAGGTTTTGTACTGTGCATTGGTCACTTCATATCGGTCAATCCAATAGTCTCCAATAAAAAATTCAGGTAAAAAAGGGACGTTCCAATAGTCACCCATTTGACTGGGTACATATACCATATCTTTTGGCATCTCGCTCTTTTTAAAAAGTTGATATTGAATTGTATCACTTTCCCATCTAGCATGGAACATTTTTAGTATGACATCAGATTGCGTCTCATAATCTGGTTTCTCAATTTTAATTCTTGACAATCCCTTTGGGAAAAGATAATTGAGCAATGGAGATTTTCCGAGATAAAACCAGGATGTATCAGGATTGGAATAAGGTTTAGCATAAATCTTAGCATCATTGGGATCTGTGTATACAGTAAGAGGGAATGTTATATCCTGCAACAGTTGTAAGAATTGGATATTTTTTTTAAGATGCGTTTGAAGATCCAATGCTTTTGCATAAACATCCCAATTTTTTCCCCCATCGGTATCATTTACCTGTTTGATTTCATCAATTAATTCAGGAATTGTATTATCTATGGCAAATTGTATCTTCCTGTTTTGTTTAATTTTAAATCCAACAATTGTCACCGTAATTAAAAAGAAAAGAACAATAAGAATATATGAGTATGTTTTTTTGAATTTAAACTTTTGGATTGTTTCTGAAGAAACATCATCATTTTCTTCTGGTTTATTCTGGATTGCTGACTTCCTGGGAATTTTTACACCTGGATTTGCTAAAGCATAAATATCGACTTTGCTTTGTACATTTTTCAATTTATATTTACCCAAATAAACAGACTTCAATTCAGGATGATTTTTTACTTTATCATAAACATCACCTGAAAACACTATAGAACCTTCCTCTCCAAATGATTGCAGCCTGGAGGCGATATTAATTCCATCACCGAATATATCTCCTTCCTGGCTGATTATCTCTCCTGTATGGATACCTATTCTGAGGGGAACTTTTGGTTTATCACGAATTTCTTTTTGGATTTCCAAAGCACATACCACAGCCTTATAAACACTTTCAAAAATTGATAAACTCCCGTCGCCGTAAAATTTAATGGTATTCCCATTGAATTGACTCACTTTTCGTTCTACAATTTTCTTATGGTGGTCTAATGCTGAAAGAGCTTTTTTTTCATCAACTTGCATCAAAGCAGTATACCCGACAATGTCGGTAAACATAATAGCCGCTAATCGTCGGTCTTCTGGCATTCTATTGTACAACTGCTTTTTGTTTTACTTCTTCAAAAAAGTTGGTGATTACATTAATTTGAGTCGTTGTATGTTCCTTTACCACACTTTTTTTCATTAAAAAATATTGCCCATCTGGAGTAATGTCATAGGAATATCCAGGAATATCAAGGAAATCACCTTCCCATAAAATTCTTGGCTTTTCATGAAGAAACTCGGGATCAGTTATTATGGTCACCATCATCATTTTCTTCATATCAAGACTTCTGAAATAGATTTCTTTCCCATCAGGTGACCATATTGGTTCCATCCCTCCATCATTTGAAATCTGCCATTTTTGTCCTGTTTGCAGATATGGGATTACATAAACTTCATATTGTCCGGATTCAGAGGATGTATAAGCGATATAATTATTATCAGATGATATTGTCATAAGCCATCCTGCACTATTCGCCACTTGTCTGAGCTCAGTTGTATCTTTTAAACTTATAGACCATAAATTTTGATTATTGCCAGCACTATTACCGACTATCATGAATTCACCATTATTTGATATATCGAGGAGTCGGGTAAAGGGTTCGGAATCACCTTTATAGAACAAATTAATTTCAGTATTCTCGTATTCTTTCCATAAAATATGATTATCCTGGCTACTAGTGAAAAACAATCTATTATCCGGTGCCCATATTGATCTTTGTATTTTGAACTCGTTTACAATATTAGTCGATGAATTTTTTGATTTATCATAAATCCTATGATGTTGTTCATTCTCGGAAGAACCTTCTGACACACTGTATATGATTTTCTGGTTATCTGGGGAAATAAAGAACTCACCGTAGTAATCAGGGCGAATGGCTACTTTGTCGATTATTTTTCCCTCTCGATTTACATATACTAATTCTCCTTTATCTATTGACATTCCAGATACATAAAAAATAACTCCATTCTTTGATATATCGTATTGAGCACTATTTCGCAATGATTCTGTTCGCAAATTATCAACAATAGGAAATGGAATACCTGCTATTTTTAAACTTTTCAAATTAAATGGAATGGACAGTAATCTTCCTCTTGCAGCATAAACTATGTGACCAGAGGAAATATATTGCAGGTTTGATCCCGTTAGAGGTAATTGTTCTACATCTCCTGAGGTAATTGTCAAAATATAACCTTTATTCTGGTTGTCATTAAGTAGTATATGTTCACCATCGGGTAAGATAAAAGGCCAACGTGTCCTATTAGGATCGGATTCAGGCAATACAATTTCTCTACTTGTACCCCCCGATACAGAAACGTAATTTAAAGTCCTACCTTCCGAGTTAGAGAAATATATCTTATCACCAATACTCCATGTTCCACCATAAGGATGTGTAACAGCACATAAAACAAGAGGTTCACCCCCATCTATATTAACTTTTTTTAAGTGCCTTCTGGTAAAAAATCCAATCCATTGACCATCTGGTGAAAAAAATGGGTGAAAAGCACCGTTCGTCCCAGATAATGGAAAAGCTTCGAATGAATCCAATGCTCTTTTGTAAAGCATATTAGAACCATTCAATTCAGAAACATACACTAACGTTTTGCCATCCGGTGAAATAGTTATTGCCCTTTGTCCTGCATTAAAATGGGCCGAGCCAATCAATGCAATAGGAGCCTCTACTGGTAAGTTTATGGAAAATCGTTGGACTTCTTTTATTGGCTCAATCGGATTTGAAGTATAGTGAATAAGATATCCAATTCCCAGGCAGACAATACCAATCATAGGGGTAATCCACCATTTTAATTTCCAGGAATCATTAATACTCCTGGTTTGCAAACCAGGAGTATTGAGTTGATAAAGAGCGACAGGTTCTTTTACATTTTTCAGTGACTTCTTACCCATAGATTGGGTATAAAGGTCTTCTTTATTACGAATGATTCTATAAATTGAATCGGAAATGCAAACCCCTCCTGAAGCAGCTTCTGTTTGGATACGGGAAGCAATATTAACACCATCACCGAGTACATCATCATTTTCAAAAACTACTTCTCCTTCATGAATGCCAATCCTCAACGGGATATTTTTCTCGTGCGCTTCCTTTTGGATGTCAACAGCACATAATACTGCCTCGGTACCGTTTACAAAGATCGTTAACAAACCGTCTCCCAGTTCCTTTATGATTTTACCATGATGTTTTTCGGTGAGTCGTTCATGAATTTCCCGGTTAGTTTTAATTGTATTGAAAGCTTTCTGTTCACTTTCTCCCATTAGGGTTGTGTACCCAACGATGTCAGTAAACATTATAGCAGCCAGCTTTCGGTGTTGCATGACTGTATGTGGTTAGATTGAAAATTCAGTCGCACGAAAAACCTTTCTCTTATACAAGTTAAAAAATTCTTGGGAATGTCAAATTATAATATGTGAGATAAAATCTCCTATCAAATGATAAGGGGATTTTTTCTGATCGGCCAGGAATGGTATATAAAATAGCGGATAATTCTCAGTCCTGGCTTGTAGAGAGGTGTATGAATCAACGATCTACTCCGGGTAGTGCTGTAAGTCATACGGACTTATAATAGATTAATTAGCTCAATTTAAGTTGGTTTTTTACTCTATATTATCCCTAATTTCATCTTCTAAACCAATTTTGTTTTATTAGGGCACTCTCAAACACCCAAATGGACAAATGCGAAGCTCACGTTAAAACAAAGACCAACCGAGTCTGCCCAATGGGTGGTGGAAAAAAGTTCAAATTTGGTTACGAAACCTTAGTGATGGAAAAGTGGATGCCCAAATTGCCGTCAACTTCGTTGACCCCGATCGAGGACGAATCTTAGCTTTTGTGGATTGAATGTACTTTATTACCCAACTGAATTGAATGCATCAGACGCTTTCTCTCGCAGCTTATCAAGGGTTTTAAACTGATGTTGAGGTATCAAATAAATTCAAAGATCAATTTCTCCCCTGGCACGCATAGCATCGACCTGAGCTTTTACAGCGGCCTGTTAAGCATATCGAATGCCTGGTCCTCATCCGAACCCATGAGTATTGTGTATCCGACAATGTCGGTGAACATGATGGCCGCTAACCGTCGTTCTGACATGGCAAATTATTTAGTGATTTTGTAATTCGGTGATTCAGTGATTTGAAAAAATTTTTATGTAACTAAAGCACTACATCACTAAATGTATAGGTAAGATAGGGATTTTGAGTTGATTTATCAAGAAATGTTTCCGATGTATATTGTTACGTGTTATGGATTATATGTTTAGTTATGGTTCAAAGTTTTCCCACTCGTATTTAACTTTTTTCATAAGTTTTTTGAATTGCTCTTCATTACGGATGTTTTCTAGAAATGGGTCAATCCCGGAAAAGAATGGATAATTGATGAAACCTCTGTTAATAGCATGATTCAAATAGTCTAAGGCTTTCTCCTTTTCATGAATTAAACTATAATATCCTGGCATTAGACCCGAGAATAGTGGATCATTCCAGGTATATTTCCTTGATTCATCACCTAATGTATTTATTGCCTGAGTTTTCCTGCACATAAAAACATATTTTATGAATAAAGTCAATTCCTTAAATACTCCAAACATTCGGCCTTCTTCTATAATCCGATCAATTAAGATTAAGGCCTCCTGTTTTTGATTGTTAGCTGTAAGAAATACCGGAAGCCAAAAAATACTATACGGGGATTCAGGATCGATTTGAAAGGATTTTTGTAAAGATTCGATTGCGCTTTTATAATTCCCCTGAAAATACTGGTTAAATCCCATAAATACATAATTTACTGTCGACAAAGGATCAATATTCAGAAGTTTTTTGAGCAGGGGTTCCGCAAATGAAGGTTTTCCTAAATACATACCAATCAGACCTGCCGTATGCATTAAAATACTTGGATCATTCGGATCGGCATTGCAAGCATCTTTCATATACTTATATCCTTCAATCAGACTTCCTCTCCCCATTTCAAGAAGACCATAAAGCTTGTATCCCTGGGCTATATCAGGTTTGAGAGAAAGGGCTTTTTCAGCATAATTTTTAACTTCGTTCAGAATAGTTTTATCTGTTTCGGCCCCTATATCATAATAAAGATATTTAGCCTCTCCTAATGCTGCATAAAGGAGTGCATTTTCTCCATAGTTTTTCAGGCCGTTCTGAAGAATACGTACTGCACGATCCAGTGATGCCTTAGTCCATGTATTGATCTCATACTTTGCTTTTAAATAGCATTCATGCAATTGAACATTACTTGTTGTTTTTACCTTTATATTCTTTTTCTCCAATGAATCCAGTTTCATTTTAAGCGCATTCACTATTGATTGTGATACCTTCTCCTGTATGTCAAATATATCCTCCAGCGTACCGTTATACTTTTCAGCCCAAAGGTGAGTGTCAGTCAATGCATCAATCAACTGAGCTATAATCCGAAGATTGTTACCTGCCTTACGAACGCTGCCTTCAAGTACATATCGCACATTGACTTCATCCACAATCTCACGTATTTTTTTCTTAGTCCCCTTGAAAGTCATAGCCGAACTCCTTGATATTACCAGAAGATCACGGATGTGAGAAAGATCGGTAATTATTTCTTCGGTCAGACCATCGCTGAAGTATTCCTGATCGGGATCGGGACTTATATTGACAAAGGGTAGGACAATAATCGATTTTTCTTTAAATGAATTGGGCTTGTTTTGATCGTCCATATCAAAATTTGAAGCTATTTCGTTAAGAAGCACATTGTATACCTTGATATATTCGCCAACATTTTTGTACAGTCTTTCCCCAATCAGAGAAGTCTGAATATCCGTCTTGTTTCGGATATTGCTGTAGACAGCTCCCGAAATTGTAATACACCCCTCCTGAGCATCTTCCTGTAACCTGGAAGCAATATTTACCCCATCCCCAATCACATCCAATCCAGAAAAGATCATTTCACCTTCATGAATTCCGATCTTTAAAGGAATGTTTTGATCCTTTGCTTCTTTCTGGATTTCCATGGCACAGCGTACAGCCTCCGATGCCAATGAGAAACAAGCAAGAATCCCATCTCCAATTTCTTTGATCAGTGTGCCATTGAATTTCTCAATACAGGATTGATGGATGGAGCGGTTTCTTGAGAGCATATCCACCGCCTTTTCCTCATCCGAACCCATGAGTCTTGTGTACCCGACAATGTCGGTAAACATGACTGCGATATGTCTGCGGGATTCGGGCATTTGTTATCAGTTAAAGATCAATCTCTCCCCTTTCTCGTATTTCATCAATCAGGAATAAACGTTTTGGCAATATCAGTTTTTATATCCTGCAGGCATTCAGACCATTTTTTTCTGACTTCGTTCATTACCTCTTCACTTCCAGCAATCTTCATAAATTCTTTATTGTATTCAATTCTCATAGGACTTAATTCCCATTCCAGTGTAGAAATTCCCTCTGGCATTTTTACTACCCTGAGAAGGTCCCATTCTCCTGTCTCAAATTCATATGCATATTGTTCCGTCCCAATCCTGGTTTCTATAGGGCGCCAGTAGGTTTTTATGATGTCATGGGCTTCGGCTTTTTTATCAATTTTGAATTTCAGGTATATTATCCAGTACCATTCAACATCTTCATGCTTTTTAGCCTGTTCATTTTCCTGTGCTAATAGGTAACAGGGGAAAAGTAGGATAGCGATAAGAAGGATTTTAAATTTCATAATTGTGCATTTTGGGAATTATAATTTATTTAAGGAAAGTCAAATAGTTTAAAATAAGGTTTAGGGCCTCAGGGTTCTTGCGAAGGACTTTAAATGCCTGATCCTCGTCCTTTCCCATAAGGGCAGTGTAACCGACAATATCGGTGAACATGATGGCAGCTAGTCTGCGATCTTCGGGCATGATAAAAAATTAACGATTTGAAAAATCCAACTTCTACTACCCGATGTAATAATAAAAATAGGTATTTATAGTAAAACATACTAATAATTCATTATTAGCGAATTGCTTCTTTGCTAAAGTATAGTTGAACATGGCAACATTTCAAACCAATTGAGATCTAACGACCTCTTCACTTATAATTGGTCTAATAATCAAACATTCAAATGTTTCACCCTGAAACATTTGAGGATTTAATAGTTAACAAATCAATGATTGTATGTTTCTAAATTTTCTTAAATTGTATTAAGATAGGTTTTCGTGCGGCTGATTTTTTATTCTTAATCCCTACAGCCATGACCAAAAGACGCTTAGCAGCTATCATGTTTTCTGGCATTGTTGCTTATCCTGCCCTTATGGGATCAGATGTGATTCATTTTTCATCCCACACATTTATTTCACTGAAGTCACTTTAATGCATTAAATCCCTAATTGAAATAAATAATAACAAAAACAATACAATGATGCTTACCAGATAGATAACAAGCATTATGATCTTATCAGTTATTTTTTTATGCGAATTCATAGCCAATGTTATATTTTAAATATTTCCTGAAGCGTTCCATTAGCATTACAAGATCTTTGAAAAAAAGGCTTCAAAAGTCTGATATTATCATTACTTAAGAAGCCTTTTGTTATCGATTAAAATTTCCTGTTATATCCGATCTGTACATAATACGGGATCATTGGTGTTGTTTTGAAATCTTGTGTTAATACTCTCCCTATTCTTAAATTAATGTCACTTTTCCTGATCGAAACTCCAGCTTGAATTCCATAGTAGAAATTTCCTCCTGTTGAAGGTTTGTACCAACCGCTGGCCACCAGAGGATTTATTTCCTCATATGAATCAGAATGTTTGAAATGAGTTACGATTGCCTTGTCAAAACCTACCTCAGCGGCAGCAAACCATTTTGGCCGGTAGTAGCCAACGATAGCGGCCATATCACTTCCGAAATTAATCAGACGGACAAAATCGTTCTCATACCTGCGGAATACACCATATATCTTAGTGGTGAATTGAATGTTATGAAATTCAATCCATCTTATCTGACCACCGATTTTGACTTTAAAATCATCTATGATATTGCTACCTGAGGGGAAGGAATATTCTATATTGGCCACGATAGGGAACAGTCTGGATTTGAACTGATAACCATATCCCAATCCATAATTCATACTATAATCCCAACCGAGGTTTAATGAGATAACATGTCGGTCCTCAGCAGGTAAACCTGACCAGTTGTAAACCTGACCGTTTAGCGGATTAATACTTAGAATTAGTACCAGTATTATTGCAATTTTTACGAAAGTTTTCATTGATATCGAATTTTGAGTTTTATTAAGACTTATTGAATTGAATATAATTATTGAACTGCGCACACTTCAGATACAGCAGGTTCATTGTGTTGAAGGGTTGCGTGTTAAAGTGAATTAAAATATGTAAGTATTCTGGGCAACGTGGTTTGCTCCCAGGCATCCTTGTTTGAAATGATACCATTATGGCCTACACCAGGTACTTTACAGATTTCAACTTCATTAAAAACAGAAGTTATTTTCATTGCCCACTCATCAGGGTATGATATGCTTTTCTCGCTGTAGAAAAACATCACAGGCACGTTGAAATTGTGGATGCCAGCGGAAAAGTCCGGTTCATACTTCGTGCCAACTTTAAAAAATCCTGTATTGATGACTGCTCCGAGCCTCCAGAATTTCTCATTATCGGTATCTGTATTTGTATTCTCCGAGCTGCCCAATAAGGCAAATTTATAATCCAGTATTTCGTGGTCATTTTCATCGCCCGTGATAAACTGGTCCAGGTAGGTAACGTCATTTAAAAATTCACCCCACAGATTAAAGGAACGTGAACCATTTACATATTCCATGACATCCTCCCATTTAAGCCCTCCGGGTTCCTGTAAAACAAGTCCCTGAACAGCATCCGGGTATTTGCCGGCATAAGCCGTTGCAAGCATAGCGCCCCAGGAATGGCCAAGAAGATACACCTTTTGGTCTGGACTGGTTCTGTAATGATCAATTACACCAGTCAGTTCATCGTAAATCTCTTCCAGGCCTTCCAGACCGTTTGAGGCATAGATACTTTCAGGAAGGCGTTGCGATAGCCCTGACCCTCTTTGGTCATAAAATACAACCCTGTACCCGTAATTTGCGAGGTCTTTTGCATTTAACATGTAACGGTAATCACTTCCGGGCCCTCCGTGAATGCACACCACAATAGTGCCGTCGGGATTCCCGAAAGCTTCCGAGTGAAGTTTTACACTATTTACTGTTATGGAAGGGATACTGGTATCATCAACAACAGTCAGGGGAACCAAATTTCCCGGCTCGATCATCTCATATTCTTCACAACTTACAATTGTAAATAAGATGATAATCACTGATAAAATTTTAAATACATTTTTCATAATAATAAAGTTATAATTGTTCGCAACAAATGTAGTTTGGCTGTTTTCGAACATCGACCATTCTTATAAGGCAGGACAAAAAGGATGTATTACCTTACAAGGAAATACACCTGATCGTTATTTTTTCGATCATTTTTAAAGAAACGGAAAGGGATAATCCTTATAAAGATTTTACGAATTCAGATGGAGTGATGCCTGTAATTTTCTTAAAGGAATGATTGAAGGATGCTTTTGAGTTAAAGCCGCAGTCCAATGATAAAGAAGAAAAAGTTTTTTTCTTGTGCTTTCCCTGTGCTATTAATTGTTTAAACTCTTCCACGCGGTAAGAATTAACAAAATCATAGAAATTCTTCTGATATTTTTCGTTGATGACTTGAGATAAATAATTAGGATGTATATTGACTTTGCCGGCGAGCTGAGGCAGAGAAATGTTCTCATCCAGAAAGAGTTTTTCCTCTTCCATTAATTGTTCAAGAAGGTGCTGGATTTCGATTGCACGATCTTCTTTCAATCCTGACTTTGAATAACGTTTCTGAGCTTCAAATATCAGACCGGTTTCCAGATAGGTCACCGGGAAATTTACAAAAATATTCCCCTGGCGAAGCCCGAAAAACCCAATAAACACCACAAATATTGTTACGGTTATATAAATTGCCGTTTCAGTTTGTGAGGAATCAAGCAATATATTGCTCAGGATTACTACCAGCCAGATTACCAGCAAACCTATTGATAAATTCCGGAGCCAGTGTAAATTGTTCTTTTCACTGGAGTATGAAAAATTATTTAAAATATTTCTGCGATGCTTCCTGAATAACAAAAAGGTAAAAAAAATATAGGAAAATCCGGATATAAGGATGGCGGGGAAAACAAATGGGAAAAAGGAATCGGTCTGTATTATCATTGCTTCTACAAATTCAATTTTTTCCTGTCCCGTAGACACAAAAAAATCAAAATAATAGCCATAGAAAATCAATACCGGCAGAAAGTGCAACAAATACTTTGCCTTCCATTTTGTAATATACCCGGTTAATGACCCCGTATAAAGGAACAATAACGGACCATGCATCAGAGGAAAAGGGATCATGATACCCAGTGAATGCGGATATTTGAATTCAAGTCCGCTGAAATGAAGATAGAATAAGAAAAGATGAATCCCGAGTATAAACATCCAGAAGCTGAGGATCTTATCGGACAGTGTCTTGTTCTTCTTGGCGAGCAGCAAGAACTCCAGAAAAAATGCCAATGTACCTCCGGCAATGAATATCATGTTATACAATTAAATCCAAAAACAATTTTATAAAATTAAATAAATAATCGTTCAGGTGTATCGAGCCCAGAGAAAATGGATTGATTTTAAGGTTTAGAAATCTACCGTTCAACCAAAGCTGAAAGGAAATAAACTATCTTTTAACCTTAGACCATAAACAGTCCACTTTAAGTTGATGAGAGACCATATCGACCTTCATTCCATCTCAAGCACACTATGGTGTCGAGGATCTCCCAATTGTTGTTAGCATTATACTATATAAAATTACCATTATCCCACAAATTCATAGGGTATATATGCTATATTAGAGATCATATAAACAAGTTAGCGGTCAGCTAAAAATCATAGTGAATGATGATTTCAACCCATGTATTAGTATTGATAATTGTACTGATCTATCCAGCATATTTCTTATTCACATATAAGAAAACAAATCACCAAATAAAAAATGATGAAAATTATAGGTTGGTTGACTATAAACAAACCATCTTCATTTTTTGGATGCTGACCTTGCTTGTTATAGGCAATACGTTTATTGACAAATCAATACCACTTAATTTCTATCCAACCTTTAATACTATTGGCATTATCCTGGCTACTTTGATCCTGATTTTTATTGGACTGCAGATTGTTACATCCAAGGTATCAACAATAGAGAAAGCAGAATCCGTAATCGAAAAAATGAAGGACAACTATCATTATCTTCCGAAATCAAAACGAGAGTTTATCTGGTTTAACTTACTCTCATTAAGTGCTGGGATATGCGAAGAAATCATCTTTCGGCTATTTATGTTTTCCTATTTACTTGAAAATACAAACACGGCCATAGCGTTCATCTTGACAAATATCCTTTTTGCCCTAACGCATATCGGTAGTGGTAAACAAAATATTCTAAGTTCATTTATTCTTGGATTACTATTTACAGCCATTTATTATTTTACGAGGAATATATGGTTGTCGATGATATTGCACAGTGCAATTGACATTAGTGCAGGATTTTTAGCTTATTATGCATATGAGTTAGAAAAGAAAACTATGACTGAGGTCCGTGAGGATTGAAATTGAATAAAAATGCTAAATGTGAATAGCCACTTCGCACAACACTTACCTATACCCCATACCTACTATACCAACCGTCACGAATCCTTGCTCCCCATTGCCTTTCAGGCTAACAAATAGTAAATTACTGCGAATAATCTAAGCCATAAAACCATGATTGTAGGAAAAATAGAATCTCTTTGGCGATTTCCTGTGAAATCCTTTCAAGGTGAAAAACTTGATACTGTAGAATTTGATAGCCGAGGTGTTGTAGGTGATCGGGCATATGCCCTCATAGATGTTGAGACAGGGAAGGTTGTGAGTGCAAAAAGTGTGAAAATGTTTCCTCAAATGCTAATGTGCAGAGCATCTTATAAAAAAACACCAAAACTGGGTCAAGAATTACCCCCTGTGCAAATCACTCTGGCAAATGGAAAATCGATCGATAGTGATTCAGACCGTTGTAATCAACTCTTATCGGAATTTTTTGGCAGAGAAGTTAAACTTGCACGAAAAGCACCTGAAGACTTTACCATTGACCAATTCCATCCGGATTTGGAAAATCTGGATCCTGCGGGAAATCGCAACATTTCAACAGAACAAAAACTTGGATCGGCTTTGTTCAATGCCATGGGTGTTGAATCTCCGTTACCTTCCGGTTCGTTCATGGACGTCTTTCCTGTTTCGTTGATGACGACATCGACACTTGAACACATGCATGAACTTCGTCCAGAAACGAATTTTGATGAGAGAAGGTTTCGAATGAATGTGATTGTGAAAACTACTGGCCGTGGATTTATAGAGAATTCATGGGTTGGAAAAACACTTAATATAGGGAATAATGTTTCACTAATGATAACAATGCCGGACCCCAGATGCGTGATGACGACCCTTTCCCAGGATGGAATACCCAGGGATAATTATGTCCTCCGGACACTTGTCGATCACAACCGACTTGATATCATGGGGGGAGGAAAGTATCCGTGTGCCGGAGTATATGCTGTTGTTGGAAGTGCCGGGAAGGTAAGTGTTAATGACGTGGTGGAAACAGGGTAAATTCGGATTCATTACGATTCATGAAGAGATAATGGGAAGACAACACATTACAAAAAATAAACGCCATTGAAACTGGCGTTTACTACGGTCGTTCAATGCTATTTTTTTCGCATTATCATTTTATACTTTCGTATCATATCGTACCACTATAAAAATTTTTTTACCTTTATCGCAATGAATTAAGTATATACATTTATCACGGCCGTCGACTGAAAACCAATTTCAGGGATCCGTGATATTGATAGGTTTGATACTTCACGTCGTACTATTTAAAAAATAGAAGGCCAAAAGCGCCTTAAGACATATCTTCAACCCACCATCTCAACCTTTTTGTCTTTTTTCTGGAATTTTTGATAACTTACCAACATATTGGTTAAATATGTCCTGTCGCATGGCGCCGGGTCGTTGTGGCTAATACGTAGATATAACTTTAATAAATAACTATGGTAAAATATAGAACAGCTCTTCCACAGCTCGCAGGATCTACATTTATGACCGACGGTGGATTAGAAACTACCCTCATCTTCAAAAATGGCATTGACTTGCCCCATTTTGCATCATTTGTGGAAAAACCGGTCAAAGTGACCACCCAAAACCGGAGTAAAATGACCATGCTTTCCGGTTCAAACTGACCACCTCATTCCGGACCAAAGTGACCACCCTGTTCCGGAGCAAACTGATCACCCATAATTAAAGAACTTTTTCATGTTGTCGAAGCTTTAATTTCACGCTTTTGTTAAACCTAAAGCGTGAAAGATGGCCAATAGAATAATCGACATGAGAAAAGTTAGAAAAGTAATCACATTACATCATCAGGGTAAAAGTAAGGTTTTCATAAGCAAGTATTTATCGCTCTCAAGGAACACGGTCAAAAAGTACATCGCTCTTTATCAGTTGCTTAATTTGACAATTGAAGATATCAATGAGAAGAGCGATGCTGAGCTGGAAGAACTGTTCAGTAGCAATAAAACACAGAATCCTTCCCCTAAGCTGCAGGCTGTTTATGATTTTTTCCCGTACATGGAGCGTGAGCTAAAAAAAACGGGCGTCACACGGAAATTAATGTGGGAGGAGTATTATAATAAGCACCCTAATGGCCTAAAGAGCAGCCAGTTCTGTGAACATTATCTTCGCTGGACCAGTAAGGTAAATCCGGTGATGCATATGAACCACAAAGCTGGCGACAAGATGTTTGTTGACTATGCCGGCAAAACACTGCAGATGACGGATATAAACACCGGGGAGGTCACCGAGGTCCAGTTTTTTGTAGCCATCCTTGGTGCAAGCCAATATACCTATGCAGAGGCTTCGTTAAGTCAGAAGAAAGAAGATTTTATCGTATCGGTCGAAAATGCACTACACTACTTCAAGGGGGTACCGGCAGCTATAGTGCCTGATAATCTTAAATCTGCTGTAGCTAAAAGTAACCGGTATGAACCGACATTGAACGAGACCTTCCTTGATTTTGCAGAACACTACGGAACAACGATCCTCCCTGCAAGGGCATATAAGCCCAGGGATAAATCATTGGCTGAAGGGGCTGTAAAGATCATGTATCAACGAATTTACCCGGCACTCAGGAACAGAACCTTTCATAAACTGCAAGAATTGAATGAGGCGATCTGGAAGGAACTGGAGGTGCATAACAATAAAAAACTTACCGGCCGGCCAACCTCACGTTTACAATTGTTTAAAGAAATAGAACAGGGGGAATTGGATCCGCTTCCGGTTGAACGCTATGAGATCAGACAGATGGCCTTTGGTACGGTAATGCAGAACTGCCATGTACTTTTAAGCAAGGATAAGCATTATTACAGCGTTCCTTTCCAGTACATCCGCAAAAAGGTTAAAATAATGTATACCAGAAGCAAAGTAGAGGTGTATTACAAATACAACCGTATTGCCCTTCATCAAAGAGATTACAAAAAATACAACTACACCACGGTAAAGGAGCATATGGCCTCAACCCATCGGTTTATTACAGAATGGACACCACAACGCTTCATAAACTGGGGTGCATCGATTGATGAGAGTGTCAGGGAATTTATTACCAGGCTTGCTGGAGGTGAAGCAGCATCCCGAACAGGCATACAAAAGCTGTATGGGCGTGTTGTCGTTTGCCAAGAAGGTAGGTGAGGAAAGGTTGATCAATGCCTGTAAACGGGCACTGGAATACAACATATATAATTACAAAATCATCCAGAAGATCCTGGAAAATGGTCTGGATAAGTTAAAAAATGATGCTGAAAAAAATCCTGAACTCCCGGAACATTATAATATCAGAGGGAAAAATTATTATAAATAAAATAGTAGAAAAATGAATGAAATTACACTTACTAAAATGAAGCAGATGAAGCTCTATGGCATGTATGGAACTTTTAAAACTGCTATCGAGACAGGAAAAACAGATGACTATACGTTGGATGATTTTGTTTCCATGATCGTTGATGCCGAATGGGATGACCGCAAAACCCGGAAAATTGAAAGAGCAATAAAAAATGCCCGGTTCCATTATAAGGCATCCATTGAAAACGTCATCTATGAAGAGACAAGAAAAATCGATAAGAACAAATTATTAAGACTTGCCGGATGTGGATTTATTGAAAAGAGTGAAACTGTTTTAATAACAGGAAGCACAGGTGCCGGTAAAAGCTATATCGCCACAGCATTGGGTTACCAGGCCTGTATTGAAGGCTACAGGGTCATGTATTTAAATACCACCAAACTGTTTTCGAAGCTCAAAATGGCTAAGGCTGACGGCTCATACTTAAAAGAACTGGGCAAAATAGAAAAACAGCACCTGGTTATTTTGGATGATTTTGGCCTTCAATCCTTGGATAATCAGAACAGAATAACTTTATTGGAAATCATTGAAGACAGGCATAATAAAGGATCCATGATAATAACCTCCCAGATACCGGTCCAGGGATGGTATGAGATCATTGGGGAAAAGACAATCGCTGATGCTATTCTGGACCGGTTGATACACCAGTCTCACCGTCTTGAACTGGCAGGAGAATCAATGAGAAGAAAAAGAAAATTGATAAATCAGGAAATTGAATAAATTTGTTACAAACTGGCAATAAGAAATTGTTCTTTCTTTAGTGAAATCAGGGGGTGGTCACTTTACACTGGAATGAGGTGGTCAATTTGTCCGGAATTTGCAATGTGCCTCCGTCATCTGCTCTAGCTGATTCCATTTTGTTTATTTTTTATTTTCTGACTCAATATATCAGATAATTTTTTCATATCCCTACTCACCTTCTTATCTACAATTTTTCCATAGGCTTCCTGGGTTATCCGTAAGTTACTGTGTCCGAGAAGCTCAGAAACAGTTTCCATTGGAACGTCATTAAGAAGAGTTACAGTTGTAGCAAAAGTTTTCCGGGCTACGTGCGTTGTTAATTCTTTTGAAATACCACATATAGTCTGAATCTCTTTTAGATAAGCATTCATCTTTTGATTTGACAGAACAGGGAAAATTCTCCCGATATTTAAAGATAAGGGATGTTCTTTATATTTTTCAATTAATTCATGAGCTTTTGGCAGGATAGGTATCTTTACATTTTTATCCGTTTTTTGCCGGTATACAGAAATCCAATTATCCCCATCCACTTCTTTCGTTATATTATTGGGTGAAAGATTCCTTACCTCCTGGTATGCCAATCCGGTATAGCAACAGAATACGAAAACATCCCGGACAACATCAAGCCGTTCAATTGAAATTTCTTTTGTTTCCAAGGCTTCAAGTTCTTCCTCAGTTAAATAAATAATTTCTTTTTTCTTCCTAGTGATCTCATACCCTTTAATTGGGTTTTTTTGTATCCACCTATATTTTTCCGCGATGTTTATTATCTTATTTAACCTCTGAATTTTTTTATAAACTGTATTTGTATCATTACTTTTCTCAGTTCGCAGATAAAAATCATAATCAGCCACGAACTTTTCAGTTAGCTGACTTAACAGGTAATCTTCTTTTCCGTATTGTTTCTTAATAAAATCAGCCAGTTCATCTTTCGATCGGTTATACATTTCATGCGTACTTTGGCTGTAGTCTTTCCCGATTAGGGTCCTCATCTTGATATTATGGATCTCAAAGACTTCGAGCAGTTTCTTTTTCCTTTCGGCTTTCCCTGTTAATATCAGCTTGATTGCCTCAACTGTTACTTCCTCCTCCTTCTGCTCCAGATCGTTTCTTACATTGATTATTTTGTTATAAAGATTATCCAGCCGACCATTTACAATCATTGCTGTTCTACCACGACCCTTCACCCTTCCGGTTTTTACATCCCATTTCTTTGGATCGACATATTCTCCAGTTGATAAGTGTACCTGCTTCCCTTTTGCCGTAATTCTAACATAAATAGGCGCATCACCTTTTGCATTCTTCTTAGATGCAACACACATGAATAATATCTTGATATTTCCTTCCATGATATTAGTTACCAGTAGTAAACACAAATAATAGTAAATTACACTAATTTACCTTATATTTAACTCATATTCAAATATATGTCATACTTAAATCGGTTACCAGTATAATTCGTGAATGGTTACCATTTTGGTGTGGTTTCATTTGCATTCGATAGTAAAATCTGGTAGGCATATAAACAAAAAACCCCTTAAATAATTAAATTTAAGAGGTATGGTAGCATTTACTGCCTAAGTTGCAGAGGGTGAGGGATTCGAACCCCCGGTACCTTGCGGTACAACGGTTTTCAAGACCGCCGCGATCGACCACTCCGCCAGCCCTCTATTTTTATATAATTCCTTCTCTCTTCAGAAACTTATAACCACTTCTGGATTTGAAAAATAATTCCCGTTTATATGCCTCTGATCTGCTTTGAAATTCCTCATAATAATGAATCTTCAAAGGTCGTTTAGATTTCGTGGATCTTACTTTTCCGGCATTGTGATTTTTCAACCTCTCCTCCAGATCCTCACAATGACCATAATAATGTGATCCAGTCTTTTCACTTTTTAAAATATACGCAAAGAACATATCAGCTGGTTTAATAACTTCCTAATCGGTTTTTGCCGACTCCCGACTTACGTCGGGATCAGGCATGCCTGACCCGATAAAATCGGGTCGGCACAAGACCGCCGCGATCGACCACTCCGCCAGCCCTCTATATCGGATTGCAAAGATAGGCAAAAATTAGTTTTATGGACGATTTAAATTGCCGGATTTTTTTTACATTAACGCCAACTATTAAATCATCACGCCAGATATGAAAATTATCTACAATCCCATTTTTCTTGAACATGATACCGGATACCACCCGGAAAATGCGAACCGTCTGAAAGCTTTGGGGGAACTTAAAAGAACGGAATTTGAAAGCGGGGAAAAATACCTGGAACTGGTCCATGACAGGAATTATATCGGAATGGTCAGGAAAGCCTCTGCAAGGGAAGAAGCGCTCGATCCGGATACGGTGACTTCCCTAAAAAGTTATGAATGTGCTGTATATGCGGTAGGGGCTGCGGTAGAAGCCGCCCGGACACAGGGATTTGCAGTGGTACGCCCACCCGGTCATCATGCTTATCCGCACTATGCCAGCGGATTCTGTTTATTCAACAACATTGCCATCGCTGTCCAGAATCTTGTGACCCAAGGTAAAAAAGTATTTATTCTCGATTTTGACGGTCATTGCGGGGATGGTACAGAATACTTTTTCTATTCCACGGATCAGGTGCTTTATCTTTCGATCCATCAGTACCCGGCCTTCCCCGGCAAAGGATATGTAAATGATATGGGTAGCGAAAAAGGCAAAGGATATACGATTAATGTGCCACTCCCTCCTGGAAGTTCTGATGACCTATACCTGGAATCCTTACTTACTTTACTTCCAGTTGTACATCAGTTCAAGCCGGATGTGGTGGCTGTATCCGCCGGATTTGATGCCCATCATTCCGATCCCCTTTTGAACCTGAATCTGAGTGCAAATGTATTTTATGAGACTGGGAAAATATTGCGAAATGAATTCAGCCAGGTTTTTGCCGTATTGGAAGGGGGATATAACCTGCAATTCCTGCCAAAATGTTTTGATAATTTCCTGGCGGGTATGAACGGACAAAACCAACCTTTTGAAGAGCCTGCCACGCGGTCTTCAGAATATGTTTTGATTGAATTTAATCGAAGAATGAATGAATTGAAACAGTATTTAAAACCTTTTTGGAAACTGAGCTGATTAATATTAATTTTTGTATTATTTTCTTTTTAAAAATCATATCTTTTTTACCTAGAACTCAAAAGCCTGTCATATGAAAGCCATAACGTATTTTTTAATAACTCTCCTTGTTATCCAGGGAATAATCTTTAATACCTTCTCACAGGTAAATCATCAACGGGATCTTCTTTCATCAAAATTTGACAAAGGAAAAATTTTGGAAATATACAACGCGCAAACCGTATGGAATCCCTTCCCCGCATATGAAGACCGGGAAGCCTGGAATAACCTGCCTGAAATGATAAAAAAAGCGCATCTGGAGGCTGCTGAAGAGGCCTTGGGCTATACATGGCCCACCCTGCCTGCCATACTGTATATGGAATATACGAGGAATGGCAACCGGAGCAACTTCCAATCAGTCTATTTTGAACGCAGGACCAATCTGGCCAACCTGGTCATTGGCGAAATGATAGAAGGCAAAGGAAGATACCTGGATCAAATCGTGAACGGGATCTGGGCCATCTCTGAAGAAAGTTCCTGGTGTATCCCGGCCCATATTTCAGGCCAATCCATCGGATTTACGCCGCTGCCAACTTATGAAGAAGACGTTGTTGATCTATTTGCAGCTGAAACGGGCACAACCCTTTCCTGGACTTATTATTTCCTTAAAAAGGAACTTGACCTGATCACACCGGTCATCTGTGAAAGAATTGAACATGAGATCAATAAAAGGATCCTTGCACCGGTCCTGGAGCGGAATGATTTCTGGTGGATGGGATTGGGTGAAGGTGACATCGTGAATAACTGGAATCCCTGGATCATCTCCAACTGGATCACCTGTGACCTGATCATGGAAAAAAATCCGGAACGGAAAGCTGAAAGCCTGGAAAAGGCGATGGTTTGCCTGGACAATTTTTTGAATGTCTATCCGGACGATGGAGGTTGTGACGAGGGCCCCGGTTACTGGGGACATGCAGGCGGATCCCTGTTCGATTGCCTGGAATTGCTGTACACCTCGAGTAAAGGTCAGATCGACCTTTATGACCATCCCCTGGTGAAAAATATCGGAAGTTATATTTACAAGGTTTATATTTCAGGCCCCTATTTCATCAACTTTGCCGATGCTTCAGGCAAGATCAGCATTTATCCGGATATTGTTTACCGATACGGAAAACGAACGGATAACCCCACCATGATGGGCTTTGCAGCACTGAAGCTGGAGAAAGATGAATTCAGTACGGGATCGTATATCATGGGTCGGAAATTGAATGCCTTGTTCAGCTATAACGAAATTGCGGTCTATCCGGACATTGAACCCCTGATTGCCGGTTTCTGGTTACCCGAAACTGAGATTTTCGGCGCCCGGTCCTCAGAAGGATCTAATCAAGGATTATACCTGGCTGGTAAAGGAGGTCATAATGCTGAAAGCCATAATCATAATGATGTAGGAAATTATATTGTTTACTATGACGGCAAACCCGTCTTGATTGATATTGGAGTTGAAGAATATAGACGGGAAACTTTCAGCGATCAGCGGTACACCATCTGGACCATGCAATCCCAGTTTCATACACTGCCCACCATCAATGGGAGCATGCAGCAGGATGGCCGTGAATTCAGGTCCCGGGATGTTTCTTTCAGTGAGAGTCCAAAAACCGTTAATTTTGCGGTTGACCTGGCCGGTGCCTATCCGGAAGAGGCAGGTGTCATTTCCTGGAAAAGGGCGCTTAAATTCCAACGGGGTAAATCCATCCAGGTAAATGAGGAATACAGCCTTGAGAAAGTGGAAGGCCCGACTTTTTTAAGTTTCATGACCCCCTGCCAGGTGGATATCAACCAGGATGGGAAAATTGATTTTAAGGAAAAGTCACCGGAAAATCCATTTCATCTGATCATCGAGTACGATGCAAATCAATTTTCTGTCAAAACAGAAAATATTAAAATTGATGATCAGAGATTAAAACCTGTCTGGGGAGATGAAGTGATCAGAATTCGGATGATAATGAATGATCCAAAAAAAGAAGGGAAAATCCGGTATACCATAAAATCGATTTAGCATAGTTACTCAGAACTTTCTTTATCCATTTAAAAATGGACTGAATATTAGGGATTCTTTATTTCGTCACCATAGATTCAACGCCATCCCAAGTATCGTCCACGCCATCTACCATCAACCTGGCACATATTCTAAGATATTTATTTGCGCCGAGATCGCTTGGATTTTTCAAGGAAACCGTTTTGAACACCGATGCGGCCTCAACAAACTCCTGGCTAAAATAATGTTCGAGGCCCTTTTCAAAAAGATCTTTTAATTCAATTTTCAATCGGTTTGTCTCTGATTCCACACCATCCAAGAGTTCATATATTTTTAATGGATTGGACTTTCCTTTCACCCTAACCAAACCCAAAAATCGATGGTTTATTTCTTTCTCGTTCCGGATATTCGATAAAGTGTCTTCACTGATAATTGAAGAAGCACCGTAATATTTTGTCAATCCTTCCATACGTGACGCTGTATTCACCGCATCTGAAACCACATTGGCATCCATCCTTTGGTCATCGCCCAATATCCCTAAAATCAATTTTCCTGTGTGCATACCGGTTCCAACCTGAACAGTACCGGGAATTTTTTCTGGCCCAGCCATATTAAACTGTGCCAATGCCTGCTGAATTTCCACGGAGGCTAAAACAGCATTTGAAGCGTCATCCGGGAAAAGTGCCATCAAACCATCTCCCAGATAATGCATAATAAAACCATTATTTTTTCTGATGACAGGCCCGATCTTACTTAAAAATGAATTCAGGAACTTAAAATTCTCACTGGGTGACATCTTCTCAGCCAAAGTTGTATAATCCCTGATATCTGTAAATAATATAGTAACTTCCTTTTCTATCTGGTCTCCTAAATGGACATCCATAATACTCTCCCTGCCAAGTGATCTTATAAATTCATAAGGAATGAACCTGGAATAGGAATCATTGATTTTAAGCAGTTTTAAATGCGTTCTGATCCTGGCCAGTAATTCCTGCTTGGAAAAAGGCTTGGTAATATAATCATTCCCCCCATACGATAATCCTTCAACAAGGTCCTTGATCTGATCTTTGGCCGTGATAAAAATAACCGGAAGTTCATTCAGTGTGTGTACTTCTCTAATCTTAAGGCAAACTTCATATCCTGACGTACCAGGCATCATGACATCCAATAGTATCAGATCGAACGGTTCCCTCTCAATCAATTCAAGCGCTTCCCGCCCACTGGAAGCCAAGGTGAGATGATAATGTTCTTCTCTCAGATGATTAATTAACACCTGCCGGTTCACCGGTTCATCATCGACAATCAGGATTTTAAATTCGCCTTTCCCATTCACTTTTGATTTCATTCCAATCTCCTCGATAGTAGGTTTTTGGGCTAGATCAGAGACCAGAGGATCAGGCTTAATATCACTCACCGGAAGCGTAAAATAAAACCTAGATCCTGTATTCAAAGACGATTCAACCCATATACTGCCTCCATGTAACTCAACCAGATTTTTAGAGATGGTAAGTCCCAAGCCTGTTCCAATAAATTCCCGGTTGACATCAAGGTCCAATTGTTCATAGGATTCAAAAATACGCTCCTTTTTATCTTCAGGAATTCCCATGCCCGTATCCTTCACGGAAATTAATGCCATATTGTTATTTTTCTCTGCCGTGATTGAAATTGAACCCTTCTCCGTAAATTTTATGGCATTCCCAATCAGGTTATAAAGGATCTGCTGTAAACGATTTTCATCAGCCAGGACCATTGGGAAATCGATGGGTATTTGATTGAGGATTTGTACCTTGTCAGAAGAAATTAAAGGTTTGCTCATCGTCAATACGATCTCGACAAGTGAACTCAGATCAACCTTTTTTATTTTCAGCTCCAGTTCTTTTGATTTGAGTTTGGAATAGTCTAAAATACTGTTTACCATATTGGCCAACCGTTTGCCGGATGATACAACCATCGATAGGTTTTTCAATACGAGGTTCCGATCCATTTTATCTAACTGATCCTGCAGGGATTCGGATATACCAATGATTCCATTGAGTGGGGTTCTCAATTCGTGGGAGGTATGTGCGAGAAATTCATCTTTGAGTTTATCTACCTTACGTAATTTATTGGATATTTCCCGCTCCCTTTCGAGTTCTTTCTCTTGCATGCGGATCTTTGCTTGTTGTCTTAAATACAGTCTTTTCCTTTGAATTCGATCTACGACAATGATCAATCCAATTCCAAAAAGACCATAAAATCCATACGCTAACCAGGTCCTGTACCAGGGTGGAAGTATTGAAAATGAAAAGGACGTTTCTTTTGTTTCTACTTTATACAGATTTCTCGATTTAATTTTAAAATGATAGGTTTTTGGTGATAACTCCGTATACTCCTTGATGGATTCATTGACCCAATCCGACCAGTGTTCATCATATCCTTCCAGTTTATATGAATATTGAATATTTTCTCCCACGTTATAGCTTGTGGAAGAAAAGGAGAATCTTATACTATTATAATTGAAATCCAGTACGGGAAAGTGGATCGATTTTCCCAACGGATTTCCTGAAAAATTCCAATGATAAAAAATAACGGAATCGCCATTCAACGCTATTTGATTGATCAAGGTACGGTAATTTTTTTCGAATGAGGATTTAACCCTTGTATCATATTTGTACAATCCATCGGTGGTACAAAACCAAACAATACCGTTTGCGTCGGGAACAATTCGCCATATATCTGTCTTTATTAGCCTGGACAAACCCAGGGTATCCCATTGATAGGTCCCGTCAACCTGTTGGATCAAAGGGCCTGATGCGCGGTTTGAACTCAACCAGAATTGCCCTTTCGGGTCTTCTGCCAATGCATAGGCATCCCTTCCCTGGTTGGCGAATAATTTACCATAGGTCGTATCCGGAATAAATAAATCATAACCTTCATCAAATCTGTATAATCCTTTTGGCGTTCCCAATAACAATTTATTGTTGATGATGTATGATTCAATGATCCAAAAATCTTCTGTCAAGCCCTGTCTTTTGTCAAATGTTTGCAATCGGATCATTTTATTCCGTTTCGTATCAAATACCAGCCGTGAAAGCTTATCATCTGAAACCCACAATACGGAGTCATTTTCCTGTGCAATGGTGCGGATCTGGTGATCCACCTGTACTTCTGATTCATGCCATTTCCAGGTACCCTCGGACAATAATAACCAGCCAAATCCTTTCTCCAGACCAGCCCATATAAGATCTGAATGATGGCTGGCCGCGATTGTTCTTGCTTTTACCTCCACGATTTTTTTCGCTATAGTCTTATTGACGATAAAAATCCCATCACTTGATGCCACCCATATCCGCTCATTCATGGATTTTACATCCCATACCTCTCCGACATTTTCAATGCGTTTAAAATTTTCTTCCGAATCGGGTTGGATATAATAAAGTCCGTTGGTGGTGCCCACATAGAGGTAATCTCCCGTATTCAGTGTCGTTAATACAATTCCTTCAAGACCATTGGTTACATCGAAATACGTCAAGGCTGACGGATATTCCATCCTGCTAATTCCGTTATCCAGGCACAGCCACCAACCCTCCTGTTTATCACGATACATATTGTAGCAGGTATTACTCTGAAGGCCTTTTCGTGTATTGATCTGTTTGATCAAAGATCCGCTGCGGTCAAGAAAAATAATGCCCGCCCCCTTGGTAGCCAGCACATATTGATTGTCACCAAACTGTTTTACCTCTTCAATTTCAATGTTTTGAAGTAGATCATCGATTTGCGTGGGATACTTCCTGAGTTGGTTACCTGATAAAATGTAGATCCCGGATTTTTCGCTGAATAAAATATACCCATTCGGCTCGATATTAAATCCTTTAATGATCCTGAACGATTTATGATTTTCAAACTTATATAATGTATCAATCTTTTCGTCTTTCAGAACAAGAAGGTCATATTGATCGTTCTGAAAAAGGATCCCGTCATCCAGTTGACTCAATGAATTTTGCCTGGATTTTGCTTCCCATATTTTTACAGAATCATGCTGATACATTATCAGAAAATCACTTGTTTTAAAAAAAACGGCATTATTGTGTACGGCAACTGAACGTACGGTGCCAATGTCCCTATCTTCCTCCTTTAATAAATGCATCAGGGAAGCATAGATTGGAAGTCCCCGCCCATCCTGGGTAAAATATCCGATATCCTCATCGCCACCTGCAAATAGGATCTGGTCATCATTCAGAATAAAATTTCGAATGCCCTTGTTTTCAGTGCTTCTGACTGCGGACCAGTTAATACCATCGAACAACAACACCGTTGATGTATTGGCAACCCATATACGACCCAGTGTATCCTGCGCAACGTCCCAGTTTTGCGGCCCGACAGGAGATTTTAATTCATTAAAATCGTTTCTTGTTATATTTCGGATAAAAATATTCTGCGGGAATAGACTGGACCAAATGAATAAGAAACTGAAAACAAAACTTATTGTTTTTACTATCATGAAGGGTTATGATTCGTGATCCATTTTTTAAAATAAAGGAGAATATTAATATAATACAATTTGCGAGTGGGCAATTCTTGGGCAATTATGCTGGATTATTTGAATTTTTTGTATTTTGCGTGTTAAAATAAAATAAAATGAAAACAAAAAAAATTTTCTTAGGTGTTCTTTTACTTATCGCGCTGGGTATGGTGGCAGGATTTATTTCAACTCCACCAAAAATTCAGGCCGTGCGCGGAAAAGTGCTGTCGTCTAGTGGTTCAAAAATACATTTCAAGGATCCAAAAGTTATAAAAGCTTCATTTTCACCATTTCAAACGGTTACTGATTCAACCGATGTGATCAGCGGGGATATTTGTATCCTCAATGAAAAGGATCAGCCTACCGGGAGAACGATCCCTTTCCAACCCAGAAGATTTCCAAAATGGTTTGAATTCGGTTGTGAAGATGAAGGTGATTTTATTGAGTATATCGTCGTAGCTAATGGAACCAAAGCCATCATTACACGTATACCTAAGCGTAATTAATGAAATCAAGTTTGTTGAGCATATCTCTGAAAAAAGAAATTAATCAATTTTATAAATAAAAAAGGTTTTAATAAAAAAAGAAAAGGCACACCACGATCTATCGTATATTTAACTTGATTTAAACAGGGCCATACATTTTTCAACAGGAAATTGATGAATAAAAAAACAATCATCTATTTTTTGATCTTTTCCTTTGGATGCAAAACAATACATTCCGAACAACCATTGTCCCTTCCCGACTCAAATCAGTTGCGCGAAGCAGCTTTGGCCGAATCCCTCATCCCTGTTCATCCTGGCATTCCGGGGGAACGCACATTCTGGAATACCTACGCACAGCGTTTTATCTACGCGCCTTCCTTTGATTTCGAAAAGGTGCAGGGAGCGGAAGCCTACCAGTTTATTGCCCGGGCCGATTCATCCGGGCTGGATTATACTTTCATTGCCGATGCCCCCTGGGAATCCTTATCTCTGATCTGGAATGACCTGCCCGTTGGCAAGGTATCCCTCACAGTCCTGGCTATGAGCGGGGAAAAAGCCCTGGATACGGCCGGAGTGCGTGTTTTTCATAAAGCCTCTCCCTATCGCGGTCCTTACCGTCGTCCGGAGGTGGATTACCGGACCAGCGTGTATCAGCTGGTCAAATATCTCTACCATGCCCCTTACATCCAGCATTGGCTTGAACAGGGCACCCCCGATCCGGAATACGGCCTGTATGGATATCCTTCGAAAATGTTTGCCGCCGTGATCCAGGGGATGTTGCTTTATGAAAAATTTGAAGAGAATGGATTAAAGAAAGAGCATTCGATCAAAATCGCCCGGATCGTGGCCGATTACCTGATCGGCATTTCACAACCTGATGGGAGTCCCCTGGAATTTTTCCCTCCCACCTATACCGGTCCGATCTATGCCGATATGATGGACGAATACCGGGGAGAGTCCCTGGCCGACCGGATCATGCTGATCTATCCGGCCACGGTAGGCGAGGCGTATCTTGACCTGTATGATCTTACAAGGGATAAAAAGTACCTCGAAGCAGCCCTGCGAATCGCCAATACCTACCGGGAATTGCAACTCAGTAATGGTTCCTGGTATCTTCTCATCTATATCGGGAGTGGGGAACCGGTGGCTCCGAATTACGTGGTGCCGACTGGAATCATTGCTTTCCTTAACCGGCTCAAAGAGGATCATGGGATCCAAAAATATGATTACTGCCGGAACCTGGCACTTGCTTTCATTGAAGAAAACATGGTGGAGGATTTCAATTGGGAAGGGCAGTTCGAGGACCAGAAACCCAGCGAACGCTACCGGAATCTTTCCAAGGGACAGGCCTGCAGCTATGCCGGTTTCCTGCTGAGGAATGAATCCGGTGATCCAGAGAAACTGGCACTCGCGGAGGACCTGATCCGATTCTCTGAAGACCAGTTTGTGATCTGGGACCACCGGAATGACATCGACAGCTGGGGGATCACCAGCGACAAATGGCTGACGCCTTGTGTGCTGGAGCAATATAATTTTTATACCCCGGTGAATGCCAGTTCTGGGAATATGATCGAGGTGTTCATGCAGGCCTACGACAGGACCGGCAATATTTTATACCTCGCGAAAGCCATGGACCTTGCCAACACGATCGTAGATACACAAAACAGGCAAACCGGACATTATCCCACTTACCTGGTAAGTGACCTGCTCGACCAGGAAGGATGGATCAACTGCATGGTGTATACTGCCCGGGTGATCGATGAACTGGACCGGTTCCTGAAGGAAAAATCGATCGATTGGAAGGACAGCTGGAAGCTTGATAGAAAATAATGCGCAATCCAAAATAGGATGGATCATTCTGATCGTTTCTTATCAACATCCCATGTTCAAAGCATATTCTAAAAGGTGATTAGGGATCCTGCGTAGGGCCCCTGCCATTTTCCCAAAATTTTTTTTATTCAGTACTTCAGGAAGGACAGCTCCAGCTGAACACCGCCATTCCTGGTGGATTTTAGTGCAGGCATTGGGCAGGAATCCGGATTGTAATCAAACAATTTTATTCTTCTTTAAAATGAATCTTTGGGGTAAAAATATTTTTAATCCTTGCCTTAAAACGTGAATTTTTTATTACTAAATTCGCTGGCTTTTTTGAAAGCAAAATTTAACTAAAACATTCAACTGTATGAAAAACATAAAGTTATTTCTCATGGTGATGCTTCTGGGAGGCATTACCCTCTTTTCATCATGCTATACCTATACATTTTCTGTCGGTGAAGGAGCCAAGTCTAATGAAACGGTGACCAAAATGAATCCGTATTTCATATTCGGCCTGGCCCCGGGTAACGTTTCAAACCCGAACGAGATGGCAGGCAATGTGAAAGATTATGAGGTGAAGATCCAGCACACTTTTGTAGATGGACTTCTCGGGGCCGTCACATTTGGTATTTTTACGCCAACCCATACCACCGTTCGAAAATAAAAGAATAAAATAAATACCGACTATACATAATCAATGAGTCGGTATTTATTTTTTCCATTATGAAATATTTTTTATTGTTGATTTTCAGCGGTATTTCTGTCTTTCTGCTGCTCCGGTTGATATATCTTGATTTTTCGCAACTCACAGAATATGAATGGGGTTACCTGACCGGTACGGTGATCCTGCTGTTTCTGTTTATCGGACTTTCAATTTTCACCTGGCGTTCGATAAAAAAGAGATCCAAATCCAGGTAAGTTCCGGGGATGCTGATTATTTATAAATGTATGGTCATACCGAAAAAGCCTGAACCAGGATCCAGGTTCGTCTCAGGTTCATTCTATAAATAATTGGATGAAATACTTTCCAATAAGGTAGTATAAAATACCATTTTTTATCGACTTCCCTGTCTGCCAGCCGGTTTCGTTTAAGGGTGGGAAGGGATCTCTTCCTTCATAATACGGATATAAATGCCCTTACCATGATGTCATGTGGGAAATAAAAAGGCCCAGGGTGCTGGTAATCTGGAATATCAATCAATCCTTTAGAAAAATGAACTCAATATATGATGATAAGAACAGGTTACGAGAAGATCAAGCCAATATTAAATACAACTATATTAGAAAAATTCAGCAATTTAGAAATAAAATTATAAAATACAAATATTTCCAAAAACGATATATTTCGTTACAAATATGATATATATCATACCCATATTCCTTGATTTGGGATTTCCAATCTTTTATATTCCCGCAATTGATTTCAAGATGTAAAACCTAAACTACCTGTTACATGAAAAAGCACTACTTTGCCCAGGGGAGGGGTATGTCCTTGTCCTTCCTCATAATCTTTACTATTTTGTTTTCCGCTACTGTCCATGTTTTCGGCCAGTTGCTTGATCCCGTATCGCATCCCAAGTTTGTCACTCCCTTACCGATTCCTGCACGGATTGATGCCACGAATGGGGGAAATTTTGAGATGTCCATGGAACAAACTGTACAGAATCTTGGATTATTTGATCCGGTCACTTTGGCTCCTCTAAGTACCACTGTCTGGGGTTATGGTTTACTGGGACAACCCGTTACTTATCCAGGTCCCACAATCGAAGCAAAGAAGAATGTACCGGTGAATGTTACCTGGCATAATAATCTACCGACAACCGGTCATATTCTTCCAACGGATATTTCCCTGCATATGGCACATCCGCATGATCCTTCTGATCCGTCAAATCCGCTAACAAATATCTCGACAGCTGATTTTTATGGTATGGGTTATATCCCAACGGTAGCCCACCTTCATGGGGGACATACTGAATCGGGAAGTGACGGGCTCCCGGAAGCCTGGTATACCCAGGAAGGAATGGGGATGGTTTATGAGGGAGCTTTTAATGTAAACGGAAATGCCTATCATTATGACAATGATCAGGAAGCGGCTACCCTCTGGTATCATGACCATGCATTGGGAATCACGCGACTGAATGTTTATGCAGGGCTGGCTGGATACTATCTTCTAACAGATGACACTGAAAAGCAACTTTGGAAAAATAATGTAATTCCGAAGAACAGCCAAAACATTGAGATCGTGATCCAGGACCGGATGTTTTACTCGACCGGTGAGTTGTTCCTGCCTGCTTTTACAGACGATCCCTGGTTTGGTGATGCATTTGGAACTGGTACTTCTCCTGAGGCAGAACCACTATCTTTACCATTTGGCCCCAGTGTGGTTGCTGAATTTTTCGGTAATTTTATCCTGGTAAATGGAGTAGCCTGGCCCGATTTCAAAGTGGAACCCAGGAAATACCGTTTGCGTCTTTTGAATGGATCTGATTCACGTTTTTATGTTCTCAAATTCGAAGATGGAACTAAATTCATTCAGATTGGAACTGATGATGGATTTTTATCAACAGCCGTTGAACTGGATCAATTGGTAATTGCCCCAGGAGAAAGAATGGACGTGGTTGTTGATTTTGCCGATAAATTTGGAAATAAGATAAAACTTTTGAATTTTGGCCCGGATGAACCTTTCAAAGGATTTAATTCCGATGGTACACTCAGTGATGGAGAGGGAGGAACCCTTCCCCCGGCAAATACTGCTACCACGGGACAAATTATGCAGTTCAGCGTGACGAAGAAACTGAATAACAGTAAAAAGTTTGCGGATGCCTCGGTAGTTAATACAACTCCTCTTAGAACACCCATTACACCATTAAGCAATCCAGTAGAAACTCGGAAACTTGTATTATTTGAAGGTTTTGATGATGTAGGACGGTTACAACCGTTATTGGGTACAATGGAGGATGGGTCACTAAGTTGGTTTGAAGGTATAACCGAAAATCCTGCATTGGATGCTGTAGAAGTCTGGGAAGTATATAATACAACAGCTGATGCACATCCCATTCATCTTCATCTGGTATCATTCCAGATCATTGATAGACAAGAAATCTCTTTTTCTGAACCTACTCCAAAAGATCAGCCACAACATAATGGAGAAATTGGTACTGGAGGGATTTTGAATTATGATAATATTACATTTGGTAATATTATACCAATCAATGACAATGAAGCTGGCTGGAAAGATACCTTTATTGTTCCTCCTGGAACGGTTGGTAGGGTAATTGCCAAATTTGACCGACCGGGTCGCTATGTCTGGCATTGCCACATCCTTTCCCATGAAGATCATGAGATGATGCGACCCTACCATGTCGGCCCACAGCAAACCGCACTTGCCGACATGGGTATTCAGCCGCTTACCATCAATCAGGTCTATCCGAATCCGTTTTACAGCAGTACCGCAGTAGATTTCACTTTGAACAGCACCTCCGATGTTACCATGACAGTCACCGATGGAAATGGAAATATAGTCTGGACACAGTCCACAAAATACGATGCCGGGGATCATACTTTCAGTTTTGATGCTACGGGACTACCCACAGGAACCTACTATTTCCAATTGACCATTGATGGATTTACAGATTCGCAACGTATCTTTAAGCTTTAGAATAACTATCGACCTCAATATTTCAAAAAGCCGGGTACCACACCCGGCTTTTTTTATTTTTACCATATATCCCTCCTTTCTCCAATCTTTACCCGTCATTCCTGCCGGCCTTATGGGTGGCCCGGGGCGAAAGCAGGAATCTACATCAAATTGTGTATCGAGTTGAAAGTTCCTCTGGCAACAACCCCTTCCTTTTTACCGTCATCCCTGCCGGGTTGTGGGATGCCCCCGGGTGAGCAGGGATCTCAATGATATTCTCTAATACCATGGCTGTTCCTCTGAAAACAACCCCTTCCTTTTTACCGTCATCCCTGCCGGCTATGTGGGTCGGCTTTGTGCGCGTGCAGCGATCTCGAACGGAAGCAACTTTCGCTCCGGTATTCTTTGGGGTAATAAGAATGATGAGGATGAATTACCTTCTCCGTAAAGCCGTCACCGAAGCCTCGGTATCGGAATTGATCAGGGTATAATCATATTCCTTGCTGGAACTCTGCTCGTCAATCGTGACCATCACGGGGGGGGTCCATCCGGAGGTTTCTTCCACATTTTTCGGATTCACTACCCAGATGGTGCCGTCTGTCATCACCAGTTTAGCGCCTTTGTCCAGTACGGCCATTAATATGCCTTTGTGCATTATTATTTATTTTTCCTTTTATAAAGATAGCATTTATTTTCAGATATTTTTATCACATAAGCAGGTGATAAATTGGAAAGAAAAAACTACCGTGTTGAAACCCAAAATATCCGCGGCTGACCCCCTTGATCGACCACTATCGCCGGATATTAAAAACCCGCCGGAAATGATACCCATAAATGGAATAGGTCACTGCCAGTCCAAAAATAGAAGGCTTCCTGAACAAGCTCCAGAAAAACAATTTCCAGAAATATCTTCTTCCTTTCCTGATAAAACCCAGAACGAGTATCGACCGGAAAAGGGCTTTGATTTGCGACACCTTAAGCCGGACGGGAAACCGGGACCTGGTTTTATACCGGCTCAGGCAATCTTTCACCCGCTCATAATAAGGCTGGCAGGAATAAATGGCCTGAAGGATCTTTTCATATCCCTTATGCAATTCATCCAGGTTCATTTTGGGTATAAAATTGATGGCCCGATCTGTATTATTACCCTTGAAATCATCGATGATCCTGTTTTCCCGGACCAGCCGTTCATATAACCGGGTTTTTTTAGGTGCGTTGAGCAGACCCACCATGGCAGAAACGATGCCGCTTTTCTGGATAAACTCGATCTGCCGGTTGAAAATGGAGGGCGTATCATGGTCGAACCCCACGATAAACCCACCCATAACGAACATGCCGAATTCCTGGATTTTCCGGACACTTTCAAGCAGATCCCTGTTTCTATTCTGATGCTTATTGCATTCCACCAGGCTCTCCACGTTGGGGGTTTCAATGCCTACAAATATTGTTCTAAATCCAGCCTCCGACATCAAGGTCATCAGGGATTCATCATCCGCTAGATTTACCGAGGCCTCTGTAATAAACCTGAAAGGATATTTCCGTTCCTTCATCCATGCTGTCAGGGCAGGCAGGAAATCTTTTTTTAAAAAAGACCGGTTCCCGATAAAATTATCATCCACAAAAAATACATCTCCCCGCCATTTGCACTGATAGAGTTTACTCAATTCATCCAGGATCTGAAAGGTAGACTTAAGCCGGACCTTATGGCCGTATAACCCGGTGATCTGGCAGAATTCACAATTATAAGGGCAACCCCTGGAAAGCTGTAGACTCATGGTGGCGTATTTACGGATGTCAAGCAACTCATACGCCGGGATCCTGGTGGTTTTAATATCCGGAAACTGCTGAGTGGAATAAATCCGCCTGGTTTTGCCCTCAGCCAAATCATTCAGGAATTCATGCAAGGTTATTTCGGCCTCATTGAGCACCAGGTAATCCACTTCAGGAAATTTATCAGGGTCCTCTGAAAACAGGGGGCCACCAGCCACTACCGGCTTGTGAAATTCCTTACTACGTTGGATCAATTTCCTGACACTTTTTTCCTGGATCGCCATGGCACTGATGAATACCATATCCGCCCACTCCAGATCTTTTTGCGTTATTTTTTTTATGTTCTGATCGATGAGCTTACGGTTCCATGATTCCGGCAACATGGCTGCAATCGTGGCCAGTCCGAGGGGTGGATGGGAAGATTTCTTGGATATGAACTTGAGAGCATATTTAAAACTCCAGAAAGTGGCTGGAATCTCGGGATATAATAAAAGGGCATTCATACTAAAAAGTAAAATCCTTAAAATTTACCTGATCCGTTTCTTTTTGTGATGGAACGAATGATAGGATATATGATAAATATACTAATATTTGTCGGGTAATCCGCCGTTATTTCAGTTAATAATTAATTCAATCCGGTTATGATCAGCCAGGTCGAATACTGTATTCAAGGATCTGCCCTCGCGATCAAGAACAGAACGCACCCACTTTACCTCACCAGCGGCGGCTTTAACCAACTGCATCCGATGAATCTTCAGAGGAATAAGGGTAATCCTGTCCAATCTGTGGTCTTCAGGGCTCATATCCAGAAAATACATCAGGGTCAGATCGCTTCGATACTCTTCATGTCCGCTGATCCCTTCATAATCATTGATGAAATCTCCTGCGCCATAGATTATGGGCCGGTCCCGGTACACTTCGATGCCTTTGAAATGGTGGGAGGAATGCCCATGGATTATATCCACCCCAGCTTCATCGACCAACCGGTGAGCCAATTGCTGCTGCATGACAGGAATTTCGTATCCCCAATTGGATCCCCAATGAATGGATACCACCACCAGATCGCGATCCTTCCGGTTGATTTTAAGGTATGATCTCAGGTAATCCATTATTTCCTGGTCAGTTATGGGCATATAGACGCCCGCCTTTTCGTGGGTGGCTGCCCAATCGGAGGGGATCCCACTGGTAACCAGTCCCATGGAAAAAATGAGCACCCTCCCCTTACCGGATATGGAGAGGATCGCTGGTTTCCTGGCATCTTCCAGGTCGTCTCCGGCACCTGAAAAGGATATACCCGCATTTTCCAGCACATGAAGGGTCTGGATCATCCCTTTACTGCCATAATCCAGGAGGTGATTATTGGCCAGGGCACAATAATCAAACCCTGCGCTGATAAGACAACCCATATTTTCAGGATCCATGCGGTAATTAACGGCTTTACCCGGCCAGTAGGTGTGATAGGTGGTTATGCTGGTCTCCAGATTAATAATCCTAAGGTCCGGTGCAAGCTCCGTCCAGTAATTCAATGCATCTCCCCATATATAAGCCGGACTCGCCGGATAGGGTATTTTCCCATGGGCCGTTTCTGCCAGTTCTACATATCCTTTGGCACTTTTCATGTACGATTCATGAATTTCGGGATCTCCCGGATGGGCCAGGATTTGGTCGATGCCTCTTCCTATCATGACGTCGCCGCACAGGAACAGCCGGATGGAATTTCCTTCTGCTTGTGTCAGTGAAGTGGACCGACTGGTTTCTTTTTTAACAATAAATTCTCCTGCAGCGGTAAAAATCCCCATGAATAGTAATAGCAAACCTATCTGGATCATTGCTTCTGTTATCTGGTCACTCGCATTATAAGTTACTCATTTTCAGTCATATTTTGAAAAAAGGATCGGGTTAATTTGCCGTGCATGAATATTTGGAGATGGATTTTCTTTTGAAGATCCGTACGGATCTTTCACGGGGAGCTCAGGGTAGAAAAATACTCTTAAATCCTTCTTATAAAATACGAAAATTTTTTTACCCTGAACGCAGTAAGGGGCTTGTGCGATTAATTATCAGGACATGCTAAACCAGACAGGAAAACGATTGGATTTCGAAAAAATATATAATAGGTTCCATACACATCTTTCGCCGGAACTCAGGATGAAAACGACTGTTAAAGGATGTAAGTTTCTCCCAATTAAAGTTTCCTGTTGAATGACTTGGGAGATAAAGAGGGAGACCGGTTGTAGCCTATTGCCATGTAGTGAATCTATGCCATGATATTCAGCTCGAAATACCCTTTGAATGAACCAGCGATTTTAACTGAAATAAAGTAAATGTGAGTCGATATTCATAATTCATCATTCCTCCGGAGTCACCTCCCAGCCATAATCGATGTACTCCCAGCCGATCTGATTTTCCGAGGCTTTGATTAATACAAATCCTTCCTCCACAAGAGCACTGGGCGGACCCTGCCACCACCGGCCACTCACAGCTCCTCCCGTAATAAAATGGATCTGATTATTTACGTACAGATCTTCCAGAAAATGCAAATGCCCCTGAAGAACGAGTTTCAGATTATAGGGCAAAAATAATCTCAAAACATCCGTTCCATTGGTGATCACCGTGCCTGCATCACTGGCAGCCATGGTACCACGCGATAATTGGGTATAGGCGGTAATGAAAGGCATATGTACAGTAATGACAACGGGCGTTTCCGGATCAAGGGTGGCCAGATCGCTTTTGATCCATTCGATCTGCACCTCATCGATCTGCCCGATGTACGATCTTTCGGGGGTGATCCCGATGGCATCCAGGATCATAAAATGCCAGCCCTTATGATCGAATGAATAATATCTTCTACCCAGCCGTTTTTCAAACATCTTTTTCCCATATTCTTCATGAGTTGTATCACTGCCACTTTCTTCATACAAACCATAGATCTCATGATTTCCCACACTATTATGAACGGGCATATTGAATTGTTTGGCGGTTTCCATATACAAATTATACAGGGAATCAGCCCGCTCATATGTAACTCCCAGGGCATCCATGATCAGGTCCCCGCCGGTAATCACAAAATCAGGATTCAGTTCATTTACCTTCTTGATCGCTTCTTTAAATCCTTCAACGCCCCTTCTTTCCGGTGCCAGATGTATGTCTGTCAGGAAAACAAAGGAAAATTCCGGGATTTCCACTTCCGGGTGTTCACGGCCTTCCCGGGGCTGGCAATAGCTGATCAGGCATACCAATCCAACATAAAAAAAATTTCTGATCATGATGATATAGTTTATATTAAAAAATCAATATTTAGGTCAACCTTTCATGGCGGCCAGGACCCTATCAGGTGTCATGGGCAACTGGTACAATCTTGCTCCCACCGCATCGAATACGGCATTGGCGAGGACGGCTCCCATGCAGACGATGGCCGGTTCACCTCCACCCTGGGCCGGATCTTCCTTTGCGTCAATGAATACAGGCTCAATCTTTGGAATCCAGGAAAATCGCGTAATCCCATAGTCATCGAAATTCTGAGTATGGATCTTCCCGCCATCAAACCGGATCTCCTCACTCAAGGCATATCCCAAGCCCATAATGATACATCCTTCCATCTGGATCAAGGCTCCCTGCGGATTGATGATCAATCCCATATCCTGTGCACATGCCACCCGTTTCACTTTTATCTTTCCGGTTGACCGGTCCACTTCTACTTCTGCCATATGTGCCACATAAGTCCCTGCATCAATCCCACAAGCAATGCCGATGCCTCGCCCACTTGGATACTTATCCGTCTGATAACCGAATTTTTCTGCTACTGCTTTAAGTACACGGATCATCCTGGGATCTTTGAGATTTTTTAATCTGAATTCATAGGGATCCATCCCGGCTTTGAACGCCATTACATCGATATGCGATTCCCTGGCAAAAGTATTCGTATTATTGGCGGGTGCTCTCCACGGACCGACCGCGAATGGATGTATCCCGCTCGAGCCACCCCATTCCCCAAAAGCCACCGTTTGGTGATGGGGAATATCATAAAAATGTTGCGATCCACGCTCTCCGGCAAAATAAACATTATAATCCCAAAGTAAGATCTTTCCATTGCCATCCAATCCGGATTTTATCTTTACGACTGCCGCCGGTCTGAAAGTATCATAAAAGAACTCTTCCCGTCTTGACCAGATCAACTGAACCGGTTTTCTGGTTATTTTGGATAACCGGGCCGCTTCCAGAGCCTGCTGATTGTTGGATTTCCCGCCAAAACCACCCCCCACAAAATTCTGCATCACCCGCACATCCTCCACCGGGATTCCCAACATTTCAGCGGCGGTTTCCTGCAACCGGAAGGGGGTTTGCGTGGATGCCCAGACGGTCAGTTTACCATTCTCGAATATAGCTGTAGCGGCATGTGGTTCCATTGGAGCATGCGCCACATAACTGTTCAGGTATTCTTCTTCAACGATTTCCTTTGATAGTTTCTGCCCTTCGGACAGACTACCTCCCCGCCCTGCAGGTTCCCCTGTACCGGCTTTTTCAACCAGGTAATGAAAGATCGTTTTGTCGTTTACTACAGGAGCGGGTTCATCCCATTCCGCTTTTACGCTGGCCAGTGCCTGCTGTGCTCTCTCCGGGTCCGGATCGAGTACCGCGAACAGATCTTTTTCATTCACTACCACCAGGTCGTTGAAACGCTTCAATCCATCTGTATTCAAGGTGCGCAAACTGGCACCGTGAGCAGGAGGCCGCAGGATCCTGGCTGATAACATACCGGGAATCCGTATATCACCAGCATATTTTGCCTGACCGGTTACTTTCAATTCTGCATCCTGCCTGAATACCGGTTTCCCTATGATCTTAAATTCTGCAGGTTTCTTCAGGACAGGTTTTCCGCTTAATTGCTTTACGATTTTCTGACCCCGGGTAAGATCCGCGTAGCTGATTTTAACCTTTTGATTATCCCTTTGGCGTACGAAACCTTCATCAGCGGCAAGCTTTTCAACGGGAATTCCCAACCGTTCAGCAGCCAGTTCCAGCAGTATGGCATGTGCTTCCGCCCCTGCCGCCCGTAATGGAGGCCCGAAAAAACGGGTAGTCATGGATCCGAATGTTCCCATATCCCAGGGACAGAGATCCGTATCTCCCATGACCATGATCACCTCGTCCAGTTTTACATCGAGTTCCTCGGCCAGCATCTGGGCGAGGGAGGTAATCGCTCCCTGTCCCATTTCAATCTTCCCGGTATAAAGTTCCACTTTGCCATCTTCCCGGATCCTCAAATAAACATTCAGATCGGTGGGCATGGGACGGCCTTGCATGATCTCTGCATACAGCGCAGAAAAATCACCGATCGAACAGATGATTAAAATCCCGCCTCCCAGGCGCTTCAAAAATTTCCGCCGGTCAAGATCAACCGGTGTTCTGATATCTTTGAAATCAATTTTCAAATATTCATCCATCCCCATGATCGCCTATAAATTAAAAAGTACAAACAATTATAAAAGGTTCAGGATCCGTTTTATCACCTGATCCTGAACCTGTGACTGCCTTCAGCGTAATGATCAGCTCAAGGCGGCAAGTACCCTTTCCGGTGTGATGGGCATCTGAAATACCCTGGCACCACAGGCATCATATACGGCATTCGCGATCGCTCCTCCCATCACCACGATCGCGGGCTCTCCACCACCCTCGGGTGCGGCGGTCATGTCATCGATATATACACATTCCATTTTAGGAGTCACGTCAAACCTCGTGATCTCATAAGTATCGAAATTTGAGGTTTCCACCGTCCCCCAGTTAAATTCCATATCCTCAGACAAGGCATATCCCAATCCCATGGTGATACAGCCCTCTGCCTGCACATTGGCTCCATGAGGATTCACCACCTGACCCATATCCTGGGCACAGACGACCCTGATGGGCTGCACCTTCCCAGTGGACTTATCCACCTCCACCTGCGCAATCACTGCCACATACGTGCCGGCATCAAATCCCAGGGAAACCCCAAAGCCTCGTCCGCTGGGCGTAACACCCGGTTCCCATCCAAAGGTTTTAGCTGCCAGTTCGAGGGTACGTTTCATCCTGGGTTCTTTCATGTTATTCAGCCTGAATTCCACAGGATCGATCCCGGCCTGATGGGCTGTGATATCCATATGGGATTCACGGGCATAGGTCGTAGTACTATTACCCGGAGCACGCCAGGCACCGGTTCCGAATGGATGTATTCCTTCTTTATCGAAGGTACGGCTCCGGTTGTTGGGTACTTCATAAAACAACTCACAACCCCTGGATCCGGCACAATATATGTCAAATTCCCATAAGGTCATTTTCCCGTTTTTATCCACTCCTGAAACCGCTTTCATCACGGCTGCCGGCCGGAACATGTCATACATGAACTCCTCTTTTCTAGTCCATGCAAGTTGGATCGGCTTTTTGCTTATGATCGCGATCCGGGCCGCCTCAACGGCTTGCTGGTTGTAAATTTTACCACCAAAACCTCCTCCAATAAAAATCTGTTTCAGGTGTACATTCTCAATAGGAAGATTGAATGTTTCTGAGATCTCCTGGCGGGTACCAAAGGGTGTCTGTGAAGATGCCCACATGGTCAGTTTGCCATCCTTGAACTCAGCGGTGGCCGTATGGGTTTCAATGGTAGCATGTGCCTTGTATCCATCATGATATTCCTCCTCCACGATGATCGCTGCCTGTGACCGGCCTGTTTCCAGATTTCCACCCTCTTCAAAAACTTCGGAATCCGTAGCTGTCTTTTTGATATAATCAAAAATACTCTGATCATCGGCTAATGATGCCGGAACATCCCATTCCGCCTTTATCCGTGCCACGGCCAGACCAGCCACCTCCGGATCCTCATGCAGTACAAAAATAAAATCCTCTTCCTGGAAAAATTCCACTCCCTCCATATCATCCAGTGCGGATTTATCCACACTCAACAATTTACTTCCATGAGCAGGAGGCCGCTTGATCCTTGCATATTTCATGCCGGGCAACCGGATATCCCCTGCATATTTGGCTTCACCACGTACTTTTGCCTCTGCATCAATACTGATGACCGGGGTACCAATAAGCTTGAATTCACTGGGATCCTTGGGTTTGGCTTTGCCTGATAACCTCCTGACAATCTTTTTACCTTCCGTCAGGGTGGCATAATCCACTTTTTTATCCGGATCGTTTGCTGCAATAACTACCCCATTACTGACCTTTAGCTGATCTTTTTTGACTTTCAGTTTCTCTGCAGCCAGTTCAAGCAGCACCATTCTAGCCTCGGCGGCAGCTGCCCTGAGTACCGGATCAAAAAAACGGGTGGTCATAGATCCCCAGGTTCCTGCATCATAAGGACACAACTCTGTATCACCCATGATCATATCGATCTGGTCAATTGAAACATCCAATTCTTCGGCCAGTACCTGTGCGAGGGAAGTGATCACTCCCTGTCCCATTTCGATTTTCCCCGTGTAACAATCCACCCTTCCATCTTCCTTGATCCGAAGGTAGGCATTAAAATCCTCTCCACCATTCCCATTTTTCGATTTACATCCACTGATAAGACTCATCTCCCCAAGGGTGAAAATGATGATGATACCTCCTCCCAGTTTTTTCAGGAAATCCCGGCGATCAAGGGATAGGGGCTTGTTAACATCCTTGAAGTATAATTTGGTGATTTGATCCGCTTTCATAACCACTTCCCTCCTTTCATTTCTTTCGCTGCCGATTCAATGGCATCCAGGATCCTTCCATAGGAACCACATCGGCATAAATTCTCATGCATCCCGTCGATGATTTCCTGACGGGTCGGTTCCGGATTCTTCTGAAGTAAGCCAACGGCATTCACAATCATACCCGGAGTACAGAATCCGCATTGCAGGGCATCATGTTCGACAAATGCTTTCTGAACCGGATGCATTTCTCCATTCCGGGCCAGACCTTCGATGGTAACTACATTTTTACCATCCACGTAATCAGCCATAGTTAAACATGAACGTGTTGGCTCATTATCAATGAGCACCGTACATGATCCGCATTGACCAAATCCACAGCCGAATTTAGTACCGGTCATGTTCAAAGAGGTCCGGATTACCCATAATAAGGTTTGATTATCCTCCACCTCTATTTGAGTCGGTTTATTATTAAAAGTAAATTGAATGGTTTTTTTCATGGTAACCTCCTGTTAAGTAATTGCAATATTATAATCATCTATATTATCTATGTCTTTTAAAATTTGGGGCGAGTCAACTTCAAGTTCGTAAACCTCATCTAGATGGGAATACATGAGTTCCCGCAAGCCTTTCCCGGGATCGAGGGAAAATATCTCATCTTTGAGCCGGATATCGATCAGAACAGGATGGCCCCGTTCGCCCTGATAAACCGGGATAATGATTTTTTCTCTCGTTTTTCGGTACCTGTTCACCAATTGATTGATGAGTTCCGTCTCTACCATGGGTTGATCTCCCAATAAAACGATTACCGCATCCACTTTCTTTGGGATGGAATTAAAGCCGCATTGTATGGAAGATAACATTCCTTCCTTGAAGAGTGGATTGTAGACGCTGTCCACCTGATATGACTGAATCTCTTCATTGACCTCCTTTGAATGACTCCCCAATACGACCAGGGTATAATCAACTTCCGATGTACTTGCCTTACGGACGATATTTTTGATAAAACTTTCTCCATGGTAATCCATCAGCAACTTCTGCTGTTTCATCCTTTTGGATTCACCGGCAGCAAGCACCAGGCCACAGACGTAAGGAATTTTGTGTTTTTCCTTCAGCTCTTTACGAACCTTGATCAACTCAGCCGCGATGCTGACCGCGATCTCCTGGATCGTCTCCGAATGTATGTTCAGCCCGACAGGTGCATGAATGGTATCAAATTCCCTGGCCGAAGCCCATCCCTCATCAATAAACCTTTCCCGCATTAACCTGATTTTGCGCTGGCTGCCCATCAATCCGATATACCCGGCTTCCGATCTGATACAGGCCTGCAATGCTTCCGCATCATGCTGATGTCCCTGGGTGGCTATTACAATAAAAGTCGCAGGATCAATTTTTATATCCCGGATCTTTTCACCTACCGAACCAATCCTCACTTCCGTACCGGAAGGAAGGGTTGCTTTGTTAATAGTATCGGCCCGGTTGTCAATCAATGTAATATCAAATCCCAGCAATGAAGCCTGCTGCACAACGGCCTTCCCAATATGTCCTCCCCCGACCATGATCAGCTTTTCGGGGGGTATCACCGGATCAATGAATATAAACTCCCTGAATTCCGCCTGATTCGTTACCTTTTCTCTGGGAAGGACCAACATGGGCATTCCCTCATGAATGGAACGGATAATTGATTTTCTGTTCTTCAAAATTTCCCCGGGTAATCCGTTATCCAACTCCTCCTGGTCAACCCAGTATCGATCCAATTGCCATTCATCCGCCGACCCGGCCTGCCCTCTTGTAATCAGGGCCCCTGGTTTCCTGTTTTCAAATGCGATTTTTACCTTTTGAAAGACCGATCTGTGTTTGCCAGGATGTGCATCAATCAATATGGAAGCCTTTCCTCCACATATTGCCCCTTTTTGATCGTGGATGTCTGCATTGAGATCAAATTCCATTAAAAGGATTTGCCCCTTTTCCAAGGCATGTTTTGCCTTTAATTCAGCTTCATATTCCAGGATGCCGCCACCCAAAGTACCGGCAATAATTCTCTGGGGAGTGAATAAGGCAGCCGATCCGGGAACCTGGGGGGTGGAACCGGAAGTACGTAAAATGATTGCGAGCGCCAAGGATTTTTGGGTCTCTAAAGCTTCTAAAAAATGTAGATATTCTGTTCCCATTCTCTGGAAAATTTAAAAAATGATCGCAATCCCGATCTTCCTGCGTCTGAGGGAGTAAAAAATATCGCTTTACAATATCTTCTTAAATTTAGTGAATAATTTAAATTAATGACAAATTATCATTTTTTTTAAGTACCCATACAGGAAACATCATAAATCAGTGCCATTGTATCCCATATGGACCATATACCCGTATATCCCAAAAACAATCTCTCATTTAGATCGCCGGATGAGAAATCCGCAATATTTTTTGAAAAAAAACGTCTAATCGGTAGGAAGAATGATCTAGGGGATTGAAGAAAGAAAAATCTCATCCACAATGCAACTTTTATACTTGTAAATCAGTCATTTAAGCACTTATGCCTGATAACAAAAAAAAGAAATGAAATGAAACTTCTATTTTGGAAAAACAGTAATAACATGGGAAACCAGTCATCCAAACAGATTTTTTACCGTTGGTAAAATAGTTAAAATGAATTATCAGTTTCTGGCTTTTCCGGACGGCAACTTATATGTACCTTAGATGAAGTATTGAATGCAGATGTCTGATCAATCACGAAAACTGGCCGCGATCATGTTTACCGACATTGTCGGTTATACTGCCATCATGCAAAAGGATGAACAGCTCGCCCTGAACATGATTGAAAAACACCGGAGGGTACTGGAAACGGCCACACAAAAATTCAATGGAAGGATCCTACAATACTACGGAGATGGCAGCCTCAGTATCTTTTCCTCCGCCTATGATGCCGTTGAATGTGCCATGGAGATCCAACGCGAGCTGACTGATAACACGCGTGTACCCCTTCGTGTCGGCATTCATCTTGGAGATATCATTGTCAGGGGAGATTCGGTTTACGGGGATGGCGTCAATGTGGCTTCAAGGATCGAATCCCTGGGCATGGCTGGATCCATTTTATTTTCAGATACCATTTATCATCTGATCCGGAATCAGCCTGACATCAAAACCAAACCCCTGGGCAAATTCGATCTAAAGAACGTGGATCATCCGGTACCCGTCTACGCACTGGCAAACGAAGAATTTGCGGTACCCCGGTCAGATCACCTTCATGGAAAGACAAAACTGATCTCTCGTAAGGCCAAGTATGTGATTCTGGCATTGGCCCTCATTCTGATCGTGATATCAGGTTACATGCTATACCCCTATTTTTCGGGCAACCGGAATGTGGTGCTGGACGAAAAATCCATCGCAGTTTTACCTTTTGCCAACCTGAGCAATGATCCAAATCAGGATTATTTCAGTGATGGCATCACAGAAGATATTCTTAATAATTTATCCAAAGTTTCAGATCTTAAAGTGAAATCGAGGACTTCCACACAGCAATATAAAAATACCACCAAGACCATTCCGGAAATCGGGCGTGAACTGGGTGTCTCCACCATTCTGGAAGGAAGCGTAAGAAAATCAGGGAATACGGTGAGGATCGTTGCCCAGTTGATCGATGTTAAAAATGATGTGCATATCTGGACCGAAACCTTCGACCGGGAGATCACCGAGATCTTCAGCATCCAGAGCGAAATCGCCATTGAGATCGCCAATGCTTTAAAGGCGAAATTAAGCCAGTCGGAAAGAAGACACATCAGCCGGGGCTCCTCACAGGATATAACCGCCTATGACTATGCGCTCCGAGCCAGGCAGCTCTGGCGCAACTATAATGATGAAAAAGACCTTGAAAATGCCCTTCAGTTATTGGAACAGGCCATTCAGCTCGATCCAGGTTTCGCTCTTGGACATGTGATGATCGGTGAGATCCTGTTTAAAGGGCTGAGATATTATGGTGTGCCTACAAAAGTCTGGATTAATCAGGCTTTGTCCATGGCGGAATGGGCCATCCAGATCGATTCGACGCTGGCTGAAGCCTATCTGCTCAGAGGAAATATTCTGAATGACCAGATGAATAAACCGCTGGAAGCCCAGAAAGATTTTCGGAGAGCCTTCGAGCTTGATCCAGGGAATCCGGAGGTATTGAACAGTCTCGGATATAACTTTATGCAACAGGGGAATTACAGAAAGGGTGCTGACCTTATCGTCAAAGCGCTGGAAGTGGGGCATGGGAGAAAAGATCCTGAATATTTTCTCAACTGGGGCATGTTGTATCAGGTGATAGATGAATATTCTAAAGCGGAATCGCTGTATCTGCAAGCAAAAAATCTGGCCCCGGACTGGATCAATCCCTACACACAATTGGGGAAATTATATCAGGAATGGGGCAAATACGACCTGGCCATCGATCATTTCGAACAAGCCCTGGAGATTTCCCCCATGGATCAAAACGTAGTGGACGCATTGGGTTGGACCCACTATTTATCCGGCAATCTGGCAGAAGCGGCCACTTATTGGTCCATGTACAAGGAACTTGAGAATAATTTTACTGACAGGTCCCAATATGTCCCTTTCAGACATCGGCTGGCTTATCTTTATTGGCTTGAAGGAAGAAAAGATGAAGCACAGGAACTGTTTGAAGAGGAAATGACCCTCGATCTGGAAAGTCAACAGGGACTCAGAGGATTTGGAGCATGGTCAAAAGGAAGCTATTATTATGACCTGGCAGCTGTGAATTCTTTTCTTGGAAATAAAGAAGAGGCACTCGCCTGGCTTGACAGCACTTCCACGAAGGGATTTATGAGTGTCTTGCTGCTGCAACGCGATCCACTATTTGATAATATCAGACATGAACCTGACTTTCAACGGCTGATCAGGACGCTGGAAGAAAAGAATGAAAAATGGATCAGTGCATTTAAAGAGATCCTGAAAAATAAAAAAGAGGTGATTCCTGTTGCTTCCTGAGTTCTATCCGGATACTAAGCCGCAAACCACCTGGCTGAGCTTAAAAGCTTAAATAATTATACATTGAATGAAGGAAAATCAGTCGTTTTCGGAATAAGATTTAATTTTAAGATTCAGAAAACAGGTTAAAATTATACTGTAAAATATCAGATTAATCCTGCTCAATCCATCAAACCCAACCCGATTAAAAACTGATCGGTCCGCTCCATGATCTCCTCGTCAAAATACCGGGCATATTTTTCGTTCCCCTCACCCAGGTAATGTTTTCTTCCCGGATAGGTGATTAATTCGTAATGATTGCCCAGTTTTTCCATTTCTTCTTTAAAGAGTTGGATTGTATACATCAGTACCGTACAATCCTCTTCCCCATGAAAGGCGATGACTGGAGGCATATTCCGTTTCAAGTTATGATACGGGGAGATAGACCAGATCTCATTCCTGCGATCCCCCAGGATCATATCGATCCAGGCCTCCATGGTGTTTACACAGCTCGAATACAACAATAAAGCATCCGGATTTGGACTGATCGCCAGGTTATCGGAATCCTCATCGATCCCGTCCATCAAAGCGGTGGATAAAGCAAGTTGTCCACCTGCCGACTGACCTCCCGCCACGATCTTCCCAGGATCGATCTTTAATGCTGCAGCATTTTCACGAAGCCACCGGATCGCTGAGCGGGCATCCTTTACGGATTCGACGGGTGTGATTTCGGGATCCGGATAAGTCCCGTCTTCCTTGATTGAAAGCCGGTATTGAAACGATATGGCAACAAAACCCTTTCTGGCAAACCGTTCACAGGCACTAAAAAATTCATCTGGGCTGCCGAATACCCATCCTCCACCATGAAACAAAGCAATTGCCGGGTTTCTTTGGTTCTCCTGTGTGGTGGAAGTATAAAAAACATTGGCCTGAAGTGCTGTTCCGTTGACCTGCTTATAGATCTTTTTATCCAGGGTAACCGGAAGATCCTGAGCCAAAAGACATAATTGACTCGAGATAAAAATGACGGTCGTAAGTAAGATCCGTTTCATATTTATAAAATATTAAGAAGTTTTGTCGGGACTGTCCTAAAGGTTAATATTAGGAAAAGAAATCGAATGAAAAAAATCAGGAATATGAATCGGCCAAAATCCTAAATTAAACCCGATATCCTAGTCTCCAAATCGATTAATTATTTTTGAAATGCGGTGCAAAATCATTAATTTCCTGCTAAATAACTTGGTCAAACTTTTATGTCCGGGAGAAAATATGCGGTGATCATGTTTACCGATATTGTCGGATACAAGAATTTATTGGGATCCGATCCAAAAAAAGCCTCAGATGAGCTTTATGATAATCGCAGGCTGCATCGCCGCCTGATTGGTAAACATCATGGAAAGCTGATCAAAGAAATCGAAGATGGCATTCTGGCCAGTTTTGATCTTAATTCAGATGCCATTCGCTGTTCGGTTGATATTCAACGGGAATCGAGGAAGATCAATATTTCTTTGAGGATTGGTATCCATGAAGGAAGGTTGATCTTTGAAGGTATGGATGTGGGTGGGGATGACGTTGCAATTGCTACCCAATTACAGGAAATATCCAATGAGGGATGCATTACCATTTCGGGATCTGTCTACAATGAAGTAAAAGATAAAAAAGGGTTTTCCGCAGAATATCTGGGAGAAAAGCGTCTTGATAATATTGAGGATCCGGTAAAAGTATACTCGGTAAAATGCTACAAATTGGGCGAAAAATTCCTGGAAGATAAATCCGTTAGAAGGGAAAAAAAACATGCTGTTCCTTATATCATTATCCTGATCCTGCTGATCATCCTGATCATTACTTTCCTGTGGAGCTGGTTTGCACTTCCTACTTATCGTAAGGAGATGAAGGAAATGGAAGAAAATAAACAGGATACGTTGACCACCTATCGGATTTCCCCAATCATTCAATCTCCCGGCTCATTTGATCGATAGGGGTCTACCGGATTGTGTTACTCATGTGTTGCGAGGCGAAACGATCCTCCTTCTAATAATTTTGTACCGCTTCATAAAAAGCAATCACATTTTCAACGGGGGTATCATCCTGAATATTATGAGCCGGGGCGATGATATAACCCCCATCTTTTCCAAGAACATCGATCAATCGCCTCACTTCATCCCTGATCTTTCCGGGATGCCCATAGGGCAGCAATTCCTGCACACTGATCCCTCCGAAAAAGATGAGATCCCTGCCATATTCATTCTTTAGAAAAAACGGATCCATCCCCCTGGCTTCCGGCTGGATGGGATTCAGGATATCGAGGCCGATATCGATCATTTCTGGAATGATCGGGACCACTGATCCGCAGGTATGCCAGGCAATTTTAATGGCCGGGTTTTCTTTCCGGAATGCCTCAAACAGATATTTCATCCTGGGTTTGAAATACTTCCGCCAGGTGGCCGGATCGATCATCATCCCATCCTGACTCCCGAAATCGTCCCCGGCCCAGATCATATCCACTCCCTTCCGGATCAGCTGCAGGCCGGTTTCGAGGTTGATGGCCAGAATCCTGTCGAGAAGAGGATCCACATAGGGTGATTCCAGTATAAGGTCCATGAGCAATTTTTCCAACCCGGTCAGGTACCAGGCCGTTTCGTAAACCGTTGTCTCGAGATCCCCGATAATGGCATAATGAGACTTATATTGACGGATCGTTTTCTCAGCCTCAGCGAACCGGCCCGGAGCATTGGGATCCGGAAAAGAATATCCTTCGATGTCTGCAGGAAACCGGGCCCCGGTAAGAGGAAATTGAAAAAATTCATTGTACAATCCTTTCTCTTTAAAAACCATCCCCCATTCATTCCGGGAGATGCCATTTCCCAGTTTTTCCGTTGACCGGCCGAATGGAGCACAGGCCGCTACACACACCGCATCATTCCCCAGTTTTAACAATAGCTCCATGTGGGAAATCCGGGTTGATAAAAGTGAATCGAGCGGTTCTTCGTAGGGGACTCCCAAATGATCGGATAATCTCCTGGCCATTTGTGGTGTAAGGGTGGCAAAAACCGGAGGCCGGTCTGGTTCCTTTCCTTGTAGGGTCGTTAAAAATCGTTGCCTGTTATTCATCATTTTTATTCATTCGAAATAAATACAATAATTTCCTCTGATATTGCATTCCCGTAACCGATCACCAAGGTACTGATCATCAATACCACTATCCCCGCAAGCATGATATTGACGATGCGTGGTCTCACAGCCTTCCATTCCTTTAAAATGATCCCCCAAAAATTACTGAAGATAATGATAAAACTCATATGCAGACTCCAACTGACAAAATCAAACCGACCCATCTGGGTCGTACCCATGCCATAAAATAAAAACTGAAAATACCAGGTGGTGCCGGCTAGGGAACAATATAATATGTTTTTCAATCCTTGGGATAAATCGTTCAAACGGATGTATTTATAGGATTTATTCCGGTAAATCATCCATCCACAATATATCAGATTAGTTGTAAATCCTCCGGCCATGATCACAGTAAACAACAGGCTATTGGCAAAAAGTGGATTGACAATATGATCAACAACTGCTGTTACCAATGGCTTTCCAGATGCAATCCCGAAAGCAAAACATGCGGATAAACTTCCTGAAATAATGGCTACAATAAATCCTTTTTTAAAATTGAATTCTTTAATGGTCTGTTTCTTCTCCCTAACATCGAGTTGACGGTCCTTTAAATAGCCAGCCTGACCGACGATCCCAATTCCCAAAATACCAATAAAGATCCCCAACAAGGTTATTTTTCCTGAAGAAGTCATGATCACTTCACCCAACTGACCATTGAATAAAGGAGGAATCAATGTTCCGAAAACAGCGGTTAGTCCCAGTGCCAGAGACATTCCCAGTGACATCCCCAGAAATCTCATTGTAAGTCCGAAAGTAAGTCCTCCGATCCCCCACAATAATCCAAATAGGTATGGCCAGAAATAGATTCTGGCAGGGATCATCTGTAATACTTGGAAAAAATCGGGGATGGTGATCAGTGATACAATAAAGGGTACGATAATCCAGGCAACAAATCCGCCCACAAGCCAGAATACTTCCCATGGCCAGTTTTTAACCCGATGGAAAGGGATATAAAAACTGCCAGCAGCGAATCCACCAATGCCATGAAAAAAAATCCCTAAAAATGGGTTCATATCCTTATTTTATATGCTTCAATTTTGATCAATTCTTTTGAAATCATATCCCTTTTCCTCCAGGAGGTTGAGCAAGGGATCCAGGTGATCATAATACTTATCCTGCCGTCTGGGATCTGTTCCAGGATGGATCAGCAGGATAAAACCGTTCATCCCGAATGATTCTTCATATTTCAGTATGCTCCGGGTAATTTCCTCAGAGGTCACATAACGGTCTCCCATTTCCGGATAAGTATAATCAGCATTCGACCGGGTCCCTGGACTAAAATTCACAAGTATTAATCCTCTCTCCGCAGTCCAAGCTGCAATGGCCTGATTATACCATTCATAGGGAGGCATGAACCATAAAGCATCTTCCTTCCTGATCCCGAATTTCTCCATTTCCCGATAATTCTGATCCAGGTCCTTATCAAAAATCGCATGATCAATGAGTAAACTATCCCTTTTTTCCCATGAACAATATAACAGATGTTTGTCGGAATGTGCTCCCAGGTAATGATTCCCATTCACCAGCCTTCTGATCAGATTTTCATACTCCGGATTTCTGTAAAAATCTCCGGTAAAGAAAAAAGAAGCCTTTATCCCATGCCTGTCCAGCAACTCTTCAATCACCGGAAAACCTTCCCCAAAATCATGTCCGGTGAAAACAAGGTAGATGGTTTTCTGGGTGGTATCTTTACGGATCACCGCCCCGTTTTGATCCCGGATAAATTGATTCATACTAACCGGCCCTTCCGAACAGGATTGAATCGAAAAAAGAAATAAAAAAAACAAGATTGAAAAAACTGCCTGGTTTTTCAAAAATTTTATTTTGATCATCCTTGGGATTATACGATCTTTCATTAACATCATTTAAAAATTAAACTGTTCCTGCATCATTTCAAATTGATGGAAGAGGGCTTCCAACATCATTTTTTCCTCAAATACGAGGGGAGGCACTTTCACACGGGTGAACGGATCTATTTTCAGGCCTCTCCAGGCTAAAAACATCTTTGCACTTAACGGATATTTAATCCGGGTAACTGCATCCATGATGGAAAGATTTTGCTGAAGCAAAGTGATCTGATGCAGATCTTCCCTGGATTTAAAACCTTTCCATAAGGAAACATAGAATTCGGGATAAAAGTTGGCCGAGATGACTGACAATCCGTGGGCCCCTTCGTGCAGTGAATCCAGGGCGGTTGGCGTATTGGCATTGTATAAACACAATGTCGTGTTCTTTAGCCTCGCCAATTTTGTTTTCATCACCCGGGTATCACAGGAAGTTTCCTTGTAAAATAAAAACCTCCCAGTATTTGCGAGGTACTCGACCATGTCCGGCTCAAGAAGTCGCTTATATGGCTCAGGACATTCATACAAACCCAAGGGGATCGATTGAGTACCTGCCAGTATCCTGTTCATCTTATTTTTGAAAATCTCATCACTTTCTGAAGCCCTTGCTATGAGACTGGTCACCAGGATCACTGCAGCCACACCCAGCTCATGCAGGATCTTTATGGTCCGGATATGTACGTCCAGGTTCATGCCGAAGGTCCCTGTGGCAACCACGGGAACACGCCCATTGGTTCGCTGAAGTACAAATCGTACCAGTTCGATCCTTTCTTCCGGTGATAAATGATACATCTCGCTTGAAAGGCAATTGGCAAATAATCCGGAGCTTCCGGAATCGAGATAAAATTCAATCAGTTCTTCCAGTGCTACATAATCGATGGATCCATTGCGTTTAAAGGGTGTCAGCATGACCGGCCACAAACCTTCTGGTAAAATATTCAGTTTCATAAACCACTATTTTAAGCTTTTCAGACCGGAAATGACCATTCCTGCCAGAAATATAGACAAAGTTCCCACTACTACGATCATATTTGCATGCAGATGACTCCTTAACCAAAGTGCATTTTCAGGAATAAGTGACGAAAAGGTCATCCAGGCGATCAGTATGACCCCGATGATCACAGCAACGAGGGCCGCATGCCCACCTGTTCTTCTGGAAATCAAACCGAGGAGGAATAATCCCAGCATTCCTCCGGCAAATATCCCGGATAGCTGCCACCAGGCATCCAGGATACTTTTTACCCCAATCAGCAATAACCCGGTCCCTGTACCAAAAATTCCCCAGAGAATGGTGCTCACATGTAATACCCGCATGGATTGTTTTTCCGAAGCATTGCGGACACAGTACCGTTTGTAGATATCCGTCCAGATAATCGTAGCAGAACTGTTGAGGCTGGTATCCAGACTGCTCATGGCCGCTGCGAACAATGCAGCAATCAACAGGCCGGTCAATCCTGGAGGCAGCTTAGAGACCATGAATTCAGGTAGTACCCGGTCGCCGATCTCCTGATCACTGAAATTGTGTGTTTCAGCTATATCCTTTTCCCGGAAACCGATATCCTGTTGATTGGAAATCAGTCTTTCCTTCACCGGTATCAGTTCATCAGGATTTTCCTGGTAGAATACCCATAATCCGGTCCCGATGAAAAAAAATAACAGGGATACCGGGATATATAATTTGGCACTCATCCAGACCGACCGTCCTGCATCTTTTTCATTCTTTGCTGTATGATAGCGCTGTATAAAACTCTGGTCAATACCAAAATTATTAAGATTGATAAAGATCCCGTAAAACAAGACCACCCAGAAGGTGGATTGTGTAAAATCGATCTCAAAACTTCCCAGGCTGAATTTGTCACCGGTCATACCTTCCCGTATGATTTCCGGGATTCCTCCCGGAATGTTCAGGATGATCACAATAAGGATCACAATAGCGCCCAATGATAACACCACACTTTGAAGCACATCGGTCCATATGACCGCTTCAATGCCTCCCAGGAGGGTATAAAGGGTTACCACGAATCCCATGGACAGAATAATGAGGGATAAATCCAATCCCAACAAAGCCTGAAGCACCAGGGCGACCCCGAACAGGATCGATCCCATACGGGCCAGCTGGGTCAATAAATAACCCACGACCATATAAATTCTGGCCCAGGACCCGAAACGATACTCCATATGCTCATAGGCCGATATGAATCCACTTTTCCGGTAAAAAGGAACAAAATAGCGTGCCGCGATCCAGGCAGCCAGCGGAAGTGTCAGGCTGAAAACAAAATAGTTCCAATCCGAACCAAATGCTTTCCCAGTAACGCCGATAAAAGTATTGCTGCTCAGATAGGTGCCAAAAATGGAAAGGCCCACTGCCCAGAATGGTAATCGTCCCCCCGCCATGGTGAAATATTTGGAATCACGTTTTTTAAAACCGAAATAACTGCCAATTCCTACGATGGTAAAAAGATAGATAATCAGGATGACTGTGTCAAGTAGGGATAAAGATGACAATTTTTTAAGTTTTTATATAGAAGAATGATTGCAGCCCGGATATTACTAATATTTTTAATGCTTTTCAATACAATCGATCATGATTTAAAAGTACATCCAATGATGGCCAGGATCTCAGGCACTATTTCCGGAATGAAATAATGCGGGTTAATCTTAGCATCAAATTCAGCGGATGCATCTCGAAAATACCGATCCGGGTAACACAGGGGATAGAATTTATTCTTGAAGATGATCAGAATTATTTTCCCGATCTGTAAAGGTGAGCAGAAGGGATCATCTTATTTATTCAGTCACCTGCTGAAAATGAGCCATTTAAATTGAGCGAACCCAGGGTGCACCCCCAGGCCTATCAGACTGAATATGAATAAGCATCATGCAGGTTATCTTACAATTTATAAATGGTTTGTATATAATTGAGATTAAAATATTTCTACAATAACTAATAAATTTTAGGATTATTGGCGAATATTATTGTCAGCAAAAATTTTTTAAGATATTTAGCCAATTCCATTTCTAGAAAATATAAAATAACGCATGCAACAAACCGTGATCGCCATTGATCTGGGAGGCACCAAGTGTGCCGGAGCTTTAGTGAATGCTGATGGGCAAATACTCGAATCAGAAAAATATATACTTGGATCGAAGGAGGGCGATGAAGTAGGTGGAATGATCCACGACCTGTGTCTCCATTTATATGAAAAGGTCAAAAAAAAACATGAACCCGTTACCGGGATTGGCATTTCTGTCCCTGGTATCAGTTATCAGAATACCGGTAAGGTCTGGGCTCCCAACATTCCGGGATGGTCTGACTACCCATTGAAAAAATACCTGGAATCATCCTTGCCCGTTGAAATTCCGGTAAAGGTAGACAATGACAGGGCTTGTTGTATCCTTGGGGAGACCTGGCTGGGAGTGGCAAAAGGAAGTAAAAATGCTATTTTCCTGACCATCGGTACTGGGATTGGTGCCGGGATCCTGGTGGATGGCAGGATCCTGAGAGGTGCAGATGACATAGCAGGAGCCATTGGATGGCTTGCCCTGGAAACCGAATACCTTGAAAAGTACAAAAATTTCGGCTGTTTTGAATACCATGCTTCAGGAGATGGCCTGGTAAGGGAAGCAAAGGATTTATTGTCGATCGAAGAAAACAAGCAGGTCAGCAGGCTGAAGACCCATGATCTGACTGCTTCAGATATTCTTGGGGCTTATCAGGATCAGGATGTGGTTGCAGAAAAAGTGATCCGGAAAGCTGTAAGTTTATGGGGCAAAACATCGGCCAATCTTGTCAGTCTGTTTAATCCGGAAATGATCATCTTTGGGGGAGGCATGTTTGGGCCGGCAGAATTCCTGATCGGTTCCATCCGGGAGGAGGCAACCCGTTGGGCACAACCGATCAGCATCACAAAAGTTAAGATAGTAAGTTCCTCACTTGGAAGCGCGGCCCCGCTTCTGGGAGCTGCCAGAATGATTTTAGAAAACCATGAAACCATATAATAAACGTTCCGTATTCATTGCCGCTTTTATTGGCATTTTCCTTTTCGGCGTATCCATCATCACCCTGGGTTCAACGCTTCCCCATCTTTCTGCCACCTTTCACCTCGATGAGATCCAGAAAGGGATCCTGGCATCGGTGTTCCCTTTTGGCATACTAACCGGCAGCCTGATCTTCGGGCCGATCGTGGACCGCTATTCCTACAAATACCTGCTCTCAGTTAGTGTGTTGCTGGAATCCCTGGGTTTTCTGGTGATCGCCTATGCAGGAGTCTTTTATCAATTGAACATTGCTTTTTATCTCATAGGCCTGGGAGGAGGCATGCTCAATGGGGCGACGAGTTCCATGGTATCGGATCTCAGTGAGGATTTTGGAGAGAATAAAGGAGCGAACCTGAGCCTTCTGGGCGTATTTTTCGGCCTTGGTTCCCTGGGAATGCCTGTATTGCTTGGGGGATTGGAAACCTGGTTCCATTATGATCAGATCATGGCCGGATTGGGATTTTCCATGATCATTCCAACGGTATACATGCTATTCATTCCTTACCCGGCACCTAAACAGTCACAGGGATTATCCACTTCCGATCTTGGTATCCTGTTAAAAGACTCATTACTCCTGCTTTCAGGACTGATCCTGTTTTTTCAATCCGGGTGGGAAGCCATGCTCAATAACTGGACCACCACTTATCTGATCGGTGTCAAGGGGCTGATGGAAAAAGCTTCCTTGTATTATCTCACAATTTTTGTCATCGCTTTTACAACAGGGCGTCTTTTATTGGGGATCCTGCTGAGAAGACTTTCCCCCTACCTGATGATCTATATTTCTGCCCTGACCGCCCTGGCAGGGGGGATCCTGTTGTTTTTTACACAGCTTAAATTGGCGATCGTCTTATCCCTGATTTTGATCGGACTGGGGTTGGCCGCTGGATTCCCGATCATCCTCGGATTGATCGGAAACCGATATGCGAGATTATCAGGCACGGCCTTCGGGATCGCATTTACGATCGCACTCACTGGGAATATGATCCTCAACTACCTCATTGGTCTATTTGCAAAAGGATATGGCATGCAGGTTTATCCTTTGATCATGATCACCACCGGTGCCATCACCACTTTACTGATATTCCTCATTTTAAAAGAATACAAAAAACAAATAAAATAATTTAAAACAGATATCATCATGTTAGCAAAACAATGGCTTAAAAATACAAGAAATGTCATGGATGACATTGAGAATACACAAATGGATAACATCAGGAAAGCTGCCGAGCTGATGGCAAATTCAATTGAAGCAGAGCGCTGGGTTCATTTGTTTGGATGCGGTCATGCCACCCTGCCCATCGAAGAAATGTATCCCAGGATTGGTGGTTTCGTTGGATTTCACCCCATCATTGAACTGCCCCTCACCTTTTTTACAAATATTGTAGGAGGAATGAGTGTCCAACAATTTGTTTTTCTGGAACGGGTGGAAGGATATGGGCTTGAGATCATGAAGGGATGGAATTTTGATCCACGCGATTGTATGTGGATGTTTTCTCATACCGGTATCAATGCCGTCAATATTGATGTGGCACTTGAAGCCAGGCGGCAAGGCATGAAAGTGATTGTTTATGGTTCCGCCGCCGAGGCAAAAGGGAAAAAAAGCAGGCACAGCAGTGGAAAAACCCTTTTCGATCTGGCGGATGTGGTAGTCGATACCTGTGTGCCGGCTAATGATGCCTCTGTTTCACTTAAAAATCATTTTGACAAGGTGGGACCTGTTTCAACCATGGCTTTTGTGACCGCGGTCTGGATGACAGTGACTACAGTGGCTGAAATTCTGGATGAAAAAGGAGTTAAATTATACATCCATCCATCGCATAATATCCCGGGGGATACCACGGCCCACGATCGTCTTGAGGAAGCATTAAAAACTTATAAAAAACGGGTGGCCGGGATATAGCACCCTCCTTCCTGGCAACTGGTTTTGGTGTTTCCGGAAGGAAGGTCACTAAAAAAATCCCCATGTGGATGCAACTTTTGAGATCTTTTGAAATCTCTATGATAAAATAACATCCTTTGTAAAAAAATCATGATCATGAAAAAAAGTATTTTATTCATTGTATGCTGCATTTCGATGATGCCGGGTTTCGCCCAGCAACGGGAAAGTCGCAATCTTAGTTCCTTCAATGAAATATCTGTCGGAGAGGCCATCCATGTAAACCTGATCAGGGGTTCAAGTGAGAAAGCAGAGGTCATTGCCAGTGGGATCGACCTGGAGGATGTCCTTACAGAGGTTTCAGGAGACCGGCTCAGGATCCATCTCGAAGGGAATAACTACCGGAATATCGATGTACTCATCAACCTTACCTATCGGGAACTCGAAGAGATAGGGATCAGTTCTGCAGCCAGGGTAGTCGCCAAAGAACCCATTCCGGCTGAATCTCTTGAAATTGATGTCAGCAGTGCAGGTGGAGGGGATTTGGAATTGAACGCCGGGAATGTGGAAGTTGATATAAGCAGCGCAGGTAACCTGGAATTATCAGGGAAAGCAGATCATCTGGAAGTTGATGTAAGTAGTGCGGGTGACCTGGATGCTGATGACCTCGAATGTCGTGAGGCTGATGTTTCAGTAAGTTCCGGAGGTTCGGCCGATGTAAACATTTCCACCAGAATTGATGCCAGGGCAAGTAGCGGCGGTACCATCCGGTATCAAGGCAATCCGGAAAAAGTATTTGTCAATTCCAACTCAGGAGGTAGTATAAAAAAGAGAGACTGACCAGGTCTCCTGACAAAAAAAAGAGGCTGTTTAATAACAGCCTCCTGGACATTAAGCTACTGATAGTAATAATCAGTTGTTAAGTAAGATTTTTCCTTTATTCAGTACTTTCTGCCATCTCAACATTTACCTCAGTTTGGGTGGCAGGTTTGACAACCACATTTTCCACCTTCAATGTATCATAATTTTCCTTGGCTGCAATCAGTGTAAATGTTCCGGCCGGAACCCCGATCAGGGCATAAAATCCGGTATCTTCCGAAATGGCTGAGGCAATCTCCTCCGCTGCATCATTCTCAATCCATACATCAGCTCCTTCAATGGCCATCTGAGATACATCGGTTACGTATCCTTCGATCCTACCTGTGGTGGAAACATTCATGGCCCTGATCACAGGTTTGAAGTTAAATCCCTGGATATTATCAATATTACCTTGCATGACCAGCGATTTGTTCAGGTTGAAGTCCAACAGCAATTCTTCGGTGACCCCCCCTTCTACCTCAAGACCAGGCTGGATAAATATTTTTAAACCGGATGATTCTCCACTTGGGATTTTGAAATCATGCATTCCTCCTTCTTTCAATTCAATGGTACCCCCCTGCATATACATCCTCACGAGATCATAAGTTCCTGCGGGAATCTCAACCATGGCTAACTCTTCGGTTACTCCATTCTGCAGATCCATCAGATTGAATTCCTTTGGCGCATCCATCACTACGATATAAGGATTCCCATCACCGTCATTCATCTGGCTTCCGGAATTATCATTCATGCCTCCGTCACCATTTCCACTTTCGTTGGTTAGATCTTTTCTTCTCAATTCGATTTTTTCGAGCGTAATATAAGCATTTTCCACAGCGGCCAGCGAAAAAGGAGCATCCGTCAACAATATTCGAACCTGACCATTCAATGGGGTTTCTTCTGTTTTATTACATGAAGTTGTCATGATAAACATGAAGATCAGAAATACAAACACCACAATAACCTGTAAATTTTCTTTTACCAATTTTATCATAGTTCTGTTTGCTTAATTGTTAATTAATTGATTTATTTCTGGAGTTCTTTTTCTAATAACTCCTTTCTTCCTGATATAATTTAAACAAAACAATTCCGATTGCCATCACAAGCAATATGTGGACCATCTCACCTGCATCCAAGATGAAAAAAGCGATCAGCCAGGAAAGGATCAGGGTGATCGTGACCAAGTAAATCAAACCGTTCATTTTTTTGTATTAATTTTCAATTTTAATTTTAGATAAATATATTAAGTAATTAATGTGCCACATTTATTAAAAACAAAAAATAATAATTTAAATATTTGATTTTAAATAGCTTATATCCAAAAATTAAACCTATAATTTAACTATGTTTTTTTCTGATTTGTCAAATTGAAAACCAGATAGTCAGAATAACAATCGCGATTATTTAAAAAACTCGGTAATTTTGTAATTGTCGGTTTTGTGGCACCTTTCATAATCTTTTGATTTTAAATAATTTAATAGTTATCTTCTTCGTTAAATACTATAATTACCTGAATGCGTCTTAAACTCATCACGTTTTATTTGCTGATCGTTTCAGCCCTGGCCCTGGTAGGCTATATTTCCTATACGGGACTGAATAACCTGATGATTACCCTCCGCGAGGCGATCCAGCCGGATGAAAGAACAGAAAAATTCGAACAGATACTGGATTATATATCGGAAACCGAAAACAATGTCCGGAATTATACAATCACCCAGGATAGGATTTACCAGAGGCGTTATGAACGGGCGCTATCCAAGCTTCAGGAACACATAAGTTTTCTGTATAGGGAATATGAAGACGATACGGTTCTGTATCATTATATTGACAGAATATATGATCTGCTTAAGGAAAAAGTATTGGTTCAGTATACATTGATCCTCCAGAAGAAAAAAAACCCGAGGCCGGATGTTTATGGAGAAGTGCTGGCCGAAATCAGCTCCATCGAATATCAGATCAATCAGCCCGATACCATCATCGCTATTGAAAAAAGGCCCTTGATGATCGATACTTCGGCAAGGTATAGCCCCCCCCTGGATGAAGAGTCTGAATACCAGAAACGCGGCCTTTTTTCCCGTTTGTTTGGACCTAAAGAAAAGGAGGAAGAAGCCCTTGAATTACCGGAAGAACCGGTTGCCTTTGAAAATAATATTCAGAATGAGATCAATGATACCATTACGCATATCATCGATAAACCGATTGAAATAGCAAAGCCAATCCAGAAGACCATGAATGAGATTAAACGACGTGAACGGTATATCGAGAAGATGCTGACGGCGTCGGAACTCAGGCTCACCAATGAGGACAATGAACTTTCCATGCGGATGGTGGAGGTAATCGACAGTGTAAATAATTACATTCAGGATAAATCGATTCAAAAGGCAGGAGAAGCCACCACACTTTTCAAACAAACCAAAAATTACATAACCTTAGTAGGCAGTATAACAGCCATGCTGTTCCTGATCCTGATTTTTGTGGTCATGAAAGATTTTCAGGTGATCCTAAAAACTAAAAAGGAACTTGAAGTTGCAAAAATAAATGCAGAGAACCTGGCCAAAGTGAAAGAGGATTTCCTGGCCAGTATGAGCCATGAGATAAGAACGCCCTTGAATGCCATCATTGGTTTTTCAAGACATATTACCGAATCGAATCTTCCGGTCCGGGATAAAAAATATTTAAACATCATCAAGAATTCATCCCAGCATTTATTTGAGATCATCAATGATATACTGGATTTCTCCAAGCTGGATTCCGAACAAATGAAAATCGAAACGACCCCATTCGATATATCCAGGTTACTGGAGGAGACCGCCGACTCTTTCCGGTCGGATATTGATATGAAAGGATTGAAACTATATCTGAATATCGACAATCAACTCATTGGCCGACAAATCATGGGTGATCCTTACCGGATCCGGCAGATCCTGAATAACCTGATCAGCAATGCTATCAAATTCACTTCCGAAGGATCCATCACCATTCAGGTGACACTGGACAAGCAGAATATCATGCACTTGTCGGTTACCGATACGGGTATAGGCATTCCTGCGGATAAAATAAAAGTGATCTTTGAGAAATTTGCCCAGGCGGATACAAGTACCACCCGAAAATATGGAGGTACGGGGCTGGGGCTTACCATCGTTAGAAAACTGGTAGGTTTAATGAAAGGAAAAATTGTGGTGAAAAGTAAAGTCGGGCAGGGAACACTCTTTACAGTAAGCATACCCACCACTTTGGTAAAACCAAAATCGGTAAAGGAATCCGAGTCGCTTATTGAATATCATGACTTATCCAATATCACCTGTTTGATTGCGGATGATGATAATTATAACTTAATGTTACTGGAAAAAAGTCTGAAAGACTATTATGTGAAAGTCTTTTCCGTCACTTCAGGCCAGGAGGCCCTGGATTATGTGGACCAAATCAGGTTTGATCTGATCATCCTCGATCTGCAGATGCCAGAGATGGATGGTTACCAGACCGCCGTTAAACTCCGAGATAAGCACTTTAAAAATCCAATCCTTGCCCTTTCCGCGTTCGTTGATGATGATGTCTTGAAAAAGTGTAAGGAAGCCAGGATCGATCAGGTCATCAGTAAACCTTTCAATGAAAATGAATTGATCATGACGATCATCCATAAACATGGAATAGACAAAAAAACTTTCAGGGTCGAAAAAGATCAGAAAATCAACTTTCATACACAAAAAATCAAAAAGGAAGATAAGGATCAACTTGAGTTCAGGGATAAAATGATCCAGATCTACCTGAATAATCTGAATGAATTTCTTGAAATCACTACCATCAATACGGTTGAAAATTCTTTTGATAAGGTGCAGTACGCAGCTCATAAACTAATCCCATCCTCTCGCCATATGGGATTTGATGAATTGGTATCCCTGTTGAAAAAAACTGAAGAATATATATTAAGCAAACAAAACCTGAAGGAAGCAAAGGTGCTGGTCACCCAGATCCAGGAAATTGTAAAGCAGGTAAAGGAAGAAGTTCAGTCTCAGTTTTTAAATGTATCCTGATTGAAAGTAATATTCGAAATACCGTCACGTTATTTTAAAAAACCTTAACCAATAGAGATTCAATGCCCGAATTAGAGATCTTTGTAGTTGAAGATGATGAATGGTATGCCGAGTTTATCGGTTATACCTTGTCTCTCGACCAGGATGTCCGCGTAACAAAATTCTTAAATGGTGATGACTGCATCAAAAATCTTAAATCGAATCCCGATGTAATCACCATCGATTACCGGTTGCCTGATATGAGTGGGGAAACCCTTCTCAAGACGATCAAGGATTTTAATCCAGACATTGAGATTGTAGTCATATCAGAGCAGGAGAAAATTGAAATTGCGGTTGAATTGCTCAAACTGGGAGCCTATGATTACATCGTAAAGTCAAAGGATATCAGGGAAAGATTGCTCAATGTTGTTAGAAATCTGAAAAAACAATTCGACCTGAAGAAACAACTGGTGAATCTGCAGAGTGAAGTCGAGAGAAAATATGATTTTGAAAAACAGATCATCGGACAGTCGAAGCCCGTTAAAAAGATCTTCGGCCTGATTGAAAAGGCCATCAATACCAACATCAGCGTGACGATAACCGGCGAGACAGGGACCGGGAAGGATCTGGTGGCCAAGGCCATCCATTATAACTCCGAACGTAAGAAAAAGCCTTTCGTAGCGATTAATATGGCTGCCATTCCCAAAGAATTGGTCGAAAGTGAACTTTTCGGTCATGAAAAAGGCGCTTTTACGGGAGCACATATCAGCCGAAAAGGTAAATTCGAAGAGGCCGATGGGGGCACACTCTTCCTGGATGAAATTGGGGAAATGGACCTGACCCTGCAGGCAAAACTCCTGCGTGCATTACAGGAAAGGGAAGTCACGCCCGTTGGGAGCAATAAATCTATCCACGTCAATTGTCGAATCCTGGTGGCCACCAATAAAAATCTTCTGCAAAAGGTCAAAACCGGCACATTCAGGGATGACCTGTATTACCGTCTTTTTGGCCTGGGCATCAATATGCCTCCCCTCAGGGAACGGGATAACGATATCCTCATTCTGGCCAAACATTTTATGAAGTCCTACTGCAGGGAAAATAATCTGACTGAAAAGGTACTTTCACGTGTGGCACAGAAAAAATTGATGACCTATGCCTACCCGGGCAATGTCCGTGAATTGAAATCAGTCATTGAACTTTCTGTGGTACTGTCTAATAATTACGAAATAGAGGCGGAGGACATCAACTTCAGCGAAGATGAGACACTTCCTGAGATGATCAACCGGGAATTGACGCTACGCGAACATAATCTTAGGATCGTAAAATCCTATCTGAATAAGTATGATGGAAATGTGAAGGAAACCGCTAAAAAACTGGATATCGGGTTCTCAACAATTTATAGGATGCTTAAGGAGGAAGAGGAACAATTAAAAGTCTAATCTTCATAACACGCGGTTGGATCCCTGATCCGTTGCCATTCCACAACTCTTAAAGGATCCAATATACCTGTTTTAAAAAATCAGTTCCCTATCCAGGTTTTTCACATCAAAAATATCTTTGTCATTTTGACAACAATTCATTTCAAGACGCGTAGGCATCTTTCTGATAACCAGCATTTTATATTTGTGGCGTTTAATTTGGTACCCTTTCTATAGTTGTAAAAACTATAATCACTATGAAAAAAATTTATTTGATCGCCATCGTCCTTACACTAGGTGTAGCGTGTGTTGACAAAGACAAAGAGAAAGTAACCCAGCTTGAAGGCCAACTGGATCAAACAGTTGCCATGCTTGAAGAACGTGATTCAGCTATGACTGAATATCTGAGCTTTATTACTGAAATCGAGAAAAATCTGAATGAAATAAGAGAAAGGGAATCCCTCATTTCACTTGAAGATGGAGAACTGCAGGGAGATAATCAGGAGCAAAGAGACCAATTATTAAGAGATCTCCAGACCATCAACGCACTGATGGCTGAAAACAAGGAAAGAATTGCAACCCTGAGCAGCAGTTTGAAAAGTTCAAATTATCAGCTTAAACAATTGAAAGACCTTGTATCGGAGCTTCAAAAAAATATTGAGATCAAAACTGAAGATGTCGAAAAGCTGAACCAGCAGATGGCTTATCTCCATGAGGAGAATCAGATCCTGAAAGTTCAGGTAGATTCCCTGTTTGCTGAGAATGAAACGAAAGGACAGACCATCGAGGACCAAAGTGAAAAAATCAAGGAACTCGATGATAAATTTCATACGGCTTATTATGCCAGCGGATCACTGGAAGATCTAAAAGCCAAGAGTATCATCGAAAAAGATGGTGGTTTCCTAGGCATCGGTTCCGTAAATCAGCTGACTGATAATTTAAATTTCAGTCAATTGGATAGCATTGATATCCGGAATACCTACTCCATACCGATTCATAGCAAAAAAGTGGAACTGGTGACGGAACATCCGACCGATTCCTATGAAATGATCATTAACGAAGAAAATAAAGAAGTAGACAAACTGGTAATTCTGGATCCGGAAAAATTCTGGGCCTCTACCAAGTGTCTGGTAATGATAACAAAGTAATCCATTAACGGGTGGTGATAGTAGATCAGGTGTATCATGCAAGCGGAACGCCTGCATGGTCACTTGATCCTACTTAAACGGACCTTTCGCTTTAACAATAAATTAAAAAATGATGATTAAACCATATAAGAAGCAGAAGAATCATTTGATTCAAATGTTAATCATCATTACCCTTTTTTCAGCATGTAAATCAATATCCTACGAATCAGCATTGCATTCCAACGAAGACAAGTTTTATGGGGAAAAAGAAGATAATGCCTTGTTGTTGGTGGACATGAAGGATCTGTCCCAATTGACAGAGGACCTCTCCGGACTTACCGGGGAAAAAGCTTATATCAAGGATGTTTATGATTTTGGACAGACTGCCTTGAAAGATCATAAAAAATTGCAAACGCAGCTTTCTATCCTGGCATTTAAAAGAAGAGTTAAACTACCCAGTTCCGTTAAAAAGGAAAATCAGGAGATCTACAGATCCCTGCATAAGATAAGTGACCGAAAAACATTTGACATTGTGTACCTGGATAAAATGAAAAAGACCCTGCAGGTGATGGCAGACAGGTCCGATCAGTTCCTTGAAGAAGGCCAGGATTCACAGATAAGAAATTTTATCACCAAACATTCCGGGGTGATCAAAGGTGAAATAAAACGTATTGATATGATTAGGGATTATATGGAAAAACCAGATCCGGAAATTACTTCCGGAGAACAGAGAAAATAAATATGAACTTCCTCCAATCCTAATTTATATTCCAGGCTGGCCCGTGGTTTCAATAATGTGCTTTTACATAGGGTAGTGCTTCGCCACGGCCAGCTTTTTTTCCCTTCCGGGAATCATTGTTCTTCTTCATTTCGTATCTTCCTGCGCAGCAGGTCTTAATATAAATTCCAAGCCGGAACCATCCATATTTCAATCAGAATTCACTCATTTAACCGATATAGGTATTGCCTCCTCTGAAGATAGAACCCCCAGGTTCTATATAGAATGTAAAACATTGATATCTTTGTTAATTATAACTAAGGGTACCTATGGTCCGACGCCATCTGATATTTTTTTTACTTCTTTTTATCATACACGGAAAAGGCTCATGTCAGGAACCTGATCACTTTACCCTACAGAGGTGCATTGAATATGCACTGGAAAACAGTTATCTCCAGAAATCACTGGAATTGGATATCCGGTTGAGACAGACAACCCTGGACCAGAAAAAGGCTGGGTTCCTACCTCAAATCGATTCCTATGCAGATTATGTGAATTATTTTTCTGATCTACCCACCTATATCTTCCCGGAACAGGAAGGCAGCATTCTTTCAGGTGGGACTTCCAGCGGATTTTATCCGGTTGAGCTGGGGTTGCCTCATAATTTAAACATTGGCATTAAGATCAACCAGGTGATCTACGACCAGAATTTTTTCCTTGCCGACAAATTCAAAACCAATTTATCGGCCATTGATCAAATGAACAGTCAACTGACTGAAGAGGAAATCGTATTCAACGTGTCACAGACTTTTTACCAGGCTGCTTCGCTGAAATCACAAATGGGGCTCATTGATTTCAATTTTGAAAGGTTGGAAAGAATTGAAAAAATGCTGGATTCGCAGATTAAAAATGGATTTGCAAGGGAATCTGAAAAAAATAAAATTTTGATCAACCATTCAAAGCTCATCACCCAGAGAAACCAGGCGGAACTTGGATTAAAACAGATGATGGATTATCTTAAATTTCAATTGGGAATGCCGGTGGAGGAAGAACTGAGCATTTCGGTCGATGATCTGTTTCTGCAGGAAACCACCCTTCCGGATACGACAAACATTAAAGACGACATCAAGTTACAATTACTTGAATCCAGGATGGAGATAAACCAGTTGGAAGAACAACAGATAAAAAACGATTTTTATCCTAAAATCAACGCATTTGCCCAATTCAGATTCCAGGCTCAGCGGGATGCATTTAATTTTTTCAGTGGAAATGAATCCTGGTATCTCATCAACCTTTTTGGTGTGAGGCTGGATATCCCCATCGTTCACGGAGGTGAAAAACGAAAAAGCCTGGAACTGATGGAAATTAAATCCTCTCAAATGGAACTGGACAAATTTCGCCTGGAGGAAAACCTGAAGATGGAATATTCCCATGCTAAAGATGAATTAATGAATACCATCGAGGAAGTCCGGCTCAAGGAAGATAATGTTGAAATAGCAAGGAAAACTTTTGAAGAAACCAGTGCATTATTTCAGGAAGGTCTTGTAATGCTGAATGAAGTGCTGGATACGGAAACCGTATACCGTGAAATGCAGACGGACCTCATGACCTCCAGGTATAAACGGAAAATAGCAGAACTTAAATATTTAAAAACTACCGGAAACCTGCTCAATTATATAGAATAAATTAAAACATGAAAAAGTTATTTTTCATTATCCTGTTGATCTTTCTGGCTGTGGTCATATTTTTTGTACTCCGGTCCAACAAAAATAAACTGGACATGAAACAGAAGATCTCCGAAAGCCAGGTTGAAGAAATACCCGTCAGGATAGATACCGTTAAATTAAGAACGATCGGAGAAGAATATGCCTTTGCAGGCATCATGAATCCCGAAAAAGAATTGATAGTAGTTTCGCAGACGCAGGGGGAAGTTGAAAAAGTGGAGATTAAGGTCGGGGATCATGTAACAAAAGGGAAAGAATTGGTTAAGGTAGATGATGATATTCTACAGGCAAATCTGCTGGTGGCCGAAGCCAATTTTGATAAAGCTAAAAAAGATCTCGGACGCTTTGAAAAAATGATCGAACAGGATGGGATCACCCAGGATCAGCTCGAGAAAATGAGATTGAATCTGAAAAATGCGGAAGCCAATTATATAACGCTGGTAAAACGAATCGAGCAAACGTCGATAAAAGCTCCTTTTGAAGGTTATATCAACCAGCTATTTACCAAGGAAGGAGCGATGCTTGGCCCCGGAGCTCCTGTTTTCGAAATAGTTGATATCCGGAAATTCAAGGTAAGTCTGAATGTATCAGAGGAAGAGATCCTGGGCATTCAGAAAGGAATGCAGGCCACAATATTACCCAAAGCCATTGATTCAATCCGGCTCACCGGAACGGTCTCCACCAAAGCCATAAGCGCCAACATGTCACAGCAATATGCCGTAGAGGTCATTGCAGATAATACCTATCCGGATATCCTCAAAGGGGGGATGATGGCCGAAGTCGATCTGATCCCATTCCGGAAGGAAAAGTTATTGTCGATACCCGCTGAAATAATCCGGGAAAGTGAAGGAGTATCCTTTGTTTATAAAGTGGAAGGAAATAAAGCACAAAAAACATTGATTACAACTGGCCAGCAAAACAACAACTATATTGAAATTATTAGTGGCCTGGATGAAGATGACCTTGTGGTGATCACCGGCATTGATCAGATAACGGATGGACAGAAAATCAGAATCATTCAGCAATAGCCCGAACCGGATAAAATGAATATTACCAAAATATCCATCGAACGACCCACCATTGTCGTGGTTATTTTTTCACTGCTGATCATCATGGGGATGCTCAGTTATTATTTCCTGAATTACGAACTGGTGCCTAAATTCAATCCTCCAGTTTTGTCCATTACCACCACTTACCCGGGTGCTTCCCCTGCCGAAGTGGAAACCAGCATTTCCAGAAAGATTGAAGATGCAGTATCCACCCTGGAAAATATTGAAACGATTACCAGTATTTCAACGGAAAGTTTTTCGCTTGTCAGGCTGGATATGAAATCCGGGACCAATATTGATTATACCCTTCAGGAAGCGGATCGGCTATTGAATGCAATGATAGGTGGCCTGCCCCCTTCTGCTTCCAAACCAATCTTGTCAAGATTCGATTTTGATGACCTACCGGTGATGCGTGGAGGGACTTATTCAACCTTGCCGGAATCAGATTTTTATAATTTTGCACAGAATCAGATTTTACCCGTGATCAGCCAGGTAGAAGGAGTTGCCCAGGTAAGATTGCTTGGTGGCAGGGAATCCGAAGTGAAGGTTGAAGTTGACCCAGACAAATTACAAGCGTATGGCATTTCCCTGCTACAGATTATCAGGGCGGTTAATTCCAGCAATCTGAATATTCCGGCCGGAAAAATAGCTTCTGAGGATAATCAGAATTATATCCGGTTCAGCGGCCGTTTCAATAGTCTGCCACAGATCCGGGACCTCGTCATTTTTGAGATCCCCCAGATCAACAAAAAGATCCGTCTGGTGGATATCGCAGAAATATCTTTTTTGCCAAAAGACCCCCAAGTGATCACCCGGATCAATGGCAGGGAATCCCTCGGTTTTGATATCCGGAAACAAAGCGATGCCAATGCGGTAAACATGAGTGCTTCCGTCAGGGAGAACCTTTCCCAACTGGAAGAGAAATACAAGGATATAAACCTCACGTTCGACCTGGCCCAGGACACTTCAGAATTCACCATTGAGGCGGCCAATGCCGTGATGTCGGATCTCCTTTATGCCGTCATCCTGGTCTCCCTGGTCATGCTCATATTCCTTCACAGCATCCGGAATTCACTGATCGTACTGGCTTCCATCCCCACTTCCATTATTTCAACTTTCACAGTCATGTATCTGCTGGGATATACACTCAATCTGCTTACCTTACTGGGGCTGTCATTGTCGATCGGGATCCTCGTGGATGATTCAATTGTGGTGCTTGAAAACATCCACAGGCATATAGAAATGGGCAAAAACCGGGTAAGATCTGCCTATGAAGGAAGAATGGAGATCGGATTTACAGCCGTGTCAATTACCCTGATCGATGTAGTGGTCTTTCTGCCCATCGTATTCTCCAAGGGACTGGTGGCTGATATGCTCCGGCAATATTCCGTGGTGATCGTGACCTCTACCATGTTGAGTCTGTTCGTTTCCTTTACCCTCGTCCCGCTTTTGACCTCGAGGTTCTCAAAGCACGAAAAAATTCAGGGGAAAACACTGGCAGGCAAGTCGATCCTCTGGTTTGAAAAATTCCTGAAAGAGGTTACGGATCAGCTTGGGAATGCCCTCCATTTTGCTTTCCGGAATAAAATGATCACCCTCCTCTCGGCCTCGGTACTGTTCATTGCCAGTCTGTCCCTGATCTATTTTGGATTTATCGGGCTGGAATTTACAAAATCCGGGGATCGTTCTGAATTTATCCTCGAACTTGAATTACCTAAGGATGCACCATTAAGCCGTACCAATGAAGCCGCCTTGCTGGTGGAAAATTACCTGATGCAGCAAAAGGAAGTGGAAAATATATTTACCACAGTGGGCAGTACGAGCAGCGGCCGGATTGAGATCAATACAGCCTACCTCGCGGAATTGAATGTCCGGCTAATCGGTAAAAAAAAGAGAGAGATTTCAGCCACTCTTTTTGCACGGGAAGCAAAACTTGAACTGGAATCCCGGATCCCAGGTCTGAAAGTACGGCCCATCGATATCAACCTCATAGGTTTACGGGATGATGATGCCGTTCAGGTAGTGATCACGGGTACCGATACGGATACCCTGACCTCCTTTGCCCAGCAGGTGGAGGAGCGGCTTAAAAAGATCAGTGGAACGGTTGAAGTCCAATCAAGTCAGTCGGAAGGACGGAAAGAATATGCGGTTATCCCCGACCGGGAAGCCTTGCAACTTCTGGGGATCAACCTTGCTCAAACAGGATATGTATTGAGAACCGCCTTCAATGGAAATACAGATGCCAAATACGAATTTGAAGGGGAAGATTATGATATCAATATCCGTTTAAATGATTTCAGCAGAACAAACCTTTCCGATATACAAAATCTATCGGTACTGAATGATGCCGGAAAAGTGATCAGGATCCGCCAGTTTGCCAGGGTTGAGGCCCAGGAATCCCCTTCCCAGCTTGAAAGGACCAACCGGTCCCCCTCTGTCACCATTAAATCCCAGGTGGTAGGACGACCCGCAGGAACGGTAGGCAATGAACTCCGTTATGAAATGAAAAGGTTAAAGATCCCAGAAGGGATCCATTATTTCTTTGCAGGACAGACGAAACGGACCCTGGACGGGGTAAGGACGATGCTGGTAGCCCTGTTTATCGCCATACTCCTGGTATATATGATCCTGGTGGCTTTGTACGATTCCTATATTTATCCATTCGTGGTTCTTTTTTCAATTCCCCTGGCCATCATTGGCGCCTTGCTGGCCCTGGCTCTGACGATGGAAAGTCTGAGTATTTTTTCCATTCTGGGTATGGTGATGCTGGTTGGACTGGTAGGGAAAAATGCGATTCTGGTTGTTGATTTCACAAATAAGTTGAAAGAAAATGGAATGGAATGGCAAAATGCCCTGATCACGGCCAGTAAATTAAGGCTCCGTCCCATCCTGATGACCAACATTTCCATGATCATTGGTCTCTTGCCCATCGCCCTGGCGGGGGGTGCCGGATCGGAATGGAAAAACGGACTGGCCTGGGCATTGATCGGAGGACTCAGCAGCTCCATGTTTTTAACGCTTATCGTGGTCCCGGTGATTTATTATCTTGCGGAAAGGGGCCTCGAAAAAGCGGGATTGGCTGAAAAGAGAAAAGTATTAGTGCCCAAGGATGTGCTTGAAAAAAATTATGAGGATTTTCTGGGATAATTTGTTCCCATTTCCCCATTTTAGTTGAAGCCCTGATGTTCAGGATGCTGCCTTGATAATAAATGGCCCATTATAATATAAAGATGAAATCAGAAGTAGCCAGATCCTCCTGGGGAGCCGCATTCATCAAGTCGATTGAAAGCTATCAGTCTGAGCGACAAAAACTTTTCATCGATCCCCTGATCTCCAGGCTTATGCCATTCTCCTATAGAATTCTTTTCAAGTCCATGAGATTTAGAAGCATCCGGAATTTTATGCTCAAAATGATAGAAAAGCAGGGTAAGGGTGTAATGGGTGCCTTGCTGTGCAGAACAAGCTATATTGATGATGTCTTAATAGATGCTTCGGGTAAAGGTATATCCCAGGTGGTGATCCTTGGTGCCGGAATGGATACAAGGCCTTATAGAAAAATGACAGATAGGAATATTGTTTTTTTTGAAGTCGATTACCCTGAGGTTCTTGCATTTAAAAAGAAACGCCTGAAGCGTATCCTTAAAAATCTTCCATCTTCTGTTTTATACATACCGATTGATTTTAATTCACAAATATTGCAGGATGTATTGACGCAGCCTCTTTTTTCTCTCAATGAAAAAACTTTATTCATCTGGGAAGGTGTGACGCAATATATCACCCATGAAGCGGCAGATGCTGTCCTGCGTTTTATTTCGAAATCAAAAAAAGGAAGTCTTTTAGTATTCACCTATATTGTAAAAAATTTCATCGATCATATGGAAATGGCAGCTGAACAGGAGGAATTTGATGGAAAATTCCAGGAAAGGCTGAAAAAAATATGGATCAACGGATACAACCCGGATGAATTGGCTTCCTATCTTTCAACCATGAATTTACCTGTCATGGAGGATATAGACAGAAAAGAATTCAAGTCAAGATACCTCGATCCGCATCATCGTTCCATGAATCTGCTCAGTGTGGAAAGGATTGTATTGGCAAAGAAGGATTCATAAAAACAGAAAGATTGAATGATAGAATGAATAGAAAACCTTATGTAAAGATCTGCTGTATTGGAAGCATAAAGGAAGCCTGGATGGCCATCGAAGCCGGCGCCTCGGCTTTGGGATTGGTTGGCCCCATGCCGAGTGGTCCGGGTGTGATCGATGATGATCTCATCGCGGAAATTGCAGGCCATGTTCCCCCGCCAGTAGCCACCTTTCTGCTAACGAGTGAAACATCTTCCGGGGCGATCATCCGTCACCATCAGAAAGTGCATACCAATACCCTCCAATTGGTGGATACGCTTGAAATAGGAAGTTATGAGGAGATCAGAAAGGCCCTTCCGGCCATCAAGATCGTTCAGGTGATCCATGTGACGGGTGAAGAAGAGGTAGAACAGGCTTTGGCCATTGCCGGAAGGGTAGATACACTCTTGCTCGACAGCGGGAATCCTGCCTTAAGATAAAGATCCTGAGAGTGACCGGCATGCAGCAAGATTGGCCGATCTGCAGGATGATCATGGAACAGGCATGGTACCTGTTTTCCTGGCAGGAGGTCTGAATCCGCAGAATGTCAGGGAGGCCCTTGAAACCGTGAGATCTTTTGGATTGGATTTTTGTAACGGTGTGAGAACGGATGGGAAACTGGATCAAAACAAAGTGGAAGCTTTTTTCAACACCCTGGAGCATTAAAATTAAACCTTGATTTCGTTGTCATTTATCATCCATTCATTGATATTTATTCAAATTTGAGCTGTTAAACGACGATGGCATTCTGATTTCCGAATATCAATTACTTTTTAATTGTTAACAAAATGCAAATTAAACCATCCTATTTGCTGATCACGATCGTCATTCTGATTTCAGGAATGATAAATTCTGGATTTGGACAAATGAAGAAAAAAAACTTTAAACTGGCCATCGTACAAATGCAGGTGAATGGCGGCAATCGATCCAAAAACCTCGAACGTGCCGGAGGTAGGATCAGGGAAGCGGTTCAGCAGGGCGCACAATTCATACTCCTGCCGGAAGCCATGGACCTGGGCTGGACAGATCCTTCTGCCTTGAAACAAGCTCAACCGGTACCTGGAGGAGAAACCTCCAATTTTCTTTCCGAAATGGCCAGGAAATACAAGGTATACGTATGTTCCGGATTGACGGAAAAAGCCGATGATCAGGTATACAATGCGGCGGTCATCATTAATCCGGAGGGTGAGATCATTCTCAAACACCGGAAGATCAATGAGCTGGATATCGGCCACCCCTATTACGACCTGGGTGACCGGTTGAATGTGGTGGATACGGAATATGGCAGATTAGGACTTTTGATCTGTGCAGATGCCACGGCCAGGGATCATGTATTGACCCGGGCCCTCGCTTATATGGGAGCGGATGTGATCCTTTCCCCAAGCTCGTGGGCCATGCCCCCTGATCATGATAATAACAAGGAACCTTATGGGGATACCTGGAGAAATGCCTACGTGCCTGTTGCCAGGGAATTCCGGATCTGGATCGCCAGTGCCAGTAACGTAGGCTGGATGACAGATGGTCCCTGGAAAGGCTGGAAAGGGATCGGTTGTTCCATGGTCGTGAATCCCGATGGCGATGAGGTTTTGAACGGCCCGTACGGGGTGGATGCAGATACGATCATGTATGTTGATATCAGACCTGAATCCAGGCCTGGCCAGGGAACCACCTGGGGAGATTTCTGGCAAAAAGGATTGAAATAAAATGACCCATGCGGATTTTTACAGATTTAAAAAAGATCAGATCCGCGAAAATCTGAATAAATATACCCGGAAGGCTTTTCAAATGCTTCCTAAATTAAATAATCCTCAGATTTTAGATATTGGATGTGGTACAGGTGTCCCAACCATGGAACTGGCAACTTTATCCGATGGAATGATTACCGCAATAGATATTGATACTTTAGCGCTGGATCAATTCCTACACAAAATAAACGACTCGGGATTGACCAATAGAATACGTATTGTCAATGCCAGTATTTCAAATATCGATTTGAAAGATGAAAGTTTCGATATTATTTGGGCTGAAGGTTCCGTTTTTATATTGGGTTTCAGGAATAGCCTGGTGAACTGGCGTCGATTATTAAAACCTGATGGATTTTTAGTAATCCATGACGAAAATAAAGAAAAAACTGAAAAAATTGGTCAGGTACCAGCATGTGGGTATAAGTTGATTGATCAATTTGAGCTATCGGATGAGAGCTGGTGGAATGATTATTATATTCCGCTGGAACAAGTGATTGAAGAGTCACGAAACAAGTATCCAGAAGATCCTGAACTTTCAAGAGAACTGGATATGGATCAACAAGAAATCGGTAGAAGCAGAAAAGGATCAATGCTTATGAGTTCATTTTTTGTTATTCTTCAAAAAGTATAAATTGATCGCTCAATAAAGAATAACTTTTTCGTATCTAAGTGATTTTACCAGAATGTTAAAGATGAACAAAATGAAAAATAAAATACAGCTTGCCATTCTTTCATTTTTAATTATAGAGGTTCTGATTGGCTGTAACCAATCAAAGGAGGTACCCTCCTATCTGCAGGATTATAAAATGGAATACCTGGAAAATCCCAGGAAGGCCAATCGAACATGGTTCGAAAATGCAGGATTTGGCCTTTTTATTCACTATGGATTATACAGTCTGCTGGAAAAAGGTGAATGGGTCCAGTTGACTGATACCATTCCCGTTGCCGAGTATGCCAAACTGAGGGATGAATTTACTGCTGATCAATTCAATGCTGATGAAATCACCCAATTAGCCAGGGATGCCGGCATGAAGTACATCACGATTACAGCCAAACATCATGATGGTTTTTGCCTCTTTGACACCAGGGAGACTGATTTTAATGTGCGGAAATCCCCTGCCGGAAGGGACCTGATTCAGGAACTTTATGAAGCCTGTGAAAAAAATGGGCTGGGTTTATTCCTGTATTATTCTTATGGCGCCGACTGGAGGCACCCTTATTTTTACTCACGGGAAAGTGGCTGGGAAAATGCCAGACCTGCATACAGGAATCCTCAGCCTGAATATAAATATGAGAAAGAGGAGGATTTTAAAAAATACGTAAACTTTGTCCATAATCAGTTAAAAGAAATGCTTACACAATATCCAAACATCGCAGGTATATGGTTTGATCCCATTATGGGATATTACAGCCGGCCAGACTTATTCCCGATTGACACTACCTATGCACTGGTACGCAGACTGTCTCCACATGCATTAATTTCTTTTAAACAAGGGGCAAATGGTGAGGAAGATTTTATGGCACCTGAAAGAAGTGGAAATGCGAAGGTGGGACAACAGTTTGAGGTGGCAAAAATGGCTTACGAAAAGAACCAATATAAACCCCGGGAAATATGCAACACGCTTCAACCCCATGCCTGGGGATATGATAGCCGAGATGACAGGAACCACAAATCAGCTGATGAAGTCATAAAAATGTTGGAAGAAGCTGAAAAACTCAATGCCAACCTGCTGTTAAATATTGGTCCAAAAGGGGATGGTTCCATTCCCCAGGAAGATCGGAATACTTTAAAAGAAGTAGGCAGATATGTACTTACAGAAATAGAAACCAATTAAATCGTTTATTCAATGGCAAAATCAGGAATTCTAGTTTTTATACTTTTCCTTCTTTGCTATGGATGTAGACAGCGAGAATCTGAAAAGCTCATGATCGCCACGGCTGCAAATATGCACTTCCCCATGAAAGAACTCGTTCAGGTGTTTACCGAGAATACAGGCATTGAATGTGAAACTGTCATCAGTTCTTCCGGAATCCTCACAGCACAGATCAGGGAGGGTGCCCCGTATGACATCTTTGTTTCTGCCGATATGAAGTATCCAACTGAATTGTACAAGAATGGTTTTACACTATCCGCTCCGGAAATATATGCCTATGGAAAACTGATTCTGTGGACTCTCTATAATGAACTGGATCCGTCCATAGAACTCCTCGCCAGCGATAGCATCCGTCATATCGCCCTGGCCAATCCCAAAACGGCTCCTTATGGCGTTGCCGCAATTGAAGTTCTGGATCACGCAGGTATCTATGAAAAGGTTGAAAAAAAATTGGTGTTTGGGGAAAGTATTTCACAAACCAGCCAGTTTGTGGTTTCTAAAGCTGCTGAAATAGGATTTACAGCCAAATCGGTCGTTTTATCGCCTGATATTGAAGATAAAGGGAATTGGACAGAAGTGGATACGAAATATTATACTCCGATCGCCCAAGGGGTAGTTATTCTTAAAAACAGGAAAAAATGGGCCAATCAGGCAAAAAAGTTTTACGAATTCCTGTTTTCTGAAAAAGGCAAGGAAATTTTGGATAAATTCGGTTATTCAGTGTGTGATTTATGAACATTTTAAATGGCATCATAGAAGAAATAACCGTAAATGGAGCTTTGTCTCTGACATGCATCCAGGTGGGTGATACGCGTTTTACCGTGATCGTTATTGACACCCCCGAAACGGTTTCTTACCTGAAAGTTGGGAATCCCATCCATGTTATATTCAAAGAAACCGAGGTGATCATAGGGAATGGGACGGGTCATCAGATCAGCTTACAAAATAAATTGGCAGGCCATGTCCATTCCATTGAATCGGGTGAACTTTTAAGCAAAATCGTACTGGAAACTTCCGCCGGAAAAATAACTTCCATAATCACAACCAATGCAGTGAAACAGCTGAAATTGAAAGAGGGCAATGAAGTTACGGCCATGATCAAAACCAATGAAATCATGATAGCGGAATGATTGACTGGGAACCACTTATATTGACATTCAAATTAGCGCTAATCACGACTTTATTGCTGCTGATGGTATCGGTACCCCTGGCCTACTGGCTGGCTTATTCAAGAACAAGGATCAAGCCAGTAATCGAAACCCTGGTAAGCATGCCACTGGTACTCCCTCCAACCGTGCTGGGGTTTTATCTGTTGGTTGCTTTCAGCCCTTCGAATGCCTTTGGAAACTGGCTTGATGATTGGCTGGGATTACGCCTGGTTTTTTCTTTTGAAGGTCTTGTTGTGGCTTCAATCATCTATAGTTTACCCTTCATGGTACATCCGATCCAGTCAGGTTTTACAAATCTTCCTGATTCTCTCAAGGATGCTGCTTACGTATTGGGGAAATCAAAAACAACTACGCTATTTAAAGTGTTGCTGCCCAACATCAAGCCCTCCTTACTCACCGGGATCGTGCTTGCCTTTGCCCATACCGTCGGTGAGTTCGGCGTGGTGCTGATGATCGGAGGCAATATTCCCGGGAAAACAAAAGTAGCATCGATTGCCATTTACGATGAAGTGGAATCATTGAATTATGGACTAGCCAATACTTATTCCATGATCCTGTTCGCGATCACCTTCATCATACTCCTGCTGGTTTACCTGGTGAATGGAGGTTATTTAAAACGATTCTGGGAATGATCAAACTTTCTTTCCATAAAAAACTCTGGTCGCCCTCGGGGGAGATGAGGCTCGGCATTGATCTTGACCTTTCTCCGGGGACCTTTATAAGCCTTTATGGTGAATCAGGTGCCGGTAAAACTTCCTTATTGAGAATATTTGCCGGATTGCTCGCACCGGAGGAAGGCCGGATCGTTGTCAATGACGTCACCTGGCTCGACACTTCCAGGCGGATCAGCCTTCCTCCACAAAAACGGAAAATAGGATTCCTGTTTCAGGACTATGCGCTCTTCCCCAATATGACGGTAAAAGAAAACCTCCTTTTTGCGTTGAATAGAAAACAGGAAAAAAAGACCGTCGATGAACTCATTGAGATCATCGAGCTGGGGGAGTTGCAGCACCGGATGCCCGAAACCATATCGGGTGGGCAAAAGCAACGGGTGGCACTGGCCAGGGCCCTGGTCCAGAAGCCAAAGATCCTCCTCCTGGATGAACCACTTTCCGCCCTCGATCATGCAATGAGAAAAAAATTACAATATCATGTCCTCCAGGTGCATCGTGAATATGGCCTCACCACGGTATTGGTCAGTCATGATGTTTCAGAAATCCTGAGGATGTCAGATCATATGCTGGTGATAGAAAATGGAAAGATCATCAAACAGGGAAAACCAGCAGAGGTCTTCACCCATAAGGAAGTAAGTGGAAAATTTCAGTTTACCGGGGAGATCGTCGGGATCCAGAAACAGGATTTCATTTTTATTTTGACCATCCTCATCGGCAATGAACTGGTCAAGGTAGTGGCCGATGAATCGGAAGCAAATAAATTGAGTATGGGTGATAAAGTACTGGTGGCTTCGAAGGCATTCAATCCGATCATACGGAAAATAGTCTAAGATCATTTCAGAACCCAGTTGTTTTATACTCCCGTTTTTCGGGGAGCAGATTTCAGTAAGGTTTGTCATTCCTGCCAGCCTGTGCCTCGTTTGCCATCCCGATCTACCCCCTTGCCGTCATTCTTGACAGCCTATACATGAAGGCCCTGCGGGAGATCAGGAATCTCACCAACACTCATACAGATCCCCGATAATCCTCCCTCCTTTCGAACTTCAGGCCTGCCTGCCATTGCGAAAAGCCTATCCCACCAGGCAGGCAGGGATGACGGTCTTCGTTTTTTCGTCATCCCTGCCGGCTTTAAAGGTTGTTATAGCGGGTGAGCAGGGATCTCAATGAAATCCATACAGATCCCTGGTAGTTCTCCTTACAATCATGCTTTATTAATGACAACTCCTGGTGAGTGGTTTCATGGAAGAGCAGAAATCTAATATCCTCTATGATGTATTAAAACAACTAATTTAACTAAGACAAAAATGAGAAAAAAAATTTATAAATCCCTGATATTTGAAATGTGTCAGCTTTTTTGTAATTTATCTTATTATTTCAATGTATTTCGGGTTGATTTTTTAGGAAGAAAGTATCCTTAACCCGTGACTATGGCACTATTCTACATTGGATGGAAGATTATATTCCGGCAGTTGACCCTTTTGCTGGTAAGTATATTTCTGGCCATCCCTTTCATTTCTCACTCTCAACAAAGCAATGTCTTTGTCCATAATCTTCGTGACGATTTTCCTGAAATAGAAGGTTGGATCAGCCGTATATTTCAGGATCAAAAAGGGTATATATGGTTCGCAGGGGAAAGTTCCGTTCAGAAATTTGATGGTAATTCGGTCAGGACATACCCTTTCTATGATCTTCTTGAAAAGAATAAGAAAAATATGCAGGGTATTGGACCGGCTGGATTTTTGAAGGACAGCTACGGTAATACCTGGGTATTTGCTGGAAAAGGTTTGTTTATATATCATCCCCAATTCGACCGGTTTACCTGGATCGATTTTGCCCCTCCCTTCGAATCCTTTTTCAGGAATTACATCGAACAACCGGAAATATCCTCTATAAGTGCCCTTGCTGAGGACCACAATAAAAATCTCTGGATCGGGACCAGCAACGGATTACTTATTTATATACCCCTCGACTCTATTCTTGTCCCATTACATGCATGTGCCTTCCCCCCTCAAAAGTTATACCTTAATAAGAGCTGTATCATTCCCGTGCATTACAGGGATTTGCTGGCTGAGAATATAGCCCCTCCGTACTTCATGAAAGAACGCCTGGGGAAGGAATATTTCTGCCCCCAGATACTAAAAATACTGCAGGATAAAGATGGAGACATCTGGATCAATACGCACTGCCGTATATTTCGAATGGTCCTGAAAAACGGCACTTGGTCACCGGGAGGTACTTTTTTTGAAAATAGCGGGCAGACTACCTACTGGACCAAGAACATATTCCTTGACAAAGAGAAGAATCTCTGGATCGGTGTACGGAATTACCTGGCATACAAAAAATCGAAGATAGCTCCCTTTCAGGTGGTCGATGATATTCCGGAAAGTATATTGGAGATTACCAAGCCCTATGGAGAAAATACGGACATTAACCACTTGGATTTCAATTTTGCCTGGCATGAATTTCCGCATGACTTGGGATTCCAGGGACATACGGGCTGGATCGACAATGTTCATGCATTCAATGACAATCAACTGATCATCGTTAATGAGAATGCAATTCTCAATTATAAACTGTCCTGGAATGAAAAGAACGAACCTGAATTTATAAAAATCCATGAATTCACAAAAACCGAAAACAACCCGAAAAGCTGGAAGTATCGTCTGACAGGAGTTCTGCTTACGCAGGAGGGCGTGCTGTTTGGCGGGGATTTTACAAATGGCGTTTTTATGATCGACATGAACCATCATAAAATGTTCAGGAAATTATTCGTTATAAAAGGTGATAGCAACAGTCTGCCGGATCTGAAATTTTCAAGTATGCTCGACATTGGGAATGATCATATTTTACTGGGCGGCAGGGAAAATACCATTTACAAAACCGATTATAAATTCACGTTTTTTAACAAACTTCCCCTTAAAATTGATTTTATTGGCAATATTGATACGTGGATTCTTAAATTGATTGAGGACAACCATGGATGCATCTGGGCGCATAATTTCCTTGGGCAAGTTGCTGTTATAAAGAAATCCTGCATATCAGAATCATCTTCTGCCCCTTCCTGTTCACAACAAATTTTTCGTTCCAATTTTGGAGTTGCTCCGGAGACACCTTTTAGTATAAGTGATGTTGTCCTGAACAGAACACAAACCATGTGGTTTTCGACAAATCATGGCCTCTTTTATGGTGATATTTCCCGGTATGCGGAGGACACCGACTGGAGCAAGGTGATTTTTAGTAAATACACACCTGATAATAATCCGGAAGACTCCATCATATTCACTGAAATAGACAAGATAATTCCCGTGAGGGATGATTTTTTTTTGCTTGTAACTGATGGAGATTGGATTCAGTTTGATCCTCTCAGCCGGAATTATTGGAAGATCAAACGGAAAGAAGGCGACGATAAATTCTTGCCAAGGCCCAGGCTGTGGTCGTTCTATTTAGACAACACGGATCAGATATGGACGAATGATTACCTGAACTTATTTAAAATTAAGTTTATCAAGAACACATCCTACCCGCCGTATGAGATCCGGGAAATGATCTATGCGGCCGAAGATGGCTTTCCTCCGCGGGCACTGGAGTTCGTTACGGATGATGATCATAATTTATGGATCTATTCAGAATCAGGGAGATCGGGTATTTATCGTTATGATGTCAGAACAAATGAAATCATTAATTTCGAAGGGCAAGGGATTATCAACGGATCTATATTTGGTGGACTAAAAGGCAGGGACCGGGCCGGAAGGATATATTTCGGTGCAATGGACGGCATTACGGTCTTTCATCCTGACAGTGTCCGGCGGAATCCTTTCATCCCACCTGTTGAAATAACTGACATAAAGGTCCTCCACAGATCGATATACCAGGGTAATGACACCATGCGACTGGTTTCATTAAACAAAACGAATACGCTTACGCTGAACCCTCATGAAAATGTTCTGTCCATTGAATTCTCTGCATTAAGCTTTTCCAATCCGGTCCGGAATCAATATGCCTATTATTTGTCAGGCTTTGATCAAGATACGGTCTTTACTTCCGCCGCAAACCGTATAGCCACGTATTCCAATCTTTCTCCGGGGACCTATCAGTTCTATGTGAATGGATCAAACAACAATTACACCTGGAATCCGGATTGGACTCAGCTTAATATCAATGTCCTCTCTCCCTGGTATGCTACCACTTTTGCATATATTACATATTTCCTGATTCTGATCATCCTCTTTACTGGATGGCGGTATTATGACTTTCGCAGGATACGGTTGCAACAAAGACTGAAGCTTGAACGCGCAGAAGCAGAAAGACTCAGACAGCTTGACCACATGAAAACAGAATTCTTCTCAAATATATCCCATGAATTCCGTACGCCGCTTACGCTGATCTTGGCACCCCTTGAGAACTTTATACAGGGCAGGTACAATGGTGACCTGCGGAAGGAGGCTGAGATCATGAAAAGGAATGCCAGGCGCCTGCTTCGGCTCATTAACCAGATACTCAAACTGTCAAAACTCGATGCCGGTAAAATGAAACTGCAGGCTTCGGAGCAGGACCTGTCTATTTTCCTCCGCGATGTGACAGCCAATTTCGAATCCGCAGCACGGAACAATAAAATCGCACTCAGCACCTACCTGCCGCGCAAACCTTTTATGGCATATTTCGACAGTGAAAAGATGGAAGACATAATTGAAAATCTTATCGGGAATGCATTGAAGTTTACTCCTACTGGAGGTAAAGTGATTATCAGGTTGGGCATACATAGCCCGGATGAATGCGCTGTTTTGCAGAAATATGGACCCCTGGCTGAAATATCCATACAGGATACCGGCATTGGTATCCAATCCGGTGAAATCGAGCGCATCTTTGACCGTTTCTATCAGATCGACAGCAGCCATACCCGCCGGCATGAAGGAGCTGGTATCGGTCTCGCCCTGGTAAATGAGCTGGTCAAACTGCATCATGGTACAATTACAGTCCAGAGCAGGCCTGGGAAAGGGACTGTTTTTATGATATTGATACCTAGAGGAAAACACCATCTTTCGGAGGACGAAATGGTCCCGATTGCTGAAACCAGTAATATTTTTGTTCAGGGAATGGAAGGCGTTCCTCGGGATAAAATTCCCGTTAAAAGAATATCTGATCTAAGTCTGGAAAAAACGAATACGCTCCTGCCCCTGATCCTTGTGGTGGAGGACAATGCCGATATGAGGCATTACATTACCCACAATCTGGATCATCAATTCACATTTATTGAAGCGGATAATGGCTTCCGGGGTTTCGGGAAAGCAGTGGATACGGTACCCGATTTGATAATAACCGACCTGATGATGCCGGGGATGGATGGTTATGAGTTCTGCAGGAAGATCCGTAAGGATGAAAGGACGAGGCATATACCCATCATCATGCTGACAGCCAAGGCAAGGAAGGAAAATCTAATTTCCGGTTATGAGTGTGGGGTTGACGATTATGTGATCAAGCCATTCGATCAGGAAATACTTCTGACCAGGATCCACAATCTACTGCAACAAAGGAGGCTCCTGCGGGAAAAATTCACAAAACAATGGATAAGAAGCGGGGTGGAGATAAGTGCTTCCTCAACCGACGATAAATTCATCAAAAGGATCAATGAGATCCTCGAAAAGCACTATATTAATCCCGGTTTTGGCTCGAGATTATTCACTAAAGAAGTAGGTTTAAGCCGATCAGCGCTGTACCGGAAGTTGAAAGCCATCTCAAATCTTTCCCCAAGTACATATATCCGCAATTTCCGTTTGATCAAAGCCTACCAGATCATCAGTCTGGGTGAGTCCGATGTCAGTTCCGCCGCCTATGCCACCGGATTTAACAACCTTTCTTATTTCAGCCGTTCCTTCAAACAGCTTTTCAAAAAAGCTCCTCATGATTTTTATGCCCAGGATAAGGTAGGGTAAACTTTCTGCGTAATGATCGGTATCATGCCGCCTCCATGACTATTTACAATTGAGCAGGCTAAATGCCTATTCCTCAGGAACTGCGATAAGGTAACTCAAATACCGATTAACCTCTCTAACTCCACTATATTGGGCAATCTGTGTCAAAGGTTGAGCAATTTGTGTTAATGACCTTAACAATTTATGGAGAATTTTCCTGCATAATAGAGCCTTTTCAAACATAACGATTTTTTAAAATGATGAAAAAATCCAGATACCCAGCCAGGATTGTATCAAACGTTTCCCTCCTGATGTTCCATTTACTGTTTTTAACAGTTACCTCCTTTGCTCAGGGACTCTATGTACGCGGACATGTATCATCACCCGAGGGGGATGGATTAGCAAGTGTAAATATATTCATCCAGGGAACAACTAATGGCACCATCACGGACCTGGACGGGAATTATTCCTGCTATATTCCCGGTCCTGAGTCAGTCCTGGTCTTTTCATCGGTTGGTTTTAAAACCCGGTCCATCCAGGTTAACAACCAGGAGGTCATTGACATAGTGATGGAAATTGATGTTACTACACTTAAGGAAGTAATTGTTACCGGCTATACCTCTGAAGAATTGCGAAAGGTAACTGGTGCCATCTCAAAACTCGATCCCAGGGAGATCCAGACTATCCCTGTAAGTAGTGTTGAGGAACAACTTACCGGAAGAATCCCGGGGGTCTTCGTGATCAGTTCTGGGAAACCCGGCGGAGATATTAGAGTCCGTATTCGCGGATTTACGACCATTAACGATAACAATCCATTATATATTGTGGATGGCATTCCGGTTGAGTACGATCAGATCCGCTATCTTAATACTTTCGACATTGAGTCGATCCAGGTCCTGAAGGATGCAGCCTCCGCATCCATTTACGGTGCACGCGCATCAAATGGCGTGATCATTATCACCACCACGCAGGGAAATAATAGCGGGAAAAATCATTTTACCTTCAATGGCTATACGGGTGTTCAGGTGCTGCCCAAAAAACGTTTCCCGGTAATGCTCTCACCGCAACAACATGTGGAGATGGTCCGAATGCGGCAAATGAACGAAGGTTTCCTGCCCGAGCACCCCCAGTATAATCTGACCTCTGAAACAGATACTTTATGGGGTTTACCGGATTATGTTTATCCTGCAGGTTACTCCATCGAGCTGAACGACTCGCTGCTGGATGAAAGCACCTACATCAGAGAAAAGAATCCGATAACCCGGGCGAATAAGGAAGGGACTGACTGGATAGACGAAATTTCACAGCCCGCGTTGGTCCATAATTATAACCTGGGCATGTCGGGAGGCGACCAGAAAGCCCTGTACGCATTATCACTTGGTTTTTACAACCAGGACGGCATCATCATTCACACAGGCTACGAAAAATACATGAGCCGCATCAATTCAATAATAAATTTCAATGACCGGTTCCGCATGGGTGAATTTCTTGGATTGACCTATGAGAAAACCAACAACAGCCCGGCGACAGATTTTGCTGGAGGCAGCACTTTCTGGGCTGCGACCCAGATACCAACCATCATGCCGGTGTATGATATTGCCGGAAATTATACGGGGACAAAAATTGAAGGATTCAGCCCGGATGGTATGTACAGCAATCCCGTTGCCCAGCTGACCCGCGAAAAGGACAATGTCAGGGAACGGATCAGCCTCCTGGGATCTTTTTTCCTGGAATATGATGTCCTGAAAAATATGGGGAGTGACCTCCTGAACACATTGACCCTCAAAACCAGTTTCAATCCCGCCCTTGTCCTGACGATGGAAGATAAATTCTTTACCCCAACCTACTATGAAAACAAGGATGGGGGAAACAATAGTTTAAGCCAGGCAAGCAACAATAACTACAACTGGACTTGGTATAATACTGCCACCTATAACCGGCTGTTCAACGGCGGACATAAGCTGGGATTGCTGGCGGGAATGGAAGCCATCCGGAATAAAACCACTTCCTTTTCCGCTTCCCGGACAAAGTATGCTTATGAAGATATCAATTTCCGACATCTTTCCACCGGGGAGGAGAACCAGTCAAATTACGGGATCAGCTCCAGGTGGTCCATGTTTTCTGCCTTTGGCAAGATTGATTATGATTTCCGTGGAAAATATATTGTCAGCGGCACCGCCAGGTATGACGGTTCTTCCCGGTTCGGGGAGAATAACCGGTTCGCATTCTTTCCTGCAGTAAGCGCTGGCTGGAGAGTGTCAGACGAGTCTTTTTTCATGGGAAATATCGCTTTCATTGATAACCTGATGTTGAGAGCGAGCTGGGGGCAGACCGGAAATCAGAATATCGGTGATTACCGGATTTACAATGCATTCACCATTGATCCGGTCTGGGCAAGTTACCCGATAAAGGGGGAAATTAATAAATCCTATGCCGGACTGGTTAATTCCATCATAGGAAATCCCAATATGCAATGGGAATCGACAACAACGATTGATGCAGGCCTTGACCTTTCAATGTTCAGCGGCTCCCTGGATTTCACATTTGACTGGTATGACAGGAAAACGACCGGTATGCTGATAGAGGTCACTATGCCGGATATATTCGGAACAGCCCATCCTCCTTTCGAAAATATCGGGGACATGCGCAATACGGGGTTTGAATTTTCATTGCTTTATACACAACCAGTAAAAAATGATTTTACATGGAGTGCCGGCCTGAATTTCTCGCATTACAAAAACAAGGTGCTGAAACTGAACAGCCCCGACCAGAAAATTGTTGGCAGGGTGGATGTATTCAATTATTCTTATACAATGGAGGATTACCCCATCAGCTCGTTTTACGGGCTCGACCAGGTCGGGTTGTTCCAGTCTGTGGAAGAAGCAGCAAACAGTCCTGCACAGGCCATAAACAGCCCGGATAATTTCTATAATGAAATAATTGGCGACAGCATGGCGATTATTGAATTGGCTCCTGGCAGGATGAAATTCCGTGATGCCAATGGAGACGACGTGATCAATGAAGATGACTATGTTTTCATCGGATCGCCTCACCCCGATTTTTATTTTGGCATTCCCGTCAACCTGAAATTCAAAGGATGGGAGCTTTCTGTTTTCTGTTACGGATCATACGGCAATGAAATAAACAATTTGAACAAATATACAACCGACCTGTTCCTGTGGGACATTGGCACTACGGATTTATACAGCGCCTGGGGCATGCCCGGTGTGGATAATGCTAAGGCCACCATCCCCAAACCGGGCTGGGACCGGGCATATGAAGAAATCTGGTTAAACAACAGCTATTTTGTGGAAGATGCGAGTTTCCTGAGGATCCAGCAGGTTATCCTGGGGTATAATTTCTCACCGAAATCCTTAAAGAATCGCGGTAGTTTCCGGATTTACGTTCAGGCAAACAACATACTGACCCTGACCCGTTATTCCGGCATAGATCCGAATTTCGGCAATGAGTACCGGGACGACACGAACATGGGATGGGAGTTTGGCCAGTATCCGGCGGCAACGTCGTATATGGCAGGAGTCAATATCATTTTCTAACCTTTAACATGATTTCAACAATGAAAAATCCACATAAAATAATCCTTGTTTTTTGCTGCCTGATCAATATAACAGCTTCCTGTGTAAATGATTTCCTGGACGAAAGTACACAGGGAAGTGTATATGAAGGCAACTTAACCAGTACAGAAAATCTCGAACAAATGCTGATCGGCGCCTATGCCAACCTCGATGGTGTAAAAGGTCTGAGTGGCTTTGGTGGGCAAGATGGAGCATATGCCGCCGGAAGTAATTGGCTGTATGGTGATGTTTATGCAGACGACGCCCATAAAGGCTCTGTATCTATAGACCAACCAATAATGGATGATATTGAATCATACAGACAAAATCCCCAAACAGGGCCATATGGGCACAAATGGAGCGCAGTTTATAATGGCATAGCTAAGAGCAATGACGTTATCTATTTCGCAAAAAAATCAGGCGAAGAAGGATCAGTAAACGATTCCCTGGTCACCCAGTTTATTGCCGAAGCCAGGTTCCTGCGCGGGTATTTTCACCTGGAAGCCATTAAGATGTGGGATTTTATTCCCTACATAGTGGAAGAAGATCGGCACAATCTCGTCTATGTGCCCAACAAACCGGCCACAAGCCTTGAAAGCAATGCCGGCAATACTCCCTGGAACCTACTTGGCGGGGATGGACACATACCCTGGCTGGAGGTGATGGAAGATTTCCGGTTTGCGGCTGATCATCTTCCGGAAAATTGCCGCAACTGGGAATGGGGCCGAGCAACCAAATATGCGGCGATGGGTATGCTGGCAAAAGTTTACATGTTCAGGAGCGAATTTGATAAGGCGCTGCCACTATTGAATGAGGTGATCAGCAGTGGCAAATACGCATTGTCAGGGAATTACCATGACAATTTCAGGATTTCAGGGAACAACAATAATGAATCAATTTTTGATATCCAATCCGCAGTAAATGATGGTGCGTTAGTGGATTTTGATGTTTCATTAAATGGAAATTTAGGGGATATTTACAACTATCCTTATTTATGGGATAGTGGTGTAACCGGGCCCGGCAAAGGATGTTGTGGATTCTATCAGCCTACCCAGAACCTGGTCAATGCCTTTAAGACCATGAACGGCCTTCCTTACCTCGAATATTTTGGCCTGGAATTTAATTCGGAAAATGTAGGCAATGATATGGGTGTTCAAAGCAATGAACCATTCATAACAGATCCAAGGACATTGGACCCACGCCTTGATTGGACAGTTGGACGACGGGGAATCCCATACCTGGATTGGGGACCGCACCCCGGATCTGACTGGATACGTGACCAGAATTGGGGAGGACCTTATTCACCTTTAAAAAATGTTATATCCCAGGAAGAACAAGGAATTGGAATGCAGACAGGAGGGTGGACGAACACTACAGCAAATAATTATTCAGTTTTAAGGTATGCAGACATTTTGCTTATGGCCTCGGAATGTGAGGTAGAAGCCGGGAACCTGACAAGGGCAAGGGAACTTGTGAACATGGTCAGGGCCAGGGCAGCCAGGCCGGAATCATGGGTGCAGAAAGAGGATGGAAGCGGGCCTGCTGCAAATTACGAGATCATCGAATATCCTGCAGGAGGATCTCTTGATCCGTTTCAATCTCAGGCAGGTGCCCGCGAAGCCGTGCGTTTTGAACGCAGGCTCGAACTGGGCATGGAGGGCCACCGCTTCTGGGACCTGAAACGCTGGGGCATCGCCAAAGAAACGCTGAACAGGTACATCGCCAGCGAAAAGCACATCGTCAAATGCCTGGATGCGGCTGTATTCAATGATAGGAATATCAGGCACCCGATCACGTTTGGTGAAATACAGCTATATCATGGAAAGCTGAAACAAAATCCGGGATATTGATGAGCAATTTCTTCCGGTATCAAGTCTTGTTCAAGGGTATTCAAGATTTTCAAAAATGCATAGATGCAAAATATTAACAGTGATTTTTAAAATTCACAATTTTTAAACAGCAAAATCATGACATCCGACCGTATTGGAACAATATTATTGCGAATTGTTTTCACTTTTTTATATTTTCAAAATTTTTCCCTCGCCCAGGAAGCTCCGGTCAATCTTCACTATCTCGCGGATGATTTTCCCGATATCGACATTCGCACTATGTCCATTCATGAGGATTCCCGTGGTTTCATCTGGATGGGAGGTTATATCAATATTCACAGGTTTGATGGCATCCGCCTCAATACCTACCGGAAAAGTGATATCTGGGTTGAATCTGAAAATTTTCAATGGGCGGAAGGCTCCGTTTTTTTGAACGACAGCAACCGCAATTTGTGGATGGCCACCGGGGGCGCCCTGTGTTTTTACGACTCCATCTCCGATCATTTCACCCGGGTATTTTTTGATACCACAGCAGTACAAGTCCAAAGTGACTACATGTTCCTTTTTTTGCTGGAAGATTCAGCACATAATTTATGGTTATCGACAGATGGGGGATTCCTGATTCGGATACCTATAAATGAACTAGTAAACCGGATCCAATCCTCCGGATTTGCTTTGAAAATTTTTGTCAACAACATTGACTTTGAGATAATCCAACTGGATCCCGGCAATGCTGACAGGGAACAAAAACCAAGGATTGAAAAAATATTCGAAGACAGTAAAAAAAATATCTGGATCCAGGCCACAAACGGGCAATATGACATCCAGGTCAGCCGGTTTTATCCGGGGGAAAATGGAAAACCGGGGAATTTTGTTACTTTCCTGGGTGTTAATGGCTCTCTTCCGGCGCTTGGATGTTTTAGTGATATTAAAAAAAGGATCTGGCTTCACACAGGGGGAAGGCTCATAAAAGTCGATCTTACTGAAAACATACTGAAAACGCATTATGATTCCGTGGTATGGGATGTTCCGAAAAGGGGCATTTATACCGTGTTTTATTATTACCCATTCTTAAAAAATAGCCCCGGAAGCACTGAGACGGATGTTGTGATCAGTAAATTATTTAGCACACCAGCCTACCAGACTCTTGAACAATGCGTGCCTGATAAAGATGGATTCTGGACAAGAAACTGGGGATTGATACACTATAAATTGCCGGAATCGGATACGGATTCTGATGTCCTGACGTACTCATTTTATTCAAATAATTTCGGAAAAGATGGTATGCGTGGATGGGAATATGTAGCTTTTAAAAGCCGGGAAGATCTCCTGTGGTTCGGCCCGCACTGGTACAGGGCTTTCGGCACGAGCCTCATTGACCTGAAATCCTTCAACCAGTTCACAAAATTCGATCAGCAAAGCCCGGATTATCATCTGGCCGCCCAGGAATTTTATGGCATGTATGTTGACTATAAAGATAACATCTGGATCAAACCCCACAATTCAGGACTAATTTACCTCCTGGATAAAAATTTCAATCTGCTGGATAAAATTGAAATAGCTTCCGATTGGATCGATTACGGTATGATCTATGGAAACGGAAAATACCTGCTGGTTAACGGTTTGTCGAATGGTAAAACCATACCATTTATAATTAACATCGAAATGTACTACAGGAAAACGCCGGCAAGTCGTTACATTACGAAACTTAAGCCGGAGAACTTCGGGTTACCTGTCAGTCATCAATTAAATTTTAGCTTGTGGTACGGCGCTTATGTTGACAAAAAAAATCGTTTCTGGCTTGCGGAAAAAACCGGGCTGTTTTACCTGGATCCCGATAACTTAAAATTGAAAGCCGGCATGGAACTTGAACCGATACGGTTTGCGAAGCTGCAAATGAGAACCGAACCGGAAGATTCCCTGTTATTTACAGGAATGGAACCGGACTTATCTCAAGGCAAAAATATTGAATTCATTTATACTGACGAGGATAATCTGTTCATTCACAACAAAAATTATATCATTGAAATTGACGACGAAAATCGGCATTACTGGAAATATAACCTGGCAGATGCAACGCTGAAAAATTATTTATCCGAAGGCTTATTGCTTTCGCATTGTATGGACCGTTTCGGGAACATATGGCTGGTTTCCGAGAAAAAAACACATCGGGTAACATTAGAAAACAAAAAAATAAAATCCATTGCCACATTCACCGATAAACAGGGATTTCCACCCTCTCCTTTTTCAGTGATCCCGGATCATAAAGGAAACATATGGTTATACGATGATTCCGAAGGTCTTTTTTCATACAATGATGAAACCGGAAAGATCCGAAGATATTCCGGGGCAGGCATCATTAAGGGATACCGTACAGTCGCAAATTACAGGGACGGGAAAAATAACCTGTATTTTTCGGCCGGGGATGGTATTACAAAGTTCCACCCTGACAGCATACGAGACAATCCATTCATCCCGCCCGTCCGGATTACGGACATTAAGATTATTCATGAATCAATTTACAGATCCGGAGATTCAACCTTGTTTTCAGCTCTTCGGTCCGGCAATGAGCTTGTCGTGCCCTACAACCGGAACATACTCACCATTGAGTTTGCGGCCCTGAGTTATACGGCTCCATTGCGGAATTTGTACGCTTATCAATTGTCCGGCGTTGACAGGGACTGGGTGTATGCCGATGCAAAACATGCCCAGGCCACATATTCCAGCCTGGCCCCGGGATCCTATACATTCAGGGTAAAAGGATCGAATAACGATGGCATCTGGAACGAGACAGGCACATCCCTGGATATTACCATCCTCCCTCCCTGGTGGCTCACCGCATGGATGAAAATAGTATATGTGTTGCTATCCGGTGCAACTGTTTGGGGATTAATTTATATACGCACCCTCCGCCAGAAAAGAAAATTGGAGGAAGTTGAGCGAATCAATGCCAAACTGCGCCAGATCGACCAGCTCAAGGACCAGTTCCTTTCCAACACTTCCCATGAACTTCGAACACCATTGCTCGGCATCATCGGCATCGCCGAATCCCTCCTGGAAGGCATAGCAGGTCCAATTACTCCAAAATTGAAAGAAAACCTGCGTATCATCATAGGCAGCGGCAAACGCCTCTCCAACCTTATCAACGACATCCTCGACTTCTCGAAACTTCGCTCCCATGAGCTTGCCCTCCAGTTGCAGCCGGTCGATATGTTCAGTGCTACTGATGTTGTAGTCAGTCTGCTCCGGCCTTTTATCAAGCGCAAGGAACTGTTGCTCATAAACAACATTCCACGTGACCTTCCTCTTGTCGAAGCAGATGAGAACCGCATCCAGCAGATCCTTTTCAACTTGTTGGGCAATGCCATCAAGTTCACTGAGAAAGGATCCGTTACCTTATCGGGCTCCCTGGTGAACGGCTCCCTGGCCATTACTGTTTCCGATTCAGGTATCGGCATTCCGGAAGACAAGCTTGATGTCATTTTCCGTCCTTTCGAACAGGCTGAAGGATCTATCACCCGCGATTACGGCGGCACAGGTATTGGCCTGTCCATCACCCGGCAACTGGTCGAACTGCATGGGGGCACCATCCGTGTTCAATCAGTTGTAGGTCAGGGATCCCATTTTACCTTCACCTTGCCCCTGAGCAGGATCAGCCGGAAGGAATTTGAAGCTGCCCTGCCCGTACACGAAACCCTATCAGGCATCGTGGTGGAAGAAGCAGCCGACGAGATCCACGCTCCTGCTGTTAGACATAGAACAACTTCAACCTATACCGAAATCCCTGTCAGAATCCTGGTCGTTGACGATGAACCGGTAAACCTGCAGGTATTGCAGAACTATCTCAATCTTGAGGGTTACCGTGTTACCCTGGCAAACTCGGGTTTTGAGGCCCTGACCTGCCTGGAAAAAGAAGAGAAATACGACCTGATCATACTAGATATCATGATGCCCAAGCTTTCCGGTTTCGAAGTATGCAAAAAAATACGGGAAATTTACATGTCCACGGAACTGCCCGTGGTGATCGTAACGGCCAAGAACCGTGTTACCGACCTGGTAGAAGGATTCAGCGTTGGGGCGAATGATTACCTGACCAAACCTTTTTCCCGGGAAGAGCTCCTCAGCCGAATCAGAACACACCTCAACCTGCACCGTATCAATAAGGCTACCGGCCGGTTCGTGCCCTATGAGTTCCTTCGCTCCATAGGCCGTGAATCGATTATCGATACACAGGTCGGCGACCAGGCCCACAAAGTGGTTTCCGTCCTGTTCCTGGATATCCGCGAATACGCCAGCCTGTCAGAAAGCATGTCACCCGAGGATAATTTCCGCTTCATCAACAGCCTGGTGGGCAAGATAGGCCCGGCAATCCGGGACAACAACGGATTTGTGAATCAGTACATCGGCGATGCCGTCATGGCGATATTCCCACAGAAAGCTGACCATAGCCTCAAGGGTGCCATCCGGATCCAGCAGATCATTTCCGAATACAACCTTTACAGGATCAGCAGGAAGCGGAAGCCGATCCAGATCGGTGTCGGCATCCATACCGGCCACCTGATCATGGGCATCATCGGGGATGAAAACAGGGCTGAAACTGCCACCATTGCCGATACTGTGAATATAGCCTCGCGCATCGAAGGACTTACAAGGCATTACGGGGTGCGGATCCTGATCACCGAGGAATGCATACAGCACCTCGAAGTGCATGCTGATTATCATTTCCGCGTTATGGGCGAAGTGATCGTAAAAGGCAAACAGTACCCGACGAAGATATTTGAATGTTTCAATGGGGATGAACCGGAAGTAATTGACCTGAAGCTTCAAACGTTGGATGAATTCGATGAGGGATTGCGGTGTTTTTATGCCAGGGAGTTCCCGGAGGCATCGGTCGTATTCAATAAAATCGTTAAAAAGAACAGCCAGGATTTTGCCGCTGCCTATTTTTATAGGCGGGCAATTCAGTTTGCGATGACCGGCGTTCCCGATGACTGGACCGGAGTGGAAAAACTTGAAACAAAATAACCTGTTCCGTTTTACAGTCATTCCTGTAAACCTACATATCTTTTGTCATCCCTGACGGCCTATGCATGATGGCCCGGCTGGAGATCGGGAATCTCACCAACTCTTACAGATCCCTGATAGCTCTCCTTCCACTCGAACTTCAGGCCTGCCTGCCATTGCGAAAGGCCTATTACACCAGTCACGCAGGGATGACGACTCCGGGGGATGAGGCAATTTTCTAATGGTCCTCGGAACCTTTTCCAGGGAACGTCATCCCGGCCGGGCTGAGCGGTATGGCATGTGCGAGAGCCCGCCGTCTCCCGCTTTAGCGGCATTTGGCGGGTGAGCAGGGATCTCGATGAATCTAATTAATATTCCCGTTATTGCCCATTACAATGGAATTTCTAACATGAAACCTTTCAGATATCCCTTTTCCCCTCCATCTGGTCAAATTGTGTCAAAGATTGAACGAATTGTGTTAATACTCCTCGGATCTTCTATCTAAATTTCCCTCAAATCAAACACATTTTTCAAATGAAAAAGATAACCTTCTGCATCCTCAGTGTGATGCTCCTATTATTGTATTCCTGCTCGGATTACGATACCCTCAAACCCGGGCAGAAGGATGATCAGCAGGGCATTGCTGATGACCTGAATGCCAGGAAAGTAAAAGGTCCTCTGTTTACGGTAGAACCTTCAGGAGATCTTACCGGAATCGAAGATACGGACAACCTGCTTCAGGCCTTTACCGATGCGAAAGCAGCGGGACCGGGAGCTGTAGTACAGCTCGTATCCGGACAGTATACGATCGGGATGATCGAAATTCATGATTTTGACGGCTATTTTCGTGGTGCAGGCAAAGGGAAAACCGTCATTTCCAATGCCCCTGATCTGCCTTGCAATGATTATTGGGCTATTGACAATATTCCCTTTTTACTGCAGTTCGTCGGTGGAAATATCACAATATCCGATATGACCCTTCGTATCAATGACGGTGTTCCCTGCGCGGACCACCTGGATAATCCTTGGCGGTCTTATTTCGGTGACTTGATGGTAACCGTTTTAGTATTGGCAGATTACACCCAAACATATGTTCCTTCCAACCGCTATATCAAGGGGATTGTGAACAATGTGGATATTATCGCGGGTGATATCGAAGATGGATATAATGTATTTGGATTGAGTACCAATACCAATATGACAATCTATTGCGGCAACCCCTTTATGGTTGGTACAGGCAATGAACCACTCAGCAATGGTGAAATCTCAATTACCGGTTGTAGATTTGAACAAGCTCAAATAGGGCCCGATTTTGCAGGATTTGGTGAAAACGCAATGATAAAAATTGAAAATAATGTGATGACCGGAACTTTTTACGGAATGTTCATGTATTGCAACCTGGGCTCAAAATTTACGATCAGGAATAACAGTTTTATCGAGGGAATTTCTATACCAGGAGTATCTGTTGATTTGTACATTGACGATAATGATTATGGATACTACCCCAATGAGGTTCTGCGAAAACGTACAGAATGGAACATTTCGGGTAATATCTTTCAGGCTTCACCTGGGGTCATTAGTATCCAATTGGGCGATTATCGCCGTACGTATTTTCCGGATGAAGGATTCCCCCAACTATTCGATATAAAATTCAATACCTTCCATACCCAGGATGGATGCACGGCCATTATGGGTTTGAATAACATGGATGCTAAGATCTGGAATAACCAGTTCAGTGGTACCGGAGCCGTTGGCGTTTATCTGGATGGTGATGCTGCTACCGGTACTTATGCCGAAAACATTAAGGTAATGGGCAACAACTTTTCCAGGGCAACCTATTCTGACGCCAACGTGTATCTGGGTGAATACACCATGGATTGTACGGTGGAGGGCGTTGCATCCGATCAGGTGACTGACAATGGAGTGGACAATAAAATAATTGGTGTCAAGGCAAACAAAAATGGGCCTCATTATAATCCGGGAATGAATGGTCATTTCCGGAATATGCATGAAAACGTGATGAGAATGCATAGACGTTAAATACATTTTTCTATGGATGGAGAAATACTGAACAAGCCATAGTCCCCCTTCGTCCATAACGCGTCAACCACCCCGTATACTTATGCCGGGGTGGTTTTTTTCTCCCCCATACACTGAAGAATCCGTTGAACATGCATAAGGAATGGCGTTTCTTTTTAATGTTAATCCTGCCGTCACTCGTCGCTGTCGTCATCCCTGCCGGCTACGCGGGCGGGTTCGCTCGTGAGCAGGGATCTGTATCGATCCGTTCAGGTCCCTGATAGTTCTCACTTGGATCGAAAGTTAGGGATGACGACGCAGGAAGGTTGGGTTAGGTGAATGTTGTACTCTATTCCAGTTCATCCGCTTCTTTTGAAAGATCCCTTACTCCTGGATTGGATTTTTTGATCAGATCCAATTTCCATTGTCTTTTCCACTTCTTTAGCTGTTTTTCCCTGGTGAGGGCTGCCTCAATATCATCAAATACTTCATAGTAAATCAGATAACGGCATCGATACTTCTTCGTGAATTTCAACCCTTGATTGTTCCTGTGTTGATAGACCCTGGTGTGCAGATCGCTGGTCACCCCAATATACAGCACAGACCTTGTTTTATTGGACATGATATAGACATAACCACCTTGCTTGAACTGATCCATAATCATTGATTGTTTAGCTGGTAATTCAATTTGAGTTGATAATTTACAAATAATCTACATAATGAAAAAGATTCATGGAGATCCCTGATAGTTCTCCTTACACTCGAACTTCAGGCCTGCCTGCCATTGCGAAAGGCCTATTACACCAGTCAGGCAGGGATGACGACTCCGGGGGTGTGGCGATTTTCTACTGTTCTTCGGTGCCTTTTCCATGGAACGTCATCCTTTCCGGGCTGTGCGTAAAGGCAAAGAGCGAGAGCCCGCCGTCTCCCGCTTTAGCGGGATTTGGCGGGCAGGCAGGGATCCCAATGAAATCCATACAGATCCCTGATAAACCTCCCTCCTTTCGGTCTTCAGGTCTGCCTGCCATTGCGAAAGGCCTATTCCGCCAGTCAGGCAGGGATGACGGTTCTCGTTTTTTCGTCATCCCTGCCAGCTTTAAGGGTTCGGGAAGCGGGTGAGAAGGGATCTTTATGAAATCCATTCAGAAGCCAGATAGTCCTCCTGCGTCCGGACTTTAAGGACAACGACTCCGTGGATAGTTGTTTTTATGAAACTATTGAATCTCCAGATGTTTTTTAGATATTTTTTAACTATCTTTTACAAGCACATTAAAAAAATAAAATCAAGACAAAAATGAAAAATCCACTTTTTTACTTCCTGATTTTATGCCTGGCAGGCATCATTTTTATGAGTAATGCAGCCCCCCCTTCGCTGAAGGGAAATACCGAAAACCAAACCATTCAATCGGATAATTCTTCAGACTGGATACCCTTATTCAATGGAAAGGACCTCTCAGGCTGGACGCACGTCGGTAACGGATATATGACCGTTGAAGATGGCATTATCCAGACACATGGAGGCATGGGCCTTCTTTACTGGGCCGGATCAAAATTCGGTAACTGTACCATCCGCGTGGTCTGGCGTATGCGGGATGAGAACAGCAATGCCGGTTTTTTTATCCGGATACCCATTGAACCGAAAGAGGAATGGATGCCCGTATTTTACGGATATGAGGTCCAGATTGACAATCACCCTGAACTTTCAGGCGAGGACGAGTATCATTCCACCGGAATGCTGTATGCTTTTACCAAACCCCTGGCAACCGCCTGGAAGCCCGGCCCAGAATGGAATACCTTCGAGATCACCCTGGATGGCGACCGCACCATCGTGGTGCTGAATGGTGTAAAAGTAATGGACTATACGGAAGGCGATCCGGTCCCGCCACGCAAATTTGATTTTGAACCCTTTCCTGGACGTCGACCCGAATATGGTTTTATCGGGATGCAGAACCACGGAGAAAATGATGTAGTATTTTTTAAAGAGGTATCTGTCAAACCACTTGACAAATCCTTCAAATGAAAACGCCGATTCATACGCAATTAATGGTTTGACCCTCATCCTCAAAAAATTATTTAAAATGAAAAAAAATAAAAAATCAAACTCGTCCGGTCTATCAAGAAGGACTTTCGTTAAAATGGCTTCTTCCGGAGCAGCCGCTTTTTCCATTGTCCCGAGCTTTACAGTAAGCGGACTTGGACATGTCGCTCCCAGCGATAAATTATACATTGCCGCTGTCGGGTGTGGCGGAGAAGGGGAAAATGATATTCATCATTATGCCACAACACCCAAAAAAAATGCAGAGATCGCCTTTTTATGTGATGTGGATGATCGTATGGCGGCCCCGCGCATCAATGAATTCCCACAGGCCAAATTCTATCATGACTGGCGGGAATTATTTGACAAAGAGAATAAAAACTTCGATGCCGTTTCAGTGGCCATTCCGGATCATAATCATGCGATCGTTGGCCTCAGCGCGATGCAATTGAAGAAACATCTTTATTTACAGAAGCCCCTTACGCACGATATATATGAAGCCCGTATCCTGACCGAGGCAGCGAAAAAATACAAGGTCGTAACCCAGATGGGCGACCAGGGTGCATCCTGTGATGGCATGTTTACCCTGAGGGAATGGTTTGAAGCGGGAATTCTAGGGGATATTGAAAAGGTTTATTGCTGGACTGACCGTCCCGTATGGCCCCAGGGGATTCCCTGGCCCGATAAACATCCAAAAGTGCCCAAAGAACTTAACTGGGACTTATGGCTGGGAACGGCTGAGCAAACCGATTATATCGACAACCTGGTTCCATTTAACTGGCGGGGCTGGTGGAGGTTTGGAACCGGGGCACTGGGCGATATGGGATGCCATATCATGGGACCTCCCTTTAAATTGCTCAACCTGGGATATCCAACTGAAGTCTCAGGAAGTGCCAGCACCATATATGACGGAATCTTCTCGGAAGCGAATTTTCCGGATAGCATTCCTGTTTCCAGTTCGATCCGTTTTACCTATAAACTTGATAATGGAAGAAATCTGGATCTTTATTGGATGGATGGAGGCATTACGCCCGAAAGGCCCAATGAACTGAATCCGGATTCGAATATGAATGAAATAATGGGTGACTGGCCGGGTTTGAACGACTATGAAGGCAGTACCCTGTTCATCGGCACCAAGGGCAAGGCCGCATGTGGATGGGGAGGCCGCAATCCGATCATGCTTCCACTTTCGCTGAACCAGGCAATCACAGTGCCTAAAAAATATCCGCGGGTGGAAGGAGATATGGACGGTCACTGGTGGCAATGGGTGGATGCCTGCATAGCAGGTTATGGGAACATGGAAGTTTCTTCTCCATTTGAAGGATATGCAGGCCCCCTGACTGAAACCGTACTGATGGGCAACCTGCTGATCAGGTGTTTTAATATACGTGAAAAGATTACCAGGAATGATCCTGTTTATGGGGAAATGACCGGGTATAATTACCCTGGAAGGTATATTGACTATCAATGGGATGGCGAAAATATGAGAATAACCAATTTCGAACCTGCCAACCAATTCATCAAAAGAGAATACCGGAATGGCTGGGGAGAACTCTCCTTATAAACATTGAATGATTTACAATTCATGCGGCAGTTTGCGAAGACTGTCGCAGGAGCTTCATTCCAAGAGCCACGGGAATTTAAGGAACTGTTTTTAAAAAAATTAGATAACCGAAACGATGAAATTAGAACAATTCGATGATTATGACAGAATGAGTCAAAAAGCAAAAGAACTGATTGTCGAAGAATTATCTGAGAAAAAAAATACATTGCTTTGTGCAGCAACCGGAAAATCCCCAACAAAAATTTATGAATTGCTGGAAAACGAGTTCGAGCATCAGCCCGAATTATTTTCCGAACTTCGAATCGTGAAACTGGATGAGTGGGGAAATATTGCCATGGATCATCCGAAAACATGTGAATACTATCTGCAGAATCATCTCATCGCGCCTCTTAAAATACCTCAAAACCGGTATATATCTTTTCTAAGTAATTCGGATGATCCCAATGCAGAATGTAAGAGGGTACAGGCTGAGATTGACAGGAATGGCGGGATTGATCTATGCATCCTGGGATTGGGAATGAACGGACACATTGCATTGAATGAGCCCGCCGATTTTTTACAGGCCCATTGCCATGTTGCCCATATTTCGGAAGTGACCCTCCAACATCCAATGGCCTCGGGGATGCAAAAAAAGCCAGCTTTTGGATTCACCCTGGGCATGGCCGATATTCTGCAATCCAGGAAAATTCTGATCCTGATACACGGAATAAACAAAAGTGCGATCGCCAATGAATTTCTATCAGGAAGAATTTCAACGAGGATTCCTGCATCATTTCTCTGGCTTCACTCAAACGTAATATGTCTTGCAGACACGGAGGTTCTGAATCAGGATAAATAATTCGAAAAGGCATTTCCTCACCCGTAAATAATAGGCCGTGAAATGACCATTTTCCTCAGGCCGGGAATATATCTTATTTGGTTTGAATGCTGATCACACCGTTCCCTGCCCGGGCACCAAAAAGAGCCAACTCCCCACCTGATAATTTCCGGATGCTGATGATGTCGGCTGGTGTAATAAAGTTTGCATCCTCGGTGATGACCCCATTTACGATGATAAGGGCTGCGTTACTGCCGGTTATCGTTTTGGGTCCTCTCAATTGGACCCCCTTCTGCCCGTTTTCAACAATGAGCGTCGCCTCCGGCACAGCGTACTTGATGGCAGCATAGGCATCCGTAAATTGGCTGAATTCATTGTTATATTGCCACAGGTTCTTAACGCCATAATCCAGATCCTGCTGGCTAATGAATCCTTCTTTTATGGCTTCATCCATGTCCCGTTCATTATTCCGGATAATCAGATTAATATGAAGTGATTTATCGGCATCCGATACCTTCTTACTGTAATCCACAAAAACGGATCCTTTGATCTGGATCACGTCTTTTTTTTTCACTTCTATTTCAAAATTTCCATTCTCATCTGTTTTTGCTTCCGTTTTTGCCTTTTTAGCTTCCACGGTAACGTTTTTGAGAGGGAATTTATCAAAGGCCACAACGGTCCCTGATAGTTTATGCATTTGTCCGAATCCGAGGATCGGAGCCATTAAAAAAATTAAATATACGAAGCTGTTTATTGCTGTTTTCATTTTTGTAAATTTCAGAAAGTCCACTATGTAAATATAATCAATTTTAATGGAAGAACATTAAGGTCCAAGACGGCATTCCGAGAAATCTTCTTTACTGTTTAAAATCAAAACCGCCCCCCCATTAAATGGAAACGGGAATCAGATAAGATCCGGGCAACCGGGTTACTTGATATCCATATATCTCCAAGAATCAAATCATATGCCAAATTCATTGTAAAACTGCTTTGACTTCATTTGGATATATCAGATATTGGGCATTTGTTTCTGGTTAAACTCCCAATTACCGTAAAAAATATCCAGAAAATGGCGGAGCACGGAAAACTTGTGATAGCGGGTCCATTTTTTGGTGAAGGTGATTTAAGAGGCATTTATATTTTTAACTTGGAAAACATGAAGGAAGCGGAGGAACTCATGCGGACCGATCCGGCGATTCAGGCAGGCTCGCTGTCCGTGGAACTGAAGGAATGGTATGGACCAGCCGGATTATTGGCTGTCAACAGGATACAAAAACACTTTCAAAAAAAGACATAACCGATGAATAATATGAAAAAGGGAATCCTGATACTTTGTGTCATTATATCCGGAATATTTATCCCGGCCTGCCGGAACCAATCCGAGAATAAGAACCATTCAAAAAGTGCGGATGTGATCATTTATGGCGGAACCGCCGCGGCTGTTACCTGCGCTGTTCAGATTGTGAAAATGGGAAGATCCGTTATTTTGGTCTCCCCTGACATACACCTGGGTGGTTTAACCGCTTCCGGACTGGGATTTACAGATACAGGTGATAAAAGTGTGATTGGTGGATTGTCCAGGGAATTCTATCATCGTGTTTATTTACATTATCAGGATCCTTCAGCCTGGAAGTGGCAGAAAAAGGAAGAATATGGAAATGTTGGCCAGGGAACAGCTGCCATCGATAAAGAATACAGGACGATGTGGATATTTGAACCACATGTTGCGGAAAAGGTATTTGAGGACTTAATGGACGAATTTGATATCGAGGTCGTACGCGATGAGTGGCTGGACAGGAAATCCGGGGTTGAAATGGTACAGGGTGAAATTAAATCCATCACCACTTTGAGCGGCGAGAAATACAGTGGAAAAGTATTTATTGATGCCACCTATGAGGGTGACCTTATGGCAGCAGCTGGTATAAGATATCATGTAGGAAGAGAGGCCAATGACGTTTATAATGAGGAATGGAATGGTGTACAGATCGGTGTATTACACCACGGACATCATTTTGATGAGAGAAATATCAGCCCCTATGTGGTGCCCGGAGATCCTGCCAGTGGCGTTCTCCCCAGGATCTCAACAGAGGATCCCGGTCAGAAAGGAGAAGGAGATCATAAAATTCAGGCCTACTGCTACCGGACTTGCCTTACCAGAAATGAAAACAACCGCATCCCTTTTGAAAGGCCTGCCGGATATGATTCCACACAATATGAACTGCTGATCCGGGTTTATCAATCAGGTTGGAGAGAAACATTTCAGAAATTTGACCCGATCCCCAATTTGAAAACAGATGTAAACAATCATGGACCATTCAGTTTCGATAACATAGGAATGAATTATGACTATCCGGAAGCTTCCTACGAACGTAGAAATGAGATCATCAAGGAGCATATTGCCTACCAGAAAGGCCTATTATATTTTATAGCTCATGATCCAAGGATCCCGGAAGAGGTGCAGTCAGAAATGAAAAAATGGGGACTTGCCAAGGATGAGTTCATGGATAACGGCCACTGGCCACATCAGATTTACGTCCGGGAAGCCAGAAGAATGATCGGTGAGTTCGTAATGACTGAAAACGAGATCCTTGGTAAAAGCCCTGTTGAAAAACCGATCGGTATGGGCTCCTATACCATGGATTCCCATAATGCACAGCGATACATTACCCCAAAAGGTTTTGTCCAGAATGAAGGGGATATTGGCGTTCATCCTGAAAAACCTTATCAAATTGCATTGGGAAGCATATTACCGGAAAAAGAAAGATGTACAAACCTGCTTGTTCCTGTGGCCGTCTCCAGCTCACACATCGCCTTTGGCTCCATCCGGATGGAACCGGTTTTTATGATCCTCGGACAAAGTGCCGGAACCGTTGCGGCCTTGGCATTAGATCAAAATCGGGGGATATATGATGTGGCTTATGAGGAGATCAGATCAAACCTGATTAATAACGAACAAATTATTGAACTTCCATGGGAGTAATTTCCTGTGTAATAAAAGAAGGGATGATCCCTGCAAAGAATGAATCTGATCTCTTTTTCCCGTTTCATCTTCACTAACCAGGATTCTGTATCACCAAATATGAACTAAAAATAGTATATTAGATGCCCCATGAAGCACCCTGACGAACATACACTCGAGGCAAATGTGATGTTAGAATCAATGACTGAAAGTGTATTGATAACGACAGCCGATCTCGAATTCCCAGGTCCGTATATTATCTATGTAAACCAGGCGTTTGAAAAGATGACGGGATGGATCCGGGAGGAAATAATTGGTAAAAGCCCCCGGATCCTTCAGGGTCCCAAAACCGATCATGAGATCTTTCATGATCTAAGGACTACTTTACAAAAAGGCAAGACCTGGAGCGGAAGAACCATCAATTACCGGAAAGATGGCTCAGAATTTTTTATGGAATGGTCGATTGTCCCGATAAAAAATGAAGCCGGGGAAATTCACCGGTATCTGGCGGTTCAAAAGGATGTGACGCATATCGTACAAACCGAAAAAAAACTTCAGCAATCGATGGAAGCGGAGAGGAAAAGACTGATGGAAATTGAAAAAACAAACAGTAAACTCAATAAGCTGATAGCCAGACAGAAAAAAATACTGGACCTTTTTATTAAATATGTGCCAGAACCTGTGGTAAAGAGAGCTTTGACTGAGCAGACCGAAAATATCCGGGAAGGAGAACAACTGGAGGTAGGTTTGTTATTTTGTGATATTAGAAGATTTACATCCATTTCAGAAAGACTCAATCCTAATCAGGTTGTTCATTTTTTAAATATTTATTATTCAATGATGTCAGAAGTGATCAATCAGCATAAAGGTGTAATTAATCAGTTTGTGGGGGATGAGATATTTGTATCTTTTGGCGCGCCGCTTCCGATCCAGGACCCGGAGATTTCGGCGGTTCAGTGCGCCCTGGATATGGTGTATAAACTGGACGAGATTAATGCAAGTATGGCGCCAGTTATCAATGAAAATGTTGTGATTGGGATCGGGATCAATTATGGACCGATCATCGCCGGTAACCTGGGATCTGCTGACCGGCTTTCTTATTCTATCACTGGCGATGCAGTCAATACTGCAAAAAGAATTGAATCATTGTCCCGGGATCTGCCAAATGCCATTCTGATCAGTCAGTCAATTTATGATAAAACCTATGACCTGATCTTAACCAAGCCCCTGGGCGAAGTGCAGATCAAAGGGAAAAACAAAAAAGTGAATGTTTTCCAGGTGTTGGGTTACAAAAAAAATTGAAAACATAAATTTTCACGGATCTCCGTGCCGTGGATCAAGTCTGGGATTTTCCGGGATCTTCCCTTTTTAACGGCGAGCATAAAAATCAGCATTTTTAATTATTTTAGTTATGTTTTATGCAAAATTTTATTTGGCGACTGTGCTGGCTGGTAAATTTGACTTCCATCCCTCCCCAGGATCCTTTTCAGGATGGAGGCCTAATTACTACATAACTCAATAACCTGACACTCGTTACTCCTTCGATTGCCTTTCCAAACAACCTGATACTGGGTTCGTCTTGTTCATGTGGAGAAATTGCACCTGATAGAATTCGATTCTTCCAGTTATATTATTATTTATTCAAACTAAATAATATTTTTAATAAAATTCGAAGTCCAGAAATAAATACGAACATAAAATGTCTGAATACCTTGGTGAATTTATCGGTACCCTCATATTGATCGCTTTCGGAGGAGGAGTGGTAGCCGGTGTTGTCTTAAAAAGTTCCAAAGCAGAAGCCGGTGGCTGGTTGTTGATCTGTCTGGCTTGGGGAATGGGTGTTATACTGGCCATCTATGCAGTGGGCAACATCAGTGGGGCACATATCAATCCTGCCGTTACGCTGGGATTTGCTGCGGTCGGGGCATTCCCATGGGAAAAGGTCCCTGGCTATATAACCGCGCAAGTCCTGGGAGCTTTTACCGGGGGAGTCATCGTCTGGCTGAACTATCTGCCTCACTGGAAAAAAACAGAGGACACTGATTCCAAACTGGGTGTATTTAGTACTATTCCGGCCATCCGGTCCTATCCTTCGAACCTGATCAGTGAAATGCTCGGGACTTTTTTCCTGATATTCGGTTTACTATTCATCGGGGCCAATGACTTTACAGAGGGGTTGAATCCCATCGTGGTGGGTGCACTGATCAGTGCCATTGGTTTTTCTTTCGGGGGAACCACGGGTTTTGCGATCAATCCAGCCAGGGATTTTGGTCCGCGCATCGCCCATGCGATCCTGCCGATATCTGGAAAAGGTTCTTCCGACTGGTCCTACGCGTGGATTCCCGTTCTCGGCCCGATTTTAGGGGGAGTGAATGGCGGACTTGTTTATAAAGCATTGTTTGATCATCATATAACTGCCTGGTTATGGATTGTATCTGCCATTTCACTATTGATCATTGTATACGCATATATGCATAACAGAAATACTATATAAAAATTCGATATGAAGTATATCATAGCCCTTGACCAGGGAACCACCAGTTCAAGAGCCGTTTTGTTCGATGAAGCCGGTGAAATCGTAGACGTCACCCAGAAGGAATTCACCCAGATCTATCCCAGACCCGGCTGGGTGGAACATGATCCGGAAGAAATATGGAAAAGCCAGTATGATGTACTGATCCATCTGATCCGCAAAAATAAAATTCCGCCTGCCTCAATCGTGGCCATTGGCATCACCAATCAAAGGGAAACCACGGTGGTATGGGACAAAACGACTGGTGAACCGGTGATGAATGCCATCGTATGGCAGGATAAACGAACTGCTGATATCTGTGAGGAAATGAAACAGGAAGGGCTGGAACACTACGTAAGAAAAAATACCGGACTGGTGATCGACTCCTATTTTTCCGCGACCAAGGTAGCTTGGGTGCTTCGCAACATAGAATGGGCGAAAGAAAAGGCTTCCCGTGGACAATTATTAATGGGGACCGTCGATTCCTGGCTGATCTGGAAGTTAACCAATGGGAAGGTTCATGCCACGGATTATTCGAATGCTTCCAGAACAATGTTCTATAACATTGAAAAATTAAAATGGGATGACCAGCTGATGGATTTTCTGCAGGTACCGAAAAGTATGATGCCTGAGGTTTATCCATCCTCTCATCATTTCGGCGATTTTAAATTTGAAGGTGCCTCCATACCCATAGGAGGAGTCCTGGGTGATCAGCAGGCTGCTCTTTTCGGTCAGGCCTGCTTTGAGGTGGGTTCTGCAAAAAACACTTATGGAACCGGATGTTTTGTGTTAATGAACACAGGAGAAGAGATTCACCATTCCAGATCAGGACTGATCACCACGATTGCCTGGGGATTGGATGGTAGGATCTTTTATGCCCTGGAAGGAAGTATTTTTATTGCCGGGGCGGCCATACAGTGGTTGCGTGATGGGCTTAAACTGATCGATTCAGCTTCCGACTCGGAATACCATGCACAGAAGGCTATCGATGATGAAGTATATGTCGTACCTGCTTTTGCAGGACTTGGGGCTCCCTATTGGGACATGTATGCCCGTGGAGCCATATTCGGCCTGACCCGCGATACTGGGAAAAATCATATCATTAAAGCAACCTTACAATCCCTGGCATTTCAGACAAAAGACGTATTGGATGCCATGGAAAAAGACTCAGGGGTGTCCACGAAAGTCCTGAAGGTCGATGGAGGGGCCTCTGTCAATGATTTTCTTATGCAGTTCCAGGCTGACATCGTGGGCGTAAGGGTGGAACGACCGGAAGTGATCGAATCAACTGCAAAAGGATCTGCCTATATGGCGGGTATTATGACGGGCCTGTGGAAAAAGGAAGATATCATAAAAAACCGTAAAATAGATCGAATATTTGAACCAAAACTGGATCAACAATCCCGCGACCGATTATACAGAGGATGGCAAAAGGCGGTGGAAAGGACCATGGGATGGCTGAAAAACTAAACCACCAATAATTCGTTAATCAATTAAGTATTATCCCAAATATGGAAAGTTTTTCATTTTTTGACAGACAGGTCATCAAAGACAACATGACGTCGAACCCTTATGACCTGGTGATCATTGGAGGTGGAATTACCGGAGCTGGCATTGCATTGGATGCGGCCTCCAGAGGCATGAAAGTGGCCCTGGTAGAAAAAAGTGATTTTGCTTCCGGCACAAGCAGTAAATCGACCAAACTGATCCATGGAGGTTTAAGATACCTTAGGCAATTCCATTTCAAGATGGTGGCAGATATCGGGAAAGAGCGAAAGATCGTTCACAACCTAGCCCCACACCTCGTTTTACCTGAAAAAATGCTGCTTCCGATATTGAAAGACAGCTCCATAGGTAAGTTCACCATCTCGGCGGCCTTGAAGATCTATGACATGCTCGCAGGAGTGAAAGGGGACGACCAGCGCAGGATGCTCAATAAACGCAAGACCCTGGAAGTGGAACCGCTTCTGCCGATAGATCATACCGTGGGTGGTGGATTGTATGCAGAATACCGGACCGATGATTCGAGGTTGACCATCGAATTGATAAAAACTGCGCATGCCTACGGCGCTGATCTGTTGAATTATGTGGAAGTGGAAGATTTTATTTATGAATCGGGAGAAGTGAAAGGTGTGGAATGTTTCGATCATCTCGCGGAGGAGAATTTTGCCATTTATGGAAAACAGATCGTAAATGCGGCAGGTCCCTGGGTGGATGAACTTCGGAAACTGAATCACTCCTATCTCGATAAGCAACTGCATATCACCAAAGGGATCCACCTAGTTTTTCCTCATAAACAATTACCCGTAAAACAATCCCTATATTTCGAAATTGGTGACGGACGAATGATCTTTATTATTCCACGGGACGATATTACCTATGTGGGAACGACCGAAACCGACTACAACGGTGACCGGGATAATATCCTGGTAAACAAACAGGATGCAGCTTATCTGATCGCAGCCGTAAACAACCTGTTCCCATCCATCAACCTGACCCTGGAGGATGTACAATCAAGCTGGGCGGGTTTGCGGCCTCTTATTGCTGAAGAAGGGAAGACGGTTTCAGAGATCTCCCGTAAAGATGAAATATTTGTATCACTGACCGGGCTGATATCCATTGCCGGAGGCAAATTAACAGGTTACCGGAAAATGGCAGAGAAAGTAGTGGATATGATTGCGAAAAAGTTGAAGCATGAAGAATATAAAATCTGTAAAACATCTTCCCTGCCGTTAAAGGGGAACAAATTCGATCAATATCAGGAGGTATTGAAGTACATTGAAGAGGTAAGTTCCAGGCTTAAGCAGGCGGGACTTCCGGCAACGTATGCATCTTATCTGGTTCATAATTATGGTGGCCAGACTGATATCATATTGAGCGATTTTGAAAAACAGCGGGGCGATGACCCACATAAAAACCTTATATGGGCTGAATTATATTATTGTATTAAGCATGAAATGGTCTGCAAACCATTGGATTTTATCGAAAGACGAACCGGAAGGTTGTATTTTAACATTGCCAGCGTGAAAAAAACTGACCAGGAGATCCTGGAATATTTCAAAGAAAAATTCTCGTGGTCAGAGGAGGAATATGCAGATGAAAATGAACAACTTCAGAAAACTTTCCTAAATGCCACTCATTTCGAATAATTTAGAATAAGAATATCTTTACAGGCTTTAAGGTTCATTCGTAAAATTAATTGATCATGATAAGATACATCAATCATTTATTTATATACCTGCTGGTATTCACCTTACTGGGATGCGGGGTTTCCAACAAAAAATCATTTGTAACACAGACGAATACCGAGGAAGGTTATACGTATTCTTACGTTACCAACGATCCGATGAATACCAGGATCTATACCCTGGATAATGGATTAAAAGTTTACCTGAGCCGGTATACGGATGCGCCCAGGATACAGGTGCTCATACCGGTCAAAGCAGGTGGAAAGTATGACCCGGCTGACAATACAGGATTGGCACATTACCTGGAACACATGATGTTCAAAGGAAATGATCAATTTGGATCCATCGACTGGCCTGCCGAAAAAGTATTATTGGATAGCATTGAACACATGTTCAACCGTTATGCCACGCTTACGGATCCGGATGACAGGAAGGCATGGTATGCGAAGATTGATGAAGTTTCCGGCAAAGCCGCTGAATTGGCCATCCCCAATGAAGTGGATAAAATGATGGCGCTCATTGGCGCAGAAGACCTCAATGCCTATACCTCGGAAGATCAAACGGTCTATATGGTCGATATTCCATCCAATGAACTGGAAAGATACCTGAAGATTGAAAGCACCCGATTCAAAAAGATTGTGAACAGGCTCTTCCATACCGAATTGGAAGCGGTTTATGAAGAAAAGAACCGTTCGTTGGACAATGATTTCTGGAAGGCTTATGAAACTCTTTTTTCATGTATGTTTACCTATCATCCTTATGGGATGCAGACGGTGATCGGCACCATCGAACACTTGAAAAATCCCTCGATTACCGAAATTGTTAATTATTTCAATAAATATTACGTACCCAATAATGTGGCCATCTGCATGAGCGGAGATCTTGATTATGATGAAACGATCAGTCTTATCGATCAATACTTCGGACCTTGGGAACCTTCCGAAGTTGAACCAGTCACGTTCCGGGAAGAGCCGCCCATTACAAAACCGGTAGAAAAAACGGTTTATGGACCTGATGCGGATTTTTTATTTATGGGATTCAGGTTTGACGGACGGAGCAGCCGGGACTATATGATGATGCGTCTCGTGGATATGATCCTGAATAATTCGGAAGCAGGATTGATTGATATCAACCTGAAACAGCAGCAGAAAGTACTGGATGCGGGATGCTCTCCTTATGGCATGAATGATTATTCCATTCATATCTTCAATGGCAGGCCTAAGGATGGACAAAGTCTTGAAGAGGTAAGGGATCTGATACTCGGACAGATCGATCTGGTCAAAAAAGGAGAATTCGAAGACTGGCTCCTGGACGCCGTGATCACCGATTTTAAAAAGTCTGAAATGCGCCAGCTTGAAAATAATTATGCCCGTACAAATAACATGGTCACAGCTTTCACGAGTGAGATGGATTGGGCCGACTATCTTTCTGAATTACAGAAAATGGAAGAGGTGACCCGCGAAGAAATTGTTGCTTTTGCCAATGAAAAATACGGAGATAATTATGCGATTGTTTATAAAAGAAACGGGGAAGATCCGAACAAGCAGCGTGTCGAAAAACCCCAGATCACCAAAGTCCCGCTCAACAGGGATGATAAAAGTGAATTTCAAGAGCAAATTGCATCGATGGAACCGGCAAAACTGGATCCAGTTTATGTGGATTATACCAGTGACATCAATAAGTCAACCATCAAAAAGAATATTGAAGTATTATCCAAAGTTAATGAGGAAAACGAACTGTTCAGTCTATATTATTTGCTGGATATGGGCAGTAATAATGACCCGAAACTGAACATGGCCATATCCTATCTTGAATTTATCGGCACGGAAGATCTGCCAGCTGAGGACTTTAAGAAAGAACTTTACAAACTTGGCTGCAGCTTTTCGGTATTCACTTCACCCGACAGGGTTTATATAACACTGAATGGACTGGATGAAAACATGGAAAAAGCCATGGATCTGTTTGAAAAATTACTGGACCATCCAAGACCAGATCAGGAAGCACTTGACCTGCTGGTGGGCAGGACCCTGAAAGCCCGGTCAGACGCCATGAAAAATAAAGGGACCATACTCTTTAATGGTTTATTTAATTACGCTAAATATGGAGATAAATCCCCTTTCACACATGTACTCTCAAATGAAGAATTAAAAGATTTGAAAGCGGAAGACCTCACGGATATCATGAAGAATATAACCAGGATGGATCACCGGATCCTTTATTATGGGCCCAAAGATTCCGAAAATCTGACCACCGTTCTGAATAAGCATCATATCCTCCCGGAAAGGTTACAGCCACTCCCTGAAAAAGTTGAATTTCCCGAAAAACCAACGGATGATCCCCAGGTTTTCTGGACCGATTATGACATGGTTCAGACTGAGTTTATCATGATCTCCAGAGGTCAGCTTTTTGACCCTGAAATCATTCCGGAAGTTCACCTTTTCAATGAATATTTTGGGGGAGGAATGAATTCCGTAGTCTTCCAGGAGATCCGGGAAGCACAGGGATTGGCATACACCGCCTATTCCAACTTCTCACTGGCTGATAAAAAGGATAAATCGAATTATCTTTTTGCCTATGTGGGCACCCAGGCTGACAAGCAGCCGGAAGCCATGAAAGCCATGCTGGACCTTTTAAACAATATCCCTGAATCTGAGGAGGCATTTAATATCGCCAAGGAAGCGATCCTCAGTAAAATTGAAAGCGAAAGAATTACGAAAGCATCGGTACTCTGGAATTATGAGAATGCCAAAGATCTGGGATTGGATCATGACCTGCGCAAGGATGTATATGATGAAGTACAGCACATGACTTTTGATAACCTGAAAAATTTTCACGAGAGATACATTAAAGATAAACCTTTCGTTACGGTATTGATCGGTTCCAGGGACCGTATCAATTTTGATGCGCTGAAAAAATACGGAGAAATAAAGGAGCTCTCATTAAGCGAATTGTTCGGTTATGAAGAAGTACAGGAACTGACTGTGGATATGTAAGAAGGAAATATAGGAACAGGTTGGAAGCTGCATACTACTTTTCATCCTGAGCCCCTGCGAAGGATCTGTAGGTTTTTTTCTTAATAACATAATCTTGGATTTACACGTACACAGATTCCTTGAAGCCTAAAATCCATGGCAGAATGAACAAAAAAAGTACCCTGCTGTTTCCAGTCCAGGGTACTTGAGATATATTACTATTGAGTGTGGTGCTTATTTATTCTCCGTTTTAAACTTATTATAGTTTTCAATTCCCATCGAAATCAATATTTTCCATTGAATTCCGCCTATCTCATCATTCCTGTTCTCCTCCTTGGCCAGTTCGATGGCCCTGACATATTCAGCCTGACCTTCTTTGATCTTGCCTTTTAATACCAGAAAATCTCCTTTGACAGTTCGATTGTAAACCGTTTCCCGGATCTCAATGGATCGATTAATCCAGTTGATCGCTTCCGAGGAAGCGATGCGTTTTGATACAAGTGCATAGGCACAATCTGCAAAAGTCTTCCAGTCATCGGGTGCAGCCTTCTCAATTCGGGCCTTATAACCTGAAATGTAGGCTTCAACATTCAGATCATTCCCGGAGGAATATGCATACAGGATGCCCACAGAAAAGGTCGCTAAAAATGTAGTAAGAATCTTTAATTTCAACATGGCTGCAGGATATCTGCCTATTAAAAACCCAACTTTATGCCAGAAATTATAAGATTCTGGATGACAGATAATTACATTTTGCATAAATCATTTTATTCCATAAAATGAACGTAAGTGAACACCGCCGGCCTGAAAATCGTACGGATTCAGATCACGAAATCTGGGGGATGATAAAGCAGAATTTCAGGCCAATTCCTGTTGATCTATGAGTTATTCAATATTTTTGACAAAAGTATTTGATCCCTGAAATGATCACCCCTTACCATAACATCCTGCTTGTTTCAATTTTAACCTTCATGGCTTCTTCCTGCCAGAAAGTGACTATCGAGGAAGACTGCACCGACGCCGGACAACCCTGTTTCAGAATTAAAACGCCCCGTGCGACTTATTTTTATCAGAAAGAGGCCGGTGGTTTTTCCAGTATTCTGGATCGTGAAGGCAATGATTGGATCGGGTTTAAGCCGGATCATAATGAAGATTATCCATCCAGTGCCGCTTCCTCCTACCGGGGCCTTCCCAACCTGGTGTTTCGATCAGAGGACGGAGGAGCCGGTCATCCCGGTTTTACAAAATGTGAATCCATACAGATATCACATAATCAGATAAGGACTGTCTCTAAATCCGGTAAATGGCAATGGACCTTGGCTTTTTTCCCTGATCATGCAACCTTGACCGTCGACCGGGTGGATCCCTCCCACCCATACTGGTTTTTGTATGAAGGTACAATTGCAGACAGGTTTCAGCCTGATGAGCAATACTGGGGAACTGATAAAAGTGGTCCCAATACTTCTACTCCCGATTATTATACGGGGGAGTCGCAATATGATAAATGGAAATGGTTATATACCGGAGATAAGCTGGTTAACCGCATATTTTTTATCACTCAACATAATCCGGATGATTTAACCGATACATTTTCATACCTGGGGAATTCAAAAGAAGGTGTAAATGCCCCCGATGGCATGGTGGTTTTCGGCTTTGGGAGAACCCGGGATGCAACACCACTGCTAAAAGAAGCAGGGCAGATTTTTAGCATTGGTTTTATCGAAGAAAAAGTAATTGATCAGGAAGATCACCGATTAATTGAGAAAAAAATTCATGAGATTATGGCTCGATAAATCAATCATTGGATGATTTTGATCTTACAGCATAATCCATCAGAAAAGCAATCCCAATGATAAATAATGGACAGGATATACAGAAAAAGACAGGAGTAACCTGGAATGTCGAATATCCCAGGGTAAAAATAACGCCTGCAACCAGGAACAAAATTCCTCCCAATAATTCTTTTTTCCAGGTCAGGATCAGCAGGATAATCAATACGAATGATGGGATCATATGTTTAAGAAAAGCTAAAAACTCAACTCCCAATGAATTGTTTCCATAAAATGCATCCAGGGCGAACAGGCTGATAAACAGGATGTACAGGATACTTAAAACCCTCGGAAACCAATATAGAACAGTTTTTTTCATGACCATCTCACTTGCCTGGCTTTTTAGAATTCTGAGCGCCAATTTCAAAAAATCGGCGCTTTTATCAGATACAACAAATAAAATCTGAATCCGGTTCAATGATAATACTTTCCACTTCCAGTTAATTGTTTACGGAAATCGCTGATTCCTTTTCGATTCTGATTGATTTTTAATGTATTAAAGAATATAAATCATTATTTTGGACTCAATTTTAAAATGGGAATTACTCCGTCTTTTTTGTATTAATATTTAAAGGATAAGCTGTTGCGTACCCATCAATATTTCTTCAGGACGCTCTAAAGAGGTGGTCTCGTATAACCAATTAACCGTTGATATGATGAAAAGAAAAATAATCAGTTCAGTGGCCATTCTTTTTGCCATAACGTATATGGGATATTCACAAAGTCTCATGCTTGATGAATGGAAATACATTCAGGTAGACCAGCACAAAGTGAAATGGGGAGATTATGATGAACCAGAATGGCTGCGCTATTTCGGACTGGATATGGGAGATGTGAACGGAGATAACTATCTGGATATATTGTCAGGACGGAATGTTTATATGAATCCAGGCGGAGCCATGACGGCAAACTGGACCAAAGTAGACCTGGGCAGAAATGTGGACGGGATCCTGTTCATGGATGTGGATCAGGATGAATACGTTGATCTGATCGCCCAGGCTTTACCGGCCATTTACTGGGTTGAAGCGGAAGATAAAGATGGAAATACATGGCGCTTCAAACAGATCGGGGAAGTCCCGGCCACCAGTCATGTGAATAGCCAGGGATTTGAAAAAGGACAGCTTACCGGAGATGGGAAAATGGAATTCCTGATTGCCGGCGACGGAGACATCTATTGTTTTGAGATACCCCGTAATCCTGAAAAACAAACCTGGAAAAAAGCGCTTATTGGAAAGAATACCTCCGATGAAGGGATTGGCGTAGGAGATATTGATGGAGATGGCAATCTGGATGTAGTGGCGGGAAGAAGACCGCAAGGAGGAAACGAGCCCATGATTCTCGTGTGGTTTGAAAACCCGGGGTCGCTGAGCGAATCCTGGAAAGATACGGAGGTCGGAACTTCCAATCATCCCATTGACCGGGTCGAAGTTGCTGATCTAAATGGGGATGGTGCCAATGACATTGTCATCAGTGAGGAGAGGTTTCCTGGAAAAGAGCCTGATGGGAACCTTTTCTGGTATCTGAATCCCGGGAGCAGGGGAAATGTAAACTGGGAGCGAAACCGGATCGTTACCCAGTATTCCATGAATAACCTGGATGTTGCAGATCTCGATCTGGATGGTGATGTGGATCTGATCACCAGTGAGCATAAAGGACCACAACTTGAAACACAAATATGGGTCAATGATGGTTCCGGAAAATTCAATAAAATTTCAATTGATGAGGGGAAGGAAAGTCACCTGGGAACGAAACTGGCTGACCTGGACAAGGATGGGGATCTGGATCTTGTAAGTGCAGGATGGGACCAGTATCAGTTTATACATGTCTGGAGAAATGATGCCATTCCGTCTGATCCAATCAAATGGACACATTATTCAACAGAAAAAGGTGATTTGCCAGCTCCTAATACCGGCAATGAGCAGACAGCTTCGCTGGTGCTGGACATTGATAAGGATGGGATCGATGATTTTGTGATCACAGAACGGACTACGGCTCCTTCAATGGTATGGTATAAATTTAATAACTATTCGTGGAATAGGTATGTATTGGATGATGGTCCGCTCCGGATCGAAGCGGGATCCACGCATTACGATATTGATGGGGACGGGGATGAAGATATTGTATTCGGCGGAGAGAGCCAAAGCAATGAGGTCTGGTGGTGGGAAAATCCGTATCCGGATTATGATCCTGGCAAACCCTGGACCCGGAGAACCATTAAATCCTCCGGAGGCAACAAACACCATGACCAGTTATTCGGGGATTTTGATGGAGATGAACGAGAAGAACTGGTTTTCTGGAATCAGGGAGATCATCGGTTATACCTGGCTGAAATACCCGAAAATCCGAAAGAAGCAGATCATTGGGAATTGGAGATTGTATATGAGTACAGTGATGACAGCCAGATGAAACAGCTCGGGCAGGAACTTTATCCCGGCTGGAAGGGGATTCATGAACATGAGGGACTGGCCAAGGCAGATATTGACGGGGATGGGATCCTCGACATCATTGGAGGAGGCAGGTGGTTTAAATACAACGGGGAGAATGGTTTTATAGAAAATATCATCGATGCCAGCTATACTTTTACCCGGTCTGCTGTTGGCCAGTTCATAGAGGGTGGTCGGCCGGAAGTATTGCTGGTGGTAGGTGACGGACAGGCTCCGCTGATGATGTATGAATACCAGGAAGGGACCTGGATGCCTCAACAATTGATCGGCCTGCTGGATAACGGGCACACGATCCAGGTGCTTGATTTCAATAAAGATGGCCATTGGGATATTTTCAATGCGGAAATGCGCTTTGGTGAAGGAAATCCGGACAGCAAAGCTCAGGTATTGCTTGGGGATGGGAAAGGAAATTTTAAAAAAAGGATCCTTGTCCAGGGTTATGGTTTACACGAATCCAGGTTGGCTGACCTGGATGGTGACGGCGATTATGACCTGCTCGGGAAACCCTATACCTGGAATGCACCCCGGCTGGATATATGGATCAACGAAGGAAGTAAATAGGATTTACCTGAACTATTCAAAATAAGATTTGGATGCCGGATTTGAAATATTACTTTTGTTTTGTATTTATCCTCTGCTCCTGCACGCAGGAAGGAAAGAAACGATCCGAATGCATTTCTATTCATTTCTGGTATGGAGATCATCAGTCTTTGGGGGATCCGGGACTGGCACAGCGATGGATCAATATTCTGGGAAATGTGAGTGCAACCCATGGTATTCAGGCGTTATCCTACCGGTTAAATGACTCGGATACGGTATCGTTGACCTGGGGTCAGGACGATCACAGACTGGCCAACCCGGGTGATTTTAATATAGAGATCCATTACCGTGAAGTGATCGAAGGAAACAATCGTGTTTGGGTATTTGTACTCGATTCTCTTGGCCATCAATTCTCAGGGGAAATGGATTTTGATTTTATAACAGGGAAAAGCTGGCCCCTGCCCTATACCATCGAATGGGAGAAAGTAAGAAATATTCAGGATGCAGTCCAGGTGGTAGACGGGCATTGGCAATTAACTTCCGAGGGGATCCGGACACGGGAACCCTGGTATGACCGGATCATTGCCATTGGTGACAGTACCTGGAAAAATTATGAGATAACCACCTCCGTCATTTTTTATGATTATGCGCTCCCCGTTTCGGGGCCTCCCAATTATGGAGTTTCCCATGCAGCACTCGCGATGCGATGGCCGGGACATGACATCGACAAAAACCAGCCCCATATCAAATGGTATCCCCTGGGTGCCACCTGTGAATTCCAGTTGAAAAGTAATCTGGACAGCTGCCGTTGGCGAATCCTGGGGGATCAACGGTTAAGAACGGAGGATTTCTATCAGCATTTTCCCATCCGCCTGGGAGAAAAATATTATCTGAAATCAAGAGTGGAGAATATAGACCGAAAATTAACCCGTTACCGGGTAAAGATCTGGTCAGGAGATAAGCCCGAACCGGAAAGATGGCAGCTCACTTCAGTAGAGGGACCCAGCGATATATCCTATGGAAGTGCCTTGCTGATTGCCCATAATTCTGACGTGTTGTTTGGTGATGTAAGTATAAAACCGGTGAAATGATAAAATATTTTCTTTTTTTATTTTTTGCGGTATGCCCCCTGATAGGATTTCCCCAGCCCCGGCCCGGGGATATTTTCCGTGAATACATCTGGATCACCCCGGATTATGAAACCAGCGAAAAATTTTTACGGGTAGGCGGCCGATTTGATTACCGCAATGAACCTGAAAAATTCCCTCCCGGTTATATTGAAGAGGGTTACATTTTCCTACATGGCCAAATTGACCTGCAAGGTGCTATCAGAGCGGAGGTACAGGTGGAAAAGGACCTCTGCCATGAAGGAACAAGGGGACTCGCAATCAACCTCAACGGAGGAGAATGGTTCGAATTCCCTGAGCCAGACCGCCTTCCAGATCCTCCCAGCAATTACCTTCATCACACATATCCGGTTGTTCAGATACCGCTTGAATCGTTGCATCCATCTTCCAACAGGTTTCAATTCAAGGTAGATCCTGTCCAGGAATGGAACTGGCCACAAAATCTGCTTTACAGTGTGATATTCAGGGTGTATTACCAACGGGATAAACTTTCAGAAACTCCCTCTATAACCGAACCAGTAAAGGGAGCCCTGCTGGATGAACGGGTTGAAATTTCCCTGATAGAACCAGGTGCAGACCCGGTAAGATCGGTGATCTTCATTGGAAAATACCTGGATGTAAATTATGAAGGTGACGGCATCTATAACCAGTGGCATTATTCTTTCTACCGTGGCAAAAGAAACAATTATCTGGGAATTGCCGCTACCAGGCCTTTCCAGATTGAGTGGGACACCGGTTGGATCCCTGATCAACCAGATCCTGTAGAAATAGCAGCCCTGGTCCGGTTCGAAAACGGTTTAAGCTATTTTTCAGATCCCTTGAAAGATCTCACATTGAACCGGCGCGACAAAAAAGTAAAACTCTGCAAGCCCATGGATCAACCCGAAAAATGGACAACCCGTGCCGGTGAATATACCATGCATTTCAATCTGGAAGAAGATCCGAAAAATATAGAAAATTATCAGCTTGTCTGGGCAAGCTGGAGTCCATGTTATGCTAATGGGATCTATATTAACGATCAACTGGTATATATCCGGGAGGATCCCTGTTATGATTTTAAATTTCATCGTGTTATATTAGATGATACAAGACCCTTGAAAAAGGGCCTGAATGTGATCAAAACGGGTCATACTCCCCGGGACAGGGATGGCAATATGGTCCACGGAATGGATGTTCAATGGCCCGGCATCATGGTCCTGGTTAAACTGAAAAAATAGCGTATCATTATGAAAAAAATATTTTTTGGATACACCCCCATTTTAAATGAGAATGTAAATTTCGGATTACTGGTGATCCGTCTTTTTACAGGGATTTCTCTTGTCTTTGCCCATGGAATTGGCAAAATACCTCCTTCGGATGGATTTATCAATGGCGTTTCAGAATTAGGATTCCCGATTCCCGGATTCTTTGCATGGATGTCTGGCATCGCCGAATTTTTCGGGGGTCTTCTACTCGCTCTGGGATTCGCTACCCGCCCTTTTGCCTTACTCATTGGGATTAACATGGGAGTGGCCGCTTTTCTCCAACACGCTGATGATCCTTATTCCATTAAGGAAAGGGCATTGCTCTTTTTTTTCATCGCCCTGTTCATTTTTATAACAGGCGCAGGTAAGTATTCAGTGGACAAAGTCATCAACCGGGATTAGACTTCTTTCAGATTTCAGCCCCATTTCGGAAGGTCCGTGTTTTCTGAAAAATTGGATTACCGGATCTCGATAATGGAGTATATCTCGAGTTTCGGTAGGCGGAAAGAAACATACCCATCCTGGTAACTCCAGTCAAGTTTAGTCCCATCCGGTTGTAACCTGACGGAAGCAGGTTCAGATTCCTTTTTGACTTTGATATCAATATTATATACAGGCAATATGTTTTCAGCGATGGCAATAGCTCCTTCCAGGGCTTTTTCCTTGTAATGATTCACCAGATGAACCTGGGTCATATGATCCTTTGCGGTAAGTACTACCTCCACCATTCCGGGAGCTTCCACCTCAATCAGCTTTTCCGGATTGATCATCACCAGGATATTTTTGAAAAGGTTCTTTAAATTCCATTGTGATCGATGGGCATAAGCATAAAAAATATCATTGCTCAGGAAAACTGCTTGGCCCTTACCATACTGATTCAGGGTAATGGCAGGGTGACCTGTATATTTCCCGGGAGGGGATGACATATGGACGTATCTTCCATCCTTCATGAGCAAGGGTTCCCACAGGTCAGCCAGTACCCGGGCGGAGCCTGCTTCGATCAGAACACATTCTCCATAAGCCTGCTGGGCCATATCCAGTACATCTTTTTTCAAACTCGCTTCCTTTACATCGATATAGGAATGATCAAAAGCATAGTTCCCAACCAGTTTGATCCCGAATAAATCTCCAAGTTGATACTCCCCGGTTGATTGGTATTCCTCATCCTGGGTGCCGGTCAAAACGGTTCCGATCAGGCTGCCTCCACGACGTACGAAATGCTGCAATGCCTCCGCAAGCTTTTCACTTAAATACCGCTGATCGGGAAGGATCACTACCTGATACTGGTCGATATTTTGGAGAAGGACCTCTTCATTCAGAATATGAAAAGGTTGCCCGATTTCCAGGAGCATCCTGCAGGCCCCCCGGAGACTCTTGAGGCCTGAATTGTAAAAGGCAAGTATTGGGTCAGATTTAAAATGGATAGCGGAAGAATGGAGAACAGCAATATTAGGTACTGGAGTCATCCCTTTACAGAATTCCTCCCTCTCCTCCACAAATTCAAAAGTTTTGCGGAACTCATTCATCAAAGCATCTTCTACGAAATATTCCGGACGGATCTGATAGCCAATCCAGGTTCTTCCTCCATTGGCCATAACTGCCGCACATTCCTGTTTCATCGTTTCAGCAGGCTTCACTCCCCAGTCTCCCCACCATTGAAGAAATGCTGAATTCATGATATCGAAAGGTTTGTCGAAGGTATTCCAATATTTGCCGATGAAACTCGCTTCAAAAACCTGGTCCTCCGGTTCGATATCCATGGAAAGGAAACCCACCTGATCAGGCGGGATTTCGGGTTGCAGGTAGTTGTAACTCCAATTGAATGCGACCAAAACATCCGGATTGCCCTTATGCAAGGCATCCATAGCTTGTCTGCGTTTTCTTTTTCCTGCCTCCAGCAACCATTGAATATAATCCCGCCAGGACAGACTGAATGATGATTCTGGATAGGTTTTTCCGGTTTCCTTAACAAATTGTTCCTTGGCATGCCTGTCATCCGGATTATCTATTCGCAGAAAATCAAAGAAAACACCGTCTAACTGATAATTGAAGGAAAATTCTTCCAGGAGAGGCAATAAAAATTCCTCAAAATAAGGACTGAAGAGGGATACGATACCTTTCCTCTTTTCACCCTTTTCATTGGTCGATATCCATTCCGGATGATATTGATCCATGGCTTCACCCCCATGTACATTAAAATAGGCAATCACCCGGATTCCCTTTTTTTGGCAGGCCTGCATGACCTCCTCCACCATATCCAGGCCTTCAGGCAATCCCGGATGAACATAACCTGTCTTGCCTTTTCTGTAATAGCGCCATCCGTAGTTGCAATAGGCGTGCAGGGAAACAGCCTGCACATGAGTCTTTTCCAACTGCTCTGCCCATCGTTCCGCATCAAAACAGGAAGCTACGTTCAACGCCGCCTGATAGGTATGATAATCAAAGAATAATTTACGGTAGGCATTCCTGTACCATTCATCATTCTTTTGGTAAGACTGGGCCAACAGAACCGGGTTGCCTGCCTGGAAAAATGAGAGCAATAATATAATTAAAAACATATTGAATGCTGTTCTTTTCATAGATCGGTGATTTTCAGGTTAAGAATCTATATTTCATCATGAACAGGGCGTGTCTGGTCACCCGTAAAAAATCATTTAAAACAACGCATGTGTGAATGAATGAATTTATGTTTTTAATCGGTTTATTCCTAATCCGTCAAGGGAAATCAGGCATTGTCACCGTCAGGGGGAACGATAAACCGGATGCCTCAGAGGGAATCCGTAAAATCCATTTGATATTATAAAATATTACGTATAATTTGTATGGGTGAATTAGACCTGATCAAACCTGAAGACATTCATTTTTTTAAACAAGTATATTTTTTAAATACCGGGAGGAAAAGCAATGAAAAAATCGATTTCTAATTTTATGACCTGTTTGTTTGGCTTCATTTTAATGGGAACACCAACCATGGCCGACAACGGGGAAACAACCATCGCAAAATGGAAGGATAACAAAAAAGGAGCTTATACCCTGCGATTCGATGACAGCATGTGGTCACACCGTGATCATACGGTCCCGAACCTGATCGAAAGGGGCCTGGTGGGTTCCTTTTTCATAAACCCCGGAACCGAGAGATACGGGTATGGCATCGACACCTGGGAAAGCCTGGTTAGCCGGGCAGGAATTGAACTCTGTCCACACACCATGAACCACATTGGGGCTGCGGATCTTTCTGAGGCGGATTATGAGATCGGGGAAGCCTTCAGGACCGTTTGGAATCTTAATCCCCGGGATAAAAGTAAACTTTACCCTTTTCAAAGAGGTGGTGGAACTACCTGGCCAGATGGGTACGTGGAAGCAGCCCTGTCCAGATATCCGGTTGCTGAATATGGAGGCGATGCCATCCGGTACCCGGGGGAAGATAACCGGAATGATCTCATCGATTTTGCCCGAAAAGCCATGAAAGACAATGCATGGCATACCGTGCTAACCCACGGAACCGGACCCAACCTTGAATGGCTGGGATTTGAAGTATCCAACTTTGAAGCCTTGCTTGACTACCTGGCTTCCGTAAAAGAGGAATTATGGATTGGAACGGCCGGGGATATCTTCAAGTATGTTACAGAAAGGAAAACAGCGAGTGTGGATCTCATTGAGCAGAATGATGGCCTGATAAGACTAGTTCTTTTCTCTGATACGGACCCGGAATTTTTTGACTACCCACTTACGTTGATCACAGAAGTTCCTTCCGGCTGGACCTATTGCCATGTAAAACAGGGAGAACTTCAAGGTATCTATCCGGTAAGTTCAGGGAAAGTGATGTATGAGGCTATTCCTAACCGGGGAGATATCATCCTGAAGGGATCCACAATGGACACTACCCCCCCGGACAAAACAATGGTAAAGGATGGAACCGGGCAAGATATCGACGTATCTCTCTCAACCACTGAAATTTCAGCCAACTGGGAGCCGGCAGAAGATAAGGAATCAGGTATTTCCCGATACTGGTACAGGATAGGAACCACTCCGGGCGGGTCGGAAGTGCTGGACTGGATCGATAACGGTCTGGAAAGGTCTTTTACTACCTCAAGAACCCATTTTTCGCTTGTAAGGGGTAAGAATTATTATGTAACGGTAAAAGCAGTCAATGGGGCAGGATTGATGTCTGAAAGCACATCGGATGGATTTGTCGTCAGTACAACACCTGATTTTATCGCATTTAATGAAAATTTTGACAATGGTTATCTCTCCCAGTGGGATGACAAAAAAACCAGGACCGGTTCACAGAGTAATCTCCTATATCTTTCGAGCGAAGCATCGCACAATGGAGAATACGGTATGCAATGTCATCTGGAACCTGGCCAAAACAACCCTGTTTACGTTACGAAAAAGAATCTGACCGGATCCCCGGATCTTTTCTCCAGATTTTATTTCATGTTGAGCAGTGATTTTGTCATGAATGAGGATGGCGGGAGCCTTCAATTGCTTGAATTAAGGAATCCGGGGGGGGAATTTGTGGCAGGTGTATACATCGGGAATACGAAAGGGATTGGAATTCATGCCTATGCAATGGCCGTGGACGATACAGGATACAGGACCTCCGTTCCCGGCACCAGGGAGGACTACCCATTGATGTTCATCCCGGTAGAAAAGGGCAAATGGAATCAGGTTGATCTGAGAACGGTAGCCAATGCCGGCAAAGGAGGGGTGGAATTCTGGTTGAACGGGAAAAGAAAAGGCGTTATTACCAATCGCTTCACCAGTGGAAAGCAGGTAGGCAACCTGGATATTGGCGTAATCCGCTTCCCGGAAAAAGATACCGCCGGAGTAATATTTTTTGACGATATTACTCTGTCAGATAGCCTATTAAAATAGTTTTTTCCTACCCGAGGGGTAGTTGTAACCAAGAAACGGATTTTCCGGGAATTATTTTATCCGTATTTATCGGATTAAAAGATTAATTCTTATTTAATCTTTTAGGCTCTTTATCAGCTGCATGAATTCCTTCCTGTATTTCCTGCTGTATTCCCCTTGTAGCATCTTTAAACTCCCTGATACCTCTGCCGAGGCTACGCATGAGTTCTGGAATTTTTTTTGATCCAAAGAAAATAACAATGAAGAAAACGATCAGCAGCATTTCGCCACCACCGGGCATTTCAAAAAAACCAAAGACTGTCATAGTTTTAATGCGTTAAGCAATTCCGGATTCATAAGCCGGAATTGCAACATCAAATGTACATCTTTCGGAATGAAAAAAAACAAATAATCATGCAACTATTTTTTCGTTCCGGAAGGCCATTAAAAAGCCTTTAAATCCATTTCTGGACGGTTTTCCAATCTAATTTTGACTTAAGGATGTCCCGGCGATCCGGAGAACTCAGTAGAATGAACAGAAAGCCGATACAGCCCCTGATTTCACCGCCTGTCTATGACAGCAGGAATGAAAATAAAATCCGTTTGAGATAATTCTACTGGTAAGACTCATTGGTCAAAGACTACATAACCAGACCAGAATCCTTCCCGGTTCCCTATCTGAGATCGCCCATTAACTCGGCCATGAGCCACATGGTATGAATGGTGGGTGGGGTCCAGTATTCGCAATTCTGCCAGCTTCCCGGGTTCATGTGAGCCCGATCATCCACTGTTCCCCCGATCCCATTCATTACGGCTCCCGGAATAAGTGGGGGGATGTTCAGCGTATGGTTGATAAATCGAACAGGCTGATTATGACCAATTTCTTCGGCTGTGCTCATATTTAAAGGATTGCAACCTACAATCCAATCCAGCTGCCTCTGAGCAATGGCCTTGAGTTGAGGATTATTCAATAATCTCGCGGCATATAATAACCCTATGCCAGTAGAGGCTGCGTTGGCATTGATACCCCCGCCCCAGGCGTTGTTTTCCGTAATGGTGAGAAAACGTGTCCAGTACTCACCAATTTTTTGGTAACCTGCCGGATCTGTGGAGCGGAATAAACCAATAGGTGCCAGATTGAAATTGTTCAGTTCGACCAGTTTTAACACATAATCCTCACTGTACATACGAACGGCTTCTTTCCATTGGTCAGCCTTCTCATGGCTGGGAAGGATATTGTATAATTCACAAAGACCAATAATATGTTGAGGTCCGTGCCAGCCATGCCGGGAAGGTTCCTCGTCTCTTGACGAACTTTTAAAAAATCCTTTGATATGATAAATATTGTCAACAGGTTCTTTAACCTGTATTTCCAGTAAACGATCGGCATATGAAATTGCTTTTTCAATAAAAATCCGGTCCCCGGTCGTTTTATACAATTCCGTGCAGGCCAACAATGCCGCCCCCATTTCAAGAGCAGTATTGGCATAAAAATTCAGGTCACACCATTCCCAGCAACGGACAGCCGCATCCGAACATTTCCTGGAATAATCGGGATCGGAGGTCCTGAAAATCCTCGCGGTAAGGGATTCTGCGATAACGAAATTGAATTGTGCAGTTCTGTCTGTATTGTTATGCACAAAACTTGCGGGTTCCGTATGGATCGGTCGGTCATCCGCTGTACCTGTCTGATTGTCGGACAGGTACATCCCATCGTCTCCACCGCAATAATTCATCACGTAGCCACTGTCGTTCTGCATATTCAGGAAATACCGGTTTCCCCAGCGTAATTCATCAAGGATCTGTTGTTCTCCCCACTCTGGCTCAAGAATTTCAGCCACCTTATTCAATCCGATCATACCATATAAGGTAAATGCCACCCATTTCCTGTAATCCCCGGCATCATGCCATCCTCCGGAAACATCCCGGTGGGCCTCCATGGGCCAGCCCGGCCCTGTATCCAGTCTTCTTCCATCGTCAATATGACAGGGTGCTGCATAACCGGTTTCGCTCGGGCCACAACGCTGAATGCTGAAATAGGTGACACATTTTTTTATTGCTTCTTCATAAATATCCCGGGCAATCCGAAAAGGAGCCGATTTTTTATCTTTCACCGTGATATAGAAGGTCCCCTCCTCTCTTAAATCGCTGAAATCCCCCTCCAGATAGCTGCCAAATGTTCCTTTTCGAAGCACCATGGAACCATTATATACCTTTTTACCGCTTTGGGTATTGATAACTTTGAACTCCAGGGCCTGATCGCCCTGCATCAAACAAAATTTTGCAACTTCAGGCAGATATCCTACATGATTGGTGAGGATTTCAGATGATGGCTCCATCGCCCATAATGATGGTGTGAGGAGGATGAAAAAGAACCACACGATTTTTTTAAGGGAAAGACTGCTCATGACTATTTTTAAGAATTGATCCGACTATCTTAAGTTAGAGAATTTTATTGATTAAATAGGTTCCTCCCGGAATCTTTCTAACAACCAATCCTGCTTTTTAATAAGATTCTATGAACAGGAATAAAGACTGTATCCGGATTGAGCAATGCTGATGAGACGATATCGATCCTTTATTCTCTGAACCACTGGTTCCTGAATTCTGGCAGCCGGACCGAAAAACCTGATTGGCCTACCAGAAAATAATATATAAAACAGCCAGGATAGAAAAGATCCCGATCGCCCCAACATTGAAAGCCGTTCCTGTATGGAATAGATCCTTGTTGATCCGGATGGCTTTCTCCTCATCATAATTTGATTCGATCAGACTGATTCCAATGATTACCAGGCAGAGAATAATGAATACCACTACCCAGCGATTCATAAATGGCAATCCCGGTACCAGGATCTTCAGAATGGCTGATAATGGGATGGAAAGTATGGCTGCCCACAATACAGCATTCGGTGTGGTTTTTTTATAGAACAATCCAAATATGAAGATTGCCAGGATCGCAGGGGTAGTAAAACCGGTATATTCCTGGATGTACTGGAAAGCCTGGTCAAGGTTACCCAGCAGAGGTTTTGCGGTTAGTACAGCAATGGTAAGGGCTAAGAATCCCGATATCCTCCCTGTCAGGACCAGCTGATGGTCCGTCATACGCGGATTAATAAATGGCTTATAAATATCCATTGAAAAAAGGGTGGCCGTGCTGTTGGTCATGGAACTCAGGGAAGAAACAATGGCAGCCACCAGGGCTGCTGCCGCTAGCCCGCGCAGACCGGAGGGAACAAAATGATGCAGCAACCAGGGATAGGCCTCATCCGATTTTGCCAGGTCGGCATTCAAGGCGAAGGCAACAATGCCCGGGATGACGACGATCAGCGGCATGAGAATTTTAAGATATCCTGCAAAAATCAGACCCTTTTGTGCTTCTTTCAGGCTTTTTGCAGCGATGGCCTTCTGGGTGATATATTGATTGCATCCCCAGTATGCAAAATGACCGATCCATAATCCTCCGACCAGGACACTGATACCGGGGAGATCCATCCAGGCATCTTTCAATCCGCCCTTCCCATCCGGGATGAAAAGAGTGCCCTTTTCAATGATCATGTGGAATTTATCGGGCACCTCAGCAAGCAACTTTGTGAAACCTGGTATGATCCCGGTTCCTCCGGAATAAAAATTCAGGGCCAGAAAGGTGGTGAGGATACCGCCGCCGATTAAAAAGGCCACCTGGATCACATCGGTCCATGCCACGGCCATGTATCCACCATAAATGGAGTAAAGGGCAGTGAAAGCGGCCAGGCACAGGATACCGTAAAAAAGATCGAGTCCGAACACTGTCTGCAGGAAAAGGGCGCCCAGGTACAATACCGAAGTCAGATAGATGAATATGTATAACAGGATCCAGAACACGGCCAGTACAGTCTTCACCCTGGAATCAAACCGGTACTCCAGGAATTGTGGCATGGTATAGATGTTTTTCTGTAAAAAAATGGGCAGAAAATATTTGCCTACCACGATCAGGGCAATTGCCGCCGTCCATTCATAACTGGCCATGGCCAGGCCGATCGCATAACCAGATCCGGACACACCGATGAATTGTTCGGCGGAAATATTGGCAGCGATCAGTGAAGCACCCACTGCCCACCAGGGGAGTGACTTATTTGCCAGAAAATATTCCATGGATGATTTCTCCCTCCCCTTTTTAGTCCGTGAGACGTACATGGCAAGGGTGAAGATGACGAGGGCATATCCGATAAAAATTAAAGTATCAAGCGTAGAGAATTTCATTGTTTTTTGTGCCCCTTATTTGATCAATACCTATATTTACCGTATTCCGGAAAATAAAAGTTGAAAATAAGAAATGATTCCGGATAGAAAAACATAAGAGCGATTTTATAGAATTCTAAAGGAATAAAAAAGGCTGTATTTTAAATGAAAAGACCGGATAAGTATTTTATAGGGATTGAAATCGGAGGGACCAAGTTACAAGTCGTGCTGGGAGATTCGGATGCCAGGATTTTGGAACGGCGCAGAATGAGGGTTGAAAAATCAAAGGGCGCGATAGACATCCGGGAAAAACTGGCTGGTCCCTTGAAGGAATTAATCCGGAAACATCATCCTCATGCCATCGGAATAGGCTTTGGAGGACCTGTTGATCATCAAAATGGAAAAATTGCCATTTCCCACCATATTGAAGGATGGGCGGATTTCGACCTGATATCCTGGATCGGGGAAATGACGGACATCCCCTGTTTTATGGACAACGATGCCAATGTGGCCGCGTTGGGAGAAGCCCATCGCGGGATCGGTTCAGCCTACGATGAGGTGTTTTATGTCACCCTGGGCAGTGGAGTAGGTGGTGGCATGATCAGTCATGGTGAAATCTATCATGGTGCAAAACCCGGTGAATCAGAAATCGGCCTGATGAATTACGATCGATCAGGAAAGAATATAGAATCCCAGTGTTCCGGGTGGGCCATGGATGCCCGTATCCGAAAATATGTTTTTGAAAATCCAGGAAGTGTATTGGCTGAACTGGTTAAAGGAGAATCCGGCCTGGAAGCCCGTTTTCTTCCTGAGGCGATCCGGCGGGGCGATGAAGGTGCTGAACAACTGCTGGATGAAAGTACGGATGTACTGGCCTGGGGTCTTTCCCATGTGGTCCATTTATTTCATCCTGAGATCATCATCCTGGGAGGCGGACTTTCCCTGATGGGAGATCTATTACGGGATAAGGTAGCGCTAAATCTCCGGAAATACCTTACAGCGGTTTTTCAACCCGGACCTGAAGTGAAAATCGCTTCCCTGGGAGAGGATGTGGTGAGCGTTGGAGCCCTTCTCCTGGCCATAAAAAATATGAATGCTAAAAATAAAAACTAGAATAAAAAAATCATGAGCCTGAAAGCCTGGATAAAAAACTACATTGAAGTTCAGAAAAAATTACTGGATACACTTTCCGTGGAGGAGATACAATCGATCATCGATGTATTTATCGAATCACACCGGTCTGGCCGGCAGATATTTATCTTCGGAAACGGAGGAAGTGCGACCAATGCAAGCCATTTTACCACTGACCTGGGAAAATGCTCCTCAGATGCGTTGAGTAAACGTTTCCGCTGCTTTTCCCTGAATGAAAATGTAAGCTGGATCACGGCAGTAGGCAATGATGATTCCTACGCTGATATTTTTCTCCGCCAGCTGGAAAACTATGCCAACCCGGGTGATGTAGTCATGGCTTTCAGTGTGAGCGGTAACTCACCCAACCTCGTCAAAGCTTTTCAATGGGCCAATGCGCATGACCTATATACGCTTGCTTTTACCGGCGTAAAAGGGGGGATCCTTTCAGAGATCGCTAAAAAGGCCCTTATCATCCAGTCAGCGCATTACGGACATGCAGAAGATATGCAGATGATGATCGCCCACATCATTTGTTATGCTTTTATTGAAAATCCGGGGATCGAACGGTCGAACACCTGATATTTTAAGTTTGAATCAATCTGTCCTGATGAATTATTCCTGAAGTTTTTTGCCGGACAAACCGCTGGATATTTCTACAAAACTTCAATAAGATGATTATATTTATCTTTGATGTGAATTGTAGCTACACTATCCATTACCACCTGTATTTGTTCTTTAAGATTGGTCCGGATAGCGGCTTCCATCCATACCTTGTTTTCTAATACAGAACTGGAAACGCTGTCTGCCAGCCTATCCAGATCTTCGATATCATAGATTGACCTATTTTTCTGCTTCTCAAGAATAAATGACAACATCGTCATATAGGTATATTGAATGGTTGGGAATACCGATCTTAAGATGATATCTTCCTCATCATCTGATTCATTGATTTTATATGAAAGATCAAGCATTCCCTGAGTGACGGACAGTCCAAATAAATACAGATCAATTAATTCTTTATGATAGTATTGATCACTTCTGTAAATATCCGTGTAAAGATCCACCAGGTCAGATTGAATGAGAAGGAATGATTGTACGCGATAAGCCCTTTGTTTTAAAGAAATCGATTCATCATTGAGGAAAGAGATGTTATCCAGACTGATCAAACGATTAAAATAAGAGGCGGATTTTTTACTGCCCTTTCGGGGAAGAGAGAGTGGTTTGTCAGATTTTATTTGGGACAATACCCTATATGCCTGCGCGTAGTCCTCACCTTTCCAGATCTTATCAGGATCCGGCATTCCAAACTCTTTGTATTCTTCCACGTTTAGAGAAAAATCTTTATCACGAGATTGTTTACACGATCCCATGATAAAAATTAGTAAGAGGGCAAAAAAGTTGTATTTAAGCATTTTATTACTGTTCCTCCTGATTCATTTCATAAAGTCGTGCATAATCATTGTTGACCGAAAATATAAACAAATCTTGATTAGAACCAAGTTTTATCCCAGTAATGTCCCGAACTTCACCTTGAATATTGAGACCACTGTGATTGTTAGGCACTTCCTTAAATTGACCGTTTCCATCACCCAGCAGAAGCAGACCCCGGTTTGCATCATACTGGCCATATTTGATCCTGAAACCAAAAAAATTACCTGCCAGTATCATATCTAAATTACCATCGCCATTAAAATCTCCTGTCTGGATGGCATAAATTGGAGATAATTGCGCATGGAAGGGTAATGATGAGAGTTCAAACTGATTGTTCCCTTTATTTTCCAGGTAACTGCTGCTGAAATTAGTCGCTTTCAGTAGAATTGCTTCATTGAGTAATTCTTTTGGAAAGACATCGGTAATGGTTTGATCCGCATAAGATTTATAGTCGGGGTATTTATCGTTAATCTCTCCTATTTGAGCGGCCAGGTCATCCTTTGAGTAAATCGGGTAATTCTTCCCATTAAGATAATTACACATGACTGCATCCAGCTTCCCATTGTTATCAAAATCCTCAGCATAGATACTGACCGGTTCTTTCGCGGAAGCCTTCAACTGGGAATTTAATCCGAAGTTACCGAGGACAAAATCCGGATCCCCATCCTGATCAAAATCTCCGGATACAATCCGGTTCCACCATCCATATGAATTTTCCATCCATTTTTGATTTGTGATCTCATTTAAATTTGAACCCGTATTCTGGAACATCCTCACAGCCATCCATTCTCCCACCAGGATAAGATCGGAAAATCCATCCCCTGTGAGATCTTCCCACAATGCATCCGTGACCATACCCGGATTTATCAAGTCTCCATTTTTTAACTGCGTCACGTCCCGGAAATGACCCTTGCCGTCATTTTCCAGGATATAACTTCTTGGAGCTATGGGATATAAGCCCGGCGTCAATCTACCTCCAATAAAGAGATCAGGATCCCCATCATTGTCCATATCCGTAGTTTTAACGCATGATCCGCTGGTAAGCATTTCAGGGAGATAATTTTTGGATTTTGAAAATGATCCACTGCCATTATTAAGGTATAACCGATCCTGAAGTTCAGGGGATGAAATGGAGAATTCATTTCCTCCACTTACAACATATAAATCCAGGTCATTGTCCAGGTCCACATCTAAAAACAATACGCCGAGATCTTCACAATTGGCATCTCCCTGAAAACAGGACATCTCCTTTTGCTCAAAAGTATGATTTATCCTCTGAAAATACAGTTTGCCAGGAAATCCCTTTGCCCCACCCATAAATACGTCCTCAAGACCATCGTTATTGACATCTCCTTTTGCCAGTAAGGGCCCCTGTGTAGATAGCAAATAGGGAAGTAACGGTTGATTTTTAAAATCATTAAAATCATTTTCCTGATGTTTGAAAAGATGGATTGAATCGTTATGAAAGGATTTGAATAAATTGGGCTGGGAAGTCGGAACCGGTAACTTTTCATAGATGGCATCCTCATTATGAAGGGTAATCTCCTGATCCACTTCAATATTTTTCAGTTTTTGAACACGTAAATCCGGCCAGATGATCCTGAGTGAGTCAACACGGGTTGCCTGACCTAAGCCAAAGATCAGGACATGATCCATCGAGGACATGTAGCCGCGAGAAGGCATAAATTCCTGGGTATAGGTTTGATCGTTACAGGAAACATCAACCCTTGCACCAATTCCGCCTGTATTGAATCCGCTACCTGTTAATTTTATTTTAAGGTGATGGTTCTTCGTATATTTTTGAGCATTGTTTCGATAAACGAAAGCATAATCATTGATATTATTAATAATAAGGTCCATATCGCCATCGTTATCGAGGTCGGCATAGGCCGCACCATTGGATAGCGTTTCCTTTCCGAATCCCCAGTCAGCACCCACATTGGTGAAGGTCAGATCACCATTATTCCTGAACAGGTAATTCCGCAGTATGGTCGGCGGAACACGGTCGATCAACTCCATATCTTTCATGCCCTGTTCTCCTCTTCGTTGTTTCATGGCATCTTCCACCAGCAACATCAATACATCCATATGGGTATTGTTTTTACCATAACCATTGCTGATGAAAAGATCTTTCAATCCATCATTATCATAATCGCAGAGTAAAGGCGACCAGCTCCAGTTGGTGCTGAAGATCCCGGCATACTGACCGATCTCAGTAAAATACCTCCCCTGATTATTCAATTGCAACATATTCCGGGTGGTCTGGTAATAAAATCCCCGGGTCTCCAGCAATTTGAATTTTTCATAATTATGGGGTCCTTCCACCAGCTTCTGTTCCAGATTATCTTCGGGAAGCATATCGAGTGTAAACAGATCGATATACCCGTCATTATTGATATCCGCTGCATCACAGCCCATGGAAGAAAAAGACACATGACTGAAATAATTCTCCAGTTGTTCCGAGAATGTTCCATCCTTCTGATTGATGAACAGATAATCCTGCTCGTAATAATCGTTGCAGATATAGATATCGGGCCAGTAATCCTGATTAAAATCAGCCACGGCAATGCCGAGACCGAAATTGATCACATTCGAAAGGATACCCGCCTCCCTGGTAACATCCCGGAATACATTCCCCGTCGTTTCGAAAAGTACGTGACCGTAGTTAGGGCTGTGTTCATTTTTCAGCCGGACCGATTGTTCATTGAACATGGCATATCGGTCCAGCAGAATGGTTTAGGGAGAACAGGTCGAGATCCCCATCCTTGTCATAATCAAAAAAAGCGCTGTGCGTGGAATAGGCAACGCCATCGATCCCATACCGCCCGCTTCTTCTGAAAAGGTCAGATCGCCATGGTTGATAAAAAGAAGGTTCCTCCGGTATTCCGGCCTGCCATCGGTGGAGCTGGCCACATAAATATCCAGAAAACCATCCCCGTTAATATCCACCATGACGCCCCATTGTTCCAGGTCGCCTTGCCCCCACGCCAGCTTTCTCCGTGATGTCCTCAAATTTAAAATCCCCCTGATTCAGATAGAGCCTGGAAGAAGCCAGGTTGCCGGTAAAATATATGTCCGGCCTGCCATCATTGTTGATGTCTCCCACGGCTACTCCCGCTCCATTGTACAGGTAGCTGTATTCGAGATGATTGAAATTTTCCGTTTCCTTGATGATATTCCTGAATTTAATACCGGTGTGGTTACTGGAAAGGAGCGTGAAAAGTCCTTTCTCTTCATCATGACAGGAAACCAGGCTCATAAGGATCCCCCAGTACAATAGCCAATGTATTTTGAATTTCATCATCCGGACTGGTCACCTATAATAGGACCGGAAAAAATAAAATTGAAATTTAAATTAATTTTTCCGAAGATAATGTAAAAAAAAAAGACAGGTAAAAATACCTGTCTTTTTATGATTTATTATGAATCAGGCAGATTCTAACGTTCAGGATTCCACCAGAGTCGTGTCGATCCCTTATCGGGTCCCCCCAGTTTCTGGATGGCATCCTGAACAGCCTCCGCATTGGTCTCATATTCTCCACTGACGAACTGTACCCTGCGCATCATTTCATCCGGTCCGACGTCCGGATTTTCCGAAGCCATTCTCGGATACATGTTCGGCAGGTCCGTTCTGCGTGCTTCTGCCCAGGCTTCCCATCCGTCAGGATACAGAGCAAGCCATTTCTGGGTCATGATCTGTTCCAGTGCGACCGGCAGGATCAAATTTCACCGGAACGGTTGATACCGGAGTTGGGCGCATCGTGCGTGGCGATGGGCGTCTTTGTGCTTTGCTGATAGGCCGAGATTGCGCCGGGATCGGTGATGCCCCAATACATCATACTTTTTTCAATCCCCAGATTATACAATTCTTCCGCAGTTCCGCCCATATTCCATCCGTTCAATGCACCTTCAGCCCTCAGGAAATACGCCTCAGGAGACAGCATGATCTCCCAGGTAATGGAATTCTGTTGATCAACCGGTCTGCCATTTGGGACCGATCGCTGGAAAGTTTATCATAGAACAATTCCGGTTTGGCCAGGTCAACGATCTCATACCCGTTGCGAAGGCCGCTGATATTCTCCGAATTCCGGATCAACCGCAGGTGAGAAGAATATACCAGTACGTGGATCGTCATAACCTCTCAGAATGCTTTCCATGGTAGCACTCATCCGGAACTCATTCCAGGGGATCATCCTGGGCATATTATGAATGGAGTTCGCCGTACACTGGAATGCGGCATCATCGTCATTGGTTGTCATCACCCCGGCAGCACCGCTTTCTCAGCTTCAGCCTTTGGCGATTCGCAGGTTCCACATAAGAGATCCTCATGGCGATCCGGAGCCTGCAACGTATTGGCAAACGTGATCCATTTGTCGATGTCACCGCCATAAATCTGATCATTCGCCCCAAAGGCATTTCCGCCCCTGTTGTGATTCAGGATGCCAAGGGCATCATCCAGCGTATTGAAAAAACTCAGATAAATATCCCTTTCACTGTCATAGGGCACGTCGGGTTCGCCATTATTTACCTGTGAATAGGGAATGGGACCCCAGTAATTAGCGATTCGCTCATAGACAATCACCCGCCAGATCTGGGCGATGCGCATGAAATGTCTCAAATCCAGGATTCACGTCCGGATCGGTAGCATCCAGAACTTCACCCAGGTTATTCGGAATATTGTTATAGAATGAACTCCAGGCTCCGTTCAGCCAGCCACCCACCAGCACATAGCGGTCAGAACTGAACGCATTCTGTGTATTGGCAAAATACTGGCAATAATGATCCGCAAACAGGTTCTGAGAGGTCTGGTGATAATCCATATAAAATCCCCTGTACTGCACAGCGGCCATACATATTACCCAGCGTAGCCGCATCCAGTTCGGTCAGTACCCTTTCATTCGTATTGATGTCCTCGAAATCATCCGTACAGCCATAGAACATCAATGGTAACAAGAGACGGCCAGTACAAATTTTAATGATTTATTATTTCTTCATGATCATGAACTTTTAATCTTTCTCAATTATAATTAAAACCTGAACCTTGCATTGATGCCGTAGGTTCTTGAACTCGGCACACGCAAATGCCTTCGAGTCCCTGAACATTACCTGTACCCACAGACATGTTAGGATCAATGATCTCTGAAGGATTGTACAGGAAACCCAGATTCCTTCCGTAGAGCGAAACACCGATACTCTGGAATACAGTGGACTTGAAATTCCAGGTATAGCCCAGTAAAACCTCCCGCACGCGAACATAGGAAGCATCATACCGGTAAGGTTCTCCGATCGGTGTATTTCTTCCACCCAGCGCATGCCAGTACGCTTCCGCATTCGTTTCAATGGTATTCTCTTCGTAACCGGTTACATTTCCTTCCTCATCGGTAATTTCCCGAACACCGTCAACCACAAATCCGTCTCTTCCTCCAGGGTGGCTTCAGAATACCCATCGAATGTCAGGTTCGCTTCAGTGAATGAGAATACATCCCCGCCCATACGCATATCAAGCAGTATACTCAGCTCGATACCCTTGAAGCTGAAGGAGTTGGACAATCCACCCATCCAGTCCGGATTATAATTACCCATCTGGATCGGTCTGTCCGGGACTTGTTATAGGTAATCCAAGATCATTGATCACGAGCCTGCCCTCGTCATTCCTGACAAAGCCCCTGGTGAAGATCTGGCCATAGGGTTCACCTTCAACCACCTTGATCGGTGGTCATCCAGCTGCGTCCACGGATGGTGTATTCTTTCAGGTCCTCGGTAGTTCAATCACCTCGCTTTCATTCCTGGCATAGTTGAAGGCAAGATCCCAGCGGAAATCACCCGCAATCACCGGTGTGGCGCTCAACGTTAAGCTCGATCCCCGTGTTCTGGACATTCCCTGCATTGATGAACTTCCGAAGTGTATCCGGAAGGTGGTGGCAGCGGAATCGACAATCAACTGGTTGAATGTATTGGATTTATACCAGGTAAAATCAATTCCCAGCCTGTTCTGGAAGAAATGCCAGGTTAAATCCCAGTTCCCAGTGATTTGGTCCGTTCGGGTTTCAGATCTTCTGCAGGTAAGCTCACCGCTTCTCCAGGCATATCCAAGCTGTACCACCGGCACCGAAATTATAGGTCTTGTTGAGCCGGTAAGGATCCGTATCATTACCCACCTCAGCATAATTAGCCCTGACTGATGCCATTGACAAAAAGCTGGGAAGTGTACGTTCAACATATCCGTAATGACCCAGGTTAGACCGACCGAGGGATAGAAATAAGACCAGTTTTCCTTCGGCAGGGTGGATGACCAGTCATTTCTTGCGGTAGCATTCAGGAACAGGAAACTCTTAAAACCGAGGGTTGCGAAAGCGTAGAGTGAATTGATCTTTTTTTCATCTAACCGCCCTGGTCCGACTGGATCTGGCTGGTATTCGTGATCACAAACAAGTTGGGCTTGAGCAGCCTGTTTGTCCGTGTATTCAGTGTTTCGGATCTTCTGATACAGCATGTTCCCACCAATAGAAGCAGTCAACGACCAGGTATCCCCGCCCCACATGTTCTTGTAATTCAAGAGGAAGTCGGTGTTTGTTTCCAGGGAGTTGTTGTTCTGAAGGTTCAGGTTCCCTGCATCGGCTATGGTAAAAGTATTGTAATACTGCTTATAGGACCATACATCATAGATCTGGTCAAGAGAGGTCCGTACCATTAAGCTCAGGTTGTCCGTGAACTGGTACTTGAGGGATCCCATGGCGATGATACGGTCCCGCTTTTCCTCCCGGATGGTCCTGTACAAGCATCCAGTAGATGTTCTCACCCCCGTTCGTGCCCGGGTTCCAGTAATTCTGCTTCCTGACTCCATTGGCATCGTAAAATATTCAAAATTTTTGGCATCTTCCAGAGAAATGTTGCTGGGTTGCCTGTAAATGGCCCGCATGGGGTTGTTGAAATCGTCCCCGGTGGACAACCTGTTATTCACGGTCTGGGTGAAATAGGTCACCTTGGCATCGAAGGATAGCTTATCATTCAGGTTACCGTCAAAACGGAGGTTGAAATTGTTCCTTTCAAGCCCGTTGGTGGGAACAATCCCTTCGGTGATTGTATTGGTAAAGGAAAACAATCCCCTTATCATTTCATTCCCTCCCGTGAGGGTCAACGTATTGGCAATATTATATCCTGTCCTGAAAAAATCCTCGAAATTGTTATGGGGTGAATACGGCATAAGTTTCAGGTCCGGCCCAGTTCGGATCGGGTGACCAGTGTTCCACCATTTGTCCCTCCATTTTGGCGCCCCATCCTTCTTCGCTGTTCTTGATATAGGTGCCGCCGTTGCCCTGGCCGTATACATTCTGGAACTTGGTCAGGATCAGTGCCTTGTCCATCGACCAGTTGGTGTTGAATTCAACGCCTATGCCCCGTTCTGGAAGAACCGGTCTTGGTGGTGATCACAATAGCACCATTGTTGGCCCGTGATCCGTAGAGTGCGGTGGCGTTGGGTCCTTTCAGGACGGTGACCGTAGCGATGTCGTCCGGGTTGATGTTACCGATCCCGTCGCCCTGTTGCACACCTCCGTTTTCACTCCCCGGTGTTCCCCAGGAAAAGTTGCTGATGGGAACCCCGTCGACAATATACAATGGCTGGTTGTTGCCTGCGATGGACCTGTTTCCACGGAGAACGACCCTCGTAGCTGATCCGACCCCTGCACTTGAGCGGACAACATCAAGCCCCGCTACCTTACCGGATAAGGAGTTGATGACGTTCGTTTCCCTCGCCTCGGACAGTTCATCCGCACTTACGTTCTGTGCGGCATAACTGATCTGCTTTTTTTCCCGTTCAATACCCAGCGAAGTTACGACAACTTCCGAAAGTTGGGTGATATCCTGGGACAAAGCCACATCGATCACTGAGCGGTTACCTACCCTTTCCTCAACGGTATTGTAACCCACATAGGTAAAAATCAATACAGCCTCCTCATCAGGGACCCTGATGGTATAATCGCCCTGTACATCTGTGGTGGTTCCGGTTACAGTTCCCTGTATCAAAATGTTGACACCGGGAAGAGGAGAACCATCCTGTTGATCCGTAACCGTTCCAGTGATCGTTATTTCCTGTGCGAACACACTGGAAACGGAAAACATAAATGCAAATGTCAGATAAAACAATCGCTGACATAATACATTTACCTTTCCAAATAGTAAATGTTTACATTTCATAATTGTAAATTAAGATTGAAAATTGATGTTGAATTGGAATATATATTTTTGTTTCCATTATAAGAATATTATTACTATTCAGTTTAATGAAACCGATCTTTCCCTCTAAAAATATGGCAATTGGAGTGCCTTATTTTTAATATCCTGTTAATAGAGGCATTATTTTTTACTGTTTTTTTAGAGAAAATATTTTTCAACATAATACATTTAATTGAGATATGCAATTGGTATACTTAAAAATTTTCAATTAAATCGATGTTCCAGAATAATCTTTTAGACATCAATTATTAACTTTGAAAAGTACGAAATAATTAAATTAATGGGATTGCCACGGTGGCCCGGTTTTCCTTAGTACATAAAATAATTATATTCTTGAGCATTCAAGATCAAACAATCATTTATAAAAAAAATGGATCAAAATGAGTTTTGGTTTATGTCATCAAATATCAAATTCTTTAAACAAAAGTTAATCCTTCCAGTCATGATTCGTAAAGCAATTCAAATACTGATTTTGATGATGTTATGGGTACCTTCATTTTCTCAAGACATCAACAAAATCATCCGGATGAAAGCCATTCAAGATTTCCCTGTCCTTACACGTGAAGGCATGGCCTCGAACAGAAGACCCTATGCACCCTTTCATATCGAGGAGGATTTGAATGCCCTGGCCGGGGATGATCTGAATTTCACCTTTCATATGGCAGCCGCCGAAGGGGTATTCACCGGTAAGGCTGGAAAATATGCGGTTTCCCTGAATACCCTGACTGAAAGGGATGGGGAATGTGTTTATAATGTTTATGTGAATGATGAACGGGTAGGCTTATTCCAGCAGAATCCACCCACCAATGAATTTGTTGCCCCGGCTTCCCTTCAATGGACCGGGATAGAAATACCTGCCAATGCCAGGATCCGTGTTGAATCCAATAACTGGTCAAACCTTAACCGGCATGAAGATAATTTCTATGAATATGCCCGCGGCCGCTGGACTGGCGTTGATTTTATACCGGAAGAAAAAGTGGACAATGCATCAGGCACGGGTTTGAATATTGGGATTTTCGAGAAAATTGAAAATGTGGGATCTGCTGAAATCCATACACAAGCTAGTTTTAAGAGCGTAGAGCAAGCCTATTACCTAACAGTAGACGGGGAAAATACAGGAATTAATAGCGAAAATTATGGTTATCTCTGGAAAACGGTTAATGGGGATTTTGCTTTGGAAACGCTCGTAACACCCATTGGATTTGCCGATAACAAGGAACTCGAAGCAGGTTTGATGATCAGGCAGTCACCAGCGCCAGGCGCTCCCTATGTGGCCTGTACAATACAAGGGAATGGTCAGGTCTTTCTGCGATACGGAAATGTGCTGGGCACTGCGACAAAAGAAATTCCTTTTACAGTCATGAATGCTGAAATGATTCAACTGGAGAAAAAAGGTAATATTTTTACCATGTCGGTCGCTAAATTTGGTGAAGAGTATGTAAGGAAATCCATTGAACTACCCGGCTTCACAGAGGTTCAAAAGGTGGGATTTTATATTTCTCCGGGTCAAGCCAGTGAAAGGGAAATAGTTCGTTTCAGCAGGGTACGGTTTTTTGAGGATATAACAGCCAACATTGAGCATTGATCGCTGATAATTAAAATCCTGCTATAGTGGATTGATAAATGAATGAATGAACGGATATAGCCTTTACATGCAGTTATTCATTTAAATTACAATCCCATTCGATTTTACTTCATAGGTTGAGAATTCCTTGAAAAACCAGGAAATGATAAATCCCCAGATAAAACTTGAAGGTGCCGTTTCAATAAGATGCGCCATTCTTACCATGTCGGGCATGACCGGATTGGGAAGTATGAGTCCGCTGCTCCCAAGGATAGCAAACAATAATCCCAGAATGATTCCTTTATGAATCCATGTGCCTTTTATTGATCCAATTACAATAAGCCCGATCAGAATCCAGCATACCCCCCGGAAGATCTGGAAAAAATAAAGCCCTGATTCAACATTATCTTTCATAATGGAAAAAAACGAGGCTATTTCGGCTGTCCCGGAATAATATAAGCGTACCTCTGTAAATTGCCAGGCAATCAGGTATCCGGCAAGGAAGTAAACAGCGGGCCAGATTACTACAGAAATTAAAATGATTCTCATGAACATTCGTTTTAGATCCCATTTAAGGATTCCATTCCCGGAATCATGTGACGGGCTGAAATTTCCAGTGAGCCAGGTGGCTGCTGGCGAAAATAATAATGTCATCACCGCCCCTCCGCTAACTATTGCCAAAATGGCATTTCTGGATAATTTGAGACTTTCATTGAACCACACGGTTTCAATTTGAGACATGAAATACTGGATTCCAAATGAGACGAGGAAGATGATTCCAGCCAGTTTCCAACCTGTCAGCCATGCGCTGTTAATGAAATACAAAATAATCCCTGCGTTCAGTGCACAAACCAGAAAGAACATGGGTAGACTGCTGTTGGAATCTGATGACATTTCCATCAGGTTACTCGGAAAGATCATATTCCCGATGGTTAATCCGGCGATCCAGAATATCATCATTAGAATACTTAATCCCAGCCAGATGAATACTTTTTTTAATGTTGAGTTCATGACCTTTTCATATTTAGTGTAAAATTTAAACCCGATAATATTTGTTTGATTTTTTACCCTGACACAGAGGCATCAAACCGTTTTCTCCACTCCTGATCAGCTTAATGATTAAAAATGTGCCCTCAAGATCAGAAATAGGTTATTTATCAACACCAACAAAATAAGATAGTATGAATAGAGAATTAAAATTATTCTTGCAGAGAGGTATAATTGGGGTGCTAAGATGTAATTATTCATGTTTGAACCGGAATGGTCATTTTCCCACTTTGACAAGCGTGCTGGTTGGCTTTGTGATGTCTCACTTTTGCTCCGGGGCACCACAACCGTAGGATTTGGCCTGTCATGTTGTGAAATATAGATGAGAATCCTGATCTTTTTATGTAATCAGTTTATCAGAACTATCCTGTATTGACATTTTAATGACTAAATTTATCCTATGAAAAAAATTCTTGTTATTTTTTTCCCTGCACTATTAATAAACATTAGTTTATCAGCACAAGATCAGGATTTAATTTTTGTCAAAGCAGGAACAGCACTTCTTGATCATTTTACAGTTTCGGAAAGATACCTTTACCCTGAATTTACAACCGGAAAAGTTTTCTTTAAAAATAATGCTTATTCGGAGAGGAAATTTAATTATAATTATCTGGCTGGTGAAATGGAGTTCATCCAACAGTCAGATACTCTTTCAATAATTAATAAAGAAGATATCAAATTGATTGTCGTCGCTACGGATACATTTTATTATGATAAAGGATATATAGAACAGATAAAGAACGATTATCCCAAAGTTGGACTAAAACAGTTCATCGAGCTCAAAGAAATACAGAAGAAAGATTCTTACGGAATTGCAAGTTCAGGCGGTTCGACAATCTCCTATAATTCCATGACTTCTGATGGTCAATTATATAAACTGAGGGCAAATAGCGATATGGTATTCAGGAGAACCCGGCAGTATTATATTTCAACCCAGGAAAGCGGATTTGTTTTTTTTAATAAAAAAAATGTATTCCAGTTGTTTCCAAAGAGCAAGGACAAGATTAAATCATATTTGAAAACCAATAAAATTAAATTTGAATCAGGGGACGAACTACTCAAATTGGCTGAATACTTGGGGATGCTGTGACCTCCGCGCCTGTGATGGGGTCTTGGACTGGACTTGATTGTTGGATCACTTGTACTTTAGGCATATAAATTAAATTCTTTCAGGTATTTCATTTGATAAAATCTAATTGGTACTATCTCCTGCTTTTTAGTACTTTTACGGATTCTTTAATTAAAGTAAAGATAAATTCATTTTAGAGGGTTGCCGGAGTGGTCGATCGGGGCGGTCTCGAAAACCGTTGTTCTCTTTATGGGGACCGAGGGTTCGAATCCCTCACCCTCTGCAAGACAAAAGCCTTGGCACGATAGTGCCGGGCTTTTTCATTTTGGAGTGTTGAAAGTTTACTTTCATAAACAGACAAAATGAAAAAGGCAGATCGAACGCAGTGAGAAAAGGCTTTTGTCTTAATAGTACACCAAAAGGGATCGCGACGAGGAACGAGGAGCAATCCCTATTATAGTTATCATATTATTAGTTAACGTGAGTTCGATATAAAAACCTTCAAAAAATGATAGAAAAAAAGCAGACAATTTAGTATATTAAGGTGTTGAAAATCAATAACATAACTAAACCATCTGCTTATGATATCTGTCTCTAAAATTACTGAAATTTTTTGTTCAATTGATGACTTTTGTAAAGATTTTACTCCAAATTTCGAATCGCATCTGATTGGGAAGACGAAAAAACGCAATAAACCATCCAAATTAATCCTCTCAGAGGTAATGACCATCCAGGTGTTGTTTCATCTTTCAGGATTTCGGAATTTTAAGACATTTTATAATGGTTTTCTATGCAATCACTGGAAGCATCATTTTCCTGATCTGGTCAGCTACAATAGAATGGTTGAGCTATGTAGTGAAAGTATGATCCCTTTGGCCATATATCTTAAATCAAAAGCTCTTGGCAATTGTACAGGCATTAGTTTTATCGACAGTACGCCTCTGAGGGTATGTAACAACAGACGAATTCATTCTCATAAAGTATTTGAAGGATTAGCTTCCAGAGGACAATGTTCAATTGGATGGTTTTACGGTTTTAAACTTCATCTGATCACCAATGATCTGGGTCAGGTAGTTGATTTTATGCTTACTCCTGGCAATATAGATGATCGAAAACCCTTAGAAATACAGCGTTTTATCAAAAAAATGTGGGGTAAACTTTTTGGCGATAAAGGCTATATCAGTAAAGAGCTTTTTGAAAATCTGTTTTTCAATGGCGTTCACCTGGTAACCAAACTCAGAAAAAACATGAAGTCCTCTTCCATTACACCCCTGATGGATGCAATCATGTTACGTAAAAGAGCTATTTGCGAAACAATCATTGATCAGCTAAAAAACATTTTCCAGATTGAACATTCCCGACATCGAAGTCCAAAAAATTTCCTTACCAACTTATTCTCTGCTCTGATTGCTTATAATTTCAATGATAAAAAACCGTCATTGAGGATACAGTTTACTGATACCAGACAATTATATTTACCTTTATAGTTATATCGAACTCACGTTAGTTAAGTTATTATGTACAAATCGCAATCAAGCTTGCTTGAAATTGCATGCCGAAAAAATACAAATAGCCTGGAAGGCCTGTTTTAATCTGACAGTCCAACAAATAGGGATCGTGATCCCGCCTTGGGCGGGAGAGCAATCCCTTCCTTGTTTTCAATCCTTTGATATTCTTTCTGGATTATTGCACATGAGGGTGGAAGCGCTTGTCCTGCAGACTGGCCCCTCACTAAATCCCGAAACTGGGGTAATTCTAAACGCTTGGTCCTGCTTCACTGCATGGTAACCCCGGCAATGGTGATTGAGTCATTGGTTATTAAATTAATAAGTCCCAGTTTTCACGGCTGATCCGTCACAATAGGCCCTCCCAACACTCAGTTTGGTCAGATTTTTAATGAACTGTACATGTGTTAAAAATCAAATAATTATAAATTGATATTTTTAATCCAGCTATGAAAAAAGACAAGAAATTCAGTGTCCAGCAAGAATTACAAATTTCTGATGAAATAGTCATGAGCAAAATCTACATAATCAGAGGAGTAAAGATTATGTTAGATCGAGACTTGGCTGAACTTTACGGTGTAGAAACCAAGTACCTTAAAAGACAGGTAAAAAGAAATATTGAAAGGTTTCCTGAAGATTTTATGTTTCAATTAAGTGATGAGGAGTTTAAAGGATGGAGGCGCCAATTTGTCACCTCCAAATCATCCGATTATATGGGATTAAGATATGCTCCATTTGCTTTTACAGAGCATGGTATAGCTCAACTATCCAGTGTATTAAACAGTAAAAGAGCTATTGGAGTAAATATACAGATTATTCGCTTATTCATAAAAATGAGAGAAATACTTCTTACTCATAAAGATCTGTTGATCAAGATAAACGAACTGGAATCAAAGATTACAGACCATGATAACAGCATAAAACAGATATTTGACTACCTGAAACAATTTATCAAGGAGCGGGACATCCCGAGAAAATTGGTAGGGTTTAAAACAAGGAAAACATGAATCCAGCTATGGGGTAAAATTTTTTTTTATTTATGTAAATTTCCTGGTATCAAAAGCCCGATAATAATACGAAGAACTTTCACTATCTTTCATCCCGGAAGAAGAAGGATATATCATGGTATACACATCCAATCAGACAACAGAAGATCTCAATGTCTTTTTTCCTGCCCGCCGAATCACGCCTAAGCGTGAGAAGGCGGGGATGACATGATGGTTTTGCATACAAGTGGGCCAATTGTCAGGGTGGATGATTATTATCCGTTTGGTTTGGCATATAATACTTCGACTTTAACCGGGGTCTTGACTAATAAATACCTGTACAACGTGTACGTCTTCAAACCAAAGTGAAATAATTCAGGCAAAAGTTAAGTCATACTTTTGAACTTTTCAAAAGCTGGATTTTGCAGTTCAATCATACACCCTCTTTCAAAGGATCAATTCAGAATCAATTTACAAGTGAATCTATACCTGGGATTCTTGTTTTAAGGTATGTTTATTGTACTTTTTTATGTACTATGGCAATTATGACTAATCCTACGAAAGAGATTGCAGCCAGAATCAATACTTTCCAGAATATTTTGTTGATTATGTCATCCGTCTTTGTAAAGGTCTTATCTACTAAATCATAGGTTAAAGAATCAATATGTTGAATTACAAGTTCTGCCTGGTGATTCAGTTCTTTCACAAATTCAATTCTTTCATTTTTGATGGCATATAATATTGCTATTCGTTCCTCCACAATCGCGTCAATAATGGAGATGCGTTCTTCTACCAGTTTATCAAGCGTAAGAATTCTTTGTCGATCCAATTCCGAAAAAGCTGCTTTTCGGTTTTCATCCGTCATCTCAGGTATTGTATCAATCAGATGTCTTAGAGAACTGGTATTTTCAATCAGGAGATCTAGTGCTGAATCCAGTTGGATATCTCTGGTCAATTCCAGTGCCGATAGTTCAATCTGCCATTTTATTTGTTTTGGTATAATATCTGAATACATATTCACTCTATTTGTAAGTTCTCCGACTTGTTCCGTAATTGTGACTACACTTTTACCGATTCCTAATTTTTCTTCACCTAACCATTTTGCAAATATTGGCAATGTCGATTTTCTAGTAAAATAAGGATCAACAAATGGATTCGCTTTGACCCATTCATCCACATCTTGTTCATACTCCTGATTGTTTGTTTGTACTGAAACATCCATTAACACCTTATCCAATTCCGATTCTAGTTCCAAAGAGATCCTATGAGCTATTGGGGCATAATCTTGAAAAGTGATGCTTCCAAGGCCAGACTCGAAATAAATAACCATTTGCTTTGTGTATGGCCACACATCAAAAAAAGAAGCAATAGGATCATTTTTATACAAGGCTTTATTCATTCCCGAAATTCCGTAAATCTTCCATAGCAATACTGCCTCCTTAAGTTCAGGATCATATGTGATCCGCAATATGCTATCGGCAGTAGCTTCAACCAGTGCAGTAAAACGATATGAGAAATCCGTCAACCTTAAACGAAGTTCATAATTTGAAACCTGAGTCTTTGCTCTTTTTCTCTGGAATAATGGTTTTGGATTTTTTTCACCACTTTTTTGAGCTCGGCAATTGGGAACAATCACATTTAAAATCAGCAGCAATATTATTAGAGAGTGAATAATGATTCTCGTGGAATTTTTCATTAAATAAATTGATAATTTATTATCAATATAATAAATATTAAAAAGAAATGAGCTCCTAATTGGATATAAATACAAAGGAATGTGTCGATTCTGTTTAATCTGAAATATAATACCGCACACCTATATTGCCGGTAATAGAAAATCCTGTGGCAGGTATAAAATCAAAGATTGGTTCCAATTTTAGAAAAACTTCAATGGGGGTGGTTTCAAAATGATACGCCAGTCCAGTAAGAGAGTGTATTAGCTCCAAAATACTTTAAGTTGAAAATTCCTCTATGTCAAAAAAATAACAAAAGTACCAAACAAACTGGTGCTATGTAAAGTATTGTCCTGTTTGGCAACTTGCTGTGCAATTATCCACCCCTAGTGTTTTTCATTATTTTTCATCGGATTGTCTTGAAAAAGCGTGGGGAGAGAAAGCCAGTTGGGGCTATCCTTTCTTATGGGCATTTAAATATCCTGAATTAAAGGATAATCCACGATATATTGCACTCATGAAGAAAATGAACCTGCCTATCGATTAAATCTTATCAATTCAATCTTACTCATTTGTTAGTCTGCAAAATGATGATTGAATAAAGAAACGTTACTAACCTGCTGATATTTAGAAAGTTAACGTCAAGAAACAAGTCCAAAACCCGAACATTCAATTGTTTCACCCTGGAGTCGCAGGCGTATATTATACATACTCAAACTCTATACCATGGATAAAATTGATCTAATGAATTTAATTTAATCAGTAAGTTGATCAATTTGTAATGATGAGGAAGCTTTATATTTTCCATTTACCTCGTAATCTTCAACTTTGTAGTAATAATCCTTGGGAAAACAATTCACATTGCATTCCGCTTTAACTATTCTAAATCCTGATATATTATATTTCTTTGTAATGTTTGGAAGATATACCTGGTAATCAAAATTCACACTTATTTTTTCTTGCGTGAATCCATAATAGGTGGTAGTATCATAGGATTCAGATATTATTATCATTTGGCTGCTTTCAACCTCCTTATAATCTGTATCTTTTTTGTAAAATATTAATATTGCTGAATCCAATTCTGTTTTACTGAAATTCAAGAACATTATCTCTCCAATATCATCAGCGTTATAGCAATACATATCCGTACAGCAGGAATATAAATTAAAAGTAAATAGCGATATCAGCTGTATTAATAATTTATTATTGGATCGAATTAAGAATCCCATTTTTTAATGTATGGTTAATGTTTAAAAAGCAGGTAGCAATATTATTAATTTGTGGTAGTATATGGAATATTTTTACAGTAGCTATAAAACAGTAATTCGCTTCTAAAAGTTCAATGTTACTCATTTGTTACGCAATTTTAATTGGCGAAACCGGACTTACTTGTCTAACCAGTTGATATCCAACCAATTACCCGCTATAAGAATGTCCGAATCCCGAACCTTCAAATGTTTCATCCTGAAACAATCTCATAGAGGAAAACGGAGGTCAGGGATAGGATCAACATCATTGAACCCGATCGAGGACGAATCTTGGCTTTTTTGGAGTGTACGGAGTGAAATTATTACATGTTTTTTAATCCGCTGAAGATGGGGATTATTTGATGTTTCTATCTGCACAAATTGGTAAAATGGCATACCTTCATTTGGTTTTATTTATTCTATTAACTTTCCCCTATTTTTCTTAACTTGTATTAAGATAGGTTTATGTGCGGCTGATTATTTATTAACCACATACAGCCATGTCACAAAGACGCTTAGCAGCGATCATGTTTACTGACATTTTTGGCTACACAGCAATGATGGAATCGGATGAAGAATATGCCCTCAAAATTCTTGAAAAAATAGACTACTTCACAAAGAACTTCTTCTAAAACATGATGGTGAATTACTTAAAGAAATTGGGGATGGTATGTTGACATGCTTTTCAAGTTCAGTCAATGCTGTATTATGCGCATTGGATCTAATGAAAAGAGCAGAGGAAAATCCCGACATTAATTATAGAATAGGAATTCATCAGGGGGATATCATTTTTTCAGAAGGAGATGTTTTTGGAGATGGGGTTAATATAGCGTCTCGTATTGAAGCTGAAGTTGAGCCTGGTAAGATTTACATATCCGAACAAATCTTCGACAATATTAAGAACATAAAAAATATTGATGCGAGGTATTTAGGAAAGAAAAAACTTAAAAACATAACTAAACCATTAAAGTTATTTGAACTATTTGAATATAAAGGAAAAGAAAATAGAGTCGAAAACATTTCTGAAGAGGTATATGGAATAAAGGAATTACAATCAGAATCCCTAATCAGACGACTTCATAAAAAAGAAAAATGGAGGAAAAGAATAGTTATTTCCGCATTGGTTATTTCACTGATTTTTATTCTTTTTTTCTCAATTAAAGCAGTAATAAATACACAAAAAAGAAATTGGGTTCAAAAAGAGGCCATTCCAGCAATGGATAAATTATTACTGAGTGCGTATACATTTAGAAATGATTCCAATTATTATTTCGCGAATAATGAAGATGCAAGAAAAGCTTTTGATCTGGCCATAAAAGCCAATCATTTTTTACCAAAAGATTCCGAAACCCAAAATTGCCTAAAAAAATGTTCCTGGGATGTAAAAATTATTACTGAACCGGCTGGAGCTGATGTTTATTATAAACCATATGGAGATAATGAGACCTCATTCGAATTCATTGGTAAAACACCCCTCGTAAATACATTATTTCCCGGTGGATTTTATGAGTGGAAATTTATTCTGAATGGATATGATACTGTACGTGCTTATTTTTCTACCTATTATAGATTTCTAACTATTAAGCTTGATCCGGAAGGAACTGTCCCATCAGACATGATACATATTCCTGATATGTCATATCGGGGCTTAAAACTCAATAATTTCTACATAGACAAATATGAAGTTTCAAATTTGAAATACAAGGAGTTTATGCAAGCGGGAGGGTACAGTAATAGAAATTTATGGAAGTATGAATTTATTGAAAACGGAAAGAAATTAAGTTGGGAAGAGGCTATGAAAAGATTCATTGATAAAACAGGCAGGCCAGGACCAGTGGGTTGGATTGGTGGTAATTTTCAAGAGGGGCACGAATATTATCCTGTTTCTGGAATATGCTGGTATGAGGCCATTGCATTTGCAGAATGGATGGGGAAGACTCTCCCAACTATATATCATTGGGGAGCAGCAGCGTCAATAAATCTTTTGTCCTTTTCCTTTAATTCATATTTATTAAAAAGTAGCAATTTTAGTACTGAGGGGCCAAAGCCTGTTAATCAGAATCGAGGTATAAATACGTACGGATTATACGATATGGCTGGAAATGTTGGGGAGTGGTGCTGGAACAAAACGATCGATGGATATACTCTAACAGGAGGGGCATTGAATGATGCTCCTTACATGTATGGTAGAGTGACCCGAAAACCTGGATTCGATCGTTCAGAAAAAAATGGATTCAGATGTATGAAGATAATTAAAAAAGATTCCACAGATATGCAGGCGTTCGACGATTTGGAATTGCATGAAGAACGTGATTTAAAAAATGAGAAGGCAGTATCTAATGATATATTTAATATATATAAAAACCAATTTTTATACGACTCGATAGCACTAGATCCGAGAATTTTAAAAATAGATAGTGTTTCATCTAACTTCTGGAAAAAGGAATTCATATCATTTAATGCAGCTTATAGAGGTCCAAGAATGAAAATAGTATTGTTTTTACCTAAGGGATCTAAACCACCTTATCAAACGGTGATTTACTTCCCCGGAACAATTCCAGAGGATTTTTCTTTAACCAGTAATTATTTATTGTATCAATCAACTTTTGATTTTATCATTAAGAATGGTCGTGCTCTTGTATATCCCATATATCTAGGTACTTATGAACGTCATGAAAATTTAAAGGCAGATTGGGAATTGAGATATAATTATGAATATGAATATGTGGACTATATAATAAAAGTCGTAAAAGATTATAAAAGTACCCTAGATTATCTGGAAACAAGAGAAGATATCGTACGCGATGCTTACGCCTATTTTGGTTTCAGCTGGGGCGGGGCCTTGGGCATACAGATATCAGCGATTGAAACACGATTAAAAGCTAGTATCTTATATCTGGGAGGAGTATTAAGCAAACCACTACCTGAAATAGATGAAGTCAATTATCTGCCGAGAATAAATGTACCTATCTTAATGTTGAATGGTAAATATGATATGGTTTTTCCAATTGAAACAATCGTAAAACCTGCCTTTCAATTAATAGGAACAGATCAAAAAGAATTGAAAATATATGAAACAGACCATTATATGCCTAAGGAAGAATTAATCAAGGAAACCTTAAACTGGCTTGATAAATATATGGGACCTGTCAATGAAGATAATTAAAAAAGGTAGTGAAATTTATTTACTAACCTCTTCATATATAAAAATGGAATAGAAATTCATATGAAATGAAGTAATGAATTAGTTAATAAAAATGGCAAGATGTTCTAATGGACCAGCGAATTTGTTTTCCAGTTTGCCCAAATTAAAAAGTTCTGAAATAAGATAGAGCCTTTTAGGTTACTTTCCAGTTTTAATTACTGCGTGAATTGTTGTTTAGTGGGCCTACCAGTCTGATTATAATATTTGATATTCATATTTTAATGTTACTCATTTGTTACTCTCCAAAATCATTGATGGCTGACTTCATAAATCTAAACAGCTGAGATCTAACCCATTACCCGATAAAAAAACATGTTCTGTTCCCGGACATCATTGTTTCATCCTGAAAGATTAGCTATTTGCGACTGGTTGCGAATGTTTGCTTAATTAGCTACAAACCCAATATTATTGGAATTACATGCCTTAAAATTAAGTAAAAACAGCGGGTTTGCATTTAATGTGGTTATAATTCAGTGATCTTCCATTGGAATCTTTGCAATTATCTTTAATTTGAACTCAGTGAAGTGGGTTTATACAAAGACTCATGTTAGCTGCAAGCAAAGAAAATAGGTTTATATACATCTTTCTAAGCGCATTAATTCCTTGAATTATGAACAACAAAAAGAGTGGGATATCACGATCAAATTTTTTAAAAACTTCGGGCATTCTGATAGGCGGCATTGCTATCCTACTCAATTATTCCTGTTCAGGAAATTTGAGGTCGGATGACAAATTGAATATTGAAGGCAGAAAAGATTATACAATTGTTCTTCCTGCGCAAGCCCGTTCCATAGAAGAGGAAGCAGCGAAGCAACTCCAACAATATTTGTCAAAGATGTCGAAGACAGCTCTTCCCATTGTAGAGGAAGGTGAGTACAATGGCATAAATGCGATATACATAGGGAATACCGATTACGCAAAAGCTAGGGATATTGATTTCGAAAAGTTAAAGAAAGATGGGTATCTGTTTAAGCGCTTTGACAATAATCTTATTATCGCAGGGGGCTCTCAAAATGGAGTCCTTTATGGAGTATATTCTTTGCTCGAATCGATAGGTTTCAGAAAATATACTGCTGACGATGATGTACAAATTCCATCGGGAAATGAAATTACTTTACCCCAAAACGATGTAATAGTACCATATATAAAATACCGGACAACATCCTACTATGATGCAGGTAATCCGGAATATGCGAGTTGGCACAAACTTTCTTCAAGGGATACATGGGGTTTGTTTGTTCATACTTTTGAAGTTTTGATACCCCCTGAAAAATTTGGCAAAACACACCCGGAATATTTTTCCCTTATTAATGGCAAACGGAACCCTGTTACCCAGTTGTGCCTTTCGAATGAGGAGGTCTTTGATACACTTGTTACAGAACTTAAAAAAAGAATGGCTCAAAATCCGAAAGCTACATATTGGTCAGTAAGCCAGAACGACAACGATAAGTATTGTCAATGCGAATCTTGTACTAAGTTGAATGAAAAATACGGGGGCGTGCCCAGCGGTTCAATAATATGGTTTGTGAATAAAGTGGCCAGGGAATTTCCCGATAAAGTTATTTCCACATTGGCTTATTGGTATTCCCGGTCCGCGCCAACCCATATAACAATCGAGCCCAATGTCAACATCATGCTTTGCAATATCGAAAGTACTCGTGAAAGGCCAGTTTTTGATACCGATCCGGCATTTACAGGTGATTTACAAGATTGGGGAAAGATCAGTCAGGACATTTTGATCTGGGACTACAACATCCAATTTGCCAACCCGGTCAGCCCCTTTCCAAATCTTCATACCATAGGGCCCAATATTAAATTTTATACAAACAATAATGTAAGGTCCTTGTTTATGCAGGCAACTGGTCAAAAAGGTGAATTTGCACATTTAAGAGCCTATCTTATTTGTAAACTGATGTGGAATCCAAATGCTGATCCCAATACCATTATAAATGATTTTTTAAATGGTTATTACGGAGCCGCCGGACCCTATATCGGACAATACATCGATACCATGCGCCAATCGTTGCAAAACAACGATTTCAAATTGGAAATTTTTGGAGACCCAAGGGACGCAATGGATAATTACTTGTCTGCGGATATGATGAAGGAATATAATCGATTGTTCGACAGGGCAGAAGAAGCTGTGGGTAAAGATCCCCAATTGCTCAAACGCGTCCAGGTAGCCAGGTTGCCTCTTATGATCGCGGAGATCCAAATCGCCGGTCAGGTTAAAATCGATATGCCCCGAAGTTTTTATAAACACTCCAGCAATGGTATGGTGATCCCGAAACAGGAAATGAAAGCAATGGTAGATCTGTTTGTGGAACGCGCCAAGGAAGCTGGAATCGTCAGGATAGGGGAACGAGCTATAACTATTGACGATTATTCGGCAAATTTCAAGAGAATCTACGCCAAGATGGATGAAATGGGAGAAGCGATATCCTTCAAGAAAAAAATAATTCCGATTACTACTCCCAGTAAAGGATCAGCAGATGTAGAGCGCCTGACCGACGGTGTTTTTGGGTCGTTCGAATCGTGGAGGTTCCCGCATAAAGATGTTAACTGGGTCGCTTACAAAGGGATGCACATGGATTTTGTTCTTGACCTGGGCGAAGTGATACCTGTAAAGTCAATAGAAATGGACTTTCTGAATGTCCAGGCGCAAGCCAATTGGCACCTTTTAGTTCTGCCCAAATATGTAACTTATGCTACTTCCAAAGATGGCATAAAATACAGTACAGAAATAAAAATCGCCAATCCCCATAACCCTAATCCAGCAGAAAATCCGGATATTGTCAGAATTCCATTTGAATCCTTCTCGGTAGCTTTCGATGATAGGAAGGCCCGTTTTATAAAAGTACATGCAGAGAGTCTTTTACGAATGCCTTCCTGGCATATAAACGCCGGAAAACCTGCCGTAATTTATTCTGATGAAATCGTGGTTAGATGAACTAGGAAGCCACCTTTTTAAACTTAAATAATCTTGGAAAGGTGGTTGAAAATATAGAATTGGTATAAATATTACTCACAAATCATCCGTTTATTTTAGCCTTGAAGATATCGAAGAGAATGCTAACTTTGAGAAGTCTGGGAATGGTGTAACTTTTACAGCCCAGCTGTCAGAGGAAGTCTTAACTATTACACTTAATGATTTGGACGGACGGTATTAAGCAGAAGATCAAGGCCAGTAGTCCTGACCAATTGTATAAGGAAGTCCGGAAGGTGTTGGAGGAGTATGACGCTGTGAATCACTTATCATCCATTGAACTATTCACAAACCTGGAACTAACGGAGCACCAGTTTACACAACTGCTTGGAAGAGCCAGGCTTTACAATTGCCAAATGAAAAGAAAAAGGAAATCCCTGCTCTTGCGTTCACTGACACCCAGGTTTCGACGGTGGCTGATCTTTATTACAATAATGAAAATTTCAGTAGAAACGATTCTGATTCAATAAGTCTCTGGAAGCTTTACAATCTATTCACTGGAGCAAATAAATTATCGTACATCGATAAATTCATGGCCCGTGGTGTGAATGCCTTTCAGTTTGGCGATCAGATAGCTGAGACACTGGGAACAGGGGAAGATAACTGGTTTTTGAATTAGTTTGGTGACCGATAAAACCATTGAGGAGATCAACCGGCATACTGATCCTTCCAGTCTTCTGGCTGTTACTGTTGAAAAATTGAAACGAATACAGACTCCATTTCCGGTGAAATGCATTCAATCAATCGGAAAAATCAAGAAAGGGCAGGTCGTGTTTGTAGACAGCGTTCATGTTTCACGCAGGTACAAGCTATTGTATAAGATCAATGCTGCCAATTACCTGTATAGCTTCTTTCATATTTTGGATTGACAATCGATACCGGGGAGTTTGATTACTTCCCGGTTGTTTCACTTTGGGTGTTCGAAAGGTTGAATCATATGATGTTACTTATTACCTTTAATTACAACTTGAAACTTTTTAATCAATCTGGAGTTACGCTTTCTATCGGCAGAAACGTTGGTAACCATACAAAAAATCACGCTTACAGAACAAGTATAACATAAACTTAAACATAAACAATAAATTGGCTTCAATGATGAAAAACACTTTAAAAACTTTGATCATTCTTATAAGTACTTTTATTTGGTTTAATTCAAATGCCCAATTAAAACCAGATACATTAACTTATGAACCATTTATTTGGAAATCAGAAATACCTACTGATTGTCCATTCCAAAAATCACAAATATTGACAGGGATAAAATTTTTGGGTCTAAAAAGTGGTTTTCATTTTGGAGATACATGGTATCCTTCCTGGGCATCCGACGACAAACTATATTCTCCCTGGACAGATGGTAGTTGTATTCGATTAGACGGGAGCTGGGAAGGTTCAAATTCTGGAGCCGGTGACTATTCATCAACTGGCCATGCCGTTCTTGAAGGTGATAATCCGGTTAACTTGAAAGTATATAGTTTAGGCCTTAACCGGGCATCTTCAAAGCCGTATCATGGCAGATATCCCTGTGGTAGCTTGGTGTATAATGGAGTATGGTACTACGGTACTTATTGTTTAGACCCAGCTGGACAATCAAAATATGGCGATAACACATATAATTGGCCTTGGATGGGGCCTTTTGTGGGATTTCGGTATTCAGCTGACTTTGGCCTTACATGGCAGGATTGTCCTCTAAATCCTGAAAAATCTCTTTTTAAGGAAACGGGTATTAATGGTTATCCGGTTAAAATTGGTTCTCCTCATTTTGTCGATTTTGGAAAAAACATGCAATATTCCCCGGATGGTAAAGCTTATCTTGTAGCCCATGGAGCTGACACTTCAGATACCAAATGGCGCTTTTGGAACGACAGTTGGATAACTGGAGATCAGATTTATTTATTGAGGGTGACTCCTTCTATTGAAAATATCAACGATGGTTCGAAATATGAGTTTTTCGCAGGTTACGACAGTAAAGGAGGTGCTATCTGGACAAATGTTTTCGAAAAAATAAAACCACTGCTCGAATGGAACAATAACATGGGATGTGTTACGGTAACTTATAATGCGCCACTAAATAAATATTTAATGTGTGTAACTGATGGAGGAAATACCTGCGCAAAGATGAACACATATATTCTGGAATCCGACAATATCACCGGTCCATGGAAAATTATAACTTATATGAAAGATTTGGGTGAGCAGGCATATTTTGTGAATATTCCTTCCAAGTTTATTAGCAATGATGGTAAAACAGCTTGGTTGCTATATTCTGGCAATTTTGCACCAGATTGGAATGGGATGAAGATTATTTCAAATCCTCCTGGTTCACATTATGGTATGGTTTTTCAAAAAATTGAATTTATACTATCTCGAAGATAATATATACGGTTGCCAACATACATTATAGCCAAAAAGGGTTTCATCGGTATGCAAAGTTCATCACCCGCATCATGTTTGGTGTCGATGGATAGTGACTTCACCCAAAATCCCTTTCTGACCAGAATACCACCATTGGGCGAAATGTTAAAAAGACATTCTATGGGATTGATTAAAGATTTATTGAATGAAATCATGAAACTAATCGACAAGCTATAATTACTAACCATTAAAACCTACAAACATGAAAACAATGACTTGTAAACAATTGGGTGGGCCATGTGATAAAGAATTTTATGCCAACACTTTTGAGGAAATGGCAGAAATGAGCAAAAAGCATGGAATGGAAATGTTTCAAATGGGTGATGAGGAGCATCTTAATGCGATGAATGAAATGCAAGAACTCATGAAATCCCCAGAAGCTATGAAAGAGTGGTTCGAAAACAGGAGAAAAGAATTTGATGCTCTTCCTGAGAACGAATAGCAGTTGCATCAGAAAATAAATGATATAGAGGACCGGACAACGAAAAAGAAAATCACTGCGCACAAAACGCCGTTGCTATGTAAAGCATAGGCCTGTTGTTCAACCTGCTATATAAATAAAAAAACTGGGAATTAAATCAGCAGACTACCCTACCATCTGAACCGGCCAGTTCTTATACTGCCCCTCAGCCTGCTGGATGATCTCTGCCATAATTTCGTTGAGTTCGGATAGATTTACCTTGCCGCGCAATTCCTTCTTAACAGCAAGTGGTATGGCTGCCCTAGCCTGTCAGATATCGGGAATTGGGACGGATGGGACGAATCTTTCTATCTTTTTCATTCACTATATAAATTTTAAACAGCATACCAATAAGATAAGATTATGCGTCCTATCCGTCCGGAGAATTTCACCACCTCATTAACCATTATTATATACCTACAGGGAGGTGGGTAGTGAAATATATGTACATATATTCAGTTCCCAGAGATAGAATGTATATATATTAAGAGGCAGTGGACAGTGAAAAAATGTAGGATTCTAGCCCGTATGGCCACATTTAAAGTTTCACCTCCCCCAATAGGGAAAATCGTAAAAGAAAACATTCGGCCCTGGGATATGTATCACCCGAAGAATTTGGAAATTTATTATTAAATATTAAAAATGCAGCTTAACTATTTGTCCGAAATAATGTTGCAAGTCCAAAAATAATGCATAGCTTAAATTATAATAAACAATTAACAAATAACAGCCAACTAAGATTAGGTAGTTATGGAAAGCAACAATTACTTTTTCTATTAGTACACCTAATCTTATGTTAGGCCCTGGAAATACAGAGAGGAGAGCAATATGAGCAACGAACAGATGGCACCTGAGACGAAAGGTGTTACGGTGAAGTTACTTGCAACGGTTGACCTTGGCCCTGAGATTGAGGGCATGGCAGGGCGCCAACTTCGAATGCGTATGGTGACCATCGAGCCTGGAGGCGTCTTCGGCCCGATTCACGACCATAAAGACAGACCAGGCACCGTCTACATACTGCAAGGAACGATCACTGACCATCGAAATGGAGTCGCGACGGACTATGGGCCGGGAGTGGGCTGGCCCGAGGATAGGAACACCACACACTGGCTTGAGAACAGAGGAACGATTCCGGCGGTGGAGATCTCGGTCGATATAGTCAGGCAAGAGTAAGCTCAGGCCCGACATCTAACACGCCGATGCTATGATTATCAGTTAGATGCAATTGGATATTTTCCTTTGGTATTCTATAGTACCTGAGTTTCACTTATCTTGAATTGGGACGGATGGGACGGAACTTTCTACTCTTTTTACATACTATATAAATTTCGTATAATGTGCTACTTAGATTAGAAAATGTGTCCTATACGTCCGGAAAATTTCACCACCTCACCACCCACACATATATACCTTTGGGGAGGTGGGTAGTGAAATACTTATATTTATATCCACCTCCCCGTAGTAGAGTTTATATATATTGGAGGCAGTGGGCAGTGAAAAAATGTACGATTCTAGCTCGTATGGATACATTTAAAGTTTCACCTCCCAGAATAGGGAAAATCGTAGAAGAAATTCTCGACTCTGAGTATTGCCTGAAGATTGTAACTTTTCCTTACGTTTGGTACATTTATCTCCAATTTGTAACTTTTTGAACAATTTGGCGGCACGCTTTCTTTCACCAGGACCGTAATGCCAATTCAGGCAAGTATAATAATATTAACAATAGATGATTAAAATAAAATTTGACCATAAATAATACCAATGAATATAAATTTAGCAGTACTAATTGATGCCGATAATATACCATCAGCATTTGTAAAAGAAATGATGGAAGAAATAGCTAAATATGGAAATCCAACCATTAAAAGGATCTATGGCGATTGGACTAAACCCTATTTATCTAAATGGAAAAATTTACTACTTGAAAACGCCATTACACCCATTCAACAATATGGATATACAACTGGAAAGAATGCTACAGATTCAGCTATGATAATTGATGCCATGGATATTTTGTATTCGGAAAAAGTAAATGGATTCTGTATAGTATCAAGTGACAGTGATTTTACTAGGTTAGCAACTCGTTTAAGAGAGGCCGGAATGCAAGTAATTGGAATTGGAGAAAAAAAGACACCAAATTCATTTATTGTGTCATGTGACAAATTTATATATATAGAGATTCTAAAAACTAAATCAAAAGAGAAGGTACCTGAATCTGAAGATGATAAGGAATTGGACAAGGTAACATTTGATAACATTACAGCGAAAGAAATCAAATTAATTGCAACAACAATTACTGACTTATCTGATGATGAAGGATGGGCATTCTTAGGAGATGTTGGAAGTTTATTGCAAAAAAAGCAACCGAATTTTGATCCTAGAAACTATGGTTTTCAGAAGTTGACTCCATTGATCAAATCTACTGGAAAATTTGAAATAGAGCAACGGGAAAGCCAAAAAGGCAAGTATAAGTTGATCTATGTTAGAAATAAAGAAAAGCGCATAACAAGCACTCATAAATAATTACCGATGTGTCTGTAAATTCATGGGGAGTATTTTTGCTCCTCGGTTTTTATTTTACATACTGGCAAATTTTGTATACCTACCACTTAAGATGATCGAGGGTAATTCTTAATACTTTTATTCTCTGCCCAACATAGTAGGTTTTTTTATTAATGGAGCATGCCTCAATTTCACTTGTTTATCCAAGTAAATAATACTTACCTCTGCAAAGGATATTTTGATCTTACCGCCAGTATCCGGGCATGCTCTTCTCCCTCATGCATCCCGCTATAGAATCCGATCAATAAATTCCGGGAAAAGAAGAAGGCATCGCCCTCTTTTGCCTCAAAGCGAACCTCATTCTCAGGGGTCCCACCGGCCACCATTTCTCCCTCACCCTGAAGAACAAAATAGATCTCCTCCTCGCCTTCATGACGGTGAGGGATGTTGGTCCCGCCCGCCGCAAAATCCATGATGAACAAACTGTTTACCTGATATGCTGCCGCAATCCTGTCCCGTTCACTGGATGTGGTTCCCATCAGCAGTTTGAATTTCGTAGATGGCCCGTGCTGTCCCAGGACAAGCAGTGGAACTTCATCTGAGGAAGCCAGCATAAGTTTATCGGTCGGAGTAATATCCCTGTCTCCGGGAATCTCATAGCCCATTACAACCACAATAAGTTCCCTCTCCCGTGGATTGGACAAACCGTGTTTTACACCCACCGGCAGGTACATAAAGTCATTCTTGCTGATAGGGATTTCCTGCTTCCCATAATGAAGAATCCCGGTTCCCTCCAGGATATAATAGATCTGTTCTTCACGTTCATAGGTCACAGGATTGCTGTTTCCACCGGGCTCGATGACCAAGTGCCCGAAGCGTTTTATTCCCTCCACAATAGTAGAGTTTTCATCACCTGCCCCGAACAGTGCCTTGTAATAAGCTGTTTCAGTTGAAATTTCGCTGGTGACAGTGCTCACACTGTCTACTGATCGCTTCAGAAATACCTGACCCTGGGCGTTCAGAACATGAAAACATATCAGTATAAACAATGAAGATAGAATATTGGCTGAGTGTTTCATCATCATGGTTTTACCTTCCTCCCCCCTCATTAAACCCATATTCACCGTTCTCATCAATGTGCCACCATCCCCCCATCCTGGCCCAGCGACCGATGATTTCCTTATCTAAGGCTTCTTGCCAAAGCAGGGGTTTGTCAAACTCAGGTGTGGGTTCGAAATACCCTGCTTTATAAAGAAACTCGGGTTCACGCAGGTACTTCTGTGCTACTTCATCATTCAACTCCACACCCAGACCGGGCTTTTCAGGGACCTTGATGTGTCCATTCCTGATGATTGGTTTTTCAATTTCGTCAACCAGGTCTGACCACCACGGTATTTCAAGTGCATGGTTCTCAAGGGAAATAAAATCCCTTATTGTGGCGGCTGTATGCACCATGGCCATGGTACCAATGGGTGATCCTGCGCAATGCATCATGGTTTTTATCCCAAATTGATATGCATAATCAGCAATCTTCTTAGTTTCTATCATACCACCGGATGTCAGCATGTCAGGATGGATAATATCAATGGCCTGCTCTTCGATAAAGGGTCGGAATCCTTCAAATCCGAATATGTCCTCGAAACCCAGCGTGGGAGTCGGGGATCCGGCGGTGATCGCCTTGTTGATATTGACAGCATTGTAGACATTGTAATTGACTACATCTTCAATATAGGCCAGGCTGTATTTTGAATCTGACATGAACTCACCCAGCCTGATCCCTGTTTGGATGTTCATAGGCCCAAAATGGTCGGCTCCAAGTAAAACCTTGTAACCGATCACATCCCTGATCTTTTCCACATATTCTCCCCATACTTCCAGTCCCTTCTCGGTAGGATATCTCCCTGCCTGAGCACCCTCAATACCATTCAACAGAAATGGGCGCAGATCCATTTTGTAATGGAGAAACCCCAGGTCAAGCCTGGCCTTCATAAACCTGGAGAATACATCCTTGTTTTTTGATGCGAAGGTGTCGGCATACACCGGGATCTCGTCCCTCAGTTTACTGCCCAGTAGTTTGTAACAGGGCCATCCCATCGCTTTACCTGTAATATCCATCAGGGCTATATCAACTCCACTATATCCTCCCCCAAAGCGTCCGTGACCGGTTAGATGGCTGATACTGTGCAAGATTGTTTCAATATCAAGGGGATCCTTACCAATCAGGTAAGGCTTCATCATCAGGGCCTGGCCCAAAAATCCTGCATCCCGAACTTCTCCCAGTCCGTATATGTCCTGATTTGTATAGATCTTGATAATAGGGTAATCATAATTTGAAGCGATCGTACAACCTCGAATGTCGGTAATTTTCAGGTCAGATGGCCGCGAAAATGTTTTCAAAGGATTGATTGCCAATCCTCCGAGAACCATACCCGAATATCCCAGGGCTGATTTTTTAATAAATGATCTTCGGTCCATGTAATTCAATTTTAGTTGTTCTACGAAAACTATAAATATGTCCGAGAATTATACCGGTCTGGCTGCAAAAAAGACTGCACCGGTTTTTCAATTCCAGGTATCCTGATCCACTTTTACCTTGATATCATCCATTTCAGCATTCTCCTGGAGATATTCCAAAGTAGCCTCCAATGGAAGCATGTACACCCCTTTACTGAGGTATTCGTCTGGATCAGTGAGTATATAACTGATCTCCTCTTTGTCGGTAGTATAATAATTATCGTTTGGATCATTGCACTTTGCCTGTATCTCATCCCTTCGGATCATATACCGCTCACTCAGGTGCTTGATAAAGATCAGGGAAAGTACGAAATCTTTGTACTGGTTCTCAGCGACGGCCCCCCTGAATTCATCAGCTGCTTTCCAGAGGTCAGTCTCAAAGTCGATGTCTGGTCTGTTATTGTTGTTTGCCATACAGTGAAGATAAAACAATTCTGAGTTTGGTGGAAAAAATGCGTTGACTTTTCAAAGGGTATTGGTTATCTTTATCTTACATAGCTGGTTTGGCCCTGTGAACGATACTCAATCTGGATCAGGGCCATCATTTTTATACAGGTCCTGGATTCACCCAGTCACCGCCCTCTCTTATATATGTCCAGTGAACTGGGTGGTGAACTGAATACATCTGTATTCACTACCCAATAACAGAAGATATATATAATAAGGCGCTGGGAGGTGAAATAATAGTCATTTCCAGTCTCTGAAAGCATATTTCTGATTTCACTACCCTGGGAAGTGAAATAATACCTTCCAGTTCAAACGACAAAAACCATTTATCTGGCAATAATTGAAAATAATTACCTATCGTAGATACATAATTCACGGGTGATCTGAAAATATAATCCTGCTACTTGGTAGGGTTTTTTTATTTGTAATTATTGCAATTATTTGATTTAAAAATTGGAACCTTTCTTATCGGATCTTCTTTATTTTATTACAGGGTAATCACATATAAAAGAATCATTAAACCAAACACATCAAAATCATGAAAACGGAAAATCCAAAAGAACTTGAAATCAACGAAGCTGTAAAGCACCTAAATAAGGAGCTGGACAAAATAAAAGCGGACAAGGAACTTGAGAAGGGAAATAAAGAGTTACTCAAACAATATTATGTTGAGTTGGATGATACCAAGATTGATGAGTTTGGCAAGTTTGTTGATAAGTTCATTTCATCAGACTTTATTTTACACCTCCCTGGAGGTGTAGATATTAGCGGGAAGGGAGGGCTGAAGGAATATTACATTAGTTCAAAGAAGGCTTTTAAAAACGGAACACACACTATCGATGATGCTATAGCCGAAAGAGATAAAGTTGCATTTCGGGTAACAACGACAGCGTGGCACCAAGGAGAATTTGTGGGGATTCAACCAACTGCAAAAAAAATAAAAATCACGTTTGATGGATTCTGGTTAGTTCAAGAAGGTAAAATAGTTGAATGGTGGAGCGAATACGATGCTTTAAGCATGATGCAGCAACTTGGTATGGAACTGAGGCCAAAGGAGGCAGTTCATTGAGGTTACTTTTTACAAACAAATCTTTAATAATCGAAAAATTGAAATTAATTAATTAAACAATCAACTATCCTTTTAAATTTATCAAAATGAAATATTTAATCAAATCAATTTTTTATATAAGTATCCTCCTTTTTTTCATTGTCTTATTTCTGCTTAGTTCTTGTGGAAACAAAAAAGAATCCAAATCACCCGCTCTGACAATTGGTGAATCACACCTTGAGGTTCCGGGAGGTAATATTTGGTATAAGGTAACAGGGACCAGTAAAGGGGTACCAGTTGTTCTTCTTCATGGTGGCCCTGGTGGATCCAGCTACTACCTGAAACCATTTGAAGATCTTGGTAACGATCGTCAGATTGTGCGTTACGATCAGCTTGGTAGTGGGAAATCTGATGTGATTACTGACACAACATTGTTCACAATTGATCATTTCGTTAAAGAACTGGATTTACTTCGTGCTCATCTTGGTCTTGATAAATGGCACGTTTTTGGCCATTCATGGGGCACGGTTGTTGCTCTTGAATATTACCGTTCATTCCCCGATCGGGTATCTTCTCTTACTTTTGGTAGTTTATGTTTCGATGTCCCAGCATGGGAGCAAAGCACAAATCAACTTCTTGCCTCATTCCCTGATTCATTGGAGGAAGCGGTAAAAAATGCTGAATCGACAGGTAATTATGATGATCCGCTTTATCAGGAAACAATGAACCAGTTTTACACTAAATATGTTTGGGGAACTAACCCTGTACAAGCTGACTTTGACAGCCTAATGGCAACCTTTAATGCAGATATTTATGGATATATGTGGGGACCAAGCGAATTTACTGTTACCGGTACGCTGAAAGATTATAACGCAACATCCTTTTTACCAATGATCAAAGTCCCGACACTGTTTACTGTGGGGGAGTTCGACGAAATAAATCCCGATATTGTTAAGGAGATTGCAGGCAAGGTTATTGATTCGCATTTTGCTGTCTTTGCCGGCTCCAGCCATATGACACCCTGGGATGCTCGCGATGAAAATGTAAGGATTGTACGTGAGTTTTTAAATTCGGTGGATTCCTTGAATAATAAAAAATAATTATTTGTAGATATTATATTCAACTTGTTTCACAATAACAAATACAGCTAACAACTAAGGATTTGTCTGGTTCGCAGTATCCAACATGAATCAAGTGTTGGTTTTCCCGCAATCCAATATTACCCATTAGTATTAATTGACTATCTCAAAGATTTCGTAAATTGTAATACAGACAGATTATCGTGCAGCTGATTTTTTTAATCTAACTGCACAAAGTAATGCAAGAACGTCGGTTAGCGGCTATTATGTTCACGGATATCGTCGGTTACACTGCCCTGATGGGTAAGGATGAAGACCGGGCTTTTGAGATACTTGCAATCAACCGAAAGATACATAATACCTATTTATCAAGACACCATGGAATTTTAATCAAGGAGATGGGTGATGGCATCCTTGCCAGCTTCTCTTCTAACTCGGATGCGGTTCGTTGTGCCATTGAAATCCAACAGGAAGCCAAAGCAGAAAATATACAGTTAAGAATAGGGATACATGAGGGCGAGATGGTATTTGCTGGGGCTGATGTATTAGGGGATGGTGTAAACGTGGCATCAAGACTGGAAGAACTTGCACAAGAAGGTTGTATTAATATTTCTGGAGCAGTTTACAAGGACATCAAAAACAAAGCGGGAATAACGGCAGAATTTACTGAAGAGAAAACATTGAAAAATGTAGACGAACCTGTCAAGATCTATCAGGTCGCCTGCGAAGAATCTGCCTCTGGTCCCTCCTTTACCAGAAACCCTGATTCCAACTTACCCGATAAAAAATCCATCATTGTCCTCCCCTTTGTAGATATCAGCCCTGACCAGGATAATGAATACTTCAGTGATGGTTTGACCGAAGAAATTATCACTGACCTCTCTCATATTCATGATTTGCTGGTGATATCCCGGAATTCAGCCATGACATTCAAGGGATCCGGGAAGTCGACTATGGAAATTGCAGAAAAGGTCAATGTCAGGTATATTCTCGAAGGAAGTGTCAGAAAATCAGGGAATAACCTTCGAATCGTTGCGCAATTGATTGACGCTAAAACAGATACGCATTTATGGGCAGAAAAATACAATGGAACATTGAATGATATTTTCGATATCCAGGAAAAAGTGTCCAGATCGATCACTGATTCCCTTCAGGTTAAACTTACCTCTGAGGAAAAAGATCAGATTCAGGAAAGACCCATTAATGATCGGCAAGCTTATGAATGTTATTTTAAAGCCCGGATTGAACTCTGGAAGGGTAAGAGAGAATCATTAAATAACACACTGAATTATCTTGAAAAAGCCATAAAGATTATTGGAGAGAATGAATTATTATATGCGGCGATTGCAGAAACTTATTTTGTTTTTCCACATATAGGCGTAAGTGATCAGGAATATTATTTAAAGAAACTCGAAGAAACCATTCAGAAAATTGAAAAAATTAATCCAGATTCAGAACATACATATATCTGGAAAGGTGCCTTGTTGACAAAAAAACCCGGGGCGTACCGGGAGGTATTGAAGAATTTCAAACGTGCCTTAGAGATCAATCCGAATAATCCTACCATACTGATTTTTTATAATTTCTGGTCAGCTGAATGTGGAAAATTTTCCTGGACCCTACCCTATATTCAAAAATTGATTGAAATTGATCCCCTGAGCCCCATATCTTATATGAATGCCGGTTTCTGTTATACGATGGACGGACAATTTATAACTGCAACAGAATATTATAAGAAGTCAATTGAAATAGAATCCGATAGTTCCCAGTTTCTTTTCCATTATGCGCATTCATTTGCTATTATTCAAAAAAATAATGAAGCCATCCATTTATTGGAAGAACAGCAAAACAGATTTCCTGACAATACCTGGACCTTTCTCGGTCACCTTTTAATGAATGCCCTCAAAGGATTCATTCTGGCAGAGGAAATGGTTGTAAACGAGAAGCTCATTCACACAGCAAAATTCGATGAGACTTATTCGTGGTATATGGCAGAATGTTATTCTTTACTGAAGATGAAAGATGAAGCAATCAGCTGGCTTGAAAATGCCATTGACAGGGGTTTCATCAATTACCCATTATTACATCAAAAAGATCCCTTCCTCGAAAACATCCGAGGGGAAGAACGTTTCATGAAGCTCATGGAAAGGGTTAAGCATGAATGGGAGAATTTTGAAATATAACTGAAATTAACAGATGCCTGAAGACAAACGCCATATCGCAGTTATGTTCACCGACATCGTTGGCTACACTGCCTTGATGGGATCGGATGAGGAACGAGGAGCAATCCCGGCAATAGTAAGAGCCTGCTCATTGAAGCAATAAAAAAGTCCACTCCAACTGGTACAAGTCTTAAAGTGGACAAGCGGGAATGCAGGACTTGTGCCATCAAATGAAATTCGATAAATAAATTACATGGCACAAGTGATCCCCCCCCACGTAACCAATCCAAATACTTGCACCAGAGAGGTGCCAATTTTTTCTCCAGTCAGGAATAAAACTTATCACTTGGTGCCTTTTTCGGCCTTAAAAATCCTTTATCCCGGGATCTCCTTCTCCAACCTCCTGTTCAGCCAAAAAATAATTCCCAGATGAATCAGCAATCCCCCAACGAAATAAAGCAGGAATAAAGGGGAATGAAGGATGGCCATTTCGGTAGCCCGGAAACTCCAGTAAGTCGGGGCAATGGCCGTCAGATGCAATGCTTTATAAGGCAGAAAATAGATCAGCCCGGGAAGCATCAGGAATATATTCACGATCTTCATCTGGGCCATCCCTTCGATCCGGTTCCTGGCAAAAGCAGCCAGCAATAGGGTGATCAGCGGGGCGGAAAGGCTGTACAGAACCGATAGTAAAATCTCATCGATCACCGGTAATTGAACCACGCCTCCGAACTGAAAAAGGACCAGGCTGACCAGAAAAGAAATACCCATTCCGATCAGTAACCTTGAAAAAACCAGCATGATTCCCGTAACCGGGACTACCCGTAATGCCTGCGTGATGTTTTCTTCCTTTTCCTCCAGAAAAAGGAAACCATAAATGAAACCAAACATGGTGGATGACTGCATACAGGCCCACATCAGGATGATATGGGAATAGTCCTGAACCACTGGCCAACGATGAATAACGGCGGGCAATCCCCAGGCAATAATGCCATAAGAAATAAAAGGAAAGAACAGTAGGGCCTTAAACACCGGGTCCCGGAAAGTAGACCTCAGATCGTTGAGACTTAATGACAGAATAAACTTCATAACATTCGTTTTTGAGTGACTTTCATGACCAATCGCCAACTGATCACAGTCCAAAAAATCAGTTGAACGTACATGATCATTAGATACCAGGACTTCAATGGGATCAATGAACCTTTCAGGATCTCAATCGAACCAGTCGTAGGCAGGAAGACAAAATAGATGATCTCCCCGATCCCGAATAAATAAAGAAGAGGAACGGCCGATACGATAAAAAAAGGAATCGAATAAAACAAAAATTCATTAAACCCCCGGCTGATGGCCGCCATGGTAAACCCAATCGAACTGAATAAAAAACTGGATAAAAAGACCGAAAAAACAAGATGAAACCAATTGAAATCAAACCCCCTTGCAGAAATGGCCATTGCCAGGGATACCAGAACAGCCATCCCTGAAAGCAACAGGATCTTGGAAAGTAAATACTGGTTTCGTCTTGCGGGTAATACAGCAACGGCCTGCAGCGTATGCTGGTTTTTATCAAAGAGCCAGATTACCCCACCAAAGATATAACCCGTCACCACGGGATCATTAAAAATAAGGACGATCAATACCTGATTCAGATTACCCAGGGGTTTTAGCAGGAAAAATATTCCCGTATAAATGATTGCAATGAGAACAGCAATGTGGAATAACCGGTTCCGGTATAATAGAATGATATCCCATTTAAGGAAAATGCTCAGGTCGTTCATGCAAGCAGATCTCCCGTTAATTTTACGAAAACCTCTTCCAGCGTAGCTTCCTGGGAATGAATCGAGGCAATCTGATTTTCATCCAGGATTTTTAAAAAATCCTTATTTTTCCCCAGGTTAAACATGGGGAAATACAAAGTCTCAAGTGAATCATTCTTTCGTGTCACCATCACCCTGGGTTTTCCATATTTCAACTTCAGATGATGCGGTGAATCGATGGCCTTGATCTCCCCGTGATGAAGCAAAGCCACCCGGTCACAAAGCTGGTCTGCATCAAACATATTATGTGTCGTTAAAAAAATGGTTTTCCCATCATCCTTTAACTGCCTGATCATCTGTTTGATCTTCCCCGCATAAATGGGATCAAGTCCGGTAGTGGGTTCATCCAGAAAATACACATCAGGATCGTGAAGTAGTGCCCGTATAAAATTCAACCGCATCTTCATCCCCTTGGAATATTCGGAAACCGGTTTATCACTGTCTTCCTCCAGGCCGACCTTTTTTAAAAGTTCGGGTATCCGGTCGATTTTGTGATGATAAAAAGAAGCGAAGAACCGTAAATTTTCCCTGGCACTGAGCTTGATATAATGATTGGGCAATTCAAAAGAAACCCCGATCCGTTCATAAAACCCGATCCCCCATTTTTCCAGGGATTTGTCCTCAAATAAAATCTTTCCGGAATACCCTGAAAGCAATTTATAAAGGATCTTCTGGGTGGTACTTTTTCCGCTCCACTTGGTCCCAGGAATCCAAAGATCTCTCCCTTTTGAATGGAAAAACTGATGTTTTTCAGGGTATCTTCTGAATTACCTGGATATTGAAACGACAGGTTTTCAACATGCAGCATCGTATCCAAAATTTTTCTAATTTATTTAATAATCGGATGGATATGGCCTGATCTGAAAGAAATTTCAAACATTGCGATTAAATAATCCTGAAAATATTAAAAAATCCTGCGCTGATTCTTTGCAGAAGCCCACACCCAGGATCCTGCTTTTTCAGGGATACATCCCCTCCTGCTTTACCACCTTGAGAAAAGATCCCTCCAGCGCCTCCATTGAAGCATATCCTTCCTGAATGAGGATCCTTTGTCCGGCATTTTCAATCATCAAAGTGGGGAAATGTCTGACTCCCCATTCTTCCACCTGCTGAAAGAGTGTCAGCGTCAATTGCTGGTAAGCCGGGTCCTGAAACCGGTCCATAAATCCAAACTTATTGATCTCGAATTGTTCACAGATTTCAAAATAACTCTTCATCTGGTTAAGATCCTTACCTTCCCGGAAATGAAGCTGCTGAATGCTTCGCGCCAGCTGGAACCGAAGATCCGGACGAAAGGATTTGAATACATTGAAAGCAATGGAAGGAGGTTCCGAATCACTGATCATTGTTCCCTCCTTCAATACTTCCTTATAAAGTTCCCCAAAAAGGACGCCGGTGGTATTTTCGATGGCTTTGACCTTTTTCCGCAGATAATCTGATTTCTGGGATAAGAGGCCTACACGGTTTCCGGTCACCATCCCTCCAGCCAGGATATCAAAATAAAAATTTCCCTGGTATTTTTCAATCAATCTGCCTATGACCGGTCCAAAACTGAAACACGTGACACAAAGTGGGTCAAAAAGATATATTACTTTTGGCTCCTTCACCGTTTAATTGAAAGTTGGGTAATTTTCATTATATTAAAAGCCTAAAAAATTCATTTTTTATATCACAAAGATCCACTTTATTTTTATGAATAAAAATGATCCTTATCTTCCTTCCCGCAGAAGTTTCCTGAAAAATACAGCAAAGGGAAGCAGTCTTTTTTTCGTGGATCCTATATTTCCGCGAAAGGAAAAAGCACCAGACGATGAGGTTTATCTTCCTGGCTCGCTGGATGCACTCACAGGCTATACGAACCACCTGGATCTCACCCCTGCCCAATGGATCTGGTTCCCAAGTCAACGTACACTGCCAAATACCGTTATGCATTTCAGAAAAACCTTCCACCTACCAAAGGAAATCGCTGAAGCAAAAGGATGGATCTTGGGGGAAAGCCGGTACCAGCTTTACGTAAATGGTCAGCGGATCCAGTTCGGGCCCGCCCCCAATGATCCGAGATATTCGGAAGCTGACCCGGTTGATATCAAACCCTTTTTAAATACCGGAGAAAATTGCATCGGGGCAGAAATACTTTATTTTGGTTTTGGGGATGGGACATGGCCCATTGGGAAACCCGGATTTATCTTCAAACTGGATATTTTGTCAAAAGACGGTCGCCGGTTGCAGATCATCAGTGATGGATCATGGGATTGTCAGATCGCAGGGGGGTGGGAACCCGGACAATATAAACGATGGTACCTGCGATCCTTTCAGGAGGAATTTGACAACCGGCAGTATCCGGATGGTTGGCATACCATAGATTTTAAACCAGGACGGTCCTGGAGAAAAGCGATGTCCCTGGATAACAGACCCGACTTGCCCGCCCTTTGCTCAAGCTATCCGGAATACATGTATGAGATACAGGGACAATCCCAAGCATGTGAATTACGGGAACGGATCATCCCATTGATCATTGAAAAAGATATTTATAGCCGTAAACTTTCAGAGAAAAAACAGCTTCAATGGCTTCATAGCCCGGAAGCTTTTTTCCAGATGGTAACACCCGGAGCATATGAGGTGGCTGGGGAATTACAGGTAACCCAAATCAACGAAAATACCTGGACCTTCGAAAGCAATCAATCGTCCGCTGCCCTGCTTACATTTGAATTTGATGAGCAGATGGTAGGCTTCCCCTTCTTCAGCATCAATGCTCCTTCCGGGACCGTCATTGAGCTCCTCGTCCAGGAAGGACATGCCATCGATACGCAGGATCCCCTGATGAATAATCATTTCCATTCCTGGACCCGGTTTACCTGCAAGGAAAGTTTGAATCATTTCAGGACCTTCGATTTTGAAAGTTTCAGATGGTTACAATTGCACATCCGGAATGCCGATGGCCCGATCACGGTCTCAAATATAGGCATCAAAAGACGCAGGTACGACTGGCCCAATCAGCCAGAGATCCAACTCAGTGATGAATCGATCCAGCGTGTGCTCAATGCTTCCATCAACACGATCCATAATGCAGCCCAGGAAACAATCGTCGACGGGATGGGCCGTGAACGGCAACAGTACAGTGGGGATGTGGGGCACCAGCTTCATGCCATCTTTTATACCTTCGGTGAAACCCGGCTGCCGGCCAGATATCTGAACACATTCAGTCAGGGGCTTACCCTGGATGGCTATTTCATGGATTCCTGGCCAGCATATGACCGGTTGGCCAGGCTCATGGAAAGACAACTGGACCTGACACCCTGGGGTCCTATCCTCGACCATAGCATTGGCTTTAATTTCGATTCATATTATTATTACCTGTATACCGGTGATCTAAATGCTTTGAAAGAAGTCTATCCGAGGCTTCTGGTTTTTAAAAATTATCTTAAAAAAATACTGGATAGATCCAGCGGTCTCCTGCCGGTGGAGAATTTAGGAATTCCTTACGTTTGGATCGATCACAATGCCTATCAGAAACAAAAACACAAACAATGTGCTTTCAACCTCTACGCCTCGGCCATGTTGCAATATGCCCTGGCACCCTTATGTGAGGCCCTTAATGACGAAGTAAATAGGAAAGATGCGCTGGTACTCGCTGGATCGATACACCAGTCCGTAATGAATCATTTTTACAGTGACCGCGATCAAATCCTGATCATCAACAAACCCTGGTTGTCCGAGGAACCGGACCCACGCTATTGTGACCGCTCCCTGGCGACTGCACTTCTTTATGATCAAATACCGGCGAATGCCCGGGAGAATGCATTGAAAATGCTTGTGGAGGCTCCAGACAATATGGGACTCTCTTATCCTGCCAACGCTGGCTGGAGGTACTGGGCCCTTGCCCGGGAAAATCGTATGGACATCGTGATCAACGAAATACGTAATAAATGGGCCCATTTTCCTTCCGTAAATTTGAATAATACGCTCCAGGAAGACTGGGAAGTTCAACCCGATTCCAGAGGCCAGTGGAGTCATTGCCCTGTCGCACCCCTGTACCTGGCCTATATGGGTCTGCTCGGATTAAACCCTCTTATACCGGGTTTTAAGGAGGTGCGAATAAAACCCCAGCTTGGCGATCTGAAATCAATAAACATCACAGCCCAGACAGTAAAAGGGCCGATCCATTTTAAATCGGATGGGCTCCCCGGAAAACGGAACCTGAAGATCCAGCTTCCGGATGGGATGAGTGGATACCTGGTACTGGACAGCCGGGAAAAAATTACACTGGAGGAGGTGGAAAGCAGCGAGCCCGGCATGCGAAGATACCTGATTCCGGGAGGTCTGGCCATCGAACTAAAATTAAAATACAGCTGATGCACATGCGAAAATTCATTATCATAGGTTTCCTGATTTTTGTTTCAAGCCTCATCATGTCCTGTCATCGCGATGATTTTTCGACAACTTTTCCAAATTATGGCAGGGAGATCAGCGTTGATCCTGTAAAGGAATTATCCTGGCGACCGAATATCGTCTGGCTGGTAGCAGAAGATCTCAGCCCGATCCTTCCAGCCTATGGAGATTCTACCGTCAGCACACCCAACCTCGACCGGCTGGCCAGGGAAGGTGTAAGGTATACCAATGCTTTTTCCCCTTCAGGGGTGTGTGCACCCAGCCGGTGTGCGATCGCTACCGGGATGTACCCCTCGAGTATCGGAGGGCATAACATGCGCGTACAATATGTGAAATCACATATGGATCAGCTCGGACTGGTATTGTATGAGATCGTTCCTCCTCCGGAAGTAAAAATGATGAGCCAGGTTCTTCGTGAAAACGGTTATTACTGCACAAACAATGACAAAACGGATTACCAGTTCCAGCCTCCGGTCACAGCCTGGGATGAATCGAACCTGCAGGCACATTGGCGGGACCGGCCGGATGGAAAACCTTTTTTTGCCGTATTTAACTTTGGGGTCACCCATGAGGGTCATGTAACAAGGCCATATCGTAAACAGCTCCTGAGATATGATGATCCCGATTTCCCTAATTCCATAAACAATGTCATTTCATTCGATGAGGCCACTCCTCCGGAGGAATGGGAACTGAATGTTCCTGCCGACCTCGATGTTCCGGTACCCCCTTACCTCCCGGAAACGGAAAAATCCTTACTGGATATAAGAAGGGTATACTCCAATATAGTTACACTGGACAGGCAGATCGGAGTGATTCTGAAACAGTTGGAAGAAGACGGATTACTGGATAGCACCCTCGTTTTTTTCTTCGGAGATCATGGAGGACCTTTGCCCCGTCAAAAACGTTTGATCTACGACAGCGGGATCAAAATCCCCCTGATCATCCGGTATCCCGGAGAGGCCGGTGCCGGCACCTACGATGATCAGCTGATCAGTTTTGTGGATTTTGCCCCATCCATGTTTTCAGTAACGGACATACGCATCCCGGAATACATCCAGGGGAAAGCTTTCCTTGGCCGATCTAAGCCATGGAGAGAAAGAAAATATATTCATGCGGCGGCAGACCGGCTGGATGCCCAGGTGGATATGATCAGGGCAGTACGCGACTACAGGTATAAATATCTCCGGAATTTCCATCCGGATCAGCCGTATTATCTGCCTGTCAAATACAGGGAACAGATGGGGATTATGCAGGAGTTATTACGGTTGAATGAAAAAGACAGTCTGGATGAATACCAGGGACAATGGTTCCGCAAAAAGAAACCGGAAGAAGAGCTTTTCGATACCCGGGAGGATCCCTATGAATTAAAAAACCTGGCAGATGAGCCGGAATATCATAAAAAATTGGTTGAATTGAGAAAAGAATGTGACCGGTGGATGAGCGACATCCAGGATATGGGTACGATCCCGGAAAAGGAAATACTGGAAATGTTCTGGCCGGGCAGCAAACAACCATTGACAGCTTCTCCTGAATACAGCATTGTAAATGGAAAGGTAGTATTGAGTTCCTCCACGGATGGGGCCTCTATTGGATACCAGATCCTTCAGAAGGATCAGAATCCCGGAGAAACGTGGGAAGTGTATCTCGAACCATTACTTATCCAGCCCGATATCACCATTCTGGCAGTTGCACACAGGCTGGGCTATAGACCAAGCGAAACGATCAAATTTGGCTTTAAATAACTATATCAATGAAAAGATTTATTTGCTTAGGCATTTTTATACTGCTGATCGGCAATCCAAAAATTTCAGCGCAGGAAATCAATCCATTGTTTGACTATTGGACCTATTATTCGGATCATTCCAATGTTTTATATAAACAGCTGGCCGATATTGCCTTCCGCCAATTAGAAGCCAGGAAATCGGCAATTAATCAATTGAAATCAAAGGAGGAATGGCTCTTAAGGCAGACGGAAATCCAAGATAAATTGAATGAGACCATTGGCGGTTTCCCGGAAAAGACGCCCCTGAATCCCACGATAACAGGTAAAATACAGGGAGATGGATTCATGGTTGAAAAGGTAATTTTTGAATCCTTACCACGGAACTTCGTTACAGCCGCCTTATTCATTCCTGATAATCTGAAAGGTAAAGCCCCGGCAGTCCTTTATTGCAGTGGACATACCTTCGAATCATTCCGATCCGTGGTCTATCAGCACATGATCATCAACCTGGTGAAAAAAGGATGCGTCGTATTGGCTTTTGATCCCATCGGTCAGGGAGAAAGATTACAATACCTGGACGATCAGGGAGAAAATTCCATCTTCAGTACACCCACGCATGAACATTCTTACCCGGGTGGACAATGTTTTATTTCAGGAAGTTCACTGGCCCGGTATATGATCTGGGATGGCATCCGGAGCATCGATTATCTTTTAACCCGCTCCGAGGTCGATCCGGAAAGACTGGGGATTACTGGGAGGTCTGGTGGAGGTACACAGTCGGCCTATATTGCGGCCTTCGATCCGCGCATCAAAGTGACCGCCCCGGAATGTTATATCACAAATTTCGAATATCTTTTTAAATCGATCGGTCCACAGGATGCGGAACAGAATTTCCCCGGTTTTCTGAAACAGGAACTTGATCTGGCCGATCTGCTCGAGGTTAGGGCCCCCAAACCTGCCCTCATCATCAGTACCACCCGCGACTTTTTCAGCATCCAGGGTGCCAGGGATACCTATCATGAAGTCCGGGAAACTTATAAGATCCTGGGATATCCTGATCTGATCGCCATGTCGGAAGATGATGCAGAACACGAAACGACCCTCAAGAACCGGGAAAATTTGTATGCCTTCTTTAAAAAACACCTTGGATTCCCAGGGGATACCGAGGATATGGAAGTCCGTCTCTTCACCCCTCTGGACCTGCAGATAACGGCTACGGGCCAGGTAATCCCGGAACTGGATGGAGAAACTATTTTCAGCCTCAATGAAAAAGAATCCAGGATCCTCTATGAAGAACTTGACCGGAAACGGGAAGAGGAAAAATTCGCAAAGGAGGAACTGGGGAACCAGATTATTCAATATACGGGATATAGTGATCCGGAAAATAATCGGTCCACTATTTTTTCGGGAAGGGAAACAGCCGACAGGTATCTTCTTGATAAATATCTGGTACCGGGAGGCGGATCCTATTATCTGCCCGTCCTGATCATGAAGCCCCGTAACGGAAATGCTGAAAAAGCCGTGGTCATATTTAATCCGGAAGGAAAAGAAAAAGAGCTTTCAGGGGATAGTATAAGCCTGTGGCTGGTTGATAAAGGTTTTAATGTGATCCTTCCAGATGTTGCCGGATTTGGAGAATTGGGACCCGGTTACCTGACCGGGGATGCCTATATGGAACATACTTCCTATAATCAGTGGTTCGCCGGGATCCTGACGGGTAAAAGTCCGGTAGGATTAAGAATGGCTGACATGAAAGTGATCATTGATTTTATAAAAGAAAAATATTCCATTCAACCTGAAAATTTATATGCGATCGCCCGGGGAGTTCTTACTTCCGATTTATTACATATTTCCGGTTTGAACAATGATTTCAACCGGATCGCACTGATCAATCCGCTGGTGTCCTACAGGGCCCTGGTACTCAATGAGAGGTATCACCCAAAATATATACAATCCTCTGTGCCTGCCTGTATCCATAACTATGATTTACCGGATCTCGCCTCCATGCTGGTTCCGAAAAAATTGTTGATCCTTGATGCATGTGACCAGAATGGGGAAATCATTAAAGACTTCGTATCCAATGAAGATATCCAGGTCATTCAGAAAGCCTATGACAGGGTAAAAGAAAGTCAATATTTCCAGATAAAACATGCGGCGAATCAATCCTGTGAACAATTATTCAGTTCCTGGCTGGAGTGATCTTTATCTGGAATTAAGTATTTAATTATTGAAAGGATTTTTGTATTTATTAGATATGTCATTGATAAAAAGGGAATTTCCGGGAATTATATTCCTCCTGCTGTCTATATCCACTTTGTGGAATTGCCAGCCTGAACGCCCTTTTGAGGAAAAGTGGTTTACCTTTTCTCCTGAAATGGATCTTGCTGAAAGTGAGATCCTGATGAAGAACTGGTTGGATGCTCCCGCCGGAAAACATGGTCATGTGAATATCGACGGTGGACAATTCATTTTCGAAGATGGAACGCCGGTTAAATTCTGGGGAGTAAATATCTGCAGCCGCGAACCTTACGTTGAAAATCAGGAAGCAGATGCCTGGGTGGAATATCTGTCCAATTTTGGTATCAATGCAGTCAGGTTTCATAAATTCAGTAGTCCTGCATTGAATGGTCCAACCAGTACCATCATTGATCCGGACATGTTTAAAAGAATGGACTATTTCCATGCCCGCTTGAAAGATAGTGGTATTTATGTTGGATGGTCGCATATCTATGGACATAAACCTGGACCAGGAGATAGGGGCCGGCTCGTGGCCTATGATGAAATAGCTGGGATTAAAGTACCCTGGTCGCACCTCAATGGAGCAACCTCCGGGCTCATCAATTTTGCCCGCGACCTCCAGGATCTGAATATCTCACTTACCGTGAATATGCTGAATCACGTGAATCCTTACACCGGAATGAAATACGCGGATGATCCGGCATTAAATTTTATTGAGCTTCAAAACGAGGATAATATCTTCTGGGGAGCGATTGAAGCCTCACTGGAACAGACCCCCACCTATAAAAACATGCTGAACCAACAATTTTCTGAATGGCTGAAAAATAAGTACCAAACCCAGGGGGCGCTGGAAAAAGCCTGGGGAAAGGAAAACCTGCCTGCAGGAGAAACACTTGAAGGAATGAATATCTATCCGCAGCCCAATCACCATATTTTCTCGGAAGAATATAACCTTGCCCTGAAAGAAAAGCGGCCCATCAAACAGCATTACCTCGATAAAGGTCAATTCCTGTTTGAAAAACAGGTGGAATTTTACAACCGGTTTGTCAAGGCGATCCGGGAAACCGGCTACCAGGGTCCCATCGTCGGTTCCTGCTGGCAGGCAGGCAGTGGTTTATTACATCTTTATAATATTTTTGCCGATTATCAAACAGGTTATATCGACCGGCATAATTATTTTGGAGGAGGTACCGGCCACAGACTGGATACCGGCAGAGTAAGAAACGAAGCCATGGTCTCATCTCCAGGCTCAGGTCTGTTAAGTACCGGACTGCAAATGGTGGAGGACAGGCCATTTGCATTCTCGGAATGGATGAGTCTTCTGCCGAATCAATGGATCGCTGAAGCGGCCCCTGTCATTGCAGTCTATGGTATGGGATTGCAGGGATGGGATGCATCCTATGCATTCGCCTCCAACAAGACTTTTTATACCCGGACGGTCGAATCTGAAAATCACGGAGTTTACAATGTCGAATCTCCCCTGCATCTGCCCTTATATCCAACGCTGGCCAGGATGATCTATCGAAATGATATCACGGAAAGTAAACCGCTTATCATCCGGGAAGTTTCTCTGAAAGGCCTGGCAGAAGGCGAATTGGGCTTGGTTGAACAGGTCTCTCAGGATTATGATGTGAAAAGTTTTAGCGGCGAGGTATCCCCGGAATTCCTCGCCATAGGAAAAACGGCAATCGCATTTACGGATCAACCGGAGAAAACAAGGATCCCCGATCTGAAGGATTATTGGGACCCGGTTGAAAAAATAATTTCATCCACAACTGGTGAATTGACCTGGTACTACAAAAATAAGGGGTATTTCACCATCAATACCCGTGGGACACAGGGGGTGGTTGGCTTTGCCGGTCAGAAAGAAATAGAACTGGATTTTGTCAGGATTCACATGTCCAATCCGTTTGGTGTGATCCTGATTACCAGCCTGGACCGGAACCTGCCCTTAAGAGAATCCAAAAAGGTATTAATTACGGCCATTGCAAAAGGGAAAAATACGGGTATGGAATACAACGAGGACCAGACCCGGTTACTGGCAACGGGCACTCCGCCGGTACTCCTGGAAGGTGTCGTGGCGGATATCACATTGAATACTGAAAGAACACCGGTCATTCATGTGCTGGATCAAATCGGGCAGAAGACATCCGAAACAATCAAACTGCTGGAAAATGGGTTTCGAATAGATGGCGCAAAATATCAGGCTATTTATTACCTGCTTGAATATGATTAAATTTCTGTTAATTTTACTACTATTGGTGGAAAATCAAGAAATCTAACACCATTAAAGTACCAAATTCACCAGTTATCGTATTCTTCACAAGTATATTTGTGGAATAATCTCAAGAATGGGTAAATATTTGATCAGCCTTTCCTGGATCCTATTCATCGTATCCCTGATATGCTATGCAGCCGTTTTGATCCCTCCAGAGAAATTCTGGCCAGCGGGAATTCTTGTGTATGGGATCCTTCCTTCCCTCGTGATCAATTTGTTTTTATTTATTGTATTCCTGTTCCTTAAAAGTAAAGCAGCTTTAATTCCCCTGGCGACTTTTCTTGCAGGATTCCTGTTTGTTAAAATCACCTTTCATATCGAATTAAATTCACCACGATCCGGGGGAAAAAATTCAATTGAAATTTTAAGTTTCAATGTTAAAAATTTTGATAAGGTCCGTGGTAATGTTGAATTTTCCCTTGAAATGATCCGATGGCTAGTATACGATTCTGCTGATGTGAAATGTATGCAGGAATTTTATAGCCGTTTAGGTGATCCGTACCTGGATGTCGTGGAAAAGATGTCGGGAGCAGGGTATAATTTCCATTTATCAGACAAAGAGCCTGGGAACCAGAGAATTCTTGAAGGGCTGGCTATTTTTACCCGGTATCCGATCATCAATAAAGGGGCCCTGCTCTTTCAGGAAAATTCCGGGAACAACTGCATTTATGCAGATCTAAAAATTGACAGCGACACGGTGCGGATCTACAATGTCCATCTGTATTCCATGCGAATTCCTTTATATGCGTATAAAGATCCAAGCAATTATGAAAGCAAGATGAAAAACCTGATCCGGAAACTGAAAGATGGCGCCATCAATCGCTCCAATGAAATCGACCAGTTAATCCGTCATACTGCTGAGTGTCCTTATCCTTTCCTGATATGTGGGGATTTTAATGACATTCCGTATAGCCACAATTATATTACCTTGCGAAATCATTTCACAAATGCATTTGAAGAAGCTGGCCATGGATTCGGATTCAGCTTCAATCACAAACTTTTCTTTTTACGCATTGATCATCAATTTATAGGTGAAGGAATTCGTCCATTATTCTATCAGGTGGATCGAAGTATGAAGGAATCCGATCATTTTCCCACCCGGGGAATCTATCAGTTGCCCTAATATGAGAAATGGACGTAAAAGGGAAATTATTCAATTTTTTATAGTGGATCACCCGGCCGTCTGGATTCAAACTGATATTCTATGGATTGGATATTGTATTTATGTATCAATACATTGGTATAATTGATATATGTATTCTATTTTTATCCCTTAAACTAAATCAACAATATGTCAGTAAGAAAAGCAGAAGCTCGATGGAGTGGTACCTTGAAAGATGGAAAAGGTACCATGAATTTCAGTAATTACAGTGGTCCCTATACTTTCGCCTCCCGCTTTGAGGAGGGGGATGGGACCAACCCGGAAGAGCTGGTCGGTGCAGCAATAGCTGGCTGTTATTCCATGTTCTTATCCGCATTGATCGGTAAGGAGAAATTGTCTCCCGACAGCATAGAAACCAAAGTCTCCGTTCACCTTGAAAAGGACGATATAGGTCCGAAAATCACCTCAATCGAATTGAATACAGAAGTTAAATGTAGTGGATTATCTACGGCTAAATTCAATGATCTTGCTTCCGAAGCAAAGCAGAAATGTCCGATATCGCGCTTATACGCTGGTACAGATATTAAACTGAAGGCCAGTCTTCTGTAATTTTCCTAAGTCATGCCATTATTTCAAGTGTTGGCATGAGTTAAGGTATCAATACACGGTCTACCTGAAGGATCACTCCATTGATCCCTTGAATATCATGAAGGAGAATATGGACCTTCCGTCCTTTCGCATCGAGAATTGACCAGTCCGGATATTCTGATTGTATAGTAAAACTGGCACCATTCAATGCTGTCACTTCTTTAGCCTTGAGTATGTTTTTCAGGACGATATTTTCACCGGCTACCAAGTGATATTTTAATATTTCAGTCAGCATTTCAGAAGGGATCTCCTTAAAATTATCCCATTCTTCATGTTCCTCCAGGAAAATCCGCATTGCCTCATTGGTTGGTGCCAGAAAAGTATAGGGTCCTTCCTGGTTTAAAAGTGTTGAGAATTCAATCAGATTTTCACTTTGATTAAGGGTTTCATAAATCATAGAAAATTCACCATTGACAGATAAATGCGACAGGATGGTGGGTATATTCAAGACAGTGTTTATACTATGAATAACTCCATTTGTGGATTCGAGATCTGGTTCATCCAGCGTTACCACCCCATTTAATCTAAGAAGATCACTCGTATTTATATACAGGTCAATCGGATTACCTGTGGTCCTTTCCATCGCCAATGTCGGATAATACCCTGTTGGAATACGCAATACTAACCACCTGCCTTGTATGATGTGATAAAGAAGGATTTTTTTAAGCCTTTCCTCGGGTACCTGATCAATATTGCGGATTCCATTTTCCATCCGAAATTTAGAAAATGCCAATTGGTTAGGCATAAAGATGGTAAATGGCCCCTCACCCTCCAGTAAATATTTGATGTTTGTCTGGATATGAAGCCTGAATAAAATCCTTAAAATAGGGAAGAGATGAACTTAATTCCATCATACTAGCGTCTGAGGGATCAAATTTCCTTGGGTCTTGCGGGATCTCATCTCCCAATGGAATACAGGAAATGAACCCGATAAACAATAATCCGACAAAACTTTTATGATACATATGAAGATAATTTCTTTACATCCTGGTTCAGGAATAAACCGTATTTTACAAAAAAAATAACTGAAAACATACGGTTTTGTTTCAGATGTTAATAAAAATATTACTTCATCACCATGCCGGATATTTTATCGGAGGGTTAATTTCAGGCTGAAAGGTCAGTATTAAATGGAGGGAGAGGAAAACAAGAAAATGACCAGGAATGTGAGTACACTGAAAACAAATCCATACATAAAAATCTGATAGGCAATGCTCAGCAATTTATATTTCCTGTTTAAAACTTTACCCTGGTTAAAGATATCAAGTACCATGGTATGATAAATGGATTCCTTCGATTTAATCAACTCATCCATTTCATCCATGTAGTCGTTCAATGTCATATCTGAGATCGTCCCGAAAAACACCAGGCTTGATTTTGTTTTAAGATTGGATACCTGATGTTTTTTAGTCTTGATGATCTTTGGCCTGGCTGCCTGTATGGCAAAAACGACTGAAAGGAGACAGGTTAATATGATCAGTGTTACAGGGATGATAATATTGAACATATTAAAAACGTTTCCTAAAACGAGGGTTCCATAGCCCGAAAAACCCATCATCACCGTAATGATCAAGGAATTGATCGTTATGATCATATTCGCTTTGTTATCAGCGATCTGTATATGGTTGATCTGATTCCGGAAGGTTACCCTGAATAAAGTTTCCTTTCCCCTTCCTCCCCCTCCTCCGGATTTTCGAGTCTGATATTTATAAGTTTCCATTCCATGAAGAAAATGTGTACTCAAACAAACAAATATAAATTGAATACATTCAACATACTAATTTTTTTACTTTTCTTAAAAACAGCAATATCATGAATGGTTTTCAAACCATTGCAGGATATAAACAACTTTAGCGATCAGGTTACTGGGTCTTGAAGCAATACCGTGTGAAGCCCCAGGAATCCGGACCATGGCGGTTTCTATTTGCCTGAGTTTCAAGGCAGCATAAAATTGTTCTGTTTCTGCGATGGGCGTACGATAATCCTCTTCTCCAGTCATCAACATGGTAGGTGTCTCCACATTTCCAACCAGAGAAATGGGGGATCTCTTAATGAATGGATCCGGATCTTCCCATGGATATTCACCAAACCAGTACTTACTGAAGAAAGCAGGTCCGTCGGCATATAAAACAAAACTATACCAGTTGATCACAGGCTTTGCTACTACGGCTGCCTTAAACCGGTTCGTCTTCCCAACGATCCAGGCAGTCAGGATACCCCCTCCACTTCCTCCTGTTACATAAAGTTTGTTTTGATCAATGTACCCTTTTGCGATCATGGCATCCACTCCCGACATCAGGTCATCATAATCCTGACCCGGATAATTATGATGGATGAGATTCCCGAATTCTTCACCATAACTCGTGCTTCCCCTAGGATTTGTATATAAAACAACATATCCGGCAGCAGCATATAATTGAATTTCTGCGGAGAACCGGTCTCCATAATTCGAAAAAGGGCCCCCATGAATTTCAAGGATCAGCGGATACTTTTTTTCAGGATCAAAATCCGGAGGTTTACAGATCCAACCCTGAATTTCCCGTTGATCATAACTTGATTCAAACCAGATTTCTTCCACCACTCCCAGCTTTTTATATTTAAAAAGATCATCATTTAACCTGGTCAACCGAACTGCTGCCCCTTTTTTATCGAGCGTCATTAAATCAGCCGGATATTCAGGAGAAGTGGTGGTAAATGCAATGAGGCCGTTTGCAGAAACACTGAAACTCCCGGACGAATAAGGTCGGCCAAGGGTCGTTCCGCCAACATTCCCGGTGAGGCTGGTCAGTTTACTTTCCAGGGTTATGTGCCCAATTTTTGTATTCCCACGATCATCATAAGTAAAATAAATCCCTTTCCCATCTGCGGCCCATTCAATCTCGTCAACACTCCTGTCCAGATCTCCTGAAATCAGTTTTACCTCACTCCCATCTGTATTGATGATGTACAACCGGGTAGTCTGAAATCCCTGATAACGGTCATCATATCCAAGATAAGCCATTTTCTTTCCATCCGGCGAGACAACAGGTCCAAAATCGGGGCCCTGCCTGTCAGTGATCCGCCCGATATGAAGTGAGGTCACATCCACTTCATAGATCTCCGAATTCTGTGGATCCATCTCCCCATTCTCATGAAGATTGGACGTAAAAAATATTTTATCGCCATTCCTGCTCCAGTCGAAGCCCCAGTGATCATTTTCTTCGAAAGTGATTTGTCGGGGTGTGCCACCATCGGTGGATAAAGTAAATATCTGTATAAATCCTTCTTTCAGATAACCTTCTCCATCTGCACGATAATTGAGTTGATCAATATATTTTGGTGGATCATTCCACTTTGCTCCTTCAGGTTTCTCCGGCATGGCGGCAAAATTTTTTAGCTTTCCGGCCACAAACATGTTGAATACGATGTATTTTCCATCCCGGCTCCATCTGAAACTTCCCGGTGATTCCTGAAGATTCGTGAGACGTGCTTCAGCCCCATTATCCATCCAACGAAGATACAATTGTACATTCCCTTCCTTATTCGATTTATAAAGGATCATGGTCCCATCCGGTGACCATTGTGGAGCAAAATCATTCTGGTTTCCTGTGGTCAGTGGCCGGTTTTCAGATCCATCGAAATTGATGATCCAGAGATTCGACAGACTTCTGTCCGTCATTACATCATGAAAATTCCTTATATAAACAATTCTGGTCCCGTCAGGGGATATTTGAGGATCGGAAACATATTCCAGGTTAAATACATCGAGGTATTCAAATATTTCCTTTTGCGCCAGCGTCGGGTATATGGTTAGAACAAGAAATAAGGAAAAAATATATCTCATTGAAGTTATTCGTTATTCATTGATAGAATTTTATCCCAGTTTTCCGATACATAATTTACATCCGACCAAACCCTGAACAGATTTCCTGAACAAATCATCCGGATATCATCCTCGGTAAATCCATCTTCCAATAATCGTTCGATCAGATTGGGATACCTCGATGCATCTTCAATTCCCATGGGTAATTCCTCAACTCCATCAAAATCAGAACCTAGACCAATGTGGTCGATACCTGCGATGGAGGCCACATGACTGATATGATCTACCAGGGCATCAATGGTTACTTCCGGCACTTCATGTTCTATTTTATATTGTTTCAGATAGGCAAGAAGTTCTTCCGATCCCCATTCAATCTGATTTTCTTGGATATAATCATACGCAGCTTCCATCTTCTTCTGGAATTCCCCATTCAGAAAATAAGAGCCGAAATTGATCTGGATCACTCCTCCATTTTCAGCAAGCTTTATAATCATGTCATCACTCATATTTCTCTCAAATCCTGGTGTATAATATCGACAGGATGAATGGGAAGCGATGACCGGGGCTTTCGATAATTCAATCACCTGATAAAAAGTGCTGTCACTGACATGAGAAATATCAATCATCATTCCCAGCCGGTTCATCTCATTCACTACTTCCCTGCCAAAAGGGCTCAGTCCGTTCCAGTGTTTATCGGGATCGTAGGAAGAATCACAGATCTGGTTCCATTTGGAATGCGTCAATGTAATATAGCGTATCCCGCGATCATAAAAATAAGCCAAATTTCCTAGATCATTTTCTATGGCTGCTCCATTCTCAATCCCCATAGGCAAACTAATCAATCCCTGTTTGAAATCAGTTATGATATCCTCCATATCTCGTGCCACGCTGAATTTATCGGGCCATTTTCTTTCAAATCCTTCGACCATGTCAATCATTTGATCGGCATACGATTTGGCATCTCCGGTGATTTGTAAAGAAGCTGGAATATAGATGGACATAAAAGGGGCATTCAATCCGCCTTCCATGGCCCGGACATAATCGAAATGGCCATGATCGGTTCGACCGGAAATATCTTCCCATTCATTCTCAAGACGATAAGGAATATCAATGTGTGTATCCACGATCATTAACTCCTGGCTCAAACGGAGTGCATCATCGTGGAAGTTGATTTTTTCATCACTCCCCTCGAAATCTTCAGCGCGTCTGGATTGGTTACAGGCAGAAACTGCAAGCAGGATCAGTAAGAGAAAGCGTTTTCCCATTTTCAGGTTATTCAGTATTGTTTGATGAAACGCAATAATACAATAAATGCAAATTGATAAGATAAGAAAAATAAAATAAATGCAATTTTACAATTCGGAATTTTCAACCTATTGAACCCGGAATTTACTGCCGACTTTCAATCAGTATCCGTCAACTTACATGCCCATTCATCATCTCGCTTTGCCAAAGCCAGTCCGAATCTGTCCCTGAAAAATAGAGTCTCATACATTTCTTTTCCCACTTTTTTTCGCCTTCGGATTATAATCCAATGCCAGCTGGATCCAGTATTCGAGGTCCTCATCCAGGTCAATTCCGATGGGTTCTACGAAAATAAAGCCTTTCATAGGCCGGCCTGTGAAATCCATCTTCCGGCATCCCTGCTTTTTAAGGGCTTCATCATACCTGTCGGGATCGATCCGCGCCATCAGCGTGTCCCTTACGATCCCCACACACATCTTATCATCTACCATAAAAGTCAATCCTCCCATCATTTTCTTTTTGGAAAAAGGAATATTCTTTTCATTTAATATCCTTTGAATCCGGTCTTCAAGTAATTCGTCGTATGCCATGTGTTTAAGAATCAATTCAATCCGGGAATATATCAAATTTTCAGCAATTTAATCAGAATATTCACTTTATAAACATGGATAATAATTCAATTGGAATTGAAATTGAGTCAGTTTGGAATGATAGTAATCCTTCTTATTCTCCCGATGGGAAATACCTGGCCTTCCTATCCACAAGCAGTGGAAAATCGGAAATATGGTTAAAAGACTTTTCTTCAGGGAGTTTGATACAACTTACAGGTGAAGAAGATCAATATATTGAAAGTGAACTCACCTGGAGTCATGACCGTCAGAAAATCTACTTTAAATTCTATCAGGATAATGTGTACGGGATTTATTATTTAGAATTATAAAGCTGGAAAAATCATGTAGTAAAAAATTGATTTTATTCCATAATTCTTTTGGAAGAAGAAGCATCCAGAAATAAGGTGCAATCCTTGTGCATCCTCAAGATGGATGCGGGACATTTTTCAGATATGGGGCTGTACAGGGTTTTATATACGGCATTTGCCTTCCTTTCGTCCGGGACCACACAACCTATTTTGCCCGACCTCATAATGCCCGGTACCGTCAGGCTTAAAGCATGGGTAGGTACATCGTTCAGGGTCGGGAACCAGCCTTCACCCAACTGCTGTAACCGGCAGGCTTCATCCAATTTCACAATCTTAACAAGTCTTGAATCATTAAAATCAGCAACAGGAGGATCATTGAAGGCAATATGGCCATTTTCTCCTATCCCGATACAAGCCAGATCAATGTCTGCCTTTTTCAGTAAAGCTTCGTATCTGTTCACCTCTTCCTCCAGGTTATCTGCATCCCCCTCTAAAAAATAAACCTTTCCAGGATGGATGAATTTCAGGATTCGTTCTTTCAGATATTTCCGGAAGCTGGCCGGATGCTCAGGAGACATCCCGGCATATTCATCCAGATGGAATACCGTTACTTTGGACCAGGTAATGCTCTGTTTTTCTCGAAGAGACTCATAAAAAGTAAATTGAGAAGCTCCTGTTGCCAGGATAATTTTTGCACTTCCTTTTTTGTCGATCACAGAAACCAGGGTTTGTTCCACAAAATCTGCGGCGGCCTGACCCATAGACGTATCAGAAGGATAGATTTTAACGCGTAACCGGTCAACATTCATTTGTCGGAAATCAGTGTTTTGCATATTTATAAAAATTATATCAGGTCAATAATGGCAAAGTAAGTAGTAATTAATGAAAAAATGATGACCGCAATCAGGCCAAGATTCATCCGGGATCCTGCCCGGTATTTGCCCATCAGCTTATCGTTCCGGATCATGAGATATACCGGGATCGCTACCGCCGGAAGGATCATGGCCTGAAAGGCCTGTGAAAAAACCATCATGGCGGGTGGTCTTTGTTCTATGATCTGAAGACCAAAGGCAAACAATAATCCAATACCTCCCAGTATCCGGAACAGGGGCGACCTGATGTTACGTTCCTTCCCGCTAATATCGCAAATAAGCCAGGGGGCGATCAGAATGATGGGAAATATGGTGGACAAACCTGCTCCTGCAATCCCAAGAATCAGGATGAATGCAGCAAATTTTCCTCCAATGGGTTCGAACAATTGTATCATTTCTATGGTGTTATCAAGCTTAAGACCCATGATATGAAGGGTCCCGGCTGAGACAGCCATGATGATACCACTTAAAAGAAGCATCATGCTTGCTGAAACGAAAGCATCTTTTTTTTCACCTTTCAGATCACGAATGGTCCAACCTTTTTCGGCCACGACTGTGCTCCTGACAATAAAAACAGCCGCTGAACAGGTTGTCCCAGCCATGGCGGCCACCAGTTGAAAGGCTCCTGGTTCATCGGGTATGCTGGGGATCATGCCACGGACAATTTCCTTGAAATCCGGTTTAACAAGGAAAAATACCAGGATGAAACAAAGCCCCATCAGAATCACAAAAAAAGTTAGAATACGTTCGAAAGACCGGTATTGTCCAAACCATAACAGAATATATAACAGGATGACAAGCACAAGCGTGATCCGGAAAGTATTGGCTTCTCCAAATCCGAGTAACTTCCATCCTTCTGCCAGTAAGTCAGTTACAATACCCATCACCCCCATGATGGCAAGTAATTCCCCGGTAATGAGTGCGATCAGGATATATACCGCTAAAAAAGGTCCAATGGTAAAATAATGTTTAATATTGAAAAGGGCTGTCTTGCCGGTCACGAGTGTAACCTTCCCGTAGGCTACCATTAGAATGTAAGTGAAAATCGCGGAGAGTAATAAGGCCCAGAAAAGCGTCATTCCATATTCTGCGCCTGCTTTTGCCATGGTAGTAACACTCCCCGTTCCGATATTGTATCCGATCAGAAATAACCCCGGACCTACCGCTGATAAGGCGATCAGAATTCTGGTTCCCAGCTTTTGTTTCATATCATTATCGTTCAAATACCACTTCGCCCTGAACAATTGTTTTCAATATATTCATTTGGCCATTCTCCACTTTAAACAGGATCAGATCAGCACTCCTGCCTGTCACCAATTCTCCGCGATCTTCCAGATCGTAGACTTTTGCTGGAACGCTGGTTGCCAGGTTGTACGCCTTGTCCAGGGGAAGGTCAATTAGTTTCACCATGTTCATTACTCCCGTCCTGACTGGGAAGGAGGCACCTGCCAACACCTGTTGTTCCGGTAATTGAAGCATACCATCCTCAGTCATAATTACTTTCTTACCATCCCATTCATAAGTGCCCGGAGGCATTCCTGCTAGTTTGGTGGCATCGGAAACAAGAAAAAGATGATCAGGTCCTTTAACACTGTAGAAAACCTTTAGTTCCTCAGCGGTAAGATGATGACCATCCGCGATGATGGATGGGGTAAGCTGGTCATTTGCCAACTGGGGCCAGATGGGATTGTTATGCCGGTTGATCAGATTGGCGCAGCCATTTCCCAGATGGGTACTGACCCGGGCACCATTTCTTACCGCTTCATCAATCTGATCAGGTGTGCCATTGTGATGTGCTAAGGCCACGTTTATCCCTCGGAGGGCACAATTTTGAATGAATTCCTGGGATCCTTCCAACTCAGGTGCCAATCCGATCTGGATGATCCGGTCATTGGAAGCCTTGACAAAACTTAGAAATTCCTCCCAGTCCGGATTTCTAACCCATTCAAGGTCATGGGCCCCCCTGAAACCATCGATGGGGGAAATATAAGGACCTTCCAGAAAATAACCTGGCATGGTGTGCCCCAGAAGTGGTTGTTTTGCCGCTTCTGATAATATTTCCAGATTCCGGAGGATGATTTCCGGGTCACTTGTAATCAAAGTTGGAAAGAAGGTAGTGACTCCTTCCTCCCAGAGAGCCTGGGTCACCACTTCTATTTTTCTCACGGATAAATCCTTTTCGCTGAAACTCACTGAATGGTACCCATTGACCTGGGTATCGATCAGGCCAGGACCGATATAGATCCGGTCCTGCCCCGGAGGAGGGGTGGATGAAATAATATTGATAATCTTACCCCCATCTACACGAACGCTTACAAAACTTCGGTTATCAGGGGTCCATCCGGAAAATTCCTGTGACTGCACCCTGTTTGGTTGAAATAGACCCATAAATATGATCCCCGCCAGGATTAAATAAAAACTCGGATAATTTTTCATTGATTCTTTAGATCTAAAATCTGGAATACCGCATCAAAATAGTGAATTGAAGGCGGTTAAAAAAGGTCTTAAATCAGAAATTTTGTCCTGATCGGGGTAATTCAAGGATAAAGGTTGTTTTTTCCCCTGATTTTGATTCCACTTTGATCCTGCCATGGTGCAGATGAACCACATGTTTGGAAAAACTCAGTCCGATCCCGGATCCCCCTTCCCGGGTGGAATAAAAGGGGACGAAGATCTTATTCATTTTATCAGGATCAATTCCCCGGCCATAATCGGTGACAGCGATCCGGGGCCTGTTGTTTTCCATCCATGCCTTCAATTCGATCTTTTTTTGGCTGGTCTTATTGCTGGCATAGACTGCGTTGGTCACCAGGTTGATCAACACCTGTTCCATTAAATTCGGATCCATAGGAATACGGAGATCTTCAGGTGATATCTCGAAAACTACATGGATATGATTTTCCTCCAGCATGACATTTAAAAAACGGGTTACTCCATCGAATAGATCCCGAACCATCACCTCTTCAAATTGAGGATGTGGAATGTGGGTGAGCTTGCGGTAGTCTTCCACGAAATTCAATATCCCCATACTTCTTTTCCGGATGGTCATTACTGAACTTCTGATGTCAGCGATCTGTTGTTCATTGATCTTCTCCAGGGGTTTTTGCTGCCCCTTTTCTTCCAGCAACATCAGTATCGTATCTGTCAACGATCCCAGGGGGGTAAGCGAATTCATGATCTCGTGTGTCAGGATCCGGATCAGTTTATACCAGGCCTCGATTTCTTTCTGTTCAATTTCATCCCTGATATCGTGAAAAGTAATTACACGGCACCTTTTTTCGCGAATCGACAAAAAGTGAACAACCACAGATAATTGTTTTTCCTGATTATCGGACTCGATCAATTTTCTGCCGGAACTCGCCATTTCCTCAATCTGAAGGGCAAAATCACTCGCATGTTCACGGATATACTGCCAGTGGGTTACTTTTTGGATCTCAAGTAATTCTGCGGCAGATTGATTCATCAGAAGGATCTCTCCATCTTCCTTATAAGCGATGATCCCAAAACTGATTTTATCAATGATTAATTTCAGTAGTTGGAGCTGGGCTTCCTTTTCAATTTTTACTTCCTGGATTGACCGGATCAGGTCCCGGAAGGCGAAAGAAAGTGATTTAAAATCCCGGCCCAACTTGTCCATATTGAAGTTCACGGTTACATCTCCATATTTAATGGCCAAGAGGAACCTGGATAGTTCACGGCTCACTTTTCCGGAATACCTGATCAGCTCGAAGGTTTGAAGGGGAATCAGGACCAAAAGAATGATCTGGGAAAACAGGTAATCTGACCTGGCAAACAAAAAAGCAAAGATAAGGCAGCTTACAACGATCAAAAGAACCCTGATCAGGACCAAAAATGAAAATCTATCGTTGGAGATCATAAAACCAGTTTATAAGTCATACTTCTTCATTTTCCGGTACAAGGTAGCCCGGGTAATGCCCAACTCCCTGGCCACCTGACTTAAGTTCCCACGGTTTTTTACCAGGGACTCATCAATCAGTCTTTTTTCCATTTCTTCCAGTGTAACAATATCTTCATAATAGAGAGGCTTCGGTTTCTTCTCTTCCTGCAGGATCTCTTCCGGGATCTTCCCCCCTTCTGCCATGATGATTCCCTTCTCAATGGTATGTTGCAGTTCCCGGACATTACCGGGCCAGGAATAGGATTTCATCCTCTTTAAAATTTTTTCACTCACTGTTATTCCCGACTTATGGTATTTCCGGGCATACAGTTTTGTGAAATAGTCAACCAGTAATGGTATGTCCTCTATCCGATCCCGCAGGGGGGGAACGCGGATCTCAACCGTATTGATCCGATAAAGAAGATCCTTCCGGAATCCGGCCTTTTCTCTTTCAGCCATTTCATAAAGTGGCATATTGGTGGCACAAATCAGTCTCACATCGACTGGAAGGGTTTTATTGGAACCTACCCTGCGAACCACCCTGTTTTGTATTACTGTCAACAATTTTGCTTGCAGGGGAAGGGTAAGATTTCCGATCTCATCCAGGAATATCGTCCCTCCTTTTGCCAGTTCGAAGCTTCCTGCCCGGTCGGACCGTGCGTCGGTAAAAGCTCCCTTCACATGCCCGAAAAGCTCACTTTCAAAAAGGGTTTCCGCAATGGCTCCCAGGTCAACCCGGATAAAAACTTCATCTTTTCGGGAAGACAGCCGGTGTAAGGCCCTGGCTACCAGTTCTTTCCCGGTTCCATTTTCACCAAGTATCAGTACATTAGCATCTGTATCAGCCACCTTTTCAATAAGCTCGAATGTACGGTTCATAGCCGGCGAAATCCCAATGATCTCCTCGAATGCTTTATCTATGTCTTTGGCTACCTTTTCATGGGCCCCTTTTAACCGGTTGTATTCAGTTTTGGATCTCTTCAGTTCAAGAGAAGACATAATTGTTCCAAATAATTTTTCATTTTTCCAGGGTTTTAAAACGAAATCGGAGGCCCCTTCTTTCATGGTCTCCACCGCCAGGTTGATATCCCCATAGGCTGTGATCATGATGACCGATGTATCAGGACTGATTGATTTTATTTTTTTCAACCAGAAGATGCCTTCCTCGCCTTCCATTTCCCCTCTTTCAAAATTCATGTCAAGAAGCACCGCATCAAAATCATTGGCTTTGATCAATGGATCGATTTCTTCAGGATTACTGATAGCCTTTACCTGGCTGAATTTCTGTTTCAGATACATCCTGGCAGTCTCGAGCACATCCGTATCATCGTCCACGATGAGAATATTTCCATCTATAACATCCATTCCTGCAATATACAAAAGTGTATAATAATTAAACAACCATTTGTATTAAAATAATACACATTTTTTATGTTCTGGCAGGCGGCATTTTTTATAAATTATTGGATATTAATTAGTTATAAGAGTGGCATGAGTTTGGCAACAGGGTTTAAGGTAATTTGAATTTTAATAAAAGAAACCATAAACAATGGAATATCTAATTGAAACCAGGGAATTAAGAAAAACATTTACCACAGATGAAGTGGAAACCACCGCATTGAACCAGGTAAATCTAACCGTCCAACCCGGAGAATTTGTAGGCATTATGGGTCCTTCGGGATGTGGGAAGTCGACCTTGTTGAATATTATTGGATTACTGGACGGCCCATCTGCCGGCAGGTACCTTTTCAATGGTCGGGACATATCAAATTCCGGTGAAAAGCAAAGAGCCCTCCTAAGAAAAGGGGCCATCGGTTTCGTTTTTCAGAGCTTTAACCTGATCGATGAACTGACTGTTTTTGAGAACATAGAGTTGCCTCTTCTCTATCTGAAAATTGCATCCCATGAAAGAAGGAATCGAGTGGAAGAGGTTATGGAAAAAATGAATATCATGCACCGACGGAATCATTTCCCGCAACAGTTAAGCGGTGGACAGCAGCAAAGGGTGGCCATTGCCCGTGCCGTAGTGAGCAAGCCAGCGCTGATTCTGGCTGATGAACCTACAGGAAACCTGGATTCGGCCAATGGGGAAGAAGTGATGCGCATGTTGAAGGAATTAAATGAATCCGGTACCACGATCATGATGGTTACCCATTCTCCCCATGATGCATCCTATGCAAAGCGGACCATCAATCTGTTTGATGGCCGGATCGTAACCGAAGAAATACGGGAAGTATTCCATGTATGATCTTAAATATTCATTAACTTCAAAATAGAAAAAGATGATCAAGAATTATATAAAAATTGCCTTCCGAAATCTGTTTAAAGATAGATTCTATTCTCTTTTAAACATACTCGGACTTTCGATCGGCATTACCACCAGTATGCTGATCATGCTCTTTATTTCCGATGAAATGAGCTATGACAAATTCCATGACCATGCCAATGACATTTACCGGATCATAACCCGCGGCAAACTCGGAGACCAGCAGGTAATGAATGTGGCGGTGACCGGAGCTCCTGTGGCAGAAACAATAAAATCTTATATTCCTGAAGTTGAGTCCGTTACCCGGTTACAGCCGGTAACACTTGTTTTTACGCATGAGGAAGAATCTTTAAAAGAAGACAAAATACTTCTTGCTGATTCTACTTTTTTTGACGTTTTCAGCTTCAAATTACTTGAAGGGGACAGGGAAAAAGTGCTTACTGATCCTTATTCCGTTGTAATGACGGAAGAAACAGCAGTCCGGTATTTTGGTACAAAAGCAGTGGAAAGAGGAGAAGTACTGGGAAAATTATTAAAGGCGGGAAATGAAACCTATGCCGTGACAGGAATCATTGAGAACGTACCACACAATTCACATTTTGATTTCGACATGCTTATTTCCATGTCAAGCCAACCGGATGCAAACAATCCCATCTGGATTAACATGAATTATTATACCTATGTTAAATTGGCAGATGGGACGGAACCGGCAAATCTTGAGGATAAATTGAGGGATCTTGTGAAACAATATGTCATGCCCCAGGTCATTGCCTACCTTCATTTTCCTGATATGGATTATACAGATGATTTGCTTGATCAAAACTTCAAATATCAACTTCAACCCGTCACTGATATTCACCTGCGTTCCAATCTCCATGGAGAATTAAGTGCCAACAGCGATATACAATATGTTTATATTTTCAGCGCTATCGCCATTTTTATCCTCCTGATCGCCTGCATCAATTTCATGAACCTGGCTACGGCACGTTCGGCCAGGCGGGCCAAGGAGGTGGGGATCCGGAAAACGCTGGGATCTAGCAAAAAGCCCCTCATTATCCAGTTTATGTTTGAATCTCTTTTATTCATCATCATATCCATGTTGCTGGCTCTGGGATTGACGGAAGCCTTCAGGATACCATTCAATACGATCTCCGGGAAAAGCCTGTCTTTTAATATCTTTCAGGAACCATGGATCCTGGGATTAATTTTCGGGATCATCATCCTGGTGACACTGGTGGCTGGAAGTTATCCGGCCTTTTACCTTACAAAGTTCAAGCCGGTGGATATATTGAAAGGTACCTTACATTCCGGTTCCAGAGGATCAGCATTCAGAAGTTCACTGGTAGTTTTTCAGTTCATTATATCCATTGGCCTGATTGTATGCACGATCCTTGTATTTAAACAAATGCATTATATAAGAAACAAGGATGTGGGGTTCGGGAAGGAAAATGTAGTGATCCTGAACAATGGATATAACCTGGGCGAAAGAAGTGAAGTTGTTAAACAACAGATTATAAATCTTGATCAGGTAACAAGTGCCAGTTTTGCCACCCATGTTCCGTCACAATTATACTGGTCCAGTGCCCATAAGGCGGAAGGTGACATGGAATCGGATCACATCGTTTTTTTCTCACTGGTTGATTATGATTATCAGGAAACACTCAAACTCGACATGCAATACGGTAGATTTTTCTCGCGTGATTTTCCATCTGATTCTTCAGCGGTCATCATCAATGAGGCAGCAGCGTATGTGTTTGGCTGGACAGAAGATGATGGAAAGGAAGCGATCGGCAAATATATTGAGACCATTCGAGCTGCAGACGGAGGCCGATCCCGGTTTGAAGTCATTGGTGTGGTACGGAATTTCAATTTCGAAACATTAAAAAATGAAGTCAGGTCCATGGCCATGTACCTCAACACAAGAGGACCTTATCTGGTGGTACGGACGAAACCTGGTAATCCGAAGGAAGTTATATCTTCCATCAGGAAAATATGGGCGGAGCAGGCACCCTGGGCACCCTTTGAGTACAATTTCCTGGATGAACAGTACAACCGGATGTTCGATAAGGAGGAGCGATTGGGAACTGTTTTTACCATATTTACCATGCTGGCGATTCTGGTAGCCTGTTTAGGACTATTTGGTCTGGCCGCTTATACTTCCGAACAACGTACGAAGGAAATTGGTATCCGGAAAGCCATGGGTGCCAGCACATCGAATGTAGTCGGCATGCTGACAAAGGAATTTACCAAACTGGTTTTGATATCGTTCCTGATGGCGATCCCCATTTCCTGGTATTTCATGAATGAATGGCTGAAGGCTTTTGCCTATAAAACGAGCATGGGTATCTGGCCATTCCTGGTCGCAGGTTTGATGGCCATTATGATCGCCTGGTTGACCGTCAGCTATCAATCCTTCCGGGCAGCTAAAGCGAACCCGGTAGAGTCACTGAGAAATGAATGATCTTAATCAAATATTCCATGATAATTCTCTGGGAATTTAATATCTGTGTTGCTAAGCACTCCAAATTTTTAAAATAGAAATCTTGAGCCGGAGTCTAAAATCAATAAAATGTTTAAAAATCATCTCAAAATAGCGATCAGACATCTTCTCAAAGATCGAATATATTCTATTTTAAATATCCTGGGTCTCGCCATTGGGATAGCCGCAAGTTTTCTCATTTTACTTTATATTGTCGATGAACTCAGCTATGATGATTTTCATCCGGATTCTAAAAGGATCTATCGCGTTGCTGCGGAAGGAAAGATGGGAGAAAATGAAGTATTATCCATGGCGGTGACAGGGGCGCCTCTGGCAGAAGGATTGAAAAATCATATTCCTGAGGTAGAAGCGGTCACCCGTCTTCATGGTACAGCCCTGATATTTAATCACGATAATGAATTGTACAAAGAAGTCAATGTTTTATATGCTGATTCAACTTTCTTTGATGTGCTAGGCTATTCGTTGATTGAAGGAAATCCCGCGGAAGTATTAAAAGATCCTTTTTCGCTGGTATTGACAGAAAATAGTGCCCTCAAATATTTTGGCAGCGAAGCCCTCGAGGAAGGTAGGGTGATCGGTCAACTTTTAAAATCCGATGTCGACACCTACATGGTTACAGGTATCATGGAGAATGTTCCCGATAATTCTCATCTGGATTTTGATATGCTGGTATCCATGTCGACTTTCCAGGATGCGCTGAGCCCTATCTGGATCAATATGAGCTACTATACTTATCTGAAATTAATCCCAGGGACCAATCCCAAAAGTTTAGATAATAAATTTCGTGATCTGGTCATGCAGTATGTTGTCCCTCAAGTGGTTGCCTATATGAATTATCCGGGAAGGAACTTTACAGAGGACAACATAGATGAAAATTTCAGGTTTTTCTTACAACCGATCCAGGATATACATCTTCATTCCAATCTCATATCTGAATTTCGAGCAAACAGTGACATTCAATATATTTATATTTTCAGTGCCGTAGCGATGTTCATTTTATTGATCGCCTGCATCAATTTTATGAATCTTTCAACCGCAAGATCTGTCCAGCGAGCAAAAGAAGTGGGTATCAGAAAAACACTGGGCTCTGTCAATAGTGGATTGATCCAACAATTTCTAATGGAATCTTTTTTGCATATTGTCATCGCCATGCTCCTTGCCCTTGGCTTGACCGAAGCTTTCAGAGGTCCATTTAATGTAATTGCCGAAAAGAACCTGTCCTTCAATATCTTTTCTCAGCCTTGGCTCCTGGTTATGATTGTTACTCTGGCTGTTCTGATCACATTAATCGCAGGGAGCTACCCTGCTTTTTATCTTACAAGATATTCTCCCGGATCGGTATTATCAGGCAAGCTCCATTCGGGTTCGCAGAAGTCATGGTTTCGAAACAGCCTCGTCATCCTCCAGTTTATGATATCCATCGGACTGGTTGTATGTACCGTTACCGTTTATAAACAATTAAAATATTTACAGAACAGGAACCTTGGATTTGATAAGGAAAATGTCATTATTCTGAATAATGCTTGGGATGTTGGTGAAAATAAGGACGTGTTAAAACATGAAATTTTAAAGATCCCACAGGTAATTTCTGCCTGTTATACCAATCGTTTACCCTCAGATGGATACCCCTCCAATGCACAGAAAGCGGAAGGGGAGAATGAATCAGATCATGCAGTTTCCTATTCCATGGTCGATTATGACTATCAGGAAACCCTTCAACTTAAGATCAAACATGGAAGATTTTATTCAAGGGATTTCCCCTCCGACTCCTCCGCAATTGTGATCAATGAGGCGGCAGCCCATACATTTGGATGGGGAGAAGACGGGGGGAAATACGCCATTGGGAAAAAAATTGAGATGATCAATTCCCAACTAGGCAATAACCGGAATACTTATGAAGTGATCGGTGTGGTTTCAGATTACAATTATCAGAGCCTTCATTCCGAGATCCGGCCACTTTCACTTTTACTTTACGATCGAACAGGTTTACTCGCTGTCAGGATAAAACCCGGTGATCCCAGGGAGGCTTTGCCTTCCATCAGAAAAATCTGGAAAGAAATTGTTCCCGAACTACCGTTCGATTATAGTTTCCTGGATGAAAAGTATGAGCAGACGTTCAATAAAGAAGAACGGTTGGGAACCATCTTTTCGATATTTACCATTCTTGCCATTGTTGTCGCCTGTCTCGGACTTTTTGGTCTGGCATCCTATACTGCGGAGCAACGCACCAAAGAAATCGGTATCAGAAAGACCATGGGCGCAACTACGTTCAATTTGATTAGAATGCTCAACATGCAATATACGAAGCTTGTCATCCTCGCATTCTTTATTTCCAGCCCTGTATCTTGGTATGTGATGTATAAATGGCTTGAAGTTTTTGCCTATAAAACCGATATTGGTTTCTGGCCCTTCCTGCTTTCTGGATTTGCAGCCCTGCTGATCGCCTGGGGTACCGTAAGTTATCAATCCTTCCGGGCGGCCAAAGCCAATCCGGTGGAGTCGCTGAGAAATGAATAGCCTTAAATAAAAGCGATGACATCCCTATATAGGGATGTCATCGCTTATTTCCATTCAGTACTGGGATCCAGCTCGAATTATCCAATGTAAAGTTTAAATAGCTGCATGATTAGTCCTGGCAGGAAACTATATCTCCAGATACTTCTTCAATAACTCCTTCCCCTGCATGATGGCTTCCCGCCCACTGGATTCGATCCCATACCAGCCTCTATAGCCTCCATCCTTGCTCATTTTGATCATTTTTGCCGTCAATTCTTCCGTAGGCTGGTTCCTATAGGACATCCCTACTGCCCAGGGCAGCATTTTTTCTAAATAGTTTACATTATCGAAATTATCCGATGGGCCTCGCCAGTCAGGATAGGTGCCGAAGTAAAGATTGTTTACTTCCTTCATCAAAGCCACCATCCAATCGGTATCATTGGATACCCCCCCGTGATTCTCGATACAGACACTGATTTCTGCCTGCATGGCATATTCCAGTAACATGTTATATGATTCGGCTGCCCATTTCAGTGCTTCATCCTTATCTACATCCTGGGGCCCCCGGCAATTGGTCCGGATGGCTTTACATCCCAGATAATGTGCGATGTCGATCCATTTCCGGTGATTGATCACAAATTGTTTTCTCAATTCCGGCGTGGCTTCACAACCATCCCCTTCCGCATCAATCATGATCAAAACCATTTTTACTCCCTGATCATCTGCATTCTTTTTCAACTGGTTCAGGTAATCAACTGTTGGGACCTCAAACAGGGTATTGACAAATTCAATCCCATTCAGACCGAAATCTTCTCTTGCAATTCTGGGAAAATCAAGATTTTTCCATTTTCCATCCCTGATTTCCTGAACCAGCGCCCATTGGGCAAGTGAAATGTCATCGTGCGTCATTCGCGGTGTAGCCATGGCTTTGGATTTTATGTTTAAAACAGGTGCAACCATTCCGGCTGCACCCAGTAAGACCGATTTTTCAATAAAGTCTCTTCTTGAATATTGATTTTTTTTATGATTCATTGCATTCATTGAATTATAGTTCCCAGCCTTTTCTGTAGTCCCGGGTCAGGAATTTGTTGGCCGCCTCATCATTGGTGATCTTCATATTTTTGGAGTCATATTCCACCTTTTTCTTTGCTCTTAAAGCGACTGCAGCCAGGTTGATGGCCTCCGTGACCGTTCCGGCATATTTAAAGCTGCCCGGAGATTCCTTGTCCTCTTTGATCGCTTCGGCCCAGGTATTGGAACGACGCTCCCGTTCTCTATCCGGAAGTTCTTTTTCTCCTTGGTAGGCCTTCATCAGCCTGGATGGAATGATCTCAGGCTTTTCACCACGGAATCCCGCCAAAATTTTCCCTTTATCTCCGACAAACATCATCCCTTCCTCCGGCATATCCCTGTTATCTTCTTCCATTTCTTCAGGGATAAAGGGTTTCATCCCACCATCATACCAGAACACATCAAATGGAGGTAGGTTTTTCTGTTTTGGGAACTGTATCTGGATCAGGCTTGATTCTGGAAATGAAACATCATTTTCTAACCATTTATAGGTATTTCCATCCACATACCGATGGGTGGTTCCATATGCTTTTGCACTGACGGGAGGAATATCAATGCCAAAGGTCAGGAATAGTGGAAACAAGCTATAATGGCCCATATCCGCAATACTCCCGCCACCAAAATCGTACCATCCGCGAAATACATTAAATGTATAATGAGGGTGATAAGGCATATCCGGAACAGGTCCCAGCCATAATTTCCAATTGAAACCATCAGGTATCGGCGGCGTATCCGTAGGTCTTTTTGGCCATTGTTCCCATACAGGCCGGTAAGACCAGTTATGGATCTCCTTCAGATTACCAATCACTCCATCATTGATCCATTTAAGGATCAGATCATATTCTGGCCTTTCACTCCAGGCCAGCAAGTGGGTTTTCACTTTTGATTCTTTAGCAGTCTCAATGGCCAGTCTGCCTTCTGACATCCGGTTGGCGATGGGTTTATGGGTGATCACATGCTTCCCCTTTTTCATGGCTGCTATCGCAAGATATGCATGGTGATGATCTGGCGTCATGATCTTAACGGCATCGATATCCGGTTCTTTTTCTAGGAGTTCTCGATAATCCTCATAGGAGCTGCATCCTTTGTATTGACCCGATGGTTGATTCTTGCCATAATATTTTTCGACAAATTCTTTCCCGATATCTCTTCCTCCGGGAATCCCCGGATAACTGGCCCCCCAATTTGGATCTTCCAACGTACTTTGGATCAGATTACGGATGCCGTCAGGTGACCAGTCCAGGTAATTGGTCGTAAATTTATTTGCATCGCATACGGCCACTACCTGAATTTCAGGATTTTGTAACATATCCGGCATTTCCCTCAATCCCTGCGTACCACAACCAATATTGGCAACCGTGATTTTATCGGATGGAGCAACATATCCTCGCCCCCCCAATACATGCCTTGGGACCACCGTGATGGTAGCAGCGGTGGCTGCGGCCGAACCGATGAATTTCCTGCGGTTCATAAAATTTTTTGATTCCTTCATACTTGTATATTTAGATTAAAAAAATACTTATAAAAAAGTTGCAAATTTCCTTTTAGGGTCTTCTAACAATAAAAACTGCTTATCAATTTAAAAAGATAGTTCCTCAGAAACAAGGAGTAATCCATTTTCAGAAAAAGAATCTGCATTAAATTTTTCACGATCAGGGTGAAGGTCATTTGATCTACAAATGGTTAGGGTGAATTCATGTTACTGGATTCCTCGAAACCTGTCTATATCCTTTTAATTCGTTGGTAAATGTATTTTTTGATTTCTGAAATTTTTTCATCGGGTAGCGTATAATTTAATTCAGCCGAAACATGCAAGGAAAGTTTTTTAAAAAAAGCTGCCATTTGAATCAGGCTTTGTGTGGTCTCTTTGCAAGAATAATTGGAAAAACATCCTGGGATCATGTCCAATGCCATTTTGCCAGCTTTCATTTCGAGGTTCTTTCCGCCAAGATGTATATCATTCCGGCTCCTTCCTTGATCACATCCTTCCTTCCAGAGGATCATCTGAAGCAGGTATCTTCTCTCCGGGCCATCAAACACTGATTTAACAAACCACAAACTGCCTCTCTGTAAGTATTTCACACTGGCCATCATTTCAAACCAGAAATTATAGACTGTTTCAAGAAATTAAATTTTTCCCGGTTTCACCAGGTTAAAACCATCTCCTGACGGCGCTGGCAATTTCTGACATAACCCTTCCTTATCGATGAGTACCTGATAGGCGTTTTTATATGATTCAGGTGGCCCCTTCACAATCAGCTCATGCATAAGGTGAACAGGCCAGAATGAAAAATCAATGCGGGGAATGTTTTTAAATACGACGAGACCGCTATGAATGATGGTGCCTTGAAAGTTGAATTTTTCCTTATGAAAAACAAGTACATGATCGAATGTCTCTAACCAGTCATCTTTCAAAATAAATTTATTTTCGCCACTGAAAAATACATTGATATCATAATCAGAAAATTCATCCGGTTTTCCACCACCTCCGCGGGAACCTTCCAGGATCATTGCACGAATCGATGGTTCATTCCCAGCCCAGTCTGTTAATTTATGTATGATTCGATCCATGATAAATGATTGATACCATAGAAACTTTTTGCCAATTATTCATAAAATAAAAGGTATTATAAATGTAATTCTTCCTATGACTAATGATTATTATTCTGTAAATTATAATTAACAAAAGCGCGAAATGGAAATAGCTCATCCATATGTTCAATATCCTGCCAGAATTGTAATCATAACTGGCATTTTTACCCTGCTCATCTACCTGACAGGATCACTCATCCTTTATCCAGCCGGATGGGGTTGGGTGCTGGCATATATCGGCTATGGAATTTTCCTGGAAATCAGGCTGATCTCCCGGCACTGTCCACATTGTTTTTATTTTAACCGGGTTTGTGCATTCGGAAAAGGAAAATTAAGTGGCATTTTCTTTAAAAAGGGTAAAACAGAAATGTTTACCTGCAAAAGCTTTTCCTGGATGGATATGATTCCGGATATGCTGATTTTTCTGATCCCATTTATTGCCGGCATGGTGATGCTGATCCTGAAATTCAGCTGGCCCATCCTTATCCTGATGATTCTATTAATTCTTTTAAATTTTCCAGGTAATGGATATATACGAGGTCAGTTGGCATGCAATCACTGCAAGCAGGCAGAGATAGGCTGTCCGGCGCTGGATCTTTTTAATCCGAAAAAATCATAATTTTCTCAACTTCAGAATAGCTGGATTGTTCCGGTCAATGATATACATGGACTGAATAGGTTGACTGTAAACACGGAGTCGATATTCCTGAAGTTCGAGCGGAAGGAGATCTGTCAGGAATCTGTATAGATTGATACAGATACCTGCTAACCCGCCAAAGCAATAGAAAGGGTGAACTCCCACTCCTTGCATGCCCTGATTACCCCCGAGAATGACGTAAAAGGGATATGACACTAATTAACATGAAACCAATTTGCATTGGGTCATTGTGGGTTCCTGAAATCTGATAAGAAGTTATTATACTTTTTAAGCCTCCTCCACGATCGTATAACCCAGCGCGTCGGCCAGGTCATAGACAGGTTCTTTCAGATCTCCATAGAAGGTGACCCGATGCCAGCCCCATTGATCCCAGAATGCAAATAGTTTCTCCAGGTCTCCAATTGGTTCCGCACACAATTTCGTACGACAGGCCCGATCATCCGGATCGTTTTCCATTGCCTTGGCTCGATGAAAAATGATCTCTTTCCTGTCATTGTTCACTTTCAGGGTGGTTGTCATATATCCTACAGGTAAAATGGATCGTATTGAAGCCCCCTGCCGGTCTTCCGAATGACTCATAATAAGATAGGGATTCGAATTCCCCTCAGCACCAAAAACGTTATTGGATGCCACACAATGGGCATAGATAATCTGCCGTTTGGAAGTGTCGATCACCGGATCAGAAATGTATCCAGGACGGCCCTGTGTCAGGGTGGTGATGGCCAACATCGTAGCGGTTGATTCTAGATCAGCTTCACAGGCGCCCACCAGCCCTTCGTTGTTCAATTGATGAAAACCCAGGCAAGGATAGGCCTGGATATGTCTGCCATAAAATCCACCCAGGCAATTTACGGTAATTGCTTTTGCGCTGTAATTCTTTAATATGGATTTCATACCGAGATACATGGCGGCTGAATCTTCAATAGTTTCAGCTGGGACATCTTTCACCTCAATTGCCCTGGAAATCCACCCTTTCGCGATGTCCTGGGCTTCATCACGGTCCGCCTCATTATACGCCTGGTTAAGCACCGAAAATGGGATTTGTTCCACAGGCATATTCATAAAGGGCTTCATAGCAGCCGATTCGGTATCCCTGACAACAAGAATCTTTGATTTATTTAATTCTTGAATACAAGTCGAGGTGGATAAAAGATTTACAGGATCTGGCAAACAATGAAGATCCCCTGCTTGAGGAGTATTTTTTAAACGTACTTTTTCAGTGGCCATCACAAAATCGGCAATCGTTCCACCCTTCCCCAAAATTTCAAAACATTTTACCGCCTCAATCAGGTCATTCAAATCAGATGAGGACACAAATCCGATATTCGAAGCTGGATTCCTCATAAAATTTGCATTATAAACAAGGAATCCTCCGCTTCCACCGTATTGAAAATCTGCGTACAATATAGGCTTTCCGGATCCTGCCAGCGTTTGTACCACCTGGTTCCAGCAATTCAACTGATATACCAGGTACCCGTTAATGTTTTCGGAAGCATCCGCCTTCAGGATATTGGCAGCTTCATCAGGCCTACTGGCCATGGATGGAAGGAATTCATAACCTGGCAATTTTCTTTCAAGCGCCGAATTGACCTGCTGCATAAAAGGGCCAAAATCAAATCCGATATTCGGCCAATCAGGTTGGGCCTGTTTTTCGGCATGCAGGGAATATACGATCCGTATACGTGTTTTCATTGCATTACTTTGATCAGGAGTAGCATTGAGTTTGGTGAATGGCCAGGTTGCCAGACAGGCAGTACATGCACCACAGGTGGAAATAAATTTCCGCCTGCCGATCCTACCTGAATATTCGACCGGGGGAAATATTTTCTTTTTCATGATTTATTGAACTTTAGGAAAAAATGTGACTCTCTTTCAATATTATGGACTAAAAATTCATGCGAGACATCCGTTTAATAAAAAAATAATCTATATCATTATCTTCTAACCTTTATTGCTTTTCCTATTCAAGTTACCTAAAAAAGAATGAATAAAATAATAAGTCTGAGACAAAGAATTCAGAATGGAAGTTTTATAAAAATTATAAGAGGGTCTCATGATTTCGTTATTTATTATATATTCATCAGTTAAATACAATAAGAGAAGTGATTATTTCAGGTTCCATATGATTAAAAAAATATATTGTCTAACCTCTCTAAAATGAGGACTCCATTGAAAATTTTCCCTTTTAAAAAAGAGGATCTTCGAAACCTTTCTCCTCTTCAGCCGGAAGGTTGGCAGGATATCATTCCCCATTTTGATTTTTATACTTCTTCCTCCTTCTGCCATCCTGTTAAAATGGCCCAGGGCATCCATATCGCAGGTATTGGCTGTGCTATCAAATTTCCAACCTCGGGATGGCTGGCTCATATCATCGTGGATCCTGCTTACCGTAACAGAGGGATCGGAACTGATATCACGCGCTACCTGATGGAATGGCTTCAGAAAAAAAATTGCAACACCCTGCAACTGATCGCTACAGATGCCGGAGAACCTATCTACAGGAAATTGGGATTTAAACCGATCCTGAAATATCTTTTCTATAGCGGAATTTGTTCAGAAAGGCTTGAATCCATTGCGATTCATTCATTTGAGGATAAATACAGAGAGGAAATATTCAAACTGGACCGTTATGTGACTGGAGATGATCGAAAGGAATTGTTGCATGCCCATCTTCCTTCTTTGAAAATATATATTGGTAATGATAGGATTCAGGGATATTACGCCCCTTTTCTCGGAGAAGGGCAGATTCTGGCCACTGAATCAACTGCAGGAATTGAATTACTGAAATTAAAACATTATACTAATAATACACGGACTGTAATTCCTGAAAAAAATTTCGAAGCCACGAAATTTCTAAGCCAGCCGGGGTTCCGTTTCGAAAGAAATGCATTGAGAATGGTTTTCGGTAAAACTTGGAAATGGCATCCTGAAAACATTTACAGTCGTATCGGTGGCAATTTAGGATAGATCACCACTGGGATGACCAGCGAAAAGTCATATTCATGAAATTCAGTTATTGAAATAACCCAAAATCAGTTATTGCGCTAAAGAAGAAGATTTGGTAACTTGTCCAGCTAAACCAAAAACAACAACTCATGAAAAACAATATTCTGGGCTGGTTCGAGATCCCAGCGAAAGACATGGATCGGGCCGTGAAATTTTACGAAACCGTTTTTGATTTTAATCTGCAGCGACAAAAAATGGATTCGCTGGATATGGCATGGTTTCCATGGAAAGAGGGTGTACCCGGGGCTCCCGGATCCCTTGTATATAATCAGGAATTCTATACTCCCTCTGAGAAGAATGGAGTTCTTATTTACCTGACAACTCCTTCGGGAAATCTGGATCAGGATCTGGAAAAGGTGGAAAAGGCTGGCGGTACGGTTCTAATCCCAAAAAGACAGATCTCTGAAGATTATGGTTTTATGGCGGTTATATTGGATTCCGAGGGGAACCGGATTGCTCTCCACTCCAGGACCTGATTGATCATATCCTGGAAGCACCACCGAAAAGATCATAAATATCACGGATATCCTCAAGCCTTTTTTCAAAATTGATTTCCAGGTCAATTAATTCGCCTTTGGCGAGATCGAATACCCATCCGGCAACATTGGGATAGCCAGTATTTATATAACTCTTCTGGACTTCAGCCGTCTTTACTACATTCAGGCATTGTTCAATAACATTTAGTTCAACCAATCTGTTATACCGCGCATGATCATCCTCAATAGCGTCCAATTCTTCCCTGTGCAGCCTGTATACATCCCGTATATTCCTGAGCCATGGATTTAAAATGCCAAGGTCTTTCGCCTCCATAGCTGCTTTTACACCCCCACAATTGTAATGCCCACACACGATAATGTGCTTAACTTTCAGATTTTCAACCGCATAATTGATGACCGACATGACGTTGAGATCGGTGTTAACAACCAGGTTGGCGATATTACGATGTACAAATACTTCTCCCGGTTCAAGTCCCATGATTTCATTGGCAGGAACCCGGCTGTCTGAACATCCAATATACAGGAAATCAGGATTTTGATCTTTGGCCAATTTTTTGAAAAAATCCTTGTCATTCGCTGTTTTTGAAGCAATCCAACGTTTGTTATTCTCGAAAATACGGTGATAATCGGTCATATGAAGCCTTAATTTTGGGTTAATATTCAGGAAAAGGTAAATATTAATTATTTCTCAGGCTAAACCAAAAAAAATTATCCAATATGTTTATCGTTTCCAAAGTTAATCATTTTATACCCTTGTCAATTGAATGGCAAAGATCGATGAACCGTTTAGCCGGCAAAATTAATTTTTGTCAATATGGATCCTTTTGTGATATCCATTTGAAAATTCATTGAAAGGCATGATCACTTTCAGTGAACCATGCTCGTAGACTGCCTTAATTTTGGTGATCTCTACATCAAATGGAATGATCACAAATCCGATATGGAATGGAATGAAATGAATCCCGTCATATAAATCGTCATTCCGTAAAGAAATGTGATGAAACAGGAATAATTGATTATTCTTGATCTCAACCTGCATTCTGGCAGGATCCACCCCGGGCACCTTAACCTGAAGGATATATCCATCTTTCTCTCTCGACATACGGATATCAGGCTTGCTCAAACCGCCATTCAGGGTATTCATGACATCGGCCGTTAATAACAGATCTTTGGTAATATGTAATCCTCCGAATCTCATTTTATTATCTCCTTCACTTCAATGCCTGCAAAATACATACCAGCATTTTATATAAACCCCTGCATATATACAAACGGAAATTTTGACAATTTTGATTGAATTTTTGACATTTTGACAGGGATAATAGAAACTCCATCCCATCGAATCTGTTAAAAATCGGCTCAGAAATATGTTTTTATCTTTATCTTTACCCTGAAACATAAAACCTCTTTCAAATATGTACCAGTTTGTTTTGTTTCTTCATTCCTGGCTAAGATGGATCCTGCTCATCTTTTTATTGCTCGTCATCATCCGTTCATTTTATGGCTGGATCAATAATAAAGATTTTTCAAAAAAGGATAACACATCCACGATCTTCCTGGTTTCATTGTTTCATATCCAGCTTCTATTGGGATTGATTCTGTATCTTTTCCTCAGTCCTGTCACGAAAATGGTTTTTACTGATTTTGGTTCCGCCATGAAAGATGACTACCTGAGATATTGGGCAGTCGAGCATATTTTCATCATGATCCTATCCGTGATCATTGCGCAAATCGGGCGAGTAAAAATTAAAAAAGCACATGCTGACCGTGCCAAATTCAGAAATGGCGCCATTTATTTTACACTGGCAATGATGTTGATCATTTCCCGGATCCCATGGAATGAGTCAGTCAGAATGTTCAGGGGATTTTAATCGGCATAATTGATCACTAACCGGGGCTTGGATCATGGAAATGTGATCAAAAGAAATAAATTCAAATCTTGCCTCGTGAATTCCAGATTTCAATGCGGAATTTGAGGTTCCGGATCAAAAAAAATTAACCTATCTAGCTTTCCCTTTGATATCTATTAAAAACATGAATGTTTATGATTCACCATTCAATTCATCTCCAGGAACTGACTCACCGTTTATACCGATAAAAAACCATCAGGTGCAAGACAGGTTCCCAACATCACCCTATTGATGTTTTCATGCTCTCTCCAGCTCAGGGATTCCTGATTTTCAGGTTGCTTCCAGAATCCTTCAATCGGATCTACCAGGTACAAATACTCTTTCAAAGATTCGACCAGTAATTCCCATTGATTCATGGGTATAAATGCTTTTTCATGATCATTCATAAAATCATCCATCCGCCTGATGGCCTTCAATCCAATGGCTAGGCCTAACTCACGGAAGGCAAGCCTGTAATTGGCGGATAGACTCAGTTGATTGTTTTTTGCAAAATAGCCGAGTCCCATTCTTGTATCTCCCAGCATATCATGCAGCAGATCCTTGAATTCCGTATTTCCTGCCAGTACCACGAGCTGGGTCAATCGAAAAGCATCGGAAAGCAACCCACCCAGTCCCAATGGATCATGGGTAGCCCATTCCTTACCCTGGCAAAGATTCCGCATCTCAGAGATCTCCTGATAGAGGTCCGGTAAGGAGGGATCAGAAAATAGATGGGTAACAGATTGTGTTTCCAGATAGGTGATCAGCCCATCCAGTGGGTCATGGTGGCCCATAGAAGTAACCAGGGGATAAGAAAGATCAATGCTCATTTTCCAGTACATTCTTCCAGGTCCACCCCTTTCAGGCACATAGGTGAATTTCGAATGAATGGCTCGGGCAAGTTCAATCGCCCATAAAATATATTTGCGGTCATTTGTTACCCGGCTCACTCGGACCAATGCATGCATCCATTTGGTCAGATAATGATAATATTGCCCATCACGGTCCCATTCCAGGTCCGGATCAGAAGGTTCGTTCCATTTTCGTTCGTTTAATTCTTTCCCAATACGTAAACCACCGCGAGTGGGATGGTCCTTACCTTCTTCCTCATCAAGACCGCTGATCCATCCTTTTCGGCCATCATCCGGCCGATGGCGCCCCAGGATCCAGTGGACCTGGCTCACCAGTTGCCTGCCAAGATCCAGAAATTTCTGATCACCAGTTTGTCGATATAACTCCAGGAAATTACATACTGCGAATGCATCAGTCCATAAATATCGTTCTGGCTTCCTGGAGGGACCTGTTAGTCCTGTATTTTCAGCAAACTGCAGCATGATCTCCTGCAGATCGGAATAAGAATTTCGAATATTCCCCATATTCAGGCCTGATTGTATTTCTAAAAATCCGGCAAATGATAATTTAGTTTTTCGGAATGGGTATTACAATCTTTCGCAGCTATTTCTCATATGAAATGATGAAAATCCAGGCGGATAATTAGCTGTTCAATATTTCCATCACATGTTGTACATATTCTCTTTCCACAACTTTCAACCATTCGTAGTAGTTCACATAAGCCTCCCAGTCCTTTTTTTCAATTCGTACGGTTAATCCGTGTTTCAGAATTCCATAATAATCAAAATATTCATTCTGATTCAGGTATTTCCCAACCTTCAGGCTTTCGAGCTGCCCCTGCCTCATGGAATAACGGATTAAAAATAAATAAGAGCTGATGGACCGGTCAATCCGGTTAAAAACATATTTAAAAGTCTGTATAGTGGTACGATATTGATTATTTCGTACCGGCCAATAAGGATACTCAATAGGTTCCGGATAATCGATAGAATCCACATTCTCAGACAAAAATGCTGAAAATGAATGAATCGCATCCATGTAGTTCTCATGGAATAAATTCATATCTGCCGTGGCAATTTCTATGGGAGCCTCCATAACCGGTAAAAATCGCTCATCATCAAATAATTGATCATCATGAGCATTCCGTAATACAGTCAAACGGTCCCTCTTTTCTTGCGTGATCCTATCAGTGAGTGTGTTTGAAATGCTGTCGATCTCCTTATTCAGGCTGTTAAATACTATTTTATAATCATTTTCCACCTTCTGAAAATCATAGATGGATATTTCCAGATCCTGCGTAAAAGCTGGAAAGCAGATTATAAATAAAAGAATACTAATACCGACTCTCATAAATCGATGATATTCAATTCAGTATTTCAGCAATAAAAGTAAATAATATACCCTTAAGATCTAATTGTTCGGGCTTATCCTTGAAATCGACATAAAAATATGGTCTTTTTAATATAATTTCTAAGAGATATCCCATTTTTTTACAGTATGTCTTTAAAATGCTGCATTTTCCAGGAATCAATCAATGAGGGTAAATCCTTTCAAACCCATTCCCCCCCCAAGTAATTTTAGCCAAACTGCCATGGAACACAGGTTGAATAATCCCGTGGTCCTGAAAAACTACTCAATTAAAATTAAAAATGTATTTTAACAAAAAAGTTCTCCGAATTTTATTATCAATGGATGCTGCAATCATGATTAAAATCTGAACCAAAAATCCTTTTGCCTTCCATTTATCTGTTTCAGATAAGGCCTATCCCTCATGTTATAACCTGTTGGATCGTGTCCTTAAATGGTTCTAAACAACCTAAGATTTATAATTCAAAAACAATATATTAATAAATTTGTTAACAACTATTGGATCAAAATCCATATTTACACAGTGAATTGAATGATCCTACATTACGGATAAATTAAAATAATTGGTGCAGATTTGGTCATTCCAAAACTGCTTTTCTCCGGTTCATTAATTAAATTGATTATATATTGACAATTCCCGGTAAGGATATTATTTTATATTGTTCACTTTATTTTATCTGGTACCATTATAAAAAGTATTTTGAATGCTGCCTTCAGAAATACATTTATTGAAGCCGTTTTGATTCGTACAATGATTTCAAAAATATCGCTGAAAAAATATTCCCCTATAACTCATATCAGGATCGTACAAAAACAAATTATAATAAATTAATCACTTAACCTTTATTTAAAAATTATGGAAAACTTACAGGGATATATAGACACCGCAATTGAATATGCAATGCTTTATCTTCCCAAGCTCTTGCTGGCCATTATAGTTCTCATTATAGGAAGATACTTAATCAAGAAAGTAACCAGGGGCATTAGAAATGTCCTAACTAAAAGGGAAATGGATCCCTCATTGATCCCGTTCCTGTCCAGCATTACCAATGTCCTATTATGGGTCCTGTTGATCATCAGTGTGGCTTCCATGGTAGGGATTGCCACAACCTCGTTTATAGCCGTTTTGGGTGCCGCAGGTCTTGCTGTCGGATTGGCCTTACAGGGAAGCCTCTCAAATTTTGCAGGTGGAGTATTGATCCTCATACTAAGGCCCTATAAAGTAGGTGATGTGATCGAGGCCCAGGGAGTGACTGCACTCGTGACGGAAATCCAGATTTTCCACACCATACTGAAAACCTATGATAATAGAACGATCATTATTCCGAATGGTCCACTGGGAAATGGCAACATTATTAACTACTCTATTCAGGAAACCAGACTGGTGGAATGGATTTTTGGAATTGGATACAATGATGATATTGATAAGGCACGGGAAATCATTAAGAAAACGATATTCACGGACGAACGGATTCTGAATAAGGAAAATCCTTTCATTAACCTGTCGGAACTGGGGGACAGTTCAGTCAATTTTAAAGTACGTGCAGAGGTGGAACAGGCAAATTACTGGGCTGTATTTTTTGAAATGACGGAAAATGTTAAAAAAGCCTTTGATAAGGGTGGAATAACCATCCCCTATCCACAAAGGGATGTGCATCTCTTTTCCGAGGCTAAAAATAATCCAATCTTCGGGAATTGAAAATACTTAATCCGTTCATCTGAATTCCATCTATCGATCAAGGAGATCCTGGCAGCCCCTGCATGTCAGGATTTTTTACTTCCCATTACTTCTCCATTTTGATACATTCTCAGAAGAAGTGCCCGTTATTGAGACACTAAAATCAGCTATCAATATTCGTATCTTTCTGAATATCAGATTTATAAAAATTCTGGCACGGGGTTGGCCCTCCTTCTCATAGAAATGAAATGGAAATTAAAAAATAAAGATATGAAAGCGCTGAAAAAAATTCTTATATCCCTTGGTTTGACATGCTGCCTGCTGGCAGGTGTTCTGATTGCAAATGCTGCCGATCCAGCTGAGATCAACAATCCTGAACATATATACGATCTGGAATCATTCTATAATCTCGACTATATGGTGGAGAATATTGAGAACCTTTTTTCCGAACCAAACCGGATTGAGGTCATCGATTCCAATGATCATCTGGTGGCAGAAGGGACAAAAAATGATGAAAAAATTCAAGGTTATATTGGAATTTCAGACCTTCTGACCGAAATCGACGGTATTCAATATTACCGGTTAAGTTATAAATAATATTCAATCTTTGATTTGGCCAGTTATGTTCCAGATAACTCCCGATGGTCCCGGTCATAGATCGGGACTTATTTTTTATAAAGTCCCGGCCGGAATCAGCCTAAAAAATTATCGGCATCCTGATCTGTACTTTGCTTTCCCTTGGTTTTTCCTTCTCTCGGATTAAAAAAAAGGCGTTGCGTGGGATACGCAAAGTCAATATCATTGTGTTTTACAAATTCATTTAACACATCTTCCCAGATCTGATGTTCTGACAGCCTTCGTTTTTTAGGTTCACAGATATATCGCATGGTCAATAACACGCCGCTGTCTTTTACTTTTGTGTATACGTTGGGAGATAATGTTGTATAAAAGATCATGAATTTTCTGGAAGCTTCCATTAAAGTCTTTTTGGCTGATTCCGTCAGGTGCGCCGTATTTTTCTCGACAATCTTCATGAGGATCTCCTTTGCCTTCTTCCAGTTGCTTTCAAAAGTGATCAGGACACCGATCTCATTCCAGAGATGACTGAAACCCTGAGAATAATTAGCTTGTGCTTCTACAAAAACTTTTCCATTGGGTATATGGATCACCCGGCCTGTACTCTGATCAGCTTCCACCCAGTTACCAATTTCGTTTAACGTGAACTGGAATACGCGGATATCGATCACATCTCCGGCATGATTTCCGACCTGAATGCGGTCACCAACTGTGAAAGGTTTTCGGATCAATATAAAAAGCCACCCAGCCATGTTGACAATCGGATCTCTAAGGGCAACGGCCAGTCCGGCTGATAACAATCCGAGGGTAAGTGCCACCGATTTGATCTCATTCAGCCAGATGGCTACAATGAGGATGATTCCTATGATGGTAGCCGAATACTTAATGGCGTTCTGCCAGTAGTATTTAAATTTAACATCCTGAATCCTTTTATTGACGAACCGTAGAAGAATATACCGGATCAATCCGATTAATAAGAACACCAGGAAAGAGTAGAAGATCCTGTGCTGTATATGATCTTCAATCCCCCAGTTTTCCTGGATCCACTCAATAATATTCATGATTTTTTCGAATAAATATATTTTTAAGATAATTTAACATAAAAGAACTCCTTTTCAATTATTTGATCAACATTTTTCTGAATGGGGCATAAAACAGCATATCCTATATAATGAGCAATTAATCGAATCGATCACCATTGATCCTGATGAGATAAGTATTTAACGATTGGATGAATTTATCCTACCTTAACTTACTGTAAAATGCCGGGAAAATTCAGCCGGCCCTACTTTACATTCACAGGATCTTACCAATAGATAAAACGCCTAATATTATTCCAGTCGTTAGATTCAAATATAGGATCAGCTGCGATATATTCAGCTGAAATTTCCCTTTGACCCTGACCAATATATTATGAACCAAAAAAGGTATTATTCCCGATACGCCGGTAACGAATGACAGAATATAACCGGTCATTGTTTTATTTTCAAGTTGAACCAATCCAAACAGCAGCAGAACAATCAGGGGAAAATGAATGATCAGAAACCCTGCAATACCCCCCGGCAATTTCAGGATCTCCCATTCTTCCCAGTAGGCCGATTCAATTTCATGCAAAAGCAGCAAAGTCAGGTTGAGAATATAAAGCCAGACCATTAAATCCATCTGAATGTCATTATTATTAAAACTTTCGAAAAACGCAAATCATCAACAATATTAATAGATAGAACGCCATCATTCCTATTTACCAAGTAATTAAAAAATAGTGATTATTGATAGGGAAAATTTAATTCATTGATCATTAAAATATTAGATATTCTTTTTAATCTCCCGCCATTTCTGCATCCTTCATCGAATATTTCACTTCGAACAATGGTTTACTGCCTACATTTTTAGGTGCATCCGAATCCGGAATTGAAATATGGATGATCGTAGAATCATTGGTGGTTCTAAGATAGTTTTCGAGCGCGGAGATGCGCCTATTGATGAAGGAATCTGAAATTGAATCGAGAACACTAGCTTCAGATAGCTTAATACAGGCTCGCTCCAATGCCATTGAATCCGGGCCAATCTTATTCAGAACAAATTCAGCAAAAGCATCCTTTTCTTTCAAATAATCCTGCCCGGTTTCACTGTTAAAAAGTTCCCCTGCCTGATAAAGAGCGATCTGTTCAAATTCTTTTTCAACATCATTAAAATATACCAGTTCGATGTCGAGGCCTTCTTTTTTCTGCTCCAGCTCGAGAAGTAAGTCCAGTTGTCGCTGACGTGCCGGAGTAAAAAGTGTATCCAGGTAATCAAATTCAATGGCTTTGATATCTTTGGGATCCACACTCAATAAACCTGACAGAAGATCAAAAGGGGCAGCTGCCACTTTGATGATCAGATTCTTAAAGGTATTCCAGATGATTTTCCCGATGCTTACACGCGGATCTTTCAGATCACCCCTGACAGGTATGTCCAGGTTGATCACCCCATTCCGGTCCTTGAGCAGAAAAAGGGCAAACTTCAAAGGAAGGTCGTACAATCCCCCGGTCTTATTCCCCAGTTCCACATTTTCTATGACCAATTGATTTTCGCTGGTCAACTCTCCGCCAAGAATTTTGGTGGCCGATTTATAGTACATATCACCATATAGAATCGGGAAACCCATGTAATGACGGGAATAAATGTTTAGATCGCTCAGTTGAAAATCGGTGATCACATAATTAAGATCAATATCCATCGGATTGGATGGATTGAAGCCAACTTCAGCCGAGAGTTTTCCCCGGTTGTTAAGCAACATTTTTGAATATAAATTCACCCATTCAGAACGTGAATCGATGCTGTCAACATCCAGTTGAATTTCACTGAGGTGATAATCGAAATTTTCGGAAGTTAGGTGATCAACATAATCCACAATACCCTGGTCAATGACCAATGAATTTATGGCATAATATAAGGGGGGGTGGTTAAGGGTGTCCATTGCTTCAATTTCCGGTTTTTGTACACCCATGCTGTCCTGTTCTTCCTCCATCTCATAATTCAGGGTCCGGAAAAAATTATTGGTTGAATCAAATAACTCAAATAAAATATATGGTTGCGTGAATTTCAGAGAATCGATCACAAATCGCTGGCGAAAAGCATCCACTTCACCGATCAGGCAATCCATATTTTGCCAGGCCAGAAATTTCTGCTGCTTGTCATCGGTCAACTCAAAGTCCACCAACTCCACTTTACCTGAAAGAACTGATTGTTCAGCACGACTCACATTCCCCTGTAATTTGAACCTGGTATTGACCAGGCCCTTCAAAGATCCAAGATTTGCATATTGGGCAGCATATTCCAGGTAGTTGCTGATATCGAGGCGGTCAATATTCACCTGAGCTTCATAATCTCCGTCGACCGGATCTACCTGGATCGCAGACTGTAAAAAACCTCCATTTCTGAAATAGAATTTAAGCCCTGCTTCACTGTTTTCTTCCTGGTTCCATCCAATGTAAGGAATGAAAAAATCCAGTTCATGCATTTCGGTGGTTTTATTGAGAGGCTGGTCAATAAAAATAAGCTCACCTTGTTTCAGCTCCAGGTTGGACAACCGAAACCGGGCAGTTTTGGTTGGAACAGTATCGATTTCAAGAGTATCTTCAGTGGAAGCATAAAATTCTATCAGGTCATCAAAATTGAAAGCTGAGTCTTTCTGGATGATCGTGGTCTTAAGCCCTTTCAGGTACAATCGTTCAATCACCAGCTCCTTTTGCAATAAAAGCCAGGGTTCCAGATCCACCAGGAGTGTATCAAAAGAAACAAAAACTTCCTCTCCATCAGCTTCAAACATTTTAAAATTGATCAGCCTGGCCGTGGTGGTAAAATAATTGAACTTGAGCTTATCGAGACTGATCTGACGGCCAATCCATTCCTTGCTGTTTTTTGTCACAGTTTTCCTGGTGACAACTGGCATGAAAACAAGCATCAGGATTATCAGACACGAAAGAAAAATCATTAACCTGATGAGGATCTTTTTTTTATTCACGATTATTTGATGTTTTTACAAAGTGAAAACATGATTCCGCTGAAAAAGTTGGATTAATTTAATTTTTATTCAAAAGAAATTATGATTAAATGGAAATTTGATTGAACGGATAAGAAAAATTGGATCGATGCCCGCCCGTCTGGACAAACTAATATCCCTCTATAGGTCAAATACACCTCATAAGGCATTTTTAAACCAATAGATAAGAAATCTCCTATCGCTTCTGATTTTTTTCTAATCCACGTCTTGTTGTGCAGAACACGGATAGGATTTCTGATCATCCAGGAGAATAAACAATTTATTCAAGAAACTCGGCCTCTACCCACTTCTCTGGCTTCCTCATCATCAAGAACGGGAACAACATCCAGAATATCCATATTGCTGTTCCAGTTCAGTGCCCAATTTGCCATGGCTTTTGCATCATCTGCTTCAAAAAGCGCATAACCAGCAAATCTGGCAACGTCATGCCACCGACCGATTAATTTGATTTTCTTACCCGTATCAGCTTGATCATCCTGTACTGACATTTGGGAAAATGCTTTGAAAACTTCGTGTCTTTTTTCAGGGTGGACTTCCCAGGTTAACATAAATTTCATGACGGATCATTTTAAAGGTTATTACTTGATTTTTTAAAAAGGTCGAAAAAGTTACGGATATAATTGATAGTAACCAATAAAAATGTAGAAACAGTTTTATATAAGTTATGGGAGTCGTATAAATTGTTACGTAACTGGGGAGTGTGCCGAAAATATGGGAAAACCGGAACGAACCATAAATGGGATCTCGATTTAGGGATGACAGAATTCAGGGATGGGAGAATCCATTGAATTCATAGTTATTTATGGGATAAAAAGATAAAATCATGTAATTTATATTGATGTTTAAGGCACATACAATCAATGGAAAATGAATTAAGAATTATTGAGACCACTCACCGGAATATCATGGAATATGGGAGCTGTGGTTATAGAAATTGCAATACACCCGGTTTTAAGGAGAAGATCAGCTGGATGAAGGAAAGGGAAAAAGAAGGATTAAAAATGCTGACTCTATGGTCAAAAAAAGACGGCCACCAGGGAATGATTGAATATATCCCGGGTGAATATTGCTGGAGACCTGTATCTGCATCCGGCTATATGTTCATTCACTGTGTATTCGTCGGGCTCCAAAAAAAATACAAAGGGAAGGGATATGCAACGGCTTTGATGGATTTATGTATTAAGGATGCCCTGGCAAATAATATGAAAGGGGTTGTGGCAGTTACGAGAAAAGGATCATTTATGATAGGAAAAGCTTTTTTTGAGAAAAATGGTTTCGGGGTGGTAGACCATGCGCCTCCTGATTTTGACCTGGTTGTAAGAAAATTTGTTCCATCCACTCCCGATCCGGCATTCATTCCAAATTGGAAAAAAATTTCTGAAAATTTCACAAAAGGGCTCTACATCATCAGAGCCCACCAATGCCCTTATACTGTAAAAAATGTAAGTGAGATCTGTGAAACGGCCAAAAATAAATACCGGATTAAACCCAGTGTAATTACCTTAAAAAGTCATACCGAAGCTCAGCAGATACCCAATCCATATGGAATATTCAGCATCCTGTACAATGGAAAAATCATCGCCTACCATCCGATCAGTAACAATCGATTCATGAACATCATGGATAAAATGATTTGAACAAGGTCATCCCATGAGGACCTCCACCTCATGGGATTTCCCATCTTCAAGGATCGGTAATACATGCCCTTCCAGATCGGATCCATCCATTTTGATTCCTTTTACCCCTTTATTGACATGGTAAGGATTTTTAACCTGAATCCGGTAGACGGCATCCCTGTATTTTCTCTGGACAACAAAGCCCTCCCAATCAGAAGGAATACACGGATCGATCAGCAGTCCATCATAATCCGGACGAATTCCGAGGATATATTGTGAAACGGCATAATAATTCCATGCTGCGGTCCCGGTAAGCCAGGAATTTTTAGCTTCTCCGGGTTTAAATGAATCTTTACCGGCGATCATCTGGGCATAAACATAGGGTTCTGTCTTATGCAGATCACTGATATCTTCGAGGAACGCCGGAGCTATTTTCGAATAATAATCAAATGCCCGGTCTCCCCTTCCAAGCAAGGTCTCTCCAATCATGATCCATGGATTATTATGACAGAAGATTCCTGCATTTTCCTTATATCCAGCCGGATAGGTAGAAATTTCTCCATATTCAATATGGTATTTTGTAAAAGCAGGGTGGTTCAAGACGATCCCATATTCACAATCCAGGTATTCCTTGACCGAATCAAGTGCCTGCCTGGCCCGGCCATCTTCCAGGCCAATGCCCGCCATGGTACAGAATCCCTGGCTTTCAATGAAAATTTTCCCTTCCTCATTTTTGTGGCTGCCCACCTCGTTCCCGAAATAATCATAAGCACGGATAAACCAGTCACCATCCCACCCATGCTGGTCGACGGCCCTGACCATGTGATGGATATGTTCCTGAGCCAGGGATGCCTCCTCCTCCTTTCCGATTTTTCTGCACAGATCCACAAAATCCTGCCCATAAAGAACAAACATACCTGCAATCATCACAGATTCGGCAACCCCTCCTTCCCTATTTTCTGTGGTCTGAAAGGATTCATTCGGATCTTTTGAAAAACAATTCAGATTCAGGCAGTCATTCCAGTCTGCCCGCCCGATCAATGGCAATCCATGAGGTCCCAGATGATTTACTACATGATAGAAAGATCTTTTCAAATGTTCAAAGTGTGATTGTGCCAGCGATTCATCATTATCAAAGGGCACTTTTTCATCCAGAATGGAAAAATCCCCGGTCTCTTTAATATAGGAAGTGGTAGATAAAATTAACCAAAGGGGATCATCATTAAAATTTCCCCCAATGGCACTATTCCCTTTTTTGGTCAGAGGCTGATATTGATGATAGGCGCCTCCATCTTCAAACTGGGTGGCTGCAATATCCAGTATACGTTCACGGGCCCGTTCAGGCACCTGATGAACAAAGCCGATCAGGTCCTGGTTTGAATCCCTGAATCCCATGCCCCGACCGATTCCAGACTCAAAATAGGAAGCACTCCTGGAAAAATTGAAAGTGATCATACACTGATACTGATTCCAGATGTTCACCATTCGGTCAAGTCTCTCATCACCACTCTGGACCTGGTAGCTTGACAGCAGGCTGGTCCAGAAATCCTGCAACTCTTCAAATGCCTTGTTTACTTTAACAGGTGTATCAAACTGATGAATCATTTGACGGGCTTTGTTTTTATTGATAACTCCTTTTGATTCCCACTTATCCTCTTCATCATTTTCTACATACCCCAGCATAAACACCAGATCCTTATTTTCACCGGGTTTCAGTTCAATCTCCAGGTAATGGGAAGCCACAGGCGACCATCCATGTGCAACAGAATTGAATGGCTTGCCTTTCCTCACGGCATCCGGATGGTCAAATCCATTGTAAAGTCCAAGAAAGACATCCCGATCGGTTTCAAAGCCCTGAATGGGAGCATTCACCGAATAAAAACCATAATGATTCCTCCGTTCTTTATATTCTGTTTTATGATAGATGACAGATCCATTGATTTCCACCTCTCCGGTCGAAAAATTCCGCTGGAAATTGGTCATATCATCTTCTGCGTTCCAAAGACACCACTCAATGAAGGAAAAGAGCTGAATTTTTTTAGGAACATCTGTTGTATTGGTCAGGGTAAGATGCTGGATCTCGCCCCAGAAACCCAGGGGTACAAAGAACAAGACACTGGCCTTTACCCCTTTTTTGCTTCCGGTAATGCGTGTATAACTCAGGCCGTGACGGCATTCGTATTCATCCAGCGGAGTCTTCACAGGTTTCCAGCCAGGACTCCATACGGTTTCTCCATCCCGGATATAAAAATACCTTCCCCCATCATCGATCGGCACATTATTATATCTGAACCGGGTGATCCGTCTGAATTTGGCATCCTTGAAAAATGTATATCCACCCGCGGTATTGGATATCAAACTGAAAAAATCTTCGTTCCCCAGATAATTGATCCAGGGATAGGGAGTCCGGGGATCCTGGATTATATATTCCCGGCTTTTATCATCAAAGTATCCGTATTTCATCTTAAACTCTATTATTAATTGTCCTTTGGAAGATTATCCCACCAGGTCTTTTTCAGAATAAAAGTGGTAATAATCACAATGCCAATGCTGATGATCGTGGGCACAGATTTCATCAGGACTATATAGATTGGAAAGATCACCAATCCCGTTTGCCAGACGATTCCTACTACAACATTGAACATATCACGCTTGAAATTCGTATTTTTTACAAAAGTTGGATCTTCAGCAACCACCTTATCATGGATGGGCTTCCAGAATCCCCAGGGTCTTACATTTTTATAAAATGCTTTCAAAACTTCTTCTTTTACCGGCGGTGCGGAATAGGTCCCAATGATACATCCGATTATGGCAATCAATAACATCAATGGAAAAGTATACAGGTCCAGCACCCCTACAAAAATATAGCGAAAAGTAAGGGCTGGGATCAATCCTCCGACCATACCCCAGAAGAATCCCTGTCCATTGAAACGCCACCAGTACCATTTCAGCACATTGGCCGCCACATAACTCCCATACAAACCTGAAACGATCCACTGAAGCACATCATTCACATCCTTGGCAAAAAAGCCGAAGATGACACTGACCACCACCATGATCAGCCCCGCCACATAGTTGATGGTTTTAATTTTCAGGTTACTGGCGGTTTTATTGATATATTTTAAATAGATATCATTGACTATGTAAGCCTGGGCAGCATTCAGTGTTCCGGCAAAGGTAGACATAAACGCAGCCAAAAGACCTGCTAGAAGCAGACCCAGGAATCCCACTGGGACAAACTGGTTGATGGCAGAGGGCAGGATCTGCTCAAAATCGATCCGGCCAGCTACGATCAGATCCAGGCGGTCATAAAAGATCAATCCCAAAATGGCAAAACCGGCGATCATAAAATAGCGGATCGGCATGAGGATCAAAGAAACGGAACCACTCATCAAGGCCGCTTCACGTGGAGATTTGGAGGAGAGGATCTTCTGCATATCGTAAGTGGGGGCCGGTCCTGCCAGACTCACTAACACCCCTTTGAAGACCATCATCATAAATAAAATGGAAAATAGCGAAAATCCATCCTCCTGGATCTTCTGGTTCACGCCGGCCACGATCCCGGACCAATCAATATCCAGCTTCCAGCCAAAAAATGGACTCATCCAACCCTCAGGCACAATCACAGCCTGAGAAGCCACAGCCTGCATGGCGATGATCCCGATGACAATGCTTGATAAGGTCATGATGATATACTGTAGAAGATCTGCCCAGACAATACTGGCCATTCCACCCAATAAAGCATAAAGAACCGCAAATGCCGTAAATACAATGCCGTACACATGAGGAACATATTCGGGTGAAACGTCGAATGGAACATATTGCGAAACGATCTCCCATGGTATGAAGATCTCCACAAATTTACCCAGACCGATAAATCCATAGGCAAGGTATCCCAATCCCATGATCAGGGCAAAAATCACTACGATGGTATGACTTAATTTAGCACCGATGCCAAAACCGAATCGGGTACCGATCCATTCTGCGCCAGTAGTAACTCCGGACCGACGTAACCAGATCGATAAAAAGACCATTAAAAAGATCTGGTTAAAGACAGGCCATAACCAGGGAAGCCAGATGCTTTTCAATCCATAAACAAAGAGTATCGTTACCAGCCACATGGTACCCGAAATATCAAACATTCCTGAGGCGTTGGATAAGCCCAGCAAATACCAGGGCAGTCGATTCCCTCCCAGAAGGTAATTCTGCTTGCTCTTTTGTGCGAATTTTTTCAGTAAAAATCCGATGACAACTGTAGCTGCCAGATAAACAAGAATGATCAGAACATCGATAATTGTTAACTTCATTTTCGTTTCTATTAAAAATTCATCTTTATCTTAAATGATATACTCGAAAAAATCTTTCTTTGTCATCTCATAAACTTCTTCGCTGAACATGTATAATTGCGCAGGTTTATGGGACACATTGGCTTGTTTTTCATTCAAAGGGATCAGATATCTTAATTTCAGTATTTTCTTTCTGAAATTCCGTTTGTCAAATGTTGTCCCATGAACCACTTCAAATAATGTTTGAAGCTGGGATAAAGAAAACTTTTTGGGTAGCAACCGGAATCCGATCGTACTTACCCGTAACCTCGTTTTCAAACATGCCAACGCCTGTTCAAAAATGGTTTCATGGTCGAAAGCAAGATTTGGGATCCTGTCGACAGCAAACCAGCCTACTTTGCGACCGGAAGACCTGATCTCCATGGAATACCCATCCAGTAGGCCAAAATAACCAACCGTAATCACACGGTTGCCGGGATTATATCCGATACTTTGAAGCCATATCTGGTCTTTTTCTTTCTTTAACCGGTCAGGATGCGCCACAGCCACAAACTGCTCCAGATAAAGGCCTTTAAGTCCGGTAAGGTCATTTAAAATCCGCCGTGTGGCCTCTTCCAGATCTTCATGTTCATAAATATGATTTCCAATCAGGGTATGATCTGTAAATAAAGGTTTCTGGCTGTAATCTGATTGAAAGGACCTTTCGACCAATAATACTTTCAGTTGTTTGAAATCAAATCCAAAAACAACGCAGTCAACTGAAATATTTGGATTTATGCAGAAAGACACAAAAAAAAATTTCAGATATATCAGTGTAAAAAATACACTAAGTGAACCTATGTAAATATTGCAGATTTTTAAATACAGTCCAACAATTTTCTGTTGAAAAATTAATCGAACAAATGTTGAAGGCTTATTTACACCCTATTTTTAGCCATTCAGTGAAAGATTGGCATGATTTTTTAAAATCAGCGCAGGTTACGAAAAATAAAAATTTATACTTTTTTTCCGAACCTTTTGAATTAATTCTCGTACATAGCTGGAAGTACCAAGTAAACTACCCTATCATGAAAAGAACCGACAGATACTTTCGGTTAGTTATTATTTTGATTATTTCCGTAGCATCACTTTCAGGTCTGGCACTTGTAAATAGTCCAACTCCTGATATACAATACTTTGAAAAACTGGATAAATCGGCTGCTTATGAAGCATTCATTCAAGGCACCCTCTCCTCCAATTTTGAGAATTCCCTAATAGAAGTAGACATCAAAAAGCAAAATTTCCCTTTGAACTTTACATTAGAAAAAAGTTTTGAGATCAGTAACAGGCTTTTTGATGTAGGGCTGGTTTATCATATTAAGATCAATGATAAATTCAGGAAGCGTAAGGCATTGAGAAAAATGCTTGATGTTCTCTCTGAGAATTATGTACACATCCGGAGAGAATCAATGAATGAGAAAAACAGTGGAGATCTTCATTCCCTGGAGGAACAGGGTTATGTATATAATGAGAATGAAAGATTCTCTTATATCAATAAGATCATTACTCAAAATGACGAGGCATGGATCCTGATCCTTACCTTTAATGATCAGTCAAAAAATAAAGTGAGAGATCTACTGAATTTAATCTGGATTGAAAAAGAAAAGGTTGTTTCATAAACCGGGAAACGCCATCCCTGCTTACCTTTCTGGCTTGCTGGGATGGCGATAAAACGGCTTTGTACCAATCCTTTTTTACGATCTAAATTGCTTTCCCTCCCCGTTCTTTTGTCCGGATACGGATGCAATCTTCCAGGGGAGTAATAAAAATCTTTCCATCCCCTACTTCTCCATTTGAGCCCGTCCTGGCTGCTTCAATGATTGTACTAACAGTGATATCCACAAATTCGTCATTGACAGCAATCTCAAGTCTCATTTTTGGTACGAGGTTCGGTATTAATTTAGTGCCTCGATAAATTTCCTCTCCCATTTGTTGCCCATGACCTGATACCCTGGAAACGGTGATCCGTGTAATCTCTGCCTCGATCAGTGCTTCCCGCACCTGATCTAATATTGTTTCTCTGATGATGGCTGTAATAAGTTTCATATCAATTTCTAGTTAGGATTAAGCATTCCATATCCATGTTCTCCATGATAAGCACTGTCGAGTCCCATCATTTCACTTTCTTTGGATGACCTGAATTTAAAAAGTTTATTGATAACCCAAAGGATGATCAGTGTCATCACAGCAGCATATACGATGGCAATCAGGACTGCAGCCACCTGAACCCCTAATTGCTGGGCAACTGTCCAGCTACCTCCGGCAGCTGCAGCTGCATCCTCCATCCATGAATCCCTGATGAAGAATGACAATACAATTGCTCCAATAATTCCACCAATCCCATGAATTCCAAAAGCATCGAGGCTATCATCATATCCTACTTTATTTTTAAAGATGATGGCGTAATAACATAACAGGGACGCGAGTACCCCAAGGACCATAGCACCCGCAGGTTGTACAACTCCGGCGGCAGGAGTCACTGCCACCAGCCCGGCAAGGATCCCCGAAACAAAACCAAGAGCAGTGGCCTTACCCTGATGGATGCCTTCAATTACGATCCAGCTGAGGGCACCGGCAGCAGCCGCTACCTGGGTGGCTGTCAATGCCTGAGCAGTCGACAAACCACTGGATACGCTAGATCCCGCATTGAAACCAAACCATCCAACCCATAACAATCCCCCTCCGATCATGGTCATCACCATATTACTGGGTGACATACTCGTTTTAGGAAAACCTCGGCGGGCCCCAAGGAATAAGGCAGCAACCAGTCCACTGACACCCGCTGAAATGTGAACAACCGTTCCACCAGCGAAATCAATGGCGCCATTCGCTCCCAGATTGAATAAAAAGCCATCTTCCGCCCAAACCCAGTGACATAATGGATTATATACCAGGAGACCCCAGACCGCTATGAAAAAACAATAGCCCTTGAAGTTTACCCTTTCGGCAAAGGCTCCTGCGATCAAAGCCGGCGTGATAATGGCAAATTTTCCCTGAAACATCGAAAAAACATATTCGGGTACACCTGCATCCATGATAGAATCATCAAGTCCTGTCAGAAATACATAGTCCGAATTCCACCCGAACCAGCCACCCAATACATTTCCGCCAAAACACATTGAATATCCAATGACCACCCATAAAACGGTCATGATACCCATGGCGGCAAAACTATGCATCATGGTGCCCAGAACATTTTTGGTTCTCACCAATCCCCCATAAAACATGGCAAGACCCGGAACCATCAATAATACCAGTGCCGTTGAAGTTAGCATCCAGGCAGTAGCACCCGAATCAACCGTTGTATCACCAGCGGCATAAAGATAACCGGGCAATACAGCGCCCAGCAATCCCATAATCAGGATTTTTTTCCATTTACACTTTATCATACGTCATTTTTTTATGAGAAATATTATGTATTGCAAAAATTTATATAAATGAGGGTATATTTTTTGCCCAAATGTACTAAATGTTTGCAATTTCATATCATATTAGTTTAAAAACAAACAATTATTTTCACTCTTTATAAAAAGAGTTGATAAAATGGATTCCTAAATGCTAGAATTAATAATTTTTGGTATGATTTATTGCGAGATTAGAAAATTTTCGATTCTTTCCTGAATCTGATCCAATGCCTGAGATGATGACCAATGGATCTCTGGATCCCTTTTAAACCAGGTTATTTGTTTTTTCGCATATCGGCGGCTATTCCTTTTAAAAAGCCGGATGGCTTCCTCCAGATTATAATTGCCCTCAAGATAACCAAATATCTCCTGATAACCGACTGTCTGCAAGGCGGTTAAATGCCTGAAAGGGAAAAGACGCTGTGCCTCATTGAGCAATCCAGCCTCCAGCATTTGATCCGCTCTTTGATTGATCCGTTGATACAATAATTCCCGGTCCATCTCCAATCCGATCTTTATGTAATCAAAGGACCGCAATTTTACTTCCCCTTTTTTTATTGATGAATATTTTTCAGAAGTCTGATATATTACTTCCAGTGCGCGGATCACCCTTTTCGGGTTTTTAAGATCAAGGGTCGCCCAGGATTCAGGATCCATATTTCTCAAATCATCTATCAGGCTACTCAATCCTTCCTCCTTTAACCTGTTTTCCAGATGTTCCCTGAGGTTGGGATCCGGATCAGGCATATCATCAATCCCATGGCAAACTGCCTGAATATACAATCCGGATCCACCCGCCATCAATGCCTTATGTTGGGTAATGGATAATGAATCAATGAGTTCAATGACATCCCGTTCATATTTCCCGGCACTGTAATATTCTTGAATGCTTGTAAAATCTAGCAGGTGGTGTTTAATCCCATTTTGTTCCACTAGTGACGGTTTGGCGGTCCCAATGCTCATCTCCCTGTAAATTTGGCGGGAATCAGCTGAAATAATCTCGCATCGTAAACGGGATGCCAGTTTGATGGCCAATTCAGTTTTACCAACGGCCGTCGGCCCCAATAGTATGATCAGCTTGAAATTTGCCATCAAAGAAAGAAGTTTAATAAAAACAAAATACTTTGTATTAACAATTTCATGATTTTTTTAATAATTTATTTAAATTTATAAAGAAGTTCGAACTTCGTCGGATGTACAACTCAAAAAATCAGAGACAGAACCATAATCATCAAAAATCAACCTCAACCTTCGATCAGCAAAGGACAGAAGTAATTTCCCTGGTTTTTAAAAATTTTCTGATCCAGGAAGCGGAAGATATGAAGGATCTCCTTGGATTTAAACCTAAGGATCTCAGGAATGTGGCATTGGCGGTGATCTTTCCTGAAAGACAACCCGGAGGTGACAAATCCATCGAAATCATTGAGGAATTGATTTCGGACCTTAAACAAGGTGAGAAAAAAAAGATGTCCTTCCAACTGAAACATTCCCATGGATTCCTGATTCCATCGGAACTGGAAATTGAATGCCAGCATGAAGACACCTACCTGCTCAGGATCCCGGTCGAGCATACTCAGATCATCAATGATCTCATCCAGAGAATAGCTGGTACAGACCCTGAAATCACTCAGCTCATCAAATATTCTCCTGTACTTTTCCGGATGAGTAATGAAAGAAATGAATTTTACTATTTCAGTAACAAATGGCTTCAATTTACAGGGAAAAAATTAATAGAAGAATTAAATGATGGCTGGTTCGACCATGTTTACCATGAAGACCGGGAGATTGTTGACAAAATCCTTCAATATGCATTTAACAAATCCATCAAGTATGAATTTTCCTATCGCCTCCTGAGGCATGATTCAGCGATACGGTGGATATATGAATCGGGAATTCCTCTATTCGACAATGAAGGAAATTTTCTTGGATACCTGGCTGTTTCTGTTGATGTTTCAAGGTTCAGAGAGGCTGAGGTTAAAATGTTGGATCAAAGAGAAAAATTAAGATTCATCACAGAACATGCACCGGTTATGTTCAAGATGTCGGATGAAAGAAATCATTTTTATTATTTCAGTAAACATTGGCTTGATTTTACAGGCAAATCATTAAAAAAGGAAGTAAATGGCGGATGGTGGGATTGCGTTCATGATGAAGATTATAAGCTGGTAAGAGAAACACTTCAACTGGCCTTTGGAAAAAGAAAAAAATTTGAGATCTCCTATCGGATCAAGAACAAGGACGGACAATTCAGATGGATTCTGGATACCGGAATCCCTGTATATAATCAGCTTGGCAATTACAGTGGATTCATCACTGCAGCCGTTGATATCAGCGAACAGAAGGCCGCAGATGAGGAAAAAGGCCGGCGTTCCGCCTTTCATGAAACCGAAATAAATCTGCAATCCTCGCTTGAGAAATCGAAGTTCATCGCCATTTCCGTGAATGAGGATAAAAAAATCAATTATTGTAATGATTATTTCCAGGAATTAACCGGCCTGGAAAAACAACAAATACTGGGGAAAGAAATATATGATCTGATCGATTTCTATGATACCGGAGGTGCTCTTGCAGATCCAGTCAGTCTCCTGATCCAGAAAAAAGGATTTTCGAATACTTTCGAAGGCAGGATCAGGAGTCATTTTCGTGAAATTTTTTATATAAGATTCACTTCGATCCTATTATATAGTGGAATTGATTCTACTCCCATGGTTACTTTTGTGGGAGAGAATATCACGGACAAACGCAAGGTAAGAGAAGCGCTTATCGAGACCAATGCACAATTAAAAGATCTCTTCGATAAAGCCAACGATCTTATCCAGATATTCTCAGCGGACGGGAAATTTCTGTTTGTCAACAGGTCCTGGAAGAATAAGTTAGGTTATAATGATAATGATATCCCCCTCCTCAGATTTGAAAATATACTGGAAGCTGGGATCCGGGATAAAACCATTCACGAAATAAATTCGGCCTCTCCTGACTTTCCGGAAAAAAAGATCGACTCCATCCTGACTTCGAAGACGGGTAAAAAGATCAATATCAGCGGTACGGTTTACTGTAGCTTCAAAGGGGAAAAACCCGTTGAAATTCGTGGCATCTTTCATGATATAACGGAACGGGTCAGGGTTCAGAAAGCACAAAATATCTCTTACCGGATATCGGACCTTGCACTCAATAGTCCGAGCATGGAAAACCTCTATCAGAACATCCGGAAGGAATTGCAGCAAATTCTGAATGTAGACAATTTTTTCATTGCCTTGTTTGATAAAAACAAGATGGAATTGAGTTTTCCATATTTTATTGATGAAAAAAGGGATCCCGAGGAACCGGTTGGAAAACGCAAATTTCAGAATGGTCTTACCGAATTTGCCATCCAAACCAATAAACCATTGTTATTCCGGAAAGAGGAACTTATCAAATTGGAGCAGGAAAAAAATCTGTCCATTCAGGGTAATATGCCTGCGGTCTGGTTGGGCGTTCCTCTCCGGTTGAAAGGAGAGGTGATCGGGCTACTTTGTGTACAGCATTATCACGATCCGAGGGCATACAACCTGCAGGATCTTGAGCTCCTTGAATTTATTTCCGGCCAGATAGCCACTTCCATTGACCGAAAACGGAAAGAAGAGAAGATCATTGAACAGTCAGGACGTTTGCATTCCATTTTTGAAAGTGGAACGCACATGATCTGGTCGGTTAACCGGGAATACATGTTTACATCGAGCAACAAAAATTTCCATGAATTCATCCATCAAAATATTCCTGACCATGGGGATTATCAACTGGCCACCTTCAACATGGATGAGATCAATTTGAATTCATTCTGGAAAGATAAGTACGACCAGGCTCTGAATGGTGAGATCGTTCAATTTGAATCAAAATTTATTAATATTCGTACCAGGAAGGAATGTTGGAAAAGTATTGTCTTAAGCCCAATCTATTCGAACTCGAACTCAATCCGGGAGATTTCCGGAATCGCTTACGATATTACAATAAGCAAGTCAGCACAGCTTGCCCTTTCGGAAAGTGAAGAAAAATTCAGGAATATATTTGAATCATTTCAGGATATTTATTTCCGATGCGATTTCAAAGGCAAGATCATTCTGCTGAGCCCTTCCATTAAAGAAACACTTGGATATGAACCCGAAGAGCTGATCGGAAAAGACATCAATAACTTTTATCTCTATTCAAAACAGGCCAGGGAATTGTTAAAACAATTGATCAAAAATAAGAGCTACCGGAATTTTGAAGCTTCACTGGTTAATAAACAGGGGGACATCATTCAATTCATCTGCAATGTCCGGCTTATTTATGACCATAATATCAGGTCTGCGGCCATCGAAGGGGTGGCGAGGGATATCACGAAAATCAAGGAAGCCAACCTCGAATTAAAACAGGCCAAAGAATTGGCTGAAAAATCCTTGAAAGTAAAGGAACTGTTCCTCGCCAACATGAGTCATGAGATCCGGACACCCATGAATGGGATCATTGGCATGATCGACCTTCTCGAAGGAACCACCATCACGGATGAACAGAGAGAATATGTCAGGACGATCAAAAAATCCTCTGAAACCCTGTTGAATATTCTAAACGATATCCTCGATCTTTCCAAGATCGAAGCGGGTAAAATGCAGCTGAAAAAAGAACCTGTCCGATTGAAAAACGTGCTTGAAAAAATATATGCCCTTTTTTCACAGCAGGCATTGGCTAAAAATATTAAACTCTATTACCATCTGAGTGAACGGCTGCCTGAATATTTGATGATCGACGAGACAAGGCTCCTCCAGATCCTTTCAAACCTTGTATCCAATGCCATTAAATTTACAGAAGGAGGTGGGTCGATCGACATCGACATGAAAAAAGCCAAAGTGCATGGAAAAAGACATATGATAAAATGCACCGTCAGCGATTCCGGGATTGGGATTTCTCCCGAAAGTACCAAACAACTTTTTAGTTTATTCACACAATTGGATACGACGACCACAAAAACATACAGTGGGACCGGACTGGGATTGGCCATTTCGAAAGAATTGACAAAGCTTATGGGGGGAAAAATTGGTGTTTTTTCTACCATGGGCCATGGGAGCAGTTTCTGGTTCACTTTTGAAGCCGATCCTTCCGATAAAGTAGCAGTCATCGAGAACAAGTTGGTCGAAAGCGATATACAGATTGATGGATATTTTAAAGACGAAAATATCAGAATCCTGCTCGTGGATGATAACGCGGTAAACAGGCAGGTGGCGAGTGAAATCCTGAAGAAATCCGGATGCCTTGTTGACCTGGCGGAAGATGGAAAAAAATCCATCGCTATGGTAACTCAGAACCAATATGATCTGATCTTCATGGATATTCAAATGCCGGAGATGGATGGAGTGACCGCCACCAGAAAGATCAAGACCATGAATCTGGAAAAACTTCCGCCGATCGTAGCTATGACCGCCTATTCGATGAAAGAAGATAAAGAACGGTTTCTGCAACAGGGCTTGGATGATTATATTCCCAAACCCATCCGGGCCAACGACCTGATCAACAAAGTCCGGCAATGGATCAGGGATGAGAAAAATATTACACAAAAAAAAGAAGAAGATATTGAGAGAAAGATCCAGATAATCAATATGGATATTGTGAATCAGCTGAAAGATCTTGGTGGAGCCGAAATGATCGAGCAGGTTTTCATTGATTTTATGAAAGAATCAAAAGATCAGCTTAAGGCCTGTAGCCTTGCATATAAAACAAAAGATTATCTGACAATCAAAAATCAACTTCATACCATCAAGGGCAATGCTGGGACCTTAGGCATTGAAAAATTATCAAAACAGGCAGAGGATATTGAAAAAAAATTAAAAAATGAAGATTATGAAACCCTTGAACAAGATTTAAATTTTCTTAACTTAACATATCAGGAATTCGAAAATAAATATCAAAAAATAATTAACCAGATTAACAATGAGTAATCCAAAAAAGGTCATGATCGCAGAAGATAGCTCGGTCATTCAAAATCTGACCCGAAAGATTTTATCTATTCAGAATTATGAAATCACAAGTGTAAAAAACGGGCAACAGGTGCTGGATACACTGAACAAGGAACATTTTGATATCATTTTAATGGATATCAATATGCCGGTAATGGATGGCATTGAGTGTGCTCAGAAAATCAGGGCACTTGAAGATCCTCAGATGTCGAAGGTGCCTATCATCGCCATTACAGGAAATGCAAGAAATCTGTCAGTCCAGGAATATAATGATATAGGAATTAACGAACTTCTCCAGAAACCGCTTAATTTTGACGAACTGGTAACACTTGTCAAAAAATATACAGCGGATTAATGTCGGAATTCAATTATACAAAACATTTTCTGAATAAACTGGAAGACTTATATTCTGAAACTGAATATCACCTCCGGTATGAAAAGGGGAATTTTAAATCGGGATATTGTCTGCTGAACAGTAAGAAAATTGCCATCGTCAACAAGTATTATTCGTTGGAAGGAAAGATTAACTGCCTGATCGAAATGCTCAAGGAAATAGAGATCCATGTTGATAAATTAAGCCCCAAAAACCAGAAACTATATCTCGAACTCACCAAAATCACCGATCTATCGTGAGGATTACATTTTTAGGTACCGGGACTTCACAGGGGGTTCCCGTGATCGGATGCGATTGCCGGGTTTGCAGGTCAGAGGATCCCAGAGATAACCGGCTGAGAACCTCCGTACACATTTTCTTTCAGAAGAAAAGTTTTGTCATCGATACAGGCCCTGATTTCAGACAACAAATGTTACGGGGAAAAATCATAAATCTTGATTTTATTCTTTACACACATCATCATAAGGATCATATTGCTGGGATGGATGATATACGGAGTTATAATTTCAGATTAAATAAAGCCATTCCCATCTATGCCAGCTTTGACACCATTCTTCAGCTTAAAAATGAGTTCCCCTATGTTTTCACTCCACACGGTTATGGGGGAGCACCCAGGATCGAGGTACATGAGATCCACAACCAGCCTTTTATGGTACAGAATACTGAAGTGATTCCTGTGGAGGTATTCCACCACAAATTGCCTGTGTTCGGATTCAAGATCGGTCAGTTTGCCTACATCACCGATGCAAACAGCATTCCTGAAAAAGAACTGGAAAAAATCAAAAATGTCAAAGTGCTGGTGATCAATGCATTGCAAAAATCCCACCACATATCACATTTCACGTTAAGCGAAGCAATAGAGGAGATCGGAAAAATAGATCCCCAAAAGGCATACATTACCCACATCAGTCATAAAATGGGTCTACATGAAGAAGTGTCCAGGGAATTACCTTCTCATGTTTCACTGGCTTATGATGGTATGCAAATTGAGATCTAACCGTGCATAATAATTATTTTTTTCTTAAAAAATTATCAGCGGCATTACGGCAAAGGGTATTGGGATGGAAAATCGGTGCTTGTTTTTCCCAGGAAAAGAATGAATTAATCCTCGGTTTATATTCAGGAGCTGATGAAATTTATATCAAAGCGGATCAGAATCCCAGTTTTTCATGTCTTAGCTTTCCCGGTACCTTTTCCAGGGCAAAAAAAAACAGCATCGATTTATTCCCACGGATGATAGACCGTCAGATTCTGGATATAAGGTCCTACCGATTTGAACGGGCATTCAGTTTTGTCATGGATCATGATCTTCTTCTGGTATTCAAGTTATTTGGCAATTTCTCAAATATTCTTCTCTTTGAAAAAGAAGGGTGTATTGATGTTTTCAAACATAACCTGAATGATGAGGAAAAAATCAATCCGGAAAAACTGGACCGTGAAATCGAGATCAGTAAAAACAGTTTTAGCCGATCCGGATACAATCCCAAAAAAATGATCCCGCCCATTGATGGGGCGCTTATGGACCTGTTGGATAGAAGGGGTTTTTATTCCATGGATGTGAATGGCAAATGGGATCTGTTGACAGGAATCCTTCAGGAACTGAACCAGGCCTCCTATTATATTACATCGATCCGCGATGAAATAAAGTTCCTTCTTTTCCCGGAAGGAAAGATTCTTACAAGATCGACAGATCCCATGGAAGCGATCACCAACTTTTATTATGAACATCAGAAAAATTACTGGCTCAAGCAGGAAAAAACAAGGCTTGTAAAGATCCTTGGCCACCAGTTAAAAAAACAGGAACAATACATTCAAAAATCCGAAAAAAAACAGGCCGACTGGATGGCCCATCTCGATTATCGCCAGACGGCCGATATTATTATGGCCAATCTGCACGAAATCAAACCTCATATTCGGGAAATTGAATTGTTTGATTTTTACCATGATAAACCCATCAACATCAAACTGAATCCAAATATGAGCCCCCAAAAAAATGCGGAACAATTTTACCGTAAAGCGAAAAATCAACAGCGGGAAGTGGAAATGCTACGGAATAACATTGAAAGGAAGAAAAAATCGGCCACGGTCATTCAAAAGATCATACATGAACTCGAAGCAACAGAAGATCTGAAATTACTCAGAAATCTTAATGAAAAGTACCAGATCGACACTGCGCCTAATAAAAAAACCGGAACTGAACAATTTAAATCCTATGATTATATGGGTTTTAAAATTCTGGTGGGCAGAAATGCAAAGAATAATGAAGAATTGACTTTCGAATATGGATACAAAGATGACCTGTGGTTACATGCGAAAGATGTTTCGGGTTCGCATGTATTGATTAAATACCAGGCCGGGAAACCTTTTCCAAAACCTGTTTTAGAAAAAGCGGGCCAACTGGCTGCCTTTTATTCAAAAAACCGAAACACGAAAGTTTGTCCCGTCATTTATACCGAAAAAAAATATGTCAGAAAATTGAAAGGCGCTCCTCCCGGAACCGTTCGCATCGAAAAAGAAAATATACTTTTTGCCAATCCTGCTGATCAGTCCTGATCCTCATAGATATTTAATCTCACGGTATTCGTCCGTTTTCGGCTCGTTACTGGGATGGTTCCGGTTGTAATATAGACATCGCCGCGTTTGATCAATTCATTTTTAATCAGGAATTCCTGTATGTCGTTAAGGGCATCATCGGTTGATTCAAATTTTTCATAAAAATAGGCCCTGACCCCCCAGACCAATGCCAGTTGTGACAAAAGCGTTTTGCTCCCTGTAAAAATGATGATCGAGGCTTTGGGTCTGTGACTGGATATATTAAAAGCGGTGTAACCTGTTACAGTCATACCAGTGATTACCTTGGCTTTCGTATCTTCAGCCAGCTGACAAGCAGTGGCCAATACACGATCATTGTAAAATGTATCAGAATTTCTTTCATTTTCAAAGTTCTTATCATAGATCCACTCTATATTTTCCTCTACTGATTTAATGATCCGGGCCATACTTCTCACAGAAAGGGCCGGATAATTGCCAGCAGCCGTTTCGGCACTCAACATGACGGCATCGGCGCCATCCATGATCGCGTTGGCTACATCACTGGCTTCGGCCCGGGTAGGTCTGGGATTCTGTATCATGCTTTCAAGCATCTGGGTCGCCACGATGACGGGTTTTGCAGCTATGTTACATTTCCTGATAATCTGTTTCTGAAGTAGAGGAACCTTTTCCATGGGAATTTCAACTCCCAGGTCTCCCCGGGCGACCATGAGTCCATCGGAAGCATCAATGATCTCGTCGATGTTCTCCACGGCTTCCGGCTTTTCTATTTTTGCGATGATTTTTGTCCTTTCACCCTTTTTGTTTATGATTTCCCTGAGCTCTCGGATATCTTCCGCTTTCCGGACGAAGGACAATGCAATCCAATCCACCTGATTGGCAAGTCCGAAAGCGAGATCATCCAGATCTTTGGGGGTCAGGGAAGGAACAGACACATTCGTATCTGGCAAATTGATCCCTTTTTTCGATTTTAAGATCCCGCCATGAAGCACCTGGGTCACCACTTCTTCATTACGTTGATCTAAAACCCTTAATTCGATATTCCCGTCATCAATCAGTATCACATCCCCCTTTTTGACATCCTTTGGTAGGCTTTGATAGGATGTGGATATTTTTTGACTGTTACCGACCATTTCGTGAATGGTAATGGTCAGTTTCTGCCCAACTTTTAAAGGGATAGCCCCCTCCTTGACATCACCGATCCTGATTTTGGGACCCTGAAGGTCAAGTAAAATCCCAATAGGATCATCAAATTCCTTGTTGAGGCTCTTGATCATTTTTATCCGGCTAAGATGCTCTTCATGAGAACCATGTGAAAAATTAAGTCGGAGTACATTTGCACCTGAGCGAATGAGCGATCGAATGGTGCTTTTTGAACTGCTGGCAGGTCCGAGGGTAGCAATGATCTTGGTACGGTTGATTACTTCTTTCATGCTAAAATATTAGATTCTCTCTCGATTTTATTTTACTGATATCAAAGGATGTGATGTATTGAATTTCATTAATCTCCTTGATCCGGGATAGAAAATTCTCATCTTCTTTCCCATCTAAAACTCCGTATTTCATGATAAAAAAATCAAATTTATGTAGTTCAGGTAAGAGGTAGGCAAATCTTTCGGAATTTTTATTTTCCGATCGATTCTTTAATAATCTGAACTGAGCATTTTCTGTTTCGAACAAATAATTAGATACCAGGATCTTTTCATTATTTAGGAATTCATGAACAATATCCTTCTTCTTGATCAAATGTATTCCAAGTTGTTGATTTAAAAGCCAGGCCAGACGGTATTCCTTCAAGCTGCAGATCAATCCGAATAACTTGAAATCAAATTCATAATCAATTATCAGCTTACTTCGGGCCATAATTCCTTTTTAAAACAAAAAGTCTTTGATATCCCTTTTGATATACAAAATTGGGAAAATGATAAGATTAAAAAAATTGTTTGACATTATTCGCTGAAATATCTTTCTTTGCAAAGTCAAAATTAAAACACTTTACAAAAAATGTCTGAGATATCACAAAAAGTTAAAAGCATCATTGTAGATAAATTAGGGGTCGAAGAATCTGAAGTTACTCCTGAGGCAAGTTTTACAAATGATTTGGGAGCCGACTCACTGGATACAGTTGAGTTGATTATGGAGTTTGAAAAAGAATTCGGCATCTCGATTCCTGACGATCAGGCGGAAAATATTTCTACTGTAGGTCAAGCAATCTCATACCTCGAAGAGAACGTAAAATCCTAAATTAAAGAAACCTTTCATTTTTTAATGAGCTTAAAGAGAGTAGTCGTAACCGGAATTGGGGTACTAACTCCAATTGGTAACAATGTCCGTGAATTTTACAATGGGATGATGAATGGGGTGAGTGGGGCCGCTCTGATTACCAAATTTGATGTATCTAATTTCCGTACAAAGTTTGCTTGCGAACTTAAAAACTTTGAGCCATTAGACCATTTGGATAGAAAGGAGATTCGCAAGATGGATCCTTTTACCCAATATGCGCTTATTTCTGCCCAGGAAGCGATCGAAGATACTGGCTTTGATCTTGATAAGATCGATAAGGACAGGGCAGGAGTCATCTGGGCTGCCGGAATCGGAGGGCTTAAAACTTTTGAAGAGGAAATCATAAATTTTGCCAAGAATGATGGGATCCCGAGGTTTAGTCCCTTTTTTATCCCCAAAATGATACCGGATATCAGTGCGGGATACCTTTCCATTAAATATGGCTTTAGAGGGCCAAATTTTGCGACGGTTTCGGCTTGTGCATCAGCCACGAACGCAATCATTGATGCGTATAATTACATCAGGCTGGGGGTAGCCGATGTGATGATTACGGGAGGTTCTGAAGCAGCGATCACGCAATCCGGAATGGGTGGATTCAGCTCGATGAAAGCTCTATCGGAACGTAATGATTCTCCTGAAACCGCCTCCCGTCCTTTTGATAAAGATCGTGATGGTTTTGTCATGGGAGAAGGTGCAGGTGCTCTTATTCTGGAAGAATACGAACATGCGCAGGCGAGAAACGCGAAAATTTACTGTGAATTGATCGGGGCTGGCATGTCGGCAGATGCTTATCATATTACAGCTCCTCATCCGGAAGGATTTGGAGCAAAAAAGGTAATGAACAATGCCCTGCGTGATGCCCAGATTTCTCCACTGAGGTTGATTATATTAATGTACATGGCACTTCCACTCCATTGGGGGACATCAGCGAAGTGCTGGCTATAAAAGATGTTTTTGGGGAACATGCATATAAATTAAATATCAGTTCGACAAAATCAATGACCGGACATCTGCTGGGTGCTGCTGGAGCTGTTGAGGCCATTGCATGCATTCTGGCCATCAGAAATAGCATGGTTCCTCCCACGATCAATCATTTTACGGATGATGAAAACCTGGATGTCAACCTCAATTATACCTTTAACAAAGCACAGAAGCGAGAGGTAAACATTGCTTTAAGTAATACTTTTGGCTTTGGAGGCCATAATACATCCGTTATTTTTAGAAAAATTTCCTAACGTGCCTTTATTTTGGTCCAGATTTTTTTCACTTCTTAAAACAAAAACTCCAGAAGAAAAGAAGCTTTCCAATTCCATCAATCAAACCCTCGGCGTTAAACCCCTCAATATCACACTTTACAAGCTGGCAACCCAGCATAGTTCGGTTGCTAAAGAGAACATTTCAGGATATAAAGAATCCAATGAACGACTTGAATACCTGGGAGATGCTATACTCAGTGCTGTTGTAGCAGATTATCTTTTTAAAAAATATCCTTTAAGGGACGAAGGATTTTTGACAGAGATCAGATCCAGGATCGTAAATCGGGAATCACTCAATCATTTGGGTAAAAAACTTGGGCTGAATGAGATCGTGGAATATAATGATACTCGGAAACATGCCCAGGCCTATAAGTCGATCCTGGGAGATACCTTGGAAGCCATCATTGGTGCCGTATACCTGGATAAGGGGTATCTTTATACCCGTAACTTTATCATTAAAAAATTATTTTTGCCCCACCTGGATATCGATAAAGTAATTAAAATAAATCCTAACTTTAAAAGTAAGGTGATTGAATGGGCGCACAAGAATGATAAATCAATCAGGTTTGAGATCCTGAAAGTAAAGGAGTCCAAACATTACAAAGAATTTGTTTCCCAGGTGTTCATTGATGATGCTCCTTTCGGAAAAGGAACCGGATTCAATAAAAAGAGAGCTGAACAGGAAGCTGCCGAACAAACGTGTAAACTGCTGGAAATTCATTAATCGATAAATACCATCAGTTGGAAAAAACACTAAAAGTTGCAGGAGCTGCCTTGAATCAAACTCCACTTGATTGGCAGGGAAATCTGGCACATATAATGGATGCGATCCGGCAGGAGAGGGATCTTAATATAAACTTCTTTGCCTGCCGGAATTATGCGTCACGGGTTATGGATGTGAAGATCTTTTTTTGAGCAACTGGTTATCTGAAAAAGCGGTATCTCTGATCAACCCGATCGCAGCGCAATGTGAAAACATTACGGTCATTGTCGGTCTTCCCATCTGGTTTAGGAACCAGAATTATAATTGTGCCTGTGTAATTCAAGACAGAAAGGTCCTCGGTATTTACGCCAAACAATTTCTGGCCAATGATGGGGTACATTATGAACCCCGCTGGTTTACTCCCTGGGAACCCAATAAGATAGAAGAACTAGAAATGAATGGTTCCAAGGTTCCTTTTGGCGATTTTATATTTGAAATAAACCAAATAAAATGCGGGATTGAAATCTGTGAAGATGCCTGGAGATCGAACCGGCCTGCTTGTCGACTTGTCGAGAAAGGAGTACAACTCATCTCTAATCCCAGTGCCAGTCATTTTGCTATTGGAAAATCAATCCGGAGAAAACACCTCGTAACAGATAGTTCCCGAACCTTTCACTGTGCCTATATCTATGCCAATCTTCTGGGCAATGAATCGGGCAGAATGATCTATGATGGTGAAATACTCATTGCACATGAAGGGAGATTGATCCAGCAGAACGTGAATCTCTCGTTCAAGGAGTACAATCTGATATCCGCTGATATTGATTTTGATCATCCTTCAGTTTCCTCTGCCCAATTTAATTTCGACAATGCGGATCAACATGATGAGTTCCTGAGAGCCACGACATTGGGTCTTTATGATTATCTCCGAAAAAGCCATAGCAACGGTTTCGTATTGTCACTAAGCGGGGGAGCTGATTCCTCCATCACTGCTGTTCTGGTTGCCGAAATGGTAAAAAAAGGAATCCGTGAACTTGGCTTGAAAGAATTCCTCTCTAAAATAGGGAAACCAAAACTTTATTCTGAAGTGGCTGGTCTGGATAAGGCCACGGCCTGTAAAAAGATCATCGGAAAACTATTGACTTGTGCCTATCAGGCTTCCAAAAATTCGTCCGAGCAGACCCGGAAATCTGCACATGCGCTGGCTTCTTTTATCGGGGCCACCTATTATGAATGGAAAATTGACGAGGAAGTAAATTCCTATATACAAAAAATTGAAAAAGCGTTAAACAGGAAACTTACCTGGGAAAATGATGACATTTCACTTCAAAACATACAGGCCAGGGTAAGGTCACCCATTATATGGATTCTGGCCAACATCAATGGCGCTATCTTATTAACCACCTCCAACCGGAGTGAAGGAGATGTAGGTTATGCCACCATGGATGGAGATACCAGCGGTAGCCTTGCCCCGATTGCAGGGATTGATAAATATTTCATTTTGAAATGGCTCCATTGGGCAGAAAAACATCTGGGGTATGATGTATTGCATCACGTAAACAACCTCACCCCGACGGCTGAATTAAGACCCAGGGATCGCGATCAAACGGATGAAAGTGACTTGATGCCCTATAAGATTTTGCTTGAAATTGAAAAATTGGCAATTTATCGTCACCTGTCGCCAGTCAGTGTATTTTACCAGTTGAAAGATAAAAATTTAGCAGATATTCATAATTTAAAAACATATATAATAAAATTTTACCAACTTTGGGCAAGAAACCAATGGAAACGGGAACGGCTTGCGCCCGCCTTTCATCTCGACGACTATAACGTGGATCCGAGAACCTGGTGCCGGTTTCCCATTTTATCTGGCGCTTTTAAAGAAGAACTTGAGGTTTTAAGAAATTTGTATTAATCAACTATTTTTTGCAAATGAACGTCTTAAATTATTTTATCTGGAGTGCAAATCCTGAGATATTTCCAAATCTGGACTGGAGAATAATCGGCAATATTCGATGGTACGGGCTGCTCTTTGCAGTCGCCTTTATTATCGGTCAACAGATCATAATTTATATATTCAAGAAAGAAAATAAACCGGAAAAAGACATTGAAACACTCACCATCTACATCGTTCTGGCTACGATCATCGGGGCCAGGCTCGGTCATGTGTTCTTTTATGAACCTGCCCGGTTTTTAGCGGATCCTCTTGAAATATTCATGATACAAAAAGGTGGATTGGCCAGTCATGGAGCAGCCATCGGCATCCTGACAGGAATTTATATCTATTCCAACTACCTGATCAAGATCGGCTTTTCAAAACCTCATTTTATATTTAAAAAACATAAGAGGGAAGGTCAGAATTTTTTGTGGGTCGTTGACCGGATCGTGATCGTAGTGGCACTGGGTGGATGTTTCATCCGGATCGGTAACTTTATGAATAGCGAGATCATCGGGAAACCTACGGAAGCTCCCTTAGGCGTTCTGTTTGCCAGAGATATCATCGATCGGTTTGAGTTTGACACCAATGTTGAAAAAGTAGCGGTAAGTAAGATTAAAAATGAGCCCGCTGAGAACAATACCGGGTATCCCATCGAAATAAAAATTGATTTCAAGAAAAACAATTATCAGGAAAAACAACTGGAATCCTATATTCAGAATAATTTTAAGTTCATCCTAACCAACTATGAATATGTGAAAATGCAGGTCAATGAACCGGTGGATACACCCCTTGATTATACACTGGATAAAAATCAAGATGGTACGTTCAGCGCCATGATCTTTACTGAAGGCATCCCAAGACATCCGACACAGCTTTACGAGGCATTCACCAGTTTTGCACTGTTTATCCTATTATTATGGTTATGGACTTTACAGAAAGAAAAATTGCCCTATGGAAGGTTGTTGGGTTTATTTCTGGTCATCTTGTTCGGTTTGCGATTCTTTCATGAATTATTCAAGGAAAATCAGGTTGATTTCGAAGCCACGATCCCGCTCAATATGGGCCAGTGGCTGAGCATCCCCATGGTAATAGCGGGTATTTATATCCTTCTACAATCCTATAAGACAAAAAATCGCCCGGGTTTGAATCTGGACAAATAATTTACTTTTTAACCTATTAAAACAGCAATGTGTTATTTTAACATAAATGAGTGAATATAAAGGGAAGATTGAGAGAAGAATATATTCAATACCAACGACACATCACTTCATTAAAACGTGTCAGAATGGCCTGCCTGAAGTTCTTTTTGGGGATGGTATTTTTTGTTATTTTCTCCTTCATAGTCCTTAACCAACCTGTCTTTGCTCAAAAAACACTCGAGAAATTATCGGGAATAGATACTGCCGCCTACGACTCACTGAAAATTGACCGGATCTTCATTGTCGGTAATAAGAAGACCAAGCAGAAAATCATTTTACGGGAACTCGATTTTAATGAAGATGAAACGATCAGTTCTCATAATCTGATCAGAAGGATTAAAAGGAATGAAGACAATATATCCAACACCCGATTATTCCTTTCTGTTAACATCTCTTTTATCCTCATCGAGAACAATAATGTAGATGTGATCATTCGCGTCACAGAAAGATGGTATATTTTCCCCATCCCTGTATTTGAACTTGCTGACAGGAATTTCCATGATTGGTGGGTCAACCAGGATCATGATCTGAAAAGAATTGAACTGGGATTGAAATTATATCTCTATAATGTCAGGGGCCGTAATGAAACACTTAAATTGACTGGTCAGTTTGGATTCACGAAAAGAATGCAGCTGGCCTATGGATTCCCCTATATTGATAAAAAACAGAAACTCGGTCTTAATTTTATTTTTGACTATAGCTTGAACAAGAACACAAACTATATGACCACGGAACACAAATACCGTTTCCTGGACTCTGACACTTGGTTGAAGGAACAATACCTGGCGGGAGTCTCATTGACCTATAGGAACTCCTTATACACCTTTCATACGATTGGGCTCAACTTTTACCAGTCTCAGGTAAATGATACCATTGTGGAATTGAATCCCGGCTATTATGAAAATGGCACTTCCCAGGGATATTTCAGGATGTATTATTCCTTCATCCACGATAAACGCGACATCAAAGCATATCCATTATCAGGATCGTATTTTTCCGGAAGGATTGAAAAATTGGGTCTGGGTATTATTGATGAGGTGAATGTATTTGGTATTGAAGCCTTATACAACCGGTTTTTTGATCTCGGCAAACACTTCTATTTTACATTTGGAGTAGGAGGATCTGCATACGGACCGAAAAATCAACCTTATACCCTTTTCAACTCTATGGGAAAAGTACCATATACACTACATGGATATGAATTATATGTGATTGAAGGGCCCTATTTTCTTCAAAATCAATATTCATTCCGTAAACGCCTGTTCCAGACGGAGCAGGACCTGAGAAGTATCCTTTCGGCCAAACAATTCAGTAAGTTCCACCTGGCAGTCTATCTGAAATCCTATTTTGACCTGGGATATGTGAAGGGTTACCCGGGGAATGATCTTAATACAAAGTTTACCAACAATTTGATCTTTGGAGGCGGTGCCGGTCTGGATGTGGTCACTTTTTATGATATTGTCCTTCGCCTTGAATATTCCATTAACAAGTCGAGTGAACATGGATTTGTTTTCGGAATCCGGTCCCTTTTCTAAATCCTCGATTCGTGATTAATCTCCCCATTTCATCCACTGAATGGTATGATCCTACTGAAGATGATATTCTCTCTGACCTTCCTGTCCGTCATGGTAATCGCTGAAATGCGGTACAAGTGCCAAAAATATACTCGAAATTGATTCAATAACTTAATACTTAAATCAAGGGAATCCAAAGGTATTTCACGATTAGATGATATATTTGTATAAAAGCGATCTGAGGTTTTTTTAAAGATTTATATAACATTCTGTGATTTTTTAAAGGTTTTTTGAAAAAATAAATTGGAAAATTTCAAGTCGGAACATCATGGATTGTCAGATGAAGAGGTGCATTCCTCCCGGGCAAGGCATGGATACAATATAATCGGGGATCAGTCTCATCGAGGGATCTTTTATATTGTGAAGGGAGTTGTCACTGAGCCTATGTTCCTGTTACTTACGGCAGCTTGTATCATCTATTTCCTCACTGACACCTATATGGAAGGATTTGTAATGCTGGGTGCCATTTTTGTCGTCTCAGGGATTTCCCTGTTTCAGGAAGTCCGAAGTGAAAATGCACTGAAAGCCCTGAAAAAACTGACTGAACCCAAGGCAAGAGTGATCAGAAAAGGGATTATTTCTGAAATCATGACCGGAGAAATTGTAGTGGGAGATATTATACAGGTTGAAGAAGGGAATGTAGTACCCGCCGATGCCATCATCCTTCAATCCAACGATTTTTCTGTAAACGAATCGATCCTGACTGGCGAATCCTTTTCTGTAGCCAAGGACAGAAATGATGGGAATAATCAAATTTATTACGGTACACTGGTGGTAGCCGGTTCTGCCATTGCAGAAGTCAATGCCGTCGGACCAAAAACGGAGATGGGCAAGATAGGGAAATCACTGGAAAGTGTTAAGACAGTTAAAACCCCATTACAGGAACAGATCAGTTCATTTGTAAAATACATGGCTGCCTTGGGTATTTTTCTATTCCTCATTGTCTGGGGAATAAATTACCTCGATTCGAAGGATATCATCCATGGTCTATTACATGGGCTGACGCTTGCCATGTCCGTATTACCCGAGGAGATCCCGGTCGCTTTTGCAACTTTTATGGCCCTGGGTGCCTGGAGATTAATGAAAAACGGAGTATTGACCAAACAACTCCAGACCGTTGAAAGCCTTGGATCTGCCACCGTCATCTGCATTGACAAAACCGGAACCATCACAAAAAATAAGATGGATCTTGCTAAAATTTATGACTACAAGAAAGATCTGGTAATCGATGTGGCTGATATTCAAGGGGACACCTACCAGAAAATAATTACCTATGCCATGTGGGCCAGTGAACCCAATCCGTTCGATCCAATGGAAAAAGCCATTCATAAAGCTTACGAAAAAACAACGGCTGAAGATCTCCGCAGGAAATATACCATGATCCACGAATATCCGATTGGCGGTATTCCACCCCTGATGACACATATTTATGAAAATGAACAGAAAGAACGGATTATTGCAGCCAAAGGAGCCTGGGAAGGATTAATTTCACATTCTCAGCTTTCCAGGGAAGAAATCGAGCATATTTCCTCGCACGCCCATGACCTGGCTTCCGAAGGATACCGGGTATTGGGAGTCGCGCAAGCATCTCACTCCGGTTATGAGTTCCCAAAACAACAGGAGGACTTTGATTGGGAATTCCTGGGATTAATCGCACTCGAGGATCCTCCAAAAAATAATATTAAGCAGGTATTCAAAAGGTTCTACCAGGCGGGCATTAAGGTAAAGATCATTACAGGCGATTATCCTGAAACCACCCTGGCCATTGCCAGGAAAACTGGCTTTCAAGGTGTTGATAAGTTTCTGCGCGGTGAAGAAATAATCCAGATGGCAGGAGAAGAATTGAGAAAAAAAATAAATGAAGTAAATATTTTTGCCCGAATGTTCCCGGAGGCCAAACTGAAGGTCATAGAAGCCCTGAAGGCCGACGGGGAAGTGGTATCCATGACGGGAGACGGAGTGAACGATGCACCTGCTCTGAAATCGGCCCATATCGGAGTGGCTATGGGCAAAAGAGGCACTGAAACGGCAAAAAGATCTGCCTCTATCATATTATTGAACGATGACCTGAACAGCATGGTAAAAGCAGTAGCTCAGGGGAGACGAATCTATGCCAACCTTAAAAAAGCCATTCAATATATCATTTCCATCCATATTCCCATCATGCTGACCGTAGCCCTGCCACTTTTGCTTGGCTGGAAATATTCCAATATTTTTTCACCGCTGCATGTCATTTTCTTTGAACTGATCATGGGACCAACCTGCTCCATAATTTTTGAGAATGAACCCCTTGAGCAGAGGCTCATGAATCAGAAACCCAGAAAAATGACTGACACATTCTTTTCTTTTCATGAGCTTTCCATGAGTATCATTCAGGGAATCATGATCACCCTGGGAGTTCTGATGATCTACTATTTTACCATGGAAGCCGGATACAGTGAATTAATTGTAAGAACCCTCGTATTTTCCACGATTATTTTGAGCAATATATTCCTGACCCTTGAAAACCGGTCCTTTTACTATCCTATTACAAAGACCATCAAATATTCGAACAATATGGTGCCGATGATCATTCTCTTTACGATGTCCCTGCTTATAATGAGCTTAAGTATCCCGGTTATGAGAAGAATTTTCGATCTTGGGGTGATCGATCTTCCTTTATTTTTAATCAGCATGGGAACTGCCTTCATCAGTGTGATCTGGGCAGAAGCGTATAAGTGGTACCGAAGGAATTTTAAAAATCCGGATCTCCAGAAACAAGTATAACCCATCCTGATAAATTGCCTAATTCACCCTCAGGATCGCTCGCGGTTGGATCTGAGGAATATAGTATTCTTTTTATCAGGGTCCCGTACAGATGGGCAGGTGGGAGGTAATCCGGATGGAGGCTATGACTTTGAGTCACCGGATGCATATGAAATTTGTGATACACAAATTAAAACTGAATTTCCCGGGAATTGCCCCGATAATCAATGACAATGATTTTTTCAATGGTTGTCTTATCAATTAAAAAATCGCGACTCGACTGGGAAAGATAAGATGAACCATAGTATAATTCAAGAATCCGGACTGAAGCATCCCGGTAATAAATCTTTATCAACCGATCAAATTTCGCTGGAGAAAATCTAATCCATTCATCCCCCGGATCGCTAACCTTAAAAGCCTTCAGGCTGTCCGCATTCTGGGAAGCGACAATCAATTGATTTTTATCTTTATCAAATAATGAAACGAGGGATCTGCCATCACCATCCACAAAAAATCCACTGCTGGTTGTTGGTTCTGAAATGAATGCTCCATTCCCGTCTCCCCTAAGAAACAACCCGATAAAGGCATCATGGGATCCATTGAAAGATTCCGTACTGAAATTATTCCCGATCAACAACAGGTCAGTAAGACCATCATAGTTGAAATCAGCGGACAACATGCCATATACCGGTGCAAACTGGGCTTTAAATGGCAATGCTTTCCGGGAATAGGTACCATTTTCCTCATGAATCAATAAGACAGATTCGAAAATGCCTGCTTTCAATTCAAGGGCACCTTCCCTTTCTTCTTTTGTGAAAAGATGATCCGAGGTCACCGAATTATAATCAACAAATCTTGGAAATCTCGTCTTTAAAAACTGCATCTGACGGAACAGATCATTTCGAAGATGAACCGGGTAATAATTACCATTCATCCATGCATTGATTACGGGATCCACCACTCCATTATTGTCAAAATCCTTTGCAATAACATAAATTGGTTTTTCAGGGCTGGTTGTATACCGGTTATTAAGACCCTGATTTCCTAGAACATAATCCAGATCACCATCCTGATCAAAATCCACTGACTCTATGCTGTTCCACCATCCTTCCGTTCCTGAAAGACCCAGTTCTGTACTCACCTCTTTAAACTTTCCATGTATATTTTTGAACATTCTAACCGCCATCCATTCACCCACAACCAGCAAATCCACCCATCCATCCAGATCATAATCGGTCCATAAGGCAGCAGTAACCATTCCAAGACTCATAAATTCCTTTGCTGTTGTCTCCGTAACATCAGAAAAGGTTCCTCCCTGGTTCTGTAATAAGATACTTCTCTCGGGAAGTGGATAGGATTGCGGACGGACCCTTCCCCCGATAAACAGATCAAGGTCCCCGTCCTGGTCATAATCAGCTGCAGTCACCACCGATCCCGATATGAAAATGGCCGGAATTGCCCCGGGATCATAAGTAAAATGGCCTTCCCCATCATTTTTAAAGAGCCGGTCCCTGAATTGATAGGATTGCGCGTAAAATTCACTGCCCCCGCTTACGGCATACAGGTCAAGATCCTTATCATTGTCACAATCAAATAAGAGCATGCCAATAACCTCCACATCCGCCGTATCCTTGAGAAAAATCTTATTAAACCCTCCTTCCGGCTGCTGAATAAAAAGGGTAATATCTGCATGACGCCCATTTCCCACCACAAAATCTTCAAGCTGATCTCCATTCAGATCGCCCACGGCAAGCCCCGGTCCCTGTCTAGAATGCATATGAGGTAGCAAGGGCTGAATTTTATAATCCATAAATTCTAACTCTTCATGTATATACCCCAGATTCAAACTATCCGTCACATCCTCAAAAAGGGGGATTTTACATAGATTTTCTTGCTTTAAGGATTCATTGGCATTTTTGATATCCAGATTGATCACCTGGTTTACCTGAACATCAAATAGAACTTGTTCCTTTCCGGAAGGCCATAGAATGCATAATGAATCAATGGATGAACAGGTATCCAGACCAAAATGAATCACCGGGTCAACACTTGAAATATATCCCCGGTACGGATTATGTTCATAATACTGCATGTTACCACACGCATAGACATAAATTTTGGAACCAAAACCATTTTTATTTTCCGGATTACCTGTCAGATAAATTTTGATCCAATTACGATCAGGATGTATCTCATTCAGGTTGTTCCGGAAGACAAAGGCCGGTTGGTTGATATTATTCGTCACATAATCAAGATCTCCGTCATTGTCAAGATCCACAAAAGCGGCCCCATTTGAATAGGATCCCAATTCAATACCCCATTTTGCTGATACATCCTCAAACCAATGACCATCATGATTCCTGAAAAAGAAATTTTTAGACTTGTATTCGGGGATATAGGGTAAAAGCAATTTGGAACTGGTAAACAGGCCCACTACATTTCTCAGATGTTCAGTATAATCCCGGTCAGTTACATCCCGCGGAAAACCATTGGCAATGGCCAGATCCTTAAATCCATCATTGTCGAAATCAGTAAACAACGGGCTCCAACTCCAATCGGTATTCTGGATTCCCAACAGATAACTGATATCGCTGAAGGTCCCGTTCCCATTATTAAACTGCAAACAACTGCGGAGATATTGTTTATAATAGCCTGCATTCATGATCACCCTGTCCCGGTTAAATACCGTCGTGCTATACATCATTTTCACTCGTTTTATATCTGATGGAAGCATTTCAAGGGTCATGATGTCCACCAGGCCGTCATTGTTCATATCTGCCGCGTCGTTTCCCATGGAGGCATAACTGATATGTTTGAAATATTTCTCAAGCTGGTTGGTGAAAGTACCATCCCCATTGTTGACATACAATATATCGCTCGATACAAAATCATTCGAAATATAAAGATCAGGATAATGGTCTTTATTTACATCCAGAACAGCTATGCCCAATCCAAATCCCTCCAGGGTGATCCCGGCTTCCAACGATACATTTGAAAAGGTTCCGTTCCCATTATTCCGGTACAATTTATCAATGGTGGATGATTTATCGATCATGTTGGAGTTTTCATCCGCCATGGTACGATTCCCCAGAAATACATTGGTTAAAAGATAGAGATCAAGATCGCCGTCAAGGTCATAATCGAAAAATACCCCCTGGGTGGTATGCCCGTCATCGTCAATTCCATAGTCTGCTGCCTGGTCAATGAAAGTGGGAACGCCATTCGATAATCCCTGGTTGATAAAAAGTTTATTCTTCCGGGTACCTTCCTGATCTTTAAAAGTGGCAGAGATATACAGATCCATCCAATCATCGTTATTGATATCCACAACAGACACGCCGGAGGACCAGATATCTTCTGCTCCCACACCTGCCTTTGAGGTAATATCTTCAAAATTAAAATCCCCTTTATTCAGGTATAATTTGTTTGAAACCCGGTTGCCTGTAAAATAAAGATCCTGGTAGCCATCATTGTTAAAATCAGCAACCCCCACTCCTCCTCCATTATAGATGTATTCGTCAAAAAGGATATTAAAGGAATCCGTTTCCTCGATCATATTGTTGAAGGCTACTCCGGTTTTTTCGGGCGGCAATAATGTAAATAACGTTTTTTCTGAATTACCGCACCCTGAAAACATCAGTAAAACAAAGCCAACAATTAAAAAATATTTTAGCATTAATTTATTTCTAATCAACGTAAACAAGTTCTACTTTAAAAAAAGTATTTAATAAATTCTTTCACACGATCAGATACTCAATTTATAATTAAAATAAATAATATGCTGTTCAGCCATTTTTTAGGAAAATTTTTAAATGATCATCATTTATTCCAACAAAAATATAAACTTTCCCATCTATCATGATTTCTTTGATATCCCGTACTTGACCTTTGATGAAAAAGCCTGATTCCCGGTAATCCAAAGTTTTAAATTCCCCTTCTCCATCACCCATTAAAGTAATTCCATAACTTCCATCATTTATTCCAACTTCTGGCTTTGCCTTGTATTGATTTCCCCCCAATAGTAAATCCGGGTTCCCATCCTCATCAATATCCATCACATGTATGGAATAGATCGGGGTGAATTGGGCCTCAATCGGTAATGGTTTGATACTAAATGAACCATCACCCTGATTGATAATTACGGAACTCGATAAATTCACTACCTCTTTTTTAATTGATCCCATAATCTGCTCCTGGCTGAAGATATCTTCCATGGTTTGATCCTTATAACTTTCGTAGTCCGGAAATCTGTCCTTGAGATATGGGATCTGACTGATCAAATCATGCTTCAATATTAAGGGATATGATTTATCCCCATTATATCTGCATAGAATCTGTTCCACGGTCCCGTTTTTGTCAAAATCATTCACATATAAAGTAATAGGGGTTTCAAGGGAAGCCTTGAATATTGAATTCAATCCATGATTACCTGCAATAAAATCGATATCCCCATCGTGATCGATATCGGCTTTTTTAATCACTTTCCACCAGCCACTGGTGTTTTTTAATCCGGCATTTTCTGTTTGGTTCTCTAGTTTACCATTCCTGTTAATAAAAACCGAAATCGGCATATATTCTCCTACCACCATCAGATCCTCATCCTTGTCCCCATCGATATCCACCCATTCCATATCTGTTATAAGCCCGATATTCATCAATCCTGGTGCTTTTTGAGAAGTTACGTCTGTAAAATTAGCTTTTCCATCATTTTCCAATATATATCCATTTGCCGGAACGCCGTATGCCGTGGATTTTAAACGAACCCCGATGGCCAGATCCTGATCGCCATCTCCATCAAAATCTGCACTGCTTACACAGGCAGTACTTTCGAGATTATAATTCCCTGCTACCTGCGTTGCCTTGGTAAAATTTCCCTTCCCATCGTTAAAATAAAGTCGATCAGCAAGCTCACGAGTAGCAGGTGAAAATTCGAACCCACCACTGCAAATATAAAGATCAAGATCTCCATCCTTGTCCGCATCAAACAAAAGGCAATCTGAATCTTCTGATAAACTGTCCATACTCAAAACTTTACTTGGATTATTTACAAATTTTTTACCGGTCAATTGCAGGAATACTTCAGTAGAGTGATCCTTTGACCCGCCTATAATCATATCATCCCTGCCATCCTGGTTGATATCACCAACCGCCATTTCAGGACCCTCATTGGATATCATTTGAAACATGAAAGGGCTGTACTTAAAATCGATAAAATCATTTTCCTGATGCCTGTATTTCAGGATCCCCTGATCTGTTATGTCCTGAAAAAAAGGTTTTGCCATCTTAAGATTACAGTAAATCCTGCCACTAAATGCATCTTTAATGTCAATTTGTAATTGTTGATTTACTTTAAGTTCATAGAGTTTTGAGTGACGATCATCCGGCCACTTGATCCAGATTGAATCAACCCGGTGATGATCTCCCAGTCCGAAAATCAACCTGCTATCCGAGGTGGATTCAAAACCCCGCATGGGTATTAGCTCCTGATAAAACATTTCCCCTTCACAAAATACGGTTACCTGAGAGCCGATGGCATTGGAGTTCTTTTTATCCCCTTTAAGTTTAAGAGAAATAAAGGATTGATCGCTTAAATCAGAAGTGAGATTCTGATAAATAAAAGGAGGCATATTCAAATTATTTATCACGAGATCCAGATCTCCATCATTGTCCAAGTCACCATAGGCAGCCCCATTGGAAAACGATGGTTTATTAAGACTCCAGTTTTCAGCCTCATTGGTGAAAGTGAGGTCTTTATTATTTTTAAAGGCATAATTTGGTATTCGTACAGATGGCATGGCCTCGATCATAGCTATTATGGCGTCCCGCCGGTTTATGGTCATATTTCTGAATACATTCGGATCGGAATATAAATTGAGATAATCCTGGTCGAGTAGATCCTTAAAAATACCATTTGCCACAAAAACATCTTTCCAACCGTCATTATCCATATCAAAAATCAACGCTCCCCAGCTCCAATCTGTCATACTTACACCTGCGAGTCTTCCGATCTCGCTGAAGGAATCATTCCTGTTGTTCAATTGAAGTACATTTCTCGAAAATTGATGATAAAAACCCTGATCAATTTTTACCTGGTATTGATCCCAGCTTTCAAATAGGGTCTTGGTTTTATAACGTTCCTCAGGTTCAGGAGTCATTTCCGTGGTAATAATTTCCAGATATCCATCGTTATTTATATCAGCCACATCTGAGCCCATGGATCCCAGGCTGATCTCCCTGCAATAATCTTCCATCCTTTCTGTGAAGGTCTTCCCTTTTTCATTGATATATAAATAATCTTTCTCGAAAAAATCATTGGAAACATAAATATCAAGCCAGCCATCCCGGTTAATATCGCCGATACTTACTCCCAAGCCAAATCCTATGGAACTCCCATAAATTCCCATTTCTTCACTTACATCGGTAAAATGATCATCATCATTTCGGAAAAACTTATTCCCACCATCCGGATCGCGATTATTACGCTGATCCCCTCCCTGACCTTTTCCACTTGATGATCTGAGGGCATTATTCAACAGGTACATATCCAGGTCACCATCTTTGTCAAAATCAAAAAATGTCGCATGTGTTGAGAGTCCCACACTACTGATGCCATATTCTTCAGACTTTTCAGTAAAAGTAAGATCTCCATTATTGATAAAGAGCTCATTATATCGTGTGAATAATTCACTGTACCTATCACGCGAAGAGATAATGCCAGATTGGCAAACATAAATATCAAGCCAGCCATCACCATTTATATCTACCATACTAACCCCGGCTGACCATTCATTCTGACAACTTACTCCAGCCTTGGGTGTAATATCTTGAAATTTCATATTTCCCTTATTCAGGTAAAGCCGGTTATCAGCGAGGTTCCCACAAAAATAAATATCGAGCAATCCATCATTATTGATATCACCCAGGCCTACTCCTGCTCCGTTAAAAAGATTATGATAAGAATAGGGATTGTATTTCCCTGTGTAATCAAGCTGGTTAATAAAATCAATCTTTGCTTTCTGATTATCAATCAACCTGAATAAACCCGATTCCCTGTAGTGATCTTCATCTGTTCTGAAATCACAGGCAAAAAGCAGGATTGTTAAAAACGAGGTTAATAGAAATAAAAAAAGATAATTGATAGAGATGACATCCCTTAAAGGGATGTCATCTCCTCTTTTTCTGCTCCTCATATTTAAAACCTTTATTTCCCATTCATTCAATGATTAATTTCTCAATACCGCCAGCAAGTTCTTTTTGAATAATATGTGAATTTATGAATTGTTCTAAACCACCGAACCATTCCAGCACACTTTCTCTTTTCAAATATGTGTTCTCATAGCCAATAAGTGACCTATAAGAACTCCACCGATATTCCACAGGATTATTAACAAGACCATGATGGACTGGATTATAATGTATATAATAAATCAATGCAGATAACTGATCTTCGGAAATAATTTTCTTTCTTTTAAAAGGTCGCATAAATAAACCGCCTCTCCGCGCTTCCTGTTTATTGATACTTTGAGCATAGGATATAAAAAATCTTCTGAATTTTTCGGTTACAGTCTTTTCAGGATATCCCGGATGGTCGGGTATCTTAATTAATAGGTGAAAATGATTGGGAATTAAGCAATACACATATGTTTCCACATATCCAGAAATGATCTCCCGGTATTTTTTTAAGAAATAAAAATAATTTTTCTTAACATAGAATAATAATTCATTGCCAACCGCACGGTTAAACACATGATAATAACATCCTGTTTCAAAAGGAGAAATATTTTTGAGAGACATAGCTGTAAATTGAAATAAGAATCTCAATTTACAAATCTTTTAATTAATCCAGAACATATTCTTTGATAATTATATAGATGACATCCCTTAAAGGGATGTCATCTATATTTCAAGATAGACTAATTAAAAACTCCTTCCTCCAAATAATAGGCCCTGTACAACGGTTCCGGGGAATACAACTCCCACAAAATGTTTCCCAGTTTATCCGTAACCACAATGATGTTATTCCGGGTACTGCAAAACAGGATCTTATCTTCGCCGATCAAATAGGCACTGCCTTCCTTGAAGGAATAAAGCCTCGGCGGCAGAGCAACATCGTAACGACCTATTTCCGCCTCACCATCCGGACCGATCCGGAAAGACAATGCCCGGGATCGTGTATCAGGCAATCCGTTGTCAAACAACATCAGCTCACCGAACCGGTTGTTAAAAACAGTATGCTGGCTGTAAAACAAGGCCTCATCCTCCAGTTTAAAATCTCCATTTAGTCCTAATTTCCACATGATTTCTCCCGAGCTGGAATTGATTTTCCAGATCTGGTGAAAATTCCGGAAGGATACCAGGTAATTTCCATCCAGGTCAATGGCCAGCGCATTGGCATGTGACCAGTCCTTTTTCATCCGCTCGATGTTTGGGTCTTTTAAAGGATCTTCATGTTCATAGATATCCCATTCCCATTCCTTGTTTCCGGTTGAATCCAACACCAGGATTCCATCCCCGAATATGGTATCATTCTTCACGCCACCGAATTCAGTCAGGTCAAATACTTGCATGTTTCGGGTGAGGGAAATGATATTCCCTTTTTCATCTTTGATGATCTCATGGTGCAGTGATTTGGTGAATCCTTTTTCCCCCAGTCTTAGGTCAAACAGGACATTGCCTTCCAGATTGATTTCCTGGATATGTTCCTCCGTATTCAGCGAAAGAATGGTATTCGCATCGGTCCATGAAAAAAAACGTGATACGGCAGAATCCAGCAACTCATACCAAACGATTTCTCCTTTGTTGTCAAGAATGAGCTGTTGTGCAGGATATTCCACTTTTCTGATCAGGATATACCCATCAAAAACATTTCCACTATCGGTGCTTAAACTGAACAGTGGTTCGCGGATTGGATAATCGATTGTTCCGAATGACAGGGTATCAGAAACCAGGTCTTCATTTGCCTGGATGATAAATCCATAATTACTGTCAGGTTCTAAATTAAACAGGGATGCATGGTGTCGTCTGGAAATTTTAGTTATTTTCTCAAAAACCTCACACGGTTGACTGGAAAGCCAGTATCTAATGGTGCAACTTGATTCTTCTGGCGTTTCGAATTCTATGATCACCCTCAGTGCATTGCTGGTATCTATTTTTAAAATCCCGATCTTCTGATCAGTCCTGCAGGATATAAAAATCAAAAAGAAAAATGAAAATAATAAAATCCACAAAACAAATCTTTCAATTAGGGGATATCGCATCATTTGATCATTTATCCATCCCGATAAAATTATGCAATTTTATCTTTAAGCCGAAAAATACAAAAATTTTCCCTGACCAGGAATATGGATTCCCTGTTTCTTGATTCAAATTGATATTGATTTTACTTGGGTATATAGCGTAAATAAAAAAAGAGGCTGCCTTTTAAGACAGCCTCTTAATTATTTTATTAAAATTGATTTAATACCCCGGGTTCTGTTTCAACAGATCAGATCCCAATACGTCAATCTGAATTTGTGGTATTGGATATACTTCGTTCTTACCTGCTTGAAAAGATACCCCAGCGAGATATGCCCGCAGATTTTGTTCTTTGGCCAGATAGGTATTGATTACATCGGCGGCAACACCCCATCGTACAAGGTCAAAGAATCGTGTACCTTCCATTGCCGTTTCAATACGGAATTCAAACCGTACTGCCTTACGGGCATACGTTTGATCAGGGAAAGAAGCGTATGGTTCAACCTGATAGTTGGCAGCATTATCGGCATGAGTTCCATTGTCTCTTACACCACCTTCTTGTACATAACATCCATCACGGGCTCTTACCCTTAACTGGTTCACCAGATCAAGTGCGGTAGACAGATCATTCTCTTCAACTGCCACTTCGGCTCTCCACAGCATCACATGAGCCAGGCGGATGAAACGAACATTATTGGCAGTCGCACCACTGGTCCATCCGGAGGTGGCCGTTCCTGATCCTTCTTCTGCCTTATAGTAAACATTCTTGAGCGGTGCATAGGGTCCGCCGTAAGCCTGGTCACGGATCCAGTCACTTCCTGGATGATTCCCCCAGTCAAGATAGGGGATACCCCTGCGTCCGACGGTCCAGTCGAGACGTGGATCCAGCGGGCCGGTATGTTCCGTAAAAGGCTGTGAGGAAGTTATTCCCTGATCACTGACCACATCCGTTTCATTGAAAGTATCGAGTAAGGGAATTCCGCTTCCATTGGTCTGGAACGCATTCACCAGATTCTGTGAAGGCTGATGGAAACCACAGCAGGTTCCGGGTCCACCCCCATAAGGGAAGTTAAGCACATCCCCATAATTTCCATTCTCGTAACCGGGTTCATTTACCGATGCCTGGTATTCCCAGATGCTTTCTTTATTGTTATTGCCGGCAATGGTAAAATTGTCATGGTAACAATCCATCAGTTCAAATCTTCCGGGAACACCAGCAAGTACGGCTTCCAACAAGGGTTTGGCAGCACTCAGGTCACCCTGCTGCATATAGGTTTTGGCAAGATAAGCCCTGGCGGCCATCTTGTCACAACGGCCAGGCTGTGATCTTTCCTCAGGCAGATCATTGATGGCAGCCTGAAAATCAGCTTCGATCAAGGGCCATACATCGATCACATCACCCCCCTCAGTGGTGTTCCCAACTGAGAAGAAATCCGTCACGGTTTCGTCCACGTAAGGTGGATTGCCGAATATGATCTTGGCATTGAACATAAAATGACCGCGCAGGAAACGGGCTTCAGCCACGTATTCCCCAAATTTTGTATCGCTGATCTCACCGGCATCAAGCGCTTTCTGCGCGACCCGGATCACGTCATTACACCTCGATACTCCGTCGAATAATGATATCCATTTCTGGTTAAAATATTCAGTGGAGGGGGTATGAATATACCGCTCGATCTGAGTGGCCGGTGGCTGGTCCAGGTTATCCGTTCCTTTATAGGCATCATCGGAAGCAACGCTTCCATAGATCCAGTTGGAAGGGGCAGATGCCCACGTACCATTGTTGGAGCTGCCCAGACCGTCAATCTGTCCATAGGCAGCGATCAGGAGCGCATCGACACCCTTTTCGGTTGCCAACTGAGCCTCTCCGACCACGCCCAGGGGTTCTTTGGTTAAAAATTCGTCGCTACAAGAGGAAATAAATCCTGCAAATATGGCAACTATTATATAACTTATCTTTTTCATGATATTAATTTTTCGATGTTTATAGTCCCAGATTTACACCAAACATAAACTGCCGGGCAGTTGGATAGTACCCTTCATCCAATCCAAGGTTGGCATCTGATCCATCTCCATTGAGATTGACTTCGGGATCCAATCCACTGTAACTGGTGATCGTGAACAGGTTGGTGGCCTGCACGTAGACACGCAGTCTGTTGATACCTTTCAGATTGGGAATGGTATAGCCAACCTGCAGGTTTTTCAGTCTGAGGTACGATCCATTTTCCACAAAATAGGTGGATGGATAGTCACCACTCACGTTGTCATTGGCGCTAAGAATAGGCAATTTGGCTGAATTACCCAGTTCCGGGGTCCAGGATTCCTCATACATCCTGACGCTCCGGTTACCCTGGAAGAACCAGAAATCAGTCCACCTTCTTACGTAGTTGACCAGGTCATTCCCCTGCGAACCCTGTAAGAACACCACAAAGTCGAAGTTCTTATAGGAGGCATTGAAATTTACTCCATAGGTGAAATCCGGGTGCGGACTGCCGATGAAATCCCGGTCAGCATCGTTGATGACTCCGTCATTATTGACATCCCTGTATTTGAAACGGCCGCGGCCATCCAGGTAATTATAATAGGATGGGAATAATGTTTCTGATTCGGTACCATCGGTAAATCCATCTATATAATATCCATAGAAAGAAGACCAGGGAACTCCTGCTTCATTCCGGGTATAGAAGGCCTGACGTCTGGATTCCCCATAAAATCCTTCTGCCGCATTGTCACTTAACTTGACAATCTCATTCTTGTAATGGGACAGGTTCAATCCGATCTCATACTGGAAGTCTCCGGAAGCGGACTGATTATTCCAAACCAGGTTCAGGTCAATCCCTTTGTTGTTCATTTCACCCACATTTTGATAAGGTGCATCTGCACTTCCCTGCGTTCCCGGAAGGGTCAATACATACAACATATCCGAGGTGGTCCGGTCGTACCAGTCGAAATTGATCGTGAATTTATTGGCGATGGTCCAGTCAAAACCAATATCCAGGGTCGTGGTGGTTTCCCACTTACCATTCGGGTTTCCGAAATAATTGGAATCAAATCCAGGTTGCACACTACTGTTGGATCCATTGATATCATAACCCGAGGCAGATATGCTGGTCCGATAGGTAGAGAATTCATTATAGTTGGCAATCTCCTGGTTACCCATCTGACCCCATCCACCCCTTAGTTTCAGGTCAGTGATCCAACTAACTCCGCTCAGGAAGGATTCTTCGCTTAAACGCCATCCTACGCTGAAAGCTGGGAAGGTGGCATACCGGTTGGCCGCACTGAACCGGGAGGAACCATCCCTCCTTACAGTTGCTTCAAACAGGTATTTATCCATCAGCACATAGTTGATCTTCCCAAACAATGAGAATAATGAGGACTCATTTCCACCACCATAGTTGGTGATACCGGAAGAACCGGCATTCAGGAAGCGGTAATTCGGGTCAAGTGAGAAAAATCCCACACGGTCAGCTCCCAGATCACGGAATATCCCTTCAATGGCCTCAGTCCCCAGCAATACATTGATCCGATGAATGTCGGCAAATGTTTTACTGTAGGTCAGGGTGTTATACCAGGTCCAGTCAAAGTTGTAACTGTAATCCAAACCCAATGCATCGTTGGTGCTTGGTTCCGCACCTTCTATATTTCTTGGAGAAAATCCGGAATAAAAGTAATTCCTGTAATCGATCCCCAACTGGCTTTTAAAGGTCAGTCCTTCGAACAGGTCAAATTCCACATAGGCACCTCCAAATACACGCCATCTTTTCTGTACATTGTCCTTATTCCTGTCAAGGGTTGCAAACGGTGTATCTGCATTACCGAGACTGGATCCCCGGGTACCGGCATAATATCCATTGATATCTTTCAAGGGTATGATCGGCTGGGTCCGGAATGCAAGCGCAATATCATTGCCTTCAGTATTAGCATCCGTTCCAACTCTTTCGCTATAAGTCACTTCCAAAGTTTCACCAATCCGCATCCATTCCTTTGGAGAGAATTCAGTGTTGGCTCGGATGGAATAACGCTTGTAATCGGTGGCATATACAATACCATCCTGGTCAAAGTAATTCAGAGCGACATAATATCTCCCTTTTTCAGTGCCTCCGCTGATGCCGATGTTGTATTCCTGCAGCAGTGCGGGCCGGAATATCTCATCATACCAATCTGTTCCACTTTTGTTGGCCTTGGTGATCCCATAATAAGGATCCAGCGAATAAAGAGAAGGATCCGTTCCGGGATCTCCTTCCATGGCTCCGCTTGGGAAAATATAATCTGGAATGAAATTTGAAGCATTCGGATCAGGTCCGTATTGACCATTGCTGAACGCAAAACCGGCATCTGAACCATTCACATCAATATAGTCATTCCGGGCGGCATCATAAAGAAGCTCTCCCAATTGCTGTGTATTTGCCAGATCCAGTTTATTGGCAGCCTGCTGAACACCCACCCGGGCGTCAAAACTGACTTGCGGAGCACCTGACTTTCCTTTTTTAGTTGTGATCACAATCACCCCATTGGCAGCACGTGATCCGTAAATGGAAGCCGCTGAAGCGTCTTTCAGGATCTGGATCGACTCGATATTGTTCGGATTAATCGCCTGGATATCACTTTTTGTAGGAACCCCATCAATGACATATAACGGATCGTTGTTGTTGATGGTACCCCATCCCCGGATCCGAACTAAGGGAGCGGATCCTGGTCGGTTATCCTGTCCGATCGTAACTCCGGCAGCCCTTCCCTGCAACTGCTGGGTAAAACTGGCGGCAGGCATTTCCTGTAATAACTCGGTATCGACCGAGGTTATGGCACCAGTGATGTCACGTTTCGACTGAGCGGTATATCCCGTCACCACCACTTCCTGAAGGGCGGTAACATCCGCTTTCAGCACCACATCGATCACCGACTGGTTCCCCACCGTGATTTGTTGGGTTTTATATCCCACGGAGGAGAAAATCAGGATGGCATCAGGACCTGGTACTGCAAGTTTATAAGATCCATCCAGGTCAGAGATCGTTCCTACGGTCGTTCCCTGAATGAAAATGTTAACTCCCGGTATGGGTCCTTCGCCCTCGCCCGTCACCTTTCCTGAGACGGTTCTCTCCTGGGCCATAACGACCGCAAAAGAAAACAGCATGCTCAGCATTAACAGCGCTACGCGCCGCGTCACATTTGTAAATTTTCGCATGGCATAAAAATTAGGTTAAAAACAAAAATCAACTTCATTCACATATAAATAATCGTAGCGACAATATTTTATCACTCCGGTATACTATATCCAAAATTAAATTTTGACCTCAGATTGAAAAAAAGTAAAATAGAACAATAATCTTTCCACATTAAAATCTCCCTTCCCAATTTCGTAATTATTGAATAAAAATTCTAACCGATTTTATTAAAAAACCAATAACCGTTCTTTTTTTTGATTAAATAGCCAATTCCTGCAGTGACCATCTGTAATCTTGCTTTGATGCGTAAATTTATGGATTTTGATGAATTTTCCTATTTTTTGAGATTTTTTTTTAGAAAAATAACGTAATGAATGGAAGTAAATAAATTCAAGAAATTTATATAACATAATCGAATTTTATTCATATTCAATTTTCTCCCTCTTCCCATTCTTTTTAATATGATACCAGGCGCCTGATCTTTCACCCCTATTGAATTCACCTTCATATTCAAGACGTCCTTTCTGATCATAGAACTCCCAGATTCCATCTTCCATTCCCTGACGATAAGAACCTGATTGATAGAGAAGACCATTTTCATAGAAGAATTCCCATCTTCCCTGCGGTAAACCATCCTCATAATGACCCAAACGTTTATAATTTCCATTTTCATAATAAAATGTCCATCGCCCTTCATACATACCTTCCCGGTATGATCCGGCTTTTTCGATCTGCCCGTTATCATAAAAATAGGTTGCGCTGTCTTCCAGTAATCCCGTTTCCCAGTTTTCCTGTCCGATCAGGATCCCTTTGGGATTAAAGTATTTTACTACACCATGCAGGAGGCCATTCTGATAATTTTCAATGGCGCTGACCTGTCCTTTTGGATAATAATAGGTCCAGGTACCTTTTCTTTTCTGATGCTCCAGATTCCCTTCCGCCTTCAGCGACCCGTCCTGATAATACATGCGAGTCTGCTGGGCAAGTGATGGTGTCAGCGAAAATAATAACAGCAGATAAATATGATTTTTCAGCATTGGGAAAAGGAATGGTTTATTTTGGTGAATAGGTTATTTGGTTATTTGGTTATTGGGTTATTTGGTGATTAAATTGTCTGAACCTGCTATGTGAACCTGCTACAGTCTCCTCCTAAAAAAAGTTTATTCTTTCTTTTTAGTTTTTAGATAATAAACATATCCATTTAGTACTTTTAAACACAATAATAAATCCCCTTTAAGATCTAAAAACTCATCCATATCAATGTATTTTTCATCTAAAGCAATATACAGGTGATCTAAAGTTTCCAGTAGAGAACCTCTGGATTGCCTGCAGAATTGGATGTTTTCCTGATAATGATATCTTCCAAATCCTTCGGCTATATTGGCAGTAACTGATCTTGAAGATCTAATTAATTGATCTGACAATCTAAACTTCTCTTCACCAGGCAGAGTTTTCACCAGAAAAGATATCTTCTTTCTGAATTCTCTGGAAATATTCCAAACCTCCAAATCCTCTAAAAAATACATAGCTGGTAAATTTCCCTGAATTTAAAAATCTCATATCACTTATCACAAGAATTCAAGTAGAAACTCACCCTGAATAACTCAATATACATAATAAACTCAATATCTTCTTTCTCAAAACCCCTCCTTTTCATAATATTCCGCCGTATCCTCAATAAGACGTGAATGACCGACCGGCAGTATATGTACCCGGATATGATGAAATTCCCGTATCAGGGGTCTGACTGCATCGACGCTGATCACCCGGTCTTTTTCCCCAAGGAAAATTTCTGCCGGGATCTTAAAACGATCGATCACCTGACCCAATTCCTTGATATCCAGGTTCAAAGTCCTGTAATTGACCCAGGAATCATAGATCAGGCGTCGGTTCTGATCGACCGACATCTGACTTTTGGCAAAACGGCCTACCGAAGGATGGATCAGTTTGAGGAAGGTCAGCAGGTCGGCAAATTTCAGAAACATAGCCGGATGCTGCATGAAATATCTGAAAATCTTTCTTGATAGGAACGAGCCGGTAGCCAGACTGTACCAGAAATTAATCCGTAATCCATCAGGGGCAATTAAAATGAGGCGATTGATCCTTTCGGGAAAGAAATTGACCAGGTTCAAAGTGAATTTTGCACCGATGCTGTATCCCATCAGAATGAAGGAAGAAATATCATTCGATTGAAAATAATCTTCAAAAAAATCCCTGAGTGCCTTCCTACCAACTCCATCTTCCAACAATGACATCTTACTCTTCCCGTGAAAGGGCAGATCGAAAGCATGTATCTGGTAGATCGGATTGACGATCTTTTCAAATACCTGGTAAACGGATCCCTCCTGCCCAAAACCATGGAATGCAAGAATGGCTTGATTCCCACGACCATACCTGGATACGTGCAGCCTGAATGTATTTAAATACTTCCGTTCCTTTTCCACGCCTGAAATTAACATTTAATTAATAGGATTTTTAAAACCAGGATGGATATAATTCGTATATGATCCTGGCCCTACGACCTGAAAATCAAGCCATTTTTCATCATGTTACTACACCGAATATACATACATTTTGCCGATCACCTAAAAAATCAAATTTTTTTTGGTAGAACCCAAACATTTTTTATTGAGTGGAGTATACTATAGAAACTTTATAAAATATTTCAGTTTCCAGAGTTTACATGGAAGATATAGCCAACATCATCATACAGGAAGCCTCTATTTTGTTCATGAAATACGGGATTAAAAGTGTTACCATGGATGATATTTCCAGGTCATTGGGTATTTCCAAGAAAACGGTGTACCAATATTTCCATGATAAAAATGAGATCGTTAACAAAGTGGCGAAAGCCTATCTGGAAAATGAAAGAAGGAATTTTGAAGAGGTACAGATCAATGCTGAGAATGCCATTGATAAATTATACAGGCATTCTCTGTTTCTTCGGAAATCCTTTGAAAAAATGAATTCCGTTGTCATTTTCGATCTGAAAAAGTATCATAAGGATGCCTGGCAATTATTTCAAGCCTATAAAAAAAATATTTTTTCAAAAAGTATGATCGAAACCTTAAAGGAAGGGATCGACCAGGGGTATTTCAGGGGAAATATTGACCCTGAGATATTGATCACGTTTCGATTTGAAATCCTGGAAATGGTGGCAGATGGCAACATTTTTCCTCCTGATAAATATGATTTCCGGCAAGTACAGATACAGTTATTCGATCATTTCATTCATGGGATCCTGACTGAAAAAGGAAATATTTTAATGAATAATTATATTAAAAATCATATACAACAATGAGCGTTGTTACCAAATTTTTCATACTTCCCATCCTGTTCCTGATTTTGAATGGGAATCATTCATCTGCTCAAGGGGATCCCGAGCCGGTCATCCTGCTGACGTTGGATAAATGCATCCAGATCGCCCTTGAAAAGAATGAAAATATCCAGATTGCCAATATTGAGATAGATGCCCAAAAAGCACTCACCGGCGAATACCTTTCCGCCGGATTTCCTCAAGTGGATATTTCGGCTTCCTTTAACAAAAATTTTATCATCAGAAAAACATTCGTTCCTGCCAATATTTTTGATCCAAGTGCTCCAGAGGGAGAAGTAATAGAACTCCAGTTCGGGACGCCCTATGATGGTATGATCGGTGTGAATCTTTCTCAGATGGTATTTGATGGCTCCTATTTCGTAGGTTTAAAGGCTGCAAAAACCTTCACAGACCTTTCGCGGAAGGAACTGGTCCGGGAAAAAATCGATGTGATCGAGGGGGTTATAAAAGCCTATTATACCGTGCTCGTTAACAAGGTGGCCCAGGATCTCGTACTCGATAACTACAACCGGCTGGATACCCTGTTGCAAGAAACCCGGGTCATGTATGAAAATGGATTTGCTGAAAAAATTGATCTGAATCGTACACAGGTTGAATTCAATAATATTTCCACACAGGTTTCGAATGTGGAGCGAATGATCGAGATCAGTGAAAATCTTCTGAAATTCCAGATAGGGCTCCCCATTGACCAGAAAGTGGAGATCACCGAAAGATTGTCTGATCTGAATCTTACCACCGAAGATATTCTGGAATTGGAAACCAGTTTTAACAGGAGAATTGAATATTCACTTTTACAAACCAACCTTGAGCTGCAAAACCTTGATATGAAAAACAACAAGGTACAGTATCTTCCGCAAATCGACCTGGTAGCTAGCTGGGGTATGAATGCCGGAGTGCTAAAGGCCAGCTCCCTGGTGGAATGGGGGAACCGGCAAGTATGGCCTGATTACCAGTTGACGGGACTTTCCTTTTACATTCCGGTTTTTGATGGACTCATGAAATCGAAAAAGATCCAGCAAAATAAACTGAAGATCAAGCAACTTAACCTGCAGCGATTGATGCTTGAGAAAAATATAACCTTGGAAGTTTCAGAAAAGAGGAATAATCTGCTTTCCGGTCTGAAAGAATTGGAAAACCAGGAAAAAAACATGAACCTGGCCCAGGAAGTTTATGACCATACAAAAATAAAATACCAGGAGGGAGTTGGATCTAACCTGGAAGTAATTGAAGCAGATAATGCCTTTAAATCGGCACAAACCAATTATTTCAATGCATTGTACGACGCATTGATCGCCAAGATAGAACTGGAAAAAGCATTAGGAATCATTGACTCAAAATATAATTTTTAAATCATATGGATATTAAAAAGATCATCACCCTTATCGCAGTTGTTTTTGTTGTTCATGCCTGTGAACAGCCCAGTGAACTCGATAAAAAAAGAGCGGAATTAAAAAAGAAAAAATCGGAGATGAATAATATCCGGGCGGAAATTGCAGCTCTTGAAAATGAAATCTCTGCCATGGATCCTGAATTTGCCAAGGCCAATCGTAAATCGACACTTGTTTCTGTCATACCTGTCGAAAAAAGGGATTTTAAAAGTTATGTGGAAATAAGTGGTTCGGTAGAAAGTCGAAAAAACGTAGACATTACCGCAGAAACCATTGGAATGGTTGAAAAGATCCATGTCGATGAAGGACAATTTGTTAACCAGGGTAAACTGCTCATTCAACTGGAAAATGAAATCCTGCGCACCAATCTGGCTGAGCTGCAAACCAGTTATGACCTGGCAAAAACCATGTTTGAAAGACAATCCAACTTATGGGATAAAAAAATAGGCACAGAGGTTCAGTATCTGGAAGCAAAAAACCGGAAAGAATCACTCGAGAACCAGATGCAAACTTTGAAGGCGCAGATTGATAAAACCTATATCAGAGCCCCTTTCAGTGGAACGGTTGATGTACTGGATGCGAAGATTGGTATGCTGGCGCAACCTGGCATTACCCTGATTCGGTTGGTGAGTATACAAAACATGTATATTACAGCTGACATTTCAGAAACCTATATCGGATCGTTCAGCAGAGGTAATCGTGCCATGGTTTCCATCCCTTCCCTGAATCTGGAATTCGAATCTGAAATCTCATCTATCGGTCAGGTGATCAATCCCGATAACCGGACCTTCTCCGTTGAAGTCAAGGTGCCCGAACTGAAGGCAAAGTTGAAACCAAACCTGGTGGCTGTAATTAAAATAAAGGATTATGAAATTGGAGATGCTCCCGTCATCCCAACCAACCTGATCCAAAAAGATGGGGAAGGTGATTTCGTCTACATCGTCTCCAATGAGGGTGACAATCAAACTGCAAAAAAGGTGACCATCGAAAGAGGTAAGACCTACCAGAACAGAACGGTGGTACTAAATGGGCTGAATGGAGATGAATCACTGATCGACGAGGGGTTCCGTGATGTAAGTGACGGTGTGAATATCAAAATCGTGGAGGGCACCCGCTCGATTTAAGAAATATTGATGGTTGTTAATGAAAATTAAGCATGGAGGAAAATAAAGATACCAAACAATCGGTGATCAGGGAATTCGGATTGAGTTCCCTTGCCGTCAATAACCGGACCAGTGTAATCATTCTAACCATCATCATCGTGATCATGGGGGTTACAGCTTACAACATGATCCCCAAGGAAAGTTTTCCGGAGATTGTGATCCCCACTGTCTACGTAGGAACTCCCTATCCGGGGAACTCTCCGGTAGATATTGAGAACCTGATCACCCGCCCGATCGAAAAGGAGATCAAATCCATTTCCGGAATCAAGGATATCCGTTCGACCTCCGTGCAGGATTACTCATCCATTGTGGTCGAATTCAATCCGGAAGAAGACATAGGCAAGGCCTTGCAGGATGTCAAAGATGCTGTTGACCGGGCGAAGAGTGAATTGCCTACCGACCTGGATACGGATCCCAATGTGATTGACATCGACCTGAATGAGATCCCGATCATGTATATCAACATTTCAGGAAATTACAGCATCGATGAATTAAAGAATTTCGCCGAAATTCTGGAAGACGAAATCGAAAAATTACCGGAGATTTCAAAATGTGATATTAAAGGGGCCCTGGAACGGGAGATCCGGATAGATGCAGACATCCATAAAATGGAAGCCATGAAGGTTAGTTTTGGCGATATCATGGATGCGGTTGCGTCAGAGAACGTGACCATGTCGGGTGGGAATATCCGTGACCAGGTTTTCCAGCGGTCACTGAGGATCACCGGAGAATTCAAATCCGTTGATGAGATCAGGGATGTGGTCGTGAAGGATGATAATGACAATATCGTCTATGTGAAGGATGTGGCAGACGTGAAGGATTCCTATGAAGAACCCAGGAGTTATGCAAGATCTAAATTATTGCCTGTGGTTACCCTTGATGTAGTCAAAAGAGGTGGAGAAAATCTTCTGATCGCAGCCAATGAGATCAAAGCCATCCTGGATCAGGTCCAGCAGGATACTTTCCCGGATGATCTGACGATCACCATCACCAACGACCAGTCGCGGTTTACCCGCAGCATGGTGAATAATCTCGAGAACTCGATCATTACCGGTGTCATTCTGGTTACCCTCACCCTGATGTTCTTCATGGGTTTACGGAACGCCGTTTTCGTCGGTATCGCCATTCCTCTGTCGATGTTCATGGCCTTCATGATCCTGAACGCGATCGGTTATACGGCTAATATGATGGTATTATTCGGTTTGATCCTTGCACTGGGCATGCTGGTGGATAATGGCATTGTTGTAGTGGAAAACATCTACCGGTTGATGCAGGATGGTTATTCTCCCATCCGGGCAGCCAAGGAAGGAGTTGGTGAAGTGGCACTTCCCATCATTACTTCAACCGCTACCACCCTCGCGGCATTTCTCCCGCTTGCGTTCTGGTCAGGACTGATGGGTGAATTCATGAAGTTTCTTCCCATTACCCTGATCATTGTGTTATCTTCTTCTCTTTTTGTGGCCCTGGTGATCAATCCGGTTCTCACATCCATGTACATGAGATTACAAGAGAAAGAACCCAAAAAATTGCGATTGTTCATTATTTCCATGATCATTTTTGCCATTGCAGGGATATTCTATTTTGTGAAAATATACTGGTTTGCAAACCTTTTAACGCTCATTGCATTTTTTATCCCTTTTAATGTTCATGTCCTGATCCCGGGTGTAAAATTATTTCAACGGAAATTTATCCCCTTTCTGGAAAGGGTCTACTCCAAGACCGTTGATTTTGTTCTGCATGGCAGGATGCCCTATATCACCTTCCTGGGCACTTTTCTGCTTTTGGTAATTGCCATTATACTGGTGGATATCAGGCAGCCAAAAGTCAGTCTTTTCCCTGCCAGCGAACCCAATTATATCTTTGTCTATATTCAAAAACCCATCGGGGTGGATATTGAAAACACAAACAGTTTTACACGAAACATTGAAAAAGAAATCATCGAACTCCTGAAACCTTACGACAAGGCAGTGGAATCCGTCATTGCCCAGGTAGGAGAAGGCGCCAGTGATCCTTATGATTTTACAGCCGGACAGGCTACGCCCAATAAAGCCTTGATCGGGATCTCGTTTTATGAATATGAAGAACGGGATGGGATCAGCACTTCCCTTATCATGGAAAAGATCCGGAATGCCATGAGCAAATATCCGGGTGTTCAGATTTCGGTCGATAAAGACAGCATGGGCCCGCCGGTCGGAAAGCCTATCAATATAGAGATCTCTGGTGAAAACCTGGAAAGACTTATTGTGCTTTCTGAAAGGGTGAAACAGATTATCAATGAATCCAATATCCAGGGCATAGAAGAATTAAAAACGGATATCCAGACGGGCAAACCGGAACTTCTTGTAAATATCGATCGCGAAAAGGCCGGAAGATTCGGATTAAGCACCAGCCAGATCGCCTCGGAACTGAGGACGGCTTTGTTTGGCTTTGAAGTGTCGAAATATAAAGAAGGGGAAGATGATTACCCGATCCAGCTCAGGCTGAAAGACGAATACCGGTACGACATCGATGCCCTGATCAATAAAAAGATCACATTCCGGGATAATGAAGGCAAAATAAAACAGATCCCGATATCTTCCGTGGCATCGATCGAATATTCATCAACTTATGGGAGCATTAAGCGAAAAGATCTTGACCGGGTCATTTCCTTATACTCCAATGTCAATGAAGGATATAATGCCAATGAGATCATTTCAGATCTGAAAACACTGCTGGCGGACCTCGAATTGCCCTCGGGGTATGAAATCAAATTTACCGGTGAACAGGAAGAGCAGGCCGAGTCGAGTGCTTTCCTGATGCGGGCGCTCATCATTGCCATTTTCAGTATCTTCCTGATCATTGTAGCCCAATTTAACTCGGTGATCTCTCCGTTTATCATCATGTTATCCGTTTTATTCAGTACTATCGGCGTATTCCTTGGACTGGTAATCTTCAATATGGACTTTATCATCATCATGACCGGGATTGGAATTATTTCGCTTGCCGGGGTGGTAGTAAACAATGCGATCGTGCTGATTGACTACACCAACCTGGTACGGCAAAGGCGGCGGAAGGAGTTGAATGTTCCTGAAGGAGAATTACTGCCTTATGAGGAGTTGCTGAACAGTATTAAAGAAGGGGGGAAAATCAGGTTGCGGCCGGTATTACTTACCGCCATCACCACCATTCTGGGACTTTTACCAATGGCAGTGGGTTTAAATATTGATTTCATCGGACTTTTCTCCAATTTCGAACCGAATATCTATATTGGAGGTACGAATGCAGAATTCTGGGGTCCAATGGCATGGACTGTGATCTTCGGGCTAGGTTTTGCAACCTTCCTGACCCTGGTAGTTGTACCTGTCATGTACCTCTTATCGGACAGGATGATTCATAAATTCAAGAATGGAAAGAAAAAGACAGCCAGTGCGGCCGGATAAATATAAAGTGACATAATGAATAAAATAATCGTTGTACCGGTTTTCGGTTTGGTCCTTTTCCTGATCGATCTTTATGTCTTCCAGGCAATCCGGGTGATCGGTCAGGATATGCCTGAATTTTGGAGAAGATTTATCTTTACTGGCTATTGGGCCATTACGCTCATCATTTTAATGGGGTACTTTACCTATCACTTTGTGAATCCTGACATATTTCCAAAACATTTCCGGAATTTCCTGATGGTTGGAATATTCATCAACTATTTTGCGAAAACCTTTGCGGTTGTATTTCTGGTAATTGACGACCTCTTCCGGGCAGGGCAATGGGTAGTATCGCTTTTCGGTACGAAGACAGTAACCGAAGGCATGGAGGTAACGCATGGGATCTCCAGATCAGAATTCCTGGTGAAAACCGCCCTGATAGCCGGGACGTTACCGGTTGTGGGAATGACTTATGGAATTATCTCCGGTGCCCATGATTACCGGGTCCGGAGAAAAAAGATTATCATCGGTCATCTGCCTTCAGCAATGGATGGAATTAAAATCGGACAGATTTCCGATATCCATTCAGGGAGTTTTTTCAACAAAAGGGCCGTCAAGGGTGGAGTGGAAATGTTGCTCAGGGAAAAACCGGATATCATCTTCTTTACAGGTGACCTGGTCAATTCTTCATCCGATGAGGTAAAAGATTATATGAATGTTTTCGATAAGGTTAAAGCCCCGCTGGGAGTTTATTCAACCACCGGAAATCACGATTATGGGGATTACCGGTCCTGGCCCTCCTCCAATGCCAAGGAAGAAAATTTCAAAGATCTGATCAGGGCCCATCAGACGCTGGGATGGGATTTGCTATTGAATGAAAACAGGCTGTTGAAAATTGACGGGGAGCAGATCGCTGTTCTCGGAGTTGAAAACTGGGGAGCCGGCAGATTTTCAAAATATGGTGATTTGGATAAGGCATACGCCGGAACGCATGAAATCCCGGTAAAATTGCTATTATCCCATGATCCAAGCCACTGGGATGCGCAGGTAAGAGAAAAATATCCCGATATTGACGTGATGTTTGCCGGTCATACCCACGGATTCCAGTTTGGTGTGGAATGGGGTAGTTTCCGGTGGAGTCCATCACAATATGTATATGATCAGTGGGCCGGATTGTATCAAAAGAAAAATCAATCTCTTTATGTCAATCGTGGTTATGGTTATCTGGGATATCCAGGCCGGATCGGTATTCCTCCGGAGATTACGATCATTGAGCTGAAAAAGGTATAAGGTAATTTGAAAGTTTTTCGTGAGGAGGATCCTCAAAATCCTATAATTATGATTTATTATCATGAAAAGAAAGGTTTTCGGCTTATATTTAAAACAGCTGCTGTTCTTGAATTTAAATATAATCCTGTGAAATAAATCCGGATGGATTAATCCGTTCATTCATCGAAATCATTTTATTTTCGAATTGCATCCGGTCAAAAAATAATTCCATCCAAAATCAATTTAGATATCTGATCTAATCCTATATTTAGAGAAATTGGTTGCATTTTTTAATACTTTCCTGAACAACAATTTTTAAAGCTATGATAAAAATTATTTCTTGCTTCCTCACAGGCTTGTTGGGCGTGCAAATAAGCCTGAGTCAAACGATCTATCCCGGATATTATGTGGATCAGTTAAATGATACAGTCCACACCCGTTTTGAAATACCCATCAGTTTTGATATCAATCTAATGAATGAGCTGATAATCGTTTCAGAACAAGGCAAATCTCAGGTTCCTGTCGCTAATATAAATTTTATTTATATCCCGAACATTGGAGCCTATGAAAGAAAAACGGCAGACCTGGGAAATTATCAGTTGGAAAATCAGTTCCTCGAGGTATTGGTAAAGGGGAAAGCATCCCTGTACTATAATGATTTTAATAAAGATGAAAGATATATCATCGAAACCGAGGAAAAGGGGATGATCCTGCTGTCGAACAAGGAACGCATTACGGAAAAGGATGGCAAATATTATAAGCAGGACAGGCCTTATAGTCATGTGGTTGCTTTTCTTCTGAGGGATTGCCCACGGATAAGTTACCGGATCCATAAAACCAACTATGATCACCCTTCCCTGATATCATTATTGAATAAATATAATAATTGTGTGGGTTCCTCCAATACCTTGGTTAATAAACCAAAGGTGGCATCTATTATGGAAATCGGACCTGTCGCTGTATATGGCATCGCCAGATTTACATACAAAAATATTGATAGGGTAGGTGTTTCTATCGGTGATGTAAATTTCTCAAGTCAATCTGATATGAACGCAGGTATTTTCTTTAATATTTTTCCCTTTAAATCCAACAGAAAATATGCTCTTGGATTTACCGGAGTTTATCATATGTTCGATTTTAAATCTGTGGGTGATTATTTCAGTGAAGGAACCGTCAACAGAAAAATATCGGATATGGAAATATCGTTTACGGAGATTTTATTATGTCCTTCACTTACGCGATTTTTCCGGATAGGCAATAGGTCAAACCTGAGTTTTGGATTGGAACCTTATTTTGGCTTGCCATTGGAAAAGCACCCGGAGCTGACGGCCAGAAGTGAAGTATTAATCGAAAATGGCTCAATCAGTAAAATCAGCAAAGAAATATCACATACAAGTAGTTATGGATTCAATGCTGACATTGGCTATCAATTCGCTTACCATAAATTCAAATCCATTTCCTTAATTGGACAGTTTTCGTATGGTACCATCAATCTATTTGCTGATCCAAATCCTGTTTACCGGATAGGTCTCGGTTTGAAGCTTGATCTCTATTAATTTTATTGAAAAAAGTGATCAATAAATACTTTGATCCTTGACCCTCGGATACTTAACTATTTTTAGAAAATTCAATATCACTATCTATAAATTGATCGGATTTATTTAAATAACCTTCTGTTGCATAAGGTTCTCATTATTTAAGAGGTCCGAATTTTTTTCTATCGGATTGCATTTTAAAATCGAATAATCCACCCCCCCATTTTTGACCCGTCTCTCATTGGTTATTTCCCAGTTCTCCTCCCAGAAAGCGATAGAAAGTGCTTCCTTTTCAATTCTGTCTATTTCTCCCTGATCCGGTAAGATCAAGTTTGGATTCATTTTTTTAATCTTCTGATATAATTCCCTGAAATAATATCCATCGTAACGCATCTGCTTTAATTCATACCAATAATCACGGATTTGTTCCCTGGACATTTTATCAATTATTTCAATGGATTGCATTTTTTTGCTGATCATATTTTTTATTTTTAAAACTAATATTATTAGTAAATATAAAAACAAATCTTTATAGATGCTAATTATATTAGTTCTTTTTAAATATATTATTCAAGCTTTTTTTTTAATGGTTTTTATATTTTTACCCGGTCAAAACGAATTCCCATGAATGATATCACTATTTCTTCCGAGATAAAGGATGTTTTACCCACCTGCCGGGTGGGAATCATCCAGGCCAAGGTGCTTGTGGAAGATTCTTCACCTGCCTTATTACATGAGATTGACATTCAAATCCAGCTTTTACGGGAACAAATATCCATCGAAGAAGTGAGTAGCCTCCCCTTGATCGAACAGAACAAAAATGCGTACCGGATACTTGGAAAAGATCCTACTCGTTACCGTCCTTCCGCAGAAGCCCTGACCCGCCGTATTGTCCAGGGAAAAGGACTTTACCGGGTAAACAATATTGTGGATCTTCTGAACCTGGTTTCGATCCGGTCAGGTTACTCCATTGGCGGGTATGATACTGACAAAATTTCTGAAAAGATAATCTTATCATTGGGGAAAGAAAATGAACCCTATGAAGCCATTGCAAGAGGAACCCTGAATATACATCAACTGCCAGTATTAAGAGATTCAAGTGGTGCTTTCGGAAGTCCGACCAGCGACTCTGAAAGAACCATGGTCCGGGAATCCACTCAAAAATTTCTGATGGCCTTCTTTGATTTCATGTCAGACAATCGATTGGGGGAAATATTGCAGTTGTCTGAAAAATACCTGAAAGAGTTTGGCGCTGGTTCAGAGATCGTTATCTCCCTGATTGAATAAAAGGAACTTTATCAGGTAATTATATTTAATATGCATTGAAATGAATAGGAAATCTATTATACACCATAGCTCCGGAAAATTAAACAGGCAGGCATCATTAGATTTTACATTTTTACATTTTCCATTTTACTCTTCCGGCTTGATCTCATAAAAATCCATTCTTCCAATACCCTCCCCAACCCGTAAATACCTGCGGCTGATCATTGGGCGTCCCTCCGCAGGTGTAAATGTGGATTTTAAAAGATAACCCCTTTTTTTATCCGGCAAAATCACGATCACTGGAACATAGGTCTTCCCAAGCCCATCCACTTTTACTTCCCCGGAAAATAGAAGGGTGCTTTGTCCCTTGTCATCCAGTATCTCCAGCCTGACCTTGCCCGAAATATTTTCAGGTTTATCATTAATGCCGATCAGATTAAATGCCAGTTCTTCACCGGGCTGGTAATACTTCCCATTGTCCATGTACCGCTGATCTGGCAGGTTGATAAATACTGCCTGGGGTGCAAAACAATGCTGGAACCATTTTAAGGTGGGTCCTTCTTCAAGATCTTTAATATTCCCGATAAACCAATCCCCTGTATATCCATAATTGTTGGCCAGATAACAGAAGGAAAGGATTCCGGCAAATGACCTTTCAGTCCGAAGCCATTCTGTTTCCAACTGTAACCAGTAGGCCTGCATTTCTCTTCTCTGCCCGGCAGTGGCCTGATCGCCAAGTACATAATCATAAAGATTCCTGGTTAACTTGGCGGGTTGTCCATCCCTCCAGAGCCAGATCCATCCGTATTCATTCACGAGCTGGGCAGCACTGGCATCCAGGTAATGCCGCATTTGATCAGGCCAATCATCAAGATCCCCCAGCCAATACGGATTGGCCCTCAGATAATGATCGATGTCCTCTGCGACCATCACCGCCCACCCTGCCCGATAGGGATGTGGTTCGTCCATTTCATCCAGACTCATCTCTGCCGATGTCATATAACCTGCATCCCATATCCTTGTCGGGTCCAAATTCTTTAGCTCGGGAATGAGTACATTCCCAATGAAGGGATCCCAGTTTTCATTGATGGCATCCCAGATCACTATAGAAGGATGGTTCCCATCACTCCATACCCAATCAGTATATTCTTTTCTCACCTGATCATCCCAGCCATGATTCTGCCAGTAAAACCACTCATTCTGAAACATGATCCCATATTCATCTGCAATATCATACCAGAAATCAGGCACGATCCCCACGCAGATCCGCATGGCATTCCAATTTAGATTTTTCGGAATATCAACCAGTAATTTTTTCACCCATTCGCGATCCCAGGCAAGGTCAGCACAATCCGGATCTTCGAAAAAACGTTGCAGGGTGATGTTGGTCCCCCTGAGATAGGTTTTTTGGCCATTGAGATAAAAATATTTCCCTTTCCGTTTAAAATCCCGCATCCCGAACTTTAACTCCGTCTCATCATGGATCTTACCCTCCTTCTCAACAGAAAGGCGGGCGACGTACAATTTGGGCTGGTCCGGCGTCCAAGGGATGAAATTAAATAACGGGATCTTTCCTTCAATCATTGAAATATTGTCCCTTTTCGCCTGAGTTTTCAGCCTTGTAATTCCCAGGGTCTGGTTTGATTCCGGGTCGATCACTGAGATCACCACCCAACAGGAATCGGACATGGGGTCTCCATATTCCATCTGGGGTGGATAAAAACTGCGTATCTGGACCTTGAAATTAACTTCCTTTTTATCAACCGAAGGCAAAATCAATGCCCGGTTTATCCTGAGTTTATCCGTAAACGTAAGACTTACATCATCCCAGATACCGGGCAAATAATGGATCTTCTCCTTATCGGTTCCACCAGCCGCCTCACTGGGCAGCCAGGCACGGTCACCCAGCCGGATTAAGATCTCGTTTTCCTCGCCAAACTTAAGCGCATGAGTTATGTTAAATTCAACCGGGGTATAACAAGCCATGGACTGGCCCACATCCATGCCATTTACATAAACCTGTGTTACGTACTGGGCTTTTTTAATGGTGATCACCCCTTCTTTTAGACTTAGCCCGGCAGGAATGTTGATTTTCCGTTTATACCAGGAATACTTAGGCTGATAATCCCTGTTCATCAGGTTATGACTCTGATCTGCAATGGACTCTTCTGGACGGTTGAAAAACACTTCGTATTGATCGATTTTCGGCCGGGCCAGATGAACCAATCCCGGCACAGGACATATCCGGGTGAAGTTGCTGGGTGGAAAAGCATCTAAAGTTTGTTCAAATGCCCAATCTCCATTCAGATCTAAGGTGACCCGGGGATATTCCTGTCCGGAAGCTGTGATAAAGACACCAAAAATTGGAATAATGATGAAGAATGCCAGACGTTTCATACACTAAAAAATTTATTAGATCCTAAAAAATAAATTAAAAGCCACCAGATCTTTAAATATCAGAAAAAGTAAATATTCATTTTTCAATAAAATACTCCGGTCATATCATTACGAAAAGTTAATCGTAATTTTTAATAAACGGACAGGAAATATATGAAAACTTATCAATTTTTAATCATATTCATTACCCTCCTTTTAACTCCTTGGGAGGACCCGGATAAGTAAATGAAGAAAGTGTAATCCATTTTATGCCCGAATACTTTTCAACTCCTTTAAATGTATCAAAGGATTCAATCGCTCATTGATTTCTCTTTTCAGGAATATCCAGGTAACAAAGGTGGAGGAAAGATCAGCGATTGGAAAAGAGTACCAGACCCCATCCAGGCCAAAGAATAGTGGCATGATCAGTACCAGGGGGATCAAGAAGAATCCCTGCTTTGAAAGGGAAAGGATCAAGGCTGGACCTGGCTTACCGATGGCTTGAAAATAGGCCGCGCCAACAAGCTGGACCGCTATGAGTGGTGTGGCTAGAAATGCAATTCGTAACGCTGCCGGCGTAATCCTCAATATTTCAGAATCTTTCGAGAAGACTTTTACGATGAAATCCGCCCCAAAAAGGATGGATATAAAGATGAGAAAGGACAGAATCACCCCATATTTTATAGCTTTATTAACCACATCTTTAACCCTTTCCCAGTCTTCAGCCCCATAGTTATAACCAGCAATGGGAACAAATCCCTGGACTAGTCCCATAACCGGGAATAATGAAAACATGATCATCCGGCTTATGATTCCATAAATGGCGATGGCTATTTCTCCTCCATACCTGAATAAGGTATGGTTCATGATCAGGATCAACAAACTGATGGTTCCCTGACGGGCCAGTGTGACACTTCCAAGGGATAAGATCTCTTTGGCGATCTTCAGATCGACCCTGAAAAATTTCCTTTCAACCTCCAATTCCGATTTCCCATAAACGAAAAACCCCAATGCATAAATAGCACTTAATATATAGGAAATGGTCGTTGCCCAGGCAGCTCCTTCAATGCCCCATCCAAGATATATGATGAAAACGGCATCCAGGATGATATTGGTAACAGCCGGGATCATCATCACCAACATGGCAAATTTAGGTTTTCCTTCGGCCCTGATCACATTGTTGGCCATCATGGCCCAGGAAAGAAAGGGAATCCCGATGAGCAGTATCCGAAAATAATCAGTGGCATATTCCAGCGTTTCTCCTTTTCCCCCAAAAATCATCAATACTTCCCTGAGGAAATAGGTGCTGACGATCACAAAAGCCGCAGCAACTGTCAGGGTCATCCCGATCATATTGCCGAATGTAAGGTTGGCCTTATCGTTATTTCCACTTCCAAGGGCCCTGGAAATGATCGATCCACCACCAATCCCAATGGCCATTCCTACCGAAGAAATAAAAAAGGAAATAGGCAATGTGACGGTGACTGCGGCAATGCCAAGGGGACCGACATAATTACCCACAAAAATGGTATCAACCAGGTTGTATATGGATAATACAAGGATGCCAATGGCTGCCGGGATGGATTGTTTGATCAGTAATGAAGGTATATTCTCGGAACCTAAAATTTTAGATTGGGCCATTCAATCGCTTTTATGACTGCAATTCGGTCGCATTCCTTCAATAAACGCAACCGTTATACAAATTGTTTTTACGGTTAGGTAATATTTATGGTTACTTAATATAATAATCCGGATTGACCAGGTAAGTGCGAGTTTTTTTGGAAACAGCAATGGAATAGCCCGGCCTGACAGAAAATCCCCCAACCTCCCCATTTTTATTCAAGGCAAGGAATCCCACCTGGGTGTCCTCATTTTTGATTCCCGGATATTTTTTAATAATCCTCTCGACGGCTTTTTGACATGCCTGCTGCGGTGTATTCCCCTGCCGCATCAATTCTACGATCATAAAAGACCCTACAATTTTCATGACCAGTTCTCCGACGCCGGTAGCGCAGGCTCCCCCAATCTCATTATCTACATACATTCCAGCTCCGATGATCGGTGAATCCCCCACCCGGCCAGGCATCTTGAAAGCCAGCCCACTGGTAGAACAGGCGCCGCAAAGATCCCCCTTTTCATCGATGGCCAGGATCCCGATGGTATCGTGATTGCCAGGCTGATCCTTGTTTTTTTCCAACCATTCTTTCCAGACTTTTTCAGCTTGCCCGGTCAGGAGTTCCTCCTTGTTAAATCCTTCATCCAGGGCAAATTGAAGTGCTCCATCCCCACTGAGCATAACATGAGGCGTTTTTTCCATCACTCTCCGGGCCACTGAGATGGGATGTTTGATATGCTGTAAATAGGTGACCGATCCGGCATTCCCATTTTGATCCATGATGCAGGCATCCAGGGTGACCCGTCCTTCCCGGTCCGGATATCCCCCATATCCTACACTGGTATCATTGGGGTCCCCTTCCGGAATTTTTGCCCCAGCTTCCACCGCATCCAGGGCCGATCCTCCCCTTAACAATACTTTCATTCCTTCTTCGGTGGCTTCCCGGTTATCCCAGGTAGCGGCCACGATCGGGTATGCCGGGGTGCTGAATTTCAAAAAACTCTTGGTTTTCCCTGCCAGTTTCAAGGACACGGTAGAAGTGATCAGGCTGAGCAGAGAGCCTTTCAGGAATTTTCGTCGGTTCACCATGGTAAAATCATTTTTTTATCTGGAAATTACGCCAATTAATGTTTAAATGAAATATAACCCGGAATATTCATAAATTTTTTGCCGGATTGGATTTCGATCGATAGATTTCCATCCAGATTAATTTTTACCTTGAAATATCCGAAATATCCATTGATTATATTGCTCTTCTTTTTCCCTCAGTTTCAGAATGAGACCGTAACGGAACGAAAAGAGGATCCGGTAAATGGAATACGGTGATCGCTTTCGGATCGTGTTCACGGCAAAATATCCCCAATCAGCGGTGGAACGAAGTGTTACAGCACCAGCCGGCTCTATGGATATGGCTCGGTGATAACATCTATGGTGATACCCATGACATGCAGGTAATGAAGGATAAATATGAACAACAGAAATCCTACCCGGGTTACCAGGAATTGTTAAGATCATCGACGGAGATCATTGGCACCTGGGATGATCATGATTATGGGGTGAATGATGGAGGCAGAAACTATTCACAAAAGGAAGAAAGTTAAAAATTATCACTTGAGTTTCTGGAGGTACCAGCAGACAACCCGGTCTGGAACCATCAGGGAGTTTACCAGTCTTATCAATATGATTTTGAGGGATATTTATTAACAGTGATCCTGCTTGACACCCGCTATTTCCGTGATACTGTGTACAAAGATATCAATACAAAAGCCTATTTGCCCAATAACACAGGAGATATCCTGGGAGAAACACAATGGGCCTGGCTCGAAAATGAATTGAAAAATAGTGAGGCGGATTTTCACATCATAGGATCCAGCATACAGGTGATCCCCGAAGATCACGCTTATGAAAAATGGGCCAATTTCCCGACGGCGAGGAAACGTCTTTTTGACCTTTTGGAAAAATACCCCGATAAAAAAACAATCATGATAAGTGGTGATAGGCATATCGCAGAAATCTCAAGGATCGACCTGGAAGGACTACCATACCCCCTTTATGATTTTACAAGCAGTGGCCTTACCCATAGCTGGAACAATGGAATTGTTGAAATGAACCGACACCGGGTCAGCGATTTTATCCGTGGCCTTAATTTTGGTCTGATCATCATTGACTGGGAGAAAAACGGAAATCATAAAATAAGGTTCGAAATAAGGGGCGAGGCGGATAAACTGCTGTACAAATACGAGACGGATTTATAGGCTTGATATTTGGCTGGGAGTTATTTAGCCTGAGACCATTCGTATTGATTTGCTTTATAATTTGATGATGGGACCAGGAATATCCCCTGCCTGGAAACAAAGCATCTGACAGCTCATAAATCCTACGGCTTAACAGCAAACACCTCATTGGAGATACTTTTGTCCAATCCAATCTGAGACCATATAATATTTCTATCAACAACCCAAGCTATTTGTTTCCTACTATAGTATTGATTTTCAAAACACTACTTCCGTAGGAAGGAATTGCATTCACCGTATCGTATAATTGAATTAGGATTAAAAAATATTCCTGAGAAACTACAAAAACTTTTTCATCATGATTCGCAACTACATTAAAATCGCCATCCGGAATATGTTCAAGAACAGATCATTTTCCATTATCAATATTTTCGGACTTGCCTTAAGTATGTCAGTTTGCCTGCTGATCATTTCGATGATCGTGGGTTTGAGTCAATACGATTGTTTTCATGAGAAGTACAATCATATTTTCCGGGTATTAAGTAAAAAATCGAATGAGTCGACCTACCGGGCTTCTGCTCCCATGCCCGTACGGCATATACTGATGAAGGATTATACGGGAATTAAAAAGGTTGTAACGTTTAAAAGAGGATTTGGTGGGGACGCCACCTATGCTAATACTTCCCTTCCCTTATTTGGTTATTTCTGTAGTGAAGAATTATTCCAGGTGTTCAGTTTCAATCTTAAACTGGGCGATCACGATCTTGCGTTGAAAGATCCTTTTTCTGTGATACTTACCCTGGAATCGGCCACGAAACTTTTTGGGGATGAAGATCCCATCGGCAAAGTAATCCGGTTCAGTGAAAGAGGACTTGTGGTTGCCGGGATTCCTAATAAGAACAAGCCAACCTACCTGGGTGATTACACCGTAACAGGTGTATTGAATGAGCCGAAGGGAAAGACACATCTTGAATTTGATATCCTGGCCTCCTTATCGACATTGCCGATACTTGAATTGCAGGGAAAGGAGAATACATTAACTGGCAACTGGGAAGATATGGATCAATCCTATCATTATGTCTTACTTGAGAATGAGAAAAATGAATCCTATTTACAATCCATTTTAAATTCCATCGGGAAAAGCCAGGTTGTGACAGATGAAGATTATTCAATCGTATTTCAGGTCCAGCCTTTATCTGAAATTACTCCGGGGAAAATGTACAAAAATCCCTTCAGCTACCGGTTACCCATCCAGGTCATTTATTTCCTTGCCATTCTGGCTGCCATTGTGATGTTATCGGCCTGTTTTAACTATACAAACCTGTCCTTGGCTAAATCGCTTTCAAGAGCTCGGGAAGTTGGCATACGGAAAATATCCGGTGCAATTAAAAACCAGATATTTGCTCAATTTATTGGTGAATCAATTCTGATATCCGTTCTGTCGCTGGCAATTGCCATAGGAATTCTTCAGTTCCTTCAGCCTGCGTTCAATTCTCTTTGGTTTACTCGATTTATACATATAGATATGGCAGCGAATTTTAGGGTATATCTTCTGTTTTTTACCTTCAGCGTTTTGATCGGTATCGTTGCAGGCATTATTCCTGCTTTATACCTGTCTTCTTTTAAACCACTCAAAGTGCTCAAGGACATACATGGAATTAAGATCTTCAGAAAAGTTACCCTCCGCAAAACGCTGATCGTATTGCAGTTTACTACTTCCCTCTTTTTTATCATTACAACCCTGCTTATCTACTATCAATTGAAGCATTTAATGCATTCAGAATATGGATTCAATAAGGAAAACATCATCAATGTGTCTTTACAAGGAAATACTTATGAAAACTACGCCAATCTGATAAAAAATCATTCCGGCATCGCCGGAGTTTCAGGGAGCTCAGTTGTATTGGCAACTGGTGGTACATCTTATTCATTTCTAAAAAGAATGGACGACCCACATGATTCCACCGGAATGACAGAAATGTTTGCTGAGAGGAGTTTTATCGAAAATTTTGGGTTAAATTTCATTGCGGGCACTAACTTTCCTGAAGAACCTGCCCAAGAATCCGAATCCTGTTTCCTTATAAATGAAACGGGGGCTAAAAAACTGGGGTATGAAAATCCCCTTGATATAATTGGTGAGACTTTCAAATTTGTGGACTTCTATCCCCCTTTGACGGTAGTGGGAGTTGTAAAAGATTTTCATTATACCAGTCTGATACAGGAGGTGGGACCTTTCATCATCCGGTACAATCCCGAAAAATTCAGGTATGCAAATATCAGGATTCATCCGGGGGCTCAGGAATCTGTGATGGATTATATGGCGAAAAAATGGAAAGAGATGGATCAGGACCATGCTTTTGATTCGCAATTCATGGATCAGCAACTGGCAGAATCGAATGCCATATTTGGTGATATTGGATTTATCATTGGATTTATATCCATCCTGGCCGTATCCATTGCCTGCCTTGGTTTACTTGGCATGGTCATCTTTGTGGTGCAGACCAGGATAAAGGAGATCGGGATCAGAAAGGTACATGGGGCTACTTCCCGTGATGCGGTTTGGGTGCTCTCAAAAGGATTTTTAATCTTGCTGATAATCGCCGTTTTTATCGCTACTCCTTTCGCCAAATTAATTAACGAAATGTGGCTGAGGGAATTTGCAGTCAGGATCGAATTTGGTATAGGGATCCTGGGAATGGGGATACTGATCATGTTAATCCTTGGTCTTGCAACCATATTCACACAAACCGTTAAATCGGCAAGTAACAATCCAATCGAAGCTTTGAGATATGAGTGAATTTTTGAAAAAGAAGTAATACTTTTTGGCTCGAAAAAGATAAAATGGGATAAAGATTCCTATTCAATCAAGTAAATTAGATCTTCAGCATAACCCGTTGAAGATATTCATGATGCTAACCGGTTCTGGCCATCCTGAAACCCGTAATGACTTCTCAGTATTTCGGTACGGATGGATCTACCTCTTCCGACCAGTCCAGGATACCGCCTTTCAGATTATACAGGTTATCAAATCCGAAACGTTGTTCCAATGCCATAACGACATTTGCACTCCGGTTACCACTGCGGCAATAAATAACCACCTTTTTATCCTTATTGATTTGATCGATCCGGCTGAGGATCGTTCCCATGGGAATCAATTCCCCGCCGATATTACAATATTCATGTTCCCGCGGTTCACGGACATCAATGAGCTGAAAATCATCCTGATCGTCCATCATTTTTTTAAGCTCATGAACATTAACTTCTTTCATTTTATATAGTTTAGTGGTTATTCTGAATAATGGTTCAATTAAGAAACCACAAACTTAACGTTTTATCATTAAAATATTGAGTATGCGTATCACATTAGAACGGATGAACAAAGCTGTCCATATGAAGGCAACCAACGAAGAAGGCGCGGTCATTCAGGTGGATGGGGCTGTGTCGGTTGGTGGCGAGAACAAAGGATTCAGACCCATGCAACTGTTGTTGGCAGGTCTTGGCAGTTGCAGTTCGATCGATATCATCAGTATTTTAAAAAAACAAAAGCAGCCGATTGAAGACCTCACGGTGTGGGTTGATGGGGAAAGGGAAAAAGACAAGGTGCCTTCCCTTTTTAAGAACATTCACGTACACTTCTTACTCCGGGGAAACCTCGATGAAAAGAAAGTGAAAAGAGCCGTTGACCTGTCCATGAAAACGTATTGTTCTGTTACGAAAACCCTTGAAAAAACTGCTAAAATCACGTATTCATCTGAAATTGTTTAATTCATTCATTCTGTTTTTTCAATTGGAACCCAATAACTGACGCGCATGAAATCAAAGCAACATTTCGAGACCAAAGCCATCCGGCACCAGCTTGAACGGAGTCAGCACAGGGAACATTCCGTTCCGATTTTTGCTACCTCCAGTTTTATTTTTGAAGATGCCGACCAGGCCCGGGCTTTGTTCGCCAACGAAATGGAAGGGAATATTTACAGTAGGTTTTCCAATCCCAATAATGATGAATTCGTCGGAAAACTTTGCAGCCTTGAAGAGACGGAGGATGGCATCGCCACAGCATCCGGCATGGCCGCCATGTTCTGCAGTATGGCTGCCCTGTTGAACCAGGGAGATCACCTGATTGCCTCCCGGGCTTTATTTGGCTCCACACACCAGATCCTTACACAGGTGTTACCTAGATGGGGAATCAATTGTACCTATGTCGATCCGAATAATTTATCTGCCTGGGAAGAAGCCATTCAGGACAACACCCGCATGTTTTTCCTGGAAACTCCTTCCAATCCTGGACTGGACATAGTTGATCTGGAATTCGCCGCGAAACTTGCCAAAAAATATCAAATCATTCTCAATGTGGATAATTGTTTCGCGACTCCCTATCTTCAGAATCCTGTAAAATGGGGGGCCGACATTGTCACACATTCCGCCACGAAATTCATTGACGGACAGGGTCGCGTTATAGGTGGCGCTGTATTGGGGAAAAAAGAACTCATCGAAAAGGTCAGGTTCTTTGCCCGGCATACCGGGCCTGCCATGTCTCCTTTTAATGGCTGGATACTTTCCAGAAGTCTGGAGACCCTGGCAGTCCGTATGGAAAAGCATTGTGAGAATGCATTTACCTTGGCTAAACACCTGGAAGATCATCCGGAAGTGGAATGGGTGAAATATCCATTTCTGTCCTCTCACCCTAAATATAAGGTAGCCAGAAAACAGATGAAACTGGGGGGAGGGATGGTTTCCTTCGGCATTATGGGTGGGCTTGAAAGGGGAAAAAGATTTCTTAACTCCATTGATATGTTATCGTTCACGGCCAACCTGGGAGATACTCGGACGATCATCACCCATCCGGCTTCCACCACTCATTCCAAATTGACGAAGGAGGATAAACAGGCCGTAGGGATCACTGACGGCTTAATCAGGATCTCTGTGGGACTTGAACACATTGAGGACATCCTTGAAGATCTGGAGAACGCATTCAAAAAGAGCAGATAGATACACAAGATAAATCTTTATCTTCAGATTGATTTTATCCTGAATTTCGCAATCTCTTCATACATGAATGGAAAAAATAATTTGGCCTGTTTGGCCAAACCGAACTCCCAGTCATTTTTTACCATTCGGGCGGGAATCAGGATGCAGTAATCCTGGAAGTTGGAGATGAAAGATGTCTGCAAGATTGCTAATGAAAAGGATATTGGAAACCATCACGCGCCCACGGAATTCAGAAGTAAAAACGGACGAGATAATCGGCTGATTAAGGATCAGAAACGGTTAAAACCCATCTCCTGACACCGGATCAATTTATTCAAAAATATCCGGCAAGGAACTGACTTTCCACAAACCAAGACTTTTATCCGCAAAAAGACCATTTGCCTCTGTGCAGTGCTCATTCAACAGGTAAACGGGATCTGGAAAGTTGAAGGGAGCGAGGCGAAAATTAAGTGGTCTCCAGCCACCGGAGATAATATCCTCATTGATTTCTTCATCCGGGAAAGTGGTTGTCATCAGATAATAGGCACTGCCTTTTTTAATATTTTTTAATGCCCTGTATATATCCTGATAAGAAAAATGGACCAGGCAATCCCGGCAAAATATCAGGTCAGCATCAGGTAAAGAGTCGGCCGTTAGATCCAGCTCTATAAAAGAGATGAAATCATTCCGGTATTCCTCGTTATTTTTCTCGATAAGTTCCGGGAGTATATCCGCACCTACATATTTCCTGCCTGCCCAATCAATTTGCTTCATCCAGTTAAAATCTCCACAGGGAATATCCAATATCCAATCGATTCGGAACGAATCCAGTATAACCGGCAACTGTTTTATAATTTCCCTGGTCTGCCCCAGTGTGGATCCGGGTCCAGAAACAGTGTCCTGATTTGGGTCGATGATCCAACCTTTATCCTGATTGATCCGACTGAAAGCCTCCCTGAGATTCTGATTTTTGAACTGTCTCCCATCCCCATATATATAATAATCAGCTCTTTTATGCATACTTTATTTGCTATTCGTTTATCGAATTTAATATCATTTTCCGTAATAAATTCGATATAAAACACACGAGATGATTTTTCTGAACGTTTTAATTACAGTTCGACTCGTATAGAATAATAATCTTCTCATATTGATATGAGTGAGATTGGCTTACCGCTTATTCTATAGGTTTTAGGTTAAGAGGGAAGTTTGATCAATTATCAACTCCCTCTTTTCTATTTAATGGCATAGAAAGTACCATTTTCTGTTCCAAAGTACAAGATCCCATGATCAATGACCGGCGTGGATAGTACCGGGCCTATGGATCTCAGATAATCCATGGCCTCTTCCATACCTTGCCTGGTCGCCTCAAAAAAAATCTTTTCGAATTTTATGCTCAGGTCATCATTCAATATTTCCAGTGAATCTTTCCTGGCCTCGGGAGTCTCATAATTCCACGCAATTTCTCTTTTATCAAGATCGAGTCCATATACAGTCCCGTTAAACGACCCAAAGTAACTGTAATCTCCTGCTATTACCGGCGAAGAAAAAATAAAACCAGACAAGGATAATTCATAGATCAGGGTTCCCTGATCCTTATTCAGGACCCTGAGTTTCTGACTGTCGGATGTAGCAAAGATCAGCTGGTCCCGGTAGATGACAGGTGTCACTAAAACCCACGAGTAATCATTGAAAAATTTCCATTTCAGATCACCTGTAATGGCATCCAGGGAATACACATACGCATCTCGACATCCGAAAAATACTGTACTGTCGGAAATCACAGGAGATCCCTGGACCCCGACCTGGTTATGCATGATGGTATCGGTCCCTGTTTTGTATTTCCAGGATAATTTTCCAGTAGATTGGTCGAGGGCATAAAAATAACTGTCCCAACTACCCACATAAACCTTCCCATAAGCGATCGCCGGGGAGGAATGAACAACATCCCCTGTTTTAAATTCCCATATTTTCTTACCGGTACCCGCATTAATTGAATAAACATAGCCTGATCCAGTACCAAAATAGATCCAATCATCATCAATGGCCGGGGAAGACAGGAAAAAATCCCAATCATCCACCATCAACGAATCTGAAGGCTTGAGTCCATGGATCCCGGGTGCAGAAAATCGATGTTCTCCTGCGGTAGGAAATGTCCAAACCAGCGTTCCATCTTCTCCATCCACCGCATAGAAATTTCCATCACCGCACATGAAAAAAATATTTTCCCTGTAAATCGCAGGGGTTGAGGCAATGGAACCTCCTGCATGAAACTTCCAGAGCAATTTTCCACTAATTTTATCAAGCGCATAAAGATAGCCATTCCCATCCCCAATGAGAACCTTACTACCGACTACCACCGGTGAACTATATATATTCCCTGCGGTTTTAAATTGCCAATCCAAAACAGGTTTCTCTGTAATTGCCGGTGATTCATAAATTCCGGTATGATAAAGATTTCCCCTGAACATATACAAAGGGGTCTCCTCTAGATTGGAACATCCCGAAAATAGGAGCAGAAGGAAAAGTTTAAAAGGAAAATTAAATTTTTTCATACGGGAATATCTAATACTTAACTTTCACCCAATCATCTGAGGAAGAAATTTCCAGTATATCCCCTTTCTTGTCCATGATGTAATCCACCAGGTAACGGACCCGGCAACCCTGGAAACAATTATCTCCGGTACATTTGTAAATAACTGGATATGAAAAGCCATAATCCCTTTCAAAACGGACAATCTCTTCATTTTCATCTACGAGGAATCCCCATTCAAATTCAATGATACCCGATTGACAGTCTACTGCCGGTATTTCCATGTCATATAAATATTCTCCTGTTCCATCCTCTCTGAGCAGTAAATACCCATCTTTGGCACCCTGATACTTTCCATAAAAATTTGGGTCAGCCTGATACGTGACCCTGACCCAGCGGCCATTCAGTTCAAATATCCTGATCTTTCCGGTGGATTGAGTTTCAATCTGCATAGATGAAAGGGTCAGAAGCAGTGTTAAAAATAATATGATGACTGGTACGCGGATCATGATCTTGTTAAAAAAAATAGAACACGAATATCAAAATTTAATTCTAATTTGACACCTGATTTCAGTTTTTTTATGCCCCGATAATTCATCCATTCCTGTCCCGATTGTTTCCCGGTCGAAAAAATGATACTGGCCTCCTTTGATCCAGCAGTCAATATTCCGGATAGGCCTCATTTTTATTACCACCAGGTAACGCAAACCATGCCCGTAATAGGCCGGAACAGAAAAATAATATAATACATCCGGTTCGTAGACATATTGACGAGTCAGAAAATCATCAGTCCTGAAGTAAGAGATTCCGCCTTTTATGTACCCCCGGGCAAATTTGTACCCTACATGCTGGATCATGGAAAATCCGAAGGTCCCTGTCTGATCCTGTTCATAATGCTCTGCCTGGATCCGGGATCTAAGCATGATCCCTTTTGGAGGATCTAAGTGGTAACACAAACGGGCTTTTTTCCTCCTTCCGGATTCCAAAGTATATTCCTTTCCCAGCTCAGCCGGAAGATTCCGCATCTTTCGCTCATCCTGATAATACAGATCAATTCCTGAATACTGCCCCAGGGTATATTTCAGAAAAGTCATCCAATCATAGCCCGAAGCAGGTGAAGCCGTAGCATAGCGGAGCCAGTAAGATCTGAACATATCAAAATAGAAATGAATATCAAGATTGGCCCAGGGATGTAATTTAATCCCCCAATAAATCCCCTGCTCATTATTATTTGTAGTAAATTCCCCGAAAGACCTTCCGGTAAATGAAAAATATTTTTTATCATAATACCGGATATGCACGATTGTTTCAATACTGGGTCCCAGGTTGGCGATGATGCCCTGTACGGCGCCCAGTCCTTTCATTTTTGACAACGCGACCTCCCCGAATACATTCAATTTCCCCCGATAATAGTTGTAATGGATACCTGCATTGAAATGCCGTCGGCCTGAAAAATCAAATAAGTTATAATAATTTCTGGTCTCAATTAAAGGTTGACTCAGTTCATTCCAGATGCCGGATATTCCCATGCTGAAATTTTTATAATCAGATTGAAACAGGCATAACTGTCCAGCCGAAATCATGGAGGCGGAATTTTTTTTCAACAGTTCAGCAGGGGTTCGATGGTATCCTGTATTTTGTATGCTCCTGATTACAGCAGACATCTCATCCCTATCCTGAAATTCCAGGTTGGCATCCAATCCCTTATAAGAAACGAAAGAAGTAGTTGACCACCTTTTACCTCCAAGTTCCAGGGCCAGTCCACGATAAAAACCATATTCTGTCGCTCCCTGATAAGGCCTGGCGCCCTGATCAAAACGGACTGCAGTCCTGATGGGTTCGGTCCCCTTACCAATTAAAAGTCCATTCCCCATAACCACGCCTTGCCCTGATTGAATCTTAAAATCACCCAAAGTGAAACTCTTCAGCCAGGAATGATATTTTTTCTGGATAAAACCCGCATAATGATCCATGCCATATGCTTTATCCTTTGGCGAAAAATAAATTGGTTCACCCGCATCTTTTTCCGCCGTCAATCCGATTTTCAGATCATCGGGAACCTCCATGGTAAAACGGACATATAACTGGTCAGGAGACCCGACATAATATCTTTTCTTCAAAACCTCATCCGGATCCGATCTGCTAAGAAATCCCCTTCTTTTTTCCAGAATCCTGTTATACCGTAAGGTCAGGCTGCTCTGGCCGTATTGTAATACCCTTTTTATGAATCTAAGTGAATCCATCTGTTTGAATACGACCGGTTCAACAATCAGAAATTTCTTAATCATCTCCACCTTTGCCGAATCGATCCCGTTAATCAGGTATAATTCCTGAAAAGACAGAAAACTCCCATATTTCTGCCTGTGTTCAAGAATATAGGTGATTTCCTGATCATCCAGAAGAAGGATGGAGCGCAGATCCTCACGATCCACCGTATTTAAATTAAAGGGCTGATGGTATGTCTGAAGAAATGATTCGAATACGTCTTCGGCAATCTGGTCTTCCTGTGATGAAAAAACCGATTCGACATAGGAACTATAATCGGGATCATCCTGATCAGTTTGAGCGTAAAGAGAGAATGTCCCGATCCAGGGCACCAGCAATAACAAGATCAACATAATTTTCCGTATCATTTTCTTGAAAATTGATAATTGATAGATAATTGATGGGTTATACCCAAAAGGGCATTCAGTTCAGTACCATACTCCAGTTGAATTTTTTTTAGATGTATCCCGAATCCATAAGTAAATCTGGCAGGATTGAGAACGGTCCCGGCCCGAAGCGGGAATATCTCACTGAGAATATATTCCAATCCGATCTTCAGGAAGGTATGGTCATCCGGTCCCCGCTGAAGCTCCCAACACAGGGTGATCTTTTCATCAGGCTTGTAGGCCAATCCTGTTTTCATGACCACCGGCAACGGTTCACGAACATATCGACCGATAGTCGCCCGATTTGGATTTGATATATAGGCCCCCAGGATCAATCCGGGGAATATCTCGGCCATCCCGCCCAGTTCAAGGATGATTGATCCCGAAGTCCCAAAAGATTCAATGCTTTGCTGAAGGTAATTCAACTGGACCCCCAGGCTGACGAAACGGATCTGATGACTGTATCCCATTCCGAACTTATGTTCACTGAATAACCGGTCGCCAAAGCGGTAAAGATTGAAAAGGAATGCCCCCTGCTTGTATTTCTGATTGTACGCTGCCCCCAAAGCGAAAAGTCCTTCAAGTGAATATAAATTCTTAATTGAAAAAAGGATGGAGGATTTTTCCTGTCTCGCTACACCCGCCATATTGTTGAATGCAGAAAAGGGATCTGCAAGAGCAACATTGGCGCTGCCCATCCCGGAAGACCGTGCACCCATGGAATAGTCGCCTTGCTGGGCAGACACCGAATGGAATACGATCAGGGCAAGTAACAATGCCGGTTTCATAACATAGCTGATTAAATGATGATGGATTGGGATCCATCAAAAACTGGTTAACAATTTTAATTTACAAAAAAATATTTCAAGAGAAAACTCCTGACATATAAAAACATGAATTCCCGGGTAAAAAATATGAAAGGATGGGTTGTGCCTGCGATGGGTCGTGCCTGCCATGACCAGTAAACAGCTTGATTGAATTGACATGATCTGCCGATCACATCCTTCGATATTACAATGCAGTTTTACTCTTCGTTTAGTTCCTCGGCCTTTAACTGTTTCTCATATAGCTCCTTGTAAACACCATTTGAAGCCATCAGGGATTCGTGATTCCCCATTTCAACAATCTGCCCATCATCCAGTACAAGGATATGATCGGCCAGTTTCGCTGAGGAGACCCGGTGGGATATGATAATACTTGTTCTGGCTAACATGATTCTTTTCATGTTATTCAGAATATTATTTTCAGTTTTGGTATCAACCGCAGACAGACTGTCATCCAGGATCAGGATTTTCGGATCACGGATCAGTGCCCGGGCAATGGATAAACGCTGTTTTTGTCCACCGGACAAGGTAATACCCCGTTCACCCAGAATGGTTTCAAAGCCTTTCGGCAGATCGATGATATTATCATAAAGATCAGCTTCGATGGCCGCCTGAATGATCTTGTTTTCTTCCACTTCATCGCTTCCGAAGGCAATGTTTTCACTAATGGTATCGGAAAAAAGAAAAACATCCTGGGGTACGTATCCGATCTGACTTCTCAGATAATGGACACTATAGGCGCGTATGTTATGTTGATCAATAAGGATACTTCCGGAAGTAGTATCAAACAACCTGCATAATAAATTAGCGATGGTGCTTTTCCCGGAACCTGTTGAACCTATCACGGCCAGGGTTTCACCTGGCTTCACCGAAAATGAAACATGTTGTAAGGCATGGATCCCGGTATCAGGATAAACAAAAGACACATCTTTGAATGTGATTTCACCCTTTATTTCCTCTGTAATTTTTTCCTGGGAAAGGATACTATTCTTTTCCAGTAAAAATTCATTGACCCTTTTCTGTGAAGCCGCTGCACGCTGTATTATGCTGGTAATCCATCCCAGGGATGTTACCGGCCAGGTCAGCATATTAATATAAATGATGAATTCTGCAATATTCCCAAAGGATAAGGTCCCATTGATCACCTCCACCCCTCCAACAAAAACGGTAATGATCGTACTCAGCCCGATCAGGAAAAGAATCAGGGGGAAAAAAAGTGAATTGACCCGGGTGAGCCGTAGAGACTTGATTTTATATTCCTCACTGGCCTTTGAAAAATTATCAAGGCTTTCCGACTCCCGGGCAAATGATTTAATGACCCGGATCCCTGAAAAAGCTTCCTGGACAAAGGTGGATAACCCGGATAAACTACGCTGAATCTCTTCAGATCTCTTATTGATCAGGTTATTTACAAAATAGATACTGAATGACAAAAAAGGAAGGGGTATCAAGGCGTAAAGGGTCAAACGGGTATTGATTGACAGCATAATGGGAATCAGCATTAAAAATAAAGTGAAAAGATTGAGACCATACATGATCGCTGGGCCAATAAACATCCTCACTTTTCCGACATCTTCAGAAATTCTGGCCAGTAAATCCCCTGTATTGTTCTTCCGGTAAAAACTGAGCGGTAAGGTCTGATAATGTTCATAAACTTCATTTTTGAGATCGTATTCAATATGTCGTGACATGACGATAATGGTCTGCCGCACTAAAAAAAGGAAAAAACCCCTCATCAGGGCCATGCCCAGAATGATCAATCCATAAATGACCACGCTTTTTTTGATCACCGCATTGTAAATCTCCTGGAGATGAGCCCCTTCAAAAATCCGGTAGACCTTTAAATTATCTACCACAAGATCCAGTGCATATCGGACAAACTGGGCAGGCAATATCTGGAAGATATTGGAAATAATAATAAATAATAATCCCAGTAAAAGATGGAATTTATATTTAATGAAGTACTTATTCAAATGTGCAAGCTCTTTCACTACCTGTTAAACCCATTAAAAAGATGAAAGTTCGAAATCCTCAATACAATTGAATTACAAGTGAAAATAAACTACTTTTGTGGTACCTTAAGAAAAGATATTTTGTATTCAAAAGTATAAAACAATTAACCCAAAAATAAATGATCGACTTAAAACAAGAGGAAAAGGTTGGCAATTTATCGGTCTTTGAGGAAATATCCCAGCATGCTCATGAGCAGGTAGTATATTGTTATGATGAAGCAAGCGGGTTGAAAGCCATCATCGGGATCCACAATACGGTACTGGGACCGGCACTTGGAGGCACCAGGATGTGGAATTATAAATCTGAACAGGAAGCATTCGTGGATGTTTTGCGTTTATCGAGGGGAATGACATTCAAGGCTGCCATATCTGGACTGAACCTGGGTGGTGGGAAGGCTGTAATCATTGGGGATGCAAAAAAGATCAAATCAGAAGCCTTGCTCAGAAGATTCGGACGTTTCATTGAAAGTTTACATGGTAAATATGTGACCGCCGAAGATGTAAATATGAATCCGGACGACATGGAATACATTGCAATGGAAACACGCTATGTCACAGGCTTATCTGAAAAAATGGGTGGCTCGGGAGACCCTTCTCCTTTTACCGCATATGGGGTTTATATGGGAATGAAAGCCTGTGCAAAGGAAGCTTATGGAAAGGATAGTCTAGAAGGGAAAACCGTTGCAGTACAGGGTGTTGGTCATGTCGGTCATTATCTTGTAAAACATCTTTCGGAAGAAGGGGCAAAAATCCTGGTATCGGACATATATGAAGATAAGATTAAGGAAGTTGCCAGGGAATTTACGGTAGAAGTGGTAACCCAGGATGAATTGTATAATTCGAATATGGATATTTATGCCCCCTGTGCGCTTGGAGCCACTGTCAATGATGATACTTTGAGTAAAATGAATTGCGACATTATTGCCGGAGCGGCCAACAATCAGCTGGAAGATGAAAAGAGGCATGGGAAATTAATCATGGAAAAGGGGATCATTTATGCTCCCGATTTTATGATCAATTCAGGTGGTTTGATCAATGTCGGATTGGATTATCTGGGTAATTATAGCCGTGATAGGGTATTTAAAAAGGTGGAAAGGATATATAATATAGTTTTGGACATCATTCATAAAACAAAACAGGAAAAGATCCCCACCCAGGAAGCAGCGATCAGATTGGCCACCCAACGGATCAATGATATCGGGAAAGTGAAATTACATTTGTAAAATTGAAATAAAATAGATGCTTAACAGGCGAATTCTCAGAGCGAAGGCAATGCAAGGATTGTATGCATACTATAAAAGTCAGGAAGCGAATTATAATCTTGCCCTCGATTATATACAGGAGAAATTTTCGCCTGATCTGAATTCAATGGAGCCTGTTGACCGGTTGGATCTCAACAGGAAAAAACAATTAGCTTTAAAGATCTTCGAACAGAATTTCAGGCACAATTCTTTCGGCAAAATAAATGATACCGATCAGGAAGAAGATGTCATTGCCATCCAGGCCTTCAGAAATTATAATGATGAAAATCTTAAGGATTATAATCATTTTCTGAAAATCCTGTTGGGTGATACAGAAAAAATCTATGAACAATATCTCTGGTTACTTAATCTCATTGCTGAATTTGCCTTTGTTGAATCAAAGAATCCTAAGCTCGATAATACGGTATCCGGATTACGAAAAAACCGACTTGTATCCATGATTCAGGGCGATAACCGGTTCAGGATCAAGAACCAGGGAGATCATGAAACCTTCTATCACTGGTATAAAACATTAATAAAACCTGATGAGGAATATCAGCATTATTTGAACAATGAAAAACCAGGATTCGATGCAGATAAAAAGATTTGTATCTATATTTATAAGAGTCTTCTTTTTAAGAGTGATCTTTTTGATGCCTATATGGATTCAAATGACATCAGCTGGTCGGAAGATAAACATATACTGAAAAGCATGATCGTTAAAACTTTTAAAAATATAGAAAAGGACGATGTTGCGATCAATCCCATTCTGCTCAGTAATAACTGGGAGGAAGACCGGGATTTTTTCAGAAAGTTATTCGAGATTACCGTGAATCATGACAGGGAATACGAAAAGTTAATTGCCGATAAATCAAAAAACTGGGACATAGACAGGATCGCGATCATGGATAAGATCATTCTGAAAATGGCATTGTGTGAAATGATCCATTTCCCAAGTATTCCCGTTAAAGTCTCTATAAATGAATACATAGAACTTTCCAAGAATTTCAGTACACCAAAAAGCAAAAAATTCGTTAATGGTATACTGGATGTTTTATCAGAAGAATTAAAAAACCAGGGGGTCATTAAAAAAAGTGGAAGAGGTCTAATTGATAATAAATAAAGAATAAAAATATGAGTAACACATCAAAATCCTTACTATCGTTCCTGTTTGGAGCTGCAACCGGGGTCATCATCGGGATGCTTTATGCCCCGGATAAAGGAACCCAAACCAGAGGGAAATTATCCTTTCTGCTTGATAAATATAAAAATCAACTCGAAGATCTTGTTCAGGAACTTGTCAAGGTGAAATCAATCCCTGATTCAGAAGCCAAATCAGAGGGCCAGAAAGTCATCAAGAATGCCAAAGAAAAAGCGGAAAAATTACTTGAGGATGTCGACGATCTGATTGGTCAAATTAAAAACAAAAACAATTGAAATATGAAATATTTAAAAGGTAGTATAACAATCCTTATCCTAATTTTTGTGTTCTCTTGTTCCTCTGACAAGGATCTCGAAAAAAGAATCGCCCTGCTGGAAAGAAGGGTAGCTGCATTGGAAGTTGGATCCTCGGCCGACAATAAACCCACGAGCAACCCGGTACAGCTTGCCAGCAATCCTACCAAGATTGATGACAATACGCCAAAGTCCAAAATAGATTTTGAGAACATTGAATATGATTTTGGTACGATCAATGAAGGCGACATCGTTGAACACACTTTTACTTTTACCAATACAGGAAACACACCACTTCTCGTCGAAAAAGCCACGGCCTCCTGTGGGTGTACGGTACCCAAATGGCCCAATGATCCTATCCCGGTGGGTGGTACAGGAGAAATTCAGGTTCGTTTTGACAGCAAAAACAAACCCAATCAACAAATTAAAACCATTACCATCACGGCCAACACAGATCCGGCAATCACCAGATTAAGGATCAAGGGTTTTGTTACCCCCCAACAGCAAACGGCTGGTCCGGTTAAACAGTAAATTCAATTCATTGAAATCATTTTAATTAAATATAATGCTAGCATACATTTTATTACAGAGCCCCAGCGGTGGGCAGTCCTTCTATGGCAACCTCCTGTTGATCGGGGGTATCATCCTTATATTTTATTTTTTTATGATCCGCCCTCAACAGAAAAGACAGAAAGATCAGAAAAAGTTTTTGGGGGAAATTAAAAAAGGAGACGCGGTGGTCACCGTGGGTGGTATTCACGGAAGAATTGTATCCATAGAAGGTGATACCGTGATTCTTGAGGTTGAAAAAGGCGGGAAAATAAAGTTTGACAAGTCTTCGATTTCTTTGGAATCAACTAAAAAAGTGAAAGAAGTTAAATAAACAGGATATACTCTTTGATTGGATCAATTCGTTAAAATAGGTTATTGGCTAAAGTCAATCATCGCCCCAAGGAACCAGGATCTTAAAGTGGTTGTCCTCAGCTTACTGGGTGCAACCATCATATGGATTCTGAGTGCTTTGAATAAAACCTATACCTCCGTGATTAAATGTCCGATCGTACTCGATTATAATTTGGATGAGACAATCCTGGTTAAGCCTCCTGCAGAATTTGTCGAGGCTAATGTAACAGGAGTGGGATGGGATCTGTTGAAACAGAGTATTTCCTTTAACAGGCAACCACTCAGGATTACGCTTGATAAACCGATAGAAACGAAACAGATTGCCGGATACACCATACAGCCCTTACTTTCACAACATTTGGGATCTCTCAACCTGAATTTCATCGTGACCGATTCAGTAACTTTTAATATCCAGCCGAAAAACACAAAAAAAATGAACCTGAAGATCAACCAGGCAGCCATTGATCTGGAGAATATGTATGAGATCATTGGCCCCATCGTCCTCATCCCGGACACAACCTGGCTCATAGGGCCCAAAAGCATGTTGGATACCCTTTCCGATACCCTGTATCTGAAAGCCCCTTTTGAGAATCTGGATAAGGATGTCAATCAGCAAATCCCGGTTAATCCATATAATAAGAGCCTGGTGTCAACGGATCCATCCGAGGTACATATTCAATTTGAGGTATCCAGGATGATAAATTACAAGCAGACTTTTAAAATTGAACTTGTTAACTTCCCGATGGAATCCTATGTGATGATCTCTCCCGATCAGGTCGTCCTTAATTTCAAAATCCAGGAAGAGTTCCTGGATATTTTTCCAGATACGGATTTTATGATCATCGCTGATTATAATAATGTGAATAAACAAGACTCGACGATTACCCTTGAGTTGATTGAAACACCGTTTTATGTCGAAGATGTAAAAATGGACACCACCCAAGTCAAACTGGTTTATGCAAAAGAAAAAAAAGGGGTTTGACATCGGAATTACCGGAGGCATCGGGGCCGGGAAAACCCTGATATCTTCCATCTTCAACAACCTTGGAATCCCGGTCTATTATGCAGACGAACGGGCAAAGTTCCTGATGAATCATGATGAAAAACTGATCCGTGAAATCACGGAATTTTTTGGGCCGGATACATACCTGAATGGAAGGCTCAACCGATCATATCTGTCAAGTCATGTCTTCATAAACAGGGATAAACTGGATCAATTGAATGAGTTGGTCCATCCGGCAGTTCGGGAAGACTACCTCCAATGGCGTCAGAATCACCTGGAAATGCCTTATACCCTGAAGGAAGCGGCACTGCTTTTTGAAACCGGCTCTTATAAGGAGCTGGAACAAACCATTCTTATTTATGCTCCTCTGACACTCAGGATTGAACGCACCCTTTTAAGGGACCCTCACCGGACAAAAAAAGATATTGAAAAAATCATTGACAATCAAATGCCTGACGAAGAGAAAAAAAAACTGGCTGATCACATTATTTATAACGATGATACCCGATTGGTCATTCCACAGGTCTTAAAAATACATCACCAGTTCATGGATGCCTTCAAGGACAGAATTAGATGATTTATTGTTTTCTGCGGCTTGTATAAAGCGTCACAAAGGAAGCCTTCCCTCGTAAACTGATCTCTCCGATCTTTTCAAATTCGAAATAGCTTCCATTCGGGAATGCCTGTATCAGGTCTTTCGACATTAAATTGTTTACCTTATACTGGTTACACTGACCTTCAATCCGGCTCGTAGTATTTAATACATCTCCTGTATAGATAATTTCTTTTTTTAATGTTCCAATTGTACCGGTGGATACTTTCCCATAATGCATCCCCGCTTTAAAAGTTGGAACGAGGTTGTAGCGTTCCTGATAGTTCCCGGATAATCCATCGATGGTATCGACAATATCAAAAAAACAGTTCAGTACATTAAAATCCCTGATGCCTTCGTTCAGAGGCCAGCTTACAACGACTTCATCTCCAATATATTGATAGATTTCTCCTTGATGGTTTTCAATGGGTGCCGCAATGTTCATGAAAAAATCATTTAATAACTCAAAATATTTTACATGCCCCAATTTTTCTGCGATGGAGGTGGATGAGGTAATATCCAGGAACATGAAGATTCTTTCGACTTCCGACATACCCACCGTTTCTACGGAGCCGGTGGACATTCTGGCGCCCGTTCCTTTTGAACTGCCAGCTTTTTCAGGTACTTTCTTAAAGGCAGAGATCACCGTGTTGACCAGTTTGGCATTATCCCATGGTTTAACGATAAAGTCAACTGCCCCTTCCTTGATCGCTTTTATAGCCAGGTCAATATCTCCATAAGCCGTCATCATCACCACCCTGGTTTTGGATGAATTGGTGATAAGATAATTCAGCAAATCAAAACCTTCCTGACCCGTTGTGGCACCTGCGGTATAATTCATATCGAGTAAAGCCACATCAAAAGAATTCTCTTCCAGAAGATCATCAATCGTTTCCGGGGAACTCACTGTAACGATCTTTGCAAAATGACGCTTCAGCAGGAATTTGGCCGCTAACAACACATCTTCATCATCATCTACTACCAATATGGTGCCGTTTTCTACACCCATTCAGATTAATTATTTTTCTGGTCAGTTAACATGAATTACCTGATAAAATTAATATATAAAGAAGTAATTTACCCTTTTTTTATAATTTTTAAAGAAAAATTAAGTTCAATTCATTTTTCGATTTCCACCGCCGTTGATGCAAGGCAGTCATAAACCCCTTAAAAACAAATTTAGGAAAAAGATTTGGTTATCAAACTAGATTAGGAAGTGTGCCAGGAAAGAGAAAAAATAACCGGTTCAGTTATAAAGGCAAAGTGGTCCATCCCCACATTTTGGGAAAATATTTTCGGGTGGAAGACCGGACTCGAACCGGCGACCTCCTGAACCACAATCAGGCGTTCTAACCAACTGAACTACATCCACCAACTAACTGTACGATATACTGATCCAATAATTAAGGATTGCAAAAGTACGCGATATCTTAATTTATACAAAGCTTTCATTATAAATTATCTTGCAAACATGAGCCTCATTCCGGGGCCTGATTCAATGATCCGTCCCTGGTCATAAACAAGATTACCAGAAACGAAAGTTTTATGAATGCTGGAAGTAAAGGTCACGCCCTCAAACGGCGACCAGCCACATTTCGCCAGGATGTTTTCCGAAGTAACTGTCCATGGCGATTCCGGATCTACAATCACAAGATCAGCATAATTACCTTCCTCGATGAATCCCCTTCTGTCGATCCCGAAAAGAATGGCAGGATTGTGGGCCATTTTTTCAACAATCGTCTCCAGGCTGAAAATACCCTGGTGATATAATTCCAGCATTGCCACAAGGCTGTGCTGGATCAAAGGGCCCCCAGAGGGGGCTTCAAAATAAGAATTCCTTTTTTCTTCCAGGGTATGGGGGGCATGGTCCGTGGCAATCACATCAATGCGTCCATCCTTTACCGCTTCTCTGATCGCATCCCGGTCCGTTTTATTTTTTATGGCAGGATTCCATTTAATGAAAGAACCAAGATGAGGATAATCCTCCCTGGTGAACCAAAGATGATGAATACAGGCCTCCGCTGTGATCTTTTTATTCGCCAGAGAGGACTGATTACCAAAAAGATCTAGTTCCCTGGCGGTGGAAATATGCAATACATGCAAACGGGTGCCATATTTTTCAGAGAGTGACACCGCATAAGAAGAAGATAGATAGCAGGCTTCTTCACTCCTGATCTCGGGATGTAAGGAGAATGGTACCTCTTTTCCATATTCACTCCTGGCTTTTTCACTATTTTTGCGGATAGTGGCTTCATCTTCGCAATGGGTAGCAATCAGCAAGGGACACTCTGCAAAAATGGCTTCCAGCGTTTTCCTGTTATCCACCAGCATATTACCGGTAGAAGAGCCCATGAAGATTTTTATCCCACAAACTTGATGACCATTTGTTTTCAACACTTCCTGAAGATTATCATTGGTAGTACCCATGTAAAAACTGTAATTGGCGATGGATTTTTGAGAAGCCAATTTGTACTTCTCTTCCAGAAGCTCCTGTGTAACCGCAGGAGGTTTGGTATTGGGCATTTCCATATAGGAGGTCACCCCGCCGGCTACGGCAGCTCTTGATTCCGAATGAATATCCCCCTTATGTGTAAGGCCTGGTTCCCGGAAATGCACCTGGTCATCAATAATACCGGGGATTACCCACTTCCCGGCTGCTTCGATAATCTCGGCTTCACCGGCCGTGATTTCCTTGTCTATCTTTTCAATAAAGGGTCCCTTGATAAGAATGTCTGATTCAAAAATCTGCCCCCGATTAATGATTTTTCCATTTTTTATCAATATTCTGCCCATAATCTTGAGGGTGCCGTTTAATTTTACTAAAATAAAGGATATAAAGACAATCCATGGCCAATGTCAAAAAAAGTTTTGAGGATTTAAAAGTAAGTCGATCCATACTGAATGCCCTGGAAGACCTGAAATTCCAAAATCCCACTTCCGTTCAGGAAAAGGTAATCCCCCGCGTCCGGGCAGGACATGATCTCATAGCCATCGCCCCTACCGGGACCGGTAAAACCGCCGCCTATCTCATCCCCGTTCTCTCGAAACTCAGGTTTCAGGAAGGCAATGATGCGCGGGCGCTCATCCTGGTCCCCACCAGGGAATTGGCAATCCAGGTAAATACAATGACCCACCAACTGACCAGCTATTTAAATCTCCGAAGTGTGGTTATTTATGGTGGAACTGGTATGAAGAATCAGATCATGGAAATAGAGAAGGGACTGGATATTTTAATTGCTACTCCGGGCCGGTTTATGGACTTATACCTTCAGGGCATCCTCCATACAAAAAACATTCAAACACTGGTTCTTGATGAAGCGGATAAAATGATGGATATGGGATTCATGCCTCAATTAAACAGGATACTGGAGGTGATCCCCGCCAGAAAAAGACAGAATCTCCTTTTTTCCGCAACATTTTCCGATAAAGTTCAACAGTTGTCAGAAGACTTTCTCGAATTTCCTCAAAAAATTGAGATCAAACCCCAGGGAAGTACTGCCGAATCGATCATCCAGTACTTTTATAAGGTACCCAATCTGAAAACAAAAATAAACCTGCTCCAATTCCTGCTGACTGATCAGGACGCATTCAAAAAGGTGATCATTTTTACTAAAACCAAGGAAACGGCGAATGATGTCTATAAATTCATCCGGAGAAAAATTGATCCGGATGTACGTGTAATACATGCAAACAAAGGTCAGAATACCCGGATCAATGCGATCAATTCATTTAAAGATGGCAATATCCGTATCCTCGTTTCTACGGATCTGACGGCCCGCGGTATCGATGTAAACCTCGTCAGTCATGTAATCAATTTTGATGTACCCCTGGTATATGAGGAATATGTGCATCGAATCGGTCGAACAGGACGGGCCCTTGCTTCAGGGGAATCGATTACGTTTGTTAATCGACCGGATGAATTCCATCTCTCGAATATCGAAAGATTGATCCGGTCAAAGATCACGGAAAAGAAAATCCCCCGGGAGGTAGAAATTACAGAAACAGAGCCCTGGGAAAAAAAGAAAATGGAACAGGAGATTGACCGGATCAAACGGAAACTGGATCCGGATTACAAAGGATCATTTCATGAAAAGAAGTCAAAAAATCAACATTCCAGGAAACTGAAATAACAAAAAATGGTCGATTAAATATTTTTTAAATAGTATTTGAACATTTAATAAATAATTTTGTACATTTGATTCAGATCTTTCTCTTATCATAGCTGGTTGAATTTTGAAGCCGGGCCTTCCTAAATCCCCGGCTTCTTTTTTTATTTTAAATTTAATCTTTCTTCCCGCGTTACGATATCCCACGCCGTATAGAATATCAATTTTGAAATGGTCACCATACTATCAAATCTGATTTTTTCAAGGGTATCCGTCGGCTTATGGTAATCTTCGTGTACCCCGGTAAAATAAAATATGACCGGAATATTATTTTTAGCGAAGTTATATTGATCAGAACGGAAATAATACCGGTTGGGATCCGCATCGTCATTATAGGTATAATCGAGCGCCATATTGATATGCTCCAGGTTCATTCTTTCCGATATTTCATGCAATTCCAGGGACAGTTTATCAGATCCGATGAGGTATACATAACCTGTGTCCGCTGAATGTTGCCTGTCTGAACGGCCGATCATGTCGATATTCAGATCCGCGACAGTCTTTGATAAGGGGAAAATTGGATGATTTACATAATAATCAGATCCCAGTAATCCTTTTTCTTCGCCAGTAAATGTGATAAAAAGAATGCTTCTAAGGGGGTTAAACCCTTCTTCCCGGGCCAGGCAGAATGCCTCTGCCAATTCCATAAGAGAGGCTGTTCCTGAAGCATTGTCATCCGCCCCCCTATAGATATCCCCCTCCCTGATCCCTACATGATCATAATGGGCTGAAATGATCACACATTCATCAGGTTTTTCGGCCCCTTTGATAAAGCCCAGGATATTTTCCGTATAAACCAGAGAATCCTGTGCCTCCGCCTGAACGATTATGGAGGTGTCTGCGATTTTTCTGAAAGGCTTTCTCTTCCCTTTCTGGCTTTTTTCTACAGCCTTGAGAAGATGATCCATATCTGTTTTAAAAATATCGGAACCAAGACTTGGAGGTATAAAAAACAGTTGGGCATCCTCCCGCTGATCCTGTGCCCATATGCCTGGAATATACATTTTTGAAGCCTCCAGAAATTGTTCAAATTCCTGATCCTGCTCCCCATAAATAATGAATATGTAATTGAATCCTTTATCACGGCAAAAGTTGATCTTTTCAGAAAGGCTGAATCCTGTAGGTGAATGGATAAATAAAACAGCTTCTCCCTCCGGCCGGACCTTTCCCAGATCCTCAGGAGTGCCATTACCGGCAAATGCGATCCGGACCGTATCCTGGGTCGATCGATCAAATCTTCCAATATGGATAAAATCGGAGGAATGAAAAAATAACTGATCACCGAAGGTCAAAGATACCTCCTGTGGTCTTCTGTTCTCAATGGGGAATACCTGATCGTAGGTGTCCTTTCCATCTATCTGTACGGGAAGCAATCCAATCCTTTTGAAATGGTTCCTGATATAGTTCGCGGCTTTCTTTTGTCCCGGTTCCGCGGTTTCCCTGCCCTCGAGTGAATCCGCCGTAAGCACGCTCATATATCGCTTCAGATCTTCCACGTTGATGGTTCCGGCAAAGTGGTTTAATGGAACATGTGTCCATTTGTCTGGTGGTTGGCATTGAACAGAATAAATGATCAAAAAGCATGAAAAAGTCAGAAAAAAATTCTTAATCCAAATTAAAATTTTATGCATTCGGAATAACATTTTTTTTATACAATATCTTTTACCTTTGCATGAGTCAATTTATACAGTAGTAAATCATCGAAAAGTGGCCGGTAAAGATATGAAAATTAATCTTAACAATACTGAGAAGTTTGAAACCAGACACCTGGGTCCCCGCCCTTCCGAGATCAATAAAATGCTTGGATTTCTCGGTTTAAATCATTTGGACAAACTCATCGATGAAACGATCCCATCCTCAATCCGGCTGAATTCCCGCATGGACCTTCCGGAGCCCCTGGGAGAAACGGATTTCTTAATCGAATTTAAAAAAATAGTTGCCAAGAACCGGCTTTATAAATCATACATAGGATTGGGCTATTATGATACCATCACTCCGGCGGTGATTCAAAGAAACATACTTGAAAATCCGGGATGGTATACGGCTTATACGCCTTATCAGGCTGAAATATCACAGGGCAGACTCGAAGCCCTGATCAATTTTCAGACCATGGTATCCGATCTTACGGGAATGGAGCTTGCCAACGCTTCCTTACTGGATGAAGGAACTGCGGCCGCAGAAGCCATGACCATGCTTCATTCCTTACGAAAGGGAGATAAAAGAAAGGCAGAAAAATTTCTGGTTGATAAAAACCTTTTCCCACAGACGCTGGAAATTCTGAAAACCAGGGCCAATCCAATTGGCATCGAATTAATTATTAGTGATCTCACGGAAAAACAACTGGATGACCCTGAGATCTTTGGCGTAATGATCCAGTATCCGGATGAATCCGGAAAGATCAAAGATTGGTCTCCGATAATCCGGAAAGCCAGGGAACATGAGATTTTCTCCGCTTTTTGTGCCGATCTGCTGAGTTTGACCATCCTGACACCTCCTGGTGAATTCGGGGCCGATGTGGTGGTGGGTACCACCCAGCGATTCGGCATTCCGCTTGGATATGGTGGACCTCATGCGGCATATTTTGCTACCCGGGAAGCATTCAAAAGAAATATCCCAGGCAGGATCATTGGTATCTCTCTGGATTCAGAAGGGAAAAAAGCTTATCGAATGGCTCTTCAGACCAGGGAACAGCATATCCGGAGAGAGAAGGCTAATTCAAACATCTGCACGGCCCAGGTCTTACTGGCAGTTATGGCTGGGATGTACGCTGTCTATCACGGACCGGACCGCTTGAAAAAGATCGCACAGAAGATACATGGCCTGGCTACCACACTTGACTCATTGATCCAGTATCTGGGGTATACCCAGGAAAATGATTTTTATTTTGATACATTAAAAATCCAGGTGGAGAAAAACGAAAAAAATAGCATCCGTGAAATCGCCGAAACCGCCGGCATCAATTTCAGGTATTTTGGTAGCGATCATATCGGCATATCCCTGGATGAGAAGACTTCGTTGAATGATGTTATATCAATAGCCCGCATATTTGTCGAATCCAGATCAAATGAAATCCCGGCGGAGATATTAAAGGATATTCAAGAAAATGTCTCCCTTAAGTTACCTGATGCCCTCCTTCGTAAAACCACCTTCCTTACACATCCGGTATTTAATTCCTTTCATTCCGAACATGAAATGCTCCGGTATATAAAAAAGCTTGAAAACAAGGATCTGTCGCTTGTTCATTCGATGATATCCCTGGGTTCTTGTACCATGAAGCTGAACGCCACGACGGAGATGATCCCTATTACCTGGCCTGAACTATCCGATCTTCATCCTTTCGTGCCATTAAACCAGGCAGAAGGCTATCAGGAGATCATCAGGATCCTGGAAACCTGGTTGAATGAGATAACCGGCCTTACAGCTACCTCACTGCAGCCTAACAGTGGCGCCCAGGGAGAATTTACAGGACTCATGGTGATCAAGGCTTATCATGCCAGCAGAGGGGAGCATCATCGGAATGTAACGTTGATCCCTTCCTCCGCCCATGGCACCAATCCGGCAAGTGCGGTGATGGCAGGTACAGAAGTGGTGATCGTCAATTGTGATGAAGCAGGAAACATCGACATCGAAGACCTGACGATAAAAGCGGAAAAATACAAGGAATCTTTAGCTGCCTTAATGGTAACTTATCCTTCGACCCATGGTGTGTTTGAAGAAAAAATCAAGGAAATTTGTAATATTATCCACATGAATGGCGGGCAGGTATATATGGATGGGGCAAACATGAATGCCCAGGTTGGCCTGACCAATCCTTCCCTCATTGGAGCAGATGTTTGCCATCTTAACCTGCATAAAACATTTTGTATCCCACATGGTGGAGGTGGACCCGGGGTGGGTCCTATCTGTGTTGCTTCCCATCTGCAAACCTTTCTGCCTGGGAATCCCCTCATCAGAACAGGAGGTGATCGATCCATCACGGCCGTTTCAGCCGCCCCCTGGGGAAGTGCAGGCATACTTGCTATCTCCTATGCCTATATTCGGATGATGGGTAGTTCAGGGTTAACCCAGGCATCCCGGATCGCCATACTGAATGCCAATTATATCAAAGGCAGGCTTGAGAAAGAATTCAAGATCCTTTATTCCGGCATAAAAGGTCGTTGCGCTCATGAAATGATACTGGATTGTCGGGAATTTAAAAAATCCGGGATCGAAGTGGAAGATATAGCCAAACGGCTGATGGATTATGGATTTCATGCTCCCACCGTCTCGTTCCCGGTTCCCGGAACCTTGATGATCGAACCCACTGAAAGTGAATCCCTTTCTGAACTGGACCGTTTTTGTGATGCCATGTTGAATATCAGGGAAGAGATCAGGGAAATTGAAAATGGAAATGCCGACCCGGTCAACAATGTGCTTAAAAATGCACCTCATACGCAATCCAGGGTGATGCAGGATCCATGGGAATTCCCTTATACCCGCAATAAGGCGATATTCCCGCTCGAGTTCTTAAGGGAAAATAAATTCTGGCCCAGTGTTGGAAGGATTGACAGCGCTTATGGAGACCGGAACCTTTTCTGCAGTTGTATCCCTGTAGAAGATTATCGGGTTCAGGAAGCCATTGAGAGTAATTAATTGTTCCTGATATAAATCTCAGTTATTTTTCGACATCCAGCTGGTAAGAATAATAACCTACAGAGGAATTATGTTTTAAAAATCCGTAAAGGCTACAATGTTACATAGAAATGTATTTTTTTAACAAAAGGAGTATTAAAAAGACCTTGTGGAATCGCGGCGCTCCCAGCGGCTAAAGACAAATCCCCAGGGCATTCCAGGAAGGCGCAAAAGACATAGAAATAATTGATATTCCCTGATCCAACCATAAATAACTCGTTTTAATTAAATTTTTATTGCCGGGAAAAAGTCTTTTCTATCCTATCAAAACCGTAACATCCATTTATAAAATCAATGGTCAATATATTATCCTTGATTTCATATATATGACTTGATGGCAAAACATTGATGTAATTGATTCCCGAATAATTAATCGTAATGGAATCCTCCATGTAATAATATTTGTAATGATCATGTCTCATATATATGTTTGATTTATAAAAATCCTCATCCGTTTCGAAATCTAAGGTATCCACTTGATCCAATGATATCCATACGCCGATAAACCGCCCATCCGGAAGAATTTTTTCCTTATCACATCCGAAAGGAATGATTATTAAAAATGTAATAAAAAAGAATATCAGGGATTTCATATCATCTGAAAGACACCGGATTTTCTTTCCTGGTTTGAATCAGCGTTGAATTGTATGCTTGAATGTTTGGGCTGCCTATGTTATTTTCAACTTCGTAGGATCAGTTCGTTTTCCAGATCGTAGGATCTTCTGTTGCTTCGTGATTCAAATCAGCAATCAATTCACAAATAAAATCTCTGTAACTTTTATTCAACTCCTTCGATCAAAATTGATACATTTATCTGCGAATCTCCTATGCTCTTTTATGCTTACAATTGCGTTTCCCAAATGTCATCCAGGGTTACTCAAAAATTCCCAATTCTCCTATTCCCAAATCCCTTAAGCGAAATAGTGGATCCCGGCACCCACGTGATACATTTCCACGTCTCCTCTTTTCCACATATCCACCCCTAATAAAACCAGATCTCATGTTCTTTTGAGTCATATCGTGGTTTTCTAAGCGGCTCTGGTTTTTTCTGCTGGTCGACAGGTTTTTTCCAAAGTGAGGCCCACCATAGTTCGAATTTCGAATCCTGATCCATTCCATCAAATTTAGATCTTCTGGCAGACATCCTCTTGTTCTCAATATTCTCGAATAATCTTGACTGGACCCTAAAATTACCCGTATAGTACACATATTTTGCTTGTCTTCTCCTTTCTCCCCAGTCTTTGAGGAAATCGGTCCTGATCTTTTCCTCACCCCTGAAATTCTGGACTTCCCTGGAAACATCCTTCAACTCTGCCTCCCGGGCTTTCTGACCCTGGACTTTAACCAGACCAATTTGCTGATTCTTAAGGGATCGCTCGATGTAATTCATTTCTTTCTCCTTCCTTGTCACGCCTCGGTATAATCCCTGATTTCCGGCCTCGATGGATTTGCGGATATACATTGATTCCTTATCCTGTTGTGTCCGGGCCCTGAACATTCCCTGGCTGAGTAATTCCACCGATTTCCCCATGTAATTGGCTTCCTTCTGCCGTTGTGTCATGGTCGATATCAATCCCGTATTCAACGATTCGATCGATTTTCGGATATACTGGGATTCCTGTTCATTTCTTGATTTCCGGATCGTCAATCCCTGGTTCAACATTTCGACTGATTTGCCCATATAATTGGCTTCCTTCTGTTTCATGTTCCGGGTGGATATCATCCCCTGGTCCATGGCTTCTTTTGATTTCCGGATATACTGGGACTCTTCACTGTTCCGGTTTTTTCTAACGATCATCCCCTGGCTCAATGCTTCAACCGATTTAGCCATATAATTATTTTCCTGCTCTCTCGTATTGTATTTATAATCCCTTCCCATTCGCTGGTTCCGCAGGGACTTACTGATCATATTACTTTCTCTTTCCTTCCGGGATTTGCCAACCACATTCCCCTGGAACTGGGATTGAGTGAGAGAATTGGCCATCCATTGTTGATTCTGCTCCCTCATCGTCACACTCTTTTTCATTCCCTGGTTAAGCCCTTCCACGGATTTGGCCATGTAATTGGCTTGTTTCTGCCTTTCAGTCATCGAAGAAATCATCCCCTGGTCTTGGGCCTGTTTTGATTTCCGGATGTACTGTGCTTCCTGTTGGTTTCTGTTCTGCCTTACGATCAATCCCTGGTTAAGGCCCTCGACAGATTTAGCCATGTAAGTGGCCTGTTTCTGCCTTTGAGTTTGAGAGGAAATCATTCCCTGATCCTGAGCCAGCTTTGATTTCCGGATATATTGTGATTCCGTATGGTTCCTGTCTTTCTTTATGATCAATCCCTGGCTTAAAGATTCCACCGATTTGGCCATGTAATTATTTTCTTTCTCTCTTGGATTGTACTTATAATTCATTCCCATTTGCTGGTTTCGCAGGGACTTATTAATCATGTTGCCTTCCCTTTCCTTCCGGGATCTGGCCGCCACATTGCCCTGGAACTGGGATTGTGTAAGAGAATTGGCCATCCATTGCTGTTTCTGCTCCCTCATGCTTACACTTTTCCTTAATCCCTGGCTAAGCCCTTCGACGGATTTGGCCATATATCCAGCCTCCTTCTGCCTTTGATTATATGGATACTTCATGCCTGTTTTTTGATTGCGGGCGGATTTTTCAATAAATCCAAGATCTCTCTGTTTTGAACTTCCAAACCTGGTTTGACCCTGGAACTGGGATTGAACAAGCGAGTTTGACATAGACTGCTGTTGCCGGTCCCGGGCTGTCATGCTTTTTCTTAAACCCTGATTCATCCCTTCCACCGATTTCCCCATATAATTGGCTTCCTGCTGACGTTTATTATAGGTGAGATTTCCCTGATCGAGCCCAATTTTTCTGGATTGCCGGATACCCTGCTGCCTGGCCCGGTTCCGGGAACGTGTATTAACAAGTCCCTGCATCGACATCTCTTCGGCTTTCAAGGCGTATTTGGACAACTTTTCATTTCGGATCCTGGTATTGGCACGACCCGGATTCTGTTCAACTGGCGGCTGAGGGAACATGCCACGGTTGTCTCCCATTCTTGCCGGATCGATCCGGATATTTCCCTGATGATTGGCCATCACCCGGGATTGCTTTTTATACCTTCTGTCCCTGGTTTTTAATTTATTCTCGGACATGAGCCCCTGATCCAATGCTTGCCTTGCCTTTCTTGAAAAAATCCGGCTCTGCTTCTGATAGGTATTGAAGATCTGCTTGGACGGGTTTTTTTCCGCATTCTGGTCCTTCGGAACGTATTGCTCCTTTAAAACCTCCGGAGTGACTTCCATTTCTCCGACTGAAAGATTTTTCTTCTCGGCTTTTCTGAACCGCTTGACTCGCTCCTTCTGTTTGTTTTTCTTATTTTTCCTGCTATTTCTGTAGGCTTCAGAATTCCTGTCAGAAAGTTTTACCTGTGCCCGGCTTTCCGGCAAATCAATGAGAAATAGGAAGCCCGTTACGAAAACCAATAAGACTATTTTTAATAGCTTCCGTCTTTCAATCATCAATTTTAAACACAAATTCACCTGTATTAAATGCAAAATTAGTCTGCTGTCTGGACTAAAATAACGTAAAATTTATGAATTTATTAAATAATGTCCTCAAAATGAACCGATTTGCTTAGAACTCGAGAAGCTGGACAAGCTTCTGGCGGAACCGCTCAGGAGGTAAAAAATGATCTTCCAGGTTCTTTGAAAAGGGTACAGCGGTATCTAAACCGGCTTCCCGCATGATGGGAGCATCCAGGTATTCAAACAAATTTTCCGAAATATAGGCTGAAATTTCTGCCCCGATCCCACCGGTCAATGTATCTTCATGCAGGATGATCACTTTCCCGGTTTTTTTAACAGAATCGGCAATCATATCCCGATCCCAGGGCATTAAGGATCTCAGGTCAATCAACTCGGCGGAAAGACCATTCATCCCGGCCAGGATCCTTTCTGCCCAGAGGACCCCCATTCCGTAGGTAATAATTGTCAGATCGGATCCTTCTGTCACTTTTCGTGCTTTACCGATCGGCAGGGTATAATAATCATCGGGTACTTCTTCTTGGACTGCCCTGTACAAGGCTTTATGTTCAAAAAATAGGACTGGATTCGGATCTTCAATACTGGCCAATAAAAGACCCTTGGCATCCCGTGGATTGGATGGATAGACGATTTTTAATCCGGGAGTATGAAAGAACCAGGATTCGTTGGATTGAGAATGAAACGGTCCGGCACCCACTCCAGCCCCAGTAGGCATCCTGACTACTATATCCGCATTTTGACCCCAACGGTAATGGATCTTAGCCAGGTTATTCACGATCTGATTAAATCCACAGGTAACAAAATCTGCAAATTGCATTTCAACGATCGATTTGATCCCGTAAATGGATAATCCAAGTCCAATCCCGAGAATAGCAGACTCACAAAGGGGTGTATTTCTTACTCTTTTCCTCCCAAATTTCTCCACCATTCCTTCTGTGGCTTTAAATACCCCTCCGTATTCGGCGATGTCCTGACCCATGATGACCAGATCAGGATATTTTCCGAAAGCAAGTTTCATAGCATCGTTGATTGCATCCACCATACGCCGATCGGATATTTTTCCTGGTCCTGGTGTCACCGGCAGGGGCGAATAGGGGAAATACATATCTTCCACTTCTTCTTTCATGGAGAATTCAGGATCTTTTTCTTCAAAGGCTACGGAAAGTCCTTGATCAATCAAAACTCTGATCTCTTTCCTGTATTGATCAATATCTGCCTGATGGAGTACCTTCTGATCTTTTAGATAGGCCTCATAATTGAGGATGGGATCCTTTTTTTCCCAGTTCTCAATGAGTTCCTTGGGCACATATTTGATCCCTGAAGCTTCTTCATGTCCTCGCATTCTGAAAGTGATGGCCTCCAAAAGTACCGGACGGGGATTGTTCCTGATTTGTGAAGCTAACTTTTTCACCGTATGGTAAACATCCAGGATGTTATTACCATTCACCTGGAAAGCCTCCATCCCATATCCCTGACCTTTATCAATGAAATGCTGATGTCTGAATTGTTCTGAACTGGGAGTTGACAGGCCATAACCATTATTTTCAACCAGGAATAATACAGGTAGGTCCCAAACGGAGGCTACATTCAATGCTTCATGAAAATCCCCCTCACTGGCCCCTCCATCCCCTGAAAATACGAGCACAACTTTTTTCTCGTTTTTCAGCTGATGTGCCAGGGCAATTCCATCGGCAATCCCTAACTGTGGTCCCAGATGAGAGATCATACCGATGATATGATGCTCCTTGCTACCGAAATGGAACGATCGGTCCCTCCCTTTGGTAAAACCGGATTTCTTACCCTGAAACTGTGAAAACAATCGATCCAACGGAATCCTCCGGGTGGTAAAAATACCCAGGTTCCTGTGCAGGGGAAGGATGTATTCATCAGGATGTAAGGCATAAGCTGCTCCCACTGAAATGGCTTCCTGTCCTATTCCGGAAAACCACTTGCTGATTTTTCCCTGCCGAAGCAATAAAAGCATTTTTTCCTCGATCAGCCTGGGATTAATCAGGAGCTTATAAAGCTCGATGAGTTCTTGGTCAGAAAGTTTTTTTCGGTCAAAAATCATTCAGGAATTTTTGCCAAATGTAAATCAATGCGAGGAACATAAAAATGGATACAATGTATATTTTTACCATCTTTGCAGACGTATGGTACACTATGAGGAATTTGAACTGAATAATGGATTGCGTGTAATTGTTCATGAGGATCCGACCCTTCCCATAGCAGCAGTCAACCTGATGTATAATGTGGGATCGAGGGATGAAAACCCCGAGAAAACGGGATTTGCCCATCTTTTTGAACACCTGATGTTTGGAGGATCAAAAAACATACCGGTTTATGATGAATTCCTGCAGAAGGTAGGAGGTGAAAACAACGCATTTACCACACCGGATATTACCAATTATTACATTACCCTGCCTGCCGTCAACCTTGAAACCGCATTCTGGCTTGAATCGGATCGGATGCTGGGATTGTCTTTTGATCCGAAAGTTCTGGAAGTTCAGAGAAAAGTGGTGATCGAGGAGTTCAACCAAAGGTATCTGAACCAGCCATATGGAGATGTTTGGCTGAAATTGAGACCACTCGCTTACCAGAAACATCCTTATAGCTGGCCGACCATTGGAAAAGACATTTCTCATATTGAAAAAGTAACCATGGAGGATGTGAAAGAATTTTTCGGCCAGTTTTATATCCCGAATAATGCCATTCTGGCAGTGGCCGGGAATATAACTACCCAACTTGTGCGAAAGCTTGCTGAAAAGTGGTTTGGCCCGATTCCATCAGGGAATTCAAGGAAAAAAATCCTGCCTGTAGAGCCCAAACAGATTGAAAAGAGAAAACTGGAAGTCACGGCGGATGTACCTTCGGAAGCTTTATATATGGCCTGGCATGTGGGAGGTCGGATGGATGAGGAATATTATGCCACTGATCTTCTCAGTGATATCCTGGGAAGGGGAAAAGCCTCACGACTTTACCGCGGACTTATTAAAAATAAAAAAATTTTCACTACGATCAATGCTTATATGTCAGGATCAACTGATCCGGGACTGTTTATCATCGAAGGAAAAGTAAAGAATGGTATCAGACTTGAAGATGCAGAAGCATCTGTCCATGAGATCATTGAAGAATTAAAACTTGGCCAATTTGGGAAAAATGAACTTGAAAAAGTAAAGACGCAGGCCGAAACAAGTCATGCATTTTCGGAGGTTGAGGTGCTGAACAGGGCCATGAACCTCGCTTATTTTGCCAATCTGGGCAATCCCGGCCTGTACAACCAGGAGATTGAAAAAATTTACAGTGTGGATGACGGCATGATCTTACAGGTATGTCAGAATGTCCTCAACGAGGGAAACCTGAATGTATTGTATTATAAATCACAACCATAGGTATCATTGAGCTCTGATTCCCCTGCGATCATAGAAATACATTACCTGCCCAGCATTGCTTATCTGGCGGCATGGAAATATTATGATCACATCGTCCTTGAATCCAAAGAGAATTTCATCAAACAAACCTATCGGAATCGCACCAGGATCCTGATGGCCAACAAGATCGTAAATCTGATTGTACCGGTTGAAAAAGGTTACCGTAACATCCCTATCCAGGAGATCCGGATCGACAGGAACCAGGACTGGGGGAAGAAGCATTGGAGAAGCATTCAGGCCGCCTATGGGAATGCTCCGTTTTATGAGCACTACGCCGAACCACTCAGGATGATCCTTATTAAAAACCACCGATTCTTATTCGACCTGAATTTGGAATTACTTGAATCTATCCTCGAAATATTATCCATTGAAAAAAATACTGAATTCTCACATGAATATATCCGGGAATACAGGGAAAATATCAACGATCTACGGTCAACGATCCATCCGAAAAAAAAAATCTCACCCGTAGTTTTTTATAAACCGGTTGAGTATATTCAGGTTTTTGGCAAAACTTTTGTGGAGAATTTAAGTGTGATCGACCTGATCTTTAATGAAGGTCCGAATGCCTTGAATAAAATCCAGGCATCAGGGGTTAACGAATAAAACAATTATGTATTGTATGTCGTTTAAATTCAAGAAATACAGATGTTAAATATTTTCATATTGTATTCAGAACATAGTATCTTTAAAATTTAAGATTTAATTTTACAAAACCATAACCCTAAGAGGTATTGAATGGAAGCAAAATTTTCAAACCGAGTTAAAGAAGTCATTTCTCTAAGCCGGGAAGAAGCCCTGCGATTAGGGCATGATTATATTGGCACCGAACATCTGCTGCTTGGGATGATCCGTGAAGGTGAAGGAGTTGCCATTAGCATATTAAAAAAACTTGGTGTTTCGCTCGAAGAATTGAGGAATGCCATTGAACAGGCCACCAAAGGTACAGCCATCAGCAACGTGAAAAATCTTGCCAATATCCCATTGACACGGCAGTCTGAAAAAGTACTTAAAATAACCTATCTGGAAGCTAAAATATTTAAAAGTCAACTGATTGGAACAGAACATCTCTTGTTGTCAATCCTTGCGAGATGAAGATAATATAGCCACTCAGATTCTTGAAAAATTTGATGTAAACTATGATGTGGTGAAAGAACTGCTTGAATACCAAACTGAAAATCCGATGGCTTCATCCGACACGGATGAAGGAGATGAAGATTCCTCGCGGATTTTTCGGCAGTTCACTCCAGTCAGCGGTAAGGAATCCAGTTCAAGAGTAGCGGAAAAATCGCAGAACACCGGTCCTGGATAATTTCGGTCGAGATCTTACCAAACTTGCAGAAGACAACAAATTAGATCCGATCGTCGGACGTGAAAAGGAAATTGAACGGGTTGCTCAGATTCTGAGTCGCAGAAAAAAGAACAATCCGGTACTGATCGGTGAACCCGGGTGTAGGTAAAACTGCCATTGCTGAAGGACTGGCACTTCGCATTGTTCAGAAAAAAGTATCCCGTGTTCTTATTCGGAAAACGAGTGGTGACGCTTGACCTTGCTTCCCTGGTAGCCGGAACAAAATACCGTGGTCAGTTTGAAGAACGGATGAAAGCAGTGATGAATGAACTGGAAAAATCACCGGAGGTAATTCTTTTCATTGATGAACTGCATACCATCGTTGGTGCAGGAGGAGCATCTGGATCACTGGATGCTTCCAATATGTTCAAGCCTGCGCTTTCAAGGGGTGAGATTCAATGTATTGGAGCTACCACGCTGGATGAATACAGACAGTATATTGAAAAAGACGGCGCCCTGGCAAGACGTTTTCAGATTGTGATGGTAGATGCTACCACTCCGGAAGAAACCATGGTCATCCTGAATAACATCAAGGAAAAGTATGAAGATCATCATCATGTAAACTATACCGATGAAGCCATTACTGCCTGTGTGAAACTTTCTGATCGATATATCAGTGACCGTTTCCTGCCCGATAAAGCCATCGACGTACTGGATGAAGCTGGTGCACGAGTTCATATCAATAATATTCATGTGCCTGAAGAGATTGTCGAGCTTGAAGATGCGATTGAAGAATATTAAAAAAGAAAAAAACCGGGTTGTAAAAAGCCAGAAATACGAAGAAGCAGCCCAACTAAGAGATAAGGAGAAAGAAATTGATTGAACGAATTGGAACAGGCAAAAAGCGAAGTGGGAAGAAGAAACCAAGTACCAAACGGTTATACGGTCAATGAAGACAATGTCGCCGAAGTAGTTGCCATGATGACCGGTATTCCGACCAAACGAATTGCCCAGAATGAAAGCAACAAACTGCTTGGAATGGGCGAGGAACTCAAGAAAACGGTAATTGGTCAGGAAGAAGCCATCAAAAAACTGGTGAAAGCCATTCAGAGGACAAGAGTGGGATTGAAAGACCCCAGAAAACCAATTGGATCATTTATTTTCCTTGGCCCTACCGGTGTAGGAAAAACTGAACTTGCCAAAGTACTTGCTACCTATCTGTTTCGATAAGGAAGATGCACTGATCCGGATCGATATGAGTGAATACATGGAAAAATTCTCCGTATCACGACTGGTGGGAGCACCTCCGGGCTATGTAGGATATGAAGAAGGTGGACAACTGACTGAGAAAGTAAGAAGAAAACCCTACAGTGTAGTACTGCTTGATGAAATTGAAAAAGCGCATCCGGATGTATTTCAATATTCTTCTCCAGGTACTTGGATGATGGCATCTTGACAGATGGATTGGGAGAAGGGTCGATTTCAGAAATACAATCATTATCATGACCTCAAACATTGGTGTTCGTGATCTGAAAGATTTTGGGGCAGGTATTGGATTTTCTACCAAGACCAAGGAAGACGATGCGAGGATGATCTGATGAAATCCACCATTCAGAATGCTCTGAAAAAGACATTCAGTCCTGAATTCCTGAATCGACTGGATGACGTCATTGTATTCAATTCACTTCAGCAAGGAACATATTCATCAGATTATTGATATTACCCTTGATAGTCTGTTTGCGAAGGATCCATAGTCTTGGGCTATAAAGTGGAGCTGACTGATAAAGCAAAGGACTTCCTTGCTGAAAAAGGATATGATCCACAATATGGTGCAAGACCCTTAAACAGGGCGATCCAGAAATACCTGGAAGATCAGGTTGCCGAAGAAATCCTCAAAGGAGACGTGAAGGAAGGTGATATCATATTGGCAGATTATAAGGAAAATGATGATCATCTGACGGTATCTGCCAAAAAAACTAAGAAAAAAGAGGAATCCAAAAAAAGCGATAATCCCGATGATAAAAAGGGAAATACCGAAGAACAACATAAACAGGAAAAAAATTAATTACGACTTATCAAAAAAAGTCACCCTGGTTTATCGGAGTGACTTTTTTTTTGCCTTCCTATTAAATTTAGTAAAAAAAGTGCTTTGACATCTGAACATATGTTCATATGTTTGCGTTTATATCAATAAAAAATCATTGAAATGGCAGAAATTGAAAAGGTTCAGGGAATCAACCTGCAGGCGATTACCGATATTGAAAAACTTGAGAAAGTTTCATTTATCCTTAAAACCATTGCCCATCCATTAAGAATTGGGATCATTGGTTTGCTCGTGGAGAATGACCGGCTTTGCGTGAATGATATTTGCAGACATCTGAACTCTGAACAATCCCTCACCTCTCATCATTTATCAAACATGAAACTGGCCGGCATCCTGGGAAGCGAAAGAAGCGGTAAAAATATCAATTACTACCTTAAAATGCCCGAAGTAGTGGATGTTATTAAATGTATGAATCAGTGTGAGGTATTGTAAGTCTCTTTTTTTCATCGATCATATGACAAATTAATCATATGAAATAATGGAGACATTGGGTTTTCTGATAGCGATCTTAATAGGATTTACGCTGGGATTCATCGGGGGCGGGGGATCGATCCTTACCGTCCCTGTGTTGGTGTATCTGTTCCAGATTGAGCCGGTACTTGCCACCGCTTATTCATTATTTGTGGTGGGTATTTCAGCTTCCGTAGGGGCCTTGAATTATATGAAAAAGGGGTTACTGAGTTATAAAACAGCCATTGTGTTTGCAGTTCCTTCCCTCCTGGCCGTTTTTCTAACCAGAAGGTTTCTTCTTCCAACCATCCCGGAACAATTATTTACCATTGGAGAACTAGACATCACCACCGATTTACTCTTCATCTTGATATTGATTGGGGTGATGCTGGCTGTATCCCTGCTCAGCCTGAATATGACCTTCCGGGGAAGTAAAAAACATTTAAAAGCATTCCTGCTGGTCACACCAGCCGCCATCATGGTCTTTATTGTTCGACAATTCATTATTCCGAAAATACCGGATCATCTGATCGTACTCGGGGATTTCACCCTGACAAAAAACGTTGGGATCATGGTGTTTTTTGCCATTATCATGTTCTTGTCGTCCTTCTCTATGATCAAAGGAAGAAAGGAACAGACAGAAGATATTGAACCGAAAGGATTATTACATAACTATCCCGTGATCGTACTTGAAGGAGGGCTTGTGGGGACCATTACGGGACTGATTGGTGCCGGTGGGGGATTTCTGATCATCCCTGCCCTGGTATTGCTGGCCGGTTTGCCCATGAAAATAGCCATCGGGACTTCGCTTCTCATTATTTCAGTAAATTCCCTGTTGGGATTTCTGGGAGACATCGGGAACCAGGAGATTGCCTGGACGTTTTTGCTGTCATTTACAGGCCTTTCAGTAATCGGTATCTTTGCAGGTACCTATGCCACAAAATTCATAGATGGGAATAAGCTTAAAAAGGGATTTGGCTGGTTTGTCCTCGTCATGTCCATTTATATTCTTGTCAACGAATTATTTATATGAAAAATAAAAAAAGAATAAATATGGAAATCAAACAATTTTACGATGAAACACTTGCGCACGCTTCCTACGCCATTTATTGTAAGGGAGACGTTGCACTGGTGGATCCGGCTCGGGATCCACAGCCTTATATCGATTATGCCGATGAAAAAGGAGGCAATATCAAGGCGGTGATCGAGACTCATCCGCACGCCGATTTTGTAAGTTCACATCTTGAGATTGCCAAAAGAACAGGTGCAAAAATCTATGTGAGCGAACTCCTCGGAGCCGATTATCCCCATGAAACTTTCGATACCGGGGAGATGCTGAAAGTGGGCGATTGTACTTTAAAAGCCATGAATACACCGGGTCATTCACCGGACAGCATCAGCATCCTGGCGGTTGATGAAAAAGGTAAAGGACAGGCGGTCTTTACCGGTGATACCTTGTTCATAGGGGATGTCGGGCGACCTGATCTGCGGGAGAATGCAGGTAACATCACAGCCAAACGAGAACAGTTGGCCAGGGATATGTACCGGTCAACGCGGAATATACTGATGCAGCTTGAAAAAGATGTTGTGGTCTATCCGGCGCATGGTTCAGGCTCACTCTGTGGAAAATCCCTCAGTAAGGATCTGTACAGTACAATTGGCAGACAGTTGGAAGAAAATTATGCCCTGCAGGAAATGAATGAGGATGAATTTGTAAATATCCTGCTCGAAGACCAACCCTATATCCCTAAATATTTTGGATTTGATGTTGGCGTAAATAAAGAAGGGGCCGAAGATTTTGAGGAAAGTGTAAAAAAGGTGCCCATCCTGAACCGGGAAACCCGACTTGAAGAAGGCACTGTTGTGGTGGATACCCGGTCAAGGAAAAAATACAATGCCGGTCATGTACCTGGAGCCATCAATATCATCGAAGATGGAAAATTTGAAACCTGGTTGGGTTCCATCATTGGCCCGGAGGAAAAATTCTATCTCATTGCAGAAGATGAAAAATCTTTACATGGTGTGATAAGAAGATCCGCCAAAATCGGCTATGAAAAGAACATCAAAGGAGCCTTGCTCAATCCATCTTATGGTACACAGATCCATCCTGAACTCAATTTGGATGGATTAAAAACATATCCACAGAATTTTACCATTGTCGATGTCAGGGTGGAGTCGGAACGAAAAAATAATCTCTATTTTGAGAATTCGATCAACATCCCCTTGCATGAATTGCGGGAGCGGGTACATGAAGTTCCAACGGATAAACAAATCGTAGTACACTGTGAGGGTGGTTACAGATCAGCCACGGGTTCCAGTATCCTGGAAAATGCCCTGCCTGGAACAACCGTTTATGATCTGAGCGAAGGGATCAAAGAATTCAAGACTGAAAAAGTGAATTCCTGAATCCCAGCCTTTATTCACAATCGATTCCCCTCTTATGAAATTTCACATCCTGAGGATGTAAAAGGGGAATTTTAATTCAATTAATACCATAAATTTGAAAAACATGTTTAACATATTTGGTAAAACAGCTGAAAAATTTGAGCATATATTCTGCGATCAACTGGAAGATATCCTCAAGAATCAAAATAAAAAAAATAATTTTGAGATCATTGATGTAAGGACACCTGGTGAATTTAATTCCGGTCATATCCCGGATGCAAAACTGCTGAACCTGATGGATCCTTCTTTCAGGAGTACGGCAGGCCAACTCGATCCTGATAAAACATATTATGTGTATTGCAGAAGTGGCAGCCGGAGTATGACAGCCTGTCGGGTAATGGCAGAAGCAGGTTTAAAAAATCTCTACAATGTGAAATTCGGCTTAATGGGCTGGCAGGGACCCTTAGTGTAATAGACTCATATAAACCCGTCCGCCCAGGCAGGATCTGTCAATACATACAAGGCGGATCTGCTAGGGCGGGCCGGATCCCTTTTAATGAATCCATGCCCCAATACCAACACGGAGGTTTGAATGATCAATAGAAAACTTTGGATCCTATGATGAAAATAAAGATCTTATCTTATCTAATATGGCTTGTAATTTTATCGTATCTGGAATATTCATGCGATTCCGCCACTTCCAGTTCAATTGAAATATCGGCTGAAGATTTCTTAAAGGAGAACGATCCTGCCATTTCAGTTGTTCTTGATGTCCGGACCAGGCAGGAATTTGAGAGTGGACATTTACCAGGAGCTGTATTGGTTGACATATATACTCCCGGAACCGAAGAGCGATTACTTGAATTCGACTTGTCTAAAACTTATTATGTTTACTGCCAGTCCGGTGCTCGCAGCCATTCCATTGTTCATTTGATGCGCAAGCAAGGATTTAAGAAAAGTTATAATATCAAAGGAGGAATCATTAACCTTGCAAGAGCCGGTGCATCCTTTGTGAAATGAATTATGGACCTTTTTACCCACCCGGTATAATCATTGCGATTCCTGATACAGATAAATTCCATATAATCCTGAATAAGTTAAAGAAATCTCTTATCTTAAGATCCATTCTTAAGAAGAAAAAATATGCAGTTTTTAAGCAGAAAATTAGTAAAACCACAGGATCTTAATTCCAGGGGTACACTTTTCGGGGGAATACTCCTGGGCTGGATCGATGAAGAGGCCGCCATTTTTGTAATGGGTCAGCTCAAAACCAAAAGTGTGGTCACCAAGTACATGTCTGAAATTAATTTTATAAGCTCAGCCCAGAATGGTGACATCGTGGAGATCGGCATGGAAGTAGTATCCATCGGACGGACCAGCATTACCGTACGCTGTCTGGTACGGAATAAAATTACGCAGGTTGAGATCATCCGTATTGAAAAAATCATCTTTGTACACATTGATACCTTTGGGAAACCTGCCCCACACGGAATCATCCAGGAAGTTTAATTTTTTTAGTAAATCTAATTTTTTTAGTTTTTAATTCACTATATTTAGCATAGCTAATTTAACTGGCTGAATGTTACTTCCCTATTATTCCATCGGTTCCGAGGCTGTGAGAATTGAAAATCAGCTTACTGCGGAATTTACCATGCATTTTGATCCGGTATTTGTGGGTAAATCCGGTCTTGAATTACCCATTATCCAGCCGGATTCCATTGGAAAAATAATTTCAGGCATCTGGGGCATGCCCAGTCTGAAAGGATCGCTGAAAACCTGGTTCAAGTCGGAAGGAATCGTTAAAAACAGGGATTCCCGCCTTGCAATACGCAAAAACCGGTGTCTCATCCCGGCCAATGGTTTCTTTGTGGAACACGATGAAAAATATTATTTTATTTTTTTCCCCGCTGAACCGGTGATCACCATGGCAGGCATTTATCTTTACCGGAAAAAGTCACAGGATGGCCCTGAGGATTGTCATTTTGCAATCCTGACCCAAACAGCCAGCTCCAGAATGTCGCGTTTAACTTCAGTGGTGCCAGTGATCATTTCGGCCGGCTCACGAAGAAAGTATTTAAACAGGCAAAGACCCCTGATGGATATTACCTGTCTGTTACAAAAGGAATTTAAACGGGAATTTAATGGAATTGAAATATTACGGAATGTATTTGTCAAGAAACAGCCCGGGAAAACGGATTTTTGTCAGAAACATTCTAAATTATACCCATTAAATAAATTTCCCGAAAAAGAGATCCTGGGAAGTTATTATTATTTTTAATCGATTTGAACCGTGATGAAACATCATCATACCCTTTCAGATCTTAAGATCGATCAATGAGTCGGATGGCTTTTTAGGTATTGGATATGTATGCAATTGTAGACATAGAAACCACAGGAAATTATACGCAAAGAAACAAGATCACTGAGATCGCCATTTATATATATAACGGTGAAAAAATCGTTAATAAATTCCACAGTCTTATCAATCCGGAATCTATTATTCCTCCCTATATCAGTTCCCTAACCGGAATCACCAACCAAATGGTCGAAAATGCACCTAAGTTTTATGAGGTGGCCAAGACCATTTATCAACTGCTGGATAAAAAAATATTTGTGGCGCACAATGTGAATTTTGACTATAATTTCATTCGCCAGGAATTTAAATATCTTGGGGGAGATTTCCAGGCCAGAAAATTATGTACGGTCCGGCTCGCCAGAAAAATACTGCCCGGACTTCCTTCCTATAGCCTTGGCAACCTGGCCAGGCAATTGAATATTGAGATCAATTCCCGGCACCGGGCTTTCGGTGATGCGGAAGCCACGGTGAAGGTTTTTGAGATCCTGCAGGCCTCTGATAAAGACGGGCATATTGAACAATCTTTGAAAAAGAATTCCTACGAAGCCAGCTTACCCCCTAATCTTCCCAGGGAACAGTTTGAACATCTTCCGGAGGAGCCCGGAGTTTATTATTTCTTTGACATCAAAGGAAAAGTGATCTATGTCGGGAAAGCCAAGAATATCAGGAAACGGGTAAAAAGTCATTTCACTCCAGGATCGGAAACCACCCAAAAGCAACATATGTTCAGGGAAATTCATGGGATCAGTTATGAGCTTTGCGGCAACGAGCTCGTATCATTACTTTTTGAGAATTATGAAATTAAAAGATTATGGCCGTTGTATAATCAGGCTCAAAAAAGAGTTACCTGGAATTACGGGATCTATCTATATGAAGATCAACGTGGTTATAAAAGATTTTCGATCAGCCGGACTCATATCGCCGGGCGTCCCATTGTTTTGTTCAAATCATTGAATGAAGCCAGAAACTTCCTGAAAAATAAAACGGATGAATTTGAATTATGCCCCAAGCTTACTGGTTTACAGAAATCACCGGGATCCTGTTTTGACTACCGCATCCATAAATGTTACGGGGCTTGCCTGGGAGAGGAAAAACCAGCCAGGTACAATAAAAGGGTGAACAAAGTTCTCCAGTCTTTTTCCCAGGAAAATCTCTCTGCAGCCATCATCGGGCCGGGCCGGAACAGGGAGGAATCTTCAGTGGTCTGGATAGAACAGGGTAAATACCTGGGATTTGGATTTTATGATAACCAAGCCGAGATCCTGCATTCCTCCCAGTTAAAAAATTATATTAAATACTTTCCGGACAATCAGGATATTCAGCGTATCCTTCAGTCCTTTTTGCGGAACGGAAAAGATTACAGGATCGTAACCGTGTAAAATCTGTGACTTTCCGCTTTCAATCCAATACCAACGCCTTTGTGGGAAAAAATTGGTAATTTTTCGGGTTATTTCTATTTTTCATTAAATTTGATCAGACCATACTTCATATTTTTCAGGTATGAAAAAGCTCATTTTTATTATTCTTCCTATTTTTTTTTACTATAACTGTTCGCAACAGCCGGCCAACCAAAAAGAAATTGCCGATCCATATACCCATTTAAAGGAAATTCAACTACCGGAAAAGCCCAACATCGTCTGGATCACCTGTGAGGACCAGATGCCTACCCTGGGATGTTATGGTGACCTCATCGCAGAAACACCGAATCTGGATCAACTGGCAGGGGAAGGGGTCCGTTTTACCAATGTGTATTCAGTAGCAGGCGTGTGTGCCCCGAGTCGTTCGGCTTTGATCACCGGGATGTATCCCACCAGTATTGGGACTCACCATATGCGGACCCTTGGTTCACCTCCATACCAGCCAGTCCCCACCTATTCAGTGGTGATACCTGAATATGTCAAATGTTATTCGGAATACCTCCGGAGGAATGGATATTATTGTACCAATAACAGTAAACAGGATTATCAATTCATTCCGCCAGTTACGGCCTGGGATGAAAGCAGTAACGAAGCTCACTGGAAAAACCGGGCGGAAGGACAACCCTTTTTTGCCATCTTTAATTTTACAGTATGCCATGAATCGGGCATGTGGGGAAATAAGAATCACCCTTTACGAGTGGATCCGGCAGCGCTGAAGGTTCCCCCCTATTATCCCGACAATGAAGTGGTGCGAAATGAATTGGCCCGGAATTACTCCAACCTTTATGAAATGGATTCACTGGCTGGGTTGGTGATTGCTGAATTGAAAAAGGAAGGACTCCTTGAAAGTACCGTTATCTTTTTTTATTCAGATCATGGTGGCCCCTTACCCCGACAGAAAAGGGAAATCTATGATACCGGATTGAAAGTTCCCTTGATCATACGGTTCCCGGATAGACAAATGGCAGGAATGGTGGTGGACGAACTGATCAGCTTTGTTGACTTTGCCCCAACGCTTTTATCACTGACCCATTATCCCATCCCTGACCATTTGCAGGGACAGGCTTTCCTGGGCCCCGAACAGGCTAATCCGAGGTCCTACATATTCGCCGCACGTGACCGCCTCGATGATGAATATGATATGGTACGGGGAGTCAGGGATAAACAGTATAAATATTTTAAGAATTTTCAACCGGGGAAACCTTATATCATGGATATTGAATACCGAATGCAGATGGATCTGATGCAGGAATTGATCCGGGCCCATGAAGCAGGAGAACTCAACGCCGATCAGGAATTATGGTTCGCACAGACAAAGCCGGATGAAGAGTTATATGACCTCTATAATGATCCATATGAATTAAATAACCTGGCTGGAGATCCGGAATATGAGGATAAATTGATAGAATTACGAAATGAACTGGAAAACTGGCAAAATCAATACGGTGATATGGGTTTTATTCCAGAAGAGGAAATGATCAAACAGATGTGGAATGGGTCTGACAATCCTCCTGAGACCATGGATCCCGCGATCGATTACAAGGGCAATCAGGTATGCATATCCTGCGAAACAGAAGGTGCTTCCATTGGCTATAAGATCATTCGGAATGGTGAAATACCCACAGCCTGGAGCGTATATTCCTCCCCATTTCCAATTCGTGAGCATGATCAATTAGTGGTCCTTGCTCACCGGATTGGATATCAACCCAGCGATACCATCAAATTTGAACTTTAAACCTAATTATTATATGAAAAATATGAAGACTCGCCGGAATTTCATCAAAAAAACATCCGTCATTGCCTCCGGATTTGCATTCAGTCCAGAATTATTCAAGGCCATACCATTGAAATATCCCCTGGGAACAAAGGATGATAAGATCAAGGTGGGTTTTATTGGTGTAGGAAACCGGGGAACCCAGTTACTTCATTCTTTTATGAGCAATGAAGACGTACTGGTCACTGCCCTATGTGACATCTATGACCCCTACCTGGCCAGGGATTATTCGAAGGTGGATGAAAGGTATAAAAAAATGGGGATGGTACCCAAAATGGGAGAAAACTTCGGGAATGAGGTAAAAAGATATTCAGATTACCGGAAACTCCTCGAAGATAAGAACGTGGATGCGGTATGCATTGCCACCCCGGACCACTGGCATGCGATACAGACCATTCAGGCCATCCGGGCAGGGAAGGATGTATATGTCGAGAAACCACTGACCATTACCCTCATGGAAGGACGGGAAATGGTGAATGCTCAGAAAAATTCAAAGCAGGTTGTGACAGTGGGTTTAAACCGCCGCGGTTCTATTGTCTATCAGAAAATGGCAAAGGAAATACAGGCGGGAAAGCTGGGGAAGATCACCATAGGAAATGCCCTGAGAATCAGTAATATGACCCCAGATGGCATTGGAAGTTTCCAGCAGGAGGCACCTCCCAGTGATTTTAACTGGGATATGTGGCTGGGTCCGAGGGCATACAGACCATATCAGTATAATATAGCACCTTACAAGTTCAGATGGTGGAGCGATTATTCTTCACAGATGGGAAACTGGGGTGTCCATTACATGGATGCGATTCGCTGGATGATGGGTGAAACTGCCCCGGTTGCCATCAGTGCCATGGTGGAAAGTATGTATTGAAACATGATGGAGACATCCCGGATACCATGGAAGTGCTCTTTGAATTTGCCTCAGGTGCCCTTGTCAAATTTGGCATTCACGAAGCTTGTGGAGGAGGCGATATTCCTTCCGGTGAAATAGAACTGAAGGGGACCAAAGGGAACCTTGGTATCAGTGAACGAGGTTATCAGATCATTCCATCAGAACCAGGACAATTTCAGGCCTGGGAAAATCAGATCAGTGAGGAAGAATACGATATCCGGTCGGATCAGGAGCATGGAGACTCCTATCTATCGAAGATCCTGCCGCCAGGTTGATCCGTAATTTTCTCGATTGTGTGAAATCGAGGGAAGAATCCTGGTGTCCACTGGAGGAAGGACATCGGTCCACTTCATTTGCCCACCTGGCCAATATTGCCCTTAAAACAAAAAAACGGCTTGAATGGGATCCGGTATCCGAAAGGTTCACCAATGAAAAAAAGGCCAACGATCTGTTACATTACGAATACAGGGAGCAATGGAAGAACTATTAAATAATTTCCTGCCAGGATCAGTTTTTATACTTTTTTACCGATTAAGTTATCTTTATGGAAAATAAAAGACGAGAATTCATTAAAAAAATTTCAGCGGCAGGTGTAGGCCTGATAACCGTCAAAGATTTATCCTACCCTGAGAATAAAACCATTGAAATTAAACCAAAAAAAATCGAAGAGATCTGTGTTTTTTCGAAACACCTGCAATTTCTGGATTATCAGGAAATGGCTGAAACCGCCGCTGAGATCGGCTTTGAAGGGGTTGATCTCACTGTCAGGGGCGGAGGACATGTTTTGCCTGAAAATGTTGTAAAAGATTTACCAAGGGCTGTAAAAGCGGTTCAGAATGCCGGTCTCACAGCACCCATGATGGTTTCCGATGTAACTAGTCCTGATGACCCCTTGACTGAGCCAGTTCTTAAAACAGCCGCTGATCTGGGTATCAAATATTACAGAATGGGTTATGTGGCTTATGATTTTAAAAAAGGAGTGATCGAATCCCTTGATGATTATAAACCAAGGTTAAAAAATCTGATCTCCCTCAACCGCAAGTTTGGGATCATCGGTAACTATCAGAATCACGATGGCACCAATGTAGGAGCACCCATCTGGGACTTGTGGTATTTGTTCAAAGAAAGCGAGCCGGATTGGATCGGATGTCAATTTGATATCCGACATGCCACTGTGGAGGGAGGACATTCCTGGCCGATAGACCTTCAGTTGATCGCACCCTATTGTCATACCCTGGTGATCAAGGATCATAAATGGGGAATGGAAGATGGAAAATGGCGTATCATCAACACACCGGTCGGAGAAGGGATGGTCGACTTTTCAAAATATTTCCAGATGGTCAGGGAATTGAATTTAGGCGGACCGATCACCATGCATTTTGAATATCCGATGACAGACCGTCCGGAAGAAGAAATGGATGTCAAAACAGTCAGGTTGCAGGTTATGAAAGCCATGAAAAAGGATTTAAATGCATTGAAGGATATGCTGAAAAATGCTGGATTAAAGTAAATATGGGAACAAGACGCGATTTTTTAAAAAACACCTCAGGTATCATTGGCATGTCAATCCTTCCATTTTCCTATCAGAAGGAAAATTCACGCCTTCAGAAAAGGGTGATCAGGATCAATCAGGTGAACTCGAATTTTGTAAGGGAACCATTGATCCGCCCATTTGGATTTAAAGGTGGGTATATGTCGGAAATCTGGCAAACAGTGGTCCAGTTGGGATCGGATCATATTAGTAATAAAATCGGATTATGCTCGCAAAGTGTATTGTGGTCTGATGCGCGGATCTTTGCCGAACATTCTGAAGCGGGCGGAAATGCCTTGATGTATGCCATGACAGAATATGCACTGGGATTGATCAAGGACAGGTCATTCTCTGACCCGATCAGTCTGCTGGAAGAAATCCTGGATCCGGTTCATGATTATGGGAAAAAAATAACCGGACATGAGGATCTCAGAAAAACATTTGCCTTAAATGCCTTGGTGGCACTGGACAATGCCATCTGGTTACTCTTTGCTCAGGAAAACAATATCCAGAATTTTGATGAGATGATCCCGGATCTATACAGGCCTGCATTATCTCATCACCATCAGGCCGTGGCAAGCATTCCCCTGATGGCCTACACCATTCCGGTTTCTGAGATAACCCAGGCGGTCCGAGAGGGCTATTTTTTCATGAAAATAAAGATCGGACAACCTGGTACCCAGGAGGAAATGCTCGAGAAGGATAAAAAAAGACTCTCAGAAATTCATCAGGCCATTGGAAAACAAACTACCTCTCATACGAAAAACGGGAAAATTCCCTATTACTTTGATGCCAATGGCCGTTATGAATCCAAAGAGAGTCTGCTGAGATTACTGGAGCACGCAGACAAGATCGGCGCCCTCGATCAGATCGCGATCATTGAAGAACCTTTCCCTGAGGAAAAGGAAATCAGGGTGGATGATTTGGGGATAAGGATCGCTGCCGATGAAAGCGCCCATACGGATGAAGATGCACTTATCCGCATCCAAATGGGTTATAAGGCCATTGCATTGAAAGCCATTGCAAAAACCCTAAGTATGACCCTGAAAATCGCGAAGGTAGCCCACGAACATGATATCCCCTGCTTTTGTGCGGATCTGACGGTCAACCCGGTATTGGTCGAATGGAATAAGAATGTGGCCGCCCGTCTGGCTCCTTTTCCCGAACTGGGTCTGGGATTACTGGAAACAAACGGACACCAGAATTATTTGAATTGGGATGAAATGGTATCGCATCATCCTGAACCCAATGCGTCCTGGCGAACACCCAGGGATGGAGTCTATTCCCTGAACGATGATTATTATAATAAAAGTGGTGGTATATTTGAACCTTTACCTTATTATGAAAGATTATTCCAACATGAATAGCCTATGAATATACTGATTACAGGGAGTAAAGGACAATTGGGTTCAGAGTTGAAATCATTAGCAGAGACCTCTGGACATCAATTTGATTTTACAGATATTGAAGAGCTGAATATTGGTAATGAAGGAGAAATTGATTCTTATTTCAACAAAAATAAGTTTGACATGGTGATCAACTGTGCAGCGTATACCGCCGTTGATCTGGCAGAGAAAGAAATCGATAAAGCCCTTCTGATCAATGCCACAGCTCCCCGGCTACTGGCAGAAAAATGCCGGCAAGTCGGAGCTTCCATCATTCACATATCAACGGATTTTGTCTTTGATGGTTCCAGTTGCATGCCCTATGTGGAAGAAGATCCGATCGCACCGGTAAATGTGTATGGGCAGACCAAATATGAAGGTGAATACAGGGTCCTGAAAGAAAATCCGAGATCTATGATCATCAGAACATCCTGGTTGTATTCATCCTACGGAAATAATTTTGTGAAAACCATGATCAAACTGGGACAGTCCAGGGATGAGATGGGGGTGATATTTGACCAGGTAGGTTCTCCAACCTATGCCTCCGACCTGGCAAAAGCCATTCTTCATATTGCTGATAGGGTGGAAGGATTGCCGGAAGTAAATGAAAAATGGGGGATTTATCACTACAGCAATGAAGGCGTGGCTTCCTGGTATGATTTCGCCTATGAGATTTTCAGATTGAAAAAAATAAAGTTGAACCTGAAACCACTCCGGACCAGGGATTACCCACTCCCTGCCAGAAGGCCTCATTTCAGTGTTATGGATAAATCGAAAATAAAATCAACCTTTGATCTTGTGATCCCACACTGGAGGGAAAGCCTGCAGCAATGCATCGATCGGATGGATTGATCGAATGGAACCAATAGCCCCAATTCAAAAATCGAGTGAAATTCCGGAAAAAATTACTCTCAATTAATTATATTGGTAAGAAACATCAATGACATGATTAGATTTCTGAACTTAATATTAATTCTACTGATCATTTTAGTAGCTTGTGAAACCAACCAAAACGGCAATCCTCCGGCTCCCGGTTTCAATGAAGCCGGTTCTGATGAAAAGGCCATAGAAATCGCAGACCAGGCGATGGAGGCCATGGGTGGAAGAAAAGCCTGGGACCATACACGATGCATCGAATGGGATTTTTTTGGTGCCAGGAAACTGATATGGGATAGAAAAACAGGAATGGTCCACATCAATTACCATAACGAAGACCAGCAGGCTGTGATTAATATCCATACAAGGGAGGGACAGGTCAGGAAAAATGGGGCATTGATCACCCAGCCTGATTCCCTGTCGAAATACCTCGACCGTGCATACAGAACCTGGATTAATGATTCGTATTGGCTTGTAATGCCCTATAAACTTAAAGACAGTGGGGTTACCCTGAAGTACCTTGGGGAGGAGACCACACGGACAGGAGATCCGGCGGATAAACTGCAGCTAACCTTTGAAGATGTAGGGGTGACTCCCCAGAATAAATATGAAGTCTGGGTGGATCAGAAAAGCCATCTGGTTACCCAATGGGCCTATTTCAGGGAAAATTTGATGGAAGAGCCCAATTTTATTACCCCCTGGACAGATTATGAAAAATATGGGGAGATCCTTTTATCCAGTGGTCGTGGAGACAGGCAACTTACCGATATTGCCGTACTCAGCAAGATACCGGAAGGAGCATTCACTCTTTGACAGGAATCCTGGAATCTTTGAAAAACATTAACCGGATATTTGGCTACTTTTTTATCCTGCTGGCGCTTTTTTTTATTTACCTGAAGCGAAATGGATTGATCTATCATCCATCCTTTGACCTGACCTTTTATTTCTACTGGATAATGGTTGCCGCGGCTATTTATCTGAGCATATTGAGGATCCTTAAATAAACCGTTCAAGATAAAGATATGAAACCAGGTTTCTTTGCGCAAATTGCGTGATATAAGTGCCCTTGGCGAGAAAGAACCGGAACCAGAATTTGTCAAAGTACCAGATAGGCCATTCAGTATTTGACGAGGAAAAACTGCACCTTCCTTTGCTGGATCGCTTCCGATAAATTGGAAACATCAAAAAAACTTTCCAGGTCCTTACGGTCAATCAATACCATTCTTTCATCAGGGATACCAAGCGATTTTAGATATTTATAAGCCAGCCAGCATCTCTGCTGTCCCAGGTCACCTGCCTGTCTTTGTTCGTTTTCATCTTCAAAACCCGCCATTATCAAAGTAAAGGGTGATTTTTTGAGATAAAGGGCTAAATCCCGCAATTTCTTCCTCGAATAATCGGTGAGGTAGCCATCTTCATTCTCTGAAAAATGAATAGAAATCGGAAGTTTTTCCCATACAATTAAAGGGCTTTCATATCCCTGCTGCGGGGTAAGATCTACGCCAAACAACTGCAAAAGATCCATATACAAAGCATCCTCATATTTGGGATCTTTGACGTCTACCAGCATCATGGAAGCCCTCCGGTTCACTTTTCTACCAAAAGCCAACTCATTGCTTAATAATGGAAGCTCCTCCCCAAATCCATGGATCGAAAGTCTTTCAGCAAGCATACCGAATTTAATCAGCTGATCCCTGACGGACCCAGCCCGTTTGACAGATAACTGCAAATTGTATTCGTTGGTCCCAATCCAGTCGGTATGTCCAGCAATTAGAACAGAAGTAGTTAAATTGTCCTTCATGAAATCAGCCAATTCCCTCAGATATTTTATATATTCATCATTGAGGGTGTAATTATCAAACTTAAAATTCACAACGGGGATGACCACCTTGTTACGTGTGTCGAGTCTGGTCAAAAAGATCACATGACTCTCATTGTTCATGATTTGTTTGATCCAGTGATCATCCTGGGAAAGTCGGACAGATCTTAAGAGTTTTTCGCGAAGTTCACCATGCTCAGATAATTTCAATTCAAGATCGATATTCCGGGCTCCGATTCCAGTCCGATTATTTCCGGTGCGGTTATAGGATGGAATTTCCGGTTCATTACTCCGGACGCTTGTTGATGGCCTCGGATCCCCGGCCACTTTCCGATCACTCAATAAGGTTTCTTGTCCGATACTTTCAGGATTTTTAATTTGATCATCAGAAGGAGATCCTTCGGCATTCAGCTGTATATTTTGAGGCAGTTCCAGGTCATCCTGATTAATGATTCCTTCCTTTTGCGCTTTCTCTACGGCCTTTGCATAATCAACCGAATCCACCAGCATGATGATCTCTTCCCGGTTGGGTACAATATTCATGATATACTCGAATATATCGGCTCGATAATCAATATATATTAACTTTTCCTTGAACCGATACCCCGTTGCATCGATGCCGATCTGGTATTCTGTTTCAAAATTAAGAGGGACGACATATCTTCCCTGAATAATATCTTCATTGTTTAATTCCTGGACCTCACCGTTTTGGGTATCCGTAATTGAAATATTTGCATCGATTGATTTCCCGGTGAATGGATTGACTAAATTTAATTTCATAAGAAATTTTGTGGGAATAGATCCAGGCCTTGTAATCCTGTATATATCCTTTTCCCCAAAAGAATCACTTCGATAAGAAGTAAAAAAACCTTTCGCACCATTGGATAGCAGAGAAAAATAAATGTCATCGTCAGGAGTATTGATGGGGTATCCGATGTTCCTTGGTGTTTCCCAGGTGTCTGTATCTTCATTATATAAAGAAGAATAAATATCGTATCCACCAAGGCCCTTATGTCCTTTTGAACTGAAAAACAACGTTTTACCATCGCTGTGGATCTGGGGGGCATCTTCATCATATGCCGTATTGATGGTTGGACCCAGATTCTTTATGTTTATATACTTCCCGTTTTCATCAATTTCGGCACGGTAAATATCAGCGCCCCCGAATCCGCCCGGCTTATCACTGGTAAAATACAGGTATTTCCCATCGGCTGAAAAACAGGCACTGGATTCCCAATGCACCGTATTAATTCCATTCATCGCTACAGGTGCATTCCATTTTCTGCCATCAAAATCACTGAGATAAAGATCTCCTCCATTATCCGAACGGTAAAGGATCAGTTTTTTACCATCAGAACTCAATCCCACACATGCATCATGTTCCTTGGTATTGAATTCGAGATCATTATCTGGTTCTGTCCATTCTCCATTTTCATTGCGATAGGAGATATAGACATCCTCCATGAAAATACCGTGCTGATCCACACTTTTACCAGTCGTATTCGGTCTTCTGGATGTAAATATCATCATATCCTCATTGGCTGTAATGAGGGGTACATATTCGGGATACGGACTGTTGATAGGTTCTCCAACATTGGTAATGGGCGTCAGTAAAGGATCCCGAATAAGTTGGGCAGCGAGTTTACAATCTTCAATATGCTTCCTGACCTCCTGTTTTTGTTCTTCTGTCATCCCGGAAACAGCACCGTCCGCTTTAAGTGACTTTTCATAATAATCGATGGCTCGGTTGAAATCCAGGTTAAAATGATAGGCTCTGCCCAGGTAAAAATCAATATTGGGATCTGATTTCCCATTTTTAACAGCCTCCTGAAAGTAAGGAAGGCATTTTGCCTTATCGATGCTGTGATAGTAGATCACCCCCAACCGGAATTGATACTCCGGATTGCCTGGACTTAATGAATCCAGCAACATATAGAGATCCTTCGCTTCTCCCCAAAGCTTGGAATCATACAACTGACTTGCTTCTGTATCCAGACGTTTAATTTGTTTTTCCATTCTTTTCTGTCCGAAAGATGGAAAGGATAAAAACAGACAAGCCAGTAAAAATATCAGGAGGTATTGATATACGGTCATCTCAGTGCCTCAAATTTAATATTCTAAATGTGATGCGCAAAACATTCAAAATATTTTTTACTTTCTAAAATTATCTTCCAAATAATGGACAAAATAATAATTAAAAACAAAGAAAGCACCAGGGACCTGGATAATGAATATAAAAAATGATCGTAGTTTTTATTATAAAGATTTATCCTCGGAAAATACATCCAGCAGCCTTCCCGAAGCCCAATAATAGGACCAGTAGGTAATCCGGGTCTTTGCGATCACATCCACAAGCTTGATCCGGGCATCAATAAAACTTACCTCACGCGAATTGATCAAAAAAAGTGAACTTTCTCCTGCATTGAATTTCTGCCTTTCACCATTTAAAAGCCTTTCATAATTCACCACATTCCCGTCGTACAATTCAACCTGGTCGAAAAGGTTTTGCAATTGCTGATAGAAGGTCAATACCTTGTTGGTAACTTCAAGCGATTTCTGTGACCGGTTGAATTCGGTTTCCTTCATTTTTATCTGGGTGAGCCTCAGATCACCAATTTCCGAACGGAGCAGGATCGGCATGCTGAATTCAAGTCCCCATTTATAGTTATTGAACCCCATTGTCTCAACACCCGACCCGAAAGCCTCATTCAGAAAGTTATAATTCACATTTATTTTGGGTTTAATCTTTTCTTTTTTCCAGCGCTGTTCTATCTGCAGGTCCGCCAGTTTATATTCATATAATTGTAATTCCGGATGACTTTCTTCGATCCCCAGTAAAATGGTATTCAGATTTTCATTGGATACCCTGACATCGGTTTCCATGTCTGAGAGATCCGGAGGAATCAATCCATCAGAAATTTCCAGGGGTACATCATTTTCAAACCACAGAAAATTGGAAAGCTCAAGGGTTGCTTTCTGAAATTCGATCAGCGACTGATTCGCTCCGATCCTTCTGTTTTGAACCTGAATATAAGCTTCCAGGGTATCAATGGCTGGTTTATCCCCTTGCTCAAAACTACCTTTGATCCCTTCGAACCTTTCCATGGCCAGATCAATGAAATCACGATATACCTGTAACTGGTTGTAGGTTTGGACCCAGCTCCAGTAACTCTCCAATGCATTCAGGATCAGGTCATTGAGTATCCGCGTTTGTTCTACATGGGTATACTTTGAAAAAAGCCTGGCCTCCTGCACCACTTTTCTCCGTTCGTCAATGAAAAGTCCTTCTCCCAGGGGCATTGAGACACCGGCATACCACAAGCCATTATCCGGAAGGGTATTTTCCGGGTTCAGGTAGACCCCACGGCTCCGGTCATATCCAAATTTGACATCCAGTCCCAGCCAGGTTGGAACCTTTAATCCGGTACCCAGAATGCTGAAATAATTCTTCTCATCGAACTGCTTTTCATCTAGGTAGGTAAAAACATAGGGATCAAAACTTCCCCGGGCCTTTTTTAATCCGTATTGACCCTGTTCAAGAACCAGCTCACTCTGCCGGGCTACCGGGTGATATTTTAAAACCATATCAATGAAACGTTCCTGGCTGAGGACTGTAATCGAATCCTGTGCCAGTGATATGCCAGCAGCTGATGCAAGTATAATTCCAAGAATCCAATACCGTACCATGTTATTTAACTGATTTTAAGGGTGCTTTTTTAGATTTATCCTGATTTGCCTGCTGTTCTGCCGACCAATAATAGTCAGGTGGAAAACCATTCAGTTTCCGCCAGATCTCGTACCAGATGGGAACCTCTTTCAACAAAGCCATGCTCACGGCGCCAGATCCCACCCGCAATCCGCTGGGCCAGGGCTCCTCTTCCGTATCCTGGGAAACCAGTATTCTGTATTTCCCATTCTGACTGATAAAATTATCGATAGCTACTACTTCACCACCAAAGGTCCCATAAGAAGAGTTGGGCCATCCTGAAAAAACGATGGAAGGCCATCCGTCGAACATGATCCTTACTGACTGACCCAGTTGCACGAGAGGAAGATCCACCGGATTTACATACATTTCAACTGCCAGCTGATAATTGGACGGCATAATGCTTACCAATTCCTCTCCTTCCTTGATGGTTTCGCCGATCCCGGAAGCAATGGCCTTGGTGATGTATCCATCCTGTGGAGCGGTTACGTAATAAAAACCGGAGCGGATTGAATAATTCATGTATTCATTTTGCATTTTCGTGACCACGGCCTCCGCATCGTACATGCTGGACAAGGAGGTATATTTCTCTGATGCCGCCTTGGCAAGCTTATCCCGGTATTGAGCTTCAATAGAAGTCAGTTCCACCTGGGCGTTGATGAGCTGATTTCTGCTGCTTAACAATTTATTCTCGGCACTGATTAGTTTGGCCTGGGTTTCCTGCAATTTGATCTTTTTTTCCTCCAGGTCAGTCAGTGATTTCAGACCGTCGTCATATAGGGTTTGGGTCCGGGCGAGCTGTCTTTCTGCAATGGTATAATTCGTTTTGGCTGCTTCCAGGTCCATGCTGTCTGAAGCCACTTTTAATTCAGCCTGGCGGATATAATTCTCCGCCTGGTGCATTTTCAGACTTTGTGTTTTAATCAAAGCATCGATCTGTGCATCCAGTGACTTGATTTTCTCCATATATGATTGTACGGACATTTCTTTTGAGGTGATCTGCTGCTCGGTCCTGGACAGAAGTTCAGGATCAAAATATTCCGGTTTTATTTCTGAAATATAAACGATCGTATCCCCTTTGCGTACAAAGTTACCTTCCCTGACAAACCATTTTTCAATTCTACCGGCTATGGTTGAATGAATGGTCTGCGGACGCTGCTCAGGTTCCAGTGTGGTTACATATCCTTTGGAACGGATATTCTGTGTCCAGGGCAGAAATAAAAATACGAATACGATCCCCAGGATGAACAAAAGAATCCTGGCCAACACCCTGGAAGCCTTGTATCCCCTTAACTGTTTATAGGAGGAAAATGAGCTGATATTGATTTTGTCAGCAATCGAATTATGCGTTATATTCAGCATGTCCTTCTGTTTTAAATAATTTTTTAAACCAGTCTTTCTGACTCAATTGGGAAAAGGATCCGCAATCCATCATTTCACCCTTATTCAGGACCAGCACCCGGTCAAATCTGGAGGCCAGTTTCGGATCATTGGTGACTGTGATCACAGTAGATGGATTTGCCTTATCGGTTAAATATTTTATGATCCGGTCAGTATCATCCTTTTCAAGCAGTGTAAAATGATCCTCCAACAGAATAAGGCTTGGATTACCGATCAGGGCCCTGGCCAGCTTGATCTTTGCAATGATGCTTTTGGGCAGCCGCCTACCTTCCGGATCAAGCATCACCTCATACCCTTCTTTGGAGGAATGAACAAAATCCGATAATCCAACGAGCTCAGTGACCCGCTGAATTTCATTTAAACCTATATTGTCTTTATTCAGGGAAATATTTTCCCGCAGAGTTCCCCTGAAGATATCTTCCTTGGACAAGGAATCACCGGTGACGGACCGTAAACTGGAGATATCGATATTCGATAATGGAATATTGTTATAGGTGATCGATCCCTTGTAGTTCTCATACAAGCCGGCAAGAAGCTGAAGTAACATGGATTTACCGGAACCGCTGAATCCGGACACGCTGATCTTTTCTCCTGCCCCGATCCGCAGGTTTATATTTTTCAATATCTCCGAGGCAGGCCCTTCAAATTTAAAGGAAAGTGTTTTTAATTCAATCGCAAGGCCAAGGGAGCGGTCTTCTTCTGAAAAATGATACCCCTTTTCATTATCAAGCGGTATGTCCGTGACCGTTCCAATCTTTTCAATGGCGGTCAATACATCATAAATCGATTCAATGGTCTGGATAAGTTTTTCGATGGAAGCGATCACCAGAATGATGATGATCTCGGCAGCCACAAACTGACCGATGTTCATCTGGCCATTGATCACAAGCAATCCACCCAGAATCAGTAATCCTGCAGCAACCAGTACCTTGAATACGACCAGGCTGAAAAACTGGGAGACCAGGATCCTGAAATGTTTATTTCTTGCACCCAGGTAACTGGTAACCAGGTTATTTGTGCGGTCCAATGGCAACCTGGTTTTACCCGCGAGTTTGAATGTTTCCAATGTGCGGGCCAGTTCTTCCAGCCAATGCGCCACTTCATACTTATATTTTGATTCCTTCAAACTGGCCCTCAGACCTTCCGGACCTGTGATCTGGATAATGAGATAGGCAATTAAGATCAGCAGGACACTGAAAAGGATAAAGAAAGGATGGTAGAAAGATAATAGCAGGAGTCCAAATATGACCTGAAAAGAAGAGGAGGAAAAATCGATAAGGATCTTACCCAGTCCTTTCTGGATAGACAGGGTATCAAAAAAACGGTTGGTCAACTCCGGAAGATAATATTTATCAACCGATTCAAGCTTCATCCGGGGGATCCTGTACGCGAACTCAAAAGCTGATTTGACAAATAATTTTTGCTGCAGATTTTCAGAAATGGTCAACTGCATCACCTGCAGAATACCGGTGACCAGTATTCCGGTGATAACCACAATTACCAGAATAATCCAAGCAGTGGATACTTCCCCCCCCGTAATGAGGTTAACGATTGCCTGGATCCCCAGTGGCAATGATAAATTGACCAGTCCGTTAAAAATGGCATAGAGATAGATGGAATAGATCTCGTTTTTATCGGTCTTCAGTAAATTGATAAGCCGCTTGAACGGTGTAAGGGCAGGTTCTGTATTATTCATTCTCTCCATTTGTTTTAATCATGATTAATGCCATACTGGTGAAAAACCGGGTCAACTCCTCTCCATCTTTTATAATGTCGGTTAGAGATGGCATATGAACGATAAAATATTTCTGTCGCTGAATTCCTTCAAGGATCGTTGAGGTCAGGGTATGTGGATTCTTATATTTCGCATTCACCTTCAACAACATCTCACTGAGACGCTGACACAGCCGGTCATAACCCGAAAAGAATCCCATTTTTTTCTCCTGATCAACTTCCTTGGTAAGATATGCTTTGGAGGACTCACAAATCACGATCTTATTGAGCTTTTCCGTGTTGATGTGGGGAAAAAGCTCATCATCGCGTACAGGCTCAGTCAATACGGTGATTGCTTTTTTCAACTGCTCTTCCGGATCGTTCATATTGGCTGTATTAAAAACCAGCCTGTATTCCAGCCAGGCCCAGTACCAGGAAGTGAGATAGATAAGTAGTTTGTGTTTGTTTTCAAAATAACGATAGATAGAACTCTCCGTGGTTCCCAGCCTTTCAGCGAGTTTCCGGAAGGTGAAATGCTCAAGCCCCATATCATCAATCATCTGAATGCTTTCCTGAATGATCTTCTTTCCCAGGTCAGAAGTTTCAGGGTCCTTCACATAGATATTGTCATTCACCCGGATCTGTATCTGTCTTAATAAATCCTGCATAAGCAATCAATTTTTAAATGTAAACGAATACAAACAGAAAATGTTTAATTACTACTAATTAAATTTGTATTACAAATTATTTTGATAGCATTACTTTTAATATTATTCATATGCCATATCCGAAATTGTAAGTGTATTAACACTCCCCGCTGATTTTCCATAAGCTTATGGGATGGAATCATGCTCATTACCATATTCAGGTTTGATTAATCATTGTCATCTGGTGAATCCGTTTAAATGACGCAGTCGTTCCTGATTTAAATGTGAGGAAGAATCTTCAGGTATCTGTGTGATTACAAAATAGATAACTGCTTCCAATTGTGGTGCCCGCACACCAGGCCAAATGGGATGAAAGTCTGCCAAATCATCATTCCTGATACCTGAGGTTGATACCTGAGGTTTGACTTTGCAGCCGGGGTTATCAGGAATTTTAAAGAGAAACATATTATTTATATCTCCATTAATCAGGTCGTTCCGATTAAGTTGTATGAGCAGATCAATTTTTATTCAAATATTCCATCGCGTTTTTTATATCCTCGGCAATCATTCGTCGCTTACTTTTTTCGAGATTGAAACTATCTCCTGTCTGCGTGTAGGAAGGGAAAAACCGGATATTATTGGTCTGATGGGTTTCCTTTCTGATCTTGTAGGTCGATCCATGTGGAATGGGCATTGTTCCATATCTCTTTTTAAATATGAAATTGATGGATTTGATGGCAAAATCCCCCATGCACATGATCACCTGAATGTTCGGGAATTGGGATATTTCTTTTTCGAGAATATTTGCACAGGTCCGTATGGTTTCCAATGAAACCAGATATTCTTTCTTCCGGCATTTTATAGCAGTAGTCAGATAGATCCCCAATTCTGTCAGATCATTATAACTTGCAACCTTATAACCTGCATCTTCAAATGCCATCCGGGTCGTTAGAAAAAAAGAACCTGATTTTTTCTGGTAATAATAATCCGAAAAATCAGCGGGTGGGGCTTCCGAAATCATGATCATTTTGATCTTTTCCGGATCGATTTCAGGATGAGGAATGATCATACCGGGATGTATGTCGGTGCACGGATATTCACATGCAAGCGATGAGTTAATCATAGAATTAGATATTAATTAACAATGACCGAAAGTAAAACATTGGATATTTCGTGTTCAAATTTTCCCTTTGTATTAGTTATAAAACACAAGTGAAGGCCTATTAAATTCCTTTCCCCGGTAGAAATTTTGCATGATACGTTTTTAATCGTCTGTAAATGTTTATTAACCGAATCATTGAACTTTCCCTATTTATCTTTATACCATTAAAAATTCAACCAGGGCCCGCTTATAAAATTTTGTTCAATAAAAAATAAATAGATTATGAGAAACTTACGTAACACCGTACGATTAATCGGGAATGTTGGTATGGACCCGGAATTAAAGACATTATCCAACGGGAATTTTATGACCCGGTTTTCCCTCGCTACTACAGAAGCTTATACCAATAAAAAAGGGGAACGTATTTTTGATACAACCTGGCATAATATCGTAGCCTGGGGAAAAACGGCCAAGCTGGCTGAGCAGATTTGTAAAAAAGGATTTAAAGTGGCGATTGATGGTAAATTGAGTACCCGTTCCTACGAAGATGAAAAAGGCGAGAAAAAATACATTACAGAAATCGTGGCCAATGAATTGATGGTGGTCAATGATAAAACCAAGGAAATCAACAACAGTGTGGCATAGGTTAAGGTGAATTCTTATCGTTCAACCAGTTCCAGTTAAAGGTTGTCCTTTTAGTCGGGACAGCCTTTACTTTCGTTCAGTACCAGATGAAATTTATATTTAAAATATTTGAAGTGGAATTAGTTATTTATCAAAAATCAGTCTCTCATTTTATCCAGGAGACGGTTCAATTCACGGATTTCTTCGGCGGATAGATTTGAGACGATGCCATCCAGATCAACAATTTCCTTATCAATCCGGTCAAGCAATTTCATGCCCTGATCCGTGATCGATACATCCACGAGTCTTTTATCATATTTGCAAACTTTTTTTGAAACAAGCCTTTTCAATTCCATCCGGTCCACAATCCTGGAGGTATCTGAATTCATATCCATCATCCGGCTTTTAATTTCAGATGTACTGATGGCATTTGGATGCTGCCCCCTGAGAATTCTTAAAACATTGTATTGTTGCTGGGTGATCATATAGGTGGAGAAAAAGTCCTTCTGTTTACTTAGAAGCCAGTGGGATGAATAGATCAGATTGATGGTGAGTTTCTGATATTCATTGCGGAACTTTTTCTGCTTTATCGCTTCTTCTATTTTCATCCGGGTAAAGATAAAGCCGGGATCATGTATCCCGGCCTTCTAAATATGCGATATTATACTTTCTTTTGCAACTCAACATTACAAACAATATCAACATCTTCACCTACTACCGCTCCTCCTGCTTCCATCATGGTATTCCATTTCAACCCATAATCAAAACGGTTGACGGTTCCTGAAAGCTTGAACCCTGCCTTTTCATTACCCCATGGATCTGTAATAGTTCCATTGTATTTGACAGCAAATACCATGGGTCTAGAAATATCCCGTATGGTCATTTGACCTCTCAACTCATATTGGTCCTCAACTTTAACAAGGACTCCTGAAAATTTAAGTTGAGGATATTTTTCAGCATTGAAGAAATCGTCTGACTTCAGGTGGTTATCCCGTTGTTCATGGTCCGTATCAATGGACGCAACATCCGCTGTAAATTCGATTTCCGCTCCATCAAAGTCCGCACTAGAATTGACCACTTTCCCGTCGAATTCCCTGAAATTTCCGTTTACTTCTGAGATTATCAGGTGTGTTACATTAAACTCAATGTCAGTATGGCTCTTATCCATAACCCAGGTTTCCTGTGCCATTCCATAGGTGAAGGCCAGCGCAAATGCAAGCGTAAAGATTTTTGTTTTCATTCTCATTCTTCTTTTATAATTGTATTAATGATTTAATATTTTATCTTTATAACGATGTTTGAACATTAATGTTTAAACATTATTAAATTATTTTTTAATTTTTTTTGGAGACCGGCTTTTAATCCGTGATGATTACGGTATGCTGAGTAGCTCCCTGAGCCCCTATGACCAGGGATTGTTCAATATCAGCGGTTTTGGAAGGACCCGCAATCCATATCCCGAATTGATGTTCAGACAAGTCAATCCGACGGTAAGCCTGTGATAAATCAAATACCAGATCTTTTTTATTCAGAATGATCACCATTTTATGGGTAATAAACGGAAATCGCCTGTCTCCCAGACAATCCCCGGTTAGCCACACGGCTCCATTTTCGGACACACCGATCAATCCATCTACCAATAAAAGGTCAATATGATCTATCCGGCCAAAATCTGTCTTATTTATTTGCTTTAGGGCATTAAAACTGGCGTTATCAGATAAATTCAATACCTCATCTGATCCGGAAAATAGTTTTTTTAAAGTTGCAGGCAGTGATTTCTTTTTCAGGTATATCCCTTTGCCACCTCCTTGCTCAAGATTATTTATAAAGATGCGGATCATTTCATCATCCGCCACCTGTTTCCCAGAGAGATAACCGGGCGGTTTTTTTTCAGGTCTGATAGATGTCAGTCGTTTTAATATTTGATCCCTATCATCCATCTTTATTCTGGTTTTTATACCATTCCCTGAATGTCATGGTTGGCACTTCCGGGAATTGCCGTGATTTTCCCCAAAGATTGAAACGATTATAAATCAGAAAGTGGGGCAGGTATTTTAAGATTCCCCGGGCCATCCTGCCCATTAAGTTAAATAGAGAATGATGGTAGAGTACCAGGTCAAGCAGTCGAAGCATGATCTTCTTGAATCGTGAAAAAGAAGGCTCCCTAATGGCGTCCGACCGTAATTGATACAAAAGTTCATGGAGATTGATCTTGACCGGGCATACATCGGAGCAGGATCCGCATAATGTGGATGCAAAGGGAAGCGTCTGATATGATCGCATGTTTTTTAAAGGAGCCAGGACCGAACCAATCGGCCCGGGAATGGTGTAACCGTAACTGTAGCCTCCACTTCGACGGTAAACCGGGCAAGTGTTGATACAGGCTCCGCAACGAATGCATTTAAGCACCTCACGATATTTCTCCTTTGCCAGGACCTCCGTCCTTCCATTATCCACCAGTACAATATGATATTCCTTCCCAGGTGGTGGTTTGATCAGGTGGGAAGTATAAGCAGTGATTGGCTGACCAGTAGCACTCCTCGCCAGTAATTTAAGAAAAACAGGCAGCTGCTCTTTCCCGGGTATTAATTTTTCTATACCCATGGAGGCTATATAAAAATCTGCATGATGTATTCCCATATCGGCATTCCCTTCATTCGTACATACGACCACAGCTCCTGAATCTGCAATCCCAAAATTAACCCCTGAAATGGCCGCTTTGGCATTTTTAAGATAATTTCTGAGATTTTCACGAGCCACACGGGCCAGATATTCAGGATCTTCATTGTCAGGATCTGAATTCAACTGATCATGAAACAATGCGCTGATTTCCTCCTTTTTCATGTGAATGGCTGGCAATACTATATGGCTGGGTGGGATTTTAGCCATCTGAACGATCCTTTCCCCAAGATCCGTATCAATGATCACGATGCCTTGCTTTTCCAGGAACTCATTCAGCCGGCATTCTTCAGTAAGCATAGACTTGCTTTTAACCACATTTCTAATATTACGATCCGCTAGTATATTATAGATGATCTGGTTGTGGTTTGAAGCATCAACAGCCCAATGTACGATCCACCCGTTTTCATTTAAGTTTTTTTCAAATTCAACCAGGTAATGATGAAGATGATGCAGTGTATGTTCCTTGATATCTGATGCCTTTTCCCGTAATTCCTCCCAGTCCTCCACCTCATCCCTTGCTTCGTCACGGTTATCCCGAACATGTCGAAGTGCCATGTTGTGCCAGACCACATGCGCCTTGTCTTTGTTAAAAATAAAAGCATTTTTTGCATGATCGATCATAGAGAATGATTTAAGATTTCAGCAATATGAACAAATTTCAACCCGAAATTTTCTCTTCTTGACAATCCCTGTAGATGCATCAGGCAGGACATATCATTTCCGGTCACATATTCAGCACCACTTGCCAGAATGGCGTTCAATTTATCTAATCCCATCTGAACCGATAAAGTCTCTTCATAAACGGCAAAGGTGCCGCCAAATCCACAGCACTCATCCTCCTGGCCATAAGGCATTATTTCGATTCCCTGCACCTGATCAAGTAACTCAATATTTTTTGAAAAATAAGGAAGTCCCAACTCGGAGGAAACCTCAAGCCGGAGACCTCTCAGGCCATGGCAACTATGAATCAACGCCACCTTATGGGGAAATGCTGCTTCAATTTTTTCAAGTTTTAGAATATCATACAAAAATTCAACGAATTCATAGGTTTTTGTACGAACGGATCCATTCTCCGAGGTGTCGATCAGATTTGAAAAATGTTCCCGTACATGGAGCACACAACTGCCAGAAGGGCTTACTACATAGTCGTAACCGGAAAAAAGCTTCTGGAATTTTACGGCATATTTTTCTGCTTCCTTTTTCATGCCTGAATTGGCAAGGGGCTGGCCACAACAAGTCTGTTTAACCGGGTACTCCAGATGAAGATGCTGTTTTTTAAGAAACTGATAGACGGAAATCCCTACCTGGGGATAGAATTGATCAATATAACAGGGAATGAACAGGCCAATCTTCATGATCGAATTAATTCAGGTTTCAGGATGATCCAACTGATACTGCAAGGTTTCAACAGGACTCTATTCATTTCCTGGGATGCTATTTGATCCAGCGATCGGTCATCTTTCCTGAACTCTTCAACACTGTCGATGGATAAAGATCTTGTTACAAATGGGCCACGAAGATTCTCTATTTTTATAGATTGATCCTCTCCTGAAAAATTGGATAAAAACAGGTGATGGATCCCTTCCTGGTATACAGCGAGTCCGTCAAATATCAGGGGATGTGAACTTCTGGTTCGGACCATTCGGCCAGTTTTTACTTTCTTTAACCATTTAAAGACCAAATAGACGGGGAAAATATCACCAGCCTCTGATTTAAACAACGTTTGGATGCGAGGAGATTCCGATCCCTGCATCAAACCCTTCCAGCCGGCAGTTTCAAAATAGGTGACCCACCTCGCTCCTGCTTCGGCCAGGTATTTAATGCTGGCCAATGTCCAGCAGGCACCATACAGGGACATCTGCCGCACATCTACCTGTGCAGGCAATTCCCCGGGTAGAGGAAGGAATTCCTCACCGGTAGCATTGGGATTGAAACGTGGTTTGAGAGTAACAGGGGAAACCATGATGTCTTTCCCCGGATACAAGGATGATGCACACTTTACGGTATCCTGTTGGGTTTCCAGCGTCTCCGTCAGGGAGGAGTGATCAAATGCATGAACCTGGGGATTGATCGAATAGGCCAAAAAATCAAGATCGTGATGATCGATCTGTTCACGATTAAGTTCCGCAAAATAGGCATTGGTGCCCCCTCCTACCAGGGTTCCTGGGAAATCCCTCCGGATCCGATTCACCAGTCTTGTTATTAATAGGTCCGGGGTGGTTTTCTGGTGAGTAGAAAAAAGTATGATATGACTGGTCCTGACCGGAAAAATTTTAAACATGCTGACAAATTTCACATATTCCGCTTCCGGGTTTTTATCAAAAAACAAAACAAGGCAGGCAGATGTGCCTGATTTTCGGGTTTCCATTTGGATAGATTCCATTTGGGACTGGAGATCTTCCTTCGAAAGGTATAGATCCCACCGGATATGATCCAATTGAAGTGCTCTGATTTTTTCGATGGATCTCTCATCCAACTGATCATATGCCGTAGATGCACCACACCCCAATCCCGGCAGGCTGAATCCAAGATCATTTTTCAGCGAAAAGGAAAGAACATTTTCTTTTGATTTTATGGGAATATCGGCTCTAACAGCAACCATATCCAGTATCACCTTTTGAGATACCCTATCACCAGGTCTTATCTCGACCGGGAAAGGGATATCCAGGGGCGTGCAATAGGTCTTATAAGAGGCATCTGTCCAGTTACGTTGATCTTCCGTCTCGAATATATCGCCGCAGAATTCAATTTTCGCAAAATAATCTTCATTCACCGCCCATTGCATGGACCTGATATCTTTAAAAGGCTGATGAGGCGATATACGATCAGGGAACTGAAGGTTGGCTTTATGCCCATTGCTGTTTTCGATAGCACATGGCTTCCCGATGCATTCCGCAATGGGATGAAGCACACAGAATCCGATTCTGTTCTTCTTGAAGGTTGATGCGGCCGTACCCTCGATAGAAAATGCTATATGCCCGTTCTCATCTCCGCTGATCAAACAGAGAAACGTAATATCTACGAGCCCATTTTGATGAACAGAAGTATAACTGATCCTAAAATTGGATTCATTCTGATCGATCTCCACATTTTTCAATACACCCTCAATGGTATCCCAATTATGATCCCGTACGGCAAAATAGATCATTCGCAGGATCTCGCTTCCACCTACTTTCAAATACCGGAGGAAACCCGCTTCATAAACCATCCCGACGGGACCCGCCTGTAGATTTAAGACAGGAGTCAGCTCTTTTGCATCACCATAATATAGGATATTATTTTTTGACATGCCTGATTGCAGGATCACGTAATGGCTTTGATCTGTTCCCTGATATTATCATCTTCAAATATTTTCTTCCAATCCTCTTTAATAATCAGACTTTTACCCAGGTTTATGGCTTTCAAGGCGGCATCAGAGAACTTTCCGCCAGGCAATTGCCCGAACAACAAGGCCAATTCGATATTGATATGTCCAAGAAAAAAATCATAGGCGGCTTCTTTGGGTACACCTTTTCCTACCACGGTTTCTACTGCTTCTTTCATGACCGATACCAGGGCTGCTCCAAAAGTCTCTGATAAAGCAGGCTCGAGGACCCCCATCTGCCAGATGGTGACACGATGTGAAGTGGTCACAGGACCATACATGGTACGAGCTAACTTTTCCCCTTTTTTATAATCAGCTTCCGATCCCTGAATGAGCGCACACACGATGGTCTGTTTGGCGGTAATCCCTCCAAAATAATCGAAATGTTTTTCAGGATCTGGCTCATGATTGAACACGGATGGATGCGAAGGATGCGTGGCAAAATAAGCCACATCTTTCCTTTCAGGAAGTGCCCCGGCAAGCGGTGCTGCCGGATCCAGCGATACCGACATCGCTCCCGATTTTAACATAGGCACATATTCATGCGCTATTTTTTTAACCAATACATCCGGAACTGCCATGATCAGATAATCGGCCTGTGGGATCACTTTCTCAGGATCCGATACTTCAACCCCATTGGCACGAACCCTTTCGATCCCTTCGGGACTTACTTCCAGATAATACATCTCATAATCGGCATTATTGAGGTTATTGGTAAGTCTTACGCCCATTTTACCTCCAGCGCCAGCTAATACAACTTTTTCCATGGTGCAATTTTTTTAGTCAAAAGATTTCTTATCAAATAAAGGTTTTAAAAAATCGATACTCTTTTCAGCCCACGAATTTTCGCGTTCAATTGTTTCCTTCAAATCCCGGCCCGGAGGTGTCCACAGTTCCAGGATCCCACTATCACATTCACCCCATTTTTGTAATTTCAAAAGAATTTCTTCGACCGGCAACATACCCTGTCCTGCTGGTGTCCCTTCGACGCTAAATCCCATCATATGGGATGCCCTCTTCACCTGGAAATCCTTGATATGAAAATTGATGGTGTAGGGGCCCAGGATCCTCAGGACCTCTTCCAGGCCTTCCCCCGCCCCCAATGAATTGACCGAATCCAAACAGATTCCTACATGGATATCTCCAATTGTTTCAATGATCCGTGCAAATTCGGTAGCTTTCAGGCGGTCATGATTTTCAATGGCCAGCTGTATATTCCGCGAAATCAATTCTGGCAAAAAGTCCCTGATGATGCCGATGATCTCCCGTAATCCTGGCCGGAACTCCCCCTTATCGATCACAGCCCGCAGGATGGGTGATCTGAAATATTCGGCCAGATCGAGGTATTTTTCCAGGTTATCCTGGGTCAGACCCCGCATTCCTACTTCTATTCCAATCTGAGCTTTCTGGGCACGATTTAATAACCGGTGTCTTGACTGGTGTTCAAGCAAATCCAAGGGAAGATTATCTGCCATCTGAATACATGAAACCTGAAAACCGATCGCCTTTTCCAGTAGTTGAAAACAATCCATTGGCCGGGCAGGAATATGGCCCGGCACGCCGATGGCCCAAGTATAGGCATATGAACTGATCCCAAGTTTCATTTATTTCAATTTTTTGCCTTTTATAATAGATTCAAAATAACGATGGTTCCCATTTTGCCCTCCTTTCAGGGAGATTTCCATCCCATCAAAAGCTGTGTTCTTGGAATGGGCTGTACAGAGCGGGGCTCCCGGGGCAACCGGGATCCGGATTTCAAGTGCATAAATTTCCAATGCCCTGGAAACATATCCGGAAGTATCTCCACCAGCAACCACTACTCGTTTTAATTTTTTCTTTTCCAGGATTTTTTTCATGACCATACCCTGAAAAGACGCCAGTATTCCCTCGTTCAAATTGTTCAGATGATTAAGCATCGTTCTGGTCTTGGCAATTTCAGGGTCATCCGGTCCCAATGCCGAATAAATGACGACACTTTTTCCATTTTCAAGGGCAACCAATGTTTCCCTGATGATCCGTTGTTCTTCCTTTTCGGAGTATACCGGATCCACTGCGCCGGGTGTGTTGATCCGGATCGGATGAAATCCCCGGGAAATACACCATTCGATCTGATGCTGTGTGGTAGGTGCGGCACTTCCTGCCATGACCAGGATTTGGGATACATTTCCAGCTTCTTTTGTATAATCTGGCATTTGAATGATCCCCTGATTTAAAAGATAAGCTGTGAGTGCATATTCGGTGCCTGATGAACCCACCAGGAGTTGTGTTTTTCGCCCACGATGGTCAATGACGATCTTACCAGTCTGGAGGAGATGATCCTGGTTGAGGGTATCGAACAAAAGATAATTTCCTGGTCTCGATTTAATTTCGTTTATTCTTTTCTTCTGATCTTTCTCAGGCATCTGCAAGGAGAAAATATCATAAAGGTCCACCCTGCGGTCTGTCTGGTTTCTCAGGTGAATGCGGAGATCCGATTCATTCATGGGTGTGACAGGATGTTTCGACATGGTCGGATGCCGGTCAAGCCTGTACGTCTCTGCACCCACCCGGGCAAAAAGGTTCCCAAAAAGGCAATAACGGTTGAGAGAGGGTGCTCCCACGATCAGTGGAATGAAATCAGACGGAAAATAATTCTGTGCAATATCTGTGGCATGTCCGATGTTCCCCAGAGCTGGGGAAGAATCGAAAGTGGAACATACCTTATAATGAAAAAAATCCGCCGGGATCTTGCTGATCTTCTCAAAGATGGGAGGCAATTCCTCGTCCATCTTTTCAGGAGATAGACTCCTGCTAACACCGGCCACACCAAAAGCTCTGATCCTTGTACCTGATCTTTCATCGAGGGAAATTTTGAGTCGGAATGATTCGATCTCAGAAGGAGTAGGTGGTTCAAGAAACAAGGCAGCAGGTATCCCATTCAGTGACAGCGACTCCATTACATCCGTTGATCCGGTAAAGTCATCCCCGTAAAAACTTAAAAATATCGGATGATCAAGTATTTTATCCATAAAAATCGATGGCCTGTTTGATTTCCGTATATCGATCCTGAATATCGTAAATGGAGTTCCCCTTGACAGCCTCCTCCCAGGCGATTTGAATGCTTCTGACTCCGGCGGCCATGCCACCGGGATGTGCCGTAATGCCTCCTCCACAGAGGTACATCAGATCCAGACTCTGGATCACACGGTAGGTATCCAGTGCCTGTTCGGCCCATTGACCTGATGAGATGACAGGCATGACCTGAAATCCTCCATTTTCCGGATGCAGGCAGGCTTTGATGGATCTTATAACTGATTCATCACGCTCACAAAATTTATTCCGGATTCCGTTGGTATGAAGCTGATCAACCCCACAAATACTCATTATTTTCTGATACGGGGTAAATTCCATCCCAAGCAGAGGATGCCGGTTGAGAGCCCCCCAAAAATTCCGGTGACCATGGATTGGGATCTGTGCATGACTGCTCAATGCCAGCAGAGCTGGGATTCCCACCCAATTGATATTGACCATCACACATGTACCTCCCATTTTCAGCACGAAATCATGACGTCTTAACATTTCATCCATTTCACCAGTCAGATTAAAGGCGTACATGGGTTTCTTTCCTGACTTTTGTGCATGATCATTGAGGACTTTCATGACGGCTTCCACCCTTTTCACAAAAGGAGAATACGGCGGACTGGCCATTAATTCATCATCTTTGATGAAATCCAGACCTGCCGCGACGAGGGTCCTCACCTGATCTGCCGTTTGATCAGGGGACAATCCCACACTGGGCTTAATGATGGTACCAATAATGGGCCGTGCTTTTACTCCGCACAGATCACGGGTGCCTTGAATCCCGTGTTTAGGCCCTCTGTAATGCCTCATAAATTCATTCGGGATTTCAACATCAATGAGTTTTATTCCTGACATCGGGCCCAGTTCATACAGATTTCCAGCCAAAGCAGCCATGAGGGCCGTTATATCCGGACCGATATTATCAAATGGCCAGGCAATCTTAACAGTAGCCTGCTGGTATCCCTCCACCTGGTCCTTTGGCGTTTTAGCACCGGGGAGTGAAGGATAGGGCACCATACCCAGTGACTGAATTTCTTCTACCACCGCCCGATGTTTCTCTTTTAACTCTTCCGTTTCGCCCGGTAACCTGACAAAGGTCCCGGAGGATTGTTCGCCCGCCATCATCTCCCCGACTTTTTCCAGGGGAAAGGCGGTTTCAATATAATATATGGCCTTTATGTTTCTCTTTACAGCCAAATTAATAAATCAGTTGGTTATGAAATTTTTTATCCCGATCCTGAACTACCAATACCCAGTCACTTCCCCTTCCCATTGAATGGGGTATAAATTCTCCTGAATAAGTGTTGTCGAATTCACCGATATGCTGGAATCTCCCATCCCTGGGATTATACCAGTAGGCCAGCAGTTTTTCTGCATCAAGCCTGCTGAGGTCTGGTTTTACGGGTTTACCATAGGGTGTATAAGCAAATAACAAGTCTTTGGTGGTTGAAAGCATAGCCATCTGGTATTCCCCGTTCCTGGGGTTGAAATTCAGGATCAATGATTGATCAGGATGCATTTGCTGCCAGGGGAATGACATGAAAAAATCCTTCATGAATCCCATCTGAAAGGCGCCAGAATGATCCAGGGCACGTTTCCAATTGGTTCTGGCCCAAGAAATGGGCTGCCTGCCTTCCTGCCACATCTGCCAGATATTATGGTTCCCATACGTATGCCCGCACGATCCTGAAAACATACTCCAGTAACCTGCCTGGCGGACATCAAAATCATCAAACCAGCCATACTCACCCGGCCTGAACCTGACCGGATGATCCTCATATCTGGGCTCTCCATCCATGGTGGGTTTGATGGGAGATAATTCACGGTTTGTAAGAGTAAATTCATAATTCGGAGCATCCCTGGGTCCATGGCCCGACTGGAAAAAGTTGAAATCCAGCCAGGCATCCTGATGAAACCAGGTGGAAGAATTCTCTCCTCCCTGTGGATGGAAGGTCATCAGATGGTTCCCTCTGTCGCCTTCCTGCAAACCCCTGGCCATGGAACGGATGATCTCAAAGTCTTCCTCGTTGTCTGGATTCCGGTCCCCTCCCAGGATCCAGATAATGGGAGCTTCCCGGTATCTTTCTCCGAGGTATTTCCCAAATTCATAGACATTGGCCGGCGTAAAGATCTCCGGCCCCTTTCCCCACTTTTTATTGAATTTATCTCCCCACGTGGGCAGCATGCCGATAATCAAACCCAGTGATTCCGCTTTATTAACAATATAATCCACATGTTTGAAGTAATCTTCATTGGGTTTGAGGGGATCAAGATCTATCAAAGGAAGATTTCCATAGGGATTTGGATCCATCAGCCCATCCAGTTCGGCCAGGACAACTGCCTGTATCACAGTAAATCCCTTTTCTGCACGGTTGATCAGATAAAGGTCGGCTTCTTCACGATCGAGCCTGTGAAATAATTCCCAGGCGGTATCCCCCAGGTAAAAAAATGGTTTCCCATCGGCCCTCCTAATAAACCGGTGATCTTCACTGATCTGTAAACGCTGGGCCATGAGTCCCTGCATTCCAACCATAAAAAACAATAATATCGATTTGATCAGGTTATTCATCCTCCTTCTGATTTATAATGTCCTTATATTTTAACAACGCTTCCAATAAATAGTAATCTGCATAGATCAGGGGGACATCCACTTCGATTTTACCGGGGAAATTTCCAACGCCATGTTTCACAACAAAAAAACTGTTTTCATTCACCCCCGAACAATATTCGGGATTTGCTAGAGACTGAATAATATTCTCTCCTGCTTTGAAATATTTATCACGATCTGTTGATTCAAGGAAAGTGCTTAATTCAATGAATGCAGAAGCAAGAATGGCTGCCGCAGATGCATCCCTGAGTTCGTGAGGTACCTTAGGCGTATTCATGTCCCAGAATGGAATATATCCATCTTTAAAATAGGGGTCGTCGATCATAAAATCAGCCATGCGTTCAGCCTGGTCAAGGAATATCCGGTCATGGGTCTCGCGGTAGGCCATGGTATATCCATAGATCCCCCAAGCCTGGCCCCTGGACCATACCGAATTGGCACTGTACCCCTGAAAGGTTCCTTTATAAACCGGGTATCCTTTTTCGGCATCGTAATCTACAAGCTGATAAGCACTGAAATCCTTACGCATCTGATTTTCCATGGTTTTCAAAGCATGGGAATAAGCCATATGATAATAGAGATCATTTCCAGTCCATTTCCAGGCCTTAAAAAGAATTTCAAGATTTACCAGGTTATCGATCAATACGGGATAGGAAAAATCATTGAAATTGTCAAGTGATTTTATACATCCTGGCTTTTCATGATACCTGGAAGCAAGTGATTCGGCAGCCTTCAATATAAATCCCTTCAACGAATCTTCCCCGGTAATTTTATATCCCAGACCCACACTGCTGTTGATAATGAAGCCGATATCATGGGTTGAGTTATTACTACTCTCAGACAGAAGTGTGCGGGTCCAGCATGAAGCGGCATTAAAAAATTCCATTTGCCCTGAATAACGGTAAAGGTTCCATAATATTCCCGGGAAAAAACCACTGGTCCAGCCGGATGAACCTGTATATATGATTTTACCCTGATCATAGGATCGTGGGAAACGAGTTGAATCTTGGAATGAATCCAGAAATATCTGGTATTTTATAACAAAATGATTCAGGAGCGAATCGATCTTGGGAGGACCCTCATTCTCTGCCTGTTCAAAAACAACATCCCGGGTATTTCTGCATCCAGCACCTGCCATCAGGATTACGAATCCCATCCATAAAAATAATAATCGTCCATTCATGAATCTTTTCCTGATCTGGATAAATCTCACAATATCTTTAAAATTTTATCACTTTGCCCGTTTTAGCCGATTTATAGCTCGAATAAACCAATTGCATGGTCTTCAGATTATCCTTCCCTGTTGTTTCAGCCTTTTCTCCCCTGAGCCCACTCAGGATGTCTCGCTGGGCATCCACTATGCTTGAATGTACGACCGCATAGTCCGGATCTGCCCAGGGATATATCACAGGTTTTACTGTTTCTACGGAAGTGCCGTTCTCGGTGGTCACTTTCAACTCGAAGTCCGTGTCTAATTTGATCGATCCCTGACGGCCTTCCAGTAATACCAGGGTCTGGGGAAAGACCTCTTTTTCAAGACGTGAAGCATAGGACATTTCCGCAAAACAATGCACTCCATTTTTCATCTCCATCCATACATTCGCCACATCTTCTCCTTTTATTTTCGGATTCACCCTTTTCGTCATACAATATAATGATTTTGCATCTCCCAGTAAAAAACGGCATACATCCAATACGTGAGACCCGATATCCGTGAGAATGAACTTATCCAAGTCGGCCAGGAAGGGCTGATTGTCGAATACCGGAAAAGCACTGCAGAAAGTAACCCTGGCTTTAAATACATCCCCGATGATCCCGGCATCCATCACTTCCTTTACTTTCCGGATCGGGACCTGCCAGCGAAAATTCTCATTGATGAATAATTTCACTTTGTTTTTTTTACATACTTCCACCAGGTTCCTGGCTTCGCTCCAGGAGGGAGCCATCGGCTTCTGGCAAACCACATCCAGTCCCTTCTTGGCGGCCATTTTAGTGAATTTCAAATGGCTATCAACATCGGTGATGATATCTATAAAATCCAGCTTCTCTTTTTTCAGTAATTTTTTTGGATCATCATACACGGCAGGTACATTGAACTTTTCTGCCACCTGTTCAGCCTTCGATAAGGTCCGGTTATAGAGGGCCACCAGTTCGAGACCTTCTAGTTCCTTCCAGCCGGAGATCTGAAAATGTGACCAGAATCCACATCCAAAAACTGCATATCTTAGTTTTTTCATGGTAGTGATTTTGATTATACTTTTGAATAGGTTATGAACGCAAGGCCAATCAGATAGGCGATAAACATGATCACCAGCAAACGGTTGGTCCCTTTTGGGGCTTCCTCAAATTCTTTCCATACAAGTACACCCCAAAGGATGGCAACAACCGGTGCTGCATTGCTCAGTGCATAAGATATGGCCGGTCCGGCCGAGCCGGCGGCCATAAAACTCAATACCATGCCCAGCATCCAGATGGATCCACCCAGTATCCCAACCAGATGGGTCCGCATGCTTCCTTTCCAATAGGCCGATATTTTAACCGGTTCTCCCTGTACAGGCCAGGCCATAAAGATTGGATTGAAAATAAAGGTACTGATAAATACTCCCACAGCAAAAAAGAAAACCGCAGTAAATGGGGTCAAACTGCCTGTCCCTCCCGCTACAAATTCATTACTCAGTGAATTGACCACCAACCCATAAAAAAAGGCGATCAGCAAGCCGGCAAAAATCGATAAAAGGATCCCCTTGAGAGAAGGTTTTTTCTGTTCTGAGGCCAGCCGCTGGTATGCCTTCATGCTTAACACAATGGCGATTATGATCACACCCACCCCCATAAATAAAAGGAAGGTGTTATCTTCTGACCGACCCTTATCCATCACGATCAGGATATAATTGACAATGATACCCAAAACCCAGGCAATCCCCCCTCCGATCGGGAAACCCACAGACATCCCGGCCACGGCGATGGCAGCGACAAGCAACAAATTTCCCAGGTTCCATATCACACCCCCCAGCATGGCAGATACAATGCTTCCGGTATTGGCCTGTGCCAGATCGTCCAGGAAGGTCCGGCCCATCTCCCCCATACTACCCACGGTAAATGCCGCCACAATGGATAATAAAAGGATACCAATCACCATGTCCCAGTAAAATAATTCAAAACGCCAGTTTCCCGCTACCAGCTTCTGGGTGTTGGCCCATGAACCCCAACAAACCATGGCCATCACGGTAAACAGGACGGCAAGAGGATAATTTGTTACGACGATCATAAAAATATCTTTAGATATAAAACAATCAACAGATTGAAATGAAAAAATGACAGAATGAAAATATTTAATGTATCCTTATAATACTAAAAAATTCTCTCGCCCCCTCCCGGATAATAAATGCCTTATCAAATTACATATTTTTGATAATAAACTGAATATTTATGACAGGTAATACAATATTTTTTTTCTTTTACATTTCATTCATACTTTGGAAATGAAAAACACGATAGCCGTATTAAAATTATCCCTTTTTATATTCCTGCTTTCATGTGCCGGAACCCAGACCTATATTGATCAATCCAAAATAGCTGAAGGGAATTACAATCTTGAAAAAATAATCATCTTGCACCTGGGTGGAATCTATGATAACAGGAAGCTGATCGAAGATGAAATCACCTACTGGTTAAATCATGAAGGGTACAATGCCGCCCCATCCTACAGGTATCTCCAATCTCAAAATTTACCTAACAAAGTGGAATTATCTGCAATCATCCGGGATAACAACTTTGACGGAGTCCTTATTACTCAGTTAAAAGACATTGATGTCCAGGAAAGATTTGAAAACACACAACAGCGATACAATGCTTCACCAACTGACCCGGTATTTTACAATTACCTGGATGCATATAAAAATCAGTTCAGTGCAGGTTATAGTTTTCTCGAGCGTAGCTATATCGTGGATGTGGAACTGCATGCGGTTAAGGACGAAAAATTGCTCTATAAGTCAACGGCAGAAACCAGGGATTTGGAATCCCTCGACCTGGTTGTGGAAGATTTCAGTAAAACCTTCGCGAAAAATCTGAAAAGGAGTAACCTGCTGAAAAAAAAAGAATGAAAACGGGTTAACATAACCTGGATTTATCATTTGTCTAAAAAATTGAAAGGTCCTGGTTTTTCAAAAGAAAAAATTTGAGGGCGAATTGTGAGGAACAAACCCTATGAAAATTGAATCATTAATCCTGAAAGACGACCGGAAGCTGCTCAAGCTCGCCATGATATTGAGCCTGATCACCATTGGATATAACCTGGTTGAAGGCGGAATTTCAATTTTTTTTGGAGCAAGTGATGAAACCCTGGCCTTATTTGGATTTGGTATTGACAGTTTTGTGGAAGTGATTTCCGGCATTGGCATTGCGCATATGGTTTGGCGGATGAAAACGTTGCGCCTCGATCGAAGAGACGATTTTGAAATTACGGCTTTACGGATCACTGGGTTCGCTTTTTATCTCCTGACGGCCGGATTGATTGCCGGTTCGGTACTGGTGCTGTTTACAGGAGTTAAACCTGAAACTACGCTTTCCGGCATCATTATTTCCATCATTTCCTTATTTACAATGTATTTTCTCTACCGGATCAAATTGGATGTTGGGTATAAGATGGATTCTGCCCCCATCATTTCAGATGCAAAATGTACGAAAACCTGTTTTTACCTTTCATTCATTTTATTGGCTTCAAGCACTTTTTATGAAATACTTGGCATTCCTTTTATTGATGTATTCGGAAGTCTGGGCATTGCCTGGTATGCATTCAAAGAAGGAAAAGAGGCTTTTGAAAAAGTCAGGAATGGAAAATTAACCTGTTGTGACAACCACTGTAAATAAACGTCTATGGGCCCGGATTTTAAAAAAAATATTACCTCCGATCTGTCCTCAATGATCAGAGATCAAGTTGTTATATTCTCGAAAGCATCAGAAGCGGATTACACCCGGAAGCCTGCATCCGGAAAATGGAGCAAGAAGGAAATCCTCGGGCATCTGATAGATTCTGCTTCTAACAACATCCAAAGGTTCATCCGAGGTCAGTATGAATCCGATTCGGCCATTGAATATGATCAGGATACCTGGGTCCGGTTGAACCATTACCAGGATGCGCGGCTATCGGACTTGATTGACTTGTGGCGATTGCTAAATGACCGGATCGTCCGGATCCTTGAAAAAATGTCCACAGAAAATCTTCAAAAAACCAGCCAGGTTGGCAATAAGGCCTATACCCTGGAATGGTTGATGGAAGATTATGTCCGGCACCTGAAGCATCACCTGGCCCAGATCAATGAAACAAAGGTTTCGTAATAGGATAGTGGGCTTATTATACAGGCTGTTAATCATTCATGTCCTGCCGGGATGGTTTTTATTATTTTTTGTCTTTTCCGGGTGACAATTGTGTTTTTGTGGGAAATTGTGAGATCCCGATAGCTCCGGAGAGATCCCGGTATAAAGGCAGGGAAATCTGGCAAAAATCCGGATAGAATCCTGTATTAAGTTGGGAAAACCTGAAAGATCCCGGAATAAATCCGGGGAGACCGGAACAGGTTTGGTGAAGGCCCCGGCATAAAACGGAGGAGGGAAGAGTCCCGGAATCAGTCCACCAAAGTCCCGGCATAAAACCGGGAAAAAAACCCTGACGAAATCATTTGTTCATTCGCCAGGGCTCATCATATGGACCATCCTCTACCCAACCGTTATCGGATACTTATCTAGTGGGGATGTGTTTTGATCTGCCGATTTGCCTGCCTTACCCTGGTTTTCCCTATTCAAATCGGTGTATTTGGGGCAAAAATAAATCCTGAACCGATCGTGATAAAAAACTGCTTTCTTCCGCCGTTTCCTCTTTTATATCTCCTTTGACAAACCTGATAATAAAAGGTTTAACCGGATTTGAATTATTTATGAAATAATTTCTGGCATCCTTATTTCAATTTATTAATTTCAGTTAACCATTACTATTTGGACTATTTTTTATGCGAAACAGGCGAAATTTTTTACGAACCGGCATCACCGCGGGGGCTTTCCTGACAGGGGGACTTGCTGGTTGTACACAGATTACCACTGAGGAAAATCCGGGGAAAAGACGGAATCATCCGCTGGAAGGAGTGGACCGGGAGGACATTAAAATCACAGATATCCGGGTAACTTTATTTTCGGCTGAATTACCTGATGAAGAACAATGGTACCTGGATTGGATCCCGGAAAGGTATAAATGCTGGAAGACCGACAGCATCCTGATCGAGGTGGAAACAGATAAGGGGATCCGGGGATTGGGAGGTTGCACCCAATATGGGGTTCCGCACCGGATCAAGGAATATGTTGAGAATACGATCAAACCGGCCATTTTGGGAAAAAATCCGTATGACATTGAGTATCTTACTGCAGGTGTATTGACAAGGGGCCCCATGGTGGGATGGGCTGGTGTGGATGCAGCCCTGTGGGATATCATCGGAAAGTCAAAAGATAAACCGGTTTGCGAGTTCCTGGCAATCGATCACGAACCTGTCTACCGGATACCAGTCTATGCAAGTGCCGGTGAAATGTATGAAGGAGATATCTGGCCCGACAACCTGATCGCAGAAGCTTTAAAATTAAAAGAGAAAGGCTTCAAAGCCTATAAATTCAGACCAGGAACCCACTGGACAGTAAGTGGAATGACCATGTCCGCCTATATAGAGGGCGTTTGGAAGATCAGGGAGGCAGTAGGTCCTGATTTCGGGCTGATCCAGGAATGCAATGCCCAGTGGAATATGGATCAGGTGATGGAATTTATCCCGGAAGCAGAAAAGATCAAATTGATCTGGATCGAAGATCCCACAGGCAGGTATGGGGAGGAAGCGAAAAAAAACTACATAAGAATCAAGGAATCTCTCGATAAGGTCAAATTATCTTATGGAGGTGATACCATGAACAATCGTTTTGATTACAAAGAATGGATTGACCGGAAGACGATGGACATCGTTCAACCGGATTCGGGAGTGATGGGGCTGACTGAGGCCTGGTTTGTTTCCCGAATGGCTCATTTACAGAATCAACAATGTGCACCCCATAACTGGCATGGGGCTTTGATGACGCTTGCCAATGCGCATCTGGCGGCAGGAATTCCCAATCTGATCATGCTTGAGGTGAATCAAACCTATAATCCCCTGCGGACCGATCTGCTCAAGGACCCGCTGATGATCCGGGATGGATTTCTGGAATTACCATCGAAACCAGGTCTCGGCATCGAAATCATTGACGATGCGGGCGAAAAATTCCCGTTCATTCCAGGAACCTATGACAAACCCAGACCTACTGGTTCCGGATGATCCCCGACTTGATCCGGAATTGGATTCTTCCAGGATCAACCCATTGGGTAATTGAATAATGGAGTTTCCAATTCTCCTTTCTTTTTGATCTCAAGGATCTCATCCTCTCTGAGCGGTTTAAACTCGGATGCAAGCCCAAGCGCCATGCTGAAGAGATTTTCATTCCCGGGAGGAATGGCAGCCGTTACCGGATGCGACAGGGTAAATCGCAATCCCATCTTTGCCTCTTCAGGATCTGTAAGTGGTTGATACCAGCATTTTGGAACCCTTTCAGCGCCCTCCGGATAGGGACATTTGGCCATTGCCTTAAGGGCCAGAATACCCATCCCCTTTTCCATGGCTCGGTTCAATACCTGGGGACCAAAATCACCGGCAGTCCAGGTGGTATAATTGATTGGGAACAATAGGGTATCGAAGTCAAACCGGTCCATCAGGGCCATGGCAGCTTCCACTGAATGAGCAGAAAAACCAATCAGGTTTACTTTACCTTCTTCCCTGGCTTCCAGGAAAGTTTCCATGGCGCCGTCCGGTGCAAAAATGGTATCAACATCTTCGAGCGTGGTGACGGCATGCAGTTGATACAGGTCGAAATGGTCTGTACGTAAATGCTCAAGGGACTGCTCCAGTTCTCTTCGGGCTCCTTCTTTTTTACGCTCAGTTGTCTTGCAGGCCAGAAAAACATCCTTCCGGTAAGGTTCCAGTGCGGGTCCCAACTTAATCTCCGCATCTCCATAAGAAGGTGCCACATCAAAATAATTGATCCCGTAATCGATGGCATTCTTAACGCGCTCTGCTGATTCCTGGGGAGTGGCGTCCATCACGACGATCCCGCCAAAACCCAGAATGGAAAGTTTTCTCCCGGTCTTGCCCAGTTTACGTTTTTCAAGTTTCCCATTCATGAACTCCCGGCCAATCCTGCTCAAGTCGGGGGGAAAACTACTTAATAAAGGTAAAATACTGGCTGATTTAATAAATTGTCTTCTTTCCATATCAAAATTGTACTTTAATCGGTTGAAAAATCCTTTCTGAAAAATAGTTTATAAATTCGATTCAGAATATAAAAAATTCAGTGGTCTTCTCAAAATAAGATGATCAATAAACGTAAATATTTATTTCATCACTGCCATGAATTTCAGATAACAATCCATCGGTCCATCAAAGGATGGATTACGGTATAATAATCCTGGATTTTATTGAAGTATCCATGATGGGACCTTTCCCATGAAATGCAAGTTTTCCAGCATGGCAGGTATGACCATCCTGCAATCGATCTTATCCGGAATGGAAAAATTTCCTTATGGTCCTAATCATGCCGGAGTGCCCTTACCGGATCGATACTCGCCGCCCGGATGGCTGGATACAGTCCGGCGGCCAGGCTGACCACAACTGAAAAAGCAATGGCGCCGAGGATCAACCAGATGGGAAAATAAAAAAAATTGATGGGTGGTTCACCTGCAGGTAAGAATTCCGAATTGGCCACCTGGTTAGCCACGATCGTCACCAGCCATCCCAGGATCAATCCGAAGATGGCCCCAAGAAATCCAATGGTACCGGCTTCTACAAAAAAGATCCACCGGATCTGCTTTTCACTCCCACCGATCGCTTTCATGATACCGATCTCGCGGGTCCTTTCAAGGATCGACATCACCATGGTGTTGACAATACCCAAACCCGCTACCACAAGGGCAATGGTACCAATGGCACCCAAAATACCATCCAGTATTAAAAATCCCTTCCTGACATCTTTCAACTGATCGGCAATGGCGAAAACGTTCAACTTCATTTTATCCTTTAAAATGGCGATTACCACATCCATATCCGCCACATCCTTTACCCGCACATAAATGGACCCGTAACCTTCGCCGTCCGATCCCCCACTGATGGCATCCCATATATTTGAAATGCCCAGTCGGGGTATTTTTTGTGCCGTTCCAAAGGGAATGATCACATCCCCTTTTATCTCATTATTATTGAACTGGGACTCCCTTTTTATGATGCCTCCAATGATGAACACACTCGTTTTTTCAGTTATAGGCAATTTAGGTCTCCCTCCCAGCAGTTGCATGGGATTCAAAACAAATCCACTGTAATCCATCACGGCCGTTTTCAGATAAACGGGCTTCCCAATGATGGAGTCCGGCGGCACGATCTTATAATCCTGATCATCCTCCTGAAAATTAAACCTGACCGGGTCCTTCGGATCCTCCACAATGATCTTCATTCTTTTCAAGGTCTCCCACCGGATCAGTACGATGGCAGAGGAATCATGTTCATAAAATGATCCGAAGGTAATCTGGTTGAAAGGCGGATACTGATTCATTTCAAAGGGGAGACCTGCAGCGGTAATTTCCTGCTCTTTATCCAGCAAATTGATCCTGGCCCGGAAAGTTAATTCCGGATAGGCAATCTCCACCTCATCAACGGCCCGGATTACATTCAACACCGAATCATCCAGTATGGTGGGCTTGGTATCCTGCGGGGCCATCAGGCTGCTTACGTCCCCCTCACTCAATCCTTCCAGATCGATCTTTCCGGGGGTCACATGGAGACTGGTAAATAAATCATTTTTTTTAAAGGTTTCCGTGATATTTTTTTCCATACCTGTCCCGAAGGATACCATGGAAGTCAATGCCCCGATGCCGATTACCACACCCAGGGTGGTTAGCACTGTCCTCAATTTAGTTTTCCATAAATTGGTGAACCCCAGCAAGACCAGATCTTCAAATTTCATGATATTTCTTTTACATGGATATCTTCTACCATTTTCCCATCCAGCAGACGGATCACACGATGGGATATTTTTTGTGCCGTTTGCTGATCGTGTGTGATCATCAGGATGGTTTTCCTGTATTTTTGATTCAACTCGATCAACAATGCTATGATCTCAGCGGCAGTCTGACTGTCCAGATTACCAGTTGGCTCATCCGCAAGGATCACCTCCGGGTCATTGGCCAGGGCCCTTGCGATGGCCACCCGCTGGGTTTCTCCTCCCGATAATTCATCCGGCCTGTGGAAGACCCTGTCCCCCAGTCCCACCTGCCTCAACAGATCGATGCCTTTGCTTTTCCGTTCCTTTTTTGCGATCCCACTGAATATCATGGCAAGCGTTACATTTTCCAATGCATTCCGGCTGTAGATCAGATTAAAAGATTGAAAGATCATTCCAACATGGTAACGCCGGTGATTGGCCAGATCGGTCCTTGACAGACCGGAAATATCCTTCCCGTCAAAAAAAATGGAACCGCTGGTGGGCGTATCCAGCCCTCCCACCAGGTTAAGCAGCGTAGATTTTCCCGATCCTGACCGGCCGACGATCGATAAAAAGATGCCTTTCCCAACCGAAAAGGATAGATGATCAATGGCAGGAATTTCCGTGATTCCCTTCCGGTAAGTCTTGACCAGATCTTTGACTTGAATGATACTCACAGGTAATATCTTTTTGAATAGATCTTTGATCCTATAAATGCCCCTCGAATGATCCAACCAATATGTACTGTTTTATGAATTGAATAATTCTGCCATATCATTGTGATTCCCAGGAGTCTTCAGGCATTAATAGAAAATTATATCGCAGGTTAATTTATACCAGAAAAACTTCAAAATGAATAAAAATGATCTGAAATACTACCGAATAATGAATTGGATACCTGTATATTAAAAATACAAAACACAAAAATATTCCTCAATGCATTTTTCATTTCGGTAAGTCAGTGATTCTCCCGATATTTATAAGCCAATGAAGATATAAGTATGGATGAAACAAGAAAAATCAAGGCAGGTTTTGTACAGATGAAATGTGTTCCTGATAAAAACAGGAATGTAGAGAATGCCATAAAATTGATCCGTGAAGCGGCAGATCAGGGGGCCCATATCATCTGCCTGCAGGAACTTTTCCATATGATCTACTTCTGTTACGAAGAGAACTATGATCATTTCAGCCTGGCGGAAACAAAAGACAGTGCTACCATGCTACAGTTATCGACCCTTGCCCGGGAACATGAGATTGTCCTGATCATTCCTTACTTTGAAAAAAGAGCCGAAGGAATTTATCACAACAGTGCCCTGGTAATGGATGCCGATGGCTCATTGCTTGGCAATTACAGGAAGATCCACATACCGGATGATCCGGGGTATTATGAAAAATTTTATTTTACTCCCGGGGATACCGGTTATATGACTTTCAAAACCCGGTATGCTACAATAGGTGTCCTGATCTGCTGGGATCAGTGGTACCCGGAAGCGGCCAGAATTACCAGCCTGATGGGAGCTGAAATTCTTTTTTACCCGACTGCCATTGGATGGGAGAACCATGAGGATCAGGAATCCAGAAAAACACAGCAGGAAGCCTGGATCTGTATGCAACGCAGTCATGCTATTGCCAATGGGGTCTATGTGGTGGCTGTCAACCGGGTGGGCAAAGAAAAACTGACCCATTTCTGGGGCCATTCATTTGTCAGCAGTCCCGCAGGCAAAATCCTGTCCCAGGCCGGGCAGGAGGAGGAAACCGTGGTGGTCCAGGAAATCGACCTTGGTAAAATCAAGGACCAGAGAACTCATTGGCCCTTTTTCAGGGATAGAAGGGTGGACACCTATCATTCTATTGAAAAAAAATGGGTCGATTAATTTAATGTGGACAGAAATTGAACCTTATTCCTAAATCAGCAGGATATTATTTCCCGGCAGAATGGCAGAAACACCGGGCAACATGGGTCACTTTACCCCTGAATGATGAATCATGGCCGGGAAGGATGGAAGGAGTATATGATACTTTTTTTCAATTTATCAGGATCATTTCCCTGAGCGAAAAAGTGGCCATCAATGTTCATAATGACTTACTTGCCGAATTTGTCAGAGATATGGCTGAAAGATACCAGATCGACCCTTCGAAAATTGAACTATATCTGCATCCCACCAATGATTGCTGGGCACGTGACCATGGACCCGCCTTTCTCAGGAATGATGAAGGGGAAAAACTCATTGTGAATTGGGAATTCAATGCCTGGGGCAGAAAATATGCCTTCGATCTTGACAATCAGATCCCAGCAAGGATCAGCGAGGCTTTAAAGATCCCGGCCATCGAGGTAAACATCGTTATGGAAGGGGGTGCGGTGGAATTCAATGGAGCAGGTACCTTGATAACGACAAAATCATGCCTGTTAAATCCAAACCGGAACCGGGATCTCTCTTCCTTAGCAATTGAAAAATATTTAATCAATTATTATGGGGTGGAACAGGTGTTGTGGCTGGAGGATGGGATCCTGGGAGATGATACGGATGGACATATTGATGACCTTACCCGTTTTGTGAATGAAGATACGGTAGTAACGATGATGGAAAATGATCAATCGGATCCGAATTATCTTCGTCTCAAAATCAACCGGGATTTATTATCCGGATTCAGATTGCCAAATGGGAAAAAATTAAATATCATTGAAATCCCGATGCCGCCTCCGGTTTATCATGATCATGAGCGCATGCCTGCATCCTATGCAAACTTTTATATCACCAATGGCCACGTGGTGGTTCCCATCTTTTATGCCGAAACGGATGAGAAGGCACTCGAGATTATCCATCAATGTTTCCCGACCCGGGAAGTGATAGGGATCGATTCTACCATGTTGATCCGTGGACTTGGCAGTTTTCATTGTTTATGTCAACAGGAACCCGTCTAATGAAAATCCATCAAAATATAAACATCCGGCTCGCAATGGAAAGCGATGCTGAAAAAATCTGGGAGATCTATAAGCCCTATGTACTGCATACTTCTGCATCCTTCGAAACAGAGGTCCCCACATTACCCGCTTTTCAATCACGCATGGAAAATATTCTCCAATATCTTCCGTGGCTTGTTTGTGCAGTGGACAACCAGATTGCAGGATATGCCTATGCCACGGATCATCGAAGCAGACAAGCCTACCAATGGACCAAGGAACTATCTGTTTATGTTCACGATCATTCCAAAAGGAAAAGGATTGCCACGGCCTTGTATACTACCCTGATCGAACTCCTGAAAATCCAGGGTGTAACAAACTGCCTGGCCGGTATTTCGCTGCCCAATGAGGCCAGTATCAGGCTTCATGAAAAATTAGGCTTTAAAAAAGTGGGAATATTCCATCAGGTAGGGTATAAACTGGGAACATTCCAGGATGTGGGCTGGTGGGAACTATTCATTGGTGATATAAATAAAAGCCCTTCAGGAATCATCCCGGTTAAATCCATTGAAAGCACAAAAGAATTTGATTCGGCTGTCAGGATGGGATTAAAATACTTAAATTAAAATCCAGCCTGGCATGAAAAAAAGATTTATCATAAAACCTGCAACCAGTCCGTTACTCCTCGGAAGAGGTTTCAATATTACAGTCGGCTTGATATTTCTCGTGGTCGGCAGCCTGAATATTAGTACCAGATCCTTTCAGATATACATGATCGTTTTGAACAACGTCCTGATCTTTCTGGGAATTTATTATCTGGCCAGTGGAATTTTTCTCCTCTCCCCCGGTTCAAAATACATCCCACGGGTAGACCTTGACAAAAAGGGGATATTGATCAAGGATGATCTCTTCCACCGTTCCAGATATTTTGTCTGGGATCAACTGACTTCCATCGATCTGGGCATTCACCAGATCACGTTCCAGGCCAAATCAGGAATGATCCAAACCTTTAAACTGAATGAACGTGATGACGAGATCAATGAACAAATAAAATCAACGATCATTGATATCGTAAAAAATAAAGATATTATTATTACGGCGATTTAAACGCGGATCATCATAACAGATCCGGCCAATATAAGATGAGAATCCCTGGTTCATATTTATTAATGCGTGTATTCATGGGCGGACTCCTCCTGCTCCTTCTGATCTCCGGCTGTACGGTCAAAACAGCCCGACGCACAGGTCTGATCACTCCCGATGCCATGGTGGTATCGGCACACCCGCTGGCATCTGAGGTGGGGGTGAACATCATGAAAAATGGCGGGAATGCGATCGATGCGGCCATTGCAGTTCAGTTTGCGCTGGCAGTCGTTTATCCTGCCGCCGGAAATATCGGAGGGGGAGGATTTATGGTTATCCGTGAACAGAATGGTGACCTCTCCTCACTGGATTATAGAGAAAAGGCTCCCCGGAATGCCGACCGGGAAATGTATCAGGATGAAAATGGGGAGGTGATCGATGAAATGAGTACACGCGGTCACCTGGCCGCAGGTGTTCCCGGGACGGTAGCCGGCATGGTGCTGGCTTTTGACCGTTTTGGTAGCTTGCCATGGGAGGAACTCCTTCAGCCGGCCGTTGATCTGGCGGAAAACGGATTTATCCTGACCGAAAGGGAAGCCTCCAGACTGAATGATTACCGGGAGGATTTTATTGAAGCGAATACGGTGATCCCGGATTTTCTGATCAAAGAACAGTGGGATCCGGGAGATACAGTCATCATGAAAGATCTTGCGGAAACCTTAAAAAGAATCAGGGACCGGAAGCGATCCGGTTTTTATTCCGGTGAAACAGCGGATCTATTGGTATCGGAAATGAACAGGGGAAAAGGTATTATCACGCAGGAAGACCTTGATCAGTATGAAGCGATCTGGAGAAATCCTGTAATCGCCGATTATAAAAGTTATCAGATCATCTCCATGGGCCCCCCTTCTTCCGGGGGCATCGACCTGATCCAGCTTTTGAAATTAATTGATCCTTATCAGGCGGATACCATGAACTGGGATTCAGCCGATTACCTTCATTTATTGATCGAAGCAGAAAAACGGGTATATGCAGACCGTGCTGCCTATCTGGGAGATGCGGATTTTTTTCCGGTACCGGTTGAGCCATTGATCGATGGGGAATATTTAAAACATCGGATGAAGGATTTCAGTTTCACCAGGGCCATCCCCTCAGACAGTATTTTTGCCGGGAATATAAATTTGATGGAATCAGAAGAAACCACCCACTTTTCGGTGGTCGATCCGCAGGGAAATGCCGTTGCGGTCACCACTACCCTGAATGGTAACTATGGCTGCAAGGTGGTCGTGGCTGGGGCTGGTTTCTTCCTGAACAATGAAATGGATGATTTCAGCGTGAAGCCGGGTTTCGCCAATATGTTCGGCCTGGTGGGCGGGGATGCCAACGTCATCGAACCAGGTAAACGGATGCTCAGCTCGATGACCCCAACGATCGTCGAGAAAGAAGGTTCCCTTTTTATGGTACTGGGCTCGCCCGGAGGAGCACGGATCATCACTTCGGTCTTTCAGTGTCTGCTGAATGTCACTGAATTTAATATGACCATGCAGGAATCCGTAACGGCAGGCAGGTTTCATCATCAATGGAAACCCGACAGGGTGTATTATGAATCCGAAAGGATCCCTGAGAATGTACTGGGAATCCTGAAGGAAAAAGGACATACTTTCGAGGTAACTGAATCCATCGGAAGCGTAAATGCCATCCTCGTCATACCAGGAAAAGGATTGGAAGGTGGGGCAGATCCCAGGGGAGACAACACGGCTGCCGGGTTCTGATCAACGGGCCATCCGGATACCTGCCAGAAAAATGAGCCGCAAGAGCAAAAGCCAGGGAATTCCATGCAGTAAGGTGTCAAACCAGTCTACCGGTTTCATCCCGACCGCACCTCCGGCGAGCCAGCGGATCTTTCCCAGTATATGGGGCTCGGGATTGAAAGGAGCCAGCCCCAATGTCACACACAGGATGATCACCATGGGCCAGTTATTGAAAATTTTCATAGGATTTGTCCGTTATTTGTTTGGCCCTGTAAATATGAAAAATTATTCATGCGTTAACAAGGATCGGCGGATTTAAGTGGAGTACTTTTGCCACGGTTTTGAGGTAGTGGTATGAGTGAATGACTGGCATTCATCCCGTGTCCCTGACTACTTCCTGGCCCGGAGGCCCAGGTTCGTGGTCTCATACGGTATCCCTTTTTGTATCTTAGCGTCTTCGCAGTAAAAAAATTAAGAGGGATGCCTCCCTGGCCTCCCCCTGATGCAAGGATCAACTTAATTCAGGTAACTGTCGAAAGTCCAGCTGATATAATATAAGCCACCAATTTGTGAAGTACCAAAGGCGGTGGTATAATAATTATTCAAAATATTGGATCCACCAAATTTGATGATCGATTTAAGGGCATTCAGCTTGTAGGAAATATGTGCGTCCAGGTTTGAGAAGGCAGGAATTTCTGCTGTTCCAAAATCAGATTCCCATATAAAACTGTTCTGCCACCTCCAGTTCACACTGAAACCGATGTTCTTGGTAAATTCCCGGTTCCCCACCGAAATATTCAACCGGTAATCGGGCGTATTAAAACGGGTCTGTAGTCCCTCCCTGGAGGATTTTGATTCCAGCGCATTATAAGCAACATTGCTCCTTACGAAAAATCCCTTGGGAAGGCGGAAATCACCCCCAACAGCCCAGCCGAGGGAAGCCACCGGATCCGTGGTACTGATCACGGTCTGATAACGTATTTCCTCCGGGGTATTCGGGTTCTGGGCGAGTAATTGTCTCGCGATGAATCCTGTATAGTTATTTCGATAGACATAAGCATCGACGAACAATATCCGGTTAAAATAAAGGCCCTTATAACCAATCTCCAACGCAGTCACTTTCTCAGGACCGAACTTCGGAATGACAAAAGGACCGTCATCCGTTACAGGGACATCCGTGACCGGGTTGGGCCCTGATAAAGGATATACCGGATTGGTGTCAAAATCATACAGGTTATGTACTTCGGGTAGTCCCCCAAGTGCATGAAAGATGGCTGATGGGAAATCCGTCCATTGATCGGAAGTCGATGGGAAACGGAACGCGGTCTGATAGGATCCCCGAAGATTATGCTCCTTGGTATGATCAATGGAATAGACGAACGAAAACCGGGGCGTAAACTTGCCATCAAATTTTTGATGTTTATCGTACCGGGCAGAAGCAGTAATTTTTACATGATCCCCCAGGATCGATTTGGATATCTGGGCAAAGGAGCCAAACTGATTGATCATGATCGGTTCACCAGGCTTATCTATAAAGATGGTTCCTTCGCTGTTGATGGAATATATCCGGTGATTCACTCCCACCAGCAATTCGAACACGTGGATCAGGTGATTGAAATTATACATGGCTTCTACCTGCCACATCCTGCTTTTATCGATCACTTTCGATCCCCCATCCCTCAGTGACCTGTTTCTTAAATCATTCAGGATGGTATTGAATTCTTCTGATCCGGGGAGCGGAAGGGCAGGTTCATTGGGGTTCAGTTTATTGCCATTGGCATCCCGGTTATCGGCCACAAGCCTCCCGAATTCATGGGCGCTCTCCTCGGTACCTCCCAGCAACCGGGTCTGGGTGAAGGCTCCTATATAATCTTCGTACCATTGAGCACTGGGTTTCCAGGCCTCGTTCATCAACAGACCGGTAGTCCCGGCATCATAGGTATCTCCTGAATTCTCAACCACACCCCAGGCCCTTACATAATAATGGGGATTCTTCAACTCGATCCGGCCGGTATAAATGTCAAAATCACGGATTGAAAAACGGTTTTGAGCCGTGTAGACACTGGTTCCCTTGCTGTATTTTAAATCTCCGATCACTTCCAGTTCATCGGTGATCCGGTAATGTACCGCTCCGTTGAGGCGTATATTCTCGGTGCCATAATCCACCATATATTTTTCATCCCAGCCAGTACGGGAGACCACCTGATCGGGGAAAATGCCCATGGTCCTTTCATAGCAGTCCTGGTATTCAGGTGTTCCCGGGACCAGGCCCTGCTGGAGACATACATTATCACTGATGGTGGGTGCCAGATCCTTCAAATTGACCGGAACAATGATGTCATCCCCATACACATTAACACCGTCATATCCTGGATTGGTTTCCCGTGTAAGGGTTGGATCATTCAGATCGGTCCGGTCACGATAATCGGCTGCATGCCAGTCTGTGGCCGTGAGATACGATCCAACAAATTTGAAAGCAAATTTATCCTTAAAAGACTTGGCATATCTGACACTTACATCATACATGGGAGCCACATTGTCGCGGTAATCGGCTCCCACATGCATGATCCCCGTTTGAACGTTGAAACTCAATCCCTGGTATTCAAATGGATTCTTGCTGGTCATCATCAAAGTGCCGTTCATGCCACCGGGTCCGTATAGCGCCGAGGAAGCCCCCACGATCAATTCCACACTTTCGAGGTCCAGGTCAGTGATCCCGAACATGTTGCCGGCAGCGAAACTTAAACCAGGGGATATATTATCAATGCCATCCACCATCTGATTCAGGCGGTAATTGTTTTCATTGTTGAATCCCCGTGTGTTGGGAAACCGGAATGTAAGGCTGTGCACATTCATATCCACCCCCTTCAACTGATACAACCCATCATAAAAATTGGCCGTTGGCATCTGTCGCAGATCCTGGATACTTAACTTTTCAACCGATACAGGCGATTGGAGAATGTTTTCTTCTATCCGGCTGGCAGATATGACGATCTCCTGTCCAAAAAGGATCTGCTGATCGAGCGCTACCTCCAGGTTCTCAACCGAACCCGTTATTGTAAATTCCTTGACCGAATATCCTACACTGCTGAATACCAAAATAAAAGGAGGCCTGGTACGGGTTGTGAAGGTAAAATTCCCGTCATAATCCGAAATGGTGCCTGCCAGTTTATCTTTGATGGTAATGTTCACTCCGATCAGAGGCTCTCCGCTGGTCTTATCCTTGATGCTACCTGTGACCGTGGTTTCCTGTGCATAAACCATTGAGGACAAGAATATACTTATCAGAAAAATCCATCTGTGATGTTTCAAAATCTGTTTCAATTCGTTAAAGATCAGTCCCTTAATAAATGTTTTCGCAAGTAAAAATTGAAAATAACATATTTTTAAGCAAAAAAAATTATTTTTTTTTATTTTATTATGGCAAATTTGTCCAAACTTAAAATTATAAACTAATATTAATTTACCATGTTATGACAAATAAATTAAAATATTTAAAAAGAACAGTAACCACTACCCTCCTCGTTGTACTTTCCATTTCAATTGCTTTTGTTTTCTACAGCTGTAACGGAGACGATGAACCCACCGAGCCTGAAACCCTCGTTGGAACCTACCAGATGCAAAAAGTCGTATTAATCGAAGATTATAAAATTGGTGAGATTACGATCTTCCCTGCTGGAACCGATGTCACCGAACTGGCAGCAGGCGGGATTCTGGCCGCTGCTCCCTGTACCAACCCGGCGAATGCTGCAGTGGATCTGCGGGATACCGGCGAACTTTACCTGGTGTGCAGTGGTGAATCAAATGAATTGGCTGCGGGTACCTGGACTGAAAATTCTACCTTGACTACCTTATCCCTGAATCTCAGTTCACCTCCTTTTCCACAGAATCTTCAATTGAGTGTAACCAATATTACCCGTGATTCCAATTCGATCACAGGAGACATCAATTCCATGGTTTTACCGGGTGATTCAATCGCTGATCTGTTACCTCCTGGTGTAGATCCTCCCCTGGCCGTCATACTGTCGGTTGAAGTCACTTTTGTTAAGATCTGATACCAGAGGAGTTAAAAATATAAATCATTGGGAAGCTGTTCACTGTTTTTCAGGAACAGCTTCTTTTTTTCTGATCTCCAAGAATCCCGGTATTTTATAATCCCATAAATCCATGGCAAATCCCCACCGGTCATATATTTTTTCTATGATTCCCTCTTCAATCACTTCATATTTATTCTTCCGGTAACCCGACATTTTTTTTACGTATTTTTCAAATTCTGGCCTGGCCTCTTCAAAATTTGGGATTCCCAATTGCTCATAAAGTATTTCAAGATGACGGATCGGATCTTCTTCAAATTCCTCAAACCTGACCTCGATGTAGTTACCCTCAGGGATCAGTTTTTTAATTTCGAGCAGATCCCTGACCATCCATTCATAAACATCCAGTATCATATCCTCTATGAATTTTTTATCCACCGGATGGAACCAGAGGGTAGGCAGGAGTTCGACAAAAAATTTCCTGGAAGAAAGAAAAACGACAATGGGATTCCGGACAATATGCACAAATTTTGCATTGGGGTACATTTCCAGCAGTATTTTGATCCTGCCGGTATTGCAGGGATTTTTCAGCACTGGGATGTTCCCGTTTGTATTATAGCAGGCTTTCCTGATCATTTTCCGGTAATCGGCTTTCCATTTTTTGAGTACATGGGGGGTATCTTTAAAACGAATGAACCGGTCATAGAATGATTGATATTGCTCCGGAAAATACATGAACTGATAATAGGTATATGGATTTATATTGCTGAGCGCAAATTCATCTTCCTGGGGATTCTTTGCGATCAGGCGAACATTGTCTCCCGGCCTCTTTTCCGGCATCTGGGATTCCATGAAGGGCAGGAAAAGGAATTTTGAATAGAGATAATGGGGGAAAACTGTTTGGTAAGTCGTTACATATCCCATCTGTTGATCCTCCCCGAGTATATGATGTAGATAGGTGGTGCCGCTTCTCCAGTGGCCGATGATAAAGACTGGATCTTTTGTTTTTTGACCATGCCTTACAAAAAAATAATAATACAGCTCCTCGTACCACCGGAATGGGGTCGACACCAGGATAATTAGAAAAGTAAGTACCATTTTTAAATAATGCCTGGGTGTTATCCTCCCGTATGCAAGTGTTTTAAAATAGGTAGATAACGAACTCCCCAATAATGGAGATATAGGGGGCAATTTAAATTTGGCCATGGTTAATTAAAAAAATATTATTTTTGACCCTCGATATTATAACTATTAATTCAAATATAAAATTTCACAATTCATACCGGAATGAGAAGTAATACCTTTTTTTCATATTTAATGATCATCATCGTCTATTCCTTCGCCATTCTTGCTGGTAAATATACAATAGACTTTTTAAATCTGGAGAACCCATACCTTGAAATGTTGGCCGCGGATATTGTAGCTACCCTGGTTGTCTTTATCTCCAGCTTTATTTTTAAAAACTCATCCATGTATGATCCGTACTGGAGTGTGATCCCTGTTCCCATCGCCTTTTACTGGATCTCAATTGCCCCTCAAGGGAATGATTTACGTCAATTTCTGGTGATTACGGTCATCGCTTTCTGGAGCCTGCGTCTCACCATCAACTGGATCAAATCCTGGTCAAATCTTGAACACGAGGATTGGAGATATAAAAAACTGAAGGAAGATTCAGGGAAATTATACTGGCTGGTGAGTTTTCTGGGCATCCATCTTTTTCCCACACTGATCGTTTTCCTGGGTATGCTACCCGTGCTGCCGGCCGTTGCAAACAATGCCCCCCTGGGCATCGTGGACATTCTGGGTGCAATAGTCTCCCTTTCGGCGGTTCTGATCGAATATACCGCGGATGAACAATTAAGGCAATTCAACAGGTATAATCGCATCAAGGGAATGAATATGGACCGGGGATTATGGTCCATCAGCCGCCATCCCAACTATCTTGGGGAAATTTTATTCTGGCTGGGATTGTTCATGATCGCCCTGAATTCAAATGTATATTCCAATCTCTGGACCGGGATCGGTTTCATATCGATGTTTATTCTATTCAAGTTTATCAGCATCCCCATGATGGAAAAACGGTTGATCAAGAACAAAAACCAGTATGATGAATACATAAAAAAGGTACCTGTGCTGATTCCCAGGATCCGGAAATGAAGGTATTCCCGGTAAAAAGGTTATTGAAATTTTAAATTCAACGAATGTCCCCATGGAAGAAGAACTCATCAAACGGATCCTCAAGCTTGAAAATGAGCTGAAATCGACCAAATACCTCGTCATTTTCCTGATCATGATGTTTATCGTGCTGGCTTATCAGTACATCACTGTCCGGCAGAAGGATCAATTATCTGTTGACTTGATCAGAACCAGGGGTTTGATCCTGCAAGATGAAAACGGCAGGGATGTCATGCTGATGGGGTACCCTGTTCCCTACTCCGAACAGCGAAAAAGAACGGATGGGCTGGAGGGCCTGCTGTGGATGGATGTTCATGGCAACGACCGTCTATTTATGGGAAGTCAAGGGTCTCTTCAGGTGAATGGTGAGCTTTACAGCCGGATCGATGCGGGCTGGGGTTTCCTGGTCAACGATCAGCTGGGAAATGAGCGCGGAAGTTTTGGCATCCTCGATTCTTTGAATTCCATGGTACTGGGTCTTAATTATCCAGCGGGCGAAGGGATCGTGATGGTGACTGAACCCGATCATGCCTTCATGGTCTTCAATGCTGATACAGATAGAAGTCCCAGGGAACGTATCGTATTGTCACATACCGGAAATGGAGAAGAAAAAACCCTGATCAGACTGGGTGATAATCTAACCGATGACAGGATATTGATCCGTACGGCCAGGGGTGAGGATCCTGCCCTGGAATATCTGAAAAGGAATGGCATAAAAAATAATTTATTTCGATAAAATTCTAACCCTACTGGAAAATACATCATTCATTTTATTAGTTTTGATCCTGTACCGGACGGGGTATTCATTTATCATTCATCATTTTAAATCTTTAACAGAAAAAAATAAATGATAAAATGGGTTACCTTATTGTCTTAAAATTGATAATTGGATAACATCGTGTGATCGAACACACTGTTCTGTATACATGCAATCGGAAAAAAACGATAAAAAATACTGGCATCATTTATCTACGCAACAAGCAATATCCGACTTTGGCACTTCAAGAAAGGAAGGTCTTACTGAAGAAGAAGCTAAAATAAGACTAAAGAAACACGGGACCAACGAGCTGATTGAGCAGAAAAGAAGAAGCATAGGAAGGATATTGTGGGAGCAGTTCACTGCCACGATGGTACTGATCCTGATCATCGCGGCCATCGTTTCCATGTTCCTGCAACACTGGTTGGAAGCCATTTCCATCCTTGCCATTGTGGTCTTGTTTGCCATACTCGGTTTTGTACAGGAATACCGGGCAGAAAAAGCCATGGCTGCCCTGAAAAGACTGGCAAAACCCCTGGTCCGGGTGATCCGGTGATGGTAACCTTACGGAAATTTCCTCTTCCGAAATCGTTCCGGGGGATCTGGTGGTCGTGGAGAACGGAAACATCGTCCCGGCCGATTGCCGTTTGCTGGAATCCCATAATCTCAAGGTTCAGGAATCTACCCTGACAGGAGAATCGGAGGCCGTATTTAAACAGACTGACAAATTGGAATCAGAAGACATCCCGCTGGGTGATCGTCTAAATATGCTCTATATGGGGACGATTGTTACGCAGGGACGGGGTACCGCCCTCGTTACCGCTACGGGTATGAATACGGAGCTGGGATCCATTGCCACCCTGTTGCAGGAAGTCAAATCGGAGCAGACACCCCTTCAGAAACGGCTCGATAATGTTGGAAAGATCCTGGCCATAGCCGGTGGGATCATTGCTTTTCTGATTGCACTTTTTGGTGTTTTATCCGGTGAATCCTTCGGAGATATGTTCCTCGTCGCCATCAGTGTGGCCGTGGCCATCGTACCTGAAGGATTACCCGCCGTGGTCACCGTGACCCTGGCAATCGGGGCCAGGCGAATGCTGGCCAGAAATGCCCTGATCAGAAAACTACCGGCTGTCGAAACCCTTGGATCTGTCACGGATATTTGCGCCGATAAAACGGGTACGCTGACCCAGAATAAGATGACCGTAACTTTCCTGGCCACCTCCGAGGAGATCATCCCCCTGGAATATCTTGATCCAGTTGATAAAACGGAAGATTCCGGGCATATCAATCCGCTGATTAGACCCATTCTGCTTTCAGGGGCCTTATGTAACGATGCCACGCTGGCCAATGGGAATCTGAAAAATGAATCCGGTCTGATCGGCGATCCGACAGAAAAGGCGATCGTTGTGGCTGCAGGTAAATTCAATCTCAACAAAAAAGAATTTGAATCGGTCCTCACCCGGATCAGTGAACTACCGTTCGATTCCGACCGTAAACGTATGACCACACTCCATGAATTCCCTGAATCAGGCAACCGGGAAAAACTCAGGATCTTTCATGGTGCGAACAGATCGAATCCGAAAATGATCTCCTTCACCAAAGGATCATTTGATGGAATAGTGGAACTTTCGAGCCATGTTGTTCACAATCAGAAGGTCGTCCCCATCACGGATGAGATCAAAGAGGACCTTTCCAGGAAAAATACTGAATTTGCTTCAAAAGGGATCCGTGTGCTGGCGGTGGCTTTCCGGACCTATCAGAAAGCGCCTGTGCCGGAAAAGATGGAAGAGGATCTCACCCTGCTGGGCCTCATCGGAATGATCGACCCACCCAGGGAAGAGGTGAAGCTGGCGGTTGAGAAATGTAAAAGAGCCGGGATCCGTCCGATCATGATCACGGGCGACCATCCCCTTACCGCCAATTATATCGCAAAAAAACTGAATATAGACCAGGGAGATCATTATATAACCGGCAGTGAACTGGCCAAATTGTCGGAAAATGAATTGAGAAAGAAGGTGGAAGAGGTATCGGTTTATGCCAGGGTCTCTCCGGAACATAAATTGCGCATTGTCCAGGCATTCCAGCAGAACGGACATATCGTGGCCATGACGGGTGATGGCGTGAATGATGCCCCCGCCTTGAAGCAGGCAGATATCGGAGTGGCCATGGGCATCACCGGGACTGATGTTTCGAAGGAGGCCTCCGACATGGTGCTCCGGGATGATAACTTTGCCACCATCGTAGCCGCCGTGGAAGAGGGCAGGGTGATCTATGATAACATCCGGAAATTCGTCAAATTTTCCATCGCGGGGAACCTGGGTAAAGTGCTGGTCATGGTATTTGTTCCACTCATCACGATGATCAATTTCGGAATCCCCCTTGAACCCATTACCATCCCCTTACTACCCCTTCAGCTCTTATGGTTGAACCTCCTCACCGATGGACTGCTGGGTGTGGGTCTGGGTGTCGAACCGGCCGAAACATCCACCATGAAAAGACCTCCCATCCCGGCCAGGTCTAATATTTTCAGTGAAGGCATCGGTGGGCAAATATTAAGGACCGGGATTATCATCGGCATGATCTCCATCGCCATAGGCATTTATTCCTGGTCAAATCAGGACGCGCACTGGCAGACGATGATGTTCAGCGGGATCGCTTTTGCCCAGATGTGGCAGGCACTTGCCACACGATCCTTCAAGGATTCCCTTTTCAAGTCAGGCTTTTTTTCCAATATTCCCATCATCGTCCTCATCCTCCTGGTACTCGGTATGCAGATGTCCGCCATTTATCTTCCCTTCTTGCAGGTATTTCTAACCACCGATCCCCTTTCATTCACCGAATTGCTGGCCTGTATTGCCATCAGCAGCATTGTCTGGATAGAGTCAGAAATCGAAAAGATACTGGCCAATTTGCACATGGCCTAATTGCGCTGCGAAATTGTTCCGGAACCAAGCAACAATTCAAATGCATAGAAATAACTCATATTAATGAGTGAGTGAGTGAATGGGTGATTTGTCCCCGTCCCCCCGTCCCCCGCGTCCCCCGCATCCCCCGCGTCCCCCGCATCCCCCGCGTCTCCCCGTCTCCACATCTCCACGTCTCCACGTCTCCACATCTCCACATCTCCACATCTCCACGTCTCCACATCTCCACATCTCCACATCTCCCCATCCCCACCTCAAAAAAACTCCCATCCTTCCGGCCAGGAGGATGGATAGCTGGGATCGAAATCGAAACTGTTGGGAAAGTAGGAACAGGGATGGAAACCATATTCCCGGGGATAATAAGGCTTGACCCCGGGCCGGAATTTCATCATCAGGTTTTTTTGAATAATGGATGAAGCCCCGAAATATCCGTACACACTTTCGTTCAGATCACCCACATAGTAACAATTCCCTTTGATCTTGGATGGGATCTGATCAAAGATACTGCCCACCTGGGTCCCTTGTTCATTCACCTGGTCCCAGAATTGATAAGCATCCCCCGTAAGGGACTGCTGAAAAACATGGATCAGATAATAATCATTGGCAAAATGCTCAATCAAAGCAATGGGTTGATGGAAAACGTTGCCATCGATGTAATGATCGGAGTTGATATTGATCTTATTGATGTCAAATTCTTTCTTGAAACAGGCGATTACATTATACATTTCATCGGACATATAAAAAATATAAAATCCCTGCCATTTCCATCGGTAATAATTCAAGGTTTCGCCGGGGTCATCGATCACCGCATAGATCCGGTGCCCCTGGATCTCATTGGGTGAAAAGGGCTGAAATTCGTAATAGATACTATCGATCGGGGGAACTGGAAGTAACTTTTCAGGATAGGATTCAATCACTTTTCCATTCATTAGAGAGATCCTGATAACATAAGTACGGCCGACGACCCCCTGGATGCCCCCTATTGAAGTCACATAAATACCAGGATTATATTCAGTAAGCAATTCCGCATTTCCTGCATCATCCTCGATGATCACCTGGGCTCCTGTCACAGGCCGGTTATTTCCATCCGCATTCAGTGCATAGGCAGCCGTATAGGTGAGCCTGACCTCATAGGGCCCCGGTTGGTCAGTGATCAATCCATCCACTACCACCTCGGGTTCCGGTAATGCATATTCGATTTCAATGGGAGTCTCGCATCCTGCCTGGAGGATCAGGACCATCATCAGCAACTTCATTAAATTTATCCCCGACTTCATATCAACAGCTTAAAAATTAAAATTATAAGTAATGGCCGGAAAGGCTGCACCCAGTACCGACAGTTTATACGCCTGTGGAACCGCCCGGTTCACGGCTTTGAAATATACCGAATACGCATTGTTCCTGCTGTAAACATTATAAACAGAGAAAGTCCAGCTGCCATTCCATTTTTTGTTTTTCCTTAAATTGCCATCAAGGGTGAAAGAGAGATCCAACCGGTGATAATCCGGGATCCGGCTCTGATTTCTTTCCCCATAACCAGCTACCGTGAAGCGGTCGACAATATATTTGGATTCCGGGAAGGTGCCTGGCCGGCCCGACATGAACACAAAATTGGCCGACATCGACCATCTTCTGGTGAATTTATAAAAAGCAGTGATCGACAGGTCATGGGGACGGTCGACATTGGCCGGATAGTATTCTCCGAAATTAATGGTCTCTTCCTCAAAAGGTCCGTCGATCTTCTTTTCAGTTCTTGAGTAGGTATACCCAACCCAGCCGGTTAACCGCCCAAGCTTTTTCCTCAACAGGAATTCTAGCCCATAAGCCCTGCCACGTCCCTGTAGCAATTCCTCTTCAATATTTTCATTCAAGAGGAGCTCAGCCCCATCCTTATAATCCACGATATTGAATATATCCTTATAAAAGACTTCTACCGATGTTTCAATCGTATTCTCCACAAAATTCCTGAAATACCCGAGGGAATACTGATCGCTGTATTGTGGACGGATGTATAAATTACTGGGATGCCAGATATCGATGGGTGTAACAGCCGTGGTATTGGAGATCAGGTGGATGTACTGGTACATCCGGTTATAGGATAATTTTACCGAGCTGTTCCTGGGAAGTCCGATCCTCAATGCCAGCCTGGGCTCCCAGCCGGAATAGGATTTGATCACCTCACCGCCGGAAAAGGTCTTTACATCGATCAACGTGGATGATTTCAGGGGCTGCCCTTCTGCATAAATATTGACGGTAGACGGTCCGATTGTCTGGTAATTAGAAAACCGCAGGCCCGCCATCAGGGAAAGTTTTTCGGACAATCTCCACTCATCCTCCATATAGAGTGCCGATTCATAGGATTGGTCGTTCTGTAAAGCGATGGGATTCACAGAAGAATTCTTTTCAGGGATCAAATCACCCGAATTAAAGATATAATTGATAAAACTTCCCCCGAAACCCAACTGATGCCCTTCCGGATAGAGCCAGATAAAATCTGCTTTCAGATTCCGGTATTCGATTCCGGCCTTCCATTGATATCCCATGTTACTTGCTTTACTTTCAACGCCATATCTGAAATTGCTGTAGGCGCCGGTAAAATTTCCCACGAGGTTCTCTCCAAACAGGTGGTTCCATTGAACGGAAACATTGTCCGTGCCCCAGTAATAGGCCGTGTCGGAAGGCAACCTGAAACGGTCAAAACTTTTATAATACGCTACCCGGAATGTATTTTTTTCATTCACATTAAAATTGTATTTCAGATTGGCATCATAAAAATAGGCCGAGCTGTTACTGAGGTCCGGGTCCGGAATTAATTTTAACAGGTAATCGCTATAGGAGCCCCTCCCTCCTATGGATAAAGACATTTTTTCCTTGACCAGGGGAATATCCAGGGTCAGCCGGCTGGCTATCAGGCCAATCCCTCCATGTCCCGAAAATTTATCGGCCTGATTTTCCCGTGTACGGACATCCAGCACTGAAGACAAACGACCGCCAAATCTTGCCGGGATCCCACCCTTATACAGGGTTACATCCTGTATGATATCCTGGTTAAATACCGAAAAAAGGCCAAAAAGATGAGAACTGTTGAAGATCGGTGTGTGATCGATCAGGACCAGGTTCTGATCCACCGTCCCTCCCCTTACATTGAACCCGGTTGCGCCCTCTCCAGCCGATGATACACCGGGCATCAATAAAAGGGACCTCACCACATCCACTTCACCCATAAAAGCAGGGATCCCACGGACGGTAAGCATATCCAGCCGGGTTTTGCCGGTCATTACATCATTGACATTCTGATCGATGGCTTCATCGCTTACCACCACCTCGTTCAGGGTGATGATTCGATCGGCCAGTTCAAAATGAAGGGTTGTATCTTTCGTCAGCAGGACCCGGAAAATCTCTTCCTGCTGTCCGACGGAATTTGCGCGGAGGTGGTAAAATCCGACCGGGATCCTGAATGAATAGGCCCCATTTTGGTCCGTGATGGTTCCTGTATCCAACTCATCGATCTGAACCCTGGCCCCGATAAGCTCCTCCTCCGTATTCAATAACGTGACCTTGCCAGACAACAGGATCTCTCTATTAAAATTACCCGCTGCATCATATTCATCATAAACAGGGTTCTCTTTTTTCCAGACCAGGATGTACTGCCAGTCGGAATAGGCAATCGGTTCCAATCCGGAAAGCCGGATCACCTGAAAGACCTGGTCCTTACGCATGACAGGTTTAACGGGACTCACAAGAATGGTATCCACCCATTCATCCCGGTAATAAAATTTTATATCCAGTATCTTCTCGCTGACTTCCAGGTATCGTTTCAGGCTGACCGTCGAATCCCGGGGATTCCTGGTGGATTGTGCCTGCAATCCATAAAAATTAAAATACAATATCAACAAAAGGATCATTCCTTTAATCCATGATAGCAGGCCATATATTTCCGGGACTTTTATCATCTTCAGGGATGCAGGGGTTTTTTGACAGATAATCTGCCCTGGTGATAGAAAGGTATGCCTTCCCGGGTCAATCCCTCGATGATCACTTCATAATCCGAGGCCAGGTCATTGGTGTAAAAAGAGACCTTCCCAATCCCCTTTTCATCGGTCACACATTCAGGGTCCCAGTACAATAAAGGATTAAAATCAGGATAATGATCGGATCCGTTTTCCCGGGGATTGAACTGAACGACCCTTTCATCCGGAGCATGGTATCCCATAAAATCCAGCGGGATCCCGAAGGGGATCTCTATGGGCTCTTTGGTATAAATGGCGACTACCCCCCCCATTCCGATCGGCCCAAAGGGCTCCAGGGAAGATTCCTTAAACAGAACCTCGATACTTTCAATATTCCGGTTATCCATATTCAAAATAAAATCATTGTCTTTTACCACCTTTCCATTGACAAGGAACAAGGGATCCGGAAGGATATCCACGTTTCCATGATAAAAAATTTTGATCCTGGTCTGGTCATCTTCTTTAAAAATCTTCACGTTTGGCAATAGTTCAATGATTACTTCCCGCATGTCGATCAGTTCGATATAATTATCCAGGTCATAGCTGCGATCAGCTTTTTCATAGATCCTGTACCTGGAAATATTTTTTTCGAGGGACGAATCCACATCAAAGGATTCAAGTCTGCTGTAGAATTTTTTGTATTGCAGATCTATTTCCCTCATTTTCAGATATTGCTGGAATACCGCTGCCTGCATAAGGTTCCCATCCACCGGAGGAGGTGAAAAAGGAGGCCGGACCAGTTCATTCTCGATGATAATGCCTTCATTGATCCCGGCGTTCAGGACCAGCTGATTCTCCTGGTTGTTAAAATTCAATTGATTGAATTCAAATTTGCCCTCACGGTCGGTAAACAACAATTTAAATCCTGGATTCTGCCCGGTTTGGGTGAGGGATATGGCCCGAAAGGATAATTTCTCAAGGGTCTTAGGCTCCACATATCTTCCCTTGAGTTTTAATTCTTTTTGCGGCTGGTATTTCGGCTGTGCCATCTTTTCCGGAAGGACACCTGTAATGCTTGGCAAAGTTTTTCCCGGATTATCTTCTCCCCCGATCCGATAGGTATTAAGTTTCCCCTGTAACGAGCTGTAATCCGGCAAGCTTCGGGGTTGTATGAGATCTGCACTAAATTGATGCTGATCTCTGACCAGGAAGATAAAACGGGAAGTGACCGGATCTCCGTTCTGATCGGTCATTCTTATGGTCAGACTTACCGTTTCCCGGATCGAGGCTGTTTTTTCACCCTCCAAAATTTCCACCCGGATCTTTTCCTGAAATGAGGGATTATCCTGTGACCGGATTTCATCCTGATCTGGCCCCCCCTGTCTGTTTGTCAAATTTTGAGAAACATCAAGTTTTTCATTCAATGTCTCAGGATCGCTCATGTCATCCGGATGTATGATAAAAACCGGTAAATAATGGATGAGATTTTCCGTAAAATCCACCTGATACCGTGTATAGGCACGTAGCCAGTAACAACCCGTTCCAAGTGTGTCGGGCAAATCATAGGACCCCGGGCTGCTCCCCTGGCTCATGGAATGAATATGATGGAAGATCAATGTTCCATCCTGATCAAGCAATTCCGTGATCAGCATGCTGCTTGGTACCTCTTGTCTCCTGGTTTCATGATCAAAAAGCCGCACGACATAATGCAGGGTATTCCCGGATAAATAATAAGGTTGACTGGTCATGAGATAGGATTGTTCCTGTTGAACTGCTCCCGTGCCAGTTGCCGAAAATGTAGGAGAAAATATAGAAAGGGTTTGAAGAAAAATAATAACTATGTTGAATTTCATTGTCTTGTCAAGCCTCCACTCCAAAAAATGATCAGAAAAAGCTTTCTCTGATGTCCTGGGTCCTTTAAAAATAGAATATCTTTAAAAATACGATTTAAAATATAAATAGGAAAATTCACCACCCACAATCTTCCCCATAAATCACGAGAAACAGAAACCTGCATCAAATTTCACGATGACCGTTCAGACGGTCTTTATTTCTCCTGCGCAAAAAGGTTGGTTGAGAAAAGGAAAACGAAGGTAATGGCCACCAGGATGCCCAACAAACCATAGGTTAAGGTTTCCGAACCCGTAAAGGCCACCAGTAAAAGAAGGATGCTGCCTGAAAAAAGGATAATAAAAAATCCGATGAATATCTTTAAGGTCCTTGGTATTTCCATGATGTAAAAATATTTATTATAGGAGCGACAATCTAGTAAATTATCGGGATTTGATCAATAAAATCAACGAATTATCAGTATCAAACAGGTTTTACAGGTTCAAATCATTATATTTTACCGAATATGAAGAATCATAGGTATGAAAAGGGAAAAAATCGTAAATTGAGATCTTGTAAAAATTATCTTTTCTTAATGCATGTTCAACATTCATTCATCTATTCTAACTTGTCATAGTGAAAAAAATATATAACCGGCTCATTCAATCCCTGTATGAATTTCTAAAGCAGGGAAAATCTCCCCATGAACTGGCACTCGCCATCGCGCTGGGGGTAACCATTGGCATGTTCCCGGTACAAGGCACCACAACCCTCATCTGTATCCTGGTTTCCATGCTTTTCAGGTTAAACCTGGTAGTGATCCAACTGGCTAATTATCTCAGCATTCCCTTGATGATGGTGATGCTGGTCCCATTTTATACCATCGGTCATCATTTATTCGGCAGGAGTACATTTCAGCGGAATTTTGAGGACCTGGTGCTGCTGTTCCAGGATGATTTTCTGGGAGCCATCACGGAACTATCCTGGTCGGTCAGTTATGCCGTTGGGGTCTGGCTGATATTGGCCCCTTTGGCGATTGGAATTGTCTATTTTGCCTCATTGTATATCCTCAAACGTTTGAGGGTCCAGATACCCAATTAAATTAATATTCCCTTCACAATTTTATGATCTTTCGATAATCTTTTATATCATTAAATGATCAACTTTGTCCGTATAAATTACCATCATGACACATGAAGATTTTAAACAGTTGTCCCCCGCATTGCAGCGTGAATTTACGCTCACAACATGCAGTCACCTGATAGTCATCCCGTCCGGTGAGGACCTTCAGATAGAACTTTTCCATTCCCGGAATGGTAATTTTTTTGTGGAGTTTTTCAGGAATAGAAAAAGAAATGAACTATTATTCATAAAATCTTACTGTGACAACCACCCCCTTAATAAATTCCTGCAAAATATCGATGTGTCGGAGGTATACCGGGTGCTGAACAAAAGGATTTGATGGGCAACACCGGTTTCGATTTTTTTTTGCATCTTGAATCTAGAAACACTGGTATTCATTATTCAGACTTCGATATCCGCCGGCAAGCTGTTTGGATATTCCTGATTCAAAGATCGATTCCCTCCAGGTTTCCTGTCTTTCCCTTTTCTACCCTATGATAGCCATCTCTGGAAACACCGACCAAATGGTGCCATGATCTGCCACTGTTTCAATCACCCGAATATGGCCCTTTAAATTTCCTTGTATATCTCCTTTTGCCGGATTGGTTTGGACAGCGGCCAAGACCAACTTATTCATTGCTTGATGAGGTAAAAAAAAATTAAAAATCACTGTTTACACATCACTTAAAAAATCGAATCCCCCTTTTCTTAAATTGATCCCATATTCAAGATAAGCTTTCAGACAAGCCAGAAAATTGGCCCATCCCTCGGTATTGCTTTTCAGCCACCTGATGCCTTCCTCATCATTCTCCCTGCTTTTTTCGGCAACAGATACCAGTGTCGCTGATTGTCCGACCGCATCAAGTTTTATTTCCACAAGAAGTTCCGTTCCATCTACATCGTTCCAGAAATAGGAAATGTATTTGTCTTTTTCGATCCTGTTGACACGGACAGGAAATGCTGTACTGAATTCCGGGAATTTCCATACGAGGTTTTTGCCCTTCTCCATCCTGCCCGTGCTTTCCGAAATAAAATAATTTGACATTTTCGCGGGATCGACTATCGCTTCAAATACCTCACTCACCGGTTTTAGTATTTGAAGGGCCGTCTTGATTTCAAGTTTTTGATTTATTGGGGTCATACGCATTAGGGCTTTATTAATTCAATGTATTGTATACTATTTTTTACACCATGCAGTACCCTGATATATTTTTGGGTAACATCTGATCTATAATATGATTCCTTTAAAACACATGGTGGTGAACCTGTCTTCTCTGATACATGTATCATTTACTCATATTTTTAATGAATTCCGGCGTAACAGGCTCATCCTTAAAAAAATCTCCTTTTTTACCCTTGCTTAAAGCCCACCGGTCAAGCCAGGAGATCCCCCAGTCACTAAACCGGGTGATCTCTTCACTGTAGGCCTCGTCCTTTAACACTTCAGCCAGGCTTACATAAACGTAACCATGTCTTTTATATACTTCAGCCAGTTCATCCAGATAATCGGCATTCAACAGGCTGGCATGGATCAACAGGATCTGTGCAATGTCACGGTTAAAGAGTGCTTCGGATGATTTTTCAAAATACACGAGTTTGTCCTCCATGTACCGGACGTAAGTTTCCCCGATTTCTTTCATTTGAACTTCATTTCCTTTCACATAGGCAAGGTGGTAGGCCTTGGCAAAAAGATAATCATCATTATCAATGGTGACTGGAGCTTCTTCGTATCCATGCTGATGAAGAAAATTTCTTAGTAAGTCTGATTGTGATTGGGTCGACCCACTTCTAAGAAAGGGGTGCCGGAAATATTTCAGCTCGGATCCATATTTTTCTGTCAATGGCCGGGTGATCTTCTCTCCTTTTAAGATATCTTCCGTGTATTTTCGGAAAGGAGTTGTGTGATAATCAGGATGTGAATAAGAATGATTTCCCAGTTCGTATCCATGCTCCAGCCAGATTTCCAGTAAATGGATCCTGTCTGGATCCGGTTCACCGGCTTGATACAATTTGACCTCATTCACAAATCCAATGGCCGGTATCTGATAGTTATCAAACGTTAGCATAAACCTTTGTATCACATCCTTCTGAAAATCCGGATCTTTGATCCCGTAATTCACAATGGGCAGGTCATCTACCGTAATACACATTTTTTTCTCCTGGGCATGACTTATCAGGGGAATGGCCATGAATAGCATCATGAATAGTTTTTTCATAGGAAAGTAGTATCCAGTTTAAAAACCGGGTGGGTATCATCCACCATCAAATCACAAATTAACAGAATTTTAGTGGCTTCATCTAAGTATTTATGGAAAAGCGGGGCTGGGGAATAATTATGAAGTCAATGCGGGACAGGGGTCCCGGACAGGTCCGGGATCATTTTTGCGAAGTACCAGGGTCATTCAGAAAGTGTATCCATCCCGATTCCCAAACGGATGGCAGTTTCAACAGGTGAATAAGAACCATGCTTCCGGTGAAGCTTGCATTCATTCCCCAGATATAGTGGAGGCTGGGCCAGAAATCTTGGTTTTTCCCCAAGAAACGGTTGCGCAGCATAGACCTGAAAGGGGTGGCTGAGACAAACCGTTCCTGCTTTCCCTGTGGCCAAGACCTCCAGTCTGCCGGAAGTCTGGTCGAGTTGATTCGACAGTTCCACGAATGACAGGCCCGTCTTCCCGGCCGGTGCCAGCAATCGCGCCACATCCAGGTGTGAACCTTTCCGGATCCGTGATGTTGCTTCCAATTTACCGACCTCTGAAAAGAGAAACAACATCAGCCATGCCCTTCCGGTTGAATATACATTGATCCTCCAGGAGAAAAAGTCGGAGGCATCTTTTCCGGAAAACTTGCATCCACATGCCAATCCGCATCACTGGGATCTTCATTACCAGAAAAACGTACCGGAAAAGTTCCCAGGCTTTCACGGGGCTTCCATCTGCCGACACCTGCCAACTGATCAAACGCAGCCTGCAGGATGGGCGCAGTGGCCGCTTTCCTGAAGGGCGCATTGGTATAATCCACCAGACGGATCACAGGATGCACCCAGGTGGAAGGATCTTCGGGTTAGCCATCCATGTCCTTCCATAAAATTTCACATGCCTCCCTTGCCAGTTCAGATGAAAAAACATTTTCCAGCTTCACATATCCTTCCCTGATGAATTTCCTGATCTGCATCGGATTGAGTATTTTATCCCTCCTCCTCTATTATTATTTATTATAAATTACAGATACTACTCAAAATCATCGGGCGTATTTTACCTTCACAAAATTAGGGCATTCCGGTCAGGTTCAAATACATACCTGTATTATCCTGGATCTCTAATAAGCGGTTTCTGGTTTCAATACTTCTTAATCCAAGATCCATTCGCATTTGATCCGCCTTCATCCTTTCCTTGTCATCATGGATCTCTCCCACAAAGCCATAAGTACTCTCTCTATGGCCGCTCTGAACTGCTACATACCAGTCCTCGATGATGGCATAGGAATAAGGCGACATGTGCCCGGTCTCAACAGCTTCCAGTAACCTGGGCTTAAAGTAACTGTATAATGTGTCTTTTTTATTATATTCCTGTGAAATGGAATTATGATGGCTCAGGATCACGTTCATCCATAATTCATTGCCAATCAGCCGTTCCCCCGGGTAACCATGCTCCTTCATGATAGCATCCAGCTCCTGTAATTGCTGTTCACTGTGCGGGGCGAATTTTCTTTCGCCATAGCGGATCTGGGCTTTATCACTTAATTTCAGGAGCGCTCCCAATGCTTTCCACTGGTCCCTTTTAAACATTTTTTTTACTTTCTCCCGAACATCCGGATCGATATGGTTTTGAAAAATGCTGTGAAGGGAGTCATATTGTTCCCGGATATGTTTCCATTCCGGGTAATTTTTGAGTCCTTTCAGAAACTTATTTTTCCGGATCAATCTCAATTCCCAGCCACCCGATATACCTGATCTCAGCATTTCAAATGATTCTTTTATATTTCCTGCCAAAAAAGCCACCTGGCAGGCTACCTGGTAATCCTTCAAAAAAATGAATTCATAGGAATCAAATACCTGATGATACACCAGCAATGCTTCTCCATATTGCTCCTGGGAAACCAATTCTTCTGCGCTGGCTATCTCCAAGTGGTAAGTAAAATAATCCGGCGTTTCCTGGCTGCTTACGATGGTATGACAACAGCATAAAATAATAATGATCAATGCGTAAATTAGAGATGTTCTCCGGAAATTCATTTATATACTTGCCGTTTGATGCCAGCGTGCCTCCAGTTATTCAGAGATCGGCGTTCATATGGTTCTTATTAAAAAGTGAATATAAGCCATCCGATCCTGCCGTCCAAAAATATTGGAAAGGGTCAAATCTTTTCCCCGTGGTTCGGGTGGATAGGAAAATCAGCCCCCATATCCTTCCGGCCTGATAAATCCCGGCGTGAATTCCGAGACCAATTTTGCAAAATGCAGCAAATCCGGTTCGCTCCAGTAAGCTCCGGTCACCTGGACTCCAACGGGCAATCCATCATTCCCAATCCCCAGGGGTATATTGATCGCCGGATGACCACTGGCATTAAAACAGGCTACATAGGGCCATACATAATTAATATAGACGATTTCTTTTCCATCATAGAGGATGGGTTCGCCGGGTTTACATCTTTTAAAGGCCGGTCCGAATCCCATCGGACTCACCAGCAGGTCATATCTTTCAAAGAATTCCTCCCATTCCCGGGTCACCTGGGCTCTTTTACCCATCAGGGCTGAATAGTCCAGCAGGCTATCCTTAAATTTCCATTTAACCTCCTTAATCCCTTTCAGAAACTTCCTTTTCAATTCCATGAACAGAAAGGGTTTTATAAACCAGGGCACTTCCATAAAGGTCAGTTGAAAGGTTAATTGTTTGTGGATATCAAGGGATCGTTCATGAAGATCTGCTTCAGGTGCTGCATGCGCTACACTTCCCCCTCTTTCCATCAGGAGACCAATGAATTTCTGGATTACCTCATGGGTCTGCTGACTGGTATCAAAACCGGGCCAGCCATCCACCCATGCCATTTTATAATCCGTAATTTTCTTCCCTTCAGGATTATTCCAATCAATTTTTGGAACCATCCGGTTGCCTTTGGAAGGCCCCTTGATTATATTCCATATGAGCTCAAGATCTTCAGGCACCCTGGCAATGGGACCGCTGACGGCCATATGAAATACGAAACTTTTTGATCCCTTGTTTCTGGGCACATGTCCATGTCCCGGAATGGTATTTTCAGTGGGTTTTAATCCATAAAGTCCGCAAAAATTGGATGGAATCCGGATTGATCCTCCAAAATCCCCTCCCAGTTCTATGGGTACCATCCCGGAAGCCACGGCTGCCGCGGAACCTCCACTACTCCCACCGGGACTGCATTCCGTATTATATGGATTTTTCCCCTCGGGATAAATATCGCCGGATATCTGATAGTCAAGCAGGTTTTTTGATACATTGGTTTTACCCAGTATCACGGCACCGGCCTTCCTGAGTCGTTCCACCACAATGGCATCCTGAGGCGCAACCCAGTCTTTGAAACCTTTAAAATTCAAGGTAGATTTTGTGTCTTTTACCCAGAATTGTTCTTTTACGGTCATGGGCACGCCATGAAGCGGTCCCCTGAATTTACCTTCCTTGGCTTCCTGGTCACAGGCTGCGGCTGTATTGAGCGCTTCCTCTTCCAGGAGGATGACCACTGCGTTTAAGGAAGGATTATGTTGATGGATCCGGGCAAGATGTTCCTTTACAATCTCAGTGGAAGTGGCCTTCCCCTCCCGGATCAGTTTGGCAAGGGTCGTGGCGGATTGGTAACAATAGGTGCTCATATCTTTTTTTTTCGGCGAATGCTCCAAAATATTATTGAATTTGCCAATCCAATTATAGAGTCAATATAAGTTTTTGGTTTGAATAATAAAAAGAGGGTTGGGTCATTTTATATCCATATTTTCCTTCCGGTTTGGAACCCTGAGGAAAAGGAATATGAATTTAGGTTTCTATTACTCCTGGTAGCCGAAGGTATTGACCATAAAGAAGGTAAACAGGAGTTCAGGGAGGTGGCATACAGTATCAATATTTTGATGCATATTTCAATATCTTACCCACCATAAGCCCCGATTTCATACGCCCCTCCAAAGGAGGGGAATATTGATTTTCAAAGAATATTCATTACGGATAATTGATCCGGTCCGGATTCAAAAACAAGGGAGGTTTGCGATGGTGGGTTGCCTGTTCATAAGCGTAGGCCATTTCAATCAATACCGGTTCGCTCCAGGCCCTTCCGAAAAATGAAATGCCTACCGGGAGGCCATCCACAAAACCCATGGGAACTGTAACATTCGGGTACCCTGCCCGGGCTGCCGGAGAAGAGCTTCCCACATGGTAACTATCCCCATTGACCAGGTCCGTTTTCCAGGCCGGTCCTCCCGTAGGGGCGATGATCGCATCCAGATCCTGCTCATCCATCACCCGGTCGATCCCTTCTTCCCGGCTTCCCTTTAACATCTTCGCAAGGGCATCCCGGTACACCTCGTCAGTCAGGTCTCCCTTTTCCTGGGCCATTTTAAGATATTGCTGGTTAAAATATCTCAGTTCAATCGAATCAGATTCATTGAAAGCGATCAGTTCTTCGAGGTCCGTGATGGGTGCATCGGGCCCCAGTGACTGGAAATATTTATTCAGTCCGTCCTTGTATTCATAGAGCATGATCTCAAAAGAATACTGGCCTACCTCTCCTGCCGCGATTTCATCGATCTCAACGATCTCGGCACCCTGATTTTTCAGAAATTCAACCGCCTCGTACATCAGGGTATCCACCTTATAATTGATACCAAGGGGCTCTTTAAAGAATCCTATCCGTTTTCCCTTCAATCCATCTTGATTCAGAAATTGTGTATAATCGGTATAATAATTCCCCCTGCTTGCCCATGTTTTTTCATCAGCTGAATCGATGCCGGCCAGTGCTCCCAGGCATATGGCTGCATCCCGAACCGTCCTTGCCATAGGACCGGGGGTATCCTGTGTAAATGAGATGGGGATGACACCAGACCGGCTCACCAACCCGACAGTGGGTTTGATCCCTACGATGCCATTGCTGGTAGAAGGACAGACAATGGAGCCGTTGGTTTCGGTGCCGATGGCTAACATGGTAAGATTGGCGGAAACAGCCACGCCGGAACCTGAACTGGATCCGCAGGGATTCCGGGTCAATTCATACGGATTTTTGGTCAATCCGCCCACGCCGCTCCATCCACTGCTGGATAGTTCTCCCCTGAAATTCGCCCATTCACTTAAATTGGCTTTCCCGAGAATCACTGCCCCGGCTTCTCTCAGTTTCCGGGCAACAAAGCTGTCCTTCAAAGGATGGGAATCTTTCAAGGCACGGGAACCGGCAGTGGTCGGCATCTGATCATGGGTGTCTATATTGTCTTTGAGCACTATGGGAATCCCATGAAGCGGCCCCCGGATCTTACCTTCCTTCCATTCCTGATCCAGTTCTTCCGCGATCCGGATCGCATCGGGATTTACCAGGATGATGGAGTTGAGTTCAGGCCCCGAATGATCCATCTGTCCGATCCGGTCCAGATAGGCCTGGACGACTTCCCGGATGGTAAAATCACCTGCCTCATATCCTTCCCGGATCTGGGCGATGTCATATTCCAGGAACCTGAATTGATCGATCCCTTCATTCCGCTGATTTCCAGATTCAGGTAAACAGGAAACCATGAAGATCAATTGAAAAAACAGCATTATTCGGATCCTGCCGAAATAAAAATGAAGATTTATCTTATTTGATTGCTTTTCCATTTTTTTGTTCAGAAAATGATGATTATCATGGTAATCCTCGACAAACATAGCCAATTGAAAATTACATTTCTGCATCGCTTATCAGAAAATTACCGGAACTATCATTTTTATCGGGATCGTTAATCCATCCTAAATTACCCGGTATATCTTATTCGTTTCAAGTCCATGCCATGCAGGCCAGGATCAATCATTATTTCTTCTTAAAGGTTTTATTTTTTGCTGATTTTCGGAATCGGAGATTAATGTTTCAAGCCTGTTTCTCCTCGTTTTATCCTGTTTTGCACTCATCACCCAACGAATGGTGGTTTTCCGGTAATATGGAGGTTGGGAATTAAAAAACAACCAGGCTTTCTTGTTTTTTCTGAAAGTTGTTTCAAAATCTTTTTTGAAATCCAGTATTTCCTGTTCATATGAATAAATCCCTATCTTATCTTCACGCCTTTGTTCAAAAGCCTTCATTCCCGGAGCTTGCATGCGTCCTTTTTTTATCATTTCCTCAGCAGTCTTTGTATTTTTATGACTCCAGCTACTCCGGGGATTCCGGGGGTAAACCTGATTGTATAACACTGATCGTCAATCGATTTTCTGATCCCGTCGATCCATCCGAAACAAATGGCTACCTCTACTGATTGATCCCAGGTTATGCTCTCTTTCCGGGTCGATTTTTTATAATATCCAACCCAAAGCACATCGATGCTGTCATGATTATTTTCAAACCACTTTCTGAGATCCCCTTCATTTTTGAAAAATTGTGGATCCATATAAATACCAGGTTCAATCCCTATCAATTATTCCCCTGATGTCTTCTGATTGGGGATAAATTCATTTAAATATATGCTGAAATGATTAGATTTAAAATTACTTAAAATATAAAAGAACAAAAATACAGGATGGTTACCAACGGGACTTTCAGAGAACTTGTCTTATCCTTCCCAGGCACAGAGGAAAATCAGCATTTCGACGGGAGGGCTTTCAAGGTGATCCATAAAAGAATATTTGTCACTATGGATGAAAAAAGCGGAACAGTCAATTTGAAACTCTCAGAGATTGATCAATCCGTATACCGTTCGTTTGAATAGAATGTCGTGTTTCCGGTACCAAATAAATGGGGACTGAAAGGAAGGACTACCTTTGACTTGAAAAAGGTATCCTGCGAATTGATGCTGGATGCTTTGGATACCGCCTATAAAGAAGTCTTCAAAACAAAGAGAAAGTAAGACCAGGCATCCCTCTCTTACAATCCTAATTTAGGAAATAGCGGATGCGGTAATTTTTTTTTGAACCTGGAACATTATCTTCTTCAATAAATAACTGATTTGGTTAATAAATACCTCATGGAAATACCCATAAAAAACCAATCATTTTGACTAAATTGACCTATTAAATATCACAGATTATGGATCTTAAGAATTATTTAATCGAGACTTTCCAGTTCAACAGCCTGACCAATAAAAATTTACTCATAAAGATCCATCAGCTCCCTGATCAGTCGGAATGCATCCGCCTTTTCAGCCATCTGATCAACAGTCAGTATAAATGGCTGGCCAGGATCAATCAGGATCCCAGAGCTCCCGGCATGAGCTGGTGGGATCCGGTTTATCCCTTTAGTGATCTTGAAAAGGAATGGGATAAAAGCCTGAACCTGTGGCTAGAGTACCTGCAATTGAAAACTGAAGATGAACTCTCAAGAGAAGTAGAATTCACCGGTTATGACGGTGGAAGATGGGCAGCAACCCCAAAAGATATCGCCTTACAACTGAATTATCATTCGATTCATCATCGTGCCCAGATACAGACACTGATCCGGGCGCAGGGTTTCGAACCGGATTTTGTAGATTATATCGGGACAAAGTACAGGAAAATCAGGTAAGCTGAATGATTGATATCAAGGAAAGATCTTCCTCCTTCATTTTCTTTCGGAAGGCAGACGGAAGATGTGGTAATAGGATCCCGGAACAGGTCCGGGAAGGTTCATCTCCGAAGAAGTTTACGTGCCCGTATCCACCTGTACTGAACTTTGTCCTGAACCTGATTCAGGATCTTTCAGTATTCCGGGGTTTGTTTACTGCGTCACCGCAGGATACGTAAAATGAATCAGTCCCCCCATTCGCCATGGTGTTCCAATGCCTGCCTGATATGTGCCAGGTGATGGTTCGAGTGCCAGGCATAAAGGGCCAGGTTTTCCCCCAGGGTAATTTGCCTGCCCCTTGCGGGATGTATAAAAGTTTTTTTCAAATCCTCCATATTCAGGGATCTTAACAAATGGGTCCACCGGTCATGTAATCCTTCCAATATTTTGATGGACGCGGAAATGGGAACGTGGGTTGAATCGGGTAATTCCGCCCACCGTTCTTCAAAATATGGTTTTATAGTAGGAATAGTCTCCGTCAGGGTAAGCTTATATCTGATGAAACTGTTCATGTGGCTATCCGCAATATGATGAATCACCTGCTGGATGGTCCATCCACCGGGCCGGTACCGCCAGGCAAGTTCTTTTGATATTAAATTTTCAGTCAAATCTTTAAGTCTTACAGGTAAAAGTTCGATCTCATTGATCCAGTCAGAAACCTGTGCTGCCGTCAGGTTATCAGGTTTTTCAAATTTCCCGATGGGATATTTTAATTGATCAAGTTCGTTGTTTGGTATCATTATTTAGATCATTTAAGGATACATGCTCAGATCCAGAAAGATCCCGGAACGGGTCCGGGAACACATTATCTCCGGCGAAGTCTGAGTCCCAGAATAAGATCCCGGAAAGGTTACTAAAATGTCCCGGAAACTCACTTTCTCAGGATGTTTCTCTGATTCAAAATATTAATTCGCTAATTTTATCTCAATAAGTTTCTTTATATCCGTGAGTATGGAAACGTCCTTCACTTCGATCCGGATCCCTCTTCCCTCCGCATATACTTTTGCCTTTTCCAGTTCTGACTTAATCTCTTTTGAAATATCGCTACCAAGGATCTGTTCCGTAGCTTTTTTCCCAAACACGAACGCCGTTTTAAAAAATCCATCCCTTGGCAAAAGATAGATGATGGTCCTTTTTTTATCTTTGACCTGGTAGCTCCATCCACATTTTTTCCCTGGGCAATTCCATTCTCCAAAGGCCGACGGATACTTTTCCAGCACATAGGCTTGTATATGATTCCACCATTCATAGGTCGCGTCTAATGCCTCCTTCAAATCCTGTTCGGAAGGCTTCTTTTCTTTATCGGGGAATATGCTGATCTCCATGATTTTTATTTGTGATAAAATATTCAGAAAAATCTCTTGAATTAAAAAACAAAAAGCAATAAATATCTTATTTATGGCAGAATGGTAGACCGATGAACCGGTGAAATATACCGATTACCAGATGAACCAATGATCCGGTAAACCAGTGAACCAGTGAACCAGTGAACCAGTATACCAGTGAACCAGTAAACCAGTGCACCAGTAAACCAGTGAACCAGTGAACCAGTAAACCAGTGAACTAGCATACCAGTAAAACTGAATTGCCTCCCGCTGTTCCATCATATCTGCAATTGATTATAGATGTACTGGCATTTACATTTTTAGTCTTCCTTATAAGATACCGGATTGTTCAGGATCATATGTTGCGAATCCTTCAGTTTCAGGACTTCCCTGATTTTCTCCTGATCCATGGTTTCCCGGGGGCGGGTCCCAATACCTACCGATGCACAAAAAAGGGAAATATTCTGTGATACGGTTCCGGCATCGATCGCCGCCCAATTCAATCTTTGCGTCTCTTCCCCTGTCCTGAACCTGGAGATGTCGGATACCAGCAAACAGATGACCGGGGCATTGGCCACATCTTCCTGGCGGTCCGCCACCAGGGGTCTGTAATCGCCGTCGACTACCTTTTCAAGCATTTGATCTACGGCATGATACAGATATACAGCCGTTCTCATAAAAACATAGATATCAATATCCTGCGCATTCATGGCCGACGGGGCGGTTCTTTTGCCGATATCCGCCCGGTTAATCCCATTGGCAGCCCAAAGGAGATCTGATAGATCCTGGAGCTTCAGGCTGGTGGTATCCCAGGCTGTCACAGAGGCGCGCAAGGATAAGGCGGTCATCACCGGCAATCCCCGGTTTTTGTCAGGTGGATTAAGCGAAATTTTATCTGGAGCCTGTGCAAGCAGAATACTTGCCGGCATCATAAGGCAAATCATTAGGGCGATGGTTTTCATGATTTTGGGTATCTACTTAAAAAATTAGGTGCTTTTTAAGGGCTTTGCCCATTAACGTTGAATATACAAAATTTTCAATGCGCATTGAACAGGAGCATTGATCTTTTTGTATGATAACCCATCCTCCCTTCGTAAAGTTCCTTTAAATCTCATATTACGGATCTTTATCTAAAGCCGTAACGAACAACAGCGAGAATACACCTGTCCGAAAATGCACTTTTCTTTTAACACGCACCAGTAAAGCCAATATAACTTTGGAGAGGTTGTATTGCTCTAACCCACGATGGGGATTATGGATCAACCCCAGAAGGGTTACATGAGTAATGTGAATAATATGGAACCCCTCCCGGGTTGGTGAAAATGCAGGATTTATGGTCACATTCAGGCTACCCCGTCAGGGTAGCCTGAATGAATCAGGGACATGGTTCTTCGATACTGGCTTTAACTGGCCCGGTCATGCCTGATGGTAGATAAAGTATCACTTCCTCTCATGGTTTACTCCCTGGGAGCGGTCATTTAGAAGGAAGTTCAAAAAGAAAAGTAAGCTAATTAAAAGTATCTGCAATGGATATTAATCACCCCTTTAATACTAAAATCCCGCCTTCAGGTTAAATCCATAACTGCGGACAGCGGGCATCGCAAAATATTCCAGTCCCTGCGCATTGGAAGTACTATACGCGGACTCCGGATCTACATTGTCGATATTCTTCCAGAGCACCAGCAGATTCCGCCCGACAAAAGATAATGAAAGCGCATTAAAAGGCGTCTTGCCCAGCAGCTTTCTCGGGAAATTATATCCAAAGGTAAGTTGTCTTAGTTTCGCAAATGAAGCATCAAATAAATACATGTCGGTGATACCTTCTGAATCACTTTGACTCCATTGCCAATAAGCCTGTGCCTGCGAAGGAGTAAGGGTCTTTTCGAATGGTTCATAGATCGGTTGACCTGAGGAATTGGTACCCGTCTGGGAAACTCCGGATACGCTTAAAGGCTCCTGACCTTCCCGTCCGATGAGTGTCTGTTTATGAAGCCCTGCCTCGGTCATCCTCATATTGGTCCCCGAAATGATATCTCCCCCAAGTTTGAAGTCGATCAGGAAACTCAAATTTAAATTTTTCCAGGTAAACGAGTTATTAAGCCCACCTGTCCAGTCCGGATTCCCATTGCCAATGATCACAAACTCATCGGTGGCATCCATCCGGCCATCACTGAAGAATACGGGCTGACCATTAAACATTTTCTGTACCCGGCCCGTGATGGATCCAAATGGTTGGCCTACGATGTGTTTAATATACACGTTCCGGTTCCTTGGTTCGGCTACGATCAATTCTTGTATTTCTTCAGTAAGGGAAACTACTTTGTTTTTATTCCGGGCAAAGTTCAGGGAAACATCCCAGTTAAAAGCGCCTCTCAAAGGCGTTCCATTGAGCAGTACTTCAATACCCTTGTTGGTCATCTCCCCCAGGTTCACGCTGGTGCGGCCAAATCCCGAAGCCCTGGAAATGGTGGCATTCAGGATATCATCGGTCGTTTTCTGGTCATAATAGGTAAAATCAATGCCCAGCCGGTTATCGAAAAACCGGACATCGAGACCTACTTCCATTTCTGTGGATAATAACGGCTGAAGTTCTGGATTCGGAATTAATCCGTTCCTTCCCATGGCTGTCGAAAACGAGGCCATTGGATAACCGAGGTGGGGAACCGGATAAAATGAATACGTTAGGTTTGACTGGTAAGGATCAATGGTGACATTACCCACCTGAGCCCAGGAGCCTCGTACCTTTCCATAACTTAACCAGGACGGCAGGGCATTAATGATATCAGTAAAAACAAAACTCAATCCGACGGAAGGATACAGAATCGAGTTATATGTTGGATTCAGCACAGAAAACCAGTCGTTCCTGAAAGTTCCGGTCAGCTAGAGGAAACCATTGTAACCGATTTCAGCCTGTCCATAAACGGAGTTGATTCCGGATTCACTGTATCCATAGCCCCAGGTTCGTGTAACCGTATTATTGTGGCGGGTCTTCCAGTATACTTATATCACCATTTGCGTTTGCCCAACCCAATCTGGAATACTCGCACTACCACTTGCCATTGCACAACCCAGGGTAGTGGTAGTACGAGTTACTCATTAAGGCAGGCGCCCCAGGTCCCGATTTTTAGCGGGAGATGAAGTACAATTTCTTAATAATCAGCTAAATAACAAGGTGTCTAAAAATTTAACATTTACTTCCCCGGCCTGAAAACAGGCTATGTGAATTGTGCTTATCGCGGGTTTACCCCTTACGTATCTAACTGATAGTAAGTACCTTACAATATTCTGACATCTTATTTTCAAATAACTTATGAATAATTGGGGTTAATATTCAGAGATCCAGCTCAGGATCATATTGAAAGGGTGCCGGATCGGGAAGGTTCATTCTGCGCATCATTTCCTTAAACCGGGGATCCTTGATAAAGGAACTGTCACTAACATAAGGTATTGGATATCCAACCCGAACCCATGGTGCAAAATGGTGATGAGGCTCAAAATTCCACCATTTAAAAGCATTATCATAATCACCAAGGGCCGTGTACATTTGGGCCCGCTTTACTGCCCCCCATCCGCTTGGGATCGTATCATACTTGGTTTCAAGATCATGTAAGATTATTTTACCTTCTTCAATATTCCCAGATTTAATATACGCTGTACCTAAAAAATTGTAACTGTGCTGAGAATAGTCTTTGGCTAATTGCTCATAGATCTCAATCGCCTCTTCCTCTCTTCCCATCGTGAAATAGGTATCCGCCAGGATCATGGTTCCCAGGAATTTATTCTTCATCTCCATGGCAAGTTTACATTCCCGGATCGCCTTATCATATTCTCCCAGCATCATGTATATATATCCCAACCAGGCAGCAAAGGGAGGGGCAAAAGGATCCAGTTCCTTAGCAAGTTTGTGTTCTTTGATGGCTTCGTCCATCCTTCCGAATAGCACAAGGTACCAGGAGTAATGATAATGGTTCCAGGGAATACTGGGATTCAATGAATTTGCCCTGTGGTAAGCCTGTTCTGCAGCTTCCCAGTCCCACTCATAATAGGCTTTTACCATACCCAGAACAGCCCATGCTTCTGCCAGGGTAGAATCCAGCTGAATAGCCCGGAGAGCGGCTGCCTTGCATTTTTGTCTGACATCCTTCGTTGGAGTCGGTGAATGTCCATAAGAAATATAAGCCATTGCTAATCCTGCATAGGCATAAGCATCAGCAGGATTGCTGTCAATAGCCTCATTAAAATAATTTATTCCCTTTTCTGTTTCGGGTGGAGTCTTTGATAATCGAATACATTCCCTTAAGATAAAGCGCATAGCCTTCCGGATCTACAGGCCGGACACCTGTCCATAAGGCGGTATTTTCTTCCGGAACAAAAATGCCTATGATACGAATAATATCCTGAGCAACCTGAGCCCAGAGTTGCCGGGTAGCACTGATTTCCCGTTCATATTCCTGACTCCACATAACCTGATCCTCAATTGGATCGATCAACCTGACATTCGTGATGATCTTCTCATTCTCTAACTTCACATTTCCATCAACAATATAATTAACCTCATTCAATTCCCGGGAAATCTCAGAAAACGGTTTGGCAATCCCTGCATACTGTCGGTTGCCCTCTGTGAGATTACAGTCAGGGCGCTAACTTTTGACAACTCCCTGATCAGTTCATCTGTCATTCCATTACTCACATATTCGAGTTCAGGATCTTCCGATAGATTTTCAAGGGGAAGGACAGCCACGGATTTTGCAATCACCTCCCTTTCAATATCATAAGTTCTGATAAACCAGATGAATGCTGCCGAAAGGATCAGCACAATCGCAATGGCCGCATTCCGGGAATACTTCAAATAAATGCGCCTCCTGATGATTCTTTCAATTCTCTTTTTCTCGGGAGGAGGCAGGCCATTACCTTTCAATGCATAAACAGGAACCGGATCTTTGATGTTTTTTAAGGGGACGGCTCCCATGAACTGCGTTTCAAGGTCTGTATCATCCCGGATCTCTTTGTGAATCGATTCAGAGATAAAAATACCTCCCGGATCGGCAATGGATTGGATCCTCGAGGCCATATTGACGCCATGGCCGAAAATATCTTCGTGATCGACGGTGATGTCACCGAAGTGGATACCGATGCGGACAGGGATATCAAAATTACGGGTTTTGGCCTCATGTTGAATATCCATGGCGCAATGAATGGCATCCCTGGCATTACGGAAAGTAGCCAGGTTGCCGTCTCCCATTTCCTTCAGCAGCCGGCCGCCATGCTTTTCAATGGCTGCCATGTGGAGATCGCGGTTCTTTTTGACCAGTTCCAGTGCGACCGGCTCATTCCGCTCCGTCAGGGCGGTATATCCCATCAGGTCGGTGAACATGATGGCAGAAAGTTGTCGATTCAGTTCAGGCATTCTTTTCAGTTATATTCCTGTTTACAGCTATCAAGACCCGGCATCTCCCTGAAAACACCGGGATATGCCGGGCAGGCATGATGACAGCGACTTTTCTTTTTGGGTCAGTCATTTTATTAGTTCTTTAAGTACTAGAATCCTGCTTTCAGGTTAAACCCGTAACTGCGGACGGCAGGCATCGCAAAATATTCCAGCCCCTGGGAATTGGTATAATTATAGGCTGACTCCGGATCGACATTATCAATATTCTTCCAGAGAACGAGCAGATTCCGCCCTACAAAAGCCAAAGACAGGTTGTTAAACGGTGTCTTACTCAGCAGCTTTCTGGGGAAATTATATCCAAAAGTAAACTGCCTGAGTTTGGCAAAGGAAGCATCGTATAAATACATGTCGGTGATGCCTTCGGGATCACTTTGACTATCTCGCCAATAATTCCTAGCCTGGGAAGGTGTAAGGGTCTTTTCGAACGGATCATAGATTGGCTGACCTTCGGAATTGGTACCCGTCCGGGTAACTCCGGATACGCTTAATGGCTCCTCACCTTCTCTCCCGATCAATGTCTGTTTATGAAGACCGGCGTCAGTCATCCTCATATTGGTACCCGATATGATATCGCCTCCAATCTTGAAATCGATCAGGAAACTCAAATTAAAATTCTTCCAGGTAAACGAGTTATTAAGCCCACCCGTCCAGTCCGGATTCCCGTTGCCAATGATCACAAATTCATCGGTGGCATCCATCCGGCCATCACTGAAGAAAACGGGCTGACCATTATACATTTTCTGTACCCGGCCCGTGATGGACCCAAATGGCTGGCCGACGATGTGTTTGATATATACATTTCTATTCCTCGGTTCGTCTATGATCAATTCATTAATGTCTTCAGTAAGGGAAACCACTTTGTTTTTATTCCGGGCAAAGTTCAGGGAAACATCCCAGTTAAACGCACCTCTCAGAGGTGTTCCATTGAGCAGCACTTCATAACCTTTGTTGGTCATCTCACCCAGGTTCACATTGGTACGTCCGAACCCTGAAGCTTTGGAAATGGTTGCATACAGGATATCATCGGTCGTCTTCTGGTCATAATAGGAAAAATCTACCCCCAGCCGGTTATCGAAAAACCTGACATCGAGGCCCACCTCCATTTCTGTAGATAATAGGGGCTGCAATTTGGGATTGGGGATCAATCCATTTGTTCCCATCGCAGTGGAGAACGAAGCCATGGTATAGCCCAGATGCGTATTTCCATTCAGGCTGTAGGTCAGATTTGTCTGATAACCCCGAATGGTCACATTACCTGCTTGTGCCCAGGATCCGCGTACTTTCCCAAAGCTCAGCCAGTCGGGCAATGTGTTGATGATATCCGAAAAAACAAAGCTCAATCCGACGGAAGGATACAGAATGGAATTATATTGCGGATTCAGTACGGAAAACCAGTCGTTCCGGGCAGTGGCAGTCAGGTAGAGAATGCCATTGTAACCGATTTCGGCCTGACCAAAAAGGGAGTTAATGCCGCTTTCATTCTGACCAAACCACCAATTCCTGATTGCTGTATTGTTAATGGCTGCAAAGAAGGGGACATTGAAGCCGTTTCCGGTAAGATTTATTTGTTCTACTTTCTGCCGCATCCAGTTTCCTCCCATCAATGCATTGATGCTGACAGGTCCAAAATTGTCCTTGAAACCTACCAGATAGTCCATATTGATTTCCCTCACATTCCCCTGGTATTCTTCCATGGATCCACCCTGGTTGAAACCAGTGCCCTGGGGAACTAATACCGTTCGCCTTCTTGTTGTCCAGTCCATACCTATTCGGCCCTGAACATAGAGGAAATCCGTCATGTCATATCTTAACTGACCGGAGGTAATGATGCGGTCGCTGATATCATCAAAATTAAATTGATAAGCTGACCACCACGGATTCTGATGCCAGTTGTTATTGGCCTGCTGGAATTCTTCCCCCACGAATTTCCCCCATAAATCTAAACTGGATTGAGGAGTACCGGGAGGGATGGCGCCCAGCTTATCGGGATCCCCTTTATAATCATTCACATTGATATTGGCCGGAATATAATACATGGCCAGGATTGCGTTACCGGGTGAGTCGGACAGCATCGGACGGTTGTTGGCCACTTCATGCGAATACAATACCTTGGCAGTCAATGTCAGTTTTTCACCAAATTTCGAGTTGGTCGATAAGGAGAGGTTCTGCCGGTTAAATCCGGTATTGGGGATGACGTCTGAGTTTCTTAGATCCGAAACCGAAAAACGGAAATTCTGTCTTTCACTTCCACCTGTCAAAGCAAGGGTATTGGTCCAGGTACTCCCGGTCTGATAAAAACGGGGCCAGTTATCCCCTGCATCTGCATAGGGCCTTGATACCCCATCGAACTGAATGGCCGATTCCTGGCTGCCCAGTCTGGGTCCCCAGGAACTGGTTCCCCAGTTATAGGCTTCCTGCTGGGTACGGGGGGCTACTGCTACACGTGGTGATCCCGGATCGAGTGGGTCCGACAGGACATAATTTCCCTGGCCATATTCACGTTGAAAATCCCGTTGATCATATATGGCATCAAATACGAAGTTGGAAAGGAACTCCACCCCGATCCCTTTCCTGGCTGTACCTTTTTTGGTGGTGATATTGATGACCCCGTTAGCCGCCCGGGCACCATATAAGGCAGCGGCATTGGCCCCTTTCAATACCTGAATGGATTCAATGTCATCGGGATTAATGCTGACCAGGCCATCCCCGTTATCTCTTCCTCCCCACATGCCAGCCTGCCCCCAGTTTCCGTCAATCAAGGGCATACCATCCACTACATAGAGGGGCTGGTTTTGTCCGAGTAGCGACTTATTGCCCCGTATAATCACACGCGTGGACGAGGCTGGTCCACCGGAAACACTGGTAACGTTAATACCCGCAACCCTTCCCTGAAGCTGGTTGGCCAGGTTATTTTCACGGGCTTCGGTAAACTCTTCCCCACTCACATCGGTAATGGAATAGCCCAGGGCTTTCTTGTCCCTTTCAATCCCCAACGAAGTGACCACCACTTCCTGTAGCTGTGCAACATCCGGAGCCATTATGATATCTATCACCGACCGATCGCCGACTAAAATTTCCTGACTCCTGTATCCAATGTAGGAGAATCGCAAGGTCGCCACGGGGGGTAGCGATAACTTGTAGTTACCCTCTGCATCCGTAATGGTGCCGATCGCTGTGCCTACAATCAGGATTGAAACACCCGGCAAAGGCATTCCTTCATCCGAACTGGTCACAGTTCCACTGATCTCCCTTTCCTGGGCGAGAAGACAGGAAGACGTTAAAACCAGCAAAAAAAATAAGGATATTATTTTCATATTTTTAAAAATCCAGAAAGTACAAGCAAAAAATTTGCGCAGGAATTCTGTCCATAATTTCCACTTTGATATCAAATCGGAGTCAGCCAGTTCCTACTCCATCAATATGGTTACAAATCCAAATTGAGGATTTCAATTATGATGAAAATCAATTCAAAAAATATTAATAGGATTTTAATTATTTTAAAATCAAACTTTCGAATGTAAGAATTCAGATTGGAGGGTATAAAAAATTGAAATGGATTGATTGTGAATAGGACTGGTTTCCTGAAAAAAAATTAACTAATCCGGTTGCATAAATTCCATTTCAATTTTACCAAATATACGTTGAAAGTCAGGATCAGCCTTATAATTTAAAAAATGCCTGTTGACCCTTACGCTTATAATATCGGCTATCCAATATTTACTAGTCAGTAATTTTTCAAGCCAGTACAATGTCTTTTCTTTCTGGCCAAGAATCGCATAATACTCAGCAATTACACGATAATTAGGATTGTCTTTTTGCTTCTCCCAATCAATTAAATAAAATAAAATCCCATCTAGTCCAGATCTTTTATAAATTTCATCAATTAACCTGGGATCTTTTACGATATGGGTTACTTTTTTAAATGCGGCCACTGCCTGATCGGGCATATCCAACTCCCGATATATAAAAAATAATTCGTAATTTGCCGGGACAAAATCAGGGTCCATCTCAATGATTTTTTCCAGATCTGATAAGGCATTGGTCAAAAGGCCTTCGTGGTAATAATAATCAGCACTGTTCTGGTAAATCATTTTTGATAAGGGATCAAGCTCCTTGGCTATATTGATTTGTTTTCGGGCTTCTTCTTTTTTGCCAACACACCAGAGGTAATATGAGTAATAATGGAAGGCAGATGCATAATTTGGGGCCATTTCTATGGCCTTTTTAAACTGTATCTCACTTCGTTTAAAATCTATTTCATATCTCCACGATATTTCTGCCAAAGTCTTATGTGCTTCTGCCATCGAAGGATTGATGCTAAGGGCCTTTAAAGCAAGATCCTTTGCTTTTGGATATCCCTCCGTGGGTGGAATAGTTCTCCAGATAGTAAGGATCACGTAGGTATCGGCGAGCCCGGCAAATGCGTAAGAATATTCAGGATCAATTTCAATGGCTTTCGAATAGTATTCTATGCTTTTATTTAATCCTTCCAGGGTCCGGTTATTCCAAAAATAACGTCCTTTTATATATAAATTATGTGCTTTGATGTTTTGGGTACCTAATTGACCGAGATTTTCTATTTCAGCCTGGGATAAGACAGTTTTTAATCTGGTGGTAATTTGTTTTGCGATCTTACTCTGAATCTGAAGAATATCTTTCAGTTCTACATCAAATTTTTCTGACCATATATGTTTGTCTTTACCTGCTTCCACCAGTTGGACGATGATTCGGATATTATTTTCATACTTTTGAACACTTCCTTCCAATATAAAATCTGCGCCAAGTTCACGGCCAATTTGTGGCATTGATTTGGAATTTCCAGTATAATTTTCACTCGATGTCCTGGAAATCGTTTTAAAGTCTTTAATTCCTGCAAGGTGGTTCAGAATGTCGTCTACGATCCCGAATGTAAAAAATTTATTTTCGGGGTCATCACTTAAATTTTTAAAAGGGAGTATGGCAATTGATTTTTCAGAGACCGGGAATTCATCAGGCACAGATACCGGAATAAAGAAGAATCTTGAAGCCATAAATGAAATGGGAATCATTAACAGGATACTGAAGAATATTAAAAAATGTTTGTATGAAAATTGTGATTTTTTATTGCCTTTTTGAAGATTCCTGTATTTAACTTCCCCGGGAGTGTATCCATATCGTTCATGGAAGCAGGTATTGAAATAAGCCGGACTTCCAAAGCCGACCCGGTAGGCTATTTCTGAAACCGTTCCCGAATTTTGTTCAAGCAATTCCATGGCTTTCCCCAGCCTGATATCCCTTATGAACTGGCTGACCGACCTTCCGGAAATGGACTGTAATTTCCGATAGATCAATGAACGGCTCATGCCTATTTCCCGGGCCAGATCTTCAACTCCGAACTGCCTGATTTCCAAATTAGATTCAACTGCCCTGGATAGCATATCAATAAACCTTTGATCCTGAAGTGATAAAACGTTATCTGTGGCAGTTTTGGTCAATTTATGAATGTTTTAAAAACCGGTTTTTAAAAATATGATGGCCTACATCTATAGGTAAGTTACGAATATTAAAATATATTTTACATATTTTGCGGGCAAAACCTTTTCACTCTCATGTGGGATCAAAGATCCATACCATCCTCCTATTCCGTCATTCATTCCGGATTGAATCAACGGGATTGGCCAGGGCCGCTTTAAATGTCTGAAAACTGATGGTCCCCAAGGTAATGATCATGATTAAAATACCTGAAAGAACAAAAAGACCAGGGTGGATATGGATCCTGTATGCAAAATTTTCCAGCCATTGATTCATGACATACCAGGTCACAGGCCATGCGATCAGATTGGCTACCAGGATCAATATTAAAATTTCCCTGGATAAAAGGGTAAGTATATTGGAAAAGGAAGCTCCCAGCACTTTACGGATTCCAATTTCTTTAAATCGCTGGAGGGTATTGAACGTCACCAGTCCGAATAATCCCAGACAGGCAATCAGGATGGCCAATCCTGAAAAGATGGTAAACAGTTGACCCTGACGTTGTTCTGAAAGATATAGATTCCTGTACCGTTCACTCAGAAATTCATATTCAAACGGATATTCAGGAAGAAAGGCATTCCAGGTTTTTTCGATATAGGCCAATGCCTGGGACAGATCTTTCCCCCTGATTTTCACAGAAAGCCGGTTATAATCATTGGAGGGTTTGAAAACAACCGGTACGATCGGTTCTTTGAGTGATTCGAAGTGAAAATCCTTCACCACACCGATCACGTTGCCTTTTACCCTGCCATATTCAAATTCACGATCCAGGATCTCTTCGTTGGAAAGTCCCATCATTTTTACGGCGGTTTCGTTCAGGATAAATGCCAGGGAATCATCCGATTTGATCTCCTTTGAAAAATCCCTTCCGGCAACCAGCGGAATCGAATAGGTATTAAAAAATTCAAAATCACATCGAATGTTCTTGATGGTCACATCGGATTCATCGGTGGAATCCCCCTTCTGAACGCGTGCACTTCCCTGGGAATCCAACAGACGGCCCGTTGGGATCCGGCTCGACCGGGAAACATCCTGAATAAAAGATTGTGAAGTCATTGACTTTTATTTAATGATTCTAAAGACGCAAGGTAAGTATGACGAATTAAAATATGAATTGGATTCAGTTTGTAATGCTGATGAGTGCAAAATTGTGTGTAAATGGTGGCAATATTTTTCACATTTATTAAAGGCCAATGAACCAAAAACCCTGGATAAAAATGGGGAATATGAAAAGGCTGAGCTAAGTTATAATCAATGGGTAGAAGTTGGAGGTAACCCTAACGTCTGGGATAGTGTAAAGCTTGCATTTATTTATAATGGACTTGGAAAGGAAGAGGAAGCTCTATCAATTATGAATAAATGCCAAAACGTGATTGAAGAAATTGTAGCCAAGAATACAAAATCTTCCATGTTCTACATATCTGAACATTACATTCAACTTGGAATTATCCATATCTTTAAGGAAGAAAAGGAAGCGGCTTTAAAAGACCTTTCCACAGCAGTAAATATCGGTATACTTTGGGGCAATGAAAAGGCTTTTCTCACTGACCCTGTATTTAAAAGCCTTTGGGACGATCCCAAATTCAAAGCCCTGGTCAAACGGGCACAGGAAGAAAAAGATGCTATTCGAGCAAAATTCATTGAGATGGAGGAACGGGGGGAGATTGATCTGTGAGGAATGAAGAATGAGGAATGATGAATTATGAATTATGAATTAATAATTCACAATTCCCGTACAACGATATAATCCTTCGGCATTAATTTAATAATTAGAATCAAAAGCTGGAAGCTCGAAGCTGGAAGCTCGAAGCTCGAAGCTGAAGCGAAGCTGGAAGCTGGAAGCTCGAAGCTCGAAGCTGGAAGCTGGAAGTCCTGATTATCGTCAAGAAGGCAAAAAGGTTGGATTAAATAAATTTAAATGAAAATGTTTTTTAATTTTTCTCTACATTTAATTTGAACTATGTCCCCCGCCAGCGGGGGACATAGTTCGCTGATATTGGCACGGACATGCCTGCCGGCAGTCAAAAAGTTACTTACGGGACAGAAATCTTTGTTTTTCTCCATGAAGTCTCTCCCCCGAGGACCCCATGTAATACTTGGGTTTCAATTACAGTTCACCAATTGAACCGTAAATTCATCAGACCACTTTCCGTCCCACCAGCTCACGCCTCTGGTCAGATGAGGTGCCAACTCCCATTAAATATCCTCCGGCATCACATAAGGCTTCCGGAATTCCCGGGTCAGATAAGCATTTGCCTCCTTGTCATTAACAAATTTTTCAGTGCCCCCATCAAAGACCAGCTTCCGGCCGGTCCGGTAGGCAATATTCCCCAGGTGCATCATGGCAGTTGACATATGGCCGGTCGCAATATCCGCCTGCAGGTCCTCCCGACGGCGGCTTCTCATGCAATCGAGGAAATTGACAAAATGGGACTCGATCTCCGCCTTTTCAAGGTCGGTCGGCGCCAGTTCACTCTTCTTCACGGCGGGTCCCGGCTCATTCTTCGTTCCCAGGTACACCTCGTATGCGTCCCCGGTTATATGCATCCATCCTTTTGAACCGTATAAGAAGCACCCCGTCGTATTCCCTTCCTCCAGGTTGGTAAACAGACTTCTTACTTCCACTTCCATGATCTTCCCGTCATCGAACTCCAGGGTCCCGATCTGGAGATTGGGGATTTCCTGGTCCGAATCCCAGACATAAAAATCCACCGCTGCAACTGATTTTCGAGGGATATTCATCCTTCTTCATGGCCCAGCGGACAATATCCATCATATGAACCCCATTGTTGCCGAATTCGGAAGTGCTGGTATCCCAGTACCAGTGCCAGTTATAATGAAAATGGTTCTCATTAAAAGGGATCATGGGAGCCGGTCCCCGGTACAGATCCCAGTGAACACCTGCTGGGACCGGGCTGTCGGCAATCCTTCCAATGCTGGGACGATGTCCGAAAATCACCCCGCGCCCCATGTAGACCTCCCCAATGATCCCGTCGTGAACGGCCTGTACGGCCTGTTGCACGAGCCGGTTGCTGCGGTATTGCGTCCCGGCCTGCACGATCCGGTTGTACTTCCTGGCCGCCTGGACCATTTTCCTTCCTTCATCGATGGTATAGGAAATGGGCTTTTCTATGTACACATCCTTCCCTGCCTGGCAGGCCCATACGGTCTGAAGGGCATGCCATATATCCGGCGTGGCAATGGATATCGCATCGATCTCCTTGTCGTCGAGCAACTCACGAAAATCCACCACGGTTTTGGGCTTGGCACCGCCCAGCTTTTCGATATCGGCGATGGCCTGGGGAAAAAGGTTCTCATCCACATCGCAAATTGCGGTTACCCGCGAATTGTCGATCTTGGTGAAATTGGCAGTGTGTCCCGAGCCACCATAATAATATCCTCCACGGCTCCGGATCCCCGCCACGGCCACATTGATCACCTCATTCGGCTTGTTCTTTGCATAACCTTTAATATAGGCGGGGGCTCCGGCTGCCAGGCCTACCGAAGCTGCCACGGACTTTTTAATAAATCCACGTCGGTCTATTGATTCCATTTTTATACTTATTTATTGTTCGAAATTGATTGATCAATCAAATTAGTTGATTCCATGCAGAACTTCAACTATTCAGCATGAAGAAAAGGGAGGAAAATTCAAAAGGAGCAAAAACATATCACCTGGTTTATTAATTGCCCCTATGATTGGATATTTTCAGATAACCGAAACTGTTTTTTAAGGTAAGGGGAACTTTTTAAAATCAGAACTTGTGGTAATAATACATTTGAATAGAAATCCAAAAAATGAAACACTGAATCTAATATGTGGTTTAAAAAAAATACCCGGAATAAGATAAAAATACCAACTCTTTTCTGGACAGGAAAGATTTCAATGCCATTGAAAATATTACTGAATATGGGCAGTCTTATTGCCTGGATATCAGGAAATATGCGAAGCACTGCCGCGATGAAACAAAGAATGAAAAATGGATATGATGGAAAATATTCTGATTATATACATCACTACGATGAACTGGGATCCTCTCATTATCTGAAGATTTCGAATAAACTCATCGAATGTGTTGACTGCAGGGATAAGGAAATTATCGATGTGGGATGTGGAACTGGAATCCTCTCATTGATCGTACTGGAGAAAGGTCCCGCAAAATTAGCCTGCGTCGATCTATCAAAATTAATGCTGGAAAAATGTGAGGCTAAAATCAACTCAAAAGGACATCGAGATGCGGTAATTGAATTCCATGAGGCAGATGCTGATCATTTACCTTTTGAAGACAACAGTTTTGACATTGTTTTGTTAAATATGGTTTTAGGAATGATACCAGATCAACAAGCAACTATTTCAGAACTTGCAAGAGTGCTTCGATCTGGTGGCACCCTGGCGATTTCTGCGCATAGCTCAGCTCATTATCTGGAAGCGATAGAGGCCAGTTTGAAAATAATCAACTTACGTTACTTCCTGGCTCATCGTTTTGAGTTCTGGCCAAGAGGAGAAAATGAAATACGGCATCTTCTTGGGAAAGCAAACCTGAAAAACGTAAAAACAGAACGGTTAACATGGGTTGACGAATTCAAAAATGGTGCTGATTCTTTTGATTTTTTCGCCTCCACAACTTCCCTATGGTGGTTTGATAGATTACCAGAAAAACTGAGAGAGAAAGAAGCAAAAAAAAACCGGGAATATTTTCAATCTAGAGGGATAAAGTCAATAACGAGTGATATTGTTTTAGCATACGGAATGAAAAAATAAGAACCGATATAATAAGTCCCCCGTTTCTTAACTTTGCCAATATTTTGTAAATTGAACGGCAGGTAGGTTAACGAGCGATTGATTTTTTGAAATGCAGAAAACCATGAAACAACGCCGCTTAGCTGCGATCATGTTCACAGACCTCGTGGGATACACCGCCCTGATGGGAAAGGACGAGAACCGGGCCTTTCAGCTCCTTCGAAAAAACAGGGAGATCCAGCGACCCATAATCGAGAAATACGGCGGTGAATGGCTGAAGGAAATGGGAGACGGCATACTTGCCAGTTTCAATTCTTCATCAGATGCGGTAAGATGCGCAGGAGAGATCCAGGCAATTTGTAAAAAAGAAAATATAAAACTCCGTATCGGCATCCATGAGGGTGAGGTGGTTTTTGAAGAAGGAGATGTGCTTGGCGACGGCGTGAACATTGCTTCCCGGCTTCAGGAAGATACCGGTCCGGGCCATATCTCCATTTCAGGGGCCGTTTATAATAACGTACGGAACAAACCTGATATTAAGGCTGAATTTGTAAAAGAAACCACTTTTAAAAATGTAGATCAACCGATCAAAGTATATGAGATAATTTTCGAAAAATCACTTGTGCGTGAAAAATCCACAAAGGATTTTGTAAATAGTCTGGATCAGTCACGGTCAGACAATGCCACCCAGGTTGTTGATGGAGATCCTTCAAATAAAGGAAAAGTAAAATCCCCGGAAGTTTCAACAGAACAAAGCTCTCCTTCTGATCCAACCAGAATAAAGCGCAAAACAAAGGGTATGTTGATTGTGATAGCGGGATTTGTAGTGGTGATAGTGGCTTATCTAACGGTACTCAAAAAAGATAAGTTTGAAGCAATTAAAGATACAGATGGTAAGATCTCGATTGCGGTAATGCCTTTTAAGAATTTATCTGGTGATACCCTTTACAACTGGTGGCAGGTGGGGATTCAGAATATTCTGATTACGGAACTATCCAACTCGAGGGAATTAAACGTTAGGCAGAATCACACGATGTATCTTGCCCTTGAAAGTAAAAAAGAGGTAGCAAAGGCTTCGATCACTCCTGCCCTGGCCAGTGAAATTGCTTCACAACTTGAAACCAAAACCTTTATTCTGGGCAGTATTCTGAAAGCGGGCAATAAAATCCGGATCACAGCCCAACTGGTGAATACCGAAACAGAGGATATATTTAAAACCTACGAAATGGACGGGAATATGGAAGATGATATTTTCAACATGACCGATTCATTGGCTACTTCGATAAAAAATTATCTGGAAATTAAGAAGCTCACTGAAAATTATAAATCCCCGGATATAATGCGCAGCTCTATATTTACCAATTCCTCCGAGGCTTTTAAGTATTATATTTTCGGACATGAGGCATTTTCTCAGGTCAATCTTGCAGCCGCGGCAGACTGGTATATAAAAGCTATCGAAGTAGATCCAGATTTTATCAATGCTTATATTGGCCTGATATTTACGTATGGGGTTTTAGAAAATGATGATCTGGGGAAGAGATATCTTAACATTGCGAATGAAAAAAAACATGAATTACCGGTAAAGGAACAACTGAGGTTAGATCATCTCAATGCCTATTATTATGGAACTCCAGATGATGAAATAAAATATATTAGCCAGATCCTGGAGATGGATGAAATGGATCCGACCTACTGGTTCCTTTATGGTAGAGCACATCAAAAATTAAAACAATATAGAGATGCGATTAATTGTTGGGAAAAAATGCTCAAAATTTATGGAAGTTGGGGAATCAAGGATCCAAACTGGTGGATCTATTACTGGCTGGGAGACGCATACCATCAGATTAATGATCATAAAAGAGAAGAAGAGGTCTATGAAATGGGATTAAGCTTGTATCCCGGCCATCCTGTGATACCGCGTTTTCAGGCCATTTGTGCGCTTTCTCAGGGCAATTTTAATAAGGCCCATGAATATTTAAGTGAATCCTATAAAAAGGCAATAGAAAATGCCATACCGGAACAAGTTATCATTTCTGAATTGGCAAAAATCTTTGAAAAAGCAGCAATTCCGGACAGTGCTGAACTCAATTTCCGGAAGGCCCTGGCATTGGATCCCGGGAATCCGACAAAAATGAATGAACTGGCCTATTTCCTGATCAATCATGACCGGAATCTGGATGAAGGGATAAAACTTAATGAGAAGGCATTGGAACTCAATCCGGCCGACTGGCATTTTCTCGATACCAAAGGATGGGGTTTATACAAGCAGGGAAAATATGAGGAAGCCATAAAAGTTCTTAAAGACGCCTGGCCTCTGAAACCATCCTCCTATCTGGACGACGGTTATCTGCATATCCAGACCGTTGAAAAGGCCCTTTCCAATCGAAGAAGTATGATGTAGCCATGAAGCAACGCCGCCATGCAGCCATTATGTTCACCGACATCGTCGGATATACCGCTCTGATGGGATCGGATGAGGATCGTGCGTTTGAAATATTGCGAAGGAGCAGGGAATTGCACAGGAGACTGATCAAAAAATTCCATGGAGAACTCGTTAAGGAAATGGGAGATGGCATGCTGATCAGCTTCCAGCTGGCGTCCGATGCGGTACGTTGTGCCCAGGAACTCCAACAAGGAGCCAGACAACAGAAAATCCCGCTTAAGATTGGTATTCATGAAGGGGAAATGGTGTTTGAAGGGGCGGATGTTTTGGGAGATGGGGTAAACATTGCTTCCCGCTTGCAGGAAATGAGCGCACCTGGCGCTATCTCCATCTCGGGATCCGTTTACCGGGACGTAAAGAACAAACCGGATATCGAAGTGGAATTCATCCAGGAGCGTGTATTAAAGAATGTCGACGAACCGATCAAAATATATCAGGTCCATTATAAAGATGAGACTGAAGGTAAAAATCTAAAAGAGGACCTATCCGGATCGCCAGGTAACAAAAAACGTAATTATTATCTGGTAGGAATGGGGGTCCTACTGATCTTGAGTCTTTTGATCTGGTTTAATTTTTACCACAAAAAAGAAATAACGGTAGATAAAACCATTGCCGTCCTGCCCTTTCATGACGACAGTCCTGAAAAAGACAATGAATATTTCTGCAACGGGATGATGGAAGAGATCCTGAACCATCTGCAGAAGATAGGCGATCTCCAGGTAAAATCCAGGACCTCCGTGGAACAATACCGGAATCCCACCAGGGACATCGAAGCCATCGGAAAGGAACTGGGTGTGGCTTTTCTGGTGGAAGGAAGTGTCAGAAAATACGGGGATGATTTGCGCATCACAGCCCAGTTAATCGAAACAAATAGTGGAAACCATCTCTGGTCAGAGATCTATGACGGGAAATATACCGACGAGATTTTTGACTTTCAGAGTGAGGTGGCCAAGCGGATCGCCTCCTCCCTGGATGCAGCCATCACACCCGAAGAAGAACAAAGAATCAAAAAGTTACCTACAAGTAATATAGAAGCTTATGATTACTACCGGAGGGCAAGTTATGAAAGTCAGCTTTATTTGAATACCCATGACTTTGAACATTTAAAAAAATCGCATGAATTACTGGATAAGGCGCTGGAGATTGATCCATTCTATAAATGGGCCATTGCGCAGAAAGGAGATATTTTTATTTTGGAAGGCCGTTTTGATTCTGCATTTGCTTATGCAAACAGGGTATTGGATATTGATCCGGAGTTTGCCTGGGGATATGGGGTAAAAGGTGAATATTACAGATATACCGGTGCTTCGGACCTTGCCATAGAAAATTATAAGACTGCAATAGACTATTATGGAAGTGAACAAATGGAACGGGGGAAATGGTATGAATTTTTAATTGGTGCGGTCTATTGCGAGCTAAAAAATGATTACAGGAAAGGATTGCTTTATCTTCAGAAAGGATTTGATATGAATGGAGAACAAGGAGGTTCGGAGTGTCAGATGCTCGGGATGATTTTTTCTCATATCGGCGATTACGAAAGAAGCGAAAATTATTATCAGAAGATGCTCGACCAGGAAGGTGAAAGTAATTGTACAGGTGCCAGTTTTTATTTGACGGTAGTGTTATTTCAATCAAAGATCGATGAGGTATTGAATCTTCTGGACCTCCTCTGTAAACAACACGAATGCTGGTGGGTATGTAATAAAATAAATTTTTATACGTATGTCACTCTCAAAGAGTATGATAAGGCTGAACAATTTTATCATCAATTTATAAGTGATGGAGGTACGCCCAATCGGATGGATAGCGTATGGCTTGGATGTTTGTACAAGGGAACAGGCCTTGATCAAAAGGCTTTAACCGTCTTGACAAACACCCGGAAATCCCTTGAGAAACAACTGGCTAAAAGTCAATACTGGTTATTATATTTTAACCTTTCATCCACTTATGCTTTACTGGATGATAAAGAAAAAGCATTAAAATACCTTTCTGAATCGGTAGATCTCGGATTAAAATTGGGATTTCATGATTTCCTCAAAATTAGTCCGGCTTTTGAATCCTTGCGTGACGATCCTGAATTTAAAGGCATTCTTCAACGTGCGCAGGATGAAAAAGCAGTGATCCGGGGCCAGATCCGGGAGATGGAAGAAAGGGGGGAACTGGATTTATGATTTTCAACCTTCCAACTCCTGACTAAAGTGGTGAATAAAACTCAATCTTCAAAAGCGTACAGATGTTTATCTGTTCGGAGGTAAAGTTTATTATCTACAATTGCAGGAGTGGCCAGAATCTTTTCCGTCAGATTGTTGTTGGATAATTCTTTCATTTCATCACCAGCTGCAAAAACAACAACTTTCCCATTATGTGAAGCGACATAGATGTGGTTATTGGCTGCAACAGGAGAGGCAAAATAAGGACCGGTTCCTTTTACTCGTGTTTTGTAAATAAGCGTTCCCGTCAAAGCATCAACGCAACTGAAAAAACCACCGTTTTTAACAATATAAATTCGATTTTTGTAGCAGAGAGGTGAAGGTACTTCAGCAACATTTTCTGTTTCTCTCCATAATAAATGACTTGAAGATATATCTCCCTTCCCGCCTGGTTTGAAAGCCAAAATACCTTGATCAATGGCAATAAAAAAATTCAGATATCTTTCTAATTCCAGCTTATCAAGAAAATCGTCTTTATCCATATCAAACCAAGTCCAGATCTTTTCATGATCACCATCTGTGTTATTTGACATACCCTCATTTTTAGATTGATTTGACATAAATAACTCCCCTGAAAATTCCTGTCTGCTGATGAGTGAGTCTTGGTTTGAGTCATATTTAATTAAAAATTCATTCAATCCTGGTATTTCTTTGCGAAAAATCAGATGCCCTAGATAATGCCAGGCGTTTACATACAATATATCTTCATGTACAATGGGCGTACTTTCACCATGCGTTCGAACCAAAACATACCAGCTCCTGGACCCATCCTCAATACGATAGCCGGCTATAAAACCTTCACAATGAACAACCACGTCATTACCCCAAATAATCGGGGTTGAATATCCTGCCTCCAAAAATGTCTGTTTCCAGACTTGTTCGCCACTCCTGCTATCCAGTGCGAGAAGATAGCGCTCCTTCGTGGCGAGTCGTCGTACCATCAGGATAACCAGGTTATCTGCCAGGATTGGTGATGTTCCCGTACCGAATTTGTCAGTGTTCACAGGAATTTCTTTCGTCCAAACCACATTGCCTTCAAAATCATAGCACAACAATCCATAAGATCCGAAATGAACGTAAATCCTTTCACCGTCAGTGACCGGTGTTGCATCGGCAGGATTGCCTGATGCATGATATGGTTCGATTTCCTTTGCCGGTACAATCCGATTCCAGATCAGATTGCCGTTCAATCTATTATAGCTCAATACCTGGAGCTGTTGCTTTTCTTTATCAAACCCGGTTAAGAAGATTTTATCAGCCCAGATGCACGGTGAAGACGCACCGGAAATAATCGGTATTTTCCAGACTATTTTATTATCCGATCCCAAATCAATTGGTGGATTCTGATCGGGATGGGCAACACCCGAACAATTTATCCCCCTGAACTGTGGCCATGTATTTGTAATTGAGTTCTGCGAAAAACCCGATCTGCCAATTGATATAATTAAAATCATTAGCAGGCACTTCAGAATTAATTGCTTCTTCATAATCCTTTGATCTATATCAATGGCTTAGTACTAATAAATAGTTTTCATTGAGACGATTACGTCAAGTTAAGAAATCGTACCAATAGAAGCAATTCTCAATTACCTGGATATGTTGACTTTCAAAAAATACAAATATTCGTCCCATCATTGCAACCATCTCCTATACGCTCTCAAAGGCATATATGCGTGTATTCATGGCATTTTCCCCTCCATAACACAATCTTCCCCATACTTTTTGTGGGTTCCAGGGAGTAAGGGATTTTTTTCATATACTTACTATTGGATTTTAATATAAGGTATGGAATAAATTGATGGCAAAAGTCCTTCTTGCCCAAAATTCAACCTTACGACTTATGCCAGTGGAATGTCTTTGTTTTTCTAGGTCATTTTCTAAAACCTGAATCCTAGCATTACAACATATCTGAATCCAAGACTTGTTGTGCTATTTACGCCTGTCTTTTCAAACGATCCCGGTTCAATAACCAGACTGTAGCCGGGTATTTTTTCCTGCAGCTTTTCATTTATTTTTTTGAACACTTCCGCTTCCTGGTCAGGGTCCAGCGTTGTGTCCAGCCCGGCTTTAAGTTTATAGGTGGCTATACCCGGCCCGAATAATATCATATCAAGGGAAACCCTTTTCCAGAAAATAAACTGATATCCCAACTGGAAACCCAGGGAGGCAACTCTGAACTTGAAATTAGCATTTAAGTCTCCTGTAAATGCTTCCGTGTCGGCTGAAAGTTTAAATTCACGGCTGTAAGTATTGTATGAGACATAAGGTCCGATATATACTCCGCGGGGAGCATGATACTTATTCTCTTTTGACAGATAAAACCTATAGTCGCCACTTATATGAAATCCTTTGCTGTGTGTACTTGAGCTAATATCTTTTACCGAATCAGTATTGATGCTGAAAATCCTGGGGAACGCAAACCGGCCTATATCTATCGAAAAAGACTGATGGTTCCCAATGGTTCTTTCGTATCCAATACTATAACAGTCTTGTCCGAAAATCATCGGATTTGTGAGATTAGTCTTGACCGTATTTTTCAGAATTTTCATGTCTGGTATTGAATCCTGAGTTTTTGCGGTCTGAGGATATAAAGAGGCAATGAACAGAAAAAGTGCGAAGCAAATTGCTTTGTATAAACTGAATTTCATAGATTTAATTTGTATTGAAGTCTCAGAAGTCTTGCCTTCTAATCTTTTTATTAAAGATATAATTTTAGATTTAGATATTCAAAAATTTACCTAGAGTGGATGTTCAATGGCAGAATATCTTTTGTAATCAGATGTAGTTAACAACTCAAATTTTAACAAACTCTTTCCATTATTTGGTCAATGCTTGTTTTTATTTCCCCGGAATTTGTCCTATTTCTATCGCTCCCAAAAAATCATTCAATCATTTTACCTGTCAAAGTCATGGCGAAAGCAGGCGCTCATTCTCTCATTCTCTCATTCACTTATTCATCTTATTCATTTATTCACTTATTCAAAAACAATATAGTACCGAAGGTGGGAACAAAACCCTTGGCCCTTAAATACATGTAGGACAATGATAAAGATATTAATAATCAGGCAGATGCCCGATGGCTTACCGCTAACTTTTTCGCCTATGGCCAGTAGTGCGTTTCGGAGTTAATACTAATCCAGGTACACTTGAAAGCTTCCCCTATTTAGAAGCATAAGATATTAAATTTTTCCAATTGTTGTTATTGTCCTGTTGAAATGTGGGAAACTCTTCCTTCAGGTTTGAAGTACCCAGTTCAGGGTCGAGTTTTCCATATTTCAATAGGAATTCATAAGGTGCATGATATCGCAAAGCGCTGTGTGGTCGCTCGTGATTGTACACCCATATCCAGGCATGAGCCAATGCACGAGCCTCTCCCAGAGTATCGAAGGCATAGTTGTCCAGAACTTCCTCGCGGAAGGATCGATTGAACCGTTCCACGTATCCGTTTTGTGAGGGCTTCCCTTTCTGGATAAACAATAGCTTTATCCCATTTCTCTCACACCACTCTTCCAGTGCCTGTGCGATAAATTCCGGACCATTATCCACGCGTAGCTGTTCGGGTTTTCCACGCCAACCGATCAGTGTTTCAAGCTCTTTAATCACACGCCGTGAGGTAATGCTGGTATCAATGGTAATGTTCAATGCTTCACGATTGAAATCGTCAATCACATTAAAACAACGGAATTTCCTTCCATTGATCAGACCATCATGCATGAAGTCCATACTCCAGTTCATATTGGGATACAATGGCTGCACCAAAGGCTCTTTAATCCGGCCAGGAAGACGTTTCTTGTGCTTACGACGAAGATTCAGCTTCATCGCAGTATATACCCGATAAACCCGCTTATGATTCCAGGCATACCCCAGTTTACGAAGGCGGTAATACATCATCCAGAAACCCCATCGATTGTGCCGTTCAGCCATCCCACGAAGTTCCTGTTCAATGAATGGATCATCGTTGGGTTTTGGTCGGTAGTAAAATACTGATATGCAAATACTGAATAGCAGACAGGCCTGTCGGATACTCATCCTGAATTCCTCATGAGCATACCCGACCAGTTCTCTTTTTTCCGCAGGCCTTAAAGCTTTTTTTCGATCACATCCTTCAACACCGTATTTTGAAAGGCAAGCTCGGCATACATCTTCTTGTACTGAGCCAGCTCTGCTTCCAGTTCCTTCATTTTCTTGAGTTGGTTCACTTCTATGCCACTGTACTTACTCTTCCATTTAAAAAAGGTCGCCTGACTGATACCGTGCTGACGGCATATATCCGCGACTTTCATCCCCGATTCCTGTTCCTTTAGGATCGAGATGATCTGTGATTCTGTGTGCTTACTTTTTTTCATTGCTTTCCTAAATTTAACATTTAAACTCTAATTTTAAATGCTTCTGTTTTTAGGGAAGCTTTCATTAGGATCTGTAAGAAAAGGATTTTACTGCCATGAAAGGTGTGATAATCCTATCAGAATGATAGTATAAGGAATGACTACAATACCAACAACTATTAGTGCTGCTATAATCCGATTTGCTGTTTTATTTGGAAGATGAATTTCTTTGATATCATGAATTGGTATAATTATTCTGAATGACTCACCCTTTATTCGCTTTACCCCAAATAAAACATTATTTTCGATTTCAATCTTAGTAAAATACATTTTTCGGTTATCAACGGTAATAATTTTTACTTTCCGACTTGATTCAAATGCTTGCTCTTGGCTAACACTCTTTTTTTGATAAATCGTACACCCTTGAAATAAAATAATTAGAACCAGTATTAAAGCAACTGGCCTGAAAAAAGATCGATAACGTATCATAGCATAAAAAAATATATACATATAGTGAACGTTTCATCAATTTTTATGGTTCCCTTCCCTACGTTAGAATTTTGCAATTTTTGCAAATAAAAAACCCTGGCAATAATCACCAGGGTTTACCAGCCTGGAAGATTTCAAGAAGTTTTTGAAAGAGCATCCGGAAATAGCAAATAGATTATAATGTATTTTTGAATAATTGAATAATCCTAATCCCAGGACAGCCAATCAGTATTTGAAAAACTATAAATCCCATAGCCGATTAACAAAATAATCCCCCCGCAAATTATTACGGGAATTAATATATGCGTTCTTTTTTTACTTTTAGCTGAGTCAAATAGATATATATATTTGATCTGATCTCTATATAAAAGTGTATTTTTGAATTGATTATGTATATTATTGACTCCATATAAAATATCACCATCAATTTTTATTTGATCAAAATAATACTTACTGCCATCAACTAAAATCACCTTCACTTTTTGTTCAGAATCAATACCCTGATCAAGGGTCGCAGTTGATTTATGGTAAATCTGACATCCTTGAAATAAAATAGATAGAACCAGTATTAAAGCAATTGGTTTTAGATATGAATATATAAATCTAATCATGACTTAAAATTGGTTATCTTATCAATTCAAATTCCGATATCATTTTCTGAAGCCTTGAATCTGACATCCATTCAAGTGTTATTTTAAAGTGAAATTCTGTTTTTGTTAGTTTAAATATTTCGGTATCCGTACCACTTCTATACATATAATTGATTTTCAAGGAATTGTTTTCTATCCCCCAAGTCGCAAACTCTCCTCCTTTGATAACACCAGTTAAATTATTTTCCCAATTTATGAATCCATCATCCGTGAAATGAAGTGCTTTTTCGTAATCATCAGATACTACAGCGTCTGAGCTATTGAAATAATAGTTGTGTAATAATTCATCGCCATCATAACCAGTATCCCGATACCAAACTATTTCCCATCGTCCAACAACCTTGTGGTATAAATCTTCGTCAACTTCATTTTCATGACATGAATTAAAAATGAGAGGATATATTATAAGTGGAATTATCATTAACTTTTTCATGACAACAATTATTTGGTCCCTTATCAGATTTTACGCGATTATGTTATTTGGGATAATAGTAGAGACTCATAATTTAAATTGAATATTGTTACAAATCATTTAGAATTATTATCAAATGCAATATCAAATAGTGAAATATCCTCTATGTATTAAAAATTGCAAATGCGTGTACGATTTAAGTTAATATTAGGTAGAAATAAGAAAATCTATTTCTACAGATATATCGTAAATAAAACCCCCACCACGTGTGGCAGGGGTAATGATAAAGTTCTTAATGTTTTGCGTTCATCTATAATTTCGTCAATTTATATTTATAGAGGCTGTTTTCGTTCTCTATCAACATAATATACAATCCAGCAGGTATCCCTTTTAAATCTACTTCTATACTGTTTTGCTTGATGAAAACTTTGCTTTTTTTGATCATTTCCAAACCGGTTAAACTATACAAATGAATCTCCAATTCTTCTGTATTAAATCCATCATTCAACTCAAGGATTACTATATCTTGAATTGGATTGGGATATATAATAATTTGTGAATTATTACTATTTGATGAATTAATAGCAGTAATACAATCGGTATTCAAAGGTTCTACATCAAAATTCCTTTTTTCTGACCAAAGTCCCCATACACCATTGACCATTGCCTTAACTTTCCACGTCCATCCCGAAAGACCCTGAGCAGGTAAATAAGCAATTTCTGCATATACAAAATAGGAATTAGAAATAGAATCGTTATCAACCAAAGGCCATTTTTCATATTGATCAGTAATATACAAATGATACTTTGTGGCATCAGGGCAATCTTCCCAATCGAATTCCCATGTGATTGTATCGGAATAAAAACTACATCCGTTATCTAATTCTGCTCCGTTTATCGGGGATAATAATCCAGGCCTACATATACTTGCACAATCAGTATCCAAGAGTTCTACATCAAAAGTCCATTCCTCTGACCAAGGCCCCCATACACCATCAACCATAGCTCTTACTTTCCATATCCAATCGAAACGGTTTCTATCGAGAATATAACCATATGAACTATTTGTGTATTCAGAATTTATTATGTCATCTATATCAATTACAGGGTAAGTAGCCGCTGCACCCTTTACATAAAGTTGATATCTTGTTGCTCCTTCACAATCCTGCCAATCAAACTGCCATGTTACTAAATCTGAACCGTGGCTGCATCCATTGTCCAATTCTGCACCGTCTGAGGGTGTTATCAGGATAGGCGTGCATTCTGCATATGAAGGATTCTTTGTGGCTTCAAATACTGTAAGTATTACTAGTATTAGAACAATAATAAAATGAGCTTTCATTTTTTATTGGTTTCCAGCCTTATTGCCTGTAATAATAAAACACTTTTAATTCTGGAAAGTTCCTGTATGACAAAAAATCATTTCCAGTTATTACTAATCAAAAACCCCGGCAATGAATACCAGGGTTTAACCAGCTATATTATCCAATAAAGGATATTCAATTATAATAAATCAATCTTAATTAGCCGTATAATAGACGTTTAATCAGATACCTCGCTTCGATAATCAATATTGTTATTTTGGGCTTCTTGTATTGTCTCATCTATGATATCCTCAACTGTTTTATCAGTTCCCTCTAATAGCTTATAGAATTTATGAATTAGTGGCATTCGTTTCATTTTTTCAATGTCGTCGGGAAGCTGTTCTATGTTTTTTTCCTTAACTATCTTTCCATATATAGGAATGCCGTCTATCCATTGAACAGCATCAAGTGGAACAATATCATCTTCCTTTACTTTGACAATAGTGCCGGCTAATAACCATCTCTTCGGATTATTCTTTTTTTTGTAATACTTTACATGAATCCCCATATCTGGAATCCATAAAATTCCAAATTCTTTTTCTACTGGATTTTGTTTTGGATCTCTTATTATACCTTCGGGCATGATCGTAAAATTTTAAGGGTTAAAAATTAGGTTGAATTTTACACAATTTTTTGTGTAAAATATAATTTACAAAAAATTGATTATCAATCAAATAACTATTGATAAATTTTCGGAAATGTATTAATTTTAATTAGGTTGAATTACCAATATTCCTATTAGGGCATGATAGGAGTTTAAGGTGAAAAGCCTGGATATTTGTCCAGGCTTTTTTAATTTACTTCAAACTAAAAAACCCCGGCTCACTCAGGAGAGTTATTACCGGGGCTGTTCTATTAGTTATGTGATTCAATTATAAAAACTTATTTGAAATAAGTCAATCATAATGGATATTTTCAATTCTGGCTTTAAATAGCGTGTATAGAATCAACGATCACCCCATGAGTAGTGGTTTTCCTTATCCGGCCTTATAATCGCTTAAAATCGCTTTAATAAAAAAACGCTATTATATCTATTTCCTGGAATGATAATTTAGGATCTGTAAGAAAAGGATTTTACCAATCTACAAGACATAGAATTACATTGGAATTGGTGATAAACAAATTAGCATCTCGATAATGGTTACCACTTATTAAAAAGTTCATTAATGGTTGGATAAGAATACACTCAAAATCAGAGCGTCATGAAACCATTTAAAAATTTTTCTGGCCTGGGAGGTTATTTCTTCCTGGCCTTTCTTATATTCCCAAATGCTGCCTTATGTCAGTCGCCACCAGAACTAGCCTGCTATGGCAGCCTTATTGATTCTTCCCGGTGGAATCCTCGATGGGCCGAATTCACTTCCGATGGAAAACATATTGTTACCTATGATTTTAACAAGGACGTTACGAGTCAATTAAAAAGTAACTACGAAGGTAAAGCGAAGTTTTGGGAATTGGAATTTTCGTCAACACGAACCTGGGATATCAGCACAGGTAAAGTGGTGACATGGGATAATGTTGGATCAAATATGGATCCATTCAATAATGAGGAAATTTATGATACCCGATCTAGTACCATTGACTTTTATCCGGTCGAGAATCTGGTGCTAACTGAAACAGATTCGTTAAGGATCTGGAAAATGGATACTGGCGAATTAATATATTCCATGCCAAATGAAGGGAGAATATTTACTTTCTATGAGAAATGGATTTTGATCGAATCGAATGACTCATTGAAAATCTGGGATAAGGGTACCGGAAAATTATTGAGTTCTCTAATAGGCAAGTTTCAAGATATAAGCCCAAACGGAAAATGGGTGTTGACCGAATCGAATGACTCATTGAGTATGTGGGATACCAAAACAGCGCAACTAATATATTCATTTAAAGGAGAATGGGGAGATTTTAGTTCTGATGGAAAATGGATTTTTAGCCTTCAAGAAAATGATAGGGGGGGAAAACAAAGAGTTAATATCATAGAGGCTAAATTGGGAACCGTACATCAGAAATTTGTTGGGAATTATTTTTTTAATAGGTCCGATTCCAGGTATTTATTCATATCCAGGGAATTTGACTATTTCAGCAGGAATTTAAACTGGATCTTCAAAGTTGTGGATATTGCCTCTGGAACAATAATAATTTCATTTAGACTTGGTGTGGGAAGATTATGGCCGTGGGTCAGCCAGGATGGTAATTGGCTGGTAAATGTGCGACATATTGAAAATAAACAAAGGAATAAATACATTGCACGAATATGGCAAGTAAACACAGGTACAATGGTCAAAAAAATTACCTGGCAAACATGCCAACCAGCAGATCTAAATCCTACTTTCAGTCCGGATAACAAATATTTCTCAATGAGTTGTGATCCTTATTCAAATGGGTTGGATTCATTTTCAGATGGGTCGGTCTGGGAATCTGCAACTGGAAGACAATTATACAGCGTTAATATTGGATATTCACGTTATCGATATAACGTCAAATTCAGTCCGGATTCTAAATGGATTGTTACAAGAGGGGATTCGACTAAAATCTGGGAAATAGAGACCGGTAGGTTGATAAAGGCTATAAGGGGAGAATTCGGTGGATTTCACCCATACCTGCCCCTTATCCTGGTTTATGGAAAATCAGGGTACTCATTAGTCAGTTTAAACACCGGAGCAACATTGCTTTCATGTGATTATAATGATTTATCCGATTGGGTTGTTACCCATCCATCCCGATTGTTTGATGCTTCTCCGGGAGCCATGGAGAAACTTTATTTTATCCAGGATGGGGAGAAAATTGAATTTAACAGGTTGAAGGATAAGTACTACGAACCTGGCCTTTGGGAGAAGGTTATGTCAGGAGAACCTCTCCGTGTCGTAGAAAACTGAATCCTGACAATGTCTGAACATTTACCTGTTTGAATCACATATTTCTATTCAAGAAGTACCTATCTCCAAGTAACATTTGCATTTTCACCAACAAAAAACCCGGCAATAATTACCAGGGCTTAACTGGCTATGTAGAAAAGTTTTAGCGAATTTATCAAAACCTATTAAAGCTTTAGCGGTTAAATGTCAATTCCCCAATAGAGATCCTGCACTTTCGCTTGATTCAGCACCAACTATAGTCGACTCCTGCTCAGTCGCTGAAGGTGCAAAAGCATCCGCAGCTTGATAATTCGCTCCATCATTAGCTATAATACTAAATAGGATTCGTGACCAGATAAGAAATGAACCTGCTACATTAGGATGGACAGTAAGTTAAGCCAAAATTATTAACTTCAATAATTATGGTAAAACAAAGAAGAAAATATGATAGAGAGTTCAAATTGATGGCAGTTGAACTAATGGATACCCACAAAAGTGCCCGTGAAATAGCTGAAGAACTTGGAGTAAGAAAGGATCTTTTATACAGATGGAGGAAAGAAATGCTTAATAAAGGTGAAAATGTGTTTAGTGGGCAGGGTAAGAAAAATCTAACTTCAGAAGAGGCAGAAATAGCACGATTGAAGAAACAATTACGTGAAGCTGAACTGGAAAGGGACATCTTAAAAAAGGCAGTCAGCATTTTCTCCAAGAACGATGGCAAATATTCCAATTCATGAAGGACTACCGCTCCATATTTCCCATTGAGAAAATGTGTAAAGCACTAAAGGTGAGCAGGAGCGGATATTATAGTTGGTTAACGCGAAAACCTTCCAAACGGGAGGTAGAAAACAGTAAGTTGTTGGTTGAAATACGCCAGATCCATCAGCGAAGTGATCAGACCTATGGTTCTCCCAGGATCACTATGGAGTTGAGAGATCAACAGATCAAGGTATCCAGACCCCGGGTTGCCCGATTGATGAGGGCTGCTGGCATATGCAGCAAAATAGTCAGGAAATTTAGAGTGACTACTGATTCCAAACACGACTATCCCATTGTAGAGAACAAGCTTAATCGTGATTTTAAAACACAAAGAGTGGGTCAGGTATGGGTATCTGATATAACCTATATCTGGACCAATCAGGGCTGGTTATACTTGACTATTATTATGGATCTGGCAGATCGAAAGATCATAGGCTGGGCGTTAAGTAATTCATTGAAGATAGATCAAACGGTCATTCCAGCCTGGAGAATGGCTGTGATTAACCGGCCCATTGAGGAGGATTTAATCTTTCATTCTGATCGTGGGGTACAATATGCCTGTGGAGCGTTTGCCTCATTCCTGGAAACTTATCAAAAAGTTTCCAGAAGTATGAGCAGGAAGGGGGATTGCTGGGATAATGCGGTGGCCGAAAGCTTCTTTAAAACGATTAAATCAGAGTTGATTTACCACCATAAATTCAGCACCTGGATTGAAGCCAAAAGAGCTATTTTTAGGTACATCGAGATTTGGTACAACAGAAAAAGAAAACACTCAGCACTAGGATATTTATCTCCGGAGGAATATGAATCTAGAAAATTACAATTAAGATATGTGGCTTAAGTATTTGTCCGAAAAAATGTTGCAAGTCCAAAATGCAAAAATATAACTAATGGTACGATGGTCGAATAACAGTTCTTTGAGCTTTTCCATAATTACAAATTTTGATTTTCTTGTAATATGTATTTGCCCAATACCATGCCAAAATTTATAATGCATTGATTATCTGTAACATATATGTGATTTGAGAGAATTTAGATATCAAATCGCACAGATTAAAACTGATTTTGTTCGGTTTTATTACAATAAAAAACCCCGGCAATTTCTCACCAGAGTATAACCAACTGTGTTATCCGTTATAGGATATTCGATTCTAAAAAATCAGTTTTTAAAACTAAAAAATGCTTATATGTTACGGGCTATAATGCTTACAGTAAATAAAGCAAATATGCCTAATGCAATGGCAAGAATTCTTTCGCTCTTACTTAGATGAGGCATTATATTCTTATAAATTATAATTCCTAATGGAATGAAAAGAACAACACCGGAAATTGTACCCGGTGAATAGGACAAAGTGAAAAAACTTAATAACAGATGAATCATGCCATTAACGAAAACAAATGTTCCAAGTGCGACCAATATTAGATTGTTTTCATTGATGATATAAGACAAGGCAAATGTTAAGAAAATAAGCAGGCCGACTGCATTGATTACAATAAAATCCTGGTTGGATAACTGTGCATCAAGCAGATTTGAATACCAAAGCGGAAATTGGCCAAAGTATTCCTCCAACTGGTGAATTAAGATAGTGATCGGTATCGCCCAGGCCAGCTGGTTTGGAGAAAGAGTTTTCATTTGGTATCCATCTGTTTGTGATATTTTTAATACCGGTACCTTTATAATGGTGTTTTCCTATCAGTTTTCCCACATCTTCAACGGGTATAATTTATCAATTTACACAAAAAATACTGATCTCTTATAATGCTATGGAGTGAAGAAGAATTTATAAAATAATTCTGACAACAATTATTTCAAAAGATGAACTTTAGTAATGTGGAAAGTCGATGCCCAGGGTGCAGCTAATCTCGTTGAACCAGATCGAGGGAGAATTTTGGCTTTTGTAGAGTGTATGGAGTGCGGATATTACATGTTCTTTAATCCACAGAAGATGGGGATGATTTGACTTTCCCCAATATTTCGTAACTTGTATTAAGAGAAAGGTTTTTGTGTGGCTGATTTTTACATATAACTACTGACAGCCATGGCACAACGTAAGTTAGCAGCCATCATGTTTTCCGACATAGTCGGTTACACTGCTCTAATGGGTTCAGATGAGGATAAGGCATTTCAAGTTCTTCGCCAAAACCGGGATATACAACAATCTGCGATTAAAAAATACCATGGAAAATGGCTGAAAGAAATGGGTGATGGTATCCTGGCACAGTTTAACAGTGCCACAGATTCAGTTCAATGTGCTATTGAAATTCAGAGGCAGGCGAGGATAGAATTAGGTGCTCAGATTCGTATAGGCATTCATTCAGGTGATATCACTTTTGAAAATAATGATGTTTTTGGAGATGGTGTAAATATTGCTTCCCGTCTGCAATCTATCGCTGATCCTGGTGGAATTTATATTTCTGAATCTATTCACAATGCCATTAGAAGCAAAAACGATATTGAAAGTCAATATCTGGGAGAAGTTAAACTAAAGAATGTCAATTATCCATTTAAGACCTATTATATAAAAGAAAAGGGATTGCCAATCCCTTCAAAGAACAGAATTATTGAGCTTACAGGATCAGGAAGAGACAAATCAATTGTTATACTTCCATTTGACAATTATACGGGCAGTGATGAACTCGAATATTTTGTAGCTGGAATGCATTCTTCAATGATCAGTGCCATAGGAAGGATCAGTGCAATGCGGGTAATTTCCAAAACAACATCTAATGCTTATAAAGATACTAAAAAGTCCATACCAGAAATAGCATCCGAGCTAGGCGTGAATACCGTAATTGAGGCTTCGGTCATAAGTTTAGGAGAAAAGATCTGTCTCCAGGTAAAATTAGTTGACGCGTATCCGGAAGAAAAGCAACTCTGGATGCAGGACTATTATGAAGAAAAAAGTCAGATACTGAATTTGTATAATACGGTGACAAAAGAAATATCTACCGAGATAGGTGTAATATTAACTCATGAGGAAGAACGTAGGTTTGCTGTGTCAAGAACCGTCAACACCGAAGTGTATGACTTGTATATGAAGAGCCATATGTATTGGGACCAGCTGGATAAAGACGCCTTGAATAAAGCAAAGGAATTTTTAACATATGCCATTGAGATAGATCCTGATTGGGCACCACTTTATGCTGGTCTTGCGAATGTGTGGACCGGGATTGGACAAATGGGACATGAATCACCTGAGGTTGTTGTAGAGAATGTTTATGAAAACCTTAACAAGGCACTGGAACTAGATCCTGATCATGCCGAATCCCATTTATCGAATGCTTTTGTTGCGTTCAATATTGAATGGAATTGGAAGAAAGCAGAAAAAGAATTTTTAACATATTTGGATCTGAATCCTAATAATGCATTGGCAAGAGTTCATTATGCACACCTATTGATGGTCCTCGGAAGGTTAGATGAAGCGTTGATGCAAGGAAAACTGGCCATTGATTTGGACCCGCTGAATTTACATATCCAGAATCTCTTTAGTGTCGTATTATTATATACAGGAGAATATCAATCAGCCTTAGAATATTGTGAAAAAGCTTTAATAACTAATCCGGGAGATTTCTTTGCTTCCTCCCAACTAGAATTTTTAGCGTTCTTTATGGGGGATTATGAAAAATCTATTAATGCAGGTTTGAAATGGTTGCCTCTGGATGACGAAATTAAAAGAACTGTAAAACATATATATGAAGACAAGGGTTTCATTGCGGCACAAAATGAAATAATTAAAGCATTGGAAGAATATACAAAATCAAATTATCTACCACCCTTTATATTTTCTGAGAGGTATATTAATTTTTTAAACCAAATTGAAAAAGGAATATATTGGCTTGAGAAGGGTTACGAAATACGTGATCAGAATATGTCTTATATCTATGTGGGTTTTAGAACGAATGAATCAATTAGAAACCACACAAGGTATATTGCACTATTAGAGAAAATGAACCTTCCAATTTCTTAAATTCTTACAAATAACTTAAAGTATAAATACCATTTTAACTTTTAAATATTGAATGTTAGTCATTTGTTAGTCAGCAATATGTTGATAAAATTGAGAGATAATCCTAACCAGCTGATTTTTAAGTAATTATACACGAATATTTGGTCCGAAACCCAAACCTTCAAATGTTTCACCATGAAACATAAAATGTTTTTATCTAATAACAAAAGGTTGAGGGATTGAAGTAAAAATTGATAAATAAGATTTTAGGATTTCCTTTATTTATAAAAATGATTTTACAGAAAATTACCTAGAATCGTCAATATTTTTCTCATTCTATAAGCCAAATTGTCATTAAAAAAATTAGGTGACAAAATGGCTTACGGTAGATACGGTTAAACCGTCACTTTCTTACGGTTATGACATTTCCTTCATATATCGAAAAATAGGCTATAATACACTGATAATCAGTACGATACATGCGATTCTATACCGTAACTCAAAAAAGGCTAAACCGTAAGAAAGTGATGGTAGTACCTTGCACGCATTTACGGTGAAAATAATTAAGTATCTGATATACAAGGAGTTACAAAACCCACGACCCCTTAAACCCCATAATCCTACGGATTAAATCCGTTCAATTATGTTTGTCTAATGGTTCCATCTGTTGCTTTGTATACTGCAATGTGATTGGTTGTAATAAAGGGATGGTCTGTGTCCGATGTGACCTTCTGAAACCTCCGTGCTCCGCTTCGCTCCGCAGAACCCTTTAGAAAAGAAGGGCAGGATTCCTGTCATCCACTATGAACTTCTCGTTAGAATGCTACCACCTGTAATTGAAAGACGGGTACTTCCTATATTATATATGCAGAAGCCCCCACCCCTACTAGAAGTATGGATGGTGGAGCATGGAAGGAAAAGTACGGGTAAATTCTTTGAGTACGAACCAACTAACTCAACGACCCCGGCTAAACAAAGAGGATCAAAATCGTAATAATCAAATGATCTGAAATGAAATTTTTTCTTCTCAATTATTTGTACCATTTATTAAAAAACCGATGTAAATTTTGACACCACTGGATTTATGAATAATTAATGTTTATATATCTAGTGGGGTAATTTTTTACACCGCTTTGATAAAAAAATAAGCCTTGCAATCATCCATTTTTATCACGGTAATTAGAAAAAATAATTATTTTCAGAAGTCGTTTCAAGGATTTTTTAATCGATTCTGGACTGATAGGATAATGTTGCCCCTCTTTTCTAGTGGGCTATCTTTCTCAAAAACAATCCACATCAATAGCAAACATTACAATCCATTATGTTAACACTTACCTTCCTTAACCTTGTTTACATGATCCTCCCCTTTACTTCTTGCATCGTGAGTTAGCTGGAAGAAGGGTAGACGGAAGGGTTTGAGCGTGGAGTAGTAGGTAATAGGGCCCCCTTACAACTTTTGAGCGTGAAGGAGTTAACTCCAGGACCCGGGCTAAGCGAAGGGGAGGAAGTACCCCCCGGGTAATCAAATTTTCAATTTAAACATTTAACAGATGGTAACAATAGTTGACTACCGAGCCTGTAAAAGCTCGGACGGAAATGAGTTTTTCTCCCTCATACTGGAGGGAGATCTGACAATGGTCCAGTCCAAAGAGACTGGCAACTGGTACGCAACAGCTAAACGGAGTTCGATCACCAGTACGTTTTCTGAGGATCGAGCTAAGAAGCTCATTGGGCGGGAATTGCCTGGTTAGATCATTCGTGAGGAATGTGAACCCTACCTTTACACAATTCCTGAAACCGGAGAAGAAATTGAACTGAGCCACACATATCGCTATGTGCAAACGGCCATTCCGGTTTCAGTTGAAGAGGAAGTTTTCGGTTGATCACATCCATTCACTGATTCACTTACAGGCAGGCCAATTCGGTCTGCCTTTTTCTTTTAAATCAAAACAATCAAAATTATGAATTTAAGAAAAGCAGAACGCAGGCAAGCAAAAATACGGCTTGCCCTCCAAGGTCCAGCAGGATCAGGAAAGACCTATTCATCATTACTGATAGCCTATGGAATCACAGGTGACTGGTCGAAGATTGTAGTGATCGATACAGAGAATTCTTCAGCTGACCTCTATACTCATCTTGGGATCATTCAATGTCCTGGCAATAGACTCCACCATTTTCTCCAGAGAAATACGTTGAGGCAATCAAGACTTGTGAACAGCAAGGTATGGAGGTGATCATCATTGACAGCATATCACACGAATGGGACGGGGAAGGAGGAATACTGGATATTCATGGAAACATGATGGGCAATTCCTTTACCAACTGGGCCAAAGTAACGCCCAGACATAACCGGTTTGTCCAGACGATTCTGCAATGTCCTTGTCATGTGATTGCAACGATCCGATCGCAAGCAGGATTATGTCTTGAACCAAAAGGACGGAAAGTATGTACCTGAAAAGGTTGGACTGAAAGGGATCACTAGAGATGGCATGGATTACGAGTTTACAACCGTGTTGGATTTGAACATCAAACATTCGTGTTCATCGAGCAAGGACAGGACAGGACTCTTTGCGGACAAACCGGAATTTGTACCATCCGAAGCCACAGGTAAACTGGTAAGGGAATGGTGCAACGAGGGTGTTATTGCCACTTCCTCTCTTGAAGAGGCCAGTAACCGAATTTCGGATTGTAAGAGTATCAAGGAACTCATGAATGTGTACAATCTTTTCCCCGAACACCGCGAAGATCTTATTTCAGAGTTTAAGCAGCGTAAAGCTGAACTGCAAGCAGAACAAAACAGTATTTCAACAACTAAAATTCAAGAAAATGGAACAGACAATGATTGACTATAATGACAATGGAATGGACGAACAGGCCATTGAACCGCAAAGAGTTAAAAAACCATTCATTGAAGCCAATACGGTAGAGATGGATTATATGGAAATCAAGAACAGGCACATCATCCCGGTCTTTACCAAAGATAATGAACCTGCCATTTCACAAACAGAGTTCATCGATCTGGTACAGGAGGTAGTTTCTTCATTTTATCAGATTGGAGATCTAAATCCTGATATTCGGGTTTCTCATCCAATAAAAGGAAGAGTTCCAGAAGCAAGGAATAAACCAGCAAAGGATCTCAATGAATGGGAGAAAACCCTATACTATGAACGGATGGCATTTGTGATCGAGATGGACAATGTTTCTCAAAAGATCGATGGGAGCCTATTTAAACTCACTGTTGGAGGTATCAAAGCCTACAACCAGGATAATCTGTACAATTCAAAAGGTGCTGCTGAACACTTCCATTTCTTTGTCGGATTTCAGAATACAGTGTGCTGCAATCTATGTATTTGGACGGATGGTATCAAACAGATGATCAAGGCCAGTTCACCTGATCAGCTATACAAGGAGATCAGGAAGGTACTGGAAGAATACGATGCGATAAACCATTTATCTTCCATAGAGCGGTTCACAAATCTGCAGCTATCTGAGCACCAGTTTGCTCAGCTTCTTGGAAGGGCCAGGCTGTACAATTATCTGCCAAATGAAAAGAAAAAAGAAATTCCTGCTCTTGTCTTCACAGACACCCAAATATCTGCCGTGGCTGATCTTTATTACAATGATGAAAATTTCAGTAGGAACGGTTCTGATTCGATCACTCTCTGGAAACTGTACAACCTGTTTACAGGAGCCAACAAGTCCTCTTACATCGACAAATTTATGTCTCGAGGGGCAAATGCTTTCCAGTTCACTGATCAAATTGCCGAGACGCTGGAAACAGGTGATGATAATTGGTTTATGAACTGATATGCTGAGTGATAAAACGATTGCAGAGATCAACCGGCATACCGATCCTTCCAGCTTACTGGCTGTTACGATTGAAAAACTGAAGCGGATTAATACGCCATTTTCGGTGAAATGCATTCGGTCAGTAGGTATGATCCGGGAAGGGCAGGTTGTGTTGGTTGAAAGTGTACATGTATCGAGAAGCTTTAGCCTGTTATATCGGATCGAGGAATCCCATTATCCGTATAATTTTTTTCACATCATGGCCTAACTATTAAAACCGGGAAGTGTAATTGCTCTCCGGTTTTTTCATATCCCCGATGATTCACATGGAGTTTAACGTTGATACAAAGCAGAAACGAAATGGTAACATACACTCTGTTATATACCATACCTTATTTTCATGGAAAAGGTACATGATCTGCAGTTAGGTAGCTTTAATTCCAACTATTCACTAAATTGGTTAAAAACGGCACGGCATCTACCGGCCAAACGTTAGCTGTAATCGTATGAAAATGATTGCAATTATAGTATTACTATTTATTATTTTTAGCTTTAGGCAAACTAATCGTCCTGAAGAACAGCTTTATGTGACTTATTATGAAAGTGCAAATGAATTATATGATACTGTTTGATAGGCAATCAGCGTTTCTCGCTGATATGACAAGGGTGCCATATCAGTTCTAAAGACGTTTAACGAATGGATTCGATGAAGTGCATAATTTTTGGTGGAAGTGGCGAAGTCGGTGGGGCAGTTGCTACGCGAGCTGCTCAAGAGTGATGTGTGCTCTCAACTGACGATGCTAGGCCGACGAACCGTATCTACCATGCAAGACGAGGCGAAGGTCGAACAGATCGTGGTCGACACGAGCTCACCCGACTTCGAAGAGGTGGTGAAAGAGAAAGCGCAAGGCCATGACGTTGCCATTAGCTGTATTGGAATCGGAAGTGGTACCGCTTCGATGAGCGAGGAGCAAATGATGGAGGTCGAGGTCAACATGTTGGGCAAATACGCAAGAGGCTGCAAAGCCGCTGGTATCGAGATCTTTGAGCTCTTGACCGCCGTTGGTGTCAAAGAAGCCCACGCAGACTCGAGGATCAAGGGCTTTCGGGTGATGGGAAAAAAGTACAAGGCAGTGCTCGAGGTCGGATTTGAAAAACTTGGCTGTTTTCAAACCGGGAATGATCGTGGGTAATGCACACACCCCCCGATGGCTCACAGTCTTTACTCGCTTCATACCGGACTCCATCGGTTGGGGGAACATCCGTCAAGACGAGGTCGCGCGGGCATTTGTGGCTCACCTTGAGAAGAAAGTGGCCTGTCAGAATCAATCCGTCGTGTCCTACGGAAACAAGGAAATGAAATTGTTGCTCTTGGAGAGTGGTGGAAAATAGCTTGCCCGAAGCAGACAAAGGTACATGTTGCTGCGCTACGACAGAATGAGTGGACTGAGTCTGCCAAATTCACCGTAACGTAGTCTACGTGATCGAGCCTGGCCATTAGTATCATTAGGTTACTTTTTGAGAGCGATGAGAAAGTAAATTCTATAAAACATTATGAGGAGACATTTTAATAATAAATACTACGACTGCAGCTAACAAATGGTATAGTGCATGCGGGTTTCAGAGGTTTGCGAGCGTTTGTAGCTCGTATAAAAAGGTGGTGTAAACTGATAGGAATGTGGCTTCGTAATTCCGCACGACACCATATCATCAACCGTTAGCGTTCATTTACAGGGTATTGCGAGACAGATTCGTGCCTTCTGACAATATCTTTTTTAGACTATTTATCTTAACACTAAATTCATCACTTTTACCAGAATTAAACGAACGCTAACTCACAAGAATGGGGATAATGCGTAAATTTGTAATAGTCAGCGTACAATTTGACAAATAGTGGACATGGAAAATAGAAAAGAAGCAGCAAGAAAAAAGTCGCTTGGAGAACTGGGAGAACTATTTGCATTAAAAGCACTGGTTGATAAAAAATTCGACAGAATTAGAAATCTCAATGACAATACAATGAACGAACCATTTGCTGATATCGAATGTGAAAAAGATGGACTTAGATATGTAATTAGCGTAAAAGCTAGAAACAAATACCAGAAAAATGGCAAATTAAACTCAAGATACAATCTCGGTTCAGACGTATATGGAAAAGCACTATCTGCTGAGAAAAAATTCAATGCTTCTGCTTATTGGATGGCAATACAATTTGACAACAAGTCATTTTCAATATATTTTGGCTCTTTAAAGGATTTAAATGGAAGTAAAGCAATTCCAGTAGATAAATGTGAAAAAGGAATAATCGGAGAGATTTGGGAATATAATAAACGACATTATTTTGATTTTGAATATTATACAAATAAGAAAAATAGCTACCAACCTATAACAGATAAAGACTAATCCTTGACGAACGAGGCCTTTGGAAATAAGACTTTTACATTCAGAACATTTACTTATAAATTTAACAATTAGAAGATTACGATAAAAAACGTTACACCAATAGATCCCACAATGAATCAAAAAGATCTCCCGAAATTCCACGAAACTTTTAATCCAATACTTGAAATATTAAGTGACGGACAGATTATCCACCATAGAGAATTACTCAAGAAAGTTGTCGATAAGTATTATTCCGACCTACCAAAAGATTTGTTAGATCAAAAGACTAAGAGTGGTGAACCTCTTATTCTCAACAGAATAGCTTGGGGAAAATCATACCTTAAGAAAGGAGGATACATAATTTACCCTGTAAGAGGCATGGTTCAAATTACAGAGAAGGGAAAGAAATCAAATAACGAGAAATTACAGCTAAAAGACATTGATGCAGGTTCAAACTTTATGGATTTTTATGCCGATGAAAAAACTAAAGGCATTTCAAGCACCTCTGAAATTAAAAACTCTTCTCCTCAAGACCTGATTGATAGAGGTTTTTCGGAAATTGAGGCACAGGTTAAACATGAGTTACTGGAGAAATTAAAAGGGATAGATCCTTACTACTTTGAAAAGGTTATTTTGATCCTATTAAAAAAAATGGGCTATGGAGATTTCATAGAGACTTCTAAATCTGGAGATGGTGGCATTGACGGTATAATAAATGAAGATAAACTTGGCTTGGACAAAATATATATTCAGGCTAAAAGATATGAGGATAACAAAGTTCGTGAAAAAGACATAAGGAATTTCATTGGGGCAATGAGTGGGGATACAACTAAGGGCGTATTTGTGACAACGTCCGACTTTGACAAAGGAGCAATTCAAAAAGCTCATGATGCTCATCATACAATCATTCTAATTGATGGAAATAAACTTGTTGATCTGATGCATCAATATAATGTTGGTGTTCAAATAAAAGCTACCTATGACGTCAAAATGTTGGATGATGACTTTTTTGAAGGCTAATAGTGAAATTCTTGCACATAAATGAGACTTATATCCTGGAACTGTCAGGGTGCCTTTAGAAAAAAAGCAGATCTCATACTAGCTTCATCAACCTGACATTTTAGTAGTTCAAGAATGTGAAAATCCAGACAAATAGTTTACAATCCAACACACAAAAAGCCAGATCACCATTACTGGTATGGGGACAATATACACAAAGGCATTTGCATCTTATTCCTTCAATGACTACAAATTTGAATTATTGCCAAACTTCAATCCTAAATTTAGATACATTCTGCCTTTCCGCGTGACTGGACACGGACAGACATTTACCATTTTCGCTATTTGGGCTATGAGTAATAAGGAAAACTATGAAGCAAGATATATTGGTCAGGTTTGGCTTGCAATAAATTACTATGCAGACTTGTTAGGTAACCAACAATTTTAATTGGTGATTTCAACAGCAACAAAATATGGGATTATAAAGCCAGAGTAGGAGACCATTCAGACGTTGTAAATAAACTAGCTGACAATAATATTCAAAGCATATATCACAGGCACTTTGAGATCGAACAAGGAAAAGAAAAACATCCAACTTTTTTTCTTCAACGAAATCTTAATAAACCATATCACATAGATTACTGTTTTGCATCAGCTGACATACTTGACAAAGTTCAAAATGTTGAAATTGGGACTTATGAAAATTGGAGTGAATATAGTGACCATACTCCCCTTAATTGACTTTGATTCGGATACAACCAAATTAGTAATACTCGGCTCTGGTACTCCCATACCTTCTCCGTTTCAATCAGGTTGTTCATTAGCTATTATTGTTTTCGACACACCATATATTATTGATTTTGGTCCTGGGCTAGTGCGTAAAGCTGCTGCTATGTCTCCAACTTATGGTGGAAAAATTAAAGGACTTGGATGTAAAAAACATTAGGTATGCTTTTCTTACTCATTTGCATCCTGACCATACCACAGGTTATCCAGACTTAATATTAACTCCATGGTGGGTAGTTGGAAGAGATAAACCTCTTGAAGTATATGGTCCTAATGGTATTACTCAAATGACTGACTATATTCTAAAAGCTTATGGACTGACAAATAATCAGGAATCACTTGTAAATACTCATGAATTTACAGAAGAAGGTATTATTTATCAGGATAAATATATTAAGGTTGAAGCATTCCCTGTTTTGCATATACCAAATTCTTGGGGATTCCGGTTCACAACGCCTGATAAAGTTATTGTGATATCCGGTGATACTGCACCTTCCGAGAAAGTCGTTGAGTATTCCAAAGGTGCTGATCTCCTGGTACATGAAGTTTATACAAAGAAAGGATTTGATATCATGTGGGCAAATGATGAAGACAGGCAATTATGGCATAAATCAAATCATACTTCAACGTATGAACTTGGTGAAATTGCCAACAAAATAAATCCAAAACTTCTTGTTCTATATCATATTTTATTTTGGGGAGCATCTGAACAAGATTTAATTGATGAAATAAGTGAAAACTATGAAGGTAAATTTATAGTTGGAAGAGATTTAGATGTCTTTTAAGACGAAATATATAAATGTAAACACCACACAACATTTTGTATAAGTAATGGCAGGGAAAGTGCTAAATATCAAGGTTTGTAGCCCGCTCAAACTGCGCAGTGGTTTGACAGGAAACTACCACGCAATCTGCCACTACTCATACACCCGTCCGTTGGCAAAAATTTAAATAGTATATCACCCTCCCTTAACGATCAGCCCGCAAATCAGGATCTTCAGCGCCCGTGCCATCAGGATCCCCTCCCGGTCACACTTCCCTGTCGCGCAATAAAATGTCCATTGCTAATACCATCCTCCTGGCCAGGCCGGAATAATCAAAAACTTTTGCCAACAATACGCTATAGCCCATCCCTTGTTTTCGTTTCACGTCCAGTTTTTAACTGCCGCTCTTTAGTTTTTCGTTCCGAAAAATAATAAATTGATCTTCGTTAGTTCAGGACGGGCCATAGCTGGCCCGTTGGTAGCCATGCCAATACAATCAACAATAGATCGGTTAATTATTAACTAAGAAAACTAACTGTTGAAAATCCTAAGTAACCAACATCATGAAAGCCAAAAAACAAAAACAAAATCACAAATCAAGACAGAAGAGAATTCATACTTAAGACATTTTCTTCGTGTGCTTTTTGCTGTTTTGCAGTACCGAATCTTATAGCCTCGAATACTGAATCAGATTCTATTGATTCTGATGATAAACATAAGTTCTTAAAAGATTCAGGAATGTCAATCAGAAGGCTTGTAGAACACTATGTTTCAAGTGGTGGCATATCGGCAATGAAAAATTTAATGGATCAAATAGGTAAAAAAGAATTCTTAGAATTATTGAAGAATTCATCCGAAAAAATACAAATAAATAGTAAAAGGTTTGATGCAAATTATCCTTTACGATCCATGAGTGAATGGACAAATTATATGAAACAATTTTGTCAAAACATGGAAAATGAAATTACTTTCGAGGTTGTTAAAGAAAATGAAAAGGAACTTGAGATAAAAATCACTGAATGCCTCATTGCAAAAACCTTCATAGAAGCCAACGCTTCAGATATAGGTTATGCAGGAACTTGCTACCAAGATTATGGGATGACAAAGAAATTCAATCCTCAACTTGAATTAACCAGAAATAAAACATTAATGGAAGGGCATGACTGTTGTCACTTCAAATGGATATTGAACTGATGATATTAATAAATAATCATTCTATATACATTTGCACGGCTACCAACAAGGCAATAAAAAAAATACCTTCGGGAGTACTCCGCAAATAGTCTCCGGACTGCTTTCAATTTCCAATTCCCATTGATAATTTCAGGTAATAAACTCGGTACTTATTTTATTGCCGGACCGTTAGGGGCAAGGCCACCGTTCAACTTTTCTTAAAATTCCTCGTTTATAAATTTGGACATGTTACCTAATTAGCTAACTTTGTGGATTGGATCATCAGGTTAAGGGTACTTATTTATGGTGACGATTTTTGGGAGTTTTATAATAAGCAGCAACTAAAAGTCAAGGACCGTATAAACTGGACAATTAGATTAATTACAGAACTAAAGGTCATTCCGGAAAAATATTTTAAACATATAACTGGAACAGACTTATATGAAATCCGAATTGTTCAGGCAAGTAATATATATCGGGTATTTTGTTTCTTTGAAAAAGGAAATCTTGTTGTTATTCTTAATGGATTTCAGAAGAAGACTCAAAAAACTCCCAAAAATCTAATTGAAAGAGCATTAAAATTGAAAGCGCAGTATTATGAGGACCAAAAAGAATAATATAGTAGAATTTAATGATCATATAGATAAGGAATATGGCAAAAGGGGAGAACGTAAAGGGAATCTTTTGAGCAAGAATATGAGACATTTAAACTTGGAGTAATGCTTCAGGAATTAAGAAAACAAAAAAATATGACCCAGGAAGAACTTGCTCAAAAGTGCGGTACTACAAAAACCTATATATCAAGGATTGAGAATGACGCAAGTGATATACGATTATCCACACTTTTACGGATAATTAGAGAAGGTTTAGGCGGTAGTTTACAAATAAAAATTTCTGAATAATGTTATAGGTGGCCCAGCCCCTAACAAGCGGCTATGCAACCATGCCTTATTTGGCTGGTAAAGAGGCGTTTAGGGCAATTTAGACACTATTATTCCTTAATTGGAAACGAAATTGAAATTAAGGTGGCACGGTTCATAGCCGCCAAACGTTGGCAAAAATTTAAATAGTATATCACCCTCCCTTAACGATCAGCCCGCAAATCTGGATCTTCAGCGCCCGTGCCATCAGGATCCCCTCCCGGTCACACTTCCCTGTCGCGCAATAAAATGTCCATTGCTAATACCATCCTCCTGGCCAGGCCGGAATAATCAAAAACTTTTGCCAACAATACGCTATAGCCCATCCCTTGTTTTCGTTTCACGTCCAGTTTTTAACTGCCGCTCTTTAGTTTTTCGTTCCGAAAAATAATAAATTGATCTTCGTTAGTTCAGGACGGGCCATAGCTGGCCCGTTGGCAAAAATTTAAATAGTATATCACCCTCCCTTAACGATCAGCCCGCAAATCAGGATCTTCAGCGCCCGTGCCATCAGGATCCCCTCCCGGTCACACTTCCCTGTCGCGCAATAAAATGTCCATTGCTAATACCATCCTCCTGGCCAGGCCGGAATAATCAAAAACTTTTGCCAACAATACGCTATAGCCCATCCCTTGTTTTCGTTTCACGTCCAGTTTTTAACTGCCGCTCTTTAGTTTTTCGTTCCGAAAAATAATAAATTGTTCTTCGTTAGTTCAGGACGGGCCATAGCTGGCC
>CAVOVH010000001.1:0-639589 GCA_963699805.1 uncultured Cytophagales bacterium | reverse complement strand
ATGGATTATACCCCTGTAACTTTTTCAGATCAAACTTATCCGCATATCACCACCTATGGACATGAACTGGCTCTCTCAGTGGTTTTTGAGTCCGGGATTACTCATTTTGCTGATAAAGTCGATGCCTATCTGCTTTCTCCCGAATTTGTTAAAAATTTCCTGAAGGAATTACCTGTTATTTGGGATCAAACCAGGTTCATCGATGGATACCCTGGAAAATTCTGCGTACTTGCAAGGGAAAACGACAGAAGATGGTACGTGGGCGCCATAAATGGTCAGGAAGAAGAACAGAAAGTGGTGCTGGAATTGCCTTTCCTTGAGGAAGGGGAATATATGATGGAGATCATCAACGACGGTGACAACGACCGCTCATTCCGCTATGCAAAAAAACCCTTTAAGCCGGGTGGCAGCCTGGAGATTGGAATGCGTCCCAGGGGTGGATTCGTAGTGGTGCTTAATTTACTGGATTAGAACCTCAATAACCTTTTCATATGCTTCAAAAATCATTTTTTCAACTGGGATTCCTTTTACTGCTAATCAGTTTACTGGGATGCAAAAAGGAAAATGAATTCAAGATTTACTTTTCCGATTCACCGGATGAAAAAGAGTGGCTTTCGGCGAGGGAATTACGCAGGTATATTTATTTACGGACGGATGTACTCGTACCCATCGAAGAAATATCTCTTGAGAAAATCAGCCCTTCCAACGGGATTGTTTTGGGTACGAAAAAAAACAGGGAATTGGTCAATCTTTTGCCGGATTCGTTACAAATCAGATGCGGGAATCTGCATCCGGAAGGTTATATCATTTATTCAGATATAACAAAAGATGGATCTCTGGGAGTAATATTGGGTGCTGATCCCCAGGGTGTTTTATATGGTGCATATCATTTTCTTGAAAAGCTGGGGTGCCGTTTTTATCTTCATGGCGATGTCATCCCGGATAAAAAAATTGGTTTAGATCTGCCGAGATTCTCGGAAATCCGTGAACCCCTGTTTACCATCCGGGGCATCTTACCTTTCCATGATTTTCCGGAAGGTCCCGACTGGTGGGATCGCGAAGATTATAAACATTTTATCTCCCAGCTGCCTAAGCTACAGATGAATTTCATTGGATTTCATACCTATCCGGAATCCATTTTTCCAGGGGCTTACAAAGCAGAACCGATGGTCTGGATCGGAGAGGAAGATCGGATCCTGGCGGATGGTAAAGTGAATGCAGCCTATCCCCTTCTGCATTTTAATACCGGCGATACCACCTGGGGATATTTACCCAGGCCAACGTCCCAATATTCCGGAGGTGCCGCCACCATCTTTGAGAAAGATCAATTTGGAGCAAGTTATTTACCTGAGTTGAGTCCATGGCCCCATTCTGAGCAGGAAAATATCCTCCTCGTCAGTCAATTTGGTGCTGTTTTGAAGGAAGGTTTTTCACTGGCCGACCGCCTGGGCGTTTACACATGTATTGGTACTGAAACTCCTTTGACCATTCCGGAAAAGGTGAACCAGCAATTGCGTCAAAAATATCCGGAAGCTGACTACGATTCATTGATCCGTATTTTATACAAAGGTATGTTTCAACGTATCACGCAAACTCATCCACTCGATTATTACTGGTTCTGGACACCTGAGAATTGGACATGGTCGGAAGTGAGCAACTCAGAGGTTGAAGATACTAAAAAAGATCTTCGCGTTGCCTGGGAGATCGCCAGTGAACTTCAGGTTCCTTTTACCCTGGCAACCTGCGGATGGGTACTGGGCCCGCCCAGGGATCGTACTGAATTCGATGAATTATTACCAAAAAATTTTCCATTCAGTTGCATCAATCGTTATGTCGGATTTGCCAGGATCGAACCTGCTTTTAATCAGATCGGTGAACGCCCATTGTGGGCCATCCCCTGGCTGGAAGATGATCCGGGACTCCTATCACCTCAATTATGGGCCGGTAGAATGCGTAAAGATGCTTTTGATGCGTATCAGTATGGCTGTAATGGATTAATTGGTATTCATTGGCGAACTCGGGTGGTAGACCCTACACTGGCTTCCCTGGCAGAAGCAGGCTGGGACCTGGATCTGGATGCAACAACAGGGATTGACAGCCGGGATCTTCCAGTGATTGATTTTTATGAAGATTGGGCAAGCCATCAGTTTGGCCCGGAAAAGGGAAAAGAAATCGGGAAGATATTTGCTTCATTGGATGGAGGTCCTGAATTTTTCCCTGAAAACAACCAGCCATATGAAGCCAATCTATTCCGGGCGTCAGAGTGGATCAAAGGTCCTGGGGCTATCAGTGTGATCCATAAGCCCTGGCCTGAAATAAAGGAAAGATTCAGTTTTATTGAGCTGATGGAATCCTTCCAGAATGAAATTTCCGGAAAAGGGAACCGGGAACGGTTTGATTTCTGGTTAAATACTTTCCGGTTTGCCCGCGAAACAGCCAGGTTGGGATGTATTCTGGGAGAAATGGAAAAGATGGCAGAACTGATCGATGCAGGAAAAGATAAAAATAAACTGGATTCTCTTTGCCGATTGATGCTGTTACCCCAACGTATTGAGGCCACCGAAAGCTACAATCGCCTTGTTCAATTCCTGCTGATGACCTTTACCAATTCATCTGAATTCGGAACCATGGCCAATCTCGAACAACACAATTTGCTGACATTAAACCGGCTCGATGCTTACGATTTGATGCTGAAAACAATTCTGAAGGAACCCCTTCCCTCTTCCACTCATCCTCGAATGAATTATGAAGGGCCTTCCAGGCTGATCCTCCAGGCTCCCATGAGTATTCTGGATAAGGACACAGATCTTTATTTAAAGGTGCGGGTATTGAGTGCAAAAAAAGTCAAAAGTGTAAAACTATATTGGAAAGAAATGGGAGGAGAGAATTTCAAATCGGCCGATATAAGGAATATGGATCGAAATGTATTCGAAATTACCCTGGAAAAATCAGTCATCAACAATCAGGATCTGGAATACAATGTTGAGGCGATCCTTGAAAATGATGAAATCATTCAATATCCTGCCACGGCAGGCACCATCAACCAGACCGTAGTTATTTTCTAATCTTTTCGCCGGTCCCTTTTTCGGTCCATTCGTAGTCTGACCACCACCCCTGGTCTGACCACGGGGCATCGTCTGACCATGGAGCTGTGTAAAAAGTACCCATTCAATCAACGGAAGGGATTCCATTCGATCTATTCTCCAGATGCAAAATGATATCCCTGTCGCCACCGTGGCATTGAATGCCGCTTAAATGCCGATATACTGGCCGCCGAAATTCTATCGGTAGGGAATAAAGTTTGCCAGAATAGTATGCTGGAATATAGGAATAATCTGACTCAATCTGTACAGGGGAAAATGGATAGGATGGCCCGAAACGGATATAAAGCCATTCTGGAAGAAAAGAAAAAGGACCGTTAAAAAGATTATTTTTAATGCAACAGATACTATTTTAAGTCCAATTATTTCCATTCTCAAATTTTAAAACCGGACTTAAGAAAATTACACAATTCACCGGTTAGCCATTCATTCAGCAAAAGAATGTAATGATAATTTTTTGAAAATTTCTTAACCGAACAAGGCAGTGAATGGTGATAAATATTAAATTGATCTGGTTTTTAACTCTTATGAGGAAAATAAATTATTCCTTCCTTGATATATGCAGGTAAAAAGAACCAAAACCATCTATATTTTTCTGATCGTACTGATCCTGATCATTACTGGAGTCATCACTTTGGCAACAAAAATCAATCCAATCCTCCAGAGGATTATGGATCACAAACTTACGGCTCTTATCAGAAACGATCCTGAACGGCTATATGACATTACCTACGATTCCTTGAAAATTGACATCAGAAAAGGCAATGTCAGGATTGTCAATCTGATGATGGTTCCAAGAAAAGAAATATCTGACAGCCTTTCTTTTCCACCTCGGCAGCATAAATATTCCGTCAATATTCAACTGGGAAAATTTGAAATGCTCGATTTTCATTGGATGAAGTTTCTCAGGACAAATAAAATCGTTGTGGAGGAATTTAGATTGTCGGATTTAATGGTACGTTATTATTTGACCGGAAATACCCCAATAAAAAAGCAGCCTTCATTTGGACAGGATATTCTTGATCAGAAATTTATCTCAGCCGAAACCAAATTGATTGAATTGATCAATGGAAATCTAAGAATGTTTACTATCCGTGAAGACACCTCCCTTGCCTTGTCATTTGACAGTCTGAAACTCAGGTTTACTGAATTTTACTCAGATTCAACATTGCTCAAAAAACCAATCGGTTACAAGTTGGAGGAAGTGGATCTATCCTTGATGAACCTTAGAAATGAATTAGTAAAAAATTACGAGGTGATCTGTGACAAAATCTCCTTTAATTCCAGGGATAATTTATTCTCGTTAAAGAGGATCCAAATGAATCCATCACAGGAAAAGAGGGATTCAAAAAACTGGTTGAAACTCAAAGTGTCTTCACTTGATGCATCTGGCATTAACTATGACTCCTTATTGTCATCAGGTACTATATTGATTAATCGTCTTTTAGTGGATGAACCTGATTTTACTTACGTAAGACCAGTTGAACGACTTCAGAAAGATACCATCCGGTATCTGCCAGGGATTACTTTTAAAAATATTCCCATACCCCTCGCAATTGACACCATAGAAATTCAGAAGGGACACTTCGATTACCTGAAACACGGCCACCGGGAACCGATGATTCGTTTGAAATCTACGGATATTCATGTACAAGGACTTTTCTTTTCTTCCGATCCTGTCCGGTTAAACAAAAACAAAACATTTTATGTTTCTGGTACGACACGGTTCCTGGATGAGGCTGGCCTTACCATGAATTTTACTTTTCCTTTAATGGATCCTGTTAACACCTTTGTTATTAAAGGAACCATGGATACGCTGGATGCCCGGTCTCTGAATCCCATCATTAAAAATTCAAAAAAGATTGAAATAAATAATGGGATCATAAACAATCTGCAATTCAAAATTACCGGTAACGATACACTTTCAACCGGATCGCTTCAGATTGATTACCATGATCTTAAACTTGTCGCAATAAAGGTCAATGAAGGTGATTTTACCGAAACACAGCAGAAAGGATTTCTGACTGGCATTCTCAATATAGTTGCCCGGTCTAAAAATGATCCTGACAAAACCTCATTTACAGAAGGTGTTATATACCTGGAACGGGATCCTTATTATACCTTTCTGGATTACAGTCTGGAAAGTCTGATGACTGGGGTACTTACGAGCATGGTCCCTGAAAGTAAAATGTTCATTAAACCCAAAAAATCTAAAAAATAAATAATCCAGAAACATCCTTTAAGGTAAAAAATTGACTTGTGATCTGTTTTTTGTTGATAATAACCGACTACTTTCTTATCTTTTGAAGTACCTTAATTTTTCACTATGAAATCTTTGCTTGCGCTGATATTTTGTTTTGTCACCCTTCAATTACCGGCCCAGTTCACCCCAAATTATGATGAGTCAAAAGTCCCTGATTTCGAACTTCCTAAGCTTCTGGTAACTGAAAATGGGAAAAAAATTTCCAATGCAGAGGAATGGGAGGAATTTAGAAGACCTGAAATACTGGCCTTATTCGAATCGCAGGTTTATGGAAAAATACCTGCTAATGAGGTATCGGTAACATTCAAACTGCTGGAATACAGCCGGGTCGCCCTGAACGGTAAAGCAGTAAGAAAGCAGGTTGGGATTATTTATTCCGGGGAATCCGGATCACATGAAGTCAATCTGCTTTTGTACCTGCCTAAAAACGCGAATGGACCTGTTCCTGTCTTCCTGGGGTACAATTTTTACGGCAATCATACCATTTTCCCGGATCCGGCAATACTAATTTCAGACTGCTGGGTGGAAAATGTTCCGAATTTCAATATTTTTAATCACCAGGCAGATTCAAAGTCCAGAGGGGTCAGGACCAATAGGTGGCCTGTAATCCGCCTTTTGGAACGTGGCTATGGCATTGCCGTCATGTGCTATCATGATATCGATCCGGATTATGACGATGGTTTCCGTAATGGAATCCATGAGCAATTTTACCAGGAAGGCAAGATGCCACAGAAAGATGAATGGGGATCGATCAGTACCTGGGCCTATGGTCTATCGAAAACGATGGATTATTTTGAAATAGATCCGGAGGTGGATCAGAGCCGGGTAGCCGTGATCGGCCATTCCCGGTTGGGTAAAACCTCCCTGTGGGCCGGAGCAAGGGATACCCGTTTTGCCCTGGTGATCTCCAATGAATCCGGTTGCGGTGGAGCTGCCTTATCCAGAAGAAAATTCGGTGAAACCGTCGGACGGATCAACACTTCATTTCCACACTGGTTCTGTGATAACTTCAATCAGTACAATGATCATGAAAATGATTTACCCGTCGACCAGCATGAACTGGTGGCACTGGTTGCTCCCAGACCCGTCTATATTGCCAGTGCGGCACAGGATGAATGGGCCGATCCAAAAGGGGAATTCCTGTCGGGATATTATGCAGGTGAGGTATATGAGTTATATGGTCTTGAGGGGGTTGGCATCAAAGAAATGCCTGAGGTGAATAAACCGGTAAAAACAGGGTATATCGGATATCATATCCGGTCCGGAGAGCATGACCTGACTTATTATGATTGGGAACAGTTTATGGATTTTGCCGATTATTTTTTGAAAGGAAAATAGAGAAATTTAAAAGTGATTGTTATGAATCATTTAGAAGACGGGGCGTGGCGTACTTAGAATACAAAGGATTGAATCAGTCGGCTGAATCGGTCACTTGTGTCGGCAGGAATCATGGCAGGTTTACCCAGCTACTGAAATTTCCCCTTGCAAAAAACATTATCATTCATCATGGGTCGAACTTAATTAACACCCTTTAATGTTAAATTTATCCAGATCAAACCAACCATTCCTCCATTTCCATTTCTTATTGGGATTTATTTTTTAAATTCAGACAAAATTTTTTGAAGACTTATGAAAAATCATTTATTCATTTATTTTTTGTTCCTGATAGGATTTGGTATGCAATTCTGTCAGGCACCTTCTGGAGATAACTCCGCTTCTGATTTTAAATCCATTTTTAATGGCCGGGACCTGCAAGGCTGGCATATGCAGGGAAAAGTCCTGACTTCTATCGATTCAGGTATTCTCACAGTATCCAATGATCAGTCCGGAAGTGGTGGCTGGATAATCAGCGATCTGGAATACGAAGATTTTTTTCTGAAATTTGAATTTTTATGCCCTCCTCCCAACAATAGTGGCGTAGCGATCCGGTATAACGAAACCCTGGACGGCCGTCCATCGGTTTCTGCCTATGAGATCAATCTTTACAGCACGCCCAACACCCAGAATCCGACCGGATCGGTTTATAACCTGGCACGTTCTTACTGGACCGACAGTCTGAAGCCCACAGACTGGAATCAGATGGAAATCATTGCCAAAGGGGATTGCCTGGTCACGGTGATCAATGGTCAAAAACTGGTCACCACCCACCAGCGGAGAATCTTCAAAGGTCATATTGGGTTCCAGGCCCATGATGGAAAGGTAAAACATACCATTCAACTCAGGAATATCTATCTGAAGAACTTTCCAACCCAAGAAATCACTGGACCTCAGATCGAAGATTATATGCGTTCCACCGTAAAGGTAAATCCAGAAAATTTATTTGAATCCCATGACCTTTCCAATTGGGAAATCGTTGGCGATGGGGAATGGAAAGTAATCGACGATTATATTCTTGGGAAAACGCGAAAAGATGATTTCAGTTTTCTTAAATCAATAAAAACCTATCAGAACTATTATCTCAAATTGAAATTCAAGATTGCTAAAGGACACAATTCAGGGGTCTTTATCCGTCAGGATCCCCAGGCGCAGGATATTAGCCTCGAATCCGGGATGGAGATCAATATTTACGATCACGATGGCTTTTCATATGGCTGGCCAACAGGATCTAACGTGACCAGGGCCCGGGCATTTATCGGGATTGTAGATTATGATGACTGGAATACCATGGAAATATTCGCTTTCGAACAACATATCTGCATCTATGTCAATGGATTGAAGGCGTCCGAATATTATGCAGAAGATAAATTTAACCGTCCGGGAAATATCTGCCTGCAGGTAGGGTTGCAGGTTGCCTCTGAGGAAAGAGGTGGCTCCGAAGTGGGATTCAAGGATATAGAGATCAATGATTTTGGTGATATTCCGTTTATCGGGTATTAAAAACAAAAATTAAATTATGAATGAAGAGGTTTATATTGCGGGAACGGAATATTTTTGTCAGCGATTTGTGACAAACCTCACTTAATCTTACACCATCAATTATTAATTCGTCATCTTTTAATAAACCTAAACAACACTCTTATGAAAAAAATAACTTTTGTAATCAGCTTGATTTTATTCTGTTCAGCCGCTTATTCACAAACGGTTGATGATTACATCGAAGTGGCCCGTGATGTGCTTAAAACAGAAAAAAAAGCTGCCATAGCAGAAGCCATGCAATTAACCGATCAGGAAAGCGGCCCCTTCTGGGAATTGTATAATGAATACAATTTTGAACTTTCTAAAGTACAAAACATGCGGATCCAGGTTATTAAGGATTTTGCCGAAAACTTCGAAAACATGACGGACGCAAAGGCGGATGAACTCTGGTTGAATTCACTCTCTTATCAACAAGAGTTAGTGAAACTGAAAAAAAGCTATTACGGCAAATTCAAGAAGATCCTCCCGGCTGGAAAAGCTGCCCGCTATTTCCAGGCAGAAAATAAAATTGAAGCCCTGGTAAATGCCCAGCTGGCCTTGGATATCCCATTGGTCGAAACCAGATAGAACGTCACATGCAACCAAGTCCGGTCATCTTTATTACGGTTAGCGGGCTAGTAAAGCGGAAAGTTGTTTGTTATCTGGAGTATGACTTTGCCATGGAATCTCCTGGCTAATTTATTGGAGCTTACATGATAGTTGGGTCTGCTTGAAAACTCAGTGGCAGTCGCATCTGAGCAAAATTTTCAATACCTTTTGTGGAATCATTGGTAATGGGGAATGAAGAATAGCACTCCATCATTATGAAGTGAGAATGCTTTCTTCATTTTTTTATTGTTAATTATTTCATACATTAAAGTTTTTTAAGGGTATATGAGACAATTTATTTTATTGGGCATTTTTATTTTTTCCCTCGATCAATCTTGCAATGCTAGCACATTCGAAGCATCTGACTCTATTCAGGAATCGACCCCCTTCCGACAAAAAAGATGGATGGTGGGACTGAGTGGATTCATCACTTCGTCCAATACCAGTTTTTCAGGGACAAATGGATCAAGGGACAACTTTTCCAACGATTTTTTTTATAACCTGGAGGGATCCTATTTTGTTCGAGACCGGTTGGCGGTTGGTATATTTTTGGGATTCAGCCGATCAAGCTCGGAAGAGCTGATCATCAGGGAAACAGAGGGTTTTGTGATCGGTCCGGGTTTACGGTATTATGTATCAAAAAACAAGGAAGGCAGCCTTTATTTCCAGGGATCTCCATTTTATATACGGTTTTATGACCGTTCAGCCATTCTGAATATTCCGGCTTCTTTCGACAATTCGCTTCTGGGAAAAGGTCTTGGCGTGAACATCGGACTGGGTTATTCTTATGTGTTCAAAGATCTTGTGATCCTGGAAATAGGATTTGCCAATAATTTCAGCTGGCTAAATGGAAAAACCACGGACAAAATTACGAATAGTATAACAAAACAGAATTTCTCTCAATTCGAACTGAGCTTTAACTTCGGCCTGAGCATATTATTAGGAAAAGGGATTAAAGAATGAAAAAGATTATCCTCATAGTCTTCCTTTTTATTCTAGGCCTAAAATCATTCGGGCAACAACGGGGTACGGAATTCTATGGGACTGACACCCTGAAGATCAAGAAGAAAGTACAAATCATCGCATTGCCGGTTGTTTTCTACACACCTGAAACCCAATTCGGATTTGGCGCTGGCCTCCAGACATTCTTTCTGACCCAGACCAACATTTATAACTCGCGGGAATCCAACACCATGTTTGATATCATCTATACCACCGAAAAACAATTCATTCTGGATGTGATCCCCAAGATCTATTTTAATTTCGGGAATCTTTTCTTTGATGGATCATTCAAGTACAAGGTGTTTCCCAATTCATTCTGGGGTATCGGGAATAATACCTCTGATGAAAACCTTGAACGGTACAATATGCGGTCAATCATGTTCAAAGCCGCTATTTTACAAAGGCTGCCTCCGGATCTGAATTTTGGCTTTCAGTACCAGTATGAAAAGCATACCATGCTGGAACTGGATTCAGCCGGACAATTGATCCGGGAAGACATCCCAGGGTCTTCCGGAGCTACCATCAATGGAATATCCTTTGTTTTTAATCTGGACAACCGGGACAATGTTTATTCGACCCGATCCGGTAATTTTATGCAGCTTACTGCCGGATTTTCATCCAAGGTTATCGGCGCGACCTATAGCTATAATAAATACATCATTGATCTTCGTAAATATTTCCCGTTAGGCAAAAAAAGTGCAATTGCCTCTCAGATCTATCTTGAGAATACTTTTGGGGATTCGCCTTTTCAAACCAAAGCCTACCTGGGTGGCGGGGAACGTATGCGTGGATTTTTCCGGGGCAGATATATCGATAACCACATGTACGTAGTCCAGGCGGAATACCGGAACCACTTTTCTTCCCGCTGGATCGTAGCGGCATTTGGCGCACTAAGTGAAGTGGCCTCACTGCCCAGGTATTTCTTTGACGATATCAAATACAGCGTTGGCGGGGGCATCCGCTTTCAGATCGTCAAATCCAATCCCACCCTCCTGCGCCTTGATATCGGTTTTGGTAAAGGTGGAAATTCAGGGGTGTACTTCGGGGTGAATGAGGCATTTTAATGGATCACTGGTTCAATCGTTCAATAGATCTGGTGAATGGGAAAATGGGGAACATGGGGAGACGTGAATACGGGGAGATCGGAGACGGGGATACGGGGTATACGGAAAGATGGGGTTACGGGGAGACGTGAGATCCAACATATTGGCTTCATCGGGATGATACATCCTCCTCGGAGCGTAATCATCTGCAAAGCAGGAATTTTGAATATAACTGAGTACATGCGAAAGTGTCTTCTGCAAGCAATACATGGTATTAGCTATGATTACCTCCGCGTGCAAAGGTAAAGAACCAGAAAATAATATAGGATTCGTTACCTCTTGAATATGTTATCACCACCGATAATTATCAAAATTTTCTATGGAAACCTCCTCCGGAAGAATGCCGAGTGTGATGATAAAAAAAGTAAGTGACTTCGTCCCCGGCTCCACATGTCCGCCGAAAGCATTGTTCTCATCCGATAGGGTCATATGGGCATGAATCCTTCCATTAAGGATGTAGCCTTGGAGAGTGGTAAGATCAAGTGCCCTGGAAGCTCTGGGATATTCCTGGGCCGGCGGCAGATTTTTATCACTTACTACGTGAAAATGGTAATCGGTCACTGAGCCAATTCCCGCCAGGATCACAGCATTTTTAATGTTTTTTTCCTGAATGGCCTGACTTAAACCCTTCCAGTAGATCGGTTCCGGGAGGCATCCGGACTAACTCGATCTTCTGGAAATCAGTGGTATGGGTGGTAATTGGCAGCTACCTCATCCTGGGCATAACCCTGCAGCGCCAGGAAGCTGAGAATTAAAAGAATAATTTTTTTCATGGAATTAAAAATTAATAAATAAATATCCGTCTGGTCTGATCAACCTCCTATCATTTCTAATATATAAATTACGAACTTTTTATCATAGGTACAGGTAATCTGATCAGACATCCGGATTTTTTTAGATCATTGGTAATTATTAATTCAGCCTGATCTTCCATAGCTCAACCGTTTTTTACCTTTGTGTCCCTTTTTATCATATGATTAAGCATGATATCGATTTATTCTTAGTAATTTTAGAATATTGATTTACAACTGTTCGAGTTAATCATATATGAAATTTTAAACATCACCCGAAATGGAAAAAGTCAAACAAATTGCCAAAATGATCGATCATTCTCTTCTCCACCCCACCATGACCGACAAGGATCTAAAGGAAGGATGTGAGCCTGGCAAAAAAATATAATGTCGCCTCGGTTTGTATCAAACCGTATGCGGTCAAAGATGCCGTTCAATGGCTGGAAGGGATCCGATGTCCGGATTGGCACTGTCATTGGTTTCCCGCATGGGAATTCGGCCATTGAAGTGAAGGTCGCAGAAACACTGGAAGCCCTCCGGGACGGAGCCGTCGAGATCGACATGGTCGTCAATATCGGCAAGGTACTGGGCGAAGACTGGAATTATGTCCGGAACGAAATAGCCGCCGTTACGGAAACCTGTCACGAACACAAAGCCATTGTAAAGGTCATATTTGAAAATGACTATTTACCTGACGATAAATATAAGATCAAATTATGTGAGATCTGCAATGAGGTAAAAGTCGATTTCATCAAAACCTCTACCGGTTATGGCTTTGTAAAAGGAAAAGATGGCAGGTATTCCTACAAAGGGGCCACTACCAAAGATTTGAAGTTGATGCGGATGTACGCCTCCCAACAGGTCCAGGTGAAAGCTGCCGGAGGTGTCCGGACCCTCGAGGATCTGTTAAGGGTAAAACGCCTAGGAGTTACCCGGGTGGGGGCCACTGCCACAGCTGCCATCATTGGCGCAGCAAAAATAAAATACAATAATCCAGGAACCGGAACCAGGACAAAAACAAGTCCAAAGAAAACATCGGCGAAAAGAAATGATCAGGGATATTAGATTATTTATGAATGATTGAATGATTGATTGATTGAGCGGATGAATGATTGATTGATTGAGTGAGTGAGTGATCATTAACCTGAACTATATATAGGATGACTTTTAAGTGAATAGTTGAATCAATGAGCGGACGATCCTGTCTTGTACTAAAATAGGTTTACACAAAATAAACGAATGAACGATTGATCCAGTGAACCATGAAATACAGACCATTTGGTAAAACGGGCATTGATGTCTCCGTCATCGGTTTTGGGGGATGGGCATTGGGATCTGGCTGGGGCCTGCAACCGGAATCGGATTCCATAGACGCATTAAACCGGGCCATTGACCTTGGCATCAATTTTATCGATACAGCCATCGCCTACGGAAATGGAAAGAGTGAGCAGGTGATCGGAAAAGTGCTCCAGGACCGGTCTGAAGAAATATTCGTAGCATCAAAAATACCTCCTCAATCCGGTCCATGGCCTCCATCCCCTTATTGTATTGCTGAAGAAAGATACCCGGAAAAATACATACGGGAATCGGTGGATTTCACCTTAAAAAATTTGCGTCGGGAAATTATTGATGTCATGCAGCTTCATACCTGGACCAGGGCCTGGAACCGGGATCCCGTTCCTTTACACGTTCTGCGGGAATTACAGAAAGAAGGAAAAGTACGATTTGTGGGTGTCTCGACTCCTGAACATGATCAGAATGCATTGATCGACCTGATGAAAAATGGCTGGGTGGATATTGTTCAGGTAATTTACAATATATTCGAACAGGAGCCAGCTGCCGAGTTTCTACCGGTGGCCGAAGAGAATGGGATTGGTGTGATCGTCCGGATGCCCTTTGATGAAGGGGTGCTGACCGGTAAATATACCGCAGGGCACCAGTTTCCGGCCGACGATTTCAGAACCCGGTATTTTGCCGGTGACAGGTTGGAACGGGCAGTAGAACGAACGGAAAAGATCAGAACGGAAATCAAGAATTCAGGGTATTCCCTACCCCAGGTGGCCATCAAGTTTTCCGCCCATCATCCGGCGGTAAGTACCGTGATTGGAGGCATCCGCAATGCCGACCAGGCCCACCAGAATGCACAGGTGGCAGAGTTGGAAGATTTGAATCCTGAACTGGTTCAAAAGCTCCGGAAACATGCGTGGTTAAAATCATTCTGGTACGCCGGGAAATAATTTTTCGTCTGACGAGATACTGTGGTCAGTCTATAAGAACCGTCAATACGGATAGTCATCATAGTGTGTGATTATGGACCAGGAAGATTTCCGTGGCGGTGAAGTGTAGTTTGACGATTAAGCTAAAGCAATTCTTCTCGTTATGGCTACTCACAGGCAATTCTTTTCATCCTGAGCCCCTCCCCCTTCTCCCGCTTTGGCGGGATCCGGAGGACAAGCGCGAAGGATCCAAATCAACCTCAATAAAATTTAGTTATCTTACTGGTTATTCATTCCTATTTTAAAAAACCTCCATGTAATATATAGACAATCCCCGGGGAATTCAGGTAAAATACCTAATTTTTCAAATGTTTTTACTGGTTCTATTTCAATAAATTACCCTCATATGGGTAAAAATGGGAAGTGGCTTGAACAATAATGGATTTGGAGTTTGGGATTTGCAAAATTTGCAAAACTATTTTATGATATTTTTTGAACAACAAGTAATTTTTTCTAACTTTCATTAACTCAAAACTTAACAAGAGCAAGATTGTCGGTCATATGATCCCGGTGATTGCCAATCATTATTCTAGTAGCCTATCTCCAATTTGACCTTGAAATAATTTTGTCCCGATCAATCATCTGACTAACAGCGTGAAGTTGGGAGTTTAACAACATAATAAACTTCAAATGAAAACGCAAAAAGCACTACCCGGCGGCCGCGGCTATAAGATGGTCTATTCCCAAAAAATTATCTTTTTACTTATTTGCCTGATGATCCCGTTATGGGCATTCACTCAGGATGATAAGACAATAGTCATCTGCCATCACCCGCCAGATAATCCTGATAATACCGTTACCTTGGTAATAGGATTGGATGCACTTCAGGAACATCTGGATCATGGGGATGAAATCGGGCCCTGTTTTGAAGGGGAGTTAAATGGGGATATTTTTCCATATTTTGATCCTCCTGATATAAAAATAGAAGAAGAAATTGGTGCGGAACTTACATCTCTCGTTGAGAAATTTACTGAACTGGGCAGCATTCCTTCCGATGATATCTATGTGATAAGCGGGGACAGAGTATTGATCGAAATCATTGCAGAAAATGAATACTCCCTGCAATCTATTGTGAATGCATTGGCTTCCTATGATGCAATCATCTACGAAGATTTTGACCATGTAGATGACCTTATTTTAACAGTCCTTTTCCCAATTAGTAAACTGGAGGACTTCAATGAAGATTTGTATCAGGGAGATGTTGTCAGCTTTGTAAGACCCGTGTACACACCGATATTAAAAAGCGGGATCGTAACCAGCCAGGGAGATCAGGTCATGCAATCAGACAATGCCCGAAACGCTTTTGAAGTGGATGGATCCGGTGTAAAGGTATGTGTAATGTCGGACAGTTATGATGCAAAAATGAACGCTCAAAAAGGGTATAAGAATGGAGATCTGCCATTGAATGTAGATGTATCACTGGATTATCCAAGTGAATTTGGTTCCCATTTTTATGTGGTCGATGAAGGCCAAGCGATGCTGGAAATTGTTCATGATATCGCTCCGGGGGCGGAACTCGGTTTCAGGACAGGATTTTTCAGTATTGAACATATGGCCAATGGGATCCAAATACTTAAAAATGATCACAATTGTAACATCATTGTAGATGATATCACCCATCTTGCTGAACCCTTTTTCCAGGATGGTCTTATCAGCAATGCAGTTAATGAAGTAACCAGTGGGGAGGATTGGGTATATTATTTTTCGTCGGCCGGGAACGCTGGAGATTTTGGTTATGAGAGTCAGTTCTCACCTGCCCCAGGGAATGAATCGTTTCATTATTTTAACACCATTGATGGTACTGATCAATCAGTTCGATTTGAAAAAGCAACTGTATACATCTTTGTCCTTCAATGGGATGATGTATATAAATCCCTGGGACCTGATGGAAATACAGGTGCCCAAAATGACCTGGATATTTCACTGGTGGATGCGAATGGAAATACGCTTGTCGCGATGAAAAGAAACAACTTGGGAGGAGATCCCATTGAAGTGATGCCTATTAAGGTTGAAAATGGCGGAGCTATGGCTTATATCAATATAGAAAGGGCCCACGGCACAGAAAACGTCCATTTCAAATACATCGTTTTTGTAGGTGGCATGTATTTCCAGATTTTAAACGAGCTATCAAGTGTTTCTACCATTGTGGGTCAGGCCAATGCGGTGGGTGCGTATGCTGTGGGAGCCGCCGCCTACGATCAAACACCTGCTTTTGGAATCAATCCTCCAATTATCGAACCTTTTTCATCATATGGTGGAACTATGATTAATAATATCGACCGGCATAAACCGGATTTTGTTGCACCCGACCGGGTAAATACTTCCGTAACGACGATTGGTGAAGATATTGATGGAGATTCATTTTTGAATTTTGCCGGTACCTCGGCTGCCGCTCCTCATGCAGCGGCCGTTTCATCTTTGATCTCCCAAGCCATGGAAAAATTTGAGGTTCCCGGCCTGGACGTGGGGGAAATCATGAAAACATCCGCTCTGGATATGTATCAATCCGGTTATGATCCAGTTTCAGGAAACGGATTTTTACTGGCCGACGAGGCCATCATGTCCTTTGCATCACCCAAACCCACCCTCACGGAATTAGTGATCCCAGCTAGTAAAACTCCTGGTGTTAAAGCTTTTGTTGTCACAATTAAAGGGGAAAACTTTACCAGTAATTCACAGGTGCTACTGGGTGGGAATACTTTACCAGCCAAGGACGTGAAATTCATAGACCGTTCAACCCTCACTGCGAAAATACCTGCGTTCTCGGATGATCCACTGGTACAAATAAATAATCCATTTATAACCCCCAGCGAATTGGATGGTGGATTATCTAATTCGATGTCTTTTTCCGACCTGCCCAGAAGAACCATTTCAGTCAAAGCGGAAAACAAAACCAAAAAATTTGGAGAAAAAAACCCGGATTTTACTGTGACACTTGAAATGAATGATGTACCGCTGGAAGAGTCAGGTCTTCCTGCTGAAGAAATTGATCGATTAATGGCAGTTGACTTTGAGATTACTACCACAGCAACCGAATGGAATGATCCAACAGGCACTTATCAGATTCTCCCAGTAGGAATTAATTCTGAAATCACACCTCCGGAAATTTTGGATGATTATGAATTCGATTACCAGAAAGGATACCTGACCATTGAAAAAATACCACTTACTATTAAACCCAACATCGATTCTTATTTGCCAATATATTATGGAGATATTATTGAAGATGTAGATTTCTTCTATGATCTGTACAGCGATGGAGAAGACAACAATGATAATATTTGGAATCTAACCGAGCTTTTGAATTATATCGCCGCAGCGCATGAATCTACTTTCCCTGAAAATATCACCAATGCCCTTGTCGACCGGGCCAGGCTTTTTGTTAACCGGGGACGACTGTTTGTGAATGAGTCTGGAAGTTGGCTGGTCAGTGAAGCTGCCCTGCAGAACAGGGCCCGGCTTTTTGTCAATGGGGATATTTCAATCAATGCAATAGATATTTATAGCGAATTAGTCGAGGACTACATAGATAATCCGGATGGGACCATAACGGACCGGGGACGGCTTCTTGTGAACGCGGAATCACTCTATAATGGAGATGCCGGGATCTGGGATGAAGAGTTAAATGACCGCGCTAGACTGTTTGTCAACGAAGGCGGGCTCCCCAAAACGGAAGAGGGTGGGGAAGCCTATTCCGATATCAACATCATCATGGACGAGGAGGATTATAACATATCAAAATTGTATTCAATTAACCTGATAAGCGGGATCGATGTAAATGATGGTGATGAATTTTATGAAGGAGCGTCCCAATATATTAAACCAGGTGCCTTTATTTCACCTGCTGCAGACAACTTTGACATTAGTTACCAGGACGAATTATTCGATATTTCACCTGTGGAATTGAATGTGACGGTGGATCATAAGCTTATGTTTTTGGAAGATCCTGTAATGCCTAAATTTACCTGCAATTTCGATGGATTTCAATATGATGATAATGAAGAAAATGTTTTCTTAAGAATTGAATATCAACCCATTGAAATAACTGAAATTGGAGAATTCGAAATTAAACCGGTCAACTTTATTTTCTTCAATGAAAAAAATTATGAAATCTCAGTATATCAAGAAGGTTCATTAACCGTAAGGCATCTTAAAAATGGCAGGATCATAACCGCTACCGAGAATGAACATGAATCAAATGATCTATTGATCCTTAATTCGGATGGTTCAAATCCTTCGGTACTGGCTCCCTTAGCAGGATCCGTACTGGATCCCGCTTTTTCTCCTGATGGATCGGAAATTGTGTTTACCGTAAAATCCGGAGAACAAACCAATTTGTGGAAAATTAATTCAGATGGAACTGAAATCACACAACTTACCTCGGATGACGTCAGTGGGGTTGGAGGTTGGTCGCTCGATGGTAGTAAAATTGCCTTTATACGGGATGGGGATTTAGCGCTGATGAACAAGGACGGAACCAAGGCAAAAATTCTGATGGCAACGGAAGCAGATGAATACTGGCCTTTCTTTAATCCGGAGGGGAATAAACTATATTTTACCAGAAATACAACAGAGGGAAAAAACGCCATATTCAAAATTGATTTCAGCCCTGCATACCCAGATTTAATTCATTGGTGGCCTGGTAACGGTAATGTCAGCAATATTGTAAGCAGAAATGATGGCTTGCTTCAGAATGGTGCAACATATGGACCAGGCTGGTTAAATAAGGCTTTTCAACTGGACGGAATGGACGATTATGTCATGGTTCCCGACAGCCCAAATCTAAATTTTGGAATAAATGATTTCACCATTTCAGTCTGGGTGAATTTTCAGACTCTTGAAGGAGAGCAGGTCATTATTGAAAAGTGGATCCAAAAATCTGATGGTAATTCTTCAGGCTGGACCCTGACCAAACTCGAAGATAATACGCTACGGTTTGCCATTCAAAATGGTATTGATCCGGAAATGGATCTTGATGTAATACCAGCCTCTCTATTCATAAATTCCTGGAATCATATCGCCGTTACGCGAGAATCGAATTTAATCACCCTTTATTGGGTAGGACTTCCGTTAGGTTTTGTGGATTGCGCCTACAATCTGGATAACCAGTCATCTATAAAAATGGGACATAGAGGGAATCCAAGCGACACCCCCGGTTCTGAGGATGATCGAGGTTTTTACCTTAATGGATTCATTGATGAGGTCCAATTTTTCAATCGAGCCCTGAAAGCATCAGAAATCGAAATGTTTCTGATTCAAGAGGAGTCACAGATTACCTTAGAGGATAATTTTTTACAACAACCGGATTTCGCAAGAGACGGATCAAAAATAATCTACACTATTGGCCCTGATGCTTCTTCAAGTGGAGAGGCCATCCTCTCCATAAATCCGGATGGCTCGGATCCGGCAACCATTTTAGAAGACTGGGTGGGAGGAGCTTCATCCTCCCCAGATGGAGAATACATTACCCTCATTAAGGACAATGATGCATATAAAACTCTTTGGATTATGAATTCTGATGGGACCGGACTGAAGGAGATATTTGCACCTGTACCTTTTGGGGTAATACAACCAAATTGGGGCACTTTCCCAGATGTGATAAGGATACCGGATCCGAATTTCGAGCAGGCTCTGAATGATCTTGGAATTGATACTGATGGGATCATTAATCAGCAAATATTGCGAAGTGATGCGGAAGCAGTATCTATTTTGGACATTTCAGATCCAATTAACAATTCTGCGTTGCCAAATGTTCATGCAAAAATTGCCGATCTAACCGGTATTGAAGCTTTTTCAAATTTAACTCGCCTATACTGCCAGTTCAATCAACTCAAAAATCTGGATTTGTCTAAAAACACAGCACTTATTCAATTATGGTGTTTTAATAATCAGATTACTGCATTGGATTTTTCTGAAAATACTGTGCTAGATGATTTACTTTGTTATGAAAATCAATTAATCAGTTTAAATGTATCTCAAAATATCGGGCTTACACATTTAAATTGTTATGGCAATCAGTTAACCAGTTTGGATGTTTCTAAAAATGTAGCACTTACAGGATTATCTTGTTCAGGAAACCCATTAGGTAGTTTAGATGTATCATCAAATACTGCCCTTACTCATTTAGATTGTGCTTCAATCCAAATTAGCAGTTTAAATATATCTGAAAATGCTGATCTTATATATTTACATTGTCCATTCAATGAGCTGACCATTTTAAATGTATCACAAAACACTGAGTTAATAAATTTGCTTTGCGCAGGCAACCAACTTACCAGTTTAGATATATCGCTGAATTCAGCACTTACAGAATTAAAATGTGAAGGCAACCAATTAACCGATTTAAATGTAAAAAATGGCAATAACGCGAATTTTACCAATTTCGTTGCCAACGATAATTATCTGACCTGTATCACAGTGGATGATAAAGAAGCTGATCATTCCGACTGGTGGGTAGATGAAGGAGTAATATTCAGTGAAATAAATTGTAGTGAAATTGTATATATTACCGATCCAAATTTTGAACAGGCATTAATTGATCTTCAAATTGATGGTGATGGTATTATAAATCACCAAATCCTGAAGAGTGAAGCAGAATCCAGAACTTCACTAAATCTAATGAATATATCTATTAGTGATCTAACAGGCATTGAGGCTTTTATCAATTTAACCTGGTTGCATTTGGCTAATAATCCCGATTTAAGAGAAATTGATTTGTCTAGCAATACAGCCCTGAAAGATCTATCCTGCCAAGAAAATAATCTAACTACTTTGAATATTTCCAACAATGCTGCACTGGAATTTTTAGTTTGCTCCGAGGCTGGTTTGGAATATTTAGATGTTACAGGTAATCCATTGTTAGCTCATTTATCATGTGGTGACAATCAATTAACAAATCTGGATGTTACCTACAATACAAAACTGGAATTATTACATTGTCACAACAATAATCTGAGTAATTTAAACTTATCACAGAATACTGCCTTGACTACCTTATGGTGTAGTAACAATCAGTTAAACAGTTTAGATTTAACAAATAACATCTTATTGGAGGTATTAACATGTTCTGACAATAATTTAGGAAGTTTAAATTTATCACAAAATAAAGCACTACAAGTTTTACTTTGCAGGAATGCTCAATTAATAAGCCTTGATTTATCTCAAAATTCAACACTCACAAATATCGATTGCGCATATAATGATATTACAAGTCTGGATATTTCCAATATTCCTAATTTAACCAGTATAATTTGTGAAAGTAACAATTTAACAGAATTAGATGCTCGTAATGGAAATAACTTAGCACTAATGATATATGCAAGGTTTAATAATTTGAGTTGTATAAGCGTGGACGATGAAGGAGTAGATCATTCAGAATGGTGGGTGGATCCAAATGTTATTTTTAGTAACGATTGCAGTATATCCCATTCCGGTGAAAGAATCATTTCCGGTACAGTGGTTGGGGATGACGGAACCCCACTACCGGGAGTTGCAATTATGGTCCAAGGCACTACCATTGGGACAATTACTGACCTAAATGGTGAATATTCAATTATTGTGACCGGTGATGATGCAACCATCGTTGTAAGCCTAATAGATTATTATACAGTGAATGAGTTTGTTGGAAACCGGACAATCGTAAACATAACCATGACTGCTCTTGAAACAATGTTCATTACGGAGAGTGCAACAACCATGAGCTATATTGAGGATGGGAATGTAAGATTGTTTCCAAATCCGGTGGAAGACTGGTTAACCATTGAATTCATTGATGAATCGGTTGATTTATTATATGTAAGCATCAATTGTTATGACGAATGGTCCAATGTATATGATTTATTGTTATCATCCAGCACTGAAATTTATGGATTTGAGGTCGATTTTAATTCATTGCCTACTGGCACCTTTTATGTCCAACTTTATGACGGCATTGAGGTGCGGGTTTTCCGGATTATGAAGGAATGATCAGGTACTAAAAATAAACCGGAGCTAAAATCTGAACTGGATAAAATAAATCCTGATCTTGTGCCAGGCTCTTTTTCACTTGTTTTACAAAAAGTATAGATTCTGGAATCTTTTATAATTTCAGGATATTTTCAATGAAAATAATGTATTGAAGATCTGGAGAATCAGATCATAGATATCTTTGTTGATGATTATTTTCTAGATCCAAATAAATTTTATAAATTCAGGAAGTATCCAACATATATTTTCGAAATGAATAGGCATCATTTTTTTCTTCTCTCCTGCCTCCTATTATTTTCATTACATATTTCTTCCCAGGAATCCAAAAAAGATAGTCTACTCAATATTTTATCCGCAACCATGGATACCAGCAGGGTAAATACCCTCAACGCCCTGTCTGATCTTCAATACCGGACCGAACCGGCTGAAGCCATCGAATATGGAAATGAGGCTAAAGAACTGGCAGAAAAACTCAGTTATCAGAAAGGACGCGCCTATGCATTGAAAAATATGGGTCTGGGCTATTATATGCTGGGAAATTTTGTGGAAGCCTCCGTTCACTGGGAAGCATCCCTGGCTGCCTTTGAATCCATCCGGGATGAACAGGGAATGGCCAATATCATAGGGAACCTGGGGGCAGTATATTCCACGTTGGGAGATGATGCAAAAGCAGTCGAATATTTTCTGCGTGCCTTAAGAATGGCAGAGGATTCGGAGGACAGTATCCGGATCGCCACTTGCCTTCTGAATATCGGATCAATCTATTCCTATAAATCGGCCACCGTGGATCAATCCCTTCCCTACTACCTGAAAGCGCTTCAGATCAGTGAAGAGATCCAGGATCTGGATGCCGTCGGGATCAGCTCTTTCAATCTGGGTGATTATTATTTTCAGAAAAATGATTATGATTCCGCCCTATTTTATTTTGAGAAATCACTGGTAGCCTATGGGAACACCCTGGATGTGGCGCCTTCCCTGAATAACATCGGGAGAATCTATGCCCTGAAGGGGTATTATCAAAAAGCAATACAATACCAGCAGGAAGCGCTGGGAATTGCCGAAACTGCCGATGCCAAACTTGAAATGGCCCAGGCATTACTGGGCCTGGCCGATACTTACCAGCAACAGGGAAACCTGAAACTGGCCATTGATTACTTTGAACGGGCAAAAAATATGGCTGAAGAGATTGAATCCAATTATGATATTAAGGATGCCTATGAAGGATTGGCCCGTACTTATGCGGAGTTATCCGATTACCGTAATGCTTTTAAATATCAATCATTGCTAAGCGACACTGAAAAGTTGATTTATAACATTGAAACCGATGATAAAATTAAAGCCCTGCAGTTCAGCTACCAACTCGATAAGAAGGAAGATGAAATTCAGATCCTGGAACAACGGTCGGAAATCGAACAGCTTAAAATTAAAAGACAACGGGTGGTCAGTATGGCAACCGGCTCGATGGGAATACTGCTCCTTATACTGGCCCTTGTCCTTTACAATCGATACAAGTACACCCAAAAAACGAAAAAGATCATCGAAAAGGAAAAAGACCGTTCTGAAAATCTTCTGCTGAACATCCTGCCCTCCAAAACCGCTGAGGAGTTAAAAGAAAAAGGAAAAGCCAGGGCCCGGCGGTATGAACAAGTCACGATCCTGTTTACGGATTTTAAAGAATTTACCAGCATTGCAGCCGACCTGGATCCGGAAGTGCTGGTCAAGGAAATTAACCGGTGTTATGTCCGGTTTGACGAAATAATAACCAGATACCAAATTGAAAAAATAAAGACCATTGGAGATGCGTACATGGCCGCAGGTGGATTACCGGTTCCCAATGAAACCCATGCCCTGGACGTGGTTAAAGCCGCCCTTGAAATCCGTGATTTTATGGATGAATTAAAGGAAGAAAGGAAAAAGAAAAACAAATTCTTCTTTGAGATCCGGATCGGAATCCATACCGGCCCTGTTGTGGCTGGAATTGTCGGAATCAAGAAGTTTGCCTATGACATCTGGGGAGATACTGTCAACATTGCCGCCCGGATGGAATCCACTTCAGAACCTGGAAAGATCAATATTTCAGAATGCACCTACCACCTGATCAAAGATCATTATCATTGTAAATACCGGGGAGAAATCGAAGCCAAGAACCGTGGCAAGCTGAAAATGTACTTTGTGGGAGAGGAGAAGAAGGAAATGAAATATCAGGAGGAGAAGACACAAATTGTGAAGAATTAAGAATGATGAATTAATAATTCTGAATGGATGGCCCATATCAATGAGGGTTAAATAAAAACATGTGAACATCGTGTATCATTCCAGCCAGTTTCCTATCTTACCCGCATAATGATTCCAATTTTTGTGATATAATGAAACGATTTAGGAGACCTGGCCTTTCTATTTTAATAATATTATTATGTTGTTTTACTTCGACCGCCGAAAAGCCCAACATCCTATTCATCCTGGTCGATGACCTGGGCTACGGAGATCTATCCTGCCAGGGGGCTACAGATCTTCAAACTCCCCATATTGATAACCTGATGTCGGAAGGAATCCGGTTCACGAATTTTTATGCGAACAGTACCGTTTGCTCCCCAACCCGGGCCTCCCTGCTCACAGGCCGTTACCCGGATATGGTGGGTGTGCCAGGGGTGATCCGGCATTATCAGGAAGGTAATTTTGGCTATTTATCGGAAGAAGCTATTTTATTACCCCAATTGTTAAAAAATGCTGGTTGCAAAACCGCCCTGATCGGAAAATGGCACCTGGGAGTGGAATCCCCCAATCTTCCAAACGACCGGGGATTCGACGTGTTCAAAGGACATCTGGCCGGGATGATGAACGATTATTATACCCACCTCTATTTTGGTGAGATCTTCCTGCGTGAAAACAAAAAACTGATCAATCCGGAAGGGCATGCCACCGAAATATTTACCAATTGGGCTACTGATTACCTCAAGGAACATGTCACAGGAAAAAATCCATTTTTCCTATACCTCGCCTACACGGCCCCCCATGACCCGATCCAGCCGCCGGATGAATGGCTTGAACGGGTGCTTTCAAGGGAGCCTGGAATTGATTCAACCCGGGCGGGGATTGTCGCTCTGATAGAACATCTGGATCACAACATCGGCCAGGTACTTGATGTCTTGAAAACACTGGATCTGGAGAAAAACACGGTGGTGATCTTTGCTTCGGACAATGGCGGGGCCTTGCGATTCGGGGCAAATAACGGATCCCTGCGGGGAGGCAAACAGGACCTGTATGAAGGAGGCATCAAAGTACCAGCCTGCATGAAATGGCCCGGAAAGATTGAACCTGGCAGTTCTTCGGATGAATTGATCCTGATGATGGATTTTTATCCAACGCTTGCTGAAATAGGTCATGCAACAATAAAACATGAAATCGACGGCATCAGCCTCCTGCCGGTTCTTACCGGAGAAATTACTTCGCTGCCGGACCGGAATATTTTCTGGATGCGCCGGGAAGGATGGACTTATGGGGGACAAATCTACTATGCGGCAAGGTATCAGAAATTTAAACTGGTCCAGAACACTCCATTCGAAAATTATCAATTATTCGACCTGGAGAATGACCCTTCCGAGAAATATTCTTTACCCGAATCCCATGAAATGTTTGAAAAGCTCAAGGCCAGGCTCCGGGAACATATCCAACAGGCAGGGGCAATACCATGGCAAGAGGGAAAATGATAAACGCATGAAACGGCCTATCCGATTTCGTAAATAATTTCATTTTTTGTTACTTGCGTTAAATTCCCGGATCATTATGTCTAAAAAAGAACCTCAAATATTTGTCAATCATAAAGGCTTTTTATGCCAGTCTGAAAAAAGAGTGATCGTAACAAACAACCGGGCTAAACGTTTCGAAGTGCAGGATATGTCCAGGGTAAAAAAAGAAACCCTGGGAGAATACGAAGACTGGGAAACAGTATTTACAGGCAAGCTGATAAAACGTAAATCGCCCATGGGAACGTACAGAGTCGGGGGTTTTTCAGAATTGGATACACCTGGTATCTATCGTATCGTCCTTCCTGATCACAAAACCAGATCCTACCAGTTTAAAATTTCAGATGGAATCTATCACCCCCTGGTCCGGATGTTCTTGGATTTTGTGCACAACTGGCGATCCGGGGATTTTCAGAATGATTGGAGAGGACCCGGACATATGGATGACGCCATCCGTTTGGATAATGGAAATTATCATGATGCCTCAGGAGGATGGTACGATGCAGGTGATACCCGGAAATGGATGACGATGTCGACCCTGCCGGTCCCAGCCTTTCTGGATATCTATGAGGGATTAGAGATCAAATGGAGTCATTTTGCAAAAGAAAACGTTTCGAGTAATGACCTGATCACAGAAGCCATCTGGGGGATCCGGTTCATCCTGAAGATGCAGGATCCCGAAACCGGGATGATCTTTGAGGAAGTAGGTGCAGGTGGGGATGCCCGTAAAAAACCAGGCATGACCTGGTGGTATGAGAATCATTCCGGCTGTCTGGCTGATAATTCGCAGAATCATTTCACGGATAACCGGATTAAAAGCGGGGATGAACGTACGGTCCGGACCACTTATAATCCCATTGTTCAATATACCAACCTTTATATATTGCTCAGGTCAGGGGATGGCATCCGGTCATTTGATGAGCATCTTGCTGATCAATGTCTGGAGTCTGCCCGGCGTATCTGGGAATACATACATCCAAAACAAGCACATGATCCGCTGCATCAATGGACGTCAGTAAGATCCTGGCGATTGATGGCCGGGATCGAATTACTCAAACATCAGATCATTACCGAAGTGGTGCTGGAAGAAATGTTCAAGGAATTAATGGACAACTATGATGAAAACCTGGGCTTCTGGCATATGGATTCGGAGAAAAAAGATCCCTACCGGGGGATATTACATTCCGCTCAGCCCCTGATCGCTCTCGGTAAGCTGATCGAATCTTTCCGGGGTCATGACCGGAATAAACAGGTAATTAATATCCTGGAATATAGCTGGGAAATTTATATCCATCCAATGATCTCTACCAACCCCTTCGGGATCATGCCTTATGGTACTTTTATGAAAAAAACAAAAAAAGATAAATATCGGATATTCAAGGATAAACTATTTTTCCGTTTTTATATGCCGGATCACTCCCCCCAAAAGATCAATCATGGACTGGGTGGGCACTGGACCAGCTGGGCGCATGCATTGGCATTATGTGGGAAAATATTGAACCAGGAAAAGATGACCCAGGCATCCTGGGATCAGCTTTACTGGCTGTTGGGTGGAAATGAATTGAATGTAAGCCTGGTCTCCGGTGTTGGTTATAACAACCCGATGCCACACAGCCGTTTTCTGGGTACCTATCCGGGTGGTTTTTGTGTTGGACCCAGGGGAAATGCCAGGGACCGGATCGTGATCGACCGGAAAGCCCGGGCAGAATGGAGCAGTACGGAGTACTGGCTCACACCTCTATCCAATGCCCTGATGGCATTCGCCATTCTTCTGCCAAAGGAAATATATGAAAGAAATAAAATTGGATATGTATAAGGATACTGCCATTATCTCTAATGATTGTTGAACAAGTAAATGAGGCTTTTTCAAATCTCGCACTTCACCCAGAAAAAAAGGACATTTAATCAAAGCCCTCTCTTAAACATCGTGATAACCACAGATACTATTGTCATTTCGACGTATGGCGAAATCTGATCTTGACTTCTAAGCGAACCTTACGCTAGGACCGGAAGAACAATGACACGCAACCAGATCCACTCCCCCGATTTTTATTTCGGGGTTGTGATAACAAAATGAGTTACTCACTCAACATCTCCAGGATCTGCTTTCTTTTTTCCCGGAAGGCTTCAATGTTGATGTCATAATAATCGAAACGGTAGACCACCTGCCGGGCAAGTTCTGCTGCCTCATCCGGATATTTCACCTCCAGCATTTTCAGGAGTTCGTAATCCACGATCCCATCCCGCATGGCTTCCAATCGAATGGAACTGTTGATGGCGCTGTCACCCGGATATACGATCCATGCATCACCCCCCGGAAGAATGGTCCCCCCTTCAGTTTGTATTGAGGTGGTTTCATCATAAGGATCCTCCCTCCAGAAATCGAGTCCCCAGTGAAGGTATCCCGGAATATGGTACCTGTAATTGATCCAGTGCAGAAGCCTTGTTTTGATCAAAGGCAGTTCGATGAATCGGTTGGCGTATTCCCCTTTTGGATTCAGGCAGGTATAAAACCAGATCTCATCCCCCGCTTCCGCTCTTTTTTTATAAAATTCATAATCCTGATCCATGTAATCGAGCTGTGGTACCCAAATATCCACCGTATTGTCAAGGTCCTTCGAATGACATGCCTCAACGATCTTCAGATCCGGAGCAAGCTTTTCAACAAACCGGGCCACTTCCACGTACGTATCAATATTTTCCGGAATGGGTTCATCCATCAGGTGTTGCATATAGATTTTGTCCCAACCTTTTTCTTTCAAATGCTCCATCAATTCCGGGATGAATTTCGAATAAAACTGCTGCGCTGAATCCGAGGACATCGGGTATTTTTCAAAATAAGTAGTATCCTCTTCAACCTTTGGAACAAATACTTCAAAATCACTGATCCAGCCTCCTTCCCGGGTGCCGATATGTCCTCCTTCAATCCGGCCGATCACCCCAGCCTCTTTGAAAATTTCAACCGTTTGATCGAATCTGGCAAAATCAATTTTGTATGCACCATCCTGGTCAATGGAATATTCAGCCAACATGAGCGGAGAAATAAGCGCTACATTCTGACGGTATTCGGCCATTTTATCCGCCAATAACTTTACAAATGTCCAGTAACGGTCTGAATATGGTTTGATCCCTGACTGCCCGAACACAAGTTCCAGATTGTGAGGGGAAGTGGAATACCAGTTAGTCACCCAGAGACTGGTATTGTGGATGGTTACAGGATACACCTGCACCCCGATCGGCCTTGTCAGCTCGAACGGATGGCCCTGGATCTCACCCGTCAAGGTTACATTACCCTCATACCGTCCTACAGGCACATCGGCAGGTATCGAAATGGTGACCCAGATGGATTGTGTTTCGTTAGCGGAGATATCCACACTTTCCGCTATACGGATCGGATCTGGATATAGTCCGTTGATCGTATTTAATTTATCCCGGGATGGATTGGGTGTATTCCTGCCGATCCTGACAAAATCGACATATCCCACCCGGATATCCGAAATAACCTGATCTTCATATTTGAGACCTGTAACTTCAAGCTTCAGGGAGGAAACGTTCTGCTGTGACCGGACTACAAACTGGAAACTTGCATGCTCTCCACGGGCCGTCAATGCCAGGGCTTCCTTTTCATTAAAAAATGCGGTTTCCTTAAAGATCTTCTCAAGTGGATCCACCGCCTGAAATACGAGTATCTCCTTGACATCAGGATGGGAACATCCATTGATTAAAAGAAATACGAAAAATACCAGTCCGGATAAAATCCAGCTTTGTGTAATAGATTTTGTAAAAAATGAACATTCAGAACTCATCATATTTTTTCGTTTAATGATCGCCCGGGTAATTTAGTTTTTTATTCCCATCAGAAAAAATAAAGACCAGCAATTTCCTATTTTTTGACCCATAAATCATCCTTTAACAATTATTTTATTAAATTCCCCGCAAATTATGAAACCATGGTAATCATACATTCCTATCTCGTTGCGGTGATCCTTCTATTTGTCACGATGATCTGCTGGGGATCCTGGGCCAATACACAGAAAATGGCTACCCAGAAATGGCCATTCCAATTATTTTATTGGGATTATACCTTGGGGGTTGTCCTGCTTGCTCTCATTTTTGCCCTTACACTCGGAAGTGCCGGTGAATCCGGGAGAAGTTTTATCCCCGATCTCCTGCAGGCCAAGGCCTCCTATCTTTTTTCAGCTTTCATCGGTGGAGTTGTCTTCAATATTGCCAATTTATTACTTGTGGCAGCCATCGACATTGCCGGGATGGCGGTTGCATTCCCGATCGGGATCGGGATCGCCCTGGTGTGGGGGGTGATAGTCAATTATATGGCCACCCCGGTCGGTGACCCGCTCTTGCTTTTTATCGGGGTTGGTTTTGTAGTGGTAGCTATCATTCTGGACGCATTTGCCTATAAGCGACTTCCCAAAAAATCCGGGTCCACCTCCACAAAAGGGATCGTCATTTCAATCATTGCCGGGATCGCCATGGGCTTTTTTTACCGTTTTGTAGCAGCCTCGATGTCAGAAAACTTTATGGATCCAGTGGAAGGTAAATTAACCCCTTATACCGCTGTCTTTATTTTCTCAATCGGAATTCTGATCTCCAACTTCCTGTGGAATACCCTGTTCATGTATAAACCATTGAAAGGGGTGGCCGTCACCTACGCTGATTATTTCAAACTGGGCACTGCACGTCTCCATTGGATCGGGATCCTGGGGGGAGTGATCTGGTGCATCGGGATGTCTTTCAGCATACTGGCATCCGAGCAGGCCGGTTTCGCCATTTCCTATGGCCTGGGTCAGGGAGCCACCATGGTCGCAGCGGCCTGGGGCGTATTTATCTGGAAGGAATTCAAGGAAGCACCCAAAGGAACGAATAACATGATCCTTTTCATGTTTTTGTTTTTTATCATTGGTTTAAGTTTAATCATCATCGCAAGGCTGAATTAACAATGGAGAAAAAAAGAATCCTGGTAATCGGAAGTTCGAATGTTGATCTGATCATGAAAATGGACCGGCTTCCCAATAAAGGGGAGACTGTGACTGATTGTGAATTTCTTCAAACATTTGGGGGGAAAGGAGCCAACCAGGCCGTTGCAGCTGCCAGAGGGGGAGGCAATGTGACTTTTGTAAGTTGCGTGGGAAACGATCATTATGGTGCTTCCATGATCAAAAATTATCAGAGGGATGGAATTCAAACGGAACATATCTTCTCCATTCCGGACATCCCCACCGGAACGGCCCTGATCATGATCGGAGGGGATGGTGATAATTATCTTTCCGTGGCACCAGGTGCCAATTATGCGTTGAAAAGAGATCATATCGATCAAATCAGCTCGATACTGGATGAATCGGAGATCATCCTGCTTCAATATGAAATGCTCACCGATACCGTGGAATATATCCTGGAAAAAGCAACCAATAAAACCATCATTCTGAATCTGGCACCGGCAAAGCCATTGGATGATCATCATCTGAAAATGGTATCCATCCTGGTGGTCAATGAGACAGAAGCCCAGTTTATTTCAGGCATTTCGAATGTGGACTATGAGAATGCCTCTGTGGCTGCGGGAGTCCTTCACGACAAGGGGGTAGAAACCGTGATCATTACCCTGGGAGTGAAAGGATCCTTTATCAGCTCAAAGGAATTTAAAGGATATATCGACGCCTTTCCGGTGAATGCCATCGATGCAACTGCCGCTGGAGATGTTTATTGTGGAAATTTGGCCGTCGGATTGGCAAATGATCTTTCTTTAAAGGAGGCCGTCCGGTTTTCCAGCGCTGCTTCGGCTTTATGTGTCACCAAGCTGGGTGCACAACCTTCCGCCCCGACAAAAAGTGAAATTGATGATTTTTTAATTAACTATTTTTCCTGATTTTTTTACAATGAATTCAAAAAAATATCTTCCTGAACTGATCCGGAAACTCAGAGAACTCAAAGAAAAAATCATTACGGATAAAATATTTGTAGGATTTGATGGCTATATCGATAAGATCCAGAAAGCAGTTCAATCCAGAACGGCAACGGAAGTTATATATTATTCCACCCTCACTGATTTTTCGGAAAGGATTGCCCGGGCCGCCGGTAAAAGCGGACAAGTTGAGCTGGTCACCCAGGAAATCAAATTAGGGGGCAATGCGCCCATCATGTCTAATGCGCTGGGCCACCTGGGTATTCAATCGGTTTGTCTGGGCAATGGAGGATATCCTGTCATTCATCCTGAATATAAAAATCTGCATCCGAAAGTGTCTCTCCTTTCTATCGGAGATCCGGCAGAGACCAATGCACTGGAATTCAATGACGGGAAAATGATCCTCTCCGAACTTAGCACCTTCCGGAAAATCAACTGGCAATATGTAAGCTCCGTCATTGGCATTGATATTTTACAGGAAAATATGGATGCCAGTTCTATCCTCGCACTGGTAGGTTGGTGCAATCCCGATCATGCCACAGACGTCTGGAGAGGAATCCTGAGAAATATTCTGTCTGGCAGTCCGAGAAAAAAATTGTTGTTCTTTGATCTGGCTGATCCAAGTAAAAAAAGCATCAATGATTTGCTGGAAGTTCTCGAAGTGATCAAACAGCACACCCCACATGGACCGGTGATTCTCGGGCTCAATGAAAATGAGACCTTGAAATTATATGATATTCTGAACGAGGGAGCAACTCCGGATCATACGGATCTGGAAAGTATCGGGAAGCGTATTTTTTCCAAATTATCAATCGACGGACTCCTCATCCATCCTACCGACAGAAGCATCCTGGTACAGAATTCCGGGATTACGATGCTAGAAGGCCATGTCGTAAAAGAACCTAAAATATCAACGGGGGGCGGTGATAACCTGAATGCCGGCTTCTGTACGGGTTACCTGACTGGACTTACCACAGAGGAAAGTATGATCCTGGGAATGGCTACCTCGGGGGCTTACGTGAAAAATGGTAAAAGTCCATCCATTGATGAAATTATCGAATACCTTAAAACCTGGTAATAAATAATACTCCAGAGAGAAAAACGAACTACTATTTGCGAATTTCTTTCATGATGTTATTGGATATGGGACTGGAGAAATGGGGAATCGCCTAATCGGGGAATTGGTAAATTGAAAGACGAACATGATCAATTGAAATTACTTTTTTAGACCATGAAAAAATAATGAATGTAAATTGATGCCACGATTAAATATTAAACATGTTCCAAAGGGATGCCAAAGGGCATTAACTTTTTTCAGGACAAAAAACGAGACACCAGTCTTCCAGTTCACCGGTCTACTGTTCTACTGTTCTACTGTTCTACTGTTCTACTGTTCTACTGTTCTACTGTTTTACTGTTTTACTGATCTACTGTTTTACTGATCTACTGTTTTACTGATCCACTGATCTACTGATCTAGGTTCTCCTGTGCATCCCACTCTCCATCCTTTCAGGTTTTCAATCGATCTTAGCAGCCACGATCGTAAAATCCACTTCCGCCACATCTTCTACCCCCCTTCCGGAATAGTCAATATGGAACTCCCGCCTGTTAATATTTTTGGAACCACTGAAAACAACCTCCCCTTCTGAATTAATCCCTTCCAGGGTGATGGGAACAACAATATCGTTTGTCACATCTTTGATGGTCAGTTCCCCTTCCACCGAGTATTCACCACCGGTGGCCTGCCGCGATATCTTTGAAGCCGAAAATGAGATTACAGGATATTTTTTAACATTAAAAAAATCCTCACTCCGCAGATGATCATCCCTTTTATCATTCCCGGTATCGATGGTGGAAGGATCTATGGTGAGATCCACTGCCACTTCGTATAAGTCGCTGGAAATTTCGACCGTTCCATTCACTCCTGTAAAAGTTCCTGTGACCGGGAAAATGAACATTACCGGAATTTTGAATTCAAAAGATGATTTTTCCGGAATGACCCTCCATTTTCCATTGATTTTTTCATCCACCTGATTGGAAGGGACATTTGAATAACTGCTGATCAACAGAAGTATCCCGAAAATTAAATGATACATAGTCTTAAATTTAAGCCCAGATACTACCGTTAAGTAAACGATTCACCTGAACGAAATGTTAAAATATTTTCGTTTTCATGTTTTACATGCATTAGATAGAATTTATTTTTAGGATGAATTGCTGTATTTTCTGATCTGGTTATCAAATTCCTTTCGACTGATTTCTCCCCATGCAAACTTGTCCAGAAGAATGTTTTTTTGGATCTTTCTCCTGATCCGCTTTCAGGCTCGGATTCTACTTATTTTTCGATGGATCTGACATCCTGATCATAATCCAGAAAAGAATGGTCAATACCGCAACCCCACCAATCCAGGCAAGTGCCACCCCGAAACTTTGTCCAAATATTTTCATTCTTGTTTAAATAATTATGATTCGGTACCTGATTTTTCTCCTAAAATGATACCAGATTAAAAGCTGAGATGAATGATCTAACGTGATTATTTTATCCATTTTTTATTATATAGCGCTGCAAATTTTTTCCAATGATGTAAAAAAATACCCATGAGCAGATGCAGATCAAGACATCTTGGAAATTTGAGGATGGAAAAACAGGTTTAAAATATTATATTTATCCCTGAATTTATGAATCCAACCATTCGATAAGACGATCCAATTCCGGATCTTTATAATGAAATTTTTATCTGCCTGTATTTTTATGTATGAAAGAACCATTTTCTCAATTCAAACCCCCTATTTTTATATCATATGCTACGAATTTTAAATTCCCTGAAATGAAAAAGACTTTCCCGATTCTCCTGATCCTCTATTTTTTGACTGGTCCGGCCATGAGCCAATTGCTGGAAAACCTTCCTTCCTGCACAATTCCGAAAAGCAGAAGTTACCCTGCTTCCTGGATCCGGCACCCGGAGACCATGGATGGAAATTATGCGGTGGTCCTTTTTCGCAAATCTTTTGAACTCACAAAAGTTCCTGAAAAATTTATCATTCATATTTCTGCAGATAACAGGTACCGTCTTTTTGTCAATGGGATTTATGCCGGAAAAGGCCCCGCCAAATCAGACCTGACACACTGGTATTATGAAACCATTGACCTGGCGCCATTGCTCCGGACAGGAACAAATATCCTGGCGGCTGAGGTAGTCAATTTTGGACCCAAAAGAACGTATTCACAATTCTCAGCCAGGACTGATTTTTTCGTACAGGGACATAGCGGGGCTGAATCCATGGTCAACACCACTCCGGGCAGTTGGCGGACGTCTTTAAACAAGGCATATTATCCAAAGTACATTGACTGGATCGGTAGAAAGGATGTTGCATTCGGTTTGTATGTGGCCAATCTTACTGATAGCCTAATCGCCGGGAATTATCCATGGGATTGGGAAAAGATCGATTATGATGACAAAGATTGGATTCCAGCAGCTTGGTCGAACAATGCAGGTGGAAGGGACTCGCAGTATGCCGGCGGGATTAATTTTTCAAATGGGAAACTCCTTATGCCCAGACCCATAAACCAGTTGCAGGAAAGGTTACAAAGATTTCAAAAAATAGCCAGGAATGAAGGAATAGAAGTGCCTCAGGGATTCCTGGATGGAAAAAATTCTCTGAGAATTCCTGAAAATAAAAAGGTGAGCATATTGATCGATCAGGAATACCTGACCATCGGTTATCCGGAAATGAAAATTTCGGGCGGGAAAGGAAGTGTAATCCACGCCGGTTATGCCGAAACACTTTATGAATCCGATAGAAAATCAAAAGGAAACCGGAACGATCTGACTGATAAAGTTTTTATAGGAATCCGGGATGTATTTGAATGTGATGGGGGGGAGAACAGGCTGTTCCGTCCCCTCTCTCATCGTGCCTACCGTTTTATTCAACTGGATATCCAGACGAAGGATCAACCCCTGATCATCCATGATTATTACAACTGGTTTACTGCTTATCCAATTGATCTCAAAGGGTCCTTTGCCTGTGATGATCCCCAAATCAATGATCTGATGGAGCCAGGGTGGCGAACAGCCAGTATTTGTGCCCAGGACATCCTTTTAAGTGATGCCTACTACGAGCAGATGCAATACCTGGGAGATTCAAAAGTGCATAACCTGTCTTTATTGTATCTATCGGGAGATGATGCGCTCGTCAGGAATCAATTGACTCAGACTGATTGGAGCCGGATACCGGAGGGACTTACCCTGGCCTGTTATCCCAATCCATTCCACCTGGTGATCCCGTATTATTCCCTTGTATGGATCGAAATGATCCATGATCATATGATGTGGGCCGGAGATCGTGAATTTACAGCCGGGTTCAACCTGGGCATTTACAATGTGCTGGAATGGTTCAATGACAGGATACAGGAAAATGGACTTTTAGGGCCATTAGAATGGTGGAATGATGTGGACTGGTCACCAGGTTTCCCAAATGGGGTTCCTCCAGGTATCGATGATGGGAATTCAACCTTATTTTCCCTGGAATATGCCATCGCCCTTCAGAAAGCGGCAGAAATTTCTCATTATACCGGCAATACAGAGCAGGCTGAGACCTATACGGAAAGATCAAAAAAAACAATTGAAGCCGTTAAAAAATTATGTTATGACCCTTCCCGTCAACTATTTGCCGAAACTCCAGATTTTCATGATTATTCTCAACATTCCAATATCCTGGCAATCCTTTCCGGAGCCGTAGATGGTGAGGATGCCCGCATTTTAATGAAAAAGATCGTTGAAGACCGATCCCTGCATCAGGTGGCTCTCTTTTTCAGGTATTATCTTCTGGAAGCGATTTTTCAGACTGGAATGTCGGAAAGTTTCAAAGAGCAGCTGCAACCCTGGTTTGATATGATCGATATGGGACTGACCACGTTTACTGAGGTTCCCCTGGATTGGGAAAGCCAGCGGTCCGATTGTCATCCCTGGAGTACCAGCCCGAATATTCACTTTTTTACTTCCCTTTGTGGAATAAGACCTTTAAAAGCGGGATTTGAAGAAGTGATTATCCAACCTCAATTCGGACACCTGGAAATAATCAAAGCCTCCCTTGCCCATCCTAATGGTCAAATCGAGATCAATTTGAACAAAAGGGATCTTCAGGTGAAAGGAACCATTATTGTGAGCGGAACCATCCAAGCCACCTTTAAATGGGGAGATAAATCCCTGCCGCTGAAGGAAGGGATCAATCAGATTGATTTATGATCTGACAGGACTTCACTTTAATGTCTGCAGATTAGATTATTCAGGCATTCTTGTGGTGGATTTTTTACAGACCGATGGATAACACTTATTTTTTTGATATAAACTGCCTCTGTCAGGATATATATCATTAGTAAAATATGATATTCGGCATGTTTTTATATCAGGCTAATTCCTAGTTTTGCCTGAATTTTTAAGATTTTAAAATGAATAAACAATATTTCTTAATCGTGATCGGCCTTTTTCTGCTTATTTTTTATTCGCCGGTATACAGTCAGGACCATTCGGAACACTCCGAAGAGGCATTCAAACGGCATCGCATATCTTTCATATGGGGAAATACGTTGGTTCCAGCCGGTAAAAATGCACACAATGAGGATAGCGAGGTGTTCTTCCCAACCTGGGGATTGACCTACGAATATATTTTAAGTCACCGGTTTGCCATCGGATGGGTCAATGAACTGGAAATGACATCCTATGCGGTGGAACATGGGAATGAAGCTATATTGGAAAGGGAATATCCCTTCATATCATCCATCGTACTTATTTATGAACCTTTCAAAGGTGTGATCCTCCATGCAGGTCCCGGCTATGAATTCGAAAGGAATGAGAGTTTTTTTATCATGAAAATGGGAGCCGATTACATTTTTCTATTACCCAAAGATTTTGATATTGGTTTTGGCTTCTCATACGATATCAAGAATAATTTATATGATGCCTGGACCTTTGGTTTGACACTTGGCAAAAGATTGGGAAAAAGACATTAAAATTAACAAAGCCAGGGAGAAAAAGTCAAAGACAATATACATGAATATCCATAAGAAAGAGGTGGAAGTTACGAAATATATTCAAGTCCGGATATCAATCAGGATCCTGAAGATTGACTGAAACGTTCCAAATGCTCCAGGATCTCATCCACCTCATCATAGATGCCCAGCCATTTCTGATACTCCCTTCCTTCCGCCAGCTTGTATAACAAAGGATATACCGGTTTTTCATGGTTCCAGTACTGCTGGTTCAGAAAGATCATGGGACTGGCCAGATCATAGGATTTATAATGATTCTGCGTGGCATCCTGGAAAATTTCCTGGATGGTCCCGGCGCTTCCGGGCGTATAAATAATCCCCCCGAAAGCCAGGGCCAGCAATCCTTCCTCCCGGACACTGTTTTCAAAATATTTGGCCACCAGGCTGGCAAATGGGGTAGCCTGTTCGTGGCCATACAGCCAGGTAGGAATGCCAATATCCGTTACGCCAGGAAATTCTTTCGGATATTTTATCCTTACTTCAAAAGCCTTGGAAAGCCAGAGAGGATCCCGGTAATGAGGAGCTTCCGAAAGTATCCCGATCGCTTCCGTCAATTGCACGCCAGGTCTCCCGGCCATCCAGGCACCTAAGTGGGTTGCCTCCATGGCTCCGGGTCCGCCACCACTCAACAAGAGGAAGCCTTTTTCAACAAGTGTTTTGGAGATACTCGCTACTTTGTAATAATCATCTGAAGACCTTTTAAGACCGTGCCCACCCATAATGGCCACAATCTTTTTTTCATCCACATTCTCCAGGATATCCATCAGGGCATCGGTGATCGAGTGGTCATGGAGTTTTTGGGCCAGCGTCTCGTAGATAGTATCCGGATAATACCGCCCTTTCCTGGTGAAGTAATCGTAAATTTTATAATCAGGTGTTTCCAGATAGGAATCCGGCCGGAGTGGATCATAGTGTTTATACAACTGGTCAATCGTATACAATTGTGCACGGTATGGATTGTATGGCACGTCTAAAGGAGGAAACACCAGGTTATGATCCTTCAATAAACGGATCTGTAACTTTTCTGACATGCGGCAACCGAGAAAAATGCAATCTGTAAATTGAATATCCGATAATTCCATCTCACAACTCACCAGATCCAGGTCCTGAAACGCCATCTGACTCAGTTTTTTATTTTTCCGGATGGTATCCAGCAGAATATCCATTGACTCGATTTCTTTTGCTATTTGTTTTTTAAGTATTTTCAAAATCGTATATCTTTAAAAGCAGGCTATTAAACACCCAATAGATCAATAAAATTTGTAATTTAAATCTTTTATTGAAACTATTTTTTACTTCGTGCCCAATATATGAAAAAGCTGCTTTACCTGATTCTGCCAATCCTTATTTTTGGATGTTCTGCAGAAAATTATCAGGAAAAAATTGAAAAAGTTAATTCCACCGAAATCCTTGAGAAACAGATCCTGCAGGGATGGAATACATGGAATAATCCGAATCTTCTCTCCTTTGTACTGATGCCGGAAGGCCTGTCACTGCGAACCACCTTTCGTAAAAAAAGAGGAGGACCCTATTGGATGGACCAGGCTTACATTACAGGTCCCCGGATAAATTTTCCTGAAAAAATCACTCCGCTTGCCCATGCTTATGACGGGAGTTACATCTCCCTGGAGGTAGCATGGTCAGGGACCCGGGCGCAAATACAGGCCGCCCATGAAGGGGAAAATATCGTCATTTTGTATACACCGCTCGAAGTACCTGAAAATCCTCATTTACTGATCCTTGAGTCTGGAATTCTATGGAATAAGCAAGGTCTGGTAGAGTGGGAAAATGGTACCATTACTGCCAGGCTGCCTGAAAGGGTATACCCGATCCGTACCACCGGTCAACGTATTGACGAAAAGTTTCCATTGCCTGCTCCCCATTATGTGCTTGAATCGGACCAGACCACAGCATTTTATACAGGATCTGAAAAAGCGGAAGATGAAATCGTCCGTATTATCGCGCAACAAAAATCCAATTTTGAACAAAGCTTGTCTAAATACGATCAACTGACAGAAGCTTATACCGCCATGCAGGCTGTCATCTCCTGGAATATGATCTATGATGCAAAGAACAACCGGGCCATTGCCCCGGTCAGCCGTGTCTGGAATGAAACCTGGGGTGGATACATCATTTTCGATTGGGACACTTATTTTACTGCCTTGATGCTGGCCCTGGATCAGAAGGAAATGGCTTACTCCAATGCGATTGCCATTACCCGGGCCATCACGGAGGAAGGTTTTGTCCCGAACCTTGAATCTTCTTTCGGGAATAAATCCTTCGATCGCTCCCAACCCCCGGTAGGAAGCATGTGTTGCAAACTGATCTTCGACAAATACAATGAAAAATGGTTTCTGGAGGAGATATATGATGAATTGCTTACCTGGAACCGATGGTGGGAAAAATCCCGGGACAATGAAGGGTATCTTTCCTGGGGATCAGGCCCTCATCCCAGAGGAATGGACGGACATTCCAAACAGGGTGCCAAATGGGAATCAGGATTGGACAATTCTCCCCTATTTGATGAAGCTGTTTTTAATCCGGAAAAAAATGTACTTGAGCTGGCGGATGCCGGATTGATGGGACTCTACATTGCAGATTGTAATTATCTAGCGGAAATAGCTGTGATCCTTGGAAAAATGGATGATGCAGCCGAGATCCAGACTCGCGGGGTAAAATACGGTCTGAAACTTCAGGAATTATGGGATGATGAATCCGGGATCTACCGGGATAAATATACCAATACCGGCCAGTTCAGTGACCATCTAGCCCCCACCAATTTTTATCCATTACTTTCAGGTGTGCCAACACAGGAACAGGCCGAAAGAATGATCCGTGAACATTTTATGAATCCGGAAGAGTTTTACGGGGAGTGGATGATCCCGTCCATCTCGCGAAATGACCCGGGCTATCCGGACAACAGCTACTGGCGGGGCCGGATCTGGGCTCCCATGAATTTTCTGGTCTATATAGGGCTCCGGAATTATGATCTCCCTGAAGCGCGGCAAATACTTGTAGAAAAATCCCTCAAGCTGATCATGAAAGAATGGACTGAGAACCGTCGGGTATATGAAAATTACAATTCCGAGACCGGTGAAGGACCCGATGTGCGAAATGCCAATGATTTTTATGCCTGGGGAGGTTTGCTCAGCTTCATTGCCCTGATGGACAAAGGGTATTTTTTGAATAATGAATGATGAATGATGAATTACAAATGATGAATAAAGACATTTCAATGATGAAACGAACCGTATATTTCCAGTTATTAAATTTGATCTTCCTGATACTGGTCCAGGGATGCAATCCTGAAAAAGAACTGAAGAACACGCCAGAAAAACCCAATATTTTATGGATCACCTGCGAGGACATCACGCCCATGCTGGGAACCTATGGAGATCCGGAAGCCCTGACACCCAACCTGGACAGGCTGGCAGACCAGGGGATCCAGTTCAATCACGCCTATTCCACAGCCGCCGTCTGTTCACCAGCACGGTCCTGCCTGGTAACGGGCGTATATGCTACTTCCATGGGTACCCAGAATTTGCGTTCTGAATTCGATATTCCGAAGAGCATCCGGACCGTGCCTCATATTCTCCGGGAACATGGATATTATTGTTCCAACAATTACAAGGAAGATTATAATTTTGAAGACACCACCATCTGGGATGAATCCAGCCATGAAGCCCACTGGCGAAAAAGACCCGCCGGCAAACCGTTTTTCAGCGTTTTTAATATTGAGACTACCCACCAATCCCAGATATTCGGCGATGATCAGTCGTTTTATGAAAAATACGGGAAATTACTGAGCGATTCCGAACGTCACAATCCCGATAGTGTCCGGCTGCCCTCCTACTACCTGGATTCACCAGAGGTGAGGAAACTCTGGGCAAGGTATTATGATCTGGTCACCATCATGGATCACCAGGTACAGGATATTCTCGATGAACTGGCGGAGGATCAATTGACAGAAAATACCATCATCTTTTTCTTTTCAGACCATGGCACCGGCATGCCCCGCGCCAAGCGGGCGTTATACAATTCCGGAGTACAGGTCCCTTTCATCGTTTACGTCCCAGAAAAATTCAGATCTCTTTCACCCTACGAAATGGGAACAAAGGTAAATGAGATCGTCAGCTTTATCGACTTCCCTCCCACCGTGCTTTCCATTGCCGGGATTCATGCCCCCGATTACATGCAGGGTGAGGCTTTTATGGGCAATCAACATTCCCCTCCCAGGAAATATGCTTTTGCCTCCTCTGACCGTGTGGATGAAGCATTTGAATTGAGCAGAACAGTTAAAACGGAAAAGTACAGTTATATCAGGAATTTTCTGCCCCAGCTCCCGCTGATCCAGCCAAATTTTTATACCGACCAGTCGGAGATCATGCAGGAATTGTACCGTCTGAAAGCTACTGCTGAGATGAATGAAGCACAGCAGAGCATGTGGTTACCGAAACGTTATCCTGAAGAATTATATGATCTGGAAGCCGATCCGGATGAAACAGTAAACCTGGCCCTGGATCCAGAATACCAGGTGGTGCTGGAAGATTTGCGTCAGGTCCTGAAAGGATGGATACTCAGGATCCGGGATACCGGTTTTATGCCGGAAGGCTACATGAAAAAAATCGCGGACGGAAAAACAGTTTATGAAATGAGGATGAAAGAGGACCTTTTCCCGCTCAACCGCATCCTGGAATTGAACGATCTGATCCTCCACGACCCGGTCGATCAACAGAAACTCGCCCTATCTATGAATGATCCCCAGGAACTTATCCGGTATTGGGCTGCCATATCCATCCAATGTTTGGAAAATCCGGATGTACAGATCATCGAGGCACTGGAAGACCGATTGTCAGATCCTTCGGGTTATGTGAGACTGGCGGTGAGTGATGCATTGTGTACTTTCGATCATTGTACGCTGGAAGTTCAGGAAACCATTCTGGCGGGTTTACATGCTGCAGATGATGCAGAAATCCTGATGGCGGCCAGGGTTTTTGAGCTACATAGGAAACAGGCAACCGGGATCGAAAAACAGGTACTTGCCTTACGGGAACAGTTACGAGAAAAAACCAGGGATCAATGGAAAGGATATGATCTGTATGCGACATGGGCATTGAATGAAGCATTTAAGGGGGAATAGAATGAGTTTATTGGATCATTTGTTCATTGGATCATGGGTTCAGTCTGTCTCGTCTTAAAATTGTTGGACTCGGTGGACGATCCCCTGGAAAATGGAGAGGTAGCGCCTGGTCTTATTTTGAATTGATCATGCAGAATATGTTTTTAAAGAAGAACGGGGAAAATACTCGTAATTATTATTCACAAATTCTGAGGTTCTTCCTCTTTTTCGCATTTTTACAACTCCTAATGGGCTGTCAGGAATCCGAAAAAACCGCTTTGCCCAATATCGTATTGATCCTTGGCGATGATATCGGCTTTTCTGACCTGGGCTGTTATGGCAGTGAGATCAGCACACCCAATCTTGACAAACTGGCGGATGAAGGGATCCGTTTCTCCCAATTCTACAATATGGCAAAATGTGAACCCACCCGTTCGGTGATGCTCACCGGATTGTACCAGGGGGATGAAAGAGCACTTTCTCTCGGAAAATTAATGCAGGAGGCCGGTTATACGACCATCATGTGTGGAAAGGAACATTTCCAGGAATGGGTTCCAAAAACTGCCTATGCAGACAAAATTTTTGACTTTTCTTTTATCTTCTGGCTGATCAGTGAATATTTTATTCCTCCTTCCGGGACCATGGCCAATCCTTTCCGGCTCAACGGACAGGAAATTGATGTCAATACGATCGAGTCAGAAACTGAACCCTTTTACAAGACCGACGTGTTGACAGATTATGCTTTGCATTTCCTGGATTCAGCCCGCGCAGGAGAAAAACCATTTTTCCTGTATCTGCCTTTTAATTCCGCCCATTATCCCCTTCAGGCCAGACCTGAAGATATCGAGCGGTTCAGGGGCCGGTATAAGACCGGTTGGGATTCCCTGCGACTAAAGCGATACCACAAAATGATCTCACTGGGTATATTGGATGAAAAATATGCTTTAAGCCCCCCGGAAGGAAATATCAATCAATTCAGGGGGCATCCGCCAGGTGATGAGGAGATCCGGGCGAAAATCCCGCTATATCGTCCCTGGAATTCTTTAACAGAACAGGAAAAAGAGGATCTTGACCTGGAAATGGCAGTTTTTGCGGCCATGGTTTACCGGCTGGATAAAAATATTGGCCGGATTGTCGGATACCTGGAAAAAAAGGGGATCCGTGAAAATACCTTGATCCTGTATCTTTCAGACAATGGCTCCTGCCCCTATGACAGCAACCGGGATTTTGAGATTCCGCCGGGTCCCGCGGAAGGTTACCGTACCCTGAGTGCCGCCTGGGCCAACCTGGGTAATACCCCTTTCCGGTATTTTAAACAATATGGGCATGGAGGCGGTGCCAACACCCACCTTATTGCCTCCTGGCCAGCAAAAATCAAAGATCTTGGAAGCATTACTCAACAGCCGGGTCATGTGGTGGATATTGTTCCTACTTTATTGGAGATTACCGGTGCAGATTACCCTGAACAGGTAAATGGGAAACCCACCCATCCACTTCACGGAAGATCATTATTGCCTGTATTGCTCGGTCAGGAAAGGGAATCCCCTTCTTATTTCATTTCCGGATTTACAGATCGGTTCCGTATGTTCCGCCAGGGCGACTGGAAGATCGTAAAGGTAAATGACCAGGAGTGGGAATTATACAATATGGTTGAGGACTGGACTGAAATCAATGATCTGGCCGGTGAATTCCCGGTTAAGGTAAAAGAACTGGAAAATGCCTATCTCCAATGGAAGGATACCCTGCCCTGATATTTCAGGCAAAGAACGCAAAGATGGAATTGAACTGGGGAACCGTAAATTCGTATTTGGGAAAAAGGTTGCAGGATTAAGGATCAATGAAAACGGGTTAGGGATATACTAAAATGGTTTAGGGACAGGCAGAAACGGCTTAGGGACAGGCGAAAATGATCGTTTTTATGCAGAATTAGTTAATTTTTACCCGTACCTAAATGATAAATGCCTATCCCCAATGAATTTTTACCCTGAACCAGTGCATTTTTAAGTGGACATAAGTCATTTTTCTACCTTTCAGGTGCAAGGATGTCTGCATCTAAGCCCTGATCGAGTTTAAATAACAGATAATTGACCAAATCAACCCCGTTTTTGATTCTCCCCACCTTGTTTTCTACAACAATGCGGTAAAATCAGCCTGAAAATGACAGACAACGAAGGGTAACCAGTGAAATTCATAGTGGCGAAGATGCACAGATTGAACCGGTTGGGCTTACCTATGCCAAAGCTGGTGAGAATATTGTGCAGTGGACATGGCCAGGTTTCATCCGTGCCCATTTCTTTTATTTCCTTTCCTTCACATTTATCGTACCTTTCACCAGCAACGTCAACCCTGTGGAAGGCAAGGATCTACATGCCCCTTCTAACTCGTACGACGACTCTGTTGGCCTGTACGCTGGTGGTCGTAGAATGAGGTTAACGTCCCTGTAAACTCTCTGGTGCAAGTGTTAGGCACTACTACGTGTGTGGGATCAATTGGGCCCTATTTTTAATCAAATCTATTTAGTCCTCAAATAAAATGACATTCAGGAATTGATCCGGAAGACCTTACCAATTGCCTTCCGGCATACAGGATTAAACACAATGCTATATAAATAATGTTCTGGCAATGAAGCAATGCCGGTTCATAGCTGGTTATTATGTTACGATATGAATTTTTTATGGATGGTACAAGTCCTCCTCATCCCCAATCCAGCCTGAAGACCTGCGCCAATGGAAGACATGAAAGGGAACTTACCTAAATTTCATATCCCTCCTGTCCAATTATCTGGATTCCTACTGAAGGACATAAAAGTGATGGATTTTTCTTAATTTGTTTATTCAATATCCTCTTTTCCTTAAATATTAACGTTGTCATTCAGTAGGAATCTCGATAAATACCCAACCTTTAGACTTGCGCCAGCAGGGTAGGCATCTGAAATTTATTGGAAGAACGAGATTTTAAAATCATACAAATCCTTTCCCGGCTTCCTCACTTTGTCAAAAAAATAAAATAGATTATTTTGGACATAAATTCAAAAAATGAAACATATCCTCTACATCCCCGGCTTGATTTTAATTTATATGTCCTGCCAGCAATCACTCGAAAAAAAATCGCTCAAAGCGGAACAATCTGAACAGATCCATCAACACATCCTGCAGGTTCATGATTCGGGGTACTTCGACGGCACAGTCCTTGTCGCCGATTCAACGGACATAGTATATCAGGGCGCCTTTGGCCTGGCAGATCGCCAAAAGAAAGTGCCCCTGAATACCGAGACCCTATTTTACCTTGCCTCTGTCAGCAAACAATTCACGGCCACCGCCCTCCTCTTACTTCTGCAGCAAGGGAAAATTCAACTTGATGATCAGATCATCCGGTATCTGCCTGAACTCCCCTCTATTTATGAAGGAATTTCCTTCAGAAACCTATTAAATCATACCAGTGGAATTCCGGATTATTATGAATTTGCCGAACTGCATGATGGTTTCACCAATGCCGATGTTTTAAATGCCCTCCTGTCAATCGACAGCCTTGAATTTCGACCAGGAGCCCGGTATAAATACAGTAATTCTGGTTACGTGCTTCTTTCGATCCTGGTCAACCGGATTTCCGGACAAAGTTTTGCGGATTTTCTCAATGAAAATGGCCTGGATAAAGCGGGGCTGGAACATACCGTGGTTTTTGATGAACAGGCCGGATCCCTGCCAAACCGGGCGATTGGATATGGGCAGGACAGCTCCATTACTGATTACCGTTTCCGAACTACCGGTGGAGGTGGTATCTTTTCGAATGTCGAAGACCTTTATAAATGGCATCTGGCCTTAAACTCCCAAGAGATACTCCCCTCAAATATTCAACAGCTCGCCTATGAACCTGCCATCCTGACCAACGATAGTACAGTGTATTATGGATTTGGATGGAACATAGATCCCGCGAATCCGCATCATGTTTCTCACGGTGGAGATCTCGAAGGTTTCCGGACCTTCTTTGACCGATACCTGGATCAGAAAATGGTCATTATTCTTTTATCCAATAATTCCTGCGAGAGGTTGCAGGATATGTCGGATAAGATCTATAAAATATTAAAAATGAAGGCGGATGCCCAGGTTGATTATTATTAAAGTTCCTATTCAATATCCAGGTCCATTTTTTCCGCATAACGATATCGTGCCACCAAGGCTCAAAGACACCAAACTCATTCCCTTCAGTTTTCCAGAGTTGGCAAAACGGTAACAATCACTCGTTGATACCGTGTTAGGGCAGGCTTGCCATGATCTGTCACTTCCAGGATGAGGTGGATTGTTTCGGGCTCTCTCACTTCAGGAGCCTGGAAAGAGGTCGCAGACTGATCGGATGATTCCAGGACAATATCGCCGATATAACTGCCGGGTTCCCGGTAATGAAACCAATGATAGGACAGGTCATCCCCATCTGGATCTGAACTCTTTTCAGCACTCAACAGGACCTTGTCACCCATCTTCACTTTCATATTATTTGCCTGATCCAATACGGGAGCAGGTGGATGATTGGTCTCTTCATAATCCATAACGGTCCAATCCATCCGGGCAGCAAAATCGTTCTGATAGGCCTCGCGCCAGCGCCAGATGGTTGCCTGCGGTTGAATATAGATCAAACCGTCATTTCCGACGACCCAGTCATCGGTGTTCGTCCAGAAAGGCCGGGTTTCCGGTATATGAAAAAATTTCCGGTAATAAGGCGTATAAAAAGCATAACGTCCTCCCCAGGAACCATAATCCGGGTGTTCCGGGTCATTCAGGCCATTGTTGACCAAGTACAGGAAAGAAGGGGTATCCCCTTCCATAATGTAAGCAATATCGGGATATTCGGCCCCCAAAGGTCCATGATTCTGAATATTTTCATTCACCCATTCATTATCAATGATATAGGTATCCGCTCCGGATGGAAAATGGTAATTTCTTTCACCGGATATCCCAGTCCAGGTAGCGTAGAAATAAGAATTGCCTCCATTTTCGCCGTATCCCGGGCTGCAGATATAAAACAGGTCGGTGAAGCTCGTGCGCATCCATGGTCCTGAATCATCCTGATCGGAGATGGTATAGACCCGGATTCTGGATATAAATTTCTTCAATTCCTCGGGTGACCGGGTCATTTTCACCTTCCACAACGCCTGTGCCAGGCAATTTGCGCCACCCCAAACAGGGATCCAGACCGGCCTTGGGTCCTCCCGGTCAATGACTTCAATAATCCAGTCCGATCCTTCCGAATCCTTGCCAGTTCCCACGGCATTCAAGCCGAAATCCGGGTATCCCTTTTTAATTACAGATTTCAGATGATCATATGTTGGATAGCCTTTTTCATGTTTTTCCAGGTTATCCCGAACTTTACCGTAAGTATCCACTATTTCATGGATACGCCAGTCCGCTATTTTGTCTCTCTGCCAGCAAGAAGTAGTGGCCACCAGTCCTTCTACCTCGAACATATTGGAATAAAGCAGGAAACGTACCAATGATTCAGCATCATCCGGTTCGTTTTCGATATCGGTCAACACCAGTACTCGTGGTTTTTGGCTTCCTGATTGTCCATATATACTTGTAATGGTAAGGCACCATGAAATGATTGATATCAATATGATTTTAAAATACATGACTTATTATTTTATTGATTGATAAAATTTTGATCCCGGGTCAAGTCATTCTCCTATTCCTGTCAAGAGCCGAAATTTTTCAGGAATGAATGTCGGGTAAGATTCATGACTTTTTTGCTTTTCAATTTAGTTCAGTTGATCTTTTTTGATCCGTTCCTCAGTCGCTTTTCTCCAGCCATCTTCCTCCGTGCCTCCGTAAACCTCATGCCATAATTTTCTTCTTGTCACGCCCTCCGGTCCCCAGGCGTAAGCAGGCGGGGCTATTGGATTATCTGCCACCTGATTGACTCCTTCAGGTAAAGCGGCTTCCCAGCCGGTGGCGAGCTGTCCGGCTAATTTTTTAATCAAAGCGGCGTTGGCCGGATCGGTAGCCAAGTTAACGGTTTCAAGCTGATCCTCCCGTAGATCATATAATTCATTCGCTAAAACCTCACCTGTAGTTGTATTTCGCCATTCCGTGTAGCGGTACCTCTCCTCTCGCATGGAAAATCCCTTTTTCCGACCAATAGCATCCCTTTCCTGATTGCTGAAGACTGCTTTTTTAAAATCCCGATCCGGATCTTCGAGCACAGATAACAAACTGACGCCCTCCAGATGACGGGGAACTTCGATCCCCGCCAGTTCAAGTAAGGTAGGCATAATGTCTACATATTCCACCAGGGCCCTGCATTCCGAACCACTGTTTTTCATTCCTCTCCCCGAAATGATCAACGGAGCATTCAGATCCGTTTCATACAGGGTGGTTTTTCCCCAGTGATTCTGTTCCCCCAGATGAAATCCATGATCTGAGATGTATACTACATAGGTATTTTCATCTAAATCCAGTGCTTCCAGCTGATCAAGGATTTTTCCGATCTGGGCATCGACAAAACTGGTACAGGCAAAGTAGGCCTGCCGAAGCAACCGGGCATAATCATCGGTAAACAAACTGTCGGGATTGGCATGCTGCCACTTATACTGTCTGAGATTGTACCGGTCGACCGCTATTCCCGGTGCCCCTTCAGGTCTTAATTTGTTTTGAACAAGCGGGATGGATGAGGGATCATACATTTCCCAGTATTTTGCCGGGGCGCTGAAAGGAAGATGAGGCTTTAAAAATCCCACAATAAAAAAGAAGGGTTCTTCCTTTTGTGCCGCTTTCTCCAAAGCCTGTAAAGCCGCACGGGCAATGCGCCCATCCTGGAAAAGGGTATCCCTCCCTTCAAAAATTTCATAGGGAGGAACTCCGGCATTCCCCAGTTCAATTTCAATGTCGATGTTCTCATCAGAAACATATCTTGTCCCGCCGGGATGATAATTAGGCTCCGAAAGGGTTTCTTCAAATCCATGATGCACCTTCCCGAAATGACGGGTATAGTAACCATTCTTAAGAAAATATTGGGATATCGTACCGTACCTGGGAATAACTTCCTCCACAAAATAATGACTGTAAGGGTATTCGACTCCAGTTGTTTCAGGATGTAGTCCGGTAAGAAAGCTGGCCCGGGAAGCAGCACAAACCGCCTGCTGTACATAGGCATGTGAAAACCGGACTCCTTCTGATGCCAGCCTATCCATATTGGGTGTGTGGATATAATCTTTCCCGAAACAGGATAATCCCATATTCTGATCATCCATGATAATAAAAATAATATTTGGCCGGATTTCTTTCTTATTGCATGAAATCAGGCCGAGCACAGCAAATAATAAGAGGTATATGGATCTTTGTTTCATATTCAATAAAAAAGCAAGTGTTAAATATTAAAATCGTAAATATATATGCGCAAATAATACTCTAATTGTCAAAATGGTAGAATTAATCTGCCAAATCCTATATTTCTATAATGATTTAAAGGATTTGAATATTAATAAATCAAATTTTACTAAATTTAAATAAGATTTTTAACGTTTTTGATTTTTTAGCCATGGAAGAAGTTAAAGCCACACTGGTCAACCGGAATGTCAAATGGGTACTGGTACTGTTACGCATTGCGATCGGATGGCATTTCCTGTTTGAAGGTTTTTCCAAACTATTTACACCCGGTTGGACATCAGCCGATTACCTGGAAACAAGCCGATGGATCTTTGCCCCCGTTTTTCACTGGATTGCTGAAACACCGTCGGTACTGACGGCGGTAGATGTGATCAATGTTTGGGCCCTGATCCTGGTGGGATTGTTTCTCATGCTTGGCTTGTTTACGCGTGTGTCAGCCTTAGCTGGAATGGTGTTGCTGTTTTTATACTATGTAGCCCATCCGCCTTTTGTCAAACTGGACTTTGGATTGCCCACTGAAGGAAATTATATGATCATCGATAAAAATTTCATCGAATTTCTCGCGCTGGGTGTATTGGCTTTCATCCCCACCGGAAAATTCATGGGTCTTGACAGCTTCTTTAAATTTTCTGATAAAACAGCCGCCAAAGAGAAAAAAGAAGAAAGCATTGAATCGCAGGAAGGCCAGATCGTATCCACCGCCCAGCTAAAAAGAAGGGAATGGCTCAAGGGACTGGCTACCTTGCCAGTGGTAGGGATCTTTGGATTTGCTTTGTATAAAAAGAAAAAATGGGAAAGCTACGAAGAGCAGAATCTGGTGGATGCCATGACAGGCGCTTCCATCAAAAACCTGAATGTCACGGAACTGAAGGAGCTCAAGGGAGAAATACCCAAAGGAAAAATCAAGGACACTGAATTCAGCCGTCTGATCCTTGGTGGAAACCTGCTATCCGGCTATTCCCACTCCAGGGACCTGATCTATGTATCACAACTGGTGAAAGCATACCATCACCGCGACAAGATCTTTGCCACCTTATTACTGGCTGAAAAATGCGGGGTCAACACCCTGCTCACCAACCCGATCATGGCCACCATGATCGATGAATACTGGAAACGAGGCATCGGCAAGATCAGCTTCATCTCGGATTGTGCAGGGTTGGAATACGATAAAGGGGTCTATCCCACCCCCTACCAGGAATACCTCGACCGGATCCAGAGGGCCATCGACTATGGAGCGGTTGCCTGTTATATCCAGGGGGAAACAGCTGATTATTATATGAAGAACGGGAGACAGAAAGACCTGGAAGGAGCTATACAGCTCATACGCGACAACAAGGTGATCCTGGGCATCGGATCCCATCACATCGAGACCATTGAGGCCTGTGTAGCGGAAGGATATGAACCCGATTTCTGGATGAAGACCATGCACCATCACAATTACTGGTCGGCTAGACATGAAGAATGGCATGACAATATGTATTGTTTTAATCCGGCAAGGACGATAGAATTCATGGAATCCCTGCCACAGCCCTGGATCGCTTTCAAGACCATGGCGGCAGGTGCCATCCATCCTCGTGAGGCTTTCCGGTATGCTTTCGAAAATGGCGCCGATTTTGTCTGTGCCGGCATGTATGACTTTCAGATGGTGGAAGACTCCAACCTGGCCCTGGATGCATTGGCAAGTTACGAGGTAAGGAATAACAGGAAAAGGGAATGGCGGGCATGAGTGGAATGCATGATGAATCATGAATTTCGAATATCAAATTGATTTTCAATGTTCGATATTCCGATTTAATCATCCCCCCAACCCCCTTCACAATCACACAATCCAGCGCACAAGATGGACTTATCGATGTCCCTAATGAGTATTTTATAACAATTATTTGTTCAATTAAATTTTTTAATTGAATACAATTTATCCGATAAGTAAATTTGGATACGGATCTTACAGTGCATTTATTTCATAAAAACCAAGTATGTTATGAAAAGCGAAATAGGTCCTAGAGCTGACCAATACAAAACCTATCAGTTTGACTTAATGATTTATACAAAGAAAGTAAGCGGGATTCATTTTATCTAATGTTGGGTTTAGTAGCATGTTGATGTTCAAAAGCAAATGATTCACTCTGTTCCTATTCTTTTGTTATTCTTTAATCCAAGAATTTTTCGCATCAGGAAAATCCAGAAAGGACTGATGATGAGTGTGATTGAAATAGTAGAAATACTTAGTTGGTAAGTGTAGTCGGAAATCAACCCGATAAAGTAGGCAGTAGCACCCAGTATAAAACTAAACTCCCCAATCTGTGCCAAAATAGCACCTGTATACATGCTGTCAGACCAGCTTTCTCCTAAAAAGCGGACAATCATCGCATTTACTAAATTATTTGTGATAAAGGCAAAAAAGACCATAATGGATACAACCCCTAAATTTTCCATTAAAAAATCCAGATCAATCAGCATACCAACAGATACAAAAAACAATGCTACGAAAACGATTCTAAATGCTTGCAGACTTTTATTCACCCAGCTTGTTTCCTTAGCTTTGGAAACAATCATTCCTGCAACAAATGCTCCTAATGCTGAAGACAATCCGAAAAATGCAGTGAGCAGGGAAAAACCAAAGCAAAATGCAAGCGCAATAAATACCTGTATTTCATGATCTTTTCTGATGTGCCCCCCAAACGGTAGCCGGATTTCCTTTTTCTTTAAGACCCAAATTGTGATTCCGAGGATCAGGACCCCACCGATAATCTGCTTCGACATATCGAGAATAGAAGGTGCTGCTCCTGATAAATAATTGAGTATGATCAGCATGGGTACAACCAGTATATCTTGTACCAATAAAATACCAATGATGTTTTGACCCAAATTAGATGCTAATAGCCCTTTATCTTGCAGGAAACTGATGACAATAGCTGAGCTACTCAGGCTGATGACAAATCCGAGGACAATGATATGATTGAGTTGCCAATAAAAGAAAGAACCAACAATCCAGACAATACCCACGCTGAATAATACCTGAATAAGGGTGCCCAACACGGGAATACGCCAATTGGCAATGAGCTTGGGAAGAGAAATCTCCATGCCAATGAAAAACAACAAAAGTACCAGGCCAAAAGAACCCAGGTTGGAAATCAGCGATTCATCTGTGAGAACGTGCAAACCGTTAGGACCCATCAAAACCCCTACAAGGATATAAGCAATTACATAGGGCTGTTTCAACAACTTGAAAAGAAAACTGATAAGTATAATACCCACTGAGAGGACTACCAGAATAGAAAGAATTGGATCGATCTGAACGGTTGCCAGAAAGGTTTGCAGACTGAAATTTTTCATGCCTTTTTCAAATCAAATATTCAGATAATCAGATAGTTAAAAAACCTATTGAAACTGATAAACCCTCACATAATCCACCAGGAAATAATCCGGGTATTCGCCAGTCTCAGGATCGTTTGCCCAAACTTCACCAATCGCCCAATCCAGAGTACATATTTCTCCTGTCACTTTTACGTAGGAGGGTACCTTGGATACACCCCCTGCACTTGTTCTCCATACTTCAACATCATCCACAAAAAATACATATTCTGTCTCTGTCCATTCCAATGTGTAAGTATGAAACCCTTCACGTATCCCGTCAATTGTTTTTTTCATATCTATGGATTTGTGATCGTCTCTATATCCATCCCAGTGAAGTGCAAAGTTCAGATTGTCTGTCCATCCGAATCCCTCAAAAATGTCAATTTCAGTTCCATCCTCACCAGAATTACCCACATTACCTACCGTTGGTGACATCAGCCAGAATGCTACCCACCAACCTGCTTGAGTTGGTAATTGACACCTGATCTCAAATTTCCCGTACTTTTGCTCGAATCTACCTTTTGAGCGGATCGCACCAGTGGAATAATCAAAGGGATCGTTATCATTATTCCGATTGTCTATTTTTTTTACACGTATCACCAGATTACCATCACCATCCAGGTAGGAATTCTCCTTAAGCCACCATCCATCCGGGCCATCCACATTATTACGCCGATTGACTTCCGGCTTGTCCCATTTGCTGACATCAATGGTCTCACCATTAAATTCATCACTCCAGGTCAGGACATATTCCAGGGGTCCCGAATCCTTACTTCCATCCTTTTTCTTACAACTACTGAATAATGTAAATGTACCCAGTATGATTAATAAGAAAAATTGCTTTAAGATTGTTCTTTTCATAATAGCAACAATATTACTTAAAATCGTATTCCCGAATCTAGAATCGTGATTTAATCCTACCTAGTTAAGAAGTTAATCACCATTGATTGCATTCTTAGGCAAATATATTTACCATTGATAATACGTTTTAATCACCCGTAGCCACAGACCAGGACCTCGTTTGATACTATCAACCCTATGGATGCTCGCGATTGTTGGGCAGCGTTTGTATTATTTGAATTTATTAAGATTTTATCATTAGTTGGGGAGCTTACACTTAAGTCTTCATTCGCTGGAGGATAAAAGGGGATGAATATAGACAATGTACCTTCATTCGAAATAGGATATTTTTTATTCAATATCCGATATTCAAGTTTACATTTTACAATCTGCATTTTACATTTATTTTTGATTTGAATTTTTAATGCGCGTTCTTTAATATTTACTTTTTATATTAATCTGATTTAAACTTTTGTGGATAAAGATTACTTAGAAGGACGCCGTACCCTCGTAACATGGCAATATAAGAGAAACTCAATAATCAATAAATCAACCTTATAAATGAAACAACTTCATAGAAATACTAACAGAAAACGGATAATGTTACTGATTACTTTATTCGCATTTGTAATAGCCTTATCAGGATGCAAGGCAGATAAAAACAATGCCGGTATTGATCCATCACAGCCAATATATGGAATTACGGTTTCTGATGGTTGGTCAGGCGAAGATACCCTGCAGCTAATCGTAAAGGCTATTAAGGCAATGTCAGTAAAGCCTACCGCCAGGATCGTTATGTCAGATAAAATTGCACCGAAAGATTATGAAAGGATATTCAAAGAAATTCATGCCGTCGCCTATGTAGTGGCACAACCGGTAGATTCATACTACATGAATCGCTTCAAGAGTGTAGATGCTTATTTGAAAAGGTTTAAGGAATCATATGAGTACCTCTCCCCTTATGTTGATATGTGGGAAATTGCGAATGAAATAAACGGAGAAGGCTGGATTGGCGATGACAGACAGTTTAACGCTGACAAAATGTATGCTGCCTATCAATTTATTGAAGAGAAAAATGCAAAAACCTTATTGGTCAGTTATGAAGTAGCCCTCGGCGATCAAGAAATGAGCATGCTGGATTGGTTACAAAAGTATGTTCCTGAAGATATGAAAAAGGGACTTGATTACATGACAGTGAGCTACTATGAAGACGATCACCACGGCTTTCAGCCCGACTGGAAAAGTATATTTGAAACTTTGCAAACCATGTTTCCGAATTCGATACTGGCAATAGGCGAATGTGGCCATAGAGGTACTACAGAGGGTAAAGTAGCAATGGTAAAGCATTATTACAATATGCCCAAATATGTAAAAAATTACAGGGGTGGCTATTTTTGGTGGTATTGGGCACGCGATTGTGTTCCACACGAAAACAATCCCGTGTGGGAGGCCATTAATACTTCGATGAAAGAAATAAATTGGAAATAATAGTTTGATCAGTCTTCATACACATGTTTGATTTATGCAGAACTTTTCCCTTACTTTAAATCAAAATAGGTAAATCCATCCAGTTTACTCCATTTTTACTTACTTTTTAGACAACCGCTTTGAGGGAGACCCTGAAGTTCTGAAATTATTTTCCAGTATATTTCAGAAGCGGGCATTAAATATCCTTATCCAAAACCAAAACAGGTTCTTTCCCATCCAGATCCTGTTTGGCAAAGCGCGCGGTTACCACCTTTTCTTCTCCGGGCAACAAACTGAAGAAATTATCACTCCAGAAAGTAGGCCATACTTCCTCACCTCCCTCTCCTTTTGTCAATAACAAACGATTGAAGAAAGCCAGTTTGTCTGTCGGATTTTTTACCACAACTTTCATGTAGCCTTCATCATACTCATCATAGGAAAGCTCATGTTTAATATCCAAAATAACTTTTGGTAATTTGGTAATATCGGTGAGGTCAACTTTATATTTTGCCGAGGAGAACCAGTAGAAATTATCAGACATAATTTTACCATCCGGATCCTTCAACACCAGTTTCACGAAGTAAGTGGGTGTTAAATTTTCCAGTGCCGGTAATTTGAAAAGCTCCTTATATCTGTCTGCTTCAATAGTGAATTTTTCTTCTTTTTCCCAATTCACGTTCATATCATTATTCAATACCTGAACGATTGCCGTCAGATTTTGATGTACTTTATGGTTTGTATTAATAACCGACGCCGTAAAATCATGTTCATTTAATTGGATGTGAACTGGTTCAAGCGCTTTTTTGGTATAAAAATAACCTGCATTTGGATTCAGAAACCAATCATATATCTGCCATAGCACTTGTGGCCAAGTAGCATTAAGTTTCCAGAGCATAACACCCGAAGTAATGTCCCACATGCGGTGGTTGGCTGCTTCGAACATGGCCCTGTAACTTCCGGCATTCACATATTGTGCCTGGCGTATATAATCTTCCACAGTCTCTGGTTGTCCGTATTGATTTCTGATGGCTCTGTCGTATGCCCGGAAAGCATAGCCATTTCCGTCCCATGCATCGTGGTATGCCCATTTTTTATCAAGGGGATAAAGGTCGTTTTTCGGTCCCTGCCCTAAGTCAAAGATGTATTTTTTCATACTTTCCAAAGTTGAAACAGCCGGAACACCCAATTCATTTCGGAACATCTGATTTTTCACTTGTAAAACCATGTTATAGTAATAGAGATGAGGGTACCAGGTATAATCCGGCGCTCCTTCATCGGTCATGCCCGTTGGAAGATCGGGTATCATATAGGGCGTTAGCGAATCAATGTCCCAGCCGTGGCTCGATGTGGCAATGAAAACCCGGGTTGTATCCATTTCCTTTATGTATTTTCGCAATGGAACATATAGTTCTTCACGCATAATGGTTTCACAGGCACCTGCCCAGATTACCAGACTTGGATGATTCCGGTACCTTTTCACAATGTCGAAAGAGTTTCTCAATGATAATTCCGTATCCAATGGATTAGAAAAAGAAGGTGTGCCTGGATAGCTCGTCCAGCATTGATAGAAAGTTTCCCACATCATCAGTCCATATTTATCATAGGTTTCCATTACATGTTCTGGCGGGGATGGCAAATCTTCGCACGCGATCATATTTACACCTGCCCCGGCCAGCAGCCTAGCTTCATCGTATACACGTTTAGGATTCATGTCAAACATCATATCGGGCTGGATCCAGCCTCCACGGCAAAATATTCTTTGGCCGTTCACCCAGAAAATCCGCCCATATTCACCATTCAATTCTTTCAGCGTGGATGATATTTCCCTAATCCCAAATGTAGTATTTTGAACATCAGATACTTCCCCGTCGATTTCAAATGTCAGGTTCAGGTGGTGCAGATATTGCATGCCATAACCGTTAGGCCACCACAAATGTGGATCCTTTACAGTCAACTGATCATACTCTTTAGGTGAAAATGAAATATTTACAGTTTGCCCGGCCGGAATTTCCACTTCTTTTTTGAAAATAATGGGGCTCATATTGCCTGGCATTTTCTTTTTATAAGTATAAAAATCAATCTCTTTAAGTATATCAATACTTCCTCTTAAAACACCTTTTCGGGTGGTGTTTCCTGTATTTTTAAGTTCGGTGGTAATGGTAATATCGGCACGGGTAGTATCAGGAAGTGGAAGGTCGGTTACAATATAGGGATCTATAATATCTACATTACCTGTATAAGTGAGGTATACATCCTGATAGATTCCCATATTCCTGTCCCTAACCACCGGAGCGCAATCCCAGCCTGCGGATATTTTCGACGTCACATCCTTAAAAATATCCTGCCCCTGGCCTTTATTAGGACCGAATGGTACGAACTGGTATCCGGGATAAGGAGTTCCAACATGGTCAACCTGATGTATTTTTACAGCAAGCACATTTTCTCCATCTAAAACGGCAAAATCTGTGATGTTGTATTTGAACCGCTGGAACATGCCTGCCATTTCACTGGAATCAGCTACCTGTTTACCATTCAGCCATACATCACCGCGATAATTGATGCCATCAAAATTCAACCATATTTTATTACCCCGGTTTTCTTCAGGAATGGTAAAGGTTATCCTGAACCAGTACGGGTCCTTGAATGGATTGGCAACATTTTTCAAATGACTGTATTTGGACAAATTCAACCGCTTACTTAGATCGTCTGAGGCATCGGGGATTTGAAGGTCATTTAAATCGAAATGTGGGTCAGGATAAACGCCCGCTTTCACCAGGGCTCTTAACACGGTGGTAGGTACTTCCGCCTTAATCCACGCTGAATCGTTGAATGTTATTGATGAAAGCGTACTTTCCTTCACAACAACCTGGGTTGATGATTCCAGTTTCCATTCCCTCAACTGCTGTTTTTCATTAATGGGATTAACCGCTACATTTTCCTGATGGGTACACGATTCCAAGGAAAAAACAACCGTCACGATAAAAATCCATCCTTTTTTCATTGTATAACTACTTTAATCTTATTTTATGTGTTTTATTCATTATCCTCTAACATCAGGCAGGCAGCACCTATAAAGCCCGCGTAGTTGCCCAATTTTGCCGGCACGACTTTTGTTTTTTCAGCCGGAACGGGGCATATCCATTTACGCAGGTTATCCTCCATGGAGGTTTTGAAAAAAGGAAAAGCAGCGGCAATCGAACCACCAATAACAACCATTTCGGGATCGATAAGATTTACCGACCATGCTATCGGTACTGCCAGATGTACGCCAAATTCATTCCATGCTTGTAAGGCATCTTTATCCCCGGCCAATGCCAGGTTATATATTGCCAGCGAAGTTTCTACCTCACCGGAAATGGATTGGTAAATACGTGTAACTCCACCGCCCGAAATATAATCCTCAATCATCCCGGATTTATAAGGCGAGGGCCATATTTCAGCAGCCGCGCCGGTGGATCCGTTCAGAATCTTTTTATCAAGAACGACCGCGCATCCTATGCCGGTGCCCAGCGTGAAACCTACCACATTCTTTTTATCAGCTGCCACGCCAAAAACGCATTCACCGAATACCAAGCAATTGGCATCATTGTTAAGCCGGACAGAGATGCCAAAGTGTTTTCTGATGGATTCGCGTAAATTAAAAAAATGCATGTTGGGCAATTGCGGGCATTCCAGGATTTCCCCTGTTTCACTGTCCACCGGACCCGTGGAACCAATTCCTATTCCTGCCACCTCGTTTACCGACAGCCTGAGATCGCTCAACGTTTTTTCAATCGACCCGGTAATCCGTTTCAAAACCATTTCAGCAGGATCGCCGGCTCCTGTAGGTACTTGAACCGGCTCACCGAGCACATTACCTTCACAGGTAATGGCTCCGGTCATGATCTTGGTGCCTCCCAGATCGACCCCGATAATTATTTTTTTACTTGACAATAGGAATTAGGGTTTAAATGTTTGATTTTAAATTGTTTATTCCGTCATGGTGACTTTGGCACCCCGAGAAAAGCTCCCTGCTTGAAATCCTTTCGATTTAGCGTAAGAATCGATGAATAGCTGAACCGGAATGATACTTTGAACAGAAAATAAATATTCATCAGGCTCATTGACATAAAAGGTGACTATATTCTTGTCAGACAATTCCGGTTGCTTATTGGTTATCAACCATACTTTGCCGCCAAATCTGGATATATCTTCAGCCATCTTAATACTTTGTCCCCATGTTTTTCCTTTGCCGGCAAAAAGAATAGCCTTAAATCCTTCCGATACCATTTCCATTGGACCGTGCCTGAATTCACCCCCCAAATAACCTGCTGCCGGAATTCTTAGGGCTTCCTTAAACATTAAAGCGGACTGACTGGCTGTTGAAAATACTGGTCCCCTGGCGATAATCTGTATCGTCTGCACATCACCGAAAAAGTCCAGAAAGGCACTTAACCATTGATCAAAACCGGTCAGTGTTGTTCTGAAATTCAGAATAAGCCGTTCAATCCTATGAATTTTACTTTCATTCCAACTCCCGGCCAGGTACCAGCCCAGGATGAAAGAGACGAGGGAAGATGTTACATACGTTTTCGTGGACGTCATTTCTTCTTTTCCGCATTTGCATAACAATGCAGCATCCGCTTTTCGCGAGAGTGTGCTGTCTTCTTCATTGGTGATACCGACACAGTAGACTGTGGATGGAAGCTTTTCTAGAATTTCCAGGATTTCAAAACTTTCTCCTGACTGAGATATGCAAATTAACATGGTTTTACGCCCAAGCAGGGAAAGATTATAATGCAGTAATTCACTGGCGTTTAATACGTAGGAATATATCTTCGATTCATTGAATAAGGTGGAAGCGGCATGGGAAATAAAGTAGGAACTACCCATGCCGGTAAAAATAATTTTTTCAATGGCTCTTTCGCTGATCGCGCTTTTAATCCTTTCAAGCAAAGGTTTTCCGCCTGAACCTGTATAATGAGCTAGGACTTTTTCGATCGAGCCGGGTTGCTCAAAGATTTCTTCCAGAAATTTATTCATAGTATTCAACGTTAAATCTGACAATTTACCCGAAAAATTCACAAATTTTTCCTGCCTGACGGCAGGCAGACGCCCTTTGGTCCCGATATTCATCGGGAGATGAAGCACAATTTCTTATAAATTTAAAAAATATTCATGGATTTGAAATTTTTAGAATTTATCCAATAGCCTGAAAATGAGCCATTGAAATTGTGCTTATCGAGGGTTAACCCCTTGGTTTATCAGATTGATTATGAGTATTTTAAATACATTTTATTTGTAAATTTTTAAATAGTTTAAGAATAATTGGGGTTAATAATACTGGATGAAAAAAACAAAACTAAGGCAATAAAATATTGCTCATTCACGGATTATTCAGTTTGATTTTTACATTGTTGGCAGCAGTTCAGCAATATGAAAAGTTGGGGAGTGCAGGCAACGTTTTTATCTGCCGTTACAGAAAGTTGGTGCGGGGCACCAACTTTAAAAAACCATTTTGACCCCAATTTTTTATATCGCATGGTTACACTAACCAAAGTCTATCACTACCTTGCTGTCTTGCCCCTTGAAAATCAAAGTTGATAGAAGATATATATTTCTTTAATTTAAGATCGGAAATAATTTGTTCAATGAATTTTTCTATAAATTCTCTTAAAGCATTATGTCCATAAAAAGTAATTGGGGGATAAAATAAACTAAACCACTGCTTGTAACCTGAAGGAAGAGTTTCCCACATTTCAACAGGACAATAACAACAATTGGAAAAATTTAATATCTTATGCTTCTAAATAGGGGAAGCTTTCAATAGATCCTGTCCCATCTTTCAAAATTCGGAATTGCTATCTCAAAATTCGAGGTAAAACTTTATAATTCTTATTTTACAATTTACATTTATACGTATTACTTGATTTCTAAAAATTACCTGTAAATAAAATTTTTTTCATCATGAAAACCATTAAAACCGCCGTAGCCGGTCTCGGTTTCATCGGTCCGGCCCATGTAGAAGCACTCAGAAGGATCCCCGGCATTGAAGTAGTGGCCATCTCAGACTACTCAACCGAAGTGGCAAGACAAAAAGCCCGGGACCTGGGAATCGAACACTATTATGAGAATTTTAACGATCTCCTCAATCGTGAGGGAGTCCAATGCGTCCATATCTGTACCCCCAATAACCTCCATTTCCCCATGGCAAAAGCTGCCCTGGAAAAAGGGATCCATGTGGTCTGCGAAAAGCCGCTGGCCATGACCATCCAGGAAGCGGAAGAACTGGTGAGGCTGGCGGACCGTACGGGACTGGTAAACGCTGTTCATTTTAATATCAGGTATTACCCGCTAATTCGGCATATGAAGTCTTCACGGGAAAAGGGGGAACTGGGTGAGATCTATTCCGTCATCGGTTCCTACCTGCAGGATTGGCTTTTTTATGATACGGATTATAACTGGAGGTTGGAAGCAGACAAGTCCGGTGAATCCAAGGCGATCGCCGACATCGGCTCCCATCTGATGGATCTGCTTGAGTACATCACCGGATTGAAGATTGTGGAAGTGATGGCCGATTTTGCCACCATCCATAAGAACCGGAAGAAACCGCTGAAACCCATTGAGACTTATTCCGGCAAACTGTTGAAACCGGAGGACTACCAGGAAGTCCCCATCCATACGGAAGATTATGCCTCTGTAATGCTCCGGTTCGATAATGGGAACAAGGGGGTGGTGACAGTTAGCCAGGTATCGGCCGGGAGGAAGAACAGACTGAGTCTCGAAATTGCCGGATCCGGGCAGACCTTTTCCTGGTGCTCGGAAACTCCCAATGAATGCTGGATCGGCCGGAGGGACCAGCCAAACCAGGTCCTGCTGCGAGATCCTTCACTGGTGGAGGCAGAGAGCCGGAAGATCATCGCCTTCCCAGGCGGTCATAATGAAGGATTTCCGGATACCTCCAAACAGATCTTCAAGGAAATTTATGCCGACATCCGGAATGGCCGGTCAAAACATCCTTCCTATCCCACTTTCCGGGATGGCCTGCGGGAACTTGTCCTGTGTGAAAGGATCATCGAAAGTAATAAAAAACAAAAATGGGTTAGGGTTTAGTCCATACTCAATCAGAACTGGCCAGGGTTGGGATCCCTTTAAGCGATGACATCCTTTCGAGGGATGTCATCGCTCGAATTAAATATATTATTCTGAATCGGCTTTCTTTTTCCCCAGGGTGATCACCTTATTCCTGATCAGCGGCTTTGCCCATACGCCGATACTGAAAATATAGCCCATGGTGACAAAGTTAAACATCATCCCAACTTTCAATGAAATAAGATCTGCCAATCCACCGATCAGAAGCTGGACTACCGCTCCACCCATGATTCCGGTCATCAATATCCCAGCAAAGGAACCATGATGCTTATCCACGGAATTGAGCGCAAGTGAAATAATGATGGGATACATCACCGACATAAAAAATCCAACGGCTGGGAAAGCGTATAATGAAAAGGTTTTTGAACCGAATAAACCCAAAATCAGACAAATCATGGAGATCATTGTAAACCACCGGAGGATCACCTTGCTGTCAAACAGTTTCAGCAATACCAGACCCAGGATCCCTCCGATCGTCATCAGTCCCCAGAAATTGGCCACCGCATTGGCCCCGACCGTCTCATAATCGTATCCATGATAATCCGCTAAAAACCTGGACATCCAGTAGGAAACCCCCTGTTCGGTCCCAACATAGGCGAAAATTCCCAGGAAAAAAAAGATCACATATTTGTTTTTGAAAAGATCCAGATAACTCTGACGGGTTCCTACTTTTTCATCCTCCTTCAGTTCCACCTTGGGGAAACGGGTCATCAGGATCAATAGGATCATCGCAAAACTGATGATGGCAAAGATCCAGTATACGGCGGCCCAGGAAAGATCGGAAGGTGTGAGACGAGTCAATAATCCGGCCAGGCCACCGGTAACGGATTTTTCTCCATGCACATTCAATACCACCCAGGAATACATCTTCGGGCTGACGAAAGAGGCCGAACCGAAAACCAGCTGGGCCAGTACCGAATAAAAAGCAAAATTTTCTTCCCCTCCAGCTACTCTTAACAGCGGGTTAATGATCACCTGCAGCATGGCCATGCCTGCCCCGATGGTAAACAACGAGATCACATAGATCCGGAACGCGGGAAAACTGGCAAACACAAGGGCACCCAAAAGACTGAGTAAAAATGCAACCAGCAGCATTCTTTTCTCTTTGTATTTTTCAACGAGGAATCCTGAAGGGATGGACATCACCCCATAGGCGATAAAAAATGAAAAAGGTAAAAATCCAGCCATGGTCTTGGTAAGATCGTAGCTGTCGGAAACACTCGGATTGAGTGCTCCCAGGATATTGGTGAAAAAAGAGATGACAAAAAAGATCAGGATCACCAGACCCACTTTATAATAACTTCTTTGCGAGGTTTTAACGTTTTCCATCTTGCAGGTTTATTTGTTGATATAGATTATTCAATTTGATTTAATCCCAGTTCACTAAAAATTTTTCGGTTTAATATTCCATCCTTTATAGCTGAAAACAGGCTCATCAGTTCCCAGATCTTTTCTAAAAATATAACCCGATATTTCCCTCCTTTCACCTGGTAATAGGGAAATGTAATTGTCTTCCCAGAAAACGGGTAGAACGGGCATACCACTTTCCTTCCCGGAAAGACTCAACTCGATGAAGAAGGCCAGTTGATCCGTTTTATTTTCAAGGTTTGCCTTGACCCTTACAGTGTCACCCCGGATGTTAAAAGCATGATCCACATCAATTTCAATCTCCCGTAAATCATTGATCCCGGTTAGATCGGCATACGATTTATTGGGTGTGATAAACCATTCTGAATTTTTAAAGTCAAGGACATCCTGTTTTGTGGAAAGCCAGTAGAAATTAATACTGATCAATTTACCATCCCCATCCTTTAACCTGAGATCCATAAAGTAAGTGGTACTGAGACCAGCCATTTCAGGCATATCATAAATTTTAATGGTCTGGTTTTCCCCGATTCCTACTTCCAACGTTTTAGCAAAAATTTCTCTGCCGGATGTATTTAAAACCCGGATCTCCGCAGCCAAACCATCAAAGATATCATAATAATCGTTCGACAAATAAATGTCATGATCCTTGTAATTATAAATGATATTCAGGGGCCGGCTGCCATTTTTTGCCCCATAAAAAGCTCCGTTAGGCATCAGGTACCAGTCATACAACTGCCATAGCATTCCTGGCATGGCCGAATTCAGCATCCATTCGATCACACCGGTGGCATTGGGTTTGTTGACCTCAAAAGCCTCAAACATGGGTCGCATGGCTTCATAATTTGCCATCTGGGCCTTAAAGGTAAATTCCTCAACATTTTCAGCCCCACCATATCTGGCGTTAAAGGGCTTCATCCAATGCCTGAAAGTACGGAACTCATTTCTTCCAAGATGATATTCCCAGATGCTGTCAACAGGCCAGAGATGGTCCGGTGGAATCATCCTTTTGATACTTTCAATGGGCGCGGGTTGCACGCCAGGACCAGTTTCCGTGTTGAAACCAAAGGCTCCTCCCCTTCGATCATCCACATACCAGTAGTTGGGAGTCACATACGAATAGGGGCCATTCATCTTCACTCCACTTGGACCCGTGATATCACTCACTGCCGAACCACAACTGTTCAGGATGGGACGGGTTGAATCTTCAGTGATCAGGAATTCATTCATTCTTTTCTCCAGTTCGGGAACCAGCAGTTTATCGCTTCCATACACCCATAAAAAGACACTCGGATGATTTCTTAGCCACTTCACCTGATCCTGATAAGCCCTGGCATGTTCATTTATTTCCTGGGGGGTCCTGATGGCCAGATAGTCATCTTCCACCCTTCCGCAGTATCCTTCCCATTCCCACTGGCAGCTCCAGCCTAGCATGACCAGGATGCCATTTTCATCCGCATAATCATATAACTTCTGATTCTTTCCCCAGAAACCTTCCAAGCGAATTGTATTCAGGTTCATGAGTTTCACATAACGGATCTGATCCTCCACTTTTTCATCCGGATCATCCAGAAAAATGTCATCGACCCAACCGGCCCCCTTGATCAATAATTTTTTACCATTGATCATAAACCCACGATGTCCGTTCTCATTGAAATATTGCGCTACTTCCCGGATGCCGAACCGGACTGATTTTTCATCGGATAATCTTGAATGGGTCGAAGCGGTGATCTTCATGTGATATAATTCCGGATCGCCCAGATTATTCGGCCACCATAACCGGGGATCATTCAGATTTAATTCAGGATGATCCGATGGGGTGAAGATAATTTTTCTGTTTTCCCGTGGCTCAAGTGAAAATTCCTGCTGAATCCGGATATCTTCGATCTGTGCCGTAACCTGCCCGTTTACTTTTTTATCCGAATGATTCACGAGCTCGGCCGAGAGCGTCAGGCTTGCCTCCTTCAGGGTTTCTGTATTTACCGATGGTTTTACAAACACATTTTTCAATTCCACACGTCCGGTTTTCAATATTTTTACTGGTCTCCAGATCCCCATGTTATTATCGGGCGGCCACGGATTCCAATCCACAAACCCGATCGTAAGATCCCCCCATTCCGGTCGGATAATTTCAATAGCCAGTATATTCTCCCCAGATCGAAGCTCCTGCGTTATATCAAATTCAAACATCCGGAAGCACCCCACTATTGAATCGGCGGCTCCGATCTGCACCCCATTCAACCATACATTCGCTTTATAATTAAGCCCTTCAAGTACCAGCGTATAATATTCCGAACTCGTTTTTGAATCGATTTGAAATGTTTTTCGGTACCACCAGGGCACCTTAAAAGGTTCTGCGGATACATGGTTGAGATGGTCACTGTAAAAAACATCCTTGTAAACTTCATTTCTTACAAGAGCAGCCATTACGGTAGTGGGGACTTCCGTCATATATCTATTTTCAATATTTAAAGGGGAAGAGGATATTTCCTTTCCCCCCAATTGCAGATCCCGGGAAGAAAAAATTTCCCAGTCCTGTGAAAGCCCGATTTCCTGTGATAATTGACCGGATCTTTGATTACAGGAAAAAAAAGTCAAGAAAATGACCGACCAAAACAAATAAGGGAATGAATTATAATAGAGTTTCATAATAATTTGCAGCGAAATTTTAAGTGAAAAATAAAAAAATATACCTTGAAAAAAATAAATGATTTTTTAAAGCTACTGACACCAAAAAACAACCTGATGATTGAAGCAAGTTAATTATTTTACCTAAAAAATCATAAAAATTAATTCTCTTCCATTCAGGCATTTACAGATCAAAAGGAATTATTAATTTGCCTGATAGATCAAAATATGTTCCGGATACTTTTATAAGATCCCCGAAATCGATATATTTTTAACTGTTTATTTAAATTTATATGCATTTTGGTTTTGGTTCAAATATGAAAAAAATCACCGTTCTGAACTTCCTTCATTTCATTTTGATTTGTCTGATCATCTCCTGTACCCCTGAACCAGAAAAAATAGATGATCGTCCCAACATCCTTTTTGCCATTGCCGATGATGCTTCTTTTCCACATATGGGAGCCTATGGCACCAATTGGATCAAAACACCCGCTTTTGACCGGGTAGCGCGTGAAGGTCTGCTTTTCAGGAACTGTTATACACCGAATGCCAAATGTGCGCCCTCCCGGTCCTGCATCCTTACGGGAAGAAATTCCTGGCAATTGGAAGAAGCGGCCAATCACTGGCCCTATTTTCCACAAAAGTTCAAAACATATGCTGAATCGCTGTCTGAACAGGGCTATTATGTCGGCTATACGGCAAAAGGATGGGGTCCGGGTGTTGCCCTGGACAGTCTGGGCAACCAACGACAACTTACCGGGATCCCATTCAATCAGATCAAACTGGATCCTCCGGCAGAATACATCAATCCGATAGACTACGCAGAAAATTTCAGGGTTTTCCTCGACAGTCTCCCTGAAAAAACTCCTTTCTGTTTCTGGTATGGATCCACAGAACCCCATCGGGCTTATGAATGGCAGGCAGGTATCCGGAAAGGTGGAAAAAGCCTGAACGATATCGATCAGATCCCTGTTTTCTGGCCCGATAATGATACAGTAAGAACCGATCTGTTGGATTATGCTTATGAAATTGAGTGGTTTGACAACCATCTTGTAAAAATGTTAACTATGCTGGAAGAAAGGGGGAAGCTTGATAACACACTCGTGGTAGTAACGGCCGATAATGGAATGCCCTTTCCAAGGGTGAAAGGCCAGGTATATGAGTATTCTAATCATCTTCCGCTGGCGATCATGTGGAAAAAGGGAATCATCAATCCCGGTAGAGGGATCAATGATTTTGTGAATTTCATTGACTTTGCTCCTACTTTTCTCGAACTGGCTGAAATTGATCCGGGACAGTCCGGCATGCAGTCGATTACTGGAAATAGTTTGACCGATATTTTTTATTCGACCCGGACCGCCAATGTCATTAATCCCGAAAGGAACTTTGTGCTGGTCGGAAAAGAACGTCATGATGTAGGCAGGCCAGGAGATGTCGGATACCCGGTGAGGGGCATCATCAAGGAAGGCTTCCTTTATCTGATGAATTTCAAACCGGACCGGTGGCCAGCCGGTAATCCTGAAACAGGCTATTTAAATACCGATGGAAGTCCTACAAAAACCTGGATCTTAAATGATAGAAGAACCCACGGTCAAAGCCAGTATTGGGAATGGAATTTTGGAAAACATCCGGAAGAAGAACTTTATAACATTGAAGAGGATCCTGATTGCATGATTAATCTGGCTTCTCAGTCAGATTATTCCGAAATGAAAAACCAGTTAAAACTCGAACTGGCCAGGAAGCTAGAGGATCAAAAAGATCCCCGGATCCTGGGTAATGGGGATGATTTTGATCAATATCTGTATTCCAATGAATCGGACCGTAATTTTTATGAAAGATTCATGTCCGGGGAAGATGCCAGGGCCGGATGGGTCAATGACAGTGATTTTGAAAAAGAAAAGCTTGATTAATCCATGGTGTGAATTATATTACGATTTTAAATAAATTAATGCGCATCAAGTATTTATAATTTATATTTTTTTTAGAAAGCGTAAAAATTCCCCTCCCTGGAGGGGTGTAGAGGTGGGTATAAATAATTGAAAGTGAATTCATTAGGTATACAAAATCAAAAATTTAGAAATATATATTTTAATTCACCCAACCTATTTGATAAATAATTATATATATGAAGAAGGTCTTTTTTTTGATTCTGGTGATCTCAGCAATTTCATGTGAAAAGAAACCCGATCCCTGGATCATTTCCACGCCTGACATCGATGCATATACATCCAGGAATCCTGCGGGGAAAACGGTCATTCCCAATGGAAGGATCATTCAACCAGCAGGTCAAACTTATGAGATCGCCCCCCATCCCTTTGGTCTGACACTCAGTCCAGATGGCCAGGTGGCAGTGACCGCCAATTCTGGAACCAGTCCGCTTTCCATCACCATCATCAAGGGCATTCAGCATGGAAACCCTGAGATTTTACAGGTACCTCCTGGCCCTTATTCAGATGAAGGAGTCCTTGCCTCAGTATTTATGGGCCTGGCGATTTCCCCTGACAACGGAAGGGTATACGTGTCAGGAGGACAGGAAAACAAGATCTTTATTTTCGATCTATCCACCGGGCAGAAGTTGGATTCCATAGACTGTTCCTTTGTGGGTGAAACGATCGATTATTCACATGGATACCTTGGTGATCTGGTTTTGACAAGGGATGGCAAAAAACTGCTGGTGGTGGACCAGATCAACTTCCGGGTGGTAATTGTGAACACTGAGACCAGACAACTGGAGCACAATATCCCGGTTGGACGATATCCTTTTGGGATTACCCTTTCGCCGGATGAAAAAAAGGCATATGTTGCGAACGTAGGTATGTTTGAGTACAAGCCTATCAAGGGTATCGACATGAAGAACCTGAAAGATACCGGTTTAAATTTCCCGCCATTCGGTTTTGGCACGGAAGAAGCAGAACAGGAATAAAAACGATTCGATAGACATTCCTGGCCTTGGTGATCCCAATGCCACCGAAGCTTTTTCGGTCTTTACCATTGATCTTTCGAACTGGGAAAATCCATATGTTTCGCCCGGATCAAGACCGGCCATCTGGTGGGTGCTCTGGTGGAAGGGATCCCTGCCGTGGGTGGATCGAGTCCGAATTCACTGGTTGCCACCGATGATTATGTATTTGTAAGCAATGGCAATAATGATAATATTTCCGTAATTGATATCCGGAATGATAAGGACATTCAACAGATCCAGACCACCTGATCCGAGGGTAAAATCTTTCCGGGGTATCATACCATTTGGTCTGGCGGTTTCACCGGACGAAAAAAGACTCTATGTCGCAGAATCGGGTATCAATGCCATAGCAGTCATTGATATTCCCACCTTGAAAGTATTGGGGCATATACCTACCGGCTGGTTTCCTTCAAAGGTTAAAATGACACCAGATGGCAAACATCTGGTCGTTGCCAATGCCAAAGGATTCGGAAGTGGTCCAAATGCCGGCCCTAATTTTGATCTTTCGAGTTTGGGAGCTATATTGGTAACCTGATGCGCGGGACGTATATCTGTCATACCGGTTCCTTCAGATACAGAACTGAGAAGCCTGACGGAAAAGGTCATTCAAAATAATTTTTCCTTCAGTCGGGCAAGTGATGTAAGCCGGAAAAACAGAATGGAAAATCCGATCCCGCTTTATCCGGGTCAAAAAAGCTCTCCCATAAAGCATATCGTATTTATCTCAAAAGAAAACAGGACCTATGATGAAGTGTTTGGCCAGTTGGAAAAAGGTAAAGGGCTTCCCGCCCTGGCCCGTTACGGCGAAAATGCTTCCTTTCACAATCATGCCAGAACCGATTCCGTTCAAAATGCCACCGTAATGTCCAATCACCTCAAGCTTGCCAGGGAATTTGCCATATCTGATAATTTTTATGTCGACTCGGATGTGTCGGCGGATGGTCATCGATGGCTGGTGAATACCTACCCGAATGAATGGGTCGAAACGGCTACGGCTGCCAGTTATGGAGGAAACCGGACTTTCAGATCGGACTCGAAAGCACCCGGCAGGTATGCCATGAACGGTTCAGCCGGTGCCATCTATCCGGAAGATTATAATGAAGCGGGATCCATGTGGGACCACTTGGAAAGACATGAGATCGATTTTTATAATTTCGGATTCAGTGTCATGTTTGAACCAGCTTCGTATCAACCCGATTACAATTATACGGGAGTCCGACACTACATTAACTTTCCAGTTCCTCAGCCCATTTTCGAACGCACCTCACGGACCTATCCGACCTACAACATGGCCATCCCTGATCAGTTCAGGATTGATATGTTTATCAAGGAATTTACTGAAAAATGGATCAATGGCCCTGATGCCATGCCGTCCCTGATAACAGTGATCATTCCCAATGATCACGGTGCAGACGACCGGCCGGAAGCCGGATATCCTTTTCGTGAAAGTTATATGGCGGACAACGACCTCGCTGTGGGCAGGATCGTTGAGTTTCTATCGCATACACCCTACTGGGAAAACATGATGATCGTCATCACGGAAGATGATGCACAGAATGGAGTGGACCATATCGATGCCCACGTTCCTTATTGATGGTTATATCTCCCTACGTCAACCGGGATTATGTGAGTCATGTTCATTACAGTTTTGGAAGCATTTTTAAAACTTTCTGGAATATACTGGGCTTACCGTACCTGAATCAGTATGATGCAGGTGCCAATGACTTTGGAGATTTTTTTACAGAAAAACCAGACTTTACACCTTACCGTGCCGTTCCGGTTGACCCACGGATTTTTGATCCCCAGAAAGCCCTGGATCCGTTCGATGAAAATTTTGACTGGAAAGCACTGGAACAATCGCCTGAGTTGGATAAAGTTGAAGACATGGCCGATGAAAGTAAGGAAAGGGATGCTGACCGGCTGGAGGACCGTGAATAACCCTTGCCTGTATGATTTACTTATTATTCGATTTTAATAAGTTTGGAATATATTCTATATTGGAATGAATACAATTTAAACTAAACTGGAAATATTTAAGATGAAACATCGCCTCTTTTTTTTCTTATTCTTTATCTCGGTGTTCATTATAATGTTAGTAGGCTGTTCACAAAATAAAGAACCTGCGCAAAAACGTCCCAATATTTTATTCATCATGTCCGATGACCATGCCTACCAGGCCATCAGTGCTTACCGGGATCACCTGATCAAAACCCCGAATATTGACCGGATCGCACGGGAAGGGATGATCTTTAAAAATGCCTTTGTGACCAACTCGATCTGTGCCCCTTCACGAGCCGTTCTTCTGACAGGGAAGCACTCCTATGCAAATGGAGTGCTTGATAATGCACTTCCTTTCGACGGTTCACAGGACACCTTCATTAAACAACTGGGGAAAGCAGGATATCAAACTGCCATGATTGGCAAGTGGCACCTTAAATCCAGACCGATAGGGTTTTCTTATTATAATATATTGCGGGATCAGGGAGAATATTACAATCCGTTTTTTATCACGGAGAAAGATACGACCCAAATGGAAGGTTATGTGACTGACCTTACTACTGATCTTGCCTTATCCTGGCTCAGGGATCGTGATGATGACAAACCTTTTTGCCTATTACTCCATCATAAGGCCCCACATAGAAACTGGATGCCCAATCTGAAACACCTGGACCTTTTTATGGACAGGGATCTTCCGGTTCCGGATACTTATTTCGATGATTATTCTACGCGTTCTGCCGCTGCCCGTGAACAGGAAATGGAGATCGCTACCGATATGATGGATGCCTGGGATTTCAAGATCAAACCCAGTGATCCGGACCCGGATAACTGGGAAGAGAGGGGTTATGCCTGGCACTATGGAAAACTGATGACGGATGCCCAGAAAAAGATCTGGGATGCCCACTATGATCCCCTGAACGAAGCCTATCAGCATGCCGAGATGGACGACCGTGAAAGGGCGATCTGGAAATATCAGCGGTATATCAAAGATTATCTGCGGTGTATCGTTTCCGTAGATGAAAATATAGGCCGGGTACTGGATGAACTGGATGCAATGGGCTTGGCTGATAACACCCTGATCGTTTACACCTCTGATCAGGGATTCTACCTCGGTGAACATGGATGGTTCGACAAGCGCTTCATGTATGAGGAATCCCTGAGGACTCCCCTGCTTATGCGCTTCCCCGGAAGGATCGAACCGGGAACAGTCAATGAAAACCTGGTTCAAAACCTGGATTTTGCCGCCACTTTTCTGGATATCACAGGCATTTCAGACGGATTCGGGCAGGGCCAGTCATTGGCACCTTTGTTTAATTATAAAAATGTACCGAGATGGAGGGATTATATTTATTATCATTATTTTGAATATCCGGGTGCTCACATGGTGAAGCGGCATTATGGCATCCGGACCGAGCGGTACAAATTGATCCACTTTTATAATGATATTGATGCCTGGGAGTTTTATGACCTTGAAAAAGATCCTTCGGAACTGAACAATGCCATCGATAATCCGGAATATCAGGATATCATTCAATCCCTCAGGGAGACCATCAAACAGGATACTTATTACCGGGAAGATACCTTTGAATATAAAACCAAATAGACTATGCAAGATTTAGGATTTGTAAGTGCCCTCATGGCCAATAAAAGTTTCGAAGAGGTGATCACTTTTGCCGCTGAGCATCAGTTTAAATGCGTGGAGATCATGTGCTGGCCAATGGGAAAAGCTGAACGCCGGTATGCGGGGGTGACCCACATCGATGTGGATGAACTGAACGATCAAAAAATCAGCCAGATTAAAAATTTTCTGAAGGAGAAAGGGGTTTATGTTTCCAGCCTGGGTTATTATCCGAATCCTCTTGACCCTGATCCGGAAATATCCGATAATGCTTTTGAACACATAAAAAAAGTGGTCGAAGCCTCCTCCAAACTGGGTATTGACAAAATGACCACTTTCATAGGAAGGGATCCTGCCAGAACGGTTGAAGATAACCTGGCTGTTTTTAAGGAAAAATGGCCTCCCATCATTTCATTTGCTGAAAAGATGAAAGTAAAGATCGGGATCGAAAACTGTCCGATGATTTTCACCCGGGATGAATGGCCCGGGGGCAAAAATCTGGCCACCACCCCTGCTATCTGGGATAAAATGTTCGAGATCATTCCCAGCCCCAATTTCGGCTTGAACTACGATCCTTCCCATTTCATCTGGCAACACATGGATGAGATACAACCGATTTATGATTTTAAAGACAGGCTCCATCATATTCATTTAAAAGATGTGAAGATCTATAAAGACAAACTCAACTGGCATGGGATCATGGGATACCCAGTCCAGTATCACTCACCAAAGATCCCGGGCCTGGGCGATGTCCATTGGAACAATTTTTTCTCAGCACTGACTACTGTGGGTTATAGGGGCCCTTGTTGTATCGAAGTGGAAGACCGGTCTTTTGAGGGTTCGGATGAAGACAGAAAAACCTCTCTCATTCAAAGCCGGAATTTTTTAAATCAGTTTTTTGTACTATGATCCCGAGGCAACTGGTTTGACCCCAGGAGGTAGTCGGAGAAGCAGGACGATCTTACCGTGGACAGTGGTCTGACCAGGGGTGGTGGTCAGACGAAGACGGGTGGTCCGACGAGGCCTATCAGTCGGACCAGGTAAAATTTTTAAAAAATCAAAATACAGCTTGAAGACATCTCAAGCAACTCTCCATCGTAGCAGCGATAACTTTGTTTAATTTTTTTTCATTTTTATTAAACAATCCTATGACGAAGATTGTTCTTATCAAAAATCTATCTTGAAATTAAATTTTAAAGAAATGAAAAGTAAATTAATGACTCTCAACCTGGGGATTTTAATTGCAATCTTTGCAATCTTTCTTAGTGCATGTAACAATGATGATAATGACATGCAGCCCGAACTCCCCATTGAGCAAAACATTGTGGAAATTGCTATAGCCAATCCAAATTTCAGCAGTCTGGTAGCCGCTTTAACAAATGTTGATTTAGCCAGCACATTGGAAGGTAATGGTCCTTTCACAGTTTTTGCTCCAACTAATGATGCTTTCGCATCATTTCTGTCCGCCAATGGATTTTCAAGTTTGGATGAAGTTCCAAATGAAATTCTGACTCAGATTTTACTCAACCATGTAGTTTCAGGAAGCATAAAATCTACAGATCTTACTCAAGGGTATGTTTCTACCGTTGCTTCAGAAAAAACCACAAGTAATCCAATCAGTTTGTATGTGGACCTTTCCAGTGGTGTACGGCTAAATGGAGTTTCTTCTGTTACTACTGCCGATATTGAAGCCTCCAATGGAATTATTCATGTAGTAGATGCAGTAATCGGTGTTCCAAGTGTAGTTACTCACGCTTTGGCCAATGAGAACTTTTCGATCCTGGTAGCCGCATTAACCAGAGAAGATTTGAGTACAGATTTCGTATCTATTCTTTCAGGCGGTGGGCCATTTACTGTTTTTGCTCCTACCAATGATGCATTCCAGACCTTATTGGATAGCAATCCTGATTGGAATAATCTTGGTGATATACCGGCTGCAACACTGGAAGCCGTATTATCCTACCATGTGGTGGGTGGAGCCAACGTTTTATCAAGTTCATTATCCAACGGGCAGATTGTGGAGGCTTTAAGCAAAGATACCTTTACCATTAACATTGTCGGCGGTAATGTATCTATTACTGATGAGAATAACAGAACTTCAAATATAATTGCTGTCGATGTACAGGGTAACAATGGAGTTATTCACGTAATCGAACAGGTTATTTTACCTCAATAATTCATATTGTTATTAAAAAACGGCCTGCTTGATTCATTTCAAGCAGGTTTTTTTTAAATGTGATTTTTCTGCTAAATGTTATTCATTATTCCTGCATATAATCAAATGGTGAAATAATATAGACCTTATAAAGCGCGGTAAAAATGAAGAATAAACTACCCATTTCATCAAAACTTGCAGATGGGATAACCGGAAATGATGAGCCCCTTTTCAAGGTCTGAGGTTTAACCACGTGTGTTGCTCTGACGACTGGACGTGGTCAAGAACCGTGGTCTGACGAAGGGGGTTGGTCTGACGAGCCCACGTGGTCTGACCAACGACCGTGGTCTGACGAAGAGGGATGGTCTGACGGGCCAGAGTGGTCTGACCAAGAACCGTGGTCTGACGAAGGGGGTTGGTCTGACGAGCCCACGTGGTCTGATCAGATAGACTGGATCGGAACGGTGGGCTGATTACTTATTTTCATTTTAAATAGTCATTTTTAAGGTTTTATGTATATTCGAAAATTATTGCAATAAAAAGGAACGATTTTCGGTTCCTGGCTGACTGTAATATCTAAAACTTTAAAACCATGAAATACCCTTTTTATACCCGAATTTTATTCTTATTGGCAATAGTTCCCACACTATTGAGTGCCCAGGATAACAAGGTGATCAACCGTATTGATGATATCCCCCGGTTTTCTTATAAAATTGACGGGAAAGCATCTGAAGTATATCAAAACCCCGAGAAATTTGAAAAATTATATAAGGAGATCCAGGCGGACTATAACAAGGTATTGAATGAATATACCTTCAATGACAGAACCTTGAGAAAAGATATTCTGAATACACTGAAACAGATCGATTTCTATGAAAATAACCTGGAGGAAGCCCGGATAAAGACCGATGCCATCCGGGAACTTGAAGAAAAACCAGCCGCCCGATACATGTCAGGCATTGTTAATATCGCCTTTCTGAATGCGGCCACCAATTACAAGCCTGAAACAACCACTTTTCGAGCCCAATTTAAAAATGAATTGACCCAACTGGTCAATGCCATGCCCTGGGGCGTGGTTCAGGATGCAATTGAACAGACAAAAGGAAGCATGGAAATCATATCTGACAATCTTTTCATGGGAATTGTCCAGGAGAATATGGATCATGTTACAGAACAGACAGGTGAATTGAGTGGTGATTTCGCCACTGCCCTGGTTTCCTATAAGTATAATTCACAATTTGTCATCCCTTACAAGCAGGAAATCATTGATGTTTTATCGGCCTATATTGATGCCAATTTTGTTGAAAAAGAAAATATCTGGATTAAACGTGATCTTGACATATCCACCATGATTGACCTGGACGAGGTGGTCGTGGCGATCTGGGACAGTGGCATCGATACCGATATCTTCCGGAATCAGATGTTTACGAACACAAAAGAATTACCGGACGGGAAAGACAACGATGGAAATGGATATATTGATGACATCCATGGAATCGCCTATGATCTGGATAACGATAAAGAAACCGACCTGTTGTATCCATTGACTCAAGACCAGCTTCAAAGGCTGCCCCAAATGACGGATATGATGAAAGGCATTACCGATCTTACCTCCAATATTGATAGTAGGGAAGCCTCAGAACTTAAAAAGGCACTTTCAAGCATTCAACCTGAAGAAGTAAAGCCCTTTCTTGAAGAACTCAGCCTTTTCGGAAGTTACGCGCATGGCACTCACGTGGCAGGTATTGCAGCCAACGGAAATCCCAAAGCCATTCTGATGGCCAGCAGGATCACCTTTGATTATAGATTTATTCCGGATGTTCCGACGATTGAAAAGGCCCAAAAAGAGGCCAAAGCGGTAAAAGAAACCATTGAATATTACAAAGCGAATCATGTGCGGATCGTAAACATGAGTTTCGGAGGCAATCCCCAGGGCATTGAAACTGCCCTTGAGCTAAACGGTGTTGGAGAATCCCCGGAGGATAGGAAAAAACTTGCGAGAGAAATCTTTGATATTTCAAAGGAAGCCTTTTATAATGCCATGAAGGATGCCCCGGAAATTTTATTTGTAGCTGCTGCCGGTAATTCCGATGATGATGCTGAATTCTATGAATTCATTCCATCCTCATTTAATCTGCCCAATATTCTCACCGTTGGTGCGGTGGATCAAGCTGGAGAAGAAACAGATTTTACCAGTTTCGGGGAAAATGTAGATGTCCATGCCAATGGATTTGAAGTGGAAAGCTACATTCCGGGTGGAAAAAAGATGAAGCTATCCGGAACATCCATGGCCTCTCCCAATGTAGTGAATCTGGCAGCCAAGTTGATGGCCATTGAACCAAACCTTTCGGTGGCCGAAACCATACAACTTATAAAGGATGGTTGCGACAGAAGTGATGATGGAAGGATCAACTTGATCAACCCACAAAAATCCATTGCATTGCTTAGTACCCGGAATAAATAAGAAAAAATTCTCATCCACATATTATTTCAAGGGGCAATTTTTTTCTTTGGATTTTTAAATTTATTTTAAGTCCCTTGAAAGTGGCTTTTTGAAGTTCCGCGATGAAAAAAACATTTTATATCAATGGCACCCAGCAGGAAAATAATTATGATGTCATCGTAGTGGGCTCTGGAATATCAGGCGGCTGGGCCGCCAAAGAACTCTGTGAAAATGGCCTGAAAACGATTGTCCTCGAAAGAGGGAGAAATGTGGAACATGGCAAGGATTATCCAACTGCTACAATGGATCCCTGGGATTTCCGCCATCGGCTTCGTATACCCTATGAAATACAGGAAAAGAATCCCATTTTAAGCCAGTGCTATGCATTTGATGAATCTACCCAACATTTTTTCGTCAAGGACAATGAGCATCCCTATATTCAGAAAAAACCCTACGGTTGGATCCGGGGTTATCAGGTGGGAGGAAAATCCCTCCTGTGGGCCCGTTGGACGCAACGCTGGAGCGATCTGGATTTTGAAGCCAATGCCAGGGAGGGAATTTCCATTGATTGGCCTATCCGGTATAAAGACCTGGCCCCCTGGTATTCCCATGTGGAGAAATTTGTTGGTATCAGTGGCAGCCGGGATGGACTCCCGCAAATTCCAGATGGAGAATTCCTCCCTCCGATGGAAATGAATTGTCTGGAAAAGCATTTCAAAAAAAGTATAGAATCCCAATTCCCTGGAAGAAACCTGGTCATGGCCAGAACGGCAAACCTGACGCAAGCCCACATGGGTCGTGGACCCTGTCAATACCGTGACCTTTGTGCCAGGGGATGTCCTTATGCCGGTTATTTCAGCAGTGTCTCTGCAACGCTTCCGGCTGCAATGAATACGAAAAAAATGACCATACGGCCAAATTCCGTTGTTCATTCAATCATATATGATGAAACAAATGGACAGGCTACAGGTGTCAGGGTAATCGACACCCTCACCAAGGAAACAGAAGAATATTTTGCCAAATTGATCTTTTTAAATGCTGGAACACTCAATTCCACTTTGATCTTGTTAAACTCCATTTCAAACAGATTCCCTAATGGATTTGGTAATGACAGCGGAGTTCTGGGGCACTACCTCATGGATCATAATTACAGAGGTATCCTGAATGCAGATTTCGATGGACTGAAAGACCGTTATCATTTTGGAAGGAGACCTACAGGTACTTATATTCCACGCTACAGGAACATTGGCAATGACAGACAGACTAGTTTTCTACGTGGTTATGCGTTTTCCTGTTTCGGCAGCCGAGGTATTGGCAATGTATCGAAAGAGGATCAATCCTTTGGTGCCGAATTCAAGGAAAAACTTACTGAACCAGGACCCTGGCGGATGTCAATGACAGGAATGGGAGAATGCCTGCCCTATTACGATAATAAAGTGACATTGAGTAAGGATAAAAAGGATGAATGGGACATACCCCTGCTTGAAATAGAATGTGAATTCAGGGAGAATGAACTGAATATGCTGAAAGACTTACTGGTTAGTGCGGAAGAAATGCTGGACGGTGCTGGTTTCGGAAACATTGATAAAAAAGATACCCGGGAGATACCCGGAATGGATATTCATGAAATGGGTACTGCCCGAATGGGAAGAGATCCGAAAACTTCCATTCTGAATGGTTTTAACCAGGTTCATGCAGCCAAAAACGTTTTTGTGACTGATGGTGCCTGCATGACCTCTTCAGCCTGCCAGAATCCTTCGATCACCTATATGGCCCTGACTGCCAGGGCAGCCAATTACGCAGTATCAGAATTAAAAAAACGGAATTTATAATGGACAGAAGAGAAGCACTTTCGATCGTAACAGTACTTTTTGGGGGAGTGGTGGTGGGATCTTCGGCCTTCCTGAATGGGTGCCAGCCACCCAGACCTGAATCTTTGTATGGATTATTAAATATTGAGGATAAATTATTGATGGATGAAGTGGGTGAAAGCATCCTGCCCAAAACCGAGCGATCTCCGGGAGCCAGAGAATTGAGAATCGGCTCCTTCATCAATACCATTGTGAGCGATTGTTATAATCCACAGGAGCAGGCAGTTTTTATGCATGGAATCCAGGAACTGAATGATCTATGTAAGTCCCGCCACGGAAAAAATTTTCCAGATCTCAACGTGGAATCCAGATCTTCGATCCTGGAAATATTGGAAACTGAAAGCAAATCCGATAAAAATGAAACGGGGGAAGTACATTATTACCGGATGATCAAACAATTGGTGATCTGGTCGTATCTTTCATCCAGGAAGGTTTCCACGGAAGTATTGGGTTATGTGCCAGTCCCGGGAAAATATGAAGGTTGCCGTTTTTACCAGGAAGGTGAGAAAGCCATCCTATAAATAGAAAGGTTCAATAATTGTAATTTCGGGATAAAAATATTCAGATGTCAAAAACATACCTGGTGTCGAATTGAATTAGTCAATTATATTGTAAATATTTGGTGCCTTATCCAGCCATACATTGAAAGGTTGATTTTGAGATTTTATTGATTCTTTTATATTATAAAATTATAATTAAACCAGTGATGAAATACAAAATACAATTTATAGCATTGCTTCTCTGGGGCTTGATATTTTCTTCCTGCCAGAAAACAAATCAAGAAGCAGTGATTGCCCGGGAACTTTCAGCGAGGGATAAAATGATCGCCCGGGCCGATTCCCTTGAATTAGACACTTCCTATGAATCTCCTCCAGGCGACACCCTCTCCTTACATGCTTCCGGATTTGCCAAAATACTGTGTTCCGCCGTGTTTATTACGGGACTCGATTTTGAATTCGCTGCTGAAAACATTGGCTACTTTACGGCACCTTTTGACATCAGGTCATTCTTAAGTGATCGAAAACTGGATATGGATAATAAAGCCGTGCATATCACTTTGCCAAATGGAGTGGTTCGAACGGCTAAATATTATGGTGATCAGGGTTGTATCTGTCTGCCGGAAGGTAAGGATGAATTGAATTTCGAACCATTGAATGTGCAGACAAATCTCCCTGATCCCAGTACACAATCCTGGCCGATGGGAGATGTACTTCCTGGAGTAAAAAATATGAAAGGTGTAAGGATGGAACTGATAAAAAAGGCTGTTGAAACTGCCTTCAGTAATCCAGAAGCACTTACCGCCGCCTATGTAGTTACCTATAAAGGTCAGATTATTGGTGAACGGTACCGGGAGGGTTTGGATATGTATACCCCACTTGAAAGCTGGTCGATGGGAAAAAGTCTCACTGCCACCTTATTAGGTATTTTAATACATCGCGGGATTTATGAGATCGATCAGCCGGCTCCCATACCCGAATGGCAGGAAACAAAAGGAGACCTGAGAGCCGGGATCCGGATTGCAGATATACTTCATATGTCGAGTGGGTTACGATTTAGGGCACCTCAGGATCCTGATTTTGATCGGTCATTAGGATATCCGGATCACATTTATGTGTATACAGGTGCAGTTAATTCATTTCATTGGGCTGCGACCAGACCACAACAATGGCCACCTAATACGATTGGACGTTATCGCAATTCCGATCCTGTATTGGTCAACTATCTGGTCCGGCTGGGTGTGGAAGGCCAGGGTGAAGAATATCTGAGCTTTCCTCAGAGAGCATTGTTCGATAAGATAGGGATCCGGAACATGATCATGGAAACGGATCCGTATGGTAACTTTTTACTACAGGGATACGAATTCGGTACAGCACGGGACTGGGCACGACTGGGCATTCTTTATCTGAATGATGGAGTATGGATGGGGGAGCGGATCCTCCCGGATGGTTTTGTCGAATTTGTCAGTACGTTGGCGCCAGCCTGGGTAGCAGATGGAAGGCCTATTTACGGTGGATTTTTCTGGATCAATGGAGACGGTGGCTTTCCCATTCCGAAAGATTCATACTTCATGGCAGGTGCAGGGGGACAGTATGTAGTAATCATTCCTTCTCATGGTCTGGTGGTAGTAAAATTATCGCATTATAAGGGCGGAAGCATTGGCGCAGCTGATTTTGCGCGATCACTGGGGATACTGATGGAAGCAGTTCCCGCAAATAAACAGGAAAACTGACCTCGTCAGCTTGCTTTATTATCAATAGAAAAGAGGCGTCATAATCAAGTGGTTTTGACCGATAACAATTAATAACATTCAATAATTTCATCATTGACTTATCGTGCTATTGGAAGTTTAATGATGCTATACTGGTTATATTCCTCTGATGTAGGATCGACCAGGTCTTTTTCACTTCAATCCCAATCGCTTGTATTCCGGCGGGCTGCAGGTGGCATTCCACGTGACTTGATTAATTGATTCGTACACCATCCACACAATCACTCGGCAATCCATTACAACCGTCCTATAAAGCTAATCGATTGCTTCGCTTCGAATAAAACTGTATCATTTATCAATGGCTTATATTAAAATATCTTTCAGACTGATCTCCCGAACAAGTGAATTGAGAGTTCACCCCAAAATAGTGCCAATTGAAAATTATTATATTTTATACAAATTGGTCATGAACAAACAGTGATTTTTCCAGGTAAACTTCACTGGCAAAATGTGAGGGGACAAGAACCGGTTTCACCAATAGCCTACCCGTAAAAAAATAAGGATTAAACTGGGTTACATTCCTGGATTTAGACAACTAATGATGTATTGCAACTAACGATGCATTGATGGAAATATGTATCACTCGAAGAAATTTTACGCAGAGAAAAAATGTTAAAGGAGAAAAACTCCTTTTATCTTAATTTCGTCGGCTCGTTATAAATCAACCCTGAAATGAAGAATTTATATAATTTCCTCTTAATTACCTTGATCATCTGGTCTACCTCCTGTTCGGATAATAACCTTATTCCCGCCGGGAAAGTCGTGACAGGAATTAATCAGCTGCAGGAAATTAAGGAAGGTAAAAAAGAAAAATACCTGTTTACCTATGACCTGGGAAGACTTGTCTCCCATGTTGCAATTGACTCTCCAGCTACATGGACTTATAACTACCACTATGATTTAAACACCAATCTGCTGGATACCATATATATGACTCGAACAACGATCACTAAATCAATCATCGTTAAGGAAATATTTGGTACACGGTCAGAATATTTCAACATTGTACCTGTTTTTGCCAACAACCGATTAATTGAATTCACTTTATTCAAGGATCCTATCAGCAGTATCAGGTTCCAACTTGAATATGATACATATGGAAAAATTGTTCAGTTATTGAAATACTTTCCTTCGGGCATAGCTGAGATCACTAAGTTCGTTTGGGAGGGTGAGAATGTATCACGTTTTGAGTGGACCTCCTATCAAGGTTTAGAGAATATTACGTGGGTCTATGAATTTGAATATGATAACAAATTAAATCCCTTCTCCAATGTATTCCGTGAATTCAATTTCGATTTTATCAGCTTTTTGCCATTGGTTAAAAACAATTGCATACGTTCAGTGGAATACTTACGCAGTAACCCGGATATAAGAAGTGAATTCACCAATGACTTTACCTATTCCGCGAAAGGATTTCCATTTATCAAAATATCAAATATTAAGGATTTTAATGGTCTTAGATCCCAGGTATACTCTACTTTCCATTATACGACTTTTGTTCCTGCAGAATAGATTTCCCTTTCTGATGTAAGCGTTCTATTGTCGCTTGATCACCGGGAAGTACTCCCCGATTTGATTTATGAAAAAGTAAACCTGAAGGGATTCAGGAGCAGTTATTATGTAATGACCAATATACATCATTATGAAAACCTAACAATGCTAATAATTCTTCAAATGATTTGGTCAGAGAACTTCAATCCCAATCGCCAGATTTATGTGGCCTATGGGAAACCAGTCAGAATGACTGGAATTTTGGATTCGAACCTCCATATATACAATCACTTTTTATTCTATCCCACCTGTCCAATTAAGCCCGGGGATTACTTCGATAGTATGATGATGTAAACCTACTCCAGACTTAATCTATAAGGATTTTTTAAGTAAATTTTGACCATGATAGAAGGCATGAAGTATGGGAATTAAGAATTAGCTAATAAATAGTATATTCATGCCCTTAATAAATTCTTCCTTCATAATGGATAACATTTTTTATTTAGATCCCATTATCAAATGAATAACCTGATACTATATATTACATTGACAATCATTTTTTTCTTATGCACTCATGAAACACCTGACAATGCCAATTCCAGTGGTCCTCTACTTCAACATGCTTTTATCTGGCAAGGTGATTCAGTAAGCACTTTACATGAACCACTTGCAGTAGGCTTCAGGAAACAGATAGCGCTTTCCCAGACTCCAGAAAATGTTGAAATGATGATCTTTGCCGACAGCCGGTATGTTCTCTGGATCAATGGGGAATATGTGGGACGCGGACCCTGTCGGTTCGATCCCAAAGGACCGCAGTATGATGTGATCCCTGTGGTGAATCGTTTTCAAAAAGGCATAAATACCATCGCAATAATGGTACAGGGAAACGTAACAGGGAGTCTAAAGGTCATGAAACACCGTCCTGGTTTGACTGTATTGCTAAAAATAGATGATCAACAATACCTCACAGACCAAAGCTGGTTGTGCAGTGAACAGATCCCAGAACAAATGATTAAGGACAGGTGGACCTGGTCATGTATACTCGATAAAGTCGATGCAAACGTCCAAGATTATAATTGGCAGATGCCTCAATTTGACGATAGCCATTGGGAGCCAACTGTCAAGGTTTCAGGTGAAAGTTGGGGTCCCTTAACCGCACGTTCCATTCCTCTTTTGAGGGAAACTGATCTCGGTAGCGGAACCCTTCTGCAAATTAAGAACGAAAAAACAACAGATACTTCTGTAAAAAAATTCCCTTCCCAATTACCATTGAAGTTCTATGCAGGAGATGAAATTGTCGTCGATGTGGGTAAGTTAAGTCTTACCTACTGGAAAATGAATATGAATGCGGAGAAAGGTACGGAACTGGTATTTACGCCCTGCCAGGATTTTGTTAATGGGGAAACGATTATAAGTTACAATTGCATAACGACTTATAAAGCAAGGGCTGGTAATCAATCATACATGTCAAATGATACATTCGGATTCCGATACTTAAATATTAAAGTTTTAAAAGGATCCTTCACGCTGAATAAAATGCATTTTACCAGCAGATTGTACCCTAACATAAAAATTGCAGAATTTGAATGCAGTGATGATTTTCTAAATAAAACATGGCTACAAAGCAGCTATTCTGCCATGGTTTTATGTGAGGATGGTTACGTGGATTCTGCTGAGCGGGCCGAGTGGATGGGTGATGTGGGAATGATCCAATACCCGGTGAGCCGAAAAGTAATTTCAGGACCAGGTAATTACAAGGACCAAATTATATACAGTGACCCGCGATTAATGCGAAATATGCTGATCCATACTGCCCAAAGCCAGCAAGAGGATGGAAGGTTAAAAGCGCATCATCCATCAGACAGGTGGGATCTGCATTGGTATATAGAAGATTATTCCTGTCTTTGGGTCCAGGGTTTACGACAATATTATGAAAATACGGGAGACATTAAACTCGTGGAAGAATTATGGCCCGTTTTGGTAAAACAGATAAATTGGTTTCTGGATAGAAAAAACGAAAGTGGATTGTTTACTGCCAGGGAATTTCTGATCCATCTCGATAATCCTCTGCGATACCAGGTTTGCCAGGGGGCCACGATCAATGCTTTTATTTATAAAGCACTGTTGGATGCTACTATTCTGGCGGAAGTGCTTGAAAGGAAAAAAGAGGCTGAAGATTATCACAAGGAATCTATCAGTTTAAAAGTCGCCTACAATCGATTTATGTGGGATGAGATATCGGGAAGTATTTATGCCGCCGTTTATTTTCCCGAATTTTCAAAAGGTGAGGAATTACCCGAATTAACCCTGGTCCCTATTGAAGACCCGGCTTCCCAGCGTAAAGAGTGGAGTGATGGTAATGTTCAATGGATTGAACAAGGAGAAAAAGTACCTCCCACTGTTCAAGCTGCTTTGGTTGCCTTAAACAAGGGAATTATTTTGGAGGATCACCTGGATAATGTCAGAAGTTATCTCTTAAAACACTACCAGGAACTTAAAAATCCCTATACCCATCTTATGCTGTTTGATGAATTTTATAAATATGATCGGGATTCATTGGATGTTGAAGTTCTGAATATTATCCGTACGCGATGGAGAAACATGGTTTCCAGGGAAAGTCCGGGCACTTCTGCAGAAGGTTTTGAAACGCAGGGTTATCTGTGCCATCCATTTGGATTAGTTCCTGCATACACGCTCCCAAGTTATGTTCTGGGCGTTCAAAAACCTGATCCAGTCTGGGAAAAAACCATCTTAATCGAGCCCCATATTGGTGATCTCTTCTTTGCCAGAGGTGTGGGACTAACAGAACATGGTCCAGTTCCTGTTGAATGGATGAAGGATCAAGAGAATTCCCTGAAATTCCGGTTTACGATTCCGGAAGGTACTGAGGCACTCATCCGTTTACCAAAACAGGGACAGCAAAGCGAAATCATCTTGAATGAAGAGCCTATTCCTTTTACTTCCGAGGGTAGGTATCTCGAATTTATGGTGTCATCAGGAACCTATAAAGGTACGGTAAATAAAATTCATTAATATACTGGGGATATCGATTATCAGTGATTATGCATGCGAACCTCCATACCCACATTCAGCCCACAATCCATCATCCATCCCACCTAACAAAACCATACAATCTCTTAAGGATCATTTGACAGGTGATAGGATATTCAGGAGAGATCCCCGGTGGAATTGACGAAGATAATCTGTTCTTCGGCATCTTATCACTGTTATGTATCGGAAAGTTACTTTTACACAATTTTAATTAAAAATACGTTTTACGAGGCAACCGGGTAAATTTTAATAAATCGATTTACAAATGTTTATCTTTACCGGATTTTTAATCCGAAAACTGACGATCTATGAAAGATAAGATCATCCAGGATTTGAAACTTTCGAACCTGGATGTTGAATTGACCGATCACTTTACCATTTCACAGGGCTCTGTGAAAATGGTGAATAGCCTCCTGGTATCCCTGACCCTTGCGGACGGCACCACAGGTTATGGCGAGATCACTCCTTTTCAGGAACTTGCTGGTGAAAACCGGGCAACCTGCATCCAGCGATTTAATGAAGTTTACGAAACTTTCATTGGGAAATCGATCTTGCATATCCGGAAACATAGTCAAATACTACAGGAAGCACTTCCAAATAGCCCGGCCGTAAGTTGCGGGCTGGAAATGAGTATGCTTGATGCCCTGACCCGGCAACTTGGAATACCTCTCTGGGCATATTGGGGAGGATTGTCCGATCAAAGCCTCGAAACAGACATCACGATCCCCATCCTGCCGTTTGAAAGATCCATCGAACTGGCAAAACAATGGATCGAAAAAGGATTCAGGACCTTAAAAATAAAAGTGGGATCCGACCATGATAATGAATTGAACATACTGACTGGAATTCATAAATTGAACGACCAGATGAAATTTATCATTGATGCCAACCAGGGATTCGAAGAAAATGATGCGCTCATCTTCATCCGTGAGGTGATCAATCAGGGTTGCCAGGTGATCCTGTTTGAACAACCGGTGAATCGCTATGATCTTGATGCGATGGCCAGGATAACCAAAGTACTGAATATTCCCATCGCGGCAGATGAATCGGTATTTTCGCTGAATGATCTTCAAAAGGTCATTAATGCAGGAGCCGCTGATGTCGTGAATCTGAAAATCATGAAAACAGGCATCTTCCAGGCCCTCCAGATCGCAACTACCGCAAAGGCCTTCGGCTTGGATCTGATGATTGGCGGCATGGTGGAAACGAGATTGGCCATGGGTTGTTCCACTTCCATTGCCATGGGATATTGCCCCATTAAATACATCGATCTGGATACTCCGCTATTGATGAAATCCGATCCAATGCTTGGCGGATACAGTTATTGCGGGTCTGAAATTAGATCCTGGGACACTCCGGGATTGGGCATGGTCCCTCTGATATGAGCCTTTATTTTTAATCCAAGAATTCCCTTTCGGTAGGAATAATATGCAAGAACCAACTCAATGGCCTTTTGTATGGCAATATTTATCGGGTAAAATTTTTGTGCCAGTTCAAAATCCACTCTGAGAAACCGTTGATAATATTCCTCCATGAATGGAATTTTTAATCCATTCTTCACACCCAGATATACATCAATGTATTTTTGAGGATGGGTATCCTTGATCTTCCGGCAGGTAGTATATTCCGGTTCACCGTACTTATTTTTTCTAGCCGAAAAACCAAAAAGACGGCATAGTAATCCCCGATAGGAATACAGGGTACAGACTCCGGCATCTTTTTCTAAACCTTCCCGGAATAAGTGACAGTCAGATCGTGGATTTTCTATTAGATAAGCTAGTTTTTTTTCTGCCTGGTTGGTAAGGTAATAATGAAAAGCAAGCGGAAGGAACTCAATGACGGTTGCTTCAATATCCGGTTTTTTACAACAGAAACCACATCCTGCTACACAGTGGAGTTGTGTATCCTTTTTGAAAACCTCAATCTTTTGCTCCAGGTCCCTGAAAATAATTTCAACGGACCTGACCTTCCTGCGAATGGACATCTAAGAATTCAAAGAAAATCCCACGAAATTATACCTTGTTTCAGAATTCCAGATGAAGTTGGTGAAAATTATTTTCAGGAACGAAAACAAATTAAGCTGCCAAACCAGGAGCTATTTCCATCACATCCACTCCTATCCCGGACTGGCATCACCTGCATGATGTACGGCAACCTGTACTCTGAGAGGGTCCGTTGTGAATTTTTATAATTTTTCCCTTATAACAGGTTCTTCACGTAAAAGTTTTACCCTGCGTTACGCGCTCGCTCAGGTCGATGCGGGTTATATAGACAAGAGCGATGGGGTCACACGAGGATGTAACCGGATATTGACTCTCTGTAGGATCGGGATTCTGAGGAATATAAAAATAATTTGGTTACGGAAAGATCCTTCGCAGGAGCTCAGGATAAAAAATGTAATTATTGTCAGGATTGAAGTATCAAGAAGACCCAAGCAAGGTGCCTATGAAAAAGGGCATGATCCCTTTCTTATCTGTTTAAAATCATGAAGGATCCCGAAAAACTGAAAGATCCTCCAACAATCCCGAAATATCGGGCCAGGATAGTGTTTAGCTATGGCAGTTCCACCAAGGTCCCGGAACAGTTCGCTGAAGATCCGTGTATAGGTCCGGGATTAACTTCTAAAAATTTTATCCATCAACATCGATATCTGCTCGATCCGTTTCCGGTCACCACCTGGAACTTCGGCCGAAGCCCAGCCACTATATCCAATGTCTACAAGTGCCTGATTAACTACAGGCCAGTTATTATCCCCTTCCGTCAATTCTACATCAAAACCTTTCCCAACACCCTCATTCCGTTGCTTTTCCCGGCTATACTCCTTCACGTCCAACTTCAGAATCCGCCTGTTCAGGGATCTGATCCAATGTTCAGGCCATCCGTATCTAATGATGTTCCCGATATCAAAATACCAGCCTACCATCGGACTGTTGATTTCATCCAGATACCTGGCTGCTTCTAACGGACTGATCAGGAGGTTATTCCATACGTTTTCAATGGCTATTTTTACGCCGGTCTCCCTGGCATAGGGAACCAGATTTCGGATTTCCTGCTGAGACCGGATATAAGCGTCTTCATAAGAAATATCTTCATTCACGACACCTGGGACCAGCAGCACGGTCGTCCCCCCATATTCTTTGCAATCATTTAATGCCGTTATCATGGAATCGAAACATTCTTTCCTTACCAATGGATCAGGATGGGATAAGGGGGATTTCCAGTGGACCGAATTGATTACTCCCGGAATTTCAAGGCCGGTCTTATCCCTGGCAGCAACTATTTCACTGTTGCTTAATTCATTGGGGCTGTCCATTTCCACGCCATCAAACCCAAGATCTTTCAACATCCTGAATTTTTCCTCAATTGAAAGCTCCTCCTTGACCATGCCAAATTTCAATGATTTTTTGATCCTGGTCTTTTCGGAGGTTGCAGAACCTGAATTTTCCGCAAATACATTTGGTACCACCACTCCTGCCCCTGCAATTCCGAGACTGGTTTTAATAAATTTTTTACGGTTCATGAGTAATTATCTGATTTTAAAAAAACCCGGTCAAGACCGGGGATTGTATCAATTTAAATGAATTTTGTTATTCCAGGTTTAGCCACCGGAGGACCATCAAAAACCAGTTCCCATGTAAAATCTTCAGGATCAGGACCCAGGCTTTCTTCAGAATTCCACGCTTCCTCATATGTAATGGTTTGACCGGTATAGGCTGCCATACGTCCCATGATGGCCATCATATTGCTTTGTAACATCCAGTCACCATTATAGATTGGTTCATTATTCCTGATCGACGTAAACAGCTCATCATGTTCCTGCTGGTACATATCGTTTCCTTCCCCACGATATCTCCAGGGATTTTTCCCAAATATTTCATGCTGGCGTCGAATTACATCCACCACGCATCTCCCTTCCGTACCCCACATTTCCACAGCATAGCTCCGGGAGCAATTTTTCTGCTGTCGGCTGAAGTGGAAAGCTTTCGCACCATTGTCATAATCAAATACAACGCCAAAATGATCAAAGATATTTCCATAAATTTCTTCGATCCGTACCTGCCTTCCACCAGTAGCTGTTACGGATTTGGGTTGCAGGTCATTTAAAGCCCATGAACCCATATCAATGCTGTGGATGGCCTGTTCTACAATATGATCTCCTGAGATCCAGTTATAATAAAGCCAGTTCCTCATCTTTTTCTCCATATCAGTCCATTCGGGCTGCCAGGGTTTGGACCACAATTCCCCGGTATTGTAAGTATTATAGATGGTATGCACATCACCTATATCGCCACTAAGTATCTTACCGAAAGTCTCCCGTTTGGGTGTATGGTATCGCCAGCAAAACCCTGATACCAGGGAAAGATTTTTTTCTTTCGCTTTTTTAGCAGCCTCCATGGCCCGACGGATCCCCGGGGCATCCACTGCCATTGGTTTTTCACAAAATATATGTTTTCCTGCGGCTACAGCCTTTTCGAGATGAAGAGGCCGAAAGACCGGAGGCGTAGTCAATATCACTACATCCACGTCTGAATCAATTAATTTCTGGTAGGCATCAAAACCGATAAATTTGTTTTGATTGCTCACCTTAACTTTATCACCATGCAGTTCTTTCAGGTTGACAATCGATTCTTCCAGTCTGTCTTTAAAAATATCTGCCATGGCTGATAATACAACGTTGGCATCAGCATTCAATGCCTGATTTGCTGCACCGGTTCCCCTTCCTCCGCATCCGATCAGGCCGACTTTCAGTGTATCATTATTCAGCGCTTTGGATACTTTAGGGACAATAAAATTCAAGGCTACGGTAGAGCCCAGCGCCGCAGTTCCAGATGATTTTAAAAATTTCCTTCTTGTTTTCAATATTTCCTTGTTTTTCATTTTATTTAATTTAAAATTTTAATTTCAAGGTTCTGGTAAAAATAACGCATTAATTTAAAAACTAATTTTTCGATTTTCAATTTTTTTTACTTACATGATAATTTGTAGCTTAATAAAAATAAACTATCAGGATGGGACAATTACTTGATTTTCATGTGAAAGGTAAAACCGCGCTAATCACAGGCGCAGCAAGAGGTATCGGGAGATCCTGTGCATTGGCACTAGCAGAAGCAGGAGCAAACATTGCCCTTGGATTAAGGGAGGTTCAGCAGGATAATGGGGTGACTGAAGAAATCCGAAGGTTGGGCCGTGAGGTCATTCCCCTGCAGATGGATGTCTCTGATACGCATCAAATCCATAAGGCGGTAGAGAAAACCATTGAAGTATTTGGCAAAATCGACATTCTTGTCAACAATGCTGGCATAGCTCCTTCCAATTTAATTGAAGATTATACAGAATCGGATTTCGACCTTACCGTTGCTGTGAATCTGAAAGGGACCTATTTTACCAGCCAGGCTGTTGGGAAGTATATGATCCGTAACAAATCCGGTAAAATCATCAATTTAAGCTCCCAGGCAGGTTATATTGCCCTCCCCGCTGAATCTGTCTATTGCATGACAAAAGCGGGTATTCGACATTTGACGCGTTGTTTTGCCGTTGAATGGGCCAAATATAACATCAATGTGAACGCAGTGGCGCCTACGTTTATTGAAACTCCCGGAACAGAACCCTGGCTGGCTGACCCGGAATTCAAATCGAATGTGTTGTCAAAAATACAACTGGGCAGGATCGGCATTCCCCAGGAAGTTTCAAGTGTAGTGGTCTTCCTGGCCTCCCCCGCCTCTTCCATGATTACGGGCGAAACAATATTGATTGATGGAGGATGGACCGCAGTTTAATCTTGATCAGACATTAATTTTTTGGATTATTTCAATTTATATCAGGTTCTGTCCGTTAAAAAATTGGATTTTGTTTTATTTCGTCGGAACTTAATCCGAAAAGTTCACAAATTTTTCGCCCAAGGTCCCGATGTAGCACAATTTCTTTTAACTTTAAAAGAAATTCATTGATTTTAATTGGTAAAGAATTTATACTTTGGCCTGAAAATGAGTTTTTAAAATTGTGCTTATCGAAAATTAATTCCTTGACGTATCATATTGAATATGAATTAGTTAGATGCTGATTATCTCCCATATTTATAAAAAGTATATGAAAAATTGGAGTAATTAAGTTTATTTATTACGATTAATAATCACCTTTTTTAAAAAATACAATTTACTATGAATAATTCCAGAAGAAAATTTATCCGCAATACGGCCCTAGGTACTGCCGGACTCTCACTGGCAACCGGTTCCATGGCATTCAGTGCCAGGAGTTACAGGTCCATCATGGGCGCCAATGACCGTATTCAAATGAGCGTGATTGGTACACGAGGTCAGGGTTTCGGCCATTTACGCAGGTGGGCAGAAATGGCTGCCAATGAGAACGTATATGTGAAAACCATTTGTGACATTGATGAGAACCTATGGGCAGAGAGAGTAAAAGCGATCGAGGACATTCAAGGAGTAAAACCAGGAACGGAATATGATCTCAGAAAAGTATTCGATGACAAGGACATCGATGCTGTTTCGATCGCTACTCCCAATCACTGGCATGCACTGGCCACTATCTGGGCAGTCCAGGCTGGAAAGGATGTCTATGTTGAGAAACCTTCAAACCATGATGTCTGGGAAGGTAAAAAGATGATCGAAGCAGCCAATAAATATGACCGGATCGTGCAGGCTGGATTTCAGAACCGCTCAATCGAAAATGTACGGAAGGCCATCCAGTTTCTTCACAACGGAGGCATTGGTGACGTTTACATGGCAAGAGGTCTGTGTTTTAAGCCACGTGATTCATTCGGCCGGGCCCCGGACAGTGAGGTGCCGGAGGGTGTTCACTATGACCTATGGATTGGTCCTGCCGATATGTATCCCTATAACGAGAAAAAATTTCACTACAACTGGCATTGGTTCTGGAACACAGGTAACGGTGATATCGGCAACCAGGGACCTCACCAATGGGACATTGCCCGCTGGGGATTGAATGTGAAGGAACATCCCGTAAAGATCAGTTCATCAGGCGGATATTATAAATGGAAGGACTGCGATCAGGAAACTGCCAATACACAGACAGCGGTGATGGAATATGCTGATGGCCGAATGATCCAGTTTGAAGTAAGAGGCTTATATACAGCGGGGGAAGACAACCTGGATGTAAAAATTGGCAATCTTTTCTATGGAACTGAAGGATGGATGGAATTAGACGGCTCCACCTGGAAAACCTATCTGGGTCGGGATGGAGAACCAGGCCCCAGCAGTGAATCACCCGGTGAAGAAGAGGATAAAGTTGTTGGATACCTAGCAGCACCCGGTGGGGGTGGTCACTACAGTAACTTCATTACTGCAGTACGATCCAGAAATAAATCCGATCTGACCTGTCCTATTGAAGAAGGAGTGATCTCCTCTGATCTTCCATTGCTGGCGAATATATCCTACCGGCTTGGACGGAGTCTGAATTTCGATGGAAACAAGGAAAGATTCATAAACGATGAAGATGCAGATAGAATGATGACTCGGAAATACAGACCCCCGTATGTCATAACCAATAATATCTGAGAAAATGCTGATACCAGAGAGTAGGAATGATCATTCCATCAACCTACTCTCCGGATATCACATTTCCGTTTCAACCCCTCTATCCATCATTGGTGTATTTTTATTAAAGTCATTTCGCCAATAATAACTCCATTCCTAAATAAAATCCTTATTACAGATTTTCCTTGATATGTTCGGCATATTGAAGGTGTTTGACGAGGGAATCATGCATCTCTTCCACCATCCCTCTTTCCAACACTTCATTTTCGGCAGCCAGTAAACGATCCATCCTGGTAATATCTTCCTTGTGTGTTTTAATGATCAGGTCCACAAATTCCTTGTCAAATTCATTGGGTGGCAGGCTTTTTATCCGTTCATATTCTGCCTGCGCATCTGGTGTGAGTCCCTGGGGAATTTCTATATCGAAGGACAGTGCCAAAATTCCGTCATAATATTGAAATTGCTGATGATTATTGATGATCATTTCGCAAAAGACTTGGAACAATGGATCTTTACTTTGTTGGTCGGCCAGTTCAGCCAGGGCCGCTTGGAGCCGGTTATTGATCATGGCATAAATTACCAGGTCTTTCAGGTCTTTGTCGGATATTTCATCCTGAACACCAACCTCTATTTCGGGTTTCTTTTCTTCCTTCGCTTCCGGCTTTTTTGGATTGCAGGAAAACAAAAAACCAGCTACCATTATAAGTAATATTATCTTTTTCATAATTTATTTTATCATTCAATTCCTATACATTAAATGGCTTACTTAAAATTATTCATTCATTTTTCCGGTGCCACCTAATTGAACATACTCAATACTTATTTTTATATAAAAGATTCATAAAAGAATACGATCAGTGATTAAGCATAGTTTAACATTTGACGTTAAGATTTGTTAAAATGATTATTAAAGCAGAAGGTATCAAACGAATGGAGGAAAGGTGAAATAGAAAAATAAAATGAAATTCCTTTACAAAAAAAACCCTTGTTCACGCTTATAAAAAATTTCCAGTTTCAGACTTTAATTAGAGATCGTTTCAGATGAAGTATGAGTATCCAATTTCTCACACCGGATTAAATACATAAGGTTCTTTGCATATAAATATTATTTGCTAAAATAAAATGTAAGCTCATTTAACATTTATTAAGAACAGGATTTTTCATCCTAAAGAATTTTAAATGATCTTTATGTAGATTTATTCTATTTTATATGGCTTGTTTATATGGCTTGATCACAAATCTATGCCCTTCTTTATAAAGCTAGCGTTCAGAAGGATTGTGAGAGATCGTCTTTTCTCCCTGATCAATATCTCCGGACTCTCGATTGGAATTATATGTGTATTGATTATTGGAGCCTGGGTGAGATATGAATTAAGTTATGACCGATTTCATTCCAATGCAGACAGGATTTTTCGCTTAACCCTGGAAGTTAAAAACACTGATGGTCATGAATCACATTTTGCCCGTAACTGGCAATCCTGGGTCAACCAAATGCCATCTTTCTTCCCTTCCATTGAAAGGATGGCACGCTTTTCACCAATGGGACACACCTCTTTGAAATATAATAATATTAAATTTTATTCGGATAATGCTTTTCAGGCTAATCCGGAAATGCTCGAAGTATTTGACATTTATCTTGTGAGTGGTAAAAGGGAAACCGCCCTGAATGAACCTCATTCCATCCTGCTATCAGAAAGTCTGTTTGAAAAGTACTTTTCCTCTAAACCCATCCTCGGTAAAATACTGGATCTGGCCGGGATCTATGATGTGGAATTCCAGGGATATCAGGTAACGGGGATCTTTAAAGATCTTTCCAAAAACTCGCATTTCCACCCGGATATGCTGGTCTCTATGGAAGATCCTGAGACCTTTCAGGGATGGGCATATACCTATTTCCTGCTTCAGAAAAACACCGGTCCTGATTCGATCCTTGATCATTTCAAAAACTTTTCCAGGAAATATATCCCCGAAGATGAACAAAAGACAATCATACCCCATCTACAACCTATTGTTGATATCCATCTATATTCCACCAAGGATAGAGAAATAGAAAAAAATGGCAGCATAAGATCGGTCGTTTCTTTTACACTAATCGCTTTTATCATCTATGTTCTGGCACTGATCAATTATGTGAATCTGAATCTGGTTTTACTTTCCAAGCGTCAGAAAATGTATATGATCAGTAATATTCTTGGGACCAATCATTTTATGATCCTGAAAAACCTGCTGATGGAATCGATCCTTTACAATGGTATGACCCTTCTGATTGCCATGGTTGTAATCGGATTGATACCTTTCATTTTCCACGATCTGATACCTGTGTCAATTCATACTAACACCCTTGTTTTTACCGTTATTTTATCCGTTGCCTTAATTATTTTTGCTTCCCTAGTAAATACGGGAGTTCAGGCCTCGATCCTGTCAATATATTTCAGGCAATCAGAATGCGTATCCATTACCCGGCGATTTTCCTTACTTAGTAAAAATGCAGGATTGAAAAAAAGCCTGGTCGTTTTCCAGTTTTCGATTTCCATCATCCTTTTTATCAGCGCGATTTATATCCATCAACAGAAAGAATTCATGTATGACCGCAGGCTTGGAGTCCATGAAGGACCTATTCTCGTACTTGATGGATTGAATTGGGCACAGAAGGAAAAATATTTTGAATTCAAAGAACGTCTGTTGGAGGATCCTTCGGTTTTATCCGTGACCGGTATTATGGAAGAACCCTCCGGTCAGACCATGGATGTGATGGATTTCGATATGGGGGGAGTTCCAGACGAGATAAAAAAGCGCTCTCTTTATGTGTTACCGGTGGATGATAACTTCATTGATTTTTTTAGCCTTGAACTGATCAGCGGTGAAAATTTCTCCCCTTTTGATCCCTCTCTATATAACGAAGATTACATACTGAACGAATCGGCAGTCAGGTTTCTTGGTTTTGATACTCCGGAAGAAGTAATAGGCAGAGATTTTAAACTAAATTTCACGATGGATAGTATTTTCTTCGGGGGCAAGATCCGCGGAGTCGTCAGGGATTTTAATTTTTCCCCACTCAATCAAAAGATCAAACCAATGGTTTTATTTCAGAAACCGATCTGGTACTGGGTAATATTGGTAAAAATTGATGAAAACAGGATGCAACAGGCTATCCGGCATACCCGATCGGTATGGGATCAGGTCTATCCATCCTTTGTGTTTGATTATGAATTTAATGACGATCAGTATCAAAATACCTATGCACAGGAATTTTCTCAAGCTAGCCTCGGCAGAATATTTACCATTATCTCTATGCTGATCGCAACACTTGGTCTATTCTCTCTTTCATCTTCATTAATTGATCTCAGAACAAGAGAAATAGGCATTCGCAAAGTAAATGGTGCATACTGGCTGGATATTTTGCTACTATTAAATAAAAATTTTATCTCCTGGGTATTCATGTCGATCATTATCGCTTTTCCGATAACCTGGTACTTGCTGATCAAATGGAAAGAAAATTATCCATACAATCCGGCGCCTTCCTGGACGATATTCTGCTCAGTTGGAGTGTTGGTTTTGTTTATCGCCTTGATAGCCATCAGCAGTCAAACCATCAGGGCGGCCAGAAAGAATCCGACAGAGGCTTTACGGTATGAGTGAAAATTTAGGATAAAAAAATAATTTTATATGAATCAATCCAGTTGATCATAATTTTAAATGATAAGTGATTATCGAGTTGAACCATAAAGATCCAGTCATCGCGTCCAGGATGGAGAGATTGCAGAAGGAATCCTAACATATGGAAGCGGATCTGACCGGTTATCCTGACCACCCGTATTTAAAACAGGGATTTCAGGTTATCCAGAATAGTTCTGAAATATTTTTTGGTTTTCAGATTAAAAATTACCAGGTTGGTGTGATAAGCTTTGAAAAGGAAGATCCTGCTTCGTTGACCATCTGCAGGTTGATCGTGAAACCATCCCATTTCAAGAAGGGCTTAACCGGAAAGCTGATCAAGGCCGTTGAGGAATGCGAACCGGGAATCAGGTACATATATGTGGAAACGGGAAAGGAAAATCCACCGGCCATCAGGCGATATCAGAAATCCGGTTACAGTCTGATTGATGAATTCAAAACACCAGACGGTTTGGCCATTGTTAGATTTCAAAAGAAGATCTGATCACATGTGGCTGACTTTTTTTTAAAATGATATTCCTACAAAAAACCTGCTGAAAACACCTTCCTGAAACATTTCAACCACCCTGCGAGTTAATAACTTAATTCACCCTGATTCGTTTTATTAAATGTACGATAACTTAAAAAGAAGAAATTATGAGAAGGCTTTGGATGATGTTATTTGTTCCCCTTTTATTCTGGGGATGCGCCGGAACGCAACCACATGTAATCATTACGGATGAGAATGTAATTCCGCCCAGTGAAGATAAAACAGAATATGAACTTGAGGTGCTCGATCCCGGGTTTGATACCTGGTTCTTGACCCAGTGGAGCCCAGCCGAGGATCGTTCCTACAAATTTTATGACACCTGGAATGACCAGTATGTTCAGGCATGGAATTATAAGGCTACCACTTCCAGATATGGAAGGTTTTTCAATTCCACCATCAATTACGATATCAGCGAAGATTACGGGTTGGAAGTGAGCCGGAAATTGTATTATTATTTTAAATATGTGGAGACACAGCTGAATATTCCCATTCTGAATTAGCTCGTCGTTAAATTCAGACTTCAAATTAAAAGGAGCATGAAATCATATCAATTTGATCCATGCTCCTTTTTTTAATTTAGCCTTTACGATTTTATTCTCGCTTTTTTCATCTTGCGGGGAGAAAGTATGACAAATGTAAAGCCGGCGATGGGCGAAAGCAGCATGCTTACGATCAATCCACCGACAAAACCAATTTCCCGTGTACTGGCCCATAAAGCGATGACCAGTGAAAGCCCAATCCAAAGTGTGAGTATCGTTATCATATGTATATATTTTGCAGATAGATTAACGAGAAAAACAGTTGGGGGTTATGGTTTTAACAAAAATTAATTTTATACCAAATTCCATACGATTTAAACTCATTATACCTTGCTAAAACAATGATAAATTCCAAACATCCGGGAATATTTGCATATTTTTTCCGGTTAAATTGTAAATTGGATAAAAAAGTATCATGTCCCGGATTTCACCCAAGCAGAAGATCAAGATCAAAACCATCCTGGTCATTACCCTTCTCTGGATGTTATTCCTTTCACTTGTTTTTGTTTATGAAATTTCCTCCTATAAATTTCGGTTTCCCGAACAATACAAAACCATGGATCCCTGGCTGGATTATGGAACCATCCTGCTGGCCAGTTTTCTTGCAGGTCTGATTGGCGGTTCCATATTCGTGTACAGTATCAATTCCAGGACCCAGAAACGTCCCTTGTATTTCGGAATTTTACTTACGGCCCTATACTTTTTACTCATCTATATTTTCATTTCCTCGACCATGAGTATCATTGTATTGTCCATTGACCGGCACCAGTTCCCTTTTCATCCTGAGATCCTGAGGATTACTTTCACCGAAAACCTTTTCCAACCATTCCAGTTGAGAAATATTCTTTTATGGACCTTCATCGTGGCAGTCACACAATTCATGGTGCAGGTGAATGATATGTTCGGTCCGGGTAAGCTATGGAAAATTTTCATCGGCAAGTATTACAATCCAAAAGAAGAACTCCGTGTATTTATGTTCCTCGATCTGAAATCCTCCACGACCATTGCGGAAAAGCTGGGTCATCAACAGTATTATCATTTTCTGAATGAATTTTATGCCGTTATATCGGACCCGATCATCAACCGGTATGGGGAGATCTATCAATATGTGGGGGATGAAGTGGTGGTTTCCTGGACTGCCCAGCGTGCCATCAGAAACCTGAATTGTCTCAATTGTTTTTTCGATATCCGATTAAGTATAGAACAAAATAAGGATGTTTTTTTAGAGAAATATGATTGCGTACCGGCGTTTAAGGCAGGCATCCATTTTGGTCCCGTTACGGTAGGTGAAGTAGGTATTATCAAGAGGGATATTGTTTTTACAGGAGATGTTCTGAATACAACCAGCAGGATCCAGGCTTCCTGCAATGAGTTTCAGGTGGATCTTCTGGTGTCAGAGAACACATTGGCCTTGTTCGATAATCTTCAACCTTTTGAAGCCACTTTTAGGGATAAAATTGAATTGAGGGGAAAAGAAAAGAAGATCAATGTGTTTACCCTGAAGGTCTAACTGGTTTTTTTTCTTTTCCCTTTTCCTCTTTTAAAAAATTCTGGCCGGTCTTTTCTTTCAGGTAATTTGTATTCGGGTCCTTTACCAAGTTTTTCCGGGAGTGGTATTTTCTGAACTTCACGCTCGATCAACTTTTCAATTCGCTTAAATTTACCAATTTCCTTATCACTGATAAAAGTTAATGCAAGACCATTCGCCTTGGCCCGTGCTGTCCGACCTACCCTGTGCACATAATCTTCGGCATCATGAGGTACATCATAATTGATGATAAGATCAATGTCTTTAATATCAATACCCCGGCTTAATATATCCGTGGCGATTAACACCCGGGTTTTTTTGGCTTTGAAATTTTCAAGCACCTGTTCCCTTTCCTTCTGGTCCAGGTCAGATGAAATACTTTCTATATTATTGGAATTATGGTTCAGGTTCTTTGCGATTTCTCGAACTTTTATTTTGGTGGAGCTAAAGACCAGGATACGCTGGAATTTCTGGTTGGCACTTATCAAGGATTTCAGCACAGGCATCTTCTGGTTTTCGTATAAGACAAATGCTCCCTGTTTGACACCTTCCGCTGGTTTTGACATCGCAATACTGATTTCGAAAGGTTCGGTCAGTATCTGATCTGCCAGTTTCCGGATCTTGTGGGGCATCGTGGCACTGAACATCAGGGTTTGCCTTTTTTCTGGTAAAAATGAAATGATCTTTTTAATGTCATCGTAAAATCCCATGTCCAACATTTTGTCGGCTTCATCCAGGATAAGATGTTCAAGGTTGTCAAAATTGACATATCCCATCTTCAAATGGGATATCAATTTCCCGGGTGTAGCCACGATGATGTCAGCCCCATGAGTCAATACTTTTTTTTCGGTTTCCCAATCTTCACCATTTCCCCCTCCGTAAATAGACAAAACATTGACAGTTGTAAAATAAGATAAACCCTGTATCTGCTGATCTATTTGCAATGCAAGCTCCCTGGTTGGCACGATGATCAATGTATTAATTCCATTTGCTTCACTGGTAACCAGTTTATTCAGTATGGGCAGGACGAATGCTGCTGTTTTCCCTGTTCCAGTCTGCGCACAGGCAATCAGATCCTTGCCCCCCATGATCTGCGGGATGGCCTTTTCCTGCACGGGTGTAGCTTCACTGAAATTCATATAGGATATTGCTTCCAGCAATTGTTCATTCAGCCCAAATTCATCAAATTTCATATTTCTGTTTCTGTATTTCTGGGGAGTTCATTTTTAGCGCTTAGCTGATTCCGGTCCCTTGGTAATTATAATGATCAATATAAAATACAAAAATATACAAAAATCCTACCATTCGACTGCTTTCATTGAAATTAATTCCGTCCGTTATCTGAATCCATCCCCGGTATCAGCCTGATTTTCACCACTGTATCTTCTTGTATCCAAAGCCGGGTAACTCCTGAAGTCACCAGCGGCATCATTTAAAAAGGGCATCCCCAAAGCTTATATCTTATTTTTACGCATTTTAGCTAACATCCAATGGGTTTAAAATGTTATTTCAGGAATATTATCCCGGGTATTTATTGCTCGGTAAAACTTTATATACTTTATTTGAAATCTTTCGAAGAATTCACTGATTTGTATCCAATTTACTCATCCTGATGGTAAGCAATCGAAATAAATTCACCAATAAATTCGGTTTTATAGCGGCGGCGGCGGGCAGCGCAGTTGGACTAGGGAATATCTGGAGGTTTCCTTTCGAAGTGGGGAGAGGAGGTGGAGCTGCTTTCCTGGTCATTTACCTGATCTTCTGTTTTGTACTCTGTTATCCCCTTTTAATCACTGAGATTGCGATTGGAAGAAGAGCGCAGAAGAATCCTGTAGGTGCATTCCGGGTCATGAATCATCCCAAATGGACTTTCATAGGTTTTCTCAGTGTATTATGCGGGATCCTTATCTTATCATTTTATAATGTGGTCGCCGGGTGGGTGTTGGGCTATTTTGTTGAAATGTTGATGGGGAATTTTTCCATTGGGGAACACTTCACGGAATATGTTTCGGACATACAGATGGTTGGAGGATATTCGATGCTCTTCATGGTGGTCACAGCATTTATTGTGTCCAAAGGAGTCACCAATGGGATTGAAAAAGCCAGCAAGATCATGATGCCTACTCTGCTGGCCATCATTCTTTTTCTTGTAGTCTATGCATTTACCCTGGATCATGCAGCGGCAGGTCTTGAATTTTATCTGATCCCGGATTTATCAAAATTGACGATCGAAGTGATTTACAGCGCGCTAGGACAGGCATTCTTTTCATTATCATTGGGGATGGGCGCTCTTATTACTTATGGTAGTTATCTTAAAAAACATGAGGACATCATTTTTTCAGGAGCGGTGGTTACCTTAGCCGATGTAAGTATTGCGTTTCTGGCAGGATTAATGATCTTTCCATTCATCTTTTCTCAGGGTCTGAGTACAGAAGGAGGCACCGGCCTGATTTTCACCACGCTTCCCGGATTATTTGCCAATATGGGACCGGTTCTTGGGATCATCATTGGATCACTGTTCTTTCTTTTATTGTCCTTTGCAGCCCTTACTTCCACCATCTCATTAATGGAATTGCCTGTTTCTTATCTCGTGGATCAACATGATGTAAAACGGGAAAAAGCAGTGTGGATTTCAGCTGGCGTTATCTATCTGATTGGCATCCCTTCGCTGATCGGCAACGGATATTCACCCTTTTTTACCAATTTTGTTACCTATATGGGAGCAGAAAGTCCTACAGACTTTATGACTTTCATTGCAGACCTCTCTTCAAATACTTTACTGCCTTTTGGAGGTCTGAGCATTGCCATCTTTTCCGTCTATATCTGGAAAAGACGAAAACTTTTCCGGGAATTAACCTATGGCCGCGAATCATTCCTGAAATCCTGGTTATCGAAGTATGTTGGTTTTTGCCTGCAATATGTAGCTCCCATCGTATTGGGAACAATATTCATAATTACCATATTAGACACCTTTCTGGGCATTCATTTTTTTAAATGAAATGGTTGTTTTAACGATATTGTGTTAGTATTTCTGATTTCATGATCAATAAAAGGAATAAATTTTCATCCAAATTCGGTTTTATTGCGGCAGCAGCAGGAAGTGCTGTCGGGCTCGGTAATATCTGGAAATTTCCCTTTGAGGTAGGTCAGAATGGAGGTGCCGCATTCCTCTTTATCTATCTTGTTTTCTGTTTTGTTTTATGTTATCCTTTGCTCATTACCGAAATTGCGATTGGCAGAAATGCCCAGAAAAGTCCTGTAGGGGCATTTAAAGCCATTCATCATCGCAAATGGACTTTTATGGGAATTCTGGGTGTTCTATGTGGGATACTGATCCTCTCTTTTTACAACATAGTGGCCGCCTGGGTTTTTGCCTATTTCATTGAAATGCTTCTGGGAAATTTTCATGTGGGTAGCCAGTTTGAAGAATTCGTAAAGGATATCGAAATGATTGGAGGGTATTCTTTATTCATCCTTGCCGTAGTGGCGTTTATCGTTTCCAGGGGAGTAACCAGGGGTATTGAAAAGGCCAGCAAGATCCTGATGCCTGTGCTGATCGGCATCTTGTTTTTTTTAATAATCTATTCACTCACCCTCGACAATGCCATGGATGGGATTAAATTTTACCTGATCCCGGATTTTTCAAAGATTTCTATTGAAGTTATTTACAGGGCCCTGGGACAGGCGTTTTTTTCCCTATCACTTGGAATGGGGATCTTGATTACCTACGGAAGTTATCTTAAAAGGAAGGAGGATATTGTTTTTTCCGGAGCAGTGATCACACTCGCCGATATCTTAATTGCCTTTCTGGCCGGATTGATGATATTTCCGATCGTATATTCACAAAACATCAGTACCGATGGAGGAGCCGGACTGATTTTTATCACCATGCCTGGAATATTTGAAACAATGGGGCCTTTCTGGGGAATCATCACCGGAGCTCTATTTTTTCTCCTGCTTGCTTTTGCTGCGATAACTTCCATCATATCCTTACTCGAGTTACCGGTTTCCTATCTGGTTGACCAACATGATGTAAAACGTGATTACGCGGTATGGATCTCTGCAGGTATCGTATTTCTGCTCGGCATTCCCTCGCTCATGGGAAGTGGATATTCAGAATATTTCACTCATTTTATTACGTATTATGGATCAGAGTCCCCGATTGACTTCATGACTTTCCTGACAGATGTATCCTCCAATACCCTGCTCCCTTTTGTGGGATTTCTTACTTCCATTTTCGCGATCTATGTCTGGAAAAGAAAAAAATTATTCATGGAATTGGATCATGGCAATGATCGATTCGAGAATTCATGGCTCTCTAAATACGTTGGATTCTGTCTGCAATTTGTTGCACCGGTGGTGTTGGGAATTACCTTCATCGTTACGATCCTTGAAATTTTCTTCGGTATCAGTCTGTTCGCATAATTTTTTTAAAAAACATCATTCCCATTTATTAAAATAGATTAATTTAGGTCCTTGAAATCCAGATTTTTTAATTTAAACTATTTACCGATGAAAAACATAATAAAAATCAATGTCATAATGATCCTGGCGGCTGGTCTCCTGTGGGCAGGCTGTGCGACTACAAAAACCACCGCATCAAAGTATGTGGGAAACTGGGATTATGTTGTCAGGAATCTACCGGATGGCGATGTCAATGGAATCATGACTATCAGCCAGGAGGGTGATGAATTTAAAGGAGATATCAAATCAGATGATGGAAGCATTTCGATCAACATGGAAGATCTTAAGATAGAAGTAAACAAACTGACAAGTTATTTTTATTATGAGGGAATGAAGATCAATATGTCTGGAGATTTTGACGGCCCTGATTTTACTGGTTCTATCACAGTGGATTATAATGAATTCCCGATTTCAGCTCGAAAGGTCAATTAATTATTAGAATCTTTTTGCCTGATGGAATTCAATCAACTCGATAAAATCCATCATGTAAATTTATTTGGAGATTATTCCCTGCTATCTTGTATAGGATGGGTTCCCTGTTTCAAATGAATTCTGAATATTTACGTACCGGAAAATTCCAGCATCGAACTGAAAAACCCATGTTATAATAACATCCTTTCAATCTGCAATGCGGAAAATCTTTATTTACGTAGAAGATGGATCAGTTGCATGCGATTTTTTACTTCCACCTTCAAATAGATCCTATGCGTATGATCCTTCACGGTCTGCAATGAAATAAAAAGCGAATCAGCTATTTCCTGATTGGTTTTGCCGGTACAGATCAGGTCGATGATTTCCCTTTCCCTCCGTGTGACCCCATTGCGTTTAAGTATGGATTCCTGGGAGTCAACGATTTTTATATCCGGTTGAACCTCGATTAAAATCTGGCGCTGATGACGATATAAATAAAATACGGGGCCAATCAATGCGAAAAAATAAATCAAAATAAATACAGGGGCCCAGGTCAGATGAATGAAAAGAAGCAGAATCGCCCCCAATTTGATGATCAGGAAGGTAAAAAATATCATCAGGTACCTCCCCGTGAATGATAAATAGGTCAGATATCGGTTCTTTCTAATACGCCGGGAATGGATCAATAAATACCAGAAATGGATCACAATTTCCTGTAGGGCGAAAAATAGGATCAATAAAGTAAGGGGATTTTTGAAATTTAAGTGTCCCTCTCGAAAACCATAAAAAGATATCCACCCGAAAACAACCAGAAGTAAAAAATAAAACAGGTAAAAGGCCATTGAGTCGACCAGACTGATTTTACCTCCCCATAATTCGTGACCAAATCTGATGAGCAAGTAGCCTCCCATGATTAAAAACGGGAATCCCAGTAATGGAATTATATGGCCAATCGCATTCACAATATCGGGTGAAGCAGAAAGATAAAGCAATACACGATAGATGATCACCTGACCCCATATACTGTAAATGCCAAAAAAAGTACTGAGTATTACGAAGTAAAAAAGTGAATCAAATGTATTCACCGGATTTATCGCTTTCAACTTTTGCGACAGCAATATTGAACCTGCAGCAGAGGCAAGGCAGAAAAAAAAGATCAGCAAATAAAGAAGTTCCTTCATACCTGATCAAAAGTAAAAATTAATCCAATCCACTTCACCCTACGAAAGTATTGAATTCAAAAACACAACTAAAGTTGGAAAGATTTTATGTATAATGCCCGTATACTTGAAGAAAAAAAACATAAAATCATGAACAACGAAGATCAACAAATAAAACATGTACCTGATGGAAGTTTCAGTCAAAGCTTTGGATTCGGGTTTGAGCAAATAAAAAAATACTTTCTGTATTTATTTCTTGCCACGATCATCGGGGCTGTGGCTGAAACGCCGGTCGGTGTGGTGCGGGACATCAGTCAGAATATAACTCCAGGTTGGACTTTTCTCTGGATCCTGTCATTTCTTTATGGATTATTATTGCTTCCTGTAATCACCTATGGGATTGATCTTTTTTTCCTCAAGGCCATCCGGGACGAGCCCCTGGATTTTAAGAAGATTTTTACGGGATTTAATAATTATGTGAATATCATTCTGGCCCATCTTCTGGCTACCGCCCTGATAATCCTTGGATTTATTTTCTTTATTATTCCGGGTTTTATCCTGGCTTGCCGACTTGTTTTTGTTCCCTATCTGGTAATGGATCGTCAATTGGATCCGATCAAGGCGGTGGAAAAAAGCTGGCAAATGACGTATGGCCATGGATGGAAAATATTTGGCATGGGTGTTGTTTCATTTTTCCTGATCATATTTGGCCTGATCCTGATGTTTGTTGGTGTCCTATTTTCTGCCATGTGGATTTCTGCCTCATTCGCCAGTCTTTATTATTCAATCGATGAGAAGGAAAAATCTGAACTGGAAGCATAAATTTGAATCAATCTTAAATATCTGAATTTATGAGTCAAAAAACAGTGATCATTACCGGCGGTGGTCAGGGAATTGGAAAGGTGATCGCCCGAGAACTTCTGGAAGAAAATTATCAGGTAGCCATTCTTGAAATTGATCGGGAAGCGGGTGAAGAGACATCCAGAGAATTTGACCTTCCCAATCAATTTTTATTTAATTTAACGGATATTACCGATGAGACCCAAGTAAACAATTCGATCCACAAAACCATTGCGAAATTTGGTACCCTGGATATTCTGATCAATAATGCCGCCATTTCGAACAATAAACCAATGGAACAACTCAGCCTGAAAGAATGGCAACGGGTCATTGACGTAAATCTGACTGGTGCCTTTTTATGTGCCAAATATGCCTTACCCTACTTGAAAAATGTTCATGGATCGATCATCAATCTATGTTCAACACGTACGTTCATGTCGGAACCAAATACCGAAGCCTATTCAGCATCTAAAGGAGCTATTTATACGCTTACTCATGCAATGGCCATGAGTCTGGGCCCGGATATCCGTGTAAATTCCATCAGTCCTGGGTGGATCGATGTAACGCCTCATCAGAAAAGCAGTAATGGGGAAAATATCCCCCTATCAACGGAGGATCATCTACAGCACCCTGTGGGTAGGGTGGGTATACCGGAAGACATTTTTTCCATGGTGCGTTTCCTGATCGATGAAAAAAATACTTTTATAACCGGGCAGAATTTTGTGATCGATGGCGGGATGACCAAAAAAATGATCTACGTATGATCCTGAAATCCATATTTCTGAAATATCCCAAAATGCAGACTTGTTGAATGGAATCATTGATTAAGTCTTAAAAATGTTGTAACTATAACCATCTTTCAAAAAATGATGAGATGGCCCAGAAGAATAAAGTAAAACCCGATAAAGTCAACGACAAGAAAAAATTGAAAAACCGGGAATATGAAAATGAATTAAACAAGTTACAGATTGAGCTGGTAAAGCTCCAGGAATGGGTGAAAAAAGAGAAAAAAAAGGTGGTGATTATTTTCGAGGGCAGGGATGCCGCTGGGAAAGGTGGGGTCATTAAGAGAATTATAGAAAAACTGAATCCCAGGGTATGCAAAGTGGTTGCCCTCGGGATCCCTACGGAAAGAGAAAAAACACAATGGTATTTTCAACGTTATGTTCCCCATCTTCCGGCCGGAGGTGAAATCGTTTTATTTGATCGAAGCTGGTATAACAGGGCAGGTGTGGAATGGGTTATGGGATTTTGTACGGAAGAAGAATACAAAGAATTTTTACGTTCCTGTCCGCAATTTGAGCAGATGCTAATTCGTTCTGATATCATTTTAATCAAATACTGGTTCTCAATCAGCGACAAGGAACAGGAAAAGAGATTTAAAGAACGGGCCAATAATCCTTTAAAAAGATGGAAATTCAGTGTGATGGATTTAAAATCACGCCAAAACTGGGTTAAATATTCAAAGGCCAAAGATGAAATGTTCCTTCAGACAGATACTCGGTTATGCCCATGGTTCGTAGTTGAAGGAGATGATAAAAAACGAGCCCGTCTGAATTGCATCGCCCATCTCCTATCCAAAATCCCGTATAAGTATGAACCTGAGCCTCCCATTGACCTGCCAAAATTGAAAAAGGATGAGACATATGAGCGGCCTCCCATTTACGAACAGACTTTTGTCCCTGAAATTTATTGACGGCCCGTTTTATACGAATTTAAATGGCATTCAATCAAGCATTTTTCAATCAAAATTTATGCTTTTAATTATCAATCAGAAAGAATTTTATTGGATTAGCTAATTTCAACCTTTTTACTTATGAATCGTAAAATTAATTTGTTTCGTATCAAATTTTGACTGTAAGGATCAAATCCTAAAAAAATAACTCATTTTGCCGGTGATCAATAAGGTAAAAATTGTAAAAATTTATTAAAGAATGGTAACTGAATTTATTCTATAAATCATTAAATTCACATCTATTTTAGATTATTCCATTAAAATCCAGTAACAATGAACAGGAATGTTGAGGAATATGTCAGGTTCAGAAGAGGTGAAACAAGAATGCCGGAACATCTTAAACCGAAAAAGGAAGAAACGGCCAGGCTCTATAAAAATAAATTCATTGAATTCATTTCCAAAGCACCTTTTGGGGTTCCCCATATCATGTGGCTGGTAATTTTTTTGGTGTTTTTATATATCTGTTTTTTCCATACTTCCATGACGGTGGCACAGACTCTGATCACAGGTTTCCTGGGCTTTTTTACCTGGACTTTCATGGAATACGTCATTCACAGATTTCTCTATCATACAGAAGTTGATTCGGAAGGTTTTCTGGATTTTCAGATGAGTATGCATGGCAATCATCATCATTATCCCAAAGATCCCGAACGGCTTGCGATGCCTCCCATTCCTGGGCTGGTTCTTGGTGCAGTTCTTTTCGGATTATTCTACTTCATTATGGGAGTATTTGCATTTGCCTTCTTTCCGGGTTTTATTCTGGCCTATGATGCCTACATTACCCTGCATTATTATCAGCATCGGATTAAAAGTCCAAGATACAAACCTTGGAAAAAACTCTGGATGCATCACAAGGCACACCATTATTCCAATCCTTATGCTGCCTTCGGCGTTTCCACCCGGTTCTGGGACTGGGTATTTGGAACCATGCCAAAGAAAGCGAATGAAAAACGTGTCGTGAAAGCGGAGGCAACGGCCTGACTCGAAAAAACTAGGATTAAATAATATATTTTATTTATTAGCTGATCTTGTATTCATTGGATTTTATTATCCTGATACCGCATTGATTCAAATAAAAAAGTCTTGTCAAATGAGGGAGATCTGGTTTTACCTGATAATTTTGGATGATCCTCTTGACTCCCTAAAAATCCCCGATATGGCAGGGTAATATACAATTTTACATTGAGAGCAGGTCAGCCCGAATTAATTATTTCAATCCTCTGGCAAAATGATTACTCACCATATAATCATAACTGTCTGATACTGCTTTATAAACATCTGAATTCACTACATCCAGTTCGACTATGATCCATTCCAGGGAACTTTTACCAGCCACTACGATGTCCGGAATATTCAATGACCCCTGACCCAGTGCCATCATTGGTTCCGGTTCATCGAGATCCAAGGCATCACTGTATTTTGCCGGACCATCTTTAATATGTATGAGAGGGGCCCTCTTGCCGAACTTTTGAATAATTTCGGCCGCATTGTGTCCGGCCACTGTTACCCAGTAAGTATCTATTTCAAAAAATATATCTTTATCCACTTCCCTTAACAATATTTCAAAAGGATATTGACCGGTTGCCTGTTTTTCATATTCCCACCAATGGTTATGAAGACCAAGACTAAGGCCTTTAGATTTTGCGAACTGGTTTGCTTCATTATATATATCAACCAATTGCCGGGTACCCTCTTCAGTTTTATATCTTTCATCCTCAGGCCAGCCGTGCCAGACCATTCTTTTGCAGCCATATGCTTCGGCAATCTTTTCCATGTTGTCTTTTTCTTCCTGATTGACCGGCAACTCAATATGTGCTGAAAAAACATTCAAACCGAAATCTTTCATTAGTTTACCAGCTTCTTCAATACTCAATTCATCCGGGAAAAACGCAGATTCCAAGCCAGGGAACCCCATCTTAGCCACCCTAGAAAGCGTCTCTTTAATATCCTTATCTATTTCATTTCTGACCGTATAAAGTTGCAGGCCAAGATTTGGCAAATTTTCATTCTGCGATGTACAGTTCAATAGGTTATATAAAGGCAAGCCAGCAATACTTACCAGCCCAGTCTTCATAAAAGATCTTCTGGAAGGTGTTTGCATTTTATTCCTGTTTTCTGTTGAAAAAATAAGCTTAATAAAGATAATTCAAGTTGATATAAAAACCTGTATTGCCATCCTGACGGTCAAATGCTTTTCCAAAATCAAAACTCACAATAAAGTTCTCATTCAATGCGACCTTCAAGCCGATGCCTGAACTCATATGGATGGATTCAGCTCCCGGGTTAAAATACTGAGGGAATTCTTCCCCCAATTGAATCCGGGCCTCCGACAAGTCCACCTCCATTTTGTCTACTACACCGCCAGCATCAAAAAAGAGATTCGTCCCCAGGTATAAATTCTGGTTAAAGATCACCGTTCTGAAAAAGATCCATCTCAACTCCAAATTTCCAAATGCGATTCCATCGCCAACGACCCGGTTTCGAAGGACACCTCTTAACGTCCTTGATCCACCCAATCCCTGGGAAGTTGCACTTGTCAGGAAGGTAGGAACAATGTGGGGTTGCATATGAAATGGAACCGTTCCGGTCATGGTCCCCTGGTAGCCTAACCGATAGGCAAAGGAAACTTTCTTGGGTATAATGGTAAAATATTGCCTGTGAATCAGCGTAAGTTTTGAATAGGTAAATTTTCCATCTCCTAAAAAGGAAGGCGCAAAGGAAAATACGGCTTCGGACCATGCCCCTTTAAAAGGATTGGCTTCAAAGTCACGGGTGTCATAGATCAACCCTGCTTTGAGATATGTGGTGACATTGCCCTTTTTTTCTTCCTCTTTGATGACTCCCCAATCCACATATTTATCATAAAGGCCCTCCACATCCGGTAATTTTTTATCATCATCTTTTCCTTTGTTTAATCTTTCAATATCTACCGGTCCAATGGAATTATTATAATATGCGAATCCTGCAATCCAACGAAACCGGTTATCTTTTTTGATAATATTACCCTGAAAACTAGCCATCACCCTGAAGATCCTCCGCTCATGCCGGTAAAAAACCCTGGATATATAATCATTATCTGTATCATCTTCCCATTCCGGATGATAAACGGCATCATAACCATTAAATCCATAAAATTGCATGGCCTTTTCCGTCAGATAACTGATATCAGCCGTTAACCTGATCCCCGGAATCAGGTATTTCGAGTCATAATAGAAACGACTGATCCCACTCCCCCGTGTTGTCTGTGACCATTCCAGGTATATACTATGAAGATATTCTGGATATTTGGACCCATCCCCATAATAAAATAAATTGGCCAATACGCCATACTGGAACCCTAAATCAGTATCAAATGAAATTGCAGGAAGAACACCGAAAGTCCATCCTTTTTTTGGCTTTACTTCCTCCGGTTTTTTAACTTTTTGTTCGGTAGCAGCCGAATCCTGGGAAAAGGCAACACTTCCTGTCAAAAAATCAGATACGATCATACCTGCAATTGCAACGATAATATATTTATTCATCCAGTATTTGATCAAAAAATAATTCTCCAATTTATAAAAAACTTCAAAATGAAAATTGTTTTTATAAGATAAATACCTCAAGAGAGGTTTTTGAAAAAAAAGTTTATCTGAAGATAAGGGTAAATAGGTTCAGGATTGTCTGCTGATTAAACAATTAAAAAATAAATCTGTAAATGGTGTTAATCAAAATTATTACTACAATGAATCAAAAACTCAAAACAACAGCCTTTATTTTTCTCTCATCAATAATCTATTTTACTTCCTGTACCATTGGAGAGGAACCTGGTCCGCTGACCTCTGAAGAACGTGTTATTTCGTCCTTTGATGGCATCCAGGTTGAAACAGTCGGCAAGGTTAATCTACACATAGCGCAGGAATACAAGGTAATGATCCGGACCAATGTCAACGTACTTGATGATATTACCTTATCAATTTATGATGGCGATCTATTGATCAGACTAACCGGGAATCATAAAAAGATTGATCTACTTGAATTTGATGTATATGCACCCGAATATACATCCATCAAACTGGAAGGAGTGGCTGACATCCGGTGTGATGAATTTTTAACCACTCCTACCTTGAATGTTGACCAGAATGGGGTTGGAAATATTTACCTTGCTGATATTGAGGTGCAGAATGCATATTTCAAACTTCACGAAGTGGGAGATGTAGAAGTACATGGGATTGCTGATAAAATAATTGCCATCCATTCAGGAGTGGGGAACCTGAGAATGTTTGAATTATCAGGCAAGGACGGAGATCTTAAATTATCAGGTACCGGGGATATCGAAATCAATGTTTCGGAAAATTTAAAAATTGATCTTAGTGGAGTGGGTGATATCAGATATATGGGAACCCCTTCCATGGCCATTAATCATCACGGAGTTGGTAAGATCGTTCATGTTAAATAGAACAAAGGGCATAAAAGTCACCCTTTAAAAAAATTAAGAAAATCTGTCTGGGGAATTTAATTATTTTTCGATAGACAGATTTTTTTTAATGTATTGATTCACACGGAATTTGATTTACCAAGCGAATAATTACTTTAAGTAGAAAATATCACGATCCCCTCTTTATTATAATTATACAATAAATTCTTTCAAAAATACTATTTACTTACATTAATCTGGCTTATCTTTGCTTGGAAATTGTGGATCGTGTTTCAGGGGTTATAAAATTGATTTTCAAAATTTTAATAATCGGATAATCTTGCTCTTGAGGACTCAAACAAAGACAATGATCCTGGCAATCCGGTGTTTTAGGTAAACACCCCCGGATTTCGAGAATTCAAGTAGGACATAAATGGTTACAGATTTAAATTTAAAGAAATATAATTCGCTAGGCCCACTGATATCGAACCAGAGAGTCGTTTAATTTAAAAACAGAAAACATGAATACCCTTTTTAACCAAGCAGTCATAAAACCACGAATTTTAAACCTGCTGCCCTTTGTCCCGGCAATCTTTATTTTATTATTGGCAGGATGTGAACAGAAAGAAACAGTTGATCCCATTGTCCAGAAAGATCGTATTGAGTTAATCAACGACGAGGAGGAACTGAATCGCGATCTGGTACTTTTAAATGATACGATTGAGGTAAGAAATATCAATGCTCATCCAGGAGGCAGAATCGCAGCTAATTTTGATCTGATCCTGGTGGCTGAAGTACATTCCCCCTCTGTTGATGAATATCAACTACAATCTACAGCAGTAGCTTTAGATTGTGAAAAAGCTCTCATTAGTTTTAATGTGGCTGGTAATCCCTATAAAGGAGGCATAAAAGTTCTTTCCATTAAGGATAAAATCAGTGTTACTTCTTTTGTGAAATTTTATGATGCTGATATTCATAACTTGAATTTTTTCGAAAATGAAGTTTTTGTGGCTACAGGGACTTCCAATACAGTAAATGATCAAACTGCCGTACTCGAAATCTTTGGCATTAATGAGAATCAATTAAATATTGATAATGCTCCTAGAATTGGTCTGGGCAGCTACGCAGCGAACAGTGTGCAAACTTCAGGTGATTACATTTATGTTACTACCGGTGACAATGAAAATGTGGGTGGCGGGGTATATAAAGTTGGGATGGTAAGCCACCAGGTAGAATCTAACCTTGATTTGCACGATGCACGGTGGCTGGATATACATGATCAGGATCTCTATGTTCTTCAGGGAACACCAGGAAAATATTCTGTAGTGGATCAGAATACATTCACATTAAAAAATGAAGTGAACGTCAATGGGATGGAGATCCCTGAAGCAAAATCAACCATTGAAATACATGGCAATATGGCTTTTATTGCAGCTGGTTCTGCTGGGGTGCAGATATTCAATATCAATGATCATGCTCTTATCGGGGAAATCCCTGTACCGGATCCATCCAATCCGGATATGTTAACAAATGCCGTAGCCTATGACAAATGTTTGCTTTTCATTTCCAACGGAGCGGGAGGGGTTTATGTCGCCAAAGTGTTAACCGATGTCAATGATAATGCAACTACCTGCGAAACCGTCCTACTCGGTTATCTTGATTTTGATTCGCTGGCTTCTGTAAATCATATTGCATTCAAAGGAGATTATCTATTTATTGCCGCTGGTCTTGAAGGCATTAAAATAGTTAAAGTGGTTAGAAACTAATTTTAGAAGATAAGTTTAATCTGATACACTGGATTGAAATTTTTGAATGATATCGGCTATATCCGTCAGATTTAACGGACGATCTGATGATGTATCCTGAGAATCGATGACTAACTTTGATCCGTCTGGCTAATACCGGAGATAATTATCTATTTGCCATTCTTCCTGATAATTTTCAGAAGGCAAAAAATCACTCTGTGAAATCGTTCGATTTCTACCTGTCCAATATTGGAAGACTTTTTGCATTTTGTCCATATCCTGATACGTATCATTCAGGATCAAGCTGGGATTTATAATAATATTCAAATCAATGCAAACGGAGTCCAATAGTAATAAAACGGACTTCAACATACACTTACCTTATCAGGATTCTCTGATTGGATATCAGGATTATTATTCAATGCTAATTCCTGATCTTCAATGAGATAATATGAATGCAAAAATATCAATGTCAGAATATAGAAAAAGGATGATGTCAGGATGGCATATAATAGGTAAAATAATTCAGTCGAATTCCTTAAAAGAAGGTCGATTTAAATATTTCTGGTTTTTTATATAAAAAGCCTCTCCAAATTTTTAGGCACCTATTTAGCATTTGAAAGATCATGATTATACCGTAATTTCGACCATATATTATTAAATTTATTCCTGTCTTATCAATGTTAACGGGCTTATATGAAAACGTGGTTATTTTTTTCCCTCTTCCTTTTTATTCTGATTTTTTACGCGTGCCAAGAATCCCCCCAAATTAACGTTCCAGAGATCAATCACCCTGTTCAATCGTATGTTGATGAACTTGAATATCTCTACCGGATCGAACTCCTTCCACAGTACAGGGATCGGTCAGAGGTGGGACAGATCTCGAGTTTTGATACAACTGGGGGCAATAATGACGGATTCTCAGGACTTTATTCCTATATCAGAAAAGAGGGCCGGAAACGGATCGTAGCCGAACTACAGGGGCCAGGTATTATTGAAAGGATCTGGACTCCGACCCCTTCTGAGGATACGCTGGAGTTTTATTTTGATGGAGAATCGAAGCCCAGGATCAGCATCCGATTTATCGATTTATTTCGCGGTGATATTTTCCCATTTATTTCTCCGATCGTTGGAAATGAGGTTGGGGGATATTATTCATATCTGCCCATTCCTTATCAGCGGTCCTGCAAAATTGTCTACGTGGGAGATGATCTCTATTTTCATCAGATACAATACCGGAAACTGGATGAAGCCACTGAATTGCAAAGTTTTCCACTGGAATGGAATGACCAGGAAAAATATACTTTAAAAAAGGCCGTGAATGTATGGAATGCAGGAAAAACTTTGCTGGATTCCTGTGTCGATTCCGTTTACTCGGATATTCAGATTACATCAAACTCATTTATTATTTCCCCGGGAGCAACAAGGACTCTGGCTGATTTAAAATCTGGTGGAAGAATTGTGAAATTCAGGCTGGAACCTGCCAATGTTTTTTCCGGAATATACAAGGATCTGTTGATCAGGATCATCTGGGATGATGATCATCAGCCTGCTGTGTACTGCCCGGTGGCCGATTTTTTTGGTTATGCTTTTGGAAGCCCGGCCGCCCAGAGTATTTTACTTGGCAGCGAAAAAGAGACCAATTACTGTTTTATTCCCATGCCTTTTGATAAAAAGGCCAGAATAGAACTGATCTATGCCCAAAGAAGCGAGATAGATCAACCTGATCTCAAAATTCAATCGACCATTGGATTTTCATCGATGGAGCGGGATCCGGATCATGAAGGAAAATTTTATACACAGTGGAGAAGGGTGATCCATCCTGCTGACGGGAAGCCCTATATCTTCCAGGAATCAGATGGGAAAGGACATCATATCGGTACGATCCTTCAGGCACGCGGGTTGAAACCCGGCATGACCTTGTTTTTCGAAGGCGATGATTCCACCGTAGTCGATCAGAAGATCCTGTTACATGGAACTGGTTCCGAGGATTATTTTAATGGAGGCTGGTATGCTTTGCCAAATCGCTGGGACCGGGCCTTCAGTTTGCCCATTCATGGGTGTCTTGAATATTCCATCCCACTGGCACGGACCGGAGGATACCGGTTTTATCTCACAGATAAAATAACTTATCAGAATCATTTCCTTCATTCCATTGAACATGGACCTCAAGGAAACAAATATCCAGTTGATTATACATCGATCGCTTTCTATTATAGCGATCGTCCGCCAGCCCAATTTACAGAACCGGAAGAAAAATTGAGGGAAGTATATCTTCCCGACACCTTGATAATTACTCCCGATCTTCTTAAAGTGACGGTTGGTTTATACAATGCCGTGAGCCGTATCGACTGGGGAAAATTTCTTTTTCACGGCAAGGATGAAAGCGTACTTGTCATCCATCTCGATGAAATACCAAAAGGCAATTATAAACTCTATATTTCCTATCTGAAAAATCAGAAAGGTTGTGACTTTTCAATCTGGCAGAGGCAAAAGAGAGTTTCAGCCAGGATCAATTCACAAGCAGATGATGAAATCCTGATCGAGAAGCAATATGTGGGAGATATTGTCCTCAATAAAGACTATTCCTCCATTTCTATTATGAAGGAATCACTACAGACAGATGATCAATTGATTCTTACAAACATGATGTTCGTCAAGAAAGAGTAACCAACTTTCAGAACATATAAATCAGCTTCAGTTTCAATACTTTGAAATTCCAGGATCAAATCCGATCCAACTTGGAGACATCAGGCATAGATTACGTACACAGATTTCTGAAACAACTGCCTGCTATAATTTCCAGATAGCCTTATCGAGCAAAAATCCCATTATAACTCCCAGGATATACATCAGAAAATCAAGGGGATCATAGGTGTTTCCAAAAAGATGAAGATCAAAAAATTGCGAGATCTCAGCCAAAGAGCCAATACTCAAAACGATAATTACAGAAGCAAACCGGCTCACCTTTCGGGCCAAATGCTTTTGTAATACCAGGTGAACAAGTAGAAACAAAGAGGCAGGTAGAATGATGTCAATCAAATAACCACTCATGAATTTCTTAAGTGGTCCCTGGTAATTTGGGCCGATGATAAAATGCACTAAACCTACCAGGATTGCGAAAATAACAACAATGGCCTTGGCTTTCTTTGAATAAATATAATTTGGTGGTGTTTCCATTTTTCAGTCATTTCAGCTATACATTGCCTCCTGAAAATGGATTGTTTTGAGGTCCATCCATCATTCTATTTCGTCCCTTGACGATAGACAAGGTTATCCAATCGAAGCTGTGAATTATTTCAAATAAAAAATAATCAGGCCCGCCAGGGTCGATTTCTTTGGACTTGATTCAGGGTGTCCAAAGCAATATTTACATCATCAACAATCTGGAAATCATACATGCCTACACAAATAAAGTCAGCACCATTTTCAAAAGCATATCTAAATCCTTCTTCCGGCGGAATCGATCCGGCAGCAAGTATCTTGAAAGCGATCCAGGGCTCTTCGAGGTCTGACATGTATTGAATGGTTTCCGAAGGCTTAAAACAATACATATTATCGTGCCATTCCTCAGGTGAGGCTGACCAGTAGTTATGATGATGCAGTGTTTTGACCCAGAAATCAGGCTTTAGTCCTTTTTCCACACATCCCTGCACCGTTTCCAACCGGTGCGCTCCAATTCCCGCCGGTAAGCCATTCTGCCGGATCAGATCGAGGGCTTGGGCCAGTGTATCAAAATCCCCCTCCCGGACAAGCCGATCAGAAATTTCTCCCTGACTGTAGCAGGCATGAGCTCCCCCATCGATTGACATCTGAACGCCTTTCAGCAAATCTTCCGAAATGCCACAATCGGATATAAATTGAATTTTCCCTTTTGTCTCTCGCCAATATTTATTGATGATCCTGTTCAATTGAGGATTTGTGAGGAGGGTATTGATGCCACATTGCTCAGCCAGTTGCATGGTATGGATCACTTTTTCATCAGAGTGATAGGATTTTACCAGTTTAGATACATAGATCAAATCCCTGGCGTGGGCCCAGCCACCAATCAGGTTTCCTCCCATGAACAAACGACTCACTTCAAGATTCCCGATTTTTCCCATAGGCAGGGTACCTTTGAGATCTTCAAGTTTAGAAAAATTAAATGTCTTCAGCGTTGCACTGGAAATGGCATCACTTCCTCCCAGGACCATCAACTTTTTTTCCTCCAGGCTCATCCATTGTTTTTTCTTAAAAAGTGAAAACCCAAAAAGTCCCAATACGGGTAATGCTGATAAATTCTTGATTAATTCCCTGCGATTTAACCGCTGCTTATCCAGTTCCACCTGGATGACTTCCTGTTCGGGAATTTCAAGGGTTTTGCGTTCGAAAGGATGCAATCTTTTCCCTGTTCCATTCCATGCTCTGTCAAGACCAAACAAATAACCCTTTGGGAAAAAGGCAAATCCAAGCAGGAGGATGGATTCGATGAGGTTTTTATCAACGAACAAATAATTTCCTTCTGCCGTTAATCCACTTCTTCCGATCACAGGCGGGTAAGCCATGAAATACATAAATAATAACAGGGATCCTGCGATGCCAAATATCCGTGTACGGTAGCCAAAAATCAATGCCAATCCAATAAGTGTCAATCCCCACGCATTGATTATATCAACCACATTCAGAAGGGAAGGTGAATCTACGATCCATTGAAAGAAACCTGATAAAATCCCTGTTGAACCTGCAAGATAAGCTGCAGAGGTCCAGGCCGGATCCACAATCTTCAGGATCCCTTCATACAATAAATGCCAGCCAATAAGCATTCGTAATGCTGTAAATATAATCTGAAAGGGTCTGGAAGCCTTCAAATCAGTGAAAGTAGAGGAAGCCATGATTAAAAAATGATTTAATAAAAAAATTTGCTATCCTAAAATAGCAAAAAAAATGTGTAACCTGTCGAAACCAAATCGGAAAAATAATTCTATCCTTTTATAAAACGGGTCAGCTGTTCATTAGAAGGAATTCCTTCCCTACCTCCAAAACAGGTTGCCGACAATGCCGCAGCGCCATTGGCATAGGCAGCGGCTTCTTGGACGGATCTTCCCCTCGCTATGGCGAGTGCATAAGCCCCATGAAAAACATCACCGCAACCTGTCGTATCCACTACTTTGACGGAATGGCCAGGCAAGGCAAATAACTCATTCCCGGTCAATCCAATCAACCCCAATTCACCTGTGGTAATGATGATATTTTGCTCTGGAAATTTTCTTAGCAGGTAGATCGCTTTTTCGAGTTGATCGATTCCCGTATACATCCTGGCAAACTTCTGGGAAACCACGATATGATTACAAAAATCAAACATTTCTTCCATGAAAGGCTCGATTCTTTCGGCATCGATCACTACCTCTACCCCATGCTCGGAGGCAAGTCGGGCCGCTTCTGCTCCAGCCTGTCCCGTGCCATGATCAATCATCAGTACACGGCTATGGCGGTACCACTCCTGATCAGGCAGCTCCTCGGGAAAAGGATAACTGACTCCTTTGCGGGAAAAGAAAATATTCCGATCAAAATCTTCATGGTTGGAGATGATCATGGAGATCACTGGCTCACTACCCTCCTTGCGTATGATGTTGGTGATGTCTACTCCTTCCTTCTTAAAAGCTTCGATTGATCTGAGTGACCAGGCAGAATAACCCAATTTAGCCCCGATGGCTGCTTTTCCTCCCAACCTGGCAACAGTGACCAGTGCGGTGCCTGTCAATCCCCCATCGTAAATGTCAAAGGTATCAAGTTGTACTTTTACCCCAGTTCCAGGCCAGTAAGCAGTTTTCCCGATCAGGTCGATCGTTATGGCACCAATACCGAATACGTCATAGGATTTCATCCCGGATTATGATTTAAAGGATTCATTTTTTCCTTGAATTATCCAAACTTTCGATAGGCTTTTCCTACCGGCAATACGGCTACCTGTTTCAATCCAACGAGCATTGAAAGCAATTCATCGAGGAATCCGGAACTCATGGGGCCCCAACCTTCGCCATCCAATCCATGGGTGTTAAAAATGAACCATCCTCCTTTCGATGCCAGAAATCCATCAATCTGTTCTTTCAGGAATTTATCGATTGAATCCGGGCCATAACTGATGCAGGTCAGTTTTTTTCTGGTTTTATCAGGCATGGGATTAATTGCATTCCCAATCGTTCTGAAAGCCATGACACGTTGTCCGATCCAATCCTCCACTTCTGGATTGGAGGCATTAAACGGAAAGTTGAAGACAGCCTCCTCCTGACTAAATCCTTTCAATCGTTCCCTGAATATATCCATACACTGGTTGAACAGGTCTTTCATTTCTTCTATCGGGATCTGGGTCAGGTTGGCATGTTTAAATCCATGAGGCATGACCTCGTGTCCCCTAGCTTTCAGCTCGTTCCAGAGATCAAAATTTCCCATGGTTCCCGGCAATATGTATTCATCAACTCCTTTGAAATCCTGGCTGCCTGCTGAAGCGATCACATTAAAACAGGCTTTTAATTTGTATTTTTCATAAATCTCTGCTGTTTTAATAAATGATCTGGCAAACCCATCATCAAAGCTCAATGATAAAATATGTGTTACTTTTCGATCGATTCGGGAGTACCCATTTCGACCAAACGTCATGGCCCCTGCAATCAGACCAGCCTGTTTTATGAATTTACGTCGATCTATCATATTTTCATTATTTATACAATACGCTAAAGTATCTGGTAGCTTTTTCCATTTCACTATCAAAACTCGCACTATTGGTAAACCAAATTTTACCTTTGACTCGTACGGTATCCCCGGGCGCACAATCGGGAAGTACCGGATCGGAGTGCATACATGGGCAGTCTTCATTCCCCCAGGCATGTCCGCATCGTTCCCAGGCGGTTAGTATCCATAGGTCCTTCTGTTCCGACTTGATGGCTACCACTGCATCTCTAAAGATTTTATTCTCATTAGTAAGCTGATCAAAATCGGTGGCGCCCTTGAACATGATACAAACCTGGGTCTGCAGGTTGGTCAAGATAGTATCCTTTGTTCCATTATAAAGCCATAATGACATGTCGATCTCTGTTTTCCCCGGATAAAGCTCAGTTCCGATCGTCATCCGATTGGGTAATTCCCAAAGATTGCTCAAATGACCATCCGGATGCTGGAACCAATCGCGGTTTTTGATTTTTTGCTGTTGAAGATCAAAAATAGTGGGAATGTGTTTGTGTCCTAAAAAAGTCAGTCCGTACCGTGTAAAAATGGCTTCGGGTAAATCAAGCACCAGGTAATCCTGAGGTTTCCACGGAAGAAATATACCCACCTTGGTTCCCCGCATGGGGCTTAACATTCCCTCCTTAAAGTCAATGCGGGGATGCCTTCCGCCCGGATAAGGCAACAGATTGACGTGATCAGGATCCATGGGGAATGGATTCAGGTGGAATTCCCGAATAAGATCAGTGACCCTTTTTTCAGGCCAGGCCAGCACGTCAGTCATCTCTTGTACACTGTAATTGTAAGTGAGCATGATTCGAATCCAATAAAGAGAATCTTCCCTGGAATCAATTACTTCCTCAGGCCATTCCAGTATATCCGGATTACCCAATACATGACGTCGATTTAACAGGCTATCTTGAGGGAGATTTTCTGGCAGAAAAGATTCCAACTCTCGCATCGAAATCACCTTGTAATGATGATCATACAGGTATTTCAAACACTGATCCAGCATTTCCGGATCCGTATGTACCCACGGATGTACCGTGTCAGGCACACCATGAAACTGTAATACCACGATCTTATTTTTTTCAGCCTTTTTGATCGCTTTCTTAAAATCCCTGAATTTCAAATCAGGATAAGCATCGCGTGTGGTTGGAATCAACAATGGATGATGAACATCCGGTTGGAAAACAGGACCCGTTTCCCTGCTTCCATATAAAACTTCAGGCTGCATTCCTCTCCGTGCAAATCGAATACCCTGCTCCTGCAGGACCTTCACCGCCTCTGGTCCAAAACCATTGCCCGTCCAGGCAAAACTTACAGGCCGGGGTACCCCGACAGACATCAGCTGCCAGTTTACCAATCCCAATTCTCCGGCAAGTTCCGCCGCATTCACAGGTTGTGAAAAATCCGGATGGGTCCAGCTGTGATTCCCGATCTCAAATCCCCTATCATTTAACGCACTTATTTCCTTCCAGGTAAGAAAATGGACGGTATCCTCCATGAAAGCATACGTGATAAAAAAAGTTGCATTGAAGTGATATTTTTTCAATAAAGGAGCTACTACCGTAAGATGGGATTTGACAGCATCGTCAAAGGTTAAAACAACGACCTTTTCCGGATCTATAGTATTGCTATCCGACCGGTCAGACTTACAGGCCAGGGCATATAAGAAAATGAAAATGATAAAAAATGTCCGGAGCATGATATTAAAGATTTTTAATTTCCTCCCAAATACCGGGATTAACAGGGATTCCATGTTTCAGATTTATATCTCTTGTTCTCCGGGTTTTTTCACCCGGAAAATGGGTTTCATACCCTTCCTGAATCCCAGGGGTTTCTTTCACGTATTTAATCACCTCGTTGATAAGTTTTTCTCTTTCGCTCACTGGTAAGAATCCAGGTTGGATCGCCATAAAAATCTGTGAAAGTCCATATTCTTCTTCATAGGTGGCGATGGTGGAAGATGCATCACCCCCGGAAATTAGAGCAGCCAGAAGATCCAGCACAATGGACAATCCACTTCCCTTCCAGAATCCAATCGGAATGGTCTTTTCATTCTTTAGAATAATTTCGGGGTCATAAGTGAGGTTACCTGAATCATCCAGTCCACCAGGAAAAGGAAGCTGTTTATGCCGGAGGGCATATTCCTGGATCTTACCAAATGAATATTGGGAAATGGCCATATCCAGCACGATATGACCTTGTTTTCGTGGGATCGCTATGATCAGTGGATTATTTCCAATTCGGGTTTCTGAACCTCCCCAGGGCACCATATTGGGTTTGGTATTGGTAAAACAGATTCCGATCATTCCCTTTTCGGCTGCCTGCCATCCATAGGTCCCTCCCCGCATCCAATGATTGGTGTTTTGTAAACCCACGCATCCTATCCCCGATCTTTTGGCAATCTGGATGGCCCGGTCCATCATTGAGAGGGCATTCAATATTCCAGGCCCCCCGTTACCATTCCATTGTTCAATTGCCCCAAAGGTGTAATTCAGGGATGGATCCTGATCTTTCTGAACATAACCCATTTTCACTGTATGAATGAAACGTGTAAAACGGTTAACACCATGGGAATAAACGCCATCCAGACTGGATTGGGAAAACACCTCCGCCAGTTTATCCGCCTTGTTTTCCCTGAATCCATACTTTTTTAATATCCCACTGAGGGTGTTTTTCAACTCGCCAAACGGGATTAGAATCCTATCAACAGATGACATGATAATTCAGGTGCGATCAATCCACGTAAATGTCCGTGGGAGAGGAATCATTCAACTCCTGGAAAAAATCAGCAATTTTCCGGATGGCAGTATCAAGATATTTCTTCCCTTTTTCAGGAGTTGCTTTGGCCGGGTTACCAATACCGGTATCTTTTGTCACTGCAGTCCATTCCCTGGGTGCCCAAAGCCAACCCTCCTTTCTGCCTTTAAACTTTAGCCGCTTACTTTTACCATCGCCTGCTTTTTCCAATGGTTGTAACCAATCTGGAGCGATGTTCATCATGATGCTGGTCTCCATTTCCCCGGCATGATCACCGGTATCATCGAAATATTTTCCCCAGTCCTTTTCCACCATATACCAGTTTAAAACACAAATAAAAAATTCAGGGAAATCTGCCTTGATCTCACGGATCATCTGGCCGAAATCATTGCCTCCATGGCCATTAAATATGACCAATTTCCGGATTCCCTGTCCCCACAATGCATCGATTATATCCCGAAGAACGAAGGCCTGTGTGGAAGGGCTCATATTGATTGTCAACTTGATGTCAAGTTGCTGGGTATTCACGCCAAAGGGTATGTTGGGAAGCACCACGACCTTCACCCCTTTTTCCCATGCCAGCCTGGCGGCCTCTGCAGCGATGTATTCATTCTGGATATTGTCCGTACCATATGGCATGTGATAATTATGGGCTTCGGTGGCGCCCCAGGGTAAAACGGCAATTTCATATTCGGTTGTTCTTACCATTTCCCAATTGATTTCGTTCAAAATATAAGGTCGTATTTTCATGTTTATTGATTTTTATCGCCAAATTTTTTAATGAATCCCTTGACTGTGTTAATGGCCAGATTGGAGATCCCAGATTGCCATCTGTGATCACCTGCCACTCCTACAATACGGTCATCCATTTGCAACCCCGATTTTTTCATCAGTGATTCTAAGGCGGGTACCACAAATTCCATGTATTGATCACCCAAGTCCTGATAGTTCACATATACCCCATAGGATAAAGCAAGTTCCCGCATCACCCGTTTGTTATAACATTGAGCAAAAATGATATTTTTCCCCCTGTAAGCAGCCATTGCTCTTACCGAACGTCCATCCATGGTATCACAGATGATTGCTTTTGCATTTAATTCCACGGAAGCCTTTATAGCTGTCAGGGTCAAAAAGGCTGTCACATCGGTATTGAGGATCATCTGGGGTAATTCAATGATTGAAGGTTTTATTTTTTCTGTTTCAAGTGCAATATCACTCATGGTCCGTACAGCTTCAACAGGATAATCCCCATAGGCCGTTTCCCCGCTTAACATGATCGCATCCGTACCATCATAAATGGCATTGGCCACATCACTGATCTCTGCTCTGGTAGGTCTGGGATTACGTATCATCGAATGCAACATCTGAGTGGCAATGATTACGGATTTCCTCCGGACCATACATTTTTCGATCAATTGTTTCTGGATACCCGGAATCCTTTCCTGGGAGATCTCCACCGCCAGGTCTCCTCTGGCAACCATCACCCCATACACATAATTCAGTATCTCATCAATATTGTCAACCCCTTCCTGGTTTTCAATCTTGGCGATGATCTTTATTTGACTGTTTTTCTCATCCAGCATTTCCTGGATGGCCAACACATCTTCCTTATTCCTCACAAAAGAATGAGCGATAAAATCAAGGTCATGTTCTATGGCAAAATGAATAAACTCCTCATCTTTTTTACTTAATGAGGGTAAGGTTACATGTAGAGAAGGAATATTTATGCTTTTTTTCCCTTCGATGAAACCCTGATTTTTCACCTCGCAAATCAGGCAATCATTTTCTTTCTGGATCACTACCAGCTCTATACTCCCGTCATCAATCAGAATTCTACTGCCTGGAGGAACATCCTGGACAAAGTTCCTGTAGCTTACATACACACATGATGGGGACGTAATACCCGCCGGATCACCCTTCAGTTTGATCCTGTCTCCAAACGTGACTTGAAACGGCTCCTTAGAAATAGTGGTGCGAATTTCAGGGCCTTTGGTATCGAGGAGGATAGCGATTCTATCAGATACAGCCCTTACATTATTGATCACTTTCAAGGCCTCTTCATGGTTCATATGGGCCGTATTCAAACGGACCACATTCAAACCAGCGGCTCTCAGACGCCGGATAAGATCAATATCGCATTTTTTATCTGAGATAGTTGCAACGATTTTGGTTTTTTTTCGCATAAAAGGAAAACTAACTGTTTGTGAAAGCATCAATTGTGGTCATAAAGATATACATTTTGACGTTTCATGACCATTGATTTAGAATCTATTCCTGGCATTCAGAAATATTTAATAAATTATTTCTAATTTCAAAAGTCCGTTATATTTTCCAGCATATATGCGAACGAATTTTTTTCAACTGAAAGAAAGAAAGACCTCTATAAGAAAAGAGATCATCGGAGGGGTCACTACCTTTCTTACCATGGCCTACATTATTTTTTTACATCCGAATATGCTTGCTGAAACCGGCATGGATAAACAGGCCCTGATAACGGTCACGTGCCTTGCTTCCTTTGCCGGAACTTTTATAGTAGCTCTCTGGGCAAACGTTCCTCTCGCCATGGCACCCGGACTTGGGTTAAATAGCTTTTTTACTTATTCCCTGGTATTGGGAATGGGCATTCCCTGGCCTACTGCACTGGGCGTTGTTTTTATATCGGGTATTCTTTTTATGATGTTGACTTTTCTGGGATTCAGGGAAAAATTGGCCCATGCCATTCCAGAATCTTTGAAACTGGCGGTCCCGGCTGGAATCGGGTTATTGATTGCATTTATTGGTTTTCAGAATATGGGTCTCATCACAAAGGGGGATAATACATTTTTACAAATGGGTATCTTATCGGAAAATGTGATTATCAGTATCGCCGGATTGCTCCTGATCATATTCCTTGAATCACGAAATATAAAAGGAAGCATTCTGCTGGGGATTTTATTCATTGTAATTGCCTCGGTCCTGTTGGGAAATATCCAACCTCCCGAATCCTATTTTTCGGCTCCGCCATCCATCAAGCCCATTGCTTTTCAGCTCGATATTATTAAAGCGGCGAGCCTGAGCCTGGTTGGCGTGATCTTTTCCTTTTTATATGTGGATCTTTTTGATTCACTCGGGACTATCATTGGTTGTGCTTATGAAGCGGATATGATTGATAAAAATGGCAAAATTACAAAATTAAACAAGATCCTTTCTTCTGATGCACTGGCTACAATGATAGGATCCCTCTTGGGTACTTCCACAGTTACTGCCTACGTGGAGTCGGCTTCAGGTATTGCTGCAGGTGCCCGCACCGGTCTGGCAAGTGTCGTCACTGCAATATTATTCCTTTTGGCATTGTTTATTGCTCCTATGATTGTCATTGTCCCGGCTTATGCCACCGCTCCAGCCCTTATCATCGTCGGATTTTATATGTTTAAAAACATCATCCATATCAATTTTACAGTTCTTTCAGAAGGGGTACCTGCATTTTTAACCATTCTGCTTATGCCATTTACCAGCAGCATAAGCACCGGTCTGGCATTTGGTTTCATAAGTTATGTAATCCTGAAAATCCTGGCAGGACAGATTGGGAAAATATCCTTTATTCTCTGGATTATCGCACTGCTTTCAGCCATAAATCTGATCATCGATCTGTTCCGGTAAATGAATTGAATGTTCCATCTGGGATCCAAACAGCCATTTCATTGGCACCTCGATTGGACCACAGGAAATAAGGAATTGCCTGGAATGTGGTGTCTTTAGAAAAGAGTTGGATGGCCTTGATTTCTCCAAAATCTCCATTATTTGCTAATTTTAACCGGCTATCCTTCATCACAAGGATGCGATCCAAATTTTTCCCATTATCCACTTCTTCCCAACAATATACCAAGGGGCCTCTCTGCAGCGCAATTCTACCGGCATTGGTTTCCACATTGGGATGGGATTTAACTTTTAAGATTTCCATGGGTAAAGTGAGATCAATCTGATCAGATGGTTCCCATGATCTGTTGAGGTAAACAAATCCATTCTTAATTTCAATTGGTATCTTTGACTTGTTTATTGAGAGTGCCGGCACCTCGCTGGAAGGGTTTTGAATGGTATAGAGATCTCCCGGGATCAGCTCATTAACCGACCATCCGGGGATACGAAGCGCAAGAACAAATTTTTTAGACTTTCCGGGATCAAGTTTCAGCAATATCTTGCCTTCCCAGGGATAATCGGTCTTAAGTTCCATGCCAAGATGCATATTTCCAAAAAGGATATCCGCTGTATTGGCAATATACAGATTGACAAAGATCGTATCCGTTTTAAAAGCATAAATATATCCGGGAATTTCGGGTATGAATCTTGAAATATTCGACGGACAACAGGCACAGGGGAACCATTCCTGCCGCGTAGCTGAACCATAATTAAAGGCCGTATGCCCGTCAGAAGATAAAGGATTCGGATAAAAAAACCGGTCTCCCGATTGTGATACACCCGATAAAAGGCCATTATATAAAGTCCTTTCCAGAATATCATAATATTTCCCCTCTCCTTTCAGTAAAAACATACGGTGATTCCAAAGCACATTGGCTATCGAAGCACAGGTCTCGGCATAGGCAGTGGAATTGGGAAGTTCATAGGGATTACCAAAGGCTTCTCCACTACGTGAAGCACCTATCCCTCCCGTGATATATATTTTCCGGTAGACCATATCCTTCCAGATGCTATCCAGGGCTGGAATATAGGATGGATCACCAGTATAGGCAGCCATGTCGGCCATTGCCGAGTAAAGGTAGCCGGCTCTAACTGCATGACCTACTGCCGTTCTTTGTTCCCTGACCGGCATATGGTCCTGGTGATATTCTCCCAGCAATTCACGGCGTTTGTCCACACCTCGCTGATCAATAAAAAATCTAGCCAGATCCAGATATTTCCAAATGCCAGTAACCTGGTAAAGTTTAACGAGTCCGATTTCAATTTCTTCATGCCCGGGAACCGCAATTTTTTTCCCCGGACCAAAAACAGTGGCTACAAGATCCGCATTTTTAAGTGCCACCTCCAGGAGCGTTTTTTTACCTGTGGCCTGAAAATGCGCAACGGCAGCTTCATATAAATGTCCCACATTGTAAAGCTCATGACCATGTCGGATGGCGGACCACCTTTCTGCATTACCCCACCAATCATCACCGGGTTTATCAGGATCTATGATCCGCCAGGTCTGAAGGTATCCATCATCCGTTTGAGCCAGGGCAATATATTCGATCAAACTGTCAAGATACTGATCCAGTGAGGGGTCATATTCCTGGCCCAGTACGTAGGAGGCTCCTTCAATAATTTTATAAACATCCGAATCATCAAAAGGAAAAGTTGAAGAAAAAGTACCTTCTTTTAATCCTCCGGCAATTCTGAAATTATCAATACGGCCTGTCCTTTCACACATATGAAAACCAAAAGGAATCGTTACTTTTCGATTGATCTCAAGCCTGGAACTCCAGAGAACATCCTTTAAAGTTACCTGATTCCCCGGCACCGGTTGAATCTGATAGGCAGGTATGGTTTGAACTTTTTTTTCACACGACCAGAGATTGGTCACGATTAATATCGTAAATAAATGAAAGGTTATCTTTCGGATAGTCATATCATCCGGTTTAAAAAAAGATAAAAAGGGTGCCATAGACCCGATCCACAGCACCCTTCAAACTTAATGAATACATAAAGTTACTGAACAGAAAATTTCAGGACTTTGGGTTTTACCAGCCTCTCAAAGTCTGAATAACTCATTTTGATCAATTCGGAATGATTCCCGGCATTGAAGGCTATCTCTTCATCTTCCGTCAAACTCTGTGCTACAAAAACATCCATACCATATAAATGGCCAAAGGGTGGCATGGCTCCCGTCTCACAATCGTCAAAAAGATCCCTGAATTCGGATTCATGGGCCAACACGACATTTTCATTTCCTGTGATTTCCTTTATTAACTGGAAATCAACATGATAATTGGCGGGTAAAACGGCCATGGCCATTTTGCCACTGATCTTAATGATTACAGTCTTTGCCATATCCTTGCCTTTAATATGGGCAGATGCAGCTACCTGTTGTGCAGTAAAAGCCTGAGAATGCGTAATAGTAATATACTTCACATTATTTTCATCAAGATATTGTATGAGTTTTTTACATGCCATTGATTTAAAATTTTAAGTGATCCATATCAATCAGCAAATAACATTTCATATTTGAAATGCAAAATACAACCGTCGAAAACGAACAGTCATGAATAAAAAGGCCCTTTTTCCTGAGGGCCCTGATGATTTAATTACATGGATAATCTACTAAAAAATTTTCTTTATTCCACGCTAGATAGGAATTTTATCATATCTGTTCCGTGAAATATAGAAGTTATCTCTCCTTTCTATATATCACAAATTAAGGATCCCTGTAATCAGCAAAGATCAACCTGCTGGGAATGGGTTGTTTGAATGGTTTGATCAATGATGACCGGCTGTAAAAAGCTGAGTACAATTCACCTTTCAAATTCCATTATACCTTAAAAGGATTTCTGTAATTTTTAGTTAACCATTGATCAGCTTCAGAATTATTCATAAATCTTTCTCCGACAGGATCCCATTTTAATGGTTTTCTGATCTTATAGGCAATGTTCCCGATATTGCATACCGTAGCCGTCCGATGTCCTATCTCAACATCACATACCGGTTTCTCACGCGAATGAATACAATCGATCCAGTTCTGATAATGGTTATCACTATGATATAGATGGATGCCATTAGAAGGAATCTCAGCCGTGAGAATATTGGCAGGATCTGCTTCCAGGAATTCCCGGGAAACACGGACCGTACCTTTCGAACCAAAAAATTCAACAGCGTATCCCCTACCAAAATCTTCATGAAACATCTCTACTCCATTGGCATAAATGTACTTGAGTCCTCTTAACGCCCCTGGATCTGTGGGAGGGATTAATTCAACCGGTCCCGAATTATCCATACCCAATCCCCACTGGGCTATGTCAAACATATGGGCCCCCCAGTCCGTCACCCCTCCTCCTCCATATTCCCAGTATTTTCTCCAATTTGGCCAGCCATCAAAAGTAATTGGAGGAGATAATATAGAATTATAGGGCCGCATCTGGGCCGGGCCCAGCCACGTGTTCCAATCCAGATAGGCCGGTTGATCTTCAGCAGGCAGGTCACAGGGAACTGCCGGATCTCCCACATTGACTTTGATGGTCTTTATATCACCGATAAAACCATTTCTTACTAATTCACAGGCTCTTCTGAAATCTTTCCATGAGCGTTGCATACTTCCTGTCTGAAATACCCGGCCATATTTCCGGGCTGCTTCCACCATCTTCCTGCCTTCATAAACAGTATGAGCCATGGGCTTTTCACAGTAAATATCTTTCCCGGCTTTCATTGCATCGATACATATTTTTGCATGCCAGTGATCAGGAGTGGCCACCACAACGGCATCGATATCTTTCCGGTTGATCAACTTATTATAATCACCATAAGATTCCATTCCATTATATTCTGTTTTCCCGGTTTTTCGTGCATACTGGTCATTGACTGATTTTGCAAAGGCCTCCTTTTTCTGTTGATCAACATCGGCATTGGCAATGATCTTTATACCATCCAATGGCAGAAAAGACTGGGCCAATCCATGACTCTGCTTTCCGTTTCCAATAAATCCGATCGTGACCTGATCACTGGGAGCTGTATATCCCGGTCCACCCAATACATACCTGGGAACGAGGGCAATTACAGCCAGTCCAGAAGATGTTTTTATAAAATCTCTCCTGGAAACCTGGGTTTTACTCTTTTTTATCATAAAAAAAATTCTTTGTAAGATTGTTATATTTCAATTATAAACTTGCGCATTCTTGGAATAAATATCAACCAAATATTTATGGGATGTTGTTTCAGACGCGATATTTTTTCTATTTTAAGGAAAAGAATCTAAAATTGATGATGAAGAATAATCCTATCTTAATTAAAAGCAGAAGAAATTTTATTAAAAATGCTTCCCTGGGTGCACTCGGAATTGCACTTACTACCGGTTCTGCCGCCTGTTTGAATCAATCTGACAAATCAAAAAAGAAAATGGGGATAGCGCTGGTTGGTCTCGGTTATTACAGCACCGATTTACTCGGCCCCGCCTTACTTGAAACTACCGAAACCTATTTGGCGGGAATTGTTACCGGTTCCCCTGAAAAAGAAAAAATATGGGCAGATAAATACGGCATCCCATCCAAAAATATCTACCATTATGAGAATTATGATGATATCAGGAACAACGATGATATCGATATTGTATACATCGTCCTTCCGAATTCCATGCATAAGGAATATACGATAAGGGCTGCTGAAGCTGGCAAGCATGTCATATGTGAAAAACCAATGGCTCTAAACGCTCAGGAATGCAGGGATATGATCGATGCATGTAACAAAAATAAGGTAAGACTTTCGATCGGATACCGGATGCATTTTGAACCCAACACACAGGAAATCATCCGGATGGGTCATAAAAAAGTATTTGGTAATGTTTTACAGGTTACAGGGAGCGCCGGTTTCACCATGCGGGAATCACTTTACGATAACTGGCGGATGCTGGCGTCCATGGGAGGCGGGGCCTTGATGGATATGGGCGTATATCCATTAAATGCCGCCAGGTATATCACCGGGCTGGAACCTGTTGCAGTTACGTCTCAGCAATTCAAGACCCGGCCCGAAGTTTTTAATGAGGTTGATGAGATCGCTACCTTCCAACTCGAATTTCCGGATGGTTCCATCGCCAACCTGATGACAAGTTTTGTTGCCAATTCCGGTTACATTCGTGCCACAGCTGAAAACGGATGGTTCGGTCTGGAACCGTTTCAAGCCTATTCTGGCATCCGGGGAGAAAGTTCCCAGGGACCGATCAATTTCCCGCAGATCAATCAGCAGGCAGCCCAGATGGATGAGGTGGCCATTTGCATCCGGGAAAACAAACCCATGCGCGTTCCCGGTGAAGAAGGCCTCAAGGATATGATCGTGGTTGATGGGATCAGGGGATCGTGGGCAAGAAATGGAGAAAAAGTAATACTGAAAAGATAGACCTGAGGATCCGCGATTTACGATTTGGTGATTTGTAACCAACTAAAGAGTTGATAACAGGAAGCTTTACTTACAAACTGTTTTATCAACAAGGTGCAAGATGATCATTCGTTGAACACGGATGAATTGACAGTGTGTTCTGCGAGCTCGTCATATTTTTTTGCTTCATCGGGCAATCCCATCAGATTAAGCATATAACTCATATCTTCACAATCTTCTTTGAAGAAAAATAACTGCTGTTTTTCGAGTTTATGGTAAAGTTGCTTGGCTTTTTCTATATCACCGCTTTTTATCGCTCTGTTAATATGGGCCAATTCCACAAAATCGTAATTCATTACAAAGGTATCCCCGGGTTTTCGGTTAACAAATTCGGGGTAGTTAACAACCCTGTAGGGTGCCCTGGCCTTCTCCACCAAAACAGGAATAGACGCATTTCCCTTTGGATCGATATGTGAAAGAAACATGTCGGTATGGGGACCGAAAATTTTTGATACATATACGATCCATTTGCTGTTTGGAGACCAGGAATGCCAGGAGTTCATTGAATTAAAATTGCATGCTAGCCTTCTTGGCTTTCCACCTGAGACCGGAATGATGTAAAGACGGCTGTCTGGCATCAGGAGCATGAAATTTTCAGCCTGACAATAGATAAGCCATTTACCGTCAGGAGATACAGCCGGGAAATAATTACTTTTGCCGTTACTGGAAGCACCTTCTATGGGTTTAGCTACTCCTCCTTCCCCATTATTAAAAGGGATAACATATAAATCATACTTTAAAGACTTCTTCCGTTCTACATACTGATTAACAAGTTCCTCATCCTTAACATCTATCTCATAAATATCTTCACTTCTTGGCAAAGCCTCTGCCCTTGAAAAAATAATATTTTTACCATCCGGAGTCCAGACAGCATTGGTTTGAACATATTCTTCAAGATTGGCTCCGGGGAGTTCTTTGAATGTTTTTGTCTGCCTGTCATAAATAGCCAAATGTCCGTTTACAGGGAAAAAAAGCTGGGAATAGGATATATTTTCCACGGGGGGGAACGGGAAATTCTTGATGATCACTCGGTCTTTTACTGTAGTCACAATATACCGGCCATCAGGAGACAATTTGGAAAATAGTCCAAATGTTCTTCTTTTCTCAAGTTTGGACCACGACCTGTAATTCTCGAGGTCAAAAAGTATGGTATCTTTGATCTTTGATACAAAATACCCCCCCTTATCTCTTAATCCTGCATCCAGATCCAATCCAATGGTATTTCCATCGGCTGTGAAAGAATGACAATTGCCGCATACCGGAAATCCTCTCATAGCCGTATGTGGCTTTTGTTTGCTGCCTACATTGATAAGCATGAAATTCATTGAATCAAGCTGTTTTTCAGCAATAAGAAAGGGAATGGGCATTTGACGGTATAAAATCGGAGCCCCTACACTATCCCGGCTTATTCTAAAATTTACACTGGCAGTTTTGTTATCACCGGTTCTTTTCACGGTAAAGTAAATTTTTTCAAACCCTGATAACATCTTTATACTGTCCCATGCGGTCTCATCCGGCACCCAATGAGGCTGATTCGTGGTAGCATGAATAGCATATTTTTTATTCCTGGTAAAAAGAGCTATATCATAGGAAGAAGTATCACGCATCTGGCCCCACCATTCAAATTCCGGAGCGGGAAATTCAGGAGGGAAAAGCGCATCTGCAAAAGGTTGACTAATTTTTATTTCTGATTCAGGATTTCCTTTTCTGATGAAAATCCATGCTATGATGCTTAGGATGAGGACAACCAGAATTGGGATGATAATTTTTAATTTTTTCATTACCGATTGAAAACAGGGTTCATTTTTTCGATTTTAAATTTATTGAATTAAAAATTCAAAACAAATGAGGTGACTTTGGGAACCGTGAACTTTCCCAATACCCATATAATTGACTGGATCATTGAAAGATTTTTATGATGTCCGATGAATCGCAGAAGATACCTGAATTACCTCTCAAACATTATCCAAGCATTATGCCGGAAGCAAAATTCAATATTCCCACAGAAATGAATACCCAACCGGATTAACGTACTGTAATTTTTATTTACCCAGCATCGGGAAAAGTTTTTTAATTTCTTCTTCAGAAGGTCTTTTTCCATACTCACAGATCTCATAGGTTTCCGCATGGCTTACCAGATTGGCTTTATCTTTTCCATACCATTTGGTCAGGGATTCCCTTACTTCAGGGGTGATTTCATCGCTCAATATTTTACCAAGCCAGGTAAGTCTTTCCTCAGGATCTTTGGGAACTTCATTCAGCCTCCCTTCAGTCCAGGGATTCCAATCAAAAAACTGCGATTCATGAGCCGCCATGCCATATATCTTCTGTTCATAAACATCTGAGATATCAACTGCTATTTCAGGATTGAATGGATTGGGCTTCTGAAAATGATCTCTTGTATATAAAAAAACAGGGTTTTTTTCAAGTGGAGGAGTATCGGGAGCCACATTGGGCACAATTACCATATAGGCCGCATCCTGCAGCAAAACACCCGTATAACGGTGATCAGGATGATAATCATTCGGACGCGGACCAATCACTATATCCGCATCCCATTCTCGGATCAGCCGGATCACCTGTAGCCTTACTTCAAGCGTAGGCAATAGTTCACCATCATGATTATCAAGCGTGATGTATTTTTTTATCCCATACCGCTTTCCGGCTTCTTCAGCTTCTGCTCTCCTGATTTTTGCCAGGGCACCACCGCCCATACTCTGATGACCCGCATCACCATTCGTGAGGGCGACAAACATTACATTATGTCCCATCTTTGCAAACTTGATGGCCGTACCTGCATCACCGTCGGGATCATCCGGATGTGCACCAAATACAATGACGTTAATTTTATCATCCTGCGCTGAGACAAACCAAATTAAACTCAGAAAAAGGATTAAAAAAGAAAAGGTTTTTTTCATAGGAATCTGTTTTTTATTATTTACCTAACATCGGGAATAATTTTTTGATTTCTTCTTCACTGGGTTGTTTTCCATATTCACATATCTCAAAAGCTTCTGCATTCATTACCCTTGCCGCTTTTTCAGCCCCATACCATTTGATAAGCGAATCCCGTACTTCATCATTTATACTTCCATACCTCTCTTGAGCCAGCCAAGTCAGCCGTTCATCAGCACTTTCAGGCACTTCATCAAGCTTTCCACCTGCCCAGGGCAACCATTCGAAGTATTGAGATTCATGAGCAGACATCGCGTAAATTTTCTGCTTAAAAACATCACTTATATCGACTGCGATATCGGGTGAAAATGGATTCGGTTTTTGAAACCGATCTTGAGCATACAGGAATACCGGATTTTTCTTTAAAGGAGGAGTATCAGGAGCTATGTTGGGAACGATCACCATATAGGCTGCATCTTGTAATAAAACACCAGTGTAACGGTGATCAGGATGATAATCATTCGGACGTGGACCGATCACAACATCCGCATTCCATTGACGGATCAGCCGTATTACTTTTAACCGGTTTTCCAGGGTAGGTAATAATTCCCCATCATGGTTATCAAGGGTGATATATTTTTTGATGCCATACCGCTTTCCGGCTTCTGCAGCTTCCGCCCTTCTGATTTTTGCCAGGGCACCTCCCCCCATATTCTGATGGCCGGCATCCCCATTGGTTAATGCAACGAACATGACATTATGTCCCATTTTTGCCCATAAAATTGCACTCCCACCGGCACGACTATCTGGATCGTCGGGATGGGCCCCGAATACGATAATGTTCATGGGAGTTTCCTGAGCAAAGTTTATCTGGTAAGAAAACAAAACAAAAAAGAGTGATATTAAAATCTTCATATTAAAATAGTATTAAATGAACGAATAGAATTTATACCAATTGCATGGAATCAGGGTTCCAGCTTACGATTTCATTGTTAAAATAGCTGAGATTGGCTAAAAGTGCAGCCCCGGCTGCCCGCATGCCATAAGTTCCATTTTCAACCACCTTCCTGTTTCCCCGCATGGCATCGAAGAAATTATAAAAATGGTCATAATCCCCTCCCTTATAATCTCTGGGAGGCTGATAAACCGTTTCTTCAGGCTGTATCATCTCCCGATCCAGGTAGGCGAATTTTTCATCATATTCCTGCTTGATCTCCTCCTGTATGGCACTTGTATAGGACCGTATTGAATAACCTGATGGTTTCATTCCCATCCGGTTTCGTTTAACAGTGATATTGTTATAACCCACGGATAATTCTCCTTCCGAACCGATAAGTCTGAATCCACCACCTCCTCCATTACCTGCCACAAAGTTAATTCTCAACGTGGCATTAAAAGCCGGATGTGAGCTGGTTTTTGGGTAATCATACAGGCACATCATGATATCCGGGACATCCCTCCCATCTTTCCAATATCGCAATCCTCCCGTGGATCTGGCTCGCTCGGGTCCATGTGAATCGATCACATAATGCAGGGTTGTAAAAGAATGAACAAAAAGATCTCCGGCCACGCCGGTTCCATAATCCTGATAATTCCTCCATCTGAAAAATCTAACCGGATCATAAGGAACTTTCGGGGCTCTTCCAAGGAAAGCGTCAAAATCAATGGTTTGTGGAGAAGCGTCCGAGGGTATCGGATACTGCCAGGCTCCTTCAGAAGAAAACCTGTCATTATAAATCTCCACCATGACCAGATCCCCGATGACTCCTTCCTTAAAAAGTTGTCTGGCTTTTTCATTACCTATGGAAGATATTCCCTGGCTACCGATTTGAAGAACCGCATTATTTTCTTTTTCAGCCTGAATGATGGCCTGTCCTTCTTCTATCTTCTGGATCATGGGTTTTTCCAGATAAACGGCTTTCCCAGATTTCATAGCCTCAATGGCGATTTTCTGATGCCAGTGATCCGGTACGGCGATGATCACTGCATCTATATTTTTATTTGAAAGGATATCACGGTAATCCTGTGTGGTGATCAAATCATTGCCATATAATTCCCTGGCTCTCTCAAGCCTTCCGGTGTAAAGGTCACATACACCCGTCAGCTTTACCCCGGATACTTCAAGTGCATTGGCCGTATCGCCGGATCCCTGGATCCCGAAACCAATGGTGGCAAGATTGATCTGATCATTTGCCCCATATTTGTTGGATTCATATTGCCTTTGCAGCATTTCAATATGTGGTTGGGAAGCTTTCCCGGTGATTATCGAAGGAAGGGCCATTGCCCCGGTTCCAGCAGCCACCTGCCCCAGAAATTTTCTTCGTGAAGGTCTTTTATTCATTGACATAATTAAAAATGTTAAAAAAATTCATCATCCCGACAATTTAACTAAATATGAATTGATTTATCAAATTAATTGTTATTAATTAAGGAATTAAACATCGTAAATTTAAATTCAAATGGATCCAACAAGAAGATCATTCCTCTACCAGGTCAGTGGCATTCTGGGTGCAGGGATTCTACCTTATTTCCCAAAGGGTGATTTATTCAAAGATCCCCCTATAAATAAGGAAAAAGTGCTGGTAGGAGCCCATCCCTGGATATATGCTGCTAAATTGCCGGAATATGATATTACTCCTGTTCTTGAAAACATCTTTCAGGATGTAAAATATGCTCATTATGATGGTGTGGAATTAATGCACCATCCTCTGCAAAAATCAAAAAATGTAAATATCCTGAAAGATCTCATCGATAAATACAGTCTGCCGGTCATTGGCACTTCCTATGGGGCAGAAATGTGGGATATTGCGAAGCATACCTTTATATTGGAAGATGTTGAAAAGATCCTCGATAATCTCTCGCAGTTACAGGGCAGGACCATGGGCATTTCTGTAGGGAATACTGAGAATATAAAAACAGAAAATCAACTCGATGCCCAGGCAGAAATATTGATCAAAATCCGGAAAATGGCCGAAGAAAGAAATGTGGTGATCAACCTTCACAATCATACCTATGAAGTTGAAAATGACATGCATGATCTGAAAGGTACCCTCGAAAGGATACCGGATATCAAATTAGGTCCGGATATCAACTGGCTTTTGCGAGCTGGGGTGAATCCTGTCGGATTTATCCTTGAATTCGGGGATCAGATTGTTTTCATGCATCTGAGAGATCAATATCAGGACGGTAGATGGTCCGAATCTTTGGGCGAGGGAGATACTGATTTTGCCGCCCTTTCAAAAGCCTTGAAAAAGATCACTTTCCAGGGTGACCTGGTAATTGAACTTGCTCATGAAAATGATTTCGAACCAACGCGGTCCATCCGGGATAATCTCCACTTGAGCCGGGAATATGTACAAAAAGTGATGGGATATTGATTCCCCATCACTTCAAACAAATATCAATCCAGATCCGGTAGCCTGTCCTCGATGATCTGTTCTATTTCGGTAAAGTATTTGACCGTTTCAACCTTTAATTCCATGGTGGCTTCCTCATCACAGACAATCACAGCATGTCGGTGCATCTGAATCATGGAAACCGTCCACATGTGGTTCACTCCCTCTTCAACCACTTGTCGTAAAGCCCTGGCTTTATGGAAACCGTTGATAATGATCACCACCTCCCTCGCATCCATCACTGTACCAACTCCTACTGTCAGCGCCATTCTGGGAACTTTGTGAATATCGTTTTCAAAAAACCTGGAATTAGCTTTCAGTGTATTTAGATTCAGGGTTTTAATCCGGGTTTTAGAAGCCAGCGAAGAGCCAGGTTCATTAAAAGCAATGTGTCCGTCAGGGCCTATACCTCCTAAAAATAACTCGATGCCACCATATTTTTCAATTTTTTTCTCATAATCTGCACATTCCTTTTCAAGGTCGCTGGCCATTCCATTTAATATGTTCACATTCTCCTTGGGAATATCGATATGTTGGAAAAAATTCTCCCACATAAAATAATAATAACTCTGTGAATGATCTTTGGTCAAACCTACATATTCATCCATATTGAATGTAACCACATTTTTAAATGAAATCCGACCCTCTTTATGATATTTGATCAATTTTTTATATGTTCCCAAGGGGGAAGAACCGGTTGGTAATCCCAGCACAAAAGGTTTCTCAGCCGTAGGCTTAAACTCATTAATCCTTTCTACAATGTAATTAGCCACCCATAAGCTTAGTTCGTCATAAGTTTTCCTAATGATTATTTTCATAATGTTATTAATTTAAAAAGTAAGATTTAATAAAAAATTTGATAGGGTCATCCCATCTGAAAATTATACAATTTTTTTTTGATTACATAATGAAAATCTCTTTTGGTAAGTAAAAAAATAAATCTTCCTTCATATGGTCTTGGATCATCATAAAATTTTATAAATTTCAGTCATTAAATCATCTGATATGCAATAAATCTGATTCTTCCATCATGCAAAAAACACCAATCAACATCATTGTAACAGGCTGCGGGAATATGGGTTCGTCCCATGCACGTGCCTATCATAGACTGTCTGGTTTCAATCTAGTTGGCCTTGTTGACAGAAATGCCACAAACCGCGAAAAATTATCTGAGGAGTTGGGCGGCATCGATCAGTTTGATGATTTTGATACTGCGATGATCAGGAAAAAGCCGGATGCAGTCTGCATCTGTACCTATCCTGACAGCCATGCAACTTATGCAGTGAAGGCACTTGAAGCCGGTGCTCACGTGTTTGTTGAAAAACCACTGGCGGTGACGGTGGAACAGGCCAGGATAGTGGTTAATAAAGCAAAAGAAAAAAATAGAAAGCTGGTGGTCGGTTATATTCTGAGGGTTCATCCTTCTTGGAAAAAGTTCATCGAAATTGCCCGAACCCTGGGGAAACCGTTGGTGATGCGAATGAATCTGAATCAGCAAAGCAGTGAAAAAACCTGGAATTGGCATTTAAAATTAATGGAATCGATGTCTCCCATTGTGGATTGTGGGGTACATTATGTCGATGTCATGTGCCAGATGACCCGATCGAAGCCCATTCGGGTCAGTGCCATCGGAGCCCGACTCACCGATCAGGTGAAGGAAGATATGTATAATTACGGTCAATTGCAGGTTACATTTGAAGATGGCTCGGTCGGATGGTATGAAGCAGGCTGGGGTCCAATGATGAGTGAAGCAGCTTATTTTGTGAAAGATGTGATCGGCCCGGAAGGTTGTATAAGTATCATGGATGCTGATCAGGAAAAGGGTGATTCCGATGATATCGATTCACATACCAAGACCAACAGGCTGAAATTACATCACGCAACCAGAGATGGTGATGGCCGTTTTTTCAAACCCGACGAAATTATCAATACGCAGGATGAGCCGGATCACCAGGGATTGTGCGATCTGGAACAGGAATTCTTTTTGAAAACGATCGTGGAGAACATGAATTTATCAGCCCACCAGGAAGATGCCATCAACAGCCTCAGGATTGTCCTGGCTGCTGATAAATCATTTAAAACAGGAAAAACAATCGAATTAACCTGATGGGAAAGAGCATGAAATCAAGGATGGAAATACCTCTCCGGCCAATCTGCCGTTTTGTTGATTACCATGAGTTCCACCTGTTTGTATGAATATCGATAATATAAGTTTCCCAGTTGATCGGTGGATTCTGAAAGTTTGGGGAAACCATTGATTTCTGCCTGGTATTTTTCGCTCAACTACTTCAGTTTCTGAGCTACTTTCCTATTTGCAACCACTTCAATGCGATAATGACTCAGATCATATTTTTCCGCAAAATGGTTCAGGACCTTCTCTATATTGTCTTCGATTGAATCCATTTTCCTTTTTACATGAACCAGGATGATCTCCATCTGAAGACTTTCAGTACACTGGAGGATTCTCCGAACCGCCTTTTCATCATGATCCCTGATATCAAGTGCCATTAATATCGTATTAAAATGCAAGGAGGGATTATATTTTTTAATGGCAAGCAGAGGAATATCGGTTTCACGGAGGGTCCTTTCGGCATGAGAGCCGGCGAACAATTCAGTTAACGAATTTTTGCACTCTGTTCCCATGATCACCAGATCGATGGCATGTTCTTTTACAAATTTCTCCATCTGTTGATCGAAATCACCAATAAGCACCGACACAAAATGAAGCAACCTCAGCACCCTTTTTGTATTGATCCACAATCCAGGGCACCAATTCCCTGTTGTCTTCCACTGCCTGATGGATATCCCCAAGAAGGGCAGGAATAAAGATCAGATCTGTTTTATTAACTTCACCGATCATCTTACCGGAATGAATGGAATAATCCCCGCCCTTTAGATTTATTTTTTCTTTAAACCAATCAGTTCAACATGAAAAATCGGATTTTTACCCGAAGCTACCAAAAAATGATTGACTGTTTCCAGGCAATATTGCGGATCAGCAATCGCCTACATCTCTGCACCTTCCGGAACAAGTATGGACACATTTTTCATAAAATAAATTTAATCAATACTCCTGTCGCAAATAGCCCGTCATTTGTCGTTGTTACACAGCATCTCTTTTGATTTTTCTTCGTAAGTTTATAAAATCAAAAAATCTGACCCCAAAAAATTTCGGTGATTATGGCAACTACAGAAAGAAAAAAAATTACTGTGGAGGCGACCATTCATGCTCCTTTAGAAAAACTCTGGGATCTTTGGACGGATCCAAAGCATATCATTCATTGGAACCATGCATCTGCGGACTGGCACACGCCAAGAGCGGAAAACGATTTGCGTGTAGGGGGAAAATTTCTCTCTCGAATGGAAGCCAGGGACAGCAGTGGCGGTTTTGATTTCAGCGGAGTGTATGATGAAGTGAAACCTCACCAGCTGATTGCTTACACGCTTGACGATGACAGAAAAGTTAAAATTACCTTTACGGGCAATGGCAAGAAAACCCGGGTGGTGGAAACCTTCGAAGCCGAGAACACTTATTCATTGGAAATGCAGCACGGAGGCTGGCAGGCGATCCTGGATAATTTTAAAAAATATGCTGAATCATTGTCCGGCTCAAATCACTGAATACAGTGAAAAACACTTTGCAGCGTACAACTTAAGATCCATTAATAAACTTAAAATTTCAAACAATGGCCAATACAGGCACTTATCTCAACTTTCCACGCAATACAGAGGAAGCGTTTAATTTTTATAAATCGGTTTTTGGTGGTGAATTCACCAGGGGCGGGATTGCACGCTTCAGTGATATCCCCCCATCCGAAGATATGCCTCCCCTGGCGGAGGAAGACAAAAATCTGGTGATGCACGTTGAATTGCCCATCCTTGGCGGACACCTTCTGATGGGAACGGATGCTCCTGAATCGATGGGATTCCATTTGAATTTCGGGAACAATGTTCATATCATGCTTGAGCCTGATACCCGGGAGGAAACAAGCGTTCTTTTTGAATCACTATCTGAGGGAGGAAATGTGACCATGGAATTACAGGATATGTTCTGGGGATCCTATTATGGAAGTTGTACGGATCAATTCGGAGTGCAATGGATGTTCAACTGTACTGCGAATAGTTAGTAGGGTTCGCATGAAATAATTTTCCCTTTAAAAGACCGGTTCATGAAAAAAATTTCAGCCTTCAGTTTTATTTCCCTGGACGGATATTTAAATGGTCCGGATGGGGACATCAGCTGGCATGTCCATGGAACAGAAGAAAACCAGTTTGCCGTCGAAAGCCTGAAATCGGGCAATACGCTTCTATTCGGCCGGAAAACCTATGAAATGATGGCCGGTTACTGGCCAAGCCCGATGGCAATACAAAATGACCCGGTTTTAGCCGAATATATGAATAGTGCGGATAAAATTGTTCTTTCAAGGACGCTAAAAAAAGCCAACTGGGAAAATACGAAAATAATCGGTGAACCTGTGGTGGAAGAACTGAAGCGAATAAAGAATTTACGTGGTAAGGATATTACCCTGTTAGGAAGCGGAAGTATCTTGACCATGCTCACCCATCATGGTTTGATCGACGAATACCAGATCATGATCGATCCGATTGCTATTGGTTCAGGAACACCCATTTTTAATGGAGTCAGCAGGGCCCTGAAATTGAAACTGATCCATACGGAAACCTTTAAAAGCGGAGTCGTTCTGTTGAGTTACAAACCTTAATCTGTCAGCAGAAAACGATTTTTAATGAATTGATATAAATAAATCTCTGATGAATAATAATATTTATCCATGTCCCTGGTTCGATGGTAAGGCAAAGGAAGTAGCAGCATTTTAATGCAGGGTATTTCCTGATTCCAGGATTGCTTCAGATACAGCCCTGTTCGTAACCTTTAATTCGTCCGGTCAGAAATTCAGTCCTGTTCTTATGTTCACGAGGGATCAAACCGGGAACGCCGAAAAAGCAATGGGATTTTACACTTCCCTTTGAAAAAATTCCTCCATTACCGGGATCTTGAAAAATGAAAAAGGGGGAACCTGATGTGGAAGGTAACATTAAATATGCACAGTATAAACTGGACAAACAGGTTTTTATGGCGATAGACAGTACCCTTATACATGCTTTTAGCTTCAATGAAGGTATTTCACTGGTGGTGGAATGCCGGAACCAGGAAGAGATCGATTATTTCTGGGACCGTCTTACTGCCGGAGGTGAGGAAGGAATGTGCGGCTGGCTGAAAGACCCGTATGGTGTTTCCTGACAGAACGTTCCATCCATCCTTGAAAAGTGAATGAATGATCCGGGGAAAGCCCCCAGGGTAATGCAGGCTTTTATGCAAACGAAAAAATTCGATATTGAAAAACTGGTTAGTGCCTGTAACAAACTGAAATTTCAGGAAATAGCAGGTTTATTGATGAACGGATTATAGTAATTCAGAAGATCAATTTATTTTCTCCCATTGATTTACCAGATGGGATTCCCAGTGGTTATGAATAAATTTTGAATTGACTGCCTGATTGTGGTTGATGCAATCGGGTACCGGACAACGGTTTTCGACAAATTTCTGGGGAGAATTCCCATGCCGGGTACAGAAAATTTCAAGATCTGAAATAGAGGGCTTTCCGGTCCATTCAAAATCGACCTTCCACCGGTATAAAAGTCCATTTTTCTGATCATCCGAGTGGTTCATCTTTCGAAGCTTCTTCTGTTTCCTGCTGTAAAAAGTCTCCATCTGTAATAGAGGTCTTAAAAGTAAATAGATGATCAGTGATAGTAATAGAAATACCAGTATGGATAAGACAGGAATCTGTTTTGTTAAGATCGCACCTATTTGTGAATCGTTTAATTTTTTCCAATCGATTTCATTACTCCAGTTCTTTTCCAGAAAGTATGCTCCTGCACCGGATAAGATAATAGAGAAAATTCCAATATATTTTTTCATCGGTTCTATGTTTTTGTTGTGCCAGCTGATAGATTTCATCCTCTTTAAGGGCGTGCAGGGAATTTTGTTCAGACAAAAAAAATGCAATATTCGAAAATCAAGGATCAATTATCTTATCCTCGGTTTTTATTAAACTTTATAAAGTTGAATTAATCATCATAAATCGTGCATAAAAATTATTTTACATTTAAATTTTTTCACCATTTATAAAAACGCAGAATCTAAACAGGTTATTACACACTAAGGCAGGAAATGTTATCAGATATATTCACTCCAAAACCGGAAATTTACCAGATGAAAATATCATCGCGCATCCAGAAACTACTTATTTTATGAGTAGTACAAAATTTTATATTTGCTAATTGATCTTGTCAATGCCAACATAATACAGATCAAATCCACCTTTACCACCAGGTCTGTTTGATGAAAATACCATAAAATCATTGACAAATTCCATTTGAGGCTTAACGATTGGTCGATATTCGTCATAGGAGGTATTTATTTTTTCGCCAAAGTTTTTGGGAGTATTCCAATTACCCCTTTCAAAATAGGAATAATATAAATCAAATCCCCCGAAACCACCTTCCCGGTTTGATGCAAATACAAGGAAATTATGAGATATAAACGGACATTTATCATCAAATTCAGAGGATAAATTAACGTCCTTTCCTATTGATACTGATGAATTTGTACTTAACATTTGTACAATTCCGGCACGGTTATCAGAATTCAGTTTATAGATGTTAAATTTCCCTTCCCTGTTTGATGTAAAATATAATTCGGAAAAATCGTAGCTGAATGCCGGATATGCATCATCAAATTCAGAATTTAAAAATTCAATAGCGGCTGGTATTTCAAAATATCTGTCTAAAAGATTATGTGTAAAAAAAATATCCTGATTCCCATTCGCATTATGTGAATATAGAAAAATATATGTCTGATATCGACCAGAACTATTGGTCCCGTTGTCACTTAATCCTTGCGGAATCAGGTATGGTCCCAACTCATCATAGGATGTATTAATTTTTTTCAATGCATTCAATAATATGGTATTCTCAATATAAACACTAAGATTCAGCTGGTTATTTTCATATATACTCAGGATTCCATCCTTTTTATAAAATGTTATACTCATCAATTTATAAACAATATCATAATTAGCGCCCTGGCTTTCTCTCGTTGAGGAAAAGCAAAATGGAAATGTTTCCCCTAAAGTAGGGCTGGTTGAATTGTAATCATCGTATTCTGAATTAAATTCTGAGAGGTTGATGGGTGTTTCTGAAAAACTTGCTATGTTATACTTATCACCCGGACAGGAAAATAGAATAATCAACAGAAAGCAGACAATAAATAAAAATTTCAATTTAATCATGAATCCCGATTCTTAACTCATATATCTAATGAATCACAATAACTGCCTAAAAAATCAAGCAATGGGATCCTAAAGTAATTAAAAAAAAACATGAATTATATACCATAAAGATGTGATTAAGTATTTTACTGAACGATTTACCTAAATTCAAACCATTTCTATTATTTATAAATAAAGGATTTTTGAAAGTGTGATTGAAAATTACAGTTCAACAATTTATTGGATCGCCTCCTCAGGTTAGAATAATTACAAATCACATAATAAATTGTGGAGATCCGAAGTAAGTGTCGCTCCATTCCATCAATCAAGAAAAATTTGCAGTGAAAAATGGATCTGGCGCGGATGTTGTGTTTGGGGCCAGGCGAACGTTCATTCGAACCATCTTTCATTAATATATTTTAACTTAAGTGGTATATTTTAAAACAGGTATATTGGTCCCTCCTGCAAAGACTAGTATCAAAATTCAGGTCAAATGTATTTTAAAAATAACAAATCTTAAACAAGTGTTTTCATTCGTGCAGAAGCAGGGATCTGTAATGCCTGTTTATTTCACGCACTCCTTCATACTGGAAGTTCTCTGGTTCAAGTCATCGGGGAGATATGCAGGTGGGAAGGACTTGGACCAGGATAAATTAATATCTAATCATTTGAGGTAAATGAAATGAAACAATCCATATGCGATTTTCAATTTTTTCCACACTCATCAGGAAAGTTGGGGATTTGTGAACTAAATGAATTTCCATATTTCCTGAAATTCAAATCGGTAGGATTTGTACAAATTGAATGAAAATTTTATAGATCAAGTAAACCCACACACCAAGCCAATCTAAATCCATGAAACCGTGTAGACCTTTCAATCACTCAATCACTCATTCACTCAATGAATTGGAGCCCCCAGACGGATTCGAACCGCCGACCCGCTGATTACAAATCAGCTGCTCTGGCCAGCTGAGCTATGGAGGCAGAATTATTTGGAGATGTGGTGGTTGAGTGATTTAGTGATTTGAATATCAATGGTCATCAATCCCCTTCCAAGAAGAACTTTCTGATACCAGGTAATTCCTTCCATCCACCCACGCTGGTAAACAGAATTGCAAAAGTAATCACTTGCCTGTAAAATCAGATGGGAAAGCAAATAAATTTTTAGGTGTAGGATTGAACTCATGCCATCACTTCAAGTGATATCATGAGTTCTAGTAACCCCCTCAATCAATTTTATTTAATACCTTAAGCTCTTCTTTCAATTCATTCAGCTGGGCAGAGGCTTCCTCGATCTTCTTACTGAATTCTTCCCGTAATTTATTTGCAGTCTTTGATTCGGCGAAAAATTCCAGGTTATTTCTCCAGAGCGCAATATCGTTCTCCAGTTTGCTGATCATCCTGCGTAACTCACTCTCCTTCCGCTGGATCTTCTGGTCAGAATTAGGGCTGGATTTTAACCGATTGATCTCTGCAGCAAACTTCAGCTCGCTTTTTTCCGCGCCCGGAAGGTCAACCGTTTCGAGGAACCGGTTTACTACGATTTCGTACTTCTTCTGAATTTTACGTATCGCATTTCGTGGCACATAACCGATCTTATCAAACTCCAGTTGCAATTTTTTGAATCTTTCTGTATCGAGGTTACCCTTCTCCACCATATTTTCGATCTCTTCACAGATCTTTTCCTTATTTTTCAGATTGTCCCTGTAATCTCCCTCGACGTCTTTGGAATGTGATCTTCTCCGGTCAAAGAAAATGTCACAGGCCGCTTTGAAACGTTTGTACACATCATTCCGGTATTTCTCGGGAACAGGCCCGATATTTTTCCATTCTTGCTGTAATTCCTTCAGGTTTTCTGCAGTCTGATCCCAATCCTCACTCTCCCGGAGGACTTCAGCCCGTTCTACAAGTTCTTCCTTGAGTTTCAGATTCTCATCACGTTGCCCTTCGAGTTTTTTGAAGAATTTATTCTTATTATTAAAAAAGGATTTGAAATTAGTCCAGAAAGATTTATTAACCTCTTTGGCATGTTCACGAGGCAAACCCCCGATATTTTCCCACTTTTTCTGGATATCCAGGATCAATTTTGTCTTTTCATTCCACTCAGAAATCTTATCAGAATCGAAATCCTTGAATTGTCCCACTTCTTCTACCAGGTACAGCTTCAATTTCATGTTCTCATTCAGGTCTTTTTTCAGCCTGCCGACAAATTCCTTGCGTCTGGCATAGATGGCATCGGAAGCAGCCTTAAATCGTTGCCAAACTTCCTCCTGAACCTCCTTGGGAACCGGACCGATATGTTTAAATTCCTCGTGAAGTTCATTCAATTCCTTGACGGCTTCCTTGATATTATGGGATCCGGCCAGTTCCTCCGCCCTTTCACACAGCTCAAGCTTCCCTTCCAGATTTTTCCTCCTGTCCAGTTCCTTGAGTTCGAAATAAATACTCCGGTTATCGTAAAAACGGTCAATCAAAATGTTATAGGTGGCCCATAGGGATTTTGCATATTGATTCGGTACGGGTCCGATCTCCTTCCATTCATTCTGAATCTCTTTCAGAGCTCCAATGCTGGTGGTTGTTTCCTCTCCATCGACCAGGCTTCGTAATTTTTCCAAAACCTCATGCTTCTTCTGGAGGTTATTATCCTTTTCTTTATCCAGATTAGCATAATAATGGTTCCGCCTGGTTTTATATTTTTCATAAAAGGTGGCAAAACGGCTGTCAAGGGCATCCCCTGCATATTCAAAGTCCACCTCAGCCCCTCCTTCATCCAGAAATTTCTGAAGTGATTCTTTTTGTTCATGCTCAAAGATTTCATCGTAAAAAGGCTTCAACTTTTTGATAAGCCTCTCCACCTTTTTCATGTCATCAGCCTTCAACACTTCCTCCATCTCATGGACGATCTGGTCCTTGTTAAAAGTGCTGTAATCCTTTTCCTCTTCTACTTCTTCGTCTTCTACTTCTTCGTCTTCTACTTCTTCGTCTTCTACTTCTTCGTCGTACTCTTCTTCCTCCCCCTTTTCTGCCGGTTCTTCCCCTTTGTCAACCGTAGCCTCTGGCGTAGGTTGGCTTTTGTCCCCCGTAGCCTCTGGCGTAGTCAGGTCTTCATCAGTGGTTATTTCCTTTGGTTGATCCTTGTCATCTCGCTCTTCTACTGGCTGTTCTTCCTCCTTGTCAACCAAAGCTTCCGACATAAGTTGAAGATCCTTGTAAACCGCAGCCTCAGGTGAAGGTTGATCCGTAACAGTGGAAGTTTCTGACACAGACTGATCCTTGTCTTCTTGCTTTTCTCCTGGCTGCCCTGGTTGGTTGTCAAAGATAGTCTCTGAGTCAGGTTGATCCTCGTCATCCAAACTTTTCAGTGCAGGCTGATCATTTTCATTCCCACCGTTATCTTCTTCAGGGGAAAGTTGTTCTTCCATAGCCTCACGCTTTTCAGCCTGATCCACCGAGGCAGATTCCTTTTCGGCTCCTTCAATTTCAGCAATTGTAGTTTTCAAATCGCTTTCAGGAATTTTTTCTTCTGGTTCACCTGTCTGTTCCTTCAGGTCCGTATTATCTTTTACTGAATCTTCTTTGGATCCTTCTGATTCTGATTTTTCTGAAACACCTTCTGAATCCGTATCAGATTGTGACCGGGTATTTTGAGTGGATTGTGTGTCTGCCCCGTGATGGATCGCTGCACGATTATCCTCTTCAGGATCCGCATCCTTAGCCGGGGAATCTCTTAGTGAATGGGGCTCTTCCTGATCGGGTCTTGATTTTTCTGAATCAGATGATACCTCCTGGGTTTCATCGCCTGATTTCTGATTTTTTTTCGTAACAGATCCTTGATCTGCAGATTGAGAGCTTCCTTTTTCAGCTGCTTCATGATTTTTTTTCCCTTTTTCCTCTTCAGCCCAGCCCTTCTCCAATCGCTCCTCTTCTGAAAGCTCCTTACGCTTTTCGATATCGCTCATAACAAAGTACTATAAGATGCAAAGTTGGCAATAAATACTTAATATACCAATTCGATCAATTCATCCTGGGATCAACCGGAAAGTTGGAAATGATCTTGAACTTTCCACCCAGATCATTCAATATATGTTTCCACAGAAACTTGGGCTCAATGTCAAAGACCTGTTCCGTCGAGGCATTGTTTATCACAATCCAGGATTTCTGTTTAAGCTCCTCCTCCAGTTGTCCCGGTGCCCATCCTGAATAACCCAGGAAAAATTTAAAGTCTTCCGGTACAATGGTCTTGGTATTGATCATGGTAATCAGTTGTTCATAATTGCCTCCCCAGAATATTTCATCCGTCACCTGAATGCTTCCTTCGAGGTCATCTGGAGTTCTGTGAAGGAAATGCAATGTGTCCTGCTGAACAGGACCGCCCACATATAAAGTCGGCGAAAAATCATTTACATCTTCCACAGCCTCATCAAATTTTAATATGGAAGGTTTGTTCAATACAAATCCCACGGAACCATCTTCATTATGCTCGCAAATCAACACCACCGTCCTTTCGAAATTTGGATCAGGCAAAAATGGTTCTGAGATCAGTAAGCCTCCTTTTTCCGGCTTTACGAATTTTTGATAATCAAACAAATCCATATTTAATAATCAGCAATTACAGGTCTTAATGAAATCCTAAAATATCTCCATTCAGACAAATAAGTTTAAACATCCATCTGATTTTTACAAATCATAATATAATAAGATGGAAATCCAAATATTTAATTATTAACCCCAAAAATTCATAAATTTTTCGCCCCAAGGGGCCGATGAAGCACAAATTCCTGATATTCATAATGAAATATATTTGTTAATCATTTTTAGATATTTCAATATATCCTGAATATGATCTATTGAACTTGTGCTTATCCAGGGTTAGCCCCGTTTCGTATTCAATTGAAAATAAAAGAGTTAAAAGTATTCTGGTTCCCATTTTGCAAATAATTTATGAATAATCGGGGTTAAAGCTATAATATTGCAGCATAAATAATAAAACGAATTGTAATAATTTAGGTTTGTCCACTATTTTTTTCAGGTAACCACGTATGAAGTTTAAAATAGCCGATATACGAAGTGATTATTCTAAAAAAAAGTTGGATATTGGCAATATGGAAAAAGATCCGATCATTCAGCTTGATCACTGGTTGGAAGAAGCCATTGAAGCGGATTTACCAGAGCCCACCGCCATGTGTCTTTCTACTGTGGATGCCGATGGACAACCTTCCTCGCGAATGGTACTTTTGAAAGGTATCAATGATGGAAAACTCTATTTTTACACAAATTACAACAGCCAGAAAAGCCAGGAGCTTGAAACCAATCCAAAATGTGCCGTCTCGATCTATTGGCCCCACTTTGAACGGCAGATCAATATTCTGGGAAGTGTAACAAAAGCGGATCCCAAAACATCCGATGAATATTTCCAGTCAAGACCCTGGAAAAGTCAGGTGGGTGCCTGGGCCAGCCCGCAAAGCAAGCCTATTGGCTCCAGAAATGTCATCATGCTGAACTTTGCAAAATATTCTGCAAAATACCTGGGACAGAAAGTCCCCCGGCCACCCCATTGGGGAGGTTTTGCCATTATGCCTGAGGTATTTAATTTCTGGCAAGGGAGACCCAACCGTTTACATGATCGGATCAAATATACACGTCAGTCTTCTGGAGATTGGAAACTGGAACGAATCGCACCCTGAGAGTATTTTGGATCATTCATTATATCTTCAACGCTACGCTTATCCAAAAGAATTGTTAATGGGTGAAACTGTTTCTCCCAATCTTGGAATGGTAGTGACCATTCCCTGTTTCAATGAACCCGGTCTGATCGAATCCCTCAACTCCCTTCATCAATGCAAGCGACCTGTCAGGGATGTTGAAGTGATCGTTCTGATCAATCAACCAGAAAACGTCGATCCCTCGATAGAAAAAAGAAATGAAAGAAGTTTTCATGAAGCCCTACAATGGGTCCGCTGGCATCAATCCCCTTCTTTCAGGTATTTTATACTCTGGGTAAAAAATTTACCGGAGAAATGGAGTGGTGTGGGACTGGCAAGAAAAATAGTAATGGATGAGGCTGTACGCAGGCTCAGAAAAGCCGGAAATCCAAAAGGGATCATGATGGGATTCGATGCAGACTGTACCTGCGATGATAATTATCTGGTGGCCATTGAAAGTGAATTTGAAAGGTACCAATTGAATGGCGCCTCCATTCATTTTGAACATCCAGTGGATGGAGGGGAAGATCCACAATTATATGCCGGAATTATTAATTACGAACTTCATTTGAGGTATTACCTCATGGCCCAGAACTATACTGGTTTCCCTTATGCATTTCATACCATTGGGTCCGGAATGGCGGTTCGTTGTGAAATATATGAAAAACAGGGTGGAATGAATAGAAGAAAAGCCGGTGAAGATTTTTATTTTATCCATAAAGTGATCCCTCTTGGACATTATAAGGAAATCAATGATACGCGTGTCATCCCCTCCCCCCGGGAATCAGACAGGGTGCCCTTTGGGACCGGGAAAGCCATGCTCGCATGGATGAAGAAAAAGGACCGGACCTTTCTAACCTATCATCCTGGAATATTTGAATCCCTAAGACAATTATTCGGCCGGGTGCCTGATCTTTACCTGGCCCAGGGTGAACATTCAAGGCAACAATATTTGTTGGAAAAACTGCCTGATCCTGTAAAAGCCTTTCTTCAACAGGAAAAAGCAGAGGATAAACTGAAAGAGATCCTTGATCAATCCACCAGGCTGTCCACTTTTTCGGATAGATTTTTCAGCTGGTTCGACGGATTAAAATTGCTTCAATACGTCCATTTCGCTCAAACCCATTTACATTCACCAGTCCCTTTGTCCGAGGCCATCCAGTGGCTTGAGACAAGATATCCCATCCGATTTTCAGATCGATCAGATTTAAAGCAGGTGTTGTCAGAAGTCCGGGACTTCAATAGAAAAAATCCCGGATTTTATATAAAGGGGGATAATCCTTCAAATAAGGTCAAATAGATCTTTTATTCCTATTTTTCTGTTTACAGTAAATCCTTCCCCATGCCGGGTACCGATCATATGGCCCCACATCTTACCTCGGCTCTCAATAAAATCCAGGAAAGCCGGACTTGAAATAAATGTTTCCGGTTCATCACTTTCAGGATCAAAAAACTGACTGTCAAAGGCCATGATGGATTTTTTCTTCATTTCCCAGAAACCGGATATGTCGACAATAAAGTCCGGCTCAATATAATTACTCTGAATGTAATGATACAGGGCCTTGGGCCGCCATCCTTCCAATGGTTTTCCATCTGCCCCCTTTATTGGGATCTTCATCAATCCTGAATAAAAACATGCTTCTTCGACCAGTTGAGCTGCCCTGCCGTGGTCAGGATGCCGGTCACGGATGGCATTTGCCAATACAATTTCAGGCTGGTATTCCCTGACTTTCCTGGCGATTGACAGGATATTTTCTTTAGAAAGATTAAAAAAACCATCCGGCATTTCAAGATTTTCCCGAAGAGTCAGCTTCAATATCTCACTTGACCTGGAAGCCTCTGCGCTCCTGATTTCAGGATTTCCACGGGTTCCCAGTTCTCCCTTTGTCAGATCGATCAGCCCTACCTTCTTTCCATCGGCCACGTGTCGTGCGATGGTACCACTGCACGATAATTCAGCATCATCCGGATGTGCCGCAAAGACCAGAATGTCAACTTTCATAATATTTTAATTAATACGAATTCGTTGTCCAATATTCAGGATCGAAGTTCGACGGATCCCGTTCAGTTGGCATAATTTGGTTATAGATACACCATAACGGTATCCGATCCCGCTCAGGGTATCACCGCTTCTCACAGTATGGTACCTGATCTTGTTCGCTTCTGCCAGGTAGGTAAATACATCAGGCTGGACAACAAAATCCTGATTCCGGATCTGATTTGCTTCAAAATCATACACCAGGTTGGGATCAATGGCATTGCCGGCATAACGGAATTCGAAATGGAGATGGGGGGCAGTCGATCTTCCGGAATTCCCTCCGTTCCCGATCACATCACCCGCATGCACCTCCTCACCCAGGTTGTATAACGTTTTAGACAGGTGGGCATAAACCGATTCAAGTCCATTGGCGTGCCTGATCACCAGGTATCGTCCAAATCCTCTTCTTTCATACCCTAATACCCTGACAATCCCGTCGAAAGCTGCATAAACAGGTGTCCCGACTTTTAAACGGAAATCAATTCCATAATGCCAGGCCGCTCTCCGGAGTCCAAAATCTGAAGTGATGATGGTGTTGTCCAGGGGAGAATGCCAAAGGATGGAATCCTTGGGATTGAACAGGATCAACTGGACGGTATCGGCGAAATATTCACCGTTCACACCATACGGATTAAGTTTGTTATTTTCCCAGACTGAAAAATATTGATGAGAATTGATATAAAGACAATCAATTTTATATTCCCCGTCCATACTCAGATACGTGGGAAGGTTGTATTTGTCCCTTATGAATGTGGTCGGATTTTCAGGAACAGTTACCGGTGTAAGTGAAAAGGATTTTTTGGTTTCAGGATCAAATAGATCTGTTCCTTTTTTGATTTTTCCCTTCTTCCCGGGGCCCGTAGGATTGTCGGCAGGATGATCTTTCATGATTCCTTCCTTTCCTTTCACTAAAAAATCACTTTGTGCAGATGCACTTCCAAAGGCTCCTGCACAAAGGATAGTAAGGACGATCAGATTAATTTTAATCACTAAGCTACTAGCTAACTAGGCTATTTCAAGTTCTTTTTCGGCCAGAAACTTTTCCACATCCAGGGCTGCCTGGCATCCCATACCTGCTGCTGTAACGGCCTGTCTGTAAATTTTATCTTTTACATCTCCCGCAGCGAATACACCTTCCACATTCGTCCGGGTAGATCCTGGCTCAGTCACAATATAACCCTGCTCATCAATGTCAAGCCAATCCTTAAATATATCGGTATTGGGCGTATGTCCTATGGCCACGAAGAATCCTTTGACCGGTATAATGGATTTATTACCTGTTTTTTTATTCAGAATCCTAACTCCTTCCACCTCATGATCTCCCAGTATCTCATCCGTCACTGAATCCCATAAAACTTCAATATTGGGGGCATTTTTTACTCTTTGCTGCATGATATTGGAAGCCCGCATCTCATCCCGTCGAACGATCATATATACTTTATTACAGATCTTGCTTAAATAGCTGGCTTCTTCACAGGCCGAATCGCCACCGCCCACAACCGCTACGTCCTGTCCCCTGAAGAAGAATCCATCACAAACTGCACATGCGGATACTCCTTTCCCATTCAGGCGTTGTTCAGAAGGAAGATTCAACCATCTTGCTGAAGCCCCTGTAGAAATGATTACGGATTTGGCCAGAATTTCTTCCGTTTCATCAATGATCACTTTTAAAGGATAGGATGAAAAATCAACCGATGTGGCCAGGCCGTACCTGACATCCGTGCCAAATCTTTCTGCTTGGTTCTGAAAATCCATCATCATCTGGGGTCCCTGAACACCATCCGGATAACCTGGAAAGTTTTCTACATCCGTAGTAATGGTCAACTGTCCTCCCGGTTGTCCTCCCTGATATAAAACCGGTTTTAATCCAGCACGTGCAGCATATATGGCTGCAGTATAGCCCGCAGGGCCCGAACCCAGAATCAAAACCTCAATTTCTTGTTGTGCCATCTTTTAATTTTTTCAAAATTTACAAATAAAACTTAGAATCAATACATCTGTCAGAATGAATTTTGTAATTAATCTTATCCTGACAAAAAAAAAGACCTCAAATATGAGGCCTTTTTCATATGTTGTCAGTATTTTTTCATCCGAGATAGGGTTTTAGGGTTTTACTTCTTGAGGTATGACGTAATCTGCGTATGGCTTTCTCCTTGATCTGCCGGACCCTTTCCCTCGTCAGATTGAACCTTTCACCGATTTCTTCCAGGGTCATGGCATGTTCACCATTCAGTCCGAAATACAATGTAATTACATCCGCTTCCCGCTGAGTAAGGGTAGATAACGCCCTCTGTACTTCTTTTCTGAGCGAATCGTTGATCAAACCCTGGTCCGGAGTAGGATCCGTATCATTTTCAAGTACATCCAGTAGACTATTCTCTTCCCCCTGGACAAATGGTGCATCCATTGAAACATGCCTGCCTGATATTTTCATGGTATCTACAACTTCTGAAGATGTGACATCCAAAACATCTGCCAATTCGTCAGGAGAAGGTTCTCTCTCATATTTTTGTTCCAGTTCGGAAAATGTTTTTGAAATTTTATTGAGTGAACCAACCCGGTTTAACGGAAGTCGGACGATCCGGGATTGTTCAGCCAATGCCTGCAGAATGGATTGACGGATCCACCAGACCGCGTAGGAAATAAATTTGAATCCCCGTGTCTCATCAAACCGTTGTGCGGCTTTGATCAATCCCAGGTTACCTTCGTTGATCAGATCTCCCAGTGATAGGCCCTGATTCTGATATTGTTTAGCGACAGAAACCACAAACCTTAAATTTGCTTTAGTAAGTCTTTCAAGCGCCATCTGATCGCCTTCTTTTATTCGTTTTGCCAATTCAACCTCCTCATCGGGGGTCAACAAATCAACCTTTCCAATTTCCTGAAGGTACTTATCCAACGACTGGCTTTCCCTATTGGTAATCTGCTTGCTAATCTTAAGCTGTCTCATTCGATACGCCTTTCAGATGTTTATTCAATAAACAGATTAAAACAAATATATAGTTCCCTTTCGGATAAAATCAGGCTATAATACTAAAAAAAATCTAAAATTGTGGAAACAGGTATTATTTATTCACGGGTTTTTTCTCTGGTTTGGGCAATAATACTTTTCTCGATAAACGATATTTTCCGGTCTTTTTATCTACTTCGATTAGCTTCACAGTCACCTCTTCGCCAATTTCCATGACACCCTCCATCGACTCAATGCGTTCCCATTTTATTTCAGAAATATGAAGCAATCCTTCTTTCCCCGGCATGAATTCAATGAAGGCCCCAAATGGCATAATGGATTTAACGATACCTTCATATACTTTTCCTACTTCAGGGACGGCCACGATCTTTTTGATCCAGTCCACGGCCTGTTCCATTTTTTCCTTGTCAAGGGCAAACACACTCACCTTGCCACCCGCTTTTACTTCTTCAACAACGATGGTGGTCTCAGTGGTACTCTGGATCTCCTGAATCACCTTACCACCCGGTCCGATTACCATGCCAATCATTTCGTGGGGTATCATGATGGTTGAATACCTGGGAGCTGTCGGTTTATAATCCGGTCGTGGTTCGGAAATGGCTTTATTCATCTCACCCAGAATATGGGCCCTTCCCTTTTTCGCCTGGTCCAGGGCTTCTTCCAGCAGCTGATACGACAACCCATCTATCTTTATGTCCATCTGGCAAGCCGTAATACCACGCTCTGTGCCGGTCACCTTAAAGTCCATATCGCCTAAATGATCTTCATCGCCCAGTATATCCGACAGGATCGCATACCGGTCTGAATCTTTTTCCTTAATAAGTCCCATGGCAATTCCGGAAACACCCGATTTGATCTTAACACCCGAATCCATTAAAGCCATGCTACCCGCACATACGGTAGCCATGGAAGATGACCCATTAGATTCCAGGATATCTGAAACGATCCGAATGGTGTAAGGATTTTCCTCTTCCCCCGGGATGACCGATTTCAGTGCACGTAAGGCCAGGTTACCATGTCCTACTTCCCTTCGTCCGGGACCCCGGTTGGGTTTCACTTCTCCGGTAGAAAAAGCAGGGAAATTATAATGAAGGAAAAACTTGCTGCTACCAGCATGAATGGCTCCATCAATTGTCTGCTCATCGAGTTTTGTCCCAAGGGTTACAGTAGTCAAAGACTGCGTTTCACCGCGTGTAAAAAGGGCTGAACCATGGGTTGACGGAAGATAGTCCACCTCACACCAGATAGGTCTTATCTCATCAAATTTCCTGCCATCCAAACGTTTCTTATCAGAAAGCATCATATCCCGGACAGCCTGTTTCTCAATCTCATGAAAATATCTTTTAACCATATCGAGATTGATCTCATGTTCTTCAGGAAGGCTTTCAATGTAATCATCTAAAACCGCATCAAATTTTTCTTTTCTTTCAGCTTTAACCTTAGTTTCGGATTTTGCGATATCACGGAGTTTATCATAAAAGAGCTTATGGAGTTCCGTCTTTAGTACTTCATCATTTTCTTCATGGTTGTATTCCCTTTTTTCTGCCTTTCCTACCATCTTTTCAAGCTCCATTTGTGCTTTGCACTGTTCCTTAATGGCTTCGTGAGCGTGTAAAATGGCATCAATCATTTCCTTTTCAGAAACTTCCTTCATTTCACCTTCCACCATGGTAATGTTATCATAGGTGGCTCCTACCATCAGGTCGATATCGGCTTCCAGTACCTGTTCTTTGCTTGGATTGATGACGAATTCACCATTGATCCGGATGATCCGGACTTCTGCTATTGGCCCTCCAAATGGAATGTCGGAAACTGACAAAGCAGAAGAAGCTGCCAGGGCAGCAAGCCCGTCAGGAAGAACATTGTCATCTGCTGAGATTAATAATATGTTAACCTGTGTTTCAGCATGATAATCATCGGGGAAAAGTGGCCTGAGGGCTCGGTCGACCAGTCTTGATATCAAGACTTCATGGTCGGAAAGCCGGCCTTCCCGTTTAAGAAAGCCACCTGGTATTCTTCCAGATGAAGCAAATTTTTCCTGATAATCAACAGATAAAGGCATGAAATCAACTCCTTCATTGGCTTCCTTATTGGATACTACGGTAGCCAGCAACATGGTATTACCCATTCTGATCATGGCGGATCCATCGGCTTGCCTTGCCAGGAGTCCTGTCTGAATAGAAATTTGCCTCCCATCATTCAGGGTGATGGTTTTTTCAAATATTTTAGGACGCATATATTAATTAATTATAACAATAGTACTTATAAATTCAGGTTGGATCAGGATAAAAAAAGGGGTTTTATGAAACCCCCTCCATTTTTTATTTTCTTAAATTCAACTTGGAGATAATATCTCGATATCTTTCAATCTCCCGCTTATGTAAATAATTCAGCAACCTACGTCTCTTCCCAACCAACTTGAGCAGACCCATCCTGGTGGAATAATCTTTCTTATTCACTTTGAGATGCTGCGTGAGATGATTAATACGATAGGTAAATAGAGCAATCTGGGATTCTGGTGACCCCGTGTCAGTTTTTTGATTTAACCGACCATGATTCTCAAAGATTTCTTCTTTTTTGTCCTTTGTTAAATACATGACTAGTTAATTGGATTAATTTTTAACAATTCGCAAAGGTAGACTAATTTATCTGTTTAACAAAATAAACAACTTTTGATTTTTGAGAAGTTTTTGCACATAGGTTTTTATTCTGTCAGCTATCACATTATAAAAATCAGTATCAAAAAGTCTGGCATCCAGCCTGGCCTGGCGCAAAAAGAAAAAGCCAAAAGGAATTAAAATAACATTTGCCATCCAAGCTCCAAAAAAGGGAGTGATCAATTCTTCGTTGGCCCATTTCTCACCCATATTCATAAACACGTAAAAAATGATAAAGAATCCAATGGATACGATCACGGGAAATCCCAACCCACCTCTTTTAATAATGGATCCAAGAGGGGCTCCGATCAAAAACATGATCATACAGGCAAAGGCCTGTGAATAGATCTTATATCGCTGAAGCTTAGATTTTATCAATTCTTCATTTTTAACATTTACCTTGCTGGAGGTAACCAGAATATGATTCTTAACGAACCGGGCATTGGTTACTGCGGACGTCATCATTCTTTTGAGGTCATAATTTCCATGTAAAATGCTATCAGCACCGATCTCTCCGATGGATACCTTGTCCTTTTTTGAGATTTCCGGCCTGACCGTTGGTATATTCCTTTTTACCTTAGAACTGTCGGGTATAAAATTAGCCCGGATCCTGCTTGATATCACATCTGATTGGGTCAGGGAGGCGGCATTCAACCGGCTTGAATCCGCCTGGCGGATCATTTGATTCAGGGTATCCGTTTCGGATGACTGGTTAGAAAAATTCACCGTCTTGCCAGAGTTTTGAATTCTGGATTTAGGTATAATGCTTCTCAAGCTATCCTCTTTGGCCTTTCTTCCATATTGTTCGGGCTCCAGTTCTTCCGGGATCTTCATATCATCCAGATGGTAATTGAATTTATTTTTCAGATTCTGGAAAGCCTCGTATTTGGCCAGTTTGATATCTGCCTGCATTGAGTCGATATCATGGCTTAATTCAGTAGTATTCTTCATATACCGATGGCCAGCAAACAGCTCTTCCTTCGTTCTCTTCAGATCAAATGCCGCCATACTGAAAACGAATTTTGAACGCTTGAACTGATTCCTGGTAAATGGCTGCGCTTCATTTCGGTTGTACCGGCTCCGGCTTTGTTTGATCTCTCTCTCCTGTTCGGCATAGTGATTTCCATTGTATAATTCCATGACGAGGTACCGGTCGTTCATGATGGTATACATGCGCCCGGAATCCGCAATGGTCACTTCGGTATTGCCGGAATTCCGGGTATGATTATAGATAATGACATCTTTCAGCGATTTACCGTCTTTGAATTTTTTATTTACTTTGATCTGATAACCGGGTATTTCCTTGTAGAATACACCCTCCTTGATATTCAATGCAGGGGCTTTTTGCCGGATATCATAGAGCAGGCTATATGCTTTCAGGTTTGCCTTGGGAACAAAATAATTATTCGAGAGGTAGGCAATAAAAGTCAGGATGATGGAAAATACAAACATGGGGATCAGGGTACGGGTAAGGGATATCCCAGCTCCTTTTAAGGCCGTAATTTCTGAATGTTCGCCCAGGTTTCCATAAGTCATCAGGGAGGAAAGCAGGACGGCCAAAGGAAAGGACACCGGCGTCATGTTGATGCTGAAATAACCCAGCAGTCTGGCATATACATCCCAGCTGAGGCCCTTCCCAACGATGTCATCAAAATGCCTGAGTAGAAATTGCAGCAAAAAGATGAAAACAACCACACAAAAAGTGAGAAAAAATGGGCCAATAAATGATTTGAATATGAGCTTATCGAGCTTTTTCATAATTTCCCCACCAACCAAATAAAGCAATTTCCATGTAAAATTACTTTATCCCCCCACAATTTCCTTTAAATCATGTATTAAATTGTCCCAGAGTTCACGAACCTCATCATCATCATCCATATCAGAGAAGTCAGTGATCCTGATATAAACACTCTGGGTCAGTTCATTTTCCTCAATCTTCATTTCAATGTACGCAGATTCTTCTTCAATTAAATCGTCAAAAAATTCAAACTTAACGTTATGGTTTGTACGATGAGCAACCAACCTGGCTTTGTGTTCCTCCTCATCCCAAACAAAATGAAAGATCTTATCTTCATCAATCCAGACATCATCAGCATACCACTGAGCTAAACCACTTGCAGTTGACAGGTAAGGATAAAGCATTTTTTTGGAAGCATTTATCTCATATTCAAGGGTAATTCTGGTACCAGTCATAGTGCGAAAAAAAGTTTAATTGAGGTCAATATAGAATAAATTTATTAGTAAACAAAAAATTATAAAAAATCATGAATCAGGTGTTTTGAATTAAGCCCTGAAGTCGATTTAAGGGTTTTTCTCTCCAACTGAAATTAGAAAAGATTGTAGAAAGAAGACAATACCTTCGCCATGAAAAGAACTTTGACAAAAACATTTTTCAAAAGCCTCCCCATCTCAGCAAATATTTTATACAGAATTACATAGAAGGATCAGGTAAATCTGACAGCCGATACCGCACTTATAAAAAATCCAATTTTTTTGGTTGTCATAATAGGGTCTTCTGCGTATGTTTGCAGTCCGATTTGCATCCAGGGATATTTACCGGATTTAATCGTGAATTCTTTATTTTAATTTCAGGTTTATAGCTGAAGTAAAAGTAAGTTCTTATTTAATTTTGGCGAGGTAGCTCAGACGGTTAGAGCGCAGGATTCATAACCCTGAGGTCAGGGGTTCAACTCCCCTCCTCGCTACAATGCCCGCTGAAGCTGCATTCTGACCAATGGGAGGATGAAGCGAAGGCGGGCTTTTGTTTTGAGATGCTGCGATATATTGATGTATTAAAGCATCAACAAGAAAGAATGAGTGAATGAGTGAATGACTATGTGACTGATCGATTTATCAAATGTATTTTTTATTTCACATACAGGTGAAAACATTTATGGTTTCAATCAATAATCAGACTTTTTTGTTTATAGAATTTGGTCGCTTGCCTGATCACGAGGTAGCGTCCACCTAACTGTGTAAATATTAAAGTTAACAAAAAAGGTCCGAACTTTTGACTCGAACCTCATTTACACAGTTAGGTGGACGCTACCTTTTATTTTTTACTTTGGCTCATGTAAAAAATCATTTGCCATTCTCAAATTATGATTTCTGGAAGGATTCGTTTTGAAGTCTAGGAAACAAATTTTAATGATCTGGTCATCATGGATTTGACAATATAAATACTGGTTTCTATTGCTACTTGAATAATTCACTAATTTTGCCATCCAGAACCATAAACTAACAGAAATGAAACGAATCATTGGATATTTCCTTCAGGGATTGTTATATCTCGGTCCGCTTGCGCTCACCATCTATATCATCATACAGGCTTTTAATTTCATAGATGGTTTATTGGAGGATTATATTGTGTATATATTCGGTTTTAGAATGCCAGGTCTTGGACTGGTGATTATACTCATCTTTATTACTTTACTGGGATACCTCGGGCAAACCATCCTGGCCAGCCCTTTCAAGCTGATCCTGAAAAAATTTATTCTGAGAATCCCCCCGATCAACCTCATTTACAGTTCATTGAGTGACCTCTTTTCGGCTATCGTTGGCAAGGAACGTAAATTTAACCGGCCGGTACTTGTGAAGATCCAGGACACTGCCAGCATTGAAAGGATTGGTTTTATCACGGAGGATGAGTTGGATGAATTCGGGATGGAGGAAAAAGTAGCGGTGTATTTCCCCTTCAGCTATGCTATCTCCGGGGAATTGCTCATCGTACCGAAAAAGAACGTAACGCCCCTGAATATCCCGGCTTCAGTCGCATTAAAATTTATTGTCTCCGGAGGCATTACCGAAATAGGGTCCAGACCGTAGTGAAGGATCAATTGTTCACTGGATTATTGGATCTAAGGACCGGTAATCTGACATTTTTAAACATATTGACTCGTTGGTTGTAACCTTTTTTCAATTTGGATGGGTTGATTCGATAATCTCGGATCGCTGATTTCGCATTGCGATTTTTCAAATCCTTCCATGAACTTCAGTAGCTTTGATAAATTACTTTAATTCGGGATCTTCCTTTTCAGATATTCTACTCCTCAAATATTCTACTCCTCAAATCCTTATACTCTTCCCAGTCAAATTGTTGGATAAATGCCAGTGCTGATTCCGCTCCTTTCCGGAATAGGAGCAGTTTTTCAGCATCAGAAAGATTAAAATTCAACCAGTTAACCAGCTGATCGGCATTAATGAAGGTGATCAGACGGTTGAAATCCGGATTTTTTCTCAAAAATTCATTATCGCCGTCATGCCTCATGGTGGCGATCAATCCACCCAGGTAGCTGCTGAGGTCATCAATGTCTTCAAAAGTTTCCCTGAATGTACTCAGTCGCACTCCGAATGTAGGTTTCCTGGGCTTCCCACCACCAGGCAAATGAAATACATCAATCGGGAAATTAGAAATCAGTCCTCCGTCCACAAAACTTGCCCGTGAAGGAACCCGACCTCTGTATAAGGCCCATTTGATCCACTCAGGATGCTGCATAATCCCTGCATCCGGAATATCACCGACAATAAATGGAATAAAAAAAAGAGGAATCGACATGGATGCCCTCACCAGCCGCGAAGGATTCATACTCAGAGGATCCTTGAAATATAAATGAGCCATGTCGGGAAAGATTACTTTGGTGCGGGTGGTAATATCGGCCGTGATCATGGCTATCCTGGCTTGTTCATCCGGTATCTGTTTACCTGTCATACGGTTGAACAATGATTTGGGAAATTGGTTATTTGAACGAAGTGAGATCAGTTGATCGAGGTGTTCCACCCCCGCAGGCCCAACCTTCAGAATTTCATCGATCCAATTTTCGAAATCTTTTCCGGGATTCAATCCAAAATCAAAAAACAGGGCCTGTTTGATTTTTCTGATATTAAACAACATTTTCAGGATCAATTTCTTGAACGGTGTTCCTTCTATGAGCATTTGAGTGATCTTTTTTATACCAGGATCCCCATCCACCAGGTCAAATAAATTCTTTTCGGCCAGAATGTTTAAAAGTAATTCGGATTTGGCCTGATCGATCGGTCCCAGTCCGGCCAACAATAAGGTATTGATTGCCCCGGCCGAAGTCCCAGCAAGATGAAAAAAACGGATCCCGAGATATTCAAGCATCCAGGTATATCCTGCCAGTGCAATGCCTAAAATCCCACCCCCCTCCTGTACAAGATCTACATACTGGCACCCGGCACCATCCAGGATGTCCGAAACATACCAACCAGACCTGTTTTTAAATTCATCTGCCTCAGTAAGCAGATCTTTAATGGATTCATGGTGAATGAATTCGCTCGCATTCGTTAATTTCTCCATATTTTACTCCGATGGATGAACATTAAACAGATAGCCACGGAATTTCTGATTCCTGAATTAATTCTTAAAATAATGAATTATATCCTGAAATGAAATTTGATAAAAAAATTACGGATTATAAAATGGATTCTTTTTGAGCTGTTTACCACAGGACAGATAGATCTTCCTATATCACGAATGTCAACTTGGCCAACAACCGATTCTGCATTCCAGGTTACAAAAAAATTATGCGCATAAGTGACAGAAAGTTAAAAAAAATGGGAACTGATAATAAAATTCAAACAAGAACTGATTAACTTAACATCTTGATTAAAAGAAAAATCATTAATTTTTCCTTTGTATTCATTAGTAAAATAAATTCTTTTCGTATTTCTACCGTATTTAAGCCTCTTTTTTAAAATAACGCCATATTAATAAAGGACTCAAGTCGGCCGAATTAAAATCATAACTAAATGAAAAAATTAAATATTGGTGTAATTGATCTTATTCATAGAGGTCCAACGAAAGCCCTTTACTTTCGATTGATGAATGCAAATCTTGCCAGCATCATGCCCACCGTGGTAGCCCTCTGGTGTGAGCAAGCAGGCCATAAGGTTCACTTCATCAGTTATACGGGATTTGAAAAATTAGAGAAGGAACTCCCAACAAAACTTGATCTTTTATTTATCAGTGCATTTACACAAGCAGCTCCCTTAGCATATTCCATCAGTGCACTGTTCCAGTCAAAAGGGACCGTCACCATATTGGGTGGACCACATGCACGTTGTTTCCCCGATGATGCGATTAAATATTTTGATTATGTACTTGGTTTTACGAATAAGGATATTATTGAAAATATCTTACAGAATTACAAATCAAATCCGGAATCAGGCAAACAGCTTTCAGCCGCAGGACAACCCATCTCATTGCCGGGCGTTGCAGAAAGGTGGAAATTCATAGAACCCACCCTGAAAAAAGCACCCTTTCTAAAAATAATACCTATGCTGGGTTCTGTTGGTTGTCCCTACACTTGCTCATTCTGCATTGACTCAACGGTATCCTACCAGATGCTTGACCTGGAAACCTTGAAAGACGACATCCAGTTTCTCCGAACGAAATTTAAAAGGCCTATGATCGGATGGCATGACCCTAATTTTGGCATCCGGTTCAATGATTATATGAATGCGATTGAAGCGGCCGCACCCCATGGAAGCATTCAATTCATTGCGGAAACAAGTATGTCCATTCTTAACGAAAGCAATGTAAAACGCCTTCAGGAAAATGGTTGTGTTGCCATGTTACCTGGCATTGAATCTTGGTTTGAGCTGGGAAATAAGACCAAAGCCTCCAGAAAAATAGGTGAAGAAAAGGTACAACAGGTTTCCGATCATGTAAAAATGGTCATGAAATACATTCCCTATATGCAGGCAAATTTTGTAATGGGACTGGATTCAGATGAGGGTGCAGATCCTTTTGAGCTGACCAAGAAATTTATTGATTCCGTTCCGGCAGCATTGCCCGGTTATTCCCTTCTGACTGCTTTTGGTGAGGCTGCCCCGGTGAACCTGCAATATATGAAAGAAAACCGGGTCCGTCCATTTCCATTTCATTTCCTGAACAACCACATGGCCATGAATGTGAAACCCAAAAATTATGAATGGATCGAGTTTTACGATCATGTGATCGATCTGACCAGCTATACTTTTTCATGGAATGCCATCGGAAAACGCCTTAGTAATGGTACACGTTTTACTGAACGTTGGATGAACCTGGTCAGGGCCATATCCTCTGAAGGTTTCGGAAGGATTCGCTACTTTAAACAGATTCGAAAGAATTTGCAAGAAGACCGTCAATTCCGTGACTTCTTTGAAGGTGAAACTGACGAAGTACCGGCATTCTATAAGAACATAGTTCGAAAAGATCTTGGAGAATTATATGCCTGGTTCCCGGAACGTTCCTGGACCTATGATCACAAAGCTTATCTCAAGAAGTCATTGACCTTAAAGGAAAAGGTTCCTGCTTTATAATTTCCAGTCTCCCCGGTATTCCCTTCTGACAAACTGGTTTGCCTGATCGAAATTGGTGATTTTCATATTTTCTCCATTCCAGAGTAGTTTTTTCCGGCCTGGGAAATCATTTCCCAGTTTGATATTATAGCTTCTGACGGCCAGATTGCCCATGATCACCGTTTCGGTTAATGGCCCTGCTTCACTGAATGGTGAACTGGTATAAGATCCATATCCTTCTTTACAAGCCTTGGCCCATTGCTGCTGATGTCCGACATCCCCCTTTTCAACAAAAGGTTTATCCGGTTCCGGAAGGTTAAACTCTTTCATCCTGGAGGTAGGCAATAAAGTTGCATCATTGCCAAACAAACCGGCCATTAATTTTCCCCTGGTCCCTTCGAAGATCATTCCTCCATCCCAGTGTCCCATCAATTCATCCGGCAATAATTCATCCGGACGTCTTGGTTTGATCCCACCATCATACCAGATCATTTCCACAGGTGGCATGTTTTCCCTGGGCGGGAACTGGATATGTATTTTTGAGGAAGGTGGATAACTATCTGTATAAAAGGCTTCTTCAAAAAACCCAGTAAAGACTTGCCCCACAGAGCATTCAACAGAAACCGGATATCCCATTTTCAGAGACCTGAATGGAACGTCAATAAAATGGCATCCCATATCACCCAGTGCACCCGTACCAAAATCCACCCATCCCCGCCAGTTGGCTGGTATATAAATGGGATTAAAAGGCCGCGCTGGGGCCGTTCCAAGCCACAATTCCCAGTCCAGTTCTTTCGGGATCTCATGCGTTCCTTCCGGGGTTGGAATACCCTGTGGCCAGACTGGCCGGTTGGTCCATACATGAACGGTATGCACATCTCCGATCACACCAGACTGGATCCATTTTTCAATGTATCTTGTGCTGTTGCCACTGCTTCCCTGATTCCCCATTTGTGTAACCACCCGGTATTTTTCGGCAGCCTGGGTCAGCATCCGCGCTTCATAAATATCATGCGTAAGAGGCTTTTCAACATAAACATGTTTACCTCGTCTCATGCATTCCATGGCATGGACCGCATGCATATGATCCGGTGTGCTGATGATAACTGCATCTATCTGATCATCTTGCTTATCAAGCATCTCCCGGAAATCCCGGTAATAAGGTGCTTTTGGCCATTTTTTCCTGGAATCAGCCGCCATCCGGTCGTCCACATCACAAAGTGCCGCCACATTATCATTGTCTCTCATAAAATAGCGTTCCAGGTTCTGTGATCCTTTCCCACCCGCGCCGATGGCCGCGACATTCAGTTTATCACTGGGAGCAATAAATCCTTTACCGCCCAGCACATACCTGGGAACAATGGAAAAAGCCGGGATACTTACTCCCGCAGTCTTTAAAAAATCTCGCCGTTTCATATGAAAAAAAATTAATCCCTGAAATAAAACTAATCAAATCAAGAAAATTCACATACGGTTTGAAACTAATATTATCAAAATATTTTTTGCCCCTTGTAATTTTTTTAATATGCAAGGCAACTAATAAGCTGAATTTATTGGAAATGAAAAGACAGTTTCTAAAAGATATTGAACAGAATCAGGGCATCATTCATAAAATCGTTTCAGTTTATGAAAATAATACAGAAGATAAAAAAGACCTTTTCCAGGAAATTTTATACCAGCTGTGGAAATCATATCCCAAATTCGAACAACGTGCCGCCCTCAGTACCTGGATGTATAAAATCGCCCTGAACACGACCCTGCTCAGGCAACGTAAAAAATATGCCTCAAGAAGAAGAGATGCTGCACTAAACCAGGAAACCGTCATGAACCCGGCAGTAACTGAAAAAAAAATCAGTCTTCATATGGCCATCGATCAATTAAACCGGATTGACAAAGCCATTGCCCTTTTGTACCTGGAACAGAAAGAATACCAGGAAATCGCCGTAATTATGGGGATAAACAAAAACCATGTCGGTGTAAGGATCAATCGGATTAAGAAGCAACTCAAAAAGGTTTTGGATTATGAACGAAAAATATAACGATAAAGACCTGTTCCATCAGTGGCAACAGGAGACGAAAAATCATTCACAACAACTAAATGTTACGGAAATGGAAAAATTATTAAAAAAAGTGTCATCCGATTTTTCGGATTCGATCAGAAGGACTCTTAAAATTGACATGATCTTCAAATCATGTTTGATCGCAGGATTCCTGATTGTTTTATCACTATTTATTCAAAATAGTTTTGTCCTGATCACCTCTATCTTGTTCGTTGCACTTGGAGTGATCGGAATACGGACAGAAAATGATTTCATAAAGGGGATCAAGAAAACCCGGGCCATGGAAAGAAATGTAGGTGATCTGATACGGGAAGAACTGAAATTTTATCGATCCAATTTAATCCGTTATCCGGTGGTTCTTTCCATTTCAACCGCCATGTTCTATGTGCTGGGCAGCATGATTTATCATGCAATCAAATACGGGTTTATCAGGCCATTCAGTGACGTTATGGATGTACTTGTACTGACCAGTCTGATGTTACTGGGCTTGATTATTTCAATGAGTGCAAATTTTCCTTATTTCAGATCAAAAATCAACAACCTCGAAACATTGATGAAGGATCTTGAAGATGATGGCAATTTCGAGGTCAGGGAAAAAGACATCCGGCTTAAAAAACAATTGACACTTGCCTTATTCATTTTAATCGGATTGGTTGGAATTCTTGCCTTGATCTTTATAATCGCTCAATTATAGGCCATGAGTATGGTTGAAGAAGTGGATTCATATGCCCTGACTTTCCATTTACCCTGGTCATAATGGAAAAGTTCAGGAATATATAACAGCTTATTCCACCCGATATCCTGGTTTGAGGCATGGTTCGTTCCATAATAATGATTATCTCTTTTTTATATGGTATATTGATAGGCGAAAAGATATTGATTTTTTTAAATGCCGTCCTGGGTTTGTCAAAGGTTGTCTTCAATCTTATGATGTTTTTCTTCTTGAGGGGTGTGACGGATCCAAACTGATTTATAGCCCAGGAAAATTTCCCTGTAAAAGGGGTGATTCTGGGATAAACATAAAACCTGGTATTCTCGTAGAGATCAAGTAAAGACTGGCCTATTAATAAATTGAAAATTTAACTGGAATATCAAAGGTATATTTTACAATTTTTGAATTCATGATTAATTTTTGCTAACTTTTTCATATTATAATGCCAGACTTATTTTTTATCATCTTGATCAGTATCTATTATGAAAATTACGAAAGAAGATGCCTTACAATACCATAAGAATGGAAGGCACGGAAAAATTGAAGTGATCGCTTCCAAACCATGTTCCACACAGCGTGATCTTGCTTTGGCCTATACACCTGGAGTGGCTCACCCCTGTAATGTAATACATGAAAATCCGGAAGCAGTTTTTGATTATACGGCAAAAGGTAACCTGGTAGCCGTTGTATCAAATGGTACAGCCGTACTAGGTCTTGGGAATATCGGGCCCCTGGCAGGGAAACCGGTTATGGAAGGCAAAGCTGTATTATTCAAGCGGTTTGCCGATGTGGATGTATTCGATATTGAGGTCAATTCCGAGGATCCGGATGATATTATCAAATTATGCAAACTGCTGGAACCGACTTTTGGTGGCATCAACCTGGAAGACATCAAAGCTCCGGAGTGTTTTTACATCGAGGAAACGTTAAAAAAAGAGCTGAATATACCTGTATTTCATGACGATCAACATGGAACAGCCATCATATCAGGAGCCGGATTGATCAATGCGCTTGAAATTGTTGCGAAGAAGATCAATGAGGTCAGGGTCGTATTCAATGGAGCGGGAGCAGCCGGGATTGCTTGTGCGGAATTTTATGTGACCCTGGGAGTTAAAAGGGAAAACATTCTGTTGTGCGATAGTCAGGGAGTAGTCTTTAAAGGCAGAACCAAAAACATGAATCCATTCAAGGAAAAATTTGCGGTCGAAACAAAGGCGCGGACCCTGGAGGATGCCATGAAAGGAGCCGACGTGTTTGCCGGTTTGTCTGTTAAAGATGCCGTTTCAAAGAAAATGGTCAAATCAATGGCTCCACGGCCCATTATCTTTGCAATGGCCAATCCGGATCCGGAAATTTCCTATGACGATGCCAAATCAGTTAGGGATGATCTGATCATGGCTACCGGACGGTCCGATTATCCTAACCAGGTAAATAATGTGCTTGGATTTCCATTTATTTTCAGAGGCGCCCTGGATACTGGGGCCCGGTCTATCAATGAAGAAATGAAATTAGCAGCCACCAAGGCATTGGCAGCACTGGCCAAGGAGGATGTTCCCGATTCAGTGATCCGCGCCTATGGAAATGAACCCATTACTTTCGGTCCTGATTATATCATACCCAAACCCTTCGATCAACGCGTGTTACTCTGGGAGGCTACTGCGGTAGCCAGAGCCGCCATGGAGACGGGAGTTGCCCGTAAAATGATTGATCTTGATGTCTATCGCGAACAACTGGAAGCAAAATTGGGCCGTTCCAGGGAGATCATGAGAATGGTGATCAACCGGGCAAAAACGAATCCGAAGAAAATCGTTTTCCCGGAAGGCGAGGAAGATAAAATCCTGAGAGCTTCTCAGATCATCCTGGAAGAAGGCATCGCCACCCCTGTGTTGCTTGGGGATCCCAAGATCATTCAGGAAAAGAAGCATAAATTACACCTTGACCTGAAAGGAATTGAAATCGTGGATATTAAGAATTCCAAACAGCAAAAAAATTATGCAGACCAGTTGTATCAACTGAGAAAAAGAAAAGGCGTAACCCAGGTGGAAGCCCTCAACCTCCTAAAAAACAAAAATTATTACGGTGCCATGATGGTGCATCTGGGTGATGCGGATGGAATGGTATCAGGACTTACTTTTCATTATCCCGAAACCATTCGTCCTGCCTTACAGATCATCCAGATGAAACCCAATGTTTCCAGGGTATCAGGTCTTTATATCATTCTCACCCCGGACGATGTTTTCTTTTTTGCTGATACCACAGTAAATATCAATCCCACAGCTGAACAACTGGTTGATATAGCATTATGTACCGCGGAAATAGCAGAACGGTTTGATGTCAAACCGAAAATTGCGATGTTATCCTTCTCGAATTTCGGAAGTAATCCGGATGAACTCAGCAGAAAAGTACAGAAGGCCGCTGAAATACTTCACAGGGATTATCCGGATTTATTGGTGGATGGAGAAATGCAGGCAAATACAGCCATGGATCCAAACATTTTGAATGAATTGTACCCATTTAATAAAATAAAGGAAAGAGCAAATATCCTGATCTTTCCCTGTCTGGAAGCAGGAAACATCGCTTATAAACTGGTGGAAAATATTGGCAAGACCGAAGCGATCGGACCGATCCTGATGGGTCTCAGCAAACCTGTTCATGTGTTACAACGAGGTGATGAAGTCAATGATATCGTAAATATAGCCGCCATTGCAGTAACGGATGCCCAGGAAAACAGCAAAAAAAGTAAATAATCAGATCCTGTTTTTATTCCGGGTCATTGGGTAAATTAGAAAATAAACGGTTCCATGAAATAAAAGTCATGGAATGAGATTGCGCTCAATGTCTGTGGATCCTCAAATCAGTGCGTTCAATCCGATCAGGTTGAGAAAACTCCATCTGAAAAACAGGTTTATCAAGTCGGCTACCTATGAGGGAATGTGTCTGAACGGAATGCCCACAGACCAGCTGATTGAATTTCATAGAAGGATCGCCCAGGGGGGTGTCGGTATGACCACCGTGGCATATGGAGCTGTCAATTCCATCGGCCGGACCCATGGTGATCAGATGTACCTGCACGAAGGGATTTTGCCATTCCTGAAAAGGCTGACCTCATCTATCCATCAATATCATTGTGCTGCTTCCATTCAGCTGACGCATTGTGGCTATTTTAGTAAAAACAAGGAATTCAGCAGACAAAAACCCCTGGCGCCTTCCCGCCGGCTCAATATGTATGGATTGATGAATGGATTATTTTACTCAAAATCAATGAGTGAGGAGGAGATCATACAAACTGCGGAAGACTTCTCCAAGTCGGCCTTGCTTTCCAAAACCGCCGGATTTGATGCAGTGGAGATCCATATGGGACATGGCTATCTGATCAGTCAGTTCCTGAGTCCCGGGATCAATACACGAAGAGATCATTATGGTGGTGCACTCAAGAACCGGTTGCGTTTTCCCTTACTGGTATTGGAAAAGGTACGCGATTCCGTCGGGCAGGATTTCCCGATATTATGCAAGTTAAATCTGGAAGATGGTTTTCGGGGAGGACTCATCATTCAGGAATCCTTGGAAGTGGCCCGGGCGCTGGAAAATGCAGGAGCTGATGCGCTTGTCCTGAGTGGTGGATATACCAGCAAAACACCTTTTTACCTGATGCGGGGAGAAATTCCTTTGATGCAAATGGTAAAAGCCGAGCAGAAAATTCTACAAAAAATAGCGATGGCTGTTTTTGGCAGAATCATCATTAAAAAATACCCTTTTGAAGAAAATTTTTTCCTGCCCCTGGCCTTAAAAATCCGGCAGACCGTAAACTTACCGGTGGTTTACCTGGGGGGTGTTTTATCAGGAGAAGGGATATACCAGATCCTGAAGGAGGGTTTCGACCTGATCGCCATAGGAAGAGCACTCATCCATGATCCGGATTTTATCAAAAAGATGGAGAAGGATCCTGACCATATTTCAGCCTGTAACCAGTGCAATCAGTGTGTTGCGGAAATGGACCGTTCAGGTGTAAGATGTGTGATCGCAGATCAGTAAATGATCAAATTCTCACGTGGCTGTATTTTAAAACGGCGACAAATACAGCCCCTCCAATTGAATTACCTACCGTAGCCCAGAACTGAAATTTTAAATAATCCAAAAAATCAATATCAGGGCTTACAAGCATTCCACTGAATACCTCAATGGATCCAAGGATACAATGGTGAAGTCCGGCAAATCCAATGGTGAAGGTGACCAATATGATTACCAGGATACGGCTGATGGTCTCCTGGGAAGAAGTGACCAACCAGCCCAGCAACCCCATCATCCAGCCAGCCAGCAGGGCACTTAACAGGATGATCCAGAAATCATAATTGATCACTTTGTAGGCGAGATCATGAAATGCCTCTTCAGAGATGATGCCAATAGCGGGTGCAATTTTCACATTGATCATACTGAAAATAAATCCACCGATAATATTTCCCAAATAAACAATCCCCCATAAAATGATAAGATCCGAGATTTTGACATTCCCGCGCAAAACCGGAAGTATGGCAAGGGCCGTATGTTCTGTAAATAATTCTGATCTCCCAATGATGACAAAAATAAAACCCAATGGATAACACAGACCAAGATAAAAATGCAGCGTCTCCGGGCTCAAATGACCTCCATACATGGTCATTACCGTACCCATCAATAAAATACTGAATCCGATCTCCATACCCGCAGTAAAGGCTGAAATAAATAGCCCGCCATTAGACCGGTTGAATTCCCTCAGACTGGATTCAAGCTGCTCCTCGAGTATTTCACCCACTTCCTTGGGTTTATCAGATTTGGTGATTTTGGCGTTTTCCAAGTGCTCTTTGTGCTGTTGATCTTTTGGTATATTTTGACTCATCTTTAAAAATAATCACATTAAAATTTTATATGAACCGTTGACAGGAGATCTTTCGCCGGACTCCTTGAAAGATTTTCTGCATCTCCAGTAAAAGATAAATAAAAAAGCCGTATTTCAATTAAATTTCTATTTTTACATCTATAAGAAGAATACATTATGAAAAAATATATCCCCATACTTGTGGTTTTCAGTTTGGCATTTTTATCCCAATGTAAGAAAGCTGAAAATTTGACAGGACTGGGAAAAGATATATTCAAGTATTCCTGGATCACAAATGAACAGGTTTTTATCGAGGAAAATAAATTCCATTCTTTTAAGTACCTAGATACGCTTGACAGTCAATTAAGTGGAGATTCCCTGATACCCATTCAATTTACTGGACAGGACCAAGTGATCATCAGTCAACTGGTCCCTACCAATATGAAAATGATAGAGCAGGATGGTATGACGGATTACATAATTACAAAGGCACAATTTCTCCCGGACACCTTTACATTCGCCGTAAAAAAATATATTGACAAACAGTTTTTAATACTTTATTCGAACAATTCAGCAACCCGCGTTTATGAACTCAAAAACAGCGGGGTTAATTTACCAGAAATACGCACTGATTACCAACCACAACTCAAAATAAGTGGATACTCAGTAGGTGATGCTGTAAAAAGAGACGAGCTCGACATCATTTTTTCTGATGCTTTCGGTTCCAGGATCACCGAGGAAGCATACCTGGTGGAAAATGCGGATATCAAGTTGACGATTCTCGGCTATCAATACATTGAAAAAATTAAAAAGACCAATATCCGGGATCAGGAATTAGATCCATTAATCCGGTCGATCGACAAAATTTTTTCGAGGGATCATGAATATGAAGAGATAGTAAACGGTGTGGATGATTTCAAGGAAACTGTAAAAGGATATTACTGGAATGAAAAGGATGTCTCCATCTTTCTGCAAAAGATTGAAAGATCATACGAAGATCAGGATGATGATCGCTGGACCCTCGAGTACTCCAATTATGTCATCACCACCATCCTTCAGAATTACCTGGAAGTATCTGCTGAGAATATATAGCATCCACCGGAATGAACCCGGACAGTCCCTAAATTATTATAAAATTGTCATTCAGAAACTTTTAGGGCACCTAAATTCAATCGGACATTTCCAGGAATAATTTCTTCTCCCTGCAGATGCCAATCAGGGTAAATAATTCAATTATCAAAATAGTATTCCTTCCCATTTTCTTCATGTACATAATAGATCAGGGGAGGCCAGAGAGTTTTTGGAAGGGTTTGTTCCCATTGGTCGTATTGTATCAGAAGATCTTGTACCTGATCCCGGTGGTTCCGCAAGACATTTTCTTTTTCAAGATTATCATGCCGCATATCAAACATCAGGGTATCTCCAAATTCAGCATTCCGGACGATTTTATATTCAGGCGACCTGATCGCTTTTGTATTTCCTCTCTTCCAGAAAATATAGGAATGAGGATACCTGCCGAGACTGTTTTCACTTAAATAATCCATCAGGTTGATCCCATCATAGGTCCTGTCATCAGGAAGATCTATGTTAAGGATGGAGGTAATGGTCCCAAAAATATCCATAGCGATGACCGGATGTGGATAATGTGTATCAGGGGCAACATGATCCTTCCATTTCATGATCATCGGCACATTGAGCCCACCTTCAAAATCCGTGATTTTTCCTCCGCGTAGAGGAGCGTTATCGGTGGTATGCGTATAAGTCGCCCCGCCATTATCACTGATGAAAAAGATCAGGGTGTTTTTATCCAGGTCCTGTTGTCTGAGTGTTGCCAGGAGGTCTCCTATTTCGTCATCCAGTGATTTGATCATGGCATAATACACTCTTTTGACTGGATCCTCGATCTGTTCAAATTGCTCAACATATTCTATTGGGGCCTGTAAAGGTGTGTGTGGTGCGTTATAGGAAGCAACCAGAAAAAAGGAAGTGTCACAGTTGGTTTTGATAAAAGCTTTACATTCCCGGGTTATGGCATGTGTCAGGTATTCCTCTTCATGGATGATCTCACAGTTCCTGTAAATGGCGTGAGGTCCATCACGTTGGCTCTTCCAGATGTATTTGTCGGAAAAATCATCGGGGATCTTCTGGCTTATGATTTCCGGATTATCTTCATAAGCATAAAGGGAATGGGAGGCATAAAATCCGTATTGATAATCGAAACCAAAATTACAGGGAGTATTCCGGGGGTGACCACCCAGATGCCACTTTCCGATGAGGGCTGTCCTATATCCCTCCTTCTTCAGGAGTTCAGGCAAAGTGATCTCTGAAGGTGGAATCCCTTGCTTTTCAGCCATTTCCCTGCTGGGTACCTCTTCGATTCCCCTGGGCCTCCACGGACTTGAATCGATAAATAATCGATATCCATAATGCATAAGCCGGTTGGTCAGATAAAAATCATGCATCTGAAAAGTAAATCCAAATCTTTGAGGATAGCGACCCGTAAAAATAGCCGCTCGGGAAGGGCTGCAGACCGGAGAGGCCACATATGCCTGATCGAATACCACCCCTTCTTTACCGAGTTGATCAATATAAGGGGTGCTGACTTTTCCAGGTCCATACAGGTTAATATCTGTCTTTCCCAGATCATCCACCAGAATGAGTAAGATATTAGGTTTAATCCTGCTGTCATTTCTAACCGGCCGGTATTGAAGGAATTGATTCTTTCTCGTGACCAGTTCCTGATCCCATTGAATAAGAAACTGATCTGATGTTAATGGCCACAACAGAAAAATGATCCCAGTAATAAAGGGAATCATGAGCAAGATAATGTATATCCTTTTTCTTTTCATTTAGATCAATACCAAATATAATAACTTTATCGGGTTAATATCGTCTGACGAAGAGGCGTCGTCTGACCAGGGAGGGTGGTCTGACGACGTAAGGTGGTCTGACCAGAGCTTGTGGTCAGACGAAAGGCCTTGGTCTGACCAGGGGAGCTGGTCTAGAAGAAATTGAGTGGATAAAGTTTAAGGATTATGTGAGAATTTACTTTTAAAAATATTTTGTATTCTTTATGAATTTATTTATCCAATCTTCATATCGTAAGATGAAACCGTGTGAATCTTTTATGAATCTCCTAGTATCTTCCGGAATCTCAAGAAATTTTTGAGCAATTTGTTTATCAATAAGAAAGGGAGGCCTTAATCCTGCATAATCCGGATAAGAAGAAAATTCCCAATGGTCCAAATGTCTGACAAGATTTGCTCTTAGAGGATTTTGATGTATATAATGAAAACATACTAAGGGATATTGTTCATGCTTATCCAATAATTTTGCTTTAGCTTTCTGTTGAAAACGAGATCCAGATTCTTTTTTTTCCTGGTTGATTGCCCTTGAAAAAGAACTTTGTAGCGTTCCGATTTTTCTGGTAAGTGGATGAAATATTTGATCCGCACTTAAATACGTTTGAAACCCATCCTTTACATTATATTCTTTGGCTATGATTAATAGATGATAATGAGTAGGCATTAAACAATATGCCAGAATATCGCAATAGGGCAAAATTTCTTTTTCGATTTTCTGGAGAAAATAAAAATAATGTGATCTTTTAAAGAATAACTGGCGCTTATTATTGCCACGATTGTACACATGATACAAATAGTTTGGTTGAAAGTTCATAGCTTGTTGAATTATTGGTTGAATATTGCTAATTAAAAATAGAAATAAGAATTGATTGCTCCAAATAAAATTGAAAATCCAAAACACAAATTAGTGCCTAGACCAGAGACCCTGGTCTGACCAAGGAGAGTGGTCTGACGAGGGGACGTCGTCTGACCAGGGAGGGTGGTCTGACGAAGTAAGGTGGTCTGACCAGGAATAAGAACAGGGATCGCGGTCCAGGTCACACTTTTCTTAACCTTCGGAATTGTCTGAGGCTGTAACGATAAAAGGGTTTTAAGAGAAATGGCATATACCTTTCTACCCACCACATCCATCGAACATAGGCGGGAAATACGATCGAGGATCGATTGGCCATGATGCCTTTTAAAATGATTCGAACTGCCTTTGACAAAGGGACCGCCTTGAATGGGACCTTTTTCAGAAACTGTTTCCTGTCAACCTGTAAAATTTCCTGTGAATCCAATAGTGAAGTATCCAGCCTGCCGGGGCATACCAGATTTACCTTTACTCCCAATGCCTCTCCTTCCATCCGAAGTGATCCAGACAATCCAACCAGGGCATATTTAGAGGCCACATAAGGTGCAATGAGTGGTAAAGGAGCCAATCCGGCCATTGAAGAAACAATAACTATTTGTCCGGAACCCTGTTCAGCCATCAGGGGATATACGATTGAAATCCCATGAACAACACCCATCAAATTCAGCTCTACCGGTTTTCGCCAGTGATCCAATAGTAAATCCCTAACCTCCCCAGTTATGCTCATTCCGGCATTATTGACCAAAATATCAATCCTGCCTTCTTTCCTGAAGATATTATCAATTACTTTGTGAAGCTGATTATAATCTGTGACATCTACCTGATGATAAGTCACCATTCCTCCCAATTGTAAGATTAAATCTTTCGTTTCAGTTCCCCGGTTGAAGTCGATATCCAGTAAATGAATGGTCGCAAAAGAATGCGCCATTTCAACCGCAAGTGCCCGCCCCAAACCGCCCCCTCCTCCTGTGATGACAGTTACTTTATCCTGGAAATAATTTTTCATTGAATAAAAAAATTAAAATATACCTTGCCCTAAGTCTGAACCAATCATTCAGAAGTTTCCACTGCATAAATTTCAACAGGTTTACGTTTCCCCCATAACATTACTACCCCAATGCTTTCTGTCTTGTACGGAAGATCGGGTATCATATCAATGATCAACTGGAATAACAGATATTTATAAAATCTCTTCATCAGAAAATTAAATCAATTTCAGATACATCTTATTCGAAACAGAAAAATGATGAATCCCTATTTCAGCAAGAAGATCACTAATTCTTCAAATTAAACAAATTGGTTTTTCAATAAAAAATAAAGAATTGATCTGTGAATAATATCTTCAGATTTCTAAAATCATCTTTTTAATAACAATTAAATTAATGAGATCAGATTCTATTTAAAGAAATGTCAGGTCCACCGATCCACAAAAAAAATCCTTATTTTTATCCATAAAATTCATTGATGTGATTTGAATTATGAAAAATCCCCTCATAAATTCTGTGATTTTCATTTTCTGTCTGGGCTTGATTTTGTTAACTTCCGTTAAGATCTTTTCATACACATTAAACCCGAACCAGAAATCTCCTAATTTTATAATTCTCATTGCTGATGATGCGGGCATGGACATTGGATGTTATGGAAATCCTTTCATTAAAACTCCCAATATAGATCGGCTGGCTATGAAAGGGATGATGTTTGAGAATACATTTCTTACTTCCCCGCAATGCAGCCCTTCAAGGATCAGTATTCTGACTGGCAAATATCCACACACCACCAGGACAGAGGACCTCCATACACCCCTGCCGGAAGACGAAAAATTCATTACGGAATATTTAAGAAATGCCGGGTATTTTACCGGACACAATGGAAAAACACATTGGGGTGATTATGGAGATGCCCAATTTGACTGGTATTCCAATAATTTTGATAATTTCAGTGAATTCCTTCAACGGTCAAAAGGGAAATCATTTTTCTTCTGGACTGGTTTTTATGATCCGCACCGGACCTATGAAGAAAATGCCATCAGTCAACCGCATCATCCGGACCAGGTGATCGTCAGGGATCATCTGGTGAATGATCTGCGAACACGGAAAGACATTGCCCTGTATTACGATGAAATCGCCCGGATGGACAGCGTGATTGGATCCTATATGAAAATTCTGGAAGATGAAAAATTGATTGATAATACCTATGTCATTTTTCTGAGTGATAATGGAGCACCATTTCCAAGGGAAAAAGGAACCCTTTATGATGCGGGAATCCAGACACCTTTTATAGTTACCGGACCATACGTCCCTGAGAATGAATTATACGATGGATTGACAAGTACCATCGACCTGGCTCCCACCCTGTTAAAACTGGCAGGAATCGAAATCCCGGATAGCTTCCCTGGTGTCCCATTTACAGAAGTTCTGACTGGCGATTTTGGTTTCACCCGGGATTATGTATACAGTGAAAGAAACTGGCATGACTGCGATGAACACATGCGAAGTGTGAGGTCAAACCGGTATAAACTGATCCTGAATGCCTACACGGAAAAACCCCATGGAACGGCTGCTGATATTGCTAACAGCCCATCCTGGTTCAGTTTGCTGGAAAAAAAGGAGGCTAATTCTTTATCTTTTAAACAAAGCTTGATCTTTACTGTTCCCAGACCTTCAGTAGAACTTTATGACCTGTCAGTTGATCCCCATGAATATCATAATCTGGCCATGTATCCCGCTTTCAGGAATATTGCCTATGATCTGCTGGGAATTCTGCAGGAATGGATGCGAGATACGAATGATTTCTCACCAACGAAAAGGACAAGAATGGATCATACAGACCGGATCACGGGAATCAGATACTATGACATCATTCCTGAACTTGAAAATGATCTGGACAATTAAAAAAACGCCGGTAAAATGAAAAAAGAAATTGCTGACCTGATCGAGATATCACGATTCTATGGTGGGCAAAAGGATTATACACTGGGTGGTGGTGGAAATACTTCCTTTAAAGATGAAAAACATCTTTATGTAAAGGCAAGTGGATTTTCACTTGGTGACATTAGTGAGGAGGGTTTTGCAGTGTTGGAACGAAAAAAATTATCCGGCATCATGAAAAGACATTACAGTCCTGATGCTCAACAGCGGGAAAAAGAAGTCATGACTGACCTGATGGACTCCCTCGTAGAGGGTCAGATAAAACAAAGGCCCTCTGTGGAGGCTTCTTTACACGATATCATCCCATTTGCCTTTGTTGTCCATACCCACCCTCATCTGATCAATGCCCTGCTTTGTTCAAATGAAGTCGAATTTTATGTAAGGGATCTTTTTGGCGATCAGGCATTGTACGTTCCATACACAGATCCGGGATATATTCTGTCCAAAACCGTGCTTGATTACCTGGAAAAATACCAATCTGAGAAAGCACGGGTTCCCCATATCATTTTCCTTCAAAACCATGGTGTTTTTGTGGGTGCAGATACAATCAATGAGATCAAAACCCAATACAAATCTATCCAGGATAAAATATTATCGAAAGTTCAGAATATTATTCAGATTGAAACCATCAAGTATGAGGGGCCTATCGATCAGCTCACATCGATCCTTTCAGGCCTGGTAGAGGATGAATTCTATTTCAGGCATGGCTTCAATACCCTGATCGCTCATTTCACAAAAGACACGCATTCCATTTCAAGGATTGAGAAACCTTTTATCCCCGATCAAATCGTATACTGCAAGGCGTATCCGATGATTATACCGATTTCACCGGATCTTTCCATTTCTCCGGCTATCATTCACAAATCGTTCGAATCGTACCGTAAAAAATACGGTTATTATCCAAAAGTCATCCTCATTGAAAAAGGACCCGTAATTGCCATCGAAAAAAATGAAAAATCCGCCACCCTAGTTCTTGATGTATTTATCGACGCCATGAAGATCTCTTTTTATTCCAACTACTTCGGAGGACCGCATTTCATGTCCGATGAGCAAATCAGGTTCATTGAAAACTGGGAAGTAGAGAATTATCGCCGAAAAGTTTCTAGAGGGAATTAATTGGTCATTTTGCAGGTAATTGGCTACCCATACAGCCTCCTTTTGGATTTTAATTTGAATAATATCTCCCTGATTATTTTCGTTATAAGCTAAAATTGGTATTATTGTAAAACCGTCCGTTATTGATAATTTAAGCTATAAGTATCTATTTTAAACTATAATCCAGGTCTTTAAACAGGCCTTGATTTCATTTAATTTATTTACATTTGATTTTTTATCGTACAATAAAGTATGGTAAATTGTATGATTCCTAAAAATTAAAAACATGTTGAAAAAATTTGCACACATCCTCTTCATCATTTTTTTACCGCTGATGGTTATTGCACAGGAACCAGCAAATGATGAATCAGCCAATCAATCTCTATTAAATTTTTATCAAAATATGTATCAAAAGGCCGAGACTTATAGTACATATAAGGTCATAAAAATATCTACACTGAATTCTTTCTGGAAAAGTGTCCAAGATTCACTGAATAACTATAAACAGGAAATAGTAGCACGAAATAAGGAAATAACCGATCTCAATACTAAAATCGAAGAATTGAACGTCAAAATAGGAGACCTGGAATCAGCCCTTCAGAAGAGTCGAAATGAAGCGGACAGCATTTCTTTTCTTGGTTTGCTCATATCCAAAAAGACCTATAACATCCTTGTCTGGAGCATTATTTTCGGGTTGGCGGTCTTTGTATTCCTTGGATATGGCAGTCATACACGAAGTCAAAAGCTTTACCATGTGACAAGAAAAGAATTCATGAAACTGGTGGATGAATTTGAGGCGCTGAAAAAATCAGCCCATGAAAAGAAAATTAAGCTGGGCAGGGAACTACAGACAGAACGAAATAAGGTAATGGAGCTGGAATCCAGACTAAAAGATAACAGCGACCGCTTTTCAACCAAAAGGAACAATCCCGCTTGATCTGAAAAAATCAGCCGGAATATAGCTGAATTGAATGAAACAGAGACTCACGTCGATTTTTTGTTCCTATTCATCCAGAAGATCACGGTACCGAACCATAATATTGTACCAAGCATCATCAGGCTTTTATTCAGTTCCATATCGATGATTCCCATCAGGACAAATACAGATGGCAGTAAGGTGAAACCGAGGCCAATGAAAGAAAGTATTTTTAAGATTGTTTGCATCATTTTATGATTTAGCGACTGCCATTTTCTTTTTCTGTATGACAAAACTCATCAGAATGTATAAGATTGAAGCAATAAACCATCCGGGGAGTCCGAGAAAATACACTTCCACCCCGAAGAAAAGAAAAAATATCAATCCCATGATCAGGGTAAAAAACCAGGAAATGCCGGCTGCCCAATTGAACTGACTATTGACCTTCTCCGCATAAGAAGATTGTAATCCCAATTTTTCCATGAAATAAAAATCAATGAAAATCACGGCTCCCATCGGCATCAGGACAAATCCATAAATGGCTACAAAACCCAGCAATTGCATGACCAGCGCCGGGAAGAATGCCGCAATACTCGTTACAATCCCGGTGATCAGCGTCACCTTCCATCTTCTCCATTTCGGATTGATGGATTGAAAAGCCAGTCCAGCCCTGTATATGGTTGGATTTGCCGTCGTCCACCCTGCAATGACCACACAGATCGCTCCTGCCAGTCCGGCCGCTTCATAGGCGATTTTCCCCGGGGCAAATTCTCCACCGGATCCATATTTTGCCAGGAAAAAAGCATAAAGGATCCCTGAAGCCATCCAGGCAAGGTAATGCCCCACATACATGCCGGTAGCGGATGAAAAACCATATTGCCATTTTTTTGCATAGCGGAAGATGGAAAGGTCAGCCATCCCGATGTGCATAGCCATATTGGCAAACCAGGCGAAAAAGATGGTATGCCAGATGGTGAATTTACTTTGTCCAGCCAATGGGATACCGCTCCAGATCTTATCATTGGCCACATTCCAGAAATCACTGAAAGAATGGATCCCCAACTCAGGCATTACTGCGAAAGCGGCTGCCAGAAACACCAGGATCATCCAGGGTGCAGCCAGATTCGCAAATTTTGAGACCTGCTCATAGCCCAGGATGGCAACGATGGTGATCACCAATCCCACCAGCAATACTGTAAGGATCCATCCAATACTGGTTGGTAACCAGTCCGTCAGGGTGGGCATAGTAATATCAAAAGGAATCCCCACTGCAGTGGCCGACACAGCGATCATAGAACCCGCGAGAAAACAAAACATCAATCCGTTCACCATGTTATAGATGGTTACGAGCCTGTATCCACAGATCTTTTCCAACTGGTAATATAAAGTAATCCTTCTTTTCACTGCTATCGGAGCCGTCAACAAACCCCAGCTTAAAACAGCCAGCAGGTTCCCCAGAAAAAGACCGATGAGGATGGCACCAGCACTCGCTCCGTGGGCTACGAATAATGGGCCGATGACAAATTCAGTCCCGGCCGTATGTTCACCCGCATACATGCCGATAAAACTTTTCAGGCCTTTGAGTTTATTTTCCGGAACAGGGGTCCGTTCGTATTCTTCGATCGCATCCAGCCTGGCAACCAGTTTATTTTTTTTCATAGATGTAGGTCAAAAAAATCTTCCCAAAAATATAAATTCAAATCAATAATGCTAATAATACGCGGGTTATTGCATTTAATTTTAACTGAACACCTGCCTGATGGCCCTGAGTGATTCCCGGATGGAATTTTCCAGCAATGGATCTGAATAATCCCTTCCCACCTTGGGACCGCTGATCTCTAGGTATCCTACCATATCTTCGACAGGTACTTTATCCCGGTTTTCATTCAATATTTTTTTAATCTCATGAAGGTCTATGATTCCTTTCTTCATTTCCATATTGGAAAATCCGAAGGTACTGTTGAAGATGGAATCCGTATTCTTGAAGTGGAATTCAGCCATATAGGGGATCCCCTGCCGGAACAGTTCGGTATTAGTATGCCGGATCTGATATTCCGGGTCGGCCAGTCCATGACTGATATCACCGCAGAGATACACAGGGGCCGTATTTGTTTGATTTTTCCGGTGGTAGGATCGAAGCTCGCCGATCATGTGGTCTATTTCGTCCGGTGTCGTGGGGGGTTCTGCCATGGAGGACATAGGCTCGATGGTCAGGCCTTTGAGCCCTTTTTCACGAGCAAGGTGCATCAGCTCTTTCATATGTAACAGGTACCTTTCAATGCCACGGTCTTTCGTTTCAGGATGATCCCGGTACACGGCTCCTGGATTGGATCCACAATAATCAACTCCCAGGACCGAAGCAACATGGATCAATCTTTCGTATTGAGTCCTGGCCACCTTCTCCATATAAGGATTGTCATAAAAAAAACCTCCCAATTCCCGGTGAGCAGTGAATATGCTTTTGATCCTTACTTTTTTCTGATCGGCCAGGGTGCGAAGATCAAAAAAATAGCCATCAGCCAATGAATAGAGTTCAAAAAAAGATCCCAATTGTATAAAGGGAATTTTTTCATCGGCAGCTATATCAAACAGCCATGAGTAGCTGTACCGTGTTTCTACCGGATCAGATTTTATCCCTAATGATATCATGCTATGATCCGATGTTAAAAATGACCTTATTGTGAAATTTTTCTTTGTTCAGGATACTTTTAAATATATCTGGGCCCTGCTCCAGACCAACCAGATCACTGATCAGTGGACCTACCAGTAATTTACGGTCCATGTATTTCAGGACCGTCGACCAGTCATCCTCACCGGCTGGAACAATTTTTGAATTCCAGGTACCATAGATCGAGAGCTCACGACGCAGGATGGTTGAAAACTCTTTTTCACCGATCCTGAATTCACCGTGAATATTTCCCATAAAAACCACTTCCCCAAAGGTGGCGGCTGATTGAATGGCCTGAAGAAAAGTCTGAGGCAATCCGCAGGCTTCCACCACCTTTCTCACTCCCTCACCATTGGTGATTTCCATGATTATTTTGACCGGATCTTCCTCTGCACTATTGATCACTTCAAAATTCATCGATTGTGCGATCTTCAGTTTTTCCGGATCTACATCAACTATAAAAACCGGATCGCAACCATGGATCCTGAGCCATTGCGCCGTCATGTTACCGATAGGTCCGCCCCCGATTACCAGGCCAGTATCTCCCGCTTGTACATGCAGTTTTCTGACTCCGTGAAGGGCCACAGCAGCAGGTTCAGTCATCGAAGCGTGCAGGATGTCTACATGTTCCGGGATTATGAACAGGTTCCTTTCTGGAACCCGGAGGTATTCTTCAAAAGCTCCATCCCTTCTCGATCCAAAATAATCATAGGATTTGCAAAGGGCATAATCGCCTGTCTGGAAGGCTTTTTCACCCGGATCAGTAGGAATTAAGGGGAATATGACCACCCGGTCACCCTTCCTGAATCTGCTTCCTGTTCTATCCTCTTCCACCACCCCGCTGAATTCATGCCCCATCACCAGTGGATAGTGATAAGCACCATGATGGAATCCCCTGGGTATATCCGATCCGCAGATGCCACATGCCGCCACCCGGATCAGAATACTGTCGTCCGTAGGGCCTTCCGGTACATTCCGGTCCTCCACCTGTAAATCGGCATTCGCTTTCAGTACAAGTGCTTTCATATTTGATTACTTTTTGATAATTTTATAACAAATTTAATCATATATTGATCATAATCAAGATTCATATTTATTTAAAAGGGTTATTTTTTACATTATGAAAGCTGCCATTTTTGAATCATTAAATCATATTAAGGTCAAAGAGGTTCCGGAGCCAACCTGTGGGGACGAGGAAATGATCGTCGAACCGCAATCGGTATCGGTATGTGGTTCGGACGTCCGGATCTTCCGGTATGGGAACAAAAGAGTGGTCCCTCCTACTGTGATTGGACATGAATTTTCCGGCAGGATCGTAAGTATTGGGAAGAAGGTAAAAAACTGGAAAATCGGAGACCGGATCACCATGGGTGCCGATGTTCCGGATATGGATTCAGGCCGGGAATATACCTTAAAAGGACTGGGCAACCTGACTCCCGAGAACCTTGCAATTGGTTATCAGCTTGACGGGGCATTTCAGCAGCGGATGGTGTTGGATAAAAATTCTGTGAAATACGGTCCCATTGTCAGGATACCTGATCACCTGCCAGATGACGATGCCTGCATCACGGAACCCCTTGCCTGTGCCATCCATGGATTGGAGATGGCCAAAATGGGTCTGGGTAAAAGTATGGCCGTGATCGGATTGGGTCCGATTGGATGTATGGTGCTGGAATTGAGCATATATTATGGCGCTTCCCGTGTTTTTGCCATTCAGCGTTCGAAAAAAAGGCTTGAAATGGCCAGGGACTTTTTGCCTACCGCCCGGTTCATCGCCACGGAAGAGGAAGATCCGGTGGAAGTGATCATGGATGAAACCCGAGGTCGTGGAGTGGATCTATCCATCACCACGGCGGGAACCACTGCTGCCCAGGAAATGGCAGTGAAGGTGACAGGTAAACGGGGTTATGTCAATTTTTTTGCCGGGTTGAAAGATCAACCGGACCTGGTGTTGAATTCAAATCTCATCCATTATAATGAAATGAATGTGATGGGAACACATGGATCCAATCTGCCGGATGTAGAGAAAGCCGTGGAGCTGCTTGCTGACGGGAGGATCCAGTCAAAAAAATACATCTCCCGGACTTTTCCACTCAATCAGATCGTGGATGCTTTTGAATATCATGAATCACGCCAGGGACTCAAAGTAATTGTCAAGCCTCAATTATAAATTTATGAACAATCGTAAGATCAAGATTTCTCCTTCCATGATGTGTGCGGATTTCATCCACATGAAGGAAGAGTTGGACCTGTTCAAAGAAAATGATATGGATTACCTTCACATCGATATCATGGATGGTCATTATGTACCCAACCTGACGCTCGGGATCGATTTTGCACGATCGTTATACGAGTATTCCGGGATCCCACTCGATTTTCACCTGATGGTGGATAATCCCGATCAGATGATTGAAATTTTTTCGGTCATAAAGGGTTCAGTCCTGACCATTCATCCGGAAACTTCCTGGCATCCTGACCGTACCTTGCGGAAGATCCGCGAACTGGGATGCATTCCCGGGCTTGCGATCGATCCGGCCATTCGAGTCGAGCAGTTCAGGCATCTTTACCCGCTTGTTGACCAGGTGCTGATCATGGCAGTAAATCCCGGGTATGCGGGTCAGCCGGTCATCCCATATGTTTTCGACAAGATCCGGGAAATAAAGCAGTATCTCATAATAAACAACCTTGACCTGGATATTGAAATTGATGGGAATGTCAGCTGGGATCACATCCCTGACATGATCCGGGCCGGGGCCAATGTACTGGTGGCGGGCACTTCTTCCCTCTTTCAAAAAGGAAGGTCCAGGAGTGATTCATTACAAAAGCTTTTAAAAATGGCGAATAATATAGGTTAAGTTATGAACCGGCGGGAAAGGCAAAGGAAGATTTTAAGTCTGATCGAAAGTCAGTTCGAGATGTCAGTAAGTGAGGCGTGTGGAATATTACAAACTTCTCCTGCTACGGCCCGTCGTGATTTTGATGATTTGGTTGAAAAAGGGCTTGTCAGGAAGGTATGGGGTGGGATCAGTGCCAAATCGGGAGGAGGCATCAATCATGTGATGTTGCCTGTAGCGATCCGGGAAACAAAATTTGCAGAAGAAAAAAGAAGGATCGCGATGAAAGCAGCGTCCCTTGTGAAAGACGGGGATGTGATCATCATTGATGGAGGTACTACGACGCTGTCCATGGCTCCTTTTCTCGCGAACAGAAAGATCCGGATCATCACCAATTCCATCCTGATCGCGCACCAGATTTATAAAGACCGGGAAATGGCCCAGGGGGCTGAAGTTTTCCTGACGGGAGGACTTCTGTTTCCTGATTCCGGCCTGCTGGTGGGCCCTCAGACAAGCGAGAATATACTGCAGTTCAATGCGGACCTGGGATTTATTTCCGTGGGAGGTATTGATGAGGGGGTGGCTACGAATACCGACCAGTTGATCGTTGCCAACGAAAGGGCCATCATCAAACAGTCCCAGCAGGTGGTCATGCTGGCGGACCACAGCAAGTTCGGGATCAAGGATATGTACAGGATCTGCAGGTTGGAAGAAGTGGATATGCTGATCACGGATGACCATCCTTCCATAAGGTCCCAACTCAGGAGCCTGTCCAGGCTAGATCTCGGGGTAGTAACAGTTTGAGAAGGTTTGATTTCGTGAATTTTTTCACGCGGAATCCCGAAGTGTTTGGGGTTTGAGATCGTAAATTTTTTTCGAATAGAGAATCCTCAGTTTTAAAAAAAACTTCAGTAACAAATTTTCTTTTTTCTGTTTTCAAGCCGTCAATTTAAGTCGCCAAAAAAGTACGTTTCGATCCTGAGCTCCCTGCAAAGGATCTGCAAGTGAATATTAGAGATCTTATTTTTCCAGACTCAATCTCGCTTAACGAAAAATACATCAAATTAAGATCCGTACAAACTTTATTGTAAGATGCTAATTCCTGGCGTTCCTTGTATATTCTAAGCGTATTCTTTGTGAAAATCGATATCAATTCTCAAAAAGGGAATAATGCGAGATCTTCAAGCCCGTGACAGGTTCACATTTTCTGAACAGCAGGATCTCTTCGAGGTCCTTGTCAATGTTCCATGCGGCATGCATGGTGATGGCAGCGCCCAGAGGTGTCACACTCGGATTCAGAGGTGTATGGATCTCCCAGTCATTCATCATCGTGGCCAGTAAACGGATGAACATCTCATTGTTGCAAAACCGGCCTGCCAGATACAGTTTTTTCACCTTGGTATTTCCTTTGGCCATCCGGATGGATTGTGCCTGCATATAAGCCAGGTCGAGCACCATCTGGTGATAGGCTTCTTCAAAATTATCGAACAATTTCAGATCCGCCCGCTGCAGGAATTTCTCCGGGAAAGGACCGGTTCCTTCCATCATTTCAGGATAGAATTTTTTATACCGGTTATTTTCATGGACCAGTTTTTTGATAATCTCCGGGTTGAATTTGACAGTTTTAAAATAGTCCTCATCCTTCCGGAAGTATTTTGAGATCCGGTTGCTCTGATAGAAATGCTCCTTCCCCAGGTAAATACGGGAGGCCCTGACGGGTTTATTTTTGTAGTTGATATAGTTCAGGCAATCTCTGGATATCTCCTCCGTTGTAAGCGGGTCATTGCTGAATGGATTAAAGGTCACATTCCAGGTCCCGGTGATGGTCAGGATAAATGGATCCTCGAACATGAGCTGATAGGGGATCAGGGCCGCAGAGCTGTCATGAACTCCGATGCCACAGGAAATGGTGCGCGTCTTGAACCGTATTTTTTCCGAATTAAAGGTATTGATCAACGGAGGGAAAAGATGCATCAGTTTTTCCTTGTATACCCAGTCGTGCGGGTGCTGCTTTTCAAAATCCCAAAGGGAACTGTGACATCCGATGCTGGTGATTTCCGAATAGGTCTTCCCGGTATAGAGATAGGAAAGGTATTGCGGAAAATGCAGGGAATATTTAATTTTTTTGAAGAGTTCTGATTTACGGTATTTGAGCCAGTAAAGCTGAAGTCCTGAATTCAGAAATCCGAAAATAGCACTGGAGGTCTCTTTTGCGAATTTATTCTTATCCCCGTATTTGGAAAGAAATTCAGCCAGTAGATCTTTTGGATAGGGCTTCAGGTAATTGTACAGCGGGGTGACCGGTTTCCCATTTTCAGCGAGGTTGACCAACCCAGCCCCATAGGTGGTAAAGTTTACAGCCTCAATATTGAACTGAGGCATTTTGATCGCCTCCCGGAAGGTCACCTTGATCCATCGTGTAAGGTCTTCGAGGTTTTCGGAAGGAAAACCATCATCGTCAGGGATCTCCTTGAAAGCCACAATATCCTGATGAACGACCTGATAATCACGGTTCAGTAGAATGAATTTTTTATTTGTTTTTCCAATATCGAAGATGGCAATGACCGATTGCATATGGTTTTTATTAAAGTCCTGTGGCGATGGTTTTCAATCCTCTTTCCTCAATCAAGTTATTTCTTACATTCAAATCCCGGTACAATCCGATGGGATTACAGGCTGCCTGATTCCGCATCCGGGCTTCCGCCACCAGGGGTCGAACGTCTGTGCGGAATGAATCCTGCAGTAGTTCTTGTGCCATGACCGCATCATTATGATTGCGGTATTCTTCAAGCAGATCCCTATTGACAATCAATGCCTGGGCAAAAGCGATTTTGATCGCTTCCACCGATTGAAGCAGGTCTTCCAGTGGATCTTTCACATTATGGCTTGCATCAATCATCCAGGCAAGCGGGGGATTGTGGCTGTCGTTATGCTCCATACCGTAAACCAGTTCATTGAATATCAGGAACAACTGGTAGGGTTTGATGGCGCCTACGGTGAGGTCGTCATCGGCAAACTTGGAATCGTTAAAATGGAATCCGCCCAGCTTGCCGGTCATCATCAGGATGGCAACCACTTGTTCGATGTTGGTGTTGGGCAGATGGTGCCCCAGGTCCACCAGGCTGAATGCTTTGGGCCCAAGCGAGGAAGAGAGGTAATAGGAAGTTCCCCAGTCCGGGATCACCATCGAATAGAAGCTGGGTTCGAAAGGTTTGTATTCCACGAACATTTTCCAGTTTTCCGGAAGATGATTGTAGATTTCCTCAAGTGATTCCTGAGTGCGTTTCAGGGCTTTCCTGAAATTCTGCTGTCCGGGGAAGCTCGATCCATCGGCGAGCCAGACCGTAATGGATTCAGTGCCCAGTTTTACGCCATGATCGATCACCTCCTTGTTATGGTCGATGGCCTGCTGTCGGATCTTCAGATCGGTATGGCATAGAGACCCGAACTTATAGGAGTGTTTCTGATCCGGTTGATCCTGAAAGGTATTGGAGTTGACCGCATCGAATTTCAGATCGAAGGAAGAAGCCAGCGAGATAATGTCTCCATAGTTCTCAGGAATATCCCAGGGTATATGCAGGGAGATGGCCCCGCTTGACCGGTTGAGCGCATGCAGCAGTCCAACATCCTCAATCTTTTCTTCCAGGTTCCTGGGTTCACCACCTTTCGGGAAGCGTCCGAACCGGGTCCCTCCCGTCCCCAGTGCCCAGGAAGGAATGGCAATCTGGAGATCCATCAGGTCGCTGAGGATCAGATCGACGTTGAGTCCTTTATTGTCCAGTTGATTAGCAAGCTGTTCAAACTGTGTTTGGTGTTTTTGTTGATGTTGTAGATTATGATGGAGGATTTGACCCTTTTTCAGTCTCATTGTAAAAAACCTTTTATACTCCAGAAAAAAATATCCTTTAAATTACAAGCCATTTTACAATATAGCATAAAGATTCAGAAAATTTTTCATGGAGGTGGAATATATTCTCTTATGCATAAATGAGAATTTGTGAAGAAATTTAAAAACTTAGATGGAATAAAAAAGGACTATTTATTCCCAATCATATTATGAAGTATTCCAGATTTAATTTTGAAAACTAATTCTTAATCCCTTTAAAATGAAGATACTGAAATATATCTGGAAATAGAATATATAAACTTTCAACTTTAATTAAACCAGAAAAGCACGGTCAACATCACGATTGTCAACCATGCCTTTCTGGAAAATTCAACAAGGTACTACGTCATACTTTTTTAGGAAAAATACGTGTTCCCTTGTTAGGTGGGTTGTGCTTGGTCCATAAGCTTTTGATTTAAGTGAAATATTTTCTACATGTCAAAGAATTAAATGCAAAGCATTCTGTAGCTTTAATCGTCACCTGCGCAACATAAAAATCAGCTCAGATTTTATCCAATACCTGTTTAAAAATCCTATGGGGTATTCATCTGCGGAAATGAGAAATATACCCTTGAAATCATGCCGAAATTTAGGAATTTTTAAATAAAAAGCAAGCCCTTTAGACATTTCATAATTTGGATTATTTGCATAATTTGCAAATAATATATTAAATTATAACATAAAGATAATACAAAATCTTTTTAAAGTACAATTTATTAGCATACTAATAGCCCTTTAACTTAAAATTGTATAATTTCACAAAGTCGGAGCAGCCATCAAAAAGAGTATTTTTTTTTATCAATTTATTTGAAGATTTAACAGAGATATGAAATAATATCCCAATAATGAATTAGGGGAAAGGATGTTAAGGCATTATGGGTATACTTGATTTATTTTTTTTCCTTCGGTTACGGTCACCGTCAGGATTTAGTGTCCTAATCAGATTTTTCCTTACGTCGAAAGGACAAGAGGGTCAGGATCAAAATGACAAAGAAGGGAAATGACAAAGGGGTGTATCGAAATGACTAAAAGGACATTATTTATCGAAGAGTGGATATCTGATGCATCACGGCCGCCTTATAACTGGCCCCGATGGGCAGTATGTTCCGGCCCACTTCCACATGCTCCTGGGTGTAAGCCTGTATCTTGGAAACGGAGACCAGGTAGGACCGGTGGATCCGGATAAACTGGTCGGCCGGGAGCTTCTCCTCCATCTCCTTCATGGAGGCTTTGCTGATGATCATCTGATCCTCCAGGTAGATCTTGACATAATCTTTCAATCCTTCAAGGTAACGGATCTGATCCAACGGGATCTTCAGGTTCTTCCGGTCAGCCCGCACCCAGATGAAAGGGGATATATTTTCTGGATCGGCCGGAACGCCGGTATTCGGAAAAGTCTTCCCGGCCTGGTGATAATACTTATCCATGGCCTTAAGAAAACGCTCAAATGAAACAGGCTTCAACAGATAATCCAGCACATCCAACTCAAATCCCTCCAGAGCATATTCCCTGTAAGCACTCACAATGATCACCTTGGGGGGATTTTTCAGAGTCCTTAAAAAATCCATCCCTGTAATCTTCGGCATCTGGATATCCAGAAAGATCAGCTCCACCGGCTTTTTTCTCAAAAATTCAAACGCCTCCACCGCATTGTTGCAGATCCCTACAATCTCCAGATTATCAAGTTTATCGATATGATTCTGGATGATCTCCACCGCAAGGGGTTCATCATCGACCAGTAAACAACGAGTTTTCATGTTTTAAGTTGATTTAGGGACAGTTCTAGCTGGATTCCGAATTCGTCGGGTGCCTCCTCAATTTCCAACCGGTGATGACCGGGATACAGGATGTTCAGCCGCTTTTTAACATTTTTCAGTCCAATCCCTTCTGTATATCCGCTCTGGTCCATTTGGGATTCAGGGGATTTTGAATTTCGGACAATAAAGGTAAGATCCGCATGATCTCTAATTGAAATTTTAACCTTTAGCCAGGGTTGTTGAATGTCATGACTGGTACCGTGTTTGAAAGCATTTTCTATAAAAGGCTGCAATAGCATGGGAGCGATGTAATGATCATCCAGACCGCCGTACTCTTTCCATTCAATATTGATCCGGTGATACCTGAGTTTTTCAAGTTCGATATAATCTTTAATATAAGCGATCTCTTCCTGCAGTTTCACCCTGGGCTGAGTGCTGCGATAAAGCATGAAATCCAGCAGGGAAGAAATTTTCAGTACAGTATCCGGTGTTTTTTCAGATCCTGAGAGCGCAAGCCCATACAAATTATTCAGGGTATTGAACAGAAAGTGCGGATGGATCTGGGCTTTCAGTAATTTCAGTTCAGCTTCTTTTAATTTCAATTCAATTTCCATTCCTTCCTTCTCAAGCAGCAGGTTTTCATTCTGTACCTGGTACCAGTGATTCAATAATTTGATCGACACGGCTAGAAATACCACGAGGTAGTTGGCGGCAATCAGGTAAAAGATATTAAAACTGGCGGGGCTCATCTGGTCCATCCCGTATTTGGATATGTTGATGAGAGAGAAGATTACGGCATTCAGTTCCAGGGTAATGGAGATGATAATTGTATACAGGAAATAAAGGAAAAACCTGAAATATTTTTTTGTTAGCAGAAACCGCGGAACCAGAAAATAATTCAGGAAATATGTAGTCGCCATGGTGATGGGCAGCAGGATGATCACAAATTTGAAGGAGCCGGGGTAATCCCGGTTTTCATGCCCGAACAATAGGGTATAAAAAGCCAGCACCAGGATCCAGAAAAACAGATGAATGAGTAAACGAAGTTTTTGATACTTCCACATGGCATTTCATTTACCTAAATTTACGGGATTTGACATTAGATGAAACAGAAATTAGAAGAATTCATGATTTCCCACGACCAATCCAACCTTATAAGCGACCAATCCAGGGAATCCACCTTTACCCACTCCTGGTCTACCAACCGGATCGATTGATCTACTTTGTTCATTATTATTCTGATCTTTTCGTAAACTTGGTTGATGAATTATATTTAACTTAAAAATATCATTATGAAAACGATTATCGAACTCCATTTTATAGGCGGACCCATTTTCATGTTTTCGCTCACGGCCATGTTATTCATCATCGTGGCCCTTGGTATTTTTACCTTTCTTTTGATGTTTAAAAAGACGAATTATCCCATAAACACATTGAAAAACCTGATCCTGGCCATCATCTATGCGGGAAGTTTCGCTGCCGTTTGGGGTATCCTGGGGCAGGGTCTGGGCATATACCAGGCTTTATATGCCATACAGATGGCTGGTGATATTTCACCTGCCCTGATCATGGGTGGCATCAAAGTATCCATGATTGCTCCCCTGTATGGGATTTTGATCCTGCTTATCTCCTCATTAATCTGGTTTGGGCTGAAAATCAAATATAACACCCTTCTCTCCGCTCCTTTGAATTCCTAGACCAGCTTCCCTGGTCTGACCAACCAATCTGGTCTGAGGACCCCCCTTCGTCTGACGAGGTGCCCTGGTCTGACCACGACCAGTGGTCAGACCACGAACTGCAGACCTTGAATATCAGACCACAAACACCAATATATCTTCATGAATTAAATTTTTAATTCATGAATAAACTGTAAATTTACCGCCTTCGTATACCGAATAAATGGAAAAAATCAGCGCATAATGCACATGAAAAAAGACAGCCGAAGGAATTTCATTAATACAGGCATAAGTTTACTGATCACGCTCCTATCGTTCAATTTCTCCTCGTTACATGCACAACAAGTCGTAAAAAACAGGATTTTATTGAGAACCGGATGGAGTACTGAAACTTATGGGGATCAGGCTTCCATCCCGGCGATTTACCGGTGCATCCAGCGGTTTGTCCCGAATTCAGAGGTAACCATTTGGCCCTATGACATGACCGATGACCTCAGAGCTCTTCTTGAAAAAAGTTTTACCCAACTGAACCTGGTCGAAGGAGAGATTAATGAAGCAGGTGAGCCGAACACTGATGAACTTAGACAGGCATTCGAGACATCAGATCTGTTTCTGTATGCTACGGGTACCTCCCGGAAGATCGACTGGGGAGGCCAGGACCCGGAAGGGACAGAAACTGCTTCACTAACCTATTGTCAGAAAATAGATCTTCCTTATGTGATATATGGGCTGGGTGACATACCGGAATCCCCGGAGCTCCAATCATCATTGACGAATACACTTAAATCAGCGGCGTTATCCTTCGTAACAGACTCACGATCAGAAGATAAGATCAAGGATCTAAATGTAAAAATAGATAACCTGGAATCTGGCCCAAGTCCCCTGTTCGCCTTTGATTTGAAAAATGATACTGAAGCCAGAAATTTCATTGAATCCTCGGGTATCGTTGATCATGATTTCATGACCATCAACTTTAAAAACAGTGGCCCATCAGACCAGGTGGAAAACTCACCTGTAAAAAAAATCATTTTTATCATCGAGAACTGGACAAAATCTACAGATCATCTGATTTTATTGATCCCCGATACCAGGGAGGATATCGATTACATGAAGAAGGTCTATGACAACCTTCCCGAACCAGTGAAAAATAAAACGATCGTATTCGACGGGGTTTTCTCCCCGGACCTCATTTCATCCATCGTGGAAAAATCCAGAATTTCAGCTGCTATGTCTCCTTATCCCCTATTTTCCGCACTGCTATCGGATATTCCAGTCTTTCACTTTGCTGATTGGAAATTAAATACCGACGGACAGATATTCGTTGATCTGGGCCTGAAAGATTACGTAATGGATGTCCACAATACCTCTGATCAGGATCTTTTGAATGCCCTATCGGATATCAATAAATCCTATGTCAAAGCCTTGATCGACACCAATAAATCTCATAATGAAGTATTAAAAGAATTGCAGGAATCCTTCGAAAAGATCCACAAGATCCTGACCAGGATCAATCCAGTACCCAAAGAAAAGAAACCGAAGAAAATTAAGGAATGATACTGATCTTTTGGGGTGGCAAAATCTTTCCCTGAATTCAATTCAGCCTGCATAAATCCGTTACTTGAATATAAATTCTGCTGGTAAGCCTGCTGATATTTTACTATCTTACCTGTCAGGAGCTAGGGAAAGAATAAACCGATCAGGAAAATCAAATAAATACGAATGATCTCCTCCTGAATATTGGTCTCGGGCTCCCGTAATCCTTACATAAACTACAAAAGAATATGTAAACATGGTATAAAACAGAAAAAATGAATCCATGACGAACCTGGAAAAGATATTGCGGATCAAGCATATTTATCTTTATAACCTGATATTCTGGGTCTTATTATGTTTGTTTGAATTGGCCAGGACCTATGCTTTTATTTTTTTCTTTGATTACGATTTCAAGAGTTGGGACCTGATTCTCTGGCCATTTTCAAAATATCTCATTTACTGGGCGCTTTCTTTCTGGATCTTCAATTTTTATATCCGGACCAGAGGAAAGAAAAGGACCTTTTTTATTACCATTCATCTTATTGCAGGATTTATATTTGCAGTCATTCATAAGATATTCTCGGACGTTGCAGGTGTACTGCTTCAGCGATTATTCATGGGACTAGAATCTGGAAACTTTCAGGATCTCCTGGAACGGTGGCAGGCACTTTTTTTCGATATCCCGGTAAGCCTGCTCATTTACTGGCTTGTAATCCTGATCCTTTTAAGCCTGGATTTTTACAAAAAATTCATAGCCGAACACATCCGGTCTCTTGAGCTGGAAAACCAGTTGAATACTGCCCAGTTAAATTCATTAAAGATGCAGCTTCATCCCCATTTTCTTTTTAATGCTTTCAATACCATTGCGATGATGATCCGGCAAAAGGACAGTGATAAAGCCATTCATATGGTGAGCGGTTTGAGTGACATGCTACGGCAGAGCATGAATAAAGCCCCCCAACAATATGTAACCTTAAAAGAAGAAATTGACCTGGTAAAAAAATATCTGCTTATCGAGTCAGAACGATTCAGGGACCGCCTTGAGATCATCTGGCAGATCGATGAAAGACTGTTACAAGAAAATGTTCCTGCATTGATGCTCCAACCCATCGTGGAAAATGCTTTTAAACATGGGATTTCCAAATTCATAGGTCCTTCCATGTTGAAAATAAATATCGGTCAGGTTAATGAAAATATTATGCTTGAAGTATATAACAGTGCTCCGTCATCCTTTCTTTACAGAGGGATCCTCCATGGTAAAGGATTGGGACTTTCCAATACCGTCGATCGCCTCACCAAACTCTACCAAAGCAATTTCAAGGTACAGATCACTGAAAAGGATCAGGGCATTTCGGTGACCATCCGGATACCGCTCAGACAAAAGTTCCCTGAAAGAGAAAAAGTATGAAAAATCAAATCATTCAAACGATTGTGGTGGATGACGAACCAGCAGCCAGGCAGGGCATGATCCTGATGCTCAGAGATGAACCAGAAATTGAGGTGATTACATCCTGCAGAAACGGGATCGAAGCCATTCAGGAAATCCGTGAAAAGAAGCCGGATCTGCTGTTGCTGGATATCCAGATGCCTGGCATCGATGGATTTGATGTTTTGAATAATATCCCCACAAGCGAAAGGCCATTTATCGTATTTGTTACAGCCTATGACCAGTTTGCTGTCAGGGCTTTCGAATATCATGCACTGGATTATATCCTCAAACCCTATACGAACGAGCGGTTTTTTGAAATGATCAAAAGAGTAAAAAACTTGATCAATCAGCAAAAACAGGTCAATCAGATGGAAAAAATAGACCGGCTCAGCAAAAAATTACTGCAGGAAAGAAAAAATCTTTCGGAAATTTTCATACTGTCCGAAGAAAATGAGATCGATCTGAAACGGAACAAGCTGATTGTCCGTGAAGGTGGAAAAATTCATTTCATCCCGCTGGGAGATATCCGTTACTTCGAAGCTTATGATTATTATGTGAAAATACATACTGAGGAGGGATTAATATTGGTTCGAATGCCATTGAAAAACCTGGAAAGGCAATTGCCTGCAACCATATTCGCACGGATTCACCGTTCCTACATTCTAAATCTGTTGTTTCTCAAACGAATCAATAGAAATGACGCCGGTGAATATCTAGTTGTCCTGACAGATGACTTTCAGCTCAAGGTGAGTGAAACGTACAGAAAAGACCTTTTAAAAAGAATAAATATACCATAAATCCATGTTTAGCTGCAAATATGAGCGCATTGACTGCATAAACCTGGCAGAGTCAGCATCTGCTTCGTAAATAGTAGTAGAAATTAAACCATATGTTTCAGAATTATCTGATCACCACTTTCCGTAATTTATTCAGGCATAAACAGAACAGTCTGATCAATCTGGCCGGACTGGCTCTGGGTATTACCGTAAGCCTTTTTATTTTTCTGTATATCAAGGCGGAGATAAGTTATGAAAAATCCTATACGGACCATCGACTGACCTATAGGTTGGCTTCCAAGAGCTGGGCAAAATCATCTCCACCGGCTTGTGAAGAAATTCAAAAATACATAGTCCAGATTAAAAATGGAGGGAGGCTGGCACAACTACAAGGAATTTCCAACATCATTGTTATTGAAGATCAACATCATCCAGTAAGAAACGGATATTTTGCCGATCAGAGTATAATTGATATTTTCAGCCGAAAAGTATTATCAGGTGACCAGGGAAATGCACTCAGCCGGCCCTTTACCCTGGTCTTGACAAAATCCCTTGCCAATACCCTATTCGGCGATAGTAACCCGATTGGAAAATCAATAAAATTTGCTATGGGTAAGATGGATGAAGCTCCATTGTTTGAAATTACGGCTGTGATTGAGGATTTCCCGAAAAATTCTCATCTGAAAATTGATTACCTGGTATCCATGCCTACTTTTTATAAATATTTACCGGAAGAATGGACCCAATCCAGAACATGGATGGTAATGTATACTTACCTCTTATTTAAAAATAGGGCGGATGTGGAAGCTATTAATTCACGATTGTACGATTTTCAGGTGCATTACCTGGTGAACGACAATTATAAAGAGGAAAATATCCATTCAAGTGGAGATTATTATCAATTACATCCCATCTCAGACATTCATCTGACTTCCCACCGGGAGCAGGAAATGGGGGCGAACAGTGACATCAGTTATATTTATATTTTTGGTGGACTGGCCATATTGATCCTCCTGGTTGCCAGTGCAAATTTTATCAACATATACATCACACAGTCTTTGAAGAGAAGTAAGGAAGTGGGTATCCGCAAGGTAACGGGTGCCTATAAAGGACAGTTAATCAGACAGTTTATTTTCGAAGCCTATTTATATACTGTGATGGCTGCCCTGATGGCTTTGATTCTTTGTGGTCTGTTGTTACCTCTCTTCAATGAAATAACCAATCTGAACTTCACACTCTACCAATTGTTTTCGATTGATCACCTGTATATGTTATTGATAGTCGTGTTGGTCGTGGGAATATTATCGGGAGGATATCCGGCCTTTTTTATATCCGGGTTTAAAATAGCGGATGCGGTTAAGATCAATCAACTCCCCCGATCATCTCTCTCATTGGCACGCAAAGTGCTGATCGTTCTTCAATTTATGATCGCGATCTTCATGATCATCAGCTCCATTGTGATCTACCAGCAATTAAAATATATCAGGAATAAGGATCTTGGATTTGATAGAGAAAATATAGTTGCTGTCTTTACTTATGGAGATTTTAATTATCAATTTCTTTCAAACCGGTCATTTATTTATAATCAACTCTTGTCACATCCCGGAATAATCAGTGTAGGTGCCACCTCAAACTTGATGGGAAATATTCAGAGTGTTGAATATTTATTGCCCGATGGAAAAGAATTTGACCGAAGCAGGCTAAAGTTGATGCGGTTTTTCAGGTCAGATGAAGGATTCATTCCAACCATGAATATCGAACTGATCGCCGGCAGGAACTTCGATCCTGTGACGGATTCATCTACCGCTTTTATCATCAATGAGACCACGGCCCGAATCCTGGAATTGGAAGAGCCTGTTGGTATGATGGCCACCAATACTACCTTCGGGACCACTGGAGAAATCGTCGGGGTTATGAAGGACTTTAATTTTGCTTCCCTTCACCAGGAAATAGAACCCCTTGTGCTTACCTACCGTCCGGAATGGGCATCTACCCTTCTGGTTAAATTGTCGGGTGATCAAATCAGGCAGGCATTGGAATATATTGAAAAAACTGTTAAATCGGTCGCTCCGGGAACCTTATTCCATTATGATTTTATAGATGCTAATCTCAACCAGCTTTATAGTTCAGAAGATAAAATGAGTATGATCTTTAAGATATTCTCATTACTTGCCATTCTGATCTCCTGCATGGGCCTTTACGGGATTGCCGCCTATACTTCCGAACTCAGAACAAAAGAAATTGGGATCAGAAAGGCTTTTGGGGCTTCCTCCATCCGGATTCTGTTCATGCTTTGCAGATCCTATCTTTCTCTGATCCTTATCGCACTGGTGATCGCCATTCCATTGGCAAATTATTTTATCACTGAATGGATGCGAAGTTTTGCCTACCATACGGATATTGGCTGGTGGATCTTTCTCCTATCAGGATTGATCGTGTTATTTACAGCCCTCACAGCCGTATCGAGCCGGTCCATCCGGGCCGCCAATATCAATCCCGCTCATTCGTTGAGAAATGAATAGGATCTAACCAATAGCGAAATATCCCTCTCTAAAAAATAGTCCATTATTAACCATATATTTATCTTTGGGTAAACTTCAAGTAACACTGAATGTTTCTGAAAGGCACTAATATCCTACTCTTTCTACTTGGGAACCTGGTTGTCAATTGTGCGGGGCAGGTTCCTTCCCGCCCGTTTATTATCCATTATGACAATAGGGACTACCAGGCCGATTTTCAAAACTGGTCGGTCTCGGTTTCACCTGATAAAACCATCTATATCGGAAATAATCTGGGATTACTCGTGTTTGACGGAACCAACTGGTCGTTACATGAAATGCCTGATCAACTGATTGTAAGGTCGGTTTCAGCAGAGAACGATACAGTGATTTATGTCGGTTCCTATGAAGAATTCGGATACTGGAAAAAAACGGTTTACGGTGAATTGAAATACATTTCCCTCAGTGATTCCCTCCAGATGGAGAACTTTCATAACGACGAGATCTGGCGCATCATACCTTTCAGGGGAAAGATCTATTTTCAGTCATTTTCGTCCATTTTCGCTTTTAATGGATCAGACATTGATATTATCAAACCCGGATTCACCATTGTCCTATTACAAAAAGCCGATGACCGTTTATTCATTCATGGAGTGGAAAGAGGATTGTATGAGTTAAAAGAAAACAAATTGGAACTGATCCCGGAAAGTACCTTTCTGTCAGAGGACGAGATCAAAGTTGTTCTGCCATTCGAGGTGGATAAACTGCTAATCGGAGCTTCTCAGAGTGGATTGTTTATTTATGAAAATCAAAAATTCACAAAATGGAATATAACCTGTCAGGAGCAGATCAAAAATGCAAGTATCAATAATGGAATCAGGATCGAAGATCATTTCATTTTTGGCACCATTGCGGATGGGATTTTTATTCTGGATAAACATGGGAAATTACTTTATCACCTAAATACCAACAATCAATTACCCAATAATACGGTGCTTTCTCTGGAGCCTGATAATGCCGGAAATTTCTGGGTGGCCCTGTTTGGAGGAATCGAATATGTGAAAATCCATAACGATTTGAGTTTTTATTTTGACCAAAAAGGAGAGCTGGGATCAGTATTTACCGCCGCTGAATATGATCATGCACTCTGGGTTGGATCCAACCGGGGATTGTATAAATACCAGATGGATCCGGAGGAAAGTGTCTATTATCCAAAACTGGTTGAAGGATCACAGGGTCCGGCCTGGACACTCCAGATATTTGATGGCGAATTGTGGTGCGGCCATCATGAGGGAACTTTTACGATTATCCATGATCAGATGAAGAAAGTTTCTGATCACAAAGGGGGATATACTTTCAGGACCCTGATCAGGAATGATGAAGAATATCTGATCCAGAGCACATACAGCCCACTGGTCGTCTTCAGGAGGGAAAATAATTCCTGGGTATACGCTCATGTCATCCAGGGTTTCCTGGAACCGATCATATTTTTTGAACTCGATTTCCAGGGTAATCTCTGGGGAAATCATGCAACAAAAGGGATCTATAAAATCAAATTGAACGAAGAACTGGATTCGGTAAAATCCTATGAATATATTGGCAGAAAAGAAGGATTACCTACTGAAAGGAATCTGTTTGTTGGCAAATTGGATAACAGAATCGTGTTTACAACAGGGGAATTAATTTATACCTATGATGATCTTGCTGATACCATCATCCCATACAATCAATTAAACAGGCAGGTAAAAGAATATCGTAGAGCAAGAAGGATCATTCCGATCCGGGACAATCATTACTGGTTTATCCTGCCGGACAAGATCGGCTGGTTTACCTTTGAGGATCAGGTAATTTTCAGGAAATATGAATTTAATTTGGACCAGCAGGGTGCTTACTTGAGCCCCACTTTCCCCAAGATCACTGTCTTGAATGACAGCACCCAGTTGCTCTGTCTTGACAATGGATTCGCTTTGCTTGATGAACATAAAATACTGGATTCGATCACAATACCTCATGTGAGATTCGAGCGGATCATCACCCGAAACAAACAGAACCAGGAAGATTTATGGCAGGTCCAAGACAATCCCCAGATGGTGGAGATCCGGTATGAATATCGTAATATTGAATTCACCTTTTCATCGGACGAAAGGATCCTTTTTCCAAAATTCAGCTATTTACTCGAAGGTCTTGAAAAAGAATGGAGTCCCTGGCAGGAAAATTCCAAAGTTTCCTTTACGAGGCTTCCCTATGGTAACTATGTGTTCAGGTTAAAAACAAGAAATGACCGGTGTGTCGAAAGTGAGATCCTGTCCTATCCTTTTGAGATCAAACCACCCTGGTTTGCTTCCAAACTCGCCACCCTTTCCTATATCCTCGCCGTGCTGGTAATTGGCTTACTGATCAGAATACTTTTCATAAGACGTTTGAAAAAACAGGCTGAAATGCTGGCCAAAAATGAAAAAGAAAAAAGAAGGCAGGAGTATCTGGCCGCAGAACAGCGGTATATGAAACTTAAAAATGAAAAACTTCAATCGGAGGTCAGGCATCAGAACATCCAGTTGGCCAACCGGGCCATGGCCATCATACAAAAAAATGATCTGATGTCAAAGATAAAGGCAGAAATGCAGCAATTGAGTGATCAACATGGAAAAGAAATATCCGACCGGCATTTAAATGAATTGTTCCTGCAAATTGACCATCATATCAAGTCTGAAGACGATTGGAAAGAATTTGAAATCCATTTTGACCAGGCAAACCAGAACTTTTTTAAGCGGCTTAAAAAATCTCATCCGGAACTTACTTCCAGTGATCTAAGGTTATGTGCCTATCTGAGGATGAATCTTAGCTCAAAAGAAATTGCCCCGCTCTTGAATATTTCCTTGCGTGGAGTTGAAATAAAAAGATATCGTTTGAGAAAGAGACTGAATCTCGACACTGAAGAAAATCTGATCGATTTCCTGATCACTTTTTAAGTAATTTTCATAACATTCATATCCGCTCACGCTCATTTTTTCATAAAATCAAATAATGGGCGAATTTTTAACATGATGTACCATTGATGTAGTGGCATTCCCAACCCGAAAATTGTGAAGTATACAAGTTGTGCCTGAATATTTTCCTTTTGTAAGGTCCTTGCCTATCTTTCAACCTTAAACTTTCGTAAAAATAATGATATTTTTTACTTTAATATTAGTAAATTAATAGAAATGGCTACTTTTTTCATTAAGCTTTTTAAGTTTCATGGATCCTATTCATGGGGCATCCCCCTAATACTGGGAGTGGGTCTTTTCTTGTCCGGCTGTCATGCTCCTGAGCCTAATGAAAATATCCTTTCCGAAGATCCTGGAAAATTCTTGGATGATCTGAAAAAGCGTACTTTCTATTTTTTCTGGGATCTGGTGGATGGTCCCACCTGGCAAATCCCTGACCGGCACCCCACGGTCCGGTTTTCAAGCATCGCCTCAACAGGCTTTGGTCTTGCGGCTTATATAACAGGAGCAGAAAATGGATTTATCACTAGAGATGAGGCAGCCGTAAGAGTATACAATACATTGAACTGGTTCTGGCATTCGAAACAGGGACCTGACAGCTCAGGAGTCACCGGATATCGTGGTTTTTATTATCATTTTCTCACATACGGTGAGGGCACCCGTTATCAACAGGTAGAATTATCCACCATCGACACCGGCCTTTTGATGGCTGGCATCCTGGCTTGCCAGTCCTATTTTGATCAGAATAACGAAACTGAAATGAATATTCGCCAACTGGCAGATTCCTTGTATCTTCGGGTCGAATGGGACTGGGCCATGCAGGATCAAAAAACCATGTCGATGGGCTGGCATCCAGAACGGGGATTCATCAAGGCGAGATGGACCGGATATAATGAAGCCATGGTTTTGTTAATCATGGCGCTCGGATCTCCTACCCATCCCATCCCTCCCGATTCATGGGAAGCCTGGTGCGATAGCTATCAATGGGAAGAGTTCCAGGGATATGAACTTGTAAATTTCTCGCCCCTTTTCGGACATCAATACTCCCATATGTTTATAGACTTCCGTGACATCCGGGACCCCTATATGAAGACCAGGGGGATTGACTATTTTGAAAATTCAAGAAGAGCCACGCTGAGCAACCGTGCCTATTGCATTGAAAATCCTGGAAATTTTGCCGGCTATGATAAAAACATCTGGGGCCTGTCAGCTTGTGACGGTCCTGCGGAGGAAACCCGGAAGATCCATGGAGAAAAGGTTAATTTCTGGACCTACCGTGCACGTGGAGCCAGTGCTATAAATATCACGGATGATGGCACCATTGCACCCACCGCAGCAGGTGGATCCATTCCCTTTGCACCGGAAGAATGCATCACTGCCTTAATGAACATGAAAAACAGGTTGGGAGACAGGCTTTACCAGAAATATGGTTTTAAAGATTCTTTTAATCTCACTTATGCTGAACAGGAAAACAATAAAAACGGATGGGTGGACTCGGATTATCTGGGAATTGACCAGGGACCTATCCTGATTCAACTTGAAAATCACCAGTCTGAATTGATCTGGAAGGTGATGAAGCAAAATAGATACATTGTTTCAGGATTAAAAAAAGCCGGTTTTACAGGTGGCTGGCTGGAGGATACACTGCTAACTGAAAATCTGGACCAATAAATTTAATATCCTACTAAAAATACCGACATGAGGACACTTTTACGATGGCATGGTTTCTTAAAAATACCGATGATCATCTTCATGTGTTTAGTCACATTCGAAGAGGGATGGGGTCAAACCCGTGCAATATCCGGCAAAGTGACAGCAGGAGACACGGGTGAGCCACTACCCGGTGTCAATATACTGTTACAAGGTTCCACGAGAGGTACGATTACAGATATTGAAGGTAATTATCAGTTGGATGTCCTGACTGAGGATGAGGTATTGGTTTTCTCGTATATTGGTTACGAACAGAAAGAAATCCAGATCGGGAATCAAACTACCATTAATGTGATATTGCAGCTCGATACCCGCGCCCTTGAAGAAATCGTAGTAATAGGTTACGGAACCGTAAATAAGAGCGATCTGACAGGTGCCGTTTCTTCAGTGCGAGGAAAGGACCTTACCAAAATGCCGATGATCAACCCGGCACAGGCATTGCAGGGGAAAGTACCGGGCGTACAGGTTACGAGCGAATCTGGTGCCCCTGGTGCCAAGACCATTGTGAGGATCCGAGGGACTGGAACGTTTAATAATGCTGCCCCGATCTACGTAGTCGATGGAGTCATTCTCGATGACATTGACTTCCTGAATGCCGCGGATATACAATCCATGGAAATCCTGAAAGATGCTTCTGCGACGGCCATCTATGGTTCAAGGGGGGCCAACGGAGTGATCATCGTCACTACCAAACAAGGTGAAAAAGGACAGGAAGCCCCGGTCATCCATGTTTCCGCAGAATACAGTCTTCAGGTACTCCAGAATAAAATTGACCTGCTGAATGGCTCCGAGTTTGCCACCATCGTCAACGAAATCAGACCAGGATCCTATAATAATATAGATGCGGTTCCCAATACTGACTGGCAGGATCTGATCTTTGATACGGCTCCCATTCAGAATTACCAGATCTCTGCCTCAGGAGCTTCTACAAAAACGCAATATTATGTGGGTGTAGGTTATTTCAACCAGAAAGGGATCATTCCAAAATCCAATTATGAAAGGTTGAGTATTAAATTGAATAACACCTATCATATCACCGACAACATCCGGTTCGGGAATAATCTGACTATTTCCCCCCACTGGCAACAGAATACCAACGTGAATGCCGTGTTTGTGGTTTACAGGGCCCAACCGGTAATTACACCTTATCAACCTGATGGATCCTATTCCGAAGTTCCCGGAGTAGGAAATGTTTTAGCAGATATTGAAAATACGAATAGTTTTAACAAGGGATACAGAGGCGTAGGAAATTTTTACGGTGAAGTGGATTTTCTGAAAGGATTTACCTTTAAATCAAGTTTCGGCATTGACCTTGACAATAAAAAGGAAAAGATATTTACTCCGGAATTTTACGTTTCGCCTCAACAACAGAATGCTTTCAGCAGATTAAATAAAAATTACGATAACTCATTATCCTGGTTGTGGGAGAATACCCTTACCTATCAAAAAGACATCAATAAACATAGGATCAATGTCCTGGGCGGATATACCATGCAGGAAGTATCCTCTGAGTACCTGAACCTGGTAGCCCAGAATCTTACCCGTGATGATGAAGATTTCTGGTATATCAATCCGAACAATATCAATCCAAATTCTGTGGAAAATAGTGTTCGACTGAATCAGAATTTTTCAATGATCTCCTATCTTTTCCGGGTAAATTATACCTTCGATAACCGGTTTCTGTTTACTGCCACCTTCCGCCGGGATGGATCTTCAAAATTCAGCCAAGGAAACCGGTATGCTGATTTCCCATCCTTTGCATTTGGCTGGAATGTGATCAATGAAAGTTTCATGGGCAATACAGGCATCCTATCGAATCTGAAATTCAGGGCGAGTTGGGGGGTGATCGGAAATGAAAAGATCCCCTATGACCGTCAGTTTTCAGGGGTAGACAACGGGATCAACGCCGTTTTTGGGAAGAATGAAGTGCTGGTTCCTGGCATGACCTATGGCCTGACTGGAAATCCGGACCTGAGTTGGGAAAATACGTATCAAACGGACATAGGGATTGAAACCGGATTTTTAAATGACAAGATTACTGCTGAGATCGATTATTACAGAAGGATTACCAAGGACATTCTCATCGACCTGCCTGTCTCAGGTTATCTGGGAAATGGTCCGAATGCAAGTATCACCTACAATGCAGCGGAGGTATTGAATGAAGGCATCGAACTCAACCTCATCTGGATTGGAAATCTGAAAGCACTGGAATACAGGATCGGATTGAATGGAACGACCATTCATAATGAAACATTAAAGGTTAGAGGTACCGGTGGTGGTGATGATGCACTGGAAGGTATCTTTAATGGCACCCTCACTCGCACAACTCCTGGTTTGCCGATCGGTGCCTTTTATGGATATGAAACGGATGGCCTTTTTCAAACGGCAGATGAACTGGCTTCCTATCCTCACCGCTCCGATGCCCAACCCGGGGATCTAAGATTTGTCGACACAAACAATGACGGTATACTCAACGGGGATGACCGCACCTACCTGGGCTCCCCCATACCCAAGTATCTTTATGGCATTAATCTGGAAGGTGACCTGAAGGGATTCAGCCTAAGCCTTGACTTTCAGGGTCAGGGTGGAAATAAGATCTACAATGGGAAAGAAACGATACGCCCTGATTTATATAATTTTGAACAACATGTGTTTGACCGGTGGACAGGACCCAATACATCCAATTCAGAACCCAGGGCCACTGCAGGAGGTTATAATTTCCTGCATTCTTCAAGGTTTGTATTGGACGGTTCTTTTTTCAGACTGAGAAGTGCGACCCTCGGATATACATTGCCACAATCAGTTAGTCAGAAAATGAAAATGAGATCCGCCCAGGTTTATCTGCGCGGCACCAATGTATTCACACTAACCAAATTTACGGGTTACTCGCCGGAAGTAGGAAGTACCAGTGACAGGAGTGAAAATCCCATATTAAATGGAATTGATTCCGGGACTTACCCTGTGCCGTCAATTTATTCCCTTGGTTTAAACGTATCATTTTAAAGTGTAAAGGAAAATGAAAGAAATATTTAAATCGGATTCGAAACAAATCATGATCATTTTTATGCTGATACTCTGGGTAACGGCAGGATGTGAGGATTTTCTCGATAAACCGTTACAGGGCAAGCTGACACAGGAAGTCTTCCCGACAACTTCCGAGGATGCTGAATTGGCTACCAACGCCATTTACAACATACTCAGGGAAGGCAATTTTCACTCTGGCCTCTTCCCCATACTGGATATCATGTCGGATGATGCCTATAAAGGAAGTAATCCGGATGACGCCGCATCCACGATCGGTCCTTATGACAGATTTCAGCACATTTCCACCGAAGGAAGCCTGGGCCGGTGGTGGAACACGGTTTATCAGGGCATAAAAAGGGCCAATGTAGTGATTGAATATATTCCCGATATCGATATGGATGCAGAACTTCAAAACCGATTAATTGGGGAGGCAAAATTTTTACGTGCACTTTTTTATTTTGACCTGGTCCGCGCCTGGGGAGGAGTACCCATTGTTACTTCCGTAAATCCTCCTACCGACCTGGGGCGTGCTCCTAAGGAGGATGTTTTTTCATTGATTGAAATGGACTTGTTGGATGCCATCGAAGCATTGCCGGAAAAATCAGACATGAATGAAGCAAGTCTGGGTAGAGCTACCCGGGGAGCTGCCAAATCATTATTGGCCAGGGTGTATCTGTTCCTGGGAGATTACCCCGAAGTGGAAAAGTATGCCTTGGAAGTAATCAATTCCCAAGAATACGGACTGGAACCCGTTTTTAATGATGCAAGCAGCGTCAACGGGGAGCATGGCATTGAATCCGTTTTTGAAATTGGTGCCATTGGTGAAAAAGAAGGACTTGAAAATGGAGGTAATTTTTATGCCAATGTACAGGGTGTACGTGGAACTCCAAACCGTGGATGGGGATTTAACCGGCCATCCCTTGACCTGATGAAGGCCTTTGAAAATGGCGATCCAAGAAAAGACGCCACCATCATCTATTTAGGTGAAGTGCTTGACGGGGTTACCATCAAAGGGGATGGCACTACTCCGGATATTACCATTGTGAATGGTGATACCTTGGAGATTGAATGTTATAACCAGAAAGTCTGGACTCCCGGGGTGATCGTAGCACCTACACAGGGCCACAACAGGAGATGGATCCGGTATTCAGATGTGCTGCTGATGGCCGCGGAAGCATTAAATGAAAACGGGAAACAGGTAGAAGCAAGAATTTATCTGAACCAGGTTCGTGAAAGAGCAAGGGAAGGCAACGACGCGATCCTGCCTGATGTCATCGAGAATGATAAAGATGCACTCCGTGACATCATCCTTCATGAAAGAAGGGTGGAACTGGCCTTGGAGGGACATCGATTCTGGGATCTGATCCGGACTGGAAATGCAAAGACTGTGCTTGGGCCTTTAGGTTTTGTTGAAGGGAAACATGAACTTCTGGCAATACCACAAACTGAAATCGATATTTCACAAGGAAAACTTGAACAAAATCCAAATTGGGAATAAGAATAATTTTTAAAATAAAATGATTTTCAAACTTTAATTATTACAAAATAAAATGAATGAGCCTATGAAAAATTTATTGAAAATTTTAGCCATGCTGATCGTCATCATCGGCCTGGTAACAATTAATTCATGTAAAAATGATGATGAAGAAGCCCCTGCATTGACTTTGTCCACATTAATGGCTAACAACGCAGATCTGAATGGGGCGACTGCTCCTTCTGATGTTGATCTCGATGCAGTGATTACCGCATCTTTTTCTACCGAAATAGATGCGATGACAGCAACCATTACCAACATCTCATTGATAAGAGAGTATGATGACCAGGATTTGACCATTAATATTTCAGCTTCTGGTAAAAACGTCACCATAACTCCACTTGAGCCATTTGGAACCGGTACCATGTATACACTGAACATCGGAGTAGGTTTGACTTCACAAGGTGGAAAAAATCTGAGTCAACCCATCACCCGGAGTTTTACAACCCTTGGGACATTTGTAGTTCCAGGCGCGATCGCTCAGTGGACTTTTGAAGACAATGCCAATGATGTGATCGGGAATCACAATCCTTCCGCTAATGGTATCGTTGATATCACGTATGATGCCTCCAGGAACGACGCTTCAGGGATGGCTGCCACATTCAACGGGTCAACCAGTATCATTGAAATTCCCAACGGGGATCAATTGATGAATACCGATGATTTCACTTTGAGTTTCTGGGTAAAAACAAACTCAACAGATAAGACCAGTGGTCATTTCGTTATGGGCTTGGGTGCTTTTTATGGATTCCAGTTTGAAATATTCGGGGATTATGGTGGATGTAAACTGGCTGCCTCCTACGAATACAATAAAAATGATACCCTTGGTGGATTTTCTGAAGACTTGTGGTGTGATGCTACCGGCAATCTTGGATGGCAGGGATGGGTTTATTCCAAGGATATGAGCGGATCAGGTGGACTGGCTGCCCTGATCAAGGATCAGTGGGCACATATTGTATGTGTTTATAACAGTACAACCAAGCAAGGCATTATGTATATCAATGGTGAAAGAGTAAAGGAGCAGGATTTCGATCTCTGGCCTGATGGCGCAAATCAAAGATATACCACGGGTCTTAAATATCGTGGTGAAGCACCGGAAGTGGTGAATGATCTTGCATTCGGATTTATCCAGTCCAGGGCTGGGGAACTCTGGGATGCTGAAACCTGGGGTGGATATGATTTCCCTGAAGCCAACCATTTCAAAGGCCAACTGGATGATATCATCATTTATCATAAAGTACTTACTCCGGAAGAAATTACCCTGATGTATAATTCAGGTAGTTAATGGTTATATTAGTTAATTAAAATTTAATCTGAATAGGGTTTCAGGACACCCTGAAACCCTTTTTTTCTTTTTAATATCTTACATGAAATTACTTCAAATCATCATAAAATGGCTGGTAGTCTGCTTCCTGATGGGATGGGCTGTATCATGCAATAACAACGAACCAGACCCGGAAAATGGAATCATTCAACTGGTTTCAATTAAAATTGGAGACAATGTACTTGATATTTCCTCCCAGGAAAAAAACGTAAACATACCGGTCAGCAATCCGATCACCATCCTCTTCGCATCCAGCCTCGATACCACTTCGGTTCCAGGCGCGGTTCATCTATCGGCAGGTGATCAACAAATTGCCCTTGATTATAATTTTAAAAATGATTTGAAGTCTTTTAATTTACTTCCTTCCTCCGACTTGTATAACAACCAATCCTATACCCTCACGATATCCGATGCACTCAAAGGCGTGAATCATGAATCCTTTCCTGGGATATCGGTTGATTTTATCACTATCCAGGGAAGCCTTGAAATCTCCTCCCTGCGGATCGGTGATCAAATTGTGTTGGGAAATGAAGTTATTTCAGAAGTTTCAAGAAATCTGGAAATTGATGTAATTTTTTCAAAGCCTGTGGATCTACAGACCATTACTTCACAGAGCATTAAACTGATCGGGAATGGCCATGTAATTCCCCTTGAATTCAACCTGGATCAGGAAAATATGGACCTGAACATTACTTCCTTTCAGCAACTGGAATCACTGACCAAGTATTACTTCATCCTGACAAATCAGATCCGGGGTATTTCAGATGAGATCTTTGAATCGGTGACCTATGTTTTTTATTCGATGCTTGATCCATCTCCCAAATTTCCAGTTATCAGCGATGGAGACCTGCTGACACTGGTTCAACAACAGACATTCCGGTATTTCTGGGACTTTGGCCATCCGGTAAGTGGACTGGCGAGGGAAAGGAATTCCTCCGGAGAAACAGTAACCACCGGGGGATCAGGATTTGGTATCATGAGTATTCCCATTGGCATAGAAAGGGGATTCATTACACGTTCTGAAGGGGTTGAAAGATTACAGAAGATTTTTGACTTCCTGGAAAATGCAGATCGTTTTCATGGCGCATGGCCTCACTGGATGAATGGATCGACTGGAAAAGTGATTCCATTCAGTACAAAGGATGATGGAGGAGACCTTGTTGAAACCGCTTTTATGATTCAGGGTCTGTTGACGATCAGACAGTATCTTGATCCAAATATCCCTGCTGAAAGTTCCATGATCGACCAGATCAATGTCTTGTGGGAAGGTGTGGAATGGGATTGGTACGCCCGGGGTGAAAATGTACTCTACTGGCATTGGTCCCCCGATTATAACTGGGATATGAACATGAGGATACGGGGTTATAATGAAGCCCTGATCGTTTACATTCTGGCGGCTTCGTCCCCGGGTCACAGCATAAATGCGGCCGTCTATCAGGCTGGCTGGGCAAATAATGGGGGTATCATTAATGGTCAGAGCTATTATGGATATACTTTGCCGGTTGGATTCGCTTATGGAGGGCCTCTGTTTTTCGCCCATTATTCATTCCTGGGACTTGATCCCCGGAATCTGTCAGATGCTTACGCCGATTACTGGACCCAGAACGTCAATCACAGCCTGATCAACCAGGCTTACTGCGTCGATAACCCGAAGGAATACATTGCCTACAGTGATTCATGCTGGGGCCTTACCGCCAGCGATAACCAGGACGGTTATTCTGCCCACTCCCCTACGAATGACCTGGGCGTGATCACACCCACCGCCGCTCTCAGTTCAATGCCCTATACACCAGATGAGTCGATGATGGCATTAAAATTCTTTTATTATACCATCGGCGACCGCCTCTGGGGGGAATATGGATTTTATGATGCTTTCAATCCAACGGAAGGTTGGTGGGCGGATTCTTATATCGCCATCGACCAGGGACCGATCATTGTGATGATCGAGAATTACCGTACCCAGTTATTATGGAACTTGTTTATGTCCTGTCCGGAAGTCCAGCAGGGGCTAGACAAACTTGGATTTAACAATTGATATCAAGATAGACTGAATAGAACAGCCAGGTTTTCTCGGACATTGATTGTAGGGTTTTCTTTTTTATTTGACAATTGTTTGAAATTCAAAAACCGGTCGCCTGGTATAGATGTTCTCTTTTTAAAACCTCTATATGCATAATCATTTTTCGTCCGTTATACTTGTTATCTACATCCCTCCACCCAAGTCATTCAATAAGAAACTTTAAATGAGTGGCTCGTATACTCTCTTCACCTGTTCGCCATTTTATTGAAGATTCCCGTTGAAGGGCAAAGGAGGGTATTCGTATAGAATAATTTTTAAACTTAAAAAGTAATATCTAAATCACAAAGACGTAATCCTTCTGCAGGAATACTGGCAACCATCAAATCCTCAGTCGGTAACATCCATCACACAACGGAAACCGATGGTGGGACTCCGGTCAAGACCGGGCCAGAACAGGATGTATTTCGAGGATCGATCGGCAGGCTGAGCCCCACCCTGCAGATACCATTCCGAACCTTCCGCCTTGAACCAGCTCCCTCCCTTCAGGATAACATATCGTGTATGTCCATCCGTTCGTTCACTTTCAGTCCATTCCCAGACATTGCCACACATATCGTAACATCCGAAAGGGGACCGGCCCCCCGGAAACTGCCTGACAGGGGTTGTTCCCCCGGATTGGCCATGGTTGCATCGTTCCGGATCATATTCATTACCCCAGGGATACTCCAGCCCTGAAGTACCCTGAGCTGCCAGCTGCCATTCTTCCTCCCGCGGCAATCTTTTCCCGGCCCATTCCGCATAAGTCCGTGCATCTTCCAGGCTCACATAAACAACCGGATGATCCAAGAGACCTGCAAGTGGCCGGCCATGATCCCAATGGGCAAGAAAATTCAGGGTGTCTTCGGGTTGATACCCTGATTTCATCATAAAATCATAATAATCCCCGTTGGTGACCGGGGTAAGATCCATGGCATAGGCAGATCCCTGCATTTCCCGGGTGAAATGGATCTCCTGATGAATCCGGTCAGGAAGAGGAATGTATCCTTCATGGTCATAAAAACCACATTCCCTTTGCCTGTATGAGATCTGTAAAATTTCTGGTGAATTTTCTATCAATACCATATGATCAGGAAGACCTTTCCGCTTTACCTCCATCCGATCAGGGATGATAAGTGATTGAGTCCTTAGTTCTATATCATCCTTCAAACTTATGAGTTTATCATTTTTTTTCTGCAGATTCAGTAATTCGTGAAGATCCTGGTCAGCATTGGTGCGGGTCGTGACCAGGATGGCCCCCATTCCGTGGGGCGCCAGTTCAATCGTGATCTCCACGGAATCTCCTTCTGGAAATTTAATTTCCGTCCCCCGGAACAAATCAAATATCTTTTTGTTTGTCTGACCGGATAACTTCAATATAGTCCCTCTTTTCCATTGGTCGGAACGGTTGACCACCGTCCACAATTTTTGTTGATCATCGTACCACATACTGGCAAATACATCTTCCATCAATACGGGATATAGCGGCATCCATCCCTCCCCCTGAAAAAGAGATTTGAATTTTCTTTGAACCGGCCCCATCAACCTGATCAATGATTTATCCCATTCAGACCATGGTCTCCAGGTCCCGAATACATTTTCCCAGATCAGCATGCCACTCCCATTCATCCACGCCGTTTGCAGTTCAGAATTATGATCCACATCCCATCGTTTGATCTGGTGCATCATGTGACGTCGCTCAAACCATTTATTCCACAAGATACCAGGTACCTTGCTGTCTTCAAACCACTGGGCCCAAGACATGTGATGATCATGGATCCGGCTTGTCGGTAAAGCGAGTTCAGATTCCAGTACAATACCCGATCTGACAGCATCCAGTTTCGTCCGGAAATCCTCTTCTCCTTTGGTCAGGGTGTCCAGAAAGATCCCATCGGCACCTATGATCCGGATAATCTCAGCCAGTACATCCACATCATCCTTATCCTCAAGATGGGTCCCTTTATCCCAGGGATTATAATCGATAAATACCCGGATGCCCTTTTTCTGAAATCTTTCAACGATCTCTTTTAAACCTTCCAGACCACCCGGGAAATCCCGGTAGTGATCAAACTGATTACGCGGATCCACACCAATCCTGGGGTAAGCGTGCCAGAGGACGACCCCATCAATCTTTCCGAATTCACGTTCAGTCTTTAGAATAAATTCATCCACCCTAAAATGACCCGTTTGTGGATCGTAAAAAGAATTATCAAACAACATCAAAAAATAAATATGAAAGCACCCTGCTGCCCAGGAAAAAGCAGGATCCCTGTAAAGCCGGTCATCATACTTGATCTCCTTTTTAATCCGGTCCCTTTCCATTCGGAGTGAATCTCTCCAGGCGCTCCATTCATCATTTCGATCCGGTGCCGGTATGATTTTGAAAGCAGGATCTCCGGGTTGACTTAAAACCTTAATCCAGATCAAAGAGAGGAAAAAGAAAAATAACAGGCGCTTCATCGAGGCAGGAGTAGTTTTAAAATTTATTTCTTTCCATGATATTTTGATGTCAAAAAATAAAAATAGGCAGGTTTGTTAGCATTATCAAGATTAAGTATTTTTAGCTTCCCGAAATATTCATAACCTATTGTATTTTTTGACGAAATGAGAACCAGATTTTTTTCAATTTTTTTGATTATTTCCATTCACGGTCATTTTGTGTTTACACAGGAAAAGCCACCATTATACCTCACTGAGATCATGAAAGGAGATGATTTTATAGGGTACCTCCCTGAAGACATTAAATGGTCAGAGGACAGCAAATCGGTATATTTTACCTGGAATCCTGAGAAAGAAAAAATCCGCAGTTTGTATAAAACAAATATCAAAGGACTGGAGCCTGTCAAGGTATCTCTGGAGGAACAGAAAGAATTACCTGCCTCTCAGGGTGATTATTCCATTGATTTCAATCAGAAGGTATATTCGAAAAACGGGGATATCTTTTTATTCAATGTAAAATCCGGGCAAATTGAACAGATCACCAATACCCTCGAAAATGAAAGAAATCCAATTTTTACAGCCGATGAGAAAAAAATCATTTACCGAAAGGGAGATAATCTCTTCAGCTGGACCATCGCTGGAGGTTTTACAGAGCAATTGACCAATTTTTCAACTGGGAAACCTGAAAAAGAGGATAAACGATCCGACTGGGAGAAATGGTTGGAAGATCAAGAGTTGGAGATTTTTGATGTCCTGACCACCAGGAAGGAAAAAAAAGAAATTCAGGAGAAAAAGGATCAATCCTTGAAACCTGACCAGCCTCTGGAAATCAATATACAAGGTAAACGGTTATTTGGAATTGACCTCAGCCCGGATCAGAAATATGCCGTATTCCGTGTAAGCAATGCCCAGGGTGGAAATTATGATACGGAAGTCCCAGATTATGTCACTGAAAGTGGTTATGTCAATCAATTGAATGCTCGCCCCAAAGTAGGAAGTCCTGAACCTGATTATGAATTGGGTGTTTTTGATCTGGACAGGGATACGGTTTATTATGTGGATCCGGATCAGATCCCGGGGATCTTTGATAAACCTCTGTTCTTGAAAGATTATACGCCTATTGACAGTTCATTCAACGATCATTACAACTCTCCCAGAATGGTCCTTTATCTTGAACCCCTTTTCAATGAAAAAGGAGACCGTGCAATGGTTGTGATCAGATCTCTTGATCACAAGGACCGGTGGATCATGCTCCTGAATATGCAGGATGGAACCCTGGAATTACTGGACCGACAACGGGATGAGGCCTGGATCAGCGGACCCGGTATCGGCATATGGAATGAAGAAATAGGAAATGCAGGATGGCTTGGGGATGATGTTTCCGTCTGGTTCCAGTCAGAAGAATCGGGGTATTCACACCTGTATTCAGTAAATACGCTGACCGGGGCAAAAACACAACTTACAAATGGACCATGGGAAGTTTATGAGGCAATTTTGTCAAGAGATAAAAAATATTTTTACATCACAGCCAACAAGGAAGGGCCGGCAGACAGACATTTTTATCGAATGTCCCTCGAGGATGGCGCAATTGTCCAATATACACGGGATCCAGGAAATTATGAAGTGAAAATATCGCCAGATGAAAAAATGCTTGCAGTCCGGTACTCATATAGCAATAAACCCTGGGAACTCTATTTGATGCTTAACAGACCTGGTACTGCATTGCAACAGGTCACCCATTCAACCAGAACAGCTTTTCAACAATATCCCTGGAGGGATCCGGAGATCGTCCAATTTGAAGCGAAAGACGGCGAGCAGGTTCCGGCCCGGTTGTATCGGCCGGATCAACCTGTGGAAGGAGGATCGGCGGTCATTTTTGTTCATGGCGCCGGTTATCTGCAGAATGTACATCACTGGTGGAGCGAGTATTACCATGAATACATGTTCCATAATTTTTTGGCTGATCATGGGTATACCGTTCTGGATATCGATTACCGGGGGAGTGAAGGGTATGGCCGTGACTGGCGAACAAGTATCTACCGGCACATGGGCGGAAAGGATCTTTCGGATCAGGTGGATGGGGCCTTGTACCTCGTGGAAAATCTTGGCATAGACCCGGGCCGGATCGGGATCTATGGAGGATCCTATGGTGGGTTCATCACGATCTTTGCCATGTTCAAACATGGTAATGTATTCAAATGCGGGGCGGCATTACGATCCGTGACAGACTGGGCACATTATAATCATCCATATACTTCCAATATTCTGAATACGCCGGTGGAAGACAGACTCGCTTATAAACGCAGTTCTCCGATCTATTATGCCGAAGGCCTGCAGGGAGAATTGTTGATGCTTCATGGTGTGACCGATACGAATGTGCAATTCCAGGATGTGGTCAGGTTGAGCCAGAAACTCATCGAACTTGGCAAAGAAAACTGGAACCTGGCCGTATTTCCGCTTGAAGATCATAAATTTATCGAATCAAGCAGCTGGGCCGATGAATACCGGAGGATCTTTGAACTGTTCGAAAGAAATCTCAAATAATTCGTACTCCTGGAGCAGGTCCATTTCCTGATCCGGGAAATTGCGCTGTTTGATCCTCACCAGCTCATTCCATTGAAATCCTCCATATAGGTTAAACCCGGTGCGACCATTTTATCGATCCGGGTGAAAAAAGGATCATGGTGAGCTGAAATATCGATTGGGGCGTAAAATTGAAGATTTTTCCAGTTATTGGGCTATCCCGATCTCCGCGAAGCGGAACCTGCATCTTGTTTATATACAGGATCCGGAGGATATGGATGAAAGGTTGTTTGGCTGGCTGAAGGAACCATATGGATTGATTTCGAATGGATGATGCGAACTGTCTACGGGATTACAATTCCTAAGCTGTCCTTGGATAACCACCTTGTATATAGTCTTTCCAAATTCGCCCCTGCTGTCATCTCGACCGGAGCAGAGAGATCTGATGACAATACCAAAATGAGCATCATACTGTAAACGGGAGAACCAATGTCAATAACCAGAAAGCTATTCCTCTTACTCAAGTGATGTTCGAATGGTGGTGAGTAACTCTTCAGGGCAGTTTTGAAATTCACGTCTCTGATATGCATCCCATATTTCCCGGTAGATTGCATTCGCCCGGTCCGGATCGTTAAGATATTTATAACATAAAGCAATATTTGCTTTCAGAAAATTGATATTATAATAATAACAATGTTTCAGTCTGTAATCCAGCCCAGCATTGAAATTTCTCAATGCCTGATTATAGTTATATATCCTTAAATCGAGAATGCCCAAATGATTTAGGGCAAAGTCAATGTATCTGACATTATTTTCCATTTCAGCATATTTAAGCACTAACCGGCAATTATCTTCTCATAGCTTGAGTTCACCTTGATCAAGATATAGTATGGACAGTTGGGTATAGATATACATTAAGCGTTCTTTAAATCCCAAGTCAAGGGCTATCTTTTCGGCCTCAAGGTAAAATTTTAGAGCATTACTAAAATCTTTCAGTTGTTGATGGCAATAAGCCAGGGTGTACGCTGTTCGCTCCTGAAAAATACGGCTGCCAGAATTAATGGCATCCTGGTATGCCTTTTCGGCAAAATTCCTGGCTCGCGAATAATCTCCATCGGTTAAACTTTCCATGATCAGATTATAATTTTCAAAATGGACCTCTTCTTTGGTACTTTGCCGGATTTCCTTTTGCCAGTCACGAATTTTCTGCTGGCCGAAAACCAGATGGAACGTAAGAAAACAGATGAGTAAAGTGAGCAGGGTTTTCATATTTTCATAATTTTTCCTGGCTGTCAATAATAAAGAAATAACTGATTACCAATAAAATACAATTCTGTTAAAATCAATAACTCTTTTTGAAAATTGAGTATCCATTACATCAATGGATCCATTCTACAAGGATGGAATAAAATAGATGGTTTGAGGATGATCACCCTTATCATTGTTTGTATTGCTCTCACCCCATGTGACTGCGGTAGGACAATTGAACCTTTGCCTGCAGAATCAGATCCCTCGAATGCCTCGGGATGACAATGGGGCTTTTGTCATCTCGGCGTATGGAGAGATCTGATATAGATACTGAAATGAACCCATCACTGTACCCGGAAGAATGAGTGGGCGTAATCAGATCCCTCGAGTGCCTCGGGATGACAGGGCAACGGTTTTTGTTTTCTTTACGCTCCTTCTGTCATCTCGATCGTGCCTTCCGCAGGCATGTTATGCATCCTTAAGTGGCATCAGAAATAAGTCTTAATAAGTTTAATACCTGGGTGATCAAACGAAGGAAGGCCTGATGGAGAGATCTGATGATTACACTACATTTGAGAGAATACTTCCGACGGTAGAATGGACATTCGTAATCAGATCCCTCGAGTACCTCGGGATGACATGGGTATGAGTATACGTAACCAGATCCCTCGATTGCCTCGGGATGACAGGACTACGGTTTTTATTTTCCTTACGCCTCTTCTGTCATCTCGGCCCCACTGTATCCGGGAGGGAGATCTGGTAAAGACACGCCCTCAAAAACTCATATTAACACTCCAAGAACCTGCAAGTATTCAGAAATTCTTTTGACCAGAAACTTCAAACACTGTAATTTTAATTCTAAATATCAAGGGAACAGGAAACAATGAAACCAGGTCATAAACCATCCTACCTTCGCTTATTCAATGAAGGGATCCTTCAGGAAAGGATTGAAAAAATGGATACAATGATTGATCCCTGCAAGCTCTGTCCTCATCAATGCCTGACAAACAGGAAAAGCAAGGATACCGGGAATTGCCATTCCGGGGAATACCCGGTTGTCGCCTCCTATGGACCTCATTTTGGCGAAGAACCACCTCTTGTTGGATTTCATGGATCAGGCGCGATCTTTTTTTCCCATTGCAATTTGATATGTATTTTCTGTCAGAATTATGATATTTCCCAGTTGGGTGCCGGGCAGACCATCCAATTTGATGGACTGGCCAACATCATGGTCGAACTCCAGCTGCAGGGTTGCCATAATATCAATTTCGTCACTCCAACTCACATGGTTCATGCCATCCTCAACGCATTACCCAGGGCGATAGAAAACGGCTTAAGAATCCCCCTGGTCTATAATTCAGGTGGCTATGATTCGGCAGAGACCATCCGGCTGTTGGATGGTATCTTTGACATCTACATGCCGGACCTCAAATATTTCAATAACCAGACTGCCTACCAGTTGAGCGGTATTCCAAATTACGTGGAAGCCGCTACAGAAGCCATCAGGGAGATGCACCGCCAGGTAGGAGACCTGATCCTTGACGATCAGGGAATTGCGATCCGGGGAATGATCGTCCGGCATTTGATCCTGCCTGAAAACCTCGCAGATACCTTTAAATCCATCGATTTTATCAAATCCCTTTCTAAAGAAACCTACCTGAACCTGATGGACCAGTACCGGCCAGAATACCATGCCTACCAGGATCCCAGGATGGGCCGAAGAATTACCTCCACAGAATATGCGAACGCAGTGAATTATGCAAAAGAATCAGGTATAAAAAGATTTTCCAACTGAATCAAAGCTGGATATAATATTGATCTTCTTCCCGAATGGAGGTTCGTGTAACGAAATGATAAAAAGCAAAAAGTTCAAAGGAGAAAGGAATATACCCCAGGTAACCAAACAAAGGCATTTCAAAGACATGAAAAAAATCCACTCCGGGGATGTGATATATCCATTTGGGAAAGGCAAAATAATTCCACATTTCCCAGAAAAAACCACAGACAAAACATCCTGCTGCCAGTGAGATCATCGGTCGCCAGTTCCGTTCATCAGAATAAGCCACCAGACTCCGGTTCCTGAGCCAATGATTGACCACATCGAAAAGAAAGAAAACAGAGATCCATACAAAGAGGTAAAAATATTGCGGCCACAACAACACCAGGAACAGGCTTACCCATCCTATTGAAAACAAAAGGAGAAGCCCCTTTTTACTCGCGGATATTTTAGGTCCCTTAATCTTTCTCTGCATCCATGAAAACGTACTGACCAGTTCAGCCGTTCCAAAAACGGCTGGAATTACGGTTGAAAAGGATAAAGAGGCAAACAGGAAATATTCCAGATCCGAAAAATGTTCTCTTCCGAGATATTGCCAATTCTGGGTTCTTAGGTTCAAAAGTTCAAAAAACCACCAGACAGGTATGGATATCAAAAATAAAGAAATATACTTTCTCCTGTTCCGGGATAATAAAGAATGGCCTTTGATCCGTTTCACCAATGCATCCACCAACAGACAATAACCCAACCAGAGGGGAAAAAATAGAAGATGGGTGCGCAGCCCATCTAAAGTCCAGTTAAAATACCAGGACACCAGCAGGATTACAATGGAAATATATCCATATAATGGTAACAAGAATTTCCGGTTCCGTTTATCTTTCATTTTGATTTTATATGAATTTTAAATTTATCTTCCTCCTAAAAAAAGTACATATAAACATAAATTATTACATCCGTTTTAAAAAACATAAAGAAAAAAGTTCAGTTTTAAAAAAAGTAGTAATTTAAGTTTAAGGATTTAATCTACTTATATTCAAATATTTAAGATTTTAATCCAGCGTAGTATGAATAAAATCAGGCATTTTTTAATCAGAAGTCAGGATATTAAGATAATTCTAACGGCAGTTATTTATTTTTCTTCTGCCTATCTGGGATTGATCCTGGCTTTTCATGATCCGTTTACCTCTCCGGTCTGGCCCCCGGTGGGTGTAGGATTTGCACTTATTTTAATTCTTGGACCCCGCGTATGGCCTGGAATTACAATCGGATCACTGTTAGCTTACATGCTTGTTTTCTGGCTTAACAAGGTCGAGATCAGTATAGCTACCATCCAGGCTTCCACCTTCATCGCCGCAGGAAATACCATCGAATTGTTGATCGGGTACTTTCTGTTGAAGAAATTTATCAGGAATGAGGATCCTTTCAAGAAAACCAATGATTCATTTATATTTTTGCTGATTGCGTTGGTTATGTGCCTGCTTGGATCTTCTTTCGGGACCTACAGTCTCTACCTCAACCGGGTGGTGGATCAGCAGGAATTTATCCAGACCTGGTTTTTCTGGTGGATCCCCAATGTCGCAAGTGTGCTTTTATTTACACCCTTTATCGTGTCATGGCAAAGAGGATTCAAGATAAGGGCTTCCAAAGCCAAAGTATTCGAATTCATTCTTTTTATGACCTGTCTGTTCATCTTTGTAGGGGTGCTGAATAATCAACAGCTGGGATCCACGATCGAAAAATCCCTTCCCTTTCTTGTGATCCCCTTCCTGTTGTGGCTCGCTTTTCGTTTTAATTTACAGACCTCCATGGCGGGTGTTCTCATTACCGCCTTGTCGGCTATCTTTTTTACCATAAACGGTACTGGTCCCTTTGTGCTTGAGACGAATGAAAATTCCATTCTTATCCTGCAGATCTTCATCGGGGTGATCAGCATCACTTCCATTGTATTGTCTTCCACCGTCTTTGAACGCACAGTTGCCCAGGATACGATTAGAAAATTCAATGAAACCCTGGAGAGTAAAATCGAAGAAAGGACCCGGGAATTAAATGACGAAATCCTCTACCGCAAAAACGCAGAAGAAAAAATCAAAGTGGCCAATGAACAGCTCCAAAAGACCAATATCGAGCTCGATAATTTTGTCTATAAGGTAAGCCATGACCTCCGGGCCCCAATCGCCTCTGTGCTGGGACTGGTCAATCTGGCAAAAAAAGAGAATGTGCTGGATGTATTGCGGGAATATTTCAACATGATCGGTAAAAGTGCCGAGCAACAGGACCTGTTTATCAAGGACATCCTCGATCTTTCCAGGAATTCAAGACTGGTGGTAAACAAGGATAAGATCCACTGGGAAGAACTGCTCAATGATACTTTTGATAATTTAAAATATTCGGTAAAGGACAAAAAGATCGAAAAAATCATCAACATCAAGGGAAGATCCACTTTTTATTCCGATCAGAGAAGAATCAAGGTGATCTTTAACAATCTCATTTCCAATTCGATCCGTTATGCCAATGGGAAAGATCCGAAAGTTGAGATCGATATCAACGTCAATAAATCAATCGCGGATATCACCATTGCCGACAACGGAATCGGGATTGAAAAACCGCATCAGAAAAAAGTGTTTGAAATGTTTTACCGGGCTACTGATTCCAACGTAGGATCCGGTTTGGGATTGTATATTGTCAAAGAATCCGTTGAAAGGCTGAATGGTCACATTGAATTGAATTCAGAAAAGGGTCATGGCACTATATTTAATATCAGCCTGCCCAACCTGAGAACCGAGAATTGATCCCCGCTGCCCGGTCAGCTCACAAGCAACACCAGGCCTTTCAGGTACCCGCTTTCAGGATGGAAGATATCTACTGGATGATCCGCAGGCTGGGTCAGCCAATGCAGGATCCGGATCTTCCTGCCACTTTCAATGGCCGCAGCACGGATGGTATTTTCGAACAAAGTTTTATCCACTACCTGAGAGCAGGAAAAGGTAAAAAGTATTCCCTCCGGCCTGATCTTTTGAATGGCTACCTTATTTAAGCGTTTATATCCCTGGACGGCCTGATGTTTGGCCGACATATGTTTGGCATAAGCAGGTGGGTCGATGACCATCACATCAAAATATTGATCCTTCTGATTCAAATACTCCAGTGTGTCTCCTACAACTGTCTCAAAATTCGTAAATCCGTTTTTTTTAAAATTATTTTCAGCAATTTCAATGGCTTTTTTCGAAGCATCCACGGAAACAACACTTTTAGCATTCCCATTGAGAGCATTAATGGCAAAACCGCCGGCATGGGAAAAAGCATCCAGTACTACCTTATCTTCCACATATTCTCTTAAAAGTCTTCTGTTTTCTCTCTGATCCAGAAAATAACCGGTTTTCTGCCCTCCCTCCCATTGCGCATAAAAGTATAAACCATTCTCCTGAAACCAGGTCCCGGAAGTATTGCCCAGTAAATATCCTTCCTCATGTTCCCTTTTCCTGGCTGCTGATGTATAAAAAATGGTGTGTAATTTATCGGAATATATCTGCTGAAGTACCCCGGCTACCAAATCTTTTGACTGAAACATGCCGGTTGAATGAGTCTGAATGATGGCGGCTCCGGCATAATTGTCGATCACCAATCCAGGTAATCCATCACCTTCCCCAAAAACGAGCCGATAACCGGTTGTCAGGGATGAACCAGATAGATTCAGTTTTTCCCTCAAAGCATAGGCTTTCCGGATTTTTTTGATCCAGAAATCTTCATTAATTTTTTGCTGAGAAAAAGTCAATATTCTGATCGCGATATTACCTGTCTGGAAATGTCCGGTAGCCAGATAACTCCCCTGGTCATCATATACCTCAACGACCTCTCCTTCCCCGGGCATCTCCTGATCGTCCCTGATGGCACCGGAAAAGATCCATCGGTGATAACGCAGCAATGAGCTATCTTTCCCTTTTTTCAAAATAATGGGTCTATGCAACTGAGTCATTTGATAATCCGGTTGTATGCTGAATCATTAATATCAGGTTTTTATCGGCTTCACTCCAGTCATAATCTCCAAGTTTATCACTGGGGATCCAGGCATATCGATCATGATCCTTCAGCGTAATGGTTCCTCCCTTCCATTCACAGAGAAAAGGGATGAGACGGATCCGGATCTCTGGATAATGATGAACAATGTGAGGAAACCGGTGTTTCAAAGATACGGTCATGCCTAATTCCTCGTCGATCTCCCTGACGATGGCCTTCTCGGGTTTTTCTTCAGGTCTGACCTTTCCGCCCGGAAATTCCCACTTTCCCGCCCGGGAGGAGGAGCCGGATCTCCTCGTACCCAGAATTTTACCCTTGTGCAGGATCAAAGCGCAAACTACATCCATTACCCGTTCATTCATTTTTCATTTAATATGTCTTCATCGTAACTTAAATTCCCGCATGTTTTATCCCAGCTTCTCCTGTTTCACAAACTTCTTGCCTGAATCTTAAACGCTTCGGCGGGATTATCTATGAAAAGGATATGGATCTCATCCTGGGTGAACCCATTTGCCTTCAGGGCCGGGATCAAACGATTGAACAGGGAGGTAAAAGGACGGAATTCACCTCCATTCACTTCCCCGGGAGAGTACCAGCCGGCATCATGGGATATAAGTACCTGGTTCAAAAGAGAATTGTTTTTAAAGTTCCCCAACCATTTCACATATTGATCAATCTGGTCGTCATTAACCCCATCCAGACTTACCCAGGCACCCATTTCTGCAGCCCGGATGTGCTGCACTTCATCGGCCTCGTTCTGTGCGTGAACCCAGATAAATGCCGAGGGATGAACGCCATTCTCTTTCAGGATCTCCAATTCCTCAAATGCAGGGACGGACGGGCCCGTATGACTGGCGATGGTCAAACCTGTCTTCTGATGTGTGATGGCGGCAGCCTTAACCAACTTTTTATGTAATTCCGATAAATGCCCGGGGGTCACCCCTGTTTTAATGAATCCAGGGCGGATGCCAGTATCACCAATACCTTCCTCGAATTCTTTCACCCACCGGTCTGATAATTGCTGCGCTGATTCACGGTATGCATAATCAGGTACGTACTTATTATCGGCCGCCCCATAGATCCCGGTATTGGTCAGGATGTTCATGCCGGTTTTTTCAGAAAGTTTCCAGAGCAGCGAAGGATCCCTCCCGATGAATTCGGGTGTACAATCAACAAAGGTACTGCATCCCAGGTTTTGGATTTCCTCCATATAAGGAGTTACCACCCGGATTACCTCCTCATCATCCCACCGGGCAGGGGCATACTGGTCGGCCCCTGCAAAATCCACCAGAATATGTTCATGAGAGAGTGTAAAGCCCATTTTGCTGGAATTCATTTCGCCTTTGACAGTCATGATACGTCCTTTTTTGACGGGCATGGCAAATCCGGATCTGTATAAAGATAACAGGGAAGCCGTCAGGGCCAGGGTACTTCGATAGATAAAACTTCTTCGATCCATTGAATCATTGATTAGCGTTTTGACTGAATATTAAAGGTACCATTTCCAACATGATATACTGCATATCCATCGGCATACTCAACAAACTCCATTTCCCTCACCTCCGGGGCAGGGACACCTCCAACCATGATGGAGCCGGCTTCCGAGGTGGGGATATGGATATCGGCATCGATATTGGGTGGAATCGAAATATCAAGATTCAATAGATCATGATCAACCTTCCAGGCACATTGTATATCTCCCCTCACGGAACTGTAATTACCGTTCGCGGCGGTAAGATCTCCCACGATAAAGGGCCTGATGTAAATTCTGTCGAATCCGGCCGCCCCTTTTTTAGGATTGATTCCCAATAAGGAACGGTAAAACCACTCGCTTACAGAGCCAAACATGGGATGGTTCAGGCTGTTCTGTTCCGGAAGTTCCCAATTTTCCCACAAGGTAGTGGCATCATTTTTAACCATATAACCATAACCAGGATAATCCCGCTGATCGGCCACCGTATAGGCAACATCGTTCCGGTTATAGGCCCGAAGTACATCAAAAAGCATTTTGGTGCCAAATATCCCGGTTGACAAGTGTCCATGATGTTTCTGAAGGATCTCGTCGATCAGCACTTCAAATGCCTTCCCTTTTTCCGGTTCCGGCACCAGGTCGTACCAGAGGGCAAAAACCTGGGTGATCTCAGTGGTCAACGTATCGAACCTGCCCGTCCCTGGCTTCAGGTATTTCTGAATAAAGGCCTCCCGGATGGTGGAAGCCAGGTTGTTGTAGGCGGCCACATCGTCTGATTTACCGAGTATCTCAGCAAAATCTGCGAGCAACTTCACATGATGATAATAAAAAGCTCCGCTTGTCAAAGCTTCGGGTTTAGGATCCACACTTACATGGTCACTGATGCCATGATAGATCAGGTTATTTTCGGACTGACTTCTTAAGAACTCCACCATCCCTTTCGTAAGGTCATAATTTTCCTCTATGATCCGTTTATCTCCATAAAAGATATACAATTGTTGCTGGACAAAAGGAAAAGCCAGTTGCCAGCCGATGGGTCCTGTTCCTTCACCAAATCCCTCGGTATCGATGCCATTATAGGGCGCACATTCCGGCATTCCACCATTGGACCTGACATCGTTGGCAAAATCTGAAACCGTTTTCCTGTAAAAGTTTGCCATGTCATAGTTAAAGATAAATGCCTCGGCAGAAGTCACGATATCAGCCCCATAACCAAACTTTTCCCTCCCAGGGCAGTCCGACTGAACAGAAAAAACATTACTCAGGAAGGTCCATTCCACCATTTCCTGGATCTTATTGAAAAGTGCTGAAGAACATTCAAAATTTCCTCCATCCTCCAGGGAAGCGGATAACCGTAAGCCCTGCAGATCATCCAATTCAGGGGGCTTCGACAAACCGGTTATCTGCACATACCTGAATCCATGAAAAGTGAAATGTTGTTGGAATGTTTCGTTTTCTTTTCCACCCGCGATATACTGATCTTCCTGGAAAGCGGTTTTAGGGGCTCCGGGTCCCCCGCTCAGGTTCCAGATCTCCTTGATATGCCCGGCCACTGTGGTCATGCCATTGACCGTCCCGTCTTCATTCAGCATTTCTCCATACAGAAATTTAATCTCCGTATTTTCGGGCTCCTTTACTTTATAATTGATCCAGCCGGCAAAATTCTGCCCCAGGTCGTAGACATATACACCTGGTGATGGTTCTGACAATTTCACAGGATCCAGGGTGGAGGTTATTTTAATGGGTGGCACCATCTGGGCTTTCAGTTTTCCACCCGGGGCTGATTCCAGTACAACCCCATCCCAGGCCGAATCATCGAATCCGGGTCTTTTCCAGGCGTCTGATTTTAACCTTCCATCCTGTACTTCACCCAGGTATACATTGTTCTTTAAAATATGACTTTCACTGCTTTTCCAGGATTCATCCGAACCGATACTCAGCACACTGCCGTCCGCAAGCTCTATCCTGAGTAACGCGATCAATTTAGGTGGACCGATGGTCAAATATTTTCTTAAATTAAATTTCCTGAATAAACCAAGAGGCAGGGGATCATACCAGCCATTCCCCAACAATACCCCCACCACATTTTCCCCATTTGAAACCAGGGAACTCACATCATAGGTGGCATATAATACTTCCTTTCCATAATTGGTCCATCCAGGATCCAGTACCTGGTCACCCACTTTCTGCCCGTTCAGATAGGCTTCATAATACCCGAGTCCCGAAACGTACAACCTGGCATTTTTTACGGTTCCCTCCACCTTGAAGTTTTTCCTGAAGATGGGCGCCGGAATGATCCTATAAAAATCTTCATCTCTCACAGGGACCGGCCTGTTTTCACCAATCCAGCGGGCACCCCAATTCCCTTCATTCAAAATGGAAGTTTCGAATTGAGCTACTTCACTCCATGGAGTAGGATTTCCGTTTTCATCCCAGGCCATCACCTTCCAGAAATATTGTGTAAAAGAAGCAAGAGGAGCCCCTTTATAGTCAATGTTTATCGAATTCATTTCATCTTTCACCCCGGAATCCCACATATCCGCTTTATTTTCCTGGAGGAGATCTCTATTGGTTGACACAAGGATCTTATAGGCTGACTGAAATTTATTCCGTTCCTCTGATAAAAATTTCCATGAAAAACGGGGATCTGGAATATCGATCCCCAGCGGCTTTTGCTGATATTCCACAGCTAGGCTGACTGGTGTCAAAGTACCTGTGATCTCCTCACTGCATTGACAGAGAAAAAGAATACTGGCTGATAAAAAATGGATGATTGATCGATTCATAATGTAAAAAAATATTTCATTAAAATTAACCCGAAAAATTCATAAATTAAAAAGCGGGGTGTACAATTAGGGATCAACGTAATATTCATACAGATCCATGATAACCCATCCTGTGTCTGGACTTCAGGGATGGCGCCTACGTGGAAACTGCGATACTTAAACATTATAAACATACCAAATTATGTCAACCTCAGAGAAATTGTAACAAAACAACATTCAACGTTGACCAACCCCGGCGGAGTTGCATCAGGGAGCGTAGATGTAATGGATTCCGCGTCGGCGGGATTAATAAAAATAGAACATTGATTGTTACATAACTTCTAACCTGCCGGGGGAGTGGTTTGAAAGTGTTGCATATTAGTCATTTTTTTTAAATCTCTAAAAATTCTGTTCCCAATCTGAAAGGACCTTTTTGACAGCCTCAAGGTAGTCTCAAGCCATGCCTTCTTTTCAATTTATACTGAGATGACGGAACCTTTTACTGATTATCCATTATTTCAGATGGATGTAATTCCAAGATACCTGATCCATGAGAAAATCCTATTTTCAGGATTGGCTTTTTTATGTGACAGCATGGACCGGTCTAACCTTGATGTTTTCATTCACCTGGCTGATCAATATCCGATATTTCATTGACCTGTTTCATTTGTACGATTGTATTGAGCATAATCCTGATCAATTTTTTATCCCAGATCAATAAAAAATTCGGGCCTGGAAATCTTCTGAATATGTTTTTGGGCCGGTATCATCATCCCCAGATCGAGGACAGGATATTTCTTTTCATCGATATGAATGATTCTACCACCATCGCCGAAAAATTGGGCCATATTAAATACAGCCGATTTCTCCAGTCCTTCTTTATGGATCTGAATTTTATTTTACCAAAATATCACGGGAATATCTATCAATATGTGGGTGATGAAGCCGTGATCACCTGGAGGATAAACAATGGTTTAAAGGACCTGAATTCTATCCGTTTTTATTATGCATTTAAAAAAAGGATTGAAAGAAGAGCTGATTATTATATTAAGAAATATGGCTTGGTTCCCGAATTTAAATCAGGTATTCAAATGGGTGAAGTCACGGCAGCAGAAGTTGGGATGCATAAGCGGGAAATCGCCTATCATGGAGATGTATTGAACACCGCCGCCCGCATCCAGCAATTATGCAATGAATATGGAAAATCGATTTTGACAACCAAAATACTGGCAGACCATCTTCCCAAACAGGATTTTAATATTCAGCTCCTGGGCGTAAAACATCTGAAAGGAAAAGCCAAACCGGAAAAATATTCAACATCGATTAATTAAGGGTCTGATAAGGGTCTGACTGAATGTTTTATCCGTTTTTTACTGGGATCTTGTTAATTTCAGCCAACATATCCAATGGATCTGTCATAAGAAAGGCCTTATATATGACATAATTTTTGCTATAAAATCATCAGATTTCTAAAACTTGTTTAAAATTTCCTTGAATTACTCATTTTAAAATCTGTTTTAAAAAGTATATTTGAAAATTCACAAAAATTAATCATTGATGATTGCGGACTGTATTCGAATTCTCCTGATAGGATGGTTGCTGATTGGGCTCCCCCACTATTCCAGTGCACAGCGTAAAAAAAAGGACAAGGAAGAAATTTTTCTTAATGAAGGATTTATAGAAAAGTATAAATACATGGCCGCACATCATATTGATAAAATCGATCTGCCTGAAATTGACAGCAAAAAGGCAAAAAACATCATCCTTATGATTGGTGATGGAATGGGAACTTCTCAGATCTATGCCGGATTGGTCGCAAATAAAGGCAAATTATACCTGGAATACTTACCCAATATTGGATTTATCAAGACGTATTCTGCGGATGACCTGATTACCGATTCCGCAGCCGGTGCCACCGCTTTTGCAACCGGGAAAAAGACCAACAATGGCATGATCGGAATGGGACCGGATAACCAGCCTTTATCCGCCATCACTGAGATGGTGGAACAGAAGGGATTGAGCACAGGTTTGGTGGCTACTTCCACGATCACCCATGCCACACCCGCTGCTTTTGTCGCCCACGAGTTCAGTCGTCATTATTATGAACAGATCGCTGCTGACTTTCTGAGGGATGATATTGATGTTTTTATCGGGGGCGGACGGAGTCACTTCACCAATCGGCTCGATCGTTTGAATTTACTGGAGGTTTTGAAGGAGCGGAATTATACAGTCATTGATACGATCCTCGATCTCGACGCGGCCCAGGGTGACAAGCTCGCTGGCTTGTTGTATTATGACAGTCCCCCGAGTATCATCGAAGGTCGTGGAGATATGCTGACACGAGCGGCAAAAAAATCACTTGAGATCCTGTCTAAAAATGAGAAAGGTTTCTTCATGATGGTGGAAGGATCTCAGATCGACTGGGGAAATCATCAGAATAACATCCTCTATCAGACCGAAGAAATGCTGGATTTTGACAACACCATAGGAGCGGTGCTGGAATTCGCCGCCAGGGACCAGGAAACCCTTGTGATCATCACGGCGGACCATGAAACGGGAGGATTGGCCATTTCTGGAGGAGACATGAAAAAAGGGGTTGTTTTTGGAGATTATACCACCAACGGACATACGGGGGTAATGGTCCCCGTCTTTGCATATGGTCCCTCCGCCGAACTTTTCAAAGGTATCTTTGAGAATACAGAGATCTATACCAAGATGCTCCAGGCTTTTGACCTGGATCCATCGAAACCCTGAAGATTCACTAATGGCGATTTGCGATTTAGGATTGACGATTTGCTAATCGTCAATCGCAATTCCAGATTTCTTAATTCCTAAATAATCATACCAGTAATCCAGTATCTCCTCATTGCTGGCATTTTCATCCAGTCCGATGCCTTCCATCCAGGCCCGGTAATTTTCCTCCATCATTTTCTGTGCATATCTGATCTCGGAAGAATCCTCGGGATAGGTGCCTTTATCATATTTCTTCAGCCAGCCATCCATTACTTCGCGAAACTCTGTGATTACAGGCTCATAATGGGGATCTCCAGCCAGATTTTGGATTTCATAAGGATCATTGACCAGGTCATACAGTTCTTCGGCCGCACGTGATGATGCCATAAAAACCGCTTGGACATCCGTCAGTTTTCCATGAGCACTCATCATTTCCATCAGGGTCAGTACCGGATACCGGAATTTTTTATAGGCGTTGAACTGTGTATACGGAAGCTCGGGATAAAAATTCCGGATATACTTGAAATTTTTCGACCTGACCGCTCGAATCCGGTCTACCGTTTCATCCCGGCGGTCCCTCATGGCAAAAATATAATCCCTGGATTCCGCCCCTCCACCCAGAAAATCCACTCCCTGCAGATAACCGGGAATGGGAATCCCAGCCAGATGAAGCGAAGCGGCCGAAATATCGATGTTACTGACTAAACGGTCCGACACAAAACCCTTTTGATCCTGATCTGGAAAACGAATGATTAGGGGAGTGTGGATCCCGCCGTCATAAAGAAATTGTTTTGCCCTCACATGGGGCCGACCCTGGTCACCGAAAAAGAAAATGACCGTATTGGAAAGAAGACCTGCCTCGTCAAGGTCATTAATCACCTTACTAAATTCCCGATCAAGCAACTGGATAAACTCCAGGTACATCCCCCAATCCTTTCGTGTGATTGGATGATCCGGATAATAAGGCGGAATTGTCAGGGCATCCGGATCCACAGGATTAAGTGTATCCCGCAAAAATGGACGATGTGGATAAAAGATCTGTACCTGCCCGAAGAAAGGCATTCCTTTCGGGCATTGCGACCAATGGGTCCCATCGTAAAGGCTATCCGCCGTAAAATTATAATCCTGTTTTCCCGGTTTGTCCCGGTCCGTAAAATCCCCGTTGAAGGTAAAATATCCTGCTTCTCGGAAAAAATACGTGACTGGTTTAACAGGATTGGGAAGTGGCTTTTTAAATCGTGTGCGATGCTGATGCGCATCGATGCTGACCGGATACATCCCGGTAATCAGGGCACTCCGGCTGGGAGAACAAACTGCCGTTACGGTATAGAAATTTGTATACCTGGTACCTTCGCTCGCAAAACGATCCAGGTTGGGAGTGTAAACATTCCCTTCTCCATAACAACCCAGGTCCGTTCCCAGATCGTCGGCTACGATCCATAATATATTGGGTCTTTCCGCATTGATTTTTTGTGTTTCCTGGCAAGCAAATAGAAAGATAAAAAAAACGTTCAAAAGAACACAGGTTCGCATGGGAAAAAATTTGTCCCAAAATAATTAATCCAAACAAAAAAAGGAGCTTTCGCTCCCTTTTTTTGCCGAGTTATTTCGAGATTGACCTTATTTATTTAACCTGTAATATTTCGTATCATTTACCTCCATGAGGAAATCCGATTTGTTAATCAGATTCATGACAAGTTCATTATTCGCTTTGCCAAACCGGACCAGATCATTGTTTTTATTGAAAATTTTCACGGTACAATCACATTTTTCAACAAGCTCATCCAGCTTGTAATCGGTTACCAGGTAATCGGAAAGTAATTCCGCCGTAGCCTGATAATCAAATTCAAAATCGAAGGTATTTTCACCAGTTTCAGCATAAATCGGTAGAGACATCCCCACCCAAATCAGCGCTCCCGTCATCATTATTTTCATGTTTCTTGATAATCTGGCAATCATGGTCTGTATCTTCATTATTCTTCCTGAATATAAGTAACCAATGGCGTGCCAGAAAACACATCATCTTGTATTTCAATTAGTTATCAATATGAAATGGATAAAATCAGCTGGAAAGTGTGCATTTTTGAACATTTTTCTGCACGAATAGGAACATATTTTAAGAGGCCATGCTGAAAACTTTATGAAAAAATGAATGAATGAAGCTTTTCAATATAAATTTGCGAAAAATCGTCCCGTTTTTTATACCGATATTGCATAACCCATCTTGGGTGAGGAAGTGCTTCAATCTGATGGAAAAACCGGTACGCTGCATTCAGCTTTTTCAGGTATTCCAGGTTTTTACCCATTCCAAGGGAGAAGGCCACCTCCTGATAGGACCCAAATGCGATCTGTTTATTCAGCCATTCGACCAGGTACGGTTCCCAGTCCTTCATTAAATTTTTATCATCATAATAATTCAGGTTTTTATTCCCCCGGACGAATCCATAGGGAGACACAGCCGTCAGATAACATTGGCCGAAAAATTTCTCTGGACCTCCCATCCTTTTGACAACATCATAGACAAACCGTGAAGACAGTTCATGTTTTTTTTCTAATCCGTTGGGAATGCCCAGTACTTCCTGCAGGTTTACGGGGTCAGTAAAGGGAATACCCGTGATCCCTCCTCCAAACCTTCCCGGGTTGATCCCGATCAGGAAAATGCGCTTTCTTTCATCCTGATAATATTTTTGGTAGAAGGCTTCCAGGATATTCCTCACGCTTTCTTCTTCCAGTGGATTCAGGATTTGTATTCTATTGGAAGATCGCATTGGGGGCGGTTTCAGTCCACGGTAAAATTGGATTGCTTTTTCTGCGAAATTCATCTTGAATGGTACTATTTCCTTGGTGTCCTGGTGGTTTCGTGGCAATATACATAATTTTTTATACCCATAAATATACCAAGGCACCAAGATGAATTAATACGTTCATATTCTGGTTTAAATTTTATTTTTTAAATCAATTCTCCGTTGTTATGATCTCCAGCCAGTTCCCGGGTATCTCCAGGATCTGCCTGGCATCAATCAATTTTTCCCTCAGGGATGGATAATCCAACTCCTGGACTGTCTGATCCCTTTCTAATGCCAACGAGGCGGCACAACCCGCACTCTGACCCAGGATCATGAAGGTGGGCAGGATCCGGATCGCTCCATAAGCCACATAACTCGAAGAAGGACAGGTGGGCGTGATCAGGTTGGTGCATTCTTCCGGCAAGGGGATAAGCGCCTTCCAGGAAACACCGAACGGGCGCCAGTCATCCCCGCCAAACACAAATCCCTCATCATAGGCATATCCATCCTTCACGATCCTCCGTGCATGATGGGCATCGGGCGGCCACCAGGCAATGGCCACCGGATCAGATACGCGCTGTTCATTATCCCTTCGCGTATGATACTCGGTGATCACATAATCAGAGACCATTCGACGGGCACTCCGGATGTATAACCGGCGCGGCCAGCCTCCATGGTCAGTAAATTCATCCTTACACAATCCCCAGCTATCCCAGTTGGCACGTGTTGACTGATCTACCTCGGGATCCTGCTGGAGGAACCAGATCAGGCCCCGTGTAAAATCTTCATGATATTTTACGACACGTGCTTTGGTGGCATAATCTCCAGCCGGGTATTCCCAATTCTCCCCATAAAGATTGGCCGACAGGTCATGCCAGCTGCCCAGGTCGGTCTTGCCATTGGGCCGGGTGGCCTGAGGATAAAACAGCTGACCCCCTGCTCTCAGGTACCTTCGATAGATCTCATAATTTCCGGGTTCATAATTTTCCGGTTTGTCGATCATCAACCGGTTGTCCGGATCACGGGTCAGTACAAGCCTGTAGCAATATCCCTGGATGTACTTGCTGGGAGCACCCTGCTCCCCAAGTTCCCCTGGCTGAATGGTGGGGATCAACCCGCTGGCGGGATTGCCCGGAACGATATAAGGATCTACATTCACTTCAAACTGACGGTAGGTATTGACCACCTGGAGTCCGTTCTTCGTCTCCCCGTATTTTTCATTTCCTTCCCGGATGGTTTCTGTTGAAACGCCAGCAAAATGAAGCAGATCACCTTCAATGGATGCGTCTATGAATATCCTGGCGGTTATTTCCATCCCGTTTTCCAGGACGATACTTTCTATTTCCGTTCCAGCCTTTTTCACACCCTCTCCTTCTCTGATCCTTGTATTACGAATGATCCGGATTCCTTTTTCCTTGGCAAGAAATTGTTCTATGATCGCTTCCGCTACATGAGGTTCAAAACGGGGAAACCAGGATGGGTCATCAAAATGGACTTCCCTTTCATAGTGGGTTTCGATGGCCGTATAAATTTCTCTCGCGATGCCTCCTATCACAAGTATACTGCCAAAGCGGATATCCTTGGCGATCCCCTCCACCATCATCCCACCCGGGTGACCAGTCGGTTCGATCAGCACCACCATTTTTCCCATCCGTGCGGCCTGGATGGCCGCGGTAAAGCCTGCTTCACTTCCACTCAGGATACAGATGTCAGTTTGAATGGTTTTTTTGTATGAATGCGTACAGGAAAGGGAGATGTAAATTAAGAAAATAAGGTTTACGGCATTAAGTGAAAATCCTATTTGAGATTTTAATGTAGAAAAGATCGATAGCATGATGAAGTACTTGTCCTATAAAATATAGGAGGATTTTGTGAAAAGGCTATTAATATATTAATCATATTATACCCACATGACAATGCAAAAATTTATAAATAAATTAAAAGACATATAACGAGCAGATTGGCTTTAACCTCTCCACGGTCGAAATCGTTCAACTTGGGCTAAACTGTCCAAGGCTATATTACAATCCTCGACGATCTGGAAGTCATACATTCCAACACAAATGAAATCAGCCCCGCTGTTAAAGGCATATTGGAATCCTTTTTCTGGGTATATGGCTCCTGCTGCCAATGTCTTAAAGGCAATCCACGGCTCTTCGAGTTGGTTCATATAATCAATCGTTTCCTGTGGTTTGAGGCAAAAATTATTATCTTTCCAGCCAGGTTCTGGAACATCCTTCCTTTCCAAGTCAACCTGTGCTGACCAGTAATCTTGAGAATGCAGCGTTTTTACCCAAAAATCGGGTTTGATACCATGTTCCACACAAGCCTGTACAGTTTCAATTCGATGTGCCCCAATTCCAGCCGGTTTACCATAACTCCGAATTAATTCAAGACCTTTCGTCAGATCATCAAAAATTGTTAAATCATTATTATAAATCCTGATATCAGTTCTTCCGCCATGACTGTACAAAGCATGGGCCCCGCCTTCGATAGACACTTCAATACCTTCAATAAAACTATCACCAACACCGCAATCGGAAATAAATTGCATCTTTCCACCTGTCTCACGACGGTATTTATTAACGATACGACATTGTTGGGGATTGGAAATGATCGCATTAATCCCACATTTTTCTGCCAGCTGTAAAGTTAATATGACACGTTCATCGGTGTGGTAAGTCTTTATCAATTTATCGACATAAATCAGGTCTCGGGCGTGTGACCATCCGCCTATCAGATTTCCTCCCATGATCAGGCGGCTAAGTTCAAAATTCCCAATTTTACCTTTTGGGATGGTCCCTTTCAAATCCTCAAGCGAAGTGAACTGAAAACTTTTTAAGGTGGCTCCTGTAACTGAATCCGGTTTTCCAGTGAGTATTTTTCTCTCGAAACTATCCCATTTTCTTTTACGGTATACCGCATACGCAAAGGCTCCAAGAAATGGGACACTGATCATATCACGGAGGAATTCCCGCCGTTTATCCACTGTCCCCAGTTCTGATCCTGATCCCGGAATGGGAATATTAGGCTTCTCCTCTTTCCAACGACTGATCCATCGATCAACTCCATAAAAATATCGAGCAGGCAGAACCATAAAAACAAGCAGGACAAATAATTCAATTAGGTTTTTATCAATCCACTGGTAATTACCCTCTGCAACCACTCCAAATGTATAGCCTGTGATTGGCGGATAAGCTATAAAATAAAGGAAAAGGAGAATGGCCCCGGCCAGAGAAGCCCAACGTAGGAATAATCCAACAAATAAAGAAAAACCAATTAAAATAAGCCCCCAGGAGTTTAAAATATCAACAACCTTCAAAATATCGGGGGATGAAGCAATCCAATGAAAAAATCCTGCAAACACCCACTTCGAACCCAGCAGATAAAACTTAGCAGTCCAATCCGGATTGATTACCTTTATAATACCTTCATAGAGAAAATGCCAGCCGATCAGAATCCTCATGATGGTCAGCAAATAGGATGAATACGTTTTCATGGGAAAAAAATATTATATTAGATTAAAACCGTCAACGAACACGTGAAAAAAATTACAGTTAATATATTCGAAAAATCAATAATGTATCCACAAAACAATACATAAATTGTTATTAAAAATAAGAATGTCTTTCAAAATCCTTTTTATTAAGATATAATTTTAAATAAAAATACTGACTGATTTTCTTTTATCAAAAATTTTGCGGTTCCACCTTTTAATCATTCAAATCATATTCTAAAGTTACCAGCAAATCACTACCCGGATTATTTAAATTAATAATTTAAGCTTAACTACTATCCTGGTAAATGTAGCAGGTTCAAATTAAAAGACAACCGGTCAGAATATTCGCAATCATTTATTTTTATTGAAAAATGGTAGATTCATATTCAATCCCAGATTTCAGGCAGTAGATCTTCGGAATAATTTTACCTTTAATTCAGGATTTTTATATGTGGGAGTTTCTTCCTATAAATAAATATAATTGAATGGTTATAATAAAACAAAAGATTGATCTTCAATAATGCCTGTTTTCATCATGGACTCCCTCCACCTGCTCTCAAAAAAAATGCGCGATTCAGTCGAAAAAAGTGAAGGATCAATGCAATATTTAAATAAAATCCCTTTTTATTACAGACAACGGACGCTACTGGAAAGATATACCCTAATTAAAATCGGGGGGAAGGGAGAGAATCGTGATTGATATGAGATAATGTATCGGTATTGCTGGATCTTTCAAGTTTAGTCATTTTGGATGGCTCACACTTCAGGCCACCTAATCCAATTGACTGGTTGAGTGGGCATCATTCCTGAATCGGCCCTCCCCGAAGTCTTCATTCGTGAGGTTTGAACACAGGGAGAAGGAGCAGGAATCTGTAGAATTGTGGTGATGAATCCTGCTTATCCACCGGAATAAAATTTCCATGTGAGCAAACGCATATACATTAACAATTATCCGCTTATACGGGCAGGAATGACGAAAGTCGTTGGGACAAAGGAATTATCTGTCTGATTAAAAATAACTTCAATATAATTCTCACTTTTTCTCTTTCGTCGGAATGATAAAGAGCGGAATGGTGGTATGATGTAATACCTTCTCGGTAACGCTACCCATCACGATGTTTTCCAGCCATTTCCGGCTGTGTGAACCCATCACTATGATGTCGGCTTGTATCTCTTTGGCAGCTTCCAGGATTGAATCAGCAAAATCTCCTTCTTTTACCAGGGTTTGAATGTTATCATCCCCCAGGTGATGCTTTGATTTTTCAAGAAAATGCAGAGAGGCTTTTTTTAATCCCTCCACAGTTTCCAATTGTAACGGACCCAGATCCATGTAACCTTCAAATCCCATGATCGGAGAATATTCTCTTGCGGAATAATATACAGGATCTGAAATTACATGCAGTAAAGTAATTTTAGCTCCCATTGATTTAGCCATTATATAACCTTTTTCTGCAATTTTCTGTGCGGTCGGATCATAATCCAATGCAATCAATACTTTTTTCATTTTGTTGGTTTTAGGAATTCATTAATTAATTAATATTTCTTCATCGGGCTGTTGGGCGCTGACTTATACTATATATACGGAAAAAGAGGGTAGGAAAGGTTTCGATTTTATAAATGGATATTGATGAACGGCTGCATAATTTATACGCTTTACCCTTACATAAATGAGGGGCACAGTGTGATAATAAATTTAAACGTATGAGAATACCTAGGATACTTAGAAAAAGACAATTGGGATTTTATTTAATAAGAAATTCTGTCCATTCCTTGTGACCCCTTTGTCTAAAAAAACCAGTTGAATACATATATGATTCCACGTTGGGATTCAAAGGAAACTTTTGTATCAAGATTGGCATATTCAAATCCGTGTTAAAAAAGAACCGGTTCTGGTTTTCTTTAAAATCCAGTCTTTTTTGTATTCTGGTCTCCTTTTTTGAATGTTTAACCGTATTCGGTTTATACGTGGACACGATTTTATGCTGGGCGAAAATACCCGGATTATTAAAAAGCATCAAAATTGCCGATAATAACAGCTACCGGAGCTCCAGTGTCTTTAAGGATTCACATGAAAATTAAATGAAAAAACAACAAATTTGATTGGCTTAGATCTGTCTACAATCCAATGAAAGTATTCCTTTACATGCATGAGGTCCTCTCAAAGGTTATTTTCTCGTAAAGATCGGCAAGAAATTCGCTAAGCATGCAAATAACAACTATTTAATATAATATACTGTGTCTCTTGGAATCCTTCCCGATCCTATCACGGACCAATACTATAAGCTTTGGAGACTGCTTAATCGAAAATCCAGATTACAATCAGATTGGGAATTTGTATCATGAATCCTCAAGAAATAAGTAAATATCTGTAATAATACAGGCAAATCCCTTTTATGGATCTCGTTGTTTGTATTCTTCTCCATTCAGCCAAAAAACCGCTTTAATATCTTATTTCGCAGGCTGAACCGGATATTTTTTCATGAGTTTTGCTACCTTTTTCGGGATGGTTTTCTCTCTTTTTTGAGGATTTTCCTGAATCGTACTTTGCGATACACCCTCCCAGGCCAGTTTTTTGGAACTTCCATCATAGACATCGACTACCAGGGTTCCTACCTTGTAATCATTTTCACTGTAGCTGGTAGTGGACGATGCCATGCCCATCCCATAACCATAACCATAACCATAACCCCAGCCGGCTCTACCATATCCCATACCTCCCATGTAATTGGTATAGGCGGTCTTACTGGTTTTATTATCAATCACGATGTAAAGCGTCACAATTGCATCGGCAGTTCCTTCTACATAACTCATATTACGTTTGGAAAACTCTTCCATAAAAGCATTCTGCAGCCTGGCCTTATCCAGATCATTAAGCAATTTATCACTATTTTCCTGCCATCCGGCAAAACTATAGTTTTTGTACTTACTAAAATCCACCGTCTTATCATAATCAGCGGTGACCTGAGAATAAGCCTGTGTATTTATAAGATACGCCAAAAGCATAACACATAGAGTGGTTATCAATTTTTTCATCGGATGGGATTTTTTAGGATAAGGGTTAATTTAAATGTTACTGTTTCTAGTTTAACCTTTAAATTCCAGAAAATGTTTCAATAAATCCAGATAATTTATTGGATATCCAAAAATTTCCAGCGGTAATCTCGGATTTTTTAAACTATTCTTCGTAAAAAAAATAGTAACCCCCAAAAACATCTATTTCATTGATAGGGATCTATTCATATGTGGAAATCGTCTATTTTTGTTCCGTAAATTCACATCATTTATTATGGAACAGGATTTCTGGCAAAACCGTCGGAAAACATGGACCACCCTTGATCCGGTTGACCGGATCTCAGAGGTAATTTTCGGGCTGATCATGGCACTCACCTTTACAGGGACCATAAGTGTTTCTTCAACGGGAAAGCAGGAAGTAAACAGTCTTTTATGGGCTGCCCTGGGATGCAATGTCGCCTGGGGTCTGGTGGATGCGATCATGAACCTGTTGACCGTATATCTCGACCGTGAACGGGATATCAACCAGATCAAGCAGATCAAGCAGATTACGAGTGCTCCGGATATTAAAACCTAATCAGCGTGAATCTCTCGCCACTTCTTTCGGAGCGGATGAATGATGATGAAGTCAATCAACTCGGCGAAAAAGTTAAAAAACTACCGGAACCATCACGGAAAAAATCGCTGACTATTAAGGACTTCTTCATCTCAGGTCAGATCTTTATGCTTGTTTTTCTCAGTACTTTTCCGGTGGTTTTACCATTTCTGTTTTTGGATGATGTTTCCATCGCCATGCGGATTTCCAATGGGGTCGCCCTGGTGATAATATTAGGATTGGGATTCTCCCTCGCACGATACGCTGGGCTAAAACCAATCCTTACCTCCCTCGTCTTTACGGGAATAGGTATTTTTTTAGTGTCCTTAACCATTGTCCTGGGAGGTTGAACAAATTGGTCTATATCTACCTCGGATTGTTCGGGGTGGCAGGCTATCCGATGGCTGAAGCACATGATCAGGATACAGTGCCCCAGGCTAGCTGGAATCATGATATCGAAGTCAATCTATATTTTTTCAAAGAGGATTTTATTTTTCTCCCGGTATATCAGGCCGATAAAGGAAGATTACACCTCGAAGCACGGTATAATTACGAGGAACTACAGACTTTTTCAGAATGGATCGGCTACAACCTTGCCGGTGGAAAAAGCTTCGAATACACCTTCACACCGATGGTAGGAGGTGTGGTGGGTAATTTGAACGGAATTTCCCCGGACTGGAACTCACTTTTGATTTCAAGCGATTTGAATTGTCTTCTGAATCAGAATATATGTTTGACCTGGAAGACTGGGAAAATGGTTTTTATTACAACTGGACAGACTTCACTTATTCTCCGGTCAATTGGCTTTTGTTCGGACTTAGTTTCCAGCGTACACGTCTTTATCAAAGTAACCTGGAGGTTGAACGAGGCCTTTTGCTGGGGGGAGGTTTTAAACGGTATGAATTCAACGGTTCCCTGCATAACCTGGGATGGGATGATCCTTATGTGATCCTTACCTTCTCAGTGAATTTTTCAAATGAAAAATCATAAATCAAAGCCAAAATGATCATTATAAGATGAAAATTAAGTAATCCTTCATGCCGCAATAACATCTAGCGCCCTATTGACCCTCAAACTTCCCATCATAATTGAAAATACGTGTTGCTGATGATTGGCTTCTTTTTTGAGGTAACTCTCAATTCCACAGATATCTAAAGTCTTCAATAGGACCAAAATAATTTTTAACTTGTTAATAAATTGTTGCTTTATTCCAGATGATCTATATCATTCTGATCCTTGGAACGGTTGGAAGCTCTTTTGGCATTTATAAGATCCTTCTTGCTCAAAACATTGATATGAGTTTCCTGTAATTTCTTGATGAGTCGATGATTAAAGCATTCCGAAAAGGTTAATCCTTTAACCTGGGTCATGAAATCAATAGCAATGGGAGGTCTTCCAAAGGTGAAAACATCAAATTCATTGCTATTCATAAAATTATTTAACGTCATATCAAAGACAGGCATACCAAAATCCAGCAATGCTCTCTCAATTTTCCGGTAATTTTCATTTGTTTTGTTAACCCATACATCGAGATCGCCCGTCGTCCGGCTATATCCATGAATGATTACTGAATATCCCCCTACGATCAGATATTCTACCTCCTGTTTGTTTAGGGCCTGTATAAATTCTATAAAATCACGGTTAAATATATAATCCATTATAACCTTCGTCTTTTCCTGAATATTTTTTTATCCATTCTTGGTGGATTCTCATAGGAAATATTAAAAGCCTGGCAAGTTAAATACCAGGCAGCGGCCAACCTTTCTTCAAAGGTTTTTTGAGCCCAGTATTTTTCATAATGGTCTGCTTCCTGAACCGATTGTTTCTTAAAATATGTTTTATCTAACCTGTATTGCATATCCTAAATTTATTATTTTTTCATAAATGGGTAATGCGTAATGAAGAATAAGTTATGTTAAAAAAAGTCAAACGATCCTTGGAATCCTTCAAAGGTTGTTGAATCATGAATTTGAATTCTTGTGAATGTCAATTAAAATGAAGGCCTGAGGGCCTTTTTTATTTTAGCGGGGATGCTCCCTACAGGCTGTCCCCTCACTAAATCACACCACCGGCGTGATTCTTTACGTTCGGTCCCCCCGCAGCTCCTCCTTCAAAATGGTCTGGCAATTAACGAAGATCACGTAATAATTAATGCGTCAATGCCCATTAATTAATAAATACGAATTACTAATTAATGCCTAATAATTAATTATTGTTTTCCATTTCCACCGCAAGATTTACGTATGAATCTTTCAAGTTGTTCTGATTTTCCCTGTCATCCCGACCACGCTGAAAGCGGGAGATGTGGTGGGTAACTTGAACGAAATTGCCCCCGGACTGCAGCTCAGTTTTGATTTTAAGCGATTTGAATTGCATTCTGAATCGGAATATATGTTTGACCGGGAAGACCGGAAAAATGATTTTTACTATCACTGGTCAGATTTAACTTTTCCCCTGTCGACTGGCTTTGGTTCGGACTCAGTTTCCAGTGTACCCGACTCTATGAAAGTAACCTGGAAATTGAACGGGGATTGTTGCTGGGGGGCGGCTTTAAACGGTATGAATTCAACGGTTACCTGTATAACCTGGGCAGGGATGATCCTTATGTAATCCTTACTTTCTCGGTGAATATTTCAAATGCAAAATCATAAATCAAAGCCAAAATGATCATTATAAGATGAAAATTAAGTAATCCTTCATACCCCAATAACATCTAGCGCCGTATTGACCTTCAAACTTCAGATCATAATTGAAAATACGTGTTGCTGATAATTACCTTCTTTTTTGAGTGATAATCAACTATACAGATATATAAAGTCTTCTATAGGTCCAAAATAATTTTTAACTTTATAACTTAAAATATTATACATCTTGAGAATTCTTCTTCTTTGAAAGTATACATTAAAAATATGGTATGTATCCGCTGCCAGATGATCGTAAAATCCGAACTTGAAAAACTGGGTATACATTTTAAAGATGTAAAAATTGGCGAAGCTGACATCACCAAGAATATCGCACCCGAACAGATGGAGAGGTTGGATATCGCCCTGCGAAAATCAGGACTGCTCCTGATGGATAACAAAAAAAGTATCCTGGTTGAAAAAATAAAAAGTGCCATTATCGAATTGGTACACTATACTGATGAACAGATCAAGGTAAACCTTTCGGATTACCTGAGTGAAAAACTCAATTACGATTATACCTATCTTGCCAATCTTTTTTCAGAAGTCAAAGGAATTACCATTGAAAAATTTTATCTGACCCATAAAATTGAAAAAGTAAAAGAACTGATCGTCTATGACGAGCTTAATTTATCTGAAATAGCCTACAAAATGCACTACAGCAGTGTGGCCCATCTGTCAAATCAATTTAAAAAATTTACAGGGCTCACTCCTTCCCACTTTAAAAAACTTAAAATTAAGAGGCGTGGCACACTCGAAGATGTGTGAATTATGTAAATATTATCTGGAATTATGTAACACACCACCTATCCTTGATCTAACTAATATTACCAACTCATCAATTGCATTGATTTATGTATGTGTACTTCAATAATTGTATTTGTGATTTTTCAGGATTGATGGATTTTTCAAAATCATAAAATTCATGCCGTTGAAAATATTCTGTTGATATATCCAAAGTGTCCTGATTCATTCTGGAGCTTCAAACATGCCCTAAAATTTATTTCTAAAAAAGCAGCAGTGCCTCCCCTTGGATTAATAACCGTATCAGCGATGCTTCCCTCAACATGGGAGAAAAAACTGGTGGATCTGAATATTACAACGCCTCATACAGTAGTGATATTCAATGGGCTGATTATGTTTTTATAAGTGCCATGTACATTCAAAAAGAATCCGTGGAACAAGATAATTGCTGAATGTAAAAAATTTAATAAAAAAATTGTTGCCGGCGGTCCTCTCTTTACGCAGGAATACAATCTTTATCCTCAAATAGATCATTTTATTTTAAATGAAGCCGAGATTACCATGCCCTTTTTTTAAAGGATTTAAAAAATGGGATGCCCAAAAGACTTTACAAGACCAGCTGAATTTGCCGATATTTCATTATCCCCGGTACCGGATTACCATTTATTATCCGTAAAAGACTATGCTTTTATGAATATACAGGTTTCCCGGGGATGTCCCTATTCGCCTGCGATTTCTGTGAAATCACCTCACTTCTGGGAGCACAAAGTCAGGATGAAGAATACATCAACAAATTATCAATGAACTGGAAGTTCTTTCATAAAATCTAAATTGGCGTGGATCTGTATCGATTGTGGATGATAATTTTATCGGTAACAAAAAGCAATCATAAAGAATAAACTGCTGCCTGCCATGAGAGAATTGGATGCAAGTACATAAGTATCCATTTTACATTTAATGCTCAAACCTCTATTAATCTTGCCGATGATGAAGAACTAATGTCATTGATGGTTGAAACAGGATTCAATTCCACTTTTATTGGCATCGAAACACCGGAAGAAAAATCGCTTCACGCATGCAATAAAGTTCAGAATAAAAACCGCGACCTGCTGGAAAGTGTAAAAAAAATACAAAATGCCGGGATGCAGGTATCAGGAGGATTTATTGTTGGTTTTGACAGCGATACCCCTATCCGTTTTTCAACGTCAAATCGACTTTATACAGCAAAGCGGGATCGTTTCGGCCATGGTTGGCCTATTAAATGCACCTAAGAAACACCAAATTGTATCAGCAATTGGAAGCAGAAAACAGGCTAACGACCGAAGCTACCGGAAACAATACCGATTTATCCATGAATTTTATTCCCAAAATGAACCATCCTGAACTTATTGGAAGGGTATAAAAAAATAATTCAAAATATTTATTCCATCAAGCCCTATTATAAAAGATTGCGGCAGTTGTTATTAAATTATAACGGACTTCATAACAGGCGGACAAAAATTAACTTTTCCCTTCTTCAAAGGCATTATTTAAATCAGCTTTTATCATTGGTATTGTGAATAAAGGAAGAAGCGAATATTGGAAATTGATCATATGGACCCTTTTCAACCGACCAGGATCCATAGTTGATGCAATCACTTATACTGTTTATGGCTATCATTTTCAGAACGGTTTATGGATTAAGTAATAATAAGATATAATTTCTTGCAATCATCCCAGCAAAATGTGTGAATGATGTAAATTATTACATCAATTGTATAACACTTTCCATAATCACATTGAAGTACCTTTATGATATTACTCATAGAGTAAACATCATGCATACGAGTGAAATTGAAAAATCGAAAACGCATATCCTGATTGAAATCATTGAATATGTTCCCAATTCGGTGGTCAACTAAAACCATAATCCGGAAAACCACTGGAAATATAAGCGTTGTGGCCATTGATACCGGTGAAGTTCTGGCAGAAAAAATCTCTCCATTTGATACTTTCTTACAGATTATTGAAGGTAAAGCCGAAGTGGTAATTGATGGAAAATCAAATATGCTTCAAACTGGTCAGGCCATCATAATACCTGCTCATACCTCCAATATCAGTTAAAGCCAATGAACGGTTCAAAATGATTTCGACCATCATAAAAAGCGGGTATGAAGAAAGTATCATATATAAAAGAAGCTGAAGAATAATCGATTAATTTGATCAGTAATCTTGTCTTGTACATTTAAAGGAACAATAAAAGAGTTGTAGTGAATATCTTTTAAGAAGAAAATAATAATCTCATTTAAGACTGATATTAAAATCGTGCCTGAGTTTCTCAAAGAACACGAATTTAATTAATAATTCTAAAAACTAAAGATCATGTCGAAAGAGAAGAAGAATGAAAAGAGAAAAACAGTAAAAAAGCACCGGTTAAAAACCTGAAAGAGAAAAGAGCTGCAAAAGCAGCTAAACGTACAGAAAAAGAAAAGTGAAAGCAGTATTTAGACTGATTTCAGACGATTATGTCGCGAATATTCAATATTTGACTATTCAATAAGGGGTTTATCTCTATTTTGAAGGTTACATTGTATACACTTAAATAAAACCTGAAAGTAATGAAACTAGCTTTTATTGGCACATATCCACCCAGGGAATGCGGCATTGGTACCTTTACGAATAACCTGTTCAATTCAATGGTGGCTAAATACTGAAAAGTAAGGCATATGGGCATGAGGGTTTTGTTGTTGCATTAAACGACAATGACCTTACCTATGAATACCCTGAAGAAGTAAAACTGACCATAAGGCAGGAACATCAGGAAGATTATTTAAAAGCAGTAAAATTCATTAATCTAAGCGGTGCTGACCTTTGTATACTTGAACATGAATTTGGTATTTTTGGCGGTCAAAATGGAGTATATATTCTTCCTTGCTTCATCGATTGGAAATTCCTCTTATTGTAACACTTCATACCATTCTTAAAACTCCCTCCTATAATGAAAAAGCTGTTTTACAGGAAATATGTAAAATGGCTCATAAAATAGTGGTGATGAGCCATAAAGCCATTGAATTTCTGATAAGTATTTATAATGTACCTGAAGAAAAAATTGTTTTTATCGAACATGGTGTACCTGACATTCATTTTAACCAGGAAAAATCAAAAAAGGAGTTTAAACTCGAAAATAAAAAAGTACTGCTTACCTTTGGTTTTATTGGACGCAATAAAGGAATTGAAACAGTAATAAAAGCATTGCCCAAAGTTGTTGAAAAACATCCTGATGTTATATATATCGTTTTGGGCAAAACCCATCCCAATGTGCTGCGACATTCCGGTGAAGAATATCGTATTTTCTTAATGCGTTTGGTTAAAAGCCTTCAGCTTGAAAAACATGTTATGTTTCTTAATGAGTTTATTGATGAGCAAGATTTGTTTAAATACTTATCTGCCTCTGATATTTATATAACACCCTATTTGAATGAAGCCCAAATTACCAGCGGAACACTTTCGTATGCAGTTGGAGTTGGTTCAGCTGTTATTTCAACACCCTACTGGCATGCTGCAGAATTGTTGGCAGATGGAAGGGGAAGGCTTTTTAACTTTAATGATTCTGATGATCTTACTACCACTATTAACAGAACTTTTGGATAATCCTGAGGAGCTAAATGAGCTTAAAAGAAAAGCGTATGAATATGGCCGAAAAATTACCTGGCCGAAAACAGGAGAAAAGTATATTGAACTCTAGCTAAAAATATTCTTAAAGAAGAGCATAACTGGTATTGTAAAGAAAGATACTGATACTGGATCTCCTTATTCTTCCCCCCTTTTCCCTGGCTCATATCAATCGTCTGACTGATGATACAGGCATCATTCAACATGCAAAATTTGGTATTCCAAATTTAAAAGAAGGCTATTGCCTGGATGATAATGCAAGGGCCTTGCTCATGGTACTAATGGCATACAGGCAAATGAAAGATATTCGGGCGCTTGAATTATCTCCCATCTATTTGAGCTATATCCATTATATGCAAAATGCAGATGGAACCTTCAGGAATTTTCTGAGTTTTAACAGAAACTTCCTGGATGAGGTTGGCTCCGAAGATTCTTTTGGAAGAACGATATGGGCACTTGGGTATCTGCTGGGCAATGCTCCTAACGATGCCTATTACCAGACAGGAAAATTAGTTTTTTTTAATGCATCTCCCAATTTTGAAAAACTAAAGTCCATCAGGAGCATTGCCAATACCATGATTGGTATAAGCTATTACCTGAAAAGCAATCCATCGGATGATTCAATGACTGAAAGATTACGAAATCTGGCCCATAAATTAATCAAACATTATGAGGAAAACGAATCACCTGACTGGAAATGGTTTGAATCCTTGCTGGCTTATGATAATGGCATTTTACCACTTGGCTCTTTTACATTCGGCAGAAATACTTAACGATGATAAAATAACAAAAATAGCCCTTGAATCCATGAATTTTCTGACGAAACATACACTTAAGGATAATTATTTATCGATCATTGGAAATGAAAAATGGTATAAAAAAGAGGGAGAACGTTCTGTTTTTGCCCAGCAACCCATTGATGCCATGGCCATGGTATTAATGTACCATCAGGCTTTTCATGTAACAAAAGATAAAGAATACCTCAATAAGCTATATACCTCATTTTTGTGGTTTCTGGGTGAAAATGATCTGAGAATGAGCCTGTATGATTTTGAAACCAAGGGATGCTGCGATGGATTTGAAAGTTATGGCGTAAACCGCAACCAGGGTGCTGAAAGTTCACTGGCCTATTTGATTTCTCATTTAACTGTATTGCAGGCTTATGAAGAATTTCATGAGTCAGAATGAAGAAGTACATAGAAATTGGTAACACTGCAACTTAAAAAACCAAGATTGTAACCACAACATGCTGTACTGCACATAAAAAATCGCGATGCTAATAAACAGATATCAAAATAATCCGATCCTTACAAAGGATGATGTGCCCTATCCGGTGGCTACGGTGCATAATGCGGCTGTTGTAAAGCACAAAGGGAAGTATATAATGATATTTCGCTCACATAAACTGAATGGAAGAAGTATACTTGGGAAGGCAGAGAGTGAAGATGGATATAATTTTAAAGTGGATGAAAAACCTTTTATGATTCCGTGCTACTGAGGGAATTTTTAAAGAATACGAAGCCTATGGAGTAGAAGATCCGAGGATTATTTTTATGGATGGTGAATACCTCATTACCTATAGTGCTTATTCCAGGCATGGTGTGCGTATTGGACTGGCAAAAACAAAAGATTTCAAATCTGTTGAAAGGTTTTCACTTATTACCGAATCCGACTACCGGAATGTGGTAATCTTCCCTGAAAAATTCGGAGGTTTATATGCCAGGCTCGACCGTCCTCATTCTGAAATATCACCCTGGTCCATCTGGATATCCTATTCTCCCGATCTGAAGTATTGGGGCGAATCGAAACTCATTATGAAACCATTACAATACCATTGGGATGAGATGAAGATAGGTCCCGGAGCACCCCCGATTAAAACATCCCGTGGTTGGTTAAGTATCTATCATGGCGTGTTTCCAACCATGGATGGGAGTGTTTATAGATTGGGGGTGGCATTACACGATTTGGAAGATCCTTCAAAAATTATTGCTGTTGGCGATGAATGGATTCTGCAACCCGAAGAAGTTTATGAAATTACCGGCTATGTCCATAATGTGGTGTTCACCTGTGGCGCTGTTCCGGAAGACGATGGAAGCGTTAAAATCTATTGGGGTGGCGCTGACAAAGTGATGTGTGTGGGCACAGCCAATTTGGAAGACCTTGTTGACCATTGTTTAGATAATCCAAGGAAACCAATGTAAATATTCTGGTCTGGCTGGCAATAATTTCGTCGATAAATTCAGAATCCGGATTAGCTTCAGTTTAAATAGTTAACCATGAAAATCGCAATACTCTCACCTATTGCCTGGCGGACACCTCCCCGAAAATATGGTCCCTGGGAACAGGTAGCATCCAATATCGCTGAAGGAATGGTTGAAAAGGGCATTGATGTAACTTTATTTGCTTCAGGCGATTCCATTACAAAAGGCAAACTGGTGTCAGTTTGCGAACATCCCTATGCCGAAGATCCTCAATGTCGATCCAAAAGTAGCAGAATGCCTTCATATCAGCCATCTGATGGAACAAGCAGATAATTTTGATTTGATTCATAATAATTTTGATTTTCTGCCTCTTAGTTATTCCCGTTTGATCAAAACACCCATGGTAACCACGATTCATGGTTTTTCTTCTCCCAAAATCCTTCCGGTCTATAAAAAATACAACAACACAGGTTATTATGTTTCTATCAGTAATTCCGACCGCAGTCCTGAACTTGATTACATGGCAACCGTTTACAATGGCATTAACACCAATGAATTTATATTCAGGGCTGAATCAGAAGATTATCTGCTTTTTTTTGGCAGGATTCATCCGGAAAAGGGGGTTTATGAGTCCATCCAAATCAGCAAAAAATCAAAAAGAAAGCTCATCATTTCAGGTTTAATTCAGGATCAGGAATACTTTGACCAAAAGGTGAAGCCATTTATCAATGACAGTGATATCGTTTATGTTGGTAATTCCGGGCCTGATGAACGGAATAAACTTTTAGGTGGTGCATTTGCTCTTTTACATCCGATCAGTTTTGAAGAACCTTTTGGCCTGAGTGTGGTTGAAGCCATGCTTTGTGGCACTCCCGTTATTGCATTTAACAGGGGTTCCATGCCTGAATTAATTCTTGATGGGAAGACCGGTTTTTTAGTAAATTCAATTGAAGAAGCATTGGAAGCGGTAAATAATATTAAAATAATTAATCGGAAATATTGCAGGGAATGGGCCACTTCAAAATTCAGCCAGCAAAAAATGATTGAAGGATATCTGGAAGTTTATAAGAAGATCCTAAGTGAATAACTGAAGAATAAATCCTAACAGCCATCGTTTGTTATATAAAGATTCCCTCCGGACGCTCAGGTTGTACACGTTAATTTTTGTTTTTTGCCGGACTCAAAAAAAAGCCTCGCTTTAACCTGAAAGCGGGGCCTTTAATAAATGCTGGGCAATTATCTTCTAACTTAAAATTTGAATCTAATTCATGTCCGATTTGACAAACTTACCTTTTGAATCAAAGGTTAAATCCATCCCTTTTATTTTAGTTTTATAGGTCACAATACCATCTGCATCTGTTATTTCGGATGTTTCATTCACCTTATTATCCTTATAATTTTCGTTTAGATAATCCATTACAGGTGACGGAAGAGCAGCTTCTAATATTTCCGTATTGGTTTCAACTAACATTCCTGAAGAATTATAAGTAACAGATCTATTCAGTGTATCTGCTTTATATTCTGCCGCAAAATTATCACCGGCTTTGCTCCAGTCAACAGTCTGTATTGCCGGGTATGCTTGATCAAATGCAGCAGTTACAGCCATCGGAATGTCGATTGCCCTCAGATTCTGTGCCTGTGCCTGCATAAAGAATCCGGCGAGTGCGAAGGTTAAAATTAGTTTTATCATTTTTTGAATTTTAAATATGTATATTTTTTTATACGACAAAGGTGGGTCTTTTAATTCCGGAATGTCTTACATAACTTAGTATAAGAGTTACATAATTCCCACATTTTCAAATAATTAGTGTTGAATTATTTGCGGTGATCTTCTTTTTTAATCTTCTGCTCCACCTACACACAATCTTGCTTCGCGCAACCTTCTCGGCGACCTTGCTATTTGTATAATTCATAGAATCGTTTGGCGATCTCCGGCGCCACATCAGATGTTAATTGGTTTTGATCGGATCGAAAATCCGGTATGCGAGCAGTTTCAAACGGTCATTCAAAAGAAACCACCCCAGCGCATAGCCCCAGACAAACAGCGCCCAACCCCAGCCAAGAGGCGTCATGAATACCCCGTAAACCGCGATCAACGTAGCAACAATTTGCGTGCCGAGGACGGCCCCCCATAAAATTCGCGCAGGCTTTATGGTCCAGAACGGACCACGCGTACGTGTCAGGAAAATCGTCAAATGTCCAGCCACAGATAACTTTAAATACATCAGCGTCTGAATGTGTTCACGGTCCAGATGGAAAACACGCTCTCCGAGATAAAACAAGCCGAAGGCAGAGACAACTCCAATGACACCCAGCACGGTGGCAATCCCCAGCACCATGCGCATGTTCCAGGCCTCGGGCTGATCCTTGTAATGGACTTTGTCATACGCGATAGACAGAATCGCCCCATCGTTGAGCAAGGCCAACATCACGATCATTACTGCTGTCAAGGGATAAAAGTTAAAGGCCAGGATCGCCAGTGTCATGAACAAGAGCACACGTATTGTCTCTGCGATTCGGTAGATCGCGTAACTGTTCATCCGCTGGAAGATTCGTCGGCTCTCTTTGATTGCGTCAATGATCACTGACAGTCCGGGCATCATCAATACGATTGCCGCCGCAGTGCGAGCTGCATCGGTTGCATCCGAAACAGCGATGCCACAGTCGGCTTTCTTCAACGCGGGGGCATCGTTCACACCGTCACCGGTCATACCGACGATGTGGCCACGTTTTTGAAGGACATCTACAATATGATACTTATGTTCGGGGAACACCTGGGCAAAGCCATCGGCTTTTTCGATAGATTCGGCCATCGCCGTGGTCTCTTTCTTTTTCGAATCGCCCAAGCTGGCAGCATCGAGAATATTTGTACCCATGTTCAATTTTTTGGCGGTTTCCTGAGCGATGGCAAGTGCATCCCCTGTCACCATTTTAATCTTCACTCCCATATTACGTGCGGTTTCGATGGTGGCTTTGGCATCCTCCCGTGGCGGATCGAACAGGGGCAGTACACCAACAAACTGCCATTGGCCTTTTCCTTCAGCCCTGGCCACGCCCAGAGAACGAAAGCCGCGCGCTGCAAATTCGTTAACCGCTTTATCGATGTCGGGTTTTACCTGCCCGGCATTGGCCGACAATTCCAAAATCACCTGGGGCGCTCCCTTGGTCACCTTGAACGTCTTTCCATCTTTGGATTTGACGGTGGCTTCGGTGCGTTTATGCACCGGATCGAATGGCAGGAAATGAACTACCTTGTAAGACTTTAACGAATCCTTTTCTTTCAGACCTGCCAGAACGGCCAAATCAATGGTGTCGTTATTTTCTGCCCGAGACGCCAGGGCACCATCAAGGATTACCTGATCTGCGGAAATATTGTTCACGCTGAAAGGATCGCCCAATGTCAGCTTGTTCTGGGTGAGGGTGCCGGTCTTGTCAGCACAAAGCATGTCCACTCCAGCCAATTCCTCAATCGCCACCAACCGGCTTACAATCGCCTTTTTCTTTGCGAGCAGGCGTGCTCCAACTGCCATCGTTACCGATAACACCGTCGGCATCGCCACAGGAATCGCCGCTACGGTCAGTACCAGGGCAAACTGCAACGTGGTGAGGATCGGGTCGCCGCGGAAGATCGCGACAGTAATAATCACTACAACCAATGCCACTGCCAAAATGATCAAGTAATTTCCGATCTTGAGAACCGCCTTTTGGAAATGGCTTACGGTATGCGCTTCCTGAACAAGTTGAGCCGTTTTACCGAAGTAGGTATCCGCACCAGTAGCGTACACCATTGCTTCGATCTCTCCTTGACGGATGATCGAACCTGAAAATAGTGCCTCGCCGGTTTTCCGCGTGACGGGCAACGACTCGCCCGTCAATGCAGACTGATCTATTTCCACCGGGTCGCCCTCCAACATCCGCACATCCGCCGGAACAATGTCGCCCAGGCGCAATCGTATTACATCACCTGGCACCAACTCACGCGCTGCAGAGGTATTCCATTTCCCATCACGTTTTACCCGGGCCTTGATCGCCAGGTTTGCTTTGAGGGCAGCGATGGCGTTACCCGCCTGCCGTTCCTCCCAGAATCCAACCACTGCATTGGCCAGCAATAAAACCAGGATGATGCCAAAGTCCGGCCAGTGCCGTGCTACTGCCGAAAGGATCACAGCCGCTTCGATCATCCACGGGATGGGACCCCAAAAATACGTAAGAAATTTTAGGAACGGATTGGTTTTCTTTTCTTCAAGCTCGTTCGGTCCATATTGGGTCAACCGTTTCTCCGCCTCGGCCTGACTGAGACCTTCAGGAGACGATCCCAATTTTGCCAGCAGTTCCGGCATGGAAAGAGATTTCAGATCGGTATTCGAATTGGATTTCAATCCAGTCCTCGATTCTGGAGATTTGGATTGGTGAGTATTTGATATCATGATGGGTATAGCTTTTCTCTTGCATAAAGAAACGATATATGATCACTCTGGTTGAGAATGACAAATATCGTTGTTTCATTTCATTACTTCCTTATATTTTATAAACCAAAATCAAGAGCAATTTTCATTCTTTCTCTCTGGTCGGGATGATGAATAGTGGTATGGATGTGTGATGCAAAACTTTTTCCGTAACACTTCCCATGACAATATTTTCCAACCATTTCCGGCTGTGAGATCCCATCACGATAATATCTGCTTGAACCTCCTTGGCATTCTTTAAGATTGATTCAGCAAAATCACCTTCTTTCACCAGGGTTTGGATGGTTTCATCGCCCAGGTGGTTTTTTGATTTGTCAAGAAAATGCTGAGATGCTTTTTTCAGTCCCTCCACACTATCCAATTGCAAGGGTCCTAAATAACCACTAAAGCCCAATATCGGAGAATATTCCTCTGAAGAATAATACACTGGATCTGATATTACATGCATCAATATAACTTCAGCACCCAAGGTTTTAGCCAATAAAAATCCCTGCTCTGCTACTTTTTGCGCAGTTGGGTCATAATCCAGCGTAATCAACACTTTTTTTATTGATTTTGATTCAAAATGAAAATCCGATTCTTTCAATTTTGCAGTCATGATGATTATAGATTATAATAAAGATTCAAAAACCAACACCAAAAGCGTTCTTCTGGAAGATTTAAGAAAAACCCTTTCAATTATTCTGAGTAAGTGTTTCGCTCCACTTGCAGATCATATCTATTTGGGATGGAGTTGGAATGGCTTCCGGATATAATTCCCTGAATGATTTTGGAGGCATCGCTCCTTTTGAAATCATTTTACAAATAGCCTCCGCTTTTTTAATTTGTTTGCGGGATTTATATTGATCCCATTTTGAAAAATTTAATTTCGCCATTGCGATCTGTTTCCCGTCGGTAGCATGACAATCCAAACAGGAGTTTTCAAAAATTACATTCAGATCAGCTGGAATTGAGGTAGTATTTAAAGCGGTTGCACTCTTTTTGCTTGCTGGTTTTGCCGATGATAGAATCCAGGATGAACATATATATAACATCACTGCTACTCCCAAGATTAAATAAAAATTTTTCATACGATATCCGTTTTGTAGTACTCTGAGACAATTTCTTTATAAATATAGATTCATATATCTGCTGATCTATTGCACAATTATTTATAAAATTTGCATAAATCACACATATTTGAAATAAGCGAAAACTTGGGAACCATGGCCCTACCTGCCACTGACAAACCTCTCAATTACCTGTTTTTGAAGCTTGTAATATCAACTAACGACAAAAGACATTTCCGGTCATCTCCAGTAACTATGCCTTCCATATAAACCAAGCATAGAGGATTATTGTCATAACCAAGCATCACTTCGCAGGATTCTTTAGCATTACTCGTATAAACTCGACTAAAAAAATTGTTAAAAACAGGCTGCGAATCTTTGGAAACGAATAGTTTAAAATTGCTGTTTATCAGACTAAAACGTCTATCACCCAGCATTTCGGCCCCGGTAAAGTTCAGTTCGCAGATACTGCCATCGCTATCAAGTGTAAAATAACCCATCGGTGCAAGATCGTACAACATTGTGTACTTTTTTAGAGCCGTTTCTGATGTCTCATATGCCTGACGCAACTCTTCATTCTGCAGTTCTAATTCTATCTGGTGCACCTGCAGTTCGTGTAGGAGCTTTTTCATGTCCGTTTCCGAGATCCCTATCTCCATTTTTTTTTGCTTTGCTTTCAGCTGTTCTTCGGCTTTTCTGCGCAGCATTTGGGCATCTGTAAAATCCTGTTCTTCATTATTCATGGTATGGTTATTTTTTTAGTGATAAAATAATTCCCGCCACATTATTCATATTGTTGAGCAATACATGTACGATCCATTCAACAACTGGCAAATCTCCTCCGGCTGCTTTCACCTGTATTTTGAGTTTGCCATTTAGTGCTTCCTTTAGCAGCTTTTTCATATCCAATTCCATCCTTTCTCGCAGCTTTTCAGGAATAAACATCTGGAAATAATTTTGGTTTATTACATCCTCGCACTTTTTACCGAAAAATTTTTCGGCTTGAGGATTAAACTCCAGTATTTCCCAGTTGTTTGATAATTTAATGATTACATCAGACGATGAATTCAATAGCATTCGATTTATCCGCTCAATTTCAGCTAATTTTACTTCCACCTGTTTAAGATCGGAGACGTTGATAAAAGTGATGACCAGGCCGTCTATTCTATCGTCGGAGGTGCGATAGGGCATAATGCGAACGGAAAACCATCGCCCGTCTTTTGTAGAAATTTGTTTTTGATTAAATACGAGGGTCCTTAATACTTCATGAGCATCGTCAACCAATTCGGGGTATGTAAGGTCGGAAACCAGGTCTGTAAAAGGTCTTCCTATGTCACTTTTTATTAGTTTAAAAATTTTGGTAGCCTGAATGGTGTAGCGGCGGATATTCAATTCTTTGTCAAGAAATAAAGTAGCAATTTCGGTGCTGTCAAGCAAGTTTTTCATATCATTGTTCACCCGCGAAAAATCATCTATCTTCGACTGCAATTCAGCGTTCACTGTTTGAAGTTCTTCATTCAGGCTTTGCATTTCTTCTTTTGAAGTGGTAAGCTCTTCATTGGTGGATTGTAGTTCTTCATTGGTAGATTGTAATTCCTCGTTGGAAGATTTCAGTTCTTCCTGCGAAGTCTGCATCTCTTCTAAAGTGTTCTGCACCTCTTCACGTGCACCCTTCAACTCTTCTTCCATTTCTGATTTACTTGTTCTGCTTAAAGTTTTCTTTCCTTTTTTTCCCGCTAGTTTGACGTCAGCATTCTCCGGCAAATCAGTAAAAACAATCATTACCGTGCCATTTAAGGGCTCGGGTTTATCAATCCATTGAATTTTAACATTTAAGGATTGTGTACCACCATTAGTATCTACTTTGATATTATGCAAAACCACCTCTTCTTTCTTCATTACAGCCTTGTGGAAGGCAATGGGAAATTCGTTGCGCAAACCTTCGCGTAACATGGCAAAAATATTCATATTCGCCTTACCGACGGCCGGCTCCAGATATTTTCCTGTATGACCGCTGATGTAAATAATGTCGCCATCTTCGTTTACCAGTACACCAACAGGTGAAAAATGATCTAACAGCAGTTGGTCGGCGAGTGCTTGAATATTCATGGTTGGTTTGGGAGGAATTTGATTTTTTTTATTGGTCGGTTTGGTTCGGGAGAATGAAGAGGGAAAATTGAATAATTCAGGTAGTTGGGGAACAGGGGAGGGTTGGTAAATCTTCAATTTGGCATCCACGGGTGTAAAAAGATGACGCTGTGTTCCAAGCGTTTCGGAGCTGCCAAGCAACATGATCCCCCCAGGATTAACACTATAATAAAACATCCCGATTATTTTTTTCTGCAGCTCGGGATCCATGTATATGAGCAGATTGCGGCACGAAAGGATATCAATCTTCGTAAAAGGCGGATGCATGATAATATTGTGTTGTGCAAACACAACTGTTTCCCTTATTTCAGCATTGATGCGATAGCTGTCATCAGTAGTAATGAAAAATCGACTCAGACGATTTGGTGATACATCGGCAGCAATATTGACAGGGAATATGCCTTTTCTTGCTATCTCAATAGCTTCATTGTCGAGATCGGTGGCAAATATTTGTAATGAAATATTTCTGTGGGGATTGATTTTCCCAAGTGCTTCTTTAAACACGATGGCCAATGAATATGCCTCTTCGCCGGTAGAGCAGCCTGGTATCCATGCCCGCAATATTGAATCGGATTGCAGGTTAGCGATCATATTTGGAATAACTGAATCTTTCAACTTTTCCCATACGATGGCATCACGAAAAAAATTCGTTACGCCAATCAACAATTCTTTAAAAAGAATATCCAATTCCTCTGGATTTTTTTGCAAAAAGTGAACGTACGAAGATATCTTATCAATTTTGTGAATTCCCATACGTCTTTCGATGCGGCGATATAAGGTATTTTTTTTATACAACGAAAAATCGTTGCCGGTATAGGTTCGCAGCAGAATAATAATTTTTTCCAGTGCGCTTTTGTCTTTGATTTCTATCTCTAGATTTGATTTGACTGCCGGAATATGTTGAAGGAAATCGAGCAGTCTTATAGGCAACTCATTGGCTGGAGCCACAATATCGACCAGCACCGAATTGATGGCATTGCGGGGCATGCTGTCGAATTTTGCCGTGGTTGGATCCTGTACCATCACTATTCCGTTTTTTTCTTTAATGGCACAAAGCCCTGAACTGCCGTCGGAGCCCATTCCCGAAAGAATGATACCGATACTTCGTTCCTGCAGGTCGTCTGCAAGCGAGTGTAGAAAAAAATCAATCGGAAGGCGAAGTCCCCTTGGTTCCACTGGTTCCAACAGGTAGAGCACTCCCTTTAAGATAGACATGCTTTTATTAGGTGGAATCACATACACGCAGTTTGTCTTAACAGCCATACGGTCCTTTACCTGAAAAACTTTCATTTTGGAAATTCGCTGAAGCAACTCAGGCAACATGCCTTCCTGGGTGGGATCAAGATGTTGGATAACAATATATGCAATTCCGCTATTTTCAGGCACATTGGCCAGAAATTGTTCCAAGGCTTCCAATCCTCCGGCTGATGCACCGATACCCACTACAGGAAACTGGCCATCATCTAAATTAGAAGTTTTTACTTTTGAAGATCCTTTCGATTTCAGTTCCTTAAGTTTAAATTGGATATAATTTAAATAATTTACCGGACTTGTAAAACATCTAAGCCTTCGGTAAACTACATCTTTTAATTTTTTTCTATTCTATTTGTCTATGTCTAGGAAACCCGAATCCATGAAATAAAAAGTAAAAAACGTGCAGAAAGAAGGATTCTGCGGTACACCTTCTTCCCTCCCATCTACATATATCGCATCCTCTCATAGAACCACCGCGGAAAATGACCGGATTTACGCACGAAATCTCTCACTGGTTATATGATACTCCCGACTGAATAACACATACACTTTATCCTGTATGGTGTGTTCACTTTCTCCGGGTAGTAGATTTTTTAGTGTTCAAATTCCCAGGTGTATAATATTTCAGGGCTTCCGGCATAAATTGTTGTAGCTTTCTTATCCTCGTTTCATCGGAAGGGTGGGTACTAAGAAATTCCGGTGGATTTGCTCCACTTGCTTCTGACATTCTCTGCCAGAAGGGGATTGCTTCCCGTGGGTCATAATCGGCCATGGCTGCAAATATCAATCCATACTTATCTGCTTCCGTTTCCTGCTGCCGGGACCAAGGCAGCATAGCTCCTACCTGGCTGCCAATACCATAGGATGCCATAAATATATCCTGGGTTTCCTGAGGCTTTTGGGCCAAGGCAACTTCTAATGCCATCCCTCCCAATTGCTGAACCATAGCCTGACTCATTCTTTCATTGCCATGTTTGGCAATGGCATGTGCGATCTCATGTCCCATCACTATTGCAAGTGCCGTTTCATTTTGGGTTACAGGCAATATACCTGTGTATACAACCACCTTCCCGCCCGGCATGCACCAGGCATTCACTTCTTCACTATCAACTGTGTTAAATTCCCATTTATACCCTTCCAACACCGATTCTTTTCCCTGGCTGTTATAATACTTTGTAATTGCATTTGCAATTCGAGCTCCGACCCGGTCAACCATCGCAGCATCTTTATTGGAATTTGAGTTTAAAACCTTATTCTCATCTAAAAATGTCTTGTATTGGTTTGCGGCCATTAACTGTAAGTCTGAGTCATTTATTAAACTCAGTTGTTTGCGGCCTGTTACCTGATTTAATATACAACCTGTTAACAGACAAGCTGAAAGTAAAAAATATAAAATATTTTTCATTTGTGTTACCATAAAACAAAGGTAGAAACTGCTATGATCTAAACTGTTACATAACTTCTGAAATGAGTTACATCAATCACACATTTTTCAGCAAAGTTATTGGGTGGGTGATAATAATATTGAGGCAAGGTAAATTTAAACTCGGATCCCTTACCCGGTTCGCTTTTTATTTGGATATCTCCACAGTGTCTTTCAACAAATTCCTTACAAAGTAATAATCCCAACCCGGCACCTTTTTCATGATGGGTGCCTACTGTTGAATGAAGTCCATTTATTTTAAAGAGATTTTTCTGGGCCTCGAATGAAATTCCGATACCGTTATCTTTGATCACTATTTCAATAAATGGTTCGCTTTCTGATGCACTCACTGTTATTTCACCACCTGTGTTTGTATATTTAATAGCATTACTAATCAGATTTCTAAGAATCGATTTAACCATCTGCGGGTCTGCGTTCACATTCAAATTGGGTGAAATGGAATGATTCAGGGTTATTTGTTTTTGTTTGGCCGATATATTGATATCCTCGATCTCGTCCCTTAAAAATTTGCGTAAATTAATTTTAACCGGGTTGAAGCTATAATTTTTATTTTGTGAAATGGCCCATGTTAAAAGGCTTTCGAGAAGATCTAATGTTTTTTTTGCAGAGCTGGATGCAATATTGATATGTGTTTCAATTTCATTTGGATCACAATCCCTTAAACTTATCCTTAAAACATTCAGGATGCCTAAAATAGCGTTAAGCGGACTTCTCAAATCATGCGCGATGATAGAAATGAATTTAGTATTAATAGCAGCAACTTCGGATAGTTCCTTTGTTTGTTTTTTCACACGATTTTCCAAATAAGCATTGATTTCTTCCATTTTCTGCAATTCCATCATGAAATGTTTTTCAGATGCTTCACCGGTACGGTCGAGAATGGTAGACAGACCTCTTACTTTGGGACTTGCGCTATAACCATTAACAGTTCCCAAATTTTTCTGATAAAGATGATGTTTATTTTCCATGGCAAGAGATTTTTTGCTGGTATTTATTTTTACTTCGATCGATTTATTCTGGATCAGTACAATATTTGATAATATCAGGATCGTGAAAAAATAAATATACGTAGAACACAAGTTAGATTAGTTACACATTTCTATTGGATATTTGCATATATCACACATTTTTTCACTTGAAAAAACACACAAACCCATACGTCTTCGAATATTATTTGAAATAAAGACCAAAAAAAATGATGGTTATTCTTATTGGCAGGGAATCTCACCTGTATCTGACTACTCCTCTATTTTAGTTTCAGGTAAACATCCACGGATCTCATCAAAAAAGGGCGTTCTTTTTTCTTCAACACATTTTACGGCATAGAGATAAAGCGCAGCACTCCAGGTCTGCCAGTCCTGCCCCATGGGCTTGCCATCCTGGGCTTTTATCCATTCATTAAATCCAAAATTCAGGTTGTCTGAGTTTGAGGATTTTAATAATCTGGGTAAGTGTCAGGAGCTTTTTCTCGGCCAGTCTGTACCTTTTGGCTGCAACCAGGGCGGCCACATAAAATCCGCATATAAAAGGCCATATACCTCCATTATGGTATTCCCCTGGATTGTTATATGATTGAATATCGCTCATGCCAGTCAGGATCTTCAGGTTTAATAAAAGGGAAAAAATTGGGTGGCAGATCAACTGCCAATTCACCTCTTTTTCTCATGCCTTCACATTCCTCTTCGATCCAGGAAATCATTTCCTCAGCCCGTGGTGGGTGATGCTATTCCGGAGAGAATGGCAAGACTGTTACCAAGCAGGTCGAACCGTTCGCTGCTATAAATTTTATAAGACCAGAAAGCATAGTATGGCTTATGTTTAACCACAAGACCTTCATGGACATGATGGTGCATCGTCCCTCCGGTAATGGTAAACCGGCTCATATCGTGGCGCACCCTGTTCTGCTCTTTTCGTTCTGACCAAGGAGCCGGAGATAGCTATATACCAGGGTGTTCACAAACAGACCATATCCCAGTCACCCATTGTTCATCACGCCAATCGCTGGTTGGTTGCTGGGCAACCAGGTAACGGTCTGATGGACTTTGATACTCCATCCAGGTCAAGGCTTTATTGACAGCATCCTGAAGAAAATCCTGTTCACCTGTTACTTTTCTGAAAATGCCAATACCCAGTAAAAACAAAGGAGTTGTATCACTTGATCCACGGTCCTCTTTGTCGTGTACCAGTGAAGGGATATGACCATGTTCTGTCTGATTTTTTGCCAGTGTTTCCAATACTCTTCCGGATGCTTTCCAGAAGTTTCTGATTTTCTGAAACGGCAATCCCAAGAATAGAAAACATCAAATCCCTTGTATACGGCTCCGGATATCCCCAGCCTGCAGTACGGGGAAGTCCATGATATGGTCCATGGGCATTATGAAGCAGTACTTCAAGGGCAGCCTTTTTTGCCTCTTCTATTTCTTGCCAGTCTGTAGTTTGCATTGTTTTAATATCCTCATTATGTTATTCCCAATTTATCGCTTAATAATCTGCAACAAAACGTTTTGCCACAACACGGTAGTCAAAATTTTTCACTACACGCTCTCTGGCTGCTTTGCCCATTTTTTCCCGCAATGCCGCATCAGTCATAAGATCCATCAAATACTTGGCAATATCATGGACATTTGCACGGTAATCTACTGTCCGTGGTGCTTTAAAATATCAACTCTATGTTTATCTTCAAAGCCTGATTCATCACCAAGAATCACTTCGTTCACGACAATTTTCTGTGCTACCTTTGCCAGGAATGCCGTTTCACCATGGATCAAGTGTATCCAGCATTCCCATGGCTTTAATACCTATAACCGGTTTTTCACATGCTCCTGCTTCCACCTGTGGCATTCCAAAACCTTCAAGCCGGGAAGGAGCTGCATATATATCGCATGCCCCAATCAGATAAGGCATAAAATTACGTGAAATGGTGTTGGTTGTATAGGTAACATTTTTTTCAATGCCCAGGTGTGTTGCCATTTCCAGATCAGCCAGATTTTGAATCTTGGTTCGCGGTTGAGGCCATACTTTGCAGACATATTTCCAATCCGGTGCTTTGGTATCAATGATAGCAAGCGCCTGCATTACCTCCTGTGCACCTTTTGAGGCGGCATCGCCGCCAACCGTGAGAATCATTAACTGATCGGGTGAAATACCCAGCGCTTCGCGTACAGCCATAATTTTCGGGTCATTTTTACTGCGTGGGATAAAAGCATCGGTATCACAACCTACCGGCAATACTTCAATTATTATCACCATTGATCCCGTCACGAACATACATTTCCTTTACCCAGTTCGATGTTACCAGGATGAGCGGAAGCGCATTCAAAACCTCCTGGTAGTTGGCAATATAACCATCGGCAACCAGCCAGGGTACCGGCTGTACGCCATAACGTTGAGGGTGAAGTACCAATTGGGGTGTATGGCCCCAATAACCTACACCAACAACAACATCCGGTTCAAACCAGCGATAGTACCATTCCTTCTCCTGTGCTGATTCGAAATGAACAGCATGGGCATCCACACCCATTTCAAGAAGTCCTTTGTATAGACAGATCTCCCTGGGTTGCCAGTCCTCCTGGGGAAGGAGGATAATCATATAATACCAATACTTTCATAAGAATAAAATTTGATTTCTGGCCTTAGGAATTCGACTTCCACATCCGGATGACGATCAGTTTGAATCGCCATGCTGATCTATTCTAAGCCATTTTTTAGCATCATGCGGATCTGTAAATTGCCAGAATGATTCTGTCCGGGGTGTTGTTTCTGCTTCAAAACTGTTTTTTTCAAATCCATATGTTTCTGTAATTATGCTGTATTTTCTCAGCCAGATCTGTTTACGTTAGTCTGTGACTATATGTGGCATTTTTAACAGGTCTGGGATAATATTCCTTATTACCATCTTCGTAAGCAAAGGTCCAAAGTTCATTGGCAGATATTTTGCCTGTATGCCAGAGTTTAATAACTGCTTTACCTACTTCCTCATGCCTGAAATGTCTGGTATATTCTCCGGAAGGATTATGGGAAATAATCAGGTCGAAATGTTTGGGAGGTAATAATGTCCAGTATAGCTTGTTCAACCTCTTTTTCATTCAATGGCATTTGATCCGGTCCATCATCCAGATCACCCATGATCCCTTCCGATTTAAGATCTTTTAATGCATTGTAAAACCTGGGAGCACGATCATTATCACTTCCCCGGCAAAGACAAACAATGAAACACTGCCAGGAGGGATGGCTCAGAATCGTTCCGCCGGCCCATAATGTTTCATCATCGGGATGAGCTACGATTACGGCAACAATATTGGTGTATAGCTCGGTCATTCTTTATGGTTTGATAATGAACGTATGGAATGGTTTGTCAGCTTCCCATGAAGCTTACTTAATGCTCCGAGGTGTAGGATCAGAATTGGGATGCATTTCATGATCTGCATGATCCAATGAAAATCTCATGTCGGTTATATTTTCCTCTTGAAAAAATCAAATCATTCAAAATCACTTGGCATAAAACTCTATACGAGTACATCAGGTTAGTTTTCATATTCAAATATTTTCTTTCAGGCATTATTTGTTGTCAATATACTTTTTACTGTACTTTAAACTTAAAACAGGTTTAAAAAAAAGAGATTATTAATTATTTATAAATCTTCTTTTTGTTTTTTATCCAGGGGGATTATTCCTGCCATCTCTCCGATAATATTTACCAATTCACTTCCGGTTGGAATTACAATTTTCGCATTTTTCCCGAGTGAAACTTCAACCGCCTCCAATTTCCTCAATAATTGCGCATTTCCTACAAAATATTTATCGGCCGCTTCATTTACCAGTTTAATGGCTTCAGCTTCTCCTTCGGCATGCAATATTTTCGATTGTTTAAAGCCTTCCGCCTCTTTAATCTTTGCACGTTTTATACCATCGGCAACTGTTTCTGCAGCTGTAGCAGAATCTATGGCTGCTATTTTTTCATTTTCAGCTTTTACCACTTTATTCATGGTTTCCTGAACATCTTTTGGTGGGTCAATTTCTTTCAACTCTGTCCGTACTATTTCAATACCCCAGCTTTGGGTTTCGTTATGCAGTGTTTTATAGAGATCAGCATTAATTTTCCCCCGTTCACTATTGGCCGATTTAAGGGTAAGTGTACCGATAATATTACGAAGGGTGGTTCGTGCAAGATTAACGATCTGCCACTTGTAATTATTCACATTGTAGGTTGATCCTTTTACGCTTTCTTCATCGGCTTTCACCCTGAAATAAACCTGGGCATCCACTCTTGCATTCAGATTATCGTTGGTGATTATCTCCTGGGGTTCGGCATCTACCATCTGTTCGGTCACATTTACCATATAAAGTCTGTCGATAACAGGAATAATCCAGTGAAATCCGGGATTGGCAAAATGATGATACTTACCCAATCTTTCAATTAATCCTCTTTGGGTTGGCCGGACAATTCTTATCCCTGCAAAAAATAGGATAGCAAATGGAATTATTAAATACAAATAGTTCATTTCGATTATATTTTTATTAAGCATCAATTATTAATAGCGATTATTTGCCTGATAATTGCCTGCCAAAAACAATTCTGATAAGTATGATAAATCCTGCAATTAAAAGAAGAAAATGAACCATCCCGGATGAGTTAAAACTTAAAAAAACAATCGCCCAAATTACGATCAGTAATCCAGCGATGACGTATAGTAAATTTTTCATGACATTCTTTTTTATTTGAACCACTAAAAAACAGTTCAATAATTCGAATAAAAGTAATTCATATGATGGCAGAAAGCATTACACAATTCAGGGTAAGAGTTACATCATTCACACATTTTGCCAGTTTTGAATAGATGTTGCATAAAATAAATACCAACTTGCCTCCATTATTTATCTGCAGAATATAAGATAGAATAATCATTATGAGGATTTTGGAGCTGTGGCACCGTTATCTTTGCACCTTTATAACTAAAAAAAGGCTGTTTTTGAGACAGCCTTCTTTGGAATGTGCTTGTTTGGTTTAAAATTACTATTAGGAATTAATCAATTTGAGTTACCTTTCTGAGTTCTCTATTTTATTTTTAAATAATGATCTTTATTCAAGGGAATATTTTAAAAGACTCCTTTCCCCTGAAGAACCCTATCTCCTGAAGAAGCCTAAAAAGTATTATAACAATGGCAAAAACAAGAAGAATGCGTATGATACCTTCGCTGCCGTATCCAAAAAATACAATCGCCCATCCGAAGAATAGAATTACTGTTGTGGCATAAAGAAAATTTCCCATGATTGTATGCTAATTTGATATTTGTTTTTTTTTAAATTTTAATTCCTACGATTTGCAGGAGGCATATGAATCAATTTTCACATTACAAAGGTGAGTCCTATATTTCAAGGAAATGTTACACACTTAATGATATTAGTTACATAATTCACACATCTTACCCGATTTGAATATTTGTTGTAAGACGTAAATACCCACTTACTTTTATTGTTTATCTGCATAGTAAAGGATACAAAATCTTGTGCGGAACTGGGTGCAATGGTACCTTTATCTTTGCACCTATAAAACTAAAAAAAGGCTGTTTTTGAGACAGCCTTCCTTGAAATGTGCTTGTTTGGTTTAAAATTAATTAAATGTGCACCTTTTTATCAGTGAAAATTATCAATGTACCTCCAAGAAGCAGCACTGCACCGACGATAGGTGGCCATTGGACTATGTGATTCTTTTCTTTGTTTATTTGAATCGGGCCTAAATCAACCACTTTTTCAGTAGTTACAAAATTGAATCCAGTATATGCTATCATAATTATTCCAATTACGATAAGAATAATGCCCAATGTTTTTTTCATGTTATAGATATTTAAAATGTTTTTTATCGTGTGATGTATAGTTTTCGATCCATTCTTTAAGCCTAATTATATTTTCAAGCATGGTTAATTAATACGGAACTTCTTCAGTGTTTACTCCCATAAATCCTCTCCATTAGGAAGTAGAATGATTAAAAGAATGGGAGTATGTTTCAGGCCAATGGTCTTTATCAATATTGCGAATAATTTTATTAAGTTAATTGTGAGAAACGAATTAGTATAAAGTTATGTGCTCTGATTATGATAAGTATTACACATTTACGGGTATCTTTTACATTATTCACACTTTTTGAAATATGAGTTGTATTTTATTGATTGGTGCCATTGAGAAAGTATGTCTTTAACCTCAGAAAACTTGGCCGCGATTATTTCCTGATGATTTTATTATTGACCGACACTAAATCGCCCATCCTGATCATAAAATCCGTACTTGGTCAAGTTGATACTAATCCGTTATTAAAAGATTAAGGGGAATTATCCTCTTTTGCTGATGGCCGCTCTTGGTCTCATTATTTATCATACATTGAGTGGCAAATCTCAAAAACACTTTCATGTCACGTCATACTTTACAAATTTATTGTTTGAGAATAGAAGCATTTTTTGAAATAAGATTTATCGTTCACGCATTAGTTAGGTAAATGCATCATCTTATCCACTCTATTTATCCGGACAAATTTTTATGGAATGAAATTATTGGAAATGAAGTCCCATTCAATGCCACCGATACTATTTTGAGTTTTTCAACTCATTCAGAAGTTCCCGTAAATTAACGGTAGCGTAGGTAGAGGCATAATCAGACATGGCGTAGGGTATGATCAAATCTTTATTATGAATAATAGATCCGCAAGAATAAACAACATTGGGCACATATCCCTCCCTTTCTTCACTATTTGGCATTAATAACGGTGATTTCAACCTTCCAATTTCTTTCTCAGGATTATGAAGATCGAACAGAGATGCTCCCAGAACATATTTCCGCATAGGGCCTACCCCATGCGTTATTACCAGCCAACCCTCATCGGTTTCTATGGGTGAGCCACAATTCCCTATTTGAATGAATTCCCACGGAAATTTAGGTTGCTGTAATAATTTAGCCTCACGCCATATAGTAATGTTATCGGAAAAGGCTATATAATTATTAAATCCATCCAACCGGCAAAGCATCGCATATTTTCCATTAACTTTTCTTGGAAACATTGCCATTCCCTTGTTCTGGGCAATTTCCCCGTGAACAGGCAATATCCTGAAGTGATAAAAATCCCTGGTGTCTAGCATCTTGGGCAATATGGTGATGCCATCATATGCTGTATAGGTTGCATAATAAATGGATTTACCATTATCATCCATAAACTTAACGAAACGGGCATCTTCAATTCCATTTCTTTCATTTTGTCGAAACAGGGAAAATAACCCTTTCGGAAATATTTGTGTCCAGTGAAAATTCAAGTTCGTAATGCGATGAAGCCAACCAGGTGATCTGATTAAAAAGTATCTCTTTATCGGTAGCAAGTCGGTGACTTTTTCTTGTCTCTTCAATGCATCTCCAGAGTTCGCCATAAGTAAATTCATCCTTTAGTTTATCCAATATTAAGCCTGATGAATTAATTGGATGAAAATCACGCATTTCATTCAGCTTGCTGTCTGAAAGATTCTTTATCGTAGACATGCCGCCGGATATGTTCAGCTTCTTCCAGCATTTTGCCGACAGGTTCGACAGTAAGATTGTTATTTTTATCAAGAATACCCGTTCGAAAAACGATCGACGAAATATGTCCTTCTCCTGTAGCCCTGAAACTTATGATTACTCTTTTTTCATCCAGTACCAGTGTCAGACTGATCGGGATGTTCAACAATGGAAGGATTAAAAAAAGCAGCTGATTCAATTGAATATTCCATTGTAAAAAAGGAACCAATAAGTATTTTCTGAGGGAGACCTAGAACATCAGGATCAATGTTTAGCTGCTGGAACAAGTAGGCAATTTTTTTAAAATGCTTTTCGAAAATTTTAGAGATATTTCTATGCCGTGTTGAATAATCCCGCAGGATTTGGTTTATTGTAAAGGAAGCTTCACTTTCAGACATATTGAGCACAGAATTAATGATATGTAAAGCCCTTTGATCATTTGTATAAAGAAATCGTGCGATAACCCTGGTAGCATCCGGGTAAAATTTTATATCCTTCCTGATTACGTCAAATTGCATTCGTAAGTATTTGATATTTCCTATAAAGGTAATCGCAAAAGAATTATAAGTTGATTTATTTTATTTTAATTCACATTGAAGAAGAGTTCGATGATATATTTTCATACCAGGGAGACTATTCGAGTAACTTTCTCTCCTGGATCTACCTATATTTTGGCAGAAACAAATAAAACAGTAAATATTTGGATTCATTTTCCCGGGATCAACTTTTACCGTATCTTTACGTTTATAAATCAGGACGACGGGGCCGACTGGATTTGACAGTAGGTGTAAGTCGAGTGTAAGCATGCCGGGTGTTGGAAGTATTACCTGTTAAAAAAAACTTTCATCAAAATAAACGGCGAATATAATTACGCCTTAGCTGCCTAAATAAAGGCCGCTATGTCTCGTCAATCTGCCGTACTGTCAAATTGGCAATGAGGCATCGATCAACAGTGCTAGCAATTGCAGGTCTGTGATGCAATGGCGAATACGATCGCAGATAAGGAAATTTTATTGGTGAGACTGATACCATGGGATTTCCTGACAATCCAAATCAGACTAAGCATGTAGAAAGCATTTCGGTTTCCTTATCTGGACCGGGGTTCGAATCCCCGCGGCTCCACAAAATCAATGATTGATTTTTGAATGAATGAATGACTGAATGAAGGCCGTTGGGCCTTTTTTTATTTAGCGGGGATGAGAATCCCGGAGGGGTCGAAATCGAGGAGGGACGACGAGATTCACGAAGGCCTTGTGTGCATGCTTGTGGGTATGAGTAATCCCCGCGGCTCCACAAAATCAATGATTGATTTTTGAATGAACGAATGACTGAATGAAGGCCGTTGGGCCTTTTTTTATTTAGCGGGGATGAGAATCCCGGAGGGGTCGAAATCGAGGAGGGACGACGAGATTCACGAAGGCCTTGTGTGCATGCTTGTGGGTATGAGTAATCCCCGCGGCTCCACAAAATCAATGATTGATTTTTGAATGAACGAATGACTGAATGAAGGCCGTTGGGCCTTTTTTTATTTAGCGGGGATGAGAATCCCGGAGGGGTCGAAATCGAGGAGGGACGACGAGATTCACGAAGGCCTTGTGTGCATGCTTGTGGGTATGAGTAATCCCCGCGGCTCCACAAAATCAATGATTGATTTTTGAATGAATGAATGACTGAATGAAGGCCGTTGGGCCTTTTTTTATTTAGCGGGGATGAGAATCCCGGAGGGGTCGAAATCGAGGAGGGACGACGAGATTCAGGAAAGGCAATGAACGTATGGTCGCGGTAAAGCTCCCCCTGGTGACTGACCCCTCTCTTCGATCGGAATTCAGGGATGACGACTTCAGGATGGCTGTCATTACTCCATATGGTGAATGGATCATGCCATGGATGACAGGGCTTAAAAAATGATAATTCATTGATTATATATGAGATACAAAAACTTGTTATTGGTAGGTACTTGAAGTATCTGTTGGTATTTATTCATTCTTCCGATTATTAAATCTTTAAGTCAGTAGGAAACCGTATCAATCTCATACAGATTCTTAACAGTTCTTTCTATCATCGAACTCCAGGAATGATGGCTTTGGAATTACCATTATATCAAACTGGATCTGTTTTAAAAATATCCAATGCTCATCCGAAAATAATCCCTCAATAATCCGGGTTAATTTTTATTATCATTGACTGGTGTTTATTTTTGTAATGCTTATCTTCGGAATATGGGAAATTATATTGTATCGGCAAGGAAATACCGCCCCCGGGGTTTTGATGAAGTGGTCGGACAGGATCACATCACCACCACCCTGAAAAATGCCATTGAACAGGACCAGCTTGCCCAGGCCCTCCTGTTCTGCGGACCCAGGGGAGTAGGCAAAACAACCTGCGCACGCATTGTTGCCAATATGATCAATGGTTTCAATCCCAGCAATGAGGGATCTTCCACTGCCATGAATATCTACGAACTGGATGCCGCTTCCAATAATTCCGTGGATGACATCCGGAACCTGATCGACCAGGTACGGTACCCTCCGCAATATGGCAAATACAAAGTGTATATCATCGATGAAGTGCACATGCTATCGGCCTCTGCCTTCAATGCCTTCCTGAAAACCCTGGAAGAACCTCCCTCCTATGCCATTTTCATATTAGCCACCACAGAAAAACACAAGGTGATCCCCACGATATTGTCCAGATGCCAGATATTTGATTTTAACCGGATCAACATTTCAGATATAGCCGAAAGACTCTCCTTAATTGCAAAAAAAGAAAACATCAAGACCGAACCGGAAGCACTTCACCTGATCGCCCAGAAGGCGGACGGAGCCTTGAGGGATGCCCTTTCTTTGTTTGATCTGATCCTCACTTATGCATCGGGAAACCTTATTACCTATAAGGATACCGCCGAAAATCTTCATATCCTGGATTATGATTATTATTTCAAACTGACTGATTATTTCATCAATGAAGACCTTTCCGGAGCTTTAATCACTTTCAATGAGATCTTGAAAAAAGGTTTCGATGGTCAACATTTTATCATGGGATTGGCCGCACATTTCCGAGACCTGCTGGTCTGTAAAGATAAAGCCACTCTTGAATTGCTGGAAGTATCGGAGGCGATCAGGAAAAAATACCAGGAGCAGAGTAAGTTCGCCAGTAAATCATTTTTACTATCGGCATTGAATATTACCAACCTGACGGATCTGAATTTTAAAAGCAGCAATAACCAGCGGCTGCATGTGGAGATCATGCTGATGAAACTGACCCATCTGAATGCAGTTTTGAAAGTTTCTGAGATCCCAGCCCTGCGGGAAGAAGAAAAAAAAAACGTATAGCCGGACAGCCTGAGCAGGCTCATACTCAGAATGCGCCCAAAACAATCAAAAAACAGGAAACCAGGGAGATCCCTGAGCCTCCTGCTAATAGAACCGCACCGGAGCCGGAAAAAATCACCATTGAGGAATCTGTTGAAACCTTTGAACCCGTTCGAAAAACGCATTCAAAAAGGATCCTCCGGATCCCCTCCGTCCAGGATCTTAAAATGCAATCTGGAGAAAAGGAACAGAAATACGATACTCCGAAAAATGATGAATACATCTCCGGGGATCGTAAGAATCCTTTTAATCTGGAGGATCTTAAGAAAGCATGGGATCAATACTCTGAAACCCTGAAATCTTCCAGGAGGAGCAATGAATTCAACTTGATGATCAAACCTTATGAACTGGATGAAAAATCCCAGGTCATCATTGATATCAACAATACCCTTGAAGAGGATATTCTTGAAAGATTCAAGGTCACTCTCACCAGTTTTCTTAGAAATACATTAAAGAATGATCAGATCAGGATCATTACCCGAATAAAATCCGAAGATCAAGCAAACGCACGGAAAATGTACACCAACAAGGATAAGTTCAATTACCTGGCTGAAAAAAATCCCAATTTGATCGAACTGAAAAATAAACTGGGGTTGGATACGGAATTCTAGATAAACATATCTGTATTTTGAAATTAAGATTCCTTAGATAAATTGAAATATTATTATTCCACACATTAAAAATCAATTTGTATATAAATTCGAAGTATCGTTTTTTAGAGAGATACAGGAAGATCCCGGAATAAATCCGGGACAGGGATTCGGGAATACATCCATTCCATAGATGATTACATCCCCGGATCAATACCAGGATCTGTAATCCAATCCTATACAAATCAGGAATGACTCATCCTAAATTTTGATATCATAAGATAAACCCATATTGATGGCGTACCTGAACTGGATCTTATCCACCACATCCTTGTCATAGATCAAATTACTGGAGAAAAAGCCGGAAAATAACTTATTCACTTTAAATCTGATCAGAAAGTCCCAGCGAAAGTCTGTCAGGAACACATTCTGATACCGTGTAAAAGTATACAATTCCGATTCCACAGAAATGTTTTTCATGACATCCATTTTTAAATTGGCATCAATTCCAAATCCATTTTCAGATCTGATATTATTTCCTTTCCCAACTCCAAAAGCTCCAGCCGCTGACAAAGAATCATCGAATACGATGGTGATCTTACCGGTTAAAGGCAAGAGAGAGATGTTGAATTTATCTTCCGCTGCATAAAAAAACCCAAAGGAGGGCCAGAAGTATCCTGGGGAAAAAATATTACTCGTCAGGGTGGTGATCTCTTCCTCCGTATCTTTATCGATGGACACCTTATAAAGGGGACCGAACTGGGATTGCACCATTAATGCCAAGGTCAGCGACCAGTTGTTCTCTAACTTGCGGTTTAGCCGGGTCGTGATCTTCCAGTTATCCTTGTTGGCCCGTATCGATTTCTGTTCGCCCTGCTTTGAAAGACTGTAAGTCAGATCCAGCTGATTGAACCAGATATATCTCTCCATCTCCTTTTCGGCGTACCCTTTAAAATTAAGATTAAAGGCAAGCAATTCATTTCCTCCAGCCGTCCAGTTTTTGAGCCCGATCTGTTGAAAGGTCAGGGAAATATTCCCTCCTTTTGTCCAATAGGAAATGGTGTCATACTTCGTTCTGATGCTGTCGATCATTCCTCCCTGCGCCATCAAGAGTTGAGGCAGGTAAAAAAAGAAACACCATACCAGGGATCTTTTCATAATATTTAAATAAAAAATAGACATTATGAATTACATTGACATCATCATCCTGTGAAAACAAAGATCGAATAAATCAATCAATTTCCGTAATCAACCTAGTTCTATTTGAAGGAAAGTCCAAACTAGTTGTGAGGTGGAAGAGCCCGGATCACGGAGTTGAAATCAGTGCAGGAATATCCCGGAATACTGAAAAAAATTTACCGCTCGTAAGTCCGGGACAGGGTCTGGGAACGATTCAACTCCGAAGAGGTTTGCCTCCCCGGATCTATTCCGGGCTCTATCTGCAAATCCGGTTCAGAATAATCATGAAGATCCAGGAACAAATCCGGGACAGGGTCCGGGAACAATTGAACTTCGAAATAGAGGCCTCTCCGGGAGATGTAGAATGATAATAAATTGACGTAAGACCTGCCTGAAGAATTGGAATATAATGTAAACGCAAAGGAGTATGAAAGTTGCCAGATCAGAAAATGTCCTTTACTTCATCCAGCGCCAGTTCGGTAAGGGGTTTGGTAATGAATTTGATCACGTGATCATTATTGACGATCTTGTCGATGTCTCTTTTATTGTCGGAGGAAGACAGAATCACCACCTTGCATTTATCCTTGATCTGATGTTCAAATTTTTCAAATTCATATAAAAACACAAATCCATCCACAATGGGCATGTTGATGTCAAGGAAAATCAGATCGGGGATTTTCGATCCTTCCGCAATATTTTCCTGTAAATATTCAAGCGCACTTTTACCTGAATTTTTGATGACTACATTATCTGAAAACTTGGTGATCTCAATAATTCTTCTACTGATGAAGTTATCCGTGTCGTTATCATCAACGAGCATTACCAAATCAATGTGCCTGGAATTTTTACCCATTACCTAATACCTCTTTATATCACAATAATAAAGGAAGTTTTAAATAAAAACTAAAAATAATTATATAAAATAATTTTTCATACAATTACTTCAAAAGTTTACAATGCATGCAAAATTAATTGAAATACAAAGTTTATATAATGAAAACTTCTTAATTTATTATATACGTAATATAAGGCATGAAATTAACACAATAAAAATTCCCAGCTAGGGCCTTTTAATCCTGAGCGTATCACCTTCATGGATCGAATAATCATTTTTCCGGTTCCAGTCCATAATTTCCGAAATGGTTACATTGAATCTCCGGGAAATCCCATAGAGGGTTTCCCCTTTTTTCACCTGGTAGATGATGTAAGAATTCGAATCATTCGATTCATTATTCCTGGATAAACTGGTGGACGGTTCATCCGGAAATGGATTCTTAAGATATAATTTTCTACCGATCGGTAATCCTTCATCCACACCCAGGTCATTGATCATTCGGAGATCTTCGACAGGGACCCCATATTTCCTGGAGATCCCATAGAGTGTTTCTCCCGCCTCCACAATATGAAAAAGTGGAGTTGAGGAGATGGACCCACCCACCTGCGTATCCAGGTTATATTCTTCCACATATTCATTACGCGCAGAAGATTGAATCCCGGAATTTCCAGGAGTATCGGTTTTGGGTTGATCAATGTGGGTTTCAATATAATTATCCGGCTCTTCCTCCGGGACCGGTTCTGAACGCATGGGTTCAGTGATGGAATTATTCTGATTTGAAATTCGTTCTTCCGTTACCCTGGAAATTCCTTCCTGGTTCTGACCATAGAAAGGCTGGGTTGGAAGTTCTTCGTATTCGATGGGCTCATCTTCCGGCCTGATATATCTCAACCACACCACACGCCCCTGCTTAAAATCACTGTAATCATCCCTGATCCTGTTTTTTCTCAGGAGCTTTTTCTCCTGGATCCCATATTGCTGGGCAATTGTCCAGCTGTTTTCACCCGGATAAACCGTATGATATTGCTCCCTGGCTTTATTCCTCTTCTTTTTGAAATAATAAACCTGCCCGGGAATTACCTGATGCGCAATATCGATATCGTTGTATTTAAGAAAATCTTTCATGGGAATTCCCCCAAAACTGGCCAGTGTTTTGATGTCATCGCCTTTTTTGGCCACGGTTCCGGGAATTCCATTAATGCTGTATAGCCTTGAATCACTGTTGTTTTTATTTTTTATCATGGGGTATTTACCCTTTTCCGGTACGGGTATGTGCGTGCCATTTCCTTTCAAGGTTGTTTGTGACATGGCAACCATTTCCTGAGTTTGTTCGGTGGTTGGAACAACCACTGTATAAATTTTATCAGTTGGAATTTTACCTCTTCTCACCCACTTATTGTACGCATAAAGTTCATCCGGATCAACGTTCAACTCCGAGGCGATCTCAGACAGGGATCTGCCTCCGCCATCGGTATATTCATACAGATACCTGGAAGGGACCTTATTCTTTGCAAGGGCATCCTCAAAAGCGATCTTATGCGCCAGATATTTTTTCACATACCAGTGCGTATGCTTCGATATTTCCATTTTTTTATTCCCGAAATGACGGCTGTCAACATAAGCTTCCGCCCCTCCCCTTCCCGTATTATAGGCCACAAGGGCATATAACCAGTTGTTATAATAGAAATTATTCGTCTTCAGATATTTACATGCTCCACGGGTGGCTGAAACTATATTCATGCGTTCATCGATATTCCGGTCAATCCGTAACCCGACCTCCTGTCCTGATGATTCCTTAAATTGCCAAAATCCAACCGCATTGGAAGAAGAAACGGCATCCGGTATCAGGGCCGATTCCTGGATGACCAGGTATTTAAAATCGTCCGGAACATTTTCCTCCCTTAAAACCCTTTCGATAATGGGAAAATACTGGATCACCCGGTCCAGTTTTATATTGAAATATTTTGGACTCCTGGTCAGTGCATCCACATCAAGCTGGATTTCTTCTCTGGTACGATCATTCAACCTGAGCTCCATGCCGGCAAATTGTATTACCGGAGGTACCACAGGAGATTGACCTGCCACCGGACAAATCATTATAACAATCAAAATTATGTATAAAATATGCCTCATTTTTTTCTGATCATCATAATCCCATCTCTGATTGTCAATAGAACGTTTTCAACCCTGGAATCTTGAGTGACAGCTTCATTAAATTCACGAATACCTATGGTCTCCTTATCCATCTGGGATGGATCAAGCACTTTTCCACTCCACAAAGTATTGTCAGCAAGAATGATTCCACCAGGCCTTAATTTATCAAAAATCAGATGATAATAATTCAAATAATTCTCCTTATCGGCATCCAGGAAAATAAGATCAAAAATTTCATGAATGTCGGGAATGATTTTCTGGGCATCACCAAAATGCAATTTAATTTTATTTTCAACGCCGGATTTTTTAAAGAATTCAGTGATCTTGAACTCATTCTCGTCATTCAATTCAATGGTATGCAGCATTCCACCTTCATCAAGTCCTTCTGCCAGGCAAATTGCCGAATATCCCGTAAAAGTTCCGATCTCGAGTATCCGGTGTGGTTTTACCAGTGAAGATAACATCGATAAAAAACGGCCCTGCAGGTGTCCGCTTAACATCCGAGGGAACAGAAAATCTGAATAGGTTTCCCGGTTGAGTTCTGACAGGACTTCCGGTTCGCCGGATGAGCAATTTTCTGCATACTTCTGGATATCCTCCGATATAATGTTCATATCAATTGGGTTGAAAGATCAAATAGTTCAATTTATCCTGATTATAAATATCATTCGCCACTTCCATCAAATCGACTGCTGTAATGTGTTCGATCTTTTGAAAAACTTCTTCGAGCGTTTCAATCTTATCAATATCTAGCAAACTTCTGCCCATCATCAACATCAGATTGGTATTATTTTCCTCTGCAATGGCCAGTTGGCCTTTGATCTGTTGTTTTGCTTTATGAAGCTGTAAAGTTCCCAGGCGCTGATCTTTCAGCTTGTCCATCTCTTTCAGGATGATCTTAATGCTTTTATTCAGATATTTTTTTTCAGTCCCGAAAAAGATACCTGTCATCCCTGAATCTGTAAATCCATTGTAAGAGGCATCCACCGAATACACATAGCCATATTTTTCACGCAGACTTAAATTGAGCCTGGAATTCAAACCGGGTCCTCCCAGGATATTGGTCAGCATAAAGAACGGATAACGCCGTTCGTCATTTAGGGTGTAGGCATCACGTCCTATGGCACAATAAGCCCTTCCGAATGATTTTTCTTTGATCACCTTCTGCCCGTAAAAATAATCAGGGATTTTCCGGTCACGATCCCTGCGGAAAACCGGAATGGTCGATATATATTTTTCAACAATTTTCAGGACTTTCGAAAAGGGATAGGCCCCTACGGCCGTTAGCACGATCCGGTGACTCGATAAATTCTGGGAAATGAAATCCAGGAAATGCTGTTTATGAAATGTCCGGAGAGATTCTTCGGTACCCAGAATATTTTTCCCCAGGGGATGCTGGCCAAAAATCACTTCATCGAATTCATCCTGAAGATTTTCTTCCGGGCTGTCGTTATACATCGCAATTTCATCCAGGATCACCATTCTCTCCCGGTCGATCTGTTTATCGGGAAAAACTGAATGGAAGGTAATATCCATCAGCAATTCTATGGCCTTCTCGAAATGATCCTCCAGAATGGATGCGTAAAAACTGATCTTCTCCTTGGTCGTAAAGGCATTCAATTCTCCTCCTACCGATTCCAGCCGGTTGATGATATGAAAAGGTTTGCGCTTTTCCGTTCCTTTAAATGCCATGTGTTCCCAGAAATGTGCCAGTCCCTGTTCCTCTGGCAATTCATCCCTGCTTCCCACATCAATGACAAAACCGCAATGCACTACCTTCGTGTTATTCACCTGTTTATACACAAAACGGATCTCGTTGGGAAATTCGAATACCTGATGATCTTTTACCATTTTTACTTCACTCGCAAAAGTAGCAAACTTACTGATTATGTAATTATCAAAATGAATAATCCTCAATTTTTAAATCACAGGTTATTGCATTACCTTGGCCTTGAAAAAACATAAACCATTTTCTGTTTAAATTTTTTATCCGATGAGATATTTACCGATTGACAAGAACCTCTTCATGCTGAACAGGAAAAATTTCTGCAAAAATTTACACCCGAAATCGATTGCTATATTCAATTCCAATGACATCATGCCCACCAATGCGGACGGCTCGATGCCGTTCCGGCAGAACAGTGACCTGCTTTATCTTTCCGGGATCGATCAGGAAGAATCGATCCTCGTCCTGTTTCCTGATCATCCTGACAAAAAAATGCGTGAAATATTGTTTTTACGGGAAACAAATGAAGAGATCGCCATCTGGGAAGGTCATAAATATACCAAATCCGAAGCCATCGGGATCTCCGGCATCCAGAACATCCTGTGGCTTTCACAATTCGGGGCTACGTTCAATGCACTGATGGCGGAAGCGGAACATGTCTATTTAAATACCAATGAACATACACGCAGACCCCTGACTGAGGTGGAGACCCGGGATTCCCGGTTTATCACCTGGTGCAGGGAGCGATATCCCCTGCACCTGTACCACCGGTCGGCTCCCATTCTTTATGAGCTCAGGATGATCAAAAGCGATATTGAGATTCATGTTTTGCAAAAAGCCTGTAATATCACGGAAAGTGGTTTCCGAAGAATACTTCCATTTGTAAAACCCGGGATCTATGAATATGAGATCGAGGCTGAACTGATCCATGAATTTATCAGGAACCGGTCCAGGGGATTTGCTTATGCCCCAATCATTGCATCCGGCTTCAATGCCTGTGTGCTTCATTATATTGAGAATAAGGATGCGTGTAAAGACGGGGATATTCTCCTGCTCGACATAGGAGCCGAATATGCGAACTACAATGCGGATCTCACACGTTCCATCCCTGTGAATGGACGGTACACCCATCGGCAGAAAGATGTATACAATGCTGTTTTGAGGGTACAAAGGGCAGCCTTTGGTATGTTGAAACCGGGAAATGTTATTCCAGAATATCATAAAGAAATTGGCAAGTTGATGGAATCCGAGTTGCTGAAACTGGGCCTGATCGATAAAACGGATATTAAAAACCAAGATCCTGATAAGCCTGCCTATAAAAAATACTTCATGCACGGCACTTCCCACCATTTGGGCCTGGATGTTCATGATGTCGGAAGTATGTACCGGAAATTTGAAGAAGGGATGCTATTTACGGTGGAACCGGGGATCTACATTCGGGAAGAGAACCTGGGAATCCGGATTGAAAATGATGTGGTGATCACGAAGGATGGCATTTATGACCTGATGAAAAACATTCCCGTTGAAACGGATGAAATTGAGGATCTTATGAATGGGTGATGCCTAATTGGGCCTGGGGTTAAAAAAATTCACGCAAAGCTCGATAAGGTTGGTGCGAAGGACGCAAAGATAATTTAATTCCTGGCGTTTTTTGCGGTTACCTCCCTTGCCCTGCGTGAATCTTGATAAGATCCCCTGCGGGTACTATATATGAAATTGTTCCTTGATATTTTCTGTAACGATCTTGCCGTCGAACAGGTTAATGATCCGATGGGCATAGTTAGCGTCATAAGGAGAGTGCGTTACCATGATGATGGTGGTCCCTTCTTCATTCAATTCAGCCAGTAATTTCATTACTTCCTCACCATTGGCCGAATCCAGGTTACCTGTAGGTTCGTCCGCAAGGATTACCCTTGGCCTGGCCACAATTGCACGGGCGATAGCCACCCGCTGCTGCTGTCCGCCCGATAATTGTTGTGGGAAGTGATTGCGACGGTGCATGATATTCATCCGTTCAAGTACTTCTTCCACTTTCTTTTTTCGTTCGCCCGAAGGGACTTTCAAGTAAAGCAGGGGAAGTTCAACATTTTCAAATACAGTAAGCTCATCGATCAGGTTGAAACTCTGAAAAACAAATCCGATGGATCCTTTCCGTAGTTGTGCGCGTTGACGTTCTGAAAATTTTGAAACTTCCTTATCCGTAAAATGATATTCCCCCTCCGTAGGATTATCAAGTAATCCGACGATATTGAGTAACGTGGATTTTCCACAACCGGAGGGTCCCATGATGGCGACAAATTCTCCTTCTTTTATTTCGAGATTGATGTTATTGAGCGCAGTGGTTTCTACCTCGTCTGTTGTAAAAACCTTCTTAAGATTATTCGTCTGTATCATTATATGTGTTTTTAAATTGTAAATCCATACTATTTTAACAGTAATACTTCATTGTCTCCAAAATGATCGTATGATGAGGTAATTACCCGGTTACCAGGCTCCAGCCCTTCAGTTACCTCAAAATATTCAGGGTTCTTCCGCCCAAGCCGGATTTCTCTCTTCACAGCCCTTGCACCGCCATCTTCTACTACATATACCCAGTTACCCCCTGTATCTTTATAAAAACCTCCCACAGGCAACAATAATGCCTGGGCAGAATTTCCAAGCTCAAGCCTGATCCTGACACTCTGCCCCCGTTTGATCCCATCCGGTTGTTCACCGGTAAACTCCATGTCTACTTCAAAACGTCCATCCGTGATGGTCGGATATATCTTGGTGATTTCCATTTCATAATCATGCTGTGCCAGCGTGAAGGATCCTTTCAGACCTGGTTCCGTCCTTGGGAGATACAATTCATCAATACGTACCCTCACCTTGAAACTGTCGAGCACATCGATCCAGCCAATTCGCTCTCCTACATTAATCGATTGACCGATCTCAAGATCCGGAGTGGCCAGTTGCCCGTTAATGGGAGCCTTGATCTGTAAATTTTCAAGGATTCTACCAACACCTTCCAGACTTTGCATCATTCGTAGCTGAGACTGGTCGATGCGTTTGATCTGGGAACTTCTTGCCAGGGAGTCCTGGCGATAGGATGCATAGGTCAATTCCCGTCTCTTCAAATAATATTTATACTGTTCTTCCACCTCCTCATATTCACGCTTCGAGATCAGGTTCTTTTCATATAATCTTTTGTAACGATTGTATTGAGGCCTCAACAGTTCAATCTGATATTTGATCTCCGCCAGCTGTCCCTGTTGACTCAGGTCATTCTGGTTGATGGAAAGACGTGTATCCGAAGAACGGTTGATCGATTCATATAAGGCTGCTTCCTGACTCAAGACACTCAATTCCAGAGAAGTATTTGATAATTTTAGGATCACATCCCCTTTTTTCAAAATTTCACCGGTTTCCTTATCAATTGATTGGATGATTCCACCTTCAATTGCATCCAGATATTGGGTTTTAATGGGCTGAACATTCCCCGTAACCGGGATAAAATCCTGAAAGGTGCCGTATTTTACTTCGCCGATGGTAATTTTCTCTGCGTCTACCTTAACCTTGGATCTTTTATCCGCAAAAAGGAAGGAATAAAGAACAAAAGACAAGAAGAGCAGACCCAGTGCATATAGAGAAATCCTTTTAAAGGTCCATATTTTCTTCTTTATTTTCTTATCCATTGACATATGACTCGAATTTATTTCTGTTCCACCCTACTAATGCCAACAAGTGTGCCAATTTACAAAACAGCCTTTTTATAGAAATTTACATGCTCCCAGGTTAATTAAACGTCCATCACCGAACGTGGGTGTCCGCTAGCGGTCAACAATTGCCTTCAAAAACAATTATTTACCATTGAACCAAAAGTTTTTAAATTCACGATAATTAAGTTTAATTTTAACTAGATTTAATTCAATCATCATTGTTTAGCATTTATGTCGAAAGAGAATATTAAAACAGGGAAAATCCTGATTGTAGATGATAATGAAGATCTTCTACGGGCGGCCAAGATGTTTTTGAAACGTCATTTTAAACAGGTGGATATAGAAAAAAGTCCTGAAAGTATCCACAATCTGCTCAACAATGAAAACTACGACATCATTCTGTTGGATATGAATTTCACGAAGGATGTGAGCAGTGGGCATGAAGGATTTGTTTGGCTTGAAAGGATCCTTGAAATTGATCCTTCCGCCGTGGTAATTCTGATCACTGCATACGGAGATGTCCAGATGGCAGTAAAAGCCATCAAGGAAGGAGCCATCGATTTTGTACTGAAACCCTGGGAAAATGAACGGCTTTTAGCCACCGTGAATGCGGCCATGCAGTTGCGAAAATCAAAAGTGGAAGTCAGCGATCTGAAGATAAAGCAAAAACAGATATCCTCCGACATTGATTTTAAGTTCCAGGATGTGATCGGCAAATCGACTGCCATGATGAAAGTATTTCAGACCATCGAAAGGGTGGCTGAAACGGATGCCAATGTTTTAATTCTTGGAGAGAACGGAACCGGAAAGGAGGTTATTGCCCGGGCGATCCATCGGAATTCCAACCGTAAAGACGAGGTGTTCATCAATGTAGACCTGGGGGCGATCAGCGAAACCTTATTTGAAAGTGAACTCTTCGGCCATATGAAGGGATCTTTCACGGATGCCAAGGAAGACAGGCCGGGAAGATTTGAAATCGCCTCCGGCGGAACTCTTTTCCTGGATGAGATCGGAAATTTGACACTTCCCCTGCAAGCCAAACTCTTGAGTGTGCTTCAGAACAGAAAAGTAACCCGGGTAGGATCCAATAAACCGAAAGAGATTGACATCCGGCTCATCTGTGCCACCAACCTGCCCATCTACGACATGGTGAAGGAAAACAAATTCCGGCAGGATTTGCTGTACCGGATCAATACGATTGAAGTTGAAATACCCCCATTGCGTAACCGGATAGAAGACATCGACCTTCTGGCAGAACATTTTCTCCAGATTTATACTAAAAAGTACAATAAGAACATTCATGCCATCAGCGAAGCCGCCCGGAAAAAAATGATCAAATATTCCTGGCCGGGAAATGTCAGGGAACTGCAACATTCCATTGAAAGAGCGGTGATCATGAGCAATGGCCATATCTTAAATCCTGAAGATTTCTTCTTCAGTCCGGCATCACAAGAAAAGGGAGAGAGCGGGATCCAACTGGATGAGTTTCATCTTGAAGAGGTTGAAAAGATACTGATCCGGAAGGTATTGCAAAAATATAATGGGAACATCACACAGGCAGCCAATGAACTTGGACTTACCCGGTCATCCTTGTACAGAAGATTAGAAAAATATGGGCTTTAATAATTTCAGGATCTCCTTAATTTTCCGGGTAATATTATTATTCCTGACAACCTATTTATTCATTCATCTTTTAACCTTTGAAGGCCGATATGTGACGCTGATCATCATTGGTTGTATAATTCTCTTTCAACTCTTTGATATCATTCGTTTTGTTGAAAAAACCAACCGGAAGCTAACTCGTTTCCTTGAATCGATCAAGTATTCTGATTTTTCTTCCGGATTTGCGTATGATAACAAACTCGGCTGGTCATTCCGCGAACTCAACAAAGCCTTTAATGAAGTGCTGGAGGCTTTCAGGCAGGCAAGGGCTGAGAAGGAAGAAAATCTCAATTATTTACACACGATCGTGCAGCACGTGAGCACCGGTCTGATCTCTTTCGATGCTGAGGGGAACATCGGATTGATCAATACAACGGCTAAACGGTTCCTTCAGGCTCCACAGATCCACAACATCGCCGAATTAAAACCGATCAACCCTGAACTGTTCCGTCAGCTGAATGAACTGAAGCCAGGACACAAGGCATTGATCCGGAAAAGCAGTGATGTTTCCCTTGCCATGCATGCCACTGAATTACGTCTCCGGGGCAATGCCTTTAAACTGGTAGCATTGCAAAATATTGAAGCAGAATTGCAACAGAAAGAAATTGAAGCCTGGCAGAACCTGACACGCGTCCTGCGGCACGAGATCATGAATTCCATCACTCCAATCGCTTCTCTTACCGAAACACTCAACCAGATATTACAGGAGGATCTGGAGAAAAAAAATGAGGGCTTCTTTATTGAAAAGGAATCCATTGATGATCTGAGCGATGGACTCATCACCATCGAAAACAGGAGTAAAGGGTTAATCCGGTTCGTGGATGCCTACCGTGATTATACCTCCATTCCAAAACCGAAATTCACCACAGTAGCCATTAAAAAAATGTTCAACCATATTAATAACCTCTTGCGGGCGGAAATGGATAGTCTGGGAATTGAGTTCCGGTTATCCCTTACCCCTGATAACCTGGAAATATTTGCCGACAGGGAATTAATTGAAATGGTCCTGATCAACCTGATAAAAAATGCGAAGGAATCAATCCTGGGGAGCAGTGAGCCGAGATTGGAATTGAGGGGCCGGTTGGATTCAGACCAGCGAATTATCATAGAAGTCAAGGACAACGGCCCGGGAATCATCGCCGAAGCAATGAATAGAATTTTTATCCCCTTTTATACGACCAAGAAAAATGGATCAGGGATCGGGCTTGCTTTATCAAGACAGATCATGCAGATGCATAATGGATCCTTGAATGTAAAATCGGAACCCGATATTTATACGATTTTTACCCTTCAGTTCTGATTTTTCGCAATGTTGAAATTCCGTAAATAGGAGATGGATCTTATTAATTATTATGCAAAAAAAAAACATCGTTCAGAATAAAGGATTAAAAAATTGAGATATATCAACAGAAACAATTTGAAATGTTCACGATATATCTTCAAATTTGTTTAATCATTTTCAATTGATACATGAGAATTATTATTGCAGGTGCTGGAGAAGTGGGATTTCACCTGGCGAAACTACTTGCTTATGAAAAACAGGACATTGTCCTGATCGACATGAACCAGGAAAAACTGGATTATGCCTCCAGCCATCTTGATTGTGCTACGGTCAAGGGAAATTCCACTTCCTATGCCGTTTTACAGGAAGCCGGGATCGAGGAAGCGGATTTATTTATCTCCGTTACCAGTTTTGAAGAAACAAATCTCGCTTCAGCCATCATTGCGAAAAAGCTTGGGGCTGAAAAAACCATTGCCCGCATCAGTAACCTTGAATTTTTTCTTAAAAAGGATATACTGGACCTGGCTACCATCGGTGTGGATGAATTGATTTCTCCCGAATCCCTGGCTGCCCGGGAAATAAAAAGATTGTTGGCCAGATCGACGGCTACCGATACTTTTGAATTTGATAACGGGATGCTCACCTTACTGGGAATCACCATTGATGAGGGGAATCAGCTAAACAATAAATCATTAAAAGATACAGCCTTTCTAAATCCTGACCATGATTTTATCAACGTTGCTATCCTGAGAAATGGTAAAACGATCGTCCCGCACGGGTCTACCAAGTTCAGAACCAATGATCATGCTTATTTTATTGCCCAGCAGGAAGGCGTTAAAAAATTATTGAAAATTGGCGGGAAGGAATCGATTGAAATCAGAAATGTGATGATTATGGGTGGAAGTAAGATTGGTTTCCATGCCGCCCGCCGGCTGGGTAAAAAATACAACATCAAACTGGTTGAAAAGGACCGGGAAAAAAGCTTTGAGTTGGCCGACATGTTACCGGATACACTGGTAGTAAATGGCGACTGCAGTAATGTGGAACTCTTACGGGAAGAGGGGATCACAGACATGGATGCATTTGTGGCAGTGACAGGAAATTCTGAGACCAATATCATTTCGTGCCTGCTTGCCAAAAACATGGGGGTGAAAAAGACCATTGCGCTGGTTGAGAACATGGATTATATCCATATTTCACAAAATATCGGGGTGGATACCATGATCAATAAAAAACTTATCGCTGCAAATTTCATATCCAGGTATGTAAGAAAAGGACAGGTGATTTCACTCACTGGAATACATGGTGTGGAAGCTGAAATCATGGAATTTGAGGTACCTGAAAAATCAAAAATAACAGCAAAAGCCATTAAAAAACTTAATTTCCCAAAATCAGCGGTCATTGGAGGGGTCATCCGGGAAGGTGAGGTGCAATCACCTACCGGAGACTTTCAGATCCAATCCAACGACCGGGTCGTAGTTCTATGTCTTCCAGATTGTATCCATCAGGTAGAGAAATTTTTTAACTGATCTAACACGTAATGCGTTTCAACTTCAGGCAGATTTTACGATTACTGGGTTTGCTGATCATATTTAATGGTTGTTTTATGACAACCTGTATCCCGTTTTCATTGTATTTCCAGGATACATCCTGGAAACCCATCCTCATATCCTCTGTCCTGTCCATTTCTCTTGGATTGATCATCTGGATTTTTTTCAAGACGACTGATGATCCTGAACTGAGGAAAAGAGATGGTTACCTGATCGTGACCTTTGGATGGCTGGCGATGTCATTAACCGGTTCTCTTCCCTATGTATTCAGTGGAGCCATACCGCATTATGCCGATGCCTTTTTCGAAACCATCTCCGGATATACCACCACCGGGGCTTCCATTCTTACAGACATTGAATCCTTACCCAAGGGGATCCTCTTCTGGAGGAGTCTGACCCAATGGATCGGGGGCATGGGGATCATCGTTCTGGCAGTAGCGATCCTGCCTATCCTGGGTATTGGGGGAATGCAGCTGTTTATTGCTGAGTCGCCCGGGATCTCTCCTGATAAACTGAAACCAAGGATCCGGGAAACCGCCATCAGGCTCTGGTTGATTTACCTGGTACTTACCACCATGGAATTCACCCTGCTGATGATCGGTGGCATGAGTTTTTATGATGCGATCAACCATTCGCTCACGACCATGGCTACGGGCGGATTTTCAACAAAAAATGCCAGTATTGCCCATTTTTCCAATCCGTTCATTCATTACGTGATCACGGTCTTTATGTTTCTGGCCGGCACGAATTTTACTCTGACGTATTTCGGACTCCATGGACATGTTAAGAAGATCTGGCAAAACGAAGAATTCCGGTATTATTTCATATTCACAGTTATCTTCGGGATCCTCATTGCACTGGCTGTCATGGTCTTTTCAACGGAAAATTTCGAATCCGCTTTCCGGGGATCCCTGTTCACCGTGGTATCCATCGTAAGCACCACAGGTTATGTAACCCTCGATTATACAGCCATACATCCCCTGATTACGGTGGTATTTTTCATGTTGATGTTCATCGGTGCCTCGGCGGGATCAACAGCCGGCGGTGTGAAGGTGATCCGTCATGTGATCCTCGTAAAAAACAGCCTGCTGGAACTTCAAAGACTCCTGCACCCCAATGCGGTTCTTCCGGTAAGAATCAATAAAAAAGCAGTCTCCAAAGACATCACCTTTAATGTGCTTGCCTTCATGATCATTTATTTTATGGTATTTGCCGCAGGATCGGTCATCATGTCTTTGATGGGCGTTGATTTCGCCACGGCGCTGGGAAGCGTGGCCACCTCAGTGGGCAACATCGGCCCGGGTATCGGAAGTGTGGGACCTGTCAATAATTTCGCGCATATCCCTTTTCCCGGGAAATGGTTCCTGTCATTTCTGATGCTCCTGGGACGTCTTGAACTCTTTACGGTACTGATCTTATTTTCTCCCTATTTTTGGAGAAAGTAGCTGTGTTATTGGCGAAAATAAAGTTCATGCCTTTTTGAAATGTTTTGACCCTAATAATTAATAAATTATTTTTAAGAGAAGATGCCAACTTTTTGGAACACATTTATTTTCAAATAGATACCTGTTGGGATTAACCCAATTTCGGACATGTATTTTAAATCTCCAGTAATTATATGAAATTTTAAAATTCATGAAAATCTGTTAAATTTAAAAGATATTGGGTTTCATCGGCCCTTTGGTTGAAAATTTGTAAATTTTTCAAGCTGACAATTATGTTTTTTTAATTTATATCACTTTTTGACTTTTTACTATAAATCAACATGAAAGCAATTAAAATTATTTTTACATCGGTTATCCTCTTATCATTTATTCTATCAATGGCACAGGCACAGGATACACGCGTATTGATCTTTACCAAAACAAATGGTTTCAGACACCAGTCCATAGAAAAAGGACGGGAGGTACTCACAGAGCTAATGCTTACCAGGAATATTCAGGTGGATTCAACGGAAAATGCAGATTTATTTACCATCAAGAATTTGAAAAAGTATGATGCGCTGATTTTTCTGAATACGACCGGCGATCTTTTCAATGAAACACAGCAACAGGCATTGGTAAAATACATCCAGGGTGGTGGCGGATACGTTGGTATCCATGCATCAACGGATGCGGAATACGATTGGCCCTGGTATGGTCAGATGGCAGGAGGTTACTTTAAAAGCCATCCGGAGCAGCAGGAAGCTGTTGTCAGGGTCATTGATAAAAATCATCCCTCAACCCGGATGCTGCCTGACGAATGGAAACGTTTCGATGAATGGTATAATTTCAAAGATGTGAATCCTGATATCAAGGTACTGGCAAAACTGGATGAAACCTCTTATGAAGGTGGTGAAATGAACAACAACCATCCCATCGTCTGGTATCATGAATTTGAAGGCGGCCGGGTATTTTATACAGGATTCGGACATACCGACCAAACATTTGAAGACCCGCTTTTCCAGGAACATGTAATGGGCGGAATCCAGTATGCCATTGGCAAAAAATAAACTCGTTGCTCCATGAAACGAATTTTCCATGTCTTCCTGTTGCTGATCATCTTATCGTATTGTGGAAAAAAAGAGTCCATCATCGGGACTTATGATGTGGTGGTCTACGGCGGAACATCGGCAGGTGTGATCACGGCCTATGCATCAAAAATGCTGGGGAAAACCGTCTTGCTGATCCACCATGGGGATCGGTTAGGTGGATTGACTTCAGGAGGATTGGGACAGACAGATATAGGAAACAAGTATGCAGTCACCGGGCTGGCAAGAGATTTCTACAGGCAGCTGGGAGACCATTACGGTCAATTCGAATCATGGAAATTTGAACCCGGGGAAGCGCTAAAAGTATTTCAACGCTATATTAATAAAGGGCAGATTCCGGTTATCTATGACCACTGTCTGGTTGGAGTGGATAAAAACCAGGATCATATCAACTCAATTAAGATTGATTTTACGGATGTGAACAAACGGGGCATTCCGGAAGTCATCCATGGCAAGATTTTCATCGATTGTTCTTATGAAGGAGACCTGCTGGCGCAAGCGGGAGTCAGTTATACCATTGGCAGGGAATCAAATAAACAGTATGGAGAGTCCTTAAATGGTATTCAGCTAAGACAATACCACCAATTCCCGGATAGCGTGGATCCATATGTAATTCCAGGCAAACCGGAAAGCGGACTCCTATGGGGGATCACTGATGAGGCCCTGGAACCCACGGGTACTGGTGATCAGAAAGTTCAGACCTATAATTTCAGGATATGCCTGACTAACGATCCCGATAACCTGGTCCCCATTACCCGGCCTGATGGCTATGACTCCACCTGCTATGAACTTCTGATCCGGCTTTTCGCTGCCCAGCCGGATAAAAGAAGTCTGGATGATTATTTCATATGGAGTCTCATGCCCAATCATAAAACCGATATCAACAACAAAGGCGCTTTTTCAACGGATATGATCGGCATGAACTATGAATACCCGGAAGCCGATTGGGCGAAGAGAAAACAGATCATTGCTGCGCATGAGACCTATACAAAAGGCCTCCTCTATTTCCTGGGAAATGATCCACGTGTCCCCCCGGAGATCCGCGACGAAATTTCCGCCTGGGGATATCCCGGGGATGAATACATCGAACAGGATCACTGGACCCCTCAGTTGTATATCCGTGAAGCAAGAAGGATGACAGGGTCCTATGTAATGACCGAACATCATTGCCTTGGCGACAGTATGGTAAAAGATCCCATTGCCCTTGCAGCATATACAATGGATTCTCATAACTGCCAGCGTATTGTATTAAACGGAATGGTTAAAAATGAAGGGGATGTCGAGGTCGGCGGATTCCCTCCCTATCCCATCTCCTACCGGTCGCTGCTACCGGTTATAAGGGAATGCGATAACCTGATCGTGCCAGTTTGTTTATCAGCAAGTCATATTGCTTATGGATCGATCCGGATGGAACCTGTCTTTATGGTCCTTGGACAGGTATCGGCCATCGCTGCCGCCCATTCGATTGACCAGGATATCCCCGTACAGGAGGTGAATGCTGAGGAAATTGTACAAAAGATTGCAGAGGATCCGCTTCTGGACGGTACCCCACCCGATATTTTGGTGGATAATGAAGATAAAAACGTTGATTATCAGGGTGGTTGGAAGCAGGAAACCCATTTTATGAGGAATTATAAAAATTCATTGATGGTACTTAATAATGTGGCTGGCTCTGATTATTTCAGGTTTAATTTTCATAGTGATACTGGAACTCAATATGATTTTTATTTTTATTGCCCCTTATACAATTGGGAAAGTTCAAGTGGGGAATATCCTGAAAGCATCAATTTACTGATAAATCATGCAGGCGGAGAGGACCTTGTCAAGGTGAATTATGCAGAAAATATCGGAGATTGGGCCTATCTTGGACAATATACGCTCGATGAAAACCGGGAATACTATGTGAAACTGACTGTCGAGGAGGACGCGAAGCCTTTGATTGCAGATGCCTTATTACTGGTTCCTGTCAGGAATTAACGTGAATTTTTTTCAGTGGGCTTTTCAAGCATAAAACCCAGCAAAGGAAAGCTGATCTTTCCCAGGGCATAAAAATTCTGACCCTGTACCCCGGGCCGGTATCCCATTTCCACATTATAACCGAAGCTGAAATCCCGGTTAAATTTTCCGGTTATCCCCACTCTTGCCCCCAGCATACTGGTATTAATGACATCCCCTGAAACCTCCGTTTCCGGAAATCCGGGGGAGGGAATATATTGAATATCTTCGATCGTGGTAAAAGGAAAGATCAAAACATCGAAATAGGTGCTGAATATAAGGTCATTGGTCACCTGCTGATAGACCTGATCAAAATTAATGGTCACATTTTTTATTAATTTCATCAATCCACCAATGTAGAATCCCTGACTGACAATATTTGAAAATAATGATAATCCATTATACGAATCGAGTGGAATATCCCCCTGTTTTTTGATGATCCGGTTGATGTCGATGGTACTCTGATAAGAAGCTGCCCCGAGACGGATCCCATAGATCCGGCGCAATTGGGCCGGTGCCTCAATGTATTTAGGCACCATGCTTTCCCATCGGTTCTGGTAATGGAAGGTTTTGGAATAAAGGATAAATTTTGCCTTTGAAGCCTCTTCCCGGTCGATGATATGGTAAGCCATTCCAATTTCGGCGAAATAGAATCTTTTGGATGAATTTAATGATTCACCGTTCGTTTCAGCGACATCCCTGATAAAATCAAATTTCTGGCTGTATGTTTTTCTGAAGCTTACATTGAAATCAAACTTATCTTTCAGAAAATAATCGACCTCGAGGCCATAGCCGATATTCACATTTGTCATAAAGAGTTCACCATAGACCGGCTGGATGTGCACGTAAAGTTTATTGATGTGCATGGGATCATCATAAAAGGTCTCATAGGTGATGGAATCATCCTCAATAATATTCTGAGCCTGTGGAAAGAAATGGATGAACAAAAGCCCAATTGTTATGAAAAAAAATCTGTACCTGATCACTGGCATCTATTCTTTGGCAATAAAAATAAAAATATTTGCCATTATATGATAGATAAGCTCTAAAAATTTAATCATAATCGAATGTATAGGACGTTGAAAAAGGAATTCAGAAGGTTTTTACATGTTTTTTATTGGATACCGGGATCAGTGACCTATATTCAGGCCACTTTTTCTAGGGGAGTTAGAAATGTTGCTTACACTATATCTTGGGCAGGGGTCCGAGGATCCGATTAGAATTGACCATTCTCCCGGTTTTGGTCTGAATTTCGAGGGAGTTTCTTTATCGGATCTCTCCATCAGGCCTTCCTTCGGTTGATCACTTTGGTTTTAAAGTTATCAACGCTTATTTCTGATGTCTTTAAATGAAGTGGCAGGCTGACTTCAGCAGATACAATCGAAATGCCAGAAGCCATCCTTTATTTTGTGATCTTTTTCAAGGCTTGAAGGTTTGCGTCAATGATGCGGTCGATGTCTTTCTGAACGATCGCATTTGAAACAAAAAGGGCTTCAAACTGGGACGGTGCCAGGTAGATCCCCTGCTCAAGCATAAGATTAAAATATTGACCAAATGCTTTTAAATCAGATCTTTTGGCATCTTCAAAATTGTGTACCTGATCCCCATTAAAAAACAGGGTGAACATGGAACCCAGCTGGTTGATCGTGTAATCCAGCGAACAGGCTTTCAGATTATCTTCAATACCTGTACAAATGGCTTTTGTTTTGGCATTCAGCGCCTCATAAATAGATGGGGTTTTCTGAAGATATCGTAAAATTGTATACCCTGCATGCATTGCCATGGGATTACCTGATAAGGTCCCGGCCTGATAAACCGGTCCAGCAGGGGATACAAATTCCATGATCTCTCTTTTTCCACCATAGGCTCCAACCGGTAATCCTCCGCCAATAATCTTTCCCAGGGTAGTTAAATCAGGCATCACCTGATACAATTCCTGGGCCCCACCTGCCGATAATCTGAATCCCGTCATCACTTCATCAAAAATGAGCAGGATCTGATGATCATCACATATTTTTCTAAGTCCTTCAAGAAATCCATCATCAGGCAGGATGCATCCCATATTGCCCGCTACAGGTTCAACAATGATTGCCGCAATTTGATCCTTGTTTTTATCCACCAGTTTTTCGACAGAATCAAGATCATTAAAGTGGGCGGTGAGCGTATCTCTGGCCGTCCCCTCTGTCACCCCCGGACTGTCGGGTGTTCCCATCGTGATCGCCCCACTCCCAGCCGCAATTAAAAACGAATCACCATGACCATGGTAACATCCTTCGAATTTTATGATCTTATCACGACCTGTAAATCCCCTGGCAAGACGTATGGCAGACATGGTGGCTTCTGTTCCACTGTTTACCATCCGGACTTTCTGGACTGAAGGGACCATTTCGGTGATGAGACGGGCCATTTTTACTTCAATTTCACTGGGAGCACCAAAAGAGGTGGAATTCTTGACAGCGTTTTGAAGTGCTGATTCCACTAGCTCATTGGCATGACCCAGGATCATAGGACCCCAGGAATTGATCAATTCAATATAAGAATTCCCATCCACATCATAGATATAGGCTCCTTTGGCAGAAGCGATGAAAACAGGATCTCCCCCTACTGCTTTAAAGGCTCTGACCGGAGAATTCACTCCGCCGGGGATAAATTCAGATGCTTCCTTAAAAAGTTTTTTACTGACAGCTTTATTGATCATTAAAGATGAGGATTAATTAACAATTTTAAATTCTGATTTTTCAAATTTGATGAGGGGGACGACAGCATTGTCATTTCCTTCCGAATAATCGAATCCTTCAAATATGACACCCGGATATTTTCCAATTTTACCCATTCCGGTCTGAAAATACACTCCATAGGAATGCAACATTTCACCCACAAAATGCAGCAACTCATAACCTGTGTAATGGTATTTATTGGGCAGTTTATTAACAGTTTCAATGATCTTTGCATTTATGGCTTCCGTTACACGATCATTCCTTGCGATATAACCCGGCGCGATCAGAACGATGTCCAACATCTCCAGCTGTTCTACGGATAATGATTTAAAGTCAAGCCAGTTTTCGTTCCCGATCACTAGTATATCATCCCTACGTGTTTCAACCCCACTGATGGTATTTGCCCCGATCAGTTCACTGTTCGAGGCAACAAAAATATATCCAAGGCTGTCTGGTGCGATCAGAAGAATTTCCAATGGCCTGGGATTACTTCCCCGGTTTATCTGATTCTGATATGCTTCAATCGATTTCCCCAAGTTATATCTTGAAATGATCCTGAGTGAATCCTCCGTGGTATATGCCAGGTTTTCAAAATTAATTTTCCTGGTCAGATAATTGTATACATTCACAGAATCCAGTGACCTGATCTCCTTCATCATCACTATTTCAAAAGAATCCTTCTCGATTTCGTTCCTGAAGGTAAAAGCCATCAGCGAATCACGCTCCGTTCTTTCATAAAAAATCAAACCATGGGGATTTTCCAGATGCCGGGCCACATATTTACCCGCCTCCCTCGATTGACGTTCAGTAGATGGCTTCATCATGAAACCGAAAGGATTATTGGCAATAAGATTTGAGTTGGTCGATAAGGGATTGAACATGTTGATCCTGTTCTTAAAGGAAAATTCAGATATGATCCTGACCGGATTCGGATACAAAGGTCCAATGATAAGATCGACTCCATCAAGTTGCCCTGATTGAACGATTTTTCGGGTGGTGGTTGAGTCCATTTTGGTGTCAAAAGCATAGAGGTTCAGCTTAATCCCCTTTTTATTCAGATCATTATGGGCTATTTTCATTCCTTCATACATGTCCAGGATGAATTCATTGCTTCTTTGCACCTGATTTGGAACGATATCGGACAGCATAAACGGGAAAAGGACTGCCACGTTGTACTCCTCCTTTTTTGTGGAAGAGATCTCGTCTATGATGTTATATTTATCCCTGTTCAGATCGAATTTCTGCACGATTTCCGTCAGCAGTACCCGGTCCTGACTTAATATGGGTTGCATGACGATGCGATCGGCTATTACTTCACCCAATGCCTCATAATCGGGAAATTGATAATAAAAGGAAACCAGTTTATCCAGTGAGTCGATCTCAAATAACTCCTGTTTCACAAATTCGTCCGTTTCATTCTTTAAGGGTTGTTTTCTAACCTGGACGGCATTGGCCAGACCATTCAGATATTCCCTTTCAACCATATAAACTTTAACCAGCCAGAAATGGACAAAATCGGTCTGATCCCAATCGGGGTATTTCTGTAACATACTATGCAGCATTTCTTCCGCCAGATAATGATACCCCTGATTGAAAGCCGCCAGGCTGTAATAATAACCTGAATACGGGGAATAAGCACTTTCATTATCAGGTAAGGTCAGGGGTTTCAGGATCTCCATGGCCATTTCATATCTGCCTGTTTTATACATTTCCCAACCATGCAGGTATTCCTTCCTGACAGCACTTTGTGATTGCCCCATCAAGACTGTATAACTGACTAGGTATATGCTGATAATAAAAATGAATCTGGTCATTCCTTATATTTTAGACAAAAATCATTCCCATTCGATGGTCGCAGGCGGTTTGGAACTGATATCGAAAACTACCCGATTCACTTCCTTCACTTTATTAATAATATCATTGGAGACGTTGGCCAGAAAATCATAGGGTAATTGACTCCAATCTGCTGTCATTCCATCGACACTCGATACTGCCCTCAAAGCTACTACATTTTCGTAAGTCCGTTCATCCCCCATCACACCCACCGATTGGATCGGTAACAGGATGGCTCCTGCCTGCCATACCTCATCGTATAGCCCATGGCGCTTGAGGGCCGAAATAAAGATATCATCAACGTCCTGGATGATCCTCACCTTTTCCGGCGTAATATCGCCCAGGATCCGGATGCCCAGACCCGGTCCGGGAAAAGGGTGCCGGTTCAAAATGTTGGGATCAATATTCAGCGTCCTGCCCACTTTCCTCACTTCATCCTTAAAAAGCGTATTCAGAGGTTCCACTACCTTCAATTTCATCTTCGCAGGCAGTCCGCCCACATTGTGATGTGATTTTATGGTGGCAGACGGACCTTTGACCGAAACCGACTCGATCACATCCGGATAAATGGTTCCCTGCGCCAGCCATGCTACATTGGATATTTTATGGGCCTCCTGATCAAAAACTTCAATAAAAACCCTGCCAATGGCTTTTCTCTTCTCTTCCGGTTCGGTAATTCCTTTCAAAGCCTCATAAAAATCCCTGCTCGCATCCACTCCCTTCACGTTGAGCCCCATATGCTGATAGGAGTCCAGCACGGTTTCAAATTCATTCTTTCTTAACAATCCATTGTCGACAAAGATACAATGCAGGCGGTCCCCGATGGCTTCATTGATCAATACCGCGGCAACGGTGGAATCGACCCCACCTGAAAGTCCAAGCACCACATTTCCCTGGACCAGTTTCTGTTTTAATTCGTTGACGGTGGCTTCAATGAAAATATCGGGTGTCCAATCCTGTGAACATCCGCATATATGAACCACAAAATTCCTCAGGACGGTTTTACCTTCAGTGGTATGTGTTACCTCGGGGTGAAACTGAATTCCGTATACCCTGGAATTCTTCAGCTTGTAAGCTGCCACATGAACCGAGGAGGTACTTGCAATGATGTCAAAGTTATCAGGAAGAAAATCGATGGTATCCCCATGTGACATCCAGACCTGGGAATTCAATTGAATTTCTTTCAGGAGCTCATGATGCTGATCTATTTTCTCAAGCCTGGCCCTGCCGTATTCCCGAATCTGGGAAGGAAGTACATTCCCTTGATATTCGTCAGCGATCAACTGGGCACCGTAGCAGATACCCAAAATGGGCACCTTGCCAATCATCCCCTTTACATCAATTCTTGGAGCATCTTTATCATTCACGGAACAGGGGCTACCGGATAATATGATCCCCCTGACATCCAGTGTGATGGGTGGCAACTGATTATAAGGATGGATCTCACAATAAACATTCAATTCTCTTACCCTCCTCGCGATTAACTGGGTATACTGTGAGCCAAAGTCAACAATTAAAATTTGTTCTGACATCGAATAATAAACGTTCAATTGGATTATTTCATATTTAAATCCTTTTTAAAGGCCTCCAGCAGTTCCTTTTTCACAATAAGACTTTTCTGTTTGTCATTTCTTTTGCTGTTGAATTTATCGACCGCCCCACGCCTGAAATTAAAAACTTCCATATTACGGTTATACATATGAAGGTCTTTTTCATCCCTTTCGATCAACTCGCTCAGGACTTTGATCTTGATCCTGTATTGGTTGGCAATATCCAGCTGATCAAAATTACTACTTTTTTTCCTGGCGATCTTATCGACGAATAAAATCTCATTGATGTAGGTGATCCGGGAGTAGAATTTATCATTCAGGGCATTGATCTCCCTGCTGAAAAGGTTTCCGAGTCTTTTCCACTGGTCCAGGTATTCATTTTTCAAATGGAAGAGATCGCCGGCATTTTGATGTATTTTTTCATTAAAATCATCCAATAATTTTGCTTTAAGATCGAAAACCTGCTGGATCTTTTTCTGCCGATGCTGTAATTGTTCTTCCTGGAACGCCCTTAATTTGTTGAACAGGTCATCATTTATTTTCTGGAACCGGTTTTTAAACTCGTCATAAGGTTCCGGGGGGATCCTGCCCAGTTTTTTCCATTCCTGCTGTAAATCCTTCAATCTCTTTGTGCTTTCTCTGATATCGCTGATAACATAAAGTTTTTCAGCCCTTTTCAGAATCTCCTGATACTGTTTTTCTATATCTTCCATGGAAAGCCTGCGGTCCTCGTAATATGCATCTTTCCGCTTATTAAAATGGTCGATGCAGGCTTCGAACTTATTTTCGATCTCATCCCTGTATTCTTCCAGTATGGCACCTGTCTTGATCCAGTTGTTCCGGATCTCCCTGATCCGTTCTGCTGCCTCCCTGATGTTAAAATGATCTTTCAATAATTCAAGCTCAGCGAGGAAAGCTTTTTTGATCTCGTAATTTTTGATCCTGTTCTGATGAATGATTTCCTTCAGGTATTTTTCCTTGTCCTCAAGACGTTGATACAATTTTTCGAAATCACCAATCCCATCGAAAGTGGTTATATATTCTTTCAGATGAATCAATTTCATCAGAAAAGAACCCTTATTAGTACTTTCATCTATGTTCTTTTCGAGTGCTTCAACTTTCTGTTCGATGATGGAAAATCGATTTTCAAAATACTGAACGGAGGATGCAGCATCTTCCCTGATCTCTCCGATCTCACGATCCGGAACGTCAAGAAATCCTTTTCTGATTATTTTAGAACCTTCTATGTTAGCAAAAGGATGTTCTTCCAATGTAAAGATTTTTATTTAATAATTGATTGAAGTACAAAAAAAGCAATGTGAATGACGATATACAATTATTTTAATAATATTTGTTGCAAAATTTGATCCTATGAGCTCTGAAAAAATAATTTTTTCCATGAATGGAGTGGGAAAGATCTATCCACCCAGGAAACAGATCCTGAAAAATATTTATTTATCCTTTTTTTACGGTGCCAAGATAGGGATCATTGGATTGAACGGATCCGGAAAATCATCGCTTTTAAAGATCATTGCCGGAGTTGACACGGATTATATTGGCGAGGTGGTCTTTTCACCGGGATATTCAGTGGGATACCTGGAGCAGGAACCCCTCCTGGATCAACATAAAACTGTCATTGAAGTCATTAAGGAAGGGGTGAAAGAAATCACCGATCTGCTGGATGAATTTGAACAGATCAATGAATCTTTTTCCGATCCGGAAATCCTTGAAAATCCGGATAAAATGGAGGCCCTTATCCAGAAACAGGGTGATGTTCAAACAAAAATTGAACAAATGGATGGGTGGGACCTGGATGTAAAACTTGAAAAAGCCATGGATGCTCTTCGGACTCCCCCATCAGATACGCCCGTTGAGGTATTGTCGGGAGGAGAAAAAAGACGTGTGGCCTTGTGCAGGTTGCTATTGAAAAATCCCGACATCCTGTTACTTGACGAGCCGACCAATCATCTGGATGCTGAAAGTGTATTGTGGCTTGAGAATCATTTGCAGCAATATAAAGGAACGGTCATTGCGGTTACGCACGACCGTTATTTTCTCGACAACGTAGCGGGCTGGATCCTCGAACTTGATCGCGGAGAGGGAATTCCGTGGAAAGGCAACTACTCCAGCTGGCTTGAACAGAAGCAGGAGCGTCTCCGCAGGGAAGAAAAAACGGAATCCAAAAGACAGAAAACCCTGATGCGTGAACTGGAATGGATCCGGATGACACCCAAGGCAAAACATGCCAAATCGAAGGCCCGGTTGAAAGCTTATGATCAGTTGATATCGGAAGATGCCTCGAAGCGGGATGAAAAACTGGAGATCTTTATCCCACCGGGACCGAGACTGGGAGACCATGTAATCGAAGCTAAAAATATTAAAAAGGCTTTTGGGAATAAACTTTTATTTGAAAATATGAATTTTCTACTTCCCAGGGGAGGGATCGTAGGCATTATTGGTCCAAACGGAGCCGGGAAAACCACTTTGTTCAAGTTGATTACCGGCACAGAACATCCTGATTCAGGCATTTTTGAGATTGGCCCAACCGTGAAATATGCATATGCCGATCAGGCGCGGGCTTTCGAAGATCCTGATAAAACGGTATGGGAAACCATTTCAGGAGGTGAGGAATGGATCGATCTGGGAGGCAGAAAGATCAATTCGCGGGCCTACGTCAGCAGGTTCAATTTTTCAGGTACCGATCAGGAAAAAAAGGTACAGAATTTATCCGGGAGGTGCAAGGAACCGCGTTCATCTGGCCCTGGCATTAAAAGAGGGAGCCAACCTGCTGCTGCTGGATGAACCTACCAATGACCTGGATGTGAATACCTTGCGGGCACTGGAAGAAGCCATTGAGAATTTCGGGGGTTGTGCGGTCATTATTTCGCATGACCGCTGGTTTCTGGATCGTCTTGCCACGCATATCTTAGCGTTCGAGGGCGATTCAAAAGTTTACTGGTTTGAAGGAAATTTTTCCGAATATGAAGAAAACAAACAGAAAAGACTCGGTGATCTGAGCCCCAAGAGGATCCGGTACAAACCATTATCCTAGTCAAGATCATGGATTTTTTGACCGAGGCCAGCCGTAAAAAGCAGGCGTATTTTCTGAATTCAATATCCGTTGATGAATGGGCTCAGGATTTTAAGAATCCATTTCCTGCAAAGCCTCTTCCCTCAAAATCCTGCGTAAGATTTTACCTATATTGGATTTTGGTAATTCATTCTTGAATATCACGCTTCTTAGGACGTTTATAGGCGGTCAATTTATCCTTGCAATAGATCATGATCTCCTCGGCTGTAAGGGATTCATCCTTTTTCACGATATAGCACCTGACCAACTCACTCGATTGCTCATCCGGAACGCCCGACCACGCCCACTTCCAGGACTTTTGGATGGCCGGACACCACATCTTCAATTTCATTCGGATAAACATTAAATCCTGAAACGTTGATCATCTCCTTTTTCCGGTCGACGATCCTGAAAAATCCATCTTCATCCATAATACCAATATCTCCTGTTTTGAACCATCCATCAATGAAATACTCCTTCCGTTTCCTCTTCTTTTTCCCAGTATCCTGACATCACCTGAGGTCCTTTTGCACATATCTCACCAGGTTTCCCCAATGGCAACTTCCTGACCTTCTTCATCCAGTATTTTAATCTCGGTACTGGGAACGGGAATCCCGATTGTTCCGATACGTTCGGTACCGTCAATGGGATTGCAGGTGAGAACGGGTGAAGTTTCAGAAAGACCATAACCTTCAACCAATCCCAGCCCTGTCACCTCTTTCCATCGATTGGCAACAGATTTCTGGACGGCCATACCCCCTCCTACCGCTACTTTGAATTTGGAAAAATCAATGCTCACAAAATCCGGCTGGTTCAACAATGCATTAAAAAGCGTATTAACACCGGTAAAAACGGTAAAAGGTTGCTTTTTCAGTTCTTTAACAAAAGCCGGCATATCACGTGGATTGGTGATCAGAATATTTTTTGCACCGATCTTCAGCATGGCAAGGCAATTCACAGTCAAGGCAAATATATGATACAGGGGAAGAGCTGTAATGATGGTTTCCTCCCTTTCGATCAACTTTGGTACCATCCAGGCGGATATCTGTTCCATATTGGCAATCATATTCCTGTGAGAAAGCATGGCACCTTTTGAAACTCCGGTAGTTCCCCCGGTATATTGCAGGAAGGCAGTATCATCTGGATTTCAGATCGGGGGGGCTGAATTTTAAACTCCGGCCTGGTTTTAATGGTCTTTCTTAAAGGGAATAACATTGGAATTGAATAAGGAGGCACCATCTTTTTTACATATTTAATTACCAGATTTACGATCTCCCCCTTTAAACCACCCAATACATCCCCGATCCTCGAGATGATAACATATTCAATCGAAGTATTTTTAAGTGATCTTCTGCAGGTTGGAAGCAAAGTTTTCCAGAATGACGATGGCCCGTACTCCTGAATCACTGAATTGATGTTCCATTTCCCGGGGTGTATACAGTGGATTGGTATTGACAACGATCAATCCGGCCCGAAGTGCGCCAATGATGGCGATCGGATATTGCATCAGGTTGGGCATCTGAATAGCTATCCTGTCGCCCTTCTTCTAATCCCAGATCATGCTGTAGATAATTTGGCAAAGTTTAAGGATAGTTTATCCAGTTGATCGGAAAGTGATTCGCGATCCAATGTTTTCGTAGGCGATCAGATCTCCATATTTCCGAAAACTTTCATCGAACATTTCATTCAAAGTTGAATATTTATCCGGATTTATTTCCTGGGGAATACCCTTTGGATAAAATTTAACCATGTGTAAGCTTCCATAGATGATTTTTTTGAGATTTTAAAAAAACATTCTAAATTTCTTTAAATTTTAAAAATATTTCAAAATATTTACAATCTATAGTGATTAAAATAAAAAAAGCGATCTGATTTTTTCAGATCGCTTAAACAACATAAACCCAAAAACGAAGAGTAAAAGGAAGCCTAACTGAAACTTTGGCTAGTTTTTTCTTTTTGCTTCTTTATCAAAATTAAAAAAATTATTATTTAATTAAAAATAATTTATTTTATTGCTAAAAATTTATATCATTTGTATATTAGCCGTCAAATCGTTAGAAATATCACAATCCAAGAAATAAAAGATGAGTAAAAATTACGAGATTGACAACGTTGATCTGAAGATACTTGCGCTTCTTACAGAGGATGCAAAAATGCCTTATACCGAGGTTGCAAAACGTGTTTTTGTATCTGGCGGTACTGTTCATGTCAGGATGAGGAAACTGGAAGAATTGGGAATTGTACAGGGAACCACGCTTAAAATGGATTATTCCAAAATGGGATATGACATCACTGCTTTCTTGGGAATCTATCTTGAAAAAAGTTCCCTATACGATCAGGTAATCAAGAAACTGTATAACATTCCTGAAATAGTAAAGATCCATTACACCACCGGCAATTACAACATATTTATTAAAATACATTGCCGGGACACCAATCATCTGAAAGATGTCCTGCATGATAAAATTCAGAAAGTTGAAGGAATCGAAAGGACAGAAACCATTATTTCACTGGAAGAAAGCCTGAACCGTCATATACAGTTCGGAGTTTAAAGAATAATTATCCAGTACTTAAAGGCAACCGCAAAAGATTGCCTTTTTTATTCGGGCCTTTTATTTTCTATGGAAAATATTTCTTATAGAGGATATTTTCTATGTGAATGAACAAATTATCGCTACTTTTGTTGTATGTTTGTACTTGTTTATAATCAGTCTAAATAAAGGATTGGCTATGAAGGAAAACGATAACATTCTCGAGGAAATAACGCGATCGGAATATAAGTACGGATGTGAAAGCAATATCGAATCGGATTCTGCACCCAAAGGATTGAATGAGGATATTATCAGGTTTATTTCTGCCAAAAAGGAGGAACCGGAATGGATGCTGGAATGGAGACTGAAAGCATTCAGACACTGGCAGAAAATGAAAGAGCCGAAATGGCCCAATGTTAAATATCCTGATATAAATTTTCAGGATATCATCTATTATTCTGCTCCCAAACAGAAGGCAAATCCAAAGAGCCTAGATGAAATTGATCCGGAATTGCTTGAAACATTTGAAAAACTGGGGATTTCACTTCAGGAACAAAAAAGATTGACCGGTGTGGCGGTGGATGCTGTCATGGACAGCATATCAGTTGCCACTACATTCAAAGAAAAACTCGGTGAACTTGGGGTAATTTTCTGCTCCTTTTCTGAAGCTGTGCAGAAACATCCCGATCTTGATTAAAAAATACCTGGGGTCTGTAGTCCCCATGAATGATAACTATTTATTCCGCTCTAAATTCAGCTGTTTTCAGTGATGGATCATTCTGTTATATTCCCAAGGGAGTAAGATGTCCGATGGAATTATCCACCTATTTCAGGATCAATGCTGCCAATACAGGGCAGTTTGAAAGAACCCTGATTGTGGCTGATGAGGATTCCTATGTCAGTTATCTGGAAGGTTGTACGGCACCGATGCGTGATGAAAACCAGTTGCATGCTGCTGTGGTTGAGATCTATGCGGCCAAAAATGCAGAAGTAAAATATTCTACGGTTCAGAACTGGTATCCCGGGGATAAAGAAGGTAAAGGAGGTATTTATAACTTTGTGACCAAACGAGGACTTTGTGCTGGAGATCATTCAAAAATATCATGGACACAGGTAGAAACCGGATCGGCGATTACCTGGAAATATCCAAGTTGCATTCTGAAAGGGGATTATTCCATTGGTGAATTTTATTCCGTTGCTGTCACCAATAATTATCAACAGGCTGATACAGGGACCAAAATGATCCACCTCGGTAAAAACACCAAGAGCCGGATAGTTTCAAAGGGAATCTCTGCCGGTAAAAGTCAGAACAGTTACCGGGGACTGGTCAGGGTAATGAAGAGAGCTGAAAATTCACGGAACTTTTCACAGTGCGACTCATTACTGATGGGTGATAAATGTGGGGCACATACATTTCCATATATTGAAGTTAACAATCATACTGCCCAAGTGGAACATGAAGCGACCACTTCTAAGATCGGTGAAGATCAACTATTTTATTGCAACCAACGGGGAATTGATACAGAAACAGCTGTAGCCCTGATCGTAAATGGTTATGCCAAGGAAGTGTTGAATAAACTCCCAATGGAATTTGCCGTTGAAGCACAAAAACTTCTGGCAATCACCCTCGAAGGAAGTGTTGGATAAATCATTTTAACATTATAATGTATATCGATAATGCTGAAAATCAAAAATTTAAAAGCATCCATTGAAGATAAGGAAATTTTAAAGGGCATTGACCTTGAAGTAAATGCCGGAGAGGTTCATGCCATCATGGGACCCAATGGATCGGGAAAAAGTACCCTGGCCTCTGTACTTGCGGGTCGTAAGGAATTTGAAGTAACTGAAGGAGAGATCGAATATGAAGGGAAGGATCTCCTGGAACTTGAACCTGAAGACAGGGCAAAAGAGGGTATTTTCCTGGCATTTCAGTATCCTGTGGAAATTCCGGGTGTCAGCACCACCAATTTCCTGAAAACAGCGCTCAACCAGATCCGGGAATATCGTGGGCTAGAGCCACTCGATGCAGTTTCCTTTCTCACCCGTATGAAGGAGAAGATGAAACTGGTTGAAATGGATCAGTCCTTACTCAGTAGGGGCCTGAATGAAGGATTCTCAGGTGGAGAGAAAAAAAGGAATGAGATTTTTCAGATGGCTGTTCTGGAACCCAAATTGGCCATTCTGGACGAGACGGACAGTGGATTGGATATCGATGCTCTCAAAATCGTAGCCAATGGGGTAAATCAATTAAGATCCAGAGACAATGCCGTGATTGTGGTCACCCATTACCAACGACTGCTCAATTATATTGTCCCGGATTTTGTACATGTTCTGTATCAGGGTAAAATTGTAAAATCCGGTACCAGGAAACTGGCTCTTGAACTGGAGGAAAAGGGTTATGACTGGATTAAAGTAGAGAATCAAACCCTTGTGTAGATAAAGATTATGTCGATAACAGCAAAAAACATGGAGTTGGGTATCAACCAGGCATTGAATGATCTTTTTGAAAAGCATCTCAATGAACATCCTGGTTTGTTAAATCCCATTTCTGGAAAAGCTTTTGAAAGATTCAGTAAGTCCGGATTCCCTGACAGGAAATCGGAAGACTACAAGTATTTCCATGTACACAAACTTTTCCCGGAATCTCCGGTCATTCAGAAAGATATTGCTAACAAAGGATCAAACCTTTTCATCTCATCGAGACTGGATCACCAGGAATCCATACAGCTGGTTTTCATTGATGGGATCCTGTCTGAAGCGCATTCCAGCCCTGATCTATCACAGACAGGCCTGGAAATAAAATATTTGAATCTGCTGTCTGATCAGGAATACAAAAGTCTGCTGAGTGATCATGTGAATAAATATAATGTCAATAAGGATCCATTTATTGAATTAAATACTGCTTTTCTCAGGGAAGGCGTCTTCATAAAAGTAACTGAAAACAGCAATATCCCTCCAGTTTATTGCTATTATCTCACCTCTTCCGAAGATTCGAATTCCTTCCGCAATTTCAGAACGATCGTGGTACTGGAAGCAGACAGCAAGACATCATTGACAGAATTTTTCTTTTCAGAAGACAATGCCGCAGGGTTTGAAAATTGCTTCACGGAAGTGTATGCCGGGAAGGGTTCACATTTCGATCTTTACCGGATCCAGCACAAAAGAGGCAAAGAAATACTCCTGAATAACATCAATATTTATCAGAAGGAAAATAGCCTGGTGAACAGCTATACCTTTTCTTTATCCGGCCGGATGCTCCGGAACAATCTTAATTTTCTGCTGGAGGAAGAAAACTGTGAATCCCATCTTTATGGTTTTTATCTGGCAAAAGGGGACGATGTAATTGATAACCATACGACCGTTGACCACCAGAAACCCCACTGTTTCAGCAATGAAAATTATAAAGGGATCCTGGATGAAAATGGCAAAGGGATTTTTAACGGAAAAATATATGTCAGGCCCAATGCTCAGAAAACGAATGCTTTCCAGTCGAATAAAAATATTGTATTGACTGATTCTGCAGTGATCAATACAAAACCTCAACTGGAAATTTGGGCGGATGATGTCAAATGTTCCCACGGGGCCACTACTGGACAGATCGACCATGAACAGTTATTCTATCTGAGGACCCGTGGCCTGGATGAAAGAACTGCCAAGGCGTTGTTACTACATGCTTTCGCTTTTGAAATTGTCGATAAAGTCCTGTTGAACCCGGTCAAAGAATATCTGACAAAAATTATCAATAAACAATTGGGATATCAATTTGATAATTAATGACGCTGAAAACATCAAACGAAACCATATCAACCAAAACAAAGATCAATACGCTTGAAATCAGAAAACTTTTCCCTGTACTCGATCAGGTAATCAATGGGAAACCGTTCATTTACTTTGACAATGCCGCCACCACACAGAAGCCCCTCCAGGTAATCAAAGCCATAGATGATTATTACAGAGGATATAATGCCAATATCCACCGGGGGATCCACACGTTGGCTGAACGGGCTACGGATTCATTTGAAAAGACGAGGACTTCAGTCAGGGAATTTATCAATGCGGCCTCAAGAGAAGAGATCATTTTTACCTATGGCACCACGGACAGCATCAACCTGGTAGCGCAATCCTTCGGCAGAAAATTTCTGAAGAAGGGTGATGAGATCATTATCTCAGCCATGGAACATCATTCCAATATTGTTCCATGGCAGATGATCTGTGAAGAACGCGGAGCACATCTCAGGATCCTTCCCATCAATGATGAAGGAGAACTTCTGCTGGACGAATTCGATCAAATGCTGGGCCCTCATACCAAAATGGTGAGCATCGTTCACGTCTCCAATTCCCTGGGCACGATCAACCCAGTTAAGGAGATCATCAGAAAAGCCCACCAACAGGGAGCCAGGGTGCTGATCGATGGAGCGCAGGCCGCCGCCCATCTGCCGTTAGACGTGAGGGAACTGGATTGTGATTTTTATGCTTTTTCTTCGCATAAAATGTTCGGCCCGACTGGCGTGGGTATTTTATATGGCAAAAAAGAAATTCTCAATGAGATGCCACCATACCGTGGCGGAGGGGAAATGATCAGGGAGGTGACTTTTACCAAAACTACCTACAATGATCTTCCCTTCAAATTTGAAGCGGGAACTCCCAACATCGCTGATGTGATCGGATTCAGGGCAGCACTTGAATTCATTCAAAAAATTTCTAAGCCCGTTATGCTGGAGCATGAAAAAGCCCTGCTGGAGCATGCCCATCAACAGCTGGAAGGTGTGGAAGGGCTGAAAATCATTGGGACGGCACGGGAAAAACTGGGTGTGGTCTCCTTTATCATCAAGGATATTCATCCCTTTGATATTGGTGTGCTGCTGGATGCTTCCGGAATCGCGATCAGGACCGGACATCATTGCACACAACCCCTTATGGGCCGATACGGCATTGAAGGAACTGCCCGGGCATCTTTTTCAGTCTATAATACGTTTGAGGAGATTGATGCATTGAAGGAGGTTTTATTAAGAATCATAAAAATAAAAAGAAGGTGAGTGATAAATCCATCAGTCAGGTACAGGATGAAATCATCGGGGAGTTTTCTATATTGGGAGATGATATGGAAAGTACGGTTTTCTATATCATGGAACTGGGAAATAAATTGGAACCCCTGAAGGATGAATATAAAGTAGATTCGAATCTGATCAGGGGATGTCAATCCAAGGTATGGCTCAAGGCAGAGGTGGAAAACCACAAGCTGATCCTGAAAGCCGACAGCAATACGGATATTACCAGGGGTTTGATCAGCCTATTGATCCGGACCTTATCCGGACAATCACTGGATGACATCATACAGGCCGATTTATATTTTATTGACCGGATCGGCATGCATAAGATCATTGGATCACAGCGGTCCAACGGATTGGCTGCCATGATCAAACAGATCAAACTTTACGCACTGGCCTATAAAACGAAATTGCAAAAACAATTATAAGTATTGAAAAATGGGTGAAGAAGCAAAACAACAATCATCGGATCCTCATCTCAAGGAAAAGGTCATCCAGGCCATAAAAACTGTTTATGATCCTGAAATTCCGGTGGATATCTATGAATTGGGGCTGATATATGAGATCAATATATTCCCCATCAACAATATTTATATTCTCATGACCCTCACTTCTCCTGCCTGTCCCGCGGCTGAATCCATTCCGAGTGAAGTGGATTCAAAGCTCAAGGCAATCCCGGGAGTGAATGACGTGACGGTTGAATTAACTTTTGATCCTCCATATACTCAGGAAATGATGTCGGAAGTTGCCAAATATGAATTAGGTTTTCTGTAAAAATAAATAATCGAACTATGTATCCAGAACAATTAGTAGCCCCCATGCGGGAAGATTTAGTAGAAATCGGTTTCAAAGAATTCAAAACTCCTGAGGCAGTGGAGACGCATCTGGAAAACCAGGAGGGAACCACCTTGCTGGTGATCAACTCAGTTTGTGGATGTGCTGCAGGTGCGGCCAGGCCGGGTGTGAAACTGGCGGTAAGCAGAAGTACCAAAAAGCCGGATCACCTGGCTACGGTATTTGCGGGTGTAGACATGGAAGCGACTGCCAAAGCCAGGGAATACACAGCTCCTTATCCCCCTTCCTCCCCTTCCATTGCTTTATTCAAGGATGGGGAACTGGTTCATTTCATTGAACGGCACCACATCGAAGGGAGACCTGCCGAGATGATCGCTGAACATCTGGTAGATGTATTTGAGGAATATTGCTAGATAAAAAAATGAATCGTAAAAAAAGGCTGCCGGAATCCGGCGGCCTTTTTTTGTTTTTCCCGATAGATGAATCAATTACCGGGATCAATGTATGATTGTCAACTTGCGATGCATTTTTAATCCTTCGCCGTCTCCGATCAGCAGGAAATGGATCCCATTGGGCAGGAGGCCGGTATTGATCTCAAAACCTTTCTCCCCCTTCGGGACCCTACCACGGCCAATGGTCACCCCACGCTGGTCAATGATTTCCCAATTATAGTCCTGTGACAATTCCATGCCAAAATCAACGATGGCATAATGCTGGGCAGGCTGCGGATAGATATTCAACTGTTTCAGTTCATTGCGGGTGATTTCGTCTTCCAGGCCGACAGGTGGTTCTTTCGAATTCTGCATATCCTCAATAATGGCCTGAAATACCTCCCCGTTAATGTTTTGTACGAAAACGATCACTTTAAACTGTTCCGGGTTTCCTGCGGCATAACCAAATAAATCCGCTTCAAATTCATAATTAGCAATCTGACCGGCCGTCCATTGCTTTGGAAGAGATATCCCAGCGGTGGGAGGTTCATTTGTTCCCGGAGGAGATACCATTTGCCTGCCTAAGTTTCTAAGTATATTGATGACCTGTAGATCTTTTAGAACAAATTTATCGTAATAATCTTCGAGGATCACAAAATAAAGTCTCATATCCTCATCGAGATTTTCATTGGCAGTCAGCATTACTTCTATATTTACTGAAGTAGGATCGTGAAGATTCAATCCTTTATCAAGGATCATTTCCATTTTGAATTTTGGATCCAATAAAGCTCTTTTTAAAATATCATTTTTAGGTATCAAATTTTCCTGTCCTCTGAAGAGCCCATCGGCGATGGTGCGTCTATAGGAACTATTTGTCTGATCAAACCCATAATAAAGACTGCGGGCATCTCCAATTTCAGGAGTATCTTTATACAAAGTATCTCCTTTCCCATTATTCGTTCTATTGTGAATCTCAAGATAAATTACATCAGATGTATTTCTTTGTGGATCCGAATAGGTCAATGTATCATAAATAAAAGGATACATATCATTCCTAAGGAAATATTGAGGAGGGGTTCCACCTGAAAAATCTACAAACTGTTCTACGAGCACATTTTTTGTCCTGTTTTTCAGCACGAAGTTATCCATCGCAAAACCTTCAAATTGCTTGTTATCCCCAATGGACGTCTTCCCAGCTTTAAGAGTGAATCTGAATATTACGGGATCACCATAACCATGCCGTTCGATGATTGGATCGAGATAGATCCGCGCCGTTTCCCAACCATTGGTAGGTTCGGTCCATCCCACCTTATTTGGATTATCGAGTAGTCCTTCACTTGTTCCAAACACGTTAAATAACCGTTCACCATCGAACCAGTTAATTCCAAACCATTGGACACCTCCAGTGCCTTCTTTGTTCCCTATCAGATACCAGTTGGCTCCTCCGTCAACTGAATATTCCATGGTAACTCCATCGGAGGTTGGATTCATATCTGACCAGTAATCAAACTGGACCATGGGTTTGGTCAGGCCAGTCAGGTCGAATGCCGGTGATTTCAACCACGACGTTTCTTCATTATTATATGTGCCGGTAAGATTAGTGACCCAGGCATTCTGTCCCGATGAAGCCGTATTGATAACCTGGCCATTCGGTTGCCCTACGTGCCAGGAATTCAGCGTATCCTCAATGGGTTCCGCCACCCAGTTATCCAGGTATTCAAAATCATCCTCCCATCCAACATCCGGATCGATTGCCGTCACCACTGGGATGATGGCGATCCTCAGGGAATCCCGGTCTACGCAGCCCCGCGTGGATTGCACATCCAGGTAGACGGTATATTTTCCATCCGCACCATAAACATGGGTCGGATTGGGTCCGGCTCCGAAATTACCATCATCGAAATCCCAGTCCCAGGTGGTGACTGCATCATCCGGGATCCCATCCGGGAAGGTAGTCAGGTCAGTAAACTGGGTGATATCACCCATAACAAAATTGGATGCAGCCATTTTCACGTCTGGCCGGCCTCCAACCCGAATTTCCACCAGGCTGGTGATGTCCGTACAGGTAGTTGATAAAACAGGTTGCGAGAATACCCGTAAAGTAGCAAAATAAATGCCGGCGGCTTCGAACTGATATTGTGGATTACTGGCAGTATCTTCACTGCCATCCCCGAATTTCCACAACCTGGCAGCGATCTGACTCGAAGGATCGATGGTGGACTGATCCGTAAACTGGATCAACGAATCCACACAGGTAAAGGAATCGATGCTGAAATCGGGTACAGGAACCGCCAGTACCCTTACCTGTTGGAAAGCGGTATCGGTAGCTCCGGTTTCAGGATCCGTAAATGCATAAGAAATTATATGTTCTCCCACTCCTGCAACATCCGGATCGAAAATATAAGCACCACCACCGATCGCTGTAACACCTGTGCCTTCAAAGGTTCCACCCGAAGGAGTGGCCATCAATGGGATCTGATCCGCATTCTCGCAGACTGCCGGATCGATACCGAAATCAATATCCGGGGTGGGATTAACCAGGATGGAATCCAGGTAGGTATTAGAGCATCCGTTTAGATCAGTATAATCATAGTAAACATATTTCTGTCCAACTCCAGCCAGAATAGGATTGAATTCATTGGAGCCTGTGGCTATACCATCTCCATAGAAAAAACCACCCGGAGGGAATCCCTGCAATGGAAGTGGTGGACTGTTGATGGCCGTCTGGGGGTCAAGGCCTGTAAAAAATGGATTAGGCAACGCATGAATGGTTTCAAATACCCGGTCCTCAGCAACCGGACAGGGACCACTTCCATCCGGATCATTGGTGGTCAAGGTCAGGATCACCTGGGATCCCCTTTCCGTATTATCCGGGAGGTAATAGGCATTCAAATCATTTACATCCGAGAACGTGCCAACTCCGCCCGACCAGGTAGCCAACGTGGCAGATCCTGAAATGTAGCCGGAAAGGTAAAGGGTATCTCCAATACATATTTCGTCATCCAATCCGGCATCCACCACGGGTGCAACGTTGATGGTCACCTGCATTTCATCAAATATTGCATTACATGGGCCTGACGGGTCATTGGTAGTAAGCCGCAGGGTGACTATGGTGCCTGCCTCCGAGGGATCCGGAATATAGGTTGCGAACAGGGAAGTATTATCTGAAAAAGACCCCAATCCGCCTGACCAGGTACCGGAAATGGCTCCTCCACCGAGGGTACCATTTAATGCCACATTGGAACCTTCACAAATCACCTGATCAATGCCGGCAGATACTACAGGGGCCCTGTTGATGGTGATTTGCACCTGATCAGACACGGCATTACACGGACCTGCCCCATCATTGTCATTGGTAGTAATGGTCAGGACCACTGAGGATCCCACTTCAGAAGGAGCCGGTACATACCAGGCATTCAGGGTGTTTGGATCTGGGTAGAAGGTTCCTGCCCCCCCTGACCAGGTTATTGAAGTGGCACTTCCTCCAAAGGATGCATCCGAAAGCTGGATGCTGTCTGTTTCACAGATCACCTTGTCAGCTCCGGCAGAAACCAAAGGCGCCATGTTGATCACCAATTCCATTGAATCAATTACCGGAACGCAGGGACCGGGAGGGTCATTGCTTTGGATATACAACCGGATGGCATTACCCACATCTGAAGTATTGGGGACATAGGTCGCATTCAGCGTATTTGGGTTGGGTAAAAACGTTCCTGATCCGCTGGTGGTCCAGGCAATGGAATTCGCACTGCCCGACCGGGAGGCTCCAGCCAGCAAATAATTTTCCCCTTCACAGATCACGTCATCCGGTCCGGCCTCCACAATGGCTTCCGGAAAGATATCGATATCTACAAAATCAATTACATCAGGACAGGTACTTGGATCCGATGCAGTCAGCTGAAGTGTTACGGTACCCACCTCATCCGGAACCGGCTGGTATTCGGCAATGATATTGTTCGGGTCAAGGATCGTACCACTACCATTCACGACGGTCCAGGTGGAAGTAGTCGCCCCTCCTCCAATAGAGGCATCCACGATGCTTACATTCCCTGTATTTTCACAAGCCTGTACGTCTTCTCCGGCATCCACCGTATTCCCTGGACTCACCACTTGAACATAATCCACAAAATTACCGGGACAACCAATGGTGGAAGGTATAATTCTATAGGTTACAGATTCCTCCGTGGTATTTGAGTTGGTTAATACCTGAGCAATCGTACTTCCAGATCCAGCTGAAGCGCCGGAAATATTCGGATTGAGAACCTGTAAAATCCAGTCGTAGGTAGTATAAGGCACTGAATTTACATTGGTGATGGAGATGGCGGTCACATCCCCGCTACAGATATCTACGCCCGAAACGGATATGATCGGAGTGGGATTGATGGTAACCACCACGGATTTATCCAGCGGGTTTGTACATCCATTGGCATCTATTCTGAAGGTATAAATAATACTTTGCTGTGCACTGGAGGTATTGGTCAGATTGTCCTGGATTCGATCTCCGGGTACATAAGTGGGTCCACCCGGCATGGTATATCCTCCCACTGCTCCCAAATCACTGGGGGTTACTGATATCAAATCGATGGATGCTCCGCCAACGAGCGCAGTCAATTCGACATCCGTGGTACTGTCATTACAGATCACAGGAAGGTGGTTGACAATGGTCAGTTCCGGGATCGGTTTCACATCCACGGTGGTGGAAAATCCACCGATGGGTCCACATCCGTTTGCCTCAACTTCAAATTCATAAGTGACCGTTTCGATATCATTGGTAATGGTGAACAAGGTCTCCCTGATCCGCTGGCCGGTGGTGAAAGTTTCACCTCCGGTCAATGATCCACCGGATACATTTCCTGAGGAATAATCAACATTTACAAGCCGGATTAATGCATCTGGAACCGTTGAAAGTAAAGTAATATTTGTCAATATTCCTTCGCAGATATCAGTAGTCACATTGTTGATACTCATGGTTGGGGTCAGGTAATTATTCAATACCACTTCATCGTAACTATCCGTACACACACCATGGGAAATTGTCCACCCTAAGGTCACATTGGAACCTGCTGTCAAACCGGTTACAGTAGAAGCTGGATCAGTGGGTGAGGTAATTACAGCCCCATTGGCAGATCCTACAATACTCCATAATCCTGAACCAGAGGATGGAACATTCCCTGTCAATGTAAAATTCGCCAGGTCGCATTGCTCCTGGTCCGGCCCGGCATTTGCTATGGAAGGAGCTGTATAATTGATCAAGCTAACTTGATCGGTATTGGGTACACAACTACCATTGCTGACAGTCCATTGCAGTATGGTTTGCATACTCCCATCTCCTGCGGTTACTCCGGTAACTGTAGTGGTCGGAGATGCCGGGTTGGTGATCACGCCTGGACCGCTGACGATGCTCCAGGTACCAGTACCTATGGTCACCGGAGTAGCAGCCATCGTAAATATACTGCTAGCACATTGTTCCTGGTCAGGACCTGCAACTGCAGGATCTACCAGGGCATTGTTGGTGAGTACAACTTCATCAAAACTGGCTGGACATGCTCCGTTAGTGATAGACCAACGGAGGGTGGCCGTGAAACCGGCGATCAATCCGGTAACAGTACTGCCTGGATCAGACGGTATGGTGATTATGGCTCCATTCGCCGGCCCAACAATACTCCAAAGTCCCGTGCCCGAAGTTGGGATATTCCCGGTAAGTGAGAAATCTCCAAAATTACATTGTTCCTGGTCTGAACCTGCAGTTGCTTCAGTCGGGGCCAGATAATTCGTTAAGCTCACCTGGTCTGTATTATTAGGGCATGTACTGTTACTAACCGTCCACTCAAGTATGGTCGGTACGCTGCCATCCCCTGCCGTCACGCCGGTAACAGTGGTAGTTGGTGAACCAGGATTGGTGATTACGCCCGGCCCGCTAACGAGGCTCCAGGTTCCTGTTCCGGAACCCACTGGTGTAGCGCCCAGGGTAAAGGTACTTGTTTCACACTGTTCCTGATCAATCCCGGCGACCGCGGCATCCGCAGAAGAACTGTTGGTCAGTTCTACTTCATCAAAACTGTCCGCACACATTCCATTCGATATGGTCCACCTTAATGTAATACTGGATTCTTCCAGGAGTCCAGTGATTAGGGTCAGAGGATCTGCCGGATTCGTGATTGTTGCTCCATTGGAGGCACCTACAATGCTCCACAATCCTGTCCCAGAAGTTGGAGTATTGGCGGCCATGATGAAATCACCCAGTACACACTGCTGCTGATCCGGACCTGCATCTGCTAAAGTTGGTGTAGTATAATTGATTAAACTTACCTGGTCTGTATTGGCCGCACAACTTCCATTGCTCACCGTCCATTGTAATACCGTCGGAACACTGCCATCACCAGCCGTCACCCCCGTTACCGTCGTGGCCGGTGATGAAGGATTGGTGATCACACCTGGCCCGCTGATCTTACTCCAGATCCCTGTACCTGTGGTCACCGGTGTAGCTGCCAGAATAAAAATATTGGATGCGCACTGCTCCTGGTCTGTACCCGCTACCGCTGCATCCGGTGCCGCACTGTTGGTCAGCACCACCTCATCAAAACTGTCCGTACATACCCCGTTCGAGATCGTCCACCTCAGCGTTACACTGCTTCCGGACAACAACCCTGTCACCGTACTGTTATTCGCCGCCGGCGTAGTGATCACCGCTCCATTCGCTGCACCCACTACACTCCATAACCCCGTACCCGAAGCAGGTGCATTCCCGCCCAGTGTGAAATTACCTGAACTACACTGCTCCTGGTTAACCCCTGCATTCGAGGCCGTCGGCGCACTGTAATTGATTAAACTTACCTGGTCGGTATTGGCCGGGCAACTTCCATTGCTCACCGTCCATTGTAATACCGTCGGAACACTGCCATCACCGGCCGTCACTCCCGTTACCGTCGTGGCCGGTGATGAAGGGTTGGTGATCACTCCAGGACCACTGACCTTGCTCCAGATCCCCGTGCCTGTGGTCACCGGCGTGGCACCAAGTGTGAAGGTGCCTGTCGCGCACTGCTCCTGGTCTGTACCCGCTACCGCTGCATCCGGTGCCGCACTGTTGGTCAGCACCACCTCATCAAAACTGTCCGTACATACCCCGTTCGAGATCGTCCACCTCAGCGTTACACTGCTTCCGGACAACAACCCTGTCACCGTACTGTTATTCGCCGCCGGCGTAGTGATCACCGCTCCATTCGCTGCACCCACTACACTCCATAACCCCGTACCCGAAGCAGGTGCATTACCGGCCATGGTGAAATTACCTGAACCACACTGCTCCTGGTCAACCCCTGCATTCGAGGCCGTCGGCGCACTGTAATTGATTAAACTTACCTGGTCGGTATTGGCCGGGCAACTTCCATTGCTCACCGTCCATTGTAATACCGTCGGAACACTGCCATCACCAGCCGTCACCCCCGTTACCGTCGTGGCCGGTGATGAAGGATTGGTGATCACTCCTGGCCCGCTGATCTTACTCCAGATCCCTGTACCTGTGGTCACCGGTGTAGCTGCCAGAATAAAAATATTGGATGCGCACTGCTCCTGGTCTGTACCCGCTACCGCTGCATCCGGTGCCGCACTGTTGGTCAGCACCACCTCATCAAAACTGTCCGTACATACCCCGTTCGAGATCGTCCACCTCAGCGTTACACTGCTTCCGGACAACAACCCTGTCACCGTACTGTTATTCGCCGCCGGCGTAGTGATCACCGCTCCATTCGCTGCACCCACTACACTCCATAACCCCGTACCCGAAGCAGGTGCATTACCGGCCATGGTGAAATTACCTGAACCACACTGCTCCTGGTCAACCCCTGCATTCGAGGCCGTCGGCGCACTGTAATTGATTAAACTTACCTGGTCGGTATTGGCCGGGCAACTTCCATTGCTCACCGTCCATTGTAATACAGTCGGAACACTGCCATCACCGGCCGTCACTCCCGTTACCGTCGTGGCCGGTGATGAAGGGTTGGTGATCACTCCAGGACCACTGACCTTGCTCCAGATCCCCGTGCCTGTGGTCACCGGCGTGGCACCAAGTGTGAAGGTGCCTGTCGCGCACTGCTCCTGGTCTGTACCCGCTACCGCTGCATCCGGTGCCGCACTGTTGGTCAGTACCACCTCATCAAAACTGTCCGTACATACCCCGTTCGAGATCGTCCACCTCAGCGTTACACTGCTTCCGGACAACAACCCTGTCACCGTACTGTTATTCGCCGTTGGCGTGCTGATCACCGCTCCATTTGCCGCACCCACTACACTCCATAACCCCGTACCCGAAGCAGGTGCATTACCGCCCAGTGTGAAATTACCTGAACCACACTGCTCCTGGTCTGCCCCTGCATTCGAGGCCGTCGGCGCACTGTAATTGATTAAACTTACCTGGTCGGTATTGGCCGGGCAACTTCCATTGCTCACCGTCCATTGTAATACAGTAGGAATACTGCCATCACCGGCCGTCACTCCCGTTACCGTCGTGGCCGGTGATGAAGGGTTGGTGATCACTCCAGGACCACTGACCTTGCTCCAGATCCCCGTGCCTGTGGTCACCGGCGTGGCACCAAGTGTGAAGGTGCCTGTCGCGCACTGCTCCTGGTCTGTACCCGCTACCGCTGCATCCGGTGCCGCACTGTTGGTCAGTACCACCTCATCAAAACTGTCCGTACATACCCCGTTCGAGATCGTCCACCTCAGCGTTACACTGCTTCCGGACAACAACCCTGTCACCGTACTGTTATTCGCCGTTGGCGTGCTGATCACCGCTCCATTTGCCGCACCCACTACACTCCATAACCCCGTACCCGAAGCAGGTGCATTACCGCCCAGTGTGAAATTACCCGAACCACACTGCTCCTGGTCAACCCCTGCATTCGAGGCCGTCGGCGCACTGTAATTGATTAAACTTACCTGGTCGGTATTGGCCGGGCAACTTCCATTGCTCACCGTCCATTGTAATACAGTAGGAATACTGCCATCACCGGCCGTCACTCCCGTTACCGTCGTGGCCGGTGATGAAGGGTTGGTGATCACTCCAGGACCACTGACCTTGCTCCAGATCCCCGTGCCCACTGTAGGTACATCAGCCGCCATGGTAAAAATAGAAGTACTGCATTGATCAATATCGGAGCCTGCATTCGCCAGGGAGGGATTTTCATTAAATATGACAGTTACTTCATCAAAATCAGAACAAACGCCATTCGCTTCTGTCCACCTGAAGATATAGGTTCCATATGTGTCGATTGAGACATCCGTAGTGGCAGCACTGGGATCTGTAATGCTGGATGATCCCGGTCCACTTTGCTGTGTCCAGGTTCCAATTCCCACGCTGGGATTTCCATCCAATGTGAAGGGGTTGCCTGCATCCTTCCCACATACCTCTCCATCGATTCCAGCATCTGCAACAGGTGTCTCATAAAAATTAACAACAATCTCCGCAAAATCACTGCAGGCTCCATTGGTCTCTGTCCAGCGATAGGTATACGTACCATAATTGTCAACGGTAACCGTCGCGTTCGGACTATTCGGATTGTTAAAATTGCTGGTTCCAGGACCTGCTTGCTGGGTCCATATTCCAGTTCCCACACTTGGTGTTGCGTTTAATAAATAAGATAATCCACAGATATCTCCTCCTGTACCTGCATCGGCAGTAACTACCTCATCGATGGTCACATCAACATCACTGACAAAGACACAACCATTCCCACTGTCGTCAGTTATTGTAAGTGTATAGGTATGCAGACCCGCACCTGGCCAGTTAGGGGAACTACTGTTAAAAGCGAGCGGATCCGCTACGCCACTGGTATAGCCTGCCGGACCCGTCCAACTGTATATTACAGGCCCAATTCCCGGGTCAATGGTTATGGCATTTAAATTGATACCTGCTACGTCATCCTCACAGATGGGTGTGGAAGCCACATTTGCCTCTATATCGATTGCACTAACGGATACATTTACCGTATTGGTCAAGAGGGTCACACATCCGCTAGAAGGATTCGTCGCCCTTACTTGGATCAGGGTGGAAGTACTCATGGCATAAGTGGTAATATTCAGATCAGATTCCCCGGCCACTGATCCGATGTTACTGATCACATTATTACCTCCATCCAGAATTTCGTAGTTAATGCCCGGATCTGCACTTTGAATGGTAACGATCACAGTTTCCCCACTACATATAACATCCCGGTTCACGATTACTGCATTGGCATTATCGGGTTTTGGATTGACAGTGATCGTGGCCAGAGTACTCGGGCCGATACAGCTTGCTCCGGAAATGGGCGTAATGGTATAAACAGCAGTTCCTGATACGGTTCCTGTGGTGGTTAATACATCTGTGATCGGACCAGATGCCGGGATAACCTGATTGTTTCCACCTGATACTCCGGTTTGAACCACAGACCAAGTAAACAAAGCACCCACTCCATTCGGATTGGAAAGCGTAATGTTGATGGCTGATTCTGAACATATTTGATCATTATTTGGAATAGCAAGGGCATCCGGTAAGGGATTTACCGTCATATTGATTGGGGTGCTAACTGCTGAACAGCCGTTTCCATCCGTAACTTCAACAATAACTGCATCCCCATCATCAAGTGATCCCGTTGAGTAGATATCAGAAGCCCCCGGGCCCTGTACCCCAAAACCATTCACAAAAAATTCATAGATAGTCCCTCCTGAAGCTGTAAAAACAACGGTTTCTCCTGCACAGATCACATTACTCACCCCATCCTTATCACTGATTAATGTTGCTGTTGGATTGGGATTGATGGTGACCGAGGGCGTAGTGGATAATTCCACGGAGGCAGAGCCCGCATCGTTGGTAGCCAGTACGTTGAAAGTGGTATTGGCAGTGAGATTACCCGTCGGAAGGTAGATGGCATTCCCGGATCCGGCTACTGGAGATCCTATCGGAGTGTCATCCGCATTATTTCTGAGTTGATAGTTGATCCCGATTTCTGAATTTGAGACAATGATAAAAGTAGAACGTCCTGAACAGATGGGATTTTCGGCCGCCACTACTCCAAGGGAAGCATCCGGATAACGTTCTTCTGGATTTTTGGAGATAAAAACTGCGGGATTATTCTGGTTATCATATTCTGTTTTAATCCAACTTGATGTTAAAGCCGTATTTGCCACCCTTGTTTCCTGTATCAAACCATTTAGTGCCCGATTTCCATAAGTAGCTGGAATGTTTCCAATAGTGGGTAGCTGACCCTGTGCTGGAATGCTTGTACTGTAGATCTGAGTTCCGGCGAGCCCCGTACTTGGTGTTTGTTCCACGCCATTGATATAGACCCGTAATTGATTATCGGAAGCATCCCAGGTAGCCACTGCATGATACCATGTCCCCGTAGAATAAGCCAGAGGATTAAATTCTGAATTCGCAGTATTCGACTGCATTCTTGTACCCAGGTTAGAAGGGGTAGCCTGTAACAACCAGGTCTGATCACTTGTGGTAGTTCCCCAAGTCTTACCAAATAAAGCTGCATCCTGTGCGGTTGAAATATTCACCCAGGCCTGAACTGTAACTGCCGTCCAGGTAGGACCCGGATTGGTTTCATCGAGCGGCCGTAGGCGTATCCGGTCATCCGTTCCATCAAATTGCTGTGCATATCCAAATTTCCCCGACATTCTGACCGGAGTTCGTGATCCATCTCCGGCACCGAGGGATCCTCCACCTGTTCCATCATACCCATTACTGGTGGCATCCGGGAATTCATCATCATCTCCGACACCTGCTTCCTGTAAATGCAAAACCGCCTGATATGCTGAATTCCAGGTTGCAGTAGTTGACGGATCCGCTGTAACCGAAGTATTCCCATAATAAACATAAATGACCTTATCCCCGGTGGCAGGAAGCGTTACCTTGACAAATGCCCGGTAATCAGCCCTGTCATCAGTAAAAACCTCAAAATTCAAAAGTGTGAATTCATCCGTATCCGTAAAGGCGATGTCAAAACCGGAGGCACTGGTCGCATGTGCAATGACATCAGCATCACCACTCAGATCAATCAGGACGGGAAAATCAACGTGTGGGCCTCCAGTAATACTGGCATCCGGAATGGTAATCTCTTTTCGGAATTTATAACCTGTCAGCCATTGCCCGGCAGCGGCTTGGACCATCAGTATAGATATACCAATGAGAAGCCATAATCGCTTCGAAAAAAACGTAGGAAAGCTGACAATCATTAATTAGTAAAAATATAGATCGCTAGGCAAAAATTTATCTTAAATACTTTAATACTAAATAAGGCTCATTAACCGAAAGTAACCTTATTTATTTCTTTTTTATGTTATATGCCATTATTAAATGATCGACTGCTAAAAATCAAGACGGCCATTCCCATCTGTCTTGAAAAGGGCTATCTTGGTCAGAGGTCCCTGGAAGTAGATGGTGGCATTAAAATAGATATCATTGCTTCCATCTGATATTACTGTCGCCGCCTCATCCTCCTGCCGTCCCGTTCCATAAGGATAATCCCATAACAGGTTATAATTTTCATTTCCTGTATTTTCAAACTTGATCAGGCGGATAGATCCATTATTTCCAGTACCCAGAATCAAAAACTGGTTACTTGCCACCTGTATCATTTTCGAAGGAATGATATCCAGCGAATTAAAAGGTTCTTCAACAACGCGTGTGGTATTATTGATCAGGTTGCCGTTGTTCTGATCGTAGGAAGCTTCCAGCAAGAAGGTACCCAGTGACTGGCCTGGATTCTGAGGCTGGTCTCCAATAAAGCCTAAAGCCATCACTTTTGTATTCAAACGGATTAAATTTACAGGAAAATCATTGCCCTCAATCTGTGGAGCATACCCAGTACCAAAATTACCATCAAATAAGCCCACATCAATCTGTACGTTGACATCACCTGTAACGGGGTCAATTTCCTGGGAAAGGGAGTGATAAACATTTGTATTGAGCCTTAACAGATCTTTAATATATCCTGGATTCTTTCTTGGACTCTCGAGGATCTGATTTCCGTCGGTATCAATGATCCGTACATTTTTTACGACGCCGAAAACATCCACGTTCTGATCATCATCGATATCAATCGAATCCTGCGCATTTCCAGCAAGTACAATCTCATTGGATTGAACTTCCACGCTCAATGCCTCCTCAACCTTGTTTGGCTCGCCAAAGGAATTGACCCACAAAAAGGTATTTGTATTCAATGAAAAACGGGCCAGCATCATGTCTTTTTCTCCATTCTGTGTCAGAGTTCCCGCTATATACAGGTCAGAACCATCCAAAACCATCTGTACAGGATCTTCATCCGTTCCGGTGGAATAGGTAAAAAAATAGCTTGAATTGTTCCCGTTAAGATCCGTTTTGATGATCATGATATCCCGGCTTCCTTCACCCCCAAACTCATAGGCCTTGGCCAGGATGAGCATTTCATCCTCAGGTGCGTTATAAATAAGATCCACCGCCTCATTTTTTGTTTCACCGCCGTAGATCTTTATAAAGGATCTTTCCCTCAAATCCGGAACGGTTGATTTATTGTCGCAAGACGCCAACAGAATAAAAAAACTTAGGCATATAATTCCCCGCCTGATCACCATCCGTTTATTGATTATTTTTAAGTTTGGGATTATAAAATGGACGCACAAATCTGACTGAGAAAGAGATCCCGTTTAACCGCATAGGATCATTTACATAACCCGTTTCGATCAGATTCCCCTGATCTGCATATCTTCTGGATTCCTTGGTAATATTTGTCAATCCGGGTTCAATTTTCAGGTCCAGGGCTATTAATGATAACCCATTTGATTTTATCATACATCCAATGCCAAGAATTGCCGACAAATTCACTGGATTTCTGTATGAGGTGATATCCTGTGAAGTAATCTCAATCGGATCGTCACCAAAAGGAGATAATTTCACAAGATCACCAAGTGTCGCAAACATCAGAATATCTATATTGATCCCTCCATAAAAATAGGGTCTGATCCTATCCAGTCCAACGGTATATTTGGCGATAATTGGCAGACTGAAATAATTATTCGCTTCAATATGACTGATCTTAAATCCATCCTTTGGCTCAGCTGAAAACAGCTTGGTTTCATCAGTGTACAGAAAATTCCTTCTCCTGAATAACAGGGCACCACCCACATAAAGATCCTTATATACATTGAATTCTATGCTGCCCCCCCCTTCAAATCCCAAACGGGCTTTAGACTGTTCATTTGTCCGGGCATCATCGAATGCTGAATAATTATGAATAATGGTCGGACTTGTAAAATTGATACCCCCACTGATTGCCCAGTAAAAAACAGGTTTCGTCCTGAAATGGTTATGAAGAAAAATCAGATCAGGTGGATCCACCAGTTCATTTATTTTCCTTTCCGGATCCTGTCGCAACAGATCCAGATAGACTGAATCTGCCTGATCCATCTCATCCAGGTATAATTTCGTCAGGGCCAGAAGTTCAAGTGCATTGATCCGTTCCTGCCTTGTAAAGCCACTCTTCAGACAACCGGAAATGAGTGACTCAACATTGTAGAATCTTCCCTCATCGAACTGACGTTGGGCTGCTTCAAGATTCTGAGAACAGATATCCTGCCCATATGAATATATGGAGAAAAATATGCCAACTGCTATCAAAAATAATTGGCAGTAGAATCTTTCACTTCTCCTTCCTTTGATCATTTTTTGCTTTTAAGGCAGATCAATCTGTTCACAGGTTATTTCATAACTTACATCCGAACCAACATACCGTTCCCATTCTGCTCTTGTCATATTTCTGCGCAGGTAATCACATATTTGTGAAGATAACATCTCTATCTTAGTTGGCCATATTTTTATCAAACCATTTTCACAACCTGATACCAGATATTTACCATCCGGACTGAAGGCAAGATCCCAGACATAATTGCCACCATGGTCACTGAACGTGATGGGAAGGTTATTGATATTGTTAAATTCCCACAATTGGATGGTTCCATCAAGAGAAGCGGTTGCTAGCAGGTTGCCATCTTTACTAAACAGGATATTGGATATTCCTGAACCGTGTCCGGGAAGTTCCTCTTCCAGCTTTTTTACCTGATCCATTCCCTTTGATATATCATATAACTCAACATTACCATTATCGAATCCTACGGCAAGTATATTCTGATCAGGATGGAATGCCATGGCGATTACAGGTGATTTCCTGCCCTCCATTAATACATGTTCTTCATCCACATTGGAAGTATTTAGCAGGATTACTTTTCCTTTTTCACTGCCCAGGGCCAGGATTTTCCCATCTGAACTCAAAGCCATATCCTTATATTCAATGTCAAAACCACGCAGTAATTGTGATCGGCGTTCATCAAAGAAATAGGCGCGCAGGTTCCGGTCATCGCCAAGTGAAATAAATAATTTACTATTGGGGGCGATTACGATATCATGAATAGCCCCTTTGTGTCCGGCCACCTCAATAGGTCTGCCTCCATTACCGTCCAGGTCAAAACACTGAATTACATTCTGGTCACTTCCCAACACCATCCATCGACCATCTGGTGAAGTTTTTAAAAGCCTGTTTCTGGCATCATTAGAAAAAACTTCAACAGGAGGTTTGTCCCGGTCTTCAAAATCCCACCGGTATACTTTCCCATCCGTGGCTGCACTATAAATTCTACTTCCGTTCTTTGAAAATTCAACACCCCTTACAATCCCGGTATGTCCAAATAATGAATATAAGGTGTCTTTTTCTCCAAAGGCCAGGTTTTTCAAAGCATAATACAAGCCATCGTAAATATAACGGTCGTGTAGATTTCCCCCGTTCTCCAGGTTGAAAATGTTGGCCTGAAGAGCTACCAGACCCCGTAATTGATTATCGCGGATCTGCAGGGATTTAGCTGCCATAGCCTGGGCTATGTTCAACATATTTAACCTCTCAGCATTGCTTCTCTCCCTTCGGGCTTCTGCAGCCGCTCTTTCCGCCTGCGCTTTTGCTTCCTCAGCTTCTATGGCACTCTGTATGGCTTCTTCCCGCCTTATTTCTGCAATCCGAGCCTGGTCTTCGGCTATCTGCCTTTGTATGATTGCATCTGCCTGGGCTTCACGGGCCTGTTGTTCCCTGATGGTTGCCAACCTGGATTGGGACTGTGCATAATAGGATTGCATGGTCGCATTTTTCGCCCGGATATCCGCTATTTCCCGTTGGAATCCAATCTGCTCAGCATTGGCCAAGGCCTCCGCCGCCTTTTCATCGGCTTCCACCTTTTTGATCAGAGCAAATACGAAAAATACAATGGCAATGATGGATAAAAATCCAAAAACAACGGCCATGTTCCGTGCTTTCTTAAGCATGTTCCGCTGCAACAGCTCCTTACTCCGCTGTTCATTCTCATAAGCTGTTTTGCTGGTTTCCAGGAATAATATGGCTCTTTCAAAGACCGGGTTGTATCGCTGGGCCCAGGCCCGAGTAGGCATCTGCTTTTTCTGCCAATTCAGAGCAAGTTGAAGGTCCGGTGGTCGCCAGAGACCTGTCCTTCCTACTTGATACATGGCCGCCGCATCGGATAATCTCCGGTACATTTGAGCCGATTCAAATTCTTCATCCACCCAGTTTTTTAAGCGATCCCAGATCCGCATCAGACTTTCATGCGATATTTCAACGATGGTGTCTGACTTTAACGGCATACTGGCTGGTGGCATCAGAATGGACCTGCCAGGTTGCCTGAATTTTTCAACCACATTGATGATCTCCTCTTCATCAACATTTGCTATTTTGGCCAGTTCACTGACCTTTGCCGGTCTTCTAATCCCATAATTATCGCGTCCTTTTTCCGTCAATGATTTAAAGATGACTTCACAAACCTCCCGCTCATTCTTATTCAGTTCGGAGAAAGTTTCATTGGCGTGCTGTGAGAGCGCCTCCTCCAACCTGCCAATGGCAATATAATGACGCAGGTCGATGGGTTCGCCTTCCTCCCGGTTATGCACCCAATAATCCCAGGTACGCATCAGGGCATGTTGCAGAATGGGAAGCTGGTCCGGCTGATTCCCAACATCGTTCAATAGTTGTTGGGTTAGGCGGCGGGTAATTTTACCGCCACCAACTGCAATGGGCCCCTCAATGGCCATTTTCTGCTGATCACGGGTCATTTGAGGGATCAGGTAATGGCTTGAATTAATGATCTGCGTAAGATCCGGAAACTGGGCACAATCCCCGATATAATCTGATCTCATGGTGATGGCCACATAGATCGGAAGTTCGTTCTGACGAATGGTCTTAATCAGTAAGTTGACAAATGAGGCCGAAATGTTCGCTGTTTCAATATCATCTTCCCTTTTAAGGAACCTGAATAGTTCCTCAAACTGGTCAATCAAAATTAAAAAATTAGGGGATCGTTCCCGATTCGAGGCATATTTTTTCAAAACATCCACCAAACCCATTGAACTGCTTTTCAGGATGATATTATTCAAAGTGAGTTCAAGATGTCTTTCTCTTTCCGATAATTTGGGGAAATTTTTGTCAAGTCGGATAATCGATTCGGCCAGATTCTCAAGGGGCGAATTACCCGGCCGTGTGGATATAACCACCCAGTCCGGACCGACACTTGTCATAAATCCCCCGTACAGGATGGGGATCAATCCACAATACATCAGGGAGGATTTACCGGACCCGGATGCGCCTATGACTCCGACAAACCGGTTTTGCGAAAGCTTGATCAGGATGTCATCACTCTGTCCTTCCCTCCCAAAAAACAAATGGCTTTCATCAAAACCAAAGGGCCTGAGTCCGGGAAAAGGATTCAGATAATAACTCTCCCTGGTTTTTAGCTGTTGATCAATATCAGATTCTTTTATTCCCATGATTTACTTTCTAGTCTTGATAGAAAAGGTTTAAAGGTTTCCTTGGTAACCTTGTCATTCTTTAAATACATCAACTTATCTGTTTCAAAATATAAATCCAGGTCGATCTGTTTCTCGGAATCTACTATGATCGCCGTTGGATTATTCCCCTTGATTCTACCCATCCCCAGTGCTTTTACACTGTCAATCAATTTACTCTTCACCCAATTCTGATTATTGTTACCATAATATATAATGGTACCGTCACATTCATTCAAATTTTTCAAATGACGGTTCCTGATTGTTAATAACTCTCCTTCAAAATTTGAAAAGACCACACTGTATCCCTGGCTTTCAAGCATTTTGCCAATGGGAGTACATTGTTTTCGCTGTTGTTCATCGCAAATGAAATAAATGCTCTTTTTACGATTTTTTGTGATAACAGCCGATTTTTCCCATGCTTCTATCCGCCAGCTTATCAGCGCATTGATAAATCCTTTCAATTCCTCAATGGGGATTTCCAAGACTTCGGCATTCTGAATATGCACCAGATCTTTTTTAAGGTTCTCAATAAATAATTTTTGCTTGACACTTACATTCTCCATTTGCGGTGAAATCCAGATGACCCTTTTAAAACGTTCAATGTATTTTATCCATGGTTGGTCATTAATTTGTTTACTATGCTGGGATGCGATCTGGTTTTCAATTTCGACGATGGTCAATCCCCGGTCCTTCACCAGTTTTCCCGAATCAACCCCAATTAAATGAATTGATATATGGCATCTATTAAGCTTTTCATTGATCTCCTCGACCAGGCTCTCATAATTATTATCGGATCTTTCGACCTGTAAAACGTGATGATTGTTCCTGATAAGTTCACGAAGTATATTTTCCCGTGCCACCTCAAGATCCACTCCAACCTGTGCAAGATAGATACTGTCCGGTTTCATTTCCCCCACCAGCTCTTCCACTTTTTTCATCGGTGAACTCATATGATGATGAAAATCCCTGATAAACTGGGCAACATCATATAATTTCATCCAATAATCTGCATCCTTCTGTGGATCATCCTCAAAATGAATTTCCGTCACAAAGTCTGTTAACGGATCCACTTTATAAAAAAATTTCTTTGGATGTCGGGCAATAAAATCGGATAAATTATCTTCCTGCACCCGGTTTTTAAATACACTGATAAACTCAAACTGTGTTGAAGATCTTTTACCAGCCTTTTTATGTATATCTTTTTCGAAAACCTCCAGATAACCCGACAACAAAGGTGACTGAAAGAAATTTTTTGACAGGACCGGTATGACAATGGCGGATTCTCCCGGATAGGATTCGGGATCAATATCGTATTCTGACAGTTGTGAAACATTATATTGATCACCATCTAGCCGATTCAATAGCTGGACTAAATTATTACTGAAGGTTGAAACCCATCCCGATTTTGAAGTAGGTCCGGCCTTATTGTCCAGATTGCTATATATGATTAAAATCTGGGATTTAGACACTTATTAATTTTAATAAAAATTTATTCACCCAAATAATGCAATTTTTTCTCTAATTATCAATAATATCCAAACATTATTCTCAATAAAGTATAAATATAACCGGATGAATATCAGATTCTTCATGCTGTTTTTGCCATATGCTCTTCTTCCGGTTGTATATTTTTCGAGATCTGATCCAGGAAAGTCAGTGCCATCTCATGATCATTGCTCAATAATTCATATAACTTTTCCTTTGGGATCCGAAGGAGTATCACATTGGATAACGGATGAATGGTTATTTCATTTTCCGCGATTGTTTCGATCAGAAATTCCCCGATAAATTCACCTTTTGAAAGATTATTTAAAACAACCCCTTTCCGTATCAGATTGATAAATCCTTCATAGATAATATAGAAATAGGTATTGGTTTCTTCTTTAATGATGTATTTCTGATCTCTATGGAGATGTACTTCTTCAATATAATCGATCAGGTTCACTACAAATGACCTGGGCAATTGCCGAAAGGTCTTTAACCTTGAGAGAAAAAAAGCTTTTTCAATGGTCAATGGTCTGACCTGGCTGAATCCGTATTTTTCTTTTCTGCCCATGATCATCAAATCAAGTTCCATTTTCCGTTCCTTTCCTATTCTCGGCACGTTTTCCTCATAGTATTGGGGGTTTATCTGATACAAAGACCATGCTGAGGTATCACGGATAAGCGGATCCGGATTGAATAAATTGGAAATTAGTTCATATAATAAACTTTCATCCTGATTGGTCCCCACCCAATACAAGGCAAGTGTTTTCGACCATCTGTTGATCTGGTTGAACTCTTTATTGATGATCTGTTTGATCACATCATGAAAGTCACCCAGCATGTGGGGATAGAAAACCTGGAGTCTTTTGATCTTGTCCTGGTTTGAAATATCATCAAAAAGAGGAATGATCCTGTCCTTGAGGTCTTCCGTCAGCAATACATCCAGTAATTCAATGGCGTAAGTGATCCCTTCGCTGGTTCCGCTATCAATATTTGACCGGATGAGATTGATCGAATAAGGATCAAAGATCATGGAGAGTAGCATGTAAATATGCCGATAATGTGACTGGTTTTCTTCTTTTAATGATTTCCTTAAAAGTTTTCCGATATCGGAATGGGGTATTTTATCCAAAGCGTGCAAATTCCAGATGATATCATTGATATCCGATTCGATCACATATTTGATCCGGAGGTTCTGGTGGGCATCCGCTTGAAATTTCGAATTTGAGAGGGCAAGCAAAACCTGAGAAACCACTTTTTTATCTGGATAATCAATTTTAGACCATAAGATTTCCCTGGATTTTTCAGTGCCTACCTTCTCAAAGATCTTGATGATGCGAAGTTGTGTCTGTGAAGCCTGATCAGTTTTCTGAAAGATCACATCGAGGTAAGGAATGATATCATCACCAATCTCAACCAGGGAGGTGATGGCAAGATCCCCATAGGCAGAGGAAGATAGTTTGTCAATTAAAAATGGATAAAGTTCGGCCTTCTTGATTTTGCCAGTGGCAATGATGGAAGCCGCCTGTACGTTGTAATTCAGGTCATTAATGAGTTCGATCAAATAAGGAATGGATTCATCGATGGAATTGCTTACAATCAGGCTCACTGCTTCCATCCGGTCATCTGCCATCTCTGACCGGGTGAGTTTTGAGATGGTCTCGATGATGGATGCATCTTCTTTCGTGTGCAGAAGTCGGTTTAACCATCTCCCGATGTCCTCCTTACCCTTTTCAGTATTCTCGATGATCTTAATTTTATTGGGATTGGAGGAACCGGACAGACTTCTGATTTCATTCAGTTTAAGCAATGCAAATTTCTTGACAATTTTATGCTCATTACCAATGAGTGAGGGTAAAAAATTCTGGAATATTTTTCTGTTCAGTTTCTCAATTAATTTCAGCGTGAAGATCTTGGTGGATGCGTCCGGGATCAGATGAAAATTTTTTGTGATCGCTTCGAGCTCAACTTTTTCCATTTTAACCTCTTCATTTTCAATTTCATGGCTCTCAAGTTTCTTTCGAACATTGTTCCTGTATTCGTTGTATAACTTCCCGGTGACGAAAAAATATCCAATGACGATCGCGAGTAGAAAATAGGAATAATGGATCAACTCAAAAAAAGAAAGTATACCAATCACAAGGATCATCGTTCCTGCGATCAGCCTGGCGAATTCATTGATTACGCCTTCTACCTTGGCCTGAATATCGAACCGGATATTGATATTTAACGGCATAAAAAAGATCTTAAAGGTTGGATTTTCAAGCGCTTCCCGCAATGAATTAGAGAAAAATTTGCTGAGTCCGATAAACAGGAAATACCAGATAAATTCTGAGGAGGTTGTAGTATATCCAAATAAATTACCTGTTACGATTGCCCCGATGGTAAATAGTCCCAGAATGATTGGTAAGATCATCAGTGCAGTTTTCAAACCATATGAACCGATCAGCCGGTCATTCACGAACGTTTGCATGATCAGGGTAAAGACCATGATGGCCAGATACATGTATGAGAGGAAAGTGGCCAGACTGTTCTCATCAGGGTATTGTTGCTCCGTAAGTTTTAAAAAAGTATAATCGACAAATGATACGCAGATCACGGAAATACCAATGAAAATGGACAAAAGGATTGAATAATTATCTTTAAAGAACTGACTGAACCTGTAAGTTTCCCCGCCTTTCTGTTCAGTCGCAACACTCGTATACTTGAATTCCTTATTAATGAAAATCAGAAAGGCGAAACAGGCAATGATACTGATGGCGCTGACGATCAATATATCGGTAACATTGCTGATATACTGAATAAAGAACGGGACCGATATGAAAGCCAGGATCGTGGCCAGTAGCTGACCCGCGTCAATACTTCCAATGATCCTTTTTGATTGCCGGATATCGAAAATCCTTCCAAACAATCCCCAGAAGCTCAGGAGCATAATGGAAGTTACTGGGAATAACATCACATACAAAATATAAATAAAAACCAGATTATATTGCTGGGATATGTTCAAGAAGACCACAATGATAAAACTGAAAACAGCAAGGAGGTTAAAAATGGCCAGTCTTGAAAAGGAGATCCTTTTCTGAAGCAACATATATAGCCAGGTGGAAACAACGCCCAGTATCCCGGAAATGAAGAAAGCTTCTTTTAAATATTCCCCAAGGGAATTAAGGAACAAGGTTTCGACAACCACACGGTAAGTGGCCAGGAATACTCCCATAAAAAATCCATATCCTAACAACAGGAGTGCTGGCCGTTCTTCCTCTTCCGTCCGGACATTGATTAATTGCAATAAACCTTTTAACATACGCCTATTTACATGCTCACAGAAAACCTCAAAACTGACAAAATCCTGGGTGCTTTTGATCCTTTATCCAATCCTTTCCATCCTTTCCTGTCTATTTCATGAAGCCGGATCAGTATCCCAAAATCATGTATCAATTCCATCCGGCGAATGATTTTCATAGCCGGATTCATGTTTTCAATGATTAAATTTATAAATTTTCTTCAATTACCCATAAATTTTCTAATAATTTTACAAAAAGTTGATTGTCAAAAACGAAATTTAACAATCTGATCCGATAAGATGAGGTATATCATCCCATACCATTCTCTTGAAAAAATACATCAGGATTTAAAAAGCGAACTGAATGACATGTTCAATGCTGTACTTGATGAAAGCTGGTTCATCCTGGGAAAATACCTGGAAAGTTTTGAAGAAAAATTCGCCGATTTCATCGGGGTGAAATATGCCATTGGCGTCGGGAACGGCCTGGATGCATTAAAGATTTCATTGAGATCTTTACGTTTGAACCGGAATGCTGAGATCCTGATCCCGGCCCTTACTTTCAGTGCCTCCGTTCTGGCAGCCCTGGAATCTCAATTACGTCCAGTGCTTGTCGATGTTGATCCCCGGAATTATTTGATCGACCCGGATCAGATAGATCTAAAGTTGACAGATCGATCACAGGCCATCATGCCGGTACACCTTTACGGCAATACCTGTGAGATGGATCGTATCATACGCCAGGCTGAGAATGCTCAGCTTTATGTCATCGAAGATTATGCCCAGTCGGTCGGTGCCCTGTACCAGGGAAGGCTTACCGGGTCATTCGGCACCATTAACGCCACCAGCTTTTACCCGATAAAACCACTGGGTGCTCTGGGTGATGGGGGAATGATCACCACCCAGGATGCTGAACTCAGGGATCGATGTATCAAACTCCGCAATTATGGTTATGGAAGTAAATATAAGCTGGAAAATAATGGATACAATTCAAGGCTTGATGAAATCCAGGCTGCTTTTCTGCTGGTAAAGATGAAATATGTAAATAAGTGGAACCTCGAAAGGAAAGTGATCGCGGACCGTTACATTCAGAATTTATCAGGGGTTGAGCAGATCATTTTGCCATCAGCCGGGAAACACAATGCACCGTCTCATCACATATTCCCAATCCGGGTCCAAAACAGAGACGGACTCCGAAAATTTCTGGAACAAAATGGAATTCAGACACATGTTCATTATCCCATCCCCCCTCATCTCCAGCCTGGTCTGAAATTCCTGGATTATAAAAAGGGAGATTTCCCCATCACGGAGCAAATCTGTCAGACAGAATTGAGTTTACCGGTCTATTCCGGTCTGAGCCTTCAACAGGTAGACCTTTTGAGTGAAATGATCTTATCGTTCATCAGCGGAAAAAAGAGCTAATCTTTTCATAATGAAACGACCATCCATTTTTTTTTACATTGAAGAAGATGACAAATAAAGAATACCTTCTATGTGCTATCCTGGCGGGGTTGCATTATTGAAACCGTCGATGTTCTATTCATTTACGCCGGAGGGGGCTAATTGATCCCACAATCACTTGGTTAATGTGGGTTTGTGAAAAGGGTATCCAATTAGTAGTTATTTTCGTGGTTATAGATTTCAGTCACTTGGAAAAACCTTCCCTCAGGCCTGACAATCTGCCTGGCATACAGGACCAGACAACTGGTTATGGAAATTTATCATTTGCAGGATTCACGACCTATTTCAAGGACCTCACGGTTTCCGGTGTCAGAATACCTTCATAGATAATTTTAATAGCATTGTCAAAGACATCGATGGGCAGTGGCGGAATTTCGTGATTCAGTTCATCGGGTAGGTTGCTCATAAAGGAAGGATCCAGCAGATATTCGATTGCGCTGGCATATAAAGCCACCGTTACCGCACGATTGATCTCTTTTTTGATATGACCGTTATTTCTACCCTCTTCAATCAATTTGTTGAACCGGAGATAGGCTGCCTCGTATTTATAGGTTTTTATTTTTTCCCATAAATCAGGGACATATTCCTGTATATCTTTAAAAAGAAGAGAATTCATGCCACCCAAATGGATCCCTATACTGGAAAGGACCTTTTTCAGCTTCTCCGGAAAAGTAAGATCCTTGTTTTCCAGGATCTGGTTGATATCTTTTGTAATATTATCTTTATACAGATCAAAAGTTTTTTCAAGTATTTCCTTCTTGCTGTTAAAATGTTTGTAGATGGTCTTTTTACTGATTGACATGGAAGCTGCGATCTCATCCACGGTAACACTTCGATATCCTTTCTGAAAAAATAGCTTTCTTGATCGTTCAAGAATTATATCCCTCGTATGGCGATTCATTCCCATTGGCTTAAAATATAAATGATCCCCATAAAACTAAAAAATTTCCTTTGTTAATTTCATACATTTGTACTGTAATTAATCCCTGTCACATAAGTCTTTGTAGGAATGACCAACGAAGAAGCACAAAAAGAAATAAAGGAGTTGATGGATAAGATCAACTATTACAATGACCAGTATTATCAGAAAGACACTTCGCTGATCTCGGATTATGAATTTGATCTTCTGATGAAAAGGTTGATTGAACTCGAAAATAAGTTTCCGGAGTTTAAATACCCTTATTCCCCCACACAACGCGTGGGCGGCACCATTACAAAAACATTCGAAACGGTGATCCACCGGTATCCCATGCTATCCCTGAGCAATACCTATACCCGGGAAGAAGTTGAAGAATTTGATAAAAGGATCAATAAACTCCTTGATGGAGGAGCCTATGAATATATCTGTGAATTAAAGTTTGATGGAGTTGCGATCAGCATCAATTATGAAAACGGGATCTTAACCAGGAGTGTGACCAGGGGAGATGGCATCCGTGGGGATAACGTGACCAATAATGTAAAAACGATCCGGAATCTTCCATTAAAAATAAACCAGAAAAACCTTCCTGTGACTTTTGAGATAAGGGGTGAGGTCTTTATGCCATTGGACATTTTCCACCAGATCAATAAAGAAAGGGAGCATGGGGGATTGCCCCTGCTGGCGAATCCCCGGAACACCGCCTCAGGAACTTTAAAAATGCAGGATTCATCCATTGTGTCACAAAGGAAATTGGATTGTTTCCTGTATGGTCTTCTTGGTGAAAGCATCCCGGTCGAGACCCACGAGGAAGCACTTCATTTAATGGAAAAATGGGGATTTAATGTATCGAAAACCTATAAGAAATGCCAAAACCTGGACGAAATTTTTGAATACATTGATCATTGGGAAACAAAAAGGCTGGAATTACCGCTGGATACCGATGGGATTGTGATCAAAATCAACCGGTATGACCAACAGGAAATGCTGGGATTCACAGCCAAATCCCCAAGATGGGCCATTGCCTATAAATTCAAGGCAAAAAGTGTATCCACTGAACTTAAAAACATCACCTACCAGGTGGGCAGGACTGGTGCTATCACGCCGGTTGCCGAACTGGAACCTGTTTTACTGGCAGGAACTACCGTCAAAAGAGCCTCACTCCACAATGCCAATGAAATTCAAAGGCTCGGACTCAGAATAGGAGATCATGTATTCATAGAAAAAGGGGGAGAAATCATTCCTAAAATAACCGGGGTGGATTTTGAAAAGAGAAAGCCCGGGTCGGTTGAGGTAAGGTTCATCAGCAACTGCCCGGAATGCGGAACGGAACTGATCAGAAACGAAGGAGAAGCGGTGCATTATTGCCCCAATACCACGGGATGTCCTCCTCAGATAAAAGGAAGGATTGAACATTTCATTCAGCGGAATGCCATGGACATCGATACCCTGGGAGAAAGAACCATTGAGGCATTGTATGAAAAGGGATTGGTTCATTCCATTTCAGACCTTTACATATTAAGGAAAGAAGACCTCCTTCAATTGGAGGGATTCAAAGAAATCTCATCCCAGAATCTACTGACCGGTATTGAAAATTCGAAAAACGCTCCTTTCGAAAATGTATTGTTTGGACTGGGGATCCGTTTTGTCGGAAAAACAGTAGCCGAAAAACTTGCCAGGCATTATAAGAATATCGATTCGATCATCCAGTCAGATTACGAATCGTTGATAGAGGTGCCCGAGATAGGCGAGAAGATTGCAGAAAGTGTCATCAGTTATTTTTCAAATCGCAAAAATCTCGAAATTATTGATGATTTAGAAAAAGCGGGACTCAATTTTTCCATTCAGGAAGAAACAACCCTTCAGAGCCGGAAACTGGAAGATAAAAAATTCGTTGTTTCAGGGGTTTTTGAAAACTTTGAAAGAGAAGAATTGAAATCAGTTATTAAAAAACATGGAGGAAATGTTGTAACTTCGGTCTCCGCCAACGTCGATTATTTATTGGCGGGAGATAATATGGGTCCTTCTAAAAAGAAAAAAGCTGAAGAGCTGGGAATAAATATCATTTCAGAGGAAGATTTTTTGAAATTATTGAATTTATAAATACAGATGCTGAGAAAATACCTGGTGGCCTATAAGTCGAGGCGTGCTCTCAAGAAAAATCCGGTTGACCGTATCAATCCCTCTTTTCAATCGGCAAAACAGATAGGAATTTTATTCACCTGGGAAGGGGAGAGAAAAATTGAGATCATTCAGCATTTTATCGATGAATTGAAAATCGCGGGAAAAAAATGTTCAGTCCTCTGCTTTTACTATAAAAAGGAGGAAATCCCACCCAAAACCTTTAAATTTTTTACGCCAAAAGATTTCGATCTCCTTGGATCGGCTAAAACGGAGCCATTACACCAATTTATCGACTCAAAATTTGATTTTTTATTTCATTTGGATACCTTAAAGAATATTTATATCGAATATATCCTGGCCCATTCGCATGCAAAATGCAGGGTTTCCAGGCTAGATTTTGAAAGAAAAGATTTTTATGATTTTATGATCAAAACAGGAGAAAATGAAGGTATTGAGCATCTTTGCCGACATGTATTACATTATACAAAATCATTGATAAGTCATGAATAATCAATTTACGGGAACAGGCGTAGCGCTGGTGACCCCCTTTGATATACAACATAAGATTGACTTTGAGGCATTAAAAAAAATTGTGGGTCATACCCTCAAAGGGGGTGTTGATTATCTGGTGGTAATGGGAACTACCGGTGAATCGGTGACCATCGATGAAAACGAAAAGAACCTGGTATTACAGTTCATTAACGAATATAAAGAAGGAAAACCGGTGGTCCTGGGAATGGGCGGGAACAATACCCTGAAAATTATTGAACAGCTGGAAAATTCTGATCCGGATTCATACGATGCGATCCTTTCCGTTTGCCCCTATTACAACAAACCGTCCCAGATCGGACTGATCAATCATTTCACCATGATCGCAGACAAATCTCCGAAACCGGTCATATTGTATAATGTACCTGGTAGGACTTCCGTAAACCTGACCGCCAAATCAACCCTTGAATTATCAAAACATCCCAATATCATCGGAATTAAAGAAGCTTCTGGTGATTATAATCAGTGCATTTCCATCGCCAGGAATACTGATGAAGATTTCCTGCTGATTTCAGGGGATGATCTGCTTGCCCTACCCCTCATTGCGGTGGGGGCTAAGGGTCTGATCAGTGTTATTGCAAACGCATTGCCTTCTGAAATGAGCCAGATTGTCAGATACGGACTGGAAGGTAAATATGAACAAGCCCGCAGCCTGTTATACAAGATATCTCATATGATGGATCTGATGTTCAGGGAAGGGAATCCTGCGGGAGTAAAAGCCCTTCTTTCTCATCTTGATTTATGCTCATACCAGGTAAGGCCTCCCCTGATGCATGCTTCCAGTGAACTTCTTGAAGATATTAAATCGGAATATCGAAGAATACTCCCGCATTAACTGAATGACCCTTTAGGAAGAACTTTGTCCTTACAATCAAATAAATCCAACATCGTCAATCTTTATTGACGATGTTGCCGAAGACCGACGGAAAAATTACTGAATATTAAAAAATTCAGTAATTTTTCCGTCGCGGGTTAATCCTCGAGGGCCATGGAAATTGCAAAAAATTAATAGCGTTGAACATTATTTTAATGGTGGAGTATTTAGGGATTTAATAAATGTTTATGGCCCCGAGGCCCTCCAGGCGAATTTGTCAATTGACAAATTCGGGATAAAATAAAAAAAAGGGTACTCAAGCTGGTACCCTTTTTTAAATATTTTTAGAGGCTGGATCTAAATTATGCTTTATTTTTAATGTCCTGAACCTCAACACGGATCTCCTGGGCCAGGTTTTTCAGATCCTGCATTCCTTTACGGACGCGGGTTCCAGCAGCTTGATTCCCTTTGTCATAAAACTTCTGGAAATCACCTTCTAAAGACATAACTAAATCACGTAGTTCATCAAATCTTTTCATTTTTTATATGTGTTTTTGGTTAAAAAAATGTATTTCTCAGCGGCAATTTAATTAAAATACTGAAAAATCAATAAATAAGCGTGTTTTTTTTATCAATTATTAATCACGGATTCTATTCCGGCATGCTGATATTTCCCTGTTTTAAGCTTTTCGCTGATGGCTTCGAAGGCCAAAATGGTCTCATTTACATCCTCCATGGTGTGTGCAGCAGTTGGGATCAAACGCAGCATGATCACATCCCTGGGAACAATGGGGAAAATAACTACAGAACAGAAAATCCTGTATTTTTCTCTGATATCTACGATCAGATTACCTGCTTCAATGATTCCACCACTTAGAAAAACAGGGGTAACAGGTGATTTTGTGGTACCTAAATTGAATCCACGTTCTCTCAGTCCATTCTGAAGCCCATTCACAATTTTCCAAAGGTTGTCTTTCAACTCCGGTTTAGTCCGTAATAATTCGAGTCTTTTCAAATTTCCAATTACGATCGGCATGGGCAGGGATTTAGCGAAAATCTGGGACCGGATGTTATACCGGAGGAATTCGATGACTTTCCGTTCACCGGCTACGAAAGCGCCAATACTTGCCATAGATTTTGCAAATGTGGAAAAATAGAGATCCACTCCATCCTGAACACCCATTTCTTCAGGAACCCCTGCTCCGGTAGGTCCCATGGTCCCGAAACCATGCGCATCGTCAACCAGCAATCTGAATTTATACTTTTTTTTCAGTGCCACAATGGATTTCAGATTCCCAACATGGCCTGACATACCAAATACACCTTCAGTAATCACCAATATACCTCCTCCGGATTCTTTGGCCAGTTTTTCAGCCCGCACCAATTGTTTTTCAAGACTTTCCATGTCATTGTGCGGGTAAACAAATCTTTTACCCATATGCAAACGAACACCATCAATGATGCATGCGTGGGATTCAGCATCGTAAACGATCACATCCTTACGGTTGACCAGGGAATCGATGATGGACATGATACCCTGATAACCATAATTTAATAATAAACCTGATTCCTTTTTAATAAAATCCGCCAATTGATTTTCGAGTTGTTCATGGTAGACGGTATTACCGGACATGATCCTGGCACCCATTGGATATGCCAGACCCCATTCCTTGGATGCTTCTGCATCAACTTTTCTTACTTCGGGATGATTCGCCAATCCCAGATAATTGTTCAAACTCCAGGTCAACACTTTGGTTCCCCTGAAAGTCATTCTCGGGGCAATTTCCCCCTCCAGTTTCGGAAACATAAAATACCCTGGATCTACATGTGCATAATGACCCAATGGGCTCCTGTCAATGTTTAATTTATCAAAAATATCCACCTTCAGTCGTATTAAATTTACCCAAATAATTTTATGCGAAATTACGATTAAAATAATGTCTTACAAAATAGTGTCTATCAAATATGATTTTTTCTGGTTAATTTTAAAGAATTTGAAAAGTCCTCAGGACTAAGTGCTTAATGAATAAAATAAATAAAATTCTGATTGCCAACCGTAGTGAAATCGCGGTACGGATCATCAGGGCAGCCAAAGAAATGAATATCCGGACGGTGGCCATATTCAGTGAGGCTGATCGCTACCTCCCCCATGCCCGGATGGCCGATGAATCCTACTCCCTGGGGCCATCAGATCCTGTTGATTCCTACCTGAATATCGAAAAGATCCTGGATATTGCCAGAAATAGTAAAGTGGACGCCATTCACCCCGGGTATGGTTTCCTTTCAGAGAATCCTCAATTTGCTCAAGAAGTCTTTGATACTGGATTGATTTTTATCGGACCTCATCCGAAAAGTATCCAACTGATGGGAGATAAACTTACTTCGAAAACCATGGCCAGAAATGCCGGGGTGCCCATCATCCCAGGGTATGATAATCCCATCCGGGAAATAAAAGAATTAATCCCGGTCGCGAGAAAAATTGGTTATCCTGTTCTGATCAAAGCTACGGCTGGCGGTGGAGGAAAGGGAATGCGGATAGTCCGTACTGAGGACGAACTGACCCATAATATTGAGAGAGCACGCAGTGAAGCTAAAAACGCTTTTGATTCCGACATTGTTTTTCTGGAAAAATACATAGAAAATCCAAGACATATAGAAATCCAGGTGCTGGGGGATGAGTTCGGCAATTATGTACATCTTTTTGAACGGGATTGTTCTATTCAAAGACGGCATCAGAAACTTCTGGAAGAATCTCCTTCCCCGGCTTTGGATGATAAATCCAGGGATCACCTGGTAAGCTCTGCCCTTGCCATTGCCAGATCCTGTGATTACCGGGGTGCCGGTACTGTCGAATTTGTGGTGGATCAGGATCTTAACCATTATTTTCTTGAAATGAATACAAGATTACAGGTGGAACACCCTGTGACAGAACTCATTACCGGGATCGACCTGGTAAAAGAACAGATCCGGATCGCCGCAGGGGAAAAATTATCAATCAGGCAGGAAAATATCCATCAAAATGGACACTCCATTGAATTCAGAGTATATGCTGAGGACGTTTTTAACGATTTCCTGCCTACCAGCGGATATCTTAAAACCTATAAGCCACCAAAAGGACCGGGCATCCGAGTGGACGATGGATATGAAGAAAACCTTACTATCCCGATCTTTTATGATGCACTGATCGGTAAATTGCTTGTACATGGCCGGAACCGACCAAATGCCATCGAGATACTCAAAAGAGCCATTAATGAGTATCAGATTAGCCCTGTACAAACCACCCTGGATTTTGGTAAATTACTCTGTGAAAATAAGTCGTTCCTTCGCGGTGATTACAATACATCCTTTGTGGAAAAAGAATTCAACACGATTTCAAAATCGGGATCCACTACGGATGATTCAAAAATTGCTGCTGCCCTCGCCTCTTTTATCCATTCTCATGATCAAATATTCGAAAATGATCATAATGCCTGTAAAAATTCCAGTGCCTGGAAAAGGAATCGAACTTGAAATGATATATTTGGAACTATTTTATGTCTTTTATCGATGAAATCAGTTATTTCAATTTTTCTGACCTTTATTTTAGCACTCCTCATTGCTTTCCTGGTAAATGCACAAAAGCCAAAGGGCCCCAATAAATTATATCCTATTCTGTTCAATTACGCAAGAAATTTGTACGATGATTATACTACAATACCCCTGGAGCGCAGGTATATACTCGATGAGATCGCAAATTATATCATCGGATCCAACCAGTTTGAAGGAAAGTCCTCCCTGCTGATTATTGGCAGCAATAATGCCACCCGCAGCATCCTTGTGGAATCTTGGGCGCGTGCAGCTGCTTATTATTATGGAATATCGAATGTGGATATTTATTCTGGGGGGATCAGTCCCGTAAAAATTTCAACCTATGCCATCCTTGCACTCGAAAAAGCAGGATTTATCGTTTATAAAACTGGTGAACCCCAAAATCCTACCTATGAAATAAAATACACCTACAATATTCCCCCGGTCATCCTCAAATCCAAAAAGTATAACGATAAATCAAATCCCGAAAGCCATTATGGCGCTGTGTTTGTCTGTCCCAATGCCGATATCAACTTGCCGGCATTAAAAGGGAATAATTTCAGGACATCACTTTATTATTTTGATCCATCAGCTTATGATACGGCTGAGGACGTATTGGATCAGTATCTTACACGGAATAAGGAAATTGCCACAGAAATGTTTTATCTCTTTTATAGGTTGAAAAATGCAAAATAATGTAGACTTGCAAAGAATTTTTTCCATGGATTCAGTCCCAAATCCCGTATAATGAAAAAATTACCCCTGGTAACGCGGCTGCTTATCTTACGAAAAAGAAGGATCTCAGATAAAAGATTCATGATATTTTTAAGCCTGTTGGTAGGATTCACTGCGGGTCTGGGTGCAGTGATCATTAAAAATTCCGTTCATTTTATCCAGACCTTACTGACTGAAGGCTTTTCCGATCAATATTACCAGCTGTTATTCTTTATTTATCCAGCCATTGGCATCCTGCTTACCATGATTTTTATAAACTATATCCTTCGAAGAAAGGTGGGGCATGGAATCCCGAATGTGCTGTACGCCATTTCAAAAAATAATGGGATTATCCGGCCTTATCAGACGTATGCTTCCATTGTTACAAGTGCCCTGACGGTCGGTTTCGGAGGATCAGTGGGTTTGGAAGGCCCTACGGTCTCAACCGGCGGAGCGGTTGGTTCAAATATTGGTCGTTTTCTCCGGCTAGATTTCAAAAACATTACGCTACTGATCGCCTGTGCATCAGCAGGTGCAATGGCAGCCATTTTTAAGGCTCCAATCGCGGGTATCATATTTGCCCTGGAAGTACTCATGCTTGATCTGACCATGGCGGCCCTTCTACCCCTTCTCATTGCTGCTGTTTCAGGTACGGTGACTACTTATTTTTTTCTGGGTCAACAGGTTTTGTATCCATTCGATGTACAGGATACATTTCACCTCAATGATATCCCGCTCTATATTATTTTTGGGATCATATGTGGATTCATCAGCCTGTATTTCTTCAGGACCTATACTTATATCGAAAGAAAATTTGAGAAATTGGGAAACTGGTTCACCCGGTTCATTACTGGTGCCCTCATCCTCGGAGGACTTGTTTTCTTCATGCCCTCATTATTCGGTGAAGGATATCAGGGCATAAATTCCAGCTTACATGGCAATTACAGTTATTTATTCGTTAATTCTCCTTTTTATGAATTCCGGGATAACCATTATGCCATTTTGCTGGCCCTGTTTGCCATCATCATTTTCAAGGCAGTTGCGACCAGCGTAACCTTTGGAGCCGGTGGCATTGGAGGTGTTTTTGCACCCTCTTTATTTATCGGTGCCAATGCGGGTGTACTTTTTTCCACCCTGGTAAACAATATCCACATCAGGGATATTTCACAAAGTAATTTTGCCCTGGTCGGGATGGCAGGCCTTATCACCGGTGTCATCCATGCCCCATTGACTGCCATTTTCCTGATCGCAGAAATAACCGGAGGATACCAGTTGATCCTTCCCCTGATGATTGTTGCCTCTTTTTCCTATGTAACCATCAGTCTTTTTGAGAAAACTTCCGTATATACTCATCAGCTGGCCAAAAGAGGTGAATTGTTTACCCACGATAAAGATAAGGTAGTCTTATCCCTGATGCATGTAAAAGATCTGCTCGAAACCAAATTCAATACAGTTTCCCCCGATAATACCCTGGGTGAACTTGTAAAGGTGATACAAGAATCAAAAAGAAATGTTTTTCCGGTAATTGATGAAAATAATATTCTGCAGGGGATCGTTCATCTTAACAACATCCGTCACGTTATTTTCAAACCGGAATTGTATAATTCCACCTATGTGAGAAATTTGATGTATTATCCGGTGAATTATGTATCTCCCCAGGATAGTATGGAAGAAATAGTTCAAAAATTTCAATCAAGTGGTCATTATAACCTCCCCGTCATTCAGGATGGGAAATATATTGGGTTTGTATCGAGGGCCAAAGTATTATCAAAATACCGCAAATTACTCAAACATTTTTCTGAAGATTAGCCGAATTCATCGTCTTAACTAATATCTGCACTGGTTTGATAATCATTTAAATAGGCATTTATTTTATAATGAAGTAACCTATTTGTCAAATATATTTTTTTAGCAAATTTTTCTATCATTAATTCAAACAATTTAGTATATTTTGAGGTTTAATTTCTATTTGATCTAATTAACCTCAAATTAACCAAAAGCCTATGAGAAGATTAGCTTTACCAACTGTTATTATGATGATAGGACTGGCTTCATGTTTCAGTTCGAGGGATTTCATCGTTGAATCGGACTATAGTTATTACGGAAATTTCAAAAATTATAAATCCTATACCTTTATCCAACTTCAGAAATTCAACCAGGACTCCCTGATTCCGGATGATCTGATCCGGGATGCCATTACTTTCCGGATGTCCTTACTTGGATATCAGGAAGATTCCCGGGAACCGAATATACTGGTGGCTTATAAAATGTTTTTCAGTGATTTTGTTTTCCAGGGGTGGGATCAACCCGAACTGGAAAAATGGCTGGAAAACGAGGGAATTGTGGAAGAGGAATTTGATCCAGTAAGATATAAACTGAAACAAGGAACTCTGATGATCCTGTTTGTTGACAGGAAACAGAAAAAAGCCATCTGGCAGGGTTATAACAGTGGCTTGATCGATCCAAATACCCTTGACGACGAAAGATTCGTGAAGGGAACCGTTAGAACCATTTTTGATAAATACAAAGTATTTGCAGAAGGTTATTACCGTAAGGGATAAAATAATTTATTTTCCTCTTTAATTTTCAAGAGAAAAATTTGCTTCAAAATAAAAAAATTCTATCTTTGCGGCTTCTTTTGGGTACAATGCAAGGCGAGCGTGCAAAAATAATCATTTTTTTTCAAAACAAAATTATTTTAATTACGTTCCTTAAAAAAGCTGGGAAAAAAGGAAATTCCTTGAGGAGAGTCCTGGTATGAGAAAAGCAATATCTGAAAAATCTTTCTATATTTTAAAAACTGTTTGGCCAGACGATTCCTTACACACGGGAAAAAAATTTCTAATCCAACAAGAAACCATACTTATTACCTTAAATATATAATAATTTTAGAATGAGGCAGTTAAAAATCACGCAATCCATTACAAACAGGAAGGAGAGTCACACCATTGAAAAATATTTCAATGACCTAAGCAAGGAAGATACGATTACTCCGGAAGAAGAAGCTGAACTTGCCAGAAGGATCAGACAAGGGGATAATGTAGCATTGGAGAAACTGGTTAAAGCTAATTTAAGATTTGTAATTTCAGTTGCAAAACAGTATCAAAATAGAAATATCCCTTTAAATGATTTGATCAATGAAGGAAACATTGGTCTCATTAAAGCTGCACAAAAATTCGATGAAACCAAAGGATTTAAGTTTATCTCCTACGCAGTCTGGTGGATTCGACAGTCCATTTTACAGGCAATCAATAACCATTCCAAGATCGTAAGAATACCAGCCAATAAAAAAGGACATTTTAACCAGATCAAGAAAGCATATTCCAGTTTCGAACAGCAATACGAAAGGGAACCAACCCCTGAGGAGCTGGCTGAGCTACTTGGTCAGGAACCCTCAGACATTTATAACACGTTGAATGCGGATATAAATAAAACATCCCTGGATGCTCCATTTGGAGATGATGGAGAAGGTAACCTGTATGATGTAATGGAGAATGGTTCCATTGATCCGACAGATTATAAGATGGAATATACCCAATCGCTCAAACATGAAACACTGAGAACCCTACATACCCTTGATGCAAGAGAAATGGAAGTAATCAAAATGTCTTTCGGCATTGATTATGATCATGCCATGAATTTTGAAGAAATCGGAGAAAGAATGGGCCTTACCCGCGAAAGGGTACGTCAAATCAGGGAAAAAGCACTTAAAAAACTGAAATCAACAAGCCGGCAGAAACTCTTAAAAGAATTCTGTGCCAGGTAAAAAAACTATTCTCATCAAAAAAAGCAGCTTTGGATCACTGAAGCTGCTTTTTTTATTTTCTGTGCTTTCCGTAAAACGTTTCAGAAATAAAAATTTCCTTTTTAAAATAAATCGAGCTGGTCGGGCAATTGACGAAAGGATCTTCTGTGTAACCTGGTAAGGCCGTATTTTCTGATCGCTTCCCGGTGTTCCACGGTGGGATATCCCACATTGGTATGCCAGTGGTAATGCGGAAACTCTTCAGCATATTTTCGCATCAGTTGATCCCGATAGGTTTTTGCCAATATGGAAGCTGCAGCAATTGAATTGTATATTCCGTCTCCTCCGACAATACAAATATTATTTATTCCCGGATAAGGATCAAATTGGTTCCCATCAACCAGGACCAATTGTGGTTTATCCCTCAGACAATCGAGGGCTTTATGCATGGCTTTAAAGGAGGCTCTCAGGATATTGATCTGATCGATCTCATCATTATCCACCACACCAATCCCATAATCAATTGCGGCATCCACAATTTCCCTTTTCAACTCAGATCTTTTCTCGGGACTTAATAATTTGGAATCATTCAGGCGATCATTGAAATAATCAGGAGGCAGAATGACCGCTGCAGCTACCACCGGACCGGCAAGGCATCCACGGCCGGCCTCGTCACAGCCCGCCTCAATTATTCCCGCTTGATGATAACCTAATAACATGATTAAAATATATTTGCGATAGATAGAATCATCGAAGATCATAAAAATACAAGGACCAATGGATAAATACGGGAATCCCTGGATAAAAATCAGTGAAAAAAAGATATATGAAAATCCCTGGATCGAAGTGAACGAACATCAGGTGATCAATCCCTCGGGTAAAAATGGCATCTATGGGAAGGTTTCTTTTAAAAACAAGGCCATTGGAATCGTCCCTCTTGACCAAACACAATCAACCTGGCTGGTTGGACAGTACCGGTATACACTCAATGAATATACCTGGGAAATTCCCACTGGAGGAGGGCCCATGGATCGAAGCATCCTTGATTCAGCCAGAAGGGAATTGAAGGAAGAGACCGGCCTGGAAGCTAAAAAATGGACGGAGATTCTCAGAATCCATACTTCCAACTCAGTTACGGATGAAGAAGGATTTGTATTTCTGGCCGAAGAGTTAACGATGGGACCACCTCAGTTTGAAGAAACCGAAAAACTAGAGATCCGGAAGATACCGCTACAGGAAGTCATTGAAATGGTCATGAAGAATGAGATCACGGATTCCTTGAGCATAGCAGGTATTTTGAAAGTAGCGCGGTTATTGTCCTTATAAAAAGTCTATGTCCACGTTGAAAGGATATTTCATCAGGTATTGCAGGGCCGTTTTTGGCGAGAGTCCATCAAACATGATATCATAGAGTTTTTCTGTAATCGGAGCCCTGACTTTATAATATTTAGCCAGGCTCCTGGCTACTTTTACGGTATTGATCCCTTCAGCCGTCTCTTCCATTGTCCCGATGATCTGCTCAATGGATTCTCCCATGGCCAGCCTGTATCCTACTGTATAGTTCCGGCTTAACTGACTGGTACAGGTGGTAACCAGATCGCCAATACCTGCAAGCCCAATGAATGCCTGTGTATTCCCTCCCAGAACCCTGCCCAGGTAGATCATTTCAACCATTCCCCGGCTGATAAGTAAACCTCTTGAATTTTCACCCAGTCCCAGCCCCGAAATGGCTCCGGAAGCGATGGCAATGATGTTCTTCAAAACCCCACTTAACTCCACACCAATCAGATCCGAACTCCCATAAACCTGGAAAAGATCCGATCTCAACAAGCGTTGGCCTTCATGGATCACTTCATTGAAACGGCTTGCCACTACTGTTGCTGAAGGCTGGCCTTCAGCCAGCTCCTGTGCCAAATTGGGCCCGGCCAGGCATCCGATCCGGACGACCACACTTTCTTCCATGATCACCTCACTCATCGTACGTACCTGGTTTCTCGAAAGGTATTTCCCTTCCTTGCTTATCCTTCCACCTTCCTCCGTAATATCAAAGCCCTTGGTCCCATGAATCAGTATATGATAAGGTTTTAAAAAAGGGGAAAGCATCACCATCATGACCCGAAATCCTGAAGAAGGGACGACAGGAAAAATAATATCGCATTTATTTGAAAGATACTCAACATCATTTGTTAATTCAATGCCAGAATCCAGAACCTGTCCACTGCTGATCCGTGATTCCCTTATTTCCTCAACCTGATCAACATTTCGACCAAATAGAATGACAGGATTATTTTTGGCCAGCAAATTGGAAACTGCTGTACCAAAACTTCCTAAGCCGATTACCCCGACGGGTTTATTTCTTTTTCTCGAGGTCATATCCATCGAGTCTGTTTCTGTAATAATATAAAGTTTTTAAATCCTGGGTGGTAATATATCCTTCTTTATTAAATAATAATGGACGTTTTGTATGGAATATTCCCACATTATTAACTCCCATTTCAATCATTTCATCAATTGATTTTTCCTTCAGATGATCTGCGACCAGAATCTCCCCTTTTTTCTCCAATTCAAAGACCTGAGCTTTCCTTCTTTGAAAATCAGTCTTAAAATCTTCATACGAAATGATCAAATCCTCATTCGGAATCCGCAACAAACTATACAGATCCAATTTGTTATACCGGTTGCGAAAATGCTCAAAGGCCGTGAAAGCGGCTAAATGAGAAGCGGAACATCGTGTCAACCGGTGATATACCGATACTAGTTTTTCACTCAACATCTTTGTATATTCCCCTTCACGCTGGGGATTCTCCGTTACCACATCATTTATTTTAAAATAATCTTCAATCTGGATGATATCCCCATTCTTATCCAGGCTATTCCCATCATCATCCACATAATTTCCCATCAAATCCATTCCACGTCCAACCGAAACCGACATATCCGCACTCCGGGTAAAAAACTGAAACAGAAATTTCAATATTTTATAGGAGGAAGAAAATTGGTCCGATTCAATATAAAACCTTTCCTGTCCCTTCTGGGATAAATAATCAGAGATCATCCCCGCGGCTTCCAGAACGAAATTATAATTCAAGACCACGGGTACGACGAAGATTTTTCTGGAATTTTTGCCATCTCCTTTCAGAAAATTAATTCTTTGTGCTTCCATGGCCGTGCTTAATAAACCAAGCTTCAGTTTGGATTCCAGTTTACCGGATCTTGAGCGGGTACCTCCCGGAAAAAATAAACTGTGACATCCTTCCTGTAAGGCAAGGTTAGAGTACATTTTTAAGGTTTCCAGATAGATCATGTTCTTTTTCCTGCGGTCCACCTTATATGCTCCCAGGCTATTCATGAAATACGCGATAATCGCGATATTGAAAAGATTCAATCCCGCTCCATAAATAAAGGGTGGCAAGCCCAGCGTATGAATGACGAAACCAATCGTAATGGAATCCAGGTTGCTGAAATGAGTGGGCACCATCACGATGGTACCGATCTTAGCCAGTTTCCGGACATGTTCATTTTCCCCAACGATGTGAATTTTATCTTGCAAGGTCAATTTCCCATGAAAAAGAGCATTGAAGGATTTTAGCTGGGCGGCGTTGAACAACCTGGAAAAACCAAAAGTAACGAGCGTCCGGGCCATACGGTAATGAGAAGGTTTGAAATTTCCAGCTATTTCATTTGCATACCGTGAGATGATATCCAACAATAAATCATCTGTTATTGTCGTACTTTTATTCTTTGAACGCTGATGGGCACCCACTAAGGCATTTTTTACTTTCGTCCAGAAAAGCAGTTCATCATCCGGATCCACTTTCCAGGGATTCTCCTTGATCCTGAGTCTTTCCCGGAACATTGTAATTTCGATCTCCTCCTGCAACATTTCAGGAGTATTCCTCAATTTTTTGATCCGCCGGAAACTTTCCTGAATAACCTCCTCGATAAATTCTTTTCGGTTCCGGCTTAGTCTGACTACGGGCCAATTCTCAGGGCCCGGAAGGATTGGTTCATAAACACTGGCTTTCGACTTTTTGAATTTTAGCATGAATGCGCAAAAATATCTAAAAAAATCAGTAATTAAATTTATCGCAATGTATCTATTTTTTATGGGATGTCAACAGAAATTCCCTGATAGTATATTTTCGAACGATTGCATTCCGGGCAATCTTTCCGTTCAAAACCGGTCTCAAATGGTGTCCATCCTCTGACGGTTCATACCTGATCTGATTTTCGGTTTTCAGAGGATCGATGGCCCATATTGTCTGCGCTGATATCTCTGGATTTGACAGTAAATAATCCTTTAATTGGTAATAAGAATAAAGCTTGTAGGGCGGTTCTGTCAAAGTAATATCTGTCATTTGAGGAGATTTATTACTCATCTCACAGAGTAGAAATACTGAACGGAATTCGACAGGCACATCACCCAGGTAATCATTTGTAAAATCCATAAAAGCAAGCAGGTTCTGACCTGGATTATCCATGGAAAAATCAGTATGACCCTGCCCATGATCTATGGTAAGGACCTGCTGACCCAGCCAGCCCAGGTAGAAAGTGAAAATCCCGGCTACGATAAACAGGGCAGCAATCACAGGATGAAAAAATCCTTCAAAAAATCCAACGGCTATGAGTGGGGTGAATATCCCACTGAAAATGATCGGAATCAAAAGCCGGCGCTGATTGAGCTGCAATGATTTGACCTGTTCAAGTGGAAATTCATGAACCTTTCCCTTTCTCCGTACAATAAGCCGTTGATCCGTCAATTCACACGCATTATTTTGATCACCTTCCCCCTGAATATAACAGATGGCAATATTTTTTTCGTTTGGATCCACTACTCCTCAGACAAAATTGCAATATAATTTTCCCTTAATATGTGCCATAAAATCTATCTTATGGAAATTTCAAAAAAATTTTAAACTTTCGAAGGATATTTAGTGTAAAATTTGTTATCTATATTAATGAGAAGCAGTGGCTGATATGAATATGTTAATGGAAATTGATAAGAAACACATTTTTATGATCCTGGCATCCCTGTTACTTCTATACAGTGTGGAATCGATGGGACAAATCGAACAGCCGAAACGTTATGAGGTGGAACTGGAATCTGAGGATGATTTTTTTAATGTTCTTTCCATCGAAGAATTCGGGATTGTATTATCACGGAAAATGCATGATGTTTTTGAAAAAGGAAAGTCACCCTGGCAATTCCTTGCCCTGGATACGGCACTTTACGAAAGATGGTCGACTGAAATTTATATTGATTTCAATTACGAAATGAGGGGATATGATCATATCAGAAATAAAGCTTATTATTTATTTCAATATCCCCAATATCGCCCCGGCAGCGATATCATCATTGAAATTGATGCCACCACAGGAATGTATCAGCAGTATGAAGTGACCATGACCCTGAATTTTCAGTTAACTGAGTTCGAGATCGTGAATAACTCAGCCATTTTTGGAGGTTATGTAAATATGAGACCCACTGTGGTGCAATATTTTTTCAAGGAAGGAAAAACAAAAGTTTACCCAGGATTATATTATGATAAAAGCAGGCTGCTTCAAGTGGACGTAAATGACGACCGAGAGATCATTACCGTGATCTCATCAATCCGGACGTTTGACAAAAAGAATACCATTGCCATTCGTAAGTATTCTCCAGAAGGGGAAATGATCGAAAACTATGATCTGATTCCAAAGGAAAAAACAAGCCTGATCGATGCACGCAATATATCCATTGATAACAATAATGATATCATAGCGGGAACCTATTCAGGGAAAAATGTAAAATATTCAAGAGGTATTTTTCTGGCCTATCTTAATGCAGAAGGGGAGGAAGTCATGAACAATTACAATTACGGAGAACTGGAGAATTTCTTCAGCTATATGAAAGTACGAAAAGAAAAGCGGGTGAAGGAACGGATCGAGCGGAAAAAGATCAAAGGCAAAAAACTAAAATTCAATTACCGACTCCTGGTCCACGATATCATTCCCTTTGAAGATCAGTATATTTTACTCGGGGAAGCTTATTATCCAAAATATAATAATTATAATACCTATGGGGGATTTTATGCTTATTATCCCTCCTCTTATTCAGAATATGGCCGATATTTTTTTGAGGGCTACCAATATACACATGCTGTGGTGATCGGTTTTGATGGCCGGGGCAAACTACTCTGGGATAATAGCTTCGAGATCAATGATGCCATGAGTTACAATCTGAAACAATTTGTACATGTGGATCCGCGTAAAGACAAAATTGTTCTGTTATATAATTATGAGAATGTTGTGAGATCAAAACTTATTGAAGGGAATGAAGTAATCGAAGGAAAATCATTCAATGATATTTCTCTTAAATTTCAGGATGACGAGGTGAAAAACAATGAATCGGAATATGGAGGCCTTGAAAAATGGTATAATGACAGGTTTTTTGCCTATGGCGTTCAGAAAATAAAGAACATGAAAGACGTCGGAGTAAAATTAAATCGAAAGGTGTTTTTTATTAATAAAATTATATATAATTAATTCATAAGATTCCTTATGTTTGTACTGTGATAGAGCGACCTTGATTTTTTGATTTTCCAATGCAAAAAAAATTACTTCTTGACAATCAATCCTTCGATATAACCATCCGTCGTCTTTGCCATCAATTGATAGAAAATCATGGAAGTTTTGAAAATGTGGTCATTGTGGGCTTACAACCCCGGGGGATTTATCTTGCTGAAAGGATTACAAAAAGCCTTGAAGAAATATTAAAAAAGGAAATTCCGCTTGGTTATCTGGATATTACATTTTACAGGGACGATTTCAGACGAAGAGATAAACCCATCAAGGCGAATGCAACCCGCATGCCTTTCATTATTGAGGATAAGAAGGTTATTTTAATCGATGATGTACTATTTACAGGCAGATCGGTCAGGGCTGCCATGGATGCCATGACTGCATTTGGCCGACCTTTGCTTGTCGAATTACTCGTTCTGATTGAACGGAAATATACAAGGCACCTGCCCATACAGCCAACTTATATCGGGAGAAGTGTAAATACCATGCAATCACAAAGGGTCGAAGTTGAATGGAAGGCACAGGGTTCCAAACAAGACAATATTTGGTTAATTAGTAAAACCGAAGGGTAATGGCCAGTCTCAGTGTAAATCATTTATTAGGCATCAAGAATATCACCAAAAAAGATATCGAACTGATCTTTGAAACTGCTGATTATTTTAAGGAAGTAATCAATAGACCAATCAAAAAAGTTCCTTCTCTTCGCGATATTACAATCGCCAATGTTTTTTTCGAAAATTCCACCCGGACAAGATTGAGTTTTGAATTGGCCGAAAAGAGACTTTCGGCGGATGTAGTCAATTTTTCATCTTCCTCCAGCTCTGTAAAGAAAGGTGAAACACTCTTGGATACCATCAATAATATCCTGGCCATGAAAGTCGATATGATCGTCATGCGGCATTTCAGCCCTGGTGCCCCTCATTTTCTTTCAAAACACATCAAGGCAAATATTGTGAATGCAGGGGATGGCACACATGAGCATCCCACCCAGGCATTGCTTGACAGCTACTCCATTCGCGAAAGATTCGGAACGGTTGCTGGCAGAAAGGTTGCCATCATCGGGGACATCATGCATTCCCGGGTGGCCATTTCAAATATTTATGCGTTGAAAAAATTAGGTGCCCAGGTGATGGTCTGCGGCCCGAATACACTGATCCCCAAATATATTGGTAACTTGGGCGTACAGGTTGAACTTGATGTAAAAAAAGCACTTGAATGGTGCGAAATCGCCAATGTATTGCGTATCCAGCTGGAACGTCAACAAATCAAATATTTCCCTTCGCTAAGAGAATATGCCATTTATTATGGGATCAACAAAGCATTGATCGATCAGCTGAATAAACCGATCACCATCATGCACCCGGGTCCCATCAACCGGGGAGTTGAACTGAACAGTGATGTTGCTGACTCCGAAGCTGCCATTATACTCCACCAGGTCGAAAACGGGGTAGCCATCCGGATGGCCGTTCTATATCTCCTCGCCTCCGATAAAACTCCCTTGAATTAAAGAGGAAAAGCCACCAACCGACCAACTCATTTATCTTTCCTCGAAATTATGAAAACTTCTAAGAAAGATTTAACTTTCATTTCTACCTATTTGTGAAAGTTCAAAAAAAGGAAGTATATGTACTATAATTCCATCATTGAAACCATTGGCAATACTCCCCTCGTAAAATTACAGAAAGTAACCAGAAACATAAAAGGAACCCTCCTGGCCAAACTGGAATATTTCAATCCTGGCAATTCCATGAAAGACCGGATGGCGGTCAAGATGATAGAAAATGCAGAAAGATCCGGGGACCTGAAGCCCGGAGGTACGATCATCGAAGGAACTTCCGGGAATACTGGTATGGGCCTGGCATTAGTGGCCATTGCCAAAGGATATAAATGCATTTTTACCCTTGCCGATAAACAATCCAGGGAAAAGATCGATATCCTTCGTGCAATGGGTGCCGAGGTGATTGTATGTCCCACCAATGTGGCTCCTGAAGATCCCAAGTCCTATTATTCCGTCGCCCGAAAATTAAATAAAGAAATCTCCAATTCATTTTATATCAACCAATACGATAACTTGTCCAATACCCAGGCTCATTATGAATCTACAGGACCTGAAATCTGGGATGACACACAGGGGAAAATCACGCATTTTGTGGCTGGTGTAGGGACAGGAGGATCCATGAGTGGCATCGGCCAGTTCCTGAAGGAAAAAAATAAAAACATCACGACCATAGGGATCGATTCTTATGGTTCCGTTTTTAAAAAATACAAAGAGACCGGCATTTTTGATGAAAAGGAAATATATCCTTATCTGACAGAAGGAATTGGTGAGGATATCCTCCCGAAAAATGTAAATTTCGATGTGATCGATCATTTTATCAAAGTCACTGATAAAGATGCCGCCATTATGGCACGCAGGTTGGCAAAAGAGGAGGGCTTGTTTATCGGATGGTCCTGCGGTTCAGCCGTGCATGGAGCCCTGGAGTATGCAAAAAATCATATGCAGCACGATGACCTGATGGTGGTACTGATGCCTGATCACGGCACCCGGTATCTGAATAAAATATATAATGATAACTGGATGAAAGACCATGGATACCTGGAGGAACGCGAATTTGCCACCGCCCGCGATATCCTCAAAAAACAGGGAATTTATCAGCAATTGGTTACCATTCCGGTAGGTATGAGAATAGATAAAGCGATACTGGTCATGAATCAGGAAGGAATTTCACAGGTGCCGGTTACGGACGGGGATCAAATTGTGGGAACCATTACGGATTCGAAGATCCTTAAAAACCTGATAGAAAATCCTGAATTTAAAAATGAAATGGTGAAAGAAATCATGGATGATCCATTGCCATTTGTGGCCATGGACAGTACGGTGGATGTTTTATCCTCGCTGATCGATAAAAAAATTACGGCTGTTTTGGTCAGGGATGAGAACAATAAAACACATATAATCACTCAGCATGATATTCTTATGGCCATGACGTCTTAAAAGAATGTTGTTATATATTTGGAATTTAAATATTTTTGATAAATTTATTAGGTTGAATTCTTATCAAAATTTTTATATTTTTAGCCCAGCAATTAAAGAAAATTATAAAAACCTTATAACCGTTTTTAATCATGAGCAATGAAACGTATTTAAAATTCCTGGATGTATGGAATAATGTGATGATCGTTGGTGCAGTTATTTTATTTGTAGCGGCGGTATTGGTATATATCTTCCATAAGATCAGGCTTGCATCGATAAAAGATCTTAAACAGAAATATGACTATTTAAGTCAGTATGACATCAAGATGCAAATGAGATCGATCTGGCTTTTTGCTGTTGCGATATTATTTTTACTCAATACGGTTTACAAACCGACCATGGAAATACATTATGTATGGTTCTTGGTTCGATTATTTATCACTTTCTGTATCTCAACCTTGATTGTATATATATCCTTTCTGCTTTATAAATATTCTTATCCGGCGACGCTGGATAAGAAACTGAAAGAACTCAGGTATGCACCAAGGCTGTCTTCTAAAGGAAATAAAATGCGCTTACTGAGTGAGGAAGAGGAAGACGTACACCTGGATGAAGGGATGCAGGCAGAAGAGGATGTATTTTCAGTGGACTACGATGTATGGGTCGACGAGCACACCGGTGAGGTTAAAATTGAAAAATATGCCGGACGGCTTGAAGCCAATAAATGTAATACCTGTGGTTTTTATACCATGAAGTTGAAACATGAAGAAATCATTGAACCGGCAACTGCCACTTCCGAGGGCGAAATGATCCAGCACTGGGCATGTTCCTATTGCGGTGCAAAGCGGACCAAACCTATGAAAATTGCCAAGCTTGAGGAAGGACAAGAGTTCAAGCTTCCTAAAAATATGAAATTTAAAGATGGCAAACACATTGAAGCGGTTAAAGTGAATGTTCATTTAAGTGATGGAACCAATAAAGAATTTGATTTCCAGAATGCTGAACAGGCTTCTAAATTCCTTGACGAATTTCAGCATGAGATAGATGGGGAAAACGCCATGTTCAAAGAATAATATCAGTGAATAGCGTAAAAAAAAGCAGGGCCTCTTCCCTGCTTTTTTTTATAGAGGATTCTGCAGAAAACCGGTGGAAAAAATTATGAATTCTTGGGATTAATTTCAGAGGTCAATTGGTCCATATCCCTGATCAGAAACCTTCTGCGGTCAAAATTTATAATATTCTTGTCTTTCAACTCATTCAGGACCATTGTGACCGTCTGCCTCGAGGTACCAGTCAGGCTTGCAATATCTTTATGGGTAAGATAATTTTTAAACATGGTCTCAAATCCAACTTTCTTTCCCTTTTCAAGGGCCATATCCCTGAGGAATTCTATGATCCGGGTTCTTGCATCTTTAAAAACCAGTGATTCAACTTTTCTTTCCAGCTTTTTGACACGCAATCCTATCAATTTTATGATTTTCAGGTTAAGCGGCTTATTGTTCGCCATTAATTCCTGCATATCTTCAATGCGCATGGGACAAACCGAGGTGCCATCGTCCAGGGCCTGGGCAAAATCTGGTCTTCTGTCCTCTCCAGCCAATGCCAGTTCACCAAAAATTTCTCCTTGGGACAGGATGGCCTTGACAATCTCCTTTCCGTCGGCTTTGTAACTTCCAATCTTGACCCTGCCATCTGCAATTAAATAAATATGATCAGAAGGTTCATCCTCAAAATAGATGTAATCATTCTTTTTATAATGATGAAAGGTATGCTTTTCTTTCATTGAGGGAACTTTATGAGGACAAAGGAGTTCGTACAGGTCGACATTTTCAAAATACCAGAGACTACTTTCTGAACTCATATTTTTTTTTTCTGATTTAATATTCTAAAACGAATATTGGAATTTTTAGTTATCCTGTTTCCCAGCTTATCGGTCAGAGGAAGACTTCCCGATTATACCAGGCATCAATTTGCCAGGATTACTTACCCGATAATAGATCAGATACAGGAGCGAACATGAAGTAACCAATGCTGAAATCACGAATACGATGGTGAAATTTTCGGGATTGTTGCCATACATCCAGGATGAAATCAGGGCTCCGGCTCCAATCCCGATCTCTAAAGCAATAAACATGGTGGCCATCGCCCTTCCGCGATGATTGTCATCACTTAGATCAACGGTCCATGCATAGGAAGTGGGAGAACCCATGCCGATTCCTATGCCATAAATGGCAGCTGCCAGATAAAAAATGATCATTGTCTGTGAAAAGGCGATCAATGATAGGGCGGAAATCAAAATAATGGACGCCATAATGAGGACCGGGACCCTCCCGATCCGGTCAGATAACTGCCCGGCGAATATCCGGACAACCAACGATGCTATCGTAAATATGGCGAAGAAAATTCCCTTGTTGGTCAGGCCCAGGTAAATGCTGAGGTCAGGAATGATCGTCAAAACCACCCCGAAAGCAAATACATTGAACATCAGTACGATGGAGGAAGGGAATACCCGGGGCTCCAGAATATCCTTCCTTTTGACCTTCAAAAGCCGGATATTGAATCTCTTTTTTTCAGGCAGAGTTTCTCTCATTCCGATCAGGACCAGAACTGAACCGAAAGCCAGCAGGGAGGAAACATAAAACATCACATCCAGTGAAAAGGACATGGCGATATAACTCCCCAGGACCGGACCCGAGGCCATTCCAATGCTTCCGAAAAATCCCAGAATACCCATGGCTTCCCCTCTCCTGTTATCTGGAGCTATGTCAGCGATATAGGCGGAAGTAGCAGTGGGTTTGAAACCTGTGGATAATCCATGGAACAAACGCAATAACAAAAATCCTAGAACGGTACCTAATAAGGGATAGAGAAGTCCCGCCACCAGGCAAACCGCAGACCCGAAAACCATGATCGGAATCCTGCCCACAGTATCCGTCAATTTTCCACTGAATGGGCGGGAAAGACCGGCGGTTAAGGTAAACAAGGCAATGATCAACCCTTTATAATCTCCCCCACCCAGACTGGTGAGATAGGAAGGTAACTCCGGGATGATCATGTTGAAACTCGCGAAAAACAAAAATGAGCCAAAACATAATATCCAAAATTGAAAATTATAGATACTGCCAATTTTGAAGTAATCCATAAGAATACGGATAAATCGCAAATGTACCCAAAATTAAAATGATATAAAGACGATTTATCTATGATTCAAAATCCTATTAATACTATTTTGATTTGGGAAGACTTTTAAAATTGGCATTTATTAAGTTCATTTGTCCAAACTAAGAACATGATGAAATTTTTTTATTATTTAACCATTTTTTTATGGATCATCAGTTGTGAATCTCCCCATGATGGATATATCATCCATGGAAAAATAAAAGGACTGGATAAAGGAACAGCGCTGCTTCAGCGGAGAGTTGAAAGCGATTTCATCACCATTGATTCGAGTGAAATTAAAAAGGGATCTTTCTCATTTAAAGGAAAAATTGAGAGTCCGGAAATGTGTTACATACATGTTTCAGATACATTGCCCTATATTCGAATGTTTACTGAAAACTCCGAGATCCAGTTGGAAGCCCATGTGGATAGCCTCAAAAATCCCTTGATCCGCGGATCGGAATCCCAGGATCTTCTTTCTGAATACAATACCCGGATGGATCCATATGAAAAACAAATGCAGGAAACCTACGATGCGTATAAAAAAGCTTACCAGGATGGTGATACACCAAAAGCCCAGGAGTTCGAAAAAAAATTCGATCAGATTGCCGCTGAACAAAAAAAAGAATCCCTTGAATTTGTTAAAGAAAACAATCAGTCCCACGTAAGTCCTTACCTGGTATGGGGAACCCTTGCCTATGACCTGAATATTTCAGAACTCGAATCCATCAGCCAGGAGTTCTCCCCGGAAATCAGCCATTCGATCTATGTCGACCAGATAAACAATTATATCGGAATCCTGAAAAAGGTAGCTATCGGAAAACCATTTACGGAAATAGCGCTACCGGATACCAGTGGACAGATCCAAAAATTATCTGATCTGAAGGGAAAACTGATCCTGGTTGACTTCTGGGCATCGTGGTGTGGCCCCTGTCGCCGTGAAAATCCAAATGTGGTGGCCCTCTATCATGAATTTAAAAACAAAAATTTTGAAATTTTTGGAGTCTCCATAGATGAAAACAAGGAAAAATGGGAAAAGGCCATAAATGATGATCATCTGGCCTGGTATCATGTATCCGATCTGAAAGGCTGGGAAAGTGAAGCCGGTAAATTATATGGCGTACGCGCCATTCCGCATACCGTCCTGATCAACCAGGATGGAATAATCATAGCGAAAAACTTACGGGGTGACGAATTGAAGAAAAAAATTGAAGAACAGGTTAAAATTTGAATTTAAAAATTAATTCGAGGCATTACGAAGTCCGGGTTTACCGGATTTCATGATATTTTTCATCAGAATGAAATATAAAAAATGGAACATCCTCCTTAAGGAATGGGGATTTATGGTCCTGACATGGCTTTTCATTTTTTATTTTTATTATCTGGTGGCATACTGGGGAAACGGTCAATTTTTTCAGGATAACATCGTGAAAAACTACGTTTTTTCTTACAAAGCTCACATCGAAATCGTACTGGCATCTGTTTTTTTTGGACTTTTATTTGGAATCATAGATAGCATCAGTGACCATTCAATTATCCGGAAAATGCCATTCACATGGATCATATTCATAAAAAGTATATTATACGTTTTGGCATCTTTAATTGTCATTGGAATAGTTATATTCATTTTTACTGCATTTAAAATCTTCCCCCGGGATCTTATAGTCGGATTGAAGAATTTTGATACCATTCCTATTCTCTTCTCATTTATCCTATACATTTCCTTTTCCATTATTCTTGTAAATGTAGGATTGCAATTGAATAGAAAATTCGGTCCAGGAGAATTGGGCAAAATTGTTTCCGGTAAATATCATACCCCCAGGGAGGAGAATCGCATATTTCTGTTTCTGGATATGAAAAGTTCCACGACAATTGCTGAAAAACTTGGAAATCTAACTTATAGCAAATTCACCCGTCAATGTTTTATAGATCTTTCTGATATTATCATGAAGTATGAGGCCACCATATATCAGCATGTAGGAGATGAAATCGTCTTAACCTGGGCGAATGAAAAGGCTTTACGCCAACTCAAACCTATCTATCTGTTCTTTGAATTTCAAGACAAGTTAAAAAATCGAACAAAGTATTATTCTAATAAATTCGGAGAACTCCCTGAGTTTAAAGCGGCCATCCACATGGGATTGGTTGTAGTAGCCGAGACAAGTGATCTCAAAAGAGAAATTGCGTTTCATGGAGATGTTATGAATACCACCGCCCGGCTTGAAAAACAATGCAATAAATATGAAGAGAAGTTACTTATTTCCGAATCCGTGAAAAATACCATTACTCATTTGAATGGCTATACTTTTAATTACCTTGGTGAAATTCTTTTAAAAGGTAAAAAATCTTTTTTAAAAATATACAGTGTGAAAAAGATGATTTAATGCACTGGATTCCGATTGAAATAGCGAATAAAAAATGTTAGCAGAATATCGTATGGTCGATGACATATGTCGTTAACATTTGATGAAATATATGAAGCCCGTACCAATTTTTTGTTCTCTTTTATCTGGATCATATTATATAATTATTTAATACACGAAACCCTTCCTAAATCATTTCGTTAATATATCTGACTGACACGTCGGTCATCTTTAAATTTATCATAGTGAGCCCAAGAAAAATAAACAAAGAAGTCAAGCGGAAAGAAATAATTATGGCTGCAATAAAGGTATTTGCCAGGAAAGGAGTGGCCTATACCAAGATGATTGATATTGCGGAGGAAGCAGGAATTGGAAAAGGGACGATTTATGAATATTTCAAAAGTAAAGACGACATCTTTTTTGAATCATTTCATCATTTCATGGAACATTCAGATACCGTAATCGCAAAACGTCTTTTCAAAATACATGATCCGGTTGAAAAACTTGAATCCTGGATTGAAGGATGGATGGAGGCAATTTCTGGCTCCATTGATGTCCTTGAGATATTGATGGATTATTGGGCTGAGGGTATACGTACCAAAAATGAAAATTATGTTTTCAACATGAAGCAATTATATGATGAGTATAGAAAAGTAATTGTGGAAATTCTGGAAGAAGGAATATCAAAAGGTAAGATCAGACCTGTAAATACAACCGCAACTGCATCGATCCTGATAGGTGCCCTGGATGGACTGGCGCTTCAATGGATCATGGATCATAATATATTTCAGTTTAAAGAAGCAGCTGACGCCCTGAAAGATTCTTTTATCAAGGGACTGAAGAAAGAAAATTGATTTAATTTATATTTGACCGATCCGTCGGCCATAATATATAATGATAAGACGTTACATAAAAATGAATTCGAAAATCATGCTTATATTTTCTACAATTTATAGGCAATCGCATCCGGTTCATCGGTTACCCCTACCTTTAGTAAATCATGATTGGATAAAATCCAGGCGATTTGAGTTACAGGAATTATTAAAGTGAAAAAGAATGAATGCGATTTTGAAATATAATTTTTTTTACCTTTTATATAAAAAATCAAACCTTATAACAATCCATTCGTATCAATATATAAAACATACCAAACGGTCGGTTTGATGGCAGATACAAGAGATCAGATATTGACATCCGCTTTTAAATTATTTTTTGAAAAAGGGTATAAGGAAGTAACCATGAGCGAACTGGTAAAGGCTACAGGGCTTTCCAAAGGAGCCTTTTATCATTATTTTTCGAGTAAGGAAGAATTATATAACGTAACCCTTGATAAGTACATTGGATCGTATATTCAAAATTTTTCGCTTGAATTTGACGAGAACTTGACTTTACGGGAAAATCTGATACAGTTATTCAGCCGGTTTGCATTTATCACCACAGAACTCAAGGAAACCCTTCATAAAAAGGAATTTGGCATGGCCAATTACCTGCTTTTTCTGCAGGAAGCCATGAAGAAGGAAGAATTCAAAGAAAAACTGTCAGAATACAATAACAGGTTCTTTGAAGAATTTTCCAGATGGGTCAATATCGCCAAAAGCAGAAATGAAATTGATAAAAGCATCGATTCTATGGTCCTTGCAAAACATCTTGCTTCCCTTATGAAAGGCATGACGGTATTGTATTCTTTCGGCCAGGGCATGGAACCATTGGCGGAAACATTTAACCAAATTATAAATCAATTTTTTAATTATATAGAACGCTAAAATGATGATAATGAAATTTTTCAAAAACTCAAAAACTAGGATTAAGTATCATCCAGGCTGGTTGTTCATTTTGAATTTAATTTTTTTAATGGGATCCTCGATGGGTGCGAATGGTCAGGAAGCAGAGGAGATCATCCGAAAGGTGGACCAGAAGATGAGGGGTGAGTACAGCTACCAGGAACTGGAAATGAAGGTCGTACGACCGGACTGGGAAAGGTCAGTTTCTATGAAAAGCTGGAGCAAGGGTTCGGAATACGCACTGATCCTGATCACGGCACCGGCCAAAGAAAAGGGACAGGTTTTCCTTAAACGGGAGACAGAAATGTGGAACTGGGTTCCATCAATCGAACGAATGATCAAAATTCCCCCATCCATGATGATGCAAAGCTGGATGGGGTCCGATTTCACCAATGACGATCTGGTTCGGGAATCATCCATCATCAAGGATTACAACCATGTTCTGGTCGGGGAAGAAGAATATGATGGGGCCAGTTGCTGGAAGATTCAGCTTAATCCGAAGGAGGAAGCGCCTGTGGTCTGGGGGAAGATCATTACGTGGATCGATAAAGATTATAATCAGCGGAAAGTTGAATACTTTGATGAAGATGGAAAACTCATCAACATGATGTATTTATCAGATATCAAACAGATGGATGACCGTAAAATGCCAACACATTGGGAAATGATCCCGGCCCAGGAAGAAGGCAAAAAAACAGTAATAAATGTTCTAAAAGCTGAATTTAATGATCCCATCGAGGAGTCATTCTTTTCGCAACAAAATATGCGCAGGGTCCGATGATAAATAATTCGGATATTTTCTAAATCCAAACTAAGATCACTATGAAATCAAATCTGAAACTGGCATGGAGAAATTTATGGAGAAATAAAAGAAGGACCCTGATCACGGCGGCATCCATCTTTTTTGGGGTACTTCTGGCTACACTTATGTCATCCATGCAGGAAGGATCCTACAGTTCGATGATCAATAATATTGTGAAGTTTTATTCAGGATACATTCAAATACAAAATGAAGATTACTGGGAGACCAAAACCATTAACAACACATTTGTACCAACAGATACGTTGATCAACCGGATCAGATCCGTAAAGGAGGTGACCCTATTCACTCCTCGACTTGAATCTTTCGCATTGGCCTCTTCAGAAGAGATCACGAGAGGAAGCCTCGTGATCGGGATCGATCCGGAAAAAGAAAAAGCTGTGATGGACATTGGGCAGTGGATCGAAGAGGGTCAATATCTTGAACAAAACGATCAGGGTGTTTTGGTTGGTTTCGATCTCGCGAAATACCTCGAATTATCCGTGGGAGATTCACTGGTTATGATTGGGCAGGGTTATCATGGGACCACTGCCGTTGGCGTTTATCCAATCCGTGGCATCCTGAAATTCCCCTCTCCTGATCTCAACAAACAATCCATTTATATGGATTTGAGAACAGCCCAGGAATTTTATTCTGCGGATCATCTGGTTACATCAATGGTATTGATGCTGGAAGATCAATATGAATTAAACAGGGCAATGCGTAGATTATTGAACCAGATTGAGTCGCCTTACAGGGTCATGTCGTGGGAAGAAATGCATCCTGAATTATTACAGATGGTCGAGGCGGACCGGGCGGGAGCTGCCGTCATGAAAGCCATTCTGTATATCATCATTGGGTTTGGTGTCCTGGGCACCATCATGATGCTGGTGGCGGAAAGAAAGCGGGAAATGGGTGTGATGATCGCCATTGGAATGCAACGGTTTAAATTGGCATCCATTCTATTTTTTGAAACCATTTACATAGGTTTTATCGGGGTGATTGCCGGCTTTGCCGGGAGTATTCCTGTCATTACCTATTTCTACCATCATCCGATACCCCTGACAGGAGATGCAGCCAAAACTATGGAACAAATGGGCATTGAACCACTGATGTATTTCTCATGGTTACCTTCGGTATTCTATTATCAGGTTATTACGGTTTTTGCAATCACGGCGGTCATCGCCATTTATCCGGTCCTTACCAGTCATCGATTAAAGGTGCACATGGCGCTCAGAGCTTAATGTAGTCAATATAAAATTTTTAGATATGTTATTTTCAATCTCATGGAGAAATGTATGGAGGAACAAACTAAGAAGTTCCGTCATCATCACTGCGATTGCCTTGGGCATCTGTGCAGGCGTTTTTTCCAGCGCTTTTTATAAAGGCATGGCAGATCAGCGAATAGATAAGGCCATTAAAACGGAAATATCCCATCTGCAGATCCATAAACCTAAATTCAGGCAGGCCAACGATATTACCCAATATATCCCCAATGCGAGTAAGCTGGTCAACCAAATCAGCGACCTACCCGAAGTGAGCGGAGTCAGTCAGAGAATCATCATTTTTTCGATGGCCTCCTCAGCAGAAACTGCTGCGGGTGTTAAAATCTCAGGGATCCTTCCTGAAGAAGAAAAAACGGTATCCAATATCAATACGAAACTAACCGAGGGGAATTTTTTTGAGGAGAAGAAGCGGAATCCAATACTCATTGGTTGGAAACTGGCTGAAAAACTGAATGTGAAGCTTGGATCCAAAATCGTCCTGACCCTTCAGGATGTAGATAATAATATTGTGGCAGGGGCCTTCCGTATCGTAGGGATATTCAATACAGCCAATGGTGCTTTTGATGAGTCAAATGTATTTGTAAAATACGATGACCTGCAACGGCTGATGGAACTCCCCGATGATTCCGCGCACGAAATTGCCATCCTGGCCAAGAATAATGACCTTATCCAGGAAACAAAGAACGACGTAAAAGCCCTGGCTGGGAATCTGGAAGTATTGAGCTGGACTGAATTAAGTCCCGAAATGAATTATTTGAATGAAGCCATGGATCTTTATATGTACATTTTTATTATCATCATTCTGTTTGCCCTGTTGTTTGGGATCATCAATACAATGTTGATGGTGGTGCTGGAAAGGATCAAGGAAATCGGTATGCTGATGGCGATCGGAATGAACCGCTTAAGGGTGTTTATGATGATCGTATTGGAATCCATATTTCTGTCTCTGACCGGTGGTATGATTGGGGTCTTGCTGGGCGCTGGAATTTCCAAATACTTCGAGACTCATCGCATCGATCTGTCAATGTGGGGAGAAGTTTACCAGGATCTCGGGTATGATCCTTATGTTTACACCAGTCTGCAATTCCCATTACTGGTCAATGTCACCCTACTGGTGATCATTACAGGCATCATTGCCTCCCTTTACCCAGCCTATAAGGCCTTACAGAATGATCCGGCGGATGCCCTAAGAATTGAATAATTAAGAAACTAAAAAACAAAAAAATGAGTGTCATTGAAATAAAAAACCTATATAAAATATATGACGGCTCCGGGATCGAGGTGAAAGCTGTCAATGGAATCGATCTGAATATCGAAGTAGGTGAATTTACAGCCATTGTGGGTCCTTCGGGTTCCGGGAAAACCACTTTCCTCAACCTGGTGGGGGGGCTCGACAAACCTACGGAAGGTCAGGTAATCGTGGACGGAATAGATGTCTGGAGTTTAAAGTCCAGAAAACTGATTGATTTCAGACTTCATAACATTGGATTTGTATTCCAGTCCTATAACCTGATTCCCGTCCTCACCGCAAAGGAAAATGTGGAATTCATCATGCAGCTCCAGGGCTGGACGAAAAAAGACCGGTTAAAAAGGACCCACGATCTTTTAAAAGCCGTGGGACTGGCAGAACGGATGGACAGTCGACCGGCAAAACTAAGTGGTGGTCAGCAACAACGGGTGGCAGTGGCCAGGGCACTGGCTTCCAAGCCTAAATTTGTACTAGCGGATGAACCAACCGCCAACCTGGATTCAAAATCAACTGAAAATCTCCTTGACATCATGGAAAAATTGAACCGGGAAGAGAAAATCACTTTTATATTTTCAACCCATGATGCCCGGGTGATCAGAAAGGCCAGAAGAGTGGTCACGATAGAAGATGGGAAGATCCTGAAAGATGAAGCCAAATGATGGATTCAAAATTTCCTGAAACATGACTTTTTCATCAAGAAAAATTTTTTTCACTGTTACCCTGAGTCTAATGCTTCCTTTCCTCGTATTTGGGCAGAGTGGGACAAAAAAACTCACGGTTAACGGGTATGTTAAATTTCTCCAGACTGTCCTTTATCAAGATTTCAGCGAAGATTGGTTGACTGACAACCTGATCCACAATCGCATCAATGTACACTGGTATCCCACCGCAAAATTCAATGGCACTGTGGAATTCAGGAACCGGTTCTTCTATGGTGATTTTATTAAAACCATTCCGGATTATAAAGAAATGGTGGTCAAGGACAATGGTTTCGTCGACCTGTCATACAACTGGTCCGATGGAAAAAGTTACCTTTTCAATACCACCATTGACCGGGTCTATGTGGATTATATTACGGGTAAATTCCAGGCAAGGATCGGACGCCAGCGTATCAACTGGTCCCAAAATCTCATATGGAATCCCAATGATGTGTTTAACGCCTATTCTTATTTTGATTTCGATTATGAAGAACGGCCAGGGACCGATGCAGTCAAGCTTCAATATTACACGGGCTTTACCTCCTATGGGGAATTTGTCTATCAGTTGGGAGATTCATTGAAAGATATGTCATTCGCAGGATTGTACAAGTTCAATCAATGGAATTATGACTTCCAGTTTCTCGGTGGATACGTTAAAAATAACTGGGTATTGGGTACCGGATGGTCGGGCAACATCAAGGGAGCCGCCTTCCGGGGAGAAGCCACTTACTTTTCTGTAAATGATGAAAACGTCCGTGACAAACATCAGGTAGTTGTCTCGGTATCCGGGGATTATTCGTTCAAGAACCAATTATATGCCCAGATTGGTATTATTTATAACAGCCTGGGGAAAACTGAAAATATTCAGTTCGATGAAGGTGTATTTTTCGGGGGAACATCGGCTAAAAATCTGACCCCTTCAAGAATGGAATTATTCGGTCAGGTCTCTTATCCTTTTACCCCATTGATCAATGGAAATTTTGCCACCATCGTTAACCCTTATGACGGTTCCTTTTTTTTCGGACCGGGAATAACCTTTTCCGTACAGAAAAACCTTGAGCTTCTTTTATTTGCGCAGTTTTTTGAAGGAGATGAGGGCACCCAATACGGTGATATCGGCAAACTTTTATACTGGAGATTACGTTGGAGTTTTTAAATAAAATCATATAAAACACATTACGATATGGTCAGAAACGATATACATACCATTCGGCACCCTTTTGAAAATGAAATCGATGATTTAACCAGCCTGGCGATGAAATCAAAATCCTATTGGGGTTACGATTATACTTTCATGCGTTCCTGTATGGAGGAATTAACGGTGACCAGGGAGCATCTGAATCACCATACCATCTATGTGGCCGAATCAGGAAAACATCTGATCGGTTTTTATATTTTGCAGGAAATCGATCATGAATCGATTGAGATGACTTTTATGTTTGTCGATCCAAAACATATCGGTTCCGGACTGGGTAAATTATTATTTAATCATGCGGCCAGTCAGGCCAAGATAGCCGGCTATAAACACATCATCATTCAGAGCGATCCATTTGCAGGAGCGTTTTACGAAAAATTGGGATGTAAAAAAATCGGGAAAAAAGCTTCTGGAAGTATACCTGGGAGAGACCTGCCTTTATACCGGTTCAAAATTCCTGCCTGAATTGATCAATGCTGCCTGTCAATGAACAAGGCGGCTCCAATGGCGGTGGCAAAATCTGCGTATTCAGGGATGACGAATTTTGATTGATAAAGATCGGCTACCTTTTCCAGGATCCCTTTCATGGGACCGAGTCCGGATAATTTTCCAGTCAGGATGATATCTTTTATATTGGCTGCTCTCGCCGCTGCGATCCCCATCACCCCAATGGTTTGGGCAACAAGATTAAGAATGGCCAGTGCGATGTCTTCATCAGTGGCTTCATCCGACATTTTTCCAAAATTTGAAGCGGTGATCGTGGCAGGCAAATTATCAAGTGATCCCCCTGCAATGTCTCCCACAGTCAGGTCAACGCGTTCCAGTTTCCCACGTTTGGCCTTTTCAACCAGGGTATGTATGGTGGTAATATTCAACATTTTTCTGGCCAGGCCCAACAACGTCCCACCTCCTACTCCACTGCCACCCCAATGTGCTATTTCTCCATTTTTCACAGTAACTACAGCGGTACCGGTTCCCATGCTCACCACTACCGCTTCCTTTAACCCCGAAAGATACAGACCGGCTGTTCCGATTGCATGGAACTCATCCACGATTTTAACCGGGATGCCGAATAACCGGTCCCGGATCTTACCAGCCCCCACCCCAGTGGCTGCGATCAAACGCACTTTATCCAGTGCCAGATTTTTCATTTCCAGAAATTTACCCAATGCACCCGCTGCGGATGTGACAGGATCATCCGCCTTGACGGTAAGGGGTGTTAACATTTCCCCATGGAGCAATCCGACTATATCCGTCGTAGTACCTCCTATGTCGATTCCAATGATCATATGCGGCATGAATTTAGTTAAAATGAACCGAAATCCATGAAAAAAATATTTGACTTTCATGCAACCATAGAAAAATAATTGCGTCCTATACATAAGATCCTTAGGTATTGCTTTCTTATGCAACAAACTGAATTAATTAAGGGTACACTACAGACCATTATTCTGAAACTGTTATCCGACCATGAAAAAATGTATGGATATGAGATCACTCAGAAAGTAAAGGAAATGTCGGGGGGTGATCTGGTTTTAACGGAAGGAGCCCTGTATCCAACCCTGCACAAACTGGTGGCGGAAGGATATCTTCTGACAGATACTGAAAAAACTGGAAAGCGGGTACGGAAATATTACCGGCTTACCAATCAGGGAAATGTAACTGCCATCCAAAAGTTAGATGAATTCATCGATTTTATCCGGGTTATGAGTCGAATCCTTCAGATCAAACCTGAATTCAGCTGATGGAATTAAAAAAGAGTCAGATCAATTATATCATCGCCGATCTTCACCGGCGAGGGCTTGTTTACCAGCCATTGGAAGAAGAACTGGTGGACCATGTCTGTACGATGGTGGAAGAAAAAATGGAATCAGGGATGCGATTCATGGAAGCATATCAGGCTGCCCTGGCCCTTTTCGGAAATGAACAGGAAATTGAAAACATACAACAACAAACTTTATTGAATACCTACTCAAATACAATGGCCATGATTAATAACTATTTCAAGATTTCCTTCAGAAACTTAAAAAAACATAAATTTTATTCAGTGATTAATATTGCCGGATTATCCATAGGCCTTACATGCACCATCCTGATCACGCTCTTTGTACGGGATGAATTGAGCTACGACCGGCATCATCTGAAAGCTGACCGGATATACCGGGTTGCCAACCATCTCCGCTTTGGAGGAAATGATTCTCATTATGCGGTATCTCCGGCTCCCCTTGCCGCTGCCCTGATGGCGGAAATACCGGAAGTGGAATCGGCCACCCGGTTCAGGCAATGGGGGGATTTTCTGGTCAAAAAAGAAACTGAAAATTTCAATGAGAACAATGTGGTCTGGGCGGATCCACAGGTATTCAAGGTATTTACCATTCCTCTTATATCGGGTAATCCCGATCAGGTACTGACTGAACCCAACACGATGATGATCAGTGAATCGATTGCCAGAAAATATTTCGGTGAAACGAACCCGGTCAATCAGACCCTGATCCTGAATAACTCGATGAATTATAAAATCACAGGCGTCTTTCGGGATATGCCTGCCAACTCCCATTTTCATTTTAACATCATGCTGGCCATGACGGGTCTGGACGAGAGCAAAAACCAGGTCTGGTTAAGCAACAATTTCCAGACGTATTTTGTGATGAATAAGGATGCGGACCCGAAGGCCGTAGAAAAAAAGATCAACGAATTATTTATTAAATATGCAGGTCCCCAAATCCAGCAGATCATGGGTAAAACATTTGAAGAGCTGGTGAATGAGGGAGCACGGGCGGAGATGTACCTCCAACCTTTGCTGGACATCCATCTCAAATCGGACCTGGTGGTTGAATTTGAGCCCAATGGAGATATCAAATATGTCTATATATTTTCAGCCATTGCCTTGTTCATCCTGATCCTGGCGATCGTGAACTTTATGAATCTCGCAACCGCACGGTCGGCCGACCGCGCCAAGGAGGTCGGCATCCGGAAGGTGCTTGGATCCCTGCGGGGTTACCTGATCCGGCAGTTTCTGACAGAATCGATCCTGATCACCAGCATATCGGTCCTGGTTGCGCTTTTGCTGGTTTATGGTCTGCTCCCCTATTTCAATGTCCTGGCCCAGAAATCCATCTCTTTTCCTTGGGAAAATCCTCCTTTCTGGGTTGCTATTGTCGTACTTGCGATCCTGATCGGGATACTTGCGGGTATATATCCCGCCATTTTCCTTTCCGCCTTTAAGCCGGGCACGATCCTCCGTGGCAGAATCTCCAAGGGCGCCAGAAGCAGCATCGTAAGAAGCATCCTGGTGGTTTTCCAGTTTGCCATTTCAATTATTTTACTGATAGGTACAGCAGCGGTCTATAACCAGTTGAACTACATTCAAAACAAAAAATTAGGATTCAATAAAGAACAGGTGATCATTGTTGATGACGCTTATGTGCTTGATAACCAGATAAATTCGTTTCGTGACGAAATTGTAAGAGATCCGATGATCCAGTCAGGTACAATCTCCGGTTTTTATCCGGTCTCCAACTCTTCGAGAAGCAATAATACCTTCTGGACGAAAGGGGAAATGACCATGGAAAACTCGGTCAATATGCAGGTGTGGATGGTGGATGAGGATTATCTGAGTACCCTGGGAATGGAAATGGTAAAAGGAAGATTCTTTTCACGTAAATTCCCCAGTGATTCCTCCGGGATGGTTTTGAATGAACAGGCTGCCAGATTATTCGGATTCGAAGATCCGGTTGGACCGGAAATACAAACCTTTGAATATCAGCCAGACAATTCGCTTAATGAAGACAAACTGGATACTTATCATGTCATTGGCATTCTAAAAGATTTTCACTTCGAATCGTTAAGAGAAAATATTGGTGCATTATGTATGTTACTGGGTCCGAGCACCAGTAAGATCTCTTTTAGATTCAATGCTGCCCAGACCTCTGCAGTGATCGATCTGATCAAAAAGAAATGGGATGAAATGGTGGTCGGACAACCTTTTCAGTACTCTTTTCTGGATCAGGATTTTGGAGACATGTACGCTGCTGAGAAAAAAATCAGTCAGATCTTCACTACTTTTGCCCTGCTGGCTGTGATCATTGCCAGCCTGGGACTTTTTGCACTGGCTGCTTTCATGGCTGAACAACGGACCAAGGAAATCGGGGTCCGCAAAGTCATGGGTGCCACCATGGGAAATATCATTTTTCTGCTTTCAAAGGATTTCAGCAAGCTTGTTTTCATCGCCTTTATCATTTCAATACCGATCGCATGGTATGGGATACGGATCTGGCTGGAGGGTTTTGCATATAAAGATATCCCCGGCGTTTTTGTCTACCTGGGTGCCGGTATGACCGCCCTGGTCATTGCCTGGCTTACAGTGAGTTACCAGTCCATTCGGGCCGCTTCTACCAATCCTGCGCAATCGTTGCGGGATGAATAGATGGAGGTTTAAGAGTTAATATGGTGAATGAGTTGAAGGGTAAAAAGAGTTGATGGGTTAAGGTGGATCCATTGAAAATTAGGGATATTATTGTATTGGAAACGATAAAAGAAGGAAAATCGATCTATAATTAGTACCTGTTAACAACAAAATAAAAAAGCAATAATCTGGAATCAAGTCATTGCTTTTTTAAGAATCCATTCCCGGACATTATGTAATTTTTCCTGAGACTGGGCATGTGAAAGAAGATCGGTTAAAATTATGATCCGAGATTTTTTTATTATCTTCCTTCATGAAATTATTATTCGGTTGGATCCTGTTATTCCTGGTTTCCTGTTCACAGGACCAGGAATTAAAATATTCTGTCCCTCCTACGCCCTGGGCGGAAAGATTGGGCAATCATCGGGCTCTCATTGATGTCAAAAAATCTGCCGGGGCGGTTTATCTTCATCTTCCTTGGAGACGCCATGATCCAGAGCCCGATAAAAAAAGATTTATCATCATCCGGGAAGCCTCGGGAGATACCATCCCGAACATTTTCAGGTTGAAAGTGAATCAGGAGGAATGTGAACTGGTTTTTGGTCCTGTCAAGGAACCGGGAGCATATGCATTTTATTATCTTCCATTCAAGCCGGATCCGGATCATGGATTTTTCAAATATGGCTATTTTCCTCCGGAATCACCGCCGGACGATCAATGGCTTAACGATAACGGATTACCGGATCGCGTATCCATTGATAAACTTCCACGGGCCCGATGCCTTGAAATTCAGGCCAGAACGGCATTTGATTCCTTTTATCCGATGGAGATCATCCCAACCACGGAGGAAAAGAGAAAATTTTTAGACCAATTTTCCGCGGATTACCTGGTCTTTCCTGAAAACCGGGAGTATCCCATCCGGATGCGTAAGGAGATCCCATATAAATGGTTTCAAAAATATCCGGGTGGTCCATTTGAAGGGACTGCACAACGGAATGAATATTTTGCCTTCCAGCTGGGTCTTTATGCCATAAAAAAGGACATCGAAAATGTCAAGATCCAATTTTCTGATCTTAAAAATGGAGCACAGATTATTCCGGCTTCCAGATTTACCTGTTTCAACACGGATGGGATCGATCCCTATGGAAATCAATTTACCATCCGGTCCAGATGTAAAGAAGGCCAAGGTACAAGCTTACTGGATTGGACTGGACATTGGTGAAAATATTGTGCCGGGTGTTTATACGGGTGTTTTAACCGTCATTCCTGAAAATGCTTCCAAAACCGGGATCCCTATCAGACTGAAAATTATGGATGAAGTACTGGCCGACCGGGGCGACAATGAACCCTGGCGACATTCCAGGATCAGGTGGCTCAACTCCACGCTCGGACTGGATCCTGAACCAGTGGCTCCATATACACCCGTTCGTATCGATGGAGAAAATGGCTTTCAAATAAAGGGAAAAAAAATTTTAATGACTGAGCAGGGAATGCCGGCCAGCATTCAAGCCTGGGGAAGCGAAATTCTTCATCGGCCCATCACTTTTTCACTCCACACCCCATCAGGAATAATTCAATCCGACAAAACAGCATTTAAACTAATTAATCAGTCAGCTGGATTGATCGAGGGAAGTTGGGAATCTTTTTCAGAGAAAATAAATGTGAAAAATACGGTCAGGCTGGAATTTGATGGTAATATCAATTTTCAGGTGAAGCTGGAGGCCCTGAAAAATGTGAGTCTGGCTGATTTTATACTCGAAATACCCTTCAGGCAATCCATTGGCCAATATATGATGGGGATGGGTCTTCCGGGTACGAGGGTGCCTGATGCTCACAAAGCTTCCTGGAAAGGCCCCCAGGACAGTTTCTGGATTGGCAATACCCTGGGAGGACTACACTGCGAATTAAGGGGCTCCGACTATCACGGTCCTTTGCTCAATCTTTACAAACCAGCCTATCCTGATAGCTGGTACAATCAAGGGAAAGGCAGTTTCCAGGTAAGAAGGCAGAACGGTGAAGTAACCGCCAGCATTCATACAGGAGAAAGGGAACTTACTGCAGGAGACCATATTGTTTTTGAGTTTTCCTTGATCATCACTCCGGTCAGGGAATTGAATACCAGAAGTCAATTTACTGACCGGTATTTTCAGAACTATCCAGAACCGGTGCCGGATGAAAACGCCATGTATGAAGGCGTTAAGATCATCAATGTGCATCATGCCAACCGGTATAATCCTTACATCAACTATCCTTTTATTGCTACCGGGGAGATGAAGGAATTTGTGAATCATTGGCATGCCAGGGGTAAGAAAGTAAAGATTTATTATACGGTCCGGGAACTGTCAACGCGTGTATATGAACTATGGGCATTACGCAGTCTCGGACATGAAATCCTGATGGGCAAAGAAAGCACCTATGACTGGCTGATCCAATCAGGAAGGGATCAAGGTCATCCCTGGCTGATCGAACATCTGGAAGGCGATTATGCTCCCGCCTGGTATTCCAGGCTGGAAAATGAAGAATATGATGCGGCCCTTGTCACCACATCCGGCTTTTCGAGGTGGTACAATTATTATATTGAAGGGCTGAGCTGGCTGGTCAAAAACATGGACATCGATGGATTGTACCTTGATGATGTTGCTTATGATCGCAGGATATTGAAGCGGATGCGTAGGGTGATGGATCGTGAAAAGCCGGGATGCGTCATCGACCTGCATTCCAACAATGATTTTACGAAAGGACCTGCCCTCCAGTATACCGAGTTTTTCCCCTACATCGATAAACTCTGGTTTGGAGAAGCTTTTGATTATGATAATATGTCACCAGAAAGTTGGCTGGTGGAGGTTTCGGGTATCCCCTTCGGATTGATGGGAGACATGTTAGAAAAAGGAGGCAACCGATGGCTGGGAATGTTGTTCGGGATGACCAACCGACCTCCCTGGGCACATGGAGGTGTTCAGAATGATCCGGTTCCTGTGTGGAAATTCTGGGATGAATTTGGTATTGCTGATGCAAGGATGAGAGGCTTCTGGGAAGTGGATTGCCCCGTACGTACAGGAAGGGCCAAAGTGCTGGCTACGGTATATCAACGGAATGACAAGGTACTGATCGCCCTGGGTAGCTGGGAAAAAGAGCCTGTGAAAGTCCGGCTTAAAATCGATTGGGACCTGTTGGGACTGGATAAAAATAACGTAAAAATTTCAGCTCCCATAATTGAAGATTTTCAGCCTGGCCATATATTCCTTCCGGAGGAATTGATCCCAGTTGATCCAAAAAAAGGATGGTTGATCATCATTGAAAAATCTGATTAAAATGATTATTATGAAAGTATCAGGGAATCGCCATATAAAAATAAATTTTATGCTTTTCTCTTTATTCAGATTGTCAACAGATCTGAAAAGGTGGTTCATAGGATTTTCATCTGGAAAGATAATATTTCAACAGCCTTTTAAAATATATCCTGTAATACATGTTGTATGTTTTAAAGCGGCTAAAACTTACAGGTCAGCCACTACTTTTGATCATTTAAGTTTTTTAATTATCCCATGAATACAACCAGTGAAATATTAAATCATATCCCTTCAGATATTATTAATTTTATTCTTGTCACCTTATTTTCCCTCCTGATAGGTCTCGAACAAAGACAACACCATATCGATGAAGAGATAGAAAGCCTGTTTGGGACAGACAGGACTTTTACCGTAATAGGGATTTTGGGATTCATCCTTTATATCATTAGTCCTCAGAATTTAACACCCTTCCTTGGCGGAGGGGTGGTGATCGCGGTTTTACTGGCCATATTTTACTACCAGAAAATACAAACTCGGAAAAAGTTTGGCATAACTTCCCTTGTCATTGCGCTCATCACGTATTGCCTCGCTCCTTTGATTTACACACAACCCAAGTGGCTGGTAATATTAATTCTCATTACCATTCTGGTGATTACGGAAATAAAAGAAACACTCTTTGAATTTTCAAAAAAAATTGATAACAAAGAATTCATCACCCTCGCTAAATTTCTTGTGGTAGCCGGAGTGATTCTCCCTTTACTACCAGATACACCCATATCATCCGAGATCAATATTTCACCTTACAAATTCTGGTTGGCAGTAGTGGCCGTTTCCTGTATTTCATATGTCAGTTATCTTCTCAAGAAATTCGTGTTCCCGGAGTCGGGAATGCTTCTTACCGGCATTTTAGGAGGGATGTACAGCAGTACTGCCACCACCATTATCCTTGCCAGGAAAAGTAAAGAAATGCCGGAAAGTAAAGAATTAGTTCCTGCTATCATCCTCGCAACGACCATGATGTATTTCAGAATATTTTTACTTGCTTTATTTTTCAATAAAGAAATTGCTTTTCAACTTGTGCCTTCCTTTTTGATCTTTATGATTACATCGTCTTTACTGGCTTTTTACTTCCTGAAAATTCGATATAAAAAACATCCACAACCGGATACTAACACGAGCATTCAAGTGAAAAACAACCCACTGGAATTTAAAACCGCTCTAATCTTTGCGGCTCTTTTCATCTTTTTTGGGATAATCACCGGGTTTATTAATAAAAATTATGGAACGGAAGGAATCAATATATTGTCTTTTGCGGTAGGTGTTACAGACATTGATCCTTTTATCTTAAATCTCTTTCAGAGTAAATGGAATATTGAAAATTATGTACTTGTAATCGCTGTATTGAATGCGATATCCAGTAATAATCTGTTAAAAATGATCTATGGCCTTTCATTTGGAGAAAAATCCATCCGTAAACCATTGATCATCAGTTTTGGCACGTTGATACTTCTTGGGCTATTGTTGGCCTTTGTAATTCATTTGTAAACAGTCATATTTGGTTTTTCATGATTCACCGATATCGTCATCATTTATATATTGGGTTTTATGGCAAATTATGATTTAATCTATCATGACATTGAAACAACAGATATACAAATAATAGTATCTTCAGTATTTCCCTCGTAGATCTCAGTCATATTGTATTGATTATCTGAAATTTATAAATAAAGTGATTATGAAAGGATTTTTATTTTTATTCGTTTTAATATTTTTTAATATTTCCTTCCTCCATTCACAGTCTCCTCCCCTTCGGGAACAAGTATCTTTGAACGGAATCTGGGATTTTACTCCGGAAAATGGAAAAAAAACAACCATCCAGGTCCCGGAATACTGGGATGCAGCCCCTGGATTTATTAAAAAAGTAAAACGTGAATTCGAACGGGACGGGGAAACCATCGTCCGGGAGGTAGAGATCCCTTCCACCAGCATTGGCATCTATGAGAGAGAAATCAAAATCCCTGAAACATGGGCAGGTAAGGTCATTAAAATTGAATTTGAAGGGATCAACCACATTGCCGAGGTATTTGTGAATGACCGTCAATTGAAAACACATATTGGCGGATGGGTCCCATTTTCGGTGGATATTACAGATTTGGCAAAACAGGGACAAACCTGCAAATTAAAGGTGATTGTGAAAGGGGGCGATCAGCCACCCATCGTTGATCCGGCAGGCAATCCGCAATGGCCGGTGGGGTGGTATGGTCATGAAAGCCGCTGGGGGATCATTTTTGATACCTGGCTTAGGGCTTATGGTCAGGTATACATTGAAGAAACATTCATTCAGACTTCATGGAGAAACAAAAGGATCCTCATTGATTATGAACTGGTCAATCAATCGGTGGAAGAACAGAAATTCCAGATACAAGGAATGATACGGAAAGAACACGATCCTGCAATAGATCTGGAAATGAAAAGTGAACCCTTAGTGCTCCAGGCTGGTGAAAGGCAAAGCATTCACCTGGAGTCCGCTTGGGAGGATCCCTCCTTATGGAATCCCGATGCGCCCCAGCTATACATACTCGCATCCAGCATAATCCTTCAAAATCAGGGAAATACTACCCCGTTGATCCTGGACCAGGAACAGCGAAGATTTGGCTTCCGGGAGATCTGGATCGAAGGGAATGTACTCCGGTTTAATGGCCATCGCCTGAATCTTCGGGGAACCAGTATCAACACCCATGGACAGGGATTCAATCGTGACCGGTACAACTACATTACCCCTGAGACATGGAACCGTACGATCGACCGGTTGCAATACCTGAATATTCAATGTGTGCGTTTTCATCAGCAACCTCCATCCAAACGAATCATTGAAATTGCAGATGAACGCGGTCTTCTGGTGATTGAAGAATCACCCATGTATGCCCGCCGGTATATTCTTGATTCCAATAATGAGGTTTACTTCAGAAATGGACTTACCTGGCTGCAGCCCTGGGTGAAAGACCGACGCAATCATCCTTCCATCATCATGTGGAGTTCGGAGAACGAAATTGGCCGTAACTGGCTCCGGTGGTTTTCCGATGATCAGCTCAAAACACTGGCTGACAGCATCCGCTCGGTCGATCCAACCCGCCCTGTGATTGCCGAAGGGGATTTTGATGTGGGAGATGACTTTAACAGCCTTCATTATCCGGAAGGGGTCGGCAAATCGGTTACGGGAAGCATATACAGTTGGGATACCCTGGTAGCAGCAGATAAGCCCACTGGTATCGGCGAATTCCTTTTTGGCAATACCGATGGCAAGGAATGGTGGCATGGCACCTGGTGCCGCGGCCTGCGGTATGTGAATGTGGCCCAGATCATGCCCTATACCCTCGATTGGAGTTGGAAAGTTGACAGTACCACAGCCATGTATGAAAATCTGAAAAACAGTTTTGCCCCGATCGCCTTATTCGACAAGGACTACGATGATCTTGGGATTGATGTGATCCGTAAGAAACAATATCCCTCCTTGAGAACCGGTACGAAGATCATAAGAAACCTGGTATTATATAATGATGACTTTTCGGAAGAAACCATTCAGGTTGAGGTGAGGCTGGAATCCGACGGGAAGATTTTGGCACAGGATATAAAATATGTTGAATTGCCCCTTGGGGAACATCTTGATTTTAGCTGTGAGTTAGACATTCCCACTATTGAAAATGATTTTATGGATCTTGTGCTGGTAACTCGGAAAAATGGACATCTTACTTTTCAGGAAGCAAAAAGATTCCAACTCATATCAGAATCTGAATCAAGTTCATCAGTTCATGCTCAAATAAAACTGAATCACTGATGCGAGTTTTAAATGTCATTTTCTTCAAATCCATGAAAATATGATGTGCAATTCAAGATGGCAGATCCTAATTATTCCAAATTGTGATCAATAAAAGGAAAGGTAATTTTATTGATCCCGTCTCAGTATTTTTTCAGCTCACCACGGACCAGGTTCCTGAAATACTGGAGACTGGATAAAACCATGGCCAGGCCAACTCCCAGGTAGAGGATGGCCAGATATTGTTTGGGTACCATGGAATGACGCAAGGCAATCCCAACGAACATCATGACGGCGATCAGCAGGTAAGTTTTCCAGGGAATAAATGCTAAAACAAAGCCTGTATCTTCCATCCGGGTAATGCGGTCAATATTCTTTCTGACTATCCGGGGAAAAACATAATATGCCTTGACAATCCCGAGGATCAATCCTAGTACAACAAATAAAACGAGAAATGATCCCGTGTATCTTTCCCACCAGAGAATGGCAAGCCTTGAAAGCATCAGGCCAACCAAAATCCAAACAAGGCCGGCGATCAGGATCAGTATTGATCTGTCCACAGTAGGTTTGAATTCTTCCCAATGTTTTCCCATAAAAATGAATCAAACCGGAAAGTTACACAAAAATTTTGTTATTATAAGGGATGACTGCGCATGTTCGGAGTGACCGGGAAATCCAGACTGGTATGTGTTACGAGAATCAGTATTAAAGTGGGGAAAATTAGATAATCAATAATATCACCAATTTCCCGCATAGTCAAGGCTCGTTTTGACATGTGCTTTTAAAAAGAGGTACTTATTCTTATTGATCTGCCGGATATGTAAATAATCATGAGCCAGCCAGTTATTTAGAAACAAGGCCGCAGACATGGGTCCCAGTTTTGGATGTTGGTAAGTATTTCCCCATTCAGGTGCCTCCAGTGATCTTAACCATTCCACCGATTTCTCCCTTTCGGTAAGAAACGACAACAATTTATGCAAGTATTCCTGTTTATTGTACTCATGTTCAGTTACCCAGCGTAATGGATCAAATTGTGGCAAAGGTTTGTTGGGATCCTCGAGCACTGATCTGACCCTTACGCGGAAATCTTCTCTTTCCTCATCATAGAGATGACATACTATTTCCAATAGATTCCATTTATCCCGGGCTGGTTTCCAATGGATCAATTCCTCAGACGTATTTTTCAATAATGCCTTGAAAGATCTTTGATTTTCATCAAGCAGCTCAATAATATCATCGGGGTTCATAGAAATGATTTTTAAATGAAATTAGTTATATTTTTTATAAGACGATCGATCTTTTACACATTAAATTACTGAATGAAGTTGGGCAAAAATATTTTTTCCGTTGATGCTCTACGAAATATAAGGCATCAATAATCGTGGACCAGTGTGATCTTGACTTTATCTGTAGTCGGATTGCCCCGGTCCGTCCAGATCATTTTCTGACCATCAAACTCAACATGCCAGAAACTCTTCTTGCCAAATCCAAGATCGATGTCAAATGACAAAAGGCTGGAAACTTCATTCAGGCTGAATGTACCCTCCTTCCTTCCGTAGGATTCCCCGTCAGAAACGAAGGTAAAATCGCTGTCAAATTCAATCCATCGATTCTCATCCGGCATGTACTGATGGGTTACTTCGGCTCCCCCGACATAAATGGTTTGCATTTCCCAACGACCCAAAAGATCATAAAGGGATATCTGGGCATGGGATTTCGCTCCCGCAGCCAGAAAATCCAATATGACCAAAGATATCAGTAGCGGTTTTTTCATGTTTCTATTTTTTGGGCAGAAACTTCTTTTTAAGGTCATTGATCTCCTTTTCCTGAATGGGTATCATTTTGCCAAGCACAGCACTCTGCGTCAATGACCGGGCACTGAATTCAGCTACTTCCAGCCGGTCAAAAGTTTCCATCAGTGAGCCACCAGTGATGAGGATTGAATCATTCTCAATCAATACAATGGGTACCTCCGAAGACAGCACTGCAGAAATTTTCTCTCCCCCGGTAAATTGATCACCGTAAGGGATGAGGGGTATTTCACGAAGCAGGATATAACTCTCAGGAATGGTGCGTGTATCAAAGGTTTGAGAAGTGACGCAATACGAGGTGGCAAAAGGCGACTGGGCTGTAATGATACAATTGATATAGGAATGTTCCTGGTAGATCTTATTATGCAGCAAGGAAGAACGGCTGGGAAATTTTCCACGTTCCCTTTTACCATCCCTGATCAATACAATATCTTCCCGGTAAAGGTTGTAACGATCCCTGCCGAAGGGTGTGATCAGGAATTCGTTTTCAGATAGTCTTACTGAAAAAGTACCATAGGTGCTGATGATCAGACGTTGGCGGTAAGCACGTTTTACGACGTTGCATATCTCGCCTCGCAACCATAATTCCCGGCTATTCGGACTTATATGAACAAATTCAGGAAGGTCTCTTTTTCTGTTAAAGAACAGATCGATCTGCAAATCATCCAGGGTTCTGATCTTCCCGAGACTGGCAGCCCCGATGAGGGTGCGTGCACAGAATTCCAGGGTTTCAAATTTCTGAAAGGCCAGGGATAAATTTTCTCCACCCACCACCGTCCCATGATTTTCCATCAATACCACATCGAATCCCTCTATGAACCGGTCCGCTATGCTTTTACCCAATGCCTCACTGCCCGGTAATTCATATTCTGCATATCCAACGGTACCACAAATATACTTGGCTTGTGGGATGATGCTGGTATCAGGTATTTTTCTTACGATGCTGAAGGAAACAAGGGCGGGAGGATGCGCATGAATGATGGCATTGATATCCTCCCTGACAGCATATATGGCCTGATGAAATGGAAATTCCGAACTGGGTTTATGTATTCCTTCCATTCTACCATCCGGTGATAACCGTACGATATCGGAAGGATGGAGTGATCCTTTATCGATCGCAGAAGGTGTGATCCAGATATTGCCCTCATCATCCCGGATGGAAAGATTGCCTCCCGATGTAGTGGTCATGCCGAAATCGTAGATCCGTTGCATGATCTTGACGAGCTGTTCACGGGGATGTAAAATCGATAAATTCATTTTTCAAATTTTAATGTTATGATGGTTCGGACATCTCAGAATTTACAGTTATAATATATCAATGATCATTTAATCTCCGGTAAAGCAACTCCAGCCAATCCAACGTTTCATCAATGGCTATGATTCAGGGATCCGAAAGTGATGAAGAGAATCAATGTTTTTCAATCTCCTGATCATGTTATCATAAAGATATGATGATCATTCACGCAAAGAGTTAATATACTAAAAATATCCAGATTTGATGAATTTCCAGTCACACTTTTTCCCAGTTGTCATTTCATTCGTTATCGCATTCGGGTATGGCGTGAAATTTTGTCTATAAATTATTTTTTATTTTCCTATCTTTTTATTTTTTGCAATAGGAAATGAATGAATGGGTGGTGCAGGAAAACATGAATACGAAGTTTCTGTTATAAAAGATCACGTGCAAACAGTCGATTTATGAAAAATGCTGGATCCATTCCAGAAGAAATGTTGATCATCCGGTTATTAATTTTAAACTTCTTCCTTTGTCTGATCCAAACCTCTCAGGCTCAATCCCCCCAGTATCAGTTCGAAAGGATAGGAAAATCGGACGGGTTATCTCAGGTGACCATCAACGATATCTATCAGGACCGGTATGGTTTTTTGTGGTTCGCCACCCAGGAAGGACTCAACCGGTATGACGGATATGAGTTCAAAGTTTTCAAAAACAATCCCTTCGATTCCACTACCCTGTCGCATAGCTGGGTCTGGCATATCCAGGAAGACACCCTGGGGTATCTCTGGCTGGGTTGCTGGATCGGACTAAGCCGGTATGATCCACGGACCGCTCAGTTTAAACAGTTTTATTATGATCCGGCGGATCCGAATTCATTGATTGGAAACCGTGTTAATTATCTGGAAAGGGATCAGGCCGGCAGAATCTGGATCTCCTGTTGGGGATCAGGATTAAGCCTGCTGAAAGATGCTGATGGAGAATTTCAGGCCATCCCAGTTACTGTCCATTTATCGGACACCCTCAAATACATCCGTTGTCTGGCAGAATCTAAAGATGGAGGCATGTGGATTGGAAGCTGGGGAAAGGGGATCTGGAAGATAAAAGAGGACCGGAAGGATCATTTTACCGGAATCACGGTTTTACCGGATCACCCGGCTCTTGGAAATGCACTGATCACCACCTTGATCGAACATGAAGGAAAACTATATATCGCCACCGAAGGGGTGGGTACCTGGATCTATTATCTTGATACCAAGAAGATTGTAAATGTAAATAGTCTCCTGCAGGATAAAAAGAATTTACCTGCCGACATTTACAGGATTGCATTATATCAGGATCATCTTCTGCTGGGATCATTAAACGATGGATTATGGCTGCTCGATCTGGATCAAGGATCAGCTTATCAGTATCTCCATGACCCGCAGGATCCAGCCAGTCTGAACAGCAACACTATATATTCCATTTTTGTGGACAATCACAATATCCTCTGGCTGGGCACACAGGCGATTAATAAATTTGATCCCGGAAAGATCAAGTTTTCCTGGTTCCATCATATCAGGAATGATCCTTCCTCCCTGAGCCAGGATGACGTTTTGTCCTTTTGTGAGGATGGTCGGGGTCAGATCTGGATCGGAAAGAAAGATCGTTTATTGACTCGGTTCGATCCGGTTTCCAAATCAATGGTCCATTTTCCTCTCCGGCACCGGGATCATACCGTTAGGATGATCACCTCGATCACCACCCAGGATTCCTGGCTCTGGCTGGGAACAGACGGACACGGCCTCGTCAAATTCAATCCTGAAGATCAAACTGCTGATTTTTTAATAGACCGTTCCCGGGTGCTGAATCAAATTACACGGATCACCTGCCTGGAATGGCTTCATGCAGATACCTTAATGATCGGGACAGATGGACAGGGATTGGTTAAATATATACCTAGTAGCGATACAGCAAAGATCTATCAGTTCAATCGCAACGATCCTCATTCAATTGGATATGATGTGGTGAATTGTCTGTTGAAAGACAGTCAAAACCGTCTCTGGCTGGGTACCTGGGGAGGCGGACTGAATTTATATGACCGTGAAAAAGATCAATTCAATCGATATTATTATCAGTCAAATCTTACCAATACCCTCAGCAGTGATATTGTGTATGATATTCTGGAAGATCCGGCTGGAAATCTCTGGGTAGCCACCGGTAATGGCCTGAATTATTATGATCTCAATAAAAAGTTATTTTATCATTTTTATGAATCGAATGGTTTACCCGGAAATACGATTAATAAAATGGTTCAGGACAGACTTGGGGACCTCTGGATCAGCACCAATTATGGGGTGAGCCAGTTTAATCTTCGTGATAGTACTTTTATCAATTATACCCCTTCTGAAGGTTTGCAGGGTTATGAATTTAACAGCGGGGTGGGAATAGCCAGTACCAGGGGATTATTTTATTTTGGAGGAACGCACGGTTTCAATGAATTTGATCCGGCATCGATTCAGCAACAGGTACCCAGAGGTCCGCTGGTTTTTACCTCCATCCAGGTCTTTCAGGAACCCCTGAAAGGAATTGATTACAATGATCCACAATTGGGTCTGAGCCTTCCCCATCATCGGAATTCTCTTTCTTTTGAATTTGCTGCTTTGAATTATGCGGGAGGCAGTAAAAACCGGTATGCCTACCGCATGACCGGGGTGGATGAAGACTGGGTATTGCCTGGGAACCGACGGTTTGCCAATTATACCAATCTGGGTCCAGGCAACTATGTCTTTGAAGTTACGCTGACGCAGGGCATTCATGTAGCGGAAGAAACGATCAAATCTATTTCGATCCGGATACACCCACCTTTCTGGCAGACCTGGTGGTTTATTGCCTTAAGTATCTTACTCTTCTTCTTGTTACTCTATGCCTATCATCAGTACCGGATCTCCCGGGTCATCGCCCTGGTCAACCTGCGTAATGAGATCGCAACCGATCTGCATGATGATGTGGGTTCCTCTCTGACAAAAATATCCATTTACAGTGGATTGCTTCAAGGAACAAATGATCCCGGGACTTCGCAGACTTACCTCGATAAGATCTCCAACCTGAGCCGGGAGGTGATCGGCACCATGAGCGACATCGTCTGGTCGATCGATACCCGGAATGATGAGTGGTACAACCTGGTCGACCGGATGCGGGATTATGTTTGGGAGATCGGATCCCTGAAGAACATCGAGGTGGATTTCAGGCATACTCATATCCCCGGGAGCAAAAAAATGGACCTGGTCCTGCGCCAGAACCTGTACCTGATCTTCAAGGAAGCTATCAATAATGCCGCCAAATATGCGGAAGCCTCCCGGATCGTGGTTCAGTTAGACATATCTGATCATATGATTGAACTGAAAATCGCTGACAACGGGAAAGGATTTGATCCTTCACTGGCAAAAGGGAACGGTCTGATCAATATGCAGAAAAGAGCTAAAAGGATTCAAGGCAAATTATCAATATCAATCCTTGAGGGCACTAATATCCAACTTCGGGCTCCAATGAATTTATAAATACTACATGGACGTGTAGTTGTACGGAAATTTTCCTTTTAGTATATTTCCGGGATGCTGTATATCGAGATAATCGATGTTTCGTCATTTGCACTACGCACGGTTCAATAATCGATGCTAAACAATGCCAGATAACAACTTATGTAATTTTATAGAATATTCATGCGGTTAAGCATTGCCATCATTGAGGATGACCAGGAAATCGGGAATCTGCTTGAGCGATATCTGAAAAAGGAAAAAGAATTTTCGGAGGTGAAATGGTATGGAAGTGTGGAATCTTTTTTAAACCGTAATGTAAAACAATTCCCGGACGTTGTGTTGATGGACATCGAACTGCCGGGTATGTCCGGGATCGAAGGCATCCGGCTGCTCAAGGAAGATCACCCCGATACGGATTTTATTGTGCTCACCATTTATAATGATACTGACAAGATATTTAAATCCCTATGTGCCGGCGCTTCGGGGTACCTGGTTAAAAATACACCCCTGGAGAAAATCAAGGAAAGTATCCTGATCGCCCTCCATGGAGGCTCTCCCCTGACTCCCCAGATCGCCCGCAGGGTGGTTGAATATTTTAAGGATCCTTCCTTGGCAAGAAATGAACAGAAATCGCCGCTTTCCTCCCGTGAAAAAGAAATTGTAATCGGTTTGGTTGACGGCCTGAGTTATAAACTGATTGCCGACCGGATGTTTATCTCGATCGATACTGTCCGGTACCACATTAAAAACATCTACAAAAAACTGCGGGTCAACAGCAAGGCGGAAGTGATTTCAAAATCAATCAAAGGAGAAATATAACATTGAATGAGTGAATGAGTGAATACAGAGTTGAAGGGTCAATGAGTCAATGGGTAGACTGGCCAATTGGTTGGCTGGTAACACGTGGAAAAGAGTAATCGGATATTCGATTATCCATTTTTACCACTGGGGTTGATGGCCGGCAACAAGTCAATGATATATTATTCTTCCGGGATCAACCGGTCCAGCATTTCCCAAAGGCTGTTCTGGAAATTGACGGGTACCAGTGAGTTATCGGGATTATCTCCCATCCGGACCATTACGAGGTCCAGGGAGGGGACAATGTTGATCAGCTGGCCATTTTTACCCATGGCGGCAAACATATCCGCCGGGGCATTGGGCGTCAGGCTCATGGGAATTACGCGTTGTAACCCTGGCACCATCAGCGAAGCTTTTCCATTCAGCCACCAGAGATATCCATAGGAGGGGTTGAGATCCTGTGAAGTGTTGATCATCTCACTTAAATACAATGGATCGTTCATGATCCCTTGATCTTCCCATTTTCCTTCCGCCAGGATCATTAAACCAAACCGGGCCATGGATCGGGCCGTACTGAAATAGACATGGTCAAAATCGATGTAGGACCAGAATCCATCCATGCCGATCGGATCACGTAAATGTGAATTGAAATAATCATCAAAATCCTCACCTGTGGCGTTTTCGATCACGCCATCCAGTAAGGTATAGGCTGCATTATGATAAGCCCAGCGCGTACCTGGTGAGGCAAGGAAAGTCAGACAAACAGGGTCGGTACAATGGTTGTCGGATACCCCGTCATCTAGTCCCGAAGTCATCGTCAACTGGTGCCGGATGGTAATCCCACTTTCCTGATCGGGGCCCAGGCTGGTCCAACCGGTCCCAAGATAAGCCGATGCCCTGTCAGATATTTGTAAATGATTTTCTTCCTGGGCGATTCCCACGAGGGAGGCTGTTAGGGTTTTACCGGCTGATGCCCAGTACCAGGTACTGGATGCCTTAAATGGTAATTCAAGCAGATCATTGCCGAAATAGGCTTCTATCACGATCCTGCCATTTTTCAGTATGATAAAAGCGCGGGTATTGTTTTCTTCCAGAAAGGTCAATAATGGGGATATCTGCAATTCATCCCAGCCCAGTGTACCGGGAGATAATGTTTCCCAGTCATCAGAAAGAGTAGGAGGAAAATAAAATTTCTTTGGGTCAGTTCCAGGATCCATCATTTCTTTCTCATCAGTACAGGCTATCAACACAACGAGTAGAAAAAAAAGTTCCAAAAGCATCGAAAATGCTCCATCCATCTATTTTTTAATCAATCAAATCTTTATGTTAGATATCCCCTTCTTTTAACAAAATTGCCATGTGTTAAAAATAAGAAGGACAGGGCATGCTTTTATGGATGCTGGGAATTTTGAACCGGTAGTTAATCATGATCTCATGCGATCCGTTGGAATGTTGACGGATTTCTGAAAGGGTATAATCATAGGCATAGCCCATGTGGAGATTCTGCACCAGTCTCAGTTCAAAAAGAAAGATCAGCGCATCGTTACTCCGGTAGGAAGCACCTATAGAAACAATTTCCTTATATACTACCGTGGTATTAAGGTCCCATCCCAGGGGTGATCCCTCCACCATCCGGATGAGTACATAAGGCTTGACCATGATATTCGGGCTGGTATGAAAGGTATACCCGCCATGAACGTAATAATTCCTGGATTGTCTGGCTTCACTAAGTACCCCCTCCACATCCACGATCTTATTTTCCAGTAGGTATGGTACCGAAAAGCCCACATAAAAATTATCTGTATAATAATATAACCCGGCCCCGAAATTCGGATTCATTTTTGTGAGCCTTCCCTGCAGGTTCGGGTCAGAAAGGTCACGGATGGTCAACTGGTTGTAATCGCTCGATAAATGATTGAACCCACCTTGTAATCCCATCGAAAGTTTGGCCTTCTTTGATATGGGTAAGTGATAGGCATAATTTAAAAACACGCCATAATTTTCGTGGATCCCGATCTTATCCCTTGAAAGGATCAAGCCGCCCCCTACTTTTGCATTGAAAAAAGAGGAATGCAGGCTGAAGGTTTGGGTGACCGGGGCTCCCGGGAAGTTCACCCATTGGTTCCGGTTGATGAAGGTAGCACTCATCTGGACATGCGCACCGGTGTAGGCAGGGTTCAATAAGGTCGGATCGAACATATAGAGGGATTGCACAGGTTGTTGTTGACCATGTGCCTCCATGGCAATCAATCCAAACAGAAATATTATAATATATTTATGCATGTCCGTATATATCTTACCTGATCAATTCCAAAAATCCAGGTATAGGCTCCGAGCCGTCTCCCTTGTTAATGATATAGAAATAGGTGCCGTCCGGCAGCTCTTTTCCCATCAAATACATTCCATTTTCCCCTATTCCTTTAAAGACTGTACTTAGATTATCATAATGATTGGCTTCGAAAACCAATTGTCCTGCCCGATTGAAAATCTTAACATTATTATTCGGAAATTGTGTGATACAGGCAATCTCGAAGTAATCATTCCGTCCATCCCCATTGGCCGATATTCCATTAAATTCGAAAATATCGATCGGAATCTCCATTTCATCCTTTGTTTCACATCCATAAACCGATGTGACTACCACCCCATAAACACCCGGAGGATAATTATAGATCGCACTTCCCTGGTCAAGCAGACTACCTGTTATGGGATCCACCCAGATGATCTCGCGTACGGGTACATCATTTTCCCAGACAAGCTCAATGGATCCATTATTTTCCTCACAATTTGCAGGAACCACATTATAGGAAAAGGCCACCGTATCCCTAAGGTCGAGCACTTCTACCGGAACGCCGGGTGAAACACAACCCGTCACCATATCCATCGCGGTAACGGTATACTGTCCTGCCAACAGGTACATATAATTAATGCCGTTATGGTCGGGACTTCCGGATACAATGCTACCATCATACCAACTGAAAGTATAATTGACCACATCCCCACCGACCGAAGCTCTCACCCAACCATCGGGTTCAATACAACTCTGGTAATGCTGTACTACCTCAGGGTCAGGCATCGGAGGTGTGACTGTATTGTCGGTGATGGTCCGGGTAGCCACTTCATCACATTGGGTCCGGATATCGGTTACCACCACCGTGTAAGACTGCGGTGACAAACCTGCCCATGTACTGCCCATATAATCAGCGATACCGGTGGTATCGGACCCGATATACCATTCGAAAGTATATCCACCGACTACGCCATTTACGGTGGCAGTAAATTGTCCGTTGGGTGAGTCATCCCAACAGTTGGTCAGCGGATTGTCCTCTGTGATGGTGATCACCGGTTTCATTCTTTCATCATCGATCGTAACAGTCACAGGATCAGAAAGACAGAAGGTTGTATCCATTTCAGTGGCCACTACGGTGTATTGGCCGACCGGCAATCCGTTTATAAACTGTCCCGTGTAATCGGGTATTGTTCCCGGCTGATCACCGACATACCAGTTAAATTCGAAATTTCCATGGACATTGATCACTTCAGCGGACGCTGTGCCATTATTCACAGCACAATTATCTCTTGGAGAGGCAGCCACAGAAATTACGGGTTTATATAGTTCAATGGCATCCTCTGTAATGTAATAATCCGTTGAAGCGCAATTGGTGATCAGGTCAAGTACGGTTACTGAAAAATTGTCCGCTCCCAAGCCATAAATTGAACTCGTTGTGGCGATCACCGCACCCGATCCATCCAGGCTATTGAACCATTCAAACTGGTAATTCGGATTGGAATCATCATTGCCCCCATCTACCGTTGCCAAAAGTGCGGCATTCGGCATGACCGGATCACAGCTTGTTTGTGGGGCAATGGCATCGATATAGATCGCCGGATAGATGATATTGGCATTAGAAATGGATGCTTCCTTGGGATTGGATTCACAAGCCGTTCCAATATTCCGGGCAATCACATAATATTTTTCCGGATACTGATCCGGAAGCAGTGGAGAAGTTACCGGATTTCCGAGACTATCCAGGATCAGGTCACCCGGGGTAAAATTGCCCTGATACCATTCATATTCGAAATCATTGACGTTGGCGGGAATCCCACCCACCTGGATCTGTGTCACCTCAAGCTGTCCGGTCGGGTTACAATTTAATGGATCGATGACATCCACGATAATGATATTGGGCTCACTGACATGCAGATCGATCTTCAGTGGGCTGCCTCCCGTTACCTGGCACAATGTTCTTGAAGTATTGATCACGGTCAACTGATAATTCCCGTCAGGTGCATCTGAAAGCACACTTGTATTGGCAGAGTCCATCTGAACGACTCCGGGAGGCAAAGGAGCTCCCATTGAAGCACCATGCAAAGGAGTAGATATCCGTATTTGCACCATCATTTTCTACAGCGATGGCCGAAATTTCACCATTCGGATTTAAAATATCACAACTCGTATTATAAGTTTGTGCAAAACTTATGTTTGGATCTGTACTTATATCAATAATATCGGCTCTTAGCGGAGCGCTTTCACAACCTTCACCCGGTGCAGAAGTGCCAGCGGACCTGGTCACGGTGAAGAAATATACACCTGCACCGATAGAGGCATAATTGGTGGTATCCAGATAGCTGTCTGTAGGTCCAAGTGGACTGTTTGAATTCAGATTGGAGGTGCCCTCATACCAGATATAGGTATAATCGGTCAATGGCTGGGATATACCCTGATCCGTAATATCTGTGATCATCACACTTCCATCCGGTGCACAGATGGTCTGATCATTCACAGTATAAAGGATATCATTGATATCGATATATACAGGACTGTCGTTGATAGTGGTGTTCCGGTTAAATGTACACAAGGTATTATCGTCCACTACAAGAACATTATAATTACCAGGTTGCAGAAAGTCGTAAATCACCTGCGAATCATTATTCAATGAATCCACCGGAGCGCCAAGTACCGTGCTGGTCAGGGTAAAGCTGTAGGAAGGCCCCTGAATGCCGTTGGTCGTTGCCAGGGCGGTCAACGTTCCATTGGCGAAGCTCAGATCACAATTCTGATTAGCGGTTGGCGTCAGGGCCAGGAATGGATCTATGCTCAGATCCCTGATGGTGGCCTTGACCGGTGAAGAGATACAGGCAAATCCCACTGGATCAGCCGGATCTGTTTTTGTGGCGGTAAAATAGAAATCACCCGCCTGAATGGTTGTGTATTGCGTGGTATCCAGCATGGCTCCTGTTACGCCGGCAATGGGTGCATTGTTATTATAGTTGGTCACCCCATCATACCAGGTAAAGTTATACGCTGATGTATCACCCGGAGTCATACTGGTCACGATGATACTACCATCGTTAAAGCAGACCGTCTGATCATTGACCAGGTAATCCGAGATAACCGGGACCACAGGATTGTTATTGATCGTGACCGTCCGGTTAGCGATACAACGAGTATCTGCGTCTTCCACCAGGAGATTATACTGACCATAGGTCAGATCAAGGAATTGTTCATTCACGCTTCCGGTTCCCCCGTGATATTCCTGTGGCCGGCTGGTCGGGAAAGATATCCATGTATAATTAAAATTACCTGAGACTATTAGCGCTTGGGGTGATGACTGCCTGTATGGTCCCATTGGCTACCACACTGGTATCGCAAGACTGGTTTGAAGTCGATGTCAGGGCAAGGATAGGATCCACACTCACATCCTCAATCACTGCTGCAAATGGTGCCGTTTCACATCCCTCTCCCGGCTCATTGGCGTTCTGGTCACGTAATGCCGTAAAATAATAGGTCCCTGCCTGTATCCCCGGATAATTGGTCGTATCCAGTACATTGCCGCTCACTCCCAGGTCAGGCGGAGATACCTGTCCATCGTACCAGGTGAATACATAATTCACCTCGCCGGGATTGGTGCCAGGTGTTTCCGCTACTCCATTGATCTGGATGGCATTGACCGTGATGCTTCCATCATTGGCACAGATCGCCTGTGGCATTATCGTCAGGTCGGCTGCTTCCACATAGGGTACCGCCGGATTATTGTTGATGGTGATGGTCCGGTTATTGACACAGAAATTGTCCACATCGGTTACCTGTACGTTGTATTGACCCGGTCCAAGATTCAGCTCCGTCCAGGATTCTGGGGTCCCGTCATCGTTGGTGAAGCCATTCAATGGTCCGCCCAGGGCTGCACTCGTGATCGTGTATCCATAATCACTCGATACCGCTCCCCCCGTGTTCACATTCAACGTAAGCGAACCCGTGGCAAAACTCAGGTCACAGGCACGGTTGGCCGTCTGGGCAAGGATCAGCGTCGGATCCACACTGATATCCTCAATTTCTGCTGCAAATGGTGCCGTTTCACATCCTTCTCCCGGCTCGTTGGCGTTCTGATCCCGTAATGCCGTGAAATAATAGGTCCCTGCCTGTATCCCGGGATAATTGGTCGTATCCAGTACATTGCCGGTTACTCCCAGATCAGTACCAGTTGGTTGACCTGCAAACCATGTAAATTCATAGTTCACTACACCCGGTATTTCCGGCACGCCATTGATCTGGATGGCATTGACTGTGATGCTTCCATCATTGGCACAGATCGCCTGTGGCATTATCGTCAGGTCGGCTGCCTCTACATAGGGTACCGCCGGATTATTGTTGATGGTGATGGTCCGGTTATTGACACAGAAATTGTCCACATCGGTCACCTGTACGTTGTATTGACCCGGTCCAAGATTCAGCTCCGTCCAGGATTCTGGGGTCCCGTCATCGTTGGTGAAGCCATTCAATGGTCCACCCAGGGCTGCACTCGTGATCGTGTATCCATAATCACTCGATACCGCTCCCCCTGTGTTCACATTCAACGTAAGCGAACCCGTGGCAAAACTCAGGTCACAGGCACGGTTGGCCGTCTGGGCAAGGATCAGCGTCGGATCCACACTGATATCCTCAATTTCTGCAGGGAAAGGTGCCGTTTCACATCCTTCTCCCGGCTCATTGGCGTTCTGGTCACGTAATGCCGTGAAATAATAGGTCCCTGCCTGTATCCCGGGATAATTGGTCGTATCCAGTACATTGCCGCTCACTCCCAGGTCAGGCGGAGATACCTGTCCATCGTACCAGGTGAATACATAATTCACCTCGCCGGGATTGGTGCCAGGTGTTTCCGCTACTCCATTGATCTGGATGGCATTGACCGTGATGCTTCCATCATTGGCACAGATCGCCTGTGGCATTATCGTCAGGTCGGCTGCTTCCACATAGGGTACCGCCGGATTATTGTTGATGGTGATGGTCCGGTTATTGACACAGAAATTATCCACATCGGTCACCTGTACGTTGTATTGTCCCGGTCCAAGATTCAGCTCCGTCCAGGATTCAGGGGTTCCGTCGTCATTGGTAAAACCATTCAAAGGTCCGCCCAGGGCTGCACTCGTGATCGTGTATCCATAATCACTCGATACCGCTCCCCCTGTGTTCACATTCAACGTAAGCGAACCCGTGGCAAAACTCAGGTCACAGGCACGGTTGGCCGTCTGGGCAAGGATCAGCGTCGGATCCACACTGATATCCTCAATTTCTGCTGCAAATGGTGCCGTTTCACATCCTTCTCCCGGCTCGTTGGCGTTCTGATCCCGTAAGGCCGTGAAATAATAGGTCCCTGCCTGTATCCCGGGATAATTGGTCGTATCCAGTACATTGCCGGTTACTCCCAGATCAGTACCAGTTGGTTGACCTGCAAACCATGTAAATTCATAGTTCACTACACCCGGTATTTCCGGCACGCCATTGATCTGGATGGCATTGACTGTGATGCTTCCATCATTGGCACAGATCGCCTGTGGCAATATCGTCAGGTCGGCTGCCTCTACATAGGGTACCGCCGGATTATTGTTGATGGTGATGGTCCGGTTATTGACACAGAAATTGTCCACATCGGTCACCTGTACGTTGTATTGACCCGGTCCAAGATTCAGCTCCGTCCAGGATTCTGGGGTCCCGTCGTCGTTGGTGAAGCCATTCAATGGTCCACCCAGGGCTGCACTCGTGATCGTGTATCCATAATCACTCGATACCGCTCCCCCTGTGTTCACATTCAACGTAAGCGAACCCGTGGCAAAACTCAGGTCACAGGCACGGTTGGCCGTCTGGGCAAGGTTGATGGTCGGATCGACTGTAGCATCTGGTATTTCCACCCGGTATGGAGCGGTTTCACATCCTTCACCAGCTTCATGAGCATTGTTATTTCGTAATGCAGTAAACCAGTAAGCACCTGCCTCAACCAGTGGATAAGTCGACATGTCAAGCAGATTTCCGAAAACGCCCAGGTCCGGAGGTAGCGGTTGTAATTCATACCATGTAAAAATATAATTTACCTCTCCGGGATTTGTGCCGGGGATCTCTGCGATGCCATTCACACGGACTGCATTGACCGTCATACTGCCATCATAATCACAAATAGCCTGTGGAAGAATGGTCAGATCCGGTAATTCGATGTAGGGAATCGATGGATTATCATCGATAGTAAGCATGTTGGTAGAGGTACATTCATTATCTACATCACGTACCCATACATTATATTGCCCAGGTCCCAGATGAATCTCCGTCCAGGCACCACCTGCACCCGTAAATCCATTGATCGAGTCGGGCAATGCCGTACTTTTCAGCGTAAATTCATAATTACTGGCCAGGGAACCTCCCGTAGTGGCGGCCAGGGAAATGGTTCCAGTGGCGAAACTCGAATCACAGGCCAGGTTGGCGGTTTGAGATAAAATCATGGTCGGATCAATCGAACGATCCACGATCTGTTCGGCAAATGGCACACTTGAGCATCCTGCTCCCGGTCCGCCGACGGCAGGATCTTTGGTGACCACGACATAATAGGTTCCGTCATGGATGGTAGCATAATTTACTGAATCAAGTCTCTCCGTGATCGCTGGTGGACCTATTGGTGTACCTGTTCCAAGGTTAACCGAACCGTCATACCATACAAAGCTAAAATCAGAAAGCGGTTCAGGATTCCCTCCCACTTCAATATTGGTGATCTCGATGCTGCCACTCGGTATACAGTAATACTTATCTGTAACGATCAGTGTGGTTTCATCGACAAGGATTTCCGGAGGTTCATTGTAAAGGACATAGGTTTCGGTAGTCTCGCAGGTCGTATTTTCATCCACCACCGTCACGTCATAGGTGCCGAAGTTCAACCCGTTATAAGGTCCCTGTGGACCAGGAGGTGCGTTAATGCTGTTGGCCGGTATTGTTAAAGCCGTGGAAGTCCAGGTCAAGCTGTAGGTTGAAGGTCCGGTAAGATCGTCCGGATCTTTTTCTACGAGTAGATCGATCATTCCATTCACCCAGGTAGAATCACAGGATGAGTTATTGATCAGGTCTGAGTTGAGGGATACGACTGGCGGAAGGGCCAAGGGTTCGATTTCCAGGGTTAGTGGAACTGAAGGACAATAACTTCCGGAAACTCTTTCGTTGGCTACAACCGTATAATAGCCAGGTGCCAGAATATTTGACAATTCGGTAAAGGTAATTCTATCCGGTTCACCCAAGATAGGTCCGGATACCAGATCCACTGCATCTGTGCTGATCCCTTCATAGAGATAGAAGTCATAATCACTATTAAATAAATTCTGTGAAGTTAAAGAATCCGGATTGATTGCTGCTTCAACAATTCCGTCACCAATATCATACGGACATAGGGTTGATCCCTGTACCGTTCCCAGAAGTGTGGGAGGAGTGATGATGGACGGCAATGGAATTTCAAGATATTCGAAACAACCGCTGCTATGGTCCTGTACAAGAACAGAATACATGCCGTCGCCAAGATTGTAGATGGTGGGTCCTTCCTGGACGTTACGATGTGGTTGAGGAGATCCGGAATATGATATTGATCCATCAGGAAAATCCGTATTCAGCGAATCTCCAACAAAGGCTACTGGTGGATCTGTGTAAAAATTGGATCCTGGATTGATATTCCTTCCCGCATACCAGTAAAAACTATAATTATTGTAATCCCTGATACCTCCATTGTCTACCCATGCGGTCAAAGCTCCTTCGTCCGTCTCACAATCCGAAGGGTAAAAGTTAATCTCACTTTGTATGTCAAATAAAGCAGCGGGGGCAGCCACAAACCCTGTCACGTCATTACTGATACAATGGGTATAGGAGTTGACTGCATAAACAGTATAGTCTTCTGAATAGAGATCCACGCCGGGAGAGACCTCGGTCAGATACCTCGAAGTTTCCGGCAGTTCATTACCCGTATTCACCACATCCCCTCGATACCAGTAAAATTCAAAGTTTGTATATTCCGTATCATTAACCAGGACCGTTCCGGATGAGTCAATCGTAGCCAGAATGCTCCCTGGTGTATTACAATCCACGATATCCGTTACCGCTATGCTCAGATCATAGGTGGGGATGATCCGGTTCAGGAAGGTGGATAGGGTATTGGCACATCCTGTGATCTGACTGGTCACCTCGACGGTATAATTCTGATTGCCTAACAGGGTAATGATCTCCCCTACCGATCCCGAGGCAGCTGTCTCATTGCCAGGGGTAGCTGTCGCACCATTATACCAGGTGAAATCATGATCCGCGGTATTCCCGATCGCATCCACATACGCCTGGATATTGCCGTTGGGCTGGGCATCATCACAGGAAGAATTCGGCTCTTTCGTGATCAGGATCGTGGGTAATACAGTATTATCCTGGACCACAATGGTAACAGGGCTTGAAAAACATCCGGTGGCAAAATCATAGGCCCTTGCCGTATAATCCCCATCCTGAAGTTCGATAAATGCAGGGTTCGAACCATTGATCGAACTCAGGACTACTCCGGTGGTATCGTTTCCTTCAAACAGATTAAAATCATAAGGTGTAAAATCCGCCACCGGGTTTCCGTAGTACGTCATCGAACCAGTGATGGTCCCATCGAAAGCTCCCGCGATCGCATCGTCACAGATCGTATTGGGAGTCTGTAAAAGACTCAGGATGGGTACCTCACTGCTGTCACTCAACATCCGTGCGGCAGTCTCAAAACAACCGGTTGCATCGATCGTCACCTGCACCGTATAGGAGCTTCCGGAAGACAATGCATCGGCAGTCTCGTTCTCTGTCCCGCTTACCGGCGTCCAGGCAGCTCCACTGATATCCAATCCGGCCACCCATTTAAAGGTCCTGCCTGCAATCACACCGGCATCTGAAGCGGTCAGGCTTCCATTCGGCAAGGAAGGATCGCAGTTGGTAGCTCCTTTTTCAGTCAGGCTGATGACCGGAAAGACAAAATTCTCCAGCACTTCAATGGTTTCCGGATCACCGTAACAACCCAAGGCCGTATTATAAGCCCGTGCGGTATATATCCCATTCTGTAATTCCGTAAAATTAATGGCGCCACCAACCATCGTATTGTTCAGAACACCTGTGGTATCATTTCCTTCAAAAAGATTGAAATAGTAATCACTGTAATCACTTACCGGCAAGCCCCGGTAGGTCGTAGTCCCTGTAACAGTTCCATCATAGGGGACACCCGCCACCACGGGATCGCAAATGGTATTCGGATTCTGTACAAGGGATACGACGGGTATTTCGCTGCTGTCACTGATCACAACCGATTCGGTTCCAAAACATCCGGTAGCACTGGTGGTAGCCCTTACTGTATAGGTAGTCCCAGCCAATAAAGATTCAGCGGTTTCATTGGCAGATCCACTGATAAAGACCATTCCGGATCATTCACATTGATCCCCTGTACCCATTTAAAAATATAGCCGGCAACTGCTCCACCAACATCGGCCGTGACCTGGCCATTTGCGAGTGCGGGGTTACAGTTCGTGGCAGCTGTTTCAGTCAGATTGATGACCGGGAAAACAAAATCTTCAAGCACTTCGATGGTCACAGGATCACTATAGCATCCCAATGCGGTATTATAGGCCCTGGCCGTATAAAATCCATTCTCCAGTTCAATGAAATTGAGGGCCGAAGCAGTAACGGAATTATTGAGTATACCGGTGGTATCACTTCCTTCAAATAAATTGAAATAATAATCCGAATAATCACTCACGGCCGCTCCATTGTACAGGGTGGCCCCATTGATGGTACCATTGTAAGGAACTCCGGCGATCAGGGTATCACAAATCGAATTCGGGGTCTGGTTCAACGTGATCTCCGGAACCGTGCTGCTGTCAGATAAGGATCCGGGATTCTTCCCCAAAACATCCGGTTGAATCGGTGGTCACCTTCACTGTATACGTATTCCCTGCCAGCAAGCTTGTAATGCCCGGCTGGATGTCGAGTGCAGGATCATTCGTATTGATACCCTCCACCCATTTAAAGCTATATCCCAGTGTGGTTCCCTGCACGCTCGCATACAAGCTCCCCATTCGCCAGCAATGGATCACAACTGGTCGCAGCTATTTCTGCAATATCTATGGCGGGGAAAGTAAAATTCTCAAGCACTTCGATGCTGACAGGGTCGCTGTAACAACCCAGGGCCAGCTCATAGGCCCGCACCGTATAGAAACCATTTTCCAGTGCCACAAAATCAGCCGGCGCTGCCGATATGGTGTTGACAAGGACTCCGGTTGTATCATTTCCCTCAAATAAATTGAAACTGTAATTTGAAAAATCGATCACGGGTGCCCCGTTATAGGTGGTACTTCCATTTACCTCACCATTGAATGGATTCCCTGAGATAGCCGGATCACAGATGGAATTGGGAATTTGAGACAGGTCAAGAACAGGCACTGTACTGCTATCGGTGATGATGATCCCCTCCGTATTGAAACACCCGGTGTTTTCACTGGTCACCTTTACCGTATAAAGGTCTCCTGCCATCAATTCCAGGGCAGTTTGACCAGATCCACCTGTCACCGGTGTCCAGGCGGAACCATTGACGTCATTGCCAGTTACCCATTTAAATATATATCCAACTGAATTTCCTCCCACACTGGCTGTCAGGATCCCATTTGCCAGTGACGGATCACAGTTGGTAGCCGGAGTTTCGTCCAGATCGACAACCGGTAAAATAAAATCTTCAAGCACTTCGATGGTCACAGGATCGCTGTAACATCCCAATGCAGTATTATATGCCCTGGCCGTATAAAATCCATTCTCCAGTTCAATGAAATTGAGGGCCGAAGCAGTAACGGAATTATTGATCACACCAGTGGTATCACTTCCTTCAAATAAATTGAAATAATAATCCGAATAATCACTCACAGCCGCTCCATTGTACAGGGTGGCCCCATTGATGGTGCCATTATAAGGAACTCCGGCGATCAGGGTATCACAAATCGAATTCGGGGTCTGGTTCAGCGTGATCTCTGGAACCGTACTGCTATCAGAAAGGATCCAGGATTCTTCCCCAAAACATCCGGTTGAATCGGTGGTAACTTTTACCGTATAAGTACTTCCGGCAGACAAACCTGTGATACCAGGCTGTGTATCAAGTGCAGGATCGCTGGTATCGATACCCTCCACCCATTTAAAACTATATCCCAGGGTAGTTCCCTGCACGCTCGCAGAAAGTTCCCCATTCGCCAATGAAGGATCACAATTGGTGGCAGCCACCTCAGCAATGTCAATCACAGGAAATGTGAAATTCTCAAGCACTTCAATGCTGACCGGATCGCTGTAGCAACCCAATGCCTGATCATAAGCCTGAACGGTATAGAATCCATTTTCGAGGGCCATAAAATCAGCCGGTCCTGCTGTAATGGTACCCGCCAGCGGACCTGATGTGTCATTCCCCTCGAATAGGTTAAAAATGTAATTGGAAAAATCACTGACCGGAACCCCATTATAGGTGGTACTTCCATTCACCTGGCCGTTGAATGGATTTCCCGAGATGGCCGGATCACAGATGGAGTTGGGAGTTTGAGATAAAGTGACTAATGGTAATGCACTGCTGTCGGATATCACAATTCCCTCCGTATTGGCACATCCGGTGTTTTCATTTGTAACCTGTACGGTATATGTATTTCCGGCTTGTAACGACAGGGCAATTTCATTGGCAGTACCTGCCACAGGTGGCCATGCAGGGGCAGTAACATCATTCCCTGCCACCCATTTGAATAAAAATCCTGCAGTACCTCCGCCAACACTGGCAGCAACCTCACCATTGGCAAAAGCCGGATCGCAATTCGTCGCCGGGGTTTCGTCCAGGGAAATTACCGGCAGATCAATGACATCCATTACCTCAATGAATAAAGGATCTGAAATACATCCAAGGCTGTCATTGGTAACTCTGACCGTGTAAAAACCTCCTGGTATCTCCTGCAATACATCCCCATCTGAATTCGTATTGGTCAATAAGGGATCCGAAGTGGTCGGTCCGTCAAACCATTCGAAAGTATATTTTGCAAAATTAGAGACAGGAGCTCCCCGGTCAGTTACTGTGGCGGTGGCAGAACCATCATAGGCATTGACTGAAGGAAGCGAGATGTCGCAAATGGTATTATCAATTTTTGTCAGGTCAACAATGGGTAATTGGCTTTCATCTGTGACCACATAAGATTCGGTGATCGAACATCCCGATGAATCGTTTGTGACCAATACCGTATAGGTGTTATTTGCCGTGAGCTGTTGGGCAGTTTCATTACGAATCCCAGTGACGGTATTCACCGGAGTGCCGGAAGGAGACGTATCCACTCCTTCAAACCAGCTGAATGAATATCCAATGACACTATAGGATCCGCCCAAGTCAACCTGTGCGGTCAATTCTCCATTTGGCGTACCTCCCACACAATTGGTTGCCGGGATTTCCATGATGTTCACGACGGGTGGAATGGTCACATCGAAAATCTCGTTAATCAGCGGATCGGAGATACAACGGGTGGCATTTCTTTCCAGGGTTACCGTATACCTTCCAGCATCCAGTCCATATAGAATATCCCCATCCGAACTGGTATTGGTCAACACCGGATCACTCGTGATATCATCCCCGTCGTACCAGGTGAATGTATATGCTGAAAAATCCGTTATCGGCACACCACTCAGGGAAGCAGAGGCTTCAACTCTTCCGTTGAATACGCCTCCCAGGGCAAGGGCCGGATCACAAATGGAATTATCAAAGGTTACGGCACTCAATTCCGGGATTTCAAGATTTTCAGTCAGGTCACTGTACGCGAGCGTGGAAGAACAATTAAAGGCAGTTGTCACCCTCACAGTATAAGGTAATCCAGAATTAGCGATCCCTTCTGCAATCTCTCCATTAATCCCCGATACGGTCGTGATCAGGTTTGCCGGCAGGGTATTGTCCCCGTCGAACCACTCAAAGGTCAGTGCCGATGGATCCTGCAATACGCCAGCCACATAACCATCAGCTCGCAATACACCATTTGGATTGGCAGGATCACAGGAAGTTTGGGGTTCAACCTCTGTTACAACAATGGTTGGGATCACAGTAAGATCCTGTACCTGTACTCTGACGGGAGGACTTGTCTCACACCCCGTATTCTCATCCCGTGCCACCACAGCATATTCACCAGGAAGTAACCCTGTCCGGGTCGGGCCTGTGCCATGTGAGGGTGCAAGGATAGAACCTACGTCCATGGCCAATGAATCCCATTCATACCATCGGAAGGTATAATCCAATGAATCCTGGGGTATCCCGTTGATGGAAGCTTCCGCCGTGATCGCACCACTGTTCAGATTTGCGCAATCCACCACATTCTGTATAACGGAGGCATCTACAATTGGGAAAATCGGACCAGCCAGTGTATAGGATGCAGTCTTAGTACAACCATCCTTAAAGACACTGACAATATATTCCCCAGCCACCAGGTTAGAGGCCACCGAACCGGTAATATTCAGCGGATTCAACAACCGGTCAAACCACTCAAAGGTATAACCAGTATTACCTCCGGTGATAAAGACTTCCAATTCACCGTTGGGAGGATCACACTGGCTCTGAGGTGAATTTTCGACAATGGTGATTTCCGGGTCTACTCCTATCCGGACAATGGAGGTATCGGTAGGTATACTGGCACATCCTTTGTCTGTATTGGTGACCACGAGTGAGTAATCCCCTTCTGCCAATCCGGTCAAAACATTGGTGGTGCCATCAGGAGCAGGGATGGGATTCGCCGTACCAATCCCGTCATACCATTGAAAGGCAAAATCGGAATAATCATTCACCACCACACCGTTCCGGGTAATGACGGCACGTAATTCCCCATTATCAGGCGCACTGTCCTCACATTTTATGTTGTCCTGGACCTTGGCGATGTCTACTTCAAAGGGATCCGGGATAATATCATAATAATAAACATTATTTTCGATCCGGCATTCTGCCAGACCACTTCCTCCCGGATCTACCGGAAGGGAGGAACCATCGTCATTTAATACGATATAAAGCCTGAAGGCTTTCCCAGTAGAATTGAAAGTAACCCCATCGATCTGCATGGTATCCCCAACCTGAAAATCATTCAGCTGAAGATTGGTGGTATACAGCAACGTAGCCGGATTGGCTGGAGGTGGGTCGATGGTAGGATCCCCATCCCAGAAACTCACGGGAATGCTGGACGAAATGGTCAGTGCCCCGTCATTGATGATGTTAAATTCAACTTCGATCCCCAGGTCACCGCATATCGGAGGAATTACATGAACGGCCGGGAAATAGGTGGGATCGTTCGGATCCTTGTAATCAGGATCACCCGGTTGTGCATTCGGATTATCCCCTACAAAGGAAATATCCGGTGCGGGATAAAAGGGGCAACCGTCAGGTCCGATGGAAGGAGCCTGGTTGAGGAATATATTAAAAGGCCGGATGGGGCCAGGTACTCCATTGAAACAGGGATCATCTCCAAAAATGATGCCCTGATCCATCTGATGTCGTGGAATGGTGAGGTCATCATTCACATTCACTACAAAATAACCAGACTGGTTCCATACTTTCCGGGTAGGCAACCAGAGGTTTTCGGCAGAATAAAATATCCGTAATACTCCTAAAGCCTGTTGTTGGATCTGTGCATTGATATTAAATGAATTCTTTGAATAATAGCAAGGAATCGTTATGTCAGTACTTCCATTGCCATCCACATCGGCAATGATCGGCCCTTCGGTCATGGTATGCGACTGACATACAGTCGACCAGAAAACATCCTGTCCGGTATCCCCGTCGACGATCACCAACTGCTGGCTGTCCCGGTATACGACTTCAGGGTGTCCGTCATTTTCAAAATCATAAATTGTTACCGCTACGATCCCCGACCTGGAATCATTGATGATACGCGGTGTAGGCCATAAGGGTACAAGATTTCCTCCCCCATCCAGGGTCAGGGCAAATAACTGGTTCCCGGCAATGAATAAAATATCGAGCTGTCCATCGCCGTTGGCATCTCCCAGGTTGGGCCGGCTGGTCCCCCAGGGCCATCCCCCTGGATAGAAAGGATCCGGTGGCTCATAAACTGAATAGGTATTATTGGCAACATCCCAGAAAAAGATGGCAGTATTCCCATTTGCACTTCCCACGGCTCCTGATAATACCACATCGATGTTTCCATCCCCGTTGACATCCGCCACACTTGTGCTGCTGTAATTGGTCACACCATATTCCTGGGCATCAAATAGCACCTTGGGATAAAATTGTGCCCCGAGATCATTCAGATCCTCCGCCACCGTCAGATTAATGGGTGTGGATGGATTCCGGTTTGAAAGATTGGGCACATTATAAATAATATTCCCACAAACCAGTTCCAGATTGGGAGTGCCGGGCAGAACATTCACGGCTACCGGGGCTGAATTCACTTCTGTGTTCCAGTCACCAGTCCCCTGGGCCAGTAAAGCGCCCGTCTCTGCTGCATAGATCCTGTCTTTAAAGTACATCTCGGAGAGACCATCCCCATCAAAATCTGCAATGGCGATCATTCCGGGTCGTTCCGGGTCAATATACACGGCATCGTACATTGGCATAAGCACTCCATTTTCATAGGTCAGCGCCACCATATAATAACCATCCGGTTCCGAATTGGGTGTTTTCCGTTTACTTGCAATGGCAAAGATCTCCCCGTCACCATCGCCATCAATATCCGCAATGGCAAGTTCCAGTTCATATACATAATTTCCCGGAGGAAAGATATCATCTCCACCTGTGGTCCCAAACTGGTCAATAATATCCCCTGCAGGATGAATTCCATCCCCGCCTGAAGAAATAATTCGGATCTCTTTATTCCATTTCGAGGTAGCGATTACCTCAGGTATTCCATCCCCATCCAGGTCTCCGATGGCCATTTTTGATTGCGTATCGACCGTATTTTGCTGGGTTTGCCCGGGAGTATCTATAAACTGGAAAAAATCCACAGAATCGGGCGGCGGGATGCTACAATCTCCTGTTCCGTCCTGAACAAAGGTAAGTCCATAATAGCTGGCACAATCAGCATCATATATATCAATCTGACCGTCTGAATCATTGTCCATGCCGTCGTCACAATTACATCCTTTTTCAAGGGTGGCCGCGAACTGGCATTCAGGGTCATTGCAGTCGATCAAACCATTGCCATTATCATCAATGCCATTGCTGCAATTTTCCTGTGCATAAACACCATTCAATACCAGAAAAAATAAAAAAACCAGTAACTTACGTTTCATAAACCTGCTTAACTTCCTGTCATTCTACACCTATTAATATCTTTTAGCGTATAACGGTAACACTTCCGGTCTTGGGATCTTTGTTTTTCGCCCGTATTACATAAAAATAGGCACCTTCCGGTAAATTTTTTCCATTATAAACTGCATTCCAATCATTATAATAGGGGGATGCTTCATACACCGTACTTCCTTCTCCTGTAAATATGGTGATGGAAGAATCCGGATATCTTTCAATATCTTTAATAAACCATTGATCGTCGATCCCGTCCCCGTTTGGAGAAAATACTTTCCTCGGCGTTACAAATATTGTATTCTCACCTTTCACATTTACAAATACAGTATCACGTCCAGTACACTTGTTGGCATCTTCACCAGTCACAATAAATTCTGTAGTCTGTTGGATGATGGCAATGGGAGTGGCGGAAGTCGGATCATCCAAAACCTCCACCGGGATCCAGAAATAATTTAAAGCCCCCTGGACCTCCAGCTGAAACGCTACTCCGGGAATTGCTTCTTCAACTTCTGCACTGGCTGTTACCACAGGGTTGGGAAGAAATTCAACAAATTCGGTCTGGGTGCCGGTGCAATTATTTACATCCGTCACTGTTACTGAATAATCCCCAGTCGTCGTGATATCGATCGAGGAGGTGGTCTCCCCGGTACTCCATAAATAACTTTCAAATTCGGGAATGGTAGCCAGAGAGACTTCCTGTCCTACACATAATTTCTCCAGGTCGAGTATTGATCGAACAATCTCAAAGGATAACTCGCCCAGTATCTGGATATTTTTTGAAATCTGGTTGGGACAATTTGCCGTGGAATAATTAACAGTGAGAATAACACTGTAATTTCCGGCTGCGGTATAGACGTGGCTGGTATCCTGGGCGGTTGCCAGGGGACTCCCATCCCCAAAATTCCAAGAAAATTCCGGCATGCCTGCCGGATCCCAGGTGGATAAATTTCCAAAAAATATTTCGCTGTTGTAACATCCCTGATCCGGACTCGAGAAAATAGCCACTGGCAATGAAAATATATTTACATTTACTGTATTATTACTCAGCTTCGAACAGGACGAGCTGGTCTGGGTAACCTGTACCTGATACAATCCTTCCTCGGTAGCATTCAATTGATTGGTAGTCGCTCCAATCACCGGCTGGGTATCCTGGTACCACTGGTAAGTATAACCGGCTTCATTATTGACATTTAACTGAACGCTTCCTCCTTCACAGACATCGGTAGAGCCGGGTGAAGTAATGGAAAAATCAGCTAAGGTGATGATGTCAACCAGTGTTGAAACAGGATTGCTTGAACAATCCTGAACTTTGACCACCAAGGTATAGGAACCTGCCCAACTTGCAGTGGCATCGGGTATAGATACGTCACGTGTGCTGGTGGCATATCCATTCGGACCTTCCCAGGTATAGATGGCATTGGCCACGTCATCGGTTGAAAGCCGGATCTCGGATCCTTCACAAAAAGGGCCTGTATTGTATATGATGGGGTCAGCTGGTACGCTACCGGTCCCGGCCTGCACGATCACAGCATTGGAGGCGGAAACACAACTTCCCGCTTCCGTTGTCACCACCACCTTATAAACCCCGGGACCAGTGATATCGAGAAAATCCTCCGGTCCGGTTTTGATTACCACATTATCCTTATCCCACTGGTAGGTGCCGCCAATCGTTTTGTTCGCAAACAGACTCTTCGTTTCACTAGTACAGATGGTCAAGGGGCCGGCCGGTTCGACCCTGGGTACAAAACAATGCAGGTTCCGTTTGATAGACAGGCTGTATTGGGAGGTTCCTACATTAAAAGAGGTAAATGCCATTTCGGGTTTGCCGTCCCCATCTATATCCCCGCCCTTAATATTGCGGGTATTTAAATTGGTACTCAGCGTGAATTTATTAAAACTCACGGTGGATCCGGTACCTGTATTCCTGAAGACGGTCACATGATTGAAATCACGGTTACCAGCGATGATATCGAGCCTGCCATCCCCGTCCATGTCTACCGTATTAATGCCCCACGGCCCATTATCTCCGGAAACCGTCTGGGCCTGCATGTTGATCGTTGAGCCGTTGGCAGGTGTGTTGTTTACCAATACCACGATCTCATCCTGAATGGTTTTGGAAGCAACCAGGTCAATTTTTCCATCGCCATTAAAATCTCCCGCCGCCAGGTTATTCAGGTTTCCTGTCAGTGTAAATGACTGGGGAGGATCAAAATTAATATTTCCTATCCCACTCCGGTTGACTAGGAAATAAACATTGTTTCCAATGAAAGGATTAACGGCTATATCCGGAAACCGGTCACCGTTCAGATCATCCACCACCAGGCCATTGGTGGTAGCGGCACCGGGTACGTTTACATTGACCGGGGTGGCTAAGAAATTGATATTTCCAACGGTACTGTTATTCCTGAATATCTTGACGTTCGGCAAAAAGGTATTGGTCACGATAATTTCCGGTTTTCCATCGAGATCAATATCCCGGACCGCCACCCTTTTTGCAATATCTTCGGTTTCCAGAAACAAGGAACGTGGATTGGCAAATCGAATATTGCCGCCGCTGCTTATATTCCGGAATACATATACCGTATTCCTTGGAGTTCCCCCTTTGGATATCACCATATCCGTCAGGCCGTCTCCGTCAATATCCCCGCAGGTCACATTCGAACTGGCTGAATTTACTGTTAATTCCGGGTTGGTGGTACCATTCGATTTAGCAAAACTTATATTATTAATAGTTGAAGTATTCCGGTAAATGATGATAGTCAGACCCAGGCTCGACCTGAGTGACCGCTACATCCGGTTTCCCGTCCAGATTGAAATCGCACAAACAGAGATCAAAATATTCATTGGCATTGGTAAATTGAATTTCGGATCCCATTTTCGTTGGGTCAAAGGTGGTGCCGCTGAAACTGATGTAAAAATGCGGACGGGAAAAAACGGATAACCCATTGGTATGTTTTACTACCTGGATGGATTGGGTGGTGGTTCCGGGAGGCACTTCCACTTGAATGGAAGTTGCAGTGGAGGATATAATATTTCCTTTGGCTGCTCCGAAAATTACACTCAATTCTGCAGGATTGTTACTGAAACCACTCCCTGAGATCAAGATCTGCTGATTTACCGTACCATTTCGATTACTGATATTGCTGATGACCGGAGCCTGGGCAAAAACAACGGATGCACAAGCAACCAGGAGTATGATTAAATAGCATGTAATTGTCCTGAGCACCTCCATTCCTGTTCTTTTTCCCCTTATATATACTTTTTCTTTCTATTATGTAAATCTATTAATCAATGGTCAGGATCCAGGCTTCGGAAAATTCAGGATTATTCTGTTTTTTGGCAGCCTGTCTCCGTAGACCGATCTTTGAATCACTCTGGTAGACAAAAACCATCCATTTTTTCCTTCTTGACACATATCCATAACCTGCCCGTTCACCTTCATCATTCAAGTGCTCAACAAAATCTTTTGCCACTTTCTGGTCATCGCTTTCCATGACGATGATATAATTTCCTCTTGGTAATTCAAGGGGATGGTCGCCCATATTTAATGTTTCTGTCCGAATATCAGAAACGATGTTTGTATTTAATTCCCTTTCCAGGGCTAACCTGGGATTGTCGTGTTCTGAATCGGACTGAATGGGTGGAACAATTTCCGGGGTCACCTCTTTTACGGGTTCTTCCGCTATCACTTCTTCAGGTTCAACCTTTACTTTTTTGATACGGGGCTCTGTTTCCCAATAAATCCTTTCTGTATCAATGAAAGATAGATATACATTCTGTGTTTTTCTCCTTGATCTCCGTTTTTGTCCAAACTGCATACTGAAACTGATTTCATGCGTACTTTCCCCTATGCCAGGCAAGGATTGAAATCCCAGCCCATAACTGTACCCAATGGCCATCAGATTCTTTATTTTCACACCTCCAAAAGCTGAAAAATCATAATCCTGTCTCGATACAGGATCACTCACTTCATTCAATCTTATAAAACTGATCCGTGCCGATCCCCCTACCCAAACCACATTCTTTAGATGGAATACGGCGGCAATTTCCGATTGCTGGGGAAGCACATTGCTATACCGGTAAAGAATGTGTGGTTCGAAGGCATAATCATCCAATCCAAAATAAAAACGATAGCTCGTATTGAAAATAACTTCATTAAAGGGAGCTATATTCCCATTTTCAAAAGTAGTTGTATTATTCAGGTTCGGCTCAAATAAATTGGGTATGGATAGTCCCACACTGAAATAACCACTATGGTAGGATACACCAAAATTTCCATTGATAAACAAATTATTTTCAACAGCATTCAGCAGGGCCGGATCAGATGGATTGTCGACCTGGCTTAAATCAATGTTCCTGAATCCCAGTCCGGCAGACAATCCGAATCTTAAAAAATCTTTCTGACTGAAAGAAATGGCATATCCTACGGTAATCAGAAAAGAATTCGTATTTAATATTCCCCGGGAATCATGATAAAAGTCGGCTCCAAGATTCAGCCCCATACTTATGGGAGCATGTATGCTGAAGGTGGTTGTGACGGGAGCATCTTCAATGCCCACCCATTGCTGACGATGGGCCAGGTAAATCACCGGACGTCCTTCAATGCCTGCATAGGAGGAATTGATCCGGTAAGGATTCATGAAAAACTGAGTGAAAGAAGGAGATATCTGTGCGATCAGGTTCCCATAGCTTAACCCTGAACAAAATATTCCCATTAATATCAGTCTCTTTAACATAAAAATCTTTCCCCCAATCTATTTTGAATTGAACAATCTGTTTAATTAGCTTGAAGGAACCATTATTTTTTCAATCGCAATATATTAGAAAAATTAAATAATTGCCTTGGAATATTCAATTAAATAATTTTTTTGAATCAAAGGTTTTTACCATTTGCTTACAGAAAGTATATATAATAGAAAAATATTTATAATTAATTGTACATACGTAATTTTATATACTATTAATGATATTTTTTTTAGTATAGGTAACATTATATTTAGGTCGAATTTAAACAGGTGTATAACAAATTCTTTAGTAGGTCAGCGAAAGCAAGCACTCTCATTTTAATCCTATTACTTTTAATAGGGATTGAGATGAATGGTTATGCACAGGAATTTTCTGCTGGATTTAATGTAGGTGGGGGAATCTCTTATGTAACCTATACCCGGCAGGAATTTAAAGACCTCTACAGTTCAAAAATAAAGCCAAGTTTCAAAGGAGGCCTTTCCCTGAATATCCCACTGACCAATACCTTCAATTTATATTCTGAATACAATTATGCCATGCGTGGCAGAAAGGTGCAGGCAGTAGAAAATGAGTGGACTATGAATGAAATGCATCATTACCTGGAAATTCCCATCATGTTCAATATCATAAGGACCGGGGAGATCAAAAAGATCGGGCCCTTTAAACAGATCGGTCCTTTTACCTGGATCATCGGAGCAGGGCCAAATATCAGTTATTTTTTAGGAGGATCAGGCACCCTGGAAACTTATGCGCTACACACTGACTATAAAATATCTTTCGAAGGCCACGAGAGTGATTATCATTATCTTACCTTTAACCCTGTAAACCGATGGCAATGGGGGCTTGACATTCACCTTGGACTGATCTCACCTCTGGCCAATGGGAAGGAACTCCTGACCTCGCTTAAATTCACCTATGGACATTCCAATCTGGGAAGTTTTGATGGATCCAATATGCCTATTCTAGGATTTACAGATAACATTGCCCACAACTATAAGATCCTCACTCTCTCATTTTCCTATCTTTTCCACATTGACCTACGTGAGTTCTACAAGGGGAAAAGTACGAAAGGAGAAAAGGTGAAGGCAAAAGCCATCCAATCCGGCCCTACGAAAAAGGGGAATAATATCAATAAGATCAAAAAGAAAAAATAAACCCAATCTCCAGCAGGAAGAATTGAAAAGATTCTACGCTCGTATTTCAATAAAATACGTTGATAACCGGGCTGACAGGGGCTGTGTATGCTCCCCTTGACATATCGAAAAAATTTATTAAAATATCTGAATTCTTTTTTCTGCCAGAAGGCTGTCCTCCATCATGATTTTCAAAATCCAATCTCCTTTCTTGTCTTCAACAGGGACTTGAATCGAATCGCCCAGAAAAAACCTGGCCGGATTGGTACGGATCTGGTATTCGCCACTAAATGGTGGGACCACCAGGCCATTAGGATCCTTAAAGGGTGGGTGTTCGATGATGTATTGAATAAACCGGCCTTTCCCCTGTCTTATCTCCACGATCAATCCAAATTCAATATCTGCTTCAGCCCTGATCCGGTCGGTCAATGAAACAAGGGCAGGTAATTCCTTTTCCTCTTTGTCCCAACCAGCATACCTGCCATAACTGATGATCTCAACTTTAGGAAGGGGTTTATGACTTCTCTTCACCGTTCAGTGCCTGTTTTAATTGTTCCATCCCCTTCATGATCAATGACCTGGGACAGGCAAGATTCATTCTTTGAAAACCTTCCCCACCAGGACCGAAAAGGGTTCCGTCACTCATCCCTATTCCAGCTCGGTAGACCAGGAGGCGTTTCAACTCCTGCTGGGAAAGTCCGAGTTCCCTGAAATCGAGCCAGACCAGGTAGGTGCCTTCGGGTTTGATCATTTTGATCATGGGAAGTTCTGTTTCAAGAAATTTTTCCAGCCAATTGATATTACCTTCAAGGTAATGAAGCATTTCCCTGAGCCAGGTTTTCCCATGTCGGTACGCCGCATCAAGGGCTACCAGGCCAGCGGTATTCCCGTAAGATAAATGGAAATCGCTTAAGATATTTGATAAATCAGACCGTAGACCTGGGTTCGATATAACCGTATAGCTGACGGCTAATCCGGCCGAATTAAAGGTTTTGCTGGAAGAAAGACAGGTGATGGTGCGGTTAGCTGTATCCGGATCAAGACTGGCAACCGGAACATGTTTATGATCATCCAAGATCAGGTCAGAATGAATCTCATCCGAGACAATCAAGATATTATGATCGTGGCAGATTTTAACCAGTTGGGTCAATTCCTCTTTCTTCCAGACACTTCCACCGGGATTATGGGGGTTACAAAGCATGATCATTTTAGTCCGGCTGTTAATTTTTCCTTTCAGGTCCTTAAAATCCATGCAATACCTTCCATTCTGAAGATAAAGCGGATTATGAACGATTTTCCTGCCATTATTTTCGATCACATAATAAAATGGAAAATAAATCGGAGGCTGAACGATGATCTGATCCCCGGGACGCGTATAGGCAAGTACACAAAAAGCCAGGGTGGGAACAACTCCTGGATTGATGGTGATCCAATCCGAATGTACCTCCCATTGATGATAAAAGGACAACCATTCGATGATCACCTTTTTAAGATCTTCCGGGACGCTTGTGTAGCCGATCAATTCATGTCCAAGCCGGTTTTTTAAAGCTTCAATGATGAAGTCAGGGGTTTTAAAATCCATATCCGCCACCCAGAAAGGGATCACATCGGATTTACCGAACAGTCTTTTCCGGTAATCGTACTTGATGGCATTTGTATGCTCCCGGTCAACGATCTCGTCAAAATTATATTTCATTGGCAATTGTTAAAATTTCCCCGATATGAAAAATACAATGTTACGGTTTCATAGCGTGAAATAAAAAAGACAGGAATAAAAACGCCTGTCTTTGATTTGCATGGAAATCCTAGTCAATGTTTTTTCATTCATTGAAGACCTGTCCCTGATGAATGAAGGAGAAGTTTCTCCAGGTATATTCCAGGATTGGGCTTACCTTCACCATGGGTTCCTGTTCGCGGTTGTTGACCAGTAAAGATCGCCGGTTAACCTCCTTTTCGAGATAATCCGATAGTTCTCCAAATGGCACCATCCCTCTCGTTTCCTGCATCTTTTTCAACAGATGGTAGGTAAACATGCCGTGATTTTCATCCTTATATGCATAAGCTGTCTGGTCTCCTCTTGAGGCTGAGAATACAATCAAATTACCCATCACGAACGGAGATTTTGGCCGGATCCGGATCCCCCTGGAAGCCAGCATCGCTTCATTTCTTGCCCCCCCACTGAAACAGGCATCCAGGAATAAAGTGACCTTCCCTGACTGATAATCAGTAAAAGTTTCATAAACGTCCTGGAGCGGGATCGCATAAGCCAGATCAGAAGAAGAAACATCCACCGGCATCAAATACGGTTCGCCGGTTTTTTCATCGGGAAGACCATGGCCTGCATAGTAGAATATAAATTCGGCCTCACCATCGTATGCTTTCGCTAGGGCAGTCATTTTAGCCAGAGCCTGTTGGATCTGTCCTGCCGTTGCATTGATCAATAAGGTGATATTTTCATCCGGAATACCCAGGGTTTTTCGCAGGTATTCAGTAAATATTCTTGCGTCGTTTTCAGCATAATCAACGTTAATATTTGATTCCGTGCCCACCTGATAAGCACTGTAATCCTCATTCCCGATCACCAGACTGAAAATATAATCCTGCTGAATATCATTTACCGGGATGTCCTTATCAACCTCGGATCCTGGGGCGACTGATACGATCTTATGATCGTTGTCCAGTGGTATGGGTAGTTCAGGTAATGAGATCTGGATATTATCGAGCTGAGGTTTCCCACCAAAATTACTGATGTATATGCCATCGCGATAGGCATCGTAGGCATACATTGCCTCATCCAGCCTGGCTTCAAATTTTGTCAGTACGAATTGATCATCATGGATCGCAAATTCGGGATTCCTGATCTCCACCAGATCCCAGTTATCCTTGAACCATACCGCGTTCTGTATAGGAACCGGGATCAAGGATGACATCATCCCCGGAATATAGAGCGTAAACATTTCAGCATCCGCATTATAAAGTCCCAGTTCCATGTTATCGAACCGGATATATCGACTTGCCAGTTCGTTGACCACCTTCCTGGTCTGTAATTTTACCTCCTGATCGCGATTTTCTGTGGTGACTCTTGCCAGGTATTCCTCTGTTTTTTCAAACTCACCCTTTTTTTCCCATTGCCGGATCCTGAACTCAACTTGTTGTACGATTTCTTCTTCGAGCGTAATCGTTTTTCCCATCTCATCGAGATCTTGGAATACAGGTTCAATCACCCAATCTCCCATCTGATCGATCATCCCATATTTTTTATTTTGCCTGACAACCGCAACACCATTGGTAAAATTACCTGCATAGTCAAATTCAGACCCGATCATTACATCCCCTGATTTATCAATATAGCCCCATTGATTTCCTACTTTTACGCTGGCTTTCCCTTCACTGAAATGATTGGCGTTCTTAAACATAAGTGGAATGATCAGATCGCCACGATGATTGATATAACCATATTTCTTGTTCTGAACAACCAGTGCAAGACCTTCCGCAAACGCATCCGCCTTTTCAAATTCATGGTGAATGACAAACCGCCCTGAAAAATCGATATATCCTTTTTCCCCATCCAGTATGACTGAGGCAAGTCCTTCCGTAAAGGGTTTGGCAAAGGTGAATTTTTTATCGATGGCCAATTCGCCATTCTTGTTGATATAACTGAATCCTCCCTCATTATAAACCACAGCCAGACCCTCTGAAAATGAGCTGACCGCCAAATATTTGGGATCAATGGCCCAATTTCCGTTTTGATCGATAAAACCCCACATCCCGTATGATTTTACCGATGCCAGATGATCCGCAAATGGTTTTGCTTTATCAAATTTTGGATCGATCTTCCATTCGCCCTGCTTATCGATATATCCCCATTTGCCATAATATTTTACACAACCCCTTCCCTGTACGAATGGCAGGGCTTCTTCAAATCGGGCAGGTACAATCCACTGCTGATTTTTATCGATATAACCCCAGAATGGACCATCCGCCGCCGGGATCAGATAATCCTGTGCCAATAGCGAAGTTATGTTGAAGCATAACAGGATCATTATTGTAGGAAGTTTATTCATTATTTCTATTTTTTTATCGTCAGGGTAATTCGTTTATATAAAAATGCCGGATCATTTATCCTGTTATCCGTCAGCCAATTTTCAAATTTTTCTATATTCAGGGATTTTGGCATTACAAAACTCCTTTCCATTTCTTCTTCACCCTTTAAAAGAGGCTTATTAAAATCTGTTGTTGAAAAAACAACAAACAGATCCAGGAATTCCTGTATTTGACTGGTGTTCATAATGATCTCATCCGTCATCATATAGGAAAATCCCGGGAAATAATCGTGCCCCTCTTCATTGAGAAAAAAAATGTAGGGAATATCGGTCAGAACAGGAACCGCATTTACATAATTTTCCAGCATCTTCTGATACGGCAGCAGTCGGTATACAATCTTTGATTCATCCGTAATGAAGATGCTCAGAAAACCATCAACGGGTGTCCTGAATGAAAGATAAAAAGGTTCGCCATCCCTGAAATCATAAGTACGGCAAACCGGATCAGGACAATTGAGCGGAATAAATTCAAGGGCCGTTTCCGGATGGTCAATCGCACGTATTTGCCCAGCGATCCTGCACGATATCCACACTTCATCATCCTTTCCCTGACGACCCCGAATTTTCCGTTTCTCCTCACCAAATTTTTCTGAGATGGTTTTAAGCCAATCACCACGTACCAGGGTATGACCAATGATCTTGAAACTGGTCTTTCCGTCTTCTATGTCAACATCTGCATCTCTTTCCACATAAGCCCCGAAAGCTGATTCAATGGCATTGATCTTAGCCTGTTCTCGCGCCTTCTCCATGGCTTCTTCCTTACTCAAATGATCCTCAACGCGGATCTGGGCGAATCCCTCCGCTTTGACAACTTCCTGAGCTGATACGGAAGAAAAGAGTATCATTATGATACCAGGGATGATGATATAACGGGACATGGTGATTCTTCTTCTAATTAGAAGTCAAGGAGTTTATCCAGTTTTTCATGAAGAATTTCTGTCTCTTCCTCAAGCTTTTTCCGGATCGTTCTCTTCGCGGTTTCAATGGCTATTTCAGTATTATACCCAATGCGAACGGAAGCTTCCACGTTTTTATCAATTTTCTTGTAAATCTCGAACATGGTAATTACGCGTCCGATTTCCTGTGCGATAATGTTCTTGGAGGCCGCCACAGTTTTGGTCACAGAAGCCGCTTCCTCATTATTTAACTGGCTATTGGCTACGCTGTTTTCGATTAAAGCAGCCACGTTCGTCTGCACGAGTCCTGCCAGTTCCAGCTTTGCCAGTTCCATCGCCTGTAATTTAGCAGCTGACTGGGTTTCTGCCACTGAATTTCCAGTTGCCACGATATAAAGGGGATAACCATTTTCATCCTCCATATATTGCAACTCCCATGATTTCTGAACCTGCTTATCCATGGGGAGTGCTCCAGGGGCAACGTACCATTTTTTTCTACTGAACTTTCTTGCTTCTTTTCTTGCATTTTTTACGGCATTCTTTTTAATCTGCCGGGTAAGCTGCCGATCCTCTTTATCGGCAAATGCAGGGCTAGTCAATGTGCTGGCAAAAACACCCAGCATGAAAATGATGATGAATAATGATGCATGTTTCATTTTTTTTTTGATTTTTGGTTCTGATTTGGTTAAAAACAATTATTATTCCAAAAATTTGCCGCAGGGGTGAAAAATCAACAATTAAAAAATTTATTAAGCCATATATGCCTGATTATTAATGCATTAATTCAAAGTCTAACAAAAAAAAATATTTTCACTTATCCGTAATACTCCCTTTCAATCTCATAAATTCCAGTTTATGGCCTTTCCATTCACCCAACGGGCAGGCTTCCCATTTGATCCACTGATCCATCTTATTTTTCAATTTCAGGTTGCAATTCGTCCCATTACATTTTTTTTAATTATTTTTAAACCAGTTTTTTTAGCCGTACAACGATTCCGGCTAATTTTTTTAATAAATCATAATATCATTTTATGGCAGGGAGCATCAGTGTGCCTGATCATCAGGGACTTCAGGATAATAGATCGAATACCTCGGCACTTATCGTATTAACCTCATTATTCTTCATGTGGGGTTTCATCACTTGCATGAATGATATTCTGATTCCTTTCCTCAAAAAAGCTTTTGAGCTTGACCGTACTCAATCGATGCTGGTACAGTTCAGCTTTTTTACTGCTTATTTCGTGGGGGCATTAGTATATTTTATCATTTCGGCCCGAAAAGGAGACCCGATCAACAAGATCGGTTATAAAAATGGGATCATGGCCGGATTGTTCCTTTCAGCCATCGGTTGTGTTCTTTTTTATCCAGCCGCACAACTCAGGATATATGGCCTTTTTCTGGGAGCGCTATTTGTCCTGGCGTTGGGATTTACGCTGCTCCAGATAGCCGCCAATCCTTATGTTGCTATACTGGGAAAGCCCGAAACGGCTTCGAGCAGGCTTAATTTATCACAGGGGTTCAATTCATTTGGCACCACGATTGCCCCCATTGTGGGCGGATATCTGGTCTTTCATTATTTCGCCAGTTGGGGCATTCCTCTGTTGAGTAAGGAAGGTGAACCCATCCTGACCGATACAGGGATTCCCATTTCAGCCCAGGGTGTCCAACTGCCCTATCTGATATTTGCCGGGATTTTTATACTGCTGGCAGTGGTGTTTTATTTCACGAAATTACCTAAAGTGGCGGGCACCGATGGAATTGAAAAAGGAGCGGGAGCACTTAAATACAGGCATCTTGTGCTGGGCATCATTGCTATTTTCATGTATGTGGGAGGTGAAGTCAGTATAGGAAGTGTCCTGATCAACTATATGAATGAACTACTGGGTTTCCCTGAAATGACCGCCAAATCCTACCTTGCATTTTATTGGGGAGGAGCCATGATCGGACGGTTCCTCGGGGCTATATCGCTGAGCAGTATGGCAAAAGATACCCGTAAATTCCTGCTGATGGTAGGGGTTGCAATCGTGTCATTTATCATCATTTATCTGGCCGTTTATGTAGAAAGTGGCTTTCAATTTCCTTTTCATAATGTTCTTCCATTTACCGTTTTCCTGGTGATCAACCTGATTGCTTTTATTATCGGTCGTTCACTACCTGCAAGGACATTGATGGTTTTCTCATTTATTGTGATCACACTATTGGTGATCACCCTGTTCACCGGAGGGATGATTGCAATATGGACCATCATCGGAATCGGACTTTTCAATTCGATCATGTGGTCCAATATTTTTACGCTGGCGATCAAGGACCTTGGGAAGTATACCAGCCAGGGATCTTCACTCCTGGTTATGGCAATCCTTGGTGGAGCCCTTATTCCGCTCATTCAGGGTTTCGTTGCAGATCAGCTGAACGGATATCATTATTCTTTTTTTGTACCAATCTTTAGTTATATATATTTAGCTTATTATGGCTGGAAAGGCCATATCGTAAAAAAATTCAATTAAAAAATGAAGGCTATAGCATTAGGAATCGACATAGGTGGAACTTATACAAAATTCGGCTTCATTGATGAAAGTGGAAAATCCCATTTCGACAGTTCAGTTGTAACCACCGGACATCCGGATATTGAAACCTATATGGCTTCTCTGGCCGAGGGTATTAAAAAATCCTTGGATGACCTCGGTCCTGATTTTAACCTGGTAGGGGTCGGCATAGGAGCTCCCAATGGGAATTATTATAATGGCACCATTGAATATGCGCCCAATCTTGACTGGAAGGAGGTTGTCCCTTTTATACAAATGTTTAAAAAGCATTTTGATCTTCCCATGGCCCTGACCAATGATGCCAATGCCGCTGCCATTGGTGAAATGATTTATGGCGGTGCCAAAAACATGAATGATTTCGTGGTTATTACCCTGGGTACCGGGCTAGGAAGTGGAATTGTTGTGAATGGAGAAGTTGTCTATGGACATGATGGTTTTGCCGGGGAGGTAGGTCATGTGATGGTGTATGAGAATGGCAGGATGTGCGGATGTGGAAATCGGGGCTGCCTGGAAACCTATGCCTCTGCCAGTGGTATCCGAAGAACCGTCTTCGAATTACTATGTAATGAAACCTCATCATCTACCTTACGGGATGTAGGATATAATGAAATGACTGCCAAAATGATCGCAAAAGCCGCCAGGGAAGGAGATGAAATCGCATTGCTGGCTTTTGAAATCACCGGTAAAATTTTAGGAATGAAACTGGCAGATACCGTAGCCCACACCAGTCCGGAAGCCATCTTTTTGTTTGGCGGCCTGACCAATGCCGGCGATCTGATCTTCAAACCTACCATTGAACATTTCGAGAAAAGCCTGTTGAAAGTATATAAAAATAAAATTAAGATCCTCCCTTCTGGCTTACAGGAGACCAATGCCGCCGTACTGGGAGCCAGTGCCCTGGCCTGGAAAGAACTGGAAAAATAATGGATAGATCCTTTTATTCGCCATTTTAATCGACTGAATAGTATTTATTCTTTAATACCTTTGCCGGATATTAATCATATATCTCAAACTTAATATTTTCTGATATGAATAACCGTCGATTTTTACCGTTGATCGTTGTTACTTTTGTTGTATTAATCGTTGTGGTCTTTTTGTCCTCCAGTTTATTCTTCACGATTAAACCCGGAGAAAGGGGTGTAATATTTGATCGATTCACCGGATTGAAGAAAGATAATATCTATGAGCCCGGATTTCATGTAAAAGCTCCCTGGAATGAGCTGATCCTGTACGATGTGACTGAATCCAAAATTGAAGAGACGATGGACGTCCTGGATAAAAATGGCCTTTCTTTAAAGGTGGACGTTTCTGTGAGGTTTCATCCTGTTTACACCCGTGTGGGTTATCTGCATGAAATTTTCCGCGGGGATTACGTGAATCGACTCGTCATTCCAGAGGTGCGTTCCACGGTTAGAAAAGTGATGGGAAGATATACTGCCGAGGAAATCTACTCTACCATGAGAAGTGAAGTAGAAACCTCCATCATCAGTGAAACAGAGGATATCCTCGATGAAAACTATATCACCATGCGGGCCCTTCTGATCCGGTCGATCAACTTACCCGAACAGATCAAAATGGCCATTGAGAATAAGTTGAAGCAGGAACAAGAAGCCCTCGCTTATCAGTTCAGACTTGACAGGGAAAAAAGTGAGGCTGAAAGGAAAAGGATACAGGCAGAAGGGGAAGCAAGGGCAAATGAAATCATCAACAACAGCCTGACTGATAAATTGCTTAAAATGAGGGGAATCGAAGCCACCACACAGCTTGCTGAATCCGAGAACGCCAAAGTGATCGTAATCGGAAGTGGAGCGGATGGATTGCCCCTGATCCTGGGAAATAATTAATTGACTCGGGTTAACGGAAGAAAAAACTCTGGGCATTCCTCGTATTGAGTGATGCCCAGAGTTCGTATTCAAAAAATTATGCTGGATGTGCCATTTCAGCCTGATGAGCAATCTCTTCAAGCATGAGGGTAGTCAGCGACTTGGGTCTTTCAATTGGATATCCCAATGCCCTGTCCCAGATGATGTTACTCAGTACACCGATGGAGCGTCCAATGCCAAACAGAACGGTATAGAAATCATATTCCGTAATCCCATAATGCCATTGAATGACTCCTGATTGCGCATCTACATTGGGCCATGGATTCTTGGCTTTCCCCTGTTCTTTCAGGATGTCTGGAGTTACTTCATAAATCAGACTCACATATTTGAAGATTGGATCATCCGGTAAATGTTTCAGACAGAAATCACGTTGGGCCTGATAACGCGGATCCGTTTTTCTCAATACGGCATGACCGTATCCGGGAATCACCTGTCCTGAATTAAGGGTTTCCCATACGAATTTTTTCATTTCCTCTTTCGATGGTATTTTTCCACCCATTTTTTTCATTACTCCCTGGATCCAGCGTAACACCATTTCATTAGCCAACCCATGTAAGGGTCCAGCAAGGCCGTTGAGCATTGAAGAAATGGAATAATAGACATCAGACAACGCACTGGATACAAGATGCCCGGTATGTGCACTTACGTTTCCACTTTCATGGTCACTATGGAGGATGAAATATAATCTTGAAAGATCATCATAAGGTTTATCAATTCCCATCATCTTGGCAAAATTGCCACCCCAATCCAATTTAGGGTCTCCCGGGATGATATTCCCGTTCTTATATTTCTTCCTGTAAATATAGGAACCGATCCTGGGAAGTTTGGCCAGTAAATTCAAGGCATCCTCATAGGTAGGATCCCACAGGTCATCCTTACCGATTTCAGAATTCTTATACATCGGGGTAAACACTGATTCTTTCTCCATCGAGACGACGGCCGCAGAAAACATCACCATCGGATGGCATTCGTGTAGATCATCAAGTACCTTGTATACATAATCCGGCACATTCCTTCGCTTCACTAATTCATGCTCAACCTCCTTCACATCCTTTTTGGATGGAACATCTCCCGTTAATAGCAGATAAATAAATCCTTCTACATAAGGAATTTCAGCTCCGGGAGGTTTTGGTAACATCTCGAGAACTTCAGGAATGGTATATCCTCTGAACCGTATTCCTTCAAACGGATCAAGATAGGAGATATCAGTGACCAGGCATTTGACTCCACGCATCCCGCCAATCGCCTGCCCGATGGTTACATCCCCAATTTTTACATCACCGTACTCCTTCACCAATTTCTGGGTTCTTGGCCGCCACTCTTCAATTTTTTTAGCAAGTTTTTCTTTTAGTTTTGACATGTTGACGAATTTTAATGATTCTAAATAATATAAAGGATTCAGTTGTTCGTAATAGATAGATAAAAAGAAAATGATTTTCTTTCACTAAACTGTTTCATAAAACAGTAGATTAAGCGCCAAATATTGATATTGTGTTTTTTTCAGAGTCCGAGTTGATGTTCATTCAAAAAAGTTCTCATTCGTATACTTTATAACCAGACTGAAAAGTCAAAAGTTCCTTAAATACTATTTATTGGAAATAAATTTTTATCCATCAAATACCTGTGAAATTCCTAAAAATTTATATTTCTCATCATTTTCTTATTAAAATCTCCTCAATATTTATTTTCATCTTGTAACAATTTCTAAAAATGAATGAATTTTTAGTAGAATATTTTGTATAAAATATTTTGTATATTGAGATACAATTTTTTAATTAATTTTTATTTTTAATGAAATACAGATAATCCCTTCCTGAAAAAATTTTATTCACGGCCGGATCCTATATTTGCAATGGACATAATCAGGGTTCATTTTAGAAGTGAAATTCGTGCAATAACAAAAAGGGATTAATTTTAGTTAAATGTTTTATATTTACATTGAGCGGAGGAAATAAAGCCAAAAGATTTTTAAAAAAGCTTAATTCCGGTCAAGCCATTCGGGTTAAAAATTTCATCTGCTGACATTTTTAATTCGGAGTGTCAAACTGTGTACTTGCTTAATGCTATAAAGTAGTTCTTATTGATCCTGAATCCCTTTTCAATAAAATCGCATCATATTGATTCAATCGGGATTTGTATAGATGAATACATGGGTAAAGATTGGAAATATTAAATGGATTTTTTTATATAAACACTTAAGAATATGTCAAAATTTGCAGAATTACATGTCGATGGAAATACATATAAACTTCCCATCATAGAAGGATCCGAAAATGAACGTGGTTTGGATATCAGCAAATTAAGAGCGGAATCTGGACTGATCACGCTGGATATCGGATTTAAAAACACAGGATCCACCCAGAGTGCAATCACTTTTCTCGATGGAGAAAAGGGCATTTTAAGATACAGGGGATATCCGATCGAACAACTTGCTGAAAAATCCACCTTTCTTGAAGTGGCCTTTTTATTGATTTACGGTCATCTTCCCACCAGGGATGAACTTGAAAAAATGGCAATGGAAATCAAGAAAGAATGGCTGGTCCATGAGGACATCAAAACCATCCTGACCGGATTTCCCGCCGATGCTCATCCGATGGGTGTCTTATCTTCCCTGGTAACTGCCCAGACAGCTTTTTTCCCTGAATCACTTGATCCTTATCGTTCAGCGGATAAGGTGAATAAAACCATCATCAGGTTGATCGCCAAAATGCCCACCCTCGTTGCCTGGTCATATACACGCTCCAAAGGAAGGTTAAGCAATTATCCAAATAATGATCTTGGCTACGTGGAAAATTTCCTTAAAATGATGTTTTCAACAAAAGCTGAAGAGTATGAGGCTGATGCCGTGATTGTTGATGCCATGGATAAAGTCTTTATTCTGCATGCTGATCACGAACAGAATTGTTCCACTTCAACGGTACGGGTAGTTGGATCTTCACATGCCAGTTTGTATGCTTCAGTCGCAGCAGGCGTCAGTGCGCTCTGGGGTCCTTTACATGGAGGTGCTAATCAGAAAGTGATCGAAATGCTTCAACAGATACAGAATGATGGTGGTGATCTTTCAAAATACATCGATAAGGCCAAGGATCCTAATGATCCGTTCCGCTTAATGGGATTTGGACACCGGGTTTATAAAAACTTCGATCCGCGGGCCCAGATCCTGAAAAAATCGGCAGATAAAGTGTTTGATAAATTAGGCGTAGACGATCCAATGCTTGATATTGCCAAAAAACTTGAAGAGGTAGCCTTGAAAGATGAATATTTTGTTGAAAGAAAATTATATCCCAATGTTGATTTCTACTCCGGGATCATCATGAAAACAATTGGCATTCCCATTGAGATGTTCCCAGTGATGTTCTCGATCGGCCGTTTGCCGGGTTGGATCGCACAGTGGAAAGAAATGAGGGAAAATCATGAGCCCATTGGTCGTCCGAGACAGATATACATCGGCGAGACTGAACGGGATTATGTACCCATGAATAAAAGATAAATAGCAATTTCAAGAAAAAATGCCGGGCTGTGTTCCCGGCTTTTTTTATTTTGGTGGTGATGATTTATTGATTTTTCTCGTAGAATTAATGATCTGCACCTAATCTGACAATCATGAACTATTTTTTTCAGCCTGATATTCTGGCAGGCACCTATGCCTTAAATCCCGAAGAATCCAGTCACTGCATTCGTGTTTTGAGAAAAAAAGAAACGGATCTGATATACATCCTGGATGGGAAAGGGGGCTTATTTACCGGCAAAATCACCGTGGCCAATCCACGTAAAACCTTATTTGAGGTAATTGAGAAAAAACAAAGTACTCCCAGGGATTATTTCATTCATATTGCGATCGCCCCGACAAAAAATATAGACCGTCTGGAATGGTTTATTGAAAAATGTGTCGAGATCGGGATCGATCGGATCACCTTCCTCCACTGCCACAATTCAGAAAGAAAGATCCTCAAACCTGATCGACTTCGAAAAATAGCAGTGAGCGCCTTAAAACAATCAGGAAATCTTTTTTTACCGGAAATGAGTGGAATGGTCCCCATTGAAAATTTCATCGATACTAAATTTCAGAACGTAGTGAAATACATCGCTCATGCGGAATCCGGGATTTCAAGTCCCCTGATGCAAACTATACCGGCCGGAGAAAGTTATCTTATTTTAATTGGACCTGAAGGTGATTTCAGTCCGGAAGAATTAAAAAATGCGCTGAAAAGGGAATTCAAGCCGGTATCCCTGGGTCCATCAAGATTGCGTACGGAAACAGCGGGCCTAGTAGCTTGTCTGATCCTAAACCTGGTCAATTCCCAAACTTGAGAGATCCCATGAATGATGGGATTCATAAGTGAGGAAACCATTCTTTACATGAAGTGGCGAGGGAATATTATTTTCGTACAACTGTCCTGTACCCAATCCCTGTGCCATACTCACTTCATTCTCCAGTGAAAATTGTGCAATGGCATTGAGCCCTATATTCGATTCAAGGGCGGAGGTGATCCACCAGCCGATCCCAAGGGTTTCGGCCAGATCGATCCATTGCTGAGTTTCTATAAAACCCCCGACGAGTGTGGGCTTCAGGACAATAAAGGCCGGATTAATCTGTTCAAGCAGATATTTTTTCCCGGTTGGATTCAGTGTTCCGATCAATTCCTCATCCAGTGCAATCGGGATTTTCGACTTCCTGCACAATTTTTCCATGCATTCTGGCTGACCTGCAGGGATGGGTTGCTCTATGGAATGAATTCCCAGATCAGCCAACCGATCCAGTTTCTTGAGGGCCTCCTCATATGTAAAGGCACCATTGGCATCTACCCGGATCGACACATCCTGACCTCGGAATGATTTCTTGATATATTTTAAAATATCGATTTCTGTCTGAAAATCGATGGCGCCAATTTTCATTTTGATGCAACGAAATCCCGCTTCGATCTTCCGGTCAATCTGTTCCATCATGAATTCCCGGTTTCCCATCCATACCAATCCATTGATTGGAATTTCCCCGCCAGTAAGGAATGAATTTTCAAAAACGATTCTTTTCCCTCCATTCAGAAGATCTCTAAATGCTGTTTCCAATCCCATTTTTAAGGATGGCCATTCAGAGTTGACACACTGATCAAGGTAGGATCCAAGGTTCTGAAAGTTGGGAGGCGATTCCAGCATAATTCGTCTACATAACCGGGTGAGTTCCTCTTCGATTTCAGGCCGATCATCCAAACTCAATCCTTTTAAGGGACCACATTCGCCGATGCCTGTTTGTCTTTCAGGATTCATCAGGAGGATAAAATAAGAGATCTTACTGGTAAGAACTCCCCGGGAAGTACCTGCCCCGAATTTAAACATTAAATTATGTTTCAACCACCTGGCTTGGATCATGGGAAAGCTATTTGATGAAATCCTTAAGTTTGGCTCCTGTGTTTTTTATATTTGCAAAATCATTTAACTAAAAATACGAAAAAAATACCTTATGGAGGATGAAAAAGAATTAACCATTGATGTATTCATCGAAATTCCAAAGGGGAGCAGGAATAAATATGAATATGACAAGGTAAAAAAAGTTGTGCGGTATGACCGGATGATCTTCTCATCCATGCATTATCCCAGTGATTATGGATTCGTTCCTGAAACACTGGCCCTGGATGGCGATCCACTGGATGCCCTGGTACTGGTATCGGCTCCAACCTTTCCGGGCTGTTTGATCGAAGTGAAACCTTTGGGTCTTTTCAAAATGGAAGATGAAAAAGGTCCGGATGCAAAGCTTTTGTGTGTACCGGTCAGTGACCCAATCTGGAATCAATTGAACAGTCTGGATGATGTGAATCCTCACCTGCTAAAAGAAATAGAGCATTTTTTCAGTGTGTACAAGGATCTTGAAAAGAAAAAGGTCGGTATTGAGGGATGGGAAGATAAAGCATCGGCCTTACGCACCATCAGAGAATCACAACGCAGATATCGGGAAGATCTTCAAGCCCTCGGGAATGTGAATATATAACCTGTTACCGTCAGAAAATCTTCGTGAAACCTCACCTCATAAACCTGGAAGATTTTAATTATTTTCTTCCAGAAAACAGAATTGCCAATTATCCACTCAGGGAAAGGGATCAATCAAAATTACTGGTATACCGGGATCATGTGATCCAGCATCAGACCTTCGGTCAGATCACTGAATTTCTTCCTGAAAAAAGTTTCCTGGTATTTAACGAGACAAAGGTGATACCTGCCCGGCTGGAGTTCTCCAAACCCACTGGAGCAAAAATTGAGATCTTTCTCTTAGATCCGGTTTCCCCTTCAAAGGATGCTGTGATCACGATGAAAAGTCATCAGCAGGTAGTCTGGCATTGCCTGGTTAAGAACTTTAAAAAATGGAACGAAGATCTTCAGCTCGAAAAGACTCTCAGCATCGGATCCCTGGAAATCCATCTGAAAGCGGGCTTATATGACCGGGAAAAGAGCCTGATCGCCCTATCCTGGGATCCCGCAGAATTGACTTTTGGTGAAATACTGGAAAACCTGGGAAAAGTACCGCTCCCCCCCTATCTTAAAAGGGAACCTGAATTAGAAGACCGGGAACGATATCAGACCGTCTATTCAAAAAATGATGGAGCTGTCGCTGCTCCCACAGCCGGATTGCATTTTACCCGGAAGATCCTTGATCAGATAAAACAGAAAGGATTCAGAATCGATTATCTGACCTTACACGTAGGTGCGGGAACTTTTCAACCCATCCGGCATCATGATATCACCCAACATCCCATGCACAGGGAACAGATAAGTTTCACCCGCTCGCATATTCAGAATCTGCTCCAGCAGAAAGATCCTGTAATTGCGATTGGAACTACTTCCATGAGAACCCTGGAGACGCTGTACTGGTATGGGGTAAAACTTCTAAAAAGAACGGAAAAGGACCTTTATATCGATGCCCTGTTCCCTTATCAATTCGATCCGAATGATCTTCCTACAAAAACTGAATCCCTGCAGGCAATCCTCCAAGTCATGATTGAAAGCCGTCAAGAAAACATGTCGGGCGAAACACGAATATTTATATTTCCTGGTTATCGTTTTAAAATATGCCAAGGCCTGATCACCAATTTCCATATTCCAAAATCCACCCTACTTCTGCTTGTAGGAGCCTTTATTGGTGATGATTGGAAAAAAATTTATCAGGAAGCCCTGGATCATGGATACCGGTTCCTGAGTTACGGAGATGCTTCTCTTTTGCTCCCCTGATCATTCCTTTTTATATTTACTGATTAAATCCATTCTGAATCTGATCATTCATTTATGAATCTTCTTTTCAGAGTATTAAAAATAAGGATCCGGATAATATAAATAATGAATTCTCTAAACTCTGAACAATTTATTGAAAAAGTGAATTTCGTCTTCACCCGTACCCTGTTTACCATTGGAAAAACGGATTTCAGCCTGTTGCTTATCGTTACGGTGATCATTTCGTTAATTGCCCTGTTTCTTGTTTCTTCCAAAATTGAAAAACTAGTTACCAAGATCATCATCACCAGATCGAAGGGAAATATAGGTACCAGCAAGGCAATAGGAACAATCTCCAAATATATCATCCTAACATTAGGTCTGTTAATCGTTTTTCAATCATTGGGGATCAATATGAATACCATGAACGTTTTGTTCGGTGCACTGGGTGTGGGTATTGGATTTGGATTGCAGAACATAGTGAATAATTTTATTTCCGGTTTAATCATACTTTTTGAGCGACCTATAAAGGTAGGTGATCGAATTGAGGTGGGAGGTATAAATGGGGATGTTATAGATATTTCCGCACGGGCTACAACCGTCAATACCAATGATAATATTACCATCATCGTGCCTAATTCAGAGTTTATTTCTTCACAGGTCATAAACTGGAGTCACTCCGACCGCAATGTGAGATTCAAGATACCGGTGGGTGTCTCCTATAAGGAAGATCCTGAAAAAGTAAGATCGATATTGATGGAGGTTGCTGACAAACATCCGGGAGTTCTTAGAAAACCGGAAACCCTTGTTTTATTTGATGAATACGGAGAAAGTTCACTTAATTTCTATCTGGTCGTGTGGACTACCGATTATATCAACCGTCCAGGTAATCTCAAAAGTGAATTATATTACGAGGTATTTAAAAGATTTAAAGAAGAAGGAATTGAAATACCATATCCGCAAAGGGACCTTCATTTAAAATCTGGCTTTGAAAAAGAAAACCTGATCAGCCCCGGACCGAATTAAGCATAATTAGAATTCAGGCAATTCGAATTTTATAAAAAATAAAAGGCACCATTTTTAAAAATGGTGCCTTAATTGCAACCGAAACACAAATTTATTCTACACCTTCGCCTATCTTAAGTTTCTTTCAGTTCGGTTTCTATTTAACCAAGCTTTACCCTATTTTTAAAAATGATTATGCCAAAAAGGGGCCAAAAATCAAAATGGCGTTTTTTGCTTATTTAGGCACTTTTTATTTGGGCATTTGTTTCAATTACGGAAAATACTCCCATTTTGGGATAAATAATTTGGATTATGGAAAAAAAATGGGTACGATCAAAGCAAAAAGTGATTGCGGGAGTTTGTGGGGGTATTGCAGAATACCTGGGTTGGGATTCAGTCTGGGTAAGAATAATATTTGTAATACTTTCAGTAGTCACTGCGATCCTGACGGGTGTATTGGTTTATCTTATTTTATGGGTGGTCATGCCTGAACCTAGCGATCAAACCGGAATAGATCCCGAGAAACAATAAGGTTCAAGGATTAAACTACTGGTTGGTTTGAGACTTCCATAAAATGATTGTGAGATCCCGGAATAGATCCATCAAAATCATCATAGAAAATAATCAGAGGGAGGTGATACAGTCTGAAAGATATTCGGCCTGTTCTTTTGAATGAACCGGAAAATTCCCAAACCGGACAATGTGACCATATTTTTCCTGAAAAAACTCATCCATCTGAATCCCAAAATGACTGAAACGATCCCGAATGGAATCGATTGAACCTAAAGTTCTGGCACTGATGATATTGGATGATCGGTTGGTTTCATTTTTCACCATCAGTTCAAACGATCCGCTCCCCTCGAGGGCATTGGTGATAAGGATCGATTTATAGATGATCTCATTCCGGATGATCTTTGGATCCCTGCGGACCAGGTCATTGCACATTTCCTTAAATGCATATAATTTCAAAACATCTACTTCCCTGTGGCATAAAATATCCGGATGTACCTGGCCGGATTTATTTTCAGGAAAATAAAATTCATCAGCCCATTTTTCCTGCATCGCGTGGGAAAAATGGTCCTTCATGACAAAAACGGTGATTCCTGGGTACATGCCAAATACGAATTCGGAATCAAACAAATAAGAATCGACCTTTTCGTAAGTATATTGATGATTTGCAAATGAAATTGAAATATCCATGCATAAATGAATATCAGGTTCATCTTCCCTGATTGACAGAAGATCCTGGATGGTTAAGGAACTTCCACTCACCAGGTCAGTATCCCGGCACAAGATAAAGCCACCTTTCAGATTTGGTTTAACATGGTCCCAAACTCCAGGGAATATGATCATTTCGTTCAAACCGGAATCCCTCAATCCGGTGAATGACGGATAGGAAATGGAAGGATGACCCGGATAGATCAAGTTTCCCCCTGGGGCCAGATGCTGAAGAATGTTTCCGGCATATATTTTTGATGGTAGGACACAGATCGAATAATTCGATGGTATGTGGACTAAAATTTTCAAGACCTGTGCCAATTCAAGCAGGATCGGGATCCAGGCTTCACGGGCAATTCCAGGATCATGTAATTTCTTTTTAACTCCCCGGTTCAAGTGAAATTGAAGGGTATGATAAGGGCTTGAAGGACTTACGGTAAAACTCAGGGTTAATCCCATATTTACATAATTTTTTTTAAAATATTCTTAGGGTATTGATCGTTTTTATATTTAGTTGTAACTTTAATTTAATTGGAAAAGTTCTTTGTTAAAGATATTTAAGAGTACCCATCGGAGCTAGATATTTTATTCAAACTTAACATGAATAAATAACCGAGTGAGTCTCATCATTAAAACCGGGCCTCACCCCGCTTTTGGCGGGGCCACGCTATGGCGTGGTTAACAGTGGAGGGTTGAAATGGTGGGCAGCTCAAATCCTATCAATTTGGAGGTTTGAAAAACTCCCTGGCTCGGTGGGTTTTTTTATGGGTGTATTTAAGCATCGGTTTATTTGTACGTCCAATTGAATTTTAACTTTAAATCTACCAGAGAAGCCGCTTTTTTTGAATTTCTCCAACCCGAATATACGAATCCACCAATAACCATCAATACATTTCAATAAAGTATCCTGAACCGGATGGTATTTTCGATCGAACGGAACTCTCGCACCACTTCACGGTCATATTCTTTATTTACCGCCAGGATCATATAGCCTATCTTCTCATTGGTCTTCAGATACTGTCCCACCACGTTAATATTGTGGCTTGCCAACACCTGGTTGATCCTGGCCAAAATACCCGGTACATTATGATGAATGTGAATGAGCCTGTGTGCATCCTTGAAGGTGGGCAATTGTATTTCAGGAAAATTGACACTGTTGGTGGTACTTCCCGTATTGATATAATCCATGATCTTCATGGGAACGAATTGAGCAATGTTTTCCTGGGCTTCAAGGGTGGACCCACCGATATGTGGTGTCAGGATCGTATTCGGCAGATGCCTCAATTCCGATACAAATTCTTCCTGATTGCTCTTGGGTTCATGCGGAAAAACATCAATAGCTGTCCCGGCCACTTTCCCAGCCAGGATGGCCGCTTTTAATGCATGAATGTCAACCACATGCCCCCGGCTTAAATTTAAAAAAATAACCCCATCCTTCATTTGATTGAATTCCTCCGCACCGATCAGGTCTTTATTTTCCTGACGGCCATCCACGTGCAAAGAGATAATATCCGAATGGCGGATCAATTCTTCTAGCGAATTGCATTTTCTGGCATTCCCCAATGCCAGCTTTTCAATCACATCGTAATAATATACATTCATCCCCAATGATTCGGCCAGAATCGAAAGTTGACTGCCAATGTTACCGTACCCAACGATCCCAAGACTTTTTCCACGGATCTCATAACTTCCTTTGGCTGATTTATCCCAGTTTCCCTCATGCATTTTCCTGAACTTATCAGGAAGGTTCCGGATGAGGAGGATGATCTCCCCAATGGTGAGTTCAACCACCGATCTCGTATTGCTGAATGGAGCATTGAATACAGCAATTCCCTTTTCAAGACAGGCCTCCAGATCGATCTGATTGGTACCGATACAAAATGCTCCGATGGCCATCAATCGATTGGCATTCCGGAGTACCTTGCGTGTAATCTGAGTCGTCGACCGTATCCCAAGTATAGATACGTTTTTTATTTTTTCGGCCAGTTCATCTTCATCAAGACTGGACGATAATACCTCCACTGAATATCCTTCCCGATGCAATAATTCATGCGCCTTCGGATGAATGTTTTCCAGGAGTAAAACCGTGATCCGGTTTTTAGGATAGGAGATGGATGCTTCAATTTTATTGTGGAAAAGGATCTCATCGAGGCTCGGGGCAATATGATCTGCTTTTTCCATCACTACATTCCTTTCGATATTTTCTGTAAAAGCATAAAATTTATTTGCAAGGCCCGCTTCCTTTATCTGGTAATCGCTGTATCCATCCCCGATCACATAAATGTCTTCTTGAAGATTCATGGTCTTGAGCAGATCTACCTTACCATTATCCCGAGAGAGAATATTATGCTCGTCGAAACCAATAATATCTCCTTGCTCATTATATCTGAATGTATTGGCATAAACATTATCCATCAGGATATCATAATCGTGCACGATAGGTTCAATGATTTCCTTGAATCCATTCGAAATAATAAATATCCGGTCAGCAAAATCTTTAAAAAATTTCTTATTCCTCTGGAATGAAACCGACACATCCTCCTTGATCTTTTCTACCAGTGGCTCAATGTGAGACCTGTTTGCTTTCAGCAATTCAATACGTTTTCGCAGGGATTCAGAAAAATTGATCTTCCCTTCCATGCCCGCTTTGGTGATGTTCCTGATTTCCCGGATGATCTGACCGGCATCGGGTGTATTTTTAAGGGAATATTCAGCCAGTAAATCCAGCGTTTCCGACTTTATAAAAGTACTGTCAAAATCAATTACGAAAATTTTATTTGTATTGGAAGTCATGTGCATTGATTGAGTTCGCAAATTTAATCAAATAGATGTTTTATGATGTTTAGATTTTATATTTTAGTTGTATGAACCATTTTATACAAAAACATGCCAAGCCTTTTAGAATAATCGGAGGTGGGTTGATCACCTGCTTCTTGCTGATATGTGTTTCCTGCAATGTTTCTACCTGGCAATCGATCCTGGATGATTCACAATTAACGGAATCCGAGGTGATTGATGGATTGAAAACCGCATTGCGTGTTGGAACGGATAAAGCGGTCCTCTTAACTTCTCAGAAGGACGGATATTTCAGGGATGAAGCCATCAAAATCCTGATGCCGGAAGAAGCCAACAATGCATTGATCGCTCTTCGTGAAGCCCCTGGAGGAGAACAATTATATCAATCCACGATCGCACCTGTAGTGGATGACCTCATCGAAGCGTTGAACCGGTCGGCCGAAAATGCTGCGGACCAGGCAGCACCTATCTTCAAAAATGCCATATCCGAAATAACCATCGGTGATGCATGGGATATCCTGAATGAAAATTATCAGAATGCCGGGAACCGGTCTGCTACTGCCTATTTCAAGGATAAAACATATAATGAATTAACGCAGTTGTTCCAACCGGCGGTCAATCAATCTCTGGATAAACCGCTGGTTCATAATGTTTCAGCCAATAAAATATGGAACAATTTTGTGAAAAGTTATGACGCCATTGCAAAAAGTCCCGCTAATTTACTAATGCGTATCAAACCGATTCAGGAGCCTGATCTTTCCCGTTACGTGACAATCAAAGCACTTGATGGGCTCTTTGTGAAGGTAGCAGATGAGGAAGCCAAGATCAGGAAGGATCCATATCAGTATGCCAGTCAGATCCTTGAAAAAGTATTCGGGAAATCGAACAATTAATCATTCTACTATTTTTCTCACCTTCTGCAGTTCGGTGGCAGCATCCACCATCAGATGCCATGTTACAATTTTCCCGGTTTCAAACGATTCATAAGCCAATCCCTTTTCAGTTTCGATTACTTTGGATCGCCCCAGATCATATCTCAAAGCATCCACTACATCGCCTGGTTTCAATGGATTTCTATCCAGATCTGCCATTTGCAGACTGGAAATCCCATTGTTTCTTTCTTTTCTTTTGAAGAAATCAAACATTTTTAATCATTTAGTCCAATATAATATATATCTGAATGATTTCAAACATCGAATCTTCCGGATCAATGATGAGCCCGGCTTACCTTCGACCAGTCACTCCTACCCTCTTTCTTAATAACAATAAATAATAAAAAGAAATCATAAAATCCGTCTGAATTTAAATGAGTTGATTCAAATTCCCAGCCGGAATACACCTTCCTGCCGTGTAAAATTACAGTTAAAAAAAAGAATGAAAAAGGAAAACCTTTATGAAAGATTATTCGTTATTGTTAATATCTTTATGATATCATTATAATACTATTTTAAATTAAATGATCATGGAACATGAAAAAGAATATTTTCCGATCTCCGGCTATCTGATGCTCCTTGTTTTATTGATGGTTTTGATATTCGGTGTTTATTTTATCATTGCATTACCGAATCCATTTTTTATCGCAATATTCGTATTAGCGGTCATATTGATCGCTATGGGATTCCTGATAGTCTATCCAAATTACTCAAGTGTTCTCACACTCTTTGGTAAATACAAAGGCAGCGTTAAAAAAAATGGATTTCACTGGATCAATCCCTTTTTCTTTCGGAAAAAAATCAGCCTGAGAGCCCAGAATTTTGATAGTGAAAAGATCAAGGTTAACGATAAACTGGGCAATCCGATACAGATCAGCGTGATCCTTGTCTGGCGGGTTGAAAACACATTCAAAGCTGCTTTCGAGGTTAATGACCATGAAAATTTTGTTCGTGTACAGAGTGATGCAGCTGTAAGAAAATTAGCCGGCAGTTATCCTTACGATAATTTCGATGACGAACAGGCAGAAATCACTTTGCGTTCCGGCCTGACAGATGTTAATCATGCGTTGGAAAAGGAGCTTTCAGAAAGATTGAATATTGCCGGGATCCGTGTTATCGAAGCCAGGATCGGTTATCTGGCATACGCACCTGAAATCGCCAGTGCCATGTTACGAAGACAACAGGCAACTGCCATTGTGGCTGCCCGTCAGAAAATTGTGGAAGGAGCTGTTGGGATGGTGGAAATGGCACTTGAAGAACTCAGCCGGAAACAGGTTATTGAGCTTGATGAGGAACGGAAAGCGGCCATGGTGAGTAACCTGATGGTCGTACTGTGTGCTGATAAAGATGCAAGTCCTGTAATCAATACAGGCACTTTGCACCATTAAACCCATGAAGAAAGTTTTATTCAGCGAGGATCAGAAATTTGCCCATGCCTAAAAAGAAACCATTCGTTCTGAGGATAGATCCTGAATTGCTGGAAGCCGTTGAAAAATGGGCTGCTGATGAGTTCAGAAGTATGAACGGGCAACTTGAATGGATCATTAACAAGGCATTAAAAGAGGCCGGAAGGAATAATAAAACCAAAAAATAAAAATAGAATGAAAAACAATCTGAAATACCTGAAGTATTCTTGTCCAAAATGTGGCCATAGAGATTTTAAAGTTGAAACGGTGAGCACTACTGGAGGGCTGTTTTCGAAAATCTTTAACGTTCAATTTAAAAAATTTTCAGCAGTTATTTGTACCAAATGTACTTACACCGAACTTTATCAGACCAGCAGCAGTAAACTTGAAAATGTCTTTGATTTTTTCACCGGTTGATCATAATGGGAAATATATTCATCCACAATGCCAGTAAAACATTTTCGATTAATCAAGATTATTGATAAATTTTGTTTAATATAAATTAACCAATTCTGAAAATGCATAAAAAGGAGCTTAGCCTGATGATCCAATTGGCCATTACCGACAATCAATTGGCTGAAAAGGAAGAAAAATTGATTTTTAAGCTGGGTAATATACATGGCATCTCCGATGAGGAGATCCGGAACCTCATAAAAAATCCTGTACCTATTGGGCCCATTGATGCCCTGAGTGACGATGAAAAATTTCAGTACCTTTATCTTGTTATACAAATGATGAAGGTGGATGGCCATATTTTTAAGTCTGAAATCGAATTCTGTAAATCGCTGGCAGAAAAACTGGGTTTTAAAAAAGGTGTAGTCGCTGAGTTATCAAGCAGGATATACAGTGATCCGGCCATAACAGCAGACCGCGATGAACTAAAAAAATCGGCTTATAAATATTTAAAATAACATAAGTTCAATCAGAGCCACAGTGTGAATTTGATTTATCGGTTTTTCATATCGGAGTAACCTCTTTCTATCCACTGGTTGAATATGAATCTTCGGAATTGTTTTTTTCGGACGGTACGATTTTTGTTCCATATACTAATCAGTTACCTATCAAGCATAAAGAGTATTATAAAAATTATTTATTTTTTTCTTATTGTCTTATTTATACAATGTTCCATAAAGAATGAAAAAAGATTATTTGATAAGGTATACTAAGCAGAAAATATCCCTGCGTATTTGTATTTTAAAGAAGATTCCGCACTGCTCCTAATGGGCCTGTTTAATGTGAAAAATTTCTATAATCTTCCATACCACATCCTGGACGATTCGGTTTACTTCCATTCCCCATTATTAGTGAGTCCATCCAACAGTTACTTTATATAAAGAAATCAACTGATCACAAAAAAATCAAGGCAGGATGATTTGTTTTCACAAAAGACAAAAACGGATCCGTTAGAGATATTTTATACTTTATCGAAAAAAGAAAAAAATATGTTTTCAAACAGGATTGAATTGGCAAGAAAAATTCAGGAATCGTTGTATAAAGAAGTTGAAAGACAATTGGAGCCGCCTTACGATCTGAATGTGCTGGGCTACCAACCAAAAAATTTAAGCAAGGATGATCTAAAAAATAATCTCGAGCGTGAAGTCAAATTCAGATGGAGGAAATTTTATTCAGTCCACGATTCAAGTTGGAACTGGGCCACCTTTAATCTACAGATAGAAAATAATCAGTTCAAAATAATCAGTGAAAATATTGAACCCTTATAGGTATATATTCACTCCCATATAATCCTCCAGGGGATGAAAAATTTCCCTCCGGAGGTAGTATGTAGTCCACTTGTGAGTGTGAGTTAGATTACTGATTCCTGAAAGGTTTCCTGATTCACAGGCCGGAATGTCCAAATGGGTCTCCGCATTCAGCAGGATAAAATTTACCCTTTATTGCTCTGATATAAGTATATTCAAATATCCAACCAACCCATCACATCTTGTCCTTACAAAGATAGATAAACTATTACCACATGGATCCTTATCGGTTCTTGGGATTTTGGTATATGTAGTACCGTATTTTTGTGCAGGTTGTTTCTGATTCATGTTTTTTTGTTTAGGTAAATCATGAAACATTACACCAGCTAAAAATATTTCCAATGCATGAGCAAATTCTTCCCTTTTCCACTCCCAATTTTTTACCACATTTCATATCCGAATGGCCAATAAATTCTTTAATTTTATTTTTTTTTTGTCTTCATAATATTGTTTATTAAATTTTAAAATGAAAAATTCCGAAATAATGTTTTGTTGTGATTATACAATTCATGCGTATTATATTGTTCCATTTAACATATGGCGCGATGTTACTGACGGTTGTTGTGCTGTCGGTGTGCACACCCCGGTCAGGGAATGAAACCCGCCAGAATGATTCAGCAAATTCCATAATGTTCTCCGAAAGTGAAGCGTACGAAAGGTTTATGGGGCGCTGGAGCAGGCAACTCGCTCCATTGTTCCTTGAATTTGCCGACCTGAAGAACGGCGATAGGGTACTCGATGTTGGCTGCGGTACCGGTGCCTTATCTTCGGCTGTTCTCGCGGCGATCAAGCCGGCTCAAGTGATCGGTATCGATCCTTCGGCCATCTACATCGACTATGCACGAACCAAAACGTCCGATAGTCGCATAATTTACGAGGAGGGCGATGGTCAACAATTACGATTCCCCGACGCTTCCTTCGATGCGACGATTTCATTGCTCGTTATCAACTTTATACCGAACCCTGACAAGGCCCTGCGAGAAATGATTCGCGTGACCCGTCCTGGAGGTATCGTCGCTGCCACAGTGTGGGATTATGACGAGGGAATGGAGATGTTGCGGACCTTCTGGGATGAAGCCATAACCCTGAATCCATCCGACGAGGGTAGGGATGAACGCAACATGCCTTTCTCACGGGCTGGCGAACTGGCCAGCCTATGGAAACAACACGGCCTCATTAACATCTTGGAAACTTCACTGATCATCCCGATGAAGTTTCAATCGTTTGACGACTTCTGGTCGCCATTTTTGGAAGGTCAGGGGCCAGCTGGGACCTATGTCGCATCCCTGCCGGAAGGAGCACAACTTGAGTTGAAGGAGCGTCTGAGAAAGCGCCTGATCACACAGGATAACGGTGCGATCAGGCTGAGTGGCCGGGCCTGGGCCGTAAGGGGTATTGTCGCCGAATGAATGCTCCCATCACCGTTGAATGTGGTGTTTTATACCACAATAATGAATGGCAGAAATAACCGGATAGCATTCCCACTGATGTATGTCTTCAGAAAAATCATCTGCAATTTTTTCAAACTAGTTGAACATAACGGCAGTTTGTCTTAAAACTTAGCTTATTAAGCTTTAATATAACAAGTTTGATCTCTACTATACATGATATTAATAATTAAGCGATTTACATAAAATTCTTATTATTACAGATCCTGAGGGGGTTAATAAGTATAATTGATTTATGTAAGTAAAAAATTGAATCAATCTGAATTTTCATCTGTTTAAGTCCAAAAATGTTGATCAATCTCCTTAAATTGTATGCTATAAACATTAATCCTACATCCGCAGAGGCTCTATTCATATCTTTCCTTGTTAGAATATCATTAAAATCCATTGTCTTTTAAAGGTCACAAAGGAGTTCGACAATTGATTGCCCTCCCCGATTATACCTGTTTCTTTTATTTAAAGATTAAGAGTGCCGTTCGCGCATATGGTGGCAGTAAAATGAAGTTTTTTTTGGATACTAAGTGTGTAAATTTCCCCTGTTCTGGAATTATGTTATCCCAATCATGTCTGAAAAGAATTTAAATCAGTTCCATTTTAACGATAAAAACCTTCAATAAAAATTTATTTTTTCAGAAAGGTCGCTGTTCTGACCTTTAATTTGGATTACTTTTGTCGGCATAACCTACTAACGGCCAATCCGTACATGAACCAGAATATGAAAACTTTCCTTACCCTAAATGCAATCTTGTTCCTGGCCGTCTATACGATATCCTGTGAACCATCCAACCCGGCGCGGAAAATTGTTAATAAAGCCATTGCTGTATACGGAGGAGATCTTTATGACCACATGTTTGTGGAATTTGATTTCAGGGGGAGGCATTATACTGCCAGGAGGCAAAGCGGATATTTTACTTATACCCGGGAATTTAAGGACAGTACGGGTTACGTAAAAGATATCCTCACCAACCAGAATTTTATCCGGACGGTATCCGGGGACACGATAGATCTCCCTGAAAAAAAAGCAAATGCTTATAAAAATTCAGTCAATGGGGTCATTTACTTTGCCCTTTTACCCCATGCCTTGAATGATCCGGCGGTGAATCTGGAATTGATCGGAGAAAAAAAAATAAACAACAAAGATTATTTTAAAGTGAAAGTCACTTTTGATGAACAGGGTGGCGGGAAAGACCATGAAGATATATTTGTATATTGGTTTGATAAAGAAAATTACCTGATGGATTATTTTGCTTATCTTTTCTACAGTGACGGAGGTGGGATCCGGTTCCGTGAAGCAGTCGAGACCAAAAATATTAACGGGATCCTGTTCTCCGATTATAATAATTTTTCACTGGCGGATACCACGTTTGATGTTACCTTAACAGACAGTCTTTATATTAATCAACAGCTGGATCTTCTTTCTGAAATCAAGCTTGAAAATATACAGGTCACACCTTTGGATCATGAAATTTAAAATAATTTTGATCATTCTGTTGAGCATCTCTTCCCAGGATGCACCTGCGCAGGAAAAATTACCAATAATCAATCAGCGGATAATCCAGTACGTCCAGGGAGTGGTTGGCAAACAGGTCGGAAGAGGAGAATGCTGGGATCTTGCTGATGAAGCTCTCACAAAATCAGGCGCCAGGTTTGATAAAAGTTCAGAAAAAACCCTCTATATTTTTGGGGAGGAATACAATCCTCAGAAACAAATCATTCTTCCGGGAGATATTATCCAGTTTCAGAAGGTTGTTGTTAAATACCAGGAAGGGAATATGATCATGACAGAATCTTTTGCTCATCATACCGCCATTGTATACGAAGTAAATAACAATCATCAAATCAGATTGGCACATCAGAATACGAGCAGGACTGGAAAAAAAGTGGGGATCAGTGCCCTGAATCTGGAAAATATACAGAAAGGTAAAATGTTTTTCTACAGACCCATTGCCCCTAATTAAAAAAGATCCTTCCTGGCCGAATTAAAAAAATTTTAACATGAAATAACTATATTGTGATCCGGATATCACCATCATCATTTTCATTGAATGAGTTATACACTGGCAGGATTCATTGTTTATCTTTTATCTCTTCTGTTCATTGGTTTTCTTACCTATAAATCCAACAAGGATCATCATGATTATTTTCTGGGAGGGCGCAGGGTAAATCCATGGATTGTTGCATTCAGTGAACGGGCATCCGGTGAATCAGCCTGGTTAATCCTGGGATTGCCGGGAGCTGCCTATGCTGCCGGCATCGTCGAGATCTGGACTGCCCTGGGATGCGTATCTGGAATCATTTTTTACTGGTACGTGATTGCCCAGGATCTTCGTATTCAATCTGAAAAGATGGATGCCATCACATTACCTGATTTTTTTGCGCAGAAATATAAAAAAGGGGCTACGGCCATTCGTGTCACCGCCACCCTGATCATCATCTTTTTTTTTACCTTTTACCTTTCCGCACAATTCAATGGGGCCGGCAAGGTTCTCTATGTTACATTTGGCATTGATCCCTTCTGGGGAATTGTAATAGGAGCAGCATTTATTGTTTTTTATACCATGCTGGGTGGTTTTTTTGCAGTGGCCCTGACAGACCTGATCCAGGGGATCATCATGATCGGGGCGCTGGTGATACTCCCCCTGACCGGAATCGTAGAAATCCTGACCTCTCATGGTGAATTTTCCCTGAATCTGGCCCAACAAGGGGACCATTTTACGAGCCTGGGAGGAGAATATTCAGGCTGGATGGCCATTGCGGTGGCCATCAGCGGTTTGAGTTGGGGATTTGGATATATGGGACAGCCCCATCTGCTGACCCGGTTCATGTCGATCAGAAATGCCTCTGAGATCCGTGTGAGCCGTAGAATTGCATTTATGTGGGCGATACCGGCATTTACTGGAGCCCTGCTGATCGGCCTGGTGGGACTATCGATGTATGGTCAGGGTTATTTTGAAGATGTGGAGCAGGTGATGCCCCATCTGGCCAATACTCTTCTTCCTCCCTGGCTGGCTGGTATCTTTATTTCAGGCGCTATTGCCGCGATGATGTCCACAGCAGATTCTCAATTACTCGTTATCTCATCCTCTGTAATTGAGGACATCTACCATAAAACATTACAAAAAGAAGTTTCCGAAAGGATCCTTTTAAAAATAAGCCGGGCAGTCACGATCCTTGTAGGCATTTTTGGATTTATCATCGCGATTTATTCTGAAAAACTGATTTTCTCCATGGTATCTTATGCCTGGGCTGGTCTGAGTGCAGCTTTCGGACCGGCACTTTTGTTGACCTTAAAATGGCGGAAAACCACCTGGCAGGGAGTACTGGCAGGGATGATACTCGGGACTTTGTGCACCATTGTATGGACTGATATCGACTGGCTTGAAAATATTATCTCCTCACGTTTATCCGGATTTGTCATCGCCATCACAACTGTATATGTGGTCAGCCTGATCACCTATAAAGATGCCTGATTTTAATAGTGATAGGACAAGACGTTTTTTAATTCCTGGCTAGCAACACAAAATATTTAATTACAGGAATAGGATCAAAAGGTTCCCAATGGATTGGTTGACTTATTGGTGCATAAACTGGTTCTACATAGACTCAGATAAACCAAAAAATGAAACTCCGGTTCATGCATTCAGTTTATGATTGCATAATTATTTAAATTCATAGACAAATATGAAAATTAGTTTTACATGAGATTGGGGCTGATGGAGACTTCTTTTCCCAAATAAACCGAAAATAATTATCCATTGAATGCAGATTGATCCCTATTTATTCCCATAATGATCATTAATCAGCAAAAATCGACATTCCGTCATTTCTGGTATCTTATATTTTTTATTTCGCTGCTGGTTTATGCAGTCGGAATTCCTGTAACCATCATGGAACCCGACGCGGCGGTCTATGCTGATGTGGCCATGGAAATGGTAAAAAGAAACAATTTCCTTGAAACCTACCTGAGGGGAACCGACTGGCTGGACAAACCTCATTTTCAATTCTGGATCACAGCAATCAGTTATAAAATTTTCGGCATCAATAATTTCAGGTATAAATTTTCGGCGACCCTTTTTTCCCAGTTTGGAATCTACTACACTTTTCTATTCGGCAAAAGATTTTACTCAGTCAAACATGGCGCCATCAGTGCAATCATTCTGATGACCGCCGAACATTTTATTATTTCCAACAATGATGCGCGAGCAGAACCTTACCTAACGGGCTTGACCATTTTCTCCCTGTATTTCTTGGCCTGGTATCCATAGGAAAAAAATTGCTGGATGCTTTTACCGGGCTCCCAAGGGCTGGCATGCCTACTCATGACGAAAGGATTGTTTACCGTTTTTCCGGTTGCTTCCGCCCTGGGATTGTCTTTGTTGATCGAGAAAAGATGGGATGAGATCCTGAACATTCAATGGATCTGGGTAATCCTGATCACTCTGGTTTTTACCATGCCTTCTCTTGCCGGTTATTATATTCAATTCGACCTGCATCCGGAAAAGGTGATCTTTGGTCAATCCGATTTCTCAGGGATCAGGTTTTTTTTATGGGACAGTCAGTGGGGCAGGTTCACCAATACAGGGCCTATCAAGGGGGAAGGCAACCTTTTCTTTTATCTGCATACCATGTTATGGTCTTTTGCACCCTGGGCATTTTTAGTTTATTACGGTACCAATAGAAAGATCCATGATTTATTTAGGCATAAAGGTGAAAATGAGAACTATACCTTTTTCGGATTCATTTTTGTTTTTTTCATCTTTTCCATTTCCAGGTTCCAGCTTCCACATTATCTCAACCAGTTATTCCATCTGATGGCCAATATCGTGACAGCTGGCTTGCTAAAAACTAGTAAATCACTGTACACACTAAAAACTCTTTACATCCTGCAGATCATTACCATGCCTATATTCGATATCATTACCGTTTTATTGCACTTTTTTTTCTTCAGTCAAATCCCCCGGATCGATGTAATGCTGATCCTGGTCACGTCCTGGGGGTTTGTTATTTATATACTGCTACACGAAGGTTCCATGATTAAAAGGATCATCATTCCACCGGAGTTATTTATCCTTTCTATCAATTACTACCTCAACCGTCAGTTTTGTCCCCACCTGCTTCCCTATCAATCAGAAAGCCAGGTGGCATTTTATATCCGGGAAAACAACCTATCCGCAGATCAGCTAGTATTTTATGAAGAGAATGAATGGGTAACAGATTTCTATTTAAAAAGGATCATTCCTGAATACAACCGGGACAATCTGAAAAGTTCAGAGCTCAAAGGCAAATATGTTTTTACTTCAGAAGAAGGATTGAAGGATCTTGAGCAGAGGAATTATGACTTTGAAACAGTGAAAACCTTTTCAGATTTCCATGTAACCACCCTCAATGGAACATTCCTTAATAAAAAAACCAGAAATACAGTCTTGAAAAAAAAATGGCTGATCCGTATCAGAGGATGACCTTGTCTAAATATCCCAACATTCTTTCCTCCACCATGCGAGGTAAAATACCAGTGATGCAAGGTCTTGGCAGACAGGTGGTTTTCCGATGATTGGTGGCACTTACGCAAGGGGAACAGGGTAAACCCAGGTATATGGATTCCGCATCTCCCAGCGGCCCGTACAAAACCGGGGTTTCAGGTCCAAAAATCACGAATATTTTTAGTGGGGTGGCCGAAGCAAAATGGGCCGGACCTGAATCATTGGTGAGCATGGCGGTGGAAATATTGTATAAGGGGACCAATTCCTCAAATTCGAATATGCCTGCAGAATTGATACACCGTTCATGATTGATCCCAGCGACCACTTTTTCGACATAATCTCTTTCCATGGGAGCGCCTGTGGCGATCACAAGAACATTTTCATAGGCATTCAAAATCATTTGACCAACATGGATGAAATTTTCAGGTAACCATTTCCGCTGTGGAAGCAAATCTGAAGCATTTGCATTCAACAGTACAATTTTTTCATCCCGGAGGGCAGGATATAGATCCTTAATTTTATTTCTTACGCGAATCACATCTTGTGGATCGATCACGGCTTTTTCCAATCGGATCTCATCCGGTTTTACGGGAGTGGTTGTATAGGGAGTATCGTGATAACCCAATGCCGTATTGACCAGTGATATGAAATTAACAGAGATATGAACATGGGGATTAAAACGGACGAGGAAATTGATGATGTTTCCACGATACATGCCCTCATCATGAAAATTAGAAAATCCAATTCTGGATTTTGCCCCACTCAATCCGGAAAGTATAGCTGTAAACCTGGAAAATAATTCGAGATCGATTACGGCGGTGATCTTTTTCCGGCGGCACCAGATCATAAATCGGATCACATCCAGACCTAAATGGAACAGATTATCTGATCGCATTTTGAATATATGGTCTTCCAAGATGGTATTCAGTATTTTTAAACTTTTATAGTTATCCAGGAATATGACAAAAAATAGATCCGAACTACCTTCTGTTCTCAATTTTCGCATGGCAGGGTCCACCAGGATCGCGCTTCCCATTTCCGATAACTCGATGAAAAGGGTCCGACGGATATCCGGCTTCGTCCGTTTTATTAAAAAAAAATTTTCATAAAACCATAATAAAATTGTAAATAGGAAGGTAAGCGGGATCCCTGCCCACTTATCGACAAAACGCATGGCATCAACCTTCATAATTACAATTGCACATCATTATACTGAAGCGAATATAAAAAACATTCCCGATGTTTTGGATAAGGCAGAAAGATTCAGATACTAAAAAAATAGAATAAATATTTGCAAATTAAGATATATATTTCTATTATTGTATACTTCATATTTTTTATAGTATATATATTTTGAATGAAATGATACATGTTAGAAAATTGAAACCCGATATTACGATGGCAGGATTCATTCCTGCTACAGTTACATTAATCCTTTTCGGGATTATTTCTATATTCTTCGGATTAATCTGGGGAGTCACTATTTTAGCCGGAGTATTTATCCTATACAGTTTCCTTTCACTGATTGCTTTTTTAAGAACAAAAGCGTATAACTACCTGGTTGCTGTATTTGCCCTATTATTTTATGGGATTTTTCTTGCTATCTCACAAGCAGGAATATTCTTTTCCGGAAATACTCAGATTCCAAAATTTTTTTTACTATTAGGGGTGATCTTTTTCGTGTGGCTATCTTATTTAATGATTTCTAAACGAGCCAAATGGCGGGGAAGAGACATCTTTGAAATTGCGGCACAGGAGATCCGGGAAACAGAAAATGGTTTCACTGAACGTCCTCAACCATTAGCTAAAATCAATCTGTCAAAAGAAGAGCTTATTGGCTTCGCCGATTATTTGAGTAAAAACCTGATTGTCTTCCCTTTCAGGGAATCAGGTCGAATCGTATTCGTTATCATAAAAATGGGTAAAGAATTTTCACTTGTATATGCTTTTAAAAACAATTATGATCATATGTCATGGGTTTCCATTGATTTTGAAGGATCTGTGACCGTGAAAATTTCTCAGGAAGATTATCTGGATTATAAAGAGAACCTAACTTTCGACCGATTGGGCAAATCGCTGGGGCAACTTTTTATCCAGTTTTTTTATGATTATAAAAGTGGTGAAGGCATCAGGATCCTGGATAAACTGAATGAAGCCCGCATAGGGGCATTCTCATAAACCTACGTCACAATAGCACACTTAAGCCTATAATGATGATGAGTCATGAAATAAAAGATATTTCAAAAGTATTCACTTTCCTGGCCAAAGATTATGCTGAAAATCTCTTGAAGATTTTAGTGAATTATACGGATATATCAGCTTCCGAAGCTGCTTCTCGTCTGGATATACATATTAAAACGGCTCAGGAATTCCTGGAAGCACTTGCTGAAGCAGGTTTCATTGAAAAAACGGAAGTAATTGATAAAAAGAGGCCCTATTTCAGATACAAGCTTATCAAAAATAAAATTCTAATTGAAATAGACCTGCATTCATTAAAAGAAGAAAAGAATTCAGCAAATGAGAAGCATTTTCTCATCAGGGAAAAAATGCGTGCAGACGTTAAATTTACCACAGCAAGATATGATGCTTATCTAAGTAATGTGGTCATCTGGGTCGGTTCAGGCAGGAATAAAACTGAAAGGCGAATCAACCTCACAGTTCCACAAGGGAAATTCCTTTATCACTTGCCTTTCCCGACTGCCAAACATGAAAGCATCGCGAATATCATGAAAAAAGCGGCCTTGAATAAAGAGCACCTCCCTGAAATTATGGATATTGTGAATCTACTGATTGAATATGAGGCAATCGAAAAATTCTAATAAAAAAATCATCATGATAAAAATATATCCCGTCCTTTCGCGGGATATATTTTTCTCGTCATCATGCGGGAATATCATTTTACTCATTAAACATTCCCGGGGATCAAATACGATTATATTTCTTCGGTTTCGACCAGTTTGGCCAGAATATCTTCATATGGGACTACCAGGTATTTTTTCCCGTCCATTTCGATCTCAGTCCCCGAATATTCCTTGAAAAATACAGTGTCGCCAATGGCAACTTCCGGACCTTCAATATTGCTCATCGCAATCACTTTGGCAAATTTGGGTTTTTCTTTCGCTGTATCCGGAATGATGATTCCGCTGGCGGTTTTCTGTTCGCTTGCTTCCTCTGAAACATCTAAAATAACATTCTGATTAACAGGTTGTAATTCTCTCATATCAGTTCGCTTTTATTTCTAATAATTGATTAAGTTTTTTCTGGTCAAATCCAATGATCACTTGTCCGCTAATATCGGTTTGAGGTACCCCCTGCTGGCCACTTTTTCTTACCATGTCCTGGGCAGCCTGCTGATCCCGTGATACATCTATATCTTTGAACCTAATTCCATTTTTACGCAAATAGTTTTTCAATGTAGTGCACCATGGACATGAAGGAGTAGAATAAACCGTCACATTTTTCTGAGGTCTTTCCGCTGCCTTGCCCTCAAAAATAATATGATCCAGTAAGGTTTGATAAAAATTCTTCTGATGACATCCCTTGAATATGTTCCGGTATTCCCCTCCATCAAATTCAATCAAGGAAGGTACGGTTGATATATTGTAATTTCCATGAATGTCGCGTACTTGCTGTACATCCGCCATAAATATTTTTACCCCATCATTTTTTTCTGCAACGGATTCTACATTCTGTTTAGCACATTCACTTTGCTCTGATCCCGCCTTGTATAAAAGCAGATAAGACCGTGGAGCACTTTTCATTTTTTCTTTCAATTCAACATAGGAATTAACTGACTCGACTGCCATTTGAAAATAATTATTTAGTTTGCAAATTTATAACACATGAAGAAATCTTCATAAATTATGCCATTCATTTTTTTGGTAAAATTTGACAGTCAGGAAAGGCCAATTTGTCAGACAAATCAAATATGTCAGTCGAGATTGTTTTTCGGGATGTTAAGGTCGTCATACCAATGCTCACTGAAAGTCCTTCCACTCCCCTCACCAAACTTCAGGATCATGTAGATCATCCAGAAATAGAAAACATGCATCAGGATAAAAAAAAGAAAGACGATAAAGAAGGAAACACCCATGGGTGGTAAAAAGGCATTTATCAATAAAAATGCAGTCGTAAACAGTATGGAAAATTTTATATTTCTCATATTATTATAAACTGGAAAAAAAATGAATTGTTTTGGCCGAAAGTATATCTCTGAGGGTGATTGTTTATTAGTAAATTCGAGGTATTGGCCGGTTCATTTTTTAAACCGGCTAACCTCATTCAAACAAACCAACCTTTACTTGCCTCCTATCGGACGAAATACTAAGTAAAAAGGAACCCCCAAAGACCTCCATGTATCGAGGCATTCATTGTTTTGTGAGACTATACTTTATGCCATCCTGGTTTACAAAATCATGACAATCGAACGGCCTCATCTCACTATTTTTCTTCTGTATAGTTCTTAAAAGTATAGGCTAACCCGATGTTGAGGGCTTGGCTAAGCTGAATATCACTATTCTGATCATAATCATAAACAAGAATTCCACTCAGGCTTACATTCAGATATTTGGCAGCCTTAATACTCAGGATGGCATCCAGACGATGATCAATTTTGTTAAGTTCCAAAGTCTCGAGGTTGGCAAACAAGATATACTTGAATTTCAGATTGATATTTTCATTAAGATCCTTGTCAAAATCAGCCATGAGTTGCATAGCCAGCCATTCCCAGCGAGTGGTTTTACCTATTTCCACACCATAGTTATTCTCCACATTCTGGTACAATTCTTTATTTTTCACGACGGTGAGTCTCGGGGACAAGGGCGAAAGTCTTAATTTAAAATACGGCTTGGGGACATATTCAAAACCCCAGGAAGCCGTAAAAAATCCAGGAGCCATAAATTCAGATACCAGAATAGAAACATCCTGTTCAAGACTGTCTTTCTCATAGTTATAGCCTTTGGCAAACTGTGTAAGCAGATTGAGTGACCCATACATATTCCATTTTGAGGAAAGTGCGTGACCATATTTTGTGTCCAGGTAGATGCGGTCCGTGTTTTTCCTGTAATTCTGGCCATCATTGTTTAAGAACCCGAATAAAAGATCGATCTCATTATCCCATGATTTTTTCCCCTTTAAATAATTTGCTTTATAATTGATCATGGTATTAAACCCGATTGAATTCACACCTCCGGCGGTCCAGTTATCCGAAAAGGAAGCCTGGTTGAAATTCAAGGAACCTTGAAAAGCTTTTTTCCAATAGGTTGTGTCAGTATCCTGGGCAAACGAATCAGAACAGGACAGGATAATTGCCATTAGTAAAATCTTTCTCATATTTCTAAGTTTTTATGCGTGATAATTTCCACGCGGCAAATAAGCATTTTTTTGGGAAATTTTAGACAATAATTTGTTATTAAGAAGTTAAAAAACACTTTTTAAACCATAATTGGATCAAATTGTTTATTTCGAATTCCCAATATAATTTTTTCCGTTCAAAGAATAAATCAATGTTGAAGAAGTACGATTTTATTTTTGATTTCCAATCCATATTTCATTTAAAGGAAACAGGGCACTTTAAAAGCGAATTTACGTGGTGTAAGAAATATGGGAGTAAACCTACTTTGTAAAGTTAAATTCTACCCGGCGATTGGTCTGGAGTTGGTCGATATCTGTAGTTATGACAATGGGCATTTTTTCGCCAAAGCCGATGATTCTTATCCGGCTGCCGGCAATCCCTGAATTGATCAGATGATTTTTCACTGTCAATGCCCTCCTTTTCCCCAATTCCAGATTGTACCACTCATCGCCAATATGATCCGTAAATCCACCGATTTCCAGTTTAATGATATCATGTCGCTGAAGAAACTGGGCAATGGCATCCAGAATGACGGAGGATTCCGGCAATAAATCCGCCGAATTGAAATTAAACCGGATCAGGTTGTCGGTTTTTACTTCCGTTTTTCGCCCGGCTTGTATCCTTGTTATTGAGTTGGGACTGGAAATGTTTGCAGTTTGGTTAGGTGTCTGACTTTCCGTTTTGGTTTCTGCTTTGTTTTCAGTTTTTGATTCAGTACTTATTTCAGGTTTTACTACTTCCTGAGTATCCGATTTACTTTCTGTTTTTGTTTCTGTCTCTGTTATTGGAGACAGGCTGGCCAGCTTACCGGACTTGGATTGATTATCCGGTTTGGGGGCATTTTCGGAAACCGATTCCTGAGGTATATTTTTAGCTTCAGATTGGGTCTCATGCAAGGAAGGGACGATAACCTTCTTTTCCTGGGCAGGCTGCTCTACAGATTTCTGGATCCCGGCAATTTCTTCCTGAAGTGCTGGCGAGGCTTCCATCAATTCTTTTGAAAGTTTCAGATCCAGATCATATTCGTAGGCGGTCATTTTATTTTCAAGGGAGAGCGACATCTCCAGCGGTTGATATCCTTCACTTTCTCCCACCAGCCTGTAATCATAACCGGAACGTAACTGGATATTGTATAAGCCGGTCGATTCATCGGAGAATGTGAGGGCATACATCTGATCTTCAGGAACGGTAAACAGTGAAATAGCTGCACCCACGGGTTTACCATCCATCTCGCCTGTAACTCTGCCTTTTAGCGCCACCTCAGGGTTTGGATCAATAAATCTGGGTCTTTTAACCATATAGATCCCAAAAACACTGTCATTTTTAGCCCTTGCAAAATAGGCGAAATCAGCCGCATCATCGAAATAAAAATATTTTTCATCCATCTCCGTATTGATATCCGATCCTATATTTTCCGGTTTGGACCAGTTTCCCCAGGAATTATCCTGCCTGATCACGCGAAAAATATCACTCCCACCCATTCCTCCATGACCCTTTGATGAAAAATAGAGGGCATTTTCCTCATCTGAAAAAAACGGGGCATATTCATCAGCCGTGGTGTTGATCACGTTCCCGAGGTTTTCAGGTTCGCTCCATTTATTGCTCCCATCATTCAATGATATGAATATATCGCGTCCCCCCACTGAATTTTTCCTATTCACCGCCATAAACATGGCTTTTCCATCACTCGTAATATGATAATCCACGTCCATATTAAAAATGCCGGATTTCCTGATCTTCTGTTCCTCCGACTGAGTCCAGTTCCCCTCCTTATCCTTACCAACCAGTACAATATTTGACTCCACCTTATTCGGATTTCCTGTAATATTCCCGATCAATAATTTTTCTGAATCTCCATCACTCAGGATTCCATTCGACGTATTGAATCCTATGTTGTTTATTTCCTCTCCCATATACATCGGGCTGGTAAATGAATTATTAGCCTGGCTGTAAATGACGACCATAATGTCTCCAGGATCGGATTTGCTTCCAGTGTTTTCACTGCTATAACCCCTTGTAAAATAAAGACGTTTCATCTTATCAGAATAAACAGGCCGGGTATCGGAGACATCGCCTGTAGCTCCAAGACTCATCTCTTCCGTTTTTAATCTTGGATTTCTACGGTAAGCAAAGTTTTTCCTTTTCTGAATTAATTCGGTTGAATTTGAAATGCCGATGGCATCAATGGCATTATAACCAGGAACCCGGGTACCATCCACAATCAATCGCAGGGCCGTGACCTTATAAGGAGTTTCATCAAATAATACATGGAGCACACGGCTTGACTTATCAGCCGGTTTGGATTCCATAGTCCCAATGACATGCAGAATGTTTCGTTCATCATAAAGATAAATCTTGTATATGGCACCTGGATTGAAAGATTCAAAAATCGCAATCTGCCGAGCGTGTATCGCCGAATCAAATCCAACAGCGATGAATTCCCTTTGATCCGGCGATTTCGCCATCCAGGCATTGGGATGTCTTCCCCCCTCAGCCGGCACATCGGGTGATCCCAATAATTTTACAGCGGAATAGTCATTTGTTTCGAACTGGGTGGAGAAATCAAGAATTTTTGAAGACCATTGAACTTGCTGGGCATTTAATTTTATACTAATTAATATAAAGCAACAGGTTAAATAACATTTCATCATCGATCAGAGTAGGTTAGGGCAAGATATAAAAATTAGGGGAAAAAATACAATTCTTAAAAGGAATAAATTTTAAAAAAAAGTGATCAAATACGGCTGAAATTTATGCCCATACGTAAAAATTAAGCCATTTTTTATCAAATTCGAAAAAAAAAGGCCTTTCCAAAATTTGAATTATCAATTGAATTGATGCAGGTTAACAGAAAGTTAATCAGGGCAATATAAAACCGCTTTGATTGTACCCCAACCTAACTGCCGAAACCCAAGCCTAAAGTAAAACTTTAACTAAGGCGTCTTGCTAAAAAAGAATGGATTTTTCAGATTTTTTTTACCTGGTGAATTTAAATTCCACCTTTCTTAATATGGACAGGGTCTCTTCATCCCGAGTTGGCGCAGCGGTTTTAACGGAACCCATCCCCTGGGTACTGATCCTGCGCGGGCTGATGCCTCCTTCATCCACCATGATCTTTTTCACCCGGTCGGCGCGCTGTTTTGATAATCTCTTGTTATAGGAATCTCTCCCAATGGGATCCGCAAACCCAGAGATTTCCAATTTATATTCAGGGTTTTCCTTCATAAAATCAATAATCCGGTAGATCATATCAAAAGATTCGTCATCCTTGGGGATATAGGAATTGAATTCAAACAAAACAATCCCTGAGGCAAGGATCTCCTCCGGACTTGTTAATTTTACCGGGGCCTTTATCTCTTCTTTTTCAGCCACCAGGGTAACACTGGATAAGGGTATGTCATATTCATAAATATACTGTTGCCCCCGATTTTCCAGAAAAAGGGTTTTATTATAAGGTTCATATCCATTTTCATTCACAGATACCTTATATTCATATCCGGAGGGTATTAAAACCTCATAGCCCCCCGAACCGGCATCCGAAATGGAGGAAGTCAGCTGCCTTCCTCCAGGCAGCAAGTTAAAAGTTATCTCCGCGGACAAGGGTTCGGTCGTATTCATACTTATGACATTTCCCAATAGTACGACCAATGGAGTAGATTCGAGTATTTCAGGACGTTCAGTACGAATGATATGGTAAACGCTATCCTCGTCATTACGGGCAAAATAGACAAAATCATCCTGTTCATCAAAATAATAATATTTCTCGTCATATTCAGAATTGATATCCGGGCCTAGATTTACAGGATTGGACCAGTTATTCCAGGTCGAATCAAGCCTTACTACCCGGTAGATATCGCCTTTACCAAATCCGGCAAATCCTTCCGTTGAAAAATAAAGGGCCCCTTCAGACTCAGCGTAATAGGGTGAAAATTCATCCATTGCAGTATTGATCTTCCGGCCAAGGTTGACCGGTTCGGTCCATTTATTTTTTCCATCCAGATAAGAGATGTAAATATCCCTTCCTCCTTCCGTGTCATAGCGTAAGGTAGAAATAAACATCACTTTTGCCCTGGAGGCCAGTGCATAATCGGCATTGAATGAAACGATGTTACCGTTCCTGATATTCTGCTCCTTGATATCGGTCCACTGGTTGCCGTTCTTCTGAACCTGTACTACATTCTGCCGAGACTGACTTGGATTACCCGTGACATTTCCAAATAGAAACATATCCTTGCCATCCAGATGATAATAACTGCCTGTAGTGCTCAAACCATAATTATTAATTTCCTCGCCAAGCGGTCCCACTTCACCCATGGCCCCCTGGGGGGTTACGGTAGTTTGCCAGATATCTCCCGGATCTTCCGCCGTTCCCAGGTTATCCGGATGAAATCCCCTGGTAAAATACAATGTATTAAATTTTTTAACATATACCGGACGGGTATCAGATATTTCCCCAGTCGCACTGAGCGATACCATATCCCCTGAAAGCGTCGGATTACTGATAATGGCCAGTTCCTGGGTGGCGATCAACGGGATCTTGGTTCCGGAAATACCAATTGCATCAATGCCGTTATATCCCGGCACCTGACTCCCGTCGATCACGACCTTTGCGGCTTTTGCTTCGTATTCAGTTTCATCAATATAAATGTTCAACATTCTTCCCTTCACGGATAGGGGCCGGGCTATAAAGGTGTTAATGAGGTACTCATTTCCACTCTGATCATACAGATACACTTCCGTCACTGCCCCGGGATGATAGGATTCGGCAATGGCGATCTGTTGAACCCGCATGGGTGATTCGAATCCCACTTTGATATATTCCACGCGGTCGTTCCTTCTAGGCAGCCATGCATTGGGATTATCGCCGGCATTGGGCAAAACATTGGGCTTTCCCAGCACTTGTTGGGCGGCATACTCATATGCGGAAAGTTCGGATGAAAAATCGATAACTTCGGATGCCCATTGGTTCTGCTGGGCATAGATAGTTATGCCACACAACCAGAGGCTTATTACTAATAATAAATTCCTCCTCATGGATGTAATAAGTTAGTTAGGTCGAAATACTATGGCAATATATAAAAACTTTGTTTACTTTTCCATACTAGATCGACAGTATTCTAACTTCTACCCTTCGGTTTAAACTTCTTGATTCTTCTGTATTTTCAGTAGAGATGGGTCTGTTCCCGCCAAATGCCTGTGTTTTTATACGTTTTTCATCAATTCCCTTCCTGACGAGATACTTTTTAATTTCGTCTACGCGGTTCTGAGACAGGACCATGTTGGCCTGTCTGCCCCCTAATCGATCGGTATGCCCTTCCAGACTGACAACCATATCCGGGTATCTTTCCAGTAATAAAAGAAGTTCATTCAGTTCACCATAAGAATTTTTCTCGATTTGGTATTCGCCTTGTGCAAAGTAGATCTTTTGCAATCTGAGGATACTTCCAGGTTTTACTGACAATAATTGATAATTTACTGAATCCATATCTTTTTCGATCACCAAAGTATCAATTTCCGGCTTATAATAGGGAGCTGAAACCTCAACCAGGTACCTGTTCCGGTTGTGAAGACCGATGGCATACAATCCTGAAGCTTCCTGGGAATCCCCGATATATACTTCCGAAATATCAGGTAAAGTCTGAAAAATAACCGTCGCCTTGATCGGATGATGATCCGTGGCATCCGTTACCATTCCTGATATTTTATAACGGATCACATGCTGACCTAATCCCGATCTTCCCAAAAATAAGGTCAGAAAACAGAATAATGAAATTAAGCTTATGGTTTTCATTTAATCAGGGTTTTTTAGTGCTTGTTCTTTTCGTATCACATATTCCTTCTCATCAATTTATAAATATTGATTCACGATATTTTCATACAACTCCTGTTTGCCACTTACCAGCGGTGGCCTTCCGATTGATCCTGCCACCTTTTTCAGATCCTCAAGCGTCAATTTTCCATTCTCAAACTTTTTACCCTCACCAGTATCAAAAGAAGCATATCTTTTTTCCCGGAGAATCCGATAATCAGATTCGTTCAAAATCCTATCCGCCGCCATCAATGCGCGGGCAAACGTATCCATTCCTCCAATGTGTGCAAAGAACAGATCGATCAGGTCAGTTGAATTCCTTCTTAATTTAGCATCAAAATTTATGCCACCTCCTTTAAACCCTCCCGCTTCTATTATAATCAGGAAGGCTTCAGTCAACTCATTGAGGTTATTGGGGAACTGGTCTGTGTCCCAGCCATTCTGATAATCACCACGGTTCGCATCGATGCTTCCCAACAATCCTTCAGCGGCTGCAACCTGCAATTCATGTTGAAATGTATGCCCGGCCAGGGTGGCATGGTTTACCTCAATATTCAGCTTAAAATCATTCATTAAGTCATATTTTCGAAGAAATCCAATGACGGTGGCGGCATCATAATCATACTGGTGTTTGGTAGGCTCCATGGGTTTGGGTTCAATAAAAAACTGACCTTTAAATCCCTGTTGCCGCGCATAATCCCTGGCCATTGTCAAAAATCTGGCAAAATGCTCTTGTTCCCGCTTCATATCCGTATTCAACAGGCTCATGTAACCCTCTCTCCCCCCCAGAAGGTGTAATTTTCACCCCCCAATTCAATAGTTACATCAAGGGCGGTCTTCAATTGGGCTCCAGCATGGGCTACCACTGAAAAATCGGGATTTGTGGCCGCCCCATTCATATAAATTGGATTGGAAAATAAATTAGCTGTTCCCCATAACAATTTTATCCCAAAATGGGAAATTTTCTCTTTTGTGTACTCTACCATCTTATGTAATCGCTGGTCAGATTCCATGATGGACGCTCCTTCTTCGATCAGGTCGAAATCATGAAAGCAGAAATAAGGTACGCCGATTTTACTCATGAATTCAAAGGCAGCATCCATTTTATCCATGGCTTTTTCAACCGGATCCGATTTTTGATCCCAGGGATAAATTTTTGTCCCTGGTCCGAACGGATCGTTGCCCGTGTTGCAGAAGGAATGCCAGTAAGCAACGGCAAACCTGAAATGATCTTTCATGGTTTTCCCGGCGATTATTTTATGCTCATCATAATATTTAAATGCCAGTGGATTACTGGATTCAGGTCCTTCATATTTGATCTTATCAATTCCTTTAAAATATTCTAAACTCATGATATATTATTCATTAAGATATTCAACCATTGATTATATTCTTCCTGATATTTTTCAACCTTTTCCTTCAAAGGTTCAAGTGTTTTTTGAATGGACAGTCCTCTGAAAGCCTCCGTATGATCTTGGAAGATCCTGGTTCCTATCCCTGCGGCCCGGGCTGCTCCCTGGGCTCCATCCGTATTATAAAGTTCCAATACCGTCTGGGTTGTATTTACAAATGCCTCCTGGAATACCTCACTCAAAAACATATTGGCAACTCCTGCCCGAACAATTCTCATTGGAACATCCATTTGGCTCATGATATCGAATCCGTATTTAAGGGCAAAAACAATTCCTTCCTGGGCTGACCGGAAGAGATGTCCTTGTTGATGCCGGTTGAAATCCAGCCCTGAGATAGCCGCCCCAGGATCCCTGTTTTCAAGAATGCGTTCGGCTCCATTGCCAAAAGGAAGGATCCGGAGTCCCTCAGAACCGATGGGAACAGCTCCAGCCAATCGATTCATTTCCTCGTAGCTCATGTTCCCTACCTGAGCCCTGAGCCAGCTGTTCAAAATGCCGGTCCCATTGACGCACAGGAGTACTCCATATCTTGGAGATTCTTTTGAATGGTTTATATGAACGAAGGTATTAACCCTCGATTTCAAATCATAATTGGTTTTTTCTGTTATCGCGTAAATTACACCGGATGTTCCTGCTGTTGCTGCTATCTCACCCGGGTCTAATGCCTTCAACGAAAAGGCATTGTTTGGCTGATCACCGGCCCGGTAAGAAACCGGGATCCCTTCCTTCAGACCCAATTCACGGGCTGCAGATGAGGTTAAAAAACCTTGTTCACCAAAACTTGGTACAATCCCAGGAACCAAAGAGTTATCAAAGCCATAATGCTCCATGACCATTTGTGAGATTTCATTTAAGGGATAGTCCCAGAAAATGCCTTCCGATAAGCCTGAGATGGTCGTGCAGATTTCATCGGTCATTTTCATAGCAATAAAATCCCCCGGCAGCATGAACTTATACACCTTATCATAGATGGAGGGTTCGTTCTCCTCTACCCATTTTAATTTTGAGGCCGTGAAATTACCAGGCGAATTCAAAAGATGATACATTGCTTTCTTTTCTCCTATCTCCCTAAATGCTTCTTCGCCAATATTTACTGCCCGGCTGTCGCACCATATAATCGAGGGACGAAGCACATTTTTTTCTTTATCCACTAAAACCAATCCATGCATCTGATAAGAAATCCCAATGGCTATAATATCCCCGGGATTAAAATTTGCTTTTCCCTTTAATTCTCCAGTGGCAAGTTTGAGATGCTCCCACCAGGTTTTAGGATCCTGTTCCGCCCAACCCTTATGAGGGCTGCTGATCTTCATTTCCTTTTTTGGTGAAATGCCGGATGCGATGGCCTGACCACATTCTACTTCAATAAGTGTAACTTTAATGGAAGAACTGCCTACGTCATATCCAAGTAAAAATTGACCCATATAGATAAGAGCTAAAAAAAATCCTTAAAACCAATGAGGATTAAAATTACTAAAATAAATAAAATTTACAGCTTAAAAATGAAGGGATTCATCAGAATCTTTCATATTCCCGGAAGGAATAATCATGAAGATTTTCAGTATCCTTGTGATGAAATTGATCCCTGATAATTTTCCATTGTGATAATTTAATCTGAGGAAAATAGGCATCACCGGAAAATTCAGCGTGAATGATGGTCAGGTAGACATAATTAGCAAAAGAAATTGCTTGTTCGAACACAGATTGCCCTCCCAGAATAAAAATCTCTGGTTCCCCTTTCAACAAATGAAGGGCTGCCTCCCAACTATTGGCCCTTATACAGTTCTCACACAGATCAGGGATCTCAGTATGACTCAAAATGACCGTTTTTTTTGTCGAAAGTAATTTATCGGGAGCCTCATAGCTGTTTTTTCCTATAATAAAAGGTTTCCCTTCGGTTATTTTTTTAAAATTATACAAGTCAGCAGGCATGTGCCATGGCAATTGGTTTTTTTTCCCAATGACCCCGTTTTCCGACATGGCAGCGATCAACGATATTTTTTGCATCATTTAATATTGGGTTGATTCACACGATTCGGGAAAAAGTATTAAACCATAACTCCTTCCTTAATTCTAAAATAGACTATATTTGGAGATTTAGCATCAATGTGATGCAAAAATTTATAGATTACCGTTTCTTTTGATGGAATTATTTTCAATTCAGGTCCGGCGTTTTATTCAAATCACTTTCTGGGTTTTGATATTGGTTTTATCTGGATCTGAACAAGTGATAGATTTCCGAGTGGAATTCCTGACTGATCCAGTCCTGGAAATGAATCAACCCTTGCTGGATACTCAAAATCCTGAAAATGGAGAAAATGCACCGGATGACCATTATCTGATTAATAACTCAATCCTGATGGCACCCTTTTCCCTGATCAATCTTGAGAAAAACGACTTCATTATTATTATTCATGAAAATCAGACCATGGATGTTTTTTCCCCTCCTCCGGAAACCCTCCAAGCTTAAGCAGATTGCGGTAAGAATTGCCATATCTACCTTATAGAAAATTTCTGACTAGCCTCAGAACCTTTTAAATAATTCTTAATCCAAAATTTCTAAATCTTCATGACTTCTTTTTTTAAAGATATAAAGAATGATTTTCCGGCCAGTATTGTGGTCTTTCTGGTAGCTGTACCTTTATGCCTTGGAATTGCCCTGGCTTCAGGTGCCCCGATGTTTTCAGGTATCATTGCAGGTTTTACAGGCGGAATTGTGGTTTCTCTATTAAGCGGTTCATCACTTGGGGTAAGTGGGCCGGCTGCCGGACTAACCGTGATCGTTTTGAGCGGCATCAATGACTTTGGATTTGAAGTCTTTCTTTTTGCAGTGGTCGTATCGGGACTTATACAGTTAATACTGGGATATGTCAAAGCAGGGATCGTCGGCTACTATTTCCCAAGCTCGGTGATCAAAGGCATGCTTTCCGCGATTGGCATTATCATCATTCTAAAGCAGATACCCCATGCATTCGGTTATGATGCGGATTATGAGGGTGATCTTTCCTTTGTGCAACCCGACGGAGAAAATACGTTCTCGGAACTTGCCAATATGTTCAATTACGTGACTCCGGGAGCGATTATCATTGCGATGGTCTGTCTGGCCATTCTGATCATCTGGGAACGCCCGTTCATGAAAAAACACAAAATTTTCCAACTGGTCCAGGGGCCGCTTGTTGTGGTGGTGACTGGTATTCTTCTGAATTTACTGTTCCGAAACATTCCTGCTCTTTATCTCAGAAATGAACATCTGGTAAATATTCCGGTGGCTTCAAATCCTTCAGAATTTATTGGTTTGTTCACCTTGCCGGACTTTACCCAGTTTTTAAATCCGGATATTTATATGTTGGCGCTAACCCTCGCCATAGTAGCCAGTCTGGAGACCCTGTTGTGCGTGGAAGCCACTGATAAACTCGATCCCATCAAACGTGTCACCCCTACTAACAGGGAGCTAAAAGCCCAGGGCATCGGAAATATTATTTCCGGGATGATCGGAGGTCTCCCCATCACCCAGGTGATTGTAAGAAGTTCTGCCAACATTCAATCTGGTGGGAGGACCAAAACTTCTGCTTTTTTTCACGGCATATTACTGCTGGCCAGTGCAATCCTGATTCCCCACGTGTTGAACCTGATTCCGTTGGCCAGTCTGGCGGCCATCCTGTTTATGGTGGGCTATAAATTGACTAAACCTTCCCTGTTCAGAAGTATGTACCGGTTGGGTTGGCCATTATTTGCTCCTTTCCTGATCACGATTATTGCCATTGTTTTCACCGACTTGCTGATTGGCATAGCACTCGGTCTGGGTGCGGCCATTATGTTTATTTTATACCAGAATCTTAAAACACCCTACTATTTTGATCCGGAAAAACATCATCAGGACGAAAAGATAAAAATCGAATTGTCTGAGAATGTCAGTTTTCTCAACCGGGCGAGCATACTTCAGACGTTGAATCATCTTCCTGAAAATTCAATGGTAGAAATAGATGCTTCCAGATCAAGGATCATTGATCATGATGTGCTTGAACTGATTTATGATTTCCAGGAAAATGCCAGGCATAAAAATATCATGCTTGAATTTATCGGATTCAATAAAACCACATTACCGAATCAGTTCAAGAAGTTCACGGAATCAGTTGGGAACAGGAACTTTAATAGCGTGAAAGAGGGAAACAAATGGGATGAAAGATTGAAAAACGGGAGATGATTAGCTGGCAATCCCGAATCATCGGGAGGAAAGGTGCATTCTTTGACCTGATTAACTGCATTGGTTTTCAGGAGCTCGCTGAAGGTATTCGCCGCGAGGACAACAATCACAGAAGAGGCAGAAGTTACGCAGATGGTTTGTATAATTAATTTCTGAGGGATTTCAAAAAATCCCATTCCCTCCGCGTAAAATCTGCGTCCTCGGCGATTTTTTTCATTGCCGATTGCCAGTCCTTTTCAACTAAGACGATTCCATGATCAAGTTTCAACATGAACCTCTTCTGCAATAAACTGGTCGTCACGCTGGTTATGCAAAGTCCTGCCAAATCTTCGATAATATTCTTTCACCTATTCCATATAAAAATTCAGAATTTGAAGGATTTTTTAATATATTTCTTTGCAGTTTTAATATTCGTTTGGCTTTTTCGCCTGATTCTAATTGTATTTTCCAATTTCTAACCAATAATTTCTTTACAAATGAAAGAACAAAATAATGACCGAAGGGGATTTTTAAAAAAATTGGGTATTGGTGGTTTGAGTCTGGCCGGACTTGCATCGGCTCCCATTGAAGATGTTTTAGCCTACTCCACCCAAAAGGTGAACAGAAATTCTTCACCAACCGATCTTAAGATCACAGACATGCGTATTGCCGAGATCAGCGGGGTGGTTTTTCGAACGCCTATTGTCCGGATCTATACCAACCAGGGGATAGTGGGTCACGGGGATGTAAGGGATGGAGCCGCTAAGGAATATGCACTCTTCCTGAAAAGCAGGCTTCTGGGTGAAAATCCATGCAATGTGGAGCGTTTATTTAAAAAGATCAATCAGTTTGGATTTCATGGACGACAAGGAGGAGGAGTTTCTGGTGTTGAGATGGCTTTATGGGATCTTGCCGGAAAAGCGTATGGTGTCCCCGTATACCAGCTTTTGGGAGGAAAATACCGGGATCAGGTACGGGTATACTGTGATACAACCACCTCCAAGGATCCTGCAGAATACGCAAAACGTATGCAGGAAAGAATCGACAAGGGATATACCGCACTCAAGATGGACATCGGCATCAATCTGATCCAGGATATACCCGGAACCGTAATCAATGCACCACAGGGAGATTTAAATCCATGGCAACATGAATACCGGGGTTATAATCTTACCGAACACCCATTTACGAACGTCCAGATTACAGATAAGGGAATCGATAAACTCATGGAGTTCCTGGACGTGATGCGATCACAGATCGGTTATGAAATTCCGATGGGAACAGATCATTGGGGACATTTTGGTGTGAACGAAGCTATTAAAATCGCCCGGGCGGCCGAGCCTTATAACCTGGCTTATGTTGAAGACATCATCCCCTGGCATTATACAGACCAATTACGGGAACTTACCTTATCCACAACTACGCCCATTCAAACCGGCGAGGACATCTATATGTTTGAGGGAGGTTTTAAAGATCTGATTGAAAACAGAGCCGTAGACATCGTCCATCCTGATCCAAATACAGCGGGGGGCATCCTTGAAACCAAAAGGATCGGTGATTATGCTACAGCTCATGGTATCGGATTCATGCAGCATCATGCAGCTGGCCCGATATCCTTCCTGGGAGCTGTGCATGCTGCCGCAGCGACTGAGAATTTCCTGTGGCTGGAGCATCATGCCGTTGACAATCCCCGGTTTGAGGATCTTGTCACAGGTATTGATAAACCCTTGGTACAGAATGGATATGTAAAGGTTCCTGAAAATCCGGGCATCGGTGCAGAATATAATGAAGAAGTGGTAAAAGAATTCCTGATTGAGGGCGAAAAAATGTTTGCTCCTACACCGGAATGGAATGAAATACGGGCTTGGGACAGGCTTTGGAGCTGAGACAATGAATGATTGATGAATGGTTTGAAAGTGACTGATGCAGTGTCCGGAAGAAAAAAATTATCACTTCTGGACATTGCTTCATTTTATCATAAAAAGTACATCAAACGGGAATCCTTACCATAATTATTTTACCTCGAAAAGTGAATTAAATGGGTGATTCATCCTATTTTTTATTCATTGATTTTCTTATTAATTTTTATCAGCAAGGAGTTTTATTAATATAAATTCCATGAATAGGCGGATTTTTTTATTAACTTCATTTGCCCCTTTGATCCTGATAATAACCTGTTCACTCTGGATTGCCAATGATAATATAAATCCACGGCCCTCTGAAATCATATTCCTGATCAAGGAAATAAATATTGATGCCGCATCTGAATTGTCTTTCAGAGAAAAAAAAGATGGCGGGTATCTGTTTATGAATTATTATCTGAATTCTAATCATCAATTCTCAGGAGGAAATACCAGGCTTTATTTTTCAAAACTCAATAAAAACCTAGAGGTTGTATGGACCTCCTGGTTAAATGATAAATAAACCCTGGATATAAATTTTTATGATTGGCTGCCAACAGAACTGATAGCTACCAGGGACGGAGCATTCACACTCCTTTTTTATAATTCAGCATCGACTGATTATCTGCTTGTTAAAACCATAAGCTTCAAATAATCATACGGTGAGATTGAACATATTTCCTGCTACTTGTGGTACTAGTTGCCCTCCACAAGGTATTCTTTGAGTTGTTGTGTTTTCGGATGATTGAGAAGTTTATCCGGAGGTCCCTGTTCGATGATTTCACCATAATACATGAAAACAATATGATCGGCCAGACGTTTGGCCTGCCGCATGATATGTGTTACCAGAATGATGGTATACTGATTTTTAAGATCCCTGAATAGATTCTCAATGATCTTGCTGGATATTGGATCCAGCGCGGATGTGGGTTCATCAGCCAGAATTATTCTCGGTTTAACTGCCAGTCCCCGGGCCAGACACAAGCGTTGCTGCTGTCCAATAGAAAGGCTGGTGGCGGAATCATGAAGTCTGTCCTTTACTTCCGTCCACAAGCCCACTTCACGCAAATTCCTTTCCACATTATAATCGATCAGCTTCTTATCTCTCACCCCCTTTAGTTTGATCCCATAAGCCACATTACTGTAAATCGAAACCGGCAAAGGGAATGGTCTTTGTGATAAAAGTCCCATTTTTTGCCTGATCGCATAAATATTCTTCCTGGTATTTAGAATATCATCCCCTTCAATAAAAATATTGCCGGTCACTGTCAGTTCCTTATACAGGTCGGTCAGTTTGTTCATGCATTTTAGCAGCGTGGTTTTCCCGCAGCCCGATGGCCCTAAGAGGACCGTAATCTTATTTCTGGGAATCAAAAGATTTATATTTTTCAATATGTGCTGTTTTTCTGCGTATACATTTAAATTTTTAATATTCAGAATGTGATTACTTCCATTATGATTATTCTTCACATCCCTGTAAGAATCGATCTCCGGTTCTATATTTGAGAGAAACATGACTTTTTTATTTTATATTAGTTTTCGAATATATTTTTGACAGATACCGTGCCACAAGACTGATTATCAAAATTATGGCTGTAAGAATCGTAGCGGCGGCATAAGCCCTTTCCCTTACTTCAGGAATGGGTGAACCAAGTTGAAAAAAGATGGCCAATGGTAAGGTGGCGGCAGGTTCATCCAGGGTTACAGGAATCAGGTCAGTATATCCGGCAGTAAAAAGCACGGAAGCTGCATCGCCGATGCCCCGTCCAAAGGCAAGGAGGATGGCGGTGATAAATCCCGAAAATCCCTGTTTAAAGATCACCTTAAATGCTGTTTCCGTTTTTGTTGAACCCAATGCGAGGGAAGCTTCATGCAAGCCCATTGGAATGGTGCTTAAAACTTCATCAAATGTTCTCACCATGATCGGAGTGATGAGCAATGCCAGGGTGATGACCCCCGCCATCAGGGAAGCATTCATTCCCAGAAATAACATTAAGGTAAAACCGAAAGCCCCATAAACAATGGAAGGAATCCCCCAGAGTGTATCCAGTAAATACCGGATAAAATTCTGAATATGTTTAAATCTAACCAAATGGACATTGATATAGAGTGCCGCAGGCATACCGAGGAAAATGGCGATCATCGAGGCCCCTATGGCGATGTACAAGGAACCTACAATGGCATTCAACACCCCTCCTTCACCACCATAGTAAAATCCGCCCTTGGGTGTTTTAATAACCATGTCCAACGTAAGTGCCTTAAATCCTTTCAGAAAAATAATCAGAATGATAAAAGCGAGGATTGCGATCAGTGAATAAGCTGCGAAACCGGAAATTACCTTCCAGAAATTTTCTATGATCATTTTTCTCTGTTTCATATACTTTGGGTCCGATAGATAAAATACCTGAAAACAAGGTTGATCAAAAGAATAATGATCAGTAATAAGAGCGCAGCAAACATCAATGCCGAATCATACATGGGAATGGATAACATCTCCCCATAGTTATTTGCGATCAGGGCTGGAAGCGGATATCCTGCATCAAATGGGTTCCCTGTCACCTTGATCATATTTCCAACCACCATCATCACTGCAATGGTTTCCCCAAAGGCTTTGGCGATCCCCAGTCCATAAGCCGAAATGATTCCTGGAAAACTCTTCGGAATTACTACATGTTTCACGGATTCCCAATGAGTGGATCCAAGTGAAAGTGATGCTTCCTTCATTTCAATGGGCACCGTATTGAATACCTCGATGATCATATTCAGCATATAGGGGATGCACATCACCGCCAGAACAATTCCTCCCGCAAAAATTGAATAGCCCGAAGAAGATGTGTTGAACAATGGAGCCAGAATATCCGAAATGAAGGGGACAATAATCAATATGCCCCAGACTCCATAGATCACGGAAGGTAATCCGGCCAAAATATCGATGACTGGATGCATTACCTTGATCAGTTTTTTTGATGCAAACTGGGTGAGATAAATGGCCGATAAAAGGCATATTGGTGCAGAGAAAATAAATGAAAGAACGGTCACATAAAGTGATCCGGCAATAAACGGCCAAAATCCAAATTCACCTCTGGATGGGAACCACCTAGATGAGAAGACTAATTGAAATAAACTATGTTCTTCCAGAATGGGTGCTGCTTTTACGTATAATCCAATGCCAATGATCACCGGTAAAAACAGAATGGTAATCAGTGCCACCACCATCCATGCACCTATCAATCTGTCAATTAAGAATCGCCTGAATGACATATTCCTATTTTAATTTTTCCAGATAATTATCAATTTTCTCCTGGTCGATCGGGACGTAACCAGCCTCTTTTACAAATTTCTGTCCATCCGTAAGTGTCCATCTAAGAAATTCAAGGGTTGCGTTTTTAGTCGGTTTTCCTTTTGAAATAAAATACAGTTCACGTGCCGGGGGCGATGGATACACTTCTTCCGCGATGGCTTTCAATACTCCTCCATGTTCGTCATAGAAATTTTCCTCCGGATCGATGCTCCCATTTTCATTGATATCAATGGGTATTACTTCCATCCCGGGTCTTTTTTTCCCTGTTTTTATATCATACACATAAATGGTATTATTGAATGCGATCCCTGCCGGATCCATGGAAACAGCTTCTGCCAGTCCGGGATCACCAAATATGCCTACGCCTATAAGATCTTCCTGCTTACCTTCCATGTATTTCGCCCAGGTCTCAGCAGCTCCACAGGCATCTGACCTTGTATAAACTATCATCTCCTTTTTACTGGAAACAGCAAGCATCTCTCCCCAATCCTTGATTGAATTATCAATGAATATCTTCTGAAATTCATTTTTTGTCACCCCTCTGCTCTTCAGGATATCAAGATAAGGATTTTGATCACTGATAGTCGGCAATACCGCATCAATGGTCAAGCCAACCCACCAGACCCCTCTATCCTTTTCTTCCTGGGTAATTTCACGAGAGAACATACCCAGATCAACCACCCCGGCCAGGGCATCAGCCATTCCTTTGCCTGCTCCCCCGCCTGTGATATTGAATCTCAATTCCGGATGGATCTTCTGGTATTCTTCTGACCATTTCACTGCCAATGGATAAAGAGCAAAAGCACCCGAAAGACTGATGGTCCTTTCTTTTTGTTTCTCAGAAGTACAGGCAGAAAACAGGATTGAAATTGAAAGAAAACAAATGAAATAAATATTTCTCATATCCTTGATTTTTTGTGATTCAAATTGGATCATTTTGGTTGCTGGTTAAATAAAACTGGCGTCAGGGTCAATTGCAGGTAAAAAAACTCTGAAAACCTTTCAACTGGTAAATTCTGAATGGTATTAAGAGTCTCGGTGGGTAAAATGAAAGCATACATGCTTTCAATTACTCCCCATTCGGCAAACTTATAGGTCAGAATCAGCTCATTCTCGAAACCAAGATTTTTATTGGAAGGCGTAAGCTCGTTTGTCTGTGCGAGCTGAAAATAATGACCTTTTTCTCTGATGCTGAATGATTTCGAGAATTTAAAATCGAGATAAAAATGATAATCAACCAGCCCACCCTGTTTCGTATGAGAAGGAAAATTCCTGAAATAATCCATAAATCCGAAATAAGTATGTCGGTTTCCATACAGTACGTCAAACAATTTTTCTTTTTCCTGTCCTTCACCTACCAGATGATTACCCGACAGATAACTGATCCCCAGCAAGGGGGTGAACTTTGAGATTTGATAACTTCCCTCCAGATCAAAAAGAAAGGCATTGACCTTTTTATTGGCATTGGTTTTCCCATACTGATAATAAATATTTCCCCAGATCCTCAGATCGTCTTTCTGATAATCTGAATAAATACCGGTCGTTTCCTTGAAGTGAAGATTATTGGTAGTGTCGGTTTCTGTGACCCCGGATGCAATATGTATGATTGAAAAATTAAAACAATCATTAAATTCTCGGTTCAACCAGATGAATTCAAGGGATTTAAGCCGGCTGGATGGATAAAAATCATCTATCGAAGACTCTATTAAAGTATTCCATGAGCCTCCCAGATGCACATTCCAGTTAAAAAGGTTCAGTTTTAAAACCACAGCATCATATGACAATCCGAATTGACTCCAGTTCCTGGATCCAAATAATCGATGACTGTCATACTGCAGTTGTTGTCTTCCAACAGAAATCCATCCCAGATTCCCCAGTTTAATTTCTGTATATCCTTCAAATAAATCCAATGAGGAAGTGTCCCCAAAAACCCCGGTGGCAGTAGCTATTCCTTCATCGCCCCATAGTCTTACATCTTGGGGAGTAAATTTCAGCCGCAGCTTATCGGTTTGATAACTAAAGGTCAACCTGGTTCGCTGGGAAATAAAAACCGTAGGTACAGAACCGGGTAATGCCAGTTTCTGATATCCATCACGAAATTCAAGGCGGGTGCGGAATTGAGCATCCACTTTAAATTGAGCATGTATACCGGATGTTGCAGATAAAAATAAAATAGAAAAAAATAAACCTTTCAGGTAGATCGGTTTCATGGTTCTGAATTTTTCAGAACAAATAACTGGTTTTGAAAGCTTTTCCGAAACAGCTAAAAAGCGTAAATGCTTTTTTACGGATTTGTACTCATTGATAGGTATAAAAGCGCAGTATACTGGTTATATATCCACAATCCCATGTTTTATGGCGTACATAACCAGGTGGGCGGTGTTCTTAGAATTTGTTTTCAACAGGAGGTTTTCCCGGTGTTTATCGACTGTCCTTTTACTGATAAAAAGTCTGTCTGCGATTTCTTTATTTGAGAGGCCCTTACAAATCAGATACAGAACTTCCTCTTCCCGTTCAGATAATTCCCCTGATTTTATTACTTTTTTCTTCCTGCTGATACTTTGAACCAATACATTCAATATTTCCCTGGAAAAATAACTGTTTCCGGCCATGATATTTTGGATGGCTTCCTCCACTTCCTGGATGCCTGAATTTTTTAAAATAAACCCTTTTGCTCCGGCATGGATCATTCTGGTAAAATAATCCTCATCGCTATACATGGTGAGCGCAATCACATTCAATCCGGGATTAAACTCGAGGGCCCGTCTTGTGGTTTCAATTCCATCCGTTTCAGGTAAATCAATATCCATAAAAACAATATCAGGCTCCTTTTCTGCCAATAATTGGAGGAATTCATGACAACTGGAGGCTTCCTGTACATCCTGAACATAGTCAAGATTACTCAAAAGTAATTTCAGGCCCTCCCGGAATAACTTATGATCGTCTACCAAAACTATTGAATACTTTTCCATCTATTGGTTAAACATTGATGCCGATTTCTACATGAAGACCTTCATCGGGTTGTGAGAATATCTGATAAGTCCCGTTCAGGGATCTGATCCTCGATTTAATATTGGAATACCCCATTCCTTTCTGCTCCAATTCAATACTTTCAGGATCAAAGCCGATCCCATCGTCAATGTATATGACTTTTAAAATTTTATTTTCCTCGATGAGGTCAATAAAAATATTATGTGCCTTTGCGTGTTTTAAGGTGTTGTTGATCATCTCACAAATTACCCGGTATACCACCACTTCCACATTATATGAAAAACGCCTGTCTTCGATGTTGCTGTTTAAATTGATCTTCGGGGCATGAATGATCTGTAATTTATTGATAAATGACTGAACTGCTTTTAATAACCCAAAGCTGTTTAAAATGTGGGGACTTAATTTATTTGAAATTTCTTTTAATGTATTGATCGATTCATCAATCAGGTTTTCGGCATTCGCCATGATTTGAATGTCTTTTTTTGAAGAAAGGTTTTTATTAAATGCGGAGATGCTCATTTTAACCGACGATAACAAAGGTCCCAATCCTTCATGTAATTCCTTGGCAAAATATTGTCTTTCCTTTTCTTCCGTTTTGATAATTGCAGAAAGTATTCTCGATTCGTTTTTTCTCCGGAGATCCTCGATTTGATTTTGAATATTGAAAATCCGTTTGATGTAGAGAAGACTCAATAGCATAATAATTGAAATAATGACCCCGGTCCAGGTATTCAACAAACTATTTATTAATTTAGACTGAGACTCGAAAACCTCCAGAAGCTCAAACAATCGTCTGAAAGCCATTAAAAGGAACCCGGCAGATATAATCCACCATGCGATGTGCGTCCGTGTCCGTTTGATCAAACTCAATGCAATGATGGCAGTGATAAATTGCAGAACAACAGAAATAATAAGGGCGATTTTGATTGGCATAAATCCGTGTTAAATGTGAATGCACATATTGGGTACGATGTATTAAAAATGAAGCTGAATCAAAATTAGAAACAACTCCCTTCGCTTATACTAATGTATGAATATTCTGCGTAAAAAAGACTTTCAAAAGGATATCTTCAACCTACGAAAATAAGCGGCGATCAACCCTATAAAAATCAATGAAAGTACGAGATAGAAACTGATTTCTTCCAAACTGACTGTCTGATCCCTGATCCATTGAATCATCCCTCCCAGGGCCACTGCAAAAAGCAAAATGAATCCCCAGACCAGCAATGCAGGTAACAGCAATAAAGCCCATCCACTGTTTTTTAAAGCCATCACTCCCACAATCACCATGGCGGGCATGATCAGGCATAAATCGAGAATATATACAGAATAAAATACCTCCGGCCTTTGCCTTTCCAGAATATATGGCAATATCTCAGTGATCCATAAGGGATAGAAGATCAATGGGTTCATAAATAAAAACAGGGCCGATAAGATCAAAATGGTCCGGTTAACCTCAACCTTCGACCGTAAATTAATGTCAATGGCAACAATCCCCACAACGATTGAATAAAAGGAAAGCCCGAAGATCACCATATATACAAAGTAGAACGCATTATAGAACAACTCCATCACATAGATCCCATACCCATAAAACAGATACCCAATCATTCCCAGTATTATGACCAGCTTTTTAATCCCGATCGCCTTGGAAAAGAGACTGAAATATATGAGTGAAATGGCAACCAGAAGACTGATCAGGTCCTGTGCGATCAATCCGGAGATAAGATCCGATTTAGCAAAGGATTGATAAATCCCGGTATTTAACAATCCCATAAGAGAAACGGCCAGGGCACATAATGCGATGATCCCCCACAATAACCGGTTCAAAATTTGATAACGGATCATAATTCAAAAATAATTTCTAAATCCGGATTCAACAAAGGAATATTTCCAGATCATGAATAGATCCGGATCCCCGGGAATCCGTTTTCCCTTTCCAGAAATCAAAGATAACAGGGCTGGAATCCTGGCCCGATCGATTGCGATGGGAGGATCGAATCTTTCCAGGCTCCAGCGATAGGATTGATCGTTGATCACCAGAATTTTATCAGAAGTATCGCCCGGTGTATCCGTATTCCCGAATCGGATCTTCAGAAATTCAATAAAAATCCAGGCATACCTTTCGCGAGAATCAGCCAGTTGGGATTCGTCCAACAACTGAAGAAAACCATTCCTTATCCATTGATAAATCAGGCCCGTAGATGGATAGAAATCTGGTGCATTCTCCTGTGGCATTCCATAAAGTCGTCGGATAAAGCCATTTTCAGTGATTTTTTCCTGATGGGCCAGCCTTTGGGCGAGTTGATTCCTGAATCCTGCCTGCTGGAACCGGCTTTTATACTGGAAACTACAATAATTAATCCCCAGGGGCCATCCTTTTTCCCCAACATGTAGAATCAATTCCAAAGCATCCAGTTCTGATTTAAGAACGGTGGGTGCCTCCCCATGAAGAAAGATATAAGATCGTCTTTTCAAATGATTCACATTAAAGCTGGTCAATCGCAACTGATGCAGATTCAAATGGGTGACCCCTTCATCGATCATCCGGGGGATCAGCTCTTTTAATGCTTCGGTTTTATTTGGAATGGATGGGATCTCAATAGTAAGATTTGAGAACAAGCCTTTTGCCAGGCTAAGTTTATCTATGCAGTAGTTAGTTGCCCCGATATCGAACCGGATTTCATTCAGCCCCTCTTCTGCAAGCATTTTCAACTTCTCCCTGGTAACCAGGATGCCATTGGTATACATCCAGATATAGATGTCAGGAGAAGTGTATTTCCTGATAATTTTTAAGAAATGGAGAAGCCGGTTAAATTCTAACATGGGCTCTCCTCCACTGAAACTGCAAGCCTTAAAACCAAAATAATTCAGGTATACGGCATAGTCTTCCGCATGAGTAAATTTTAATCCCTGACTTTCAGGAACATGATCGCCCTGCTGTTTCGCCGGGCAATAGAAACAATGGGCATTGCATTGTCCCGTAATAAAAAGGCATGACCACTTACCCTCTCCGCATAGCCGGCAGCCAGGAGACAGTCCATTTATCCATGGTTTTGTATTTTTAAATGACCATCGGGTTTTCTGCGGAAGTTTTTCCAGAAGTTTTTTCCGTTTTCCCTGATAGGTATTTGCCTCACGGGAATTGATCCAGCGTATTCCATCCTGATCTTTAAAAAAATCCCTGTTCACATTGATCAGATCATTCAAATACATCTCATAAGCATCCATCGTGGGATCAATTGAATCTTCTTGAATTAAAAAAAAACCTACATCCTATTGTACAGTGACGCCGTGGCAACAAGAATATCCCATTTAAGAAAAATACTAGCAATATTAATCCGAAAAAATCATATATAGAATCAGGGTGACCATCATTCACTATTTGAATTTTGTCCACGTCATGACATTTATTTTCAATTTTTAATTAATCCATGATAACTCTATCTTTAGGAACGTAAAAAAAGTTAAATTGTCCTTTCACCGGACCTAAACAATTAAAGTTAATCCACTCTAATGCGAAAGATCGTCATCATTGGCAATGGTATTTCAGGGATCACGGCCGCAAGACACATCCGGAAGCACTCCCGTGATCCCATCACTATCATTTCAGCCGAAACCGATCATTTTTTTTCACGAACGGCATTGATGTACATCTATATGGGGCATATTAAATTTGAACATACCAAGCCGTACGAAGACTGGTTCTGGGAAAAGAATAACCTCCAGCTGATGCGGGATTATGTACTTCAAGTCGACACGGACCGTAAAATGATACATTTACAGTCCGGCAATACCATGGATTACGATATATTGATCATCGCCACCGGGTCAAAACCCAATAAATTCGGATGGCCAGGACAGGATCTGAAAGGGGTCCAGGGATTATACAGTTATCAGGACCTTGTAAACATGGAATCCTATACCCGTGGAATTCAACGGGCGGTAGTAGTGGGTGGTGGACTCATTGGGATTGAAATGGCAGAAATGCTTCTCTCCAGAAACATAACGGTCGCTTTTCTGGTAAGAGAAAAAAGTTTCTGGGATATCGTATTACCGGCTGAAGAATCGGCCCTGGTCAACAGGCATATCCGTGAACATAAGATTGATCTGAGATTGGAAACTGAATTGGAAAAGATAATTCCTGATCACTCTGGCCGGGTAAAAGGAGTCATTACCAGCCAGGGCGAAGAAATCTCCTGCCAGTTTGTAGGATTGGCAGTCGGTGTCCATCCCAACATCGGATTTCTGAAGGAAAGCAAAATAGAAACGGATCGAGGCATTATGGTAAACCGTTATTTTGAAACGAGTGTGCCTGATGTATATGCCATTGGTGATTGTGTTCAATACAGGGAACCGCTGCCGGACAGGAAATCCATCGAACAGGTTTGGTATACCGGTCGTATTCATGGGGAAACGGTGGCTCAGACGATCATGGGAGAAAAGACTCCTTACCATCCAGGTCCCTGGTTCAATTCTGCTAAGTTTTTGGATATCGAATACCAGGTTTATGGACAAGTGAAAAACGTTCCCGGATCAGAAAGAGGCTTCCATTTACTGGGAGGATGATTCAGGAAAAAGGTCAGCCAGGCTGGTGTACGATCGCTCCACCAAACAGCTCATGGGCATTAACCTGATGGGTATTCGGTTCAGACATGCTGTGTGTGACAGATGGATCAAAGAAAAGGCGACCATTGATAAGGTTGTACAGAATCTGATGGAGGCCTGCTTTGATGCCGAATTTTCGGAAAACCCAACACCTTACATAAGGCATATCTATCATAAAAATCATCCGGAAAATCCGGTTCAACCGGGTAAATCTAGGCATATATTCTCTTTCCTAATTAATTGATAAATAAGATCCAAATGACCGTCAGACAAGGATTTCAATACGCAGGTATTTTTTTAATTATTTTCTCATTGCTGGTATCATTTTCCATTTTGACCATGGGGGAATTCATGCTTACAGAAAATATGATCAAACAGGAAGGCGACGGACAGAAATTCGAAATACTTCATGAAGAGACAGATACGATGCTGGACAAAAGGTATGTGTGGAATTTCATCTTCCTCCGGGATTTAAGCATGGTCTTTAACCGTACCAATCAAAAAATCCAGGATCTTTTCGGCATCAAGGATCAACCCATTGAGACACTTATTGATCTTTCAGAAAAGAAAGAAAAATATGTTTTTTCCTCCCTGCTCATCGACCAGGTATTCCCCCAAAAAGATAAAGCAGCCGAAATCAAGATCAAATATCTTAAAGACTACACCAACTGGATGGACGGCAAGGAATATGACACGAAAGAAACGTTGGAAAAAGAATTAAAAAACATCCAAAAAAGCATCAATCAAAGTCTTGTCTATCAGGAAGGTTTCGGGAATTATGAGATCAAACAGCATAAATTCAACCTTACCAAACATGCCACCCGGGGCACGCTGAACCAACATTCCTGGTTATGGCTTATCCTGTCCGTCGGATTGATGTGTATGGGAGGTTTGATCTACGCATTTGCGACCTATGTAAGACAACTTCCCGGTATAAAAAACAATGGCATATATTTCAGTTCCTTAAAATCATTGGGATGGATGGGCATCGTACTCGGGATCATACTGACCTCCTTTTATGTGATCATTTATTTTTATCCGGAATACCTTACGAGTTGGGTGATCCTGGTAGATCCCCTGAGCCGTTTTCTAAATGGTGGAGAAGCAAGCCACTGGTTTTTATATGGGGTATTGTATACACTGGCCATCCTGATCATGGGCCTGAGGATGTTTCTGAAATACCGGGGAAATAATATTCAGTTGATCCGAACCGGTTCGGTCATGTTCTTTCAGCTGGGATTTGCTTTCCTGATCCCTGAAATTTTATATTCTCTGAATCAACCGGGTTATGATTTTAAAAATATCTGGCCACTTGATTACGATTTCTTTTACAGTTATAACCTGGAACAATTGATATCCGGCGGAGCATTCGGATGGTTTCTTCTTTTCTGGGGAATTATGCTGATCATCCTAGCAGTCCCTTTATTATCATTCTTTTTTGGTAAAAGGTGGTACTGCTCATGGGTATGTGGCTGTGGAGCGCTGGCTGAAACCATGGGAGATCCCTTCAGACATCTATCCGATAAATCCCTCAAGGCCTGGAAAATTGAGCGATGGCTCGTTCATGGCATCCTGGTTTTTGCCGTGGTGAACACAGGTGCCGTCCTGTATGCTTTCTTCAGTGGACAGGGATCCCTGCTCGGTATTGATACAGAGCAGATCAAATCCGCCTATGGATTCCTGATAGGAAGTGTATTTGCCGGTGTGATTGGCGTGGGAGTCTATCCTTTGATGGGAAGCAGGGTTTGGTGCCGGTTTGGCTGTCCGCTGGCGGCTTACCTGGGAATCGTACAGCGTTTCAAGTCAAGGTTCAGAATCGCCACCAATGGCGGACAGTGCATTTCCTGTGGTAATTGTTCCACTTATTGTGAGATGGGCATCGATGTAAGATGGTACGCACAAAGGGGACAAAATATCATCCGGGCATCCTGTGTGGGCTGTGGTATCTGTGCGGCTGTCTGTCCAAGGGGAGTATTAAAACTGGAAAACAAAAAAGAAGCGGGTAGGTTCAATGGCCCTGCCCTGATTGGAAATGAGAATTATCCTCCTGTCTCGTCAACATAATTATCTATCTTTGTACAAGCTATAACCCATTGGGATTGGTAGATTAATTTTTTCTATGAATGAAGAAATCAGGGTAATTATTCCGGCATTTAATGAAGAGAGATCCATTGCCATCGTCATAGAGGAAATTCCCCTCCTTGTTAAGGAAATTATTGTGGTTGATAATGGATCAAACGATAATACTTCTGTAATGGCCAGGAAAGCCGGTGCCACCGTACTTTCTGAACCCGCCAGGGGTTATGGGAATGCCTGCCTCAAAGGGATAGCCTATATAAGTGAAACAGCAGATGAATCGACGGGCATTATTGTGTTTCTGGATGGGGATCATTCCGATTACCCTGAGGAAATGGAAGACCTGGTCAAACCTATCCTGGAGGGTCATGCTGACCTGGTCATCGGATCCAGGGCGCTTGGAAACCGGGAACCGGGATCCATGACTCCCCAGCAGATCTTCGGTAACTGGCTGGCTACCCGGTTGATGAAATGGATCTATCACGCACATTTTTCGGATCTCGGACCTTTCCGGGCAATCCGATGGGAAAGCCTGAAAAAACTGAAAATGGAGGATAAAAATTATGGCTGGACCATTGAAATGCAGATCAAAGCCATAAAAAGCAGGTTAAAATGGGCAGAGATCCCGGTTAATTACAGGCAAAGAATCGGATTCTCTAAAGTTTCAGGTACATTTAAGGGTTCCCTGCTGGCTGGTAAAAAAATTATCTGGACCATATTTAAATACTGGTAGTGAACACGATCATCCTCTTGATCTATCTAATATCCATGATTCTGATCATGATGTTCAGCCTGGTCCAGTTTGATCTTGCGCTCCGTTATATCCGGTTCAAAAACAAAGTAAATCAAAACCCTTCCCCTGAACCCGAGGCTTGGGACGATCCCTTTATTACTGTTCAATTGCCTGTTTATAATGAAAAATATGTGATCAAGCGTTTGCTGGAATCCGTTGCCAGGCTGGATTATCCGACTGATAAACTTGAAATTCAGGTGCTCGATGATTCGACGGATGACACCTCCAATATTATAATGGATACCATCGAAAAACTGAAAATCAAAAACATCAATATTTACTATTGTCATCGGGATCAGCGGGAGGGATATAAGGCAGGAGCATTGCGCGAGGGACTTGATAAAGCAAAAGGGGAATTTATAGCCATTTTTGATGCTGATTTTATCCCGGAAAAAGATTTTCTGAGAAAAACGATCCCATATTTTCAAAACCCGGATACCGGGATGGTCCAAACCCGGTGGGGCCATATCAATGAAAATTATTCCCTGCTGACACGTCTTCAGGCTTTTGGATTGAATGCCCATTTTTCGGTTGAACAGGTGGGAAGAAGTTCGGCAGGAAGTTTTATCAATTTTAATGGGACTGCCGGGATCTGGAGGAAAAAATGCATCATCGATAGCGGCAATTGGGCAAGGGATGTGCTTTCTGAAGATCTTGACCTGAGCTACCGCGCACAATTAAAGGGGTGGAAGTTCAAATACCTCGAGCAGGTGGTTACACCTGCTGAATTGCCTGTGGTAATAGAGGCGATCCGTTCTCAACAGCTCCGGTGGTCAAAGGGAGGAGCTGAAGCTGCCAGAAAAAACCTGGCCGGGGTATTGAGAACAAAATTACACTGGACGAATAAAATACACGCGCTGTTCCACCTGCTGAACAGTCTCGTTTTTCCTCTATTGTTACTGGCAGCCATCACCAGTATTCCCCTGTTAATGATCAAAGAATCCAATCCCAGTTACCATATATATTTTAATTTGGGATCCGTCTTCCTGATTGGTTTTTTGGGATTATCATTTTTTTACTGGGTACCATCCAGGTACAATTATCCCCATGGATCATTGAAATACTATTTTGCTCATTTTCCCCTATTTCTCATTTTCAGCATGGGATTATCTTTCCAGAATACCATCGGGGTGATGGAGGGATGGCTGGGAATGAAAACGGAATTCATCAGAACGCCAAAATTCAATATCAAAACACAAAAGGATACTTTGAAAAATAAGATCTATTTTCAATCGAAGATCACCTGGCAGAATATCATCGAGATATTGCTGTTTTTATATTTCCTTTTTGGTGTTGGACTGGGAATATTTCTCGGTGATTTTGGGCTGCTTATCTTTCATCTCATGCTGGCAGCCGGATATGCTGGTGTATCCTATTATACTTTGAAAACGATTGTAACGAATGGCTGAAAAACGGTACGGTAAAATGGTTTTTGGGATATCCGCTGCCCTTTCCCTGGCAATTTACATGCTGATCAGTTATAGGATCCCTCGCCATGAAACCCTGCCCTTGCTTATCTGTTATTTATTTCTTTTTGGGGCATATCTTCTGCTGTATCATTTTTCAGATAAAACCCGATTCATCGACCAGGCATATCTCGTGGGATTTCTTTTCCGGTTGTCCCTCCTTTTCCTGGTCCCTAACCTATCCGATGATGTATACAGGTTCCTCTGGGATGGACATCTGACGGCAAATGGGCTGAATCCCTATGCCCACCTGCCCGGTCACTTTCTTTCAGACCCGGATTTTGAGAAATTTGGATTGACTCCCTCCCTGTTCGATCTTTTCGGCAAGAATACACATTCGAGCTATCCCCCGCTCGACCAGGTGATATTTGCCCTTGCAGTGGTGCTTTCACCACATTCCTGGTTTGGAAGCATTCTTGTGATCCGGATCTTTATTCTCCTTTTTGAAGCCGGTACCATAATGCTTATCCGGACACTGTTGAAATCAGCCGGGAAGTCCACCCATTTGGGATTGCTTTACGTATTAAACCCACTCGTTATTCTGGAATTAACCGGGAACCTTCATGTTGAGGGGATCATGATCTTTTTTCTTTTATGGTCATTATGGTTCATATACCAATCGAAATTCATATCAGCAGGAGCGACTTTGGGTCTGAGTATCCTGACCAAACTGATCCCGCTCATTTTTCTGCCTTTCCTCTGGATCCGGTATGGAAATAAAAAGGGGACCAAAATGGTGATCAGTACGATCATCATCATCATCCTCGGTTTTCTGCCATTTGTTCAAATAAACTCAATGGGAGGTTTTTTGAGTAGTCTGGCATTGTATTTTAATAAACTGGAGTTCAATGCAAGCATATACTTTCTGATCCGTCAGATCGGATACTGGATCACCGGTTATAATATTATTTTTATTGCGGGTCCCGTGCTTGGGCTGATTACTTTTATGCTGATCGTCTGGCTTTCTTCATCTTCCTGGACAAAGGTCAGAAAAGAAGAAGAGATCTGGATGTGGATTCTGATGATTTACCTGGCCATGACCACCACCCTGCATCCCTGGTATATCATCACCTTGCTGGTCCTGAGCATTTTTACCCGATACAGGTTTCCGGTTGTCTGGACCTTTTTGATCTTTTTCACCTATCAGGGATATTCGGAGACGGGCTTTACCCCCAATTACTGGTTGATTGGAATGGAATACCTGGTTGTTTATGGGATCATGATCTGGGAGATAAGATCCATTTCTCTAAAAAATCAAGTTCATTAAATCTCATTTTTAATATTTTAAAGGTTGAGAAAGGTCAAAATGAGTCCGAATGAAAATATAACCTTCTTTTAATGATACTTCTCAACCCGGTTGATCTGGCCTGTTTGCCGACATCTTTGCATTGATTACCACCGTTTTCGTCAATCCCAGGGTTCAGATATATGGAGATATTGGTGTACTTTCAGGGAGATATCGTGGGTTTTCTCTTAATGGAAATCCACCGACACCGTGGAAGGCAACCTCCATTTACCGGCGAATAGAGGATCAATGGAATATGGTACACGCACACTGGTCAATAATCAAGGGAGTTTGAAGTTGGGTCATGAATTTGAGCCAATTGCACGAATTAAAGGGAAATATCCCTGCCTACAGGCATTTTTCACCCTGCTAACAGCAGGCAGGGATACTCTTATTTTTCTTTAGCCAATCTTTATATATTATGCTATGATCCAGGCTTCAGAATAAAAATTTAGCCAATGGATATCCTTTTGAATTTGGCTACCGTTAATCCACTCTTAATTTTATCCAGGTATTGGCCGACTGTCAGGGAATTATCCTTTACAAACTGCTGATTCAACAGCGTATATTCTTTGTAGAATTTATTGAGTTTCCCTACTGCGATCTTTTCAAGCATGTTTTCCGGTTTACCTTCTGCCCTGGCCTGTTCTTTACCGATTTCGATTTCTTTTTCCACTACCTCCTGGGGAACATCGTCCTTATCAACGGCCACCGGACTCATGGCGGCGATCTGCATGGCAACATCCTTTCCGGCATTCACCACCTCGGCTCCATTGGAACCTTTCAGCGCCACCAGAACGCCCAGTTTATTATTGGCATGAATATATGAGACCACTTTTTCACCTTTCAGAATCTCATACGCAGATATTTCAATCTTTTCCCCAATTTTACCGATAAGCTCAACGATCTTTTCATTCACAGTCAGCTGATCGGCTTTCAAATCCAGAAGCTCCCCGATGGTGGATGGATTATTTTTGGCAGCCGTTTGAACGATCAATGCACCCAGTTTTTGAAATTCTTCATTCTTGGCCACAAAATCAGTTTCACAGTTCAGGGCGATCAATACACTGCTGGTATCCTCATCATTACTCTGGATAAATATGGATCCTTCCGATACCTCTCTGTCAGCCCTGGAGGCAGAAATTTTCTGACCTTTTTTTCTAAGTATTTCAATCGCTTTTTCAAAATCACCATTGGATTCGGTAAGGGCTTTTTTACAATCCATCATACCGGCTCCGGTCATCTTTCGCAGTTTATTTACATCTTGTGCTGAAATTGCCATTTTTTATATTTTTTATTTTAACATTGATCCAAAAAAAATTGAACACTGATTATCTGCTCAATGTTCAATTTCATATCTATTTCGATATTTCAAAGTTCTTATTCGTCGGATGAATCGACCTCTACCTTTTCTTCGATATCTTCATCCGCTTCCAATTTTCCAGACTCATCCATTTGCCGCTTGGTTTCTTCCTCATCCTGCATCTTCTGATCTTCTTTATCCTTTTTCCTCTCCATCAATCCTTCTTCCACAGCCCGTGAGATCTGTTGTACGATGATATCGATGGATTTAAAGGCATCGTCATTGGCAGGGATCGGGAAATCGGCAACATTCGGATCCGAATTGGTATCAACAATCCCGAAGATCGGAATATTTAGTTTCTGTGCTTCTTTTACTGCGATGTTTTCCTTTTTCACATCCACGATAAAGATGGCAGCAGGCAATCTTGTTAATTCTGATATCCCTCCAAGTACTTTTTCCAATTTCTCTTTTTCCCTGCCGATCATCAATCTTTCTCGTTTGGCCAGGTTCTGATAAGATTCATCCTTCATTAATTTCTCAATGGAGGAAAGTTTTTTCAATGATTTGCGGATGGTCGTAAAATTGGTCAGCATGCCACCCAGCCACCTTTCAGTTACATAGGGCATTTTCAGTCGTACAGCTTCGGCTTCGACGATGCCTTTTGCCTGTTTTTTAGTAGCTACGAACAATACTTTTCGTCCACTTCTTACTACACTCCTGATTGCGTTTGATGCTTCTTCAAGACAAGCGAGGGTTTTATTCAGATCAATGATATGAATTCCGTTCCGTTCCATGAAAATATATGGAGCCATCTTCGGATCCCACTTTCTTGTTAAATGTCCGAAATGGACACCAGCATCAAGTAGATCTTTATAGGTTATGTTTGCCATTAAAATATTTGATTATAGAAATAATTATCGTTTACTGAATTGGAATCTCCTTCTGGCTTTTCTCTTCCCGTATTTTTTCCGTTCCACCATACGCGGATCCCGGGTAAGAAATCCTTCCTTCTTTAAAGCCGGTTTATATTCTTGGTTTATATCAATCAATGCCCTCGACAATGCGAGCCGGATGGCCTCAGCCTGACCTTTGAATCCACCTCCCCGTACATTACATTTGATTTCATACCCCCCATCAAATTCGATCGCTCCAATGGGTTGCTTTACGATGGTTTCAAGAATATCAGACTTGAAATATTCTTTCAGGGGTATCCCGTTAATAATGAAGTCATCCTTGCCTGGAATCATGTGAATCCGGGCTACACTCGTTTTTCTTCTTCCTACTGCGTTGATTATATCCATGTATATGATTGATTTAAACCTTTAATTCTTTTGGGTTCTGTGCTTCATGACCATGTTCGGCACCGGCATAAACATGCAGGTTCTTAAATAAATCCCTTCCTAACCGGTTTTTAGGAAGCATCCCTTTAACCGCCTTTTCAAACATCCGGGTAGGATCTTTCTGCATCATTTGTTTGGGTGACAAAGCTTTTCTGTCCACCAGGATAACCGGAATGCGAAAGGTACACTTTGCTGTTCCACTTGTCGCCTGTCAATCGAATTTTTGATGCATTGACTACGACCACATGGTCTCCACAATCTACATTTGGCGTAAACGAGGTTTTGTGCTTACCCCGTATTACCCTGGCTACTTCACTGGCTATCCGCCCGAGAGTCTTCGCCTCAGCATCCACAACGTACCATGTTTTCTGCATGCTCCCTTTTTTTGCTGAAATGGTCTTATAACTTAAAGTATTCAATTTTCCTTATATTTTAATCAATAGGGTTATCCCAAAAGAGGCACAAAAATAGATGTTATCCGATAGAAATACAATACTTCCCGGATTATTTATATCCATTTAAGCGTTTTTCTCGAGTTGTCTTAATAAAATCTCAAAATCTTTCGGATAAGGAGCTTCCACAATCTTTTCGGTCAGATCCAATAATGGGAATGATATCGATCTCGCGTGCAGGGCCAGCCGTTTCATCAGGGGCCTTTCCTCTTCGAATTTACCAAGCCGATAATTCCTCTTGATGGCAGATAGATAGAAGGGGGCACCCCCATAAGTCAAATCGCCGGTGATGGGTGCATGAAGATAGGATAAATGAACACGGATCTGATGCGTCCTTCCTGTGACAGGTTGGCATTGAATAAGGGTATGATTCCGGAATGCTTTTAAGGATTTGAATATCGTCAGGGATTTTTTTCCATGCCTGTAATCGATTCTTGCGGAGGAACCCTGAACAATTGCAATGGGAACTTCTACCTTTTCCTCCTGGAAATCATGAATCCCATCCACTATGGCATGATAGATCTTGGTTACCCGGCGATTCTCGAAATGGATGGCCATCGACCGGTAGGCCTCCGGATTCCTGGCGAGGATCATGACTCCGGAGGTGTCCTTGTCGAGGCGGTGGCATAATTGTGCCTCCGGAAGATATTTTCTTGCCAACTGAAGCAAATTGGATGATTCCTGCCGGTCTTCCAGGGATGACAGAAAGGGAGGTTTATTGACCACCATATAATTATCATTTTCAAACAGGATGATTTTCTCAAAAGGTGGTAATTTATTTTTCATTCAACAGGGTAGATAACTAGTCGATAACCGGCAATCTTTCAGGGTTTTTATAAAGATCATAAACCATTTCGATTTGTTCGGTGGTATTTCTTTCGGTCGATAAATCGGGCAAATTCCGGAGATCAAAAAATCCAACCTCCAGGGTTTCAAGTCCGGCTGATATTTCCCCACCGGTTTCCTGGCATAGGATGAATAACTTATAAACATGAAGCGGACTGGGTGGATGTCTGTGTTTTTTTTTGTCAAGTACTGCCAGCAGTCGCTGAGGTTTGACGCACAGACCAGATTCTTCTTTTACTTCCTTGATTACCACTTCATTCGGTGTCAAACCGATGTCAGCCCATCCGCCTGGTAAAGCCCAGAGATTATCCAGTTTTTCGCGGACCAGTAATATTTTATCATCCCTGAAAACCACTCCTCTGACATCCATTTTGGGGGTTGGATATCCTTTCTCCTTTGTGAACAGGTCATAGATCTTCTCGATTGGTTCATCTGTATAATGATGAAATATCGTATGACTGATTTCCCGGATCTCTTCATATCTTTCCCGGTCATACTCATTCTGTGTAAAGGTAAGCCCGGTTTGTGCAATGGCTTCCAGACGTTTAGCTATTTCAAGCCAGTTAAATCCGTTGATCATAAATATTTCTCTTTGATGATAGAAATATGATGTTTCGTATGCCCCACTAGGATATATCCAATCGATTCCGGTGTAAATTCAAGCCCCATGGCCCTTCCGGTTCTTTTAAGGGCATCACCGGGTAACAGCTCATAAAATAAAATACTGGATCTTCGTAAATTTTCCCAGCCTTTTAGTAACATTTCAAAGTTAATGCTCCCCGTTTTAACCTGATCGATATAAGAATCCTGATCAAACCCGGCCAATTCCGTCGGGTCATTCCGTGGAAAACCGATGGGCCCGGTAGATAAAGATCCGTTCCACATCCATGAGGTGGAGGATGATCTGCTGAATGGTCCATTTGCCTGCCCGGTAGGAAAAATTTTGCTTTGATTCCGGTATTTTATGAAGAAAATCCCAGGTTTCTTCAAGATCTTTTTTTAATAGGGTCAGAACATCCCCATCCCCTACCCGGGATAGGTATTTCTGATAAAAGGGAGGTATATATTCCAGCTGGATCAAATCTGATTAATTATTTTTAGCCATCAATGCCACCTCATCAGCGATCTGACGATTGTAATCGAATGTAAGCTTCTGGTAATTGACGAGGTCGACAATGGTCCCGATAAAACATAAGCCGGCAGTGAATAAATATAAGAGGCCCATGCCTATCTGGTTGACCAGGAACCGCTGGATCCCCGCTATCACAAAAAATCCCAGAATGGTGGTGATCAATATCAATTGCGGGTCCCTCCGCCTGGCCCTGTAAATATTGGCGAATAATTGTGCCTCGTCATCTCCCATTTCCTTGATCAATTCCTGAACATAGGACATTTCTTGTCCCTGTAATTCAGGTAAAAGTTTCAATACGCTTGCCATGATATGCTTTTTTTAAAAATGTATTTCTGAAAAAGTTATTAATCTGTTGATAGATCCGATACACCAGAATTGCCAGCGCAAAGGGTCCTAAAGGATGGATCTGAAAGGACCGGTAAAATTCTCCATGCATGAATAAAGCCAGGGATCTGCCCAGTCCACATCCCGGGCAGAATTTAAATCCCAACGCATTGAACAGACATAACGAAATATGCCGGTCTTCCCCCGGGTTATAAAGTGCAAGAACCACCAACCCTGAAATCCAGATGAATGCTTCAATGGGTATACGGTAATAGATCTGTATTAAATTGTTTTTGACCTTTTTGCCTGACAATGGTTTATAATTTTTTTAAAAATATAAAAATTATAAACAACTTAAAATAAGTTCCTATCCTTTATGGATTTCTGGTATGGCCTTGCCCACGGACAAGCCATTTATAACTTGTCAGTTCTTTAAGAGCCATGGGGCCCCTGGCATGTAACTTCTGAGTGCTGATCCCAATTTCTGCTCCCATTTCAAACTGCGCCCCGTCAGTAAACGCGGTGGAAGTGTTTGCATAAACAACCGCTGCATCTACCTCATTGAAAAAACGCTGAATGGTTTTTTCAGTCCTGGCAATGATGGCTTCACTGTGTCTTGAACTGTATCGTGCAATATGATCCAGCGCTTCGGTCAAGGAAGCGACCGTTCTTACCGCCATTTTTTTCGATAGAAATTCCGTGCCGTAATGTTCTTCATGTGCCGGGAAAAGGTATTCTGACGGGTAATGCCCTGCAAGAACGTCCATGGATTTTTCATCTGCAAATAGTTGGACCTCCTGTTCTCCCAGCTCATGTACCAGGATAGGTAGATCTGAAAGTCTTTTCTCATGGATCAATAAACAATCCAGGGCATTACAGACGCTGACCCTGCGCAGTTTTGCATTGGCAATGATCGCCTTCCCATCCTCCTGATCGCCACTTTCATCAAAATAAGCATGAACAATCCCGGCGCCCGTTTCAATGACCGGTACCCTGGCATTTTGCCGGACATAATCGATCAGTTTCTGACTCCCCCTGGGAATGATCATGTCCACATATCCCACGGCTCCCAGCAGATCGTTGGTGGCTTCACGGGTGGCGGGTAAAAGTTGTACAAAATAGGGAGGCATATGATTTTTTTCAAGCACCTGATGAATGAGAGAGAGGATGGCTTTGTTTGAAAATTCAGCATCACTTCCCCCTTTTAATATACAGACATTCCCTGATTTGAGACAAAGAGAAAACACATCAAAGGTCACATTGGGCCGCGCTTCATAAATGATCCCGATCGCTCCCAATGCCACCCGGATCTTTTTTAACTGAAGTCCGTTATTCAGTTCCTTCTCTTCAATCACTTCGCCAAGGGGAGATTTCAATCCAACCACATTACGCAGATCACCAGCAATATCCCTGATACGTGCTTCGGTCAGTTTGAGCCGGTCGTATTTCGGATCCGATGGATCCATTCTTTCCAGGTCTTTTATGTTTTCCTTTAATAATCCATCCACTGATTTCTCGGCCGCATCCGCCAGGTCAAGCAGCACCTGGTTTACCTGCTCCTCCCCGATGAGGATGATCTCCCGACATGCTCTCTTGGCTTTTTCGAATATATCTCTGTTCTTCATCATAGCAAAAATAGATAATCATAGTGGATTAAAGGACGTTGATTCTGTTTTCCCAACTTTTCCCGGGTCTGGGCATCATCATATTGGGACATTCCCAGGCCAATTTGTTTCTTCTGGATATCAAAAATGGTAATGATATCGCCTTTTTTAAAATGACCTTCTACCTGTACTACACCAACCGGCAGCAGACTGGTAGCTTTTCGTGAACGCAAGGCAGTTAAAGCACCCTCATTGATGATCACTGAACCCTTTTCAAATCCTTTTGAATGCGATAACCATTTTTTAATATTCGATTTCCTGGATGATGGAAGGAACCTGGTACAGGGCATCCTCTTTTCCATCAGGCCGATGAGGATATTGTCCTTCAATCCGTTGGCGATCAGCACTTCAATTCCGGCATCGGCTACTTTGGCCGCCATATGTGCCTTGGTCAGCATCCCTCCTTTGCCGAAGGCGGACTTGCCAGTAGATACATATTTTTCAAATTCCTTATCGCCAGGTTTAACCGTTTCGATCAGCTGTTGCACTCCCATTTCATCTGTCTGGTAGATGCCATCCACGGAGGTCAATACGATCAGGCTGTTAACATTGAGCATGGAAGCCACTAATCCAGCCAGTTCATCATTATCAGTGAACATCAGTTCCGTAACAGAGACCACGTCGTTTTCATTGATAATGGGGATGATGCTGTTTGTTAATAAGATTGAAAGGCAGTTTTTCATATTCAGGTAGTGCTCACGACTCCGGAAGTCCTCCCGCGTAACCAGGATCTGGGAACATAATATCCCGTATTTTTCAAATAAATTGGAATAGGACTGAATGAGTTTTACCTGTCCGAGAGAAGACCACATTTGCCGCTGGCCCACCGTGTCCAGTTTTTGAAGAGGCTGATATATACTTTTCCCGGATGCAACGGCTCCTGAAGAAATGATCACCACTTCGATCCCGGATGCTTTGATCTCTGAAATCTGCCTGACCAGCTCATTCATCCTTCCTATATTCAACAAACCCTGAGTATCAGCCAGGACATTTGACCCGATTTTGATTACGATCCGCTTCACTTTCCCCGGTTGATCATGTTATTCTTTAAGATTGATCACCACAATGGTATCGATATCATTCCTTTTCACAAAAGGTACCGTAATGATCGTCCCCATATTATTCTGGTTGTATTTCAAATTGGATTGATCATCAAACAGCTTGACGGATTCGATCTTTTGTCTTAATTCAGGCAAAAATAGGAATTCATCCGGCAGATCCATGATATGCACATACACAGTATTGTCTTTCCGGGTAGTGGCTCCCCAGGACCTGGGGGAAACCGGCCCAGCCGCTGTGCCATAATAGGTTTCACCATATTTCTCAAGCCATTTTCCGATCACTTTCAGAGTGTCCACATTTTCGGGTTGTAATTTCCCGTTCGGCATCGGACCGTTATTCAATAAAAAGTTGGCACCATAACCCGCTGCTTTTACCATGGTCTGGATCAACTCCTTGGTAGACTTGAATCTACGATCCTTAATATTATAACCCCAGGAACCATTCATCGTCTCGCACATCTCCAGTGGTAATGAGGAAATACCTCCCTGATTGAATCCCATGCTGTTTTCTCCAGGCAGATCCCTTTCAAACATCTGGAAATCCTCACCCGGGAAAGGCATTTTATGATGATTGCTACCGATCAGGGCACCCGGTTGTAATTTATGGATGAGGGCATAAGTTTCATCCAGTTGCCAGTCGGCATCCCACTGGTCCCACATGCCATCAAACCAGATACCCCCGATGTCGCCGTAGTTGGTCAGCAGTTCAGTCAACTGAGCATTCATATAGTCAATGTAGTGATCCCAGTTCCCGCTTTCAGGCCGGCCGGTATATTCCTGCCCGGTTCTGCCTCTCGGATAATAATCCGGATGATGCCAGTCGAGTTGGGAATGATAAAAAAAGAGCTTGATCCCCTGTTTATCACATTCTTCCTTAAGCATTTTCAATACATCCTTTCCGTAGGGGGTTCTCTCCACAATATCCCAGTCACTCACCTTTGAATCAAACATGGCAAATCCATCATGATGTTTACTGGTAATGGTGATGTATTTCATCCCAGCCGCCTTCACTGCAGATACCCATTCAGCCGGATTAAAAGCAACGGGGTTGAAAAAATTAGCAAGGTTTTCATAGGCATGGATGGGTATTTCCTTCTGGTTCATGATCCATTCTGCAATGCCATATTCACCGCCACCTGCCATCACGCTATAGACCCCCCAATGGATAAACATGCCGAATTTTGCATCCTGGAACCATTCCCGGTTCTTGAGATTTTCTTCTGAGGGTTCATAACCTGGCTGGGTAAAGGCCTGGAGATAGATAAACATTAAAAAAATAAGAGTAAAGCCGAGTTTTTTCATTCGTTTAAAAATTATAGGTGAAATTGAGCCTAAAAATAATGATTTGACGGATCAAAGAAAAAGAAGGATTGTATAAAAGATGAATCCGGGTTGAGAACACAGAGGGAGGAAGGAGAACACGGAGAGATATAAGCAAAGGGCATAGGAGGCTTATTTACGCAAAGAACGAAGAGATTTCAAAGATAGGTTCGGTGGTAGTGATGGGCATTTTTGGCGTTGTTCAGAATTTTTTATCATTTAATTCAGATCAAGTTTAATTCTAACTTAAAACAGGATTGTCTTTGCTTGTTTTAATGGCTTCTGCAGTTTTTTTACACGATGCTTCTGCGGTTCCATGACGGATCTCGTGGTGATCCGATTTTATGCTTATTTTTTGATTTTCTGATTGATCCATACCTTTACCGTATCATCCTGCCAGTTGGCGCCGTAAAGATCCGGGTCCCCATCCCCATCAAAGTCAGTAATCCTCATGGAATGGGATCCTGCCAGACTGATCACTGATTTCTTCCATTTTTGTTTCGGATCATTCCAGAGAACCACTACTTCATGAGGATAAATCCCCTGGATCATTTCCGCATAGCTTATATCCGGCCAGGTGTCACCGTCAAAATCCGCGGCCCCCACATAATGCAGAACCGTTTCAATGGGATCGATGATCACGTGTTCTTCCCAGGTCGTGGTCGGAAGATCCGGTTGTTCAAACCAGGACAACCGGTAGTAGTTTCCTGCTAGTTCTGATGGAGACATCACGATGTCCACCCTTCCATCTTTGTTAAAATCAGCCACATCTATATATGTATTGCGCCAATCCCATGTATCCGTAAATCGATGGATGAGCCAGTCATGGATACTACCGGAATTTTTTAGCCACCAGCCGTTGATAAGGATATCTTTTTCCCCATCCTGATCCAGATCGGCCAGTTTTAATCCTTCCCCATTGGGGATCTCCATTTTAAAAGATTCCCATAAATCCGGCCCCTTTTGAAGAATAAATACCAATTTGTCACCTGAAGAACCGAATTCAGCCTGGTCGCGTAAGATGAGATCTACCCATCCATCCCCATCGAGATCATCTATCTCCAGATCGTGTGAGGCCGCCGTATCGATCAACACAGCTTCCCAATCCGGATTCCTGAACCACCACACCGTTGAATCAAACAGAGATATCAGATCCAGGTCTCCATCCCGATCCACATCCCAGACTTCCGCATCGGTCTTGGCACCGGGCATGTCTGTAATCGTTTCTTTACGATGATCGGGAGACATATATGCCGAAATGCCCCCGCCTCTGTATCCGCCAATGACCAGGTCATCAATGCCATCCCCATTAAAATCCCCCGAAGTTTTCGTCCAGCACCAGTCAGGTCCAGTGGGATCCAGTACCTTTTCGACAAACACCAGTTTTTCTTCCCGGCAGGAGATAAAAATCAAAATAAGGAATAAAAAATTTAAAATATAATATTGTTTCATGGCCAGAGACATTATTCAAAGGTTTTGCTTCTGTAAATAAAGATAAACATTTGATCAGGCAAATATTTTATATCCTGGTATCTTTTATCAGCTTATAAGAAACAATCAGCCTTTTATCCAGTACTAAAGCTTCACTCAGAATAATGATAATAAAATTATTTGCTGCCCGATGACCAGGGTAGGTGCAGGCTGTAAAATCCTCGAGAGGCAAATAAACGGATTAGGGAAGGACAAAAACACTTTTAGGGACCAATAAAAATATCTTAGGGACTAACAAAAACGGCCGTTTTGTGCTCGATTAATGGAAATTTGAATGCCCCTCATGGAAAATTGAGCTCATTACAAGGAAAGTTATTGAAAGCCAATTATTGGTAACCATGGAATTTTGTGTAAAAGAATTGGTAAATTTAATTTCGTTTTAATTTAATACTCTTTGAAAATGGAGAATCAAGCTCATCCAACTTTTGGGAATGGTAAAATTTGTTATATAGAACTTCCTTCAAGAAACATTCAGGAATCATCTGTATTTTATAAAAATGTTTTTGGGTGGAAAATCCGAATAAGAGGTGATGGTTCTGTTGCATTTGATGATCCCGTAAATGAGGTGAGCGGAACTTGGAGAACGGATAGAAAGCCTTCATCTGAATTGGGATTATTAGTTCATATTATGGTCGATGATATTGAAGCATCGATTAAGGCCATAATTAAAAATGGAGGAAAGATTGTACAGCCTGTTGGTAAGGAAGCACCAGAAATAACAGCCAGGTTTAGCGACCCGGCAGGAAATGTACTCGGCTTGTTTCAACAGTAAGCCAGTATGTGAATGCAATTACATTTTTCCCGAATAATAAACACCTAAAATCTCAGATACCTGTCCTAGCAATGACCGTAAAAAATCAAAATTTTTATTAATCTGATACATTTGTAATTGAACGATTATTAATACAAAATGAATAAAGGAAGAATAGAAGCATTCAGCGATGGGGTATTAGCCATCATAATCACCATCATGGTATTGGAAATCAAAGTGCCTCATGGCAATGAACTTGCTGACCTTAAACCCTTAATTCCAATATTGATAAGCTATGTTTTAAGTTTCATTTATCTGGCAATATATTGGAACAACCATCACCATATGATGCATACGGTGAAGTATGTTACCGGTGATATCCTATGGGCAAATCTTCATTTGCTTTTCTGGTTATCACTTGTGCCCTTTGTAACAGGCTGGATGGGAGAAAATCATTTTAGCTCCATGCCGATGGCGCTGTACGGCCTAATCCTTTTAATGGCAGCAGCTGCCTATTATATATTGCAAAGCAGAATTATAAAAAATCAAGGGCCGGATTCTGTCCTATCAAAGGCCGTAGGAAAGGATTTTAAGGGAAAGATTTCACCTGTTCTTTATATCCTGGCAATCGGTTCGTGCTGGATAAATCAATGGATTGCAGGAAGCATTTATTTTCTGGTTGCCTTAATCTGGCTAGTCCCGGATAAACGAATTGAGGTAATTTTCAAAAATGAATAAACGTAAATCCAATTGATGTTTACATCAAAACAAACAGGGAAAAAACAGGTGATTTTACAAACTGTCAATAGTCTCAAGGGACAAAGAACATCGACACTGGTTTATAATAAAAAATAGTTTGGGATATTGATATCATTGGCTGTTTTTGAACGATAATATTTTTAAGTTTGAACCAGATGTTAATTGCGAAGCAATCATTGCCTTCATTTTTTAAAATTGAAAGGATGAAAAACCTGTTTTTAAAACTATTGGCCATCATCATTTTGCCATTTTCATGCACCATGGAGCCTCCTAAAAATGTAAATCCGAATGCCACCAAGGAGGCCAGGCATCTGCTTGATTTTTTATATGAAATACAAGGTAAATACACCTTGTCAGGACAACACAATTTCATCGCTACCGGATCTAAATATACTGATACCATCAAAATGATCACCGGGAAAACCCCCATCGTATTCGGGTCGGATTTCAGTTTCAGTTATGATGGGAAGGAACCGATCCGTTTTCAACATTGTGGGCCCATCAATATAGATGATCCAGGTAAGCTGACCTCTTTTGAAGACCTGAAAACCCATACCGCACATATGACTGATTTAACACCTCAGGAAGCAAGGTCAAGTCTGGTGAAAAATGCAATTGAAAAATACAGGGAAGGATTTATCATTACACTGATGTGGCATGCCTGTCCTCCGGGATTTGGAGACCATTACGATGGTAGAAAGATCTGGGCAATGGAAAACCGTCCTTCACAGGAAGAATGGGAGGAATTGACAACCGAAGGAACTGCCTTGAACAATGCCTGGAAGAGCCAGGCAGATAACATTGCCTCCTATTTAAATGATCTTAAGGAAGCAGGTGTACCTGTGCTATGGCGCCCCTATCACGAAATGAATGGTGTATGGTTCTGGTGGTGTAACCAGAAAGGTGAAAATGGCTTTAAAAAACTCTGGATCATGATGTATGACTATTATGTGAATCATCACAAGCTCGATAATCTGATCTGGGTATGGAATACCAACGCACCCAGGGAAAGGCCTGGAGACGAAGCATTTGCCTATGCAGATTTCTGGCCTGGAACTGAATACGTGGATGTTCTAGCTGCTGATGTGTACCGGGCTGACTGGAAACAATCACATCATAATGATCTCCTTAAACTCGCCAACGGGAAACCCATCGCTATTGGTGAAGCAGCCCCTCCACCCACTCCGGAAGTTTTATCCGATCAAAATTATTGGACATGGTTTATGCCATGGGGCAACCTGGTGTTCTGGGGAAATGGAACAGAGATCATGAAAGAATTAATGAAAGATAACAGGGTACTTTCAAAAGAAGAAGTCATGAAGGATAGCAGTGGGAAATATCATGTAATTAATAAATAATTTTACCTATAGAAAAAAAATAAAATGAGAACAGTATTTACATTGGCTGTTGTTTTACTTATCAGCTTCAGCACGTATGCCAACATTACACTCCCGGCCATCTTTGGCGATCATATGGTATTGCAGCAGAAATCTACTGTCAACCTTTGGGGCTGGGGAAAGCCGAATGAAGAGATCAAAATAGTGGGTAGCTGGAACCCGGACAAAGAATACACGGTTAAGGTAGAGAATCAATCCTGCTGGCAGGTTGAGATTGAAACACCTAAAGCAGGAGGACCTTATCAGCTGGCATTGAAAGGATACAATACAATCGTGATCAACGACGTACTCATCGGCGAAGTATGGCTTGGCAGCGGTCAATCCAACATGGAATGGACAACCCAGAGTGGAATTATTAACGGAGAAGAAGAAAAAGCGAAAGCCAACTTTCCGGAGATCCGTTTTTTTACTGTCAATACCATTACCGCCACCACGCCTCAGCAACTTGTGGAGGGTCATTGGGTAAAATGTACACCTGAAACCATGTTTCCTTTCAGCGCTGTGATGTATTTCTTCGGAAAGGAATTGTATCAAAAACTCAATATCCCGATCGGGCTTATCCATTCTTCCTGGGGAGGGACACCCATTGAAGTTTGGACCCCTGAATCCTATATCCAGGGAGATCGCTTTTTAAATGAAAATGCGGCAAAATTAAAACCCATTCCCTGGGGTCCGCATGAATCCGGCAAGGCTTACAACGCCATGATCCACCCGTTAATTCCCTTTAAGATCAAAGGAGCACTCTGGTATCAGGGTGAAGGCAATACAGGCAATCCGTATTTTTATGCCCGGGCTATGAAAACCCTCATTGAATCATGGAGGGCGGCCTGGGGAAATGATTTTTCATTTTATTATGTTCAAATTGCTCCATTTGCCGGTTACGGGAACGATAATGTGAATGGTGCCATCATCCGGGACCAGCAAAGGAAAGCCCTTAAAATGACGGATAAAACCGGTATGGTCGTCATATCTGATATAGGTGACCTGAAGGACATCCACCCGAAAAATAAAATAGATGTGGGTAAACGGTTGGCAGCCTGGGCTTTACATGATGATTATGGATTTTCCGACATCCCCTATTCCGGTCCTTTATACAGCTCCTATGAAATGGGAAAAGATAAAGTCATCCTTCATTTCAAATATTCAGATGGAGGGCTTGAAGCTAGAGAAGAAGAATTGAAGGCATTTGAAATTCTCGATGAAAACGGAAACTGGATCACTGTTCCGGCCCGAATCAACGGGACGACAGTGGAGGTAAATACCAGGGAAGTAAAATCTCCAAGAGGGATCCGGTATGCTTTCCACAATGATTCCATTCCCAATCTCTTTAGCCGGGAAGGATTACCGGCATCCTGCTTTGAGGTTATGTTTACTCAGTAACTTCAAAACTATTTTACGAAACGCATACAGGTCCTGATTACGGCGAAGGCGAAATCAGGACCTGTAAGCGACTTGTAGACAATTGGAATCATCAGGAGAATATTCTTAAAAAATATGTTCTCATTCTGAGCTCCTGCGAAGGATCTATACGAACCATATTGAAAGGTTCTCAATTCCCATAGATCTTCCAACCAAAAAGCCTCATTTATCCGTTTTTTGATCCGTTCAGGCCCTTTTTCGGTGCTCATGGTGAAAAGCTTGGCAAGTTCAGTCTGGATCTTAACCGGAAAATAATGTTAAAAAAAATACGATTTTTATCTTGGGCTACTTATACCTCTCACTGAATAAAATCCTGATTTAGTAAATAGACTCGTAGGATAATAAGAGTTTACCATTTGGATTTAAAAGAAAAAACAGACCTGAAAATCATTTTTCAGGTTATAGGGCTTATTTTAATTGAAAATCAAAACTTCCCCTCTTGAGAGGGGTGTGTCGCCATTGCGAATGATTATAGGTCAAGTAAAATTACTCCCCTTTTACAGGTTGGTCAGCAAAATACTTTTCATTTCAGCCTTATACGTTGCAGATACATATCCGCTGTAATGTATAAATTGGATTCCGTTTCATCAAAAGCGCAATTGGCCGTAGCTTCCGTGGTTCTGATAGTTCCTAAGTGTTTTCCTTCCGGACTAAATAGAAACACACCGCCGGGTCCGGTGGCAAAAAGGGCCCCGCTGCTGTGTACTTTCAAGCCATCTGGCAATCCTTTTTCCTTGCCTGCCAGATGAGTCACATCATAAAATACCCTCCCTTGTCCCAGGGTTCCATCCGGATTCAGATTATAAGCCATCCAGATGGCCCTTTCCGGATCGGAATTGGCCACATAAAGTGTCTTTTCGTCAGGAGATAATCCAATCCCGTTGGGGCGGCTGAGCTCAGTAGTCAGAAGGACCAGGGTCCCATCCTTTTTCAGTAAATAGACTCCCTGGAAATCCAGTTCCTTTTCCGGATCATCCTCCCCTTTTTCAAGCCCATAAGGTGGATCAGTAAAATATAGATCTCCATTGCTATGATACACCGCATCATTCGGACTGTTTAAGCGCTTCCCCTCGAATTGACCTGCAAGGGTGATAAAATCAGGTGCTGGAGCATCCAATGGGGTATTCATTACGGCCATCCGGCGGTCACCATGCTGGCACAAAACAAGTCTTCCCTGTCGGTCCAGTACCAAACCATTAGATCCTTCTTCTCCTCCCCTGCCATGTTCGCCCGTATACCCGGAAGGTTTTAAATACAATTCAATACTGTCAGATGATGACCATTTGAAAATACTGTTTAGTGGAATATCGGAAAATAATAAATAATTTCCTTCGGGGATCCAGACAGGTCCCTCCGACCAATCAAACCCGTTGGCAAGTATCTCTATGACTGCCTCCTGAGGAATCAATTGATCGATTTCAGGATCCAACCTTTGAATTTCACCCAGGATGGAATATCCTGCTGACAGATCCTGACTGTTTTCCTCTTTTGCCTTTTTTTCCGTACATCCGGAAAACAGGATCACTCCTGCAAGCATGGTTAAAACCAGGAATTGTTGCATTGTTTTCATTTTCATATGTATTTTATTAATTTATAATCGGTTCAAAAATTAATTCCCATTTTCTTCTGGTTCGATAGGTTCTTCCCATAACCGGGTCAATAGTTCCTGATCTACCGGACGTAAAAGACCGTCAGGTGTGATTGAACAGTTCAATACCAGATTGGAACGGTGACGATCCGCAAAACGAAGCCATTCCTGAACCCTTAAAGGATGCGCAGTAGAATTATCCCCATCATGAAAAAACCAGAATCCAGGATCGAAATTACCTCCATCTTTTCCTGAAAGATTGATAGTGACCTCCCAGGGCAGGTAGATCTCCTTACCCAGCCACTCCCAGTATTTCTGATCCACTACAACAGCTGCTATATCGAGGCCGGTTCTTGCATCCACCGGATGCAGTGGAATCCCGATAAACTCGTTGGTGGGATGGTTGAGGATCATACATTCCGGTTGCCATTCCTTCATGAGCCGGTAAAGATAATCCATCCGAAACCGGAAAGCGCCTTCCAACCTCCAGGCCTTGATAAAATCAAGAGGCAAAAGATCCCATCCACTGTTTTGTTTTTTATCCGCTCCATCAAACCAGATCTCAATGAGTTCACCATATTGCGTGAATAATTCCTCCAACTGTGCATGGAGGTATTCGAAATATTTCTGATCAAGATCTGAAAAAGAAACAAAAGCATCCCATAATGAAAAATAGAGCCCTAGCTTTATTCCCTTCCGGTAACAGGAACCGGCCACCATTTCCAGTAAATCTTTTGAAAAAGGAGTGTTTATGATGTTGTAATAACTATGCCGGGTATTCCAGTTACAGAAACCGTCCTCATGTTTGGCAGTAAAAATACAATACTTCATCCCCGCAGCCAGAGCGGCATCAATCCAAGAATCGGTGTCAATCCCTTCCATTATGATCACGCTTGGATCCAGCGAACCGTCACTCTTCTCCGTATTGTAAAATGTATTGATACCAAAGGTGAAACGGGCTCCGAAATGAAACGACATCCATTTTTCCTGGATCGGGTCAGGTCCGGCCGTCACCTTCCTGCATTCCATCCTGTTTTGTTGGTTATTTTCCAATCAGTTTTGATTCTATATAATTTTTATACATTCCATCAGTCTCTTAACCCTCTCATTATTCCAGTTACATAATAAAATAAACAAACAGGCTCATTCCTGGATCTTCAACAATACCTTTTCATCTTCCGATCTTAACTTACCGGAGGGTGCAGGGCCCACATTAAGCAAAAGGTTTGCATTCATTTTCTCAGCTTTGTTCCTCCAGCTATTGATCTGCCATTTTTTGGCGACTGAATTATCGTTACGGTGCCAGTACCAGTTCCCATCCTCAAAGGCCCCCTGCCCTTTTTGGGAAAGTGTGCTCTCAATTTGAAGGGGAAGATACTTTTTTTCTCCAAGCCAGGACCAGATGGTCCTGTTATTTTCGATATCAACCCCCTTTTCGGCATTTCTGCCGTCTACGGGCAAAAGAGGAAGTCCATGAAAGGCCCGGGTGGAATTCAAAAAGATCAGACAATCTGGTTGAAGTGATTTCAAGGTAGCATATAAATAATCCCACCGCCAGCGAAAGGCGCCTTCCAAACGCCATGCGATCAGGAATTTTTCCTGGGAAGATGCAAAATCCTCTTTGCCTTTCCATCCATGGGATTGCTTTTCCCAGAACCCGTCAAACCACATTTCCACCAGGGATCCGTAAGAGGTCATCAGTTCTTCGACCTGGTTAAGGACGAAATCTTCATAAGCTGCCTCATCTTTCAAACTCGCATCCATATAATGATCCTGTAAAGAATAAGAAAAACCAACTTTCAATCCATGTTTTCCAGCTGATTCAACCAATTTTTCCAGAATATCCTTTTTATAGGGTGTTTGTGCAACCGTATAATTTGAATAATTGCTTGGCCAGTTGCAAAATCCATCGCTCGATTTAGCCATCATAAGAATGTATTTCATCCCACAACTTTCGGCAATCATACACCATTCATCCGTATCAACCTCGGGAGGATCAAAATTGAAGAGGGGCAGATCACCGTCACTTTTTTCCGTATCATAAAAGGTATTGATACCATAATGGACAAACATACCAAATTTCATATCCAGAAATTCCTGCTGGATTTTGCTGGGTTGAATATCCTGATCCGACTGTTCCTCCATATTGCCTGAATAATTTTCCTATCCTTCCAGCATGGACAATACCGCTTGATCCTCTTTCCTGAATTTTCCATTGGGATCAGGCCCCAAATTCAATACCAGATTGGCATGATGAACCCTGGCAAATTCCAGGTATCGCTCAATCTCATCCCTGGTCAATACTGAATGATCCCACTCATGCCAGAACCAATTCCCATTGGGAAACCGCTGATTCCCTTTTGTAGACAAAGTCATTTCGATCTGCAGCGGAACATAGGTTTTTTCACCAAGCCAGTCCCATAATTTACGGTCGTGCTGAAAATTAACATACCGCTCACCAGTTCGGACATCCACCGGGAAAAGAGGGACACCGGGATAAGATCCCGTGGAATTGTTCAATACCAGGCAGTCAGGCTGGAGGGATTTAATATAGTTATAAAGATGATCCATCTGCCATCGATAAGCGCCCTCCATTCTCCATGCATTTATAAAATCATCATTACGCCGGTTTAATTCATCCTCCGGAGTTATATTATCCTGTTCCTCTTCAGACTTTTTTTCCCACCCGCTTTGTTGCCGTTGCCAGAATCCATCGAACCAGATCTCCACAAGAGGACCATACTGGGTCATTAATTCAGTCAACTGGTTTTTGACAAATTTTATGAATTCCCATTCATCCAAGCCAGCTCCCTCTTCATGCTGATCCCAGAGAGAATAATAAAATCCAAGCTTCAATCCAAATTTGGCAGCAGAATTGGCAATGGCAGCGAGTATATCCCGGTTATATTTACTTCTCGAAATGGTATAATCCGAAAACCGGCTGGGCCACAGACAAAATCCATCATGATGTTTGGCGACCATCACAATGTATTTCATCCCGACAGATTTGGCGATCCGGCACCATTCATCCGTATCGAGACCCACTGGATTAATCCGGTAAGGATCAAATGTCCCATCACTCCACTCTTTATCATAATAGGTATTGATGCCGAAATGAATAAACATGCCGAATCCCATTTCCATCCAGGCCTGCTGTAAGGCAGATGGCTCCTCAGAAAAGTTGAAAGATGGAAATATTGAAAGCGGATTGACCGAATAAAAAGCCGGAAGGGTTAGTAATCCAACACCCGATGCACCCGCCCTTTTTAAAAATTTTCTTCTGTCATTGTCCATAATCAAATTATTACATTAAATTAAACGTAATACTTATTTATCGCAAAAAACTTGGGAAATTAGATCTTTTTGAAGTGAAAATGAAATATTACTGGCAGGATGCGTTTTTAATCCGGAAAAGTCGAAAACAAAAGGAGTAAATGTAAGACTTATCAATGTCTGTACGCCATGTTCCCCAGATATATCATTAATTTGAAGATGGAAAACTAACGGAGTTCATTCCTTGAAGACATGCCTCCTATTTTCCGTCTGAAACGCCTTGAGGAAATGATTAATACGGTCAATATGATGGTCAACGACGCTACAATCAAGGATGTCATAACCTATTTTTTTAAACTTCTGTAAATCAGAAACTTTACTCTAATTTTTTGAAGTATTTATTAAAGGTAAGAATAATATTGGTATAATGCAAAAAAAACATAAAATATTTCAACTATGAAGGATCAAAAATTCTGCTGGGGCATCATCGGGTGTGGTAATATTGCCCATCAATTTGCTAAATCACTTGCTATCCTTCCAGAAGTAAAACTACTGGGGGTAGCCTCCCGATCAGAAGAAAAGGCCAGAAATTTTGCATCTCTTTATGCGGCAGAGCACTGGTTTGGTTCCTACACGGATTTAGTCCGGATGCCCGAACTCGACGCAGTTTATATTGCGACCACCCACAATTTTCATTTTGAAAATAGCATGCTTTGTTTGGATCATGGGAAAGGAGTATTGTGTGAAAAACCTTTGACCGTAAACGCGGTAGAAGCAGAAAAACTCATTCGGCATGCGCGTTCGCAAAACGTTTTTCTAATGGAAGCATTTTGGACCCGCTTTCTTCCTTCCAGTCGGAAACTTATTGAAATCCTTGACCAGAGAGTAATCGGAGAGGTTAAAATGATCAAAGCTGATTTCGGATACAATTTCCCATTCGATGCTGAAAGCAGGGTATATAATCCAGTTCTGGCCGGAGGAGCTCTACTAGATGTAGGGATCTATCCCATCAACCTGGCCCAATATATTTACCGGTCCGATCCCGTAGAAATTCTGTCTGCCGGTATTTTATCTTCCACCCATATTGACGAACAATCGGCATACATATTCAAATATGAAGGATCCAGGATGGCGTTGCTCTACTCGGCAGTCAATGTGGAAACAAAACATGATGCATGGATCTATGGTACGGAGGGTATCATTCATATGCCGAAATTCTATTGCGCTTCGAAACTCCATGTTTCAAAAAGTACGGGAGAAAATGCAACAATTGATCTCCCCTATGAATCAACAGGCTACGGCTATGAAGCTGAGGAGGTCAGACGGTGTATGGGGGCAGGAAAAATTGAATCTGATATCATGCCACACCGGGAATCTCTGAAGATCATGAAGATCATGGATAAAATGAGGCATTCCTGGGGCTTGAGATATCCGGCGGATGATCTATCATAAAAAAAGGGATCCCCGTTAAGGACATCCCCCACCCAAAAAGGAATTATTTGGATTAAATGACGAGTTTATCCTTTCTCGCAACCTTCCCGTCATTATTTTTAGTAAACTTTTTGATACCAAGATTCTTAAGACCCGAAAAGCCATACATAACCTGCCCCCTGAAAGTTTTCGGGAAAGCTTCGAGACCCGGAAATCCCAACTTAATATCCTTTCCCTCATGGGGAATATAATTCGTCCGGAACAGGTAATCCCAGAGACTGAGGGAAATGCCAAAATTCACACCGAAAGGCCTGTTACCGGGTAAATCATAGGCATGATGCCACATATGCATATTCGGATTATTCAATACATATTTTAATGGACCTATTCGAACCCGGAAGTTGGCATGATTCCAATGCCCTACGGCAATCGTAAAAATATGTACAAAAAAGAAGTCATCTATCCCGAATCCGAAAAATGCCAGTACAATATAGACGGCTGTCTTATAGACCAGGGTTTCCATCCAGTGATATCTTAAATGTGCCGCAAATCCCATCTGCTCCACTGAATGATGTACCTTGTGGAATTCCCACAGGAAAGGCACCCTGTGAAGTAACCGGTGGATCCACCATTCCACAAAATCCTTCATCAGGAATAAAGTGAGCAATTGCATTCCAAATGACAAGTGGTTTACTCGGATGGCAATGGTATTGGTAATCCCGACAGCAGCCAGCAGATTGATCCACAAATTGACCACCACATCGGATGCCGCATTGTAAATGATCAATGAAAAAATGAAAAAATTAAAGAACATGTAAAAAAAGTCCAGCCAGAAACCTTTCCTGAATCGTGGCTGATCTTTGCGCCAGGGTCTTAACCATTCCAGTGAAAGAAAGAAACCGGAGATTAGTACGAGATACCAGAAATAATTATGCCACCAAGGTCCCCCATCAGAGAAAGTAATTTCCTGCCATAAATATCCTGCATAACCTGCATAGCCATTCACGAAGATCTCAAAATACTTTCCCATTGAAATAAGAATGATTGATCTCATTTACAAACATATTAATATTTTTTCATATGTGAAAATTTTCATATATAAAATTTACTCCTTTTATTTGTATGTAATTTAGCGTAATTTGATTCTGTAAATTTGAATATGATGATCAAGATGAAATATTTATTAATCATTCCTTTCCTATTTCTATTCCTGATACCGGGTTGTAATACATCCAGAAACCGGATCGAGGAATCCAGACTGACTGAAATAGCCATTCTGGAAGGAAACCGGATTGCCATGGAAACCCAGCAATTACTGGGTTCCACTCTTAAATCGACCATTCAAGAAAGGGGTATTCCTGCTGCCCTCGATTATTGTAATTTAAATGCCTATCCCCTGGTTGATTCCATCCAGGAAAAGTATGATGTCTCCATCAAGAGAGCGAGCATGGCCACCCGGAACCCACAGGATGCACCGGATCATGAAGAAATGAAAATTATCGATACCTATTTAGAGGCTTTCAGGGAAGGCAATACTCCGGAAGTTTTCGTAAATATCAGCCAGAAAGAGATCCATTTTGCCAAACCCATCCTGCTCAACGATGCGGTTTGTCTGAACTGCCACGGTCAGGTTGGAACGGATATTTCGGATGAAAATTATCGGGTGATCCAGGCGCTATATCCGGAAGATCAGGCAACAGGTCATAAATTGGGTGATTTAAGAGGTATCTGGAGCATTAAATTCAAAAGACAAGATCTTGAAAAAAAAGCGAATTCAATGAATGAATAGATATTTTAAATTTTTTATAACATAAAATAATTTTTATTAATTTTTTTGCTGTTAATCAAGTATATATTCGATTATTTTCATAATCTCCAGCTGAAATATTCCATCTTTTTAATTCATGATAATTATCATATTTCACGTTGATTTCTATCAATTTTTTTTTATCGATCCTGGGGCAATTTTACATTCAAATTATATATGATCAATTCCTTATATGATCATATGTTCATTCAAATATTTTTTAAATGAAAGCCAACCGTAGAGATTTTATTAAAATTACATCGGTAGGTGCGGGCGCCTCACTCCTGGCCTCTCCAGTTTATGACTGGGCTTCCGGGTCAATTGAAACCGAAAAAAGTGGACAGGAAACGGATATTTCAAGAACACCCACCTATTGTGAAGTTTGTTTCTGGAAATGTGCAGGCTGGGCATATACAAATGAAAAGGGCGAAATCTGGAAACTTGAAGGGAATCTTGAGGATCCCCATTGCAACGGCAGGCTCTGCCCGAGAGGGACTGGAGGGATTGGCATGTATTATGATACTGACCGCCTGAAAACACCGATGATCCGTAAGAACATCGATGGAAAGCAAACTTTTGTGGAAGCCTCCTGGGATGAAGCCCTGGATGTGGTGGCTGATAATCTGAAAAAAGTGGCTGAAAAGCATGGTCCCGAATGCACGGCCTTGTTTACGCATGGATCCGGAGGAAAATTTTTCGGAGACCTTTTAAAAGCTTTCGGTTCGACCAACATTACCGCACCTTCATTCGCACAATGCCGAGGACCACGGGAAACCGCTTTCCTCGCCACCTATGGTGACATCATCGCATCCCCGGAAAGAACGGATATCCGTGATACCCGGTGCCTTGTCTTGATCGGATCACACATTGGTGAGAACATGCACAATGGACAGGTACAGGAGATGTCTGAAGCCATTGACAAAGGAGCCACCATCATCACCGTAGACCCCAGGTTCTCCACCGCAGCAAGTAAGTCAAAATTCTGGCTCCCGATAAAACCTTCCACCGATCTTGCCTTGTTATTGGCATGGATACATGTGATCATCAATGAATCATGGTACGATAAAGAATACGTTGAAAGATATACCTATGGATTTGACCTGTTAAAGGATCACGTACAGCAATACTCTCCTGAGTGGGCTTATGGGATCACTACAATCAAACCTAATATCATCCGGGAAACAGCCAGGGAAATGGCCAATGCCTCGCCTGCTGTTATCATTCATCCAGGCCGTCATGTAACCTGGTATGGCGATGACACCCAGCGGCTCCGGGCAGTGGCAATTCTCAATGCCATACTGGGCTCCTGGGGAAGAAGAGGTGGATTCTATTATCCTGACCGGGTCAATCTCCCCTCCTATCCGCATCCCGAATTTCCGGAACCCAGTAGAACATGGCGTGATGCCCATCCAGGTAAATATAACCTGGCCCTCGAAGTGGTATCCAATGACATCTGTGATTCAACGATCCCGGCTCCAGACCGTGCCTGTAATTTTAAGGCATGGATCGTAAACGGGACCAACCTGATCTATACCCTGCCCGACAGGAAAAAAACACTGGAAGCCATACAGAATCTTGAATTCATGGTAGCCATCGATACGATGCCCATGGAAATTACCGGATATGCAGATGTTGTACTCCCCGAATGCACTTACCTGGAAAGATATGATTACTGCAGGACAGATCAGCACCGCGAGGCTTCCATTGCTTTACGGATGCCTGCTGCCGAGCCAAAGTATAATTCCAAACCATCCTGGTGGATGGTCAAACAACTGGCATCCAAAATGGGGCTGGAAGAATATTTCAAATGGAATGACATAGAAGAATTACTTGACTGGCAGTTAAAACAGGTAGGCACCAGCCTGGAAGAAATGAAAAAAATTGGGATTAAAAAAATTCCAAGAGCCTTTGATGACCTGTATATCAGGGAAGGAGAAGAGACGCCTTTCAATACCAATACTGGAAAAATTGAGCTCTATTCAACCGATCTGGCAGGTGAAGGTTTTGATCCCATACCGGTTTATAAAGCCCATGAAGAACCTCCTCCCGGTTTTTACAGGCTAAATTATGGAAGAGCCCCGGTTCACACTTTCAGCCGGACAGCAAACAATCCGAACCTCACCGATCTGATGGATGAGAATGTACTCTGGGTCAATCCGAAAGTGGCCAGGGAATGGCAGCTTAAAAATGGACAGCCTGTATGGCTGGAAAACCAGGATGGCGTCTTATCCGAATTTCCGATCAAGGTCCGCATTACCGAAAGGACCCGCTGGGATTCAGTGTATATGGTCCATGGATTCGGACATGCCGATAAAAAACTATCCCGTGCTTATGGAAAAGGGGCCAGCGATTCCGATCTTATCACCCGGGTACATGTCGACCCGATCATGGGAGGAACAGGAATGAGAGGAAATTTTGTAACATTTAAACTTGAAAAACCGGAAGGAAAGGAGGTGGAAGCATGAGATACGCCATGGCCATCGATACTAAAAAATGTGTAGGCTGTGCGGATTGCGTCGTCGCCTGCCAGACTGAAAACAATGTGCCCATAGGATATTGCAGGGATTGGATCGTTGAAAACACAGCTGGGACTTACCCCCAGCTTGAACTCGAAATCCGGTCCGAACGATGCAACCATTGTGCCAATTCCCCTTGCGTCCGTTGTTGCCCGACCGGGGCCAGCCATTATGAAGAAGGTGGAATTGTCCTGGTGGAAGCCACGGATTGCATCGGTTGCGGGGCCTGTATCTCTTCCTGTCCCTATGACGCGAGGTATCCACATCCGGAAGGTTACGTAGATAAATGCACGTTTTGCTTCCACCGGGTTAAAAATGGTCAAAAACCTGCCTGTGTGGAGGTATGTCCTACACATTGTCTTTATTTCGGGGATCTCGATGATCCGGAGAGTGAGGTTTCGCTGATCCTGAAAAAAAGAAAATTCAAAACCTTGATCCCGGAAGCCGGGACCGACCCGCAATTGTACTATTTAACTTAAACTGAAGTGATCAATAATGAATGAGGAAATCATTACCAGTGGAAGAATGAATCTCAAAGTAGACCCCCAATTACATATCTGGGGATGGGAGATCCCCCTCTATTTGTTTCTCGGAGGTCTTGCTGCAGGGATTCTTTTTTTTGCAGCATTCTATTATCTCAAAAATAGGGATAAGGAAATGCCAAGTACCATTAAAACGGCTCCCTTGATCACCCCCCTGCTGTTGATCGTCGGCTTGCTGGCTTTATTTATTGACCTGAATCATAAACTTTATTTCTGGCGGTTATATACCACCATCAAACTGGAAAGCCCCATGTCCTGGGGAGCCTGGACCCTGATGGTCATCACACCGGTTTCCATCATCTGGTCGGCCACCTATATCCGGGAGCTTTATCCAAATTGGGATTGGAAATTTAAATGGTTATATGATTTGGAAAGCTTTTTTATTGCGAACCGAAAAGTCCTGGCCTGGATCATGATCTTCTTTTCTGTTATACTGGGGATTTATACTGGAATTCTGCTTTCGGCCTTTAATGCCAGGCCTTTATGGAATACTTCCATTCTGGGTCCGCTATTTCTTGCCTCCGGGTTATCTGCAGGGGCTGCCTATATCATGATGACGTCTAACAATCACCTGGAAAGAAAATTATTCAGCCAGATTGACCTGGTCCTCATCGGCATTGAATTATTCCTGATCATTCATATGTTCATGGGGTTCATGGCCAGTACGCAAGTTCAGATCGAGGCTGCACAATTATTCCTGGGAGGACCTTATACTTTGCCTTTCTGGACCATTGCGGTTTTTACCGGGATGATCGTTCCGGGAATTCTCGAATTCCTTGAAATACGGGGCAGAAAGATTCCGGCGTATATTCCTGGTTTACTCATTATCGTGGGGAATATTTCCTTACGCTTTATCATCGTATATGCCGGACAGGCAAGCAGATATCTATACTAAGAACATGGAAGCAAAAGTCAAAAAACGTAAAAATTATATGGATCCCTACATTGCCGGCGTTCTACTCGGCCTTGTTTTGCTGGCATCGTTTTATCTCACGGGCCGAGGTCTGGGAGCAAGTGGTGCTACGCGAAGCATCGTCGTGAGTACGGTATCTACCTTTGCACCGCAACATGCAGAGAATACTACCTATTTTCATAAATACATGAGCGATGAGAGCCCCCTGAAATCATGGCTGGTGCTTGAGATCGCCGGAGTGATCATCGGGGGATTCCTTAGCGGGGCCTGGGCAGGGCGGTTACAATTCAAAGTTGAACATTCTCCAAAGATTACCTCGAGAAAAAGGATTTATATGGCCACTATCGGAGGACTTCTTTTTGGATTTGGCTCACAACTGGGCCGGGGATGTACCAGTGGGGCTGCCCTGACCGGAATGGCCACCTTGTCACTGGCAGGATTTGTCACCATGATGGCTATTTTTGGAACTGCTTTTGCATTGGCATATTTCTTTAGAAAAAACTGGATATAAACATGGGACCTATTGTACCGTTATTTAATGTTTCAAATGAATTCAATTTATTAATTGCCTTTGTTATCGGCCTTGGCTTCGGCTTTGTTCTGGAACAGGCTGGTTTTTCATCCAGCAGAAAACTGGCAGGCATGTTTTATGGATATGACATCACCGTGCTGAAAGTTTTTTTTACTGCGGCCATTACAGGAATGCTGGGACTCATTTTCCTGAATTTTATGGGCTTGATCGATCTGGACATTGTTTACATCAATGAATATTATGTGACTTCTGCCATTATTGGAGGGATCATCATGGGGGCCGGATTCATCATTGGCGGGTTCTGTCCGGGTACGAGTTTCACCGCGGCTGCCATTGGGAAAATTGATGCCATGTGGTTTGTATTCGGCAGCATTGTCGGGATCTTCATTTTCGGGGAAGTATTTCCGCTCCTGGAATCGATTTACATGGCAGATTATGAAGGACCCATCAAAATTTCAACTGTGCTCGGGATTCGGGACGGCTATTTTGCATTGTTATTGATCGTGGTGGCATCCATCATGTTCTGGCTGGGCGAATTGGCCGAGAAAAAATTTAAAAGGGAAGACATCAGTAAAGAGTTATAAAAATGAATACAAGAATTATTTTATCCATTATCATTATTTCCTTGGGAAGCATCGCGGCTATCCTACCAAAAACAAAAACATCTTCAACACAACTTACCGCAGATAAGTTATTGTTGGAAATGAAAAGACAGACCTATGTGGTCTCAGTGGATGAACTCGCTGATCTGCTGATCAACAATGATCCCTCCATCCTTCTGATCGATGTTCGGGATACGGTTGAATATCAAAAATACCATTTGCCAGGGGCCATCAATATCCCGCTAAAAAATCTACTGGATCCGGAGTGGGTCCCGTATGTAGATCAGATCTCTCAAAAGAATATATTCTACAGCAATGGAACAACACTGGCCAATGAGGCCTGGATTGTCACAAAACAACTTGGCTTTAAAAATAATTACGTGCTTGGCGGGGGCTTAAATGAATGGTTCTCCACCATTATCAAGCCTGAAAGGCCTGCTTCAACGGATCCAAACGAAGCCTGGGCATTGTATGAAACACGAAAAGCGGCTAGCATGTATTTTTCCGGAAGTAAATCAACCATTCAGGAAGAAAATGCAGTGGCTTTACCCCCTGTCCCGAGGAAAAAGAAAACAAGGGTACAGGGAGGTTGTAGTTAAAATAAAAATAAAAAACCGATGAAACATATTTATATCATTTCTTTAGGTGGATTGATCTTATTGATGGGTATGTTTTTTATTGTTGCCACCATTCAATCGAACAATAAATACAAGTTCAAGAAATCTGCCGGCGATATGTTACAGGAAGTCTCCACCCAGGATCAATTCGTGAACATCGAAAAAGTGAAGGACATGATCAATGATTCCGGAAATTATGAATTGATCGACATCAGAACGCCAAAAGAGTTTGTGGGTTATCATATAGAAGGAGCCATCAACATCCCCTTTGAGCGGTTACTGGATGAATCGAATGAATCTCTGTTCAGAAATGATGCCCAAAAAATATTGTATGGCCAAAACAGTGTCAACGCCAATTCAGCCTGGATGGTATTGACCCAATATGGATATGAAAACATCTCGGTATTGAATGGCGGAATAACAGTGTGGAGAGAATTAGAGAAAAATAAAGATGACCTGAAAAATCAGGGTGTTCTTGATGAAAACCCGGAATTTGATTATGCCGGGATCATGGAGGGTGACGGGGAAAAATAGTTACGGCAGAATGTTTACCCGGATATGAACAATTAAATATCTTATCCACTCCATTGAATTACGGATTCGTACGGTTATATTGTCACGTCAGCAATCCAAGTTGGGTCATTGATCTGACCTGAAAAACTTTTTCTTTTCTTCCAGTTTACTGGGCCTGACAAAAATCATCACCATGGCTTCTTTGAATGATTTGGAATATCGTACATCCCGGTAGATATCTATCCATTCATGAAAATTCAGGAATACCGGATTGTAGCTGTTTACCGGTTTGGTAATGCCATATTCAGGCTGTTCTTCCTCCGGTTGAAACGTCCCGAAGATGCGGTCCCAGATGATCAGGGTTGATCCGTAATTCTTGTCAAGATACTTACCATTCCGGGCGTGATGCACACGGTGATGCGATGGCGTAGTAAAAATAAATTCGATTGGTTTGGGTAGCTTCCTGATATATTCGGTATGTATCCAGAACTGGTAAAGCACTTCGATCTGATGAGCGACAAAGAATACAACTGGATGGAAACCGGTAAGCGCCACAGGAATAAAAAAGATGATCTTGATGTGCTGGGTCCAACCAAGCCGAAAGGAGACCGACCAATTGTATTTTTCAGAATTATGATGCGTAACATGGGTGGCCCACCAGAACCGGTTCTCATGTGCAACCCTGTGAGCCCAGTAGCGCCAGAAATCAATCCAAACCACACAAAGTATGTACGACCACCAAGTGGGCGGTATCCGCCAAGGCGCCAGGTTATAGAAGAAGATGATGATGCCGAAGGTGGCTACTTTGATCAGGGCGCTGATGACCAGGTTTCCAACGCCAATGGCCGTGGCGGCCAGCGTATCTTTCGTATCGTAAATCTGACGGTTCTGGTAAAGGCTCAATCCCCATTCAAGCAATACCAGGCCAATCATCACAGGTGTGGCATAAACAATGATTGGAGGCAGATCCATGGCCAACACCTTTTCGTAGGTCAGTTTCTCCATATACGATGAATTATTGAATTAATTTGCAGTGGGCTGAAAAGCAAGTTTGAAAATTATTTATCATTTTTGAAAATAAAAAGGAATCAGACATATTTATTTTATGTCCAAAATAAACCTCATAACGATTTTAGGACCCACGGCAAGTGGCAAGACAAATACAGGTGCTCATCTGGCTTATCATTTGAACGGGGAAATCATCAGTGCAGATTCCAGGCAGGTATATAAAAAGATGAACATCGGTACAGGCAAGGATTATGACGACTATTCAGTGCATGGAGTCCAAATGCCTTACCACCTGGTCGATATCCATGACCCGGGGTATAAATACAATGTTTTTGAGTTTCATAATGACTTCCTGAAGACATTCCGGGAAATTGTCATAATGGGAAAACTACCGATTCTGGTGGGAGGTACCGGATTGTATATCCAGGCCGTTCTCGATAAATACCAGTTGATCCATGTCCCCGTCAATGACAGTCTCAGGAAAAAACTTGAACAGAAGTCACAAAGTGAACTTATTTCCATTTTAAAAGGCCATCGGGCCAACCTTCACAATACGACGGACCTGCTTCAGAGGAAAAGGACGATCCGGGCCATTGAAATTGCTGAATACCACCAGGATCACCCTGAAACTTACCTGGATTTTCCTGACTTCCATTCCATCATTTTTGGGATTAAATTAGATCGGTCAATACGAAGAAAAAACATTACCGACCGGCTTCACAATCGACTCAGCGAAGGATTGGTGGAAGAAGTATCAGAGCTACTGAAAACCGTATCCCGGGAAGACCTTATTTTTTATGGGCTGGAATACAAAATGGTCACCTTATATCTGGTCGGCGAATTAACCTACAAGGAGATGATTGAAAAGCTTGAGGTTGCCATTCACCAGTTTGCCAAACGGCAAATGACTTGGTTTCGACGAATGGAAAAATCAGGATTTATGATACATTGGATTGACGGACAGTGGTCATTGACAGAAAAAATGGACCACATCCGGAAAATGATTGGCAGGGAAGATAAAAAATTGTTCAATCAATGGAAGAAATAACTTCGATCGTTTTATGTGGTGGAAAAAGTACCCGTATGGGAACTGACAAAGGCATGATCAACATTATGGGCAGACCCATGGTGGAACACGTAATTGCCCATATAAAACCTTTATGCAGCCGGATTTTGATCAGCACCAATCTTGAAAATTATAAATACCTGGGTTATGAAGTTATCGAAGATCAATGGCAGGATTTCGGACCTGCGGCTGGAATTTTATCCTGTTTGAATGTATCGGATACGGAAAATAACCTGGTCATTTCCTGTGATCTGCCTATGGCTACCACAGCCCTGCTTGAAAAGCTGTATGGTTATTCAGGCGATGCAGATATTACGGTCCCAAGGATCAACACGCATTTTCAACCTCTTTGCGGCTTCTACCGCACGTACATCAGGGAACAGTTCAAAGATTACCTCTTGAGTGGGGAAAAATCAATGCAATTCATCATTCAGTATTTTAATTTCAGACTGGTCAGCCAGGAAATGATTCCTGGAATTAACCTTGAAAAAGAATTACAGAACTTTAATTCCCCGGATGATCTGGAGAACCTGAGAAAGGAACTGTGATCAGATATCATGAACAGGATCATTCTGATTACCGGAGAGAAAAATTCAGGGAAAACTTCTTTTTTAAAGCATTTCATTGATCAGGTTGCGATAAAGAAAAACCTTCCTTATGGTGGATTCATCACCGAGGGAATTTTCAAATCAGGTCAAAAAACAGGTTTGGATCTTATTGAATTGAGCCATTACCAAAGAAAACTTCTCTGTAAAAATATTCCCCGAAAAGGATGGATCAGAATGGGTCAATTCTTTTTTGACCCAGAGGGATTCAGTTTTGGAGAACAGGTCTTATCCAATCTGCCGGAAAGTACAGATTGGATCATAATCGATGAATATGGCCCCCTGGAATTATCAGGCACCGGATGGCGGAATGTAATCGATCAATTGATGGAGAAAGAAGGCCTGACCCTGATGATGACGGCACGGTTGGATATATTACCGGATGTGATTGAAAATCTCAAAGGCCACGAGATACATGTTTTCAATATCAGTCAGAACCAGTATTCCCGGATTATTGAAGCACTGAAGAAACTGATGCCCTTGTGATCACGCTTGAGGATTGAGCAATTCCGTCATTTAAAAAATAATGTAAATTAGTAGATCATAATCCATGGGAAATTAAAAGTACTCTCTTTGAAAATTGTCACAGGATCTGTTAGTTATATTGATCAAAAATCCTATTAGGGGAAAAGTTAAAACGCGACTTGCACGTGAACTCGGAGAGGAGATAGCCCTGAAAATATACCGGAAGCTTGTCCACATAATCCTCCGTGAAATGGTGAAGGTGGAATCCGATAAATGGATCCTGTTTTCTGACTTCAAGGAAGATACCATGATCCCTGATGATAAAAGGATTACAACAGGCTTGCAGGAAGGTAAGGATCTGGGTGACCGGATGTCGAATGCTTTTATCAATGGTTTTAAAGCAGGTTATCAACACATCTGTATCATCGGAACTGATTGTTATGAAATTAATTCCGACATTATCCGACAGGCATTCGATCAGTTGCGTTTTTATGATTTTGTGCTGGGTCCGGCCAACGATGGAGGATATTATCTGCTGGGCATGAATACAATGCTGGAAGATGTTTTTCTGAATAAGGAGTGGAGTACTTCCAATGTTCTGAAAAGTACGCTGGGAGATATTAAAAATCATTCTTTGTCTTTTTTCTTTCTTCAGGAATTAATTGATGTAGACACCAAGTCCGACTTGGATCTTTTAAACATTAATCCTAAAACTTTCATCAGAAATGAACCGTAAAATACTATCTTCCATCCTTCTGATCATTATTCTGATTGGAACGGCCATCTTTATCCTGGTTGTCCGTGGAAAAGAACAGAAGATATCAGATAACTTGAAATATAAAAAATATTTCAACCTCTCCTGGGCAACTGAAAAATTATGGGACGATGGGAAAGCTGAGGTGGCCATCTATCAGGCAGAAAGGAGTGTTTATGGGAAAACCCGTTATTATGATTATGTATACATTCTTGTCAAAGAAACCTTTAATAAAGAATACCAGGTTAAGACGGATGATTATACACGGAATGATCTTTTCGATGTGATGAAAATCAATAAATTTGCCAGGATCGAAACCGAAAATTATCCATACCACTACCTTTCCAGCATTTTTTTAAAAAGAGAAGATCCAGTCCATCTTTATAAATTCACCAATAGTTCTCAGGAATGGTGTGGGAACACCTATAAGCATTTTTACCAGCAGGATAGCAGTTATGAATACAATTACGACAGTTACTGGGACCAGGAAGGCCGGGGGTCTACCACCTTTCCCGGGGACGTACTGTTTGAAGATCAGCTTTCCTACACCTTAAGGACCATGCAATTTAAGGAAGGTACTACTTTTGATTGCCGAATTGTTGAATCCCAGGTTACCAATAAAGCCAACCAACCCAGGATTTATGAAGGTTTCATTTCCATTCATAAAAGTGAAAACAATCCATTAGAAATTGAGCCATACAGTCAGGATGATGTCTGGGAGGTACAGGTGAAACTGGATGTTGAAAAGACAAATATTTACTGGATATCCAGCAAATACCCCCATGAACTTCTGAAAATGACAGCCTGGGATGGCCGGAAATTAAGCCTCAAGCGTATTTACCGTGATGCTTACTGGCAGAATGAATAGCCAGTTGATTGCTTTAATCATATCTTCATCCCCAATTTGGATTTCAGGGCTATGCCAAGGGTTCTGGGCAGGCCATAACGTTCTATAAGCATTTTTTTATACATGGTACCCTGATCTTCCGGAGGTATTGTTTCTTTTTCCTTTTTAACCAGTTTCATTGCTTTCTGCCTGCAGACTGGGACACAAACTCCGCATCCGATGCACCTTTCATTCATAATTTCCACATGACCATTCACACGCTTTATCGCGTCCATCTGACACCTGTCCATGCAGTCTTCACAACCATCACATAATTCAATGGTTACTGATGTCCTGAAATTTGAATGTATGTATTCCGCGGGCCGTTCATACCTTGAAGCAGCCGATAAGATGCCACAGCAACAACCACAACAGCAACATATAAAAGCAGGATGTTGCGTGTTTTCAGGCTGTAAAACAAGGCCCTCCTTTTTCGCCTTGGTGAGAAACTTCATCAATTCATCTTGACTGATTTCCCTGGCCACACCGCGATCGATCATATATTTCGCTGAATTTTCCAGGACGATACAGGTTTCGCGATGATTGGTCAGGCGGCAGGGAGCCTCCATTTTATCTTTTGCCTGGCGGCATACGCAGTTCATCAAGCCAAAAGGACCTGGCGAATCTTTCACAATATGCCGGATATTATCGTAATTGCCAACCACAAACTGATGATCGATGGCCACGTTTACCGGGATGGTACGCATCTGATGGGTTTTCATCTTATAGATTGCATCGAAAAATCCCGCTTCCTCATATGCGTAAAACAATTCGGCAAATTTTTTACTCAGGCGGTTCACCTGAAACTCAAACATACCAATGGCCAGGGGCAATTTATGATAACGTTTCGGGTGATGAGAATCAGCCGGTCTACCCATAATGGCACCTTTTTCAACCATCTTGTCTAATTTTTTCCGGACCTCTTCCAGGCTCAATCCGTTCTTTTTCAATCGTGACCAGATCTTTTCTGCCGCTTCCGGGAAAGCACTCAGCTCACAGGCGATGGCAGCTTCTTCTTCAGAGAAAAGATTTTTTAACAGTTCCAACTCAATCCCCGACGGTGTCTCGGGAAATGGTACAGGCATATGATCAAGGTGTTTGCGGAGTTTCTGATAAACATCTGTTTTCATGGCAGAAATGATATGAATTAATATAAAGAACGATCATAGGGAATCAGTTAGCCCTGACTGAACTCCTGAAAAATTATCTGAACATAATTTAATAAAAAATGGTCAATTAGTACAGATTATTCTAATTAATTATAATAAAAGTAGGCGCTTACCTCCTCGGCCTGGTCCATGGATCTGACCCGGACCCACTGAGCGGAAAATCCATCCGGAAAGATAAAATAGCCGTAACCAGAATCATCAATGGTGATCGTTTTCAGCATTTCCCAGGTTTCATTGCCAAGATAATCGATTTCGATCCGGAACCTTTTCTCGCCATTACCTTTATGGCTTAAGTGCAGCATCTTTTTGTCAAATCCAAGCATCAGGAATGGATCTGATACTTGATCCTCCTTCACATGCTCTTCCCGCCACACTCCACCCCATCCCCTGGGTTTTCCATAATTCCAGAGATCATCAATGTTTTGAAAAAGTAAACCGGATTGAGGTTGTCCGACTCCATGGTCGGTCTGATCCCCTGCCATTACAAAAAGGCCTCTCCAGAAACAGAAATCAGGGACAATCCGGAGGTGATAACTGATCGGCTTGATCCCCCATACCTTTCCGTCATAGGTCATCATCGGTAATTCATAAAAAAGACCATGAATATCCATGATGAATCTTTCAGTCTGGGCTTCCCGGATGCGCATCCATTCAGTATTCCAAGCATGATCAAAGGAATGGGATCCTTTTGGCAGCCGGTAAGTTTTCCATTCACTGGTGCGGTCGTTAAAACATTTCAGGATCACTGATTTGTTATCCCATCCGGTGGCGAATATCGGATTCCCGAAAACACTTTTACCATCTTTAAAATTACCACTCATCTTTCCCATAACCTCTACAAAGGGATTCTTTTCAAGGATTTTCCAATTTTCGCTTTTCCCATCCCATTCCGCCAGTCGCCCAGCTTCCAGGGCTCCCAGGTATTCCCGCTCATCATAGGAATTATTGGCTACGATCACGCGGCCATTCCCGGTAAATCCGCCTTTGAAATGTGCATTGGTCGTCCGGGGAATATCAAGTGCTTCCACCAGGTCGAACAGGAGTTTTACAGTCATATCCTCCCGGATACTCGCCTCATACAACAGGCCTTCCATCGTAAGGAATAAAACTTTATTCTCCGGGTCGGTAGGATGTGCCATGGTAGCAGTGAGCCTGTGTTTTGCCAGTTCTGTAAAGGTCGATACATTTCCTGCCGTATCGATCAGATGGGGACCGATGATGGCCTTATCAAGCAACTGATGAGAATACCGGTTTGCATAGGTACCAGTAACACTTTCAGGATGTTTCTTCATGTTCAAGTTCTCATCGATTTCATATAATCCTATCCGTGAGCCCTGGATATGGGCTACATAACCTATCATCCACAGACGGTCGGCCCAGGGCAGTAAGGCACCAATCCCACTTTCGGATCGTGAGCTGTGCGGACCTACTACGGTCAAATGCGGGAAGACCCCATTGATCTGCAGGTGCTCTTCTTCATTTTCTGAAGAGGGATACTGGGCATGAAGTGAATGAAAGGATATAACCGGTAAAAGACAGAAAAAATAAAAAAACAATTTTTTCATTAGGCAAATGATTGAATGATCTTAATTTTGGGAACCTGTTTAAAATGCCTTAAATTATTAAACTATCCCATTCGATACAATGAAAATCGTATTTTTAGACAACAGTACCGTTGGGGATCTGAGCCACATTGACCGGTTTAAGGATTTTGGTGAATTCACCAAGTATGAAAGAACCTCACAGGATCAACGGTTTGACAGAACCCGGGATGCGGACATCATCATCACGAATAAAGTCATCATTGATCAACAGGTGATGGATCAGGCTGGAAATTTAAAATTGATCTGCATTGCTGCCACAGGAATGAATAATGTAGACCTGGAATATGCTGCGCGGAAAGGAATAAAGGTTATGAATGTAGAAAATTATTCAACCTTTTCCGTTACGCAATCAACATTTTCCATGCTTTTTTATCTTCTCAACCACATGAGATATTATGATGATTATGTCAGGAACGGGGATTATTCAAAGTGTCCGATTTTCACACATCATGGGCGCGTGTTTTACGAACTGAAAGACAAAGTATTTGGCATTATCGGCCTGGGGGCTATCGGTAAATCGGTTGCCCGGATAGCCGAAACCTTTCAATGCAGGGTGATCTATTATTCCACTACAGGAAAAAATAATGATCTCGATTACCAGCGTGTGGAACTCAATGAACTGCTATCAACCTCTGATATCATTTCCATTCATGCGCCCCTTAACGACCAAACCCGACACCTCATCGACCATGTCGCCATAAAAAAGATGAAATCTTCTGCCATCCTGATCAATGTGGGACGGGGAGGGATCGTTGATGAAGAAGGGCTGGCCAGGGCACTGGATGAGGATCGGATTTATGGAGCGGCCATAGATGTGCTCAGCAAAGAGCCGGTCTCTGAAGATAATCCCCTTTTAAACATCAGAAACAGGGACAAATTACTGATCACTCCACACATCGCCTGGGCAAGTGTAGAATCAAGAACCCTGCTCATAGATAAGATATACGAAAACATTAGAAAATTTCTCGGTATAGAGTAAATTCAGGCATCGAATGCTTCCTCCACAAGGGCTTTTTCCTTCACGCCCTTCGCCAGATTAAAATAAAAGCTGGATCCCTTTCCCAATTCACTGGTCACCCATATTTTCTGATGATGGGCTTCAAGTATATGTTTAACGATGGCCAGCCCCAGTCCAATACCTCCCCGGTCCTTGGAACGGCTTTTATCCACCCGGTAAAATCTTTCAAAAATCCGTTTGATATCTTCCTTGGGAATCCCAGGACCATTGTCTGATACGACTACCTGGATTGTCTGACTGGCAGGAACAATATTGACTGAAATCACGCCGTTGGCATCGGTTGTATATTTGATCCCGTTGGCAATCAGGTTGAGCAAAACTTGGAAAATTTTCTGTTTATCAGCATATACATAGACTTCTTCCGGACAATTCTTGTCGAAGCGAAGTTGTAGAGACTTTTTATCTGCCTTATTCTCAAATTGATCAAAAACCTCCCTAATCAGGTTATTCAGATTAAAATGAGAATACACCATCTTAATGGTCCCCGCTTCCATCTGGGAAATGATGAGCAGATCTTGTACAAGTTTGTCCAACCGGGATAGACTTTTAGCTGCTTTCTTTAAAAATTTACTTCTTACATTCTTATCTTTAATGGCGCCGTCAAGTAAGGTATGTATAAATCCCTGGGCTGCGAAGATGGGCGTCTTCAACTCGTGTGAAACATCCGCCAGAAAGTCTTTTCTGAAGGATTCCATTTTTTTAAGCCCTTCAATTTCGCGTTGTTTGATGTGCACGTAATTGGAGATCTCAGAGCTTAATTGTTTGATCGGATTATTGGAAGATTTGGTTTCTTCCTTATCGAACGTGTATTCTCCCTGGCTGATCTTATTCAGGAGATCATAGATCTTATCGATTTCATCGAATATGAATAATCGGTAGGTCAGATAGATCAGGAGATAGGAAATGGAAAATGAAATAATAGCACCAACTCCAATCGCTATGACGGTTACACCTTCAATCAGGCTTAAAAAAGCAGTGGTAACTATCGATATTGATATCCCTAGAAGAAGTGCGACTGCCCGGGAACTACCAAACATAATAATCAGGCTTCAAACTTATATCCAACTCCCTTTAATGTTGAAATATACCCTTCACCGATTTTCTCCCTTACTTTTCTGATATGAACATCCACGGTCCGGGCAAGCACATATACATCGGACCCCCAGATATTCTGTAAAAGTTCATCACGGGTATGTACTTTATTTGGATTTTCGGCTAAATAGTAGAGCAATTCAAATTCTTTTTTGGGCAGTGTAATGAGCACATCATTTTTTAAAACCGAATAGCTGGATTTATTGATCGTAAGATCACCTACTTTAATGATTGATTTGTCTTTTTTATCCTCTCTTTTTCTGCGGAACAAGGCGCTGATCCTACTCATCAAGGCTCTGGGCTTGATAGGTTTCGAAAGATAATCATCTGCTCCAATATCAAAAGCAGCCACCTCAGAATATTCTTCGGTCCGGGCAGTTAGAAACAGTATATAGGAATTATTTAATTCAGGAATTTCCCGCATCTGCCGGCACGTCTCCACTCCATCCTGATGTGGCATCATGATATCCAGGATGACCAGATCGGGTAAAAAAGATCTGGCAATCTCTACCGCTTTTACCCCATTGGAAGCAGTTTTTACGTCGTAGCCTTCTTTTTTCAGGTTGTATTTCAACAATTCAAGAATATCTTCTTCGTCATCCACCACCAACACCTTATATCCACCTTTTGAGCTCATATTTCAGGTTATTTGAACGGAAATTTAAAATTATGTTAAAATGCTTTTTTAAAAAATAAAACAATTAAAATTTAACGAAAATTTAATATGTCCCGGATAGTCAGACAGGCAAAATTTCCTTTTATTTATATTTCTGCTTTAGATATCTTATATAGGCCGGCAAGTCGCCTTTAAACTCCTCCATTAAGGCCTGTTCAAATTGTCCCAGACCACCCCGATACCTTAAAAATGACATAAAAAAGGTATTATTTGGTTGAAACGAATCAAAATAATTCCTGTATCGGGCAGAATCCTTGAATGTTACGGTGTCGAGACTGGATGTAAATTCCAAATACCATCTGGATTTTAATTTTTCCTTATGATCATTGGACCATTCAGGATCAATCGACTGGTATAAATCCTCAAGTTTTGAGGCGCTTTCCAGCACATAATCCGAAAATTTATTGCGGTCAGTTACACTTTGGATGTAAATTCTCATCGCAGCCGATTGCTGGCCATATTTCCTGGACAAAAACGATTTGGCACCTTCCGTCCCAATAAAGGTTGCCAGATTCTCATTAAATGAAACATCATCCCGGATGAAGATGGTGCCATGAGTCAGTTCATGTATAATGAGTTCAGCCAGGGCATCGTCCGGACGGTCCAACATGCCTGATAAAATAGGATCTTTCAGAATGCCAAGTGTCGACCAGCCACCAGCATTCCGGATTGACGTATCATACCTTTCCGTATTTAGATGAGCAGCCTCCTTTTCAGCCATTTCGGGATCAAAAAATCCTTTGTAGGTAAAAGATCCGAGGATGGGGAAATCCCAGGTATAGGATACCAGATGATAGGGTTCACAAGCGGTAACTACCCACATGAGTTCATTCCCTTGTTGATCGTAATAGGTTGTATAATTCTTTTCGCCTTTCAATCCCAGATATTCAATGGCATATGATCGTACCTCCTGAACCAGGCGGATTTTGTTTCTTAATGAATCGGGTGTATGCGGATCTTCCAGGATTTCACTGACAGGTACTGTATTGAAAACAATTTTTAACTGTCCCCTGGCCTGAACAAAACCATAATAAACGAGTGCATGGTTGTAAATCAGGAAAACAATCACAATGGCAATGACAAATAAAAGGATATGTTTTTTTCTCTTCAAGGCTTTTTCTTTCTGTTCAGTATCCAATCGTTCTGATACCGTAAATATAATCCTTCGTAATGATCAAAATGATTATTATTCAGATCATAAACCGGTTCGAATCTGAAGGCCAGGGTCAATCCATGGTGAAAATCATGTTCGAATAAAAACCTGGCGAAGACCAGATCACGGAGATCCTCAACATAACTGTCATTGGAAAAATCAAAGGAAACCGACTGATATAACGGGGACCCATTGGGGGCATAGAATTGGTTCCCATGCCAGTAAGACAACATCAGGTCCAGCCATTTCAAATCGCCGGTCACATTCAGGAACCAACCATCGCCACTGTTGAATGGGAGAGAACTTGAATTATCCGAGGTTTGGAAGCGGCCGTAATAATTATCAAGCCTGATGGATCTTAATAAATCAGCCTCACTGAATGGAAATACAAGTCCGATCCCCGCCGCTGTATTCCACAAGGTATTGGCAGGTTCCGGAGAAGTATCTATTTCACCGCCCCGGTGATTGGCCAATAATTGCAGGGGAATTTCCAATATGAAGTTCGATCTTTGGATCAATTGAACATTAAAGGATATTCCGAAATTAAATTCCTCCAATGCGTTCTCTCCAAAATCGATCATATTCACCCAATCAATCCAGGTATCGAGGAACAGCCGATTATTGATATATTTGATCTGTAAACCGTCTTCCACTCTCGGATCAATCACGCTTTCAAAATCATAGATTGGTTCAATCAGATGATGACTTAAAGCCCCTTCAAGGGTGCCGAAAAGCATGCAAAAATGGTTATAAGAATACTTTATCGTAAACAGGGGACGAATCTCACGGAAATTTTTCTCCCCAAAATCCTTTAAAAAAAATGCCCCTGCATCCAACCGGATCCTCCCGGATGGAAAGTAGGAGAAATAAGGACGGAATTGATAGCCAAATAAGGTATATCCTGGAATGATGTCATTTTTAAATTCGTTGTTCTTAAAAAATCCGAATGCCTCGATTCCGAATTTAATGCTGGCAGAATCATCTGGATGGATCGAATAATAATCCCTGAAAAACGAATTATCGAGTTGTGCGTTTACAAAGCCCGGCAAAACCATCCAAAATATTATTATGGATATCCGAAAAATTCTCATCACTCAATTTTTTACAATATAAATGGCTCCACGCAATATTAACTCTAATATTTCATGAATCATCGGGATCAAAATAAATTGGTTTTTTTGTGCAGAATTTTAGTTGTTAATTGACGGCTTAAATCGTATTTTCACATGTCAACATCTTAAGTAAAATTTCAAAATGAGTGATCAAGAACAGAAACTGAAAGCCCTCCAACTTACCATCGACAAACTTGACAAAACCTATGGGAAAGGTACTGTCATGAGATTGAGTGATGAAAACATTGTCGACATTCCAGCTATTTCAACCGGCTCTTTAGGACTTGATATGGCGTTGGGCGTAGGCGGTATCCCAAGAGGAAGGGTTACCGAGATTTATGGACCTGAATCATCAGGAAAAACGACCTTGGCGATGCATTGTATTGCCGAAGCGCAGAAAGAAGGTGGTATTGCTGCTTTTATTGATGCTGAACATGCTTTTGATAAGGTTTATGCGGAAAGATTAGGCATTGATACCGAAAATTTATTGATTTCCCAACCTGATAATGGTGAGCAGGCACTTGAAATCACAGAACATTTGATACGTTCCGGTGCCATTGACATCATCGTGATCGATTCTGTCGCTGCCCTTGTGCCCCGGGGAGAACTCGAAGGGGAAATGGGCGACAGCAAAATGGGGCTCCAAGCCAGACTGATGTCACAGGCTCTGAGGAAACTGACCGGGACCATCAATAAAACAAAATGCTCCTGCATATTTATCAACCAGTTGCGTGAAAAAATCGGCGTCATGTTTGGCAATCCCGAAACAACCACGGGTGGAAATGCCTTGAAATTCTATGCTTCTGTCCGGCTGGATATCCGGAGGGTCGGACAGATCAAGGAAAGTGCCGATAATATTCTCGGAAACAGGACCCGGGTGAAAGTGGTAAAAAATAAAGTGGCTCCTCCATTTAAAATGGTTGAATTCGATATCATGTATGGTGTAGGGATCTCAAAAGTAGGTGAAATCGTTGATTTGGGAGTGGATTTGAATATCCTGCAAAAATCCGGATCGTGGTTTTCTTACAAGGATAATAAACTGGGTCAGGGCCGGGATGCAGTGAAAAACCTCATTCAGGATAATCCCGAATTGATGGAGGAACTAGAAAAGAAGATCAGAGCCAAACTTAATGGGGAAGAAATTGAATAAATAATCCTTTCCCTTACCATCGGGGGAAGCGGAAACCAGACCAGATTTAATCCGATTCTAATTACTTCGAATGGCAATTACCGGGTCAAGCCTGGCGGCCATTGCTGCAGGGACGATCCCTGAAACAGTTCCAATGACCGAGGATACCCCCATCCCCATGATGATATTCTTCACGCTTAGGGTAAGGACCAGGTTTCCTGTGGGCACAAAGGTGGCCAGATAAACAAAACACAGGCCAATCGAACCTCCCAGCATACTGAGAAAAATCGCTTCGAATAAGAATTCGAAAAGTATAAAGTAATTTTTTGCCCCCAATGATTTCTGGATCCCGATGATGTGAGTCCGTTCCTTTACGGAAACAAACATAATATTGGCGATCCCAAATCCTCCGACAAGGATCGAAAAACTGCCTATTACCCATCCGGCCATTCCGATCACATCAAACACATTGCCGATTAAATCGGCGAATGCTTCTGGCCGGTTCAGTGCAAAATTATCCTCTTCAATGGGACGCAAGCCTCTTTTAATCCTCAGCAATCCACGCATATCATTTTCCAGCCTGATCAGTCCGACATCGTCCTCAGTCCCTTTCACCGCAATAATGGATGCGATTCCCCACCGAGGTCCACTATAATACAGTTTTCTAAAGCTTGCATAAGGAATGAGACAAAAATCATCATTACTAGGCGTATCGATCAGATTTTCCCCTTGCTTTTTCATCACACCAATCACCACAAATTTCAATCCCCTGATCTTGATATCTTTCCCGATCGGATCCCGGTTCCCGAAAAGACTCGAAGCGATATCGGCTCCAAGAATCGTTACATTACTGCCAAAATTAATTTCGGAAGGAGAAAAATACCGTCCTTTTTCAACTGGTACTTCATAAACATCACTGTAACCATAGGTAGCTCCTAATAAAATGGAACCACGGTAGCTGCTGCTTTCATACTTCAACGTAACATTCTCCCTGGCCGCAAAAATACATAGGCCCATAAAATTTCCCGGGTCAAGGTTTTCGGTCAGGAATTCAAATTCGTTATAACTAGCCTGTGGGCGACGCATATATTTCCACCAAGGATAGTTTGGATCATCAAAATCCCAGGGAAACTGATCAACCCGGATCACATTTTCACCGATAAAGGCGAGACTTGCCTTGATACTGTTTTCAAGTGAATCAACTACGGTAAGCACCCCGATAATGGCAAAAATACCAATGGTAACCCCCAAGAGCGAAAGTATGGTTCTCATCAGGTTAACGCGTAATTCGTTCAGCGCAAACCTTAAACTTTCAAATATTAACCGGATAAACAACATATGATCTCAGACCAGTAAAAATTATGTCAACAATTTGTTAAAATCAACTTTTTTATTCCACAAATTCTTTAGCTTTGCAATCCCGAAATGTATATGATCATACTTTCACGCTGTAATATTAATCATGAAATTATCAGAATTCAAGTTTGATTTGCCGTCTGGTCTAATAGCCTTATATCCGGCAGAAAACAGGGATGAATCACGAATGATGGTGATTCATCGAAAGACCGGAGAAATCGAACATAAGATTTTTAAGGATATTGTCGATTATTTTAATGAAGGAGACATCATGGTGGTAAATGATACCAAGGTGTTTCCAGCACGTCTTTATGGCAATAAGGAAAAGACTGGTGCCAAAATTGAGGTTTTCCTTTTGCGTGAACTGAATAAGGAAATGCATCTATGGGATGTTCTCGTAGATCCAGCCAGGAAAATCCGTGTAGGTAATAAATTATATTTTGGTGAAGGAGACCTGGTGGCAGAGGTGATCGATAATACCACCTCTCGCGGACGAACCATCCGGTTTCTCTATGACGGAGAAAATGAGGAATTTTATAAATTAATTGATTCACTCGGCGAAACCCCACTTCCAAGATATATCAACAGGCCAGTTGAGCCGGATGACCGGGAAAGATACCAGACCATCTATGCCACCCATGTGGGTGCAGTGGCTGCCCCCACCGCCGGGATCCACTTCACTAAACAAGTGATGAAAAGAATGGAAATAAAGGGAGTCGACATTGAGCCCATTACCCTCCATATCGGGCTGGGTAGTTTCAGACCCGTTGATGTGGAAGACCTGACCAAACATAAAATGGATTCCGAGAATTATTCGGTATCTGAAAAAACAGCGGATATGGTCAATCATTCACTTGATAACAAAAAAAGGGTCTGTGCGGTCGGAACTACCACCATGCGTACCCTCGAATCTTCAGTTTCGGCCAATGGAAGATTAAAAGCCAGTGAAGGATGGACTGATAAATTTATTTTCCCTCCCTATGAATTTAAAATATGCAATGCATTATTGACCAACTTCCACATGCCTGAATCAACTTTACTGATGATGGCCTGTGCCTTTGGAGGATATGATCTGGTCATGAATGCTTACAAAACCGCAATAAAGGAAAAATATCGATTACTTACCTATGGCGATGCCATGTTGATCGTCTGATCATTCGTGTAAAATAATTTTTATGCCTGAAAAGGAATATGCAATCGTCGTGGCTGGAGGCAGTGGAACCAGGATGAACAGCCAGGTACCCAAACAATTTGTCATTATTCAGGGACTGCCCATTCTCATGCATACCATCCGGGCATTTTTTGATTATTCAACTGATATTTCTGTAATCGTGGTTCTCGCTGAAAAGATCCATTCGCAATGGTTTAAGCTTTGTGAGGAACATCACTTCAACTACCCGGTCGGCCTTGCCAAAGGGGGGGAAACAAGATTTCAATCCGTGAAAAATGGACTGGACGAAATAGGCGATGCAGGTCTGGTGGCCATCCATGATGGCGTCCGGCCTTTGGTCGATAAAGCAATGATAGGTGCTTCTTTTCAACTTGCTGCACTTCATGGATGCGCCGTGGCGTCCGTAAGGCTGAAGGAATCGATCCGGATTACAGACAAAGACCAGACAAGAAATATAGACCGATCAAAATTCCGTTTGATACAGACTCCTCAAACATTTCAGATCCCCATCATAAAAAGGGCATATCGTCAGATTGAAAACCCATCCTTCACCGATGATGCAAGTGTAGCTGAAAAGGCAGGCTTTAAGATATCTCTTTTTGAAGGAAGTTATAGAAATATTAAGATTACGACTCCTGAAGATCTTTTAATAGCGGAAGTACTTTTAAAAAAGGGTATATCCTGAAAAAAATCAATATTCATCTTCATTGAAGAAAAAGTCTTCCTTGGTCGGATAATCAGGCCATATTTCTTCAATATTTTCATATGGTTGGCCATCATCCTCCAATTCCTGTAAATTTTCAACAACCTCGAGTGGCGCACCGGACCGGATAGAATAATCTATCAATTCATCTTTCGTTGCTGGCCAGGGCGCGTCCTCTAAATAAGATGCTAATTCTAAAGTCCAGTACATATCTTTTTCGATTATTATTATTAACCTGATTTAAAAAAGTGCAAATATAAAATTATTATTTCTGACAAATACAAGAATTATTTTAATTTCGGATTCTTTTTCCGTTTTGTTCCAATAACGAAATAGCCCATCAACTGTTTAAGTTATACTTATTATTTTGATATTTTTTGAATCTTTGACCTATATACATCAATTATTAATACGAATAGTAACCAAAATTCCAAATTTCGTGAAAGAAAATTTCCACAGGACAGGATGGAACTGCCAATGGAACTCCGTTTTAAAATCAACTTTTCTTGTATGAAATTCATTCCTGTTTGTCAGATAAATGATCACTCCAAAAATTTTATCTATGAAATGTTGTTGAGGATTGCTGAATCCAACTGTTAAATAATTGTGTTTCTATTAATTGATTTATTTTGAAATATTTCTTTTACTTTTAGCGATCCATTAGATTCCTTGGAATCCCCGTAATTCAATAATTGATATAAATTAATAACTCATGAATGATCCGTTAATCAAAACATTACTGTTACTGATTCTTTTTCCCTTAGCCGGACACGGACAGGAAAATGATCAAAACACCCGTTTGTTTGATGAGGATGGTCCAATTGAATTGACCATTCAGACGGATCTTTTCAAGTTACTTGACAATCGTCAGGATGATTCAGAATACCAGGCTGCCAACCTGATCATTCAAAATGTCAATGGTGAATCCAAAAGCTACGAGATAGAGGTTGAGACCCGCGGTAATTTCAGGCGGGATTCTTCAAACTGTGACTTTCCACCACTTCGATTAAATTTTAAAAAGAAAGACATTGTGGATACTTTTTTTGATGGCAACGGAAAAATCAAAATAGTAACACATTGTAAGACCCAGGTTCCCGAGTTTGATGAATTCGTTGTAAGGGAGTATGTCACATATAAAATTTATAACGTGCTGACGCCTGTCAGCTTTAATGTACGACTGGCCAGGATTACCTATGAAGACACTTCGAACAAACTGGAACCCATCGAACGGATCGGTTTCCTGATTGAAGACATTGACCATCTTGCTGCCAGGAACCAAATGAAAGAATATGAAGAATCTCTCAACATCAAGGACCTGGATAAAAAAAATGCAATTCTGTTGAGTTTGTTTCAATATATGATTGGAAATACCGATTGGATCGTGGATATGTCAAAAAATCTGAAGACAATTTCTGATGGGAAGATTTATTGCTCAGTACCCTATGATTTTGACTATACGATCCTGGTGGGAACCGATTATTCCCTGGGAGGAGGCCGAGCATTTCTATCAGATCCGGTTCGGGAATATAAAGGCCAGTGCTATGATCTGAACGATATCAGTCCGGTTGCCGAGGAGATCCTGGAAAAGCGTAAAGAGATCTTTCAAATTATTGGTAAAGAAAAGCTACTTGATTATAGATCAAAAGAACACATGAAAAATTTTATCAATTCCTTCTTTTATATCATTAAGTCGGAGAATCGAATCCGGGAAAATATTCTCACAAAATGCAGTTGACAATCCTCCGGATCCTCGATATAATCTTTCTGGTCAATGCTGATATCCTATTCTTCGATCACGAAAAATTTGAAGGCTCCTTCTCCATTTAGGTCGTCCCTCAGCTTTTGCGACAGCTCCTTTTAATTACCTCCCGGAGCGAATAAAAACTTGCAGGATTCTAAAAAAAATACAAAATTTACGTTGTATTAATAAAAAGTGGTATGATTCGATTGTTTCGACTGGCTGTAATTTTAATGATTTTCGCGAGGGCCTCATTTGGCCAGACAGAAATCGACAGCCTCGAGAATCTGCTTCAGCATGCGGAAGACACTTCGGAAAGACTGAAAATATACAGTGGGCTGATCTATGAATATGGCTCTCAGGATCCCAAAAAAGCTTTATCCCTCTCTGAAACGGCCATCCTGTTAAGTGTAAATGAAACGGATAGCCTGATTAAAGGGGATCTCTTTAACAGCATCGGGATCGCCTATCATTTAAATGGAAATTTCCTATTATCCAATGAGTTCTTTCTTGAAGCCCTTGAATTATACGAATCAATCAATGACAGTTCAAAAATCGCCAATGTTTTAAACAACATCGGCATCACGTACACAGAAATCAAGAATTTTGATAAATCAAAAGAATTTTACCATCGCAGTTATCTTATTCATAAAAAACTCAATAATCTGAACGAAACAGCCGCGCTTTTAAATAATCTTGGAGATGATTATGAAACAGAAGGATTGATCGATTCGGCTGAATATTATTACCAACAATCCTATGAGATCGCACTCAAACATGGTATGAAATCCAGGCTTGCCGATGCCTATCTGAACCTGGGCAGCGTTCAATATAAAAGAAAAAATTTACAGGAAGCTCTTGATTATTTGGAAAAAGCATTGAAAATCGACACGGAGCAGGAAAATTATTCGGGATTGGTCGAAACCTATGGCCTCCTCGGGGAAATTTACCTGGACATGAATAATTATAAATTGGCTTATGATTATTTATCCAGCGCACTGAAGCTCAGTCAGAAGCTCGAAATGAAGAACCGCGAATCGGAAATATATGAAATGATGAGCGGCTATTATTCAACACTGGGTGACTTCCAGAATGCCTATATAAATCATATCCACTTTTCAAATCTGAGAGATAGCATTTATACACTGGAATCAAGAAGGCAGATCGAAGATCTTCAGCTGAATTATGAAAATAAGAAAAAGGAGCAGGAAATTACCTTATTAAGCGAACGGGCCAACCTACAGGAAACACAACTTAAATTGCAGAAAACCAAAACCAGGCTTTTACTGGTTTTTACATTGTTTACTATTTTTATACTAGGCTTATTGATTTTCAATATCATTAACAAGAACAAAACAAATAAATTATTAAAATCCCGGAACGAAAAAATCCAGCATCAAAACCAGGAGCTTGAAGAAAGAAGTAAAAAATTGATTGAATTATCGGAGGAAAAAGACAATTTCATAAACGTGGTGGTTCACGACCTTAAATCACCCCTCAACAACATAGCGGGCCTCTCCAACCTGATCAGGATCAACGGGAAAATGAATGAAGAACAGATGCATTATCTCAACCTCCTCGATCAGGTATCCAATGAGGCAAAAAATCTGATCACCAATCTTCTCGATATCAATAAACTGGAATCAGAAAATATTGAAGAAAATTATGAAGATTTTAAAATGGAAGAGGTGATCGACCGTGAAATCAGTCTGTTTAAAAAAGAAGCACAAGAGAAAAACATCAATATCATAAAGCATTGTGAAATAGATCTTACCATTCATCAAAACAGAGAGTTTGTGCAACGAATACTGGACAATCTCCTTTCCAATGCAATTAAGTTCTCTCCCGAAAACAAAAATGTAACCATTTCCTGCCAAAAAGAAAACGGCTGCCTGTATTTAAAAGTTAAGGATGAGGGCCTCGGTATCCTACAGGAAGAACAGAAAAATCTCTTTAAAAAATTTCAGAAATTATCAACCAGACCTACACGGGGGGAAAGTTCAACCGGCCTGGGTCTGGCCATCGTAAAACTACTGGTTGAAAAACTCAATGGAGAAATTAATGTACAAAGTGAAATCAATAAAGGCTCTTTGTTCATTGTCAAATTTCCATCTTCCATCGATCAGAAATAGTGGATCTTTTTCCATTTTTTTGTTTATTTTCAGTAAAAATCGATTACGGATTCATCATAAAAAACAAAAGGATAAAATACCGCTAAAATCAATATGATTTATGGACCAACTTACGTTAAGTGAGCTGAATAACCTGATTAAAAACTGCATTGAAGAAAATTTTTCTACCTCATACTGGATCATTGCCGAGATCAGTGAGATCAGGGTGAATCAAAAAGGACACTGTTATCTCGAACTGGTTGAAAAAGAAAGGGATGAGATCCTTGCCAAAATGCGGGCCACCATCTGGTCATATGCCTACCGGAATTTATCCGGCTGGTTTGAGGCGATTACAGGAGAATCCCTTAAACCGGGGATCAAGATTTTAGCGAATGTACAGGTTAATTTTCATGTAGTGTTTGGGATGAGCCTGAATATCCGGGATATTGATCCAAAATATACAATAGGCGAAAGAGCACGCAGAAGGCAGGAAATATTTGAAAAACTTCAAAAGGACGGAATTGCTGAAATGAACAAGGAACTACCATTACCCCTTGTTCCTCAGAGAATTGCCGTGATCGCCTCCCCGACCTCTGCCGGTTATCAGGATTTTATACAACAATTAGGAAGCAATCCTTACAGGTATCAATTTCATATCATTCTTTTTCAGGCGATCATGCAGGGAAAAGAAGCGGAAGATTCTATCATTCATGCGATGCTGGAAGCAAATGAGTCCTTGGATGATTTTGATCTGCTGGTCATCATCCGGGGAGGAGGGGCTACCCTGGACCTGGATTGTTTTGATTCATATGAACTTGCAAGCCATGTAGCACAGTTTCCTCTTCCAGTCATCACAGGCATCGGACATGAGCGGGATGAAACCATCACGGACCTTGTAGCCAATACGAAACTGAAAACGCCCACAGCAGTAGCTGAATTTTTAATCACCGGATGTCGCCAATATGACGAAAAGATTGATGAACTTTTTGCATATATTGCAGAATATGCAAAAAGGGCTTTCAATGAAGAAAATTATACGCTTGAGGATATTAGTCAGAAAATTCGATTTTTAACCCTTGCCCGCTTTGAAAAAAACTTATATGGATTGCATCAGGCAAAGGAAAAATTCAAATATGTAGTTCAGTATAAAGTTGAACAGATGATTTCCAAAATTGATAAAAATCAATACAGCCTCATCAATACCATAAAAAATAAGTTAATGCATCAGAAGAACCGGCTGGATTATCTCAATTCCAAATTAACACTACTGGATCCGGAAATGATATTAAGCCGTGGATTCAGCATTACCCGTTTAAAGGATCGTATTATAAAAGAAGCCGCCCAGCTAAAAACGGATGATATAATCGAAACGGAATTTTTCAAAGGAAAAGTGAAAAGTAAAATTACCTAATAATATGTCCAAAAAAACAATTACCTATACCCAGGCACTTAAGGATCTTGAAAAAATTGTTCATAAAATCGAACATGATGAGCCTGATGTGGACGAATTGAATGAATTGGTCAAACAGGCTTCCGGCTTGATAAAATATTGCAAAACAAAATTGAAAGCCACAGAAGAAGAATTAAAAAAGAACCTCGAAGATCTTTGAGGACACTATCTGACCAAATTCCTTAATAAGGAGTTAATAATCCATAGCAGCACACTGAATAAAACGGCCCACCAGAATCCATCGACCACAAAACCAGGCAGGATGGCATCGGCAAGCAGTATCATGAGCGCATTGATTACCAGTAAGAACAAACCCAGCGTCAAAAAAGTAACGGGTATGGTAATGATGATCAGAATGGGTTTAAGTGTAACATTCAACAATGCCAGCAGCAATGCCAATACGATGGCGGACAGGAAATTTTCCACATGAACTCCTGGAAGTAAATAGGAGGTCAGGATCACAGCCAATGCAGTGATTAATAAACGGATAATGAAATTAGTACCATTTTGCATACATTAAATAGTTTTTCGAGGTTCGTTCAAATATTTCTTTTAACTTTTCATCCACATCTTTGACTTTTTTCGCTGGGGTGCCTGCATAGACTGTCCCTGATTCGACAATGGTGTTTGACAGGACAACTGCACCTGCTGCGATGATTGATCCGGATTTCACGATCGCGTGATCCATTACAATGGCTCCCATTCCGATCAATACACGATCTTCGATCTTACAGCCATGGATAATCGCATGATGTGCAATGGATACATTGTTACCAATCTCCGTGGGAGCTTTCTGATAGGTACAATGAATGATGGCCCCATCCTGTATGTTGGTATAATTCCCAATTTTGATGTAATGGACATCCCCCCTGATCACCGCATTGAACCACACACTGCAATAATCACCCATTTCCACCTCACCCACAATGGTGGCATTCTGTGCCAGAAAGCATTCCTTGCCAAATTTTGGTTCAATCCCCCGTACCGGTAAAATCAGCGCCATATTTGATGCTTTTACCAAAAATAGGCATTAATTACAGAAATTTGTTAAACATAAAATTTAATTTTACGTCTTGGATTATGAAAAACCCTGGGAATCATCATCATGAGAAATAGACTTCTGTTTCACTTTTTAATTATCATGACAGCAGCAGGTTGTACCCAACAGCCTAAAAGTGATGTGGCCAGGATCAGTGATCCGGAGGATCTCCCTACCGCCAGCAGTGGAGCCACCTATGAAATAGATACAGCCACCAGCATTGTAACCTGGGTTGGGACCAATCCCACAGGAAGACATAATGGTATTTTTAAAATTAAAAACGGATCGATCACAGTTTTCAATATTGACAGTCAGCTAGATAGTCAGCTGGTCAATGATCAGGATAAATTGAATCACAATCGAATAAATAACGCCAGGATTACCATTGATATCAAATCAGTGGATATTCTGGATCTTAAACATGACAGGGTTCAATACAATAAACTTTTAAAACATCTCAAATCTGATGATTTTTTTCAGGCTGACAAATATCCTGAAGCAATATTCGAATTGATCTCCATAGAAAAGATTGAGGAAGATACCACGAAAAGCATGAATAATGAGTTCACCATCATCAATCCCACCCACCAGATGAAAGGGAATCTGACGATAAAAGGGATCACTAAAAGTATTGAATTTCCAGTCCGGCTTGATGCGAGAAATCTGAAACTTGAAGCCTCAGCCAAATTCAATATCGACAGGACCGCCTGGGACATCAATCATCTGAACGAAAATGATCCTGTCGTAAAGACCAGGGATAGTTTCATCAATAATATTGTGAACGTAGGATTTGAAATCATTGCATACTCAAAGGATCCTTAAAAAGCATATCCCTAATTGAAACGGAACAAAAAAAAATTTACATTATCCGATCAATCTCTCTTTATGGAAAAACTGATCTACTGGCTTCCTCAGCAGGATCATTTTTCTTTTTTCAATGGCAACGATTATGCATTTCCTTTTGGCCCATTCAGAACCTTCGCTGCGGCAGGTGCGATCCAAATAATGAACTCCTTCCAAAAAGACCCTTTCAAGGAATTGATAGATTTTTCAGAAAAACATCAAGATTGGCTCGTCGGAAGATTCAATTATGATTTGAAAAATTATATTGAAAAATTATCCAGCGGTCATATTGATAGAATGGAAACTCCCGAAATTTATTTTTTCGTTCCCAATACCTTGATCTTTATCCAACCAGATTATATAGAAATACAATCTCTGAAAGATCCTGATAACATCTGGGGGGGGATCCGGGATACTGTGATCATGAAAAAGAAAACTCGGGTTGACCAGATTCTGTGCGACATGACTGCGGAAGAATACAAATTAAAAGTACATCAAATAAAAAGTCAGATCGTAGAGGGTGATTTCTACGAACTCAATTTTTGCCTTGAATTTTATTGCAATCATGCCATCCTACATCCACCCGAAATTTACAATAGATTAAATACCCTCTCGCCCATGCCCTTTTCTGTATTCCAGGGAACGAATAATCACTTTATTCTATCGGCTTCACCAGAAAGATTTCTGAAAAAATCAGGGGGTACCCTGATCGCACAACCGATCAAAGGCACCATTCGGCGTGATCCGGATCCGGAAAAAGATGAGAACATGAAAAATCAACTGAGAAACAGTGAAAAGGAGATCGCGGAAAACATGATGATTGTTGACCTGACCCGGAATGACCTTGGGAAAAGTGCGATTCCAGGAACGGTTCGGGTTCCTGAAATATTCGAGGTATACACTTTCAATCACCTGCACCAGATGATCTCAACGATAATCTGTGAAATGAGGAAAGAGGTGCTTCCAGTGGAGGCGATAAAGAATGCTTTCCCGATGGGGAGCATGACCGGAGCCCCAAAAATCAGGGCCATGCAGGAAATAGAAAATTATGAATCAAGCAAACGAGGAACTTTCAGTGGAGCAGCCGGATATTTTACTCCGGATGGAGATTTTGATTTCAATGTATTGATCAGAAGCGTATTCTACAACAAAAATACGAATCTGCTCAAATTCAATGTGGGCAGTGCCATAACATTTGACGCCGATCCGGAGGATGAATATCAGGAATGTCTTCTCAAGGCAAAGGCTATTCTGGAGGTACTAAGCTCAGGTCACAAATTAGCTGAAAATTGAAATGAAATCGTTTTTTTACGCTTCCAGATAGGATCACATACCACAGGTCGTAAATCCACGAAACATATAAATACAACACGCCATTTCTGGGGATTGGAAAAATCCTGAAATTTTAAAATATTTCATTTATATAATGGATGACTGACAAATTGACATAGAGTTTATTATCTTTGCTTTTTACAATTGCCGGGTAATTGATGGAGAATCTGATCAAGGAGCTGAATATTATTAAAAAACAGGCAGAAAAACCTTCACCTGCTAAAGGAAATGCCCGTCCGGTTAACGGGCGTGGACGTAAACTCTACATGGAAAGTTATGGTTGTCAGATGAATTTTTCTGACAGCGAGATTGTAACTTCTATCATGAAGCAGGAAGGATTTCATCCCACACCCACTTGTGAAAATGCAGACCTGATTTTTATCAATACCTGTTCCATCAGGGAAAAAGCGGAACAGACGATCCGGAAAAGACTGTCCCAATTCAACGCACTGAAAAAGAAGAAGCCCGAACTGCTGATCGGAGTATTGGGATGTATGGCCGAGCGATTGAAAACAAAGTTGCTCGATGAGGAAAAGATCGTGGACCTGGTCGTAGGGCCCGATGCTTACAGGGACCTGCCTTTATTGATCCGATCGGCAGATGACGGACATAAAGCGGTGAACACTTTTCTTTCAAGAGAAGAAACCTATGCTGATGTCAGTCCGGTCAGGCTTAATTCCAATGGAATCACAGCATTTATCTCCATCATGCGGGGATGCAATAACATGTGTTCATTCTGTGTGGTCCCTTTCACGCGAGGAAGAGAAAGAAGCCGGGATCCATTTTCCATCGTGGAGGAAGCAAGAAACCTTTTCAATGAAGGTTACCGTGAAGTAACCTTACTGGGACAGAATGTCGATTCCTATCAATGGTCAGAAGTTGAAAACAATAAGGCGAGACAGGAAAACAAGGGAGTGAAGGATGTCTATCATTTTCCCGATCTTCTGAAGAGGGTGGCCGGAATACATCCTGATTTGCGTGTGAGATTCTCAACTTCACATCCCAAAGACATCACAGATGAAGTGATTCATGCCATGAATTCATTTGAAAACATCTGTAACAATATCCATCTGCCGGCTCAAAGTGGAAGTTCCAGGGTTCTGGAGCTCATGAATCGAACCTATTCCAGGGAATGGTATGTGGAACGAATACATTCTATCAGAAAAATCCTCGGTGAGGATTGTGGCATATCTTCGGATTGGATCACCGGCTTCTGTACTGAAACGGAAGAAGATCATGAGGAAACCTTAGGCCTGATGAAAGAAGTAAAATTCGATTTTAGTTACATGTTTGCCTATTCCGAAAGACCTGGCACGCTGGCAGCAAAAAAATTGAAGGATGATGTCCCTGAAAAGATCAAAAAAAGAAGATTGCAGGAAATCATTGCCTTGCAGAATAGGCATTCACTCGAGCGAAATCTTCGGGATGTTAATAAAATTCACAAGGTCCTGATTGAGGGGTATTCAAAAAGATCAAAAGATCATCTGCAGGGAAGAAATACTGCAAACAAGGTGATCGTATTCCCGGCTGAAAAATATCATAAAGGTCAATATGTGAACGTGTTGGTGAAATCCTGTACGGGGGGTACCTTGTTGGGTGAAGTAATGGAAGTTTTATCTTAATTTTTTAAAAATTGACAGACGAAGATCTATTAAGCATTAAACAACGTTTCGGAATCAACGGGAATTCTCCGTTGCTCAATAATGCCATACGCGTTGCTGTACAAGTGGCTCCAACAGATATGACCGTGCTGATCACTGGAGAAAGTGGGACCGGTAAGGAATCTTTCAGCAAAATCATTCATCAACTGAGTCCACGCAAACATGGTCAATTTATTGCAATCAATTGCGGCGCCATTCCTGAAGGAACGATCGATTCTGAACTTTTCGGACATGAAAAAGGGTCCTTTACGGGAGCTCATGAAGCGAGAAGGGGATATTTTGAAGTGACAAACGGGGGCACCATCTTTCTTGATGAAATTGGAGAGATGCCCCTAACTACACAGGCCAAGCTACTGCGTGTCCTGGAATATGGTGAATTTATCAAAGTCGGTTCCTCTAAGGTGCAGAAAACGGATGTACGGGTGATTGCCGCCACCAATTTAAATTTGAGACAGGCTGTCGATGAGAACAAATTCAGGGAGGATCTCTATTACAGATTGAATACGGTCCCGATCTATGTCCCTCCCCTGAGAGACCGAGGTGACGACATCATCCTCCTTTTCAGAAAATTTGCTTCGGATTTTTCTGAGAAATATCGCACAAAACCCCTCACCTTAACCGAAGATGCCAGAAATGTACTTTTAAAATACAGGTTCCCCGGAAATATCCGTCAACTTAAAAATTTAGTAGAACAGATCTCCATCCTGGAAAGTAACAAAGAAATCACCTCTGAGATCCTGTTGAAATACCTGCCTCAAGAGAGTAATTATATGCCGGCTCTTTATCGTGGCAAACAGGATGAGGGGATCTCAGAGAGGGACCTTCTTTACAAAATCCTGTTTGAAATGAGAAGAGATGTCACAGAATTGAAAAAACTGGTGCATGGAATATTAAAAGATGAAACCGTGAGCCACCAGGCACTCAAAGACCATGAGGATTTGTTTGAAAATCTGGAAGACGAGGAAATATCAAAAGAAATCGCAGAACCGAAAACATATATCATCAGTCCCGGTCGTTTTAAAAAAGGGGACTACGATTATGTAAATATTGAAGAAATCCCCCAGGAAGTTGAAGAGGAAGAATCGCTCTCTTTGGAAGACAAGGAAAAAGAACTGATTATCAAAGCGCTAAGAAAAAACAATAATAAGAGAAAATACGCAGCCAGAGATCTCGGAATCTCGGAAAGAACCTTGTACAGGAAGATCAAACAATATGAAATCGATGAATAAAAATATTTTCCCAATGATAATATTATCCATGATCTGGATAAGCGGTTGCGGAATATATTCGTTTACAGGGGCAAATATTTCGCCCGATGTAAAAACAGTATCCATTGATTTTTTCTACAATGAAGCGGGTGATGGTCCGCCGGATCTCAGCCAGCAGTTCACAGAAGGACTCAAGGAATATTTTCAGAATAATACGAACCTTGCCGTTGATAATTCAGGCAATGGGGACCTGCAATTCAGTGGAAGCATCAGACGATTTAACTATGCACCAATGGCTCCCACTGCCTCCGGGAATAATAATTTACCTGACAATGCCGGTCTTCAACGGCTTACCATCGCCGTGACTGTTCAATATGTCAATACAAAAGACGATGCATTCGACTTTGATCAACAATTTTCATTCTATGCTGATTTTGATCCAAATACCAATTCCATTTCTTCAATTGAACCATCACTCATTGAAGAAATTTTTGAACAGCTTTACGTCGATATTTTTAATGCTTCAGTAGCTAATTGGTAAGAATTTTATTAATATGAACGTTCATTATAACTAGCGGAATCTTGGACAGTAACAGGATAATCGAATTAATCAAATTTCCGGCCAGTGCCTCTTCACAGGAACAGGATGAACTTTTGCAACTGTGTCAACAATATCCCTATGGAACAATTCTTAAAATAGTATATGCCAAAGTTGCTGCTGTAAATAATTCCCCGGAAGTAAATAAGTACATTACCTCTGCTGCCATTGCGAGTGTTGACCGGGTGAACCTACAGCATTTCATAAAAGCCAGTGAATGGATGGTTTCAACCTTGCCCGATACCCAGCCGGATACCCGGGAAATGGAAGAACAAACGTCTTCTAAAAAAGAAACAGAGGCTGATGCAGAAAAGGATAAAATGGAAACCGTGCCTGACCCATTTAAAGACGAAAAAGAAACTGGTGCGGAAAAGATCATTGCAACAGACGGACTGGATATTGAAGTAAAAAAGGAAGTGCCTGAACCTGAAGAAGAAAAAAGATCTCTGATCCGGGAGGAATCTGAAATGAAATCCCCACCTCCTGAAAAACCAATTGAACAGGCTAAAATTTCAGCGCCATCCCCCGAAAGGAAAAGCGAGCCGGAGAAAATAACAAAGGAAAAAGCTGAGAAAATTACGGAAGTCAAAAAGGATATACCTGCTGAGCCTGAGAAAAAGGAAATTGAAGTACCGAAATCCTCCGAAAAAGATAAAAAAGATATAGGGGATCTAACGGAAAAAAAGCAGACTACCGCACCTGTAGAAAGCAAAAAAACGGAATCACCGGAAACCACTGGGGAGCAAAAAGCAGAACAAAGTCCCTTAGCATCAGATATTTTAAGGAACATCCAGGAATACAGGAAGAACAGGGATTTTTTCGAAAAAATGCTTGAGGAGAACCATGAATCCGAAGTGAAATCAAGCCAGATATCTGATAAAGATAAATCTACTCCGTTAGCATTTCAAAAAGAAGATGCAGAAGCTCACAAACATAAGAAAAGCAAAAAAAAGAAAGCTGCCTCCAGGAAAGATGATAAACCTAAAAAATCAGACCAGAAAGAGGAAGAAATCCAGGACGACCTTCGCTTAAAAAAAAACTTTGAAAATCCAGATCAGAAGCCCGGAAAGGAAATAGTTGAAGATGCTGAACCGACAAGCTCTCTCAATCAGGAGGAATCGGATAAAAAGAAGGAAGAAGCTGAAAGATCTCTTAAAAGTGATACCTCCTCAGAAGAAACAACGAGTGTAGAAAATACTTCCGGGGATCAACCAGGTCAGGGGCAAAATATACTCTCAGAAGTACCCGATCAAAATACGATAGAAAAAGTAACGGAAGAACAAAAATCAGAGGGTTATCCGGTATATGAAGAAGAAGATCCCGTTGTCATAAAAAAATTTTTAGAAAAAATCACAGATGAACCTGAAGGATCAAACCCTCCTAAAAAATTAAAGAAAGAAGAACAGGTAGAGATCATTGAGAAATTTATTAGATCAGAACCTAAAATTAAAAATATTAAAACGGCGCAGACACTCAGAGAACGTGAGGATCTGAGTCTTCCCAGTGTGAAATTCAAGGATGATATCATTTCCGAGAACCTGGCCAACATCATGAAAAGCCAGGGCAAAACCGAACAGGCCATTGACATTTACAAAAAATTAATTTGGAAGTTTCCACAAAAAAAGGCTTACTTTGCATCGCAAATAGAAGAATTGAAGAAGAAATTAGGAAAATAATATGCTCGCATTAGTTATCACCCTCATCGCAATTACCGCCATTCTGTTGGTGTTGGTCGTTTTAGCTCAAAATTCAAAAGGTGGTGGACTTTCCAGTCAATTCGGAGGATCAGGATCTTCACAATTAATGGGATTTAAAAGAACCACCGATTTACTTGAAAAAATTACCTGGGGACTGGCCATTGTCCTGGTAATCCTAACCTTATCTACCAACCTGATCATTCAGGAACCAGTAAGTGAGGGTTTTACCAGTCCAAACGTGGAAAGAGCCCAGGACAGAACCGTTCTCCCCTCCCTGGACCCAAATCTTGAAGATTCGGATGGTGAACTCCTTGATATGGATACTTCCGGAAACTGAAAAGTTTATTCCACTACATTTACTTTTTTTACAAGTAATCGCTTGGCAATAGGCAACAGCGTTTCATTCAGTGGAAAAGCAAATTTAGAATTGACCAGGTAGGTGGCTGGATTTGGTAATTCCTTGTGTTTTCTGATCAGGTTCAATTTGATCTGCTCATAGGTTGAAATAATGCTTTTTTCAAATTGATCAATAAGTGTCGTATGAACGCCTCTATATTTTTCCTCGGGTCCCTCAAATATCGTGATCTGATAGCGATAAACCTTTACATCGGTTCTTGGCTTTTCATTGATCAGCATGTAACCTTCATTTTTATATAAAGATGAAAGTCCGATCGGCACCAGATCTACATTCTCCTCAACGAATTCATAAATTTCACGACCCTCCTTCAACGTATTTTCGATCTGTTCGATCGCAAACAATACAATCTCCTCAATCTCCTGCATGATATCATCATCCTTGATAATCTTTTCATAACTTATTTTCAGCTTTTCGAAATCAGCTTTTTTTATAACCCTGGGAAATTTCTCATAAATGAATTTCTTATTTTCACGGATGTTCAGAAGATTTTTATAATGGAAAATCAAATCTGCGAGGAAAGGATACAATTTTGTGATTCTGAAATTTTGTCTGACATCGTGTAAATATGCCAATAATACATATTTTTTAAACTCAAAATCCATCAAACCTTCGGTGAGCCAGTCGTTTTTAAGTTCTGCCATTCTATTCCAAATTATATTGCACCATACCTACTAAAAACAAAATTTAATAAACATTAATCTACTTTCCAAGAAATATTTTTCGATCGTATTGAATATCCTTTGATAGAGTATTATACGATTAGCGTGAAAAAATGTCAGTATTTAAGACAAAAAGAGGTCAAATTTCATTTTGGCACGGGAAATGCTTATTGGCACTCTGAATATTTTTATGAATTATCAAACCAAATTATTAAGCGATATGTCAAAAGTAAAAATCAAACCATTGGCGGACAGAGTTCTGGTAGAACCTTCCCAGGCAGAAGAGAAAACATTAAGCGGCATTATCATTCCTGATACGGCAAAAGAAAAGCCACAACAAGGATCTGTCATTGCCGTCGGTGCAGGTAAAAAGGATGAGCCCCTAACGGTAAAAGTAGGCGATACCATTCTGTACGGTAAATATGCCGGAACGGAAATCAACGTAGATGGTAAAGAATACCTGATCATGAGAGAATCCGATATTTTTGCAATTATTTAATCTTAAACATAAATAGAATTAATTATGGCTAAAGAAATCTTTTTTGATACAGAGGCAAGAGACAAGCTAAAGAAAGGTGTAGATACCATTGCTGATGCAGTCAAAGTGACACTTGGCCCAAAAGGAAGAAATGTAATCCTCGACAAGAAATTTGGAGCTCCTACAGTCACAAAAGACGGAGTATCTGTAGCAAAAGAAATCGAATTGAAAGATCCCATTGAAAACATGGGTGCACAACTTGTGAAAGAAGTGGCATCGAAAACCGCTGATGATGCAGGTGATGGAACAACCACGGCCACGGTATTGGCACAGGCGATTTTCATGCATGGCATCAAAAATGTTGCGGCAGGCGCCAATCCCATGGATCTGAAAAGAGGGATCGACAAAGCAGTAGGTGCCGTCGTTGAAGATTTACATAAACAATCTAAATCCATTAAAGATTCAAGTGAGATCGCTCAGGTAGCAACCATCTCTGCCAACAATGATCCTGAAATTGGAAGAATGATTGCTGATGCGATGGATAAAGTCGGGAAAGACGGTGTGATCACGGTTGAAGAAGCTAAAGGAACCGAAACTGAAGTAAAAACAGTGGAAGGTATGCAGTTCGACCGTGGATATCTTTCACCCTACTTTGTAACGAATACGGAAAAGATGGAAGCTGAACTTGAAAATCCCTATATCCTGATCTATGATAAGAAAATCTCAGCGATGAAAGAATTGCTTCCGATTCTTGAAGCAGCTGCTCAAACTGGAAAACCTCTGCTGATCATTGCTGAAGATGTCGATGGAGAAGCTCTGGCTACCCTGGTGGTGAATAAGATCAGAGGTTCCCTGAAAGTAGCTGCCGTAAAAGCTCCCGGTTTCGGTGACCGCAGAAAAGCCATGCTGGAAGATATCGCCATACTTACAGGCGGAACGGTCATCTCTGAAGAAAGAGGATTCAAACTTGAAAATGCAACCATTGATTATCTTGGTTCTGCTGAAAAAATCAATATCGATAAGGACAATACCACCCTTGTAAATGGTGCCGGTAAAAAGGAAGAGATCAGCGGAAGGATCAACCAGATCAAAGCTCAGATTGAAACAACTACCTCTGATTATGATAGGGAAAAACTGCAGGAAAGGCTTGCTAAACTCTCAGGTGGTGTAGCCATCCTGTATATTGGTGCAGCCACGGAAGTTGAAATGAAGGAAAAGAAAGACCGTGTTGACGATGCACTGCATGCAACCCGGGCAGCGGTACAGGAAGGTGTTGTCGCTGGTGGCGGAGTTGCACTTATTCGGGCCATTAAAGCACTTGATAAGGTAGAGGTTTCCAATGAAGATCAGGCAACCGGAGTCAACATCATACGGTTATCCCTTGAATCTCCGCTGAGAACCATTGTTGAAAATGCCGGTGGAGAAGGCTGCGTGATCGTCCAGAAAGTCAAAGATGAAAAAGGTGACTTTGGATTCAATGCACAGACTGGAACATTTGAAAAATTATTTGCAGCAGGTGTGATCGATCCTACCAAAGTGACTCGACTTGCACTTGAAAATGCTGCTTCGATCGCCTCATTATTGCTGACTACTGAATGTGTGGTGGCAGATGAGCCGGAAGATGAAAAAGCTCCTGCCGGGCCTCCAATGGGTGGCGGCGGCATGGGCGGCATGATGTAAAATTTAAGGTAATAAAAGCCCCGATAGATCCATTGGATCCTGGATTACATCCGGGAATATCCAGGACTATCCGGGGTTTTTTTATGTTACGATGAGTTCAAATGGGATTTTCAGTAAATCCCGGAAATCTTCACCTGATTCCTGCATGTCTTCGTCTTCCTGCTCGTAAAACCATCGCACAAGTACCTGATTTCCGGATTTGAATATCCTTTCAAATTTTTTAAAAATCTCAAACAGACTTTTGGAAGAACTTGTATTAAAATATTCAAGTTTAACGGCAATGGTGGTCCGTTCCGGTAAATTCTCGAGATACTTGTCGACCCAGTCCACAACTGGTTTATAAAATTCAATTGAATTCTCAGGAATTGACCTGCCTGAAAATTCAAGTTTCCCTTTCTCAGCTTCTAAAATAATACTGGGGGTTTTAACAGTCCCCTCAATCACTAAATTTTCCATAAGATTAAGCGGTTAGTTTTACCTCAAGAAGAAAAAAATAATGATCATCATCCACGGGAATGAATTGATTTTCCAAATTTCCTCCCGATTTTCGGATAATCTCGATCAAACCCAGGCCGGCTCCACCATCCTGTGAAAAAATTCCATTTCCGAGCGCATTGAGGTATTCTTCACGCAGATCATCATCGGATAAAGCCGTATAACTCTGCAACCTGTCCATTAACAGGTTGGCTTTATCTTTTTTAATATAATTCCCGGAAACAATAACATAATGTTGATCTGATTTGAATAAATAAAAGATAAACGAATTGAAATTAAGCATGGTGAATTCTTCCCGGTGATGAAAGATGTTCTGTAGAATTTCAACCAGTATCCGGATGATCCGCTTCCTGGTAAGGGGATTCACGCCTTTGAAATCCAGTTTAACTTCCACCAGTTGCATGATGAGGTGAATCGTTCCGAGACTAGGATTTCCCTTGTAGGATAGCATTATTTCACCGATTTCACCATACTCATATTTATTAAGTTGGCTTAACATGTAGTTTTAGGTTGATATTAAAGTGAAAAATTATTAAATATCTTTGTAATGACCAATTATTTCTTGATAAAATTACATTTTATTTTCAATTATTTTAAATTCCCGTAATTATGAACTCGAAACATATGCCGTCTATTTGTATTTATCAATTAAATTTTTTTCAAAATAGATATTTATCTATTTTAGCGGCGGTTTTGAAAATTCAATAATTAAATTATGGATACTGGATTAGTCATCATGCTCGTCGCATGGGTAGGCGTGGCCATATGGGTCACTGTCATCATTTATTCACAGAAGAAATACCATCCGAAAGCCCTATTCACCTTATTTTTTACTGAAATGTGGGAGCGGTTTTCATTCTACGGGATGCGTGCATTGCTCATACTTTATATGACCAAAGTACTCTTTGAACAAATGGTGCAAGGTGAGGCGGATGCGAGGGCTTATGGCATATACGGTGCCTATAATGCATTGCTTTATGCCGCGCCGGTCATTGGTGGAATGCTGGCAGACCGGCTCATGGGATTCAGGAAAGCCGTATTGATGGGTGGTATTTTTATGGCACTGGGTCAATTCATACTTGCCGGCACCATAGGGAATGAAACCTTGTTTTTTTACGGCCTCGGATTTTTAACCATTGGAAATGGATTCTTTAAACCCAATATTTCCAGTTTCCTCGGGACTTTTTATGATAAAAATGATAAAAGAAAAGACGCTGCTTTCACGATATTTTATATGGGCATCAATGTGGGTGCTTTACTGGCCCCTTTGACTTGTGGTTATCTCGGCGAATCCATTGACTGGTCACTTGGATTCCTGGTAGCCGGGTTGGGGATGATCTTGGGATTGATCGTCTTCTGGAGGAATATGAGAAATTATGAGGATAAAGGAAATCCCCCTGATATGAAAATTTTAAAGGCTCCCTACTTCCTCGGACTGAATAAAGAAAAATTGATTGTAATCGGTGCCTTGCTTTTCGTTCCGATTTTTGCGTTGCTTATCGACGCCGAAGGCATCACCAGCTACATCCTGATTATAGTTGGTGTGATCTGTCTGGGATATTTGATCATTACTGCCCTGATGGCTGAAGACAAAGTGGAAGGGCAACGCCTGCTCGTTTTCGTTTTTTTATTCTTTTTCCATATGATATTCTGGGCCCTGTTCGAACAGGCAGGAGGATCTCTCAACATTCTCACTGACAGATACATTAACCGACATGGAATCGAGGCCTCTCAATTTCAGGCTGTCAACCCATTGTATATCATTATACTGGCTCCGCTATTTTCCTGGATCTGGACCAAACTCAGCAAACGGGGTATCGAGCCATGGACTCCCATTAAGTTTGTTCTTGGGCTGGTACAAATGGCGATAGGATATCTGATCATTGTGTGGGGCACGAAAAGTGTCATTGGAAATGGCGATGTAATCCCATTGGTCTTTCTGATGGGGATGTATCTTTTCCACACAACCGGTGAACTTAGCTTATCCCCGGTAGGACTTTCGGTCGTTACAAAACTTTCGCCGGGAAAGGTGGTGGGTTTTGTGATGGGATCCTGGTTCTTATCCATTGCTTTTGCCCATAAGATTGCCGGTTTCCTCGGACAATTGATTGCCGGACCAGGTGGGGAAATATCACCAGACACCGCTTTAACTACATTTTCACAGGTTTATCTTACCTGGGGAGTATATGTGGTATTGGGAGCTGCTGTACTGCTGCTGATACTTTCTCCGCTACTCAGGAAATGGATGCATGGCATCCATTAAGGATCATTTATCGCTGGCAAAAACAGCGTGATTCATTATAATATCACGATCCGGAATATTATTTTAAATTTATCGTATTTGGCTATTCTAATTTATTTTTATTTTTGCTATGTTGAAATGATCTAATCTGTAGCTAAAAAATTCAAAATTTTTAAAACTCATTTTTTAATCATGATCGAAACTGGAATTAAATCAAAGAAATCCGATTTATATTCACTCGGCCTCAAATCAGGAAGGATTCACTGGAATTATTCCCCTGCGGAATTGTATGAGGAAGTGCTGAGAAAGGGAGAAGGAATTTTGACAAATCGGGGATCCCTGATGGTTGATACCAGTTATTTTACAGGCAGAGCCCCGAAAGATAAATATATCGTAGTAGACGAAAAAACCAAAGATTCGATCTGGTGGGGACCGGTCAACCAACCCATTGAACCTGAAAATTTCAATGACCTTTATAATGAGATGATCAAATATCTCTATGGAAAAGAATTGTACGTGAGGGATGGATTTGCAGGGGCTGATCATAATAACCGGTTAAAATGCCGCTTCGTGAATACTATGGCGTGGCAGAACCTTTTTTGTTATAATATGTTTATCAGACCAGCCCAGGAGGATCTGGAACAATTCATTCCCGACTTTACGGTGATATGTGCTCCTGAATTTACTGCCGATCCCCAACGGTTTGCATTGAGGCAAAGCAACTTCGCCATTGTAAATCTTACAAAGAACATCATGATCATTGGTGGCACTGCCTATGCCGGTGAGATTAAAAAAGGAATTTTTGGGGTGATGAATTATATTCTGCCCCGTGAAAAACAGGTGCTACCCATGCACTGTGCCGCCAATGTTGGAAAAAGTGGAGATACTGCCATCTTTTTCGGTCTTTCAGGAACGGGGAAAACCACACTTTCGGCCGATCCAAACCGGATGTTGATTGGAGATGATGAGCATGGATGGGCAGCGGATACGATCTTTAATTTTGAAGGAGGTTGCTATGCGAAAACGGTCAATCTTTCCGAAGACAAGGAACCTGATATCTGGAATGCCATTAAATTTGGTGCGATTGAAGAGAATCTAAGATTTTTCCCTTCCACCAGGATCGTGAATTATTCTGATACCCGGGTAACAGAAAATACACGTGTCTCATACCCAATTTATCATATAAACAATGCTGTTCAACCTTCTATCGCAGGTATTCCGAAAAATATCTTTTTCCTTGCCGCAGATGCTTTTGGCATTTTACCCCCCATTTCCAAATTGAATCCGGGACAGGCGATGTATCATTTCATCAGTGGCTATACAGCTAAGGTAGCTGGAACGGAAGTGGGAATAAAAGATCCCGTGTCTACCTTTTCTGCCTGTTTTGGTGCGGCATTCTTACCCCTACCCCCTACGGTCTATGCTGAAATGCTTGGGGAAAAAATGAAAAAACACAAGGTGAATGTCTGGCTGGTCAATACTGGCTGGATTGGCGGCAAATTCGGTGTTGGAAGAAGAATCGATCTTCCTTTTACACGGGCCATGATCAGCGCTGCACTTGATGGTAAACTCGATTATGTGGAATATCATACTGGTTCCATGCTTGGCACCCAGATCCCGACTTCCTGCCCTGGAATTCCATCAGAAATTCTGCGACCCAAGAACAGCTGGAGTGATCAGGCTGAATTTTACCGGACTGCCAACCGCCTGGTCGAACAGTTTCATAAGAATTTTGAGAAATTCAAGGAAATTGCCAATGATGAAATAATGGCCGCATCACCCAGGAAAAATCCTGATTATGATTGAATTTTTTGCGCTAAAAAGCCAATTATGAGTTTATCCGGATTACTCGGAGAGAAAAAAAATCATTTCAAATGGCTCTTCGATCCTGAATTTAACCTTGTTTTCGGATTGAAAATTGACCTTGGCCGGGATAATCCGGATCTTCGTTCACTGGATATCCATACCATGCACGGATTGGATAACTATATTGAATCCCTGATGTTTAATTATGAGAAAAAATTTGCTTATGGTGGTTATGGGGAGCACCGTGAATTTTATAGAAGAAATCCGATTTTCCTGCAGGGAGATCCAAGGACCCTACGTCTGGGAACTGATTTCTGGGTGCCTGCCTTTTCGGTAGTATATTTATCACTGGACGGAACCATTCATGGCTTTTCCGATAATGCGGGGACTGGTAATTATGGACCCATCGTCATTACCCAACATCAATTAGACATCCAGTTATTCTTCCTGTTATTTGGACATCCAAGCCGGTCGAGTCTTAACAGATTGAGACGGGGTGCCAGAAGGAAAAAGGGTGAGATCATAGGATTACTGGGATGTCATGATGAAAATGGAAACAGGCCCCCTCATCTACATTTCCAGAATATCAATGATCTCAAAGGAAGCCGGGAGGATTATCCGGGGGTTGCATCTGTAAAAGAATCTTCCGATGAGTTAAAAAACTGTCCTGATCCTTCAATAATTTATAATTTATAATCCCATGGCATTAAAAACGAAAGTTAAGATCAGTCAGATTACCAATCTCAGTGATGCTCGGTATTGTGCCGGAATGGGCGCCCATTATCTTGGATTTAATTTCCAGGTAAACCACGAAAATTATGTGACACCAGATACCTTCCTTGAAATCAAATCCTGGATCTCGGGTCCTGAATTTGTTGGAGAATTTGAGAATGCCGAGATTTCCTATATCCGGGAGATCCCGAATTTAGAAGAAATGGACCTGATTGAGATAAATCAACCTGAGAAACTGAATGAATTAACCTTATTTGGGAAGCCCATTATTCTGAAGCTGGATCTCTCCAGATATCCTTCCATTCCCTCCCTTGAAGAGGATTTGAATTTTTCCAGGGACATGGTTGATTTTTTTCTGATTGAAAGATCCGCCAGGAGAAGCCTGGACCTGGATCTGATACTCAGGTTAAGTCATCAATATCCGATCCTTCTTGGATTTGGAATGAATAAGAAAAATATCCATCAAATCCTCGGGAACTCAGCCATTAAAGGCATTGCCTTACAGGGTGGAAAGGAAGAAAAGGTCGGATTCAAGGATTATGAAGTTTTAGCCAACATCCTTGAAGAACTTGAAACGGAATGAATTTATGAATTTTTTGGATTAAGTTTCCATTCCAGGAATGTGCCCGAGAATGAACTGACGGCTGTCAATATAAAAAATAACAGGCTGAAAGCCACCGCAGTATTTTTATCGATCATCAAATAATTCGCACCAAAAACAAAAACCAGTTCCCTTGCGCCAATACCACCGATGGTAAATGGAAGGACTGCAACAATGGAGGACAGGAGAAACAATACCTGGTATTCAATATATAGGGAACGAATATCCAGCGACCAAAGAATAAACAGGGCGCAGATCAATTGGCTGATCTGGACCCCGAAAGAGGCAAGGTTCGTTTTGAAAAAAGAACCTGAGAATTTTCTGAAAAATATTCTGATAAAGAAATAAAAGACCGGATAAGTGAGTATCAGTAAACCGATCAGGTAGTATGACCATGAAATCCCAGCATAGGAAAAATCAATAAAAAGCAATAACAGCAGGGCCAAAAATACCAGGGCAACCATCCCGTTAATCCGGTCAAGCAAGGTAGCACCTATCAGGGATCTCACAGAAGTTTTATACTTTTTATTTAGCAGGTATACTTTATATCCATCTCCTCCGATCCCGCCGGGGAGAAACAGATTATAAAACATACCGACGTAGTATAATATTAAGTTATATTTAAATGTAAGATCCAGTCCAATCATTTTGAAATAAAGATTCAGTCTGATGGCACTGATCCATTTGGAAATATTAAAAAGGATCAGGGCCAGAAAAAGCCAGAAAAGGTGAGCGGTCAGAAGAATTCTTTTGGTTTCATCGAGATCGATCTTACGGATCACCACATAGGCAGCCAGGGTAGTCAGGGCCACCTTTAAAAATAGCTTCAGGATCCCTTTTTTACTGATGATTTCCAATGAAGATTTCTTTAATCCGGTAGGTTTTTTTATCCTGGGATTCATAGTAGGTCCGCATGATGACCTCCGCGATCAAACCTGAGGTGATCAGCTGAATCCCTCCGATCGTAAGGGTGATGGCAAGAATCAAAATAGGTCTACCCCAGATATCATGCCCCAATATTTTTTCATATAAAAGATAAAGATTAAGTATCATGCCGATTCCGAAGGTAAAGATCCCAAGAGTCCCGAAAAGATGCATGGGTCGTTGCATGTATTTCTGGAAAAAAACCATGAGCAGAATATCACTCATCACCCTGAATGTTCTGCCCAATCCATACTTGGTCTTTCCGTAGATTCTGGGATGATGCTGGACATCCATTTCGGTCATCCGTGCACCCTGCAGTTGTGCTAAAACCGGAATGAACCGGTGCAGTTCGCCATATAATCCTAAATTCTTCGCGACATCGGCTTTAAATATTTTCAACGAACATCCATAATCGCTTACATAAACGCCAGTGAGTTTCCGGATGATCCAGTTCGCCATTTTACTGGGCAATTTTCGGATAATAAATGAATCTTTTCTGTTTGTCCTCCTTCCGGCCACTACATCCCATTTGCCTTCCTTTAACTCCTTCATCATGACCGGGATATCCTGCGGATCATTTTGCAGATCGCCATCCATCGTAACGATCAATGTTCCCCTGGCATGATCGATCCCTGCTGCCATGGCAGCAGTCTGACCATAGTTCTTATAGAAACTCAGGATTTTATACCTTTCATTTGCCTGTTCCTTGATTTTGTTTACTGTGCCATCTGTTGATCCATCATTGATAAAGATCACTTCATAATCTATTCCATCAAGCGAGGCATTGATCTGCCCAATGAGAGGTTCGATGTTCTCTTCTTCATTGAAGACACTGATGACAAGTGAAAGTTCCATATGGCAATTCAATAACTTAAATTCTTTTTTTACAAGGTACGTCCCATAAAACCTGATAAATTCAATAAAATATCATCCTTTCATAATACCAGTTAATATAATGGAGTCGTGTCAGGTTCAAAAGTAAATTCAATATTAATTGAATTTCCCTCATTTATTTGTAGATTTTTAATAAAAATATGTGGGTAACCAGCAGAACTAACCTTTATATCATAAGTACCTTCTAATACTTTGATGTTAAAAGTTATATATGGTAAAAAAATATACTCCATTAATTGGGATACTTGTTGTCGCTAAATTTCCTTCTTCATTATAAAGTGTTCCCAAAAGAACCGGCATGGTCGATCCAATTTTATAGGTTGTAATTTTATATACTCCTTCAGATAATTTCTTTTGATGCTGAATATTTGCAGTACATGAACATATGATCATTAAGGACAATAACATTTTCATAATATCTGCCGTAGTCTGGATTCCGATTTTAATTCATGGGATCACAATCAAACAGATCATCCTTACCCCTATAAAATGTCTATGATCCTATTTCATACGTGCATCATAAATCACCTGGTGCATTTTAGGGCGAATACTTAGGGAAGCGATTTTATTATTTTCCCGGGTGGGATATACCCGGTTTGACATAAACACAAAAAGGATTCCAGTATCAGGATCCGCCCAGGTAAAAGTGCCTGTATATCCCGAATGGCCAAAACTATCCTCCCCGGCATCCTTTGCAGGCATTCCCTGTTCCTTATCTTTTAACAGGGGTTTATCAAAACCCAAGCCCCTGTGCACATTCTCATTGGCATAATGATAAGCGGTAAAATTTTTCATGGTAGGCCTGGAGATGAACTGGTACCCACCATATTCACCCATATTCAGGTACATCTGCATCAACTTAGCCAGGTCAGTTGCTGTACCGAACAGCCCTGCATTTCCTGACACCCCATCCATCATCGCAGCACCCTCATCATGTACCATCCCATGTATTTGCACCTTCCTGAAAAATGTGTCGTTCTCGGTAGGGATGATCCTGCCGATATCATAATACTTGAATGGATTGTAGGTAAGGGTATATGCTCCCAGAATATGATATATTGAATCTTTTAAATATTTTTCAAATCCCATACCAGTCAGTTTCTCTACGACCTCAGGCCATAAATAAAAAGAAAGCCCAGAATAGACATAACCCTGATCCGGATTAACCGGCGATTTTCTGATCATCTGGTAGATCTTCTTTTTATAATTCTTATACAGGAAAAGGTTGTTGGTTAATTTAATCGGATACCTCTCTGATGAATCATTGGATAAGGTATTAAACTTATACTTTCCATTTTTCCTGAGGGTGGTTTGCCAATACGCGATCCAGGATTGTAAGCCGGCATTGTGAGACAATATGCGACGGATGGTGATTTCCTTTTTATTACCCCTGTGAAAATATGGCAGATAATCCCCTAGGGTCGCATCGAGGTCAAATTTTTGCTGATCATACAGCTGCATCAATGCTGGGAGTGCACTCGTAACTTTAGTTACCGATGCAAAATCATAGAGGTCATCCTTTTGAACTTTTTGCAGGCTATCGTAGGTGTGATAGCCATAGGTCTTATGAAATACGACTTTTTGATTCCTGGCCACCAAGACCTGCAATCCAGGTGCCACCCCTTCCCTCAAGGCATAGGTGGCGAGGGAATCAATTCCATATTCAATCCTGCTCCCATCAAGGCCCTCCTCCTCGGGAATGGCATACCCCAACCGGAGGTTTCCTTCCGTTACCAGGCCTGTACCTGCAGGAAACTTTTCGTTGATTGTAACAGGCAATTTCCCGGAAAGCCCGATGGCACCAAAAAGGGCCTGTACGGAAAGGTCCTTGGTATAATGGCTTTCCTGATAGGTAACCAGTACGGAAAGGGCTTGATCTGCATTTTCTATTTGATCGATCCCATAGGGATTCCCATTCCAGACAATGATGGAAGGATGGTTCTGGAGTATCTGGTTGATATTCACAAGTGAATTTTCGGATAATCCAAAATTCCTGGAAGCATATTGGGATAGACCCGTAAAATTGAGGATCAATAGATTGTATTTTGAAAGTTTCGTTTGCAAAGCCTGGTAGGATTCCCCATCCTTCAGGAAAAGATGGTCGATCTGGCTGTAATCATCCAATCTTTCATGAAAAATATCATTATGAATCTCTCCAATGGTGACTGAAGCGATCCTGAGGGTATCAATACGTTTCAAGGGAATCAGGTTCCTGTCATTTTTGATGAGGGTGAAGGATGCAGCCACAAGTTTCCTCAGCAGGGCAATATTTTCCGGTGCATTCAGATCATCCGTCAGTTTCCGGATATCCACGGTTTGAGGATCATCTAATCCAACCCAGTATTTCAAGGATATGATCTTTCTAACCCGGTTGTCGAGGGTTTTTATATCAATCCTGCCATCATTCACTGCCTTGAGGATAAGGTTGATACCTCGTGGTACATCCAGGGAATAAAGTAAAACATCATTCCCCGCCAGGAAGGCTTTCAAGTCCACTTCACCCGGTTCATAATATTTCGCAACACCCTCCATATTCAAAGCATCCGTAAACACAATACCTTCGAAACCTAAGGAATCCTTCAACAATCCTGTGACGATTGCACGGGACAGGGTGGAAGGTTGTAACGGTGTTGGATCCAGGGAAGGAATGCTCAGGTGAGCCACCATAATACTTCCCAAACCCTCCTCAATGAGTTTTCTGAATGGATATAATTCGATTTCATTCAACCTGGCCAGCGTATGATTAATGATGGGTAAATCCTGGTGGGAATCCACATCTGTATCTCCGTGTCCAGGAAAATGTTTACCACAGGCGAGAATTCCGTGATCTTGCATGCCATGCATGTAAGCCAATCCTTTCGCAGTCACTTGATCCTTTATTTCACCAAAAGACCGGAAATTAATGACTGGATTTTTTGCATTATTGTTTACATCTATCACAGGTGCAAAATTGATATGCATACCGATCCTGTGAAACTGATTGGCAATATCAGTCCCCATCTGATAGATCAGCCAGTTATCTTCCACGGCTCCAAGTGCCATCTGGTAAGGATATCGAAGAGTACTGTCCAATCGCATTCCTACACCCCATTCTGCATCCATGGCAATCAATAACGGCACTTTTGAAAGAGATTGATATTCATTGGTAAGCATCGCCTGACGTACCGGACCACCCTGGAAAAAGATCAGACCTCCAATATTGTATTCCCTGATCAGGGCTTTTATCTGTTCGGTATGTTCCTTTTCGCGATTGGAATAGGCAGCCACCATAAAAAGTTGTCCGATTTTTTCCTTAAGCGTCATGGTGGACATGACGGAATCGATCCATTGTTGCCGGGATTCTGAAAAAGGCGGACATTTCTGTGAAAATCCGGAAGTTGAAATAAAAAACAGAACCATCAAAAAGAATAAAAAAGATACCCTAAAGTGTTTCATTGAATTTATTTTTAAAACGACATACAGAGAACCATGAATTTAATAGATTTTACTCACTTTTTATTATATATAACCCGGATGGTTTAGCTTTGTAATGAGTTCAAAAAACGATTGATGCCCAAAAATAATGTAAAAAATCTGATCCTGATCACGATCATCAGCTTTGTTTTAATTTCATCAAATATCGGAGGTTTGTATATCTATTCATTGGATGAAGCTAAAAATTCTGTTTGTGCGCGGGAAATGCTGGATCGGGGCGACTTGATCGTACCCACTTTTAATCAGGAGCTAAGGACTGACAAACCTCCCTTGCATTATTATTTCATGCAACTGGCCTATCTGATCTTTGGCGTCAATGAATTTTCTGCCCGATTTTTTTCTGTCATTATGGGGATCATTACCTTGCTCACCACCTGGTGGCTGGCAAACCGGTACCTGGGCGCAAGAGCAGCTCTCTATGCCATGCTCGTACTCATTTCCTCCCTTCATTTTGACCTGCAGTTTCATATGGCAGTTCCGGATCCATATCTGATTCTCCTGTTGACAGTGGGCTTTGCTGCTTTCTATGTTTTTTACCGGGAAGAAAAAACAGGTTACCTGCTAATATCTTATATCGCTTTTGGCCTGGGAACACTCACCAAGGGACCTGTAGCGATTGCCCTGCCAGGAATATCCATTCTGATCTTTCTGTTGATCAATAAAAAATTTTCCTGGGAATACATGCTTAAGCTTAAACCATTTTGGATACTCGGGGTTTTAACGATTGTAGTTATCCCCTGGTATGTACTGGTCTCTCTGAAAACCAATGGTGACTGGACAAGGGATTTTTTTTTCTATCATAATCTGGGAAGGTACACCAGCACCATGGAAGGACATGGTGCCATTTTCCTGATCACCCCATTGATGGTAATTATCGGACTTTTGCCATTTTCCATATTCCTGATACAATCTTTCAGATGGACCTGGCAGAAAAGAAGGGAGAACCATCTTTTATTATACAGCTTGGTTTACATTCTGACGATCGTGGCATTCTTTTCGATTTCAAAAACCAAATTGCCAAATTATACAGTTCCCGCCTATCCATTCCTGGCCATTCTTCTGGGAAATTATTTAGCCCACTTACATGAATCTTTGAAGCAGGATCGGAAATCATCCATTTTGACGCTGATATTTTATTGTATCATCATAAGCATAATCCCTTTTATTCTTTTTTATGGACTGAGGATGGATCCGGAATTATCATCTCTCGATCATCTGGCTTTTTATTTTGCCATTCTCCCACTGGGCGGATTGTTGGGACTGTTTTTTACCTCAAATGGTAATTTTAAGGGGATGCTGATATCGCTTTCGCTTTCTTGGATCATTGTTATTTTATTATTTTTTTACATCATATTCCCTCAGGTGGATCAGAAGAATCCTGTTGCCAGGACCATTGGAAGCATCGACAAAAACCTCCCTGTCGCAGCCTATAAGATTTACAACCCTTCTTTTTCCTTTTACATACCCAAACACTTTACCAGGCTGGAAACAAAAACCGGTGTGCAGGAATATATAAGAAACAATCGGGGCTATATCATCACCCGGAAATCGTTGGCTGATGAAATCAATAATCTCTCGCAACTTAGAAAGATCGGGGAAGCAAAAGATATCTTTGAAATTCCCACGACAGTTATTTATCAGATCGATCATAAATTACCGTCGGGAAAGAATTGACCGATCCAAAAGGTCGAGATAGATGGATTTACGGGTTTGTAGCAGATAAAGTGAAAAAATAACCGAAATCACCCCGAAAAAAGACCCGAAATAAATATCCACAAAAAAGTGCTGCAACAGATAAATCCGGGATACACCAACTAATATAGCAGCAGGGAAAAATACCAGGGACCATTTTTTATCCGTAACAAAGAAGGAGAGTATCAGGGCCACTGCAAATGCGGTTGCGGTATGTCCGGAAGGAAAAGCGTAATAGGAATGAACGTCAACTCCATCGATCTGACGAAATTCAATAAAATTTTCAAAGAATAATTTCGGCCGGTCAAGATCCGGAAAAATAAATAATTTAACCCCCTGTACGAAAATGGTTTGAATGATCACCGTGAGAAGTGTAACCAGTAAAAAAAAGTAGCTTCTGAACAGAAAAAAAACAATCAGAAGTCCAAAAATGATCCCATCGCCCAGGAAGGTCCAGGCTGTAAAAAAAAGATCAAGGAGGTCCGTACCATACTGATTCAGCCAGATAACCCCTTCGCCCTTTTCATGTAACACAAGAATCACACCTCCTGATAAAAGAAAAAAATAATAAAGAATCATCCCGGGATAAGCATAAAGTCTATTTATCTTCATGATCAATCTTTTATCTGGAATTTCAGGTATTTAATCGGAATTGTGTCTTCAAGGAACCGCTTTTCATATGTCGTCTTGATACCATAATGGTGTTGGATCAAAGAGGAACTGTATAGATCCTTTGTGAATTCAAGATGGTTTATATAATTCAAAGAAGATAATACCTCCAGACTGTAATTGAACAAACCTTCATTATCCGTTTTCAAGTGAACCCATCCTCCTGGTTGCAATAAATTTCGATACATGTTTAGAAAACGCGGATGTGTCAGTCTTCGTCTTTCATCCCTGTCCCTGGGTCGGGGATCCGGAAAAGTGATCCATATCTCATATACTTCATTTTCTGAAAAGTATTGATCAAGATTCTGGATCTGGACTCGTAAAAAGGCGGCATTGAACAATCCCTCAGATTCTGCGGTCGTGCTCCCTCTCCAGATTCTAGATCCCTTGATGTCCACTCCAACGATGTTTTTTTCAGGAAATAATCGGGCCAGTCCTAACGTATATTCCCCTTTGCCGCATGCGAGTTCAAGGATTACCGGATTATTATTTTTAAAAAATACTGCATTCCAGTTTCCTTTGATGCTGTCGAAAACTTTTTTACCTGGCTGAATCACATACCTGCTTGCTTCGTTATCTTTGAATTTATCAAGTTTTCTTCTTCCCATGCTTAGAGACAGTCGAGTTCGGAAACCACAAAGGTACTTCCTCCTACATAAATGATGTCTTTTTCCCCACATTCATCCTTTGCCCGTTGAAACGCCTGGTTTATATCCTCGATGACCATTCCCTCCAATCCATAATCCCTGGCTTTTCCTGACAGAAGTTCAGCAGACATTGCCCTGGGTACTTTCGCCTGACAGAAATAGTAACGACCATCTTTGGGAAAAAGAGGTAAAATTTTGGAGATGTCTTTTTCCTTGACAAATCCAATTACAAAATGTATCCGGTGGTGTCTGAGGGGTAAAAGTTGATTCAATACTTCCCGGATACCTCCCTCATTGTGGGCCACATCGGCGATGGCCAAGGGGCTTTCATGAAGTACCTGCCAGCGTCCTTTCAATCCCGTCTTTTGTTGAAAACTGGCCAGGCCACGCTGTATCTGCTTCAAATCAATTTTGACACCTTTTTCGATCAATATATCAATCACCCTGATCACACCCGGCAGGTTTTTTACCTGATACAATCCAGCTGCCCCAATAGTAAATGGATAAGAAATTCCACCATGCTTTGAGAACAGTGTACAGGCAATATGATGATGGGTGACCTCTTTATCTTTCACTTCATAATAATCCGTGGCAATATCGATCAATGATTCACTTTCTCTCGCCTTATCCTGAAATACATGAATGACCTCCTCCTGTCCTGAACCAATTACCACCGGTACACCCGGTTTGATAATGCCTGCCTTTTCACCCGCTATTTTTTCCAGGGTTTCCCCCAGCATATCCTGGTGGTCATAGGATATATTCGTGATAAGAGAAACGTCAGGAACGATCACATTGGTTGAATCCAGACGTCCTCCCAAACCAACCTCGAAAACAGCAAAATCAACTTTTTCCCTCGCGAAATATTCGAATGCCATCACCACGGTAACCTCAAAAAAAGAGGGTTGAACCTCTTCAATCAGAGACTGATATCTTTCAACAAACCCAATGATAAAACTCTCCGGAACAGGCAGTCCATTGATCTTGATCCGCTCGGTAAAATTTTTTAAATGAGGGGAAGTATAAAGACCGGTTTTGTATCCAGCCTCCTGCAAAATAGCTGCAATCATATGAGAAGAGCTCCCTTTCCCATTCGTACCGCCAATATGAATCGACCGGAACATCTTCTGTGGCTCTCCGAGGGCTTTGCATAAAGTGATCGTATTGACCAAGTCTTTTTTAAATGCCGGAGGACCCACCCGTTGGAACATAGGCAGCTTCTCATACAGATAATCAAGCACTTCCTGGTATCGCATGAAATTATTTGGATCTTATGATGAAGGTGATTTTTCCGGTAGATACAGGTGCAGGTCTCGTATTGGATGATATGGGACTAAAAGTTAGAGATTCCACTTCCTGTTTGTAAATCCTTTCAATTTCGGGACTAACGGTCTTTTCAAGTGTCCGGACAGAGATTATTTCACCCCGGTCGTCTATTTTGATTTCAAAAACGATCTTTCCATTTTCATTCGATGTATCTCGGGGATTGGGCTCGAAGTCCCAGAGCCATCCGGATAGTTCCAGACGCGGTCCCCCTCCACCACCCTGGGAACCATATAAGGCCCGTGAATCAATTGTGCCTTCACGGTTCCCTTTATCCCCTTCAATTTCAGCATCATCTCCCTGGCTGGTTGAAGTCTGGTCATCCAATACTTCATCGGTAGTACCCGTGGTTTCTTTATTCTGATTGATCTCTGAATTCCTGGTAACCTCTTGCTCTGGTTGAACAACTTCTTTGATTTCCTTAACTTCTTCTTCCTTTATCTGTGGGGTGGTTACCGGCGGCTTTATCACATCGGGGGATACCTGAGGCTGGGTTTCAACAGGTTGTTCAACATTTTCTTCTTCAATTATTTCCTGTTCTTCTACTTCAGGAGGGCTTGTCTCCTCTTGAGGTTCCATTTCCTGGGGCTCAGTATTCTGTTCAACAGGTTCTTCAGGAATACTTGTTGGTTGAGTTGGTTGAATGGCACCAGATCCTGAAGCGTCAATCCCAAAATTCAACTCAATTCCATATTCCGGCAGTGGAGGATCAGGTTCCCTCCATGCAAGCATCAGGAAAAACAAAAGAATCAATAAAGCATGTAATCCTATTGAAATGCTCCACCCGATCCGCTGATTCTTTCTTTCATCTTCAGGTTTCATATTATTCCTGAGGTCTTGTTGCAACCGACACCTTGGCTTTCAATGAAGTGGCAATGCCCGCCACCCTGATCAAATGTTCGGTGGGAACAGATTGATCCACGTGCAATACAACGACACCTTCCTGTCCTTTTAATGCAGCCTTGAGATCATCAGGAAGTCTTCGGATATTTGTTCTTTCGTCATTCACAAAATATCTCAAATCCTTGGTAATGGTTACACTCACCTTTTGCATAACAATGGTCGAACTCTGACTACTCGGTAAATTTACCGGTAATCCGGAAGGTGTTACAAAAGAAGCTGTCAACATGAAGAAAATCAATAAAAGGAAAATGATGTCCGTCATGGATGACATGCTGAATGCCGTTTCAACCTTATGTTTCGATTGTATATTCATATAATCACCTAAAGCTATCTGGGTTCCTGCAACAAATCAAGAAAATTAATGGACGTATATTCCATCCGGTATATGAGCTTTTGAAGGCGTGTAACCAGATAATTATATCCAAGATAAGCGACAATCCCGACAAATAATCCTGAAGCTGTGGTGATCATCGCTTCGTAAATACCCGAAGATAATAATTTGGGACTTACTGTTCCTTCTTCCTGGGCTATTGCTATAAAGGCCTGGATCATACCGGTCACCGTACCAAGAAATCCGATCATGGGAGCAACTCCAGAGATTGTGGCCAGAAATGAAAGGTTTTTTTCCAGCTTGTACACTTCTATTTTGCCCACATTCTCAATCGAAGCTTCAATATTTTTCAGCTGACTGCCTAATCTTGAAACTCCCTTTTCTATCATCCTCGCAATGGGGGTGTCATTCTGGGCACAAAGGACCTTTGCCCCATTGATATCTCCCCTGAGTACAGAGGCCTTCACATTATCTAAAAAACCATCCGGGGTTTTTGATGCCTTTTGAATGGTTAAAAGTCGTTCCACAAAGATATAAACGGCTAAAATGGATAATAAGAAAATGGGGATCATCATAAATCCCCCTTTTAATAATAATTCGATGAATCTTAGAGATTCCTGACCTCCGTTAGCAACCGTATCAATTGGAGGTGTGGCAATCTGAAGTATTTCCATATTAATATTTCAAAACCCAAATATCATCACCGTAAGTTCCTTTCAATTCTGACATCCTACTTTCAGCTGTATTCCAACTACCAAAATCCTCGTTGATAACAACCCGGTTAAATCCTTTTCTATCGCCCGTGCCAAGGATCAATGTACTCACACCGCGATTAGCAAGCTCTTTAGCATAATCAGATGCCAGGTCTTCATCAAAGAAACTGTTCAATACGATATAGTAACGACCTGTACGTGTTTTAATTGTTTCAAATGCACCACTCGCTGGTTTTACTGGTTCTTGAGTGACAACTGGGGGGGGCGCTTCAACAGGAGTTTCAACAATAGGTTCTGGAGTGATATCCTCCGTTACCTGCTGGGTTACTTCCGGCTGCGCCGGCCTCTCCTGGCCTGGAGTTCTTATAAAAAACCAGTAAATTGCAACCGCAATGATCAGGACTCCCAAAATACTGAGAAATACTATTAGTCCGGTTGGAGGTGTACTCTTTTCCTCTACTGGTGTATACCGGTAAGTTGGAGTATCGTCTTCAAATTCTCCAAAACCAGTTGGCTCGTCATCCGGATCGGGATCGGGAGTATATTCAAATGAAGTTTCTTCAATGTTTTCTTTTTCTTCTTCCGGTTCAGATTCATAAGAAGCATCGGGAAGTCCGAAGTCATCAGATTCATGTTCCTGATTTTTTTTGGAACGCGATTTCAACTCATCGTCTTCGTCATGTAATTCTTTTCCTTCCATATTGTTAGATGGTTAGTGATATTAGTGACCCTAAATTAACAAAATGTTAAAGATTCTTAAACATATAATGGGTTTTTTTAGCTTAATTGAAAAACAATCCCGATCAGACAAATTGTCTTAAAAATTAACGGAAGCACCAATCATCACCTGGATACTTCTCACAGGATAGCGGTAATAGCGCTCGTAATTCTTCCCCAGGATGTTGTCAAATTTAATAAATGCCCCCAATTGATCAGAAAAACGGTAATTAACGTCTAAATTAAGATCCACTATGGGATCCAACCTGACCGTTTGATCATTCTCCCAATCAAATGCTTGAATGCCTCCCATAAAATATATATTCGCCCCGAATACAATTTTTTCATACAGACTGTAGTTCATATGGCTGCTGATCTGATAGGATGGTTTATGCCAGGGAACATCCAGCTGTTTGGTGGAATATTTAAAATAATCAGCGCGTAACGACACATGATATTGTTTGATCCTGGAAAATACCAATTCGCCATAGATGTTAGAAAAGGATGTATTCTGATGTTCATACAATAAATTGAAGGTCGATACATTCAGGCTGTCATTCTGGTAAAAATACATATCCTTATATTCTGCTAAAGAAAAACCGGCCGTGAAATTCAGTACATTCAAAATGTTCCCATCAATTCCCCAAGTCAAACCGAATTTTTTATTTCTATGTAAAACAGGAGCGCCCGGGACAGTATATGGATTTTCATAAGCTATATCCCTGAAGGTCATTTTCTCAAGATCTCCATCAAATTTTAAATACATATTGAAATAATCATTTAAATGATAATCAACCCTGATCATGGGATATAACAGAACACTTCCTCTCGAATTCAGGGTATCATTCTGGAACACGAAATTCAATCCGGCTGTTAGGTCAAATTCATTGTACTGATAAAAAATAGAGGGTTTGACCTTAATGAGATTTCTGTTCAAATTTGACTCATATTTGTAATTCATGATATTGATATCCCCATCCATTAAAAATTGCAGATCGTCATCCAGTACAATACCCGATTTTAATCCCAGGGAAATATCTGATTCGCTTGAATTAAAGTTATCAGTGAAATAATCAAAGTTGAACTTAAGATCATAATCGAATTCATTTTCCTGATCATTGTTTCCCAAATGTCCCTGCAGGGCTATGTGATCAAATTTTCGCCGTATGGAATCTTCCACCACGGGGATGTTCTCAGGATATCCATAAAAATGATAAAAGGATCTCTTATATTGAGCTGATACATCGCTGGTAAATGCGGAATTGAAAAACTTGGAGGTAAATTTGAGTTTAGAATACCCATTGCCGGAATTCTGTTTATCAACCGGTCCATTCCGGGAGGAAAGATGTTCCGCATTTACCCCAATCAGATATTTATTTTCTCTTTTATTGAAGTAGTCAACTTCAAGGTATGGAGTCACATAATTACCGAAACCAAGATTCACCGTTCCGCCATATAATTTATCCAATGGCTCATCTTTTAACTTTAAAGCCCTGTTTGGAATGAAAAGTGTATTCATTTCTGGATAAAACAATGAAAAAGAATAAGGGAGTACCTGCCGGGTCACCTGATCATTGGGTACAGGAGGAATCTTTTCAAAACGTCGTGCTTCAATTGGTAATTCGATCTGCCTTTCTTTTTCAACAACGAAACTGGCATTCTCGATTTCTCCCTCCTGGGTCTTTTCCCAGGTTTTATCCTGGCCATGAACCGCCGAGATGATATTCATGAATATTAAAACAATGATGTAATTTCGTAAATGCACTATCATTCTTAATATCAATTTATTTCAACTGTATCTTGATCTGATGGGATCGGCTCCATTTTTTCCAATTCAATCAGATTTTGTTTTGCCTGACTCACTATTTCTTCAATGGGTGACTTCTCAATCAACGAATTCAAGGTAGCCTTTGCCTGAAACAATTCATCCATGACCATGAAATTTTCCGCGATCAACAGAAATGATTTCCCAATCCATTCTTCGTATATCCCATAATTATCATTTAAATTAAATAAAGCCTCATTGGATCGCTGATAATCTCCCTGATCGTGAAAGATCTGTGCGATCAGATATTGTGCTTCAGCACCGTGAATATCTTTGGCTGTATTAACAGTGTTCAGAAAATAATCAATAGCATTCTCCGTATTACCCATGGCCAAAAAAGATTTTCCGATATATAATTGGGTCTGGTTCTCAGCATTCACAGAAAAGGCACCTTTTTTCAGAATTTGATCTCCAAAATAGATCGCAGAATCATATTGACCCAAATTGTAGTAGGCTTCCATGAGTCCGGACCAGGCATCGAATTCGGTTCTCCGGTTGGAGGCAGTTTTTTCGAGGATCCGGAAATAATCCCTGGCTTTTTCATTTTCATCGACCAGATTAAAAAGCATAGCCACACGGTAGATTGCCCGGCTATACCATTGAGAATTTGTATTCCGTGTAACAGGTAGCATTTGCAGGATCGCATCCTGATATCTTTCGGATCTATAATAACTTTCTCCCAGATAATAATTGACGTCATCTTCGAATGGGCTGGCAGGATATTCCGACTGATACCGTTTAAATGCTGTAATGGCCTCTTCATATTTCTGATTAAAATAAAAGGCTTTTGCCGATTCAAATTCTATACTTGCCAATGCTTTATCCTCCGGATTGGCAGCTTTATATTTACTCAGATATCCATTAAAATCATCAGACCGGTTGGTCATGTTGAGTACTTCCTGCAGTCCAAGAAGGGCATCATTGGCCACCTGATGCCTGGGATATTCGTTGATCACATCTTGGTAGTCCTTAATGGAAGCATCATAGTCCTTCAGGTTATAATGGGAAATGGCCCGGTCAACCAGGGCAAAGGGGATGTATGGACTTTGAGGCTGATTCCGAATCAAATCAGAATATCTGCTGATGGCGGTGGAATAATCCCCATCTTCAAAGGCCACCTGCGATCTTTGAAACAAGGCATCATCCAACAATACAGATTCCTTATATCCATTAATCACATGATTAAAATTTTCTTCTGCAAGTTGTCGTTGACCCAGTATGGAATGAATCAAGCCAATCTGGTAATAACAATAATCGGGTTCAGGATTATTGGCACTGATGGCCTTTTCATAGGTTGAAACGGCATTGTTATATTCCTTGGTAACATAATAGCAATCCGCCAGGCGTAAGAGCGCATCCTCATAAAAGTATTGCTGATTATTCTGCTTTACTTCTCTTACATAAACATTGAAATGGATGAGGGCATTTTCATAGTCCTTCACATTGAAATAGGCATATCCCAATCCATATCGTGTTTTAAGTACAGATTCCGATCTTCCGGATGGATCATTCCTGAATACTTCATGATAGGCTTTGATGGCCTCCTCATATCTTTTCCCGATGGAATAGGCTTCCCCGATCCAGAAATAGGATTTTAATACCAATTCGTTTTCCTCTGGAAATTTGAGAGATTTTTCGAACATCTGGACTGCCTCAGAAAAATTCCCGGCATTGAATAATTGTGTTGCCTTCTTAAATGTCACGATTTGATAGACATGATTTACTTTTGGTGTCCTGGCAGGAAGTGACTCAATATATTGAATGGCCATGTTCACATCATCGGTATTGAGGAATGATTCACTGATCAATTCATTTACTTCTTCACGATGCGCTTCCATATAATCCAACTGGCTAAGGGGCTGAAGCATTTCAAGTGCATCCGTAAAACGGCCGACCTCAAAATATAATTTACCTAAATAATACATGGATTCATAGGAAATCTCCTCATCGAATTTTTTCCTGGCAGCATTTTCAAATGCTGAGATCGCATAATTCTTATTTTCGGTGCGGATATAGGCCAGGCCGAGATAATAAGATGCATATTGTCCAACTTCACCTTCGGCCAGCGCGGCATTTTTCAGATATTCGACTGCCTGATCAAAATATCCGCTTTGAAAGGCACTGAGACCCGCACGAAAAAGTAATTCAGCAGATTGAGACCCTTTTGTTTGATCCAATCCACTTTCATAATAAGCAAAGGCATTACGATAATCATTGAGGAAATAAAATGATTCTGCTACCATGATGGTGATGGATGGTTTCTCACTGAGTGATTCACTGGAAGCAAGCAATGGCCGTGAATAGGCGATCACCTGATTAAACTTCTTCTGTCCGTAAAGGGCTTTGGTCTTTAAAAATGGAACAACCTTATTATAGGTTTCAAAATTTTCGGTAATCTCCAAAAATCGCAAAGCCTCATCATACTGATTATTCTCGAGGGCGATATAGGCAGAATAATAGGCAGATGCACCCTGATACGTGTTTTCTTTTTCCACTGAATATTCAAAATTCTTCAAAGCTTCCTCCATGTTTTTTTCAGCAAAATAGCTGTAACCCAGCTTAAACTTTGCCTCATTTTTTTGGGCATTCGACAGGTTATTGAGTTTTACCTTTTCAAAACTGGCAATGGCATCTTCATATTTTTTATTCCTGTAATAAAAATCCCCCAGTTCAAAATAGGCAAGCATGGATTTCGGATGGGTAGGATAATCCCTGACAAAATTTTCAAAAAGTTTCTGGGCATCATTATTGAAAAGGTGCATTGCACAAAAGGCCTGGTAATATTTTGCTTCTGCGAGCATCTCAGAACTGGGATCCATCTGCATGTAATCTTCGAATTTCACACGGGCAGCGCTGTAATTATTCCGATTAACCAGCATCAAGGCCTCCTCAAACAATGCATTCCTTTGTTCCTTATTCAGTGTAGTCTGTGCAGTAAGTATTGTTGAGGATAGAACAAAAACGATCAGCAGGATAACAAGTCGGGTCATATTCTTAAGTGCCGGATTTTTCTGAATAACGAAAATCAACATTTGATATTGGTATTACCAAAAATTTATTGCGAAAATCAGGCCAAAAATCGAAAATTTCAGTGTAAAAGTTTATATACAAGCTCCTTTAATATTTCGCCTTCCCGCATATTGATCACGCCTACCCCCTTACTCCTCAAATCAGCCTCACGAATATAATGAATATTATCAATAACCTTGGATTTCGGATAATTCTGTGCGGCATGGATATACTCTTTGATGAAAAACGGATGTATCCCTGTCAGTGAAGCAAGACTTTTTGGATTCCTGTCACGGGTGGAATGAATAATCAACAATTTTGAAAAAAAGCCGAACAGGAGGGCGATGGTTGGGATGACCGGATTGTTTTTTATGTTGGCACTGAAATAATTTACAATGCGATTGGCCTTTACAACATCCCGAACCCCAATAGCACGTTGTAATTCAAATGAATTATAATCTTTACTGATTCCTACGTATTTCTGGACAATGCCTGAATTGATTTCAACCTTCTCTATGTAATTGATCAATATTTTATCAATTTCATTGGATAAACGTTCGAGGTCGTTGCCTATATTTTCGACCAGCATATAGGTGGCCTTTAAATCAATGGCGTGTCCCTTTTCAACCACGTATTTTTCAACCCATTCGGGGAGCTGGTTATCATAGAGTTTATTTGACTCGACCACGATTGCATATTTATCGAGGTTCTTAAAGAGAGACTTCCTTTTATCCGGACTTTTATTTTTATAGACCAAAACCAGAATGGTAGAGGGCAAAGGATTGGTGATATATCCATTCAGCAGGTTCTCACTTTCAGCCTTGTTCCAATCTTTTATTTCCTGGGCCTCCTTGATCACTACCACCTGTCGTTCCGCCATCATCGGAAACCGTTTGGCATGGGTAATCATATCGGCCATGGTAATATCCCGTCCATAAAGGATCATCAGGTTGAATCCTTTTTCAGATTCCGTAAGGGCATTCTCAATGATATAATCGGTGATCAGATCGTTATAAAAAGGTTCTGTCCCATATAAAAAATAAACAGGAGCATATTCATTATTTCTGAGTTTTTTAAGTACGGATTCCGCTGTCTGCGCCATGGATCTTTAATGACCTGATCAATTCAAAGCAAAATAACAAAATCTTCTTTTAAATATTTATTAAATCCGATATGAAACGGATATTCCCGGGATCCCATCAAAATACCCCTGAATGCATCAATTATCGCTCTTTATTTCAGAGGATCCAGCTCTTCCACAATAAAAAATCCATCATTCCCGGACCGCTGATATAAAGGCATGAATATCAATCCTTCCATGGGTGCAATGATTTCCCCATTTCGGTCCTCCGCAATGACCTCCCCTTTATAAACTTTCTGAAAATTGATAAATCCCGGCTTCATCCTGAAAGCATCTTCCTCCGTGATCCAGTAATGATACTTTACCCGTAACCTTTGAGGAAGTTCATGGGCAAATGTTTGCAAAAGCGCTCCTATCTGCATCTCATTGATCTGATCTTTCCGGACAACACCGCTGGTCAATAATATTTCCCAGATACCTGCTTTGTGAAGTTTGACTGCAATTTCACTCCCGATCAGTCCCCCTTCAAAAGCGAAAGATATAACATTCCTTTGACCCAGGTAGGACAATAAGGTGCCTTTTATATGTTTCTCAAGGTCCAGGATGAGTGGCAATCTCAATGCTTTGATTACGGGATGATCTGAAAAATATTCAGGGACGACAATAAAATTCCCGTTTTCGGAGGAGGTGGTATGCAGGTCTACACAGATCTTTTCTTCCATACCGTTGGTCCTGAAAACGGAATCAAAAAATTGAATGAGATCCATCATTTCATGGTCTTCCATGAAATGCAATGATTTACCATTATTCTTTAACCGGCGAATCTGTTCCTCCGTCCAGGCCCTGTTCAAATCATAATCAATAAATCTTTTCCTGGCCTTATAGGCCTGGATATTTCCCCTGATCCCTATGACCCTTCCCTTAATTTGAAGATAATCCTTCTCGATTTTTTGAAAAACCTGCTCGATGGCTTTTATTCCAGCGGTTTCATTTCCATGCAGACTTCCCATCAGGATGACCAGTGGCCCGGATTCCGCTCCTTTAATTTCTCCAATGATTCTATCCATATCAAGATGCCGGCTCGTTCCCTTTGTTTATGAGAATATTCAGCAATGTGGCCGCAATATGCCGGAAATTCTTTTCTGTGATCACACCCACTAATTTACGGTTTTTGATCACCGGTAAACATCCGATCCGGTTGTTTTTCATTATTTCCATGGCTTTTGTGATGCTGGCTTCCGGACCGATTGTCAGTGGGTCCTTTACCATGATATCTTCAACGACCGTGGATTTATCTTCCCTGGTCTCGGTCTTCCGCCGGAAATGCCTCAACAGTATACCGGAGGATACCAGCCCGGTCAGTCGTCCCTTTCCATCTTCCACCAGCACATATCGCAATTTCTGCCAATCCATCATATCAGCCACCAGTTCTACAATGTCGTCCTTATGGACCGTAAAAAGATCCGTATCCATAAATTCTTCCACAATCAGGTTGGTCGGCACCCAGTTGGAAATGTCCTTTATATCTGCCAGGGGCCACCGGTGCACTGGAATTTCCTTCTTCTGGTTGGATACCATGGCTGAAGTCAGTGCGATGGAGATCTCCTCCCGACTTGCTTCTTTCGCGAGTTTTGAAAAGGAACTCAGTATCCAGTTCGAACCATTCAGACGGGTGTCATTCCTTTCCTCAATGGTAGATAGATAACGGTCAATATCTTCAGGATCGATTTGATTCTTTTCCAATCCATGACGTGCCAGGGGCAGTAATTCTTTTTTAATCAATTCGGAAACAGCAATTTTCTGACCTTTTACCCAGGTCAGTTCCGTATCCATCCCCTCCCGGGCGGCTGCAAAAAAATTCGATTTTGCATCGTCAAAATCCATCAGCTGGGTGATATCGGGATATTCGTCACCAAATCCATTCATCAAACCCAGCCAGAAGGCCGCATTGGCTACCTCATCGATCACCGTGGGTCCGGCAGGCAGGGCACGGTTTTCTATCCTTAAATGTGGGGTTCCATCTTCTCCAATACCATAACAAGGTCTGTTCCATCGATAAACCGTTGAATTATGAATGGTCAATGCTTTGAGTTTTGGAATTTTACCTTCATCAAGAAGTGCCAGGGCATCATCTTCCTCTCCGGTCATCAACATGATCCTGAATCGCATGATATCCTCCTTATAAAGATCAAGAATGGAATTCTGTAACCACTGGGTGCCAAAAGTAACTCGAGGACTCCTGTCTCTTAAATGTTCGCTCGAGATCCTGGTGTCGATCGATTGTTGAAAAAGTGCAACACGGGTTTCTCTCCAGAGTCTTTTCCCGAATAATAAGGGAGAATTGGAGGCGATGCCCAGGACCGGTGCGGTGAGGACCTGGGCATAGTTGTATTTTTTAACAAACTCGTCAGGATCAATTTGAAGATGAACCTGAAAACTTGTATTACAGGCTTCCAGCATGGCCGAATCGTGCTTGATCAACAATTCGTCGATTCCTCTTACCCTTAATTCATATACTTTCCCTCTCAAACGGTTAATGGCCTTCACAAGGGCCGCATATCGATCCAGGGGAGTCATGTTATACAATTCCAGATCAAATTTTCTGATGGAAGGAAGAATTCCCGTGATGACATAATCCACTCCGATTTTCATCGTTTCCTTCCGCAGATCGTGCAATAATTGATTGATCTGGTTCTCCAGTGCCCTGAAACAATCTTTCTCAAAATATTTTGGAGGGATATTTGCCTCCAGGTTAAACTTGGCCAACTCGGTGGTAAAAAAGCGTTTATCCAGTTTATCCAGCAACTCCATCACCCTGGGAGCCGGCTTAAAATGTTCATCTATCAGGCAAATCTCCTGCTCGGCCCCGATCCTCGGTTTACCCTTTTTGAAATATCCCATCGACAACATTCTTTCCAGAGCTTTCACATCCTGTAACAATTTCTGAGTAAATTGATTCAGATCCTTTTGTTTGACAACAGACTTTACTTTTAGATCTCCCATGAAAATGGATTTACATTCCTTATGCGATCATGGTTCCATTCTAAATGTGTTAACAAATCCATAAAAAATGAAACGATACGAAATATGGTATATCAATAAAACATCAACTCCATATTAAATTTAAAAAATTTAATGGATAAATTAATAATATTATATTTGAGTTAAAGAACTGAGAGGTATATGCAAATGAAATTATTGATGGTTATTAGCATGCTGACCATCCTTTCAGTAAAGGGAATTGGTCAGCAACAAACCATTTATATGAATGACAGTACCGTCATTGGGAAAGGAAAAGTGGTTGAAAACAAAAAAGAAGGTGAATGGCTCCTTTTTCATGTAGGCACTGAAATAACCGAGGTAGGACAATTTGAAAATAACATGCGGAATGGAAAATGGGAGATATTCAATCAGAATAAAGTGAAAATCCTTGAGGCTGAGTTCAAAAACGATCATGTGAATGGAAAATATAAAACCTTTTATGAAAATGGCAGATTGAGTATTTCCGGAGAGCTTCAGGATACCATTAAGACTGGATTGTGGAAAGAATACTATCCTGATGGAACTTTAAAAAGTGAAGGCGTTTTTGATAATAATCTGAAATCGGGTCTCTGGCGGTTCTATAAAGATTCAGGACTCCCTTATATAGAAGCTGAATACACCCGCGATACACTGGATGGTGATTATAAAGAATATGATCTTTTTGGCGATCTACTCAGTTCGGGGAAATATATAATGGGGATAAAAAATGGATTGTGGCAGGATTATAATGGGTATGGATTTGTGAGCGTGGCCTGCAATTACAGCAATGGCCTGAAGGATGGTGATTGTATGGAATATTATGAGGATGGATCGCTCATGGTTATGAAAAAATTCAGCAATGATTTACCCGTAGGTGAATGGACCTTTTATTACAATAATGGTCAGAAAAAAAATGAGATGGCCTTTGAGAATGGCTTTCTTGAAGGAGATTATATCGAATATCATCCCAATGGAAAAGTGAGTGTCATTGGGAAATATGTGCTTGGTAAAAAAGTAGGTGTGTGGAAGAATTATTATGAAACGGGTGTATTGTTTGCCTCAGGACAATATCTGGATGATGAAAAAAACGGATTGTGGAAATATTTTAATGAATATGGATACCTGATCTCTGAAGGAAATTTTAAAAATGGTATGGAAGACGGACAATGGTTCTTTTATTATGACGATAATCAGATTGAATCGATCGGATCCTATGTGGAAGGAAAACAGGACGGGCTCTGGGGATTATTCTGGAAGAATGGGGACCTGAAACAGGAAGAAACATGGATGAATGGTAAGTTGATGGAAGTAACCGATATCTACTTCGAAGACGACACTTTAACAACTGGGAATCTTTCCGGTGGAACTGGAATCCGGATTAAATATGATGAAAACAAACAGGTGAAAGAGAAGATTGAATATCTGAATGGAGAAGAGAATGGATTATTTGAAATTTATGATGGTTCAGGCAATCTATCTGTTAAAGGAGAGATGAAGGACGGAAAGAAGAATGGATTGTGGGTTTATTATTATGATAACGGCAATATTGAATCTAAAGGAAATTATATGGATGACCAGTTATCCGGAAAATGGGAATTCTATAACAAAAGGGGGAAACTGAAGGAAGAAATCAGTTATGTTGTCCGTGAGGATAAGGATGAATCATAAAGCTCCACATTCAAACTTTGCGTATCAAATAGAGTTTGAATAGTTATAAAACTTATGTGGAGACTCTTCAGGAGCAAATCGGAAAAAGAAATACTTCAGAAAAAATTCCGGCATTTAATAAAAGCTTCTTTTAGTCTCTCGCACTCCAACCGAAAAGCCGTAGATATAATAACAGCCGAAACCCACGAAATATTAGAAAAGATCGAATCATTGAAATCTGAATGATTACTTACATCCCGGCCATTCACTTGTGATCTACTTACTTTCCTGTGAATAAGCTCTGCGGTGGTTTTAAAATTTAATTCATTTTAAAAGCCACAAAAAAATCCCTCCCATTTGGATTTTTCATCCAATCACATTATATTTATAGTTGTATATACATCTATAATGAATGGAGCCCCGACAGCTTAATGAAAATATCGCATTCTTGATCGGTGAAACCGCACATCTGTTCTACAACAGGGTATCGAAAGCACTCCGTGAAAAAAAGTTGAAAGTCACCATCGAACAATTTTCAATTCTCACTGTTCTCTGGTACCAAGATGGACTGCCTCAGCAGGAAATTGCCAACCGGCTCAATCGGGACAAGACAACCCTTACAAGAGTTATCAATAACATGGAAAAAGGAAATCTGGTAGTCAGGATACCTGGCAGATCAGATCGACGTATCAATCATATACACCTGACCCACCTCGGAAAGGAACTTCAAAAAATATTAACCAAAGCTACTGGAGATATTTATGTGAATTCGATCCTGGGACTATCGGACCAGGAAATACAAAAACTAGCAACATTGTTGAATCGAATCATATTTAACTTGAAATAATATTTTAATATTTAGTTGTATGTACAATTATAAAATTTAATCATGAAAACAGTATCAAAACATTTGGGTCGCATTATACTTGGTGTTTTTCTCCTGCTATTGATCTGGATGATCAGTCTGCTTTTGGCAGAATTTTTTATCCCCAGTCATTTGGAATCGAGTCAGGCACCGGAAATAACCATTTTATTCAGATTCATACTGATTTGCCTCATTCATGTCCTATTACTTTATTTGACGATTCGATATTCAACCTGGTCCGGTATCAAACTGACCCTCGTTATCTTCCTGTTGATCTTTATGATCCAATATTTCATGAGCATGATTGAAGCGATCTGGTTCAACGACAGCCTGGATATGCCCCTATCCGGGATCAAGTCGATTTTATTATCCGGGTTTCTGCTTTCATTATTTTTTTCTCCATTAATGGTATGGATCGGTGGGGGTTACAGTCCAAAAAAGGATTCACAGGGACACAGCTGGGATGAATACTTAACAAAAGACCTGATTTGGAAAATCCCTCTGCTGATTTTAATTATTTATCCGGCACTTTACTTCCTGGCAGGATATTTTATAGCGTGGCAATCCGAATCGGTCCGGATATTTTATACCGGTTCCGCCGAGATGGAAAAATTCAGTGAAATGATGATCGAAAACGTAAAGAGTGGATTATATGGATTTCAGATCCTGCGAGGATTGATGTGGGTAGGCATTGCCATACCTGTATATATTATGCTCAAAGGTTCATTCTGGATGAAAGGAATACTCATTGGATTGCTGTTTGCACTTTTAATGAATGCCCAGCATCTGTTGCCCAATCCATATTTTCCATCCGAAGTCTCAAAAATACATTTCATTGAAACTGCCACTTCAAATTTTGTCTGGGGCTTTTTAATTGTTTTAATTTTTCATGGAATGACTCCGCAGAAAAATAACGGGTTTAATGATGATAATGGAAGGAGTTCCGGATTATCTTGATTAGCGGTGGACAGGAAAAGGGAATAAGCAACCTTCATCGTTTTGATCGGGATTTGATTTACATGGATCCAGGATCAAATAAATACCAATATCTGATTAAGGATACGCTCTAACCCAAAATCGTTACAAGAAATTGACGGTTTCGCCGAAGGCCGGCGGAAAGATTGCCGATTTTTTTCAAATTCGACAATTTTTCGTCGTGGAGTAATCCTCGAGAGACCTGCAAATTGTAAGAAATTAATAGCGCTGAACATTATTTTAATGATTGAGTATTTGGGGATTTATTGAATGTTTATGAATCCTCGGCCCTCCGGGCGAATTTGTCAATAGACAAATTCGGATTTAATTGGGAGTTTTGGCTGATCGGGTTTTATTTACTTACAGCAATTAACACCAACCAACCTAATCCCACACATCATCTTCCAGACCTGACCAGCTGTTCTCCGCCTGCCCCCCCCCGCTCTGTGTGATTTCTACAACAAAACCGGTCAGATTTGCCATCCCGGAGATTTTTTCAATTTTATCCGGACCATCACCCGCCAGGATATTCACATTCACCCCTTTTGTCTTTTTAGCGATTTGCATTCCTGAGGCCTGATGACCCCAGCCGTGCGGTAGGGCAACCGTACGGATGCCAAGGTCATCATCCAACCTTACAGGTAAACGGATCCTGCCGGTTTGGGTGCTTACATCCACCATGTCACCATCCTTTATATGCAAGTCGCCTGCATCAAGCGAATGCATATAGATATAATTGGTGGAACGGGGTCCACGGACAAATTCTTCAAAATTGTGTGTCCATGAATTATGTGTAGTAACAGCCCGGCGGGTAATCAATTTAAATTTATGTTTATTAAAGCGTTCTTCCTCAAAATCATCTCCCAGTTTTTTAACCTGTTCAATTAAATTTTCTGGAGCCAGATTGACCAATTTATCCGGGGTAACCATCCGTTCATCCAGAAAATACTGGTCCTTGTGATCCACTGTCCGGATTCCATGGTTGTATTTTAGCAACTCCCTGAATCCTTTCTGACGGGTAATTTTCAAAAGTATGTTAAGTAGGAATTCCTGCGGAATTGATTTTTTATACGTCTCTTTCTGATACCATGAGTGGAACCATTTTAAGGTCTCAAAAAATTTTTGAGCGAATAAGGAACCAAATATTGGTTTTCTGGCTACTTTCGCTAACTCCAGATAAATGGAACCCTCATCTCTTTGTTCACCTTCCGGACGTATCACAGCTTTTGTGGCCTGTAGATAAGGCTTTGTCTGCAAACCAAGCATTAACGGAAAAACAAATGGTAGATCCGGACGCTCGAGTGGAGCAGTACAGGGCAGCATATAATTACCAACCATCGCGGTTTCCGTGGGCAGAATATCCAGGGTCACCAGCAACTCGAGCTGGTTGAATGCCTTTCTTAACCGGTTCGAATTCGCCATGGTTATCAATGGATTTCCTCCAGTAACAAATAGGGCCCGGATCTGTTTTTTCCCGGGTGTCAGGATCTCATCCGCCAGAATACCACCCGGAAATGCATCATTGACGCTTTGAAAATTACCGATCCGGGATACATCATCACGCGTCAGAAGGCCCTTTTTTACTCCAAATTTCGGGAAATCAATGATTCCCTTCCCCACCAGCGTACCACCTTTTTTATCCAGATTGCCTGTGATCATATTGATACATTCCTGGATCCAAAAAGCCAGTGAACCATGGGTCCCCATATTAACACCCGTAGAACTATATAAGGCTGCTCCTCCGGCCCTAAGGTATATTTTTACCAGTTCCGTTAATTTTTCCGAAGGTATCCCAGTAACTTCCGAAGACTTCTGAGGCGTCCATTCAGTGGAGATTTCCATCAGCTTATCGTAACCTCGTGAATATTTTTTTACCCTCTCTAGATCTACACCATTTTGACGAATCACTTCATTCAGGAATGATAGGTAGAAATAAATATCCGTATTAGGCCGAATGTAAATATGTTCGCTGGATATTTTTGCCGTTTCAGTTTTCCTTGGGTCAATCACGATCACTTTTCCCCCTCTTCGTTGAATATCCTTGATATGCCGTGAAGGATTGGGTACCTGTAAGAAACTCCATTTACTCACTACCGGGTTTGCCCCAATGATGATCAGACAATCCGTGTGAAGTATGTCCGGATGCGGTTGCGTAAATGGAAATCCATACATCTGATGAGCCACCGCAAATTTATTGCTGCAATCCTGGGTAGCAGAGGCAAACATACTTTTTGATCCCAAGCCAGTCATAAAACCCTGCGCAAAAACCGGGTGCAGCACGCCAAATCCGGCAGCCGTACCCACATACATGGCCACTGCATCTGGATCATTCTGGTCAATGATCTTTCTCACCTTCTGACCAATTTCAAACAATGCCTGGTCCCATGAGATCCTTTTCCATTTCCCCTCTTCTTTTTTCATTGGATATTTCAGGCGATCCGGTGATCCAAAAAGGTGGTGTTGTTTCAATCCTTTCGGGCAGGCAAATCCTGCGGTAGCAACATGATCCTTATCCGGGATAATATCCACGATCTGATTATCCGTTGTAGTGATTTCAAGACCACATAAGGATTCACAGATTCTACAGAAAGTATAATGTGTTTCTTTTCCGCTCATGGTCTTGAACCCTGGGTCATGAATTCTTTATTCAATAAAACAATTCCCATCCGGTTATTTTTGATGGATCTTCTAAAATACGAAAAATTAAAACCCTAAAAATACATATTTTATGCAGATTTAAGGAATGATAAAATTCTTCATGCTGTTTTACCCGAACAGAAATGGATCTGATTTCAGGATCATTTTACATTTCCGGATATTGAACTATTGAATCTCTGCCTTTCAAGGATCATTCGGGGTTTCTGGAAGTAACAAAATATATCGGAAATTAGCAGAATTCTTTTTATGGTTCCTTTAAGAATAATTGAGGTTAATTTCTGAATACAAACATCATGTCAGATTCAACTAGCCAGGGAGGTAAAAGAATTAAAACCCAGCTTAATGGCTCATCATCACTGGCGCGATTCTGGCCTTTCTGATCTATTTTCAAAAGTTACTCAAACCATTTGTACTTGCGCTGATTTTCTGGTATTTCTTCAGTGAGGTGAGAAATTTACCAGGTAAAATTAAAATAAAAGGCTAAATGACGTCAGGTGGCTTAGAGGAACCATTATCCTCATTCTTTTGCTCACACTGGTCGGGTCTATTGACATCCTGTTGACCAGAAACATCGAACAGATCATCAATCAGATCCCAATTCAAAAAAAATTTGTTGTTTTGTTTTCTCAAACAGGATATATTGATTCTATGATTGTAAAATTTAAAGATAATCGCAAGAACATTTCGATTTTATTATATCTTCGCTTTTAAAACAAATATTGCTATGAAAAAAATTCTATTATTGACCGGTTTTGTGGTTTTCTCATGGGGATGTTCTTCCATCAAGATCACTGCCGATTATGATGGATCCGCTGATTTTAATTCCTACAAAACTTATCGATATTATGGTTGGGCTGAAGAAAGCGATAAAATATTGAATGACTTAGACAAGAACCGGATCGAAAATGCATTTGCCAGTGAATTTGCAAAACGTGGAATGACCATTACTTCCGGAAATGCCGATGTAGTAATTTCTCTTTTTATCGTCGTGGATCAGAAGACCGGAGTAACTGCCTATAATAATTATTATGGAATGGGAGGGTATGGATATGGTCCCGGCTGGGGATGGGGCATGGGGTATTCCACAACTAATTATCACGAATATGACTATACGGTGGGCACGCTGGTCTGTGATGTATTTGATGCTCAATCCAAACAACTCGTTTGGCAAGGTGTTGCTGCAGGTGAAATCAAGGAAAATCCTAAAATGAGGGAAAGAAATATTCCATTGGTTGTCCAGGCCATTATGAAAAAATACCCGGTGAAGCCCATGAAATAATATCTTTCATCCAAGCGTTTCCGCAAATTTAAAATCTGAAATACAGCAGATTTAATAAGGAATTGGATTATACAGGATATGTTCCTTACCTGTCCTTAATTTTTCTAATTGCCCGGTCTTAAATCATCATACCCTGGGACCCACATGTCATCCGTCTCCAATCCACAAGCCCGGATGGCTTCCAAGCAATATTCCAGATTCCCTAAATTTGAATCTATATTATTGGTGCCAAAAGTGAATTTGACTCCCATTTCCTTTCCCAATCTGATAAAGGCAAAATTGGGCATTTTTAAACGGGCACTGATCTCGATGGCTATTCCATTATCAATGGCAGCCTGGATCACCTTCCTCATCCTTTTCTCAGTCCATAACTGATCGTATTGGTCTACGATCGGATCAGGAATGTAGGTGGCATTCACATAAATATCGATCGGCTCTTCATTCAGAATCTGAACAATATAGTCAACGAGTCCGTCCATAAATGCTTCAGGATCCGACAGATCTATCCGTTCCAGCTGATCAGGCTTCCACATCTGAACAGGCACTCCTTCTGCATCCTTATAGGTCATGGCATCCGTGAACACATAGTCAAATGTTTTTACTGCATCCATGGAAAAAATATCTACCCATTCCCTTCCCTCAGCCTGCATGGCATTAAAGGCTGGCACATCCCTCAAGGTATCGAGATAGGCCAACAATTCCGCATCGTTATTGATTGGAAAATCTTCGGCTTTGCCACAATTTACAGCAATTCCATAATCTATTCCCTTATATCTGGATTGAGATAAAGCTTCCTGCATGGTGAGATCCCCTTTTAAATGTACATGAAGATCCAGGAATGGAAACCCTTTTTCCTGCAGTTCAGAAATAAATCTTTCAGTTTCCCGATCCAGTCTTCGTTGAGGCTGATCAAATGTAGCATCCTCCAGCAGGGGTTTTACCATGATATTTTTAAAATATACTTTGCTGCCCGGGTCATGACCCTGAAGTGCAAAGGTACCCGGGCCGATCAGGCGCATTTTCATTTCTTCCGTCCGATAAGGATCTTCCGGTTCCGTATAATCGGTAATCAACTGATCGTTCACAAAAATTTTTATCCGGTCACCCTTTAATACGATATGCATGGTATACCATTCATTATCCCCTACGGTGGTCAGATATTTATTGCGTATACCATACAATCCGGCATTTTTTTTCAATTCGGGATGTTCCGGATTTCCGATGAAAGAATTATTGATCTGAACCTCATATCCTTTAGAGGGCCAACCCTCATCCTCATAACTTGTACAGATGTAAATACCTGAATTGGATCCCGGCAGGGTCATCACATCCGCCTTGAATTCAAAATTCTTAAAAATTCCATCATTTACTTCTCCTGTATAAAATAAATGTGACCTTTCGCCTTGGCAGACAAGGGCCCCATTTTCAATTTTCCAAGTATCTTTATTTTCATTGGCCGTCCAGCCATCCAGGGTTGCCCCATTAAATAAGGATATCCAATCATCCCCTGCTTCTTTCTGTGATTGACAATTCACTAAAAAGATCAGGGAAAGGATTAAAAAACCATAGTATTTCATAACGATAAAAAGTTTGTTAAAAAGCTTTCCAAATTAAATAATAATATTTGAATAAAAAGTGTAATGACCCATATTTCCCCCTATCTGCAACATATTCATGATATGTGTCATATTTTTCCTGACAATTATCTTTTATCATTGATCGGTTAAATATATTCCAAATATATCATTGAAAATGAGCACAAAAATCCAGATCCCCTCATCATTCCGTTATATCACTACTTTTTTAAGAATCATCATCGGATGGCATTTCCTGTATGAAGGATTGGTAAAACTATTTGATCCGAACTGGTCTTCCGGATGGTATCTCATTAATGCGCAGGGATTCCTGGCAGGCTTTTTTCATTCGCTGGGATCGAATTCCGTAATCCTGAATATGGTCGATGTATTGAATGTATGGGGACTGATATTGATCGGTTTGGGTCTAATGCTGGGAGTTCTGACAAGAATTGCTGCTGTATCAGGGGTGGTGCTTATTGGATTTTATTATTTATCCAATCCTCCCTTTATCGGATTAAATCCAGGTTCAAGTGCAGAAGGGCATTATCTGATCGTCAATAAAAACCTGGTGGAATTAGCGGCAATACTCATCTTTGCGATCCTGCCTTCAAAATTACAATTTGGACTTGATAACCTGTTTAAATTTTTTGGTGGAACCATTAAATCCCCAGTTCAGACTGTTCCGAAAGAACTGAATCATGATCCATTGCCGGAACAGAAAATTTACCGGCGTGAACTCGTGAAACAGATGATCGCCATACCGTTTTTAGGAGGATTTGTGTATTCGGTGGCTCGCAATTATGGATGGGGCAGTCACGAGGAAGAACACCTCCAGGCCTCGATGCGGGTGAATGCCGTTTCAGGAGCAACGGCGCAAATCAGTAAGGAACTTGATCTGACACAATTAAAAAAGAAGATTCCTGCCGGGATGCTGGGTAATCATGAAATAGGACGAGTGATCTGCGGGGGTAACTTAATCAGTGGATTTGCCCATTCGAGAGACTTGATTTATGTTTCTACTTTTCTGAAAAAATATTTCACACAGCAGAAAGTGATGGAAACATTCCGTTTATGCGAAGCTGCCGGGATCAATACCTGTGCGCTGCGGGTAGCGCCTGAGGAAATCAATACTTTAAACAGTCACTGGAAATCAGGGGGAAAAATGCAATGGATCGCGCCCGCATATCCCGAAGAAAAGGATTTCAAGACCAATATTGATCTGGCCATTGACAATGGCGCAATCGGAGTGATGATTATGGGCAACGTCGGAGATCAGTGGGTACGGGAAGGGAAACTCGATCTGGTTGATAAAACCATTCATCATATAAAAAGTCGGGGTGTTTATGCCGGATTGGTTGGACATCAGTTGGAAACGATCAAATCCGTGGAGGAAGCCGGCATCCCTACTGATTTTTACATGAAAACATTACATCACCGGGATTACTGGTCTTACCGGCCTGAAGAGCCTAAGGTGGTTCCCATCATTGATAATTATGCCATTGACAATTATTGGGCCATGACCCCGGAAGACACCATTCAATTTATGGAACGCATCAATAAACCATGGATCGCTTTTAAGACGCTGGCCGCCGGTGCATTGAAACCAGAAGAAGGATTACGGTATGTATTTGAGAATGGTGCGGACTTTGTTTGTCTGGGGATGTTTGATTTTCAGGTGATTGAAGATGCCAATATCGTCAATCATATTTTGGACAACCCGCTTCCCAGAAGGCGTGAATGGATGGCCTGATAAGACATTGAGCCTTTATGACATGGAAGGAAGCTAGAAAAAGAATTCCGAAGAACATCTCATTCAGAATTAATCGATTGTTGAAAACCGGTATTTTGTTGATCATTGACCCAGCGTGATTGATTCTTTATATCCCCGATCAAGATCTCAGGGTGGCGATCAACCTTTTGGGGTAAATTAATAATTCCAGTGCTTCTTCAATCGACCTGCTTAGAATATCGGCATTTATCAGGGCCTCTATGCCCGCTCCTTCCTGATTGACCACTGAGATTCCAAGGGTCGATACTTTCAACATTTCACGGTCGTTCCTGCCATTCCCGATGGACACAACCCGTTCAGCGCCAAGTCTTGCCACGTAATCTTTTTTCTGCAAATGTTGATCAATTTCCGATAGGATCTCAATTCGACAAGGAAAATCTCTTAATACTTCAGACACGGAACCAAACGTATCCGCGGTAATCACATGAATGGTCAGTTTCCCGGCTAATGCCTTTAACAATTCCTTGGTTCTTTCCAGGGGTTTCCCATCCAGCGCAAGGGTTCCGTTAAAATCGACGACCAGATGTTCGAGGTCAAATTTCCTGTATCCGGGTATATCTATATGAATCATAAAAAAAAGGCCATCTCAAATGCCAGAAAACTTCATCCCCGGTCTTGAGCCCGATAATCCACGTAATGAATAACAATTACATACTGATCCCTGTTTTTACAGGGATGATAATAAAAACGGCTTTTGAGACGGCTTGATTAATTATTTATAGAACAACATTTCACGATATTTCATCAAGGGCCAGTCCTCATTATCCACGTATAATTCGAGCTTATCCACATGATAACGGATCGTTTCAAAATACTTTTCCTTCACATTGTCGCAGTATTCAATGGCTTTTTCATACACATCCTCGATTTTGTTGATCCTCCTTCGTTCATCGATCATGTTAAATACCCCATTTTTAACAGCCTCTATGTGTTTGGAAATTTCAGAAATGGTCCGGATCACCGCAGAGTTGTCGATCCCAATCCCTTTTAATCCATTGGCATTCTCAATCAGGATATTCTGATAAGTTACCGCTGTAGGAACGATATGATTCATGGCCAGATCTCCCATTACCCGGGATTCAATCTGAATTTTCATGATATAATTTTCAAGCATCGTTTCATTCCTTGCGTGCAACTCACGTTCAGATAACACCTTGTATTTTTTGAAAAGAGCAATACTTTTATCACTTAAATAGGCTTTTAGGGCTCTGGGTGTACTCGTAATGTTGCTCAAACCTCTTTTCTCAGCTTCCTTCACCCATTCATCAGAATATCCATCACCTTCGAACCGAACTTTCTTTGAATCCTTAGTGTATTCTCTGAGTACATTGATGATCGCAATCCTTTTGTCAAATCCTTTGGATATGCGGGTATCCACATCCTTTTTGAACTGGGTCAGTTGATCAGCAACAATCAGGTTCAGCACAGCCATGGGGGCAGCTACGTTTGCCTCACCACCTACCGCTCTAAATTCGAATTTATTCCCGGTAAAGGCAAAAGGAGAAGTCCTGTTTCTATCTGTATTGTCCAGCATGATCTCAGGGATCTTGTCAATCCCGAACTTCATATACATATTTTCCCCTTTTCGTACTTTTATATTACCACTATGCTCCAATTCATCGAGAACAGCTGACAATTGCGATCCGATAAATGTCGACATAATGGCTGGAGGAGCTTCGTTCGCACCCAGACGGTAGTCATTACCTGCAGATGCCACACTTGCCCGTAAGAGGTCAGCATGCTCATACACTGCTTTAATTGTATTCACGAAGAAAACCAGGAATTGAAGATTTTCCCTTGCGCTGCTGCTGGGCTGAAATAAATTCACTCCCGTATTGGTAATAAGGGACCAGTTATTGTGTTTTCCCGTTCCATTAAGTCCTGCAAATGGTTTTTCATGGAAAATGGCCCGTAACTGATGTCTTTCTGCCACCCTTCTCATGATATCCATCATCAGTTGATTATGATCGTTGGCCACATTGAGCTCTTCGAAAAAGGGTGCCACTTCAAACTGACCTGGGGCTACTTCATTGTGCCTCGTGCTGACCGGGATGCCTAATTTATGACATTCAATTTCAAAATCACGCATGAAGTTGTAAATCCGGTTCGGGATGGAACCGAAATAATGGTCATCAAGTTGTTGTCCACGGGCCGGATTATGTCCGAATACCGTTCGTCCAGCCATTACCAGATCAGGCCTTGCATAAAACAATGCTTTGTCAATGACAAAATATTCCTGCTCGCAGCCTAAACTTGCATTTACTTTGGTGACTTCACGATCGAAGTATTTACAAACGGCTGTTGCCGCTTTGTCAACCACATCCAGGGCTTTTAACAATGGAAATTTATAATCCAGTGCTTCGCCCGTATAGGAAACAAAAATGGTTGGGATACAAAGGGTAGTTCCCCAGATGAAAATAGGTGAACTGGGATCCCATGCTGTATAACCACGTGCTTCAAAGGTACTCCTAATTCCTCCACTTGGGAAAGACGATGCATCAGGTTCCTGTTGCACCAACGCAGAACCCTTGAATTTTTCAATTTTTTTCTGTGAATCAAAAAACGTATCATGCTTTTCCGCAGTAGCGCCGGTCAAGGGTTGAAACCAGTGAGTGTAATGGGTTATCCCTTTTGAGATGGCCCATGTTTTAACTGCTGCAGCCACTGCATCGGCTGTTTCCGAATCAATTTTTTTACCTTTATCAATGTAGTATTTTACCTTTTCGTATACATCCGGGGATAAAGTTTCCTGCATTCTTTCAAGTCCAAATGCATTTTCTCCAAAATAATCCGAAATTTTGTTTGACGGTGGTTTCACTTCCGGCAGGCTTCGATTGGCTGCCAGTTCAAGTGATTTGAATCTTAATTCTGCCATTTAATTATTTTAAGGGTTAATTTTTGCCACAAAAATATGAAATAAACACCTTTTTAATGTAAAAAGGGTAATATTTTAATTATTATTCTGATAAAATTAATTTTTTATTCTTCAAATTGTTATTTTAATAATAATGTGATTACAATTGATACCTACATTATTAAATTGATCGTTTTTACCAATCTGACGGATTGAGATCATTTTAAAGAGGCTTCTTTAATTTCCATTATTAATTTCTCCATATTTGAGAGTAATAATCTCATATTATCATCAACCGTGAGAAAATGTTGCTTCCAAGCATCGTTTTTCCTTGTTTTTATCAGATCTTCCAAAGCATACTTTTTGGAAGATGCCGGACTGAATTTACCATAACGGTCTCTGTTATAATCGATGAAATAAATATTCCGGATGGTGGTCAGAACCTGGTCCTTTTGCAATTCAATATTCAGGTCAGCGAAAATCGCGCCCTCCACTTGTTTCAGGAATGCGGTCTTCTGATAAAGATAAAAACCAAATTGTGTTTTAATATTTCCTGATAATGCTTCAATTACCGCATCATTTTCAACTTTTCCCGGGTATTTTAATTGGGCAGCAAATTCCCTGACGGTATCCCAGATCCTGCTTCTATCCCGGTTATCAATCTCTGTTCTTTGAAAATATTCAATGGGATCCTCATTACGGATGATGTGCACCTCCTGCGCGAGAAGATCATATCCCTGGACCAGGATTAAAAAACAGAAAAAAAGGAAAGGCTCCATGCAGAAGCCCCTCTTTCCAGGAATGAATTTTCTAAAATGCATAGACGGCAGCTATTAAGATCTGTGATGCATTAGAAGAGGCATCCCCCTTGCTTGTGCTGAAGATATCCATCGAAGCCATATCGATTCTGTATTCAGGGATCAGGGTAATCGGTCCTGCATGGATGTTGGCTGAAAGGGTGATGGCATTTACATTCGAGCTCTGTGTCTCAGTGCCAAGAATCACCCCGTTGTCATCGTGGAAATATTCATATCTTAAACCAAGGGCAACCGGATCACTGATTGAATAGTTCAAATAGCCGGCTATTCCGCTAAAATTAATTCCCAATCCGTCATCTTCAACAAAAAAGTTGCCTCTGGTTCTTTTAGCGGCATTCAAGCCGACAAGCAATTTATCACTTGCCTGATAAGTGGTTGTGATATCTATTTCTGTACCCGAATCGTCGCTTGACACAAAGTTGAGGTAAAGGTCCCAACCTTCTACGGGCATCAGATATAATTGGGCTCCTATATCGAGTCCGCTATCATCATTGGTATATGAATCAAAGTTATTAAAGACGCCAAGCATCAACCCCACTCTTTCAGAAAAGGTCAAATTCACTTTCACTCCCCCATTCTGAAAGGGTCCGTTTGAAAACAGGTAGGATGTAGAATAGTTGAAGTTAGCCACCGGTGAGATCACTTCATATCCGATGAATGTTCCCATGAATCCTCCAGTCACACTGATCAAATCATTGAAAGCGTAGGAGATATACAGATTCTGAACAGGGCCAGGAGCGGATGCATCTGCTCTTGGGCCAAAGGCAACTTCCCCAACAAAGGATGCTTTCCCCCAGGTTTGTGAAAATGCGAGGTCGACCATCCCGATACCAATTGAATTCTGGGCCCCGGCAAAACTTGTTCCTATCTGGGATTGTCCGGAAAAATCATACTTATAATAGGTGTCTACGGAACCAGCTATGGTCAAACCCGGAGAATCTTCATCCTGTGCGAAAACAGAAAAGCTTGCCATGTATAAAAGAAGCAACAAGTAAGTAAATTTTAGTTTCATTTTCATTAAATTTGATTGTTCCAATAATTGTAATTCGCCTTGTAATCATAAAAGGTGACCCAAGGTGGGCCTTTCAGCTCACCTTGGTTTTTTAAACCAGGTATACTATTCGTCATAGACAATTGTATATCCCCTGATACCATGCTCATGGCTATCCATTCCTGCTTTTTCATGCTCAGGAGATACCCTGAGGCCCATAACCAGATCGATCAATTTAAATATGATGAAAGCGGAAAGAAATGAAATGAGACCATACATCAAAGCTCCTTTAAACTGTATCCAAAGCTGGGACAGACCAGCCAAATTACCGAATATTCCAACTGCCAGTGTCCCAAAAATTCCACAGGTCAGGTGAACAGAGACAGCTCCTACAGGATCATCCAATTTGAATCGATCCAGGGTCACTGCTGAAAATACCACCAGCATACCACAGATAATCCCAATGATCACGGCCGCTCCGGGGCCCATCTGATCTGCTCCGGCCGTGATCCCGACCAGTCCGGCCAGGATGCCGTTAAGTACCATTCCAAAATCAAGTCTTTTGAAAACAATTTTACCCCCTATCATTCCACCAATGGCGCCAGATGCAGCGGCAAGCGAGGTAGTAACCAGTACCAGTGAGGTGGCACCTGGATCGGCCGACAATACAGATCCGCCATTAAATCCGAACCATCCCAACCACAGCAGAAATACTCCAATGGTAGCCAGCGGAACTGAGGATCCAGCAAAATCCTTTACTTTTCCATTATCGTATTTCCCTAACCGAGGCCCCAGTACCCAAATTCCAACCAGGGCCGCCCATCCACCTACCGAATGTACCAGGGTAGATCCAGCAAAGTCATAAAAACCCATTGAATCCAATGCACCGCCTCCCCATTTCCAGCTTCCGGCGATGGGATAGATCAGACCGACATAAAGGAGTGTAAATATCAGATAGCCACTGATCTTAATCCGTTCAGCAACCGCCCCCGATACAATCGTCGCCGCCGTGGCAGCAAACATCCCTTGAAACAGGAAATCTGTCCAATAGGTATATCCTCCGCTTGCATAATCTGCCGTCAATCCGTTTTCGGGGATTGTCAGTCCGATCCCTGTCCAACCCAACCATCCATTAAACTCCCCGGGATACATCAGGCTGAAACCAATCAACGCATAGGTTAATAATCCAATGGCGATTGTTAAGGTATTCTTATATAATATGTTTACAGTATTTTTGGATTGGGTAAAACCTGCTTCCACGGAAGCAAAACCAAGATGCATGATAAATACCAATGCGGTAGCCATCATCATCCAAACATTATTGGCCGTAAAAACGGAAGCCAATTCGGCTACTTCAGTGGTCGCTGTAGTCTCCATCATTTCACTACTGGCCATCGTTGTACCAATCTCCATCATCCCGGAAACCATTGTTGGGATAAATGGATGTGAAAATAGTTCTGTAAAAACTTGTTCCATAATTGTAAGATATTTGGTTTAACATTCTGATTTCTTCCCAAGATCCGAGATCATCTCCCTTTCACATTCAGCTTCTTTCCACTAACTGATATTCAATCTTTTGAAATTCAATCATCCCAATCCCGCTAATCTTTTGTTTTGACGCAAATCTATACAATGAATTTATAAATTAAAATATTCACAAAATATTTACAGATTATATGATTTATTGCTATTTTATTCATGTTTATTTAAAATATTTGCATTTTTATGTTGTTTTGATTATGTTATTACTAATTTTAGAGCACGTGAAAATCGTAATTTTTTAATTTCGTATTGTATTTTTACTATATTTTATAGTATTTAATAATGTATTTTATTTATATCAACATATTTTTTGTATGTTTTAAATAGATGTGGATATTTTTTTACCTTAATAAATATTTATATTTTTATTTAAAGCATATATAGATATAATATATAACCATTTTTTAATTAAAAAATGTAATATAATATTTTTATGGTTCATTATTCAACTATAAAAGAATTAATATTTGAAAATTGCTTTTATCTGATTCATTTACAAACTTAGGTGTGTTTAAATGATCTGCTTATGAATACTGTCTCAGTTATCGGGTCCGGAACCATGGGTAATGGGATCGCTCACATTTTTGCTCAGCACGGATATCATGTCAATCTCATCGATATTTCTGAAAAAGCACTTGAAAAAGCTTTACAAACGATATCCAATAACCTGGAGCGGCAAATTAAAAAAGGATTGATTGATGAAACCGGAAAGAAAAAAACGCTCCTTAATATTTCAACCTATAATGATATCAATATAGGCGTGCCGGAAGCAGACCTGATCATTGACGCAATCATTGAGGATCTTACAGAAAAACAAAAATTATTCATTGAATTAGATCAATTATCTAAACCCTCCTGTATTCTCGCCTCCAATACCTCTTCCATCTCGGTTACGGGACTGGGTGCTCAAACCGGTAAACCGGATAAGGTGATTGGAATGCATTTTATGAATCCTGTGCCTGTGATGCAATTGGTCGAAATCATCCGCGGATATAATACATCAGAAGAAACGGTGGGTAAGATTATAGACTATGCAGGAAATTTAGGGAAAACACCAGTAGAAGTGAATGATTATCCGGGATTCATATCCAATAGAATATTAATGCCCATGATCAATGAGGCCATCTATGCACTTTATCAGGGTATAGCAGGAGTAAAGGAAATAGATACGATCATGAAATTAGGAATGGCTCACCCTATGGGACCACTACAGCTGGCTGATTTCATCGGTCTAGATATTTGTCTGTCTATCCTGAAGGTTTTGAAGGAAGGTTTTGGTGACCAAAAATATGCGCCCTGTCCCTTATTGGTGAAAATGGTTGAAGGTGGCCACCTGGGCCGAAAAAGTGGCAGTGGATTCTATCAATGGTCCGGGGATACCAAAGATCTTTTAGTATCAGAACGATTTAAATAAAAAAGGCCCCAATAGATCCTTGAACTCCTTTCACTGATTTCATTTCAGTGTTTCTGGATCTATTGGAGCTTAATTATCTTTCAAGCTTTCCCTGCGTCAGAATCTCCGGTTCCTGAGATCCACCTCTCCTGACACACCATCGATGGTTACGGTTACCAGTGCATCACAGGTACCATCTCCATAATCGATGAGAACATCTGGATGGCCTTCTCTTTGTATTAATTTTACTCCTTCAACAGGAATGAAAATGTGAGAAGCCCGACAAGCCCTAACAAACCGTAACATGGATACGATGGTAACCGTATAGGCCATCCCATTCCTGTTAACTCCTGAAGCTGAACCAATCAATGTTATTTCATCAGTCAATGGGCTGCCTGTACGTATCCAGGTACGGGTATGATTGGCCTCTCTTTCTGCAAATGTTCCATCCGGCCAGGTAAGTTTGCCATTTTCCAGGATAATGTTAAAAGAAGGATCATCCTCTAAACTGGTTGACACATTCGTGCAGGTTCTCACTCCCTCCACTTTGATATCATTGATATAAAAATCCTCAAAGGTAATGATCCAGACAGATCCCGGCACGAATTTGCAGTCTGTATAGTTGATAATGATCTTTCCCTTCCGGATCCTTCCACCCCATCCTTCGCATCCGTCGCCAAAATCAAGGATGATGGTTTTATTCTCAAAATCACGGGTTTTTACCCCACATCTGATTATTTCATCTGTTTTTGCTTCTTCTTCCGCTACCCTTCCATTTTCATTAAAAAAGAGCATGGCAGATTCAACAATCGCATCCACTTCCTCAAAAGTATCATCATAAGTTGCTTCCAGTTCAGCCGGAGAAGTATCAATCGCCTCTGTTTCTTTCTCCTTATCACAGGAACTAAAAATGAATAATAAGAATCCTGCCAGTAATAGTGGTAATCTAAAAGCTTTCATTTTTTTCAAGTTTAGTTAAAAATCTTTACCACTTAGATCACGGCTTTAACAAAAGGTTTAATTTATATCGTAAAATTTTTTATTTCAATCCTCAGAAATCACCCAGCATTGGACGTATCAGTATTTCTTCAACAACCGTCCTGGGTGACAGACAATAGGCATTCCATATCATTTCTGCTATATCTTCTGGCTTCATGAATCGTTCAGGTGGTAGATCGGTCCCTTCCCAACTGGCAGTATAGGTAGCTCCAGGCAATACGGCGGTTACACGGACGTTGAATGGCTTCATTTCTTCCCTTAATACTTTACTCATACCCAGCATGGCGAATTTCGAGATCCCATATGACCCCCCATTGCTATAAGCCATGATGCTTGCTGTTGAACAGATGTTAAAAATATAGCCCTCTTTACGCTGGATCATCAAGCCAACCAAACCCCGGGTCAGGTAGTAGGCACTGTACAAATTGGATTCGATCATTTTTTCAAGTATACCGGGGTCCTCATGGTGGATCTGGCCCGGCAAAAATATTCCGGCATTATTGATGAGCACATCCACCTCTCTATGTTGTGACAATATAAAATCAATCAATCTTTGCCTGTCTGATTCAATGGCTAGATCAGCCCTGATGGCATCGATCTTAATCGTGGAAAATTTCATATTTATTTCATTCTTCAAACTGTTCAAATCAGATTCCGTCCGGGCACAGGTTATGATATCAAATCCCCCTTGTGCAAATTTTTCAACCAGGGACTTCCCGATCCCTTTTGTTCCCCCGGAAATAACAGCCATTCTTTTCATGATATTTTTCTTTAATTCTTTCTGAACTTATTTTCTTTTTATAAAATCAGATTGCGCCGATAAAAAAATGTTAATTTTATCACGTGTTATTTATTTTGATAGTAATTTAATTTAATTAATTTTCAAAATACCGGCATGAAAATAATAGGGAGATATTTCCTTTTCTTGCAGTCTTTAATTGTCAAACGTGAATCGTTCAATACCTACGTACGGCTGATCATTGATGAATGTATCAAGGTTGGCATCGATTCCATATTTATTGTCGCCATTATTTCCACATTTATCGGGGCTGTTACTGCCGTTCAAACGGCCTATAACATTGTTTCGCCTTTAATCCCGAATTATGTGGTCAGCCTGGTAGTAAGGGATATGACCTTGCTTGAATTGGCTCCCACCATTACTGCCATCGTATTCGCCGGGAAAGTCGGCTCCAACATTGCCGGAGAACTGGGTACCATGCGGATCAGCGAACAGATCGATGCCCTCGAAGTGATGGGGATCAATTCCTCTTCATTTCTTGTATTGCCCAAGATCATCGCTTGTCTGATCATGTATCCTTTACTCGTGATCCTGGCCGGTTTCCTGGGTATAGTCGGAGGATATATCGCTGCGACACTCACTGGCGCCATGACCCCGGACGAATTCATCTATGGCATCCGGGCCGATTTTATTGAATATAATGTCACTTTTGCCCTGATCAAATCAATTGTTTTTGCTTTTCTAATATCCACCATCAGCGCTTTTACTGGATATTTTACCCAGGGAGGAGCCCTGGAAGTAGGAAGGGCGAGCACCAAGGCAGTGACCACCAGTTGTATCGCTATACTATCTGCTGATTATCTACTCGCACAATTATTATTATAGCGCATGATTGAGATCAGAAACATTACCAAAGATTTTAATGATACCAGGGTTTTATACGCAATTAATGGTAAATTTCTGCCGGGACAACCCAATCTAATCATTGGTTCCAGCGGTACAGGTAAAACCGTCCTGCTCAAGTGCATTGTAGGACTCCTGGTACCTGATGAAGGTGACGTTTTTTATGACCAGCGGGACTTTCATAAGGCCCGGAAACAGGAAGTACGTGACATCAGAAGGGAAATTGGCATGCTGTTTCAGGGAGGAGCACTTTTTGATTCCAAAAATGTGGAGCAGAACGTAAGTTTCCCATTGGATCTTTTAACCGAGATGCCGAAAGATGAAAAACTCGACCGTGTGAATTTTGTACTCAAACGGGTGGGTTTGGAAAATGTCAATAAAAAAATGCCTTCGGAAATCAGCGGAGGTATGAAAAAAAGAGTCGGGATTGCCCGGGCCATCGTTAATAATTCTAAATATTTGTTTTGCGATGAGCCAAATTCAGGACTGGATCCATTAACCGCCATTGTTATCGATCATCTGATTGAAGAGATCACGGAAGAATACAACATCACCACCATTGTGGTGACCCATGACATGAATTCGGTTATGGAAATAGGGAAATACGTTATGTTCATGTATAAGGGAAGGAAACTTTGGGAAGGATCCAATAAAGAGATACTTGATGCCAATGTAAAAGAATTACAGGACTTTGTTTATTCGAATAAATTATTAAAAGCTGTAAAAAGTGAAAGGCAACATTGAACCCTCAGAATAAGGCCATGATCTGCATCCTGCCAACATGAATCGTATCTAGATCTCCTGATTTTCTCCCTTCATAGCTCAGGTTCATTTGCAATCCATCCAATATTTTCTGCTGCCAGATCAGGGACCATGTCAAATTAGCACCAGGTTTCAATCCTTTCAGCAATTCATATCCCAAAGCCGTATTTTCCTCGCCCTTAAAATCAATATGGGTATAACGGAATGTAAAATCAATATTTTTTTTGGAAGCCCTGGAATATTTGATGTTAAAAACTGATTCATTGATCTTTGAAATCCCGTTACCTGCTTCCCCCGATGTGGCCTCCCGGTTGCCGGCAAATGAATAATCTGTTGAAAATCGCCAGAAGTTGGAAGGTTGCCATTCAAGGGTGGTTCTTATCTCATTCCCACGAATAAAGAAATTCCTTCCCTCCAGAAAATCAGATCCGCTTGACAGTCCGGATCGGGATAAATTCAGTCGAAGGTTGTAATCACCCCTGATATTTACCCGGGAGACTAGCCTTAACTGTTCCTGATCTCTCGCTTCGAAACCATTTGAAATGAGTTGTTTATAATTCATCCGGTGATAAACCAGATCCATTCCAAATTTCGGGTTCGACCGGTTGTACTGCAATGTGTTCCGGATGTTTTTCCGGTAGCTTATAAGCTGCGAAGGATCAGATTGGTTTCCTTTGAATAAAATATTATCCCAGAAATCATCCTGATTGATCTTCTGTTTTAAATTGACAAATAATGTATTGGAAAATTTACCCAGGATTCCTTTTATACCTGATTCGTTTTTCCATGTACGTGGCATCTCTGCCGATAACCTGTAACTGAAATTATTGTCGTACGCAAGTATATAATCATCAGTCGGGGTGAATAATTTAATATAATTCCGTTCATCCGGATTCACCGCCAGATAAAATTCACTAAGATCCTGTATGCCGTCATCATTATTATCGCGCCAGGTATGCGTTCCTTCTCCTGTAGGCACCTGGATATAGATATATTCCCGTCGAAGTTCCCGGCTGTTACCCATAGCATAAGAGGCTTCTGATTTAACATGCCCTTTCAAGAGGTCGATCATCCAATCGATCCTTCCCAGCAGGGAATTTTCATCCTGATCGATTGAATCTTCCAGGTATGCCAGTTGACGGTATATCGCCGAAAAATCAAATTTCCCCAACTTACCTTTTTGGGTCCCTATCATGAGTTGGGTGGTTTTCGAAAGATTATGATCTTTCATTTCACCATAACGCGGAATCCGGTCCTTTCTAATACGATAACTCAGGTTGAACCGGGTTTTTAACGAATCGTTGCTGCGGATGAAGAAATGATGTTCATCGTAATTCATGGCTGTGGATACAATGGAATCACTCGATAAGGGACTGATCAGATTGTGGTCAACCGAATATTGGTACCCGGGATAAAATATTTTCGTTTTTAAATAAGTCTGGATATTGTACCTGAGCCATCTTGAAGAATAGTAGTCATTGTCATTTTTCATTAAAAAAAGATCTCCGGAAATATTTAAATGCCTGAAATCAAAACCAGTGTTGGTCGTTCCCTGCCATCCATTCACTGAACCAGTACGGATCCTCCTGGAAATAAAAATGTCTAAATGGTTCCTGGCATCTTTTTTAAGGGAACCTGTAAAATTAAATATCTTATCACTTGCTCGGATCGAATCCCTGAGCGGATCATAACTCCAGTTCCGGTCATATTCAACATGCCTGAATCGATCGATTGGATTAAAATCCTGATGATCATATTCAGCGTCTATCTGCCCGGAAAATGAATATCCCGGAATGAATGAAATGATTTTTTCCTTCATCATGATCCCGGATTTCAGCGCAAATCCCTTCTGGTTATCCAACGCTTTATTAAATAAATTTCCATTTTGAGAAGAAAATGCCAGTTCATTGAAGATCAAACTGTTTTTGCTGGTATTGATATCGGCACGAAGCGTAACCATTTGTTGCATGGAAGGAAGCGCCACCATCCGGACAGGAAGGAAGTTCCCTTTTTTTTCCCCCACCCATTCAAATAGATTTCCGTTCAAGGCTACATCTTTTCTTACATAATCCCCATTCCCCCAGCCTACCTCAGAAAAAATCACTTCATATATCGCGCTGTCGGGATCGTTTGACGCCTGAAAAATTTCCACTTTTTGTCCAGCCATCCATAAAGTGTCCAACTTTTTATATAAAATCATCGATTCCTGGTACCCTACTGAATCCCATCCTGGAAGAATGGCCTCTTTCACAATTCCCGGATCGATATCCTTCATGGCATATTTTTCTTCGTCGCTTAGATGAAAAGATAAGGATTGATTCCGGTTATCCTTTTCCTGATAATATTGAATCGTTATTTCGTGATTCTTAAATTTCTGGGAATGAGCTGCGTTCAACACAGAGCGGCTGTAGGATTGATTGGTATATTCGAAATCTATGTTCACCCTTGAAAATTTTGTGACCAGTACGCGGTTGGTAAAGGTAATTTCACTGGTATTATAATCGATCACATAATCATAATTATAACCTCGTTCCAATAAACGGCCATCCAGATATACTCGTTCGGAGTTAGCGATGATGATAAGAAAAGCCTCATTATTGGGACCATAAATTTTGTAAGGCCCCATGACGCCGTCAATCACTTCGAGTTGAAAACTTGAAAATTTTCCCTTTGAAACAGAATATGCGATGGAAGTATTGGATTCTGATCCCTTGACTAACTCATAATGCGTACTTAAGGTTACACCCTGTACATTTCTTTGAAATCTTAAAAAATCGGATTTTCTGTTATTAAGCACGATATCTCCTCCGATGATCGAAAAATGCTGATTATACACTTCAAAAAAAACATTATCGAAGTCCTGGACCAGTTTTGTATTACCTTCCGGTTGATAAGGAATATTCTGATCGGTGATCGATGCCCTGATATTTAAATGATCAGACAGCTTCCCTTCAAGCTGCAAGTTCAGTACTGAATTCACAAAAATATCCTGCCTGTTACCAAAGGAAATCCCACGGCTGATGGCTCCCGACTTGTATATTTTCTCGGAAGAAAATAATTCTTCCTTTCGATCCGTTATCCTTGATTTTTCTGACTTTTGAACTATTTCAGGATTTACAGAACCGGCGGTATCCAGGGACCTGTTCTTCACCTCCTGGTATAAGTTATAGGGAAACACCTTATAAAATATCTGAACAGAATCTTCGGGTTGTGCCGAAAAAAGGGATATTGACCGGGTTTCTGCATCAAATTTTAGTTCATAGGCTATTCTGGAATCAATGAGAATTGATCCGGGAACGATGGTCAAGGTATCCAATTGAATGGGCTGATTGAAAACAGACAGCCATTTACATCGGTCATTACTCTGCTGTCCCTTTACAGTAAGCGTGACCGAACTTAAGAAGAATAAAATCGTTGCCCATTTAATCTTCAAAACATTACCGGTAATTGTATAAAGAATTTTGTGCCTGTATCTATTTTTGTTTCGAACCAAATTTTTCCCTGGGCATGTTCAATAGCCCTTTTGGCGATGGCCAGGCCTATTCCAGAACCTGAATATTTCGTGCTGAAATTAGGCATGAATACTTTGTCCTTGATTTCATCCCGGATCCCCTGTCCGTTATCAGCAACACTGATCAGAATTTTATTGGGTTCTACTTCCTTTAAAACAATTTCAATCACGGGTTTTTTACCCTTTTCAACCGCCTGGATCCCATTGATTATTAAGTTGGATATTGTCCTGCCGATCCAGCCCGGATCTCCTTCAACCATAATCTCCTGATCAGGAATGTGTATCCGGATATCTACGTCTTCCTCACCGGAGATGTAGATATTTACAGTTTGGCGTAACAACCCCACAATATCAAATTTTTCTTTTTCAGGCACAGGCATCTGTGCATAATTGGAAAAGGAGGTGGCAATGTCGCTGAGGGTTTCGATGTTATGCAATAAGGAATTGATAGATTTCTCCAATCTGGCCTTTTCTTCTGGGATTCCGCTGATCCTCATTTTCAGATGCTGAAGTGTCAATTTCATAGGTGTGAGCGGATTTTTGATTTCGTGCGCTACCTGTTTTGCCATCTCTCTCCAGGCGGCTTCCTTCTCAGACTGGGCCAGGGCTTTTCTGCTTTCCTCAAGCTTCAGCAACATATTGTTATATTCATTAATAAGTTGACCGATTTCATCCTGTGATTCGTAATGAATGGGTTCATTGCTCCCAGTCAGAGAGGTTCTCCTGATCCTTTCTGTGAGGAACTTTAAAGGAAAGGTGAGGTAATTGGATACAAAGAAGGAAAGAAAAATAAAAGAGATGAAGATGATCGTAAAAATACTGAGAATGTTGATCACCAGTCCCGTAAGATTCTCTTCGATGACCTCCTGCGATCCGAAGAAGGGTATGCTCAGAATCCCAATCAATTCTCCGGTATCTGTTGAACGAATGCTCACATAGGCGGTTTTATACTCGAGTTTTCCAAATGTTTCGTTCAATATAATGCTTTTGTTACCCTGTTCCTTTATTGTAGATAATGCATTCGGATCGATTAATTCTGAAAAAATATTTTTGTCATAGATCAATGGCTGGGTAGACAGCAATAACTTTCCGGGATTCTGCAAGGTCCTGAAGATATCCATATCAAGTTCAGAAAAATCAGCCAGTTCCGATAATTTGGAAGATAACTCTTCAATGGTAGATTGATCCTGGAGAAAACCGTGTAGATAACCCGTTATATTATTACTGGTTGCCTCTGCTACTCTCAGGTATTCGTTTTCAATATCCGCCTTGTAGTCTGTGGCTGACCGCGTAAGGGTGGTGATGCTGATGACTGTAAGGGGAATAAAAAATGCCAGGTTCAGATAGAGTTGTATCCTGGTGATATAGTTGATTTCTATCCTTTTGATGTTGAAGTATATCGCATAAATCATCAGGGTGATCAACAAACAGAGAGCAAGGATGAGGAAAAGAAATGAAAAATTGGCAAAAAGGTTAATGAAAGGATAAACTGGTTTCGAGATTACGTACACTTTTTCTCTATCGACCCGGAATCCATAATGATTATATCCATTGGTTTGAACGCCTTTCTGATACAAACGACTGCTGCCCAGGAAATTTAAATCAAAATTCTTATCATAGTTGAAATTTCCGGAAGAATTAACCAATGAATCATTTTTAAACAATGCATAATCGTATTGATTCCCGAAATACGTTTGGGAGTAAACATCATCCAGAAGCAACCGGGGATAGACTTTTGTTGGAATGACCTTTTTGAGCCTCAGATCGAGTATAATATATCCTGCGATTGCATTGTACTGTGATATCGGAATAAAGACCAGGTACCGTTTCAACCACTCAGCCTTTTCAGAAAAGTAAAAGTATATGTTATCATACTCTGTTTTTAATTCCGGACGTGCATATCTTTCCTTGATTTCATGATAGTTGATGGGTGTGCCGGAATACAAAGGTTCACCACTCCTGTTATATAAAAAAATCCTGATTTCGTATTTGTCAAGGTAATTATTCAGATGGATCCTTCTGATCTTTTCTTCGATCATCTCTTTTGATCCAAACGGGCTGAAAAGCCGGTTCTTTATAAATACGTCATTTTGAATCTGTTGAGCAGCCTCTGAAAGGAAATATTCAGTAAGGGGGTCATTCTCCTGGATCAATTGTTCGCCAAATCGTTCAATTCGAATATTCTCGGAATTTCTTCGGACTTCATCGATGGCAAGGGATCCGATCAGTGAGATAAAAATGAATATCCCCAGCAGATAGACAAAAGTTTTATACTGTAACCTGATAAAAATTGTTTTGATATCAATATAAAAAGAAAAGAAAATAAAAATACCCGTGATGATCCCTATCAGCCACCCATTTCTGCTCATCGGGAATCCAAGACTCCAGAATATCAGGAAAGCAACCAGGAATGACATGACGAGATAGAGAACTTTGCCAGCATAAAGTCTTGAAATGGCTTTATTAAAGATATAGGTAAGGAGAATGTAAATAAACACGGCCAGGGCATACATAAAGAAACTGAACCACCTGAATCTGTTAAAATATACACCATCGGCAATGTTCATTGACCATTGTGAGTGGGTACCAAGAGAATGAATCAGCTTATAAATTATTAATGAACACAATAGGATGAGTAAGATCACCCATAGACCCAGCAGCTGTTTCTTCCAAATAGAATTGCCTTTAATCAGCCTGATGAAATCCCTGTGGCCATAAAAAATGAATGCGAAAATAGAAAAGATTAGGAGGAAGATGATATTCAGAAATAAATCTCCCAGGGAAGGATTCAACATAGAAGAGGCATAATACCTGGAATTAAAAAACTCAAAGTTCAGGTAATCAAAAGGAAAATCTGCAAGGAGCATAGCAAACCGGGTGAGACTCAGGGATAGAATCAGGAATAAAGAAGCCTTCCAGAATCCTTTCCGGTAAACAATTTGTCTGGCGAAATCGATCAGGAACATCAAAAATAAAATGATTCCCAACAACATGAACACAAAAATCAATACCGGTAACCAGTAAAATCCCGCCACATAACCATTTAAAAATTCGACATGGAAAAGAATATTCCCCTCGGAATCCCTGATGGGCATATGACTCTCATCACTATCAATGATCAATTCTGAACTCTCAAAATATTTCAGATTGTATCCGGATTCAAGGAATTCATTGCTGATATCGTAATGAACATATAATGGAATCAGCGAAAGGATATGGTAGGAGGCATTTCCCCGGACATAATCTGAAATAATAACGAGCAACTTCCTGTCTTCCTCATTAATCAGATTATATCCTGATTTATCTTCGTAATAGGAACGATCAGGCATGATAAAATTATCGGACCAGTAGATTAACCGCTCAGATCGGAAAATATAAGTGGGCAAGTCCGTAATCCGGTTCAAATCACTGAAATACAATGTATCGGCATCCTGCAGATAATCGATGATCTGCTTTTGATCGATTTTTATCTCTGCCAGGGATTTTTGTATCCTTTCAGAAATTTGTTGTGCATAGATCTTCTGTCTTTGAAAATGATTGATATACAGGTAATGGATTAGCAAACCCATCGCGAGCAGAATAATTGAGATGAATAAATATTTATAGCGGTTCCTCAAAAAAATAAGTATTAAATCTTTATTGAATATGATAATTTGAAGATATAAAATTATTGTCTATTTCCTATAATCCGGATCATATCTAATACCGCCGAAAAGATGCAGGTATATAACCCGCGAATACCTGTACAAAAGGGGAAAAAGCAGGATGACAATAGAAAAAGTAGTTAATACATACACGATAAGGTCGGGATCTTTAAAAAACAGGTATAAGATAAATCCAGTTACCAGAAAGATAGCAACAGAAAAAGCATAGCTTACATACATGGCACCCGTATAAAAACCTGGCTCAATATCAAATTTTAATCCACAGTTCGGACAGTGAACATGCATTTTATCAAAGGTTTTTATACGGTAGGGAGTAGTTTCGAACATTTTGCCTTCGCGGCACCTAGGACATTTTTCTTCCAGAATGGATTGAAATTTTGAAATTCTTTTCATTTTTATGACTTCCTCTGTACCATAAATAAGCAATCAAGGCTACTAGCAGGTATGGCATGACGAAAAGATACAAGATCCCTGTATTAAGGCTCGCAGCAAAACTAGCACTGTCTTCACTGATGCTGTTTTCAACCGAGGCCCTGCACATGGCACACTGGGCATTTACAACTGTACTCCTCAAAAATAAAAAGAAAAAAATCAACAAGGAACCAAATATTCTTTTCATCTGCTTTCTTTAACGATAATACGGATTGATCATCAAATATACAATAACCCCGGTAATTGACACATATAACCAGACAGGTAAGGTATAACGGACTGTCTTTTTATGCAGATCGAACCGGGAAGTGAAGGCATAATAAAGAGAAAATAAAACAAAAGGAACAACCACTATAGCCAGCAATATGTGCGAAGCCAGGATGGCCAGATAAATATATCGCCATGGACCAATCTTTGAAGCTTCTTCCAGTTCCAGAATTCTGTTGCCATTGCTATCCCCGAAAACCGTGGAAGTGGATGTAGAGTGGTATATCAAATAGGATATTAAGAATGCGACGCCCAATAAAAATGCAGTGATCATGGATATCTTGTGCTGTTTGATCTTTCCTGATTTAATGAATATAAAACCAATCAGAAGGATCCCGGTGGTAAGCGTATTGATCAAACCATTCAGATGTGGAAGTATTTTTGTCCACTCACCCCGAGTAATGAATTTTTCGGGCATAAATAACAGGACGGCAACCACCAATGGTAAGATAACAGAAATCACCAGGATGGTCAGTGTATATTTGCCTTTCTGACGGTTACCTTTCATATTAGTATTCCTCCTTTAAAATGATCTGCATCTCTAGAATCATCCTGTCGATTTCATCAAAATCAGATACCGGATAATAGCCTCTGATTCTTCCCCCATAATCAACCAATACGAAACGACGTGTTTTATAATCGATTGCTCCCGGAAAATCCAGAAGAATCAATTCACATCTGGCAAATGCTGATATCGCCTCATCATTTCCATAGATATACATAAAACGCGTATCTGCTGGCAATTGTTTTTCCTTATTTAAATCCGGAACTGTCCGGATCATCATAAATTGCACCGAGCTTTCCCTGTTAAAATGATCTGCAACCCGGTTTAAGGAGTAGCCGGCTTTGCCAAAACGATTGGATGGCTGAATATCAATATCGATAACGGTTAACTTCTGATCAAAAACACCATTCTTTTGATCATCGAAATAATTGGTTTTAAAAGCGGATATGTCAACTTTATGTTCCTCGTGATTGAAATCACAATCGGCTGTATCCCGGGAAAGGCCCTGTTGATAAAAGATTGGTACTGAATAATGATTCTCACCAAATCCTTTTAAAAACAGGAAAATAATTACAGGAACTGCCAAAGTCACAAGCAGTAAAAAAAGCTTGAGGGCTCCTTTTTTTTCTGTGCCCCACATGTTGTTTCAGTAAATATAGATGACTAACGGATAAATACAGATCGAATCAGCTTCATACTCTTAATACCAGGTGGCAAGTTTTGTTTTATATCCCGATCAGAAATTGACATTGTACACAAAACCTCCCTCCGCGATCAGGGCCACGATCAGCCAAATCAGGAAAATCACGGGTATCATGATCGACCAGATCAAGGATTTAACCTCATATTTCAAGTGCATAAATTCCGACACGATATAAAATGCCTTGACCAGTGTCAGACCAATAAAAACACTATAGAGGAGTATTCCTCGTGGCATAGTAAATGCCAGAAAGAATTCGATGGCTGTCACTATTCCCAGAATGGTAGCGATCTTCCAGAGCTTTTTTATTTTTTCCTTATCAGCAGGTTTAACCCTTACCTCAACATTTTCCGTATGATTCATTGTAATTCGAATTTAAATCAGGTAATAAAATGTAAAAACAAATACCCATACCAGATCAACAAAGTGCCAGTACAATCCAACCTTCTCGATCATTTCATAATGCCCTCTCCGTTGATAGGTTCCTACGACCACATTATAAAATATGATGCTGTTCAACAATACTCCGCTGAAAACATGGGTCCCATGAAATCCTGTGATGAAGAAAAACAAGGAAGCAAATAATGGAGGCCCGTATTCATTCATTTGAAGATTGGCCCCATGAAACACGATCCCATTTGAAAGAGTAAGACCTTCTTCTGTCCCATGAATAAAATGGCTCCACTCCCATGCCTGACAGCCAAGGAAGGTAAGCCCCCCGATGATTGTCCACAGCATCCATTTTGTCACATCCCTTTTATCCATGCGATGTCCTGCCTCCACTGCCAAGACCATGGTCACACTGCTCAGGATCAGAACAAAAGTCATGATACCCACAAAAAGCAGCGGCAAATCGACCCCATGTAAAAAAGGTACTGCATCAAATATTTTTTCAGGAATCGGCCAATATTTCTGGGAAGGTTTAAAAGCATTTAAGGGACCCTCATATCCCTGGTAACTATACCGAAGGAAACCATAAGTTACTAATAGACCCGAAAAGGTAAACGCATCTGATAACAGGAAAAACCACATCATCAATTTTCCATAACTGGCCTTCAGGGGAGAAACTCCCCCACCCCAAATATCTTTCCGTGTTTCTTCGGTTACTGTTGCTGATACTGCCATGAATCTATTTAAATATTAATGATATATTTTTAAGAAAAAGAACAAATACAACCATAATGCCCCGAGAAAGTGCCAGTATGTAGTGGCCATTTCCAACTGGGTCAGATTTTTCGAATGTATTTTAAATTTAAATGCTGAATATAATACAATTAAAAGGAAAATTATACCACTTACCAGATGTAAAGCATGCAGTCCGGTAAGCACGTAAATAAATGATCCCGCGGGATTTCCCACGAAAAAAACATCCTGCTGGATTAATTCCTTCCATGACTGATACTGTCCAACCAGAAAGACCAGACCCAATATCAGGGTAATGGTCAGAAATAATTTAATGTTATTGATCCGATCTTTTTTAGCGGAAAAGTAAGTGATCTGCATACTTACACCGCTAAGTATGATCACCATCGAAGTGATCCAGAACATTTGGGGAAGATCGAACTGCAACCAGTTTCCTTCTCCCTGTTTGACCAGATAGGCACTGGTCAATGCAGCAAACAGCATGACAATGGTCGCGATGAATAACCATACAATAAATTTCTTTGGATTTACCGCAGATTCTTTATGATCCCGGATAACCTCGATATTTTCTAACACCTGACCATTCATATCTTATCAATCAAAAACGCTATTTGTACAATCGGTAAATATATAAAAGATCCATACATGATCCATAAAGCTGATTTTCTTGAACAATCTTTCATATGCCTGAAGGTTTGAGCAAGAAAAAGCACCCCACATAAGGTAGCGATGGCTGCTGAATAAATTCCGGTTAATCCAAATGTTGCAGGCAATAATCCTAGTGGAATCAGGAACAAAGTATAGATCATGATCTGGAAGGCAGTCTGCATGTCTTTCTGTCCATTTCCCGGGAGCAACTTAAATCCTGCTTTTTTATAATCCTCGTCCGCGATCCAGGCAATGGCCCAGAAATGCGGGAATTGCCAGACAAACTGTATCCCGAATAGGATGAAAGCTTCGAAAGAAAGGGTACCTGTTGCTGCGGTCCATCCCAGTAAAGGTGGCAAGGCTCCTGGAATTGCTCCAACAAGTACGGCAATGGGTCCGACCCTTTTAAGCGGTGTATATATAAATGCATATAAGACAAGAGAAAGAAAAGATAAGACAGCTGTCAGAAAATTGGTAGAAAAGAGTATGATGCAAAATCCGGCTATCAGCAACCCGGCAGAATAGAAGTAAGCTTCCTTATGACCGATCCTTTCTGTTGGAAGAGGCCTTGAGCGAGTCCTCTTCATTACTTTATCAAATTCAGATTCAAAAATCTGATTTAAGGTTACCGCACTACCGGAAATCATAAATCCTCCCAGGCAGAAAAGAAGAAAGGAATTCCAGTCGATTACACCCTGATTCCCTAACACATACCCAAAAGCAGAAGAGAAAACCACCAATAATGAAAGCCTTAGCTTTAACAATTCGATATAAGCCCTGGCTTTCAGGAAAATGCCGGATGATGTATGTAAAATTGATGTTTGATTGTAACTCATTTATACTAAAACTTCCTTTTCTATTTGAATCCCTTTTTTGTTGTTTATCATCAGCAGTATCAAAAACTGCATGCCAAATATCATGACGCCTGTCAATAAATGCACAGGTTGAATAAAGGGTGGTATGCCGAAATAGGACATGATGGCTCCCAACCCGATCTCAAATAATATCAAGATCAATAGCAACCTGGATAAATAAAACGAGCCATTCCCTCTGGATTGATTCCTGTATATATTAATAAGGATCAGCCCCTGTAAAATCAATAATATAAGAGAAAATGATCGGTGGCTATAAAATTCAAGGCCGATCGAGCTAATCCAGGTTTTCCTTTGTCCATAATCAAGAGATGAGGAAACCAGATCGACCGCTTCTCGCACCTGCGTACCCAGTAAAATCTGAATGACGATCAGAATACCTGAAGCCATCAGGAGAAAATTTAAAAGCCTGTGCCTTTCTATATTGTGAAAATAGAGCTCATTTATTCTGGTCCTGAATACCAGGTAAGTAAGGATGGCAATGATGATGACTGCTATGACCATATGAAGCGTTACTATCCATGGGGTAAGGTGGGTAGAAACAACCACTGATCCGATCCATCCCTGAAAAACCACCAGGACAAACAAGATCGCTGACCATATAAAAATTACCGGATCCGATTTAATGAATTTTATGGAGCCCGCCAGATTCATTATGATCAATAATCCGATCAGGACACCTATAATCCGGTTGAGGTATTCAGTCCATGTCTTCATCACATTGAACGATGTTTCCTGCTGAATGAATTCTTCCGATCGAATGGCAGCAGCCTGTTTTTTAAGGCCCACGGCTTCAAGATAGCCAGCAAACCGCTGATTCTTTTCGAACCGGTCGTTTGTATATTTTTCCTGATAATGATCCGGAAGCATACCTTCTGAGGTAGGCGGTATCCATTGACCGAAACATTTCGGCCAATCCGGGCATCCCATTCCAGCGCCGGTACTTCGAACGATACCACCGACCAGGATCAGGAAATAAACCGCCACCAATGTGACCAGGCTTATCTTCCTAAAGTAAGTATTTTCATCCTTTCTATTTTTCATTCACCGATTAAGCCTTTGCTTTATTATTTTCAGATTCCACTTTTTCCTGCTCATGAGGCAAATTGGATTCAGGTGTTTCGGATAAGGGTACGTTTTGCGGAATAAAATCCTCTTTTGCCCCGGGTTTGCTGTAATCGTACGCCCATCGAAATACCTTGGGAATTTCACCAGGCCAGTTGCCATGCTTTAGAAATCGTGGTGTAGTCCATTCGAGTGTATTGGAATGCCATGGGTTAAGTGGTGCCAGTCGGCCCCGGAATATACTGTAAAAGAAGTTGAACGCAAAAATCAATTGTGCTCCGAAAGTAAGAATGGCAGCAACACTGATAAATGAATTCAGATCCGTAAATATATTGAAGGCATCAAAATTCGTGAAGGAATAGTACCTTCTCGGGAATCCTGCAATCCCAAGATAATGCATGGGGAAGAATACCAGGTAGATCCCGATAAATGTGAACCAGAAATGTATATAACCCAGCCTTTCATCCAACATCCTGCCGAACATTTTCGGGAACCAATGATAGACCCCTGCCATCATACCAAAAAATGCGGCACTTCCCATAACCAGATGAAAATGGGCCACCACAAAATAAGTATCATGCAATTGTATATCGATCGCAGAATTCCCAAGGAAAATGCCAGTTAGTCCTCCTGATATGAAGAAAGAGACCAGACCAATGGAAAAGAGCATAGCCGGGGTGAAAATGATATTACCGCGCCACAGCGTTGCCAGATAATTAAATACCTTGACCGCACTTGGAACTGCAATGATGAGGGTAAGCAGCATAAAGATGGATCCTAAAAACGGATTCAACCCGGAAACGAACATATGATGAGCCCACACCAGGAATGAAAGAACAGTAATGCCCAGTAAGGATCCGATCATGGCCCGGTAGCCAAAAATGGGTTTTCTTGAATTGGTTGCAATGACCTCAGAGGTAATTCCAAGGGCAGGGAGTATGACAATATAAACTTCAGGGTGCCCCAGAAACCAGAATAAGTGCTGATATAAAATTGGGCTTCCTCCGATATTGGGTAAGGCTTCGCCGTTAATATAGATCTGCGAGAGGAAAAAACTTGTTCCAAAACTCCGGTCAAATATCAGCAACAAGGCCGCTGCGAATAATACGGGAAAGGAAAGTAGTCCCAGCACCGCTGTGAGCAGGAAGGCCCAGATGGTTAACGGCAACCGGGTAAATGACATCCCCTCCGTTCGTAAATTAATTATTGTTGTAATGTAATTGATCCCTCCCAGTAACGTGGAAGCTATAAAAAGGGCCATCGATACCAGCCAGAGAGTCATACCCAACCCAGAACCGGATATGGCCTGCGGGAGCGCAGACAATGGGGGATAAACCACCCATCCGCCCGATGCCGGGCCTGTCTCAATAAATAAGGAGATAAACATCACCACACTTGATGTAAAAAAGAACCAGTAGGACAGCATATTTATGAATCCCGAAGCCATGTCCCTGGCTCCAATCTGTAAGGGAATCAGAAAATTACTGAAGGTCCCGCTGAGTCCGGCAGTTAGTACGAAAAAAACCATAATGGTGCCATGCATGGTCACCAGGGCCAGATAAAATTCAGGATCTATTTTACCGGTTGTGGTGATCCACTTACCCAGCAAAGGTCGTAACCATTCCAGATCCATGTCCGGGAATCCCAACTGCAGACGGAAGAATACAGAGAGGAGTCCTCCAATAAATGCCCATAATATTCCCGTGATCAGGTATTGTTTGGCAATGGTTTTGTGGTCTGTGCTGAAAATGTATTTTGATATGAAATTCTGATGATGTTCGTGGTCGAGTCCTTCATCATGTCCTTCCACTGAAACATGCTGATTTATGTCTTCTAATTTTGCTTTCCCCATTTTTTCAAGGATATCTAAAGTATCAATATATGAGAATAATAATATTTTTGGCTTATTGTTTGTCCAGGCCTGTCTTTAATAAGGCCAGTTCCCTTAGTTCTTCAGGAACTTTGGTCAGATATTCAGGATTTTTACTTAGCCAGGATTCCTGCTCAGATTTCCATTTCTCGAAAGCTTCCGGTTCTTCCACCACTACCAGCATACGCATGGAGAAATGTCCACGTCCACATACTTCTGCACAAGCTATTTCATAATTGAATTCGGGATTGCCGGTTTGCTGCCTCATCTCTTCGGTTGATTTGTTTGGGACAAACCAGAAACTTGTGGGCATTCCAGGTACTGCATCCATTTTTAACCGGAAATGAGGGGCATATACACTATGCAATACGTCACGTGATCTAATTTTGAACAAAACGGGTTTTCCTTTTGGCAGATGAATTTCACGGGGTGTGAAATCATCAAAAGAAGCCCTGTCCCTGAAATCCATTCCAAATTCATTCACGGCATCCACCAACCTGAAATCATACGCTCCCAACTGGTTATCATTCCCGGGATACCGGGTTCTCCAGGCGAATTGATACCCCATAATTTCAACCACTTCAGCTTCCTGTGGCGGATCGTCCGTGATGTTATTCCAAACTTTAAGTCCGCCAAAAATGAGCAACGCCAACACTACTGCCGGGATCAGCGTCCACACGATTTCCAGCCGGTTATTTTCAGGGTAATAAAGAGCTTCTGCTTTCTCTTTATACCGGTAACGGTACGAGAAATAAAACAACAGGATCTGGGTGATGAAAAAAACGACCATGGTTACCGCAATGGTAATCCAGAATAAGGAATCTGTGGCTTGACCATGTTCGGAAGCAACAGGTAAATGATAGTCATCGAACCAGGAAAATGAAAACCAGATGATGGAAGCCACACCCATGAGCAGGAACAGGAAGAGCAGCACGGCATTGATCCGGTTGCTGCCGGATGCTCGTTTTTTATGTGTCCCACGGGCAATGTCAACCAGGGAATGGATCCTATAAACGATGGCCAGGATCGCAATAATCAATAACGATCCTATTAAAATAATAGAAATTACCATACTTAAATTTTGAATAAACCTCGAATTTAACCATTAAATATGATGATGCAAACTTTCTTGCATCATCGGATGATTTTTTGGCACAAGGGCCGATTTTGTCAATCCATTTAATACTACAAACAGGAAAGCAGCGAGGTAAATCATGATCGTCCCAATTTCTAGGAATCCAAATCCTCCGTTTTCCTGTAATGTACCCGGCGTAACCATTAAATAAAAGTCAAGCCAGTGTCCGAAAAGCACTACAGTACACACTATTTTTAAGAATACCCCTTGCCTCTTGGAGTCCCTTGTCATTAGAACTAAAAATGGAAAGAAAAAGTTTAGAATAATATTGAGGTAAAAAACTGGAGCGTAAAAGTCACTTGAAAGTCTTTCAACAAAATAGACGGATTCTTCCGGTATATTGGCATAATAGATCAGAAGGAATTGGGAAAACCAGATATATGTCCAGAAGATGCTGAAGGCAAAAACGTATTTCCCAAGGTCGTGTAAATGGTTTTCGTTGATCATCGGCAAGTACCCGTTTTCACGCAATAGGGTGACGAAGAGTGTAATTCCTGCCAATCCGCTTACAAACCAGCTTGCAAAGACATACCACCCGAACATCGTGCTGTACCAGTGGGTATCAATCGACATGACCCAGTCCCATGAAGCCACCGCTGAGGATATCGCAAAGAAAATGATGTAAACGGCGGACATGGTAATCAGTTTTTTCCAATGAGATACCTTCCCGTCGATGTCTTCTGCCAGATGTTCTTTTTTCATCATAATGAAAAAACCAATCCAGACAATAAAAAACAGCATGGTACGGATGGAATAAAAACCTACATTCAGAAAGGATTTCTTCCCGGCTATGATGGGATCGTACTGTGGATTTACAGATCCATCAGGAAGGGTTTTCACGTATAAAGATTGATCCAACCAATGGAAAAAATGCCAGTGGCCTGAGAAGTTGGCGAGAATAAACACAATGACGAGGATCACAAATGCATAGGGTAGCCAGTTCCCGAATGACAAGGGTATCCTGAGAATGGGCACTGACCAACCGGCATTGGCCGCATATTGAATCGCAAAGAAGAAGATACCTATCAGACCAAAACCGATGAAATAAACATTATTGATCCAAAGATCAGCATATAATCGCTGTGTCCAGTGGAATGCATGACCTCCGATTTCATGACCTGTTTCTGCTGATTCAGCATGCCCGCCACCCAGCATCAGGGTGATGATCCCGATGATTATCAATACAAGGCCGGCAACAGCCAGAATAAATATTTTCTTTTTAGCGTTCGGCGTAAATTCAAATACTTCTTTATTCATTGTTTATGCAGTCTCTTTAGTTCGTCTGATTTTGTAAGGTTTGGACATACCGTACGATTTTCCATCGATCCATGGGCTTAATTTGTGAAGCATGGGAGTACATTCTCCCTTTTCCCATGGTAATCACATGAAAAATATGTCCACCATTCACTTCTTTTACTCGACCCACATTATAGGCTGGCACGCCTTTCATTACAGCTCCTACCAATCCATCTCCATGTCCCTGTGGACCATGACAAGCTATGCAGTAGACCTCAAAAAGGGTTTTCCCTTCCGAAACCAACTGTTCTGTTGAATCCAGCGGATTGGTCAGTATCCTCGCAGCAAGATCGATGCTGTCTTTGGGAATATGATAGGGAAGCCAACCATTCCCGGTTCGTCTGACCGTATTGGCCGCAGGAATACGCATATTCATTTCATGGGGATTATTAGGATTTGAGCTGTAATATTCCCCATAAGCATCATCATCAGAATTCACCCAGTTACCGGCATTTTTATCTGTGATCTGTTTAAGCGGATCATAAGGAACTGAATGATACATATTGGGTGCATATTCCAGTCCCGGATAATCTTTTTTAGCACTGCACGCAAAAATCCCTCCCAATGCGACGATTATTCCAATGTTAAGTAAATATTTGTATTTCGATCTCATCAGAACTTAATCAAATTTTTTTTCGTTTATTTCTTCTGCGCCTGAATCCGTCAGAATTGATTCAATTTTTTTTGCCCCCTGTTTGTTAGCTGCCAGATCTATCGCTATGATATGTTTATCATCTGTAATCCGGACATCCATCAGTCTTGGTTTTTTATAGGGTTTCAGGTCACTGATGATCATAAAAGTGCCGACCATCCCCAGGGCTGATAGCAGTACGGTTAATTCAAATGTTACTGGAATGAAGGGAGGCAGTGAAGCGTAGTTTTTCCCACCGATGATCATGGGCCAGTCGATCCCAAGCATCCAGATCTGCATGAACAGTGCAAGAAAGGTTCCTGCTGCTCCAAATAAAAACGCCACAATGGGCAATCGTGATCTTTTATATCCCAGGACATCATCAATGCCGTGAAGGGGAAATGGAGAGTATACTTCGTGAATTTTAATACCTGACTGAATGATCTGTCTGGCTGCTTTCACCACCTGGTCCGGATCGCTGTAAACTCCAATTAGAAAATTCTTATTCATTTCCATTATTTCGAGGCTTTAATGTCAGATACTGTTGATTTCAAAATGCTCTTCACTTCTGCTATGTTTACTACCGGGAAAAATTTAGCGAACAATAAAAAGAAGGTAAAGAAGAATCCGAGAGAAAACAAGAACACTCCTACATCATAAAAGGTAGGATAAAACATGGCCCAGCTGGATGGGAGATAATCCCGGTGCAGCGAAGTTACAATGATCACAAATCTTTCAAACCACATCCCGATATTCACTACAATGGATAGTATAAAGGAAGCGATTACACTGGTCCTGATCTGTTTGAACCAAAATAACTGGGGTGAAACCACATTACATGTCATCATGGTCCAGTAAGCCCACCAATATGGCCCGGTCGCGCGGTTGTAAAAGGCATATTGTTCAGCGGGAACACCAGAATACCAGGCGATAAAAAATTCAGTCAGATAAGCAATACCTACGATCGAGCCTGTTACGATGATGATAATGTTCATCATTTCAATATGATACATGGTAATGTAATCTTTCAATCCCATCACATGACGTGCCACAAGCATTAAGGTCATCACCATCGCAAAACCTGAGAAAATCGCTCCTGCCACAAAGTAGGGAGGGAAAATGGTGGTATGCCAGCCAGGTATAACGGAAGTAGCAAAGTCAAATGATACGATGGTATGAACGGATAATACCAGGGGGGTGGCCAATCCGGCCAGGATCAGGGCAACGGTTTCATATCTCTGCCAGGTCCTTGCAGCGCCATCCCATCCAAAACTTAACGCGCCATAAATGATTTTTGATATCTTGTTGGTTGCACGATCCCGAATGGTGGCGAAATCAGGTATCAGTCCGATGTACCAGAAGACCAGTGAAACCGTAAAATAAGTCGAAATCGCAAACACATCCCAGAGAAGGGGTGAATTAAAATTGACCCATAACGAACCGAAGGTATTGGGTAATGGCAACGCCCAGTAAAATCCCAACCATAACCTTCCCATATGGAATCCGGGGAACATGGCTGCACAGATCACGGCAAAAATGGTCATTGCTTCTGCAGCCCGGTTGATCGACATTCTCCATTTCTGCCTGAAAAGTAATAGAATGGCTGAAATCAGGGTTCCGGCGTGACCAATTCCCACCCACCAGACGAAGTTTGTAATATCCCAGGCCCAACCAACGGTTTTATTAAGGCCCCACATACCGATTCCCTCCCAGAGAAGCATCACGAGGGCATAGAATCCGACTGCCATAGCTGTCAGTGATATGGCGATGCCCATTAACCACGATTTGGATGGCTTGGCTTCTACCTGTCTGCAAATATCCTGGCTTACATCGGCAACCGTTTTACCACCGGTAACCAAGGGAGGTCTTACTGATGAAATTACTTCCATATGAGGTTATTAGGCATTATTATCTTCAATATCCTTATTTCTGATTTTAGTGTAATATAAAACATTTGGCCTGGTCCCAACTTCTTCCAGAACATGATATGCACGTTCTTCCTCCACCACCTTGTCTCCATTTCTTTCCCTCAGGCTGTCAACATTTTCGAGATCTTACTGTTTGAATCATTCATGTCCCCGAAAACAATGGCATCCGTGGGACAGGCTTCAGCACATGCTGTATTGATCTCACCATCCTTCGGCCGTCTTCCTTCTTTCTTTGCTTCGAGTTTTCCATACTGTATTCTTTGAACACAAAAGGAACATTTTTCCATAACTCCCCTTGAACGGACCGTCACATCCGGATTCAGTACCATCTTGCCAAGATCATTGTTCATTCCCGAGTTTTTATCAAATTGCCTGTTGTCGTGATATTTAAACCAGTTGAATCGTCGTACCTTATATGGACAGTTATTGGCACAATAACGGGTTCCGATACATCGGTTATAGGTCATCTGATTCAACCCTTCCGTACTGTGTGTGGTCGCAGCCACCGGACAGACCGTTTCACAAGGTGCATTATTACAATGCTGACACATCATGGGCTGAAAGGTGATTTCAGGATTTTCTGCCGCTTTTTCCAGCCCTGCCCAATCATCCACTGTTGCATCCGTGCTGTAATATCTGTCAATCCTGATCCAATGCATTTCCCTCCTGTTCAGGACTTCCTGTTTGCCGACAACGGGTACATTATTTTCCACCTGACAGGCAATGGTACATACCCCACATCCGATGCATGAGTTCAGGTCAATGGTCATACCCCAATGGTGATTGTTATAATCATGACCTTTCCAGAGTGTGATGAGATCAGCCTCCACTTCCCCATCTACCTGCCCATCCCCCAGTTTTTGATCCAGGCTTTGAGAGGTATGAATGGTGGGCTTATAACGTCCCGCACTTGGGTCAGCCTGATATTCAGAAAGATAAGCTTCCTGAATCACATTGGAACGTTTCATATAAGTATGATGAGTCTGGGTTTGCGCCAGCTTGTATCGTTGATTCAAGGGTTCTATGCTTACCCCGGTCGCATTGAAATAAGTCCAGAATCCATCCATCTGCGAGACAAATTGAATGGCATTTATACCGATCCCATTGGCTACTTTTCCTGCCTTTTCCCTCCCATAACCGAGCGCGAGCCCAAGGGTCCCCCGGGCCTGACCTGGCTGGATCAGAACAGGAAGCGAGAGGGTTTGACCGTTGATGGTCAGGTTCGAAAGTGCAAATTCATTTCCATCGGTGGTAATTCCCATTTGGTCAGCATCGTACTTCGAGATGGTCAGGTAATTATCCCAGACAGCTTTGGTAATTGGATCCGGCATTTCCTGCAACCAGGGATTATTGGCCTGCGTGCCGTCTCCAATGGCTACTTTCTGATAAAGGATCAATTCAAATCCATTATTCTCAGGAATATAGTTTTTATCGATGGTGCTGGCAGTTTTTTCAATCTGAATTTTAAAATCCGTGAAATCTGCCTTTTCACCTTCATAGGTAAACACACCATCGTACAGACACTGATCCCAGAATCGCTGAAAATCAGGTAATTTATTCTGTCTGCTATAGTATTTTTCTTCCCAGACTCCTTTCAGATAGTGGTAATAATCGAGGGAATCCTCAGCGCCCGCCCAGATCAGGAAACTATCCTGCGCCTGGCGGGTATTGAACAGGGGAGAAATGGTGGGTTGTACCAGGCTTAAATGTCCTGGAACGGGTTCCGCATCATTCCAGGATTCAAGGAAATGATGATCAGGAGCAACATATTTGGCAAGCGAAGTGGTTTCATCCAACCGATCGGCAGTTGACACGACCAGATCCATACCCGCCAGTGCTTGTACTATTTCTTTTCCTTTCGGATGATTATAAACTGGATTTACATTGTAAAAAATTACCGCTTTAACCTGTCCGGATGAAGCTTCCCGGATAAACTGATCCATATCTTGATCGCTCCCCTTACGGAAATTGACGGGCATGTTGAGATCAATGGTTTGTCCATAGTTTTGTAACATATGGTTGATTCCATTGACCAGCACCTGTATGGCGGGATCATTCGACCCACTCAGTACTATGGATTTGCCTTTCGAAAACCATAACTGGTCGGCTGCTTTTGTCAGAAATTTAACATCTCCCGGATCCTGGGTGCTGATCGTCTGAAATCCGGCTTTCGAGGCAATTAAATTATACAATCTGGAAACTATAAGTCCTTCGGAGGTTGGCCGGATGGGAATTCTGTAATCAGCATTGGCCCCTGTCAGAGACATCAAGGATTCAAATTGATAATGTCTGGACATTTTCCGATTCTCACGGCTGATTTTTCTCAATTGGGAATAATCGTGACTGAAACGGATCGGTTCGAGCCAGGTCCCCAGAAAATCAGCTCCGAAACTTACCACGACCTCCGCCTTCGAAAAATCATAACTGGGAATAAGATCCTGACCAAAATTCTGCCTGTTGGCCTCTTTCATTCCCTGGTATGATATCGAATCATATATCACATGTTTTGAATTGGGGTATTTCGAAAGGAAATGATCAATTACGGATTGAGTGGTTGGACTTAACAGGGTATTGCTTACTACCCTGATCTGGCCACCTTTCACTGACACAGCCTTCAGTTTTTCCTTAATATCTTTATCGATAATATTCCATTCACTCCTGACTCCGTCAAATACCGGATCTGTAAGCCGTTCCCTATCATAAAGTGAAAGGATCGAGGCCTCAACCTGGGCATTCGTCTTACCTTTAGTGATCCCTGACAAATTATTACCCATAATTTTAATGGGTCTGCCTTCCCTGGTTTTAACGATGATGCTGCAGTAATCGCCCCCTTGCATAAAGGAAGATGCATAATAATTGGGTATCCCGGGATCCACATCCACGGGCTTATTCAAATATGGAATGGCTTTCCGAACCGGAGCCTCACAAGCTGCGAGAGAAGCTGCCGCCACACTGAATCCCATCATTTTCAGGAAATCACGCCTGGAACCTGAACCTACTTTTGCTTCTTTACCAGGTAATGGCAGCTCTTCCGGAAATTCCCGTTCCATATGTTTCACAAACTCAGGGTCATTGGATAACTGTTCTAGACCGTTCCAGTATATTTTTTTATTTTCTTTCATGAATGAATTAAATTCAATAATCCGGTAAAGATTAATAGTGGCATTTTGAACATTCTAAACCACCAATGTCTTTTACAGTCATTTCGCCCTCCAGGGCAGCATCATGCAATTCAACCAGTTTATCATAATAAGCATTTTCTGTTTGAATTACGGTAGTACGGTGACAATCAATGCACCATCCCATGGTCAGGTTGGCATATTGTTTCACCACTTCCATGGTTTCGATTGGACCGTGACAGGTCTGACATTCTATTTTACCTATATTATAATGTTGCGCATGATTGAAATAGGCAAGATCCGGTAAATTATGCATCCTTACCCATTCAATTGGTTGATCGTTCTCAACGGCATCATATATTTTCTGGATCTCAACCGAAGGCACATCACTTCCCGTAATCTTTACAATGGCGCTGTGACAATTCATGCAAATATTGGCGGAAGGTATATTGGCATTTTTACTCTCCATAACACCGGTATGACAGTATTGACAAGGAATGGCAAAATCACCTGCATGAACTTTATGGGAAAATGCGATGGGTTGTGTAGGGGAATAATCTTGCTGTACGCCAATATGATACAATCCATCAATTACGGATTTCAGCATGATAGAGACAAAAATAAAACTCACCCCGAATACAAAGGCAGGACTTTTAATAAAACTCAAAATGCTGAAACGTTGCGCGATCAATTCCATTTCGGCTTCATCCAATCCCTGCCTTTGTTTCAGATAATTCGTGAGGGTTGTAACCAACATGACAAGAACTACCAGGATCAACAATAAAATGATCACGAGGGCAATCATCACTGAAATAAGAAAGCCACTTGAAATTGTGGATCCTGTTGATACTGCTTCACCTCCTGCTGCCGATTGCGAGGTGGCCGTTTCCGTTTGAGGGGGATTTAAAGTCTGGTCCTTTATATATGCCATCACAGAAATTATCTCATCATTGCTAAAATCAAATGATGGCATGGCCGTTTTATTAAATTTTTCATAGAGTTGAACCGCGTACTGATCACCTCCCTGAATTACTTGCTGAGAGTTTTTGACAAAAGATTCTACCCAGGACAAGGGTCTTCTTTCATACACACCTGCCAAGGCCGGGCCTATTACCTGCTCATGAACTGCATGACAGACCGCACAGTTGTTTTTGAAAAGTGTCTGTCCCTGCACGATGACAGACGGATCAGTGGGAATTCCATCCGCTGGAGTTCCCTGTCCCTGATCCTGGGAGGATGCTACTGCAGTCGTATCCGGAGAAGTTGAGGTTGAATCCTGAGCCAGTGTATAGTTTTGGAGAAAAATTAAGTTTCCGGTTAAAAGAATGACCGCTATAATTCGTTGACCGTGTTTAGGGATCAGACGGCAAATTTCTTCAGGCATATGAATTTTGAAATTATGAAGTTAAATCCTCGCGCAAAACTACGATTACAGATGAATTTTCCAAATTTCAGGAAAAGGATCCTGTTTCCCCGAAAATTTAACCACAAAAATGGTTTTATAATTTTTAATTTTAAACACTTGCAATAAAAGAAAAACTATCAATTTGTTAATTTAGAATCATTATAAATAAGTGAAATATTATTTATTCTTTTATCAATAAACAATTAATTTTTAAACATAATAACATTATTTCACAAACTGTTTGCGATTAGCAAGTGTTTATTAAATACAATACTTTTCAAAGTTGAATTTTTATAAATTTACGTTTTCATATTAGAACCTATTTAAAAATTAACCTTATGGCCTTTGATATAGACATGATTCAAGCTCTTTACACCCAGATGGGAAAACGTATTGAGGCGGCAAGAAAAATCCTGAATAAGCCATTAACCCTTACAGAAAAGATCCTTTATTCACATCTTTTCAAAGGGTTGCCGGATGAAACTTATGAACGGGGTAAATCCTACGTTGATTTTGCACCTGATCGTGTTGCAATGCAGGATGCCACGGCACAAATGGCTTTATTACAATTTATGCAAGCGGGAAAAGAAAGGGCAGCTGTTCCTTCCACCGTACATTGCGACCACCTGATACTGGCAAAGGAGGGTGCGGAAAAGGATCTGAAAAATTCATTGAATGCAAGTCAGGAAGTTTTTGATTTTCTCGGATCCGTGTGCAATAAATATGGAATAGGATTCTGGAAACCTGGGGCCGGAATCATCCACCAGGTGGTGCTCGAGAATTATGCTTTCCCAGGAGGGATGATGATCGGGACTGATTCACATACGGTAAATGCCGGTGGACTGGGTATGGTAGCCATAGGTGTTGGGGGTGCAGATGCAGTGGATGTGATGGCCGGAATGCCATGGGAGCTGAAATTCCCTAAGTTGATCGGGGTTAAACTAACCGGTAGGTTAAGTGGATGGACTGCTTCCAAGGATGTCATATTAAAAGTGGCTGGAATCCTGACCGTGAAAGGTGGTACAGGTGCCATCGTGGAATATTTTGGTGAGGGTGCCAAAAGTCTATCTTGTACCGGCAAAGGAACCATTTGTAATATGGGAGCAGAAATCGGCGCCACTACATCTACTTTTGGTTATGATGAAAACATGGAAAAATACCTGCGAGGAACGGACCGAAGTGATGTGGCTGACCTGGCCAATAAAATAAAAGAACATCTTACTGGTGATCCGGAAGTATATGCCCATCCGGAAAAATATTTTGATCAGGTGATCGAAATAGATCTTTCATCACTGGAGCCACATATCAATGGCCCATACAGTCCGGACCGGGCAACTCCCATTTCAAAATTTGCTGAGGAAGTCATTAAAAATGGGTGGCCGGCTAAACTGGAAGTCGGATTGATTGGCTCATGCACCAATTCTTCCTATGAAGACATAACCCGGGCTGCATCAGTAGCCGAACAGGCAATCACCAAGAAACTTAAGGTCCAATCGGAATACACCGTTACCCCTGGCTCTGAAATGGTCCGATATACGGTCGAAAGAGATGGATATTTACAAAAATTTGAAAAAATAGGCGGTGTCGTTCTGGCCAATGCCTGTGGTCCCTGTATTGGACAATGGGCACGGCATACGAATGATCCTCAGAAGAAAAATTCCATCATTACCTCATTCAACAGGAATTTTGCAAAAAGAAATGATGGGAATCCCAATACACATGCATTTGTTGCTTCCCCGGAAATTGTAACTGCCATGGCGATTGCCGGAGACCTTACATTTAATCCACTGACTGATTCCCTGGTCAATGAGGAAGGGAAACAGATTAAACTGGATGAACCCCTTGGCATTGAAATGCCCGTTAAAGGATTTGCCGTTGAAGACAATGGATATGTGGCCCCGGCTGAACCAGGAAGCAAAATAGAAGTGATTGTCCGTCCTGATTCCAAAAGATTGCAAATACTCACTCCATTTAAACCCTGGGATGGTGAAAATATTACCGGAATGAAATTGCTGATCAAGGCAGTGGGTAAATGTACCACCGACCATATTTCAATGGCTGGTCCCTGGCTGCGATTCAGGGGACATCTTGACAATATCTCTGACAACACGCTCACTGGTGCTGTTAACTATTACAATAATAAAACCAATGAGGTAAAAAATCAGCGCACCGGTGAGTACGGGCCTGTTCCTGATGTACAAAGGGATTATAAGGAACATCATATTCCTACGCTAGTGATTGGTGACCATAACTATGGAGAAGGGTCTTCCCGGGAACATGCGGCCATGCAGCCAAGACATCTCGGTGTTCATGTGATTCTCGTGAAATCATTTGCCAGAATTCATGAAACGAATCTGAAAAAACAGGGTATGCTGGCACTCACTTTCGCCAATGAGAATGATTATGAAAAGATAAAGGAAGACGACACCATCGATATCATTGATCTGAAAGATTTTGCACCGGATAAACCCTTAACCCTGGTATTGCACCATGATGATGGCAGTGAAGACACCATCATTGCCAATCATTCTTATAATGATACACAAATCGAATGGTTCAAGGCTGGATCAGCCCTTAATTTAATCAGGAAAAAGGAAGGGAAAGCCTGAAAATACTCAAATAATTAAAAAGCTGATCTTTCCTGGAAGATCAGCTTTTTTTATTCAATCATATGCAGGTTTGATGCATTCTATCACATTTTCAAAATCTTAAAAATGTTCCTATGCTAAACTTGATATTGACTCATGGTATGACCTTCATGCAGTCGTCAACCTGATCAATATTCCACATTGCTTAAATCAAAATAATCCGGATTTTTGGCAAAGGGTCGGAGAATCAGACGGTATTCGTATTCAGCAGGATAGGTTCTGTATTTTGGCCGGACCCTTACCGGCGTTCCACCCAATCCCGTCACCAGATAATCTACATTCAGTACTGGATTTTTGGTTCTTTTTAACTGAAATGGATACCAGGCATCATTCAAATTTTCATAAGGATCCACGCTGAAATTAAAATGATCGTTGCATGAGATCATTATCCCCTTCCCATCTTCAGATTTCAGGGAAACCCAGCGCACATCAGTATGATTATTAAAATCCTGGACAATCAGATATGGGAATTTCATGCTTTCAATTTCCTGTTCGTACAACCCAGTTTTGGCACCGGTCTTCCTGTCCGGATAAGTTTCGAATGGCCCTGGTCCATACCAGTTGATTGATTTGATATTTTCAGACAATATCAGTTTCAGACCAATTTTCTGAAGGTAAGAAATGGGGAACCAATCATTTGCATATAAGTCCGGAGGATCGATATCGGCATTTATTTTGTGAGTTATAACCAGATCGCCTGTTGAGAAGACATTAAAATCTAATTGCTGATGAAAAACGAGCTCAGGATAGTTAAACGATCGTGATTCAATTTTGAATTTGAGTAAGACGTCAAATCCGGAAATGTATTTTTCAACTGCCATCACCTTGTGAACAAGGCTGTCCAGCCCATATTGATACCAGAATGCTGCCTCATTCACCCCCCATTCCGACCACTCATTCATGACTGGTTTTCTCCATACATTAAATTGAGGTCCGTTTTCAATCAGGGAAGTCCCATTGTTTGATAATTTGATGATATGACCATTTTTCAGATCAATCTCATAATATATATTATTGGCTGTAATTTTTAAAAGATCATCTTTCTCATCTACCGAAAATCCGATTGTTTCCTCCTGCATGATGATATTCTTTTGTTCCTCCAGGTTTTCAACAGGTAATTCAAAAAAACAATATTCATGCTGCCGATCAGCCCAGCTGTTTTTTCTTTTGAGCTGAAAACTGATCCTAAATACATAATCAGCCCCCGCTTTGAATTTAGGCCTTTTAAAGGGCATATCGATCAGTTCAGATTGTTGAGGTTGAGTGGAAAGTTTTATATTACCTGACTCGATCGATTTATTGTTTTCATACAATTGCCATAATATATCCAGCTCATCGAGGGAAGTAAAGTTGAACCGGTTATATATTTTTAACTGACCAAGGTCACGGCCAATCTTTTCAACATATACCGGTGCTTGCGATTGTTTCATCTGATAGGCTTCAGGCTGTGGTTCGCGATAAGCGCTGACCACTCCGTCCATTGTACCCGATCCCTGGGGAGTAGCCCCATAAGATAAAAAGTTCCCCTTATATTCAATTTCGTTAAAATCCAGTTTGATTAACAATTGATCATCCGGATTCTGTTCCATCTGGTTTGATTGCGCTGAAATTTCGAATACTTTTGAATAAATCCGGACATTGTCATAGATATAATTCGATATAAACCATCCCTGATTTTCATGATTCTTTTTATGGTTCTTACCAATACAGACCGGATGCGGGGACCGGTCGATAAACCCGGATACTTTTGCATAAGCAATTTCATGTCCGTCAAGATAAAGTTTCATCTCACTCCCATCATACCTGCCCAGAACATGATGCCAGTTAAAATTCCAATTTTTGGGTAGATAGCCTGAGATTTTTACTATATGCTGATTAACGGAAATCAGGAATGAAAGGGAATCAGGATTTTCCTGGGTGATTTCATAACTCAATCCTTTCGTGACCATCGGATTTATATCATGATATCCCCTGGGGTAAACCCACGTTTCTAAGGTAAGTTTATCTTTCACCTGGTTAAATACTGGATGATTGTATATTTCAATAAAATCATCCAGCCCACTTAATGCCGCCGCTTTACCCTGTATGCCATCAACCAGTTGAACATTTCCCATAAGCACCGCCTGATGATTATACTTGGATTGATCGGGCGTGGTAATCAGATCAAAGCGTAAGCCCTGATTCACCCAATCCCAGATAAATCCTCCCTGTAAGGATCTTTCATTATTAATTATTTCCCAGTATTCATCAAAACCACCCAATCCATTACCCATGGCATGGCTGTATTCACCCATAATCACCGGCCGGTCACTATTCCTTCCCACCATGCGTAAATGTTCTGGGGTTGGATAACGGATGCCATTGACATCGGCAAAGGGGGCATCTCCATTTGGTTGATTCCCCTGGTGATAGACAACCCGAGTTGGATCATTTTCCTTCAGGAAAGCAGCCATCTGATCATGATAGGGGCCATAACCACACTCATTTCCAGTGCTCCATAGAATCACACTGGGATGGTTCTTGTCACGGTGAAAAAAACGTTCAGTTCGATCCATAAAAGCAACTTCCCAACCGGGCTGGGAGGCTAGATAGTTTTCTCCTTCATGACATTCTGCATTTACCTCATCACATATATAGAGTCCATATTGATCAGCCAGGTCATAGAAAAGAGGATCGTTGGGATAATGGGAAGTTCGGATCGCATTCACATTAAACTGTTTCATCAGTTGCATATCCTTCTCTATCAATTCCCTGGACATGGTTCTTCCTTTTTCCGGATCATGCTCATGACGGTTAACGCCTTTAAATTTTATGGCAACACCATTGATCAGCAATTGTGCATCCTTTATTTCAATTTCTCTGAAACCCACCGTCTCCTCCGTGATTTCAACCACGAGTCCATCCGTATTACGTGTAATTAATAACAGCCTGTATAGAAAAGGTTTTTCTGCACTCCATTTTATAGGGTCATCTATTTTAATTGATATTTCAACCTTTTTTTCGTCCTTTACCAACATTGTACCCAATCGGATGTTTTTTGAAAGTACATTCTTACCATCCGGATCATATAATTCAATATCCAGCAGTAAATCGTTATGTTCCGTTTCATCCATATTCCGATACATGGCCACCAGATTGAGATCAGCATTCTTGTAAGATTGATCAAGATCAGTCTGAACAACCAGATCCCTCAAATGCACTTTTGGACGTGAGTAAAGGTATACTCCTCGGTATATGCCACTGAACCTCCACATATCCTGATCTTCCAGGTATGTGCCATCCGACCACCGAACTACTTTCACGGCCATACGATTTTTCCCCGGATGAATAAACTTTTTGATATTCCACTCACCGGCTGTCATGCTTCCTTTATCAAATCCAACATATTGTCCATTGATCCATAACCAGTAAGTGGATTTAACACCGTCGAAATGAATAAATATTTCTCGGCCATTCCAGTTCTCCGGAATCTCAAATTCCCTGAGGTAAACTCCAGTGGGATTTAAATGATCCGGTACCAGCGGAGGGTCATAGGGACCGAATTCAAGGGGTATATTTCGATATATTTTATATCCAAATCCCTGCATCTGCCAGGTGCCAGGAACTTCGATTTCATTCAAGATTTCCACTGGAAAGGATTCAGTATAAAAAGAATCCGGAACATCCTGCGGGGTTGAAAACCAGGAGAATTTCCAGGTCCCATTCAGGGATAAATAAAAGGGTGATTGCGAAAAATCCCCACTCAAGGCCTGATCTGCTTTTTCAAAAGAGCAAAGTGGTACATGAGGAGACTCCTGGTTTTCCTGATAAAAACTTGGGTTTTCTATATATTTACTCAGTTCGTAATACTGATTGGGTTGAGCATGTAAATTGGCTGACCAGATGAAAAAACAGATCCCGGCTAAAAATAAAATTCTTTTATTCATGGAGAAAAAATTGTGAGGTTAACAACATAATCGATATGAGATTAGTCCTAAAAAAAATAATTTTGTTTGAAACAAACAATTTCAGGTAAATGGATTCCTTTAAAATAGAAGATGAAAGTGCCATTCTGATTTATTTTACTTCCCCCAACTGTAATATATGTAAAACCTTGAAGCCAAAGGTCAGGGAAATGGTTGCCTCAAAATTTCCGTTGCTAAAAATACATGTTGTTGACATAGCATCCAATAAAGAGATTGCAGGAAAATATCAAATTTTTACGGTACCCGTGATTCTAGTCTATTTTGAAGGTAAAGAATTCTTAAGAAAGGTGAGAAATTTCAGTATTTCTGAACTTGAAAAGGAAATTGAAAGGCCCTATCAGTTGTTTTTCCATTGATATCTGATCATTTTTGTTATTTGGTTTTTAAAAATAAACGGTAAAAAAAAATCTTATGAAAGACGGTAATGTTTCATTAAATCGATCGATCACACCCGAGACCGAGGCGCTATTAAACAAACAAATAATGATGGAGGGTCAATCTTCTGCGCATTATTTATCCATGGCATCTTGGTGCGATTTGAAAGGATACTCACATTCGGCAAATTTTTTATATGATCATGCGGAAGAAGAAAGAATGCATATGCTTAAACTTTTCCATTATGTAAATGATGCGGGAGGACATGCCATACAACCTGAGATCAAGAATATTAAACATAAATTCAAAACGCTTCGTGAGATCTTTGAGGATGTACTTGGTCATGAAATCAATGTTACAAAGTCGATTAACCAGATTGTGGATCATTGTTTTAACGTGAAAGATTTTGCCACCATGAATTTCATGCAATGGTATGTGGCAGAGCAACGGGAAGAAGAATTGATTGCAAGAAGGGCGTTGGAGCTGTTTGCCATTATAGGAGAAGAAGGGATTGGTCTGTGGACAATTGACCAGGAAATCGGCAAGCTTGAAACAAGTGCAGCGGGGGGTGAAACCGGAGCTGAAAATTGATCTTTTTTTACTCGTACTGTCACTATGGTGGCAGTGCGAGTCTTAGTTACTTTTAATCTGATCGACATGAAAATTTGTCTGGAGCCTGCCTTCCTGAATTACAATGGGTCCTATTTTGCACAGATCCAAACATTTGGTTTTAATCACCAGGAAACTTTTATCGATATTTTTTCCTTTAATTGATTCCCTGAAAGCTTTGAATATTTCCTTTGATCCTTTTTTTTTGCATTTTTTCCCTGTGCAAACACATATAATGCCTTCATATTCTTTATTCTCTTTCATATCAATCAATATAAGTTCGGTTTAGGGGTGGAAATTTTAAAGATATTTAAAATCAGGTTCAGGGTACGACCATTTGCATAAGAATGCCACATATCCAGGCGCCATATGTTCCCAGGGCATAGCCTAATACTGCCAATAATACTCCTACCGGTGCGAGAGAAGGGTGAAAGGCGGCTGCGACAACAGGGGCAGAGGCTGCTCCTCCGATATTTGCTTTGCTGCCTACCGCAAGAAAGAAAAAGGGTGCCTTAATCATTCTGCCAACAATCACCAATAATACAATATGTATGATGATCCATATGATCCCTACAAGAAACAATCCGGGATTATCAAAAATTTTCATAATGTCCATCTTCATCCCGATTGTAGCTACCAGGAAATATATAAAGGCACTACCAATCTTGGATGCGCCAGCCCCTTCATAATTCCTAAACTTGGTAAAAGATAATCCAATGCCAAAAGTAGTTGACAACACGATAAGCCAGAAAAAGTCAGATGATAAACTCAATCGGTCCAGTGATGGGAAGTTTTCCTGGAAAAATGGTGCAATTCCGTCAGACATCCAGTGCGCCAATGCCGTAAAGCCAAAAGCAATGGCCAATATCACCATAAGATCAGACAGCTGGGCAATTCTGGCAATCCTTAAAGAAAAATCATGCATTTTCTTTTTAAGGATATTTACTGCCGTTGAATCAGCCTTAAAAAATTGATCCAGGTCATCAGCACGTCCCGCACCAAAAAGCAGGAAAGCCATCCAAATTTCGGCCACGATCACATCAATGGTTACCATAACTGAAAACAGATGATCAGATGGATGAAATATTTCATACATGGCCGCCTGGTTGGCCCCCCCACCAATCCAACTACCGGCGATTGTGGTCATTCCCCGCCAGACTGCCTCTGGACCTACACCTCCCACTGTTTCCGGTGAAAAAATAGATACGATAATGATAGCCAGCGGGCCTCCTATTATAATCCCAATCGTTCCCGTAAAAAACATCACCATGGCCTTAGGGCCAAGACGTAAAATCTGCTTTAAATCTATACTTAAGGTCAGGAGGATCAGACTGGCAGGTAAAAGATATCTTGAAGCTACAAAATATAATTCAGACTGATCCGGGTCGACAATTTTAAATGTAGTTAATAAGGAAGGAATAAAATAACATAAAAGCAGCATGGGGATCACCTTATAAAATTTCCTGAAAACGGGTCGATCACTTGAGGACGTTTTAAAGATCACCCCGAGAATAACCATCAACAATCCCAAAAGAACAGCATCATTTTTTATGAGTGGTTCCATACCTTATATTTTAATCTCCTTCAAAATTGCCTTGAATTCGCTCAGCATCATGGCGGTTGCTCCCCAAACAGTATGATCGTCAATATCGAAGTAAGGTGCCACAATTTTAATATTATTACGAATGATCAATTCCTTTTCTCTCATAATTTCATCTTTAACCAACTGATCCAGGCTACATTCTATCACATCACGTACTTCCATCGGGTCTGGATGGTATTCAGGGATAAAAGGAATATATCCGATCACAGGTAATACATTAAAATTACTGGCTTGTACATAAAGCTCTGAAAGGTTTCCCAAAATTTTGACATTTTTTGTGTCCACGCCAATCTCTTCACTGGTTTCGCGAAGTGCTGTGGCAATCCGGTCGCTATCTTCCGGCTCCTCTTTTCCTCCAGGTAAACCAATCTGGCCCCCATGAATCCCTCCATAGTCAGGCCGTTGAATAAGTGGAAAATAAAATTTTGCACTCCGTTTAAAAAGCATGATCAGCACACTGCTTTTTACAGGTGGATTTATAAAATCAAAATCAAAAGATTTATTTCCCCGGTGAGAGGCAGCCATACGCCATTGCGCCTCTGAACCTGGAAGAGGTAATGTTAATCTTATTCGAATTGAATCAATCAGTGATGTGTCGGAAATTAAAGACATGGTGCAAAGATAAAATTTCTTATATTCTTTCAACCCGTTAAGCGGCATTTGTATGGCGTCACTGAGATGAGCCACCCAATGGGCTCCATCTCGGGAAGTTGTATATATTAATTTTATGTGCTATTTTTCATCAAAGGTTCATGTCGTTATGACAATCAATTCTCGAAGGATCCTGCAGATCTATAAATCGCTTGATAAAGAACAGATACATCTTGTATTCACCAAAAAGATTGAAGGGAAATTAGAAATTCAACAATGGCTGGAGAAGTTGCACAAACTTGCCGTGATGGATCATCTTGGTGATGATACCCGCATCAAAGCGGGGGATCTATCAATTGTATTTGGGATTTTTACAGCATTTACCATTTTTCTCACCATCTCCAAGCCTTTTCTGTTTTTTTTCCCGGTCGGATTTTTTCTGTTATTTTTTTATTTTTTGATCATGTATATTACTCTAAACAGAATTGATATTGGCAATAACCTTAGAATATTCATTGTACCATTGCTGGAAAATTATAAGGAGGAGAATTCAGTTAACGCCCTCATTGATCTGAAAATGGATTTTTCAAATCCGAAAAAGCATAAAAATTTAATCAAACAAATGGAAGGCCAGGATGAATCAGGAAGAATATTTAAACATCACTGGATGGAAGGCAAACTTACTTTTACTGATCAAATCATGATCCAGTGGAATATTGAGGATGTTGTAGAGGAAACACGAAAAAATTTTAAAAAAAGAACCGGCAATCAGATAGGACAAAAGGAAAAAAATTCGATCCGGCATAAACTGGATCTAAAATTTCTGGTTCCAAAAAATAAATTTGAATTATTAAATAAAGAAGCTGAAACAACTGAATCAGAAGAATATATTATCATTCAAATCAATCGCGAGTCTTCGTCAAATACCCTTGAAGAGGGGATGTCTCCTCTGGTTTTCCTGAATGCCATAAAGGAAGGATATGAAAAAATTATTAAAAGGGAGGAAATAAGTTCATAATCACTTACCCAATATAAATGATGATAGATCACTGATTGTATAGTCAAAGGGGATTGTAAATAATTCGTCTTTTAATCTTTCCCTTTCCACTTTGGTGGCTACCATCTCCATTAATCCCTCAACAGAGGAAATTCTCAGCTTCAAAGGAAATCCCGATGCTCCCAGAAATTGAAAAAGTGGATTTTCGCCTGGCAGCCAGGTCTCAGGTAAATCAAAATGAATTCCTTCCGTCATCCAGATAAACGTATTTGATTGTTTTTGGGGCTCCTCATAAACGAGGCTGTATTTTATGCAACTATATCCTGCAATCATTTCTGACTCCCCAGTATCTTCCATTTTTGGCTGTAAAAATTGCTTTTTATCGTCTTGATCCTTTATGGCCTTTTCATACGCCTCTTTGTACTGTTCAGGAATTACTCCGGGTTGGCCTTCCGATTCATTCTGAAATTTCATTTTCATGGCAGATTTTTGAACATCATCAATCATAAACAAAGATCGCTCGTTTCCAATCAACAGAATTCTCGCCAGTTCATCACCCGTTTCCGTAAATACCCTTAGCATTAAATTATTATCTTTAAGATAATATACTGATCTCCGGGGAACATTTTCCTTATTATTGTCAGTATTTGAAATTTGATATTGGATAATCCCCTCGAAACGAGATTGACTCATCAAGGGCAATGAAGGAAATGAAAATAATAATAAGGCTAAAATGAAAAATCTCATAAAAATTAATATCCGAATTTCATCTTATTTCTGTCACACCATCTTTAATTGCCACTTCATAATATAAGGGATGAATTCCAAACCTGTTTGAATAGGCATCTGTGATCTCATGTTTTAATTTCAGTAAATCACTTGATTCCACAATATTTATGGTGCATCCACCAAATCCTCCTCCCATCATTCTTGCACCATAAACTCCTTCATGATTCACAGTTTGATCTACCAGGAAATCAAGTTCGGGACAACTGACCTCATATTCATCTCTTAATCCCAGATGGGTTTCATACATTTTCCTTCCAAAATCATCTATTTTCAGGTTAGAAAGATCCTCGCAAGCCTTTAATACCCGTTCGTTTTCATTCACCACATAATTACATCTCTTATAAATCAAAGGATCCATTTTCCCTTTGAATTCTCTTAATAATGTAGGAGTGACATCCCGTAAACTTTTAACATCCGAATGATATTGTGCAATTTCTTTTACACCTGTTTCACATTCCTTCCTTCTGGTATTATATTCTGATGACGCCAATTCATGTTTCACCTGGGTATCAATCAACAGGATACTTTTGCCCTGAAGATCCAAGGGGTAGTAATTATATTCAAGAGATCTGCAATCAAGCCTGAAAACATAATTTTTTTTGCCAAATATAGAGGCAAATTGATCCATGATGCCACAATTGACTCCTACAAATTCATTCTCAGCTTTTTGCGATAATTTCACCAAATCCAATCTCGATTCTTTCAGATCAAATAGATCATTCAGGGCGGTCGCTAGACCAGATTCAATGGCAGCCGAGGAGGAAAGACCTGCTCCAATCGGAATGTCACTTCCAAACACACAATCAAACCCACCAATTTCATGCCCCCGTTTTTTAAGCTGATCAATTACCCCCATCAGATAGTTCGGCCAGTTTACCTGTGTATAATGAAGTGAGTCCATACTGACATTAAATAACTGATCGAGGTCATTTGCATAAAATCGATACTGATCAGACCCATTCCTTTCCAACGCGAATATCACATCTTTATCAATGGCTGCGGGCAGGACGAAACCTTCATTATAATCTGTATGCTCTCCGATCAGATTAATTCTTCCGGGTGCCCGATAAAGTCGTGCTCGGCAGCCGAAAGTCTCATTGAATTTTTGGGCAATTTCTGAAAAATCCATCCGCTTACCAGAAGAAAAAGTATAACATGGTGATAATGATTATAATTCCAATTGATCCAATTTTGAAAACGGGAGAGGTTTTAAATAATTGGGGATCGATTTTATAAGCCTTCTTATGGATGGTTTTCATCCGGATGTTTAAAATTAGTATCATTCCGAGAAACAGAAAAAGTGTAGCCAACATAAAAATTGATTCGATACCAAGTTGATAAAATGGTTTAAACAATATGATTCCGGCTACCAAACTCAGCACTCCAACTACGATAAAAAACCATCCGGTATAGACCAGGTTACTGGAACGCTTTGAATCTTCAGCATCCTGCCCGACCTTTCCCTTATTGTCGAGAAGACTGATTATAGTGGCCAGTAAAACCAATACGATAAAAACATATCCCATTCTCAGAATAAAAGGCATATCCGGAAACATCGCCTTAATTACGATTCCTGCAGGAATTGTCAGAATGGCCGTCCATAACGCAGCATTTGAGGTTGCCTGCCTCCAGAACAATCCCATACAAAAAACGACCACCACCCCCGGATAAATATAACCAGTATATTCCTGAATATATTGAAAAGCCTGATCCAGTCCGCCAAGAAGGGGTTTAGCCATAATTACTGCAACGACCAATGCGATAAAACTGACCAGTCTGCCAACAAAAACAAGTTGCTTTTCTGTTGCTTCCTGTTTGAAATGTGCTTTGTAGATATCCATCGTAAAGATGGTAGCAGTACTGTTGATCATCGATGCGAGTGAAGAAACGATGGCCGCTACCAGGGCAGCAAAAGCCAACCCCCGAATTCCAACCGGAACAAAATTTTTCAGAAGCCAGGGATAGGCTTCATCGGCTTTGGATATTTTTCCAACTGCATGGATTGAATTGGCAAAATCAGGATCATTAAAAAGTACATAAGCCGTGATGCCAGGAATGATAACCAGCAGGGGAATCAATATTTTTAAATACCCAGCAAACACGAGACCTCTTTTTGCGTGCGATAGATCTTTTGCAGCCAATCCTTTTTGAATGATATATTGATTAAAACCCCAATATCCGAGATTCGTAAGCCACATGGCACCAAAAATAACGGCCAGGCCCGGCAGATCGGCAAACGCGCTCTTCATACCTCCTGTACCATCTGGCACCATATATCCGTTCGGGATAATCATTTGAAAATGATCCCTGGCTTTTTCAAAAATCACAACAAATCCTTTTAATATCCCTTCCCCCCCTGAAACAGCATTTAAAGCCAAAAAGGTTGTGATAAGCCCACCTCCCACCAGGAATATCACCTGTACTACATCCGTCCAGGCAACTGCTTTTAAACCCCCATAGATTGAATATAGGCCTGAAAAAAATGCGAGTCCAATGATGCCCCACCACAATGGGATCCCCATCACTTCCTGAAGGGCAAGAGCCCCTAAATAGCTTACAGAAGTAAGATTAACAAATACATATACCAATAACCAGAAAACTGCAAACGCAGTGCTCACCCCCTGATTGTACCTTTCCTTCAAAAACTGGGGCATGGTATAAATTTTCTTTTCGAGAAATACAGGAAGAAAGAATTTACCAACAATGATCAGGGCCACCGCGGCGATCCATTCATAAGCCGCAATTCCTAAGCCAATCCGGTATCCTGACCCTGACATCGCTATAAAATGCTCTGCAGAAATATTGGCTGCAATCAGAGAAGCACCAATTGCCCACCAGGTTAAGGACCTGTTGGCTAAAAAATAGTCCTGTGAGGTTTTTTCTTCCCCTTTTTTTGTCCTTGAAATCCACAAACCCAGGCTGACAATAAAGATGGCATAGAGAAAAAATACAACGTAGTCTAAAGTTGATAAGTGCATAAAATTTTATTTACAAAAATGAAAAATGATTTGCGAGTCAAAGATAAAAAAATTACATAATTAATTGATGACGTATAAATATTGAAAAAATACATTTAAATTATTACTTTACTCTTTTGTAATATTTGTATAGTGTAATGGTCTTTTACACCTAAATTTTTTATTTTTATTAAGATTAATGTCTTTTAAATTTTTGGGTAATGAAAAAAACAAATATTAACAGGCGCGATTTTATTCAAAGATCTTCTATGGCCGCCGCCGCCCTAACTGCAGGAAGTATGCTTCCAATGGCTTGTAATTCCTCGAAATCAACTTTAACAAAATTCCCTTCTCGCATTTTTGGTAAAACGGGTGAAAGGATCTCTATCCTGGGTTATGGAGGAGGATCTCAATTTATGCTGATGCCTGATGGAGAATGGGAACCGCATATGGAATATGCACTGGAAGCAGGGATCAACTATTTTGATACCGCATCCACCTATGGTGCCGAGGCCAGTAAGCCCAGTGAAGCCAGATATGGTGAGATCCTGCCCCCGCACAGAAAGAAGATCATCTTGTTGACTAAGATTCATGATCGTGATCCTGAAAAAGCAAAAATAGAATTTGAAGAAAGCCTGAAAAGATTAAATACTGATTATGTCGATATTCTTCTCATTCATGCCGTAACCCCCGAGGATACGCTGAGTGATATAGAAAAGGGAGTTTACCAGGTGGTTTCACAATTGAAACAACAAAAAGCCGTCAGATATATTGGATTTTCAAGCATGGATAGTGCCGAGCGATCAAAGGAACTGATTGAAAATCTTGATTTTGATGTTACCTTACTGGCTATGAATCCAACCAATTATGGAAATTTTACTGAGATAGCATTGCCGGCGGCAAGGGAAAAGGGCCTTGGAGTAATTGCCATGAAAGTGATGCGGGATATCGTCAATGTCCATGCCAAACCAAAAGAACTCATTGAATTTGCATGGAACCTTGAGGGTGTCCATACAGCCGTTATCAGCCATACCGGGATGGATCCACTTAAAGAAAATATAAATCTTGCAATTCAATATCAGGAACAAGGGCAAAAAGTAGTTTTATCAATCGACTTGGAAGAAAGATTGCGTTTTTTAGCTGATCCGGAATACCTGGTATACGCAAAGCCAGGTTATCAGGATGGGTATTATGGATAAACTGATTATTGACCATTAAAAGGATTTGTAGTATTGGAAAATCGTGATATCGGGAGAGTTGGTGTTATTTATTATTAACGGGTATAATTTATTTCAATTTGCCGGGATGTGCATCGAGTAAGGGTTCTTATACCCCCCGGAAACATATGAAATATTACCGGGAGACTTATCATCCCAGCGTACAACGCGCTGATGACATTCAATACCGTAGTGCTTATAAATATGATATCAAAGGAAAAAAATATAAGAGGTACTATAAAAAACAGGAAAAAAGAAATAAAAAGAAATAAATTGCTTTGATCCTAATTTCTCAAAATCTTAATCGACTAATATCTTGACCTTCTTTCCTGTTAAACATTTTCAGTTTTTCAGTGAGATTTTTCCGATATCCGGATATTCCTCATACAGGTTGTGTTGTTCCTCGATGTCGCCATTCCAGATCGTAAAGCTGAATATCCGGATCTTCAGGGTTTCCCTCGTCCGACCATCCTCCCGATCCCTTCGACAGGATGAATTTCCAGTTGTCCTCCCGGATGGCATATCTTCCATCGTGACTCTGCATGACCAGGTGTCTTCTGGCCCCCTGATAATCCTTTTCGCCGAGGAAGGCATTCAGATGGCTGAAGCTGTCCTCCCCTGCATTATAAGGAAGTTTATAGCCGGTAATATCGGCACAGGTAGCCAGAAGATCTGTGAGGCTTATGAGCTGGTTGTTTGTTACCCCCGGTTCAATACGTGATGGCCAGCGGGCAATGAACGGAATGTGATGACCTCCCTCCCAGAGATCGGATTTCATGCCGCTGAAAATAAAATTCGAACGGTGATCAAATTCTTTGATATTTTCAGGCCTCCAGTAAGCCCCATTGTCACTGGTAAAGATAATAAGCGTATTGTCGCTGATCCCCAGGCTGTCAAGAAGGTCGAGAATTTACCTGTACGTGTGATCCACCTGTGCAACAAAGTCGCCATACAGACCTGCTTTCGAAATTCCCTTAATGCAGGCTCTGCAGGTCGCCGCTGATGCCGTTGAGCTCGAGTTTCAACGGCGAACTATGACCCGCTCGTCGATATAGTTTATCTGGGCGTTGGAAATACCCAGCCGATCGATGGCAAGCGTTGATTTTGCCAGCGCCAGATCGGGGTCCGCTCCATCGCTTGAGCTTCTGGCAGCAGGGTCTGGCGCAGAAAATCAGAGGCAAGCACCAGCGGGCTGGCTGCGTCGTTGGTTCTGCGCCAGGTGAATTCCAGTTGGACATCGACCAGCAGTTGCTTGATAGAAGGCCTATGCCGGGTTTTGGACCAGTTAAACTGGTTGAGGAGGATCGAGGACGCCGTGAGCGAAGGGTCCTTGCTGCTGCCGAGCACCACGTTTTCCGCGGCCAGGTCACCGGAGAATACCTGTTGCGGGTATAAAAACGAACCTTTGATGGACAGGCTGGCCTGGTTTTCCAGCATTGTTTTGGAGTTGCTGAACCAGGAAAACAGCTGAATCGGTGTCAGGTTGGAGGCCGCAACTTCGGTATTGATCTGCAGCGGCGCGATATGCAGGCTGCCCCTGGCCGTGATTTCACTTTCTGCGTTAAGGCTGGCCGAGAAGACAAAGTTGTCTTTCTGGGTCTGCTGCTTTTCCAGTTGGTTGGCCTGAAATACCACGTCTCTTAAAACCAGTGCTTCAGGCGCTTTGGCTGAAGGGGCGTCCGTGATGGTTATCCGGCCGGAAAAATCGATGCCGTGCAGGATATGCTGGGTTGGCCGGACCGAAAAGTTTGCAAACAGATACGGCAGTCTGGCGCGCGCCAGCGCAACCGTGCTGTTCTGCAGATAGACATTGCCAAGGTCTGTTATGCCACGGATTCTGCTGACCGGGTCGCAGCGCAGGTCCGGCGTTCGCAGCCACTCGACACCCTGGTCCTTGAGTACGACGTCCTTGATGCTCAGTTTGCTGCTCTTCAGTGAGTAGTCGAACAGCCGGCTCTGGTTTGTATCAGAGCTAAAGGATTCGATCGACAGCAGCCCTTTCAGATCAGCGGTTCCTGAAATATCCTTGGCTTCCCTGCCCAGAAATGGTGCGATCAGTGAGGCCGGTACATTGCTGAGCTGCAGGTTGCCTCCGGGATGATTCTGTTTGTCGAAAATGCCCTGCCAGGTGAAGAAGGCGGCGTTGGCACCGTGCTCTCCGCTGAGCCTGAAGGAGCTTTCCACCTCGGTCGGGAAGAGGCGGTCGTTGGTGAAGTCCTTGATGGAGAGCTGGATTGCCTCCCAGCGCTGCAAGGTCTTGTTCTTCTGCCGGTCAATGACGCTAAAGGTTCCGCCATCGGCAATCATCAGTTTGATGCTGATGGGTGGAATGACCGTATGCAGGTTGTCTTCCGGCGGGGGACGCAGCGCCATCGGCGCCAGACTGGCCAGGGTGGCAGCGAGCGATGTGTCTTCAATACTGTCGGAGACGATGGCTGGCTCCCGGAGCAGGATCGACTTAAAACTGAGCGCCCGTGTGAACGGCTCCATTTCTCCCTCGAGCTTTGCATTGGGGATGTTCAGCGACATCTTGGCATCCCGGGATTCGAGGCTGAGATCAGAGGTTTCCAGGTCAAAGCGTATCTTGAAACGGCTGCCCTTCTCCTGCTCCGGTGAAAAGGTCAGGTGCAGGACGCCGTTGGCTGTGCCTTTGCTGATGTCTACCGGCAGGGTCAGCGGCAGATAGTCGAAATAGAGCGGAATATCGATATCGTTGATGTCGCAGCTCAACTGGGTCTGCCGGTTCGGCAGGCCGGCGCCTATCGAGGCCTCGCCGGTCAGCGAGACAGGGCTGCCGTTGATCACCGCCGAGAAGCGGGGGTGGATATCGGAATCGGTCTGGTAAGGAAAATTCGAGATCACCGGCAGTGCCAGTTCGATGTCTCTGATCACATGTTCTTTACCGGCGATGGTATCCTCTATGATCACCCGCGATTCGGCAATGGAGATGTTGTTCAGCGAAAACAAAAAGGGCAGCTCGGCAAAATCCATAATATCGGAGTGGTCCCTGAGCCGTTTGCCGCCCAGCAGATAGGAGATATTGTAGGTTTTGTCTGCCTCTCTGATGATGTGCAGTTTGAGCCGCTCCAGGCGCATTTCGCTGCTGGTCGCTCGCCGCGCAGCAGCGAGAGAAAATCGAGATTGATGCGCAGGTCGTCGATGGAAAGAAAGCGGTCGGCGGGCGTGCCGTCTTCGATGGTTTCAGCCGAGACATCACGCATCACCAGTTTGAAGTTATAGGGGTTGAAGCTGGTCCTGCCGACGCTGAGCAGGACATTTGCATTTTCCTTCAGATAGGTTGGCAGGCTGTTCTCGATCAGATACGGCACCAGCAGATAGCCCGCTGCACTGTAGAGGCCGAAGAGCAGCAGCAGAATGGTGATCCAGACACCCAGCTTCCTGCCGGAGCCGCTCGTTTCGCGTATCCTCGGGTCGGCCGGCGGGCGCCGGGTGGAACGCGGCGCTTCAGGCGGTCCGGCAGCCTGACCAGGTTTTTGAGGATTTGGCGGGCTTGCCTGTTTTTGGAGGTTTTACCGGCTTTGCCTGTCTTTGCGGTTTTTTCTGGGAAACATTTTTGTGGCCGTTTTAGGGCTCGGGAGCCGATCGGAGGATGTTATCGGATATGGGTATGGAACAGTCATAGTTTTGGTTTTTCAGTCATCGATAATGCTTTAAATAGAGATCAGATCACAAGGATATAATATACATTTAAAATGAGTATCGGTAGATGTATGAGATTATCGAGCA